>NZ_OZ409837.1:0-5932969 GCF_979258105.1 Pseudomonas sp. AC252 | reverse complement strand
GTTTTTCAGGCTGCCATCGGGTAAATTCATCCTGAAGTGGACGGCCGGTTTTGGTATGGTGCAGCTCGTTTTTTAACGGACTGAAGTTTGGCCACGGATCGGCACTCATTTATGCCAAAGAGTTGCTGTAGAAATGCCTGAACCAATCCCGATCAAGGATCATGAAAAAGAAACGCGCCTGGTCAATAAACGATTGATTGCCTGTGCTCTGTTCGTCTTCGCCATCAGCTGTGCTCTGGTGGTGCGCCTGTACATCCTTCAGGTCGTAGAGTTCGACTACCACTCGACCATCTCCGAAAACAACCGTGTCCATGTCCTGCCGATCCCGCCAACGCGCGGATTGATCTATGACCGCAACGGTGTGTTGCTCGCCGACAATCGCCCCAGCTACAACCTGACCATCACCCGTGAGCGCGCAACTGACGTCAATCAGGAGCTGGACGAAGTCATCAACTTGCTGCACCTGCCTGCCGAAGACCGCACGGTATTCGACAAGGCGATGAAGCAATCCCGGCATCCGTTCACACCGGTCACCTTATTTTATGAGCTGACGGAAGAGCAGATTGCCGTCCTGGCGGTTAACGAATTTCGCTTACCGGGACTTGATGTCGAACCGCAGTTTGTCCGGCACTATCCCCTCGGCGCACATTTCGCCCATTCGATCGGTTATGTCGGTCGGATCAATGAAAAAGAATCAAAAACTCTCGACTCCGTTGAATACCGTGGTACGCAGTCCATCGGTAAAACTGGTATCGAGCGCTTCTATGAAGCGCAGCTGCATGGCCATGTTGGTTACGAGGAGGTCGAAACCAATGCTCAAGGCCGAGTGCTGCGGGTGCTCAAGCACACCGATCCGGTGCCCGGCAAAAACATCGTTCTGAGCCTCGACGTGAAATTGCAGGAAGCCGCCGAAGCCGCGTTGGGTGATCGCCGTGGATCCGTGGTTGCTCTTGATCCATCCACCGGAGAAGTGCTGGCCATGGTCAGCAATCCCAGCTTCGATCCGAATCTGTTCGTCACGGGTATCAGCTCAAAGGAATACTCGGCGCTGCGGGATTCCATTGACCGGCCGCTGTTCAACCGAGTATTGCGCGGCCTGTACGCCCCAGGCTCGACGATCAAACCAGAAGTCGCTATCGCAGGCCTGGACGCCGGCGTCGTGACCCCACAAACCCGCGTCTTCGATCCCGGCTACTACCAACTGCCGGACTTCGACCACAAGTACCGCAACTGGAACCACAGCGGTGACGGCTGGGTGGACATGGACGCGGCGATCATGCGCTCCAACGACACTTACTTCTACGACTTGGCGCACAAGCTCGGCATCGATCGTCTGCATGATTACATGGCGATGTTTGGCCTCGGTGAAAAAGTCTCGCTGGACATGTTTGAAGAGTCTCCCGGTCTGATGCCGTCGCAAGCCTGGAAACGCGCAACGCGGCGACAGGCCTGGTATCCCGGTGAAACCGTTATTCTTGGCATCGGCCAAGGCTACATGCAGGTCACGCCGCTGCAATTGGCCCAAGCTACTGCACTGATTGCCAACAAAGGAATATGGAACCGGCCGCACCTGGCCAAATCGGTCGACGGCGTAGCGCCGGTCGACGAGCACCCGATGCCGAACATCCTGCTCAAGGACCCGCGCGATTGGGAGCAGGTCAACCACGGTATGCAGATGGTCATGCACGATGCTCGAGGCATTGCCCGTGCGGCCGCTGCGGGGGCGCAATACCGCATCGCCGGCAAGAGTGGTACGGCGCAAGTGGTGGCGATCAAGCAGGGGGAACGCTACAACCGCGAAAAAACCCTCGAGCGTCACCGTGACAACGCTTTGTTTGTTGGATTCGCACCGGCAGAGCATCCAAAGATCGCCATCTCGGTAATGATCGAGAATGGCGAGGCAGGGGGCCGAGTGGCAGGGCCAGTGGTCCGGCAGATCATGGATGCCTGGTTACTCGATCAGGATGGCCACCTGAAGCCCCAATATGCTGCGCCGAGTAAAGCACCGGGTGATCCGCACGTCTGACGCATGGTGGCTCCGCAGCGCAGGCTCACGCTAGCTGAGCCTGCGCTTACGCCCCAGGAACCGGGCAACTCATGTCACCTTCCTCACATTTTAAATATTGCTTGAGCGCCTCGACACGCGTCTTGGTCATGCTGGTCAGGCAATCGCTGTAAATCAATGGATAAACACTCCCGCCCGCCACTCCTGATGCCGAAAATTTACATTCCGAGTCCCGAAATCCAATCCATGCCCGCTGTGCGCCCACCAACAGCTTCTTGCCGTCTGGATTGTCTTTCAAGCGTCCGGTGATCTGCTGGTAAACCGCGTTCAATTCCTTGTCTGCCGCTTTGAACGCTTGCCCCGCGCATTGATTCATCGTCGCCTGATCGCTGGCGTTGGCACAATCATCGGCGGCATGGGCGAAAGGGAAAAACAAAAAGGGCGCGAAGGCCAGAAGCAGAGGCTTTGACATGAGGTTCTCGCTGTATCAAGGGAAAAGAGCAAATTAGTGTAGCGATGATCAGGTACGTGACCTGGAAGCTTCCAGCAAGCGATCCGCCATGGCTGCGATTTCCTCGCCTTCATGCAGCTGCTCCAGCCAGTGCTCAGGAATCGCGCGAACGCCATAGTAAGCGCCGGCCAACTGACCCACGATAGCCGCTGTAGTATCCGCATCATCTCCGAGATTGGCTGCTTTCAATACCGCGTCAGCGTAGGTCTGCGTTCGATGGAAACACCACAAGGCAGCTTCCAGTGATTGCACGCTATAGCCGCTGCCTTTGATTTCGTTTTCCGTTTTATCGAGGTAATCGCCCTGCGCGATAGCAACCACCTTTGGCTGGGAAAGCTCTAACAATGGCGACCGGCGAAGCTGTGTTTTCTCCGCACCCTCAAGCGCTCTAGTGATCAGATCAGCCAGCAATTGGCAGCACTCGATTGCCTCCGGCGCGGCATGTGTTGTGCGCGAGCAATCGGCAGCGGAGGTCTGGATCTGTCGGAAATCAGGAAAATAGAACAGCACGACGGGCGCCAATCGCATCAGCGATCCGTTGCCGGCAGTTAACGGGTCAGTCGAGCCTGCGAAAGGCTCCCCGGTTCGCTGATACTGTTCCAGCGCTTGGCTGACGGTCATGCCGATGTCGAAACATTCACCGGTGGAACTCAGGTATCCCCATTTCCACCAATTGAGGTAGCGGCCCATTTGATCGGCCGCGTCAAAACCGTTTTTGCGCAGCAGGCTCTCGGCTAGACAAAGTGCCATTGAAGTGTCATCGGTCCACTGCCCTGGCTTAAGCTGGAACGGGCCGCCGCCGACCATGTCGCTCAGCGGCTGGAATGATCCTCGCGGCTGGAACTCAACTGTTGTGCCGACCGCATCGCCGCAAGCCAGGCCGAGGAGGGCGCCGCGGTATCGATCGGCAAGTGAGGGCTGCATGATTCGTCCTTGTTTCTGCGGATTCGCTGGAAAGATAACAGGTCAGCTGGCGCCGATCACAGAGCGGAAACTGCCGCAGGATGTGTCCGCTCGAATCAATGTCTGCAGCGCTGGATACAACTTCGCATTGGACATGTGGTCATACAAGCCTAGTGTTCAGAACAGGAGGTGACGTATGAAACCAGTACCTAACAGTTTCGAACGCAAGATCACGCTCAAGGCGTCGCGTTCCCACGTCTGGCGCGCATTGGTCGATGCGGAGGCGTTTGGCCAGTGGTTTGGCGTGGCGCTCGAGGGCCGGCGTTTCATTGCCGGCGAGTGGACGCAGGGCCAGGTCACTTACCCCGGTTATGAACACGTATTGTGGAATGTGCTGATCGAGCGGGTCGAGCCGCAGCAGTTGTTTTCTTTTCGCTGGCACCCGTATGCGGTCAACCCGAAGATCGACTATTCACAAGAGCCGACCACACTGGTCAAGTTCGAATTGCAGGACTTCGAAGACGGCACTCTACTCAAGGTCTCGGAATCCGGCTTCGCGCACATCCCTGATATCCGTCAGAAAGAGGCGTATTACATGGACAGTCGCGGCTGGGAGGAGCAGCTGAGCAGGCTTGAACAGTTTCTCGCCGAAAGCGCCAAGGCCCGTGAAAGCGGAAGTGCCTGACCCATCTAAGGGTTTTCGGAAGTGTTTGTATGGCGAATGTCTTACACGAGTTGGTAGCTTTTACGACTATTGCTGATTGGATCCACTGGGTAATCTACACACATCAACTGGGACACAGGGAGTGTTTCAGGATCATGGACGATCGACCATTGCAGGGATCGCTGCCGACAGGGAGTCGATAATGGTCTTGGGAAAAACCCGCTTCGGCGGGTTTTTTTCGCCTGTAGGTAGGGGCTGCCGAAGGCTGCGATCTTTTGATCTTGCTCTTATAAACCCAAGTCAAAGAGATCGCAGCCTGCGCGAGTGTCACCCCGTTACGAAGCAATCAACTGCCGCAACACATAATGCAGGATCCCGCCGGATTTGAAGTACTCGACCTCATTCAGCGTATCAATGCGGCACAGAACTTCGATCTTTTCCTGACGCCCATCCTCGTGAGTAATCACCAACGGCAGGTTCATTCGCGGCGTCAGCTCAACGCCGGTCAATCCCAAAATCTCGAACGTCTCTTTGCCGGTCAGGTTGAGACTCTTGCGATTCTGATCAAGCTTGAACTGCAACGGCAGGACGCCCATCCCGACCAGATTGGAGCGGTGAATACGCTCGAAGCTTTCTGCGATCACCGCTTTGACGCCGAGCAGATTGGTACCCTTGGCCGCCCAGTCACGGCTTGATCCGGTGCCATATTCCTGGCCGGCAATCACCACCAGAGGCGTGCCCGACGCTTGATATTTCATGGCTGCATCGTAAATCGCCATTTTTTCCCCGGTGGGGATGTAAATTGTGTTGCCACCTTCCTCGCCCCCGAGCATTTCATTGCGAATTCGGATGTTGGCAAACGTTCCGCGCATCATCACTTCATGGTTGCCACGACGTGAACCGTAGGAGTTGAAGTCGCGCGGCTCGACACCTTTCTCCTGCAGATAACGCCCAGCGGGGCTGTCGACCTTGATATTGCCGGCGGGGGAGATGTGGTCTGTGGTTACCGAATCACCGAGCAAAGCCAATACCCGTGCGCCTTTGACGTCGTTCACCTCCGGCAGAGGACCGGAGATATTGTGGAAGAAAGGTGGATGCTGGATGTAGGTCGAATCGTCCTGCCACACGTAAGTCGCCGCTTGCGGCACCTCGATGGCTTGCCATTGCTCGTCGCCGGCAAACACTTCGGCGTATTCCTTGTGGAACATTGCTGTGTTGACCTGATTAACCGCTTCGGCGATCTCCCGGCTGCTCGGCCAGATATCGCGCAGATACACCGGATTGCCCTGTTGATCCTCGCCCAGCGGTTCGCTGCTGATATCGGTACGCACACTGCCGGCCAATGCGTAAGCGACAACCAGCGGTGGCGAGGCCAACCAGTTGGTTTTCACCAGCGGGTGCACGCGACCTTCGAAGTTGCGGTTGCCGGACAGTACCGATGCGACGGTCAGATCGGCTTTCTGAATGGCTTTCTCGATCGGCTCCGGCAGTGGCCCGGAGTTGCCGATGCAGGTGGTGCAGCCATAGCCGACCAGCGAAAAACCGAGTTGATCGAGGTACTGCGTCAGTCCGGCAGCCTTGTAGTAGTCGGTGACGACTTTCGAACCCGGCGCCAATGAACTCTTCACCCAAGGCTTGCGCGTCAGACCTTTCTCCACGGCTTTCTTCGCCAGCAACCCGGCCGCCATCATCACGCTCGGGTTGGAAGTGTTGGTGCAGGAAGTGATCGCGGCGATGACCACAGCACCGTTTTTCAGGCGATAGGTCTTGCCCTCGTATTCGTAGTCCGCTTCGCCGACCAGATCGGCGTTGCCCACGGCGACGCCGCCACCGCCCTCGCTTTCCAGGCGTCCTTCTTCCTTGCTGGTGGGTTTGAATTGCAGGTCGATGAAATCACTGAAGGCTTGCGCGACGTTCGGCAGCGAGACGCGATCCTGCGGACGTTTCGGCCCGGCCAGACTGGCTTCGACGCTGCCCATGTCCAGCGCCAGGCTGTCGGTGAACACTGGCTCCTGACCCGGCAGACGCCACAGGCCTTGAGCCTTGGTGTACGCCTCGACCAATTTCACTACTTCCGGCGGCCGGCCAGACAAGCGGAGGTATTCCAGCGTGACATCATCGACCGGGAAGAAACCGCATGTCGCTCCGTACTCTGGAGCCATGTTGGCGATGGTCGCGCGGTCGGCCAATGGCAGGTCGGCGAGACCGTCGCCATAGAATTCGACGAATTTGCCGACCACGCCTTTCTTGCGCAGCATCTGCGTCACGGTCAGCACCAGATCGGTAGCGGTGATGCCTTCCTTGAGCTTGCCAGTGAGTTTGAAGCCGATCACTTCGGGAATCAGCATCGACACCGGTTGCCCGAGCATCGCCGCTTCCGCTTCGATCCCGCCAACGCCCCAGCCGAGCACGCCGAGACCGTTGATCATGGTGGTGTGGGAGTCGGTGCCGACCAGCGTGTCGGGGAATGCGTAGGTGCGGCCATCCTCGTCTTTGGTCCACACGGTGCGGCCGAGGTATTCGAGATTGACCTGGTGGCAGATGCCGGTGCCCGGCGGTACCACGCTGAAGTTATCGAACGCACTCTGGCCCCAGCGCAGGAAGGCATAGCGCTCGCCGTTGCGTTGCATTTCGATGTCGACGTTCTGTTCAAACGCACTGGCGCTGCCAAACCTGTCGACCATTACCGAGTGGTCGATCACCAGATCCACCGGCGACAACGGGTTGATCCGCTGCGGATCGCCGCCGGCCTTGGCCATTGCCGCACGCATGGCGGCGAGATCGACCACGGCGGGAACGCCGGTAAAATCCTGCATCAACACACGGGCAGGGCGGTACTGGATTTCTCGATCGGAGCGGCGCTCCTTGAGCCAGGCGGCGATGGCTTTGAGGTCGGCGCCGGTGACGGTTTTTTCGTCTTCCCAGCGCAGCAGGTTTTCCAACAGCACCTTCAACGACATCGGCAGCTTGTCGAGGTCGCCCAGGCTCTTGGCGGCTTCCGGCAGGCTGAAATAGTGGTAGGTCGTGGCGTCGATTTGTAGGGTTTTCAGTGATTTCAGACTATCGAGGGACGGCATTACGATCACTCCTTTGAGTCCGCACGGCTACGGACTGAGGGGACGGGCAGAGCATTAAACCTAGCCCTGTTTTGAGTAGCTGGCTAATAACTGGACTCTATGGACGGAACCAAGGTTCCGACTTCGGCTATCATGCGCCGGTTTTCGTGACAGGCATTGCGGCAACGCAAGGCTTGAGCATCGCGCAGCGGTCGAATGATCGACCGCTGCCCAGGAGTAAGAATGAACACCCTATTCATGCATTGCCGGCCCGGCTTCGAAGGCGAAGTCTGTTCGGAGATTTCCGACCTTGCCGCCCGTCTCAATGTCGCCGGTTACGCCAAAGCCAAAACGGCTGCGGCCTGCGCCGAGTTTGTCTGCACCGAAGCAGACGGTGCCGAACGCCTGATGCGCGGGCAGCGTTTCGCCGAACTGATCTTCCCGCGGCAGTGGGCGCGCGGCTTTTTCATCGATCTGCCGGAAAACGACCGGATCAGCGTGATTCTCGCGCACATGGCCGATTTCCCGGTGTGCGGCAGTCTGTGGCTGGAAGTGGTCGATACCAATGACGGCAAGGAGCTGTCGAACTTCTGCAAGAAGTTCGAAGGCCCGCTGCGCAAGGCACTGATCGCCGCTGGCAAACTGGTGGAGGACGCCAGCAAGCCGCGTTTGTTGCTGACTTTCAAAAGCGGCCGCGAAGTTTTTCTCGGCCTGGCCGATGCCGGCAATTCGGCGATGTGGCCGATGGGCATTCCACGCCTGAAATTTCCCCGCGAAGCGCCAAGCCGTTCGACCCTGAAGCTGGAAGAGGCGTGGCACCACTTCATTCCGCGTGATCAGTGGGAAGATCGCCTGCACAGCGATATGACCGGTGTCGACCTCGGCGCCGCGCCGGGGGGCTGGACTTGGCAACTGGTCAACCGTGGCATGCTGGTGACGGCAATCGACAACGGCCCGATGGCTGAAAGCCTGATGGAAACCGGGCTGGTCCAGCATCTGATGGCGGACGGATTTACCTTCAAGCCCAAGCAGCCGGTGGACTGGATGGTTTGCGACATCGTCGAGAAACCGGCGCGCAACGCCGCGATGCTGGAAGAGTGGATTGGCGAGGGACATTGCCGCGAGGCGGTGGTCAACCTGAAGTTGCCGATGAAGCAGCGTTATGCCGAAGTGAAGCGGCTGCTCGAGCGCATTGCCGATGGATTCAAGGCACGGGGGATCAAGGTTGATATCGGCTGCAAGCAGCTGTATCACGATCGTGAGGAGGTGACTTGCCATCTGCGCCGGCACGACAGCAAAAAGCCCAAGTCCCGCTGAAGCAGAGCGAACTCTTGTGGGAGCGAGCCTGCTCGCGAAAGCGTCTTGTCAGCCGACATCAATGTTGGATGAAGCACCGCATTCGCGAGCAGGCTCGCTGCCACATGGGTTGGACGATATCCCAAGCAATGCGCGACAATGCCGGCCAGTTTCTGGAGTAAGCCATGAGTGAAATGATCAACACCCCGGTCGACGGCACCCTCGACGCCACCGGTCTCAATTGCCCGGAGCCGGTGATGATGTTGCACCAGCACATCCGCGATCTGGCGCCCGGCGGCCTGCTCAAGGTGATCGCCACGGATCCCTCGACCAAGCGCGATATCCCCAAGTTCTGCGTGTTTCTTGACCATGAACTGGTCAGCCAGCATGAAGAGGCCGGTACCTATCTTTACTGGATTCGCAAGAAGTCCTGAATCTGGGCAAAAAAGACCTGCAAATGCAGGTTTTTTTATGGGTGATCAACCCGCCGAACGACTGATCCGGATTCGCTTGCGCGCACTGCGTGTCAGCCGGATTGACAGCATCAGCGCCGCGCAGCTCAAACCGACAATCAGACCCTGCCACAACCCGCTCGGGCCCCGTGGCTCGCCGAGCCAATCGGTCAGGCCCAGCGCGTAACCGACCGGCAAACCAATGCCCCAGTAGGCGAACAGAGTCAGGATCATCGTCACCCGCGTGTCCTGATAACCACGCAGCGCGCCGGCTGCAGTCACCTGAATCGCATCGGAAAACTGGAACAGCGCCGAATAGACGATCAGCATGGCCGCAATGTGAATCACCGTCGGATCAGCGGTATAGATCGCCGCAATCGGCTCGCGCAGAGCCAGCATCAGGCTCGCCGACAGGCAGGCGTAGGCCAGTGCGGTGCCCATGCCGACACCTGCAGCGAAACGCGCCTCACGGGGTTTCTCGCGGCCCAGCGCCTGGCCGACGCGCACGGTGACCGCCATGCCCAGCGAATAGGGAATCATGAACACCAGCGAGCTGACGTTCAGCGCGATCTGATGCCCGGCCACCACCGTCGCCCCGAGGCTGCCGATCAGCAGTGCAATCACGGCGAAAATGCTCGACTCGGCAAACACCGCGATGCCGATCGGTAAACCAATCGACAGCAGACGCTTGATCACCGCCCACTGCGGCCAGTCGAAGCGGCTGAACAGTTCGCTTGAGCGATAGGCTGGCGCCCAGCGTTCGTAACCGGCCAGGCCCAGCGCCATCACCCACATCACGATCGCCGTGGCCCAGCCGCAGCCGACGCCGCCCATGGCGGGCACGCCGAAGTGGCCATAGATGAAGATGTAGTTCAGGGGAATGTTCAGCGCCAGACCGCACAGGCCCAGCACCATGGCCGGGCGGGTGCGGCCGATGCCGTCGCTGGTGCAGCGCAGCACGTGATAAAAGGCCACCGCCGGCAAGCCGCTGGCGATGCCGTGCAGGTATTGCATGCACGGGCCGATCAATTCGGGATCGACCTTCATCAGGTGCAGCACCGGCTCGGCGGCGACCAGCATCGAGGTAGCGATCAAGCCGACGACCAATGCCAGCCACAGCGCCTGCCGCACGATCGGGCCGATTTCGCTGTGCTTGCCAGCGCCGAAACGTTGAGCGACTTTTGGCGTGGTGGCCAATAGTGTGCCGGTCATCAATAGAAACACCGGGACCCAGATCGAGTTGCCCAGTGCCACTGCCGCCAGATCCTTGGGCCCGACGCGCCCGGCCATCACCGCATCGACGAAGCCCATGGCGGTGGTCGCCAGTTGCGCGATGATGATCGGCAACGCCAGGGCGAGCAGATTTTTCAGCTCCAGACGAATCCGCGCTGGGCGGGTCAGGGAGACGGCGACAGGTTGGTCAGTTACAGGGTTCACAGGCAAAGCGTCCGGATAGTGTTGATACGCAAAGCGACGCATTCTACGCCGCTGACGCCTCGGTCAGGAAAAATCCTCTGTTGCGTATTTGTAAGCGCAAACCCTGCTGGCCGATCGACGCGTCTGCACCTAAACTGCCGATCCGCCCAAGGAGCCCGCCATGCTGATTGTTGCCGACGAAAATATCCCGCTGCTCGATGCTTTTTTTGCCGGTTTCGGCGACATCCGCCGAGTCCCGGGTCGCTCCATCGACCGCACGACGGTCGAGCAGGCCGATGTGTTGCTGGTGCGCTCGGTGACCAACGTCAATCGTGCGCTGCTCGAGGGCAGCAAGGTGCGCTTTGTCGGCACCTGCACCATTGGCACCGATCATCTGGATCTGGATTACTTCAACGAGGCCGGGATCTGCTGGTCGAGCGCGCCGGGGTGCAATGCCCGGGGCGTGGTCGATTACGTACTGGGCAGTCTGATGACACTGGCCGAAATCGAAGGGGCTGATCTGAGTCAGCGCACTTACGGCGTTGTCGGCGCCGGTGAAGTGGGGAGGCGCTTGATCAAGGTCCTGAAGGGCTTGGGCTGGAACGTCAGGGTTTGCGATCCGCCGCGTCAGGCTGCCGAGGGCGGCGATTATGTCAGTCTCGAGCAGATCATCGAGCAGTGCGACGTGATCAGTCTGCATACGCCATTGACCCGCAGCGGCGACTCTGCAACCTGGCACCTGTTCGATCAACAGCGTCTGCAGCAACTCAAGCAGGGTGCATGGCTGATCAATGCGGCGCGCGGCCCTGTGGTGGATAACGTTGCGCTGCGTGAGGTGCTGCTGGAGCGCGAGGACCTGCAAGCGGTGCTCGACGTCTGGGAAAAAGAGCCGGAAGTTGACCCTGCGCTGGCGGAGCTCTGCGTATTGGCCACGCCACACATCGCCGGTTACAGCCTCGATGGCAAGCAACGCGGCACCGCGCAAATCTATCAGGCCTACTGCGCTTTCAGCGGTCAACCTGCGGCGATTCAGCTCAGCGATCTGCTGCCAGCAACCTGGTTGTCGGAAGTTTCCTTGCACGGTGACAGCGATCCTGCGTGGGCGCTGGCGATGTTGTGCCGGGGCGTGTACGACCCGCGCCGCGATGATGCGGATTTTCGCCGCAGCCTGGTGGGAAATGTCGCTGAACAGCGTGCGGCGTTTGACGTGCTGCGCAAGCAGTACCCGGTGCGACGCGAGATCGAAGGCCTGAAGGTGCGGATTGAAGGTGATGCGCCGGTGTTGCGGCAGATGGTTGAGGCGCTGGGGGCAACCCGTGTCCTGTAGGAGCTGTCGAGTGAAACGAGGCTGCGATCTCTTGATCTTGCTTTTTGAAGATCAAAAGATCGCAGCCTTCGGCAGCTCCGACACGATACACAGCTAAATTACAGATACAAAAAACCCGGCCACTCAGGACCGGGTCAGGAAGACGGTGGCTATATCACTCTTGTTCGGCAGGCTTGACCAATCGCTTTTCCAGTTCGCGGCAGGCGTTCTGGATCATGTCTTCAGTGATCGGTACCTCGCGGCCCTGCTCATCGATAATCGAGCAACCCAGAGACTGGTCGGGTTGGGTGCGGATCACTTCAATCTTGTCTTCGCTGCTGTGTTGCAAGGACATGGCCTGTCTCCTCATCAGGTTGTGTGCCTAAGGTAAAACCGCCACGTGACCAGGCTGTGACAACTCCCTGCGGTCTGTCGGCGGGCGGCATCTCTACTCAAACAGAAATGACGATTCGTCTCAACCGCAACCTTAGACCAATCGTTTCTAGCATCCGGACATCCCGGGCATATTTAACCTGACTCATTGTGATTTACAGAGTTCCACCCCATCTGAGTCTGTAGGCTGGCCCGATTCATCTGCGCAGACGTGAATTCCATGATCTCCATGCTTTCTTCCCGACACCGGCGCGCCCTGCGCCTGACCAGTCATTTTCTCCTGCCGTACCGCTGGCATGCTTTCGGCGCGCTGCTCGCGTTGATCGTCACAGCGGGCATTACGTTGTCGATGGGGCAGGGCATCAAGTTGCTGGTCGATCAGGGTTTCATGACCCGCTCGCCACATCTGCTCAATCAGTCCATCGGTATTTTCATGCTGCTGGTGCTCGGGTTGGCGCTGGGCACTTTTGCACGGTTCTATCTTGTTTCATGGATTGGCGAGCGCGTGGTCGCCGACATTCGCCGGCAAGTGTTCAATCACTTGGTGTATCTGCATCCGGGCTTCTATGAGGACAACCGCAGCTCGGAAATCCAGTCGCGCCTGACCGCCGACACCACGCTGCTGCAGTCGGTGATCGGCTCGTCGCTTTCGCTGTTCCTGCGCAATCTGCTGATGGTCATCGGCGGTGTGGTGTTGCTGTTCATCACCAATCCCAAACTCACCAGCATTGTTGTGATTGCGTTACCGCTGGTGATCGCGCCGATCCTGATCTTCGGCCGCCGCGTGCGCAATCTGTCGCGCCAGAGCCAGGACCGCATCGCCGATATCGGCAGCTACGTATCGGAAACCCTTGGTCAGATCAAAACCGTGCAGGCCTACAACCATCAGGTGCAGGACGAGCAGCGTTTCGCCTCGACCGTCGAGCAGGCGTTCGAAACTGCGCGTAAAAGGATCTTCCAGAGGGCGTGGTTGATCACTCTAGTGATCGTGCTCGTGCTGGGCGCGGTGGCGGTGATGTTGTGGGTCGGCGGCATGGATGTAATGGCGGGGCGGATATCGGCTGGGGAGCTGGCGGCATTCGTTTTCTATAGCCTGATTGTCGGCAGCGCGTTCGGCACGCTGAGCGAAGTGATCGGCGAACTGCAACGTGCTGCGGGCGCCGCCGAACGCATTGCAGAATTACTGCGCTCGGAAAATATCATCCAGCCCCCGGCGACCGGGCTGGTGACGTTGCCGGTGCGGGTCAAAGGTGAGCTTGAACTGCGTGACGTGCGCTTTTCCTACCCCTCGCGTCCGGAAAGCTACGCAGTCGATGGCTTGAATCTGGCGGTTAGAGCAGGCGAAACCCTGGCATTGGTGGGGCCGTCAGGCGCGGGCAAATCTACGGTCTACGACCTGTTGCTGCGCTTCTACGATCCGCGTGAGGGGCAGATTCTCCTCGATGGCGTGCCACTGACCAGTCTTGACCCGCTGGACCTGCGCCGCTGTTTCGCGCTGGTCTCGCAAACTCCTGCGTTGTTTTTCGGCAGTGTGGAAGAGAACATTCGCTACGGCTGCCCGACGGCCACGCTTGCGCAGGTCAAGGAAGCTGCGCGCATTGCCCACGCCCACGACTTCATCGAACAAATGCCGGACGGCTATCAGACTCATCTCGGCGACGGCGGCCTAGGATTGTCCGGCGGTCAGCGCCAACGTCTGGCCATCGCCCGCGCCTTGCTGGTGGACGCGCCGATCCTGCTGCTGGACGAAGCCACCAGTGCCCTCGACGCCCAGAGCGAGCATCTGATCCAGCAGGCCCTGCCAACGCTGATGGAAAACCGCACGACACTGGTGATTGCCCACAGGCTGGCCACGGTGAAGAACGCTGATCGAATTGCGGTGATGGATCAAGGCAAGCTGGTAGCGGTGGGGACACATCAGCAATTGATCGCCAGCAATCCGCTGTACGCGCGGCTGGCGGCGTTGCAGTTCAATGATGGTCAGCCTGATTAACCGATCCAGTAACCGACTGGTAATGATCCATAAAAAAATGCCCGTATCTCACGATGCGGGCATTTTTCATTCTCATGCGGTCACTGCCTGCTCATTGATCATCAAAATATCGCTCATGCCAATCCACCAGCGGTTGCGGCGAGTTGAGCTTCTGGCCGTAGATCACCGAGTACGACAACACGTTCTGCACATACTGGCGGGTTTCGTCGAACGGGATGCTTTCCACCCAGACGTCGAAACTGAGGTGATCGGCACCGCGCAGCCACTGACGCACGCGGCCGGGGCCGGCGTTGTAGGCGGCGGAGGCGAGGACGCGGTTACCGTTGAACTGGCTGTGCACCTGGCTGAGATAAGCGGCGCCGAGCTGGATGTTCTTGTCCGGATCGAGCACTTGCTGGGGTGAGGCCAGTGGAATGCTGAACTTGCGCGCGGTTTCCTTGGCGGTGCCGGGCATCAACTGCATCAGACCGCTGGCGCCGACGCCGGAGCGCGCGTCGTCCATGAAGGCACTTTCCTGCCGAGTGATGGCGAACACCCAGCTCGAATGCAGGCCGCGGACCTTGGCTTCACGCACGAGGGTATCGCGGTGCGCCATCGGGAAGCGGATATCCAGGTCGTCCCAGTATTGCGCCTGACTGATGGTGCGGATCGCCGGGAAGTACCATTTCAGGTCGTAGGCCAGTTTGGCCTGGGCGACCATTTCATCGCGGTTGAAATGACGGCTGACGTGATACCACTCGCGACGCCCGTCGACGATCTGCCCGCGTGCATGAAACTCCAGCGCGCGGCGCACGCCGGGGGTGTTACGGACCTTGTTGATCAGCGCCTGGCTGAGCACCAGCGGCTTGTTGTTCAGCGAGTAAGGCGATTGTGAACGGTCTGCGGCGAGGAAGCCGTAGAAGTCTCGTTCCCGCGCCAGATTCTTGTACAGGGTCAGCGCTTGCGGGTTTTGTGGCTGGGCCAGTTCCAGGCTGCGCGCCTGCCAGTAGCGCCAACGGTTGGTGGTGGCGAGGTCTTGCGGCAGGCGTTTGGTCAGCTCGTAGGCATCATTCCAGCGTGCCAGACGCAGCAGCAGGCGCAGGCGCCATTCCGAGACGGTGTTGTCGCGCAGTTCCGGATCGTATTTGGTCATTACGTCGAGCGCGCGGCTGTCGAAACGCCGGGCGAGGGTCAAGCCGATCTCGCGGGCGATCGCGACTTTTTCATCGCGAGAGAAATGCATGCTGCTGGCGTAACCGTCGAGCAGGGCCATGGCCTTGTCCGGGTCCTGCCGAGCGAGGCGGCGCAGGCCGAGGCTGACCACGTCGGACATCGGCTCGTCGGCCGGGGTGAAGCGCGACGGCTGGTTGAGCAGTTCGGGTTTCTGCGCCACGTCGACCAGCAAGCGACCGCGCGGGGCCAGGGTGGTCAGGCCGTTGATCAGGCTGTTGGCCAGCGGATAGTTGCGTGCCTGCGCGGCAAGTTTGGTGCGCTCCCAGCGTTTCTGCTCGGTCAGTTGGCCGTCGGCAGCCCAGATGCCGAACAGGGCGTCACACGCAGCCGGTTGCGATTTGCCGGTCAGCCAGAGTTTTTCCGCACTGGCATAGCCTTCAGCCTTCTTGTCGTGGCTGATCTGATACTGCGCGTTGAGGCAATCGAGCTCAGTGAAATTCAGTTTCGGGTCGTAATACTTGACGAAGGTCGCCCAGTCGCCACGGTCGGCGAGCCAGCGTAACCAGCGCAGTTTCATCCAGTTGGCTTGCGGCAGGTCACCGTGTTCGGCGAGGAATTTCTCGATTTCCGCGTTGCTCGCGGTCTTCAGGCGCGCGGTCAGTTCGTCGTAAGCCAGATAGGGTTCCAGCGGATAATCGGCAAGCGCCTGGCTGTAGCGCAAATATGGGCCGGTATCACCTTTGGCCAAGGCGCGCTTGGCTTCATCGTAATACTGGCGTTGGGTGGAAAGGTCCACCGCCTGGACGGATTGAGCGGCAGTGGCGGTAAGAAACAAGCAGGACAAAACACTGAAAAGGCGACTGCGCATGAGACATCCGGGCAGAGAAATCATGACAAGTGCCGATCGGGATCCGCACTGAATTGCCTGTAGCTTAGCCTTTTGCCAGCAAGCGGCGAAAGCTTTGCGCGCCTCGCTGCACAAGTTCGCAACAAATGTTGTGCAGAGTGCTTCGACAGACAAATTGCCGGCCTGCTGAAGCCTCAAGTCAGGTAGAATGCGCGCCCGGTTTTTGGAGAAGCTCATGACCCTGCTCAAATTCAGCGATGTGTCCCTTGCGTTCGGCGCTATGCCGTTGTTGGACAAGGTGTCCTGGCAGATCGCCCGTGGTGAGCGGGTGTGCATCATCGGCCGCAACGGCACTGGCAAGTCCAGCATGATGAAACTGGTCAAGGGCGACCAGAAGCCCGATGACGGTTCGGTGTGGCGTGCCCCCGGTCTGAAAATCGGCGAATTGCCGCAAGAATTGCCAGTGGCCGACGACCGGACGGTGTTCGACGTGGTGGCTGAGGGCCTCGACGGTGTTGGCGCCTTGCTCGCCGAATACCATCACCTGAGCCAGAACATCGTCACCGACGCTGATCTGGACAAGTTGATGCACGTTCAGCACGACCTCGAAGCCCGTGACGGCTGGCGCTTGCAGACGTTGGTCGACAGCACCCTGAGCCGCCTGCAATTGCCGGCCGACAAGACCCTCGCCGAGTTGTCCGGCGGCTGGCGTCGTCGCGTGCTGCTGGCGCAGGCGCTGGTGTCCGAACCGGATCTGCTGCTGCTCGACGAACCGACCAACCACCTGGACATCGGCGCGATTGCCTGGCTCGAAGAAGCGCTGAAGGATTTCCAGGGGGCCGTGTTGTTCATCACGCACGACCGTTCCTTCCTGCAAAACCTCGCCACGCGCATCCTCGAACTGGATCGCGGCGGCCTGATCGACTGGAACGGCGATTACGCCAGTTTCCTCGTGCACAAAGAAGCTGCGCTGGCCGCTGAAGAAACCGCCAACGCGCTGTTCGACAAGCGTCTTGCTCAGGAAGAAGTGTGGATCCGTCAGGGCATCAAGGCACGGCGCACCCGTAACGAAGGTCGCGTGCGCGCCCTGAAAGCCCTGCGCGTTGAGCGCAGTGAGCGTCGCGAGCGTACCGGCAAAGCGAACATCCAGCTGGAAACCGCGGACAAGTCCGGCAAACAGGTGATGGTGCTGGAGAACGTCAGCTTCGCGCATCCGGGCGGGCCTTTCCTGATCAAGGATTTCTCCATGGTCCTGCAGCGCGGCGACCGTATCGGCCTACTCGGCGCCAACGGTACCGGCAAGACCACACTGTTGAAGCTAATGCTCAGCGGTCTGCAACCGACCAGCGGCAAAGTGGAAGAGGGCACGCGCATCGACGTCGCCTACTTCGACCAATTGCGCCATCAGCTGGATCTGGAAAAAACCGTGATCGACAACGTCGCCGAAGGTCGCGATTTTATCGATATCGACGGTCAGAGCCGCCATGTGCTGAGTTATCTCGGTGACTTCCTGTTCAGCCCGCAGCGTGCGCGTACGCCGGTCAAGGCATTGTCCGGTGGTGAGCGTGCGCGTCTGTTGCTGGCGAAGCTGTTCAGCAAACCGGCGAACCTGCTGGTACTCGACGAACCGACCAACGACCTCGACGTGGAAACCCTGGAGCTGCTCGAAGAGGTGCTGCTGACCTTCAACGGCACCGTGCTGATGGTCAGCCACGACCGGGCATTCCTCGATAACGTTGTGACCAGCACCCTGGTCTTCGAAGGTGAAGGCAAGGTTCGTGAATACGTCGGCGGTTATCAGGACTGGATCCGTCAGGGCGGCTCGCCGCGTCTGTTGGGCGTGACTGAAAGCAAGTCGGGCAAGGCTGATCTGAATTCAGCGGTGGTTACCGCGGAGCCGGCTCCAGTGGCTGCGCCTGCCGCTGCCGCACCGGCTGCAAAGAAGAAGCTGAGCTACAAGCTGCAGCGCGAACTGGAAGCTTTGCCGGGCGACATCGACGCCAAGGAACAGCAGATCGCCGCGGTTGAAGCGGAAATGGCTGAGGCCGGCTTCTATCAGCGTCCGCCGGCGGAAACGGCCAAAGTGATTGCTTCGCTGGAGCAATTGCAGGCCGAGCTGGATGCGTTGGTGGAGCGTTGGGCCGAGCTGGATGCCTGATTGCTGCTGAGGTGAAAAAGCCCGGCGCTCAGTAATGAGCGCCGGGCTTTTCATATGTAATGCGATCTACAGGCGGGAGCACGTCACCTGTGGGAGCAAGCCTGCTCGCGAAAGCGGTGTGTCAGGCAGCACTCATATTGAATGTGCCGACGTATTCGCGAGCAGGCTCGCTTCCACAAAGTGCAAGACAGATCAGCGTTTGACCAGGTGCACCGCCAGTACATCGCAAGGCGCGCCGTGCAGCACGTCATTTGCAGTCGAGCCGAGGAGCAATGCCAGGCCATGACGGCCATGGCTACCGACGACGATCAGATCGCATTGCTGTTCCTTGGCGAAATGATGGATTTCCTGGCGGGGCTGGCCGTAGGTCAGATGGCAATCGGCGTCTTTGAGCTCGGGGTATTTCAATTTGAGTTTTTCAAGGCGTTCCTTGGCCTGATCGAACTGCTGTTGTTGCAGTTGTGACAGGTCCATTGGCACGTCGCCACCGAAGGCCATGGCCATTGGTTCAACGATATGCACCAGCGACAACTTGGCAGCGTTGCTCACCGACAGCTCACGCGCGCGGTGGATCACAGGGTCGCACTCTTCGGTCAGATCTACGGCGACCAGTATGTGGTGGTAGGGCATGAGGTGCTCCTCCTGAGGGTTCGATATTGGTAAGTATGGCTGGTTTCAAGCGCATTGGTTCGCTAGTGAGACAATGGGCTCATCAAAAATCGGGAGTACAGATATGACGGTCTGGCTGGTGGTGTCAATCCTGCTGGTAGTTTTAAGTCCACTGGCATGGTTGCGCCCATCGCGCACGCAGAGCGGACGCATGGCCTTGCGCATGGAGGCGCGACGCATCGGCCTGGCGATGCAGCTGGCGCCGCAGGAGTGGCCACACTGGCTGCTGCCGGAGCCGCCGAATCCCTGCGCCCAGTACCACCGACCCCGGCGTGGCAGTCAACCGGCGTGCTGGACCTATTGGCAGAAAACCCCGGGCGTGTGGGTCAATCAATGGCAAGAAGTCTGCGATGACCGGGCGCTCCTTGATTATTTCGAAAAATTGCCGGGCAATGTTTTCAAGATCGAAGCGGAGAAGCAGATGATCGCGTTGTACTGGGGCGAGAAGGGCGAGGCGACGGTTCTGCAGGATATCGACGCGACGCTGAAAGCGCTGGCGTGAGACGGCGATTTTTCTCACTGCAACGGTGTAGAACGTCCGGCAGACGCCCAATAAAAAGCCCGACATGATTCGTCGGGCGGGTTGGCCAGGCAGGCCGGTAATCTTTTTTGCGGCAGGCGCTTTGATCGCCCCGGCAAATTTCCTCGCAGTCCACCCAGCGTAGCCTTCTGAACAGGGCTCGGCGGAAATTAGGGCGACTTTTCTAACTATTGATTCTATGAATGGCTCAACATCGAGACGGGTGTTGCTGCTCATCCTGGTGCAGAAATGACTGCAAAGTCGCATTTCAGCCCGAATTTAGGGCGATTGACAATTGTCAGAAATTCCGTGAAGGTGACGTACCCGAATCAAACGGGCGTATGAATTGAGCGTTTGTCTTACAGACTGCTCCTACAGAATCCCGACTATCGCGTTGGCGGGTGTGCCAGGCGGACGGTGTCAGCATCGACGAACAAAGCGTCCTTCTGAGCCATATGCCTGCGTCCGACGTGTACTGTTCAGCTTCCATATCGTGGAGATCAGTTGATGATTTACGAAGGTAAAGCCATCACGGTTAAAGCTCTTGAAAGTGGCATCGTCGAATTGAAATTCGACCTCAAGGGTGAGTCCGTCAACAAGTTCAACCGTCTAACCCTGAACGAATTGCGTCAGGCCGTAGACACCATCAAGGCAGATGCTTCGATCAAGGGCGTGATCGTCAGCAGCGGCAAGGACGTATTCATCGTCGGCGCCGACATCACCGAATTTGTCGACAACTTCAAGCTGCCGGATGCCGAGCTGGTTGCTGGCAATCTCGAAGCCAACAAGATCTTCAGCGATTTCGAAGACCTCAACGTGCCAACCGTCGCGGCCATCAACGGCATCGCCCTCGGTGGCGGTCTGGAAATGTGCCTGGCGGCCGACTATCGCGTCATGTCCACTAAGGCCAAGATCGGTCTGCCGGAAGTCAAACTGGGCATCTACCCAGGCTTCGGCGGCACCGTACGTCTGCCACGCTTGATCGGTGTTGATAATGCCATCGAGTGGATTGCCGCCGGTAAGGAAAACCGCCCTGAAGACGCGCTGAAAGTCAGCGCCGTCGACGCAGTGGTTGCTCCCGAGAAACTGCAGGAAGCTGCCCTCGAGTTGATCAAGCGCGCCATCTCCGGCGAGTTCGATTACAAGGCCAAGCGTCAGCCGAAACTTGAAAAACTCAAGTTGAACGCCATTGAGCAGATGATGGCTTTCGAAACTGCCAAGGGTTTCGTAGCCGGCCAGGCTGGGCCGAACTACCCGGCGCCGGTTGAAGCGATCAAGACCATCCAGAAAGCCGCGAACTTCGGTCGCGACAAAGCTCTGGAAGTGGAAGCTGCAGGCTTCGTCAAACTGGCCAAGACCTCTGCTGCGCAGAGCCTGATCGGCCTGTTCCTGAACGATCAGGAACTGAAGAAAAAGGCCAAGGCCTACGACGAAATCGCCAAAGACGTGAAGCAGGCTGCCGTACTGGGCGCCGGCATCATGGGCGGCGGTATCGCCTATCAGTCGGCTTCCAAAGGTACGCCGATCCTGATGAAGGACATCAACGAACACGGTATCGAGCAGGGTCTGGCCGAAGCCGCCAAGCTGCTGGTTGGCCGCGTTGATAAAGGCCGCATGACCGCAGCGAAAATGGCGGAAGTGCTCAACGGCATTCGTCCGACCCTGTCCTACGGCGACTTCGGTCACGTCGATCTGGTGGTCGAAGCTGTCGTCGAGAACCCGAAGGTCAAGCAAGGCGTACTGGCTGAAGTTGAAGGCCAGGTCAAAGAGGACACTATCCTCGCGTCCAACACCTCGACTATTTCCATCAGCCTGCTGGCCAAGGCCCTCAAGCGTCCGGAGAACTTTGTCGGCATGCACTTCTTCAACCCGGTGCACATGATGCCGCTGGTGGAAGTGATCCGTGGCGAGAAGTCCAGTGAACTGGCCATCGCCACCACCGTTGCCTACGCGAAGAAAATGGGCAAGAACCCGATTGTCGTCAATGACTGCCCGGGCTTCCTGGTCAACCGCGTGCTGTTCCCGTACTTCGGCGGTTTCGCCAAACTGGTCAGCGCCGGTGTCGACTTCGTCCGCATCGACAAAGTCATGGAAAAATTCGGCTGGCCGATGGGGCCTGCGTACCTGATGGACGTGGTCGGCATCGACACCGGTCACCACGGTCGTGACGTGATGGCTGAAGGTTTCCCGGACCGCATGAAGGATGATCGTCGCTCGGCCATCGACGTGCTGTACGAAGCCAAGCGCCTGGGCCAGAAGAACGGCAAAGGCTTCTACGCCTACGAGGCCGACAAGAAAGGCAAGCAGAAGAAAGTCGCCGATCCGTCGGTGCTGGAAGTGCTCAAACCGATCGTTTACGAGCAGCGCGAAGTCACCGACGAAGACATCATCAACTGGATGATGATCCCGCTGTGCCTGGAAACCGTGCGTTGCCTGGAAGACGGCATCGTTGAAACCGCCGCCGAAGCTGACATGGGTCTGGTTTACGGTATCGGTTTCCCTCCATTCCGTGGCGGTGCGCTGCGCTACATCGATTCCATCGGTGTCGCCGAGTTCGTTGCCCTGGCTGACCAGTACGCTGATTTGGGCGCGCTGTACCACCCGACCGCGAAGCTGCGCGAAATGGCCAAAAACGGCCAGAGCTTCTTCGGTTAAGCGCCCCCAACTAGAGTGAGAGTGAACTTATGAGCTTGAATCCTAGAGACGTCGTGATTGTCGACTTCGGTCGTACTCCGATGGGCCGCTCCAAGGGCGGCATGCACCGCAACACCCGCGCTGAAGACATGTCGGCGCACCTGATAAGCAAACTGCTGGAACGCAACAGCAAGGTCGACCCGGCGGAAGTCGAGGACGTGATCTGGGGCTGCGTCAACCAGACCCTGGAGCAGGGCTGGAACATCGCGCGCATGGCGTCGCTGATGACCCAGATCCCGCACACTTCTGCTGGCCAGACCGTCAGCCGCCTGTGTGGCTCGTCGATGAGCGCGCTGCACACCGCTGCGCAAGCAATCATGACCGGCAACGGTGACGTGTTCGTGGTCGGCGGCGTCGAGCACATGGGCCACGTGAGCATGATGCACGGTGTCGATCCGAACCCGCACATGTCGCTGTACGCGGCGAAAGCCTCGGGCATGATGGGCCTGACCGCTGAAATGCTCGGCAAGATGCACGGCATCACCCGCGAGCAACAGGATGCCTTTGGCGTGCGTTCCCACCAGTTGGCTCACAAGGCAACCGTGGAAGGCAAGTTCAAAGACGAAATCATCCCGATGCAGGGTTACGACGAGAACGGTTTCCTGAAACTGTACGACTACGACGAAACCATTCGTCCGGAAACCACCCTGGAAAGTCTGGCGGCGCTCAAGCCGGCATTCAATCCGAAGGGCGGTACCGTGACTGCCGGTACTTCGTCGCAGATCACTGACGGTGCTTCGTGCATGATCGTGATGTCGGCGCAGCGTGCACAGGACCTGGGTATCCAGCCTATGGCAGTGATCCGTTCGATGGCAGTGGCGGGTGTGGACCCGGCGATCATGGGCTATGGTCCAGTGCCGGCGACACAAAAAGCCCTGAAGCGTGCGGGCCTTGGCATCAACGATATCGACTTCTTCGAGCTCAACGAAGCTTTCGCCGCACAGGCCTTGCCAGTGCTGAAAGATCTGAAAGTGCTCGACAAGATGAACGAGAAGGTTAACCTGCACGGCGGTGCGATCGCCCTGGGTCACCCGTTCGGTTGCTCCGGTGCACGTATTTCCGGCACCCTGTTGAACGTGATGAAGCAGAATAGCGGCACCTTCGGGGTGGCCACTATGTGCATTGGTCTCGGCCAAGGCATCTCCACCGTCTTCGAACGCGTTTAAGCGTCTCGTCGATGGAAGCCGGGGCCCAGTGCCCCGGTTTTTGTTTTTGGGTTTTTTATTTATTTTTGAAAAGATTTCAGTGAGGGCCGAAGCATGCCGATACAACCTGGGCTCTACCAACATTACAAAGGTCCGCAATACCGTGTATTCAGTGTTGCGCGGCATTCCGAAACCGAAGAAGAAGTGGTCTTTTACCAAGCCCTGTATGGCGATTACGGCTTTTGGGTGCGCCCGTTGAGCATGTTCGTCGAGTCGGTTGAGGTTGACGGCGAGCAGGTGCCGCGCTTTGCTTTGGTGCAAGCCGAACCGAGCCTTTTTGCCAAGGTTTGAGGCAACTGCGCAAAGAACCCTGCGCTTGACCTCACCTTGTATCAACTATATATAGCGGTGCCGCGTCAGGCGCCAACCGCCTTTCACTTCTAGAATTCAGGAATTTTCTGATCCATGGGCAAATCGCTGGTCATTGTGGAATCCCCGGCTAAGGCCAAGACCATCAACAAGTATCTGGGTAACCAATACGTGGTGAAGTCGAGTATCGGCCATATCCGAGACCTGCCCACCAGCGGTTCGGCTAGCGCCAGCAAAGAGCCAGCCGCCAAGCGCGGCAAGGCAGCTGCGGGCGAAGGTCCGGTGCTCTCGCCGAAAGACAAAGCGCGCAAGCAGCTGGTCTCGCGTATGGGCGTCGATCCCGAACACGGCTGGAAGGCCAAGTACGAGATTCTTCCCGGCAAAGAGAAAGTCATTGAAGAGCTACGCCGGCTCGCCAAGGATGCTGACACCATCTATCTCGCAACCGACTTGGATCGCGAGGGGGAAGCCATTGCCTGGCACCTGCGCGAAGCCATCGGTGGTGACGACAGCCGCTACAAGCGCGTGGTGTTCAACGAAATCACCAAGAAGGCGATTCAGGAAGCCTTCTCCGAGCCGGGCGAGCTGGACATTGATCGTGTCAACGCCCAGCAGGCGCGTCGCTTCCTCGATCGCGTGGTTGGCTACATGGTGTCGCCGTTGCTGTGGGCCAAAATCGCCCGCGGCCTGTCTGCCGGTCGCGTGCAATCGGTTGCCGTGAAGCTGGTGGTCGAGCGTGAGCGAGAAATCCGTGCGTTCATTCCGGAAGAATACTGGGAAGTGCACGCTGATCTCGGCACTGCCAAAGGCTCGACCGTGCGTTTCGAAGTGGCTCGCGAAAAAGGCGAAGCCTTCAAACCGCTGAACGAAGCCCAGGCCATGGCCGCGCTGGAGAAGCTCAAGTCTTCCAGCTACAGCATCGTCAAGCGCGAAGACAAGCCGACCAGCAGCAAGCCGTCGGCGCCGTTCATTACGTCGACCTTGCAGCAGGCTGCGAGCAACCGCCTCGGTTTCGGCGTGAAGAAAACCATGATGATGGCCCAGCGTCTGTACGAAGCCGGCTACATCACTTACATGCGTACCGACTCGACCAATCTCTCGGCCGACGCCGTGGCGATGGCGCGCACTTACATAGAAGACGAATTCGGCAAGAAGTACCTGCCGGAAACGCCGAACGTCTACAGCAGCAAGGAAGGCGCGCAAGAGGCTCACGAAGCGATTCGTCCGTCCGACGCCAATACCACGCCGAGCAAGCTGGCGGGCATGGAGCGTGATGCCGAGCGTCTGTACGAGCTGATCTGGCGCCAGTTCCTCGCCTGCCAGATGCTGCCGGCGCAATACCTGTCGACCACCGTCAGCGTCGGCGCTGGCGACTTCGAGCTGCGCGCCAAGGGCCGTATCCTCAAGTTCGACGGTTACACCCGCGTGATGCCGCAGATTGCCAAGCCTGGCGACGATGACGTGCTGCCGGACATGGCCCAGGGCGACGTGATGAAGCTGATCAAGCTCGATCCGTCGCAACACTTCACCAAGCCACCGGCGCGTTACTCCGAGGCCAGCCTGGTCAAGGAAATGGAAAAACGTGGCATCGGTCGTCCCTCGACTTACGCAGCGATCATTTCGACCATTCAGGATCGCGGTTATGTGACCCTGCACAACCGTCGTTTCTACTCGGAAAAGATGGGCGACATCGTCACCGAGCGTTTGTCCGAGAGCTTCTCCAATCTCATGGACTACGGTTTCACCGCCGGCATGGAAGAGAACCTCGATGACGTGGCGCAGGGCGAGCGCGACTGGAAAAACGTGCTGGACGAATTCTACGGCGACTTCAAGAAGAAGCTCGAAGTAGCGGAAAACCCGGACAGCGGCATGCGCGCCAACCAGCCGGTCATGACCGACATTCCGTGCACCACCTGCGGTCGTCCGATGCAGATTCGTACCGCCTCGACTGGCGTGTTCCTCGGCTGCTCGGGCTACAGCCTGCCGCCGAAAGAGCGCTGCAAGGCTACCGTCAACCTGGTGCCGGGCGATGAAATCGCAGCGGACGACGAGGGCGAATCGGAATCGTTGGTACTGCGTGGCAAGCATCGCTGCCCGATCTGCAGCACGGCGATGGACGCCTACCTGCTGGACGAAAAGCGCAAGTTGCACATCTGCGGCAACAACCCGGACTGTGCCGGCTACGAAATTGAAGAGGGCAGCTATCGCATCAAGGGCTATGAAGGTCCGAGTCTGGAATGCGACAAGTGCGGCAGCGAAATGCAGCTCAAGACCGGCCGTTTCGGCAAGTTCTTCGGTTGCACCAACCCGGAGTGCAAAAACACCCGTAAGCTGCTGAAGAGCGGTGACGCGGCGCCGCCGAAGATGGACCCGGTGAAGATGCCCGAGCTGAAATGCGAAAAGGTCAACGACACCTACATCCTGCGTGACGGTGCCTCCGGTCTGTTTCTCGCGGCCAGCCAATTCCCGAAAAACCGCGAGACCCGTGCCCCGCTGGTGATCGAGATTCTGCCGCACAAGGACGAGATCGATCCGAAGTACCACTTCTTGTGCGAGGCTCCGCAGAAGGATCCCGACGGTCTGCCAGCGGTTATCCGCTACAGCCGCAAGACCAAGGAGCAATACGTGCAGACCGAAGTCGACGGCAAGCCTACGGGTTGGAAGGCGTATTACGACGGTGGCAAGTGGACAGTTGAAGACAAGCGCAGCGCAAAGGCCAAGGCTGAGTAAGCGTTAGTCTGAACAGCGAAAAGGCCGCATGAAACCTTCGGGATTTCATGCGGCCTTTTTGTTTTGTGCTTGCGCTGGCATCGGCTGATCCATGACACTGCCGGGCCTGTGTGAAGCAATTATTTCGTTGTGGAGGCTGCCGTCATGGCCCACGAACTCTATACCCGCACCAACCAGAAGATCTATTTCGCCGGTCTGTCACTCGAAGCTCTGGCGCGTGCTGAAGAAGGGCGGGCGATGAATTCTCTGGCGCTGATCCAGGCCGGGCGTGAATCGGCGTTGTTCCACCTCTACGGCGCACTGCTGGGTTTGTGCCATGAGATTGCTGGCTTCTATCGTCTACCGCAGGCCAATTCGCCGCGGGCAGAGGAGTTGTTGAATCGAGAAGTGCTGGAATCGATAGCGATCCCGGAGCTGGCCGAAATGGTCGAGCTCGCCGGTAATCCGGAAACCTGGCTGGCGAAACTGCTGGCGGCGCACGCAGCACTGTTTCAGCCGCCGAGGGTGCCACACAAGCCGAAAGGCGACGTGACACAACCGCTGATTCAAGCGGTTAACCTTGATGAAGAACAAGCGCCAGAAGAATTGAATCGAGAAGAGCTGGAGAGCTGGCGGCAGAACCTCAAGGGCTTGGCCATCCGTTTCCGAGAAGGCTTGAACGAGTGCTGAGGCAGTTTGGCGCAGTGGCAATCTGAAACATGCTGCTGGTCAAGATCCTGAGCGAAGCTCGAATGATGTCTATATAATCGCTGCCTTTCGTGGAGAACAGACCTTTATGCCAACGTCCTTTCTAGAAATTGTCGAGTTACCAGACGGCCGAATCGAACTGCGCAGGGCTGAGGACGAAGGTTCTCTGGTGACGCTGGATTTCTCCGAGGATGCCAAAGCGTTCCTGCAAGGCCAGCACGTTGAAATCGCCAAAGCAATGTTGAGCGTCGGCGTGCAGATGGCAGGTCGTATGGTTGAAGGTGAGTTTGATAAGGATGAGGGGCCGCGGGTTCTTCATTAATCCTTGCCTTGACCTTTTCTCGGTCGCTTGCACTACAGATCGGCTTCTCTGTCCTTGGAGAAGCCCTGCGCTTCGCACAGCGCGCATTATCCAGCAATCAACCCAAACGAATATTCAGACTCTGAGCTTCGCCCGTACGCGCGGCGCTGATCAGTTGTTGCCGAGAATTTGCATTCAGCGGAATGAGCCAGGTCACCACGGTGTGGCTGCGACCCAGGCGCAACGCTTCACACGCGAGCTGCTGGGCACTTTGAGCGCCGCGCGGTTGCAGTAGCAGAATGCGCTCGCGGTTCAGGCCAGCATCGCGTAGCCATGATTGCGTCAGGCTGGCGGGCGGTGCGATCAGCGTCAGCCAGCGAGCATCCTGATCCTCGCTGAGTTCACGCAGGATCGGCGCGAGCAGGTTCAGGCAGTTCCCGGCTGCACCGCGCAGTGACAGCTCACTGAAAGCGTCAGGTTTGGCATTCCAGTCACGCTCGACCACGTCTTTGAGGATCGGCGCTATCGGCTGCGCCAGAAACGCTTCAAACAAAGGCAGTTGTGTTTGCTGAGGTGTGTGTGGGAACTGCATGGAGCCTCCTTTAGCGGCGAATGACGCCGACACTCAAGCCTTCGATCACCAGTTCCTGATCTTTCAGGTCGACTTCGATAGGGGCGAACTCGGGGTTTTCGGCGATGAGCCAGACTTTGCTGCCTTCACGCTTGAAGCGTTTGACCGTCACCTCGTCGCCGATACGTGCAACCACAACCTGGCCGTTACGGGCTTCGCGAGTAGTGTGAACTGCCAGCAAGTCGCCGTCGAAGATGCCAATGTCCTTCATGCTCATGCCGTGCACACGCAACAGATAGTCGGCGCGGGGATGGAAGAAGGTCGGGTTGATGTTGCAGGATTCTTCGATGTGCTGCTGGGCAAGGATTGGCGCGCCGGCAGCCACTCGGCCAATGATCGGCAGTGTTGAATCGTCGGCCTTGGCTTCGAAGCCGGGAATACGGATGCCGCGGGAAGCGCCGGGCGTCATCTCGATCGCGCCTTTGCGGGCCAGGGCCTTGAGGTGTTCTTCCGCCGCGTTGGGCGACTTGAAACCCAGTTCCTGAGCGATTTCCGCACGGGTGGGCGGATAGCCGTTGTCTTCGAGGCAACGTTTGATAAAGGCCAGAATCTCGGCTTGGCGTGGCGTCAGCTTTAGCATATTGATCGCTCTGTCTTTTTATACAGTGACTGGGATTATATACAGTGAAGCGATCTTGGCAATGGACGTTTTTTTGCTGCCCGCCGAGCGGTCGCGAAGGGTGTTTATTAATGCTGGCGCCTTATGTGGTTAAATATCTGACCGACCATTCCCAAAACGAACCGGCAGGCTTGACAAGGCACAGGGTGAAACGTATGTTTCAAACAAGTGTTTGTCAGGCGGAGTAGCCATGGCCCAGTCGGAAACCGTTGAACGCATTCTTGATGCTGCCGAGCAGTTGTTCGCGGAGAAAGGATTCGCTGAAACCTCATTGCGTTTGATCACCAGCAAGGCTGGCGTCAATCTGGCTGCAGTGAATTATCACTTCGGCTCGAAGAAGGCGCTGATCCAGGCGGTGTTTTCGCGTTTCCTCGGACCGTTCTGCGCCAGCCTCGACAAGGAGCTGGAGCGCCGTCAGGCCAAGCCGGAAAACAAGCCGACCCTCGAAGAGCTGCTGGAAATCCTCGTTGAGCAAGCGCTCGTCGTGCAGCCTCGCAGCGGTAACGATTTGTCGATCTTCATGCGCTTGCTCGGCCTCGCGTTCAGCCAGAGCCAAGGCCACTTGCGGCGTTATCTGGAAGACATGTACGGCAAGGTCTTCCGCCGCTACATGCTGCTGGTCAATGAAGCGGCTCCACGCATTCCGCCGATCGAGTTGTTCTGGCGCGTGCACTTCATGCTTGGCGCCGCTGCGTTCAGCATGTCCGGGATCAAGGCCTTGCGTGCGATTGCCGAGACCGATTTCGGCGTCAATACCTCCATCGAACAAGTGATGCGCCTGATGGTGCCGTTCCTCGCTGCCGGCATGCGCGCCGAAACCGGCGTCACCGATACAGCCATGGCCAGTGCGCAATTGCGTCCGCGCAGCAAATCCATGCCGGTCGCCGCCAAGGTTTGACCGCGCACGGGTGGGCGCGGCAGCTGGTATCCGCTAAGCTAGCCGGCCATGCCGACTCTCGTACTGAACCCGATCTGCATGAATTCTGCTGACCGTCCGGGCATTGCCCACGGTAGCGAATGCAAGCAGATCGGGTTTTTCGTTTTCAAGGAATCTCTATGACTGCTGGCCTGCAAGGCTCGTTGATGGTGGACGTCGCCGGTACCTGGCTGACGGCCGAAGATCGCCAATTGTTGCGTCAGCCCGAAGTGGGCGGCCTGATCATTTTCGCCCGCAATATCGAGCATCCACGCCAGGTGCGCGAACTCAGCGCCGCGATCCGCGCGATTCGCCCGGATCTTTTGCTGGCGGTAGATCAGGAGGGCGGGCGCGTGCAGCGCTTGCGTCAGGGTTTCGTCCGTCTGCCGGCCATGCGCGCCATCGCCGATAACCCGAATGCAGAGTATCTCGCCGAGCAATGCGGCTGGATCATGGCCACCGAAGTGCTGGCAGTCGGGCTCGACCTGAGTTTCGCCCCGGTGCTGGACCTGGACTATCAGCGCAGCGCTGTGGTCGGTACCCGTTCATTCGAAGGCGATCCCGAACGCGCAGCCTTGCTCGCCGGTGCATTCATTCGCGGCATGAACAGCGCCGGCATGGCCGCCACCGGCAAACATTTCCCAGGCCACGGCTGGGCGGAAGCCGACTCCCACGTGGCGATCCCGAACGACGAGCGCAGTCTCGACGAGATCCGCGCCAACGACCTGGTGCCCTTCGCCAAACTCAGCAAACAACTGGCCGCCGTCATGCCGGCCCACGTCATCTATCCGCAAGTCGACTCGCAGCCCGCCGGTTTCTCCCGACGCTGGCTGCAAGACATCCTGCGCGGCGAATTGCAGTTTGAGGGCGTGATCTTCAGCGATGATCTGTCGATGGCCGGCGCCCACGTGGTCGGCGACGCCGCCAGCCGCATCGAAGCCGCGCTGAGTGCCGGTTGCGACATGGGTCTGGTGTGCAACGACCGCGCGGCAGCCGAGCTGGCGTTGAGTGCCGCCCAGCGTATGAAGATCAAGCCTTCCGCGCGCATCGCGAAGATGCGCGGTCAGGCCTTCGCCAGCACCGACTATCGTCAGGACCCGCGTTGGCTCACCGCCCTCGGCGCGCTCAAAGACGCTCAACTGATCGATTAAGGATTTTTCGTTATGACCGTTTACGCAATCATCGGTGGCACTGGCCTGACTCAGCTCGAAGGCCTGAGCATTCGCCAGTCGCTGGCAGTCGACACTCCTTACGGCGCGCCCTCGGCCGAGGTGCAGATTGGTGAGTACGCCGGCAAGGAAGTGCTGTTCCTCGCCCGTCACGGTCACCCGCATCGGTTCCCGCCGCACAAGGTCAACTACCGCGCCAACCTGTGGGCGCTGAAGCAGGCCGGTGCCGAAGCGATCATCGCCGTGAATGCGGTGGGCGGGATTCATCCAGCCATGGGCACCGGGCATTTCTGCGTGCCGCACCAGATCGTCGACTACACCAGCGGGCGCGAGCACACCTACTTTGCCGATGATCTGGAACACGTCACTCATATCGATTTCAGCTTTCCCTACAGCGAGCCGTTGCGTCAGCAACTGATTGCCGCAGTGGCCGCCGAAGGCTGCGAATTCAGCGATCAAGGCGTCTACGCCTGCACCCAGGGGCCGCGGCTGGAAACGGTGGCCGAGATCGTGCGACTGGAACGTGACGGCTGCGACATCGTCGGCATGACCGGCATGCCGGAAGCCGCGCTGGCCCGTGAGCTGGATCTGGATTACGCCTGTCTCGCCTTGGTAGTCAATCCTGCAGCAGGCAAGACCACAGAAGTCATCACCATGGCCGAAATCGAGCAGGCCCTGCACGACGGCATGGGCAAGGTGAAATCAACGTTGGCCCGGGTGCTGGCCAGCTAAGGACTGTCCATGAGCATTTTCATCGAGCGGCTCAAAGGGCTGACATGGACCCACGCATTCAGTAGCAAGGCGTTGGTCAAGGCCCGGGCTTATGCCGCCGATGATCGGGTCGAGATCCTCGAGATCGATGACAGGAAGATCGAGGCATTCTGCGTCGGTTCGCAACTTCAGGCGTATGAGCAAAGCATTTATCTGTCCGAAGATCGGCTGGGATCGATAAACCTGCGTTGCCTGTGCAGCTGTCCTGTTGCAATCGACTGCAAGCACAGCGCAGCGGTGCTCTATCACCTGCTGGGCACTGGCGAGGATGCGTCTGGAAGTGACGCACAGACCCCGTTGGGACGAGCGCTCGAGCATTGGCTTTCGACAATTCCCGTGCCGGCCAAGCCCGCTGAAGAAAGTGCGCAAACCGCAGGCACGCGTCTTTTTTACAAGCTCAAACCGACGTCTGCGAACGGCAAGTGGCTGCTGGATATTTTCAAGGTCTACCAGCTCAAGAGCGGCGAGTTACGCGAAGTCAAACCGATGTACTCGCTCGCGGAAATGCTCATGCGCCAGCCCGGCTACCTGTCCGAGCTGGATCTGCGCATCGCCCGGCTGTTGGTCGCCATGCATTCCCATCACGCCTATTACAGCGGCTATCCGCTGGAAGGCAGCAGTGGCGCCGAATTGCTGGACATGCTCCTGCGCACCTCGCGGCTGTTCCTCGACTTCGAAGACCTGCGAGCGCTGACACCGGGGGCGAAACGCGTGGGTCAGTTCTCTTGGGCCGAGCAGGCTGACGGCGGATTCCGCGCGCAATGGAGCAGTGCCGAAGCCGCGCAGGAAACCGTGCTGGCGCTGGAGCCGCTTTATTATCTTGATCGCCAGCAGCGCCAGGTTGGCCCGCTGTTCACTGAGCTGGAAGAAAAGCTCGCCTGCCATTTGACCCTGGCGCCAGACATTCCGGCGCGTCAGGCTATGCAGTTCAGCCATCGCATGAGCGCGGCTACCAATATTGCGCCACCACACAAGCTCACCGAACGGATCATCGATGACGTGCTGCCGCAGCCGCAACTGACCCTGGTCAGTGGTCGAGAGCGCTCACGCTGGGAATACGTGCTGGAGCACCGTGCCGCTCTGCTGTTTACCTACAACGGTCATCCGGTGGTGGATCGCAACCCGGAAGTGATGATCCTCAACGGCAGCGAAACCCAGCGCATTCAGCGTCAACCGGCGCTGGAAAAGAAGCTGCGCCAGAACCTGCAAAAACATGGCTTCAAGAAAGCCACGCGCAAGAGTGCAATGGATCGTCCCGGCGAGATGTTTACCTTGCCGGATGATTCCGCCTGGCTCGGGTTCATGCACGAAGGGCTGGCCACGCTGCGCGCCGCAGATTGGAAAATCGAGATCAGTCCCGGTTTCCATTTCGATGTACAACCGGTTGAGCAGTGGTACGCCGAGGTTGAGGAAGAGGCCACGCATCAGTGGTTTGATCTGCAGTTGGGCATCGTCGTCAATGGCGAGCGCTACAGCTTGCTGCCGATCCTTCTGCACCTGTTGCGCACTCAGTCGCGCTTGCTCGACCCGGTCAATCTGGCGCAGCGCAGCGATGACGAAAAGCTCCTGATCGAGCTCAAGCCCAGCGGTTTTGGCGAACCGGCGGGCGCCAAAGTCGCGTTGCCGCTCAGTCGGGTCAAACCGTTGATGGCGACGCTGGGTGAGTTGTATCTCGGCGGTCATCAGGGCGATGCGCTGCGCTTGACCGCTCCCGATGCCGCGCGTCTGAGCATGCTCGATGGTGTGCCGCTGGATTGGCAGGGCGGCGAACGCCTGCGCACTTTTGCCAAGCGTCTGCAGAATTCCAGTCACGCCCAGGTTGCTGCGCCGGCCGGCCTCAATGCGCAGCTGCGCCCGTATCAGCTCGAAGGCCTGAACTGGATGCAGACGCTGCGCGAGCTGGAGGTCGGCGGCATTCTGGGCGATGACATGGGCCTGGGTAAAACCCTGCAGACCCTGGCGCATCTGCTCACGGAAAAACACGCCGGGCGTCTGGACTGTCCGGCACTGGCGGTGATGCCGACCAGCCTGATTCCCAACTGGCTCGACGAGGCCGAGCGCTTCACGCCGCAGTTGAAAGTCCTGGCGCTGCACGGCACCGGGCGGCAAAAAGACTTCGCCAATCTCGCCGAATACGACCTGGTGCTGACCACTTACGCATTGCTGCCCAGGGACCTGGAGACGTTGCAGCCGCAGTCGTGGAGCGTGCTGATTCTCGACGAAGCGCAGAACATCAAGAACCCGCTGAGCAAAGCCGCCCAAGCCGCCCGTGACTTGCAGGCCCGTCAGCGCTTGTGTCTGAGCGGTACGCCGCTGGAAAACCACCTCGGTGAGCTGTGGTCGCAGTTCCATTTCCTCATGCCCGGCTGGCTCGGCGACAGCAAATCCTTTAACCGCGATTACCGCACGCCGATCGAGAAGCACGGCAATGTCCAGCGCATGCAGCACCTGACTGCGCGGATCAAGCCGTTTTTGCTGCGGCGCAAGAAGGATCAGGTCGCCACCGAGTTGCCGCCGAAAACCGAAATCATCCACTGGGTCGAACTCAGCGATGGTCAGCGCGACGTCTATGAGACGGTGCGTGTGGCGATGGACAAAAAGGTCCGCGACGAAATCGCCCGCAGTGGCGTGGCGCGCAGTCAGATCATCATCCTCGATGCGCTGCTCAAGCTACGTCAGGTCTGCTGCGATCTGCGCCTGGTCAACATGCCGCTCACGGCGAAGGCGTTGCGCTCGGGCAGCGGCAAGCTGATCAGCCTGATGGAGATGCTCGAAGAACTGCTCGGCGAAGGTCGGCGCATTCTGCTGTTTTCCCAGTTCACCTCGATGCTGGCGCTGATCGAGCAGGAGTTGCAGCAACGCGGGCTTGGCTACTCGTTGCTGACCGGCGACACCACCGATCGGCGCACGCCGGTGAAGGATTTCCAGGGCGGCAAGGTGCCGTTGTTCCTGATCAGCCTCAAGGCCGGCGGTACCGGTCTGAACCTGACGGCGGCGGACACGGTGATTCACTTCGACCCTTGGTGGAACCCGGCAGTGGAGAATCAGGCGACCGATCGGGCGTATCGCATCGGGCAGAACAATCCGGTGTTCGTCTACAAGTTGATTGCCAAAGGCACCGTGGAGGAAAAGATCCAGGCGTTGCAGCAGGAGAAAGCGGCGCTGGCCGGGGCGGTGCTTGAGGGTGGCACGACGGGCGGATTCAAACTGGAACAGAGTGATATCGAGGCGCTGTTTGCGCCGTTGCCGGTTTCCAGAGGTTGAAGGGTTTGAATCGCGGTGTGGCCATTCGCGAGCAGGCTCGCTCCCACATTTGATCTTCAGTGAATCTGGATCGTGTGGGAGCGAGCCTGCTCGCGATAGCTACCTAACCAGCGACGCCGATTTCAGCGCTTGTCGATCTTGTCCGGCAACGGCGCAAACAGCGCTTCAATATCATCGCTCTGTAACTTCCAGTCCCCGGCCTTGCGGCCATCCAGCACGCCCGCTGCCAGGTCAGACTTTTCCTTTTGCAGGTGCTGAATTTTCTCTTCCACCGTGCCCCGGGCAATCATTTTGTAGACGAACACCGGTTTTTCCTGACCGATGCGATAGGCGCGGTCGGTGGCCTGATTCTCGGTTGCCGGGTTCCACCACGGGTCGTAGTGAATCACCGTATCGGCTTCGGTCAGGTTCAAACCGACACCGCCGGCCTTCAGGCTGATCAGGAAAATCTGACGCGTACCGCTCTGGAATTCCTTCACCGGTGTGCGCCGGTCACGGGTCTGGCCAGTGAGGAGGGCGTAAGCGATCTTGCGTTTTTTCAATTCCTCTTCGATCAATGTCAGCATCGAGGTGAACTGCGAAAACAGCAGAATCCGCCGGCCTTCCTCGAACAGTTCCTCAAGCATTTCCATCAGGCTGTCGAGCTTGCCCGATGTGCTGCCGCGCGCAGGCAGGGTGGCGTCGTTGACCAAGCGCAGGTCGCAGCAGACCTGGCGCAGCTTGAGCAACGCTTCGAGAATAATGATCTGGCTGCGTGCCACGCCTTTGCGAGTGATCTCATCACGGACTTTCTTGTCCATCGCCAGACGCATGGTCTCGTACACGTCGCGCTGCGCTTCGTTGAGTTCGACCCAATGGATGATTTCGGTTTTCGGCGGCAGCTCCGTGGCGACCTGCTCTTTGGTGCGGCGCAGCAGAAACGGTTTTATCCGACCGTTGAGGTGCTGCAGTCTGACTTCGCTACCGCGCTTTTCGATCGGCACGCGGTAATCGGCATTGAAACTTTTCACGTCGCCGAGCCAGCCCGGCAACAGGAAGTGGAACAGCGACCATAGCTCGCCCAAGTGGTTTTCCAGCGGCGTGCCGCTGAGGCACAGGCGCTGGCGCGCATTCAGCTCGCGCGCGGCCTGGGCGGCTTTGCTGTTGGGATTCTTGATGTACTGCGCTTCGTCGAGCACTAAAACGTGCAGCGGCTGTTTGGCCAAGCGTTCGACGTCTTTTGGCAGCAGGGCGTAGGTGGTGAGGATCAGGTCGAAATCGGCCAGATTGTCGAAGTGTTTCTTGCGCGCGGCGCCATATAGCGCGAGCACTTTCAACTGCGGGGTGAAGTGCGCCGCCTCGTCGAGCCAGTTCGGAATCAGGCTGGTCGGCATCACTACCATGCACGGACGATCGAGGCGTCCGGCGTTCTTCTCGCTGAGAATATGCGCCAGGGTCTGTAGGGTTTTACCCAGGCCCATGTCGTCCGCGAGAATGCCGCCGACCTCCAGTTGCCGCAGCGATTGCATCCAGCTCAAGCCTTCAAGCTGATACGGGCGCAGCGTCGCGTTCAAGCCTTGCGGCGCTTCGGCGCTGAAATCGCGGATGTCGCGCAGGCGCTGGGCGAAGGTGCGCATCTGCTCGCCGCCTTCCCACAACAGCGGCAGGCCTTCCAGCGAATTGAGCCGGGTGGCGTCAGCCTTGCTCAGACGCAAGGTGGTTTCGCCCGGCTCCTGCAAATAGAACTCGCCCAGCGTCATCAATACCAGCTTCAAGCGACCGAGCGGCAAAGCAACCTGCAACGGCCCGTGCTCACTGGTGCGTTGCGGAATGTTGACCAGAATCAGCTCGTCATCGCGACGGCGGGCGAGGCGCTCCGGGTTGAGAATCTCGGTGTGCGAGCGCATCAGATTGAGCAGGATCGGCAGCAGGCTCAGGCGCTCGCCGTTGACGATGATGCCCAGTTCCAGATCGAACCAGTCGCGCTCCGGCGCCTGCTCGACCGTGGCGTACCAGTCATCGACGGCAGTCAGGTCGAAGCCGAATTCTTCATCGATCTGTAACTCCCAGCCCTGGCTGCGCAACTTCGGCAAGTCATTCAGAGTGAAGGTCAGCCAGGCGCTATCGTTGACCATCTCGTACAGTTCGCCGGCGCTTTCCGGCAGGGCTTTGCTCTGCCGCGTGGCGATGCGGAAACCGAGGATTCTTAACTGTTCGCGGTAGGACTGTTCGACATCCGGATGCCGTTTTATGCGTAGGGTCTGGGCTTCCTGACGGATCAGGATGTCGCTGTGCTTTTGCCCGCTGACGTATTCGTCCAGATAGCTGAACGACAGCGCAGCGCGGTGTTGAATGTAGCGTTGCATCTTGCCGTTGCGCGGCTCGAAGGCGCTGAACTCGACGCTCGCCAGCCATAGGCGCGGCACCGGCTGCACATTGTCCACCAGCACTTGCGGTGGCGCTTTCGGGCTGCGGTTTTCCAGCACGGCCTGGAGTTTTTCCAGCAGCTCGGCATCTTTCGCGGCGGCGGGGTAGTCGAGGGTTTCCTGGATTTTCAGCAGCACCGCCGCGCAGTGTTTGCAGTTGCTGCGCACCGGGCAGGTACAGGTGGCGTCGACCAGCAGCAGGGTGGCTTTGGCTGATTCGCGCAAATGGATGGTTTGCCGGTAAACGCTACCGCCAGAGCCTTCGCAACTGGCGGTGATGGTCGCATCGCCGACCTGGGCGATGCGCACCCGATTCTCCAGAGCGTAGCGGCGGCCGCGCTCCAGACTCTGTTCTTTGAATCGGCTGACCCACGACGGGGCCAGCGGTTTGCTCAGGGGCGGCGGCATAAGGACTTCGATCAGTCCGGCACGACTTCAGGCGCTTCACGCGGCGCTGGTGCGGTGAGGGAAGTGATCTTGATCAGCAGCGCCAGGTGGCCGTTGTCGAGGTAGTTGAGCTGGCCGTTCTTGGTGTGGCTGTCCTGGCGCAGGCGCTCACTGGCGGTGACCAGGCCATTGGCGTCGATCTGATTGACCCAGAAATCGGCAGTCACGTCGGTGAAGCGGCCGAGTTTCATTTCCAGCGTGCCCTCGATAGGGAACTGGCCGAACTGCTCCTGACCCTCACTGACCGCGACTTTCGCCGGCGCTTCGCCGAGGCTCTGCTGCCAGGCTTTGTGCATCAGCACGGTGTACTCGCCGCTGGCGGTGAGTTTGCTCACTACATCATTCAGCGCAGGCGTGCGCTGGCTGTCGTCGCCCAAACGCTGGGCACCAGCGGCCCAGTCTTCCGGGGCGGCGCGGCTGGCGATGGCCGGGACGGCATTCTGGCGCACCAGAATCATTTCGACCTGATAGGTGTCATCGGCAAACGCCGTCGGTGCCGCAAGTGCGAGCAACAAAGTCAGGGAGCGGAACAGGCGCATCGGGCGTCCTTCAAGCGGATTTCGGGATGAGGCGCTCAAACAGCGCCTCGACAGTATTGAAACGTTCTTCCGGGCGCTCCATCGGCACCTGGAATTTGAACATCGTCGCGCCTTCGAACTTGTAGCGCTTGGGCTGCGTCTGGATCAGCTTGATCAGGGTCATCGGGTCAACCGGTGTCTGCGCTTCGAACTCGATACGCCCGCCTTGCGGCCCGCCGTCGACTTTCTTGATGCCAAGCTTTTCCGCCTGCAGTTTCAACGCGGTGATCCGCACCAGGTTTTTGGTCGGTTCCGGCAACAGACCGAAACGGTCGATCATCTCGACCTGCAGATCCTTGAGGCCTTCCTCGTCGGTGGCCGAGGCGATGCGTTTATACAGAATCAGCCGTGCATGCACATCCGGCAGATAATCTTCCGGAATCAGCGCCGGCACCCGCAGGTTGACCTCCGGGCCGCCGCCAAGCGGTTGATCGAGGTTCGGCTGCTCGCCCTTGCGGATCGACTTCACCGCGCGCTCGAGCATTTCCATGTACAGGGTGAAACCGACAGCCTGAATCTGCCCGCTCTGACCATCGCCCAGCAGTTCGCCGGCGCCACGGATTTCCAGGTCGTTGGTGGCCAGCACGAAACCGGCGCCGAGGTCCTGGGTATTGGCGATCGCTTCCAGACGCTTTTCCGCGTCCGAGGTGATCTGCTGGCGCGGCGGCGTCAGCAGGTAGGCGTAAGCCTGGTGGTGACTGCGGCCGACACGACCGCGCAACTGGTGCAGTTGGGCCAGGCCGAACTTGTCGGCGCGCTCGATGATGATGGTGTTGGCGCTCGGCACGTCGATGCCGGTCTCGATGATGGTCGAGGCGATCAGCACGTTGAAGCGCTTGTGGTAGAAGTCGCTCATCACCTGTTCGAGTTCGCGTTCGCGCATCTGCCCGTGGCCGATACCGATGCGCGCTTCCGGCACCAGTTCGGCAAGGTCGGCGGCGCATTTTTCGATGGTCTTCACATCGTTGTGCAGGTAGTAAACCTGACCACCACGCAGCAGTTCACGCAGCAGGGCTTCCTTGACCGTGCTCTTGTTCTGCTCCATGACGAAAGTGCGCACCGACAGGCGTCGCGCTGGCGGCGTGGCGATGATCGACAGATCGCGCATGCCCGACACCGCCATGTTCAGCGTGCGCGGAATCGGCGTCGCGGTCAGGGTCAGAATGTCGACTTCGCTGCGCAAGGCCTTGAGCTGCTCTTTCTGGCGTACGCCAAAGCGGTGTTCTTCATCGATGATCACCAGCCCGAGGTTTTTGATCTTCACGTCGTCGGACAGCAGCTTGTGCGTGCCGATGACGATGTCGATCTTGCCTTCCGCCAGATCGGCGATCGCCGCGTTGACTTCCTTGGCCGACTTGAAGCGACTCATCACTTCGACGGTGACTGGCCAGTCGGCGAAGCGGTCGCGGAAACTGTTGTAGTGCTGCTGGGCGAGCAGGGTGGTCGGCACCAGAATCGCCACCTGACGACCGCCGTGCACCGCGATGAACGCCGCGCGCATGGCCACTTCGGTCTTGCCGAAGCCAACGTCGCCGCAGACCAGACGATCCATCGGTTTCGGCGCAAGCATGTCTTCGCGCACGGCCTCGATGGTCGCTTGCTGATCGGGTGTTTCTTCGAACGGGAAACCGGCGCTGAAGGTGGCGTAATCGGCCTTCGGATCGGCGAAGGCATAACCTTCGCGGGCGGCGCGACGGGCATAAATGTCGAGCAATTCGGCGGCGACGTCACGCACCTGTTCGGCGGCTTTGCGCTTGGCTTTCTGCCAGGTTTCCGAACCGAGGCGATGCAGCGGCGCGAGCGAATCGTCGCTGCCGGTGTAACGTGCGATCAGGTGCAGGTTGGCGACCGGCACGTAGAGCTTGGCGTTCTCGGCGTATTCGAGGGTGAGGAATTCGGCGGCCTGATTATCGATTTCCAGAATCGTCAGGCCCAGATAGCGGCCGACACCGTGGTCGATATGCACCACCGGCGCGCCTTCGCGCAGCTCGGTGAGGTTCTTGATCACCGCATCGTTGCTGACGTCGCTGCGCTTCTCGCGGCGGCGACGTTGCATCACTCGTTGGCCGAACAGCGGACTTTCCGCCACCAGCGCCAGCGCCGGATCGTCGAGTACCAGACCCTCGTCGAGCGGGGCGATGGTGATCGCCAGACGATCCTTGCTGGCAACGAAGTCCGGCCAGCTGTCGACGGTTTTTGGCCGCAGCTTCAGGCGTTCCAGAAGTTCCAGCAGGACTTCGCGACGACCCGCCGATTCAGCGGTGAACAGCACGCGACCGGGGAATTCTTCGAGGAAGCCGGCCAGCGCCGCCAGCGGTTGCGTGGCCTTGGCCTCGATGGCCAGATCCGGCAGCGCATGGGCCGGGAAGCGCTCGCGGCCGACGCCACTTTCAACGTCCTGTTGACTGGCAACAACCCGTGGCCAGTTCTTCAGGCGCGCAAAGCAGTCTTCCACCGGCAGGAACAGTTCCGCCGGTGGCAATAAAGGACGCGAAGGATCGACGCGGCGTTCTTCGTAACGATTGCGCACGTCGTTCCAGAAGTTTTCCGCCGCCTGCTCGATGCCCGGCAGCGAGAACACCTGAGTGTCCTGGGGCAGGTAATCGAACAGGGTCGAAGTTTCGTCGAAGAACAGCGGCAGGTAATACTCGATACCGGCCGGGGTGATACCACTGCTCAGGTCCTGAAAGATCGGGCAGCGGCGGAAGTCGACGTCGAAGCGCTCACGGAAACGCGCCTTGAACCGGGTCACCGCGTCTTTCTGTAACGGAAACTCGCGCGCCGGCAGCAGCTTGACCGACTCGACCTTGTCAATCGAACGCTGGGTTTCCGGATCGAAGGTGCGCAGGGTTTCGATTTCGTCATCGAACAGGTCGATGCGATAGGGCAGCTTGCTGCCCATCGGGAACAGGTCGATCAGCGCGCCGCGCACAGTGAACTCACCGTGTTCATACACCGTGTCGACATAGCGATAGCCGCTGGCTTCGAGCCGTGCGCGCATCAGTTCAACGTCGAGCTTCTGGCCGATATCCAGCACCAGGCTGCTGCCGAGGAGGAATTTGGTCGGCGCCAGGCGATGCAGGGCGGTGGTGATCGGTACCACCAGCACGCCGTGGGCCAGTTCCGGCAGGCGATACAGGCTGGCGATGCGCTGGGAGATGATGTCCTGGTGCGGCGAGAACAGGTCGTAGGGCAGGGTTTCCCAGTCGGGGAAATGCAGTACGGGCAAATCCGGGGCGAAGAAACCCAGCTCCTGTTCCAGCCGTTCGGCACTTTGGCTGTCGGCGGTCAGCAGCAGGGTAAAGCGCTTGGCAGCGCTGGCAGCCTCGGCAATCGCCAGGCTGAGGGCGGCACCGGGCAGATTGCCCCAGTGCTGTTTACCTGCTTCGGCAGGGAGTAGCGGTAGACGCAGAACAGGCACGGAAGGTTGAGCTCCAGGCGTTGCGACAAAGTCGGTAATTGTAGCGGCCTCCGGTGCCGCCTGTCAGTTGCAGACTGCGTCTATCTTCAGGGTTTGGACGAAATGTAGTGGTAACCATAAAAACGAGCACTTTTTTCGTGGTTATGTAGTGCCGAAACCGGGCGGTGTTACGGAGGGTTACAGACATCGTCTAACACTCGTCGAAAAATTGACTGCGCTGAAAGCCCCGGTTTTACTGGGCTGGAGAAGGGCGTAAATTTTTTGAACGGGATTTTGTTACCGATTGCGCGACAAGCGCGCATTGCTGAAAGGGCTTGTCGGCGGCATAATGTAGCCCCTTTTTTCTGCCCCTACATGTGGAAGGTTACCGTGACTCAGAAGCCCGACCAGTGTCTTGGTGAATGGATCGACCGTGAAGCACTCGCAGAAGCGATGATCCCGCTTATCGGTCAGCTCTACCGCAATAACAACGTGGTTAGCTCGATCTATGGCCGCAGCCTGATCAACCAGTCTGTCATCGCGATTCTCAAAGCTCACCGCTTTGCTCGCCACCGTTCTTCCGACGACAGCGAACTCTCCGTCCACGAAACATTCCCACTGCTCAAGGCCATGAGCGAGCTCAAGCTCGGCGCGGCGTCGGTGGATCTGGGCAAGCTGGCGTTCAAATTCCGCAATGAAGGCAACGGCCGCAGCGCCGAGCAGTTCGTGCGTGAAGAGATGGCTGACGTGGTTGGCCAGCAGAACGCCTCGGCCCGCAAAGGCACTGACGTTGTTCTGTACGGCTTCGGTCGTATCGGCCGTCTGCTGGCGCGCATCCTGATCGAGAAAACCGGTGGTGGCGACGGCCTGCGTCTGCGTGCCATCGTCGTGCGCAAAGGCGCCGAGAACGACCTGACCAAGCGCGCCAGCCTGCTGCGTCGCGATTCGGTACACGGTTCGTTCAACGGCACCATTACCATCGACGAAGAAAACAACACCATCACCGCCAACGGTAACCTGATCCAGGTGATCTACGCGAAGAACCCGACCGAGGTGGATTACACCCAGTACGGCATCAAAGACGCGCTGCTGGTGGACAACACCGGTGTATGGCGTGACGCCGATGGCCTCGGTCAGCACCTGGCCTGCCCGGGCATCGACCGCGTTGTTCTGACCGCGCCTGGCAAGGGCAAGCTGAAGAACATCGTTCACGGCATCAACCACGGTGAAATCACCGCTGACGACAAGATCGTCTCGGCAGCTTCCTGCACCACCAACGCCATCGTGCCGGTGCTCAAAGCGGTCAACGACAAGTTCGGCATCATCAACGGTCACGTTGAAACCGTTCACTCGTACACCAACGACCAGAACCTGATCGACAACTTCCACAAGGGCGATCGCCGTGGCCGCAGCGCCGCGCTGAACATGGTGATCACCGAGACCGGCGCCGCCACCGCTGCTGCAAAGGCTCTGCCTGAGCTGGCCGGCAAGCTGACCGGTAACGCGATCCGCGTTCCGACGCCAAACGTGTCGATGGCCATTCTCAACCTCAACCTTGAGAAAGCCGCCACCCGCGAAGAGATGAACGAGTACCTGCGCTACATGGCGCTGCACTCCGAACTGCACAAGCAGATCGACTTCGTCAATTCGCAGGAAGTGGTGTCGACCGACTTCGTTGGCTCGCGTCACGCCGGTGTGGTCGATGCTGAAGCGACCATCGTGCAGGACAACCGCGTCGTTCTGTACGTCTGGTACGACAACGAGTTCGGCTACAGCTGCCAGGTGGTTCGCGTGATGGAAGACATGGCTGATGTGAATCCGCCAGCGTTCCCGCGCTAAGCACTCGTTGCAAATGAAAACGCCCCGACTTAGGTCGGGGCGTTTTTGTTTGTGTGGCTGGATCAATCTCTATTGCCTGTGCCGGCCTCATCGCTGGCAAGCCAGCTCCCACAGATTTTTGGGAGGTTGCATAATTGTGTTCACACCCGAAGTCCCTGTGGGAGCTGGCTTGCCAGCGATAGCGTCTTATCTGGCGCCGCCGATGATCGAGGCCTGCGCAGTACGCAGCTCATGCCGATTGCCACGGAACAACACCAGTGTCGCAATCAACCCCAGTACCGCCGCGCCACTGAGCCAGATCCCCGGCGCTGCCTTGTTGTCCAGCACATGAATCAGATAGGTACACGCCGCCGGCGTAAAGCCGCCGAACGTCGCCGTCGCCAGGCTGTAGGCCAGCGAGAAACCGGTCGTGCGCACTTCCACCGGCATGATCTCGGTCAGCGCCACCACCATCGCGCCGTTGTACGAGCCATAGAGGAACGACAGCCACAATTCGACAATCAGCAAATGGCTGAAGCTCGGATTCGCCACCAGCCACGACAGTGCCGGATACGCCGTGAGGATCGCCAGAATCGTCGCTGCCAGCAGCAGGGGTTTTCGGCCGATCTTGTCGGAAACAGCGCCCATCACCGGCAGCCAGAAGAAGTTCGACAAGCCGATGCATACGGTCACCAGCAGCGCATCGAGGTCAGACAGGTGCAGCTCGGCCTTGCCGAACGTCGGTGTGTAGGCGGTGATCAGGTAGAACGACACCGTGGTCATCACCACCAGCGCCATGCCGGCAATGACGATGCCGAAATTCTGGCCGATCGAGCGGACGATTTCGCCGAGGGTAGGGCGGTGGGTGCGCGCCTGGAATTCCGGAGTTTCTTCCAGCGAGCGACGGATGAAGAAAATCACCGGCACGATCATGCAGCCGATCAGGAATGGCACGCGCCAGCCCCATTCGCCCATCTGCTCCGGACTCAGCCAGTGGTTGAGGCCAACGCCGAGCAGACCGGCGAACACCACGGCTGCCTGTTGGCTGGCGGACTGCCAACTGACGAAGAAGCCTTTACGCCCCGGCGTTGAAATTTCCGCCAAATACACCGACACACCGCCCAATTCCACGCCAGCTGAGAAGCCTTGCAACAAACGGCCGAACAACACCAGTAGCGGCGCGGCGACACCGAGCGTCGCGTAGCCGGGCACGCAGGCAATCAGCACCGTACCGGCGGCCATCATCGCCAACGTGATGATCAGGCCTTTACGCCGTCCGTGACGGTCGATATAGGCACCGAGGAAAATCGCCCCTAGCGGGCGCATCAGGAAACCGGCGCCGAAGGTCGCCAGCGACAGCATCAGCGAAGCAAACGCGCTGTCGGTGGGAAAGAAGGTTTTGGCGATGGCCGTGGCATAGAAGCCGTAGACCATGAAGTCGAACATTTCGAGGAAGTTGCCGCTGACAACGCGAAAGATCGCTTTGCCTTTGCCCGTGGTGGAGGACATGGGAGGTACTCACTGTTCAATTTTGTATAAAGGCGTTGCAGCCATGGGGAAGCGAGCGGGCGCTTGTAGTTCATAATGGCCGCCGTGGTTTTGCGGGGAGATGAAGAATTGTTAACTGGACGCTGGTGGGGGCTTGTGGTTTTTGCGGTGGCCATCGGCGGCTGCGGCAACGGCGATTCTCTTGAACAGGTCGGCGGCTCGACCATGGGCAGCACCTGGTCGGTCAAGTACGTGCGCCACGCCGATGTTGCCGATCCTGCGCAAGTGCGCGGTGAAGTGGAGCGCATCCTCGGCGACGTCGATCAACAGATGTCGACTTACCGCAGTGACTCCGCCATCCAGCGTTTCAACGCCTTGCCCGCCGATAGCTGCCAAGCCATGCCGGCAGCGGTGCTCGAATTGGTCCGCATCGGCGAACAGCTTTCAACGCAAAGCGAAGGCTCCTACGACCTGACCGTGGAACCACTGCTGGACCTCTGGGGATTCGGCCCGCAAGGACGCGAAGAAAAGATCCCCGGTGCGGCCGCTGTGGCCGAGGTCATGCAGCGGGTCGGCCATCAGCACCTGCGCATCGATGGCGAGCGGTTGTGCAAGGACGCCGCCGTCGAAGTCGACTTCAACAGCATTGCCGCCGGCTACGCCGTGGATGCCATCGCCGCCAGATTGCAGGGCATGGGCATCGACAATTATCTGGTTGAAGCCACGGGCGAACTCAAAGCCCGTGGCAAAAAGCCGGATGGCTCAGCGTGGCGCATCGCTCTCGAAGAGCCTCGCGATGACCAGCAAGTGGCCGAGCGCGTCATTGCTGTCGATGGCTACGGCGTATCCACCTCCGGTGACTATCGCCACTATTTTCTGCAGAACGGGCGGCGTTATTCCCACACTTTCGATGCACGCAGCGGGCGACCTGTCCCACACGACCTGGCGTCAGTCACAGTGATTCATCCTTCAGCGTTGATGGCCGATGGACTATCGACGCTGTTGCTGATTCTTGGGCCGGAAAGGGCGCGGGACTATGCTCAAGAGCATGACATTGCTGCATTCTTTGTCTTGCGTGCCGATACAGGTTTCGTCACCCGCAGCAGTCAGGCATTTACGCAGCTTGTCGGTGAAAAAACTGACCGAAGACAAGACGAAAGCTGGCGTTGTAGTGCAGGCAAAAGTAGCCTACGACGCGACCAAGGGTTAATGTGCGCGGCGTTGACGCTTCTATAGACTGTGTCCGGGTTCTCTACTGGCCCCCAATTGTTCCTTCGCGCCGCCGTTCGGCGTGATTTAGCCGCCGGTGCTGCTGGCACCGCGGCCTGTTCTGAGGAGTACGCATGGCTGTCTACAACTACGACGTGGTGGTACTGGGTTCCGGCCCGGCGGGAGAAGGCGCGGCAATGAACGCCGCCAAAGCGGGGCGCAAGGTCGCGATGGTCGACAGCCGTCGTCAGGTCGGCGGCAACTGCACCCACCTCGGCACCATCCCGTCCAAGGCACTGCGTCACTCGGTGCGGCAGATCATGCAGTTCAACACCAACCCGATGTTCCGCGCGATCGGCGAGCCACGCTGGTTCTCCTTTCCGGACGTGTTGAAAAGCGCCGAAAAAGTCATTTCCAAACAAGTCGCATCGCGCACCGGCTACTACGCCCGTAACCGCGTCGACGTGTTCTTCGGCACCGGCAGCTTCGCCGACGAGCAAACCATCGAAGTGGTCTGCGGCAACGGTGTGGTCGAGAAGCTGGTGGCCAAGCACATCATCATCGCCACCGGTTCGCGTCCGTATCGCCCGGCGGACATCGATTTCCACCACCCGCGTATCTACGATAGCGACACCATCCTCAGCCTCGGCCACACCCCGCGCAAACTGATCGTTTACGGCGCCGGCGTGATCGGTTGCGAATACGCATCGATCTTCAGTGGTCTGGGTGTGCTGGTCGAACTGGTCGACAACCGTGGCCAGTTGCTGAGCTTCCTCGACTCGGAAATTTCCCAGGCGTTGAGCTACCACTTCAGCAACAACAACATCACCGTGCGTCATAACGAAGAGTACGACCGCGTCGAAGGCGTGGACAACGGCGTGATCCTGCACCTGAAATCCGGCAAGAAGATCAAGGCCGACGCCTTGCTCTGGTGCAACGGCCGTACCGGCAACACCGACACGCTGGGTCTGGAAAACATTGGGGTCAAGGTCAACAGCCGCGGCCAGATCGAAGTCGACCAGAACTACCGCACCTGCATAGAGAACATCTACGGCGCCGGTGACGTGATCGGCTGGCCAAGCCTGGCCAGTGCCGCTCACGACCAGGGTCGTTCCGCCGCCGGCAGTATCGTCGACAATGGCAGTTGGCGCTTCGTCAATGACGTGCCGACCGGCATCTACACCATTCCGGAGATCAGCTCGATCGGCAAGAACGAGCAGGAGTTGACTCAGGCCAAGGTGCCGTACGAAGTCGGCAAGGCATTCTTCAAGAGCATGGCGCGGGCGCAGATTGCCGGTGAGCCGCAGGGCATGCTGAAGATTCTCTTCCACCGCGAAACGCTGGAAGTGCTCGGCGTGCACTGCTTCGGTTATCAGGCGTCGGAGATCGTTCACATCGGTCAGGCGATCATGAACCAGCCGGGCGAGCTGAACACCCTGAAGTATTTCGTCAACACGACGTTCAACTACCCGACCATGGCCGAAGCCTATCGGGTAGCGGCGTACGACGGCCTCAACCGGCTTTTTGACGGGCTCCGGCCGGTGGCCTGAGCCGGCCGGGGAGACCGATTTCAGCAATTCTCAAGGGTGGCAGTGGCCAAACCGGGAAAGTCTGTAATCAGGCTGTCAACGCCGAAGTCGGCGAGTCTGCGCATCAGTGCAGGCTCGTTGACGGTCCACACCGACACATGCAGGCCCTGCCGCTGCGCCTTCTGCAGGCGTTCCGGCGTACACAGCGTCCAGTTCAACGCGAGAATCTCGCAACCGTAACTGGCTGCAACCTTTAATGGGTCGAGCCAGGCATATTCGGCCACCAGTCCACGCGACACGTCCGGCACCAGGTCCAGCGCTGCCTTCAAGACTTCCCGCGAACTCGAAGTGATCGTCACCTTGTCGAGCAGGCCGTGGCGCTGAGCCATTTCGCGAATCGCCAGCACGGTAGTCGCCGCGCGGGTGCGTGAAGCGCTTTTGACTTCCAGTTGCCAATGCTCGAAATCACATTTCTCGAACAACTCTTCCAGCGTCGGAATCGGGCACGGCTTGATCCAGCCCGGGCCACCCTTGCGCGCGTCGTAGGTGACCAGTTCGGCGGCGGTGTGCTCGACGACTTTGCCGCGACGCTCGGTGGTGCGCTTGAGCGTCGGGTCATGAATGACCATCAGCTCGCCGTCCTTGGACAGGTGCAGATCCAGTTCGCAGCGGCGCACGCCGTGCTTGAGGCATTCCTGAAAGCTGCTCAGGGTGTTTTCCGGTGCTTCGCCCTTGGCGCCGCGGTGGCCGTAGATGAGGGTCACGGTGCTTCCTTAAGTTAAATGCCAGATTCGTTCTGTTCGCGGGCCAGACGGCGTTCCTGAGCCTGCTTCTGCAAGATGTAGCGCGCGAGCAATTGGCGCTGGGCATCGGTCGGGCGCTCGAACTCGGTGCCGACGTCATAGCCATCGCCCTTGGGATCGCAATGGGTGACCCGGGCACGCAGCAGCAGGCCAAGCGCCTGCGGCATCAGTACCAGTTTCACCGACAGGTGTGCGCCGGTGGCAATCGGGGTCGGGTACTGAAAGTCGATCCCGCCCTCGGAGATGATCACCGGCTGCGGCTCGCCGATTTGGCCGAGCACGGTCAGGGCGATCACCTGGCTGAGCAGGTCGATGCGTTTGTTCTGCGATTTGAGGAACGCCGCGATCGCGCGGTCGCGCTCGCTGATCTGCCGCAACAGGTGCTGCGACTCGAATTCGCTCAGGTGCAGTTCGCTGAGCAGGTTGAAGAGTGGGGAAGCATCCTGCAACACTTCCTGGCCTGCGGCTTCGGGAGCGGACAGGGGCCGAATTTCCAGTGCGATCGTGTCCTCGATACGGTAGTATTCGCGGCGATCTTCTTCATCTAATGTCGACATGGCGAACCCATGGTAGCGGCGGTGGTCTGAGTGTAAAGCTGGTTTTCGACCCCCGCCACAAGGACGTTCCTTTTCCCTCCGAACAAGCCCCGACATGTTCAGACCTCTCTTCGTATTTATCGGCACGCGTTATACCCGTGCAAAGCGTCGCAATCATTTTGTGTCATTCATTTCCCTGACTTCGATGATCGGGCTCGCCCTTGGCGTGGTCGTGATGATCGTCGTGCTGTCGGTGATGAACGGCTTCGATCATGAGATGCGCACCCGCGTGCTGGGCATGGTGCCCCACGCTACTCTCGAGACCGGCGAGCCGATCAATGACTGGCAGAGCCTGGCCGACAGGGTCAAGCAGAACCGGCAGGTGACGGCGGTGGCGCCGTTCACCCAGATGCAGGGCCTGCTGACCAACAACGGTCAGGTTTCCAAGGTGTTGCTCAATGCCATTGATCCTGCGCTCGAGCGCAATGTGTCGATCATCGACAACTTCATGAAGCAGGGCAAACTCGACGACCTGACACCGGGCAGCTTCGGCATCGTCATCGGCGATAAGGCGGCGACCAAGCTCGGCGTCGGCATCGGTGACAAGGTCACCTTCGTCGCGCCGGAGGTCAGCGTGACCCCGGCCGGGATGTTCCCGCGCATGAAGCGCTTCACCGTGGTCGGGATTTTCCATGTCGGCGCCGGTGAGCTCGACGGCTACCTCGGCGTGACCAATCTGCAGGATCTGGCGAAAATGCACCGCTGGAAAGCCGATCAGGTGCAGGGCCTGCGGCTGAAGTTCGACGATCTATTCCAAGCCCCGCGCGAGGCGTGGAACATTGCCAAGCAGCTCGGCGAAGATCATTACTACGCCCGCGACTGGACCCGCACCCACGGCAACCTGTATCAGGCGATCCGCATGGAAAAAGCCATGATCGGGCTGCTGTTGCTGCTGATCGTCGCCGTCGCCGCGTTCAACATCATTTCCACGCTGGTGATGGTGGTGAACGACAAGAAGGGCGACATCGCCATTCTGCGTACTCTTGGCGCCACTCCGGGCACGATCATGCGCACGTTCATGGTGCAGGGCACGGTGATCGGGGTGGTAGGCACGGCCATTGGCGCGGTAGTCGGGATTCTCGCGGCGCTGAATGTCAGTGCGGCCATTTCGGCGCTTGAAGGGCTGATCGGCCACAAGTTCCTTAATGCTGACGTGTATTTCATTGATTATCTTCCTTCGCAGGTACAGAGCCAGGACGTCGTCATGGTCTGCACCGCTGCGTTGGTCCTGAGTTTCCTCGCCACCCTGTATCCCGCCTGGCGTGCCGCGCGCACCCAGCCGGCGGAGGCGTTACGTTATGAGTGAGTCGGGCATGAGTGAACAAGCAATTCTGAGCTGCCGTAACCTGGGCAAATCCTACGAGGAAGGTCCTGAGTCGGTACAAGTGCTGGCCGGCCTGCAACTGGAGTTGCACCCGGGCGAGCGTGTGGCGATCGTGGGTAAATCCGGTTCCGGCAAAAGTACCTTGCTCAACCTGCTCGGCGGTCTCGATACGCCGAGCAAGGGCAGCGTCTGGCTCGACGGTGAAGAACTGTCGGCATTGAGCGAGAAGAAGCGTGGCCTGCTGCGCAACCGCGCCCTCGGTTTCGTGTACCAGTTTCACCACTTGCTGCCGGAATTCACCGCACTGGAAAACGTCTGCATGCCGTTGTTGATCGGCAAGACCGCCATCCCGGAGGCGCGTCAGCGAGCCACGGCATTGCTGGAGCGTGTCGGGCTGGGTCATCGTCTGGAACACAAACCGGCCGAGCTGTCCGGTGGTGAACGTCAGCGCGTGGCCATCGCCCGTGCCCTGGTCAACAACCCGGGGCTGGTGATGCTCGATGAGCCGACCGGCAACCTCGACCTGCACACCGCCGAAGGCATTCAGGACCTGATGCTGGAGCTGAGCACTTCGATGCGCACGGCGTTCCTGGTGGTGACGCACGACATGAACCTGGCTCGCCAGATGGACCGCGTCCTGCAATTGCAGGAAGGTTGCCTCACTCCCATCTGACTGGCTGAAACCCGGCGCCCGTAACGGTGCCGGGTCTTTTATTTCTATACGGTGCCCCAGCGAATGTTCAGACCGTTATCGATCTTTATCGGCACGCGCTATACCCGCGCCAAGCGCCGCAATCGCTTTGTTTCGTTCATTTCGATGACCTCGATGATCGGCCTCGCCCTCGGCGTGCTGGCGATGATCGTGGTGCTGTCGGTGATGAACGGCTTTCAGCGCGAAATGAGCTCGCGCATCCTCGGCATGGTGCCCCATGCGACCATCGTTGGCGTCAAGCCGATCGACGACTGGCAGCCGGTGGCCGCTGCCGCGATGAAAAATCCCGAAGTGACCGCCGCCGTGCCGTTCACCGAGATGGAAGGCATGCTGTCCTACAAGGGTTCGATGCAGCCGATCCAGATCAGCGGCGTTGATCCGGCGCAGGAAGGCAAGGTGTCGATCGTTGCCCAGCATATCGTCCAGGGTCGTCTCGATGCCTTGAAGCCGGGCGAATTCGGTGTGGTGATCGGTGAGATCACCGCACGGCGTTTCCGCCTCAATGTCGGCGACAAGATCACCCTGATCGTCCCGGAAGTCAGCACCGCGCCGGGCGGTATCACCCCGCGCATGCAGCGCCTGAATGTGGTGGGCGTGTTCAAGGTCGGCGCCGAGCTGGACGGCTCGATGGGCCTGATCCACGTCGCCGACGCCGCGACCATGCAGCACTGGCAGCCGAATCAGGTGCAGAGCGTGCGCCTGGCGGTCAAGGATCTGTATGCGGCGCCAAAGGTGTCCGCAGACATTGCCGGTGGCCTCGGTGCCGACTTCAAGGCTGACGACTGGACCCACACCCAAGGCAGCCTGTTCAGCGCGATGAAGATGGAAAAAACCATGATCGGCCTGCTGTTGCTGATGATCGTCGCGGTGGCGGCGTTCAACATCATCGCGACGCTGATCATGGTGGTGAACGATAAGGGCGCCGACATCGCGATCCTGCGCACGATCGGCGCCACGCCACGCCAGATCATGGCGATCTTCATGGTGCAGGGCACGGTGATCGGTATTGTCGGCACCATCATTGGCGGCGTGCTGGGCGTGATTGCCGCGCTGAATGTCAGCGAACTGGTCGGCTGGGTCGAGCGCGTGACCGGCCAGCATATCTTCAGTTCGGACGTGTATTTCGTCAGCAATCTGCCCTCGGAACTGCAGGGTGGGGATGTGCTGTTGATCTGCTCGGCGGGGTTCATTCTGAGCTTTCTGGCGACGGTGTATCCGGCGTGGCGGGCGGCGAAGATCGAACCGGCGCATGCGTTGAGATATTCGTAAGCGACTCCATGCTCGTTCCCACGCTCTGCGTGGGAATGCCTCAACGGACGCTCTGCGTTCGGCTCTTGAAGGGACGCGGAGCGTCCCGGGCTGCATTCCCACGCAGAGCGTGGGAACGATCAGGTCCGAGGCAACTCGATTACAAACCGCGTCCAACCCGCCTCAGATTCGCAATGAATCGTCCCGCCATGTGCCCGCACGATCGACTGAGTAATCGCCAGCCCTAACCCCGCATGCTCACTGCTGCCTTCCTGCCGCGCCGGATCCGCCCGATAGAAGCGGTCGAACAAACGTGGCAGCACCTGCGCTGAAATCCCCTCACCACTGTTCTCGACGCAGACGCGTACGGTTTCCCCCTCGTCGACGATGCTCAAGCGAACGTATCCCTCAGCCGGGGCGAACCGCAGCGCGTTATCCAGCAGATTCGACAAGGCCCGGCGCAACATGCCGCGATCACCTTCGATACGCGCTGCCCCCTCACGGCTAAGGCTAACGCCAGCGTCTTCCGCCAATGGCGCAAAAAACTCCAGCAGCATGTCGGCCTCATCCGCCAGCTCCAGTGGTTCGCGCTTGGGCATCAGCAAGCCGTGGTCAGCCTTGGCCAGGTAGAGCATGTCGTTGACCAGTTGCGCCATCCATTGCAGTTCTTCGAGGTTGCTGTGCAGCGCTTCGCGGTAGTCCTCCAGTGCCCGTGGGCGGGTGAGGGTGACCTGGGTGTGGGTCAGCAGATTCGACAACGGTGTGCGCAGCTCATGGGCAATGTCGGCGGAGAACGCCGAGAGGCGCTGAAACGAGTCGTCGAGGCGTGCGAGCATGGCGTTGAAGCTGTAGGCCATTTCGGCAAGTTCTGGCGGCATCTTCTCTTCAGGCAGTCGGGCATTCAGCGATTGCGCGGAAATCCCACGAGCCACGGCGCTCATTCGGCGCAACGGGCGCAGACCACTGCGCGCGGCCCAGGCACCGAGCAGGGCGGTAGCCAGCGCTGACAGGCCGACGGTCAGCCAGATCAGATGCTGCATGCGCGCAAGGAAATGCTGGTGATGGGTGATGTCCAGCAGCAGCGTCAGTTGCGGCGAATCCGCTGTGTCCGGATAGAGTGGGGCGCGCAGTACGCGGTAATCGGTGCCGTCATGGCTGATCGTCGACAGGCCGGTTTGCAGCGGCAGATTCTTCGGAATCTGCACCGAGCTGTCATACCAGTGCTGACCATCGCCACTGGTGATGCGCAACGACAGATCGGCCTGACGGCTGAGTTCATCGGCCAGCCGCGCCTCGCGCTGGGCAGGTTGGAGATCCTGTAAGGCGCGGCGCAGGCCGATCAGTTTCGTCTCCAGTTGTTGCTGATCAAGCTCGATGAAGTGCGCCTCGCTGGCGCGGTCGAACAGCACCCCGGCGAACAGCGAGACCACCGCAGTGCAGGCGGCAAACAACAGGGCCAGGCGCGTGCTCAAGGACAAACCACGCATCACAGCGAACGCTCTTCGAGCACGTAGCCCATGCCGCGCACGGTGTGGATCAACTTGTTGGGAAAGTCATCGTCGATCTTCAGGCGCAAGCGGCGGATCGCCACTTCGATGACATTGGTGTCGCTGTCAAAATTCATGTCCCAAACCTGCGAGGCGATCAGCGATTTGGGCAGAACCTCACCCTGACGGCGCAGGAGCATTTCCAGCAGGGCGAATTCCTTGGCGGTCAGGTCGATGCGCTGGCCGTTGCGTTCGACGCGGCGGCGGATCAGGTCCAGGCGCAGATCGGCCAGTTGCAGGCTGGTTTCCTGGGCGACTGCGCTGCCGCGCCGCAACAGGCTGCGCACCCGCGCGAGCAATTCGGAGAAGGCGAATGGCTTGACCAGATAATCGTCGGCGCCCAATTCGAGGCCGTGAACCCTGTCCTCCACGGCGTCTTTGGCAGTAAGAAAAAGTACCGGCGTGGCGAGGCCGGCGCTGCGCACCGCTTGCAGAATCTGCCAGCCACTGCGCCCGGGCAGCATCACATCGAGGATCAACAGCGCGTACTCGCCGCTCAACGCCAATTGCTGGCCACTGATGCCGTCAGCCACCAGCTCGGTATTGAACCCGGCCTCGGTCAAACCCTGGCGCAGGTATTGGCCGGTTTTCGCTTGGTCTTCGACGATCAACAGTTTCATGGGCGACTCGGGCGGGGATGGTATGTAGAAGGGCGAGGGCGTTATACCGTGAGATCCGGCGATAAGCACCAAGCTGACAAAGTTGTAATCTGCCTGTCAGGTCGATGCCAGCGCGGGGTGGTTAGAGTTTCCCACAGGCTGAACCTTCTCTTGTTGGAGCGTGACCATGTTTTTTCGTACATCCCTGACGTTAGCTGCCTGTCTGCTGGCATTGAGTTCGCCTGTTTCGGCGACCCCGGCGCACGCCTTCGCGTTCGGCAAGCCGGCAGCCGCGAGCCTAGCCACGCGGACTATCGAAATCGTCATGGGCGACATGAACTTCGACCCGAAAGCCATACAGGTCAAGGCCGGTGAGACCATTCGCTTTGTGCTGGTGAATAAAGGCCAGTTGCTGCACGAATTCAACCTCGGTGATGCGGCGATGCATGCCAGCCACCAGCAGGAAATGTTGCAGATGCAGCAGAGCGGCATGCTCACGCCTACCGGCATGAAAGAAATGTCCCACGACATGGCGGGCAGGGATCACGCAGCGATGGGCCATGGGATGAAGCACGACGATCCCAACAGCGTGCTGGTCGAGCCGGGCAAAACCGCCGAGTTGACCTGGACCTTCAGCAACGCCACGGTGCTTGAGTTTGCCTGCAATATCCCCGGGCATTATCAGGCCGGCATGGTCGGCAAACTGACTGTCAGTCAGTAAGCACTCAAAGGCGCAGGCAAAGGCTGGTAGAATCCGCTGATTCTTCAGTCAGGTTTCCGCCATGCATCCCGCAGCCGAACATTCGCCGCTGGGCAAATCCAGCGAATACATCGCCACTTACACGCCGTCCCTGCTGTTCCCGATTCCGCGCACCGCGAAATGGGCCGAGCTGGGCCTGACCGCCGACACCCTGCCGTACAAAGGCGTGGATTTCTGGAACTGCTTCGAGCTGTCGTGGCTGCTGCCCTCGGGCAAGCCGGTGGTGGCGATCGCTGAATTCAGCATTCCGGCGGATTCGCCGAACATCATCGAATCGAAGTCGTTCAAGCTCTACCTCAACTCGCTGAACCAGACGCCGTTTACCGACGTCAGCACACTGGAAGCGACGCTGGTCAAGGATCTGTCCGCCGCTGCCGGCAAACCGGTGGGCGTGCGGGTGCGCAGTTTGAAAGACGTGGAAGCTGAAGGCGTTGTGGCGTTGCCGGGCGTGTGCATCGATGATCTGGATATCAGCGTCAGCAATTACGAACACCCGCGCCCGGAGCTGCTGCGTTGCGACGATTCGCGAATCGTTGAGGAGAGCGTGCACAGTCATCTGCTCAAATCCAACTGCCCGGTGACCAGCCAGCCGGACTGGGGCAGCGTCGTGGTGGAATACCGCGGCGCGGCACTGGATCACGCCAGCCTGCTGGAATACATCGTCAGCTTCCGCCAGCACTCGGATTTCCACGAGCAATGCGTTGAGCGGATTTTTCTTGATCTTCAGCGGTTGCTGAAGCCGGAGAAACTGACAGTATTTGCGCGCTATGTGCGACGGGGAGGGCTGGATATCAACCCGTATCGCAGTACCGAAAGCGTACAGCTGCCGAATCATCGCCTCGTACGTCAATAAGATCCGGAATGTGCGATATCCAATGTGGGAGCAAGCCTGCTCGCGAATGCGGTGTGTCATTCAACGATGATGTCGACTGACACGACGCCTTCGCGAGCAGGCTCGCTCCCACAAGGGCTTGCATGCACATTTTGCAAATGAAAAAGCCCTGCCATCGCTGGCAGGGCTTTTTTGTGCGGCGGGCGTCAGATGCCCATGCTGCCCAGCGTATTCATGATGTTGCGCAGGGTGCCGGCGATTGCCGGGTGTTCGACTTCGAAGCGCTCGACCGCCAGGTTCACGCCGTCGGCGATGCTCGCGTCCTGCGTGGCAGTTTCCAGCTGGATTTCCGATTCGATCTGCGCCATCAGCGCATGCAGATCCTCACGCTCGGCTTCCGACAGCGGTGGATTGTGTTCCAGCTGCTCGCGCAGGGTATCGAGCTGTTTTTGCAGTTCTTGGGCGGGCATGGTGGTTTCCTTTTATCAATAGGCACTGGCATTGACCGCAGCCGCGCGCCAAAGGTCTATGGCTGACCTTTAGATTAATCCACTCTGGGTAAACCTGCATGACGTCGATCAGGGCTTTTCGCCTTTGGCGCGGCGCAGGCTGATATCGGCGAGACAGGCGTCGAGTTCACCGAGATGATCGATCACCGAATGCACGCCCAGGCTGAACAGCTGCACGGTTGCCTTGCCGCGCAACTGTTCGCGCTCCTTTTGCGACAGAGCCTGCCACTCGCTCGGGCTCAGGCCGCACAGCGAGCCACAGGATGCCAGCCCAATCGTCCACAACCCGGCATTCAGGCCAGCCTGCAACAGGCGCGGCTCACCGCTGACCAGCACGCAGCCATCGAGTCGGTCGATGTTCAGATCCATCAAGGCTTGCCAGCACGCATTGGGCGCCGGCCACGGATTCATTGTTGCTGAATGTTGCGTCGGCTTGATCCAGTCCGGCAGCGAGGCGGCCAGTGACTGAGCGAGGGCAGGGGGTAACTCATCCAGCCATGCGCAGGGAATCTGCTGACGCTGCAAGCTTTTCAGGCTATCGAGTGCGCCAGGGTGGCTTCGGTGTGTTGCGTCTGGGCGAGGGTCTGCTGCGCGGCCCGTGCACCGAAATCCACCAGGCAGCCGCTGAGGCCGAACAGTACGGCCGTCAGGCGGGGCGCGGCGACGGGCAAGGTTTCGGCGTGTGTCATGGCAACGTCCCTGAAATAACGCTCAAGGCTAGGGCGCGCGGGTGACAGTTGCATGACAGCCCTGTGAAAGTCGGCGTAGGAAACTTCCTGCATATCCTTGCTGCGGCGCACTGCCCAAATCGCCGTTTACGCTTATACTAGCGGCCTCAACGCACGGGCCGAGCGTCCGCGCCAGTATCAAATCCAAGGAGTTTTTCTATGCGCTGGAGCCCTTCGCTCACTCAGCTAAGTGTTTGTGCCAGCCTGTTGCTGGCGCCGTTCGCCACCCAGGCGGCCACCGAAGAAGACCCTTGGGAAAGCGTCAACCGGCCGATTTTCCAGTTCAACGACTTCGTTGACACCTACGCGCTGAAGCCATTGGCGCAGGGTTATGAGTTCATCACTCCGCAATTCGTTGAAGACGGCATCCACAATATGTTCCGCAACGTCGGCGACGTCACCAACCTGGCGAACAACGTTCTCCAGGCCAAACCCGCTGCCGCTGGCGTTGATACCGCCCGACTGATTTTCAACACCACCTTTGGTCTGCTCGGCTTCTTCGACGTCGGCACCAAGATGGGCTTGAACCGCAGCGACGAAGACTTCGGTCAGACGTTGGGCTACTGGGGCGTAGGCAGCGGCCCATACGTGATGCTGCCGCTGATGGGGCCGAGCACCCTGCGTGATGCACCGTCGAAATACGTCGACAGCTTCACCGGCGCGTACCGCTACATCGATCACGTGCCGACGCGTAACTCGATCTTCGGCCTGAACATCGTCGACACCCGCGCCAGCCTGCTGTCGAGCGAGAAGCTGATCAGTGGCGACAAATACACCTTCATCCGCAATGCTTACCTGCAGAACCGCGAGTTCAAGGTGAAGGACGGTCAGGTCGAAGACGACTTCTGATTTCGACCGGTGACAGAAAGGCGACCCCTCGGGTCGCCTTTTTTGTGCGCGGCAGGGCATCGCCAGTGACCGTCGCTACCTTCCATCGGGTTACGCTTGGAGCGGTTCTTATAACTCCCGGTGATTTGACAAACAAAGTCGTCAAGCGACAATCGGCGCATGCTTGAAACGCTCTGCGGATGGGAGTACCGTCTGCGCCTTAGAAGGGCACCTCTGTTTAAAACCGCGCGCCAGGCGAATGCTTGAAAGTGCTGCAGCAGAGAGGCTAGAAAGCGAATCCAGTAGTCTGCGCAGGGCCGTTGCCCCGCTCACTACGCCAACCTAATTCTGGCGCCGTTTGCCCACATGCCAAAAACCAGTGCCACGCTGCTGATAATCGATGATGACGAGGTAGTGCGCGCGAGCCTCGCGGCCTATCTGGAAGACAGTGGTTTCAGCGTCCTGCAGGCCGGCAACGGTCAACAGGGTCTTCAGGTATTCGAGCAAGACGAGCCCGATCTGGTCATCTGCGATCTGCGCATGCCGCAGATGGGCGGTCTCGAACTGATCCGTCAGGTCACCGAGCGCTCGCCAGAGACGCCAGTTATCGTCGTCTCGGGTGCCGGGGTGATGAACGACGCGGTCGAGGCCCTGCGCCTAGGCGCGGCGGATTACCTGATCAAGCCTCTCGAAGATCTGGCTGTGCTCGAGCATTCTGTGCGTCGGGCCCTGGATCGAGCGCGGCTGCTGCTGGAAAACCAGCGTTACCGCGAGAAGCTGGAGAAGGCCAATCGCGAGCTCGAAGCCAGCCTGAACCTGCTCCAGGAGGACCAGAACGCCGGTCGCCAGGTGCAGATGAACATGCTGCCGGAAAGCCCGTGGAGCATCGACGAATTCCACTTTGCCCACCAGATCATCCCGTCGTTGTACCTGTCGGGTGATTTTGTCGACTATTTCCGCGTCGACGAGCGCCGGGTCGCGTTTTACCTGGCGGATGTTTCCGGGCATGGCGCGTCATCAGCGTTCGTCACCGTGCTGTTGAAGTTCATGACCACGCGTTTGCTCTTCGAATCGAAACGCAGCGGTACCTTGCCGGAGTTCAAGCCTTCGGAAGTGCTCGGTCATATCAACCGGGGGCTGATCAGTTGTAAGCTGGGTAAACACGTCACAATGGTCGGTGGAGTCATTGACGAGGAGACCGGTTTGTTGACCTATAGCATTGGCGGCCATCTGCCTTTGCCTGTGTTGTACACGCCTGACAGTGTTCGTTATCTCGAAGGTCGTGGCCTGCCGGTGGGGCTGTTCAATGAAGCCACTTACGAAGACCACGTGCTTGAGCTGCCGCCGACGTTCAGCCTGACGCTGATGTCTGATGGCATTCTGGACCTTTTGCCAGAAGCAACGCTCAAAGAAAAAGAGGCTGCTTTGCCTGAACGGGTGAAGTCAGCGGGCGGCAGCCTGGATGGTCTGCGGCAAGTGTTTGGTTTGGCCACGCTAGGGGAGATGCCGGATGATATCGCCCTGTTGGTGTTGAGCAGGAATCTTCAATGAGTACCGGTAGAATCCAGTTCGCCGAGCAGGACGGCACCTTTGTCCTGAAGTTCGTCGGTGAAGTTCGCCTGACCCTGTGTTCGGCGTTGGATGCGACTATTGAGAAAATCTTCACCGCGTTGAATTTCAACGCGATCGTGATCGATTTGACCGAAACCCGCAGCATCGACAGCACGACGTTGGGCCTGTTGGCCAAACTGTCGATCCTGTCGCGGCAGAAGGTCGGCCTGTTGCCGACGGTTGTCACCACCCACGAAGACATCACCCGTCTGCTGCAATCGATGGGCTTTGAGCAGGTGTTCAACATCGTCAATCATCCGGTGCCGTGCCCGGAGTGCCTGGACGATCTGCCGGATCAGGATCAGTCGGAAGAAGTAGTGCGAATCAAGGTGCTGGAAGCGCACAAGATTCTCATGGGCCTGAACGATTCCAATCGGGAAGCGTTTCATGATCTGGTGAATGCGCTGGAGCGGCATTGATCCAGTGAGTTGAGGAAGCACGGGCCGGCCTCTTCGCGAGCAGGCTCGCTCCCACATTTTGATCAGCACTTACCATAAAAAAGGGCGAACCCTCACAGGTTCGCCCTTTTTGCGTTCTACAAACTCAAATCACAGCTTGGCCTGCAGCAACGCCTCCAGTTTCTCCTGGTCGCGGGCGAACTGACGGATGCCTTCAGCCAGTTTCTCGGTGGCCATCGCGTCTTCGTTGGACAACCAGCGGAATTGCGCTTCGTTGAGACTCAGACGCGCTTCACCGGCATTGCCCGGCGCCAGTTTGCGTTCCAGCTTGCCGGTGTCGGCGGCCAGCTTCTCCAGCAGTTCCGGACTGATGGTCAGGCGATCGCAGCCGGCCAGTTGTTCGATCTGGTTGATGTTGCGGAAGCTCGCGCCCATGACCACGGTCTTGTAGTCATTGGCCTTGTAGTAGTTGTAGATGCGCGTCACCGACTGCACGCCAGGATCATCGGCGCCGGTGTAGTCGTTGCCGTTGGCCTTCTTGTACCAGTCGTAGATGCGGCCCACGAACGGCGAGATCAGGAACACCCCGGCATCGGCGCAGGCGGCGGCCTGAGCGAAAGAGAACAGCAGGGTCAGGTTGGTCTGGATGCCTTCCTTCTCGAGGATCTCGGCAGCGCGAATGCCTTCCCAGGTCGAGGCGATCTTGATCAACACGCGGTCGCGGCTGACGCCAGCCTTGTCGTACAGCTCGATCAGACGATGCGCACGCTTGAGGATCGCATCCTGGTCGAAGGACAGACGCGCATCCACTTCGGTGGAGATGCGGCCCGGAACCACGTTGAGGATCTCTTTACCCACTGCGACGCCGAAACGGTCGCTGGCCAGGCCGACATCGCCCTTGCAGTCGCGAACGCAATCGTTCAGCAGTTCGGCGTAGCCGTGAATGGCCGAAGCCTTGAGCAGCAGGGAAGGGTTGGTGGTGGCATCGGTCGGTTTGACTCGGGCGATCGCTTCGAAGTCGCCGGTGTCGGCAACCACGGTGGTGAACTGTTTGAGTTGTTCCAGCTTGGAAGTCATGGGCGTGCTCTATCCTATGGGTCTGAAGACATTACCCGAGCGCTGACGGGCACTCAAGGGTGCATTCGTGGATCGATGGCCCCTGCGGCAACAACCTGAAAACGATTGTTTGAAAGGTGGGGCGCGGTGTCGCTGAATACGATGCCAAAACAGCCCACAGGTTCAAAGCAACCGACCTGTGAACAGACCGGTTGCCCACGACCTACTCGGCGTTCAACAAACCTTCCACGGACAAGCGTGCCGGTTTTGGCTGGCCGTCGGAGGTGAGAAAGCCGAAGTTCTTCTCACGATCATTGCTGCCGGTATCACTGTTCCTCCATTCATAGATAGAAGTCAGCGGGATATTCAGACGTTTAACGTCAGCGATAAACGCGTTGATCTTGGTCGCTTGTCCCTCAGGCCCGCCGTTTGAGGCGAGGGCCGAAATCCCCCATTCACTGATGACCCCCGGCAGATTGAAGTTCTGCTGGATGAACGTCTGCGCGTTGCTGATCTGCGTGGCGGTCATGCCATAAGGATGATAGGAAACGGCGTTCAGGCATTTGGGGTAATCGCTGACGATACTTTTCATCGCCACCGTCGAAGCCGAGCCTGCGCTTGGCGGCCGAGCGAAGCCGAAGCCGACCCGTGGTGTCGTCTGCGGCTGGCCTTCGAAGGCCTTGCACATGCCAGCCATGAACGGCACGAAAGTGGTGTCGAAATTGCGCGTCGGCCAATAGGTTTCCAGGTCGGGTTCGTTCCAGATTTCGATCGCCACCAATTGCGAACTCCAGGATTTTTCCAGCCCGGTCACGGCGTTGGCGAACTTACCGCCGGCGGCGTTCAGCTCCTCGGGCGACGTGGCCGGCAGTGCCTTGATTGCGCGCACTGTCAGCAGCACCGGAAGCCCGGCGGAAGCGGCGGCGGCGAAGGCGTCGCTGACCTGTTTTTGATAAGTCTTGGCGGTGAGGCTGTCGCTCCACACTCCGAAGCGCACAAAGCTGAAGCCTGCTGCCTTGATTTGCGCGGCATCGGCAGCGGTGAAGCTCTGGATCTTCACCTGAACGCCGATGGTTTTCGCTGGAAGGTTGGGGAACAGCTCGCTGGCGTGAACCTGGCTGGTAGCACCGAGCGCCATCAGGGCGAGGGCGGCGAGTTTATTGCGCTGTGCTGTTTTCATGTCTGCTCTCCTGAAGAGAATGACAACTACGAATAGGTATCCCGTTACTCAATTTCCGATAACGGTGATGGCACTAAGTGCGTGAATGTTATTTTTTGTCAGGAAAACAGCAACTGAAAATCACAGTTATTTTTAGTCCGCTAATTGTGGTTGGGGCGGCTTAAAACGCTGTGGTACTTAATGTTCCTGTACTAACAGGGCGAAGCTATTTCTGAGTGCAGGAAAGTCGTGAGGGTTCATTAACTTTCACGGCATGTTGGCTGTTTGATATTACACAGGAATGCAAGACTTGTTCAAAAAGATCCTCGTTGTCTGCGTGGGCAATATATGCCGAAGTCCGACGGCTGAACTGCTGCTGCGCAACGCGCTGGCCCCTGCCGCCATCACCGTGTCCTCCGCTGGCCTGTCCGCGCGCGTGGGCGAGGGGGTCGAGGCCTCAGCGCGGCAGGTTCTCGAAGAACACGGGCATTGTGCCGAGGCCTTCAAGGCGCGGCAGTTGACGTCGGATATCGTCAATGACTCGGACCTGATCCTCGTCATGGAAAAGGCCCACATTAATCAAGTGCTGAAGATTGCCTCACACGCCAGAGGCAAAGTGTTTCTGCTCGGTAAATGGCAGAGCGAGCGCGAAATACATGATCCGTATCGTCAAGGCAAAGCCGCGTTTATTCATGCCCACGCATTGATTGAAGATGCGGTTAGTTCATGGGCGAAGCGTCTCGGGCATTGATGAATCTTCTTCAGAACAGTAAATGGTAAGAACAGACTTATGCAGTTACCGTCCGTAATCGGCACCCGCGACAATGATCAAGACAGTATTGATCTGCTCGGCATCTTCGGCAGCCTGATCGACCAGAAGTGGCTGATCGGTGCGCTGACCGGTGCCTTCATGGTCACCGGCGTCGCCTATGCGGTGCTGGCAACGCCGGTGTACCTGGCGAACGCGCTGGTGCAGGTCGAACCGAAAAAGAACGACATGCTCGGTTTCTCCGACCTCAACAGCATGCTCGGCGGGCAATCGCCGTCGGTGACCGAAATCGGCATCATCAAATCCCGCGCAGTGATCGGCAAAACCGTTGACGACCTGCGCCTGGATATCGACGTCACCCCCAACACTTTCCCAGTGATCGGCGGCTTCCTTTCGCGGCGCTATCGCGGTGACAGCGAGACCAGCGTCGCGCCGCCGCGTTTCGGTTTTAACAGTTATGCCTGGGGCGGTGAGCGCTTGGAGTTCTCTCGGCTGGAGTTGCCGAAAGATCTGCTCGGCAAGAAACTCACGCTGATTGCCGGCGAGCAGCAGCGCTTTGAGCTGTTTGATGAAAACGACAATCTGCTCGCCGAAGGTGTGGCTGGCGAAGCGTTTGCCAACGACGGCGTAGAAGGGCAGATCGCGCAACTGGCAGCCAACCCCGGCACGCGTTTTCAAGTGGTGCGCAATCCACGCATCGTGACCATTCAGGGCTATCAGGACGCGCTGGATATCTCCGAACAGGGCAAGGAGTCGGGGATCATTCGTCTGGCGCTGGCCAGCTCCGACGCGGCCGAGGCGGTGAAGATCCTCAACAAGATCGCCTCGCTCTACGTCGAACAAAACGTACGCCGCACTTCGGCGGAAGCCGCGCAGAGCCTGGCCTTCCTGCAAAGCCAGTTGCCGCAGGTCAAGCGTGATCTGGCCAAGGCCAGCGACGCTCTGAATGCCTACCAGACCCACGGCAAGACCGTGAATATCTCGCTGGAAACCCAGTCGGTGCTGGGCCAGTCGGTAGCGCTGGAAACGCGCATCTCCGAACTGAAAATGCAGCAGGCCGAGCTTGATCGCAAGTTCACCAAACAGCACCCGGCCTATCGCGCCTTGATGACGCAGATCGGCGAGCTGACCCAACAGCAGAAATCCCTCGAAGGCAAGGTTCAGGACTTGCCGGCTACTCAGCAGGAACTGCTCAACCTGACCCGCGACGTCGAGGTGGCTTCGCAGATCTACACGCAGTTGCTGAACAAATCCCAGGAACTCGACATCGTCCGCGCCGGGGCCGTTGGCAATGTGCGTTTGATCGATACCGCTGATGTCGACCTGACCAGCCCGATCAAACCGAAGAAAGCGCTGATTGTGCTGATCGCGACATTACTCGGCGCGTTTGTCGGCGTGGCGCTGGTGCTGCTGCGCAAATCCCTCAGCCGAGGCCTTGAAGGTCCAGAAGGCATCGAGCAGTTGGGTCTGCCGGTGTATGCGTCGATTCCCTACAGCGCCTTGCAGGAGGAAGAGGACAACAAAAAGGGCCGCGCCCGCGATGGCGTCGACAAACCAGCGTATCTGTTGGCGCTGCGCAACCCGACCGATCTGTCGATCGAATCGATCCGCAGCCTGCGCACCTGCCTGCACTTTGCCGGGCTCGACTCGACCAACAACCGCATCATGATTTCCGGCCCGAGCCCGCAGGTCGGCAAGACCTTCGTTTCGTCCAACCTTGCGGCGGTCATGGCCCTGAGCGGCCAGCGCGTGGTGCTGATCGATGCCGACATGCGCAAAGGGCATCTGCACAAAACCCTCAACACGCCGATCAGCAATGGTTTGTCCGACCTGCTGGTCAAGCGCTGCACCCTTGAGCAGGCGATCAACAAAGTCGAAGTCGACAACCTGCATTTCATCAGCCGGGGGCAAGTGCCGCCCAATCCTTCCGAATTGCTGATGCACGCCAACTTCCGTGAGCTGCTTGCGCAACTCAGCGAGCGCTACGACCTGGTGATCATCGACACGCCGCCGCTGCTGGCGGTGACCGATGCCGCCATCGTCGGTCGCGAGGCTGGGATCAGCCTGATTGTCACCCGCTTCGGGGTGAACCCGGCCAAAGAGATCGAACTGACCATTCGCCGCTTCGCCCAGAACGGCATCGAGTTGAAAGGCGCGGTGTTCAACGGCGTCGAGAAGCGTGCGGCCAGCTATTACGGCGGCACTGGCTATTACAACTACGAATACGCGTCCGACAAATCCTGATGGTTGCCGATTGTTCTTTCCTGTTTGAAGTGGGTGAGTTGTGAAAAAAATACTGCACGTGGCAGAGACGATCAAAGGTGGCGTGGCGACGGTGATCCGCACGATCTCGGCATCCCCGAAGATGACGCGGCGAATTATCAACTGGTCTATCTGGTGCCCGAGGATCAGGCCAAAGAGCTGCACGGTATCGCCCCCCAACAGGTGCGCACCTTCCCGCGCAGCGGCCGCAACGTGCCGTCGCTGCTGCGTTTCGCCTGGCGTCTGAGCCAGGTGCTGCTCAAGGAAAAACCCGACGTCGTGCATTTGCACAGCACCTTTTCCGGCGTGATCGGCCGTGTTGTGTGCGTGCTGTTGCGACCATGGCGCAAGCCGAAAATCGTCTACTGCCCCCATGCGTTTTCATTCCTGATGGAAAGCTCGCCGACCAAGCAGAAGGTCTATGCGTGGATCGAGCGGGTGCTGCAGAAAGTCACCGACGTGATCATCTGCGTCAGCCAGTACGAGCTGGATAAAGCCGCGCGTTTCGGTATCGAGCGCAAGCGCATGAAGCTGATCTACAACGGCATTCATCACAAGGATGACGCGCCGAAAAGCGCTGGCGCCGAGCCGATTCATCTGCTGTTCGTCGGGCGTCTGGATTACCAGAAAGGCTTCGACGTGCTGCTCAAGGCCTACGCCAAGGTCAATCGCAACGACCTCAAACTGACGGTGGTTGGCAGTGCGGTCAACGAAGACTCTGTCGAGTGCCCGCCGATGGATTCGGTCGAGTACCTGCCCTGGGTGACCCCGAGTGAAGTGCAGGCGCTGTATCAGAAAGCCGATGCGCTGATCGTACCGAGTCGCTGGGAAGGCTTTGCCATGGTGCCGCTGGAAGGCATGGCCATGGGGCTGCCGGTGATTGCCAGCAACTGCACCTCGCTGCCGGAACTGGTCACCAACGAAGTGTCTGGCTACGTATTTCCGTCCGGCGATCACCAGGCGCTGGCCGACGTCTTGACGATCATCCAGAAGCCGCGCCTGCTCGACCTTGGCAATGAAGGCCGGAGCATTGTCCGCGAACGCTTCAGCGCCGCGTTGATGATCCGCCAGACCTACGACCTGTATCACGCTCCCACTTATTAAGTAGAACTCAAGCTTATGAACGTAACGATTTTGCATGGCTACAGTGCGTCCAACTCCGGTGACGGTCTGCTCGTCGATCTGGCCATTGCTCTGGTGCAGCGTAACTTCGGTGAGGACACCGCGATCAGTGTCGTGGCGTCCGACCCTGAGTCGTTCAACTATCTGCCGCACCCGCGTTTCGATGCGCCGGTGATGGCGGCTAAGGGTCTGGGGCGGGTCAAGCAAGCGGTGTTTCTCAATCAGTCCTACGCCGGGCTCGCCGATCTGCTGAAGAAAACCGATCTGATCGTCGGTGTCGGCGGCGGTTACATGCGCTCGAAAAGCGCCTTCGAGCACATCAAGCTTAAGCTTGGCCACGCCAAGCAACTGGAAACCGCGATCCTCAGCCAAGTGCCGTCGGTGTACCTGCCGCAGAGCATCGGCCCGTTCCACGGCGAGAGCAGCAAGATTGTCGAGCACTACGCCAGCGCCGATGCGGTGTTCGTGCGTGACAACCGTTCCTCGGCCATTTTTGATGCTTGCGAAAACGTCTACCGCGCGCCGGATCTGGCCGTGCAGTCGCTGGCGAGCAAGATTCTGCAGCAACCGAAATTCACCCGCTGCGCCGCCTCGCCGGCGACGGTCTGCGTGGTGCTGCGCAAGCCGCCGGAGTGGAGCAAAGAGAAGAAGGTCGCTTACGTGGCCAATCTGAAACTGCTGCTGCAGCGTCTGAAGAACAAAAGTAAAGTGGTCTGCGCCGTGCAAAGCGCCGTACGTGGCAACGATGACGGCGCGTTCTACCGCGAGCTGGGCATCAACGACGACCTGCTGTCGCTGAAGGCAACCATTGCCAAGTACCAACCGGACCTGGTGATCTCGGTGCGTCTGCACGGCGCCATCGAATCGCTGCTCTCCGGCGTGCCGGCGTATCACATCAGCTACGAGCGCAAAGGCTTTGGCGCCTATCAGGACATGGGCGTCGAGGACTGGGTGATCAACGGCGGCGACATCGATGTCGACACCATCATCAACACCGTTTACGCACCCAATGCGCTGACGGACTTCGGCAAGCGCCTGACCGACACCTGCCGCGAGATCGAGGCGAAAACCGTGGCCATGGACGAAATCATCAAGGGTGTCGTTCGATGATATTTCGGCTGTTGCTTCGCGGCGGAGCTTTGGGCGCGAAGTTCTTGCTGGTGTTGGCCATCACCCATTACCTCGGTTACGAGGCGCTGGGCTTTTATGGTGTGGTGGTCGCGGCGTCGTTGATCGCGTCGAAGTTCTACAGCGTCGGCTTCAGTTCCGAAATCAACCGACTGATCAGCGTCGGCGGCAGTTCGCGGCGGGTGGTCGACAAGGTTCTGCTGCTGTATCTGGCGGTGGGGCTGTTGCTGTCGGTACTGACGGTGCTGGTCTATTCGCTGTTCCAATCGGTGGAAGCGACCGTCACGCTGATCCTTTGCGTGACCCTGGTGCTGCTCACCGAGCACCTGTCGTTCGAAATCAATTCCTTCGTGTTTTCCGCGCAGAAAGCCACCGCCGGTGCTCTGCTGTTCTTCATCAAGACCGGCCTGTGGGCGGTGTTGGCGGTGGGCGGCATGGTGCTCGGCTGGGTCGCGGGCATCGCCAGCGTGTTGTGGCTGTGGGTCGCCGCCAACGTGCTGGTGATCATCGCCGGTTATTTGATCGTGGTGAACGTGCACAAGGGCCGCGAAGCCGCGCCGCTGGACACCGCGACGGTGTGGAAGGCCGGCTTGCCGTTCTATCTCGGCACCGGTCTGATCGCGCTGAGTCAGTACGCCGAGCGCTTTCTGATCATCGACCTCGAGCCTTACGCCAGCCTCGGCAAATACGTGTACGCGTGGTCGGCGGCCAACACTTTGCAGGCGTTGTCCTATGCGGTGGTGGCAGTGGTCGGCATTCCGGTGCTGGCCAAGCGTTTCCAGGCCGATCAACAGGCGTTCACGGTCAGGCAACTGTTCGTCAACAAATGGGTGATGCGCTCGCTGGTGGTTTCCGCCGTTGTGGCCGTGGCGATCTATGTGTTTTTCAATGTGCTGCTCGATTACGTCGCCGCCAGCGTGCCGCGTCCGGATAACGCGCTCCTCGCGGTGCTGATTTTTTCCTTCGCCTTGCGGGCGATCGGCGACATCGTCTGGGGCGGTTTGATTGCTTCGAAAAACAGCCGGGTGTCGCTGGCCAGCGCGGCGCTCTGCCTGCTGATTTCAGTGCCGGTCAGCTATGTGCTGATCAAGCATTACTCGATCTATGGCGCGGCGTGGGGCAACGTCTTCGCCATTGTCGTGCAGCTTGGCGTGATCGCGTTGTTGACCCGTGTCAGCGGCGCGAAAAAGGCTGCGCTGTCATGGGCCTGAAACTGCCGCGCATCGAGTTTCGTGGGCGCAAATTCGATTCGTCGATTTCCTTCCTGATCCTGTTCACCGGGCTGTTTCTGTCAGTGGCGATGCCGTTGCTGGTGCCGCGTGATCCGGGTCCGGATGCGATGACCTTGTGGTCGTCGTATGCGCGCGCCGACAACTGCAATTTCTGGAACCCGTTCTCGCCGGATCGCTCGTCCTACGAATGTTCGGCGTTCCTGCTGCGGCCCACCGGGATCAACCTGACCAATGCCTGGGCCTACGGCATGTTCTGCAATTTCTTTCTCACGGCGATTCCGGTGGTGGTGTTTCGGCGCATGCCGCTGACCATCTTCGGCACCCTGTGCCTGTGGGGCATCGTGCGCTCGTTCTTCCTCGAGAACCTGACCAAGGAAATCATCGTGTCGGTGGCGGTGTTGAGCATTCTGCTCAGCTCGTTGACGCGCAAATATCGCGGCGGCTTTTTTCTTTCGGCGGTGATTTACGGCGTACTGATCCGGCCGTACTGGATTCTGTTTTCGCTGTCGTGGGTCGGCGTCTGCGTGATGAAAAAGTACGTCTCGCGCTTCACCTTCTTTCTGATGCTGTTCCTGTTCTATCTGGCGGTGGCCATGGCCATTCAGCTGGCGCTGGGCTTTCCGGTGTCGTCAATCCGGGCGAGCAACAACGAGCTGCGCACGGCGGGCGAGGAGGGCTCGAAATCGCTGATCGTCTCCTGGCTCAGCGGCAGTGACTTCGTCTCCCAGGCACTGGATTCGATGATCATTTTCTTCCGCCTGTCGTTCCCGGTTGAGCTGATTCTGCTGTCCGGGCCGGGACAGGTGATCTTCGTTGCGCTGATGATCATGACTGCACTGCTGCTGTTCAAAGTCATCACTTCGACCGACTACAAGGGCGCGCCGATCCAGACCAAACCCAAGGAACTGATCGCGATTCCGCTGGCGTTTCTGTTGGTGCAAGGCTTGTTCGAGCCGGACTTCGGCTCCTTCGCCCGGCACTTCTCGATGGTGGTGCCGGTGTTGTTCGTCGGCTTGGGCTTGATGCTTCGCGCGAACAAACCGGTGCAGGTCGAATCAAGAATTCTCACTTAAGGCAGGTGCTCTATGTCGAGCAAGAACAAATCCTGGAAATCGAAACCCTGCGCGGCCTGGCGTGCCTGCTGCTGGTGCTCTATCACGTCATCGGCCCGCTGGGCGGCGGCTTGAAGATCGACATCGGCTCGCCGTTCCGGGTCATCGCCGACTCGATGGTGTATGTGCGCATGCCGCTGTTCACGTTCATCTCCGGCTACATCTATTCGATCTACAAGATTCGCGGCAATGACTTTTCCGCCTTCTTCGCCGGCAAGGTGCGCCGGTTGCTCGTGCCACTGTTCTGCGTCGGCGTGCCGTTTTCAGTGTTGCAAGCGGTAGGGCCGGGAGTGAACAAGGACGTCGGCGTGATCGATGCGTTGTTGTCGTTCTGGGTGCCGATCAACCACTTTTGGTTTCTGCAGGCGGTGTTCAGCATTTTCATCTTCGTCGGCCTGCTGGAATGGCGCGGCCTGCTGCGTTCGGCGACGCGGCTGTATGGCTTGTTTGCGTTTGCCGCGGTGTTGTTCCTGCTGCCGCCGTTGCCGCTGGATGCGTTCGGTATCAACGGCGCGATCTACCTGCTGCCGTTTTTCGTCGCGGGGATGATCGGTCAGGAAAATGTCGATGTTTTGAAGCAGCGTTTCAAAGTGATCGGGCCACTGTTGTTTGTGTTGATCTCGCTGACGCTGTTGTACGTCGCTGCGATTGATCGTGAGCTGATTGTCGATCGCCGCAGCCTGATTGGTTTGGCCGTGGGGTGCGTGTCTTGCATCGCGTTGCTTTCGAGTGACATGCGCTCGAAAGCGCTGACCTGGCTGGGCGGATATTCCTATGCGATTTTTCTGTTTCATGTGCTGTTCGCAGCGACCTCGCGCTTTGTCCTTGGGCGCCTCGGCGTGAAGGATGAGAGCTTGCTGGTGCTTGGTGGTCTGAGTTGTGGATTGCTCGGGCCGGTGCTGTTGGCGATGGTGTTCAGCCGGTTCGATTTCACCTCGGTGCTGTTCCTGGGCGAGCGCGCGGCGAAGAAGAAAGCGCCGGTGATTGTGGCTCCGGTGGTGCAGACGCAGAACAGCTGAAAGCTTCGCGAGCAGGCTCGCTGCAAAATCACACAATCCCTGTGGGAGCTGGCTTGCCAGCGATTGGGGCAGGTCAGACGCAGTCATATTGACTGACCCACAGCCATCGCTGGCAAGCCAGCTCCCACAGGTGTTTCGATGTGCAGAGATTTGGCGGAGGACCATAAACCCCGTGGGACCGAGCCTGCTCGGGAAGGGTTATTACAGATGAAGGAAATTTTGCATGCTGGCAGTGGATGACGCTCAACCCGTAGCAGCGTCGGTGGTTCAGGTAGACGATGCCCGCCAGCGCTTTGCGCAGTGGCGCGAGGGCAAGGCCGGCAAGGTGCTGGCGGTTTCGGTGATTGGCGACAGCTACACCGCCGGGCAGGATTTCTACCTGAACAAACTGGTGCAGCGAGTGGCCGCCGAGGTGGGTTTCGCCGGCCCCGGTTACGTTGGTTTCAACCACGGCGCGGCGCTGGGCGGCACGCATTTCAAATACACCCGCAGCAGCGACAAATACTTCGGCGGCGGCTGGAAGGTTTCCGAGCTGGGCCAGGCCAGCCCGGACAGTCGTACGATCAGCGGCAAACCGGGCGCGTGGTTGCAAGTGGATGCCAGTCCTTCGCCGCGCATCGATACCACGGTCACTCAGGCGAAACTGTTGTATCTGGGCAATGGCGAATCCGATGAGTTGCGCTATCGCTGGTCGCCCGCGCAAGCCTGGCAACCGTTGAAACTCGCAGGCTCAGGCGTTCAGGAAGTCGCGCTACCCAGCGCTCCATCAGCCGCAGACTGGTCATTCAAACTAGAGGTGGTGAAGGGCGCGCCGACACTGTTCGGCCTGTGGCTGGGCAACGCTCAGCAAGGCGTGCGAGTGTCGAAACTGGCGGCTTCCGGCGCGGCATCGGCGGATTTCTATCACGCCGATCGACAGTGGCAGACGCAATGGAAAACCGTGGTGTCGAAGATTCCGGCCGACGTTTACCTGATCATGCTCGGCGGCAACGATCAGGGCTTCGGCGTCAAACCTGCGCAGTACCTGCAAAACGTTCAGGGCCTGGTGAGCATGCTGCGCGAGATCCAGCCAGCGGCGAGCATCAACCTGATCATGCGTCAGGACACCACGCGTTCCAGCGCTTATCCGATGTCGGCCTACGCGCAGGTGCTCGAACCGTGGGCGCGTGAACAGCAGCTCGGTTTCGCCAACCTGCAATGCGCATTCGGCCCCGACGTCAAACGCTACGCCAGCGCGATGATCGGCCCGGACAAGATTCATCCGTTACCGGCCACGGGCGGGAAGGTGATTGCCGATTATTTTTATGGCTGGATAACGGGTACGAGTACCGGTTGCGACGACTCGCCACCATGATCGTTCCCACGCTCCGCGTGGGAATGCCGCCCGGGACGCTCCGCGTCCCTCCGCAGCGTGACGCAGAGCGTCACTGGATGCATTCCCACGCGGAGCGTGGGAACGATCAATGCTGACTGTGCCGCCGCTTCCGCGAGCAGGCTCGCTCCCACAATGGATTGGCGTGAAGTTCGGGTGATCAGACGTCGTGCTTGAAGGCGTCGATGAGCCCCAGCAGTTCGTCAAGCTTGCGCGGCATCAACCGCGCATCACAGCGCGTCTCGACGTTGATGATGATCGCCGGGTCGTTGCAGCAGATGCGCACGCGAAAACGCCAGTCGCTGAAGATCACCTTCAGGCCATCGCGGTCATCCATTTCCAGCGCCTGTTCGCCATACAACGCTTTCAGGTGCGCGAGCAGCGGATAGGGATCGCGCAGCGGCCGGCGAATATCGCCGGACGCAGGGAACACGCCGATCCGCTCCACCAGCAGAATCGTGCCCAGCCAGGTCTCGTTGGCGCTGGGCAGCGGTTGATGGCGCGACAACCAGCTCATCACCCCGAGGTTGCCCACCTCACGTTCAATCTCTGTCGAATGTTGTGCAATGTTCATGGTTGCCTGCCTCTGGTGGTGGGGAGTCGTCTCAGCGGCCCTTGAGGTACACGTTGTCGTAGCAGAAATTCGTCGCTTGCAAGTAACCCTCGGCATCGCCGCAATCAAAGCGCAGGCCTTTGAATTTGTAGGCCAGCACGCAGCCGTTCTGCGCTTGTTTCATCAGTGCGTCGGTGATCTGGATTTCGCCGCCCTTGCCCGGTTCGGTGTCGGCGATCAGGTCGAAGATGTCCGGGGTGAGGATGTAGCGCCCGATGATCGCCAGGTTCGACGGCGCGTCCTGCGGCGCCGGTTTCTCCACCATGTTGTTGACCCGGTAGATGCCCTCGGAAATCAGCTCACCGGCAATCACCCCGTACTTGTGAGTCTGGTCCGCGGGGACTTCCTGGATAGCGACGATCGAGCAGCGAAACTTCTTGTACAGCTGGATCATCTGCGACAGCACACCGTCGCCTTCGAGGTTCAGACACAGGTCGTCGGCCAGCACCACGGCAAACGGCTCATCGCCGATCAACGGGCGGCCACTGAGAATGGCGTGGCCCAGACCTTTCATTTCCACCTGACGGGTGTAGGAAAAAGTGCAGGTGTCGATCAGCTCGCGGGTGCCGGCGAGGAATTTCTCTTTCTCGGTGCCACGGATCTGGTGCTCGAGTTCGTAGCTGATGTCGAAGTGGTCTTCCAGCGCGCGCTTGCCCCGGCCGGTGACGATGGCCATGTGTTGCAGGCCGGCGTCCCGGGCTTCTTCAACGGCGTATTCGATCAACGGCTTGTTGACGATCGGCAGCATCTCTTTCGGCATGGCTTTGGTGGCCGGCAAGAAACGCGTGCCGTAGCCGGCAGCAGGGAACAAACATTTACGAATCATAAAAGTATCCTGGACAGTCATGGAACACAGGCGACGGTTGCGCACCACAAAGTGGCGGCAAGTTTCAATGATTATTGAAGGCTTACTTTAATACCCGAGTCAGGTTGTTGCTGGCAATTAGTTGTGCTGTTAAAAAGCACTAATGTTATGAGATGTCGACTACTTGGTTAGAAGTTATTTTTAGTCGGTATCTGTCGATAGTGATAAGTATCCAGGGAGTGCTAATAAGTACCCGTCAAACAGTTTGACCGGCAAAAATAATTATTGCCAGTGGTTGAACTAAATTTGTTTGAGGTTGTTGTCGCCCTGTTTGTGTGAATTGCTCCGCATCTCCACCAGGCATGGCTTGACACGCTACCGGGTATTTATTCAATGACGGACCGCGCTATGAAGATTCTGGTAACGGGTGGCGCCGGCTATATCGGCTCGCATACCACACTTGCATTGCTTGAAGCAGGTTATGAAGTTGTCGTTCTGGATAATCTTTGTAACAGCAGCGACGCAGCACTCCACGCCGTTGAAGCCATTTGCGGCAAAAGTGCATGGATGATTCGCGGCGACGTCTGCGATCGGCCGTTGCTCGACCGGATTTTCCGCGAGCATCAGATCGACGCCGTGCTGCATTTCGCCGGGCTCAAAGCCGTGGGCGAGAGTGTGCGCAAGCCGCTCGAATACTACGAAACCAACGTCGGCGGCAGCATCACCCTGTGTCAGGCGATGGCAGCGGCGGGGGTGTTCCGGCTGGTGTTCAGTTCCTCGGCGACGGTGTACGGCGAGCCTGAAGAAATGCCGATTCGCGAGGATTTTCCGACGGGCAATCCAACCAATCCCTACGGCCAGTCCAAGCTGATCGTCGAGAACGTGCTGCGCGACCTGAGCCTCGCCGAGCCGCGCTGGAGCATCGCGCTGCTGCGCTACTTCAACCCGATCGGCGCCCACGCCAGCGGGCATATGGGCGAAGACCCCAACGGCATCCCGAACAATCTGGTGCCTTATATCAGCCAGGTTGCGGTCGGCAGCCTGCGCGAGTTGTCGATCTTCGGTAACGATTACCCGACCGCCGATGGCACCGGCGTGCGCGATTACATCCATGTCGTTGACCTGGCGGATGGGCATTTGAAAGCGTTGGAGTCGATCAGCGAATGCACCGGCATCCACACCTGGAACCTCGGCACCGGCGATGGCTACAGCGTGCTGCAAGTGCTGCATGCCTTCGAACAGGTGTGCGGGCGGCCGGTGCCGTACCGGATGATGCCGCGCCGTGCCGGTGATATCGCCGAAAGTTTCGCCGATGCTTCGAAAGCGGCGAAAGAACTCGGCTGGAAAGCCACGCGCAACTTGCAGGACATGGTCGCCGATACTTGGCGCTGGCAATCGAATCATCCCAATGGTTATTCGCGATGATGGCCATTTAGTCCGATGTTAGTTTCAGTCAGGTTGTTAGATAACGTCGGGAAATTACACTGGCAATGCCATTTGCAAATCCGTAGATATAAACCTGCCGTTCGACTTTAGCAGTTGCGTAGCGCTGTGAAAGAACAACGGATCTTGTTCGCGCTCTTTGCGGACTTGAAAGCTACCAGCTCTGACACAGACCTGTTTTTTAACAGTTCGAATGTTAGAAAGGAGTTGTTATGAAAAAAGTGATGGCAGTTGCCCTGTTGACGATGTTGAGCAACTGGGCTGCCGCCGCTGAAGCGCCGTTGACAGCGGTAACCAATGTAGGTGGCAGTGTGGCGGCTTCGCAAGCGCCCGCGGCCAGTACTGCAATGGTTGCCAGTGCTGTAGCGGCGTCCAACAGCGGTGGCAGTGCCAACGGTGGTACCACCGGTACGACGGGTACCACCGGTACAACCGGCACGCATAACTAACAGGAACATTTGTTAGTGCAGTACAGAGTCGCCCGACGCAAGTCGGGTGACTTTGTTTTTGGATTCGCCCTTGAATAGCGTAGTGCCATTATGACTCGTAGTGTTTATCTTTTAATGTTGGCAAGTCTCGCTTTGCAAGGTTGCATGTTTTCCCCCGGCCAGTACCTGAGCACCAGCGATATCACCCGCCAGGGTGCCAGCGAAAGCAGTCGGGTCGAGCTGATCCCGATCACCCCGAAGCTGATCGCCATGAACCGCGCCACGCAGAAGCGTGAGTCGCTGCCGGCGGAGCTGCTGGTGACGCCGGCGGAATATCGCATCGGCAACAACGACGTGCTGTACATCACCGTCTGGGATCACCCGGAGCTGACTGCCCCCTCCGGCGCGCAACAACAGATCGATGCCAATGGCCGTCTGGTGCGCTCCGATGGCACGCTGTATTACCCGTTCATCAAGGAAGTCCAGGCCGCCGGCCGGACTATCCAGCAACTGCGCGCGGACATCGAACAGCGCTTATCGGCATTCATCGCCGAGCCGCAGGTCGATGTCGCGGTGCTGCGCTTCGCCAGCCAGAAAGTTGTGGTCACCGGCGCCGTTACGAAAGCCGGTCCGCAAGCGATTTCGACCAATCCGCTGAGCGTGGTCGAAGCCCTCGGTTCCGCTGGCATCGACACCAACAATGCTGACTTGTCCGGGCTGTTGCTGACGCGCAACGGGCGGGTCTATCCGCTCAATCTCGATTCGCTCAATCAGCAGGATTCCGAACTGCAGAACGTCTACCTCAAGGGCGGCGATCAGCTGTATCTGCCGTACAACGACAACAAGCGCATCTACGTCATGGGCGAGGTCAACCAGCCGCGCGCGCTGAGCTTCAAGACCGCGACCATGAATCTGTCCGACGTACTCGGTTCGGTCGGTGGCCTGAGTCAGACCAGTTCCAACGGCAACGCGGTGTACGTGATTCGCGGCGTGGAAAACCTCGACGTCGAGCCAGCCAAGATTTATCAGCTCGAAGCCGAATCGCCGACCGCCATGGCGCTGGCCTCGCACTTCCAGGTGCGGCCGCAGGATGTCGTCTACGTCGGCCCGGCCAACGTTACTCGCTGGAACCGTTTCATCAGCCAGTTGGTGCCGTCGGCGTCGATTGTCGGCACCGGAGCTTCGGCAGCGAAGAACTGGAGCGAATACAGCAACAACAGCAAATAAGGCCGCCCGACTGTGAACCTATTGAAAGTGGGCGTCTGCCTGATGGCGGCCTCGTTGCTGTGCGGCTGCAATCCGCTAATGAGTGCTTCGCTGAACAACCTCAAGGCCGCCGTCGTCGGCCCCGACGAGGTTGACGTTTCGGCGGCCGAAGTCGCCGGGGTCAATTACCCGCAACTCAAACTGACCACGCCGTCCGGCTCAGGCGTGCTGGCGCTGGTGCGCGAGCGCGAAGATCTGCAGTTCTGGGTAGCCTCCGGCAAGCAGGTCTTGCTACTGCGCGATGGCATCGCCGTGCGCAGCATCGGCCTCGGCCTGCAAGGTGATCTGGATGGCACGCGGCTGGCCGATGATTCGCCGTTCAAGCAAGGCCTGCATCACGTCGCCGACGGTTTCACCACACGGCGCTGGATTGATCTGTACAAGGGCCAGGAAGTCGGCGTGATCGTCAACAGCCGCTTTTCGCGCCGTTCCACCGAGACCCTGGAGATTCTCGACAAGGCTTACTCGGTGCTGCGCGTCGATGAACAGATCGACGCCCCAGCCATCGGCCTCAGCGCAACCAATCGTTACTGGGTCGACCCGCGGGACGGTTTCATTCTGCAGAGCGAGCAACAACTGACCTCGCAATTGCGCGTCAAGCTGGTGCAATTGACTCCTGACCGCAGGCATCTGCCGTGAAGCGCCTGGGCCTTATCGCGGCGGGTCTTTTGCTGATCTCTGGGGCGTGTCAGGCCGCCGTCACCGTGTCCGGCGACGTCGCCAATCCCGGTCCGATCGCATTGCCGCCGGGCGGGCGCCTGCTCGATGTGATCAGCGAAGCCGTGCCGAATGCCGAAGGCTACTGGCTGGCAGGCGGCTTGTTGCGCCAGTCGCTGGTCGCGGAACAGACGCGGCTCAAGGTCGGCGTGCTGTTCGATCTCGAGGTGCTGCAACGCATGGCGACGCTGTTTGATCGGCCTAGTCGCGCGGCACTGGCACAGCGCGTTGCTGAAGAAGTCCGACAAATGCCAGTGACCGGACGGCAGATCGCTGACCTCGATCCGGTAGCGGTGGAAGTCGGCTTCGCGCGCAACATTCGTCTGGATGACGGCGATCGGCTGATCTATCCGAAACGGGTTGATGAAGTGCAGGTGTTGGGCGCAGTCACCGAGCCGTGCCACTTGCCGTACCAGCCATTGCAGGAGGCCCGCGAATACCTCGAAGGCTGCTCGATTCTCGACGATGCCGAGGCCGATTACCTGTGGTTGATCCAGCCCAACGGCGTGTCGCGGCGCGTCGGCATCGCGCACTGGAATCGCGAGTCCGGGCAGTTTCCGGTGGCCGGCAGCCGGATTCTGGTGCCGATAAAAAATGATGATCTTGATCCGCCTCTTCCTGAATTGAATCAGCAGTTGGCCGAATTCATTGCCACGCAGCTGGCCGAGGTGGTTCGTTGAAGTTACGTTTTGCAGCTGTGTTGTTGTTGCCCTGCGGCCTGGCTCACGCCGAGCCGCGCATCACCCAGAATGACTTCGGTGGCGCCGGTCTTTTGCAGACGCCGACGGCACGGATGGCCCCGGCCGGCGAGCTGAGCGTCAACGCCAACCGCACCGACCCGTACAGCCGCTACAGCGTGTCGTTGCAACCGCTGGACTGGCTCGAAGGTTCGTTCCGCTACACCGCGATCACCAACCGGCCGTACGGCTCGGAGGCCCTCAGCGGCAGTCAAAGCTACAAGGACAAGGCGGTCGACGCCAAAGTGCGCCTGTGGCAGGAAAGCCATTGGGCGCCGGAAGTGGCGCTGGGCTTCCGAGATATCGGTGGTACCGGTTTGTTCTCCAGCGAATTCTTCGTCGCCAACAAGCGCTTCGACAATTTCGATTTCAGTGCCGGCATCGCCTGGGGTTACATCGGTAATCGCGGCGACTTCGACAACCCTCTGGGGTATGCCAGCAGCCGCTTCGATACCCGACCGGCACTGGAAGGCACCGGTGACGTCAACTCCGGCGCGTACTTTCGCGGCAAACCTTCGCTGTTCGGCGGCGTGAGCTACCAGACGCCGTGGGATCGGCTGAGTCTGAAGCTTGAATTCGAAGGCAACGACTACAAGAACGAGCCGAAGGACAACGAGATCAAACAGGACTCGCCGATCAACCTCGGCGCGGTATTCAAGGTGACCGATTCGATCGACCTGAGCGCCGCGTGGGAACGCGGCAATACGGCGATGTTCGGCGTGACCTTTCACACCAATTTCGTCAGCCGCAAGGCGCCGGCCAAGACCTACGATCCGACCCCCGAACCGCTGCCGGCGAAGGCGCCGACGACCTCGATGGAACAGGTCAACTGGGCCGATGTGTCGCGGCGTTTGCAGCAGAATGCCGGGTACAAGGTCGAGCGCATCAGCCAGCGCGATTCCGAACTGATCGTCTATGGCGAGCAGCAGCGTTATTTCCATTCGTCCAAAGCCGTTGGCCGCGCGAGCCGGATTCTCGACAACAGCGTCAACGACGACATCGACTGGTTCACCGTGGTCAACAAGCGTTATGACTTGCCGCTGGAAGAAACCAGCCTGCCGCGCCAGACCTTCCGCGAAGTGATCAACAACGAAGAACCCTTGGAGGCGCTGCACCGCACCACCGAAATCAACCCGGCTATGCCGCACAACGAGAAAACCCTCTACAGCGAAGCGCCGCAGCATTTCAGTTACGGCGTAGGATTGGGCTTCAAGCAGAACGTCGGCGGCCCGGATGGTTTGCTCTATCAGTTCAGTGCTGACGCCGACGCGGAATACCGCTTCAACCGCAACACCTGGTGGAGCGGTTTGCTCAGCGCCAACCTGGTCAACAACTTCGACAAATTCGTCTACGACGCGCCAAGCGGATTGCCCCGCGTGCGCACGGATTTGCGCCAGTACCTGACGACGTCAAACACGACCATGCCGTTGTTCCAGCTCAGCCATGCCGAGCAGTTGGACAAGGATCTGTACGGCATGGTGTACGGCGGCTATCTGGAATCGATGTTTGCCGGCGTCGGCGCGGAAGTGTTGTTCCGCCCGACCGGCGAGCGCTGGTCGCTGGGCGCGGATCTGAACTGGGTGCGCCAGCGTGATTTCGATCAGGGCTTTGCCTTGCGCGATTACTCGGTAGTGACCGGGCATATCACCGGCTATACCGACCTGCCGTTCGACACGCTGGCGGCGGTCAGTGTCGGTCGCTATCTGGCCGGAGACTGGGGCACCACCGTGGACATCTCGCGCGAGTTTTTCAACGGTGTGCGCGTCGGTGCCTGGGCGACTATCACCACGGCCAGCAGCGCGGAATATGGCGAAGGTAGTTTCGACAAGGGCCTGTACCTGTCGATCCCGTTCGACGAAATGATGAGCATGTCGACCATGCGCCGTGCCAACCTGGTCTGGGCACCACTGACCCGAGATGGCGGCGCCAGACTGAGCCGCAGCTATCAACTGCACTCGATGACCGATAGCCGGGAAGGGGACATGTTCTATCGCAATTTCGAAAAGATTACCGAGTAAGCGCTGGTCTCCCGAGCCGAAACAAATCCTGTGTAGGCGTGAGCCTGCGTCACGCCACACATCCCGGCCATAACCCAACCCCTGTGGGAGCGGGCTTGCCCGCGAAGGCGCCGGCACATCCAACATCTTCATCGCCTGACTCAGCGCTTTCGTGAGCAAGCCCACTCCCACAGTAAATCGGCACCACGCCAAACATTCCGGCCATAACCCGAATCCCTGTGGGAGCGAGCCTGCTCGCGAAGGCGCCAGCACCTCCAGCATCGCCATCGCCTGACTCAGCGCTTTCGTGAGCAAGCCCACTCCCACAGTAAATCGGCACCACGCCAAACATTCCGGCCATAACCCGAATCCCTGTGGGAGCGAGCCTGCTCGCGAAGGCGCCAGCACCTCCAGCATCGCCATCGCCTGACTCAGCGCTTTCGTCAGCAAGCCCACTCCCACAGTAAATCGGCACCACGCCAAACATTCCGGCCATAACCCGAATCCCTGTGGGAGCGAGCCTGCTCGCGAAGGCGCCAGCACCTCCAGCATCGCCATCGCCTGACTCAGCGCTTTCGTGAGCAGGCTCACTCCCACAGTAAATCGGCACCACGCCACACATCCCGGCCATAACCCGAATCCCTGTGGGAGCGGGCTTGCCCGCGAAGGCGCCGGCACATCCAACATATTCATCGCCTGACCTACCGCTTTCGTGAGCAAGCCCACTCCCACCGGGGGTTGTGTTACACCACAATTTTCGACCCAAACCCTAATTCCCGTTGGAGCGAGCCTGCTCGCGAATGGTCCGGCACATCCAACATCTCCAGTGCCTGACACAACGCTTTCGCGAGCAGGCTCGCTCCCACAGGGGTTGTGTTACAGCACAGTTTTCGACCCTAACCCTGATCCCTGTGGGAGCGAGCCTGCTCGCGAAGGCGCCGACACATCCAACATCTCATCGCCTGACACACCGCTTTCGGGAGCAGGCTCGCTCCCACGGGGGCGCACCTGTAGTCGATACTGATTACCCAAATCCCACCCACAAAAAAGGGGACTCTCGTCCCCTTGTGATCTGAAGCGCTGAACCTCAGTAGATATCCTTCGACAACAACGTAAACGGCGTCTTCACCAGGATCTTCAGATCCAGCCACAACGACCAGCTGTTGATGTACTGCAGGTCAATCTCGACACGCTTCTGCATCTTGTCGATGGTATCGGTCTCACCGCGGCAGCCGCTGATCTGTGCCAGGCCAGTGATGCCCGGTTTGATTCGGTGACGCGCCATGTAAGCGAGGATCTTGCCCGAGTAGTAATTGTTGTGCGCCACCGCATGCGGCCGTGGCCCCACCAGCGCCATGTGCCCCTGCAATACGTTGAACAACTGCGGCAGTTCGTCCAGCGAAGTACGGCGGATAAAACGACCTACTGCGGTGATACGCGAGTCATTGCGGCTGGCCTGTTTCACCTCGCGGTCATCGTGGACACGCATCGAACGGAATTTCCAGACCTTGATCACCTTGCCGTTCCAGCCATGGCGGTCCTGCTTGAAAAACACCGGGCCGGGCGAGTTGAGTTTTACCGCCAGAGCGATGATCAACAGCAGCGGACTGAGGGCGATGATCGCCAGGAATGCCACGGTTTTCTCAACCAGACTCTTGCTCAGGGCAGCGGTCGGGCGGCTGGTCAGCGGGCTTTCGTTCAAGTAGATCGCCGGCAGACCATCCACGACTTTCACCGAATGGTTGAGCAGGGTCAGGCTGTTCAAGTCCGGCACCCACACCACATCGACGTTGGCACCGAGCAAATCGACATACATCGCTTCGATTTTCGCGGCTTCGCACAGCGGCAGGGTGATGTACAAGCGGCGGATGTCGTGGGCTTCGATCAGCTCAAGCAACTCGTCCTGAGCGCCAACGACACGCGGTGCGTCGGAAGCGAGGACCGGTTTGTCACCGTTGCTGACCAGGCCAATCAGCGGCAGGTTTTCCAGTTGGCTGAGTTTCTTCGCCAGGCCCAACGCCAGTTCGCCAGTGCCGACAATCAGCGTCCGGTGTTCGCTTTTACGCGAGCGCTGGTAGTACTTGGAAAACGCGTGCAACGGCGCGTAGAGGAATGCCTGACCGAGGAAGCCGTATACCGCCCAACTCAAGATCACCTGACGGGAAAACAGCTCATCGGCCTGACAGACAAACGCAATGCACGCCAGCGCGGCCATGGTCATCGACCAGCCCATGAACAGGCGGCCGAGGCCAGTCAGGTAGTTGTCGCGTTTGCGATAAACACCCGTGAATGTGTAAGCGGGCACCGAGGCCAGGACGGCGAGGGTGGCGCACATTCGGTAGTAGAACGCGACGGTGCCGGTGTGCTGTTCAGCAAGAATGAACAGCAGCGTCACAACGAAAGTCTGTGCCAGCGCCCATTGGCCCCAAAAGGTCAGTCCCTTGAGGCCCGTGCTTCGATTAATACTGAGAGAAAGATCCATACGATATCCCCAAAAGACGTCCATTCAGGTTTCAACAGTTGAAAGCCGAGTTGTTATGCAGACTTATTGTTTTTGTTTTAGCGAGTGTCTTGAGGTAACAACATCGAGAGCCGAACTGTCGTCAGCCAATAGACTAAGTTATTGCCGGAAATGGTGTCTGACGAGTTCTAACAAGATGGCACAGTGCCAACTTTTTAATAATTAAATAGATAGCTGTTAGAAAAGGTCGTAGAGAGGGGGATGAAAAAGCGAGGGCGTATTTGTTACTGTTGAAGGGTGGAGGCAGGGAGTTTTTATCGAATCAGGGAGGGTAAACCAAACAGAGTGCTCTTCTTGTTGTTGTAGTCGCACTTTATATCTGTTTGTCTCGGTTTGTGTGTCGCTTGTGATTAAGCGACGACTTCCTGGATCAGGCAATATCCGCGATTTCTTACGGCTCGGAACAATCGCTCGCCATTACTCGCACTCTTGAACTTGTCCTGCAATCGGCTCAGGCACATTTCCAGGCCACGGTATTGCTCGGGTTCCCGACCAATGCTGATGATCAGGTCATCGCGACTGACCACACGCTCATCATGGCTCAGCATTTTTCTGACCAGAGCGGTTTCCAGACCAGTCAGGCTGATCGCAACATTGTCCTTGAGCAGCACGCCTTGTTCATCGTCAAGATGCCAGGTGTCGCTGCAAGGCTCAGTGCTCTCGGTGACATTGGAGATATGAGCGCGTTCTGCACTGCGGGTCGGGAAGCTTTGAAACGGATTGTCTGTTTGCGCGGCTCGCCATTCATTTTCAAGAGTGGCCAGTATGCGTTGGGTATCATGTTCGATACTGCGCGCAACATTCTTTCGGCTGAGGCTTGGGTAACTGAACTCCATGACCATCGGGGCGGAAGAGGGCGAAGCAACACCTTCAACAAACATTTGTGCCTGCGACGTGCCAAACGAATTGAAACGCTCACTGGACAAGATGCTTTCCAGTTCACGTTGCGACGTTGTGCTGTGCGTCACAACAACAAAATATTTTCTGGGGAGGGTTGTACTCGTTTCCATGTCTCTCTCCTAAATACACACCAAAATTGGCTAAAAGATAAATCGGCAGGCGAGCAATGACTTCCTCGGAAGTAATCGTAGGCAGGGTTCTGGCCGAAAATGGCCATCGATAAATTCCACTCGATCTGCTGCTATGTTATGGAGTTTTATTGTTATGTGGCGTGATGCCGTGCTCATTCAAGTGCTTGAGTTTTAATAAGTATGAGGCGCTATTCAAACGATATGGCTGCATCAGACGATCCTTCGTACGTATGCAAAAGGGAAGACTGCCCGAGACTCAGGCAGTCGATATCAGGCCCCGCATCAGGCGATAGCCGTAGCCGCGGATGCTCTGAATCGCGTTTGTACCATACATGTCCTTGATTTTTCCACGCAAGCGACTGATTGATTTTTCCAGTGCCCGAGGGTCGTAGAAATTGGCGTTGAGGCCCATGATGCCGGCGATTTCATCATGACTCAAAATGTGATTGCCTGTGTGCGCAAAGGCCTCGAGGATCTTCATTTCGGCGAAAGAGATATCCAGTTTGCGCCGACTGTCCATCAGGCAGATCCGCGTCGGATCAAGCGTGAGGTTGATATCTCGTTGCCAGTCTTCGCTGTTGAAGAATTCCGCCAGCAAGTCTTCGCTGTCATCGCTCAATGTGTTGAGCTTGATACAGGCATCCGCCCCGGCGAGGAAATATTTGATCTTGTTGACGGCACCGCGGCCGGTAACGACAGCGCAAATAAGTGGCTTCAAGTTGTCATCGCGCAGGGTCTGCACCAGGGCCAGATTTTCTTCGATAGCTTGTGGATTATCGATGATGACGAAAATGGCGCGGTAGGAACCTATGTAGCCGCGCTGTTTATATGAACTAGTGAAAGCACCTGTTTCCAGGGTCATATCGGGCTGCACGTGCTTTGCGATCAGCGATCTGAAATGATCAGCCACACCCATTGTACGACCCAGAGCAAGAACACCGGATTCATCATTTGTCGGGCGCGGACTTCTAGTCGCCAAGTTCCCTGAGAGCATCATGCGTTGACTCGAATTAGGTGCTGACATCGGGATGTTAAAGCACCGGTTCTCATCTGTGACTGACAATTGGTAACATTTGCGCGGATTTTAGACGTGTCTCCCGAGTTTTCTAACAATAACTAAGCTTTTCAGGCTTTTAGTTGATTTTCTCGGGCTTGTGAACTAATGCGTAAGTGATGGCTATATGCAATGGTGCCACTATTTTGAGCTTGTGGCGATGGCTTTGTCTGTGTCCTTTTGCCACTGATTGGCCATGTCAACAATGTGTGAGGTTGATCACACTTCATATCTGAACTGAAATATTTGTTGTAATAGATGTAAATTTTTTCCGTTTAGTTCGTCGGCCGACGATTACTAACAGCCCTTGAGTCTAACTCTGCATAAACCCTATTCTTCCGGATCGGCGAATCGCTGTATGCATACTTCAGATACTCAACCCCTGAGTGTTATTGAACCGGTCGCTCACCCTGAGTGCTCTGACGGAGGATTAATGGATTTCTGGACCGTTTTCCAGGTGTTGATATTAGGCGCGGTAGAAGGCTTGACCGAGTTCTTGCCCATTTCAAGTACCGGCCACCAGATTATTGTCGCCGACCTGCTCGAGTTTGGCGGCGAACGCGCGATGGCGTTCAACATCATTATTCAACTGGGGGCCATTCTTGCTGTGGTCTGGGAATTTCGTCCGAAGATCTTCGAAATCGTCAAAGGCCTGCCCACCGAGCGCAACGCGCAACGTTTCACCCTTAATCTGCTGATCGCGTTTTTCCCGGCCGTTATCCTCGGCGTGTTATTCGCCGACGCGATTCATGAATACCTGTTCAACCCGATCACCGTTGCGGTGGCCCTGGTTGTCGGCGGCATCGTCATGTTGTGGGCCGAACAGCGCAGCCATGTAGTCAGCGTCGAACATGTCGACGACATGCGCTGGTCTCACGCGTTGAAGGTCGGTTTCGTACAATGCCTGGCGATGATTCCCGGCACCTCGCGTTCCGGCTCGACCATCATCGGCGGTCTGCTCTTTGGCCTTTCGCGCAAAGCCGCCACCGAGTTCTCGTTTTTCCTCGCCATGCCGACCATGGTCGGCGCCGCCGTTTATTCCGGCTACAAATACCGCGACCTGTTCCAACCCAACGACCTGCCAGTCTTCGCCCTCGGCTTCGTCACCGCATTCATCTTCGCCATGATCGCCGTGCGTGGTCTGCTGAAATTTATCGCCAACCACAGCTATGCCGCGTTCGCGTGGTACCGGATCGGTTTTGGTTTGTTGATTCTGGCGACGTGGGTGTTTGGCTGGGTGAACTGGACGGCGGCTGCGGCCGCTTGAGGCGTCAAGCCAGGCGAATCAAACCGCCTGGCTGAATGAGGGGAGGGCATCAACGCCCTTCAAGCAGTTCCGCCGCCTGATCCAGCAACGCCAGCGGATCTTTGGCCTTGTGAATATCCACCGACAACAACTGACGGAATTTCCGCGCGCCCGGGAACCCCGTGCCCAGGCCCAGCACATGCCGCGTGATGTGATGCATCGCACCACCGGCCAGCAAATGCTCGGCTATATAAGGACGCAACTGCGCCAACGCCTCAGCCCGACTGATCACCGGCGCCGAACTGCCAAACAACTGCTGATCCACCTCGGCCAGCAAATACGGATTGTGATAAGCCTCACGCCCCAACATCACGCCATCGAACGTCTGCAGATGCTCATGGCAGGCCTCCATGGTCTTGATCCCGCCGTTCAGCACAATCTCCAGCTCCGGAAAATCCGCCTTCAACTGCGCCGCGACGTCATAGCGCAACGGCGGAATGTCGCGATTCTCCTTCGGCGACAACCCCTCGAGAATTGCAATCCGCGCATGCACGGTAAAACTCGTGCAGCCGGCATCCCGCACCGTACCGACGAAATCGCACAGCTCGGCATAACTGTCGCGCCCGTTGATGCCGATCCGATGCTTCACCGTTACCGGAATCGACACCGCATCACGCATCGCCTTCACACAATCAGCCACCAACTGCGGATGCCCCATCAGGCACGCACCGATCATGTTGTTCTGGACACGATCGCTTGGGCAGCCGACGTTGAGGTTCACCTCGTCGTAGCCGTGCTCCTGAGCCATGCGCGCGCAGGCGGCGAGATCGAGCGGAACACTACCGCCGAGCTGCAACGCCAGCGGGTGCTCGGCTTCGTTGTGACGCAGGAAACGTTCGTGATCACCGTTGAGCAACGCGCCAGTGGTGACCATTTCGGTGTAGAGCAGGGCGTGCTTGGACAGGAGGCGCAGGAAGTACCGGCAATGGCGGTCCGTCCAATCCATCATGGGCGCGACGGAAAAACGGCGGGAGAGTGGGGCGGGGTGTAGGGACATGTGAGGAATCTGGATCAAGAAGGCGAAGGCGCAAGAGTTTATCAGGATTACGGAACGGCAAAGATCCGTACAGCGGCGTTATGTGCTCAGGCCGGACGCGAACGCTCCGGCTGATTGGCGGATCTTGTTTAACGCTGCACCGACGCCTATGCCCGTTGGACAACTGGACTGAGTAATGGCAATTCAGTAGCATCCGTTTTTTTTCAGGATCAGTCCGTCATGGAAGCCACCTCGCCAAAGCGCCCACTGCAAGCGTTCGTCATGTCCTGTCTGGTGGCCGGCTGGGGGCTGGTCTACGTCGGTCAGGTCAAATGGGCGGTGCGCATTGCCGCTCTGCTTTATATCGGCGTTGTCCTGATGGGGGTTTGCGGATTAACGGCTACTCCGATAGGGCTATATGCTGGCGTCGTGTTCGCCGTACTAGTGAAACTGGGTTCTGCGACTGTGGCGGCGATGCTGGCGCGCAGAAACGACACTTCGGTGACTAGCCCTGGCATTCGATTCCATGTGCTTTATGTGGCAACTCTTATCGTGATCACGCTGGTATTGCTGGGGCCGTTGAGAACTGCAACGTTGGGATTCAAAACTTACTTCATTCCCTCCGGCTCGATGGTTCCGACTCTGTCTATCGGCGATTACATCGTCACAAACCTGCGCATCGGCTCGCCGCAGGTGGGAGATATCGTGGTCTATCGCTACAACGGTACCGAAGCGGTCAAACGCGTTGCGGCTGTGGGGGGCGATACCTTGTCGATAGTCGACGGGGAGGTCATTCTCAATGGTAAAAACCTTGGACTGTTCTTTGCTCCGCGAGAGCGGGTGAAGAACCGTCGTTATATGCAAACTGCGCCAACGCTGGTCGAAAAGAATCATGTCTATCTGCTCGGCGATAACCGCGATAGCAGCAATGACAGTCGATTCATGGGGCAGGTGAAAGTTGATGACATCACCGGCATAGTCACCGGGATTTGGTGGTCAGAAGACCGGTCAAGGATCGGTACGGTTTTCCCTTGAGGGGGCTCTTGCAGGCACTTGCTTCTCCGGCGATTGCGCATCGCCGGAAAGCCATAACACCAACACACTGAAGTACGGCGGCAACAGCATCGGCAGCAGCCTCAATCATCAAAGCTCCGGCGTACTGCACGACGAAAACCATTACTGCCCCGGCACCGCAATCCACTCGCTCAACGTCTGCTGATACTTGCCAGTGACCTTGCTCAAATGCAGCCACTGATCGACATACAGTTTCCAACTCATGTCATCACGCGGCAGCAGGTAAGCCTTCTCGCCGTATTGCATGTACTTATGCGGATTCACAGCGCACAACCCCGGTTTGAGTTTCTGCTGATACAGCGCTTCCGAGGCGTCGGTGATCATCACGTCGGCTTTGTTGTCGAGCAGTTGCTGGAAGATCGTCACGTTGTCGTGCAGGGCCAGTTGCGCTTTGGGCAGGAAGGCGTGGACGAAGGCTTCGTTGGTGCCGCCGGCCGGTTCCACCAGGCGCACGTTGGGCTGGTTGATCTGGTCGATGGTCTGGTATTTCGACTGGTCGGCGCAGCGCACCAGCGGGATTTTGCCGTCGGTGTCGAGGGTGTTGCTGAAGTAGGCCTTTTTCTGCCGTTCGAGGGTGACCGAGATGCCGCCCATGCCGATGTCGCATTTGCCGGCCTGCATGTCGGGCATCAAGGTTTTCCAAGTGGTCTGCACCCATTGCACCTTGACGCCGAGGCTGTCGGCCAGTGAGCGGGCCATGCTGATGTCGATGCCTTCGAAGTCGCCGTCGCTGCGCTTGAAGGTGTAGGGCTTGTAGTCGCCGGTGGTGCAGACGCGTAACTGGCCTTGTTGCTGGATGCTGTCGAGGTGGGTGGTCGGCTCGGCGGCCTGAACGGTGAAAGGCAACGCGAGCAATGCACCGAGCAGGATTGTGGTTTTTGTCGTTGGCATCTGTCGGACTTTTCTCTGGGGTGGACGGAAAGGACGTGCTTGAAGTTAACCACGTTCTCACCGTTGATCCAGTCCGACGTCGCGCGTCAGGGCTGATCCGTTACAGACCCAGCCCTTGCTGCACCACTTGCAGCAGATTGTTTTCGGTCAGCGCAATCGCATCCAGCTCCTGGCCGGTTTCGATGGTCTGCAACCACCAGTGACTCTCGCCATGCTCGTCAACCGTGCGCAGCAAGGACTGATCGCGTCCCGGCACCTTGATCTCGACACGTCCGCAACCGTCCTCGGTAAACCGCGCAATCGGATCGAACGTCAGGCTGTGATGGTTGGCCTCGATCACCAATTGGTCGATGGCGTAGTCGTGGCTTTCGCCGTCGGGCGAACTTTCGCAAACGTGCGTAGGATTTCGCCGAATCTTCAGTCCTACTTCGGTGACCGGTTGCAGCCAGGCCTCGATACGGTGGTACAAGTCGTACACCTGAGCAGGCCAGCAATCGATCTCAAGCGCAGCGCAGGTGATGTCGTCAGCCTGGGTGTGCCGGGTCTGCTTGAGTCTGGCGGCGAGTTCGTCTGCTTTACTCATGTCGGTTCCCTTGTTGGATGTCTGCCTGTTTAGCGTAGACCTTTGCACGGCGCAGGGCCTTGCCTTGCGTCATGCGCTTGCAATACAAGCGTGTCGAAATCAGCACTGGCCAAGCCTGGCCAACAACGAAAACCACGGACGCAGGCGTCCCAAGGAACGGGTTAATGAAAAAGCTGTTTACAATTCTGGCAATGATCGCGCTGACAGCCGGTAGCATTGGCATGAGTTCGGCGCGTCAGTCGTCATCGAACAAAGCCCAGGCGGAATCGGTGGCGGGGGTGTTCGACTACTACCTGCTGGCGCTGTCCTGGTCGCCGACTTTTTGTCTGACGCACAAGGACGACGCGCAGTGCACCGGCAAGGGTTATGGTTTTGTCCTGCACGGTTTGTGGCCGCAATACGCCAAGGGCGGTTGGCCGCAATCCTGCCCGCCGCTGACCAGACTGTCGGCGGCAGAAACCAGCAAGGGCCTCACGATGTACCCGACGAAAAAACTCCTTGATCACGAATGGTCCAAGCACGGTACCTGCAGCGGTCTCGGCGCAATGGGCTATCTCGACAAGTCAGATCAGGCTCTCGGCGCAGTGAAGATTCCGCAGGCGTTACAGCCGTTCGGCTCGACCTCGTACTACTTCGAAGCTCAGGAGATTGTCGATATGTTTCGCAAGGCCAATCCGGGTATTCCCGAGGACGGAATTGCGGTGGTTTGCAGTGGTCCGCAGCTGTCGGAAGTGCGGGTGTGCATGAACAAGGATTTGCAGTTCAGCGCGTGTGGCAAAGGGGTGAAAACGCAGTGTCGGGCGGGGGATATTCGGGTGCCGCGAGACTGTCAGAAATTTTGTGTTCGGGCATAACATGTAGCTAGAGGTACATGTATGCCGACCAAAAAGAAGTCCGCCAATGCAACAGCGAGGGAGTTGCCCTCGATTCCCCAAGAGCTGATCGAGCAGTTTGTTAAAGGCCCGATGAGCGCCGAAGCCATTCAAGACGCGTCCATGGCGTTCAAGAAGGCTCTGATCGAGCGTGCTCTAGGTGCCGAGCTGGGTCACCACCTTGGTTATCCTCAGGGCGCGGAGCGCCCTGAGGAGTCGACCAATCAGCGCAATGGCAAGAGTGGCAAAACTGTCCTGACTGACGACGGCCCTCTTCGTCTGGATATCCCCAGAGACCGCGATGGTAGCTTCGCCCCGATCCTGATTCCCAAGCACGAACGCCGTTTTACAGGCTTCGACGACAAGATAATTGCCATGTACGCCCGGGGCATGACGGTGCGTGAGATCCGCGCTTTTCTGTCTGAGCAGTATGGAACTGACGTGTCCCATGACTTCATCAGCTCAGTCACCGATGCGGTCATGGAAGAGGTCGGTGCCTGGCAACAACGACCCTTGGAACCGATGTATCCGGTGATCTTCTTCGATGCGCTACGGGTCAAAATCCGGGACGAGGGGTTAGTACGCAACAAGGCTATTTATCTGGCGCTGGGGGTATTACCTGATGGCACGCGCGACATTCTGGGTATCTGGATCGAGAGCACCGAGGGCGCCAAGTTTTGGATGAAGGTGTTCAACGACCTCAAGACTCGTGGCGTTGAAGATGTTCTGATCGCCGTCACGGATGGCCTCAAAGGAATACCGGAGGCGTTGGGGGCGGTTTTTCCTGCCACGACGCTGCAAACCTGCATCGTGCATCTGATCCGCAACAGCCTGGATTATGCTGCTTGGGATAAACGTCGGGCACTGGCCAAAGCACTCAAGCCGATCTACCAGGCGATCAATGCCGATGTGGCTGAGCAAGAGCTTAACGCCTTTGAAGCGGGGCCTTGGGGCAAGCAGTATCCGACTGTGGTTGCTGCATGGCGTCGCGCCTGGGATCGGGTTATACCGTTTTTTGTTTTCCCGGCGGGCATCCGCAAAGTGGTTTACACGACCAATGCCATCGAGAGCATCAATGCCCAGTTACGCAAGATCATCAAAACTCGAGGACACTTCCCGACCGATGAGGCCGCGACAAAACTGATATGGCTTGGGTTGCGCAACATCACCGCCAACTGGGGTCATGCGGCACACGACTGGAAAGTGGCGATGAATCAATTTGCGATCCTGTACGGAGACCGATTTACCAGACCGAGCTGGTAAAACAACGGCCTGCCTGACGGCAGGCCCTAACCAGCCCGAACACAAAAAAACTGATACTCCCGGTGCCGCCGGTACGGTAAGCCATCCGTAATGAGCCAAAAAAAACAGGCGCTCCCGTGAGCGCCTGTTTTTTTGGCCTGAGGATTTGGAAATATGAATACGACCCACGCTACTACTCAAACACCATGAACATCCCCACCGCCGACCTGCTCCGCGAAGTCAACAAACCCGAATAAACAACCCCGGGGGGATTCAGGCAAATCCCCCGCATCCGCGCCCAATTCCCCACGCAAAAACTCCACCAGCCCCCGCTGCAACACGCTCAACGCTCCTTCACGACTAACCAACGCCAGTTCCGTCGGCGCCAACTCCGGCAAATCCCTACACACTTCATGTTCTGGCAATACCGCCGAAACCGGCAACACCGAAACCCCTAACCCAGACGCCACCGCCGCTTGTATCCCGGTCAGGCTGTGACTGCCGAACGCCACCCGCCACGGTCGTTGCGCCACATCGAGCAAGCGAATCGCCCGTTGCCGGTACAGGCAGCCCTGCGGAAACAGCGCCAGCGGCAGCACACCGTCGCGGGTGTCGACCTCTGCGCCTTTGACCCACACCAGCCGCTCCGGCCAAGTGGCCCATGCCGGGCCGCTGTCGGGTTCGCGTTTGATCAGGGCAATGTCGATGTCGCCGGCGTCGAGGCGCTGGCGCAGGTCGAGGCTCATGCCGCTGATGGTTTCCAGGCGCGCCTGCGGATGGCTGCGGTTGAAGCCGGCGAGGATCAGCGCCATGCGCCGGGCGTCGAAGTCTTCCGGCATGCCGATGCGCAGCACTTCCAGATCGATGTCGCTGGCCAGCGCTTGCGTGGCTTCGGCGGACAGCGCCAGCAACCGGCGCGCGTAGTGCATCAGCAGTTCGCCGTGTTCGGTGACCGCGACGTGCACTCCGGTGCGGTCGCGCAGGAGTAGCGGGTGGCCGACCAGATCTTCGAGTTTGCGCACCTGCTGGCTGACCGTCGATTGCGTGCGGTGCACACGTTCGGCAGCGCGGGTGAAGCTGCCTTCGTCGACCACGCAGACGAAGGTTTTCAGCAATTCCAGATCCAGCATGGCGGTATTCCTGATAGTTGTTTTGCGAATGACGATCGCGTGTTTATTTAATTTCACACTATCACCGCACGCTCATAAGCTGAAGTCCTGGCACTGGAGGATCGACCGATGACCTTAAACAACACGCCGCACCCGCACTGGCTGACCTTCGATTGCTACGGCACCCTCATTCAGTGGGATGAAGGACTGAAAGCCGTGGTCAAGAAAATGCTCAGCGACAAGCGCCAGCACGCAGTGGACGCCGATAAGTTGATCGAAGTCTACGACCGTCACGAGCATCGTCTCGAGCAAACGCCGCCGCACCGTTCCTTTCGTGAACTGAGCACGCTCGGCCTGCAACTGGCGCTGGAAGAAATGGGCTTGCCGAGCCAGCCCGAGGACAGTCAACGCCTGGCGACAGCCATCCCGAACATGCCGCCCTTTGCCGAAGTGGTCGACACCCTCGCGCAGCTCAAAGCCATGGGCTTCAAGCTGTGCATCGTCTCGAACACCGACGACGACATCATTGCCGGCAACGTCGCGCAACTCGGTGGCCATATCGACCGTGTAATCACCGCGCAACAGGCCGGTGCCTACAAACCGGCGCCACGGCTGTTCGACTACGCTCATGAGCAATTGGGCGTCACCCGCGATGAGGTGGTGCACATCTGCGCCAGCCCGATGCTCGATCACACAGCGGCGCGCGACATGGGCTTTCGTTGCGTGTGGATCGATCGCGGCACGGGTCGTCAGTTGTTGCCGGACTATCGCCCCGACGCGATCCTGTCCAGCCTCGATCAAGTGCTGCCGCTGTTCAAATCCCTCGGCTGGACCTAAGGAGAATTGCCATGGCTCATATCTTGAGCGGCACTGGCAAAGCCAGACCCAGCGCAACGCTGCACCTGGAAACCGAGGCGATCATCACCGCCCGCAACGAACTTGCTGCGTGCTTTCAACTGGCCGCATTGCATGGTCTGGAGGAGGGCATCTGCAATCACTTTTCGGCGATGCTGCCGGGGCATGACGACCTGTTTCTGGTCAATCCCTACGGCTACGCTTTTGCAGAGGTAACGGCGCAGAATCTGCTGGTCTGCGACTTCGCCGGCAATGTGGTCGATGGCGAAGGCGAGCCCGAGGCGACGGCGTTTTACATCCACGCGCGACTGCACAAACAACTGCCACGGGTAAAAGTCGCGTTCCACACGCACATGCCGCACGCTACGGCGTTGTGCCTGTTGCAAGGCCCGCCGCTGCTATGGCTGGGGCAGACCGCGCTGAAGTTTTACGGGCGCACGGCGGTGGACGAGGATTACAACGGCCTCGCACTGGACGCATCCGAAGGCGACCGCATCGCCAGCGTCATGGGCGATGCCGACATTCTCTTTCTGAAAAACCACGGTGTGATTGTCGCCGCGCCGACCATTGCCGAAGCCTGGGACGATCTGTATTACCTGGAACGCGCCGCGCAGGTGCAGCTGCTGGCGATGGCAACCCAACGTGAATTGAAACCGGTGCCCCATGCGATTGCGCAGCGCGCCTATGAACAAATGCGTGAAGGCGATGCGCAAAGTGCCCGTGCGCATCTCACCAGCGCGATGCGGCGCCTGGCCCTGCATAACTGATTAACCGTAAAGAAGCAGTCGTAAATAAATCGACGAAAAGCGATCATCCAAACTCGCGACGCGCCGATAACTGGGCGGGAGGCGGGCGTTTGCCCCGTGCATCCCGGTGGGCTACGCTCACGAACACAAGGGTTTCGGGCTCGCGCCCCTGCCGTACCTGCCCAGGACATGCTTTTGCCAATCTCCATTCACGATCCGCATCAGGCCCCCGGCACGCTCAAGCGCCTGCCCCTGCGCAAAGCGGCGGTGCTGTTTATCGTTGCGGTGAGCCTCTGCCTGTGCGGTCTTCTGTACCTGCAATTGGAGCAGTCACGGCGTCAGGATCTGGCGGTGGCGAAGATGGCTTCGGGCAACCTGACCCGGGCCATGGCGCAGCAGGCCGAAGACACTGTGCGGGCAGCGGATCTGGTGATGACCAGCCTCGTCGACTGGATTCAGGACGATGGTTACGGGACGGCGCAGCGACCTCGGTTGCAGCGGATCTTTGCCCGCCGCGCGCAGCAACTGGATCAGTTGCACGGCATCTTTCTTTTCGATCGCGAAGGGCAGTGGGTCATTACGTCGTTCCCCAATCTACCCCGTGGCAATGGCGTGGCCGATCGCGAATATTTCAAGTTCCATCAGCAGAATGCTTCGACGGTTGCGCACATCGGCCAGGCGATTCGCAGCCGCGAAAACGGCGAGTGGATCATTCCGATTTCCAGACGCGTCAACGACCAGCTCGGCAACTTTCAGGGCGTGCTGATGGCCGGCATCCGCATGTCGTACTTCGATCAGTTCTTCAAAAGCTTCAGCCTCGATGACAGCGGCATCATGTTTCTGGCATTGACCGACGGCACCTTGTTGGCCCGACGGCCCTTTGACGAGGCGTTGATCAATACCTCGGTGGCCCACGGCGAGATCTATCAAACCCTGCTGCCCAACGCTAACGCCGGCACGGCGATGCTCAATTCCGTGGTCGATGGCGTGACACGATTGTATGGCTATCGGCAGCTTGCCTCATATCCGCTGGTGGTCTCTGCCGCGACTTCGCAAGACACGATTTTGCGGGGCTGGCACGAGCGCGCATTTCAGTCCAGCGTGATCGTCGCGCTGGTTGTTTTGGGCATTGGTCTGTTCGGCTGGGTATTCATTCATCAGGTGCGCGACGGCGAGCGTATCGAGAAAAATCTACGCAGGGCTCAGCTGGCGCTGGAACAGATCGCCACCCACGACAGCCTCACCGGGCTGGCCAATCGACGCTTGTTCGAGCGTTCGCTGGATATCGAATTTGCCCGTGGCGCGCGCCAGGTCAGCCCGGTCAGCCTGATCATGCTCGATATCGATTTCTTCAAGCGCTACAACGACGCGTATGGTCATGTCGCCGGCGATCAGTGTCTCGCACAAGTGGCGCAAGTGGTGAAGACCTGCTGCCAGCGCAAGTCGGATCTGGCGGTGCGTTACGGCGGCGAGGAATTCGCCGTGCTGTTGCCGGACACCGACATCAACGGTGCGCTGGCGATTGCCGGGCAGATTCGCCGCAGCGTGATCGACAAGCACATCATCCACAGTGGCTCGCCGACCGGCTATCTCACTGTGAGCCTGGGCTGTTATGCGTTTATACCGCACGGCAACGACAGCCCGCAGGTGTTTATCCAGCGCGCGGACGCCGCGTTGTATCAGGCGAAAAATGCCGGGCGCAATCGCGCGGCGGTGTATGCGTCGGAAGAAGGTTTTGCCGAACTGATGCGGTCGGATCGCTGATCTCAGTCACACTATTGAGCAAATGTGGGAGCGAGCTTGCTCGCGAAGGCGGCGCACCAGTGACCAAATCAGTCGACTGACACAATGCCTTCGCGAGCAAGCTCGCTCCCACAGTTACTCAGCGTTGCTTTATCTGGGATGGCTCTTGTTCGTTCAGCCGCCCGTGCCACCGCCCGCGCCACCTGTACCGCCGCCGGCCGAACCGGTGCCGCCACCCGCGCCGGAACCCGAGCCGCTGGCCCCGCCATTGGTGCCCGTGCCCGTGCCCGTGCCCGTGCCGGTGCCTATGCCCGAACCAGTGCCGGTGCCGTTATTGGTTCCGCCAGAACCGCTGCCACCCGATGGCGAGCCCGGGGTGTTGTCTGGCGGCATGGTCGAGCTGCTGGCGCCGCCGGACTTGGTGCCCGTCGCATCTGTGCTGTCATTGGCAGCGAAGCTGGCGGCGGATGCCGTAGCGAGCAGACCGGCCAACAATAACGAAGTGAATTTGCGCGTCATCATGGTACGTCTCCTGATAAAGGGGATTACCTGATATTGGTCTCGCACGCCCAAGCCTTGGTGCCAGTCGAGTGACGAGCGGTCAATCGCTGCGCCAAGTGGCCTACCGTTCTTCTGCAATATTGGCTATTTGCCGAACCACCCCCGGGGACTAACGTAGCCACACATTCAATCGCTACCCCGGAGTCCACCATGCAACCTCGTGCCGATTTCTACACCGCTTCCCCTGATGCCATGAAGGCGATGATGGCGCTGGAAAATGCCGTCTCGAAACTGCCGCTGGAAAAGAGCCTGATCGAACTGGTCAAGCTGCGCTCTTCACAGATCAACGGCTGCGCATTCTGCATCGACATGCACACCGCCGACGCGATCAAGGACGGCGAAACCCCGCGTCGCCTGTTCGCCGTGACAGCATGGCGGGAAGCGCCGTTCTTCAGCGAGCGCGAACGTGCGGCACTACTGTGGACCGAGTCGCTGACGCAACTGAGCCTGACCCACGCGCCCGACGAAGATTACGAGGTAGTCGCTGCGCAGTTTTCGCCCAAGGAACTGGTTGACCTGACCGTGGCGATCAACACCATCAACGGCTGGAATCGCCTGGCGGTGGGCTTCCGCAAACTGCCGCAGGCTTAAGTCCCACGCACATCCCTGTAGGAGTGAGCCTGCTCGCGATAGCGGTAGGTCAGTCACCATGTTTGCTATCTGACAGACCGCTATCGCGAGCAGGCTCACTCCTACAAGGGAATCTTCAATGTGCTTGTGAACTCGGCGCCGCCGGTGGCTGCACCTTGCGCATCAAGGGCACCATCGCCGTGGCGATGATGAAGCAGACCATGATCATCAAAAACGTATCGCCATAAGTCTGCGTCTGCGCCTCGCGATACGTCACCAGCCACAGCTGCCGCAGGCTGGCACCCCGGTGGAAAAAACTGCCATACCAACGTCCAGCGCGCTGTGGCCGCGCACGCGGCCGAGGAACAGCGGCGTCAGGTAAATCGTCGCGAACCGTTTCGCTGATCCTTCAGGACTGAGCGTTCAGGCCGTTAAAGAGGCTCAAGCGTAAATATTTCAAAGGAGTTACACATGAACTCAGGGACTGACCTGCAGCGGGAACTAATAGCTATTGCTAAACAACTCATCAACTGGATCATCGGAAAACCGAGTAGCAAGTTTGTGATGTTGGGAATGCTGCTGTGGACGCCTGGAGCACTCGACTTGCTGGCGATGCTGGCCCAGACGGCTCAGGCATTCCGTGGCTTGGCACCCGTGCCATCTGTGCCGGACGACTTTGGTTATTCTCGCGCCTTGGGCATTGTTCTGATCGCGGTTGGCGTTGGTATGACGCTGTTTGAATGGTGGCAACCCCATTCGACCAAGGCTGGTCGTATGAGGGTGGCGAAAGCCAGAGGGCAGGTTCAGTTGCAACGCAACTTGCGCTCGAATTTCGAGAAACTCAACGACGCGGACCTGCAACTCGAGTTTCAAAATGCATGGGGGCCGGTAAACGCTGATCCTCGACAGATTCGCAACGTGTTGGGTACCAAGAAGGACAATCCGGGGCTGGCTATGGATCGCTTCATCAGAGGTATGGCGTTAGTCGATACCGACGGCGACTGGTTTATGTTGCGTTCCCGGGTTATCCCGGCAGCGTTCTGGAGTTACTTTTTCCTGACCATTGTCTCCGTGTGCGTGGGAGCGCTTTGCCTCATTGTCTTCTGCGCATCGCTGGTTCTTCCTGGTTGGATGAGTATTCCTGTCGAAACGAAAGGTACTCTGGCGGTACTGGCACTGCTGATTGGTTATTCAGCGTTCGCGTTCAAGGACTTGATGCTCGAGTTCGGCAGTGCAGTCAATCTGGCGCGTATGCCATAGAAAGCGTTTCGCTGCTGCCGATAAGTCTGGCTGCGGCTCTCGCTCTTGGCCAAGTGGAAGAAGAGGTCAAGGGGGACGATGAATAAATTGCACTCGATTAATACGAAGCATTACTATTCACGCCCTTTCCTCACCACGCCGCCCATCTCCATGCGCTCCCGCAGATCCGGCTTTTTCGAGCATTACGAAGAGTTGATCGGTACCTGGACTCGGCGCCTGCGCAATCGCGCGCAGGCCGAGGATCTGGCGCACGACACCTTTGTGCGGGTGCTCGAGGCGGATTCGGCGGCGGTGCAGCAGCCGCGCGCTTATCTGCACCAGACGGCGCGCAATATCGCGGTTGATGGGTATCGGCGTGAGGACCGGCGCGGCACCATGGAGTGGGAAGCGGTCGATGACAGTGCGTCGTCGGCGGGCGATCCGGAGCATTACATGCATGCGATCCAGCTGGCCGATTCCATCGAACGCGCGCTCACCGAACTGCCGTTCAACTGTCGCAAGATCTTCGTCTGGCAGAAGATCGAAGGCCTGACGCAGGCAGAAATCGCCGAACGCCTGGGGCTGTCCAAGAATATGGTCGAAAAGTATATGATCCGCACCCTGCGCCATCTGCGTGAGCGGCTGGATGGCTTGCAATCATGAGCGCTCGCACCTTTTCATTCTTAGGCGGACAGGACATTCCATGATGGAAACGGGTGATTGCGCCTGTGGGAAAACGGCGGTGCGTGACGAGGCGGCGGCCTGGTTCGTGCGTTTGCAGGAACCGAATGTCAGCGTCGAGCAACGGCGGCGCTTCGACGCCTGGCTGAACGAGCATCCGCAACACCGCGAAGAATTCCAGTTGCTGCAAGGCCTGTGGACGGCGGCCGATCTGCTGCCGACTTCGCGCCTCAAAGCGCTTGCTGAAACACCGCCAAGTCGCCGCGAACGCCGGCCGTTGCTGCGTTATGCCGTGGCCGCGAGTGTTCTGGCCGTGGCGCTGGGGCTTGGCCTGTTCAGTGGGCTGTATCATCCGAGTGGCTACCGCGCCGAGTTCGTTACGGCGCTGGGCGAGCGCAGACATGTGGCGTTACCCGATGGCTCGGTGATCGATCTGAACAGTCGCAGCCGCTTGCAGGTGCGCTACGAGCAGGATCGACGTGTCATCGAATTGAGCGCCGGCGAGGCGATGTTCAGCGTTGCACACGACGCCTCGCGTCCGTTTATTGTCGAGGCCGGCAGCGGCAAGGTCACGGTCACCGGCACGCGTTTCGATGTGCGTCGCGATGCCACGCACACCCGCGTGGCGGTGGAGCAGGGCACGGTGAGAGTGCAGGCAAGTGCTGCGCCGGACAACGAATTCATCAACCTCACCGCAGGCCTCGGCACGTCGGTCGATGCGCAAGGCAAAGTCCTGCCGGCCTACGCGGTCAACCCGGCGCAGCTGACTGCGTGGCGCAACGGCAAACTGGTGTTCAACAACGCCAGCCTCGGCGAAGTGGCGGCTGAAGTGTCGCGTTATCGGGATAAGCCGTTGATCGTTTCGCAACCGGGCGTGGTCAGCCTGCGCCTGACCAGCGTGTTCAAATCCGATGACACCGACGCCTTGCTCAAAGCCTTGCCGAACATCCTGCCGGTGGCCGTGCGCACCCTTGCCGACGGCAGTCAGGAAATAATTTCCAGATAGCATTCAGGTTTTTTCCCCGTTCATCGTCTTCGTGTTCAACTGCAACTGGTTTGCATTAACAGCCGCACACTCTTGCGATCCACAGGACTCCGTACGACGTGAACATCACCACCCACCACAATAAAAAATCCCCTTGGCTGCCATTGGCGCTCGCGCTGGCCGTCAGCGCAGCGATGCCGTCGGCGTTCGCCGCTGAAGCCATTCATATCCGCGCGCAACCGCTGGGCCAGGCCTTGAGCGAACTGGGCCAGCAAACCTCGCTGCAGGTGTTTTTCAGCCCCGAGCTGGTGGCCGGCAAACAGGCGCCTGCGGTCGATGGCGACCTCTCGCCGGAACAGGCCTTGCGTCAGCTGTTGCAGGGCAGCGGACTCGATTATCAGATCAACGAGGGCTCGGTGACGCTCGCCCCAGCAGCCACCTCCGCAGCCAGCAACGGCCCGCTGGAGCTCGGCGTGACCGACATCAAAGTGGTCGGCGACTGGCTCGGTGACGCTGACGCGGCGGTGGTGCAAAACCACCCGGGCGCGCGCACGGTGATTCGCCGCGAAGCGATGGTCGAGCAGGGCGCGATGAACGTCAGCGACGTGCTCAAGCGCGTGCCGGGCGTGCAGGTACAGGACTCCAACGGCACCGGCGGCAGTGATATTTCCCTCAACGTCGGCGTACGCGGTCTGACTTCGCGCCTGTCGCCACGCTCGACCGTACTGATCGATGGCGTGCCAGCGGCGTTCGCGCCATACGGCCAGCCGCAGTTGTCGATGGCGCCGATCTCCTCGGGCAACCTCGACAGCATCGACGTCGTGCGCGGCGCCGGTTCCGTGCGTTACGGGCCACAGAACGTCGGCGGCGTGATCAACTTCGTGACCCGCGCGATCCCGGAGAAAACCACCGGCGAAATCGGCACCACTCTGGAAACCACGCAGTACGGCGGCTGGAAACACATCGACACCGCGTTTCTTGGTGGCACCGCCGACAACGGCATGGGCGTCGCGCTGCTGTACTCCGGCGTCAACGGCCACGGCTATCGCGAGCGCAACAACGGCAACGACATCGACGACGTGCTGCTCAAAACGCACTGGGCGCCGACTGATCAGGACGATTTCAGCCTCAACTTCCACTACTACGACGCCAGTGCCGACATGCCGGGCGGCCTGACCCAGCGTCAGTACGACGACAAACCGTACGAATCGGTGCGTGACTACGACCAGTTCACAGGCCGGCGCAAGGACGTTTCGTTCAAGTGGATTCGCCAGATCGACGAGCGCACTCAGGCGGAAATCCTCACCTACTACACCGACAGCTTTCGCGGCAGTACCATCGCTGCGCGCGATCAGCGCACCCTCAGCTCGTACCCGCGTTCCTACTACACCCTCGGCATCGAGCCGCGCGTGTCGCGGGTGTTCGATGTCGGCCCGACCACTCAGGAAGTCAGCGTCGGTTATCGCTATCTGAAAGAGGCGATGCACGAAGAGTCGAGTCGTCTGGCGCTGGTCAACAACCAGCCAGTAGTCACGCCGACCTCTGACGGCCACGTATTCCAGGATCGCACCGGCGGCACCGAGGCCAATTCGGTGTATGTCGACAACAAGATCGACGTCGGCAACTGGACCATCACCCCAGGCATTCGCTTCGAACACATCAGCACCGATTGGCACGACCGCGCCGTGCTCGACACCGCTGGCCGGCCGGTCCAGGAGAAAAACCGCAGCATCGAAAGCAATGAGCCGCTGCCGGCGCTGAGCGTGATGTATCACCTGTCCGATGCCTGGAAGCTGTTCGCCAACTACGAAACTTCGTTCGGCAGCCTGCAATATTTCCAGCTCGGCCAGGGCGGTTCGGGTGACAGCACCGCCAACGGTCTGGAGCCGGAAAAGGCCAAGACCTACGAGATCGGCACGCGTTACAACGATGATGTCTGGGGCGGCGAGGTGACGCTGTTCTACATCGACTTCGATGACGAACTGCAATACATCAGCAACGATGTTGGCTGGACCAACCTCGGCGCGACCAAGCACCAGGGCATCGAAGCCTCGGCGCACTACGACATGGCGGCCCTCGACCCGCGCCTCGATGGCCTGACCGCCAACGCCGGTTTCACCTACACCCGCGCCACTTATGAAGGCGAGATCCCCAGCTTCAAGGGCCGCGATCTGCCGTTCTATTCTCGGCAGGTGGCCACGGTCGGTTTGCGTTACGACATCAATCGCTGGACATACAACATCGACGGCTTCGCCCAATCGAAACAGCGCTCGCCGGGCACCGGTGTGAATGCGGATGGCAGCTTCAATGGCAATTACATCACCGAAGGCACGGCGGACGGGCAGTACGGCGACATCCCGGGTTACGTGACCTGGAACGTGCGCGGCGGCTATGACTTCGGCCCGCAGGTGTCGAACCTCAAGCTCGGTGCCGGGGTGAAGAACGTCTTCGACAAGCAGTACTTCACCCGCTCCAGCGACAACAACTCGGGGATGTATGTCGGCGCGCCGCGCACGTTCTTCGTGCAGGCCAGCGTCGGTTTCTAAGCCTTCGGCTATTGCTGGACTGGTGCGCAGGGGTTCAGCAATAGCCGTTCTCGGCTATTGAGGTATCAGGAAATTGATAACCGGGCCGGGATTGCCCACCAGATCTGCACCTTTGAGGCAGATGCTCTGCCGGCCATTTGCGAGGGAGACATGGAAAACGCCTGTGGAGCCAGACACACGTTGGAATCCACGCTCGTCATGGCAATCGATATGCTCCGGCTGACCAGACTTGTACTGAAACCGAAAAGGATCCAGATCCGGTAGAGCCGGAAAAACCCTGATATCGTAGTCATCGCCATTCACCCACTCAACTTTATAGGTCGGCGCCAATGGCGCTGGCGCTTCCAGCAACCACCGCCAATAGACGCTGGCGGTCTTCCCTTCCGACTGTTTTGGCGCGTCCGTAGGCCGCTGTTGACCGATCAGGCAAAAAATACAGTCCCGCACCTTCTTTGAGTTCATGACTCAACTCATTTTCCGAATCAGGTCGAGCGGTTTGTATTTGGCTGTACCCTGCAAGTGACTGACATTCATCCAGACTGCGCGTATAGCGATAGCGATAGAACGGGGCGCTCACTGAGAAGTTTTGCACCCACTGCCATGGCAATATCTGTCCGTGCTCGTCACGCTCGACCTTGATGTAATCGCTATCTTGCGATGCTCTTGGAAAAGACCATGCCGCTCCCAGGGGGCACTCACCCGGGCGCGGGTCAAATTGTCCTTTGGTGAAACAAGCGCCCAGGCCCTGGGTCGTCGAGGCATAGTTGGTATCTATACGCTTGTCGACCTGTCCGGCAACGACTTCGCAGGGAGCGCCTTCTTTACAACGATTGCGCCCACTTCCGCGGGTTGTAGTGCCCAGCACACCCACGATTTCATTGGTATAGCGCGCAAGCACCGGCGAGCCGGATAACCCACTGACGACACCCAGGCAGCGGTTGCTCGATTGGCCGATCCATCGCCATGGACCTTCGATGATAGACGCCGGGTGTTCTTGTCTGCATGCCATTCGCTGAATGAAACCGTCGATGGGCGCGCCCGTGATGAGAATGTTTTCTTCGGTGGCCAGTGGCTCATCTGCCAGTTTCAAAGGCTCGATACCGTCTCTGACCAGTTGTTCCAGAGACGGAGCAAGTTCAATGATAGAGATGTCTTGACCCCGCAGCGTGCTCCAGGCAATCCGATTCACAGCATAAGAGCGATTTTGCGGTTGAGTGTCGAAAAAATAATTGAATGTCACCCGGCCCTTCGCAGGTTCATTGACGACGATCTCGTTGTTGCCGACCTCCGGGTGTGTGCAGTGCCCAGAGGTCAGTACATAGGCCGGGTGCGACAGCGTACCCGATCCGCGGGTATCAATGAGTGTGCCGGAGCAGGTCATGCCGCCTTCAACTTCGACGCGGCCAATGGCTTGCCAATGCGCATATTGCCCGTTTGCATTGGCCAGTCGCTGAGCGGGAGCAAAGTTGACTGTGCCTTCGCCCCAGTCGTATCGACTGACAGAGAGACATCCCTGGAGAAGAGCAATGACTGCAACGGCACATCCCATTCTCATATTCACGGTGGATTTCCTTTCCGGTGGAGGGGAGAAATCAACATGATTCATGAGGCTCAGGCTTGTCTACTGTCAAACCTGACAGGTGTCGCACTGATGTTCAGACCTTCAATGTCTTCCCACCGATCGCCACAGCCACCAGCAAAACCGCCATCAATCCAAAGGCAAAGCTCAGACTGCTGGCATGCGCGACAAAACCGATCACCGCTGGCCCGGCGAGAATACCGGCATAACCGAGGGTGGTAATCGCCGGCACCGCGATGCTTTCCGGCATCACCGTTTGCTTGCCCACCGCCGTGTACAGCACCGGCACGATGTTCGAGCAACCGGCGCCGACCAGCGCATACCCGAGCAGCGCCGCTTGCCAGCTCGGTGCGAAGGTGGCGAGAAACAACCCCGCCGCCGCTAACAGCCCACCGAACAGAATGATTCGCGTCGCACCCAGCTTGCGCACGATGCGGTCACCGAGCAGGCGGCCCACGGTCATGGTCAGGGCAAACGCTGCGTAGCCCAGGCCTGCGTAGGCCGTGTCGATCCCGCGTTCCTGAGCGAGGAACACTGCGCTCCAGTCCAGCGCCGCGCCTTCGGTGAGGAACACGATGAAGCACATGCCGCCGATAAACAGCACGATGCCATGGGGAATGGCGAACGCCGGGCCGGAGCTTTCGCTGCCGTAGGGCAACATGTGCGGCACGCATTTGAGTAACGCGCCGATCAGCAACACGACGACGACCAGCATCGCCGCCAGCGGCGTCAGGCCGAGGCCGAGCAGGGCGCTGACGCCCGCCGCGCCGACGATGCCGCCGAGACTGAACAAACCGTGGAACCCCGACATCATGTGCTTGCCGCTGGCGCGCTCGACGATCACTGCTTGCAGGTTCACCGTCGAATCCACCGTGCCGAGGCCGGCGCCGAACATGAACAACGTGGCGATCAGCGCCGGGATCGACGACACCGTCGCCAGCAACGGCAGCGCCGCGCAGATCAGCAACGTGCCGCCGGTGGCTACGCGTCGGCAACCAAAACGCGTGGCGAGAATCCCCGCCAGCGGCATCGCCAGAATCGAACCGACGCCCAGGCACAACAGCAATAATCCCAGCGTGCCCTCATCCAGCCCGGCCCGGGCCTTGGCATAAGGGACCAGCGGCGCCCACGCGGCAATGCCGAGGCCGGCGATGAAAAAAGCGACGCGGGTGGACATCTGTTGCAGACGTCCGGGGACGAAGGTGTCTTGGGGGTTGAGGCTGGTCATATCGATCCTTGGCAAAAAAACAACTGCATCCCGAGTGACATTCTGACGGCGTTGAGGTTCGATCTCAGGCCTTTCGGGGCATAACGGTGGACATCCTACCCTGTGGGAGCGGGCTTGCTCGCGAAGGCGGTATGTCAGGCCAGGAATTTTTGACTGGCACACCGCCTTCGCGAGCAAGCCCGCTCCCACAGGGTGTGTATTAATCATTAGAGTGGCGTTCATCCATACGAAGGTAAACGGTCGGCAATGACGAGCTTCTACGACGCACGCGGCAATATCTACGCCGTGGTCTCACCCCAAGCCTTGCGCGAGGCCGGAATCGCTTTGCCGACAAGCGCCACCGACTGCGCTGCCTCTGGGCAGCAATGGAGCGAGGCCGCCATCGCTTTGTGCTGCCACTGGCCCGAAGGCCAACGCCCGGCCAACAGCAAACCTCACCGCAGCGATGGCCTGCTGATCGGCCCGTTTCAGAGGTCCGCACCGTTCGATGTGCTGATCGTCAACACCGACGGCAGCCTCGCCGAACGCAGTGGCAACGGCCTGACGATTTTTTCTCAGGCATTGACCGAGCAAGGCTTGCTGCCGGAGCAGGGCGCCATGCTGTGCGTGCATCATGACAAGGGCGAAGCGCTGGAAACCTCGGTAAAACCGGCCGAAGTCGAGGGCGTGCGCGGTTTCTGGCTCGACCTCGGCCAGCCCACATTTGGCCCGGAGGCTGTGGGGGCGCAGGCCGTTCAGCAGTTCAACAATCGCGACGTCAGCCATGTCCAGCCCCTGGCACAGCTCGATCCCGCTTGGACCCACAGCCAATTCGTCCGTATCGGCAATCCGCACTGTGTAACGCTGCTCAGCGATGCAAGCGCTTTGCCGAGCAACGAACAGATGGGTGAATCGCCCCTGAACGAACGGCTGACGGCAATTGCCTATGCCATGCCCACCGGTGCCGGCAATCCGTGCCCGGCGGGCGTCAATCTGCAATGGGCCGCGCTGGCGTCGCCGCAGAAAATCGCTGCGCGGGTATTCGAGCGTGGCGAAGGTCCAACCGCGTCTTCCGGCACCAGCGCCAGTGCGGTCGCGTGTGCAGCGTGGCGGGTGGGTTGGGTCGAGGCGGGGGAAGTGCGGGTGGTCATGCCCGGCGGCACCGCACCGGTTTTGCTTGAGGTTTCGGAAGGGGAGTTGCTGCGCGTCAGATTGTTTGGCACGGCGCGGTTGGCGGGTTGATTCGGCCGACGCCATCGCTGGCAAGCCAGGCTCCCACAGGTTTTGCGTGAGGGCCCAATCATGTGCTCAACACAAAACCTGTGGGAGCCTGGCTTGCCAGCGATGAGGCCATCAGCCCCAGTGCAATCTCAATTGAACTCCACCACCGGCATCTGCCGCTTCATCAGCACCTTGCCGCCGCGAATCGAATACAGCGGCAGGCCCTGGCTGCGGATCACTTCGTAATCGCTGTCCGCTGAGAGAATCAGCAGGTTCGCCGGGCGGCCCTGTTCCAGTCCGTAACGTTCGCCCAGGTGCATGGCCTTGGCGCTGTTGTCGGTGACCAGGTCCAGCGCGCTTTGCAGGTTGCGATAGCCGAGCATGTGGCAGATGTGCAGGCCGGCCTCGAGCACGCGCAGGATGTTGCCGTTGCCCAGCGGGTACCACGGGTCGACGATCGAGTCCTGACCGAAACAAACATTCATGCCGGCTTCGAGCAGTTCATTGACGCGGGTCACGCCCCGGCGCTTCGGGAAGTTGTCGAAGCGCCCTTGCAAATGAATGCTTTCGGTCGGGCAGGAAACGAAACTGATTCCGGAATGGCCGAGCAGGCGGAACAGTTTGGCGCAGTAGGCGTTGTCGTATGAACCCATCGCCGTGGTGTGGCTGGCGGTGACGCGGGCGCCCATGTCGCGGCTGCGCGCTTCTTCGGCGAGCACTTCAAGGAAGCGTGAATGCGGATCGTCGGTCTCGTCGCAGTGCACATCGACCAGGCAGCCGGTGCGCTCCGCCAGGTCCATCAGAAACTTCACCGAGCTGACGCCCTGATCGCGGGTGTATTCGAAATGCGGAATGCCGCCGACCACATCGGCGCCCATGCGGATCGCTTCTTCCATCAGCTCGCGCCCGTTGCGGAACGACTCGATGCCTTCCTGCGGGAACGCGACGATTTGCAGGTCGATCAAGTGACGGCTTTCCTCGCGCACTTCGAGCATCGCTTTGAGCGCGGTGAGTTGCGGGTCGGTGACGTCGACGTGAGTGCGCACGTGCTGAATGCCGTGGGCGGCCAGGGCCTGAATGGTCTTCTTGGCGCGGGTCTTGGTGTCTTCTTCGGTGATGGTGACTTTGCGCTCGCCCCAGCATTCGATGCCCTCGAACAGCGTGCCGCTCATGTTCCAGCGCGGCTCGCCGGCGGTGAGGGTAGCGTCGAGGTGGATGTGCGGCTCGACGAAGGGCGGCACCACCAGATTGCCGCCGGCATCGAGGTCATCCGCGCCGAGGGTCGGCGCTTCGGTCTGACGGGCGATGCTGTGGATCAGGCCGTCTTCGAGGTGCAATTCGTGCAGGCCTTCCTGATTGCGCAGGCGGGCGTTGATGATGTGCATCAGGCGAATCCTTTTTATAGGTCTTGTAGTGGTGCGCTGACGCGACGGGCGCCGAGCACACCGGTGACGATGACATACGTTAGCGCGGCAGCGGCAATGCCTACCAGCGGCGCGACCCAGGGCGAGCTGAACGCGGCGATGGTGCCGATGCCGTAGGCCCCGAGCCCCGGCCAGTTGAACGCCGGCAACCGTGCGTCGGCCAGACGCGGATAGTGGCCGCGCCAGCGATAGAAAAAGTCAGCCATGATCACCCCGCCTATCGGCGGAATCACCGTGCCGAGCAGAATCAGATACGGCACCAGCATGTCGTACATGCCGAGCAGGGCGAGCAGGGTGCCGATCACCGCGCCACCGAGGGTCACGGTTCTGCGCCGACCGGTCCGCAGCAGGTTGCAGCCGGCGACGGCGAAGTTGTAGATGGTGTTGTCCTGGGTGCTCCAGATGTTCAGCAGCAGCATGGCCATCGCGGCCATGGCGAAGCCCTGCAACAGCAGCACTTCGACCACATCCGGTTGCTGATAGACGATCGCGCCATACGCGCCGATCAGTACCATCAGGCCGTTGCCGATGAAAAAACCGATCAGGCTGGCCAGCACCGCCACCTTTGCCGAGCGCGAAAATCGCGTCCAGTTGGTGGCTTGCGTTGCGCCGCTGACGAAGGTGCCGAACACCAAAGTGATCGCTGTCGACCAGTCCAGAGAACCGCTCGGCACTACGCTGAGCAAACCTTCGAAGCCGCCGACTTTCACGGTCGCTGCCCACATCGACAGCATCAGCAGCAACAGCATCGCCGGCACCGCGATGTACGAGAGAATCTCCAGTCCGCGATAACCGATGTACGCCGTGGCGCAAAAGCCCAGACCGAACAGCACCATCAGGACCAGCACGGTGGTTTCATCGAGATTGAAATACTTGCCGATCACCACCGCCGCTGTCGCCGTGCCCCAGGCGTACCAGCCGATCTGGGTGAAGCCGAGAATCAGGTCGCTGAGCTTGCTGCCGACTTCGCCAAAACAGAAACGGCCCATCAGGACCGAATTAAGACCGCTCTTGAAGGCGATGTAACCCAGCCCTGCCGCGTACAGGCCGAGCAGCAGGTTGCCGACGATAATCACCGCCATCATCTCGGCAAAACCGAACGCGACCCCCAGCTTGCCGCCGGCAAACATGGTCGCGGTGAAAAACGTGAAGCCGAGTAACACCATCGCCGTCGAGGCCAGGCCTTTGCGCGCGTGCATGGGGACTTCACTGAGCGGGTAATCGTTGCCGGAGGCGTTCTGCGTCATGGGGCAGTCCTTGCTGGAAGGGGGAAGACACAGAAGGGTTGCAGCGGTCGTGCCAAGCGGCGCCGCGCCGGGTATGTATAGACGACACGGCGAAGTCAGGCGCGAAAACGGTGCACCCGAACACACCATGGCCCAGTCAGGGAGCGAGCCTGTTATGTGCATTGCAGATAATTCAGACTTGGCGCCGGACTCCTGTGGGAGCGAGCCTGCTCGCGAATGCGGGGTGTCAGTCACCGAAAGATGGATTGATACGACGCCTTCGCGAGCAGGCTCGCTCCCACAAGGAAAAGGCATGCTGTTGGCTTAGAGAAAACGCAGCAGGGCGGCGACGATGGCTTCGGGTGCGTCTTCCTGGACGAGGTGGCCGGCATTGGCGATGGCGTGAAATTGCGCTCCGGGAATCATCTGCTGTAAGGCGCGGCCACGTTCGATGGGAATCCACTGATCCTCTTCGCCCCAGAGAATCTGCACCGGACAGCGAATCGTCGGGTACAGGCTTTCGGCTTCACGAGTAAAGCGCTCGTCCATCTGCGCGATCTGCCGGTAGAACGCCGCTTGCCCCGGATCGCCCAGCCAAGGCCGCACATACGGCGCCAGTTCATCATCGGCAATGTCACGGTGAATCGCGCCGCGAATATAGGTCGGCACGATGGCGCGCTGGATGTAATCGGGCAAGCCGCTGAACGCGGCTTCGTGTTGACGCACATGCTGCACGAATGCCGAGCCCCACGGCGTCAAGGCGACCGGGTCGATCAGGGTCAGGCTGCGGTAATCCTTGCCATTGAGCAGGTGCGCGCGCAACACCGTGGCGCCGCCGAAATCATGAGCGACCACGTCCGGAGTTTGCAGATTCCAGTGATCAAGCAGTTGCGCCAGGAGTTCGTTCTGCACGCCGAGCGAGACGTCGGCGTCTGGCTGCGCGGACTGTCCGTAACCGAGCAGATCGAAAAAGTGCACTCGGTGTGTGGCGAAAAAGTGCGGGGCGATGCGGTGCCACACGTAAGACGAAAACGGCGTGCCATGCACGAACACCAGCGGCGGACCGTCACCGCGCACGGCATAACGCACTTGATGCCCGTTGAAATCAAACACCTGATCCAGCAGCCAGTCCGTCATGGGCCTGTCCTCTTGGCGGGAGAACGGAAAGCATAGGCATAAAAAAACAGCCGTAAAGGCTGTTTCTGTGGACCAACGCTGTCCCACTGTAGGAGCGAGCCTGCTCGCGAAGAGGGCGTGTCAGTCGATATCAATGTCGGCTGACCCACCGCTTTCGCGAGCAGGCTCGCTCCCACAGGGCGGGGAGATGTGTGTTGCTTATTCCCCGCGATAGATGCAGCCGCTGGTGCACGTCTCATGAATGCGGATCGCGCTGAGTTCCGGCAGCAATGGCTTCATTTCATTCCAGATGAATTTGGCCAGCACTTCGCTGGTCGGGTTTTCCAGGCCGGGAATGTCGTTCAGGTAGTTGTGGTCGAGACGCTCATACAGCGGCTTGAAAATCGCTTTGATCTCGGAGAAATCGCGAATCCAGCCAGTGTGCGGATCGAGGTCGCCGCTCAGGTGCAGCGCGACCTTGAACGAGTGACCGTGCAGGCGTCCGCACTTGTGGCCGTCCGGGACGTGCGGCAGGCGGTGGGCGGATTCGAAAGTAAACTCTTTGAAGATTTCCACGGTATTTTCGGCTCTGTTCAGATGGCGTTCGCCGCAGCGATTCGGGCAGGCGGCGAGTTTATCAGCTTGTCTTTGGCCGTGCTGACTAAAGGGTCAGCAAGCGCTCGGCGAGGCGACCGCTGGCCGTCAGTTCGAGGAATTCGTCGCCCAGTCGGCGGCTCTCGTCCATCGCCGCGTGCCAGTATTTCTGCCGGCTCGGCGCATCGCCCATGAAGCGTTTGAAGTCGTTCCGGTCGGGCAGTTTGCCGTAGGGCAGGCGGGCCAGATATTCCTTCGACGGCGCGACCAGCAGCACATCTTGCAGGCGCTGCACCGAAGCGCGGCGCCAGGGCAGGGTCTTGTCGAACCAGCCGGGAATCACTCGATCGGTGAAGTGCGGATAGAGCACGATGCCGTCGCCGCTGTAGGGCAGGTCGAGGTGGTAGTCGAGCAAACCGCCGTCGCGGAACGTACCTGCGCCGGCGCCGGGCAAGTCGCGCACGCCTTCCATGACCATTGGGATCGATCCTGAAGCGAGCAGCGCCTGGCGCAGGTTGCCGGTATTGAGCGCAACGAAACGCGAGGGGAAATCGGTCAAGGCATCAAGCGGCGGCGCCAGGCGCGGATCGTGGATGATCAGCCGCTCAAAGTGTCGCGACAGCCGTGCACGGCCGCGCAGGTTGTCGGCGATTACCGAGCCCAACGCGAGACCGAGGCGCCCGCGATGGTCTTCGGCGAGACGGCCCCGGCTTTTCACCACCATGATGTTCAGACGGTAGTCGGCGTTTTCAAGAATGCTCGCGTCGCGGCCGTCGAGCAGGTCATTGAGCATGCGCTGCGAGCTCTGGCTGATCTCGGCCATGGTCACGCCTTTGTTGAAGTTCTGCTCGGCGTACAGCTGGCCGAGGCGGCGAATGCCCTCGGCTGCGTCTGGCAGGCAGGCGCTGGCGAAGCGCCAGGAACCCACCGAGGCGCCGATCAGCGAACGCTCACGCGGCGCACTCGGCAGCCACTCGCCGAACAACGCCAGATCAAGCCCCTGAATCCCCAACGCCTTTGGCCCACCGGCCGCACCGGGCAGGGTGCCGACGTCTGCGGCGTGCAATCCCTGCGCACGAATCCGCGCCATGGCCCGCGGGCCGGCCTTGAGGGTGAGGGCGGGGAACTTGATGTGGATGGCGGTCATACCGGTCTCGATCGTTAGCAAGCTGGCGATTATAAGCACACCGCATAACCCTGTGGGAGCGGGCTTGCCCGCGATAGCGTCCTTTCAGTCACAGCGATGCAAGCTGTGCCGCCGCCTTCGCGGGCAAGCCCGCTCCCACAGAGTTATCCATCAGTCTGTGGTCCAGCGGAAAGGGCACAATGATGGCCATTCAGTTTCAGTTAAGTTGACCCCGCTATGGTGCCCACCGTAAGCAACACATAAGAATTTGGAGACATCCATGAAAACCTTGACTGCCCTGACCACTGCCTCGATCCTCGGCCTTGGCGCCAATACCGCGCTGGCGCGCGATCTCGGACCTGACGAAGCGCTTCGTTTGCGCGACGCTGGTACTATCGTCTCCTTCGAGAAGCTCAACGCCATCGCCCTGGAAAAACACCCCGGTTCGGAGATCACCGAAACCGAGCTGGAGGAAGAGTACGGCAAGTTCATTTACCAGATCGAACTGCGCGACCCGAAAGGGCTGAAGTGGGATCTGGAGTTGAACGCGGTCGATGGTGAAGTGCTCAGGGATCATCAGGATACGTAATGAAGCTGAATAGTCGCGCCACCCGCCTCACGGCACTGGCGCTGGTGTTGTTGTGCAGTACGGCCATGGCCCGCGACCTCGATCAGGACGAGGCCCTGACCCTGCGTCGCGAGGGTGTGATCCTGCCGCTGGAGCAAGTGCTGCAGCAGGCCATGGATCGCTATCCCGGCGCCAAGCTGCTGGAAGTCGAGCTGGAAGAAAAACACGACGTGTACATTTACGAAGTCGAATTGCTGACGGTCGAAGGCGTGGCGCGCGAGCTGCACCTGAAGGCCGATACCGGCGAGTTAGTCAAAGACAAGGAAGATTGATCGATGCGTTTGCTTCTGGTGGAAGACCACGTACCGCTGGCCGACGAATTGCTCGCCGGCCTGCAACGCCAAGGCTACGCGGTGGATTGGCTGGCCGATGGTCGAGACGCGGTATATCAGGGCAGCAGCGAGCCCTATGACCTGATCATCCTCGACCTCGGCCTGCCCGGCGTACCGGGGCTGGAGGTGTTGGCGCAGTGGCGCGCCGCCGGTCTGGCGATTCCGGTGCTGATTCTTACCGCGCGTGATTCCTGGGCCGAGCGCATTGAAGGGCTGAAGGCGGGCGCTGACGATTACCTGACCAAACCGTTTCACCCGGAAGAGCTGTATCTGCGCATTCAGTCGCTGTTGCGCCGCTCCAAGGGCCAGGCCAACCAGCCGACCCTGCAAGCCGCCGGCCTGCATCTGGACGAAGGTCGCCAGTGCGTGGTTCGCGACGGCGCCGATATCCAGCTGACTGCCGCTGAATTCCGTCTGCTGCGCTATTTCATGCTGCACCCCGAACAGATCCTCTCGAAAAGCCACCTCGCCGAACACCTCTACGACGGTGAAACCGAGCGTGACTCCAATGTCCTCGAAGTTCACGTCAATCACCTGCGGCGCAAGCTCGGCAAAAGCGTGATCGAAACCCGTCGCGGCCAGGGTTACCTGTTCGGCGGGCAAGGTTCATGAGGTCAATCCAGCGCCGTTTGAGCCTGGGTTTGATCAGTGTGATGGTGGTCGTCGGTCTGGTACTGGCGCAAACCAGCCTGTGGTTGTTCGAAGTCGGTTTGCAGCGCTACCTCGAAGCCGGCCTGCGCAACGACAGCGAAAGCCTGCTGGTGGCGCTGGTGCGCGGCCCGCAAGGTTTGCAGCTGGATGAGCGGCATCTGTCGCCGGCCTATCAGCGGCCGTTTTCCGGGCACTACTTTCGTATCGACTTCTCCGACAGCCACTGGCGTTCGCGCTCGCTGTGGGATCAGGAACTGCCGCTGCTGCCCCACCCGGGGCTGCACAGCAACCTGCAACTGGGCCCGGGCGGGCAACGCTTGCTGATATTGCGCTCGGACTATCGACGCCTGGGTCAGTCGATCTCGATCAGCGTCGCCCAGGATTACACGCCGGTCAGCGACAGTTTTCAGCGCATGCGTCAGATTGGCCTTGGTCTTGGGCTGGCGGCGTTGCTGTTGATCCTGTTCCTGCAACGCCTGACTGTGCGCCGCGCGCTGAAACCGCTGGAACGCGCGCGCGAACAGATCGCCCAGTTGCAACAGGGCCAGCGCTCGCAACTCGACGATCAGGTGCCGGTAGAGCTGGAGCCGCTGGTGGCGCAGATCAACCATTTGCTCGCCCACACCGAAGACAGCCTCAAGCGCTCACGCAATGCCCTTGGCAACCTCGGCCACGCGCTGAAAACCCCGCTGGCGGTGCTGCTGAGTCTGGCCTCCAGCGACAAGCTCGATGACCATCCCGAGCTGCGCAGGATTCTCAAGGATCAACTCGAGCAGGTGCAGCAGCGCCTCAATCGTGAACTCAATCGGGCGCGGTTATCCGGGGATGCGCTGCCCGGCGCGTTGTTCGATTGTGATGCCGAGCTGCCGGGTTTGCTGGCGACCTTGAACATGATTCACGGCGAACATTTGGCCTTGAGCTACGTCGCACCGCCCGGGCTGCAGCTGCCGTGGGACCGTGAGGACTTGCTCGAACTGCTCGGCAACCTGCTCGACAACGCCTGCAAATGGGCCGATGCCGAAGTGCGCTTGAGTGTCATCGAACGGTCTGACGGCTTTGCCCTGAGCGTGGAAGATGACGGCCCGGGGATTCCCGAAGAGCAGCGCACTCAGGTGTTCAGCCGTGGCACGCGGCTGGATGAGCAGACCCATGGGCATGGGCTGGGGTTGGGGATCGTGCGCGATATTGTCGATACGTGGGGTGGCTTGCTGGTGCTGGGGGAAAGCGAGTGGGGCGGGTTGAAAGTGGTGATTGAACTGCCTAAGCGCTAATTGCCAAAACACCCTACATCCCCTGTGGGAGCGAGCCTGCTCGCGAATGCAATCTGTCAGATAAATGTTCGCTGACTGATACGACGCTTTCGCGAGCAGGCTCGCTCCCACATCGGGTTTTGCGGTGGATTCTAGACCCGAAACTGATCCATCAACCGCTGCTGCTGATTCGCCAGGCTGTTGAGCGACTGGCTCACCCGCGCCGATTCATTCGCCTGTCCGGACAGCGACTCGGTCACATCGCGTATTGTCGCCACGTTGTTGTTGATCTCCTCGGCCACCGCGCTCTGCTCTTCGGCAGCGCTGGCGATTTGCAGGTTCATGTCGCTGATCACGGTCACTGCATCGCCGATCTGCCGCAGCGCGGTCACGGCCTGGCCAACCTGCTCGACACTGCCCTGAGCCTGACGATGGCTGTTGCCCATCGAGCCCACCACTTCCTGCGTGCCGTTCTGCAATTGCTCGATGACCTGGCGGGTTTCCTCCACCGACTCCTGAGTGCGGCGCGCAAGGTTGCGCACTTCGTCGGCAACCACGGCAAAGCCGCGTCCGGCTTCACCGGCGCGGGCGGCTTCGATGGCGGCGTTGAGTGCGAGCAGGTTGGTCTGCTCGGCGATGGCGCGGATGGTTTCCAGCACCGTGCCGATCTTCTCGCTGTTCGCAGCCAGCCCTTCGACCTGAACCATCGCGGCGCTCATATCGGCGGCGAGGGTGTCGATGCTTGCGGTGGTGCGGTCGATCACGGTCAGGCCCTGACGGGTGGCGCGGTCGGCGTCCTTGGCGGCCTCGGCGGCTTGCGCGGCACTGCGCGCCACGTCTTGGGCGGTGGCGCTCATTTCGTGGGACGCGGTGGCGACCTGATCGACCTGGCGGTATTGCTGCTCCATGCCGGCGCTGGTCTGGGTGGCGATGGCCGAAGACTGGTCAGCGGTGTTGCGCGCATCCTGCACCGAGCGTTTCACCTCGGCGATGACCGGTTGCAGCTTGTCGAGGAACTTGTTGAACCAACCGGCCAACTGGCCGAGCTCGTCCTGTTTGTCATAGGCCAGACGCCGGGTCAGGTCGCCTTCGCCGCTGGCGATGTCTTCAAGCATGTGCGCCACGCCGAGAATCGGTCTGGTCACGCTGCGCGCCATCAGCCACACCAGCAGCAAACCGATCAGCGCGGCGAGCAGGCCGAGGCTCAGTTCAATCAGCGTGCCCGAAGTGTTGCTCGCATCCAGTTGCTGCTTGAGCGCTTCGGCGCGGCTGACCAGGACCTTCTCCGGCACATCAAGCAGCACGCCCCACGCCGGTCCACCGGGAATTGGCTGGAACGGCGACAGCACCTTCAACTGGCCATTGCTGTGCAGGCTGCTTACGCCAGGGCTCGCGGCGAGCAGGCGCAGCAACTCGCTGCCGCTGGCCTGATCCACCGCATCCAGGCGCTGGCTGAGTTTGCCGGCATCCGGGCTGTAGCCGGCGAGCAGGCCGGCGGGGCTGACGATACTGACGGCGGTCTGGCCGTCATACAGCTTGCGGCTGGCGTTCTGGCTGATCGCTTGCAGGCTGTTGAGGTTGATGTCGACCGACAGCGAGGCGATGACTTTGCCGTTGACCTGCAGCGGGAAGACGATGCTGGTCATCAGCACTTTCTGGCCGTCGATGACGTAGAAGTACGGCTCGATCACGCACGGTTTGAGCGTGGTGCGCGGGCAGGTGAACCAGGCGTTGGCGGCCTGACCGCTGGGGCCGGTGCTGGCGTCGCTCATGTCGCTTTCCGGCAGCGCCATCGAGGTGACTTTGCCCGGGGTCGGCTGCGACCAGTACAGGGCGAAACGGCCCTTGTCGTTGCTGCCCAGCTCAGCCTGGTCGGCGAACAGTTCGTCCTTGCCGTCCAGTGCATTGGCTTCGAACACCAGCGACAGGCCAAGCAGGTCCGGGTTGGCTTGCAGCGCGGATTTGACCTGACGGGTCATGTCCTCGCGCAGGTCGAAAGCATCGAGGAAGCGCTTCTCGGCCTGCTCACGCAAAAACAGCACCTGCCGCGAGAAACCGTGGCCGTATTGATAGGCGTCCATGAATTGCTGGCGAATGCCGGCGGCCTGCACTTCACCTTGCGATTCAATCCGCGCCTGCGCCGACTCGGTGAGCATCTCCATGCTCGAGGCCTTGACCAGCGCCGAGCTGTGTTCCATGCGATACAGCGAAAGACCGACCAACAGGGTCACGATACCGGCCAGGCAGAGGCCGGCGAGCAGGGTGATTTTCCATTGGATGGAAAGTTGTCTGAGCGACATGGAAATATCCTTATCCGATAAATATCTGAGACTTTGCACTGTAGCGGCAGAAAAGCAGCTTTCTTGAGCTGCAAGCTGCAAGCTGCAAGCTGCAAGCTCCAAGCTCCAAGCTCCAAGCCACAGCGTCACCGTCACCGTCTTCGCTTTTCGCTTTCGCTTTTCGCTTTCGCTTGCCGCTCGAAACTTGCCGCTTGTAGCTTGCCCCCTTGAAGCTTGCCGCTGCTTCCTTCAAAGTGCGCCCCCTTCTAATAAGACCCTCTGTACACATCCGCCGGCCAATCCCGCGCGGACTCATCCTGTCTGGCGGTGTGTTTTCACCCGCAGTGTTTTTTGAGGTAGTGAAATGAATGCAGTCATAGCAGCCGTCGGCGTCATGCTGATCCTCAGCCTGTCGCGCGTGCATGTGGTGATCGCGCTGATCGTCGGGGCGCTGGTCGGTGGCCTGACCGGTGGTCTGGGCATCGACGCAACACTCAAGGCGTTCAACAGCGGCCTGGGCGGCGGCGCGACAGTGGCGTTGTCCTACGCCTTGCTCGGCGCTTTCGCCGTAGCGATTGCCAAATCCGGCCTGGCTCATGCGCTGGCCGACAAGGCCCTGGCTATGGTGGATCGGCAGCATGCAACCGGCGGCGGTAACGTCAAATGGCTGCTGATCGGCCTGCTGTGGGTGGTGGCGATTGCCTCGCAGAACATCCTGCCGATCCACATCGCCTTCATTCCGCTGCTGGTGCCGCCACTTCTATATGTACTGACCAAGCTGCAACTCGATCGCCGTTTGATCGCCTGTGTCATGACCTTCGGCCTGATCACCCCTTACATGTTCCTGCCGGTGGGCTTCGGCAACATTTTCCTCAACGAAATCCTGCTGGCCAACGTCGCCCGCAGCGGCGTCGACATCAGCGGCATCAATGTCACCCACGCCATGGGTATCCCGGCACTGGGCATGGTTTTCGGCCTGGCGATGGCGTTCATCAGCTATCGCAAGAAGCGCGTGTATGACCTGGCGAAGATCGAACAGGTCGAGCAGACGGCGGTGCACTACAACCCGCTGAGCCTGATGATCGCCGGTGTGGCCATTGCTTCGGCATTCGTGGTGCAGTTGCTGCTGGACTCGATGATTATCGGCGCTCTGGTCGGGTTCCTGATTTTCTCGGTGTCGGGCATCGTCAAATGGCGCGAGACCGATGATCTGTTCACCGAAGGCATGAAGATGATGGCGATGATCGGCTTCATCATGATCGCCGCCTCAGGCTTTGCCGAGGTGATGAAGGCCACCGGGCAGGTGCAGACGCTGGTCGAATCGTCGGCGGCCTGGATCAATCACAGCAAAGGCGTCGGGGCTTTGTTGATGCTGCTGGTGGGCTTGCTGGTGACCATGGGCATCGGCTCGTCGTTCTCCACCGTGCCGATTCTGGCGGCTATTTTCGTGCCGTTGTGCGTGCAACTGGGCTTCAGCCCGATCGCCATTGTCTGCATCGTCGGCACTGCCGGCGCGCTGGGCGATGCCGGTTCGCCGGCCTCGGACTCGACCCTCGGCCCGACCTCGGGCCTGAACATCGACGGCCAGCATCACCACATCTGGGACACCGTCGTACCGACCTTCCTGCACTACAACCTGCCGCTGCTGGTGTTTGGCTGGGTTGCAGCGATGGTTCTCTAAACGCCCCACCAACCCCTGTGGGAGCGAGCTTGCTCGCGAAAGCGGTGGATCAGTCGCAGTTGCAGCGACTGACACGACGCCTTCGCGAGCAAGCTCGCTCCCACAGGGGCTGCGATGTTTCAAGACTCAACTTTTGCCCCGGCGTGCCGTTAAAGCCTTTAACCACGCCAACAAAATCAAAAGAGTGAGTCCCCCGATGCGCCTGAGTCTCAAGGCTAAAGTCCTGTCCCTTGCCGTTCTGCCGGTGCTGCTCTTTGCGCTGGTCATCAGCGTGACCACGCTGTTCATCCTCCAGGAACAGGCGCGCAAGGAGGTCGAACAGACCCGCGAGCGGCTGCTCAGCGACGCCAAGGCCACCCTGCAAAGTTACGTTGCCGTGGCCATGACCACGATCAAACCGCTGTACGACGCCGCCGCACCGGGCGACGACGCGGCGCGCGCCCAGGCGATCAAACTGCTCTCGGGCATCCGCTACGGCAAGGACGGTTACTTCTTCGGCTACGACTCAGAGACCGTACGCCTGTTCAAGGCCAACGACCCCGACGGCGTGGGCAAAAGTTTCAAGGACAACCGCGACCCGAACGGCGTCTACGTCAACCTCGGCCTGGTCAAAGTGGCCAAGGACGGCACCCACTATCTGCAATACAGCTCGCCGCTGCCGGGTAACGCCAAGGTGCTGGTGCCGAAACTCGGCTACACCGAATACCTGCCGAAGTGGGACATGGCGGTGGGTACTTCGGTCAACCTCGACGGCATCGAAGCGCAAGTGGCGCAGGTCGAGGCGCAAGTGCAGGAGCGCGTGCAAGGCGTGGTGCTGAGCATTGTCGGCGTCGCGGTGCTGGTGCTGCTGGTGATCGCGGCGGCGGGCATGTTGCTGGCCAACACCATTCTGCGTCCGCTGACGCAAATGAAAGCCAGCCTCGACGACATCGCCGCTGGCGAGGGCGACCTGACCCGACGCCTGAACATCACCAGCCAGGACGAACTCGGTGAGTTGGCCGGCTCGTTCAACCGCTTCGTCGACAAGATCCACGGTCTGGTGCGGCAGATCACCGAGATGACCACGCAACTGACCGGGCTGGTTACTCAGGTCTCGGAACAGGCGCAGCGTTCCGATCAGGCGATGGAGCGTCAACGCCACGAAACCGATCAGGTCGCCACGGCGATCAACGAAATGTCCGCCGCCGCCCAGGAAGTGGCGAAGAGCGCGCAAAACGCCGCCGTCGCCGCGCAGCAGACCGACGAAGAAGGCCAGAGCGCCAAGCGCGTGGTGGCGGGCAGCATCAAGCAGATTCATGCGCTGGTCGACGATATCCGCAACAGCGGCGTGTCGCTGGACAGCTTGCAGCAGGACGTCAGTTCGATTGTCGGCGTGCTTGGGGTGATCCGTTCGATTGCCGAGCAGACCAACCTGCTGGCGCTCAACGCCGCGATCGAAGCGGCACGTGCCGGTGAGGCCGGTCGTGGCTTTGCGGTGGTCGCCGACGAAGTACGCGCACTGGCCAGCCGCACGCAGATCAGCACCCAGGAAATCCAGGGCATGATCGACCGCTTGCAGGCCGGCACGCAGCAGGCAGTTGAGGCCATGCGCCGTTCCAGCGAGGCTGGCGATGGTACTTCGCAGCAAGCCAATCAGGCCGGTGCATCGCTGGATGCCATGGCGCAGTTGATCGCCACGATCAACTCGATGAACGCGCAGATCGCCAGCGCAGCGGAAGAGCAGACGGCCGTGGCCGAAGAAATCAACCGCAGCGTGCATCAGATTGCGGTGGCGGTGGACAGCGTCGCCGATGAAACGCAACTGGGCGCGCAGACCTCGCGCAGTCTGGCGGAGCTGGGGCAGCGGTTGGGCAAGCTGGTGGGACAGTTCCGTATCTGAAGATTCACGATAATCCATTGTGGGAGCGGGCTTGCTCGCGAATGCGTTGTGTCAGACCCCCAATGGGTTGCATGGCACACCGCATTCGCGAGCAAGCCCGCTCCCACATTTGAGTTTCTGTAGCTTTCAAGTCTGGTCCCAATACGGGATTTCACCGAAGCATTCGATGAAGAAATCGATCACCGTCCTTACCTTCACCGACAGCCGCCGGCTCCCGGGCCACAGCACCGCGATCTGCTGCGGTTCCAGGCTGTTCGACACCTGATATTCCCCCAGCACCGGCACCAGTGTGCCCTCGCGCACCGCTTCGCCAATCAGCCACGACGGAAACATCACCAGCCCCAGCCCTTGCTGAGCGGCCTGGGTCAGGGTGTCGGCGTGGTTGCCGGTGATCGGGCCTCTGACGGTGTATGGCGTCCAGTCCTCGCCATCACGGCGGAAAAACCAGCGCTGCTGACCGGCCGCGCCTTTGTAGGCCAGGCACTGATGTTGCGCGAGTTGGTCGGGATGCTGCGGCGTGCCATGGCGTTTGAGATAGGCCGGGCTGGCGGCGACCTGAAAGCGGTGCGGCGCGAGAATGCGTGCCTGCATGCTCGAATCGTGCAGCGCGCCGATGCGAAACAGCAGGTCGGCACCTTCCTGTAGCGGGTCGATGTAATGGTCGGTTTGCTGGATATCCAATTGCAGCTTCGGATAGCGCGCGCAGAGCTCGCCCAGCCAGGGCGTCAGATGGCGTTGGCCGAACACCACCGGGGCATTGATGCGCACCAGTCCGGTGGGTTCGCTTTGCTGTTCCTGCAACGCCTGCTCGGCCTCTTCCAATTGCACCAGCAGTAACCGCGCATGGTGGCCGAGCGTGCGCCCGGCTTCGGTCGGGGTGACGGCGCGGGTGTGGCGGTAGAGCAATTGCTGGTTCAGCGCCTGTTCCATCAACTGGATCTGCCGCGAAATCGAGGAGGGCGCGACGCCTTCGCGGCGGGCGACTTCGGAAAAACTGCCGTGGTCGAGGACCGCCACAAACAGCCGTAGCGCTTTGAATCCGAGTTCGTTGAGCCCGTGCATGCCGTGTCTCTCTGTGCGTGTTGCGCAAAAGTGTTGTCCGGATGCTCCCATTTATCGCACAGCGGCGCCAGCCGATAATCCGCGCCATTGTTTTTGAGCGTGGAAGGTCAGGTATGCAGTCGTTGGATGAGGGATTGGTCGCCGCACCGGTGAAAAAATCGATGTTGCGTCTGCTGTTGCTGCCGCTGGTGATCCTTGCCGGCATGGGCTTGTCGGTCGAGGCCGGGTTGCTCGGGCCGCTGGGTGAGCAGGTCGGGCATTTGTGGGCGACGTTGAGCATCTTCGGCGTGGGTTCGGCGATTCTGTTTTTACTTTTGTTGTTCGCCGGCCCACAGAAAGGTCCGGCGCTGACCGAGTTGCCGCGCTGGCAGTTGATCGGCGGTTTTCTAGGGCCGATCTACGTGGTGGTGCTGACGCTGGCGACGCCGCACATCGGCATTGCCATGACGATGATTGCGATTTTGTCCGGGCAGGTCGGCAAGAGTGTGCTGATCGACCATTTCGGCTGGTTCGGCGCGACGCGCAAGAAGGTCAACGGCGAGCGCTGGCTGGCGTTGGGCTTGATTGTGGTGGCTTTGGTTCTGATTGCGCGGGGGTGAGTGATGGGTCTGGTGATTTTGTTGGCGGTGGTGGTATTGGCCGGTGCGGTGTTGAGTGTGCAGGCCGCGATCAATGGGCGTTTGGGTGAGACGGTGGGTGTGCTGCGCTCCAGTTTGCTGACCTTTGCGGTGGGCACGGTGGTGACCGGGTTGTTGATTCTGTTTTTCGAACCGGCGCAGGCGGTGAGTCTGCTTGAGGTGCCGAAGTGGCAGTTGACCGGGGCGCTGTTCGGCGTGGTGTACATGATGGTGATGGTGGGCGCGGTGCCGGTGGTCGGGACGGCTGTGGCGACGGTGGCGGTGATTGTCGGGCAGTTGGGGATGGGGATGTTGATCGACAATTTTGGCTGGTTGGGGAATCCGGCGATCGGCTTGTCTTCGAGCCGGATGCTGGCGATGGTGTGTCTGGCGGTGGCGTTGGTATTCATGTATCGGAGTTCGCGGCAGGCGCAGTGATTTTTGAGTACATATCCGGTGCTGCGGGTGTTGCCCTCCGCTCAGCCTGCCGACGGGCTCTGAGATCAAGATCAAAAGCTACTTGAGCTAACGCTCATTGCTTTGTGCGGTGAACCCCTGTGGGAGCGAGCCTGCTCGCGAAAGCCATTTCTGCGTCGCCCAATCTCTCAACAGTTGGCCAGCCTGCAACACCACCTTCTACACTGTCCCTTATGGCTTGCTCGCAAGCTTCAGACAACCACCACGCAAGGAGTCTGTCCCATGTCCGACAAAAAATGCGACTGCCCGGGCTGCAACTGCACGATCAAAGAAGGCGATCATTCTTACGCTGTACACGGTAAACACTATTGCTGCGAGGCTTGCGCTCATCACCACAAGGGCGGTGAAGAGTGTGCGATGAAGGGTTGCGGTTGCGCCCATCCGAAATAATCACGGCAAAAAAAGTGGAGCCTAATCAGGCTCCACTTCCATTTTCAGACTTTCGTCATCCCTTCGCTCAAAGTGCTTCACCGTACCTTGCAATGTTCGCCCTTCGACTTTGACCACCACAATCTTCGCCTGGTCGAGGTCTTCCGGTACCGGTGCCTGGACGCACAAGGTGAAGCGATAAGGGTCATCCGCGACCGTTTCCAGTGCGACTGCGCAATTCACCGTTTTGGTGATCTGGCCGAAGAAGGTGGTCAGGCCGTAGTCCAGTCGGGCCGGGTGATATGTGTCGGTCATCGGTCGATTCCCCCTGTCGATTGCCAAGCCTGCGGTAAAGGCGGTGGGGTCAGTTGGTCTGGCGCCAGGTGACGTTTTCCAGGCCGAATTTTTCTGCCATCGGTTTGCTGGTCTTTTGCACTTTCTCGCGGCCGAAGCGCGGGATGCGACCCACGCCCGCGTCGCAGCTTGCCCAGTGCCAGGCTTCGGCGTTGTCCATTTTGTCCGAGCGGATAATGAACGACTTGGGGGTGCCATGCAGTGTGTAGTCGATGACGTAAAGTTTTGCGTTGTTCATAAAGCCCGTATTCCTCCCTGTGGTAATAAACGGATCGCGCTGTGCCGAGAAAATTCAGTTGGATTGTCCGACGGTATCTATCGTTGGCGAGGGCCGGGCGTGCTGGTTACCATGGCGGCTTCGCCAACCCCCTGTGAACGCTCGCCATGGCCCTCGCCGCGCCTCCTGATCTGACCGACACCGATGTGCCCGTGCAACCGCTGGCGCGGACCTACCCGCGTGGCTTGTTCATTGAGCCGCACGAGCACGTCTGGGGGCAGTTGCTCTATGCGATGAGCGGGGTGATGTGGGTGGAAACCCCGCACGAAGCGCTGGTGGTGCCGCCGCAACGCGCGGTGTGGTTGCCGCCGGGGGTGCCGCACGGGATCCGGGTAGTGTCGGACTTGCAGATGCGCAATATCTACCTGCGCCCGGCGCTGGCGGCGACGCTTGATGCGACGGTGCAGGTGATCGAAGTCGGTGGTCTGCTGCGCGAGTTGATCGTCGGGCTGGTGGCGCAGGGCGATAATGGCGAGGCTGAATATTACGAGGCGCTGGTCGGGCTGGCGTTGCTGGAACTGCGCCGGGCCAGGCGTTCGCAGTTGAAGATTCCGCTGCCGGATGAGTCCGACCGGCGTCTGATGAATCTGTGTCAGGCCGTGATGGCGGCGCCGTCGCTGGAGATCCCGTTCGAGCAGCATGCGGAGCACGCCGGGGCCAGCGTGCGGACGTTGGCGCGGTTGTTCAAGGACAGCCTCGGCATGGGCTTCGCTGAATGGCGACGGCAGGTGCAGTTGGCCACAGCGGTGGCAGCGTTGATTCAGGGCGTGGCGGTGAGCGTCATTGCTCGCGATCTGGGTTATTCACCGAGCAGCTTCAGCGACATGTTTCGCCGGGAGCTTGGGGTGGCGCCTTCGCAATTTGCCGTGTAGGACTAATGTCTGATTTGTGAGATCCCTGTGGGAGCTGGCTTGCCAGCGATGGCGGCTTGGCATTCAACGGATATGTTGACTGACCCACCGCTATCGCTGGCAAGCCAGCTCCCACAAGGTTCTTTGTGAATTGGGGTTTTTGTCCGAAATTCAGAAGTCCTTGGCCGATACCGCTCCGCCCGTTTCCCTAGACTCTGCCCATCACTTATCGCGGCGGAGTTCCCCCATGAACTACCTCATTTCTCTGGCCATCGGCCTGGGCGTCGGCCTGCTGTATGGCGCGCTCGATTTCCGTTCTCCCGCACCACCGGCCATCGCGCTGGTCGGTCTGCTCGGCATGTTGGCCGGTGAGCAGTTGTGGCCGTTGGGCCGGCAACTGGTTGCTGGCTGGTTGTCCTGAATTTCCCTTTTTCCTTTCGGTGGATGTGCCCATGAAAGCGTTGCAATTCGATCAGACCGGCGACCTGTCTTCCCTGCGTTTCGTCGACGTTCCAACCCCGGTGCCCGGCGCCGATGAAGTGCTGGTGCAGATCAAGGCTGCCGGCCTCAATCCCAGCGATGTGAAAAACGTCCTCGGGCGTTTCCCTTACACCACGCTGCCACGGGTTCCGGGGCGGGATTTTGCCGGGGTGGTGGTCGAGGGGCCGCAAGCAATGATCGGTCAGGAAGTCTGGGGCACCGGGCGCGAGCTGGGCTTTTTCACCGACGGCGCCCATGCGCAGTTCGTCAAACTGCCGGCCAGCGGCGTGGCGCACAAACCGGCGCATCTGAGTTTCGCTCAGGCGGCCAGCCTTGGCGTGCCGTACACCACGGCGTGGGATGCGCTGGAGCGCAGCCTGGTCAGCGCCGACACGCGTTTACTGGTGATCGGCGGCGGGGCGGTGGCCACGGCGGCTTTGGCCCTGGCAAAAGTGCGCGGCGCGCAATTGCTGGCGGCGGCGCGCCGGCCCGAGCAGGTCGCCGATCTGCAGAAGCAAAGCTATCAGACGATTCAACTGGATAAGCCAGAAGACCTCGGTGCCCAGGTCAACGCGGTGTATCGCGGCGGCGCCGATGTGATCTTCGACACCACCGGTTTCTGGCTGCCGGCCTCGGTCGCCGCACTGGCCACCTTCGGCCGCATCGCCATCATCGCCGCGCCGGTCGACGGCCACGTGCAATTGCCGGCGCTGGCGCTGTATCGCAAGGGCGGCTCGGTGGTCGGCATCAACTCCTTGTTGTATGGCGTTGAAGCGTGCGCGGCGATGCTCGAGCAGTTCGGGCGGTTCTTCGATGAGGATCGCTTGCCGCTGCCGCAGGGCTTGGTGGAGGTGCCGCTGGCTGAAGGGCTGGCGCGCTATGAAGAGGTCAATCAGGGCGGTGGCGACAAGATCATCTTACTGCCCTGACTCACGCAAACCCCTGTGGGAGCGCGCTGGATGCGGATGTTTCGGTTGATCTTGGCCGAGGTGGGAGACCCTCGGGGTGGTGGCCATTTTTCAGTTGTTGCTACCGGGTCGGTCAAGGAAAACCCTCCGGTACTGCTGGTAGAAACTCAATACCTCGAATGGGCCGACCATGCTGAATAATCACAATGAGCCTCTTGTTGATGCGCAAAGTGAGGTGATTAAAAGACCGGGCGATGTAGAGCCGTTCCCAAGCGGAAGAATTACCTATCTCGCACCGTTGCCATTACCTACAGCAATGCCGCCTTATGGGCCTCATATCGGAGAGTTAAACGACGGATACATGGACTTCGGGATTGCCAGAGGTATTTACGTGGCAGCTAATTTTCGGTGGGCCAACCGCAGGCGCCTTTATGATTATCGTTTTATTTCCTTTAGTTACAGGGTTACTAGGCATTATTTTTGGCTATGGAAACGGGGCCATTTGGGAATCAATGGTTGGTGTGTTCGAAGCGGGTTACGAGAACCAATCAATTTGCGGCCCCTTGATCCTTCTTATTGGCCTCGGCGTCTGGCACCACGCTCACAAAAAACGCCTCTCCCTCATCCCAACCCGCTTCAACCGCCAACGCCGCGAAGTCTGCTTCATGCCCGAAGGCGCCACCGAACCAGTCTTCATCCCATGGGAATCGCTTTCCGCGTGGATCATCGAAGCCAAGGGCGCCACCCAGTTCGGCATCCACCGCCAATACGGCATGGGCATCGGTTTCTACCAAGGTGAAACCCTCATAAGCCAGGAATTCCAATGCGCCGGCCTGGAGCTCGCGATCAGCCATTGGGAGGCGATTCGTGGCTACATGGAGTACGAGGTCAACGACCTCAAATCGATCCAGGACCTGCAAGACCTGCAAGGCCCGGGCGACCCGCCTCACGAAGGCCTGCACACTTTCCGTAACGCCCGCGCGCGGATGCATCAGCAGATCCGTGAAGGCCGGCGCTCGCGGCTGTCGGGGTTCTTTTGGTACCTGTATCACGTCATGACTTTATGGACGATTCCCAATCGCTTGGTCGAATGGGAAGTGCGGCGTCTGGAAAGAATCGGCAAGCAGGCGTTGCCGGAAGTCATGCGTGCCTGGTCCGAGCCATTGCCGAAAGAGCAATGGGCCAAGCCCAGTGAAGAGCTGTTGCGACTGAGTGAACAAGTGCGGCGGATGCACAAGCGCCAGCCGCATCGGCCGATTACGCAGATTTTCGCTGAGGTTGGCAGGCGGGGCTGACTGGACGGTGCAGGCAGGTTCGATTGCTTTCGCGAGCGGGCTCGCTCCCACAGGAGGCCACGCTGCAAATGTGGGAGCGAGCCTGCTAGCGAAGGGGGCCGCTCGGTCAGCACAAAAATCTGCGCGCTCGCGCTCTGCTAGAATCCGCCCCATTCATTGCCAGAGACTCTCCCATGAGCGAGCCGATTCGTCTGACCCAATACAGCCATGGCGCCGGTTGTGGCTGCAAGATTTCCCCACAGGTGCTGGAAGTGATCCTCGCCGGCAGCGGTGCACAGAACCTCGATCCGAAACTCTGGGTCGGCAATGCCTCGCGCGATGACGCGGCGGTGTATGAGATAGATGCCGAGCGCGGGGTGGTGTCGACCACCGATTTTTTCATGCCGATTGTCGATGACCCGTTCGACTTCGGCCGCATCGCCGCGACCAATGCGATCAGCGACATCTACGCGATGGGTGGCGATCCGTTGATGGCGATCGCGATCCTCGGCTGGCCGGTGAATGTGCTGGCGCCGGAAGTGGCCCGGGAAGTGATTCGTGGCGGTCGCTCGGTGTGCGACGCGGCGGGCATTCCGCTGGCGGGGGGCATTCGATCGATGCGCCGGAGCCGATCTTCGGCCTCGCCGTCACCGGGCTTGTGGAAAAGCGCCACATGAAGCGCAACGACACCGCTACCGCCGGTTGCCTGTTGTACCTGACCAAACCGTTGGGCATCGGCATCCTCACCACCGCGGAAAAGAAGGGCAAGTTGCGCGCCGCCGACGTCGGTGTCGCCCGTGACTGGATGTGCACCCTGAACAAGCCCGGCAGCCGTTTCGGCAAACTCGCCGGCGTCACCGCGATGACCGATGTCACCGGTTTCGGCCTGCTCGGGCATCTGGTGGAAATGGCCGATGGCAGCCAGTTGACCGCGCGTATCGCCTACGACCGCGTGCCGCGTCTGGACAGCGTCGAGTACTACCTCGATCAGGGCTGCGTGCCGGGCGGTACGCTGCGCAACTTCGACAGCTATTCGAGCAAGGTCGGCCGCGTGCAGGAGTTGCACAAACGTGTGCTGTGCGATCCGCAGACCAGCGGCGGTCTGCTGATTGCGGTCACGCCTGAAGGCAATGACGAGTTCCTCGGCGTCGCCGCCGAACTGGGTCTGAACCTTGCGCCGATCGGCGAACTGGTTGAGCGACAGACGAACGCGGTCGAGGTGATTTGATGCTCCGCGACTGCACCGACTACCGCGATATTTTCCTCAACGACCGGCCAATGATGGATGCCCGCGCGCCGGTCGAGTTTCACAAAGGCGCGTTCCCCGGCGTGGTCAATCTGCCGCTGATGAACGATCTGGAGCGGCAGAAGATCGGCACCTGCTACAAGCAGCATGGCCAGCAGGCGGCAATCGAGCTGGGCCATCAACTGGTGTCTGGCGCAGTCAAGGCCGAGCGCATCCAGGCCTGGGCCGATTTTGCCCGGGCCCATCCCGATGGCTACCTGTATTGTTTTCGCGGTGGTTTGCGCTCGCAGATCACCCAGCAGTGGCTGCGCGACGAGGCGGGCATCGACTATCCGCGTGTCGGCGGCGGCTACAAGGCGATGCGCAGTTTTTTGATCGATGCCCTTGAGCAAGCCATCGCGCAGTGTGATTTCGTTTTGCTCGGCGGCATGACCGGCACCGGCAAGACCGAAGTGCTGGTGCAATTGCGCAACGGTGTCGATCTGGAAGGCCACGCCAACCATCGCGGCTCCAGTTTCGGCAAACGTGCCACCGGGCAGCCGTCGAACATCGATTTCGAGAATCGCCTGGCCATCGACTTTCTGAAGAAACGCGATGCCGGGATCGAGCAGTTTGTGCTCGAAGACGAGAGCCGTGTGGTCGGCAGTTGCGCCTTGCCGTTGCCGCTGTATCAGGGCATGCAACAGTACCCGATGGTCTGGCTGGAAGATCGTTTCGAGGATCGTGTCGAACGGATCCTGCGTGATTACGTCATCGATCTATCGGCGGAGTTCGCCTCGCTGCACGGCGAAAACGGTTTTGCCTTGTTTTCCGAACGTCTGCTGGAAAGCCTCAACAACGTACAGAAACGCCTCGGCGGTGAGCGCCATTCGCGGATGCTGGTGTTGATGGAGCAGGCGCTGGCCGAGCAGGGCCGCAGCGGTGCGGTGGAGCTGCATCGCGGCTGGATCGAGGGTTTGCTGCGCGAGTATTACGACCCGATGTATGTGTTCCAGCGCGAGAAGAAGGGCGGGCGGATCGAGTTTGCCGGGGAGCGGGGGGCGGTGATCGAGTATTTACGTGCGAGGGTGAGCCAGAGGGTTTGAAGGCATTATCGCTGGCCCCATCGCGGGCAAGCCCGCTCCCACAGGTATTGTGGGTGTACAGGTAATTCATACACACCCTCATACCTGTGGGAGCTGGTTTGCCAGCGATAGGGCCGGGTCAGGCAATACAGAACTCAGGTCGGGCAAGTGTCCTTGCCGTTATCCAGCCCCTGTTTGTAGCTATGACTCTGCAGACTGGCCTTGCCGTTGTGCCACTTCAGGGTCAGCACATACAGCGAGTCGAAGTCATCGCCGGCCCAGTCATCGGTGATCTTCTGCCGCTCGCCCACCGCATTGCCGGCGACCTTGTTGATCAGCTCCGGCAGATAACCGTGAGACCAGGCGGTGTAGATCGTCGAGTTGTGGTACTTCTCGTCCAGCAGCTCGCGGGCCAGATCGCTGGTGTCGTTGGCGGAGAATTCGATGTTCACCGGCAGGCCGAGCTTGATCGCGGCCGGGCTGATGGTCATCAGCGGACGAATATAGCTGTAGGAGTTGTCCAGTTCGCCTTCCTCGACATTGCGCGTCGGGTTGGCGGCGAACACGTAATCAGCCTTGCCGAATTTTTCCGGCAGCAGGGTCGACAGGTCGATGGCGCGGTTCAGGCCTTGGCAGTTGAGCTGGCCGAGGCCGCCTTCGGGCTTTTCCGCGTGGCGCAGGAACACCAGCGTCTGCGTGCCGTCCGCCGGTTGTGCGCGGCTTTCACTGGACTCAAGCGAGAGAAAAAGCGCGCTGACTGCCAGCAGGGAGGGCAGAGCCACGTACGCGCGATGTTTGAAGCGTTTGGCGAAACTCATCAGGTTCGTCATCAATTCGAGGGTTCTTCAGCAAAATCGGTTAAGGCTGACAAACCTTGGCACCGCGGGCTCCCAGCACCGGGTGTTTCCCTGTCGTGAACAGCTTCCTCTGCGAGAAAGGCATAGCTCAGAGTCCTGTAATGCCCGTTTGGTTCGATCCGGGCCAGTGCGCAGCACTCTAACGGCAACCTTTGCGGGCATGCGGGCAGGTTAGCGACAGGATGTTACGGTTCGTGTAGGCGCGGCGGCAGGCCTACTTTATGATCGGTTTTCAATTTGTGACTGGATGCTTCCAATGACCGATCTGTCTGCATTCCCGATTACTCAGAAATGGCCGGCGCAGTACCCTGACTGGATTCAGCTCTACTCCCTGCCGACCCCGAATGGCGTCAAAGTGTCGATCATGCTCGAAGAGATCGGCCTGCCGTACGAGCCGCACCGCGTCGGTTTCGACACCAACGACCAGACCTCGGCAGAGTTTCTCTCGCTCAATCCGAACAACAAGATTCCGGCGATCCTCGATCCGCATGGCCCGGAAGACCAGCCGCTGCCGCTGTTCGAATCCGGCGCGATCCTGATTTATCTCGCCGACAAGAGCGTCCAGTTGCTCGCTCAGGAAGGCGCGCTGCGCTACGAGACCATCCAATGGCTGATGTGGCAGATGGGCGGCATCGGCCCGATGTTCGGCCAGCTCGGTTTCTTCAACAAATTCGCCGGCAAGGATTACGAGGACAAGCGCCCGCGTGATCGTTATGTCGAGGAGAGCAAACGTCTGTTGAACGTACTCAACACCCGCCTCGAAGGCCGCGACTGGATCATGGGCGAGCGCTACACCATCGCCGACATCGCCACGTTCCCGTGGGTGCGTAACTTGATCGGGTTTTATGAAGCCGGAGATCTGGTGGGCATTGAGAACTTCCCGAATGTCACGCGCGTGCTGGAGAAATTCCTCGCCCGCCCAGCCGTAATCCGCGGCCTGACCATCCCCTCCTGACAACACACATCCCCCTGCGGGAGCGGGCTTGCTCGCGAAAGCATCCCGTCAGTTGACGCATCTGTTGCTGACCCACTGCTTTCGCGAGCAAGCCCGCTCCCATAGGGATGTGTGTTGCTGCAAAGAGATTATTGCGTACCCGGTAACGCTCTCTTGATTGATCCAGGTTTGTCCCGCACCCGCCGCAAGGCATAAGCTTCGCCCCCTACGACTTTCGTCTCACCCGCTGTTTTCAGGAAAGGCCCCATGTCCAGTCAGTTCCCCGAAGCACGTCCCCGCCGTCTGCGCCGCAATGCGAGCCTGCGCAGTCTGTTCCAGGAAACCGAGTTCAGCCTCAACGATCTGGTCCTGCCGATTTTCGTCGAGGAAGACATCGACGACTTCGTGCCGATCACCAGCATGCCAGGCGTGCAGCGCATTCCCGAGCGCAAACTGGCCAGCGAAATCGAGCGCTATGCCCGTGCCGGCATCAAGTCGGTGATGACCTTTGGCGTGTCCCATCATCTGGATGCCAACGGCAGCGACACCTGGCGCGAAGACGGGCTGGTGTCGCGCATGTCGCGCATTGCCAAGGACGCCGTGCCGGACATGATCGTGATGTCCGACACCTGCTTCTGCGAGTACACCGATCATGGCCATTGCGGCGTGATGCACAACCACGAAGTCGACAACGACCAGACTCTGATCAACCTCGGCAAGCAAGCCGTGGCCGCCGCCCGCGCCGGGGCTGACGTGATCGCACCGTCGGCAGCAATGGACGGCCAGGTGCGCGCGATTCGCCAGGCGCTGGACGCCGCTGGCTTCACGCAGATTCCGATCATGGCCTATTCGACCAAATTCGCCTCGGCGCTGTATGGCCCGTTCCGCGAGGCCGGCGGCAGCGCGCTCAAGGGCGATCGCAAAAGCTATCAGATGAACCCGATGAATCGCCGCGAAGCCTTGCGCGAATCGCTGCTCGATGAGCAGGAAGGCGCCGATGCGCTGATGGTCAAGCCGGCTGGCGCCTACCTCGATATCATCCGCGACATTCGCCAGGCTTCGAACCTGCCATTGGCGGCATATCAGGTCAGCGGCGAGTACGCGATGATCAAGTTCGGCGCCCAGGCCGGGGCGATCGATGAAGATCGCGTGGTGCGCGAAAGCCTTGGCGCAATCAAGCGTGCCGGGGCGGATCTGATCTTCACTTACTTTGCGATGGATCTGGCGTTGGCGGGAATTTAATCAACGCTGCAAATGCAACTGTGGGAGCGGGCTTGCTCGCGAATGCGGACTGTCAGGCAGCGCATCTGGCACTGACACACCGCCTTCGCGAGCAAGCCCGCTCCCACAGTTGAAGGGTGGTTTGTCAGTTGAAGAACGGGCGGATGCCGTGATCGCGGAAGTAGCGTTCGATCACCCTTGGATCGGCACTGTTATCCGCCACCGCCACATAAGTATCCGGCCGCAACAGATAAAACCCGTTGCGCCCCAATCCCGCCGTTTCAAACGCCGGTCGCCAGTCGAACACATGCAGCGGCAAGTGATGTTCGTTGCACCAGGCGATCATTTCGTCGCTGGTGTCGCCGTAGACATGCACCTGCCAGCACGGCTGCCGTAGCGGCTCGAAGTTATCTCCCTCGCCATCATGCGCCCACGGCAAGCGGTCACCGCCGTGCACGTGGCCCGCTTCGCCCTGGCTCAGCGGCATGCCGCGATAGTTTAGGGTGACCTGCGAGACCGTGCGAAACAGGAACTCGCGGCTGGCTTCGAACGAGGCCATTTTCGGTATCAGAAACGGCGCCACACGCATCCGTAGCAGGTCGGCCATGCGCCCCTCGGCGGTGACGAAACTGAACACCTTGTCGGTGGTGGACACCAGGCGGCGAGCGAAGGCGATGCGCTCGGTTTCGTAGGTGTCGAGCAGCCTCGGTTCGGCGCTACCACTGAGCACGGCGGCAAGTTTCCACGCCAGATTGATCGCATCGCCGATGCCGGTGTTCATACCCTGGCCACCGGCCGGACTGTGTACGTGGGCGGCATCGCCTAGCAGAAACGCCCGACCGCTGCGAAAGTGCTCCGCCACCCGGTGATGCACGCGGTAGGTGGAGAACCAGTGGACGTCTTCGATATGCACTTTCAGGTGTTCAATGGCGCGGCTGCTGACGTCGGAAAATTGCAGGGTGTCGGCGCGCTCGGCGCGTTCATCACGCACCGTGCCGATCAACCGCGCACGGCCTGCGCCGGCCAGCGGGAACACCGCGAGAAAATCCGCTTCGTCGAGGTCCAGATGCAGCTCGCCATTCAGCGCCGGGCCGCTGGCCGTGACGTCGGCGACGTAGAAAATCTGCTGATAGGTACCGCCGGGAAAGTCGGTGTCGAGGGTTTTTCGCACCACCGAACGCGCACCGTCGCAACCGGCCAGATAACAGGCCTGACAGACTTCCTGGCGGCCATCGGGCAGGCGCAGATGGGCGGTGAGGGTGTCGCCGGTTTCTTCGAAGCTGTCCAGTGCGGTATTGCGCTCGACGCTGACGCCGTAGTCTTCCAGACGCTCGAGCAGCAGCCGTTCGTGCTCGTCCTGCGGGAAAATTTCGACGAAGGCGTAGGGCGTCAAGCCTTCGCCGATGAGCTTGAGCGGCAACTGCGCGACCGCTTTGCCGTTGACCCAGAAATTCGCCGCCGCAACCTGATGGCCGCGACGCACGATGGTGTCGGTGAGGTCGAGTTGGCGGTAGAGCTCGAGGGTGCGTGCCTGCACCGCCAGCGCGCGGGAAGTGGTGCCGGGTGCCGAGGTCTTGTCGATGATGCGCACGCGCACGCCGAGTTTGCTCAGCCACAGGGCCAGGACCAGACCGGTCGGGCCGGCGCCGATGATCAGCACGTCGCTGCGGTTCATGGGGCTGTCCTCTTGTGGCTGTGCAGCAAGTATGGATCAGGTCGCCAGTTCCGGCCTCTTCGCGAGCAGGCTCGCTCCCACAGGGAGCGCATTCCGGTGTGGGAGCGAGCCTGCTCGCGAAGAAGCCGGATCAAGCACCACAAAAACCAGAAAGGCCCCGCAACTGTGAAGCTGCGGGGCCTTTTTACGACGCGATGACGCTTAGAAGTCGATCGTCCCCGACAACTTCGCCACTCGCGGTTCGCCCTGGGTCAGGTAGCCGCCCTGGGCCGACTCCCAGTATTTCTTGTTCGCCACGTTTTCAACGCCGAACCGCACGGTCACGTCCTTCTCCGACACCTTGAATGCATAACGCGCGCCGGCGTCGAAGCGGTTCCACGTCGGCAGGCTGAGGTTGTTCGCGGCATCGGCGTATTGCCCGCCGGTGCGCAGCATCCGCGCATTCAGCGCAACGCCTTGCAGGCCCGGCACGTCCCAATCCACGCCAGCGTTGAACTGGAAGGTCGGCACGCCGATGGCGTGGTTGCCGTCGTTGGCGCCGTTGAGGGTGTTTTTCAGTTCGGTGTCCATCAGGGTCAGGCCGCTGATCAGGCGCAGGCCGTCGATCGGCTCGCCGAACACGTTCATTTCCACACCTTTGTTGATCTGCTCGCCTTCACGCACGTAGGTACAAGTGGTGGCGCTGTTGATTTCGCAGTAGCCGTCGCTTGGTTGTTCGATGCGGTAAACACCCAGACTCGCGCCGTAGGTGCCCATGTCGACTTTCACGCCCAGCTCGGTCTGCTTGGAGCGCTTCGGTGCGTAAACCTCGTTGCCATTGGTCACGCGGAAACCGCCGGAGCTGGTCGGCGAGGTCGGCCCTTGGGCCAGACCTTCGATGTGGTTGGCGTAGAACGAAACATGCTCCCACGGCTTGAACACGATGCCGTACACCGGCGTGGTGATCGACTCGTCGTAGCTCGACGAGCGCGGGCCGCTACCGTAGCTGGCGTAGCTGTAACCCTGCACCACCAGTTGCTGACGACGCAGGCCAGCGGTGACCAGCAGGCGATCGTCGAAGAACCCGAGGGTGTCAGAGATTGCGACGCTGCGGTTGAATGTCTTGCCGATGATGCCCGGATCGTTGAGATCGCCACCGGCGAAGTTACCGACCGGTGCGGGAGTGGTGATCGGATGGTAGATGTTGTTGGAGTAGCGGGTCAGGTCGAAGTCATAGGCACTGCGCTGCTCAGCCCAGATCCCGGTCAGGCCGAAATTCAGCTTGTGGCTGACCGGGCCGGTGTTGAACTTGCCGTTGAGACCGGCCATGACGCTGGTGTTGTCCTCATCATGCGGGACGAACGAGCCAGTGGTGAACGAGGCGCCGCTGTTGCCGACCAGCGTGGTCGAGTTGTAGCGGCCGACTTCACGGGTGTGCTTGGCGCCACCGGCGGCGTAGGCGGTCCAGTTGTCGTTGAGGTCGTACTCGGCGCGGAGCATGCCGAAGGTGTCTTCGATATCGGTGTAACCCCATTTCGGCGCGTAGTTGGTGTCGGCCGATGGCGTGTCCGGGATGTGCGTGGCGGTGCCGAGGTTGACCGAGCTGCGGCCACCGTTGACGCGCTCCTTCTGATAGGCAAAGTCCCCGGAAACCCGCAGCGCATCGCCGCGGTAATCCAGGCCGATGGCGAACAGTTTCGAGCGCTGGTTTTCGTGATCGATGCCGGTGTCGCCTTCGCGCTGCGACAGGTTGACCCGCGCGCCGAAGCGGTTGTCTTCGCCGAAACGCTGGCCGATGTCGAAGTGATGACCGATGCGGCCTTCGCTGTTGATGTCGGTGGTGTAACGGCGCAGCGGCACGTCGCCGGCACGCTTGGGTTGCAGGTTGACGCCGCCGCCGATGCCGGAACCGGTCGGGGTTACACCGTTGATGAAAGCGTTCGGGCCCTTGAACACTTCCACGCGCTCCAGCGCATCGGTGGAAATGATCTGCCGGGGCAACACGCCGTACAGGCCGTTATAGGAAATGTCGTCGCCGTTGAGCGGCAGGCCGCGAATCATGAAGACCTGCGCCTGGTTGGAGAAACCCGAGGCCTGACGCACCGAGGAATCGTTAAGCAGCACATCGGCGACGTTTTCCGCCTGCTGGTCCTGGATCAGCTGCTCGGTGTAGGACGCTGCGCTGAACGGTACGTCCATCATGTCTTGATTGCCGAGCACGCCCAGCTGACCGCCGCGCGCGACCTGACCGCCAGCGTAGACCGGGGGCAGGGCGTTGGGCGCAGGGGCCTGGGCATTGACGTTGACGTCTTCGAGCACCAGCGCTTTGCTGTTGTCTTCAGCGGCGTGGGCGGTGACGGTCAGGGAGCACAGCAGGGCAAGCAAAGTCGGGCGGAACGGAGCGCCGAGTCGAGCTGAAGCGGGCATGTCGGATACCTGGAGGCGAACGGCCAATGAAAAAATAAGGGCGGCGCGGAACTCCTTGCGCTAATGCGACTCCAGGCGCAAATGATAGGGTTTCGCAGTAACGTTTTGCAATCAGTTTGTCATTCCGTAGGAGCTGCCGAAGGCTGCGATCTTTTGATCCTGCTTTTTGCAGATCAAGGTCAATCTCAAGATCAAAAGATCGCAGCCTGCGGCAGCTCCTACGCGGGTTGTGTATGGTGGTCTGGCTAATTTGACTGGATGGAGCAACATGCGATTACTCATTACTCTCGGCGCCTTGCTGCTGCTCGCCGGTTGCGCCAGCCAGCGCAGCAACGAACCGGCGCCGCGCCCGCCGGCTGAAGTGAAGGCGGAAATCGTCCGCCTGCTACCGGCGAAAACCGCTGACCGCGAAGGCTGGGCCACGGACATTTACGCCGCGTTCGCCGCGCAAGGCATCAACACCACCACGCAGAATCTGTGTTCGGTACTCGCCGTGGCCGAGCAGGAGTCGACTTTCCAGGCCGACCCGACGGTGCCCGGTCTGGGCAAGATCGCTCGTGACGAAATCGATCGCCGAGCCGCCAAGGTGCACATCCCCAGCCTGTTGGTCAGCGGCGCTCTGCAAGTGCGCTCGCCCAACGGCAAGAGCTACAGCGAACGCCTGAATGCGGCGCGCAGTGAAAAGGAGCTGAGCGCAGTTTTCGATGACTTTATCGGCATGGTGCCGATGGGCCGCACGCTGTTCGGTGGCTTCAACCCGGTGCACACCGGCGGGCCGATGCAGGTCAGCATCGAATTTGCCGAGGAGCACGCCAAGGATTACCCGTACCCGGTGGACGGCACGATCCGCCGTGAAGTGTTCAGTCGGCGCGGCGGCATGTATTTCGGCATCGCCCACTTACTCGGCTACCCGGTGAATTACCGCGAGCCGCTGTATCGCTTCGCCGATTTCAACGCCGGCTGGTACGCCAGTCGCAATGCCGCGTTTCAGAATGCGGTCAGCCGCGCTTCCGGCATCCCGCTGACCCTGGACGGCGACCTGATTCGCTACGACTCGATCATGCCCGGCAGTACCGAACTGGCGGTGCGCACCCTCGGCAAGTCGCTGGGCATGCGCAACCCGACGATTCGCGATCAACTGGAGAAGGGCAAAACCCTGGAATTCGAAGAGAGCAAACTCTATCAGCGCGTGTTCGAACTGGCGGAGCAAGCCGAAGGCAAGGCGTTACCGCGCGCGGTATTGCCGGGGATTGTGCTGCAGAGTCCGAAGATCACCCGCAAACTCACTACAGCCTGGTTCGCCAAGCGCGTGGACGAGCGCTACAAGCGCTGCATGGCCAAGGCCGGATAAAACACGCAGACATAAAAAACCCGGCTGCGGGAGCCGGGTTTCTCTGCGGTGTTGCGCTTGCAGTCATGCATCAGGCAACACGGCGTTCGATCAGACGATCCGAACCGCCTTCTGCAACGCGACGTTCGATCAGACGATCCGAGCCACCTTCGGCAACACGGCGTTCGATCAGGCGATCAGCGCCACCCTCGGCAACGCGACGTTCGATCAGACGATCGGAACCACCTTCGGCAACGCGACGTTCGATCAGGCGATCAGCGCCACCTTCGGCTACACGGCGTTCGATCAGGCGATCCGAACCACCTTCAGCCAGACGGCTTTCGATCAGTTTGTCCGAGCCGCCTTCGGCGATCATGGTGTGCGCCGGGGTGGCGGCGAAAGCGTTAACTGCGAAAACCGAGAAAGCAATGCTGAGGAGAGTCTGGCGTTTCATGATGGTGTGCTCCGGGGTGTTGTTGGTTGGTATGGAGCTGATGTTACGCCCGGAATTTTTTATGAGAACTTCATTGCCGTGATGGTGAACATCGACGTCGATGATGGTTGCGGACAACCGCGTAGCAGAGCCTCAGAGCACCTTCACCGCACGCCCGATCGCCTGAATCGGCCCGGTCGGTTTGCCGATCGGCGAGCCGTTGGCGCCTTCCAGCGTCAGCTCAAACAGCTGGTTCGGTTGCAACGGCGGCAGTTTATCCAGCGGTACCGACAAAGCCTGTCCCGGCTTGACCAAGCCCAATGACACCGGCCCCGACCAGCCGTCAGCCTTGGTCCAGAACTCCAGCGCCTTGTCCGCCGGTACCTCGACTACGCCCAGCGGAATCAACTGGATCTCCCGCGCATTGCTGGCCTGAATCACCCAGCCCGGGGCCTTGTCCTGCGGCGCCACCAGCACCACCAGATAACTCGGTTTCGGTGCTGTCTGGGTCAGCAGCATGGTGCCGAGGATCAACGTCGCCGCCAGCCCGGCCGCACTCAAACCGCGCCACAGCGGCAGCAGGTTCCACCACGAGGTCAGCGGTTTCTTCACCGTCAGCCGTTCGAGACTGCGTTCGATGCGAGGCCATAGCTGCGCCGACGGTTGCTGAGGTTCGGCCAGATCGGTCAGCTCCAGCAGGCGCCGCTCCCAGGCATCCACCGCCGCGCGCAATTCGGGATCGTTTGCCAGGCGCCGTTGCACCTCGCTGCGCTGCTCGAACGACAAGGTACCGAGCACATATTCGCCGGCCAGTTCATCCCGTTCCTGCGCTGATTCGCCGGTCATCCCATGCACTCCCGCAAAGCATTGAGGCTGCGCTTGATCCACGCCTTGACCGTGCCCAGCGGCGTGTCGAGGCGCGCGGAAATCTGCGCGTGGCTGTAACCGTCGACGTAAGCGTGGAGGATGCAGCTGCGCCGCTGCGGTTCCAGTTGCTCGAGGCAGCGATGAATGCGTGCCGAGTGAATATCGGCCAGCTCATCAGGCGCCGCTGACTCATGTTCTTCGCTGAACGGCGTTTCCCGACTTTGCTTGCGCAACTGATTCAAGGCTAGATGCCGGGTCACGCTGAACATCCAGCCCCGCGCCGAACCGCGTGCCGGGTCGAACCCGGCGGCGCCGTTCCAGATCTTGATGAACGCCTCATGCACAATGTCCTCCGCCAGCGCCGTATCGCGCACCAGCCGCTTGGCCACACCGAGCAGGCGCGGGCCTTCCTGCACATACAAATCGCGCAAAGCCACGCGCTCGCCCCGGGCGCAGGCAGCGAGGCGGGCTTCGTAATCGAAAACGGATTCGGCTAAAGGCATGGGGTGCAATCTAGCTCACATTTCCCAAACATCCAGACGCATTGTTCCCTGTGGGAGCGAGCCTGCTCGCGAAGGTGGTGGGTCAGAAAGTAATAAGGCGACTGACACTCCGTCTTCGCGAGCAGGCTCGCTCCCACAGGATTGTGCACTGCTTCCGGATATCAGTTCGCCGCCCAGAAAATATAATCCGCCTGGTACTTCACCACTTCCTGCTTGCCCTTGTTCGCCATGGTGCATTCACTGCCCGGCGCCACGCCGCCCTTGAGCGCGACACGCTGGATGTAGCTGACCCCGGTCATCGCGCCTTTGCCCTCGGCCGGATTGGCCTTGACCAGTTGATAGGGCAGGTTGCCCGGGCTCGATGGGGCCACGGCCAATTGTGTGCCGGTGACTTTCGAACCGTCCTTGGCTTGCCAGGTCGCTGGCGGGCCGAAATAGGTGCCGACCTGTTTGCCGCTGCGATCATTGAGCACCGCTTTCGGGCCGACAAAGGTCCACTCGGTCTGCCCGGCCATATTGGGCTTGTCGCGGCATTCGTAGGTGATCTCGCCGACCCCGGTGGTTTCCAGGGCAATCTTGTGCCCGTCCGGCACCTTGATCGCGTCGGGGTAACTGCTCTGGGCGAAGGTGGTCGCGGTGAAGGCGAGCAAACCGGTGAAGCCAATCAGCTGGGTGATGTTCATCCGATGATTCTCCGAAAAGGGTAGAGCGCTGACAGCACCAGAGTGGGCTGTTACAGGGACTACCCCTGGCGGAGGCGATTGGATGCAGTGCCGGAAAAATAAATTTCAAACACAAAGATCAAACCTGTGGGAGCGAGCCTGCTCGCGAAAGCGTCGGGTCAGTCAGCACTTATGTGACTGATGTACCGCATTCGCGAGCAGGCTCGCTTCCACAAGGTTTTGCATCTGGCGTGAACGATTATTTGACAGAATTTTCTACAGCAAACAAGCCAGCCATCTACCCTGTGCAGAGGCCTTATCGGGGGAATCGGACATGTACCAGCTCTACGGGCACAAGAATTCCGGCGCGGCTGCCATCGAGGCAGCGCTGGAGTTGTGCCAGATCGCTTACCGCTTCATTGATACCGAAGCCAGCGCCGAAGCCGACGAGGCGTTGGGCAAACTCAATCCGCTGAAACAGATACCGACCTTGCAACTGCCGGACGGCAGTGCCATGACCGAAAGTGCGGCGATCCTGATTCACCTGGGCCTGACGTTTCCCAAGTCCGGCCTGTTGCCGAGCAAGGCTGCCGATCGTGATCAGGCGATTCGCGGCCTCGCCTATATCATCAGCAATTGCTACGCAGCAGTCGGCATCATCGATTACCCCGAGCGCTGGCTGAGCACGCCTGACGAAACCGCACGGCAAAACCTGATCGCCGGCACGCGCCAGCGCCTGCACTTCAGTTGGGAGGTGTTTGCCGATCAGTTTGCCGGCGAGCTGTATCTGGATGACGAAACGCCCGGCGCGCTGGATGTGCTGGCGGCCGTGGTGAGCCGCTGGGCCGGCAGCCGCGAACACCTGCGCCAGACCCGCCCGGGCTTTTATGCTTGGCTGCAAAGGATCGACCGGCACCCGGTGCTGGCACCGGTGTTTGAGCGGCATTGGCCGTCTCAGGGCTGACAATGGATCCCCTGTGGGAGCGGGCTTGCTCGCGAAAGCAGTTTGTCAGCCAATGATGTATTGACTGACCCACCGCATTCGCGAGCAAGCCCGCTCCCACAGGGTCAAGTATGAGCGGAAGACCGGAATTTACTCCCCGCGAATATACTGCTCCAGCTGTTTGATCAGCTCGGCCTGTTCAGCAATCGCTTCCTTCACCAGGTCGCCGATCGACAGCAGGCCAATCAACTGGCCGTCTTCGACCACCGGCAAGTGGCGCAGGCGTCTGTCCGACATGATCCCAAGGCAAGTATCGACGGTTTGCCGAGTGTCCACGGTAATCACGTCCTTGACCATGATGTCGCGCACTGGCGTACCGACCGAAGAGCGCCCGTGCAGCACCAGTTTGCGTGCATAGTCGCGCTCGCTGATGATGCCGACCACTTTGTCGTCTTCGACCACCAGCAAGGCGCCGACGTTTTTCTCGGCCATCTTCATCAGCGCTTCGAGCACCATGTGATCGGGTTTGATCTGGTGCACTTCCTGATTTTTCTGATCTTTGAGCTTGAGCAGTTGGGCGACGGTCTTCATGGCGGTTACTCAGGTGTTGTCGTTGTTCATCAAGCATCGTAGACGTAGCCGCGCAGGGCAAGGTGGCAAAGCGGCAGTTAGCGTGCAAAAAACGCCATTTGCCGGAAAAAACATCTTTTTATCGGTAAATGAAGCGTCTGTGGTTAGGGGATTCATCCCCGTTGGCCTGCGCAGCAGGCCCTTTCATTAAAAGCGGGGCCGCTTCGCGGCCAGCGGGGATAAATCCCCTCGCCACAGATAAATCCCTCGCCACAAATGCTGCGTAGAATGGCGTTCTGATTGAAACGTTGAGGTCGCAGTGGTGGATTTACAGCAGGGCTTCGTCCTGACCCGGCATTGGCGCGATACGCCGGCCGGCACCGAAGTCGAGTTCTGGCTGGCGACGGACGCCGGGCCGCGCCGCGTACGGCTGGCGCATCAGCCGTCGGTCGCGTTTATTCCCGCCGCACAGCGAGATGCGGCCGAGCGGCTGTTGCACGACGAAAACAATGTCGAGCTGCGACCGTTGGCGCTGCAGGATTTCCAGCATCGTCCGGTGCTCGGCCTGTATTGCCAGCAGCACGGCCAGTTGATGCGCCTCGAAACCGCGCTCAACCGCGCCGGAGTCGACGTCTTTGAAGCCGACGTGCGCCCGCCGGAACGCTATCTGATGGAGCGCTTCATCACCGCGCCCGTGCTGTTCGGCGGTACGCCGGGTGCTGACGGCGTATTGGTCAACGCCCAGTTGAAACCTGATCCCGGCTACCGGCCGAAACTGCGTCTGGTCTCGCTCGACATCGAGACCACCGAAAACGGCGAGCTGTATTCGATTGCGCTGGAAGGCTGCGGCGAGCGCCAGGTGTACATGCTCGGCGCGCCGAACGGCGACGCCAGCATTGTCGATTTCGACCTCGAATACTGCGATTCGCGCACGCTCATTCTGAAGAAACTCAACGACTGGTTCGCCCGCCACGACCCCGACGCGATCATTGGCTGGAACGTCGTCCAGTTCGATTTGCGCATCCTTCACGAACACGCGCGACGCCTCGGCGTGCCGCTGAAAATCGGCCGTGGCGGCGAAGAAATGCAATGGCGCGAGCACGGCAGCCGTAATCACTATTTCGCCTCGGCAGCGGGGCGGCTGATCATCGATGGCATCGAGTCGTTGCGTTCGGCGACCTGGAGTTTCCCCTCGTTCAGCCTGGAAAACGTCGCGCAGACCCTGCTCGGCGAAGGCAAGGCGATCAACAACCCGTACCAGCGCATGGACGAGATCAATCGCATGTTCGCCGAGGACAAACTGGCGCTGGCCAAATACAACCTCAAAGACTGCGAGCTGGTTACGCGGATTTTCGCCAAGACCGAACTGCTGACGTTTTTGCTCGAACGCGCCAGCGTTACCGGTTTGCCGGCCGACCGCAGCGGCGGTTCGGTCGCCGCGTTCACCCATTTGTACATGCCGTTGATGCATCGCCAAGGCTTTGTTGCGCCGAATCTGGGCACCAATCCACCGCAGGCCAGCCCCGGCGGGTTTGTCATGGATTCACGACCGGGGCTTTACGAATCGGTGTTGGTCCTCGATTACAAGAGCCTCTACCCGTCGATCATTCGCACCTTTCTGATCGACCCGGTGGGCTTGATCGAGGGCCTGCAACACCCGGACGACGCTGACTCGGTAGCGGGTTTTCGTGGCGCACGCTTCTCGCGCACCCGCCATTGTCTGCCGTCCATCGTGGCGCGAGTGGCCGAAGGGCGCGAGACCGCCAAACGCGAGCACAACGCGCCGCTGTCTCAGGCGCTGAAAATCATCATGAACGCCTTCTATGGCGTGCTCGGCTCCAGCGGTTGCCGGTTTTTCGATACCCGGCTGGCCTCGTCGATCACCTTGCGCGGCCACGAAATCATGCTGCGCACTCGCCAGTTGATCGAAGAGCAGGGCCACGCGGTGATTTACGGCGACACCGATTCAACCTTTGTCTGGCTGCGCAGTCTGCACGGTCAGGAAGAAGCAGCGCAGATCGGCCATGCGCTGGTCAAGCACGTCAACGATTGGTGGCGCGCGCATGTGCGCGAGGAATACGGGCTGCACAGCGCGTTGGAATTGCAGTTCGAGATTCACTACAAGCGCTTCCTGATGCCAACCATTCGCGGCGCGGAGGAGGGCAGCAAGAAGCGCTACGCCGGACTCGTCACCCGCGCCGATGGCAGCGAGGAGATGGTCTACAAAGGCCTGGAAACCGTGCGCACCGACTGGTCGCTGCTGGCCCGCCAGTTTCAGCAAGAGCTGTATGAGCGGATTTTTCAGCGCAAGCCGTATCAGGAATACGTCCGCGACTACGTGCGCAAGACCCTCGCTGGCGAGTTCGATGATCGGCTGATCTATCGCAAGCGCCTGCGCCGTACCCTCGACGATTACGAACGCAACGTGCCGCCGCACGTCCGCGCGGCGCGGCTGGCCGATGACTACAACGCCGAGCAGGGTCGGCCCCGGCAGTATCAGAACGGCGGCTGGATCAGCTACGTCATCACCCTGGCCGGCCCGGAGCCGCTGGAGGTACGCCGCGCCGCCATCGACTACGACCACTACATCACCCGCCAGCTGCAACCGGTGGCGGATGCGATTCTGCCGTTTGTCGACGACGACTTCTCAACCCTGATCGGTGGGCAATTGGGCCTGTTTTGAGTCGAGCAATTGCAGCGTCCACTCATCGAGAATGCCGTGGAAGTAACGCTCCAGCGCCTGATGGAACAGACTGTCCTCGGCGCTGAACTGGGCGAACAGGGTCATTGAAGAATGAAATTTAAGGTCATCGGGATGGCCGAAAATTTCTGCTATCGAACGCTGCGACACATTCAGGACCAGTTGCGTGCAGGTGCGCAGCCGCGCCCCGAGCAGTTCGTCGGCCAGGTAGGCCTGGGCTTCCTCGGCTGAACCAATCGCAAAGTGGCGGGCCATTTCACTGCCGCCCAATCCGGCGAATTGCGGAAAGACGAACCACATCCAGTGGCTGCGCTTGTGGCCCGTTTCGAGTTCACGCTGGACCCGTTCGAACACCGGGTCCTGTGCCTGGACAAAACGTTGCAGGTTGTACGGGTCGTGCAGATCTGTGCTTCTCATGGCGAAGCCCTCGCAGTCGGCAGCTCAGACCATCGCCAGCCGCTGCTTGCGTTGTGGCGCCGGGAACACCTTGTCCAGCGCCGCCAGATCCCCGGCGTCCAGTTGCAGCTGCGCCGCCTCGGCATTGAGTTGCACATGCTCCGGGCGCACAGCCTTGGGAATCGCAATCACGCCGTCCTGACGCAGGAGCCACGCCAGTGAAATCTGCGCCGGGGTAGCGTTGTAGCGCCTGGCAATGTCCTGCAGAACCGGCTCGGCGAGCATCGCGCCGCCCTGGCCGATCGGACAATAAGCCATCAGCGGCAGGCGCTGATGCTGGCACCACGGCAGCAAATCGAATTCGATGCCGCGCTCCTCGAGGTTGTACAGCACCTGATTGGTGGCGCAGGCCGAGCTGGACAGTTCTTCGAGATCGTCGACATCGAAATTCGACACGCCCCAACGGCCGATTTTGCCGTCCTCGCGCAGGCGTTCGAAGGCTTCGACGGTTTCCTCCAGCGGATACTGACCGCGCCAGTGCAGCAGATACAGATCGATGTAGTCAGTGCCGAGCCGACGCAAACTGCGCTCGCAGGCTTGCGGGATGCCCTGGCGGCTGGCGTTGTGCGGGTAGACCTTGCTGACCAGAAAGACCTTGTCGCGCTGACCGGCGATGGCTTCGCCGACCACCGTTTCGGCACCGCCCTCGGCATACATCTCTGCGGTGTCGATCAGGCTCATGCCCAGCTCGATGCCGGTGCGCAGTGCCGCCACTTCACGGCTGTGCGCCGAGCGATCCTCGCCCATGCGCCAGGTGCCCTGGCCAATTACGGGAACCCGCACGCCGGCCAACTCAAGGGTACGCATTCAAACCTCCAGGCTTAAAGAGTCGATATCTTTAGTGGGCAGCAGGATAGAGCAAGGGTTCCCATAAGGAAGGGGGAGTCAAGGATGAAACCGGATCAATTGTGGCGAGGGGATTGTGTGGTGAGGGGATTTATCCCCGCTGGGCTGCGAAGCAGCCCCAAAAACCTGCAATAGAACGCTTTCTGTTACAACGCGTGTTGCAGGATCGGGGCTGCTTCGCAGCCCAACGGGGATGAATCCCCTCGCCAGGGGGGCATGGCAGGTTACTTGGTGGAGAACTTGAGGACCACGCTGTGGGCATAAGTCTGCCCCGGATCAAGCCGCGTGCTCGGGAAGTCCGGCTGGTTCGGCGAATCCGGATAGTGCTGGGTCTCCAGGGTGAACGCGCCCCAGTGTGGATAGACCTTGCCGCCCTTGCCCTTGACCGTGCCGTCGAGGAAGTTGCTGGTGTAGAACTGCACGCCCGGCTCGGTGGTGAACAGTTGCAGGACACGCCCGGATTGCGGGTCGCTGACTTCGGTGGCGAGCTTGCTGACATCGCCCTTGGTGTCCAGCGCCCAGTTGAAATCGAAGCCGCCCTGTTTCGGCTCGGCGAATTTCAGCTGCGGATGATCAGCCTTGATGTGCGTGCCGATCGCCGTCGGTTTGCTGAAGTCTATCGGCGTGCCGGCCACAGGCGCCAGCTCCCCGGTCGGGATCAGTTTCGCGGTGACCGGCGTGTAATGGCTGGAGTTGATCATGGCGACTTGCTTGAGAATATCGCCATTGCCGGCGCCGGCCAGGTTGAAGTAGCTGTGATTCGTCAGGTTAAGCACGGTCGGCTTGTCGGTGCTGGCCTTGTAGTCGATGCGCAGTTCGTTGTTGTCGGTCAGGCGATAGGTGACCTCGGTGGTCAGATTGCCCGGGAAGCCCATCTCGCCGTCGGCCGACAGGTAGGTCAGGGTTACGCCCACCGAATCCTTGTCCTTGGTTTCCTTGGCCTTCCAGACTTTCTTGTCGAAACCTTCGGGGCCGCCGTGCAAGGCGTTGGATTTGTCGTTCTGCGGCACTTGATAGCGCTTGCCATCAAGTTCGAAAGCGCCTTCGGCCAGGCGATTGCCGAAGCGGCCGATGGTCGCGCCGAAGTACGCGGTGCCTTTCTGGTAGCCCTGCACATCATCGAAACCCAGCACCACGTCGTCGAACTTGCCGTGCTTGTCGGCAACTTTCAGCGCTTGCAGGGTCGCGCCGTAGGTGATGACAGTGGCTTGCATGCCGTGGCTGTTGCGCAGGATGTACTGTTCAACGGGCGTGCCGTCATTGGTCTTGCCGAAGGCTTTGTGTTCGGCGGTCAGGCCCGCCGCGTTGGCGGAAAGGGTAGCGATCATCAGGGACAGTCCGAGGCCGGAGAGCAGGTGACGGGATTGAAGCATGGTTGACCTTCCTTTTTGTTGTTGTTTTCGTATTGACCGTAGGAGCTGCCGAAGGCAGCGCCTACCTGTCACTAGTCATGCTATTTGAGTAGAGAGAGAAGATTTATAGCGGATTTACCGGTGTTGGCAAGTATAAAGTCCGACTAATTGCCGGGCCGGAAATCACCGAAGGTCGGTAAACGTCCCAGGCACTGCACTTTTTCGCAATCGGTGGCTCTATGCATGGCCAGGATGCGGTGACTCCCGCCGCACAGGAATGTGCCTGTCCGAGATTACATGTCGAGTGTTTTTGCCCTGATCACCGCCGCTCACCGCCGCCCGTGCCTGCTGCTGGCCTGCCTGTTGTCGCTGTTGCTCGGCGGCTGCAGCCACCAGAACGGCAATGGATTTTTCAATCAGATACGTGAAGGGCAGCCGCAGGAATTTCTGCAGACCAGCGTCGACCGCATGGCCACCCTGGCGATGCGCGACAACCTCGACAGCCTTTACCGGCTGATGGGCAAGCTCTATTTGCGCAACCCGGAAGAGCTGCGCAAATCCGGCTTCCTCACCGTCAACGCCGCCGTGAAACAGGTGCGTCTCGCCGTCGAGCAGCAGCAACCGTTGCCCGTGCTGGGCGGGCGCAAGGACCTGGCGGCGCTGAGCTATGCGATGAGCCCGGAGTTCCTCGGCGACCGCGTCGGCGCCTTCATCTACGCGATCGGCAGCATGCTGGTTACCGCCCACGGCAATCGCACCGAGTTCTACATGACCGACGCGATCAACCCGACGTTCGTGCACAACGCCGCGCGCAACATCGAAAAAGCCATGTGGATTTTGTCGCAACGGCAGAACAAGGAAGGCCAGCCATTGCTGTTCTCCAACGAAATCTCGGAGGAGGGCAGCAACCTCAGCTTCGCCACCGAATTCAGCAAAATCGTCGCGCGCCTGGATCTGCTCACGCAGATGCTCGATGAGCGCTATCGCAGGATCGGCCTGAATTACGCGCAGAGTCTGCTGTTCCTGAATTTCTTGCCGGTGCAGTGAGCTGTAGCGCAAAGCTCCCACAGGGATCTACGGTGAGTTCGATATGGCATAACGATAGACCGCATCGATATATGTGGTTATAAGAAAAATCGCTATGCTGCGGGCCAGATTTTTCCTGTCGTTTTTTGGACGCTTGAATGGAATTGGCAAATTTCGGCCTGGTGATTGCCGGGCTGGTAGTAGGGTTCATCGTCGGCATGACCGGTGTCGGCGGCGGTTCGTTGATGACGCCGATCCTGCTGTGGTTCGGTATCAACCCGGCGACGGCAGTGGGTACTGACCTGTTGTACGCCGCGATCACCAAATCCAGCGGCGTCCTCGTTCACAGGAAGAACAAGAATATCGATTGGGCCATCACCGGCTGGCTGACCCTTGGCAGCGTACCGGCCGTGGTCATGACCCTGTGGTTCCTCAGCACCCTGCACACCGCGCCGGACGCGATGAACGCCATCATCAAACAGGCGCTCGGCTTCGTCCTCTTCGCCACGGCCCTGGCAATCTTCTTCAAGAAACGCTTGCTCGAATTCGCCCACAAACGCGCGGGTGGCAACTACAACCCGAGCGGTTCGCGCCTGAATATCATGACGGTGATCACCGGTCTGATCCTCGGCACCATGGTCGCGCTGACCTCGATCGGCGCCGGCGCACTCGGCACCGTCGCCTTGTTCATCCTCTACCCGCTACTGCCAACCCGCCGCCTGGTCGGCACCGAAATCGCCCACGCCGTACCGCTGACCCTCGTCGCTGGCCTCGGCCACGCAAGCATGGGCAACATGGATTGGGGCGTGCTGGGTTTCCTGCTGATGGGCTCGCTGCCCGGCATCTGGCTCGGCAGCCACCTGACCGGTCGCATCTCCGACGAAGTCCTGCGCCCGTGCCTGGCGACGATGCTGGTGTTGATTGGTTACAAGTTGGCGTTCTGAGTCGGCCTGGAGAAAACACTTCCAATGCAGCGGCTGTAGGGATGTGCCGATGATCGCTCGCGCCATGTTGCGCAAAGTTCTCCCTGACCTAAGCTTCTGACAGGGCAATGCCTTTTTGCCAGACGCCGCCGGAACAATCGCCACGATGCGCAATCAGTAGTGCGTGGATATCAAAAGGAGATGCGCATGCTCATCAGGTCCCTGACCCTGACCCTCTTGCTGGCAATCGCCGGCCCCCTGTTCGCCGCCGACAGCGATTCACCCCTGGCCGGGGACGTGGGCCGCGCCCGCCCGCTGATCGTGATTGCGCAAAGCACCGTCGACCCGGTGTGGCTGAGCCTGAAAAAGGCACTGGAAGACCCGGCCAACAAAAAGGGCGTCACCGACCGCAACATCAAGGTCTACACCATTCTCAGCATGTCCGGCCAGCTCGACGGCAAGGACATGGGCCAGCAGGACACCATGGCCCTGCTGCGCTCGCTGAAGCTCGGCGCGGGGGCTTATCCGAAAGTGTTCCTGGTGGGCAAGGACGGCGAAACCAAGCTCTCCGCCTCGGGTGATGAAGCCAAGGCATTGAGCCTGGCGAAAATCTTCGAAACCATCGACGCCATGCCCATGGCCGAAAAAGAAGCCGCCGCTGCGGCCGCCGCACAAACGCCTGCCACCACCGAACCGGAACCGGCGAAAGGCGCGAAGGGCAGCAAGCCGAGCAAACCGGCGAAACCGAGCAAGCCGCCGCAGATGCCGGATGATTGATTGCGCGTTGACTGAATGACGCAAAATCCCTGTGGGAGCTGGCAAAACAGCTCCCACATTTGTTTTGTCAGAACACAACCCGAGGCCGCCAAAAATCCCTTGTAGGAGTGAGCCTGCTCGCGATGGCGGCGGATCAGCCCGCGAATATGTTGCCTGACAAACCGCGATCGCGGGCAGGCTCACTCCTGCAGTTTGACCGGCGCTGCCTGCAAAAAAATGTGCAGGTCGGCATATCACTGGTCATCAAGCATGTACACCAATGCACCTTGTACACGCTCAATGATCATAGGTGAGCGGGTGGTCAATACGAATTGGCAGTTGGGAAAGGTTGCGCTCAATTGCTCGATCAGACCGAGTTGCCTGCGTTGATCGAGGTGCAAGTCGACATCGTCGATCAGCACGATGCCGTCGCCTTGCAACGGATCAGCCAGTGATGGATTAAGCAGTGCCAGACGTCTGGCGATATCGCCAGCCAGCGCGATCATTGATTTTTCGCCTTGAGAGAGTCGGCTCACATCCAGCGATGTGCCCTGCCGGTCGATGGCCATAAACAGGCGCGCTCGGCGCTGCACGCGCAGATTCGTAAACTCCGGCATGAATGCCGCGATAGCCGAGCGAACAGCAGTCAACTGGCTGTCGCGAGCCAAGGCCTTTATTGTGGCAAATTCTTTCCAGACGTCGCTGTCGGTACCGAATCTTTCCGAGATTGCTGTCAGTGCCGAAGCAGATAACCCATCCTCGTTTTCGCTGTCCTCGCGCTCACGAAACCATGCGAAAAAACCGCGAAAATCGGCGCCATCGCTAAAACTGCTGTCGTACGCATCGAGCTGATCGAAGGCCTGTCTGCCGCTGGGTTTCAGCGAGATATCGTTCACACATCGTTCGGCTGGGTAGTAGGCAATCAAGGGGAGTGAGGCGCTGGCATCGGCTGTGAGTCGCGTACGGTAGTGATCGGCAAGCTCTCTGACGTCCCTCAGAAAGCCACGTCCAGAGACCGGGCCGGCTCCTCGCGTGCAAGCGCTACCCCATACGAATAAATGGTTTTCATCATTGGCATTGCCGACAGCAGCCCGTGGGTGAGAGCGATCCGCGACACCAATCGAAATGACGGCTGCCGGGGCGTCGTTCCTGATCTCTTCGTCGGCAAGCTGTCTGCCCTTGCCTTTATCGGAGCGGATTCGCGCAATTAACCAGGTGAGGCACGTGTTCACGGATTTCAGGACAGTGGTTTTGCCCGTGCCGTTGTTGCCCACCAATACCGTGATATTCGATGAATGTGTCTGGGTCGGTGCAAACTCGATATTCAGATCGCCAAAATGTCCGACGTTCGAGAGTTTGAAGCTTTGGATTTCCATGGACTGCGCCTTTTGAGCGGTACTCGGATTGCGGGAAAGATGTGAAGTTTAGACACAACGATTTCATCCGCTAATCAAAACTCGTTGCAGCATGTGCCTGCCGAAACGTCTGACGCCAACCCCTTCAAATCCGGTGGACTTTTCCTGCAAGACGCGGCGGCAGTCGTGAACTGGTGCGTTGTGACGCAGAGGAATAACCTCTTTTGGCCGCTGAAAAACACAGTGGTCGGATGTGGAAGTCCGGTGATTCCCGAGCGCGCATTGCGCCTGTAAACACATGTTGGTGGTTTTTATGCCAACATTGTTTGCTTATGGCAGCTATGCGCAGGAGCACTCTTGAGTGCACCGGGTTCCTCGGGTTTCCCCGGACTTCCACACCTGCGCAAAGCTGCCACCCTCTCGTGGAAGTGAGTTCGGCAGTTTTTTCTTTAAATGTCCCGAGGGTTTATTTATGAAAAAACACACTCCAAATCCCCCGAATCGCCCATGGATTCAAGCTCCTTCGACTCCAATAATCCGCGTCTGCGCCACCCCGGCCAACCCGATCCCATTAGCCACGTCTTCACCATTCTCCCCGACATCGACACGGCGACACTGCTGAGCCATGCCTGCGAAACCCTTGCCTCACTGAACGTACTGACCACCGATCTGGCCTGCGAGTTGAGCGGTGCGCAGCGCAGCCTGACGTTGTCGATCCAGCAATTGGCGGTAGTCGGAGAACTGTTGGTCAACCGCGCGCTGGACAATCTCGATTCACCCGCAACGGCGACTCAGCATTGAACAGGGAGGTTCTACCATGGCGCGCTACATACCCATCACCGGGATTGACTGCAAGATCCCCTGTCTGCTGATCGACAGCGAAGCTCCACTGGATGTTCTACACGGCACTGCGGCGTATCGCTTGCGCTGCGTAACGCAATTACTGGAAACCCTGGCGCTGGGTGACGGCAAGGGCCACGACGCCTTGTTGCTGCAGGATCTGGCCCGGGTCTCGGCGACCGTGCTGCGTGACAGTTGCGACCTGATGGATGTCATCGGCTGGAAGTTGCGGGCGCAGCTTTAAGCGCTGAAACAAAAAGATCGCAGCCTGCGGCAGCTCCACTATTAACCGAGTAAAAACCCGATCCTGTAGAAGCTGCCGCAGGCTGCGATCTTTTGCTTTTTAATCCGCCAACGCCGCAAAAACCGTGTGCGCAATCTTCACCCGTTCGACGTTCGGGTAGTTTTTGTTGGCAAGAATCACGATGCCCATGTCCCGCGACGGCACAAACGCTACATACGCGCCAAAGCCTCGTGTAGAACCGGTTTTGTTGAACAGCACATTGGCCGGTTCAGTTTGCGGTGGAGTCAGCCACTCGACTTTGTGCGGTTCCATGGCCATTGGGGTCGAGTTGCCGTTCTGCAGTTTTTCCAGACTGATCGGGTAGGTGTAGCGCTCCCAGCCCAGGCCTTGGGTCATGTCGCCGACGCGGTAATAACCGATGTGGGTGTTGGCGATGGCTTGGTGCAGATCCGGCGCGAGGCTGGCCGGTTTCAGCTGTGCCTGAACGTAACGCAGCAGGTCGGCGGCGCTGGTTTTGATGCCGTAGGCTTCGGCGTCGAGGGCGCCGGGGCTGACGCGTACCGGTTGGTCGGCGCTGTCGTAGCCTTGGGCGTAAAGCTTCGACTGCGCTGCCGGCACGCTGAGGAAGGTGTGCTGCAAGCCGAGTTTCGGCAGCAGGGTTTGCGTCATGGCCTGCTCGAAGGGCTGGCCGAGGCTTTTCGCCGTCAGGTAGCCGAACAGGCCCAGGCTCGGGTTGGAATACAGGCGATGGCTGCCGGCGGGAAACTGCGGTTTCCATTGTTGGTAATAGCCGAGCATCTTGTCGGAAGAATCTGCCTCAGCGGGGAATTGCAACGGCAGACCCCCAGCACTGTAGGTGCCCAGTTGCAGTACGCTGATATTGTCGAAAGCGCTGCCCTTGAGCTCAGGCCAGAGCTGGCTGGCCTTGCTCGACAGGTCGAGTTTGCCTGTGGCCTGGGCGTAACCAGCGAGGGTGGCGGTGAAGGTTTTACTCACCGAGCCGACTTCGAACAGGGTGTTTTCGCTGACCTTTTTTCCGGTGTCTTTCGCGGCGACTCCGTAGTTAAAGTAATGCGCCTGGCCGTTCAGCGTGATCGCCACGGTCAGCCCCGGGATGTTGTTTTGCTGCATCACCGGGGTCACGGCTTGGCTGACCAGTGCCTGCAATTGCGCATCGCTCGGCGTGACGGCATGACTGGCAGCGCTGACGAAGAACAGGGTGAAAGCACTATAGAAAAAGGCCTTGCTCGGTTTTAAGAAACGCATGAGTGAATCACTCTCCATGAGTGTCGATTGTTGTATCCCGCTACACTGCGGGTGATTTTTCATCGGATGGCCGATCAGCGCGGCCAATTTAGGCACTTCGCCGGCCCTCGACAAACGATGAAAACTCGCACGAGCCATTAGAAAAATTTGAGGCAACGCATGATTCGACCGCAACTGCCGCTCAACGCTCTGCGCGCGTTTGAAGCCTCGGCGCGCCACCTGAGCTTCACCCGTGCTGCCGTCGAGCTTTGTGTGACGCAAGCGGCGGTGAGCCATCAGGTCAAAAGCCTGGAAGCGCAACTCAACCTGACCCTGTTCAAACGCCTGCCCCGTGGGCTGATGCTGACTAGTGAAGGCGAAACCTTGCTGCCGGTACTCAGCACATCATTCGATCATATTGCGCAGATGCTCGAGCGTCTGGCCGGTGGGCAGTATCGCGACATGTTGACGGTCGGCGCGGTGGGCACGTTTGCCGTGGGTTGGCTGTTGCCGAGGCTGGCGGACTTTCGCGGGAAACATCCGCTGATCGATTTACGTCTGTCGACGAATAACAACCGGGTCGATGTGGCGGCAGAAGGACTGGATTATGCGATTCGTTTCGGCGCTGGCGCCTGGCATGGCATCGAGGCGACACGCTTGCTCGATGCGCCGTTGTCGGTCTTGTGCGTGCCGGAGATTGCCCGGCAACTGCGCTCGCCGGCTGACTTGTTGCAGCAGACCTTGCTGCGTTCCTATCGCACCGATGAATGGCCAGAGTGGTTTCACGCGGCAGGTTTGGCGACGCAAGCCGCGCCACCGCAAAGCATCGTGTTCGATTCGTCGCTGGCAATGATGGAAGCCGCACTGCAGGGCGGCGGGGTGGCGTTGGCGCCGCCGCTGATGTTCGCCCGGCAACTGGCAGCAGATGCGATTTGCCAGCCGTTTGCGATCGAGATCACCACCGGCAGTTACTGGCTGACGCGGTTGCAATCGCGAGCGGAAACGGTGGCGATGAAAGCGTTCAAGGCGTGGTTGCTGCAAATTTCTGCCTGACACAAAACCCCTTGTGGGAGCGAGCCTGCTCGCGAAAGCGGTGTATCAACGACAGCACTATCGACTGACCTGACGCCTTCGCGAGCAGGCTCGCTCCCACAATTGCAATCAGCGACGCCTGCTAGATCACCGCACCAGACACGGCCGCTTGTTATCGAATTTCCACCCCGGAATCAGGAACTGCATTGCCACGCTGTCATCCCGCGCGCCGAGGCCCATGCCTTTGTACAGTTCGTGGGCCTTGGCCACTTGATCCATGTCCAGCTCCACGCCCAGCCCGGGTTTTTTCGGCACCTGCACGAGACCATCGACAATCTGCAGCGGTGCCTTGGTCAGGCGCTGGCCGTCCTGCCAGATCCAGTGGGTGTCGATGGCGGTGATCTCGCCGGGTGCGGCGGCGGCGACGTGGGTGAACATGGCCAGGGAAATATCGAAGTGGTTGTTGGAATGCGAGCCCCAGGTCAGGCCCCACTCGTGGCACATCTGCGCGACGCGTACCGAACCCTGCATGGTCCAGAAGTGCGGGTCGGCCAGCGGGATGTCCACTGACTGCAACTGAATCGCGTGGCCCATTTCACGCCAGTCGGTGGCGATCATGTTGGTCGCGGTTTTCAGCCCGGTGGCGCGGCGGAATTCAGCCATGACTTCGCGCCCGGAATAACCGTTTTCGGCACCGCACGGGTCTTCGGCGTAGGCGAGTACGTGGTGCTGATCGCGGCACAGACGAATCGCCTCTTTCAGCGACCAGGCGCCGTTCGGGTCGAGGGTAATCCGCGCGTCTGGGAAGCGCTCGGCCAGTGCCGTCACCGCTTCGATTTCGGCATCGCCACTGAGCACGCCGCCCTTGAGTTTGAAATCCTTGAAACCGTACTTGGCGTGCGCGGCCTCGGCCAGGCGCACCACTGCTTCGGCGGTCATGGCTCTCTCGTGGCGCACACGGAACCAGTCGTTGTCGGCATCCGGTTCGCTGCGATAGGCCAGATCGGTTTCGTGTTGATCGCCAACGTAAAACAGATAACCGAGCATCTTCACTTCGTCGCGTTGCTGGCCTTCACCGAGCAGCGCCGCCACCGGAACATCGAGGTGCTGGCCGAGCAGATCGAGGAGAGCGGCTTCCAGGCCGGTGACCGCGTGAATAGTGATGCGCAGGTCGAACGTCTGCAGGCCACGGCCGCCGGCATCGCGGTCGGCGAAGGTCTGGCGCACCTGGTTGAGAATCTTCTGGTAGGTGCCGATGGGGCTGCCGACCACCAGATTGCGCGCGTCTTCCAGGGTCTGGCGAATGCGCTCGCCACCGGGCACTTCGCCGACGCCGGTGTGGCCGGCGTTGTCCTTGAGGATGACGATGTTGCGGGTGAAAAACGGCCCGTGGGCGCCGCTCAGGTTGAGCAGCATGCCGTCGTGACCGGCCACCGGAATGACCTGCATGTCGGTGATGATCGGAGCTTTGGCGGTATCGTGAACAGTCATTATTGTTTTCCTTGTCGAGACGAAGTCAGGCGTGTTTCGGCGCGGCGTCGGCCACGGCTTTTTCAGCAGCGGGTTTTGGTGTGGTGCGCGCGGCGAAGACGATGATTGCGGCGATGATCGAGGTCGCGGCCAGACCATAGAGGCCGCCCTGAATTGAGCCGGTGTGTTGCTCCAGCAGGCCGAAGGTGGTCGGCGCGACGAAGCCGCCGAGGTTGCCCACCGAGTTGATCAGCGCGATCACTGCCGCCGCGATACGCGCATCCAGATAAGCCTGGGGAATCGGCCAGAACAGCGACGAGGCGGATTTGAAACCCAGTGCCGCAAAGCAGATCGCGACGAAGGCAAAGATCGGCCCGCCCGTGGTGGACATGAACATGCCGGCTGCGGCGATCAGCAGCGCCGTGGCGACCCACGCTTGCTGATGCTTCCACTTCGCCGACAGCGAGGCGAAGGCGTACATGCCGACGATCGACAGCAACCATGGAATCGAATTGAACAGGCCGACCTGCACGTCGCTGAGTTCGCCCATCTTCTTGATGATGCTCGGCAGCCAGAAGGTCGCGGCGTAGATAGTCAGCTGAATGAAGAAGTAGATCAGGCAGAACAGAATGATCTGCCGGTCCTTGAGCAGTTTGCCCAGCGACGGTCGGATCGGCGTCGCGGCTTCGCGGGCCTTTTGCTCGTCGTCGATGGCGCTGACCAGCGCATCCTGTTCGGCGCGGCTCAGCCATTTTGCGTCGTGGGGTTTTGCATCCAGCCAGAACCAGACAAAGACGCACAGGCACACCGAGAACATCCCCTCGATGAAGTACATCCACTGCCAGCCGTGCATGCCCAGGCCATTGATCTGCAGTAGCAGGCCGGACAGCGGACCGGAGATCAGCGAGGCCACGGCCGAGCCGCTGAGAAAGATCGCGATCGCCTTGCCACGCTCGACGCCTGGCAGCCAGCGGGTGAAGTAATAGATTACCCCGGGAAAGAATCCGGCCTCGGCGACACCGAGCAGGAAACGCAAAATGTAGAAGTGGGTTTCGTTCTGGATGAACGCCATGCAGGCGGCGACTATGCCCCAGGTGAACATGATGCGGGTCAGCCAGATGCGTGCGCCGACTTTTTGCAAGAGCATGTTGGACGGCACTTCAAACAACGCGTAACCGATAAAGAACAGCCCGGCGCCGAAGCCGTAGGCGGCAGCACCAATGCCCAGATCGGTTTCCATGTGCGTGCGGACGAAACCGATGTTCACCCGGTCAATGTAATTGACGACGAACATGATCACGAAGAGCGGCAGGACGTGGCGTTTGACTTTGGAGATGGCTGAGGCGAGCGTCGGATCGACGCTTTCCTGCATCCCCGAGATGGAGGTTTTCACTGATGTTTCTCCCACTGATTATTTTTATGCGGGTAGGTCTGGGTGCTGCGTTGTTGATAGACATCATACAACCGCGCTTTTTTGTCCTACAAGTGGGCGGAGGTGATTAAATTCTTATGAGTGTTCTGATTTTTATACGAAAATTCGGTTATACGCCTTATTTATTGGGCGATTGGCAAGCATGATGGGGCGCCACTTTGGACTTATGGCTGGGGGTGGGCGTAGGCAGGCCGCTCAACAGACCTGAGTTAATTGAGTGTTGTCATACAAGTTGTGGGGGCTCTCAACCGCTAAAATCAATCTCAACCGTCATCCCGCAGTGCTACGATCGGCAAGCCCCGATCTCCGGAACCGACCATGCAAGAAGACCTCGACGCCCCCGCGCGCAAACGCACACACAACCTCGCTCATGACCTGGTGGAAAAACTCACCCAGAGCATCCTGCTCGGACACATGTCGCCCGGTGACAAGCTACCTTCGGAGAACTCGATCGTGCAGGAGCACGGGGTCAGCCGCACGGTGGTGCGCGAGGCGATTTCCAAGTTGCAGGCCTCCGGGCTGGTCGAGACGCGCCACGGCATCGGTACCTTCGTGATCGAGCGCGCAGCGGAGCAGGGCCTGCGCCTGAATGTCGACACGGCGCTCGGTGTGCGCAGCATCCTCGAATTGCGCATGGGTCTGGAGACGCAAGCGGCGGCGTTGGCCGCGCAGCGACGCAGTGAGCAGCAGTTGCAGCAAATGCGTCAGGCACTGGATGACTATCAGCGGCTGCTGGCCAACAACGACAGTTGCGTGGAGGCCGATCGGCGTTTTCATCTGTTGATCGCCGAGGCCACCGGCAACGCTTGTTTCAGCGAGATCATGCAACACTTGGGCAACGCGATGATCCCGCGCAATCGGCTGAATGCCGCCGAACGCGGCGCGGCGGATCTGAGCAAGCTCGGACACTTGGCGAATCTGGAACACGAGGCGATTCTGAATGCGATCAAGCGTCAGGACGCCGATGCCGCCCGCGCCGCCATGTGGCTGCACCTGACCAACAGTCGCGATCGCTTTATCGCCCAGGGCTGATGCCGCTGGTCTGATCTACCGCACGCCCTCGACATCCGCGCTTCCAAGTAATACGTCCTGGATAATCCGGGCCTGTATTGTGAGGTGCAGCATGGCTGATGACGCACTTGTTCCCGGTGGCATGGCGCCCACCGACCAGACCCGCCCCGTATCCGGCACCGACGAGCCGACGCTGAGCGATCACGATGCGCCGCCGGGGATGGACCCGGGGCGCGATCCACTGAGCGATGCCGACCGTCCGGACGACTGGAAGGATCCGCCGGATGACGACGATGTACCGCCGGCGGATGAGCCGACACCGTTGTCGGATGATATGCGCTGAGGTCTGGATTTTTCGCGAGCAGGCTCCCACAGGGAATTTGCGTCATCCACTGTGGGAGCGAGCCTGCTCGCGAAGACGGCATCGGATTCACAGCAGATTCACGCCTTGCTCTCAGCTGCCCGAACGACCCCAGGCCCACGCTCCAGATTCAACGCCAACACACTGATCAACACCACCACCGCCCCCATAAGTACCATCAACGTCGGCCGTTCCCCCAATCCCCACGACGCGATTCCCATGGCCGTCGGCGGTATCAGATACAAAGTCATCGTCGCCCGACTCAAATCCACATGCTTGAGCACGAAGCCCCAGGCCAGATACGCCAGAGCGCTGGGAAACATCCCCAACATCAGCACCGCCCACTGCGCACGCGCCGGCGCCTGCATCACGGCGTCAGCCAGCCCCGGCAGATAAATCAGCAACAGCAACGTCCCCGACCACACCGCGTAGCAGCCCAGGCTGAAACCGTCATACCGCCGCGCATGATGCTTTTGCAGGGCGAAATAGATGCTCCAGGAAAGCGCCGCCAACAAAATCAGCAAGCCATGGGCATCGATAGCGCCCAGGCCTCTATCGCCACTGACCACGATCACCACGCCGACAAATCCAAGCAACACGCAACCCCAGCGCCAGATGCTGACGCAGTCCTTGAAGACGAATCGCGCCAGCAGCGTGCTGAACAACGGGCTCGATTGCGCCAGCACGCTGGAAGCCCCGGCACTGATGTTTTGCTGGCCGATGTTCAGGGCGACGTGATGCAGGCTGACGGCAAAGAAGCCCAAGGCAAACAGCAACGGCACATCGCGCCACTGCGGCAGGCGAATGCCCTTGACGATGGCGATCAGCGCCATCAACAGCGAGGCCAGCAGAAAACGCAGCAAGGCCAGATGTCCGGGCTCATACCCTTGCAAGCCGATGTGAATGCCAGTAGGCGAATAGCCCCAGCAGCCGATGACAAACGCCATGGCCAGGATAATTTTGCAGTTAGAAGTTGAAGTCATGATCGAGGCACCAAGGCAGTGGATGCGCCGAGTATCCGGGCGCCCGATCATTCGTCACAACTGACTTATACTGCGCTGACTGTTCACTCAGAGTGATGATTATGGAGCTGGCGCAAATCCGCATGTTCAAGACCGTGGCCGAGGTCGGCAGCATTGCCCGGGCCGCCGAAAAGCTGTTCTGCGTGCCATCGAATATTACTGCGCGGATCAAAGCGCTGGAGGCCGAGTTGGGCGTGGCGCTGTTCTTGCGCGAGGGGCGCGGGTTGCGCATCAGCCCGGCGGGGCAGACCTTTCTGGTTTATGCGGAAAAGATTCTGGCGCTGACCGTCGAAGCCAAACGCGCGCTCGACCCGGCCGCCGAGCCGTCCGGACCGCTGCGTATTGGCGCGATCGAGTCCTCGGCGACCGGGCGCTTGCCGCGCCTGCTGGCGAAATTCCACAAGCGCTACCCGCAAGTCGCACTGGAACTGACCACCGGAACCTGGAGCCAGTTGCTCGACGACACTGTCAACCATCGTCTCGATGGCGCGATCGTGGCGGTGGATGTCGAACGTGCGCAGCTCAAACGTACGCCGATGTATCGCGAGGAGTTATTGCTGATCGCTTCGACGTCATTCGCACCGGTGCGTGACATCGCGGATCTGCAAGACAAAACCGTATTCATGTGGCCGCAGGGGTGCCCGTACCGCGCGGCACTTGAGCATTGGTTGCTGCGTCAGGGGCAGGCGCTGCCGATTGTCAGTCTGGCCAGTTACGGAGCGATTGTCGGCTGCGTCAGCGCCGGTGCCGGGGTGGCGCTGGTGCCCAAGGGCGTGTTCGAGCAGTACGCCAAAGGCGCGGGCTGCGTGGGTCATGAATTTGCCGAACTGACGGCGATCGAGAATTTGTTTTACTGGCATGAGAATGCAGGCGTGCACCCGGCGCGCGAGGCGTTTGTGGCGATGTTGCGGGAGGAGTTTGCCGAAGCAAGGTTGCGACAGTGATCGTTGTCGGATGATAGGTGCTGAGGTCTGGTGTTTTTTGCTGAGTTCGCCGGCCTCTTCGCGAGCAGGCTCGCTCCCACAGGGAGTTTGTGTCATCCACTGTGGGAGCGAGCCTGCTCGCGAAGACGGCATCGGCTTCACCAGCAAATCACGGCCATGCTGCGATTGCCAGACAGGATCGCCAGTCAACCAACTCGCAAATCCCGCATCAACAACCCAAAGCGCAAGTCCACCGCGTCCGGTATCGGCACGTACACCGTATGCCCGTCCCCCGGCGCCACTTTGATCGCTTGGCCGCTGACACTCTGCAACTCATGCAGATCAAAATGGAAATTGCCCTTGGGCGTCATCAGTTCCAGATGATCGCCTACGGCAAAACGATTCTTCACTTTCACCTCGGCCAGGCGATCCCGGCGCTCGCCGGTCAGCTCGCCAACGAACTGCTGACGCTCCGACACGGAACTGCCGTGCTGGTAGTTCTGATATTCGTCATGCACATGGCGGCGCAGAAAACCTTCGGTGTAGCCGCGCTGGGCCAGCGACTCCAGATCCAGCATCAGGCTGCGATCAAACGCGCGCCCGGCCACCGCATCATCTATCGCCCGGCGATACACCTGCGTGGTGCGTGCGCAGTAGAAGTGCGATTTGGTCCGGCCCTCGATCTTCAGCGAATGCACGCCCATGCGCGTCAGCCGCTCGACATGCTGCACGGCGCGCAGGTCCTTGGCGTTCATGATGTAGGTGCCGTGTTCGTCTTCGAAGGCTGGCATCAATGCCTCGGGCTGGTTGGTTTCCTGCAACAGAAAGACCTGGTCGGTCGGTGCGCCGAGGCCTAGCGTGGGCTCGGGTTGAAAGGTCTGGACGATCTCGCCGAGCTGGTTTTGCGTGGCTTCCTGCGCCGTGTATTTCCAGCGGCAGGCGTTGGTGCAGGTGCCCTGATTGGCATCGCGTTTGTTCATGTAACCGGACAGCAGGCAGCGCCCGGAATAGGCCATGCACAGCGCGCCATGCACGAATACTTCCAGCTCCATGCCTGGCACCTGCTCGCGGATTTCACCGATTTCTTCCAGGGACAGTTCGCGCGACAGAATGATCCGGCTCAGCCCCTGTTGCTGCCAGAACTCGACGCTCGCCCAATTCACCGTATTGGCCTGCACCGACAGGTGAATCGGCATCTGCGGATAATGCCGGCGCACCAGCATGATCAGGCCCGGATCGGACATGATCAGCGCATCCGGGGCCATCTCGATCACCGGCGCCAGGTCCTTGAGGAACGTCTTCAGTTTGGCGTTGTGCGGGGCGATGTTGACCACCACGTAGAAGCGCTTGCCCTGCGCCTGCGCCTCTCGAATGCCCAGCGCCAGGTTGGCGTGGTCGAATTCGTTGTTGCGCACCCGCAGGCTGTAGCGCGGCTGGCCGGCGTAGACCGCATCGGCGCCGTAGGCGAAGGCGTAACGCATGTTTTTCAGGGTGCCGGCGGGGGCGAGAAGCTCGGGGGCAATGAGAGTCTGCATTTGGCTGTCGGTCGCAAAAGCCGCGCAGGGTAGGGCAGCTGTTGCGAGGGTTTATTGATCTGGATCTATGCTCCATGAATAAACATGGCACTCGCGCGCGCGGCGGCTGACTAAGTGGGGCGGGCGTGCGTGACGCCTGACTGACATGGACCGGATATGAACGAAAAGAGTCTGCAATTCAAATCCCTGACAGTGCTGCTGGTGCTGGTCACGGTGGCCTTTATCTGGATTCTGCTGCCGTTTTACGGCGCGGTGTTCTGGGCTGTGATCCTCGGCATTCTGTTTGCGCCGGTGCAGCGCAAGGTGCAGCTGAAATTCGGCTGGCCACGCAACGTGACCTCGCTGTGCACCTTGAGCCTGTGCCTGGTGATCGCGATTCTGCCAGTGATCATCGTCAGCATCCTGCTGGTGCAGGAAGGCGCGACGGTTTACAAGAACATCGAAAGCGGTGAGTTGGACATCGCCGCCTATCTGGCGCAGTTCAAGCACAGCCTGCCGCCGTACTTTCAGCACTTGCTCGACCGCTTCGGCATGGGCGAACTCGACAGCCTGCGCGAGAAAATCGTCAAAACGGCGATGCAGGGCAGCCAGGTGCTGGCGACTCAGGCGTTCAGTTTCGGCCAGGGCACGTTTGAATTCGTGGTGAGCTTTTTCATCATGCTGTATCTGCTGTTTTTCTTTCTGCGAGACGGCCCCGAGCTGGCGCGCAAGATGCGCACCGCCGTGCCACTGGAGGAAAATCACAAGCGTCGCCTGCAACTGAAGTTCAACCGCGTGGTGCGCGCGACGGTCAAGGGCAACGTGGTAGTGGCCGTGACCCAGGGTGCGCTGGGCGGGCTGATCTTCTGGTTTCTCGACATTCCCAGCGCGTTGCTCTGGGCGGTGCTGATGGCGTTTCTGTCGCTGTTGCCAGCAGTGGGCGCGGGGATTGTCTGGGCGCCGGTGGCGGTGTACTTCCTGCTCAGCGGGATGATCTGGCAGGGTGTGGTGCTGGGCTTGTTCGGCGTATTCGTGATCGGCCTGGTCGACAACGTGCTGCGCCCGATCCTGGTGGGCAAGGACACGAAAATGCCCGATTACCTGATTCTGGTGTCGACCCTGGGCGGCCTCGCGGTCTTCGGCCTCAACGGCTTTGTCATCGGGCCGCTGATTGCCGCATTGTTCCTGTCGAGCTGGGCGCTGTTCGTCGAGACCAAGCCCAAGGTGCAGCTGCCTTAGGCATGAAACGTGTTGCTGGCGACTTGTTGCGACAAGGCCTGTGCTGCTGGCAAGGAGGTGAGCGGGCCGCTGATCGGCTCGCCATCGCGCACCAGATACCAGCAAGCGAGCAAACCGGATGCACGCAGCGAAGCGGGAACTGCGCTGCCGATCACCGACATGATTTGAACCTGTGCCATGGGAAAACCCTCCATCAAACTGATGGGGCTACCTTAGGGATTTGCCGGCACGACGGACAATCAACGCTTTCGATAGTGGTCATTGATGCCAGTGAGGTCTGGCCTCATTCCACCACTTGATCGAGCATGTGCATGACTTCGCGTTCATTGAGCAGGCCCTTGTGCACAAGGTTTTCGGCGAGCAGGGACAGCAGCTTGGCGCAGCGATGGCCTTCCAGGTGCTTGAGCTCGGTGAGCGCGCTGTAGACCTTGCTCGAGGTGCACAGACCAACGATGCGGTGCGGGTTTTGGGTGGGCATACAGTCGTCCTTGTTGTTATCGATCTGTTGTTTACGGACGGATTCAGATTGCGGTTCCGTCATGACAAAGTGGTGACCGTTTGATGAAAAAAAGCGCAACGGTCGATTCCATCATGCCGACTTTAGCTGCTCACACTGTCCTCACAGCGACCTCGGCGCGATTTTTTCAGACCTTCGCCGACCAGCGGTCATAGAAAAGCCCCGCTCGAAAGCAGGGCTCTGTGTTGCGCTTACCAGCGTGGACCACCGTAGTAACCGTGTGGGCCGCCGTAATAGCCGTGGGGCCGACCGTAATAACCGCGAGGCGGGCCGTAATAGACCGGGGCCGGCTGTACGTAAACCGGTTGCTGCACATACACCGGCGCCGGTTGGTAATAGACCGGTGGTGGCGGTTGCTGCACGTAGACCGGTTGCGGCTGAACATAAACCGGCTGCTGCTGCACGTACACCGGCCGATCCTGGTTGATCAGTGCCGAGCCGATGATGGCCGAGCCGACGATCGCGCCAAACACTGCAGGGCCCTGCCAGCCATGGCCACCACCCGCTTCAGCCTGGCCGGTGACGGCAAGTGCGCCAATCAACAAAGCCATGATGGGAAGTTTACGAATCATGATAAGTCCTCGGTTCTTCGACCCGGCGGCTGGGCCTGAACCAGGCCCACAGTTGTCGCGGGGATACAGCTAAGACAGCAAATTTGCGAAATTCAGCACAGCCGCTGGGTAAATTTTGTGTAAGGTCTGTAGCGGCTTCTTTACCCGGCTGCGCGGCGCCACAAACAAGCCTGAATGATGATCCAGAACCCGGTGGGCTGGCCAATCCCGTCCATCCGAAAGTGCGTTTGAAGGAGAAGTTTCATGCAGATGAACCCGAACAAAGACACCCAACTGTGCATGTCCCTGTCGGGGCGGCCGGGGAATTTCGGTCTGCGTTTTCACAACCATTTGTATGAACAGCTGGGCCTGAATTTCTATTACAAGGCATTCAGCAGCCAGGACCTGACCGGCGCGGTCGGCGGCATCCGGGCACTGGGCATTCGCGGCTGCGGCGTGTCGATGCCGTTCAAGGAGGCCTGCATTGCGCTGGTCGATGAGCTGGATGCGTCGGCGGCGGCGATCCAGTCGATCAACACCATCGTCAACACTGGCGGCCACCTCAAGGCCTACAACACCGATTACATCGCCGTCGCGCAATTGCTGGAAAGCCACGCGGTGCCGAAAGATTCGACCTTCGCCCTGCGTGGCAGCGGCGGCATGGCCAAAGCGGTGGCCAGCGCCCTGCGCGATGGTGGGTACAAGAACGGTTTGATTGTCGCCCGTAACGAACGCGCCGGCCGCGCCCTGGCGGATTCGCTGGGTTATCGCTGGCAGGCCGAGCTGGGTGACGAGCGCCCGCAGATGCTGATCAATGTCACCCCGGTAGGCATGGACGGCGGGCCGGAGGCGGGGCAACTGGCGTTCGAGCCTGAAGTGATCAAAGCGGCTGAGACTGTATTCGACGTGGTGGCGATTCCGTCGGAAACACCGCTGATCGTGCGTGCGCGGGCCGAGGGCAAGCGAGTGATCACCGGGCTTGAGGTGATCGCGATTCAGGCGCTCGAGCAGTTTGTGCTGTACACCGGGGTGCGGCCGAATGAGGCGCAGTTTGCGGCGGCGGTGGCGTTTGCGCGTAGCTGATCGGGTTTGAAGTGGCGTGGCGGGCCTCTTCGCGAGCAGGCTCGCTCCCACAGGTTGAGCTGGAATGCGATTGAATGTGGGAGCGAGCCTGCTCGCGAAGGCCGCGCTGCGGTTCTGGATCACTATCTATAATCCTCGCCGGCACGCACAGACCAGCCCACCACAAAAACCTTAAACGAGGCCGCCCATGCATCCGCCCATCCTCAACCTCAACGAGGTCGAACTCGAAGCCCTACCCGAAGCCCTCGCGCCGCAAGGCGATACCGCCGGGCGTTATCAGCAGCGTATCGCGCGGATCGGTCAGCAACTGGGTGCGCAGAAACTCGGTTATCGCCTCTATGCGCTGCCGCCGGGCATGCGCGGCAGTCCATTCCACAGCCATCGGGTCAACGAGGAAATGTTCTACGTGGTGGCCGGGGAGGGCGAGGTGCGGTTGGGAGACGAGCGCTTTCCGATCCGCGCCGGTGATGTGATCGCCTGCCCACCCGGCGGACCGGAGAAGGCACATCAGATCATCAATACCAGCGCGGATGAGCTGCGTTATCTGGCGGTGAGCACTCAGCAGCAGCCGGAGATCTGCGAGTATCCGGATTCGAACAAGTATGCGGTGATGGATCATTTCACGGTGGATGCCGAGGGCAATGCCTCGGGTTTTGTCGCTGTCGCGCGGCAGGTGGATGGCGTGGATTATTGGGATGGGGAATAGAGCGGGCAGCTGAATATGGCGCAGACCCTGTGGGAGCGAGCCTGCTCGCGAAGGCGGTGGGTCAGTCGCCATGTTCGTTGACTGATTCGACGCTTTCGCGAGCAGGCTCGCTCCCACATTGGCTCTGTGGTAATTATTCGAGGCGGGCCAGGCGTTCTTCCAGTGCTGCGATCCGTGCTTCCAGCTCTTCGATACGCTCCAGTGAAACGCCACCGCTCGATCGCTCCCCAGGATTTTGCCGCGCCGTCAGGATCGCTTCGATATCCGCCGGATCGCCGAGGGCATGGGTATAACGGTCCTCACGCTGCCCGGCCTGACGCGGAATCAAAACCGCCAGACCGCGGGCGATCAGGCGTTCAAGCTGATGCACGACCTGCTCGGCATCCTCGAACTCGTGCATGCGCCCGCTGCGGGTCAGCAGTTCGTTAACGGTCTGCGGGCCGCGCAGAAACATCAAACCCGTCAGAATCACCTGTGCCGGCACCAGTTCCAGCGCCTTGTCGACCTTGTGCTCCCAGCGGTCGGCACGGCTGCCCATCACCAGCCGGGTAAAGCCACGACCCTCCAGCGCCCGCAGGCTCTGCCCGACCTGGCCCTGATTGAGGTTCATCACCGGTTCGCGACTGGTTTTCTGATTGCAGGCCAGCACCAGTGCGTTGAGGGTCAGCGGGTAGGTTTCCGGGCTGGTGGCCTGTTTTTCGATCAGCGCACCGAGAATGCGGATTTCCGTGGCATTGAGCCGAGGCTGTTCGGAGGTGGATTCTTGTTCGTTGCTCATCGCGCGTTCCCTCTGCAGTCGAAGCCGCCTAGCCTAATCCTTGCCAAACAAAAGGCAAGCCGTGTGCTCATCAAGCATGGCTATAATCGCCACCACGTATTACCCAGCCATCACATGAGACTGCCATGACCATTTCACTGTACGCCGCATCCGTCCCGGTTTTTCAACAAATGCTCAACGCTCTGAGCGATGTGCTGAAAAAGGCTGAAGCCCACGCCAGCGCGAAAAACGTCGACCAGAGCGTCTTCCTGCAAGCGCGCCTGTACCCGGACATGTTCCCGCTGGTGCGTCAGGTGCAGATCGCCGTGGACTTCGCCAAAGGCGTGTCGGCACGTCTGGCCGAAGTCGAACTGCCGAAGTACGACGACACTGAAACCACCTTCGCCGAACTGCAAGCGCTGATCACCAAGGTTCTGGCCTTCATCGGCGAGATCAAGCCAGAGCAGATCGATGGCAAGGAAGGCATCGAAATCGTCACCCGTCCGGGCACGCCGAAAGAGAAGCGCTTCAGTGGTCAGGCGTATCTGCTGACTTACGGCTTGCCGCAGTTCTTCTTCCACGTCACCACCACCTACGCGCTGCTGCGTCATAACGGTGTTGAAGTGGGCAAGCGCGATTACATGGGCGCGTTCTAAACACCCCGATACGAAAAAGCCCGCCAAGGTTCGCGCCTTGGCGGGCTTTTGTTTTTCTGTGGGAGCGAGCCTGCTCGCGAATGCGGCGTATCAGGCGCTATTTATGCTGAAGGTCTCGCCCCTTTCGCGAGCAGGCTCGCTCCCACAAGGTAAGGCGGTTACGCCGTACGCTGAGCCTTCTCTTCCTCCCCCAGGCAAGCCGCCGCGGTAAACAGCACGTCTGTCGACGAGTTCAGCGCGGTCTCCGCCGAATCCTGCAGCACGCCAATAATGAAGCCCACCGCCACGACCTGCATGGCGATCTCGCTCGGGATGCCGAACAGGCTGCACGCCAGCGGAATCAGCAGCAGCGAACCACCGGCCACACCCGAAGCGCCACAGGCGCAAATCGCGGCGACGACGCTGAGCAGGATAGCGGTCGGGATGTCCACGGCGATGCCCATAGTGTGCACCGCCGCCAAGGCCAGTACGGTAATGGTGATCGCCGCACCGGCCATGTTGATGGTCGCGCCGAGCGGGATCGATACCGAGTAGGTGTCTTCGTGCAGGCCCAGGCGTTTGCTCAATTCCAGGTTGACCGGAATGTTCGCCGCCGAACTGCGGGTGAAGAACGCGGTGATGCCACTTTCGCGCAGGCACATCAGCGTCAATGGATACGGGTTGCGGCGCAGCTTCCAGAACACGATCAGCGGGTTCATCACCAGCGCAACGAACAGCATGCAGCCCAGCAGCACCGCCAGCAGATGCGCGTAGCCAAGCAGCGCGCCGAAACCGGAGGTGGCCAGTGTCGACGCGACCAGGCCGAAGATGCCCAGCGGCGCGAAGCGAATCACCACACGGACGATCACGGTAACGCCGTTGGACAAGTCACCGAGCACTTCGCGAGTGGTATCGCCGGCGTGGCGAATGGCGATGCCCATGCCGATTGCCCAGGCCAGAATGCCGATGAAATTGGCATTCATCAGCGCGCTGACCGGGTTGTCGACGACGCTCAGCAACAGGCTTTGCAGCACTTCGCCGATGCCGCCGGGCGCAGTCACGGCCACGTTCTCGGTGGACAACACCAAATTCGACGGGAAGGCCATGCTGGCGACCACGGCCACCACCGCAGCGCTGAATGTGCCCAGCAAATAAAGGAACAGGATCGGGCGGATGTGGGTTTCCTGACCGTGCTTGTGGTTGGCGATCGAGGCCATCACCAGCACGAACACCAGAATCGGCGCCACGGCTTTCAACGCCGAGACAAACACCTTGCCGATGAACGCAGTGGACTTCGCCAGCTCAGGTGCAATCAGGGCCAGGGCAATACCAGCGATCAGACCAATGACGATCTGGGTCACCAGACTCAGGCGTTTCAGGCGTTGCAGTAACGAAGGGGATGAAGCGGTCATAGCGGCATCTCTGTTTTTTATAGGGTGCGAAGCGTCGTGGGCAGTCACGAAACGCCTGTCGAAGTGACATCAACGCCGCCAAACGGCACGTTGAACAGCTGTACGATTTTCAGGGCGCGGACTTTATCACAGCGTAGGCGTGAACCTTCAGGCCTGTGACGATCTGCCACCGGATCGGCCCGGCAGATCGGCAGTTTTGGGCAACTCAGTGCGGACGCAGTCTGTTAAGCTTCGCCATCCTCATTTTCAAGTTCTGCCAGCGGGCCTCCGGGTCATCGCTGGTGTCGTCGTTTTGCTGGAGTTGCGCATGCTGTTGCCTATTCTTCTGTTGTCCGCCGCCGGGTTCACGGTGCTGACCACGGAATTCGTCATTGTCGGCCTGTTGCCGGCGATTGCCCGAGACCTCGAAGTCAGCATCCCGCAAGCCGGGCTGCTGGTGACCTTGTTCGCCTTTACCGTGGCGCTGTTCGGCCCGTTCCTGACCGCTTATTTCGCCCGTTTCGAGCGGCGCAAATTGTTTATCAGCATCCTGATCATGTTCGGTCTGGCCAATACCGTGGCGGCGTTGGCGCCGAACATTTGGGTGATGGCCATTGCGCGGTTGATTCCGGCGTTGGGTTTGCCGGTGTTCTGGGCCTTGGCCAGTGAAACCGCCGTCGACATCGTCGGCCCGGATTTCGCCGGCCGCGCCATCGCCAAGATCGGCTTCGGTATCGTCTGCGCCACGGTGTTTGGCATTCCGGTCGGCACGCTGATTTCCGACGCATTCGGCTGGCGCAGCGCATTCGGCATTCTCGCGCTGATCGCGTTTGCCAAAGCCTTGCTGCTGTTTGTCTACCTGCCGAAAACCAGTCTGCACCAGCATCAGGTCAGCTTCCGTTCGCAGTTCAAGATCCTGCGCAGCCCGCTGATGCTCGGCCATATCTTGTTGTCGATTCTGGTGTTCAGCGGCATGTTCACCGCTTACACCTACCTTGCGGACATCCTCGAACGACTTGCCGGTTTCAACGGCACCGTGGTCGGCTGGTGCCTGATGGCGTTTGGCGCCGTCGGGCTGATCGGCAACTCGCTCGGCGGGCGAGCGGTGGATCGGCATCCGCTGGGGGCGTCGGTGTTGTTCTGTGCGTTCATGATCGCCGGCATGGTCTCGCTGGTGCCAAACATTCATTCGCCAGTAGGCCTGGCGGTGGCGATGGGCATCTGGGGTGTAACCCAGGCGGCGTTGTTCCTGGTCAGCCATGTGCGCCTGATGAAGGCTGCGCCGCAAGCGCCTGCGTTTGCCGCGTCGCTGAACATCGCCGGAGCCAATCTCGGTATCGGCCTGGGCGCGATAGTCGGCGGCCGGGTGATCGACAGTGCCGGGCTGGGCTTTCTGGGCTTTGCCGCTGCCGGCTTCATTTTGCTGTCGGTGTTCCTCGCCATGGTGCTGATGACGCTGAAGCCGCGTGAAGTCTGCGCTTCATAACCCGGTAAACAACTCGCGTCGGGCACCCTCGGTAATCGCTACGATGCCAGGGTGCTTGACTTTGCGCTCCACCGAAATCGCATAGAACGACTCGCTCACCGCGTCGGTCTGGCCGATCAACTCGACGCCGTACTGGCGCTTCACTTCCTCGGCAATCACGCTCGGGCCGATAAAGATCCCGCTGCCGGATTGGCCGAAGGCCTGCATCAAAGCACTGTCATCGAATTCGCCGACAATCTGCGGCTGGATCTGCTGTTCGGCGAACCAGCGCTGCAAACGGCTGCGCACCACGGTTTCCGCGCCGGGAATCAGCAGCGGTGCGCCGTGCAGGCTGCGCGGGAAGTCCTGGCCATACTGCGCGGCGAGTTCGGCGGTGGCGAAAAAACTGATGCCGCATTCACCGAGTTTCTGGCTGTAGCCTTTGATGTCCAGATGCGAAGGCATCGGGCTGTCGGAAATCACCAGATCCAGACGCTGAATGGCCAGATCGGCGAGCAGGCGCTCGAGCTTGTCTTCGCGGCAGGTGATGCGCAGCGGCTCGCTCAACTCCATGGTCGGCGCGATCAGGCGATAAACAATCGATTTGGGCACCACGTCGGCGACGCCGACGCGAAAGAGTATCTGCTGCTCGTTGGGCTGCGCACGCAGCATCAGCTCCAGCTCGCCGCCCAGTTGAAACATCTGCTCGGCGTAGGGCAGGGCCTGGCGCCCGGCTTCGGTGAGCTCCAGCTGGCGGCCGACACGACGAAACAGTTCCACGTTAAAGGTTTGTTCGAGCAGGGAGATCTGCCCGCTGATGGTCTGCGGTGTCAGGTTCAGTTGCTCGCAGGCGCGGACGATACTGCCGGTCTTGGCCACGACCCAGAAGTAATGCAGTTGGCGGTAGTTGAGCATGTCGATCGTCGCTTCGTGAAAACCGAAGTATAGCCGCTAAAAATACGAATTTTCCTGAACTGTTCATCTCCCTAGAATGCCCAACCATCGACGGCCGGTGTGCGCGCCTGTCTGTTCATTCGAAGGAAACCTTATGAAATACACATTTCCCGCAGTGATGTTTGCGTCTTTACTGGTTCTGGCCGGTTGCGATCAGGCAGAAAAAAGCGCCCAGCAATTGATGGGCGCGGCGGCTGAAACCGCCAAGCAAGCGATCGACGACACCCACAAGGCCGCCGAGCAAGCGCTCAGCGATGCCACCGGTGGCTTGATCCAGAAGAAAGAAACACCGGAAAAACAGGCGGAAGAATCCGAATCTTCCTCCAAGACCATCTGAACCGTCTTACACAGAGTCAGGACTGACCCATGGAATATCTGTTAGAACTCGCCGCCAGCCCCACCGCTTGGGTTGCTTTGGCCACATTGGTGGTGATGGAAATCGTGCTCGGCATCGATAACCTGATCTTTATCTCGATCCTGACCAACAAACTGCCCGAACAGCATCGGCAGAAGGCGCGCCGTATCGGTATCGGCATGGCCCTGATTCTGCGTCTGGCGTTGTTGAGCACCATCGCGTTCATCGTGCAGTTGACCGAGCCTGTGGTCGAAATCCTTGGCCAGGCGTTCTCCTGGAAGGACATGATCCTCATTGCCGGTGGTCTGTTCCTGGTGTGGAAAGCCACGACCGAGATCCATCACAGCATGGACCCGTCGCCAGAAGATCCGAAGACTGCGGCTTCTACCGTAACGCTGGGTTTTGCTGCGGCTATCGGTCAGATCCTGATGCTCGACATGGTGTTCTCGATCGACAGCATCATTACGGCTGTCGGCATGACCGAACACTTGCCGATCATGATCATCGCGGTAGTAGTGTCGGTGCTGGTGATGCTGCTCGCGGCTGATCCGCTGGCCAAGTTCATCAACGACAACCCGACCGTGGTCATGCTGGCGCTGGGCTTCCTGATCATGATCGGCATGACGCTGATCGCCGAAGGCTTCGGCGCCCACGTACCGAAAGGCTATGTGTACGCGGCCATGGCATTCTCGGCGGGTATCGAAGTGTTGAACATGATGTCGCGCCGGGCGAAGCAGAAGAAGGTAGCTCAGCAGGCGTAATTGCTGAGAACACAAAAAACCGTCTGGGCTGGTTGAGTCCAGGCGGTTTTTTCTCACTTTGATATTGGCGTTGTGTTTAAGAACCAGCTCCTCACCCCAGTCCTCTCCCGAGGAAGAGGGAGCCGATTTTTGGGCTTTTCAAATGCTGAGTTCGGCTGGATATTTCAGGTCTGCGTAACTCAAAAGAACAACCCCGGTCAGTTCCCTCTCCCTCCGGGAGAGGGCTAGGTGAGGGCGCTTTTGATCTTCAATGCGCAGTAACGTGTCGCACGGCATGCTTTTCTGTCTTCTCAACCGGCATCGTCTGCACCGGATGATGATGCCGCCGCGAAATCCGCAGCACACCCCACAACATGGCAGTCGCCACGGCCAGCCAGCCGGCTATCAACATCACGATGGTCATGGTCAGGCTCATTGGTGCCTCCTCTTCGCCCTGCATCGGGCGCCCGCTTTTCGCAATTCGCTCTATTTGAGTGACAGTCTAGTCAATGGGGTGTTTCAAGCTATTGACCAAAGGTCGTTAGCGACCAATCAGTTTGCTCTATGCAATCGCAGAGTCTGCGGTTTAAGGCTATACCGCGGGCGGGTACGGCTCTATGATCGCTGGCGTTGCCGGAACACGATGACCGGCGTCTGGATGAGAGTGGCGATGGTGCGGGTATTTTCTCGAGTGAGTGGGGCGCTGCTGGTCGCCGTTTGTGTGGCGGCGCTGAGCGGATGTGCAGGCAATGTGGCGCCGCAAGTCAAACGCTTGCCGGAGCGGGTTGAGCTCAGCGGCACTTTCTATCGCGGCGAAGCCAACCAGAGTGGGCCACAGGTGCTGGCCAGCCTGCTGTCGCAACAAGGCATCGTGATCACCCCGGGCCTTCTGGAAAAACCGCTGCACTTGCCGGGCGCTGAGGACAAGCTGCAGCAGAATATGCAGAACCTTGCCCGCGAATATGGCCTGGTCGTCTATCCGCTCGACAGCAACCTGCCAGCGTTGCTGACCCAGGTTGCGGCCGGCTATCCAGTCATGGTGCGTTTCAGTGAGGGTTCGGCATTCTGGGCCGAGCCGCGTTACGCGATCCTGTCCGGCTACGACCGCAATAAACAGAAGGTCCTGCTGCGCGCCGGCATGAATCGTCGGCAGTTGATGGATTTTGGCAGCTTCGAGTCGGCGTTCGACAAGGCCGGTGGCTGGGCGATCCTGATTCAGAAACCGTCGCAGATCCCGGCAGACGTCGATCGCTCCCGTTGGCTGAAAGCCGCCGATGACCTGGCGCAGGCCGGTGAAGAAAACGCTGCGGCGCAGGCGCGAAAGGCCCTTGCGGCGCAATAGACCTCCGTTCGTCATCTGCCGGGCACGACTGCGCCCGGCGAGCCTCTGAAGATTAATGCCCGTGCTTCGCGGGTGAATCAAGGAGGCAACATGGCAGATTCCCCAACCCCGAAAGGTCCGCATTCGTCCGAACATTCCTCCGGCGATGATCTGGGATTCGACCCGGATTCGCCCGACCTTGACGATCCGCAAGTCGATCCGGTCGGGCCGGCGAAGGCGCCACTGGATGTCGAGCGCGGTGAAGATCCTAAGAAGCCGGCCAAGCCCTACGACCCGTTGGGCGATCTGAAACCTTGATGTGAGGTGCGTATGAGTACCGATTCCAGTTTTGATGACCACAAACCTGAGAGCGTACCGACTACGCCGGAGCCGGAAGTTGATCCGGTGCTGGATCCGGACAGCCCGATGCGCGATCCGCTGGCCCGGCCAAATGTGCTGACGCCGGACGTTTCGCCAGAGCCTAGCTCGGGCGATGGCATCCCCGATGACGACAAGATGCCGCTGCCCAACGACTGATGCGCAGACGAAAAAAAGCCCCGAAGATTCGGGGCTTTTTCATGACCGCTGGACCTACTTGGCCGCTTCGACCACGCCGCTCTGACGGCTCTTGAGGTTCTTGTCGGCTTTATATTGCTGCGCCACCGCGGGAACAGTGGCGCTGCGTCCGGTTTCCACCCAACTGCGGATACGGCTGGCATCGGCAAAATGCGTGTACTTGCCAAAGGCGTCGAGAATCACCAGCGCGACCGGACGGTTGCCCATCTTCGTCACCAACACCAGGCAATGGCCGGCCGGGTTGGTGAAACCGGTCTTGGTGATCTTGATATCCCAATCAGCCTTGTTGACCAAATGATCGGTATTGCGAAAGCCCAAGGTGTAGTTGGGCTTGCGGAACGCCACGGTCTTTTCCTTGGTGGTGGTCAGTTGCACCAGAAGCGGTTGCTTGTGCGCGGCCACCAGTAATTTGCTCAGATCGCGGGCGGTGGAAACGTTGCGCTCGGACAAACCGGTAGGCTCGACGAAGTGCGTGCTGGTCATGCCCAGCGCCTTGGCCTTGGCGTTCATCGCCGCGATAAAAGCCGCATAGCCGCCCGGATAGTGGTGGGCGAGGCTGGCGGCAGCGCGGTTTTCCGAGGACATCAAGGCGATCAGCAGCATCTCGCGGCGCGGCAGCTCACTCTTGAGTTTGACCCGGGAGAACACACCCTTCATTTCCGGGGTGTTCCTGATGTCGACATCGATCCATTCGTCCATGTTCTGTCGAGCTTCCACCACCACCAGGCCAGTCATCAGCTTGCTGACGGAAGCGATCGGCACGATCACGTCAGGGTTGCTGGAATAGATGACTTTGTTGGTCTGCATATCCATGAGCAGGGCGCTGCCGGACGCGATCTTCAAAGTCGAAGCGTCACGCGGGACAGCGGTGGTTTCCGCAGCGTTGATCGTTGGCGTGATGAATGTGCCTGTAACAGCAAACAACAGGCTCAGAATCGAGAGACGAATTTTCACGCGGGCGAACTCTGAAAGGTTGGATATACCGTTAGTTTGTAACGGGTTATTTCTTAAAACCGGCGCATTTTAGGAGTATGGCTGAAGAACTGTCGATGGTTGTTTGTAAGACCTGAAAATCCCGTGAAAAGGCCTGTAAAAAGAGCGGTTTCCGGCGAACGGTTGAAGTTTTTTCTCAGACATGAAAAACCCCGCACGGGGCGGGGTTCTGGTGCAGCGGAAAAAACCACTCAGGCGTGCAGGGTTTCTGCGGCGTAGAGCGTGTTTTCCAGCAGGCAGGCGCGGGTCATCGGGCCAACGCCGCCTGGTACTGGCGTAATCCATCCGGCGCGGGGCAGGGCGGTTTCGTAGACGACGTCACCGACCAGTTTGCCGTCGTCCTGACGGTTGATGCCGACGTCGATCACGATCGCGCCTTCCTTGATCCACTCGCCCTTGACCAGGCCCGGCTTGCCGGCGGCGACGACCACCAGATCAGCACGGCCGACGTGGCCCGCCAGATCCTTGGTGAAGCGGTGAGTGACAGTGACGGTGCAGCCGGCCAGCAACAACTCCATGGCCATCGGGCGACCGACGATATTCGAGGCACCAACGACCACCGCGTCCATGCCGTAAAGATCAGCGCCAGTGCTTTCCAGCAAGGTCATGATGCCTTTCGGGGTGCACGGACGCAGCAGCGGGATGCGCTGGGCCAGGCGGCCGACGTTGTACGGGTGGAAGCCGTCGACGTCTTTGTCCGGGCGAATGCGTTCCAGCAATTTGGACGCGTCGAGATGTTCTGGCAGAGGCAGCTGCAGGAGAACGCCGTCGATGACCGGATCGTCATTGAGGCGATCGATCAGGTCGGTCAGGGCGTCCTGAGTGGTGTCGGAGGGCAGGTCGTAGGCTTGAGAGAGGAAGCCTACCTCTTCACAGTCTTTACGCTTGTGCGAGACATAAACCTGAGAGGCAGGATCGCTGCCGACCAGGATCACCGCGAGGCCGGGGGTGCGCAGGCCTTGCTGGCGACGCTCGGCAACTCGTTGGGCGATCTGCTGGCGCAGGCTGGCGGCGATCGATTTGCCGTCGATTAGTTGTGCAGTCATTGCGCGTGATTAACCATCGAGAGGGAAAAAATGAGAACGCATTCTCGCATGCCGAGCGGTGAGGGCAAAGGCGCTTGGTCAGCAAATTCCTCTAACTCCTTTAATTAAATGAATTTTTTTCAAAAAGGATTTGACGACCTTTGGAGCCCTCTATACTATTCGTCGCACTTGTCGGGCACAGCCTAGCACTGGTTAAGAAGGTGAAGCGGAATCAAGGTTCTGCGACACTGGAAAGCACTTAGTTTGTAGTCCTTTAAGAGTACAGATTAACAAGGCGCCCGTAGCTCAGCTGGATAGAGCATCCGCCTTCTAAGCGGATGGTCGCAGGTTCGAGTCCTGCCGGGTGCGCCATTAGGCAGCTTTGGCACAAGTAGCGCGATATGGTGGGCGTAGCTCAGTTGGTAGAGCACGGGATTGTGACTCCCGTTGTCGTGGGTTCGATCCCCATCGTCCACCCCATATTTCGAAAGGCGCCAGATTTAACAGTCTGGCGCCTTTGCTTTAAAAGCTTCATCCGCGGATGTGGTGGAATTGGTAGACACACTGGATTTAGGTTCCAGCGCCGCGAGGCGTAAGAGTTCGAGTCTCTTCATCCGCACCAAATAAAGCTTTATCTGTGCCTCGGGCCTGATGAGGTTTTGACAAAGAAGTTTTTTGGCTTTTTTGTTACGCAATATGGTGGGCGTAGCTCAGTTGGTAGAGCACGGGATTGTGACTCCCGTTGTCGTGGGTTCGATCCCCATCGTCCACCCCATATTTCGAAAGGCGCCAGATTTAACAGTCTGGCGCCTTTTTTGTTTTAGCGGTTTTCAAAATCGACCTGGTCGGTTTCAGGTCGCAGGGGAGGGCACTTCATCGCATTTAAACGATCCGATGACGCTGAACTGCTCGTCGTTCCGGTTTTGCTGGAATGGCAGTCAGGGCGGATTTGATAGTTGCTTCTATATATAGAGGCGTTGAAACAGAGCCCTGACCTGATCGCTTGTATTCGCCAGTGGAGTGCGCGGCATTCGTGCGGCGCTCCCTATAAATTGCCTGCTGTTTTTTTACCCGTTTCCAGTAGGGTGACTTCTTGAGTTTGACCCACTAGAATGCATGCCCTTGATTCTGGGGTCGGAAACGGCCGGCTAACGTCTGTGCAACGAGGAATATCCATGCAAGTTTCTGTTGAAAATACTACTGCTCTCGAGCGCCGCATGAGCGTCACCGTGCCGGCAGAGCGCATCGAGACTCAGGTCAACAAGCGTCTGCAGCAGACTGCCCAAAAGGCCAAAATTGCTGGCTTCCGTCCAGGCAAAGTGCCAATGAGCGAAATCAAGCGCCGTTTCGGTGCTGATGCGCGTCAGGAAGCGGTAGGCGACGTCATCCAGTCTTCCTTCTACGAAGCTGTGGTCGAGCAGAAGCTCAACCCTGCCGGTTCGCCTTCGATCGAGCCAAAGTCGCTCGAAGCGGGCAAGGATCTGGAATACGTTGCTGTGTTCGAAGTCTTCCCTGAGTTCACCGTTGCTGGCTTCGAAGGCATCACCGTTGAGCGTCTGAGCGCTGAAGTGGCTGACGCTGACCTGGACAAGATGCTCGACATCCTGCGCAAGCAGAACACCCGTTTCGAAGTGGCCGACCGTGCTGCCCAGAACGAAGACCAACTGAACATCGATTTCGTTGGCAAGGTTGACGGCGAAGTATTCGCTGGCGGTTCCGCCAAGGGCACTCAGTTGGTACTGGGTTCCGGCCGCATGATCCCGGGCTTCGAAGAAGGCCTGGTTGGTGCTAAAGCTGGCGAAGAACGCGTTCTGAACCTGACCTTCCCTGAGGACTATCAGAACCTGGACCTGGCTGGCAAAACCGCTGAGTTCACCGTGACCGTCAACACTGTGTCCGAGCCTAAGCTGCCTGAGCTGAACGAAGAGTTCTTCGCTCAATTCGGCATCAAGGAAAGCGGCATCGACGGTTTCCGCACCGAGGTTCGCAAGAACATGGAGCGTGAACTGCGTCAGGCAATCAAATCCAAGGTCAAGAATCAGGTAATGGACGGTCTGCTGGCCACCAACCCGATCGAAGTGCCAAAGGCTCTGCTGTCCAACGAAGTTGACCGTCTGCGCGTGCAGGCTGTTCAGCAGTTCGGCGGCAACATCAAGCCAGACCAACTGCCAGCCGAGCTGTTCGAAGAGCAAGCCAAGCGCCGCGTCGTGCTGGGTCTGATCGTTGCCGAAGTGGTCAAGCAGTTCGATCTGAAGCCTGACGAAGCTCGCGTTCGCGAAATGATTCAGGAAATGGCTTCCGCTTACCAGGAGCCAGAGCAGGTCGTGTCGTGGTACTACAAAAACGAGCAGCAACTGAACGAAGTGCGTTCGGTTGTGCTGGAAGAACAAGTTGTGGATACTGTTCTGCAGAAAGCTAGTGTGACCGACAAATCGGTCTCCTACGAAGAAGCAGTCAAGCCGGTAGAAGCTCCAGCAGCCGACTGATTGATTTTGCGTTAGAAGTGCACACCATAAGCCAGCTCTCGAGCTGGCTTATGCGTATTCAAGACATAACTATTTGGGAGCGACTGCAGAGCATGTTCCGTAATTCTTATATTCAGCAGAACTCTGATATCCAGGCCGCCGGCGGCCTGGTCCCGATGGTTGTCGAGCAGTCCGCTCGTGGCGAACGCGCCTACGACATCTACTCGCGCCTGCTCAAGGAGCGAGTGATCTTTCTGGTGGGTCCGGTAGAGGACTACATGGCCAACCTGATCTGTGCGCAACTGCTGTTCCTTGAAGCGGAAAACCCGGACAAGGACATCCATCTGTACATCAACTCGCCGGGCGGTTCGGTGACTGCAGGCATGTCGATCTACGACACCATGCAGTTCATCAAGCCGAACGTGTCGACCACCTGCATCGGTCAGGCCTGCAGCATGGGTGCATTCCTGCTCACCGCAGGTGCACCGGGCAAGCGTTTCTGCCTGCCGAACTCGCGTGTGATGATTCACCAGCCACTGGGTGGTTTCCAGGGCCAGGCGTCGGATATCGAAATCCATGCCAAGGAAATCCTCTTCATCCGCGAGCGTCTGAACATGCTGATGGCCAAGCACAGCGGCCGTACTCTGGAAGAAATCGAGCGCGATACCAATCGCGACAACTTCATGAGTGCCGAAGCTGCGAAGGAATACGGCCTGATCGACGAAGTGATCAACCAGCGTCCAGCTTAATATAAGCAGCGCAAAACAGGCCTGATCGGCATGTCCGATCAGCGGCGGGCTTGAAAAAGCCCGCAATAGCCTTCATCTTGTGTTGCAAGCCTATCGGATTTGGATCGAACGAATGACTGACACCCGCAACGGCGAGGACAACGGCAAGCTGCTCTATTGCTCCTTCTGTGGCAAAAGCCAGCATGAAGTGCGCAAATTGATTGCCGGCCCCTCGGTCTTTATCTGCGACGAGTGCGTCGACCTGTGCAATGACATCATCCGCGAGGAGGTGCAGGAAGCACAGGCCGAAAGCAGCGCGCATAAATTGCCTTCGCCTAAAGAAATCAGCGGCATCCTTGACCAGTACGTCATTGGTCAGGAGCGTGCGAAAAAGGTTCTGGCCGTAGCGGTGTACAACCACTACAAGCGTCTGAACCAGCGTGACAAGAAGGCTGACGACGTCGAACTCGGCAAGAGCAACATCCTGCTGATCGGCCCGACAGGCTCCGGTAAAACCCTGCTGGCCGAAACACTGGCCCGCTTGTTGAACGTTCCGTTCACCATTGCCGACGCAACCACCCTCACCGAGGCCGGTTACGTGGGTGAGGATGTCGAGAACATCATTCAGAAGCTGCTGCAGAAGTGCGATTACGACGTAGAGAAAGCCCAGATGGGTATTGTCTACATCGACGAAATCGACAAGATTTCCCGCAAGTCCGACAACCCGTCGATCACCCGCGATGTTTCCGGTGAGGGCGTGCAGCAGGCCTTGCTCAAGTTGATCGAAGGCACGGTCGCTTCGGTACCGCCGCAAGGTGGCCGCAAGCATCCGCAGCAGGAATTCCTGCAGGTCGACACTCGTAACATCCTGTTCATCTGCGGTGGTGCGTTCTCCGGCCTGGAAAAGGTCATTCAGAACCGTTCCACCAAAGGCGGCATCGGCTTCAACGCCGAAGTGCGCAGCAAGGAAGAGGGCAAGAAAGTCGGTGAATCCCTGCGTGAAGTCGAGCCTGACGATCTGGTCAAGTTCGGTCTGATCCCGGAATTCGTCGGTCGTCTGCCGGTCCTGGCGACACTGGACGAGCTCGACGAGGCTGCGCTGATGCAAATCCTCACTGAGCCAAAAAATGCTCTGACCAAACAGTATGCCAAGCTGTTCGAAATGGAAGGCGTGGATCTGGAATTCCGTTCCGACGCGCTGAAATCGGTCGCCAAGCGTGCACTGGAACGTAAAACCGGTGCCCGTGGCCTGCGCTCGATTCTCGAAGGTGTGCTGCTCGACACGATGTATGAAATCCCCTCGCAATCCGAGGTGAGCAAAGTCGTGATCGATGAAAGCGTCATCGAAGGCAAGTCCAAGCCACTGTATATCTACGAAAACAGTGAGCCGACGGCCAAGGCAGCGCCGGACGCTTAAGCGTCCACCGCGCCGCAACAAAGAAGGGGCCTTCGGGCCTCTTTTTTTAAGTCGTTTTTTGCCTGCGCTTTGCGCTTGTTTTTTTTCGAGGCAGCCCCCATCTTGGTTTCAAGCTTAATTCCATCTGATTACGGCCATACGGCCGCCGTAGAGGCGAAATCATGAAGACAACCATCGAATTGCCTCTCCTGCCATTGCGTGATGTCGTGGTTTATCCGCACATGGTTATCCCGCTGTTCGTGGGGCGCGAGAAATCCATCGAAGCCCTCGAGGCAGCGATGACGGGTGACAAGCAGATCTTGCTGCTGGCCCAGAGAAACCCGGCTGACGATGATCCCGGTGAAGACGCTCTCTATCGCGTAGGTACGATTGCCACGGTTCTGCAGCTGCTGAAGCTGCCTGATGGCACCGTCAAGGTTCTGGTCGAAGGCGAGCAGCGTGGCACCGTCGAACGTTTCAGCGAAATCGATGGCCACTGCCGCGCCGAAGTTTCTCTGATCGAAGAAGTCGACGCCGCCGAGCGCGAGTCGGAAGTCTTCGTGCGCACGCTGCTGTCGCAGTTCGAGCAATACGTTCAGCTGGGCAAGAAGGTTCCGGCTGAAGTCCTGTCGTCGCTCAACAGCATCGATGAGCCCGGTCGTCTGGTCGACACCATGGCCGCGCACATGGCGCTGAAAATCGAGCAGAAGCAGGAAATCCTCGAAATCGTCGATCTGTCGGCCCGTGTCGAGCACGTGCTGGCACTGCTGGATGCCGAGATTGACTTGCTGCAGGTCGAGAAACGCATTCGCGGTCGCGTGAAAAAGCAAATGGAGCGCAGCCAGCGCGAGTACTACCTGAATGAACAGATGAAGGCCATTCAGAAAGAGCTCGGCGACGGTGACGAAGGTCACAATGAAATCGAAGAGCTGAAAAAGCGCATCGATGCTGCCGGCCTGCCAAAGGATGCACTGGCCAAAGCCACTGCGGAGCTGAACAAGCTCAAGCAGATGTCGCCGATGTCCGCTGAAGCCACCGTAGTGCGCTCGTACATCGACTGGCTGGTGCAGGTGCCGTGGAAGGCGCAAAGCAAAGTCCGCCTCGATCTGGCCCGTGCAGAAGATATTCTCGACGCCGATCACTATGGTCTCGAAGAGGTCAAGGAGCGCATCCTTGAATACCTCGCCGTGCAGAAGCGCGTGAAGAAAATTCGTGGCCCGGTGTTGTGCCTGGTCGGTCCTCCTGGCGTGGGTAAAACCTCGCTGGCGGAATCGATTGCCCACGCAACCAACCGTAAATTCGTGCGTATGGCCTTGGGCGGCGTGCGTGATGAAGCGGAAATCCGTGGTCACCGCCGGACCTACATCGGTTCGATGCCGGGAAGATTGATTCAAAAGATGACAAAAGTGGGCGTACGCAACCCGCTGTTTCTGCTCGATGAAATCGACAAGATGGGCAGCGACATGCGTGGCGATCCGGCGTCGGCGTTGCTGGAAGTGCTCGACCCTGAGCAAAACCACAACTTCAATGATCACTATCTCGAAGTCGATTACGACCTCTCCGATGTGATGTTCCTGTGCACGTCGAACTCGATGAACATTCCGCCAGCGCTGCTGGACCGGATGGAAGTCATCCGTCTGCCGGGTTACACCGAAGACGAGAAGATCAACATCGCCGTGAAATATCTGTCGCCTAAACAGATCGCCGCCAATGGTCTGAAGAAGGGCGAGCTGGAGTTCGACGAGGAAGCGATCCGCGACATCATCCGTTACTACACCCGTGAAGCGGGCGTGCGTGGCCTCGAGCGGCAGATTGCCAAGGTCTGCCGCAAGGCGGTCAAAGAGCATGCCCTCGAAAAACGCTTCTCGGTGAAAGTGACAGCTGATCTGCTCGAGCATTTCCTCGGCGTGCGCAAGTTCCGCTACGGCCTGGCCGAGCAGCAGGATCAAGTGGGTCAGGTGACGGGCTTGGCGTGGACTCAGGTCGGCGGTGAATTGCTGACCATCGAAGCTGCAGTGATTCCGGGTAAAGGACAGCTGATCAAGACCGGTTCGCTCGGTGATGTAATGGTCGAATCGATCACTGCCGCACAAACCGTGGTGCGCAGCCGCGCCAAGAGTCTGGGCATTCCGCTGGACTTCCACGAGAAGCGCGACACCCACATTCACATGCCGGAAGGGGCGACCCCGAAAGACGGCCCTAGCGCTGGCGTAGGCATGTGCACGGCGCTGGTCTCGGCGTTGACCGGCATTCCGGTACGCGCCGATGTCGCCATGACCGGTGAGATCACGCTGCGTGGGCAAGTGCTGGCAATCGGCGGTTTGAAAGAAAAACTGCTGGCGGCACATCGCGGCGGAATCAAGATTGTGATTATTCCGGAAGAAAACGTCCGCGATCTGAAGGAGATTCCTGACAATATCAAGCAGGATCTGCAGATCAAACCGGTTAAATGGATTGACGAGGTCCTGCAAATTGCGCTGCAATACGCGCCGGAGCCCTTGCCGGATGTGGCTCCGGAGATAGTTGCCAAGGACGAAAAACGCGAGTCTGATGCCAAGGAAAGAATTAGCACGCATTAATACGTTTTAGCCTAGGGGGCTTTCCTTGACAGCATTTTAGAGCCCTTGTTATAAAGCGGCTCTTAAGTGTCTGTAGGCCATTCAGCACTCGTTTTTGCTTTCACCAAAAAACTTAGAAACATCTCAAAATAGATATAAGGGGACTTAGAGTGAACAAGTCGGAACTGATTGATGCTATCGCTGCATCCGCTGATATCCCGAAAGCTGCTGCTGGCCGTGCGCTGGACGCTGTAATCGAATCCGTCACTGGCGCTCTGAAGGCTGGCGACTCCGTTGTTCTGGTTGGTTTCGGTACTTTCTCCGTGACTGATCGTCCGGCTCGTACCGGTCGTAACCCTCAAACCGGCAAGACTCTGGAAATCCCGGCTGCCAAGAAGCCAGGTTTCAAAGCCGGTAAAGCACTGAAAGAAGCTGTTAACTGAGTTTTCAGGTTTTTACCCATCCGGGTCGGGGTCAAGCCTGACTTGGCAGCGGAGCGGTAGAGCAGGTGGCTGGAACAGGCACCTGTAACGCCGGGATCGAGGGTTCGAGCCCTGTCCGCTCCGCCAGTTACGAGAAGGCGCATCCTCGGATGCGCCTTTCTTCTATCCGGATTCTACCCACGCTCCACGGTTGCCTAAATTGAAGTTCAACCGTTTCTGGGGGACGCATGCTGCAGAATATCAGGGACAATTCACAAGGCTGGATTGCCAAGACAATTATCGGAGTCATCGTTGCACTGATGGCTCTGACCGGTTTCGATGCCATTTTCCAGGCCACGACTCACAAGAACGAGGCGGCCAAGGTCAACGGTGACGAAATCAGCCAGAACGAGCTGAGCCAGGCCGTTGACATGCAACGCCGTCAGCTGATGCAACAGCTGGGCAAGGACTTCGATGCTTCCTTGCTCGACGAAAAAATGCTGCGCGAATCGGCTCTCAAAGGCCTGATCGACCGCAAGTTGCTGCTGCAAGGCGCCGAACAGGCGAAATTCTCTTTCTCCGAAGCCGCGCTGGATCAGGTGATTCTGCAAACGCCTGAATTCCAGGTTGACGGCAAGTTCAGCTCCGAGCGTTTCGACCAGGTGATCCGTCAACTGGGTTACAGCCGCATGCAGTTCCGCCAGATGCTGGCTCAGGAAATGCTGATCGGCCAGTTGCGCGCCGGTGTTGCAGGCAGCGGTTTCGTCACCGACGCCGAAGTGCTGGCATTCGCCCGTCTGGAAAAACAGACCCGTGATTTCGCCACTCTGAACGTCAAGGCCGACCCGGCTGCGGTCAAGCTGACCGATGACGAGGTCAAGGCTTACTACGACGAGCACGCCAAGGAATTCATGACGCCGGATCAGGTGATCATCGATTACGTCGAGCTCAAGAAATCGTCGTTCTTCGATCAGGTCGCGGTCAAGGATGAAGACCTGCAGGCGGCGTATCAGAAAGAGATCGCCAACCTGTCGGAACAGCGTCGTGCCGCGCACATCCTCATCGAAGTGAACGACAAGACCAGCGAAGCGCAGGCCAAGGCGAAGATCGAAGAAGTCCAGGCGCGTCTGGCCAAGGGCGAGAAATTCGAAGCGCTGGCCAAAGATTTCTCGCAGGATCCGGGTTCCGCCAACAATGGTGGTGACCTGGGTTATGCCGGTCCTGGCGTTTACGACCCGGCTTTCGAAAAAGCGCTGTACGCCTTGTCGAAAGAGCAGGTGTCCGAGCCGATTCGTACCGACTTCGGTTATCACCTGATCAAGCTGTTGGGCGTGGAAGCGCCTGAAGTACCGACCCTGGCCAGCCTGAAAGACAAGCTGACCCGCGAGCTGAAAGCCGCTCAGGTCGAGCAGCGTTTTGTTGAGGCGACCAAGCAGTTGGAAGACTCGGCGTTCGAAGCCTCTGACCTGGCACAGCCAGCAGCGGACCTGAAATTGACCGTGCACACGTCCAAGCCGTTCGGCCGTGAGGGTGGCGAAGGTGTTGCCGCCAACCGTGCCGTGGTCACTGCTGCATTCAGCCCGGAAGTCATTGATGAGGGTGCCAACAGCACCGCCATCGAGCTGGATCCGGAAACCGTGATCGTGCTGCGTTCCAAGGAGCACCTGAAGCCTGCGCAACTGCCGCTGGAAAGCGTGAATGCGGCGATCCGTACTCAGCTGACCAAGGAACATGCCAGTGCCGAGGCCAAGACCCGTGCCGAGAAGCTGATCGTCGATCTGCGTGACGGCAAGGCGCCGCTGGACAAGGCGGTTGATGGTCAGAACTGGAAAACCACCGAAGCGGCTACTCGTGGTCAGGAAGGGGTTGATCCGGCTGTGCTGCAGGCGTTGTTCCGTATGCCGAAACCTGCTGCCAAAGACAAACCGACGTTTTCCAGCGTTACGTTGCCGGATGGCAGTCTGATGATCGTGCGTCTGAATGGCGTCAATGAAGCGGCTGCACCGACGGATGAAGAGAAGGCGCAATATCGTCGTTTCCTCGCCTCCCGTGAAGGGCAGCAGGACTTTGCGGCGTATCGCAAGCAGTTGGAAGCTGAGGCGAAGATCGAGCGGTTCTGATCTTTTGACTGGCGTTTGAAGGAGCCCCGGCCTGATGGTCGGGGCTTTTTTGTTTTTGGGCGTGGCGGCCTTTGGGCCGGCCAGGCTCTTGTGGGGTTGGGTGAATATCCGTTGCTTCGGTAGCGGCTGCTGGCGGTTTCGCCCTTACGGCGACTTACTTTTTTACAAGCGCGGTGCGTGTCAACGTATCTGTCGCTTCACGGCTGTTTTAGGAGTCTATTACGCCCTTGTTTCAGGGCGCTCTGGATTCAGGTAAACAGCGTTTGCGAGTTTCCAATTACGTACTTCGCCGCTCCAACGGCTAGGGTTAGTTGCTTTGGCTGCCTTGTAAAGATTCTCCCGTGCCTGCAGTAACGCAGGTGCCTTGCCTTCGTGACGCTCATTGGGCGTCACGTATTTCAAGGCGCTATGACGATGCTCGTCGTTGTACCACTCAACGAATTTCTGCACCCAGAGTCGTGCTTCCGTGAGGTTGTCGAAGGGCCGCTCGGGCCACAGCGGGCAATACTTAGCCGTACGAAAAAGCGCTTCGGCATAGGCGTTGTCATTGCTTACTCGGGGTCGGCTGAACGACGGTTCGACGCCCAATGCAATCATGCTTTCTCGAAGAAGCGAGCCTCTCATTACGTGACCGTTGTCCGAGTGCAGTACCAGCGGACGACCCGCCGTACGCTCTCGTAAGCATCCTTTTTCAAGCAGTACGCATGCATGTTCTGCGCGTTCGGATTCGTGTACTTCGTTGGTCACTAATTTGCGGCTATAGATGTCTTTGACCATGTACCAGTAGTAAAAGCGACCTTTAACGGTGGTGGGTAACCACGTGATATCCCAACACCAAACTCGATTTGGGGCATCAGCACAATGTGTGGTCAAAGCTCGGCGCTTCGGAGCTTTGGCTCGGCCTCGACGGCTATTCTGATTTGCCTCTTTCAGCACCCGATAGAATGTTGATTCCGATGCCAGATAGATACCTTCGTCAGCTAACTTCGGGACAATCTGGTGCGGTGTCAGACTCGCGTAGCCAGGTTGATTAGCAGCATCCAAAACAGCCTGACGCTCTGCGACGCTGAGTTTGTTGGACGGTGCTTCGCGCTTGATGATCTGGCGCTTGTCGGCTTCGCAGTGTCGCCAACGCTGAACCGTCCGCAAACACAGCCCGATCTCTTTGCATGCACGAAACCGACGAGCACCACTTGCTACTGCCTCAGCGATCAGGCCCAAAGCCTGCACACGATCAGGGGCGCTGATCAGCCTTCCTTGTCCTTGCCCCAGATCGCATTGGCTTTTTTTCTGAGTTCCAGTAAAGCGACCGCCTCCTTGCAATCAGCATCGGATCGAAGCAGTTGTCGCTCCAGCTCCTTTATCCGTATTTGCTCGGTGGTCGGTTTTTTGTTGGGCTGAGGCTCCATCGCAGTGTTGGCATTCTGGCAAGCTTGGCGCCATTGCTGAATCTGCTCAGGATAAATGCCCTTGATTCGGCAATATTGTGAAAGCTCTACCTCGCTCAACGGCGCGGTTTCCAGAACGGCGTTGAATTTGTCGGCGCTGGACCACTGATTGCTGGTTTTATTATTCCCAGGAACAATCAATCCTTTATCTCTAGCCATTTGCCTCCAGTTTCGCAGTGACTGTGGGGTGACGCCGATTGCAACGGCGAGCTCTGCTACGGAACGGTTTAAGGGCGGCATCATTTGAAGAACAGCCCAGTCTCTGAAGTCATCGTCATAACGCTTCGGCATTGCTAGACACCTTCGCCCCCATGAATGGGTGAGTCAATCAACAGAGGTGACAGGTAGGCTGACACGGGGGAGCGCCTAAAAAAGTAAGCAAAAAACGCTAGCTTCTGCGTTCGGCCCTCGCAGGCTCGGGTTCCTTCGCTCCGGGACTGATCCGGGCGCAGCGGCTACGGTTTGCTTCGCTGCACCTCCTTCCGCTGTGTCTGGCTGCGCCAGACGGTCGCTGCGCTCCCACGCCCGGATCAATCCCTCCACTCAGCCTTCCGACGTCGCCGGTGGATCAAGATCAAGAGCACTCGAGCTTGCGCTCATTGTTGAGTGGGGCGGCTTCGCCGCGGGCAGCTGCGCTGCTTTGCTTTTGTGGGAGCGAGCCTGCTCGCGAAGGCGGCCTGACAGCCGACCTGATTCTTGGATGGACTACGTCCCTTGGCGGTTTAGAACAGGTCGGGCGGTTAGGGTGTTGTGGCCGTCGAGTCGACAGGCGACGGGGAAATTGCGCGTGCCAATCGATCATTTGTCGGCGCGGCTTTTTCCATCCGGCGAGGACCGGTAAAGTTGTAACCGATTCTTGACACTATTCCATGCGCCATGGGGCGGCGATCTGTTGCACAATACGCCCCGGACTGTTTTCCCTCAGGATGTTCAATGTTGATTTCCACTCCCATGCGTGTTGTCGGGCTGGCGCTTTTGTTGACTGCGGTGGCCGGTTGTTCGAAGGACAAGCCGATCTATGAGCATGAGAACTTCGATGACTCCGGCACCTTTTCGCGCAATTACCCGGTGACTGATACCGCCAGCTGCGAAGCGGCCCGTCGCGCGTTGCTCAGTCAGGGCTACATCATTACCAGCAGTGATCCGAAACTGGTCAGCGGTCACAAGAGCTTCCAGCAGACCGGCGAGACCCATCTCGAGATCAGCTTCAACGTGGTCTGTGCCGAAGATGGCAGCGCCGGGCATCACGCGACGGTGTTCGCCAACGCCCTCCAGGACCGTTATGCGCTGAAGAAGACCAACAATTCGGCCAGCCTCGGGGTTGGTGTACTGGGCTCGGTGTCGATGCCGATCGGCTCCTCGGATGATTCGATGGTCAAGGTCGCCAGTGAGACCGTCACTGCGCAGAAGTTCTACGAGCGGTTCTTCACACTGGTGGAGCAGTTCCTGCCCGCCGATGCGAAGAAGGCTGCACACATCGAAGAAAAACCGAAAACCGACCTCGGTGTGCCTGAGCCGAAGGTGACGCCTGCTCCGGCTGCTGCGCCACTGGTGCCGACACCTGCGGCGGAACCGGCTCCTGCGCCAGCTGCCGAGCCTGCACCGGCGCCTGTCGACACCGCGCCAGTGAGTTCCGAGCCGGTCGTGCCACCCGCGGAGTCGGCGCCGATCACGCCAGCGCCTGCGCCCGCAGAAGAGCCAGCGCCGGCCAGCGAAACCATCACGCCACCGACCAACCCGGATATTCCGCCACCGTCCGAGCCGATTCCGGCGATGCCTGCGTCGGGCCAATAAAAAACTCAGCGAAACCCTGTGGGAGCGAGCCTGCTCGCGAATGCGAAGTGTCAGTCGACAGATGATCAGACTGACACACCGCCTTCGCGAGCAGGCTCGCTCCCACAGTGGTTTTCGGGTGGGCATAAGATCTGGTTACATACCTGCGACATCAGCGCCGCGATAAATCCCCAACCACCTGCTACGTTTTATTCATGAAGGCGGCGTTTCACTTTTCCTTCACACGGGCACTTTATGCTCGGGGCACAGGTCGATTGATCAGGCCATTTTCATAGCGAGCGGTTTGGGGGATTTATACGATGGATGAGTATCAGGAAGAACTGCTCGAATACCAGGCTTATGAGCTGGATCAGCCAGAGCCGGCTGACGACGCCACGGAGCTCTGAGCGTCAGGCTCCCGAGCGGTAATTTCGTCGAGATTCGCCGGGCGTCTGCCCGCTCCAGCGCTTGAAAGCGCGCTGGAAGGCTTCTGCTGAGGCAAAGCCCAGTAGATAGGCGATCTCACCGAACGCCAATTCGGTGTCGCGGATGTAAGTCATCGCCAGGTCCCGGCGAGTGTCATTGAGGATTGCGCGGAACTGCGTGCCTTCCTCGGCGAGTTTGCGTCGCAAGGTCCATGTCGGCAGTTTCAGGCGTGCCGCGACTTCTTCAAGATCCGGTTCGCGGCCTCCATTGAGCAGCGGGCCGAGCAGTTGAGTGATGCGCTCGCGCAGGCTGCGGGTGCGGGTCATTTGTTCCAGCTCTCGCTCACAGAGTTGCAGCAGATGCCGCCAAGTGCCCGGACAATGTTCAGGGTTGCGCAGGGCGAGACTGCTCAGGCTCAGGCGCAGTTGGTTGTGCTCGGCGCGGAACTGGATCGGGCAGTCGCCGAGCGCGGCGTAGGCGTCGCGATAATCCGGCGCTTCGAATTCGATTTCGATCCGCTCGGCGCGCAACGTTTCGCCGCACAGGCTCGACAACTGATGCAGCCAGCCGGCGAGGATCGAGTCGACCACGAAGCGGTTATAAGCGTTGTACGGGCTGATCGAGTAGAAGCGCAGCCAGGCGCCGCTGGCGTCTTCATGGAAAGTGGATTGCCCTCGGTAGTTCGAGCCGTAGAGCGGTTCGAAACGCGTCAGGCAACGGGCCGCTTCGCGCACGGTGGGTGCTTGCGCGGCGGTGATGCCGGCCAGCCCAGCCTGATTCAAGCGGATCATGCGGCCCATGCGCAGGCCCAGAGCGGGATCGCCGGTGAGTTGAATCGCCGCATGGCCCAAGCGCATGTAACGCGGGATCGATAAGCGTGCCCCGGCCTCGGCCAGCCGCGCGGTATCGAGGCCGTATTGCTCAAGCAGAGGCAGCGGATCGACGTCGTGGCTGCGCACGGCATCGGCCAGACTGTGGACGAAACCCACCGACAGATCCCCGAGGCGCATCGGCTGCGGCTTCATGGATTACAGCCAGACGTTCAGCAAGCGCGCACCACGGGCCTCGCCATCGGCGAACTGCTGACCGTTGCTGCTGAGGAAGCTTCTGCCGGTGCTCGGCTTGTCCCAGAATTGCCCGCGCATGAACACACTGACGCCGGCAACCGCGCGGCTGCTCGGTGGTTGTGCGGTAAGGGTCAGTCGATGCCAGGCCTGTCCTTCACTGAGGTCGCCGGGCTTGAGGCTGACTGACCCCGGCGTGCTCGAACCTTTGTAACCGCGCCATGGCTTGTCCCACGCGCCTTGGCCAATAACCTGCGCCGGTACGGCCACCAGTTGCGCGCCTTGGTCATCGAGTGTGCGGTAGTTGGAGGGATACCAGCTGTCACTGCCGATCAGGATGCCGAGGCGTCCGGCCGGGGTGTCGACGACCTGAATGGCGTGCTTGTTTTCGGCCTCAATCACACCCTGCTGATCAAAGATCGGGTGCATCTGGCGTTGCGGCTGCCCCAGCGGCAAACCGTCGCGGCCGAATACCACGCTGCTGTTGAACAGCGCGCCGCTGCCAGGCTTGAGCTGGCCATCACGGATACTTGGCTCTGGCAGCACAATGGAGCCGGCGACCAGGGTGACCTGAAACTCCTTGGCCAGACCGCCGAACAGCGCCTGATAATCCTTGGCCATGGCTTTCGATTTCATCCGCAGATAAGCATCGTCCAGGCGTTGCTCGCCCTTGGCCCGCAGCCACGCGCGGGCGAACAGCAGCGGATTGCTCGCCGCCAGCCAGTTCATCGCCTCAGCCAGCGTCGGTGCCTGATAGAGCTCGTCTTTCTCGCCGCTGATCATCAGCCACGTACCGACGTGCTCGGGCAAAACCACCACGGTTTTTTCGTTGAGCAAGCCTTGATCGCGGGCCTGCTGCAGGTATGCCGCGAGTTTGCGGTGCAGGCGTGCGGAGCTTTGGTAATCGGTGGGGAACAGTTCGGGCTGAATGCCGAGCAGGTTGCCACGGTCGCCGGGCGTGCCGTGATCGACGGCGAGCTTGATGCGCAGGTCCGACAGGTAATGCCCCGCCGGACGGTCTGCCGCCCACATGGCGTAGGTGGTCAGGGCGGCAACGAGGGCCATGGAGAAAAACAGATACAGAAGTTTGCGCATGAAAACCAACAACAGCCGGGTACAGAGTGTGGCGCCTAGGGTAGGGCCCATGGCCCGGATTGCCAAGGGGCGCTGCGCATTTGGATCAATAACTTGTCAGTTACGGTCATTGAGTGACAGCGGTACGACTCTTAGTCTGTCGAACATGACTGACGGGGGACGCAGAGCTCCCGCAATTTTCCGTGATCGCTCGTTGTGGAGTTACCGATGACCGCCGCTCATTACCCGCATTTGCTGGCCCCGCTGGACCTGGGATTCACCACGCTGCGCAACCGCACCCTGATGGGCTCAATGCACACGGGCCTGGAAGAAAAGCCGGGTGGCTTCGAACGCATGGCGGCGTACTTCGCCGAACGTGCCCGTGGCGGTGTCGGCCTGATGGTGACCGGCGGTATTGGCCCGAATGACGAGGGCGGCGTGTATTCCGGTGCGGCCAAGCTCACCACTGAAGAAGAGGCGCTCAAGCACCGCATCGTCACGCGCGCGGTGCATGAGGCGGGCGGCAAGATCTGCATGCAGATTCTCCACGCCGGGCGTTACGCCTACAGCCCGAAACAGGTAGCACCGAGCGCGATTCAGGCGCCGATCAACCCGTTCAAGCCCAAAGAGCTGGATGAAGAGGGCATTGAAAAGCAGATCAGTGATTTCGTCACCTGCTCGGTGCTGGCGCAGTCCGCCGAATACGACGGCGTCGAGATCATGGGTTCGGAAGGTTATTTCATTAACCAGTTCCTCGCCGCCCACACCAACCACCGCACCGACCGCTGGGGCGGCAGTTACGAAAACCGCATGCGCCTGCCGGTGGAAATCGTTCGCCGCGTCCGCGAAGCGGTCGGGCCGAATTTCATCATCATCTTCCGCCTGTCGATGCTCGACCTGGTCGAAGGTGGCAGCACCTGGGACGAAATCGTCACGCTGGCCAAGGCCATCGAACAGGCTGGCGCGACCATCATCAACACCGGTATCGGCTGGCACGAAGCGCGGATCCCGACCATCGCCACCAAGGTTCCGCGTGCAGCGTTCAGTAAGGTCACGGCCAAGTTGCGTGGTTCGGTGAGTATTCCGCTGATCACCACCAACCGCATCAATACCCCGGAAATTGCCGAGCAGATTCTTGCCGAAGGCGATGCCGACATGGTCTCCATGGCCCGACCATTCCTCGCCGATCCGGACTTCGTCAACAAGGCCGCCGCAGGCCGTGCCGACGAAATCAACACCTGCATCGGCTGCAACCAGGCGTGCCTCGACCACACCTTTGGCGGCAAGCTGACCAGTTGCCTGGTCAACCCGCGTGCCTGCCACGAAACCGAACTCAATTACCTGCCGGTGCAGCAGATCAAGAAAATCGCCGTGGTCGGTGCCGGCCCTGCCGGGTTGTCCGCCGCCACCGTGGCCGCCGAGCGCGGTCATCAGGTGACGCTGTTCGATTCGGCCAGCGAGATCGGCGGCCAGTTCAACATTGCCAAGCGCGTGCCGGGCAAGGAAGAGTTTTTCGAAACCCTGCGCTACTTCAACCGCAAGCTGCAAACGACGAATGTCGAGGTATGCCTGAACACCCGCGTCGATGTGGCGAAACTGGTTGAGGGCGGCTACGACGAAATCATCCTCGCCACTGGTATCGCCCCGCGCGTGCCGGCGATTCCCGGCGTCGAGAATGCCAAGGTGCTGAGTTATCTGGACGTGATTCTCGAGCGCAAACCGGTCGGCAAGCGCGTCGCGGTGATCGGTGCAGGCGGGATCGGTTTCGATGTCTCGGAATTCCTCGTTCATCAAGGTGTAGCCACCAGTCTGGATCGCGCAGCGTTCTGGAAAGAGTGGGGCATCGACACGCAGCTGGAAGCGCGGGGTGGTGTGGCCGGTATCCAGGCGGCACCGCATGCACCGGCCCGTGAGGTGTTTCTGCTGCAGCGCAAGAAAACCAAGGTCGGCGACGGTCTGGGCAAAACCACCGGCTGGATTCACCGCACCGGTCTGAAGAACAAGCAGGTGCAGATGCTGAATAGCGTCGAATACCTGAGCATCGATGACCAGGGCTTGCATATCCGCATCGGCGAAACTGGCGAGCCGCAGCTGCTGGCGGTGGACAACATCGTGATTTGCGCCGGGCAGGATCCGCTGCGTGAGTTGCACGATGGCTTGGTCGAAGCCGGGCAGAACGTGCACTTGATCGGCGGCGCGGATGTTGCGGCGGAGCTCGATGCCAAGCGCGCGATCAACCAGGGGTCGCGCCTGGCAGCTGAGTTGTAAGCACATTCTGCAGGAGCTGCCGCAGGCTGCGATCTGTTGATCCTGATTTCAACAGCAAGATCAAAAGATCGCAGCCTGCGGCAGCTCCTACTAGTATGTGGTCTTTTCCAGATTGCACAGTGCCCATGCTTTTGCCTCCCGCCAACTGGCTACCCCAGGCCCCCTCCAACCGCTCCGTCTTGATTGGCTGGAAAGTGCCGGCGTCGAAGTCGCGATCCTGCGCCTGGACCAGATCGACCCGCTGATCAGCGGCAACAAGTGGTTCAAACTCGTCGAACATCTCAAAACCGCCGAGCGCGCCGGCGCCGAAGGCATCATCAGTCTCGGCGGTGCACATTCCAATCACCTGCACGCGCTGGCGGCGGCAGGCAAGCGGCTGGGGTTCAAAACCGTGGGGCTGCTGCGCGGGCATCCGCAGGACACGTCGACGGTGGAGGATCTGCACGCGTTCGGCATGCAGTTGCACTGGCTGGGTTATGCCGGCTATCGCGCGCGGCACGAGGCGGGATTCTGGACGCCGTGGCAGGAGCGATATCCGACGTTGCATGCGGTGCCAGAGGGCGGTGGTGGATTGGCCGGCGCGCTGGGTTGCGCTGCGATCATGCAGCAGGTCGACGAACAATTGGCCAAGCTGGGCTGGGATGATTTTGACGCCTGGTGGCTGGCCTGTGGCACCGGCACGACACTGGCCGGGCTGGCGCTGGCTGACAGTGGCAAGCGCTCACTGTATGGCGCACTGGCGGTGCCGGATGATCACGGCGTGGGGCCGAACATCGAGTCGATCCTTGGACATGCCACCGCGCCCGTGGCGAGCTATCGACTGATCGACGCCAGCCGAGGTGGCTTCGCCAAGGTTGACCAGGCGTTGCTGACGTTCATCGAACAGACCGAGCAGGTCAGTGGCGTCCCTTTGGAACCGTTGTACACCGGCAAGGCCTTGCTGGCGCTCAAGCAGCTTGTCGAGTCAGGCGGATTCGCTGCTGGCACTCGAGTGGTTTTCGTTCACACGGGCGGCCTGCAAGGGCGGCGCGGATTTGCCGCAACGCCCTGACGCTCAGCCGCGCTTGGGCATCATCCGCAACAGCGTGTTATCGCGCACCACGTAATGGTGATAAATACCCGCCAGCGCATGCAAGCCGATCAGCCAATAGCCAATCGTGGCGATCAGCACATGCCAGCCTTCGACTTGTTTGGCGAAGGCCTTGTCTTCACCTACCAACAGCGGCAAATCGAAGCCATAGAACATGACCTGATGGCCCTCGGCGCTGGTGATCAGCCAGCCCAATATCGGCATGCACAGCATGAACAGGTACAACGCCCAATGCATCAGCCGCGCCGCCAAGGTCTGCCAGGCGGGGGATGCGGGGAAGATTTTCGGCGCAGGGCCGAGGCTGCGCGCGAGCAAGCGAAACCACACCAGTACGAACACAGTAAGGCCGAGCAGATAGTGCATTTCGCGGATCAACGCGCGGCCGCCGCTGCCTTTGGGGAAGAAACCGCGCAGTTCCATGCTGGCGTAAACCAGCACCAACAGCACCAGCATCAGCCAGTGCAGCAGAACCGAAACAGTGCTGTAACGCGATTCTGAGCTTGTCCACGGCATGAGATTTTTCCTCTGGATCGGAATGCAATGGCCGTCATCACGGCACTGCTTTCACTGTAAACCTGTCGAGATGTTTTTGCCCGCAGCGCTCGCTGTTTTTTTTGCAATGAAAAAAGTGCAAAGAGTGCGGAGTGAATTGACTGATTACTTTAAAGTCATTCTTCTGTTTATTTTGCTGTAGCGTAACTTCATGTTGTTTATATCTTGTGCTTTATTTTGGTTTGAGTGTGTTGTTGTTCGCGATTACTGTTGGTCCGGGTCTTTAGCTTGTTATTAAAGATGAATGCTAATTTGTTAATCAGAGTATTAATATGAAAAGTCCGATCCCCAAACCTCGTCCGTCTATCACCCAGCCGAAGCCGGTAGTTCCTGCCAAACCGGTTGCGCCAACAAAGCCGGTTGCACCGACCAAGCCAGTTGTGCCGACCAGGCCAGTGGCACCGACCAAGCCAGTTGTGCCGACCAGGCCAGTGGCACCGACCAAGCCGGTTGTGCCGACCAGGCCAGTGGCACCGACCAAACCGGTTGTCCCGACCAGGCCAGTGGCACCCACCAAACCGGTTGTGCCGCCGAGGCCAGAGGCACCGACCAAGCCGGTTGTGCCGCCCAAACCAGTAGCACCGACCGCCCCGGTTGCACCGACGGCGCCAACCGAATCGAAGCGACCGCCTGTGCCATGGCCGACAATCAACATCAATATCGACCCGGTGGCGTTGATCGCATTGATCCAGGCCGCCAGAGCAACCGCCGATACTGACGGTTCGACTTCGCTACCCGAAGGAATCATCCAGCATGAAGATGGCCGGGTTGAACACCCAAGCGGGCTGATTATTTGGGCGGACAATACAATCGAATATCCGGATGGGCGTATTGTCTGGGAAGACGGTACCGAACGGTTGCCTGATGGCCGCGTTAAAACCCCAGAGGGTCTGGTTTATGATGCGGAAGGTAACCTTGTTACGGAGTAACTTTCAAAACCTTAGTTTGTATTTGTAATATGTAAAAACACCGCTGGCAATTTCGAGCAGCGGTGTTTTCTTTTAAACAGGCTCAGGCGTTCTGCGGCATCTGCCCGTTGGCCAGACGCTTGTTGATGTCGGCGATCACTTGCGGCAAATCGCTGATAGTGTCGATCATGTAATGCGGGCGCGAACTTTCAAACAGCGCGTGGATGCGCTGGCGTTCGCTGGCCAGTTCGTCGCTGCCCAACGCGCGGAAACCTTCATAGTCCAGACCCAACGCGTTGCCCGAGCAAATCAGCGCAACCGTCCACATGCCGGCCCGGCGACCTTCGAGAATGCCCGGCACGGTGTCGTCGATCTTCACGCACGCTGCAACATCGTCGATACCCAGAGCGATCACGTTGGCCAACGCTTGCGCCGGCCATGGACGACCGTTTGGCACTTCGTCGGTGGCGACCACGTGGTCGGCGACGTAGCCGTTGCTGGCGGCGAGTTCGACGACTTTGTCCATCACCGCTTTCGGGTACCCGGAGCAGGAACCGATCTTGATCCCTTGCTCGCGCAGTTGGGCGATGGCGTCCAGCGCGCCGGGAATCAGTGCCGAGTGCTCGGCGATTTTTTCGATCTGCAACGGCATGAAACGGTTGTAAATCGCGGTGACGTCGTCATCGGTCGGCGTGCGACCGAACACCTGGCGATAACGCTCGGCCACCTGCGGCTGATCACAGAGGGTGCGGATGTGGTCCCACTTGCCCATGCCCATCGGCCCCCGGGCTTCTTCGATCGATACCCGTACGTCGAATTCGGCGAAGGCTTCTACAAAAATCTGCGTCGGCGCAAACGAGCCGAAATCGACCACGGTACCGGCCCAGTCGAGGATCGCGGCTTGCAGCTTGTTTGGGTTGGTGTAGTTCATGGCAATCAATTCCTGTGAAAAAGAACTATTCGAATTTGGCGATCCTGTGGGAGCGGGCTTGCCCGCGATGAGGCCCTTTCAGTCGACATCCATGCTGAATGTCAGACCGCTATCGCGGGCAAGCCCGCTCCCACAGGAACCGTGGGGCGCTCAGATGTCTAGCACTTCCATCTCGCGCAGCACTTCACCCACCGCTGCCACGGCCTGGCGCATTTGGTCCGGGGTGACGTGGCCAATGCAGCCGACGCGGAAGGTTTCGACCTGGGTCAGTTTGCCGGGGTAGAGGATGTAACCCTTGGCTTTGACCCGCTCGTAGAAGTCCTTGAACTGGTAACGCGGATCCTGCGGCGCATGGAAAGTGGCGATGATCGGCGCCTGGATCGCCGCTGGCAGAAAGCTGCGCAAACCGATTTTGTTCATCTCTTCCATCAGCGCCTGACAGTTCGCCGCATACCGCGCATGCCGCGCCGGCAGACCGCCTTCTTCGCTGTATTGCAGTAATGCTTCGTGCAGTGCCGCGACCACATGGGTGGGCGGGGTGAAGCGCCATTGCCCGGTCTTCTGCATGTAGGCGTGCTGGTCATACAGGTCCATCGCCAGCGAGTGCGAATTGCCGGCAGCGGCGGCCAGGGATTCCTTGTGGGCGAAGACGAACCCCATCCCCGGTACGCCTTCCAGGCATTTACCGGAGGCGGCGATCAGCGCCTCGAACGGTACTTTTTGCGCGTCTACGGGCAATGCGCCGAAAGAGCTCATGGCATCAATGATCAGGCGTTTGCCGTGTTGCGCCACGACCTCGGCGATTTGTGCCAGCGGATTGAGGATGCCGGTACTGGTTTCGCAGTGAATCAGCGCCACGTGGGTGAGGTCAGCATCGGCGCGCAGCAAGCGCTCGACGTCGGCGGCGCTGGTCGGTTCGTCTTCGGCGGTTTCGAACGTGCTGAACGAACGCCCGAGGACTTCGCAGATCTTCGCCAGCCGCTTGCCGTAAGCGCCGTTGATCAGCACGAGAATTTTGCCATCACGCGGCACCAGCGTGCCGATCGCCGCCTCGACGGCAAAAGTGCCGCTGCCTTGTAACGGTACGCAGTGGTGGCTGGCGGCGCCGTTGAGGATGGCCAGCAATTGCTCGCAAACGCTGGCGGTCAACTGGTTGAAGCGGTCATCCCACGAGCCCCAATCGAGCATCATTGCCTGACGGGTGCGGGCCGAGGTGGTCAACGGGCCGGGAGTGAGCAGAATCGGTGCGGCGGTACTCATTCGTGTGTCCTTGCGAAAACGCTGGGGGATGAAGCTACGGGCCCTACGTTGCAATTCGCCGTTGCATCAATCAAATTGTTTATTGTTATGCCAGCCATCAGTGAGAGTTATCCATGAACCTGTTTCAGCTGCGCGCTTTCGATGCCGTGGCCCGCGAAGGCAGCTTCACCCGCGCGGCTGCGCGGTTGTTCATCAGCCAGCCGGCAGTCACCGGACACATCAAGGCGCTGGAGGAGCACTACCAGATCACCTTGTTGCGGCGCACCGCGCGACGGGTGGAACTGACCGAGGAGGGCACTAAACTGGCGGCGATCACCCGCGCCATGTTCGGCCTGGCCGAAGAAGCGCAGACCTTGCTCGAAGCAAATCGGCAGTTATTGACCGGGCGTCTGGAGGTGGCGGCGGATGGGCCGCACATGGTCATGCCGATGCTGGCGAGCCTGCGCGCACGCTATCCGGGCATCACCGTCAACCTGCGTCTGGGCAACGCGCAGGAAACCCTGGCGGCGCTGTTGTCGGAACACGCCGATGTCGCGGTGCTGACCGAGGTCGAGCCGCGCAAGGGCCTGTATCTGCAAGCACTGAGCGAGTCGCGGATCTGTGCGTTGGTGCCAGTGGGGCATCGTTGGGCGAATCGTTCCGGTGAAGTGAAACTCAAGGAGCTGGACCAAGTGATCATGGTTCTGCGCGAGCCGAGTTCGATTACCCGGCGCACTTTTGATCAAGCGTGTGCGCAGGCCTCGATTCAGCCACGGGTGTTGCTGGAGCTGGACAGTCGCGAGGCCGTGACCGAAGCGGTCGCGGCCGAGTTGGGGGTGGGTGTGGTGTCATCGGTGGAGGTCAGTCATGACCCGCGCGTGGTGGCGATCCCGATTGCCGGGGAAGGGCTGGTGAACCGGCACATGATTGGCTGCATGGAGCGCCGACGCGAGTTGCGCTTGATTCAGGCGTTTTTTGATTTGGCGCCAGCCTGAATACCGAGGTGCCCTCTTCGCGAGCAGGCTCGCTCCCACATGGATTCTGCGCCTGGCGCGATGAATGCGGGAGCTGCCGAAGGCTGCGATCTTTTGTCTGTGCTCTAGTGTTCGGCGCGGTTGATCAGCCAGTCGAGCAGCAGGCTGTCGCGCGCGGGCTCTGCCTCGCGGGCCGGTGGCTGGCGTGGGTGGCCGAGGCACAAGATCGGTCGGTCCGGATCGCTGTCGAGAAAGCTGACCCACACTTCGCTGCCGGCACTGGGTAAATCGTCGACGGCGACGGGGCCGTTCAACCGGCTCAGGGCGATTGGCAGCCAGAGGGCGTCACTGTCGTTGCCGTACTGATTGTCAGCGGGCCACAGGATCACGGCGAGGCAGCCGTTTTCATCTACTTGCGCTGGCTGCCCCGGCGCACCCGCTACCCGCGCCAGGTGGTAACCGGCCACATTCGGACGCGGCTGTTTGAGTGCTGGGCGAAAGTCACTCGACCAGGGCTGTGCAGTGAAATCGTTGTGATAGCGATGAACCGTTGCGCCCGGGTCAAGAATCGAAGGGTGCTGTCCGTGGTGGCGTACGGCGCTGATCAGCCATTGTTCGTTGAAGTGATGAATTGGGTGCTCGGTCACCAACAGCAATCGGCCACTGAGCAAGTCGCTGCAATCGCTGCGCCCGTGAATCGAGCGCAGCTGGCAGCGTTGGCGTTGCAAATGGCGCCGGCTGCGTTGTTCGGCATACAGGCGTTCAATTGATCGCGCCGGCGTTTGCAACCCTGCCGAGGCTTCGTTGGCGGCTTCATCAATGCAGGCAGGCTGGCCGCGATTGCGTACCGCATGGAGCATCGGCACCGGCGCTGCGCGGTGCTGTTGATAGAGCGCGCTGACGCAGGGCGTGGGCGGGTGCTCATCCGCGTTGAAAGGGATTTCGACCGGTTCCTGTGGCAGGCTCAGGCTGTCGTCGGCGAACACCACAACATGGCCGTCAGGCCCATGTTCGAAGTGATAGTGGATGCCTTCTTCTTCACAGAGCCGCTGCAGCAGCGCCAGATCGCTTTCGTCGTATTGAATGCAAAACGCCCGCGGCGGGTAATGGCCGACGCTCATGTCAATGCGGTAGCTGTGCGCCGGCAAGGCATGCTCTTCAAGCAATTGCTGAATGATTTGCGGCGCATTGAGGCGAGTAAACACACGTCGTTCAGGCGCTTGCGCCAGTTGTTGCAGATGCGGCACCAGAATCAGCCGATAGCCCACCCGATGCGTGCCGCGATGTTCGCAACTGGCGCTGGCAATGACGCCGTGGAAACCGTGCTGTTCACTCAGCCGCAGAAAGGCCGGCCTGTGCAAAAAGGAGCCAGGGGCGATGGCGGGGGCGAGGCCGAGCAGTTCGATGTCGAAACGGTAGGGCTGGTTCAACGCCTCCTCGCCGCGAAAACGCACGACCGGCAGGCGCAATTCGCTGTCGGTCAGCGTAAGGGTGAACGGACTTTCCTTGTCATTGAGCATTCGAGCAGGCCCTGTCAGGCGATACGGGGTTTCAAGGGTACGAAACCGTCAGGCTGAATGGTCATGTCAAAGGCGCTTTTCAGAATCCCCTACATGCTTTGGTGAAGATGTCGATTCCGCTGGCTGTTTTTTTGGGTGATTGCCGACTTTAGGCCGTATAAACTTGCCGCCACGCGTCGGCCAATAGATGTCTCGGCGCCACAGATCAAGAGAGTGAGTAATGGGCGCACAGTGGAAGGTTAAACACAAAGAAGCGGCAGCCAACGCCAAAGGGAAGATCTTCGGCAAACTGGTGAAGGAAATCACCATTGCTGCGCGCAACGGTGCCGATACCGCCACCAACGCACACCTGCGTCTGGTGGTCGAACAGGCGAAGAAAGCCTCGATGCCAAAAGAAACCCTCGATCGCGCGATCAAGAAAGGCGCCGGTCTGCTGGGTGAAACCGTGCAATACCATCGCGTGACCTACGAAGGTTTTGCCCCGCATCAGGTGCCGCTGATCGTTGAATGCGTCACCGACAACATCAACCGCACCGTCGCGGAAATCCGTGTGGCGTTCCGCAAGGGCCAGTTGGGCGCTTCCGGTTCGGTGGCGTGGATGTTCAACCACGTCGGCATGATCGAAGCTTCGCCGGACACCCCGGACGCCGATCCGGAGATGGCGGCGATCGAAGCCGGTGCCCAGGATTTCGAACCGGGTGAAGAGGGCGCGACGCTGTTCCTCACCGATCCGACTGACCTCGACGCCGTGCAGAAAGCGCTGCCGGAACAAGGCTTCACCGTGCTTTCGGCCAAGCTTGGCTACCAGCCGAAAAATCCGGTCAGCGGCCTGAGCGACGAGCAAATGGCTGAAGTCGAAGCGTTCCTCGAAGGCCTCGACAACCATGATGACGTGCAGGACATGTTTGTCGGTCTGGCTGGCTGATCTGTCGCGCCGGTAAGCCTTTTCGCGAGCAGGCTCGCTCCCACATTGGAATGCATGATGTGGGAGCGAGCCTGCTCGCGAATGACCGCGCAGCGGTCAAAGGTTTTGCAGAATTTCACTGACTTCGCTGAATGCCGGGCGTCCCAAGACATCCGCCTGACAGCAGCGCTGCTCCAGCGCTTCCAATGCCAGGCGCCGCTCTGCACTCAACCCCGAGTCGACACGCGCCAACACTTCCCCAAGCAACACACCGAACGCACGTACCTCCAAGCGCTGCAATGCGCGTGTTTGCACATCATCGCGGGTGGCGTGAAACGAGGCCGCGCCGAAATCCCCCAGCAGACAATCGCCGCGATCGTTCAACAGGATGTTGTGGCCATAGAGGTCGCCGTGGGTGATGCCTTGGCGGTGCAGGTGCTCGGCCGCTGAGGCGATGCCTTGGGCGACGCGCAGGGCAACCTCGGCGGAGAACCGGCGATCTTCGGCATAAACATCCCGCGAGCACGAGTCCAGGCTCGGCAAGCCGGCGAGATTGCCGAAGCTCGGATCAATCAGTTGCATCACCAGCCCCTGCTGTTGATCGGGATGGCCGCTGATGCGCCCTTCGACGCGGATCAGGTTCGGGTGCAGGCCTGCGGTGATGCAAGCGTTCATCTCATGCAACGGCGAGCCGTCGCTGGTCATTTCGCCTTTGTACAACTTCACCGCAACCGCCTGCGCCGAGCCATCGTCACGCTGCCAGACCGCCCGGGAAATCACCCCGGAAGCGCCTTCGCCCAGTTGTTGTTCAAGGCGCAGCGCCGACCAGTCGATCAGTGGTGTGGCCTCCAGTGCGGCGGCATCGGCTTCGGTTTCCAGCGGATTGCCGGCGTAGGCCAGCCAGGTCAGGCTCGGCAAGGTCAGCAGCCACTGTGGCAGCTCGTTGAGCTGGTTGGCGGCGATACGGAGCAATTCCAGTCGATGACAATCGCGCATAGATTCTGGCAGCGAGCGCAGGCGATTACCGGCGAGCATGAGCTTCTGCAAAGCGGGGCGTTCACCCAGCTCCCTCGGCAGGTTCTCGATGCGGTTATCGGTGAGGATCAGCCAGCGCAGCTGCGGCGGCAGGGCGGCACCGGGCACCGTGACGATGCGATTGGCCTTGAAGCCGACCATGGTCAGCGCGGTGCACTGGCCGAGGCAGGCCGGCAGCTCGGTGAACTGGTTGTCGGAGCAGAACAGCACGCGCAGGCGGGTCAGGCGATGCAGGTCGTCGGGCAGGTTGTTCAGCGCATTGCCGCTGAGGTTGAGCACTTCCAGCGTGTCGGCGAGTTGGAAAATTTCGTTGGGGAATTCGGTCAGGCCGCAAGACAGGTCGAGGCGGGTAATGCCCGACAGCTCGCCGGCGCGCAGTTGAGCAAGGGTGTGCATGTCTGGTTTCGCTATTATCGGTGGAGCGACGCGGGGGCGCTGAGGATGGGCGACATGATAGCGGTAAAGCAATGTCTGGTTTATCTGGTATTGAAGTTGGCTCGCTCCCACAGGGTTCGCTTCCACAAGGTGCGGCATATCAGGCGGGGGCGTGGATTTCCTGCAATTGCCCCAACCGGCTGCGCGTGCGTGCCAGGTCGATGGCGTTTCCTTCAAGACTTTGGCCCAGCGGTAGTTGGCCCAGCAGCGTCAGGTGTTTGTCCTGGTCGTAAAGCACGTCGATCAGATTGATGAAGCGCTGCTGCACGGCGATCGGACACTCCCCGAGCTGCGGCAGGTCATCGATGATCCACTGGTCGAAACGCTGGCACAGCTGCAGATAATCCATCACCGCCGTTGGTTGTTCACACAAGTCGTTGAAGGTGAACGCGACTCTTCGGCCCTCGCACAAGCGTGCTCGAAGCTGGCGCTTGCCAACCTCGAGGGCAAGAGCAGGCGCGTCGGCTGCCGGCAGATTCAGGGCCAAGCGCTGAGCTGATGTCGCCGGCCAAACGTAATGACCTTGGGTGAACACTTGATGCGTGTGTTGACGGTTGAGCGTGCGGTAGTCGTGGGCGCCGCCGACTTCCATCACCTGCATGCGCGTGTTGATCAGCTCGATCACCGGCTTGAAGCGCGCGTGATACAGCGGATTGGGCAGCAGGCCTTCAGGCGCGTAGTTGGAGGTCACCAGCAGCATGATCCGCCGTTTGAACAGGGCCTTGAACAGCCGCGTGATGAGCATCGCGTCGCCGATGTCGTGCACATGAAACTCGTCGAAACACAGTACCTGACAATCTTCCAGCAACTCGTCCAGGGTGATTTCCAGTGCGTCTTCCAGCTGGCGATGACGGAACATGCCGTCGTGCAACCGAGCGAAGAATTGATGGAAATGCAGGCGGCGTTTACGCGTGATCGGCAGCGCCTGGAAGAAACCGTCGAGCAACCAGCTCTTGCCGCGTCCGACGGCGCCATACAGGTACAGACTCGGCGGCGTGTGGACGCCGTCGCCCAGCAGCACGCTGGCCTGCTGCGCCATGCAATCGATGACTTGCTGCTGGCTGCGGCTGAGGGTGTAGCCTTGGCTTTTGGCCTTGTCGCGGAAGTAATCGCGGATGGCTGCGGCATGCGCATCGTGCCCGGCGCTGGCGGGCAGGCTTTTGCCGAACAGGCGACGCAAGATCGGCCAGCGTTGGCTCAGACGTGATCGTTTCGGCGTTCGGGCGGACACGCGGGACAGGCTCCTGGTTGAGTGGACCGGCTCCAGCGGGAGCGCGGTGGCCCAAGTGTAACCAGAGCTCGGGCGTTGGCTACATGAAATATCACGGCGTACACGGTCCACTGTAGGAGTGAGCCTGCTCGCGATAGCGGCTAATCAGTCACATCATCAGTGTCTGAAAAAACGCTATCGCGAGCAGGCTCACCCCTACAGGAGATCGTCTCAGAACGGTGGCGATTGCTTGAGCAACTGCGCCGCTGGCGAGTCGGTCGGGCTGACCACCGCATAGTTGTACCCCGGCCCTGACCAGTAATCGGCTTGCAGATCGCCATCGCTGCGCGAACCGCGCGGCAGCAGGGTGTTTTTCGGTCCTGGCGGACGCAGGTAGAAACTGACCTTGTGACCGCTGCCATCCTCATACATCACCATCGCCGCCGGGCCTTCATCGGTGCTGAGCAAGCGCCCGCTGACCGGCTCGAATCCCGCTGCCTTGAGATCGGGCAAGCGCCTGGCGTCGCTGAAGTAACGGTCGAGCCAACGCTGCATGTCGCCGTCGCTGTCGACCTTGTAATCGGCGGGCAGCACGCCTTGCTGGGCGATCAGTCGATAGGCTTGCAAGGCGTCAGTCATCGGCAATTGCGCAGGGCGCACCAGGGTCATTTCCCGCGCCTGCCAGCCACTGAAACCGCCGATGCTGACGGCGATCAGCAACACCGCCGCGCTGGCCAGATGCCGACGTGACTGCTGGCGGCGACGCTGGCGAATCATCATTGGGTCGAGCGCCGGATTGGCCGGTTGCTGCAAGGCGCCACTCAACGCTGCGCGCAATTGCTGGGCGTCCCGCTGCCAGGCGCGCACCTGCGCCGCTTCTTCAGGATGGCTGGCCAGCCAGGTCTCGAGCACGCGCCGATCGGCGTCGCTGAGCTGGTGGTCGACGTAGGCGTGCAAATCGCGTTCGCTGGGAGGCAGGCTGATCATTTGAGTATCCGCAAGGAAGGGCTGCTGATTTCGCCGTCGCTGAGTTGGCGCAAGGCCTGGCGGGCGCGGGACAGGCGCGACATCACGGTGCCGATCGGGGCGCCGAGGATCTCGGCGACCTCTTTATAGGACAGGCCTTCCACCGAGACCATCAGCAGCAAAGCGCGCTGTTCTGTAGGCAGGCGTTCGAAGGCTTGCAGGGTCGACTGGGCAATCACGGTGCGTTCCACCGAGGGTTCGGCATCGTCACGACCGGTGAAAAATTCCAGCATGAGCGCATAGCGCCGCGAGCGACGGTGCGCATCGAGAAATTGCCGATAGAGGATCGCGAACAGCCAGGCGCGCAAGTCGCCTTCGGCACGTTTTTCACCCCACGCCGAGAGTGCCCGTTCGAGGCTGGCCTGAACCAGATCGTCGGCGCTGCTGCTGTTGCGCGTCAAGGACACGGCGAAGCGGCGCAATCTGGGAATGATTTCTCTCAACTGTTCGTCGAATTCGCTCATGAATTTCTGCTGGTCGCTACGCTGTGGACTAGGAAGACGCCCGTCAGTGCAGGTTATTCCCCGTGCGCAAAAATAAATACCGCGCCGTGGAATAAACCCGGACGGGGTGCGTCTTGCTGACTCTTTCCACTTGTGGCCGATGGCCTGGAGATATTCATGGTTGATCGCTCGTCCCCTAACGCGGCACCGCCGGGCAGGCCTGCGCGCCCGCCACTGAGCGCCGCGAGCCTGATCTTGCGTCTGGGCGCCATTGGCGTAATCGTCGCCGCTGTGGCCGGGGCGTTTGCCTACGTGCATGGCAACCTTGACCCACAACGACTGACGCCAAAAGCGTTGGTCGATGTGCTGCAAAAGAACAACGGCGTGCATCCCGGTTTCCGCCGCAATCACGCCAAGGGTGTCTGCGTGATCGGCCATTTCGAAAGCAGCGGCGAGGCACGCGCGTTCTCCACGGCACAAGTGTTCAACCTGCCGCAGACGCCGGTGGTGGGGCGTTTTGCCTTGCCGGCCGGCAATCCCTATGCGCCGGACAGCGCCGTGCCGATCCGCAGTCTGGCTCTGCGTTTCACTCAGGCTGACGGGCAGCAATGGCGCACCGGGATGAACAGCATGCCGGTGTTCCCGGTCGGCACGCCCGAGGCGTTCTATCAATTGCAGCAGGCGCAGTCGCCTGATCCGGCCACCGGCAAGCCCGATCCAACGAAGGTGCCGGCGTTTTTCGCCGCACACCCGGAAGCCGTGCCGTTTCTGACGTGGGTGAAGACCGCCAAGCCTTCGGCCAGTTACGCCACGGAGACCTATAACAGCATCAACGCGTTCTATCTGGTCGATGGCAACGGCAAGAAACAGGCGGTGCGCTGGAGCATGACGCCATTGGCGCAGGACGCGGCGGGTGCCACCGCCCCTGAAGGCGCGGACTTTCTCGAGAAGGATCTGGTGCAACGCCTGGCCGCCGCACCTTTGCGCTTCCAGTTGAACATCACCCTGGCCAACGCCGACGACGCGGTCAACGATGCCAGCAAGACTTGGCCCGCAAATCGAAAAGTGCTGAACGCCGGGACTCTGGTGCTGGAGAAAACCCAGCCGCAGCTCAGTGGTGAATGCCGTGATATCAACTACGACCCGCTGGTATTGCCGGCGGGGATTCAAGGCTCGGAAGATCCACTGCTGGCCGCGCGTTCCGCCGGTTACGCCGATTCCTACCTGCGTCGCACCAGCGAAGTCAGCCAGTTGCCCGCCGCCAAACAGGAGGCTCGTCCATGAACAAGCAACCGACGCATTTCGTTTTGCTGGCGCGCCTGCTGCACTGGCTGATGGCGCTGATGATCATCGCCATGCTGTTTATCGGCGCGGGCATGGTCACTTCGGTGTCGTCTCGCCACGAATGGTTGATTCATCTGCACAAGCCGCTGGGCATCGCGATTCTGGCGCTGGTGATTGTGCGTCTGCTGGTACGGTTCACTACGCGTCAGCCACCGTTGCCGGATGATCTGCCGGGCTGGCAGGTGTTGGCAGCCAAGGCTTCCCATGTCTTGTTGTATGCGTTGATGCTGGTGTTGCCACTGCTCGGCTGGGCGATGATCAGTGCGTCGGGCGAGCCGGTGATGCTCTCGGCGTCGCTGCATCTGCCGCCAATTGTTCCGGCCGACGCGCAACTGTTTGCGTTGCTGCGCAAGGCGCATGGCTATCTGGCGTATCTGCTGTTTCTGACAGTGCTGCTGCACTTGGCGGCGGCGCTGTTTCATGGCTGGGTGCGTCGTGACGAAGTCCTCGACAGCATGTTGCGCGGGCGCGATCGCGGCTGACCGGTTAAAGCAAAAGATCGCAGGCCGGCTGCGATCTTTTGTCGTTACAGGGAGGGGATCAGCGCAGGGTGTCGACCATGTCGGCGAGCGTGGTCAGCACGTCTTTACCCAATTGCTTCGAACGTTTGCCCGACCAGCCGGTGAGCTTGTCCGGGTGGTCGTCGTGGTCCTTGAACGGCATCTCCAGGGTCAGCGACAGGCAGTCGTATTTCTGTCCGACGCTGTTGCAGGCCAGCGTCATGTTGGCCTGACCCGGTTCGTCGCGGGTGTAGCCGTAGGTGGTCTGGAAATCTTTGGTGGTGTGCTTGAGGTGGCTGCGGAAATGCTCTTCAAGCTTTTCGATGCGCGGTGTGAAGCCGGGATTGCCTTCACAGCCGGCGGTGAAGACGTGGGGGATTTCCTCGTCGCCGTGTACGTCGATAAACGCATCGACGCCATACTTTTCCATCTGCTGCTGGACGAACAGCACTTCTGGGCTGATGTCCTGACTGGCGTTCTGCCAGGCGCGATTCAAGTCCTGGCCCATGGCGTTGGTGCGCAGGTGGCCGTGGAAGGCACCGTCCGGGTTCATGTTCGGTACCAGATACAGATCGGCGCTGGCCAGCAGTTTGTTCAGAATCGGGTCGTCATGGCGTTCCAGACGCTCGATCACGCCTTCCATGAACCATTCCGCCATGTGCTCGCCCGGGTGCTGCTGGGCAATGATCCAGATCTTGCGCTGGCCTTCGGCGCCACTGCCTTTGCGCAGCAATTGAATGTCACGGCCTTCGACACTTTTGCCGGTCGCCAGCAATTCGGTGCCAGCCTTGCTCAGCGCCTGCTCGATGAGCCAGTCGTGACGGCCGCGGCTGTAGGGTTCGAAGTAGGCGAACCAGGCGTGAGTCTGTTCGGCTTCGAGGCAGAAGCGCAGGCTGTCGCCTTCGAAGCTGGTAGGGATACGGAACCAGTTGACGTGGTCGTAGGAAGCGACTGCCTGATAACCGGTCCAGGCTTTGTTGTAGGAGGACTGGCTGGCATTGACCAGGCGAAACCAGTGCTCCTGATGCACATGCAGGCCGCTGGCTTTGAAGTGGAACCACTGAAAATGAGCGCTGCGGGTGTCCGGACGGATGGCCAGAACCGGATTGAGCGGGTTGCTGATGTCGATGACTTGGATGTTGCCGCTGTCGAAATTGGCGCTGATGTCGAACGAAGATTTGGCCACGGTCATAATCGCTTCCTGAGCAGGATTTTTATGACCGGTACTTTACACGCAGGCTGGGGTGAAACCGAGGGGAATTGCGGGTGGAGCGGGGGGCGTCTTCCGTGACGCGCCAGCAGCTTAGAGGCTGTGCGATTGATTCTCAAGTGCTGATCGCCATTAGTTAGGCCCGATGGAGCCTGGTCTGGCTTGCCAATCGATATTCATTTGATATTATCCGCGCCATCGAATTTGCAGCACCCCAAGACTTCATTAGCCTGAAGACACAAGCCCGAAAAACGGGCAAAAAAAGACCCGGCAAAAAGCCGGGTCAAAAACCGTGATTAGCCTGATGAGGAGATAGTCCAGAAGACCGACCTAAGGTCTCTGGTCCATCGACTGATCTCGCGACCAGCTGCTTGCAATAATAATCATTATCATTTGCAAGTCAAACGTTTTTATCTGCGCGATGGGAAAATTCTTTCCTGTCCGCCCGTACCTTGTCCGCCGTGACTTCGTCGTTGTCGATCGAATGGTCGACCATCGCCCGCGCCATATCCACCATGTGTACCACCGAGAAGGCCAGGTCGCGATTCGTGCCTTGCAGGTTTTCTGCCGCCTTGAACGCTGTGGCGGCTGCACATCGCAACAAGTCCGAGGCGTGCACCAGTGCTTCCTCGCCACTGAGATGGTTTTTGACATCGAAAAAACGTTCGTCCGTCTCGGATTTCGAAACAGTCGGTTTCAAGTAGTAGTCCAGCGCTCGCTGTGCCGCGGCGTTACCTTGAGGCGAGGTGAAGCTGGTGTCGATTTGCAGATCGGGCAGGTCTTTGCTGCTGATGTTCATCATGAGAAGGCACTCCATGTTCATTTGAAAGTCCGTTTCCCTAGAATAGTACCACCTGTATTTGTGACGAGAATTTAAATACTACAATATGTGTTTTGCTGGTCGAAGACGTCCGCGTAAGGTGCGGCACATGGATAAATGGATTGAGTTGGTCAAGGCCAAGATGAGTGAACTCAAAGTCACTCAAACAGAGCTCGGAGAGCGCGTCGGCATGTCCCAGGGCGGGATCGGTCATTGGCTGAACAAGCGTCGCGAACCCGGTGTTACCGAAATGAATCGCGTGCTCAAGGCGCTGGGAATGGACTTCCTCGAAGTCGTGCTGGTGATTCGCGAACCGCAGCCCGCCGCGGATGACGAGATGCCGCTGGCGCAGAAGTACAACCCGTACTTCCGTTACCCGGTTTGCGATTGGCGTGCACCGTGCGAAGTGCGCGACGCTGCGGCGAGCTATCCCGGAGCATCAGCGAAGCAGCGCTTCGAACTCACGGATTACCACGCTCGCGGCGGTGCGGCGTTCTGGCTGACGGTGACGGGGGATTCGATGACTGCGCCCAGCGGCCAGAGCATTGCCGAGGGCATGCTGATTCTGGTCGACCCGGAGCTGGAGGCGGTGCCTGGCAAACTGGTGATCGCCCAGTGGCCGGACAGCGAAGAAGCGATTTTCCGCAAACTCGACGAGCAGGCCGGCCAGCGTTACCTGGTGCCGCTCAATCCAACCTGGCCGAAAACCCTGCTCACCGATGAATGCCGGATTATCGGCGTGGTGGTTCAGGCAACCGCGCGTTACTGAGTGGATCGATCCTCGCTCAAGGCCAGGATCGATCCTTTCATTTCACTGTTCTTCCAGCTCCACCAAAGCGCTGCCTTCGCTGACCATATCGCCTTCCCGGCAGTACAGCGCTTTGACCACCCCGGCGTGCGGAGCGCGGATGCTGTGTTCCATCTTCATGGCTTCGAGCACCACCAGTTGCGCCCCGGCCTCGACCGATTGGCCCACTTCGACCAACACACGCACGATGCTGCCGTTCATTGGTGCGGTCAGACCGCCCTGATGGCTGTGGCTGGCTTCAACGGCACTGATCGGATCGAACGCTTCGATGCGCCGCAACTCGCCTTCCCATTCCAGGTACAACGCGCCACCCTGATGAATCGCCCGCAATGTGCGGCGCACGCCGTCATGCTCGACGACCAGCGCTTCGCCCAGCAGTCTGGCGTGGGCCGCCGCTCCCAATGTCAGTGCGCGATCCTGCCCCTCGCAACTCAGATGTAAAGTGATTTCTGCCGGCAAGCCTGCCCGCAGACCACCGCCGCAAGACCATGGTGAGGCGGGATCATCTGCCCGCGCACGCTTGGGCAAACTCTGCGCAAACGCCTGCGCCGCCGCCCGCCAGAACTCATCGCTCAATGTGCCTGGTGCAGGCAGCAATTGCTCCTGATAGCGCGGGATAAACCCGGTATCCAGCTCTGCCGCCGCAAATGCCGGATGCGCGATGATCCGGCGCAGGAAATTGATGTTGGTCTTCAGCCCGCCAATAGCAAACTCGCCGAGCATGCTCAACAGACGCAAGCGTGCCTGTTCGCGATCTTCGCCCCAGGCAATCAGTTTGCCGAGCATCGGGTCGTAGAACGGCGATATCTCGTCACCTTCCTCAACGCCGCTGTCGACCCGCCGCCCTGGCCCTTGCGCCGATTCGCGGTACAAGTGCAGACGCCCGGTGGCCGGGAGGAAATCATTCGCCGGATCTTCGGCATACAAGCGCACTTCAATCGCATGACCGTTGAGCGGCACCTGCGCCTGGGTAATCGGCAGCGCTTCCCCACGGGCGACGCGGATCTGCCAGGCGACCAGATCGAGCCCGGTGATTGCTTCTGTTACCGGGTGCTCGACTTGCAGCCGCGTGTTCATCTCCATGAAGAAAAACTCGCCGCGCGCATCCAGCAAAAACTCCACGGTGCCGGCGCCGACATAACCGATCGCCTGCGCCGAACGCACAGCCGCTTCGCCCATTGCCCGGCGCAACTCGGGCGTCAGGCCCGGCGCCGGGGCTTCTTCGACGACTTTCTGGTGCCGACGCTGGATCGAGCAGTCGCGCTCGTTGAGGTACAGGCAGTTGCCGTGCTGATCGGCGAACACCTGAATCTCCACATGACGTGGCTTGAGCAAATACTTTTCCACCAGCATCCGCGAGTCGCCAAATGACGATTGCGCTTCGCGCTGCGCCGAGGCGAGGGCTTCGGCCAATTGGCTGACATCCTCGACCACTTTCATGCCTTTACCACCGCCGCCGGCCGTGGCCTTGAGCAGCACCGGATAACCGATGCGTTCGCAGGCTTCGCGGAAGGTGTCGAGGTCCTGCGCTTCGCCGTGATAACCCGGCACCAGTGGCACGCCAGCCTTTTCCATCAGCGCCTTGGCGGCGGATTTGCTGCCCATCGCATCGATGGCCGAGGCGGGCGGGCCGAGGAAGATCAGTCCGGCGGCTTCGATGGCGCGGGCGAATCCAGCGTTTTCCGAGAGAAAGCCGTAGCCGGGATGAATCGCCTGGGCACCGCTGGCCTTGGCGGCGGCGATCAACTTGTCGATTTGCAGATAACTCTCAGCGGCCTTGCTGCCGCCCAGATCAACACGGATATCGGCTTCACGGCTGTGCCGCGCATCGCGGTCAGTGGCGCTGTGCACGGCGACGGTAGTCAGGCCCAAGGCCTTGGCGGTGCGCATCACCCGGCAAGCGATTTCGCCGCGGTTGGCCACCAGCACAGTGGTAATCACAGGTGCGCTCATCAACGCGACTCCTTGGTGGATGCGGCTTGCCAGTTCGGTGGGCGTTTTTGCAGAAAGGCGCGCAAGCCTTCCTGGCCTTCAGGGCTGACGCGAATCCGCGCGATGGCATTTTCGGTGTAACGGCGCAGGGCCGGGGTCAGCGCGCCGTTGCCGACTTCGCGCAGCAGATCTTTGCTGGCGCGCATGGCGGCGGGGCTGTTGAGCAACAGGTTGTCGATCCACTGTTCGACCTGTTGCTCCAGTTCAGTGGCGGGATAGCTTTCCGACAATAAGCCGATCTCCCGCGCCCGCTGGCCGCCGAAGCGCTCGGCCGTCAGTGCATAACGCCGCGCCGCCCTTTCACCGATTGCCTGCACCACGAACGGGCTGATCACCGCCGGCGCCAGGCCGATGCGCACTTCCGACAGGCAGAACTGCGCGTCATCGGCGCCGATCGCCATGTCACAGCAACTGATCAAGCCCAGCGCACCACCGAACGCCGCGCCCTGAACCACGGCCAGCGTGGGGATTTTCAGTTTGGCGAGGTTGTACATCAGCTCGGCGAGTTCGCGGGCGTCATCGAGGTTGGTGTGGTAATCGAGCTCCGCCGATTGCTGCATCCACGCCAGGTCTGCGCCGGCGCTGAAATGCTTGCCACGCCCGCGCAGGAGCAGGAAACGCAGGCTCGAGTCGCTCGCGACCTTGTCGATGGCCAAGATCAGCTCGCGGATCATCTCGGCATTGAAGGCGTTGTTTTTCTCGGCGCGGTTGAGCCACAGCGTCGCGAAACCGCGTGGATCGGTTAGCAGTTCGAGGGTATTGAAGTCGTTCATCAGATTCTCCCCATCACATCCGGAACACGCCGAAGCGGCTCGGTTCGATTGGCGCGTTCAACGACGCGGACAAGGCCAGGGCCAGCACATCGCGGGTCTGCGCCGGGTCGATGACGCCGTCGTCCCACAACCGCGCGCTGGAGTAGTAGGGGTGACCCTGTTCTTCGTACTGATCGAGAATCGGCTGCTTGATCTCGCTTTCCTGCTCGGCGCTGAACGCCTGACCGCTGCGTTCGGCCTGTTCGCGTTTGACCTGCACCAGCACACCGGCGGCCTGTTCGGCACCCATCACGCCAATTCGCGCGTTCGGCCACATCCACAGAAAACGCGGATCGTAAGCACGACCACACATGCCGTAGTTGCCGGCACCGAAACTGCCGCCAATGATCACGGTGAATTTCGGCACCTTGGCGCAGGCCACCGCGGTCACCAGTTTGGCGCCGTGCTTGGCGATGCCGCCGGCTTCGTACTTCTGGCCGACCATGAAACCGGTGATGTTCTGCAGAAACAGCAGCGGGATGCCGCGTTGGCAGGCCAGTTCGATGAAGTGCGCGCCTTTCTGCGCGGCTTCGGCGAAAAGGATGCCGTTATTCGCCAGGATCGCGATCGGGTAGCCGTGCAGATGCGCGAAACCGCAGACCAGGGTGGTGCCGAACAGCGCTTTGAATTCATCGAACACCGAGCCGTCGACCAGTCGCGCAATCACTTCGCGCACATCGAATGGCTGCTTGGCGTCAGCCGGAACCACGCCGTACAACTCGTCGCTGGCGTACAGCGGCGCGATCGGCGTGCGTTGCTGCACCTCGCCGAGCTTGCGCCAGTTGAGGTTGGCGACGCTGCGGCGGGCAAGGGCGAGGGCGTGTTCATCGTTCTCGGCGTAATGGTCGGCCACGCCAGAAGTCTTGCAATGCACATCGGCACCGCCGAGGTCTTCGGCGCTGACCACTTCACCGGTCGCGGCTTTCACCAGCGGCGGGCCGGCGAGGAAAATCGTCGCCTGGTTGCGCACCATGATCGCTTCGTCCGCCATCGCCGGCACGTACGCGCCGCCGGCGGTGCACGAGCCCATGACCACGGCGATCTGCGGGATGCCCATGGCGCTCATGTTGGCCTGATTGAAAAAGATCCGCCCGAAGTGCTCGCGATCCGGAAACACTTCGTCCTGACGCGGCAGGTTGGCACCACCGGAATCCACCAGATAAATGCACGGCAGGCGATTCTGCTGGGCGATGGTCTGCGCGCGCAGGTGTTTTTTCACGGTGAGCGGGTAATACGAGCCACCTTTCACCGTCGCATCGTTGGCGACGATCATGCATTCAACGCCTTCGACGCGACCGATCCCGGCAATCACCCCGGCGGCCGGGACGTCTTCGCCGTAAACCGCATGGGCGGCGAGTTGGCTGATTTCGAGAAACGGCGAGCCCGGATCAAGCAAGCGGTTGATACGCTCGCGCGGCAGCAATTTGCCGCGCGAAGTGTGACGCTCCTGGGCTTTGGCACCGCCACCCTGCGCCACTTGGGCGAGGAGGGTGTGCAGCGCGTCGACCTGTTTGAGCATCGCCGCGCTGTTGGCGGCGAACTCCGCTGAACGCGGGTTGAGCTGAGTGTGCAGAATCATGGGGCTTACTCCGTAAGCAGCTTCTAGCTACAAGCGGCAAGTCGGGGCAAGAGCGCGGTTCTCTTGCAGCTTGAAGCTCGCGGCTTGCAGCTGCCGAAATTCATTTCGTCTCGTTGAACAGTTCACGGCCGATCAGCATGCGCCGGATCTCGCTGGTGCCGGCACCGATTTCGTAGAGCTTGGCGTCGCGCAGCAGGCGGCCGGCGGGGAATTCGTTGATGTAGCCATTGCCGCCGAGAATCTGGATCGCGTCGAGGGCCATTTGCGTGGCGCGCTCGGCGGTGTAGAGAATCACCCCGGCCGCGTCCTTGCGCGTGGTTTCGCCGCGTTCGCAGGCCTGGGCCACCGCGTACAGATAAGCGCGGCTGGCGTTGAGCTGGGTATACATGTCGGCGACTTTGCCCTGGATCAGCTGGAACTCGCCGATGCTCTGGCCGAACTGCTTGCGGTCGTGGATGTACGGCACGATCAGGTCCATGCACGACTGCATGATCCCGGTCGGCCCGCCCGAGAGCACCACGCGTTCGTAATCGAGGCCGCTCATCAGCACTTTCACGCCACCGTTGAGCACACCAAGGATGTTCTCTTCCGGCACTTCGACGTCATCGAAAAACAGCTCGCAGGTGTTGGAGCCGCGCATGCCGAGCTTGTCGAACTTGTTGCTGCGGCTGAAGCCTTTCCAGTCGCGCTCGACGATGAATGCAGTGATGCCGTGCGGGCCTTTTTCCAGATCGGTCTTGGCGTAGATCACGTAGGTGTTGGCGTCGGGGCCGTTGGTGATCCAGGTTTTGCTGCCGTTGAGGACGAAGCGGTCGCCGCGTTTGTCGGCGCGCAGTTTCATCGAAACCACGTCGGAACCGGCGTTAGGCTCGCTCATCGCCAAGGCGCCAACGTGCTCGCCGCTGATCAGTTTCGGCAGGTATTTGCTTTTCTGTTCGTGATTGCCGTTGCGGTTGATCTGGTTGACGCAAAGGTTGGAGTGCGCGCCATAGGACAACGCCACCGACGCCGAGCCACGGCTGATTTCTTCCATCGCCACCACATGCGCCAGATAACCCAGACCGGCGCCGCCGTACTCTTCCGGCACGGTGATGCCGAGCAGGCCCATGTCACCGAATTTGCGCCACATGTCGGCGGGGAACAGGTTGTCGTGGTCGATCTGCGCGGCACGCGGGGCGATCTGATCGACGACGAAGGACTGCACCTGATCGCGCAGCATGTCGATGGTTTCACCGAGGGCGAAATTCAGGGATGGATAGCTCATGGGTCACCTTTTGGCTTTTTTATCGGGTGCAGCGCACGACGAGTCGGCGCTCAGCTTTACGTTAACGTAAAGCTTCCACAGTTCGACTGTCAATCGGCTTTACGTAAGCGTCAACTTGGGCGAGAGTAAGGGCAGTTCAGGATCAGATATCGGTTTGTTTCTGGTGGGAGCGAGCCTGCTCGCGAAAGCGCTTTATCAGTCGCCATCAAGGGTGAATGACGCAGCGTATTCGCGAGCAGGCTCGCTCCCACACGGATTCAAAACCGGGAAAACCCACTAATAAAGACAATAGGGGTCATCATGGATCAACCCAGCGCAAACCGGCAGCGTAGCTACAGCCGTGGTTCTCAGGACAAGGCTTTGCTGGCGATGACCATCGGTCAGCGTTTCGATCAGACTGTCGCACAACACCCGGACGGCGAGGCGCTGGTGGTGCGCCATCAGCAGTTGCGTTACTCCTGGCGGCAACTGGCCGAAGCGGTGGATGAGCAGGCCAGAGCGTTGCTCGCACTGGGTTTGCAGACCGGCGATCGCCTCGGCATCTGGGCGCCGAACTGCGCGCAGTGGTGCATCACCCAGTTCGCCACGGCGAAGATCGGCGTGATCCTGGTCAACATCAATCCCGCCTATCGCAGCTCCGAACTCGAGTACGTGCTCAAGCAATCCGGCTGTCAGTGGCTGGTCTGCGCCGGAGCGTTCAAGACCTCGAATTACCACGCAATGCTCCAGAGCCTGGCGCCAGAATTGGCCGAGCACGCCATCGGTCACCTGCGCAGCGAACGCCTGCCGGAGCTGCGCGGCGTGATCAGCCTCGATGCCAATCCGCCGCCCGGTTTTCTGCCGTGGTCGCAGCTCAGCGATCTGGCGGTCAGCGTCTCGCCCGATCAAATGCGTGAACGCAGTGCCAGCCTGCATTTCGATCAACCGGTGAACATCCAGTACACCTCCGGCACCACCGGTTTTCCCAAGGGCGCGACCCTCAGTCACTACAATATTCTCAACAACGGTTACATGGTCGGCGAAAGCCTCGGCCTGAAGGCTGCCGATCGTCTGGTGATTCCGGTGCCGCTGTATCACTGCTTCGGCATGGTCATGGGCAACCTCGGTTGTGTCACCCACGCCAGCACGATGATTTACCCCAATGACGCCTTCGATCCGGCGCTGACCCTGCAAGCGGTAGCCGAAGAACAGGCCACGGCGCTGTACGGTGTGCCGACCATGTTCATCGCCATGCTCGATCAGCCGCAGCGGCAGACCTTTGACCTGTCGAGCCTGCGCACCGGAATCATGGCCGGCGCCACCTGTCCGATTGAGGTCATGCGCCGTGTGATCAATGAAATGCACATGAGCGAAGTGCAGATCGCCTACGGCATGACCGAAACCAGCCCGGTGTCGCTGCAGACCGGGCCAGCGGATGAGCTGGAGCTGCGCGTCACCACGGTCGGGCGCACCCAGCCGCAACTGGAAAGCAAGATCATCGACTCTGCTGGCCACCTCGTGCCGCGCGGCACCATCGGCGAATTGTGCACGCGCGGTTACAGCGTGATGCTCGGTTACTGGAACAATCCGCAGGCCACCGCCGAAGCCATCGACGATGCGGGATGGATGCACACCGGCGATCTAGCGAGCATGAACGAGGAGGGTTACGTCAACATCGCCGGGCGTAACAAAGACATGATCATTCGTGGCGGCGAGAACGTTTACCCCCGTGAGCTGGAGGAGTTCTTCTTCACCCATCCGGCGGTGGCCGACGTGCAGGTGATCGGCATTCCGTGCTCGCGCTACGGTGAGGAAATCGTCGCCTGGATCAAATTCCACCCCGGTCATAGTGCCTCGGAGCTGGAGTTGCAAACCTGGTGCAAGGAACGCATCGCCCATTTCAAGACACCGCGTTACTTCAAGTTCGTTGAGGCGTTTCCGATGACGGTGACGGGCAAGATCCAGAAATTCAGGATGCGGGAGATCAGTATCGAGGAGCTGAAAACAATCGAGGGATAACCACATCTTCTGTGGGAGCGAGCCTGCTCGCGAATGCGTTGTGTCATTCAGCGCAAATGTGTCTGGCACACCGTTTTTGCGAGCAGGCTCACTCCTACAGGGGATCGGGGTGTTTTCAGGAATCACAGAAAGCACAAAGGGGAGCCGAAGCTCCCCTTTAATTTGTCGTTGCGTGCTCTTTTTATTATTGAGGGTCGGTCTGTTGTTGTTTTTGGCAACCGTGGCCCTGTACAGCTTTTTGGCGACCCCCATCCGGGGTCAAGAGCAAACGTATTTTTTTGAGCGCTGATCTGCTTTCTCGTTTAACGATCCAACCGATTCGGGAGCTACCTGAAGGTAGTTTTATTGTTCTCTGCCCGGTTGCGGGTCACTCCTGAGAGCACCCTGAAAAGCACACCTTCTCCAAAAAATCTGTTAGCTGCGTCTCTGCCGTGTTGTTCTTGTTATGTCAGAGTCGTTTCGTCTTGTTTTTATTGGTTTGCGGCTTTTTATTCTTGTTATGCGATAGAGATAGCAGGTGTCGTGCCAACTTTTAAAAACCTTTATAAATCAACAGCTTATTTTTTTCAGGCTTTTTCGACTCCAGGCAAAGCCAGACAATTTGTTTCCGTGTTACTCGCATTTGCCCACATCGCTGACGCAGCGGTAACACTCACTGCGCGCTGCGCGCCTGGGCCACCCGCGAACCGCTCGGGCGGCCGAGCACTGCGCTGATCTGCTGGCCCGCGGCAATCAAGGCGTCCAGGTCGATACCGGTCTCGATGCCCAGGCCATCGAGCAGGTACACCACGTCCTCGGTGGCAACGTTACCGCTCGCGCCTTTGGCGTACGGGCAGCCGCCGAGGCCGGCGATAGAGCTGTCGAACACCGCAATGCCTTCGAGCAGGCTGGCGTAGATGTTAGCCATGGCCTGGCCGTAGGTGTCGTGAAAATGCCCGGCGAGTCTGTCCCGTGGCACCTGCGCCGAGACCACCTCGAACAGACGTCGGGTCGCGCCCGCCGTGCCGGTGCCGATTGTGTCGCCCAGCGACACTTCGTAGCAGCCCATCGCGTACAGCTCGCGCGCGACCATCGCCACTTGCTCCGGCGCAACGGTGCCTTCATACGGGCAGCCCAGCACACAGGACACGTAACCGCGCACGGTAACGCCGTGTTGTTTCGCCGCTTCCATGATCGGCGCAAAGCGCGCCAGGCTTTCGCTGATCGAGCAGTTGATGTTGCGCTGCGAGAACGCCTCGGACGCCGCAGCGAACACCGCGACTTCCTTGACCCCGGCGGCGAGCGCGTCTTCAAAGCCGCGCAGGTTCGGTGCCAGCGCGCCATAGATGACGCCGGGCTTGCGCTGAATCTGCGCGAACACCTCGGCGGAACCGGCCATTTGCGGTACCCATTTCGGTGAGACGAAACTGCCGACTTCGATATAGCCCAGACCTGCAGCGCTCAGGGCATCGACCAGTTGCACCTTGTCAGCGACGCTGATCGGCTGGGCTTCGTTCTGCAGGCCATCGCGCGGGCCGACTTCGATCAGGCGTACTTGGGAGGGGAGGGACATGGGCGGGATCTGCCTGTTTTTTTTGAATTCACGAAGAACCCTGTGGGAGCGAGCCTGCTCGCGAAAGCGGTGGATCAGTCACCGTTAATGTTGGATGACAGAATGCATTCGCGAGCAGGCTCGCTCCCACAGGGCACCAATATTTGCTAGACCGCCTGCTGGCTCTTGAGCGTCTGCTCCAGCGCCTGCACGCAGCGCTCTTCGGCCGTATCCAGCTCGAGCTTCATCTGTTCGATATCCAGCAATTGCTGCTCGAGCTGTTCGCGGCGTTCGCTGATTTTCGCCAGCATGCTGTTGAGCTGCTTGGTGTTGCCGCCGGACGGGTCGTAGAGTTCGATCAGCTCGCGGCATTCGGCCAGGGAAAAGCCGATGCGCTTGCCGCGCAGGATCAGCTTGAGGGTGACCTTGTCGCGCGGCGAATAGATGCGTTCCTGGCCACGACGCTCGGGGCTGAGCAGGCCTTGCTCTTCATAAAAGCGGATCGCCCGGGTGGTGATGTCCAGCTCGCGGGCGAGGTCGGAAATGCTGTAGGTCTGACTGCTCATGAAAGCGCTCGGAAAAGGGGCATGGCGCTAAGCTAATCGGTGGTTTACGTTTACGTCAAGAAGGATGGTTGTGGGGTGTCTGTACAGGCCTCTTCGCGAGCAAGCTCGCTCCCACAGTGGATGTGTGTGAACACAGGATTTGTGTTCGACAGAAAACCCTGTGGGAGCGAGCTTGCTCGCGAAGAACGGTGACACGGTGTCGTGTCTTACACCTTCTCCAGCCTCTTCTCCTGCGCCGTCACCTGCTGGCATAACTCGATCATCTGCTCGCGCATCCAGCGGTTGGCCGGGTCCTGGTCGGTGCTTTCGTGCCAGTACAAATGCGTTTCCACCGACGGCACATCATTCACCGGCAAATTGAACGATTGCAGGTCATGACGGCGGGCGAAGCGTTCCGGCACGGTCATGACCATGTCGGTCTGCTGCATCACTTGCGAGGCCATCAGATAGTGTTGCGAGCGCAGGGCGATCTTGCGCTGGATGCCCATTTTGCCCAGCGCCAGATCGACATAGCCCAACCCGCTGCGGCGGCTGGAAATATGGATGTGGGTCAGCGACAGGTAGTCATCGAGGCTGAGTTTTTCCTTGCCCGCCATTGGATGGCCCTTGCGCATGGCGCAGACGTAACGGTCGTCCATCAGCTTGACGTGGCGTACCTGCGGGTCGGTGTTGAGCGGCGCATCCACGGCGAAATCCAGACGCCCGGCCGCCAGTTCCTTGGTGGTTTCCCGGCGCTTGGACAGAAAGCTTTCGATGATCACCGTTGGCGCCAGGCGGCGCAGGCGCTGGAACAGTGGCGGCAGAATGATTGCTTCGGTCAGGTCGGTCATGCTGATGCGGTAAGTCTTCACCGCCTGCGCCGGGTTGAAGATGCGACTTTCCTGCACCGACACGCGCAGCAGCGACAGGGCGTTGCGCACCGGGCCGATGATGTTCTGCGCCATCGGTGTGGGCACCATGCCTTGCGCGGTGCGCACGAAAAGCGGGTCGTTGAAGGTCTCGCGCAACCGCGCCAGGGCGTTGGACACCGCCGGCTGGGTGATGCCGACAATCTGCCCGGCGCGGGTCAGGTTGGCTTCGGTGTAGATCGCGTCGAAGACGATGAAAAGGTTGAGGTCGACCTTGCTCAGGTTCATAACGCGGCTTCTCTTGTTATTAAGTGCAAGTGTTTTGGGGCTGACAATCAGCCGATCATATATCGGTGATGAATGTTTATACACGCCGAGAATAGGCTAGGTAAATTATGAGTGCTGTTCTAGCATCGATTGCATGACTTGAACAACCTCTGCCCGAGAAGGTAACTACCCATGGATTTCGCTTATTCGCCCAAGGTGCAAGAACTGCGTGAGCGCGTGACTGCGTTCATGGACACTTACGTTTACCCGGCCGAGGCGGTGTTCGAACGCCAGGTCGCCGAGGGCGACCGCTGGCAGCCGACCGCGATCATGGAAGAGCTCAAGGCCAAGGCCAAGGCTGAAGGCCTGTGGAATTTGTTTCTGCCTGAGTCCGAGCTGGGCGCTGGCCTGACTAACCTTGAATACGCGCCGCTGGCGGAAATCATGGGCCGTTCCCTGCTGGGGCCGGAGCCGTTCAACTGCTCGGCGCCGGACACCGGCAACATGGAAGTGCTGGTGCGCTACGCCAACGAAGAACAAAAACAGCGTTGGCTGGAACCGCTGCTGCGCGGCGAGATCCGTTCGGCGTTCGCCATGACCGAGCCCGACGTGGCGTCTTCCGATGCGACCAACATGGCCGCCCGTGCCGTGCGCGATGGCGATCAGTGGGTGATCAACGGCAAGAAATGGTGGACCTCCGGCGCCTGCGATCCGCGCTGCAAAATCCTGATCTTCATGGGCCTGAGCAACCCCGACGCACCGCGTCACGCTCAGCACTCGATGATCCTCGTGCCGGTCGATACCCCCGGCGTGAAGATTGTCCGTCCGCTGCCGGTGTTCGGTTACGACGACGCACCGCACGGTCACGCCGAAGTGCTGTTCGACAACGTGCGCGTGCCGTACGAAAACGTCCTGCTGGGTGAAGGACGCGGCTTCGAAATCGCCCAGGGTCGCCTTGGCCCAGGGCGGATTCACCACTGCATGCGTTCGATCGGCATGGCCGAACGTGCGCTGGAACTGATGTGCAAACGCTCGGTGAGCCGCACCGCGTTCGGCAAACCGCTGGCGCGTCTGGGTGGCAACATCGACAAGATCGCCGACTCGCGGATGGAGATCGACATGGCGCGTCTGCTGACGTTGAAAGCGGCGTACATGATGGACACCGTCGGCAACAAAGTGGCGAAGAGCGAGATCGCGCAGATCAAGGTTGTGGCGCCAAACGTCGCCCTGCGGGTGATCGACCGGGCGATCCAGATGCATGGCGGGGCAGGGGTGTCGAACGATTTCCCGCTGGCCTATATGTATGCGATGCAGCGCACCCTGCGTCTGGCCGACGGCCCGGACGAAGTGCACCGCGCGGCGATTGGCAAGTTTGAGATCGGCAAGTATGTGCCGAAGGAGATGATGCGCAGCGAGCGCTGATCCGTGATACCAGCCTGATCGTTCCCACGCTCTGCGTGGGAACGCATCCCGTGACGCTCTGCGTCACAGTGGACGCGGAGCGTCCATGGCGGCGTTACCACGCAGAGCGTGGGAACGATCAGTGCTGATCAATACACCCAAACCTCAACCCGCCGATTCTTGATCCGTCCCTCATCCGCGCTGTTGGTGGCCACCGGCATCAGCGCACCAAAGCCGCGTACTTCGCGCATGACCACACCGTTTTTGACCAGCTCGCGACGCACCGCCATTGCCCGCAGCTTGGACAGCAGATCAGCCCGCGCCGGGTCATCCTTCAAATCGCCAAACCCCACCAGCGTCACCGCCCGCTCGGTCTTGCCATTGCGCTTTATATAGTCGAGCACCCGCGCCAGATCCTGCCGCGCCTTGTTGTCCAGGCTGGCACTGCCCTCGGCAAAACGGAAATTCACTGTCAGACGCTGGGCATGCCGGCTGAGGGATTGGTAACCCTCGGGCATCAGCGCATTCGGCGCCACGCTCATGGCTTGCACGGTCTGGCTGACAAAGCCGCTGGCCGCAACGATCGCCTGACCCTGGGGGCTCTGCGCGAACGCGGCTAACGCCTGCACCCACGGATTGCGGCTGTCCGGCGGCAGATAAAAGAACAAACGCCGCGACAGCGGATAGTCTTCGGTGGCGATCAGACTGTTCAGCGGCAGCATCGCTTGCGAGGCGCCATCGGCAATCGCCACGGCTTTGGCCTGACGCACGTAAGGCAAGCCGATAAAACCGATACCTTGCGGATCCGCGCTGACCGCGTCGGACAATTGCTCGCTGGATTCGAAACGTTTCGCTGTGTTGCTGAGACTTTTCCCACGCCGGCTCAGGACGAGCTCCTTGAACGTGTCGTACGTCCCGGACTGATCATCCCGCGCATATAAATGGATGGCGCCGCCACGGCTACCGAGCTCTTCCCAGGTTTTCACTTCGCCGGCAAAAATCCGCGCCAATTGCTCGGTGTCCAGCTGCTGCAATGGATTGGCCGGGTTGAGGATGATCGCCAGGCCGTCGATGGCAATGACTTGCTCGGCCGCTGGGCTTTTCAGATCCCCGAGGGCTTGCAGGGCAAGCAGTTCGCTGTCCTTGATCTCGCGGGAAGAGGCGGCCAGATCGGCGCTGGCGTTTTTCAACGCGGCGAAACCGGTGCTGGAACCGTGGGCGGCGACTTCGATGATTACCCGTTGCCCTTGCGCGGTCTGGCCGACGAGGCGTTGTTCGTTGGCGGTATCCGGGGTTTCGCGGTGGATTTTCAGCAGGCCTTGTTCCTGCAACAGGCCTTCCACCAGCGCCGGGCCGAGTTCGGCGCCGATGGTGTTGGAGCCCTGAATGCGTAATGCCGGGCCGTTTTCGGGGATCGGCAGGGCGGCGGCGGACACCGACAGCCAGCCACTCAACAGGAAAACGCAGAGAACACGCAGGGTCATGCCGGCACCGAATCAAGCCAAGGGGATTGCCGGGGAGATTAAGTCAGGCGCGTGACCGAAATATGACAGGGATTGAAGGGTGTAAATATCAATTGTGGGAGTGAGCTTGCTCGCGAAGGCGGCGTATCAGCGACATATCTGATTACTGACACTCCGCCTTCGCGAGCAAGCTCGCTCCCACAGGGATCTCAGGCAACTCGCGGATCAGGCCAATTCAAGCCAGATCGGCGCATGGTCCGAGGGCTTTTCCATGCCGCGCAGTTCGTAGTCCACCCCGGCATCCTTGACCCGTGGCAGCAGGCCATGGGAGGCCAGAATCACATCGATGCGCAGGCCACGCTTGGGCTCATCTTCGAAACCACGGCTGCGGTAGTCGAACCAGCTGAACATGTCGGTCACCTCGGGGTTGAGGTGCCGATAGCTGTCGGTCAGGCCCCAGTTCTTCAGGCGCGCCATCCACTCGCGTTCTTCCGGCAGGAAGCTGCATTTGCCGGTTTTCAGCCAGCGCTTCATGTTGTCCGGGCCGATGCCGATGTCGCAGTCTTCCGGGGAAATGTTCACATCACCCATCACCACCAGTGGCTGTTCATTGTGGAACTGGCTTTCCAGCAGCGCTTGCAGATCGCTGTAGAAACGCTGCTTGGCGGGGAATTTGGTCGGGTGGTCGCGGCTTTCACCCTGTGGGAAATAGCCGTTCATGATCGTCACCGGCACGCCATTGGCATCAGCGAAAGTGCCCCAGATAAAGCGCCGCTGCGCGTCTTCTTCATCCGTGGCGAAGCCTTTATGGATCGCGATCGGTTCGTTGCGCGAGAGCAGGGCGACACCGTAATGGCCCTTCTGGCCATGGAAGTGCACGTGGTAGCCGAGGGCGCGGATGTCTTCGAGGGGGAACTGGTCGTCGTGAACCTTGGTTTCCTGCAGGCCGATCACGTCGGGCTGATGTTTTTCGATCAGCGCTGCCAGCTGATGCGGACGGGCACGCAGTCCGTTGATGTTGAAGGAAACAATCTTCATGGTCGGCAGTCCTGGCAAAAGGGCGATGCTAGCTGACATGGGGGAGATGGGCCAGTGTGGGACAAATCATTTTGGCCTGTGGGATTTGTAGCGCTTGTCCCGGCCCCATCGCTGGCAAGCCAGCTCCCACAGGTTTCTGTGGTGTATGTAAATGTTGTGAACGACGCAGACACTGTGGGAGCTGGCTTGCCAGCGATGAGGCCCGCCCCAGTCGATGAAGATCCGAGGCTGGTCTAACCTGTCAGGTGAACCACCACATCCGCCCAAGGTTCGTACCAACAAGCGCGCCTGCCACCGAGCGCGCCCCCGGGGAGAATCACTGCAATGCCTGAAACCCAGTTCGCCGTCGCCGACATCCACATGCTCGACCGCGGCTATTCCCGCGAAGCCCGCTCGTTGCTGTATCAGGCCTATCGCCACGAGCCGACCTTCGGCTACCTGTTCGAAGCCGAACGCCCGGGCTATGAACAACGCGTGCGCGCGACGGTGCGCGAGCTGGTCAAACAGCATTTCCTTCAGGACCTGCCGGCGATCGGCCTGCTGGTCAACGATCGCTTGATCGGCATCGCCCTGATCGCACCTCCGCAACGGCGCCTGGGCGTTACCGAAAGCTGGGCTTGGCGCTTGCGCATGGTGCTCAGCACCGGGTTTCGCTGCACCCGGCGTTATCTGGAATATCACGCTGCCGTCGCCGCGTGCGTGCCCGGTGATTCGGTGCACATGCTGCCGTTACTCGGTGTCCACCCGCAGTTTCAGGGCAAGCACTACGGCGAACAGTTGCTCACTGCCGTGCACAACTGGTGCGCCGTCGATGAAACCTCGCAAGGGGTGGTGCTCGACACCGGCAACCCGCGCTACCTGGAATTCTATAAAAGGCAGGGTTATCAGGAGATCGGCGAGGTTGCCGTCGGGCCGGTGCGCGAACACGTATTTTTCCACGCCAATCCGCAGGTGTTACAAACAGCAACGGGATAATGATCGAACTTCTTCACAAATTACCTGTTCTATCAGGCTCCCGAGCCCGTGATAGCATCCGCGCCTATGAAGTTTCCACGAAGATTTACCAGCGGCGTGCTGATGCTGTTATCCAGCTGCGCGGCGCTGGCGCAAAGTGAATTGGATGTACGGATCAAGCCGTCCAACGATGAACTCAAGGCCAATATAGAAGGCTATATCGGCAGCCTCGGCGATCGCGACGAAGAAGCCTTGCTGCGCTTCAGTCGCGGTGCCGAAGAGCAGGCGCGCAAAGCGGCCCAGGCGCTGGGCTACTACCAGCCGCAGATCGACAGCGACGTCAAGGGCGGGGAAAAACCGCGTCTGGTGCTCAACATCGATCCCGGCGAGCCGATCCGCCTGCGCAACGTCACCGTACGTGTCGATGGCCCGGCGGCCTCGCTGAAATCCTTCCGCGTACCGAAAGGCGACCTGCTCAAGTCCGGCGCCGTGCTTAACCATGGTCGTTACGAAGACGCCAAACGGGTGATCCAGAACCAAGCCTCGCGCTTCGGTTACTTCAGCGGCCATTTCACCAGCCAGAAACTCATGGTCGATCCCCGCGCGGGCGTGGCCGACATCGAATTGATCTACGACAGCGGCCCGCGCTATGCGTTGGGCAATGTCAGTTTCGAGGGCGACACGCCATTCGACGAAGACCTGCTGCAACGCATGGTGCCGTTCAAGGCAGGCGAACCCTACGATTCAGAACTGATCGCCGAACTCAATCGCGACCTGCAATCGAGCGGCTATTTCGAAGGCGTGCGCGTCGACGCGGCGCCGACGGCGGCAAAAAATGACGTCATTCCAGTCGAGGTCAAACTCGACACGCGCAAGCCGCGCACCATGGGTCTGGGCCTTGGCTACTCGACCGACGTCGGCCCGCGCATCAAAGCCAACTGGACGCGTCACTGGGTCAATCCGCAGGGCGACAGTTACGGCTGGGAAGCTGAACTCTCGGCGCCCCGGCAGAACGTCGGGCTGTTCTATGACATCCCGCTCGACCCGCCACTGACCGACAAACTGCGCTGGGCCGGCGGCTATCAGTTCGAAGACATCGAAGGCTCCGACACCCTCAGCAAACTGCTGACCTTCGGCCCGGAATGGCACAGCAAGTTGCCCAGCGGCTGGCAGCGGGTGATCTCGCTGAAATGGCAACGTGAAGAATACGAACTCGGCGACGACTCCGGCCTGAGCACGTTGCTGATGCCCGGCATCAGTTATTCGTACCTCAAAAGCGACAACCGCATCGATCCGCGCAACGGCTATCGTTTGAGCTTCGAAAGCAAAGTGGCCAAGGAAGGTCTCGGCTCCGACAACAACCTTTTATATGGCACCGCGCTGGTCAAGGGCCTGACCACGGTGTTCGACAAGCACCGCTTGCTCGGCCGCGTGCAGGTTGGCGGCAGCGCCACCAACGGCTACAACTCGATTCCGCCGTCTCTGCGCTTTTTCGCCGGTGGCGATCAGAGCGTGCGCGGTTACGACTACCAGAGCCTGTCGCCAAAAAACTCCGACGGCGACCGCATCGGTGGCCGTTACATGATTGCCGGCAGCGTCGAATATCAATATTCGATTGCCGAGAAATGGCGTGTGGCGACCTTCGTCGACCAAGGCAACTCTTTCAACAAACTCGAACTGCCCGACCTCAAGACCGGGGTCGGTGTGGGTGTGCGCTGGGTCTCGCCGGTCGGGCCGATCCGCCTCGACCTCGCTCGGGCGCTGGACGATGACGGCGGCTTTCGCTTGCACTTTTCCATGGGGCCTGAGCTGTGAAGCGTGGTTCGAAAATAACAGCGCTGACTTTGTTGGCGCTGGTCTTGTTGATCGTCTTGAGCCTGGCCGCACTGCTTGGCACGCAGGCCGGCAGTCGTTGGGCGTTGGGCCTGGTGCCGGGCCTGAGCGTGGAGAATTTCCATGGTCGCCTCGCTGGGCAGTGGAGCGCCGATCACCTGGTGTGGCAGCAGGACACCAGCCGTGTCGAGCTGAACAAGGCGATCTTCGCCTGGTCGCCACTGTGCCTGACGCGCATGGCCTTGTGCATCGATCAGCTCAAGGCCGAGCAGGTGATCCTGCAATTCCCGCCGAGCGAAGCAACCACCGACAGCGGCCCGATCAAACTGCCGGACCTGCAATTGCCTGTGGCCATCGAACTGGGCGATGTTGAGGTCGGCAGCCTGTTGTTCAACGGCAGCGAACAGCTCAAGGGCTTGCAACTGGCGGCGCACTGGACCGCTCAGGGCCTGCAGATCGACAGCGTGAAATTGCAGCGCGACGAACTCAGCCTGAACCTGTCCGGCCTGCTGCAACCGAGCGGCAACTGGCCGCTGAAAATTCAAGGTGATCTGACCTTGCCCGCGCCCGGCAGCGAGCCGTGGACCCTGGCGCTGAAAGTCGACGGCGATCTGTTGAAAACCCTCAACCTGCACGCCGACAGCCGTGGCTACCTCGATGGCCAGTTGAACGGCGAGTTGCAAGCGCTGGCGGAAAACCTGCCAGCAAAGGTGCGTATCACCAGCGACGCGTTCAAGCCGAGCGCCGATCTGCCGGACACTCTGCAATTCAATCAGCTGGTGCTCACGGGCGAAGGCGACCTGAAAAACGGTTATCAACTGCTCGGCAACGCAACGTTGCCCGCCGAAAAATCGCCGGTGGCGCTGTTGCTCAAAGGCAACGTCGACGCCACTGGCGCGCAGATCGCCGGGCTCGACCTCAACGCCAACGACAAGCAAAGCCTCAAGCTCACCGGCAACGTCGACTGGAGCAAGGGCCTCAGCGCTCAGGCCAACATCAACTGGCAAGACTTCCCGTGGCATCGGCTCTATCCGGAAATCGACGAGCCGCAAGTCGCGTTGCGTACTTTCACTGGCGAAGTGTCCTACACCGACGGCCAGTACCTCGGTAATTTCGACGCTGCGCTGGATGGCCCGGCCGGCGCGTTCACCTTGAGCAGTCCGTTCAGCGGCAGCCTCGAACAGATCGCCTTGCCGCAACTGGTCATGCAGGCCGGGCAGGGCAAGGCCGAAGGGCACGTGAATGTGCGCTTCGCCGACGGCATCGCCTGGGATACCGCGCTGGACCTGTCGGCGCTCAACCCGGCGTACTGGGTCGCGGAACTGCCGGGCACTCTGGCCGGGCCGTTGAAGAGCAAAGGCGAGATGAAGAATGATCAGCTCAGCCTCAACGCCGACCTCGATCTCAAAGGCAAGCTGCGCGGCCAACCGGCAATCCTGCAGGCCAAGGCGGACGGCGCGGGCGAGCGTTGGAACCTCAACGCCCTGCAGATCCGTCTCGGCGACAACAGCATCAACGGCAAGGGCAGCCTGCAGGACAAACTCGGCGGCCAGATCGACATCAAACTACCGCGTCTGGCCCAACTCTGGCCGCAATTGCGCGGGCAGGTCAACGGTCAGGTCAGCGTCGCCGGCACGCTGAAGGCACCGCAAGGCAAGCTCGATCTGCAGGGCTCGCAACTGGCCTTTCAGGACAACCGCCTGCAAAGCCTCAACCTCGACGCCACGCTCGACAGCGCGCAGCGGGCGAAGATCAATCTCAAAGGCAGCGGCATTCAGACTGGCGATACCTCGTTGGGCACTCTGACCGCCAGTGCTCAGGGCGATATCAAAAGCCAGAAACTCAACCTCGACCTGATCGGACCGAAGCTGAAACTGGCGCTGGGTCTGGACGGTAATCTCGACAAAGGAAACTGGCGCGGTCGCTTGGCCAGTGGTGACATTCAAGCCGGTGGCCAGGACTGGAGGCTGCAAAGCCCGGCCAAGCTGGAACGTCTTGCGGACGGCCAGATCAATTTCGGCGCGCATTGCTGGCTGTCCGGCAACGCCAGCCTGTGTGGCGAGGACCAGCGCCTGATGCCCGAGCCGAAGCTGCGTTATCACCTCAAGCAATTCCCGATCGAAAGCCTTGCGCAATGGCTGCCCAAAGACTTCGCCTGGCAGGGTCGGCTCAATGCCGATCTGCAACTGGACCTGCCCGCGAGCGGCCCGAACGGCGTGGTCAGTGTCGATGCCAGCGGCGGCACCCTGCGCGTGCGTGACAAGGATCGCTGGCTGGATTTCCCCTACCAGACGCTCAAGCTCAGCAGCAAGCTCACGCCCAAGCGCGTCGACACCGAGCTCAATTTTGTCGGCGGCAAACTCGGCGAATTGATGGTGCAGGCGCAGCTCAATCCGCTGCCGAAAAACAAACCGCTGAGCGGCTCGTTCCGCCTCTCCGGCCTCGATCTGTCGGTGGCGCGGCCGTTTGTACCGATGGTTGAGAAACTCACTGGCCGCCTCAACGGCAGTGGCACGATCTCCGGTGGTTTGCTGGCACCGTTGGTCAACGGTACCGTGCAGCTCAGCGACGGCGAAGTGTCCGGCGCCGAACTGCCGATGGAGCTGCAGAACCTGCAACTGACCGCGGCGATCGCCGGCGAGTCAGTGCGCCTGGACGGTGGCTGGAACAGCGGCAAGACTGGCAAGGGCAGCCTCAACGGCAACGTCGCCTGGGGGCAGGCGCTGGTGGTTGATCTGGCGCTCAAGGGCACGCAATTGCCCGTCAGCGTCGAGCCCTATGCCAAACTGGAAATGGCTCCGGACCTGAAAATTTCCATGGCCGGCGATGAGCTGAAAGTTGCGGGCAAGGTGCTGGTGCCCAAAGGCGAAATCACCGTGCGCGAGCTGCCACCATCAACGGTGAAAGTCTCCGACGACACCATCATCGTTGGCGCGCAGACCGAAGAGGGCAAACCACCGATTGCGATGAAAATGGACATCGACGTGATCGTCGGCCAGGACAAGTTGAGCTTCGCCGGTTTCGGCCTGACCGCCAATCTGCAAGGCCAGGTGCACATCGGCGACAACATGGACACCCGTGGCGAACTCTGGCTCAACGACGGCCGCTATCGCGCCTACGGCCAGCGCCTGACAGTGCGGCGTGCGCGCCTGTTGTTTGCCGGCCCCATCGACCAGCCGTATCTGGACATCGAAGCGATCCGCCAGACCGACGACGTCATCGCCGGTATTCGCCTGAGCGGCAGCGCCGAACAACCGACCACGCAGATATTCTCCGAACCGGCGATGAGCCAGGAACAGGCGCTGTCGTACCTGGTACTGGGTCGTCCGCTGAGCACCAATGGCGAAGACAACAACATGCTCGCTCAGGCCGCACTGGGCCTGGGGTTAATGGGCAGCGCCGGAGTCACCAGTGGCCTGGCCAAGGATCTGGGCATCGAAGATTTCCAGCTCGACACCCAGGGCAGCGGCAACGACACCAGCGTCGTCGCCAGCGGCAACATCTCAGAGAAACTCAGCCTGCGCTACGGCGTCGGCGTCTTCGAACCGGCCAGCACCATCGCCCTGCGCTACAAGCTGAGCAAGAAGGTGTATGTCGAAGCGGCGAGTGGCGTGGCGAGCTCGCTGGATATTTTCTATAAGCGGGATTTCTAGGGCGAATTTCTGTCCTCGAACCGAGTTGCTCCAATCGCTGGCAAGCCAGCTCCCACAGGGTCTGCGTCGTGCACACTATCCATGTACGCCTCAGAACCTGTGGGAGCTGGCTTGCCAGCGATGGCGTCATTTCAGACAACATCGATGATGCGACTGACGCCCAAGCTCATTCCTGCATTTGCGCCGGGCGGCACACCAGTGAGGCGCGTTCGTAGTTCAGCGCCTTGTCACGCTCGGGCAGTGCATACGGCGCTTCACAGCGCTGGCCTTGCCACTTGATGGTCAAAGTGCCGGCGTCGTCCTCGACCAGGGCCAGGGCCTTGCCGCTCGGGTCGGAGATTGCCAGTTGCTTGCCGGCGGCGTCTTCCAGCGCGGCGCCGAACGGAATCGGCTGGTGCTGTGCGTCGAACAGGGAAAACTGCACCCGGCGCCCGGTCTTGCTCGCATAGCGCGCCAGCACCACCGCACCACGGCGCGGCACCACTTGCTGGGTAGCGTTTTCAATTTCGAAATCGCCGCCCAGATCGCGGGTGTCGAGGCTGATCCAGTTGACCCGATACGGTTGTGCGTTGGAGACCACCGCATACCCATTGCCAGCGGTTTTCGCCCCGGAAAAGCTGGCGATCTTCACGCCTTCAACACCCTCGACCTGGGCCAGCGCGAACGTCTCCCCAACGGTCTGCCCGAGGTTGATGCCACCAGCATGGCCGACGATCGAACCAGCGACATTGAGATTCTGTGAGTTATAGCCACGGCCCTGGCTGTAACCGGCACTGATGTCCATCAATGAGGTTCGCGTGCTGAGGTTGGCCGAACCCGTACTGCCGCCAATGCGACTGTTGCCGCCCTGTACCGAGTAATAGGTGTCGCTGTCTTCGGACAGATAGCCATTGATGCCGACCCGGGTGCTGCTGTCGTCTTTCTGCGTGCTGGCCGAAACGAACGCTCGCGGCGCGCGGGGCTTGGAGCCCAGCGGAAACGACACTGAGAGGTTGAACAGCGTGTCGTTGTTCGCCGGGCCGTAGTTGCCGACATCCTTGGTGTAAGTGGCACTGAGGTTGTAGCTGACATCACCCCAATAGTTGCTGTAGCCGGCTGACAGGCTCTGCGAACCGCCGCGCCCCCAATAACGCTGATCACTGGCGTTAAGGTAGATGCTGCCGAACTGCTGATTGCGCCCCAGGCTCTGGTTGACGGTCAGATCGGTGCGGGTTTTTGAGTTACCGGTGCGCTGCTCGCCCTCGCGGCTCAGCTCCTCGACGTGTTCGCTCAAGGTGCGATAGCCCTCGGTCGAATAGCGATAGGCGGCGAGGGTGAAGTTGGTGTCAGTCCCAGTGAAGGTCTTGGCGTACAACGCGCGCAAGCTGTTGCCCTTGACGGTGCGGCCAAAGGTGCGGCTGTTGGAGTGGGTCAGGTCGAGCGAGATTGCGCCGATCGCCGTATTGCGCCCGGCGCCGATCGACAGTGCCTGGAAATTCTCGGTGGCCTGGGTACCGACAATTGCCGACAGGTTACTGCTGACGCCATAAGCCACGGTGCTGCTGACAAACTCCGGCGTCTGCTGGTCATCGCTGTTGCTGTTGTAGCGGCCCGCCGAGACGCTGTATTTCAGTTGCCCTTCGCGCACCATGATCGGCAGGCTGGAAAACGCCTGCACCGTCACCCGGCGCCGGCCATCGGCTTCGATCACGGTGATCTCCAGATCGCCATTGGAGCCGCTGGGGTAGATATCGCTGATCTCGAACGGCCCGGGCGGCACGTTGGCCGTGTACAGAATGTAGTTGTTCTGGCGAATCTCGACGGTGGCACTCGATCGCGCGATGCCGCGAATCACCGGCGCATAGCCGCGCTCGCTGTCGGCGCGCATGCCATCGTCGGAGGCCAGTTTCAGGCCGCGATAGCGCACGCTGTCGAACAGGTCGGCGTCGGAGAAAATGTCGCCGGCACTGAACTGGCCTTTCAACGCGGTGACGTCATGTTGCAGATAACTGCGGTTACTCTTGAACGTGCTGGGCCGGCCGGTGCTGCTGTTGAAGTTGGACTCGTTGCGCAAGCGCCAGCCGCCGAGGTTGATGCCGTTGCGCAGGCCGACGTTATTGGCAATCGTAGTATTGGCGTCGCTGCTGTTGCGGTTGCTGCTCACCTGATAATTGATGAACGCCGCCGGTACACCTTCGTCCCACAGCGCGGGGTCGACATAACCACGGCGGCCGCGCTCCATCGCGCTCTGCGGCACGCTGACCAGCAAGCGCAGGCGCGGCACGTCGTAGCGCACGGTGGCGTGGTCGATCAGCGCGGGCAGGTCGAGGCAGGCATCCGCATCGGCGACGTCGAGCTTGCCGCTGGCCTGCAACTTGCCAATATCCACGCCCAGTTGCTTGAGCATGTCCAGGGTCAGACAGGCTTCGACCTTGTGACTGTCGGGGAGACGGCGAAAGTCGATATCGCGCCGGCCCACCAGCATATCGTTGCCATACAGATCGACCCGATAAGTGCCGGGCAGAACGCGGCTGCCGGCGAGCAGCGATTGCAGGTCGATGGCGGACGTCGCGCCTTGCAGAAACGAGGTATTGAATTGTTCTTCGGCGTCAGCCAGACAGGTTGTGCTGAAGACCAGAGCGACCGAAAACGGCGCCAGGCCATCGCGCTTGAGTAAAAACATGCAGGAACCCTATATCACCTCCGATACGAACTAACGGAGCGAAGAGAAATACAGTGAAAGTGCGGCTGTAAAAGCGGCACGCGAGTTATGGCGATTCTTTATCCGGGCTGGCGCTCACTTCGGCGCTGCTGGAAAGTTGCGCGACATAACGATCGCGGGCGCCATAGTCGTTGATGCTGCTGAATGACAGGCGCAGGGAGCTGGCCGCGTGACGATGTTTGAGAGCGAACTCTTTTTCTTCACCGGGGGCGATCATCATCGAGTCGAATGGATGCTCGCTGGTAGTGCCGGATTGCAGGGTGATGTCGGCAATCGACACGTGGTACAGGCCGGGATTTTTTACTACCAGCACGCTCTTGCCGGCGCGCTCGGTCAGTCGCCAGGTCACTTCGGCCGGTGCCTGATAGGCATTGTTTTTCAGCCCGGCAGGGCGGAAGAACAGCTTGATCCGTTGGCGCACCGCCAGTTGCAGAGTGTTCGCGGTCTTCGCTGACTGCGGGATCTCTTGCACGTTCAGCCACACCACTGACTCGCGGTCTTTGGGCATGCCGGTGCCTTCGTAGATGACCCGCAGAATCTGCTGCTCGCCGTCGCTGACGCGCACCAGCGGCGGAGTGACGGCGAAGGGCACAGAGGCCTCGTCGCTGTCGGTATCGACCCACGACTGAATCAACACGTCGGCACCGCTGTTACGCACGGTGATGCCAGCTTCTTTGTGCTTGCCGTCGAATATCAGCCGGGTGCTGCTCAGGGAAATGCCGGCCATGGCCTGATTGACGGCGAACAGGCTCAGAAGGCCGACGCAAAGGAACAGGGAAGGACGTATGAACATGAACGATTACCGCGCAGAGTGAAAGAAAGTGCGGGACCGTCCGGCCCCGCACAGTGCTCGATGAAGCTCGCGGTTTATTCGTATTGCAGGGTGAACGGCAGGGTCGCGTCGCCACGGCCGGCAACGGCCAGTTTCGGATCGACAGTGGTCACGTAGGCTGCCGAGAATTTCAGCGTGGTGTTGCTGTCCTGCAGGGTGTTTTCGATGCGTGCGGTGGTCGGGGAGGTCAAATCGATTACCTCGCCGTTGGCATCCAGCAATGCGATACCGATACCTTTGGCAGCACCTAAACCTTCGATCAGTTTCAGGACTTTGGTACCCGCTTCAATGCCCGACCCGCCCTTGGTTGGTTCAAAAATCATGGCAACCTTGGTGCCGGCGTTGCAGTTGATCTTCATGTCGAAGTTCTCGACGCTCAGGGTGCCGTTGCCTTTCGGCGCGGTAGCGGTGCCCATGTCCTTGATCGACACTTCACCCATGTTTACCGAAATGGTTTTTTCCTTGCCGGCGCCTTCGATCGAGCAGGCATCGTTGTTGATATTGCCGGTGAAGTTGATGGTGCCGCTGCCAGCCTTGGTAGGCACAACCGGATCGGCCGCGAGAACATTACCGGCAGCGAAAATCGACAGGGCGAGAAGCGTGCGAGACAGCTTTTTCATGTTGCTTTTCCATTGGTGGGTAAAGACAACACGATAAAATCCGCTCGGGTCCTGCAACATCAGACGATCCCTAGAAGCCGCCAGGTTGCAAGGGGTAACGGTCAGTCAATTGAACAAGTTGCGCTCGATGCAATATGCCAGCAACTCCTGATCACTGCTGACATCCAGTTTGCGCATGGCCGAAATCTTCTGGGTGCTGATGGTTTTTGCACTTCGATTCAGACCTCGGGCAATTTCATTGACGCCTTGCCCCTGAACAAACAAACGCAGGATTTCATGTTCCTTGGGCGACAGTCGGGAAAAGCGTTCATCGAGATCGGCGCCATCGTCCAGTACCGAAGTCGGCGTCGGTTGATGGCCGCGTACCCGTTTGCCCTTGGCGATGGCTTTGAGCGCCACTTCTATTTCAATGTGCAACTGGCTTTTCTGGATGACTGCGAGTACGCCGAGCTCTTGCAGGCGGGTGAGGATCAAAGGATTGGAAATCATGGTCAGCACCAGCACGCGCACTGCGGGAAAGTGGCGGGTCACGTACTCCACCAGTTTCAGGCCGTCACCGTAGGGCGAGTCACCGGGCATGTTGAAATCGGTGATCAACAGGTCTACCGGTTGTGATTTCAGCAGCTCGATCAAACCATCGGAACACACCGCTTCGCCGACCACGCTGAAGCGCCGGTCGCGCTCGACCAGTTCCCGCACCCCCAGCAAAACGATGGGATGATCATCGGCGATGACAACGTTGAAGGTTTCCATGAGTGCTTTATCCAGAGTGAAATTATTCAAGGGCGTCGAGCAGGTCAGTCAGCCGCGCCAGTTGGTGGCGCACTTCCACGGCCAGCGGCGGGGTCATGGCCATGCCGGTCAGGCGGCATTCGAGTTCAACGAACGCGTTGGCCAGCGCCTCGACCTGCACCGCGCCCAGCGCCCCGGCCATGCTGTGCAATTGCTGCGCGACACGGTTGGCGTCGGCTGCATCCAGCGCGCCGAGCGTGGTTTGAATGTCTTTGCGCAGCGTCGAGACAAACAACTCGCGCATCTTCGGCGACAACGTCGGCAAGGGGTCTGCGAGCGGCGCGATGACGGTCTGGCAGTGGTTTTGCAAATGCGCGCGCAGTGTCGCCAGGTTCAGCGGTTTGACCAGCCACGCATTCATGCCCACGGCGGCGCAGCGTTCGCCTTCTTCGCGCAGGGCGTTGGCGGTGACGCCGATGATTGGCAGCATCGCACCCTGTTCGCGCAGCGCTGAAGTCAATTGGTAGCCGTTCATGACCGGCATGTTGACGTCGGTCAGCAGCAGATCGAAGCGCCCCGGTGCCCATTGCGCCAGGGCCTGTTCGCCATTGGCGGCGACGATCACCGAGCAGCCCAGCGCCTCCAGTTGTTCCTTGATGACCGCTGCGTTGATCATGTTGTCCTCGGCCACCAGCACGCGCAGATTCAGCGCTCGGGTCTTTTCCAGAGGCGAGGGAGCGCGGCGCTGATGGGCGTCGTGTCGGGCCAGCGCAATCGCCCAGCCAATCGCGCGGACATCGTCGGCATCGACCTTCCAGTCGCTGCCGATGATTTGCGCCGGGTTGGGGCCGCCCGGTATTGCGGCGATTTGCGGGCCATCGAAAACCGTGGCGTTGGCCAGCGGCGCAAGGTCCACCAGCAGCGCCGAGGACGGCGGCAACTCATGCGTCACCAGACGGCAATCCAGACCGAAGCGGTGCAGCCAGCCGAGCAGATGCTGCGCCAGTTCGGCGACCGGGGCGCGCACATAAACGGCGGCACTGCCGGCCTCGAACGATGGGCAATCGGCGAGGCTGCCCGGCGCGCGATCCAGCGCCAATTGCAAGTTGAAGCGGCTACCGAGCCCAGGTTCGCTGACCACGTTGAGGTCGCCATGCATCAACTCGCACAGCCACTTGCAAATGGCCAGACCGAGACCCGCCCCAGCATGACTGTCGGCCTCGTTGACCTGATAGAAAGGGTCGAACAATTGCTCTTGCTGCGCCTGGGAAATGCCCGCGCCGGAATCGCTGACCTGCCACTGCACCTCGGCGCGGTCATCAGCGTTTTGCAGCACCTGAACGCGTACGACCACACGGCCGTTATCGGTGAACTTGATCGCGTTGCTCAGCAGATTATTGAGGATCTGGCGGATGCGCTGCGCATCGCCAAACAGTTGGTCCGGCAACGTCGCATCGATGCAGGCATACAATTGCAAGCCTTTGCCACGGGCAAACGCGCCGTAGCTGCGCACCACATCTTCGGTCAGCTCCAGCGGGCAGAACGGCCGGCGCTCGAGGTTCATCTGCCCGGCCTCGATCTTCGACACATCCAGCACGTCGCTGATCAGTTTGAACAGGCTGGCCGACGAGCGCTGAATGGTTTCAAGATAGGCCTGCTGACGCGGCGCGAGATCGGTCAGGCCGAGCAGTTCCAGGGTGCCGAGTACGCCATACAACGGCGTGCGGATTTCATGGCTCATGGTCGCCAGAAAGCGGCTCTTGGCCTGATTGGCCGAATCGGCGGCCTGACGGGCGATTTCCAGTGCCGCTGCATCTTCGACATGGCGGGTGACATCGTGCAGCGCACACAGCCACGCGTCCTGGCCCTGATAGCGGGTGGCGATGAAGGCCAGGTGCAAATGCCGATGGTCGATCTCAAGTTCCGCGTGGCCATGGCCAGTCGTGCCTTGTTGTTCGAGCAGGCTGATCAATTCCTCGGTGTCGTGCCATTGCTGGGCGCGCTGGTTTTCCAGCAAGACCTGATGATCACGACGGCTGATCACGCATAGACCGGTGGGTGCGGTATCGATGAGCGCACGGCTGAACGCTTCACTTTCGGCGATGCTGGCGTGGGCAATCCGGGCGGGCAGAATTACCCGTTGCGCGTACCAGCGATTCAGCGCGCGGCCGCAGGCGAGCAGTGCCAGAACCAGGCCCAACAGGCACAGCAATGGCCATAGCGCGTAATCGAGAAAGCTCTGCACACTGATCACATAGATCGCCGTCCAGTGCTGTTCGCCGGGGCTGCTCAGCTTGAACACCAGACCGTCGCGGGTCAGGTTCGCGCCTTCATCGAGCACCTGATCAGGCTTGAGCTCGCCGATCAACACCGTGCCGCTGGGCGTGATCAGGGTGAAGTCGTCATAGATCGACCACTCCATCAAACGCTCGATGTTGTTGACCTGTGACAGCTTCAGCAGCGAACCGAGCACTATCCAGGAATTCGCCCCTTCGATGGCCAGCGTCGGTTTGCTCAGGTTGATCCGCACATAAGCGAGCAGGCTCGGGGTAACGTTGTCGACCGCAGCGAACGGGTAGGGCACCCAGTGCACTTGCGCCGAAGTCTGCGCGCGCCGTTGCAGATTCTTTTGGGTCATGATCTCGACGAAGGTGCTGATCTGCGTCTGCCCGGCACCGCGCAAGCGGCCGGCAGCGGGCACGGCGATATCGAAATTGTCCGGCCCATTGAGCAGGATCACCTGCGGCGACTGGTAATGCGAGGCCGCCCAGAAAGCGCTGTAATACGCCGCCAGATAGCTGCCGAGGGCAAACACTTTGGGGTATTGGCTGGGGGCGATTCGCTCGGGATCGATCTTGACGCTGAACGGCAGCGAGAACGGCAGGCCACGGCCCTCATAGATGTTCGGCCCTTCCTCGGGCAAACGCTTTTGCATCACCGGCGGCGCCACGGTTTCCGGAAAGTACTCGCCCTTGTCGCTGGCCCGTGAGATATCGCCGAGAAACGCTTCCTGCTCGCGAATGTTTTCCATCAGCCGGGCGAAGTGGAACTGCATCGTATCGCGCTGTTCCTCGACCATGCGCTGGACGCCGAGATAGCTGATGCCCAGCAACAGCAAAACCAGCGCGCCGAGGATCAGCAAACCCTTGTTCAGGCGCAGCGAGCTGCTGGCGAGTTTTTCCAGCAAGGCATTGGGATGCGGCATCAACACGCCCGGTCAGTGAAAGTGATTACGCGAGTGAACATGGATGGCCTCGATGGCAAGTGGTGATCGTCCACTGCGTTGTGCGGGTCACCAGACATTTGCCGGGCCGTCGTGGCTGAGCAACTGCTGGAACTGCTCCGAAGACACCGCGTGGGAAATCAGGAAACCCTGAACCTGAGTGCAGTCGATCTTACGCAACAGAGCAAGTTCTTGCGCGGTTTCCACGCCTTCGGCCACTACCGTCAGGCCCAGTTGTCGACCCAGCGTGACAATACTGGTCAGCGCTTGCGCCAGTTCGGCGTTGCTGTTGCAACCCTGAACCAGTGCGCGGTCGATTTTCAGTTCGGTAAAAGGCGCCGACACCAGGTTCATGTAAGAGCTGTAGCCTTTGCCGAAATCATCCTGGGACAAGCCGAAGCCCTTGATCCGCAAGCGGCAGGCCCCGGCGTAGAAATTGCTGATGTCATCGGGCACCGAGCACTCCATCAGCTCGAAACAGATCCGCGCTGGCAACCCGTCGTGTTGCAGGACAAACGCGAGGATGCGATCGGGCAGGTCGTGGCTGTTGAGCAAGTGCGTGGGCAGGTTGATCGACACCGGAATGTCATAGCCTTGCTGGCGCCATATGGCTTGGGCGTTGATGGACTGTTCGAGCATGCGCCAGAGCAGATGCTCTTCAAGGTCGTGGGCGATCAGCGCCGGTAGAAACAGCCCCGGCAACAGCGTGCCATGGTCGGGGTGAACCCAGCGCACCAGTGCTTCGGCGGCGACGATGCGGCCATTGTCCAGTGCCTTTTTGGGTTGAAACCATGCTTGCAGCTCAGCGTTGCCCAGTGCACGCAAAAGACTTTTCCGATCGATACCGGCATGCATGGCAACAGGCGCATCCTGACGCAATGCCCGCAACTGTTCGATCAGGCAGCGCAATGCCGCGCTGTTGACCGGTTTGGAAATCAGCCCGATGACTTTCACTTGCAGGTTGCTCGCCACCAGGCTCGCGCCCATCAGCATGCGCCGCGAGGCGGCGCTCATGATCGCCAGGGCCGGGCGCGATTTCTGCGTGGCGAGGCCCTGAATGAACTGCACGCCGTCCATGCCCGGCATCAGCAGATCGGTGAGCACCAGATCGAACTCGCGGTTCTTCAGACGGCACAAGGCTTCTTCGCCGTCCCGGGCAAATTCCAGATCGAACACACCCAGTTCGTTGAACAGGTTCTGCAAGTACAGATGCTGGAACGGGTGATCTTCGACTATCAGCAGGCTAGAGGACTTCATCGGCGACTCGTTGGTAGGGAGCCAGTAAGGTCGACAAGGCTCGCAACGTGAAAGGTTTGATCAGGCAATGATTCATCCCGGCGGCCAGGCACAACGCCTCTTCGCCGCGCAGGGCGTTGGCGGTGGCGCCGATGATCGGCGTGGTGCAGCCCAGGCGCCGCAAGGCCTTGGCCAGCTCATAACCGTTGAGGCGCGGCATGTTCACGTCAGTCAGCACGACATCGAAGCTGTCGTCCTGCCACAGCGACAGGGCTTCTTCACCATCGCTGGCGAGCGCCACGGTGCAGCCCAGTTCCTGCAATTGGTCGCGCAGGATCAGTTGGTTGATCGCATTGTCTTCGGCAACGAGGATGTGCAGGTGTAACGGCGCCAGCGCCTGGGGTCGCGCGGGGCACTGATGGTCGATGACGGTGCCGCCCTGCGCCTGACACACGGCCTGGCGGATCGCGGCCAGATCGTTCAGGTTGACGAGCCAGCCGTCGCCTTTGCTCAGCGACTCCCACGCGCCATCGCCGCTCGCCAGAATCCGCGGCCCTGACCAGTGCAGTTCGCTGCGTTGTTCCATCGGCGCAGGCCACAACTCAAGCAACACGCCATCGTCGCCACCGTCGTGGCTGGCCGGTGCGCCGATATGCGGCAGAGCGCCCCAGCGACGCAGCCAGCCAGCGAGGCTCTCGGCCAGCTCGCGCACCGGCGACACCACGTAAACGGTATCGGCCGCGAGCTTCGGCTTGCCTTCAGGCTGCGCATTACCCGAGCGCTGTTCCAGCGGCAAGGTCAGGGAAAAACTGCTGCCCAGCCCCGGCTCGCTGACCATGCGCAGGGTGCCATTCATCAGATGGGTCAGGCGCAGGCAAATCGGCAGGCCCAGGCCGGTGCCCGGCACCTCATGGCTGTTGCCTTGGGTCTGGTAGAACGGTTCGAAGATACAGGCTTGATCCGCGTGGGCGATCCCGCGCCCGGTGTCCGAGACCTGCCATTGCAGGCAAACGCGTTCGCCTTCGCGTGTCAGCACTTTGACTCGCAATACCACGCGCCCGGAATCGGTGAATTTGACCGCGTTGCTCAACAGGTTATTAAGAATCTGCCGTAGACGACTGACATCGCCGATCAAGCTGTCGGGCAGTTGCGGGTCAAAGCAGGCGTACAGCTGCAAGCCCTTGCTCTGTGCCGCTGCCGCGTAGCCCTGAACGGCTTCTTGCGCGAGCGCTACGACGGAAAAATCACTGAGTTCCAGCGCCAGTTGCCCGGCCTCGATTTTCGACACATCGAGCACGTCGCAGATCAATTGCAGCAGGGTCGCCGATGAGCCTTCGATCGCTCGCAAGTAACCTTTCTGCTGGGCGTCGAGCCGGGTGCGAGCGAGCAACTCCAAAGTGCCGAGCACGCCATACAGCGGCGTGCGAATTTCGTGGCTCATGGTCGCCAGAAACAGGGTTTTCGCTTCGTTGGCGGCATCGGCCGACTGGCGCGCCTGCTCCAGCGCCGCTTCGATCTGGCGACGCGCGCTGATGTCGCTGAAAGCGCAAAGCAATACGTCCTCGCCCTTGTAACGGGTCGGCGCGCAGCTCAGGTACAGGTGGCGGCCGTCGGCGGTTTCGAAATAGTCGGTCAGGCACGGCGCGTTTTCTGCAAATGCTGCGCGGATCCAGCCGGGGCCGAGTTGTTCGCTGCAGGCGCCCAGCCATTGCTGCGCCAGCGTGTTTTCCAGCACCACTCGAGCGTCGCTGCGGCGTAACACGCAGAGCGCCACTGGCGCGGTCTGAATCACGTCGCGGCTGAACAGCTCGCTTTCGACCAAGGCTTGAATCCGTTGCAGGGTCGGCATGATGAAGCGATGCTCCAGGCGCCGAATCAACAGCCACACCAGGCTGATACTGGCCACGCAGAACACCAGCGCGCCAAGCATCTGTGGCCACAATGCCCACAGCACGGCCAGCAAGTCGATGGAGTAGGTCAACTGCCAGTCCGACGATTTCAGCTGTTTGCGCAACACCAATTGCTCGGGCAGCCAGCCGTCGCCGACGAAGCCGAAGAAATCCTGCTGGCGCAGCAGCGGCAGATCCTGCCCGGGCGGCGGCTTGTGGCTGTTGCTGAAGAGCGGCATGCCTTGCGAGTTGAACATGGTGAACTCGCCAGCGCTGTGGTCGCTCAATGCGTTGGAGACTTCACGGTCGTCCATCTCCAAACCGAGCCAGCCGGAATCGAGGTCGCGATCATCCAGACGAATAAAGATGTACAGCTGCGAGTGCCCTTGCGCGTTGTGGGTCAGCCAGATTTCCTTGAGGGCGCTAGTGTTGTCACGCTTGAGGGTTTCCAGGCGCTCGAGCATCGCGCCGGGGAAGTCGCCGGCCATCGGCGTTGTGTTGTACAGGCGCCAGACCTGCGCCTCGGCGCCGCTACTGACGTAGAGCAGGTTCAGTTTGCGTGCTTGCAGATAGTCGCGCATGCGCTCGGTCAGCCAGATACTCCATTGCTTGCCCGAGGGCTGTCCGAGCAACAGGCGAATTTCCTCTTCAGACAGCGGCGCGCTTAACGCGGTCTGCCGGGTCGCCGACAAACTCAGGCTTTCCAGCAGCGCCTCGCGGGTGGTGAAAAAGGTGTGCGCCTCGGCAATGGCGCTGCTCATGTAGCTGCGCCGCTGAGAAATCTCGTTATTGAAGGTGAACAGCAGGAAGCTGTACACGCCGCCGAGGATGCCCACCAGCAATACCCACGCGAAAATGCGCAACAAGCGTCGCGCAGCGTGAGGCGTGGACAGCACCGGGCTGATCTGATGGAGGTAGTTCTTCAATCGCATGCCGGCACAGTAGGGGTGCCCGGGCAGGACGAAAATCAGACGATTCTTAAAGACTTCACAAGTAATTGACGATGAAGGTCACTTCGGTATTGGCGCTGCCGGCGCTGAGCTCTTCATTGCCCAGGCGGTAATACGCGGCTGACAACGGGATCTTGAAATTGAGCCCGGTGGTGGTGAAAGCATCGAACGGGTAGATCGTGTCGAAAGCGATTGGCTGGCCCGCTTCATTCATCACTTGCAGGCCGATGCCTTTGGCGGTGGAGCCGGCATTCAGTGCGACTATGCCCTTGGTCGCATCGATCACCTGTGTGTTGGCCTTGAGCGAATAGGTGACTTTCTTGATGCCGGTCTGGCATTGGTTCAGGGCAATATCGAAGCGCACCGTGCGCGGCTTGGCGCCGGCTTCGCGAAATTCATGAAGTTGATAATCGTCGCCCATCGCCACCGGCACGGAAGGTGTCTCGCAGGAGGCGGCGTTCAGTACGATGGGGTTCATCAGGTTGAGTTTTTTCAGGATCAGATCATCGTCCTGCAGGCTGCCCAGATACCCTGCATCGATGTTGACTTTCGGTGCCAGCGCGCCGGTCTTGACGATTTCCAGGCGCACCGAATTTGCACCGAAACCATAGCTGGTGTTGGGTGCAATGGCCTGCGGCGCTGATTGGTAGCGGTCCAGTGCAGTGAACCAGATGCGGTAGGACAAGCCGCTTTTGCCTAACGGAAAAAGAGTTTCCGTACCGCTGGCGGTGCCCAGTTTCGGATTCATCAGAAAGCCGAACATGGACGTCTTCGAGCAGCTCCAGATGTGCCCGACCGACTGCACGGTGTCCTGATAAACCACGGTGCCATTGGGTGTGTCGGCAGCAATGTTCAGAGTCGAACTGGCCAGGCTGGCGCCAAAGTTGAGGGTGTCGAGTTTCGAATCGACTGCCACGCAGCTGCCAGCCATGGCATTCGAAGCGCAGGCAAGCAGGGTGACTGCGGTACAGAACAGGAGCGAGCGCTGGATTTGGAAACGCTTCATGAAGAGGGCTTTTCGTGTCGGCGGATGAGCGGCGTACGTTAGCCACGGCACTCAAGCCTGAATATCAGGCGATTCCTAGAAGACGCAGACGCTCCCCACTTGCAATGCGTGCCCTGTGGGAGCGAGCCTGCTCGCGATGAGGCCATCAGCCGCACCATTGGTGGTAATGAGACGACGCCTTCGCGAGCAAGCCCGCTCCCACAATGCCTGTGTTTTCCCTGCGCAAATGCGTGCCCTGTGGGAGCGAGCCTGCTCGCGATGAGGCCATCAGCCGCACCATTGGTGGTGAATGAGACGACGCCTTCGCGAGCAAGCCCGCTCCCACAATGCCTGTGTTTTCCCTGCGCAAATGCGTTCCCTGTAGGAGTGAGCCTGCTCGCGATGAGGCCGTCAGCCGCACCATCGATGGTGAATGAAAGGGCGCCTTCGCGAGCAAGCCCGCTCCCACACTGCATGTGTTTTTCCTGAACCAATGCGTTTCCTGTAGGAGTGAGCCTGCTCGCGATGAGGCCGTCAGCCGCACCATCGATGGTGAATGAGACGACGCCTTCGCGAGCAAGCCCGCTCCCACACTGCATGTGTTTTCGCTGCACCAATGCGTTCCCTGTGGGAGCGAGCCTGCTCGCGAATGCGGTCGCCCGTGCAATAAAACCCAGCCCACTGGTCAACTAATTACCAAGCCCCCTAACTATTGCGTTGACATTCGCTGCCTAAGCAGTAACATCTCGACATACATTCACTGCCTAGGCAGTTATCAGGTCGAACCATGAAGCATTTCACCCCGGAAGAATTCAAACATTGCCACCTAGGCTTGTTGCTCGGTCGTGCCGCGCTGCTCAAGGACCGGATCATCGATACCCACATGGAACCCCACGGCATCACCGCCGCGCAGTTCAAGGTGTTGATCATCATGGCCCAGTTCGGCGTCGACACCCCGGCCGAGCTGTGCCGGCATCTGTCGCTCGATAGCGGGTCGATGACGCGCATGCTCGATCGTCTCGAGCAGAAGGCTTTTCTGATTCGCCAACGCAGCGAAGACGACCGCCGGCAGGTGCAACTGAAACTGACCGAACAGGGCCAGCAACTGACCGATCGCCTGCCGCAGATCGGTGCCGATGCGATGAATGAGCTGGCCGGCGCGATCTCCCGCGAGGAGTTGAAGAACCTGGAATACATCCTCAAGAAAATCCTGCTGGCTGCCGGTGACCCGATCACCCTCCAGCGCTTAGGTGACCACAATGAGCGCTAAGACCTTGCGCAGCAGCCTGACGCTGCTGCTGTCGGCGATGATCCTCGCCGGTTGCGCCAATTACAGCGGCCTCGACACTGAAGGCCAGCGCCTCGACGCGGCGCAACTGCAGACAGCGCAGTCTCTCGACGGCGTCACGCTGTCACCGGCGGCGTGGCCGAAAAGCGATTGGTGGAGCAGCCTCGGCGATCCGCAGCTCGACGGCCTAATCCGTGAAGCCCTGCACGACAGCCCGGACATGCAGATCGCCGAAGCCCGCGCCCACCAGGCCAGTGCGGCAGCGTATGCCGCCGATGCCGAGCGTTATCCGACCCTCGACGCCAGCGCCGGCATCAGCCGTTCGCGTCTGGCACGCGACCAGGATCCGCGCGGGCAGGGCGGTGCCTATGCGACGGTGCGCAATGTCAGCGCCGGCTTCAATTACAACTTCGACTTGTGGGGCGGCCAGCGCGATGCCTGGGAAGCTGCACTCGGCGAGGCCCGTGCTGCTGAAGTCGACCGTCAGGCCGCGCAGCTGACACTCGCCGCTGACGTCGCTCGCGCCTACAGCGATCTCGGTCAGGCGCACATCGTTTATGACCTCGCCAGCGAAGACCTCAAGCGCACCCGGCAAATGCTTGATCTCAGCCAGCGCCGCTTGAGTTCGGGGATCGACAGCCAGTACCAGTTCCAGCAAACCCAGAGTCTTGAGGCCAGTTCTCAGGCCAGCCTGATCGACGCGGAAAAACGCTTGAACAGCGCGAAAATCGCCTTGGCGGTATTGCTCGGCAAAGGCCCGGATCGCGGCAACGAGATCGCCCGACCGAAAGTCCTGCAGGCCAGCGCCGTGGCAGTGCCGTCGGTATTGCCGGCGGAACTGCTCGGGCGCCGCCCGGATCTGGTCGCGGCGCGCTGGCGCGTCGAAGCGGCGAGCAAAGACATCGATGCGGCGAAAACCCGCTTCTATCCCAACCTCAACCTGTCGGCTTCGGCCGGCGCCGAGTCGTTGTTGGGTGATGCGATGTTCGGCTCGGCCAGTCGCTTCTTCAACATTGCCCCGACCATTTCCGTGCCGATCTTCGATGGCGGCCGCCTGCGCGCCAACCTCGATGCCCGCGACGCCGATTACGATCTGGCGGTGGCGCAGTACAACAAGAGTCTGGTCAAAGCCCTCGGCGATGTCGGCGACACCATCAATCAGCTGCGCGATATCGGCCGGCAGATCGGTGCGCAGCAACACGCCACCGACATCGCTCAGGATTCTTACAACACCGTCGTCCAGCGTTACGGTTCCGGCATCGGCAACTACCTGGACGTGCTCAGCATCGAGCAGCAATTGCTCCAGGCCCAGCGTCAGCTGGCGACCCTCAATGCCGAGCAGATCGACCTGTCGATTCAACTGATGCAAGCGCTGGGCGGCGGCTTTCAGGGTGAAAACCTGAACGCAGCCAACGCCAGCCCCGCCTCGTCGCACCCATAATTCAAGGTATTTGTCATGGCCACTGCCGAAAACACCCAAGCTCAAGACAACACCCCGGACACCGGCAACCCGCGCAAACGCAAGGTGATGCTGCTGGCCCTCGCGGTGGTCGTCCTGCTCGCCATAGCCGGCGTGTGGGCCTATCACGAATTTATCGGGCGCTTTAATGAAAGCACTGACGATGCCTACGTCAACGGCAACGTCGTGGAGATCACGCCGCTGGTCACCGGCACCGTGGTCAGCATCGGTGCCGACGACGGTGATCTGGTCCACGAAGGCCAGGTGCTGGTCAACTTCGATCCCAACGACGCCGAAGTCGGCCTGCAAAGTGCCAAAGCGAAACTGGCGCGCACCGTGCGTCAGGTGCGCGGTTTGTATAGCAACGTCGACGGCATGAAAGCCCAGGTCAATGCGCAACAGGCCGAGGTGCAGAAGGCGCAAGACAACTACAACCGACGCAAGAATCTCGCGCAGGGCGGGGCGATTTCCCAGGAAGAACTGTCCCACGCCCGCGACGACCTGACCTCGGCGCAGAACGCTCTGGCCAACGCCAGACAGCAACTGAAAACCACCAGCGCACTGGTCGACGACACTGTGGTCTCGTCGCATCCGGATGTGATGTCGGCGGCTGCCGATCTGCGTCAGGCGTACCTGACCAATGCGCGCAGCACCTTGATCGCGCCGGTCACCGGTTACGTCGCCAAGCGCACCGTGCAACTCGGCCAGCGTGTGCAGCCGGGCACCGCGTTGATGGCGGTGATTCCGCTGGATCAGTTGTGGATCGACGCCAACTTCAAGGAAACCCAACTGCGTGACATGCGCATCGGTCAGCCAGTGGATATCGAGGCCGACATTTACGGCAGCGACGTGAAATACAGCGGCACCGTCGACAGCCTCGGCGCCGGTACCGGTAGCGCGTTTGCTCTGCTGCCGGCGCAGAACGCCACCGGTAACTGGATCAAGATCGTTCAGCGCGTGCCGGTGCGTATCCACATCAATGCCGAAGAGCTGGCCAGGCACCCGCTGCGTGTCGGTCTGTCGACCAATGTCGAGGTCAATCTGCACGACCAAAGCGGCCCGGTGCTGGCCCAGCAACCGCCACAAAAGGCCTCGTTCAGCACCAATGTGTATGACCGCCAACTGGCCGAAGCGGACGCGATGATTGCCCAGTTGATTCACGACAACAGCGCCGCTGCGGGCAAGACCGCGCAGCGCTGATCCGAGATTTTGACACTTCCTCTTGTGGGAGCGAGCTTGCTCGCGAAAGCGGAGTGTCAATCACAGTTGATTTGTCTGTTACACCGCCTTCGCGAGCAAGCTCGCTCCCACAGGGGTTGCGGTGTTCATCGGTACGCAGCGCCAACCCGGTTTCATAGGATCCACCATGAGCAATAACGCTTCTTTCACGCCGCCCAGCCTGTTGCTCAGCACTATCGGCCTGTCGCTGGCGACGTTCATGCAAGTGCTCGACACGACCATCGCCAACGTGGCGCTGCCGACGATTTCCGGCAACCTCGGGGTGAGTTCGGAGCAGGGCACCTGGGTGATCACTTCGTTCGCCGTGAGCAACGCGATTGCGCTGCCGCTGACCGGTTGGCTGAGCCGCCGCTTCGGCGAGGTGAAGCTGTTTCTGTGGGCAACGATGCTATTTGTGCTGGCGTCGTTTCTCTGCGGTATCTCGACGTCGATGCCTGAGCTGATCGGCTTTCGTGTGCTGCAAGGTCTGGTCGCCGGGCCGCTGTATCCGATGACGCAGACCCTGCTGATCGCGGTCTATCCGCCGGCGAAACGCGGGATGGCCCTGGCGCTGCTGGCGATGGTCACGGTGGTCGCGCCCATCGCCGGGCCGATTCTCGGCGGCTGGATCACCGACAGTTACAGCTGGCCGTGGATCTTCTTTATCAACGTGCCGATCGGCATTTTTGCGGTGATGGTGGTCCGTTCGCAACTGGCGAAACGGCCGGTGGTCACCAGTCGCCAGCCGATGGATTACGTCGGTCTGATAACGTTGATCATCGGTGTCGGCGCGTTGCAGGTGATCCTCGACAAGGGCAATGACCTGGACTGGTTCGAATCGAACTTCATCATTGTCGGCGCCGCGATATCCGTGGTCGCGCTGGCGGTATTCGTGATCTGGGAAATGACTGACCGCCATCCGGTGGTCAACCTGCGCCTGTTTGCCTATCGCAACTTCCGCATCGGCACGCTGGTGCTGGTCTTGGGTTACGCCGGCTTCTTCGGCATCAACCTGATCCTGCCGCAGTGGTTGCAGACGCAAATGGGCTACACCGCGACCTGGGCGGGACTTGCCGTGGCGCCGATCGGGATTCTGCCGGTGCTGCTGTCGCCATTTGTCGGCAAGTATGCGCACAAGTTCGATCTGCGACTGCTCGCCGGCATTGCGTTTCTGGCGATCGGCCTGAGCTGCTTCATGCGTGCCGAGTTCACCAATGAGGTCGACTTCCAGCACATCGCGCTGGTGCAGTTGTTCATGGGCATCGGCGTGGCGCTGTTCTTCATGCCGACCCTGAGCATTCTGATGTCGGACTTGCCGCCAAGCCAGATTGCCGACGGCGCCGGTCTGGCGACTTTCCTGCGGACACTGGGCGGCAGCTTCGCGGCCTCGCTGACCACGTGGATCTGGATTCGCCGGGCCGATCAGCATCATGCGTATATGAGCGAAAGCATCAGCACGTTTGAGCCTGCCACCCGCGAGACCTTGAATCAGTTGGGTGGGGCGAGTCAGTCGGCGTATGCGCAGATGGATCAGATTCTGACCAGCCAGGCGTACATGCTCTCCACCGTGGATTACTTCACGTTGCTGGGCTGGGGGTTCATGGGGTTGATTCTGATTGTGTGGCTGGCTAAGCCGCCGTTTGCCGCGAAGGCCGGGCCAGCCGCGTCCGGACATTGAGGCAACACATAACCTGTGGGAGCGGGCTTGCCCGCGATGGCGGATTTTCAGTCAACAGAGATGTTGAATGTGATGGCCTCATCGCGGGCAAGCCCGCTCCCACAGGGATAGCAGTGATCCTTAGGCGCTCGGGGCGGGCAGGGCGGGTGGCGGGGCGAAGTCGAACGGGGCCAAGGCATACCCGCTCTCATCGACCTGCAACGCCCAACCCTGGCGATCCCAATCCCCGAGCACAATCCGCTTCGCCGCCTGCTCACCCAGCTGCAACTTGTGAATCGCCGGGCGATGAGTGTGGCCGTGGATCAGGGTTTTCACGGCGAATTCCTGCATCACCCGCGGAATCTCTTCCGGGGTGACATCAACGATGTCATTGGCCTTCATCCGCGTTTGCGCACGGCTTTCGCTGCGAAGCTTGCGCGCCAGTTTGTGGCGGCTGCTCAGCGGCAGGTGACGGAGGATGAACAGGGTGACCGGGTTGCGCAGATAGCGGCGCAGCTTCATGTAGCCAACGTCGCGGGTGCACAGGCTGTCGCCGTGCATCAGCAGCACCGGCTCGCCATAGAACTGCACGACACTCGGATCCTTCAGCAAGGTGCAGCCGGCCTGTTTGCAGAAAGCCTTGCCGAGCATGAAGTCGCGATTGCCGTGCATTAGAAAGATGGCCGTACCGCTGTCGCTCAAATCGCGCAGGGCCTGGCAGATGGAACGCTGAAAGGGCGTCATGGCGTCGTCGCCAATCCACGCCTCGAAGAAGTCGCCGAGGATGTACAACGCACTCGCCGAGCGGGCGCGTCCGGCGAGCAAATCCAGAAACGCCCGGGTAATGTCCGGGCGCTCCTCTTCCAGATGCAAGTCTGAAATCAGCAATATCACGCTGCGATGATCTCGGCTTTCTCGATGATCACGTCGTCAGCGGGTACGTCCTGGTGGCCGGCCTTGGAAGTGGTCGACACGCCTTTGATCTTGTCGACAACGTCGGTACCGGCGGTCACTTTACCGAATACCGCGTAGCCCCAACCCTGCACGTTCTTGCCGCTGTGGTTGAGGAAGGTGTTGTCGGCGACGTTGATGAAGAACTGTGCCGAAGCCGAATGCGGCTCCATGGTGCGGGCCATGGCGACGGTGTATTTGTCGTTGGAAAGACCGTTGTCCGCTTCGTTCTGGATGCTTGGACGCTTGTCTTTCTTTTCTTTCATGCCAGGCTCGAAACCGCCGCCCTGGATCATGAAGTTGCCGATGACGCGGTGGAACACGGTGTTGGTGTAGTGACCGGCGTTGACGTATTCGATGAAGTTGGCAACAGTGATCGGCGCCTTTTCAGCGTTCAGTTCGATGACGATGTCGCCATGGTTGGTGGTCAGTTTGACTTGAGTCATGGTCATTACTCTTCATAGGGAATTCGTGGTTCTGGGACATTGAGCACCACAACCGGTTCAGCCTGCTTCGGCCAAGGTGCGCAGTTTAGCGTGACAGGCGCGAATTTCGAGGCGGTTTTTCAAATCCCTGCGATTAAATGCATGCCTTTATCGGGGCTGCTCTGTCAGGCCCTTGACAGCATCGGCTATGATAGCGGCTTTGTTTTGTCTGGCCCCTCTTCGCGGCCGCGCACCTGTACGTCAAGGATCCTATGAGCAAGCCCACTGTCGACCCTACCTCGAATGCCAAGTCCGGCCCTGCCGTGCCGGTCAACTTCCTGCGGCCGATCATCCAGTGCAGACCTGGACTCGGGCAAGCACACCCAGATCGTGACTCGCTTCCCGCCGGAGCCAAACGGCTACCTGCACATCGGCCATGCCAAGTCGATCTGCGTCAACTTCGGTCTGGCCCAGGAGTTCGGCGGCGTTACGCACCTGCGTTTCGACGACACCAACCCGGCCAAGGAAGATCAGGAATACATCGACGCCATCGAAAGCGACGTCAAATGGCTGGGCTTCCAATGGTCCGGTGAAGTGCGCTACGCCTCGCAGTATTTCGACCAGTTGCACGACTGGGCGGTCGAGCTGATCAAGGCCGGCAAGGCCTACGTTGACGACCTGACCCCGGAGCAGGCCAAGGAATACCGTGGCAGCCTCACCGAGCCGGGCAAGAACAGCCCGTTCCGTGACCGTTCGGTTGAGGAAAACCTCGACCTGTTCGCGCGCATGAAAGCCGGTGAATTCCCCGACGGCGCGCGCGTGCTGCGGGCGAAGATCGACATGGCCTCGCCGAACATGAACCTGCGCGACCCGATCATGTATCGCATCCGCCACGCTCATCACCACCAGACCGGCGACAAGTGGTGCATCTACCCGAACTACGACTTCACCCACGGTCAGTCGGATGCCATCGAAGGCATCACCCATTCGATCTGCACCCTCGAGTTCGAAAGCCATCGTCCACTGTACGAGTGGTTCCCGGAGAACCTGCCGGTGCCGGCGAACCCGCGCCAGTACGAGTTCAGCCGCCTGAACCTGAACTACACGATCACCAGCAAGCGCAAGCTCAAGCAACTGGTTGACGAGAAGCACGTCAACGGCTGGGACGATCCGCGCATGTCCACGCTGTCGGGCTTCCGCCGCCGTGGCTACACGCCGAAATCGATTCGCAACTTCTGCGAAATGATCGGCACCAACCGTTCCGACGGCGTGGTCGACTTCGGCATGCTCGAATTCAGCATCCGTGACGACCTCGACCACAGCGCCCCACGCGCCATGTGCGTGCTGCGTCCGCTGAAAGTGGTCATTACCAACTACCCGGAAGGCCAGGTCGAAAACCTCGAACTGCCACGCCACCCGAAAGAAGACATGGGCGTGCGCGCGCTGCCGTTTGCCCGGGAAATCTACATCGACCGTGAAGACTTCATGGAAGAGCCGCCGAAGGGCTACAAGCGCCTGGAACCGGCCGGTGAAGTGCGTCTGCGCGGCAGCTACGTGATCCGTGCCGACGAAGCGATCAAGGACGCCGACGGCAATATCGTCGAACTGCGTTGCTCGTACGACCCGGACACCCTCGGCAAGAACCCGGAAGGGCGCAAGGTCAAAGGCGTGATCCACTGGGTGCCGGCCGCCGCCAGCGTCGAGTGCGAAGTGCGTCTGTACGATCGCCTGTTCCGTTCGCCGAACCCGGAGAAGGCCGAAGACAGCGCCAGTTTCCTCGACAACATCAACCCTGACTCACTGCAAGTGCTGACCGGTTGTCGCGCCGAGCCATCGCTCGGCAATGCACAGCCGGAAGACCGTTTCCAGTTCGAACGCGAAGGCTACTTCGTCGCGGATCTGAAGGACTCGAAACCCGGTCAGCCGGTATTCAACCGTACCGTGACCCTGCGTGATTCGTGGGGCCAGTGAGTGAGTCAAGGAACTAACGTGCTAACGATCTACAACACGCTCACCAAGAGCAAAGAAGTCTTCAAGCCGCTGGATGGCAACAAGGTGCGCATGTACGTCTGCGGGATGACCGTGTACGACTACTGCCACCTCGGCCACGGCCGCAGCATGGTCGCGTTCGACCTGGTGACGCGCTGGTTGCGCTTCAGCGGTTACGACCTGACCTACGTGCGTAACATCACCGACATCGACGACAAGATCATCAATCGTGCGCGCGAGAACGGTGAATCGTTCGAAGCGCTGACCGAGCGCATGATCGCCGCGATGCACGAAGACGAAGCGCGCCTGAACATCCAGAAGCCGGACATGGAACCGCGCGCCACCGATCATATCGCCGGCATGCACGCGATGATCCAGACCCTGATCGACAAGGGTTACGCCTACGCGCCGGGCAATGGCGACGTGTACTACCGCGTCGCCAAATTCATGGGCTACGGCAAGCTGTCGCGCAAGAAGATCGAAGACCTGCGCATCGGCGCACGTATCGAAGTTGACGAGTCGAAAGAAGACCCGCTCGACTTCGTCCTGTGGAAAGCCGCCAAGCCGGGCGAGCCGAGCTGGGAATCGCCATGGGGCGCCGGGCGTCCGGGCTGGCACATCGAGTGCTCGGTGATGTCGACCTGCTGCCTCGGCGAGACCTTCGACATTCATGGCGGCGGCAGCGACCTGGAGTTCCCGCACCACGAAAACGAAATCGCCCAGAGCGAAGCGGCCACCGGCAAGACCTACGCCAACGCGTGGATGCATTGCGGGATGATTCGCATCAATGGCGAGAAGATGTCCAAGTCCCTGAACAACTTCTTCACCATCCGTGACGTGCTCGATAAGTACCACCCGGAAGTCGTGCGTTACTTGCTGGTATCGAGCCACTACCGCAGCGCGATCAACTACTCGGAGGACAACCTCAAGGACGCCAAGGGCGCACTGGAGCGTTTCTACCACGCGTTGAAAGGCCTGCCGAGCGTGGCGCCGGCGGGCGGCGAAGCGTTCGTCGAGCGTTTCACCACGGTGATGAACGACGACTTCGGCACCCCTGAAGCCTGCGCCGTGCTGTTCGAGATGGTGCGTGAGATCAACCGCCTGCGCGAGAGCGATCTTGCTGCAGCGGCCGGTCTGGCGGCGCGCCTGAAAGAACTGGCGAGCGTGCTGGGTGTGTTGCAGTTGGAAGCGGATGACTTCCTGCAGGCCGGCGCTGAAGGGCGGGTCGATGCGGCTGAGGTTGATGCGCTGATTGCCGCGCGGCTGGCGGCGCGGGCTGCGAAGGACTGGGCCGAGTCGGACCGGATTCGTGATCAGCTGACGGCGATGGGTGTCGTGCTGGAAGATGGCAAGGGTGGGACTACCTGGCGTCTGGCTGACTGAGGCCCAAAGCCCCTACGATGATCGTTCCCACGCAGAGCGTGGGAACGATCGATTTTCAATGCACGACACAAATGCCCTGTGGGAGCGGGCTTGCTCGCGAAGAGGCCCGTCCAGACAACTTGTCATTCAGCCTGCCGCAACCTCTTGTAAAGCGTATTCCGGCTCACCCCCAACCGCCGCGCCAGGTGCGAAATATTCCCCCCGGCCGCCTTCAACTCGCGATTCAACGCATCAACATCATTCAAATCCAGCCCCAGCGGCGCAGCTGTCTCCACCGGTTCCATCTCCAGATCGACAAAAAAATCATCCGGCAAATGCTCTGGCCGCACCGGTTGCTCCTCGGCCATGGCCAACGCCACCTGCATCACGCTGCTGACCTGACGCAAATTCCCCGGCCACGGGTGCTTTTCAAACAGCTCCAATACCTCCGGGCTCAGCCCCGCCCATTGCGTCGGCTCGCGATGTTGCTCCCACAACCGTTTGAACAGCGCCTGCTTGTCACTGCGCTCGCGTAACGGCGGCAGCTCCAGCGTCAGGCCACCAATGCGGTAATACAAATCCTCCCTAAACCGGCCCAATTGCACTTGCTCGCGCAACGAACGGTTGGTCGCCGAGATAATGCGCAGATCAACCGGGAACAACTCGCTGCTGCCTACCGGCTGCACGCAGCGCTCCTGCAACACCCGCAACAAGCGCGCCTGAGTCGGCAAAGGCATATCGCCGATCTCATCGAGAAACAGCGTGCCTTTGTCGGCCTTGCGGATCAGGCCGATGCTGCCTTTCTGGTTGGCCCCAGTGAACGCGCCTTTCTCGTAACCGAACAACTCCGACTCGACCAGTTCAGCGGGGATCGCCGCGCAGTTCACTGCGATGAATGCCTGTTTTTGTCGAGAGCTGGCCTGGTGCAAGGCTTTGACGAAGACTTCTTTGCCGACTCCAGTTTCACCGTGGATCAGCAGCGGAATGTCTTTTTCAAGCAGGCGTTCGGCTTGGCGCACGGCTTTTTCCACGCGGCTGTCGCCGAAATGCAGGCTGTTCAGGCTGATCGCGCTGGATGGCGTGGGCTTTTCTTCCGTGACAAACACCCGGGCTTTAACCGGCGCCTGTTTCGGCCGTTTCAACAGACATTGGAAGCGGTTGCGCCCGGAGGTCTGCAAGGCGAATGGCAAACCGTCCGGCTGATTGATCAGCTCCAGCAGAGAGACCTTGAACAGGCTTTCAACACTGACCCGCGACAAGCGCACACCCAGCAAATTGTCCGCGCGACGATTGGCCGACAGCACCTGACCGCTCTCATCGAAGATCAACAACCCGGCCCACTGACTGTCGAGGTTGTTCAACCCGGTGTTGAAGGTCAGTTGAAAGTGCTGACCGTGGAACAGATTGAGGATCAGCCGGTTCTCCACGGTCTGGCTCATCATTTTGACCATGCCCAGGGTGTGCGAGGGCGGCAGGTAACTGTCGCTGGACACGTCGAGCACGGCGATGACTTTGCGTTCGGCGTCGAAAATCGGCGCGGCGGAACCGGTCATGAAGCGGTTGGCCTTGAGAAAGTGCTCATCGTGCTCAATGTGCACTGCCTGTTCGCAGGCCAGCGCGGTGCCGATCGCATTGGTGCCGCTGCAGCGCTCCATCCAGCTCGCCCCGGCCTGAAAGCCGCGCGCCAGGTTCGGCTCGATAAAGCGCTGCGTGCCCCACGAGGTCAGCACCTGGCCCTGATTGTCGGCGAGCATGATCAGGCAGTTGGAATTGCTGAGGATGTTTTCGTAGTAGGGCAGGACTTCCTGATGCGTGGTCTGCACCAGCGAATGGTGGCTGTCGAGCAATCGCGCGATGCCGGCGGCGGGCAATTGATCGAAGGCAGGCGTGCTCTGGTGGTCGAGGCCGAACGCGCGGCAACGTTGCCAGGAGGTCTGGACGATCGCATCGTGGGACAGCGGCGAAGCAGGTGCGGCCATGGCAGGTCAGCCTCTGATGCAGCGATTTTTATTGTTGTTATGAACCCAAATCCTGAACACAACCCAGATCAACTGTGGGAGCGGGCTTGCTCGCGAATGCGGTGTGTCATTCAACTGATTCGGTGACTGATACTGCGCATTCGCGAGCAAGCCCGCTCCCACATTGGATCTTCGGCATTGATGAGATCGGGCAAAAAGCGTTCATAGAGTGTTGTTCACTATTGTTCATTGTCAATCACCCCGACTGTTCAAAAGTGTTCAGCTGTGAACGCCGCTTGCCCCCGTAAACACTGCTTCTCAAGACAAATCAACCACTTGCCATTTCTGGCACGAATGTCGCTCTGTTGCTCCGGTCGCTTGACTCCAAAAATAACAAAGGCCGAGCCATGTCACTCACCCTGGAGCACGTCAGCCGTACCGTCGAGGGCCAGATCTGGATCGACGATGCGTGCCTGAAATTCGAACCCGGATCCTTCAACGTTCTGCTCGGGCGCACCCTGTCCGGCAAGACCAGTCTCATGCGCCTGATGGCCGGCCTCGACAAGCCCGACAGCGGCCGCGTGCTGATGAACGGCGTCGACGTTACCCAGCGCCCGGTGCGGCTGCGCAACGTGTCGATGGTCTATCAGCAGTTCATCAATTACCCGACCATGACCGTGTTCGAGAACATCGCCTCGCCACTGCGTCAGGCCGGCATCTCGAAAGAGATCATTCACAGCAAGGTGCAGGAAACCGCACGCATGCTGCGCATCGAGAAGTTCTTGCAGCGCTATCCGCTGGAGCTCTCCGGTGGACAGCAGCAGCGCACGGCCATGGCCCGCGCGCTGGTCAAGGATGCTGAACTGATCCTCTTCGACGAGCCGCTGGTCAACCTCGACTACAAACTGCGTGAAGAGCTGCGTCAGGAAATGCGCGAGCTGTTCAAGGCCCGCCACACCATCGCCATCTACGCCACCACCGAACCCAACGAAGCGCTGGCCCTCGGCGGCACCACCACCATCCTGCATGAAGGCCGGGTGATCCAGAGCGGGCCGTCGACCGAGGTCTATCACCAGCCGCAATCGGTGCTCGCCGCTGAATTGTTCTCTGAACCGCCGATCAACCTGATGCCGGGACGCATCGCCGGCAACGAAGTCAGCTTCGCCAATTTCGTCCACTTCCCGCTGAACGTCGATCTGCGCCCGGTAGGCGAGGGCGAGTTCCGCTTCGGCGTGCGCCCCAGCCATATCTCGCTGGTGCCGAGCAACGATGATGATCTCGAACTGGCGGTGACCGTCGAGGTCGCCGAGATCAGCGGTTCGGAAACCTTCCTGCATGTACGCAACGAGCACTTTCTGTTGGTGCTGCACTTGCCCGGGGTTCATGAGTACGACGTCGATGCGCCGATCCGCATCTATATCCCGACCCACAAACTGTTCGTTTTCGATGCGCAGGGCCGTCTGGTGCAGGCACCGGGCCGGCGTGTCGCGAGGGTTGCCTGATGGCCGAAATCCGTTTGCAACACCTCGCCCACAGCTACAGCAAAACCCCGAGCGGCGCGGAGGATTATGCGATCCGCGAGATGGATCACGTCTGGGAGCAGGGTGGCGCCTATGCTTTGCTCGGCCCGTCCGGTTGCGGCAAGTCGACCTTGCTCAACATCATTTCCGGCCTGCTCAGCCCGTCCCAGGGCCATGTGTTGTTTGACGGCAAAGCGGTCAACGACCTGACCCCGGAGAAGCGCAACATCGCTCAGGTTTTCCAGTTCCCGGTGGTCTACGACACCATGACCGTGTTCGACAACCTCGCTTTCCCGCTGCGCAATCAGGGCATGGCCGAGGCGAAAGTGCACAGCAAGGTGCAGGAAATTGCCGAAGTGCTCGACCTGCAGAATCTGCTGAGCAAGAAAGCGCGCAATCTCACCGCCGACGAAAAGCAGAAAGTCTCCATGGGCCGTGGGCTGGTGCGCGACGACGTCTCGGCAATCCTCTTCGACGAGCCGCTGACGGTGATCGACCCGCACCTGAAGTGGAAACTGCGGCGCAAGCTCAAGCAGATCCATGAGCAGTTCAACATCACCATGGTCTACGTTACCCACGATCAGCTCGAAGCCTCGACCTTCGCCGACAAGATTGCGGTGATGTACGGCGGCCAGATCGTCCAGTTCGGCACACCACGGGAATTGTTCGAGCGGCCGAGCCACACCTTTGTCGGCTATTTCATCGGCAGCCCGGGGATGAATCTGATCGAGGTGCAGCCGCAGCCCGGTGGCGTCGGTTTCGCTTCGACACACTTGCCGTTGTCCGACGCCTTGCAGCGCCATATCGAGCACGGCCAGTGGAAAAATCTCAAGGTCGGCATCCGCCCGGAGTTCATTCATGTGTGGGACGAGCCGTTTGACGACGCCATGCAGGCCAAAGTCGTACACGTCGAAGACCTCGGCACCTACAAGATCATGACCCTCAACCTCGACGGCGCGCCGTTGAAGGTGCGTCTGGCCGAAGACAAACCGGTGCCCCAGGGCACGGCATACATCAGTTTTCCGGCGCAGTGGCTGATGGTCTATGCCGATGAATTTCTCCTGGAAGTCAGCGACGAGGAGGCGCAGCCATGAACAAAGTGCAGAACAACAAGGCCTGGTGGCTGGTGTTGCCGGTGTTTCTGCTGGTGGCGTTCAGTGCGGTGATCCCGATGATGACCGTGGTCAACTATTCGGTGCAGGACATCTTCGACCAGTCCAGCCGCTACTTCGTCGGTGCCGACTGGTACAAGCAAGTGCTGCTCGATCCGCGTCTGCACGACTCGCTGCTGCGCCAGTTCATCTATTCGGCTTGCGTGCTGCTGATTGAAATACCGCTGGGCATCGCCGTCGCGCTGACCATGCCGACCAAGGGCCGCTGGTCCTCGGTGGTGCTGATCATTCTGGCGATTCCGCTGCTGATTCCGTGGAACGTGGTCGGCACCATCTGGCAGATTTTCGGCCGCGCCGACATCGGCCTGCTCGGTTCCAGCCTCAACGCGATGGGCATCAGCTACAACTACGCGGCCAACACCATGGACGCCTGGGTGACGGTGCTGGTGATGGACGTCTGGCATTGGACTTCTCTGGTCGCGCTGTTGTGTTTCTCCGGCCTGCGGGCGATTCCCGACGTGTATTACCAGGCCGCGCGCATTGATCGCGCCTCGGCGTGGGCGGTGTTCCGCCACATTCAATTGCCCAAGCTGAAAAGCGTGCTGCTGATCGCGGTGATGCTGCGTTTCATGGACAGTTTCATGATCTACACCGAGCCGTTCGTGCTCACCGGCGGCGGGCCGGGCAATGCCACGACCTTCTTGAGTCAGACGTTGACGCAGATGGCTGTAGGGCAATTCGACCTCGGTCCGGCAGCGGCGTTTTCGCTGGTGTACTTCCTGATCATCCTGTTGGTGTCCTGGCTGTTCTATACCGCCATGACGCACTCCGATGCCAACCGTTGAGGCCCGGCCATGAGCAAAAGAAAGCTGATTCCGTTGCTGGTCTACATCCTGTTCCTGCTGGTGCCGATCTACTGGCTGCTGAACATGTCGTTCAAGAGCAACACCGAAATCCTCGGCGGCCTGACGCTTTTCCCACAGGACTTCACGCTGGCGAACTACAAGGTGATCTTCACTGATCCGAGCTGGTACACCGGCTATCTCAACTCGCTGTATTACGTCAGCCTCAACACGGTGATTTCCCTGAGTGTGGCGCTGCCAGCGGCTTACGCGTTTTCACGCTATCGTTTCCTCGGCGACAAGCATTTGTTCTTCTGGCTGCTGACCAATCGCATGGCGCCGCCGGCGGTGTTCTTGCTGCCGTTCTTTCAGTTGTATTCATCGATCGGCCTGTTCGACACGCACATCGCCGTGGCCTTGGCCCACTGCCTGTTCAACGTGCCGCTGGCGGTGTGGATTCTCGAAGGTTTCATGTCTGGCGTGCCCAAGGAAATCGACGAAACGGCCTACATTGACGGCTACAGTTTCCCCAAGTTCTTCGTGAAGATTTTCATCCCGTTGATCGGCTCCGGCATCGGCGTCACGGCGTTTTTCTGCTTCATGTTTTCCTGGGTCGAGCTGCTGCTGGCGCGCACGCTGACCTCGGTGAACGCCAAGCCGATTGCGGCAGTAATGACCCGAACGGTGTCGGCGTCGGGGATCGATTGGGGCGTGCTGGCGGCGGCGGGGGTGTTGACCATCCTGCCGGGCATGCTGGTGATCTGGTTTGTACGCAACCACGTGGCCAAGGGCTTTGCCCTCGGTCGAGTCTGAGGAGCTGATGATGGAATGGATGAGCTGGACGACACCGACCGCCGCGTTCTTCATCGGCATCGGTCTGATTCTGGTGGGCATGACCACCTGGGAATTGCGCTCGCCGAGCATTCTGCGGCGCGGGTTTCTGCCGATTGCCACCACCCGTGGCGATCGCTTGTTTATCGGTCTTCTCGGCAGCGCCTACCTGCATTTGCTGGTAATCGGCGTCACCGACTGGAGCATCTGGGTGGCGTCCGCGTTGTCCCTGGTGTGGCTGTTGGCTGTGATGCGTTGGGGCTAGTCGAATCGTTCGGCAACGCGGCTCCACAACTTAAACAGGAGGTCTCTATGTTCGATAAAAACAATAAGCTGCGACATAGCATTTCATTGGCAGCCATGCTGGCACTCAGCGGTTTGAGCGCATCTGCCTGGGCCGACGCCTACGAAGATGCTGCAAAAAAATGGATTGGCAGCGAGTTCAAGCCCTCGACCCTGACGGCCGAACAGCAGCTGGAAGAACTGAAATGGTTCATCAAGGCCGCCGAGCCCTTTCGCGGCATGGACATCAAGGTCGTTTCCGAGACCCTGACCACCCACGAATACGAGTCGAAGGTGCTGGCCAAGGCCTTCCGCGAAATCACCGGGATCAAACTCACCCACGACTTGCTGCAGGAAGGCGACGTGGTCGAGAAAATGCAGACGGTGATGCAGTCGGACAAGAATATCTATGACGGCTGGGTCAACGACTCCGACCTGATCGGCACGCACTTCCGCTACGGCAAGACCGAATCGATCACCGACCTGATGGCCAACGAAGGCAAGAACTTCACTTCGCCGACCCTCGACATCAAGGACTTCATCGGCATCTCCTTCACCACCGCGCCGGACGGCAAGATCTATCAGCTGCCCGACCAGCAATTCGCCAACCTGTACTGGTTCCGTGCCGATTGGTTCGAACGCGCCGATCTGAAAGCCAAGTTCAAGGAAAAGTACGGTTACGAGCTGGGCGTGCCGGTGAACTGGTCGGCCTATGAAGACATCGCCAAATTCTTCAGCGAAGACGTCAAGGAAATCGACGGCAAACGCGTCTACGGCCACATGGACTATGGCAAGAAGGACCCGTCGCTGGGCTGGCGCTTCACCGATGCCTGGTTCTCCATGGCCGGTGGCGGCGACAAGGGCATTCCCAACGGTTTGCCGGTCGACGAGTGGGGCATTCGCGTCGAGGACTGCCATCCGGTCGGCTCCAGCGTGACCCGTGGCGGCGACACAAATGGCCCGGCGGCGGTGTTTGCCACCACCAAATACGTCGACTGGCTAAAAAAATACGCGCCACCGGAAGCGGCCGGCATGACCTTCTCCGAGTCCGGCCCGGTACCGTCGCAGGGCAACATCGCCCAGCAAATTTTCTGGTACACCGCGTTCACCGCCGACATGACCAAACCGGGCCTGCCAGTAGTCAACGCCGACGGCACGCCGAAATGGCGCATGGCACCATCGCCGCGCGGGCCATATTGGGAGGAGGGCATGAAGCTCGGCTATCAGGACGTGGGTTCGTGGACGTTCATGAAGTCCACGCCTGAGAAGCAGAAACTGGCGGCATGGCTGTACGCACAGTTCGTTACTTCGAAAACCGTATCGCTGAAGAAAACCATCGTCGGCCTGACGCCGATTCGCGAGTCGGACATCAACTCGCAGGCAATGACCGATATGGCGCCGAAGCTCGGCGGTCTGGTCGAGTTCTACCGCAGCCCGGCCCGCGTGCAATGGACCCCGACCGGGACCAACGTGCCGGACTATCCGCGTCTGGCGCAACTGTGGTGGAGCCACATCGCCGAAGCGGCCAGCGGCGAGAAGACTCCGCAACAGGCGCTGGATGGTTTGGCCAAGGATCAGGACGCGATCATGACCCGCCTCGAACGCTCCAAGGCCCAGGCCGTGTGCGCACCGAAAATGAACCCGGAGCGCGATGCGCAATACTGGTTCGATCAACCGGGCGCACCGAAGCCGAAACTGGCCAACGAGAAGCCGAAGGGCGAGACCGTGAGCTACAGCGAACTGCTGAAATCGTGGGCGGATGCGCGCAAGTGATGTTGGAAATGTAAGAAGCGAACGGCACCGGAAGGTGCCGTTTTTTTGCTGCCTGATCTGCCGCTTTCGCGAGCAGGCTCGCTCTCACAGGACCTAAGGTGTCATCGGATGTTTTGAGCAGACCTATCCATTGTGGGAGCGAGCCTGCTCGCGAAAGCGATGTGTGAAACACAATGATGTCGACTGACTTGCCACCGCCGGGTCAGACCAGAACGGCCAGATCGGTGTACTGAGCCACCAAAGGATCAGCCGTGAGCAGCTTCATCGGCTCGGTCATTGCTGTGGCCACAATAATGCGGTCAAACGGATCCCGGTGATGGTGTTCAAGATCTTTCACCGCAATCGCGTGTTCTGCGCTCACTGGCAATTCGATAAACCCGCCATCAATGCAATATTGACGGATTTCTTCCAGGTCGACATTCAGCTTTCCAAGTCCGACCTTGATCGCCATTTCCCAGAATGTTGCCGCGCTGACGTAGATATCGGCTGCATTTTCAATGATTTTTCTGGCTTTGGTGGTCAGTCTGGCATCATCACTTAGCGTCCAGAGCAGAATATGCGTGTCAAGCAGAAGCCTCATGCCTGCGTGCCTTCAAATGCATCCAATATTTCGTCGGAAAGAGGTGAGTCGAAATCCTGGGGCAGTACGAGTTTGCCCTTCATCGCGCCAATGCGCTGTGCGCTGGATCTCCCTATCGGAACAAGACGAGCCATCGCCCGGCCATGCTTGGCAATCGTGATGACTTGGCCAGCAGCGGCATCATCGACGAGTTTCGATAAATTGTTTTTGGCCTCAGCCAGCGGAACGATGATCATCAGCTCACCTCTGTATTCTGGATAAATATAGCCAGAATATTTCAGCGCTGCAAAGTCGCGCCAATGCTCCGTGCAGCCAAGCGTCCTATCCGTCGACCTGCGCTGATAGGGCAGTTGCGCAACATTGCATTGTCGCTGGGCAGCCAAAGCATCGACACCCTCCATCAACTCACAAAAGATATCTCGTTTCATTACCCGCCTCGATTCAATATCCACCTGCCAGGGCACCTACCTTAGAACTGTTCTCCGGGGTTGGCTGTAGGACGAAACGGAGGTTAAGGAGAGAGCTTTCGGAGTTTGTATGAGGATGCGAGTGGGCCGGTAAAATATCGTACAAAACGCTTTCATGCTGTATCCAGAACCCAAGCAGTACACGAGACTGCAGGAGCGAGCCTGCTCGCGAAAGCGGTGGGTCGGTTAGCATATCCATCGACTTGTAGGACGCCATCGCGAGCAGGCTCACTCCTGCAGGGTGTGCGATGCACCCGGATGCTATGAGCGACACACACACCTGTGGGAGCGGGCTTGCCCGCGATGACGCTTACACAAACGCCGGCGATATCGACTTCTGCTACAAACAAAAAACGGCACCCGAAGGTGCCGTTTCCATTTCCAGCCAGATCAGCCGAGCAATCAGCCCGCCAGACCCGCCTGCTGTACCAGCACCAGCAATGGCTGCGGGTACACGCCCAGGAAGAATGCGACCAGGGCGATGGCCAGCAGCATGACGCCGCCTGCCTTCTGTTCCCAGTGCAGTTGGGCGTCGTGGCGACGCAGGTTAGGCTCGATCAGGTACAGGGTGACCATCACGCGCAGGTAGTAGAAGACGCCGATGGCGCTGCCCAGTACCAGTGCGCCGACCAGCCACCACTGACGCGTTTCGACGCCGCTGGCGATGATGTAGAACTTGCCGATGAAGCCGGCGGTCAGCGGGATGCCCGCCAGCGACAGCATCATCACGGTCAGCACCGCGGTCAGGTACGGACGGCGCCAGAACAGGCCGCGGTACTCGTACAGGGCGTCGGCGTCGCGGCCGTTGTACGGCGAGGACATCAGGGTGATCACGCCGAACGCGCCGAGGCTGGTGATCACGTAGGTGACCAGGTACACGCCAATGGCTTCCACCGCCAGACCCTTGCTCGCCACCAGTGCGATCAGCAGATAGCCGAAGTGCGCGATGGACGAGTAACCGAGCAGACGCTTGAGGTTGCTCTGGGTCAGGGCCAGCAGGTTACCGAACAGGATCGAGGCGACCGCGATGACGCTCAGCACGTCGCTCAGCACACCGCTGCTGGCGGCGGGGGAGAGCTGGAACAGACGCACCATCACCGCAAACACTGCAACCTTCGAAGCGGTGGCGAGGAACGCCGCCACCGGTGCCGGTGCACCTTCGTAGACGTCCGGCGTCCACAGGTGGAACGGTACCAGCGACAGCTTGAACGCCAGACCGATCAGCATCATGCCCAGGCCCAGTTGCGCCAGCGGGCTTGGCAGGCCGGTCGCGGCCAGGGCCTGACCGATGCCGACGAAGCTCAGCGAACCGGCGTCTGCGTAGAGCAGCGCCATACCGAACAGCAGGAACGCGGAACCCGCGGCCGACAGCACCATGTACTTGATGCCGGCTTCCAGCGAACGCTTGTTGAAGAACGCGTAAGCCACCAGACCGTAGACCGGTACCGAGAGCAATTCCAGACCGATGAACAAACCCGCCAGGTGCTGCGCGCTGACCAGTACCAGACCACCGGCGGCGGCCATCAGGATCAGCAGGTACAGTTCTTCGCGATTGCCCGGGTAGCCCGAACCGCCATCACCCAGATAAGCGTGGGCGAGGGTGACGCAGGCGAGGGTGGCAACCAGAATCATCGCCATGTACAGGCAGGCGAAGGCATCGATCTGCAGCAATGGGGTCACGGCCAGAGGCGCGACTTTCAGAGCCGGCAGGATCGACAGCAGGGCCAGGTTCAGACCCGCCACCGAAATCAGGAAGGTCTGCGAGTGGTTGCGGCGCCAGGCGATTGCCAGCATCACCACGATAATGGTGAGGCTGGTGATCAACAGTGGCGCAAGCGCAATAAAGTGTTGAATCGTGAATTCCATAGCGCTCTTACCGGGCCGAAGCGAGTTGAGAGAAGGCGGTGCCGAGCCACTGCTGCACGCCATGCATGGTGGCGGCAGAGGTGTCGAGGAACGGTTGCGGATAGACGCCGAGGTAAATCAGCAACACCGCCAGACCGAGCACCATGATCAGTTCGCGCGCGTCCATGCCGTGCAGCACCGCGTCGGATTTCGACGGGCCGAAGTAGGCACGGTGGATCATGATCAGCGAGTAGACCGAACCGAACACCAGACCGGAAGTGGCAATCGCCGTGACCCATGGAGCGCTGGCGAAGGAACCGATCAGGATCAGGAACTCGCCGACAAAGTTACCGGTGCCCGGCAAGCCCAGCGACGCTGCCGCGAAGAACAGGCTGATCGCCGGCAGATACGCGATACGCGACCACAGACCGCCCATCTCACGCATGTCACGAGTGTGCAGGCGCTCGTACAACTGACCGCTGAGGATAAACAGTGCCGCTGCCGACAGACCGTGCGCGAGCATCTGGATTACGGCGCCTTGCAGCGCCAGTTGGCTGCCGGAGTAGATGCCGATCAACACGAAACCCATGTGGGAGACGGAAGAGAAGGCAATCAGACGCTTGATGTCGGTTTGGGCGAACGCCAGGAACGCGCCGTAGAAAATCCCGATCAGACCGAGGGTCATGGCGATCGGCGCAAACTCGGCCGAAGCGTTCGGGAACAGCGGCAGGGCGAAACGCAGCAGACCGTAGGCCGCAGTTTTCAGCAGGATACCGGCGAGGTCGACGGAACCGGCAGTCGGTGCCTGGGCGTGAGCATCAGGCAGCCAGGAGTGGAACGGAACCACTGGCAGCTTGACCGCGAAGGCGATGAAGAAGCCGAGCATCAGAATGTACTCGGTGGTCATCGACATCTTGGTTTTCAACAGGTCGGCGTAGTTGAAGGTGATCACGCCGGTGTTGTTGAAGTTGACCAGCACCAGGCCGAGGATCGCCACCAGCATGATCAGGCCGGACGCCTGAGTGAAGATGAAGAATTTGGTCGCTGCGTAGATCCGGGTTTTCTTGCCGTCCGAAGAACTGTGACCCCAGAGCGCGATGAGGAAGTACATCGGCACCAGCATCATTTCCCAGAAGAAGAAGAACATGAACAGGTCGAGGGCGAGGAACACGCCAACGACGCCGCCCAGGATCCACATCAGGTTCAGGTGGAAGAAGCCAACGTGACGTTGAATCTCTTTCCACGAGCAAAGTACCGAGAGGATACCCAGCAGGCCGGTCAGCAGGATCATCAACAGCGACAGGCCGTCGAGGGCCAGGTGCACGTTGATGCCGAAACGCTGGATCCAGACATGCTTGAACTCAAGCGCCCAGGTCGGATCGGCGCCCGGCGCCGGTGCGAATGAATAGTCACCGTGGGCCCACAGCCAGAGGCCGAGTGCGAGTTCCAGGGTCATGGTCAACAGCGCAATCCAGCGCGGGAGGGTAGCGCCGAAGCGCTCACCCATCCAGCACAGCAGGCCGCCGATGAAGGGGATCAGGATTAGCCAAGGCAGAATCATGACGGGCTCGTTTCCTTTCGCAAATTCGCAAGGTTCATATCAGACCGCTACCAGCACGATGGCGCCGATCACCAGCACGGCACCAGCAGCCATCGAGGCGGCGTACCAACGCAGTTGACCGGTCTCGGTGCGGCTCAGGGCAGTGTGACCACCCTTGGCCATACGCGGGATCAGACCGATGGTCTGGTCGAGCGGGTCTTTGCGCAGTACATGGCTGATCGCAAGGTACGGCTTGACGAACAGTTTGTCGTAGATCCAGTCGAAGCCCCAGGCAGCGAACCACCAGGCCGAAAGGAAACGGCCGATGCCGCTGTTGGCGATTGCCGTGACGAAGCGACGCTTGCCGAGGAACAGCAGCGCTGCCAGCAGGATACCGGCCAGGGCGATGGCGCCCGAGGCGATTTCCAGACTGTGCTTGGCTTCACCACCGGCATGCCCGACGCTTTCTGGCAGTACGCCATGCAGCGGCGGCACGATCATCGCGCCGACGAAAGTCGACAGCACGATCAACACCGACAGTGGCAGCCAATGGGCAATGCCGTGGCCGGCGTGGGCTTCGGTCTTGGCTTCACCGTGGAACGCGATGAAGATCAGGCGGAAGGTGTACAGCGAAGTCATGAACGCACCGACCAGACCTGCGTAAAGCAGACCCTGGTTGCCGCTGGCGAACGCTTCCCAGAGGATTTCGTCCTTGGAGTAGAAGCCAGCGGTAACCAGTGGCAGAGCGGCCAGCGCAGCACCACCGACGATGAAGCTGGCGTAGGCCAGTGGCAGTTTCTTCCACAGACCGCCCATCTTGAAGATGTTCTGCTCGTGGTGGCAGGCAACGATCACCGCACCGGAAGCAAGGAACAACAGAGCCTTGAAGAAGGCGTGGGTCATCAGGTGGAAGATCGCGCCTTCCCACGCGCCCACGCCGAGTGCCAGGAACATGTAGCCGATCTGGCTCATGGTCGAGTAGGCGAGGATACGTTTGATGTCGGTCTGCACCAGCGCGGCGAAACCGGCCAGTACCAGCGTTACACCACCGACGATGCCGACGAGATGCAGGATGTCCGGCGCCAGCGCAAACAGACCGTGGGTACGGGCAATCAGGTAGACACCGGCGGTGACCATGGTCGCGGCGTGGATCAGTGCCGAAACCGGGGTAGGGCCGGCCATCGCATCCGCGAGCCAGGTTTGCAGCGGCAGTTGCGCCGATTTGCCGACAGCACCGCCGAGCAGCATCAATGTTGCCAGGACGATCCAGAAGTCGCCGACCTTGAAGTGCTCCGGCGCACGTACCAGCAGTTCCTGGACGTTCAGCGTGCCCAATTGCTGGAACAGGATGAACAGGCCGATGGCCATGAACACGTCGCCGATGCGGGTAACGATGAAGGCCTTGAGTGCGGCGTTACCGTTGTTGCGGTTGCTGTAGTAGAAACCGATCAACAGGTACGAGCACAGGCCCACGCCTTCCCAGCCGAAGTAGATGAACAGCAGGTTATCGCCGAGGATCAGGAACAGCATGCTGGCGATGAACAGGTTGGTGTACGAGAAGAAGCGCGAGTAACCGTCTTCACCACGCATGTACCAGGACGCGAACAGGTGGATCAGGAAGCCGACGCCGACGACCACACCGAGCATGGTCACCGACAGGCCATCCAGGTACAGCGCGAAGTTCGGCTGGAAACCTTCCACCGACATCCAGCGCCACAGCACCTGGGTGTACACGCCACCCTCCGGCGGTGCGACGTTGAATTGCCAGATCACGTAAGCGGTGACGATGGCCGACAGGCCGATCGAGCCGACACCGATCAGTGCCGAGAGGTTTTCCGAGAAGCGGCCGCGCGAGAACGACAGCAACAGGAACCCGATCAGAGGGAATACGAAAGTCAGAAAGAGTAGGTTCATCCGCGCATCTCACTGGCAGCGTCGATATCGAGCGTGTGGAAGCGGCGATACAGTTGCAGCAGGATCGCCAGGCCAATACTGGCCTCGGCTGCGGCAAGGCTGATCACCAGGATGAACATGATCTGTCCATCCGGCTGCGCCCAGCGGGCGCCCGCGACGATGAAGGCCAGGGCAGAGGCGTTCATCATCACTTCCAGACTCATCAACACGAACAAAATGTTGCGGCGGACCATCAGGCCGACCAGACCAAGGCAGAACAGGATGCCGGCGACGGCCAGTCCATGTTCGAGAGGGATAGCAGGCATGTCTTACTCCTTCGCCTCGTTACGGCCCAAATGGAACGCCGTGACGGCTGCGGCGAGCAGCAGCATCGAGGCGAGTTCGACCACCAGCAGGTACGGGCCGAACAGGCTGATGCCCACGGCTTTCGCGTCTACGGTGGTGTGGCCGATGGCCTGGCCGCTCTGGTGAGCGAACAGCACATACAGCAGTTCGGCCAGCAGCAGCGCGGCAAGAATCACCGGTCCTGCCCAGATGCCGGGCTTGAGCCAGGTGCGTTCCTGTTGCACCGAGGCGGGACCGAGGTTGAGCATCATCACCACGAACACAAACAGCACCATGATGGCGCCGGCGTAGGCGATCACTTCCAGCACACCGGCAAACGGTGCGCCGAGGGCGAAGAAGGTCATGGCCACGGCGATCAACGAGATGATCAGGTAGAGCAGGGCGTGCACAGGGTTGGTGTTGGTGACCACACGCAGCGTGGACACCACAGCAATACCCGATGCGAAATAGAAAGCGAATTCCATCGTTCTTCCTTAAGGCAGCAAGCTCTTCACGTTGATCGGTTCGGCTTCGTTCTGCGCAGCGCCTTTAGGCTTGCCAGCGATTGCCATACCTGCAACACGATAGAAGTTGTAATCAGGGTTTTTGCCGGGGCCAGAGATCAAAAGATCTTCTTTCTCGTACACCAGGTCCTGACGTTTGAACTCGGCCATCTCGAAATCCGGGGTCAGCTGGATCGCGGTGGTCGGGCAGGCTTCCTCGCAGAGACCGCAGAAAATGCAGCGCGAGAAGTTGATCCGGAAGAAGTCCGGGTACCAGCGACCGTCTTCGGTTTCAGCTTTCTGCAGCGAGATGCAACCCACCGGGCAGGCCACGGCGCACAGGTTGCAGGCTACGCAGCGTTCTTCGCCATCGGGGTCGCGGGTCAGGACGATGCGGCCACGGTAACGCGGCGGCAGGTAGACCTGCTCCTCTGGGTATTGCAGGGTGTCGCGCTTGCGAAAGCCATGGCCGAAGACCATGACCAGGCTGCGCAACTGGGTACCGGTACCCTTAACGATGTCGCCAATATATTTGAACATGGGTCAAATCCTCACTGAACCGCAACCGCAGGCGTGTTCATCAACACAACCGCAGCGGTCACCAGCAAATTGATCAGGGTCAGTGGCAGGCAGAATTTCCAGCTGAAATCCATCACCTGGTCATAACGCGGACGCGGGATGGAAGCGCGCAGCAGGATGAACAGCATGATGAAGAACGCGGTCTTCAGTGCGAACCAGACGAAGGACAGTTGCGGCAGGATGCCGAACGGACCGTGCCAGCCACCGAAGAACAGGGTGACCAGCAGCGCCGAGATCAGGATGATGCCGATGTATTCACCGACGAAGAACATGCCCCATTTCATACCGGCGTATTCAATGTGGTAACCGTCGGCCAGTTCCTGTTCCGCTTCCGGCTGGTCGAACGGGTGACGGTGAGTCACGGCGACGCCAGCGATGAAGAAGGTACAGAAGCCGAAGAACTGCGGAATGATGAACCACAGGTTCTGTGCCTGGTATTCGACGATGTCGCGCATGTTGAACGAGCCGACCTGCACCACGATGCCCATCAGGGCCAGGCCCATGAACACTTCGTAGGACACGGTCTGCGCCGAGGCACGCAAGCTGCCGAGCAGGGCGAACTTGTTGTTGCTCGACCAGCCGGCGAACAGCACCGCGTACACCGACAGACCGGCCATGGCGAAGAAGAACAGCAGACCGATGTTCAGATCCGCCACGCCCCAGGTCGGGGTGATCGGGATGATCGCAAAGGCAATCAGCAGGGCGGACATGGCCACCACCGGCGCCAGGGTGAAGATCACCTTGTCGGCAAACGGCGGGGTCCAGTCTTCCTTGAAGAACATCTTCAGCATGTCGGCGGCGATCTGGAACATGCCGAACGGGCCAACGCGGTTCGGACCGTAACGGTCCTGCCACCAGCCCAGCAGGCGACGTTCGACAAAGCTCAGCAAGGCGCCCGCGACCACTACGGCCAGCAGAATCACGATGGCTTTGATGACCGTCAGGATCACATCGATCACTTCAGGGGTGAACCAGGTCATTGCGCTGCCTCCTGCAGACCGTCGACGGATACGCCGGCGAATGCCGGTGGAATGCCGGCGATGCCCGCAGGCAATGCCACCAGACCGGCGCCCAGTTCTTCATTGATGCGCAGCGGCAGACGCAGGGTCTGGCCGGCGACATTCAGGCTCAGCAGGGCACCGTCATTGACGCCCAGACGATCCGCTTCCGACTTGGCCAGAGCAACGTACGGAGCCGGAATGCGCTCTTGCACCGGTGCGGCTTTCGAAGAGTTCTCTTCGCTGCCAAACAGGTGGAAGAACGGCACGGCTTGCCAGGTACCCGGCGCCGGGTTGAACGCACGCGGCGCAGCAGCGAACCAGCTCAGCGAATCGCCAGTGCTTTCGATCAGGCGGGTGCCCGGATCGCCAGCGCGCAGGTGACCACCGACTTCGTCCTGGAACTTGTTCCACGCTTGTGGCGAGTTCCAGCCCGGCGACCATGCGAATGGCACCTGCTGACGCGGTTCGGCGGAGCCCGAGTAACCTTCCATGGAGAAGGCGAAGGCGGTGTCCTGGTCTTGCGGGGTGCGTGGTTCGTGAACGCTGATATCGGCGCGCATTGCGGTGCGCCCGGAATAACGCAGCGGCTCACGGGCCAGTTTCAGACCCTTGATGCGGAAAGCAGCCGACGGTGCAGCATCGACGATACGTGCCAGTTGCGCGGTGCTCGAAGCCACGGCAGCGGTGACGTGGTCGAGTTGCGTCCAGTCGATCGCCTGGTTCAGCAGGGTCGCGCGCAGGGCGTGCAGCCAGCGCCAGCCTTCGTGCACCAGAATGCTCGCGTCCAGGTATTGCGGATCGAAAACCTGGAAGAAGCGCTGGGCGCGGCCTTCCTGGCTGACCAGCGTACCGTCGCCCTCGGCGAAACTCGCCGCAGGCAGCACCAGGTGCGCGCGATCGGTGGTGGCGGTTTTCTGATGGTCGGCAACAATCACCACTTTCGCGGCGTTCAGCGCAGCATCGACCTTGGCTTTGGCAGTGCGGGTGTACAGATCGTTTTCCAGCACGACGATCGCGTCGGCCTGGCCATCGATGACCGCTTGCAGCGCGGCGTCGACCGATTCGCCACCGAGCATGGCCAGACCGAGGCTGTTGGCTTCCGGCACGATCAGGCTGATCGAACCGTTCTTCTCGCGCAGCTTCAGGGCTTTGGCGATGTTCGCGGCAGCTTCGATCAAGGCTTTGGAGCCCAGCGAAGTACCGGCGATGATCAGCGGACGCTTGGCGGCGAGCAGGGCATCGGCGATGCGCTGCGCCAGTTCCAGGGCTTCGGCGTCCAGACCTTCGACGGCCGGAGCGCTGGCATCCAGCGCGTGAGCCACGGCGAAACCGATGCGTGCCAGGTCATCTGGAGCGGCGTGTACGCACTCTTCGGCAACGTCGTCGAGCTTGGTTTCGGCGAGGCTGGCGATAAACAGTGGGTTCAGCGCGTGCTGACCGATGTTCTTCACCGCCGCGTCGAGCCAAGGCTGAACGCGCATGGCTTCGGCCATGTCTTCAGCCTTGCCCTTGACCGACTGACGCAGGGCCAGCGCCATACGCGCGGCGGTCTGGGTCAGGTCTTCGCCGAGGACGAAAATCGCGTCATGATCTTCGATGTCGCGCATGTTCGGCACTGGCAGCGGGCTGTCGTTCAGCACCTGCAGGACCAGACGGATGCGCTCCAGCTCGGAGGCTTCGATACCCGAATAGAAGTGCTCGGCACCGACCAGTTCGCGCAACGCGTAGTTGCTTTCAAGACTGGCGCGCGGCGAACCGATGCCGACGATGTTGCGTCCGCGCAGCAGGTCGGCGGCTTTGTCCAGCGCAGCGTCGAGGCTGAGCTTGGTGCCATCGGCCAGCAGCGGCTGACGTGGGCGGTCGGTGCGGTTGACGTAGCCATAACCGAAGCGGCCACGGTCGCAGAGGAAGTACTGGTTCACCGAACCGTTGAAACGGTTTTCGATGCGACGCAGCTCACCGTAACGCTCGCCCGGGGAGATGTTGCAACCGCTCGAGCAGCCATGGCAGATGCTCGGCGCGAACTGCATGTCCCACTTGCGGTTGTAGCGCTCGGAGTGAGTCTTGTCGGTGAACACACCGGTCGGGCAGACCTCGGTGAGGTTGCCGGAGAATTCGCTTTCGAGGGTGCCGTCCTCAACGCGACCGAAGTACACGTTGTCGTGGGCGCCGAACACACCGAGGTCAGTGCCGCCGGCGTAGTCTTTATAGAAACGCACGCAGCGGTAGCAAGCGATGCAGCGGTTCATTTCGTGGGAAATGAACGGCCCAAGTTGCTGGTTCTGGTGGGTGCGTTTGCTGAAGCGATAACGGCGCTCGTTGTGGCCGGTCATCACCGTCATGTCTTGCAGGTGGCAGTGACCGCCTTCCTCGCATACCGGGCAGTCGTGCGGGTGGTTGGTCATCAGCCATTCGACAACGCTGGCGCGGAACGCCTTGGATTCTTCATCGTCGATGGAGATCCAGGTGTTGTCGGTGGCCGGGGTCATGCAGGACATGACGATGCGACCACGGGTGTCGTTCTCGTCGGTGTACTGCTTGACCGCGCACTGGCGGCAGGCTCCAACGCTACCAAGCGCGGGGTGCCAGCAGAAATATGGAATGTCGAGGCCCAGCGACAGACATGCCTGTAACAGGTTGTCTGCCCCGTCGACTTCGAGCGCTTTGCCGTCTACGTGGATAGTGGCCATGGTTCAAAGGTCTTCGTTGGCCCGGTGTCAGCGGGCGTGGCTAATGGAATCTTGTTATGCGTCCGAATCCAAACAGCCCCGAAGGGCGTCATCGGACGAAAGGCGAAGGGCACGGACCCTTCGCCTTTTTAAGCGTTTACGCGCCGATTACGATCGGCCTTGCCAGAGGCGGGACGGCGGCGCTGACAGGCGCGATACCGGCTTCGAACTCTGGACGGAAGTATTTGATCGCGCTGCCCAATGGCTCCACGGCTCCCGGTGCGTGAGCACAGAAGGTCTTGCCCGGGCCGAGGAAACCGACCAGGCCCAGCAGCGTCTCGATGTCGCCTGGCTGGCCCTTGCCCTGTTCGATGGCCATCAGCAGCTTGACGCTCCATGGCAGACCATCGCGGCACGGGGTGCAGAAACCGCAGGATTCGCGAGCGAAGAACTGCTCCATGTTGCGCAGCAGCGAGACCATGTTGACGCTGTCGTCCACCGCCATCGCCAGACCGGTACCCATACGGGTGCCCACTTTGGCGATGCCGCCGGCATACATTTGTGCGTCGAGGTGCTCGGGCAGGAGGAAACCGGTACCGGCACCGCCTGGCTGCCAGGCCTTGAGCTTGAAGCCGTCGCGCATGCCGCCGGCATAGTCTTCGAACAGTTCGCGACCTGTGATGCCGAATGGCAGTTCCCACAGGCCCGGGTTCTTGACCTTGCCGGAGAAGCCCATGAGCTTGGTGCCCATGTCTTCGGAACCTTCGCGGGCCAACGATTTGTACCAGTCAACGCCGTCAGCGATGATCGCCGGCACGTTGCACAGGGTTTCGACGTTGTTCACGCAGGTCGGCTTGCCCCACACGCCGACGGCGGCAGGGAAGGGCGGCTTGGAGCGCGGGTTGGCGCGGCGGCCTTCGAGGGAGTTGATCAGTGCGGTTTCTTCACCGCAGATGTAACGCCCGGCGCCGGTGTGGACGAACAGCTCGAAATCGAAACCGCTGCCCAGAATGTTCTTGCCCAGCAGGCCGGCCGCCTTGGCTTCTTCCACTGCACGGTTGAGGTGCTTGGCGGCGGTGGTGTATTCGCCGCGCAGGAAGATGTAGCCACGGTAGGTTTTCAGCGCGCGGGCACTGATGAGCATGCCTTCGATCAGCAGATGGGGCAGTTGCTCCATCAGCATGCGGTCTTTCCAGGTGTTCGGCTCCATTTCATCCGCGTTGCACAGCAGGTAGCGGATGTTGATGGATTCGTCCTTGGGCATCAGGCCCCACTTCACACCAGTGGGGAAGCCTGCACCGCCGCGACCCTTGAGGCCGGCGTCTTTCACGGTCTGGACGATGGCGTCCTGATCCATGTCGGCGAAGGCTTTACGCGCAGCGGCGTAGCCGTTCTTGGCCTGATACTCGTCGAGCCACACGGCTTCGCCGTCATCGCGCAGACGCCAGGTCAGCGGGTGAGTCTCGGCCGAACGCTGAATGCGGTTGGCTGGACCAAAAGATGTCAGGGTCATACGTAGCCCTCGAGCAGTTTGGCCACGCCAGCAGGCTGCACGTCGCCAAAGGTGTCGTCGTCGATCATCAGCGCCGGCGCCTTGTCGCAGTTGCCGAGGCAGCAGACAGGCAGCAGGGTGAAACGACCGTCGGCGGTGGTCTGACCCAGGCCGATGCCCAGATTGTTCTGGATTTCGCTGACCACCGACTCGTGGCCACCGATGTAGCAGACCATGCTGTCGCAGACGCGAATGATGTGGCGGCCGACCGGCTGACGGAAGATCTGGCTGTAAAACGTCGCCACGCCTTCAACGTCGCTGGCCGGGATGCCGAGGATCTCGCCGATCGCGTAGAGGGCGCCATCCGGCACCCAGCCGCGTTCTTTCTGGACGATCTTCAGGGCTTCGATCGACGCCGCGCGCGGGTCTTCGTAGTGATGCAGCTCATGCTCGATGGCCGAGCGCTCGGTTTCGCTCAAGGTGAAACGGTCTGTCTGGATAAGCGTGCTGTTCATGCTTAGCGGTCCACGTCGGCCATAACGAAGTCGATACTACCCAGGTACGCAATCAAGTCCGCGACCATGCTGCCTTTGATCACCGAAGGGATCTGCTGCAGATGCGGGAAGCTCGGAGTACGGATCCGGGTACGGTAGCTCATGGTGCCGCCGTCGCTCGTCAGGTAATAACTGTTGATGCCCTTGGTCGCTTCGATCATCTGGAAGGATTCGTTGGCTGGCATGACCGGGCCCCACGAAACCTGCAGGAAGTGCGTGATCAGGGTTTCGATGTGCTGCAGCGTGCGCTCTTTGGGCGGCGGCGTGGTTAGCGGGTGATCCGCCTTGTACGGGCCTTCCGGCATGTTGCGCATGCATTGATCGATGATCTTGATGCTCTGGCGCATCTCTTCGACGCGAACCATGCAGCGGTCGTAGGCATCGCCGTTGACGGCCAGCGGCACTTCGAATTCGAAGTTCTCGTAGCCCGAGTACGGACGCGCCTTGCGCAGGTCGAAATCGCAACCGGTCGAACGCAGGCCGGCACCGGTGACGCCCCATTCCAGGGCCTCTTTGGTGTTGTAGGCGGCAACGCCGATGGTACGACCCTTGAGGATGCTGTTCTGCAGGGCAGCCTTGGTGTATTCATCCAGACGCTTGGGCATCCACTCGACGAAGTCCTTGACCAGTTTTTCCCAGCCGCGCGGCAGGTCGTGGGCGACGCCGCCGATGCGATACCAGGCCGGGTGCAGACGGAAACCGGTAATCGCCTCGATCACCGTGTACGCCTTCTGGCGGTCGGTGAAGGTGAAGAACACCGGGGTCATGGCGCCGACGTCCTGGATGTAGGTACCCAGGAACAGCAGGTGACTGGTGATCCGGAAGAACTCGGCCATCATGATGCGGATGACGTCGACTTTCTGCGGCACCTTGATGCCGGCCAGCTTCTCGACCGAGAGCACGTACGGCAGGTTGTTCATCACGCCGCCGAGGTAGTCGATGCGGTCGGTGTACGGGATGTAGCTGTGCCAGGACTGACGCTCGCCCATCTTCTCGGCGCCACGGTGGTGGTAACCGATGTCCGGGACGCAATCGACGATCTCTTCGCCGTCCAGCTGCAGGATGATGCGGAACGCACCGTGCGCCGAAGGGTGGTTCGGGCCTAGGTTGAGGAACATGTAGTCCTCGTTGGCACCGGAACGCTTCATGCCCCAATCTTCCGGACGGAAACGCGCGGCTTCCTCTTCCAGCTGCTGCTTGGCGAGGTTGAGGCTGTATGGGTCGAATTCGGTGGCGCGCGCCGGGAAGTCCTTGCGCAGCGGGTGACCTTCCCACGTCGGCGGCATCATGATGCGCGACAGGTGCGGGTGGCCTTTGAAGTCGATGCCGAACATGTCCCAGACTTCGCGCTCGTACCAGTTGGCGTTCGGCCAGATGCTGGTGACGGACGGCATGCTGAGGTCGCCTTCGGACAAGGCGACCTTGATCATCACGTCACTATTACGCTCCAGCGACATGAGGTGATAGAACACGGTGAAATCGGCGCCGGTCGGCAGCCCTTGACGCTTGGTGCGCAGACGCTCGTCCACGCCGTGCAGGTCATAGAGCATGACGTACGGCTTGGGCAGGTTGCGCAGGAAAGTCAGGACTTCAACCAGTCTGGCGCGGGCCACCCACAGCACCGGCATGCCGGTGCGGGTTGCCTGCGCGGTGAACGCTTCGGCGCCAAAACGGTTGTTCAGTTCGACGACCACATCCTGGTCGTCTGCCTTGTAAGGCGGGATGTACAGAGCACTGCCTGTAGTCATGGTTATTTTTTCGCTTTCGGTCAACGTAAAGAATGAAGCCAGCTTCTCGTTACTTGGAACAGAACTGGATCAGACTTCGTCAGGGCTGCGCAGATTGGTGACTGCGATTCGCTGTTCGCGGCGCTGTTCCTTCTGCGATGGCATGTCGGCGCGATAGACGCCTTGATCACCAACGACCCAGGAAAGCGGACGACGCTCCTGTCCAATCGATTCCTGCAACAGCATCAAGCCTTGCAGAAATGCTTCCGGACGGGGCGGGCAGCCAGGTACGTAGACGTCCACGGGCAAGAACTTGTCCACCCCTTGAACCACGGAGTAGATGTCGTACATGCCGCCGGAGTTGGCGCACGAACCCATGGAAATAACCCATTTCGGTTCGAGCATTTGCTCGTAGAGACGCTGAATGATCGGCGCCATCTTGATGAAGCAGGTACCGGCGATAACCATGAAGTCGGCCTGACGCGGCGAGGCCCGGATCACTTCGGCGCCAAAGCGCGCGATGTCGTGGGGCGCCGTGAAGGCGGTGGTCATTTCCACGTAGCAGCACGACAGACCGAAGTTGTATGGCCACAGGGAGTTCTTACGTCCCCAGTTGACCGCGCCACTCAGCACGTCTTCCAGCTTGCCCATGAAAATGTTTTTGTGGACTTGATCTTCTAACGGATCGGCAACGGTTTCCCGCTGGCCAATCGGATACTGCTCGTTAGGAGCATCGGGGTCGATCCTGGTGAGATTGTATTGCATTGCCAAAGCCTCATTGTTTCAGCTTCGCCTGCCGCTTGCGACGAGCTTCCGGAGCCCAGTCAAGGGCGCCCACTCGGAACAGGTAGACAAGACCTGCCAACAGAATTGCTATGAAAACGAGAGCTTCGACGAATCCGGTCCAGCCGCTTTCGCGGACGGACACAGACCATGCAAAGAGAAAGAGGGCTTCGATATCGAAGATCACGAAGAGCATCGCGACCAGATAGAATTTGGCTGAGAGCCGCAAGCGGGCGCCACCGGTAGGTAGCATGCCCGACTCGAACGGTTCGTTTTTGCTGCGACCCCAGGCTTTTGACCCGAGGAGGCTGGAGACGCCAAGCATGAAGGCACACAGGCCGACGACACCCAGAAGGAAAATGGCAAAGCCCCAGTTGTGGGCCATGAGTCCTGTCGCTTCGGGCATGCTGGTAATCCTTAACAGAGAGCAAAGGTCTCTGAGCTTGATAAAGAAATAAGGCAGTGACGATATGTCGCAGCAATCAATCGGGCTGATTTTATGGCTAAACACCCGGCAAGTAAAATTCCAAAGGCGAAATTATTTACCGGATTAAGGACATAGCGCTTGTCCGCAGCCCTGCGGCCCATGCGTTGCGGGCATTAGCCGGGTTTCCATCAATTATGTTTTGTAGGGTTTGTAACGAACATAGTTGCCGCTAAATGATAATTGATATCGTTTGGAGTGGTTTTGTAACTGTTTAACGAGTGAGTGGCCGGGAAGTTGTCTTACTTGCGCGTTACTGCAAGTAGCGAGGCCTACCGTTTTAGCGGAAATTTCTGACGGATGTACCGCTCTGGATCAACGTATTGATTCGCGATCACCCCCGACCCTGTGGGAGCGAGCTTGCTCGCGAATGCGGTTCATCATTCGACAGGGATAGTGACTGATATGACGCCTTCGCGAGCAAGCTCGCTCCCACAGGGGGTTGTGGCGTTTGGGAGATTGTCTCAGGCAAAAAAACGCCCCGATCCAGTCGGGGCGTCAGTGTTGCGGCTCTGCGGTTAGCTTTTTATTCGATCCGCAAAGGCCGTTTGCTCAGCGAAGCTTTATCAGTGGAACTGTTCTTCTTCGGTCGAACCGGTCAGCGCGGTCACCGAGGACGAGCCGCCCTGGATCACGGTGGTCATGTCGTCGAAGTAGCCAGTGCCCACTTCCTGCTGGTGCGCAACGAAGGTGTAACCCTTGGCGGCGTCAGCGAATTCCTGCTCTTGCAGCTTCACGTAGGCAGTCATGTCGTTGCGGGCGTAGTCGTGCGCCAGGTTGAACATGCTGTGCCACATGTTGTGAATGCCGGCCAGGGTGATGAACTGGTGCTTGTAGCCCATGGCGGACAGTTCGCGCTGGAACTTGGCGATGGTCGCGTCGTCCAGGTTCTTCTTCCAGTTGAAGGAAGGCGAGCAGTTGTACGACAGCAGCTGGTCCGGGTATTCCTTTTTGATCGCTTCAGCGAAGCGACGGGCTTCTTCCAGATCCGGCTTGGCGGTTTCGCACCAGATCAGGTCGGCGTACGGCGCGTAAGCCAGGCCACGGGCGATCGCTTGATCCAGACCGGCACGTACCTTGTAGAAACCTTCCTGAGTGCGCTCGCCGGTCACGAACGGCTGATCGTACGGGTCGCAGTCGGAAGTCAGCAGGTCAGCCGCGTTGGCGTCGGTGCGGGCCAGAATGATGGTCGGCGTACCGGCAACGTCAGCGGCCAGACGGGCAGCCGTCAGCTTCTGTACAGCTTCCTGGGTCGGCACCAGAACCTTGCCGCCCATGTGGCCGCATTTCTTCACCGAAGCCAGTTGGTCTTCGAAGTGAACGCCAGCGGCGCCGGCTTCGATCATGCTTTTCATCAGCTCGTAGGCGTTGAGTACACCGCCGAAACCGGCTTCAGCGTCGGCCACGATTGGTGCGAAGTAGTCGATGTAGCCATCGTCGCCCGGGTTCTTGCCAGCTTTCCACTGGATCTGGTCGGCACGACGGAACGAGTTGTTGATGCGCTTGACCACGGTTGGTACGGAGTCCACCGGGTACAGCGACTGGTCCGGGTACATGGATTCTGCGGAGTTGTTGTCCGCAGCCACCTGCCAGCCGGACAGGTAGATCGCCTGGATACCGGCCTTGACCTGCTGAACAGCCTGGCCCCCAGTCAGGGCGCCCATGCAGTTGACGAAATCTTTCTCTGGACGGAAGGACGGCTTGGCACCCTGGGTGACCAGGTTCCACAGCTTCTCGGCGCCCATCTTCGCGAAGGTGTGCTCTGGCTGAACCGAGCCACGCAGGCGGACCACGTCGGCAGCGGAGTAAGTGCGAGTCACGCCTTTCCAGCGCGGGTTCTCGGCCCAGTCTTTTTCGAGGGCTGCAATTTGCTGTTCGCGTGTCAGTGCCATGGAGATAAACCTCGTCGCGTCTTTTATGAAAAGTTGTTCTGCGGTGGAAAATTCCTGCGCTCGCTGACCAGAAGCTTAGGTGGTCAAGTCGGATTCGGCGGGGTAGGCGACGGGATGAACGATGGGCTCGAGGGGAAAGTGAGCAGGTAGTGGCGGACTGCGGGGCGCATGCGGGCGTCGTGGGCCTTTATACGGACAACAGCGTGAAGCCGGGTTACCTAAATACGCTTCCGTCCCTCGGGACAACTTCGTTCCAGTCGGCAACCTCGTCAAACACGCCTTGTGGGCGGTACAGACACGAAGCGGTTCGCGGGGTAGGTGCGAACGGCGCTTCGAAGGCCCTTGCCAAGGCCTCTGATTAGCGGGAGCGAGGCCATCATGCCTTCGCTTTTTTTCGCGTCAAACGTTTTGTAGTGCTTTTTTCAAGCACTACATCTTTCGTCTAATACGACTAATCAGTCAGTTTTCGGTGCTTTAGTCCAGCGTGTCGACTTTCACCCGCAAGGTCATGTCATCGCGGCCCTGAGTCGAGTAGCTGCGGGTCAGGCCCTGTTTGTCGGCCTGAGTCTGGCTATTAACGCCCGCCAGAGTGATCCACTCACCGAGGCGCCCGGTGACGGTTGTGTCGGTGCTTTGCACGTTCACTACATCGGGACGTTCCTGGCTCATGCGGTCACGGTTGGTACTGATTGCCAGGTGGACGGTCTCGCCGGTGACGCTGGCGGTGACGTAGAAACCCTGGGTGACGTTGCGGTATTGGGTCTCGCTGCTGTAGCCACCGTAGGAGTCGCTTTGGGTGTTGGTGATCGGCACGCTCTGGCCAACCTGAATCAGCGCAGGAGTGCCTTCGCTGGTCTGCACTTGCTGAACGCCACCGTTGCGACTGGTGGTGCTGCGGCTGATGATCCGGGTCTGGTTCGGCTGAGCGCCGTTGACTGAATAGCCTTCGTCGCCACGGCCATTGTTTTCGTTGGTGTCGACGGTGATCAGCAAGCGCTTCGGAGCGGTATCGAGTTGCGCCAGCAGATTTTTCAGTTCCTGTATCTTGCCCGGCTCGGCTTTGACGATCAGTTGGTTGCCGTAAGCGCTGACCTGGCCGTCCTGGCCGATGAAGTCCTGCGCCACCGGCAGCATGTCAGCGCTGGTGTGGTATTTGAGGGGGACGATTTCTGTGGCTGCCAGCACCGAAAAACTGCAGCCGAGCAGCAGGGTGGTGAGCAGGGTGCGTAGGGACATGTCCGTTATCTCCGCGTTCGAAAGGCTTGATATTGCCAGTTTGTCGGCCCGGGGTGGGGCAAGTTGAATCGTAGACAGCAAAACGCCCCGGCATCCGAAAATGGCGGGGCGTTTTGTGGTGTGCTGGCGGGCCTCTTCGCGAGCAGGCTCGCTGAGATCTCCAGCGGACACAAATTGTGTGTCAGGCACAGATCCCCTGTGGGAGCGAGCCTGCTCGCGAAGGCCGCGCCGCGGTCTTAAGCCGAATGCCGAACCATGTCGACATGCGGAATCCCGGCCTCAAGAAACTCTTCGCTGACCAGGCTGAAACCCAGGCGCTCATAGAACGCCGTGGCCTGTACCTGAGCGCTGAGCTTTTGCTGTTTCAGGCCACGCGCCTCGGCTTCGGCAATCACCGCTTGCATCAGCGCATCACCGACCTTCATGCCACGCCAGTCTTTCAGCACCGAAACCCGGCCGATGTGCCCATCAGGCAGCAAGCGCGCAGTGCCGATCGGAAAGTCGCCTTCGAACGCCAGGAAATGCACGGCAGTCGCGTCATCGGCGTCCCACTCAAGCTCGGGTGGCACCGATTGTTCGGCGATGAACACCGTTTCACGAATGCGCCGGATCTCGGCGATATCCTTCAGCCAGTCAGCGACACGAACGCGAATTTTATTCATCAGCGAACCCCAGGCTCCCTTGCTTGACCAGCTCGCAGAGCAGGCTGCGGCCGTCTTCATCGCTCAGCCACTCGCCGAGGTTGTCGGCGTGCAGGGCGTCAGCGGCGCAGATCAGCTTCAGCAGTTCGCGCAGCTTGCCCGGCAGGTAACGGCTCTGGCCGCTGGCGAACAGCAGCAGATCGTCGTCGACTTCCGACCAGGCCAGACGTGCGCTCGGGTTGCGAATCAGTACGGCGCCGTCCTGCAGGGCGGCGAGGAAGTCTTCTTCTTCGACGTCTTCCGGGCCGACTACCAGTTCCGGGTAGCGCGGCTCGGTCATGTACTGGCCGAACCAGGTCAGCAGCAGGCGCTCGTCGCTCATGTGCTCGGCGAGCAGGCTTTTCAGGCGATCCAGTGCATCGTGTTGAATCTGGTGCGGATCGACCGCCGGCTTGGCGTCGGCATCGGTGTAGCGCTCTTCGTCGGTCAGGAACTGGCTGAGGAAGTCGGTGAAGTGGGTCAGCACTTCAGCGGCGCTTGGCGCGCGGAAACCGACCGAGTAAGTCATGCAGTTGTCGACCGCGACACCGCAATGGGCCAGGCGCGGCGGCAGATAGAGCATGTCGCCCGGCTCCAGCACCCATTCTTCGGTCTCGTGGAATTCGGCAAGGATGCGCAGGTCGGCATGTTGCAGCAGCGGGCTCTCGGAATCGCACATCTGGCCGATTTTCCAGTTGCGCTTGCCGTGGCCCTGCAGCAGGAACACGTCGTAGTTGTCGAAGTGCGGACCGACGCTGCCACCCGGGGCGGCGAAGCTGATCATCACGTCGTCGACGCGCCAGCTCGGCAGGAAGCGGAAGTTTTCCAGCAGTTCGCTGACTTCCGGCACGAACTGATCAACCGCCTGCACCAGCAGGGTCCACTCTTTCTCTGGCAGTTTGCTGAACTCGTCTTCGGCGAACGGGCCGCGACGCAGTTCCCACGGACGCTCGCCGTGTTCGATGACCAGGCGCGATTCGACTTCTTCTTCCAGGGCCAGGCCGGCCAGTTCGTCGGCGTCGATCGGGCTTTCGAAGTCAGGAATCGCCTGACGGATCAGCAGCGGTTTTTTCTGCCAGTAATCACGCAGGAACTCGCGTGCAGTGAGGCCGCCCAGAAGTTGAAGAGGAATATCGGAATTCATATGTAACCTATTGAAAAAAGCACTTTTTAGACGGGAATAAAAACGCCCGGCGCGGCCGGGCGTCTCAAACGGGGCAAACGGTCGATCAGATGCGTTTGGCTTGTGCCACAGCGTTGCCGATGTAGTTGGCCGGGGTCAGTTGCTTGAGCTCGGCTTTGGCTTGCGCTGGCATGTCCAGGCCATCGATGAAAGTCTGCAGTGCTTCAGGGCTGATGCCCTTGCCACGGGTCAGTTCTTTCAGCTTTTCGTACGGGTTTTCGATGTTGTAGCGACGCATCACGGTCTGGATCGGCTCGGCCAGGACTTCCCAGCAAGCGTCGAGGTCAGCGGCAATCTTCTGCTCGTTGAGCTCGAGTTTGCTAATGCCTTTGAGGCTGGCTTCGTAAGCGATCACGCTGTGGGCGAAGCCGACACCGAGGTTGCGCAGTACGGTGGAGTCGGTCAGGTCGCGCTGCCAGCGGGAAATCGGCAGTTTGCTCGCCAGGTGCTGGAACAGTGCGTTGGCGATACCCAAGTTGCCTTCGGAGTTTTCGAAGTCGATCGGGTTGACCTTGTGCGGCATGGTCGACGAACCGATTTCGCCTGCGATGGTGCGCTGCTTGAAATAACCCAGGGAGATATAGCCCCAGATGTCGCGGTCGAAGTCGATCAGGATGGTGTTGAAGCGTGCGATCGCGTCGAACAGTTCGGCGATGTAGTCGTGCGGTTCGATCTGCGTGGTGTACGGGTTGAAGCCCAGGCCCAGCTCGTCTTCGATGAAGGCGCGGGCGTTGGCTTCCCAGTCGATCTGCGGGTAGGCCGACAGATGCGCGTTGTAGTTGCCGACGGCGCCGTTGATCTTGCCCAGCAGCGGCACGGCAGCGACCTGAGCGATCTGGCGCTCGAGACGGTAAACCACGTTGGCCAGTTCTTTACCCAGAGTGGTCGGCGAAGCCGGCTGGCCGTGGGTGCGCGACAGCATCGGCACGTCGGCGAAACGGATGGCCAGTTCGCGGATGGCGTTGGCGGTCTGACGCATCAGCGGCAGCATCACGTCGTCACGGCCTTCACGCAGCATCAAGGCGTGGGACAGGTTGTTGATGTCTTCGCTGGTGCAGGCAAAGTGGATGAATTCGCTGACCTTGGCCAGCTCCGGCAGCTTGGCCGCCTGCTCCTTGAGCAGGTATTCGATCGCTTTCACGTCGTGGTTGGTGGTGCGCTCGATTTCTTTGACGCGCTCGGCGTGCTCCAGCGAGAAGTTTTCAGCCAGTTCGTTGAGAACGGCGTTGGCCTCGGCGGAGAAGGCCGGTACTTCAGGGATACCAGCGTGGGCGGCCAGGCGCTGGAGCCAGCGCACTTCAACCAGAACGCGGGCACGGATCAGGCCGTACTCGCTGAAAATCGGGCGCAGGGCCTGGGTTTTGCCGGCGTAGCGGCCGTCAACAGGGGAAACCGCAGTGAGCGAAGAGAGCTGCATGGGGTGTTCTCGGACAGTCGGGCAACGAAATGGGGCGCGTATCATACATGAAAAAATCCGCCGGTCCGTCGCCAACTGACCGGCGTATTACGCGTGACAGACTACAAAGCCTTCATGACGCGGCGTTTACTCGCTGCGCATCAACGGATAGAGCTCTTTGAGCAACTTGCGGCGGCTGATCACCAGCTGCCAGCGATGACCCCCGAGCTGACGCCACAGGCGCGCCGAGCGGATACCCGCGAGCAGCAGCGCGCGGATCTTCGAGGCGTTGCTCGGCTGCTGCAGGTTGCGCATGTCGCCGTGCACCTGAATGCGTTGGCGCAGGGTGCTCAACGTGTCCTGATACAACGCACCGCAAGCGGCGACGACGTTTTCATGAGCCGGGCCAAAATGCTCCACCTGTGACTGAATCTGCGGCAGGCGTTTGGCAATCGTCTCGAGCATGTCGTCACGCTTCGCCAATTGCCGCTCCAGACCGAGCATCGACAGCGCGTAGCGCAATGGTTCGCGCTGCAGAGTGCTTGGGTCGCGCTCCAGTGCGCCAATCAGCGCGCGATAACCCTCGCGCAAATTGATGTCATCGCCACCGTACACGTCCAGCGTATCTTTCGGATCCCGCACCAGCAGGCTGCCGAGCATGCAGCTCAGGCCGGCCTCGTTGGTCTGGCCGGTCTTGGCGATGCGATCCACCAGCACGGCGGCGAGAAACACACCACCCAGCGCTGTCAGTTGCTCCTGAGTCGGGCTCATGCCTGACTGCTCCACGGCTCGGCTACTTCGATCACGCCGCCGCCGAGGCAGATTTCGCCGTCATAGAAAACGACCGACTGGCCCGGCGTCACCGCGCGTTGCGGTTCGTCGAACACGGCGCGATAACCGCTGGCGGTTTTTCCAGGGTGCAGGCCTGATCGCTCTGGCGGTAACGCACTTTTGCCGTCAGGCGCAGCGGCTGGCTCAGGTCGATCGGGTTGACCCAGTAGATTTCCGACGCGAGCAGGGCGCTGGAGAACAGCCACGGATGGTTGTTGCCTTGGCCGACGATCAGCTCGTTGGTCTGCAGATCCTTGCGCAGCACGTACCACGGCTCATCGCCGGCATCTTTCAAACCGCCGATGCCGAGGCCCTGGCGCTGGCCGATGGTGTGGTACATCAAGCCGTGGTGACGGCCGATGACTTCGCCTTCGGTGGTCTTGATCTCACCCGGTTGTGCCGGCAGGTATTGCTTGAGGAAATCGCTGAAGCGGCGCTCGCCGATGAAGCAGATCCCGGTGGAATCCTTCTTCTTGGCGGTGGCCAGTTCGTACTTCTCGGCAATCGCGCGGACTTCAGGCTTTTCCAGCTCGCCGACCGGGAACAGGGTCTTGGCGATCTGTTCGCCGCCGACGGCGTGCAGGAAGTAGCTCTGATCCTTGTTCGGATCGAGGCCCTTGAGCAGTTCGGTGCGGCCACCGATGTCGCGGCGGCGCACGTAGTGGCCGGTGGCGATCAGGTCAGCGCCGAGCATCATCGCGTAGTCGAGGAACGCTTTGAACTTGATCTCGCGGTTACACAGGATGTCCGGGTTTGGTGTGCGTCCGGCCTTGTATTCGGCGAGGAAGTGCTCGAACACATTGTCCCAGTACTCGGCCGCGAAGTTGGCGGTGTGCAGCTTGATGCCAATCTTGTCGCAGACAGCCTGAGCATCCGCCAGGTCGTCCATGGCGGTGCAGTATTCCGTTCCGTCGTCTTCTTCCCAGTTCTTCATGAACAGGCCTTCCACTTCGTAACCCTGCTCGATCAGCAGAAGGGCAGAAACGGAAGAGTCCACGCCGCCGGACATGCCGACAATGACGCGCTTCTTGGATGTGTCAGAAGGGGCTGGATCACGCATAGGGATTCAATGAGTGTCTTGGAAAAGGGCGCGATTCTATCAGGCTCGCGGCCGCAAGGCTAAAGAGAAGGGCGGATCAGTTCGAGGCTGAAGTGATGACCGGCCAGATAATCGTCGATGCAACGGATGATCAGCTCGCTGCGCCAGTTGTCGCGCTGGGCGACTAATTCGTCGCGGGTCAGCCACTTGGCGCCGACGATGCCGTCGTCGAGTTGGTAATCCGGGTGATGCTGCACGGCTTTGGCGCTGAAGCATATGCGCTGGTAAGTCACGCCGTTGCTCGGCGCGGTATACAGATAAATGCCGATCACGCCGGTGGGTTCGACGTCCCAACCGGTTTCTTCGAGGGTTTCGCGAATCGCCGCGTCGATCAGGGTTTCATCCGGATCGAGATGGCCGGCGGGCTGGTTGAGCACATTGCGCCCGCCCTTGTGCTCTTCAACCATCAGAAAACGGCCGTTGTCCTCGACGATGGTGGCGACGGTGATGTGGGGGAGCCATTCCATGAAACCTTCCTCAATCTGTTGGTTAAACCCCAATCCCTGTGGGAGCTGGCTTGCCAGCGATAGCGGTGGTTCAGTCACCATCCATGCTGGATGATAAACTGCCATCGCTGGCAAGCCAGCTCCCACAAAGTTTTGTGGTGATCACAAAACCCGGAAACACAAACCCCGGCACAAGGCCGGGGTCTGTTTACCGCATTACAACCTTAAACCAGCGCAGCGATCGCCGCGTTGAAGGTTGCGCTTGGGCGCATGGCCTTGCTGATCAGCTCGGCGTCGGCGTGGTAGTAACCACCGATGTCGACTGGCTTGCCCTGAACGGCGTTGAGTTCGGCAACGATGGTTGCTTCGTTCTCGGTCAGGGTTTTCGCCAGCGTCGCGAACTGCGCTTGCAGTGCCGCGTCTTCAGTCTGGGCCGCCAGGGCCTGAGCCCAGTACATCGCCAGGTAGAAGTGGCTGCCGCGGTTGTCGATATTGCCGACTTTACGCGATGGCGACTTGTTGTTGTCGAGGAACTGGCCGGTGGCCTGGTCCAGGGTTTTCGACAGCACCAGCGCTTTCGGGTTGTTGTAGTTCACGCCCAGATGCTCAAGGGAAGCGGCGAGGGCGAGGAATTCACCCAGCGAATCCCAGCGCAGGAAGTTCTCTTCAACCAGTTGCTGCACGTGCTTCGGCGCCGAACCGCCAGCGCCGGTTTCGAACAGACCACCGCCGTTCATCAGCGGCACGATCGACAGCATCTTGGCGCTGGTGCCCAGTTCCATGATCGGGAACAGGTCGGTCAGGTAGTCGCGCAGTACGTTGCCGGTCACCGAAATGGTGTCCTTGCCTTCGCGGGTGCGCTGCAGGGTGTACTTCATCGCATCGACCGGCGCCATGATCTGGATGTCCAGACCGCTGGTGTCGTGATCCTTCAGGTACGCCTGAACCTTCTCGATCACTACGCCATCGTGGGCGCGCATCGGGTCGAGCCAGAAGATCGCCGGCGTGCTGCTCGCGCGAGCACGGTTGACGGCCAGTTTGACCCAGTCCTGGATCGGCGCGTCTTTGGTCTGGCACATGCGGAAGATATCGCCGGCTTCGACAGCCTGCTCCATCAGCAGCTTGCCTTTGCTGTCGGTGACGCGAACAACGCCGTCTGCCTTGATCTGGAAAGTCTTGTCGTGGGAACCGTACTCTTCGGCTTTCTTCGCCATCAGACCGACGTTCGGCACGCTGCCCATGGTGGTCGGGTCGAAAGCGCCGTTGGCTTTGCAATCTTCGATCACGGCCTGGTAGATGGTCGCGTAGCAGCGATCCGGGATCACCGCCTTGGTGTCGTGCAGCTGGCCGTCGGTGCCCCACATCTTGCCGGAGTCACGGATCATCGCTGGCATCGAGGCGTCGACGATGACGTCGCTCGGCACGTGCAGGTTGGTGATGCCCTTGTCGGAGTTGACCATCGCCAGCGACGGACGAACGGCGTAGACCGCGGCGATATCGGCTTCGATCTGCGCTTGCTGCTCGGCCGGGAGGGCCTTGATGCGCGCGTACAGATCGCCGATGCCGTTGTTCAGGTTGAAGCCGATCTGGTTCAGCACGTCAGCGTGCTTGGTCAGTGCGTCTTTATAGAACTCGGCAACGATCTGGCCGAACATGATCGGGTCGGAGACCTTCATCATGGTCGCTTTCAAGTGCACCGAGAGCAGCACGCCCTGGGCCTTGGCACTTTCGATTTCGGCAGCGATGAACGCACGCAGGGCGTTTTTGCTCATCACGGCGCAGTCGAGGATCTCGCCAGCCTGAACGGTGGTTTTTTCTTTCAGAACGGTGGCAGCACCGTCTTTGGCGATCAGTTCGATCTTCACAGCGTCAGCGGCGTCGATCAGGACAGCTTTTTCGCTGCCGTAGAAATCGCCGGTGCTCATGTGCGCAACGTGGGACTTGGAGTCTTTGGCCCAGGCGCCCATTTTGTGCGGGTGCTTGCGTGCGTAGTTCTTCACCGACAGCGGAGCGCGGCGGTCGGAGTTGCCTTCACGCAGAACCGGGTTCACGGCGCTGCCCTTGACCTTGTCGTAACGCGCCTTGGCGTCTTTGTCGGCGTCGCTGGTCACGGTTTCCGGGTAGTCCGGCAGGTTGTAGCCCTGCGCCTGCAGCTCTTTGATCGCGGCTTGCAGTTGCGGCACCGAAGCACTGATGTTCGGCAGCTTGATGATGTTGGCTTCAGGCGTAACGGCCAGGTCGCCCAGTTCGGCGAGGTGGTCGGCTACGGCTTTGTCGCCCAGTTGCTCGGGGAAGCTTGCCAGGATGCGCGCTGCAAGAGAGATATCGCGGGTTTCCACGGCGATATCGGCCGAGGCGGTGTAAGCCTCGATGATCGGCAGCAGGGAATAGGTGGCGAGGGCAGGAGCTTCGTCGGTGAAGGTATAGATGATCTTCGAGCGGGTGGGCATATTCGGATTAACTCTCTCTTCTTTGCTAAAGCGTGCGCAGAAACTCGAGGGGCGCCGGGTAAGCGCGTTCGTTCAAAGTCATCCATGAACCGAATGTCGAGATTCTTCGCGGTGATGTTGGGTGCATCAGTAGAGCGTCAAGCAGTCAGGCTGCGGTAACAACCCGACCAATCAGGCGGAAAGTCTCGTGCTAGAGAGGCCAGCCGTCGTGACCCTGTGGTCAGCGGGCGGCATTATACATAGGTAGCTGGCAATCTGCCGATGGTTCATATGCAACGATTCTCGTCCATTGGTCTAAAGGTCGCAGGGCGGCATCGGGCAAGGACTCGTTACGAATACTGGAGTTTGGCGCTTTTCCCTTTGCTTTCAGGCTTGTACGAAACGAGATGTGCGCGGCGGCGGAACATAGGGTTTGCGTGTTGATACAACTGGGTTACGCTCGAAGCAAGCCAGGTGTTCAATCCAAACAATGGAGTTCAGCATGGGTTACAAGAAGATTCAGGTTCCAGCCGTCGGTGACAAAATCACTGTCAATGCAGACCATTCTCTCAATGTTCCTGATAACCCGATCATCCCCTTCATCGAAGGTGACGGTATTGGTGTCGACATCAGTCCGGTGATGATCAAGGTTGTCGATGCTGCTGTTGAAAAGGCCTACGGCGGCAAGCGCAAGATTTCCTGGATGGAAGTCTACGCCGGCGAAAAAGCCACTCAGGTTTATGACCAGGACACCTGGCTGCCGCAGGAAACCCTCGACGCAGTCAAGGATTACGTGGTTTCCATCAAAGGCCCGCTGACCACCCCGGTCGGTGGCGGCATCCGCTCGCTGAACGTGGCCCTGCGTCAGCAGCTCGACCTGTACGTCTGCCTGCGCCCGGTGCGCTGGTTCGAAGGCGTGCCGAGCCCGGTGAAAAAACCCGGCGACGTCGACATGACCATTTTCCGCGAGAACTCCGAAGACATCTACGCCGGTATCGAGTGGAAGGCCGGTTCGCCGGAAGCCACCAAGGTCATCAAATTCCTTAAAGAAGAAATGGGCGTCACCAAGATCCGTTTCGACGAAAACTGCGGCATCGGCGTCAAGCCGGTATCGCGCGAAGGGACCAAGCGTCTGGCGCGTAAAGCCCTGCAATACGTGGTCGACAATGATCGCGACTCGCTGACCATCGTGCACAAAGGCAACATCATGAAGTTCACCGAGGGTGCCTTCAAGGAATGGGCCTATGAAGTGGCGGCCGAAGAATTCGGCGCGACCCTGCTCGACGGCGGTCCGTGGATGCAGTTCAAAAACCCGAAAACCGGCAAGAACGTTGTGGTCAAGGACGCTATCGCCGACGCCATGCTCCAGCAGATCCTGCTGCGTCCGGCCGAATACGATGTGATCGCTACGCTCAACCTCAACGGTGACTATCTGTCCGATGCCCTGGCGGCAGAAGTCGGTGGTATCGGTATTGCGCCGGGCGCCAACCTCTCCGATACCGTGGCGATGTTCGAAGCGACCCACGGTACCGCGCCAAAATATGCCGGCAAGGACCAGGTCAACCCGGGCTCGCTGATTCTCTCGGCAGAGATGATGTTGCGTCATATGGGCTGGACCGAAGCGGCGGACCTGATCATCAAGGGCACCAACGGTGCGATCAGCGCGAAGACTGTTACTTATGATTTCGAGCGTTTGATGGATGGGGCCAAGCTGGTTTCGTCTTCGGGGTTCGGCGATGCGTTGATTTCGCATATGTAAAACGCGGACAACCAAAAAAAACCGCCTGAATTTTCAGGCGGTTTTTTTGTGGCTGATGTTCAGGTGGAAATGAGTCAGCTCATCGCTTTGGCCGTGGCAGCGGCGGCCGCAGCAGCGGCGCCGACTGCACCGCCGACAGCCGGGTCGGGCGCTGCAATGACGACGTTGTGAATTTCGATTGCATGCAGGCCCTTTGGCCCTTGGATGATGTCAAATTTCACGGCTTGCCCGGCCTTAAGGGTCTTATATCCATCCATCTTGATCGCCGTGTAATGCGCAAACAGGTCTTCCGACTTGCCATCCTCAATGATGAAGCCGTACCCCTTGGCATTGTTGAACCATTTCACCTTGCCGACAGCCATGCTCAAATCCCTCTGCAACAGACTCCATCGCTGGAGTATCATCCACGACATCCGCAATCGAATTCGATAAAAGAATTGACTCCGCGGATCTTTTTTACCCACTGTGGGCTCTATTGGTTGTAACACCGTTTTCCCGATAGTCAAGGTGACCGGGCAGTCGTAGTTGAAAACGTGTGCAACCGCCCCCACCACTGTATTCGCACAACTGACGAACCTTTTTTTCCATGCATGCAATCAGCCAGATTCGACTAACATTCAATCAGGATCGCCCGCTTCTCCAAAAGGATCTTCCACAGGAGCACGACGACGATTCGGCAGGCGTTGCTGTTCAGGAAGCAAAGCCCGCGTTACAGGCGCCGCCGATGTACAAGGTGGTTTTGTTCAACGATGACTACACACCGATGGATTTCGTCGTCGAAGTGCTCGAGGTGTTTTTTAACCTGAATCGCGAGCTGGCGACCAAGGTCATGCTGGCCGTCCATACAGAAGGCCGGGCAGTATGTGGAGTGTTTACCCGCGACATCGCCGAGACAAAGGCCATGCAGGTCAACCAGTACGCCAGGGAAAGCCAGCATCCGCTACTCTGTGAAATCGAGAAGGACGGTTAATCGCCGACCACTTGGGTATGAGGTGAAGCTATGTTAAACCGCGAGCTCGAAGTCACCCTCAATCTAGCCTTCAAGGAGGCTCGTTCGAAGCGTCATGAATTCATGACCGTCGAACATCTCCTGCTGGCCCTATTGGATAATGAGGCTGCCGCCACCGTTTTGCGTGCCTGCGGCGCAAACCTCGACAAACTCAAGCATGATCTGCAGGAGTTCATCGACTCCACCACGCCATTGATCCCCGTGCATGACGAGGATCGCGAAACCCAGCCAACCCTGGGCTTCCAGCGTGTCCTGCAGCGTGCTGTTTTCCACGTACAGAGCTCGGGCAAGCGCGAAGTGACCGGCGCCAACGTGCTGGTCGCCATCTTCAGTGAGCAAGAGAGTCAGGCCGTGTTCCTGCTGAAACAGCAGAGCGTGGCGCGCATTGATGTCGTCAACTACATCGCCCACGGCATTTCGAAAGTGCCGGGGCATGGCGATCACTCTGAAGGTGAACAAGATATGCAGGACGACGAGGGCGGTGAGTCTTCTTCTTCAGGCAATCCTCTGGATGCTTATGCCAGCAACCTCAACGAACTTGCGCGCCAGGGTCGCATCGATCCGCTGGTCGGCCGTGAATCGGAAGTCGAGCGTGTCGCGCAGATTCTCGCGCGCCGGCGTAAGAACAATCCGCTGCTGGTCGGTGAAGCAGGCGTGGGTAAAACCGCGATTGCCGAAGGCCTGGCCAAGCGCATCGTCGACAATCAGGTGCCGGATCTGCTGGCCAATGCGGTTGTTTATTCGCTCGATCTTGGCGCTCTGCTCGCGGGCACCAAGTATCGCGGTGATTTCGAGAAGCGCTTCAAGGCACTGCTCAATGAACTGAAAAAACGTCCGCAGGCGATCCTGTTCATCGACGAGATCCACACCATCATCGGTGCGGGCGCTGCGTCGGGTGGCGTGATGGACGCGTCCAACCTGCTCAAGCCGCTGCTGTCGTCTGGCGACATTCGCTGCATCGGTTCGACCACGTTCCAGGAATTCCGCGGCATCTTCGAGAAGGACCGCGCCTTGGCCCGTCGTTTCCAGAAGGTCGATGTCGTAGAGCCGTCGGTGGAAGACACCATCGGTATCCTGCGTGGCCTGAAAGGGCGCTTCGAGCAGCATCACAGCATCGAGTACAGCGATGAGTCATTGCGTGCCGCCGCCGAACTGGCGTCGCGCTATATCAATGATCGGCACATGCCGGACAAGGCTATCGACGTGATCGACGAGGCGGGCGCCTACCAGCGTCTGCAGCCGGTGGAGATGCGCGTCAAGCGTATCGATGTGCCACAGGTCGAAGACATCGTCGCGAAAATCGCGCGGATTCCGCCGAAGCACGTCACCAGTTCCGACAAGGAGCTGCTGCGTAACCTGGAGCGTGACCTGAAACTGACGGTATTTGGTCAGGACGCGGCAATCGATTCGCTGTCGACCGCGATCAAGCTGTCCCGTGCCGGGCTCAAGTCGCCGGACAAGCCGGTCGGTTCGTTCCTGTTCGCAGGGCCTACCGGTGTCGGTAAAACCGAGGCTGCGCGTCAGTTGGCCAAAGCGCTGGGTATTGAACTGGTGCGTTTCGACATGTCCGAGTACATGGAGCGTCATACCGTATCGCGTCTGATCGGTGCGCCTCCGGGTTATGTCGGTTTCGACCAGGGCGGCCTGTTGACCGAAGCGATCACCAAGCAGCCGCATTGCGTATTGCTGCTCGATGAGATCGAGAAGGCGCATCCGGAAGTCTTCAACCTGCTGCTGCAGGTCATGGACCACGGTACGCTGACCGATAACAATGGGCGCAAGGCGGACTTCCGCAACGTGATCGTGATCATGACCACCAACGCCGGTGCCGAAACGGCCGCGCGGGCTTCGATCGGTTTCACCCATCAGGATCACTCGTCTGATGCGATGGAAGTGATCAAGAAGAGTTTCACGCCGGAATTCCGCAACCGTCTGGACACCATTATCCAGTTTGGTCGCCTCAGCCATGAGGTCATCAAAAGCGTGGTGGACAAGTTCCTCACCGAGCTTCAGGCGCAGCTGGAAGACAAGCGCGTGTTGCTCGAAGTTACCGATGCGGCGCGCAGCTGGCTGGCGGCCGGGGGTTACGATTCGGCGATGGGCGCACGTCCGATGGCGCGTCTGATCCAGGACAAGATCAAGCGTCCGTTGGCGGAGGAGATTCTGTTTGGCGAACTGGCCGAGCATGGCGGTGTGGTGCACATCGACATCAAGGACGGGGAGTTGACGTTTGACTTCGAAACTACGGCAGAGATGGCCTGACGGCTGTGGATCAAGAGGGCGCCTTCGGGCGCCTTTTTGTTGCTCGTTGTTTAGTGGTTTTAGGTGCATATCCGTTGCTGCGGTTACGGCTGCTTAGGGTTTCGCCCTTACGGCGACTCACTTTTTTACAAACGCCTAAAAAAGTAAGCAAAAAACGCTTGCTCCTGCGTTCGGCCCTCGCAGGCTCGGGTTCCTTCGCTCCGGGACTGATCCGGGCGCAGCGGCTACGGTTTGCTTCGCTGCACCTCCTTCCGCTGTGTCTGGCTGCGCCAGACGGTCGCTGCGCTCCCACGCCCGGATAAGTCCCTCCGCTCAGCCTCCCGACGTCACCCGTGGATCAAGATCAAAAGCACTCGAGCTAACGCTCATTGTGTAGGAGCTGCCGAAGGCTCGGGCCGCGATCGGACGATCTTTTGACTTTGCTTTCGCTTTTCTGTGGGAGCGAGCCTGCTCGCGAAGGCGGCCTGCTGGTCAACCCGTTTCTATCGAATTCAAGCTATCCAAGCGTAGGAGCTGCCGAAGGCTGCGATCTTTTGATTTGCATGCTGTAAGTGCGAAACCGCCAGCCCCAAAACCTCAAAACCCAGACACAAAAACGCCCGGCATAACCCGGGCGTTCTGTATTGACTTGATTAACGAGCGCGGTAAGTGATCCGCCCTTTGCTCAAATCATAGGGCGTCAGCTCGACGCGCACTTTGTCACCGGTAAGAATACGAATGTAGTTCTTGCGCATCTTGCCGGAAATATGCGCGGTTACGACGTGCCCATTTTCCAACTCCACACGAAACATGGTGTTGGGCAGGGTGTCGACGACAGTGCCTTCCATTTCGAAGCTGTCTTCTTTCGACATGCAGTAAAGCCCTCGGTATCCAATGAATGGCCCGGTGCAACTGCGCCAGGCAAAAGCGGCGTGCATTGTGCCCGAAAAATGGTGTTTACGCCAAGGGGTTTAGGCCGCAGGTTCAGTTCAGGACGACCCAGCGCTGATTGATCAGCAATTCGATGGGCCGATATTGCGTCTTGTAGTTCATCTTTTTGCAGTTCTTGATCCAGTAACCCAGATACACCGCCTCAAGGCCCAGACGCTGGCTCTCGGCGATTTGCCAGAGGATCGCGTAACGACCGAGGCTGCGGCGTTCTTCGTTTGGTTCGTAGAACGTATACACCGCAGACAGGCCGTTGGGCAGCAGATCGGTGACCGCCACCGCGAGCAACCGTCCGTCGAGTCGAAACTCGTAGAAGCGCGAGAAGGGCAGGTCACGCACCAGGAACGTCGAGAACTGGTCACGGCTCGGCGGGTACATGTCGCCGTCGGCGTGCCGCTGTTCGATGTAGCGCTGGTACAGGTCGAAATATTCTTCGCTGAATTGCGGCTTGACCGGCTGCACCTGCAGATCGGCGTTGCGCTTGAAGATACGCTTCTGCTGACGGTTGGCGATGAACTGAGCGGAAGGAATGCGCGCAGGCACGCACGCATTGCAATTCTGGCAATGCGGCCGGTACAGGTGATCGCCGCTGCGACGAAAGCCCATTTCCGACAGATCTGCGTAGACGTGCACATCCATGGGCTGACTCGGGTCGAGAAACAGCGTCGTGGCCTGCTCCTCGGGCAGATAACTGCAAGAGTGGGGCTGAGTGGCATAGAACTTCAATCGCGCCAACTCGGTCATGAATCAACCCTCGGGATAAGCTGGTGGATTAAGTGTAAGCCACCTGCGCAAAAGTCGCTCAGCAAACCCAGGTCGCCGAATTCGGTTGATCGAGATGGCGCTGCAGATAGGCGGCGAATTCGCCGCGCGGAATCGACCGCGCACCGAGGCTGTGCAGGTGATCCGTCGGCATCTGGCAATCGATCAACACAAAACCGGCTGCTTTCAAATGCTGCACCAGCGTGGCGAAGCCGTATTTGGAAGCGTTGTCGGCGCGGCTGAACATCGACTCGCCGAAAAACAATTGGCCCATCGCCAGGCCGTACAGGCCGCCCACCAGTTGTCCATCGTTCCAGACCTCAACCGAATGAGCGAAGCCGCGTCGATGCAGTTCTACGTAAGCATCCTGCATGGCCTCGGTGATCCAGGTGCCGTCGGCGTAATCACGCGGTGCAGCGCAGGCGCGGATGACGGCGTCGAAATCCTGATCGAATGTCACTTGATAGCGTTGCTTGCGCAGCAATTTGGCAAGACTGCGCGAGACGTGCAGTTCGTCGGGGAAAAGCACGGTGCGAGGGTCTGGCGACCACCAGAGAATGGGTTGGCCTTCGGAGAACCAGGGAAAGCAGCCATGGCGATAGGCCTGAATCAGACGGTCGGCGGACAGATCGCCGCCGGCAGCGAGCAATCCGTTCGGCTCGCGCATGGCTTTTTCCAGGGGCGGAAAGGTCAGGGAATTACGTTGTAACCAAGTCAGCATGGCATCCGGGCTTGCAGAAGGGGAGGGCGGTCAGGGGAGCGTAAAGACCCCGTGGAAGAGTTTGCCGCGAAACGCCGCCGATGTCCTGCACCTATGTTGGATGGAGTGAGCATTGAGCTGCAACTTGATGTGTCGTCCGTGGTCGTAAGCGTCACCGTATCGATGCCTGTCCATATTCCGTCCAGCGGATTCGGCCGGCCTCGCTACGTTCATCAAATACACGTCATAAGCCTTTGTCACAAAAGACAATGCATGCTCCAATTGCAACGCAATTCGCATCCGTTTGGCTATGCTCAAGGCTCTGCTCTCAAGCATGGCATCGGGCGCACAAACCCGTACAATGCCGGGTTGTGACGGGCTTTTCGCTGTGCACAGTGTTTATGGCTGTGTTTATAAAACCAGTGGCACAGTGTTAAAAGTAGTCTCAGTTGAGCTTTTCACCTTTTTTACCTGCCTGGATTGGGCAGTTTTTTATCGTCATTCAATAGATGGACGCGCCTCGGGCGCAGGAAAAGAAGCGTTTTGAAGAAGACCACCGAAGCACCCAAAACAGTCGTTCCGCTCTGGCGCCAGCAACTGCACTACCGGCTCAAGGAAGGTGCATTGATCGCCATTGGCGCCTTGTGCCTGTTCCTGATGATGGCTTTGCTGACCTACGGCAAGGACGATCCGGGCTGGAGCCATAACAGCAAGATCGATGATGTGCAGAATTTTGGCGGTCCGGCCGGCTCGTACAGCGCCGATATCCTGTTCATGGTGCTCGGTTACTTCGCCTATATCTTTCCGTTGCTGCTGGCGGTCAAGGCGTACCAGATTTTCCGTCAACGCCATGAACCGTGGCAGTGGAGCGGCTGGCTTTTCTCCTGGCGCCTGATCGGTCTGGTGTTTTTGGTGCTTTCCGGTGCTGCGCTGGCGCACATTCATTTCCATGCCGCGACCGGCCTGCCTGCCGGCGCTGGCGGTGCCCTGGGCGAAAGCCTTGGCGATCTGGCAAAGAATGCGCTGAACATTCAGGGCAGCACGCTGCTGTTCATCGCGCTGTTCCTGTTCGGCCTCACCGTATTTACCGACTTGTCGTGGTTCAAGGTGATGGACGTCACCGGCAAGATCACCCTCGATCTGTTCGAACTGTTCCAGGGCGCGCTCAATCGCTGGTGGTCGGCGCGCACCGAGCGCAAGCAACTGGTGGCGCAACTGCGTGAAGTCGATGACCGCGTCCACGATGTGGTCGCACCGACTGTCACTGACAAGCGTGAACAGGCCAAGGTCAAGGAACGCCTGATCGAGCGCGAGCAAGCGCTGAGCAAGCACATGTCCGACCGCGAGAAGCAGGTGCCACCGGTGATCGCGCCGGCACCGGCGAAGGCGCAGGAGCCGAGCAAGCGCGTACAGAAAGAGAAGCAGGCGCCGTTGTTCGTCGACAGCGCGGTCGAAGGCACCTTGCCGCCGATTTCGATTCTTGATCCTGCGGAAAAGAAACAGCTCAACTATTCGCCTGAATCCTTGGCAGCGGTCGGCCACTTGCTGGAAATCAAGCTCAAGGAATTCGGCGTCGAAGTCACCGTGGATTCGATCCACCCTGGCCCGGTGATTACCCGTTACGAAATTCAGCCGGCTGCCGGCGTGAAGGTCAGCCGCATCGCCAACCTGGCCAAAGACCTGGCGCGTTCGCTGGCAGTGACCAGTGTGCGGGTGGTCGAGGTGATTCCGGGCAAGACCACTGTCGGTATCGAAATTCCCAACGAAGACCGCCAGATCGTGCGCTTCTCCGAGGTGCTGTCGACGCCCGAGTACGACAACTTCAAATCGCCGGTCACCCTGGCGCTCGGTCACGATATCGGCGGCAAGCCGGTCATCACGGACTTGGCGAAGATGCCGCACCTCCTGGTGGCCGGTACTACCGGTTCCGGTAAATCGGTGGGCGTGAACGCGATGATCCTGTCGATCCTGTTCAAGTCCGGCCCGGACGACGCCAAGCTGATCATGATCGACCCGAAAATGCTCGAACTGTCGATCTACGAGGGTATCCCGCACCTGCTCTGCCCGGTTGTGACCGACATGAAGGACGCGGCCAACGCCTTGCGCTGGAGCGTTGCCGAGATGGAGCGTCGCTACAAGCTGATGGCCAAGATGGGCGTGCGTAACCTGTCCGGCTTCAACGCCAAGGTCAAGGAAGCCCAGGAGGCCGGCGAGCCGTTGAGCGATCCGCTGTACAAGCGCGAAAGCATTCACGACGAAGCGCCATTGCTGCAGAAACTGCCGACCATCGTCGTGGTGGTCGACGAATTCGCCGACATGATGATGATCGTCGGTAAGAAGGTTGAAGAACTGATCGCCCGTATCGCCCAGAAGGCGCGTGCGGCGGGGATTCACTTGATCCTCGCGACCCAGCGCCCTTCGGTGGACGTGATCACCGGTCTGATCAAGGCCAACATCCCGACTCGGATGGCGTTCGAGGTGTCGAGCAAGATCGACTCGCGGACGATCATCGATCAGGGTGGCGCCGAGCAACTGCTCGGTCACGGTGACATGCTTTACATGCCGCCGGGCACCAGTCTGCCGATCCGCGTGCACGGCGCATTCGTCTCCGACGATGAGGTTCACCGCGTGGTCGAAGCGTGGAAGCTGCGCGGCGCGCCGGAATACAACGACGACATCCTCAACGGTGTCGAAGAGGCGGGCAGCGGCTTTGAAGGCAGCAGTGGTGGTGGCGACGGTGATGATCCGGAAGCCGACGCGCTGTATGACGAAGCGGTGCAGTTCGTCCTCGAAAGCCGTCGCGCGTCAATTTCCGCTGTTCAGCGCAAGCTGAAGATCGGTTACAACCGCGCTGCGCGGATGATCGAGGCGATGGAGATGGCCGGCGTCGTCACCTCAATGAACACCAACGGTTCGCGTGAAGTCCTGGCCCCGGGCCCGGTACGCGACTGATTCACAAGCAAGAGGCGGGACAATGACGTTCCGCCACTCTCCCACGAGTATTCAAGAGGACTCTCATGCGCCTTATCCGCATGCTGTTGCCAGTACTGGCGCTGACCACACTCACGGCCCACGCCGATGAAAAGGATGTGGCGCGTCTGACCCAATTGCTCGAAACATCGAAAACCCTGTCGGCCAACTTCTCGCAGTTGACCCTCGACGGCGGCGGCACCCAGTTGCAGGAAACCACCGGCAACATGACTCTGCAGCGTCCGGGCCTGTTCTACTGGCACACCAACGCGCCAGCCGAGCAGACCATGGTCTCTGATGGCAAGAAAGTCACCCTTTGGGACCCGGACCTGGAGCAGGCCACCATCAAGAAGCTCGACGAGCGTCTGACCCAAACCCCTGCGCTGCTGCTGTCCGGCGATGTCTCGAAGATCAGCCAGAGCTTCGATATCAGCGCGAAAGAGGCGGGCGGCGTGATCGACTTCACCCTCAAGCCAAAAACCAAGGACACCCTGTTCGACAACCTGCGCCTGTCGTTCCGCAACGGCCTGCTCAATGACATGCAACTGATTGACAGCGTCGGCCAGCGTACGAATATCCTGTTTACCGGGGTCAAGGCCAACGAAGCGGTGCCGGCGTCGAAATTCAAGTTCGACATTCCAAAGGGTGCCGACGTCATCCAGGAATAAACACCGGCCCTTTGTGGTGAGGGCCTGCTATTGAGGGGCTATTGTGGCGAGGGGATTTATCCCCGTCCGGCTGCCGAGCAGTCGTCGCTTTTGGGGCCGCTTCGCAGCCCAACGGGGATAAATCCCCTCACCACAGGTTCTTCAGCAGATTTCAGAAAATCAGAGGTTTCAACGCTACGTGATGGATCTGTTTCGCAGTGCACCGATTGCCCAACCCTTGGCCGCGCGTCTGCGGGCGGCCAATCTGGATGAGTACGTCGGTCAGGAGCACGTGCTCGCTCGCGGCAAGCCTCTGCGCGAGGCGCTGGAGCAGGGCGCGCTGCATTCGATGATCTTCTGGGGGCCGCCGGGCGTGGGCAAGACCACTCTGGCGCGCTTGCTCGCGGAAGTCTCTGATGCGCACTTCGAAACGGTCTCGGCGGTGCTCGCCGGCGTCAAGGAAATCCGCCAGGCCGTCGAGATTGCCAAGCAGCAGGCCGGCCAGTACGGCAAACGCACGATCCTGTTTGTCGACGAAGTACACCGCTTCAACAAGTCGCAGCAGGACGCCTTTCTGCCATACGTTGAAGACGGCACGCTGATCTTCATCGGCGCCACCACCGAAAACCCATCTTTCGAACTCAACAACGCCTTGTTGTCACGTGCCCGTGTGTACGTGTTGAAAAGCCTCGACGAAGCGGCGCTGCGTAAACTGGTGCACCGCGCACTCACCGAAGAGCGCGGCCTGGGCAAGCGTAACCTGACCCTGAGCGATGAGGGTTTCCAGATGCTGCTGTCCGCCGCTGATGGCGATGGCCGGCGTCTGCTCAATCTGCTGGAGAACGCCTCCGATCTGGCTGAAGACAACAGCGAAATCGGCACCGAGCTGCTGCAAAGCCTGCTCGGCGATACCCGGCGACGTTTCGACAAGGGCGGCGAGGCGTTCTACGACCAGATCTCGGCGCTGCACAAATCGGTGCGCGGCTCCAACCCCGACGGCGCGCTGTACTGGTTTGCGCGGATGATCGACGGCGGCTGTGATCCGCTGTATCTGGCGCGGCGCGTGGTGCGCATGGCCAGCGAAGACATCGGCAACGCCGACCCGCGTGCGCTGAGCCTGTGCCTGGCGGCGTGGGAAGTGCAGGAGCGTCTCGGCAGCCCCGAGGGCGAATTGGCGGTCGCCCAGGCCATCACTTATCTGGCCTGTGCACCGAAAAGCAACGCGGTGTACATGGGCTTCAAAACCGCACTGCGCGCCGCTGCCGAAAACGGTTCGCTGGAAGTGCCGCTGCACCTGCGCAATGCTCCGACCAAGCTGATGAAACAATTGGGTTATGGCGACGAGTACCGCTACGCCCATGACGAGCCCGACGCCTATGCCGCCGGTGAAGACTATTTTCCGGAAGAACTCGAGCCGATTGCGTTCTATCAGCCAGTGCCCCGTGGCCTGGAGTTGAAGATCGGCGAGAAGCTCAATCACCTCGCACAACTCGATCGTCTGAGCCCTCGGCAGCGGAGAAAATAGTGGTCCCATTGATCCTTGCAGTGTCGGTCGGCGGTGTTGCCGGCACGTTGTTGCGCTTCGCCACGGGTAATTGGGTCAGCGCCAATTGGCCGCGGCACTTCTATACCGCGACGCTGGCCGTTAATATCGTGGGCTGCCTGTTGATCGGCGTGTTGTACGGCCTGTTTTTGATACGCCCGGAGGTGCCGATCGAGGTGCGTGCCGGGTTGATGGTCGGCTTCCTCGGGGGGCTGACGACTTTTTCATCCTTTTCACTGGATACGGTGCGCCTGCTGGAAAGCGGGCAAGTGCTGCTGGCCCTTGGCTATGCGGCACTCAGCGTATTCGGCGGGCTGCTCGCCACGTGGGCCGGCCTGTCCCTGACCAAACTTTGATAACGAGAAACCGACATGCTCGATTCCAAACTGTTACGTAGCAACCTTCAGGACGTAGCGGACCGCTTGGCTTCCCGTGGCTTTGCCCTGGACACCGCGCGCATCGAAGCGCTGGAAGAACAGCGCAAGACCGTCCAGACCCGCACCGAAGCACTGCAGGCTGAGCGTAACGCGCGTTCCAAATCCATCGGCCAGGCCAAGCAGCGTGGCGAAGACATCGCGCCGTTGATGGCAGATGTCGAGCGCATGGCGGGCGAACTGAGCGCTGGCAAGGTCGAGCTGGACGCGATCCAGACCGAACTGGATTCGATCCTGCTCGGTATTCCCAACCTGCCGCATGAGTCGGTCCCGGTCGGCAAGGACGAAGACGACAACGTCGAGGTGCGTCGTTGGGGCACGCCGACCCAGTTCGATTTCGAGGTCAAAGACCACGTCGCCCTCGGCGAGAAGTTCGGCTGGCTGGATTTCGAAACTGCCGCCAAGCTGTCCGGTGCACGCTTCGCCTTGCTGCGGGGTCCGATCGCCCGCCTGCACCGCGCGCTGGCGCAGTTCATGATCAACCTGCACGTCAACGAGCATGGCTACGAAGAGGCTTACACGCCTTACCTGGTCCAGGCCCCGGCGCTGCAAGGCACTGGCCAGCTGCCGAAATTCGAGGAAGACCTGTTCAAGATCGCCCGCGAAGGTGAAGCCGATCTGTACCTGATCCCGACGGCCGAAGTGTCACTGACCAACATTGTTGCCGGCGAAATCGTCGATTCGAAACTGCTGCCGATCAAGTTCGTCGCCCACACCCCGTGCTTCCGCAGCGAAGCCGGTGCGTCGGGCCGGGATACGCGCGGCATGATTCGTCAGCACCAGTTCGACAAAGTCGAAATGGTCCAGATCGTCGAGCCGTCGCAATCGATGCAAGCGCTGGAAGGCCTGACCGCCAACGCCGAAAAAGTCCTGCAACTGCTCGGCCTGCCTTACCGCACCCTGGCACTGTGCACCGGTGACATGGGCTTCAGCGCGGTCAAGACCTACGACCTAGAAGTGTGGATTCCGAGCCAGGACAAGTACCGCGAAATTTCCTCGTGCTCCAACTGCGGCGACTTCCAGGCCCGTCGCATGCAGGCGCGTTTCCGCAACCCGGAAACCGGCAAGCCCGAGCTGGTGCACACCTTGAACGGTTCCGGCCTGGCGGTCGGTCGTACTCTGGTGGCAGTGCTGGAAAACTACCAGCAGGCCGACGGTTCGATTCGCGTGCCGGACGTGCTCAAGCCGTACATGGGTGGCCTTGAGGTCATCGGCTAAATGAAATATCTGCCGCTGTTTCACAACCTGCGCGGCAGTCGTGTGTTGGTTGTCGGTGGGGGAAATTGCCTTGCGCAAATCCCGCCTGCTGGCCGATGCCGGTGCGCTGCTGCGGGTGGTCGCACCTGAAATTGAAACGCAACTGGCTGAACTGGTCGCTGCCAGCGGCGGTGAATGCCTGTTGCGCGGTTACGCCGAAACGGATCTGGACGGTTGCGGGCTGATCATTGCCGCGACCGACGACGAAACGCTCAACGCGCAAGTCTCCACCGACGCCCACCGCCGTTGTGTGCCGGTCAATGTGGTGGATGCGCCGGCCTTGTGCAGCGTGATCTTCCCGGCAATTGTCGACCGCTCGCCGTTGATCATTGCAGTCTCCAGCGGTGGCGATGCGCCGGTATTGGCGCGCTTGATTCGCGCCAAGATTGAAACCTGGATTCCCTCGACTTACGGTCAGCTCGCCGGCCTCGCGGCGCGCTTCCGCCATCAGGTGAAAAACCTGTTTCCGGATGTGCAGCAGCGTCGCGGTTTCTGGGAAGACGTTTTTCAGGGTCCGATCGCTGATCGCCAACTGGCCGGGCAAGGCGCGGAAGCCGAGCGCCTGTTGCAGGCCAAGGTCGATGGCGAGCCCATGGTCACCACGGGCGAGGTTTATCTGGTCGGTGCCGGTCCGGGTGATCCGGATCTGTTGACCTTCCGTGCGCTGCGGCTGATGCAGCAAGCCGATGTGGTGCTCTACGACCGCTTGGTAGCGCCGGCGATTCTCGAGTTGTGCCGTCGCGACGCCGAGCGGGTGTATGTCGGCAAGCGTCGCTCCGAACACGCCGTGCCGCAGGATCAGATCAACCAGCAACTGGTCGATCTGGCCAAGGCCGGCAAGCGCGTGGTGCGGTTGAAGGGCGGCGATCCGTTCATCTTCGGCCGCGGTGGCGAAGAGATCGAAGAACTGGCAGCCCACGGCATTCCATTCCAGGTCGTGCCAGGCATCACGGCGGCCAGCGGTTGCGCGGCGTATGCCGGGATTCCGCTGACCCATCGTGACCACGCGCAATCCGTGCGGTTTGTCACTGGCCACTTGAAGGACGGTTCTACCGATCTGCCATGGGCCGACCTTGTCGCCCCGGCGCAGACGCTGGTGTTCTACATGGGCCTGGTCGGCCTGCCGATCATCTGCGAGCAGTTGATCAAGCATGGTCGTGCGGCGGATACCCCGGCGGCACTGATTCAGCAGGGCACCACGGTCAACCAGCGGGTCTTTACCGGCACTCTGGCCGACCTGCCGCGACTGGTGGCGGAGCATGAAGTGCATGCGCCAACACTGGTGATCGTTGGCGAGGTGGTGCAGCTGCGCGAAAAACTGGCGTGGTTCGAAGGGGCTCAGGCGCAGGTCTGAAACCGGGTCGCCTGCTTTGCGGGCAGGCGACCTCGGGTTTGCGTCACTCGGCAGACGGCGTGATGCGACAGCCCTTGCGGTTGCGGATCTGTTCGTCGGTTGGCCGTTCGCGGACGAATTCGAAGCGGGGTTCGCCTTCGTTGTAATGCACCAGCCAGCCCCATTCCAGTTCGCTTTCGTCCTGTCCAGGATTTGGTGGCCGGGCCCACCAGGGTTCTTTGCTGAGGATCTCGCGCATGGCAGCCTCCGGTTGTTGGCAATCCTTGAACTATAGCTTCCTGTCACGAGTCGTCAGAACAGGCTGTGTTGAATCGGCTCGATGATGACGAAAAAGGGGGGCAGGGCAATGATTGATGGGGTGCGCAAGGATGAACCGTCGAAACGGCTGTTTTTCGCTTTGGATTGCCCGCCGGCGCAGCGCAAAGCCATCGCCCAGTGGCGTTCGGAACTGGGCTTGCGCAGCGGTAAACCGGTGCCGGCGGATAACTTTCATCTGACTTTGCTGTTTCTTGGGGCGGTGCCGCTGGCGCAGATCCACGGCGTTTGTGAAGCCGCAGGCAGTGTGCGTATTCCGGGCGAAGCGTTGCAGCTTGCGCTGGATCGATTGCAGGTCTGGCATCGCGCCGGTGTGTTGTCGCTGGCGCCCGAGCAGGCACCGCCGGCGTTGTTGCGCCTAGTCTACGCGCTGGAGCAGGCAATGTTGCCGTTCGGTTTTGACGAGCCCACTCATGAGTTTCGCCCGCACCTGACCTTGGCACGCGAATACCGCGCGCCAGAGCCAGAAGCGAGCACCCCGCCGGAGTTTTTTCTGCGCGCTGAACGCTTCGCCCTGTTCGAATCGCACAAGGGCCGCTATCGGGTTGTGCAGGACTGGCCGCTGGTCTGAACGGACAAAAAAGGCGCCCGAAGGCGCCTGCAAATTCACCCGAGCCGAGGGAGCCGGGTGAGGCCGTTCAGAGCAGGGGGCAGCGGTGGTAAGGCGCTGCGTGAACGGAAAGGGTTGCGCAGATCGTTCCCACGCTCTGCGTGGGAATGCGTCAATGGACGCTCTGCGTCTGCCGTCGAATGGGACGCGGAGCGTCCGGGCTGCATTCCCACGCGGAGCGTGGGAACGATCAATCTTGCTGCCATAACACCGGACCACTGTAGGATTGTTGGTGGGCTCACTTGCCGAGTTTCACCCGGGTCCAGCCACGGGTCATGATCCGCTGCGTCGCGATCGGCTGGTCCGGCACCGCATACAAGGTTGCCATCACCGCTTGCGACGGATACGAGCCCGGTTCGTTACGAATCGCTTCGTCCACCAATGGCGTGGCCGCTGCGTTGGCGTTGCTATAGCCGATGCTGTTGGTGACTTCGGCGATGATGTCCGGGCGCATCAGGAAGTCCATGAACAGGTAGGCGTTGTCGACGTTCGCCGCATCACGGGGGATGGCGACCATGTCGTAGAAACTGCCGGCGCCTTCCTTGGGAATGCTGTAGTCGATCACCACGTTGTTGCCCGACTCCACTGCGCGGGCCTTGGCCTGCAGGACGTCGCCGGAGTAACCGACCGCCACGCAGATGTTGCCGTTGGCCAGATCGGAGATGTACTTCGAGGAATGGAAATACGCCACGTACGGGCGGATTTTCATGAACAGCGCTTCGGCCTCGGCAATGTGCGCCTTGTCCTTGTCGTTCACCGGATAGCCCAGGTAGTGCAGGGCGGCCGGGAGCATCTCGGTCGGCGAATCGAGAAAACTGATGCCGCAGGCTTTGAGCTTTTCTGCGTTCTCCGGCTTGAACAGCAAGTCCCAGGAGTTGGTCGGGGCGTTGGCGCCGAGTACTTCCTTGACCTTGGCTGGATTGAAACCGATGCCGATCGAGCCCCACATGTACGGGAACGCGTGAGCGTTGTCGGGATCACTGGCAGAGGCGTTTTTCAGCAGCACCGGGTTGAGATTCTTCCAGTTCGGCAGCTTCGATTTGTCCAGCGGCTGATAGACGCCGGCCTTGATCTGTTTGGCCAGAAAACTGTTCGACGGCACGACAATGTCGTAACCGGATTTGCCGGCGAGCAGGCGCGCTTCCAGGGTTTCGTTACTGTCGAAGACGTCGTAGGTCACGCGAATGCCGGTTTCATCTTCGAATTTTTTCACGGTGTCCGGCGCGATGTAATCGGACCAGTTGTAAACACGCAGCACCTTGTCGTTGGCCTGGGCGCCCATGACCATTGCGCCCATTAAGGACAGTGTCAGCAGAGTCCTGCCAAACATTTTCATCGGTACAACTCCCTTCTTCTTATTCAACAAAACAAAAGCTCGGTGCACTTGAACCTTGTGGCGAGGGGATTTATCCCCGCTCGGCTGCGAAGCAGTCGCAAAACCTGAATACGGAGTCTTCAGGTAGAACTGCAGGGACCGCTTCGCAGCCCAACGGGGATAAATCCCCTCGCCACAGTTGTTCATCGGTGTTGCTCAGGCAGTCGCCGCTGCTGGCTGTTGCCACGACTCGTTTGCGGTCTGATCCATCGCTTCCTGAATCGCCCGCTTGCGGTTGGCTTCCGCCTTGCGGCCGAAATACCAGACCAGGAAAGTCACCAGCGACACTGCCAGCAGAATCAGACTGGCCACGGCGTTGATCTCGGGTTTTACACCCAGGCGCACCGCCGAGAATACTTCCATCGGCAGGGTGGTGGAGCCCGGGCCGGAAACGAAGCTCGCCAGCACCAGATCATCCAGCGACAAGGCAAACGACATCATCCCACCCGCCGCCAGCGACGGCGCGATCATCGGAATGGTGATCAGGAAAAACACCTTGAACGGCTTCGCGCCCAGATCCATTGCCGCTTCTTCAATCGACAGATCCAGTTCCCGCAGGCGCGCGGAGACTACCACCGCGACATAAGCGGCACAAAAGGTGGTGTGGGCGATCCAGATGGTGACGATGCCGCGCTCCTGCGGCCAGCCGATCAGTTGCGCCATCGCCACAAACAGCAGCAACAGCGACAGACCGGTGATCACCTCAGGCATCACCAGCGGCGCGGTGACCAGGCCGCCAAACAGCGTGCGGCCCTTGAAGCGCGTCACCCGCGTCAGGACGAAGGCGGCGAGGGTGCCCAGTGCCACAGCGGCAATCGCGGTGTAGCAGGCGATTTCCAGCGAGCGCACCACCGAGCCCATCAGTTGCGTGTTGTCGAGCAGGCCGACATACCACTTGATCGACCAGCCGCCCCACACCGTCACCAGTTTCGAGGCGTTGAACGAGTAGATCACCAGGATCAGCATCGGCAGATAAATGAACATCAAGCCAAAGATCAGCATGAATTTGGAAAAGTTGAAGCGTTTCATCCCCGTGCCTCCATCTCTTTGGCCTGGCTGCGGTTGAACAGCAGAATCGGCACAATCAGGATCAACAGCATGACCACTGCCAGCGCGGACGCTACCGGCCAGTCGCGGTTATTGAAGAACTCTTGCCACAGCACGCGGCCGATCATCAGCGTCTCCGGGCCACCCAGCAGTTCCGGAATCACGAACTCGCCGACCACCGGAATGAACACCAGCATGCAGCCGGCAATGATGCCGTTCTTGGCCAGTGGCACGGTGATCTTCCAGAAGTTGTTGAAGTTGCTTGAGCCCAGATCCTGCGCGGCTTCCAGCAGGCTGTTGTCATGCTTGACCAGGTTGGCGTAGAGCGGCAGCACCATGAACGGCAGATACGCGTAAACCACACCGATATAGACGGCAGTGTTGGTGTTGAGGATCTCGATCGGATGATCGGTGAGCCCGGTCCACATCAGGAACGCGTTGAGCAAACCGTTGTTGCTGAGGATGCCCATCCACGCATACACGCGGATCAGGATCGCCGTCCAGGTTGGCATCATGATCAACAGCAGCAGGACGTTTTGGGTTTCCTTGCCGGTCTTGGTGATCGCGTAGGCCATGGGGAAACCGATCACCAGGCACATCAGCGTGCTCAGTGCCGCGACCTTCAGCGAGCCAAGGTATGCGGACAGATACAGCTCGTCTTCACCGAGCAGCGTGTAGTTGCCGATGTTCAGCAGCAGCTGGAATTTCTGTTCGGCGAAGGTGTAGATCTCCGAGTACGGCGGGATCGACAGCGCGGCTTCCGAGAAGCTGATCTTCATCACCAGAAAGAACGGCAGCATGAAGAACAGGAACAGCCAGATGAACGGAATGCCGATCACCAGTTTTCGTCCGCTGGGCACCAGGCGCAAGAATTGCTGATTGAAAGTTCTCATGAGCGCAGCACCACGCCGCTGTCGTCTTCCCACCAGACGTAGACCTTGTCGTCCCAGGTCGGCCGCGCGCCACGGCGTTCGGCGTTGGCCATGAACGACTGGACGATCTTGCCGCCGGGCAGCTCGACGTAGAACACCGAGTGGCCGCCGAGGTAGGCGATGTCGTGGACCTTGCCTTCGGACCAGTTGTAGCGGAATTCCGGTTGGGTGGTGCTGACGAGCGTTTTTTCCGGGCGGATGGCGTAGGTGATCGACTTGTCCTGCACCGACGTGCTGACGCCGTGACCGACATAGATCTTCTGCTGCAAGTCGGGGCTGTGAATGATCGCGTGGCCTTCCAGGTCTTCCACCACGGTGCCGTCAAAGGCGTTCACGTTGCCGATGAATTCGCAGACCATGCGGCTGACCGGCGCCTCATAAATGTCCACCGGGCTGCCGATCTGCGCGATCCAGCCCAGGTGCATGATCGCGATGCGCTGGGCCATGGTCATGGCTTCTTCCTGATCGTGGGTCACCATCACGCAGGTCACGCCGACGCGCTCGATGATCTCCACCAACTCCAGCTGCATCTGCGAACGCAGTTTTTTATCCAGCGCACCCATCGGCTCGTCGAGTAGCAACAGCTTTGGCCGTTTGGCCAACGAGCGGGCGAGGGCGACGCGCTGTCGCTGGCCGCCGGACAACTGGTGCGGGCGGCGCTTGGCGTATTGGGTCATGTGCACCAGACGCAGCATTTCTTCGACGCGGGCATCGATTTCGCTGGCGGGCAAACGGTCCTGCTTGAGGCCGAAGGCGATGTTCTGCGCCACGGTCATGTGCGGGAACAGCGCGTAGGACTGGAACATCATGTTGATCGGCCGCTCATAGGGCGGCATGTCGGTGATGTCCACGCCATCGAGCAGAATCCGCCCCTCGGTCGGCCGCTCGAAACCGGCGAGCATACGCAGCAGCGTCGATTTGCCCGACCCGGAACCGCCCAGCAGCGCGAAAATCTCGCCCTGATGGATCTCCAGGGACACATCGTCCACGGCCACGGTTTCGTCGAACTTCTTGGTGACACGATCGACTTTCACCAGCACCTTTTTCGGTTGCTGATGACCTTCGAGTGCCTTGCGGTAAGTGCTGGAGGCGTTTGCCATGTGAAACTCCCAACAGGTTTCGTGTGCCTGGCCAACGTGGCCGGGCTTAAGTGGATTGCAAGCCTGCAGGTGCATTCCCAGTCGGATCACATCCCCTGTGGGAGCGAGCTTGCTCGCGAAGACGTCGTGTCAGCCGACATCGTTGTTACCTGACACACCGCTTTCGCGAGCAAGCTCGCTCCCACAGGGTTTTGCATTGATCTGAAGGTCTTGCTCCTGCCGTCCGGCTTGTTCGGCGCCGCCGTCCTGGCTGCCTGGGTCGTACTTGTTGTTATCACGGGTGTTGCGGTTCACGACTGACGGATGTGCAAACGCACACCCGCCAGCCGTGGGGGCAGTAAATCGTTATTTATTTGGCGATTGCGTCAGCGCTGACTGCGCTTCGCCGCCCGTTGCCGGCAAGCCTCGCCGAACGCCTGGAAAATCTTCAGGTAGTTCGGGTTGTCCAGCACCTGCCATTCCGGGTGCCATTGCACGCCGAGGGCGAGGGTCGGACTGTGCTCGACCGAGATCGCTTCGATCAGGCCATCCGGCGCCACGGCTTCAGCGCGCAGGCCGGGAGCGAGGCGGTCGATGCCTTGGCTGTGAATCGAATTGACCTGAAATTCGTCGGGCAGCTCCAGCGCTTCGAACACGCCGCCAGCGATCACGCTGACCGCATGGGCCGGTGCGTATTGCACGGCTACATCCGGGCTGTCGGCCTCGCGGTGATCGAGCATGCCGGGCAGCTCGTGCACCTTTTGATGCAGGCTGCCGCCGAAGGCCACGTTCATTTCCTGGAAGCCACGGCAGATGCCTAGCACCGGAACGCCGGCAGCGATGGCTGCACGCAATAAAGGAAGGGTGGTGGCGTCGCGGGCTGGATCATGATCCGTGCCGGGCGCACTGGCCGGGCCTTGATAGTGGAAGGGCTCCACGTTAGACGGCGAGCCGGTCAGCAACAGACCGTCAAGTTGACCGAGCAGGTCATCGATTTCAGTCAGATTGCCGAGGGAAGGAATGACCACTGGCAACCCTTGGGCGCCAATGCTGACAGCACGTACGTACTTGTCGCCGCTGATGTGATAGGGGTGCAGGCCAATCTGTTTGACGCACGCAGTAACGCCGATCAATGGCTTGAATGCCATTTTTATTCACCTCGAAGTCTGTCACTTGAACGAGCTTTTCCGGAGCTTAGCCTCGTTGATTTTAATTAACAACTGCCATGTAAAAAATTCTAAACGCCGTTCATCAAATCGCTCGGGTTTACCGGGGTCTAGCGACGGATATGGCACGAGAGCGTTAATAAAAGCCCTAAAAATAAAGGCTACAGGGCAGGGTGTTCGCTATTGACTTCACTTTGCCTTTCGGATTGACTGGCTGCGCAACACGGTGGTGAACATAATAATTAACAGCTAAATAGGTGCATCATGTCGGTCCCTCTGCGTACCGTTCAACTCAACGAAGCCAACGCATTCCTTAAGAAATATCCTGAGGTTTTGTACGTCGACCTTCTGATTGCGGATATGAACGGTGTGGTGCGCGGTAAGCGCATCGAACGCACCAGTCTTCATAAGGTGTACGAAAAAGGCATCAACCTGCCGGCGTCGCTATTCGCGCTGGACATCAACGGCTCGACGGTGGAAAGCACCGGTCTGGGCCTGGATATTGGCGATGCCGATCGCATCTGCTACCCGATTCCCGGCACCCTGAGCATCGAGCCGTGGCAAAAACGCCCGACCGCTCAACTACTGATGACCATGCACGAGATCGAAGGTCAGCCGTTCTTCGCCGACCCGCGTGAAGTGCTCGCCAACGTGGTGCGCAAGTTCGACGATCTCGGCCTGACCATCTGCGCGGCGTTCGAACTTGAGTTCTATCTGATCGACCAGGACAACGTGAATGGTCGTCCGCAGTCGCCGCGTTCACCGGTATCCGGCAAGCGTCCGGTGTCGACTCAGGTCTACCTGATCGACGATCTCGACGAATACGTCGACTGCCTGCAGGACATCCTCGAAGGCGCGAAAGAGCAGGGCATCCCTGCTGATGCGATCGTCAAGGAAAGCGCCCCGGCGCAGTTCGAAGTCAACCTGCATCACGTCTCCGACCCGATCAAGGCCTGCGATTACGCGGTGCTGCTCAAGCGTCTGGTGAAGAACATCGCCTACGACCACGAGATGGACACGACTTTCATGGCCAAGCCTTATCCGGGCCAGGCCGGCAACGGTTTGCACGTGCACATTTCGATTCTGGACAAAGAAGGCAACAACATCTTCGCCAGCGAGGATCCCGAGCAGAACGCCGCGCTGCGTCACGCGATCGGCGGTGTGCTCGAGACCCTGCCGGCGCAAATGGCGTTCCTCTGCCCGAACGTCAACTCGTATCGCCGCTTCGGCGCGCAGTTCTATGTGCCGAACTCGCCAAGCTGGGGTATCGACAACCGCACCGTGGCCGTGCGCGTGCCGACGGGTTCAGCGGACGCCGTGCGCATCGAACACCGCGTTGCCGGTGCCGATGCCAACCCGTACCTGCTAATGGCGTCGGTGCTGGCCGGCATTCACCACGGTCTTACCAATCAGATCGAGCCCGGTGCCCCGGTTGAAGGCAACAGCTACGAGCAGAACGAGCAGAGCCTGCCGAACAACCTGCGCGACGCCTTGCGCGAGCTCGACGACAGCGAAGTCATGGCGCGCTACATCGACCCGATGTACATCGACGTGTTTGTCGCGTGCAAGGAAAGCGAGCTGGCCGAGTTCGAGAACTCGATTTCTGATCTTGAGTACAACTGGTATCTGCATACGGTGTGATCACAGACACCACCGATCCAATGTGGGAGCGAGCCTGCTCGCGAATGCGGTATGTCATTCAGAATATTGTTGCCTGACACGACGCTTTCGCGAGCAGGCTCGCTCCCACAGGGAGCGGGTTATCAATTTTTGATGCGTGGGTGATCGCCCGCCGTCGCCCAATCTGCCCTTGTCGAGCTCAAAACAATGACCACCACCCGCAACGACTGGGAACAACGCTTCCAGTCTCTGTCCATCGAATCCCGCGCTTTCATCAACGGTGAGTACCGCCCGGCGATCAGCGGCGACACTTTCGAATGCCTGAGCCCGGTCGATGGCCGCTTTCTTGCCGCCGTCGCCAGCACCGATGAAGCCGACGCCAACCTCGCCGTCGAAGCCGCGCGCCAGTCCTTCAACTCTGGTATCTGGGCGCAAAAAGCCCCCGCCGAGCGCAAGCGCGTGCTGATCCGCTTCGCCGATCTGATCCTGCAACACCAGGAAGAACTGGCGCTGCTGGAGACCCTCGACATGGGCAAGCCGATCAGCGACTCGATGAGCATCGATATCCCGGCGGCCGCCAACGCGATCCGCTGGAGCGCCGAGGCCATCGACAAGATCTACGACGAAGTCGCTGCCACCCCGCACGATCAACTTGGTCTCGTCACCCGCGAGCCGTCCGGTGTGGTCGCGGCGATCGTGCCGTGGAATTTCCCGTTGATCATGGCCAGCTGGAAGTTCGCCCCGGCGCTGGCGGCGGGTAACTCGTTCATCCTCAAACCTTCGGAAAAATCACCGCTGACCGCCATCCGCATCGCGCAACTGGCGCTGGAGGCGGGGATTCCGAAAGGCGTGTTCAACGTGCTGCCGGGCTACGGCCACACCGTCGGCAAGGCACTGGCGTTGCACATGGACGTCGATGTACTGGCGTTCACCGGCTCCACGGCGATCGCCAAGCAGCTGATGATCTATGCCGGGCAGAGCAACATGAAGCGCGTCTGGCTCGAGGCCGGCGGCAAGAGCCCGAACGTGGTGTTCGCCGATGCACCGGACTTGCGCGCCGCAGCTCAGGCAGCAGCCAGTGCCATCGCCTTCAATCAGGGCGAAGTCTGCACTGCCGGTTCGCGCCTGCTGGTCGAGCGTTCGATTCGCGAGCAGTTCATCCCGCTGCTGGTGGAAGCGCTGCAAGCGTGGAAACCGGGGCACGCACTGGATCCGGCGACCACTGTCGGCGCCGTGGTCGACCAGCGTCAACTGGACAACGTGCTGCGCTATATCAGCATCGGCCGCGAGCAGGGCGCCGAGTTGATTGCCGGCGGCCAACGCACCCTCGAAGAAACCGGCGGCCTCTACGTGCAGCCAGCGATTTTCGACGGCGTGACCAACGCGATGACCATTGCCGGGGAAGAAATCTTCGGCCCGGTGCTGTCGCTGATCAACTTTGACACTGCCGAAGAAGCCCTGCAGATCGCCAACGACAGCATCTTCGGCCTCGCCGCCGGGGTGTGGACCAGCAACCTCAGCAAGGCGCACACCTTCGCCCGCGGCCTGCGCGCCGGCAGTGTCTGGGTCAACCAGTACGATGGCGGCGACATGACTGCGCCATTCGGTGGCTTCAAGCAATCGGGCAACGGCCGCGACAAATCGCTGCACGCGTTCGACAAGTACACCGAACTGAAAGCGACCTGGATCAAGCTCTGATTCTTTTACAGCGGCGGCCGCCCCTGGTTGGCGGCCCTCGGAGAAACCTATGAAACAGCAACACGTAAACAGCTACTACGCGGCCACGCGCAACGAAGTCATCGACTTCCCGGTTCTCGAAGAAGCACTGGACTGCGACGTCTGCATCATCGGCGCCGGCTACACCGGTCTATCCTCGGCGCTCTTCCTCAGCGAAGCCGGCTACAAAGTCACCGTACTGGAAGCGGCGAAAGTCGGCTACGGCGCCAGCGGTCGCAATGGCGGTCAACTGGTCAATTCTTATAGCCGCGACGTTGATGTCATCGAAGAGCGCTACGGCGACAAGACTGCAGAAATCCTCGGCAGCATGATCTTCGAAGGCGCCGATATCATTCGTTCGCGCATCAAGGATTACGACATCAAATGCGACTACCGCCCGGGCGGCATCTTCGCAGCGATGAACAAGAAACAACTCAATGGTCTGGCCGAGCAGAAGCGCAACTGGGAACGCTACGGCAACCGCAATCTGAAAATGCTCGATGCAGCGGACATTCGTCGTGAAGTCGGCTCCGACGCCTACGTTGGCGGTTTGCTGGACATGCAGGGCGGCCACGTTCATCCGCTGAATCTGGCGCTAGGGGAGGCCGCTGCCATCGTGCGCTTGGGCGGCAAGATCTACGAGCAATCGGCGGCGGTGGACATCACCTACGGCGAGCCGATCACCGTGCGCACCGCTAAAGGTCTGGTCCGTGCCAAATACCTGTTGATCGCTGGCAACGCTTATCTGCCACAAGGTCTCGACAACCGTGTCACCGCGAAAAGCATGCCGTGCGGCTCGCAGATCGTCGTCACCGAACCGCTGACCGAACAGCAGGCACGCAGCCTGATCCCGAATAATTACTGCGTCGAGGACTGCAACTATTTGCTGGATTACTACCGCCTCACTGCCGACAACCGCCTGCTTTACGGCGGCGGTGTGGTCTACGGCGCGCGGGAGCCGGACGATATCGAACAACTGATCCGGCCGAAGATCCTCAAGACCTTTCCGCAGCTCAAGGACGTGAAGATCGACTACCGCTGGACCGGCAATTTCCTGCTGACCATGTCGCGCATGCCGCAGTTTGGCCGTATCGAAAAGAACGCCTACTACATGCAGGGCTACAGCGGCCACGGCGTCACTTGCTCGCACCTGGCCGGCAAACTGATCTCGGAAATGATCCGTGGCGACGCCGAACGCTTCAACGCCTTCGCCTCGCTGCCGCACATGCCGATGCTCGGCGGCCGCACGTTCTCGGCGCCGCTCACCGCTCTGGGCGCCGTCTACTACTCACTGCGCGACCGTTTCGGCGTCTGATTGACCTCACCGGCGGCGATCCAAAAGACCCCGCCGGTTTTTCCCTAAACAGCACACAAAACCTGTGGGAGCTGGCTTGCCAGCGATTGCGGTCTTTCAGCAAAAGGGATGTTGAATGTGCCATCCAATCGCTGGCAAGCCAGCTCCCACAAGTTTTTTATTTATCCGCAATAATCGCCAGCCAGCTCATTTCGATCACCATCCATCGAACCTGCTGAGCAACACCGGCAAACGTGATTTAATAGCCGCCTTTCACGGTTCCGGGACACGGGAGCAACGTGATCCGCGCAACCTGCGCGTCACCCGCCACCCACCCCCATCGCCCCTTTTACATAAGGCAGTCATGGATACGGGTTCTCGACTCAAACTAGTACGCGAAAGCTACAAACTCTCCCAGCGCGAGCTCGCCCGGCGTAGCGGCGTGACCAACGCAACCATCTCGCTGATCGAACAGAACCGCGTCAGCCCCTCCGTCAGTTCGCTGAAAAAGCTGCTCGAAGGCATACCGATGTCCCTGGCCGACTTCTTCACCTTCGACCAGCCCCCGCGTGAACATCAATACGTATTCCGCGCCAACGAACAACCCGACCTCGGCCGCCACGGCCTGCGCCTGCTGCTCATCGGCGCCTCCGTCCCCAGCCGCCAGATGCGCCTGCTGCGCGAGCAATACGCCCCTGGCGCCAGCTCCGGCGAAGAGCCGATCGTGCATGCCGAAGGCGAAGAGTGCGGCTTGGTCACGCGTGGCACGGTGGAATTGACCGTGGACGGGCAGGTGAGTGTGTTGAGTGCGGGGGACGGGTATTACTTTCCGACGACGCTGCCGCATAAATTCCGGAATATTGGCGCGGATGAGGCTGAGATCATCAGTGCGAATACGCCGGCGAATTTTTGAAGGGCACGCGTTTCGCCTGGTTTGAATGAGGTGGATTTTTTAGCAGAACGCAGGCCGCACAGGTGTTTTCCTGCGAAGTATTCAGATCTTGAAATTTCGCGATGTCTGCGGCTGATAACCACTCGTCCGACGCATCGCACGTTCGCCGCGCACCTGCTTCCAATGCTGTAACTCCACACGCAACGGAAGAGCCACCATGCTGAACCATAAAATTGCGGTGATTACCCTAGCGGCGTTGCTGTTCGGCAGCGCGCCGTATGCGCTAGCGGCTGGCGACACGTCGACCCCGAAGGCGAGCGACGGCACCAGCCAGACTCGTGAACCGGCGTCTCCAGCCACCAATGCCGACCCGGATGCCGATTCGCTGCCCCAAGGGGGTGATGGTGGCAAAACCGACAATGGGCCGGTGCCTTCTGCTTCCAAACCCACCCCCGCGGGTCAACCGTCCGGTAGCAGTAGTGGGGGCAGCGGCGGTGGTTGATGGGTACGTCGTATTGGAGAGCCCGGTCTTTCAAACCGGGCTTTTTTCTGCGTATCAGAAATTGTTTTTCGATGACCCGATGTCTCTTCCGAGGTGTCGGGTCAGTTTATTTTTGCCGTTCGTCAGCCCCTCCGCATTTTCGCCGCACACCTGATTCCAATGCATACCTTACCCCCCGCAAAGGAGCCGCCAACATGCGCCCAGTCAACCTCGCAGCACTGACGCTAGCCACTTTGGTATCCGCCACCTCGCTATACGCAGCAGCCGCCAGCGACACCCCTGCACCCACCGCGAACGACGGCAACAGCCAGACCAACCCGAGTGCGCCGGAGGACATTCATTCCAATGGCGCCACCGTGCCCAAAGGCACACAGGGCAACACCACCAATAATGACGGCTCTACACCTTCGGGTTCCAAGCCCAGTGGTTCGAAGCAATCGAACGACAGCGGCACCAGCAGCGGTGCTGGTGAAGGCTGAGGCTGTTTGCACATGCAGCAAGCCCGGCAACAAGCCGGGCTCTCTATCAGGCAATGCTCGATAAACGAGGCTATTTAGCCTTCCAGTTCCCGCCGCTGTTTTCACAATCAATCTTCGCCTGTGCCAGATGCTCGCCGTCGTAGTAATACGTCGTGACTTTGGCATTGTCAGGCATGTTCAGCGGTTTGGCGCTTTTGTCTTTGCTGGTCGAGTGCGGGTTGGCCAGGGATTCCTGGGTGAGGCGGGCGGTGCAGGTGGCCTGGTAGTGGTCGTCGCAGCGTTCGACTTTCTTCTTGGTGGCGTTGAGGGTGTCCTTGGTTTCGTTGCTGCATGACCAGTTGATGGAATCCACGGGCATGCCTTCGTATTCGTAGCAGCTGTGGGTTTCCACCGCCGGCACCGAGGCGCTGGAGGAGCGGGTCTGCACGTCGCAGCCTTCAGCCATGACGCAGGTGGGGATGATGGCGAACGTGGCGATCAGGAGCAGCAGTCGGGTTTTCATCGGCAATTCCTCTCCAATGGCGCCGCGTCTGATCGGTGATTTGGCGCTTGTCTGGTTTCGAGGCGGCGAGGGCGGGCAAGGTTCAATCGGCTTTGCGCTGCGCGATCTTCGCGTACACTGCGCAACAATCAGAAACATTCAGCGCCCAAGGATTGGACCGTCGCCATGATTGAAATCGGCCGCCGCAACATAGCCCCCGCTTCACAGCATCCGTTTCACGACATCTATCTTTTTCATATCGATCCGAGCAAACCGGATACGCCGTTCTGCTTTGAGCAGTCCATGGGCGGCGGGCATATGGAGCATGGCGGCGCGCGGTTTTTGGCTCGGGATGAGCTGGACGGTTGGTGTGGTGACTGGCGCGCGCACTTGCGCAAGGCCGATTGCGCGTGGGTCGCCGAGTTGATCGATGCAAATCCGCAGGCGGATCAGGCGACGCTGGTGTCGATGATTCTTCAGCACCATGCTCATCCGGCGAAACCTGTAGGGCGTCTGCGAGCGATCGGCAACTGGCTCAAACGCAACATTCACGTTGGCGGCCGCTATGGCCTTTGACACCACGGAGACTCCCATGGCCCAAACCCTCGAACGCGCCATCGCCATTGCCGCCACAGCCCACAGCGGGCAGGTGGACAAGGGCGGGGCGCCGTACATTTTGCATCCGCTGAAAGTCATGTTGCGCATGCACACGCTGGAAACGCGCATCGTCGCCGTGCTGCACGATGTGGTCGAGGATTGCGGGGTGAGTCTGGATGATTTGCGTGGCGAAGGTTTTAGCGAAGAGGTGCTGGCGGCGATTGCGGCGGTGACCAAAGCGCCGGGCGAGTCCTACGAGGATTTTGTCGACCGCGCCGCGCAAAACCCGATCGGGCGAGTGGTGAAGCTGGCGGATCTGGAAGAGAACAGCGATATCTCGCGGATTGCCTCGCCGAGTTGGGAGGATCTGGAGCGTATCGAAAAATACCGGCGGGCGATTGCACGCTTGCGTATGTAAGACGTATTAGATTCTTGTAGGAGCGAGCCTGCTCGCGAAGGCGATAGATCAGTTATTCATCTGTGACTGGCAGGACGCTTTCGCGAGCAGGCTCGCTCCCACAGGGGAATGGTGGTGTGTCAGTTGGATAGCCAGGAAGGCGAACGATGAAATCCGTTGTGTGCTTGTTGATTGCCGCCGCTTTCGGCGCGTTATTGCAGTTTGAAGGCGTGCCTCACGGCTTGCTGCTGGGTTCGATTGCGGTTACTGCATTGTTTGCCGGCAAAACCGGCATCGCCCCGGCAACCCCTTACGGGTTGGGCTACATCCAGGTCACGCTGGGCATCGCCACTGGCCTTATGTTCGAAGCATGGGACAGCGAAACAGCCTCGACAATGTTGCCCAGCCTTGGCGTGTTGCTGATCTGCCTGGCCATACAAATCGCACTCGCCGGCTGGTGGCTGACACGCGGCGCCGGCTGGAATCGCACCGACGCACTGCTGGCGGTGTATCCCGGCGCACTGGCCGCAGTGTTCGATTTGCTTGAATCGGAAAAGGCTTCGAGCAAAGTCATCATCGTGCACCTGATGCGGCTGCTGTTGATCACCGTGCTGGTGAGTTTGCTGATTCCCGGGCAAGCACCTGTGGCTGAAGTCGTCAGCGATTCGTTGACCACAGGCATGGCGCTGACCGCACTCGCTGCCATCGCGCTGAGCGTGTTGCTCGGGCGTTTGCTGCTGCTGATCGGCGTCCCTGCGCCGTTCATGCTTACCGCGATCATCATAACTGCGGTGTTCGTGAAGGCCGGATGGCTGCATGGCTTTCACCTGCCGGAGTGGAGTTTGAACCTCGCCGCACTGATTCTCGGCGTACGCATCGGCTCGCGATTTCAGGGCCTCGGCATCGCAGAGCTGGCGCGACATGGCCGCACCGCTTTGGTTTCCGTCGGGCTGATGATCGTCGTCGCGGCGGTGTTTGCTGAAGGGGCTGCGCGCTGGCTGGGCAGTGATCCGCTGTCGCTGTGGCTGGCATATATGCCGGGCGCGATCGAGACGATTGCCATTGTTGCGTTTGGTGGCGGGCTGAATGTGGTGTTTATCCTGACGCATCATTTGAGCCGGATGGTGCTGCTGCATTTTGCCCCGGCGTTGTTGGTGCAGGTCAGGCGGGTGCGCGAGGGGCTTGACCGTGCGCAGCTCCCTCGCCAGACAAGTGGGCTGGGCTCAGCGTAAGTGCGCCGAAAAGCCCTCCAGGCCCGGAGCAATCTCATCCTTCAACGTCAACGCCGGAATCTCGTACTCCCCACCATTCTGCTGCCGAAACCCGATCGGCCGGGCACTCCACAGCTCATCCAGGCGCAACCCCAGTTCAGCGGTGGTCTCGGCATACCGCGGCTCATCCATCCGACTGGTGCGATACACCACAAACGGCGGCACTACATCAAAGCCTGGGTAATACAGAATCCCGTGCTGAATCGGAAACAGCAAATCGTCCATCGGCCCGTTGATGCCGCGTGGGCTGTAGTGCGATTCCCAGCCGCCGGTTGTCACCACCAGCATCGCCCGTTTGCCCTTCATCTTGCCTTCGCCGTAGCGTTCGCCCCAGCGGCTGTCGGAGTGTTCGCCGACGCCATAGGCAAAGCCGTAGGCGTAGACGCGGTCGAACCAGCCTTTGAGGATCGCCGGCATGCTGAACCACCACATCGGGAATTGCAGGATCAGCGCGTCGGCCCAGAGCAGTTTCTCTTGCTCGCGGGCGATGTCGGCGGCCTGGGTGCCCTCGGCGTAGGCGCGTTTCGAGTCGAGCGAGGCGTGGAAGGGTTGCGATGGGTCGCGCTGCGGTGCGTCGTCGGCGTCGAGCACGGCTTTCCAGTTCATCGCGTAGAGGTCAGAGACCTGCACGGTGTGGCCGGCGGCCTGCAGGCGCTGGACGGTGAAGTCGCGCAGCGAGCCGTTCAGCGAGGTCGATTCGGGGTGGGCGTAAACCAGCAATACATTCATGTCGCGTGCTCCTTGAGTGGATGACTGCAGGATCGGCGCTGGCCCGGTATATTGGAAATGAATGTCCGATATGTCTGGTATAGCCATGAATAATTTGAGACGCCTGGATATCAACCTGCTGCTGACCCTGGACGTGTTACTCGCCGAGCACAATGTCACCCGCGCGGCGCAGCGCCTGCATCTGTCGCAGCCCTCGGTGAGTGTGCACTTGGCCAGACTGCGCGAAATCTTCAACGATCCGCTGTTGCTGCCCGGCCCGCGAGGCATGCGCCCGACCGCTCGCGCCGATGCACTGCGCGAGCCGTTGCGTGAAGCGCTGGAGGCGTTGGAAAGGGCGGTGGCGCCAGCGGATGTGTTCGACCCGGCGCAGGCAACGCACAGTTGGAAAATCGCCGCGACCGATTACGGCGAATCCACCGTCGTGCTGCCAGCGCTCAGCCATTTGCGCGAACTGGCACCGGGCACGCGGCTGGCGATCGTCGACCTGACGCCGGCGCAAATGGTCAAGCAAGCCGAGCAGGGCGTGTTCGATCTGGCTTTGCACATCAGCGAAGACGCGCCGCCGGAGTTACATCGACGACCATTGTTCACTGAGCGTTATGTGCTGGCCGGGCGCGTCGGCCACCCGCGGTTGACCCAGGCGCCCAACCGCGAGCAGTTCTGCGCGCTGGAACATGTGCTGGTGTCGCGGGAGGGCGGAGGCTTTTTTGGCGCGACTGACAAGGCGCTGGCAGAAGTCGGATTGGCGCGGAAAGTGGTGTTGTCAGTGCCGCACTTTCTTATGGCGATGTCGGTGCTGGCGAGCACCGATCTGGTGGCGATGCTGCCGTCACGCCTGGTGCGCGGCAATCCGGCGCTGCAAGTGGTCGATGCACCGCTGCAGGTGCCAGGCTATGAAATGGCGATGTTCTGGGCCGAGCGGGTGCACCGGGATCCAGCGCACAAATGGCTGCGCGAGCAATTGCTGGCCTCGGTTTGATGCATGTTCAGGCGTGGCCCAAGGCAATCGCGAACGACACGACGATCATGCAGGCGAAGGCGAAATTGAGATTCATGGGCGGTTCTTCCTGAGCTTTTGAGAGTGGGGCCATTGTGAACAGGCGCAGCGCAAAGAAAAAATTCGCCGTGTTGATTCCAATGATCGAAAGCATTGATAGCCGCTGCGTTTGTATTTGCCCGAGACTTTCGCTAGTGTCGGCGAAACCTGCAACTACAAGCACAAACAGGCATAACCATGCACGACCACTCCATCGCCGAATTGCCGTCCCTGCGTCGGCAGAAAATCCTTTTGCTGCTCGAACGTGACGGCAAGGTCATGGCCTCCGAGCTGAGCCAGCATTTCGCGGTATCCGAGGACACTATCCGCCGCGACCTCGCCGAACTGGACAGCGCCGGCCTGGTGCAGCGGGTGCATGGCGGCGCGCTGCCGCGACCGAAGGACTCCGGCAAGGATTACTTCACCCGCCTGGATGAGACCGACGAGATCAAGGTGCGCTTGGCGCAATTGGCGGCGCAGCACATCGAGGACGGGCAGATTGTGCTGTTCGATTCCGGCTCGACCACGTTGCAGGTGGCGCGCGCATTACCCGCCGACATCCGCATTACCGCCGTGACCGCGTCACCGCTGACCGCGATTGCCTTGTCCGAGTACAAAGGCGTGAAAGTGATTCTGGCGGGTGGCCAATTGAATCCGCATTCGATGTCGGCGAGCGGTCAGGAAGCGTTGCGGCTGCTGGCGGGGATCAAGGCGGACTTGGCGATTACCGGGGTGTGCGCGATTCATCCCGAGGTCGGCATCACCTCGCTGCATTTCGATGAAGTGCCGATCAAACAGGCGATGCTCGACAGTGCGACGCAGGTGATTGCAGTGACTACGGCGGACAAGCTGGGCGCGGTGGAGCCGTTTGTGGTGGCGCCGTGTACGCGCCTGCACAGGTTGATTACCGAGCGGCATCCGGGGTCGGGGAGTGTGGAGGATTATCGGCGGTTGGGGATTGTGGTGGAGCAGTTGCCGGATTGAAATTTTGTGGTGGGACTGATGGCCTCATCGCTGGCAAGCCAGCTCCCACAGTTTTTGCGGTGTACATGAATTTTGGGTACGCCACGGACACTGTGGGAGCTGGCTTGCCAGCGATAGGGCCAGTAAATTCAGCGCAACCGCTCAAGCATCTGGTAATACCACATCCCCGCCGCCAGCAACGGGTTGCCGAGCAGGTCGCCCATTGGCACGCGAATGTGCTGGCACGCGGCGAAGGTGTCGAACTGTTCCATTTGCCCAGTGATCGCCCGGCTCATGATTTCGCCCATGATGTGGGTGGTGGCGATGCCGTGCCCCGAGTAGCCCTGGCAGTACCAGACGTTGTCCGAGAGCTTGCCCAGTTGGGGAATGCGATTGATGACGATGCCCATCGCGCAACTCCACTGGTAATCGATCGGCACGCCTTTGAGCGCCGGGAACGTGCGCTCGATACACGGGCGCAGTTCCGCCGCGATGTCGCGCGAATCCTTGCCGCTGTAGTTGGCACCGCCGCCGAACAGCAAACGGCCGTCGGCGGTGAGCCGGTAGTAATCGAGGACGAAGCGGCAGTCGTACACGGCGAGGTCTTCGGGGTTGATCTGTTTCGCCAGATCGCCCAGCGGCGCGGTGGTGACGATGCCGCCCATGGCCGGGAATATCTTGCCCTTGAGCTGACCCGGTTCGAGCTTGTGATAGACATCGCCGGCGAGCATCACCTGACTGGCGTCGATCTGGCCGTGAGCGGTGCGCACGCCGGGGTTGTCGCCGTGAATGATCTCCAGCACTTCGCTGTTTTCGAAGATCAGCGTGCCCAGGCTTTCGGCTGCGCGTGCTTCGCCAATGCACAGGTTGAGCGGGTGCAGGTGCATGTTACGGGTGTTCTTGATGGCGCCGTGGTAAAGCTCGCTTTGCAGCAGATCGCGGACCTGGCTGCGGTCGAGCAGGCTCACCTCATCGCCCAATCCGCGACGCACGGCTTCGTCATAGTCCTTGCGCAGATCGGTCATGTGGCTCGGCTTGTATGCCGCGTGCAAATGGCCGTGTTTGAGGTCGCACTGGATCGCATATTTTTCGACGCGCTGGCGGATGATTTCATGTCCGCGCCAGCGCAGGTGCCAGATGAAATCGTCCACGTCATCGCCCAGTTTCGCGCGCATCTGTTTGCGCATCGCACCGTCGCCGGAGAGGCTGCCCGTGACCTGCCCGCCATTGCGCCCGGTGGCGCCCCAACCGATCTTGTGGCTTTCGACGATGGCGACTTTCAGGCCTTTTTCCGCCAGCTCGACGGCAGTGGCGACGCCAGTGAAACCGCCGCCGATGATCACCACATCGACCTTGTGCCGGCCTTGCAGGGTCGGATAGTCGGTGTCGTGGTTGAGGGTGGCGGTGTAGTAGGAATTGCAGCGAATGGTCATGTCAGGGTCCACAAAAAATTCCAGGTTCGAAGTGCATTCCCTGTGGGAGCGAGCCTGCTCGCGAAAGCGGTGTGTCAGTCACCCAAAATGTTGAATGTGATGACGCCTTCGCGAGCAGGCTCGCTCCCACAGGTTCGGTGTCGGATCGTTAAGCCTCGGTCAGATACCACCGCCAATCCTGCTCACCCACTTGCGCCATGAACTGCCGATACTCGGCACGCTTTACCGCCAGATACACCCCAAGGAATTCCTGCCCTAAAGCCTCCCGTGCCCACTGGGAGTTTTCCAGCGCCTGTAACGACGTCAGCCAATCGGTCGGCAGCAATTCTTTCGCCTGGGCATAACCATTGCCCTCGACCGGCGCACCCGGATCCAGCTCTTCGCGGATTCCGCGATGAATCCCGGCGAGGATCGCTGCCGCTGCCAGATAGGGGTTGGCGTCGGCGCCGCAGATGCGGTGTTCGATGTGTCGTGTCGGCGCCGGGCCGCCGGGTACGCGCAGGCTGACCGTGCGGTTGTCGACGCCCCAGGTCGGCGCCAGTGGTGCGTAGCTGTTGGCCTGGAAACGCCGGTAGGAGTTGGCGTTGGGGCAGAACAGCAGCAGCGAATCAAGCAGGGACGCGAGCATGCCGCCGATCGCCGTGCGCAACAGCGGCGTGCCGGCCGGGTCTTCAGAAGCGAACAAGTTACGCCCCTCGGCGTCGGCGAGGCTGACGTGCATGTGCATGCCGGTGCCGGCCAGATCATCGAACGGCTTGGCCATGAACGTCGCCTGCATGCCGTGCTTTTGCGCTACGCCTTTGACCAGACGTTTGTAGCGCACCGCCTGATCCATCGCCTCCAGCGCATCGCCGTGTTCAAGGGTGATTTCCACTTGCCCCGGGGCGTATTCGGAAATCGCCGTGCGCGCCGGAATCCCGTGCAGTTTGCACGCGCTGTAGAGGTCGGCGAGAAAGGGTTCGATCTGCTCCAGCTCGCGTAAACCGTAGACTTGCGTGTGTCGCGGTCGCCCGCCGTCGGCGTCCAGCGCCGGTTGCGGGCGGCCGTTGTGATCGCGTTTGGCGTCGAGCAGATAGAACTCCAGCTCGCAGGCCATGATCGGGTGATAACCCTCGGCCTTGAGCCCGTCGATCACCTTGATCAGCAGGTGCCGAGGGTCAGCGATGCTCGCCGGCATGCCCTCGGTCGGGTGCATGCTGACCTGCACCGCCGCCGTCGGAATCTGCCGCCACGGCAGGCGCACCAGACTGCCTTGCAGCGGATAGGCGCGGCAGTCGATGTCGCCGACGTCCCACACCAGCCCGGAGTTCTCGACGTCCTCGCCTTGTACGGTCAGGCCGAGGATGGTGCTCGGCAATGGCCGGCCGCTTTCGTACACGGCGAGCAGTTCTTCACGGTGCAACAGCTTGCCGCGCGACACGCCGTTGGCGTCGAGGATGAACAACTCGATCATGTCGATATCAGGGTTCTGTTCGAGGAACAGGCGGGCGTCTTCGATGGCTGCGAATTTCATGGCAAATCACTCACGATGGCGCCGCACAGGCGCGCAGATTCGGCCGGACACGACGCGACAAAAAGGCGTAAGTGTCCCGGCAGGGATATCAGGGAAAAGGAAAATTGACTGTCGCGGGTATCAAGCTCGCGATCAGGCAGGAGCGGCGATATCCGGCGGGCGTGCGGAGTGACGCAGCTTGGAACGGCGCAGGGCCATGGGCAGATTGACGATGCGGTTCATACGCGGCCCCTGTCGCAGTGGGCGCGTACAGCAGAGACGTGCAACCTTTGCGGTTGTTGTGGTGACGTACTCATAACGCGTGTTTCCGTTGGCGGAAAGCGTCGGCAGCAGGGCGAACCCGGCGACCGGTGTGCCCGGATAGTAAGGGGGAATTTGCGCGCGTGTAAACGGAAGATTAGTCGGTGGCGCTTTCCGGCGTTTGGGCTGATTGCCCGAGTTGCCTTTTCCGCGAGCAGGCTCGCTCCCACAGGAGAATGCATTTCAACTGTTTCCGCGAGCAGGCTCGCTCCCACAACGGAATGCATTTCAACTGTGGGAGCGAGCCTGCTCGCGAATGGCCGCACCTGGGTTCGGAGCGAACACGCCGGGCCCGCTTCAGCGCAGTACGTAATCGTCCGGTTCCGCTGCGGGCGGCAATGGCGAGACGCCCAGTTCGTACAGCACGTCGCGCTCCAGGGTGCGCACGAGTGCATCGGTCGGCAGATCGTTTTCATCGCGGCCGAACGGGTCTTCGAGTTCATCGGCAATCGCGTCGAGGCCGAAAAACGTGTAGCTGACAATCGCCGTGAACAGCGGTGTCAGCCAGCCGAGGGATTCGGCCATGGCGAACGGCAGCAGAATGCAGAACAGGTAAATCGTGCGGTGCAACAGCAAGGTGTACGGGAAGGGCAGCGGCGTGGTCTTGATGCGGTCGCAGACGGCCTGCGCCTGGGTCAGGCTGGTCAGGTGACTGGCCAGCAATTGATAGCGCCACGCCGAGATCACACCGCTCGCTTCCAGTTCCGAACACTGGCGCCCGACTTGATGCAGAACCTGTCCGCAGTGGTCCGGAGCCCCCGTGTCGATGGGCGGGCTTAGCCAGTCGGCGCTGGCGCGCGCTTCGTTTTCGCCACGTAGCCGTGCGTTCAACGCGTGGGCGAAACCGCAGAGATTGCGCAACAGCGGCGCACGCAGGCTGATCTCAGCGATGCCCTGGGTTTCGCGCATCACCGAACGCACCCGCACCAGTACTTCGCCCCAGGCCTTGCGCGCCTCGTACCAGCGGTCATAACAGGCATTGTTGCGAAAGCTCATGAAGATCGACAGCGACAGGCCGAGCAGGGTGAACGGTGTGGCGTTGACCTTGGCAAAGTAACTCGGCTCGAGGATTTCGATCAACACGATCACTGCAGCCAGCAGCGTGACCATCAAGGTGCGCAGAGCGATGCGTTTGGCGATCGAGCCTTTGAGGGTGAACAGCACGGCGAACTGATTGGGTTTCGGTCTGACGATCATCTCGCGGTCCGCGTCTGGGGGCTGGTCAGCCGCCGGTCATGTTCATGAAACGCACCACTTGCACGTCGTCGTTGACTTCGAAGTTGTGTCGATACGGTTTGAGTTTCATCGCCTCGATGATCGCGTTCTCCAGACGTTCCGGGTGGCCCGGATGGGCGCGCAATACCGCTTTGAGGTCCATCGAATGCTCGTTGCCCAGGCACAGCAGCAAGCGACCTTCGACGGTCAGGCGCACGCGATTGCAGGTGCCGCAGAAGTTGTGGCTGTGCGGTGAAATGAAGCCCAGGCGAATGTTCGGCGCTTCGGCTACGCGCCAGTAGCGCGACGGCCCTTGGGTGGATTCGGTGGAGTCGATCAGGGTAAAACGTTCGGCGATGCGTTCACGCACTTGCGCGCTGGAATAGAATGATTCGGCGCGGCTGTGTTCGGCGATCGCGCCCAGTGGCATCTCTTCGATGAAGGAAATATCCAGATCACGCTCGATGGCGAAACTGACCAGATCGTTGATCTCGTGGTCGTTGCGCCCTTGCATCACCACGCAATTGAGTTTGGTGCGGGTGAACCCGGCGGCGCGAGCGGCATCGATGCCCTCGATGACCTGCGCCAGATCGCCGGTGCGGGTCAGCTCTTTGAAGCGCTGCGGATCGAGGCTGTCGAGGCTGATGTTGAGGCGCTTGACCCCGGCGTCGAACAGCGGCTTGGCCAGCCGGCCCAATTGCGAGCCATTGGTGGTCAGGCACAGTTCGCGCAGGCCGGGCAGGGCGGCTATCTGCTCGCAGAGTTGCACGACACCGGGGCGGATCAGCGGCTCGCCACCGGTCAGGCGGATCTTGCGCGTGCCGAGGGCGACGAAGCTTTGCGCCACTTGGAACAGCTCTTCGAGGGTAAGGATCTGCTGGCGCGGCAGGAACTGCATGTCCTCGGCCATGCAATACACGCAGCGGAAATCGCAGCGGTCGGTAACCGACAGGCGCAGATAATCCACGCGGCGGTTGTGACCATCGATCAATTCACGCTGTGTCATGGGCTCGCCTCGTGGATGTGGAACGCCGTCAGCGGGCGCAGATCGCGCAGGGTAGGCTGCGCTCGCCATGCCGTCCAATCACTCTGGCTGACCGAGTGATTGACGGCGTCGATGATGCCTTACGGTGCGCCAAACATTGCCGTCCAGTAAATACCGGCGTTGCTTTTCGGATCGGTCGCATAGGCGGCGCCCAGTTCCTGGTATTGCGGGTTCATCAGATTGGCGCAATGCCCGGGGCTGGCGAGCCAGCCGTCAACGACCTTGCCGACGGTGTCTTGCCCGGCAGCGATGTTTTCACCGACCACCTGCCCGCTGTAGCCGGACAGCTCGGCACGGTCGCCGGGTGTGCGGCCGTCGCGGTCCTTGTGGTCGAGATAATTGTTGTTGGCCATGTCGCGGCTGTGATCCTGCGCGACAGTGCCCAGCGTGGCGTTCCAGGCCAGCGGGGCTGCCGCCGCGAAGGACTGGCCGTCGCACTGACGGGCCTGACTGCGGGCGGTATTGAGTTGCGCCAGCAGCTTTTGCCCTTCGCTTTGCGCATCGCCGAGTTTCGCCGTCAGCAACGGCCGCGCGAGGACGATGCGCCAGTCGCGGTCAACGCGGTTGACGCCGATATCGACAAACTGCGGGTCGAGCACCACCTGACAGAAGCTTTCCTGAATCGCCTTCATTGCTGACGCCGCATCGCGCGGGCCGTTGAGGGTAATCGCCTGCACGTTGACCATCGGGTAGTGGGCGCTGGTCATGGCCTGCTGCAAATCGACCGCGCCGCTGGCAGGCAGTCGCAGCCGTGGATCGGCCGACAGCGGTGGCAACTCGTTCGACGCCTGTGTGCCGCAACGCTGCGGCTGGCTGCGATAGCTGTTGATCGACTCGATCAATTGCAGTTCATCGCCGGCCAGCGCCGAGGTGGCGAACACCACACCCAGCGACAATGCGGCACAACGCAAAACGGACGGCATGAAGCGCATGGAAATCTCCCTTGAGCTGAATGCGCCCATGATGCGCGAAAGGCCTGCGATGAGTGAATGCCTTTTTCTTTCCAGAGGATTTTTTCTGCGCTGGTACGCCCGCGCATTTGCTCGCTACACTCTGCGAAGACCCCGCAAACCGGGCGTCTCCCCGACGTAACACTCTGCCCTTCGCGGGCGCTGACGGAAGAACCGACATGGGATCGAAAGGCTTGGCGGGCGGTTTGTTGTGGATCTTTTTGACCGGCGCGGCATGGGCCGGGACGCAGGCGCCGATCGAGGCCAAAGCTGAACAGAAAGCCGAGGTACTCGAGGAGAAAGCGGCGGATAAAGTCAGCGCTGCGCCGGCGCCGAAATCCGAAGCCATCACTCCCACCGAAGCGCAAGCGGTGGACCCGGCAGGCGCCGCGCCGCTGGACGATCCGCTGACCTGTCTGGCGCGCAGTATCTATTGGGAAGCCAAGGGCAAGGACACCCCGGAAATGGAAGCCGTCGCCAGCGTGGTGATGAATCGCCTCGGCCACGATGGCTTTCCCGATACGGTTTGTGCGGTGGTCAAGCAAGGCTCGGAAACCGGCAACTGCCAGTTTTCCTGGTGGTGCGACGGCAAGCCCGATCAGGTCAAGGAGGATGCCGAATACGCGCTGGCCAAGGAAATCGCTGGCAAGGCGTTGAACCGTCAACTCAAGGATCGCACGCGCGGCGCCCTGTATTTTCACGATCGCGGCGTGCGCCCGAGCTGGGCCAAGGCCTATCGCAACACCGCGCAGACCGGCAGGTTCCTGTTCTACAAACCCGCCGGCGGCGATGCGCGTTAACTGGCGTGGGTGTTGAGAATGCTCGCCACCTGCTGCGGCTGGCAGTTCAGGTACGGTGACTTTTGCAGCCAGCGCTGATCCGGGTACCAGGAAAACATGAACTGGCCGTTCTTCAGGCGATCGATCACCTGTTTGGCAATCTGCGGCCGCACGGCGGGGCAACCCTGACTGCGGCCGATACGGCCCTGACGCTTGCTCCACAGCGGGTTCACGTAACTGGCGGCATGAATCACGATCGCGCGATCACGGGCCAGATCATTGAAACCCGGTTCCAGCCCATCCATGCGCAGTGAATAGCCGTGGGTGCCTTCGTAGCTTTCCTGGGTGCGGAACAGGCCGAGACTTGACTGATAACTGCCTTCGCGATTGGAAAACTGCGTGGCAAAGTTCTCCCCGGAGTTGGAGCCGTGGGCGACCAGATCGCGCAGCACCAGCTTCTTTTTATTCAAGTCGAAGATCCACAGGCGGCGCTCGGTGGACGGTTGCGAATAATCGATGATCGCCAGATGCCGCGAGGGTTTCGCGCCGTTGTTGACCGCGCATTGCATGGCGTTCAATGCACCTTTGAGCGCCTGGGGATTGAGTTCCGGCGCGGCGTGGGCGAGGCTGTTGTAGAGAACCGGCGATGGCTTGCCGGCGGCAAATACGGGGCTGGTCACGGCGACAACGGTCGCGGTGCTCAACAGAAGTCGGCGCAAAAACGTCAACATTTTATAAAGTGTCCTCAACTTGCTACATAAACGGCACTTTGGCTCCTGACTCCCAGTCAATACCCGCAGGCTCGCGGTTCGAGCCTGACTGTTCAGCGCACCTGATGTAAGGTTGGCCGTCATCTGGACGGCCATGGATTGGAGTAAAGCAGTTGTTCAAAAAGTACGCATGCTACTTGAGCATTTGTTTGCTCGCTGCGCCGTTTGTCGCTTGCGCCGATGAGCCGCTGCCCCCGCTCGAAACCCTGCCGACACCGGCGACGCAATTGCCGGTGGAACCGCGCAGCCCGTTGCAAGCGGTGTTGATCAGTCTCGCGCAGTCGTGCCCGGCGATTGCCGCGCGCCTCAACGCCCCGGCCTTGAGCCAATTGCAGGCGTTCTATGAACAGCAGGACTGGATGCCGGTATGGGCAGGGGAGCCGGCACGCTTGCCGGCGTTGCGTGCGCAATTGCAGCTGTTGGCCGACGATGGCTTGAATCCCAATCGCTACGCCGTCGCAACAACGCCGCCGCAGGATGGTGAGCTGTGCGCCGACATCGACATCAGCCGCAACTATCTGCAGGCCTTGCAGGATCTGCATTACGGTCGTCTGTTGCAATCGCATTTCGAACCGCTGTGGCATGTCGACGGTCCGCAGACCGACCGTCAGGCGCAATTGCTCAGCATTGCCGTGCCGGGCATGAACGACATTCCTGCGGCGTTCGATCTGGCGCGTCCGCATCTGCCGCAGTATCAAAGTCTGCGCCAGTTGTATGCCTCGCAACGCTTGCTAGCCTTGCCGCAATGGCAGCCGGTGGGCAGCGGCCCGTTGCTGCGTCCGGCGATGGAAGACCCGCGCGTGCCGGAACTGGCCCGACGACTGTACAACGAAGGCTATCTGGCACACGCGCTGGTGCCGCCGGAAAATGCCTACGATGACGTGTTGGTGGAGGCAGTGAAGCATTTTCAGGCCACTCATTCGTTACAGGCTGACGGTGTGGTCGGGCCGGGCACCATTGCCGAACTGAACATCAGTCCGCTGACCCGCCGCGATCAGTTGCGCGTCAATCTCGAACGTTTCCGCTGGATGGCCCAGGACATGGAGCCCAGCGGGCTGGTGGTGAATGTCGCGGCCGCTGAGCTGACGCTGTATCAGGGCGGCCAACCGGTGTGGCAGACCCGCACCCAGGTCGGCCGCGCCGAACGCCAGACCCCACTGCTCAAATCCCGCGTCACCCGCCTGACACTGAACCCGACCTGGACCGTGCCGCCGACCATCTGGAAAGAAGACAAGCTGCCGGAAATCCGCAAGGACCAGACCTTCCTCAGCCGCCAGAACCTGCAAGTGCTCGACGCCAACGGCCAGCCTCTGGCGGCTGCGGACATCGACTGGGACAACCCGGGCAATATCCTCCTGCGCCAGGACGCCGGCCCACGCAATCCGCTGGGGCAGATGGTCATTCGATTCCCCAACCCGTTCTCGGTGTACCTGCACGACACGCCGAGCAAAGCGCTGTTCGACAAGGGGCCGCGAGCGTTCAGCTCCGGTTGCGTGCGCGTCGAGCATCCGCTGCAACTGCGCGACCTGCTGCTGTCCCCCGCGGAAAAGACCCGCACCGATACGTTGCTGGCAAGCGGTACGACTCATGAATTTCGCTTGTCGGCGCCGGTGCCGATCCTGATGACCTACTGGACGGCGCAAGTCGACAGCACCGGCCATGTACGCTACGCGCCAGACATCTACAGTCGCGACAGCGCATTGCTGGTGGGGCTGGACCGGGCGCATTGACGTTGTATGGAGCGATACATCAGCAATGATGTTGCCGACCTGACGCCTTCGCGAGCAAGCCCGCTCCCACAGGGGGATTGATGGTGTTGGAAGATTTTGCGCCTGTCGCCAGTCGAATGTGGGAGTGGGCTTGCTCACGAAGGCGGCGGTACGGTCAGCAGTGATGCTGCCTGACCTGACGCTTTCGCGAGCAAGCCCGCTCCCACAGGGGGATTGATGGTGTTGGAAGATTTTGCGCCTGTCGCCAGTCGAATGTGGGAGTGGGCTTGCTCACGAAGGCGGCGGTACGGTCAGCAGTGATGCTGCCTGACCTGACGCTTTCGCGAGCAAGCCCGCTCCCACAGGGGGATTGATGGTGTTGGAAGATTTTGCGCCTGTCGCCAGTCGAATGTGGGAGTGGGCTTGCTCACGAAGGCGGCGGTACGGTCAGCAGTGATGCTGCCTGACCTGACGCTTTCGCGAGCAAGCCCGCTCCCACAGGGGGATTGATGGTGTTGGAAGATTTTGCGCCTGTCGCCAGTCGAATGTGGGAGTGGGCTTGCTCACGAAGGCGGCGGTACGGTCAGCAGTGATGCTGCCTGACCTGACGCTTTCGCGAGCAAGCCCGCTCCCACAGGGGGATTGATGGTGGTGGAAGATTTTGCGCCTGTCGCCAGTTGAATGTGGGAGTGGGCTTGCTCACGAAGGCGGCGGTAGGGTCAGCAGTGATGTTGCCTGACCTGACGCTTTCGCGAGCAAGCCCGCTCCCACAGGGGATTGATGGTGTGGGAAGATTTTGCGTCTGGCGCCAGTTGAATGTGGGAGTGGGCTTGCTCACGAAGGCGGCGGTAGGGTTCGGCTGACCCAAATTGCATCCCAGAGTGAGTAATCATCAAGCTTTTGCACCAGACCCGCGCGTAGCGGGTTGGCCACTACATATCTGGCCATTTGCACCAGACTCTCTTCTTGCCGTAGCGCACGATCATGAAAACCCTGTTGCCACAGGCTACCTGTTCGACCGCTCGCCACATTGATGGCTCTGGTGCTCAGGGACTTCGTCTGGCACATCAGTTGTCCCAGTGTTCCATTTTGCAACTGGACCAACCAGTGGAAATGATCCGGCATGACCACCCAGGCCAACGTATCGGCCAAACCTTCTGTTTGCGCTCGCTGGAACTGGTTAGCTACTAATCTGCCGAGATCGTGATTCTTGAAAACCGGCTCGCGATGCAAGGTGTTGGCCGTGAGCAGGTAAATGCGGTTCTGTTCGCAAAAGCGGCCGATTCTGAGACGGTGAGACGAATATCGTTCGGGCATTCCTTTGCCTTGTTCATGATTGATTGGAGTGAAAGGCTAGCCGAGCTGGAAGAGCCGGATGTGATGATTGTTGGCAGGATGTGTCTGCGTATCAGACTCCTGCTGAGGGGATTAAGCAGCGATGTTGTCTGACCCGACGCTTTCGCGAGCAAGCCCGCTCCCACAGGGGGATTGATGGTGTTGGAAGATTTTGCGCTTGTCGCCAGTCGAATGTGGGAGTGGGCTTGCTCACGAAGGCGGCGGTACGGTCAGCAGCGATGTTGCCCGACCTGACACATTCGCGAGCAAGCCCGCTCCCACAGGGGGATTGATGGTGTTGGAAGATTTTGCGCCTGTCGCCAGTTGAATGTGGGAGTGGGCTTGCTCACGAATAGGGCAGCAAATTCAGAGCAGATGGTTGAGTTGACTCCGTTTGATGCCTAGCCCTTGCCCACCCGCCACAAATACCACGCCGCCACCGTGCGATACGGGCTCCAGGCTCGGCCGATTTCGATCATTTCTTTGCGTGTCGGCTGGATTTCCAGGCCTTTCAAACGTCGATAACCCTCGCGCACGCCAAAGTCATCGGCGGGGAGGATGTCCATGCGTTCGAGGCTGTAGATCAGCAGCATTTCCACTGTCCAGCGACCGACGCCGCGCAGACTGGTGAGGCGTTCGATCAGCGTTTCATCGTCCATCGCCCGCGCAGTCGGGTAATCCGGCACCACGCCATCCAGCGTCGCCTGGGCAATCCCCTGAATCGTGGCGATCTTGCTCGCTGAAAACCCGCAAGCACGCAGGCGCTCGACATCAGTAGCCAAAATCTGCTCCGGACGCGGAAACGCCTGTCCGGGAAACAAACCCACCAAACGCCCGAGAATCGCATCGCCAGCCTTGGCGTGCAGTTGCTGATAGGCAATCGCGCGGACCAGCGACTCATAGGGATCGCGCGCCGGATGTGGCTGATGCAGACACGGGCCAACCGCGCGGATATGGCGCTGCCAGTCAGCGTCTGTAGCGGCCAGAAAAGCGCTGGCCAGGTCATATCCGTCAGCCATGCTGCCGTGAACCGGTCGTACTCATCCAGATCCCTTTTTGCCTGATGGATTGCATGCTTCAAAAGCCAATTGTTGAGTCATTTGCAGTGCGGCGTTCTCCAGCCTGAGCAGAAACGCCTTGCGCGGTTGTCCGCCACCATAGCCGGTCAGCGAGCCGTCCGCGCCAATCACCCGGTGGCACGGCACCACGATCGAAAGACGATTGTGCCCATTGGCCAGGCCGACCGCACGGCTGGCGCCGGGTTTGCCCAGCCCGGCGGCGATAGCGCCGTACGTGCTGGTGTGGCCATAGGGGATTTGCAGCAGCGCCGCCCAGACCTCGCGGGCGAACGCGCTGCCGGGCAGATGCAGTGCCACGCTGAATTGTGTGAGTTTGCCGGCGAAGTAATCCGCCAGCTCCACTTCGATCTGCTGCAAATGCGCGTTGTGCCCCGGCGCGACGGCGTAGCCATAACGGTTCTGCAGGGCTTCGACCTCGCGGGTCAGCGCCGGGCGATCGAGAAACTCCAGCAGCACCAGTCCGCGACGTTCGGCCATGGCGATCATCGGCCCCAGCGGCGTGGTCAGGCGGGTGAACAGCAACGGCTCACTGTTGGCGGCGCGGCCAGGGGTGATGTGGAAAGATTTCTGAAACGCGTCGCGAAAACCGCTCAGCGATTCATAGCCGGAATCGAACGCGGCGTGATCGATCGACGTGCCTTGTCTGATTCCGCCCAAGGCCATGCCGAGGCGACGGGTGCGCAGCCAGGCGTGGAAGGTCATGCCGAAATGCTGTTTGAACCAGCGCCGCAGCTTCAGCGGTTCGATGCCTTCAGCAAGCAATTGCGCATCGCTCCAGCGCCGTTCCGGATCGGCGCCCACTGCGTTGAGCAGGCGCTGCACCCAATCCGGTGCGATGGCCGCCGCGTCCAGCGGTTTGCAGCGCAGGCAGGCGCGATAACCGGCGCACAGGCATTCGTCGGCGTGGGCGAAGAATTCGACGTTTTCCGGTTTCGGCTTGCGCGCCGTGCAACTGGGGCGGCAAAAGATCCCGGTGGTTTTAACGGCCGTGAAGAACACGCCTTCATAGGCAGTGTCGCGCTCGAGCATGGCGCGAACCATTTCGGCGTGGGGCGGCAGGACAGCGGCTGGTATGTTCATGGGCTGAGAGTAAATCCGCTTTGTCGATGGCTCCACCGAAAAATCGACAGTGAATTTTTTGCTGGTGCCGCACAATGAGCGGATCGCCGCTTTCAAGGAAGCCAGCCCATGCATCCGTTTTCCATTCAACACATCGACCATATCGTCCTGCGCGTTGCTGACCTGCAACGCAGCATCGATTTCTACGGCAAAGTGTTCGGCGCCGAAGTCGTCAGGCACAACCAGCCGTTAGGGCTGGTGCATTTGCGGGCCGGCACGTCGATGATCGATCTGGTCGACCTGGCGGGCGAGCTCGGGCGCAAGGGCGGCGGCGCAGCGCAGACGCACAAGCGCAACGTCGATCACTTCTGCCTGCGCATCGAGCCGTTCGACGAAGCGGCGCTCAGCGCTCATCTGCAGTCCTTCGGGCTGACCGTGGAAAAAGCCGCCAGACGTTTCGGCGCCGAGGGCTACGGCCTGTCGTTGTACTGTTTCGACCCGGACGGCAATCAGGTCGAACTCAAGGGCGCGTCCGAGATTGCTCAGCCAGACGTTTCCTGAAGCAACAGTTCGCTCACTTGCGCCAGCGCCGAGCGGTTGTTTTGCGGTTGTTCAGATGCTTGCTCAAACAGCGCCAGTTGTCGGTCAGCACTGGTGCCGCCGGCGATGATCGCCCGAGCCCGTTCAAACAACTGCGCCGCGCCCAAGGCCTGCGCAGTATCGGCAAAGCGCTGCTCGGCCAGCTCCAGCCACTGCGCGATTGAACAGTCACCGTCGATGCCTTCGACCAGAAAGCGCGCATGAATCCCCAAGCGTTTGGCCCGCCAACGATTTTCTTCCAGCATCGAACGCGCGGTCTGGTCGTACAGCAATCCGGGGCGCCGCTGCGCGCTGGCGTGGGCCACCAGTACACGGAAAAACGCTGCCAGGGTCAGCGCGTCGTCGACCCTGGGGCAAGCGTCTGTCATACGCAGTTCGAGCGTCGAAAAACGCGCCGCCGGACGCACGCCCCACCAGCACTCGGCGGGCTGCGTGATCGCACCGATGCGCGTGAGAAATGCCACGTGCTCATCGTAATGGCGCTGATCGGCAAACAGCGGCGGGATGCCCATGCGCGGCCACTCGTCACACGCCGTCTGCCGATAACTCATGAAACCACTGGCGACGCCATTCCAGAGGGGCGAAGAACAACTCAATGCCAACAGCAGCGGCGTCCACGGCAGCACTTCATTCATCACCGCGATGCGGTCCAGCGGCTGCGCGACCTCGACGTGCACGTGCAGACCTGACACTACGCTGCGCCGCGCGACATGACCGTAGCGTTCGAATAAGCCCTGGAAATGTTCTTCTTCGGTCGGCATCTGTGCTCGCCAGTCAGCCAGCGGATGGCTGCCGGCGCTGAGCACGCCCAGACCAAACGGCGCAAGCGCTGCGCGCAAGGCCTGACGGCTGCCACGCAAGAAATCGCCGGCATGCTCAAAGTCGCTGAACACCGGCGAAGCCACCTCTATCTGCCCCTGAAACATCTCCGTGGCAAACCACGCGCCCAGCGCCGCACGACATGCCTCGATGGCCGGCTGCGAAGGGCTGCCGACCATGCGCAGGGTCTGCAGGTCGGTCAGGAAAAATTCTTCTTCGATGCCAAATCGCGGGCTGGTCATGGCGCTGCTCGAGCGACTGTTTCTCATGGGAACCGCGCGCGGCAGCGGTGGTTCACGCCAGGCGACCAGCGCCGCGAAATGCACCGTTGGTCTTTTCCATTGCACTTGGAAGGCCCGTGGTTTTCAAAAAAGGTCCTACCAATGTGCTCTGGAGGCAGACATGAACAACCCGTCCAGCAACGACAAAGCGCTCAACGAAACCCTCAATCCCAACGACGACGGCTTCGTCATCGGCACCGCCGGGCGCGATGAAGACCCGAACGCCACCACCGACTGGGATGTGAGCCGCGACAACGAAGATGTCATGACACCTGACGATACTCGCGGTCTGCCGGGTTATCCCGGTGCTGAAGAGAACAACCCATCGAAACCCGTTCCCGACAGCAGCGTGCCGGCCAATGGTGATCCGTCCGTGCAGAACGACAGCGCCGACTAAACTCGCACTAGCGCCGACAGAGCCGAAGGAGGCCTTTATGAACCATCCGATGCGCAAATGCGCACTGCTCGCCTTGACCCTCTCGGTCGGCATTGGCCAGGCGTACGCCGAACAAACCAAACGGGTCGACGTGATGCTGGTCGGCGGCGGCATCATGAGCTCGACGCTGGCGGTCTGGCTCAGTGAACTGGAGCCGGGCTGGTCGATGGAAATGGTCGAGCGTCTGGACAAAGTCGCCGAGGAAAGCTCCAACGGCTGGAACAACGCCGGCACCGGCCACTCGGCGCTCGCCGAACTCAACTACACGCCGGAGAAGGACGGCAAGGTCGACATCACCAAGGCTGTCGAGATCAACGAGGCGTTCCAGATCACCCGCCAGTTCCTCGCCTGGCAGGTGAAAACCGGCGTGCTGAAGAATCCGCGTTCGTTCATCAACTCCACGCCGCACATGAGTTTCGTCTGGGGCGATGACAACATCCGTTTCCTCAAGAAACGCTACGAGGCGTTGCAGGCCAGCCCCTTGTTCCGGCCGATGCAGTATTCCGAAGACCCGGAGCAGATCAAGCAATGGGTGCCGTTGATGATGGAGGGTCGCGATCCGACGCAGAAGATCGCCGCCACCTGGACGCCGATCGGCACCGACGTCAATTTCGGCGAGATCACCCGGCAGTTCGTCAGCCATCTGCAAAGCCGCGACAACTTCAACCTCAAGCTGTCCACGGAAGTGCGCGACATCACGCGCAACGACGATGGCTCGTGGCACGTTGAGTACAAGAACCTCAAGGACGGCACCACGGCCGCCACCGACGCGAAATTCCTGTTTATCGGAGCGGGTGGGGCGGCGTTGCCGCTGCTGCAGAAGTCCGGGATCGAGGAAGCGAAAGACTACGCCGGGTTCCCGGTGGGTGGTTCGTTCCTGGTCACGGATAATCCCGAAGTCGCGCAACAGCACATGGCCAAGGCCTATGGGATCGCTTCGACCGGCGCGCCACCGATGTCGGTGCCGCACCTCGATACGCGGGTGCTCGATGGCAAACGGGTGATTCTGTTTGGGCCGTTCGCCACGTTCTCCACCAAGTTCTTGAAAGAGGGTTCGTATTTTGATCTGCCGGCCAGTACGACCCTGCACAATCTCTGGCCGATGGTTCGGGTCGGCGTGCGCGAGTTCGATCTGGTGCAATACCTCGCCGGCCAGTTGATGCAGTCCGATGACGACCGTTTCGAGGCGCTGCGCACCTACTTCCCCCATGCGAAGAAAGAGGAGTGGCGACTGTGGCAGGCCGGCCAGCGCGTGCAGATCATCAAGAAGGATGAACAGCAGGGCGGGGTGCTCAAGCTCGGTACCGAAGTGGTCGCTTCCAAGGACGGCAGCATTGCCGGGCTGCTCGGCGCGTCGCCGGGGGCCTCGACCGCCGCGCCGATCATGCTTGATCTGATGGGCAAGGTGTTCAAGGACAAACTGGCCTCGGCGCCGTGGCAGGACAAGCTGCGCCAGATCGTGCCCAGTTATGGCACGCGCCTGAACGAGCACCCGGACAAGGTCATGGAGGAGTGGCGCTACACCAGCGAAGTGCTGCAACTTACGCCACCACCGGGCATCGATCAGGCCCCGGCGCAAAACCCGCCGGGCAATATCGACGCTGTGCAGCAGAAGAATCTGGACAGCGATCCCGATCTCAAGCCCTGAGATTGGCAGATGTGGCGCGGGTCGAACTTTTTGATCCGGCGCCACTCTGAACGTGTCATAGGGTCGCGGTTCGGCAGAAATAATCGCCCTGGCAGGCAGAAACGCTGTCTGTCGTGATAAATTCCTCCCCACGTCGAGCCCACCCAGAATGGCCCCTGCCGGGTCCCACCAAGAGCGATCTACATGCAAGCAAAGGCCCGTGAGGTTTATGTGCCACCGGTGCTGCAGGATCTGCGGGCCGGCACAGCCGAACTGCACATCGCACTGGAAAAACGCCTTCCTTTTTCTCCGATACCCTCGATACCCCCGCTTTCGAGCGCTTGATGCAGGCCTATTACGGTTTCTATCAACCGCTGGAACAGGCGTTGCTCGCCAGTGGTGCGGTCCCGGACGATTTCAACCTGACGCCGCGTCTGAAGGCTCAAACCCTGCGCGCCGACCTGCGCGCGTTGGGCGCAACCGCTGATGATTTGCCACTGTGTGAGGATCTGCCGGTTATCGACTCCAGCGCTGCCAGCCTTGGCGTTCTGTACGTGCTTGAAGGCGCGACCCTCGGCGGGCAGATCCTGCGACGGGAAATCGCCGCGCGGCTGAATCTGGACGCCGACAACGGCGCCGCGTTTCTCGATGTCTACGGCGCTGCCACGGGGCGGCGCTGGCGCGAGTTCATTGAATACCTGAGCAACCGGCCCATGGCGGCCAGCGAACGCGCGGCCGTGGTCAGCGCAGCACAAACCACATTCAGCTGTTTCGAGCAGTGGCTCGAGCGCCAGGAGGTACTGGCATGAACCCGCAAGACCAACAAGCCTTTGAAGAACTGCTGGCCAACTGTGCCGACGAGCCGATCCGCTTTCCCGGCGCGATCCAGCCCCATGGTTTGCTGCTGACCCTGACCGAGCCTGCGCTGCAGATCATTCAGGTCAGTGCCAACGTCGAAACGCTGCTGGCCCGTGCGCCCGAATCGCTGATCGGCCAGCCACTGCACAGTCTGATCGGCGCCGAGCACGCCGCGCAAGTGCTCGAAGCCCTGCAGCAGACGACATTCTCCGAAGCGGCGCCACTGCGTTTCGAGCTCAACGGCACCGCGTTCGAAGGGTTGCTGCATCGCCATCAGGGCGTGCTGATTCTTGAGCTTGAGATCCACGTACAGAATTTCCAGCCGCGCAACGTCGCCGGGGTCAAGACTCATCTGGGCCGCATGCTCCAGCGCCTGCAAGCGGCAACCACGCTGCAGGCCCTGTACGACATCAGCGTCAAGGAAATCCAGGCGATGACCGGTTACGACCGGGTGTTGATCTATCGCTTCGAGGAGGAGGGCCACGGTCAGGTCATCGCTGAAGCCTCCGATCCGTCGATGGAAGTGTTCAACGGCCTGTTCTTCCCGGCCTCGGACATTCCCGAGCAGGCGCGCGAGCTGTATCGCACCAATTGGCTGCGGATCATCCCCAACGCCGATTATCAGCCGGTACCACTGGTGCCGAAGTTGCGCCCGGACACGCAGACACCGCTGGACCTGAGTTTCGCCACGCTGCGCAGCGTCTCGCCGATTCACTGCCAGTACATGAAAAACATGGGCGTGCTGTCGTCGATGAGCATTTCCCTGCTCAAGGGCGACAAGCTCTGGGGCCTGATCAGCTGCGGCAACCGTCAACCGCTGCACGTGCCGCATGAATTGCGCATGGCCTGCCAGACCATCGGCCAGGTCCTCTCGTTGCAGATCAGTGCGATGGAAACCCTTGAACTGACCCGTCAGCGTGAAGAGAAGGTCGAGGCGCTGGCGCGGCTCAATCAGGCGATGGTCGATTCGCCGCAGAACGTGTTCGACGGCCTCGCCCAGCAGCCGGCGACGTTGATGGCGCTGGTCAATGCCGGTGGCATCGCAATCATCGAAGACAAGCAATTGCACCGTTACGGCAACTGCCCTGAGCCGGAAGAAATTCGCGCGCTGCACAAATGGCTGCAGGCGCGCGGCGAGCCGGTGTTTGCCAGCCATCATCTGTCCAGCGTTTATCCGCCGGCGGAGCAGTATCAGGCGGTGGCCAGCGGTGTGCTCGCCTTGAGCCTGCCCAAACCGGTGGACAACGGCGTGCTGTGGTTCCGCCCGGAAGTGAAGGAAAACATCAACTGGAGCGGTGACCCGCGCAAACCACTGGACCTGGAAAACTCCGACGCCGGCCTGCGCCTGCGGCCGCGTACCTCGTTCGAGATCTGGAAAGTCGAGATGGCCGGGATCTCCACCAAATGGAGCCACGGTGATCTGTTCGCCGCCAACGATCTGCGCCGTTCGGCACTGGAAAATGATCTGGCCCGCCAGGTCCGTCGCGAGCAAGAGGCCGTGCGAGCGCGGGATGAACTGGTGGCGGTGGTTTCCCACGATCTGCGTAACCCGATGACGGTGATTTCGATGCTCTGCGGCATGATGCAGAAAGCCTTCAGCTCGGAGGGGGCGCACACTTCGCGGCGCATCTCTACGGCGATCGACACCATGCAGCAGGCCACGGCGCGGATGAATACGCTGCTGGAGGACCTGCTCGATACTTCGAAAATCGACGCCGGGCGCTATTCCATCACACCGCAACCGCTGGACGTCGGGCTGATCTTCGAAGAGGCGCAGTCGCTGCTGTCGCCGCTGGCCCATGACAAGGACATCAGCATTTCCTTCCAGGCCGATCCTGATTTGCGCATCCATGCCGACCCCGAGCGGCTGTTTCAGGTACTGTCGAACCTGGTCGGCAACGCCATCAAGTTCACCCCACGCATGGGCACCGTCGGCGTACACGCCAAATCGGTGGGCGATGAGATTGTCTTCATCGTGCGCGACAGCGGCGAAGGCATTCCCAAAGAGCACTTGCCGCATGTGTTTGATCGTTACTGGACGGTCAAAGAAGGCAACCCGACCGGCACGGGCCTGGGTTTGTACATCACCCAAGGCATCGTCGAAGCCCATGGCGGCCAGATCGTCGCCGAGAGCGAGCCGGGGCAGGGCAGCGAATTCCGCTTCACCGTACCGCGCCTGGCCTGAATGCCCCTGTAGGAGCGGGCTTGCTCGCGAAGGCGTCATCCCAGCCAACATTGGGTTGATTGACACACCGCTTTCGCGAGCAAGCTCGCTCCCACAGGTTTTGCGGTAGGCCCGAGATTGCATTTCACACACAACCCGGTGGGAGCGGGCTTGCTCGCGAAGGCGTCATCCCAGCCAACATTGGGTTGATTGACACACCGCTTTCGCGAGCAAGCTCGCTCCCACAGGTTTTGCGGTAGGCCCGAGATTGCATTTCACACACAACCCGGTGGGAGCGGGCTTGCTCGCGAAGGCGTCAGCCCAGCCAACATTGGGTTGATTGACACACCGCTTTCGCCAGAGGATTCGCATCCTCAGGGGCATTTTCTTCAATACCGCACCCCCGGCGCTCGCTACCGTAGCCACCTCGTTCCTCGTTTGAAGCAGGTGTGCAATGAGTCTGATTCTTTCCATGGCGGCATTTGCCCTGGCCGCTTCCATCACCCCCGGGCCGGTCAATATTGTCGCCTTGAGTTCCGGCGCGCAGTACGGTTTCCGCGCCAGCCAGCGGCATGTCGCCGGGGCGACGTTGGGGTTTGTGCTGTTGCTGGTGCTGATGGGCCTGGGCCTGCATGAGGTGCTGCAACTGTGGCCGTTCATGACTCGGGTGGTGCAATGGGCCGGGGTGGCGTTTCTGTTGTTCATGGCTTGGAAACTGGCCAGCGATGACGGCCAATTGAACACCCGCGAGTCCGGCCGCGCACCGTCGATGCTCTATGGCGCGGTGATGCAATGGCTCAACCCCAAGGCCTGGCTGGCGTGCGTGGCCGGCATGGGCGCGTTTGTCGCTGATGGCGAGGCACGCTTGGTCTGGCAGTTTGCGGCGGTGTATCTGGTGATCTGCTATCTGTCGGTGGGCTGCTGGGCGTATGCCGGGACGTTTTTGCGCGGCTATCTGAGCAACGCGGCGGGGATGCGCTGGTTCAACCGGGTGATGGCGTTGTTGCTGGCGGTGAGTGCGCTTTATCTCCTGATCACCTGATTTTCTGTAGGAGCTGACGAGTGCAGGGGTTTGCATGTACGGGAGATAAAACTCAGCCGCGATACTGCCCCGGCGTCGCCGCCAGATGCTGTTTGAACGCTCGCTGAAAATGCGCCTGATCGGCGAATCCAGCCTCTAGCGCCACATCGGCAATCAACCGCCCGCTGCGCAAGCGCTCGCGGGCGAACTGGATGCGCTGGTTGACCACAAAGGCATGGGGCGTCATTCCGTAACGCTGCTTGAACGCTCGAATCAGGTACGACGGCGACAGCTGCGCCGCTGCGCAAATCGCCTCGAGGCTCAGCACTTCGGTGCAATGTCCCCGGATGAAATCAGCGGCACGTTCCAGCTTGAAGTTAGGCTCACGTATCGGCTGAGCAGCAGGATTCAGACGCAGCTGCAAATCACTGAAAAACTCCACAGCCGCGCTCTGTTTCGCCAGCGCCTCCAACTGATCGTCAACCAACACTTCATATAACCCCATCAACTTGCCGAACAACTCGGCATCGGCCAGATGCGTGTCGGAAAAACGCCGAAACTCCAGCTCAGCGGCAAACCCCAACTGATGCTGCAAATCGGTCAGCCACGGCGTTTCGACATACAACATCACATACGACCACGGCTGATCATCGATCGGATTGCACGCATGCACATCGCCGGGATTCATCAGCACCACGGTGCCGGCCGCCACCTCGTACTGCGCCTGTTCATGCACATAAGTACTGCGCCCGGCGGTGATTGCGCCGATGGAAAAGTGCGCATGGGAATGCCGCGCATAACAGACCTCACGACCATCATCGATCGCCCGCGCTTCGATGAAGGGCAGGGCGTCGTCGCGCCAGAAGCGCGGGGCTTTCTCGGGGTTTTTCGCAGCGGCGTGTTTCATCGTGATCGTCCCGGCAGGTCAGCGTCTGAGTGTATTAGCTCTGGCCCGCGAATGCCTGTTGCAGCGCGGCAACATCGAGTTCTTTCATCTGAAACATGGCCTGCATTGCAGCCCCGACTGTTATAGGCTCTGGGGGACGTGACACCACGGGCGCGATGGAGCTGAACCATGAATATATTTGCCGGCGGATGCCTGTGCGGCGTTGTGCGCTTTCAAGTTTCTGGCGAGCCTTACCGGGTTGGACTGTGCCATTGCCTGAACTGTCGCAAGGTCCACGGTGCGCTGTTTCATGCCTCGGCGATATTTCCTGAGGGCGCTGTGACCATTAGCGGTGAAACCCACGAGTATCAAGGTCGACATTTCTGCCCGCGCTGTGGCTCGTCGGTGTTCAACCGCAGTGGTGATGAGGTCGAGGTGAACCTCGGCGCGCTGGATGCGCCGGATCAGTTGAAACCCACCTATGAGAGCTGGACTGTGCGGCGTGAATCGTGGCTGCCGGATTTTCCGCTGGCCAGGCACTACCGGGGGGATCGTGAAGGCAAAGGGCGGGCAGAGGGATAGGGGATTGATTCAACCTTCAGCACACCTGCGATTTCTGTGGGGGCGAGTCTGCTCGCGAAGTCTTGTTGTCGAGCGATGATTTGTTCTGGTTGACCGAGTACATATCTGTTGCTGCGGTAACGGCTGCTTAGGGTTTCGCCCTTACGGCGACTCACTTTTTTTACAAACGCCTAAAAAAGTAAGCAAAAAAACGCTTGCTCCTACGTTCGGTCCTCGCAGGCTCGGGTTCCTTCGCTGCGGGATCGATCCGGGCGCAGCGGCTACGGTTTGCTTCGCTGCACCTCCTTCCGCTGTGTCTGGCTGCGCCAGACGGTCGCTGCGCTCCCACGCCCGGATCAATCCCTCCACTCAGCCTTCCGACGTCGCCGGTGGATCAAGATCAAGAGCACTCGAGCTTGCGCTCATTGTTGAGTGGGGCGGCTGTGCCGCGGGCAGCTGCGCTGCTTTGCTTTTCTGCGGGAGCGAGCCTGCTCGCGATAGCTATCTCAAAGATAAGAATGAATAGCGGATCTACCCTGATCCCTGTGGGAGCTGGCTTGCCAGCGATGGCGGCCTTCCCGCCGACCAGTCTGTGTCGGATAAACCCATTACCAACTGTGGGAGCGAGCTTGCTCGCGATAGCTATCTCAAAGATACGAATGAATAGCGGATCTACCCTGATCTCTGTGGGAGCTGGCTTGCCAGCGATGGCGGCCTTCCCGCCGACCAGTCTGTGTCGGATAAACCCATTACCAACTGTGGGAGCGAGCTTGCTCGCGATAGCTATCTCAAAGATACGAATGAATAGCGGATCTACCCTGATCCCTGTGGGAGCTGGCTTGCCAGCGATGGCGGCCTTCCCGCCGACCAGTCTGTGTCGGATAAACCCGATACCAGCTGTGGGAGCGAGCTTGCTCGCGAAAGCGGAGTGTCATTCGCAGCTAACTAGACTGGAGAGACGCCTTCGCGGGCAAGCCCGCTCCCACAGGGGATCAGTATTTGCCAATATCGCGGTAATCCTGATTGAGGTGATTACCCGCGAATAAACGCCAGCAAATCCGCATTGATGGTTTCAGCCTGCGTCGTTGGCATGCCATGCGGGAAGCCCGGATACGACTTCAGCGTGCCGTTGGGCAGCAGTTTCGCTGACAACGGCCCGGAGTTGGCGTAGGGCACGATCTGGTCGTCCTCGCCGTGCATGACCAGAACCGGCACGGTGACTTTTTTCAGGTCTTCGGTGAAGTCGGTCTGCGAGAACGCGACGATGCCGTCGTAATGCGCCTTGGCGCCGCCGATCATGCCTTGGCGCCACCAGTTGGCGATGATTCCCTCGGAGGGCTCGGCGCCGGGGCGGTTGTAGCCGTAGAAGGGGCCGCTCGGCACATCGCGATAGAACTGCGCGCGATTCGCCGCCAACTGCGCTTGAAAGCCATCGAACACCGATTTCGGCAAACCGCCCGGATTGCTTTCGGTCTGCACCATCAGCGGTGGTACGGCGCTGATCAATACCGCTTTGCTGACCTTGTCCTGACCATGTCGGGCAATGTAGTGGATCACTTCGCCGCCGCCGGTGGAGTGGCCGACATGCACAACGTTGCTCGTACCCAGATGATTGACCACGGCCAGCACATCGTCGGCGTAGTGATCCATGTCATGGCCGTCCCAGACCTGGCTGGAGCGGCCATGCCCGCGTCGATCATGAGCAATCACCCGAAAGCCCTGCGCGAGAAAGAACAGCATCTGCGCATCCCAGTCATCCGAACTGAGCGGCCAGCCGTGGTGGAAGTGGATTACCGGCGCGTCGCGCGGGCCCCAGTCCTTGTAGAAGATGTCGACGCCGTCTCGAGTGGTGACAAAGCCCATGGGTAATGCTCCTGACTCAAAGGAAGGTCAAACGCGATGTGTCGCGTACCGAAAGTGCAGAGGTACGACGACTCACTGCGAGCCGTTATCAACTGTAGGAGCAAAGCTGCGGTCTGCATGACCGCTGGTCACAACGTCTCGCTTGCTGCGCAAATTAGGCTTTGCTGAAAGGGATAAGCGCGGGCATCCGTAGGTTTTTGCGACCACAGCGACGCCCCTTCGCCACACCGTGAGTCTGAGGAAATCACCCGATGCTGACCCTGAATATCAATGGCAAGGATCAGGAGCTCGATGTCCCCGCCGACATGCCGCTGCTCTGGGTTCTGCGCGATGTCGCGCACCTGACCGGGACCAAGTTCGGTTGCGGCATGGCCCAGTGCGGCGCCTGCACCGTGCACGTTGACGGCGCGCCATTACGTTCGTGTATCACCCCGGCCACTGCCGTCGCCCACGGGCAGAAAATCCTTACCATCGAAGGCTTGTCCAGCGATGGCTCGCACCCGGTGCAGCAAGCCTGGGCCGAACTCGATGTGGTGCAGTGCGGTTACTGCCAGTCCGGGCAGATCATGTCCGCCGCCGCGTTGCTGGCGAAAATTCCCAAGCCCACCGACAGCGATATCGATCAGGCGCTCTCCGGCAATATCTGCCGCTGCGGCACCTATCCGCGCATTCGCGCAGCGGTCAAACGCGCCGCCGACATCGGCTGATTCAATCTCTGGGAGATAGACGATGAACAGTCCGGTATCGCGTCGCGGGTTTCTCAAGGGCAGCGCCGTGCTGGGTGGCGGCCTGATGGTGGCGTTTGTGGTGCCCGGGGCCAATCGCTTCGCCCGCGCGGCAGAGAATGAAAACAAGACGTTCGCGCCCAATGCGTTTCTGCGCATCGCGGCGGACAACAGCGTCACCGTGCTGCTCGGCCATTCGGAGATGGGTCAGGGCATCTGGACCGGCCTGACCATGCTGATTGCCGAGGAACTGGACGCCGACTGGTCGAAAATCCGCGTCGAGCACTCCCCAGCCTCAGCGGCGGATTATGGTTTGCCGGCGTTCGGCGGCATGCAGATCACCGGAGGCTCGACCTCGACCTGGATGGAATTCGACCGCTACCGACTGGCCGGGGCGACGGCCCGGCAGATGCTGGTCGAGGCCGCAGCGAAACGCTTCGACGTCGCGCCGTCGACGATTCGCACTGAGTCCGGCGTGGTCATCGCCGGGGACCAACGCGCGACCTACGGCGAACTGGCCGATGCCGCCGGGCAACTGCCGGTGCCGGATCCGAAAACCATTACCTTCAAGGAAGCCAAGGACTGGAAAGTCATCGGCAAACCGACCAAGCGCCTCGACACCCCGGAAAAGATCACCGGCCGCGCCAAATTCGGCATGGACGTGCAGTTCGAAGGCCTGATGACCGCGATGGTCGCCCGCGCCCCGGTGTTCGGTGCCACGGTGAAATCCTTCGAAGGCGCCGCAGCGCTGGCAATCCCCGGCGTGCACAAAGTGCTGCAGGTGCCCAGCGGGGTAGCGGTGGTGGCCGAGCATTTCTGGGCGGCGAAGCTGGGCCGTGATGCGCTGAAGGTTGACTGGGATCTTGGGCCACTGGCCGACATGAGCAGTGAAAAACTGCTGGAGAGTTTCCGCAAACTGGCAGCGACTCCGGGCACCTCGGCCACGCAGGCTGGAGACGCCAAAGCCAATTTCGCCAAGGCCACGAAGAAAATCGAGGTCGAATACAGCGTGCCGTATCTGGCCCACGCGCCGATGGAACCGCTCAACTGCGCGGTGAAAATCAGCGCCGGCAAATGTGAAATCTGGACCGGCACGCAATTTCAGACGCTGGACCAAATGGTCGCCAGCAAGATCACCGGGCTCAAACCCGAGCAGGTTGAAATTCACACCGAGTTCCTCGGTGGTGGCTTCGGTCGCCGCGCCAATCCGACCTCGGACTTCGTCGCCGAAGCCGTGCAGGTAGCGAAAGCGGCGGGCCTGCCCGTGAAAACCGTCTGGGCGCGCGAGGATGACATTCGCGGCGGCTATTACCGCTCGATGTACCTGCACAAGGCGCAGGTCGGGCTGGGCGCCGATGGCTTGCCGATGAGTTGGCAGCATGTGCTGGTCGGGCAGTCGATCATGACCGGGACGATGCTCGAGGCGGCGATGGTCAAGAACGGCATCGATGCGACGTCGGTCGAGGGCGTCGCCGACAGTCCGTATATCAAGGATCTGCCTCATCATCAGGTCGACCTGCATTCGCCGCAGACCGGCATCAACGTGCTGTGGCTGCGTTCGGTGGGCCATACCCATACCGGGTTCGTCATGGAATCGCTGATCGATGAACTGGCGACGGCGGCGGGCAAGGATCCGGTGGAATACCGACGCACGCTGCTCAAGGCGCACCCGCGCCATCTCGGCGTGCTCAATCTGGCGGTGGAGAAGGCCCACTGGGGCGCGCCGTTGCCGGACGGGCATGCCCTCGGCGTGGCGGTACACGAGTCATTCGGCAGCTACGTGGCGCAGGTTGCCGAGGTGTCGCAGGACAATCTGGCGATTCGCGTGCATCGAGTGGTCTGCGCCGTCGACTGCGGCATTGCGGTGAACCCGCAGAGCATCGCCGCGCAGATGGAGTCGTGCATCACCTTCGGCCTCGGCATGGCGTTGCACAGCAAACTCACCGTCAAGGACGGCGGCGTCGTGCAGTCCAACTATCACGATTACCAGGTGCTGCGGCTCAACGAAATGCCGGTGGTGGAAGTGCATATCGTCCCCAGCAGCGAAAAACCCGGCGGCATTGGTGAGCCCGGCGTACCGCCGACCGCGCCGGCCGTGGCCAACGCGGTGTTTGCCCTGACCGGGCAACGCCTGCGCGAACTGCCACTGCAACTGTCGGGGGTGTGAGATGAAACGACATCTGGTGTTGGGCACCGTCGTGTTGCTCGGTCTCGGAGGCTATGCCTCGGACCTGTTTGCTGAGGATCAGCAGGCGTTGCAAGCCTTTGGCACGGTGCAGAAAGTGTTCCAGAGCCCGCGCTGCCAGAACTGCCACATTCCCGGCGATTCGCCGTTGCAGTTCGACGCCGGCATCCCTCACGCCATGAATGTGGTGCGCGGCATGGACGGCAAGGGCGCCGCCGGTTTGCCCTGCGCGACCTGCCACGCCGAAAGCAATCCGCCGGCCAGTTACGGCCCTCACGCGCCACCGGGTGCGCCGCATTGGAGCCTGCCGCCAGCCGCGCACAAAATGGCCTGGATCGGCCTGCCCTCGGACAAGCTCTGCGCAATGATCAAGGATCGCGCAAGCAACGGCGATCGCGACTTCGCCGCCCTGTTAAAACACGTCAGCGAAGACAAACTGGTGCTGTGGGGCTGGAATCCCGGGGCAGGGCGCGCGCCGGTACCGGTCCCGCACGACATTTTCGTCGCGCAATTCAAGCTGTGGGCCGATGCCGGCGGGCCGTGCCCGGTGGCGCAAATGTGAAGCCTCGGCGATTTAGCGCTACGCTGAACGCATGACTGTCTACGGAGTGTGCGCATGCTGGTGCCCGGAAAACCTGCCAACGAAGCTGCACGTATTGACGTGTTGCATGGCCTCAACCTCGACTCGGCCCCCGAAGAGCGCTTCGATCGCCTGACGCGCCTGGCCAAGCGCTTGTTCAACGTGCCGATCGCCCTGGTCACGCTGGTCGACAAGGATCGCCAGTGGTTCAAATCCTGTGTGGGGCTGGATGTCAGCGAGACGTCGCGCGACGTCTCTTTCTGCGGCCATGCAATTTTGCAAAACGAGCTGATGCTGGTCCCCGATGCGCTGGAGGATGTGCGCTTCCATGACAATCCGCTGGTCACCGGCGCACCGAATATCCGCTTTTACGCCGGTTATCCGCTGACCGTGCCCGACGGCAACAAAATGGGCACCTTGTGCCTGATCGATACCAAGCCTCGCCATCTCGATGACGAAGAGCGCGCGCTGCTGCGCGACCTCGCCGAGATGGCCGAGCAGGAGCTGATGGCGGTGCAAATGGCGAGCATGGATGAGCTTACGCTGTTGTCCAATCGCCGTGGTTTCAAGCAACTGGCCCAGCATGCACTGGATGCTTGCGCGCGCCTGAATCGCGCGGCGACGCTGCTGTTTTTCGACCTCAACGATTTCAAGCAGATCAATGATCTGTACGGGCATGCCGAGGGCGACAGTGCGCTGGAAACCTTCGCCGATGTGTTGCGCATTGCCTTTCGCGAGAGCGACGTGGTCGGGCGCTTGGGCGGCGATGAGTTCGTCGCGTTGCTGACCGGCTCCAGCCACGTCGAAACCACACGGATCATGGCGCGGCTCAAGGAAATTCTTGAAGAGCGCAACGCCACGTTGCACCGCGGTTATGCGATTCGTTTCAGCGTCGGCCAGATCGAATACGACCCCACGCGACACGAAACCGTCGACCGCCTGCTGGCCGATGCGGATGGCGCGATGTATGCGCACAAACAGGCGTTGAAAGGCTGCTAGTCCTGGCGCGAATCCTTTGTAGGAGTGAGCCTGCTCGCGATAGCGGTGGTTCAGGCAGTGTCGCAGTCACAGACAGAGCGCTAGCGCGAGCAGGCTCACTCCTACAGAATTCGATGGTGCACCCGGAGGTTCAGCGCTTGGGCGGGCTCAGCTTCTGGTAAAACGCCACCCACTTTTCATGACAGGCGTCAGCCTCGCTAAGAGCGGGCGCCATCAGGGCTTCTCGCAGCGCTTGGGCTTCATGGGCGTCGAACAGATGCCGGACGGCGGTGCTGGCGATGGCGTTGACTTTGTTGGAGGAAAAGCTGTCAGGCACGGCGGTGCGCGTTTGTTCCTCCAACGGTGCCCCTTGAATTTCGAGGCGAGTGATAAACGCTTTACAGGTAGCGTTTGCGCGAGGCTCGGTGCCATGCCGGTAGGCTTCGGCGTCGAAGGGCAGCGCTTTCGCCGGTTCTTTCGCGGCCGATGGCTTAAGTGCAGCGATGTCGACATCACGGCGCAAAACCACTTCATTTCTGCAGGTGAAAATTTCGAATACTCGGGTCGGGGTTCCGTGCAACAGCGCGAGGATGGCAAACGGGGCAGCGTCGGCAGTTGATGTGCTCGCGCTGGGCGATGCAGAGCGCAGGGCAAGCAATTCCAGCCGGTGTTCTTCGATATCGAGCCTTTGTGCCAGCGGCAGACGGCAAATCGCCTCCTTGATCAGGGCAATGTGGGCCTCTTTCATTTGCACGACGCGGGCCTCAAGTGCGGTTTTGAACAGGCTCGCGACGTTGTTCAATCGGGCAAAGGACGCGTTCATGGTGGTCAGCGACAACTGTTCACTGCTTGATTGCCAGGCCTTCATATCGTCTGAGAGCTTGCCGGCCACGTGCAATTGGCTCAGCGAGTAAAGCGGCGCAGAAGCTTGTCCGTGTGTTTCCGAGAGAGACAGTACCTTGGCCTCCAGATACGGATTATCAGCAAACACGTTGCGCAGATCCGACTGCGCGATTGTTGCAGGCGTGGGGAAAGACGCCAGAAAGGCCCGATGGTATAAGCCGCGCATCAACCGATTGTGACTGCGAAAAACCCGATCGGCGCGCTTCAGCGTCGCGGCGTCGTACACCGTGACCGGGCATTCGGCATTACGCTGGATCAATCCTCTGGCGACCGCCCAGTCAACGATCACCGAGGCGCAGGCTTCACCGCGCAGAAACTTGTAAAAATCCGCAGGCGCCGGGCCTTTCGTCAGGGCACTGAGTTGTCCGAACGTCATCAGGCGGGCCACACCAGGGAAACGACTTTCAATGTAAAGCACGACCTGTTTCAACCTGACCCAGCGCAGGCAACTCATGTAAGCGATGAATGCCGGAATATCGCGTGTGAGGAATTCCGGCGCCATGGCCGACAGCAGAAGATGGGTCGCCAGGGTCTTGTTTTTGATCGGTGCCAGACCGGGTTGCCGATCAATGAAACGTCGTACTTCATCGTAACGCTCGCCCCAGAAATCGCTGTCCTCCAGACGCTGGCCGATGATGCGGTTCAGGTCCTCGCCGGCGCTCGGCTCCAGACTGAGAATCAACGCAGCGAGCAACAGGCGGTCGCGGTTGGTCGCCACCAGACGCTTGTTCTGGCCCGGCGGCGCGAGCTTTGCAAGCAGTTGATTGCCCAATGTGCGCGCGCGTGGCGTGATCAGGATACAGCTGATCAGGTAGTCGGCCTTGGCCTTGAGCGTTGCAAGCGGCAAGTCGGTATCGACGCCTTCGCTCAGATAGTCGATCAACGGTACCGAGTCCTTGGGCAAAAACGATTGGGTGGTGTCGATGACGATCTGGCGTTGCGCAGCGCTGAATCGCTCGGTCCGGGTGCCGGGCTGGCCTAGCAGGTACCACTGGTTCATGTGCCCGGGGCGCATGTGCAGATTGATCTTGTTCCAGTGGGCAAGGGACAGGGCCTGTTGAATAGTCCTCGGCAGCGGCAACTCGTAGAATCGCAGCATCTGCGCGAGCGTGACTCGCCCGTTGGAGCGCAAGGCGCCGCCAGCTTTGCGTGCCTTGACTTTGAGTTTGTCGCGATAGAGCTTCAGGTCCGCGTGGCCTTCTACCTGTGCCGTTAACGTGACCCAGCCTTGCGCACTGGCAGTGCCGACATGACCGGATTCAGTCACCAGCAGTTGACTGTCTGCGGGTAAGCCGCGCTGCCGCAGAATGTTCTGAAAATCGGCGTTGGAACTGAGTAGTTGCAAGTCACTCTGGCCGTCTGCGATCCATTCTGCCAGTGCAGACTCCGGATGCGGATCACTGAATTCCTCGTAATCGATCCTGGCCGTCGGTGGCTTGTTCCAGCTCAGTGCTTCCAGGCGCTTGACGATGTGCCGAGCGTCTTCCAGATCAGCGAAGTCTTCGCGATAGCGGCGGATGGGCGCGCCAGTCTGCACGTAGTCGCTGACGTAGGGCAATTGCGGCCAGCGCTGTTGTCGCAGGCGTTGCGCCAGCGCTTTGGCTGCTTCGGCGTCCTCTGGCAAAGCAAACTCGTAGCGACGCAGGAGTTCGCCCAGTTTGAGGCGAGGCCCTCTGACGGGAGCGGAAACAGAAGCCGAAGTGAGTGTTACCGGCGTGTCGAGAAAGCCTCGCTGCTCGAACGGATCGCTCGCCAGCAGCACCTCGTCGATTCGCTCGGCGATGGCCTGTAAATCCTCCAGTTGCGCGTTGCGCTCCTTGACGAGCGCTGAAGTGGTCTGGCCGTTTTCATCAATGGCGGCCAGACCGGTTTTCTTCAACTCGGCGACGAGGACTCGGGCCTGAATCTGGTTTTGCGGTTCCGGATAACCGTAGAACGCCAAAACCACTTGCCGTGGAAAGCGATACAGCGGGTTGGCGGACTTGCCGCCGATATAGGGCAGGCCTGACCCGGCGGGGTCAATGCGCTGGGAAATCGACAGCAGCATCGGCGCCATCTGCCACCAGCCGGAATCATCTTCCAGCCGAAAGGTGCGTACGTCGCTGGAGCCGTTCGAGGGAATCTGCGCTTGCAGGGTATCGCCCTTGATCTGCAAGGTATCCAGATCGATATGGAAGCGGCTGGCCCAGTCGAGGAATTCGGGGCGTTCGAGGGCAGTCCAGTAAAGCTCCATCCATTCGCGCAGCAGGCACGGACGGGGCACCTCCAGCGTACGCGCCGGTCCGGCGGCGCTGACCACCGGTACGGCAGTCAATTCCGCGATGAGGTTCTGGATCAATGTCTGTTCATGTACCGGTGTGTCGTCCATCTGCGCCTCCCTGGCGGCTGATAAGCATCGAGCGCCGAGTATCAAAGGCAGGGCAGGGTGGGTGGCGGTACATATGTAGTTGGGCGAGCTTTTCCGCAGGCATAAAAAAACCCGCCAGAACCGGCGGGTTTTTTATCGGCTACAGGAAGATCACTCTTCGATGTTGCCCATCGCGGTGGTGTTGAAGCCGCCGTCGACGTACATGATTTCACCGCTGATGCCCGACGCCAGGTCGGAGCACAGGAAGGCGCCGGCGTTGCCGACTTCTTCGATGGTGACGTTGCGGCGCAGTGGGGTTTGCGCTTCATTGGCAGCCAGCATCTTGCGGAAGTTCTTGATGCCCGACGCGGCCAGAGTACGGATCGGACCGGCCGATACGCAGTTGACGCGGGTGCCGTCCGGGCCCAGGGAGCCGGCCAGGTAACGCACGCCAGCTTCCAGCGAAGCCTTGGCCATGCCCATCACGTTGTAGTTCGGCATGGTGCGCTCGGCGCCCAGGTACGACAGGGTCAGCAGGCTGCCGTTGCGGCCTTTCATCATTTCGCGGCCGGCTTTGGCCAGGGCCACGAAGCTGTAGGCGCTGATGTCGTGAGCGATGCGGAAACCTTCACGGGTGGTGGCTTCGGTGAAGTCGCCGTCCAGTTGGTCGCCCGGGGCGAAGCCGACGGAGTGGACGATGCAGTCCAGGCCGTCCCACTTCTTGCTCAGTTGTTCGAAGACCTTGGCGATTTCTTCATCGCTGGCCACGTCGCACGGGAAGCACAGCTCAGGGCTCGAACCCCAGCCTTGTGCGAACTCTTCGACGCGACCCTTGAGTTTGTCGTTCTGATAAGTGAAGGCAAGCTCAGCGCCCTCGCGATGCATGGCGGCAGCGATGCCGGATGCGATGGACAGCTTGCTGGCGACACCGACGATCAGTACGCGCTTACCGGCGAGAAAACCCATGTGTTGCTCCTCTTTCAGGTTATTGCGCAGTGGCTGGTGCCAGAAAAGCGGCTTCCAGCAACTGCTGTGTATACGGATGTTGGGGGGCGGCAAAAATACTTTGCGCGTCTCCCTGTTCGACCACTTGGCCATGCTTGACCACCATCAGCTGGTGGCTCAGCGCTTTGACGACAGCCAGGTCATGGCTGATGAACAAATACGTCAGGTTGTACTTGGCTTGCAGTGAACGCAACAGCTCCACCACTTGCCGCTGCACCGTGCGGTCGAGCGCCGAAGTCGGCTCGTCCAGCAGGATCAGCGCCGGTTTCAGCACCAGGGCCCGGGCAATGGCTATTCGCTGCCGTTGCCCACCGGAAAATTCGTGGGGGTAGCGGTGCCGGGTTTCCGGATCCAGACCTACCTCCTTCAATGCCGCGATGATCGCCGCTTCCTGTTCGGCTGCGGTGCCCATCTTGTGTATCCGCAGGCCTTCGCCGACGATGTCGTTGACGCACATGCGCGGGCTCAGGCTGCCAAACGGGTCCTGAAACACCACCTGCATTTCCCGCCGCAGCGGGCGAACCTCACTCTGCGTCAGGCAGTCTAGCTGCTTGCCTTCAAAGCGGATCGCGCCTTTGCTGCCGATCAGACGCAAAATCGCCAGACCGAGGGTGGATTTGCCGGAGCCACTTTCGCCGACGATTCCCAGGGTCTGGCCCTGAGGCAGGCTGAAATTGATGCCGTCCACTGCCTTGACGTAATCCACCGTGCGCTTGAGCAGGCCTTTCTTGATCGGGAACCAGACTTTCAGGTCCTCGACTTCGAGCAGCGGCGCGCCGATTTCATTGCTCGCGGGGCCACCGCTGGGCTCCGCGCCGAGCAATTCCCGAGTGTACGGATGCTGCGGCGAACGGAACAGCTCTGCGCACGATGCCTGTTCGACGATGCAACCGCGCTGCATGACACATACGCGATGCGCAATTCTTCGCACCAGGTTCAAATCGTGACTGATCAGTAGCAGCGACATGCCCAATCGAGCCTGAAGTTCCTTGAGCAAATCGAGGATTTTCAGCTGAACGGTCACGTCCAGCGCGGTGGTCGGTTCGTCGGCAATCAGCAATTCCGGCTCGTTGGCCAGGGCCATGGCAATCATCACCCGCTGGCGCTGGCCGCCGGACAATTCATGGGGCAGGGCCTTGAGACGCTTGTGCGGCTCGGGGATGCCGACCATCTCCAGCAGCTCCAAAGTGCGCTTGGTCGCGACTTTGCCGCTCAGGCCCTTGTGGATGCCGAGCACTTCGTTGATCTGCTTTTCGATCGAGTGCAGCGGATTGAGCGAGGTCATCGGCTCCTGAAAGATCATCGCGATGCGGTTGCCACGAATATGGCGGATGGTCTTCTCGCTCAAATCCAGCAGGTTCTGCCCGGCGTAATTGATGCTGCCGGCCGGATGCCGCGCCATGGGGTAGGGCAGCAGGCGCAGGATTGAATGCGCCGTGACCGATTTGCCCGAGCCCGATTCACCGACCAGCGCCAGGGTCTCACCGCGCTTGATGTCGAAGCTCACGCCCTCGACCACGCGGTGGACGCGCTCGCCGAAACCGAATTCGACGGCGAGGTCACGCACTTCGATCAGATTGTCCTGATTCATTTCACTTCCTCGGGTCGAAGGCATCGCGAGCGGACTCGCCGATAAACACCAGCAGACTCAACATCAGCGCCAGTACGGCAAACGCGCTCATGCCCAGCCACGGCGCCTGCAGGTTGGATTTGCCCTGGGCAACCAGTTCGCCCAGCGACGGACTGCCGGCCGGCAAGCCGAAACCGAGGAAGTCCAGTGCAGTCAGGGTGCCGATGGCGCCGGTGAGGATGAACGGCATGAAGGTCATGGTCGAGACCATGGCGTTGGGCAGGATGTGACGGAACATGATCGCGCCGTTCTGCATGCCCAGCGCGCGGGCCGCGCGCACGTATTCGAGGTTGCGGCCACGCAGGAACTCGGCGCGCACCACGTCGACCAGGCTCATCCACGAGAACAGCAGCATGATGCCCAGCAGCCACCAGAAATTCGGCTGGACGAAACTGGCGAGGATGATCAGCAGGTACAGCACCGGCAGCCCCGACCAGATCTCGAGAAAACGCTGCCCGGCCAGATCGACCCAGCCGCCGTAGAAACCCTGTAGCGCCCCGGCGATCACGCCGATGATCGAGCTCAACACGGTCAAGGTCAGCGCAAACAGCACGGAAATGCGGAAGCCGTAGATCACCCGCGCCAACACGTCGCGGCCCTGATCGTCGGTACCCAGCAGGTTGTCCGCCGAGGGTGGCGCCGGGGCCGGGACTTTCAGGTCGTAGTTGATGCTCTGATAGCTGTAGGGGATCGGCGCCCACAGAATCCACGCGTCCTTGGCCTTGAGCAGCTCACGGATGTACGGACTCTTGTAGTTGGCTTCCAGCGGGAATTCGCCGCCGAAGGCGGTTTCCGGGTAGCGCTTGATCGCCGGGAAATACCAGTTGTTGTCGTAATGCACGACCAGCGGCTTGTCGTTGGCAATCAGCTCGGCGCCCAGACTCAGGCCAAACAGGATAAGAAACAGCCACAGCGACCACCAGCCACGCTTGTTGGCCTTGAACAGTTCGAAGCGTCGGCGGTTGAGAGGGGACAGGTTCATCTCAATGCTCCCGGCTTGCAAAGTCGATGCGCGGATCGACAAAGGTGTAGGTCAGGTCGCCGATCAGTTTCACCACCAGCCCGAGCAGGGTGAAGATGAACAGCGTGCCGAACACCACCGGGTAATCGCGGTTGATCGCCGCTTCGAAACTCATCAGGCCGAGGCCGTCGAGGGAGAAGATCACTTCCACCAGCAACGAGCCGGTGAAGAAAATACCGATGAATGCCGATGGGAAACCGGCGATCACCAGCAGCATGGCGTTGCGGAACACGTGGCCGTAGAGCACGCGATGGCGGGTCAGGCCTTTGGCTTTAGCGGTGACCACGTACTGCTTGTTGATTTCGTCGAGAAAGCTGTTTTTCGTCAACAGAGTCATGGTCGCAAAGTTGCCGATCACCAGCGCCGTCACTGGCAATGCCAGGTGCCAGAAGTAATCGAGGATCTTGCCGCCGAAACTCAGCTCATCGAAGTTGTTCGAAGTCAGCCCGCGCAGGGGGAACCAGTCCAGATAACTGCCCCCGGCAAACACCACGATCAGCAGGATCGCAAACAGAAACGCCGGGATCGCATAGCCGACGATGATCGCCGAACTGGTCCAGACGTCGAAGTGGCTGCCGTGCCGCGTGGCCTTGGCGATCCCCAGCGGGATCGACACCAGGTACATGATCAGCGTGCTCCACAGCCCCAGCGAGATCGACACCGGCATCTTTTCCTTGATCAGGTCGATGACCTTGGCGTCGCGGAAGAAACTGTCGCCGAAATCCAGCTGCGCGTAGTTCTTGACCATGATCCACAGGCGTTCCGGGGCCGATTTGTCGAACCCGTACATGTGCTCGATTTCCTTGATCAGCGCCGGGTCCAGCCCCTGCGCGCCACGATAGGACGAGCCGGCCACCGCCACCTCGGCACCGCCGCCGGCAATCCGGCTGGTGGCGCCTTCGAAGCCTTCGAGCTTGGCGATCATCTGCTCGACCGGCCCGCCGGGCGCGGCCTGGATGATCACGAAGTTGATCAGCAGGATGCCGAACAGGGTCGGGATGATCAGCAGCAGTCGCCGAAAGATATACGCCAGCATCTGATTACTCCGTGCCCGCAGGGTCGGCTTGCAGTTGGGTTTCGACTTCTACGGCAGGCTTGGCGTCAGGCTTGACCCACCAGGTGTTGATGCCGATGTCGTACTTGGGCGAGGTTTTCGGGTGGCCGATGTGGTTCCAGTAGGCCACGCGCCAGCTCTTGATGTGCCAGTTCGGCACCACGTAGTAGCCCCATTGCAGCACCCGGTCCAAGGCGCGAGCGTGGGCCACCAGACTTTTGCGCGAGTCGGCGTTGATCAGGCTTTCCACCAGTTGGTCGACGGTCGGGTCTTTCAGGCCCATGCTGTTGCGACTGCTCGGCTTGTCGGCGGCGGCGCTCATCCAGTACTCGCGCTGTTCGTTGCCCGGCGAGTTGGACTGCGGGAAGCTGCCGACCATCATGTCGAAGTCCCGCGAACGCACGCGGTTGATGTACTGCGAGACGTCAACGCGGCGGATCACCAGATCAATGCCGAGGTCGCTGAGGTTGCGCTTGAATGGCAGCAGCACGCGTTCGAATTCGGTCTGGGCGAGGAGGAATTCGATCACCACCGGTTTGCCGGTGGCGTCGACCATTTTGTCATCGACAATCTTCCAGCCGGCCTCTTGCAGCAGTTGATATGCCTCGCGCTGCTGGTTGCGGATCATGCCGCTGGTGTCGGTCTTGGGATTTTCGAAGGCTTCGCTGAATACTTGGGCCGGCAGTTTGCTGCGGAACGGTTCGAGGATCTTCCGTTGCTCGGCGTCGGGCAGGCCGGTGGCGGCCATTTCCGAGTTCTCGAAGTAGCTGCGAGTGCGCACGTAAGCGCCGTTGAACAACTGCTTGTTGGTCCATTCGAAATCGAACAGCAGCCCCAGCGCCTGACGCACGCGCACATCCTGGAACACCGGGCGGCGCAGGTTGAAGACGAAGCCCTGCATGCCGGTCGGGTTGCTGTTGGGGATCAGTTCCTTGATCAAACGGCCCTCGGTGACCGCCGGAACGTTATAGGCGCTGGCCCAGTTCTTCGCAGTCATCTCCAGCCAGTAGTCGAACTGCCCGGCTTTCAGCGCTTCGAGGGCGACGGTGTTGTCGCGGTAATAGTCGGTGGTCATCGTGTCGAAGTTGTAGAAGCCACGGTTGACCGGCAAGTCCTTGCCCCAGTAATCCTTGACCCGTTCGTAACGTACCGAACGGCCGGCCTTCACTTCGGTGACCTTGTACGGGCCGCTGCCCAATGGGATTTCCAGATTGCCCTTGTTGAAGTCGCGGCTGGCCCACCAGTGTTTTGGCAGGACCGGCAACTGGCCGAGGATCAGCGGCAGCTCGCGGTTGTTGCTGTGCTTGAACTTGAACAAGACTTTCAACGGGTCTTCGGCGATGGCTTCGGCGACGTCGTTGTAGTAGCCGCGAAACATCGGCGAGCCTTCCTTGGTCAACGTCTCGAAGCTGAACACCACGTCTTCGGCGCGCACCGGGTGGCCGTCGTGAAAGCGGGCCTCGGGGCGCAGGTAGAAACGCACCCAACTGTTGTCGTCGGCTTTTTCGATTTTGCTGGCGATCAGGCCGTATTCGGTAAACGGCTCGTCGAGGCTGTGTTTGGTCAGGGTGTCGTAGATCTGGCCGATGTCATCGGCCGGCACGCCTTTGTTGATGAACGGGTTGAGGCTGTCGAAGCCACCGAACCCGGCCTGACGAAACACGCCGCCCTTGGGCGCATCGGGATTCACGTAGTCGAAATGCTTGAAGTCGGCCGGGTATTTCGGCGGCTCGTTGTACAGGGTCACGGCGTGTTGCGGGGCGGCCCAGGCCAGCCCGGCGAACAGCAAGCCGCCGGCCTGCACGAGCAGGGTGCGAACAGCGTTCATCGATCTTTCTCCGAAGACTTCAGCCACCATGCGCTCAGGCCCAGGGTGTAGGGCGGCGTGGTGACAAAGGCCAACCGGTTGCGGTAGGCCAGACGGTGATAATTGAGGTACCAGTTGGGAATGCTGTAGTGCTGCCAGAGCAGCACGCGGTCGAGTGCCTTGCCGGCGGCGACCTGCTCGTCGCGGGTGCGCGCGGCGAGCAACTGTTCGAGCAGGTGATCGACCACGGGATTGGCGATGCCCGCGTAATTCTTGCTGCCCTTGACGTTCACCTGGCTGGAGTGGAAATACTGCCACTGCTCAAGGCCCGGGCTTAAGGTCTGGCCCAGGGTCATCGAGATCATGTCGAAATCGAATTGATCGAGGCGCTGCTTGTATTGCGCACGATCGACGGTGCGCAGGCGCGCGTCGATGCCGATGCTGTTGAGGTTCTCGATGTACGGCTGATAAAGACGCTCCAGGCTCGGATTGACCAGCAGCAGTTCGAAGCGCAGCGGTTGGCCATCAGCGTTCTGCAAGCGCTGGCCGTGGAGTTTCCAGCCGGCTTCGGCAAGCAGGGCGAGGGCCTTGCGCATGGTCTCGCGCGGAATGCCACGGCCGTCGGTTTTCGGCAGGGTGAACGGCTCGGTGAACAGCCTGGCCGGGAGCTGATCCTTGTACGGCTTGAGCATCAGCCATTCATGCCCGACCGGCAGACCCGAGGCGGTGAATTCGCTGTTGGGGTAGTAACTGGTGGTGCGTTGATACGCATCACTGAACAACGCGCGGTTGGTCCATTCGAAGTCGAACATCAGGCCCAGCGCCTCGCGAGTCTTTACGTCCGAGAACGTCGCGCGGCGGGTGTTCATGAACAGGCCCTGAGTCTGGGTCGGGATCTGATGCGGGATCTGCGCCTTGATGACATCGCCACGCCGTACGGCGGGGAAGTTGTAACCATTGACCCAGTTCTTCGCCTGATGCTCGATGTAGATGTCGAACTCACCGGCCTTGAACGCTTCGAAGGCCACATCGCTGTCGCGGTAGAACTCGACTTCCATGCGATCGAAATTGTACTTGCCGCGATTGACCGGCAGGTCCTTGCCCCAGTAATCCTTGACCCGTTCGAAAATCAGCTGCCGCCCCGGCGTGACTGACGTGATGCGGTACGGCCCGCTGCCCAGCGGCGGCTCAAAGGTTGTAGCCTTGAAGTCGCGGTCTTTCCAGTAATGCTGCGGCAGCACTGGCAGCTCGCCCAGGCGCAGGATCAACAGCGGGTTGCCCGAGCGCTTGAGCACGAAACGGATGCGCTGTTTGTTGAGGATGTCGACCCGCAGCACTTCCTGCAGGGCCGTGCGATACAGCGGATGACCGTCCTTGAGCAGCGTTCGATAGGAGAACGCTACGTCGTAGGCTGTGATCGGCGTGCCGTCGTGAAATCGTGCTTCGGGACGCAGATTGAAGACGACCCAGCTGCGATCTTCGCTGTACTCCACCGATTGTGCGATCAAACCATAGCTCGACGCCGGCTCGTCGCCGGACGGCGAATATTGCCCGGTACCGACCATCAGCGGCTCGTTCAACTCGTTGATGCCGTACTGAAGAAAATTGGCTGTGGTGACCGGGCTGGTGCCCTTGAAGGTGTACGGATTGACCGTATCGAAGGTGCCGAACGCCATCACCCGCAACGTACCGCCCTTGGGCGCTTGCGGGTTGACCCAGTCGAAGTGGGTAAATCTGGCCGGGTACTTGAGCGTGCCGAACTGCGCATAACCATGACTTTCGGTAATCGTCGCGCTTGCGGGTGAGCTCAAGGCCAGGCTGATCAGGAGCAGGGAGAGGGCACGCTTCAAGTCAGATCCGATCCAGCGGCTTGGGCTTTGTGGGCCGTACAGTAACAGCTTGTCTGGACAGGAAAAAGATGCGGGTTAATGCCGGGTTAATCGGTACACGATGTTGCGCCAATTTGTTTCTGTGGTGGGGGGTTATCTGTGGCGAGGGGATTTATCCCCGCTGGACTGCGCAGCAGTCCCCCTTCTTCAAGATGCAGAAAAAACGGGGCCGCTGCGCGCCCAGCGGGGATAAATCCCCTCGCCACAGTGTTCCCGCCTGGCACAAAGCAATCGGCAATAAAAAGCCCCTGAAAACTCAGGGGCTCTTCATCAGTGCGGCTGATAAACCGTGAGCATTTGCCCAGGCTTGAGTGCCTTGCCCGCACCCGGGTTCCAGCGCTTGAGATGCTGCATCTCAACGTTGAAGCGCTTGGCCACCACGTACAGGGTGTCGCCGCGCTTGACCTTGTACTGAGTCTGCTGCTTGCTCTCGTCCTTGCTTTTGGTCTTGGTATTCGCCGCGACCACGGTGTTGACCCGGCCGGATTTACGCGCCGGGGCGCGCTTGGTGTTGTCCTGCATGACCAGGGTCTGACCGACCTTGAGGTTCTTGCCGGTCAGCTTGTTCCAGCGCTGCAGATCCTTGATTTCGACCTTGTTGGCCTTGGCGATGGAGCCGAGGTTGTCGCCACGTTTGACCCGATAGGCACGCTTGAGCTGCGCCACTTCCGACGGATCGGCTCCTTCGAACACCGGTTTCAGCGAGCGCGGGCTGATCAGCTCGTCCGGGCGCATGGTCTGCAGACTCGCGGTCAGCAGTTGTGCCTTGGACGTCGGCACCAGCAAATGCTGCGGGCCGTCGATGGTGGTGCGCTGTTTGAACGCCGGGTTGAGCTGGAACAGTTCGTCTTCATCGATGTTGGCCACCGCAGCGACCTTGGACAGGTCCATGCGCTGGTTGATTTCGACGACCTGAAAGTACGGTTCGTTGGCGATCGGGTTGAGGTTGACGCCGTAGGCTTCCGGCGCCAGCACCACTTGCGACAGTGCCAGCAGTTTCGGCACATAGGCCTGGGTTTCCGCCGGCAGCGGCAGGTTCCAGTAGTCGGTAGGCAGGCCGAGCTTTTCGTTGCGCTCGATCGCCCGGCTGACCGTACCTTCACCGGCGTTGTAGGCCGCCAGAGCCAGCAGCCAGTCGCCGTTGAACATGTCGTGCAGGCGAGTCAGGTAATCCATCGCTGCCGTGGTCGAGGCGGTGATGTCGCGACGACCGTCGTAGAAGCGGGTCTGGCGCAGATTGAAGTAACGCCCGGTGGACGGAATGAATTGCCACAGGCCCACCGCATCGGCGCGGGAATACGCCATCGGGTTGTAGGCGCTCTCGATCACTGGCAGCAGGGCCAGTTCGAGCGGCATGTTGCGTTCTTCGAGGCGTTCGACGATGTAATGAATGTAGAGACTGCCGCGTTCGCCGGCATTCTCGAGAAAAGAGGGATTACTGGCGAACCACAGGCGTTGTTGCTCGATGCGCGGATTGACGCCAAGGCCTTCCTGCAACTGAAAGCCCTGGCGCATGCGTTCCCAGATGTCCTGGGGCGCCACGGGAGTGGGCTTCTCGGTCAGCCAGATCGGCTTCTGCTTGGCTCGCGCAGCAATGTTCGGCGTGTGCGTCGCTTCAGTCTGCGGAGCGTGGCTGGAGCAACCCGCCAGCGTGGCGGACACAGCCACCGCGATGGCTTGCGCCAGGCGGGTCAAAGCATCTGAATTGACGGACTTACGTATGGATGACGACATTGGCTGGAAGTAAGTTCCGGGCAAAAATGTCGGGCGATTCTAGAAAGCGCACCCCCTGCGGTCAACCATTGAGAATTTTTGCCCCCGCCGACGCGGTCGTCAGAACGTGTCTTTCCATGCCCGCAGAGCCGCAAAAACCTCACTCGGCGCCCGGTTTTGAGCGCCTTCCCGTTCGTCCACTTTTTGTGTAACCAATGTTTCAGAAGTGCGTAAAAACGGATTGGTGAGCTTTTCCAGAGCCAGCGTCGACGGCAGGGTCATCACGCCGTTCTGCCGTTGCTGAGTGACCTTTTCCAGACGGGCGGCAACATGCCGATTGCCAGGCTCGACGGCGGCGGCAAACTTCAGATTGCTCAAGGTGTATTCATGGGTGCAGTAGACCAGGGTATCTTCCGGCAGGGTCGCCAGTCGGCTGAGCGAGTGGTACATCTGCTCGGGCGTGCCTTCGAACAGCCGGCCGCAACCGGCGGCGAACAGGGTATCGCCGCAGAACAGCAGGCCATGGTGGTAATAAGCAATATGTCCCAAAGTGTGACCGGGCACCGCGTAGACTGCGAAGTCCCAGCCGAGCACGCTGACCCTGTCGTTGTCTTTCAGCGCTACGTCGCGCGCCGGGATGCTTTCGCTGGCCGGGCCGTAGACCTTGGCGCCGGTCGCCGCTTTCAGGCGCTCGACACCGCCGACGTGGTCATGGTGATGGTGGGTGATCAGAATATCGCTGAGCACCCAGCCCGGATGGGCCTCGAGCCACGCCTGCACCGGGGCGGCATCGCCCGGATCGACCACCGCGCAGCGCTGGGTCTGATGATCCTGTAACAACCAGATGTAGTTGTCGGTGAACGCGGGCAGGGCACTGATCTGTATCATCGTCGGAATTCGCCAAGCGGAAAACATTGGCGCATCTTAGTAGTTCCTGGCGCGTTGGAGAATGACATGACCGATAAAGCGTTCGCTCAGGCCGATCCCGACTGGCTGGCATTGATCAGCGCCGCCCGCGAATGGCTGTCGGGGCCGCTCGGGCAATTTCTGCTGGATGAAGAGCGGCGCATGCTCGACGACGAGCTCGGCCGGTTCTTCGGCGGTTATCTGGTGCATTACGGCCCGTCCGCCGAAACCCCGCCGGCGGCGTCGCAAGTGCAGCGCAACGTGCGTCTTGGCGCGCCGTTGCCCGGCGTCGAGATCGTTTGCGAAGAGCAGGCCTGGCCGTTGAGCGAGCATGCCGCCGACGTGGTGGTGATGCAGCACGGTCTGGATTTCTGCCTGTCGCCCCACGGTTTGCTGCGTGAAGCGGCGAGCAGCGTGCGCCCCGGCGGGCATCTGCTGATCATCGGCATCAACCCTTGGAGCACCTGGGGCCTGCGGCATTTCTTCGCCAATGATGCCCTGCGCAAGGCGCGCTGCATCTCGCCGTCGCGGGTCGCCGACTGGCTCAATCTGCTCGGCTTCGCGCTGGAGAAACGCCGCTTCGGATGCTATCGTCCGCCGCTCGCGTCGCCCACGTGGCAGCACCGTCTGGCCGGCTGGGAACGCAAGGCCGGGGACTGGCAGCTGTCCGGCGGTGGCTTCTATTTACTGGTGGCGCGCAAGATCGTGGTGGGGCTCCGGCCATTGCGCCAGGAACGCCGCGAGCCGATGGGCAAGCTGATTCCGCTGCCGATGGCCAAGGTCAACCGCCGCCGCATCGAACCGTAAACCCTCTTTTATTTGTGGCCGGGCTTGTCCCGGCCGCGGTCATTGTCGATCCGTGATTGGCAGGACAGGCATTTTTCTGGAAAGACTGGCATGAGCGAAAGCGTGGAAAGCGTCGACACCGTAGAACTGTTCACTGACGGCGCCTGCAAGGGCAACCCCGGTCCTGGCGGCTGGGGCGCGCTGCTGGTGTGCAAGGGCGTCGAAAAGGAGCTGTGGGGCGGCGAGGCCAACACCACCAACAACCGCATGGAACTGCTCGGCGCGATCCGCGGCCTTGAAGCACTCAAGCGCCCCTGCGACGTGCTGCTGGTGACCGACTCGCAGTACGTGATGAAAGGCATCAACGAGTGGATGGCCAATTGGAAGAAGCGCGGCTGGAAGACGGCCGCGAAAGAGCCGGTGAAGAATGCCGATCTGTGGAAAGAGCTGGACGAGCAGGTCAATCGCCACAAAGTCACCTGGAAGTGGGTGCGCGGGCACATTGGCCATCACGGTAACGAGCGGGCTGACCAGTTGGCCAATCGTGGGGTGGATGAGGTTCGCGGTTACAAGCAGAGCTGATTTCGCTTTCTAATCGTGGCGTGGCCGTTCGCGAGCAGGCTCGCTCCACAAGGTTCGAGTCCAGCGTGTTAACATCCGCGCCTTTGCCCGATTGACCCGTTGAGAGCTGAGCACTGATGGCCACCAGATCCGTTGTACTCGATACCGAAACCACCGGCATGCCGGTGACCGATGGTCACCGGATCATTGAAATCGGTTGCGTCGAACTGATCGGTCGGCGCCTGACGGGCCGGCACTTTCACGTGTACCTGCAACCGGATCGCGAAAGCGACGAGGGTGCGATCGGTGTACACGGCATCACTAACGAATTCCTGGTCGGCAAACCGCGCTTTGCCGAAGTCGCCGATGAGTTTTTCGAATTCATCAAAGGCGCGCAGCTGATCATCCATAACGCGGCGTTCGACGTTGGCTTCATCAACAACGAATTCGCTTTGATGGGCCAGCACGATCGCGCCGACATCACCCAGCACTGCACCATCCTCGACACCCTGATGATGGCCCGGGAACGTCACCCGGGGCAGCGCAACAGCCTCGATGCGTTGTGCAAGCGCTACGGCGTCGACAACTCCGGCCGTGAACTGCACGGCGCCTTGCTCGACTCGGAGATCCTTGCCGACGTCTACCTGACCATGACCGGCGGCCAGACCAGCCTGTCGCTGGCCGGCAACGCCTCCGACGGCAATGGTACGGGCGAGGGCGCGGACAACTCAGCCACGGAAATCCGTCGTCTGCCGGTCGATCGCCAGCCGGCGCGCATCATCCGTGCGACCGAAGAAGAACTGGCGGCGCATCTGGTGCGGCTGGAGATCATCGCCAAATCGGCGGGGGCGCCGGCGTTGTGGACGCAGATTGCCGAGGCTGATGCGCAGGTCTGAAGATCAAGATCAAAAGATCGCAGCCTTCGGCAGCTCCTACGGGGATTGCATTCCATAGTAGGGACCAGGAAGGCAGCGATTTTTTGCGTTTGGCGACATGGAGCCAAGTTGCCACTCTCGCCACATTCGCTGCAACCCACTACCCTGAGTGCACTGGTCAGGTGCAAACCGCCGCCTCAGGACACTGAGCCTCATGTATAAAGAGTTGAAATTCACGCTGGCGATCATCCATCGCGACAACAAGGTCGACACTGTCGGCTGCGTCAAGGAATGAGGACTTTTCCCAGTATGCAACCGGTCATGAATCCGAAATACCCAGGGTTGTCGGTGCGCGTCGCCGATGAAGGTTTCGCGCCGTATATCTGGGGCAGTGACTTCAGTTTCGAGGTCGCCGCCTATGGTGCTGCCGCGATCGGCAAACCGGTCGAGCAGTGGCCGGTGACGCCGATCGTACCGTACCGCAAGTGCTATGGCATCGATCCGGAAGAGTTCAGCGCCTTTCACAACGCGCCCGACAGCGCGATTTTCATGGCGTATCTGGACGACGAGCCGGTCGGCCACCTGGTGATCAGCACCAACTGGAACGGCTTTGCCCACATCGATGAACTGGCTGTGCATGCCCCGGCCCGGCGCCATGGCGTGGCCAAGGCGTTGCTTGATGTGGCGCAGTTCTGGAGTCGCAAGAAAAAGCTGCCGGGCATCATGCTCGAAACCCAGAACAACAACCTCGGCGCCTGTCGTCTGTATGAGCGTTGCGGTTATGTGATCGGCGGCATCGACCAGTTGCGCTATCGCGGCATTGATGCGCACACCGCCGAGGTCGCCCTGTTCTGGTATCGCCTGTTCGACAATCCGCTGGAAAAACCACTCAGCTCGACAACATCGCCTCGGCTTGTTCCGTGACGATGGCCAGCAGTGCCTGAATCGCCGCCGACGGCGTGGCATGTTTGAAGGTCAGCGCGTAGAGGTTGATCGGCACTGCCGGTGAGAGCGGGCAGGCGTCAAGCCCACTGGTGCGAGCGCCCAACGCGGTGAAGGGGTCGACGATGGCCAGACCTTCGCCGGCCTCGACCATGCTGCGCATCATCTGATGGGTCTGCACGCGGGTCTGAATGCTTGGCGCCGGACGCAAGGCCTGGAGCTTGTTTTCCAGCGCCGGGCTGAGCGGGTCCTGACCTTCGAGACCGACCATGGCCTGACCGGCGAGGTCTGCCAGGGATATGTATTTCTGCTTGGGTTGCAGCCAGCCGTGAGGAGCGAGCAATTGCAGCTTGCCCTGGGCCAGCGATTGGCAGTGGATATCGGGGTGTTCGGGGTCGTGCAGGCTCAGGCCCAGATCGCTTTCGCGCAATAACAGGCTGCGGACAATGTCGCGAGTCGGCGCGCTGAGCAGGCTGCAAGGTGCGTCGGGCAAGCGTCGGCGCAGGGTCGCAAGGCTTTGTGGCAGTAATTGTTGGGCCAGCGGCGGGGTGCCGATGATGCGCAAGGGTGGTGCGAGGTATTGCTTGAGGCTGCTGGCCAGCCGCTGCACTGGCTCCAGCGCCTCATAAACGTGCGCGATTTCCACCTGCAGGGCGCGCGCTTCGGGGGTAGATTGCAAACGCCCGCGAACGCTGGCAAACAGCATGAACCCCAGCTGACTCTCGGCTTCGCGCAAACGCTCTTCGACCTCGGTCACCGGCAATTGCAGCCATTCGGCGGCGGTGCCCAGGTGACCGGTCTGCAAGAGCGCCTGAATCACTTCGATGTGGCGTAAACGCATGCGTGAAGTCCATGTTCAGCAGGTGGGGTCAGACGCTGAATCCTACCCCAAGTCCGCTCGCATGACTTCTGCTCATAACGCCGGGTTATTGAGCGACGGTTGGCTCAGGTTCACGGATCAGGGTAATGCCTGATTGAACCAGGAGAAACTCGCTGTCACTGACCTTATTGACCCGATCGCCAATGGCCAGTCTGTAAATGGGCTCCGAGCCAGTGGATCCGTCTGCAGACGGGTTCGATTCCTGGAATTCATGCACGGAATAAACGCGGCCTTCCGCATCTCTTGCATGAAACTGACCGACGAGTACTGCTGCCATCTGCTTAGAACCTCTGGAGATAAAACGCTTGATTTGCGGCTTTGTAGACCGTCATCAAGCTTGGTAAGTTTTCCTGCGGGAAAAAATATTCCCCGTGCAGGAAAAACCAATGACCACTGGTGAAAGCGTCACTGGATCATCTATAACTAGCGACTCTTCCCACGGACCATCGAGAGTCTTCCATGAGCAATGTCTACAACGTCGCCGTAGTGGTCGGTAGCCTGCGTAAAGCATCGATCAATCGCAAAGTTGCACTGGCCCTCGCCGAACTGGCACCGGCCAATCTCAAGCTCGAGATTGTCGAAATCGGTGAACTGCCGCTGTACAACGAAGACATCGACGGCGATTCTCCGCCCGCAGCCTACAGCACTTTCCGTCAGAAAGTGGCGTCATCCGACGCGGTGCTGTTTGTTACCCCCGAGTACAACCGTTCGATCCCGGCACCGTTGAAGAACGCCATCGACGTCGGTTCGCGCCCTTATGGCCAGAGCGCGTGGAGCGGCAAGCCTGGCGCGGTGATCAGCGTATCCCCAGGCGCCATCGGCGGTTTCGGCGCTAACCAGCACCTGCGCCAGACCTTCGTTTTCCTCGATATTCACTGCCTGCAACAGCCGGAAGCGTATCTGGGCGGTGCAGGCAACGCGTTTGATGAAGCGGGCAAGCTGAGCGACTCGGTGAAACCGTTCCTGCAGAAATTCATCGATGCGTACGGCCAGTTCGTCGAGCAACACAAGAAATAACCGCGTACACAAAAACCTGTGGGAGCGAGCTTGCTCGCGAAGGCGTCGTCAGCCGTTGCAAAATTGCTGATTGACCTACCGCTTTCGCGAGCAAGCTCGCTCCCACATTTTGATCTTCATTCCATTTTCGATAGTTGAAGGCTTCTGCGAATGCTCGCTGCGTCACTGATTTTCCTGCTGACCATCACCCTCGTCATCTGGCAACCCAAAGGCCTCGGCGTCGGCTGGAGTGCAACGCTGGGCGCTGTGCTGGCGTTGATCTTTGGCGTCGTCCACCTCACCGATATCCCGCTGGTCTGGCAGATCATCTGGAACGCGACCGGCACCTTCGTAGCGCTCATCATCATCAGCCTGTTGCTCGACGAAGCTGGCTTCTTCAATTGGGCGGCGCTGCACGTGGCGCGTTGGGGGCGGGGCAGTGGGCGCAAGCTGTTTGCCTTCATGGTGCTGCTCGGTGCGCTGGTCTCGGCGCTATTCGCCAATGACGGTGCTGCACTGATTCTTACGCCCATCGTGATTTCCATGCTGCTGGCGCTGCGGTTCTCACCAGCGGCGACGCTGGCCTTTGTCATGGGTGCCGGGTTCATTGCCGACACGGCGAGCCTGCCGCTGGTGGTGTCAAACCTGGTCAACATCGTTTCGGCGGACTTTTTCCACATCGGCTTCAACCGCTATGCCGCGGTGATGGTGCCGGTCAATTTCGTCAGCGTGGCGGCGACGTTGGGCATGTTGATGTGGTTCTTTCGCCGCGATATTCCAGCGGCTTACGACCCGGAACAATTGGAAAATCCGCAAACCGCGATCCACGACAAAGCGACGTTCTATGCCGGTTGGGCGGTGCTGGTGATCCTCTTGATAGGCTGCTTTGCCCTCGAACCGCTGGGCATTCCGATCAGCGCAATTTCGGCAGTGTGCGCCGCGCTGCTGCTGGGCATTGCCGCGCGGGGCCACAAGATCTCCACGCGCAAGGTCATGAAAGAGGCGCCGTGGCAGATCGTGATTTTCTCGCTGGGCATGTACCTGGTGGTGTATGGCTTGCGCAATGCCGGGCTCACCAGTTACCTCGCCGTGTGGCTGGATGTATTCGCCGGCCACGGCGTGTGGGGCGCGGCGATGGGCACCGGGGTGCTGACGGCGCTGCTGTCGTCGATCATGAACAATCTGCCAACGGTACTGATCGGCTTGCTGTCGATCGACGCCAGTCAGGCCAGCGGGGTGATCAAGGAAGCAATGATCTACGCCAACGTCATCGGCAGCGACCTGGGGCCGAAGATCACGCCGATCGGCAGTCTGGCGACCTTGCTGTGGCTGCATGTGCTGGAGCGCAAGGGCATTCACATTGGCTGGGGCTATTACTTCCGCGTCGGGATTGTGCTGACGGTGCCGGTGTTGCTGGTGACGTTGGCGGCTTTGGCGGTGCGGCTTTCGCTTTAGACCGGGGTGGGCCCCTTCGCTGGCAAGCCAGCTCCCACAGGATTTGTATTCACCGCGAAACCTGTGGGAGCTGGCTTGCCAGCGAAGGGGCCAGTTCAGGCACCACAAATCTCAGGTTTGGCCGGGGACATTCGGCCAAAGATCCGCCACCAGAAACAGGCGCTCCGCCTCTTCCCATTCGCCCTGGGCATTCTCGGTCAGGCGCACCATCAACTGCGCCGGGGCCAACGCTGGCAGGTCTTCGAGCCACAAACGCAGATGCTCATCCGCCCAGACCTGATCCGCCGGATAATGCGCCGGCGCCAGCCAGGCGTGGCGGGGCAGGGGTTGCCAGCGGCCCGGCGGGCGTTGCGCGACAAACGCCGGCCAGTCTTTCTGATGCAGCCAACTGCCACGCAAATGTTGCGGATGCGCGCCGTGCGGTGAATCGGCCTGCCCGGGCCACGGATAGAGTAGATAACCGCCCAGCCACAATTGCGCGCTGAACGTCTCGATATCCAGCGCGGCGAGCACTTCGCGGCTCTCCGGGCGCGCCGAGATCGGCAATTGATGCTCGGCCAGATGCGCCAGTTTGCGATCCAGCCGGTCATGACAACCCGGCCCCAGCCACTGCGCCGGATCGCGGCCATCGCCAGCCTGCGGGCCAAGGTAGAGCTTGATCGCCAATTCCAGGTGATGCACACCGTCGCGGTCACGCAGCAGCATGTCGAGTTCGCCGAGGGTGTGCCCGGCGCGGCGGATCGGCAGGTTGGCGGCGATCAATTCGATGCCCGGCGCATGCTCCACAGCGAACTGCCACAGACGCTCGTAATACAGGCCCAGACGCCGGGTGCGCGCCTGCGCCAGCCATTGCAGCAGGCCGTAACTGTCGTGGTCGAGCTGGCGCAGCCAGTGTTCGAGACGCTGCGGGTCATGTACCCAATCGCTGCCGGCCAGCGGATGGCGCTGCGGCCACGGCGTGGCGGCGAGCATCGGCGGTGCGAGGATGACCCACGCCAGGTCCCGCACTTCGGGATGGCGTAATTGATGAGGCAACTGCAACAGGTCGGGAAAGAGGATCATCTTGCGAGCATAGCCTTAAACCTGAGCCCGCCCTTGAGGCTGAAAGGATTTTGTCTATCTGGCGCTTTCGCCCATAATCGGGTTTTCGCGTTTTCGATTGTCCGCAGAGGTCCCATGGAGCAATTTCGTAATATCGGCATCATCGGTCGCCTGGGCAGTTCCCAGGTGCTGGATACCGTCCGCCGACTGAAACGCTTTCTGCTCGACCGTCACCTGCATGTGATCCTCGAAGACACCATCGCTGAAGTCCTGCCCGGCCACGGCCTGCAAACCTCGTCGCGCAAGATGCTCGGCGAAGTCTGCGACATGGTCATAGTCGTCGGTGGTGACGGCAGCCTGCTCGGCGCCGCGCGGGCGCTGGCCAAACACAATATTCCGGTGCTGGGCATCAACCGTGGCAGCCTCGGCTTCCTCACCGATATTCGCCCGGACGAGCTGGAAATCAAGGTCGCCGAAGTGCTCGACGGCCACTATCTGGTGGAAAACCGCTTCCTGCTGCAAGCCGAAGTGCGTCGCCATGGCGAGGCCATCGGGCAGGGCGATGCGCTCAACGACGTGGTGCTGCACCCGGGCAAATCGACGCGGATGATCGAGTTCGAGCTGTACATCGACGGCCAGTTTGTCTGCAGCCAGAAGGCCGACGGCCTGATCGTCGCCACGCCGACCGGCTCCACTGCCTACGCCTTGTCTGCCGGCGGGCCGATCATGCATCCCAAGCTCGACGCTATTGTGATTGTGCCGATGTACCCCCATACCTTGTCGGGACGGCCGATCGTGGTCGATGGCAACAGTGAGCTGAAAATCGTCGTGTCCAAAGATATGCAGATCTACCCGCAGGTGTCCTGCGACGGCCAGAACCATTTCACCTGCGCACCGGGCGACACCATTACCGTGAGCAAGAAAGCGCAGAAGCTGCGCCTGATTCATCCTCTCGATCACAATTACTACGAGGTGTGCCGCACCAAGCTTGGCTGGGGCAGCAAGCTGGGGGCGGAGGCGACTGATGCTCGATCCCGCGCGCAGTTACGACCTGATCGGTGACGTGCACGGATGCGCTCTGACCCTCGAACACTTGCTGGACCGTCTCGGTTATCACAAGCAGGCCGGGGTCTGGCGCCATCCTTCACGCATGGCGGTGTTCGTCGGCGACATCATCGACCGCGGCCCGCGCATTCGCGAGGCGCTGCACATCGTCCACGACATGGTCGAGGCGGGTCAGGCGCTGTGCATCATGGGCAACCATGAATTCAACGCGCTCGGCTGGGTCACCCCGGCACCACCGGGCAGCGGCAAGCAGTTCGTGCGCGAACACACCAAGCGCCACGCGCGGCTGTTGCAGGAAACCCTCACTCAATTTGAAGACCATCCCGGCGACTGGCATGACTTCCAGCAATGGTTCTATGAACTGCCGCTGTTCGTCGATGCCGGTCGTTTCCGCGTCGTCCACGCCTGCTGGGATGCCGGACTGATCGAGCCGTTGCGAGCGTTGTTTCCCAATGGCTGCGTCGATGAGCACTTCCTCCAGGCCTCGGCGGTTCCGGGCAGTTTTGCCTGCACTGTGTTCGACCGCTTGCTGCGCGGCACCGACATGCGTTTGCCGGGCGGCTTGACCATGACCAGCGGCGACGGTCTGGTGCGTTCATTCTTTCGCACCAAATTCTGGGAAGACGACCCGAAAACCTACGGCGACATCGTCTTCCAGCCCGATGCGTTGCCAGAACCTGTCGCGCAGACGCCGCTGACTTCGACCGAGAAGAATTCCCTGCTGCGCTATGGCGTCGACGAGCCGTTGCTGTTCGTCGGCCATTACTGGCGCAGCGGCAAACCGGCGCCGATCCGCCCGAACCTCGCGTGCCTGGATTACAGCGCGGTGCTCTACGGCAAACTGGTGGCCTATCGTCTGGACCAGGAAACGCGCCTGGATCCGCAAAAATTCGTCTGGGTCGATGTCGAGCGGCCGGAGGTGCTGCAATGAGTGCGGTAGCGGTATTGCGCCTGCCGTTGGCGGTGGATTTGAGCGGTTTCGTCAAACTGTTGCAGCGCATGCAAGTGCCCCATCGGGTCAGCGAAGAGGCGGGCGAGCAGGTGTTGTGGGCGCCGGAGGAAATCAGCGAGGACGTGCGTTCGCTGTACGAGCGCTTCCCGGCTGGCGACCCGGAACAGCAACTGGATATTCCTGTAGGCCAGACCTTCAAACGGCCAGGCTTCGGCGAACAGCTGAAACACGCCAAAGCCACTGGGTTCATTCTGCTGTTGAGCCTGATCGTCGCTGGCCTGACCTTTCTCGGCGAAAACCTCGAGACACTGCGCTGGCTGACCTTCCTCGATTTCCGCGTGATCGGCGAGTACATCCACTTCACGCCGCTGGCCGACAGTCTGGCGGCAGGGCAGTGGTGGCGGCTGGTCACGCCGATGCTGATCCACTTCGGCATTCTCCATCTGGCCATGAACGGCATGTGGTACTGGGAACTGGGGCGGCGCATCGAGTCGCGTCAGGGCAGCATCAACTTGATTGGCCTGACGCTGCTGTTCAGTCTGGTGTCCAACTACGCGCAGTTCGTCTGGAGCGGCCCGAGCCTGTTTGGTGGGCTGTCCGGCGTGCTTTACGGCTTGCTCGGGCATTGCTGGATCTTCCAGCTGCTGGCACCGAATCCGGCATATCGCCTGCCGCGCGGCGTGCTGGTAATGATGCTGGTGTGGCTGGTGGTGTGCATGTCCGGGCTGATCTCGCTGATCGGTTTCGGCCAGATCGCCAATGCCGCGCACCTGAGCGGGTTACTCATCGGATGCCTCACCGGTTTGTTGGGCGGTTTGTATAACCGCCGTAAACTGGCCGTCTAACATTTTTGTTTCAGTAAAGAGCACGGAGACCCTGATGTCCTCTTTCAACGACATGATCAACAACATCACCCCGGACATCTACGAAAGCCTGAAACTGGCCGTGGAGATCGGTAAATGGTCCGACGGCAACAAACTCACTGCCGAACAGCGCGAGCTGTCGTTGCAGGCGATGATCGCCTGGGAAATCCAGAACCTGCCTGAAGACCAGCGCACCGGTTACATGGGCCCGCAAGAATGTGCGTCGAAGTCGATCGAAGTGCCGAACATCCTGTTCAAGTCGGATGCCATCCATTGATCGAGATTGGCCGCGGTGCAATCAGCAAAATGTCGGCGCGTCTGGACGGGTCGAACGTGCAGTACGCGTTTCGTCTGGATGACGTCGAGGTGCCGGTCAACCCGTTGATCGGCAGCACGCTGCGTCTGGAATTTTTGGGAGCAATTCATTGCACCCATTGCGGGCGCAGGACCAAAACCAGTTTCAGTCAGGGTTATTGCTACCCGTGCATGACCAAACTGGCGCAGTGCGACCTGTGCATCATGAGTCCGGAGCGTTGCCACTTCGACGCCGGCACCTGCCGTGATCCGGTGTGGGGCCAGCAGTTCTGCATGACTGATCATGTGGTCTACCTGGCCAACTCGTCGGGGATCAAGGTCGGCATCACCCGTGCCACGCAGTTGCCGACCCGCTGGCTGGATCAGGGCGCAAGTCAGGCGCTGCCGATCATGCGCGTGTCGACGCGCCAGCAATCGGGGTTTGTCGAGGACCTGTTCCGCAGTCAGGTGGCGGACAAGACCAACTGGCGCGCCTTGCTCAAGGGCGATGCCGCGGCGGTGGATCTGGCGCAGGTGCGCGATCAATTGTTCGAAAGCTGCGCCGAAGGCCTGCAAGGCTTGCAGGAGCGATTCGGCCTACAGGCGATTCAGACGATTGCCGATGTCGAACCGCTGGAAATCCGCTATCCCGTCGAGCAATACCCGGCGAAAATCGTCAGCTTCAACCTGGACAAGAACCCGATTGCCGAAGGCACGCTGCTGGGGATCAAGGGCCAGTACCTGATCTTCGACACCGGCGTGATCAACATTCGTAAATACACGGCCTATCAGCTCGCCGTGCATCAATAAGGATTCCAGCATGCGCACCGAACAACCGAAGATGATTTACCTCAAGGACTATCAGGCGCCCGAGTACCTGATTGACGAAACCCACCTGACCTTCGAGTTGTTTGAGGACCACAGCCTGGTTCACGCGCAACTGGTGATGCGCCGCAACCCCGAGCGCGGCGCAGGCCTGCCGCCGCTGGTGCTCGACGGCCAGCAGCTGGAATTGCTCTCGGTAACGTTGGCCGACAAGGAACTGAGCGCAGCGGACTATCAAATTTCCGACAGCCACCTGACCCTGCAGCCGGGCAGCGACAGCTTCACCCTCGACACCAGCGTCAGGATCCACCCGGAAACCAACACCGCGCTGGAAGGCCTGTACAAGTCCGGCACGATGTTCTGCACCCAGTGCGAGGCCGAAGGCTTTCGCAAGATCACCTATTACCTCGACCGCCCGGACGTGATGAGCAAGTTCACCACCACCGTCGTGGCCGAACAGCACAGCTACCCGGTGCTGCTCTCCAACGGTAACCCGATCGCTTCCGGCCCCGGCGAAGACGGCCGGCACTGGGCGACCTGGGAAGACCCGTTCAAGAAACCGGCGTACCTGTTCGCGCTGGTCGCCGGTGATCTGTGGTGCGTCGAAGACACCTTCACCACCATGAGCCAGCGCAACGTCGCGCTGCGCATTTATGTCGAGCCGGAAAACATCGACAAGTGCCAGCACGCGATGAACAGCCTGAAGAAATCCATGCGCTGGGACGAAGAGGTCTACGGTCGCGAGTACGATCTGGACATCTTCATGATCGTCGCCGTCAACGATTTCAACATGGGCGCGATGGAGAACAAGGGCCTCAACATCTTCAACTCCAGCGCCGTGCTGGCCCGCGCCGAAACCGCGACTGATGCCGCGCACCAGCGGGTCGAGGCGATCGTCGCCCACGAATATTTCCACAACTGGTCGGGCAACCGCGTGACCTGCCGTGACTGGTTCCAGCTGTCGCTCAAGGAAGGTTTCACGGTGTTCCGCGATGCCGGTTTCTCCTCGGACATGAACTCGGCGACGGTCAAGCGCATTCAGGACGTCGCCTATCTGCGCACCCACCAGTTCGCCGAAGATGCCGGCCCGATGGCCCACGCCGTGCGCCCGGACAGCTTCATCGAGATTTCCAACTTCTACACCCTGACCGTGTACGAAAAGGGCTCGGAAGTGGTCGGCATGATCCACACCTTGCTCGGTGCCGAGGGCTTCCGTAAGGGCAGCGATCTGTACTTCCAACGCCACGACGGCCAGGCCGTGACCTGTGACGATTTCGTCAAGGCCATGGAAGATGCCAATGGCGTCGACCTCAGTCAGTTCAAGCGCTGGTACAGTCAGGCCGGCACACCGCGTCTGGCCGTCAGCGAGTCCTACGACGCTGCCGCAAAAACCTACAGCCTGACCTTCCGCCAGAGCTGCCCGCCGACCCCGGACAAAGTAGAAAAACTGCCATTCGTGATTCCGGTCGAGCTCGGCCTGCTCGACAGCCAGGGCAACGAAATTGCTCTACGTCTGGCCGGTGAAGCCTCGGCGCAAGGCACCACCCGAGTGATCTCGGTGACCGAAGCCGAGCAGACCTTCACTTTCGTCGACATTAACGAGCAACCGCTGCCATCGCTGCTGCGCGGCTTCTCGGCGCCGGTGAAACTGAGCTTCCCGTACAACCGCGATCAACTGATGTTCCTGATGCAGCACGACAGCGACGGCTTCAACCGCTGGGATGCCGGTCAGCAGTTGTCGGTGCAAGTGCTACAAGAGTTGATTGGCCAGCATCAGAAAGGCGAGAGTCTGAAGCTCGATCCGCGTCTGGTGTCGGCGCTGCGCACGGTGCTGTCCGACGACTCGCTGGATCAGGCGATGGTTGCCGAAATGCTCTCGCTGCCGGGGGAGGCCTATCTCACCGAGATCAGCGAAGTGGCTGACGTCGAGGCGATTCATGTCGCTCGCGAGTTCGCCCGCAAGCAACTCGCCGAAGGCTTGTTCGAAGCGCTGTGGCTGCGTTATCAGGCCAATCGCGATCTGTCGAAAAAGACTCCGTACGTGGCCGAGGCCGAGCACTTCGCCCGGCGCGCCTTGCAGAACATTGCCCTGTCGTACCTGATGCTCAGCGGCAAGCCGGAAGTGCTGGCGGCGGCCCTGGAGCAGTTCGAGACCGCCGACAACATGACCGAGCGCCTGACTGCGCTGGCGGTGCTGGTCAACTCACCGTTCGAGGAGCAGAAGGCACTGGCGCTCGCCAGTTTCGCTGAGCACTTCAAGGACAATCCGCTGGTCATGGATCAATGGTTCAGCGTGCAGGCCGGCAGCACCTTGCCGGGCGGGCTGGAGCGGGTGAAGGCATTGATGCAGCACCCGGCGTTCAACATCAAGAACCCGAACAAGGTGCGGGCACTGATCGGCGCGTTCGCCGGGCAGAACCTGATCAACTTCCACGCGGCGGACGGGTCCGGTTATCGCTTCCTCGCCGATCTGGTGATCGAGTTGAACGGCTTCAACCCACAGATCGCCTCGCGCCAACTGGCCCCGCTGACCCGCTGGCGCAAATACGACAGCGCGCGTCAGGCGCTGATGAAGGCTGAGCTGGAGCGGATTCTGGCGTCCGGAGCGTTGTCCAGCGACGTGTATGAAGTGGTAAGCAAAAGCCTGGCGTAACGCCGATCAACTCCTGGGCGTTTGATTGATCGTTCCCATGCTCTGCGTGGGAATGCCTCTCCCGACGCTCTGCGTCGGCTTTGGGACGCAGAGCGTCCCTTGCTGCATTCCTTTGCTGCGCGTGGGAACGATCAACAAAAAAATGCCGCTCAACGAGCGGCATTTTCATTAGTACAAGAAACAGCTATTTACGCAGATCAAACCGATCCAGATTCATCACCTTCGTCCATGCCTTGACGAAATCATTGACGAACTGCGTCTTCGCATCGGCGCTGGCATACACCTCGGCCAACGCGCGCAATTGCGCATTCGAGCCGAACACCAGATCCACTCGTGTCGCCGTCCACTTTGGCGCCCCGGTCTTGCGGTCACGGCCTTCAAACTCATCGGCATCCCGCGACGTCGGCGTCCATTCCACGCCCATGTCCAGCAGGTGAGTGAAGAAGTCATTGCTCAGCGTATCGGTTTTATCGGTGAACACGCCATGCCGCGTCTGCCCGACGTTGGTGTTCAACACCCGCAGACCACCCAACAGCACGGTCATTTCCGGTGCCGTGAGAGTCAGCAATTGCGCCTTGTCGATCAGCAGAGTTTCCGCCGCAACCGTGTATTTGCCTTTGCTGTAATTGCGGAAGCCATCGGCGATCGGTTCGAGGAAGCCGAACGATTCGACATCGGTTTGCTCCTGCGAAGCATCGACGCGGCCCGGTGAGAACGGCACCGACACTGAGTGCCCGGCGTTCTGCGCGGCTTTTTCCACCCCGGCATTGCCGGCCAGGACGATCAGGTCTGCCAGCGAGATCTTCTTGCCATTGGCAGCCGAACCGTTGAACTCGTTCTGGATGCCTTCCAGCGTGCTCAGCACCTTGTCCAATTGCTCGGGCTGGTTGGCCTGCCAGAACTTCTGCGGGGCCAGACGCAAGCGACCACCGTTGGCGCCGCCGCGCTTGTCCGAGCCGCGAAAGGTCGACGCTGCCGCCCACGCCGTCGAGACCAGTTGTGACACCGACAATCCCGAAGCCAGCACCTTGTTTTTCAGCGACGTGGCGTCGCTGTCATCGATCAGCGCGTGCGTCACGTCGGGCAGCGGGTCTTGCCAGAGCAATTCCTCTTGCGGCAATTCGGGGCCGAGGTAGCGGGAGAGCGGACCCATGTCGCGATGGATCAGTTTGTACCAAGCGCGGGCGAACGCGTCGGCGAGTTGATCAGGATTGGCCAGGAAGCGCCGGGAGATCTGTTCATAGGCAGGATCGAAACGCAGCGCCAGATCGGAGGTCAGCATGGTCGGCGAGAGCTTCTTGTTCGGATCGTGAGCGTGGGGAACGGTGCCCGCACCGGCGCCGTTTTTCGGTTGCCACTGATTGGCGCCCGCCGGACTTTTGCTCAGCTCCCATTCGAAGCCGAACAGGTTTTCCAGATAATTGTTGCTCCACTGCGTGGGCGTGGTGGTCCAGGTGACTTCCAGGCCACTGGTGATGGTGTCGGCGCCTTTGCCGGTGCCGAAGGCATTTTTCCAGCCCAGACCTTGCTGCTCCAGACCGGCCGCTTCCGGTTCGGGACCGACATTGTCGGCAGGGCCGGCGCCGTGGGTCTTGCCGAAGGCATGGCCGCCGGCGATCAGCGCTACGGTTTCTTCATCGTTCATGGCCATGCGGCCGAAGGTTTCGCGAATATCCTTGGCCGAGGCCACAGGGTCCGGGTTGCCTTCAGGGCCTTCCGGGTTGACGTAGATCAGGCCCATCTGCACGGCGGCGAGGGGATTTTCCAGATTGCGTTCGCCCTGATCGGTGCGGCTTTCTTCGCGGCCATGCAGATCGGGCTCAGCCACCAGCGTGCCGTCGCCGGGCTCTTGCACCGGGCCGTTGCTCTTGCCGTAACGGTTGTCGCCGCCCAGCCATTCGGTTTCCGAACCCCAGTACACATCTTCATCCGGTTCCCAGACATCGGCACGGCCACCGGAAAAACCGAAGGTCTTGAAGCCCATCGACTCCAACGCGACGTTGCCGGTGAGCACGATCAGGTCGGCCCAGGAAATATTGCGTCCGTATTTCTGCTTGATCGGCCACAGCAGGCGGCGGGCCTTATCGAGGCTGACGTTATCTGGCCAGCTGTTGAGCGGCGCAAAGCGTTGCTGACCGGAGCCAGCGCCACCACGGCCATCGGCGGTGCGATAGGTCCCGGCGCTGTGCCAGGCCATGCGCACGAACAACGGGCCGTAATGGCCGAAGTCGGCCGGCCACCAGTCCTGAGAATCGGTCATCAGCGCTCTGATGTCTTGTTTCAGCGCTTGAAAGTCGAGGCTTTTGAAGGCTTTGGCGTAGTCGAAGTCCTGGCCCAGCGGATCGGACTTGGGTGAGTGCTGGCTGAGGATTTTCAGATTGAGTTGGTTCGGCCACCAGTCACGGTTCGTCGTACCGCCGCCGGCGGCGTGGTTGAACGGGCATTTCGATTCGTTTGCCATGTTCGTATCCCTATCAGGTCTGCGGCCGGCTCGTGCCGACTTCGGACTGGTAAGGCTAGACCCGAGTTGGCAAGTCGGCTAATAGCCCGACTGTTGGAGGCCGATAGGCAAACTCTTTCACCGCAACTCCTACAGGGATTAGCTGGACTGCGCGGTTTCGTCATCAGGAACGTCATCAAGAATGTCATCCTGCCCCGGCAGTTCAGTGATCACGCTGAAGTCCGACACTTCAACCGCGCCATTGCCATAGCCCAGCAAATGAAACGAGAAGGCCTTGCGCGGCTGCGGGTTTTCAAAGCTGAAGTCCAACTCCAGTGGCTGGTCCGCCGTGGCGACCATTTCCGTAGGCAGGCCCAGTTGCACGTCCTGTTCGAATTGCTTGGCCTTGAGCTGAATGTACGCCGCCTGCTGCGGATCAACCGAGCGCACGGTCAGGCGCACGCGGGTGTGCGAGCCTTTGGGCATTTCCAGGTATTGCGCGCCGATCAGGTTGTCGGCCCAATCATCCTTGATCTGCGCTTGCAGTGGGATGATGTTGTTACTGCCGAACTGGTAGCGATGGTTGAGCGGCGTGCGCAGCAGGGACAGGTCCAGCGCATCGGCGCGCGCGGCAATCTGTCGGGCCGGATGGCCGCTGTAGGTGCCTTTGTAAGTGGCCCTTTCGGCGATGAAGCCGGCGCTTTGGTAGTAGCGGCAGCGACGCGGCAGGTCGCATTCAGAAAAGATGCCCTGACCGTTGTGGTAGCGCAGTTTGCCGTTGGTGAACGACATGATTTCGCGCCCGGAATCGTAGTCGCGAAACAACGACCGACCGCTCAGCGCAGTCGGCACCGGCAGGTCGAAATAGTCGAGGATCGAGGTGCTCAGATCGACGTGGCCATAAACCCCGGCATTCAGCCGCGGCAGTTGCGCCTGTTCCGGCGCCAGCGTCAGGTTGAAACCCCATGACGAGGCCAGACGTACACCGTCGATGCCGTGGGATTCATCCGAGGTGATCACCACCAGCGTGTCGTTGAGAACGCCCTGGCGCTCAAGCCCGGCAAGAAACTGATCCAGCGCATCGTCCAGATAACCGACGGCAGCCTGCTTTGGCGTTTCATAACGCTGCAGGTAATCCTCCGGTGCGGAGTAGGGCTGGTGGGTGCCGACCGTCAGCAGCGTGAGCATCCATGGCTGTTTTTGCTTTTTCAGTTGGCCGACGTAATCCAGCGCGCCTTCGAAAAACGCCTTGTCATCCTTGCCCCAGGGGAATTCCAGATAGTTGCTGTTGCTGAACCATTCCAGACCGTGGGTCGCATCAAAACCGATGTGCGGCATGATCTTGTCTTTGGCCATGAAGCGCAGGCCGGCGCCCTGTAAATAGTGGGTGCTGAAGCCGTGTTCGCGCAGTTGCGCCGGCAGGCAGGCCTGATTGCGTTCGTTGAGGGTGAGCATTTCCACGCCTTTGGGCGTGCCATTGTTGAGCTTGTCGTAGTCACCGCAGAGCATGGCGTACAGACCGCGAATGGTCTGGTGGGTGTGCAGCACGTAATCCGGGGTGTTCATGCCGCGCTCGGCCCAGCGGCTCAGGTTGGGCATCAGGTCTTCTTGATAGTGACTGCCGATCGCCTCACGGTTGGCGCGAATGTAGGCACCGGGAATGCCCTCCAGCGCGATGATCAACACGTTGCGCGCCTGGCCGGGCGCGGCGAGCAATTTCTGGCCATTGAGGTCGACGTCGGTGAGTCCAGCCATCGCGGGTGTGGGTTCTTCGATGTCGCCGTCCAGCCATTCTTCGGCCTGGATCTGCAGGTCGGCGACTTCGCTGGCGAGCAATTGATGCGGCAGGTTGTACAGGCGCCAGGCATCGCCGTCGTTCGGCCACAGGTTTTGCGTGCCCCAATGTGCGGCGAACAACACGATTGGCGCGACCCAGACAGAGCGAGGCAGAGCAGGGCGAGACAAGCCGCGACCAACAAACTGAGTCACCAGCCAGAAAACCAGCGCGCCCAACAAAGCAATGGTCAGGGCAGGGTGCGCAAGTCCGCCGCCGGTGGAATTCTCGACGAACTGCGGGTCAATCAGGTAGTGAATATCCGAAGGCGTCGGCAGGCGGCCGACGGCGCTGACCAGTTCTGCCGTGGCGATCGCCAACAGTGCCCAGAACACCAGCACTGGCAAGGCCAGCCACCACGCGCGACGATGCAGTGCCACGACCAGCAGACTGCCGACGGCCAGGTCCGAGAGAAAGCCCAGCGGTGTTGACCAGCCCAACGCCGCGCGCAGGCACACGGGCACGATCAGTACCAGAACGATCAGGGAAAGGAGGCGGGCATTCGGCCGCCGTAGCCAGTTAAAAAGTGAGCTCACAAAGAAAGGCCTGCGTGTCATGAAAGGGTCAAGAAACTGTGGGCGATGATACCAAGGGTAGGAACGCTGATCGGTTTTTTTGACCCGCGACTGGCGATTCGTGAAAGACCGCGTGCCTAGACCGGGCGGGGCTTCTGGACGTTTTGCGGCTTTTCAGGGGAGGCAGTTTTTTGTTTCAGACTGTTGTAGGTTCGTCCGGTGCTCGTGGTATTCCAGCCGCAGAAGACAAATCGCTCAGTGCTATCGATATACGATAAAGATATTTAATTTCTATTTTTTATAGCTATAAAGTCAGCCCTTTCAGCCCACCCCCATGCTGCGAGGTTGTCATGGCCACACCGTTCAAACGTTCTTCGCTGACTCTGTTGGCCGCTACTCTGGCAGCGGGTGCGCTGTTCAGTAGCGGCGCCCGGGCCGAGGGCAAAATCAGCATCGCCCAGCAATTCGGCATCGGTTATCTGATTCTCGACGTCGTGCGCGATCAACAACTGATCGAGAAACACGGTAAGGCCCAGGGTCTGGAGATCAAGGTCGACTGGAACAGCATTTCCGGCGCCACGGCGATGAACGAAGCGCTGCTGACCGGTGCGCTGGACGTGGTCTCGGCCGGCGTGCCGCCGATGCTCACCGTGTGGGATCGCACCAAGGGCAAGCAGAACGTCAAGGCTATCGCCGCGCTCGGCTCGATGCCCAATTACCTGCTGACCAACAACCCGAACATCAAAACCCTCAAGGACTTCAGCGACAAGGACCGTATCGCCGTGCCGGCCGCAGGCGTAGGCTTCCAGTCGCGTACCCTGCAGATTGAAACCGCCAGGGAATTCGGTGACGACCAGTTCAAGAAGTTCGACAACATTTCAGTCAGCCTGCCGCACCCGGACGCCACCGCTGCGCTGATCGCCGGCGGCTCGGAGATCAATTCGCACTTTTCCAGCCCACCGTTCCAGTACCAGGCTTTGCAAAACCCGAACGTGCACAAAGTGCTGAGCTCCTACGACATCCTCGGCGGCCCGGCGACGTTCAACGTGCTCTACACCACGGAAAAATTCCACGACGAAAACCCGAAAACCTACAAAGCTTTCTATGACGCACTGGCCGAAGCCGAGAACATCATCAAAGCCGACAAACCCGCCGCCGCCAAGGCCTACATCCGCGTAGAGCAATCGAAACTGCCGCTGACACTGGTCGAGCAAATCGTCAAAGACCCGGAAATTGACTTCACCGTCGTACCGCAACGCACGTTCATCTATGCCGAGAAACTGCAGGAACTCGGTGTGTTGAAGAACAAAGCGGCGAGCTGGAAGGATTATTTCTTTGAAGAGGCGCATGGTGGTGCGGGGAGTTGATCGAACAGGGGCAACGTGTGTTGCCCCTTTTGCCATTCAAGATTCGCCATCATCAAAAATGCTCTCAATCGGCAGCTCAAACGCCCGGGCAATCTGAAACGCCAATGGCAGGCTCGGATCGTAGCGTTCGTTTTCGATGGCGTTGATCGTCTGGCGCGACACGTTCAGGCGTTCGGCCAGATCGACCTGCGACCACTTGCGCTCGGCGCGCAATTCCTTGAGACGGTTTTTCATTGGTAGCGGCGTCGCGCAATGTGCAGGCCGACAATCCACATCAGCCCCATTACCGGCCACACACACGTCCACGGGATATGCGGGGCGCCGACGTTTTCCAGAAAACCGTAGCTGAAGGTCACCAATGCCGAGGCGGCAAAGGCGAATCCCAAGGCTTCGAACTGGATGCGCAGATGCATTTCGTCCATGCGCCGCATTTTCCGCACGATGGCCCAGCACATCAGGGCCGCCGGAATGATCGGCGTTAGTGCGACGGCCGAGCGCAGCACGAGGTGCGCATCCATCAGGTATTGCGAGGCAATCAATGATGCTGTCAGCACCAGCATGTAGAGGATTAATGCTGCGCCCAATTCGAGGTGGTACCGGTTCATTCTTCACTTCCTATGTAAAAGACCCTTTACATAGTTGCTGATGTTGTTTCAGATGTAAAGCACGCTTTCCATCAGGCTGGTTACTTCTAACACGCTCGAGCCGGATAACTTGCAGCCGGGTTCACGCTTCTGGACAGCGTACTAGCCACTCAGTAGCATTTGCCTCCAACGGATTTTCCCTTCGCACGTCGTCCGACGTGGAACGCTCAAGGAATCGACATGCGCGATACTCCCGCTGACTCACAACGAACGGTCGTGACCCTGGTCAACGGCGAGATTCGCTGTGACACCCAAATCAGTTTCAGCTCCGTCTCGCTCGTCAATGGCGAAATTCGGGTGCATCGTGCTGAAGGCAATCAGATCGAGGTGCCTGTGCCCGGGGCGGACTTCGCGCTGCGCTTTGATCTGCAGGGGATGCAGAAAGTACCGGAGGCGCCACAGACGCCGGTCGAACCGGTGCCTGCCGACGACAGTTTGAAGTTGTTCAACTCGAAAACCGTGTGGGTCACACTGGCGCTATGGTTCTTCGTGAGTTCGGTGTTCGGTTGGTTGGGGATCGTGGTAGCAGTCGGATATTTCGCTTACCACTGGCGTCAGGTAACGAAGCGCAAGGAACAGTTGGCCAAGGCGACCGTCCTTGAACCCATGACCCGTTCCAGCTCAGGGATGTCACCGGAAAGCGTGCGCAACGCATTGGCCCGCAAGCGTTAATTCTGCACACATCAAAAAAACGGGGCGGCCCGATCGTCGATCAAGCCGCCCCGTTTTCCAGTCGGGCGAAGAGTCTTTCTGTCAGCGATCAATGCATCTTGCTGTGATCATGGCCGCCCATGTTGGTCAGCGCGCGAACCGGTGCCTTGACCTCAACGGTTTCTTTCTCGCCCTTGGCGTTTTCAACGGTCAGGGTCAGCGGCACGCTGTCGCCTTCCTTCAACTGACCGGTCAGGCCCATCAGCATGACGTGGTAGCCGTTCGGGTCGAAGCTCACGGCTTTGCCGGCAGGCAACTCAACCGACTTCACCGGGCCCATGGTCATGACGTCGTTCTTCATGCTCATTTCATGAATCTGTACGTCCTTGGCCACTGGCGAGGCAACGCTGAGCAATTTGCTGTCGCTGTCGGCAGTAACGGTCATGAACGCGCCGCTGGCAGACTGGGACGGCACAGTGGCACGGACCCAGGCGTCGTCGACTTTGGTCTGCGCCGACGCCTGAAAGGCCAGGCCGAGCAGGGACAGTGCACATACGGTGCGTTTGAGGTGATTCAGAACGGGATGCATCAGCAGACCTCCATAACAGTAAGCAAATCTTCCGTGCACTCTTGGGCTGTCAGCGAAGTGGACAGGCCCAGGCGCAACTCACCACGCGAGTCGTAGACGTAGCTGGTGGACGTATGGGAGATGGTGTAGGTGTCGCCGGCCGGGACTTTCTCGTAAAACACGTCGAATTCCTTGGCGGTCGCCTTGGTTTCCTCAAGCGTGCCGTACAACGCGACGAAGCTCGGGTCGAAGGCTTTGACATAGGCGTCGAGGATCTGCGGCGTGTCGCGTTCGGGGTCGAGGGTGATGAACACCACTTGCAGGCGATCGCCGTCGCGGCCCATGAGTTTTTTGATCTGTGCGGCGCGGGCCAGAGTGGTGGGGCAAACGGCCGGGCATTGGGTGAAGCCGAAGAAGATCATCGGCATCATCCCGCGAAAGCTCGACAGCGACATGGTTTCGCCTTCGGGGTTCTTCAGCTTGAAGGTGCGGCCGAGGATCTTGTCGCTCAGATCCTTGCCGTACTTGTACGACAGTTGGCCACGGGTATCGCAACCGGCGAGCAGGCCGAGCCCGAGCACGCCCATTCCCGCAAGTACCTTGCGGCGAGTCAACAAAGCCGTCATCTAATACCGCCTTTTGCAGCCCGCGAGTCGGCAGGACTGGCGGGGGTTAACCGTAAAAGCGCCGCATGATAGCAAACTGAGGCTGATCGCCGGCTGCCGATCGCCGCGCGGTGCGGGATCGGACGACAAAAGGTGTAAGAAGAAATGACGGATACGCCCATTCGTTCGTTGTGATCAGAATCGATTTAAATAGTATGACGATTGGAGGCGGGCGCAGAAACACGTACTCTTGCCGCTGCGCTGCAAAGACCAAAACAACAACAGGAGTCTGTAATGCAACCGATTCGTCTCGGCCTGGTGGGCTACGGCAAGATCGCCCAGGATCAACACGTTCCCGCCATCCTCGCCAACCCCGCGTTTCAGTTGGTAGCGGTCGCCACCCAGGGCAAACCTTGCGCCGGGGTGGAAAACTTCCAGTCGCTGGGCGAACTGCTTGAAAACGGCCCGGCCGTCGATGCGATTGCCTTCTGCACGCCGCCGCAAGGGCGTTTTACCCTGGTGCAACAGGCGTTGGCGGCCGGCAAGCACGTGCTGGTGGAAAAACCGCCCTGTGCAACGTTGGGCGAGGCCATGGCCCTGGTCGATCAGGTCGCTGAACAAGGCGTCAGTGCTCTGTTCGCCTGGCATTCACGCTACGCACCGGGCATCGCCGCCGCCCGCGACTGGCTGGCCAGCCGCACCCTGCAAAGCGTACAGATTGACTGGAAGGAAGACGTGCGCAAATGGCATCCGGGCCAGGCGTGGATCTGGCAACCGGGTGGCCTGGGTGTGTTCGATCCGGGCATCAACGCCTTGTCGATCATCACCCACCTGCTGGCACTGCCGCTGTTTGTCGAAGCCGCCGAGCTGCGCGTGCCGAGCAACTGCCAGTCGCCGATTGCCGCCTCGATCAAAATGTCTGATGCGCATCAGTTGGACGTGCGCGCCGAGTTCGATTTCGACCATGGCCACGACGAGCTCTGGAGCATCGAAATCCGCTGCGCCGAGGGCGTCCTGCGCCTGGACAACGGCGGCGCGGTGCTGAGCATCGACGGCGAGCGCCAAAGCGTGTCTGAGGAGGGCGAATACGCAGCGGTCTATCGCCACTTCCAGCAATTGATCGGCGACAAGGCCAGCGACCTCGACCTGCAACCGTTGCGCCTGGTGGCGGACAGTTTCTTTGTTGGCAGCCGCGCGTTGGTCGAGCCGTTTTACGATTGAGGTGGATTGTCCGGTCTGAGTGGACGGTGAAACGCTTTTCAGCCGATTTATCCCTTTGCTGTGCGTCAGTAATCTGTACCCAACTTGAACGCAACAACAAACTTCAAAACTTAAAAGGGACGCACACCATGACCACTCCAACCTACAACCGCCTGAACAAAGACGACGCTATCGTGCTGCTGGTTGACCACCAGACCGGTCTGATCTCGCTGGTGCAGGACTTCTCGCCGAACGAGTTCAAGAACAACGTGCTGGCGCTGGCGGATCTGGCCAAGTTCTTTGACCTGCCAACCATCCTCACCACCAGCTTCGAACAAGGCCCGAACGGTCCGCTGGTGCCGGAGCTGAAAGAGATGTTCCCGGACGCGCCGTACATCGCTCGCCCAGGTCAGATCAACGCCTGGGACAACGAAGACTTCGTCAAGGCAATCAAGGCCACCGGGCGCAAGCAGATCATCATTGCCGGTGTGGTCACGGATGTGTGTGTCGCGTTCCCGACCCTGTCGGCGCTGGCGGAAGGGTTTGATGTGTTCGTGGTCACCGATGCGTCCGGCACCTTCAACACCACCGTGCAACAAGCCGCATGGAGCCGCATGACTCAGGCCGGCGCGCAGATGATGAACTGGTTCTCGGTGGCCTGTGAGCTGCACCGCGACTGGCGCAACGACATTGAAGGCCTGGGCAATCTGTTGTCGCAGCGCATTCCTAACTACCGCAACCTGATGAACAGCTACTCGGCGCTGACGCAGCAGAAGTAAGCGTTAAATCCAAAGCAAAAGCCTGCCTCGAAAGCAGGCTTTTTGCGTTCTCTACAGAAAGCCGTTCGTCCAGTGCCGGGCACTTGTCACGCTTGGGCATTTCACACGCTCAGGTACATCTCGCTGAATCACATCGGAGACCGACATGGACATTGATGAAAACGCACCGGGCAACCACTCGCAACAAGCCGTGACGCGCACCACCGACAACGAGACCGGCCACGATCCCAAGCGTGGAAATCCAGAAGTGCCTTTGCCGCCGGACGATGAGGCACCGGTTGAGGAAGACATGTCGGATGTCGATGCGACGAACTCGGTTTCGACGGAGCATCCGCCGTCACGCTGATTGCGAGCTGTGAATCGATGCCTCTTGCTCCGAAACTAGAGTGAGGGCTCTCGCGAGCGCCCTGATGCAGTTCAGTTACCGACATGGTGAACACCAGTTTCGACCGCCCACGGTTGGCGTACTCATGCGCCACATCCGTCCGCGCTACCGCCGAACAGCCAGGCCCGACAAGCAGCTCGGCATCGCCAACCTTGAGATGCAACGTGCCTTTCTCGACATGAAAAAGCTCGGTGGTGCCATTCGGGTGTCCGGCGGAAGAAAACGACTCGCCGGGAAACAGTTCCCAGCGCCACAACTCGAGCATGTTCGGGCCGCTGGTGCCGGCCAGCAGTCGCGCCGATCCACCCAGCTCACCGCTCCACAGCGTTGGGATGTCGTGGCTGTCGATCAGGTGCGCCGTCGGAGTGTCGGCGACATTGACGAAGTCGGCCACGGACAAGCCCAGCGCTGCGGCGATCTTGCACAGGGTCGCAATGCTCGGATTGGCCGAGCCTTTCTCGATCTCGACCACCATGCCTTTGCTCACGCCGGAGCGTCGCGACAGTTCGTCCAGGGTGATGCCCTGTTGTTTGCGCGCCTGATTGAGCGTGCGCGAAACCGCTGCGCTGACGGTCTGGACATCGGCGCCGGCTTCGGTCGATATATTGACTTTCTTGGTCATTGATCGCTAGCATCGTTTGAAATTCAGGTATGGGGGGATTCTGGGATGCTGTCTGTCGTGCCGTCAATCGATCCGGCTGTTGCGCAACTCGCGCCGGGCTTCAGAGCGCTGAGTATTGTCGTGCAAGCGGCGCCGATTACTCAGGCCTATGTGGCCGGTGAAGCCTTGGCCAAAGCCTGTCAGGTCGTCGCCGCCGGTGGTCCGCAGTGGGCGCCCGCGCACTTGCAGGCCTGGGCGGACGTGTTTCGCCAGTTCGGCGCCAAGCCGCAGCGCACGCCGTGCTCCGCCGAGGCTCTGCGCAAACGCGTGTTGCGCGACGGCGAGTTGCCGAGCATCGATCCGGTGGTCGATCTGTACAACGCCATCAGCCTCGAATATGCGATTCCCGTCGGCGGCGAAAATGCCGAGGCCTACGTCGGTTCACCGCGTCTGGTCGTGGCTGATGGCAGCGAGCTGTTCGATACGATGAAAGAAGGTCAGCCCGCGCATGAATTTCCGGACGCTGGCGAAGTGGTCTGGCGCGACGATCAGGGCGTGACCTGCCGGCGCTGGAACTGGCGCCAAGGCGTTCGAACCCGCCTCGATGCGCAGGCGCAGCACATGTGGTTCATCCTTGAAAGCCTGCCGGCCATGCCGCTGGAAGCGCTGACCGAGGCCGGCGACAAGCTCATCGAAGGCCTGCAGCAAATGATGCCCGGCGCCGAGATTGAAAGCATGTTGATCGGCCCGGGCGCGCGGTAGTCAGCAGCACCGCGATTCCTTGTGGGAGCGGGCTTGCTCGCGAAGACGGCGGCACATCCAACATCTTTACCGACTGATTCACCGCTTTCGCGAGCAGGCTCACTCCTGCAATGTTCTGCGTTGACCATTGGTTTGGTGCTGCCACAAACCCCCAGTGGGAGCGGGCTTGCTCGCGAAGGCGGCGGCAAATCCAACATCTTTGCCGACTGATCCACCGCTTTCGCGAGCAAGCTCGCTCCCACAATGCTCTGTGTTGACCATTGGTTTGGTGCTGCCACAAACCCCCTGTGGGAGCGGGCTTGCTCGCGAAGACGGCGGCACATCCAACATCTTTACCGACTGATTCACCGCTTTCGCGAGCAAGCTCACTCCTGCAATGTTCTGCGTGGACCATTGGTTTGGTGCTGCCACAAATCCCCATTGAGACCGAGCTTGCTCGCGAAGGCGGCGGCACATCCAACATCTTTACCGACTGATCCACCGCTTTCGCGAGCAAGCTCGCTCCCACAATGCTCTGTGTTGACCATTGGTTTGGTGCTGCCACAAATCCCCATTGGGAGCGGGCTTGCTCGCGAAGGCGTCGGCACATCCAACATCTTTGCCGACTGATCCACCGCTTTCGCGAGCAAGCTCGCTCCCACAATGCTCTGTGTTGACCATTGGTTTGGTGCTGCCACAAACCCCCTGTGGGAGCGGGCTTGCTCGCGAAGGCGTCGGCACATCCAATATCTGTGTTGACTGATCCACCGCTTTCGCGAGCAAGCTCGCTCCCACAATTTTCGTGCTGACCATTGATTTGGTGGCGCCACAAATCCCCATTGAGACCGAGCTTGCTCGCGAAGGCGGCGGCACATCCCAACATCTTTGCCGACTGATCCACCGCTTTCGCGAGCAAGCTCACTCCTGCAATGTTCTGCGTTGACCATTGGTTTGGTGCTGCCACAAACCCCCAGTGGGAGCGGGCTTGCTCGCGAAGACGGCGGCACATCCAACATCTTTGCCGACTGATCCACCGCTTTCGCGAGCAAGCTGGTTCCCACAGATTGACTTCTGGTCTCAGTAGGGGCTGGCGGTAGGACGTACGATCAATTCGCTGACGTCGACATCTGCCGGTTGTTCAACGGCGTAGGCAATTGCACGGGCGATGGCTTCGGCGGGGATGGCGATTTTGCGGAAGGATTTCATCTCGGCGCGGCCACCTTCATCGGAGATGCTGTCGGCCAGTTCCGATTCGGTCACGCCCGGTGCGATGACGGTAACGCGGATATCGCCGCCGACTTCCTGGCGCAAGCCTTCGGAAATCGCCCGTACGGCGTATTTGGTCGCGCAGTACACCGCTGCGGTGGGGCTGACGGCGTAGGCGCCGATCGAGGCGATGTTGATGATCTGCCCGGCGCGCTGGCGCTGCATCAACGGCAGGCTGGCGGCGATGCCGTGGAGTACGCCACGGATGTTGACGTCGATCATGCGGTTCCACTCATCGACCTTCAGCGCGTCCAGCCGCGACAACGGCATGACCCCGGCGTTGTTGACCAGCACATCGACACGGCCGTAATGCTCCACGGCAAAATCGACGAAGCGCTGCACATCCTGCTGATCGGTGACGTCCAGTGCGCGGAACTGCGCATGGCCACCGGCGCTGTTGATCTCTTCGGCAATCACTGCCAGACGCTCGGTGCGCCGTGCGCCCAACACCACTTTGGCGCCACGTTCGGCGAGCAGGCGTGCGGTGGCTTCGCCGATGCCGCTGCTGGCGCCGGTAATCACGATCACTTTGTCTTGAATGTTCAGCATGATGTCGTCCTCTTCTGTGTGCCCGTGAGTGGGCTTGGAAGAAGATTAAGTGCGGGGGCTCATGGGCTATTAATCGATTCCTCCACGGGATTTGCCCAATTCTGCTGCATCGCTTTTCGACAGGTTTCAGGCCCCGCGTGGCGCGTCGCGGTAGGCGCTCGGAGTGACGCCAACTTCACGGCGGAACACTTGGGAAAAATGGCTGGGACTGGAGTAGCCAACCTCGAGGCCGATGTCGATCACGCTGCGTGCGGTCTCGAGCAACAGATGACGCGCGCGACTCATGCGCAGGCGGATGAAGTATTGCGAGGGCGATAAACCGGTGGCGCGCTTGAAGGTGCGGCTGAAGTGGTAGTCGCTCAGCCCGGCAATGTCGGCCAGGTGACTGAGGCTGAAATCCTCCGCGAGATTCGCATTCATGGCTTCGATCACCCGGCGCAGTTTGTAGGCGGGCAGGGCGCTGTCGCGGCGCGGGTTGCTGTCCGGGTCGAGATAGTGCCGCAGCAAATGGATCGCCAATGCCTGAGCCAGGCTGTGTACCAGCAGTGCACTGGGCTGGCGCTGTTCGGTCAGTTCGATGCGCAGTTGCTCAAGGATGAAGCTGACCTGCTCGTCACGCGCACCGGACACATCGACAAACGTCACTGCACCGGCCTGTTCGCCGAACGCTTCGCGCGCCGCTTGTTCGATCAGGCCCAGACCGAGGTAGAGGTGCATGACTTCGAAGACCTCGCAACCTTCGGTTTGCCAGCGCATTTCATAAGGTTCGCGGGTGTTGGTCAGGAAGAAATCGCCCGCCGTGACCTGGCTCGCCTGCCATTCTCCGCCCAACGAACGTTCTTCGACCCGGGCAGTGCCGGCCAATACCAGCACCAGCAGCGGTTCGGCCACGCACGGCACGCGGATCGGCTCAAGCAGGGTTTGATGGCGGAAGAGCTGCACCACCCCATCCTTGGTCTGCGGCCGCGGCGTGGTCGTTTCCGCAACACCGGGCAGATGCTCCGGCATGGCTTCGGCGGCGATGCGCGCGGGCTGGCTGATTGTCGGTGTAGCGGGGCTGGTAGAGGGCACAGGACGCTCCATCAAAAGCTTCGGCTGTGAATGATTTTGCAGGTTAGGGCGGGCGGGCAGGAAATTCCAGCGCAAAACTCCGACAGTCCCGGCAATCGCCCGAAAGCCCGGCGGCGGAGAGTGCGCGACAGTGAAGCCGTGTTTACGACCGCGCCATCAGGCGCAACACCGATTCGCTATCGAGGAGTTAAAACCATGACTGATTTCAACCACACCCTGCCACAAGAAGTCGCCGGTAAAGTTGCACTGGTCACTGGCGCGGCCAGTGGCATCGGCAAGGCGATTGCGCTGATGCTGCACGCTCGCGGCGCCAAGGTGATTGCCGAAGACCTCAACCCGGCTGTCGAAGAACTGGCTCGTCCCGATCTGGTGCCGCTGGTGGCGGACATCACCAAGGACGGCGCCGCCGAACGCGCAGTCGGCCTTGCCGTCGAGCAGTTCGGGCGCTTGGATATTCTGGTCAACAACGCCGGGATCATTATCAACAAAGCAGTGATCGACATGAGCCGCGACGACTGGGAAAAGATCCAGGCAGTGAATGCCACGGCCGCCTTCCTGCACTGCCGCGAAGCGGTCAAGGCGATGATCCCGAACAAGTCCGGCGCGATCGTCAATATCGCTTCCTATGCGTCGTACTTTGCCTTTCCGACCATTGCCGCCTACACCGCTTCCAAAGGCGCGCTGGCACAACTGACCCGTACGCTGGCCCTGGAAGTCATCGAGCACGGCATTCGCGTCAACGCCATCGGCGTCGGCGATGTGGTGACTAATATCCTCAATGACGTGGTCGAGGACGGCCCGGGCTTCCTCGCGCAGCACGGCGAAGCGGCGCCAATCGGTCGGGCGGCGCAGCCGGAAGAGATCGCCGAGATCGTGACCTTCCTGGCCTCCGAGCGCGCCAGTTTCATGGTCGGCTCGGTGGTCATGGCCGATGGCGGCATGACGGTAACAGCGGGCTGATAACGGTACAGCCATGGGCGCGCGCGATCGCGCGTCCATGGTTTTACTCCGGTCCAAGCGACGCAGAATCAGGCAAATCTGCAGCATCTTTGATCTAGTCGCCGCTGGGTAAAACTGGCTAATCTTCCTCCGCAGTTGACCGACCTTCGTCTGCTTTCGAGGCCCTTTGCATGGATAACCACGATGCTTCCATCCTCCACGACACGGCGGTGTATCGCGCCGAGCTGGTGCGCTTGCTCACCCAGCGCTTCGATGCGCCGGGCACCTACGAAACCGCGATTGCGCCGCTGCACGTGATCCGTCTCGATGGACCGTCCGAGCTGATCCACGTCGTGCATCGGCCGGCGCTGTGCCTGATCGTGCAGGGGCGCAAGGAAGTCGGGCTGGGTGACGAACGCTTCATCTACGACCCGCTGAATTATCTGGTGGTGTCAGTGACGATGCCGGTGTCTGGACGGGTGATCGAAGCCTCGCCCGAGGCGCCGTATTTTTGCGTACGGCTGGATTTCGATCCGGCGCAACTGACGCAACTGATAGCCGAATCGCCGCTGACCGGCATGCCACAGGACGTCGGTCGCGGGATGTTTCTCGACAAGATCGACGTGACCCTGCTCGACACCATGCTGCGTCTGGTGCGTCTGCTGGATAGCCCGCGCGACATCGGCATGCTCGCGCCGATGGCGTTGCGCGAGCTGTATTACCGTCTGCTGCGCGGCCAGCACGGGCATCTGCTGTATGAGATCGCCGTCAGCGATTCGCAGACCCACCGGGTCACGCGCGCCATCGACTGGCTGAACAGGAATTTCACCGAGCCATTGCGCATCGACGCGTTGGCGCAGGTGGCCAATCTGAGCAATTCGGCGCTGCATCACCGCTTCAAAGCCGTCACCGCGATGAGCCCGCTGCAATATCAAAAACAGCTGCGCCTGCAAGAGGCGCGGCGGCTGATCATCAATGAAGGGCTGGACGTGTCCAGCGCCTGTTACCGCGTCGGCTACGAAAGCGCTTCGCAGTTCAGCCGCGAATACAACCGCCAGTTCGGCTGCCCGCCGTCGAAGGAACTCAGCCGCCTGCGCCAGACCGGTTGATTACCGCGGGGGTCCCGCCCAGTCCTCACGAAACCCCAACAGAAAATCCACAAACGCCCGCACCCGCTGCGGCACATAGCGGCCGTGCGGGTAGAGCAGGGTGTAGGGGCGCGAACGTCCGGCGTACGGTTGCAGCACTTCAATCAGGCGTCCATCCGCCAGTTCCTGCTCGACGATGAAGCGGTAAGTCTGAAACAGCCCGGCGCCGTGCTTGGCCAGTGTCACACCGCCGAGCACATCGTCGGAACAGGAATAGCCACCGTCGGAAATCACTTCCAGGTCCCGGCCGTTTTCCTGAAACAACCAGGAAATCCGCCGCCCGCTGCTGGGCAATTCGAACTGGATGCACTCATGCGCGATGAGATCGTCGAGGGTCTGCGGCGTGCCGGCTCTATGCAGGTATTCGGGGGCGGCGACCACCACCAGGGCGGCGTCTTCCAGCAGGCGCGCGATCAGGGTCGAGTCCGGTTGTGCGCGCACGCGTATCGCCAGGTCGTAGCCCTCTTCAACGAAGTCGATATTGCGGTTGCCCAAGTGTACGTCGACCGTAACCTCGGGGTACAACGCGCGAAATTTCGGTAGCAGCGGCAGGATGCGGTGATGCCCGTAGGTGGTCGGCAGGCTGATGCGCAGTCGACCCGATGGCGAAGTCTGCGCGCCCATGACTTCCTGCTGCGCTTCAACCAGTTGCGTCAGCGCCTGGCTGCATTGTTCGAAGAAGCTCCGTCCGGCGTCGGTGAGGCGGATGCTGCGCGTGGTCCGCGCAAACAGACGTGAACCCAGGCGTTGCTCCAGACGCAGAATCGACCGGCTCACCGCTGCGGGCGTGACCCCGGCCAGTTGCGCGGCGGCGGTGAAGCTGCCGGCTTCGGCAGCCAGGCAGAACAGTTCGATACTGCCTAACTGCAAATCTTCAAAATGGCGTTTCATTGTGGCTCGCACCGAGGATCGACGGACGTTCATCCTCTGTGTACCACAACCAACGACGCCGCCGGTATCCACCGGCGGCGTTGCAGGGGTTCGATCAATGGCCGGCGCTCTGGCCACCGTCGACATGCAGGATCTCGCCAGTGACGAAATTTGCCCCGTCGAGGTAGAGGATCGCTTGCACGATGTCGTCGATTTCGCCCATGTGGCCGACCGGGTGCAGGCTGCCCAGCGCCTGATGGGTTTCCTCAGCGTGCATCGGCGTTTTGATGATGCCCGGCGACACGGCGTTGACCCGAATCCCGCGCTTGGCGTACTCGATGGCCAGGGATTTGGTCGCGGCGTTGATGCCGCCCTTGGTCAGCGACGCCAATACCGAAGGCACGCCATCGATTGCATGATCGACCAGGCTGGTGGTGACGCTGACGACGTGGCCGCTGCCGTGTTTTTCCATCTCGGCGATGGCCAGTTGCGAGATGTAGAAGAAGCCGCTCATGTTGGTCGCCACGACCTGGGCATAGTCCGCCCGGCTGTAAGCGGTGAACGGCTTGGCCAGAAAGATCCCGGCATTGTTGACCAGCGTATCGACGCGACCGAAGCGGGCAACAGCGGCGCGAATCACGCGCTCGGCGGTTTGCGGATCGGCAATATCGCCGGCGACGGTCAGGACATCCGGGTCGCTCGACTCTTTGATCGAGCGCGAGGTTGCGACCACTTGATGGCCAAGGGCGCGAAAGGCTTCGACCAGACCTGCGCCGATGCCTTGCGAGGCGCCGGTGATGACAACTACTTTTTTCGATGTGCTCATGATGAGTTCCTCTGTCGCTGGCCCGTCGGAATGGCGGGTGGCTGTTGGAGGAGACTTTAGGAAGTTGTGCCGAGTTGATAAATGGGGGCTGAGGTACATCATTTGTACTGTGGTGTATCTAATCAGAGCGGGCCTCGAATGATTGTCCCGTTTGAGTGGACGGTGAAACGCTTTTCAGCCGATTTATCCCTTTGCTGTGCGTCAGTAATCTGTACCCAACTTGAACGCAACAACAAAACTTCAAACTTGAAAAGGGACGTACACCATGACCACTCCAACCTACAACCGCCTGAACAAAGACGACGCTATCGTGCTGCTGGTTGACCACCAGACCGGTCTGATCTCGCTGGTGCAGGACTTCTCGCCGAACGAGTTCAAGAACAACGTGCTGGCGCTGGCGGATCTGGCCAAGTTCTTTGACCTGCCGACGATCCTCACCACCAGCTTCGAACAAGGCCCGAACGGCCCGCTGGTACCGGAGCTGAAAGAGATGTTCCCGGACGCGCCTTACATAGCTCGCCCAGGTCAGATCAACGCCTGGGACAACGAAGACTTCGTCAAGGCAATCAAGGCCACCGGGCGCAAGCAGATCATCATTGCCGGCGTGGTGACCGATGTGTGTGTAGCGTTCCCGACCCTGTCGGCACTGGCGGAAGGCTTTGATGTGTTCGTGGTCACTGATGCCTCCGGCACCTTCAACACCACCGTGCAGCAAGCCGCGTGGAGCCGCATGACTCAGGCTGGCGCGCAGATGATGAACTGGTTCTCGGTGGCCTGCGAGCTGCACCGCGACTGGCGCAACGACATCGAAGGCCTGGGCAACCTGCTGTCGCAGCGGATTCCCAACTACCGCAACCTGATGAACAGCTACTCGGCGCTGACGCAGCAGAAGTAAGTTCACCACCCACGAAAAAGCCTGCTTTTAACAGCAGGCTTGTTGTTTTTCCGACGGCTGCGGCCAACTTGGTTGCTCTGTAGCTTGACCCACCGCTTTCGCGAGCAGGCTCGCTCCCACAGTTGACCGTGTTTTCCTCAGGAGAAATGCAATTTCCTGTGGCAGCGAGCCTGCTCGCGAAGGCGGCGGCACAGTCACCCGAGCAAGTCGCTGATCCACTGCATCTCTTGCCTCAGCGCCCGAATTTTGTCCTCCGGCAACGTCTGTTGTGCTCGCGCAAACTGCCCCAACGTCTTCTGCCGCTGCTTCAGCCTGCGTTGCCATTTATGCAGAAATGCCGGGCAGCGTGCCCGCAGATGCAGCGGTCCGAAAAACAGCTCCCTGGCATCGTAAGTCACCGGATCAGAGGCACGTTCGGCAACGATAATTTCGTAGTCGAAGCGGTTCTCGTGCAGCACTTCTTCGCAAACGATCCGGTAGCCGTTATCCATCAACCACTGGCGCAACGCTTGCTCGCCGCCGTTGGGTTGCAGGACCAAGCGTTCGTGGCCGCTGAGATGGGCTTTGCCATTGTCGAAAATATCGCGAATGGTTTCGCCACCCATGCCGCACAGGGTGATGGCGCTGATCGCATCGTCAGGTTTGATTGCCGCCAGGCCATCGGCCAGGCGCACGCTGATCTGGCCGTGCAGGTCGTTGTCCTTAACGGTGCGTTGCGCCGCGTGAAATGGCGTCAACGCGACCTCGCCAGCCACCGCCGCTGTAATAAGTCCGCGGCGCAGCAAGGCCACCGGCAGGTAACCGTGATCGGAGCCGATATCGGCCAGTCGCGCCCCCACTGGCACATGGGCGGCGACGCGTTCAAGGCGCATGGACAATGTCTGTTGGTTCAACGGCGACCCCTGTTCACCCAACGGTGGAAAAAGGGGTGCGACTGTGGCGAGCAACGTGGGCGCTGTCAAATCGCGCCGATGGATTCCCCGAGCCATCGGCAGCATGTCGCTGCCGATGGACGTTGGCGCTTAGCCGGCGAGGGTTGCGTTGTCGATGACGAAGCGGTATTTCACATCGCCCTTGAGCATGCGCTCGTAGGACTCATTGATCTGGTCGGCACGGATCAATTCGATGTCGGAAACGATGCCGTGCTCGGCGCAGAAATCCAGCATCTCCTGAGTCTCGGGAATGCCGCCGATCATTGAGCCGGCAATGGTCCGCCGCTTGGTGATCAGGTTGAACACGTTCGGCGATGGATGCGGCGAGGCAGGCGCACCGACCAGGGTCAACGCGCCATCGCGCTTGAGCAGCACGAGGAAGGCGTCGAGATCGTGCGGCGCTGCGACGGTATTGAGGATGAAGTCGAAGCTCTTGGCGTGTGCCGCCATTTCCTCGGCATTGCGCGACACCACCACTTCGTCCGCGCCCAGTGCCTTGGCCGCTTCACGCTTGGATTCGGAAGTAGTGAATGCGACGACATGCGCGCCCATGGCGTGGGCCAGTTTGATGCCCATGTGGCCGAGGCCACCGATGCCGACCACGCCGACTTTCTTGCCGGGGCCGGCGTTCCAGTGGCGCAGCGGCGAATAAGTGGTGATGCCAGCGCAGAGCAGCGGCGCGACGGCGGCCAGTTGCGTTTCGGGATGACGAATGCGCAACACGTAGCGCTCGTGCACGACGATGTTTTGCGAGTAACCGCCGAGGGTCCAGCCCGGTGCGTCCGGGGTCGGGAAGTTGTAGGTGCCGATCATGCCGTCGCAGTAATTTTCCAGGCCGGAGTCGCAGTCATCGCAGTGCTGGCAGCTGTCGACGATGCACCCGACGCCAACCAGATCGCCGACCTTGTAGTGCTTGACGTGGTCGCCGACGGCCGAGACGCGGCCAACGATTTCATGGCCGGGGACGCAAGGGAATTGCGTGCCAGCCCATTCGGCGCGCACCTGATGCAAGTCGGAATGGCAGATGCCGCAGAAGGCGATATCGATCTGTACGTCGTGCGCCGCCGGGGCGCGGCGGTTGATCTGCATGGGCTCAAGGGGTTTGTCGCCAGCGTGGGCGCCGTAGGCTTGCACAAGCATGTGAGCATCCTCCATGGGGGAATCGGACGCCCATTGTTGCGCCTGGGGCCGGGCGTGAAGTAGTGCATTTCTGTGCAATGCTTGCCTGATTCTGCCGTTGATAGCGAAGCGAAAGGCAACCGTAGGGACGGCTGCCTTTCAAGGCTCAACGCGGATTGGGCTGGTCGTCCATCTCGGCGTTATCGGTTTCCTGACGTACGCGCTCCGGATCCAGGCCGGTACTGTCATCATCCAGCGGGATTTCGCCTTCGTTGTCGGGTAGCTCATCGATGCCGCGCTCCTTCATCGGATCGACCTCGGTACGCCCCGGACTGAGCGGGTCGGGCGTGGTTGGGAGCGGATCGTCACCTTGCTTGCCTTGATCGTTATTCATCTCACACCTCGTCATGGCCGTTTTCTATGGCTTGTGCAAGTTGGAGGTGCGGGCGATATTCGCCGTTCGATTTTTTTGCCTGCCTTCGGTCGCCTCGCAAAAATGCGGAATTTCTGCAACGCGCGCAGCTCCATAAACCAACAAGCCAGAGCGAGGACGCAATGATGAGCAGCTCATTCAAGGTCGGCGATGCGGTGCGCTGGAATTCCGAGGCCGGCGAGATTCACGGCAAAGTGGTCAAGGTGCACACCCGCGACACCGAGTTCATGGGCCTCCACCGCCCGGCCTCGAAAGACGCGCCGCAGTACGAGGTCCAGAGCGACAAGACCGGCCATTTGGCCATGCATCACGGCGATGCGCTGAAGCACGCTTAGAAACGCGCCAGTCGATAGGGCTCGGTGTCGGGCAGCGCGACGGTCGCGCCTGAGAGCATTTGCCCGATCATCTCCGCCGTCACCGCCGCCTGGGTCAACCCCAGATGTTGATGACCGAAGGCGAGCAACACCTTGCCGTCGCACACCTGATCGATCACCGGCAGCGAATCCGGCAGCGACGGGCGAAAGCCCATCCATGGAGTTGCGCCATCAGCGTTCAGGTCCTTGCGAAACAGACCTTGGCTCAAACGCTGCAACTGCCAGGCGCGCGCCATGTTCGCCGGCCGCTCCAGCCCGGCGAACTCGACTGTGCCGGCCAGGCGCAGGCCTTCGCGCATTGGCGTCATGATGAATTTGCGTTCCAGCGAGGTGACGGGGAAGGGCAAGCGATCATGCTCATGCGGCAGCATCAGGTGATAGCCGCGTTCGGTGTCCAGCGGCACCTGCTTGCCGGTCAGCGCGGCGGTAAGTTTCGCCGAGTGTGCACCGCAGGCCAGTAAAACGCGGCTGGCCGTCACACCGCCGTTGCCCGTCACCAGTAAAACGCCGTTTTCCTGCACGTAGCCGCCCTGAACCCGCTGCTGGAGAAAACTCACGCCGCTGCTGCGAGCCGCCTCGACCAGTGCACACACTACGCGATAGGGATCGAGGAAATGGCCAGTGCGTGGGAAAAATAGTCCGCCACGAATCTGCTCGTTGAGCTGCGGCGCGGTTTCGCGGATCGCGCCGGTTGGCCAGTAATCCACCGGCACTTGCTGCTGCTTCAGGCGTGCCTGCAACGCTTCGATGGCCTGTCGGGATTCAGGTTTTTCGAAGACCAGTAACGAGCCGTCAACCTTGAGCAGATCGGTGCGCTGGATATCGCTGAGCAAGCGCTGCCACGCGTCGAGACTGCTTTCATTCAGCGCACGCAAGCCGGCGACGGTTTTCTGAAAAGGCTCAGGCCGCAGATTCAGCAGCAGCCGGGTGAACCATGGCAGGGCCCTCGGCAGATATTTCCAGTCCAGGCGCAGCGGTCCCATCGGGTCCATGAGCATGGCCGGCAAACGCTTGAGGATCGACACGTCTGCAATCGGAAATACCTGCTCAGTGGCCAGATGTCCGGCATTGCCGAACGAAGCGCCATGCCCCGGTTCCTGCTGATCGATGACCACCACGCGCAAACCCTGGCGCGCCAGGCGCAGTGCGCAAGCCACGCCGATGATCCCGGCGCCGACCACGGCGATGTCGTGCGAAGGGTTATTCGTCATGGCGTGTCGCTTCCCGTTGGCCACCGAGCAAGCGCCGAAGGTTGAGCGGATTGGCCTGTTGCAGCGCCGTCGGCAGCAAGCTGTCAGGGAAATCCTGATAGCACACCGGCCGCAGGAAACGCAGGATCGCCGCAGTGCCGACCGAAGTGCTGCGCGCATCCGAGGTCGCCGGGTAAGGCCCGCCATGCACCATCGCCTCGCAGACTTCCACGCCGGTCGGCCAGCCATTGACCAGCAAGCGCCCGGCCTTGCGCTCCAGGGTCGGCAGCAACGTACGCGCCATTGCAAGGTCTGCGTCATCCATGTGCAGGGTCGCGGTGAGTTGGCCTTCGAGGTGTGCGCAGACCTGACGGATTTCCTCGTCAGTGCTGCATTGCACGATCAGCGATGCAGCGCCGAAGACCTCAGCTTGCAAACGCTGATCGGCAAGAAAATTCGCCGCCTCGGTGCTGAAGACATGCGTCTGACACTGATTCGCGCCGCTGCCGACTTGGCCAACCGCTACCGCGCGTGCACGGGGATTGCCTTGCAGAGCCGTCACGCCTGCTTGATAGGCGCCGAAAATGCCGGGCGTGAGCATGGTTTGCGCCGCGCTGCGCAGGATCAGTTCAGCCACCGCGCTGAGGAACCCGTCGAGCGCCGGGCCTTTGCGGGCAATCAACAATCCCGGGTTGGTGCAGAACTGCCCGGCGCCCAATGTCAGCGACGCGACAAACCCTTCGGCCAGCGCCTGCGCGCGATTTTCCAGCGCGGCGGGAAACAGCAAAACCGGGTTGATCGAGCTCATTTCCGCATACACCGGGATCGGCTCGGGCCGCGCTTGCGCAGCTTTCATCAAGGCCAGACCGCCAGTGCGCGAGCCAGTGAAACCAGCGGCTTTGATGCGCCAGTCGCTGACCAGTGCGATGCCGACTTCGTAGCCAGAATCGAACAATAAGGAAAACACGCCCTCGGGCAGAGCGCAGGCTTTGACCGCTTGCGCGACTGCGCGGCCGACCAGTTCGCTGATGCCCGGATGCGCGCTGTGCGCCTTGACGATCACCGGGCAACCAGCCGCCAACGCCGCAGCGGTGTCGCCACCGGCCACGGAAAATGCCAGCGGAAAGTTGCTCGCACCAAACACCGCGACCGGCCCCAAGGCAATCTGTCGTTGCCGCAGGTCGGAGCGCGGCAGTGGCTGGCGTTGTGGTTGCGCATGGTCGACGCGCACGTCCAGCCATTCACCGGCGCGCACCGTGCGGGCGAACAGGCGCAATTGCTGGCAGGTGCGCCCGCGTTCACCCTCAAGGCGCGCGCGCGGCAAACCGGTTTCGGCGTGGGCGCGTTCGATCAGTTCATCGCCAAGGTTGTCGATGTGCTCGGCAATGCTTTCTAGAAATGCCGCACGGGCGCTCAGGCTGGTTTCGCGGTACGCGTCTTGCGCCGCCCAAGCCAAAGCGCAGGCCTGTTCCACCTGTTCGGCTGACGCCCCGGCGAACTGCGGTTCAAGTGCCTGGTTGGTCGCCGGATCGATCCCGCGAAAGGCCGGACGCGTACCCGCCACGGATTGTTGGCCGATCAGCATGTTGCCCGTCAGAGTCATAGTGTCTTCCTGTGAAATGAGCGAGGCCTGCCGCGAATCGTTTTGACTCGCGGCAGGTAGAAGTCAGGCGAAGTTCTGCTCGGCGGACCAGTTTTCGTACCAGTGACGGAACAGCGAATACTGCTTCTCGGCATAGCGCCGTTGCGAGTCGCTCAGCACATCGGTTTCATTGAAGTGCAGGGTGTATTCCTTGTCGCCGTTGAGCACCATCAGGTGCTTGTAATACAGCACCAGATCGCAACCTTCGTCGAACGATGACAGCACCGCCAGCGCCGACTCCAGCTCCCGCGCCTGACGCCGGGCCTTGGCATCGCCTTGCGCGGCCTGCTTGCTCAGCGCCACCAGTTGCAGCACTTCGCGGGGCAGGGCGTTGCCGATGCCGGTAATGGCGCCGGTGGCGTTGCAGTTGACGAAACCGTGCACCACCTGCGTGTCGACGCCGACCATCAGCGTCACGTCGTCATCCTTGGAGGTGATGTTCTCGGCTGCGTAGCGCAGGTCCGCGCCGCCGCCGAATTCCTTGAAGCCGATCAGGTTCGGGTATTCGCGGCGCAGTTCGAAAAACAGATCAGCGCGGGTGGCGAAGCCGTAGTAGGGACTGTTGTAGATCACCGCCGGCAAGTTCGGCGCGGCTTGCAGAATCGCGGCGAAGTGCGCCTTTTGCGCCGTCGCCGAGGCGCCACGGGAGAGCACGCGCGGGATGACCATCAAGCCTTGCGCGCCGACTTTCGCCGCATGCGCTGCGTGGGAGACTGCTTCACGGGTATTCACTGCGCCAGTGCCGACGATGGTCGGCACCCCGGCGGCGACCAGACGCGCCACGCCTTCCTGGCGCTCGGCTTCGGTGAGCAGCGGCCAGTCGCCCATTGAGCCGCAATAAACCACGGCGCTCATGCCGATATCGATCAGCTCGCGACCCTTGGCCACCAGCGCTTCGAAATCCGGTTTGCGCTGGGCGGTGCACGGGGTCATCAGGGCCGGCATGCAGCCGGTGAAGATGTTGTCGCTCATGGTTCAACTCCTTGGCATTTCGTTTGATTCGAGGTGAAAAATCGGCGTGACGGCTCAGATGCCCCACGCGAACGGGTCGGTGTCGTCGATCAGCAAGGTGCTGTCGGCGGTCATGTAGGCGCGGCCGGTGATGAACGGGCGAATGCGTTCGCCCTCCCATTCGAAGCGGCCTTCGAACTGGCTGCCAGTGATGCTCGCCTGAACCCATAGCGCGCCGGGCTGCAGCTTGTCGTCGGCGGCCAGACAGGCGAGTTTGGCGCTGGTGCCGGTGCCGCACGGCGAGCGGTCATAGGCTTTGCCGGGGCACATAACGAAGTTGCGGCTGTCGGCGTTGTCGTCGTCGGCGAACAGTTCGATGTGGTCGATGAGCGCGCCGTCTTCGCCATAGATGCCCTGATCTTCCAGCGCTTTGAGCATCGCCCAGGTGTACTCCGTCAGGTGTTCGACGTTGTCCATGGTCAGCGTCTGGCCATGCTCGGAGACGAGGTAAAACCAGTTGCCGCCGTAGGCGATATCGCCGACAACGCGACCGAAACCGGGTACGTCCACCGGCACCTGTTTGCGATAACGGTAAGCGGGCACGTTGCCCAGGGTGACCGAACCATCGTCGTGCAGCGTCGCGCTGACTTGCCCCACCGGTGTGTCGATCCCGTGCACGCCCGGCTGGATTTTCCCCAGATGCTGCAACGAGTTGATCAGGCCGATGGTGCCGTGGCCGCACATGCCCAGGTATCCGGCGTTGTTGAAGAAGATCACCCCGCAGGTCGCGTCCGGCGAGACCGGCGGGCAATACAGCGCGCCGACCAGCACATCGTTGCCACGCGGTTCGAGCAGACAGGCGCGGCGCCACTGATCGTGCTGGCTGCGCAGGGCGTCGCGTTTCTCGACCATGCTGTTGCCGGACAAATCGGGGAAGCCGCTCATCACCAGTCGCGTCGGTTCGCCGCCGGTGTGGGAATCAATGACGTGTACTCGTTTCATGAAGAGATCCCGTTGTATGATTTCAGTAGGCGCCGGCAGGGCGGGCGTTGACGGTGGGCGAGGGCGCAGGGCTTTCGCTTTCTTCGTCCTCGTCGTCCAGACGCAGCAGATGGGCAGGCACGCCGGTCGCTGCGCCCCAGTAGTAAATGCCGGTGGCGCAAGCGGCGACGACAATGGTGTCGAACGGATGGGCGAGGATGCCCAGGCCACCGAAGGTGCCGAGTTTCGACAGCACGATGGTCACCGCGTAGAAGGCGATCAGCCACGCCGAAGAACGCACCTGACGCGCCAGGCTCAGGTGTGCGGTCGGCACAAAGCGGCCGCAGAACAGGTAGATGACAAACATCAGAATCTGCAGGCCAAGCAGCCAAGACACGGTGTTCCAGCCCGACCAGTAGACGATGAGCGCGGCGATGATGAACGACACCGGCCCGAGCAGGCCCATGCTCTTGACCCGGAACGGGCGCGGCATGTCCGGCGCATTGCGCCGCAGCGCCGCGACCGACACTGGCGCCACCGCATAGCTCAACACCAGCGCGGCGGAGACCACGTTGATCAGCGCTTCCCACGATGGAAACGGCAAGGTCCAGAACACCGACAGGGCGAAGGTCAGCCACAGCGCCGGACGCGGGATGCCGGACTTTTCATCGATGTGAGTGAAGACCTTGAAGAAGGTGCCAGTCTGCGCCCAGCCGTAGATCACTCGCGGGGTGGCGTTCATGTAGATGTTGCCGCAGCCGCTCGGCGAGATCACCGCATCGGCAACCACCAGATACGCCAGCCAGCCCACACCGAGCGCCAGGGCGATGTCGCGATAGGGCAGGGCGAATTCCTTGCTGATACCGGCCCAGCCGTTGGCGAGCATGTCCGTCGGGATGCTGCCGAGAAAGGCCATTTGCAGCAGCACGTAAATCAGGGTCGACAGCAGCACCGAGAGAATCAGCGCGATGGGAATGGTGCGCTGTGGATTTTTTACTTCGCTGGCCACGGAAATGATCGGCGTCAGGCCCAGATAGGCAAAGATGATCCCGCCAGCGGAGACCGCCATTTCCACGCCGGACAGTCCGAATGGGGCGAATCCCTGAACCTGGAAATTCTCCGGTTTGAAGAAGGTGAAGAGCACGCCGATCACCAGCAACGGCACGATGAATTTGAACACGCTGACCAGATTATTGGCCTTGGCGAAGGTCTTCACGCTGCGGTAGTTGAGCAGGAAAAACACGCACAGCAGGCCGAACTGCACCAGCCAGCCGAGGATGGTCGGATCGCCACTGCCAGCCTTGGTCAGGCCCGGAAACCACGCCGCCGCGTATTGGCGCGAGGCGACCACTTCGATCGCCACCAGACTGGAAAACGCAATCAGGGTGATGAAGCCCATCAGGTAGCCGAGCAGCGGGCCGTGGGAGTAAACCGGGTAGCGCACCACGCCGCCGGCCCGGGGCAGTGCGGCGCCCAGTTCGCAGTACACGATACCGAGCAGCAACACGGCGAAACCGCCCAGCAACCAGGAGAATATCCCCGCCGGCCCGGCAATCGCCGAGACATGGCTGGCGGCAAACAACCAGCCGGAACCGAAGATCGCTCCGAGTCCGATAAAGGTGAGGTCGATCAATGAAAGCTGTTTTTTGAACTTGCCTTGGCCTGACATGGCATCGCCTTCTTGTGAGTTATTGGATAGGCAGTTGTGTCACGGGGACGAGCAGACTTTGCACCGCTCGGCAGTGGCGGCGATTGATGTTTTATGCCGGGATCGATGACGAATTCAGCACAATGGCGCCGATGAATGCGCGGCCTCGACAGGGCCGCGACGTTGCTGCAATCTGCTCGCGAGTGGCATTTATGGTGGTTCAGCTCGAGGGGAAGTCTTTGATGCAGTCAGCGTTTTCGATCCTGTGCCAGGGCACTGACGGCTTGCGTGCGCAGACCCTCGAAGAGATGGTCGCCAGTGCGGCGCAGCTGTTGCCGATACTCGATGTGATCCCCAATGCGGCGATCTTCATCAAGGACCTGCAAGCGCGCTATGTGCTGGCCAACCGCACGCTGGTGCAACGTTGTGGTTTGAAGGATTTGCGCCCGTTGCTCGGCAAAACCAGTGCGCAGGTGTTCCCGGCGCAGTTGGGCCCCGGTTATACCGAGCAGGATCGCAAGGTGCTGGAGGAAGGATTTGTGCTGGAGGATCAGCTCGAACTGCACCTGTATGGTAGTCGCGAGCCTGGGTGGTGCCTCACCCACAAGCGGCCGATCTACAACCGTGACGGGACGATCATCGGCCTGGTGGGGATCTCGGTGGATCTGCAATCAGCCAGTGAAACCCATCCGGCGTTCGAGCGTTTGGCGGCGGTCGATGAATACATTCGCGGCAACTTCAACCGGCGGGTGACGCTGGGTGAACTGACACGGATCGCCGGGATTTCCGTGGCGCAACTTGAGCGCTATTGCAAACGCGTTTTTCACCTGACACCACGGCAGATGATTCAGAAAGTCCGCCTGGAACACGCGCATCGATTGCTGCACAGCGACTTGCCGATCACCGAGGTTGCGCTGCAATGCGGCTACACCGATCACAGCGCTTTCACCCGTCAGTTCAAGGCCTCGACCGGATTCACCCCGCGTGAATACCGGCAAGCCACCGGGCTTTAGACCAACACGGCCAGCCACGCCGAGAGCAGCAGAAGGAGGGCCAGCGCCGCGTTCATTCGTTTGAACGCTTGCGGTGAGCTGAGCAAGCGTGCGCTGCCAACGCCGAGCAATGCCCAGAGCGTCATACACGGCAGCGATACCAGCAGAAACGCCAGCGACAACACCAGCAGGCGCAGCGTCTTGTCGCCGCCGCCAACAAATACGCTGACCACGGCCACAGCCATCATCCACACCTTAGGGTTGACCAGTTGCAGCAGCGCCGCGCCGAATACGCTCAAACCTTGTTCCTGCGCGGCATTCGGGTCCAGCGATGGCGGCGGGCTGCGAAAGATCTGCCACGCCAGCCAACTCAGCCAGAGCACACCGCCCCACGCCATCGCTTGTTGCACGCGCGGAAAGCGCAACAGGGTTTCGCCAGCACCGAGCCCGACCACCAGCACAATCAGCGCCGCCGCCGCACAGGCGCCAAAAATGATCGGCAACGTGGCAATCAATCCGCGCCGGGAACTGTGGCTCAGCACCAGAATATTGGTCGGCCCCGGGGTGATCGAGGCAACGAAAGCAAACAGCAGAAAGGGCAGTAAAGACGCCATGGTGCAAATTCCTGAATGTCGAAACAGGACACCATGATCGTCAGCGCGAAGGCCTCAGTCTGGACGATTTGAGCAGCGTCTGCGGTAGTCCGCCGGGGTCAGTTGGTAGGCGCGGCGGAACCAGCGACCGAGATGACTCTGATCGGCAAAACCGAGCACGCTGGCCACCTGCGCTGGCGTCTCGCCGCGTGCGAGCAATTGCCGCGCCTTGGCCAGGCGCAGCTGGATCAGGTAGGCGTGGGGTGCCAGACCGAAAGCGGCTTTGAAGGCGCGGGTCAGGCGAAAACGATCGACGCCACAGGCTTGCGCAAGGTCGTCGAGGCCGATGTCTTCATAGGTGTGGGCATGCAGATAGTCCCGCGCGACCTGCGCAACCAGTGGCAGGCGCGGATCGAAGTCCTGACGCTTGCGCCAGTCGAGATGGCGGGTGAGGGACGCCAGCAGGCCATCCAGCGCAGTCTGCCGGACGATGCGCAGATCGCCGTCATGTAACGCGTGGAAGGCTTGCACGATCGCCGCCGACAGGCGCGGATCGTGGCTCAGGGTGTCGGCAAAGCCTGGCTGACTGTCGGCGGGCGCCTCTTCGAACAGCGCGTGCAGTTCGCGCTCCAGCCAGTGCGGATCGAGATACAGCATGGAGTAGGTAAAGCCATCCTCCGTCGGCGCATGGCCGTCGTGGATTTCACCCGGCTCGAGCAGAAACACGTGCCCCGGCGTACTGCGATGACGCACCCGGCGGCAGTTGAATTGCTGGACGCCTTGCTCGGTCACTCCGACGAGAAAACTGTCATGCCAGTGTGGATCGTAGGCATGCCCACGGAAATGCGCACGAATCGACTCGATCCCGGTATCGTCATCCTGGGAGAGCGAGATCCAGTTGCGTTTGTCCATGGGAGGACTCCATAGGGCGGTTGAGCAGGGGCGTTTCCAAAATACCGCGTGGAGGAGGAGATTGTTTAGAAGATTTGTGCAGGTGCGCAGGGGGGATCGGGTCAGGCAATGTGCCTTGGATGGGACCAGAAAACGCAGACGAAAAAAACCGCCTTCGCGGGGCGGTTTTTCATGCCTCGGTTTGGAGCCGAGGCCGTGTGCATCACTAGCCACACCAACATGTCCGCGCATGGTATTGAGTTTCTCCCGTCAGTGCAACGAAGGTTTAGCGTGGTGTGCGAGGTTTTTTCGGAACGTCCAGCGCATAAAACTGAATTCAGGTTTGTCAATAAACATTGTCAGAAATACGATTTTACAAAGGTTCTGTCGTAGCCGCAGGATAACCTTGGCTACTCGGGTTTTCTCTTCTGATTTCTGCGTTAAGATGCCCGCGCTCATCTTGTTGGTAGAGCAGTGAGGTTTGGCTGGGGGCGCAAAAGGTTTTACGCCCTCTGACGCGGATTCGCACCCGCGCCGGAATGATGTCTCGGAGGGATTTCAACCGGCCGCCTCACTAGCTACACCAACATGTAGGCTGAAGGCACGCATGGTCCGGTAAGTTTGCTGGAGGTTTGGCCGCCAGCCCTGGAGGCCAAAACGTATGAAGCTTTTGCTGCGTACGCTGAGCCTTGTATGGAGATTGTTGAAAGCCTTGCGCTTTTACGAGTTCCTGCGAGATCACTTTGACGACTTGAAATAAGGTCGTCTAAGTGGGAAAAGACCCGTTTCGGTTTCGACTGATACGGGTCTTTTTTTGTGTGAATAATACTGTCAAAAATGAGATTGTCGGCTTTATGCTTTCGACTTTGTAGGGCGTTTCGCTTGGTGACGTAAGCAATAGCACCAAGATCGACCCAATAGCGGCTGATGCTCGACCAGCTATTGATTGCGTCAATAACAACCATTAAGTCAATGAAGTTCTCATATCCATGGTGCGGCGTAAGATCGGCTCCATACCCAACCACTGCAACTCGGAGCACATCATCATGAAACGCCAGACTATCCTCGGTATCGCTTTCTCGGTTTTTGCACTGAATGCCTTCGCCGCCACCGAAACCGACCCGCTGTTCAGTGATGCGGTCGCGGCCGCCACTCAAACAGACCGCTTGTTCAGCGACGCGGTAGCCGCCACCGAAACCGACCCGCTGTTCAGCGATGCAGTCGCTGCGACCGAAACTGACCCACTGTTCAGCGATGCGGTCGCTTCTGACGGTTCCGATCATCTGCAAGGTAATCGGGTCGCCGAAGGTGACGCTGACCGTCTGCTCGAACGTCGCACCGCTTGAGCTCAACGATGAGCATCGATAAAGAATGCCGCCTCAACCACAGGCGGCATTCGCTCTATTCACGGTTTACAACTCTGCTCTAAACCGCACTCGGCAGCACGGCCTTGTCGCGATCGCGGCTCTTGAATGTCGCCCAGAAGCACAGCAATACCACCACGGAAAAACCGGCGGGGAACAGCCAGATGCTTCTCCAGTCATGCCCCGCGCTTGATGTGAAGTGATCGGTAATCCGTCCCGCAATCCAGAACCCAATCAACATGCCCAACCCGTATGTGGCCAAGGTGATCAAACCTTGCGCCGAGCTGCGGAAGCGTTCCGGTGCCTTGGCATCGGTGTAGATTTGCCCGGACACGAAGAAGAAGTCATAGCACACGCCATGCAGGGCAATGCCGATCAGCAACATGAATGCCTGATCGTCGTTATTGCCGAAGGCAAACAGCACGTAGCGCAACGCCCAGGCAGCCATGCCGACCAGGAGTGCGATCTTGATGCCGAAGCGATGGATGAACAGCGGCAACAGCAACATGAACAGCACTTCCGACACCTGACCGATCGCCATCTTCGCCGTCGGGTTGGTCACGCCGATCTCGGCCAGAAACGGATTGGCATTCTGGTAATAGAACGCCAGCGGAATGCAGATCAGGATCGAGGCAAGGAAGAACACCAGATAGCTGCGATCCTTGAGCAAACCCAACGCATCCACGCCGAGCATCTGCTTGAGGCTTGATGAGCCCGCTGCGGTTTTCAGCGGCGCAGTGTTCGGCAGACTGAAGCTGTAAAGCCCCAATAGCAGCGACGCGACGGCGGACATCAGGAACGTATTGCGCAAGCCCCCGGCCGCTATGCTTTGCTGCGAGTCCCAGGCGAATACGAAGCTGATCACCACCCCAGCGACGATCCAGCCCACGGTGCCCCACACGCGAATGCGCGAGAACTCCAGGGCCGGGTCTTTGATCTGGCGGAACGCCACGGCGTTCACCAGCGCCAATGTCGGCATGTAGACCATCATGTAGGCGAGCACGTAGGGATAGAACGCGCTGAAATCCGCCGCGCGATAAAGCTGATAGAGCAACACTGCGCCAAGCAGATGCAGCACCGCCAGAATGCGTTCGGCATTGAAGAAACGGTCGGCGATCAGCCCAATGACAAACGGTGCCAGAATCGCGCCCCAGGACTGTGTGGCGAAGGCCATGCCGACCTGACCACCGCTGGCGGCCAGCGTTGTCGCGAGAAAAGTACCGAGGGTGACGAACCAGCCACCCCAGATGAAAAACTGCAAAAACATCATCACGCTGAGTCGCGCATTCATTACGTCCATTTCAGATCACCGTATTGTTTTTATGTCGGTAACGCGGATGAATCAGTCGTCAGTCAGGCCGAGCAAGCGCCGGTTGGAAGCGGCGTCAGCGCTGACCCCGGCGAAATCGTCGAAAGCCTTGGCGGTCTTGCGGATCATGTGCCGCTCGATGAAGGCCGCGCCTTCCGCCGCGCCCTGTGCGGAGTCTTTCAGGCAGCATTCCCACTCGAGCACGGCCCAGCCGTTGAAGTCGTATTGGCACAATTTGCTGAAGATCGATTTGAAATCGATCTGGCCGTCGCCCAGCGAGCGAAAGCGTCCGGGACGCTCGACCCAACCCTGATAACCGCCGTAGACGCCGGAGCGCGCATCGGGGCGGAACTCGGCATCCTTGACGTGGAACATGCGGATGCGTTGGTGGTAACGATCGATGAAGCCGAGGTAGTCCATTTGCTGCAGCAGCAGATGACTCGGGTCATACAGAATTGCGGCACGAGGGTGGTGGTTCACCGCTTCGAGAAACTGCTCGAACGACGCGCCGTCATGCAAGTCTTCGCCGGGATGGATTTCGTAGCACAGATCAACGCCTGCCTCTTCGAAGCAGTCGAGAATCGGCAGCCAGCGCTTGCCCAGTTCGGCGAAACCTTGCTCGACCAAGCCAGCCGGACGTTGCGGCCACGGATAGACGTAGGGCCAGAGCAGGGCGCCGGAGAAGGTCGCGTGGGCTGTAAGTCCCAAACGCTGGCTGGCACGGGCGGCCAGTTTCAACTGTTCGATGGCCCAGTCGGTGCGCTCGCGGGGTTTGCCGCGCAGTACTTGCGGGGCGAAGTCGTCGAACAGGCTGTCAAACGCCGGATGCACCGCGACCAATTGCCCCTGCAGGTGCGTCGACAGCTCACTGATTACCACGCCGGCGCGGGCGCAGACAGCGATAAGCTCGTCGCAGTAATCCTGGCTCTCAGCGGCGCGCTGCAGATCGATGAAGCGTGTGCCGAGGGTCGGTACCTGGATGGCTTTGTAGCCTTGCGAGGCCGCCCATTCGGCGATGTTGGCGAGCGAGTCGAAAGGCGCTTCGTCAGCGATGAACTGCGCGAGGAAGATACCGGGGCCTTTCAAACCTGCGGCGTTCTGCTGATTACTGTTCATTGTGCGGGGCTCCTGTCAGTTGGCCGGGGATCTCGCTCCACTTCTCGTTGCCAAGATGATTGGCGATGGCGGTTTCGATAAACGCCATGCCGCGCAGGCCGGTTTCAATGCCCGGAACGCCCGGCGCTTGATGTTCCTCAGTGCCTTGTAGAATCGCTTCGGCGAGGTCGCCGTACAGATTGGCCATGGCTTCCAGATAACCTTCGGGATGCCCGGCGGGCAGGCGCATGCGCTGGGTTGCGGCGGCGCACAGCCACGGTTGTCCGACGCCGGAACGCAGAACGCGCATCGGCTCGTCCAATGGTCGATGAATCAGGCTGGCCGGTTCTTCCTGCCGCCATTCAAGTCCACCCTTGTCCCCGTAGACGCGAATCTTCAGCGGGTTCTCTTCACCGGCGCAGACCTGGCTGGCAAGCAATACACCACTGGCGCCGTCGCTCATTTTGAATAGCATCGCCACATCGTCATCCAGTTGCCGAGCCTCGACATGCGCGCCGAGCATCGCGCTGATGAACTGGATCGATTGGCCGGCAACGAACTCCGCCAGGGAAAACGCATGAGTGCCGATATCGCCGATGCAGCCGCCGATCCCGGACTGCGCCGGGTCGTCGCGCCAGCCGGCCTGCTTGTTGCCTTGCCCGGCGACATCTGTGCTGAGCCAGCCTTGCGGGTATTCGACGAGGACTTTGCGCACGCGCCCGAGCACGCCGCTGACGACCATTTCGCGGGCCTGCCAGACCATCGCGTAACCGAGGTAGGTGTGCGCCAGCCCGTAAATTCGCTGGCTGTTGATGACCACCGAGCGCAGCGCCTGCACCTCGGCGAGGTTCAGCGCCGCGGGTTTCTCGCTGAACACGTGAAAACCGGCGCTCAATGCTTCGCGGGCAATCGGGGCGTGCAGATGATTGGGGGTGACGATGACCAGCAGTTGCATGCGCTGCTCGGCGGGCAGGGCGGCCTCGCGGGCGAGCAGGGTTTGCCAGTCGTCATAACAACGCTCGGCAGCAACACCCAAGGCCGCAGCGGTGCGCTGATTATTCGCCGAGTCCCGGCTGAACGCGCCACAGACCAGTTCGAAGCGTCCGTCGAGGCCGGCGGCTTGCCGGTGGGCACGGGCGATGAAGGAGCCTTCACCGCCGCCGACGAAACCCATTCTTATTTTTTTGCGGCAGCGTACATGGCAGTCGTCTCGGTAGCTTGATGCAAGTTTGATAATGATGTAACCGGTTACATCGTGGGCGAAATCTAGGCGTGAATTAGCCGAGTGTCAAATGCCAACGGATGATCGACAGCGTTTCGATCGCTCGTCGCCTGCGGTAAGCTCCGCGCCTGATCGGCATGAATCAACGAGGTGGTTTTGTCCAATATTCGCGAAGTGGCTCGGCTGGCCGGCGTTTCCGTGGCGACGGTGTCTCGTACGTTGAAATCGCCCGAGCGCGTCCTCGCGCCAACCCGTGAGCGCGTCATGGCCGCCGTGGAGCAGGCCGGCTATCGGCCGAATCTGATGGCCGTGCAGTTCCGCTCGCGGCGTACCGGCAATCTGGTGATTCTGGTGCCGACCATCGCCAACACCTTTTTTGCCCGGGTCATCAGCGGCGCCCAGCAAGCGGCGCAGGCCGCCGGCTATCGCTTGCTGCTCTGCGACACCCAGGGCCGGGAAGAACTGGAGCGGCAATTCGCCGAGCTGGTATACGCCTATCAGGCCGACGGGGTGATCCAGTTGCGCGCCTACGACCCGTTCGAACACGCTCCGGCCGACGCCGATCTACCGCCCATCGTCAACGCTTGCGAAGTGGTCAAGGCCGGGCGTTATCCGACCATCAGCCTCGACAACGTCGGCGCTGCCAAAGCCATGACCGATCACCTGATTGCATTGGGACACCGACGCATCGGCCTGATCAAAGGCTCGAAAAACAGCCCGCTGACCCGCGATCGACTGGCAGGCTACGAAGCGGCATTGCGCGAGGCCGGAATCGCCTTTGACGAGGCACTGATTTGCCATGGCAACTTCACCCTTGAAGCCGGCTTCGCAGGAGCGGAAAGGATGCTGGCAATGGTCAATAGACCCACCGCGCTGTTCTGTGAAAACGATGAAATGGCCATCGGTGCGCTCAAGCGCATCCGCCAAGCGGGACTGCGTGTGCCCGAGGACATTTCACTGGTCGGTTTCGACGACATTCCCATGGCTGCCTACTGCGATCCGCCGCTGACTACTATTTCGCAACCGGCCGAAGTCTTCGGGACCAAAGCGGTCGAGATGCTGATTGCCCTGATCGAAAAACTGCCGCTGTCAGAAAGGCATGCCGTTCTGCCGTTCGAGCTGACGCCACGCAGCAGTACGGCCAGCGTCGACAACTCGGGCAAGCGGTAGCCGAGTCACGCCGCTGGCGGTTTCGCCAGCGCAATGCCCGCCGCGCCCAAGCGCTTGAGCACTTCGAACAACAGATCACTTTTGGTCAGTCCTACGATCCTCGGGCTACCGACATAACCGGTGACCGTGAGGGTTATGCCGTCCGGCGACAACTTGCTGAAACGCACGAACGGCACCGGTTTATCGAGGATGGTTTCGTTCTCGTGATACGCATCCAGCAGCAGCTGTTTGACCTGCTCAGGATCGATATCCAGCGGGAACACCAGCTCCAGCGATGCCACGCCCTGAGCACTGCCGCCGAGGGTAACGTTACGCAGGTTCTGCGAGATCAGCTGCGAGTTGGGCACGATCACGATCGAGCGGTCGCTGAGCTGGATTTCCGTGGCGCGCACGTTGATGCGGCGGATGTCGCCCTCGACGCCGCTGATGCTGATCAGGTCGCCGACCTTCACCGGGCGCTCGGTGAGCAGGATCAGGCCGGAGACGAAATTCTTGACGATCTCCTGCAAACCAAAGCCAATGCCCACCGACAGCGCACTGACGATCCACGCCAGGTTCGTCCACTGCACACCCAGCGACGACAGTGTCAGCAGAATCACAAAGGCGTAGCCGATATTGGAGAACAGTGTGCTCAGCGACGCGCACATGCCTGGGTCCATGTCGGTCTTGGGCAGGAACTCGTTATCGAGCCAGCGGCTCAATGCGCGGATCAGCCAGATGCCTATCAGCAGCGCCAATAGCGCATTGAGCAGGTGTGCCGGGACGATGTTCAGCTTGCGCAAACCGGCGCCGCCGAGGGTCGACATGATATTGGTGATCAGTTGGCCGAACGTGGTGCCGATGCCGCCGACAAACAATGAAATCAGCGCCATCAACATCAATCCGGCGCGGCTGAAGCCGGACAGCAGAATAGAAATCTGATCGAGGCGCCGATCACTGATCCCCAGCAGTTGCTTGAGCGCCTGGCCGCTCGCGTGCTTCGGCGAAAACAGGTGCTCACAGGCATCCTTGACCAACTGAATCAGCAAGTAAAACCCCGACAACACGATGTAGCCCCACACCAGCTCATAACTGATGAACCGCGCCAACGATACATATCCCGCCAGCAAGGCGATGGCCGAGGCAAACATCGAGAGGCTGGCGACGCTGTAGATCAGCCCGGCGAACACGCTGTTCGTCGCCGAGGGGTCATTGGCCGCGACCAGCGCCTTGCGCACTTTGCCGACGCGCAACAGCATCGTGCCGATGATTGCCAGTACCACCAGCGAAATCACACCGCGCCCGGCCATAACGATATTGCTGCTCATGCCTGTGGCGTTGGCGACTTGCACCAGCGTCACCAGAACCAGCAAGGTGCAGGCAAGAATCCGCGGATAAGGCTTGAGCGCCATCGCCAGCGGATCGGCAATCGCCGGCAGGCGCCACGACGGATGTTCGGTTGACAGCAATGCGCGGCTGAGTCCCGTGATCAGCACGCAGGCGTACACGACTTTTTCGAACTCTTCGGAAAACGTCTCCAGCACTGGCGGCAGGGCGTCGTGGCGGGTACAGGCGCAGAACAGCAGTTTCAGGGCGATGGCGGTGGTTATGAACGTCGCGATGGCTGACGCGAAGGCCAAGGCACTGCGCCGCAGTCGGCCCTCCGCCACGCGATGAATGCAGAACCAGGTCAGCCCGCGCTCAGCCAGACGCCGGCCGAACGTCCAGATCAGCAGGGCCAGCAGCACCAGCACGCAGGTGAAGAAACGCTCGCCCGGCGCCCAGACCGTGGCCCAGACGTCACCGACCTGTGCCACGAACAGGCGTAGCCGCTGGCGGTCGTCCTCGCTTGGACTGACCAGCGGCGCCCAGAAGTGCGGACTCAATACGCTACGGGTGCTCAGGGTCAGTTCACTTTCCAGCAGGGTGCGGCGGATGCCGGCGATTTGCGTGATCAGGTCGGCGGCATTCTGTTTCAGTGCGGCGAGGCTTTTCAGCGTCCCGTCGACCTTGCTTTTCTGCTCCGCCAGCGTCGCCCGCTGCGCGACGATATCGGCTTGCTCGGCGGCCACCTCCGCGTCGGGCGCTGTGCCGAGCACACCCAGTTGCACTGCCAGTTGCGCCTGTTGTGGCAACAGCGCTGCCGACAGCCGGTCGACATCGAGAATGAACGCCTGCACCCGGTCCTGCGGACCTTCGAGCTGGTTGTAATTGTTCGCTGCCGAAATCTGCTGCTTGAGCCCGTCGAGGCGTTGTTGCAGGGCTTGCAGATCGCTTTGCGAAATCACCGGCAGCGGCGCTGCGCTTGAGTTCGCCGGCGCCGCAAGGTCGGCCGCCCACAGTGCAGCGCTGCCCGGCATCAGCAGCAGCAACAGAATCAAAAACAACGACTTGGATGAACAGCGCATGGGGGCGGCAGGCTCGAGTGGATCGCACAGTCTATGAGGGTAGGTGATCGCACCGAATGGGGCGGAAAACTTTCCGGGAAAAGGCCTTTGGCACGCTCAGCAGATCCAGCGGAATGATCAGCGCAACGCATGGTCAACCGGCAACAAAGGCTTCGAGAGCACACCATGTCCATTGCCAAGGAAACGATTGAATATCTGCGTCACCATTCACTGATGATCACCACCGCTGAGTCCTGTACGGCGGGAGAAATCGTCATGCTTTTATCGGAAGTGCCCGGCAGCGGCGAGTTGATCGAATGCGGCTATGTGGTCTACTCGCCGCAGGCCAAGCAGCGCTTGCTCCACGTCAGCCCGGCGACCATGGAAACCTTCAATCTGACCAGCGTCGAAGTCGCCAGTGAAATGGCGATCGGCGCGCTGCGCGACAGCACCGCCAACGTCGCGGTCGCCACCACCGGCATTCTCGGCCCCGACGACATGGATGGGATAAAAGCCGGAACCGTGTGTTTCGCCTGGGCGTTCCAGTTCGATGACGGACATTTTCTGTTCAGCACCCAGCAGTGGTTTCCCGGCGCGCGCAGCGAAGTGCAGACCCGCGCTTCGGAGTTCGCCTTGCAGCAGATGGCGGTTTTTCATCGTCGCGCTTTGCAGGGTGAAGGGCGGTGGAGCCGATGAAGCCTGACGCTGAGCATCCCGATTTAAAGAGCCGACAATTCCCGGTGCAGGAGGACATGGCCTATCAGTTGAAGGTCTGGCGCTTTGAGCACATCGGTTGGTATCTGCTGGTGCTATGCATGGTGCTCGGTCTGTTGGGCCTGTTTTCCCGTGGCGTGCTCAGTTCGCAGGACGCCCGCAGCGACGACGGCAAAGTCCAGGTTGAATACGAGATGTTCCATCGCAACGGCTCGACCAACCCATTGAAACTCAGCGTGCACGCGACGCCTGAAGCCACTGTCGAACTGGACATCGGCGGTGAGCTGCTCGATGGCTTCAGCATTGAAACGATGCAGCCGGCGCCGGTGCGTATGCGCAGCTCAGCGCAGGGCATGCGCTTGTGGTTGCAGGCGGACGCGCAGGGCCAGGCGACGCTTTACCTGACCCTGCGCGGCGACGGATTGGGCCTGTTTCGCAGCCATATCCGCGCGCCGGGCTCGAGCGAAGTCAGGCTCACTCAATTCATTTATCCATAGGTGACCCATGGACTCGGTGTTGCGCGCACTCGCGATGTATCTGGCACTGATGGTGCTGTTCAAAATTGCCGGCCGGCGTTCGCTGGCAGAGCTGACGACGTTTGATTTCGTGCTGCTGATGATCATCGGTGAAGCCACCCAGCAGGCCTTGCTGGGCGACGATTTCTCCCTGACCAATGCGTTTCTGGTGATCATCACCCTGATCGCCATCGACGTTGGGTTTTCCTTGCTCAAGCAGCGTTCCGGTGGGTCTCGCGATTGATCGATGGCGAGCCGACAATCATCGTCGAGAACGGCAAGCTGCTGCATCGACGTCTGCGTCATGCGCGCCTGGTCGAGGCGGATGTCATGGAGGCGGCGCGCTCCAGCCAAGGCATTGAAACCATCGACCAGATCAAATTCGCGATCATTGAGCGCAACGGCAAGATTTCCGTGATCCGCCAGGATCCGGAAGGTGGCTGAACCCTTGGCGCCGCTCGCGGGCAATTTTTTTGAACGCTGAAAATCCCGCGTAGCCCAATGCTTACCAGTCATTGGAGGATTGCGAAATGAACGAGGCAGCGAGTTATTTTTCCATCGCCGTGGCGGTGATCATTCTGCTGGTCGACCTGTGGGCGATTGTCAGCGTGTTTCGCAGCAACAAGAGTGTTGGCGTCAAAGCCGCTTGGGCGATCGGTCTGATCGTGTTCCCGGTGCTCGGCCTGATCGTGTGGGGCATCGCCGGCCCGCGCGGTGTCAAGGAAGGGCCTTCGTCGCCAGAGCACAGCAAGGGCTGAGCATTGATGCAACCTGACCACTGTTTAAGGAGATCGTCATGAAAAAAATCTGTGTATGCCTGGGCTTCTGCTCAATGTTTCTGTTGCATGGCTGTTTCGATTCGAACAAGGCGACCAGCCAGGACGAAGACAAGAGCAAGGCATCAGTACAAATGCAGCAGAAGAAGGCAGATTAGCCCGGTAAGGTTCTCAGGGTTATTGGCACACGGCGCCGCTTTTCTTCGAACAGACTCGCTTCCACCTTTCGCAAATCCTGTGGGAGCGAGCCTGCTCGCGAAGGCTTTCGATAGTGAACAGCCAGCGGTTCACGCGTCAGTCCATTCCAGCCATGCCCAATAAGCCATAGCCGCAGCACTGATAGTCGCTCCCAGCAGACAAACGCCAACCCAGCCAAAATGCGCATAGGTGTACGTCGCTGCGATCGCGCCCAGGCCACTGCCCATCGAGTAAAAACACATATACGCACCGACCAGTCGGCTTTGCGCATCGGGTCGTGCGGCAAAGATCAGACTCTGATTGGTAACCTGCACCGCTTGCACGGCGAAGTCGAGCAGGACTACGCCCACAGCCATCGCCAACAGCGAACGCTCGACAAACGCGATGGGCAACCACGACAGGGTCAACAGTGCCAAGGCGATGCCGGTAGTGCGATTGCCCAAACCGCGATCGGCAAGGCGTCCGGCCCGTGCGGCGGCAAGTGCGCCCGCCACCCCGGCCAGGCCGAACAGGCCGATCTGCGTATGCGAGAGCGACAGCGGCGGCGCGCTGAGCGGCAGCACCATAGACGTCCACAACACGCTGAATGCAGCAAAGACGAGCAGCGCGAACATGCCTCGGATCCGCAATACGCGCTCAGTCATAAACAACTGGAAGACCGAACGCAGCAATTGCCAGTAATTGCCCTGTGCGGGCGGTTTCGCCGAAGCGGGCAGGGTGCGCGACAACATGATCGCAACACCGATCATCATCATTGCCGAGACGAAATAGACGCTGCGCCAGCCCGCCACGTCGGCAACTACGCCGGAGACGAAACGCGCCAGCAGGATGCCAAGCACGACGCCGCTGGTGACGGTGCCCACGGCTGCACCGCGCTGATCCGGGCTCGCCAGGCTGGCGGTGCAGGCGACCACCACTTGCACGACAACCGCTAACAAGCCTACCAACACCATGGCTGCGAGCAGCATGCCCCAGCTTTCGGCGAAGCCGACTGCGCACAGCGCCACCGCCGACAAAAGCAACTGGCTGATGATGAGCTTCTTGCGATCGAGCAAATCACCCAGCGGCACGATGAACAACAGGCCGACGGCATACCCGGCTTGGGTGGCGGTCACTACAACGCCGATGGCACCAGACGAAACGCCCAGGCTGACGGCCATGGATTCGAGCAACGGCTGGGCGAAGTAAACGTTGGCCACCGCCATGGCGCAGGTGATCGCAAAAAGGAAAGTCTGTAAGCGACTCAAACCAGCCGACGAGGTGTGAGCCGCATCGTCTGGATCGAGCAGGGTTTGCGTGGGGCAGGGCATCCTTGCGTCCTCGTATTGTGGTTTTGAATTGAAACCTGGCGTTGATCTTTGTCTATTCAGGTTGTTAAATGCAACCACATTCAGCCGCTGACACAGTTCAGGAACAACATGGCCCGACAGCAATTTTTGGCGCAGAGCGAATGCCCTGTGGCCCGGACCCTTGAGGCCATTGGCGATCGCTGGGCCTTGATGATTATCCGCGATGCATTCGATGACGTGCGCCGTTTCAGCGAATTCCAGAAACGGCTGGGGCTGGCGAAGAACATACTCTCGGCCAAGCTGAAAAGGCTGGTCGAACTTGGCGTGCTGGAGATTCAACCGGCGTCCGACGGCAGTGCCTACAAGGAATACGTGCTCACTGACATGGGCCGCGCGGTGTTTCCCATCGTTGTCAGTCTGCGTCAGTGGGGCGAGCGCTTTCTGTTCGCGCAAGGCGAGGAGCATTCGGTATTGCTCGACAATGAGCGGGCCGAGCCTGTTGAGACTATCGTCGTCCGTTCGACCGCCGGCGCGCTGCTGACTCCGGCCGATTGCCATCGAAAACTGGTGACACGCGGGCGATGATGCGCGCTGGCTGTGAATTGTCTGTCAGAGTTTGTTGAGGGGGATTTTCAGGTAGACCACGCCATTGTCTTCCGCCGCCGGCAGATTTCCCGCCCGCACATTCACTTGTATGGCCGGCAGCAACAACGTCGGCATGCCCAGCCCGGCATCACGCTGAGTGCGCATTTCGACGAACGCCGCTTCATCGATTCCGTCGTGCACGTGGATATTGCTTTTGCGCTGTTCGCCAACGGTGGTCTGGCAGTGCGAGGCGCGGCCCTCGGGCGGGTAATCGTGGCAGACGTAGAGCTTCACGCTGGCCGGAAACGCCAACAGCTTCTGGATCGACTTGAATAATTGCTGCGCATTGCCGCCGGGGAAATCGCAGCGCGCGGTGCCGACGTCGGGCATGAACAGCGTGTCGCCGACGAGGATCTGTTCGGCGTCGATCAGGTAGGCCATGTCCGCCGGCGTATGGCCGGGAACATGCAGGGCGGTGGCCTTGAGATTGCCGATCATGAACGACTCGTCCGGCGCGAACAGGTGATCGAACTGCGAGCCATCGACGCGAAATTCCGGCTCAAGGTTGAACAGCGCCTTGAACACGTTCTGCACTTTACTGATCGATTCGCCGATGGCGATCTTGCCGCCCAATTCACGACGCAGATAAGGCGCGGCGGACAGGTGATCGGCGTGTGCATGGGTTTCCAGCAACCATTGCACTTGCAAGCGATGCGCACGTACGAAGGCGATGATCTTGTCCGCCTGTGCCGTGCCGGTGCGTCCGGCGGCACCGTCGTAATCGAGCACCGGGTCGACGATTGCGCACTGGCCACCGTCGGCTTCATAGACCACGTAGCTGTAGGTCGAAGAGGCGGGGTCGAGAAACGCTTCAATCAGGGCGGGCATGGCTAAAACCTGTGTTGGGGAATTTCGGGTTGCAACACTTTATGTAAAAACATAATGTTCTCAGCTTAAGTGACCTTCAAGGCCTCGTGCAAATGCAATCCAGTCTGACCGAATGTGAAGTCGCCCAACTGCGCGCCTCGGCGTCCAAAGCCTGCGCGCTGCTCAAGGCTCTGGCCAATGAGGATCGCCTGTTGATTCTCTGCCAGCTGACGCAAGGCGAACGCAACGTCGGCGAGCTGGAAACCATGACCGGCGTACGCCAGCCGACGCTGTCGCAGCAACTCGGCATCCTCCGCGACGAAGGGCTGGTCGCGACCCGTCGCGAAGGCAAATACATTTTCTACGGCCTGGCCAGCCACGAAGTGATCCAGGTGATGAAGACCCTCTCGGGGCTGTATTGCGGAGCGGTACTCAAGAGCTGGGAACAGCCATAAATGCCAGCCTTCACACCTGCCAATTGTGGGAGCGAGCAAGCCCGCTCCCACATTTTTTATGGGTGTGAAGACTGAAATCCTTGCGTGCAGCAAAAGGAACAAGCAATGAACGATCAACACTGGGGCCCATCCATCAGTGCGGACATCGTGGTCATCGGCGGGGGGACGGCCGGCATCGCTTTTGTCGCCAGCCTGCTCAAGCGTGACCCGCATCTCAACATCACCGTAATCGAACCGAGTTCAGAGCATTACTATCAACCGGCGTGGACGCTGGTCGGCGGTGGCGCGTTTGACGTGAAAGACACGGTCAGACCGATGAGCAAAGTCATGCCGCGTCAGGCAACGTGGATTCAGGCCAGCGTCAGCGCCATCGATCCGGATCACCACCAACTCACCCTCGACGACCAGCGCACCGTCAGCTATCAGAACCTGATCGTCTGCCCCGGCCTGCGCCTGGCCTGGGAGAAAATCGAAGGCTTGCAGGAAAGCCTCGGCCAGCACGGCGTCACCTCCAACTACAGCTATCAACACGCCCGGTACACCTGGGATCAAGTGCAGAAACTGCGCGATGGCCGGGCGCTGTTCACCCAGCCGGCGATGCCGATCAAATGCGCCGGCGCGCCGCAAAAAGCCCTGTACCTGTCTTGCGACCATTGGCGCAAATCCGGAGTACTGCGCAACATCAACGTTGAGTTCAATCTGGCCGGCGCCGTGCTGTTTGGCGTGCCGACGTTCGTGCCGCCGCTGATGAAGTACATCGAACAGTACGACGCGCAACTGGCGTTCAACTCGAATCTGGTCAAGGTCGACGGCCCGACGAAAACCGCGTGGTTCGAAGTCAAGGACGCCGACGGCAACGTCAACCGCGTGGCGAAAACTTTCGATCTGCTCCACGTCGTGCCGCCACAAGTCTCGCCGGATTTCATCGCGCAAAGCCCGCTGGCCGATGCCGGCGGTTGGTGTGAAGTCGATCCGCACAGCCTGCAGCATCCGCGCTATCCCGACGTGTTCGCACTGGGCGATATCTGCGGCACCAGCAACGCGAAAACGGCGGCGGCGGTGCGCAAGCAGGTTGTCGTGGTTGCGCAAAACCTCTTGGCCGCGCGCAAGCAACAGCCGCTGCCGCTCAAATACGACGGCTACGGCTCGTGCCCGCTGACGGTGGAGAAGGGCAAGGTGATCCTCGCCGAGTTCGGCTATGGCGGCAAACTGCTGCCGACTTTCCCGCTGGACCCGACCGTGCCCCGGCGTTCGGCATGGTGGCTGAAGGCGACGCTGCTGCCGTGGTTTTACTGGCACGGCATGCTCAAGGGCCGCGAGTGGCTGACGCGCCTGTCCAAGGTCGACTGAGAAAACCCTATGTTGCTGGCAAGTCTGTTTGGTGTGGTGATGGGGTTGGTGCTCGGCCTGACCGGTGCGGGCGGCGGGATCCTCGCGGTGCCGGCGCTGGTGCTCGGGCTCGGCTGGACAATGACGCAAGCGGCGCCTGTGGCGTTGTTTGCGGTCGGCAGCGCGGCAGCGGTCGGGGCGATCGATGGTTTGCGCCACGGCCTGGTGCGTTACCGCGCGGCGCTGTTGATTGCGGCACTGGGCGCGGTGTTTTCGCCGCTGGGGATCTACTTCGCGCACCAGTTGCCGGAAAGGGTTCTGATGATTCTGTTCAGCCTGCTGATGGTGCTGGTTGCCTGGCGAATGTTCAGAAAAGACCGTCAGCAAGCGGGGCCGAGCGATCACGGGCACGCCAGTTGGGGCCAGAAAAACTGCATGCTCAACGAGCAGACCGGGCGCTTCGACTGGACCGCCAAATGCACCGCCACCCTGGCTGCACTGGGAGCGGTTACTGGCGTGGTGTCGGGTTTACTTGGCGTCGGCGGCGGTTTTCTGATCGTGCCGGCGTTCAAGCAACTGACCGATGTGCAGATGCGCGGCATCGTTGCGACGTCGTTGATGGTGATCAGTCTGATTTCCGCGATCGGGGTGATCGGCGCGTTTCATGCGGGGGTGCGTATCGACAGCCAGGGCGCGGCGTTCATTGTCGCCAGCATCGTTGGCATGATCATCGGTCGCAGGCTGTGCGCACGGGTGCCGGCGCGGGCGTTGCAGGTGGGGTTTGCCAGTGTCTGTCTGGTGGTGGCGGGGTACATGTTGTTGCGGGCGTGAAGATCAGAAGATCGCAGCCTCGTTGCACTCGACAGCTCCTACAAGAGACTGCGGAGCTGCCGAAGGCTGCGATCTTTTCAGACGGTTACAACACCAGGTGCGGCAGCCACAGCGAAATCGCAGGCACGTAGGTCACCAGCAGCAGCACCAGGAACAGCACGGCGTAGAAAGGCAGCAGCGCTTTCACGGTGCTTTCGATACTGACCTTGCCCACCGCCGAGCCGACGAAGAGTACGGCCCCCACCGGCGGTGTTATCAATCCGATCCCCAGGTTGACCAGCATGATCATGCCGAACTGCACCGGGTCGACACCGATGCCCATAATTACCGGCATCAGAATCGGCGTCAGAATCAGGATCAGCGGCGCCATGTCCATCACTGTGCCGAGCAACAGCAGCATGACGTTGATGCACATGAGGATCACGTAGCGGTTGTCCGACAGGGTCAGGAACAGCGTGGTGATCTTTGCCGGGATCTGCATCAGCGTCATGATGTAGCCGAAGCTGGCGGCAAAACCGATGAGGATCATCACGATCGAAATCGTCCGCACGGTGCGGTGCATCAGTTTTGGCAATTCGCTCCACTTGTAGTCGCGGTAGATGAACATGGTCACGAAGAATGACCACAGCACCGCGATGGCCGCCGATTCAGTGGCGGTGAAGATTCCCGAGAGGATGCCGCCGAGGATGATCACCATCGCCATCATGCCCCAGAGGGCTTCGCCGACGATTTTCAGCGCCTGGCGCATCGGGATCACTTCGCCCTTGGGGTAATTGCGCTTTTTCGCGAAGATCAGGCACAGCACCATCAGGCAGGCGCTCATCAGCAGGCCCGGGACGATGCCGGCCATGAACAGCGAAGCGATCGAAACGGTACCGCCGGCGGCCAGCGAGTAGAGCACTGAGTTATGACTTGGCGGGGTCAGCAGGGCTTGCACCGAACCGCTGACGGTCACAGCGGTGGAGAAGTCCCGTGGATAGCCCTTGCGTTCCATTTCCGGGATCAGTACCGAGCCTACCGACGCGGTGTCGGCCACTGACGAACCGGAGATCGCACCGAAGAAGGTCGATGCCACGATGTTGACCAGTGACAGGCCACCACGGACGAAACCTACCAGCACGCCGGCACACGCCACCAACCGCCGGGACATGCCGCCCTCGGCCATGATCGCACCGGCGAGGACGAAGAACGGAATGGCCAGCAGCGAGAATTTGTTCACCCCCGAGGCGACCTGGATCATCACCGCCTGGAAGGGAATGTCGATCCACCAAGCGCCGATCAGCGCAGCGGCGCCCAACGCGTATGCGACCGGCATGCCGATCAGGATCAATACGATAAAACTGCCCAGCAGGATCAGAGCGTCCATTAAACGGCACCTTCACTTTCTTCAACCAGGTCGAACTGCACGACCCGACGTTTGCTCTGGTCACCGAGCAAGAGTTTTTCCACGACAAAAATCAATGTCAGCAAACCGCCCACGGGGATCGGCAGATAGGTCACGCCAACCCGCAGATCGGGCAGGGCGGCCATGAACTGGTTCCAGGTGGACATGCACAGCTTGGTGCCCCAGATGGTCATGAAGATGCAGATGGCCGCCATCAGCAGTTGCGAAAAAATCGCCGCTGCGGCTTTCATTTGCGCCGGCATGCGGTCGGTGAGCATGGCCACGGCCATGTGCGCACCAGCGCGATAACTGGCGGCGGCGCCGATGAAGGTGAACACCATCATCAGCAGGATCGCCGTCGGCTCAGGCCAGCTCGAACCGGTGCCGAGCACGTAACGGGCGAAGACGCCCCAGGGAATCATCAGGGAAATCGCCAGGACAGAAAGGCCGGCGACCCAGATGCACGTCATGTAGATCTTGTCGTTGATACGCAGCAGCAGATTCTTCATCGGGTTCCACCGTAACCGGGCGCGCCTGAGTCATCAGGCGCGCCGGGCCTTGTTCATGAGTACGGAGCGGGGGGCGTTACTGAACGGCTTCGATTTTTTTGATCAGGTCGGCGTACTTCGCACCGTACTTTTCCCGTACCGGAGCGGTGGCGTCGTAGAAGGGTTTTTTGTCAACGGTGATGAACTCGACCCCAGCGGCCTTGAGTTTTTCTTCACTGGCGGCGGACTTCTTGTCCCACAACACGCGTTCTTCGGCCTGGGCAGCCTTGGCGGCTTTCTTCACCAGTTCCTGTTGATCCGGGGTCAGTTTTTCCCAAGTGATTTTCGACATCACGATCGGCTCTGGCAGGATCAGGTGACCGGTCAGGCTGTAGAACTTGGCATTCTGGAAGTGGTTGTGTTCGAGCAGGGTCGGCGGGTTGTTTTCCGCGCCGTCGATCACACCGGTCTGCAGGGCACTGAAGATTTCCCCGGTGTCCATGGCGATACCGTTACCGCCCATGGCGTTCATCATGTCGATGAACATCGGGTTGCCCTGTACGCGGATTTTCATGCCCTTGAGGTCTTCAAGCTTGCGCACCGGTTTCTTGGTGTAGATGTTGCGCGTGCCGCCGTCCATCCACGCCAGGGCCACCAGGCCGAATTCGGAGTTGGTGATCTTGTCGAGGATCTCGTCGCCCACCGGGCCATCGATGACATTACGCATATGTTGCTGGTCGCGGAAGATGAACGGCATGTTGAACACGTTCACATCCGGTACCACAGGGCCGACGATGCCCAGGCTGACCCGCGACAGTTGTACCGCGCCGACCTGCATCTGCTCGATGACTTCCTTTTCGGAACCCAGCACACCGCCGGGGAAGTACTGAAAGGTCAGTTCGCCGTTGGTTTCCTTGGTCAGGGTATCGCCCATGGATTTTTCAGCTACCACGGTTGGGTAACCTGCGGGGTGAATGTCGGCAAATTTGAGTTTCATTTCCGCCTGGGCGGCACCGGCGAAGGTGAACATCAGTGGAAGTGCAGCGGCGAGCAAGGTGCGTTTGAAGTTCATGGGGGTGAGTCTCCAGTCTTGTTATTTTTGTGTTCAAGGCGCAGCGGTGCAGCAGAGGGGCTAAAGCAGATCGTTGAATTCAGGTTCGGCGAGGCCTTTGACGCCCGGCTTCAAAGCGAATAAGCCGCCGGCCAGGGATTGCGGGTCGAGGTCGTCGCCGGGGCGAATCGAGGCGACAAAAAGAGTGTCGAAGTTGCTGCCGCCGAAAGCGCACATGGTCGGTTTTTTCACCGGCACTTCCAGTGAGAAGTCGAGGCGGCCATCCGGCGCGAAGCGGTGAATCAGGCCGGCGTCGTTGGCACAGATCCAGTAGCAACCTTCGGCATCCACGGCGGCGCCGTCAGGGCGGCCGGGGAAGTGATTCATGTCGACGAAGATTCGCCGGTTCGATGGTGTGCCGGTCTCGGTGTCGTAATCGAAGGCCCAGATCAGCTGCACGTTGGGGTGCGAATCCGACAGGTACATGGTTTTGCCGTCAGGGCTGAAGGCGAGGCCGTTGGGCACGATGAAGCCATCCAGCTGCGCTTCGATCACGCCAGTCTGCCCGGCGCTGTAGCGATAGAGTCGGCCTTCAGGTGCGTTTAGGCCCATGTTCAAGACCATGCTCCCTGCCCAGAAACGCCCTTGGCGATCGCAGCGACCGTCGTTGAGGCGCATGTCGGGGCGGCTGTGCTCGACGGTGGCGAGCAATTCGCTGTCGAGGCTGCCGTCGCTGTGCGGGTGCAGGCGAAAGAAACCGCTTTCCATGCCGGCGACCCAGCCGCCACTGCGGTGGCGGGTGATGCAGGCGAGCATTTCCGGGGCCTTCCAAGAGGCGACATGCCCGGTGTCGGCGCTCCAGCATTGCAGCCCGCCGTTGGGAATATCGACCCAGTAAAGCGCGTTTTCCTGAGGCACCCAGACCGGGCTTTCACCGACCGCGTTGCGGGCGTCGACGATCAATTCGGCTTGCATACTCATTCCCATGGTTTTTATTAAAGGGGATCAAGTCGAACGGTCAGTCGCCGAACGGGCCTGCTGCGACGAAAGCGCCGCCCTGATAGATCCGCGCCGGATCATCGTCGGCTGGCATCGGTTGCGCTTCGACCTTGTCGCGGAAGATTTCCGAGCTGTCCCCGGCTTCGAAGCCGAGGTGGCTGGCGTAGCGGTTGTCCCACCAGACGTCCTTGTTGGCGGACATGCCGTAGACCACGGTGTGGCCGACATTCGGCGTGTACAGCGAGCGTTCGAGCAGTTGCGTGAGGTCGTCGAAGCTCAGCCAGGTATGCATCATCCGGCGGTTCTGGGGCTCGGGGAACGAGGAGCCGATGCGGATGCTGACGGTTTCGATGCCGTAGCGATCGAAATAGAAACTGGCCATGTCTTCGCCGTAAGACTTGGAGAGACCGTAGTAACCGTCAGGACGGCGGGGAGAGGTGGCGTCGAGTCTTTCGTCCTGCTTGTAGAAGCCGATCACGTGGTTGGAGCTGGCGAAAATCACTCGCTTCACACCGTGCTTGCGGGCCGCTTCGTAAATGTGGAACACGCCGCTGATGTTGGCGCCGAGGATTTCTTCGAACGGCCGCTCAACCGAAACGCCGCCGAAATGCAGAATCGCATCGACGCCTTCGACCAGTTGATGCACGGCTTGCTTGTCGGCGAGGTCGCAGAGCACGACTTCTTCGTGTTCATCGACGGCCGGGGCGAGGGCGGCGATGTCGGACAGGCGCAGCACATTGGCGTAAGGGCGCAGGCGTTCGCGCAGGACTTTGCCCAGGCCTCCGGCGGCACCGGTCAGCAGCAGGCGGTTGAAAGGAGCGCGGGGGTAGATGTAGACGTCATGGCAATCCCTGAACACATTGTTATTAGGTTTGTTGTAGGTTGTCGTATGACTGCGCTGAAGTATCGGTAGGGTTTCCGGATCTTGTCAACGCGACTTTTGGTGTAGATGACGGAAGGGGCGATTCATTTTCTCAACACCCTATACCTGACTTGCAATGCAATCCCCTTGTGGGAGCGAGCCTGCTCGCGAATGCGGTGTGCCAGTCAGAACAAATCGACTGGTCCGGCGCTTTCGCGAGCAGGCTCGCTCCCACAGGGTAAACCGCCAACCGTTACAACAACGAAATCGGATAGCTGATAAAGATCCGGTTTTCGTCGAACTCATTGGTGCTGAAGTCCCGGCGAATGGTCGCGTTGCGCCATTTTACGTTGAGGTTTTTCAGCGGGCCGCTCTGCACGGTGTAGGCCAGTTCCGACTCGCGGCCCCATTCCTTGCCATCGTTGGTGCTGGCGGTGTGTACGTTATCGCCGCTGATGTAGCGGTTCATCAGGGTCAGGCCGGGAATGCCGAGGGCGACGAAGTTGTAGTCGTGGCGCAGCTGCCAGGAGCGTTCCTTGGCGTTGTCGTAACTGGCGTTGTAACTGTCGTTGGCCAACGTGCCGCCGCTGGTGCCGTTGACCCGCATCCAGGCATCGTCACCGGTGAGTTTCTGCAGGCCGACGTAGAAGGTGTTGCCGCCGTACTTGGCCGAGAGCATGGCGAACGCGGTTTTGTTGTCGAGGTCGCCGGCCTGGGCGCTGCCGTCTTCCTTGCCGGTGAAGAAACCGAGGTTGGCGCCCAGCGTCCAGTCGCCGAGCGGCTGGCTGTGGCTGAGGTTAAAATACTGCTGCTGATAGATGTCAGTGAGCTCGGCGTACCACACGCCGACCATGGTGCGTTTTTCGTTGAAGGTGTATTCGCCGCCGCCGAAGTTGAAGCGATCGGAGGTGAATGCACCGCGGCCGTTCATCGACATGTCTTCCATGCTCGCGTCGTTGCGCGGGCTGTTGCCACGGAACTGGCCGCCGTAGACAGTCAGGCCGTTGATCTCGGTGGAGGTGATCTGGCCGCCGCGAAAGGTCTGCGGCAGGGAACGGCCGTCATCGGAGCGCAGGATCGGCAGCACCGGCATCCATTCGCCGACCTTCAATTCGGTCTTCGAAACTTTGGCTTTCAGCGCCACGCCGAGGCGGCCGAAATTATCCGCCGGGCGACCATCATCGTGGATCGGTAACAACTGCGTACCGCCAGTGCCTTTGCCACCATCGAGCTTCTGCGAGTACAGGCCAAGGATGTCGAGGCCGAAGCCGACGGTACCTTGGGTGAAACCGGATTTGGCATCGAGGATGAAGTTCTGCGTCCACTCTTCAGCCTTGCCTTGCGAGTTGGCCGGGTTGACGAAGTTGCGGTTGAAGTAGGCGTTGCGCAGGTTCAGCGTGGCTTTGCTGTCTTCCAGAAAGCCTTCGGCATCGGCGCTCATCGGCAACGCCAGGGCGAGGCTGCTGCAGCCGATCAGGCTCAGGGTCGAACGCGGTTTGAAATGGGCAAAGCGTGAAGGGCGGACGGAATTGCGGGCGAGTGGGCTCACTGTGACGCTCCCTGAATCGTTTGTTGTTTTTATTATTTGTCATACGTCGTCGTACAACATCGATGCGAATATTTCCCAGATTTTCGGGGCTTGTCAACTGGAAGTTATACGATGACCCTCCATGCGACGCAGAACCCCTGTGGGAGCGAGCCTGCTCGCGAATGCGGACTTTCCTTCAATGAAGTTGTCGACTGACACAGCGCTTTCGCGAGCAGGCTCGCTCCCACAGGGTTCCTTGGTGTACGTCGAGTCGTGTATTGCCCGTCAAATTGCGGCAAACTTCCTTCACCCCCAGCACCAGGCCGATCCATGGATAAATACGCCCCGCGCAACTGGCAGCCCCACGAAAAACCCAGCCTGCCCGGATCCCCCTCGACTCCATTGCACTCCACGCCCAAGCGCTTGGCATACGCGGCGGTCGGTGTGCTGGTCGCGGTGACCGGTGGGCTGGGGAATTCACTGGTGGTTGCCAACCTGCCTTATCTGCAAGGTTCGCTCGGCGCGACCACGGCGGAGATGGCCTGGCTGCCGGCGGCGTATGTGATGACCAACGTGTCGATGAACCTGCTGCTGGTGAAGTTTCGCCAGCAGTTTGGCTTGCGTGCGTTCACCGAGGTGTTTCTGGTGCTGTATGCGCTGGTGACCTTCGGCCATTTGTTCGTCAACGATCTGAATTCGGCGGTGGCGGTGCGTGCTGCCCACGGCATGGTCGGTGCAGCGCTGAGCTCGCTGGGCCTGTATTACATGGTCCAGGCGTTTCCGGCGAAGTGGCGGCTGAAGGCGCTGGTGCTCGGCCTCGGCACTTCACAACTGGCATTACCGCTGGCGCGGCTGTTTTCCGAAGACCTGTTGCAGATTGCCGAATGGCGCGGCCTCTATCTATTCGAATTGGGCATGGCGCTGCTGTCACTTGGCTGTGTATTGCTGCTCAAACTGCCACCCGGCGACCGCTTCAAAACCTTTGAAAAACTCGATTTCCTCACCTTCGCCATCCTTGCCACTGGTGTGGCGTTTTTGTGCGCGGTGCTGTCGCTCGGGCGGATCGACTGGTGGCTGGAGGCAGGCTGGATCGGTGTGGCTCTCGCATGCTCGATTGCGCTGATCATCATGGGCCTGGCCATCGAGCACAACCGCAGCAACCCGATGCTGATGACCCGCTGGCTCGGCAGCGGAACGATGATTCGCCTAGCGCTGGCGGTAACCCTGATTCGCATGGTCACTTCGGAGCAATCCACCGGCGCGGTCGGGTTCATGCAGAACCTCAACATGGGCTATGAGCAACTGCACAGTCTTTACGTGGTGATGCTGATCGGCAGCATCGCCGGCCTTGCCACCAGCGCGTTGACCATCGACCCCAAACACCTGCTGATGCCATTGATCATCTCGCTGGCACTAATGGCCACCGGTTCGGTGATGGACAGCTTCTCGAATAACCTGACCCGCCCCGGAAACATGTATTTCAGCCAGTTCCTGCTGGCGTTCGGCAGTACGTTTTTTCTCGGCCCGACCATGGTCTTCGGTACGCGCAACGTGCTGACCAATCCGCGCAATCTGGTGAGTTTTTCCGTGCTGTTCGGGATCTGCAACAACCTCGGCGGACTGCTCGGCGCGGCGTTGCTTGGCACCTTTCAGATCGTGCGGGAGAAGTACCATTCCAGCCACATCGTCGAGCAATTGGTGATGTCCGATCCGCTGGTGGCGGCGCGCGTGCAGAGCGGCGGTGCGGCTTACGGCGGGTTTTTCGCCGATCCGGGCCTGCGCAACCTCGTCGGCATCCGCGCCCTCGCCAACGCGGCGACACGCGAAGCGAACGTGCTGGCCTATAACGATGTCTTCATGCTGATCGCGGTCATTGCCGTCCTGACCATGATCTGGCTTTCGATTCGCGCGTTGTGGCTGATGAGCACCACCAAAGCCATTGAGCCGACACCTTCCGTACCACCCAGCGGTGCCACTTCTTCATGACCGAACCGACCACCACAACCACCAACGCCATCGCCGCCACGCCTGAAGGGGAGGCGCCGCCGTCATCACCCAACACTGCGCCGCGTTCGCTGCGGGTGCGGATCATTTCTTCACTGGGCTTTGCCGCAATCGCCATCGTCGGCGTGTTGATCGTGTTGTACGCCTGGCAATTGCCACCGTTCAGCAGCGCCGTCGAAACCACGGAAAACGCCTTGATCCGCGGGCAGGTGACGATCATCGGCCCGCAGCTCAGCGGCTATGTATTCGAAGTGCCAGTGCAGGACTTCCAGTACGTCAAGGCCGGCGATTTGCTGGTGCGTCTGGACGACCGCATTTATCAGCAACGCCTCGACCAGTCGCTGGCACAACTGGCGGTGCAGAAAGCCGGATTGGCCAATGTCGTGCAGCAGCGCAACAGCGCCGAGGCGACGATCAAATTACGTCAGGCAGTGCTCGCCGACAGCCAGGCGCAGTTGCGCAAGAGCGAGGCTGATCTGCGCCGCAATCAGGAACTGGTGCGTGACGGCTCGGTGTCCAAGCGCGAGTTTGACGTGACCCTCGCCGCCAACGCGCAGAGCACCGCGGCGGTAGCGCAGGCCAAGGCCAATCTGGAAATCGCCCGCCAGGATCTGCAAACGGTGATCGTCAATCGCGGCTCGCTGGAAGCCGCCGTGGCCAGTGCCGAAGCGGCGGTGCAACTGGCGCGGATCGATCTGTCGAACACGCGGATTGTTGCACCGCGAGATGGCCAGCTCGGGCAGATCGGCGTGCGCCTCGGCGCCTATGTCAACTCCGGCGCACAGTTGATGGCATTGGTGCCGGATCAGAAATGGGTGATCGCCAACATGAAGGAAACCCAGATGGCCAATGTGCGTGTCGGGCAACCGGTGCGCTTCACCGTCGACGCTTTGAACCACCGCAGATTCACCGGCCATGTGCAGCATATTTCGCCGGGCACCGGGTCGGAATTTGCCTTGCTGCAGGCCGACAACGCCACCGGCAACTTCGTCAAGATTGCTCAGCGGGTGCCGGTACGGATCACGATTGACCCGGATCAGCAGGAAGAAGAGCGGCTCAGGCCGGGGATGTCAGTGGTTGTCAGTATTGATACTGCAGCGGGTGATACTCAGCATCACTGATTAGCCGCGACGTCTGCTTGCGAAAGCCGTGTATCAGTGACAAATACTCCAGCCGACTCACCGCTTCGCGAGCAGGCTCGCTCCCGCAAGGGGCAGTGGTTTTCCGGGTGTCGCACGATCCTGAGCCGCTGCGGTCGTACTTTTCACCTAGCCGCATCACAGTGTGGAGATCCAATGAGCCAGGAAGTCCTGACTACCGAAACCAACCGTCGCCAGTTGCAGCAGATCATCGCCGGGCTGTCGGACGGGGTGATTCTGCTGGAGCTCGACAAAAGCATTCTCTGGGCCAACGAAGCGGCGCTGACCATGCACGGTGTCAGCACCATCGGTGATCTGGGCACCAACGCTGACGAGTATGCCAAGCGCTTTACGCTGCGCTACCGCAATAATCATGTCTTGCCACCCGAGAACTACCCGATCAGCCGCGTGGCGCGTTGTGAGGCGTTCAGTGATGTGCTGATCGAAGTCTCCTCCGTGGACGACCCCGAGCATATCTGGGTGCACAGCGTGCGCAGCATGGTGCTGACCGACCGCGTCGGCCAGCCCGAGTCGCTGGTGCTGATCATGAGCGACGTCACCGATTGGGCCAACGCCGAGTTGCGCTTCGAAAAAACCTTCAACGCCAACCCTGCGCCGGCAGTGATCTGTCGTCTGAGCGATTTGCGTTACATCAAGGTCAATCCGGGATTTCTGGAAATGACCGGCTACACCCGCGATCAAGTGATCGGCACCTCGGCTTACGAAATCGATATCTTCGAGCAGGCCGATCAGCGCGATCTGGCCGTTCAGCGCTTGCGTGATGTCGCGACCATCCCGCAGATGCAGGCGGAATTGCGCCTTCCGGATGGGGGCAGCAAGCAGGTGATCGTCGCCGGTCAGCCGCTGCTGCTCAATGACGAGAATTGCATGCTGTTCTCTTTCGTCGACATGGAGCCCCGGCGCCGCGTGGAAGTTGCCTTGCGTCAGAGCGAGGAGCGCTTTGCAAAGGCGTTTCGTCTGACACCGGTACCGATTCTGATCTGCACCGCTGACAAGCAGGAGGTCATCGACGTTAATCAGGCATTCCTCGATACCCTGGCCTATGACAGCGATGATGTACTCGGGAAAACCGTGACGCAATTGAGCTTCATCCACGATGACGGCGCGCGCACGCGGCTGTTGTCGGCGCTGGCGAAGAACGGTCGGGTGGATCGCGTCGACGTGCCGGTGCGCAAGAAGGATGAGGAGTTGCTGGAGTGTGCAGTTTCCGCTGACACCGTAAATATTCACGATGTTTCCTGTTATCTGCTGGTGCTGATGGACATGACCGAGCGCAAGCGCACTGAGCTTGAGTTGGTGGCGGCGATTGAAGAGGTGATGAAGGATGCTTCGTGGTTCAGCCGAACGCTGATCGAGAAGCTGGCCAACGTGAAGAAAATCAACTCGCCGCAACTGCCCAGCGCTTCGTTCACTGATCTGACGGCGCGTGAGCGCGATGTACTGGGTTTGATCTGCGAAGGTCTGGCGGACAAGGAGATTGCCCTGCGGTTGAAATTGGCGCCTAACACTGTGCGCAATCATGTCGCCACTGTGTATTCGAAAATTGATGTGCACAGCCGCAGCGAGGCGATTGTCTGGGCTCGGGAGCGAGGCTTGTTTTCGGGAGAGTGGGGCACCAAGGGCCAGCGTTGAGGGGTGCAAATGCACTAGTTACAAGGGTGCAAATTCATGTATTGGCGAGGGCGTTGTGTTCTTAGGCTGGTGGGGTGCGGTGTGGGCCATTTCGGGCCTGCGATCGTGCCCCTTTTGAAACAGTCATAGGAACGACGTCAATGATGAATCTTGCGCAGTTGCGCGCTCGGCTCGAGCACAGTTTTGCGCCGCTGGCTTGTGAGTGTTCGGTGGATGGTGATCATTCGCTGACGGTCAAGTTGTATCACCGGGATTCGGGGCAGGTGGATCTGGTGATCAGCGGTCTGGATCTGGCTTCGCTGCGTACGCCTGGGGCGGTTGAGGCGTTGGTGGATGAGTTGCGGTATGAGCTTGAGAGCAACTCTTTGCGCTCGTCTCGGGATCCGGATTTGGCTTAACGCGCTTTGGTCTTGGCGGCCTTTGGGCCGGCCATGCTGTGGGGGGTGGGTGTATATTCGTTTCTGCGGGTGTTGCTGGTTACGGTTCCGCCCTTACGGCGGGTCACTTTTGGCAAACGCCGGAATGCCGGCCCAGCCCAAAGTAACCAAAGGTCTTCGCCCTGACGTTCGGCCCGCTCGCTGAGGCTCGGGGTTCCTTCGCTCCGGGATCGATCCTGGCGCAGCGGCTACGGTTTGCTTCGCTGCACCTCCTTCCGCTGTGCACGACTGCGTCGTACGGTCGCTGCGCTCCCACGCCCGGATCAATCCCTCCACTCAGCCTGCCGACGGGCTCCAGGATCAAAAGCTTTACTCGAGCTAACGCTCATCGTGTTGGATGTGAGTGGTGGGGCGGCTTGCTTGTTTGATTTTGCTTTTCTGTGGGAGCGAGCCTGCTCGCGATGAGGCCCTCGCCGGCAACGATGATCTCAATCCAGCCCACTGCCGGAAAATCCGCGCAAAACCGACAGCCAATCCCAGCCAATCTCCCCAATCCACTGGCGCCAACAAGGCGCTCAGCTATAAATAACGAGTGGTCAGGTCTTCCGCGGCCGGTTGGGTTGCGGGAGTTTGTCTCTCTTTACCGCGGGTCGCCCTATGAATAATCCTGGGAAACGCGTATTGCCGTTGGCTTTTCTTGCAGTGTTGTTGGCCGGTTGTGCCAGTCCTCCACCGCCTGCGCCTGTCGCGCCGCCACCACCGCCGGAACGTCGGTGTGAGGTGCTGGAGAATACAGAGGTTGCCGGGGATATGTATGTGGATGGGCAGGTGACGCGCCACATCACCACTACCCGTTGCATAACCCAATAAGACTCGCGATTCCTCGATTGCACGAGGCCTGGAATCCTGCAGTGACCCTGTGGGAGCGAGCCTGCTCGCGAAGGCGTGGTATCAGTCAAGACATAGCTGACTGACCCAACGCTTTCGCGAGCAGGCTCGCTCCCACAAGGGTCAGGTATCCGCCCTGAAAATCAGGACAGGAACCCGCCATCCACATTCAGCGCCACACCAGTGGTGTAGCTCGACGCATCGCTGGCCAGGTACAACACTGCTCCAGCCATTTCGCTTGGGTCGGCTACGCGTTTGAGCGGGATCTGCGTGAGCGCCTGTTTCAGAATCGCGTCGTTTTTCACCAGGGCCGAGGCGAATTTGGTGTCTGTCAGGCCGGGGAGCAGGGCGTTACAGCGGATGCCGAATTGCGCGCATTCCTTGGCGAAGACCTTGGTCATGTTGATGACCGCCGCCTTGGTCACCGAATAAATGCCTTGGAAAATCCCCGGAGAGATGCCGTTGATCGAGGCGACGTTGATGATGCTGCCGCCACCGTTTTCGCGCATGAGCTTGCCGGCTTCGACCGACATGAAGAAGTAGCCGCGAATGTTCACGTCGACGGTCTTCTGGAACGCACCGAGATCGGTGTCGAGCACGTTGCAGAATTGCGGGTTGGTAGCGGCGTTGTTGACCAGAATGTCGAGGCGGCCGAACTGTTCCTTGATCCCGGCAAACACTTGGCTGATCTGCTCCATCTCACCGATGTGACAGGCCACGGCCGTGGCCTTGCCGCCGGCGGCGGTGATAGCGTCGGCGACGTGCTGGCAGCCTTCGAGCTTGCGGCTTGAGACGATCACGTGGGCGCCTTGCTGGGCCAGCAGTTTGGCGATGGCTTCGCCGATGCCACGGCTGGCGCCGGAGACGAAAGCGATTTTGCCGTCGAGGTCGAACAACTGAGTCTTGGACATGGGGTTCCCTTGTTGAAGGTCTTGTTATTGGCCCGGATCAGAGGCTGGATTTCTGGATGACCTGCAGGCTCATCTGCTCGAGCAGTTTGTTCATGTGAATGAACTGCGCGAAGCGTTTGTCCTGCGTCTGGCCATGGTAGAAGCGGTAGTAGATCTGCTGCACGATGCCGGCCAGGCGGAACAGGCCGTAGGTGTAGTAGAAGTCGAAATTGTCGATGCGGATGCCCGAGCGCTCGGCGTAGTAGTCGACGAATTCGCGGCGGGTGAGCATGCCCGGCGCGTGGCTTGGCTGGCGGCGCATCAGTTGCACCGGTGCCGGGTCGCCGGCTTCGATCCAATAGGCGAGGGTGTTGCCCAGATCCATCAGCGGATCGCCGAGGGTGGTCAGTTCCCAGTCGAGCACGCCGATGATCTGCATCGGATTGGCCGGGTCGAGGATGACGTTGTCGAAGCGATAGTCGTTGTGGACGATGCTTGAGGTCGGGTGGTCGGCCGGCATCTTGTCGTTAAGCCAGGCTTTCACAGCTTCCCAGTGCGGCGCGTCCGGGGTCAGGGCTTTTTCGTAACGCTCGCTCCAGCCTTTGATCTGCCGCGCGACGTAGCCTTCAGGCTTGCCCAGATCGCCAAGTCCGCAGGCGTTGTAATCAACGCGGTGCAGTTCAACGAAACGGTCAATGAAGCTTTTGCACAGTGCTTCGGTTTTCGCCGAATCGAGACCCAGCTCCGGTGGCAGCTCGGCGCGCAGGATGATGCCCTTGACCCGTTCCATTACATAGAACTCGGCGCCGATCACCGTTTCATCGGTGCAGTGCACGTAGGCCTTTGGGCAATACGGGAAGCCGTCGCGCAGTTGGTTAAGGATGCGGAATTCACGGCCCATGTCGTGCGCGGATTTGGCCTTGTGGCCGAACGGCGGGCGGCGCAGGACAAATTCTTGTTCCGGGTATTCCAGCAAATAGGTCAGGTTCGACGCACCGCCGGGGAACTGGCTGATCTGCGGGCTGCCGGTCAGGCCGGGGATGTGCGCCTTGAGGTACGGATCGATCAGGCTGGCATCGAGTTCTTCGCCCGCGCGGATCCGGGTGGACTGGTCAGTAAGCGCCATGCTTATCCCTTCTGCTTATTTTGGAGGCCAGACATCATTGGCTAATCTAATGGCGCGCTCGAATGCTCACAAGCGCGGGTCGGTCTTATAGGTTAGCGTGTTGCTGGATGATCAACTTTGAGAATGGGGGCGATGAACACTGCAGACCGAGGATCCCGAGCGCCTTAATGCACACGCTGGTTAATCAGTTTCGGTGGCAGCGCGACGGGAGTCAGCACCGGTTGTCCGGAAAAAAATGCCATCAGATTTTTGCCCACCAGCTCAACCGTGCCTTGTGTAGCCTCAGGGGAAAGCCCGGCTACGTGCGGAGTCAGCACAACATTGCTGAGGCTTTTCAGGGCATCGGGCACTTCCGGTTCGTGATCGAATACGTCCAGTGCGGCGCCAGCGATGCGCCGTTGCTCCAGTGCGGTAATCAGGTCCGCCGTAGCGATCACGCTGGCTCTGGCGATATTGACGATGAATCCATTCGGTCCGAGCGCGTCAAGCACCGTTCGTGTGACCAAATGCTGCGTTGTAATGCCACCGGGCGTGGCAACCACCAGAAAGTCCGAAACTCTCGCCAGATCGGTCGGAGTCGAGCAGAACGCGTAAGCCACATCGCTGCGCACCTGGCGGTTGTGGTAGCTGATCTGCATGTCGAAACCCAATTCCGCGCGCTTGGCAATCGCCATGCCCACCGCGCCCAGCCCAAGAATTCCCAGGTGCTTGCCGGCCAGTGACGGGCGCATGATTTTCGGCCATTCACCGCGGCGCACCGCTGCATCACAGCGCGGAATGTCGCGGACCAATGCCAGCAACAGCGCCATCGCATGATCGGCAACTGAGGAGGCGTTGACCCCGGCACCATTGGTGACGGTGATCCCGCGGTCGCTGGCCGCTTGCAGGTCGACCTGTTCATAGCCCGCGCCGATCACCGTGATGATTTTCAGGGCGGGCAGGGCGCTGATCTCTTGGGCGGTCAGGCCCAGCGGGCCGCGAGTCAGCACGGCATCGATACGACTGCCATGGGTGATGATGGCTTGCGCACGTTCGGCCGGCGTTGGTGCAAGGATCAGGTGGAATCCCTGGTGTTCGAGAATCGGCAGATAGTCATTGATCGTTTCAACCAGTACCAGAACGGTTGCGGGCATTGCGCGGCTCCTGTGATGGGCGGCGGGTGGGTCGCGAAAGTCGACTCAGAGTGCTGAATCCGCAGCGGCTTGGCAATCGTTGCATTCACGCAGTGGTGCTTTGATTCTGGACGGGTTCGTGGAACAAGCAAGCACCCATGGCGTACGGCCAATCAGGTGACGTATTGCGCAATGCCATTGCCGAACGACCAGTTCTCTTTTTTCACCTCCACGAGATTGATAAACACATCCTCCGGGCGTATCCCCACGTGCGCATGCAGGCTTTCGGCGATGGTTTTGAACATCAATTGTTTCTTCTCCACAGTGCGGCCTTCACTGATGGTGATTTGAATGAACACCACGCCGTCGCTGCGCTGGATGCCGAGATATTGCGGGTCATATACGAAGTGCTGGCCGTCGTGCTCGTTGAGAATCTGGAAATTGTCGTGCTCGGGCACATCGATGCAGCTGCGCAGGGCGGCGTAGATTTGTTCGCCGATGCGCCTGGCGAAAGTAGGGTCGGGGTTTTGCTGGATGTCGACGCGAACCAGTGGCATGGGAGGCTCCTTGGGTTATGGCTCCTCACACGCTAGATCAAGGGCAGGGTTCTGGCAGGTAATTGGTCTGGAATATCGCAAATTCCGTGTATGAGGCGGCTTACGTGACTCGCGGATTTTCCCTACGGGAATGGCAGATGCGTCTGCTGGTCAGCGTGAATGGAACAGTTTGATGATAAGGGCATGACGATAGCCGTCGATGTGTATGCAAATGCTGACCCCGATCCGCCAGCAGCCAAGGAGGGCAAATGTTCCATAACGATCGCGAAAATCTGGAGCTCGACAGGCTGGAAAACGAATCAAGGAAACTCGTGGCTGAATGGAAAAAGCTTCAGGCTGAAGAGAAAAAGTTATCAAGGGAGACGAAGCTCTATCCAATTGCAGTGTTTGGTGGAGTCTTGACTGCAATCACCGCAGTGGCAGGGTTGTTCTTCAAGTTGTGAATCTTCATGCTTCACGACCGTCAGGCGCATTATTCAAAGGTTAATCAGTATGAGCACATATGACCGTAAGGCACGACTGGAGCAAATTGAGCGAGAGTTCGCAGAATATGACGAAGCGGTGCGCAATAGGGACAAGCGCGAAAATGGCAAGCTCTGGTTGCTTTTCGGCTTCGGGCTGTACTGCGTTTTATTGGGTTTCATGCTCGGCATATCGCTCTAGGCGCATTCGATGACGCATGGGTGGGTGCAAAACGTATCCGTTTGCGGCATCTGACGTATCCATGAACGACCTTGTTTTTTCCATAAACGACCATCCTTGGATCTGCTCCGCACAACCATTCCTCAGCTAAGTCTTTGCTTGCATTGATTTATCACGGAGAATCGCGCCCCTGTTTCGGCCGGAGCATGTCTGTCGGTTTTTTCCGACGCATCCTGACCGAGTGGCAAGTGACCGGAAAGCGGAGATCCGACCGGATGAATGATCAGGCCAATAGCCTCGAAAAGCGTTTCGACGCAGCAGCACCCGCTGAACTTTCGAGCTGGAATCGCCAGGACACCACCTGGATGCTGGGACTGTTTGGGACGGCCATTGGCGCCGGCACCCTGTTTTTGCCGATCAACGCAGGATTGGGTGGCTTCTGGCCGCTCGTAATCCTCGCGCTGCTGGCATTCCCGATGACGTTTTACGCTCACCGTGGCCTGACCCGTTTTGTGCTGTCCGGTCGCGAAGGCGCCGATATCACCGAAGTGGTCGAGCAGCATTTCGGCATCAAGGCTGGTGCCCTGATTACGCTGTTGTACTTCTTCGCCATCTTCCCGATCCTGTTGATCTACAGCGTCGGCCTGACCAACACGGTCGCCAGTTTCCTCGAACATCAACTGCACATCACGCCGCCACCGCGCGCGTTGCTGTCGTTCGTGCTGATTCTTGGCCTGCTGGCCGTCGTGCGTTGCGGTGAGCAGGCAATCGTCAAGGCCATGAGCCTGATGGTCTATCCGTTCATCGTCGCGCTGCTGTTCCTCGCCGTGTACCTGATTCCGCACTGGAACGGCGGCATCCTCGCCACTGCCTCGCAAGTGCCGGCGCCGTCAGCGCTGTTGCACACGCTGTGGCTGGCGATTCCGGTGATGGTGTTTTCGTTCAACCATTCGCCGATCATCTCGGCGTTTGCGGTCGATCAGAAGCGCCGCTACGGCGTGCATGCCGAAGAGCGCAGTGCGCAGATTCTCTCCCGCGCTCACGCACTGATGGTGCTGATGGTGCTGTTCTTCGTATTCAGCTGCGTGCTGACCCTGTCGCCGGAGCAACTGGCTGAGGCCAAAGATCAGAACCTGTCGATCCTGTCGTACCTGGCCAACCACTTCAGCAACCCGACCATCGCCTTCGCGGCGCCGTTGATTGCGTTCGTGGCGATCTCCAAGTCGTTCCTCGGCCATTACATCGGGGCCAGCGAAGGCCTCAAGGGCTTGATCGTCAAGAGCGGCAAACGCCCGGGCGCCAAGGCGCTGGATCGCATCGTGGCGGCGTTGATGCTGGTGATCTGCTGGATCGTAGCGACGCTGAACCCGAGCATCCTCGGCATGATCGAAACCATCGGTGGTCCGGTGATTGCGGCGATTCTGTTCCTGATGCCGATGTATGCGATTCGCAAGGTGCCAGCGATGGCGCGTTATCGCGGTCAGGCGTCGAACGTGTTTGTTACTGCAGTTGGGCTGGTAGCGATTTCGGCATTGGTTTACAAGCTGTCTGTGTAACGACTGATCGTTCCCACGCTCTGCGTGGGAACGCCTCTTGTGATGCTCTGCGTCACGCTTGGGGACGCAGAGCGTCCGGGGCTGCATTCCCACGCGGAGCGTGGGAGCGATCAAAAAAACGCCGCTCATCTCACGATGGGCGGCGTTTTTTATTGCCTTGCAGCGTTAGGCTTGAACGACCGGGATCTTGGCGTTCGCAGCCGCTTCACGGAACTCGGCGATCTGGTCGAAGGACAGGTAGCGGTAGACATCGGCCGCCATGCTGTCGATCTTGCCAGCGTATTCCATGTACTCCTCGACGGTCGGCAGGCGACCCAGGATCGAAGCAACGGACGCCAGCTCGGCCGAGGCCAGGTAGACGTTCGCGCCGTCGCCCAGACGGTTCGGGAAGTTACGGGTCGACGTCGAGACCACGGTGCTGTTCGGCTCAACGCGTGCCTGGTTACCCATGCACAGTGAGCAGCCTGGCATTTCCATGCGTGCGCCAGCCTTGCCGTAGATGCCGTAGTAGCCTTCTTCGGTCAGTTGGTGAGCATCCATCTTGGTCGGCGGCGACAGCCACAGACGGGTTGGCAGCTGACCCTTGACCTGATCCAGCAGTTTACCGGCAGCGCGGAAGTGACCGATGTTGGTCATGCACGAACCGATGAACACTTCGTCGATCTTCTCGCCAGCAACGCTGGACAGCAGACGGGCGTCGTCCGGATCGTTTGGCGCGCAGAGCACAGGCTCGTTGATCTCGGCCAGATCGATTTCGATGACTTCGGCGTATTCGGCGTCGGCATCGGCTTCCATCAGTTCCGGGTTGGCGATCCAGGCTTCCATCGCTTGAGCGCGGCGTTCCAGAGTGCGGGCATCGCCGTAGCCTTCGCCGATCATCCAGCGCAGCAGGGTGATGTTGGACTGCAGGTACTCGGTGATCGACTCTTTCGACAGCTTGATGGTGCAACCGGCAGCCGAACGTTCGGCCGAGGCGTCGGACAGTTCGAACGCCTGCTCCAGGGTCAGACCTTCCAGGCCTTCGATTTCCAGGATGCGGCCGGAGAAGGCGTTTTTCTTGCCTTTCTTCTCAACGGTCAGCAGACCGTTCTGGATGGCGAAGTACGGAATGGCATGAACCAGGTCACGCAGGGTGATGCCAGGTTTCATCTTGCCTTTGAAGCGCACCAGGATCGATTCCGGCATGTCCAGCGGCATTACGCCGGTAGCAGCGGCGAACGCGACCAGACCCGAACCGGCCGGGAACGAGATGCCCATCGGGAAACGGGTGTGCGAGTCACCACCGGTACCAACGGTGTCCGGCAGCAGCATGCGGTTCAGCCACGAGTGGATGATGCCGTCACCCGGACGCAGGGAAACGCCGCCGCGGGTCATGATGAAGTCAGGCAGGGTGTGGTGGGTGGTCACGTCGATAGGCTTTGGATAAGCCGCGGTGTGGCAGAACGACTGCATCACCAGATCAGCGGAGAAGCCCAGGCACGCCAGGTCTTTCAGTTCGTCACGGGTCATCGGACCTGTGGTGTCCTGAGAACCCACGGTGGTCATCTTCGGTTCGCAGTAGGTGCCAGGACGCACGCCTTGGCCTTCTGCCAGACCGCAAGCCTTGCCGACCATTTTCTGCGCCAGGGTGAAGCCCTTGGTGCTTTCAGCCGGAGCTTCCGGCTTCTTGAACAGGTCGAACGGCGGCAGACCCAGTTCGGCGCGAGCTTTCTCGGTCAGGCCACGGCCGATGATCAGCGGGATACGACCGCCGGCACGGACTTCGTCCAGCAGCACCGGGGTTTTCATTTCGAAAGTGGTGATGACTTCGTCGGTACCGTGCTTGCAGACTTTGCCAGCGTGCGGGTACAGGTCGATCACATCGCCCATGTTCATGTTCGATACGTCGAACTCGATCGGCAGGGCGCCGGCATCTTCCATGGTGTTGTAGAAGATCGGGGCGATCTTGCTGCCGAAGCAGAAACCGCCAGCGCGCTTGTTCGGCACGTACGGGATGTCGTCGCCGAAGAACCACAGCACCGAGTTGGTGGCCGATTTACGCGAGGAACCGGTACCGACCACGTCACCGACATAGGCGATCGGGAAACCCTGGCCGCGCATTTCTTCGATCTGCTTCATCGGACCGGTCTTGCCTTGCTCGTCCGGAACGATGCCGTCACGGGCCATTTTCAGCATGGCCAGGGCGTGCAGCGGGATGTCAGGACGCGACCAGGCGTCTGGCGCAGGGGAGAGGTCGTCGGTGTTGGTTTCGCCGGTGACCTTGAATACACGCAGGCTGATCTTGTCGGCCAGGACCGGGCGCTTCTTGAACCACTCGCCGTCAGCCCAGGATTGCAGCACGGCCTTGGCGTGAACGTTGCCGTTCTTGGCTTTTTCAGCGACGTCGTGGAAAGCGTCGAACATCAGCAGGGTGTGCTTGAGTTCTTCGGCGGCGACTGGCGCCAGCTCGGCGTCGTCCAGCAGTTCAACGAGGGTGACGATGTTGTAGCCGCCCTGCATGGTGCCGAGCAGTTCTACAGCGCGTTTCTTGTCCAGCAGAGGGGAGGTGGCTTCGCCCTTGGCCAGGGCAGACAGGAAACCGGCCTTGACGTAGGCGGCTTCGTCCACTCCCGGTGGTACGCGATTGGTGATCAGGTCAACGAGGAAAGCTTCTTCGCCAGCCGGAGGGTTCTTCAGCAGCTCGATCAGGCCTGCTGTTTGTTCGGCGTTAAGCGGCTGGGGAACGATACCCAGGGCTGCACGCTCTTCGATATGTTTGCGGTAGGCTTCAAGCACAGTTATTACCCTCATCAGTGGTCCCAAATGGGTGTCCGGGACGCTCATCCCGAAATTGCCGTACTCATGCGCCTCACGACGTTGTGGGTCGTTCGGCCAGAATTACCGGCAATTCCTTACAGAAGCTGCTTTCAAAGTTTTACGCCTGCAGAACGGGGAGCTGATGAGGGTTGGCGTTAGGCTTTTCCCCGCTGGAAAAACCCTTCGCCAACACCGCTCTGAAGGAACGACTGTGCTCGTGACGCTTTGAAAACAGCTTCTAACGGACATTGGCGCCTTAAAAGGCTGGCTGATTCTACGGCAAAAAAAATTTAAAGGTAAGTCGCGCTCTATTGGACTTTCGTGGCAAACAGCGTGGCCGGAGCAAACCTGCGACGCTGGCGAGACCTTGCTGTTTGAGGGGTGATCAATGCCCGACAAAGGGCTAACATGCCGGCCTGTTCCGCGTTTCAGTGTTCTGCCCATTTATTATGCCCAATCAGACCATCAAGACCCCCTGCGTCGGCCTCTGCTCCACCGTTTACGGTGACCTGGTGTGCCGTGGCTGCAAGCGTTTTCACCACGAAGTGATCCATTGGAATGGGTACAACGAGGAGGAAAAGCGTGCGGTGTGGCTGCGTCTGGAGCAATTGCTGTCACAAGTGATGGCGAGCAAAGTCGAGATCTTCGATCCGGCGCGCCTGCGCGAGCAGCTCGAACAGCGCAAGATCCGCTTCGTACCGCATCAGTCGGAATATTGCTGGGCCTATCAGCTGATTGCCCGGGGGGCGCGGGTGATCGTTAATCTCGAGGCGTACGGGATGGTGTTGCTGCCGGAGTTCCGCGACTGGAACCTGCCGGAACTGCGTGATGCCATTGATCGGGAATTCTTCCTGCTGTCGGAAGCGCATTATCAACGCTACATCGCCCCGGGCTTTCTGAAAGACGCCTTCGGCGCCTAGAAGCTTCGCGAGCAGGCTCGCTCCCACAGGGAAATGCATTCCAGATGTGGGAGCGAGCCTGCTCGCGAAAGCGCCAGTCAGGCATGGCAATCCTCAGTGTTTTGCCGTCAATTCCACCAGATGATCCTCAACCTCCTGCGGCTTGAGCACCAACACATCGCTTTCCAGGGTATCCAGCACCGCTTCGGCCGTATTGCCGATCAACGCGCCTGACAAGCCACTGCGCGCCACCGTGCCAATCACCGTCACCGCCGCCTGCAGCTTGTGCGCCATGAACGGGATCAATACATCTGCCGGGCCTTCTTCGATGTGCAGATGTTCATCATCGACATCGAATTCGGCCTGAAACGCCCGACATTGCTCGCGATAACGCGCCGCGATGGTTTCGCTCAGTTGCAGCGTCGGGTCCGCCGCCGACAGCATCGGCGACGGATGCGCGGCAATCACATGCAAATGCGCCTTGGCCAGGCTGGCGATGTCATAGCCATGATCGATGATGGTGCTGTGCAAATGCCGGTGCTCACCGTCGGCATTGCCAACGTCGACTGCAGCCAGGATCACTTTGCCCTTCCATGAGCCAGCGGTCTTCACCAGCAGCACTGGAGTAGGGCATTGGCGCAGCAGTTTCCAGTCTGCCGGGGTCAGCAAGGCTTTTTTCAATGAGCTGTCGGGAAAGTGCTGTTTGATCACCAGGCCGCACCCCTCGGCCTGCTGCACATCAATGATGGTTTCGTGCAGGCTCTCGTTCCACGCCTGTTCGGTGGTCACGCTGTAGCCTTCGGCGAGCAATGCCGCCTTGAGCACACTGAGCAGGCCGGCGTGGTCATGCTTCTTGTCGCACACCAGAAGATGCAGATGGGCCTGAGTGACACCGGCGATCAACTTAGCGCGCTTGAGCGCCAGGCTTTCTGCATGTTCAGGTTCGATGACCACCAGAATGCTGCGAATGGCTTGCATGAGCGGAGTCTCCAGCAAAGAAAAGGCACGGCGTTGCACAACTATAGTTGCTACCCGAACGTCTGCGACTTGATGCATATCAACAGCCGCCGCTGGTGGTCTGCGGGCAGGCCGGTATAATCGGCGCCCTTCGCTCGAACACCTTTTACCGTGAGCCCCATGATCCTTCCCGAAATCCACGAATTCCTTGGCTGCCGCACGCCCGACGCCTGGGTCCAGGCGGCACTGGCCGATCAGGAAACCCTGCTGATCGATCACAAGAACTGTGAGTTCAAGGCCGCCAGCACGGCGCTGAGCCTGATTGCCAAGTACCACGCCCATGTCGACCTGATCAACATGATGTCGCGCCTGGCCCGGGAAGAACTGGTGCACCACGAGCAAGTCATGCGCATCATGAAACGCCGCAAGGTCGAGCTGCGTCAGCTGCACGCTGGCCGTTACGCCTCGGGCCTGCGCAAAGTGGTGCGCAGCCACGAACCGGTGAAACTGGTGGATACGCTGGTGGTCGGCGCTTTCATCGAAGCGCGCAGTTGCGAACGCTTCGAAGCACTGGTGCCGCATCTGGACGAAGAACTGGGCAAGTTCTATTTCGGTTTGCTGAAAAGCGAGGCGCGGCACTTTCAGGGTTATCTCAAACTGGCTTATCAGTATGGTGATGCCAAGGATGTCGCGCAGGTGATCGAGCGCGTCCGTGCGGCCGAGCAGGAACTGATCGAATCGCCGGACGAGGAATTCCGCTTCCACAGCGGTGTGCCCGCCTGAATTTGTTAAAAACTCTTAAGAGGATGAAACATCACCGAAAACCGGCCCGAGTGGCCGGTTTTTGCTGTCTGGCGTCATCGCCTGTTCGATGAATGCCAGCATAATATCGGCCCCTCCACGTTTGGCTTGGCAACGGTCGTTATGGATAACCTGGGTTTCGGCAAAGTTCTGCTAGTCGAAGACGATGAGCGTCTCGCTGCACTGATCGCACACTTTCTAGAGCAACACGGCTACGAGGTACGCACGGCGCATCGCGGCGATCTGGCCGTGGCGGTGTTTCTCGAATTCAAGCCGAAAATGGTCGTGCTCGACCTGATGTTGCCGGGGCAGAGCGGTTTGCAGGTCTGCCGGGAAATCCGCAGCGTGTCGGACACGCCGATCGTGATCCTCACGGCCAAGGAAGACGATCTCGATCACATCCTCGGCCTGGAATCCGGCGCTGACGACTACGTGATCAAACCGATCAAGCCGCCGGTCCTACTCGCGCGGCTGCGAGCGTTGCAACGGCGGCAGATGCCGGACACCAGCGTGGTCAGTTTGCTTGAGTTCGGGCACTTGAGTATTGACCGCAGTTGCCGGGAAGTGCACCTGGCCGGTGAGCTGGTCGAACTGACCACCATGGAGTTCGAATTGCTCTGGTTGCTGGCCAGCGCGGCGGGCAAAATTCTTTCCCGCGACGACATTCTCAACCGCATGCGCGGCATCGCTTTCGACGGGCTCAACCGCAGCGTCGACGTCTACATCAGCAAGTTGCGCAACAAACTCAAGGACAATCCGCGCGAGCCGGTCTGCATCAAGACCGTGTGGGGCAAGGGCTATCTGTTCAATCCGTTCGCGTGGGAGCTGTAGATGCTGCGCTTGTTCCTCGGGCTGTTTCTGGTGATGACGGTGGGTCTGGTGCTGGCCTTGCAGGCGGTCGAGCACACCTTCAACGCGTTGCTCGACAGTCAGATGCAGGATTACAACCGTGAAGCCGTGCGCGGCCAAGCGTGGTCACTGGTCGATCATTTGCAAGGCCGCCAGGGTGCCGAGCGTGAGCAGAAACTCGATTCATTGCGCGCGCATTACGGTTTGTCGCTCAGTCTGGTGGAGGCCGATCAACTGGCCCTGACGCCGCAGGAAAAGGCCGAACTGGCGCAGAACCTGTTGGTGATCCGCGACGATTACACACAGTTCATCAGCAATATCGATGGCGGCTCACAGCTGCTCAGCATCAAGTTGCCGCCGGAGCCAAGCCTGATGCCGTTCTACATCACCGCGGCGTACATGATGTTGGCGGTGTTGATCGGTATCGTGCTGTTTTTCTGGGTGCGCCCGCACTGGCGCGATCTGGAAAAACTGCGCCTGGCCGCCGAGCGTTTCGGCGACAACGATCTGTCGGTGCGCATCCAATTGTCGCGGCGCTCGAACATCCGCGATCTGGCTGAGCACTTCAATCTGATGGCGGCGCGCATCGAGGGCTTGATCGCCAATCAGCGCGAGCTGACCAATGCGGTGTCCCACGAATTGCGCACACCGATCGCGCGGCTGTCGTTCGAACTCGATCAGCTTAAACAGCAGCCCGGCGCCGGGCAGAATCGCGAGTTGATCGCCGACATGTACGCCGACCTCGGTGAGCTGGAGGAGATGGTCTCGGAGCTGCTGACCTACGCCAGCCTCGAGCATGGCGCGACGGTGATCAAACGGGAGAATGTTCAGGCGGTCGACTGGCTTGATAGCGTGGTCGGCAGCGTGGCGCTGGAAGCTGAAGCGGCGGGGGTGCAATTATTGATCGCCGGTTGCCAGGTTGACACGGTGAGCATCGAGCCACGCTTCATGGCGCGGGCGGTGATCAATCTGCTGCGCAACGCCATTCGCTATGCCGAGCAGCGCGTCGAGGTGTCGCTGCTGCGCAACGGCGATGACTATGAAGTGCGGGTCAGCGATGACGGGCCGGGCGTGCCGCTGGACGGACGGGAGAAAATCTTCGAACCGTTTTCGCGACTCGATGCCAGCCGTGATCGGCGCACTGGTGGTTTCGGGTTGGGCCTGGCGCTGGTGCGACGGGTGTCGCAGTCCCATGGCGGGCAGGTTGAAGTTGGCGATTCGGTGTGGGGCGGGGCGTTGTTCAGGATGACCTGGGCGCATCCGGATTAAGGTACTGATCATACCGGCCCCTTCGCGAGCAAGCTCGCTCCCACATTTGAAATGTGATCCCCTGTGGGAGCGAGCTTGCTCGCGAAGGGGCCGGGAGAGTCAATATCTATGCGGGCTGACCGACCGCTATTGCGAGCAGGCTCACTCCTACAGGGGCCGGTGTTCAGCGGGTCAGACCGAGTCGCTCATGCCACTGGGCGATCGATTCTTCGGGATATTCATCAAACTGCTGATCCTTCGGATTCGCCTCGACCTCAACCCACGGCGCTTTCGAGCCAAGCATCAGGTGCGTGTGTTCCGGCGGCACCGGCAGTGGCGTGTCGATCGCCGAGGCGAATGGATGAATCAGCTCTGGCCACTCCGGGCTGAACAGCCACAAACCGCTGCCGCACAGCGAGCAGAAGTGACGCTCGGCGCTGCTGCGATGGGCGCGCTTCTCGCCGTCGGCTTTCATTTTTGCGTGATAGATGCTGATGTTTTTGCGTCCGCGAACCTTGAGAGTGGTCGCGTCGCCGCCAAGGTTGATCGCATAACCGCCACCGCCCTGGGTTTTGCGGCAGATCGAGCAATAGCAGCGTTGATAGGGATAAGGATGGGCGCTGTCGAGGCTGAACGTGACTTCGCCGCAATGGCAGGAGCCTTCGAGGTGCATGGTGCTCTCCTGTGTCTGAATGGTCCGCTTCAGCCTAGAACATTCTGCTGGATGCTTGCCGGTGTGATGCGACCGGCGGGCGCAGCGTCTAGCCCCAGTGTCCCCGCGATCCCATGGGGCGAGACTTTCGGAACCCGGCATGCAAGCGCTGTTGAACGAGATCCTTGACGCCGTCCGGCCCCTGATCGGGCAGGGCAAGGTCGCTGACTATATTCCCGCCCTCGGCACGGTGCCGGCCAACCAGTTGGGCATCGCCGTGTACAGTAACGATGGTGAAATGTATTGCGCCGGCGACGCTGAAACGCCGTTCTCGGTGCAAAGTATTTCCAAGGTATTCAGCCTGGTGCAGGCCATCGATCACTCCGGCGAAGCGATCTGGGAGCGACTCGGTCATGAGCCGTCCGGCCAGCCGTTCAATTCGCTGGTGCAACTGGAATTCGAGCGCGGCCGCCCGCGTAACCCGTTCATCAACGCCGGGGCGCTGGTGATCTGCGACATCAACCAGTCGCGCTTCGCCGCGCCGACACTGTCGATGCGCGACTTCGTCCGGCGCCTGTCCGGCAACCCGCAGATCATGATTGACGGCAAGGTCGCCGACTCCGAATACCAGCACCGCGCGCGCAATGCGGCGATGGCCTATCTGATGCAGTCGTTCGGTAATTTTCACAACGATGTCGAAGCCGTGTTGCGCAGCTATTTCAGCCACTGCGCGCTGCGGATGAATTGCATCGATCTGGCCCGGGCATTCTGTTTTCTGGCCAATGACGGTTTCTGCAAACACAGCGGCGAGCAGATTCTGACGCGCCGCCAGACCCAGCAGGTCAACTCGATCATGGCTACCAGCGGTCTGTATGACGAGGCGGGCAACTTCGCTTATCGCGTCGGCCTGCCGGGCAAGAGCGGGGTCGGCGGCGGCATCGTTGCGGTAGTGCCGGGGCAGTTCAGTGTGTGCGTGTGGTCGCCGGAGTTGAATGCGGCCGGCAACTCGCTGGCGGGGATGGCGGCGCTGGAACTGCTGAGCTCGCGGATTGGCTGGTCCGTCTTCTGAAGACACACCACGATTTCCAGTGTGGGAGCGAGCCTGCTTGCGAAGAGGTCGGCACATTCAGCATCGATGTCGTCTGCTCGGACGCTTTCGCGAGCAGGCTCGCTCCCACCGGGTGCAGTGTTGCTTTGCAGGATCGTGTTCTATACATTTTCCGGCCGCCCTCTGCATGGTGAATCCGCTTCATGTCTCTTGCGCTCGAACGTCTAGTCGCTGGCACGCCGATCCCTTTCGCTGGTAACCGCGTCACCGTGGTCAGCCCCGAACTGGCCGCGCGGTTTCAGCCCGGTGACCATTTGCTGGTCGAGCAGGTCAGTGGCGAGTTGTTGCTGATCCCCGTGGCCGATCAACAGGCCGCCTCGGTGGCAATCGAGCGTGCGGCTGCGGCATTCACAGCGTTGTCGGCGGTCTCCGATGAAGCCATCAGCCGGTTCTTCGATCTATTCGCTCAGCGCCTGGAAAGTCCTGAATGCTGGACGCAGATCGAAGCTGCCAACCGCGCCGACATCGAACGGGCCAAGGCGCGCGGTCGCTCGACCACACGCTTGCTCGCCGATGAACGCATGCGCCGCGACATGATCGCCGGGCTGCGCGCCTGGCGTGATGCGCCACCGACCCGGGGCAAGGTGATCAGCAGTGTCGAGCACGACGGCTGGAAGGTCGAGCAAGTGGTTTCGCCGCTGGGCATCGTCGCCTTTGTCTTTGAAGGTCGACCCAACGTATTTGCCGATGCCGCCGGGGTGTTGCGCACCGGTAATACGGCTGTGCTGCGCATCGGCAGCGATGCGTTGGGCACTGCGCAAGCCATCGTCACTCACGCTTTGAACCCGGCGCTGGCCGAAGCCGGCTTGCCGGTTGGTGCGGTGTCGTTGGTGGAAAGCGTCAATCACGCCGCCGGTTGGGCGATGTTCGCCGACCGGCGTTTGTCATTGGCCGTGGCGCGCGGTTCGGGCCGTGCGGTCAGTCAGCTGGGCAGCATCGCCCAGCAGGCCGGCACGGCCGTCAGCCTGCATGGCACCGGCGGCGCGTGGCTGATCGCCGACCGTGACGCCGACACTACGCGCTTCGCGGCGGTGGTGCGCAACTCGCTGGACCGCAAAGTCTGCAACACCCTGAACGTCTGCCTGATTCAGCGCGAACGTGCCGCCGAACTGGTGCCGCTGTTTCTCGATGCGTTAAAGGCCGCCGGTACGGCACGCGGCCAAGGCTGCAAGTTGCACATCGTCGAAGGCAGTGAAAGTTGCCTGTCAAGCGAATGGCAGAACGCAACGGTCGAGGTTTATCGCGCGGAGGGTTACCGGACCGAAGCGCGGGCCGAGTCTTTGCCCGAGTCGGAGCTGGGCCGCGAGTGGGAATGGGAAGAAACCCCGGAAGTCAGCCTGATGATTGTCGATGATCTGGATCAGGCGATTGCGCTGTTCAACCGTTACAGCCCGCAATTCACCGTGTCGTTGATCAGCGAGGCGGCGGCGGTTCAGGAACGCTTCTACAACGCTGTGAATGCGCCGTTCGTAGGCAACGGCATCACCCGATGGGTCGATGGCCAGTACGCGTTGAACAAGCCGGAACTGGGCCTTTCCAATTGGGAGAGCGGGCGCCTGTTTGCGCGCAGCGCGATTCTTTCCGGCGATGGCGTGTTTACCGTGCGTAGTCGGATGACCCAGGTGGATCTCACGGTAAAACGCTAACGTTGAAATCCGGACCCCACCTGTAGGAGCTGCCGAAGGCTGCGATCTTTGATCTGATCGTTCCCACGCTCCGCGTGGGAATGCCTCTAGGGACGCTCCGCGTCCAGCGACGCAGAGCGTCACGGCCTGCATTCCCACGCATAGCGTGGGAACGATCACCGGCCGGGGCTTCAGGCTGCGTTGGATGTCCTAGCGCTGATCGCGCAAGTGGTTGGTTGCTCGACCAGCGGCACAAAGGTGCGACGATCGGAAGCGAGCGCGTCGATCGAGCCGGTCTCGATGTCGTACACCCAGCCATGCAGATTTAGCCGGCCTTGCTCCTGGGCCAGGCGCACGCTCGGATGGGTCTGGATATTCGCCAGTTGCGCGATCACGTTCTCGCGCACCATCGAGCTCAATTTCGCCGCGTCGCTGCCATGCACGCGCGCTTCGTTCATCACCTTCGCCGACTCGGCATGCTGCAGCCAGCCGCTGACGGCGGGCAGGTGATCCATGCATTTACACTGGGCAATCGCGGTCATCGCGCCGCAATCGGAGTGGCCGCAAATCACGATATCGCTCACTCCCAGCACCGCCACCGCATATTCCACTGTTGCCGACACCCCGCCCGGATGTGGGCTGTAGGAGGGCACGATATTGCCGGCGTTACGGATCACGAACAGCTCGCCGGGTTCTTGCTGGGTCAGCAGTTCCGGTACCACACGGCTGTCGGAACAGGTGATGAACAGCGTGCCGGGTTGCTGCGTCGTGGCCAGATGTTTGAACAGTTCGCTGCGTTGCGGAAAGGCTTCGTTCTGGAATTTCAGGAAGCCGTCGATCAGGGCTTTCATGGGCGTGTCCTCTTTGGTGGATACCGGATGGCCCGCACGCAGGATGCGGGCCGGACGTATCAGAACGGGCGCAGCGGCAGGAACTTGCCATCGAGGGTCACTACTGCGCGGGAGCCGCCTTCCGGGTCTTCGACTTTTTTGATGTCCAGTTTGAAGTTGATCGCGCTGATGATGCCGTCACCGAACTGTTCATGAACCAGCGCTTTCAGGGTGGTGCCGTAGATCTGGATCATTTCGTAAAAACGGTAGATGGTCGGGTCGGTCGGCACGCCGCTGAGGCTGCCACGCAACGGAATGATCTGCAGAGCGGCGACGTCATCGGCGCTGAGGTCGAGCTTGTCGCCGACCACTTGAGCAGCCTGTTCCGGCAGCGGATGCTGGCCGAGCAGGGCGGCGGTGACGTAGGCCACGCTGAGGCCGGTGCCGTCGGCGAGATCCTGCCACGACAAGTCTTTTTTCGCCTTGGCGTCGAGCGCGCGGGTGGTCAGGGCCAGGCTGTTGTCGTTGTAGGCGTGGGACTGTTGCATGGTGTCACTCCTTTCAGGGGTTGGCTTTCGGTGTGGAAGCAATCTTGCGCCGGCCGATCCATAGCGTCCAAGACCGATATACAATGCCGCGCATAAGTCCTGCCTATAGATGGTATTTCCCATGCTGTTGCGACATTTGCGTTATTTGCTCGCCGTTGCCGATCACGGTGGCTTCACCCGCGCCGCCGAAGCGCTGCATGTCTCGCAACCGACGCTGTCCCAGCAGATTAGGCAACTGGAAGAAACCCTCGGCGTGAGCCTGTTCGATCGCACCTCGCGCACGGTGAAGCCGACGGATGCCGGTGCGGCTTACATCGAATGCGCGCGGCGCGTGCTGGTGGAGCTGGAGGCGGGGCAGCGCGCGTTGCACGACGTGAAGGATTTGTCGCGCGGCACCCTGCGCCTGGCGATGACGCCGACGTTCATGGCGTATCTGGTCGGGCCGTTGGTGCGTGATTACAGGGCGCGGTTTCCCGGGATTCATCTGGAGATCTTCGAGTTGTCGATGGACGACATCGAGGCAGGGCTGGCGGATGACTCGCTGGATGTCGCGATCGCGTTCACGCCGGTGCGCAATGCCGATATCGAATGCATACCGGCGTTTACCGAGACGCTGGGGATCATGGTCGGGCCTGGGCATCCGTTGTATGGAAGCCGATCGGTGCTGACGCCGACGGAAATTGCGTCGCTGGATTTCGCCTTGCTGGCGCCGGGGTTCATTACGCGGTTATCGGTGGATGAGTATTTTCGTCAGCACGGGATTACACCGCAGGTGCGGATCGAGGTGAATTCGGTGAGTACGTTGCTGGAAGTGGTGCGGCATGCGCCGCTGGCGACTATGTTGCCCGAGGCGATTGCCAGTGAAGACCGCGCGTTGCGCCGCTTGCGTGTCCAAGGGGAGGCGCAGCAGCGGGGAGCGGCGTTGTTGCGGCGCAGGAATAACTATCACAGTGCGGCGGCGTTGGCGTTTGTTGATCTTGTTCTGCAAACGCGTACGACATGAACAAGACCTGTGGGAGCGAGCCTGCTCGCGAATGTGGCATGTCAGACACTGATGCTTGCGCCTGAAGACTGCATTCGCGAGCAGGCTCGCTCCCACAAAGTTGCAGGGTGAGTTCTGGATGTAAAAAGGGCCTGCTTCTTATCGAAGCAGGCCCTTTGTTACTGAAGCGTTATTCAATACAACCGATCAATCACCCGAACTTCATTCTGGTTCTGCAGCGAATCCCACGCCTGTTTCAGCGTCTGCAGCACACTGCCGATGAAGTCCTTGTCGGCCGCAGCCTTCTTGCCGACATAACCGTGGCCGCGGCGGTACATCTTCAGGCGGGCCAGCAGGTTCTGGTGGTTGCGGTCGAATTCCTCTTCGCCAGCGTGGGGCGACAGGCAGTCGATATGTACCTGGCCCGACTTGCTGATCCAGAGAATATGGCTGTCGTGGCTGTCTTTCTGCGCCGCGAACATACGAGCCAGTTCTTCGATGGTGGGTTGATTGTTCAGATTCATTGTTATGCCCCTTGACCAGTCTGGTGATCTTTCAAAGTTGATTCGCTAATACAGGTAGCCCATCGGTTAGTTGATCCCTGGCACCGAAACCAGGACGTCAGCGCTCGCCCGTATGAAGTACGGGGTCATGCATCTGTTGCATGTAGTCGTGTTGAATAACTGCTACGCAATAGCGTCACAACGAGGAGAAGCAGCGAAAACCGGGAGGCTCCTTGACGACAATCCAGTGTCGGCCACAAGCGTCTTGAGAATTTTCGCCAGCGCTTCTCGTCCTTGTACTGGACGTTCAGGCCAGGTCAGCTTCTTCAATCTGCCTTGTGGGCAGCGTGTATCCGGAAAAAACAACTCGGCGGTCAGACGAGTTTGCTCAAGCGTGTACCAGTGCTCCCGATCGGGGAACGTCTTCATCATGCAAAAGCAAAACGATGCCGTCAACGGTTTTGTAGTGATTATTTTCAAGCACTACATATTGTCGGACAAAGCTGTTTTGGAATGAGAAAAGATCCGTTTCAGCAACGTAGAGAAGGGAACCTCAAGGGATTCATCGAGTCGCCGGACGCGCCGTGCGATTGCGCTTAACGGCGGTTTTGCTGGTCGTCGACTTGCCCTTTTTCTTCCACGGCGCTGCGGCTTTGCCGGCAGGCGGCGGGCCGCTGATGGTCAGGCTGAGGGCGGAACAGCGGCTGACTTGCTTGCTCATCCACGCGGCCTGTTTGGTGACGAATTCTTCCAGACTCATCTCGCCGCTCTGCACCATGTCCAGCGCCTGTTCCCAGATCGCCGTGGTGCCGGGATCGGCGATCGCGCGCGGCACCGCATCGATCAGGCTGAACGCCGCAGGTGTCGCCGCCAGTGCCTTGCCGTTCTTGACCAGATAACCGCGATCAAGCAAGCCCTGGATGATCGACGCGCGGGTGGCTTCGGTGCCGATGCCGGTGGTGTCTTTGAGTTTCTGTTTGAGCAGCGGATCCTCGACCAGTTTGGCAACGTTCTTCATTGCCTTGATCAGATCGCCTTCGGTGTAGGGTTTGGGCGGTTGCGTCCAAAGATCCTTGAGATTCACCTTCGCCACAGCGCATTCGACGCCTTGGCTGAGGGTCGGCAAGTTTTGCGGCGCCGGAGCTTCGCGGCCTTTCGCCGGAGCCAGGGCCTCGGGCAATGCGCGCTTCCAGCCCGGTTCGATAATCTGCTTGCCGACCGCGCGCAACGCCTGCCCGTTGCAATCGAAATCGGCCTGGGTGCGATCATATTCGTGGTTTGGCAGGAACTGCGCCAGGTAGCGCGCGCGAATCAGCGTGTACACCGCGCGATGCTTGCCGGTCAGACGTTCGAGGTTTTTCGCGGCGATGGTGGGAATGATGCCGTGGTGAGCGCTGACCTTGGCGTCATTCCAGGCCCTTGAGCGCCGCTGCGGTTCGAGAAAACCCTGCAAGGCTTCAAGGCTTGGATCGGCCTGACGCAACGCGGTGAGGATCGATGGCGCCTCACTGTGTTGGCTCAACGGCAGAAAGCCGCAATCACTGCGCGGATAGGTGATGACTTTGTAGGTTTCGTAAAGGGCCTGGGCGATGTCGAGGGTTTCCTGGGCGCCGAGGCCAAGCTTTTTCGAGCAGACTTCCTGCAAGGTGCCGAGATCGAAGGGCAGGGGCGCGACTTCGCGCATGCGCTCGGTTTTCAGCTTGATCACTCGAGCGCTGTCAGCGTTCTTGATCGCCGCTGCCGCTTGCTGCGCCAACGCCTGATTCAGGCAGCGATCCTGATCATCACAAACGTCTGACGGTGCGCGCCACTGTGCGGTAAATGCCGTGCCGTTGTGCAGCAGATCCACGTCGATAGCCCAGAAGGGCACGGGGACGAAATCGGCGATGCTGCGGTCGCGGTCGACCACCAGTCGCAGGGTCGGCGTCTGCACCCGGCCCACGGGCAACACGCCCTGGTAACCCGACTGCCGGCCCAGCAAGGTGAACAACCGACTCATGTTCATGCCGATCAGCCAATCGGCCCGTGAACGACCCAACGCCGAGTGATACAGACTGAAAGTTTCGGCTCCTGGCTTCAGCGCAGCCAGTGCTTTGCGAATCGATGCCTCGTCCAGCGCCGACAGCCACAAGCGGCGGATCGGCCCGCGATAGCGGCAGTGCTCGACCAGTTCCCGGGCGATCATCTCGCCCTCACGGTCGGCGTCGGTGGCGATGATCAGTTCGCTGGCCTCGCCGAGCAGGCGCTTGACCGCTTTGTACTGACTGGCAGTGCGCGGCTTGACGGTCATTTTCCACTTGTCCGGAATGATCGGAAGATCGGCCAGCACCCAGCGTTTGTAGCGCGCGTCGTAGGCGTCCGGCGGCGCGGTTTCGAGCAAGTGGCCGATGCACCAAGTCACTGTGACGTCCGTCCCCAGCCAGCAGCCATCGCCGCGACGCCTGGCGCCGAGCACGGCCGCAATGTCTTTGGCCTGGGAAGGTTTTTCACAGAGGTACAGCCGCATAGCTACCATCGCTGGTTGGTGTGTGGAGAGGCCACAGGATGGCGGGAGTTCGCGGCGGGGGCAACTTTTATCTGTATGGATATACAGACAAAAGCGTTGTAGGAGGTTTAGCCGTTCGGCCGTAATCCACTCGATCTGAGAATCCATCAGCTATACCTGAACCGGTCTCTTCGCCGTCTTCAGGAGAACTCCATGAAAAGCCCCAGTCCCGTGATCAGCGTTGAACAACTCAGCGGCTGCCTGCTGGTGAAATTCCACGGCATCCAGGTCGCCGCGTCTTCCCACGCGCTGATCCTCAACGAAGCCAACTATCCGCCGGTGTACTACATCCCGCGCGAAGACATCGACGAAAAATACTTCGCCCGCACCGACCACACCAGCTATTGCCCGTACAAGGGCGACGCCAACTATTTCAGCCTGCAAGTGCCCGGACATGAGGGTGCCAACGCTGTGTGGACGTACGAAAAACCGAAGGTCTCCGTCGCACCGATCCGCGACTACGTGGCGTTTTATCCGGACCAGGTTAAATTCGAAGTGATCAAGGCGGACGCCTGAGCCAAAAAAATGGCGAGAGAATCGCTTCCCTCGCCATTGTGTCAGCGGGTTTTTCAGTTCTTGTCCAGATCAATATTCTTCGTCTCACGCAGACAGATCATCCCCACCACCAGGCTCACCCCGGTGATCAGCACCGGATACCACAGCCCGTAGAAAATGTCCCCGGTGTACACCACCAGCGCGAACGACACCGTCGGCAGGAACCCGCCAAACCAGCCGTTGCCGATGTGATAGGGCAGCGACATAGAGGTGTAGCGGATGCGCGTCGGGAACAGTTCGACCATCAGCGCTGCCAGCGGGCCGTAGCACATGGCCGAAATGATGATCAGTGCGACGATCAGAGCAACGATCATCGGTTTGTTGATCTGCTGCATATCGGCTTGTTGCGGATAACCGGCGAGGGTGATCGCGCCGCGCAATGCCGCCTCATCAAACCCGTCGAGTTTTACATCGCCAACACTCACTTGCACGGCGCTTCCCGCAGGCGCGGCGACGCTGGAGTAGGGCAGGCCTTGCTTGACCAGGAAGGTCTTGACCTTGTCGCACGGGCTGTCGAATTTGGCCTTGCCCACCGGATCGAACTGGAAGGTGCAAGTGGCCGGGTCGGCGAGCACGGTGATCGGTGCCTGACGGCTGGCCTGATCGATCGCGGGATTGGCGTAGTGCGCCAAGGATTTGAAAATCGGAAAGTACAGCGCGGTCGCCAGCAGCAGGCCGAGCATCAGCACCGGTTTGCGTCCGACCTTGTCCGACAGCCAGCCGAAAAAGATGAAGAACGGCGCGCCGATTACCACGCTGATAATCAGCAGACTGTTGGCCACCGCCGGGTCCATTTTCAGGAACTGGGTGAGGAAGAACAGTACGTAGAACTGCGCGGCGTAGAAGGTCACCGCCTGCCCGGCGTTGATGCTGAACAGCGCGATCAGCACGACTTTGAGGTTCTCCCATTTGCCGAAGGATTCGCGAATCGGCGCCTTAGAGGTTTTGCCTTCTTCTTTCATTTTCAGATAGGCCGGCGACTCGTGCAGGCTCAGGCGAATCCAGGTGGAGATGCCCAGCAGGACGATCGACAGCAGGAACGGAATGCGCCAGCCCCAGACTTCAAACTGGTCGCCGGTGAAGTAGCGGCAACCGAGCACCACCAGCAGCGACAGCAACAGGCCGAGGGTCGCGGTGGATTGAATCCAACTGGTGTGGAAACCGCGTTTGCCGATCGGCGCGTGTTCGGCCACGTAGGTCGCCGCACCACCGTATTCGCCACCGAGCGCCAGGCCCTGAAGCATGCGCAACACCACCAGAATGATCGGCGCAGCGATACCGATGCTGGCGTAAGTCGGCAGCAGGCCGACGCAGAACGTGGCGACGCCCATCAAAATGATCGTCGCCAGAAAGGTGTATTTGCGTCCGATCATGTCGCCCAAACGGCCGAACACCAGCGCGCCGAACGGCCGCACGATAAAGCCGGCGGCGAACGCCATCAGCGCGAAGATGAACGCCGTGGTGTCGTTGACCCCGGCGAAGAACTGCTTGCTGATCACCGCCGCGAGGGCGCCGTAGAGGAAGAAGTCATACCACTCGAACACCGTCCCGAGTGATGAGGCGAAGATGACTTTTTGCGTGGCGTTGCTGGTCTCGGCGCTGCCCGCAGCGTCCAGGGGCTGAGCGTGGTCTGACATATCGGTATCCCTCACAGTGATTGTTTTTGTTGTTCCACTGGTGTTGCGTGTCCGGGTGAAGCGCGATGCCTGAGTCTGGTGATGATTCCTGTGGGAGCGAGCCTGCTCGCGAAAGCTTTTTGTCAGTCAACTCCTAGGCTGAGTGAGCTACCGCATTCGCGAGCAGGCTCGCTCCCACAGGGGAAATATCTGCCGATCTGGACAAAATCAGTTGTGCCGCCTTCTCGGCAATCATCAGCGTAGGCGAACACGTATTACCTGAGGTAATTCTTGGCATGATCGACGCATCGGCAACGCGCAAACCCGGTACGCCGTGCACGCGCAGCTGCGCATCGACCACCGCGTCTCCGTCGTTGCCCATGCGGCAAGTGCCGACCGGATGGAAAATCGTCGTGCCGATTTTCGCCGCCGCTTCATGCAATTGTTCTTCGCTTTGCAAGCTGTCGCCGGGCAGGTATTCGACCGGTTTGAACGCTTGCAGGGCAGGGGCGCTGACAATGCGCCGGGTCAGGCGAATCGCATCGGCGGCGACGCGAAGATCTTCTGGATGGCTGAGGTAATTGGGCTGAATCAGCGGTGCCGCTTGCGGATCGGCGGAGCGTATTTCAATGCGTCCACGGCTCTGCGGGCGCAGGTCGCACACCGAGGCGGTGAACGCCGGGAAGCTGTGCAGTGGCTCGCCAAAGCGCTCCAGCGACAGCGGCTGCACGTGGTATTGCAGGTTCGCCGAAGTTTGCTCCGGGCCGGATCGGGCGAACGCGCCCAACTGACTCGGCGCCATCGACAGCGGCCCGCTGCGGTCGTACAGATAACGCAGGCCCATGCCCATCTTGCCCCATACGCTACCGGCGATCTGGTTCAGGGTGCGGGCGTTTTCCAGCTTGTAGATAAGGCGCAGTTGCAGGTGATCCTGCAGGTTGCCGCCGACGCCCGGCAACTCATGAATCACGCCGATGCCCAAGCGTTCGAGCAGCGGGCGCGGACCGATTCCCGAGCGCTGCAGAATGCTCGGTGAACCGACCGAGCCGGCGCACAAAACAATCTCCTTGCGCGCCTTGAACTGTCTGGTCTGGCCTTCATGCTGCGCGCGGACTTTCGTCGCGCGGCCGTCCTCCAGCAACACACGATCAACCTCTACGCCGGTCAGCACAGTCAGGTTCGCCCGGCCTCGCAGCGGTTTCAAAAATGCCTTGGCCGCGTTCCAGCGCACCCCGGCTTTCTGGTTGACCTGAAAGTAGCCGCAGCCCTCGTTGTCGCCCTGGTTGAAGTCATTGATGCTGGCAATGCCGCTTTGCTCGGCAGCGCTGCGAAAGGCGTCCAGAATCGGCCACGACAAGCGCTGTTGCTCGACTCGCCATTCGCCCTGATCACCATGAAACTCTGCACCGCCGGCAAAGTGGTTTTCGCTCTGTTTGAACAGCGGCAGCACATCCTTCCAGGCCCAGCCCGGATTGCCTGCGGCCGCCCAGCCGTCATAGTCGCCGGCCTGGCCGCGCATGTAGATCATGCCGTTGATCGACGAACAGCCGCCCAGCACCTTGCCGCGCGGATAGCTCAGCGCGCGGCCATTGAGGCCCGGTTGTTGTTCGGTTTTGAAGCACCAGTCGGTGCGCGGATTACCGATGCAGAACAGGTAACCCACAGGAATATGAATCCAGGCGTAGTTGTCGCGTCCGCCGGCTTCGAGCAGCAACACCCGTTGCTGTGGATCGGCCGAGAGCCGGTTGGCCAGCAAGCACCCGGCGGGGCCGGCGCCGACCACGATGTAGTCGAATTCATCCAGGGACGTCTGCATGCCCTGACCTCGCTTTTTGTTTTTATTGTCGGACACTCTAGTTGTTAGCTTTCGTTAAAAGAATGTTAGTTTTTGCGCAGCCGCTGTGCGTTTTCAAACAACCTCAAGCGACGATAGCTGACAAGGATCCGCCATGTTCGACTGGAACGACCTGCGCTTTTTTCTCGAACTGCAACGCAGCGGCCGCCTGCTCACCGCCGCGCGCCGGCTCAATACCACTCACGCGACCGTGGCGCGGCATATCGAATCGATCGAGAAAAGCCTCGGCACCGCACTGTTCGTCCAGCACGCCCAAGGCTATGAAATGACCCCGGCGGGGGAGGCGCTGCTCAAGCACGCCGAAGCGATGGAAAACGTCGCGCTCCTGGCGCAGGAAGAAATCACGCAGTCCACCGCGCCGCTGGGCAAGATCCGTGTGGGGGTCACCGAAGGGCTGGGCATCAAGTTTCTCGCCAGTCGCATGATCGGCTTGTTTGAGCGTTACCCAGGCCTCGAGGTGGAACTGGTCGCCGTGCCGCGCTTCGTCAGCATTCTCAACCGCGAAGCGGAAATCAGCATCCACCTCGAGCGTCCATCCGCCGACATGCTGGTCACGCGCAAGCTGACTGACTATCGCCTCGCGCTATACGCCAGTCAGGCTTACCTCGACAAAGCGCCACCCCTGCAAAGCCGTGAAGACCTCGGCCGACATGCGTGGATCGGTTACGTGGATGATCTGCTGTTCAGCCAGGAACTGATGTTCCTCAACAGCTTCTGCCGCAGCCCGCGCGTGGTGTTTCACAGCACCAGCGTCATTGCCCAACAGGAAGCGGCGCGCTCGGGGTTGGGCATCGCCGTGCTGCCGTGTTACATGGCCGCGTCCGACCCGGATCTGGTGGCGCTGTTGCCGGATGAAAGCATCGAGCGCAGTTACTGGATCAGCACGCGGCGAGAGCTGCACAAATCGGTGCGGCTGCGGGTGGTCTGGGATTATGTAGTGGGGTTGTGTGAGGCGGAGCAGGGGCTTTTACGCGGTTAAACCTGCCGCATCCAAATCCCCTGTGGGAGCGAGCCTGCTCGCGAAAGCGGTGTATCTGATACTCAAATCTCGCCTGACCCACCGCCTTCGCGAGCAGGCTCGCTCCCACAGGGTTATTCACCGTGGCTGCTTTCGCGGGTTGATAAATATATGGATATCCGTATATTCGATTTCCCGCATATGGCCAGCCGATCACCATGATCACCCCCACCGAAGTCTTCAAAAGCCTCGCCGACGAAACCCGCGTCCGCGCCATCCTGCTCATCGCCGAGCAAGGTGAACTCTGTGTCTGCGAGCTGATGTGCGCGCTGGACGACAGCCAGCCGAAAATCAGCCGCCACCTCGCGCAACTGCGCAGCAATGGTTTGCTGCTCGACCGCCGTCAGGGCCAGTGGGTGTATTACCGCCTGAACCCGGAGCTGCCGGCATGGATCGGCGAAATCCTCCAAGTGACCGTCAAGGCCAATGCCGATTGGCTCAAGGACAACGCCGCGCGCCTGCAAAACATGGATGGCCGTCCCGTGCGCGAACGCGCCTGCTGCTGAATCTTCCACTTTTTACGGAGCGCAACGATGCGAGTCCTGTTCATGTGCACGGCCAACAGCTGCCGCAGCATTCTTTCCGAAGGCATGTTCAATCACCTGGCCCCCGCTGGTTTCCAAGCGTTGAGTGCCGGCAGTTTTCCCAAAGGCCAGGTTCTGCCGCGTAGCCTGTCGACTTTGCAAAAGCACGGTATCGCCACCGACGGGTTGCACAGCAAAGGCAACGACGCCTTCGCAAACAACCCGCCGGATATCGTCATCACTGTCTGCGACAAAGCCGCCGGCGAAACCTGTCCGGTGTATCTCGGTCTGGCACTGAAAACGCATTGGGGACTGGAGGATCCGTCCGAAGTGCAGGGCGACGAAGCGTCAATCGACGCGGCATTCCACGCCACTTTGATGCGCATCGGCCAGCGCTGCCAGGCCTTCCTCGATCTGCCGTTTCACTCGCTCAGTCGCGAGCAACTGAAAGCCGAACTCGACCGCATCGGCACGCTGTAAGGAGGCTTCATGTCAGACCAGCTGCCCAACCTCGACGCAAGTCTGTTCGACGCGGCCAAGCCATCGAATGTCGGCGAACACAAACCGCGCATCCTTCTGCTCTACGGCTCGACCCGCGAGCGCTCGTTCAGCCGTTTGCTGGTCGAGGAGGCCGCACGCCTGCTTGAGCACTTCGGCGCCGAAACGCGGATCTTCAACCCATCCGGTCTGCCCTTACCCGACGACGTCCCGGTCGACCATCCCAAGGTCCAGGAACTGCGCGATCTGGTGTTGTGGTCGGAAGGCCAGGTCTGGTGCTCGCCAGAACGCCACGGTGCGATGTCCGCCGTGTTCAAAGCACAGATCGACTGGATCCCGCTGGAACTCGGCGCTGTACGCCCGACCCAAGGCAAAACCCTGGCGGTGATGCAGGTCTGCGGCGGCTCGCAGTCGTTCAACGTGGTCAACCAACTACGTGTCCTCGGCCGCTGGATGCGCATGTTCACCATCCCCAACCAATCCTCGGTGCCGAAGGCCTATATGGAGTTCGACGAAGAAGGGCGGATGAAACCTTCGCCGTTCTACGATCGTGTGGTGGATGTGATGGAAGAACTGGTGAAATTCACCGTGCTGCTGCGTGGGCAGCAGGCGCGTCTGGCGGACCGCTATTCCGAGCGCAAGGAAAGCGCTGAACAGTTGATGGCGCGGGTGAATCAGCGGTCGATCTGACCCGCCATCCCCAGTCAGGCTCATTCCCCTTTGGGAGTGAGCCTGCGCGCACTAACGCCCCATGGCTGGCACACCGCCACGGCTTGCACCGTGCCCTCCCGGCTGTCACCCTTCCGGCCGTTCTTCAAGGATCAGAAGGAATCAAGGATTGAGTGGCTACGTTCCAAACCCGCCGAAAAACTATCGTTACGAAGAAGCCAAACCCGTCGACATCCACGCCCAGCATTGGGCCGAGTATGAGAAACACGGTAAAGAGCCCGCGCGCGAACCTGAGAAAATCGGGATTGCATTGAGGATTGGGGTGTTCTTTGATGGCACGGGCAACAACGCAAACAACTCAGCTGCGGGGTTGTTGTGTGGTGCTCAGCATCCGATTGCGCTTGAAGATATCGATGCCAGTTGCAAGCCCTATATGCGCAATCCAGACAGTAGCTATGCCAATGAAACAACCAACGTTTACAAACTGAGCGAACTGTACTTCGCACCTCAGAAAGCCGAAGGAGACGGCTCGCACAAGCGGGCGTTTCGCAGGGTGTACATAGAGGGGATTGGCACTCAATCGGGAGAAGAGGACAGTACATTCGGAGCAGGCACGGGCCGCGGAGACACGGGTATAGCGGGTCGTGTCCAACAATCATTTAGCGAGATCAAATCGCGTATTGAAGATGTAATCAACGAAAATCCAAACAGTGAAATTACCTCGCTGACTTTCGATACGTTCGGTTTTAGTCGAGGCGCAGCTGCCGCGAGGCATTTTGCCAACGCAGTCGTCCGTGGAAAACAAGGGCCACTCGGAGATGTATTGCGCAACAATGCGAGCGACTTTAGTCGCACCTTTATCGATCAGTACCAAGGCAGCATCAACATGGGATTCATCGGGCTGTTCGACACCGTGCCGTCGGTCGCTGGCTGGTCGAATTTTGGCAACGTTAAAAGTCCTGTGGCCACGGGTATCAAGCTCTACCTCGACCGGCGGTTTTTTACTGACGTCGTTCAGCTGTCGGCGCGGGACGAATATCGCGCTAATTTCGCATTGAGTCGTGTTAAAGCCGACCACTTGGAAGTCGTTCTTCCTGGGGTGCATTCCGATATCGGCGGCGGTTACCGCGATGACATTGAAGAGTGTGTACTCGTCAGTCCAATGCAAACGCTTGAAGTCTCGAAGTTTACCGATGTATCTACTACGTCGATCTACCGCGATGCCATGGTTATTAAAAATGAGTGGATCTCAAGGGGTGGCCCGAAGATCTGCTGGAAATTGTTACGCCGGACGCGCTTCTCCTGCCCGTGGATCAACAGGATCGGCTCAGTCCCCGTAGAAAGCGCGTCTATGCAGCTCTGCAACTCAAACGTCCCGTAAGCGGGTTGTTGTCGAGGGTATATCTTCGGGTGATGCATAGCTTGGCAAAAGAGAAGGGGGTTCGCTTCGATGATATTCCAGCCACGGCTGCTTTGGCGGTCCCGTCAGAGCTTCAAGCGTTGTGCGATCGATTTGTCGCAGGTGACTACACCACAACTCAGCAAGAGGAAAACCTGCTGAGGTTGAAATACATTCACATGTCCGCAAATTGGAATCACCCTCTTGGAAGAAGAGACGGCAGTGGAGTCCGCGCCGTCTATATCAATGCGCCCACCGCAGACGCGATTCGCGTGCAGCATCCCCACGTGCCTGACTGGACTCTTTGGTAATGAAATTATTTGTCGCCCTGCTACTTGGCGTGTGCATAACGGGTTGCCAGTCTTCTGATCTGCTCTCATCCAAGAGCGATCCAAAATCGAAATGGTGGGAGCTGGCTTTCACTGAGCCGGATTACATGAAGGTATGGGTGGAGGACAGTTCGGTGCAGGACATAACCGGCAGAGTTTTCTTTAGAACCGGTGGAGGGACTGCTGCTGGCGGAGAGCCTGAAGACGGTACGGACTCTGCCCGCGGCTGGACAGGGGTGGGGGGCAGCGGTAAAAGAGTGGTGGGGGCCGATCTACCCATTCGTATCTATGTTCGCTGGCAATCAATCGTTGAACAGAAAACGTGGCAAGCGTGGGTGGATATTCCAGAGAATGCCAGGCAGATAATGGTGACTTCCACCAATCAACGGTGCCCCGAGAGACCTGATAGGACAGCACGCTTCATGGCCTCTGTTTATTTGGGACTTGCTCCGGGCGGTGTGGTTCAGGTGTGGGTGAGAGACTCATGTCATCGACCGATAAAGGTTGCTCGAACGCAAGGCGAGATTGAGCCGCTAGGGCCGGAGCTTGGGAAAAACGGTGGTCGCTACGCATACCCCGTCAGCGAAAAGTCCAAGCGCTATATCGAAAAATTCGGTATCCCATACGGAAGTTGGTAAGCGCTGAAGCCGTGATTCGTCCACTGTGCCGCCGCGCGCAATGGCGATGCACGGCTGCCAGTGCACTGATCCGCTACCGGTCCGTTCGGTGAATAAACAACTCGCGCTTCAAATCAAAACCTCAAACGCCGCACCACCCAACACCTCCCCATTAACCATAACCTGCACCCCATGCCGCCCGGCGAAATGCTTGCGCGTCGTGAAATCCTTGATCACCTGATTCCGCCGCACCACCTCAGTCCCGAACCCCGCTAATCCCAACGTCTTCAACTTGAAAACCTTCTTCGAAACCCCGCCATTCGCCTTCACATACTCAATCGCATAATCAATTACCAGCCTTTGCTCGTGCGCTACCATCGACTTCACCGTAAACGACAAAGTAATAGGCTCACCCAGCCTCACCACGGCCGGCTCAACCTTCACATCCAGCAACTGAACCTCAGCCTTCGCCCCCGCGCCAATCACTGTCAACGCGCGCACATCGCCCTGCTTGATCAAACTGCGCAACGCATGCTTCGCAATCCAGGCGGTGTGCTTGTTCTCCAGCGACCAACCTTCAATCGTGTCCAGCACCCACTCTGGATGCACCTTCGTCACGTCATTCAAATGGTTGGCCACGGACTTGCGCACGTACAAACTCTCGTCCGCCTTCAACCGATCCAATATCCCGGCGGCCAATTTCGGATTGGCTTGCATCGCTTCCAGGCGAAACGACCATGGCAGGCGAGGGCGGCTGCCTTCGCTGGCTAGTCGGCGGACGTGGTGGTTGTCGTCTCGGGTCCAGTCATGCATTCGTTCCAGCGAGCGTTCGAGGTCGCTGCGCAAAAAGTAACGGATGGCGAATTCGGAGGAGCCGAAGGTGGTGAAGTATTTCAGCGCATCCATTGAAGTGTCGAACGCGTGGGCGCCGTAGCTCGCGACGTAGTGCGGCAAAGACATGCTGACGAAGCCGCTGTTCAGCCTTGGTGCGAGTTCACGTAATACATGTAAGGAATCTTCGTAATCCAGTGGCAATACGGCATGCAGGCTTTCGCTGACACGCGCCATGCGTTGCATCACCGATAGTTCAGCGAGTCCCTCTTGGGCGTGTTTGAGAAACGCCTTGGCCTTGAACGCCGGGTACACCGCGCTCATTTCGTCAGCGATGTGCTGCAAGCGCTGGGCGTTGAAGATTTCCTTTAACGCCGGGGCGGCGGTGTCGGTGGAGCTCATGATCAGTTCATCGGTGTGCTGATGAACGCATCGGTGCCTTCTGCGTAGGCAGTGTACTCGGCGATACGCGCAAATCGTGCTGCGTCGATCTGATCGGGCACGACGAATTCGGTGAAGCTCCAGGCAATCGCCAGGCTGATGCCGGTCTGGGCGAGGGAGCCGTCGACAGGCAAGTCACTGTGTTCAAGTTCTTTTTCCAGCGCGGTAAACGCGGCGGCGAGTTGGCCTTCGACGCGTTCGACCCACGGCTGATATTGAATCTCGGCCGGGCGCAGGTTGCGTTCGTAGTAGAGCTGCACGGCTTTTTCGCAGGCGGCGAGGCTGAGGCCGATCAGACGCAGGGCGTGGGCGCGCTGTGACAATTCTTTCGGCAGCAGGCTTTTGCCGGACGCGCTTTCGAGATAATCGAGAATCAGCGTCGAGTCCATCAGCACCAGACCGTCATCGAGGATCAGCGTCGGCGCCTTGACCACCGGGTTGATCTGCTGGAATCGCTCGAAATGGCGGAACACCGAGACCGACTCGTGTTCAAGGTCAATGCCCAGACATTTGGCGGAAATCGCTACGCGGCGCACGTAAGGGGAGTCGAGCATGCCGATCAGTTTCATGACGCGTTCCTTCAAGTCGAACCGGTGGGAACGCATAACCTAGCGGAGCGAGAGGCAATTGTCAGTCGTCGAATCCGGGCTGCTCGTGAATCTCATCGATGTCCAGGCCCAGCCGAAAGGCCACCGCCACAAACAGCGCCTGACATAAACACAGCGTTGCACTCAGCGAACGAAATGCCAGAGCACTGCCTTCATTGACCAGCAATACACTGTTGGCGAGTTTCGCCAGTGGCGAGAGGGGCTGTGCGCTGCTGATAATTTTGCACCGGCGTGGTTTTGTGCGCCCAGGCCTGGCGGGACAGCGCCTGCATCTCGCTGGAGCCGCTGAACCCGAAGCGCTGCGAGAAACGCACAATGGCTGACGGATGCACTTCGCACTCGCGGGCGATGTCGCTGATGCGGTCGACCATGATCCGCTCGCTCTGCTGGCTGATGTAACTGGCGACGCGTTTGAGCTGGCGCGGCAGGGCGTCGTATTCTTCGCTGATCGTCTGCAACAGGCGCTCGGCAGTGATCGGGGGGCTGACGAGGGAAAGCTCGTCGGCGGCCGACAGATCGAGGCGGGGCATAGAGACGTCCTTCAGGCAGGTTGATCGCGCGGTGGGCCTGATAATAGAAGGGCTGTGCGGGAGCTGCCGGGGTGAAACGATGCACCTTGCGATAAAAGTTTTCGCGGTGCGTCGGGGTGTGGTTAGCCGTTTGTCTTCTATATACAGCCGCTGGACTGAATTTCTTGCTATAAACGCACTCCGATGGCCGTGTGAAGCCTGTGTCAGAGCAGTTTCCAGGTCCTGTCGGACAAATTCCCTGTATTTACAGTTGCTGAGGTCTTGATCGGGCCTTAGACTGCCGCCCCTCGTAAATTGAGTGCCGGGTGGCGTTTGCAATAAAACGATGCCTTTTCGACGGCCGACACGGTTCGCCGAAACGCTCCCTTATTCGCCTTAATGCACGTTTTTTATAGAGATATCAATGACAAAGGACAAGTTGCTGGCCATGCCGGCAGATGACTACATGAATGCAGAGCAACATGCTTTCTTCACTGAGCTGTTGCAGAACATGAAAGTCGAAACCCACGAGCGCATTGAGCAAAATCGTATCGCCATCGAAAGCCTGGACACCCCGGCTGACCCGGCGGACGCGGCTTCGGTTGAAGAAGAGCGCACCTGGCTGGTCAACGCGATCGATCGCGACCAGCGCATGCTGCCGCAACTGGAACAAGCCCTTGAGCGCATCAAGGATGACAGCTTTGGCTGGTGCGACGACAGCGGCGAGGCCATCGGCCTGAAGCGCCTGCTGATCAGCCCGACCACCAAGTACTGCATCGAAGCTCAAGAGCGTCACGAGCAGATCGACAAGCACCAGCGTCAGGCCTGATTCTGTGAGGTGACCCTGTCAACAGGGCACCTTGAAGAGATCGCAGCCTTCGGCAGCTCCCATTCGGGCGTCGCCGAAGGCTGCGATCTTTGTTTTTGCTCGTCTGCGATATTTCCCCGTCGTTCCATTGACCTGCCACAGACCCCACGACTAACGGACCATGGATAATGGCGTTGTAGTGGCGTTTAATGCAGTCACAACAATGAGAACAAACGTGGGGTGATCAAGATGACGAGAGATGGATCTCTGGTTGCGGCGCTGCCTGCACCAGTGCTTTTGCCGAAAAACCGCTGGATCGCGCCGACCCTGCAAAGCGTCGCCCTGATGCTGTTGCTGGCCGGCATGGCTATGGCCGAGTGGTCGCTCTACCTCGGCATGCCGCTGGCGGTGCTGATTGTCTGGCTACCGCGCCTGCGTTCGCGCAACACTCCAGCTGCTGTCCCGGTCGATACTTCGAGCGCATTGTCGGCATTGACCCGCGATCTTTCCTATACCACCAGTCACAACGCACTCTCTGCGGCCGGTGTCGCGTTCTCGGTAAAAGCCCTTGCAAGCAAACTTGAATCGCAACTCGACGCGGCGGCGCAGATCGTCAGCAACGCCGAGGTGATGATTGCCACCGAACAGGCGACTTCACAGCTCAGTCGCGACGCACTGGATGCCGCCAGCCAAGCGCATCACAGCAGCGCGGCGGGGCGCAGCGAACTGCTCGACTCGATTGCGCGCATGCAGCAACTCAGTCAACGCGCCAACGCCAGTCGCGAATTGATCGAGGCCTTGAGTGTGCGCAGTGACGACATTCAGCGGGTGACACTGGTGATTCAGTCGATTGCCAGCCAGACCAATCTGTTGGCGTTGAACGCTGCGATTGAAGCAGCCCGGGCTGGTGAGCATGGTCGCGGTTTCGCTGTGGTCGCCGACGAGGTGCGCGGACTGGCCGCGCGTACGGCGGCGGCCACGGGTGAGGTCGGTGGGATGGTCGCTGACATTCAGCAACGCACCGCGCAAGTGGTGGCGCAGATTCGTGAGTTGTCGAGCGATCTGCACACCGGCGTCGAACAGGTCGAACACACCGGCCAGCATCTGGAGAACATCGCGCGACTCGCGGCCGGGGTGGAAACTCAGGTCAGTGAAATCGCCTGTGGCGCGCAAACCAATCGAGAGCAGCTCGACGCATTGTTCAATGCCATCGAGCAAATGCGTAGCGACCTGGCGATCAGCGATCAGCAGACCCGTCGCCTCGCCGACGCAGCGGTGCAGATGGAAGGGCAGGCGGAAACCATCAGCGAGCGCCTGGCCGAAGTGGGTCTGGATGACTACCACCAGCGAATCTATGACCTGGCCCGCGAAGGTGCGAGTCAAATCGCGGCGCGCTTCGAGGCGGATGTCGAGCAGGGGCGGATCAGCCTGGATGATTTGTTTGATCGCAGCTACGAACCGATTCCGGGCACCGAACCCGCCAAATTTCAGACCCGGTTTGATCGATACACCGATCAGGTCTTGCCGGCGATTCAAGAGCCTCTGCTAGCTCGTCATGAAGGTTTGGTGTTTGCGATCGCCTGCACGCAGCAGGGCTATGTACCGACGCATAACCAGGCATTCAGCCAGCCATTGACCGGCGATGTGCAGGTCGACACGGTGAACAACCGCACCAAACGCAAATTCACTGATCGCACCGGTATCCGCTGCGGCAGCCATCAGCAACCGGTGCTGTTGCAGACTTACACGCGCGACACCGGTGAGCTGATGCATGACTTATCGGTGCCAATCTTGATCAACGGCCGACACTGGGGCGGTTTGCGTCTGGGTTACAAACCAGAGAATCCGCGCTGAGATTGTTACCGTTGACGCAATGAATCTGTGCACGGCAATTGCTGTTTCCTCTGGAGAGAAAGCTTTAACCTGACGACTTAGTTAGGCAGCTAATTATTTCGGGGGGCACATGCAGTGCAGGGTAGACGTGGCAGTAATGATCGGCAGTGGCGTTCCGGAAGGATTACGCGCGATGGGGCGCAGTGTGTGCTGGGTGGTTTTGCTCAATGGTGAGCGACGCGGCACGGCTTTCGCCAGTCGCGATGAGGCGGAGGAGTGCAAGGCTGCCTGGCTCGAACAAATGAACATCGAGCCCGGCCATAGCCTGCACTGAACGCTTCTACTTGCCGCGATGCAAACGTACGTTTAGCTCATCGACAATCGGCGCTTCTTCCCCGTCAGCACGCAGCCACTCTTTGAGTAATTGCGCCTGTTGGGGCGTCCAGAAATCGGCATCGATCAGTTTGGTCTCAGAGTCCAGCGGATGGGCTTCGACAAAGTCATTGATCGACGCTTCATCGGACGGCAGGCCCAACTGGTCGAAAAGGGTGGTCAGGTTGAGCTCGGTTGGCAGTTCCATCATCTACTCCTGGGTCGGTGCCGTTGCGGCTTGTTCGTTCACTTCCCTTATCAGAGGCAGCCGCTGGCGCGGAGTTCGATTTTTGATTCAAGCGAGCGGGCGAGAGCGCATGCTTCGTTATGATTGCCGCGGAAACCTCTGACACGCCCGGTGGATATCTCCTTGATGTGAAAGAAGGCGATGCCCGCTGGCACTACCTGAAAGTGCAGGATCTGATGATTGTTAGAACATGTCGGAAGATTGCTGACGTTGGCAACCTGCACCGTCGCAGGTGTGCTGATGTGTGCCTCGGCCGACGTGGCGAAATGAGTCAAATTGCACATATGAAGTCCTTTTCATCAGTCGGCCGGGATTTAACGGCCGTTGCGGGTAGTCGTAATGAGCATCGCTGCTCTAGAATCGCCAGTACCTGCTGACGACTGGGCTTATCTAAAGCAATTTTTCGCCAGCGATATGTCGGAAAAGTGCTTTTTTTCGTGAGAAATTTCCCTAAAGTTCGTAGTCAGATTTGCTCCAGTCGCACTTGAAGCTTTTTCCTTCAAGGTTTGGCGATTTCGGAGCGGGTTTCATTAATGACAATCCAGTAGGCTACGAACCTCGCGATTAAAGAGCGCTTCGCTCGCTTCGGGTTTTTGAGTGTTTTTGCAGTTTTCATCGGCCTGGCCGTGTCTTTGCCGTGGGCGTTTTGCGCTGCGCGGTTTTCAAATGTGGGGATGTATCTTTGGCAGTCAGTAACCTCGATATGCATGCTTTGTTCGTGCTCGGTGATTTGCGTGCAAAGCTGGTCAAGCAATTCCAATCACGTTTTGTTTACATCACCGAGCAAAACGCCGAAGGCATTTACATCGCCGAAATCGACACCGAAAGTGCGTTAGTGGTCGATGACAAACCTGGGCTCAAACTCAAGGTTGGCGACCATTTCATTGCATCGGTTCTGCCCAGCCGTGAAGGCGGCAAGATGGACATCCGTTTTCGCGACATCAAACTGACGGTCTACGGCCTGGGCGACTACGCGTTCGTCAGCACCGCCGACGGTCACGCGATCCTGTTCAAGGAAGGCCATAGCGTCGTCACTGTATTTGCCGCTAATGAGCAGTTGCAGGAAGGCCTGACCAAAACTCTGAAAGCCGTCACCGCCAAAGCCGCGAAATGGCGCAAGGGCGAATTGGTGACCTTCAAGGCCAGCGAGTGAGCCGCGCAGATTTCCATTCGCAAAACCTCGAGAGCGCACGCGAAGAAGCGCAGCGATTGTTCGCCCGCAAGCACGAACTGCAAGGAGTCTGGCTGAGTTGGGTGGCGTCGCAGATCTATGCATTGCAACCGGCGGCCTACGCCAGCATGGTCAGACGTGAGCTGCAAAGCCTGCAGGAAAAGTCTGAAACGTAACCTCGTGCGCAGCAGACGCCGGAAAAAGCAGGAACCTCGGCTAAAGTCAGTTGACTGAGTTATTCAGAGGCTTGCGCTCCCGTCAGGCCAGACTTGCCATAGCTGTGAACAGCACGAGGTGCAATGCATGAACGGATTTCGACGGTTACTGGCCGCCAGCGTGGCCACCTTTGGTTTGCTGACGTCAGCGCAATCGCTGCAAGCGGCACAGGCGCCGATCCATTTTGCCGACCTGAACTGGGAAAGCGGCAGTCTGATCACCGAGGTGCTGCGGGTGATCGTCGAGAAAGGCTATGGCCTGCCGACCGACACGCTGCCGGGCACTACCATCACCCTGGAAACCGCACTGGCCAATAACGACATTCAGGTGATTGGCGAGGAGTGGGCCGGTCGCAGTCCGGTCTGGGTCAAGGCAGAGGCAGAAGGCAAGGTTGTCGGTCTGGGCGATACGGTGAAGGGCGCCACTGAAGGCTGGTGGGTGCCGGAATACGTGATCAAGGGCGACCCGGCCAAAGGCATCAAGCCGCTGGCGCCGGATCTGCGCAGTGTCACTGACCTGAAGAAATACAAGGACGTGTTCAAGGACCCGGAGAGCCCGGGCAAAGGGCGTTTCCTGAACAGCCCGATCGGCTGGACGTCGGAAGTGGTCAACAAGCAAAAGCTCACGGCGTATGGCTTGCAGGACGACTACACCAACTTCCGCAGCGGTTCCGGCGCTGCGCTGGATGCCGAGATCAGCTCTTCGATTCGTCGCGGCAAACCAGTGCTGTTCTACTACTGGTCGCCGACGCCGCTGCTTGGCAAATTCAAACTGGTGCAGCTGGAAGAGCCGCCGTTCGATGCCGAGGCGTGGAAGACGCTGACAGACGCCGATAATCCCAATCCAAAACCGACCCGCTCGCTGGCATCGAAGCTGTCAATCGGCGTATCCACACCGTTTCAAAAGCAGAATCCGCAAATTGCCGAGTTTTTCAGCAAAGTCGATTTTCCGATCGAGCCCCTGAACAAGGCACTGGCGGATATGAGTGACAAGCACACTGCGCCTCGTGAAGCGGCGGTGGCGTTCATGAAGGCGCATCCGGATGTCTGGCAAGCGTGGTTGCCCAAGGATGTGTCTGACAAGGTGGCGGCTGATCTGAAATAACGCGCTCAAGGCACCGTACCGCCGACCGGTCGTGCATAGGCAGAAAATCCGACTACGATGGTTTGTTCAAATCCCTTTGAAGGATTTCAACCATGACCTTTGTGTTGGCCCAATGGCTGGTGACGGTGTTCGCGGCAATCGGCCTGATGCACGTGTATTGGGCGTTGGGTGGGCAATGGGCGGCTGCGGCGGTGGTGCCGCAAGTGCCGGTTTCTGGCTTCGTCGCCACAGTGCGCCCGGCGTTCAAGCCTTCAGGCTGGCTGACTTTGTTGGTCGCGGTTGCGCTGCTGGTGATCGCGGTGCTGGTTTGCATGCGGGTCGGCTGGGGCATGCCGGCGGTTCAGCACAAGACGCTGCAATGGGTGATCAGCGCCATTGCGTTATTGATGTTTGCCCGAGCGATCGGTGATTCGAATCTGGTCGGGTTCTTTAAGGAAGTGAAGGATTCGCGATTTGCGCGGCTGGATACCTGGGTGTATTCGCCGTTGTATGCGCTGCTGGGGGCGGGGTTGTTGGCAGTAGCGTGGGTTTGAGCCGATCCGGAATTGGCGATGCCCCGACTGGCCTTTTCGCGAGCAGGCTCGCTCCCACAATGGAGGGCGCGTTCCTACTGTAGCGATGGCGCCATCACAGGCGCCGAAAAATCATCAGTTACCACTTTCAGTCTGACGACTGCTCACCTCAGCCGGCACATCATCCCCAGCCATGCGCTTGCGGAACAACGCCGCCCGCGCCAGCAGCAGCGTGGTTACCGGTACGGTGATCGCCAACAGAACCGGAATCAGCCAGGCATGCACCACCGGCCCGGACTTCAGCGCTGAAAAGCAGATGATCGATGCCAGCGCCACGCACCAGGCCCCCATCGTCGAGGCCAGCGCCGGCGGATGCATGCGCTGGAAGTAATCCTTCATGCGCAGCAATCCGGTTGCGCCCAGCAGCGTAAATACACCGCTGAGCACCAGCAGGGCCGCCACGGGAATCTCGACCCATAAAGACAATTCGGCATTCATTCGATCACCTCGCCACGCAGCAGGAATTTCGCCAGCGCAAACGAGCCGACGAAACCGAACAGCGCGATCAGCAGCGCCGCTTCGAAGTAGGTATCACTGGCATAACGAATACCCAGGGTCAGCATCATCAACATGGCGACTATGTACAGGTAATCCAGCGCCAGTACCCGATCCTGAGCAGAAGGGCCTTTGAACAGGCGCACCAGGGTCAGTGCCATTGCTACGCAGTACAGAAACAGCGTCAACAGAATCGCATTCGACAGCAATGGGCTCATTCGAAAATCTCCATCAACGGTCGCTCGTAAGTGCTTTTGAAGTGCTCGATGAACTGCGCTTCGTCGTGCAGATCCCAGACATGCAGTAGCAAAACACTGCGGTCCAGCGCCAGCTCCGACCATACGGTGCCGGGCACCACAGTGCAGATCATCGCCAATGCAGCCAAACCATGAGCATCTCGCAAATCGAGCGGCACCTTGATAAAGCATGAGTTGGGTGGACGACGCCCGGCGTTGAGTACGCCCCAGGCGACGATGAGGTTGGACATGATCACGTCACGGCCGACCAGGAAGAACAGACGCACAATGGCCATAGGGTTGCGGATGCGCGCTCGTTTTGGCCGCAGCTTGCGCATCATCAGCGGCGCGGCGAAACCCAGCGCGGCGCCGAGCAACAGATTGCCCGGGCTGACCGACAGGTTGAGTGTCAGCCACAGAATCCACAGGGCCAGCGATAACCACGGAGCCGGAAACAGTCGGTTCATGGCTGCACCTCAAGCATGTCGGCTCTCGCCTGAGGGCTCGGCACGGCGCGAGTGCCAAGCACGGCCAGCACATATTGCTGCGGATTGTTCAGCGCGTCGGCCGTAGCCTGGGTGTAGCGCAGCAGCGGTTCAGCCTTGAATGTCAGGGCGATGCTCAGGCCGAGCAGCAGGAAAATTGGCGCGCATTCCAGTTTGCGCAGCAATGGCGAGGGGCGCTCCTCCGGCGTCCAGAAGCGCTGAATGCCCAGGCGCGAGAAGGCCATCAGCGAGGCCAGACCGGTCAGGATCAACAGCGCCAGCAATCCCCAGGCGCCGGGAGACAGTGGCGCCTCGGTGCCAAGTCCCAGGGGGTTGAGCAAAGCGCCGATCAGGCTGAGCTTGCCGATGAACCCGGACAGCGGTGGCATGCCGATGATCAACAGCGCGCAGGCAATGAAGCTCAAACCGAGAAACGCCATGGTCCACGGAATGACCTGGCCGACCACGGCTTTTTGTTCGTCGTCGAGGTTGATGCCCTTGGGTGGCTGCAGCGATTCCTGCGGACGCGGCAAGAGTTCGCTTTCGTCTTCCAGCGGGATTTCGTTGGCCGAACGCGAGCGCTCGATCAGTTCGGCGAGCATGAACAATGCGCTCAGCGCCAGGGTCGAGCTGACCAGATAGAACAATGCAGCGCCGATCAGGTTCGGCTGGGCGAAGCCGATCGCCGAGAGCAGGATGCCGGCCGACACCAGAATGCTCAGGCTGGCCATGCGCTCCAGGCGTTGCGCGGCGAGAATCGCCAGCCCTGCGCAAGCCATGGTCGCCATGCCGCCGTAGATCAGCCAGTCGCCGCCAAAAAATGCCGAAGCGCCGGCCTGGCCGGAAAACAGCAGGGTCCACAGGCGCAGCAGGGTGTAGACGCCGACCTTGGTCATGATCGCGAACATCGCCGCCACCGGCGCGCTGGCCGAGGAATAGGCCGGCACCAGCCAGAAATTCAGCGGCCACATGCCAGCCTTCGCCAGAAACGCTACCGCGAGAATCCCCGCGCCAGCATGCAGCAGGCCACGATCAGCTTCCGGCACCAGCGGAATCTTCATCGCCAGGTCGGCCATGTTCAGCGTACCGGTTACCCCGTATATCAACGCCGCGCCTATGAGAAACAACGACGAGGCCAGCAGGTTGATCGAGATGTAATGCAATCCCGACGACACCCGCGCGCGGCCGGATCCATGCAGCAACAGGCCGTAGGAGGCGGCGAGCAATACTTCGAAGAACACGAACAGGTTGAACAGGTCCGCCGTCAGGAAGGCGCCATACAGGCCCATCAGTTGAATCTGGAACAGGGCGTGAAAGCTCGAGCCGGCGCCGTCCCAGCGGGCCATGGCAAACAGCAACGCGCTGACGCCGATGACGCCGGTCAGTACCAGCATCAGCGCCGACAGGCGATCGACCACCAGGACGATGCCAAACGGTGCCTGCCAGTTGCCTGGCAGATAAACGCCAATGGAACCGGGCACGCCAGTGGTCTGGGTCCACTGCAGCAACATCACTGAAATGAACAGGCCGAGCAGACTGGAGAACAGGTTGATTTTCGCCTTCAGTGGCCGGTGCTTCTCGCCCAGCATCAGCATGATCGCGGCGGTCAGTAGCGGCAGCAGAATGGGTGCGGCGATCAGGTGAGTCATCGCCATCATTTTTTAGGCTCCCGGCCGTCGACGTGGTCGGTGCCGGTCAAGCCGCGCGAGGCGAGCAATACGACGAGAAACAGCGCGGTCATGGCGAAGCTGATGACGATCGCCGTCAGAACCAGCGCCTGGGGCAGCGGGTCGGTGTAGTGCAGCAGATCCTGGGTCACGCCGTCCTTGATCACTGGCTCTTTGCCGATGAACAGGCTGCCCATGCTGAAAATGAACAAATTGACCGCGTACGACAACAGGCACAGGCCCATGACCACCTGAAAAGTACGCGGGCGCAAGATCAGCCAGACCCCTGACGCGGCGAGAATGCCGATGGCGATTGCGATGACTTCTTCCATCAGACGGCTCCTTTGCTGGCGACGGACTTGGGCAGCGATGCTGTCTTGTGGCCGCGCACCGATTGGTGGGCGAGGGCGGTAAGGATCAGCAGCGTCGACCCGACCACCACGGCGTACACGCCGATGTCGAAGAACAGCGCACTGGCGATATGGATATCGCCAAGCAATGGCACGCTGATGTGCCAGGTGTGGGTGGTCAGGAACGGATAGCCAGCCAGCATCGCACCGAGACCGGTGGCGGTGGCGAACAGCAGGCCGGTACCCATCCAGCGCAATGGCCGCAGGCTCATTTGCGCCTCGACCCACTGCGTGCCGGCAACCATATATTGCAGAATGAACGCGACCGACATCACCAGCCCGGCGACAAAACCGCCGCCCGGCTGATTGTGCCCGCGCATGAACAGGTAAAACGACACCACCAGCGCGACAGGCAGCAGCAGGCGCACCAGCACCGCCGGCACCATCATGAAACCGAGCGCGGTGTCGCTGGCTGAACGTGGGTTGACCAGATCGGTGACCACGTCGGGCGCGAGCAGGCGTTGCTGGGCTGGCAATTGCAGGCTTTCCTTCGGCGGACGGAAGCGGCGCAGCAGGGCGAACACGGTGAGCGCCACGGCGACCAATACGGTAATTTCGCCGAGGGTGTCGAAGCCACGGAAGTCCACCAGCATCACGTTGACCACGTTGCTGCCACCGCCTTCGGGCAGGGCGCGGCTGAGGTAGAACGAGGAAATGTGGTTAGGCGTCTGCCGGGTGAGCATGGCGTAGGACAGCAACGCCATGCCCGCACCGACCGCAATCGATAGGAGCAAGTCGCGCAGACGACGAATACGCGCCTTGCGCAGGCTGCTCGGCAGCGGCGAGACTTCCTCGATGCGGCGCGGCAACCAGCGCAGGCCGAGCAGGATCAACACCGTGGTTACCACTTCTACCGCCAATTGCGTCAGTGCCAGGTCCGGCGCGGAGAACCAGACGAAGGTCACGCAGGTCATCAGGCCGCAGACACTGACCATGGTCAGGGCAGCGAGACGGTGATACTTCGCCTGCCATGCGGCGCCAAGCGCGCAGGCAATCGCCAGCAGCCACAGCGTAACGAAGACAATCGAACCGGGGATTTTCGGCCGGTCACCCCAGCTCAGGCTGCTGTGCAGCATCGGGATCAGACCGGCGAGCACGGCGGCCGACACCATCAGAAACAGCTGCATCTGCAAGCGCTTGGTGCCCAGGCGCCGCTCGACGCGCCGGGCGATGCGCATCATCACTACCAGACTGCGCTCGAACAGCCGCTTGCCATTGAAGCGACCCACCAGCGGCGGGTACTTGAAGCGGCCGCGCTTGAACTGCTTGCGCAGCAGCAGATACAGGACGATGCCACCGGACATGGCGATCAGGCTCATGATCATCGGCGCGTTCAGGCCGTGCCAGATGGCGAGGCTGTATTCCGGCAACTCACCGCCGACAACCGGCAGCGCCGCGGCGGCAAGCAATGGCCCGACGATCTGCGCCGGGAAAATCCCCACCAGAAGGCAGGTGAAGACCAGCAACTCGACCGGCGCACGCATCCAGCGGGGCGGCTCGTGCGGCGTATGCGGCAGATCAGTGGCGGTGGGGCCGAAGAAAACATCGACGGTGAAACGCAGAGAGTAAGCAACGCTGAACATGCCGGCGATGGTCGCGACGATCGGCAGACTGGTTTCGACCCACGCGGTGGCGTTGATGAACACGGTTTCGGCGAAGAACATCTCTTTCGACAGGAAGCCGTTGAGCAGCGGCACGCCGGCCATCGAGGCACTGGCGACCATGGCCAGCGTCGCCGTATAGGGAATCAATTTGATCAGACCACTGAGTTTGCGGATGTCCCGGGTGCCGCTTTCATGGTCGATGATGCCGGCGGCCATGAACAGCGAGGCTTTGAACGTCGCGTGATTGAGGATGTGAAACACCGCCGCCACCGCCGCCAGTGAGCTGTTCAGGCCCAGGAGCAAAGTGATCAGGCCCAGATGGCTGATGGTCGAATAGGCCAGCAAACCTTTGAGATCGTTCTGGAACATGGCGCAGTACGCGCCGAGCAACAGCGTACAGGCGCCCGCTCCGCTGACGATGTAGAACCACTCTTCGCTGCCGGACAGCGACGGCCACAGCCGTGCCAAAAGGAAAACCCCGGCCTTAACCATGGTGGCCGAGTGCAGATAGGCCGAGACGGGCGTCGGCGCCGCCATTGCGTGGGGCAGCCAGAAGTGAAACGGGAATTGCGCGCTTTTGCTCAGCGCGCCAATCAGGATGAGGGGCAAAAGAACAGGGTAGAGGGCATGTGCGCGAATCAGATCGCCGGCGGCCAGGACCTTGTCGAGGTCGTAGCTGCCGACGACATGGCCGAGAATCATGACCCCCGCCAACAGGCATAAGCCGCCGGCCCCGGTGACCATCAACGCCATATAAGCACCGCGCCGCGCATCGGCTCGGTGGTGCCAGTAGCCGATCAGCAGGAACGAGAAGAGGCTGGTCAGCTCCCAGAAAAACACGATCTGAATCAGGTTGCCAGAGATCACCAGACCGAGCATGGCGCCCATGAACGCCAGAAAAAACGCGAAAAAGCGCGGCACCGGATCGTCCGGCGACATGTAATAACGCGCATATAAAGAGACGAGTGTGCCGATGCCCAGCACCAGCATCGAGAACAGCCAGGCGAAGCCGTCCATGCGCAAAATGAAGTTCAGCCCGAGGCTGGGCAACCACATGAATTCTTCGCGGATCACGCCACCGTGGGCGATTTGTGGGTACAGCATCGCGACCTGGACGGTGCCGATCAAAGCGACCAGCCCCGCCAGCAGGGATTCGGCATTACGCGCATTGTGCGGCAGCACTGCTGCCAGACAGCTGCCAATGAATGGCAGAAGCAGTAGAACTATCAGGGACATAGGCTTCTAATCTGCGGAAGTTTGTGAAGCATCATACGTGCCAGCTCCCTGATCACCAAACGCGAGGATGTCTCAGAATCCTACAAAGTAGTCTCAAATTTTGTGTTTAGCGTTGTTTCAAGGACAACAATGTTGTGGCTCTTTCGCGAGCAGGCTCGCTCCAACATTTTGAAATACATTCCAATGTGGGAGCGAGCCTGCTCGCGAAAGCGTTTGCATTACCACTGAAAAAACGCGGATCACGCCTGCGTTTCGCGTTCCAACTCACCTTCTGCCTCGGCAGCCTTCCCCTTGGTCTTCAACTCACTGACAATCACCGCCGCAACGATCAACCCCGCGCCCACCAGTGCAATCGCCGGCAAACGCTCCCCGGCAATCCGACCAACGATTCCGGCCCATACCGGCTCACCGGCATAGATCAACGTCGCCCGAGTCGGCGAAACGCTCTTCTGCGCCCAGTTCATCGCCACCTGGATCGCCGCACTCGCCGCGCCCAGGCCCAAAGCCGTCGCCAGCAATAACCAGGAAAACTCCGGAATCACTTCACCGGTCGGCACCACCAGCAGGAACGACAACACCGACGTCACCGCCAGTTGCACCACCGTCACTCGCCGCACATCGACCTGTCCGGCGAACGTGCTGATCAGGATGATTTCGGCTGCAATCGCAACGGCGCTGATCAATGTCGCAATTTCTCCCGGGCTGAAATTCAACGCCGCCCCCGAGGGACCCGACAACAGCATCAATCCGGTAAACGCCAGCATGATCCCGATGCTCGGCATCAACCCCGGGCGTCGTCCCAATACCAGCCATTGCAGCAGAGGTACAAACGGCACGTACAGCGCGGTAATGAACGCCGATTGGCTACTCGGAATGCTTTGCAGCCCGACCGTCTGCAAGCCGTAACCGAGCATGATCGCCACACCGATGAATGACCCTGCCTTCACTTCGAACAGGGTTAACTCTCGCAGGTGGCGCCAAGAGAACATCGCAACAATCGCCGCTGCTGCGGCAAAGCGCAGGCCGACGAAAAACATCGGCCCGCTGACCGTCATCGCGTGTTGCACCAGCAGGAACGTGCCGCCCCAGATCATGGTGATCAGCACCAGCACGCACTCGGCTTTGCTGAAGCGGGAGAAGCGGATTCGTGAAGGGGAATTGTTCAGCGACATCATGTCCTTGCGCACTGTAAAAGAGAGGCCGCACAATGCCGCCAACGTTGCGCAGTATACTGCCCAATACCACCGAGTGAGCAATATAGTGCACAAAGATTCAACTCAGCGAGCCTCCGTCCTGCAACACGTCAGCCAGAACGTCCGACGTCTGCGCCATGCGGCGGACATGAGCCAGACTGCGCTGGCGGAAAAGTCCGGGGTCAGCCGACGGATGCTGGTGGCGATCGAAGCCGGCGAGAAGAATGTCAGCCTGACCACGCTTGACCGCGTCGCCGAGGCCCTCGACGTGGCCTTCAGCGATCTGATTCAAGCCCACGATGCGCGCGACCCGAGCCGGATCAACGAGGTTGCCTGGGTGGGCACGATCCCGGGCAGCAGAGCCGTGCTTCTGTCCAAAGCGTCTGCGACCCGCGCAGTCGAGCAATGGGAATGGTGCCTGCAACCGGGTGAGGTCTATCCGTCGCAACCGGACGCCGACGGCTGGAGCGAGCAGATTTACGTGTTTGAGGGATGCTTGACGCTGATGCTCGGCGATCAGCCGCAGCACATCCATAAAGGAGAGTTTTTCATGTTCGCCAGCAATCAACCGCATTCCTACCGCAACGACGGCAATGTGGCTGCGCGGTTCGTGCGTAATGTGGTGATTTGAATGGAGCACTCTGCGGACATCCTGATCATCGGTGGCGGCCTCAGCGGCACGATGCTGGCGGTGCAATTGTTACGTCTGCCTGGGCAGCGGAGCATCGTTATCATCGAGCCGCGTGCTGAACTGGGACGGGGCGAGGCTTACAGCGCCGTCGAGCTGGGCCACGCGCTGAACGGCAACGCGGCACGCATGAGCGTCGACCCGGATAATCCTGACGATCTGACGCAGTGGTTGATCGCGCACATAGCTGCTGGCGGCTGGCCGGAGTCAGCTGAGCAGGCTGTGCCAGTCAGTGAGTTGTTCCCGCCTCGCGGTTTGTTCGGCGTCTATGTGCAACAGCGTCTTGCCGAGGCTCGGGCGGTGGGCGCGCGGCAAGGCTCGACCGTTGAACATGTCTGTGCTGAGGTCGCCGACCTGCAAATCGATTCCGGTTCAGTTCAGCTCACCTTGAGCGATGGCGGGATTTTGCGTGGATCGCAGGCGGTGCTCGCTACCGGCATGTTTCCCGCCGCGCGCACGCCGCAGACACAATCCAGTGGCCTCAACGCCGCCGCGCTCGATCCCCGGGATGTGGCTGCAATGCGCGAACTCGACCCGCGATCCACCGTGCTGATCATCGGCTCTGGGCTGACGATGGTCGATGCCGTGGTGTCGCTGGAACAGGCCGGGCATCGCGGTCCGATCGAGGTGTTTTCCCGGCACGGGTTGCTGCCGCATGTGCGCCGTCAGCCACCGGTCTGGGAGGATTTTCTGGCAGCAGATCACAGCATCCGCACGCCACGCCAGTTGGTGCGCGAATTGCGGCGCCATTGCCGCGACGCTACAGCTCAAGGCATTGATTGGCAGGCACCACTCGATACCGTTCGCGCGCATATCGCGCGGTTGTGGAGTCAGGCGACTGACGTGCAGCGTCGACAATTCGTACGGCATGTGCGGCCATGGTGGGAAAGTCATCACCATCGTTCGCCACCGCTCAGCGCCGAGTTGATCGAGCGGTTGCACAAGGAAGGGCGCTTGCGCGTGCACGCTGCGTCGTTCAAGGGGCTTGAGCCGCGCGCTGACGATGCCGTGGCCATTCGCATTCGTCCTCGCGGTGAAACTGAAACATGCGTGGTGAACGGTGCGGCGCTGATCAACTCCAGCGGCATCGAATATGACTGGCGGCGGGTCGCTCGGCCGTTGCCTCAGCAATTGCTGGCGCGGGGACTGGTGCAGCCGGGGCCTCTGGCATTAGGCATCGCAGCGGTGGACGGTGCGGTAGTCGATGCCAAGGGGCGCGTGAATAGTCAGATGTTTGCGATGGGCCCGCCGTTGCGCGGGATGTGGTGGGAGAGCACGGCAGTGACGGACGTCGCTGCGCAGGCCAAAGCGTTGGCTCGGCGGTTGGTGGATAGCCCGAAAGATTGATGTGTTCTTTCGGGCTTCTTCGCGAGCAGGCTCGCTCCCACAAGGGGATTGAGGTTGTGACTACAATTTGCGCCACACCATAAATCCTGTGGGAGCGAGCTTGCTCGCGAAAGCGTCATCTGATCCAACGTCTCTGTTGAATGAAAGACCGCTATCGCTGGCAAGCCAGCTCCCACATTGGGTTTTTGTGACGGCTTGAGATTATGCGACGACCTGGTAGCACGGCACATACGCCGCGCCACCCGGCAACTTCATCCGGTGCTGGGCGACGAAGGCTTTGAGCAGCGCATCAAGCGGCTGCATGATCGCCGCATCACCGCGGATCTGATACGGCCCGTGTTCTTCGATCAGACGAATGCCTTTGTCCTTGACGTTACCGGCGACGATTCCGGAAAACGCCCGACGCAGATTGGCCGCCAGTTCATGCGGTGGCTGGTCGCGGTGCAGTTTCAGGTTGGCCATGTTTTCGTGGGTCGGGTCGAATGGGCGCTGGAAGCCTTCATCGATTTTCAACAGCCAGTTGAAGTGAAACGCGTCGTTACGCTCACGACGGAACTGCTTCACCGCTTTCAGCCCTTGAGTCATCTGCCGCGCCACTTCGGCCGGGTCGTCGATAATGATCTCGTAATGCTGCTTCGCCGCTTCGCCGAGGGTCGCGATGACGAACGCATCCAGCTGTTCCAGATACGGCGCGGCATGCTTCGGTCCGGTGAGGATGACCGGGAAGGGCAGGCCTGCGTTGTCCGGGTGCATGAGGATGCCGAGCAGGTAGAGGAATTCTTCGGCAGTACCGGCGCCGCCCGGAAAAATGATGATGCCGTGGCCAACGCGAACGAAAGCTTCCAGACGCTTTTCGATGTCCGGCAGGATCACCAGTTCATTGACGATCGGGTTCGGCGCTTCGGCAGCGATGATGCCTGGTTCGGTCAGGCCAAGGTAGCGACCGCCATGGATGCGCTGTTTGGCATGGGCGATGGTTGCGCCCTTCATCGGACCTTTCATCACGCCAGGGCCGCAACCGGTGCAGATGTCGAGACTGCGCAGGCCCAGTTCGTGGCCGACTTTCTTGGTGTATTTGTATTCTTCGGTATTGATCGAGTGACCGCCCCAGCACACCACGATTTTCGGCTCGACGCCCGGGCGCAGGGTGCGCGCGTTGCGCAGCAGATGGAACACGTAGTCGCTGATGCCTTGGGAATTGCTCAGGTCGATGCGTTGGCTGTCGAGTTCGTTCTCGGTGTAGACAATGTCGCGCAGGGCGCTGAAGAGCATTTCGCGGGTGCTGGCGATCATCTCGCCGTCGACGAACGCGTCGGCCGGAGCGTTCAGCAGCTCCAGGCGCACACCGCGATCCTGTTGGTGAATGCGGATTTCGAAGTCCTTGTAGGCTTCGAGGATGGTCTTGGCATTGTCGACGTGCGCGCCGGTGTTGAGGATGGCCAGGGCGCACTGGCGGAAGAGGGTGTAGGTGCTGCCGGATCCGGCTTCGCTCAGTTGCTGGACTTCACGTTGAGAAAGGGTTTCCAGACTGCCTTTCGGGCTGACCGAGGCATTGATTACGTGTCGTTGGGTCATGCAGTGATCCTTAAAACGATGCCATCCGCAACGCAGCGGAGGGCATCCGAATAGTGTGTATCCATGAATGAAGATGGCACGATCTGCGCTGTACCGCCATGTCCCCGTTGGACGCTGAAAAGATGAAAAGGAGCCCCAGCATAGCTAAAACCCGGTGCGATGCGATAATGCGCCGGCGAGTTTTTTCCGTTGCGCCTTTTGTCACTCAGGGAAGTCATTTTGATGTTCGAGATTCAGCCGATGGACCCCGCTACCTTTCGTCAGCAGACCCGCCGCAGCACGGTCATCATCGCCGTGCTGTTTCTGCTGTTGGCCATGCTGTTTTCGTCTGTCGCGGTGGCAGTGTTCGGAGAGCCCGACGGGGATAATTTGCGCTTCAATGTTGGCGGGGTATTTGTGGCATTTCTGCTGACCGCAGCGCTGTTGCGCGGGCGTTTCTGGCACCAGACCTGGATGGCTCCGGCGGTGTACAGCTGGCGTCTCAAGCGTAGCCTGATGAGCATCACCAATGTCATGCACCAGGTGACAGGGGCGGTGCATAACAATGATCCGACGGCGATGAAGGTGTTGCGTTTCTACCACCTTGGATTGCTGCAGATGCACGAACTGGACGGCAACTCCAGCGATCACGGACAACTGCGTGACGAAGTCGAACAGCACAAGGCGCAAATGCTGACGCAGGGCCTTGATCCAGACCAGCCACGCTTCGATCCGCAGTGGCTGGAAACGTTGAAACCGGCCTCGCGCTAAAACGGAATGCGCCGGGCGCGACTCAGTTTCCACGAGCGCAGCAATCGCGCATAGACGATCAGGTTGATCGCCAGCACCACGCTACCAAGCGCCAATTGAATCTGCGGGGTCAGACCTGCCGGATAGATGATCGGCCAGATGTAATGCTCGATAAAGCCACCGGCGTATTCGGTCTGCCCGGCCGCGTGGCGCATGAGGTTTTCCCAGTAGGTCAATGGACAGGTCAGGTGCAGCACTTCAACCGCCACGCCCCATGCGGCCGCCGGCAAGTGCAGCCACATCAACCGTGGCCAGCGCAGCACCAGCAGCCCGCCGAACAGCACGAACAAGATGAAACACAAGTGAAACAGCACCAGCCCGTCGGCGGCGATTCGGTACAGCATGGTGTCTTCCTGACGTAAGGGTGGATGGCGCTATGGTACGCCGCGCGGGACAAAATTCCTTGGTGAATTCGGGCGCGCAAAAGTGTTCTACCCTTTAACGACAGCAACTGTTCTGAGGTGAGGTGCACATGGCAACCGAGCAAACGCGTGCGGAAGATGATGAGCCAACTGAAGAAGAAATCGAGCGGCAAAAACGGCAGGAAAAAACCTGGAAGCACGATGACAGCCGCGAGTTGTCGGACCGCGACCAGGAGCGGCCTTTGAAGCCTTGAACAACGCATACGAAAAGCCCCGCATCAGCGGGGCTTTTCGCGTTTCAGAGGTCTTCCAGCTGCGTGAAGTCCGGGTAGGTCGCTCGGTACCCCAACGTTCGATCGATCCACGCATTGAGCTCATTGACCATCACCGGCGGATGGCCGGGATAACCCTCAAGGGTGCTGCGCAAGGTGCGCTCGATGTCGGGCACGCTGTGCAGGTTTCGGGTCTTGATGTAATGGCCGATAAAACAGTCGAGTTCCAGGCGTTCTGTCTTGGACAGATGGACACACTTCAGGCCGCTGACCTGTTTGATTGCAAAATCGTCGCTCACTTATTTCTCTGCAAGGCTTGAAAGTTGTTGATGGATTCCTGATTTCTTTGACTCTTTGGTCAATTGGTATACCAATCGGAAAGGCGGCGCGCATGCTATCCGCAGCGCGGGAAAATGTATGTATGACAGTCGAAATGTCTGACAGGCGGTTGATTCGCTCAAACGGCTGTTTTACGAGGGGTGTATCGCGATTGAAACACTTTTTGTAACGCGCGGGATTCAGTGGAGGGCTCGCTTGATTAACGCAGCGATAAAGTAATTATTTAGTCGACCCGTTCTATCAATTGCGCACCTTGATTACGCGTATTACCTACCGCTTTGCCGACCTTGTACCATTCGAAGGCATCACTGTGCTCACCCTCGAACAGCAGCATTTGCTCGGCTCGTTCCACTGGTGTAGCAGGATCAAGCCATTCCCGAGCTCGCGCCGAATCGAAGACCACCGGGCGGCGATCATGAATATCGAGCAGGCCGCCCAGGCTGTCAGCGGTGATGATGACGAAACCGTCATCTTCCCTTGCCGAAACTCCCGGCGCCGGGAACTGGCCGATGCCAGCGCAGAAAACCGGTGCTTGATCCGCCCGACGGATCAACCAGGGCTGTCGGGATTTTTCCCCGCTATCAACCCACTCAAACCAATTATCGACCGGCACGATCAGCCGCTGGCGCCAGATTGCCCGGAAGAACGCGCCGTGGGCGACCTTCTCTACCCGAGCGTTGATAGGGGGCGGACGATCCTTCGCCCAATGCGGCCGCCAGCCCCAGCGCAGATTGTCGGCATGGAAGGTCTGCTCGTGCTGATGCAGTACCGCCAGCGCAGTGGTGGGCGCTGCGTTGTAGCGATCCAGCGGCGCATCGCCCACGTGATTGACCAACGCATCGGGAATGCTCAACACCGCAACGAAATCATGAATCCCACGGTACTGCGTGAGTCTTCCGCACATGACTGAAATCTCCTCCAGGAAATTTCAGTCTAGTCGCGCCAGCACATCTGTTTCGAAGACGCGCAAATACCGTGCTTACGTTATGCAAAATTAGAATTTAAAAACGTAAATCAAGAGCGTTATGGTCTATGCAAATCCCCTTTGCAGGACTCGCCATGAAGCTGTCTCGTTTCCTACGCCGTGCACTGACACTAGCCTTGTTCACGGCCCCAGTCGCCCACGCAACAGAGCCTGTGGTTCTGCATGTTGGCGACCAAAATTACTACAACATTCGCGCTTCGATTGAAGCCTCCGGCGTGTTGAAGGACGCGCCTTACACCGTCGATTGGAAGCACTTCCAGGCTGCCGCGCCGCTCGCTGAAGCGTTGCAGACCGGCTCGCTGGATCTGGGGTTTCTCGGCGACTCGGGCTTCCTGTTTCTCGCTGCCAAACAGGCACCGGTGAAACTGATTGGCGTGTCGCGGCAGAGTCCGGACACCATTGCTCTGTTGGTGCCAAAGGATTCGCCGGTAAAGACCATTGTCGATCTCAAAGGTAAGAAGGTCGCGTATTGGCCCGGAGCCTGGAGTCAGCAACTGACCTTGCGCGCGCTGGAGCAGGGCGGCCTGCCGGAAAACTACGTCGACTTCGTCAAGCTGATGCCGATCGACGCGGCCGCCGCTCTCCCGCAAGGCAGTATCGATGCCTTTCCGGTGTGGGAACCGTATATCTCGCAACAGATCGTGTTCTCTGGCGCTCGACCGATTCTGACCGCAAAAAACCTGATGCCAGGGCTGAGTGCCATCGCTGCGTCGACGCCTTCCATCGACAGCAAGCGCGCGGCGATTGCCGATTTTCTCGGACGTCTCAAACAGGCGCGCGCCTGGGTTGATAACCACACCGACGAGTACGCCGATCTCTGGGCGAAAAAGGCCAACCTCGACCAGCAGGTCTCGCGCCATTGGTTACGCCAGGCGCACATGACCGTCGGGCCGGTGGATCAGCAGGCGGCAGCGGATTTGCAGAGCACGGCGGACTTTCTGTTCAAAGTCAAAGCACTGCCGGCACCGTTGGTCACGGCGGGGATCATCGACACCTCATTTCAACAAGCCTTGACGCGCTGAAAACCAGCACCGGAACCAAACCCTGTGTACCTTATCCAACCTGCGCTCGCCGATAGCAGCGCGGGGAGGGTAACGGGCGAGGGAGTTTTGCCATTCGACAACACGACGGCTGCGGCCGGACTCAGGGCAAACATGACATCCGGATGCAAACTTCTTTGTGCGGCGCTCATCGCGTTCGGTCTGGCCGGCTGCATTGCCGCGCCGATCGAAATGACCGCGCAAACCGAAACGCGACTGAAGACCCAGCCGCCCGTGCGTTTTCTGCTGACGTTCGATGATGGTCCCAGCGCTTCAGGGTGGTGGAACCCCACGGCCACGGTGCTCGACAGCCTCAAGAGCAATCCGGTGCAGGCAGACATCAAAGCCGTATTTTTCGTGCAGACCAGAGCATCCAGAGCGGGTGACAGCGAGATTGGTCGCAGCCTCATGCGCCGTGAGCACGTAGAGGGACATATCCTCGCCTTTCACACCGCGACTCACTGGCACACCAATCATCGCTTGCTTGAGCCGCAAGAACTGGAGCAATCGCTGACCGATGGCAGCGCTGACATCGCCGCTATTACCGGAGCGCCGCCCAAGCTGTTGCGCCCGCCGTTCTGGAACTACGACAAGCGCACATTTGCGGCCTATCAAAAACACGGCTTGCACGTCTTGCTCACGGACTTGAGTGCCAACGACGGCAAGATCTGGGGCTTCAACGCCAGCCCTCGGCGTCGGGCGAACATGTTGCGGCAGTTATCGCAAGTGCGTGAGCGCATTGCGCTCGGCCAATTGCCGACGGTGGATGGTGTGGTTCCGGTGGTAGTGACGTTCCATGATCTCAATCGCTACACGGCGCGCCACGCCCGAGAATATCTGCAGATTCTGCTCGATAGCGCGGCGGCAACCGGGGTTAGACTGGCAAACAAGCCGTTCTACGACGATCAGGCTGCTCTGGAAAAAGCTGCCCTGGCGCGTACGGTTCAGCAAAGCGCGGAACCGGTGAATCTGCCCGGAATGTGGAACTGGATCTGGGACCACGATGCGCATTGAGTGGCGTGGATAATTTGTGATCGGTTTGGCATTTGCGGATCAGGCAATAAACGCGTCCTGCATCTATGCTCGGTGGATCGATTTTCCGCCTGCGAGGCGTCCGCCCATGCTTGCCATTGCCGATATTTGTCGCATCGTCGAGTCAGGCTTCCCGAACTACAAATGTGATTGCGCGCCAACCGCGCAGGGTTTATTGCGCATCAAGGTGTACGAGCCGGGAAGCGGGCGTGTCGAACTTTTGCTTGATGGCGTATCTCCCGAACAATTGGTCACGATTCGCGATATTTCAAATTTCATTGGTGAGTTGCGAACGGAAATCAGCGCGGGTCGCCGGGCGTTCGCCGGCTGATCGTTATAAACGCCTTTGAAAGGCCTGCACGATGCGCCGCGTCGCGTCATTGGTTTCAAGATTGTGCACGGCATCGAGCGGATACCAGATGCAATCGACAATTTCGTTCTGCGGGCGCACATCGTCAATGTTGACCACCGAAGCTTCATAAACGTGATGCCGCGTACTGCCCGCCTGAAAGTCCATCAGGTACAGGACGTCCTCAGCATTGAGCCCGGTTTCCTCCTGCAACTCGCGCACGGCTGCCGCCGCACGGGTTTCCCCGGGTTCGACCTTGCCGCCGGGTAATGACCAGTGATGGCGGGGTTTGCGCACCAGGAGGATATGGCGATCCTGCTCGCAAATGACGGTGGCGCGTACTTTCATGATTGCCCTGTTGATGCGTGTCATAAATCTGTAATCAAACTGCAATATTCGAGCCGCAAGCGGATTTAAAGGTTCCCTGTTGATTCGGAGCCATTTGCGTAGCAAAAAGTGCCAGTGAATTGACATGCGCCAGGGCGAATCCGGTTTACACCGCAGCGGGGAGCGGGTGTAAGGTAAGCCCGTACACCGAAAACACCGTTGGCAAACAGGAGGTGCTCATGAGCATTCCAATGCTGAACAAGCTGCACATGAACGGTTATGACGTGCTCAGCGTGAACAACGGGCCATGGCGAGTCTGCACGCAGGGCGACCGATTGGCGTCATTCACCAGCAGGGAGGAAGCGATGGCTTACGCGGCGGCGCTTCCCGGTTACAAAAAACGCTCCAGGCAAGTGCAAAGCCACATTGGCGGCTGACCCGTTATAACGAAAGAGCCCCGGTTTCGACCGGGGCTTCTTGTTTGAGGCCTTCAAGTGCTTCAGTGAACCTTGGTTCGGCTGATGGTCCGGGCTTTTACCTCCTTGGCATAAATCTGCAATCTTTCCTCGTCGCTTTGCAGGATCTCGCAAGACCGCAATACAGTCTGAGCGTCGGCCTCGTTACCGGATTTGCGCAATTGCTCAGCGATGCGCTTGAGGTCGACTGCCGACCATCTCAGGTCCGATGCCACGCTTTGCAAATCCCGTTGAAGTTCGTGTTCATATTCATTGAGCCGCATGATCACCTCCAGAACATTCTCGGTAGAAAAGAGTAGTCGCATTTCTCAAGGTGCGGCCGAGTCATCTGACGCCCGGCTGAACGGATGTAAAAAATTGTCCAAACGCCGGTAACGGCGGGATGCCACGATGGATGTGCCGACGGTTAAACGGTACATTCACGTTTTTTCCGAACAGGTAAACAGCATGCGCGTATGGATTGGCACTTTGACCCTGGCCTTGTTGACGGGTTGCTCGCTACCAGCATCGTTGGTGCCGGGCGAGCCAAACCTCAGCAAGACCAGTGACAAGCCTCCCAAGGAATATGCCGCGTGTTTGTTACCGTTGTGGCAGAAGGACGTGGCCAAGACTTCGCAGACGTCGATTTCCAACGGCTACCGGATTACCGCGCCGAGCATTATCACGGCGGATGAGATTCTCGATATCGTCAAATACAAGGACGGCAGCAAAGTGTCCCTCTATCAGGGGCCGCCTTGGGCGAAGTCCGGGGCCCTGCGCCAGTCGGTACGTGACTGCCTGTAACCGGGCGCCCGGATTTCAAAAAGGCAGACACCGAAATTCCGGTGTCTGCCTTTTTTCTTGCATGACGTCTACTGCTGCTCGCTCGCAATGGGCTGTGACAGTTGTCCGCAAGGCGCAGCAGGATCCTTGACTAGGCTTTGAATGTCGGCCCGTGACGGGTTCGGCATGACTGAAAGGAGCCTCGGATCATGGATGATCTGGTCAAGGAAATCATTCCGCTGTTGCAGTACCTCATCCCCGGGTTTTTATCGACCTGGATCTTTTATTCACTCACGGCGTTCAAGCGGCCGGATACATTTGGTCAGATTGTGCAGGCGCTGATATTCACGTTTGTGATTCAGGGCGCGGTGTTGGCGGTGGGCAGCCTCTGTTTGTGGATTGGCTCGAAGGGGTTTTCATTAGGAAAATGGGATGATCGGGCGCAAACGCTCTGGGCATTTGTGTTTTCGCTGATGCTGGGATTGTTTGCCTGTTACCTGGCGACGAATGACAAATTGCACGGCTGGTTACGTAAGCGAAACGTCACGAAACAATCTTCTTTCCCCAGTGAATGGTTCTGCGCTTTCGCCCAGTTCGACCGGTTCATAACCCTGCATTTACATGACGAAAGGCGCGTGTTTGGCTGGCCTGTGGAGTGGCCGTCCGAATCCAGTTGCGGGCAGTTCGTGATGCAGAATCCACGTTGGGTTAATGATGATGGCAAGTCGACGCCTTTTGGTGCCGAAATTTTGCTGATAGATTCCGCGCAAGTTAAGTGGGTTGAATTCAGCCCGGTATCGGAGGGTTCATCATGACGACTGCAAGAGCGCCGCGACCAATGCCAAAGCAATACGAACGCCTGTTCACAGGGCCTGACGGCAAGCCGCTGGAGGAGCCGTTGATCAAAGCCCCGAGCGCTCCGCCGCCACTCAAATACAGGTTGCCACAATAATTTTCAGCCCCAACCCTGCACCACCGCCCGGCGAATCGCCTCCAGCAACATCGCGAACGCCGGGTTGTCATTGTTTTCTCGCCAGATCAGATGCAGCTCGCTCTGCACCCCTTCGCCCAGATCGATCTCGCGAAATACCACATTCCTGAACACCACGCTGGTCGCGCAACGCGGTACCAGCGCCAGACCCATGCCGGCGTTGACCAACGCCAGGATCGTCAACGATGAGCCCAGCCACTGCACGTAATCCGGTGCCACCCGCGCTGAGCGCAGCGTGCCAGTCAACAGTTCGTTGAACGGGGGATAGGCTTCATGGGAGTACATCAGGAACGGCTGTTTATCCAGGTCAGTCACTGACACCTCAGCTGCATTTGCCAATCTATGCCCGCTTGGCACTGCCAGCACAAACGGCTCGCGCACCAGGCATTCAGTGGCGTAGCCGGGTTCCTGCAATGGCGCTCGGGCAATGCCAAGGTCGATACGGCGAGCGCGCAACGCTTCGTGCTGCTGATAGGTGTTCATCTCTGCCAGATCGATTTTCACCTGAGGCTGTTTGAGCCGCGCTTCGGCGATCACCTTTGGCAGAAACTCATACACCGCGCTGCCGACGAACGCGATGTTCACCGAGCCAATGTCGCCCTCTGCAAACCGGCGTGCGGTGACTGCCGCTTGCTGCGCGCGCTCCAGCAGATTCTGCGCTTCGACAAAAAATGCCCGGCCCGCCGCCGTCAGCGCAACGCTGCGGGTGCTGCGGGTGAACAACTCGACGCCGAGGTGATGCTCCAGCAGCTGAATCTGCCGGCTCAGCGGTGGCTGGGTCATGTTCAAGCGTTCGGCGGCGCGGCGGAAATTGAGTTCGGTGGCCACCGTGGTAAAGCAGCGCAGCTGGGTGAGTTCGAACATTGATCTAATCCGGGTATCAATCGAGTGCCAGTTTAGATTAGACGGGATCAATGCGCGGCGTCCATGATCGGCTCATCGCTTCAAGTCATCCCTAAAAAAACAAGAACGGGAGTCGCCCCTTGAAAACCCTCCAGAGTCCGCCGGACATCACGGTGCTCGCCCGCGCCGCCGCCAAGGTCAAACGCCACGTGCTGCCGCTGTTCGTGGTGATGTTCATCGTCAACTACATCGACCGGGTCAACATCGGTTTCGTGCGCAGCCATCTGGAGACCGATCTGGGTATCGGCGCAGCGGCTTATGGACTTGGCGCCGGGCTGTTTTTCATCGGTTACGCACTGTTCGAAGTGCCGTCGAACATGCTGTTGCAGCGCTACGGCGCGCGGGTCTGGCTGACCCGGATCATGTTCACCTGGGGCGCCGCGGCCATGGCCATGGCTTTCGTTCAGGGTGAAACCAGCTTCTACGTACTGCGCTTTATCCTGGGCGCGGCCGAGGCTGGGTTCTTCCCGGGGATCATTTATTACTTCACCCAGTGGCTGCCAGCGTCCGAGCGCGGCAAAACCATGGCGGTGTTTCTCAGCGGCTCGGCGATTGCCTCGGTGATTTCCGGCCCGGTGTCCGGTGCGCTGCTGCATATCAGCGGATTGGGCATGCACGGTTGGCAGTGGATGTTTCTCATCGAGGGCGCGGCTTCGGTGGTGTTGTGCGCATTCGTCTGGTTCTGGCTGCAATCGCACCCGCGCCAAGCCAAGTGGCTGAGCGAGGAAGAGCGCGAAGCGCTGGTCGCGGCGATTGCCGAAGAACAACGCGTTCGCGAAGCAGTACAAGTCGCCAAACCATCGATGTTCAAGCTGCTGGCTGACCGGCAGATCGCGCTGTTCTGCTTCATCTATTTCTCCATCGCGCTGACCATTTACGGCGCGACGTTCTGGCTGCCGAGCATGATCAAGAAGATGGGCAACCTCGGTGATTTCCAGGTCGGGCTGCTCAATTCGATTCCGTGGATCATTTCGATTGTCGCCATGTACGGCTTCGCGGCGATGGCCGGCAAATGGAAATTCCAACAGGCCTGGGTCGCGCTGACCTTGGTGATCGCCGCCATCGGTATGTTCATGTCGACCACCGGCGGGCCGGTGTTTGCCTTCATCGCCATCTGCTTTGCCGCCATCGGTTTCAAAGCGGCGTCGGCGCTGTTCTGGCCGATTCCGCAAAGCTATCTGGATGCGCGCATCGCTGCGGCGGTGATCGCGCTGATCAACTCCATCGGCAACCTTGGCGGCTTCGTCGCGCCGACCGCGTTCGGCATTCTTGAACAAACCACCGGCTCCATCGAGGGCGGCCTGTATGGCCTTGCGGCGACATCGCTGATCGCCGCCGTAGTGATCTTCTTCGCCCGCACGGCGCCCGGCGCCAAAGGCCAAACCCCGGCAAAGCCAAGTGACGAAGCCGCCGTTGTGGCGCCGGCTCGTCCGGCCGCGAGCCACTGAATCGATTGTTGATCTGTCAGGAGCGTCATCTTGAAAATCACCCGTGTCAGCGTCACCCCGATTGCCTTTCGCGATCCGCCACTGCTCAACGCCAGTGGCATCCACGAACCCTTTGCCTTGCGCTCGATCATCGAGATCGAGAGTGACAACGGCTACATCGGCCTCGGCGAAAGCTACGGCGATGCCCCGGCGCTGGCGATCCAGCAACAATTGCAGAGCCAGTTGGTCGGCCTTGATCCGTTCAACCTCAATCAGTTACGCGCGATCGTGCAGGCCACCGTGGCGGCAAATAAACCGGCGAGCATTGCTGGCGCTGAACTGGCCCCCGGTTCCCACGCCAGCAAAGCGGTGAGCAATGCCTACTCGGCGTTTGAAGTAGCGTTTCTCGATTTGCAAGCGCACTACCTGAACGTGCCGCTGGTGGACCTGCTCGGCGGCGCGATCCGCGATGAAGTGCCGTTCAGCGCTTACCTGTTTTTCAAATACGCCGAACATATCGAATCGCCCTACAAACCGGACAACTGGGGCGAGGCGCTGAACGAGCAGCAGATCGTCGCCCAGGCAGCGCGAATGATCGAAGCCTACGGTTTCAAGAGCATCAAGCTCAAGGCCGGTACCTTGCCGCCGGAGCATGAAGTGGCTTGCATCAAGGCGCTGAAGAAAGCTTTCCCGGGATTGCCGCTGCGCATCGATCCGAACGGCAACTGGTCGCTGGAGACGGCGATTCGCATGGCCGAACTGCTCGGCGATGATCTGCAGTATTACGAAGACCCGACCCCGGGCCTCGATGGCATGGCCGAACTGCACAAGCGCACCGGTCTGCCCTTGGCGACCAATATGGTGGTCACTGATTTCGACGAGTTCCGCCGCAGCGTTGCGCAGAACAGCGTGCAGATCGTCCTCGCCGACCACCATTACTGGGGTGGCCTGCGGGATACGCAGACGCTGGCGAAAATGTGCGACGTGTTCGGCCTCGGCGTGTCGATGCATTCCAATTCGCACTTGGGTATCAGCCTGATGGCCATGGCGCACGTCGCGGCAGCGGTGCCGAATCTGGATTACGCCTGTGACACCCACTACCCGTGGCAGGAGCCGGACGAGGAAGTGATCAAGGGCGGCAAGCTGCCGATTGTCGATGGCTGCGTGAAGATCACCCGCGCGCCGGGGCTCGGGCTGGAGCTGGATCATGAGCAACTGGCCAAGCTGCATGACCAGTACCTGACGTGCGGGATTCGCCAGCGCGATGACGTGCGGCAGATGCAGCGGTACAAGGCTGATTGGCGGGCGGTCAAGCCGAGGTTTTAAGGTCGTTGCGACTGGCCTCTTCGCGAGCAGGCTCGCTCCCACACTTGGCATATATTTCCCTGTGGGAGCGAGCCTGCTCGCGAATGGCCGCGACTCGATCCTTCAGAGGGTATCAATCAGCCAATCCCTGAACGCCTTCAACGAAGGCAGATTCTCATTGCGCGGCGGGTACACCAGGTAATAGCTGCGGCGGCTGGTAATCGGTTCGCCCAGTTGCAGCAATTCGCCCTTGAGCAATTCCTCTTCGACCAGAATCCGCGGCACCAGGCCCACGCCGATATTGGCGCGTACTGCCTGAATCAAGTGCGAGGTCATTTCGAAGCTCGGCCCGATCCGCATGCTGCGATGCGGCAGTTGATGATGGCTGAACCATTCCGCCCACGCCTGGGCATTGCTGCTGACGTTGAGCAGTAATTGCCCGGCCATGTGCCGCTCGGCCTCGTCGCGTTCAGTCGCCGACAGCTGCGCGCTGGCAATCGCCACCAATTCTTCGGTGTGCAGGGGCAGGGCAGTCAGGCCAGGCCATTCTCCACCGCCGACGCAGATAGCGGCGTCGATTTCGCTGGTGTCGAAGTCGATGGTTTCGATCCGCGAATGCAGGTGCACGGTCATGCCTGGATGCGCCGTGTAGAAATCCTTGAGCCGTGGCAGCAACCATTTCGAACCGAAGGTCGGCAGCGTCGCCAGGCGCAGGCTGTGAATGCCTGAACCAAACGCCATCGCCTGCAAGGTCGCGCTGCGGATCTGCCCGAGGGCTTCGCTGAGCTCGCGCTGATACATGCGCCCGACATCCGTCAGCACCACCTGCCGGCCTTCACGGTTAAACAGACGCATGCCGAGCATCTTCTCGAGAATCTGTACCTGGCGACTGACCGCGCTCTGCGTCAGTGACAGTTCATGGGCGGCGCGGGTGTAGCTCTCGTGGCGAGCGGCGGCCTCGAAAGCCAGCAGCAGCGACATGGACGGTGTGAGGGTGCGCGGATTCATTCGTAAAACTCATCGATAGCGGGTCGAAATTACGCTTGTTCCATGGCTGGCCAGCAATGAACATGGGCGCAATCAGATGGCGGAGCCTGACGCAATCATTCCTTGCGCACAACTGTTCACCGCCACACAGCCCGATTTGACCGAGATGACCCGACCGATGATTGCCCAGCTGTCGCCTACCAAAGCCCTGACCGGCGATTACCAACAATTCCTCGCCGCCCTGAAGGACAGCGGCTTTCGCGGTGAAATCAGCGCTGATTACGCCAGCCGCGTGGTGCTCGCGACCGACAACTCGATCTATCAGCGCTTGCCGCAAGCGGCGGTGTTTCCGCTGGACGCCGAAGACGTTGCACGTGTGGCGCGGCTGATTGCCGAACCAGCGTACGAGAAAGTGGTGATCACCCCGCGTGGCGGTGGCACCGGCACCAACGGCCAATCGCTGACGGACGGCATCGTCGTCGACCTGTCGCGGCACATGAATCGCATTCTGGAAATCAACGTTGAACAGCGCTGGGTGCGGGTGCAGGCCGGTGTGGTCAAGGACCAGCTCAACGCCGCCCTGAAATCCGCCGGGCTGTTTTTCGCCCCGGAACTGTCGACCTCGAACCGCGCCACGGTCGGCGGCATGATCAACACCGACGCCAGCGGCCAGGGCAGTTGCACCTACGGCAAGACCCGCGACCATGTGCTGGAGCTTGAGATGATCCTGCGCGGCGGCGAGTGTCTGCACGGCCTGCCGCTGGCCGCGGATGAGCTTGCAGCGCAGTGCGCCCGCGATGATCGCGTCGGCGAAGTCTATCGTTGTGCGCGGCAGATCATTGATGAACAGGGCGAGCTGATCAAAGCACGCTTTCCCGATCTCAACCGCTGCCTGACCGGTTATGACCTGGCGCATCTGCGCGAGGCCGATCAGCGCTTCAACCTCAACAGCGTGCTCTGTGGCGCTGAAGGCTCGCTGGGCTTCGTCGTCGAAGCGCGGCTCAACGTGCTGCCGATTCCCAAACACACGATGCTGGTGAATATCCGCTATGCCGGGTTCATGGATGCCTTGCGTGATGCGCGGGCGTTGATGGCGCTCAAGCCGTTGTCGATCGAAACCGTCGATTCCAAGGTTTTGCTGCTGGCGATGCAGGACATCGTCTGGCACGGCGTTGCCGAATATTTTCCGGAAAACGCTGAGCGGCCGACTCTGGGCATCAACCTGGTCGAGTTCTGCGGTGACGATCCCGAAGACCTGCAACGCCGCGTCGAAGCGTTCCTCGAACACCTGCAAAACGACCGCACCGTGGAGCGCCTGGGCCATACGCTGGCGGTTGGTCAGGCAGCGGTGAACAAGGTCTACGGTATGCGCAAACGGGCGGTGGGCCTGCTCGGCAACGTCGCCGGCGAAGCCCGCCCGCAGCCTTTCGTTGAAGACACCGCAGTGCCGCCGCAGCATTTGGCCGAATACATCGCCGAACTGCGCGACCTGCTCGACAGCCACGGTTTGCAGTACGGCATGTTCGGCCATGTCGACGCCGGCGTACTGCACGTGCGGCCGATCCTCGACATGAAAGACCCGCAGCAAGCGGCGCTGGTACGCCCGGTGTCCGATGGCGTCGCCGCGTTGACCCAGCGCTACGGCGGCCTGCTCTGGGGCGAGCATGGCAAGGGCCTGCGTTCGGAATACGCGCCGGCATTCTTCGGCGAGTTGTACCCGGCGCTGCAAGCCTTGAAAGCAGCGTTCGACCCTTTCAATCAGTTCAACCCGGGCAAAATCGCCACGCCAGCGAACAGCGGCGCAGCGCTGTTGAAAATCGATGAAGTGACCCTGCGCGGCGAGCTGGATCGGCAGATCGACGAGAAAGTCTGGCAAAGCTACGGCGCGGCCATGCACTGCAACGGTAACGGCGCCTGCTACAACTTCGACCCCGATGACGCCATGTGCCCGTCGTGGAAAGCCACCCGCGAACGCGCGCAATCGCCCAAGGGTCGCGCGTCATTGATTCGCGAATGGCTGCGGTTGCAGGGCGAGGCGGGCGTCGATGTGCTCTCGGACGTAATCCGAAAACCGGCGTTTTTCAGCACGCTGTGGCAGCGCTGGCGCAACAGCCGCGATCCGTCGGCGGATTTTTCCCATGAGGTGTACGACGCCATGGCCGGTTGTCTGGCCTGTAAATCCTGCGCGGGGCAGTGCCCGGTGAAGGTCAACGTGCCGGAATTCCGCTCGCGTTTTCTCGAGCTGTATCACAGTCGTTATCTGCGTCCGGCACGGGATTACCTGATTGCCTCGCTGGAATACACCATTCCGTACATGGCGCATATTCCGGCGCTGTACAACGGCTTGATGGGCGCGGGCTGGGTGCGTGGCGCACTGGCGCGGATCGGTGGCATGGTCGATGTGCCGTTGCTCAGCCGTTTCGATTTCCACGCGGCGATGCGCCGTTGGCAGGTGCAGCCAGCAACGGTTGCAACGCTGTCGGCACTGACCTCAGAGCAACGCGAACGCAGCGTGGTCATCGTGCAGGACGCCTTCACCCGCTACTTCGAAGCGCCGCTGCTGGCTGATCTGGTCGAGCTGATTTCGCGCCTGGGTTATCAGGTCTATCTCGCGCCGTTCAGCGCCAACGGCAAGCCGCTGCACGTGCAGGGCTTTCTCTCGGCGTTCAATCGCGCGGCGTTGCGTAACACTGAGCAGTTGCAGGCACTGGCGCAGACCGGCGTGCCGCTGCTGGGGCTGGATCCGGCGATGACTTTGGTCTATCGCCAGGAATACCTCAAAGTGCCGGGCTTGAATGAATGTCCTGAAGTGGCGCTGGTGCAGGAATGGTTACTCAAGGTCATGCCAGAACGGACGCCTGAGGCTCAACCCAAAGCGTTCCGTCTGCTCGCACATTGCACGGAGAAAACCAACGCGCCGGCCGCGACCCGCCAGTGGGAACAGGTCTTCGGACGTGCCGGTCTGAAGCTCACCACACAAGCCACCGGTTGCTGCGGCATGTCCGGTACTTATGGCCACGAAGCACGCAACCGCCAGACCTCGGCCGTCATTTACGAGCAGTCGTGGGCGCGTCAGGTGCAGGCGCCGGCGGAGCAGGGCGAGGCGTTGGCGACCGGCTACTCCTGCCGCAGCCAGGTCAAGCGCCAGTCGGATCAGGCGCTGCGCCATCCGTTGCAGGTGCTGCTGGAGGCGCTGCGTCGCTGACCGTGTCGCTGGTGGCTTTGTCCCAGATCAGGCGCGGGTCGAAACTCATCGCCGCGAGCATGGTGAACACCACGACCAGGCCGAAGAACAGGATGCCCGGTCGTGGCTCGATATCGCCCAGCGCCTGGAATTTCACCAGCGCCGCGACCAGCGCGACCACCAGCACGTCGAGCATCGACCAATAGCCGATCAGCTCGACGAAGCGGTACAACTTCGAACGCTCCTTGCGCGCCCAATCGCTGTTTCGCTGCACCGTGACCAGCAGCAAGGTCAGGGCGACGAACTTGACCCCCGGCACCGCGATACTGGCGATGAAAATGATCAGGGCGATGTCCCACGCTCCGGCCTCCCAGAACTCCAGCACGCCACTCATGATCGTGCTGTCGGCGCCGTTGCCGAGCATCACCGTATTCATCACTGGCAGCAGATTGGCCGGGATATAAAAGACCAGTGCAGCGAGCATGTACGCCCAGGTGCGCGTCAGTGAATTGGTCTTGCGCCGATGCAGCGGTGCATCGCAGCGTGGGCATTGGTGGGGCTCGTCGGTCATGTCGCAGGCCAGGCCACAGCTGTGGCACAGGCACAGGTTGAGCTCGCTGGCGGTCGGTGGACGCTTCATAAAATGTCCCAGAGTTCGCGGATGTCACGGCCGGCAATGCGGATCATCATCAGGCTCAGCACCGCCAGGGCGAACAGGCCGATCCCCGGCAGCACATCGAGCAGGCCGGCAAGTTTGAACACCGCGACCATCGCCCCCAGCAGACACACTTCGAGCATGCTCCACGGGCGCAGGGTTTCCAGCCAGCGCATGCACAGATTGAACCCCGGTGCCCGCCTCATGCCGAGGGCGAAACTCAACACCCAGACCAGCAACACTAGCTGAAACGCCGGGGCGATGATGATCGCAATAGCAGCGACCATCGCGATGAAGGTGATGGGTCCCTGGCTCAGCGCGAGCACCGAATCCCACAGGGTCGCGCTGTTTTTCATGCCTTTGAGGCTGATGCTCATCACCGGATAGAAATTGGCGAACAGCCACAGCATCGCCGCCGTAAACGTCAATGCCAGACGCTGTTCGATGGTCAGGCCGTTGAAACGCTGCAGCACGCCACCGCAGCGCACGCACAGGGTTTTCTGGTGTTTGGCGAGCACGACTTTCTCGTACACGCAATCACAGTGCTCGCAGATGATCAGGTGTTGGGTGTTGATCATGGACAACGCTCAGGGGCAAGACGTACCTGTTCACTATAGAAGGCTGGGGTGGATGGGCAACCTCGATGTCGGGATGTTTGGGTTTTGCTTTTTTGATGTTATAAGGTAACGCAAAATTCGAGGGCGTCATTGTGGCTGCCCGGTGTTATTCCTCTCGATTGCGAAAGATCCATGACCCCAGCGCTTTCCCCTTCTGCCCCACTGACGACTGGCCGGCTGCTCTCCATTGATGCGCTCAGAGGCTTGGTGATCCTGTTCATGCTACTTGATCACGTACGCGAAACCTTCCTGCTGCACCGCCAGGTCTCCGATCCGATGGACATCACCAGCACCGAGCCGGCGCTGTTTTTCAGCCGCACATTGGCGCATTTGTGTGCGCCGGTATTCGTCTTGCTGACCGGTTTGTCGGCATGGTTGTACGGCGAAAAATATGCCGGTAAAGCCGATGTCAGCGCGTTTCTGTTCAAGCGCGGTTTGTTCCTCGTGGCACTGGAGTTCACCTTGGTGAACTTCGCCTGGACGTTCCAGTTGCCGCCGAGCGTGATCTACCTGCAGGTGATCTGGGCGATCGGCCTGAGCATGATCGCGCTGGCGCTGCTGGTCTGGTTGCCGCGTGCGGTGTTGCTGGTGCTGAGCGTAGCGATCATCGCCGGGCACAACCTGCTGGACGCGGTGCATTTCCCGGTCGAGTCGGCGATGCATGTGCCTTGGGCGATTCTGCATGACCGCGGCTGGATCGAGATCAGCGAAACCCTGCGCCTGCGTACCTCGTATCCGTTATTGCCATGGATCGGTGTGATCGGTTTGGGGTACGCGCTGGGGCCGTGGTTCGCTCGGGGCATGGAAGCGGCGGTGCGCCAGCGTCGTTTGCTGATGGCCGGGGCCGGTGGATTGCTGGGATTTGTGGTGCTGCGTTTGATCAACGGCTACGGCGAAAAGCCGTGGGCGATCAGCGATTCGCTGGTGCAGACGCTGATGAGTTTTTTCAATATCACCAAATATCCGCCGTCACTGCTGTTCATCGGGTTGACGGTGAGCGTGGGGCTGTTGCTGCTGCTCGCCTTTGAGCGCGTGCAGGGTCGCCGCTGGATTGGCTGGCTGACGGTGTTCGGCTCGGCGCCGATGTTTTTCTATCTGCTGCATCTGTATGCGTTGAAGGTGCTGTACCTGATTGGTGTGGCGCTGTTCGGCCTGAATCAGGGCAGCTATTTCGGTTTTTCGACGGTGACGGCGGTGTGGCTGGCGGCGGTGGTTCTTGCCGTGGTGTTGTTCCCGGCAGTGCTCTGGTTTTCGGCACTCAAGGCGCGGCGCCGGGATATCAGTTGGTTGAAATATTTGTAAATCGAAGCAGAGTTTGTGGGAGCGAGCTTGCTCGCGAAGAGGGTGTGTCAGTCGATGCAGCGGTGACTGACAGAATGCTTTCGCGGGCAAGCCCGCTCCCACAGTGGTATGTGTTGCGCCGTGAATTAACTACCAGCGGCGGTTCTTTTGTGGGAGCGGGCTTGCTCGCGAAGAGGGTGTGTCAGGCAACACATTCGGTGACTGACAAAATGCTTTCGCGGGCGAGCCCGCTCCCACAGTGGGTGTGTTGCGACGTGAATTAACTACCAGCAGCGGTTCTTGTGTGGGAGCGGGCTTGCTCGCGAAGAGGGCGTGTCAGGCAATGCATTTGACGACTGACAGAATGCTTTCGCGGGCAAGCCCGCTCCCACAGTGGGTAGGTGTTGCGCCGTGAATTAACTACCAGCGGCGGTTCTTGTGTGGGAGCGGGCTTGCTCGCGAAGAGGGTGTGTCAGGCAATGCATTCGGTGACTGACAGGACGCTTTCGCGAGCAGGCCCGCTCCCACAGTGGGTATGTGTTGCGCCGCACTTTACCTACCAGCGGTGGTTCTTGTGTGGGAGCGGGCTTGCTCGCGAAGAGGGTGTGTCAGGCAATGCATTCGGTGACTGACAAAATGCTTTCGCGGGCAAGCCCGCTCCCACAGTGGGTATGTGTTGCGCCGCACTTTACCTACCAGCGGTGGTTCTTGTGTGGGAGCGGGCTTGCTCGCGAAGAGGGTGTGTCAGGCAATGCATTCGGTGACTGACAAAATGCTTCGCGGGCAAGCCCGCTCCCACAGTGGGTAGGTGTTGCGCCGCGCATTACCTACCCGCGGAGGTTCCTTTGTGGGAGCGAGCTTGCTCGCGAAGAGGGCGTGTCAGGCAATGCATTCGGTGACTGACAAAATGCTTTCGCGAGCAAGCCCGCTCCCACAGTGGGTAGGTGTTGCGCCGCGCATTACCTACCCGCGGAGGTTCCTTTGTGGGAGCGGGCTTGCTCGCGAAGAGGGCGTGTCAGGCAATGCATTCGGTGACTGACAGAATGCTTTCGCGGGCAAGCCCGCTCCCACAGTGGGTAATGTGTTGCGCCGCAAATTACCTACCCGCGGAGGTTCCTTTGTGGGAGCGAGCTTGCTCGCGAAGAGGGTGTGTCAGGCGATACATTTGGCGACTGACAAAATGCTTTCGCGGGCAAGCCCGCTCCCACAGTGGGTATGTGTTGCGCCGTGAATTAACTACCAGCGGCGGTTCTTTTGTGGGAGCGGGCTTGCTCGCGAAGAGGGTGTGTCAGGCAATGCATTCGCTGCCTGACAAAATGCTTCGCGGGCAAGCCCGCTTCCACAGTGGGTAGGTGTTGCGCCGCACTTTACCTACCCGCGGAGGTTCCTTTGTGGGAGCGGGCTTGCTCGCGAAGAGGGTGTGTCAGGCAACACATTCGGTGACTGACAAAATGCTTTCGCGGGCAAGCCCGCTCCAACAGTGGGTGTGTTGCGACGTGAATTAACTACCAGCGGCGGTTCTTGTGTGGGAGCGGGCTTGCTCGCGAAGAGGGTGTGTCAGGCAATGCATTCGGTGACTGACAGGACGCTTTCGCGAGCAGGCCCGCTCCCTCAGTATGTATGTGTTGCGCCGCGCATCACCTACCAGCGGTGGTCCCTTTGTGGGAGCGGGCTTGCTCGCGAAGAGGGTGTGTCAGGCACTACATTCGGTGACTGACAGGACGCTTTCGCGAGCAGGCTCGCTCCCACAATTGCTGCTGTGTCTGGGTTATTTGCGATCCAGCCACACGGTCTGCGCGTTGCAGAATTCCCGTACGCCAAAGTGCGACAGCTCACGGCCAAAGCCGCTCTTCTTTACACCGCCGAAGGTTACGCGCGGGTCGCTGGCGGAGTAGCCGTTGATGAACACGCCGCCGGTTTCCAGCTCGCTGGTCAGTTGCTCGGCCAGCGCGACGTTGGCGGTGTAGATCGTTGCAGTCAGGCCAAAATCGCTGTCGTTGGCCAGAGCCACGGCGTGCGCGCAATCGCGGGCGGTGATGATCGAGGCGACCGGGCCGAACAGCTCCTGCTTGAACGAAGTCATGCGGTCGGTGACATCGGCCAATACGGTTGGCTCGTAGTAGTTGCCCGATCCTTCGACCTTGCCGCCACCGAGCAACAGTGTCGCGCCTTCTTCAAGGGTGTCGCGCACTTGTTGATCAAGTTCATCACGCAGATCGAACCGCGCCATCGGCCCGATGTAAGTGTCAGCGTTGAGCGGATCGCCCATCTTCAACTGACGTGTCGCTTCAACGAACTTGCGAGTGAATTCCTCAACCACGCCTTGTTCGATGATCAAGCGTTTCGCGGCCGCGCAGACCTGGCCGGAGTTCTGATAACGACCGACCACTGCCGCATGCACCGCCTCATCCAGATCAGCATCGTTGAGCACAATGAACGGATCGGAGCCGCCTAGCTCCAGCACACATTTCTTCAGCGCCGCACCGGCCTGAGCACCGATGGCCATGCCGGCGCGGACGCTGCCGGTGAGGGTCACGGCGGCGATCCGCGAATCGGCGATAGCGGTGGAAACGCCTTCCGGTGTGACGTTGATCACTTCAAACACGCCATCTGGAAAACCGGCGCGAACAAACGCATCGCGCAGCAGGTAAGCGCTGCCCATCACGTTTGGCGCGTGCTTGAGCACGTAAGTGTTGCCAGCGATCAGCGTCGGCACCGCGCCGCGCAGCACTTGCCAGATCGGAAAGTTCCACGGCATCACCGCCAGAATCGGCCCCAGAGGACGGTACTCGATGCGCGCCTTGCCGCCTTCAACCTGGGTGGCTTCGGCGTCGAGCATGGCCGGGCCGTGTTCGGCGTACCACTCGCAGAGCTTGGCGCATTTCTCGATTTCGCCACGGGCCTGGGCGATCGGCTTGCCCATCTCCTGGGTGATCATGGTCGCCATGGCTTCGCCAGTTTCACGCAGCGCGCCGGCGAGGGCGGTAAGCAGGCGCGAACGATCCTGTAGTGGCTTGCGCTTCCACTTGCCAAAAGCGAAGGCAGCGCGAGTCAGTGCTGCATCAAGGGCAGCGGCGGATTCAAACGCGTAATGACCGATCTGCTCGCCGGTGGCGGGGTTGATCGAGATGGCGTGGGTCTGGCTGGAAATCTGGCTCATGACGTTGTCCTGTAGGTTCGTCGGATGGGCCTAGAGTAGGGTGGCGTTAGTTTTCTGGAAACTGAATAATAAAGATCGTTTCTTTCACGATTGGAGAATGACTGTGGATCTGGTGCAATTGGAAATCTTCAAGGCCGTGGCCGAGCACGGCAGCATCAGCGCCGCCGCCACGCACATTCATCGCGTGCCGTCGAACCTGACCACGCGGATCAAACAGTTGGAGCAGGATCTCGGCGTTGATCTGTTTATCCGCGAGAAGAGCCGTCTGCGCCTGTCACCGGCCGGGTGGAGTTTTCTCGAATACACGCGTCGCATTCTTGATCTGGTGCAAGAAGCCCGGGCCACAGTAGCGGGGGAGGAACCGCAGGGCGCGTTTCCATTGGGGTCACTGGAAAGTACAGCGGCGGTGCGCATTCCCGAATTGCTCGCGGCCTACAACCAATTGCACCCGAAAGTCGACCTCGACCTGTCCACCGGGCCGTCCGGCACAATGATCGACGGCGTGCTCTCCGGGCGCCTGGCCGCAGCATTTGTCGACGGCCCGGTGCTGCATCCGGCGCTGGAGGGCGTGCCGGCGTTCGAGGAGGAAATGGTCATCATCGCGCCGCTCAATCATTCACCGGTCGAACGTGCGACGGACGTTAACGGCGAAAATATCTACGCGTTCCGTTCCAACTGCTCCTACCGTCACCATTTTGAAAAATGGTTCAGCACTGACGCTGCCGTGCCGGGCAAGATCTTCGAGATGGAGTCCTACCACGGCATGCTCGCCTGCGTCAGCGCCGGTGCCGGCTTGGCTCTGATGCCGCGCAAAATGCTGCAGAGCATGCCCGGCAGCGCGACGGTCAGCGTCTGGCCGCTGGCGGCGGACTTCCGCTATCTGACCACTTGGCTGGTGTGGCGGCGGGGCACGGTGTCGCGCAGTCTGAGCATGTTCGTGCGCTTGCTTGAAGAGCGTGGCGTGGTGCGTGAGCAAGGCTGATCGAGCGCCTCTTTATGGCGTGCCATTGCGCCCGTACAAACGATAACCGTCGCGCTGATTCAAGCGGTCGTAATAGGCGCGCACCGCAGCAAAATCCGCATGGTCGAGCGGTGTTTCGAACCAGCGATTGACCGACAGCCCGATCGGAATGTCCGCCAGGGAAAACTGCTCGCCACTGACGTAAGCGCCGGTTTTGTGCAACTGACGGTCAAGGATTTCCATGTTGCGCGTCCAGTCCCGGCAGCCAGCGGCCAGGGCGTCGCGGTCCTGATAATCCGGCGACTTGCGCACCAGCGCCATCAGCGGATACGACCACGAGCGATTCAGCTCCGAGGCCTGCCAGTCGATCCACTGATCGACCCGTGCCCGGGCGATAGGCTCAGCGGGATACAAATGCGCGCCGCCGTAACGCGTAGCCAGATAACGAATGATCGTGTTTGATTCCCACAAGGTGAAATCACCGTCCTGGATCACCGGCACCATGGCGCAGGGATTGAGTGCGAGAAACTCCGCCGCGTTCGGCGACTTGAAGCCCGAACCCCAGTCTTCGCGCTCGAAGGGAATGTCCAGCTCGGCGCAGGTCCACAGCACCTTGCGCACATTGATCGATGAGGCTTTGCCGAGTATTCGCAGCATGGAATTTCCTTCTCCGGGTGTCGGACGCAGAAAAATACCATAGCGCAAAGTCCAGGGCCCGCAATGCGCGGGCCTTGGTTCAATGGTGTTCCATCGCTCAGAGATTGCCCGCGAGCTTGCCGCCGGTCATGCGTCGACGATAGGCGCTGTCGCGATTGGCCAGCCAGAAATACAGCGGCGAAGTCACCAGCAAACCCACCAGCCAGGACAGGTCGGCGCCGTTGATGTGCGCCGACACCGGGCCGACGTACAGCGGCGTGTTCATGAACGGGATCTGCACGGCGATGCCGATCGCATAAGCCAGCAATGCCTGCGGGTTATAGCGACCGTAGATGCCGCCGTCGACCTGAAAGATCGACTGAATGTCGTACTTGCCCTTGTGGATCGCATAGAAGTCGATCAGGTTGATCGCCGTCCACGGCACCAACACCACCAGCAACACCAGCACCATGTCGACGAAGTGACCGATGAAGTCAGCCGAGGCGCCCACTGCAGCGAAGCAGCAGGCCAGCAACACGATGATCGAAATCACTGCACGGCTTTTCGCCGTCGGGATCCAGCGATAGGCGAACGTCTGCACCAAGGTGATCAGCGACAGCACCGCGCCGTACAGGTTGAGGGCGTTGTGGCTGATCACGCTGAGCAGAAACAGCACCAGCATCAGCGGGCCGATGGCGCCGGTGGCCAGTTTGACCGCGTCCATGGTGTCCATGCCCACCGGCGTGGCCAGCACCGCCACCGCACCGAACACGAACGACAGGCTCGAACCCAGCGCCGAACCGAGATAGGTCGTCCAGAACGTCGACGACACTTTTACATCGGCCGGCAAATAGCGCGAGTAGTCGGAAACGTACGGCGCGAATGCGATCTGCCACAACGCCGCCAGCGACACCGTGGCCAGCCAGCCGGACAGATTGAAGCTGCCACGGGTAAGGAAGTCGTCAGTCTGAATGTGGGTGAAGATGTAGATGAAACCCACGGCGATGCCGATCCCCAGCACCCACGTGCCGATGCGGTTGAGCACGTGGATGAAGCGGTAGCCGATGATGCCGATGATCCCGGAACCCAGCGCGCCGATGACGATACCGACCGGCACCGGAACGCTGTCGACCACACCATGCAATGACTTGCCGGCGAGGACGATATTGGAAGCGAAGAAACCGATGTACATCACTCCGGCGATCAGCACCACCAGCAGCGCACCAAGCGAGCCAAACTGCGCGCGGCTCTGGATCATTTGCGGGATGCCCATCTGCGGGCCTTGCGCCGAGTGCAGCGCCATCAGCACGCCGCCGACCAGATGGCCGACCAGAATCGCGACGATGCCCCAGACCAGATTCAGATGAAACAATTGCACGCCCAGCGCCCCGGTAACGATGGGCAACGGCGCGATGTTGCCGCCGAACCAGAGGGTGAACAGATCGCGGACCTTTCCGTGGCGATCTTCGGGCGGCACGTAGCCTATGGTGTGTTTTTCAATCAGCGGAGCGGAGGTGGATGCGGGGGTAGCCATGTCGAACTCCAAGGCAAGGATGAGTACGTGGACGTACTTCGGTAAGCGCCGGCACGGGTGGCGCATTTCTTGTTGAAGTGATCATGTGCAAAGCCCCGGGATAGATAAATTAGTAAGTTTGTTGCTTCAGACCTTAAAAAATATGCTCCGGCTGCGGCGGGCGTCCGGTATGTTCAAGCCTCGATATGCAGCGCCGGAGCTGCCGAAGGCTGCGATCTTTTGATCTTTGTGGAGGTACCCCATGGCTGCCTACAACCTGCGCCAGCTCAAATACTTCGTCACCACAGCCGACTGCGGCAGCGTCGCCGAAGCATCGCGCAAGCTCTACATCGCGCAGCCGTCAGTGTCCACGGCGATCAAGCACCTGGAAGAGAGCTTCGGTGTGCAGTTGTTCATTCGCCATCACGCGCAGGGCGTGTCACTGACGCCCAGCGGTTCGCGCTTCTATCGCAAGGCGCTGGAGCTGTTGCGGGTGGCTCACGAGTTCGAGCAGAACGCTCTGGCGGACAACGATGTGGTCGCCGGGCAGATCGATATCGGCTGTTTCGAAACCGTTGCGCCGCTGTATCTGCCGCGCCTGATCGCCGGCTTCAAGCAGCGCTGGCCGGGCGTGGAGATCCGCATCCGCGACGGTGAACAGCAGGAACTGGTGCAAGCGCTAACCGCGGGCAGCATTGATGTGGCGATGCTCTTCGAACACGACCTCGACAGCACCATCGAAACCTCGTCGCTGATGCCACCGCAGCAACCGTATGCGTTGTTGCCGGCCGATCATCGTTTTGCGCAACAGGCGAAAGTCTCGCTGCATGATCTGGTGCTGGAACCGATGATCCTGCTCGACGTGGTGCCGAGCCGGACGTACTTCGTGAGCATTTTTGAAGAGCGCGGCCTGACGCCGAATATCGTCTTCAGCTCACCGTCGATCGAGATGGTGCGCGGCATGGTCGCCAATGGTTTCGGCTTTTCGATTCTGGTGACCAAGCCGTTCAGCGACTACACCTACGACGGGCAAAAAGTCGTCTGCGTGCCACTGGCCGAAACCGTCACCGGCTCGGGTTTGTCGGCGGCGTGGCTGCGGCGGGTGCAACTGACCAAGCCGGTGCAGTTGTTTGTCGATCATTGCCGCGAGGAATTGGCCCGGCTGTACGCCTGAACGCCGGGCCAAGGTTTACACGCTGATGAAATCGAGCAGGCGTAGCAGCATCTCGTCACAGGCTTTCAGCTGATCGAGGCTGACGAACTCGTCGGGTTTATGGCCCTGATCCATGCTGCCGGGGCCGCATACCACGGTCGGAATGCCCACGGCGTCGAACAGACCGCCTTCGGTACCGAACGCCACGGTGCCAAATTCCTTCGAAGCGCAGAACGCCGCGATCAGCTCGGCGGCCTGGCTGTGGGCGTCGGTGACCAGGCCCGGATACGCCGACAGTTCGCTGAAACAAATGTCGCTGTGCGCACTCACAGCGCGCATGCGTGGCAGCACTTCGCGTTCGGCGTAAGCCGTCAGCGCATCGGCAACCAGAGCCGGATCCTGCGAGGGCAGGGCGCGGATCTCGAAATCGAAGCGGCAGTCGGCGGGGACGATATTCAACGCCTTGCCGCCAGTGATCAGCCCGGTTTGCACGGTACTGAACGGCGGATCGAATCGCGCATCGTGATGTTCGGGGGCCTTGAGTTGCTGGCCGAGCCGCCCCAGTTCGGCGATCAGTTCGGCGGCGTATTCGATGGCGTTGACCCCGAGCGGCGCATAGGCCGAATGGCACGGGTGGCCATGCACCTCGCAGCGCATCGCCAGTTTGCCTTTGTGACCGAGCACCGGTTTCAGCTCGGTCGGTTCGCCGATGATGCACAGCAACGGTTTCACCGGACGCTGCTGCAAAACCTCAAGCAACGAGCGCACGCCGAGGCAGCCGACTTCCTCGTCATAAGACAGCGCGATATGCACCGGCAGGCGCAAAGGCGTTGCCACCAGGCTCGGTACCAGCGCCAGCACGCAGGCTATATAGCCTTTCATATCAGCCGTGCCACGGCCGAACAGCTTGCCGTCGCGCTCGCTGAGTTCGAATGGCGATAGCGTCCACGGCTGGCCGTCGACCGGCACCACATCGGTGTGCCCGGACAGCACGATGCCCGGTTGGTCAACCGGGCCGATGCTGGCGAACAGGTTGGCTTTGCTGCGCTCGTCGTTGTAAATCAGCGCGCAGGTTACGTCGTGACTGGCGAGGTAATCGCGGACGAATTCGATCAACTGCAAATTCGATTCACGGCTGGTGGTGTCGAAGCTCACTAGCGTTCTGAGCAGCTCGACGCTGTTCATCGATCATCTCCGGCAACGCCATAGCCCGGTGCCTTGGCCGGATCGAGGGCGCGATCGATGTAGTCCTGCAATTGTGGACGGTAGGCATCCCAGAGTTTTTGCAACTGGCCGATCGGGTTTTCATCGGCCCAGTCCACGCGCAGGTTGACGATGGGCCAGGTCTGTTCGCCGACCACCAGCAGCGCTGCCGAATGCACCGGCCCGGCTTCGCCGCCGAGGGCTTGAGCCGCATGCAGAGCCTCGAGCAGGCGCTCGGCGAGCTGGCCTTCGCCGTGCTCGAACGCGCTGACCATGGCCTCGATGACTTCGCGCCCGGCGAGCATGTTGCCGGCGGCGACGCATTGTTCACCAGTCACGGCGTTGTGCACGCCGAGGGTTTGCGCGCCGCTGAAGTGCGCGGTCTGGCCGAGGTGGTTGATCGCGGTGATCTGCCGATACTGGCTGTAGCCGTTGCGCGTGAGCGCCTGATCCAGCGCGGCTTCAGGGGCGACGCCCTGTTCCAGCAGGGCGAGGACTTCCGGCCCGAGCGACGGCAGGGTGATGTTCTGGCTCGACACCGCGCCGACACCGGGCAACAGCCACGGGCAGCGGGCGCCGACGGCGATGCTGGAAGAACTGATGGCGACACCGAACTGGCCAGTGTCGGGGCAGCGGGCGGTGATGGAAAAGGTCATCTTTTGAACTCCTTGTGTGTCTGGGCTGACGCCTTCGCGAGCAGGCTCGCTCTCACTTTGAAATACATGCCCCTGTGGGAGCGAGCCTGCTCGCGAAGGCCACGACTGGGTTTTCCTGACTTACTCGGGAATCACCGCAATCACATCAATCTCCATCAGCCACTGCGGCTGGCCCAGCGCCGAGACCACCAGCCCGGTGGAAATCGGGAACACCCCCTTGAGCCATTTGCCGACTTCCTGATACACCGCCTCGCGATAACGCGGGTCGATCAAATAAGTGGTGGTCTTGACGATGTGGCTCATGTCGCTGCCGGCTTCTTCGAGCAATTGTTTGACGTTGCGCATGGCTTGTTCGGCCTGGGCGCGCGGGTCACCGAGGCCGACCAGATTGCCATCGAAATCGGTGCCGACCTGGCCGCGCACGTACACCGTGTTGCCGGCGCGTACGGCCTGGCACAAGTCGTTGTCCAGGGTCTGGTTGGGGTAGGTGTCTTTGGTGTTGAACATGCGGATGCGCGTGTGGGTTGGCTGGCTCATGGGCGGCTCCTGAAGAGAGGATGTGGCCCGGTGCAATCGGCACCGGGGCATAAGAGGAAATCAAGCGTCGACGAACTGTCTTTGCGCAGAAGAATGCGGCTGTGCTTCACGCTGTTCGGCATCGCGGTATTCGAGGTATTTGCGTTGGGTGGCGATGTGATCAGCGACATGTTTGGCGTCGTGCCACACGCCCCAGATAAACGACGAACCCCGCCGCGATTGCCACGGGAGGCCGAGGAAATAAATTCCCGGTTCGCTCGACACGCCGCGCTGATGCACAGGCTTGCCTTGCGCATCCAGTGCCGCGACTTTCAGCCAGGAATAGTCCACGGCGAACCCGGTGGCCCAGATGATCGACGTGACGCCGGCCTCGCGCAGATCCAAGTCGCGCAAGGGGTTTTTCACGCACTCGGGGTCGGCAAACATTTCCCGCGCCTCGGGCTCTAGCGGCAGGTCGAGGCCGTTGCGTTCGACGTAGGCGTCGGCAGCATCGAGCAGCGCTAGATAGTTCTCATCGCCACGCTGGAGATTGGCCGCCAGGTCCTGTTTGAAAGTCACCACACCGTCGTTGAAGGATTCGGTAACCCCGACCAACGTCATGCCGCGATGGGCCAGACCGCGGAAGTCGATGGTGCGCCCGCCATGAGCGCCGCTGACGGCGATGGTCACGTGTTCGCGGCCGGGTTTCATTGCCGCTTGATCCCATTCGCCGAGCACCCCCAGCCACCAGCAGAAATCGCGGTTGCGGTAGGCGCGAGGCGGGCGATCGTGGGCACCCACCGACAAGTAAACCTGCTTGCCGGAACGTTGCAGCTCATCGGCAATCTGCACCCCGGAAGAGCCTGCGCCGACCACTAGCACCGCGCCTGCCGGCAGTTGCTGCGGATTGCGATAGTCAGCGGAGTGGATCTGCAGCAGGCGTTCGTCATGCGGGGCAATCGCCGGGATCACCGGTTTCTGAAACGGCCCGGTTGCAGCGACGACTCGGCTAGCTTCGATCACGCCTTCGGAGGTTTCGACTGTGAAACCCGGGCGACCGACGTTACGCACCACACTTTTCACTTCGACGCCGGTGCGGATCGGCGCATTGAATTTCTTCGCATAGGCTTCGAAGTAATCGGCTACTCGCTCCTTAGGGGCAAAACCGTCGGGGTCGACGTCATCGAATTCCAGACCGGGAAAACGGTCATGCCACGCCGGACCGTTGGCTACCAGCGAGTCCCAGCGTCCGGTGCGCCAGCGTTCGGCGATGCGATTGCGCTCCAGCACCAGATGCGCAATGCCGAGTTTGCTCAGGTGCTCACTCATCGCCACACCCGCTTGGCCGGCACCGACGATCAGCGTGTCTGTTGTTATTGTTTCTGGGGTCATCTCTACATCCTTCCTAACAAGGCAGTTGGATTCGGGCCGCTGTTGGCTTGTCCGTTTGGCTTGAGGTCAGACTAGGGAGAGGGGGTATCGGTAAAATATTATTAAGCTGGGATATGAAGATAAAAAACTGATGCAGGCAGGCTGAGGCCTTTGAATTCGGGGCTTTCGGAGGGAGACGACAACACTGGAGAGTCGGGATGAGGCAAAAATGCCTCATCCCGGTAAGCGTTTCAACGATTGAGGAACGCCAGCAGATCCTCATTCAATGCCTGCGCATGGGTCACGGCGAACCCGTGCGGCGCGCCGGCGTAAACCTTCAACTCGGCGCCTTTGATTTGCGTGGCCGCCTGCTTGCCGGTGGTCTCGAATGGCACGATCTGGTCGCCGTCGCCATGGATCACCGGGGTCGGCACATCGATCTTGGCCATGTCCGGGCGGAAGTCGGTTTCCGAGAACGCCGTCACGCAGTCGACGGTGCCCTTGAGCGAGGCCATCAGTGCGATGTTCAGGGTTTGCGTGAGCACGCCGTCAGAGACTTTCTGGCCCTGATTGATGCCGTAGAACGGCGTGTTGAAGTCAGCGATGAACTGCGCGCGATCTTTCAGCAGGCCAGCCTTGATGCCGTCGAATACCGATTTGTCGACGCCGTCTGCGAAGTCGGCTTTCTTGCCGAACAGCGGCGTGACCGCACCGAGCAATACCAGACCGGCAACGCGCTCGCTGCCATGGCGGGCAATGTAGCGGCTGACGTCGCCGCCACCCATCGAGAAGCCGACCAAGGTCACGTCGCGCAGGTCCAGATGGTTGATCAAGCCGGCGATGTCATCGGCAAAAGTGTCGTAGTCGTAGCCGGTCCATGGTTGATCGGAGCGACCGAAACCACGGCGGTCGAAGGCGATGGTGCGGTAGCCGCGACTGCTCAGGTATTCCATCTGGTATTCCCACATGTCCGCATCCAGCGGCCAGCCGTGGCTGAACAGCACGGGCTTGCCGCTGCCCCAGTCCTTGTAATAGATCTCGGTGCCGTCTTGGGTCTTGAAGGTGCTCATGCAAACTCCTTGTGATCGTGTGTGGCAAGAATGGATGCCGAATGGGCAACGGCCACTATCCGCGCAAAATGCGAAAGGCACTTGTACGCAAGTGCTGGTTTGGCGGAAGGAGAGAGTAGTACGTTGCGCGATGAGTATTTCACCTCGACATTACAGAAATGAAAGAGGGCGAGCTCCTGGCGGAGTCGCCCTTTTTGCCATGTTCAAGGACGCACAAGCCTCTAGCGAAACGCCGGCACCACATGCTTGATAAACAACTCCAACGACTTCTTCTTCTCTTCATGCGGCAAGCTGTTGTCACACCAGAAACTGAACTCATCCACGCCCAGTTCCTGGTAGTACTTGATCCGCGGAATGATCTCTTCCGGCGTGCCGATCATCGCGGTCTTGTGCAGGCTCTCCAGTTCAAACTCCGGACGTCCGGCAAACTTCTCTTCCGGGCTCGGCGCGAGGAAGCCATTGACCGGCGTTTCCTTGTTGCCAAACCACGCATCAAAAGTGCGGTAGAAACGTGAGATGGCTTTCGCGCCGACTTTCCAGCCATCCGGGTCATCAGCGGTGTGCACGTGGGTGTGGCGCAGCACCATCAATTGCGGGCGCGGTACGTCGGGGTTGTTGTCCAGTGCGGTCTGGAATTTGTTCTTCAGGTCGAGGACTTCTTCGTCGCCTTTCATCAATGGCGTGACCATGACGTTGCAGCCGTTGGCCACGGCGAAGTTGTGCGAGTCGGGGTCGCGGGCGGCGATCCACATGGGTGGGTTGGGCTTCTGGATCGGCTTCGGCACGCTGGTCGAGGTGGGGAATTTCCAGATGTCGCCGTCGTGGGCGTAGTCGCCTTGCCACAGGGCGCGGACCACCGGAACCATTTCCCGCAATGCCTGGCCGCCGCTGGAGGCGGGCATGCCGCCGGCCATGCGGTCGAATTCAACCTGATAGGCGCCGCGTGCGAGGCCGACTTCCATGCGGCCGTTGCTGATCACGTCGAGCAGGGCGCATTCGCCGGCAACGCGTAGCGGGTGCCAGAACGGCGCGATGATGGTGCCGGCGCCGAGGTGGATGGTGGTGGTTTTCGCTGCGAGGTAGGCCAGCAGCGGCATCGGGCTTGGGGAAATGGTGTATTCCATGGCGTGGTGTTCGCCGATCCACACGGTGCTGAAACCGCCAGCCTCGGCCATCAGCGTCAGTTCGGTCAGGTCTTCGAACAGTTGGCGGTGGCTGACGCTTTCGTCCCAGCGTTCCATGTGTACGAACAGGGAAAATTTCATGACGCTACCTCGAGTCTTTTGTAATTGGCCGGTCGTGTGCGGGCCTGTCGAACTGACGTGAGCGCTGTGCGCTCGCGAGTCTTCTCACCATTCAAGCACGCCTTCGAGGACGGCTGTTCGGTTGATTGAATATTGGTATACCATAATACGGAATATCCGCAAAATATTTCTGACCGACACTTCGAACAAGGAAGGCGCAAGCAATGAACATAAAACAAAAACTGACTCTGGCGTTTGCGGTAATCGCCAGCCTGCCGGTGTTACTGGTGGCAGCGCTGATCATCCTCAATGTCCGCGAGGGCGCGCGCGACACCTTTACCGACAGCACCGGGCGCGAAGTGCGCCAGGTGGAAAACGCGATGCAGCTGTTTTTCGAGGGCATCAGCCAGAACGTTGCCTACCTGGCCGAGCATCCGCAACTGCAGAGCATCGACACCAGCCTCAAACGTTACCTGAGCAGTGACGCCGCGCAAGCGCCGATGGGGCCGCAGGATCAACAGCTGTTCAAGCTGTTCGACGGTCTGGCCAAGGCGCATCCGGCCTATACCTATCTGTCCGTCGGCACCGAGCAGGGCGGTTATCTGTTCTGGCCGGGCGATGCGCAACTGGCGAACTACGATCCGCGCACCCGCCCCTGGTACAAAACGGCGATGGCTAATCCTGGCAAAACGCTGCGCACCGAGGCCTATTACTGGGCGGCGGATGACGTGGTGCTGGTGAGCACCGTGCGCAGTTTCAACAACCAGTTGGGCAGCAATGCGGGCGTGGTCAACATCGACGTGTCGCTCAAGCAATTGACCGATCTGGTCAAGCAGATCCGCCTCGGCGAGAGCGGTTATCTGATGCTGATGGAAGCCAACAACACCGTGCTGGTCGACCCGAGCGATCCGGCGCACAACTTCAAGAAACTCAGCGATCTCGGCGACGGTTATCAGCAACTGGCCGAGGCGGGCAAAGGCCTGGTAGAGGTGCAATTGGCCGGCGAGGATTACATGGCGCTGGTCTGGCCGTCGCAGGCGTTGGGCTGGCGGTTTGTCGGGCTGGTGAAAGCCAGTGAAGTGATGGCCGGGGCGACGCGTTTGACCTGGCTGATCGGCGCTATCGCTGTGGTTTGCGCGTTGCTGTTTGCGATGGCCGGCGCGTGGTTTGCCGGACTGATGGTCAAGCCGATTCGCGGTGTCGCCAGTGGTCTCGAAGGTATCGCTCAAGGCGAGGGCGATCTGACCGCGCGACTGGAAGTACGCGGGCAGGACGAAACCGCGCAACTGGCGGGCTGGTTCAACCAGTTTCTTGAAGCGATTCGTACGTTGATTCAGCGCATCGGCCAGGCAGCGGGGCAGATTCACAGCAGCTCTGGCAGCGCCACCGAAGTCTCGGCGGAAATGGCCGACGTCGCTTCGCGTCAGCGTGAGGCGGTGGACATGGTTTCTACGGCGTTTCACGAAATGGTCGCCACTTCCAACGAGGTTGCGCGCTCGTGCAGTCAGGCGGCCGATTCGGCAGACAACGGTCAGCGTCAGGCACACACCGGGCAGCAGCAGATCGACGCGGCGGTCAGCAACGTCGGGCGCTTGAGTCAGGAGATCGGCCACAGTGCCGAGTCGATGCAGCAACTGGAGCAGGACAGCAACGACATCCAGTCGATCCTCGGCACCATCCGCTCGATTGCCGAGCAGACCAATCTGCTCGCGCTCAACGCCGCCATCGAAGCGGCGCGCGCCGGTGAACAGGGCAGGGGCTTTGCCGTGGTCGCCGATGAAGTCCGCGCGCTGGCCAAACGCACCGCGGATTCCACCGGTGAGATTGATGCACTGCTGGGTAATCTGGCGCGGCGCACCCATCAGATGGGCAAGCAGATGCACGCCAGCCTCGAGGTCTCGCAGGAAACCGTGGTGTCGATCAACGAGGCGCGGGCGAGTTTTGAATTGATCCGTGAATCGGTCGACGTGATCCGCGACATGAACACGCAGATTGCCACGGCGGCGGAGGAACAGCATCAAGTGGCAGAGGACATCAATCGCCACATCAGCCAGATTCATGGTGATGCGCAGTTGGTCGCGAGCCTGGCGGATTCGACTCGCCAGGACGCGCAGAACCTGACGGCGTTGTCGCAGACGTTGAATCAGCTGGTGAGCCGGTTCCGGACCTGACACGGTCGCCCAGGCAACACCAAAACCTGTGGGAGCGAGCCTGCTCGCGAAGGCGTCGGGTCAGTCAAAAATGTAACAACTGACCCATCGCTTTCGCGAGCAGGCTCGCTCCCACATGGGCTATCCGAGATCTGGTGAAATCACGCCACAACCGGCAACGCACCCATCTTGCCGTGGCAATACACCAGCGGTCCGGCGACCTGCTCAGGGACGATCAGGTTCTTCACCGCGCCGACCATGATTGCGTGGTCGCCACCTTCGTATTCACGCCACAACTCGCACTCGATCACCGCCGTCGCATTGGCGAGGATCGGGTTGCCCAGTTCGCTCAACGTCCACTCGATGCCCTGCGCCTTGTCCTTGCCTTTGCGCGCGAAGGCATAGGCCTCGCTTTGCTGCACGCTGGACAACAGGTGAATCGCAAAGCGTTTGTTCTTGATCAGCACGGGATAGGAGTCGGAGCTGTAGTTGGGGCAGAACAGTACCAGCGCCGGGTCCATCGACAGCGAGCTGAACGCGCTGGCGGTCAGGCCGACGATCTGGCCGTCGTCGTCCAGCGTGGTGATGACGGTGACGCCGGACGGGAACGAGCCCATGACTTGTTTGTAAATGGCAGCATCGATCATTGGGTGGTCCTCGGGTGGTGTGACGCGGTTTTTATGGTTTGTAGGTCTGATGGTATACCGTAATACATATCTTGCAAGAGCTTTTCTGGTGAACCGATAAACGTGCCACTTTCGTCGGAAAGGCAATGTTTACGGGGCGTTCAGCTAGCCGTGCAGGGGTGGGATCAGCGAGGATAGCGGATCAGAGGGCGACAGAATCAGCGGATCAGGCTTGTGCAAAGTTTGGAATACCATAATATGGTCTGCATCTGAGGGGCGACCCAAGAGTCCTCCCGGTTTGGCTTCATACAAAGATAAAAACAGACAAACTCGAGTTCATGCATATGTCCCAGATGTCCCGGCAAGATCCGTTGATCGAGAATCATACGGTCGATTACGTCCCACTCGCGGAACGCCACGGGAAGGCCCGCGATCTGTTCACTCTTTGGTTCAGCACCAACATTGCGCCACTGCCCATCGTCACCGGCGCCATGGTGGTTCAGGTGTTCCACCTCAATCTGTTCTGGGGGCTGCTGGCGATTGCGCTGGGGCACATGATCGGCGGCGTGGTGATCGCGCTGGCCTCGGCCCAAGGCCCGCGCATGGGCATTCCGCAAATGGTCCAGAGTCGCGGTCAGTTCGGTCGTTATGGCGCACTGCTGATCGTGTTCTTTGCGGCGCTCATCTACATCGGCTTCTTCATTTCCAACATCGTGCTGGCCGGCAAATCCATCGTTGGCATTGCGCCGTCTGTGCCAGCGCCGCTGAGCATTCTGATCGGCGCGCTCGCCGCCACCGCGATCGGTGTGATCGGCTACAACTTCATCCATACGCTCAACCGCATCGGCACCTGGGTGATGGGCGGCGCATTGCTCGCAGGCTTCATCTACATCTTCGCCCATGACTTGCCGGCAGACTTCCTGACGCGCGGCAGTTTCAACCTGTCCGGCTGGCTGGCGACGGTGTCGCTGGGCATCATCTGGCAGATCAGCTTCTCGCCATACGTCTCCGACTACTCGCGATATCTGCCAGCAGACATCGGTATCGCCAAACCCTTCTGGGCGACGTATCTGGGCGCGACGCTGGGCACGATTCTGTCGTTCAGCTTTGGCGCAGTCGCCGTACTGGCCACGCCGGAAGGCACTGAAGCGATGGCAGCGGTCAAGCAGTCCACCGGTTGGCTGGGGCCGATTCTGATGGTGCTGTTTCTGCTCAACATCATCAGCCACAACGCGCTCAATCTGTATGGCGCGGTGTTGTCGATCATCACCTCGATCCAGACGTTCGCCAGCCAGTGGACGCCGAGTATCAAAGTGCGCGTGGTGCTGTCGAGCGTGATTCTGGCCGCGTGCTGTGTGGTCGCCCTCAGTGCTTCGGCGGATTTCATTTCCGAATTCATCGGACTGATTCTGGCGCTGTTGCTGGTGCTGGTGCCGTGGGCGTCGATCAACCTGATCGATTTCTACCTGATCAAGCGCGGCAACTACGACATCACCTCGATCTTCCGCGCCGACGGTGGCATCTACGGGCGCTTCAACCTGCACGCGATCATTGCCTACTTCATCGGCATCATCGTGCAACTGCCGTTTGCCAACACCTCGCTATACGTCGGGCCCTACGCCAATCTGGTGGAGGGGGCCGACCTGTCGTGGCTGGTTGGCCTGGTGGTCACCGTGCCGTTGTATTACTGCCTGGCAACTCGCGGTCAGGCGCAGCAGAGCAGGGCGGCCAGACTCGGCTATACCGACTGACTGCAACCGCAATCCAGCAATGCCCGGCCCAGCGCCGGGCATTTTTGTTTGCGCATTTCAGCGGTCACGGAAATTGGCCATATCGATCCCCTTTTGGCCTGCCGCCTACTGTCACCGCGCTACGCTGTCAGCAAGAATCGAAACCATAACAACAGGCTCGACCTTTTTTGCCCTTGGCTATCGTTACAGCCACTGCCGTGTACAGAACATAAAAACCATCGATCTCACGTCGCATTCGGGGAAACAACCATGGTCACGATCAAACGCATTCTGGGCGCCACCGTGTGTGGCCTGACGCTGCTGGCCAGCGCCGTCCAGGCCGAGCAGCGCGAACTGCGGGTGTACAACTGGGCGGATTACATCCTGCCTTCAGTGCCCAAGGACTTCGCCGAGCAAAGCAAGATCAAAGTGACCTGGGACACCTTCGACACCAACGAATCCCTGGAAGCCAAACTGCTCACCGGCAACTCCGGTTACGACCTGGTGGTGCCGTCCAATCAGTTCATCGAAACCCAGATCAAGGCCGGCGTCTTCCAGAAACTCGATAAGTCGAAACTGCCGAACTGGCAGCACCAGGATCCGGCCTTGCTCAAGTTGCTCGATGCCAACGACCCCGGCAATCAGTACGGCGTGCCGTACATGTATGGCACCGTGCTGATCGGCTTCAACCCGGCCAAGGTCAAGGCTGCCCTGGGCGATAACGCGCCAGTGGACAGTTGGGATCTGGTGTTCAAACCCGAGAACATGGAAAAGCTCAAGGCCTGCGGCGTGGCGATGCTCGACTCGCCGTCGGAAATCCTGCCGCTGGCCCTGCACTACCTCGGCCTCGATCCGAACAGCCAGAACCCGGCGGACTATGAAAAGGCCAAGGCCTTGATGATGAAGATTCGCCCTTACGTGACCTACTTCAACTCGGCCAAGTACATGACTGACATCGCCAACGGCGACATCTGCGTGGCGATCGGTTATTCCGGCAGCTTCTACCAGTTCGGCAATCGCGCCAAAGAGGCGGGCAACGGTGTGGTGGTCGACTGGCGTCTGCCGAAGGAGGGCGCGCCGATCTGGTTCGACACGTTCGCCATTCCGAAAAGCGCGAAGAACGTTGCCGAGGCTCACGAATTCCTCAACCACTTGCTCGATCCGAAAGTGATCGCACCCATCAGTGATTTCCTCGGTTACCCGAATGCCAACAAGGACTCGATGCCGCTGGTCAACAAGGACATCACCGACAACCCCAACTTGACCCCGACCAGCGAAGCGCTGAAAACCCTGTATGTGGTGCAACCGTTGCCGCAGAAAATGGAACGGGTGCGCACGCGGGTGTGGACCAGTATCAAGTCCGATAAATAAGTGCGCCGCACTTCAAATGTGGGAGCGAGCCTGCTCGCGAAAGCGGGGTGTCATTCAACTCCTATGTTGAATGATCCGGCGTATTCGCGAGCAGGCTCGCTCCCACAGGTGGGTTGTGTTGTGTCATTCGGTGCGGCGTTCTGCCTCGCGGCTGGTCACCAGGCTCAACAGCACCGACCCGAGAATCACCGTCCCGACTATTGCCAGCGACCATTCCACCGGCATGTGGAACCACGGCATCAGCACCATCTTGCCGCCGATGAACACCAGTACGATCGCCAGCCCGTATTTGAGCAGGTGAAAGCGGTCAGCCATGTCCGCCAGCAGGAAGTACAGCGCGCGCAGGCCCATGATCGCGAAGATGTTCGAGGTGAAGACAATGAACGGGTCGGTGGTGACGGCGAAGATCGCCGGAATGCTGTCGACGGCGAACATCAGGTCGCTGGCCTCGATCAGCACCAGCACCAGAAACATCGGTGTCGCCCAGCGCACGCCGTTCTGCAGGATGAAAAACTTCTCGCCGTGAAAGCCGCTGGTGATGCGCATATGCCCGCGAACCCAGCGCAACAGCGGGTTGTTATCGAGATCCGGTTGCTGGTCTGCAAACACCAGCATTTTGATCCCGGTGATGATCAGGAACACCCCGAAGGCATACAGCAGCCATTCGAACTGCGACACCAGCCACACACCGGCAAAAATCATCATCGCGCGCATGACAATCGCGCCCAGCACGCCGTACAGCAGCACCCGCCGCTGTAATTCCGGCGGCACGGCGAAATAGCTGAAGATCATCACGAAGACGAACATATTGTCGATCGACAGCGACTGCTCGATCAGATAGCCGGTGAGGAATTCCAGGGTTTTCTGCCGGGCGATTTCACCGCCGAATTCGCCGTGCAGATACCACCAGAGCAGCCCGGCAAAACTCAGTGCCAACAGGCACCAGGCAATCACCCAGGCCGACGCTTCCCGCACCGACACTCGGTGCGCCTTGCGCCCGCCGAAGACAAACAAGTCCAGGGCCAGCATGGCCAGAACGAAGACGATGAAGGCGCCCCACATCCAGGGTTCGCCGATATTGATGTTCGTCGCAGGCATGACACGCTCCCCTGTCTTGTTACTTGCAGTGTTATCGCTGATCCAACGGCAAGCGCATCCCCCTGTGGGAGCGAGCCTGCTCGCGAATGCGATGGAACAGTGAAGTTGAGGTTGCTGACCCACCGCGTTCGCGAGCAGGCTCGCTCCCACAAGGATCATCTTCTGTTCTCAATCAAAGTCAGACGGGGCCATGCTAGCGATGGATTTGGAGCAAAGAAAAATCGTTTATTTCTGACTGACAGTTCGGCAAAAACGAAGTGTCAGCGGAAAAACTCCCCCGGCGTCTCGCCAAACTGCTGGCGAAACGCGGCAATAAATGCCGAAGTCGAGTCGTATCCGCAGGCCAGCGCTACGTCAGTCACACGCTCACCTTTCTCCAGCGGCGTCAGTGCTCCAAGCAGGCGCAGGCGTTGGCGCCAGGCGCGGAAGGTCAGGCCGGTGTCGCGCAAAAACAGGCGGGTCAGGGTCTTTTCAGTGACGCCGAATTTTTCGCTCCAGTGGCTCAGCGTGGTCTGCTGTTCGGGGTGTTGCTCAAGGCTCTGGTAGATCTGCTTCAAGCGCGGGTCTTGCGGGAGCGGCAGCATCAAGTCGATGGTCGGCGCGTCGGCCAATTGATCAAGGATCACCTGGGCCAAGCGTCCGTCAGGGCCGCTTTCCTCGTATTCCACTGGCACCTGACTGAAGGCGCGAATCAACTCTCTGAGCAAATCGCTGACGCCGAGTACATGGCAATGTTCAGCCGCCCAACCGGTGACGCTGCTGTCGATGTACAGGCTGCGCATTTCCGTATGCGGTGCGCTGAACACCCGGTGCGGCACGCCGGCCGGAATCCACACCGCACGCTCCGGCGGCGCGACGAAACGGCCAGCACTGGTCTGCACTTCGAGCACGCCTTGAATCGCATAGGACAACTGCACCCACGGATGACTATGACGCCGGGTGAGGGCGCGATTGGGCAGCGATTCGGTGCGTCCGTAAACCGGGCGCGGCAGGCTGGGAAGTCCGGGAACACTGCGGCGAACGCTTTTGCTCTGTCCTTTAGGCGGCATCTTGCGGCTCTTCGGCGTTAGTCGGTAACTGCCAGTCACGTTAGAGTCGTCGGCACGCACTGGCAACCCCCGGATGAATTTCATGACGCGCCCACGTTTTTTACCCGATAACTTCACCCTGACTTTGATTGCTGTGGTTGTGCTGGCCAGTTTTCTGCCCGCCAGCGGCCAAGTTGCCGTCGGCTTCGGCTGGCTGACCAACATCGCCATCGCCCTGCTGTTTTTCCTGCACGGTGCCAAGCTGTCGCGCGAATCGATCATCGCCGGCGCCGGCCACTGGCGTCTGCACCTGCTGGTGTTCGGCCTGACCTTCGTACTGTTCCCGATCCTCGGCCTGGCGCTGAAACCGTTGCTGTCACCGCTGATTGGCGATCAGCTGTACATGGGCATGCTCTATCTGTGCGCATTGCCGGCCACCGTGCAGTCGGCCATCGCGTTTACCTCACTGGCGCGAGGTAATATTCCGGCGGCGATCTGCAGTGCCGCGGCGTCCAGTCTATTTGGGATTTTCCTTACACCGCTGCTGGTGACGCTGCTGCTCAACGTGCACGGCGACGGCGGTTCGACCCTCGATGCGATCGTCAAAATCAGTGTGCAGTTGCTGCTGCCGTTCATTGCCGGGCAAATTGCTCGGCGCTGGATCGGCGCGTGGGTCGGGCGCAACAAGAACTGGCTGAAATTCGTTGATCAGGGTTCGATTCTGCTGGTGGTGTACGGCGCATTCAGCGAAGCCGTAAACGAAGGCATCTGGCAGCAGATTCCGTTGTTCGAATTGTTCGGCCTGGTGGTGGTCTGCTGCATTCTGCTGGCGCTGGTTTTACTGGCCTCGACCTTTTTGGGCAAAGCCTTTGGCTTCAATCAGGAAGACCGCATCACCATCCTGTTCTGCGGTTCGAAAAAGAGCCTGGCCACCGGCGTGCCGATGGCGCAGGTACTCTTTGCCGGCAGCACCATCGGCGTGTTGATTCTGCCGCTGATGCTGTTCCATCAGATTCAACTGATGGTCTGCGCGGTATTGGCCCAGCGCTATGCGAAACGGCCGGAGTCGGTGCCGGATCTGATGGCGCAGGTTGACCCGTAAAAACGTTTCACAGCCCCGAGTACTTGACCGCCGCTGCCGCCCGCGTAGGAACGTCCAGCGTGCGCAGCAACGAAGACACATGGATGCGCACCGTGAACGGTGAAATATCCAGTTCACGGGCGATTTCCTTGTTGGTTTTGCCTTGCGCGATCAAACGCAGCACGTCCTGCTGACGCGGTGTGAGCGTCGTCGCGGTTTCCAGCGGCAACAGGCCTGACGGCGCCGACTTCACGAGCACTTCACCTTCACGGATCGCCAGAATCGCCTGGCCGATCTCATCCGGCGCGATGTTCTTGCCAATGAAACCGTCAATGCCCGCCGCCATGACTTCACTGATCAACGCCTGGTCGTCGACCATCGACACCACGATCAGCGTGGTGCGCGGCAATCGTGCTCGCAAGTCGGCGAGTTGAGTGATGCAGGTCAGCCCGGGAAAGCGCAGATCGAGCATCAGCGTGTCGGGCTCGTTGCCCTCTGACAGTAGCTTGAGCACAGCGTCGAAGTCGCCGGCCTCGCAGATATTCGCTTCGGGCAGCAAGCGCTGCACGGTGCGCAGCATTGCTTCGCGAAACAGTGGGTGATCGTCGGCTATGATGATCCGGCACGTCATGACGCGACCCTCCCTGGGTCAGGCGTGATTCAAGGCCTGCACCTTAGCACTGGACGCGAAGGTTGCCTGTAGGCTGCTTCCGAAACTGCAATCGCTGCACAAGGACGTTTCCCATGAAGTTCGAGAAAAACACCGAACTCGACCAGGCCAATCTGCGCATCATCATCGCCGCCATCGCGGTGGTCTACATGGTCGTACTGGTCTTTCTGCCGGGCCATCGCTTCGAGACCTACCTGCCGGTCATCACCTACATCAGCCTGTTCCTGCTGGCGTCCATCGTGTTTCGCCAAGCCATTGCGCGTTGGCCGGGGCATTATCCAGCGCGGCGGATTTTTGCCATGGTCCACGATTACACCGGTACCTGTTTCGGGCTGGTGATCGGCGGCGAAGCGGCGCTGCCGCTGTACGCGGTGATGGTCTGGGTCAACCTTGGCAACGGCATGCGCTACGGCTCGCGCTACCTGGCAATTGCCACCGGGCTTGCGCTGGTGGCGCTGCTGGTGGTCTATCGCCTGACGCCGTATTGGCAGGCGCAGCCGTTCATGGTGCTGATGCTGCTGATTACCAGCACGGTGATTCCGTTCTATGCGCATTTGCTGTTGGAGCGCACACGCAAGGCATCGGAAGAAGCGGTGGCGGCGAATCTGGAGAAATCGAGGTTTCTGGCGCAGGCCAGTCACGACTTGCGTCAGCCGATTCACTCCATTGGCTTGTTTACCGCCTGTTTGCGCGAGTCGCGCTTGGGAGATGACGAGCGGCGGTTGGTCGACAACATCGACCGCTCACTGCTCAATGTTTCGCAACTGTTCCGTTCAATTCTCGACCTTTACACCCTGGATAACGGCCGGGTCGAAGCAAAAATGCAAACGTTGAACCTCGGTGAATGGCTCGCGGACATTGTCCAGCAACATCAGGAAGCGGCACGGTGGGCGGGCGTCGAGCTGCGGCTGCGACCGTGTACCCACTGGGTCAGAACCGACCCGGCGCTGCTGGCGACCATGGTGCAGAACGTGCTCTCCAATTGCTTCAAATACGGCGCGCAGCGGCCGGTGCTGATGGGTGTACGCAAACGCGGGGCAGGGCTGGCCATTGTTGTTTATGACTGCGGCAATGGTATTGCCGAAGAGCACCTGCACAAGGTTTTCGAGGAGTTTTATCGGGTGCGGCAGCTTCGCGACAAGGATGTCGAGGGTGTCGGCCTGGGCCTGTCGATCATCAAGCGTCTGGGTGAACTGATCGATGTGCAAGTCGCTCTGCGTTCACAGTTGGGGCGCGGCACAGCTGTGACCCTTGCAGGGTTGCCGATCGTAGCGGCGCCGCAGTCACGGGTCGTTCACGGTGAAGCCCGGCAGGTGGGTTTGTTGACCGGGCTGAAGGTGTGTCTGGTCGAGGATGATCGCAACGTACTGCTGGCAACCTCAGCGTTGCTTGAACGCTGGGGCTGTGTGGTTCAGGCCGAGTTGTCAGCTGAAGATCTGGTGACTGGCTGCGACATCATCGTCGCCGACTATGACCTCGGCACCCACGCCACTGGCATCGAATGCATCGACGCAGTGCGCAGGCAGCGCGGCTGGGCAGTGCCGGCGATGATCATCACCGGGCACGAAATCGAGAAGATTCAGGCAGCCTTGCATGACCGGCAGATTGCGATTCTGTCGAAGCCTGTGCGGCCGGCCGAGTTACGCGCGACGTTGCGCGCCCTGCGTGATCGACAAGGCGAAGCGGTTGAACAAATGCTGTAAAGGCCGATGTGAACGGGCGGCTCAAGGAACCGGCCCGTTACACCGGGGCGTTTATTGCGGGCTATTGAACTGGTCGGAATAGCTGCCGGTCATCAGCGCTGATGCCACGCGATCAGAACCGACTCCGACTCGAGAATAGGCCAAACGGTTCACGCCGGTACGGTCGGCGCCATCTGCCGCCAAAGCCCCGGCCCCGACCTTATCGGCGCCATCGGAAGCCACCGCGCCAGCCCCGACCTTATCGGCGCCGTCAGAAGCCACCGCACCTGCTCCGACCTTATCGGCGCCGTCGGAAGCCACCGCACCGGCGCCGACCTTATCGGCTCCGTCAGAAGCTACCGCACCGGCGCCGACCTTATCGGCTCCGTCAGAAGCTACCGCACCGGCGCCGACCTTATCGGCGCCATCCGCCGCCAAAGCCCCAGCCCCGACCTTGTCGGCGCCGTCAGAAGCTAACGCGCCGGCCCCGACCTTATCGGCTCCGTCAGAAGCCACCGCACCGGCGCCGACGTTATCGGCGCCGTCAGAAGCCACCGCACCTGCTCCGACATGATCGGCGCCGTCAGAAGCCACCGCACCGGCGCCGACCTTATCGGCTCCGTCAGAAGCTACCGCACCGGCGCCGACCTTATCGGCGCCATCAGAAGCCACCGCGCCAGCCCCGACCTTATCGGCGCCGTCAGAAGCTACCGCGCCAGCCCCGACCTTATCGGCGCCGTCAGAAGCTACCGCACCGGCGCCGACATGATCGGCGCCGTCAGAAGCCACCGCGCCGGCCCCGACCTTATCGGCCCCATCAGAAGCCACTGCCTGCGGTTGCGCCGCCCAGACATTGGGCATCACGACGCTGGCCGCTACCGCAAGAAGCACGCCTGACAACAACTTGTATTTCATGGTTTTCTCCACGACCCGGCTGCCATACAGCGATCAATCGCGCGCGATGCATATAGACGCCACGACTCATTGGCCTGGGTTTACCTGGTTGGCGAAAGGCACGGGCACACCGAGTGGCGTGCGGGTGTCGACATGATTCTGATCGAACCGATTGAGTATAGGACCGGCCTCGAGAACCGCCACGGCGGGGAGATCGACGGACAGAAAAAGAAGCCCGCATTGCGCGGGCTTCGTTGTGTGGGGCTTGTTAAATGTTTGCCAATGCCTGGGCCAGGTCGGTGCGCAGGTCTTCAACGTCTTCCACTCCGACCGACAACCGCACCAGCCCGTCGCCAATCCCCAGCTTCGCACGGGTTTCCGGCGGAATGGTCGCGTGGGTCATGATCGCCGGGTGCTCGATCAGGCTCTCCACACCGCCCAGACTTTCCGCCAACGCAAAGATCTTCACGTTCTCCAAAAACCGCCGCGCACCGGCCAGATCGCTGTTCAGATCAACAGAAATCATCCCGCCAAAACCACGCATCTGCCGCTTGGCCAGCTCATGCTGAGGGTGCGACTCAAGGCCCGGATAGTGAACGCGCTTGACCTGCGGTTGCTGCTCGAGCCACTGCGCCAGATCCAGGGCGTTGCTGCAATGACGCTCCATGCGCAGAGCCAGGGTTTTCACTCCGCGCAGAGTCAAGAACGCATCGAACGGCCCGGAAATCGCGCCGACGGCGTTCTGCAGAAAACCAAGTTTTTCCGCCAGCTCGGCGTTCTGCCCGACCACGGCAATGCCGCCGATCACGTCGGAGTGGCCGTTCAGATATTTGGTGGTCGAGTGCAGGACGATGTCGAAACCCAGCTCCAGTGGGCGCTGGATATACGGGCTGGCGAACGTGTTGTCGGCGACGCAGATGATCCCGCGTGCGCGGCAGATGCGCGCGATGGCGGCCAGATCCGACAGGCTCAGCAGCGGGTTGGTCGGGGTCTCGACCATGACCATGCGCGTGTCGTCCTGCAGCGACGCTTCGAACGCCGACAGATCGGTCAGGTCGACGAAGCTGAAACGGTGCCCGGCACTGCGCTGACGGACCTTGTCGAACAGGCGGAACGTGCCGCCGTACAAGTCATTGCCGGAAACGATGTGCGAGCCGGCATCCAGCAGTTCCAATACCGTGGAAATCGCTGCCAGCCCCGAGGCGAAGGCGAAGGCGCGGGTGCCGCCTTCAAGATCCGCTACGCAGCGTTCCAGGGCAAAGCGCGTCGGGTTATGCGAGCGGCCGTAGTCGAAACCCTTGTGCACGCCGGGGCTGTCTTGCAGGTAGGTGGAGTTGGCGTAGATCGGCGGCATCAGTGCGCCGGTGGTCGGGTCGGGCTGTTGCCCGGCGTGGATCACCCGGGTGGCAAAGCCTTGGGATTTATCGTCGTGCTGACTCATGCAAGGGATCTCCGTAATTGGTTGAGCATGTCGGTGCGGGTGATCAGGCCATGGAAGCCGGACGCGTCGGCGATGATCGCGACGAGGCCACGGCTGAGCACCGCTTCCAGTTCGGCCAGGGTTGCAGCCGGGGCGAGGGTTTGCAATTTGTCAGTCATCACGCTGGACACCGACTGGCTGAAGCGCGCGGCGTCTTCGTGCACGCCGAGGAGGATGTCGGACTCATCGATCACGCCCACCAGTTGCTTGCCTTCGACCAGCACCGGCAATTGCGAAACGTCCGCCAGACGCATGCGCTGGAACGCCGTGAGCAGGGTGTCGTCCGGGCCGACGCTGATCACCCGGCCGTCCTCGAAACGCCGTGCGATCAAGTCGCGAAGATCGCCGTAGCCCTTACGTTGCAACAGGCCCTGGTCGGTCATCCACTGATCGTTGTAGACCTTCGACAGGTAGCGCGTGCCGGTGTCGCAGACGAAGCTGACCACGCGTTTCGGCTCGGTCTGTTCGCGGCAATAACGCAGCGCGGCAGCGAACAGGGTGCCGGTCGATGAGCCACCGAGAATGCCTTCGGCCTTAAGCAGTTGGCGGGCGTGATCGAAGCTTTCTGCATCACTGATCGAGTAGGCGTGGCGCACGCTGGACAGGTCGGTGATCGACGGAATGAAGTCTTCGCCAATGCCCTCGACCGCCCACGAACCGGGCGTCGGCAAGGTGCCGTCGCGGCTGTATTGCGCCATCACCGAGCCGACCGGATCGGCGAGGACCATTTCCAGATTCGGTTGCACGCGCTTGAAGAAGCGACTCAATCCGGTCAGCGTGCCGGCCGATCCGACGCCGACGACGATAGCGTCCAGATCATGTTCGGTCTGCGCCCAGATCTCCGGCGCGGTGCTGCATTCGTGGGCGAGCGGATTGGCCGGGTTGTTGAACTGATCAGCGAAAAACGCTCCGGGAATGTCCTTGGCCAAACGCGCCGCGACGTCCTGGTAATACTCGGGATGGCCCTTGCCGACATCGGAGCGGGTGATGTGCACTTCGGCGCCCATGGCCTTCAAGTGCAGGACTTTCTCGGTGGACATCTTGTCCGGCACCACCAGCACCACACGATAGCCTTTGGCCCGGCCGACCAGCGCCAGACCCAGACCGGTATTGCCGGCAGTGGCCTCGACAATCGTCCCGCCCGGTTGCAGGCGGCCGTCACGCTCAGCGGCGTCGATCATCGCCAGACCGATACGGTCCTTGATCGAGCCGCCGGGGTTCTGCGATTCAAGTTTGAGAAACAGCGTGCACGGTCCGGTATCGAAGCGGGTGACCTGCACCAGCGGAGTATTGCCTATCAGCCCAAGCACGGCAGGGCGTGATTCCTTCGACATTTCTTCACCTCTTATGGTGTTGATCGCGTTCCGATCGCGGGGAAAAGACTCGCGTGCAACTTAGGCGCAGACATCTTCTCCCGCAACCTTTAAACCCTGGAAAATCCAGCCATTTGGATCTAACGATAGAACGAAATCGGCAAGCTGCCGGAAGAGTTCCGATGGGTTTACAGCAAGGCGTCATCGAGTATTCAAAGGGCGTCTTCGTCGCGACAAAAGCTTGATTTGTGTCCCCGGGTTCCGATCGTTCCCCCGCTCTGCGTGGGAATGCAGCCGGGGACGCTCAGCGTCCCTACGGGCCGAAGATCGCAGCCTTCGGCAGCTCCTACACGTGCCACTGTGCATGAGCAAAGCTTGTGATGAAGCAGAAAAGATTGAGTTTGTTTCATTAGGATCGGATCCCGACAATGGCTGCCATCGAATAAGCATCTGGAGTTTTTTGTCATGGCACTGGCCCATTCCCTTGGATTTCCGCGCATCGGTCGCGACCGCGAACTGAAGAAAGCGCAAGAGGCGTTCTGGAAAGGAGAACTGAATGAGGCGGGCTTGCGTGACGTCGGGCGTGCGCTGCGCAAGGCCCATTGGAACTTGCAGAAAAACGCTGGCATCGACTTGCTGCCGGTCGGCGATTTCGCTTGGTACGACCAGGTGCTCACGCACTCGCTGATGTTCGGCGTGATCCCCGAACGCTTCCGCCCGCATGACGGCAAAGCCACGCTGCAGACGCTGTTCAGCATGGCCCGGGGTGTCAGCAACGGCTGCTGCGGCGGTGGCCACGCTCAGGAAATGACCAAGTGGTTCGACACCAACTATCACTACCTCGTACCGGAATTCAGCGTCGATCAACAATTTCAGCTGGGTTGGGAGCAGCTGTTTGAGGAAACAGAAGAGGCCCGTGCGCTGGGGCACAACGTCAAACCGGTGATCATCGGCCCGCTAACCTATCTGTGGCTGGGCAAAACCAAAGGCACCGATTTCGACAAGCTCGATTTGCTTGATCGCCTGCTGCCGCTGTACGGCCAGATCTTCGCGCGACTGGCAGCATTGGGCGTGGAGTGGGTGCAGATCGACGAGCCGATTCTGGTGCTCGATCTGCCTCAGGACTGGAAGAATGCCTTCGAGCGCGCCTACAACCAGATCCAGCGCGACCCGCTGAAAAAACTGCTTGCTACGTACTTCGGTGGTCTGGAAGAAAACCTCGGCCTGGCGGCGAACCTGCCGGTCGATGGCCTGCACATCGATCTGGTGCGCGCGCCGGATCAGTACCCGACCATTCTGGATCGTCTGCCGGCCTATAAAGTGCTGTCGCTGGGTGTGGTCAACGGCCGCAACGTCTGGCGCTGCGATCTGCAAAACGCGCTGGTGACGCTGCGCCATGCCCATGAGCGTCTGGGTGACCGTTTGTGGGTGGCGCCGTCCTGCTCGTTGCTGCACAGCCCGGTTGATCTGGGCCGAGAAGACCAGCTCGATGCCGAACTGAAAAGTTGGCTGGCATTTGCCGTGCAGAAGTGCGAAGAGGTCGCCGTGCTCGCTCAAGCGGTCAGCGAGCCGGAAGCGCCGCAGGTGTTGCGCGCCCTGGCGCAAAGCCGCTCGGTACAAACCAGCCGCGCCGCCTCGCCGCGTATTCACAAGCCGGCGGTGGAAGCGCGGGTTGCGGCGATCACTGCCAGGGATGCGCAACGCCAATCGCCGTTTGCCCAGCGCATCGCCAAACAGCGCGGCAAACTCGATTTACCGCTGTTTCCGACCACCACTATTGGTTCGTTTCCGCAAACGGCGGCGATCCGACTGGCGCGTCAGGCCCACAAGCAAGGCAAGCTCAGCGCGGCCGATTACACCGATGCGATGCATACGGAAATTCGCCACGCTGTAGAAATTCAACAACGCCTCGGCCTCGATGTGCTGGTGCACGGTGAAGCCGAGCGCAACGACATGGTCGAATACTTCGCCGAGCAACTCGACGGCTACGCATTTACCCGCTTTGGCTGGGTGCAGAGCTACGGTTCTCGTTGCGTCAAACCGGCGGTAATCTTCGGCGACCTCAGCCGCCCGCAAGCGATGACGGTCGAGTGGATTCGCTACGCCCAAGGTCTGACCAACAAAGTCATGAAAGGCATGCTGACCGGCCCGGTGACCATGCTGATGTGGTCGTTCGCCCGCGAAGACGCCAGCCGCGAGGTGCAGGCTCGACAACTGGCGCTGGCCATTCGTGACGAAGTGAATGATCTGGAAGCGGCAGGAATCAAAATCGTGCAGATCGACGAAGCGGCGTTCCGCGAAGGCTTGCCGTTACGCCGGGCGCAGTGGCCGGCGTATCTGGAATGGGCAAGCGAAGCTTTCCGCCTGTGCGCCTCCGGCGTGCGCGATGAAACCCAAATCCATACGCACATGTGCTACAGCGAATTCAACGATGTGATCGAGTCGATCGCGGCGATGGATGCCGATGTCATCACCATCGAAACCTCACGGTCGGACATGGAACTGCTTGAGGCTTTCGAAGCGTTCGCCTACCCGAACGACATCGGCCCGGGCGTCTACGATATTCACTCGCCACGGATTCCCGATGTGACGGAAATGGTTGGCTTGCTGCGCAAGGCGGCGCAGCGTATTCCGGTCGAGCGGCTGTGGGTCAATCCGGATTGCGGGTTGAAAACCCGAAGCTGGCCAGAGACCGAAGCGGCGTTGGTGCACATGGTCAACGCCGCACGACAACTGCGCAAAGACTGGGCCTGATCCATTACCGCCCTGGAATACATAATCCCTGTGGGAGCGAGCAAGCTCACTCCCACAGGATTTCGCGCTACACCCGCCATCCCCGGCAACCCACAAAACCACTGTGGGAGCGAGCCTGCTCGCGAAGGCGGTCTGTCAGCCACAAATAAATCGCCCGACCTGCCGCCTTCGTGAGCAAGCCCACTCCCACAGGATTTCGCGCTACACCCGCGATCCCCGGCAACCCACAAAACCAATGTGGGAGCGAGCTTGCTCGCGAAAGCGGTGTGTCAGCCACAAATAAATCGCCCGACCTGCCGCCTTCGTGAGCAAGCTCACTCCCACAGGATTTCGCGCTACACCCGCCATCCCCGACAACCCACAAATCCAATGTGGTAGCGAGCCTGCTCGCGAAAGCGGTCTGTCAGCCACATATAAATCGCCCGACCTGCCGCCTTCGTGAGCAAGCCCACTCCCACCAGATCACGCGCTACACCCGCGATCCCCGGCAACCCACAAATCCAATGTGGGAGCGAGCCTGCTCGCGAAAGCAGTCTGTCAGCCACAAATAAATTGCCTGACCTGCCGCCTTCGTGAGCAAGCTCACTCCCACCAGATTACGCGCTACACCCGCGATCCCCGGCAACCCACAAAACCAATGTGGGAGCGAGCCTGCTCGCGAAAGCGGTGTGTCAGCCACAAATAAATTGCCTCACCTGCCGCCTTCGTGAGCAAGCCCACTCCCACAGGATTTCGCGCTACACCCCGATTCCCGGCAACCCACAAATCCATTGTGGGAGCGAGCTTGCTCGCGAAAGCGGTCTGTCAGCCACAAATAAATCGCCCGACCTGCCGCCTTCGTGAGCAAGCCCACTCCCACAGAATTTCGCGCTACACCTGCCATCCGCGCCAACCCACAAATCCACTGTGGGAGCGAGCCTGCTCGCGAAAGCGGTCTGTCAGCCAAAGATAAATTGCCTGACCTGCCACCTTCGTGAGCAAGCTCACTCCCACAGGATTTCGCGCTACACCCGCGATCCCCGGCAACCCACAAATCCATTGTGGGAGCGAGCTTGCTCGCGAAAGCGGTCTGTCAGCCACAAATAAATCGCCCGACCTGCCGCCTTCGTGAGCAAGCCCACTCCCACAGAATTTCGCGCTACACCCGCGATCCCCGGCAACCCACAAAACCAATGTGGGAGCGAGCTTGCTCGCGAAGGCGGCGTGTCAGCCACCGATAAAATGCCCGGCCTGCCACCTTCGTGAGCAAGCCCACTCCCACAGGATTTCGCGCTACACCCGCGATCCCCGGCAACCCACAAGTCCACTGTGGAAAGCGAGCTTGCTCGCGAAAGCGGAATGTCAGCCACAAATAAATCGCCCGACCTGCCGCCTTCGTGAGCAAGCCCACTCCCACAGGATTTCGCGCTACACCCGCCATCCCCGACAACCCACAAATCCAATGTGGGAGCGAGCTTGCTCGCGAAAGCAGTGTGTCAGCCACAAATAAATCGCCCGACCTGCCGCCTTCGTGAGCAAGCTCACTCCCACAGGATTTCGGTTGTACTAAAGAATCCCGGCAACTCCACAAATCTCATGTGGGAGCGGGCTTGCTCGCGAAGGCGGTCTCTCAGCTACACATGCATCAAGCAAGGAAACGCAATATCGGCGCACCATCGAACGGGTCCGTCAGGTAGTGCGCCCTGACTCCGAAAGTCGTCTGCAACCGCTCCGGCGTCAGCACGTGCAACGGCTCGCCCAATGCCGCCAGACGCCCGCGCTCCAGCACCGCCAGGCGATCGCACTTGAGTGCCTGATTGAGATCGTGCAAGGCGATCAACGTCGTCACCGGCAGTGCGCGGACTACTTGCAGAATGCTCAACTGATGCTGGATGTCGAGGTGGTTGGCCGGTTCGTCGAGCAGCAGGATCTGTGGGCGTTGTGCCAGAGCGCGGGCGATGTGCACGCGTTGGCGTTCGCCGCCGGAGAGGCTGCGCCAGAGTCGGTTGCGCAGGTGCACGGCGTCGACGTCAACCAGCGCTTGCTCGACGATCGCATCATCGGCGGGGGACCACGGTTGTAGTGCCGACAACCACGGCGTCCGCCCCAGCGCCACCGCGTCGAACACGCGAATGCCATCGTCGGTATCGGCCTGTTGCTCAACCACCGCGAGTGTCTGCGCGATGCTGCGCCGTGACATCTTGCCCAGCACCCGACCGTGGAGTTGCACTTGGCCCACGCTCGGTTCACGCAGCCCGGCGAGCAATTTGAGCAACGTGGATTTCCCCGAACCGTTCGGCCCGACAATGCCCAAGGTCTCGCCGCGCTGAACGTCGAGGCTGACACCGTTGAGCAACTCGGCACCGCGCACCTTAAAGCCCACACCCGCACAACTCAGAACGGTGTTCATCGCGCCGATCTCCGGCCTACCAGAATCAGCGCGAACACCGGCGCGCCGACCAGCGCGGTGATCACACCGACCGGAATCACCTGCCCCTTGATCAGGGTGCGCGACAGCACATCGGCGGCAATCAGAAACACCGCGCCGCCCAGTGCACTGGCGGGCAGCAGACGCGCATGCCCCGTGCCGAGCAACAACCGCGCTGCGTGGGGAATCACCAGGCCGACAAAGCCGATCGAGCCGACGATCGACACCATCACCGCCGTCACCAGCGCGGCGCAGCCGATCAACAGAATTTGCACGCGTCGCACTGGAATGCCGAGCGAGGCTGCTGAGTCCGCGCCAAAGGTAAACGCATCCAGCGCCCGCCGGTGCCGCAGGCAAACGACCAGCCCGAGCAAGGCCACTGGGACCGCCAGCCACACCGACGGCCAGCGCACGCCGCCGAGATTGCCGAGCAGCCAGAACATGATCCCGCGCGCCTGTTCCGAACTGGCCGAGCGGGTGATCAGAAACGCGGTGAGGGCATTGAACAATTGCGAACCGGCAATCCCGGCCAGAATGATCTGCCCCGTGCCGCTGGCCGAGCCGCTGACCCGCGCCAACAGGATCACCAGCACGAACGCCGTCACCGCACCGGCAAAGGCACCGACCGACAATGAAATCGCCCCGGCACCGACGCCGAGCAGGGCGACCATCACCGCGCCGGTCGAGGCCCCCGCAGAAATGCCCAGCAGATACGGATCGGCCAACGGATTGCGCAGCAGCGATTGCAGGATTACGCCACAGGTCGCCAGCCCGGCACCGCACGCCGCAGCGACCAGGGCGCGGGTCAGGCGGTAATTCCAGACAATGCCTTCGTCGATCGGGTCGAGCACATAGCCGGCGCCCCACAGCTTGTTGGCCAGCACCTGCAACACCACGCTCGGCTCGATCGAAGTCTCACCAATGGCCACGCCGCCGGTCAGCGCAACCGACAGCGTCAACAGCACCAGCAGCAAACGGATCAGGCGTCTGCTCATTGCGACAGGTCGTAGCCGTTGATGGCGCTGGCCAGTTGTGCGAGGCCATTGAAGGTACGCAGGCTGGCCTGCATGGCCATGGCGTCGAGGATGATGATGCGATTGTGCTTCACCGCGTCCATGTTGCGCGTCACCGGATCGCTGCGCAGGAAGGCGAGTTTCTTCTGATAGTCGTCCGCCGGGAAACGCCGACGATCCATGCGCGCGATCACCAGAAATGTCGGCTTGGCCTTGGCGATGGTTTCCCAGCCGACGGTTGGCCATTCTTCATCCGACTCGACGACGTTGCGCACGCCGAGGGTGCTGAGCATGAAGTCGGGAACGCCTTTGTGCCCAGCCACGAACGGCTCGATGTCCATCTCGGCGCTGGAGAACCAGACCAGGGCGCTGACGTCTTTGCGTTGCTGTTTTTTCGCCGTGGCGATCGACTGTGCGAGGCTGGCTTTGAGCTGCTCATTGAGCTGTTCGCCACGCGCCTGCACATCGAAAATCGCTGCCAGTTGGCTCACGCCTTTGTAGATGCTGTCGATGCGAAACGGCGCCAGCCGCGTGCCGTCCGAGCCGACGAGGTTGTCCTTGGCTTCGCAATCGGAGGGCAGCAGATAGGTCGGAATCTTCAGTTCATGAAACTGCTCGCGGGTGCCGACCGCGCCTTGCGGGCCGACCATCCATTCCAGCTCCACCGCAACCAGCTCCGGACGTTTGCCGATCACCGCTTCGAAACTCGGCTCGTTGTCGGCGAGGCGCTCGACCCTGTCGTTCTGCGCGTTGTATGTGCCCAGCACGTCGTTGAACCACAACGAGGTGCCGACGACTTTGTCGCCCAGGCCCAAGGCATAAAGCATTTCCGTACCGGCCTGGCCGATGGTCACCGTACGCGCGGGCGCGTGCTGAAAGGTCAGGCTGCTGCCGCAGTTTTCGATGGTCAGCGGATACGCAGTCGGCGCCGCTTGCGCCAAGGCACAGAGGCTCAGACCGGTGAGCAGGGTAGCAACGCGGGGCAGCAGCATGGGGCAGTCTCCAGGGGAACCGTACGGGGAGGGCGGGTACGGTTGGAAACACACCTCGGGCGCGGTCGTGGAAACTGCGCAAGGCCGGCACGGGGAAAACGCGCACGGCACGATGTCCTTCCCGGACACCCCGCCGGTTAGTCGTCATTGTGCCGGCAGGTCTCCTGACTGGTGCGTCGTCGCCATGCTCCGGCCTTCCCGGGTTTCACCCAGTGGCAGTCAAGGAGCAGGCTCGGCACCTACAGTTGCGGGGGCAGTTCCGATTGATGCTGTGCAAGCATTTCGGATTCCCTATTAATTCCGTGTGGAAACCGGCGGCGGCATGGTAGTCGATTTGCGCGGTGGAGGGGGAGGCGAATCTGCCACAGCGTCGATTTTGTCGTCGGCATTGCAATCTCCCGTATGCACTGATTAATATACGATCCATATACACATCGTATCGGATTCATATATGGGCATCGTAAAGATTTCAGAGGACATGCACGAGAACCTGCGTATCTCCAGCAACGCCCTCAGCCGCTCGATCAACGCGCAGGCCGAGCACTGGATGCGCATCGGCATGCTCGCCGAGCTGCATCCCAACCTCGACCACAGCGCCATTTGCCGCCTGCTGATCCGCGCCGAACAGAACGGCGGACTGGATCTGCAACAACTGACCCAGGAAGCCGTCAGCGCATGAGAAACCAGATCAAAATCAACACGCCGGCCGACATCGAAAAATCCCGCGCCGCCGGCAAACTCGCCGCCGAAGTGCTGGCGATGCTGGTGCCGCATGTGAAGGCCGGCGTGACCACCGATGAACTGGATCGGCTGTGCAACGACTACATCGTCAATGTGCAGAAAGCCGTGCCGGCGAACGTCGGGTATCACGGTTTTCCGAAAACCGTCTGCGCATCGGTCAATGACGTGGTGTGCCACGGGATTCCATCGGGTACGCCATTGAAGGATGGTGATATCGTCAACCTCGACATCGCCGTGATCAAGGACGGCTGGTTCGGTGATACCAGCCGCATGTATGTCGTGGGTGAGGCGAGCCCCGAGGCGCAGCACTTGATCAAGACCACTTACGATGCGATGTGCGCGGGCATTCGCGCAGTCAAACCGGGCGCAACGCTGGGGGATATCGGTCATGCGATCCAGAGCCTGGCGGAGGCGGAGGGCTTCAGTGTAGTGCGCGAGTACTGCGGTCACGGCATCGGCAAGGTCTATCACGATGAGCCGCAGATCCTGCATTACGGCTTCCCCAATCAAGGGCTGAAGCTCAAGGCCGGGATGATTTTCACCGTGGAGCCGATGCTCAATGCCGGCAAGCGCCATGTGAAGAACATGCCGGATGGCTGGACCGTGCTGACCAAGGATGGCTCGTTGTCGGCACAGTGGGAGCATATGGTGGCGGTGACGGAGAGCGGGTTTGAAGTGCTGACGGCTTGGCCGGATGAGGTTGAAGGGTATTCCCCGATTCATTGAACAATACCGAACCTGTGGGAGCGAGCTTGCTCGCGAATGCGGTGCGTCATTCAACATTAATGGTGACTGACACGGCCTCTTCGCGAGCAAGCTCGCTCCCACGGGGAATTTCACTGGATTGGGTTTTAGTGAGCACCCGCTGCTTTGTTCAGGTCGCTCTCCGTCCACTCGGTATAAACACACGCATCCGCCGTCGCCCAGCGCACCCGCACCGGATCCCCAGCCTTGAGTGGCATGCCGGCGGCCGACAGCGCTTTCACCGTCATCGACGTCCCGCCCGCCGTCACCACGCTGCACGTCTGGCTTTCACCGAGAAACAGCACCTCCACAACATTCGCCGACACCTCATTCCAGCCCGCCGCCAACGGCTCATCGAGCGCCTGCTGCGTGCTCAGCGCCAAGGCTTTTTCCGGGCGCACCATCAGCAGCACATCCTGATCGGTGTGCAATCCCGCCGTCAGCCGAATCGACAACGACTGCCCCTCGAAACTCGCCGCTGCATTGCTCTGCGCCTTGAGTTTGAGGAAGTTCGAGTTACCCAGAAACGACGCAACAAACGCATTCGGCGGGTTCTGATAAAGGTCGTAACCGCTGCCGAGACCGACAATCTTGCCGTGGCTGAAAATTGCGATGCGCTGGGACAGACGCATGGCTTCTTCCTGGTCGTGCGTCACGTAAACGATGGTGATGCCCAGGCGCCGGTGCAGTTGGCGCAGTTCGTCTTGCAGGTCTTCGCGCAGTTTTTTATCCAGCGCACCGAGTGGTTCGTCCATCAACAGAATGCGCGGCTCGTAAACCAGCGCCCGGGCGATGGCGACACGTTGTTGCTGACCACCAGAGAGTTGCGAAGGGCGGCGATGGGCGAACTGTTCCAGCTGCACCAGCTTCAACATCGCATCGACGCGTTTTTCGCGCTCGGCCGTCGCCAGTTTGCGAATGGCCAGAGGGAAGGCGATGTTGTCGCGCACCGACAGATGCGGGAACAGCGAATAGCGCTGGAAGACCATGCCGATGTCGCGCTTGTGCGGCGGCACGTTGACCAGCGACTGGCCGTTGACGAGGATCTCGCCGCTGCTCGGGGTTTCGAACCCGGCGAGCATCGACAGCGTGGTGCTTTTGCCCGAGCCGCTGGAGCCGAGGAAGGTGAGGAATTCACCGTCCTTGATGTCCAGCGAGATATTGTCGACGGCAGCGAAATCGCCGTAATGCTTGTTCAGGTTGCGCAGACTGACCAGGGGTTTGTCGTTCTGCTGGGATGCGTCTTTGATCACGGCACTCATGTCGTACTCCTGGGCGCTCAGGCGCTGATTTCATTGCGCCGGCGCAGGGCGGCGGCGATCACCATGACCAATACCGACAGGCCGATCAGCAGCGTCGAAGCGACGGCGATCACCGGGGTCAGGTCCTGGCGCAGGGTGGTCCACATTTTCACGGGAAGGGTTTGCAGGGTCGGGCTGGCCATCATCACGCTGAGCACCACTTCGTCCCACGAAACGAGAAAGGCGAAGAGGGCGCCGGCGACCATGCCCGGACGGATCGCCGGAAATGTCACCTTGAACACCGCTTGCAAACGCGAGGCACCACAGATCACCGCCGCGTCTTCAATCGACTGATCGAACAGCTTCAGCGAGTTGATGATCGAGATGATGGTGAACGGCAGCGCGACGATCACATGGCTGACCACGAAAGCGAACATCGTCCCGGTATAACCGAGCTTGAGGAACAGCGCGTATACCGCCACGGCGATGATCACCAGCGGCACGATCATCGGCAGGGTGAACAGGCCGTAGAGCATCTCGCGACCGGGAAAGCGCCCGCGCACCAGCGCAAACGCGGTCGGCAAACCGAGGGCCACGGCGCAGATCGTGGTCAGCACGGCAACCTTGAGGCTGGCCGCAGCGGCGTTCATCCAGTCGGGGTTGGAGAAGAACTGGCCGTACCATTTCAGCGTCCAGCCCGGTGGCGGGAACACCAGCCACTGCGAGGAGCCGAACGACAGCAGCACGATGAACACGATCGGTAACAGCAGGAACAGACCGATCAGCCCAGTCGTGGCGTAGAGGCCGAAACGCATGCGTCGGCTCATGGCATTGGGGGTCAGGAGCATGTCGGCTTACCTCGCGTTACTGGCGCCAACCGGGGATTCCGGTTGAAGCTTCAGGTAGAAGTAGAACAGCACCAAGGTGATTGCGATCAACAACGCGGCGCCGGCACTGGCCAGGCCCCAGTTGAGGAACGATTGCACCTGCTGAATGATGAACTCCGGCAGCATCATGTTCTGCGCCCCGCCCAGCAAAGCGGGGGTGACGTAGTAACCGAGCGACATCACGAACACCATCAAACCCCCTGAGGCCAGGCCCGGCCGGCACAGCGGCAGGAACACCCGGAAGAAGTTGGTCCACGGGCTGGCGCCGCAGATCGAGCCGGCCTGCAGGATCATCGGGTCGATAGCCTGCATGGTCGCCTGCAACGGCAGCACGATGAACGGGATCATGATGTAACTCATGCCGATCACCACGCCGGTGAGGTTGTGCACCATCTCCAGCGGTTGATCGATGATGCCCATCGCCATCAAGGCCTTGTTAATCACGCCCGAGGCTTGCAGCAGCACCAGCCAAGAATAAGTGCGGGCGAGCAGGCTGGTCCACATCGACAGCAGGACGATGTTGAGGATCCAGCGCCCCCAGCCGCGCGGCACCAAGGTGATCGCCCAGGCCAGCGGAAAGCCCAGCAGCAGACTGAACAACGTCACCAGCCCGGCCACCGAAAAGGTGTTGAGCAGTACTCGCGCATAGGCCGAGTTGGCGAACAGTTGTTCGTAGTTGCCAAGGCCAGGCACAGGTTCCAGCACACCGCGCAGCAGCAGGCCAATCAACGGCGCCAGAAAGAACAGGCCGAGGAACAGCAGCGCCGGGACGAGGTTGCCGGCGCCGCGCCAGCGTTGCTTGAGGGCCGAACCGGCAGCGCCAGGGGCGCTCCCGGTGGCCGTGGAGGGACGGGGCGCAGTGGCCGCGATTTTCATTTGACCAGCCATTCGTTCCACCGTGTCGCGATAGCCGGACCGTTCTTGGCCCAGTAAGCGAAATCAAGGGTGATCTGATCCTTGGCGTAAGCCGTCGGCAGGTTGGGCGCCAGCGTCGAATCCAGACGCTCCACACTGTCGAGGTTGACCGGCGCGTAGGCGGTCAGGTTGGAGAAGTCGGCCTGGCCTTTGGCGCTGCTGGCATTGGCGAGGAACTTCATCGCCGCGTCCTTGTTTTTCGAGCCTTTTGGAATGACCAGAATGTCGGCCATGACCAGGTTCTGTTTCCAGCTCACGCCCACCGGTGCGCCGTCTTCCTGCAAGGCGTGCACGCGACCGTTCCAGAACTGGCCCATGCTCGCTTCGCCGGACGCCAGCAGTTGCTGCGACTGCGCGCCGCCGCCCCACCAGACGATGTCTTTCTTGATGGTGTCGAGTTTCTTGAAGGCGCGATCAAGATCCAGCGGGTAGAGCTTGTCAGCCGCAACGCCGTCGGCCAGCAGCGCCAGTTCGAGCACGCCGGGGCTTGGCCATTTGTACAGGGCGCGTTTGCCCGGGTAGGTCTTGGTGTCGAACAGCGCGCTCCAGTCCTGCGGCTTGTTGGCGCCGAGCTTGCCTTCGTTGTAGCCGAGGACAAAGGAGAAGAAGAACGAACCGACGCCGTGATCGTTGACGAAGCGCGGATCGATCTTGTCGCGCTGGATCACTTTGAAGTCGAGGGGTTCGAGCAGGCCTTCGGCGGCGGCGCGCAGGGCAAAATCGGCTTCGACATCGACCACGTCCCACTGCACGTTGCCGCTTTCGACCATGGCCTTGAGTTTGCCGTAGTCGGTCGGCCCGTCTTGAACGACGGTGATGCCGCTGGCCTTGCTGAACGGATCGGCCCAGGCCTGTTTCTGCGCATCCTGGGTGCTACCGCCCCAGCTGACAAAATTCACGCTTTCGGCAGCCATTGCAGCCTGGCCGGTAACGCTGAGCAGTCCCGCGAAAAAGATCGCGGTTGCAGCTTTGTTCAACACCATGTTCACGCCCTCATTGTTGTGTTTTTGAGCGGGCCTTGCGTTGTTGCCCGCCTGTCGGGAGCAGTAGCTGGACGGTTTTTCGGTTCGTCCGGTCTATGGAATATCATATTATGGTATTCCAAACTTTGTGCAAGCACTTTGCCTTACCGGTTATCTGGCGGATAAGCTTTTTGTCGTTCGACAGAATTTGATTTGAAGCGCGGATCCCTTGTGGGAGCGGGCTTGCTCGCGAATGCGTCGGGTCAATCAACACTGATGTCACCTGACAGGACGCCTTCGGGAGCAAGCCCCTCCCACAGAGAATGTTGTTTCAAGTGGGTTATTCGCTGAAGGGAATGCTTTCAACCACCTCAAGGTCATACCCGGTCAACCCGGCATATTTCAGCGGTGGGCCAAGGTGGCGCAGCTTGCCCACCCCAAGGTTCTGCAGAATCTGCGCCCCCGTCCCGACCTCGGAGTAAATTCGTGACTGCGAGCGGCTGAACTGCCGTGGCGGCTGGGTCAGCTGCGGCACGCGCTCGAGCAACGCCTGCGACGACTCATGGTTGGCCAGCACGACCACAACCCCATGACCTTCCGCCGCGACCCGTTGCAGCGCCGCCCACAGCGTCCAGTTCGTCGGTCCGCTGTACTCGGCACCGACCAGATCGCGCAGCGGATCGATCACATGCACGCGCACCAGTGTCGGCTCTTCACGGCGCAGGTCGCCCATGACCATCGCCATGTGCACGCCGCCCTCGATGCGATCTTCGAAAGTGATCAAACGGAAGGTGCCATGCACCGTCGGCAGCTCTCGTTCACCGATGCGTTCGATGGTGTGCTCGGTGCTCAGGCGGTAGTGGATCAGATCAGCAATGGTGCCGATCTTGATCCCGTGCTTGCGCGCGAACTGCTCCAGATCCGGACGGCGGGCCATGGTGCCGTCGTCGTTCATGACTTCAACGATGACCGAGGCCGGGGTGAAACCGGCCAGGCGCGCCAGATCGCAACCGGCCTCGGTGTGCCCGGCGCGGGTGAGCACGCCACCTTCCTTGGCGCGCAGCGGGAAGATGTGGCCGGGCTGCACCAGGTCTTCGGCGCGGGCATTCGGCGCGACGGCAGCGGCAACGGTGCAGGCCCGGTCTGCCGCGGAAATGCCGGTGGTCACGCCAACTGCCGCTTCGATCGACACGGTAAATGCAGTGCTGAATACACTGCCGTTGGCAGGCACCATTTGCTCCAGACCCAGGCGCTGACAATGTTCATCGGTCAGGGTCAGGCAGATCAGCCCGCGTGCCTCGCGGGCCATGAAGCTGATAGCCTCCGGCGTGCAGCGGTCTGCGGCCAGCAGCAGGTCGCCTTCGTTCTCGCGGTCTTCGTCATCGACCAGCAGGACCATTTTGCCGAGGCGATAATCTTCGATGATTTCTTCGATGCTGTTGAAGGCCATGCTGGACTCTCAGGGTTCGTTGGAAATATATTGGTATACCATAATACAAAATCAACAAAGAGGTCACTATGAAGGCGTACTGGATTGCACATGTGGATATAGCCGATGCCGAGCACTACAGCCAATACACCCAGCGCACTCCGCAGGCGATTGCCGCATTCGGCGGCAAGTTTGTCGCCAGAGGCGGGCGCAGCGAGGCGCTGGAAGGACGGCAGACGCCACAGCGCACAGTGATCATCGAGTTTGAGAGCTATGAGAAAGCCGTGGCGTGCTACCGCTCGGCGGCGTATCAGGAGGCGAAGAGTTACCGCGAGGAATGGGCGAGGGCGGAGATCATCATCGTTGAGGGCGTTGCCCCGATTTAAGCCGCATTGATCGTTCCCACGCTCCGCGTGGGAATGCAGCCCGGGACGCTCTGCGTCCCATCCAGAGCCGAACGCGGAGCGTCCGTAGAGGCATTCCCACGCGGAGCGTGGGAACGATCAGGGGGCAGGTGATTTTTAGCGCATGAAATGAATCTTGCCGCTGTCATCATTGCCCATGTAAATCCCGTAGACCCCGGCTTGGCGCTCTTCGATATAGCGCTCGAGGATCTGCCGGATCGCCGGGTAGTAGATCTGCTCCCACGGAATCTCTTCCGGGGCGAAGAACTTGTAATCCATGGTCTCCGGCCCGTACTGCCCGGTAATCTCGAGGGCGATGGCGCGGAAGATGATGTACACCTCGCTGATCTTCGGCACGCTGAAAATCGAATACGGCGAGACGATTTCCGCGCGCACGCCGCTTTCTTCCCAGACTTCGCGCAGCGCCGCCTGCTCGGTGGTTTCACCGCTTTCCATGAACCCGGCCGGCAGCGTCCAGGTGCCCGGGCGTGGTGGGATCGCCCGTTGGCACAGGAGGTATTTGCCGTCCTGCTCGATGATGCAGCCGGCAATGATCTTCGGATTGACGTAGTGGATATAGCCGCAGCCGCGGCACATCAGGCGCTCGTGCGTATCACCCGGCGGCGTCTGCTGACCGAGGTCAGGGCCACCGCATTTCGGGCAAAAGCTCGGGCTGAACATGTCATTGACCTATGCGGGGTTCTTTCAGCGCGATCGGCAGGGTGATCGCCGGAGTGCCTTTGACGGCGACGCCGGTTTCTTCCTGCTTGCGCTTGAGATAATCGAGGGCCACGGCGGCGGCCGCGCGGACGTGATCAACACACGCCTGATGCGCCGCCAGCGGATCACCGCTCTTGATCGCCTCGACCATTTTTTCCATCTCGTGATTACTCGCGCCGCGTCGGTTTTCCTGGGAGACCGAGGTCGCGCGCAGATAGCTGATGCGCGCCTGCAACTGGCGCAATTGCGTGGCGGCGACATGGTTGCCCGAGCCTTCGAGCAGCACGTCGTAGAAACCCTGCACCGAGTCGATCACCTGTTGCAGCTCGCCGTCCTTGAGCGCCTTGCGGTTGTCATCAAGGGCTTTTTCCAAAGCTTTGATGTCCTTGGCTTTGGCGCGCAGGGTAAACAGCTGGACGATCAGGCCTTCGAGCACGCAACGCAGTTCGTAGATATCGACAGCGTCGTCAAGGGTGATGATGGCTACGCGCGGGCCTTTGGCGTCGGCGAATTCCACCAGGCCTTCGGATTCGAGGTGACGCAAGGCTTCGCGCACCGAAGTGCGGCTGACACCGAGGCGATCACAGAGGTCGCGTTCGACCAGGCGATCCCCTGGCATGAGCTGGAAATTCATGATCGCGCTACGCAGTTTGTCCAGCACGATTTCGCGCAGGGTAACGGGATTGCGATTGACCTTGAAGCTGTCGTCGAGTGGCTGGCGTTTCATGGGGTCCGCTCTTGAGCTTGGCTGTCCATGCCAGACGGGCATCAAAACAGCCGAGGGTTAACTGGAGGCCTCGGCGTCGGCTTCGGCAAAGGCTTCACGGGCCAGCCGGAAACTGTCCACGGCCGCCGGAACGCCGCAATAAATGCCGACCTGAAGCAGAATTTCGCGTATTTGCTCACGACTCAGGCCGTTACGCAAGGCGCCACGCACATGCAGCTTGAGTTCATGCGGGCGGTTGAGCGCCGAGATCATCGCCAGGTTGATCATGCTGCGCTCCTTGAGCGACAGACCCTCACGCCCCCAGACATGGCCCCAGCAGTATTCAGTGACCATTTCCTGCAGCGGACGGGTGAAATCGTCGGCGTTCTCGATCGAGCGTTGCACGTAGGCTTCGCCGAGCACCTGCGTGCGGATCTGCAGGCCTTTTTCATACTTTTCGTTACTCATTTCTTTCGCCTCACCTCAATCCTGTGGGAGCTGGCTTGCCAGCGATAGCGGTAGTTCAGTCAGCATTGATGTTGAATGTCCCGTCGCCATCGCTGGCAAGCCAGCTCCCACAGGGTTTTGCATTGTTCTCAAACAAGGGTCGGCAACGCACCCAGCTTGCCCTTGTGATAAATCATCGGCGTCACCGGTTGCTCGGGCAGGATCAGGTTCTTCACTGCGCCGACAATGATCGCGTGATCGCCGCCGTCGTATTCACGCCACAACTCGCACTCGATGATCGCCGTGGCCTTGGCCAGAATCGGGTTGCCCAGATCGCTCAGGTGCCACTCGATGCCCTGGGCCTTTTCTTTGCCCTTGCCGGCGAACGCGTAGGCTTCGGCGGTCTGCTCGGCGGAGAGCAAGTGGATGGCGAATTTCTTGCTGTCGCGCAGCACCGGGTAGGTGTCGGACGCGTAATTGGGGCAGAACAGCACCAGCGCCGGGTCGATCGACAGCGCGCTGAACGCGCTGGCGGTGATGCCGACGATGCCGCCGTCCGGGTCGAGGGTGGTGACCACCGTGACGCCGGACGGGAACGAGCTCATGACGTCTTTGTAAATGCCGGGTTCGATCATTTCGCAGGACTCCTAGCGCATCACAAACGGATCAGGCATTGGCGCCTGGGAGAGGTTGATCCACACCGTTTTCAGTTCGGTGTAGGCCAGCACCGAGTCGATGCCGCTTTCGCGTCCATAGCCACTGTTCTTGAAGCCGCCGATCGGCGCCATCGCCGACACCGCGCGGTAAGTGTTGACCCAGATAATCCCCGAGCGCACATCGCGCGCCAGACGATGGGCGCGACCGAGGTCGCGGGTCCAGATGCCGGCGGCGAGGCCGAACTGTGAGTCATTGGCGATCGCCAGCGCTTCGGCTTCGTCTTTGAAACGAATCACCGAAGCCACCGGGCCGAAGACTTCTTCCTGCATGATCTTCATCGAATTGCGGTCGCATTCGAACAGCGTCGGCTCGTAGAACCAGCCTTCGCCAACATCGCTCGGACGCTTGCCGCCGGTGCGCAAGCGCGCGCCTTCGGCGATCGCATCGGCGACCAGTCCTTCGACCACCGCCAGTTGCTGCGCAGTGGCCATCGGGCCCATTTCACTGTGGTCTTCCTGCGGGTTGCCGATGCGGATGCGCTGGGCGCGCTCGACCAGACGATTGACGAACTCGTCGTAGATTTCGTCCTGCACCAGCAAGCGCGAACCGGACACGCAGCTCTGCCCGGACGCCGCGTAGATGCCGGCAATCGCGCCGTTGATCGCACTGTCGAGATCGGCGTCGGCGAAGATGATATTCGGCGACTTGCCGCCCAGTTCCAGCGACAGCTTGGCGAAGTTCTCGGCGCTGCTGCGTACTACATGCCGCGCCGTGGCCGCGCCGCCGGTGAAGGCGATCTTGCGGATCAGCGGATGGCGGGTGAGGGCGGCGCCGGTGCTCGGCCCGTAACCGGTGACGACGTTGACCACACCCGGCGGAATTCCGGCTTCAAGGGCCAGACGCGCCAGTTCGAGAATGGTCGCCGAGGCGTGCTCGGACGGCTTGATCACAATCGTGTTGCCGGCGGCGAGGGCCGGGGCCAGTTTGATCGCTGTCAGGTACAGCGGGCTGTTCCACGGAATGATCGCGGCGACCACACCCATGGCTTCGTGCACGGTGTAGGCAAACAGGTCAGGCTTGTCCAGCGGCAGGGTGCCGCCTTCAAGCTTGTCAGCGAGGCCTGCGGTGTAGTGGAAAAACTCCGGCAGATAGCTGACCTGGCCACGGGTTTCGCGGATCAGCTTGCCGTTGTCGCGGCTTTCCAGCTGCGCCAGGTGTTCCTTGTTTTCTGCGATCAGATCACCGAGACGGCGCAGCAGTTTACCGCGCGCGGTGGCGGTGAGGCCGCGCCACGCCGGGCTGTCGAAGGCCGTTTGCGCCGCTTGCACGGCGCGTTCGACGTCCGCTTCATCGGCGTCGGGCAGTTCCGCCCAGGCTTGCGCGGAGGCCGGGTTGAGGCTTTCGAAGGTCTTGCCGGAGAGGGCGTCGACCCAGTCTCCGCCGATGCACATCTGGAAGCGTGCGAGTGTCATGCAACGATCCCCTTTATATGGTTTTGTCGGGAGTGTGCGAATTGGAGAAATTCCAGCAGCATCTGGTTGACCAGACGCGGCGACTCTACCGGCATCATATGCCGTTGCTCGGGCAGCACGGCAACCTTCGCACCGGGGATGCGTCGGGCCAGTTGCTCGGCCATTTCCGGGGTCGAGCCGGGGTCGAGTTCGCCGGTGGCGATCAGCGTCGGCGCCTGAATACTGCTCAGGTCGTCGGCGCGGTACATGTCCTGGGTGGCAAACAATTCGTAGGTGGTCAGGTAGCCCTGCGGATCGTTGTTGGCCAAGGTCTGGCGCAATGCAGCGATCTGCGCCGGGTTGGCCGCCTGATATTCACGGCTGAACCAGCGGGACAACGCCGCTTCGGCATTGGCGTCCGGGCCATGTTCGGCAGCCTGCGCGGTGCGAGCGATGACGCCGGCACGCTGTTCTTCGCTGCGGTTGAACACGCTGTTCAACACCACCAGGCTTTGCAGGCGCTCCGGGTAATGCAAGGCAAAGGCCCGCGCGACCAGGCCGCCCATGGAGAAACCGATCACCGCTGCCTGCGGCACATTCAAGTGATCAAGCAGCTCGAGCAACTGATCGGCGTAACCGAGCAGGTCGGTGCCGCTGGCCGGGCGCGGGCTGGCGCCGTGGCCGAGCATGTCGTAGGCGATCACCTGGTACTGGCTGGCGAGGCCGACAATCTGCCCGCCCCACATTTCTTTATTCAGGCCCACGCCGTGGATCAAAACCACGGGCTGGCCTTGGCCGGTCGCCAGGTAACTGGTGCCAGCCGGGGTGAGTTCAGCGGTGAGCCGAATCATGGAGCGCTCCTGCAATGCCTTTCTTGTTGTGATTACTGGGCTTTTTCGGCAGCCAGTTCTTCCAGATCGATGTAGCGGTTACCGATGCGCGGGTGCAGGCGGCCACCGTCGGCGCAACCCAGCACGACGACGATTTCGTCGGCACGCGGCGCGTCTTCGATCTGCATTTCCAGAGTGATGTAGTGCGAACGCAGGCCTTCGTCGTCCTTGTGCATCATCGGGATCTGAATCGAAGTGCCCGGACCGCCGCGCTTGTTGGTGAAGCTCAGGTAGCTCTTGGCTTTCACCGCTTCGCGGTAGTGGTTGCCGAAGCGCAGGGTGTGGATCACCGCCGACGCGTGCTCGATCTCGCCATCAGCGCCGACTACCGCCGCTTTGCCGTAAGCCTCGATCTTCTCGGCACCGCCGATAATGCCGACCAGACGCTCGACCATCATTGCGCCGAGGTCGGAGCAGTTGGCGCGGATCTGCGGCTTGAGGTCTTCGACAAAACCGTTGCCCACCCAGGGGTTCTTCATCACCACGGCGAGGCCGACCATGGTCACCGGCTTGTCAGTAGCCTTGCCGCCTTCGATGAAGGTTTCTTCGACATAGCTGACGATCTTGCGAATTTCGAAACTCATGAGCTGCTCCGTTGGGGGATTGAGAGTGTCTGTGCGTCTGATGGTATACCATAATACCGATCCTGCAAGTCCCTCTGAAGAGATTTGCCTCATCACCCCGGCGAATGGTCATGTATTCAAATCCCGCACTCACCACCAACCCCTGTGGGAGCGAGCTTGCTCGCGAAGGCGGTGTGTCATTCAACTCAAATGTTGACTGATCCGGCGCTTTCGCGAGCAAGCTCGCTCCCACAGGGGAATTTCTTCGTTACAGAAGGCCGCTTTCGGTTAACAAAAGATAACGTGGCGCCGATTGTCAGACATTTGCAAAGCCCGATAGGATGAGCCAGCTTCCGAAGGGGCTCTGGATTGCGGGTTTCAGGACTATGCTTCCGAAACGCCACCAGCCGAGCACCCTTGCGGCGCCCTTGAAGGCCCGATGGCCCAACAATAATAAATAGGGGAAGGTCTATGAGTCGTTGCCGCCCGCCGGCGTTACGCAACACCGCGTTGCTGGCCACAGCACTCTCGCTGCTGGGCTTTGCCACGTTATCGGCACCTGTGATTGCGGCCGAGGCCCCGGCTGACGTGGTCTATGCCACCGAATCGGCCAAGGCCGCCAAAAGCCTCATTCTCGATGTCGTCCACGCTGGCGCGCGTCTGGTCGCGGTCGGCGATCGCGGGCACATCGTCTATTCCGATGACCAGGGCAAGACCTGGACCCAGGCCAAGGTGCCGACCCGGCAACTGCTCACCGCCGTGTATTTCGTCGACGACAAAAACGGTTGGGCCGTGGGCCACGACGCGCAGATTCTCGCCAGCGCAGACGGCGGTCTGACCTGGACCAAACAATTCGAAGACCTTGCACGTGAATCGCCGCTGCTCGACGTCTGGTTCAAGGACGCCAGCAGCGGCTTTGCCGTGGGCGCCTACGGCACGCTGCTGGAGACCACCGACGGCGGCAAGCACTGGGAAGACGTCAGCGATCGCCTCGACAACGAAGACCAGTTCCACCTCAACGCCATCGCCGCCGTGAAAGACGCCGGGCTGTTCATCGTCGGCGAGTCCGGCAGCATGTTCCGCTCCGCCGATGACGGCCAGACCTGGGAAAAACTCGAAGGCCCGTACGAAGGTTCACTGTTCGGCGTGATCGGCACGGCGCAAGCGCAGACCCTGCTGGCGTACGGCTTGCGCGGCAATCTTTATCGCTCCACCGATTTCGGCAGCAACTGGGAGCAGGTCGAACTCAAAGCCGCACGCGGTGCGCTGGAGTTCGGCCTGTCCGGCGGCACGCTTCTGGAAGACGGCTCGATCGTCATCGTCGGCAACGGCGGCTCGGTGATCAGCAGCAGCGACAACGGCGAAACCTTCAGCGTGTTCAACCGCCCGGATCGCATTTCGCTGTCGTCGGTCACCGCCGCCGGCAACGGCAACCTGATTCTGACCGGGCAGGGTGGTTTGCACATCACCCAGCCAAACGGTGCCGAGACCAATAACAAGAAGGCGGGGCTATGACTTCCTTGATCACTCCTCAGCAGGAAAAGGCGACGGTTCTCGAGCGCCTGATCTTCAACAACCGCCCGGCCGTGATCCTGATCTGCCTGGTGGTGAGCATTTTCCTGTTCTGGCAGGCCACGCTGATTCGGCCGTCGACCAGTTTCGAAAAAATGATCCCGCTGCAGCATCCCTTCATCGAAAAGATGATGGAGCACCGCAACGATCTGGCGAACCTCGGCAACACCGTGCGTATTTCGGTGGAAGCCACCGACGGCGACATTTTCTCCAAGGAGTACATGGAGACCCTGCGCCAGATCAACGACGAAGTGTTCTACATTTCCGGCGTCGATCGTTCCGGCCTCAAATCGCTGTGGAGCCCGAGCGTACGCTGGACCGAAGTGACCGAAGAGGGTTTCGCCGGCGGTGAAGTGATTCCGCAGAGCTACAACGGCTCCCAGGACAGCCTCGATCTGCTGCGCAACAACGTGCTCAAGTCCGGCCAGGTCGGACGTCTGGTGGCCAACGACTTCAAGTCGAGCATCGTCGACATCCCGCTGCTCGAGGCCTATCCGGACCCGCAGGATCAGGGCAAGTTGCTGGCGCTGGACTATCGCCAGTTCTCCCATGAACTCGAAGACAAGATCCGCAACAAGTTCGAAGCGCAGAACCCCAACATCAAGATCCACATCGTCGGTTTCGCCAAGAAAGTCGGTGACCTGATCGACGGTCTGGTGATGGTGGTGCTGTTCTTCGGTGTCGCCTTCGTCATCACCCTGATTCTGCTGCTGTGGTTCACCAACTGCCTGCGCAGCACCATTGCGGTGTTGAGCACGACGCTGGTGGCGGTGGTCTGGCAACTGGGGTTGATGCACTTCTTCGGCTTCGGGCTCGACCCGTATTCGATGCTGGTGCCGTTCCTGATTTTCGCCATCGGCATTTCCCACGGCGTGCAGAAAATCAACGGTATCGCCCTGCAATCCAGCGAGGCCGATAACGCCCTGACCGCTGCGCGGCGCACCTTCCGCCAGTTGTTCCTGCCGGGGATGATCGCGATTCTGGCCGATGCGGTGGGCTTCATCACCCTGCTGATCATCGACATCGGGGTGATCCGTGAACTGGCGATCGGCGCGTCCATCGGCGTTGCGGTGATCGTGTTCACCAACCTGATCCTGCTGCCGGTGGCGATTTCCTATGTCGGCATCAGCAAGCGCGCGATTGCCAAGAGCAAGAAGGACGCCAACCGCGAACACCCGTTCTGGCGCCTGCTGTCGAACTTCGCCAGCCCGAAAGTCGCACCGATTTCGGTAGCGCTGGCGCTGATCGCCTTCGGTGGCGGCCTCTGGTACAGCCAGAACCTGAAGATCGGCGACCTCGACCAGGGCGCGCCGGAACTGCGTCCGGACTCGCGCTACAACAAGGACAACAACTTCATCATCAGCAACTACTCCACCAGCTCCGACGTGCTGGTGGTGATGGTCAAGACCAAGGCCGAAGGCTGCTCGCGCTACGAAGCCATGGCGCCGATCGATCAACTGATGTGGAAGATGCAGAACACCGAGGGCGTGCAGTCGGCGATCTCGCTGGTGACCGTGTCCAAGCAGATGATCAAGGGCATGAACGAGGGCAACCTGAAATGGGAAACCCTGTCGCGCAACCCGGACGTACTGAACAACTCGATCGCCCGCGCCGATGGCCTGTACAACAACAGCTGCTCGCTGGCGCCAGTGCTGGTGTTCCTCAACGATCACAAAGCTGAGACCCTCGATCGTGCGGTGAGCGCGGTGCAGGAATTCGCCAAGGAAAACAACAAGGACGGCCTGGAATTCATCCTCGCCGCTGGTAACGCCGGGATCGAAGCGGCCACCAACGAAGTCATCAAACAGGCCGAGCTGACCATCCTGATCCTGGTGTACATCTGCGTCGCGGTGATGTGCATGATCACCTTCCGCTCCTGGGCTGCAACCCTGTGCATCGTCCTGCCGCTGGTGCTGACCTCGGTACTCGGCAACGCGCTGATGGCGTTCATGGGCATCGGCGTGAAAGTCGCGACGCTGCCAGTGGTGGCGCTGGGCGTGGGGATTGGTGTGGACTACGGTATCTACATCTACAGCCGACTGGAAAGTTTCCTGCGTGCCGGGCTGCCGTTGCAGGAAGCCTATTACCAAACGCTGAAGTCCACCGGTAAAGCCGTGCTGTTCACCGGCCTGTGCCTGGCGATCGGCGTGTGTACCTGGATCTTCTCGGCGATCAAGTTCCAGGCCGACATGGGCCTGATGCTGACCTTCATGCTGCTGTGGAACATGTTCGGCGCGCTGTGGCTGTTGCCAGCGCTGGCGAAGTTCCTGATCAAGCCGGAGAAACTGGCGGGGCAGAAGGGTAATTCGTTGTTTGCCCACTGATCTGAAGGCCTGAAACGACAAAGCCGCAACCTTGAGGGGTTGCGGCTTTGTTATTTTTGAACCAGGCGCCGATTCCCCTGTGGGAGCGAGCCTGCTCGCGAAGGCAGAGTGTCAGACAGCACAAATGTCACAGGCAGACCGCTTTCGCGAGCAGGCTCGCTCCCACAGGCCGATCTTCAGCTCTAAGTGAGCTCAGCACCCAGCACCACACTCAACGCACTGCGCGCATCATCCAGCTGCACCAGCGTCGCATGCCGGGCACCCAGCGCGTCGCGATTTTCAATTGCCGTCAGAATCGCCTTGTGCCTGGGCAACGCCAGTTCATGCAGATTCGGCCGTTGATTGGAATGCTTCAACGCCTCGGCGATCGCTACCGCCAACATGTTGCACAGGTTCGCCAGCAGGTCGTTGTGCGTGGCATCGGCAATGCGGCTGTGGAAGTCCAGGTCCGGCTGCAACAGCGCTTCCGGGGTCGGCGCGGCTTCCATGCGTTGGTAGGCTTCGTTGATCGCGGCGATGTCGGCATCCGTCGCATGCTGAGCGGCGAGGGCGGCGGCGGCCGGTTCGATGATGCTGCGCACACTGGTCAGCACGTTGAAGAATTCATTCTGCGGGCTGCTTTGCATCAGCCAGTGCAGCACGTCCGGGTCGAGCATGTGCCACTCGCGGCGCGCCTTGACGACCGTGCCCACGCGCGGTTTGGAATACACCAACCCCTTGGCCACCAGCACTCGAGTCGCTTCGCGCAACACCGGCCGACTGACCGCGTACTCCTCGCAGAGCAGGGCTTCGGCGGGCAGTTTGTCGTCGGGCAAAAAGCGTCCGGAGACGATCTGCATGCCCAATTCCTGGACGATGCGCGAGTGCATGCTTTTACGGTCGGAAGGTTTGCGGTAATCCATGGGGAGTGGCGCGATCCTGAGCGATGGAGATGCCGCGCATCATAGCAGGCACGGCACAATCTTGAGGTAGGCAATGATCGTTCCCACGCTCTGCGTGGGAATGCCTCAAGGGACGCTCCGCGTTCCAGCTCTGAAAGGGACGCGGAGCGTCCCGGGCTGCATTCCCACGCGGAGCGTGGGAACGATCAGTGGGGGGTCAATGGGAGTGACGCGGAACCTCGGCACCACGGCAACCGACCAGAAAGTCAAAGTCGCAACCCTGATCCGCCTGCAGCACGTGATCGATGTACAACTGACGATAACCGCCCACCAACAACTGCTGCGGCGCTTGCAGATCAGCCATGCGTGCGGCCAGTTCAGCATCCGGAATGTCCAGATGCAAACGGCCGCTGGCGCAATCGAGTTCGATCCAGTCGCCTTCCTGCACCGCCGCCAAAGGCCCGCCCGCTGCCGCTTCCGGCGCGACGTGCAGAACCACCGTGCCATACGCCGTGCCGCTCATCCGTGCATCGGAAATACGCACCATGTCGGTCACGCCTTCTGCCAACAGCTTGGCTGGCAAACCCATGTTGCCGACTTCGGCCATGCCCGGATAACCCTTCGGCCCGCAGTTCTTCATCACCAGAATCGAATCCTTATCGACGTCCAGCTCCGGATCGTTGATCCGCGCCTTGTACATGTCGAAGTTCTCGAACACCACCGCGCGACCGCGATGCTGCATCAGTTCAGCGCTAGCGGCGGACGGCTTGAGCACCGCGCCCAACGGCGCCAGATTGCCGCGCAACACACAGATGCCACCGTCAGCGCGAATCGGATTGTCGAGGGTGCGGATCACTTGGTCTTCGCCATAGATCGGCGCGTCCTTGGTGTTCTCGCCGATGGACTTGCCGTTGACGGTCAGTGCGTTCGGGTTGGGGATCAGATTGGCTTCACCCAGGCGGCGCAGCACCGCTGGCAAACCACCGGCGTAGTAGAACTCTTCCATCAGGAAACGCCCGGACGGTTGCAGGTCGACGATGGTCGGCATGCCGCGACCGATGCGCGTCCAGTCGTCCAGGTCCAGCTCGACGCCGATGCGCCCGGCGATGGCTTTCAAGTGAATCACGGCGTTGGTCGAACCGCCGATGGCAGCGTTGACGCGAATGGCGTTCTCGAAGGCTTCCTTGGTTAGGATCTTCGACAGTTTCAAATCTTCGCGAACCATCTCCACCGCACGCATGCCGGACATGTGCGCCAGCACATAACGGCGTGCATCCACAGCCGGAATCGCCGCGTTGTGCGGCAGCGAAGTGCCCAGCGCTTCAGCCATGCACGCCATGGTCGACGCGGTGCCCATGGTGTTGCAGGTGCCCGCCGAACGCGACATGCCGCCCTCGGCTGCGAGGAAGTCATCGATGGTGATGGTGCCGGCCTTGACCTGTTCGCTGAGCTGCCAGACCACGGTGCCCGAGCCGATGTCCTTGCCTTTGTGCTTGCCGTTGAGCATCGGCCCGCCGGTGACGACGATGGCCGGCACGTCGCAACTGGCCGCGCCCATCAACAGCGCCGGAGTGGTTTTGTCGCAACCGGTGAGCAGCACGACGCCGTCGATCGGGTTGCCGCGAATCGCTTCCTCAACGTCCATGCTCGCCAGGTTGCGGGTGAGCATGGCAGTCGGGCGCAGGTTCGATTCGCCGTTGGAAAACACCGGGAATTCCACCGGAAAACCACCGGCCTCGATCACCCCGCGTTTGACGTGCTCCGCGATCTGGCGGAAGTGCGCGTTGCACGGAGTCAGTTCCGACCAGGTATTGCAGATGCCGATGATCGGCTTGCCGTGGAACTGATGGTCGGCGATGCCCTGATTCTTCATCCAGCTGCGGTACATGAAGCCGTTCTTGTCGGCCGTGCCAAACCATTGGGCGGAGCGCAGGGTGGGTTTCTTATCAGACATGATCGATTCTCTTATTGTAAGACTATTGTTTGCGAGCTGACGCTTAATCTAAGCTCAAAATCTGCGCTTTGGAAGTGTTGTTGGGTAATTAGTATTACTATATAGTCGTTTTTGACGGAGGGATGGCCCTGGCTGTTTCGGCGAGAGGCGTCCCCCGAGGTTCTATAAAAACAACAATCGGAGACCGATCTCATGAGCCAGGAATTGCGGCTTGTCCGGCGCATCACACTGAAACTGATTCCCTTCCTGATCCTGCTGTACCTGATCGCCTATGTGGATCGCTCCGCCGTCGGCTTTGCCAAGCTGCACATGGGCGCCGACATTGGCATCGGCGACGCCGCCTATGGCCTCGGCGCCGGGCTGTTTTTCATCGGCTACTTTCTTCTCGAAATCCCCAGCAACCTGATGCTCGAACGCTTCGGCGCACGGCGCTGGTTCGCGCGGATCATGATCACCTGGGGCGCGATCACCATCGGCATGGCCTTCGTGCAAGGGCCGCACAGCTTCTATGTGATGCGCTTTCTGCTCGGCGCGGCGGAGGCGGGCTTCTTCCCCGGCGTGCTGTACTACATCACCCAGTGGTTCCCGGTGCGCCATCGCGGCAAGATCCTCGGCCTGTTCATCCTCTCGCAACCCATTGCGATGATGATCACCGGTCCCGTGTCCGGCGGTTTGCTGGGCATGGACGGCATCCTTGGTCTGCACGGCTGGCAGTGGCTGTTCATCGTCATCGGCACCCCGGCAATCCTGCTGACATGGCCGGTGCTGCGCTGGCTGCCGGACGGCCCGCAGCAAGTGAAGTGGATGGATCAGGCGGAAAAAGACTGGCTGACCGGCGAGCTGAAAAAGGATCTGCAGGAGTACGGCCAGACCCGCCACGGCAATCCATTGCATGCGCTGAAAGACAAACGCGTGTTGCTGCTGGCGCTGTTCTATCTGCCAGTGACCCTGAGCATTTATGGCCTCGGCCTGTGGCTGCCGACGCTGATCAAACAGTTCGGCGGCAGCGATCTGGTCACCGGTTTCGTTTCTTCCGTGCCGTACATTTTCGGGATCATCGGTCTGCTGATCATTCCGCGCAGCTCCGATCGTTTGAATGATCGCTACGGCCACTTGGCGGTGCTCTATGTGCTCGGTGCGCTGGGCCTGTTCCTCAGTGCCTGGCTGTCGCTGCCGGTGGCGCAACTGGCGGCGCTGTGTCTGGTGGCATTCGCGTTGTTCTCGTGCACAGCGGTGTTCTGGACCTTGCCCGGGCGTTTCTTTGCTGGCGCCAGTGCGGCGGCGGGGATTGCCTTGATCAACTCGGTGGGCAACCTCGGCGGCTACATCGGGCCGTTCGTGATCGGCGCGTTGAAGGAATACACCGGCAATCTGGCTTCGGGGCTGTATTTCCTCTCGGGCGTGATGGTGTTCGGACTGATTCTCACCGGCATCGTTTATCGCGTTCTGGAACGCAAGCATGTGCTGCCCGTCGACCAGTTCGCCGCCAGCGCCCGTGGCGCGACCCGAACCTGACACCTATGGATCAATTACCACCCCTGTGGGAGCTGGCTTGCCAGCGATGACGGCGGCACATCCAACATTGATGTGTCAGACAGGTTGCTATCGCTGGCAAGCCAGCTCCCACAGGGTTTTGCGGTGTTTCGGAATTTTGGATAAAGGAGAGGACATATGCATCTGGTTCAATTCGAATTACCCAACGGTGAGCGCCGTGTCGGCGTGGTCGACAACGGTCAGGTCCGCGAAGTGCAGGACGCGCGCAGCGTGCGCGATCTGGCTCTGTCCGCGATCGAAGCCGGCGGTTCGCTTGAGCAGCAAGTACAAGGCCTCGGCTTCGGCGCCAGCCACGACTACGCGCAGTTGCTCAAAGACCTGCGCATCCTGCCGCCACTCGATCACCCGGACCCGGCACACATGCTGGTCAGCGGTACCGGCCTGACCCATTTGGGCAGTGCCTCGGCCCGGGACAAGATGCACCAGCAGGCCGGCGATGAAGCGGCGATGACCGACACCATGCGCATTTTCAAATGGGGCGTGGAGGGTGGCAAACCGGCGGCGGGGCAGGCCGGCGTGCAACCAGAGTGGTTCTACAAGGGCGACGGCAGCATCGTCGTGCGTCCGGGGCAGCCGTTCCCGCTGCCGCCGTTCGCCGAAGATGCCGGCGAAGAGCCGGAGATGGCCGGCCTGTACATCATTGGCAACGACGGCAAGCCGTATCGCCTCGGTTTTGCGGTAGGCAACGAGTTCTCCGACCACGTCATGGAGCGCAAGAATTACCTGTACCTGGCGCACTCGAAATTGCGCAGTTGCAGTTATGGTCCGGAACTTCGCACCGGTGAATTGCCTCAACACCTTGCCGGCACCAGCCGAATCCTGCGTGACGGCGAAGTGCTCTGGCAGAACGAGTTCCTCAGCGGCGAGGCCAACATGTGCCACAGCCTGGCGAACCTCGAATACCACCACTTCAAATACAGTCAGTTCCTGCGTCCGGGCGACGTGCACATTCACTTCTTCGGCACTGCGACCCTGTCGTTTGCCGACGGCATCCGCACCCAGCCGGGCGACACGTTCGAAATCAGCCAGGGCGACTTCGGCGCTCCGCTGGTCAACGGTATCGCACCGGTCAAAGCGGCTTGTGAACCGGACAGCATCGGCACCCTTTAAGGAGATCCCATGACTCAGATTCTCGGTCACAACTACATCGGCGGTCAGCGCAGCGCCGCCGGCACCGTCAAACTGCACTCGGTCGACGCCAGCACTGGCGAGGCCCTGCCGCACGATTTCATTCAGGCAACGGCGGAAGAAGTCGACGCCGCCGCCAAGGCCGCCGCTGCGGCTTACCCAACGTATCGCAGCCTCAGCGCCGAACGTCGCGCGCAATTCCTCGATTCGGTCGCTGATGAACTGGATGCGCTTGGCGACGATTTCGTCGCCGTGGTCTGCCGCGAAACCGCGCTCCCGGCCGCTCGCATTCAGGGCGAGCGCGGTCGCACCACCGGGCAGATGCGTCTGTTCGCCAAAGTCCTGCGTCGCGGTGATTTCTATGGCGCACGCATCGATCTGGCCTTGCCGGACCGCCAACCGCTGCCACGTCCGGATCTGCGCCAATACCGCATCGGCCTCGGCCCGGTTGCGGTGTTTGGTGCGAGCAACTTCCCGCTGGCATTCTCCACTGCCGGTGGCGATACCGCAGCAGCACTGGCCGCCGGTTGCCCGGTGGTGTTCAAGGCGCACAGCGGCCACATGGCCACCGCTGAACTGGTCGCCGACGCGATCATTCGTGCAGCGGAAAAAACCGGCATGCCTGCCGGCGTGTTCAACATGATCTACGGTGGCGGCGTCGGCGAATGGCTGGTCAAGCATCCGGCGATTCAGGCCGTTGGTTTCACTGGCTCGCTGAAGGGCGGTCGCGCTTTGTGCGACATGGCCGCTGCACGTCCGCAACCGATCCCGGTGTTTGCCGAGATGTCGAGCATCAACCCGGTCATCGTCCTGCCCCAGGCACTGGCCACGCGCTCGGAAACCGTCGCGCGCGACCTTACCGCTTCGGTGGTGCAGGGTTGCGGTCAGTTCTGCACCAACCCGGGTCTGGTCATCGGTATTCGCTCGCCGCAGTTCAGCGCGTTTGTAGAGCAGGTCGCCGCTGCGATCGGTGATCAACCGGCGCAAACCATGCTCAACGCCGGCACCCTCGGCAGCTATGGCAAAGGCCTGGAAAAGCTTCTCGCGCACAGCGGCATCGAGCATCTGGCCGGTAATCCGCAGCAGGGCAACCAAGCGCAGCCGCAGCTGTTCAAGGCTGATGTCAGCCTGTTGATCAACGGTGACGAAGTGCTGCAGGAAGAAGTGTTCGGCCCGACCACGGTAATCGTCGAAGTGGCCGATCAGGCACAACTGAGCGCAGCGCTGCACGGCCTGCACGGTCAATTGACCGCGACGATCATTGGTGAGCCGTCTGACTTCGAGCAATTCGCCGAACTGACGCCACTGCTGGAACAGAAGGTCGGGCGCATCCTGCTCAACGGTTATCCGACCGGTGTCGAAGTGTGCGATTCGATGGTGCATGGCGGGCCGTACCCGGCGACGTCCGATGCGCGCGGCACCTCGGTGGGCACGCTGGCGATCGATCGCTTCCTGCGTCCGGTGTGCTTCCAGAACTACCCGGACAGCTTGCTGCCCGAACCGCTGAAAAACGCCAACCCGCTGCGGATTCAGCGCCTGGTGGATGGCAAGCCATCGCGAGAGGCGATCTAGCCAGCACCGTAATTTCCTGTGTCTTGATCGTTCCCACGCTCTGCGTGGGAATGCAGCCCGGGACGCTCTGCGTCCCACTGGAACGCGGAGCGTCCCTTGAGGCATTCCCACGCGGAGCGTGGGAACGATCAGATCAAAAGATCGCAGCCTTCGGCAGCTCCTACACAAGGGGCAGGGCGCCATGGGCTATCATTGGCCCTTTCCCCCTAGAAAGACTGTTTGCCATGACTGCCCAAACCCTTCTCAACGCCCTCGAACACTGCGGTATGGTCGAAATCGATGGCCTGCACGCCTTCGAATTCGCCCTCGACGAGGACGATAACCTGCACATCGAATGCATCGATGGCCGTGAAGCCAAGCACTGGGAATTCACCCCGGCGCAGGTCGCGGCGGCGACGTTCGATGAGACGCTGCAGAGCTGGCTGATCGTCGGTTACGCCAGCGACACCAAGACCACGGGCGAGCATCGTCTGGTGTGCCTCGGCGACGTAGTCAGCAGCAGCGACGATGAGGATGACAATAATGAAAATGCGTAACTTCTGGCCTTTGCTGATGGCCGGCAGCGTCGGCGCGATGGGGCTTTCCAGCGCCTCTGCCGACACCTTGCAGTTGCTGGTCGGCTCGTACACCGCCGGTTCCAGCCAAGGCATCTACCGCATGCAGTTCGACAGCGCCACCGGCCAGATCGACGCCAAGCCGCTGCAAGTGGTCAAGACCGAAAACCCTTCGTGGCTGACCCTCTCGAAAGACCAGAAGCGCTTGTTCGTGGTCAACGAAAACGGCCCGGGCCAGACTGACCCGGTCGGTCGTGTCAGCAGCTTCGCCATCGACCCGAAGACCCATGCCCTGAGCCTGATCAATCAGGTGCAGAGCCCGGGCAACGAGCCGACCCACTCCAGCCTCAGCGCTGACGCCAAACACCTGTTCGTCAGCAACTACTCGGTGATGGAAGATCCGGGCGGCACCCTGGCGGTATTGCCGGTCGATGCCGACGGCCAGCTGAAACCAGTGGTGCAGATGAGCGGCCACCCGGCGAGTCGGGTCAACCCTGAGCGCCAAGCCTCGAATCACGTGCACTCGACGGTGTCGTCACCGGACGGTCGTTACGTGTTCTCCAATGACTTGGGCGCGGACAAGGTTTTCATCTATCAATACGACCCGAAGGCCAACCCACACCTGCCGCTGACCCCGGCGAAAACCGCCTCGGTGGCACTGCCGGCCGGCAGTGGCCCGCGTCATCTGCTGTTCAGCGCTGACGGCAAGCACGCGTGGCTGACCATGGAGATGAGCGCGCAGGTTGCGGTGTTTGACTACAACGACGGCGTACTGACCCAGACGCAACTGGTCGATCTGGCGGCGGGCCAGCCAACCTCGGACAAGGCCGGCGCGGCGCTGCATGCCTCGGCTGATGGGAAGTTTCTCTACGTGAGCAATCGCGGCACGGCCAATCAGCTCGTAGTGTTCGGCATTGATCCAGCGACCGGTCAGCTCAAAGAGCTGCAAAAGCGCTCAGTCGAAGGTGATCACCCGCGCGAGTTTGCCCTCGATCCGAGCGGAAAATTCGTCTTGATTGCCAACCAGAAGAGCAACCAGATTGTCGTCGTCGAGCGCGATGCCAAGACCGGTCTGCTCGGCAAAACCGTGCAAAAACTGCCGATCGACGCGCCAAGCGATCTTAAATTCCTGGTGCGACAATAAGCCACAGGCCCCGGTCTGCGGGGCCTGCATCGTTGTATTAATTGCACTGATAACGGCTAATGCTACAAAAGATTTCAAGCGAGTAACCCTCGAGCGTTACGTTTGTTTCACAGCCCGACCGGGCAAACCAAGCAAACGAACACGAGGGTTACCGCCATGAACTTCAATCTCTTCTCCGTCATCGCCGCTTCCGCCATTTCTGCCACCGTGGTATTGCCAGCCGGTGCCAACGTCGAAATCGCCAGCAAAAAATCCCACACCCAGAGCTACACCCAGAAATACCTGCAACAAAGCGCCAACTTCTACGCCGCGCTGGATCACAAAACCCAAGCCTGAAATTCCCGTCTCCTGAAAAGGGCTGTCGAAGGCTGCGATTTACGTCAAAGATCGCAGCCTTCGACGGCCCTTTTTGCGCGCGCTCAACACCACCGATCGTTCCCACGCGCTACGTTTTTGATCGTTCCCACGCAGAGCGTGGGAACGATCGAACGATCAGTAAGAGGCATTAATTTGCGCGTGGGAACGATCAGTGGTGCGCGGCATTCGGTCATAGGTTTCTTCAAGCGAGGGAATAGAGCGGCTAAATAATCAACGAAGCTGATGTTCACCATTGCAAACCCTGAGTGGTTACCCCGGCTTTTTTGATTGATTCTGTGGCCATCGAAACCTTTGCCCACGGAGAACACCATGGCCAGCGCAATCCTCACTTCCGCCAAACGCGGCGCCTACCTGGCCATCGGTCTGTACTTGGCCGTGGTGCTGTTCGTCAGCATCAGCGCACAGATGGAACACAGCTTCGACGCTCCGATCGACGTCGCCCACCCCGGCATCCAGTTCGAACTGCGCTCGCAAAGCGCAATGGTTGACCGGGCCGAACTCGCAGGAGTCGGCGGCGCATGAAAGGCTACAGACTCTGGGTCATCGCCAGCCTTGCGCTGATGACCAACGGCGCTTCACTGTTGGGATTTGGCCAGGGCTCGGTGGGCGGCTTGGCTCGGGCGATAGAGGCCAACCACAACATCGCGCACAACATTGAACGAGCCAACACGCTGGGGCTGATGGCCGGCAATCCGCCGGTCAAGGTGGCGGTCGATTTCCTCGGACCGTTCGAAGTGGATTGCATGGCACTGGGCATGTGTAACGCCCTGGCGTAGACAGTGATCGTTCCCACGCTCTGCGTGGGAATGCAGCCCCGGACGCTCTGCGTCCCTCCAAAGCCGAACGCGGAGCGTCCGTTGAGGCATTCCCACGCGGAGCGTGGGAACGATCAATCGGGTTACTTCTTCATGATTGAAGTGAACAGCTCGGATTCGAGCAAGCGCTGTAACCAGGCTTGTAAGCGCACATAAGGCGTCTGCGCGAACCACTCGCGATCAACATGAGCGAACTGGCGCACGAAGGGCAGCAGGGCGATGTCGGCGAGGCTCGGATGATCGGCCAACAAATAAGCGCGGCCTTCGAGTAGCTCATCCAGTTTCTGCAGAAACAACGCACCTTCAGCTCGATAAGCCTCCATCGGCTGCTCAGGGTAGCGCTCGGCGTACTTGTAGCGATTCAATGCCGATTTGAAAATCTGATCATTACCCTCTATCAGTTTTTCCATCCACAGCGCTGCGAACGAATCCCCGGCCAGCAACCAATCATCCGGATCATTCTGCGCCAACGCCCAGCGCATGATCTGCAGACTCTCATCAATCACCACGCCATCGGCATTCAGCACCGGCACCGTGCCTTTGGGCGAGAGCGCGAGCATTTCCGCCGGCTTGTTCTTGAGGCTGACCTCAACGATCTCCACCGGCACGCCCGCATAGCGCAGGGCCATTCGCGCACGCATCGCGTAAGGGCAGCGGCGGAAGGAATACAGCGTGTTCATTTCACCTCCAGCATGCTCAAACCATTGCCCTGGCGTCGCACCTGAATCTGCACCGGGATGCGTTCGTGCATTTCCTGCACGTGGGAAATCACCGCCACCTTGCGCCCCTGCGCCTGCAAGCCGTCGAGCGCGTCCATGGCCAGTTGCAGCGATTCCGGATCGAGACTGCCGAAGCCTTCGTCGATAAACAGCGATTCGATTTTCAGCGTGCTCGACGCCATTGACGCCAGACCCAGCGCCAATGCCAGCGATACGAGGAACGTCTCGCCGCCGGAAAGCGAATGCACTGAGCGCAGTTCGTCGCCCATTTCCGTGTCCATCACCAACAGGCCGAGCATGCTGCCGCCGCGTTTGAGGCGATAGCGTTTGACCAGTTGGCGCAGCTGCGCGTTGGCGTGATGCACGAGCAAGTCGAGGTTGTAGGCCTGAGCGATCTTGCGGAAGGTGTCGCCGGTCGCCGAGCCGATCAAGGCACTGAGCCGCGCCCAGCGCTGGTACTCGGCGTAGGCCTCGGCGATCTGCTGGGCCAGCGCCTGATTGGCGTTCTGCCGGCGCTGGTCTTCAACCTGTTCGGCGCGCAATTCGGCGCAGTGCTGCTCGCTGACGGCGAACTGGTTTTGCAGCTCGGCGAGGGCGCTGTCGAGCTGTTCGGCGTCAAGAGTGCCGTCCTGCCGGGCCTGATGATCGAGCAGTCGCTGATCGCGCTCCTGCAACAAGACCTGGGCCTGTTCGATGGCTTTTTCGTTGTGCTGAAGGGTCTGGCGTAGCTCAGCGACTTGGGCGTCGTCAACGCTCAACAAGTCTTCCAGGCCGCCGTCATCCAGTTCCGGATGGCTGGCGCGCCACTCGGCGATCTTGTTGGCGAGCGCCTGGTCTTCAGCTTCCATCGCCTGCAAGCGTTCCTGCTGCGATTTGAGTTCTGCAGCGATTTGCACAAGCTGTGTGCGCACGCTTTGCAGCTCCTCAGCGGTGCTGGTTTCGGCACTGCGCGCCTGTTCCACCGTGTGTTCCAGTTGCTGCTGCCAATGCTCGGCGCTGCTGTGCTCGCCCAGTAACTGCGCGAGTTTTTCCTGACAGTTTTGCTGTTGCTCGGTCAACGCCGTGAATTGCTGCTCGGCGCTGTGCAGTTGCTGAGTGCGCAGCTGCTGGCGATCCTGCTCTTTCTCCAGCGTTTGTTGGCGTTGCTGCTGTTCGCTCAGTTCTTCCTTTTGCTGCTCGAGCTGGGCCAAACGCTCGGCGATCTGCCGGTCCAACTGCATGAACGTTGCCGCCGGCTCAAGGCGCAAGGCCTCGAGCGTGTCGGCGGGCAACAGCGGGCCGAACGCGGCGAGTTCTTCTTCAAGGCGCTGACGGTCGCTGTTGAGTTCATGCTGCTGATGGCTCAGCTGTTGCGTCGCTTGCTGATGCGCCACTTCGGCCTGACGCAATTGTTGCGACAGGCGCGCGGCGTCCTGTTGCAAGGTGAGCAGGGCGCTTTGCCGTTGTTCGTCCTGAGTGATGCTCTGGTTCAACTGCTCGGTCTGGCGGCTGAGCCAGGCGTCGCGTTTGTCGGCGTCCTGATTGAACAGTTGCGCGGCCAGCGGATGCGCGTCGAGGCTCGGCGCCAGGGCTTGTTGCTGCGCCGCCAGTTGTTCCTGTTGCTGCAGCAGCTCCTTCTGTTGTGCGATCACGCCACCGACTTCGCCGCGCAGCTCGATCAGTTTTTCCTTGAGCTGATCGACCACTTGCTGGACGTTGGCCTGTTCGCTTTCATCGTGGCGGCCGAGGCTTTGCAACAGCGCTTCGGGCTGATGATACGGATGCTCGTTGCTGCCGCAGACCGGACAGGGCTGATCGTCCTGCAACTGCGCGCGCAACTCTTCGACACTGGCGCTGCGCGCCAGCCGCTGCCGCTCGAGCAGTTCCCGAGTGACGCTGAGGGTCTGCTCGGCGACGGTCAGTTCGGCCTTGGTTTTCACCCCGTCCTGGGTCAGGCGTTCGCGTTGTTGCTGCGCGTCGAGCTGGCGTTGTTGCAACTCGGCGCTGCGCTTGTCGAGATCCTGCTGAGACGCCCACAAGCGCGACAGGTCTTCGATTGCGCGCAGCTGTTTGCGGTTGTCCTGGAGCAAGGTGCCGAGCAGGCCGATCTGTTCGGCCACCGCATCGGGCTCTGCGCCGGCCTCTTTGAACAGCACTTCAAGTTGCTGTTTGTGCGAGGCTAGTTGCTCAGCACTGCGCGCGGCGTTCTGTTCAAGGGACGCCAGTTCGCTCTGGCCCTTGTTCAAGCGGTTGCCGATCAGCATCAGCTGTTGCAGACGATCGCGATAGGCGCTCCAGGCATCGCTCAACGGCGCCAGATGCGCACTCTGCTCAAGCTCGCTGGCGATGCGTTGCAAGCGCGCGGCGACTTCAGCCTGTTTTTCCTGCAAAGCCTGAATCGCGCTCTGGCCATCCTTGAATGCTTGCTCGGCCGCTTGCCGGGCTTCGGCGCTGCTGGCGGTGTCCTTGATCAGGCGGGCGAGGGTGCTTTGTTCTTCGAATGCCTGACGCAGCAACGGTGCGTTTTCGCTCTGGCGTTGTTGCGCTTCGCTCAGGGCGACTTTTGCTGCGTCGAGGTTTTGCGCAAGTTGCGTCTGGCGTTCGCCCAGCGCCGCGTGTTGTTGGGTGTGCGCGGCAATCTGCGTCGCCAGTGGCGTGAGCAGCGCATCGAGCTCGGCCTTGCGCGCGAACTGATGGCGTTGCGGGCCAAGCTGTTCCAGACGCGTCAGTTTCACCCGCTCGCCGGCCAGTGCCTGCCATTGCTGTTGCGCGTTTTGCAGTTGTTCGCTGGCGGCTTTTTGCGCGTCCTGCAACAGACGCAAATCCTTCAGCCAACTGTGTTGTTGCTCAAGCTGTTTGAGCTGCGCCTGTTGCGCCTTCATCTGTTGCTGCGCGGCGTTGAAGCGCTCGTCGAGTTCGGCGCGGGCTTCCGGTGCCAGCGGCGTCACGCCGGTAGCCTGATCCTGCAACAGCTTGTGGGCTTCGCGGGCCTCTTTGGTCTTGTCGAAGGCGCGGCGGCCGAGGCGGGTGTACAGCGCGGTGTCGGTGAGTTTTTCCAACAGTTCACTGCGGTCGTTGTCGTCAGCCTTGAGGAACGCACTGAACTCACTCTGCGCCAGCAGCACAGCGCGAGTGAACTGTTCAAAGTTCAGGCCCAGCGCGGCTTCCAGCTGGGTTTTGTATTCGCCTTTCTGGCTGGCGAGCAGTTGATCCTGATCGATATCGCGCAGGCTCTGCCGACTGGCCTGGAGTTTGCCGCCAGCCTTCTCGCGAGCACGATTGGCTTCCCAGCGCGCGCGATAGCGGCGGCCATCGACGCCGACAAAATCCACTTCGGCATAGCCTTCACCGGTGCCGCGTCGCAGCAAGGTGCGCGGGTCGCCAGTGGCGATCTCTCCGTCAGCGTCGGGGACTTTGGCATCGCGACCGGTGTTGTTCAGGCGCGGCACGGCGCCGAACAGCGCCAGACACAAGGCATCGAGCAGGGTACTTTTGCCGGCGCCCGTCGGGCCGGTGATTGCGAACAGGCCGGCGCTGGCCAGCGGTTCAGCGGTGAAATCAATCTCAAACGGCCCGGCCAGCGAGGCCAGGTTCTTCAAACGAATGGCGAGAATCTTCATGGCTGCTCGCCCTCCAGTTGCACGTCCTGCAGCAGTTCGGCAAAGTCCTTGAGCGTCTGGTCGTCGACCTCGCTGCCGTAATTGTCGAGCCAGGCGCGGCTGAACAATTCCTGCGGGGTGAGCTGGTCGAGTTCGATCAACGTGCTGCCGTCATCGCTGCCATCGGCGCCACGATTGCCGGCGTATTCAGCGGCGATGCGCACCAGTCGCACGGCTTTGCCTTGCAGTGCGGTTTCCACTTGATGGCGCAGATCCGGTTGCGGCTCATCCAGGCGCACGCGCACTTCCAGCCATGGCTGGCGCTGGGTTTCGGCCAGCAGATCGATGTTCGGCAAGTCGGCCAGTTGCAGCAGGATCTCGGCCAGCGGCGCGGGGCCAATGCGTTGCAGATTGACCGAGCGCGGGATCAATTTCGGCTCGACGCTGACCAGAGTTTCACCGTCCAGGACCACATCGAGAATCTGATGCTGATAACCGATTTCGGAGAACGACAGCGGAATCGGCGAGCCGCTGTAGCGGATGCGCTCCTCGCCGTTGACCTTCTGCGGCTTGTGCAAATGGCCGAGGGCGACGTAACTGATGCTTTCGCCGAACAGGCTGGCGGGCAGCGCTTCGGCATTGCCGATGATCAGGCTGCGCTCGGAATCCTCCGACACCGAACCCCCGGCCATGTGCGCGTGGCTGATAGCGATCAACGCCTGACCGGGCTGGCGCTTGGCATTCGCCGCCGCGATCAGCCATTCATGCACCTGACCGATGCCGCGCAGATAGTTGTCACCCAGATGCGCGCCAGTGACTTCCGCCGGGCGCAAGAACGGCAGCGCCAGACACCACGCGGCGATTTCACCGGTTTTATCCGGCAACGGCAGCAACAGCCGTTCGGCGTCCAGTTGCCCGTCATCCAGCCACAACACCCGACCCAGCGCATGGGTGCGCAAACGCCGCATCAACGGCGCGGGCAATTCGATCCGTGAGCCGGAATCATGGTTGCCGGCAATCATGACGATGGTCAGCAGCGGCTGCTGTTCGTGAGCGCTGACGATGAAGTCGTAAAGGCGTTCCTGAGCTTTGACCGGCGGATTGACCGTATCGAAGATGTCCCCGGCGATCAGCAGCACATCCGGCTGCGCCAAGTGCAACTGGCGCAGCAGCCATTCGAGAAAACACGCGTGCTCGAAATCGCGCTCCTGGCCGTGCAGGTTTTGCCCAAGGTGCCAGTCGGAGGTGTGGAACAGACGCAAGGTGGACTCCGCATTTTGATCAAGAGGGTGGCCGCGAGGAACAAAGGGCGGCGAGAGGAGGGGAGTTTACTGGCAAATCACGCCCCTTGCCTTGTCGTGTGTCTGCTTGCACCGACAGCGGCGAATATTTCGGTAATCGGCCGATGCGGCTGGCGCTTGTGCATCCGCCGCACTTGTTCGCTCAGTCGCAACAACTCTTCACTGGGCTTGGCCCATTGCTCTTTCGGCAGCGGCTCGGACCATTCGCGCATGACTTCCGGCAGCGCCTGCTTGCCGATTCGTTCCAGGCGGCGCACTTCCCATTCGACCAAACGGTTGGGAATCGTCCATAAGGTCATGACGTGATACAGGTACCAGAAGAACCCCGACAACCGCGAGCGGCGGCCTTCATGGATCTGCTGATGCATCCGCGCGCGGGCGTTACGAAAAGTGTGCATGCCTTCGTGGGGTGGGTCGTCCGGGCCTTGCAGGTCTTGCAGGTCCTGGATCGATTTGAGGTCGTTGACCTCGTACTCCATGTAGCCGCGAATCGCTTCCCAGTGGCTGATCGCAAGCTCCAGGCCGGCGCATTGGAATTCGAGGCTGGTTAGGGTTTCGCCGTGGTGAAAACCGATGCCCATGCCGTATTGGCGATGGACGCCAAACTGGGTGGCGCCTTTGGCTTCGATGATCCAGGCGCTGAGCGATTCCCATGGAACGAAGACTGGTTCGGACGCCCCTTCGGGCATGAAGCAGACTTCGCGGCGTTGGCGGTTGAAGCGGGTTGGGATGAGGGAGAGGCGTGTTTTGTGGTGGTGGTGGTGCCAGACGCCTAGACTGATTGTTAGAGTGAGAAATAAAACCTCTAAGCCAAGCATTTTGGACTCTCGAAAAATCTCTTGTACGTAGGTCCAACTTTCCCACCCGTCTCCGGACGCCAGCCCAAGAATGCCTCCTGCCACAGGTGTCAGACAGACGAACCAGAAAGCAAGACTGAAAGGACCGCCCAAGGTCATCTGCCAAGAAAATATCTGTGGTGAGCCTGTGCCAAGATCCATGTAGACCTGACTGAGTTCGCCTATATGAGGCCCATAGGGGGGTATGGAAGTTGGTAATGGAAGTGGTGCGAGATAAGTGATTTTTCCACTCGAAAATGGTTCGATGCTTCCAGCTTTTCTGGCTTGCTCACAGATCGTCGTGTTAATCGGCTTGTGGGGTTTAATCTGCATGGTCAGCCCGCTCAAGAAACTGGACTTCGACCAGCAGTATTGGTGGTTTCTTTTTTATTTGCTGGGCTCCTACTACCGGAAAGTGGCCCTTTCCCCGTGGATCAAGTTGAATGATACGAGTTCGCGATATCCCCTCACCTTTTTCATTCGTTGACTCAATGCAAACTGCCAACTCAAGGGTTTCTTTCGCGGGCGTGTATTCAGAATCGAGATTGACTGGATACTTAAGACACAGCACTAATCCATCGGAATCAGACTTAGCGATACTTAGACTGGCTAAAATCTCGTCGCTGATAACTTCTCGCTTTTCCCGTGGCACTCCTCGGCTATGCAGCGGAACGGAAATACGATGCGCTCCTATACCTAAACGGTGCTTGGATTTTCCGCCAAAGGGTGGCAGCAATTCACTTAGTGTCAGGCTGGGTATGACTAGATGGATATCGCCGGGTTTGGGTGTGAGCAACAGTTTTCTCAACCATGACACGTCCTGGTTCGAACCGATCTGAACATAGGGAGCGTTGATCAGAAAGGCTAAATAACTTTGATAGTCGTGAAGTGTATGATCGCCACGCATCTCGGCATCTCTACCCCATGGTGTGATCCGTAACCATTTGTCATGAGCACTGATGTTGTAGCGGTTGAACAGCCAGGCCCCGCTCAACTCAAGCAAGGTGAACAACGCGCCGGCAAGATTAAACCGGAAAAAGACTGTAGAGAGACGGGTTCCGGCGGCGGCCCATGCAGCTGTTCTCGCAGCGCTGTTTGATGCATTGAGTACCTTGTAGCTTGCAGACAAAGTTTGTCCCAGACCATAGGCATTAGCCGACGTCATTCCACTTGCGCCTAAAACTGCGAGCGCGGCGGCCCTCTGTGCCGACGGATTACCACTGCGAATTGACTGTTGCCAATTTTCGAGTTGTTTTGCGAGATTGACTGCTGAGGTTACCAACCCAAGACCGTAGGTAAGAAAGCCCAGTCCGATGTGCAACTTGCCCATTTGTATGTGTACGCTTTGCAATGCCTCGTGCCGAACCCTGGCAATCAGCGCATCGCTACGAGCCTGCAACGCAGTATTGGCGAGGCTTTGCCCTGCAGTGAATCCAGCAGCCCCCGTAGCAGCGAGCGCATTGGCGAAAGGCCCCCACACCCTTTTATTCGCTGTTTGCCTACGTAACTCATGGAAAACTGCTGCCAAATTCACCACCTGCACCAACACCACCAACAACCCCATCCCCTCCGTCCGCACCAGACTCGCCTTCGAAACCCCCGCCACCCCCGCGCGAATATTCTCCAGCAACCCGCGCATTTCTCCGTGCTGCGCCGGCGGAAACACCACCGTCACGCCCGCTTTCGCCGGTGTGGCGCCATACAGTCGCGCCGAGCGATCAGGCACCTCATCAATCGGGCTTAGCGCTGCCGCGAGGCGGCCTTCGAACAAGGCCAGTTGCGTGCGCACGCGGACGATTTCCTGCTGCAATTCCACCGCCCGGGCGGTTTTGTGGCCCTGGCGGTTTTTGTTGTGGGTGAGCTGGTTGCGTTCGCGGTTGAGGGTTTTCAGGTAGTCGCGTTCGCGCAGCACTTCCTTGATCGTGGCTTGCAGCGCCGCTTGCTCCGCCGGGGTGGACACGGTGAAGGTCACGCCGCTGGTTCGCGCGGCGTCGAAGACGCGCAGGCGCAGGGCTTTGGGCAAGCGCTGGAACAGTTCGTCGAGGTCGGGGATTTTCTCGCCGGCAAGATCAAAACCTTCCAGCGCCCGGCTCAGGCCGAGGTTCAGCGCCGGGCTGTAGGTGTCCTGCACGGCATCGGCGAGGACGCGGCTGTGTGCGGGCAGATCGTCGAGGGCCGGCAGCTGCGGCTGCTCGATGCTCTGCAACTTGGCCAGCCAGTCCGGCAGGTTGTTGAACATCGCCATGCCGGCGTTGAACAGCGTTGAATATTGCCCGGCCTGTTCGGTCTGCAAGCGCAGCGGCAAGGTGTAGAACAGCGGACGGGTCAGTTGCGGGTGTTGCTCGAGGTAATCGAGCATTTGTTCGTTGGCCGCGTCGCTGCGGCCGATGTCCTTGAGGCAGGCGTATTCGCTGGCGAGCGCCTGATCGATCTGCAGTTGGCCGTCGAAATACCACGCCGAGCGATGGAAACGCCCGGCGCACAGCAGTTGCGCGCGATCGGCGGTGATGCGTTCGAGCAGGCGATTCCAGCGTCCGAGGTTGTCGCGATGACTGTTCAGCACCTCGTCCATGGCCGGACGGTCGATCAGGTCATTGATGCCGCGTTTGCCGCTGAGCAACGGGCCGTCGAGCACGTCTTTCATGCGCCGGTTCTGATCCTTGCCGAGGTCGACCAGTGTGTTCAGATGACGCTCGACGAAATCGGCCGGGGCGACTTCAGCAAAATATTCGCGGGTGTAAAAGCGTCGGTCCGCCTCGGCGGTGATGCGAGCGTGTGCGGTGAAATCCGGGGCGACGCCGTCGAAACGGTTCAGCGCCAGTGACTCGTCCAAAGCCTTTTCGCGCTGTTGTTGCAGTTCAGGTCGAGCCTGAGTATCGGTCGGGACAACCTCACCACCCTTGTTCAAATAGTCGAGCAGCGCCTGCCGGGTATTTTCCCGATCCGGTTCGGGCAATTGCTCCAGTTCAGCGAACAATGCCTGGGCGCGCGGATCGTCGCTGGCCTTGGCCAAAGTGTCGAAGTCCTGAGATCCGAGCTGACTCAGCGACTCGATGTAACTGGCCAGCAGATAGTCGCGCTCGTTGTTGTCGGTGTTGCTCCACTGCTCGATCCAGCCGACCACCAGGTCCTGATAATCAGCCAGATCACGCATCACCCCGAGGTCGTCGTTGACCAACAGAAACAGCGTGTCGTCCTGATATGGCCCCCGCACCCGCCCGAGAAATTCGCCGATATGCGCCTCGCGAAAACGTCGCGGGTTTTCCCACAGATAGGGTTCGCGTTCGTGCTCCGGCGCATCGCTGACCTGCACCGTCGGCATCCGCGTGGCGTCCGCCTCGGCCAGCGGTTTCGCTGTGCAGGCCACTTCCGCCAGCCACTGTTTGGCCTGGGCCACGGTGAGCAGATGCTCGCCGCCGATCAGACAATGCACCGGGCCGAGATCGACCGCCTGCATGAAGTGCTCGCGCTCCTCCGCGCTGTCCAGCACCTGCCGGCACTTCGCCGCGCTCAACTGCACGTCGGCGAAGGTCACGTAGAGGGTGCTTTTGCGCGAGAAGATCAACGCCGGACGTTCTTCGATGGCGCTGCGCTGCTCCTCGCTGACGCTTTTGCCGCGATGCAGCAATGCGCTGATCACGCCTTCAAGCACGCGGTATTCGTAGAGCTCACCGCTGAGACTGTCGACGATGTACAGCCAGCCATCGCGCAGGCGGCGAATGCCCATGGGACGCGTGGTCAGGGTGTACGGCAGCGTGAGTTCGCTGCTGGGGTCGAAGGGTTTTTCGACAAGGCCGTACGCGAGGGGCAACAGTTGCACGTGGGTGTTGCGCAAGGGGCAGGCGGCGGGGCCGATGATCGGGGCTTTGGACGCGGCGGCTGCCGCAAGGTTGGCGGGGTGCATCATTGAGCACATTTCCCTGTGTCTATTTGTGACAGAGAAATGTGCGTGTATCTGGAAAACGACAGCAGTCAGATCTTTCTGTGTTTTGCGTAGGAATCGAACACTCGGGATGAAACCTACAAGGGATCGTCCGAAATCTTACAGAGGTTACTTCGGATGAATCGTGAGTAACGCTGAAGGCCTACCCGCGCTCGCAAACCGACGCAGGGCAAACAGAGCCTTTAACAGGCGCATTGCCCGAGGATACGAGCTGTACCGCTCATCGAAACCGATTGTTCAACCCATCGATTGATTGACGCCAAAATAGTGGCCACCTAATATCATGCCGGCTGATGCGCTAGTGCAGAGAAGCCAGCGACTCTTTGCGCTCATCCGCGCCGCTGTCCGGCCGAGCATGGCACCTGATCAGATCGATTATTGCCCGTTACAGGATCTTCTACATGGACGTTCGTCGTTCGTATTCCTCGCGCACCAGTCTCCTGCTCCTGTGGGCGAACTCATCAGTTCATTGGCATGCCCAAGCGCGGACAGACGTTCCTGCTGGCAAACATCCTGGTCTTGCAGCCACTATGAGCGCAGTCCGATGGCATCGTCGTTGCCGATCCCAGTATCTCGCTGGATCGTGCGGGTAATGGAGCAGAACCAGGGACAAAACAAGTTCTGATAAACAGAGGACTGTCCCCCCGAGGTCCCCCGCGGCGGAAAATCGTGTCTGGAGCCCATGCAATGCATCTGATCAACTCTTTACCCTTCGTCATCGACACTGAACCCTATGACGCGTGGAAGCAGCAATGGGCAAATCAGGAAGGCCTGGATATTCATTCGTATATCAATGACCAATGCCACCCGGAACAGATATTGATGTTTTCCACGTTGCTGTTCCCGACGTTCATCGTGTCTGAGGGAGGCGTTTTCCTCGAGCGAAATTTTTCACACGAAGCGTTCGCGCGCTGCGTGAACCTTGCCGCTGGCGACATGGCGGAGGTTGAGCGGCTTATGAATTATGTGAAGATTTATGATGTTTTTGGCCAATACGGAAATGGTGTATCGCCCAGAATATTTTTTCAGCTGTGCGAGATGATCGGGTTTGCCTGGCGAATGGTGTTGAAGGAGAAATTCCGGGACACATTATTCACTGTCGAGGTGTCGAACTCGGATGAGGATTACGGCCCGGTGGTTACGTTCTATCAGGTGAAACAATGATTGATCCCATTCCCAACGCTCGCTGATAAAAAGATTTTTGTCTTGATGTGCTCGCCTCAAGACCGTGGGCGAGCAATTACGTTTCTTGAGTTGAGCCACCAATACAATGCCTAAATTTTCCTGCGTGTGCGGTCAGATAATCAATTTGTCTCATGGTACGTCCGAGTCCGAGTTTTCAATGGTTGCCGAGCGAAAGATAGATGAGCTGGGTGCTGCCTTGGCAGATCGTTGGTTGTCTGAGGAAGAGTTCTATCAGCAGATAGGTGCGAGTGCTACTGCTGTTTATCGCTGCAATAAATGCGAACGACTACATATTGATCAAGGTGGCGGAAACTTTTCTTCCTATATCAAGGAAGTATGATAGAGCGCGCCCACATGCTTTCGGGGAAAGAGTGGGAGCTGGATTGTTCACCAGCAAGAGGCTTCAAATGGACTTTTCAATTGCGGAATACGGATTGGTCGGCCCCCTGAATGGAAAACTGTTCAGAGCTCAAGTGCGCGAAATTCTGGGAGCCGGTTTCGAAGTGTTCTGGAAAACAGCTGACTCCTTGAATACTACGGATGCTTATTCTCAGCTCGACCTTCATGTCTACTATGACGAACGAGATATGGTTAAAGGGGTAGAGTTTTTCGAAAGAAGCACGGTGTCCTGGAACGGCCACAAGCTGGTAGGCGAAAGATCCACGGACGTGTTGGCTTTGTTTCGTCGCCACGGTATTGATCCCGTCATTGACGATGACGGATTTGAAGTCGGTGAGTTGGGTATGGGGTTTTACGTTGACGATGACGACGACTTGATCACCACTTTATATATCAATCTGCGCCGCGAAATTCATTTAACGGCGTCGTGCTCTAACAGGAGCCAGAGATGATCATCTGCCCAAGATGTCAGCAGGATTACATTGTCTGTGCCCATGTCAAGGCCACTGGGAAAGAGTTATTCATGTGCCCAGAGTGCGACGCTACCTGGTTTTCAGTTGAGGCGATCGGCGTTGCGCATTTTCTGGATTTTGGGACTTATATGGAAAGCATAGGCTTGTCGATGCTGTGGGACGAGTTGGACATTGTTTCCGATTCAGAAGACTCAAGAAATGACAGTGTCTGATCCGGCAATGAAGTGAGGTTGTTATGAAGGAGTTGTTCGGTCAGCCATACCGCCAGTCAGACCCTTATTGGATTGTCAAAGGGTATTTTGACAGGATTTATGATGATGGCCGTTTCATCGAGGCAGCCGGCTATATTGTTAGGCGTTGGGGGTTCAGTGTTGATGGAGCATACTGTAACTTCCCTGATGTAAATAGCTCATTTGAAGAGGGTCATTTCGAAGGAGTGGAGTTTTCTTATGGGTATCCCTCTAGCGATGCAGACACAATTGTTGTCAGTGAAGAGGTTTGCATGGAATACCTTCGGCTAGCTTGTGATAAATACCTACAGCGCCATCCTGAAAGTAACGCTGAAGTAGATGTTCTCTTAAGTGGGAGCTATATCTGATAAGTAGAAGTGTTCCATTTGTCTAGCGCAGCTAAAAGTTATCCGATCAAGAGAAAGTTGAAAGATGAAAGATGAATGATTTCGAGTCAGTAAAGAAACTGATCATCCAGTTGGTTAAAGATAAAGCCGGTGATTTTGATGGTGACAGTTGGGAAGCTGATTACAAGCTGAACTGGGAAGACGAGTTAGCGGAAAGGCTAGCAAACGCTTTCTACAATATGTCCAGAGCGGCATCCGCCAAGGAAAATGCAGACGATGTCATGTTGAAAGTTGCGCTGATGAATTCACGTGTGGACTTCATGGATCTCGCCAATTTTTTCAGGGATATTTTCGACGATTTGGATGCACTGCTGCGCAAGCCAGTCTGGCCGGATATTCCAGAAGGATTTGATTATCAGGGCTACCACCAGTGAGTTATCCATAGGTGCAGAATGCGACGACATCGGGTCTTTGATAAGGGGCGCGGGCGTCAGGCTAAAAGTGGACAGATTCGTTTTAGGAAATAAATCTGTCCTATTTTTTGCTTCCAGATAACAGAGGTTACGTAGTGGGCAATGCCACAAGAGATGGGCTCGATATCAAAGTTGTTTATGATACGGTTCTTAATCGTGTTGTAACAGGCTGTCCAGCGAATGTACTCAAGAATCCAAAATTATGAGTAGGGATGATGTCTTTGTTGAAAAAAGTCTCACAGCGCTCTTGGAGGAGCTTGAATCTCAGCCCGAAATGGCGATCTTCTTTGCGTCAGATATATTGGCTTATGAAGATACATTATCCAATATTAGAGAATGGTTGGAAGATGATAGCGAATATGGTTTGGCATACGAAGTGATGTTGTCCTTACTTGAGCGTTTTGATTTCAAGATTTCAGGAAAGTCAGCCGTCAGGTTGCTGGAAGTAGGGCTGTATTTCGGTTACAAGACCGATCTTGAAAGTGACCGTGATCTCGATTGGAGAACTTGATTGAAATTTTAGGCGACTTCTTAATCTCATTCCCTTTCACGCAGACGAGGTCTGAGACGTTTGGAGGAATAATGGGGCAGACCACGTTTAAATAAACGTGGTCTATCTCGAGGGGTCAAAGGTCTTTAACTTATGAAGGTTAGTGGGTAAATAAGGATGAATCACGTTTGGGACGTACTCCGAAAACGTGGTCTGTCCCCTTTTTATCCAGAAGGTTGTTTGGTGCCAAGTATGATGTAGCGATTAAGCAGATGTTGGAATATGCTTCGACTTTAAATCCGGACGACTTTAGGAAGAGATGACAATGATTTTCAATTTATTAGCCCGCGGTGATCTGGGATTGCTTCATGCTGGTATGTCACGAGATGAAACGAGGAAGGCTCTCGGTGGTGGGTTTGAGGAGTTTTTCAAATCCGAGGATTCTTCAGTACCGACTGACGCTTATGATGATTTAGGCATGCATTTATACTTCGATGAGAGCTTCATGGTGAGTGGTGTTGAGTTTTTAAAGTGGAGCCAACTCGTTTGGAACAGCCAGAAACTGGTCGGTGAAGACACGCTGCTGGTTCAAAGGTTTTTAATCGCGCAAGGAGAAAAATTGGCTTTCAATAATTCGGGCTTCAATATCATTGATATGGGCTTAAGATTTTACGTGCCCGATCTTGAAGAAGATGATGCCATCGTTGAAGCTGTTTACGTCGAACTCTTCCGTGCATGAAAAACCGCTAGGGGGACGGTTGTATATTTGCCGAGCGTGTTGGATAAATAGGACTATGCATGGTTCTTAGGAAGCTCCATTTCCGCTCCGCTCTGGAGTTTGTACAGTGATTACCGAAGACATAAAGATTGTCCAAGAGATTTTCCAGTTGGTCGAAGCCGGCATCGTCCATGGCTACGATGCGTTCTGCTATGGCGTCGAATGGGGCGGGAACTATATGGAAGCAGAGCTTGCCTTTGAAAAAGATGGTTTTGAACATTGGGATGCCGAAACCGATTTCAATAATTCAAAAATCTACATGCTCGTAGAGAAGCTTCACGGAAATGCAGCTGTAAGGGGCGAACCATGGAATTCCTTCGTGCTCTCGTATCGCGATGTGAACAAGTGCGAACGAAATTTGGTTATTGAATCCGATGTTTCTCAGCCTTTTCACCTGAGATCAAAGATCGCAGCCTTCGGCAGCTACTACACACAATCCGTAGGAGCTGCCGAAGGCTGCGATCTTGTGCTTTTACTTCGGATAAAGCGGCGGCAACCCACTCTCACTCACCGGGTCCTGCACGCGCTCGGCGGCGGGAATAGTACGAATCGCCCGCCACAAATCCTCACCCTGCCAGTGCTGCCCGGTCTCGCTGTACAGCGCACCATTCAACCCATCCAGCGCATCCGATAACGGTACAAACCGCGCGGCCATGTCCGCCAGTGTCTCCGGCTGTTGCCGCGCCCAGGCGTCCAGTGCCTGGCGGGTGGCGTGGGGGTCGTTGGCCTGGCTGGCGCGTTTGATGTCGTCGAGCAGGGTGCGCGGGCTCGGGCCGGTTTGGGCGGCGCGGTGGATTGCCGGTTGCCAGCGGGCGCGCCACCAGAGGCCGAAGCCGAGCAGGGTGGTGCAGGCGAGGATCAGGGTGCTGAGCTTCCACCACCACAGGGTGTCGTTGTCGGGCGTACTCGGTTGCAGGGTGCCGGCCGGGGTGTCGATTTGCAGGCTGGGGTTGTTCGCCACTTGCAGGGTGCGAGCGGGCAGGCTGCTGTGTTCGAGGTGGTCTTCGAAGGTGTTCCACCAGACCACGTCGACGGTTGGCAGGTCGATCGCGCCGCTGCGGCTTGGCACCAGTGCTTCGCGTTCTTCGCGGCTGCCGATGATCCCGCGGTCGCTGCTCTGGTTGCTCAGCACCGGTTGGTCGGGGTAGCGGCGCAGGCCGTTGACGTCGGTGGCGGGAAGGGCTGGCAGTTGCGAGCTGGCGAGGCCTTCGACTTTTAGCGTCAGGCTGCGGGTCAGGGAATCGCCGACCTGGGTGTGGTCCGGTTCCGGGCTCCAGCTTTCGCTGAGGCTGAGGTTGCGCGCCGGCAACCATGGCGCATCGACCGGGTAGGTCAGCGGTTTCGGTTTGACCGTCAGCGGAATCGACGCCGAGCTGACGCGCATCAGTTTGCCGGGCTTCGGCCCCGAGGCGTCTGCTGATGGCGCGGTATCGACCAGCGTGGCGCTGAACGTCTGCGGGGCGATCGTCAGCAGGCCGCTGTGCTGCGGGTAGATCGCGTAGCGCATCTCGATCACGCCGTGGCGCAGGCCGTTGATGTCTTTCTCGTAGGTGCGCGTGTCGCCGAGCTGTTCGATGCGCGCATCGGCGATTTGCAGCGGGCTCAGGCTGCTGTCGTCGTACAGCGAAACCGAGTGGTAGATGCGCAAAGTCAGGATGGCCTGGGCCTGCACATAAACGCTGGTCTGGTCGAGGCTGGCTTCGATGAACACCGGATCAAGGCTGTTGTTGTCTTCGCGGTTATCGCTGGCGATCACCTGCACGGTGATCGGCTGGCTCTGTGCGTCGCCCAGTTGCAGCGGCGGAATCACGACGCTGCCGTTTTCTTTCGGCAGCAGGGTGATGATCCAGCGTGTGGTTGCGCGGTTGTCGCCGTTGAGGGTGTTGAGCTGGTTGACCTGGCGTGTGCCGCGCACTTCGAACAGCGCTTCCAGCGCCGACAGATCGGGCTTGCCGAACTGGGTGACGTCGTCAGTTTCGAGGGTGAGCTCGACCGTCTCGCCGGAGTTCAGGCGACTGCGATCCACGCTGGCGATCAGCTCGGCCGCCTGAGCGGTGGCCGTGCAGATCAGCAGGGGCAGCAAGAGAGCGGTGAAGCGGGTCATCGAGTGTTTTCCTGATCCTGATGTTGTTGCTGTTCGTACCAGAATTTGCGCCTGAGCAGCTCACCCGGGTCGTCCGGGATCTTGCCCAGCCATTGCTCGAGTGCCTGACGCTGCTCGCCTTCGAGGTTGTTCTCGCTCGGGCGCAGGGTCGGCACCGTGTCGGTTTCCTCTTCCTCGTTGCTGCCGGGGATTTCATTGGGGCCGGGCAGCGGCGGGGCGGTCGGCGGCGGTTCGCTGGCCGACTCGGCCGGTTGCGCCTCGCTCTGGGTTTCACTGCTCACCGCCGGAGGTGGCGCGGTAGTGGGCGAGGGCTCATCGCCGGGCAGACTTTGTTCGTTCGGCTGGTTGTCCGGCTCGGGCGGCGGCGGGGCGTTTTTCTGCTTCAGCAGGTTTTCCACCAGCGCCTTGTTGGTCTGCGCCGGACGCAGATCCGGTTGCAGTTCCAGCGCCTGTTCGTAGGCGTCGATTGCTGCTTCCAGCTCGCCACTTTTTGCCAAGGCGTTGCCACGATTGTAGTGGGCGCGGGCATCGCTGCCCTCGGCAAAACGCTGAGCGGCGCCACTGTAGTCGCCGGCCTCATACAACGCCACCCCTTGCCACTGATGATCGTCAAAATGCTGCGCGGCTTCGGCCGGGCGTTTCTGCTTGAGCAGATGCAAACCTTGCTGGTCGGGGCGCAACCACAAGTCTTCGAAGTCGAAAGCGTAGCTCGGTTGCGGCAGGCACCACAGCAGCGGCAGGCAGAACAGCCAGCCACGGCGCCCGGCACACGCAGCCAGCAGCAACAGCGGCAACAGCAGCCAATAGCCCTGATCGGCCCACGTATCGAGGCGCACGGTCTGGCCGTCGTCGCGCAGGCTGCGCGGGCCGTTGAGCAGGCCAAGGGCGCCGAGATCGACCTCGTCGAGTCGGGCTGGGTGGTACTCGCCGCCGACGCTGTTGAGGAATGTCGCCAGACCAGGACTGTCGAGTTGCGGCACGCGGATCGCGCCTTGCTCGTCCTTGAGGAAACTGCCGTCCTCCTGGGCAATCGGCGCACCTTCGGCGGTGCCGATGCCGAGCATCAGCAGTTGCGTCGACTCGCCATTCAGAGCACGGCGAATGCCTCGCCGTTCTTCTTCATTGAGCGACGAACCTATCAGCAGAATCCGCCCCTGTCCCAGCGCACCTTGCTTGAGCAAGGCCAGCGCCTTGTCCACGGCCAGATCGGCGCGGTGGCCGGCTTCCGGCATCAGCGACGGCTTCAGCGCGTCGAGCAGGTTGCGGCTGGTGGCCAGATCATCCGACAGCGGCACCAGCGTGTGCGCGCTGCCGGCATAGACGACGATGGCGGTCTGCGCATCGCTGCGCGCCTGCAACAGGTCGAACAGCTTGCGCCGCGCCTGTTCCAGACGCGTCGGTGGAGAGTCGGTGGCGAGCATCTCCGGGGTCAGTTCGAGCACGACTACCAGCGGATCAGCGGGTTTCTGGCTGGTCTGTTCGACGCGCTCCCAGCTCGGCCCGAGCAAGGCCAGAATGGTCAGCAACCACGCCACGCCAAGGGCGATCCACGGCAGTTTGCTCTGGCGCCCGCTGCCGCCACTGAGCAGCGCAGCGTGAAATGCCGGCGGCAGAATCATCTGCCAGCGACCGGCGCGTTTCTGTCGGTGCCAGAGTTGCCAGAGCAGCCAGCCGAGCAGCGGCAACAGCAACAACCACCAAGGGCGGAACCAGTGCGGCCAGAGCGCAATCATCGGCGCCTCCGCAGACGCAAACGCTGCAAGCGCTCACGCCAGTCCGGCAGCGGACTTTGTAAATACAGTTGTTTGCTGAACAGGCGTTGCAGCGGATTGTCCGGCCACAGTTCGCGGACGACCAGCAACAGGCTCAACCATAGCGCCAACGCCAGCGGCCAGTGATACAAGGCTTGCGCCGGGCGTGCCTGAGTTGGTTGCTGGGTCACCGGTTCGAGCTGATCGAGAGTGTCCTTGATCGCTTGCAGCTCTTTGCCGTCGTGGGCGCGGAAGTACTGGCCGCCGGTGATTTCGGCGATGGCCTTGAGTGCCGGCTCATCCAGATCGAGGCTCGGATTAACCCCGAGCAGGCCGGTCGAGCCGCTGTCCTCCGGATTGGCGCCGATGCCGATCGGATAGATTCTGACGCCTTCACTGGCGGCCAGTTTTGCGGCGGTCAGCGGATTGATTTCGCCGCCGTTGTTGGCGCCGTCGGTGACCAGGATCAGCACGCGACTTTGCGCCGGGCGCAGACGCAAGCGTTTCAGGGCCAGACCGATGGCATCGCCGATCGCGGTGTTCTTGCCGGCGATGCCGATCCGCGCCTCGTCGAGCCACACACGTACGGTGCGCCGGTCGAAGGTCAGCGGTGCTTGCAGGTAGGCCTGACTGCCAAACAGGATCAAACCGACGCGGTCGCCATCGCGGCTTTCAAGGAAATCACCGAGCAAGTGCTGCACCAGCGACAGGCGACTGACTTCTTCGTCCTGCCATTGCATGTCGGGGAAATCCATCGAGCCGGACACGTCTACCGCCACCAGCAGATCGCGACCGCTGGCGGCAATCGGCAGCGGTTCGCCGAGCCATTGCGGGCGGGCGGCGGCGATCAGCAGGATCAGCCATAGCAAGATAAACGGCGCCTGCTGCCGCCATGCCGGCAAGTTGGCGCGGGCACGGCGGCGGGCGAGGCCTTCGAGGTCGGCGAGGAAACTGACTTTCAACGCCGGCTCGCCGCTGTCGGCCACAGGCAGGACCAGGCGCATCAGCCACGGCAGCGGCAACAGCACGAAGATCCACGGCCAGGCGAACTCAAACATGTTTGCGAATCCACGTGTCGACCGCTTGGGTCAGGCCGGCGATGGCTTTGTCATCGAGTTTGCATTCCGGTTTGTACGCGCCTTCGACCAGCACCATCCAGCGCGTCAGGCCGGCAGCCGGGCAGCGGTTATCGAGGAAGGCCAGCCATTTGCGTCCGTTGAGGGTGTGGCTCTGGCTGTACGGATAGTGGTTGCGGCACAGGCGTTTGAGCAGGCCGTTGAGTTGTTGCAGCCAAGCGCCGGCCGGTGCGCCGTCGTAAGGCTTGGGCATTTGCGCCAGTTCGGCGAGCGCGGCGATGCGCACCGGATCCAGCGGCTGCTCGGCGCGCACCACCGGGCGTTTCTTCATCGGAATGAAGCGGCGCAGCTTCCACACGGCAAAACCCAGCAGCGGCAACAGCAGAAGCAGCAGCCACCAGCCCGGTGCTGGCGGCCAGAAGGCGATCGGCGGCGGCGAGATCAGCGGTTGCAGATGGTCGAGGCCGTTCATCGACCTCTCCCCGGACGCTGCGGGTTGAGGAACTCGCGCATCTGCTCGACCATTTCGCTCTGCGTGCTCAACGGCATCAGCAACACCCGCAGCTTTTGTGCGAGCAATTCCCAGCGGGCAATGCGCGCTTCGGCCTGGGCGCGATAGGTCTGGCGCAGGTCGAAATTCAGCGTGTCGATTTCCAGTTGCGCGCCGCGCTCGGCGAAGCGCAGCAGACCAGCGGCGGGCAGGGCGTGATCGAGCGGATCGGACAGCGGCAACATCAGCAGATCGCAATGCCGCGCCAGCAAACTCAACTGCTGCTCGGCGCTGTCGGACAACGCGCGTTCATCGCAAATGACGATGGCCAGACTGCCCGGTCGCAGCACTTCCCGCGCGCGGCGCAGGGCCACGCCGAAGGCATCGCGATCCGGCTCGCGCTCGCTGTGCAGCGACTGATTGACCTTGACCAGGCGGTTGAGCAATTGCAGCAGGCTCTGCTTGCTCCGGCGAGGCTTGATTTCGTAGTGCTCGTTGTCGCCGAACACCAATCCGCCGACGCGGTCGTTGTGCCCCAGTGCCGCCCAGCCAATCAACGCCGCGACCTGCGCCGCCAGCACCGACTTGAACATCAGCCCCGAGCCGAAAAACAGCCGCGTGCTTTGCTCGACCATGATGAAAATCGGCCGCTCGCGTTCTTCATGGAACAGCTTGGTGTGCGGCTCCTGCGTGCGCGCGGTGACGCGCCAGTCGATGGTGCGCACGTCGTCACCGGCCTGATACACCCGCACTTGGTCGAAGTCGACGCCACGGCCACGGAATTTCGAGTGATGCAGGCCGATCAGCGGGCTGCGCTGGCTCGGCGTGGAAAACAGCTGCACCTCGCGCACGCGGTGACGCATCTCGATCAGCTCGGCGAGGCTGATGCGAATACCGGGTTCGGAGGGCAGGGCGGCGTTCATGGGGGTCAAGCGACGGCGACGACGTCGAGAATCCGCTGCACCACGCGGTCCTGATCGATGCCAGCGGCTTCGGCTTCGAACGACAGAATGATGCGGTGGCGCAATACGTCGAACAGTACCGCCTGAATGTCTTCCGGGCTGACGAAATCGCGACCGGCCAGCCAGGCGTGGGCGCGGGCGCAGCGATCAAGGGCGATCGAGCCGCGCGGACTGGCGCCGTAGGCGATCCACTCGGCCATTTCCGGGTCGAACTTGGCCGGGTTACGCGTGGCCATGACCAGTTGCACCAGGTATTCCTCCACGGCGTCGGCCATGTACAAACCAAGGATTTCCTTGCGCGCGGCGAAGATCGCCTGCTGGCTGACCCGGCGCTCGGGCTTGGTCTCGCCGTTCAGCGCCTCGCCACGGGCCTGCTGGAGGATGCGCCGTTCGACAGCGGCGTCGGGGAAGCCGATCTTGACGTGCATGAGGAAACGGTCGAGCTGGGCTTCGGGCAGCGGATAGGTGCCTTCCTGTTCGATCGGGTTCTGCGTGGCCATCACCAGAAACAGCGGCGACAGCTCATAGGTGCTGCGCCCGACGCTGACCTGACGCTCGGCCATCGCTTCGAGCAAGGCCGATTGCACCTTGGCCGGCGCGCGGTTGATTTCATCGGCCAGCACCAGGTTGTGGAAGATCGGCCCCTGCTGGAAGACGAAACTGCCGGTTTCCGGACGGTAGATTTCGGTGCCGGTGATGTCGGCCGGCAGCAGGTCGGGGGTGAACTGGATTCGATGGAACTGGGCTTCGATGCCCTCGGCGAGTTCTTTGATCGCTTTGGTCTTGGCCAGACCGGGAGCGCCCTCGACCAGCATATGGCCGTCGGCGAGCAGGGCGATGAGCAAGCGCTCGATGAGTTTTTCCTGGCCGAGAATCTGCGTTGAAAGAAAGGTTCGCAGCGCTAGCAGCGCTTCACGATGTTCCATCGGTGACTGTTCCTGGAAAGGGGTGGCCGGGGCGTTCGGATAACGCCGGGGCTGGGGGCGTTACTTTAATCCATCGCGGGGGGCGGCGACTAACGGCATTTTGTGCAAAAGAGCAAAAGATCGCGGGTTTCGGCAGCTTCCCGGTTGGAATGCGATCCCCTGTAGGAGCTGCCGAAGGCTGCGATCTTTTGATCTTTCGCAAAGCAGGAAATTGTAGCGGCGCCAGTGCCGGCCCTATCGCTGGCAAGCCAGCTCCCACAGGTTTCGGCGCAGTGCATGCGATTGGTGCAGCGCATCGGTCCCTGTGGGAGCTGGCTTGCCAGCGATAGGGCCCTTCCAGGCCCCATCAAACCTCGCTGATAAAGGTCCCGGTCCCATCTAGAATATTCTTCAAAGTCTCAACAACCTCATCCATATCCACCATGTCGGGGTTGAACGCGATCTCCAGCACATCATCGCCACTCAACGCATCGGCATCCGCGGCAGCAATCTCGATCTTCAGCAGCTTCGCAGTCAGCGTGACCTTCACCCCGTCGAGCGTCGATGGCTCGCCATCGAGAGTGATCTCCAGCTCATCCTCGTCCGGATAACGGCTCATCAGGAACATCTCGCCCTTGTCGCTGTGGCAGCACAGCATGGCCATGTTGTCTTCTTCGTCGTCGCACGGGTTGACGATCAGTAGGGCGGTGGTCATTTGCATGGGGAATTCCTGGGCAGTGGCGGCGGTGAATCTGTTCGAAGGCGCGATTTTGCCAGTCTCAACCGGTTTGCGCTGCTTGCATCGGTAAAAAGTGGCAAAGCAGGACATTTCCGTCGCCCACTTCCGAGTAGCGAGAAGGGGAAATCCGACGCCCCTGTAGGGCGATTACAGATGACGATTTTTCTACACGAAGTTGCGATGTTTCGCTTGAGATAGCCACCATTTTGCCGTTAGTTTTGCCCTCCCAGCAAAGGACCGCGCCCACCCCAATGAAAAAAAGGACCTCTTTCGATGAGCCCATATTTCGACCGCGCCGAAGAAATCTGCCACCTGTCCGATGAACAGATCGAGGAGATCTACAAGCGCTATCTCGAAGGCGAGAAAACTGCCGCGCTGATGGCGGAATTTCAGATCCCTGCAACGGTGCGCAGTCTGCTCAAGGTTCTGCCCCCGGTTATCAGTGCCGACCTCAGCTGTCCTTACTGCAATCTGCCGATGTGGATACGCCGACACGCCAGAGGTACTCCGCTTTCGCTGCGCAGTACATTCAAATGCGTACGCTGTGCGCACCAGCAAAGCCTTCCCGGTACCCATAGCCGCCAGACGACGTGCAGCTGCACAGAGTGTTTCAAGTTACGCCAGCAGCAGCTTGCCGCCCGGGCCGCGCGTGATCGCCTGGAATTGGAAGCTCGATATGGCGCGCGATGCCCCGCAGTGCCTTACGCCAATCTGGGGTTCGTGCAGAAGCTGACGTTGCTCGCCTTGCTGGATGATGGTTACGGCGCGACCGTTGAATGGATTGCGCCGTTGAATGCGCCATCCAGAGAAGAGCTGCTCGCCCTGACGTTCGAGGCCCGTGAAGAGTTGCTCAAGGGCCTGCACGAAGCCGGGGTGCTGGCGGTTTCCACCGATTCCGACATCAACGCCTTCGATCGCAGTGAGGGCTGCAATATCCGCGAGTACAGCGCGGTGCGCTGGCTGCCCAGCGTCACGCTCGACGGCGTGACGCGCAGTACCCGCGAGAATTTGTACCGGGTGCTGTATCAGGAGTTGTCGGGCAGCGTCAAAGCCGCCTGGAAGAGCGAAATCTATTCGCTGGTCTTCAGTCTCGCCCGCGAAGCGTCCATTCAATACATTCGTGTGCTGGCCGCGGAAGTGGATTTTGCCTTCACGGCCGAAGCCCGTGCCGAGGAGGTGGTCGGGCAGTTGCTGCAGGACTTTTCGGTGAGTCAGTTGTATTACTTCGCCCGCCTCGCGGTGAGGAACGCCGCGCACTTCTACGCCACCGGCAATTCCAAGGGACGCAGCCATGCCTCCAACACCATCCCGCGCAACATGCTCGGCACCGCGCAGGACGCGCTGGCGCGCAATTGGCGAAAGAACGCCCATCGCGACGCGCGGGTGCCGCAAACGGCCTTGCAACGCTTGCTTTACGACGTGGTGCTGAAGGACAGCGGCGCCGGATTTTCCAAATCGCCGGGCATGTACTGGCGTGACGAACTGGTCCCGCAATTCTTTTCCGCCGTGGCCTTCGACAGCGACTTGCTTAGCCACCTGCGGCTGTTCTGCCGCGAATGCGATTCGAGCAACATCGACGCCAGCATGGACAAGCAGATCCTGCAGACGATGTGCTACGACTGCGCCACGGTGAGCAAATTCAGAGCCTTCGAGGAACTGCCGGACTGATCCGCGTCAACCGTTGGCGCTGAACCGGATGCCACGCTCAGGGTCGATAACAGGGCCTTGGGCGTTTTCGTTTCCGGATATGTAACGTGCTGAAGGATCGTCCTGGCACGAAAGTCCCGTGAAACCGGGGTTTCGAACCTGCATTTCGGCGCACGCCTGCTAGTGTTGATGCAGGCGAAACCCTGCATTTACGTGCCAATGACCGAATATGTCGCAGCACCGCAAGCAGACACATTGTCGCACCCATTAAGCTGCGCAACGGATGAGTACCCGTAAAGGCATTGTCGGCAGTGCTGGCAGTCGCTTTTGCAGATGCTCATTCATGGAAGGTGAATGTGACCTGAGTGTCCCGTCCAGCTTCACCCACCTGTCTCCCTGTTTCCTCTGCCCGAGAATCAGGAACAGGGCGACACGAGGCCCGAAAGGGCTGTTGCACGCGACGCTTTCCATCAATAACAAGCTTAAGCGGAGTACCACAGATGGCGTTCTTCACCGCAGCCAGCAAAGCCGACTTCCAGCACCAACTGCAAGCGGCACTGGCGCAGCACATCAGTGAACAGGCACTGCCACAAGTGGCGCTGTTCGCTGAACAATTCTTCGGCATCATTTCCCTGGACGAGCTGACTCAACGTCGCCTCTCCGACCTCGCTGGCTGTACTCTCTCTGCGTGGCGCCTGCTTGAGCGCTTCGATCACGCGCAACCGCAAGTGCGTGTCTACAACCCCGATTACGAACGCCACGGCTGGCAGTCGACCCACACCGCGGTCGAAGTGCTGCACCACGACCTGCCATTTCTGGTCGACTCGGTGCGCACCGAGCTGAACCGTCGCGGCTACAGCATTCACACCCTGCAGACCACCGTGCTCAGCGTGCGTCGTGGCAGCAAGGGCGAATTGCTTGAAGTCCTGCCAAAAGGCAGCACCGGCGAAGGCGTGCTGCACGAATCGTTGATGTACCTGGAAATCGACCGCTGCGCCAACGCGGCCGAGCTGAATGTGCTGAGCAAAGAGCTTGAGCAGGTGCTCGGCGAAGTGCGCGTCGCCGTCGCTGACTTCGAGCCGATGAAAGCCAAGGTGCAGGACATCCTCACCCAGCTGGACAACAGCGCTTATCCGGTCGATGCCGACGAAAAGAACGAAATCAAAAGCTTCCTGGAATGGCTGGTGGGCAACCACTTCACCTTCCTCGGCTACGAAGAGTTCGTAGTTACCGATCAGGCCGATGGTGGCCACATCGAGTACGACCAGAGCTCCTTCCTCGGCCTGACCAAACTGCTGCGCACCGGCCTGACCTACGAAGACCTGCGCATCGAAGACTACGCCGTTGCCTACCTGCGCGAACCGACCCTGCTGTCGTTCGCCAAGGCCGCGCATCCGAGCCGTGTGCACCGTCCGGCCTACCCGGACTACGTGTCGATCCGCGAAATCGACGCCGACGGCAAAGTCATCAAGGAACACCGCTTCATGGGCCTGTACACCTCGTCGGTGTATGGCGAGAGCGTGCGGGTCATCCCGTTCATCCGCCGCAAGGTCGAAGAAATCGAGCGCCGCTCCGGCTTCCAGTCCAAGGCTCACCTGGGCAAGGAACTGGCGCAGGTCCTCGAAGTGCTGCCGCGTGACGACCTGTTCCAGACCCCGGTCGACGAACTGTTCACCACCGTGATGTCGATCGTGCAGATCCAGGAACGCAACAAGATACGCGTGTTCCTGCGCAAAGACCCGTACGGTCGCTTCTGCTACTGCCTGGCCTACGTGCCGCGCGACATCTATTCCACCGAAGTGCGCCAGAAGATCCAGCAAGTGCTGATGGAGCGCCTGAAGGCTTCCGACTGCGAGTTCTGGACCTTCTTCTCGGAATCCGTGCTGGCCCGCGTGCAGCTGATTCTGCGCGTCGATCCGAAGAACCGTCTCGACATCGACCCGCTGCTGCTGGAAAAAGAAGTGGTCCAGGCCTGCCGCAGCTGGCAGGACGACTACGCCGCACTGACCGTCGAAAGCTTCGGCGAAGCCCACGGCACCAATGTGCTGGCGGATTTCCCGAAAGGCTTCCCGGCCGGTTACCGCGAGCGTTTTGCCGCACATTCGGCCGTGGTCGACATGCAGCACCTGCTGAGCCTCAACGAAAAAAATCCGCTGGTGATGAGCTTCTATCAGCCGCTCGGTCAGGTTTCCGGCCAGCGCGAGCTGCATTGCAAGCTGTATCACGCCGACACGCCGCTGGCGCTGTCCGACGTCCTGCCGATTCTGGAAAACCTCGGCCTGCGCGTGCTGGGTGAATTCCCGTATCGCCTGCGCCACACCAACGGCCGCGAGTTCTGGATTCACGATTTCGCTTTCACCGCCGCTGAAGGTCTGGACCTCGACATCCAGCAACTCAACGACACCCTGCAGGACGCGTTCGTGCACATCGTGCGCGGCGATGCCGAGAACGATGCGTTCAACCGTCTGGTGCTGACCGCCGGTCTGCCATGGCGCGACGTGGCACTGCTGCGTGCCTACGCCCGTTACCTGAAGCAGATTCGTCTGGGTTTCGATCTGGGTTACATCGCCAGCACCCTGAACAACCACACCGACATCGCTCGAGAGCTGACCCGGTTGTTCAAGACCCGTTTCTACCTGGCGCGCAAGCTCGGCAGCGAAGATCTGGAAGACAAGCAACTGCGTCTGGAACAAGCGATTCTGACCGCACTGGACGATGTTCAGGTGCTCAACGAAGACCGCATCCTGCGTCGTTACCTCGACCTGATCAAAGCCACCCTGCGTACCAACTTCTATCAGACTGACGCCAACGGCCAGAACAAGTCGTACTTCAGCTTCAAGTTCAACCCGCATGCGATCCCTGAGCTGCCGAAGCCAGTGCCGAAGTTTGAAATCTTCGTCTACTCGCCACGCGTCGAAGGCGTGCACCTGCGCTTCGGCAACGTTGCCCGTGGTGGTCTGCGCTGGTCCGATCGTGAAGAAGACTTCCGCACCGAAGTTCTCGGCCTGGTGAAAGCCCAGCAAGTGAAGAACTCGGTCATCGTGCCAGTGGGCGCGAAGGGCGGCTTCCTGCCGCGTCGCCTGCCACTGGGCGGCAGCCGTGACGAGATCGCGGCCGAGGGCATCGCCTGCTACCGCATCTTCATTTCCGGCCTGTTGGACATCACCGACAACCTGAAGGACGGCGCACTGGTGCCGCCGGTCAATGTCGTGCGTCATGACGACGATGACCCGTACCTGGTGGTCGCGGCGGACAAGGGCACTGCAACCTTCTCCGACATCGCCAACGGCATCGCCATCGACTACGGCTTCTGGCTGGGTGACGCGTTTGCGTCCGGTGGTTCGGCCGGTTACGACCACAAGAAAATGGGCATCACCGCCAAAGGCGCGTGGGTCGGCGTACAGCGCCACTTCCGCGAGCGCGGCATCAATGTTCAGGAAGACAGCATCACCGTGGTGGGCGTCGGCGACATGGCCGGCGACGTGTTCGGTAACGGCCTGTTGATGTCCGACAAGCTGCAACTCGTCGCTGCGTTCAACCACATGCACATCTTCATCGACCCGAACCCGAACCCAGCGACCAGCTTCGTCGAGCGTCAGCGTCTGTTCGACCTGCCGCGTTCGGCCTGGACCGACTACGACACCAGCATCATGTCCGAAGGTGGCGGTATCTTCTCGCGCAGCGCGAAGAGCATCGCGATCTCGCCGCAGATGAAAGAACGCTTCGACATCAAGGCCGACAAGCTGACCCCGACCGAACTGCTCAACGCCTTGCTCAAGGCGCCGGTGGATCTGTTGTGGAACGGCGGTATCGGCACCTACGTCAAAGCCAGCACCGAAAGCCACGCCGATGTCGGCGACAAGGCCAACGATGCGCTGCGCGTCAACGGCAACGAGCTGCGCTGCAAAGTCGTGGGCGAGGGCGGTAACCTCGGCATGACCCAACTGGGCCGTGTGGAATTCGGTCTCAATGGTGGCGGTTCCAACACCGACTTCATCGACAACGCCGGTGGCGTGGACTGCTCCGACCACGAAGTGAACATCAAGATCCTGCTGAACGAAGTGGTTCAGGCCGGTGACATGACCGACAAGCAACGCAACCAGTTGCTGGCGAGCATGACCGACGAAGTCGGCAATCTGGTGCTGGGCAACAACTACAAGCAGACTCAGGCCCTGTCCCTGGCGGCGCGCCGTGCCTACGCGCGCATCGCTGAGTACAAGCGTCTGATGAGCGATCTGGAAGGTCGTGGCAAGCTGGACCGTGCCATCGAGTTCCTGCCGACCGAAGAGCAACTGACCGAGCGCGTCGCTGAGGGCCACGGCCTGACCCGTCCTGAGCTGTCGGTGCTGATCTCCTACAGCAAGATCGACCTCAAAGAGCAACTGCTAGGCTCGCTGGTGCCGGACGACGACTACCTGACCCGCGACATGGAAACGGCGTTCCCGCCGACCCTGGTCAGCAAGTTCTCCGAAGCCATGCGTCGCCACCGTCTGAAGCGCGAAATCGTCAGCACCCAGATCGCCAACGATCTGGTCAACCACATGGGCATCACCTTCGTGCAGCGACTCAAAGAGTCGACTGGCATGAGCCCGGCGAACGTGGCGGGCGCTTATGTGATCGTGCGCGACATCTTCCACCTCCCGCACTGGTTCCGTCAGATCGAAGCGCTGGACTATCAGGTTTCCGCTGACGTACAGCTGGAGCTGATGGATGAGCTGATGCGTCTGGGCCGTCGTGCCACGCGCTGGTTCCTGCGTGCCCGCCGCAACGAGCAGAATGCTGCCCGTGACGTCGCGCATTTCGGTCCGCACCTGAAAGAGCTGGGCCTGAAACTCGACGAACTGCTCAGCGGCGAAATCCGCGAGAACTGGCAGTCGCGCTATCAGGCTTACGTCGAAGCCGGTGTGCCGGAGTTGCTGGCGCGTATGGTTGCGGGCACTTCGCACCTGTACACGCTGCTGCCGATCATCGAAGCTGCCGACGTCACCGGGCAGGACCCGGCCGAAGTGGCCAAGGCCTACTTCGCCGTGGGCTCTGCGCTGGACATCACCTGGTACCTGCAACAGATCAGCGCCTTGCCGGTGGAAAACAACTGGCAGGCCCTGGCCCGTGAAGCGTTCCGTGATGACGTCGACTGGCAGCAACGGGCGATCACCATTTCCGTGCTGCAACAGGGCGACGGCTCCCAGGACGTGGAAGCGCGCCTGGCGCTGTGGATGGCCCAGCACGAAAGCATGATCGAACGCTGGCGCGCCATGCTGGTGGAAATCCGTGCTGCGAGCGGCACGGACTACGCCATGTACGCGGTGGCCAACCGTGAACTGCTGGATCTGGCGTTGAGCGGGCAAGCAATCGTGCCTGCGGTTGCTGCGAATGCCGAGCTTGAACTGGCGTAAGTAGTGGCTGAATGAAAAGGCCCCGGTATCGCGAGATGCCGGGGCTTTTTTATGCCTGTGTTTTTTGTGGTGTCTGGGCTGGCGCTTTCGCGAGCAGGCTCGCTCCCACAGTTGATCGCATTCCAAAATGTGGGAGCGAGCCTGCTCGCGAAGAGGTACTTACATTCAATACAATTTTTGAGCTGGTTTACTCTCGAGCATCGACACTTTCTCCACCGGCCGCACAACCAGATTACTGAGTGACCGATCAAACTCCCTTAACGCCTCAACCTGCAATTCTTCCTGCTGATTGATATCGGCCACGATCTCTTCCGAACGCTTGAAGTCCGCCCACACTGGCGTCAGCTCCCTAGCCTCCGAACCCTTCGCGGTGCCGATGTAGTTCAACTGCCCATCGTAAAAATCAGCACTGACATCCGCGCGGATATCCGAGCTGCGCGAGGTGATCAATTGGCTGTGGGTATCGACGATCGCCACCACATCAGGCCTCGCCGCGCGCAGGCTTTGCATGTCCGGGTACACCGTCACCGAACCGAACTGACGTTGCAGCGAAGCGTTGACCCACTCAACCGCGCGATCCGGGCTGGAGCTGGCGACGTAGGCGTCGTGAATCGGCTGCACCAGCAGGCTCTGACCGAAGCCGGTGCCGGCCTTGGCCTGATATTCGCGCAGGTATTGGCGATTGGCCTGGGTACCCGGGCTATAAATCACCCCCAGCGCGACGCCGGGACCGCTCTTGACCAAAGTGGCAGTGCTGCGACCGGTCGGGTGCGGCAGCAGCGTGTCGAGGGATGACACGGCTTGCGGGGCAGTGGGAACAGAACAGGCAGAGAGCAGCAAAGCCGAGATGGCCAGCAGGGCGGGAAGCGCAGGTTTCATGGTGTTTCTCCCGTGAAACAAGGTCTGTCGATGAGTGTGCACGGGCCGATGGTTCGGCGGATATTCAGGGTAAACCTGGGGGCCTGACCATTGGCTGAATAACCTGTGGGGCGTTAGTTTTATTGGCTTTAAGCGCTCCCAGTTAATGCCGCAAGGCAATAAAAAAGGCGCAAATACTCGATTTGCGCCTTTCGTTTATGGCTGATCAGGCAGCCATCAGTTTTCCAGCGGGATCAGCACCTGCTCATCCGGGGCCAGGACCATGAACACCAGCAATTTGGCCGGCTTGGTTGAACTGGCATTTTTCGACACCAGATGCTCCGAGCCAGCCGGCTCGTACCAGAACTGGCCCTTCTTGTAAGTAATCGCTTTTTCGCCCTTGACCTGGGAAATCACTTCGCCATCGAGCACGTAAGCCATCGCCGTACCTTCGTGTTTGTGGGCGATCGAGGATTGCCCGGGCTTGTAGTCGACTTCGATCATCATGGCTTTCTTGCCGGGGGCGTTTTTCAGCAGTTGTTCCTGCAGGACGGTGATTTTCTCGGACGGATCGTGAGCCATTGCCGAAGCGGACAGGCTGAAGGCGAGGGCGGCGGCGACGAGGGGCAGGGCTTTCATGGCGGGTTACCTGTGATGGTTGGGGTGTGCTCACAGTAGGCCGCAATGTGGCCGGTTCAAACGGCCAATATTCGGGAAGATCAGGTGACCAATTGGCCTCGGAAGGATTTCGGTGCGGCGCAAATCGCCTTCGCGAGCAGGCTCGCTCCCACAGGTTCTGCGGTTTCTCACCCATCTTGTGAACAACAAATAACCCTGTGGGAGCGAGCTTGCTCGCGAAGAGGCCAGCTCAGACGATGGGAAAGCTGTTGAAATCCACGCTATTGGCCAGGCGGCTGTCGATCAGGTCGATGAACCCCTGCGCCTCGGGCCGGTTGAAATGCGCCTGCATCGCCGCTTCCGACTGCCAGCGCGCGCTGACCGTCCAGCGGTGGCTGTCTTCGGGGCAGCGGTCGACCAGGTAGGAATCGCAGCCCGGAGTTTCGCGCAGGGTGTCGACGATCTTCTGCAATTGCTTGCCGAGCTCTTCCGAGCGGCCCGCAGCAGCCTTCACCTCAACCGTATTGATCACTTCGCTGGACATTGCTCACACTCCTGAATCAGGCCGGACGAATCCTGCTCACTGAGGGATAACGCCTGTGCAGAATAGGCCTGCCGCCATGAATCACCAATAACCAATCGGCGGTAAAAGCCTTATACCAACGGCTCATGACAGCTGTTCGAGGATGTCACGCAGGCGATCCAGAGCAATGTCGATGTCCAGGGTCTCGATGGCGCCGAAGCCGAAATACAGGCCTTCTTTCGCCGGCTGCTGGTAGTAGAAACCACTGATCGCATACAGGCCGACCTCGACCTTTTTTGCCAGCTCGATGACCAGCGGCAAATCGATCGGCACCTTGCAGAACACTGCCATGTGAAACCCGGCACTGGCTGGAACGGCTTGCAGCCAAGGTGCAAGGTCGGTGGCCATGCGCTCGAGAATGCGTTCGCGGCGTTGCGCGTAGATCGTGTGGCAGCGGCGGATGTGCTTGAGCAGGCAACCCTCGGCGATGAACTTGGCCAGCGCCCATTGCGGCAGGGTCGAGGCGTGCAGATCGGTCAGCTGTTTGGCGCGAATCACCGCCTCGATAATCGACGGCGGCAGGATCGCGTAGCCCAGACGCAGCTCTGGCAGCAGGGTTTTCGAGAAGGTGCCGACGTAGGCGACGATGCCGCGCTGGTCGAGGTTGTACAGCGAATCGGTGGGCCGGCCCTCGTAGCGGAATTCACTGTCGTAATCGTCTTCGATGATGATCGCGCCGAGCTCATGGGCCCGGGCGAGCAGGGCCTCGCGGCGCGCCTGACTCATCGCCATGCCCAGCGGAAACTGGTGCGAGGGCGTCACATAAATCAGCCGCGTGCCATCGGGAATCTGCTCGACCTGAATACCCTCGGCATCCACCGGCACCCCGACCACTTCGGCACCGTGCGTGCCGAACAACAAGCGCGCGGGCGGGTAGCCGGGATCTTCCATCGCCACCAGACTGCCGGGGCGGGTCAGCACGCGGGCAATCAGGTCCAGCGCCTGCTGTGCGCCGTTGCATACGACGATGTCTTCGTCCTGACAATTGATGCCGCGAGAAAACGCGATGTGCCGAGCGATCGCATTGCGCAGCGCCGGTAGGCCTTCAGCAACGCTGTAGAAGCCTTTGGACTGCGCCATCTGCCGCATCGCGTGGGCGACGCAGCGGCGCCAATCGTCCTGCGGAAACTGGCCCTTGCTGGTGGCGCCACCGATGAAGTCGTAGCGCAGCGAACCCTCCAGCGTCGGGTGGCGGAGGAACACCGGCAGATTGCGCCAGCTCTCGATCACCTCGGCACTGGCCAGCTCGGTGTGGCTCTGCTTGCGCTGCACCTGCGCAGGGCGGGCGTTGACGTAGGTGCCTTTGCCGATGACGCCGGTGAGGAAATTTTCGTAAGTCAGCTGCGCGTAAGTGTCGGAAATGGTCTTGCGCGAGATGCCCAATTGCTCGGCCAGCAAGCGGCTCGGCGGCAACTGCGTACCTGCGGCCAGCCGCCCGGATTCAATCGCCGCGCGCAACTGCTGATACAACTGACCGGCAAGATCCTTGCGGCCGTTGATCACGACATGAAGTTCCATACCGACGAGGCTCCCGGGTGTTGAGTGAAGTGTCGGTCAGATTAGCGTTGTTGGGCTTTTGGCAGTAGTTGCGTGGAGTAAAAACCGCAAATTGGCGTAAATCCCTGTGGGAGCGAGGCTGCTCGCGAAAGCGGTGGGTCATTGAACAGATTCGTTGTCTGACACTCCGCTATCGCTGGCAAGCCAGCTCCCACAGTTTTTGCGGCGTGCACAAATCTTGTGAACGACGTTAAACCTTGTGGGAGCTGGCTTGCCAGCGATGGCGGTGGTGCAGTGGATGAATATTTGTCTGGGAAACCACTTTCGCGAGCAAGCTCGCTCCCACAGGTATTGCGTTTGGCCGAGGTTCAGTGGTGTAGCCGAAATTCGTGGAATTGGGGCTGTAACACAGCCTGCACAGCCCTTACCGTGAACTCATCATTCCGCCTGCCGAGAGCCGCGCCATGTCCCTGCGTCTGGATTACTACAACGCGTCGCCCAAGGCGATGAAAGCGATGCTTGCCATGGAGGCGCTGACCAGCAACCTGAGCATCGAAGCGCCGCTGCTGCAATTGATCCGGATCCGCGCTTCGCAGCTCAACGGCTGCGCGTTCTGCACCGATATGCACTCGGTGGACGCGCGGCGAGCGGGGAGAGTGATCGGCGCTTGTATGCGATCGCGGTGTGGCGCGACAGCAGCTTCTTCAACCCCCGCGAACGCGCGGCGCTGGCCTGGGCCGAGGCGGTGACGCTGTTGGCCGAAAGCCACGTGCCCGATGACGTCTACCAGCAGGCGCGCGAGCAATTCGATGAAGGTGAACTGGTGGATTTGACGGTTGCGGTCAGCACGATCAACAGCTGGAATCGCTTGGCCGTGAGTTTCCGCCAGACCCCGAGTGACTGAAAAGCGCCCATCCCTGTGGCGAGGGGATTTATCCCCGTTCGGCTGCGCAGCAGACGCCAAAACGGTGAAAACGGTTTATCTGACAGATCAGAGTCAGGCGACTTCGGGGCCGCTGCGCAACCCAACGGGGATAAATCCCCTCACCACAGGCGCTAAATCCCCTCAGCACCCACAGTGCGATTCAATTCGCCGGCCGCTGCGGTTTCACTGATGTGCCAAACGTATTCCCCATCCGCGTACTGGTCGCCGCCGGCGTCGCCAGCCCGACCTGATTCGGCGCGCGCTTGTGCACCGGCACATTCAACGCTTCCATGTTCTTCTGCGCCGCCGCCGCGCCGTCAGGATTGTTACCCATCTGCTGGCTCAGGCAATCGTAATTCGGCGCCTTGTAACCGCCGACCGTGACCTCGACACAGCCCAGCGGCTCCTCCGCCTGCGCCGCGCCCACCGTCATCAGCAAGACCCACATCCACCGCGTTTTCATGTCCGCCTCCTGGCCCGCCCGATTGGGCCGCTCTGGGTTTGAGTCTAGTGCAAGCGCGGGGCAAAACCCGTGATGGTTTTTTTGCACCGCCCGTCATACCAGAGTCATAAATGCCCCGCAGGATAGCGATTTTCAGGGGTGCGCCAGTCGTGCAGCGAGGCAGTTCGCGGATCAGTCTTCAGCGCTCGGCGACGCTTGTGCGCCGCGCGGGTCTGGGGTGGCTGCTCGGTCTGCTGGCCAACGCGGCCAACGCAGATCCGGCAGCGGCGGACATGCGCATGACCTTGCACATCCCGGCGCAGGAGCTGGCCCGGGCGCTGGATCAATACAGCCGCGCCACGGGCGTCGCGGTGTTGGTCGACAGTCAGTTGAGCCGGGGCCGTCGCTCCCTTGCCGTGGATGGCGAATTCACCGCCGCCGACGCTTTGCGCCATCTGCTCGGCGGCACCGGGTTGATGGCGCGTTATGCCCGCGCCGACGCGTTCACCCTGCAAGCGGCGCAGGTGGAAGACCTGCCAGTGCCGACGGACAAACCCACGCCGGCCGCTGTCGCGGTCAACCGCAGTTACGCGACGGCGGTGCAAGCGGCGATCGAGCGCAAGCTGTGCCGTTCGCCGCTGACCCGGCCGGGCAGTTATCGCGCGGTGTTGCAGGTGTGGGTCGGGCGCGACGGCGTGGTGCAGCACAACCGGTTGGTCACTTCGACCGGCGATGTACGGCGCGATAACGCGCTGGTGGAAAGTTTTCGCAACCTCACAATCGATCGGCCGACGCCCAGCGCCTTGCGCCAGCCGGTCACGTTGCTGTTGTTACCGGAGTCGTCAGGGAAACGCATGGAATGCACGAGATGGGAAGGAGTTTCCGGGGGATGAAAGACGCCGGACAAAGCGTGATGGGCCAGCTGTTCCTCAGCTCCTACGAGGATCTTCGCGTGCGCCTGCGCCGCCGCCTCGGCTCCGAGGACCTGGCCAACGACGTGCTGCACGAAACCTGGCTGCGGGTCGATCGCATGGAGACCCCGCCAAACCTGCTCAAGCCCAACGCCTATCTGTATCGCATGGCCCTCAACATCGCCGCCGACCGCCGTCAGGCCGATGCGCGCCTGCTCACCGGCACCGAAATCGAGGAACTGCTGCAACTGAGCGACGAAGCCCTCGACCCGGCGCGGGTGGTCGGTGGGCAAAAGGAGATGCAGGCCCTGCTCAGCGCCTTGTACGAACTGCCGGCACGGCGTCGGCGGATCTTCATCGCCGCGCGGCTGGAAGAGGCGCCGCACCTGGAAATCTCCCAGCGTTTCGGCATCTCCACGCGCATGGTCGAAAAGGAAATCAAAGCCGCGTTGGGCTTCTGCGCAGCGAAACTTGAAAGAAAAGTGTTTCAGCGGTTCGGTCGCGGGGCCGGAAAACCGTCTAGCGAATAGTGACCCGATTAATCCGTTGAGAATTTGCGCGTTTGAACATCTTTCGACTGAAACCCGCCGAGCCTTTGGCCACCGAGTCTCTGCACAGCGAAGCCCACGACTGGCTGATCCTGCTGACCTCGGGCCGTGCCACCGTCGCCGACGCCCGCGCCCTGCGCGAATGGTGCGCGCGAAGCGGCGAACATGCCCGGGCCTTCGAAGAAGCCAAGCGGCTATGGCATCACCTGCAACCGGCCGCCGAAGCCGTGCAGGGCCGACGCGGCTTCGGTCGACGGGCATTTCTCGGCGGCGCGATTGCCGCATCCGCCGCATTCCTGCTGGTGCGCGGGACGATTCCCGGTGGCTTCGAAGGACTGGGCGCCGACTACATCACCGAAGTCGGCCAGCAGCGCCGGGTCGAACCGGCGCAAGGCGTCAGCCTCGAACTCAACACCCAAACCCGCATCAACCAGCGCAGCGTCGAAAACGGCGTGCAGGGCTTCGAACTGGTCAGCGGCGAAGTCGAAGTGCAAACCGCACGCTTGCCGCTGGCGATGCAGGCCGGAGCAGGGTGGTTGCGCGCCAGTCAGGCCCGCTTCAACCTGCGCAACACCGACCAGCAAGTCTGCGTGACCTGCCTCGACGGCGCGGTCGACGTCGCCATCGAAGGCCGCAACCTGCGCCTCGAAGCCGGCCAGCAAATCACCTACGACGCACGGCAAATCGGCAACGTACAAACCGTCGACACCGCCGCCGTAATGAACTGGCGCCAACAAGTGCTGGTGTTCAACGGCGCGACCCTTAGCCAGATGATCGACGAAATCAACCGCTACCGCCCCGGCATGCTCCTGCTGCTCAACCGCGAACTCGGCCAACGCCGCGTCCAGGCCCGCTTCAACCTCGACCAACTCGCCGGCGTCGCCCTGCTGATCCGCGATGCCTACGGCGTCAAATGCACCGAACTGCCGGGCGGCGTGGTCGTCCTCAGCTAACCGCCTGCCACACACAGATCCCCTGTGGGAGCGAGCCTGCTCGCGAAGGCGGTTTCCCAGCCGACCAATATCTTCCGGTCGCACTCGAACCCTGCGGGAGCTGGCTTGCCAGCGATGACGTCTAACAGCCACCCAACCTGCAACTGACCGCCCCCAACCCAACTGTGGGAGCGAGCCTGCTCGCGAAAGCGGTTTCCCAGCTGACCAATATCTTCCGGTCGCACTCGAACCCTGTGGGAGCTGGCTTGCCAGCGATGACGGCCTAACAGCCCACCAACCTGCAACTGACCGCCCCCAACCCAACTGTGGGAGCGAGCCTGCTTGCGAAAGCGGTTTCCCAGCCGACCAATATCTTCCGGTCGCACTCGATCCCTGTGGGAGCTGGCTTGCCAGCGATGACGGCCTAACAGCCACCCAACCTGCAACTGACCGCCCCCAACCCAATTGTGGGAGCGAGCTTGCTCGCGAAAGCGGTCTACCATCTGACCAATATCTTCCGGTCGCACTCGAACCCTGTGGGAGCTGGCTTGCCAGCGATGACGGCCTAACAGCCAGCCAACCTGCAACTCACCGCCCCCAACCCAATTGTGGGAGCGAGCCTGCTCGCGAAAGCGGTCTACCAGTAACAACAATATTGACTGACCCACCGCAATCGCGAGCAGGCTCACTCCTACAAAAGCCCTGCGGTGATCCCGGCTATTGCAACAACCCAATCACCTGCCGATACCGCTCAACCCCCTGCGCCGTCTGCCGGCTCAAACGAATCTCCAACCCCAACGGATCCTCCCGCCGATTGCCGCTCAACTGCCGCCAGCCCTTGTCCACCTCCCAAACCCGCACCTGCACATCACTCACCTCACTCAACACCGCAACCCCATTCCCAGGCGCCGGCAACGGATAGCGATTGCGCGCCTCAGCCACCGCCCGATACAACGTGTCGCCCTTGACCCACCAGCGAACCCGCTGCAACGCCCCCGGCTGATCCGCCGCGCTACGAATAATGTCCAGCCGAAACCCCTTGCTGTCGCTACTGCGCACCGTCACCGACGGCGGCGCGGTCGGCGCCTCATCCTCAGCCCCGACCTTGCGCGGCTCGCTCAACTCCACCCCCGCGCGCATGTCCACATCCCGCTGCAACTGATTCAACACCCGCAACAACCCATCGCTCTGCTCACTGCTCGCCTGCAAATGACTGTCCGCCCGCGTCACACTGTCCAGCCCGCGCCAGGCAATCAGACTCACCACCGCCATCAGCAGAATCGCGACCATCACCTCAATCAGAGTGAACCCTTGCTGAGTCTTCATTGAATACTGATCCGCCCAGTGCCATCGCGCAGCACACTCAGCCGATTGGCCCCATCCGACAAAATCAGCCGCAACGGCGGATTGATCCACTCGGCATTCAGCACCACCGTCTGCCGCGGCTCCACACGCACCTCGACCTTCGGGCTCTGCCACACACGCGGGCGCAACTGCGCATCCTCCTTGAACGACTCAAACCCCACGCCACCCTCACCACGCCGCCCAAAGCGAAACCCCTTGGCATCCGCCACCCACACAATCGGCCGCCCATCCGCGCGAGCCTCGGCCTGCGCCACCTGCAACAACTGCGCAACCCGCTCGGCATCCTTGCGCAACAACTGCAACGGATCGGGCTTGATACTCAAACTGATCGCCGCACTGGCAATCCCGATGATCACCAGCACCACCATCAACTCGATCAACGTAAAACCTTGCTGCCTGCTCATCACCCACGCGCTCCTTGGCGTCCCACCCCATCGTGCCCGGCGAACATGTAAGGCATGTGAAATAAAACGGAGAGAATTGCCGCGTAGGCTGGCAACAGGGACAACAAGGAGCGACAACCCATGAAATTCACCGCACGGATTACCCCGGCGCAAACCGTCCAGGCCCTGGCCCTGCTCGCCGCCCTGGTGGGCGTCGCGACATGGTCGTCGCTGCTGCTGACCACGGCGGAATCCCACACACCCGCAGCCGCCCCGCAAGTGCTCGCGGCGAGGAGCGATAGCCCGGCGTTGCAGTGGTTCTCCAATGAGACCGCACCGGTGGATATCAAGGTGAGCGGGGTGATCGCGGGCGGGAGTGGGACGGTGGCGATATTGAGTTTGAATGATGGCGCGCCGAGGAGTTTTTTGGTGGGGGAGAAGGTTGGGGTTGGGGTGAAGTTGGTGGGGGTTGAGGGGGAGGGTGTGGTGATTGAGCGAGGGGGGAGAGGGTGCGGTTGGGGGTGGAGAGGTTGGGGGAGGGGGTGGAGTTGCCGAGGCTGATCCGGCCGGAATTGTAGAGTGGGAAATAGGGACAACCCCGAGGTCTTGGCGTTTGCTTTTACCCAAAAACCAACAGCTGTGTTTGTCCGCTATCGGCCAATAGCGGTCCTTTGAAAGCGTCTACGGAAGAAGGACCGATTCACTCTGTACCAATTTTGCGCCAATCTGCCCAACGATACTGATCACGCCCGCTTGAAGCCCAACAAGGCGACTGTTATGTTGTCAAAATGGCATCATCGCCCAATATTCCAATCTCAAATGAAAAAGCACATGGACGCGGCAGAATTCAAAACACTCATTCGCAATACGTCTGCAAGTGAATTCGTGCAGACTAAGGTTCTCATAAGAGACTGCCCCCACTTCACTGAGGAACAGCTCAAGCACGTCCAAAAAACTATATCCGAAGCAACTGGCGTACAGATAAAGGATGACGAAATTTTTGTTGTAGGTTCAGCGAAGCTTGGGTTCGGCTTACACGCAAAAACCACAAGCGAAGGAAATATTCTGCCGGCCTTTCGGCCTTTTGACGCTGAGTCGGATATAGATATCGCCTTTGCATCTGCCGAATTATTCGATCTCGTTTGGCATGAACTCACCTCATTTGCTCACACACAGTCAAGATTTCCCGCAAAGATAAATAGACTAGGTGACTACTTGGTCTATGGATGGTTAAGACCTGACCATTTCCCCAAAGGTATAAGGCTTCTAAACTTTGATCGCTGGAATGATAAAGTCCGATCCCTTAAACGAGACAGGCTTCTAGGGAGAAGAAAAATTAGCGGCGCTCTTTATCGAAATGTAGAATTTATTACCAAATACCAAGAGCGCGGAATCAACGCCTGTAAAAAATCCCTGGAGCTAGCATGAGAACTTCTTCAACGAACAAGAAAGTCAGAGAGCTAATTACTCTTGTCAAGAGCGAAACAATAATTCCTCGACCAGAATTTCAACGCCGATTAGTATGGTCAAGAGAGGATAAAAACCACTTTATCGATAGCGTTCTAAACGGCTTTCCATTTCCTGAGATTTACCTTGCAGATGGTGATGTGGATCTTGATAGCGGCGAAGGATCTCAGCTGTTGGTCGATGGTCTACAGCGTATCAGTACATTGGTTCAGTATTTCGATGGCGACTCATCCTTGCGCCTCACTACTGTTCCTCCTTACGCCGATCTTAGCGAAACACAAAAAAGAGACTTCCTGCAATACGATGTATCAGTCCGAGACCTAGGCAATATTAGTAAAGCCCAGATTGTTGAAGCGTTCAAAAGACTAAACGCAACGAAGTATTCACTACTCGATATAGAAGTGAATAACGCAATTTACAGCGGAAAACTAAAGAAATTTGCTGAAGAATTGGCAGTCACCGATTTTTTTGTCGGCCACAATATTTTCAACGCGCTCGACTTCAAACGGATGGGCGATCTTAGATTTACGCTAACCATGATAGGAACGATGATAGAGGGCTATTTCAATCGAGACGATGCATTTGAAGAGCTTCTCAGTCGCTACAATGATGACTTTCTTATCGAAGACGAGATTAAACTGAGATTTGAGAGAGTCAGAAATTTTATTGATGAACTTGCGCTCAGCGATAAGTGCCGCGCTTGGAAGAAGGCAGACCTACTCAGCTTGATAATTGAGCTAGATCATATTCTGGAGAATGAGAACCCTGAATTAAATCCTTCAGACGCAGTGGAACGACTGACAGATTTTTACGACACTGTGGAATCATCAGCAATCAACGAGCCGACCATCCATTCAATATATTACAAAGCAGCGCTTCAAGCTTCTAACGACCGTATCAATCGTCTCCGTCGAGGCATTATTATCCACGGTGTTCTTTTGAATGATGAAGCAGAACACATTATGACGGATCTGCGTAATCAGGGCCTTTAACATTCACTTTCATGATCCTCGCGGCGCAGTTCAATTACCTTGCCTTCATCGGGTTTTGATCTTGAGTCCTCTCAGGCCGCGTGAGCCCACCAAAAACGGCGCTTTCGCGCTTCGCCGTTGGCGTACAGTGGGCTCAAGCGGCCTCCCATATGCCCTAATTTTGCCCTAAACAGCAATGGCGGCTCTCAGCCTGAAGCGGTCGTTCGCAAGCGGCAGCTATCGGCCATAAGCTGTCAGTCCTGGCTGTCAGCTTTCGGCAGAAAGTAGTCATTTCAAAGCGTCTATCTGTGGCATCGTTCTAGAGGTAACTAGTGCTAAATACCCGCAAGCCATATGTGCGGTGATTGAAGAGGTGGCTAAGTGGCTTTCCGAGACTGGAGTGTCGCTGCAAGCGCAATGAGGAGGAAAACTGGTACTGGCCACATCTCAATGCTTAAACTGACTAATGACACTCTAAGAACTCAATAAAACGTCTCCGATAGTATTTGTTACAAGAGTGAGGATTCGCATGGATGACATCAGAAAGCTGGCTGCAGAAATTGAACAGCATAATTTTATGTTGGCCGCTCTTCATCATAAATCGGCAAGGAAGTGCGCCTCGGAGAAATTAAAAGAATACAATCTTGACGATCGAATAATAGATGCGTGGGAATCGGTTGGGAAATCTGTAATAAGTTTATACTCGGCTTGCCGAGCTGTGGATATTGCTGAGAAAACCTCTGGAGCCTGCTCTTTAGCAGAAAGAAAAATAAAAGTTTGCATTTATGAGCAGTTAGGCAAAAAAATTAAGTTAACCAACAAAGGAATATTTGGTCGCGGAACTGCATCGCACGAAAAGAACTCAGTTGAAATTATCAACTCCCTTACCAATCAGCTAACTGGATCCATTCAGTACAATTTCGGCTATACAAGATTAAATGATGAGTTCATTGATAAACTATTGTCACTAGAGTCAATAGATATAGCCCCGGAAAAGGATAGCAAGACAAAACTACAAGAATATTGTCAACGTGTTGGCAGGAAGTTGCCCAGTTACACTCTACTCGAGGAAGAAGGCCCTGCTCACTCACGACATTTTAAAGTCAAGGTGGAAGCTCTAAACGTTCAATGTGAAGGTGCGGGGCCGTCTAAGCGACTAGCTGAACTCCAAGCCGCAGAGCGTTTTATTGAAGAGCACTCCATACGAGTGCAGCGAAATAAGAAGTCAGTAAATGCAAAAAAACAAGTTGATTATATCTCAATAGCAAAGTTAATGCCGCCACCGATCAATTCTCGTAAAATTAAATTGATTTTAGAGAAGCTAAAGCTGCCCATCTGGTCTGCGCCACTAGTTGGCCTGGCGTTAACTCATCGCAGCTACAGTTCGGCAAGTAAAAACTCGATTTTGGGTAAGAACAATACTGTTTTGTCATTTCTGGGAGCCAGTGTTATTGAGTGGGTTGCGTTCGATGCGGTTGTTAGAAATCTCAGCTTGGATGATCTTTCAAAAGCTGGAGGGATTCGAGAGGTAGTTAGGGCTGTAGTTAATGAGCGTAGTATTAGTAAGATTTACGAAGAGCTTCTAACTCTTGACATGCTTTTATTAGGGGGTGGAGAAAAAACTTAACTCAAGCGACTAAGTGTGAATTTGTTCAAGCGTTGTTCGGTGTGATTTTCTTGGTTGAGGAAAGAGAATTAGAGTCTGCAGAAACGTTAATTAGCAACGTGCCTATATTTTTAGATCACTTTGTAACCAAGCCTAAAAATATGAACTTGTCTCGCGATGAGGTTGTTCCGGTTAAATCAATATTTCAAGAAAAGTGCCAAATTCTTGGTTTGAAAGTTAAATTTCAAACCGATGTATTATTTCGCGATCAACAGCGGAGCGCAGCGCCGAACATCATCATTAAATCAGATTATCTTGATAGAGCTCTCAATATCCAAGGGGATACGCAGTTTTCAAAAAAGAACGAGGGAACACCAAACGTTGTACTAGAGTCGGAACTCGCCCGAAGCAATAAAAGCATATTTGACGTAGTTTTATTCAATGAGGTCGCTCCTGTACTTGGGGGTAGCCAATACCATTATATAAAGTGGCTTATTCAGCACTCCATTAGCTTGGCAAGAAATGCTGGAGGAAAAAGTGAGTCGTTGAGGATTTCCAAACTCATAAATAGAAACTTTCTAGCCGTAAATCTTATAAGAAAAATGAGCTTTACAGGTTTTGAGCGCTTTATTGAGTTGATAAGTAAATTTATTGATCTAGAAGCTGACTTGAATAAAGCTGGGCTAATAAAGTATTACGGGCATGCTGGCAGGAGTTTGGCATCAAACAAAAACAGTAGTTTGTCGAAAACCATCAAAGATCTTGAATTGGAGTTCTCTGAAGCCGATCCTCTTGAAGAATCGCACGATATACGAAAAGGGAGAGCTTTTAAAAATTTAATTTCTGAAGCAACAATTGCTCGATTAAAAGGCGGAGATATAGCCGTTACCAGTATTGGAGAAATTGTTGAAGAACTCAAACTTCTTCGGCGAGGTGGCGCAAATATAATCAGCAAGGCTGATTCCCTTGCTGAAGTCTTTGAGGTCGATGGGGCCCACTTGTGTCTGCTCGACATTTTTTTCAAAGCTGTGGACGCCAAGGATGATGCTATTGTTGTTGAATTTGATATTGATAATGGCGATCTACGTGTAGAAATTAAAGGTCTTACACGAAGTGAGCAAGAGCCTGTGCTTTCGTCTCCAATATTGTCCGACTTAAAGATTATACTCGGTGTCACTAAAATAGTTTCATCTGAAGACGCTATTGTAATCTTCATAGGGTCGCTTGCAACAAGTGTTTCTAGAAAAATATCCTTGGAGCTATGGTGGCAATACTATTTTAAGGACCCTTTTGAGGCGGCTGCAAATGACCGAATCTCTTCTATATTGCACGATGTAAAGAATAGCATATTGGGCTACTGTTTTACGTCTGAGTACGCTAGAAATAAAAGCAAAGGGCGAGAACGGTACTTGCTTGCTGCGGATGCTAGCGGCCACTTGGATAAAGCTAAGGTTGCGCTAAATATCGCAAAGAATCTGTCCAAGGAAACTGGTTCAGCAACCATTGCTTCCGTAAAAGTAAGTGTATTCATCAAGACGTTGATAAGCGAGTTGTGGTCGTGGGTTCCTAGTTCGATTAATTTAATTTTTTCACCATGCGATTCGAAAGTTGAGATCTACACTGACGAGCTTCGCTTGCGGGCGTTAATAAGTAATCTTGTCAAAAACTCTGTAGAAGCGATGAATGGTACCGGGAGCATCTACATTTCATACAGCATAGAAGAGACGTTGGAAGGCATGGAGTTCGTTATATCTGATGCTGGTCCTGGATTCAAAGCAGAACAACTAGTCGCGCTGGAGAATGGTATTCCACTTAAAACATCAAAAAAAATGGTCATGGCATAGGTCTCATGGCAGTAATGTTAACGACTAAGGACCTAGGTGGGAGTATAGTATTTTCGAATGCTGAAAATGGAGGAGGCGCTGTTAAATTATGGATTCCTTCAATACACCAAAATGACGAGCAGAGTGGTGGGTACAATTTATGATAAATATTCTTTGGGCTGACGACCAACAGGAAGTGATTGCTAGCATAGTGCGAATTCTAGGGCTGGACGATGTGGATTTTGAATTCACTAATGATGGCGAAGATGCGCTGCTCAAGATGCAAAAAAAGTTTATGACCTCGTGCTTATTGACTTGGCCATGCCTCCAGGCCGTTGGGGGGATTATGGCTGTTGCAAAAAATTAATGAATTAAAACTCAACCTTCCCTCAATAGTTGTCTCTGGAGAAGGCAGTCAAGCTGAGACAATCAAGGCTCTCCGATTAGGGGCCGTCGATTATGTCACAAAGGAGAATCTGATAACGGAGCTTCCACAACAGCTGAAACGCGCTTTAGATAATAATGCAGAAAAACATGCGAGCTTGACGTCTATTATTAAAGGCGGTGAAACAGATGTTGTCGAATTTAAATCAACCTTAAGAATAAACCTGCGAACCGGTGTTAAAGATCGTGAGATGGAGCTTTCGGTCCTTAAAACGATAGCCGGGTTTTTCAACTCTTCAGGGGGGACGTTGTTGGTAGGGGTTAACGACGAAGGAGAAGTGCTCGGTATTGATGGCGACCTATTTCCCAATAATGATAAATTTCAACTTCATTTTTGGAATATTTTCAGGGAGGCGATTGGTTCTGAGTTTTCTGAATTTGTCAGGTCGGATGTAATAAAAGTTGATGATAAATTTGTGTTTTCTCTGAGCTGTCTTCCGAGTAATCGACCCGTATTTCTGAAGTGGAAAGTCGCAGGTCAAAGTAAGAATGATGAGCTATTTTATGTGAGAATAGGCCCCCAAACAGATTTGCTCGGTATAAGGCAGGCGATAGCATATATCGAAGATCATTTTTAAGTAAAGGGGAGGTATCTATGCTTAAGAATTGATGCCTCCCAGTATTTAAGTTTGTTAATTTAGTATCGCCTTACTACTCCATGAAAATCTCAATACTAGTACTTTTCGAATCTGATGACTGGTGCAAGATTCGGTACCACGCGTTCAAGATCTGCGGAATTTGAGCGAATAGGTTGACGAATTTGCCTGTAGCGTAAAAATCGGGCGCCGTGATAGCGCAGAGTCATTACGAGAGACTGATTTTGGCCGGTCGCGGTCAGTTGCGAATGTACGCTTCTGGCCGGTAGCGGCCCGTCGTGCGAACGTCCGCTATTGGCCGAAAGCTGCCGCTCTCAAGGGTTAAAAGTCAGCCTGACAGGCCGATACGGGGCACATCTGTCCCGCCAGACGTGGCGCAATTGCGCCTCATAAACACAAATGTTTAAAAAGACATCTCCAGTCACGCTCCCAGGCTACATATCCTTGCGCCTTTGCCTACAGCTACGCCAGAATCCGCCGGCTTGTGCGCCTAGGGGGCGGGTTCTATTGTGGTGCGGTCGCTGACGAATCAGCGATCGGATTTGACCGTCCGCCCAATATCAAGGCGCGCCAGCGTTCTGCACCTGTTCAGGCATTGTCTGAAATTCTGTTGCGGTGGCTGTGCGTGGGACACCTTCGGGTGTGCCGGATTCCTTGATGTCCGGTCGGTCAACCCGCGTACAGCTGCCACCCTGTTTGTTTGACCGCGAACAGTGGCGGCTCCAGTCATCAAGGAGCTTCACCATGATCAAACCAACACCCAACCCGCCCGAAACCGATCCCACGTCTCCCTACGAATCCCTCGATTCCAACAAGCTCCACGAAGCCGCTGACCGCGCGCTCGATCATTACCTGTCTCCAAACAATCTCCTGCCGCCGCCACGTAAGGCGCGTGGGATGTATGCGGTGACGGCGGATACCAAGAATGAAGAACTGCTGGCGGATGCGAGTGAAACGCTTGCTTCGGCGAAGACGATTGCTCAGGACATTTCCAGTTTGCTGCCAGCGCCGCAGCGGCGGGCGTTGTTGGGGGTTGCTCAACTGATCATGCTGGGGGAGCTGGCGGTGAATCGGGTGATGGATAATTTGGAGGTGGCGGGGTGATGTCGTTGGCCTTGATCCGGCGCTGGGCCTTGGGATTTTAGGTGCGGCAGAAAAGCCCCTCACCCCAGCCCTCTCCCGGAGGGAGAGGGAGCCGACCGAGGTGTCTTGCGTTGTGCATCGACCTGGACGAGCGTGTTGATTATGGATTTTTGATGCTTATGCACCGCAGCAGAAGAGCCCCTCACCCCAGCCCTCTCCCGGAGGGAGAGGGAGCCGACCGAGGTGTTTTGCGTTATACATCGACCTGGAAGACCTTAGCGGCTATGGCTTTGCTGGGCTTCAGCAATGCTGGATTCAGAGCGATGCGTTCAGGTCGGCGTATCTCTGGAACATCCCCGAATCGGTTCCCTCTCCCTCGGGAGAGGGCTAGGGTGAGGGGCTTCCTGGCCGTGGCAACAGGGTCTCCAGTCTGGCCAACGGCGGCGCATCCTGGTTGCGATCAAATACTTGGATTCCAATCCTGAGCAGCCGTCCATTTTCTGCGCTGGCGATCACCTGTTCGCAGCGCAACATAAGCCGTCCTTGATCACATTCAACAGCCTTCATCCCATTCGGCAACCGACCTTCAAGGCGTAGCTCAGCCATCCGGCTCTGCGCGGCAATCAGGGCAATCGATCGATCCCGCAACACCCCATTACTCTGCGTCATCAACCCCGCGACGCGTACGGCGGCGGACATGGCGACGGCGATGATCGCCAGTGCCACCAGCACTTCAATCAGGGTGAATCCTTCCTCTCGCGTTCGCGCGCGCATACATGGCCCAAAAGCAAAACCCAGCCCTCGACGCTAACCCCCGTCCTTGACGGCTTGACGACGGAAACACCCGAGGATTTTCAACATCCCTGACATATCTTCTTGCAACACTGCGCGTCGAATTCGGATCAAGCCAGGGAATGTCGAGATGGATATCGCACCTTTGAAAACGCTCAGTCAGTCGCCGCGCATGCCACGTGGGCAGCAGGGTTTTACCTTGATCGAGATCATGGTGGTGGTGGTGATTCTGGGGATTCTGGCGGCGATGGTGGTGCCCAAGGTGCTCGACCGGCCGGATCAGGCGCGGGCGACGGCGGCGAAGCAGGATATTGGCGGGTTGATGCAGGCGTTGAAGTTGTATCGCCTCGATCACGGCACGTATCCGAGCATGAATCAGGGGCTGAAGGTGTTGGTCGAGCGGCCGGCGGATGCGAAGAACAGTAACTGGCGTTCGTATCTGGAGCGTTTGCCGAATGACCCGTGGGGCCGGCCTTATCAGTACCTCAACCCGGGCGCGAATGGCGAGGTCGATATCTTTTCCCTCGGCGCCGATGGCCAGCCTGACGGCGATGGCGTGAATGCCGATATCGGTTCCTGGCAGTTGTAAGGCCGGCCGTGAACACAGGTTCGCTCAACGGGGCGAAGCAACGGGGAATGGCGATTATCAGCGCGTTGTTGATTGCCGCCGTGGTGGCGGTGATTGCGGCGGGGATGTTGACGCGTCAGAGCGTGGCGACCCGGGCGCTGGAGGCCGATCAGCAGCGGGTGCAGGGGCGTTGGGTGGCGCAGGGTGGTCTGGAGATCAGCCGGCAGTTGCTCTGGGATGCGCGCCTGCGTGATCCGTTGACCCGGCGTGATCAGCCTTGGGCGCAGCCGTTGCTGGCGTCGGGTTTTGCCGGGCGCCTGGAGGACGAGCAGGGCAAGTTCAACCTGCGCAATCTGGTCGCCAATGAGCGCATCGATGAGGCGCAGGTGCAGGCGTTTGAGCGTTTGTGCGAGCTGATTGGTGTAAGCGCCGTTGTCGGGCAGCGCATTCGTCAGCGGGTGATTGCCGGGTATCCGCATCTGCTGAATGCGCAGATTGGCGCGACGGGCAAAGCCGGTTTCGACAGCGGCCGCGCGACTTCGCCCGATGCCGATCACAAACCGCCACCGCCGAAGGTGCCGATGCTGCGTACGCTGGATGATTTGCGCAGCGTCGAAGGCGTGACCGATGCGCTGATCGGCCAACTGGCGCCGTACGTGACGGTGATTCCGGCGACGACGTGGATCAACGGCAACACCGCCACGGCGCAGGTGCTGGCGGCGTATGTGCCGGGGCTTTCGCTGGAGGGGGCGACGGCGTTGATCGCGGAGCGTGACGCCGGGCGCTGGTTTATCAATCGCGGCGATTTTGTGAACCGCTTGCGCATGCCGCAGTTGGAAGTGAGCAGCGTCAAGGTCGGCATCACCAGTGACTGGTTTCGTTTGCGTGGTGAGGCGCGGCGGGATCAGCGTCGGGTCAGTCTCGACGCTTTGCTGCACCGCAGCGAGGATGGGCTGCCGCAGGTGATCTGGTCGCGGGTGGGCGCATGAGCCAGTTGCGCGTCGCGTTGCCGCCGCTGGCGGAGCTGGAGTTGCACAGCGAAGTGAGCTGCGCCTGGCTGGATCGTCAGGGGCAGGTCAGTCGTGAGGAGCGGCTCACTTTGAGTCAGTTGGGGCAACGGCCAAAACAGCCGCCGCTGCTGTGCTTTCTGCACCCGGCTGACAGCCTGCTCGCCAGCATTGATCTGCCGCCGCTGCCCGCGAACAAAACGGCGGCCGCTGTGCAGTGTGCGGCGCAGGCATTGATGCTCGGCGACAGCAACCAGATGCATATCGGCCACAGCCCTCGTGATGCGAGCGGGGAGGTGCAGATTTCCTGGGTCTCGCGGCAGCATTTGCAGCGTCTGGCTGCGGTGCTCAAGCAGGCGGGTTTGAGTTTGCGCGGTTTGTATCCGGCGCCTTATAGCCTGCCAGTGGCGCCCGGTGTTGTCGCTTGCGTGGCGGACGGTCATCTGCTCCGGCGCGAGAGTTTGAACAGCGCGCAGGTTGAGCCGTTGCTCGGTGATGAAGTTGATGAGGCATCGTTCGCAGCTGACGCGACACAACGCTGGATCGGCCCCTTGCCCGGTTGGGGGTTGCACGGCGGCCTGCAGCAAACCGGCGGCGAGCAACGTGGCTGGGGTCGTGCGGTCGGGTGTGTGGCATTGGCCGTGGCCGTTTGGGTGATTGGTCTGAATATCTACGCCGCTCGCGAAGCGCGGCAGGGCCAGCAGCTCAAGGCGCAGATGAGTCAGCGGGTGAAGCAGGCGTTTCCTGAACTGCCGGTGATTCTCAACCCGCTGCAACAGGCGCGTCAGCAACTGGAGCAGCGGCAAAAAGGCGCGGTCGATGACCCGGCGCAGAACTTCAATCGGCTGGTGTTGCAGGCCGGCACGGGCATGCCGTTCATGGCTGGCAGTGTCGAGCGCCTGACCTATCGCGACGGCGCCTTGCAACTGGCGTTGCTAAGCGATGCGAACCGTGGCGGCAACGACAAGGGCTGGCAAAGCACATTGGCCGAGGCCGGCATCAGCGTCACTGCCGATGACGCAGGCTGGACGCTGCGCCTGAGCGATGAATCCAGCGCCAACACCAACGAAGACGACGACAGCGGAGCAGACGATGAGTAGGGCGACGCTGGCGATTTACCGTGCGCGCTGGCAGCGCTTCAGCAGTCAGTTGCAGGCGCGTTGGCAGCCGTTGGCGCTGCGTGAGAAACGCATGGTCGGCGGCATGGCCGTGGTGCTGATCGGTGTGCTGATCTGGCTGACGCTGGTTAAGCCGCCGTTGGCCAGGATCACTTTTTGGCAGAGCGAAACGCCCAAGTTGCGCGCGCAAACCGAGGCGCTGGAAGTGCTGTTGCGCAGCGTCAACGTGCGGCCGCAGAGGCAAAGCGTTGGCCAGTCGCTGGAGCAAAGTCTGCAAGCGGCGGGGCTCGCCGGGCATTACCAATTACAAGCAGCGGAGGGCGGTACGTGGCAGTTGAATGTCGACGCCGCGCCGGCCGATGCGCTGCTCGACTGGCTGCTCAGCCAGCCGTCACAACTTTCTCTGCAGGTGGTCGAGGCGCAGTTGCAGCGCGCAAGCGAAACCTCGACCGATGTCACCGCCGGCACATTGTCAGGCACCGTTCGCATGGATCAGGCGCAGGGCGCTAAGGAAGCTTCATGAAGGAGTCACGCTGCAAACCGGCACGTCTGGCGCTGCCGTTGTTGCTGATGGCATTGAGCGCGTGCAACAGCACCACGACGCCGCAGAATCAGCCGCCGCTGTTGGTCGACAGCGAGCTCGGGCGGCCGCTGGCCAACACCCAGCGCAGCGGCGATGCGGTGGCCGATCGCGAACGGGCGCAGGCTCAGGCGCGGCCGGTGCCGAAGCAGTTGCACAACATCAGCCAGCGCGGGCGCAGTGGTGGCGCGGCGCCGAGTAACGCGGTTGCGCGCAATCCGTTGGGCGAGCAACCGGTGACGCTGAATTTTGTCGAGGCGGATATTCAGGCGGTGGTGCGTGCATTGTCGCGGGCCACCGGGCAGCAGTTTCTCGTCGATCCACGGGTCAAGGGCAATCTGACCTTGGTCTCGGAAGGTCAGGTGCCGGCCCGTCAGGCCTACGACATGCTGCTCGCGGCGTTGCGCATGCAAGGCTTCAGCGTGGTCGATGTCGGCGGCGTGGCGCAGGTGGTTCCCGAGGCCGACGCGAAACTGCTCGGCGGGCCGATCTACAGCGCCGACAAACCGGCCGGCAACGGCATGCTCACGCGCACGTTTCGCCTGCAATACGAGAACGCGGTGAACCTGATCCCGGTGCTGCGCCCGATCGTTTCGCCGAACAATCCGATCAATGCCTACCCGGGCAACAACACCGTGGTGATCACCGATTACGCCGAGAACCTCACCCGCGTCGCGCAGTTGATCGAGAGCATCGACACGCCGAGCGCGATCGACACCGATGTGGTGCAGATCCAGAACGGTATCGCCGCCGACATCGCGCCGATGGTGGCCGACTTGCTCGATGCGCCGGGCAATGATCCGACGCAGAAAATCGCGGTGATCGGCGACCCGCGCTCGAACACCATCATCATCCGCGCCGGCAGCCCCGAGCGCACCGAGCTGGCGCGCAACCTGATCTACAAACTCGACAACGCGCAGAGCAATCCAAGCAATCTGCACGTGGTTTATCTGCGCAACGCCCAAGCTGCAAAACTTGCGCAAGCCTTGCGTGGTTTGCTCACCGGCGAGAGTGACAGCGGCAGCAGCGACGCGGCGCGGTCGGTGCTCAGCGCAATGGGTAGCAGCACCGGCGGCAATGCCGGGCAGAACGGTCAGAGCAGCACACCGAGCACTGGCACTTCAACGACGACTGGCAGCGGCGCAACCGGCGGCAGTTATGCTCAGGGCAGTGGCGGCGCGGCCAGCAATGGCGGTACGCAGAGCAGTGAACAGAACGTTGCTTTCAGCGCTGGCGGGGTGACGATTCAGGCCGACGCCACCACCAACACGCTGCTGATTTCTGCGCCGGAACCGCTGTATCGCAATTTGCGTGAGGTCATCGATCTGCTCGATCAGCGCCGTGCGCAAGTAGTGATCGAGAGCCTGATCGTCGAGGTCGGCGAGGACGATGCCAGTGAATTCGGTGTGCAATGGCAGACCGGTAATCTCGGCGGCAAAGGCGTGATCGGTGGCGCCAATCTGGGCGGCGCGGGTCTCAACACGGGGGCCGGGAACAGCATCGACGTACTGCCGCAGGGTTTGAACCTCGGCTACGTCAACGGCACGGTCGACATCCCCGGCATCGGCAAGATTCTCGATCTGAAAGTGCTGGCCCGGGCGCTGAAGAGCAAGGGCGGCACCAATGTGCTATCGACGCCGAATCTGCTGACGCTGGACAACGAGGCGGCGAGCATTTTTGTCGGCCAGACCATCCCGTTTGTCAGCGGCAGCTACGTCACCGGCGGCGGGGGCACCAGCAACAACCCGTTCCAGACCGTGACCCGCGAAGAGGTCGGTCTCAAGCTCAACGTGCGCCCGCAGATTTCCGACGGCGGCACGGTGAAGCTGGATATCTATCAGGAAGTCAGCAGCATCGACGAGCGTGCATCCAACAGCGTGACCTCGGCGGGCATTGTCACCAATAAGCGGGCGATCGACACCAGCATTCTGCTCGATGACGGCCAGATCATGGTCCTCGGTGGTTTGCTGCAGGACGGTTACAGCCAGAGCAACGACGCGGTGCCATGGCTGTCGACGATCCCGGGCATCGGCGCGTTGTTTCGCAACGAACGCCGGGCGATCAGCAAGACCAACCTGATGGTGTTCCTGCGCCCCTACATCATCCGCGACAGCGAAGCGGGGCGCAGCATCACCCTCAACCGCTACGACTTCATGCGCCGCGCCCAGGGCGGCTTGCAGCCCGAACGCAGCTGGGCGATGCCGGATATGCAGGCGCCGCAATTGCCGACGGCGGCGCAAGGCGTGCCAGCGCCGGGGCCGACATCAGGCCCACGGGCCACGATCAAAGCCGTACCGATTGAAGGGAGCACCCGGTTTTGACTGGAATGATGACTGTGGCGAGGGGATTCATCCCCGCTCGGCTGCGCAGCAGTCGTAAAACCGGTACACGCGATTTGCCTGGAGAAACCGGTTCTAAGGTTTTGGGTCTGCTTCGCAGCCCAACGGGGATAAATCCCCTCGCCACAGAGGTTCCCATTGCCACAGGGCATCCCATTGCCACGGTACCGATTGAAAGGAGCACCCGGTTTTGACTGAGATGATGACTGTGGTGAGGGGATTTATCCCCGCTCGGCTGCGCAGCAGTCGTAAAACCGGTACACGCGATTTGCCTGGAGAAACCGGTTCTCAAGGTTTGGGTCTGCTTCGCAGCCCAACGGGGATAAATCCCCTCGCCACAGAGGTTCCCATTGCTACAGGGCATCCCATTGCCACGGTACCGATTAAAGGGAGCACCTGTTTTTGACTGAGATGATGACTGTGGCGAGGGGATTTATCCCCGCTCGGCTGCGCAGCAGTCGTAAACCGGGCACACGCGATTTGCCTGGAGAAACCGGTTCTAAGGTTTTGAGTCTGCTTCGCAGCCCAACGGGGATAAATCCCCTCGCCACTGGGGATCTCAGTGCCACATGGGACCGCATTGCTATGGCGAATTGTGGGGAGGGTGAGCGATGAGTGCATTGCCTTACGCCTGGGCCAAGGCGCAGCGGATTCTTTTGTGCGATGGCGTGTTGACGGTGTGCCCGTCAACACCTGGCTGGTCGATCAGCGAGGTGCGTCGGCAGTTCGGTGCAACACAAGTCGAGCGGGTGCGTGATGACGAGCTCGACGGTTTGCTCGCCAGCGCTTACGCCGACACCGGCAGTGCGGCAGCGGTGGTTGGCGCCGCTGAGAACGAAGTCGATCTCGATCGGCTGATGCAGGACATCCCGGAAATCACCGACCTGCTCGACACGCAGGACGGCGCGCCGGTGATTCGCATGATCAACGCCTTGCTCACTCAGGCCGCGCGCGATGAGGCCAGCGACATTCATATCGAGCCGTTCGAAACCCATTCGGTGGTGCGCTACCGCGTCGACGGCACCCTGCGCGACGTGGTCTCGCCGCGCAAGGCGTTGCACGGCGCGCTAGTGTCGCGGATCAAGATCATGGCCCAGCTCGATATCGCCGAAAAACGCCTGCCCCAGGACGGTCGCATCGCTTTGCGCGTAGCGGGGCGGCCGATCGATATTCGTGTGTCGACAGTGCCCACTGGCCACGGCGAACGGGTGGTGATGCGCCTGCTCGACAAACAGGCCGGGCGCCTGCATCTGGAAACCCTCGGCATGGATGCGCAGGTATTGGCAAAGCTCGACCACCTGATCCGCCAGCCCCACGGCATCGTCCTGGTCACCGGGCCGACCGGCAGCGGCAAAACCACCAGTCTCTACGCGGCGCTGGCGCGGCTGGATGCGAGCACCAGCAACATCCTCACCGTGGAAGATCCGGTGGAATACGACCTGCCGGGGATCAGCCAGATTCAGGTCAACGCCAAGATCGACATGACCTTTGCGTTGGCGCTGCGGGCGATTCTGCGCCAGGACCCGGACATCATCATGATCGGCGAGATCCGCGATCTCGAGACCGCACAAATCGCCGTGCAGGCCTCGCTCACCGGGCATTTGGTGCTGGCGACGCTGCACACCAACGACGCGGTGTCGGCGGTCAATCGCCTGATCGACATGGGCGTTGAGCCATTCCTGCTCGCGTCATCCATGCTCGGCGTCCTTGCGCAACGCCTGGTGCGGCGCCTGTGCAATCAGTGCAAACAAGAGGACCCGGCCACGCCCGGCACTTGGCGCCCGGTCGGTTGCGCGGCGTGCAATCACACCGGTTACAGCGGCCGCACCGGCATCCACGAATTGTTCTGCATCGACGACGACATCCGCACGCTGATTCACCAAGGGGCAGGGGAGCAGGCCCTGCGCGCGGCGGCGTCGAAAGCGGGGATGTTCAGCCTGCGTGAGGACGGTGAGCGCTGGATTCGCAGCGGTGCCACCGCACCGGAAGAAATCCTTCGCGTGACACGGGACGCCTGATGAATCGCTATCGCTTTGAAGCGGCGGATGCCACCGGGAAAATCGAGTCCGGGCACCTTGAGGCGGACAGTCAGAGTGCGGCGTTCAGTGCCTTGCGCGGACGTGGATTGACAGCGTTGTCGGTGCACGAGGAAAGCAACGTCGCCCGACACGGTGGCGGCGGTTTGTTCAGCGCCAGACTCTCCGACAACGACCTCGCCTGGGCCACGCGGCAACTGGCGAGCCTGCTCGGTGCCAGCCTGCCATTGGAAGCAGCGCTGAGCGCGACGGTCGAGCAGGCCGAAAAAGCACATCGCCCAGACCCTCAGTGCTGTGCGCGCCGATGTGCGCAGCGGCATGCGTCTGGCGGAATCGCTGGCGTCGCGGCCAAGGGATTTCCCCGAGATTTATCGGGCGTTGATTGCCGCTGGCGAAGAGTCCGGCGATCTGGCCCAAGTGATGGAACGGCTGGCGGATTACATCGAGGAACGCAACAACCTGCGCGGCAAGATCCTGACCGCGTTCATTTATCCGGGCGTGGTCGGGCTGGTGTCGATCGGCATTGTGATTTTCCTGCTCAGCTACGTGGTGCCGCAGGTGGTCAGTGCGTTCTCTCAAGCGCGGCAGGATTTGCCGGGGTTGACCCTGGCGATGCTCACCGCCAGTGATTTCATCCGTGCGTGGGGTTGGTTGTGTGCGGCAGTGATGGCCGGGGCGTTCTGGAGTTGGCGTCTGTATTTGCGCAATCCGGCGGCGCGTTTGAGTTGGCATCACCGGGTGCTGAAGTTGCCGCTGTTCGGGCGTTTCATTCTCGGCCTGAACACCGCGCGCTTCGCCTCGACCCTGGCGATTCTCGGCGGCGCCGGGGTACCGTTGTTGCGTGCGCTGGAAGCGGCGCGGCAGACCTTGTCCAACGACCGCTTGAGCCTGAGCGTCAGCGAGGCCACGGCGAAAGTGCGCGAAGGCGTCAACCTCGCCGCCGCGCTGCGGGTGGAGAATGTCTTCCCGCCGGTGCTGATTCACTTGATCGCCAGCGGCGAGAAAACCGGCTCGCTACCGCCGATGCTCGAGCGCGCGGCGCAGACCTTGTCGCGGGATATCGAACGACGGGCGATGGGCATGACTGCCTTGCTGGAGCCGCTGATGATCGTGGTGATGGGCGGGGTGGTGCTGGTGATTGTGATGGCGGTGTTGTTGCCGATTATTGAGATCAACCAGTTGGTGCAATAGCCCGGTTTGATGTTGTCAGGTCGGGCCTCATCGCTGGCAAGCCAGCTCCCACAGGTTTTTGTGTTGTACCCCAGGTTGCATTAACAACACTGCACCCCTGTGGGAGCTGGCTTGCCAGCGATTGGGCCATTCCAGCCAACAAATTTCCCAAATTACTTTCACCGGTCTGCCTACCACCCGAGCCTCAATCCGCCCATCCTCGGGTTCTCCTTTCTGTCATCTGCAACCACCCGCCAACGCCTCCAGCCCGATTCAGCCAAACCCGCGATCCAGACGCGCCGCAACCCACCGCAAACACCCGAGAAATCCGCGCAAAAATCCCCGCGCAGCTCCCGAGGTTTTTTCCTTTATCTGTCACCGGAAGCTGCGAATTTCTCCCTGCGGCTCCACCACGGTGGACCCTCCCGGTGTCATGCAAGCCTTCCGAAACCTGTGTTCCAAACCAAGTTGAAAAGGAGATTCTTCATGTTCAAGCGCACTCTGATCGCCGCCTCACTGACCGTCGCCGCTCTGGCTTCCGCCCAGGCCATGGCCGTAACCGGTGGTGGCGCCTCGCTGCCTGCCGCACTGTACAAAGGTTCTGCCAACAGCATCCTGCCTGCCAACTTCAGCTACGCCGTGACCGGTAGCGGCGTCGGCAAAAGTGCTTTCCTGACCAACAACGCTGCCCAGTTCAGCACCACCGGTACTGTGCACTTCGCCGCTAGCGACTCGATCCTCAGCGCTGCGGAACTGAGCACCTACACCGCCAACTTCGGTGCTTCGTACGGCCCGCTGATCCAGCTGCCATCGGTGGCCACTTCGGTTGCCATTCCGTACAAAAAATCCGGTCAGACCGCGCTTAACCTGACCAGCGCTCAACTGTGCGATGCGCTGTCGGGCACCGCCACCACTTGGGGCGCTCTGCTGGGTACCGCCGACAGCACGCCGATCCGTGTGGTTTACCGCAGCGTGTCCAGTGGCACCACTGAAATCCTCAGTCGTCACCTGAACGCCGTTTGCCCAGGCAAATTCGCCGTCAACTCCACCTTCACCAACGCTCGTCTGCCAGCCGGTTCCGCGCTGCCATCGACTTGGGTCGGCGTAGCCAACACCGCTGATGTGGCCACTGCGGTGAACGCCGTGGACGGTTCGATCGGCTATGTGGGTCCGGACGGCGTGAACGCCACCAGCAACGCTGTGGTTGCCCGCGTCAATGGCGTCCAGCCAACCAACGCTAACGTGACGCTGGCGCTGAGCACTGCACCGGTGCCAAGCGCACCTGCCAACCCGGCTGGCTGGGCCCCGGTCGTGCCTAACCCGGCAAGCGGTTACCCGATTGTGGCTTACACCAACTTCATCTTCGGCCAGTGCTACAAAGATGCAGCCGTGGCCACCGCCGTGCGCAACTTCCTGACCACCCACTACAGCAACCCGGGCAACAACGTCGCCACCGTCGCCCACAGCTTCACGCCGGTTCCCAACAACTGGAAAACCGCTGTGACCGCCAACTTCATCACCAACACCTCGGGCAACAACCTGGACATCAACAACGCCAACGCCTGCAACGGCATTGGTCGTCCTTTGTAAGCCTTGTCTCAACTGCAATGAAACGGCAGCAGCCTTCGGGCTGCTGTTTTTTTGCCGATTTACTCCTCGATCATGAAGTTTGTGTGACATCCGTTCGGTCGTGAGGCTCGCCAACTGCCTATGTCGTAACAGCAGGGCTGATCCGACCTGCCACCCAAAAGGACCTGTAGTGATGCTTGCTCGCACCTCCCGTCACAGTAACCGTATCCGGCCGATCAAACGTGGCGCGGGCGATCCCGCACAGTGGCTGCTCAAGCCATTGGCGCAAGCCGTCGCCTTGTGTCTGGTGGCGGGCAGTGCCGAGGCGGCGACAGCGTTCAGTTCCACCTGGTTTGCCGCGAAGGGCGCAGCGCAGCAGGCTTCGGCGTCGCGTCCGGGTGGGGGCGGTCTGCCGGGGATGACCCCACCGCTGGCGCAGCAGCAACGGGCCAGCCAGCAGTTGCAGCGCTCTTTGCAGACACTCAATAACACCGTGGCAGCGATTGCTGCTCAGCAGGCCGCACAAGCCGCTGGACGTGCCGCCGCGTTGGGCAGTGTGCAAGTGGTTCCGGACGGATTGGGCGAGGGCGGCCTGAAGGTCGATAACAGCCTGAGCCAGGGCTGGATGAACGCCAAAGGCCCGCAACAAACCCAGGCCGACGGCAAGACCACGGTGAAGATCGAGCAGACCGCCGACAAGGCGATTCTCAATTGGGAAACGTTCAACGTCGGCCGCAATACCACAGTGGAATTTGCCCAGCAGGCCAACTGGGCGGTGCTCAATCGCGTCAACGATCCGAGCGCACGGGCCAGCCAGATTCAGGGGCAGATCAAAGCGGACGGTACGGTGATGCTGATCAACCGCAACGGCATCGTCTTCAGCGGTGGCAGCCAGGTCAATGTGCGAAATCTGGTAGCGGCAGCCGCGAACATGACCGATGCCCAATTTCGCGATCGGGGTCTGTATTTCGACAGCACCGGCAGTCAGCCAACCTTTACCGACGCTGCTGGCAAAGTCCTGGTGGAGCGTGGCGCAGCCATACAAACGCATCAACCTGCGCTCTCCACCGACGCCGGCGGCTATACCTTGCTGCTTGGCCAGGACGTGCAGAACGACGGCTCGATCAGTACGGCCAAAGGTCAGACGGTGCTGGGTGCGGGGGACCGTTTCTATATCCGCAAGGGCTCGGGCACCGATGGCAATGGCTATTCAACCACCTTCGGCAGTGAAGTCATTCCCGGTTTCAAGGCTGACAGCTCGGGCAAGGTCAGCAACACCGGCCTGATCCAGGCATCCACCGGCGACATCACCCTGACTGGCCGCGACGTTGTGCAAAACGGTGTGCTGCTGGCGAGCACTTCGGTGGCGACGCGCGGCACCGTGCATTTGCTCAATCCGGCCAGCGATGCCCAGGGCCGTGTGACCCTGGGCGAAAATGGCGTCAGTGCGATTCTGCTCGACAGCAGCGATCTCACGGCCCTGGACAGCCAGCGCGAGGCGGCGCTGACCGGCGTCAATGCCAACAACCGGATCCGCAGCGATCAGTCACGCATCGACATCGGCAGCGGCGGCACCGTCGAATTCAAAAGCGGCTCGATCACCCTTGCCACCGGTGGGCAGGTGGCGGTTGCCGCCGGGCGACGCAGTCTGTTGCGCGAGGGGGCGGTGATCGACGTGTCCGGCGCCCTCGGCGTCAAAGTGGCGATGGCAAACAACAACATCAAGATCAACGTCCAGGGCAACGAGCAGCGTGATGCGCCGGTCAATCGCGAGAACGGCGCGCTCAACAGTAACGACATCTGGGTCGATGTCCGTGAGCTGGTATTCGTGCCGGCGGGCACCAACGGTTACGCCACCGACCGCTGGTACACCGCCGGTGGGTTGTTGGAGGTCGGCGGATACCTCGGCACCCAAGGCCATGGCGTTGGTGAATGGATGGCGCAGGGCGGTGAGGTGCGGTTTGCCGGAAAGGACGTGATCAGCGAAAAAGGTTCGCTGATCAATGTGTCCGGCGGCACGCTTGATGTGCAGGGCGGCGAGATTCGCCAGAGCTGGCTGCGCGGTGCGGACGGGCGGTTATACGAAGTGTCGCGTGCGCCGGGCGATATTCTCTACAACGGTCTTTACAACGGTTACGAAAGTCACAGCGAGCGCTGGGGCCAGACGGATTATTTCTATAGCCCGCTGATCGCGCCGACGCGTCGTCAGGAAGCGGGTTACACCGTTGGGCGGGATGCCGGCCAGTTGGTGATCGCCACGGGCAACGCCGTGCTGGAAGGCCAGCTGTTGGGCGAGGTGTTTCAGGGCGAACGGCAAATCCAGGCACCGCGGGCAGGTCTGGACGGCTATGCCCAGACCCAGACCGCCCGGGCGCGGCGAGGGCAGTTGGTGGTTGGCAGTTACGATGCTGCTTATGTCGCTGCCAGTGCCGGCCTGCTCTATCAACTCGACCCGTTGCTCGATCAGGTGCAAGTGGGGGGCGCGCATGCCAGCGTAGCGAACGCAGGGCTGACCGATGCGGTCGCGGCAGAACGCGCAGGCAAACTGTTCCTCGATGCCGGGTTGCTCAATGGTTTCGCGCTGGGCGCGCTGAAGATCTCGGCAAAAAACACGATTGAAGTCAATGAAGGCGTGACGGTGGATCACGGTGGCAACATCACCCTGTTCAGCCCTGACGTGCAGGTCAATGCCGATCTGATTGCGCAAGGCGGCAGCCTGCAATTGGGCAACGTTTTGAACCAGCTGGCCACCGATCGGCGTGATGACACCAGTCTCCAGGTTTCAGCAGGCAAGCAAGCGCGAGTGACGGTTGCGCAGGGTGTGCAGCTGCAGACACGCGGTCTGTGGCGCAACCTGTCGAGTAACCCGGACGACGCGGGCGGCCTGGCGTACCTCAATGGCGGGACGGTGTCGATCCGCAGTACCGGCGACATTCTGCTGGCCAGTGGCAGCCTGGTCGATGTTTCGTCGGGCGGTGCGGTATTGGCCAACGGCAAGACGCGTGGCGGCAAGGGTGGCGACGTGACGCTTGAATCCAGCGCCAACAGTGCGCCAGGCCTGTCGCGCATGGTGCTCGATGGCGAGGTGCAGGGCTATGGCGTGAACGGCGGCGGCACCTTGACCGTGCAGGCCAGCAAGGTGCGGATCGGCGCTGCCGGCGAAGTGTCCGAAGAACAGACCTTGCGCCTGACGCCGGAGCTGTTCAGCACAGGGTTCAGCGCTTACAAAATCATCGGTCTGAAGGGGCTGGAGGTCGCCGCGCAAAGCGCGATCGATGTGCAGATGCCGGTCTATCGATTTGGCGAATCCGCCTCGACCATTGTGTCCGGTATGTCGCCGCGCGCTGCGCTGGAGCTATGGACGCCCGCGCTATTCCAGGAAGACCCGCTCAAGGGCGTCTTGACGCAAAGGGCCGGCGCTTCTGTCGCATTGCAGGCCGGCGCGACGCTTGCTGGCTTGATTGATCCCGCCAGCAGTCCGTTGTCGATTGGCGAAGGCTCACGGATCAGTGTCGATCCCGGCCAGCGCATCGGTTTGCGCGGGGCAGGCCAGATCACGCTTGAGGGTGAACTCAACGCCTGGGGCGGTACTGTCGATATCCGTCAACAACAATTCGGCGCGATTGATGTGGCGACGTCCTTGCAAGAGGCCGATCCGACCCCGCACAACCGTTCGATCTGGATCGGTGAACATGCCTTGATTGATGTCGCCGGTCGGGCAGCGACCGCTGTCGATGCGCTGGGCCGCGTCTACGGCCAGGTTGGCAAGGGTGGCTCGATCATTGTCGGTGGCGAGATTGATGTGAAGAAAATCACGGCGACCGCTGCCGATGCTTTCGTCATCATCCGCCACGGTGCGCGACTGGAAGCGTCCGGTGCGCAAGCCGTGCTCGATAGCGGTGGGCAAGGCCCCGCTCGTGTGGCCACCGATGGCGGACGGATCACCCTGAGTTCCTACAATGGTCTGTTCATCGAGGGCAGTCTGCAGGCCAATGCTGGCGGTGCGGGTGCGGGTGCGGCGGGCGGGCGTCTGGAGATCGCTCTGGATACACCGGCGTACGGTTCCGCGAACTTGAGCAATGCGGTGCGCGTGCCACGTGAAATGATCATTGCCCAAGGGCCTGCGCCGGCACTGCCGCAGCCGCTGCGAGCGGGAGAGGCTTCGCCACTTTTACGCTACGGGCGTACACGCTTGAGTGCCGATCAGCTTATGAGCGGTGGCTTCGACAGCGTGAGTCTGCTGAGCAACGGTCTGATGACGTTCGACGGCGATGTCGACCTGCACATGGGACAGGGCCTGAGCCTGTTCGCCGGTTCTCTTTCATTGGCCGAGTCGGCGAGTGACAGCGCCCGGGTCAACCTCAGCGCACCTTACCTGCGCCTGTCAGGGCTGGGCACCTATTTCAGCTCGGAAGTCAAAGTGCGTCCGCGGGTGATGAGCAATCCGACAGCGCAGTTGTCCGGCGCGCAATTCACCGCCAGCGCGAACCTGCTGGACGTGGGCAACTCGCTTTCATTCGGCACCGAAGGGACTCTCGTGCAATCGGCCGCACCGGCGCTGGCGGTCAGCCGCCGTGGCTTTGGTCTGGTCACGCTCGACAGCCAGGGCGACTTGCGCTTCCTCGCGCCAACCGATGAACAGCAGCGCAGCCGTCTGTGGACTGCGGGTGACATGCACATGCGGGCTGCGCAGATCTACCCGGCCAGTGGCGTCTCGGCTGAGGTGCGAGTGGGCTATCAAAGTATGGCCGGATCGGTGCCGGAGCATACGTTGCGTATCGGCAATCACGGGGCGGCGCCGACCGCTTTGCCTTACTCGGTGTTCGGCAGCCTGACACTCAGTGCGGGACAGATCGAGCAGGGCGGCGTCATTCGTGCGCCTTTGGGGCTGATATCCCTGGGTGATGACATCATCGTCAAAACCCGTGAACTTCACCTTCTGCCGGGCAGCGTGACTTCAGTCAGCGCCGCCGGACTGGTCATGCCCTATGGAGGAACCACCGACGGTATCGACTATCGGTACAACGGCAAGTCGGTAGTGTTGAATGGCATTGCCGGAGCGACCTCCGGGGTCATCCTTGATGCGCAATACACCAATGTGCAGGCCGGGGCGCTGATCGACCTTTCGGGCGGCGGCGATTTGCGCGGTGCCGGTTTTGTCTCCGGACGAGGTGGCTCCACCGACGCGCGTTTCAATCCGCTGGTACGCAATGCCACCGATGGCACCTTCAGTTTGCCGGGGCTGGCCAATAACCCCGTGTATGCAATCCTGGCCGGTGACCAGAGCCGCTATGCGCCGATGCTGGCCGAGGCCGGCGCGGTCGACCCGCGTATCGGCCAGCAGATCACCCTCGGGACCGGCGTTGCCGGACTGGCACCCGGCACCTACACCTTGTTGCCATCGACCTTTGCCTTGTTACCGGCCGCCTTCCGGGTCGAAATCAATGGTCAAGCGATTGCGGGGCCGATGGACAGTGCGTTGAAGTTGCGCAATGGCTCGTGGACCACGGCCGGACAGCTGTCGATTGCCAACACCGGTATTCGTGACAGTTTGCCCAGCCAGGTCATCGTGACGTCTGCCGATGTGCTGCGGCGCTATTCACAGTACAAAGAAACCGGGTTCAGCCAATTTGTGCTCAATGATGCTGCCCGCCGCGGTCTGCCGCGCGCCCGCACACCGCTGGACGGCAACACGCTGCACCTGCGCATGGTCAGTGGCGGCGAGCACGACTCAGCCCTGGATTTCAACGGGCAGGTGCTGTTCAAACCTGCCAGCGGCGGGGTCATTGGTACGGCGGTCGTGCAGGGCGGTTATACCGGCGCAGAGTTTGAAATTCTCGGTGCCGGGCATACGCGAACGCCAGGGTTCGACGGTGTATCGCTGTACGCCGACACCCTCAACCGCTTGAATGCCGGACGTTTGACCATCGGTGGCACCCCAACCGTGTATTACGGTTCGGAGGGCGGCTCGATCAAGGTGATCGGCAATACCTCGGCGATTCGTCTGCGCGAAGGCGCGATCCTCTCGGCGCCAGAGGTTGTGCTGAGCAGTAACAGCGCCAATGGCGGCATCACCATCGATGCGGGAGCGGGCGTCAATACCTTGGGGCGAGGTAACGTCCCGTATGATGCCGCAGCCGGTTTCGTCTACGAACCGGGGCGCTCCAGCCTGCTGGTGGTGTCCAACGGCTGGACGCCGGTGCTTGCGCCCACCGATGGCGGGGGTGGGAGCATTCGTATCGGCAACTGTCCGACGGCCGATTGCACCGCTGCGGCGTTGCTGTACTCCAACGGCAGTATCATCGCCGCCACTGACAAAGACTTCGAACTGGGCGAAAGCGTGCGCTTTGGCACTCGCCAACTCGGGCTTTCGGTCGGTGTGGTCAATGCCGGCAGTGCGCAAGCACTGGCCGCAGCCAGCGGCCGCACACCCGCGGGCCTGACGCTTAACCAGAACGTGCTCGATCGCCTGTTGCAGGGCGACACGCAATCTGGCGCCCCCGCCCTGGAAACCCTGAGTCTGGTGGCCCGCGATGCGTTCAACTTTTTCGGCAGCGTGACCCTCGACACCATTGATCCGCAGACCGGCCAGAGCCGTTTGCAGAATCTGGTGTTGGGTAGCCCGGCCATCTACGGCTCGGGCGCTGCCACCGATGTCGCGACGATCCGCACCCGCAATCTGATCTGGAACGGGGCGACTCAGGCCCCGGGTACGGTGGTCAAGGACGGCGCCGGCAACGGGCACGGCACGCTGGATATTCAGGCGCAGCGGATCGAATTGGGTTATGGCCCGAACCCGCAGCCCAATGGCCTGGATCGCAATAACCGACTGGCCCTGGGGTTTGCCAACGTCAACCTCAACGCCAGCGAGCGCATCACCGCCAACCACAAGGGCAGTCTGGCGGTGTACGAATCCCAAGGGGCTTATGACGCGGTCAAGGGGTTCAGCTACAGCGGCGGCAATCTCAATCTGCGCACGCCATTGCTGACCGGCGAGGCCGCCTCGGTCAGTGAACTCAAGGCGGGCAACAACCTGACTCTGAGTGGTAGCGCCACAACGGCTGCCGCGGATGCCCTCGGTGCGCAACTGAGCCTGACGGCACGCAGTGTTGTGCTCGACAGTCGCATCGTCCTCGCCAGCGGCAAGCTGCTGGTCAATGCCGAGGATGATCTGCTGCTTGGCAGCGGTGCGCAGGTGGACATGGCGGGCCGGGTTCTGCCGTTCAATGATGTGCAGAAATACAGCTGGGGCGGGGACGTGTCGTTGCAGAGCAACAACGGCAATATTCGGCAGTCGGCGGGCTCGCGAATCGATCTGTCCGCCGTCAACAATCAGGCCGGCCAATTGAACGTTGTGGCGCTGGCCACTGACGCTGGACAGGTTGATCTGCAAGGGCAGATTGTCGGCAGCAGCAGTGGCTATTACGACGCGGGCGGCACGTGGGTGCCGTACAAGGCCGGTGGCGTGGACATTCGCGCCCAGCGCCTGGCGGGTGATTTGAGCGAGGCCTTTGCCAGCCTTAACCTGCGCTTGAATGCCGGCGGGGTAGTGGGCAGTCGAAGCTTCCAGTTCAAGCAGGGCGATCTGCGTATCGGTAACGAACTCAAAGCGGGCGAAGTCAATGTCTCGGTGGACAGCGGCAACCTGACCGTGGACGGGGTGATCGATGCCAGTGGTGAACGGGTCGGCAGCATTCGCCTTGCCGGCAAAAACGGTTTGAGCCTGACGGGCAACGCACTGCTCGATGCCCATGGCCGCGTACTGCGCGTCGACAGCTACGGCAAAATCATCGACGCACCGAACCGCGCCATGGTTGAACTCAATTCAGGTGACGGCGTGCTGACGCTGGCCGCTGGTGCACGGATTGATCTGCGTCAGGGCACCGATGCAGTGCCTGGAAACCAGGCGGGACAACGCGATGACGTGTTGCGTGGGACGCTGGAGCTGAATGCACCGCGCCTGGGCAGCGGTGACATCGCGGTGGATGCCAGCGGTACGTTGAATATTCAAGGTGCCCGCTCCATCGGGCTGAATGCCGTGCGAAGTTACAGTGATGCTGCCGATGGCACCGATCCGGCGGCCAGCGGTCGCCCGTATCAAGTGATCGATCAAGCCTACCTGGACCGCATTCACTCAGACAGCAGCGGCTTTATCGATGCGGCGCTGGGTAACAGTGATCTGCTACAACGCAAACTGGCCGGCCTCAACAATGCGACCTATGCCGATGCGTTTCATCTGCGCCCGGGGGTGGAAATCGTCAGCAAAACCGCTGACGGCGATCTGGTGGTGCAGGGCGATCTCGACTTGTCCGGCTACCGTTACGCCAGCCTCAACCCGCACACTCGCCGGACCTCGGTGTATGGCAGCGGGGAAGCGGGCAGCCTGTTGATCCGTGCCGGTGGCAACCTCGATATCTACGGCAGCATCAACGACGGTTTCGCACCGCCGCCGGAAACCGTGGACGACGCTGGCTGGAAACTGTTGCCGGGGATACAGCCTTTCGGCGGTGACCTGATCGTACCGGGCAGTGGTGTCAGCCTTGCCGAAGGGACGCTCTTTCCGGTTGGCGCCACCTTGAATTACGACCTGCCGATTCAAGCCGCCACACTGGCTGCGGGCACGGTGTTGCCGGTTCAGAGCACTTTGGCCGCACCTTACGTGTTACAGGGTGGCACGGTGCTGGCCGGCGATGTGCATGACGCGGCGGGTAACCTGATGTATGCCGCCGGTACGTTGCTCGACAACGCTGTGACCCTGCCGGCCGGCAGTCGTTTGGGTGCAGGTATCCGCTTGAACAACGCCACCGCACTGCAGGCCCTGCTCTGGCCCAAAGGCGTGCCGCTGCCGGGTGCGGTTGATGCCGACAATAAAAAGGTGGGTGTTGTGTTGAACGGAACGTTGGCGCTGTTGCGGGGTTCGCTGATCCCCTCCATGACTAACGTGAAGCTCGCCGATGGCACGGTATTCCTCGACCTGCGTCCTGCCAATGGCAACCAGCAAGGTCGTAACTGGGCGATCGCCAGCATGCTGCCGGCGGGCAGTGCGTCGTGGTCGATGCGCATGGTGGCAGGCGCCGATCTGACCGCGGCCGACAGCCGTAGCGTGAAACCTCAGGCCAGCGTCGGCAACTTGCAGATGGCCGACACTCACTATGGTGTGAGCATGATCGAGGTGGCCGGCAAACTGGTCTGGGCGGTGGATAACGAGTATGGCTTTACACCGTACGAACCGGTTCCCGAGGAATACCTTGTGCTCTGTGATATCGCTCCCGGTTCTTGCGCGCCCATGGCGCGCAGTGTGTGGGCGCCTGGCAACTGGATGGGCATGCCGGATTACACACCGATGAACGATGACGAATTGTTCTGGTGCTCCATCGACCCGGCACTGTGCATAGAAAACAATCCGAGCAAGAGCGCCCAGGCCCACACGCAGATGTTCAGCGTTTTGCGTACTGGCACCGGCGACCTGGATTTGATGGCGGCCGGTAACCTGAGCATGGCTTCACCTTTCGGCGTCTACACCGCCGGCACCCAATCGGCAGACGTCGATGCGCGTTATGACCAGCCCCGCGGAAGGCTGTCGTCTGATGGCTCGGTATTGGGCAGCGCTGGCAGCGATTACGAAAAATGGGTCGATGGCGGCAGTGCCAGCCTCTATCAGGCCTGGTATCCACAGATGGGCGGTAACCTGACGATCAATGCCGGCGGGTCTGTGTCCGGTGACGTGCTCGGCCGTCGCTCGGTCGCCACGGGCGACGGTACGCGGGAGCAGGTGCCGAGTGTGGCGGTGGGCAATTGGCTCTGGCGCCAGGGTACCGGCAACAACGATGTACCGACTGCCTGGTGGATCAATTTCGGCAGCTACGCTGCGCAGCCATTGCCAGCGCTGGGCGAGGAAACCAGACCTTATCTGGTGGGCTTTACCGGGTTCGGTACGCTGGGCGGCGGCAACATCAGTCTGAGCGCTGGCGGGGATGCCGGCATGCTCAAGGCCATGGGCGACGACAGGTATGCGTCGTACCCTCGCAGTCAGGGGTTGATCGTGGCTGTAGGCAGTACGGGCCGCGTGGACAGTGACGGGAACCTGCAACTGACCGGTGGTGGAGACCTGGATATTCGTCTGGGCGGTGTCCTTAATCCGTCTCTGCAGGCACGTGCCGGCCTGGCGGGTACCGGCACGCCGACGCACGACTTGCAGGGCGCGCTCATCAACCTGCGCGGTGCGGCGCAACTGACGGGCGCCGCGTTGGGCGGTATCAATCTGCAGTACGGTGCTTCGGCGCTGTTTCATGACCCACGGGAAACGCGCGCCTTCGATCCGTTCAACTCGACGGCCAGTAATGCCAGTGGTGGGCTGGTGCTGATTCCCGGTGACTCCGGCATGCGCCTCAACACCCGCGGCGATCTGGTCTTGGGCGCCGCCGCCGATCCGGGCCGCGTGCGGTTGCAGAACTCCACACCGTTTACCACGGCGGATGGCGTTTACCATGCCGGTGGCGGTTTGAGTGGTTTCTCGCTGTGGACCGATCACACGGCCATCGATTTGTTCTCGGCCGGCGGCAACCTGACGCCCAGCACCCAGTTGATGGAAACCACCGGGCAGGACCCCGTCGCCGGGCTTAACGGGTCACCGACCGATGACCGCTTCGTCTTTCCTTCGATATTGCGTGCCGTGGCCGGCCAGGGCTCGATTTATGCGGGACCATCAGCGGCCTACGGCATAGGCAACCCGGCGCCGGCTCTGGCCTGGTCATTGCTGTTGGCACCTTCCAGCGCGGGGCAGCTTGAACTGATCGCTGGGGATTCGATCTATGCCGGCGGCTACGCCATCAACCAGTCAGGGGCCAGCCCGGCGGCGCTCGCCACACCGTTTGCACCCGCGTTCAATGGCTACGGCAACAACCAGTCCGCACGGCCGATCATGACCAATGCCGGCAGTGATGGTGTGCTGGCGCAAGCCAATTCGCGCTATCCACTGTTTGCCTTTGGTCCCGATAGCTACTCGGGGTTGAGCAGTGTTCAGGGGCCGGCGCGCTTCTATGCACTGACCGGTGACCTGGTAGGAATTCGCACGGGCGAAACGCTGGCGTTCGCGACCACGAAGCGCACCTGGTATGAATCGGCAGGCCCGGTGTGGATGGTGGCGGGGCGTGACATCGTGGCGTCCGGTACCCATTTGGGGCAACCCACGTTTGCGCCCGTTGGGGGCATGAGTCGCAATAACGAACAGATCGCGTCTACCGGCAATCTGTTCGTGCATAACGATGCGCGCGACATTTCGCGGGTTTCGGCCGGGCGAGACATTCTCTACAGCAGCTTCGGCATTGCCGGCCCGGGTGTTCTGGACGTCAATGCCGGGCGCAATATCCTGATGGAAGATCGCGCCAGCATCACCAGCCTCGGCCCTGTCGTGGCAGGTGATCAGCGCCCCGGTGCGAGCATCGTGATGCAAGCGGGTGCGGGCGCGCAGGGGCCGGATTACTCACGGTTTATTGCGCGTTATCTGAATCCGCAAAACGTCGCGGATCCGGCTGTTGCCCTTAGCGCGCAACCGGGCAAAGTGGTCAAGACCTACGTCAAAGAACTGCAGAGCTGGCTGAGCCTGGGTTATGGCTTCAAGGGTAGCGACGAACAGGCGCAAGCGTTCTTCGCCGCACTGCCGAGTACCGAGCAGGCGATCTTCGCCCGCCAGGTGTACTTCGCCGAATTGCGCGCCGGTGGCCTGGAATACACCGATGCCGACGGCCCGCGCACCGGCAGTTACCTGCGCGGTCGCAACGCCATTGCGGCGCTGTTTCCGACCACTGATGTCGCCGGCAATCCGCTTCGCTACGACGGCGATATCACGATGTACGGCGGAGCAGGGGTCAAGACGCTGTTTGGCGGAGACATCCAGATGCTTACGCCAGGTGGTGGTCAAGTGTTCGGCATCGAAGGCGCGGCGCCGCCGTCGACGGCGGGGATCATCACTCAGGGTTCGGGCGACATTCAGATGTACTCGCAAGGCAGCATTCTGCTCGGCCAGAGCCGGATCATGACCACGTTCGGCGGCTCGATTCTCGGCTGGTCCGCCGAGGGCGACATCAACGCCGGTCGCGGCTCGAAAACCACCGTGGTCTACACGCCGCCAAAACGTGTGTACGACAGCTGGGGCAACGTCACGCTGTCGCCATCGGTGCCGAGCACCGGCGCCGGTATCGCCACGCTCAACCCGATCGCCGAAGTGGCGCCGGGCAACATCGACCTGATCGCGCCACTGGGCACCATCGACGCCGGCGAAGCGGGGATTCGCGTGTCGGGTAACGTCAACATCGCCGCGCTGACGGTGGTCAACGCCGCGAACATTTCCGTGCAGGGTAAAGCGACCGGCGTGCCGGTGGTGTCAGCGGTCAACACTGGCGCAATCACCTCGGCGAGCTCGGCGGCATCCTCCGCTACCCAGGCAGCGGAAGACGTCGCCCGTCAGCAACAGGCAGCAGCGCGGCAGAACCAGGCCTCGGTGTTCACTGTGCAGGTGCTCAGTTTCGGCAACGAGCAACTGGCGCCGTCGCGTGATGGTGCCAGTCGCGCGCCAGCGACCGGTTACAACCCTGACAGCCCGGTGCAGGTGCTAGGCGCCGGGGCGCTGGATGAACAGGCGAAACAGCAGCTGACCGAGGAGGAGCGTGGGCAGCTGACGTTGTAGAGGACTCTCGTGCAGTACGTTTGGGCGGCCGGTTGGCCGCCTTTTTTATGAGTGGTTATGGATATTTTTTACGGGCGTGCAACACGGTCAGAATTCTGATGTGGTCTGTCACCCGATAGACCAGTAAATAATTTGAGTTAATGACCATTTCGCGAGTGCCCGGTATTCGGCCGGAGCGGAAACCATGCGGTATCCAGGAAAGCCTTCGCGCTGCGGCGCTGAGCTTTTGGTGCAGTGCAACTGAAGCGACAGTGTTGCGTTGTTCTACGTATTCGATGATGTCAGCCAGATCTCCAAGAGCCGGTTTACTCCAGCTAACCGGCAGCGCGTCGATTCTTGCGTCTCTCTTCCAGCATCTGACCTAGCAGCACCATTGCCTCATCATGGGCAATAGGCGGGCGTGGATCATCAAGTGCAGCTTGTACCTTGGCGCGATACCAAAGGTCGTATTCCGCAGCCTCTTCTTCGGTTTCGAAGTCTGAAACGATAGGTGAAAGTTCAGCGCTCATCATGACCTCCATGATCAATGTGAAGCAGTCTAAGGGGGATGTGGCTCGTTGTCGTCACTGGCGGGACGAGGGAGACATCACCCCCAAACGGACGATACAAATCTGTCAGGCGCTTCGCATCTGATGCGTGCGAAGTCGATCAGCTGTGTAGTTCGATTCTGTAAGAAATCTGCCTGTGGTCATTGGGCGACGGCGAAGTGGGGACGGATAACATCAAGCTAATCGTCCCGCATCGAATTGGGCTCGAAAGGTACCGAATTGATCAACGACTGCGTATCGGTGTCGCCCAGCGCCTGATCTTCAACGTCATAACTGAAGATTGAGCCGAGTTCTTTTGCAAACTCCACACGGATCAGGGGTAGAAACCGGCCCGTGACGTTGAAATAATCGCGTTGGATATAGCGCGCACCGGTCAGTCGGTCACCAGCGATATGAGACGGGTTGAAAGTTGCGATCGCTTCCAGCGGGAGTTGCTCCGGACGATCTTCTGTCCACGCTGCCATAATCAGTTCATTCCAGCCTAACGGATCTTTGGCATCCGGGCGCACCGTGGTCGCCAGTTGAAAGCTCTGCGGCTCTGTGTTGAAGGCGCAGGTTCTGGTGGGAGCGCTCGCATACCGCGCAACCCATGACTCTCGACTGGCAATGCCAAGCTCTTCGCACTGACCGCCGTGAGTTCTACAGATATCTGCCGAACCGCCCGTACCCGCGTCGAAAGGGTACAGGCAACGCACGGTCAGCGGTTTGCCGGACGGCGCAAAAGATTCGCGGACAATAAATCCTTGAGCCTTGTACGTACGGGTCACTCTCGCGCCCGGATGAATGAACGTGAATGAAACACCATTACCCTTCGTTGAGCTGGGGCTGGGGTCCCAGGCGTGATGGCCGGTCGAGCCGCTGGTTGAACGAACCAGCACTCCCGCGCAGTTGAACGATGCGCTGTTGCCCTCGCATGAGGTTCTCGGGTCGACGGAGCGAGCATTCAAACGAGCAGCCACCTCAAAGCCGGTATACAACTGCTCTTGTTGAGTGAATCCGAACACCTGATCCGCTGGCTGGTTCAGATCCATGCGCACAATGGGCAGCCATTGGTCAGTGGCCTTGAAGTAGTCACGCTGGTCCCGTTGTGCGCCGAGTAATGAACCCGGATGGTTTACGTCGTGAAACAGCGCGAGCAAAGGCAATTGCGCCGGCGCCTGCTCCGGCCAATTTTTGACTTTCAGCAGCACTGGCTGCGCAGACCATGTGTCGCCAAGGGCCTGATGCGCGGTCAGGCTGGCGGCGAACTGCGCGGGATCGTTGCTGCTCAGTGAACACTGCGCAGCGAGCACGCTGCCTTCTCCGGCGAAGTGCGCAAGCCAGCTTGCGCTGTCCGTCGCGCCAAGCGCCGTACAGGAACTGACGTCCTGCACGCGATTGACAGCCGCCACCCAGCCACAACCGAAATCGGGGCGCGTGCTCTGCACCGGAAAGTCGAACGGATAGACACACAGCACATTCAACTCGTCGCGATCACCGATTGTCGTGGTTTCATCGCTGAACACCACGCCGAATTTCTGCGGCAAAGTTCTTGTGTCGAGATCGGCGCGCAAATAATGAACACTTTCAGCGCCAAGCGCGGTGGCGTGAGCACTGTGTTTCCAGAACTGCGCAGTACCCTGGCTGCCTAGCAGCAAGAGACCGCTGCAATGGTACGCAGGCTCATTGCCTGGACACTGTTTGGTGATTTTTTGATAACTGCGATTGAGCGATTGGGCGACCTCAGGACCGGTCAGGACGGGTGCAGCAACTCCGGCATTGCTGATCAGCAACAAGGACAGGGCTAGTGAGAGAACGGTGAGGGGAGAGGTGTGGGACATGTTCAATCCTCCCCTTTGCTTTGAGATTCTGCGTCAGGTCTGGAGATTCCCACTACGGGCAAAAACTCGGTCTTCGACTCGCTGCCGACATTTCCATTCTGTGATGCACCGTTCAGGTCGTAGGTATTGGCGGTATCGGCGCCGACGGTCGTTCCAGTCCATATCGGGTAACTGCGCCAGCCCAGGTAGGTGGCGACCGGTTTTTTTCCGGATAATAGTAAAGCGCCCAGAGACGTCCTGCCTCGTCGAGGCTGATCGGTTGCAAGCCCTTGTCGCTGCATCGTTTATTCTGGCCGTCCCAATCGTCGCCATGATTAAGATAATGAACTTCGCGGATACCCTTGACCGTCAGATGGTACTCATGGGTCTGACTATCGCTGTCGGTCGCACTGATGGAGCAGACCCCGTTCGTCAACGCGGTGACCTCTCCGGTTTCTTTATCGACACGGGCAACTTCCTCATTGTCGCTCGCGTAGTTGTAGGGGACGCTGCCCCAGTTGGCCTCGCGCGTCATGCATGCCGACGAGGGGACGACCGGCGGCGGCTTGTCGACGGCGATTATGTAATTTTCACTGCTTAGATCGAGCATTGCCGGGGCTTCGAACGCACTCTTGATCAGAAGCTCAAGCGTCTTTGATTTTACCGGGGTGCTGCTATCTTTCAGCTTTACCTTGTAGTGGATGCGAACGACCTCATCGGCATCGGCGACAAATTTATTCGCCGGAATGACGAAGACAACCTCCTCGTCGACCGCCGAGAAACCGATCGGCACGTCATCGACGGAGTCAACGTCATCGCCAATGTGGAGATAAACCCAGTCGCCGATTTTCATGAGCGGAGTCCAGGCTTGAATTTTCACAGTCGCGCCGTCGGCAGGGATTTTTTGCGGGTCCAACACGCCGTTAACGGCTTCTTTAACCGAAGGCAGGGTGTCGGCTATTTGTTTTTCCATGTCATCACCTCATCAGGCAAGTCGGCGACGCTCCTGCGAGCGCCGCATTGCGCGAGCAGAAAAGCGCAAAATCAGGAAGAACGGGGCGAAGCGTAATAGGACACCTGGCCTTTGAGCCGGTCTTGCGCGCCGCTACTGTCGCCACCGCCAAGAGGATCGCCCCAAGTCACCACATTGGCGTCGGCCGTGACTGCCGTGAAGCCATGGCGGTTGTCGTAAATCGCCCTGACCTTGACCAGCTGATCGGTGATCGCAGTGACATCTCCACCGGAGGCTGCTTCGCCCCAAGCCACGACAGTCCCGTCCTTGCACAACGCAGCAAACGCTCCGGAAGAACCTGCCAGTTGCACAAAGTCGTCTCTGCCGGCGATGGCATCGGGTACCAACCCGCCAGCGTTCTTGGCTGGCCACGCGACGATATGTCCGCTCGCTCTCAGCGCGGCGAATGCATTCGAGTTGGCAACCACGGAAACGACATCGGTCAGCGACTGAATTTCTCCGGGCACCTCCGCGCCATAGGTCGCATTGCCCCAGGCGACGACCTGCCGTGTTGCGCGAAGCGCGGTAAAGGCCTGAGCATTGGCGCAGGCCAGTTGTTTGATGTCGCCCAAAGACGCTATCGGATCCGGCACCAAACCACCGGCCGCCGGATTGCCCCATGCAACTACAGTGTCATTCGCTCGCCGTGCCACGAAGGCGTGGGCATTGCCCATCACTTGAATGACATCTGTCAGGCTGCCGATATCGGCAGGAACCACGCTGCCAAGCGCCTCGCCAGCGCCCCACGCAACTACCTGGCCGGTTGCGCGCAAGGCCGCGAACGCCTTCGCGGCAGGGATGATATCGACCACATCAGTCAGCGGCTTGACGTCGTCCCTCACCGTCCCGCCATTGGTCGCATCTCCCCAGGCATGGACGCTGCCGTTGGCTTTCCTGCCGGCGATTGCCAGGCTGTTTCCGCTCAGCTGGACGAAATTCTGTGGATCGATTCCGGTCATTTCGCCCCCTTGGCCTGCAGTGCCCGGCCAGGCGACGGTGAAGTTATTGGACCGGATTGCTGCGTACGAGCTGCCTGAGCAGGCAACCGAGAGAATGTCGGTGAAAGTCTGAAACGTCGCCGGGATCTTCGCGCCGTACAACGGATTGCCCCAGCCAGCGACATTGTTCTTGTCTCGGAGCGCGACGAACGCCCCGTCATTGGCTACTGTGCCTTCGCCACCGCTGCCAAATATGTTCAAGCGGGTGAGGGTGATCTGGTCGTCACCCGTGCGCACCTGCAGGGATTTTTCCGGGGCAGTGTCGGTCCACGTCGCCGCGGTCGTCCAGGTAGTCTCGTCAGAGTATTTCCACTCAGCCTGAACAGGCAGCAGCGTCGTGGCATTGAACGCTGAAATCAATCGACTGGCGCTCGACTCACGAAAAACACCGCGAGCGTAACGGGCGCCCATGACCAGCAACTTACCGCTGCCGATCACCTTGCGCACCTCGTAGACGGTTGAGCTGGACGGGCCATCGGTCCCGCCCGCCTTGCGCTCAACGGTGTACTTCAGTCCGACGGTTTTGCCGTCACACTTGACGATTTCTGCGTGCGGCACCTTGATCAGTGACAGCTCTTTCCCCGCTTGCGCTGCAGTGACGAGGTGCGGATAGACAGTAGTTGTCAGCCCTTCGAAACTCACGATTACCCTATCGTCTTCTTTCAACAGCGCATCAGCAGCAATCACCACCGTCGCGCCACCCAAGACATCGTCCGGGTTCAAGAGGTTTTTCTCCGTGCCGCTCGCTTCCTTGAACGTGGCAACGGGCAGTCTGACGGCATTCTGTACCACGCTCAGCGTGTAATCTTTGGCCGGCTGTTTAGTTCCATCGAGCAGTTCGACGTAATAGCCCAAGGTGACATCATGCCCCACACTGTCCTTGACGATGTTGGCAGGGATATTGACTTTGACCGGCTTGCCTTTGTTGGCTGAGGTGACGAGCCTGTCATCAGGGTGCTCGACTTTTCCGTCTGCAGTGGTCCACTTGATGTAATAGTGATGACCCGCGTTTTCAGCGTCATTGGCGGCGAATTCAGCGGTAGCACCGTTCGCTGCATCCGCCACATCAAGCACATCCTCGATGGCTTCGATCACCTTGCCTGGCGGCAGTTGCTGCTGGGCTGTGCCGATAATGAAGGGCAACGGATTGGACTGGTTCGTCTTGCCGGTTTCGAATCGCTTGATGAAGTAGTCGACCACCAGCTGTTCGCCGCGGCGGTTTTCGAAGTATTCGAGAACGAACGCTTCGTCGAGTGAAAAATGGATGTTTTTCCCGGCATTGAGCGCATTGACCAGTTTGTGATCGGTAAATAACAAAGTGGCGTCAGCGTCGTATAGTCGCCAGTGCACTTCATCCTTGCTTTTGGTCGGATCATTGATCGGGTTGGGGCATTCGACCTCGCTTCTGCCGTCGGCAAGATCTTTAGGCTCAAGAGCGCCGTTTTTTTCGCCTGACACGATAGGCTTGACCAGCTCGAACTGCGGCTCGCCGACATTGAGCAGTGAGGAACTCAGAGATGTCCGTCGGACGATCTCGCCATCTTCATCGGAGAGCAGATCGTACGAAAAGCGGACTTTGCCCCCATTCAGAGTCTTGATGTGCGCCCCGTCAAACGTGATGACATATGGCTTGCTGCCGTCGGCTTCTTCCTGGGAAATCTCGAACCATTCCAAGACCGGCTCGTAGTCGCTGCCGTCGAAACGAGTGCCCACTATGTGCAGTTCGATCATCTTGTCCGTGGACAATTGTTCATTATGGGGAATGTGGATTCGATACTTGGGAAGGTCGGGTGCAACCGCGCCACTGGCTGCATCCAGCGCAATCGGGGCGGCCAAGCGTTTGGCCTCGCCGATGACGTTGTAGGAGCGGGTCTTGGATTTTGCAATGACTTTCTCGTCACGTTCCAGTTCGTAGAAGTACACCGCTGTGCGCTTGGCGAGCTTGTACAGGCCGCTGTTGTCGTGCTCGATTGAGAACGGCGTCGGCGGTTCTTGGTCGATAGCCTTGCGCTTCACGATGTCGATCTGTTCGCCGCCGGCTGTGGTGCCGGTCAAATGCATGATGATGACGTCGTCTTTTTGAAACTCCGTCTCCAGCTCTACCCAGACGTACAGCAGGGGTATCTGTTCAAGCAGTACATTCAGATCCAGCTTGGCACCGTCAGCCTGTTCGAGGATGGGCGCGCCGCGTTTCGAGTTGTTGGTATCGACGGGGATGGCCACGGGCTTACACCAGTCTTCGGACTCGTTGTAGACGCAGTCGCGAATCTTGTAGCTGACGAGTACTTTTTCGGAGTCGCCGGCAGCGAGAATGACCTTCTCGCTGATGAAAACCTGGATCGGATTGTTGACCGGATCATCAATCTGTTTTTGACTGATGGGCGCCGAGTCGACGACTTTGCCGGCCCAGGCAACGGTAATCACATCTCCCTCGGAGACATTCGGGTAGGCCTCACCGCTGCCGGACTTGGGTACTACAACGACCGTCACACCGTCCTTGACGCTGTCCTTGTCGACACCGTCCTTCACGACGTTTGGGGGGATAAATCCTATCGCCAATTCGGAGTGCCCATAATTAGGGTCAGTGTCCTGCCCGCCGGGCAACTCAAGTTTGACGAACAGTTCAAGGGTCGGACCGGGATCTGGTTGCTGACTGAAGCGTTTGACTTCGTAACTCAGTTTCCACTCGCCGCTGAGCAAACGCTCCACCGGTACGAACAAGGTCGTGCGCTCGCGTAGCTCAATTGACTCGGTAACGGTTTGTTGATCAACCAGTTTGCCGTTCAGAAACAGCTTGCAGTTATCGTCTATGGCTTTGTTTGGCCAAATAGGAACATGAATCCTCAGGCCTTTTTCGGGATCCAGTAATCGCGCGGCCGCGAGGTTGACACCCCATCGGCCATCTTCCAGCTTTCGGCCATTGGGGACATCAAGGTCTTCAAAGGCAAGCGGGTGCATGTTTCTGAATGGCCGAATGAGCATGGTGGCATTCCTGTCTGGCGTCATGGGGACAGGAATGATTAGGGGATAGTTTTGCGATTTGCGCACCTGTCAAAGCTGACAGGTTTTGGCAGATATCAGACGAGTGGTCGTAAAGGCCTGCCGACCCTGATTGTTTCGCAAGGGCAGGTTTTTGATCTGATCAATCCGAGCTCCCGCGTCGTTGATGCCTCAACAATGCTACGCGCCTGGCTCCGGATGGAACACGGAGCGTCCCGGGCTGCATTCCCACGCGGGAGCGTGGGAACGATCAAGAATTGCTGATGACCAAAAAGGAAGTGCGCGACGAACACAAGGATCAGAAAGGCCGTCCCGAGCAAGCAACGCATCCGCCAGACCCGACGCGAGATGTCGTAGCGGCGGATGATGTCGGCGATTCCCGAAGCCGACGGGGTCATCACCAACCCGACTCACTACGCCTTCGCGCTCAAATACGACTCGGAGAAGGGCGGCGCGCTGGTGCTGCTAGGCAAGGGCAGCGACTTCATCGCCCTGAAAATCCACGAAATCGGTGTGTCCAACAAACTCATACCGCTTGAATCGCGCGCGCTGGCACGCTCGATCTTCTATTCCACGGAACTTGAGCAAGAAATTCCCGGCGGGCTATATCTGGCAGTCGCGCAGGTATTGGCTTACGCCTGCCAGATTCGCCAACACCTGGCGGGCAAGGGTAAACGTCCGGATCCGCTGAAGGATGACCTGCCGATTCCGCCGGATTTGCATCGGGATTCTTGACCTCCCGTGTGATACAAAAAAAGCCGTTCCGATTGAACGGGGCGGCGATTTTTATCCGTGAAGTGCTGCATCGGCTGAAGGCCATCTTCGAGCAAGGCCGCCCCACAGATTTGACTATGAACATCGCGCCGCTAAAACAGCATCAGCCAGGAGCAATGACCGTAGAAACGGTCAAAGTCCGCTTTGGCGTCGTTCCCAACTCCGGTGCGTTAGCCACAGCGGCTTGGAAGCTATGCAAACCCGGCTTCAGATCAATGACAAGTGCCTCCCATTCGCCTGTGGCAGAATCGGGATGCCCCAAACCTACTAATTTTGAAATCTCTGAATCCACGACCAAGACTGTCCCCTTGGGACTTTTGCCGCTAATCACCACGCTGGTCTCATGGGTCGTCTCACCTTCCTTGATTTCCTTGCCGCTTGAGCATTCCTTGATCAAGTCGAGCGTGAGCAGTTTGGGGCGCACCGATTCACCGATTACAAAATCCAGCACATTCGAATAACTGGTCGTGTTGCTGGCGGCCCGGAAGATTTCGTAATGCACCTGCACCGTTTTCCCGCGATTAGGCTCGATGTGCTGCGCCACAAACGCTGCGTTCAGCGGGAACTCCACGTCCTTGTCCTTGGACAGTGCGTTGAGTTTTTTGAAGTCGGTAACAGGCTTGTTGCTTTCAACGATCCAGAAATAAGTGACGATATCGTTGGCCTCGCTCGGAACAGCGACCGGCCGTGGGGCGGTGAGCTTGCTGGCGCCACCGGGCAGGTCCTTGGGTTCCAGGGCGCCGTCCTTTTCGCCAAGGACGACAGGTTTGACCAGCTCCCGTTGCGCTTCGCCGACGTTGAGCCGCGAAGCATGCAGCGACGCGCGGCGGGTGATGGTGCCGTCTTCGTCGCTCAGCAGGTTGTATGACAGATCCAGCGTGCCGCCCTCAAGGGTTTTGCCGTGTTCGCCGGGGACGGTGACGACGAAGCCCTCGGGATCATTGGCCTCGTCTTTGCTCGGGAAATACCACTCCAGTTCCGGGTCGTAAGTCGTGAGGTCCGCCCGGGTGCCGAACCATTTGAGTTCGATAGCATTGTTCGTGGTGATCAGTAGATTGTAGGGGATGCGGATGCGGTATTGGGGCGCGTCAGGGTCGAGCGCGCCACTGATGTGATCTATCGCGATCGGCGCGGCCAGACGTGTCGGTTCGCCGATTACGCTGTAGGCGCGGGACTTGGATTGGGAGTTGTCGACCACGACACCGTCGCGGCGGACATGAAAGGAGTACACCACCGTGCGTTTGGCCAAGGCACGCAGGGTACTGTTCTTGTGCTCGATCGAGACCACTACCGGCGGCGCGCTTTCGATCTTCTTGTCCACCAATTCACTGATCTCTTGACCTGCGTCGTCGATACCGGTGACGCTGAGGTAGATCTTGTCGTTCTCTTTGAAGATGTTCTCGTCAACCGCCCAAACGTCCACTATCGGCGGTTCGTCCCCCAGCACTTCCAGATCCACGACGAGGCCATCGGCCTGATCGAGGATGGGCGCATCCTGCCGCAAGCCCTCGGTGTCGACGACAATATGCACGGCCTCGCACCAGTCTTCGGACTCGTTGTACACGCGGTCGCGGATCTTGTAGCTGACCAACACGCGGTCGGAGTCTCCGGCCGAGAGGATGGTGGCCTTGTTGGCCAGAACGACGATCGGGTTATCTTCCGGATCGTCGAGCTGTTCCTGAGTGACGGGCTCGGAGTTCTCGGTTTTCCCGGCCCAGGCCAGGATGAGCACGTCACCGACGGCGGCATTCTTGTAGAGCAAGCCATCGCCGGGTTTGGGTTTGGCGTAGATCAGCACGCCTTTCTCAGCGGTGGCCTCGTCGACGCCGTCGCGCACCACATTCGGCGGATCGAAGGCGATGGTCAGTTCGGAGTGGCCATATTCAGGGTTAAGATCCTGACCGCCGGGCAGTTCGAGTTTGACGAAAAGCTTGATTGTCGGTCCCGGCTCGGGCTTCTGTCCGAAACGCGTGACCTCGTAGGACAGCTCCCAGTCGCCGCTGAGCAAGCGCTCGGGCGCGACGAAGAGAGTGACATGCTTGTTCACTTCAATGTCTTCGTTGATGGTCTTTTGCGCGACCATGGTGGTGCCCAGGTACAACTTGCAGTTATCGCTCTTGCTCATGTTGTTCCAGGCGGGAACCTGAACCTTCAGCCCCTTGTCGGGGTAGTTGAGTCGCGCGGCGGCGAGGTTGATGCCCCACTTGCCGTCATCCAGCAACCGGCCGCCGGGGATTTCCGGGTCGAGCAGGGACAGTACAGAGATTTCTTTGCGTGGTTGGATGAGCATGACGGGCACTCCTGTCTGGTGTGGGAACGACGGAGTGATTAGGCCTTGGTTCGGCGATTTGCACACCTGTCATATCTGACAGGTAGAGGCACGTTTCAGACCAGTCGCCCCCCTTGCGTGACCGTTGAGACGATTGCAAGAGGGGGAATGCAGTCGGGTGTTATCTGAGCCCGACGCCTAATGCACTATGGTTAAAGCCTGGCTTGGTTATACCGGAGGCGTTGGTTCCGTTGACAAGATGAACCGTTTTATTTCCTGGCCATGGCCAGTGGTAATTGGTCGGGGTACTGGACCAGTAGAAGCCGCTACCCATTGGCCAACGGCCCACGTAAGCGCTGAAAATTTCATAGAGTTCGTCGTAGCTGGGCATTCTGGCGCCATGTTGTGACGCAACGCCAACTATTGAATTCCATGTTCCCCCTCCAAGGCCGATGCAATGAATGACGTTGGTCACATATACGGTGTAGCTCTTGGACTGGTTTACCCCATCCCTTGCTGTTATCAACGCCGAACCCCGGCCGCGCGCGGTAACGAAACCTGCATTATCAACCGCAGCTACTGCGGGATTGCTGGAGCTGTAGCTGATTGCTCCGGAGCCACCCGATGCCTGATGCCGTACCGAGTTGCCCGCGTTGGGCGCGGGAAACAGGTGAGGGTAGGCTGGACATATATATGTTTTACCTCCCAGGGTTACCGGGTTCTGATTGAAGTTCAGGGGAGGGATCGGGTTATCCCGGCGGAAAGTCCGAGTGTTGGAATTCTGTCCGGTTGCCAGCGCTTTTGCATAGACCGAATGTCCGCCAAGTCCTACGCCCAGAGTCGTAGTCCAACTGCCGTTGCTTGGATGCCCGGTGATCTTTGGTCCTGCACTGTTGTTGTCATAAATCTGCACTTCATAACGGGGTGTCACAGTACCGCTCAGCGTGACGCTGGAGTCAGTAGTTGCACCTCCATTCAATAGGTCGCCTCCCGAGTGTCTGACTGACGTCAGCGTTACTGCCAGATGAGCCTTGACCGCAAAGTTATGCAGCGCCGATTCAAGTTGTTGGCCATAAAGCGCTCTGGCTTTGACCGCGTAACCTTTGATAGTCAAATCGGTGAGCGTGGTCGAGCCATTGCCCTCGCCATCAAGTTCGATGGCAACACCAATCGCTGTAGCGCTGTCGTAAAGCTGGATCAACTGGTCTGGGTCGGCCTTCACCGCGACGGTCACCGCAGAGTCGTAAGTAGTGCCATCCATGGCCACGGGCCCCTTGGAGTCATTGACCGCTGTGATGCTGGGTTTGGTAGCAACGCCGACGGTAAATGTTCTCGGATTACCGACCGGGACATCTGCGTCGTACAAGGCTTCGACAGTGATTTTTTGAAGGCCTTCGTTCAGGCTGTCGGCAGGGCACTCCCATGTCCAGAGTGCTGAGGCTTCGGGTGTGCCTTTCAGTACGTCATTGATCTTGATCTCTACCTTCTCGCCACGCGTCGCCGTGCCCTGAACCGTCACACGTTTATCGTATGTCAGCCCGGCTTCAGGAATGTCCTGGCCTTGCGGGTTCAACACTTTGGTGATGACAGGCGTCACGTAGTCATAACGGGTGCGGATGGTCAGCGGCAGAGAGGGAAACTCGATCGCTGCCGACATGTCTGTGCTGCCATCAAAAACAACCGCGCACTTCACTACGGCTGCAGAACTGTGCAGCAGTTTCAATAGTTCGCTTCTGGGCAAAGGCTCGTCCAGGCCTTGGATGGCTTGCTGATCGGTAATCAGGTGTGCCGTCAATACTTCAATGACGTAGCTGCCGGTGGTGGCAAGACCTTCGAGCCAGACCGAGGCGAGCTGGCCTTTGGCAATGAACGGCCAGGGTTTAACCACCACGCTGGCGTCGCCGGCGATCTCCATCAAATCCAGCACCGCGTCTATGGCCTGCGGCACCTCGGGCCGTGGCAGCTCTTTTTCCGGATCCTGAAAATCCAGTATTTGCAATGGCAGCAACTGTGATGACGTCCACAAGCCGTATCGCTGAACGTCGTAACCGACATTGACTGAACGCCGAATATTCGCACCCACAAACGAGGACGCGAGATGAAAGGACACGGTGCCGGAAGGTTCGGCTGGTTGTTCGAGATCTTCCGATGTGCCGGGGCCGGGTGTGCCACGCCATTTCAGCCCAAGTGTATCGAGCTCGACATCCATGGTGGGATAGCTGCACTGGATGTCCACTCCGTTGAGAGCATCCATCGGATTCAACGCAGCGCCGATCGCTTGCACAACTGTCGGTGGCTTCAATTCGCCAAGCGGTATCCCGACCATTACCTCGAACGGTGCGGAATAGCTGAACTTGCCGGTTTCCACATGGAGCAACGTATAGCGCACCGTTACCACGTAGCCGATATTGGCCGTGACGTATCTGGCATCCACGCGAAAGCGCACCGTTTTATCAATCGTCAACAACGTGATCGGCACGCTGCCTTTGGTTGAACTGTAAGGATTAACGCCAGACCAGTGGTACGTCAGGATGTCGCCCTTTGCCCAAGCGACCGGTTTGACCAGCACATGCGCCTGCGTATAAACCTGGGTCGGATCGATTACGCCCTCTTTGGCTTCTTCCACATCGGGCGCGGGAAGGGTGGCGGACAATCCGCGTACGTCGACTCGCAGGAAGTCTGACTCGCTGAGGCCAAAGTCGGCAGGATCTTCGTTGTAGACCCGGTAATACAATTTGAGGCTGCCATTGATCAGCGCAAGAATGTGTTCACCCATCACGTAGATGAAGATGAATCCCGTCTCTTCATCATTGCCGCTGACGTCGTAGGATTCCTCGTACAGGTAAGAGTTGCCATCGCCCTTCTTGCCTTCCCAGATCATGTTGATCGTATCGCCCACTTTCAGGCTCGGGTAAGCGATTCGCACGGTCGCCGCCAGGCTGTCACTCGGGAGGATGGCGCCGATAACCTCTTCAATCGTCGGCGCCGGCAACAGCGCCGGATTGCCAATCACTTTGACGAAGGCGCGTTTCGAGTAAAGCGGCGCGCTTCCGTCCTGCTTGAGCAATACGTAGGAACCATCCAGCGTACCGGTTGCGAAAAGGCTGACGAACTCGAAAGGAATAGGCACTTCGTGAATGTAGGCCGGATTGCCAACCGTTATCTCTACCGAAAATGTCCGTGACGCTGTTCCCGGGCGCCCGATGCCGATGACATTGACTCTGATTTTGTCGCCGGAGGTGAACTCGTCGTTGTCCTTGATATTGATCAGCAGGTTGGTCGCCTGATGATCCAGTTGATCGAGGTGCAGCTCCCCACCGTCGGCGTCGTCGAAGATAGGGATACCGAGGCGAGCGGCACCTGCTTCAACCCGAACTGTGGTTTCCTTCGACCATTTCTCGCTGAAGTTCCAGACTTCGTCATGTATCTCATACTTGATCAACAGCTTGAGGCTGTCGCCTGCGGTGAGGATGTCGCTGGGCGATGCTGTGACAACGATTTCGGCAGTGCCGTCGACCTCGGCCTGCGTCACGACATGGGGCGCCAGGAAAATACTGCCCCAGCACACCCAAATAACATCGCGTACCCGCATGTCCGGGTACTGCTTGATGATCATCGGGACGCCGCTGGCTGCCCATTCTTCAGTGACACCATTATTGATGACATCGACGGGCAGACCGACGATGTCCAGCTCTGAGTGCCACGGATATGGCTTTTCCTTGTCCTCACCGGCGGGGAGGGTGAGTTTTATGAAAAGCGTCAAGACAACCGAAGGGTCGTCCGGGAGTGTTTCGCCTGCGCGGGTCAGTTCGTAGCGACACGTGGAAAAGCCCGCGTCGATCTGGTCGGTTGGCAAGTAAAAGAACAGGCGCTCGTTGACCTGGGCGCTGTCTACCTTCAGTTGGAGGATCGCCTGGTCGTTCCAGAAGAGGACTACTTCATCTCCCTCAGCCATTCTTTCCCACGGGTCGATGACGGCATATAGGCCTTCATCGTATCGTTCGAACGTGTCCAGATTGATTCCGCCATCAGCGCCGAGGACCGGCTCGGTCCTGTCGGCGAAATAGACCGGATAGAGATTCGATGGCGAGACGGGAGAGTCCGGTCGTTTGGGGAAACGAGAGAATCTGAAGGAATTCATCGGCCAATCCATCCGAAGGAGATGGCCTGTTGTAAGCTGATTCGAAGTATCTGCCCACTGTCAAACCTGACAGGTTGACGGGGTTTTCCGATCAGTGGTAGTCACGCACTTGCACACCGTTGCGCATTGATAAGCAGGATGAAACGGGTGACTGCAACCACAATCCGGGGCGTCACCCCGAGTCGCGACAACAGTCACTCCCGAATCAATTTCCGTCCGCCACCTTACGCTCGATCTCATCAACCTTGCGCTGCAGTTCTTCCGCTTCCTGCTCTTTGACCCGAGTGGAAGACGGCGTGATGACCTTGTCCACGCCTTCGGTTTTGTCGTCACGGTCCTGCAGATCGCGTTCGACCACGTTCACCGGTTTACCGCTGGCATCGGTGGGCGGGGCGTTGGGGGTTTTGTCGTCGTTGGGGTTCATGGCGCTGGCCTCCTGTGGGTGTACACATTGGAGACAGCGCGGCGGCAGACGTTCGAAATTTTTCAGCGGCGAGGCCCTCTCCCGCAGGAGAGGGCGCAACAGCGATTTCAGTCCTTGAGAATGTCGCGGTCCTTGGTTTCCGGCAGGAAGAAGGTGCCGAGTATCGCCGTCGCCACTGCGATGACGATCGGGTACCACAGCCCGTAGTAGATATCGCCGGTGGCGGCGACCATGGCGAAGGCCACGGTGGGCAGGAAGCCGCCAAACCAGCCGTTGCCGATGTGGTAGGGCAGCGACATCGAGGTGTAGCGGATGCGCGTCGGGAACAGCTCGACCAGCCACGCGGCGATCGGGCCATACACCATGGTCACGTAGATCACCAGCACGGTCAGCAGGAGCAGCATCATCGGATAATTGATTTTCGCCGGGTCGGCTTTTTCCGGGTAACCGGCTTCTTTCAGCGCCGCGCCGAGGTTGGCGGTGAAGGCGTCGTTGCGGGTCTTGAAGTCGGCGGCGGGGAGGGCGCTGCCTTCGAAGCTCTCGACGACGCGGTCACCGATGCGCACCTGCGCCACCGTGTTCGGTTCGGCGGCGACGTTCTCGTACGGGATCGCGCGTTTCGCCAGCAGCGTCTTGGCCAGGTCGCAGGAACTGGTGAATTTGGCCTTGCCCACCGGATCGAACTGGAACGAGCACTGCTCGGGACTGGCGATCACCTTGACCGGATTTTTTCCTGGGCGACGAACACGTCCGGGTTGCCGTACTGGGTCAGCGCATGAAAGATCGGAAAGTACGTCAGCGCAGCCAAGATGCACCCGGCCATGATGATCGGCTTGCGCCCGATGCGATCAGACAGGCTGCCGAAAATCACGAAGAACGGCGTGCCGATCAGCAGCGAGCCGGCGATTAGCAGGTTTGCGGTCTGCGGATCGATCTTCAATGTTTGCAACAGGAAGAACAGCGCATAGAACTGCCCGGTGTACCAGACCACCGCTTGCCCGGCGGTGCCGCCGAGCAGGGACATGATCACCACTTTGAGGTTGTCCCAGCGCGCGAAGGACTCGGTCAGCGGCGCTTTCGAAGCCTTGCCTTCGTCCTTCATTTTCTGAAACACCGGCGACTCGCTCAGTTGCAGGCGGATATACACCGACACGGCCAGCAGAATGATCGACAGCAGAAACGGAATCCGCCAGCCCCACGCCTCGAACGCTTCGGTGCCCAGCGCCGTGCGGCAGGCGAGGATCACCAGCAGCGACATGAACAGACCGAGAGTGGCGGTGGTTTGAATCCACGAGGTGAAAAAGCCACGGCGATTACGTGGCGCGTGTTCGGCCACGTAGGTCGCGGCGCCGCCGTATTCCCCGCCCAGCGCCAGACCCTGGAGCAGGCGCAGGGTAATCAGGATCACCGGGGCGGCGACGCCTATGGTTGCGTAGCCGGGCAGCAGACCGACGATTGCCGTCGACACGCCCATGATGACGATGGTGATCAGAAACGTGTGTTTGCGCCCGATCATGTCTCCCAGGCGCCCGAAGACGATGGCGCCGAACGGCCGCACGGCGAACCCGGCAGCGAAGGCCAGCAGGGCAAAGATGAACGCGGTGGTTTCGTTGACGCCGGCAAAGAAGTGCTTGGCGATGATCGCCGCCAGTGAGCCGTAGAGGTAAAAGTCGTACCACTCGAAAACCGTGCCCAGCGAGGAAGCGAAGATGACCTTGCGCTCCTCCCTGGTGATGCCGCCGCTGCGGGGCGGTGTGCCGGTGGATGCTGTGTCGATTGTGGCCATGGGTGTTCTCCGTCGTGCTTATTGTTGTAGGCCGGAGTCCCCCGTTACTGCCTGTCGCACTCTGGCCCGTTGGCATCTGCCGCCGTTGCTCTCGCGTGAAGCTTGCACAGTCTGACCGCCTCGCAGGGCTGCAAGGTTTCCTGAAGCATAATCAGCTTTTGCCAGATATCCACTCGGCCTACGCTTTGACCCAACGCTGCCGGCTCCAGGCGCTCAGCCAGTCAACCAGAAACACCAGCAACAGCATCGCCAGAATCACCGTGCTGGCCTGGGCTTCCTGGAACAGACTGAGACTGACATACAGCATCTGCCCCAGCCCGCCAGCGCCGACAAAACCCAGCACGCTGGCCATGCGGATGTTGTTTTCCCAGCGATACAGGCAGTAGGCAAGCAGTTGCGGGGCGAGGTTGGGCAGGGTGCCGTAGCAGAACGCCAGAATCGGATTGCCGCCCTGCAAGCGGATCGCCTCGGCCGGTTGCGGCGGGGTGTTTTCCAGCGCTTCGGCGAACAGTCGGCCGAGTACGCCAGTGGTGTGCAGGGCGAGGGCGAGGGTGCCGGCGTTCGGGCCGAGGCCGGCGGCGAGCACCATCAGCGCCGCCCAGACCAGTTCCGGAATCGCCCGCAAGCCGTTGAGCAGCAGACGCGCCGCACTTTGCAGCGGCCAGCCGAAACGCCCGGCGGCGGGCAGCGCCAGGACGATGCCGAACAATGCCGCGAGCAGGGTGCCGAGGGCTGACATGGCCAGGGTTTCCAGCGAACCGTGGGCGATGGCTTTCAGGTAACTGGCGCTCAAGTCAGGGCTGAGAAAGCGCTGCACGTAACTGCCCATCTGCTTAAGGCTGTTGGCGCTGCCCAGTTCGGCCAGATCCAGTTCCAGATAAGCGAAAGACGCGACTACCGAGAGCGCAATGGCGGCGAGCAACAGCAGATTGATCAGGCGCCTCATGTCAGCCTCCAGCGCAGCAAACGGCTGAGTTGATCGGCGCACAGCACCAGCAGCAGGAACGTCAGCAACATGCTGGCGACTTCACCGCCGGCGAACATGCGGATCGACAAGTCAATCTGTTGCCCCAGGCCACCAGCGCCGACAAAGCCCATTACCACCGAGGCACGAACCGCGCACTCCCAGCGATACACCGTGTACGAGAGCAATTCGGCGGCGACATTCGGCAACGTGCCGTAAGCAAACGCCGCCAATCGACCGCTGCCGGCCTGCAACAGCGCGTGCGCCGGACGCTGGTCGGTGGATTCGAAAATTTCTGCGTAGACCTTGCCGAGCATGCCGCTGTAGGTGATGGCGATGGCTAACACACCCGCTGCCGGGCCGAGGCCGACCGCGCGGACGAACAACAGCGCCCAAACGATTTCCGGCACGCTGCGCAAAAAGATCAGCAAGCCGCGAACCGGCCAGCGCAGCAACCGCCCAAGCAGGCTCGGCACGCCGCCCCGTGACGCCGCCGAGAGCGACAACGCGCGACTGGCGATCAGGCTGGCCGGCACTGCCAGCAGCAGGGCCAGGGCCATGCCGGCCGTGGCAATCGCCAAAGTTTGCAGGGTGGCTTTGAGCAGCAGTTGCAGGAACGCTTGATCGTGCGCCGGGGGCCAGAACGCCGAAACGAAACGGCCCATTTCGTTCTGGCTATCGGCCTGAAACAACACGCCCAGGTCCAGCTCGCTGAGTTGAATGCCCGGCCACAACAGCGCAAGCGCCAGCAGCGTCAGCAACAGTCGCGGCCACGCCGCCGGGTCCCGTGAATCAGCTTTCAGCATCGCGGAATCTGCACAATCAAAGGCGCGGCCGCTGGCGCAGGCGATTGCAGTTGTTCATTGGCGTACAACGCATCGAGCTTGTCGCGACTGACTTCGTCAGAACGGCAGTCGAAAAGAATCTGCCCGTCGCGCAAACCGATGATCCGTGGAAAGTGCGCCAGCGCCAGATCCACTGCGTGCAGGCTCGCCACCAGTGTGACGTTGTGCTCGCGAGCATGGCGCGACAGGATCGACAATGTGTGGCCGGCGAGCACCGGGTCCATCGCTGACACCGGCTCGTCGGCGAGCAATATTTCCGGCGCCTGATACAGCACCCGCGCAATGCCGACGCGCTGCAGTTGCCCGCCGGATAGCTGCTGGCAATGGGCGAACAATTTATCGCCCAGATCCAACCGCGCCAACGCCGCGCGCGCCCCCGCCACATCCAGCGGATGCAGCAGGTTCAGCAGACTTTTGCCCAGACTCCACTGGCCAAGCTTGCCGGCCAGCACCGCCGTAATCACCCGCTGACGCGGCGGAATCGGTGGCGCCTGATGCACCAGACCGATGCGCGCACGCAGGCGCTGCCGCTGGCGCGCCGACAGGTGCCAGGCACGTTCGCCGAGCACTTCGATCTCGCCGCTGCTGGGCTTGAGCGCGGTCGCCAGCAGATTGAGCAGGCTTGATTTGCCCGCGCCGGACGGGCCGATGATCGCGACCTGTTCGCCAGTGCCAATCTGTACGTCGATAGTGCGAAGGGCATCGACGCCATTGGCATGGCGCAGGCTGCCCTGGGTGAGGCGTAGGGTCATTTCAGCAGTTCGGCGGCGCGGGCGGCTTCCTCGATGCCCTTGTAGTTCTCGGGCTTGGTGTCGATGAAGCGACTGGCGGCCTGCAGATCGAGGATCTTCTTCTGCTCAGGGTTGGCCGGATCGAGGTCGAGGAAGGCTTTCTTGATTTTCGCGGCCAGCTTCGGATCAAGGGTGCCGCGCACGGTCCAGTTGTAATCGAAGTAGGTCGGGGTGGTGGCGAAGACCTTGACCTTATTGGTGTCGACCTTGCCAGCGTCGACCAGTTTCTGCCAGACACTGGCGTTCAACACACCGGCATCGACCTTACCGGCCTGCACCCAGGCAACGGTGGCGTCATGTGCGCCGGAATAGGCAACGCGGCTGAAATAGCCTTCAGGCTTGATGCCGTCGTTTTTCAGCATGAAGTAACGCGGCATCAGGCTGCCGGAGGTGGACGACACCGAACCGAAGGCGAAGGTTTTGCCCTTGAGGTCGGCGAGGCTTTTCACGTTCGGGTCGGCGGTGATGAATTTGCTGGTGAACTGCGCATCCTGCTCGCGCTGCACCAGCGGGATCACTGGCGTGGTGGCGTCGGTCTTCAAACGTGCCTGCACAAAAGTGAAACCGCCGAGCCAGGCCATATCGAGGCGATCGGTGGCCAGCGCTTCAACCACCGCCGGGTAGTCGGCGACAGGCACAAACTGCACCTTCATGCCCAACTGCTGCTCAAGATAGGCACCCAGCGGTTCGAACTTGCGCAGCAGCTCGGTCGGAGCTTCGTCGGGAATCGCGCTGACGCGCAGGACATCAGCGGCCTGCGTCATCAGGGCAGAAAAGGACAGCGCCAGACCGGCGGTGAGGGCGAGGGTACGCTTGAACATAGAATTCTCCGTTTCATAAGCGTCAACATTCGAAGGGCTGCCGCTACAGAGCGGCGCGCCACGTCAGGGTAGACGAAACGGCGAGGTTATACGCATTCGCGAGGAGATTGGCCAGCCTCCGTGCCGGCGCGTTGTGTCTGTTTGTGTGCGGCGCCGGTCAGGCCGCTTCGGGCAGTTTCGCAATCACCTTGATCTCGAAATCGAAACCCGCCAGCCAGGTCACGCCGACAGCGGTGACAGTCGGGAACGGCGCTTCGCCCCAGAACTCTGGGACCACACTCCAGATTGTTTCGAACGTGGAGTGCGGATCGACCATGAACACAGTGACATCCACCGCGTCGTCGAAGCTGCAACCGGCCGCAGCGAGGATCGCGTTGAGGTTGTTGAACGCCGTGCGCACCTGACCGGGCAAATCGGCCTCGGGTGAACCGTCCTCGCGGCTGCCGACTTGTCCGGAGACAAACAGAAAACCGTTGGAGCGAATTGCCGGCGAGTAACGGTGACGCTCGTACAGGGCATGGCGGGCAGGTGGGAAAACGACATCGCGCTTAGACATGGTGCTGACTCCATCAGTGGTTGATGGAGCGACTTTAGGTATTTGCAGCTGCCGGATAAACGCGCAAGCTTGGCGTTCACTGTTTGTAAACCCCAAACAATCGAGGGGCGCGATGGACCGTTTCGATGCAATGCAGGCCTTTGCCCGGGTGGTCGAGGCGGGCAGTTTCACCAAGGCTGCCGAAACCTTGCACATGAGCAAGACCACGGTGACGCAATTGGTGCAGCAACTGGAGGCGCGGCTGCGGGTCAAGCTGCTCAACCGCACCACGCGCAAGGTCAACGTTACCGCCGATGGTGCGGCGTATTACGAGCGGGTGATCAAGTTGCTGGCCGACATGGACGACGCCGAAACCAGCCTGCCCGGCGCCGCCGCACGGCCACGCGGACGCTTGCGCATCGACGTGCCGAGCCCGTTCGCGCGGCTGATCCTGGTGCCGGCCTTACCGGAATTTCATGCGCGCTACCCGGACATTCAGATCGACATGGGCGTGAGCGACCGCATCGTCGACATCATCGATGAGAACGTCGATTGCGTGGTGCGCGGTGGCGAGCTGCTCGATCAATCGTTGATGGCGCGCAAGCTTGCCGATCTGCCCTTGGGCGTATTTGCCGCGCCGGCTTATCTGGCTCGCGAAGGTACGCCCGACCATCCGCGCCAACTGGAAGACTCCCATCACCGCGTCGTTGCTTTCCTCTGGGCGCGCACCGGCAAACCTCTTCCGTACACATTGCACAACGGCACCGAGCGCTTGCAGATCAAGGGGCGCCATGTGCTAGCGGTGGATGACGGCAATGCCTATCTCGCGGCAGGGCTGGCCGGCATGGGTGTGCTGTGGCTGCCAACGTATATGTCTGATGCCCCTGTGGCGCGGGGCGAGTTGGTGCAATTGTTTGAAGGCTGGCAGCTTGAGTCGATGCCGCTTTATCTGGCCTATCCGCCGAATCGGCATGTGAGCCTGAAGTTGCGGGTTTTTATTGATTGGGTCGTAGAGCTGATGGCACAGCCGGCGCCAATCGTGACGCGCCAGTCACGGCCATGATTGACTCTTGCGCAGAACCGGCCAACTATCGCCGCATAACAACGACCGATGGACCCGACCTTGATTGAACGACGTCAATTCAGCGGTGGCATGAAGGGCAAGAACCTTCGCTATCTGAACGAACAAAATACCGATGACACCGGCGTGACCCGCACCGGCTTTCTCTTGCTCGAACATTTTTCGCTTCCGGCCTTCACCCAGGCGCTGGACACGGTAGTCACCACCAACCTTTTGCGCCCGGGATTGTTCTCGTCGCGCACTTTCGGCCTGGGTGATGGCGAGGTGATCAGCGATTTGGGGCTGGTCATTCGCCCCGATGCGCGTCTGGATTCTGCTGCGCTTTACGATCTGGATCTGCTGGTGGTCTGCGGTGGTTATCGCACCGAGCTGCGCGCCAGCGACGAATTCATCGGCTTGCTCAAGTCGGCAGCGGAGCGGGGCGTGAGCCTCGCCGGATTGTGGAATGGATCGTGGTTTCTCGGCCGGGCCGGTTTGCTCGATGGCTATCGCTGCTCGATCCACCCGGAACATCGTCCGGCGCTCACCGAAATCGCCAAGAGCACCCACGTCAGTAGCGAGCCTTATGTGATCGATCGCGACCGCCTCACCGCGTCGAGCCCGTCCGGGGCTTTCCACATGGCGCTCGACTGGATCAAGGGCCTGCACGGCAAAGCGTTGGTCGAGGGCATCGAAGACATCCTCGCCTTCGAAGAGTCGCGCTATCGGCGGATCAAGCCGGATGAAAACATCTGCGTCAGTGCGCCGTTGCGTGAAGTGATCAAGCTGATGGACGCCAACCTGGAAGAACCGCTGGAACTGGAGCAGCTGGCGGTCTACGCCGGCCGCTCACGACGCCAGCTCGAGCGTTTGTTCAAGGAACAACTGGGCACCACGCCACAGCGCTATTACCTGGAACTGCGCATCACCGAGGCGCGACGCCTGCTGCAACACACGGAGCTGTCACAGGTGGAAGTGTTGGTGGCGTGTGGCTTCGTCTCACCGAGCCATTTCAGCAAGTGCTACAGCTCGTACTTCGGTTATCGGCCTTCGAAGGAAAAACGGCTGGTCAAATAGAACCAGCCGTTTCAATGACCCCGGAGGTTTTCTTCAGAGTTGGTCGGCATCCACTACTGCCTGGGCGAATGCCTTCGGCGCCTCTTGAGGCAAATTGTGTCCGACCCCACCTTCAACGAGCCTGAACTGATATTTCCCGGTAAAACGCTTGGCATAGTCCTCAGGCTTGGGATGCGGCGCGCCATTGGCATCGCCTTCCAGCGTAATCGTCGGCACGCTGATGGACGGCGCGGTGGCAAGCTTCTGCTCCAGCGCTGCGTATTTCGCCTCGCCCTGCACCAGGCCCAGACGCCAGCGGTAGTTGAACACAGTGATCTCGACGTGATCGGGGTTCTGCAACGCCTTGGCACTGCGGTCGAAGGTGGCGTCATCAAACTTCCACTGCGGCGAAGCCAGTTGCCAAATGAGTTTGGCGAAGTCGTGGGTGTTCTTTTCATAGCCGGCGCGGCCGCGCTCGGTGGCGAAGTAGAACTGGTACCACCATTGCAATTCGGCTTTCGGCGGCAGCGGATTTTGCCCGGCGGCCTGATTGCCGATCAGGTAGCCACTGACTGCCACCAGCGCTTTGACCCGCTCTGGCCACAGCGCTGCGACGATGTCAGCCGAACGCGCGCCCCAGTCGTAGCCGCCAAGCACCGCTTGTTTGATTTTCAGCGCATCCATGAAGTCGATCACGTCGCTGGCCAGCGCCGCCGGCTGGCCGTTGCGCAGGGTGTCTTTGAAGAGGAACTGCGTATCGCCGTAACCCCGCGCATATGGCATCAGCACGCGGTAACCCTTGGCGGCGAGCAGTGGCGCGACTTCGTCGTAGCTGTGAATGTCGTAGGGCCAGCCGTGCAGCAGAATCACCACGGGACCGTCGGCAGGACCGGTTTCGGCGTAGGCCACATCAAGTACGCCGGCCTTGATGTGTTTCAGCGGGCCGAAAGGTGAGGGCGCCGAATAGCTCGCGGCGGCCGGTTCAGTGGTTTGCGCCTGAGCGCTGCCAACCGCGCCGAGCAGCGACAGCGCCAGCATCGACAAGCCGAGCGCGTGGGTGATTTTTGAGGTGTGCAGAGCCTGTTTCATGCTGACGTCTCCTTTGCGAGCCTGTAGTCAAGGGACGAGATGAACCCTTGAAACCGTGGAGGCATTGAAGCGTGGCGAGGTATCCGCTCTGTGTCGCCGAACATGTTTTTTGCAAGGGTGTGTATGGCAGCGGGGAGCGTACACACTGTGATACACGGCAGCCAAACTCAACGTTTTCGCGCGAAAATAATAAGTGGCTGTTTTAAAACAAAAAATATTTCATCACGGGCTTCCCAAACGAAACGAATGTTGATAAATTGCGCCCCGTTCTCACAGCGATCCTCACGGAGCCGCTGACCAGAGCTACAGGGGCGTCGCCAAGCGGTAAGGCAGCAGGTTTTGATCCTGCCATGCGTTGGTTCGAATCCAGCCGCCCCTGCCATCTACGAAAAAACGCCAACTTCGCAAGAAGTTGGCGTTTTTTTATGCCTGCGATTTACGCGCTTGAGCCAAGCAGGCGTGCGAGATGCCGAAGCACCGCACACGCCGGTCACTCAGTGCGGTGCGCGCGGGATGGTTTTCATCAGGTCTTCAGGGCTGATGTGGCCGACCACGCTGCCCGGCTGCGGCAGATTGAGGATGTGGCCTTTCATCTTGCCGATGATGTGCATCTCGCAGGGCTTGCAATCGAACTTCAGCGTCAGCACTTCATCGCCGTGGATCAACTGCATCGGCGCGACTTTGGTGCGAACGCCGGTCACGCCTTTGGCCTGTTTCGGGCACAGGTTGAAGGAGAAACGCAGGCAGTGCTTGGTGATCATCACCGGCACTTCGCCCGGCTCTTCGTGGGCTTCGTACGCTGCGTCGATCAGCTTGACGCCGTGACGGTGGTAGAAGTCGCGCGCCTTCTGGTTGTAGACGTTGGCAAGGAAGGTCAGGTGCGAATCCGGATACACCGGAGGCGGCGTGGTTTCGGCCTTGCGGCTGCCACGCGGATGCGCGGCGACACGTGCCGCAGTCAGTGCTTCGATCACTTCACGGCGCAGGGACTTGAGCTGCGAGTTGGGAATGAAGAACGCTTGCGGCGCATCAAGTCTGACGTCAGTGGCGTGGTACTGCGTGGTGCCGAGTTGGCCGAGCAGGTCACGCAGTTGCTCCAGCGCTTGCTCTGGCTTGTTGGCGACACCGAACGGCCCGTTGAGGGTGACGCTGGCGCTGATGCCTTCTTCGCTGGTCGCGGTCACTTCCAGCTGTTCTTCACGCAGGCGGGCAAACCAGCTCAGGGCCACGCGACGTTCCGAAGAAGTCTTCTGCAACGCCTGCTGCCAGTTGTGATCGAGGTTGCGATTCAACGGGTGGTTCGGACGCAACTTGAACAGGCCCTCGGGCATTTCGTTCGGCTCGACGCGATAGCGGTAGCGCTTCTCGCCGTCTTCTTCGAACTCGCCTTTGGCTTCGGCGATGTTGGCGCGGAAACCGACCACTTCGCGTTTGACCAGAACGTTCAGACCATCACCGTTGGACAGCGGCTCGTGCGTCACCACCTGCATGTCACGCTTGCCGACTTTTTCCACGGTGCCGACCGGCAGGCCGGTGAAGGTCGGCGAATCGAAGGCGCCGATGTCGATCTTGCGATCGGTGACAAAGTAATCGGTGCTGCCACGGTGGAAGGTTTTTTCCGGATCAGGCAGGAAGAAATGCACGGTACGGCCGCTGGAAGCGCGGGCCAGGTCCGGGCGGTCTTCGAGCACATCGTCGAGGCGCTGGCGGTAATAGGACGTGATGTTCTTTACATAACCCATGTCCTTGTAGCGACCTTCGATCTTGAACGAACGCACGCCGGCCTCGACCAGTGCGCGGATGTTGGCGCTCTGGTTGTTGTCTTTCATCGACAACAGGTGTTTTTCGTAGGCGATCACGCCACCCTTTTCATCTTTCAGGGTGTAGGGCAAGCGGCAGGCCTGGGAGCAGTCGCCACGGTTGGCGCTGCGGCCGGTTTGCGCGTGGGAGATGTTGCACTGACCGGAGAAGGCCACGCACAGCGCGCCGTGGATGAAGAACTCGATGGCCGCATCGGTTTCATCGGCGATGGCGCGGATTTCCTGCAGGTTCAGCTCGCGGGCCAGCACCAGCTGCGAGAAACCGGCCTGATCGAGGAACTTCGCTCGCTCAAGCGTGCGGATATCGGTCTGGGTCGAGGCGTGCAGCTCGATCGGCGGAATATCCAGCTCCATCACGCCCAGATCCTGGACGATCAGCGCATCGACGCCAGCGTCATACAACTGATGGATCAGCTTGCGCGCCGGCTCCAGTTCGTTGTCGTGCAGGATGGTATTGATAGTGGTGAAGATGCGCGCGTGGTAACGGCGGGCGAATTCGACCAGTTCGGCGATTTCGCTGACTTCGTTGCAGGCGTTGTGGCGCGCACCGAAGCTCGGGCCGCCGATGTACACGGCGTCGGCGCCATGCAGGATGGCCTCGCGGGCAATGGCGACATCGCGGGCAGGGCTGAGCAATTCCAGGTGATGCTTGGGCAAGGACATAGTTTTTTTAGTCAGGCGGTCACGGGCAAGGGGCGCATTCTACCCGTGAAACGCGCGGCGGGCACGTGTGTGCTGCCCGATGGTGGCTGCCAGAATCGCGGCTACACACAAAACCATTGTAGGAGTGAGCCTGCTCGCGATAGCGGTGTGTCAGTCAAAACATCTCTGCCTGACAGACCGCTATCGCGAGCAGGCTCACTCCTACAGGGGGCATTCCAGAGTAATTGAAGATCAGCCCTTGGCCGCCATCGCCGTCACTTCCACACGCATTCCTTCAACCGCCAGCGACGCAACCCCCACCGCTGCGCGCACCGGCCACGGTTTGGCGAAGTAGCGTTTGTACACTTCGTTGAATGCCGCCCGATCGCCCATGTCGGTGAGGTAGATGGTCAAGTGCATTACGCGATCCATCGAACTGCCTGCACGTTCCAGTGCGACTTTCAACGCTTGCAGGGTGCACTCGCTTTGCTCGGTGATGCCGCCGAGTTCCAGGCTGCCATCGGCGCGGATCGGGATCTGCGTCGAGACCATGATCCCGCCGAAGGTGGCGACGTCGGAGGAAATCGAATCGGTGTCCGGATCGGGGGTGAAGGTGATGTCTTGATTGGCCATGGGCAACCTTTGTTCTAGTGAATGAAATTCGCGCCAGTTTACAGATTCCCGCCCGGCATGGCCCGTGCGTGGTCAGGCTGGCGGACTCGACAAGGATCAGCGCCTTCAGACAGGGGCTTTTGACTGCGGCACGTGACAGGTTTGTATGAGCGTGTATCCACCCTCAACGGATACACATGGCAACACCAAAACCAGCTTTCGAGACACATCCGCCCTACATGCCGAGCCCAAAGTAGCCCTCACACCAACACCACGTTAAAGAGGGCATCACCATGTACCGTCCACTGTTTCTGGCTTCCGCCGTTGTCTTCGCCGCCCTGACCGGCTTCGCCCATGCGGCGGATGCGCCGGCAACGAGCTGGCAGAAAGGTCTGAGCCGCACCGACCTGGTTCGCCAGGATCTCGGCGCTGACAATCGCGAAGTGATTCAGGCGCGTATCGATTTCGACGCTGGCGTCACCTCGCCTCGGCATGCTCATCCCGGCGTGGAAGTCGCCTATGTCATCAGCGGCACGTTCGAGTATCAGCTTGAAGGGCAAGCGCCAGTGACACTCAAGGCCGGCGATTCGTTGTTCATTCCGGCGGGCGTTGCGCATGTCGCGAAAAACATCGGCAGCGACAAGGGGGCGGAACTGGCGACTTATATCGTGCCGAAGGGCGAGCCGCTGCTGATCCTCAAGCCATGACCCGTCAGGCTGCTATTTCGAGCGGGGCTTGCTCATCGCACGTTTGATGCGCATCCAGTCCTGAAAGGCCGCCGTTCGCTTGGCGTCGGCCAGAGCCTTGGCTTCGGTGAAACGAGCCCAGGCTTCAGGATTGTCCGTGTCGTCCTCGATGAGTTTGTAGGCCGCTTCTTCGAGCAAGTCAGCTTCGCGGAACATCGCGGCGTTGTCGGCCATCTCGTCATCCCAGGATCGGCCGAAACCGAATTTCAAAATGTGTTCAGTCATTTTGCGTGATCCTCCTCCCAGATCAGCGGAACCGATGCCCGCCACTGCACTTGAGTTACACCAAAGCGTTCCGCCATTGGCTTGGAATAACGTTTCAACGGAGGACGGCCGGGACGCGCAATCGGCGAAATGCCCGCATCGCAACTTGCCCATTGCCAGGCTTCGGCATTGTTCCTGTTAGCTGTGCGGATGACGAAAGACCTGGGCTTTGCGTGAAGCAGGTAATCGATCACGTACAGATCCGCTGCGCTCATACATTTTCTCCGGTGACTTATATAGAAGGAGGGCTGGCGAAATGAATAATTCAGAGAAATTGCCGGTGGCGGGATGATCGGCTCACGACTTGTTCAAGGTTGTTTCTTCAGTGGAGAAGCGCGTCTGCCCAAGCGCTGAAGGCCATATTGCACGCATGGAAAAACGCGCCAACGGGGACGCGTTATTGAGTTGCACTTTTACGAATAGATGCACGAGCAGACGAAATCTGCATGGACCTCGGTGTTCTCGACCGCCGTGATCAAACCTGAATGCAACGCTTCTTCCGGATTGATGATGCGTGGAGCCGCCGTCAGATATTTCTCGGTTTCCAGCGCGTTCTTCCCGTTGCTCGTGCGTTCGGCGACGATTTGCGCGTAGAGGTGCAGGTCATAATCCAGGCTCATGGCGTATTCCGACATGCGCGAATGATCGACCGATCCTTGCAGATGCCAATGGAAAGGGTGAAACAGAAACTTGCTGTGGGTACAGGCGGTCCGGCGCTGGCCGGCCAGAAAGACAATATTGCCCATCGACTCGACGGTTCCCAGATTATGGGTGTGCACGGGAATAGGCAGGGCCAACAGGAAGTTGTACATCGTGAAACCGTAACTGCATTCACCGCCCATGGTGGCGATGTTGACGATCAGTCTGGGTGCATCTTCCTTTACGGCGAGCGAGGCTTTATCGATCAATTGACCGCAGGTCGAGGCGTTGATCGGGCCGGTGAAGTTGATGACGTGAACAGGCATGGCGATTCCCTCGGCTGGTCAGGACTCCTAAGCAATAGCTGTAATTTCGCTTGAATGAAAGTGGGCGGGGGAGCCACGCTCCCCGCACCTGGCGCATCAACTGTTGCGCCCGCCACCATGGCTGTTTTGACCACCCTTGCGTCCAGCCTCAGAAGCTTTTTCCCGATCATTGGCGAAGTTACCGCCGCTGCTCTGACCGCCCTTGCTGCCAGCTTCGGACGCTCTGTCCCGATCGTTGGCAAAATTGCCACCGCTGTTCTGGCCACCTTTGCTCCCGGCTTCAGCGGCCCGTTCCGGATCGTTCTTGAAGTTGCCGCCACTGTTCTGGCCGCCCTTGCTGCCGATTTCCTGATAGAACTCTTTGTCGTGCGAAGCTGAAGTGGCTTCCCCACCTTTTTTACCTGCTTCGTTTACCGACATGCCGCCTTGTTTATCTTGTGCCATTTCAAACTTCCTCATTTCTCTATATAGCAACTGGCGAATCAAGGATGCACAAACTGCGTGCCGTCGTCATTCGCAAAGTGCTGACTAGTTAGCTGATTGGTTTGCTGTTTGGGTCTCGCTTGTCTTGTAACTACAAGTTTGGCCGGTCTGCTAAGAAGAGCGCTCATAAGTAGGTTGTGTATTCGCAGTGCGGGAGTTCTCTGCGTTAACAGTAAGTTCCCGGCGTTCATAACATTCCTGCTGAACGCTTTCCCTGTATCGTGGACTGATTTGCTGTCTTTCAACACAAGGGGACACAGGCGAAACATCCGACCTCGTCACTTGCGAACTGCGCGCTGCTTCGGGATACACTTCTGCCCCCTTGTTTCGTTGCACTTCGCCTCGTGCAGAAGCCGTTACCGTTCTCATGATTGCGCTCCATCAGCCGATTTCAAAGGGCAGCAGGGCTGCCCTTGTGCTGCTCACTCAGGACTTGCGACCACCACCGTGGCTGTTTTGACCACCTTTGCGGCCAGCCTCGGATGCCTTCTCACGGTCATTGGCGAAGTTACCGCCCGATGCCTGGCCGCCTTTCTTGCCAGCTTCAGACGCCTTCTCACGATCGTTCGCGAAGTTACCTGGATTTTTATTTCCTGTAGTCATGATAGCTCTCCGATATCAATAAACGTTTCGCTAGTTGTGTCCATTGTTGCACCGGACATCTACTCCGATTACGAGCCGGCGAAGAATGTTTTGAAAATTTTTACTTAGGCCGATGAACGGTATGTTTGTGATGAAACTTATACAGGCGGGTGTTTATCATGCCGCTTCGTATAAGTTTTAAAGGTCGGGTTGGTCATAAAGCGGCGGCTGAATTTAATTGCCGTTTCGCTTGGCAGTCATAACCATTTGTCGGCGGGAAGTTGAACTGAAGTTTGTGCAATCTAGAGTCTGTGAAGTGTGACTACAACTCTGTGGAGGACAGGACCATGACCCATCATCACAAGGACCAGCCATTCGCCGAGGATTCGCAAAAAATCAAGGAAGCCGGCAAGAAGGGCGGGAATTCAGTCAACGTGAAAGTCGACCGTGCGGAAAAGGCGCGCGTCGGCGGACAGCACAGCCACGGCAGTACGCGCACGGGCAAGGGTGACTGAGGCGCCGGGAAACCGATAACTGCCGTCCTCTCTGCGCCAACGCAGAGAGGACTTTACGCTGACGCCTATCTGAACCGTGGTAACGGCCGGTCAATCGGCTTGAGCGTCGAGAGCGTGTCGCGAATCAGCGGCGCGTCTTTTTCGATATCGTGAAGTCGATCGCGGATGCGTAATGCCGTCGGGTGACCGCCCTGATGGTCGACCCAGTCGGCGATCTCTTTGCAGGCGGCTGCCAGGCGCGCCTGGCGGGCGTCGAGCAGGGTGAGGAGGGTAGTGATGGACTCTTTTTCGGACATGGAACACCTCCGTTCAATGAAACCGCTGAACCGCAACAAAAAGCCCGCAAGTAGCGAGCGTTTTGCCGTTGGGGTGCTGCTCCATCAGCTGGTTTCAGTATAGACCCGCTGTTGCCGGGCATCAGCCGGAGTGCTGGCGGGCCGGTAGTTGAGAACTCGCTGCGTTGAGGCGCTGACATTCGCGCTGAGCATCCGCTTGCTCGTCAAAGCCGTCGCGGATGAAGCCAGCGGTGCGTGTGTCGCAGATGCGAAACCATGCCGACGCTTCGGCGGGTTCCTGCTGGCTGTCTCCGGCGCGGCGGCCGTGAATGACGATCTTGTTGCAACGCTTCACGACGAAAATGTCTTCCATGGCGCCACCGCAATTGATTCGTGTCACATCAACTATAGAAGCCTTGTGCGATCGTGCAAAAAATAGCCAACTCAACTCGTCGGCGGAATCCATGTGGGAGCGAGCTTGCTCGCGAAGGCAGCGTGTCAGACACAGATGATCTGCCTGCCCCGACGCCTTCGTGAGCAAGCTCACTCCCACAGGTTTCGCGGCGGAACCCAAATTCAAGGCAGCCCCGCAAACCTCATGTGGGAGCGGGCTCGCTCGCGAAGGCGTCGGGGCAGGCTCAGATCAGTTGCCTGGCGCAGGATGAGCTTCTGATATCGGCGATCAGGAAGCTTCGGTCACCTCGCACATGCGTTCGAGAAACATCGCCAGCGCCACTTCCTCGGCGCGCAGACCTTTGCGCACGCGCGGGCGGGGCAGTTCGGCGAGGGCGCCGAGCATGAAGTGTTCGAGCACGGCGGGGTGGATGTAGCACTTGCGGCACACCGCCGGCGTGTTGCCCAGCTGTTTGGCGACGCTCTTCACGGCTTCCACCACATGACGCTTGGCTTCGGTTTCCGACTCATGTTGCAACTCGCGCAACACCGACAACGCCAACGCGCTGCCCGCCCAGGTGCGGTAGTCCTTGGCGGTAAACGCCGCGCCGGTGAGCTTTTGCAGGTAAGCGTTGACGTCGGAAGAGGTAACGGTGTGCCGCTCGCCGTGTTCATCCAAATACTGAAACAGGTTCTGCCCGGGAATTTCAAGGCAGCGCTTGATGATACGTGCCAGACGCCGATCCTTGACCGTGATCTGGTGCTCGATGCCGCTCTTGCCACGGAACTGGAACAGGATCGCGCTGCCATTGACCTCGACATGCCGGCTGCGCAACGTCGTCAAGCCATAGGAGCGATTGTCTCGCGCGTATTGGGTATTGCCGACGCGGATCAGCGTGGCGTCGAGCAAGGTGATCACCGTCGCCATGACCTTGTCACGACTGAAGCCCGGCTTATCGAGCAGCGCCTCGAGCTGGCGCCGCAGTTTGGGCAGGGCCAGGCCGAAGTCGCGCAGGCGCGAGTATTTGTCGGCGTCGCGCACTTCACGCCAGCGCGCGTGATAACGGTATTGCTTGCGCCCGCGTGCATCGCGGCCGGTGGCCTGCAAATGACCGCACGGGTCGGCGCAGATCCACACGTCGGTGTAGGCCGGTGGTACCGCAAGGGCGTTGATGCGTTTGATTTCGTCCGGGTCGGTGATGCGCTGGCCCGACGGTTCGAAATAGACGAATTTGCCGCGCAGTTTCTTGCGGGTGATACCAGGCTGAGTGTCATCGACGTAATGCAGGTCGGCGGGCAGAGCATCTGTCAGCACGGTATCGGGCATGGCGGCTTCCTTCGGTCATACGGCAGTCTGTAACTGCATTGACCGCAGCCGCTGGCCGTCGTGCCGAATGATTTACGCGAGCACCGCCACCGCCTTGATTTGCGCCCACAGCCGCTGGCCTGGATGCACGGCCAATTGGTCACGCGAGTAGCGGGTGATCCGCGCCAGCAGCGGCGTGCCCCCCGCGTCCAGGCGGATCAGCACGTGAGCACTGTTGTCAGCCGCCTGTTCGCTGATGACCGTAACGGGCAGACGATTGAGAATGCTGCTGGCTGCATCATTGTTCAGCGCCAGGCTGATGTCGCGCGCGTGCACTTTGCAGCGCAGGGCCTGGCCCACGGCCATCGGCGCATGGGTGACGCGAATGTTCATTTCGGTAGCCGGCAGTTGCAGGCTGATCAATTGATAGGTGGCGTCGTAGGCGCTGACTTGGCCTTCGATGATCACCCCGGCGTCATCGCCCAGCGCCAAAGGCAGATCCAGGCGCGCAAGGGTCTCGCCGATCGGGCCGCTGGCGAGGGCTTTGCCATCACGCAGCAACACCAGATGATCGGCCAGACGCGCGACTTCATCCTGGGCGTGGCTGACGTACAGCAGCGGAATATCCAGTTCGTCATGCAGGCGTTGCAGGTACGGGAGGATTTCGCTTTTGCGCCGGCTGTCGAGCGCCGCCAGTGGTTCGTCCATCAGCAGCAGTTTCGGGCTGGTCAGCAGGGCACGGGCAATGCCGACACGCTGCCGTTCGCCGCCGGACAGATGCTGTGGATGACGTTCGAGCAAATGGCCTATGCCGAGCAGTTCGGTCGCTTGGTTCATATCGACCCGGCGTTGCGACTTGGCGATGCGTTTGAGACCAAACTCCAGATTGGCCAGCACCGATAGATGCGGGAACAGGCTGGCTTCCTGAAATACGTAGCCGAGCGCACGTTTATGCGGTGCGACGAAAACGCCCTTGGCGCTGTCCTGCCAGACCTCATCATTGATCTGCACAAAGCCCTGTTCTGCGCGCTCCAGCCCGGCGACGCAGCGCAGGCAGGTGGTCTTGCCAGAGCCGGAATCGCCAAACAGCGCGGTGACGCCGCGGCCCGGCACTTGTAGATCGACATCCAGTTCGAACCCCGGATAAGTGCGCTTCAGGCGTACATCAATCATTGATTAGCTCCAGCCTGCGCGGGTTTTGCGGCTGGAATACAGCGCCAGCAACACCAGAAACGAAAACACCAGCATCGCCGCGGACAGCCAGTGCGCCTGGGCATATTCCAGCGCTTCGACATGGTCGTAGATCTGCACCGAGACCACGCGGGTCTTGTCGGGAATGTTGCCGCCGATCATCAGCACCACGCCGAATTCACCCACGGTGTGGGCGAAGCCGAGGATCGCTGCGGTGATGAAGCCGGGGCGCGCCAGTGGCAGGATCACGCTGAAAAACGTGTCCCAGGGATTGGCGCGCAAGGTCGCCGCGACTTCGAGCGGGCGGGTGCCAATCGCCGAGAAAGCGTTTTGCAGCGGTTGCACCACGAACGGCATGGAGTAGATCACCGAACCGATGACCAGCCCGGTGAAACTGAACGTCAGCGTGCCCAGCCCCAACCATTGAGTGAACTGACCGAGAAAACCGTGCGGCCCCAGTGCCAACAGCAGATAAAAACCGATCACCGTCGGCGGCAGCACCAGCGGCAGGGCGACGATGGCGCCAATCGGGCCGCGTAACCAAGACGAGGTGCGCGACAGCCATAACGCGATCGGCGTACCGATCATCAGCAGGATCGCGGTGGTCAGCGACGCCAGTTTCAGGGTTAGCCAGATCGCGGCGAAGTCGCCACTGGTCAGCGACATTTACAGTTGATACCCAAAGGATTTGATCACCGCAGCGGCTTTCGGCCCCTTGAGGTAATCGACCAAGGCCTTGGCAGCGGCGCTGTCCTTGCCCTTGTTCAAGATCACCGCGTCTTGCTTGATCGGATCATGCAGGGCGGCCGGGACAATCCACGCCGAACCGCTTCTGACTTTGCCGTCCTTGTAGATTTGCGACAGCGCCACAAAGCCCAATTCGGCGTTGCCGGTGGAGACGAACTGGTAGGCCTGGGTGATGTTCTGGCCTTCGACGATTTTCGCCTTGGTAGCGTCGGTCAGTTTGAGCTTTTCCAGCACCTGAGTGGCGGCGAGCCCGTACGGCGCGGCTTTCGGGTTGGCGATGGACAGGTGCTGGTATTGATTGGTTTTCAGTACTTCGCCTTGCGCATCGACATAGCCGTCTTTCGCTGACCACAATGCCAGGGTGCCGATGGCGTAGGTGAAGCGCGACCCCTGGACGGTCTCACCTTCCTTTTCGAGTTTCTCTGGCGTGGTGTCATCAGCCGCGAGGAACACTTCGAAGGGCGCGCCATTCTTGATCTGGGTGTAGAACTGGCCGGTTGCGCCGTAAGCGGCGACCAGTTTGTGGCCGGTGTCTTTTTCGAAGTCGGCCGCGATGGCCTGGATTGGCGCGGTGAAATTGGCGGCGACCGCCACTTGTACTTCGTCAGCCTGCGCGGCGCCGATATTGAATAGTGCGAGGAGTGAGGCGAGGCAGACAGGGGCCAAGCGTGTGGCAGCAAGTGTCATGTAAAGGCTCCGTGATCGGCGGTAAGTGCTTGGATTGGGATAACGCCGATACACGGGCGCAATCGCTGTATACGGAAATATATAGCGATACGCCGCCAAGTGGCGAGGGAATAAATTCGCCCACCCCATGAATTTAACGAAGGTGCAGTTTCGCCAGTGCGCCCTCGGCCAGTTGCCGGGTCAGTTCAGCGCTGCCGATGTCCTTGCCCAGCGTAAACGCCTGACCGGCCCAAAGATTGGCAAAGTCCGCGTCATCCTTGGCCCTTAGAGGCATCAGCGCACCGCCGGCCAACGGAAAAGCCGGCGCCTGCGCTGACATCGGGCCGAGCTCACGCATCGCCCGATTGACAATGCCCCGCGCCGGACGTCCGGTAAAAATGTTGGTGATCGCGGTCTGGCTTTCCTTGGCGGTGCGCAGGGCCTTGTGGTGTGAGGCGCTGACTTTGGCTTCCGGCGTGAACAGATATGCCGTGCCGACTTGCACCGCCGAGGCGCCGAGCATCAACGCCGCTGCAACACCCCGGGCATCGCTGATTGCCCCGGCTGCAATCACCGGCACCTTCACCGCGTCGACCACCTGCGGCACCAGGGCGAAGGTGCCGACCTGGGTGCTCAGATCATCGCTGAGAAACATCCCGCGATGGCCACCGGCTTCATAGCCCATGGCAATGATCGCATCGCAACCGTGCTGCTCCAGCCAGATCGCTTCTTCGACCGTGGTGGCAGACGAAAGGATTTTCGTTCCTGTAGCCTTGACCCGATCGAGCAAAGATTTTTCCGGCAGCCCGAAATGAAAGCTCACCACTTCGGGCCGGAATTCTTCGAGCACGGCGCACGCGGCTTCGTCGAACGGTGCACGGTTGGACACCGGCGTCGGTGCCTCGAAATCGGCGCCCAGTTCGCGGTAGTAAGGTTCGAGCAGGTTTTTCCATTCACGGGCGCGCTGTTCATCAGGCGCCGGTGGCTGGTGGCAGAAGAAATTGACGTTGAATGGCTTGGTGGTGTGCTGGCGTATGGTTTTCAGTTCTTCGCGCAGCTGCTCAATGCTCAGCATCGCCGCCGGCATCGAACCGAGGCCGCCAGCGTTGCACACCGCGATCACCATCGAAGAATTGGTCGCGCCGGCCATCGGGCTCTGGATGATCGGCAGTTCGATTCCGAGAAGATCAAGGATGCGGGTGTCTGGCCACTGGCTCATATAGCGATTCTCCGAACGATGAAACGGGCAGGGACGGCATTCGGTTTTTAGCAGCAAAACCGGCTGCGGAGCCAGTCTGAAATTCTGAACATTACGTGCAGTTTTTCAGCGTCGGTGCAATCCTCCGCCACCGCCAAACGAACGGTTCATCATTTGTGAAGAATGGTTGAAGTTGTGCGTGCGCTGATTGCCGAAATTACGTGCGGCGGATTCGCGGTTGAGATTCTGCAATTGCGCATTGTTGTTCGCGGGTCTGGTCCGGTTGGCACCGCTGCCGGCCACGGACTGCCAGCCGTTGTCGGTTTTCTTATAGACGTTGCCGTCGCGCCCGGCATAAACGTTATCGCCGACCCGCGCAGCGCCGCCGTCGCGGCCATGGATAACGCCGTATTGCGTGGTGTTGCCAGTATTGGGGTTGTAAACGGCGCCGCGATTGGCACTGACGTGAGTGCCACTGCGAACGTTGCCAGCGCTAACCCGTTCTCCGGCGATGGCGCCGCCGTTCGGGCCGACTGCCACGCCGCTGCGCCCGGCAGCGTAGTTGCCGGTGTAGGCGTTGTGCACCGCGCCACGTTGCCCGGCGGCGGCAATGCCGGTACGCGAGTTGTACGAGGCGCCAACCTGACCGGCCCAGCGATTGCCGGTCCAGGCGTTGTAGCCGGCGCCATAACGGCTGACCGTCGCGCGATCACCCCACTGATGATAAAGATTGCCGGTGGTTCCGGCCCAGCCACCCGGACCCCAGGCCACCGCGCCGCCGCGATAACCGTAGGCTGCGCCACCCCAGGCCAGCGGCGCCGGGTACAGACGCGGACCCCACGCGTAGCCCCAGCCGTAATTTCCCCACCACGGATAGGCGCCCCAACCCCAGCCCATGGCGACGGTGCTGCCGCCCCAGCTCCAGCCGAATCCGAAGCCGAAGGTCCAGCCAGTCCACGGCGTGTAACGAATCGCGACGCCGAAACCATAGGTCACCGGCGGCCCGTACCAGACACTGCCCACCCACGGCGTATACGGATAACCGGTGCCGTACACCACAACGCCAGTCGCCGGGTCCAACGTCGAGCCTTGATACCCCGGCGTGTAGCCGACCACCACAGTATCGCCGCTGGATTCGTAAACCTTCACGTACGTGAGGTAGTGCATCGGCGAGCTGGGCGGAATCGAATAAATCACCGCTGGTACTGAAGAGGCCACGCTCCACGGCCCGTTCAGTGAGGTGGCGCTGAACCAGATGCCGTTCTCCACCGCCCACCAACTGTCGTTGTCGACTCGAATAATCGGAGTCGCGCTGTTGACCACGTATTGCAGCGGCGTATTGCTGATCGCTTTGAGCTGCGGTTCACCGTCAAATTGCGGCGCCGTCATCTTCACCGCGCTTTTCTTGATCGCCGAGGTCTGCGGGATGGTCGCCGCAATCGCCGCCTCCTGTGCCTGTGGCGTGCCGGCTACCGAGGCCTTGACGTTCTCTTTGGCGCTGTCGTCAGGAATATTGGCAAAGTCGGCCGGCAGCTTGTCTGCCGGGACAAAGGTCCATGGCCCGCTCATGTCGCTGGCGCGGAACCAGCGCCCGGAGATCAGCACGTAACTGTTCTGGTCGCCGATTTCCTTGAAGATGTGCCCGGTGGTGTTGCTCACGTACAACAGGCTGGTGCCCTGAATCGGTTGCCATTGCGCGGCGCCGTCGGTCACCAACAGTTCCGTTGGCGTGGTGGCGATGAAGATTTTCGGCTGCGGCGGCTTGGCCAGGCTGGGAATCTTGTCCTTCGGATCGCTTTGCCCGGTGAGCAGGTCCACCTGGCGACTCTTGATCGCCGCCTGTTTGGCTTTTTCCAGACTGGCCAGCGGTGCAGCGAGACGCGTGTAATCGCCGGCCAATTGATCGGCAACCATCCAGCCGTCGAATACGTGCAGGTAATGTTTGCCTTGGGCATCCTTGAGCAGCAGTGGGCGCGTGTTGATCACCCGTTGCAGCTCCGTTCCTTCAACCGGCCGATAGGCCGCCTCGCCGTCGATGTATACGAGGATTGCCGGACGGTCGGAACTGACGATGGTCGGCGGCGTGTTTTCCAAGGGCGCGCGGTCGGCTTTCTGTTCAGCGTTGAGCACCCCAACCGCTGCTTCCAGCTGATCCAGTGAAATGGTTTTCCTGCGGCTCTCGGCATCTTTTTTCAGGATGGCGAGCCACGTTTCGGCCTGTTTCGCATCGGCGGGGAAATCGGCCTTGATGATTTTGTACTGATCGAGCGCGACCCAGCGAGTGGCCTTGTCGACGAGGGTATGAGCGCTGAACTGGACGATGCCGTAGGTGGACTTGCCATCGGCAGCCGTGGCTTCGACCGCCGCGCGGGCATTGAGCGTATAGCCGTCCCAACTGTCGAGCTGCGGCTGATACACCGTCAGCTTGCTCTTGCCGCTGCTGATCACCTGCGGCCATGTCGGCTCGCTTGGCGCCGTGTTCGGCTTTGCCGCCGGTGAGGCTGCCCAGGCATTGCCAAGTGTCAGCAGACATAACATCAGCAACGAGGGTAAAACGCTCAGGAAAGGCATCGTCAGCTCCATCGACACACCGGTTTGCAAGGCGCAACCGGGAAAACACAACCGTCGAAAAAGCATAGCCGCCCGCCGTGGATTTACCCGGCTGATTGAGCCGTTAGCGCAAAGTCGAGTGTGGCAATTTGTTGCGATGTGCTATTTCAAGGCATGCTTTTTCCAATCATCTTCGAGGGGCCGTCATGTTCAACGCCATTCTGATCGACAAAGACGACAGCGGTTATCGTGCCAATCTGCAGCAAATCGATGAGCAGCAATTGCCCGAAGGCAATGTCAGCGTGAACGTCGCGTACAGCACCCTGAATTTCAAAGACGGCCTGGCGATCACCGGCAGCAGTCCGGTGGTACGCAAGTTTCCCATGGTGCCGGGGATCGATCTGGCGGGGACTCTCGAGTCCAGCTCGCATGCGGATTTCAAGGCGGGCGATCGGGTGTTGCTCAACGGTTGGGGCGTCGGCGAAAGCCATTGGGGCGGCCTGGCGCAAAAGGCCCGGCTCAATGGCGACTGGCTGATTCCACTGCCCGCAGCTTTCACCCCAGCGCAAGCCATGGCCATCGGCACGGCCGGCTACACGGCGATGCTGTGCATTCTGGCGCTGGAGCGTCATGGCCTGACACCTGATCAGGGCGAAGTGCTGGTCACCGGCGCCAACGGCGGGGTTGGCAGCTTTGCCATCGCCTTGCTCAGCAAGTTGGGATATCGGGTGGTGGCGTCTACGGGCCGTGTGTCCGAGCATGAATACCTGCAGCAATTGGGCGCCGCAGAAATCATTGACCGCGCGACCTTGTCCGAACCGGGCAAGCCTTTGGCTAAAGAGCGTTGGGCGGCGGTGGTCGATTCGGTCGGCAGCCATACACTGGCCAACGCTTGCGCCAGCACGCGTTCGGAAGGCGTGGTTGCGGCATGCGGGTTGGCGCAAGGCATGGATTTCCCGGCCTCGGTAGCGCCGTTCATTCTGCGCGGCGTGACGCTGGCTGGAATCAACAGCGTGACCCAGCCCAAAGCACGCCGTATCGAGGCCTGGGACCGACTGGCCCGGGATCTGGATTTCTCTTTATTGCAACTGATCAGTCAAGAAATCAGTTTGAGCGAAGCCCTTGAGGCTGCGCCCAAACTGCTCGCCGGGCAACTGCGGGGCAGAGTGGTGGTCGACGTCAATCGTTGAGTTCGCGCTCAAGCAATTGGCGTTTGCGCTCGACGCCCCAGCGGTAGCCGGAAAGGTTGCCATCGCTGCGCACCACGCGGTGGCAGGGAATCGCCACCGCCAGGCGGTTGGCCCCGCAAGCCTGGGCCACCGCACGCATCGAAGTCGGCGCGCCAATGCGTTGCGCGATCTCGGCGTAACTGGCGGTGCGGCCTGCGGGAATCTCACGCAGCGCCTGCCAGACGCGCTCCTGAAACGCGGTGCCGCGTATATCCAGCGGCAGGTTCAGGTCTTTCGCCGGTGCTTCGACAAAGCCGACGACGCTGGCGATCAACTGTTCAAATTCGCTGTCGGCGCCAATCAGGTTGGCCTTGCGAAACTGATCCTGCAGATCGCAGACCAGTTGATGCGGATCGTCTCCCAGCAGAATCGCGCAAATTCCCCGTTTGCTTTGCGCCACCAGAATCGCCCCGAGCGAGCATAGCCCGACGGCAAAGCGGATGTCGTTGTTTTGCCCGGCGGCGCGGTAGTCGGTGGGCTTCATGCCCAGCAGTTGATCGGCTGATGCGTAGAAGCGGCTGTTGGAGTTGAAACCGGCGTCATACAGCGCATCGGTCACCGAACCGCCGTCCGCCAGGCGCGCACGCAGCTTGCGCGAACGTTGCGCGGTGGCGTAAGCCTTGGGCGTCAGGCCTGTTGCGGCTTTGAATAGCCGGTGGAAATGGAAAGGGCTCAGGCCAGCGCCCGCCGCGAGGCTGTTGAGCGCCGGCAGCGTCTCGGACGCCTCGATCTGCCGACAGGCTGCGGCAATGAGCACTGCATGCTTCGCATCACTCTGATCTTTACTAGCGCGTTTGCTTGGCCGATATCCCGCCGCTTCAGCCAATTCGGCGGTATCGAAAAACTCGACATTCTGCGGTTTCGGCAAACGCGCAAGACTGCTCGGTGTGCAGTAAATGCCGGTGGTTTTCACCGCGTAGACAAATTGCCCGTCCGCACGCGGATCGCGCGCCATCACAGCGGCCCAGCGTGGATCGTCTTCAATGCTGTTTGTGTTCGAAAGCGTGTCCATGAGAGGGAATCCGTTGACCTGTTTGATTCAGGTTAACCAGCATCGTAACTCGCGACACTCCGCGCCTTGCGGTCAAACTTTTACTGATCGCCAGCAACGCGGAAGGTGATGTTGACGCGCCGCTCGCCCAACAGCGGGTGATGGCCGGGTTTGATTGGCAGCACGCCGTGATAGCGCAGACGATCCACGCCGCCCCAGACCACCATGTCGCCATGCAGCAGCGGGATGCGCTGGCTTTTGTCGCTGCGCTCGAAGCCACCAAACAGAAACATCGCCGGCAGACCCAGCGACAACGAAACGATGGGCGCGGCATAACCCTTTTCGTCCTTGTCCTGATGCAGCGACATCTTGGCGCCGGGAACGTATTGGTTGATCAGGCAGGAATCGGCGTGAAAATCCTTGAAACCGGCGCGCTCAGCCGCTTCGTACGCCAGACCGGCATATAACGCCGGCATCGACGGCCACGCCAAACCGCTGAGTGGATCGACGCTGGAATAGCGGTAACCGCTGCGATCGGTGATCCAGCCCAACTGCCCGCAGCTACTGGTGCCGACCGACATGCTGAAACCGCCGGGCGTGACCATGTGGCGTAGCGGTGCGGCGGCAAGAATGGCTTCGAGCTCGGTCAGCAGCTGCTCGACCTGCGGCAAAGCGAATCCGCGCAGCACCCACGATTGTTCGCCGATCTGCTCGGCGCGGGGTTGCTGTACAGGTTCGTTGTCGGCGAACAGGTCAAACGTGGTCGGTTGCATGGTTCGGTTACAGCGCTTTGCTGACCTTGATGTCACTGAGTTCTTCGTCAGCGTGCATTTTCTTCAGCGCCGCTTTCGCTTCCTCGTCAGTGCCGGTTTCCAGCTCGGCGAATTCGAAACGCTGTTCACCGTCCAGTTTGTACTTGATTACGTATTTGGTTTTTTGCGCCACGGTCGTGTTTCCCTTTCAGAATAGGCTGCGCGTCTCAGCTCAGTTTAGTGCTGGAGCGACGGATGATCTTGATTGAATGGGTCAGCGTCGGCTTGCGCGTCACGCTGATCGCGCGGCGGTTGACGGTGTCGATGGTGATGTTCCAGAAGCCGGTGCTCGGGGCCGTGATGCGTGCCGGGAAGGTATCGAACGCGCCGCCGTGATAGGTGTGACGGCCGCCATTTTTGAAGCTGCGGAAGTTGGCGTCGTTCATCAAACGGATGTTGCACATCTGCGAGCATTGAATGACGACGATGTCGTCTTCGTTGAGGTGCTCGCGCTGGTGAATGAATTTCATGGGCGCCTCCAGAAGGGCTTTTTCTACTAAATCAAAACGATAGCTTGTCGATGGGCGCAGTTTATCAGCCCGCACGGGTTATTATCTGGCCGTCGGGCGTTGCTTTGACAAATTTTGAACAGAACTTCGCCACGGCGGGCGGGTTAAATGCACAGGACCCCGGAGAAAAGCAGCATTTGTGCTGTCGGACGGTCTTTAACGGAGGATTCATATGAATTGGGGTGTGGTGTGTGTGCCGTTGATTCTGGCGATGGCCGGTTGCGCAAATGTTTCCGAAATCAATGAGACGCTGCCAACCATGAGCGTGATCTCCGGCAAAAAGCCCCAGGAGTATGCGCAGTGCCTGACCGACAAGCTCGCTGACAGTCGCGGCGCGTTGCAGATGCAGCCGCAGAAGGACGGAGTACGACTCATCGTCCCGGGCAAACTGTCTTCAGGCCCGGCAGCCGTGTTTGATATCGAAGATCGCGCTGGCGGTAGCAGCATCAAGCTGCATGAGCGCATGTCCAACGTGCCGGTTCGCCCTCACGATGTGCAGAAAGCCGCGAACGCCTGCATTTCCGGCTGATAGACTAGCGAACATCAGCACCCGATGCCGTCACAGTCCTGCTGTGACGGCATCGTCATTTTTGGAGTTGCGATGAAGCGAGAGCACGTGCGCGAACGCCACGCAGAGGGCCTTATCTCTGCCACCCACGTCATCCAGAACCCGGCGAATCCCGGTGAGTGGATCGTGTTTTTCAAGAAGAGCGCAGGGCGCAGTTACTTCCTGGTGGATGACAATGATGAAGTCGAGTCCTTCAGTCGGCTCGACGATCTGATCGAGGTCGTCCGTGGCCTCGGGATCAAATTCGCCGAAATCCACATGTAAGGCTTACTTGCAGACGACCACGACGTTGCGCGTCTTGTAGTTGCCAACGTCAACGCCCAGGGTTTTATCATCTTCCTTCGGCGCCGGTGTGCCATCAGTGCCGACGATGCGATAACCGGTGCCTGCGCAAGAGGCGTCGGCCTTTTCGTAGCACATGGCCCAGGAGTTGGCCTCGCCCGAGCAGTCGATGCTCAGACCTTGTTCGCCATTATTCAGATAGGTCGGCTGCGAGGTGGCACAGCCGCTGAGTACCAGTACCGCGAAGAGCGGCTGCAGTTTGTTCAGGTTCATGGTTGCGTGATCTTCAAGTGGGGGACTGGATGCTCTGACAGCGCCGCGATGAAAAGGTTATAGCGATTGGCCACTTGTTTGCCAACAAGGCACAAAAAAGCCCTGCGTGCTGGCAGGGCTTGGCGCAAGTGCTGACAGGATCAGTCCTGACCCTTGCCACGGCGCTTGGAAGAAGCAGGTGTATCGGTGAACACCGAGGCGACATCCGTCGCCATCTGCTCGCTGTCGAAAGGCCCGGCGATGTGTTCGCCGTTGGTGGTGGTCAGCGTCCACTTGCCGTCTTTCTTGTCGATCACATACCCGTTGATGATTTTTACCGCAGCCATCTGGTCTTTCTCGTTCGCTGGTTCAAAGCCGCCATGATAGCGGCAAATGCTCGCATTGGGGGCCGATAAGCGTATGGTGATCCAGTTTGCCCGGATCTTGAGCTACGCTGAATTCGCCGCTGAAAAAACCGCAAGGAACTATCCGCGCGAATATTTCTCTATGTTGGCATCGGTTAGCCAGCGCGGGGCATTGTAAGGCGCACGCCGCCTGATTAGACTGCCCCGAAACTCGTACACACAGCCTTTTCAAGGACTTATATGATCAAGAAATGCTTGTTTCCAGCAGCCGGTTACGGCACTCGCTTCCTCCCAGCGACCAAAGCCATGCCTAAAGAAATGCTGCCGGTGGTAAACAAGCCACTGATCCAGTACGGCGTTGAAGAAGCACTGGACGCGGGCCTGACGGAAATTTCCATCGTTACCGGTCGTGGCAAGCGTGCTCTGGAAGACCATTTCGACATCAGCTACGAGCTGGAAAACCAGATCAAGGGCACCGACAAGGAAAAATACCTGGTCGGTATCCGCAAGCTGCTGGACGAGTGCTCGTTCTCCTACACCCGTCAGACCGAAATGAAAGGTCTGGGCCATGCGATCCTGACTGGCCGTCCGCTGATCGGTGACGAACCGTTCGCCGTGGTCCTGGCGGACGACCTGTGCGTCAACATCGATGGCGACGGCGTGCTGACGCAGATGGTCAAGCTGTACAAGCAGTTCCGCTGCTCGATCGTAGCCATTCAGGAAGTCGATCCGCAGGAAACCAACAAGTACGGCGTGATCGCTGGCGAAATGATCCGCGACGACATCTACCGCGTGCACAGCATGGTCGAGAAGCCAAAGCCGGAAGATGCGCCGTCGAACCTGGCGATCATCGGTCGCTACATCCTGACTCCGGACATCTTCGACCTCATCGAACAGACCGAGCCAGGCAAGGGCGGCGAGATCCAGATCACCGACGCCCTGATGAAGCAGGCCCAGAACGGCTGCGTGATGGCCTACAAGTTCAAGGGCAAGCGTTTCGACTGCGGTGGTGCTGAAGGCTACATCGACGCGACCAACTTCTGCTTCGAAAACTTCTACAAGACTGGCAAGGCTTACTAATAGCATCTGCCTCGCCTGCAAAAGAAAGCCACCTTCGGGTGGCTTTTTCATTTTCCGCCCTTATATGGATGGCAGTGCTTGCCCAATGGATGACTGCGGGTATGCTGATGGCCTGCCGAGGAGATAGAAATGGCCTACGATTTTGATCTTTATGTGATTGGTGCCGGTTCCGGCGGTGTGCGCGCTGCGCGATTTGCTGCCGGTTTCGGGGCGAAAGTGGCGGTGGCCGAAAGCCGTTACCTGGGCGGTACCTGCGTCAACGTCGGCTGCGTGCCGAAAAAACTCCTGGTGTACGGCGCGCATTTTGCCGAGGACTTCGAGCAGGCGTCCGGTTTCGGCTGGAACCTGGGCGAAGCCAACTTCGACTGGGCCACGTTGATCGCCAACAAGGACCGCGAGATCAATCGCCTCAACGGTATTTATCGCAATCTGCTGGTCAACAGCGGCGTGACCCTGCACGAGGCGCACGCGAAAATCGTTGGGCCGCACGAGGTTGAGGTCAATGGCGAGCGCTACACGGCCAAAAACATTCTGATCGCCACCGGCGGCTGGCCGCAGATCCCTGAAATTCCAGGGCACGAACACGCAATCGGTTCAAACGAGGCGTTCTTCCTCAAAGAGCTGCCCAAGCGTGTGCTGGTGGTTGGCGGCGGTTATATCGCGGTCGAGTTCGCCGGGATTTTCCATGGTCTCGGCGCCAACACCACGCTGCTGTATCGCGGTGATCTGTTCCTGCGTGGTTTCGACGGGTCGGTGCGCAAGCATCTGCAGGAAGAATTGACCAAGCGTGGCCTCGATTTGCAATTCAACGCCGACATCGAACGCATCGACAAGCAGGCTGACGGCAGCTTGAAAGCGACGCTCAAGGATGGTCGCGTGCTCGAAGCCGATTGCGTGTTCTACGCCACCGGCCGCCGTCCGATGCTGGACAATCTGGGCCTGGAAAACACTGATGTTCAGCTCGACGACAAGGGCTTCATCAAGGTCGACGACGAGTATCAAACCACCGAACCGTCGATTCTGGCGCTGGGCGATGTTATCGGGCGCGTGCAACTGACCCCTGTCGCACTGGCTGAAGGCATGGCGGTGGCGCGGCGCCTGTTCAAGCCAGAGCAATACCGTCCGGTGGATTACAAGATGATCCCGACCGCCGTGTTCAGCCTGCCGAACATCGGCACAGTCGGTTTGAGCGAAGAAGAAGCGCGCGAATGTGGCCACGAAGTAGTGATCTTCGAAAGTCGCTTCCGCCCGATGAAGCTGACCCTGACTGACTGTCAGGAGAAAACCCTGATGAAGCTGGTGGTCGACGCCAGGACCGACAAGGTGCTTGGCTGCCACATGGTCGGCCCGGACGCGGGCGAGATTGTGCAAGGTCTGGCGATCGCTTTGAAGGCCGGCGCGACCAAGCGCGACTTCGACGACACCATCGGGGTGCACCCGACGGCCGCCGAAGAGTTCGTCACCATGCGCACGCCGGTCAGCGCTTAAGGGGCTTTCGCTTTGGCCGAATCTGGGGCTGCCGCAACGGTAGCCGCCAGACGCTGGCTGTCCTCAAGGCTCGCCTGTGCTTTGAGCAATTCCTTTTCCAGTGACTGATTGAGCTGCGTCTGCTCGTCGACGCTCTGCTTGAGTGCCTGGCTTTCCAGCGTCGCCACGCGCAGGCGTTCCTGGAGGAGGGTGCGCTCGCTGTCCATGCGCGTGGCCTGTTCGAGCAACTGATCCTGACGCTGATTGCTCTGCTTGAGTTGATCCTGCACCAGGTTCAGCTCGCGCTGGGTGCCACGGTTTTCGGTGAGCAGGCGTTCGTTGTCGCGGTGCAGCTGAGTGATCTCATCCTGACGCACCAGCGCACTCTGCTGCGCTTGACGCAGTTCGGCCTGGATCTGCTGGATTTGCCCCTCATGGCGGGCCTGTTCCTGCTCGCGCTGTTCCTTGGTCGCGTTGCGGTAATGCTCCAGCGCATCGCGTGCGTGCAGGTGTTTTTCTTCCAGTGAGCGGATCTGCTCGTCCTTGTCCTGCAAGCGCAATTCAAAGTCGGCCAATGCCTGGTTGAGACCGGCGTTGCGCGTCTGTTCGGTCTGCAGCATCGAGCGGGTGTTGCTGAGCGCTTCGGATTCGCGTTGCAGGGCGGCGCCCTGAATGTCGTGGTCGTGTTCGAGTTTTTCCAGCGCCTGGCGAACCTGTTTCAGCTCGGTTTCCAGTGCTTCGCGTTGCTCCTCGAACTGTTCGCGGGCTTGCTCGATGGGCTCCTGAGCCTGTTCTTTCAGGCGCTGGGCGAGGCGAGAAACGAGTGCGGTCAGTTCGTCATCGATCGGCTCTGCTGACGCTTCTATTGGTTGGGCGCCGTCATCCAGTTCTTTCAGATAGCGATGGATCGTGGTTTTCGAGCCGGTGTTGCCCATTTCGATGCGTACTGCATCGATGCTTGGGTGTTCGCCGCGAGCCAGGATCGCTGTGCGCGCGATTTGCACCAGTGCTTTGGTAATGCCGCCACGGGCCATATGAACTCCTACGGTTACGTACTGTGGTACATGCCACTAAAGTACGAAGTGTACCATGCTAAAAATATAGGTAAATATTTGAAATGAAACAGGCGGGATATACTGGTATTACCCAATGTCAGGCGGCAAAATGCACATCCGCGCGCTTGAACCCGTACGCTACTGAGAAGACCCCCATGAGTGACATCGATCGATATCTGCAAGCCGCCACCCGAGACAACACCCGTCGCAGCTATCGAATGGCCATTGAGCACTTCGAGGTGTCGTGGGGCGGCTTTCTGCCGGCCACGGCGGACAGCGTCGCGCGTTATCTGGTGGAGCACGCCGGGGTGTTGTCGATCAATACGCTGAAGTTGCGTCTGTCCGCGCTGGCGCAGTGGCACAACAGTCAGGGCTTCGCCGATCCAACCAAGGCGCCAGTGGTGCGCAAGGTGTTCAAGGGCATTCGTGCTCTGCATCCGGCGCAGGAAAAACAGGCCGAGCCGTTGCAACTGCAGGATTTGCAACGCGTGATCGATTGGTTGGAGCAGGAAGCGCACACCGCGCGGCAAGAACAGGATCGCCCGACCTTGCTCAAGGCTTATCGGGACCGCGCGCTGATTTTGCTGGGCTTCTGGCGCGGCTTTCGCAGCGATGAGTTATGTCGTTTGCAGATCGAGCATGTGCAGGCGAGTGCTGGCAAGGGCATCACTTTGTATCTGCCGCGCAGCAAGGGCGACCGGGAAAACCTCGGGCAGACCTATCAGGCCCCGGCGCTGCTCAAGCTGTGTCCGGTGCAGGCTTACATCGACTGGATCACCGAGGCCGCGCTGGTACGCGGCGCGGTATTCCGCAGCATTGATCGTTGGGGCAATCTGAGCGAGGAGGGCTTGCACGCCAACAGCATCATTCCCTTGTTGCGCCAGGCGTTGCAGCGCGCCGGGATTGCCGCCGCGAACTACACCAGTCATTCGCTGCGGCGTGGCTTTGCCACTTGGGCGCATCAAAGCGGCTGGGATCTTAAATCGCTGATGAGTTACGTCGGCTGGAAAGACATGAAATCCGCCATGCGCTATGTTGAGGTCAGCCCATTCCAGGGAATGGCTCGGATTATGGATAAACCGGATCAACCGTAGAGATCGTTTTCTTCTATTAATACAGCCAGCTAATAGCGAAAACAAATCAGCAGTATCAGGTTTGCCAATGAGCCTTCCGTCGAGTGAGTGGGTAGGATTCACCCATCAACTTCATAACCCCTGACGGAGAGTCATCGATGCCTATCATCAACAGCCAAGTAAAACCGTTCAAAGCTACCGCGTTCAAAAACGGCGACTTCGTTCAAGTCTCGGATGCTGACTTGAAAGGCAAGTGGTCCGTTGTGTTCTTCTACCCAGCCGACTTCACCTTCGTGTGCCCAACCGAGCTGGAAGACCTGGCCGATAACTACGCTGAGTTCAAGAAGCTGGGCGTGGAAATCTACAGCGTTTCGACCGACACCCACTTTGCTCACGCTGCCTGGCACAACACTTCGCCAGCCATCGGCAAAATCGAATACACCATGATCGGCGACCCGACCCACGTCATCTCGCGCAACTTCGACGTGCTGATCGAAGAAGCTGGTCTGGCTGACCGTGGCACCTTCGTGATCAACCCTGAAGGCCAGATCAAAATCGTTGAACTGAACGATGGCGGCGTTGGCCGTGACGCTTCCGAGCTGCTGCGCAAAATCAAGGCTGCTCAGTACGTCGCTGCACACCCAGGCGAAGTTTGCCCGGCCAAGTGGAAAGAAGGCGAGGCCACTCTGGCTCCGTCGCTGGACTTGGTCGGCAAGATCTAAGTCTGTGACATGCAACGCAGGGCGGCACGCCGCACCTTCTTAAGTTAGCTGCACCGCCCAATAAAAATGCCCGGGCGAGATTCGCTCGGGCTTTTTTTCGCCTCAAATAAAGGAAATCGCCCGTATGTTGGACGCCAATCTTAAAGCCCAGTTGAAATCGTACCTGGAACGGGTCACCCAACCGATCGAGATCGTTGCATCCCTCGACGACGGTGCGAAATCCCGTGAAATGTTGGACCTGCTGAAAGACGTTGCCAGTCTTTCGAGCCAGATTACCTTGATCGACAGCGGTGACGATGCCCGCAAGCCATCGTTCTCGATCAACCGCCCCGGAGCCGACATCAGCCTGCGTTTTGCCGGCATCCCGATGGGCCACGAATTCACCTCGCTGGTGCTGGCGCTGCTGCAAGTCGGCGGCCACCCATCGAAAGCCAGTGCTGAAGTGATAGAGCAGATTCGCTCGCTCAAAGGCGAATTCACCTTCGAGACTTACTTCTCGCTGTCTTGCCAGAACTGCCCGGACGTCGTCCAGGCGCTGAACCTGATGGCCGTGCTCAACCCGAACATCCGCCATGTCGCTATCGACGGCGCGCTGTTCCAGGACGAAGTCAACGATCGCAAGATCATGGCCGTGCCGAGCATCTACCTGAACGGTGAAAACTTCGGCCAGGGCCGCATGGGCCTGGAAGAAATCCTCGCCAAACTCGACACCGGCGCCACCGTGCGTCAGGCCGAGAAGATCAGCGCCAAGGATGCCTTTGATGTGCTGGTCGTTGGTGGTGGTCCGGCCGGTGCTTCGGCGGCTATTTATGCCGCACGTAAAGGCATCCGCACCGGTGTCGCGGCTGAGCGCTTTGGCGGTCAGGTGCTCGATACCATGGCCATCGAGAACTTCATTTCCGTGCAGGAAACCGAAGGGCCGAAACTGGCCACGGCGCTGGAAGAACACGTCAAGCAGTACGACGTCGACATCATGAACCTGCAACGTGCCGACAGGCTGATCCCGGGCAAGAACGGCGAGCTGCACGAAGTCCACTTCGCCAGTGGCGCAACTTTGAAAGCCAAAAGCGTGATTCTTGCGACCGGCGCACGCTGGCGCGAAATGAACGTCCCGGGCGAGCAGGAGTACCGCAACAAGGGCGTGGCGTATTGCCCGCACTGCGATGGCCCGCTGTTCAAGGGCAAGCGCGTGGCGGTGATCGGCGGCGGTAACTCCGGCGTTGAAGCAGCCATCGATCTGGCCGGTATCGTGTCGCACGTAACGCTGCTGGAATTCGACGTACAACTGCGTGCCGACGCCGTGTTGCAGCGCAAGCTGCACAGCCTGCCGAACGTCACCGTGATCACCAGTGCGCAAACCACTGAAGTCACCGGCAATGGCGAGAAGGTCAACGGTCTGCGCTACAAGGACCGCACGACTGAGGAATTGCGCGCGGTTGAGCTGGAAGGCATCTTCGTACAGATCGGTCTGCTGCCGAACACCGATTGGCTGAAGGGCACCATCGAGCTGTCGCCGCGCGGCGAGATCATTGTCGACAACCGTGGCGAGACTTCGATTCCGGGGATCTTCGCAGCAGGTGACGTGACGACTGTGCCGTACAAGCAGATCGTGATCGCAGTGGGCGAGGGCGCCAAGGCTTCGCTGAGTGCGTTCGATCACTTGATCCGGACTTCGGCACCGGCGTAAGCCTCAGGCCTGAAATGAAAAAACCCATGAGCGATCATGGGTTTTTTTATGCCTGGCACAAATCCATGTGTAGGAGTGAGCCTGCTCGCGAAAGCGGATTGTCATTCAACGATACGTTGGCTGAACGGACGCCTTCGCAAGCAGGCTCGCTCCCACAATGGATTTATATCGTCAGTTACAGCGGCGCAGGCTGAATGATTTCGACCCAGTAGCCATCCGGATCCTTGATGAACGCCAGGCTCTTCATCCGGCCATCGGTCAGACGCTTCTGGAAATCACAGCCCAACTCTTCAAAGCGTGCACATGCAGCGACGATGTCCGGCACAGAGATGCAGATGTGGCCGAAGCCGCGCGGGTCGGTGTTGCCGTTGTGATAGGCGAAGTCGGCATCGTTTTCGGTGCCGTGGTTGTGGGTCAGTTCGAGAATGCCGGGGATCGACTTCATCCACTCGGTACGGGCAGCGGCATCGGCCGGGATTTGCGCTTTATCGACCAGTGCGAGGAAGTACAGGCTGAACTCGGCTTCCGGGAAATCACGCTTCTCGACCAGCGAGAAACCCAGCACACGGGTGTAGAAATCCAGCGACTTGGTGATGTCCTTCACGCGCAGCATGGTGTGGTTGAACACGAAGTTGCGGGTTGCGCTGTCTGGCGTGGCAGTCACGCCTGGAAAAGTGTTCAGTTCGTTGAGGCTCATGGGCCCTCCAATAACAATGGGCGAGTGAATGGGCGCAATGATACGCATGCTGGCCGGCATCGCCAAATGCAACGCGGGCTTGCCCTGCGCGAGGGCGGGGCTCAGACTTTGCCTTCTGTCTACGAGTGCGTCCGGCAATGATCCGACTGTTTAAATCCGTGTTTGTTTGTTTTGCCTTGTCGTCGGCTGTGGCTTTCCCTGTCATGGCCGAACCCAGCATCATTTGGCCGGCGGGCTGGGAGATCGAGGCGTTGCCGGACACCGCACCGCCAGTCTCGCGACAAAGAGCGGTGAAACACGATGCCGACGGTAATCAGGTAATGGTGATGGAGTTGACCACGACCCAAGTAGAGGCGGGGCATCAGATCAATTTGCAAGGCGTGCTGCAGGAGATGCGCAAATCCATCCAAAAGGATTTCTTTCGTAGCGGCTACCAGAGCGTCTGCAACCGAATTCATCCGGCGGCACTGGCTTCATTGACTGGCTTGGAGACAACCTGCACGGTGACCGAAAACGGTCGACACGTTTTATCCCAAACATTGGTAGTAGCCGTGGAAACAGACAAGGCTTATGTACTTTCTTACGCCGGCCAGGCCGACGTTTATAAGGCAAGCGCCGACGACATACAGGCGGCGCGCAACAGCTTGAAACTATAAGCGTTCGTACTAACTAGCGATTGCTTGATTGCCGGAAAGGATTAAGCACAAAGTTGGATCCCTTGCTCGGCGCAACATGAAGCAGCAAAATGTTTAGGTGTGATGATTCAGCAACGTTACACAGATCTCGAACTTGTTTGATGAAAATCATTTCATTTGTTAAATATTGTCAATAAAAAAGCCCTGCATCGAGCAGGGCTTTTTTGTTGGCGTCAGATTAACCGCGCAACCACGAATCAACGGTGGAGGCACCGTACTGTTCTTTCCAGGCTTTCAGACCGCGATGGTTGCCACCTTTGGTTTCGATCAGCTCGCCAGTGTGCGGATTCTGGTAAACCTTGACCACGCGAGCGCGACGGGTCTTCGGCGCTGCGGACTGCTGCAGACCGGACTTCGCCGGGTTTGGATCGAGGATGGCGATGATGTCTTTCAGGCCTTTGCCATAGGTTTTCATCAGTCCCTGGAGCTTTTCTTCGAATTCGATTTCTTTCTTGAGCCCGGCATCATTCTTCAGCGATTCCAGCTGTTTGAGCTGTTCCTGAAGGGCCTTTTCAGCTGCGCGAAATTCAGCGAGTCTGGACAATATCTTTACTCCAATAGTGTGTTTGGCTGATACCAACCGCAAACAAAGCTATAAGCCAGTCGCCTGGAAGCGACTCGGTGATAATTGGCTCACCTGCCAGTCTGGCTCAGGTTGAAAAAATTGTAGTAGTTAATGCGACAAGAGTAAATCCTGATGTTGTCGCCATGTAACAACAATGACTATTTGTATCAATTTGGTGCGGCTGTTCGGCGGTCCGTGCTAGCTACTTAATGCTGAGATAATGTGTCGATGAAATCTGCGGCAGGCATCGGTTTACCGTACAAGTAGCCCTGCAGAAACTTAACGTTATGCTCGGTCAGATAATCCGCCTGAGCCTGCGTTTCGACACCTTCGGCAACAATACCCAAGTCCAGTTTCGCGGACAGCTCGATGATGGAATCGAGAATATGCCTCGATAACGCGTCTATTCCGATCATGGCCACGAAGCTCTGATCGATTTTCAGAAAGTCGACATTGAAGGTGCGCAGATAACCAAGGCTCGAGTGCCCCGTACCGAAGTCGTCGATCGCGATTTTTACACCCAATGCGTGCAACTGCTCGAAGAGCTGCAAAGTGATGTCGTTCGGCTCGATCAGCTCGCGCTCGGTCAGTTCCAGCACCAGCTCCACGCTGCCTGGCTCAAATGCTGCCAGAAGATCGCGACAGTCCTCAACCAGCTCCAGGTCCTGGCAATGGCTGGCAGTGATGTTGATGCCTATATGAAACGGTTTGTCGGAGGTTGCCGTTTGTGGGCCCAGCAGGACGGCCGTCTGTTGCATCAGAGAGCGGGTCATGGGCACGATCAACCCGGAGTGCTCGGCAAACGGAATGAAGAGATCCGGACGCACCAGCCCCTCTTTCGGATGATTCCAGCGCATCAGTACTTCGGCGCCGGACCATCGCTTGGTGTCGGCGTGAACCACTGGTTGGAAGTACGCAATGAACTCGCCGGCTTCCAGCGCGCGCAGCATTTCGTGGCTGGGCGAGGTTGAGCGTTTCTGCACGAAGTGGCCAATGGCACCGGAAACTGCGCCGAAGAAAATCAACAGGCTGAACAGGGGTGGATACTCAGCCGCCATGTAACGCCAGGTTTCACCCTCGTGGTAACCAGCCGAGACGCTGAAGCCATAACGCGCGGATTCCAGCACGCTATGCGCTACCGGCAATGCCGGCAGCGGCCCCTGGTGAACTTGGCCGTCGGCGGTCAGCCAGTTATCGCCCACTTGCAACATCAGTAACGTCTGGCTGCCGATCAGGCGCAGGATATTGCTCAGGTGATAACCATCAAGGGTGGTCAGTGCGCCACCAGGACCGTCGCTGAGACGATAGATAAGCAATGCCGTATCGGGTGTCACCGGATTGCCATTCATCAGCCATAGTTTGCCCTCGTGGTAGTCCCCGGCATTGACAGCTTCCTTGAACGGGCCGAACAGTGAGCTGCAATAGAGATTGTTCTCCCAGACCAGATTGGTCGAGCGCACGAAAGGGCGACGGGTCACCTGTTCGCGCAAGGCCAGTTTGACTTCTTCACAGTCTTTCCCCGCTAACGGCAACAGGATTCGCGCCGCCTCGGCGGTGTTGTCGAGCATCAGCTCGAACTGGCGTAAAGCTTGCTCGGCAGTTTGCGCAGCGCTTTGCTCCAGAGTGCGTTCGGCCTGCATATAGAGGATCGCACTGCCCAGCACGATTGGCAGCAGACCGCTGAGCAAGGTGACGACGATGCGGGTGCTGCGCTTGCGGCGGGATCTTGCAGTCAGCGGCATGGATACATCCTGTGGCTTCGGAATCGGGCCCTCGGTAAACAATCGAGCCAGAGGGATAATAGATGGCAGATGGCTCTTGTGCCGTACGCACAAAAAGGGATTTTATATAGAGGGCAGACAGGCATGGTTACGCTGTGTAGAATCGGGTTACGCATACAATAATAATCGTCTTCTGGCAGCAGAAGCCTCGCCCGCAAGAGCTTTGGGTCGACAATGAAGATATTCGGGTTTCAACTGATCTACGGAGACTTTCTCGCCCGCAGCGTGCGTGGCATCTCCTGCGCGCCTCCTTCCACATCACTTTCCTGACAAATAACCCTGGTTAATTGATAAGAAATGATGAGGCGTCACCATGGCAGATTTATACGAAAACCCAATGGGCCTGATGGGCTTTGAGTTCATCGAGTTCGCAGCGCCGACTCCCGGCACCCTGGAACCGATCTTCGAGATCATGGGCTTCACCAAGGTCGCGACCCACCGCTCCAAGAACGTGCACCTGTATCGTCAGGGCGCGATCAACCTGATCCTCAACAACGAACCCAACAGCGTCGCCTCGTACTTCGCTGCCGAACACGGTCCGTCCGTTTGCGGCATGGCGTTCCGCGTCAAGGATTCGCAGAAAGCCTATTCCCGCGCGCTCGAACTCGGCGCTCAGCCGATCCACATCGAAACCGGTCCGATGGAGCTGAACCTGCCGGCGATCAAAGGCATTGGCGGCGCGCCGCTGTACCTGATCGACCGTTTCGGCGAAGGCAGCTCGATTTACGATATCGACTTCGTATTTATCGAAGGCGTTGATCGCAACCCGGTCGGCGCCGGCCTGAAGATCATCGACCACTTGACCCACAACGTGTATCGCGGTCGCATGGCCTATTGGGCGAACTTCTACGAGAAGCTGTTCAACTTCCGTGAAATCCGATACTTCGACATCAAGGGCGAATACACCGGCCTGACGTCCAAAGCCATGACCGCACCGGACGGCATGATCCGCATTCCGCTCAACGAAGAGTCGTCCAAGGGCGCCGGGCAGATCGAAGAGTTCCTGATGCAGTTCAACGGCGAAGGCATCCAGCACGTTGCGTTCCTCACCGACGATCTGATCGAGACTTGGGATCAGTTGAAGAAAATCGGCATGCGCTTCATGACCGCGCCACCGGACACCTACTACGAAATGCTCGAAGGTCGCCTGCCGAATCACGGCGAGCCGGTCGACCAGTTGCAGTCGCGCGGTATCCTGCTCGACGGCGCGTCGGAGCAGGGCGACAAGCGTCTGCTGCTGCAGATTTTCTCGGAAACCCTGATGGGCCCGGTGTTCTTCGAGTTCATCCAGCGCAAAGGCGACGATGGTTTCGGCGAAGGCAACTTCAAGGCGCTGTTCGAATCGATCGAGCGTGACCAGGTGCGTCGTGGTGTGCTGACCACCGAGTAATTCGCACCGGAAATAAAAAATCCCGGCCTGCAGAGATGCAGGGCCGGGATTTTTTTGCTTCATACAAAACCTGTGGGAGCGAGCCTGCTCGCGAATGCGGTCTTTCATTCAACAGTCATGTTGACTGGTCTGACGACTTCGCGAGCAGGCTCGCTCCCACATTTGTCTTGTGTTGCATTCAAGAGCGGCGTTGCCGCGTCAAATGCTTGAAGCCCTCGAAAACCAGCACCCCCACCGCCAGCCAGATGGGGATGTAGGTCAGCCATTCTCCCGGCTTGATGCTTTCCCCCAACAACAACGCCACCGCGAGCAACAACACCGGTTCCACATAACTCAACAAACCAAACAGACTGAACGGCAACAGGCGGCTGGCGATGATGTACACCACAAGTGCCGAGGCACTGATCAGGCCGAGCAGCGGAATCAGCCACATCAGCCCCGGATATTGATCGAACACCGCCAGCCCTTGTTCACCACCCTGCACAAGCCAGTAGGCGATGGGCAGCATCAGGGTCATGTCGACCCACAGGCCACCCAGGTTGTCGGTCTTCAGGTATTTGCGCAGCACGAAGTACAGCGGATAACCGACCACGACCACCAGTGTCGCCCAAGAAAAGCCGCCAACCTGATACAACTCGTTCACCACGCCGAGGCTGGCGAAAAACACTGCGATTTTCTGCAGATAAGACAGGCTCTCGCCGTAGGCAATCCGCCCGGTCAGCACCATCGCCAGTGGCAACAGGAAATAGCCCAGCGACACATCCAGGCTGTAGCCATTGAGCGGCGCCCACATAAATAGCCACAGCTGTACGCCGAGCAGGGCGGACGAAACCAGCAGCCCGGCGATCAGTTTTGGCCTGGCCGCCATCAATCGGAACAGCTCCAGCACCCGCCGCCATTCCCCGGACACCAGCATGAACAAGGTCATGCACGGCACGGTCAGGAGCATGCGCCAGCCGAAGATTTCCACGCCGCTCAGAGGCGTCAGCAGCGACGTGTAGTAATACATGACGGCAAACAGCACCGAGGCCGAAACCGATAAAGCGATACCTTTAGACAAACTGCCCTCGCGGCGTGAAGGTGAACGGGGCGCGCAGGATACGTGGTTTTTGTGCTGAATATTGAGCGCATGCTCATTATTCGAAACATCTCGCGCTCATTCGGTCGTGCGAACCTCGTCAAAAGATGCTGGCAGTTGCAGCATAGATGGCAAATGGACCGGCGTTAGTGGTCGCCGCCTGGATTGCTCTTGAATGGATTACCAAAGTGCTCGAGGTACAGCTCACCGAATTTGTACGAGGCGTAATCGGACACGTGGCCGATGTCGCGGTACACCGGCACGCCATCGACGCTGGTCAGGCACGTACCGTCCTGGCATTGCACTTTTTTGGATCAAGGACGATCAATTGTGGATATTCAACCTGCAGCTCGCCGAAAAGTCTGGTCAGGAAGGGATCCTCAAGGCCTGACCATGTCACCGCAGCACATGAACGGCTTTGTTCAGCGCTGCCGAGCATCCCGCGTAACTTGACCTGTCTGAGCAGGCATTCGTTGATTCTGGCGGGCATGGGCAATGTACTCATCAGCACAATCGGCGTGGCACCCGAGTCGACGATGATGTCCAGTGCCTGGCGAACCGCTACCTCAAGTCGTTGCTGCGTCAGTTCCAGGCTGCGTGGGTCATCAGGCTTGGTGACAATCGTCGCGGTGAGGTACGCCTCCCAGAACTGGCCGATGATCACATACTGGAAATGGCTGTCCGCAATCAGGTCGTAATAGCGTTGGGCAGCCGTATGGCACTTTTCATAAAGCGCGTTCTTGGCCTTGTACCAGTCGTAGAGATAGATGCCGGGCAAGGTCAGACAGGCCGGATAACCTTGGGCAAGAACCGACAGGCCGGCATCCTTGGCCAGCGTCTCGACAAATCCCCAATAGTGATTCGAATAGGAATCTCCGATCAGCAAAGCCTGCGACTCGGCCAGCGGAGCGCCCAGGACGCAGTCAGGATCAACCTTTTCGCTGTTACCCAGGCAATCCTCACGATGGCTCGGTACGTACGCCTTTAAAGTGCTGAACATCGCGATCGAATCTTCACCAAAACGGTTCGGCCATCCGTCATGATTCCTGCCGACGGAGTGAAGCAGCGACAGGCCGATGGCGGGCAGCAGCATCAACAGCAGTACGGTCTTTCCGAATCCGGCCCGAACCTTGCGAAACCTGTTTTCGATAAGCCAGAAGGAGAGGTAGCCCATCGCGAACGTGGCGGCGAAATAGCTGACTGTCACCGCTGGGCTCAGATCGACGCCCAGGTAGGCCAGCACCGCCAGAATCGGCCAATGCCACAGATACAGCGAGTAGGAAAGCGTGCCAATGAACACCAGCGGTTTGAATGCAAGGACATCCGAGGTGATGCTCACATTACCTATGCCGCGAACCAGCAGCAGCGCCGTGGCGACGCATACCGCGACCGCATGATAGTTGGGGAATCCGCTGAGGATATCGTCCTGGACCGCACAATAGGCGATCGTGACCAGTGCAACCGCGCAAATGAGCGAAGCGCTGGCACGACTCAGGCGAAACCTGTCCGCGCTGAACATGACGGCGCACGACCCCATCATCAATTCGAAGATGCGCGCGGTAAAAAAGTAATAGTTCAGGTCGGGAGCGACCTGCGACAAGTACAGCGCCATCGCCGTGGCTGCAAGGGTCAAACCCAGCACTGCGCTGCTCAAAGCCCGTTTCGCCACATAGCGATGCAGCAGCCAGATACCCAACGGTAGCAGCAGGTACCACTGCCATTCGATCGCCAGCGACCAGGTGTGCAACAGCGGAAGACTGGCGGCATCGGGCGTGGCGTAACCAGAAGTCACCTTGGAAAAATACTGGTTGGAAATCAGTAATGAGGTGTACTTTTCGCTTTTCAGGAAGTCGACGTAGTCATCGGGCAGATAAAGCAGTGTGGTAACCAGCAAGGTCACAACCAACAGCGCAACAACGGCCGGTTGCAAGCGCCAGATGCGCCTGACGTAAAACCCCTTGAAGCTGAACGTGCCGTTCTCCAGCGACTTCATGATGATAGAGGTGGTGAGATAACCGGAGATCACGAAGAAGATATCCACGCCGATAAAACCGGACGGGAATAAAGTCAGCCCTGCGTGAAATATCAGCACGAGCAGCACAGCGACAGCCCGCAGGCCATCGATGTCGGCCCGGTATCGAAGACCTGCGCTGTGCGATTCACAGCTGGCGGCCCCCAAGGACCGCGAGGCGTCGAATGCCTCCTTGTTATCGAACGCGTTAAACATCGCGCGCAATGGCTTGCGCACAAAATCGATGGGCCGATTGAACATTGACTATCCTTGGCAGACTTATTCGAGCGAGCGACCATTAGGTGCGGCTGCGTAAGCACGGTTCCATAGAACGGCAAAGTATAGAGATTTTCTTACAACGGCTCTGATCGGCTTCGACCTGCCCGCTCTTTCGCAGAGGGTGCGTGAAAAATCAGGACTGAATCGGTTTGCGTCCTGACACAAAATGGCTCACATCGTAGAACCCCGGTGTCGAGGCATGCCCCGGTGTCACCAGGGATCAATAAATGCCTTGTCTTCGGCTGTGATCTTCACCGCCTGCGCGAGCGAATAGGCGTCATTGCTGTTCAGTATGCGGGTCGGTGATCCGCAGCGGTCTTCGACGCTGGTCTGCTCGCCGAACATCATCGTGCAAAATGAAACCGAATAAAAAAACGGCCCGTAAGGGCCGTTTTGGTCATGCACGCGAGCTCAAGCCCGCAACGTTCGCGTCATCCGCAACGCCAGCAGACTCCCGCCAACGATCACCGCCGCCAGCACGTACAACGCCGCATCGGTCGAGCCAGTGCTGTCCTTGACCCAGCCCACCAGATACGGGCTGAGGAACCCCGCCATCTGCCCCATCGAGTTGATCAACGCCAGCCCACCAGCCGCGGCGCCCGCGCTCAGCATCGCCGTGGGCACCGGCCAGAACATTGGCAGGCCAGTCAGTGCGCCCATGGTCGCGATGGTCAGACCGAGAATCGCAATCGCCGGATTCGCTGCGAAATTCACTGCGATCACCAGCCCGACAGCGCCCATCAGCATCGGCACCACCAAGTGCCAGCGGCGTTCCTTGCGCAAGTCCGCCGAGCGCCCGACCACCAGCATGAACACCGCCGCGAGCAGATACGGAATCGCACTCAGCCAGCCGATCACCAGGTTATCGCTGAAGCCGAGGTTCTTGATGATCGACGGCAGCCAGAAGTTGATCGCGTAGACGCCGCTCTGGATGCAGAAATAAATCAGGCCGAAAGCCCAGATCGCTGGGTTCTTGAACACCGCGAGCAGCGAGTCGGTGGCGGTTTTCGGTTTGTTGGCGAGGTCTTCGGCGTGGTCGGCTTCGAGCACCGAACGTTCGTGGGCGGTCAGCCATTTGGCATTGGCGAAGCTGTCGCTCAACAGGAAATACGCCAGCGCACCGAGGATCACGGTGGGAATGCCTTGCAGCAGGAACATCCACTGCCAACCGGCCAGGCCACCTTGGCCAGCGGCGAAGTGGTTGAGGATCCAGCCGGAAAACGGGCTGCCAAGCAGACCGGAGACCGGGATTGCCGACATGAACAGCGCCATGATCCGGCCACGGCGGAAGGTCGGGAACCACTGCGAGAGATACAGCACAACGCCCGGGAAGAAACCGGCCTCAGCGGCACCGGTGAAAAAGCGCAGGGTGTAGAACTCGGTCGGGGTGGTGACGAACAACAGGCAGGTCGACAGCGTGCCCCAGGTGATCATCATCAAGGCAATCCAGCGGCGTGGACCGAAACGGGTCAGTGCCAGGTTGCTCGGCACACCGCACAGCACGTAGCCGATGAAGAAAATCCCGGCGCCGAGGCCGTACACGGTCTCGCTGAATTTCAGGGCATCGAGCATCTGCAGTTTGGCGAAGCCGACGTTGACCCGGTCGAGGTAGTTGAACAGGTAGCAGATGAAAATGAAGGGAATCAAACGCAGGGTGATGCGTTTGTAGACGGCGTTTTTACCGTCGTCGATGGTCTGGGTAGCTGCGGCGCTCTGCGACATAGCGGCTCTCTCTTTATTATGATTTTTTGCGATGCAAAGGGTAACGTTGATCGCCCTGAGAGTCTCGGCCACCTTTGGCCGGATTGTCTTTGTGCCTGAGCACAGGGTTTGCCGCCAGACCCTGTGCGGCTGAACAACCGCTAGTGCCTGAAATGAAGGATTGCCGCCGCTATGTTCGAACTCGATCACGATCTTGCCCAAGACATCGTCGACCGGGCCATGGCCATTTTGCCGTACAACGTCAACGTCATGGACAGTCAGGGCCTGATCCTCGGCAGCGGTGAACCGGAGCGCATCAACACCCGTCATGAGGGCGCGCAACTGGTGCTGGCCAACGGGCGCGTAGTGGAAATCGATGCGCAGACGGCGGTGCACCTCAAAGGCGTGCAGCCGGGTATCAATCTGCCGCTGCTGCTCGATCAGCGCTTGATCGGCGTACTCGGCATCACCGGGGAGCCGGAGCAACTGCGCACTTACGCCGAACTGGTGCGCATGACCGCGGAAATGCTCGTCGGCCAGCGCAATCAGCAGGCCGAGCAACAGTGGCGACGGCAGCGTTGCGATGATCTGCTGGCGTTGCTGTTGAGCGAGGCGGGGGATTCGCCGCGCCTGGTCGATGAGGCGCAACAGTTGGGGCTCAAGCCGCAACTGACGCGGGTCCCCTATTTGTTCGAACTGGGTCTTGAGCACGGGCCGGGGCAAACCGTCGAGGCACTGAGTGCGTGGCTGACCTCGCGTTACCCCGACAGTTGGTGCGTGAGTTCGGCGAAGTCTTCGCTGTTGTGGTGTCGCCCGGCGAGCCAGCAAGTGGAGCATGACCGCCTGCTGGAAAAACTCGATGGCCTCGGCTGGAAGATTCTGCGCATCGCCGTCGGCGGGCAGGCGGAGGGGCTCGCCGGGTTGCGTCGCTGTTATCGGCGGGTCGGCGACTTGCTGGCGTATGGTCGTGACGTGTTGCCGAACTCGAGGCTGCTGACGCTCAATCGCTATCGCTTGCCGGTCATGCTGTGGCGTCACCGCAACGATGATGCGCTGGACGAGTTGCTCAAACCGCTGCGCAAGGTCATCGCCAAGGACAGCAACGGCCAGTTGCTGGCGACCCTGCGCACTTGGTGCGAGCACGACGGGCAGAGCCAGGCGTGTGCCGATGCCTTGGGGATTCATCGCAACAGCCTGCGTTATCGCATGGAACGGATTGCCGAACTGAGTGGCGTTGATCCGTTGAAGCTGGACGGGATGCTGGCGTTGTACCTGGGGGTGCAGCTGTTGCCGCAGACTGATCCATTGACATGAGTTGTCCTTGCGGCCGCCATCGCTGGCAAGCCAGCTCCCACAGGTTAGGAGGCGTTCATAACTTCCATATCCACTGCAGAACCCTGTGGGAGCTGGCTTGCCAGCGATGAGGCCGGTACAACCAACACATATCTTTTGTGGAAATGAACAATAAACGCCGACGCCACTTGTGCAGCCGACCGGCGTCAAGGCGCAGGCCGACTGGCAGCATGAACGCCACTGCAACCGGAGAATTCCCATGAAGATCGTCATCGCCCCCGACTCGTTCAAGGACAGCCTGAGTGCCCAAGGCGTTGCCGAAGCCATTGCCCTCGGACTGGCCCAGGTCTGGCCGCAGGCGACGCTGATCAAATGCCCGATGGCCGATGGCGGCGAAGGCACGGTCGAGTCGATTCTCGCAGCCTGCGAAGGTGAATTGCGCCGCACCCGTGTGCGCGGTCCACTGGGCGCGCCGGTCGATGCTGCCTGGGGCTGGCTGCCGCACAACCACACCGCGATCATCGAAATGGCCGAGGCCAGTGGACTGCAATTGGTCCCACCGGGGCAGCGCGATGCGTGCATCAGCAGCACTTTTGGTACCGGTGAGTTGATTCGTGCAGCGCTGGACGCTGGCGCGCAGCGGGTGATTCTGGCAATTGGCGGCAGTGCGACCAATGACGGCGGTGCCGGGGCGATGCAGGCGTTGGGCGTGAAGTTACTGGATGGGCAAAATCAGCCGTTGGTGCCCGGTGGCCTGGCCTTGGCGCAACTGGCGCGGCTGGATCTGAATGGACTTGATCCGCGTCTGGCCAATGTGCGTTTCGACATCGCCGCTGATGTTAACAATCCGCTCTGCGGCCCCCACGGCGCCTCGTCCGTTTTCGGCCCGCAGAAGGGCGCATCGCCCGCGCAGGTTGAGCAGCTCGACCACGCGCTGGGGCACTTCGCCGAGCTTTGCGCGCAAGCATTGGGCAAGGACGTGCGCGATGAACCGGGCAGCGGTGCGGCGGGTGGTCTGGGATTTGCCGCCAAGGCTTTTCTCGGCGCGCAGTTTCAGGCTGGCGTCGAGGTGGTGGCGGAACTGGTCGGGCTCGCTGACGCGGTCAAAGGTGCGGATCTGGTGATTACCGGCGAAGGCCGCTTCGATGCGCAGACCCTGCGCGGCAAAACGCCGTTCGGTGTCGCGCGAGTTGCCAAACAATACGCCGTGCCGGTGATTGTAATTGCCGGGACCTTGGGCGAGGGCTATCAGGCGCTCTATCAACACGGCATCGACGCCGCGTTCGCCGTGACCAGCGGACCGATGACTCTGGAACAGGCCTGCGCCGAAGCACCTCGGCTGCTGGGTGAACGCGCTACCGATATTGCTCGGGTCTGGCAACTCGCCTCAGCCTGAAAAATATTTACCGCAGACCCGAAACCTTCCTCAAGCCTGGCCGATACAACGGTCAGGCGCACACAAAACCACAACTCAGTGCCGCCGGACTGTCGCCCGCTATGGGCCAGTGCTCACGGCATGGACGCTCGCAGTTTCTTTCTTTCGAGAGTCCGACCATGTCCCTGCGTAATCTGAATATCGCGCCCCGTGCTTTCCTCGGTTTTGCCTTTATCGCCTTGCTGGTGATTGTCCTCGGCGTGTTCGCCGTCAGCCGCATGACGGTCATTCGTCAGGCGTCGGTCGACATGGACACCAACCAATTGCCAAGCGTGACCCACCTCAGTGTGGTCACGGAGAACGTCCTGCGCATGCGCATCCTGTCGTTCCGTGTGCTGGTCAATCGCGAGCCGGCCAGCTTGCAAGAGGCGCAAACGCGCATTGCCGTGCTGGTCGACAAAGTGCGCAAAGCCCAGGCGAGTTACGCCGCGCTGCCGGCGGGCCCCGAAGAACAGGAGATTTTTCAGACGTTTTCCACCACTCTCGACAACTACCTGCAAGCGCAGAATCAGATGATCGAGCTGTCGCGTCAGGACAAACTTGATGAGTTGCGGACGCTGATCAACACGCGCATCAAGGAAGGCACCGATCAGATGGGCGAGCAACTGAACAAGCTGATCGCCATCAACACCGCCGATGCGAAAACGGCAGCAGCAAAGGCTGGTGATCACTACGACAGCGCGGTTACCGGAATCATCATCGTTGCCGTGATCGCCGCTTTGGCCACCGTGCTACTCGCCTGGTTGCTGACCCGCAGCATCGTCACGCCGCTCAACCGCGCCGTGCACGCTGCGCAAACCATTGCCGGCGGCGACCTGAGCAAAGTCATTGAAGTCGACGGCAAGGACGAACCGGCGCGCCTGCTCGAAGCCTTGGCCGCGATGCAGACCAACCTGCGCAAAACCATCGAGCAGATCGCCGGTTCCGCCACGCAACTGGGCGCCGCTGCCGAGGAACTTAGCGCTGTCACCGAAGAAGCCTCCCGTGGCTTGCAGCAGCAAAACAACGAAATCGAACAGGCCGCCACTGCCGTCAACGAAATGACCGCTGCGGTGGAAGAAGTGGCGCGCAACGCCGTGTCGACTTCCGAGGCCTCCAATCAGTCGACCCACGCCGCCCGCGAAGGTCGCGATCAAGTGGTGAAGACCGTCGACGCGATCCAGACCATGACTCATGACGTGCAGAACACCGCGCAGATGATCGAAGGCCTCGCGGCACAAGGGCGTGACATCGGCAAGGTGCTGGACGTGATTCGGGCGATCGCCGAGCAGACCAACCTGCTGGCGCTCAACGCTGCCATTGAAGCTGCGCGTGCCGGCGAGGCTGGCCGTGGTTTTGCCGTGGTGGCTGACGAAGTGCGCGCCTTGGCCCATCGCACCGCGCAGTCGACTCAGGAAATCGAAAAAATGGTCGCCGGCATCCAGAACGGCACCGGTGAAGCGGTTTCGTCGATGCAACAAAGCAATCAGCGCACCCAGTCCACGTTGGAAATGGCCCGCGCGGCCGGCGTGGCGCTGGAGCAGATCACTCAATCGATTCACCAGATCAACGAACGCAACCTGGTCATCGCCAGCGCGTCGGAAGAGCAGGCGCAGGTCTCGCGCGAAGTCGATCGCAATCTGGTCAACATCCGCGACCTCGCCACGCAATCGGCCGCCGGCGCCAACCAGACCAGCGCCGCGACCCACGAATTGTCGCGACTGGCAGTGGATTTGAACGCCATGGTGGCGCGTTTCGTGATTTGAGATACGGTGAAGGCTGGAAACCGCGCTAACAGGAGACGTACATGCGCTATTCAGCCTTGACCCAACGAATCGCCGGGGAGGGTGCCGCTGCCTGGCAGATTCACGACCGAGCGCTGGAACTGCGCGCCGAGGGCGTCGATGTTTTGTTATTGAGCGTCGGCGATCCGGACTTCGATACGCCGTTGCCGATCGTCCATGGCGCGATCGACAGTCTGCTGGCCGGTGATACTCATTATGCCGACGTACGTGGTCGGTTCGAGCTGCGCAGGCTGATTGCCGAGCGTCATCGCCAGCGCAGTGGTCACCGCGTTGATCCTGATCAGGTGATTGTCTTGCCAGGCGCGCAATGCGCGGTGTATTCGGTGGCGCAATGTCTGCTGGATCCGGGTGACGAAGTGATCGTCGCCGAGCCGATGTACGTCACCTACGAAGGTGTGTTTGGCGCCTGCGGTGCCAAGGTGATTGCGGTGCCGGTGCGCCCGGAAAACGGTTTCCGCGTCGACCCGGCCGATGTCGCCGCGCGCCTCACCCCGCGAACTCGGGCCATGCTGCTTAACAGCCCGAACAATCCCAGCGGCGCAAGCCTGCCCTTGCTGATCTGGCAGGAACTGGCGGCGCTGTGCATTCGCCATGACTTGTGGCTGATCAGCGACGAGGTGTACAGCGAGCTTTTATACGAAGGCGAGCACATCAGCCCGGCGAGCCTGCCGGGCATGGCCGAGCGCACTGCGACGATCAACAGTCTGTCGAAATCCCATGCGATGACCGGTTGGCGCATCGGCTGGATGATCGGCCCGAAACCCTTGGCCGAGCATCTGGTGAATCTGTCGCTGAGCATGCTCTTCGGTCTGCCGGATTTCGTACAGAAGGCCGCACAAGTGGCGCTGCAAAGCGATCTGCCGGAAGTCACGCAGATGCGCGAGGAGTATCGCTTGCGCCGCGATCTGGTTTGCGAACGTTTGTACGGTTGCCCTGGGTTGCAGCCGATTTGCCCGGATGGCGGCATGTTTGTGATGGTCGATGTGCGCCAGACTGGGCTTGGCGCTCAGGCATTTGCCGAGCGATTGCTGGAGGGTTATGGCGTGTCGGTACTGGCCGGCGAAGCGTTCGGGCCGAGTGCGGCGGGGCACATTCGTATCGGGCTGGTGGTGGATCGGGTCAAACTGGCGGATGCCTGCGCGCGGATTGCGTTGTGTGCGGTGCAGCTATTACAGGCGCGCAGTGCCTGAGGGGCTTGCATTGCCTGCCCCGGCCTTACCCTACACACTGATCGTTCCCACGCTCCGGCGCGGGAATGCAGCCCGGGACGCTCTGCGTCCCTTCGTAAGCTGGAACGCGGAGCGTCCCTTGAGGTATTCCCACGCTGAGCGTGGGAACGATCAGTTTAGAGGATTCACCAGATTCACCGGCCGCTGCCCATTCAACGCCGCCAGCAGATTCTCCACCGCACAGCGCGCCATCGCTTCACGCGTCTCGTGGGTCGCCGAGCCCATGTGCGGCGTCGCCACCACATTGCTCAACTGCAACAACGGCGAGTCATGATTCAACGGCTCGCGCTCGAACACATCCAGCCCCGCCGCGCGAATGCGCTTGTTGCGCAACGCCTCGATCATCGCCGCCTCATCAACCACCTTACCCCGCGAGATATTGATGAAGATGCTCTCCGGCCGCATCAGCGCAAACTGCTCGGCGCCGATCAAGCGTTCGGTCTGCGCCGTCAGTGGCAAGGTCAGGCAAATGAAGTCGGCCTGCTGGAGCAACTCTTCAAGGCTGCGATATTGCGCGTCGAAACGCTCCTCGACCGCCGGTTTGCGCGACTGGCTGTGGTAGATCACCGGCATGCCGAAACCGAAATGTCCGCGCTGGGCCAAGGCTTCGCCAATGCGGCCCATGCCGATGATGCCCAGCGTTTTGCCATGCACATCGGTGCCGAAATGCGCCGGGCCGATGTTGCGGCTCCATTGCCCGCCACGCACCATGTTGGCCAGTTCGACCACGCGCCGGGCAGCGGCGAGGATCAGGGCGAAACCAGTGTCGGCGGTGGTTTCGGTGAGCACATCCGGAGTGTTGGTCAAGAGGATCTGGCGCCGGCTCAGATAATCGATGTCGTAGTTGTCGACACCCACCGAGACGCTGGCAATCGCCTTCAGCTGCGGCGCCAGATCGAGCAACGCCGCATCGAGTTTCAGGCTGGCGCCGAGCAAACCGTGGGCGCGGGGCAGGGCATCGCGCAGCTGCATGAGGCCGTCGGCGTCGAGGCTTTCGATCAGTGTCACGTCAAACTGCTCTTGCAGGCGCGCCATCAGCGCGGGCGAAAGTTTCTTGTACAGCACGACCTGTTTTTTCATGGAAAAGTCCTTTCAGGAATGCGCCGGCACACGCGGTGTGGCGGCGGCTTTGGCGACGACGCGATCACTGGCGCCGGGCTTGAGGAAAATCGTCAGCACCACCGACAGCAGCAGCGCGCCGCTCATCAACAGATACGAGGCACCGGGCGAACCGGTGGAGCTGTTCAGATAGCCGACCAGATACGAGCCGCCAAACGAGCCGAGCGCGCCCATGCTGTTGATCAGCGCCATGGCGCCACCGGCGACGTTGGCCGGCAGGATTTCGGGAACGATGGCGAAGAACGGCCCGTACGGCGCGTACATGCAGGCGCCGGCAATCACCAGCAGCGTGTACGACCACCAGAAATGTTCGGCGCCCAAGGCATACGAGCCATAAAACGCAATCGAAGCGATCAGCAGCGGCGGCCAGACGAAGCGTTTGCGCTTCTGCAACTTGTCCGAACCCCACGACACCGCAAGCATGCCGATGACCGCCGCCAGATACGGCAGCGCCGACAGCCAGCCAGCCTCGATCATGTCCATCTGCGCGCCGGCCTTGAGGATCGACGGCAGCCACAACACGAAACCGTAAACGCCGATGCTCCAGCAGAAAAACTGCAGCGCGAGAATGATCACCTTTGGCGAACGGAACGCCTCGGCGTAGTTTTTCACAGCCTTGATGCCGACCTGCTCTGCGGCGAGAGCGCTTTCCAGATCTTGCTTTTCCTGGGCATTGAGCCACTTGGCCTGGGCCGGACGATCATCGGCCAGACGCCACCAGATAAACGCCCATAGCACCGCTGGCAGCCCTTCGATGATGAACATCCAGCGCCAGCTGAAATGTTGCACCAGATAACCCGATACCACCGACATCCACAGCATGGTCACCGGGTTGCCGAGGATCAAGAAGGTATTGGCCCGCGAGCGCTCGGCACGGGTGAACCAGTGGCAGAGATAGACCAGCATCGCCGGCATCACCGCCGCTTCGACCACGCCGAGCATGAAGCGAATGACGATCAGCCAATAGGCGTTGGATACCACGCCAGTCAGCGTCGCCAAGCCGCCCCAGAGGATCAGGCTGACGAAAATCAGCTTTTTCACGCTGTGCTTTTGCGCGTAGATCGCGCCGGGTACCTGGAAGAAAAAGTAACCAAGAAAGAACAGCGCACCGAGCAGCGATGACAGGCCCGGCGTGATCATCAGGTCTTCAGCCATCCCCGATGCGGCAGCGAAACCGTAGTTGGCGCGGTCAAGATAGGCCAGGCTGTAAGTGATGAACACAATCGGCATGATGTACCACCAGCGGCGGGCGGCGAGGGTTGCAGTTTTCATCGGAGTGACTCCTGAGCTTGTTGTTTTTGTCGCAGCAGGTTCAAAAATTTGCGTTGCCTAGGCAGGCCTCTTCGCGAGCAGGCTCGCTGCCACAGGGGATTGCATTCCAAATGTGGGAGCGAGCCTGCTCGCGAAGGCGGATTCAAATTCAACCGATAATTCCTGGCGGGTTGGGAGGCCCTCCATATCCCCACGACTCTGCACCGCACGACTGCCAATCCAGTTCGCCCGCTGCACTGCCTCGGCAAAACTCTGGTGCTCGAGCAGGGCACTGATCATCCCCACCGCGAAGCCATCGCCCGCGCCCACGGTATCGACCACGTTGGTCACCGGCACGCCAGCGACAAAACCCTGATCCAGCTGCGTGCGGTAATAAGCGCCTTCTGGCCCGAGCTTGATCGCCACCGCTTCGGCGCCCTGATTCAGGTAAAACGCAGCGATGTCAGCCGGGTCATCGAAGCCGGTGAGCAAGCGGCCCTCGCTTAACCCCGGCAACACCCAATGGGCGAGGGCGGCGAGGCGGTTGATCTCGCGTATCATCTCGCTTTCGCTGGCCCACAGGCTTGGGCGCAGATTCGGGTCGAATGACACGCTGCGTCCGGCGTTGCGCATGCGGGTCATCAGTTCGAAGGACATTTCCCGCGCCGAAGCCGACAGCGCCGGCGGAATACCGGTGGCGTGGAGATGGCGGGCGCTCAGCAGGTTGTCGCTGATGGAATGCGGGGACAAATGACTGGCCGCCGAGCCGCGGCGGAAATACTCGACCTGCGGATCGCTGCCATCGTCATTACGCGATTTGAACTGGAATCCGGTCGGATGGTTTTTGTCGACGTCGACGTGGCTGCAATCCAGACCTTCCTTGATCAGCGTCTCGACCACAAAGCGTCCGAGTGAATCGTTACCGACCCGGCTCAACCACGCGACGTTAAAACCCAGACGCGACAAGCCGATTGCGACGTTGCTGTCGGCCCCGGCAATACGTTTATGAAACTGCTCGACCTTGGCCAGATCACCGGTCTGCTCGGCGACCAGCATTGCCATGGTTTCACCGAAAGAAAGAATATCGATCTCAGACATGAGCTGGCTCCAGGCGCGATTGACCAAGGCGGGCGAGGGCGGCGACGTGTTCGCGGGTCAGCTGCACCAGGTCATCGCCTTGCAGCGGGTATTCAGCGGCGCGCATAACGCCTTGGTCCATGTGCCGCAGCAGTTGTTCCCACAGATGCAGGTCGCTGATGGCCGGCGGTACCGCGACCAGTTTGCCGTCGGCGCGGCGCGCAACGGCTTTGCAATGCACGTAACCGACATGACGACCAAGCGCGCGGGCGGCGCTGGCAGCGGACTGGTCCTGCCAGTGCCAGTTGCCAATATCGAAAGTCATCTTGATCGGCAAGTTGTGCTGCTCGACGGCGGCGAAGAAACGCTGGAACGGCTCGATTCGCCCGCCGTGCAAGGTCTGGTCGTTCTCCACCAGCAGTTGCACCGGGCTCTGCTTGAGTCGCTCGGCCAGGGCCTGCAAATCAGAGTTGTCAGTGAAATAGCCGAGCGACACCTTCAGCCATTTCGAACCGAATGCCTGCGCTTGTTGCAGCGCGGTAATCAATTCGGGATTGGGTTGCGCTTGCCCTGCCAGCCACAGTTCGGTGGGCGACGAATAGATGCTTTGCAGGCCCTGGGCCTGAGTCGCTTGAGCCAGTTGCGCAGGGTTTTCGCGGGTCAGCAACTCTTCGCGCCACTCGATGCGATTGGCGCCGGCTGCCGCGAGTACCTCGATAAAAGAATCCTGGCCTCGCTGGCGCACAAGCTCTGCACCGTAGCTGGACAGACTGATGGAAACGGCTGGTTTATTCATTGTTATTGACCTCTGAAACCGGTTTCATTTTTGTTCAAAAAAATATTAGGTGGTTCTGTGGTGTCCTTCCGGACATCTTCGCGAGCAGACGCCGCCAATCCCTCGGGTCGACCCCCGCTCAACCAGCACCGGTGCAAAATCCACCACCCGCGCCACCTCGTCATCCCCACGCAAGCGCTTGAGCAAACACTCGAATGCTCGCGCGCCAATCTCTTGTGTCGGCTGCGCCAGCGCGGTAATCCCGCTGCCCACCAACGGATACCAATCCAGATCATCCAGAGCGATCAGCCCGACGTCTTCAAACAAACGCACACCCAGTGCGCGCAATGCATGAGTCGCCGCCAGCGCTGCAACGCCATTGGCGCAAAACAGCGCTTTCGGGCCATTACCGGGTGTGTTTAAAAAGGTTTGAAGTTGCGCGTTCAGATCATCACCAGTCTCAACCACCGCACCGGTCAATCCTGAGCGCTGCGCGATCCGTGCCTGAAAACTGCTGACCCGCTCGATTCGCGAACTGGTGCCGTCAAACGGTTCAGTGACCAGCAAAAGATCGCGATATCCGCGCTGCTCCAGATGCGTCAGCGCCATCTCCACAGCTTGCGGGTTGTTCAGCCCGACTATATCGCTGTCGAGCCCCTCAACCTTGCGATCTACCAACACCATCGGCATCTCGCGTCGCAACTCGAGTAGTTCGTCCCGGTGATGGCCCAGCGTATTCACGATCAGCCCTTCGATGTTGTACGAGCGCAACAGCGCCAGATGCTGGCGCTCCTGCTCGTCATCGCGGTCGGTGTTGCACACCACCAGGCTGTAGCCGTGCGCACGGCAGGCGGTTTCCACCCCGTGCATTACAGCAATCGAATAAGGGTTACGGATATCGGCAACGAGCATGCCGATCAGGCGGGTTCGCCCGCGTTTGAGACCGCGGGCCATTTGGTTGGGGCGATAACCGAGTTCGTCGATGGCGTGCTCGATGCGTAGGGCGATGGCATCGGAGAGCAGAGCGCGGTCGTCGCCGATGAAACGCGAGACGCTGGCCTTGGACACGCCAGCGTGTTCGGCAACGTCGAGCATGGTCACGCGGCTGCGTTGGGCGGCGGAAAAATCATTCAATTGGATAGACCTTGTTTTTGGAATATCGCGTTTCACGGCACCAATGCTGTTGAAACCGGTTTCAGCAGACACTATCCGACCTGATGCCGTCAACCTTACAAATGCAGTTGAAGCAGTTACGGGAAAATGGTTTTCCGACAGACGGTCGACTTACCTGTCAGATCTGACAGTAGGCATCTTTCCAATACGGGAGCTTAATTTCTTTCAGGCCAAGATGACCAGCCAGTGAGAAATTCCATGCCGATCGAAACGTCAATTACCTCAAGCAATTCATCGAATCCCGGTGTGCTTCTGAGCCTGCCAAGGGTCGAAGGCGTCGATCCGCTTGACCCGGCCGGAACATTGCCGCCGGACGCAAAACAGGTGGGCATCGTTTGTATTATTGACCGCTGGCCGAATTTTCCTGTTTCAGGCGTGCGTAAAGACCGTGTTGAAATTTTCATCGTCGGCAACCCTGATTACATCGCATTTGCCGAATATGGGGCTGCGGACGATGCGCCAGAGTTTCGTATTCCATTGATTCCCGAGAAACTTCCGGATGTGGCTACGTTTGAGCTTTTGTACACGGTACGTGCGATCAACCCTACTACGTCGCCTTCACGACGTCTGACTTTTGCGATAGTTGCGCCGCCGCAACGTTTGAAGGAAGTTGCTTTTCCCGATGCGGATGGTTGGGGGTATATCGGATGTTACAAGAACCATCCCGATGATCCGGAAGCCTTGTTTATCTGGGAAGGGGTACGTATCGAGATTCCTTTCGATGACTTGTTTCAGCGTACGGATGTCCTCAGCCTGGATTGGCAGGCATGGGATTCTTTAAACGGGTCGGGAAACCCTTTGACACAGGTGTTTAACTTTACCGAGGTTGTGACAGATGTTGTGTCTAAGGAGCCGGTCAAGATCGTAATCAAGCCATTTGCTTCACATATAGAACCCATGGAGGAAAACGATTCGGCCACAGTGAGTTACCAGCTATTGCGCAACGGGGTACCCATCTTTCGCTCGTTTACCGGGCTGGTGAAGGTAGACAGGAAAATTCCGGGAAAAAGCAAGTATTGCTCGGATTCAAGTTGGATGAAGTGATCAGGGCGTAACAGTAGCGGCGATATTACGACTGCAGTTGGCGACGTCCGCCATTGTCGAAGATGCATGGATCAAAAAACATTTTCTACGCAATGGAGAAGGCACATGACAAGTATTCAAGCAGCGGACTCAAGCACACAAGCGGGAAATCTGGTCGCACCTACCCCGGAACTGCCAGACGGGCGCGGTGCAAACAAGGACATTATTCCGATAGCTGCGATTCCAGTGGGCGCCCCGCTGACACTTATGGTCAAGACCAATGTGTGGTTGAACCCCCACAATGGGGATCAGATTGCCCTTGATGTCACGCGAACCCAACCTCCGGCCAATCCGTTGCCGACAGATTTCACGCGGCTGCCCCGGGTAAGGCTGGGTGACGTGGCCAGCCGTCCTGTAGATTTTCCGATTACTGTGCCTACCGGATATCTGGGTGAGAATGCAACCCCGGACGGACCGACGCCGATCTGGGTTCGTAGCGTTCTGTATGAGCGGGGGCTCAACCCGCTGACCGGTCCTGTGATGCAGTTTTTTATTGACCGTACTGGTGCCTGGCAAGCGAAACCTGCACAAACAGGTACAAATCCGGGGCAGACCCCTGGCGCCAGGACAATTCCGCCAGCTACGTTTCCAAATGCCCCCGGCGATCTGGATGACACATGGGCGAGTCAGCCAGGTAACGAAGCGGGATTGCAGGTAGAAATTGATACAAGCTACGCCAACGTTCAGCCGGATGACACGTTGACCCTGTACGTGGCAGGTACACGTACCAACCCTCCGCAGGTGCCCCCTTTTTCAGCGGACCGATGCCCACCGGTGGCAAGCTGTCCATCCCGACTGCAGAGCTACGCAAGGTAACGAGCGGACGGGCGTTCATCTGGTTCATCATTACTGACGCTGCTGGCAACCAGAGCGCATGGGGCGTGTATTTCAAAAACGTACGCTTTCTGCCCCTTCCTAAACTGGGGGTCATTACCGTCCCGGCAAACGAAGATGGTCTGCTCGATTTGAAAGATGCACGTGCAGGTGTGAAGGTAAAAGTCAGCCGGTTGGTAGATACAATCGGCACCGACGGAGTGAGCCTGACATACGGCACTCAACCAGCCCAGGATCTGCAATTCAACGCACTCACGGAGCTGGAGTTCACCATTCCTTGGTCAAGTCTGAGCAAACAATACTTTGATAACCAGACGGGTACGAATTTCGAGTTGGACGTGGACGTCAAAGCTGACTTGATGCGCGGAGGTTTATCCATCGACGATGGAACAACGACTGTAAAAACAGATTTCTCGACGCATCCACCTTATACAGTCGACCCGACGAACCCGCCCCCTGAGGTTAATCCCGAATTCCGCAAGCTGATCGTCCGCGGACAGGCCCCTGTCACGGATAACGTGCTCGGCCCTCATGATGTCGATCAGACAGCCAAGGCTCACATCGATGTATCGCCTGTCACAGCCGGAACGACATTCCCCGATCCCGAACCGGGCGATCTGGTCACTCTGAAGTATCTCGGGAATCAAGGCGAAATTATTGTTAATTCAATTGCAATGGATGCATCGAATATCAACACGGTCGTTCAGATAGATTTGCCGTATAGCGTTGTCGGTCCGGGTGGCATTGGACCCAAACAAGCTTGGTGGACATATGAAAACCCGGCTCGAAATAATTCTCAAGATTCGGAAAAAGAGACGGTGACTGTCAATACAGTAGTTATTGTCCTCGATAAACCGGAATTTCAACGTCCACCGACCGATGGCACCGAGTACCCAAACATTATCTGCGAGAGCTTGGCGGGGAAGGATCACGTTGCAAAGTTCATGATCAAGCCCAATGATCATTTCACCGATGGGATGGACATTACATTCAATTGGCAAGGTTGGCATGACGATGCTTATACAGTAGATGCGCCGGCCGATACCGTGTTTAGTGATACACGTGCTATTACTTTGGCAGAACTAACGGCAGGGATGATCTGGGAAGTGCCGTATACACCTTTTATTCGCAAACTTCCTCGTCCTCCTGCTGACACTCCTGATCCAAGCGATTTTTATGCGGGCTATGTGAAAATCTGGTACTCCACACCGACTGTGTCTTCATCGGAAGTTGAAGAAATGGTTGTTTACTTGCTCAACGGCGACTTCCTGTACTGCGAGTCGGAACCGGGCTGGGATCCCGCGCCTGCTCCTTAATCGGCAATCGGTGTTACTGCATTGCCGGGAGAGCCAGCCTCTTCCGGCAACGAATTTCATTGGCGGTGTAAGAAATATCTCGAAATGTCGCGGGTGGGCGATTAAGCCCACCTACTAAGAGGAGTAGTCCTACAGAGAAAGTCCGGAGTAGCAGGTATTCTCCAGCGCCGTCTACAACGGTCGTCTGATGGAACATGTATGCCTGAACCGTCTTTCTTCCGTCCCGATAAAATCAACGAGAAGTGAACATGACGTTAGAAAAATGCTTGGGACCGACAGTTTTAAAACTCACTGGCACGCTCTCTTGCGCAGCATTGCTGATTGCAATATCCGAGACGGCCTTTTCCCGAAATCTCAATCCTGGCGAAGTCGAAACCGTATCCGTCGGTGCTACGCCAGAAGCCTGGTTCATCCCTGCCACGGCCACGCTCAACCTCAATGGTGGTGACGCGCTTGACATTGTTGTCGGCGGTGGGACGTTAAACGCGATTTTCGCCAACACTTCACAGATTGAAGCCTCAAATGCCTTCGTGACTCTGGACGGAGCGACGGTGACCGGTAGCAATTTCGACACTGCGCTGAGTTTGACCGACAGCTCGGCAGTTGTATCCGGCAGTACGCTGTCCAGCGATGGCAGAGCAATGTTGCTTGCGCGCGACTTGAACATACCCGTTGGCTCAACGGCGACCGTCACTGGCAGTACGCTGACAGGCGGTTTTTCGGGTGCAGCGGTGACTTCCCTCAGTACCTTGAATCTGGTGGACAGCCGGGTTGAAGGGACTGACGCAGATGGTGTTGGCCTCGAACTTTACGGCGGCAACGCCAATATCAGTGCAGCCAGCGAGGTGATCGGAGAACTGGACGGGATCATATTTGGCGAGGATACCGTCCTGAACCCGAGCGATGTCACCGCACAGAGTGTACTGAAGGTTGATGGGTCAACCGTGCAAGGCCGCACCGGCGCAGCGATCAAAGTCGATTTTGCGACGCCAGACGATCAACCGGTATTGATCGAGATAGCTAACCGTTCGAACCTGATTGGCGGCAACGGTAATATCCTCGAAGTCATTGATGGCGCAGCAGCGCGCTTTCAGATCGACGACAGCCAGTTGACCGGCAATGTAGAGGTTGCTGACGGCGGGACCGCCGCGGTTTTCTTGCAAAACAGTGCCAGCCTTGACGGCAATTTGATCAACGTCGATTCTGTTTCGCTCGATACCCGAAGCATACTCACCGGTAACATTCAGGGCTCCGGGACTGGCGTCGTGATGCTGGACAACGACTCGATCCTACACGGTTCGGTTACTGGCTTCAGCGATATGTCCATCGGGCGTGGCGCTGAATGGAACCTGGTTGGCAGCAATTCGTTATCGAATCTCGAAATGCAGGGCGGGAACGTGAGATTCGGCACGCCCGCCGAGTTCGTCCGCCTGGACGTTGCCAACTTGTCAGGCAACGGCCGGTTTTTTGGATGCTGACGTGTCCACCGGTGAAACGGACTTTCTCAATGTCACGGAATCAGCCAGTGGCCGGCACGAGCTGGTAGTCGGTGCAAGCGCCAGCGAACCTGTCACCGGTGCACCGGTTCAAGTGGCTAACATCGCTGGCGGGGATGCTCAGTTCGATCTGAGAAACGGTCAGGTTGATCGTGGTGCTTTGGCGTACAAACTGGTGCGAGAGGGCGAAGGTATATTCCTGCGAACTGATGGGACAACGCCGAGCACGGGTACACAAACGGCATTGGCCATTGCCGGTACAGCTCCTACGGTTATCTATTCGGAAATGACCACTCTCAATACCCGCCTCGGCGACCGTCGCATGGCCGGCACTCAGCCCCGATCGCAATCGGTTGCTGCACTGGACTCAGATAATCAGAACGCGACCACCGGCCTGTGGATACGGACTCATGCCAATCAGTACAACGTCAAGAATGCCTACGGCGATGGTTACAAACAAAATCAGACTGGCGTCTCATTGGGAGTGGATACGCCACTACCGATGGGTGATGGCCAATGGTTGATTGGGGTTTTTGGTGGATACAGCACCACTCGCCTTGACCTGGCCCGTGGCAGCGCGGGCACGATCAATAGCACCTATGGCGGGATGTATTTGTCGTGGTACGACGAAATGACCGGGTACTACGTGGATACCGTTGGCAAAATCAACCGTTTCAGTAATGACGTCAAAGTCACCTTGAGCGATGACACTCGAACAAAGGGTGACTTCGATAATCTCGGGATCAGTGGGACCGTCGAAGTGGGTAAGCATATTGTCTTGAACAGAGGTTACTTCATCGAGCCCTCTGCCCAGTTTGGTGTAGCGACTGTGAAAGGCAAAGACTACAAGTTGGACAATGGACTGCAGGTCGACAGCAACGAGACCCGCTCATTACTCGGCAAGGTCGGAATGACAGTTGGCCGCGAGGTGGTGCTGAACAATGGCGGAAAATTGCAACCCAGGCTACACGCGGCGGTAAGTCATGAATTCGTCAACAACAATCGTGTCAGCGTGAATGACACTGGATTCAACAACGATTTGTCCAGCACCAACCTCGAGCTGACCGGTGGCCTCAACTGGGTGCCGGCCAACAACAAATGGCAGGCATATGGCGAGCTAGGAACCAGCAGGGGCAGCAAAGCTGACCAGGAGCTAGGAGGGAGTCTTGGGCTGAGCTTCAGTTTCTGACTGCATCAACATAAAAAAGGAAGCCTCGCAGCTTCCTTTTTCCGTAGTCAGTAAGTGCTTTTTCTTTTGCTCAGGTCGGCGTCAACGACAAACTCCCCAGTGATCGGGAACTCTTCGTTGCCATTCTCTCCACCATGGTCGTAGGTACCGGACCAAGTGCCACTCAGTGTTTTTTCAATGTCGTCATATTTCAATGTCAGGCTCCCGCTCACAGAGACATGCAGGTCGCCCGTCGCGGGATTGGAATAGTAAGTGCTTCTGACATCATCGCTATCTTTGGACAGGTCATAGCTCAAAGATTGGGGTTTGAAAGGGAACACGAACTCAAGCGTACGCGTCACACCATCCTTGGTGTGTCCAGCTGTCAAAACGTAACGCAAGCCTTCCGGGTAGGGCTTCGGCCCGAAGGAAGGCACAGAGGTAGATCGAAACTCCATAAATTGAGGGACTTTGACAAACCTGTAGCGTGGATTGGCATCGCCGTTGATCGTGGCTGACAAAAAGGTCTGCGCTGTATCCGGCAAGATCGTCCTGTAGGCTCGGGCTGCATAGCTCATGAATTATATCTCCATACGATATGGTTGGGGACATCCAAAGACTGACCCGTCCTACTTCTGGATGTTGTATGGAAGCCTGAATACAGTGCGCCTGTAAACTGTCAGTGTTGACAGTTTACAGGCGCACTTTTTTGTGTGCTTTGAACTGCAAGAACATGCCGTGTTTTTTTCAGCCGAACAACCCTGCTGCAATGTTGATCGAGAACCCGAGGATCGCCGTATTGAACACAAATCCGATCAACGACTGCGCCAGCACAATCTTTCGAATATCCCGCGTTGCGACGCCCACGTCCGAAGTTTGCACAGCCACGCCGATGGTGAACGAGAAGTACAGAAAGTCCCAGTAATTAGGCGTGGTCAGTCCCTCAGCAAAACGCAGTGCCGGCTCCTTGCCGTTCCAGGTGTAAAACAACCGCGCGTAGTGCACGCAGAAAATTACCCCGATCAGCAGCCATGAGCCGATTACCGTCAGCGCTGTGAAGCCGTAGTGCATCAGTTTGTGTGAGGTTTCCAGATCCCTGCTACCGGCCAGTTCGAAGGTGATGGTGGCGAGACTGGCCAGCGCGGCGATACACACCACGAAAAGCACCAGCCCGGCGTTTTCATCCTCGATCTCGGCGATGCGGCGCACATCCGGGGCCTTGGCGCGTATGGTCAGCCAGAACATCAGGATCAGGTAAGTCCACACGCCGGTGTTCCAGCCGATAAGAATCTTGCTCGCGATGGAGTCGGCGGGGACCAGCAGGCCGGTGGCGAGGCCGAGCGCGGCGGCAGCGGAAAGGCGAGGGTGGGTACGGGCGAGGAAGGGCATGGGGACTCGGTGGGCAAGTGGGTAATGACACCTTAGCCCAGCGATGAGAGGTGTGACTACAATGCTGTCTGTATGCAGATCTCTGTGGGAGCGAGCCTGCTCGCGAAGGCGTCCGATCAGTCAATATCAGCTTTGAATGTACCGACGCATTCGCGCCTAGGCTCGCTCCCACAGTTTGGATCAGTGTTGCTTGGTGAATCGTTGTACGAGCTTCATGACCACGACGAAGAACACCGGCACGAAGATCACCGCCAGCGTCGCGGTGATCATCCCGCCGATTACGCCAGTACCGATTGCTTGCTGGCTCGCTGAGCTGGCGCCGGTGGCGATGGCCAAGGGCACCACGCCAAGAATGAACGCCAGCGATGTCATCACGATCGGCCGCAGGCGCAAACGCGCTGCCTGCAACGTTGCATCGATGAGATCGTGACCCTCGTCATACAGGCTCTTGGCGAACTCGATGATCAGGATCGCGTTCTTTGCTGACAGGCCGATGATGGTAATCAGGCCAACCTTGAAGAACACGTCGTTAGGCATCCCGCGCATTGTCACCGCCAGCACCGCGCCGAGCACACCCAGCGGTACCACGAGCAATACCGAAGTCGGAATCGACCAGCTCTCGTACAGCGCCGCCAGACACAGGAACACCACCAGCAGCGACAAGCCGAGCAGAATCGGCGCCTGATTGCCGGACAGGCGTTCCTGCAATGACAGACCAGTCCATTCCTGGCCCAGCCCTTTGGGCCCCAGCGCTACCAGTCGCTCGATTTCCTCCATGGCCTCACCGGTGCTGCGCCCCGCCGACGGTTCTCCAGAGATGGCAATCGCCGGATAGCCGTTGTACCGGGTCAATTGCGCCGGCCCCTGAATCCAGTCGGCCTGGACGAATGCCGACAGCGGCACCATGTTTCCGGCGTTGTTGCGCACGTGCATTTTCAGCAAGTCGTCCACCTGACTGCGCTGATCACCTTCGGCTTGCACAACCACGCGCTGCATGCGGCCCTGATTGGGGAAGTCATTGATGTAGCTCGAACCCACGGCAGTGGACAACACGTTGCCGATGTCGGCGAACGAAACGCCCAAGGCATTCGCCTGCTTGCGGTCGACGATCAGTTGCACTTGCGGCGCTTCGGCCAGCGCGCTTTCACGCACGTTCATCAGTACCGGGCTTTGCTCGGCGGCGGCGAGCAGTTCCGTACGCGCCTGCATCAACGTCGCATGGCCCAGTCCACCGCGATCCTGCAAACGGAACTCGAAACCGCTGGACGTGCCGAGACCATCGACCGGTGGCGGCAGCACCGAGAACGCCATGGCGTCCTTGATCTGGCTCAGGGCTGCGTTGGCGCGGTCAGCGATCGAGCTGGCGGCATCATCACTGCCACGTTCCGACCAATCCTTGAGCGTTGAAAACGCCAGCGCCGCATTCTGCCCGCTACCGGAGAAGCTGAAACCCAGGATCACTACGCTGTCACTGATTCCCGGCTCATCGGCGTTGTGCGCTTCGAGCTGTTCGGCTACTTGCACGGTGCGGTTTTTCGTCGCGCCGGGCGGCAATTGAATATCGGTGATGGTGTAACCCTGATCCTCGGTCGGCAGAAACGAGGAGGGCAGGCGCGCAAAACAGAACCCAAGTCCAATCAACAGGACTACGTAGATCACCAGGTAGCGACCAGTGCGCTTGAGCGCATAGCCGACCCAACCCTGATAGCGATCGGTCAGTTGCTCGAAACGACGATTGAACCAGCCAAAGAATCCGGACTTCTCGTGATGCTCACCTTTGGCGACAGGCTTGAGCAATGTTGCGCACAACGCCGGCGTCAACGTCAGGGCGAGAAACGCCGAGAACAGAATCGACGTGGCCATGGACAGCGAGAACTGTTGGTAGATCACGCCGACCGAGCCCTGCATGAACGCCATCGGAATAAACACTGCGACCAGCACCAGGGTGATGCCGATAATCGCGCCGGTAATCTGCGTCATTGCCTTGCGCGTGGCTTCCTTGGGCGACAAGCCCTCGCTGGCCATGATCCGCTCGACGTTCTCCACCACGACGATGGCGTCATCCACCAGAATGCCGATAGCCAGCACCATGCCGAACATGGTCAGCACGTTAATCGAGAACCCCAGCGCCAGCATGGTCGCGAACGTGCCCATCAACGCCACCGGCACCACCAGTGTCGGGATCAGCGTGTAGCGCACGTTTTGCAGGAACAGGAACATCACCGCAAACACCAGCAGCATCGCTTCACCGAGGGTGTAGATCACTTTGGTGATCGAGACTTTGACGAAGGGCGAGGTGTCATACGGAATCTTGTACTCCACGCCCGCCGGGAAGTAGCGCGCCAGCTCGTCCATCTTCGCCCGCACCAGCGTTGCGGTGTTCAGTGCGTTGGCGCCGGGAGACAGCTGCACGCCGACGGCGGTGGACGGCTTGCCGTTGAGGCGAGTGCCGAACTGATATTCCTGACTGCCGATTTCGACGCGCGCGACATCACCGATGCGCACCGTGGAGCCATCGCGATTGGCCTTGAGCACGATGTCGGCGAATTCCTGCGGCGTCGACAATTGGCCTTTGACCAGAATTGTCGCGGTAATTTCCTGCGTCGAAGGTGACGGCAGATCACCGATGCTACCTGCTGAAACCTGGGCGTTCTGCGCAACAATGGCTTCGTTGACATCGGCCGGCGTCAGATTGAACGCGATCAGTTTCTGCGGATCGATCCAGATGCGCATAGCCCGCTCGGCACCATACAACTGCGCCTTGCCGACACCGTCCAGACGCTTTATCTCGTTCATCACGTTGCGCGCCAGATAATCGCTGAGCGCCACGTCATCGAGCTTGCCGTCGCTGGAAGTCAAAGTGATCAGCAAGAGGAAACCGGAAGAGACCTTCTCCACCTGCAACCCTTGCTGATTGACCGCTTGCGGCAGGCGCGACTCGACCACCTTCAGGCGGTTTTGTACATCGACCTGCGCCAGCTCCGGGTTGGTGCCCGGCTGGAACGTCGCCTTGATCGTCGCGCTGCCCAGGCTGCTTTGCGATTCGAAGTAGAGCAGGTGATCGGCACCGTTGAGTTCTTCCTCGATCAGGCTGACCACGCTCTCATCGACGGTCTGCGCCGAGGCGCCTGGGTAGACGGCATAGATTTCGATCTGCGGCGGTGCAACGTCCGGGTATTGCGCGACCGGTAACTGCGGAATGGCCAGCGCACCGGCCAACAGGATGAACAGGGCGACCACCCAGGCAAACACCGGGCGGTCGATAAAGAACTGCGGCATATAAGAGCGTCCTGCTTACTGACCAGCGGTCTGGGCAAGTGGAAGAGGGTTTCGTCGACCTGTACTTTTTCCCCGGGACGGGCGTGTTGCAGGCCTTCGATGACAATGCGGTCGCCGGGCTTCAGGCCGCCGGTGACGATCCAGCGATTATTCTGCACCGCACCCAGTTGCACCGGTTGCTGTGCCACGCGCATCTGCTCATCGACGGTCAGCACCTGGGCAATGCCGGCACTGTCACGCTGCACCGCGCGTTGCGGCACGGTAATGCCGTTCTGAATGGTTGCCTGTTCAAGGCGTACGCGGATGAAGCTGCCCGGCAGCAGGTCGAGATCTGGATTGGGGAATTCACTGCGCAGGATGATTTGGCCTGTGCCCGGATCAACGGTGATGTCGCTGAACAGCAGCTTGCCAGGCAATGGATACAGGCTACCGTCATCCTGAATCAGTGTGGCTTTGACCTGATCCTGACCGACTTCCTGTAACTGCCCGGAACGGAACGCGCGGCGCAGCTCATTGAGCTCGCGGGTCGACTGGGTCAGGTCGGCATGGATCGGATTTAATTGCTGGATCAGCGCCAGCGGCGTGGTTTCGTTCTGCCCGACCAGCGCACCTTCGGTGACCAGCGCGCGGCCGATGCGGCCGGAAATCGGCGCGGTGACGGTGGCATAACCGAGGTTCAGTTTCGCTCTTTCAAGCGCTGCCTTGCTGGCGGCGACATCGGCGGCAGTCTGCCGAGCGGCAGCGCGGGCGTTGTCGTAGTCCTGACCACTGATGGCCTGGTCCTCGATCAACTGCGCATAGCGTTGTTCTTGCAGTTTCGCCTGGAAAGCGTTGGCCTCGGCCTTGCGCAGCGCAGCTTCGGCACTGTCCAGATCGGCTTTGAACGGCGCCGGGTCGATGCGGAACAGCACATCGCCTTTTTTCACGTCGCTGCCTTCGCGATAGGTGCGCTGCAACACCACGCCCGCCACTCGCGCACGCACTTCGGCAATCCGTGGCGCGGCGATGCGCCCGCTCAATTCGCTGCTGATCGACAATGGCTGGGTTTTGATGGTCTCGATGCGCACCGTGGCCGGTGGCGCTTGCTCTTCGGCAGTCGAGGATGAGTCGCAGGCGCTCAGCGTCAGCGCCAATGCGATCAGGCCGAGCCCGGCCAGCAGTTTTCCAGACATGTACAACCCCCAATATTTGAGGCCGCATCCTACGGCCAGACGGGGAGGTTAGCGGTGAAGCTTTGTAGCTGCTGTGTGAAATTGTGTAAGGGTTTTGCTCAGTGGCGGGTGAGGGCGTATATCCTGCAGGCCTTGAATTCTTTTGTGACGGTTAAACCGCTTTCGCGAGCAAGCTCGCTCCCACATGAGTTTTGTAAACAATGCAAAACCACTGTGGGAGCGAGCTTGCTCGCGAAAGCGGTCTGACATCTACTTCAGCAATATCTGGAACACCCCATGCCCAACATCCTCCTGGTCGAAGACGACACCGCCCTCGCCGAACTGATTTCCAGCTACCTGGAGCGCAACGGTTATTCCGTCAGCGTCATTGGTCGTGGCGACCATGTGCGCGAGCGCGCGCGTATCAGTCCGCCGGACCTGGTGATCCTCGATCTGATGCTGCCGGGCCTCGACGGCTTGCAGGTGTGCCGCTTGCTGCGCGCCGATTCAGCGACCCTGCCAATCCTTATGCTGACGGCCCGCGATGACAGTCATGATCAGGTACTGGGCCTGGAAATGGGCGCTGACGACTACGTCACCAAACCCTGCGAGCCGCGGGTGTTGCTGGCGCGGGTGCGTACCTTATTGCGGCGCAGCAGTCTCGGCGAACCGCTAGCGGCAAATGACCGGATCGTCATGGGTAATCTGTGTATCGATCTGTCCGAACGCACCGTGACCTGGCGCGATCAAGCGGTCGAGCTGTCCAGCGGTGAATACAATTTGTTGGTGGTGCTGGCGCGGCACGCCGGTGAGGTGTTGAGTCGCGATCAGATTTTGCAGCGCCTGCGCGGTATCGAATTCAACGGCACCGATCGCTCGGTGGACGTGGCGATTTCCAAGCTCCGGCGCAAATTCGATGATCACGCCGGCGAGGCGCGCAAGATCAAGACCGTATGGGGCAAGGGCTATCTGTTCAGCCGGTCCGAGTGGGAATGCTGAGCTGATGTTTCGTATTCTGTTTCGTCTGTATCTGGTGACGATCGTCTCCTATAGCGCGGCGATCTATCTCGTGCCGGATCTGGTCGTGATGGTTTTTCGGGATCGCTTCGTCACCTACAATCTGGAGTTCTCCAGAGGTCTGCAGTCACTGATCACCAAGCAATTTCATGCCGCGCCGCAAGAGCAGTGGCCAGCGATTGCTACTTCGATGGACAAGGAATTCCAGCCGCTGCACATCGTCCTGACGCCGATCGACGACCCGGTGTTCACGCCCATCGAGCAGGAACGTCTGCATCGTGGTGCAAACGTCGTGCGCATCGGCGATTGGGGTTGGCGCACCCTGGCGGTCACACCACTGAATGGCGAAATGGCCGTGCGCATGGTCGTACCGCCGGATCCGGTCGACGTCGATCTGTTGTACTGGAGCATCAACGTGCTGATCGGCGCCATGTTGCTAGGCTGCTTGCTGCTTTGGCTGCGTCCGCACTGGCGCGACCTGGAACGCCTGAAAGGCACCGCCGAACGCTTCGGCAAAGGCCATTTGAGCGAGCGAACAAAAATTGCCCCGAGTTCGAACATTGGCAGCCTCGCCAACGTGTTCGACACCATGGCCGGCGATATCGAAAACCTGCTCAACCAGCAACGCGACCTGCTTAACGCTGTGTCCCACGAACTGCGCACGCCGCTGACACGTCTGGATTTCGGCCTGGCGCTGGCGTTGTCCGAAGACTTGCCGGCCGCCAGCCGCGAGCGTTTGCAGAGCCTGGTTGCGCACATCCGTGAACTGGATGAACTGGTACTGGAATTGCTCTCCTACAGCCGCTTACAGAATCCGGCGCAATCGCCTGAGCGCATCGAGGTGTCGCTCGACGAGTTCATCGACAGCATTCTCGGCAGTGTCGATGAGGAACTGGAATCACCGGACATCGTGATTGACGTGCTCTTGCACGGTCAGCTCGAACGCTTCGCGCTGGACCCGCGCCTGACCGCTCGGGCCATCCAGAACCTGTTGCGCAATGCCATGCGCTATTGCGAAAAACGCATTCAGATTGGCGTACAGGTGATTGCCGGCGGATGTGAGATCTGGGTTGACGACGATGGCATTGGCATTCCCGACGACGAGCGCGAGCGGATCTTTGAACCGTTCTATCGGCTCGACCGCAGCCGTGATCGCGCCACCGGCGGATTCGGCCTCGGTCTGGCGATCAGCCGCCGAGCGCTCGAAGCACAGGGCGGCACGCTGACCGTCGAGAGTTCGCCGCTGGGTGGGGCGCGATTCAGGCTGTGGTTGCCGGCCACGGCCTGAACCGTATGACGAATATCAGGGCTGCGTTGTGCCGCTGGTCTGCAACACGCATTGCTGGGTTTTACTGTCCCACACTTGGCCTTTCGGACATTCGGGCTTTTTCACGGCGTCGCTTTCATCGACGGCGAAAACAGCAGGGCTGGACAGGGCAGCGACCAGCAGCGGGACGGCGAACAGCACTTGGCGGATATTCATGGTCAATCTCCACTTTCATCGGCTTGGAGCGGAAGTTGTTGTGTTCTTTTGCAGTGACTGTTCAGTCATTAGGAAGATTCAAAGTTCTGCAGCGGGCCATTGACTTGTCATCCGCCGGCAGGCTAATTTCCAGCCCATGACTTTCACCGTATCGCGCTGCCAGCCAAGCATTATTACCGCCATTCCTCATTTGGCGGGCTAGCTTACGACTGCAGCACCCAACCCGCCCTAGAGGCGGGTTTTTACTTTCTGTCTCCGGGGTTCTGAAAACTGTCAGGAGACGATCATGCCGCACAGCCCCGACCAGCAAGCCCTGCTCGAGCACTACGTAAAGAAAACCCTGGCCGCGCCGGTGTACGACATTGCGGTGCGTACCCCGTTGCAGCCTGCGCCGGCATTGTCGGAAACATTGGGCAATCGGGTCCTGCTCAAGCGCGAAGATCTGCAACCGACGTTCTCTTTCAAGATCCGTGGTGCTTACAACAAACTCGTGCAACTGAGCGATGAGCAGCGAGCGCAGGGAGTGATCACTGCGTCGGCGGGTAATCACGCGCAGGGTGTAGCGCTGGCAGCGCGGGAGTTGGGCGTCGCCGCGACGATCGTCATGCCGTCTACCACCCCTGAGCTCAAAGCGCTCGGCGTGCGCAGTCGCGGTGCCGAAGCATTGCTGCATGGTGAGAGTTTTCCGTTTGCTCTGGCCCATGCGCTGCATTTGGCCGAGCAGAGCGGATGCACGTTTGTTTCACCCTTCGATGATCCTGACGTGATCGCCGGCCAAGGCACCGTGGCAATGGAAATCCTGCGCCAGCATCAAGGCGCGCTGGATGCGATCTTTATCCCGGTCGGCGGCGGAGGTTTGATCGCCGGTATCGCGGCCTACGTCAAATACCTGCGCCCGGAAGTGCGGATCATTGGCGTCGAATCCGAACATTCGGCCTGTCTACAAGCCGCATTGCGCGCGGACGAGCGGGTGGTTCTACCAAGCGTCGGTACCTTTGCCGATGGCGTAGCGGTGGCGCAGATCGGCGCGTATGGCTTTGAGGTTTGCCGTTTTTGTGTAGATGAGGTAATCACGGTCAGCAATGACGAGCTCTGCGCCGCGATCAAGAATATCTACGACGATACCCGTTCGATCACTGAACCTTCAGGTGCGCTGGCCGTGGCGGGGATCAAGCAGTACGTGGCGCGCAGCGGCGTTCGCGATCAGACATTCGTCGCCATCGACTCCGGGGCCAACATCAACTTCGACAGTCTGCGCCATGTCGCCGAACGCGCCGCTGCTTGCGGCGTGCCGGCGTAACAAGCGCTCGGGTTATTCCTGCAGGGCGGTGCCGACTTTTTCCGACGCCGACCAGATGCGATAGCGCACTTCGACGTCCGATGGCGCGTACACCACGACTGGCAACTTGCTGTTGTAGCGCAACATGAAGCCGTCACCGACGACCGGAACGAAAGCGCGCTTTTTCTGGCTGCCGGGCGTGCAGGCCATCATCGTGCTCATCGGGCCGATGACCTTTTCCAGGCGATAGAACGGATAGCCCCAGCCTTGCAGGTTCTTTTCATCGAGAACACCGCCCAGACGTTGACGGTTGCAATCCACTTCCAGAGTTTTGCCAGCGAGAATTTCAACCTGGAAATTCTCCTCCTGCTCTTGTTTGGGCAGATGGATGACCTGACGGGTAAACCCGGCTTCTGCTTTGGGAAACGGCGCGACGTCTTCGAGTTTGGCGGCGTGAGCGAGGGTGGAAAGGCTGGCGATTAACAGGCCAGTGATCGCGCAAATTCGTAAGGAATTCATGGAAGCCTCCGTGCGAGTTGAATTGCAATGGGAGACATTCTTGCCGTCATGGTCTTCGAAAGCAAATTCGGCCGGAGATTGCAGATTGCAGTGGACGGGTGGTCGGTTCATGCATTTTGCAAATAGCAGGATACTGGCCACTTTTCCAAGTGCTTGATTTTGCAGGGCGTAAAACGAACCGATCAAAGGCACGGTTTATGCGTTCTTTCCGTGAGGCGCACTGGATTTGGGCGCCTACACTCCAATGGGCATTTCGCAGTACCACCACTTGCCGCACCAGGGAAACAGCGGGGGCACACCCGTGAAGGCGCAGCAGAGGGTCAGCGTGAATACTTGATTGGCAATCGCACAGAAAGGAGAGGGTTCGCCATGTTTTTATCTGCCTTGGAATTACGCAATATCATTGAAAGCAGCTTCTTGCCGAAACGCTGCCAGTGCACGCTGTCACCCGACTTGTCGATGTCCGTCAAAGTATTTGGCGACCATCGGACCGACCAAGCCGATCTCTACGTCAGTGGAATCGACGCCAGCCGCCTGAACAGCTGCCGTGAAATCAACAACCTGGTCGCTGGCCTGCGTTCCGACCTCGCGCAACAGACCACAACACATCAAACCAGCGCTCGTTCTCGAGCCGTTTAACCCACCGTCTCACCCAGTTCGACCGTCACGCGCCGGGCCTGCACAAAACCAAGGCCCAGCGCGAACTCGACCAGCACCGCGAGCAAAATCCCGGGGCCGGCATGGCCATTGAGCCACTCGCCAAAACCCAACGCCGCCAAACCGAAACAGCCGACGATGAAACCATTGCTCAGTGCAGCGCGTGCAGCTGACGGCGGAGCATTGCGCAGCAAATAAAACATCACCCCCAACGCCGCAAACAGCACCGCGCTGCGCCTTGCGACTACGCCAGTGCCTTCCGAATAGCCAATACTCCAGATCGCCAGCAACACCTCCGGAAAAAATCCCCAGACCAGTGCCAGCAGAACACACAGGATTGAAGTGAAGCTCGACAACGTGCGGAACGACAACTGCATGGCCAATCCTTGCGGCAGTAGGGAAGGCCCCGAGCATAACCGCCGGAGCCACCCCACGCCTATGGCGAACCGGAAAATCAGAAGCGTCTGTCAGTTCTGCCGACTGCATGCGTCAGATAATTTCCTGTAACTGATTTGTGCGGGCTTGCCGGTGTTGTCGATGTATTTCATGTCGGCGGTGATGACTTTGCATTCCGAGGTCGGCGGCTCGGTTAGCGAAAGCACCTTCGCCACGTGTAGTGGCATGCCGTATTGGTAGGATGTTTGATTCGATGTGGCGGAGGTGTCGTTGGCTTGGGCCAGTGCGGCGTATGAGCAGCAGGCGAGGGTGGCGGTGAGCAGGAGGGGACGAATGTTCATGAGAGGACTCCAGCGTAACGGATAGGCGCCCGGCACGAAGCCGAACGAGCCTGCCGCAGCCGGTTTCAGCGCGATGCCTGAGCGGAACAGTACCGTAGAGTCTTTGATTCGAGGATTAAGGGGGTAATTGGACTAATTAGGCTGAATAGATCGGGGATCACGCGGTAAGCACATTTAACCAAAGATATTTGCATTGAAGCGATTGCCGATCAGCCATAACCAGGAGCGATGATCCTGATTATGGCTCTCAAGTAGTTCGCGTCCTAACTCATTATTGATTAAAGTGAATTACCGACTTAGTTTTTCGGGAAAAAAAGACAGCGGAGGATGTGTAGCAGCCCATTTCTTTGTTTGCTCGTGCGCTTCGAAAATTTGTGCGGGTGTCAACTTGGCTGCAATGAGAGGGAGTTTGTATTCAACGTTTTCTTGCATTCCACCCCCGCCGTTCAGAATACTTAAGGATGAAACTAGTGAATAGCCTTTAACGGGGTCATATGGAAATCCATATGTGTCGGGCTCATGAGCAAGATATGAGCCATATCCATACACTGATTCCGCATAACCTGCTATCGCTGCTTGCTCATTCCAGTGTCTAAAACCTTCAAGATCTCCGCTCTCGAAAAGAAGAGCCGCATACTCCATCATGGAACGCGGATTTCCTGCTTCAGCGGACAGTTTGAACCATTTTTTTACTTCTTCTGTTCGTTTCCAAGGTAAGAAAAAGCCATCACCTTGCTTATAAGATACCGCCAGCCAGTACTGGGCCTGATCGTCACCCGCAATAGCTGCTTTTTCAAGCCACTGATCGTCTAGGGTAATTTCATACATAATGTACATTGCTTCAGCGTTACCGTTTTTTGCTTTCTCTATAGCTTGTTTCTTGGCTTCGTTCAGCCACTCGATCGGATCTTTCTGAGGTGGTTTGCAGTCGCGAGTGATATCGCATAGATCTTTTTCACTCCGTCCTAGCTGAATCATGGCGTATATGTTGCCTTGATTAGCCGACGCCTCATACCAAGCCCTAGCTTCGGAGCTCATGTAGTGATTTTTTTCTAAGCACTTCCGCTAACAAATATTGAGCTTCACTATCTCCTGCCTCCGATGCGATCAATAAAAAGGCTTGGCAGACTCGGTCTTCAATTGATTATAAAGGACAATGCCATGGTTTTTGGCCTGCTCTTGGCGTGGGGCGAGCTCTGCCAGAGAGGAGCTAGCAGAAGTGAGGAATATAACTACTGAGAATAGTGAGCGCAGCCACATATGCTTGTCTCTTTAATTCATTAATGGATGGTCGGAATAAATTTAGCCACACCTGCTGGTACGTATGTTCGTCCTTGATATTGGCTGCGCTGGCAAGATCCGTCACGTTTTGCACCTAACAATTTGACATGATCTTTATAGCGCGTTCGCATTTCCTCCCCTGAGGGAACAGTAAGGCGAAGGACTGCCTCAGTCATGAAATTATCAAGCGCCAAACGGTTTTCGCAATATTTCTCCTCAGCATTAGCTGGCTTCATTCCAAACTTATTCATGCACATGCAAATTTGCTCAAATTGATACTGAGCTTGTTCGATTGAATTTTGCTTGGTTGCACTTTTTACAATCCAGCCGAGAATGCGCTCAATGGCCTGCTGCTGAACTAGGTGCGCTTGATCACTGTCATATTTGCGCTCTTTTTTATCAGGTTTATCTGAGTTATTCGAATAATTTACAGAGAAATCATCAGGTGGGCTAATGAGTGTCATCAATAATGGTCCGAGCGCGCCTGGAATCGCATTGATGCACCATTCCTCAAGCTCTTCCACTGGATCGTAAAACATAATCGTATCAGCAATAGATCCGCCTTTTCCTGTCGCAGTCAAGCTCTCATAAAGCGTCATCACCGCATCAGCGCCCATAAGATAAATCATCCGAATATCAAAACCGCCAATGGCCAGCGTATTTAATTTTGAAAGGTACGCATAGGTTTCGTCTTCAATGACAAAGTAAGGGTTCTGTTTGTTTTTATATAGTTCTCTACGGAACATGTTAAGCAGCTCGGTGACGGCATCGTAGCCGACTTCGAACTTGAAGGAGCCACCGACGCCTGGGCCGGCGATCAAGGCTGCCTTGAGCACCAGAATCAGACGGCCCTCGTGCAGGGAAATACTCGCCTCAGCCCTCGCTCCGAGACCGGCAGCGGCGTTGAGTTCCACAGTCAAACGCGCAAGGCTGAACCATTCGCTGGCTTTCATTCCGGCAGCTTTTCCGGAAACGGGCGCTTTGGTTAGCAAGGCTACTTCGCCGGGTGGTGCCCAATTTAGCGCTCCGGTGACCATTATCCCGGTTTGCAGACCGGCGAATAGATTAAATGCGGCTTTCGCGCCATCCTGTATCTGTAGCGTTTCAGGAGCTTTTTTAATCTGTCCACTTTTTTCAGTTCTCGCGTAGCTGCGCTTATCGGGGTTGCGCACAACCGGTTCCGGAGGCGCTAAATGGAACCCAGCGTTGCTGACATCCAATGCAATTTCCGAAGAAAGCAACAATGATGCTCCTGCATAGCCCCAAGCCTTCGCGCCTAAATAGAGCGAAAAACGTCCAAGATTCATCTTTTGCTGTATGTCTTCTGCATTTCGGTAGGTGATGACAATATCTTTCGCGCTGGCACGATCTGGCAAGTCGACTTTAAAAAGCTCGACCTCGCCTCTGGCAAGATCAACGGCAAAAGTAGCCTTGGCGGAGGCTTGGAATCCTTCGGCCAGAGTCCAGTCCGGCCCCTCTACTTTTGTCGATGAATGGATAGTTTCCGTGGTGGAGGGCATTAGGCATCGAACCAACTGGGCTTGCGGTGTGATGTCGAAAATGCGGAATGTCTTGCGTACGTTGTCCTTGAACAACACTTGCTGCAATCGGTGCCCCCATTCTTTACGGGTACCAGCGTTTTCCAGCGCAGTGACCTTGTACTTTTTGTTTTCAAGGTAGGCGTTGAATTTTTCGATTTCGAACCACCCTTCGGCTGAGAACCAATCGCTTTCCTGATCCTTGATTCTTAACGCACCTTCGCTTTTCAGCCACTGTCCAAACAAACTCAGTTCAGTGTCCGTCGTTGCTTTTCCATCGCTATTGCCCGGACGCTTCATCAGATCTTTGACCTTGGCGCCAACTTTCTTCCAGTCATCCTTAACAGTTTGTTTGAGTCGTGGCAGCGAATACATGCTGAGATAGGTCAGCGGTTTTTTCAGGCTGTCCGCCATGCTCATCTCGGCCAGCGGGAAGCCGTTTTTAATCAAGCGCTCTTCAGGTCTTGCCTGAAATTGCTCTGGCTCCCACAATAGATGACGGCGAACAATTGCCGTTTCCACATTGCTCTCAGCCTGAAGTCGTAGTTTTTCTTTCGAAGCCTGCAAGCGGTCCCAGTCGGCACGTTCATTAGTGACCAGGTTGGTGGGCGCTTTGGCTTGTCGGCCACTTGCCTCGATCCAGCCTTTGTACTTGGCGCTGAGACGTTCATTGGTCTCTTTTTGCTCTTTCTCGAGCGCCATATATTGCTTGAACAGGTCGACTCCACTTTCGACTGCTCCGCCCTCAGAAATCAGCGCGAACTCCGGCAATGCGATTCCGTATTGTGCAACGTCGGTGATGGCCTCCAGATAAGCGCTGTAGGTCGCTTTCCTTTCCTTACGTTTGATTTCCTGGTCGCGTACATAGGTGCAGAGCATCAACTGATTGTTAGTGCCGCACATCGCGATCTCGTCGATTCGTTTTTTATCTTGAGCGAGCATCGGCGCGAGCTCTGCCGAGGTTAACTTGGTGAGATCCTTGTCCTCTAACAGCGCTTCTCGCGCTTTCAGATACTTTTGAACGGCTTCCCGGGCCGCGATGGCTTTGGGCGCATAAAGGTTGCCGCTTTCGTACGCGTAGCCTTTTTCCTTAGCGGCGGCGATGGCCATGCGCTTGAGCTTTTGCCATTCGCTATGCATGCCACGTACGCGGGTTGCAGCATCCCGGGCGGACAGGAAATGGTTTCTTTTAAGCTGATCTTGCTCAAGGGCGGTAAGCTGAGTGGAAGAATCTTCTGGCGCCGTGGTTTTTAAGTTCTGCTGAGCCTCTAGAAGTGCTGCATCTAGATTGCTGATATTCGGATGTTGAGCTTCGATTTCTAGCATCCGTGCTTTCTCGTCACCCTCAAGAAAGTTTGCCAGTTTAGGCTCTAGGAAATACTCAAGGAGTCCCGACTCGTAGAGCCCTTTTTTCCGTTCTTCTGGAGATTTGCTTGAGCTGACCTTCTGTTCCAAGTCACTGGAAGCTTCTTTCAGGGCGGAGTTTGTCCGCTCTGGTAGTAACCAGAAGGATTCATTTTCCGTATCGTAAATTGCACTGCCATAAATGGTGGAGCAGGGCGTTTTCACTTTGTCGTGATCGCCTGGTGTGTCTTCCGGCGCTTCGGGCTGTTCACCAATATCCCGAGGCGGTTTTGCACAAGTTTCATCAGCAACTACCGGTTTTGCAGGTGCCGACTCGGTGTTAGGTGCTGCGCTGGTATTTTGTTCCATTTCGCTTCCATTCATTCTTAACGGACGGGTTCATCAAGCAACGCTGGTGGTGAGTTGCTGCAGCTGCTGTACTTTGATGAACGACTCTTCCCTGGATTGCAGGATGGCCATTGCCTGTGGCTGTGTTTCAAGCAGTGGGCCATTTGTGATTGACCCCAGCTTCAGCAAGTGACGGCCTTCGTAAATATTGTGGGCAACCAGCACATTGAGGTTTGCCACAAGGTTGGGCAGATGCTCATCGCTCGGCTCGCCGTAATCTGCGTGATGTTCATCTGCCCAATAAACCCAACCCAAATGCTCTTGAACGTTCGCCGCGGATGGCGGCAGGCTGAACACTGAAGTATCGCCCAGCCATTCGACTTCCGAGACGGCGCGCCAACTGAGCCATGGACCTTTATTGCGCCCAAAATGAACCGGCGCTGGGCTGTATACGTGCTGCCAAGGGCCGAACAGCTGATGGGAGTTGTCGCCAACGGTATAGGCCAGCGCGGCCCACAGGCTTGGCTTGTGGTAGCTCAGCAGGCTCTGTCCGCCAGAACCATCATTAGCGCGCAAGAGCCAGCGCGCATGGGCGAGCGCTTTGTCAGAATCAGCTGTAGTAATGGCAATGCCAGAAAAGTTTTCCTCGCACAGCTTTGCTGCCTCAGCCGCAAGGCGACTGCTCCACGGCGCGGTGATCCAGAGCGGACCGTCAGCGGCGATCTCAGCGAAGGCGGTTTTGAGGAACAGGCCCTGTGCATCTACCACCGGTTCGCCAACACGATAAAGGCGGCTCATCGCGTCAGGCTGTCGAACCGGGTCAATAATGAAACACACTGTTGATTCAGAGCTTTCTCTCGGTAAATCAACGAACCCATGGCGTGGAGCTTCGAGGAGTGCGCTGAGCGCTTTCACATGCATGTGCAATCCTTACGGCTGCAGGCGCCGTTGCTTTGCTTGCCGCACAACGGCGTTATTCCAGATTCATTCAGACGTTTGGGCAGCGGGACAGGGACTTTCCCCGCCTTATCCGCATCCACAACCTTCATCGGCCCCGGCAACAACGGCGCCGCCGGCGTGCCCACCCCGGGCGAGCCGCCAGTATTGACCTTCACCTCAGCGCCGCTGATGGTCACGCCACCCGCATCGACCTTGACGAAGCTGCCGCCAGCCTTCGCGGTCAGCTCCATGGCGCCTTCGACCACGACTCGCTGGCCGGCGTAGTAATGGATTTCGTTGCCAGCCTCAACAAACTGCCCCGTCCCCACCTTCACATGCTGCGTCACACCCACCGTCAGGTGATCATCCGCGCGCATTTCGCTGATGCGGTCCAGATGGGTGATCCGGTGTTCTTCGACCTTGAACTCGCTCAACACATTGGCTTCAACGGTGTCATGCCGTTCATTGCCGACGCGGATTTTCTGGTCGTGTTCGATGTTTTCGTCCCAGTCGCGCTGGGCGTGGATGTAGATCTGTTCGGCGCCTTTCTTGTCTTCGATGCGGAATTCGTTGTAGCCCTTGCCGCCCGGGGAGCTGAGGGTTTTGAAGGTGCTGCGGGTTTTGTTGGCCGGCAGGTCGTAGGGGACGACGTTTTCCTTGTGGTATAGGCAGCCAGTGACGAGGGGCTGGTCGGGGTCGCCTTCGAGGAAGGTGACGAGGACTTCCATGCCGATGCGCGGGACGGCAATGCCGCCGTAAGCTGCGCCGGCCCAGCCGCTGGCGACGCGCATCCAGCAGGTGGTTTTATCGTCGGACTGGCCGTCGCGGTCCCAGTGGAATTGCACTTTGATGCGGCCGTATTGGTCGCAGTGGATTTCTTCGCCGGGCGGGCCGGTGACGACGGCGGTCTGGCTGCCGAGGACTTTCGGTTTCGGGTGTTCGAGGGCAGGGCGGTAGTGCGCGTCCCATGGGGTAGCGAGGAAGCTGTTGCGGTAGCCCTGGTGGAAATCGCTCTTGTTGTCGGTGACGTCGCTGGTGACGTTTTCACCGAGCACTTGCGGTTGTTTGCCTTCGTGGAAGACTTCCAGCAGCAGCCAGAGGTCGTTCCACTCGGCGCGCGGATGTTCGGCGAGCGTGAGGAAATGGCCGCTGGTCAGCGTCGGTTCATCACCTTTGCCTTCGGCAAGTTTGTAATCGCTGCGATGGCGTTCGAGGGCGCGGGTCGAGAGGAACTTGCCGCGCTCGCGGGTGGTGAAACGGCCGGGGTAATCGTAGTCTTCCAGGTCCGGGGCGAATTCGGATTTAGCCGCGCCTTCCGGCAGTAACTTGGGTTTTTCGAAATCGTAGTCGCGGCGGCTGACGCGGCTGGTGCGGGTTTCCAGGCGCAGGTTGAAGCGCTTGATCACCGGTTTCTCGGCGGCCATGCCGGAGTCCTGCTGGTAGCTCACCGGCTTCAGTTTGCGGAATACGGTCTGGTCGTCGCCGAACACCAGTTTGTGGCCGCTGCTGCTGTGCTGGAAGTGGAAGTGAATGCCTTCCTCTTCGCAAAGGCGCTGGATGAAATGCAGGTCGGACTCGTCGTATTGCACGCAATACTCGCGTTCCGGGTATTCGGCGCCGAGCTGGAAGCTGTAGGCGTCAGAGAGAATGCCGCGATCTTCCAGCACCTGGGCGATGATTTTCGGCACCGTCAGTTGCTGGAAGATCTGCTGATCATGGTTGTGCTGCAGGTAGGCCAGTTGCGGCACCAGGCTGATGCTGTAGCGGGTCAGGGTCTTGCCGGAGTCGCCCTGCTCGATGCGATAGACCTGGCCGTGAATCTTGCCTTCGCCGGTGGCGCCGAACGTCAGGCAGGCGCGCTTGTGCAGCAGCTCTTCGAGCTTCAGGTCGGGGCGGGCGCTGACCAGTTCGAGGTCGAAACGGAACGGTTCGTTGAGGGCTTCGCGACCGGTGAAGCTGAGGACTTGCAGGTCGGCGTTGGCGTCTTCGATCGAGAGGGTGATGTGGGTTGCATTGGCGTCCAGCATGCCTTGAATTCCGTCCGTTGAATAAGCAGGTGATGGATGTTGCAGGATTAGACGGCCTCATTCAAGGCGCAAATGGCGTAGATGTGGGGCCTTGATGTCATAGGGAAAACCCTTAGGAGGGCGATTTGGGTCAGTGAAATCGGGCCTTTCATAGACTTTGATGGTGTTTGAGAGATTGCCATCGCGGGCAAGCCCACTCCCACAGGTTTCTCGGGTGTAGACAAAATCGGCGTTCACTAAGGTCCTGTGGGAGCGAGCCTGGTCGCGAAGGGCTTCTACAACCAATGCCAGAACCGGCTCCAGAACCCGCGATTGAGGTCTTCCTTGCAGCCGGCGTATTGCTGGGCATACAGATCCGAACGGTTCTGCACCTTGCGCGCAGTCGGCAGTAACCAGGCCTTGCTCGCGTAGGTCTTGTTGCGAAAGCCGCCCCAGCCTTCGTGGTAGTTCAGGTATTGGTTATAGGCGTCGTATTTGTACACGCCGTTGATCGAGGTGGTCTTGTCCATGTACCAGCCGACGAAGTCGATGGCGTCGTCGAAGTCTTCGCGATCGGCCCAGTTGCGGCCGGTGCTTTTCTGATAGTCGGCCCAGACTTCATCCTTGGCTTGCGCATAGCCGGAAGCGGTGGAGACGCGGCCCCACGGAATTACCCAGAGCAGGTATTTGCGTGGTGTCTTGGCGTCGTAGCGGTAGCCGGATTCCTGATACATGATCGCGAAAGGCACCTGGATTGGCACGCCCCAGCGTTTCTGCGTGACTTGCGCAGCGTCGTACCAGTCGCTTTTCTCGCGGAAGATTGCGCAGATGTCTTCCGGCGAGCGGGGCGGCGAGGTGCCGCAACCGCTCAGCAGGGTGGCCAGGGTCAGGAGGGCGAGGATGTGCCTGAGATTCAAAAGCTTGTTTCCGTCGTGCGCAAAAAGGCCGACAGTCTACGCGCTCAGCTCAACTGATGACGATAGGGTAGATCCGGACCGGTTTTGCTGCAGGTCAGCGCCGCGGCTTGTACGGCGAACCTGAGCATGCCGTCAATCTGCTCGCGACTCAGCTGCTGCACGCCAGCGACCGAGTCCAGCGAGTGCTCGGTCAGCCAGGTGATCAGCGCCGCCTGAAAGGTGTCGCCAGCGCCAACCGTATCGGCGATCTGAACCTGATTGGCCGGTACCGACCACGAGCCATAGGCGCGACTGAACACGGTCGCGCCGTCGCCACCGCGCGTCAGGAAGACGATCTGGCAGCGATGTTCGAGCCAGCCGTCAATCACGTTTTGCGGATCCTGCTCGGGATAGAGCAGGCTCAGATCCTCGTCGCTTACTTTGATCAGATCGGCCAGGCGCACCAGCGTGGCGATGCGCTCGCGCCATAGATTGATGTTCGGCTCGGGATTGAGGCGCACGTTGGGATCGAGGCTGATCAGGCGTTTGCCGCTTTCGCGCTGGACCAGTTTCAGCAGTGTGTCGCCAATCGGCTGCACCACCAGCGAAAACGAGCCGATGTGCAGGCCGCGAACCTCGTCGCCGAATGTCGGCAGATGCGCCTCGCTCAGTTGTCGATCGGCGCAGCCTTCGCCACGAAAGCTGTAATGCGGCGAACCGTTGGCGCCCACGGCGACCATCGCCAGGGTGGTCGGCGCGGCGAAATCCACCAGATAGTCCGGGCGCACGCCTTCGTCCTGCAGCACTTGCTGCAAACGTCGTCCGAGGTAGTCGGTGGACAGGCCGCCGAACAACGCCGAATCCACGCCCAAGCGGCGCAGACCGACGGCGACGTTGAACGGCGAGCCGCCGGCAATCGCCTTGAAATTGACTTTCGAGGCCAGCCCGCTGGCATCGTTTTCGCTGAAGAAATCAAACAGGGCTTCGCCACACACCAGGTACATAGTTGTTTGCTCGTTATAGGGTTGCGACATGCTGTTGATAGCGTTCGTAGGCCTGCTGGAACGCCGCGACATTGGCGGCGATCGGCAGAGTTTCGCTGCGTGCGTCGAGTTTGACGCAGCGCTCGCACAGATCGGCCAGGGAGACATCATCGCCGTTAGAGCGCGACGCGCACCACGCTGCCTGAATCGCCGCGCCCAGTGCGGCGGCTTCGCTTTGCTCGGTGCAGATCACCGGGGCGTTCATGATGTCGGCGACGACCTGCCGCCACACCGCGCTCTTCGAGCCACCGCCGATCAGGCAAATGCGCAGGCTTTGTAAACCATTCTTGCGGAGCAAATCCAGCCCGTAGCGCAAACCGAAGGTGGTGCCTTCGACAGCGGCGCGGCACAGATTGGCCTGGGTCAGGTTATCCATGGTCAGGCCATGCAGGCTGCCGGTGGCGTGGGGCAGGGCGGGGACGCGCTCACCGTTGAGAAACGGCAGCATGCTCACGCCCTCGGCGCCGATCGGCGACTGCGCGACCAGTTGGTTGAAGGTCGGCAGATCGAGCTTGAACAGGTCGCGAATCGCGCCGGTGGCGTTGGTCAGATTCATCGTGCAGATCAGCGGCAGCCAGCCACCGCTGGAGGAGCAGAAAGTGGCGACCGAGGCATCGGCGCTGACGTTCGGCTCCTCCGAATAGGCGTAGACCGTGCCGGAAGAACCGAGGCTCATGGTGATCGCGCCGGGCTGGATATTGCCGGTACCAATGGCGCCCATCATGTTGTCGCCACCGCCGCTTGAAACTACAGCGTTGGGGTTGATGCCGAGTTGCTCGGCGACTGCCGGCAGGATAGTGCCAACGGCCGCGTGCGCGTCGATCAGCTCCGGCAGCGCGGTTTGCAAACGCCCGCTGGCGTCGATGTCGCGCAGTATCTGCAAATCCCACTGCCGCGTGCGCACGTTGAAATATCCGGTGCCGGAGGCGTCGCCGTATTCGCTGCAGGCGCGGCCGGTGAGCCAGTAGTTTAGGTAGTCATGGGGCAGCAGAATCCGAGCGATGCGCGAGAACACGTCAGGATGCTGCTCTTTGGTCCAGAGCAGTTTCGACACCGTGTAGCCTGGCGCAATGACCACGCCGAGGCGTTCCAGCGAGCCTTCCTCGCCGCCCAATTGCGCGAGCAATCGCTCGTTTTCCGGCGTGGTTTCGGTGTCGCACCAGAGCTTGGCCGGGCGCAGCACTGCGCCTTGTTCATCCAGCAGCACCAAGCCGTGTTGCTGGCCGGAGACGCCGACACCGAGGATCGCCTGACCGTCGACATTGGCCGCTTGCAAGGCTTGGCGCGTGGCGCTGACGAAAGCGTCGAGCCACTGCTGGACGTCTTGTTCGCGGCGGCCATTGGCGCCGCTGATCATAGTGTGCGGCGCCGCGCCCAGGCCTAGCACCTGACCGCTGTCGGCATCGAGGATGATCGCTTTGGTGCCTTGGGTGCCGCAGTCGATACCCAGGAAGAGCTTTGTTGTTGTCATGAAAACTCCACGGCTGCTCGTTCCCATGCTCTGCGTGGGAACGCCTCAATGGACGCTCTGCGTCCGCTTTTGATGGGACGCGGAGCGTCCGGGCTGCATTCCCACGCAGAGCGTGGGAACGATCAGGTTGCGAGGAGTTTTTCCAATGTCCGCGAAACCCCAACCTCGCGCAAACTCTGGCAGCACCACTCGAATGCCGCAACAAACTCCGCCGACTTCGGTATCGCTGTGCCAAAAATCTCCTCAACGCCCAGCAGCCGCTCGGTGATCAACTCATCGTCCGCCACCAATCCCTGACAGAAAGCCGCCCGCGGGTCCGGAATCGAATACGTGTCACCGTTCTCATCCACGCCTTTCAAATACAGCGCCCACGCCGCGACTACCAGGGCAGCGCGTTTGGTCTCGCGACTATCGGCAATCAGCCGATTGATCGTCGGCACGGTGAACTTGGGAAACTTCGACGAGCCATCCGAACACACTCGCTCCAGCTGATCGGCAATCGCCTGATTGGAAAACCGCGCGACTAGCGTGTCCTTGTATTCGCTCAGATCAATGCCCGGTACCGGCGCCAGTTGCGGCGTGACATCCAGGTCCATATAAGCGCGCATGTAACGCACGAACAGCGGGTCGTTCATGGTCTCGTGGACGAAGCGATAACCCTTGAGAAAGCCTAGATATGTCAGCGCCAGGTGACTGCCGTTGAGCAGTTTGATTTTCATCTCTTCGTACGGCGAGACATCGTCGGTGAACTGCACGCCGACCTTTTCCCAGGCCGGGCGGCCGTTGACGAATTTGTCTTCCAGCACCCACTGCACAAACGGTTCGCAGACCACCGGCCAAGCATCATCGACGCCGTGTTTGTCGGCCAGTTGCAGGCGATGCGCGGTGCTGGTCATTGGTGTTATGCGATCGACCATGGCGTTGGGGAAACTGACGTTCTGGTCGATCCAGTCACGCAATTGCGGATCACGCAGCGCGGCGAACGCCAGCAGTGCCTTGCGCGCGACGGCGCCGTTGTGCGGCAGGTTATCGCAGGACATCACGGTAAATGCCGGAACACCCGCCGCACGGCGTTTGGCCAACGCGGCGCAGAGGAAACCGAACACGGTGCCCGGCGTTTCGGGATGGGCGAGGTCGTGTTGAATCTGCGGCAGATGCGCCATGAATTCGCCGTTGCTGTCGTCGATGCAGTAACCGCCCTCGGTGATGGTCAGCGAGACGATGCGGATCTGCGGTTCGGCGAGTTTGTCGATCAGCGTTTGCGCCCCATCTTCGGCCAGCAGCATGTTGCGGATTGCGCCGATGACGCGCACTTCAGTGTCGTCGCTGTCGCCCAGTTCGAACAGGGTGAACAGGTAATTCTGCTCGCGCAGATCATCGCGGGCACGGCGATCTTCCGGGCGCAGGCCGACGCCGCAAATCGCCCAGTCCAGCGCTTCGCCAGTGTTCATCAAGGCATCGGTGTAATACGCCTGATGTGCGCGGTGGAAACCGCCGACGCCAATGTGGGCGATGCCCTGGCGTGTGTCGCTCAGGTTGTAGCCCGGCAGTTGCACTTCGGCGGCGAGGCGATTGAGGTTCGGTTGGTTGAGTTTCATCGGATAGTCTCGAAATCAGGCGGCAGCGCGCAGTGGGCGGGTCAGCGCCACACCTTCAGCGTCGAACAGGTGGCAGTGAGTCGGGTCCAGACGCAGGCTCAATTGCTCGCCATAACGGCTGGCCAGATCGCCGCGCACGCGCATGGTCAGGGCCTCGCCGGCGCTGGTGGTGACGTGGCAGAAGGTGTCGCTGCCAAGGCGTTCGCTGACGTCGGCGGTCACCTGCAACGTGCAGTCGCCGGGTTGCGCCAGCTCCAGATGTTCCGGGCGAATGCCCAACGTCACCGCGCTGCCGACGCTGAGGCTGGCCGCGTTGAACGGCAGGCTGATGCGCGTGCCAGCGTCCAGCGCAACTTCGCAGCTGGCGCCGTCGATGCGGGCAATCTTGCCTTTGAGGAAACCCATTTTCGGCGTGCCGAGAAAGCCTGCGACAAACAGATTGGCCGGATTGTGATAGAGGTCGAGTGGCGAGCCGACCTGTTCGATTCTGCCGCCGTTAAGCACCACGACTTTGTCGGCCATGGTCATCGCTTCGACCTGATCGTGGGTTACGTAGATCATCGTCGCTTGCAGGTCCTTGTGCAGGCGCAGCAGCTCCAGGCGCATTTGCACGCGCAACGCCGCGTCGAGGTTGGACAGCGGCTCATCGAAAAGGAAAATCTTCGGGTTGCGCACAATGGCACGGCCGATCGCCACGCGCTGGCGCTGGCCGCCGGACAGCTGTTTCGGTTTGCGCTCGAGCATTGGCCCGAGCTCGAGAATCCGCGCTGCTTCGCCAACCTTGCGCTCGACCTCGGCCTTCGGCACGCCGGCCAGATCGAGGGCGAACGACATGTTCTTTTTCACGGTCATGTGTGGGTACAGCGCGTAGGTCTGGAACACCATTGCCAGATCACGCTTGGCCGGGCTGACTTCGGTGATGTCGCGGCCATCGAGTTCGATGGTGCCGCCGCTGACCTCTTCAAGGCCGGCGATCAGGCGCAGCAGGGTGGATTTGCCGCAGCCCGACGGGCCGACGAAGACCACGAATTCCTTGTCGTTCACTTCCAGGTCAATGCCCTTGATGATGGAAAAGCCTTCGAAGCCTTTTTGCAGATTCTTGATTTTCAGGTTGGCCATGGGATGGGCCTCCGCAATATTGTTATTCGTTTGAAGCCTTGCAGGCTTTTTGTGGGAGCGGGCTTGCTCGCGAAGGGGCCCTGTCATTCACCATCAGTGTTGAATGACACACCGCATTCGCGAGCAAGCCCGCTCCCACATGGGGAAGGTTTCGCTTTGAGATCATTTCACGGCACCAAACGAAAGCCCGCGCACCAGTTGTTTCTGGCTGATCCAGCCAAAGATCAGAATCGGCGCACAAGCGAGGGTCGAGACCGCCGACAACTTGGCCCAGAACAGCCCTTCGGGACTTGAATACGAGGCGATCAACGCTGTGAGTGGCGCGGCATTCGAAGAGGTCAGGTTCAGCGACCAGAACGCCTCGTTCCAGCACAGGATCAGCGACAGCAGCACGGTCGAGGCGAGGCCGCCCTTGGCGATCGGCAGCAGCACGCGAACCATTTCCTGCCACAGCGTCGCACCGTCGAGACGGGCCGCTTCGAGGATGTCTTTGGGGATGTCCTTGAAGTAGGTGTAAACCATCCAGACCACGATCGGCAGGTTGATCAGCGTGTAGATCACGATCAGCGCAATGCGCGTGTCGAGCAGGCCGAAACTCTTGGCCAGCAGGTAGATCGGCATCAGCACGCCCACCGGCGGCAGCATCTTGGTCGAGAGCATCCACAGCAGCGTGCCTTTGGTGCGCTGGGTTTCGTAGAACGCCATCGAGTAGGCCGCCGGCACCGCGATCAACAGGCACAGGGCCGTGGCGCTGAACGAGATCACTACCGAGTTCCAGGCGAAGCTGAAGTAATCGCTGCGCTCGTTGATGTGCAGGTAGTTCTCCAGCGTTGGCGTGAAGATGAACTGCGGCGGCGTGGCGAAGGCGTCTATTTCGCTCTTGAAACTGGTCATCACCATCCAGAAGATCGGGAAGAAGATCACGATCGCGATGGCCCAGGCCAGCGTGCCGAGCAGCAGGCTTTGCAGGCGGCGGGATTGTTGGAGGGTCATGGCAGGCCTCACGCTTTGTCAGTCAGGTTTTTGCCGATCATCCGCACCAGAATGATCGCGGCGATGTTGGCGATGACCACGGCAATCAAACCGCCCGCCGAGGCCATGCCGACGTCGAACTGCACCAGCGCCTGGTTGTAGATCAGGTAGGCGAGGTTGGTCGAGGCGTAGCCGGGGCCGCCGTTTGTGGTGGTGAAGATTTCTGCGAACACCGAGAGCAGGAAGATCGTTTCGATCATCACCACCACGGCAATCGGCCGCGCCAGGTGCGGCAGGGTCAGGTGCCAGAAGATCGCGATCGGGCCGGCACCATCGAGGCGCGCGGCTTCTTTCTGTTCCTGATCCAGCGACTGCATGGCGGTCATCAGAATCAGGATCGCGAAGGGCAGCCATTGCCACGAAACAATGATGATGATCGACAGCAGCGGGTAGTGCGCCAGCCAGTCCACCGGTTGCGCGCCGAACAGCTTCCAGAGGTAGGCGAGGATCCCCGAGACCGGATGAAAAATCAGGTTCTTCCAGATCAGCGCGCCGACGGTGGGCATGATGAAGAACGGCGAAATCAGCATCACCCGCACCAGGCCGCGACCAAGGAACTCGCTGGCCTCCAGCAACGCGCTGATCAACACGCCGAAAACCACGCTGATCAGCAGCACACTGCCAACGAGCAACAACGTATTGGTCGCGCCGGGCATGAAGCCCGAATCGGTGAGGAAATAGGTGAAGTTCTCCAGCCCCACGAATTCGTTTTCGCCGGGGTAGAGCAGGTTGTAGCGGATCATCGAGAAGTAGACGGTCATGCCCAGCGGCACGATCATCCACAGCAGCAACAGCGCCACTGAAGGGCTGACCAGAAACCAGCCGGGATTGCGCACCCGCAGCTTGCGCGGGGGTGGCGACAGGTCGATGTGGGCTTTGGCAGTTGAAGTATTCATGGCATTCACAACCCAGTGGGTGCAGATAAATGTTCAGGAAAAACCAGCATTCCTGACATCGACGCGGACCCTGTGGGAGCGGGCTTGCCCGCGATGGCGATGGAAAGGACGACATCAATGTTGAATGTGCCGGCCTCATCGCTGGCAAGCCAGCTCCCACAGGTTTGGAGGCGTTACTTGGGATAACCCGCACGCTTCATCTCGCGTTCCGTGGTCTGCTGCGCCGCCGCGAGCGCTTGATCCACCGTGGTCTGGCCAATGAGGGCTGCCGAGAACAGCTTGCCGACCTGGGTGCCGACTGCCTGGAATTCAGGAATGGTCACCAACTGAATGCCAATGTACGGCACCGGCTTGAGCGTCGGCTTGCTCGGGTCGGCGGCCTTCAGCGATTCCAGCGTCACCTGGGCAAACGGCGCGGCGCTCATGTACGCGTTGCTGTAGGTCGAAGCGCGGGTGCCCGGCGGCACGTTGGCGATGCCGTCGGTCTTGGCAACCAGTTCGCCGTACTCTTTGGAAGTGGCCCAGGCACTGAAGGTTTTCGCCGCGTCCTTGGCCTTGGAGCTGGTCGGAATCGCCAGCGCCCACGAATACAGCCACGCCGAGCCTTTATCCGTGACCTGATGCGGAGCGAAGGTGAAACCGACGTGATCGGCGACCTTGCTCTGGGTCTTGTCGGTGACGAACGAGCCGGCGACGCTGGCATCGACCCAGATTGCACATTTGCCGCTGTTGAACAGGGCGAGGTTTTCATTGAAGCCGTTGCTGGATGCGCCTGGCGGGCCGGATTTCTTCATGGTGTTGACGTAGAAATTCAGCGCGTTTTTCCATTCCGGGCCACTGAATTCCGGCTTCCACTGCTCATCGAACCAGCGCGCGCCGTAAGCGTTGGCAACCGTGGTCACCAGGGCCATGTTCTCGCCCCAACCGGCCTTGCCGCGCAGGCAGATGCCGTACTGTTCTTTGTCTTTCTGGGTGAGCTTTTCGGCAAAGCCGGCGATTTCTTCCCAGGTTGGACGCTCCGGCATGGTCAGCCCGGCGTCCTTGAACAGGTCGGTGCGGTAATAGGTGATCGAACTCTCCGCATAGAACGGCAGCGCATACAGCGAACCCTTCACCGACAGGCCTTCACGCACCGATGGGAACACATCGTTGAGGGCGTAACTGGCCGGCAGGTCCTTCATCGGCTCCAGCCAACCCTTGCCGCCCCAGAGTGCCGCTTCGTACATGCCAATGGTCAACACGTCGAACTGGCCGCCCTGAGTGGCGATGTCGGTGGTCAGGCGCTGACGCAGGACGTTTTCTTCCAGCACCACCCAATTGAGCTTGATGTCCGGATGCTCGCTCTCGAAAGTTTTCGAGAGTTTCTGCATGCGGATCATGTCGCTGTTGTTGACGGTGGCGATGGTCAGGGTCTGGGCGCCAAGGCTGACGTTGCTGAGGGTCATGCAGGTGAGGGCGAGCAGAGCTTTTGCAGTGGGTTGCATCGTGCACTCCTTTTCTGGCACCCGACGGGGCAGAAGGACGGTTATTGTTTTTGTGTCTTCCGAATGCAGGAAGAATCTGCGCTGATTACAGCCTTCAACGGCAGGGCTGACAAATCATCCCTAGCACTTTTGTTGATACTTTTTTGCACTGGGGTTTGGTTGGGTGAGCGCAGGGAAGGGGTTTTGCGCGAGGTGCGGTTAACGAATGCGTACAGATTTCGCCAGCCGGGCACAACCTCTTGTGGGAGCGAGCCTGCTCGCGAAGACGATATCCCTGTCACAGGGTTCTTGACTGACAGAACGCTTTCGCGAGCAGGCTCGCTCCCACAGGTGGCGTGTCGTCAGAGATGATTCTGTTCAGTCAGCCGCTGCACCGCCAGCCGCCGATAATGCGACGGCGTCATGCCCTTGAGTTGCAGAAAGCGCCGATTGAAGTTGGAAATGTTGTTGAACCCCGATTCGAAGCACACCTCGGTCACCGGTTTGTCACCGTCGGCCAGCAATTCACAGGATTTGCTGATGCGCAGGCGATTGACGAACTCGATGAAGTTGCGCCCGGTGGCCTGTTTGAACACACGGCTGAAATAGGTCGGCGTCATGCCCAGATGTTCGGCCACTTCTTCCAGTGAGATGTCCCGCGCGTAGTGGCTGAAGATGTAATCGACCGCGCGGTTGGTGCGGTCGATGTTGTGTTCGTCGGCCAGTTGCGGCGTAGTCGCACCGGACAGTAACTGGAAATCGTCTGTGGAAGAAAGCAATTCCATCAGGATGAAAAAGTGCCCGAGGCGGGTGATACCGGTGCTGTCGGCGATCTTCTGCATCAGCGTCATCGCCTGGCGAATTGTGCGTTTGCAGCGAAACTCGATGCCGTATTGCGCGCGCTCAAGCAGTGGCGCGAGACTTTTCAGTTCAGCGAACACCTGATGCCCGCTTTCAAACAATTCGTCGGTGAAGTTGACCAGCATGTCGCGCTTCTCGACCACTTCATCCTCGGCGACCTGGCTGATCCAGTTATGCGGCAGGTTCGGACCGGTCAGAAACAGGGTTTCCGGATAGAAGTTGCCGATGTAATCGCCGATGAACACTTTGCCGGAACTGGCGACGATGAGGTGCAGCTCGTATTCCTTGTGAAAATGCCAGCGTACCAGCGGGCAGGGGAAGCCGTGCTGGCGGTAGATGATGGACAACCCGTTATGGTCATCCATCAACTCGTAGGAAGGATCGGTCACGCGAGCGGTTCGGGTCATGACAGGGGCGCTGTTCTTGTTCTCTGCGCAGGATCATGCCCGGTTTGTCATGCTCGGCGCCAGTCTGATGGCTGAGCAGATCAAACGGAGCGCCCGTGCACCTTGTTCAGGTTGGCCGTGCGGCAAAAATCGACGATTCGTGACTCTTCAATAAAATCGACATTGATGATGTTGCACAGCTGGGCCCAGTTGCTTTTGCCTGGATCGAACCATTCATTCAGCTGGTCATGAATATCCACCGGCCCGCCAAGGGCGCTGTAACTTGTTGCGGACAAGGACCAGAACTCCCAACTGGAAGATGGTTTCTTCAATAGCTGGGTGATGAATTGGTGCAGTTCTTGAGCGTTAGTGATGCTTTCGCCAGTCCATTCGTGGTCGATTTTGCCAATAAACACGCTTTCGTTCAGATCCCGGTGAGACTGTGCCGCCACCACAATACGTTGTCGCGGACTGATTTGCTTCAATTGTTCGATCGGCAAGTAATGATTGCTCCGGGGAATAATGCGCATGCCCAGAAAGTGAATAATCATTTGATTAAAATAGGCGAAGTCAAAGTTCTCACCGTCCAGCGCGTGAAAATCCAGCACAATAAATTCGTCAGGATGCTTTTCCAGAAAGTCATTTACGTCCGTAACAAGATGGCCCAGCGTTCGCGAATTGCGATGGCCGTTGTGATGTAGGCGGAATTTGGCCAACCCTTCGGCACTCTGCTCATAATCGAGGCGGATATCCAGGGCTCTTGCGCCGTGATGGAGCTGATGGAAAAACGTATTGTGCTGACATGCCAGCCAGTGGCGCGGCGGACCGAGGAGCGGATAAGAAGCTTGCCAGTCGCTACCCGCGTTGTGCGTGCCCGGCAGCGCCATTTGCAGAAGCGTCAAACTGTCGAGGGACGGTGTCGCCGTCATCCATTCATAAGTGTTGTATGGAGCGTTCATAATAAGCCTGCATGGTTTTTAGTTTGCGCCAACGGTCATGTTGGCGTTGCAGGTTGTTTATAGATAGATACGGCGAAGTTGCCAATACGATGAGTGATGCAATATGTTGTTCATTGTTTCTATTATTTGTCGCGTTTCTTTTCTTCGATCCATTGCGCCATGTATTGCGTGCTCTTAAGCGTGTGATGGCGCAGCATTGAACCTGTGAAGTTGTTTTTTCTAAGTTGCGGCAAAAGTTGTCGGCAGGCATGGATTCGTTCTATGAGCGCAGCGGCGTGAGTTGTTCGCTGATAACGCTGCTCAAGTAGTTCGAGGCTCCATTGTTGTGCTTGCTGCCACCGAAGCTGATCGTTATACAGCTGCACCGCTTGCTCGGCGAACTGATGCGCAGTGCTCACCACGGCGCCCGGCCATGGATGATTGTCATGCATGCCCTCGGTGCCGACGGGCGTGGTCACGCTCGGCGTGCCACACAACATCGCATCAATCAGTTTGCCTTTGATACCGGCACCAAACCGCAACGGTGCCAGACAGACTCGCGCCGCTGACATCACCTGCAAGGCATCCTCGGCACGGTTCATGATGTGAAAGCCTTGCGCCGCGTTATGCAGCGCCGAGGCTTTCGGCGGGGTGTACGCGCCGTAGACGTGTAACTGCGCCGCCGGAAGTTGCGCCCTGATCAACGGCCAGATTGTGGTCTTCAACCACAGCACGGCATCCCAGTTTGGCGCATGACGAAAATTGCCTATGCTGAGGAAATGCTCGCGCTCCGTGTATCCAGACGGCTCGAGGCCTGGTCGATCAACCATCAGCGGGCACCAGTGCAGCAACTCCGGCGACAGACCGAACTGCTCGACCAACAGCTTGATTTCCGTGGGAGAAATGATCAGGTTCAGATCGCACCGGTACAGCGCTGCAATCTCTCGTTTGGCCAGATCGGTGTCAGCCATCAGCTCAAATTCCTCGCGCAACCCTGGCGCGAAAAGATCAGTGAAGTCGTCCTGATCCTGGTTGACCTTCAAGCGGTCCTTCAGCCTTTGATGGCGCGCATGGCGCAAGCTCTGCAGATCAGATGTTTCGAGTACACGCAGAGCGGCAGGACAGTGTTTTTCCACACGCCAGCCAAACTGCTCTTCCATCATGAACTGATCGAACAGCACGATATCCGGCGCCAGCGCGCTGATGAACGTATCGAAACTGCTGTTGTTGAGTTCGATCGGCACTTCGCGAATGCCCAGCGCGCTGAGGTCCGCCTTATGCTCTCCGGGGCCGGCCGGGCTGCTGAAGGTGATGTCCCAGCCTTGCTCGAGGAACGTTTCGAGAATCTGCATGACGTGGCCGCTGGCTGCAGACGAGCGTGGTTCGGGCCAGACGTAGCCAATGACCAGGACTTTGGTGGTGGAGGGCAGTGTCATGACGGCAATCCTGAATATCAGCCGAGTCGGCAGAAAAAGGGCGCAATTAAACCACAGTGATCGTTATCTGCGCCCCTTTCGTCAGCACTGCATTTTCAAGCCCTGTTTAAAAAGCCGGTTTGGCCAGGTTGAGCAGGAGCGGGCCCTGAAGAAACTCTCCGGGAGCGGTGCTATCGATCGCATGGGTGATCGCGGCAAGGTTGAAGTGAAACGTGGCCTCGCTGGTTTGGTACTGATCGATCAAAGAGACAGCCAGGGAATAGGACTCGGCATTCAATAACGCCGGATGTTCTTGCACGATTTTTGGCCAGTTCGCAATGCTCGACTCAAAGTCCTCGAAGTCTTTTAACGTGGCAAAGCCGTAATGAGGGTTGGCCAGATTCTTGGGATGGGCCTTGCGAGGGTTTCTTGCGAAATCCAGCAGCCCGACCGCGTTGTACTCTGCCGGAGTGGCGCCCTTGAACACTTCACCGTAGTAGAAATCAAGCGTGTCGGGTGCACCGTGAGATATTTCATGCACAAGAACATCGCCGATCCTGGCATCGTCGTACTTGGCCGCTGCATAGTATTCATCAAGATTATCCGGGTACATGGCCAGGAAAGTCCTGGTGTTGACGTCCAGTCTGGTATTGGAGCTTACTGCCGCTTGCCAGCGTTTATAAGCTTGAGGCTGTAACGCAGCAAGGGTATCGCTACCCGGCGGTCGAAAGATCATGTTATCCAGACTGAGGAAGTCAAGATCCCTGCGCATCTTTCGCAAGTTGCTGGTGATGTGCTCAACTGCCGCATTCGAGTTGTCACCGAATACATGCCGGATGATTGCTCTGACTTCCTCGTTGCCGGCATCGGAGATTAACTGAATAGTGTTGTCGATTTTGCTCTTGGCGTGAGGAATCGCTTTTTTCAGATAGCCACGCGTGTAACTGAACGGCTTCGCTCGCTTGAGAGGGTTACGAAAGAAGTTGACCAGCTTAAGGTTTTTCAACTTTGGTCCCCACGGCTCACCCAAGCGGTTCACGGCGTACCATTCATCAGTGTGGCGGATGCCCCATACCTGGAATATGTCGCTCGAGTTTTGCGCATATTGCCGGGTGCCCAAGCGGATAGTGTCTGTATCGACCACCGAGGAAAGTGCATGGTAAGGCGGCTTTGCAGTCCATTTCCGAGCGTCGTGAATGGCGCCTTCGAGTGCGGCCACCCCGCTTTGCCAGCCTTTACGTAATAATTTCGCTCCTTTGAACACCACATCCGTAGCGCCATCCAGCGGGTTGAAGATACTGTTCACCAGTCCAGCACCCGTAGACGCAATTTTGCCGGCCTTCGTGGCGATGCTCATGCTTTTGGCAACCACACTGGCAATTTTTGCAACAGCGGCGACTACCAGAAGGATTGTCATTGCGGCTTCCAGTGTGCACGCTGCGGCTCCCTGAATCTGTCGTTCTACATCGTCGGAGGTCAGATCCTCGATACAGGATTTGAACGGCACGATAACGTTGAGGAATGTATCCAGATCCTTGTCCCGTTTGATCCGCAATGCCTCAAGCCGGGTCTGTCCCCAACACTCTTTGACGAGTTCATCGTAAGTGGCCACAGGTCTGTGCTTGAGCACGAAATTCACCAGGCGATCGAATTCCGTAGAGTAGAAGCTCTGATAGTAGCCATTGATCTGCGCCGGTGGCGCGGCGGACAGCTCACCGACTCTGTCGATGACTCCCGAACTGACAGCGACGAGGCCGGGCGTAACACCATGGGTATAACATTCGATGTCTGTTGGTAATTGATGCACTGTGGCCGGCGCTGAGTAATTTATCCCGGTGCGGCGAACTTTTGGCTCCAACAGGTTCTCACGCTGGATAAGTGCTGCCAGTTCAGTGTTTTCACGGCAGACGCCTTGCAACGTCAGTAATTCGTAACACGAAATCTGGCCTTCGAACTCGCAGTAAATCACAACCCCGTAACGGCCCTTTGCTTCATCTATTTCCTGATGGCTTTCAGTGGGTTTATGCCCATCTGTCTTCACGATCAAGTCAATGACCGACGCAATGGGATTAACGGACAGATTCGTGATGGTCTGGAGTTTTGCGACCGAGGGTCTGACCGTGAACATTGTTACTTTGCCTCTGAGCAAACGGATCCGGTCGGGCAGTGGCAAGAATGAGAATGCCTGTTTCAAATGCGTATGCATGGCTTGCGTGTGTGTGACATACGCTCGGTTGAACTGACGGTGAAACTCACCATCGGGAGAAACCAGATTGCGCAACAGGCCGGGAAACGCTTCATAAATACTTTCGCCTTTTTTCAGGTCCCAGTCGCCAGTCGCAAGATCATTGGACATGTGCAGTTCAACCGGTGACAGGCGCATCGTGCTGTACGCGTCCTCCAGCGGTGTGTTGCGTACTTGCTTGAGGACGTCTTTTTCAAGATAAGTGCAACCCTTGGCAACATGCTTGAGGATGTCCAGTGCAACGCCTCTGCGCGTTGGCAGCGGACGCGTCAATGTTTCAGCGTTTTCGGCCAGGGTTTTGGCATGCTGCACATAGGCGTTCGTGGCGACTTTCAGAGCCTCGGGGACAGACTTCTCGACATCTTCAGGCGAGAGGATCTTATTCAGTACGGCCCAGTCGATGACAGGATCCACCGCTGCCAGAGTGTCGAGTTGCTTGCGTGATTCGGTTGCCGGTTCCAGTGTTGAACGGTGTTGCAGCTGTGCGTAAGTCATTGAGCGGGTCGAGCCTGGCGCGATGATCTCATGCACTGCCACGGCTCGGCAGTATTCGACGCATTGCGGTGTGCCCAGTACCAGTTCTTCAGGCAGATCCTTGACCAGAAACTCGGGTGCGGGTTCGGCCAGTAACAGATGAGCTGCAAGCGCGGCGTTTTTACGGCTGACTCGATGATGCGTGATGAGGTGATTTTCGAACCTGGTCTGGACCTCTGCGAAGGAGAGTTCCAGATGCTCGGCGGCATATAAATCGAAGTCGGCCACATGGTTGCGCGGCTCTTGTTCACCGACTTGCGGGTGGAGATCGACCAATAGCGACGTCAGTATTAATTGTCTGCGGGACGCGGCCGATTGGGGTTGATCTGGTCGCGCGCCGTACCAGTCCAGATCGCGCACGTAGGCGTCCGCCCAATGAGCAGCGATCGGACTGGAGATTAATAGGTCTATCACGTTTTCTGCTTCGGAGCGTGTAAAGGGCGTTGACCGCCCGCCCAGAATACGTTCCGACAAATGTTCCAGTAAGGACTGGCCTTTCAAGTAGCTGGCAATCAGTTTTCGAAGCTCACCGAGTTGAGTCGCTGAAAGCGTGGCCGCATTGCCTTCGCTTGCCTTGATCATCTCCCGATAGTTACCGAACTTCGCGCCCGGATCGGGCGGGGCAGCCATGAATGCCATCAGGCGGAAAGTTTCGGCGGCATCGCGCGGAATTACATAACCATGGAATTTCAGCCATTGCGCTACATCAATCTGATCGATGCTGGAAATCTTGCCGCCGGTCAGCTCTGCCATTTCAATAAGTGTTTGCAGGTCTTCTTTCAGATCCGCAGCAAGTACGAAAGCGTTTGCGAATCCAGTAACGTTGTTAGAAGTTATTGCATTTATTTCGCCTTCAGCTGTTACTTCAAAAATGACACGCTCGGATAGTTGCAACGTTGTCAGCAGTTTTTGGAAGGACGCATGTTCGGACATCTTTTTCAGCAGCTGCCTACCCGGAAGCAGGGCGTCTTCCAGAGACGATCCAGGCTCGAGAGTAAGGGTTGCACCGACGAGGGATAGTGTTTGCGATGGGGTGAGACCCGCCGAGCGCTTTTTCAGTTTGTAAATAACTTCTTCGCGCTCGCGGTTGTCGCTGGGCGTGTGATCGCTCTGAAAGTCGGCGTAATCAGGAATCCTGGATAAGTTGCGTTGGCTCAGGAAATTTGCAGGTTTGATGTTCATGAAGTTCGCTTGTTGTTGGTCTGTAAGTGCGGCTTATCCTCTTTTTTAAATGGATACTAATCAACGTGCTTTATGTGAGTGAGTTTTTCAGTTGTACGAACGTTATTGTTCTTGAATTGGTGTCCCGAGGGGAAGTGTCATCATCAGATGAAGGTTGGTTAAGATTTTTGATCAATGATGGATTTTACTTTGTCGCGCAATTTGTCTATGGAGAACGGTTTGCCAATTACATACATGTCGCTGGGCACTTCGATAGTTTCGGCATAACCGCTGGCAAACAGGATGGGCAGAGCAGGGCGTAGTTCTCGCGCCTTTTCAGCAAGTTCGCGGCCATCCATGCCAGGCAGGCCGTGGTCGGTCATCATCAAATCGATCGGCTGCCCAGCATCCGCAATAATCTCAAGTGCCGCTTTACCGTCATCAGCCTCTAACACCGTGAATTCCAGCTCCTGCAATACATCGACGATGAGCATGCGCACGATGTCGTCATCTTCTACGACAAGGATGGTGGAGGCATTGGTAGACATGGCAGGGCTCTCAAATGAAATCGGGGGATACCGGGCGATCGAAAATGCCGGACTCTTGCATGAGTAAGTGGCGCATAGCCACAAGTTCCCGAGCTGATACAAAAAGAACAGCTCGGTGCGATGTGGCAAGGATAACCGTTGGCGTCGCCCAATGCGCAGACGTGCGTAGGAAAATGCCATCATTTGTGTGAGAAAAATGGATCCAGACCAGGGTTTTGGGGCAAACTCTCGGGTTTTCAACAGTTCGCCAAGGCCGCCCCATGTCCTCTTCGTCTTCGGTTGATGAACAACGGTTTCGCAAATTACTGAGTCGCAACGTCAGCCTGCCGCTGGGCGTCGGCGTGCTCAGCGCCGTGTTCTTCGTCTCGCTGATCACTTATTTGCTGTCGGTCATCCAGTGGGTCGAGCACACCGACCGGGTGATCAATAACGCCAATGAGGCGGTGAAGCTCACCGTCGATCTCGAAACAGGCATGCGCGGTTATCTGCTCAGCGGTGACGAGCACTTCCTCGACCCCTATGAAATCGCCAAGCCGCGTATCGAGGTCGCTCTCAATACGTTGCTGGAGCTGACCGCCGATAATCCGGTACAGACCGATCGTCTGCGCCGCCTGCAAGCGTTGCAGGTGGAATGGGCCAACTACGCGCAATCGATGATCGATCTGCAGCGCAGCAGCGGTGACTATCGCGGGGCGGTCAAGGCCGGACGGGGCAAGCGCCTGACCGACGAAATTCGCAAGCAGTTCGAAGACGTCATCGAGACCGAGCAGGTGCTGCGTGCCACGCGCAACGAAGACGTGCGACGCACCACCATCTGGAGCATCACCCTTTATCTGATCTTCATCGTCGGTATCAGCGGGTTGCTGGCCTACATCGGGCGCCGTGATCTGCTCAACCTGTCGACCAACTACAGCGCCAACCTCGCCGCACAGCTGGCCAGCGCCGAACGCCTGGAGAAGCAGGCGTGGCTGCGCAACGGCCAGACACAACTGGCCGAACAGGTGCTGGGGCAACTGACGCTCAATCTGCTGGGACGCAACATTCTGCAATTCTGCGCGCAATACCTCGGCACCGCCGTCGCCGCCCTCTATGTGCGCGAAGAGCACGGTGGGCTCAAGCGCGTCGCAACCTATGGCTTCTCCCGCGAACAGGAAGAGCGAAACCAGACGATCTACAGTGGCGAAGGCATCGTCGGCCAGGTCGCCGAACAAGCACGCTGGATCCGCCTCGATTCGGTTCCGGGCGACTATTTCAAAGTCAGCTCCGGTCTCGGTGCAGGCCTGCCGCACAGCGTGCTGGTGGTGCCGACCAGCGATGACGACCGGGTCAACGGTGTGATCGAGCTGGGTTTCCTGCGTCCGCTGTCCGAGCGCGACATCGAACTGCTGGAGCTGATTGCCGGCAATATCGGCACCTCGATCGAGGCGGCGCGTTACCGTCAGCGTCTGCAGGAAGTGCTCGCCGAAACCCAGCAGCTCAACGAAGAACTGCAAGTGCAGCAGGAAGAGCTGAAGACCGCTAACGAAGAGCTGGAAGAACAGTCGCGGATTCTCAAGGAATCCCAGGCGCATCTGGAAACCCAGCAAGTGGAGCTGGAGCAGACCAACGAGCAGCTCGCCGAACAGCGCGATGCCATGGACAAGAAAAACACCGAGCTGAATCAGGCGCAGATCCAACTCGAAGAGCGCGCCGAAGAACTGCAACGTTCGAGCAAGTACAAGTCCGAATTCCTCGCCAACATGTCCCACGAACTGCGCACGCCGCTGAACAGTTCGCTGATTCTGGCCAAACTGCTGGCGGAAAACCCGCAGCAGAATCTGTCGGCGGAACAGGTCAAGTTCGCCGAATCGATCTATTCGGCCGGCAACGATCTGCTCAACCTGATCAACGACATCCTCGACATTTCCAAAGTCGAGGCCGGCAAGCTTGAAGTGATCGCTGAAAACACCCGTGTCGATCGTCTGGTCGACGGCTTGCGCTCGATGTTCGAACCGTTGGCGGCGGACAAGAAACTGGCCTTCAGCGTCGAGGTTCAGCCGGACGCACCGGGCTTGCTGTTCACTGACCGTCAACGTCTGGAGCAGGTGATCAAGAACCTGCTGTCCAATGCGATCAAGTTCACCGAGCACGGCGCCGTCAGCCTGACCATCACCGCGCAGCCGAACGATCACATCGCTTTCAGCGTCAGGGATTCCGGGATCGGTATCGCTGCGGATCAGCAGGAAAGTATCTTCGAGGCGTTCCGTCAGGCGGATGGCACCACCAATCGCAAATACGGCGGCACCGGTCTGGGCCTGTCGATCTCGCGGGATCTGGCGACGTTGCTGGGCGGTTCGATCAGTGTAGAAAGCGTACCGGGGCAGGGCAGTACGTTCACGCTGGTGTTGCCGCGTCAGTATCACGAGTTCGGTGACTCGCCGGCCGCGCCGCTGACCTTTCACCCGGCACCTTCAGCGCCTGCTCCGGTCGCCGTTGCAACGCCGCTGGCATCGGCGATTCCGGCGGTCATTCCGCGCTTCGCCGATGATCGCGACAAGGCACCGTTTGCCACCCGCTGCATTCTGGTGGTGGAAGACGAACCGAATTTCGCACGAATCCTCTATGACCTGGCCCATGAGTTGGGTTACATGTGCCTGGTTGCCCACGGCGCCGACGAAGGTTACGACCTGGCCCGCGAATTCGTCCCGGATGCGATCCTGCTCGACATGCGCCTGCCGGATCACTCCGGTCTGACCGTGCTGCAACGCCTGAAAGAACGCGCCGAAACCCGGCACATTCCGGTGCACGTGATTTCCGTAGAAGACCGCGTCGAAGCGGCGATGCACATGGGCGCCATCGGCTACGCAGTGAAGCCGACCACCCGCGAAGAGCTCAAGGACGTCTTCGCTCGTCTCGAAGCCAAACTGACGCAGAAGGTCAAGCGCGTGCTGTTGGTCGAAGACGACGATCTGCAACGCGAAAGCATCGCGCGGCTGATCGGCGACGAAGACATCGAAATCACCGCCGTCGGCCTGGCTCAGGACGCCCTGGAGCTACTGCGCACGACCATCTACGACTGCATGGTCATCGATCTCAAGCTGCCGGACATGCTCGGCAACGATCTGCTCAAGCGCATGTCCACCGAGGACATCTGCTCATTCCCGCCGGTCATTGTCTACACCGGACGCAACCTGACCCGCGACGAAGAAGCCGAGCTGCGCAAGTATTCGCGCTCGATCATCATCAAGGGCGCACGCTCCCCGGAGCGGTTGCTCGACGAGGTCACACTCTTTCTGCACAAAGTGGAATCGCAGCTGTCCCATGAACGGCAGAAGATGCTCAAGACCGCGCGCAGCCGCGACAAAGTCTTTGAAGGTCGCAAAGTGCTGCTGGTGGACGACGATGTGCGCAACATCTTTGCCCTGACCAGCGCGCTGGAACACAAAGGCGCAGTCGTGGTGATCGGCCGTAACGGCCGCGAAGCGATTGAGAAACTTCATGAAGTCGAGGACATCGACCTGGTGCTGATGGACGTGATGATGCCGGAAATGGATGGCTTCGAAGCCACCATGGAAATCCGCAAGGATCCGCGCTGGCGCAAGCTGCCGATCATCGCGGTAACGGCCAAGGCCATGAAGGACGATCAGGAGCGCTGCCTGCAAGCGGGCGCCAACGATTACCTGGCCAAGCCCATCGACCTTGATCGTCTGTTCTCGCTGATACGTGTGTGGTTACCGAAAATGGAACGCATCTAGTGGAACGCAGCAGTTCAGCCGAGCGCAACAGCGAAATCGAATTACGCTTGTTGATCGAGGCGATTTACCTGAAATACAGCTATGACTTTCGCGACTACTCCGGCGCTTCGATCAAGCGCCGGGTGCAGCATGCGCTGAGTCAGTTCGAGTGCGCGACCATCTCGGCCCTGCAAGAAAAAGTCCTGCACGACCCGACCGCGTTCATGCAGCTGCTGCAACTGCTGACGATCCCGGTCAGCGAGATGTTCCGCGATCCGTCGCACTTCCTGGCGATCCGCAACGAAGTGGTGCCGCTGCTGCGCACCTATCCGTCGCTGAAAATCTGGATTGCCGGCTGCAGCACGGGCGAGGAGGTCTACTCGATGGCTATTCTGCTGCGCGAAGAAGGCCTGCTTGACCGCACGATCATCTACGCCACCGATATCAACCCGCGCTCGCTGGAAAAGGCCAAGCAGGGGATTTTTTCCATGGAAAACGTCCGCGCCTACACCGCCAACTATCAACAGGCAGGGGGCCAGCGTTCGTTTGCCGACTACTACACGGCCGCTTACGGCTACGCGATTTTCGACAAGAGCCTGTGCGAGAACGTGACGTTCGCCGATCACAGTCTGGCCACCGACAGCGTGTTCTCCGAAACCCAGTTGATCTCCTGCCGCAACGTACTGATCTACTTCAACAAGAAGCTGCAGGACCGGGCGTTCGGGCTGTTCCATGAATCGCTGTCGCATCGTGGCTTTCTGGTGCTGGGCAGCAAGGAAACCCTGGATTTTTCCAACTACTCGAACCAGTTCGAGGCGTTGGTCAAACAAGAACGGATCTACCGCAAATCATGACCGACACCCCGAGCCTGCCTCGCATCGAGGCTGTCGTGATCGGCGCCTCCGCAGGCGGTGTCGAGGCGTTGCTGACCCTGCTCGGGCCGTTGCGCAAAGGCTATGTGCTGCCGATCATCATCGTTCTGCATCTGCCGGAAGAACGCCGCAGTCATCTGGCGGAAGTTTTCTCCCGCCGTGTGGCGATGCCGGTCAAGGAAGCTGAAGACAAGCAGGACATTGAAGCCGGCACGGTGTATTTCGCCACGCCCGGTTATCACTTGTCGGTCGAAGCGGATCGTAGCCTGTCGCTGAGCCTTGAAGATCGCGTACATCATTCGCGGCCGTCTATTGATTATCTGTTTGAATCCGCCGCTGACGTTTACGGGGAGACACTCGCCGCCGTACTGCTGACCGGCGCCAATCAGGATGGCGCGCGCGGGTTGGCTTACGTCAAGCGCTGCGGCGGCCTGACCATTGTTCAAGACCCCGAGGATGCACAAGTCGCTACCATGCCCCAGGCCGCACTGAACGTTGTGCAGCCGGATCATGTCCTACCCATTCACGGCATCGGCCGTCTGCTAGTCGAGCTGGAACGAATCGCATGCTGAGTAATATCCAAGCCAAACTGTTGATCGTCGACGATCTGCCAGAAAACCTGCTGGCGCTGGAAGCGCTGATCAAGCGCGAGGATCGCACGGTCTACAAGGCTCTGTCGGCGGACGAAGCACTGTCGCTGTTGCTGCAACACGAATTCGCCATGGCCATTCTCGACGTGCAGATGCCCGGCATGAACGGCTTCGAGCTCGCTGAGCTGATGCGCGGCACCGAGAAAACCAAGAACATCCCGATCATCTTCGTCAGCGCCGCCGGCCGTGAACTGAACTATGCGTTCAAAGGCTATGAAAGCGGTGCGGTGGACTTTCTGCACAAACCGCTGGATATCCATGCGGTGAAAAGCAAGGTCAACGTTTTCGTCGATCTGTATCGCCAGAGCAAGGCCATGAAGCAGCAGGTCGAGGCGCTGGAGCAGGCCCGACGCGAGCAGGAAGCGTTGCTGCAACAGTTGCAAAACACGCAGCTTGAGCTGCAGCAGGCGGTGCGCATGCGCGATGACTTCATGTCCATCGTCGCTCACGAAGTGCGCACGCCTCTCAATGGCCTGATTCTCGAAACCCAACTGCGCAAGATGCATTTGGCCCGGGACAATGCCTCGGCGTTCACTCTCGACAAGATGCAGGCGATGGTCGATCGCGATGAGCGCCAGATCAAAAGCTTGATTCGCCTGATCGAGGACATGCTCGATGTCTCGCGAATCCGCACCGGCAAACTGTCGATCCGCCCCAGTCGTTTCGATCTGGTGCAACTGGTCAGCAATCTGCTGCAGAACTTTGCCCCGCAAATGGAAGCGGCAGAGACCAGTGTTTCCTTCGAAGCGTCCGAGCCGGTCGAAGGTTGCTGGGACGAATTCCGCATCGAGCAAGTGGTGTCCAATCTGCTGACCAACGCCTTGCGTTATGGTGGTCGCAGCCCGATTCAAGTGCGCGTTTATCGCGAAGGGGGCGAGGCGCGGGTCGAAGTCCAGGACCACGGCATTGGTATCAGTGCCGAGAACCAAAAGCGTATTTTTCAGCAGTTCGAACGGGTGTCCGCCAAGACGGTGGTGGCCGGGCTCGGGCTGGGTCTGTTCATTTCCGAGCAGATCGTCGCCGCCCATGGCGGCTCCATCGTCGTCGAGAGTGAAATCAACGAAGGCGCCCTGTTTCGCGTTTGTCTGCCGATCCAGGAAAACGGCATATCCGACGCAACCTCTGAGTGACCACACGGTCGTATCAGCAGCTATTGACCGAACAAAGGCTTCCCATGAGCGTAGATGCGCAAGATGTAGTACTCGTCGTCGAAGACGAACCGGTTATCTTGATGGTCCTGACGGATTACCTGTCAGGACAGGGCTATCGCGTGTTGCAAGCGGAAAATGGCGAGCAGGCTTTCGAGATCCTCGCCAGCAAACCTCACCTGGACATGCTGATCACCGATTTCCGCCTGCCGGGCGGTATCTCCGGCGTGCAGATCGCCGAGCCGGCAGTGAAGTTGCGACCGGACCTCAAAGTGATTTTTATCAGCGGCTACCCGCAGGAAATCCGTGAGACCGGCAGCCCGATCACCAACAAGGCACCGATTCTGGAAAAGCCTTTCGATCTGGATGTGCTGCAGGAAAAGATTCAGGAATTGCTGGCCTGATTAAAACAACGGGCGCCGTCTTGACGGCGTCCGTGGTTTTAGCTGTTGATCATCTCGCGCACCTTGGCGGTGAGCAGATCAAAAGTGAAGGGCTTGGTGATCATTTGCATCCCCGAGTCGAGGAAGCCTCCGCGCACCGCCGCGTGCTCGGCATAGCCGGTGATGAACAACACTTTCAGACCTGGTCGGTATTGCCGACCGACCTCCGCCAATTGCCGACCGTTCATGCCGGGCAGACCGACGTCGCTGATCAGCAGATCGATGCGCTGCGTTGAGTTGAGGATCGGCATGGCGCCGTCCGCATCACTGGCTTCCACGAAGGCATAACCCAACTCACTGAGCACGGCGCTGACCAGCACGCGCACTGCCGGGTCGTCTTCGACGATGAGCACGGTTTCGCCATCCATCGCGTACGGAGCCTGCTGCGAATCCGAGACGGGAATTTCCATTTCTTCACCACGGAAACGCGGCAGGTAAAGTTTTACCGTGGTCCCTTGGTCGACCTCACTGTCGATCGAGACATGCCCGCGAGATTGCTTGCTGAAGCCATAGATCATCGACAGGCCCAGCCCGGTGCCCTGGCCGATCGGCTTGGTGGTGAAAAACGGATCGAAGGCACGGCTGACCACACTCTGCGGCATGCCGCTGCCGTTGTCGGTGACGCTGAGCATCACGTAATCGCCCGGCTCCAGATTGCTGTAAGCGGCCGTGAAGTCGCTATGCAGCACCTGATTACTGGTTTCCACCACCAGTTTGCCGCCCTCGGGCATGGCATCGCGGGCGTTGATCACCAGGTTGAGCAGGGCACTTTCCAGTTGATTGGGATCCGCTTCGGCAACCCAGAGGTCGTCATCCAGGCGCATCTCCAGATGAATGCTTTCATTGAGGCTGCGTTGCAGCAGTTCGCCCATCGACAGCACCAGCGTGTTCATTTGCACGGCTTTCGGGTCGAGGGACTGGCGGCGAGAGAACGCCAGCAAGCGGTGAGTCAGGCCGGCGGCGCGGTTGGCGGAAGTCACGCCGAGGTCGATCAGGCTGTCGAGATCCTCGGTCCGTCCTCTGGCCAGACGCCGGCGCAGCAGTTCCAGGCTACCGATGATGCCGGTAAGCATGTTGTTAAAGTCGTGAGCGATGCCACCGGTGAGTTGGCCGACCGCTTCCATTTTCTGCGATTGGCGCAGCGCTTCTTCGTTGTGACGAAGTTGGGCGGTGCGCTCTTCGACTTGCTGCTCAAGGGTTTCCAGGGTCGATTGCAGGCGTCGCTCGCTTTCACTCAGGTCGATCAGCCGATCGCGCGCTTCATATTGTCGTCGCCGCCCGCGCAGGGCGGCAGAAACCAGGCTGACCAGCGTCGCCGGATGGAAAGGACGCTCAAGAAAAGTCACGTTGCCCAGCAGTGCACTGAGGCGTGACGGCGGCCCCTGTTCTTCGCCGCCGTGGTGGGTCAGCAGCACAATGGGCATGTCCGACCACGCCGGCTGTTGGTCGAGGTAGGCAATAAGCGCTTCCAGTTCCGGACCGCGCAATGCTTCAACAGCAATCAGCAGCAGCCCTGCACCGACCTCTAGCTCGGTGCACAGAGCGCCGAGACTCGGCGCCACCATACCGCCGTAGCCGGCTTCGTTGAGAATCATCAACGCGATCTGACTGTCGCGCCCCATGGGCGCCAGAATCAAGACCCGTTCGGCCAGCGTAGGGTTGACCGTCACAAGCTTTCATCCTCGAGCAGCGGATTACCCGTGCCCATGTAGGTCGGCACGCCCCGCAGCACGCCCTGGAAGGATTCGAGCGGTTGGCCGATGGTCATGCCGCGCGAAGAAATCCGGTATTCACGGATGGTCGATTCATGGTTGCCGGTGCGTTTCTTGATGATCGAAATGGCCCGCCGGACTTTGCCGAGAGCCTCGAAGTAACGCAACAGAATCACCGTGTCGGCCAAGTAAGTGATATCGACCGGCGCCTGCATATCGCCGACCAGACCGTGCTGAGCCACTGTCATGAAGGTCGCCGCGCCTTTGCGGTTGAGGTACAGCAGCAGCTCATGCATGTGCAGGACCAACGCGTTCTCTTCCGGCATCGCTGCCTGGTAGCCGTTGATGCTGTCGATAACCACGGTCTTGATGTCGCGCTCGTCGACGCAACGGCGCACGCGATGGGACAACTCCCCGGGCGACAGTTCGGCGGCGTCGACCTGTTCGATCAGCAGATTGCCCGTCGCCTGCAAGGCTTTGAGGTCGATGCCGATGTGGCGCATGCGCTCGAACAGCAAGCCCAGCTCTTCATCGAAGATGAACAGTGCGGCTTTTTCGCCTCGAGCCACCGCAGCGGCCGCGAAGATCATCGAAATCAGCGATTTGCCGGTACCGGCCGGGCCAAGAATCAGCGTGCTGGAACCGGTCTCGATACCGCCGCCTAGCAGCGCGTCCATTTGCGGGATGCCGCTGGACAACTGCAGTCGTGCGTAGTCGCCGCGATGCTCCGCCGCCACCAGGCGTGGGAAGACGTGGACGCCGTCACCCATGATGGTGAAATCGTGGAAACCGCCACGGTATTTCTGCCCGCGATACTTGACCACGCGCACCCGACGACGCTCGGCACCGTAGCTCGGTGTCAGTTCCTCAAGTCGAATCACGCCGTGGGCGACACTGTGTACGGTTTTGTCGAGGGATTCGGTGGTCAGGTCGTCGAGCAGCAGGACCGTGGCGTCATAACGCACAAAGTAGTGCTTGATCGCCAGAATCTGCCGACGATAGCGCAAGGAGCTCTGCGCCAGCAGGCGGATTTCCGAGAGGCTGTCCAGCACGACGCGGGTCGGCTTGAAGCGTTCGACCACTTCAAAAATCTGCTTGGTCGCCTCACCCAGCTCAAGGTCCGAAGAGTACAGCAGGCTTTGCTGATGCTCGGCGTTCAGCAGGCTTTCTGGCGGCGTCAGTTCGAAGATCTTGATGTTCTCGTTCAGCTCCCAGCCATGGGAGAGTGCACCTTGACGCAGTTCTTTCTCGGTCTCCGAGAGAGTGATGTACAGGCAGCGTTCCCCGGCCAGCGCACCGGCGCGCAGGAAGTGCAGAGCCACGGTGGTTTTGCCGGTCCCGGGTTCCCCCTCGAGCAAAAACACATGGCCGCGAGACAGGCCACCGGCGAGGATGTCATCCAGACCCGCGATGCCGACGGCAGCTTTCGCACTGATCAACTCGTTTGATGTAGTCAAAAAACGCCCTCTTATGACTAGGGTAATCCGGCGGCTGGTTTAGGTGAGCCGCCTGAATAACTTGACCTCAGGGCATGATCACGGTTCCGCTTTTTCTTTCGACAGGCGGTTGATTGCACCCGCTTTACCTTGTTTAAAGACCTTGTTGCAGGGCTGGGTCGTCCGGATTCAGCTGTTCCAGTTGCGCCAGCAGAATCTGTACATTCTGCAACTGGCCGCTTTCCTTCCAATAGTTGATCAGCAGCACCCGCGCCTTGCGATCCGCTGGGTGGCGCTGGACGATTTCCTGCAATTGTTTCTGCGCCGCTTCCAGTTCTTCAGCGCTGTGCAGGGTAGTGGCGAGGTCGTAGCGATAATCCTTGTTGTCCGGTTCCAGCTCGACCGCTTTGGACAGGCCGAGCAGGGCATATTCACGCTGGCCGTGGTGCAGCAGCCACAGGCCGAGGGCATGTTGCAGATAGGCTGAATCAGGTTGCGCCTTGAGCTGTTGCGCGAGCAACTGGCGGGCAGCATCGCTCTGGCCCTGGCGGTCGAGAACATCAATCTGCATGACCAGCGCCGGCAGGTTGCCGGGTTCCAGGCGCAACGTATTGTCCAGCGCCTCTCGGGCCTGTTTGTATTCGGCGTTGTGAATATACAAGCGTGCCAATTGCGCATGGTTGGCAGCGCTTTCTGGCTGGCTCTCGAGGGTCTGCTGCCAGCCGTCAATGGCCTGCTGTAGCGGTGCAAAATACAAACCCAACTCATCCGGGCTCAGGCCGAGCAGGGCGTTGATCGCGGCAAAACGGACAGTTTGTTCTTCATCGTCGAGCAACGGTCCGAGCAGCAGACTGCGCTGCCCGTTGGGCACCAGACCGACGATGCTTTTGATCGCTGCGACGCGAACTTGCGGCGCTTCGTGGTGCAAGTCGATGTCAGCCAGTTTCAGCGCCTGCGGGCTGGGATAATTAGCCAGCTCGGCATGCAGCCAGACCCGGCGCTTGACCGAGATGTCAGGGCGGCCCAATTGCTGGTACAACTGGCGCGCTGCTCCGGGTTCACCGGTGCGTGCAGCGTTCAGCGCTTCGCTGTAGCCATGTTTGATAGCGTCGGGGATGGTCGGTGTGCTGCTGCGCCAGGACAGCCAGACGACGCCGAGGATCAGTACGAGGCCTAGGCCGATCAGCAGGTTGCGGCGGGACTGAGTCATGCGGGTTTCCGAAAGCTTCGAACTTGAGCAGAGCGGCAAGCTTCGGTCAGCTTGGCGCATGAGTCAAACCCTTGCCAGCGAATCGTCCTACGACACGTGTCGACTGTGAAATCCGTCAGGCTTTTGTGGCAATGTCTACGCTTGCAGAAGTCGTTTTAAAGAGTGTGCCCATGTCAGCGCTGTTCACCTATTTCAAGGCTTTGATCCATCCCGGTCAGGCTGTTTTGCTGTTTGCCCTGCGGACCATTGCCGCCGGGCTGTTGACCCTGTATCTGGCGTTCATCTTCGATCTTGAACAGCCGAAGTGGTCGATCATGGCGGTGGTCATTGTCAGCCAGCCATTGGCAGGGATGGCGCTGGCACGCAGTTTCGGCCAGGTGATCGGCACCACCGTGGGCGCGGCCGTGGCAGTGGTCATCATGGCGATTTTTCCTCAGGCGCCACTGCCGTTCATCACCACGCTGGCGTTGTGGCTGGCGCTGTGCACAGCGGGCGGCACGTTGTTGCGGTACACCAGTTCCCAGGCGTTCGTGCTCAGCGGTTACACCGCTGTGGTCGTGGCCTTGCTGGCGATTCCCGATCAGGACGGCACGTTTCTGCTCGCGGTTACCCGTGTCACCGAAACGTTGCTCGCGGTGGCCTGCGTCTGCGTGGTCAGTTTGCTCACGGCGCGCCCGGAAGCCGTGGCCAAAGGTTATTTCGCCAAGGTCGATCAGGTGATCAGACTGGCCGCCAGCCACGCCGCCGAGGTGCTTCGCACGGAAGAAAGCGAAGCCGATTTCCAGCGGCGACAGATGCAACTGCTCGGTGAGATCAGCGCCCTGGAAGGATTGCGGCGCCATTTGTATTTCGATGCCCCACGTCTGCGCAGTGCCGACAACCTGGTATTGCTGCTCGGCAATCAACTGATGCTGCTCACTTCGCGACTGACCGCGCTGCGTCATCAACGTGAGTTGCTCATCGAGCGCTGGGAGGGCGATCTGCCGCTGGAGGTCCAGCAACTGCGTGCCGAAGAACTGGCATTGCTTGAGCAGTTGGCGCAACAGGGCCGCGCGCTGTCTGGTGCCGATCGGCAACGTTTCGTCACTTTGCAGCAACAGTTCGAAGCGTTGGCGTACAAGGCTGAGCAGCAGACCGAGAACATGAGCGCGACCCTGCGTTCACTGGCCTGGGCGCTACGTTGGGAGCAGGCGCGGCTGCTGCAGCAACTGGAGCAGATTCTCGAACTGAGTGACGCCATTCAGGAAGGCCGCCCGGCCAGTTGTCTTTATTGCGGGCAGAGCAGTCCTTTGCATCTGGATTTCACCTTGGCCTCGATGAATGCCATTCGCGCCTTTACCGCGCTGTTGGTCAGCGGCTTGATCTGGATCGAAACGGCGTGGGATGGCGCGCGTGGCGGGATGATTCTTGTGGGGATTCTCTGCTCGCTGATGGCGACCTTCCCGCGCCCGCTGATGGCCGCGCAAAGCTATGCCCGTGGCTTGGGCCTGGCGCTGGTGGTGTCGGCGTTCTATCAATTCATGCTGGTGCCGGCGATCAGTGATTTCGAGCTGCTCGCCTTGCTGTTGGCGCCGCTGCTGTATGCCATTGCCGTGGGTATTTCCAGTCCGGCCACCGCGGGGATCGGCATGGGCCTTGGCCTGTCCAGCTTTCTCATGCTTGGACCGCAAAATACCGGCACCGGGCAGAACACGGCGATCCAATGGTTCGAATTCGCCGGCGCTTATGTCAGTGCAGCGATGCTGGCCCTGATCGTCTATGCACTGATCTTTCCGTTCCGCCCGGACTTGCGCATTCGCCGCTTGTACGGCGAAGCGCGGGAGCAGGTGTATCAACTGAGCAAAATGCCGGCGACCGATGAACAACAATTCGCCTTCGAGAGTCGGATGACCGATCGCCTGACCAGCCTGCTCGGCCTACTGCCCGCGGCGAACGATCGCACCATGCAGCGCTTGTACGAAATCAGTCTGGCATGCGTGGCCTTGGGCGTGGCGATGCATCAGTTGCGGCAGCAAGCTTTGCACAATGGGTTGCTCACCGAAGCGTTCAGCCAGCGCCTGGCATCGGCGTTACGCAAAACCGGTCGCCTGGTTGCCGGACGCGGCGATGTGCAGCTCGCTGCGCTGCTGGACACGCTGCACGAACTCGGTGAAGAGCTGGACGAGTTGCACGCCGCCAGTCATGAACATTTATGGTCAGTGTTCCGTATGCGCGTGGCGCTGCTGATCGTCGTGTCGTTCCTAGAACGCCACGGCGAGTATTTGCAACCTCAAGCTCTGCAAGGAGAACCGCAACTTGCTCATTGATTTCGAGATTGGCGGGGTCTATCTGCCGCCCATTGCGCAGGCGCTGTTACTGGCCATCCCGATTTTCATGCTGCTGGACTGGTGTCTGCGGCGCCTCGGCGTACTGCGCTTGGTCTGGCATGAAGCTCTGTTCGAAGGCGCGCTGTATGCCTGTGTCTGCGCCACGCTGATTCTGTTGATGGGAGCCTGATGTCTTGAAAGCACTAGTTGCACGAATGATGACCGTGGCAGTGGTGATCCTGGCGATCGTCCTCGGCTGGTTCGCCTGGGAGTATTACACCCGGGCGCCATGGACTCGGGATGCCCGGGTGAGAGCGGATGTGGTGACGCTGTCGGCGGATGTCTCGGGGCGTATCGTCAAACTGGCGGTGCAGGACAACCAGCATGTCGACAAGGGTCAGTTATTGCTGGAAATCGATCCGGCGCGCTATCAACTGGCGGTCGAACATGCCCGGCGTTCGGTGGAAGTGTCCAAGGCTTCGCTGGGGCAATCGCAGGCCGCGATTGTTGCCAGTGAAGCGTTGCTCAAACAGCGTCAGAGCGAGGAGCGCCGCCGACGTACCTTGAAGCAGGGCTTTGCGATTTCCGGTGAGGAATGGGAGAAATCCAGCACCGACGTGGCGGTGGCGCAGGCGGATCTGTTGCGCAATCAGGCCAACCTTGGGCTGGCCGAAGCCAATGTGCAGTTGGCGATTGCCGCGCTGACTCAAGCCGAACTGGACTTGCAGCGTACCCGCGTCGAATCGCCGGTCAGCGGTTATGTCACCAACCTGCTGACCCGCCAGGGTGATTACGCGCAGGCGGGCGGTGCCCTGCTGGCGCTGGTCGACAGCGATTCGTTCTACGTCAGCGGTTATTTCGAAGAAACCAAGCTGCCGCGCATTGAGGAGGGTGACCGGGTGCGCATTCAGTTGATGAGCGGTGAGCGTTTCGGCGGCACGGTCGAAAGCATCGCCTTCGCCATTGCCGACCGCGAGAACGCGCCGGGGAGTCGACTGCTGGCGAACATCAACCCGAGTTACACCTGGGTGAAACTGGCGCAACGGGTGCCGGTGCGCATTGGCATTGATGGTGACTATGCCGGCAAGAATCGCCTGCGCGCCGGGACAACCGCCACCGTGACGGTACTGGAACCCTGATCCCCTATAGGAGCTGTCGAGTGCAACGAGGCTGCGATCTTTTGATCTTGGAACGCAGAGCGTCCCCGGCTGCATTCCGATCAAGTATCGCAGCCTCGTTGCACTCGACAGCTCCTACACGGATTGGTGATTCAGTGGCATAAAAAAACCCCGCGACCGAATGATACGCGGGGCAAAAAATTGGTTGGTTGCGGCCAACCAAAGGAGCTCTTTAACAACTTTTACTTGCTGGCGACTGTCTCCGGTTGCCAGCCACCGCCGAGGGCCTTGTAGATCGCCACGATGCCGCGATACAGCTCGACTTCGGCCTGGGCCTGACTGTCTTCAGCGTTCAGGCGCTCACGCTGGGCGTCGAGCAGGACGAGGAAATCGGTGGTGCCTTCGCGATAGCGGATTTCCGCCAGATCAGCGGCCTTTCGGCTGGATTCGCTCTGACGGATCAGCGAGATCAGGCGTTGCTGACGCTTGCCGTAATCGCTGAAGGCGTTTTCCGATTCTTCCAGGGCCAACAGCACTTGTTGCTCGTAGTTGGCCAGGGCGCCTTCGGCATCGGCGTCGGCGCCGCGCAAACGAGCTCGGACGCTGCCAAGGTCAAACGCAGCCCAGGTGATGCTTGGGCCGAGCGCCCAGGCGTTGGCCGCTGAAGAACCGATCTGCGAACCACGCCCGGCGGTCCAGCCGAGGAAGCCGCTGAGGCTGACCCGGGGGAACAGATCGGCTTTGGCCACGCCGATGCGCGCAGTGGCCGAAGCCAGTTGCCGCTCGGCGCTGAGGATGTCCGGACGCCGTTGCAGCAGTTCACCCGGATCACCGATCGGCAGCGCCTTGGCGATGGCCGGCAGGTCTTTCGGGCTCAGGTCGACGGTCAGTTTGTCCGGGCGCTCACCGAGCAGGGTAGCGATACGGTTTTTCTGCCGGACCTGTTCCGCCTGCAACTGCGGCACGGTGGCTTCGACGTTGGCCAGACGCGCATCGGCCCGTTCAACGTCGAGCTGATCGCCGACACCGGCATCACGCAGGCTGATGGTGATCTTGCGCGACTCCTGCTGGTTGTTCAGGTTGGCCACGGCGATTTTTCTCGCAGCTGAGCGCCGCGCAGTTGACCGTAGGCGTCGACCAGTTCGGCAATCATGGTGACTTGCAGCTGATACAGATCGGCTTCGGCGGCTTGCTGGTCGGCGTCGCTGGCTTCCAGATTGCGCTGGATACGGCCGAACAGGTCGAGCTCCCAGGCCATGTCCAGGCCGAGGTCATAGCGTTCGCTATTGACCCGGTCGGTGGTCTGGCCGGGATTCTGGCCCTTGCCCAGGTCACTGCTGGCGCGGCTGGTGATGGTCGGCATCGCGTCGTTGCTGGCGTCGTCGCGGATCGCGCGAGCGGCTTTCCAGCGGGCGAACGCCACGCGCAGCTCACGGTTGCCTTGCAGCGACTGGCTCACCAACTGGTTCAGGGTCGGATCGTCGAATTGCTGCCACCAGATGCCTTCGAATTTCGAACGGTCGAAGTTCTTTTGTCCGGCGGCGCCGTCGGTGGCGGTCGTAATATTGGCCGCCTCCGTGGCTGGGGTCTTGTAGTCGGGGCCGACGGCGCAGGCGCTGAGGGCCAGCACCAGCAGACTCGGCAGGAAGACTTTCAGACTCATTGTTGCGCCTCCAGTGGCTGTTGAAGAGAGTGCGCCTTGGCTGCTTTGCGCTGCTCGCCGCGTTCGACAAAGTTACGGATCAGTACGTAGAACACTGGCGTCAGCAGCAGACCGAAGAAGGTCACCCCGAGCATCCCGGAGAACACGGCCACACCCATGGCGTGACGCATCTCGGCACCGGCACCACTGGAGAACACCAGTGGCACCACGCCCATGATGAACGCGAACGAGGTCATCAGGATCGGTCGCAGACGCAGGCGGCAGGCTTCCAGTACCGCAGCGAGCGGGTCGAGGCCTTCTTCCTGTTTATCCTTGGCGAACTCGACGATGAGAATCGCGTTTTTACAGGCAAGTCCCACCAGTACGATCAAGCCGATCTGGGTGAAGATGTTGTTGTCACCGCCGGAGATGATCACACCGGTGATGGCCGACAGCAGGGTCATCGGTACGATCAGGATCACCGCCAGTGGCAGGCTCCAGCTTTCGTATTGTGCGGCGAGCACCAGGAACGCCAGCAGTACGCAGAGCGGGAACACGAACAGCGCGGTATTGCCGGACAGAATCTGCTGGTAGGTCAGGTCGGTCCATTCGTAGGTCATGCCGTTCGGAAGTTCTTCCTTGAGCAGTTTCTCGATGGCTTTTTCCGCCTGGCCAGAGCTGTAGCCCGGGGCTGCGGCACCGTTGATTTCCGCGGTGATAAAGCCGTTGTAGTGCATCACGCGATCCGGACCCGAGGTGTCGCTGACCTTGATGAAGGTCGCCAGCGGAATCATTTCGCCTTTGTTGTTACGTACTTTCAGCTGACCGATCTGGTCGGACTCAAGGCGGAACTGCTGCTCGGCCTGAACGTTGACCTGATAGGTGCGCCCGAAGCGGTTGAAGTCGTTGGCATACAGCGAACCCAGGTAGATCTGCAGGGTGTCGAAGATGTCGCTGACGGCCACGCCGTGGGTCTTGGCTTTTTCACGGTCGATAGCGGCATCGACCTGCGGCACGTTCACGGTGTAGCTGGTGAACAGGCCGGCCAGTTCCGGCACGTTGTGGCTCTTGTTGATGATGTTCATGGTTTCTTTGTACAGCTCGTCGTAGCCGAGGTTGCCCCGGTCTTCGATTTGCAGGCGGAAACCACCAATGGTGCCCAGACCTTGTACCGGCGGCGGCGGGAAGATCGCCATGTACGCTTCCTGAATGTTCGCGTACTGGCCGTTCAAGGCACCGGCAATTGCGCCGGCGGACATGCTCGGGTCTTTACGCTCGTCGAACGGTTTCAGGGTGACGAAGACGATGCCGGCGTTCGGGCTGTTGGTGAAGCCGTTGATCGACAGGCCCGGGAACGCTACGGCGCTTTCCACGCCTGGCTGTTTCAGCGCGAGGTCGGACATGCGCTTGATCACGTCTTCGGTGCGATCCAGGCTCGCGGCGTCAGGCAGTTGCGCGAAGGCCACCAGGTATTGCTTGTCCTGGCCGGGTACGAAACCGGTCGGCGTGCTGGAGAAACCGAAGAAGGTCAGCACCATCAGGCCTGCATACAGGAGCAGGGCGATGCCGCTGCTACGGATGACCCGGCGCACGGTACCGACGTAGCCATGGCTGGCGCGGTCGAAGAAACGGTTGAACGGACGGAACAGCCAGCCACCGAAAATCTTGTCGAGCACTTTCGAGAAGCGGTCTTTCGGCGCGTCGTGGCTTTTCAGCAAGACAGCGGCCAGTGCTGGCGACAGGGTCAGCGAGTTGAACGCCGAGATCACTGTCGAGATCGCGATAGTCAGTGCGAACTGTTTGTAGAACTGCCCGGTGAGGCCGGAAATGAAAGCCGCCGGAATGAACACCGCACACAGCACCAGTGCCGTGGCCACAATAGGCCCGGTCACTTCACGCATAGCGCGTTTGGTCGCTTCGACCGGCGTCAATCCAAGCTCGATGTTTCGTTCGACGTTCTCCACCACCACGATGGCGTCGTCGACGACGATACCGATGGCCAGTACCAGACCAAACAGCGACAGGGCGTTGAGCGAGAAGCCGAACAGGTGCATGACCGCAAATGTACCGATCAACGATACCGGCACCGCCACCAACGGAATGATCGAGGCGCGCCAGGTCTGCAGGAACAGAATCACCACCAGCACCACGAGGATCAGCGCTTCGAACAAGGTGTGAACCACTGCCTCGATCGAGCCACGGACGAAGATCGTCGGGTCATACACGATGCTGTAGTCCATGCCCTGCGGGAAGCCTTTCTTCAGCTCCTCCATCTTGCCGCGCACTTCGTTGGAAATGTCGATGGCGTTGGAGCCCGGACGCTGGAAGATCGGAATCGCCACCGCTGGCTGATTGTTCAGCAACGAACGCAAGGCGTATTGGCTGGAACCCAGTTCGATGCGCGCGATGTCTTTCAGGCGAGTGATCTCACCGTCGTCGCCTGCGCGAATAACGATGTTCTCGAACTCTTCCTCGGAAACCAGACGGCCCTGAGTGTTGACCGACAGCTGGAAGCTTTGTGCGGTCGGCGCAGGAGGCGCGCCCAATTGGCCGGCGGCGACCTGACGGTTCTGCTCGCGAATCGCGGTGACCACATCGGTCGCGGTCAGATTGCGCGAAGCGGTCTTGTTCGGGTCGAGCCAGACCCGCAGCGAATAGTCGCCCATGCCGAACAACTGCACGTCACCGACACCACCGAGGCGAGCGAGCTCATCCTTGATGTTGAGGATCGCGTAGTTGGACAGGTAGAGCATGTCGTAGCGCTTGTCCGGTGAGGTCAAGTGCACAACCATGGTCAGGTCTGGTGAAGCCTTGTCGACGGTGATACCGATGCGCGTCACTTCCTCGGGAAGCTTCGGCTCGGTTCGGGTCACCCGGTTCTGTACCTGCACCTGCGCGTTATCCAGGTCGGTGCCCAGAGCGAAGGTGATGGTCAGGGTGATTTTGCCGTCAGCGGTCGATTGCGAGGACATGTACAGCATGTTCTCGACGCCGGTGATCGCCTGCTCCAGAGGAGCGGCCACGGTTTCACCGATGACTTTGGGGTTGGCGCCCGGGAAGTTGGCACGCACGACCACGGTCGGCGGCACGACTTCCGGGTATTCGCTGATCGGCAACTGGAACAGCGAGATCGCACCGGCAATCAGGATCAACAGCGACAGCACCGCTGCGAAGATCGGCCGGGAAATGAAGAATTGGGAAAAATTCATCGGAGTTGTCGTCCCTTAACCGCGTGGGGTCGTAGCAGCCAGCTTCGCAGCCGAACCCGATGCGCCCTTGGCAGGGGCAACTTTGGGCAGGTTGCTGGCTTCCAGCGCTTGACGTTGTTGAGCGAGGGCGGCGAGGGTCTGCTCGCTGGCCATCGGAATCACTTCAGGGGTGACCGGTGAGCCAGGACGAACTCGCTGCAAGCCCTTGACGATGATCGTGTCGTCCTTGTTCAGACCGTTGCGCACGATACGCAGGCCTTCGATCTTCGGACCGAGTTCAACAGCGCGGTAGGCGGTCTTGTTGTCGCCATCCATCACCAGCACGAATTTCTTGCCCAGGTCGGTACCGACGGCTTCATCGTTGATCAGCATGGCGTTGTAAGTGCCGCTGCCGACCAGCTTCAAGCGAGCGTAAAGCCCCGGGGTGTAGGTGCCGTCAGCGTTGTCGAAGACAGCGCGACCGCGGATGGTGCCGGTTTTCGGGTTGACCTGGTTGTCGACGAAGTTCATCTGGCCCAGGTGCGGGTTGCCGTCCTCGTTGGACAGGCCCATGTACACCGGAGTCGTTGCGCCACGCTGACCATTGCGGGCCAGTTGGGTGTATTTGAGGAACACGCGTTCATCGGCATCGAAGTAGGCGTAGACCTTGTCGGTGGAGACGACGCTGGTCAGCGCGGTGGTGTCGGCGGTCACCAGGTTGCCGGCAGTGATTTCGGCGCGGCTGACGCGGCCACTGATCGGTGCGGTCACGCGGGTGAAGCTCAGATTCAGTTTGGCCAGGTCCAGTTGTGCCTGCAGAGCGCCAACGGCGGCGCGGGCCTCTTGGGCAGCGCTGGTGCGCGAGTCGGCCAGTTCAGCGGAAATCGCGTTGCTGGTGCGCAGACGTTCACCGCGAGCGGCTTCGTTTTCACTGCGAGTGGCGGTGGCGCGGGCCTGGGCGACCAGCGCTTCGAGGCGGCGTACCTCGGCCTGGAACGGGCGCGGGTCGATCTGGAACAGCAGGTCGCCTTTCTTGACCAGCGCGCCTTCGGTGAACGCGACCTGATCGATCTGGCCCGAAACCCGAGGGCGGATTTCAACGGTTTCCGGCGCTTCGAGGCGCCCGGTAAATTCGTCCCACTCGTTGACCGGTTGTTCCAGCACCTTGGCCACGCTGACTTTGGCAGCGGGCGGGGCGCCGGCAGTCTCCGGAGTTTTGCCGCAGGCGCTCATCACCAGTACGGCCAGCATGGCCAACGGGAAGCGCAAATGTTTGAGTGATTGTTCCATGGATGCAATCCGCCGAAGTATTGAAGATGGGCGGATGATGCTCGGCGCGGGTGTGATGGCACGAATCGAATGAAGCAAAGGTAACTATCATTCGGAATGATATAAGAGCCGAGGCAGCCCTCTAGCATGCACGTTTCGTTAGGTAGCTATCAATCGGCTTCAAAGCAATTCTGTGTTGCGCGATTCGCAATGATTCACTGCAACCGGAAATCGTTGGGCCAAAAATGCAGAAACGGCCTATGAAGGCCGTTCCGATCAGCGTGTTGCCGTGGTGTCAGTTGATGCCTTTGCGGTTGGCACCGAAGCGGTTCGGCCCAGGCTGGCTGTCCTGCGCGAGGAAAACGATGTTGACGATAGGCAGCAGCAACCACCAGCCACTGCGATCCGTGTCGTGCATACGGCGCACGCCGACGGCAATGCTCGGGATCAGCAGCGCCAGATTATAAAGGCCTTGCAGAACGCCACCGGTGTTGGCAAAGCCGTCAATGAAGCCCACCACGAACGCGACGCCCATGTTGATCAGGAAGAACAACCAGTATTCACGCCGGGTGGCGCGACCGTTGAATACGGCGTAATTCTTCAACGCCTCAAGGTAAGGGTTGCCTGTCGTGATGGCAGGGCCGCTTGGGTAGGCCTGCGGAGCTGCCTGAGGCGCGCCGCATTGAGGGCACGCCAGCGCCAGCGTACTGATTTCCTTGGCGCAACCGCGGCAGTAAACCATGCTCATATTTTTTCCCTAAAATTATTGGATCGATAGACAGAAAAGAACCAGCGCGGTTAGACCTGACAATAGGATGCCGGCGATCGCGAGGTTTCTTCCAGGGTGTTTTTCGTTGATGCAGATGATGCCGCAAGCCAGACCAGCGACGCTGAACAGTCCGACGCCGAGGATCGTTTCGAAGTCCCAATCGGAATCATCAAACAGAGTAAGAGCGCAGATAGTTCCGAAGATCAGCGAAACGATGGCCAGCCAGGGAGTCCCGGCTTGCGAAGATGGCACAAAGGCCTGTTGGCTCGCCCCGCATTGGGGGCAGGTGAGCGCCGTCTCATGGAGCTCCTTGGCGCAAGCACGACAATAGACCATTGCCATCGTTTTCCTTAACTGAATGCGAATGCCCGACCCTCCATCGGCGGGGCGGCGGTAATCTAATCTCTATCACGCGATTTGTCACGGCTCTTTGCCATCACGCGTTATGGCAGCATGACCTGGTACGTCTGCCTGAAAACATTGGCACTTCGCTCTAACATGAGTGGAAACTCATGCTCTGATCCTTCGCCAATCTCCGGAACCCCTCTGTATGCGAGACCTGCCCCCAACCGCGACGCTGCGTGCTTTTGAAGTGGCCACCCGACATCCGACATTCACCGCTGCTGCTCAGGAACTGCACGTGACCCAGAGCGCCGTCAGTCATCAGCTCCGGCACCTGGAGGATCTGTGGGGGCTGCAGTTGTTCGAGCGCGGCAAGGCGTTACGCCTCACTGCAGCGGGGGCGACGCTGGCGCCGATCGTGCGCGAATTTTTCACCAGCCTCGAAGCAACGTTGGAGGACCTGCGCGAGCAAAAGGACAGGGTTCGCCTGACTGTCAGCACTACCTATTCATTTGCGTTGAAGTGGCTACTGCCACGCTTGCCGAGCCTGTCACGCCAGCATCCGGAACTCTTGGTGTCGCTGGACACCACGGACAAGATCATTCACTTCGCCAGTGGCGAAGCGGATGTTGCAATCCGCTTGGGCAACGGCAATTACCCCGGTCTGTATTCAGAGTTCCTGTTCGGCGAACAGGTGTTTCCCGTGGCCAGCCCCGAACTGCTGCAGCGCGTCGGCAGGCCAGGCAGTCCCGCGGAGTTGCTGCAGATGCCGTTACTTATCCGCGACGGCGCCGAGTTGGCGCCGAAATGGGAGGTGTGGTTTCAGTCCGTCGGGCTGGAGTTTTTACCGCTGCGCGAAGGCGTCAGGTTTGGTGATACCAATATGACGGTAGAAGCTGCATTGCTCGGCCAGGGTGTGGCGCTGGTGCGCAGCGGGCATGTCGAAAATGAAATCGGCGACGGCCGCTTGGTAAGGCTGTTCGATGTGCCGTTCGCTTCGCCGCTGGCCTACTATTTCGTCTGTCCCAAAGGCATCGAAGCACAGCCACATATCGTCAATTTTCGTGAATGGTTACTTGGTGAGGCGTTGAAGGTGCGGAGCGCCCAGCGTTGAGGTATGAGTTTTTACTCATGTCTCAATGAGGAAACTTCGCTGTAATGCCAATGCCAGTGATGCCTAGAATGCCGCATGCCAATCCATCTCGTACTTCTGGTTCTGTTCGCCGCGCTCCTGCACGCCAGCTGGAACGCGCTGCTGCGCGGCGGCGCCGATCGGCTTTGGTCCATGACCGTGATGTGCGTGGCCATTGCCATCGTCTGCGCCGTCGCCGCACTTTTCTTGAGCCCGCCGGCACCTGAGAGCTGGGGTTATGCGCTGCTGTCGGCACTGCTGCATGTCGGCTACAACCTGTTCCTGGTGCGCAGTTATCGGGTCGGTGACCTTGGGCAGATCTATCCGATTTCCCGCGGCTCGTCACCGGCGCTGATCACCCTCGGCGCCGCGCTGTTTGCCGGCGAAACCATTACCCCCGGCGAATTGCTCGGCATTGGCCTTGTGTCGGGCGGGATCATGTCCCTGGCCTTTCGCGGACGCAGCCTGTCGGTGCCGAGCCTGCCGTATGCGCTGGGCACCGGTTGTTTCATTGCCGCCTACAGCGTGGTCGATGGCATTGGTGCCAGGCTGTCGGGGGCGCCGCTGGCTTACACCGTCTGGATGAGCGCGCTGTGGGGTGTGCTGATGCCGCTGGTGTATATCGGCCTGCGCGATGCTCGCAGTCTGTTTTCCGTACGGCCCGGAATGCTGACCGCTGTGGTCGGCGGCCTGGTCTCGTTGCTGGCCTACGCAATCGTTATCTACGCAATGAGCGAAGCGCCACTGGGCGCGGTGTCGGCCCTGCGCGAAACCAGCGTGTTGTTTGCCGCATTGCTCGGCTATTTGTTCCTCGGTGAAAAGCTCACCGTCCGCAGGATGCTGGCGTGTGTGGTCATCGCCAGCGGCGCCATCATCATCGGCTGACAAAGCCCGACTGCTCAGGAGAACATCGCATGGATAAAGCCTCGCAAGCACCGCTGATTCTGATCACCGGCGGCAGTCGCGGAGTCGGCGCCGCCACCGCCCGACTCGCTGCCGCGCAAGGCTATGACGTTGCCATCAGCTACGTCGCCAACGAGTCCGCCGCGCTGGCGGTGGTGGCGGATATCGAAGCGGTGGGGCGCAAGGCGCTCGCGGTGCGCGCCGATAGCGCTGACCCCGAGCAAGTTGCTGAACTGTTCTCGGCCATTGATCGTTCATTCGGGCGTATCGACGTGCTGGTCAATAACGCTGGCATGCTGGCGAAACAGTCCCGCATGGAAGACCTGGGCTTCGAACGCATGCAGCGCATCTTCGCGGTCAATGCTCTGGGGCCGATCCTGTGCGCGCAGCAGGCGGTGAAGCGCATGTCTCTGCGCCACGGCGGAACGGGCGGCGTAGTGATCAATATTTCGTCCGCCTCCGCGCGCCTGGGCAGTCCCAATGAATACGTCGACTACGCAGCGTCGAAAGGCGCGCTGGAAACCTTCACCATCGGCTTTGCCAAGGAAGTCGCGCGGGAAGGGATCAGGGTCAACTGCATTCGCCCGGGGCACATCTATACCGACATGCACGCCAGCGGCGGCGAGCCGGGGCGGGTGGATCGCGTCAAGGACTCGATCCCGATGGGGCGGGGCGGTCAGCCGGAAGAGGTGGCACGGGCCATCTTGTGGCTGGCCAGCGCGGAGGCCTCCTTTGTCACGGGTACTTTTCTGGATGTGACTGGCGGCAAGTAGGTCCGGGCTACAGGCTATCCGGATCGCCAAAAAACATCTGAATCCGCGACCTCAACCACCGCTCCCCCGGATCGTTGTCCTGCGACCCACGCCAAGCCATATGCAACTCGAACGTACGCGTCGGCAGTGGCGGATCTTCAGCCCGGAGACCGCCAGCTGCCGTCAGTGCCTCAGCCGTGTAATCCGGCACGGTGGCGACGATATCGGTGCCTGCCAGCAGCGTGCCCAATCCGTTGAACTGCGGCACCGCCAGCACCACGTGGCGTTTGCGTCCGAGTTTTTCCAGTTCTTCATCCACGAAACCACTGAGGTCGCCAGCGAACGACACCAGTGCGTGCGGTCGGGCGCAGTAGTCGTCCAGGCTCAGCGGCCCCGGCACGGTGTCGGCGCGCAGCAGCTTCGGTGCGCTGCGGCGCAGGACCTTGCGCTTGGCGTTGGCCGGCAGGTCGGTGGTGTAGCTGACGCCGATGGAAATCTCGCCGGAGGCCAGCAGGCCCGGCATCAAGATGTAGTTGACCCGCCGCACCACGAGGACGATGCCTGGTGCTTCGGCGCGCAGGCGCTTGAGCAGCATCGGCAACAGGGCGAATTCGACGTCGTCGGACAAACCGATGCGAAACACTGACGTGCTGGTCGCCGGGTCAAATTCCGCGGCACGACTGACGGCGGTTGAAATCGAATCGAGGGCAGGCGAGAGCAGGGCGAAGATTTCCACCGCGCGCGCGGAGGGTTCCATGCTGCGGCCGGTGCGCACAAACAAGGGATCGTCAAACAGGCTGCGCAGACGCGACAGCGCCGCACTGATAGCCGGTTGGCCGAGGAACAATTTTTCCGCGGCCCGAGTCACACTGCGTTCGTGCATCAATGTTTCGAACACGATCAGCAGGTTCAGGTCGACACGACGCAGGTCATTACGATTCATCTGGAGTCCTGGCAGAGTCATCAAACTTGACGAGGGCGACCATATGAGAACAATGGCCGGCATGAATCTTACGGGGAAAGGCTGGTACTCTGCACCGGAAAATTCAGCTTTACTGCGACGGTGGCAGGCCTTTTTTCATGGAATTTGCCAATGCCGCCCTTGGTGCGGAATCAATGACAGGCATGTCGACTATTAATAGCCACTGATGGTCTTGGGTCGAAAGCCCAGATAGAGTTCATGGCATTAGAGGTTACTTTGACGAGGTTTGCGATGTCCCGCACGATCCGTTTTCACAAGTTTGGTCCAGCCGAGGTGCTCAAATGCGAAGAGCATGCGGCTGCTCAGCCAGGTCCTGGCGAAGTGCAGGTGCGTGTCGAGGCGATCGGCATCAGTTGGTACGACACCCTGTGGCGTCAGAATCTGGCCTCGTCCCAGGCACGTCTGCCTTCGGGCCTCGGTCATGAAATGGCTGGCGTCGTCACTGCGGTGGGCGCTGACGTAGACGACCTGTCCGTCGGCGACAAAGTGGCCAGTTTTCCGGCCGAAAGCCCGAACGACTATCCGGTTTACGGCGAGTCGATCGTCCTGCCCCGCACGGCGCTGACCCGTTATCCGGATGTGCTTAGCCCGATCGAAGCGAGCGTGCATTACACGCCGCTGCTGATCGCCTACTTCGCGTATGCCGATCTGGCACGAGTCAAACCCGGCCAATTTGCGCTGGTCACTGACGCCAGCCACTGCGCCGGCCCGTCGTTTGTGCAATTGGGCAAAGCGTTGGGTGTGCGAGTGATCGCCGCGACCAAATCGGCGGAGGAGCGTGAGTACCTGCTGTCCCTGGGCGCGGAAAAGGTCATCGTCACCGAAGAGGAAGATCTGTTGATGCGCATCAACAAGATCACTGACAACCGTGGTGTCGATGTGGTTTTCGATGGTCTTGGTGGTCCGCAGATGTCCTTGCTCGGCGATGTGCTGGCACCGCGCGGCAGTCTGGTGCTGTACGGCCTGCAGGGTGGTAATCAGACCCCGTTCCCGGCGTGTGCAGCGTTCCAGAAGAACATCCAGTTCTTTGTGCACTGCATCGGTAACTTCACCGGCAAGCCGGAGCTGGGCATTGTTCAGGACCATGTTGCTCTGCAACGTGCCTTGCGTGACATCAACCAGTTGACGGCCGACCGTGTGTTGCTGCCGTTGAAGACTAGAGTATTTCCGTTCAACGAATTCGTCGAAGCGCATCGCTACATGGACGAATGCCCGTGCCGCGAGCGGGTTGCCCTGCAAGTCGAGCCAGCGTAAATCAACTCATCAGAGTCCGTGGCCTCACGGACTCTTTTTGTTTATTTCTGTCCAGTCAGTAAACCATTCCCGCTACCGCGCTCTTCACCACTTCAGCAACTGAACTGGTTTTTGCTCGACATCTGTATCTTCTAATCGTATTCCAAGTGCTGATAATTGAATGATTACTTTCATCTCAAGGAATGAGCTATGGCTGTGCATTCAATTTGTCCTCGGCAATATCAAACGGCTAACCCGATTGGCTTCGTCAATTTCTGTTTAATTGCTGTAGGGCGATTCCGAAGTTGCGTCTCTTTTTCTTGTAATGAATCTTCGTGAGACGTTGTGGGAAGTTTCCTCAGATTAATGGTCGCTGAAAAAATGCTAGTAAAAACAAATAGTTATAAAATTTGCTTTGCCGCTAACGGTTTTTTCGCAGGTCAAGTGTTTCAAATAACTACAACTTTGTAAGTGTTAGCATTTCAGCGTCTATTACTTAATGATCCAATTTGTCGGGCGCACACTGTCCAGTGCATGCGGCATGAAATTTTCTATACCGGGTAAATACCGATGAGCACGATCCACGATCAGGCAATGAACTATGTCTATCAGCAAGTTTTGCAGCGTTTGCTGAGTTTCTTTTCCCGCGCCGAGCGCACAGCTTTGCAGTTATTGATCCAGCGCCTGGTCGTGGCGGCCGGCGGAATGGACAACGTCGGGCAGTTCAAGGTGCTTGTGCATCAGTCTGGCTCGCGGGACAGCTGCTACACCCTGGCTTTGCTTCGCGCAGCGCAGTTGACCATTGCCAGTCGCGCCCCTGCTACATTCCAGCTGCGCGTTGCTACCCTGCGCTGGAACGGTGACAGCCCTGGCAACCTGCAAAACCTGCATCGCAGCTTCAGCGCACTGTTTCTCTATGACGACCCCCGGGTCGAGCTGCTGATGGTGGATAACCGCGAGGTGCTGCCCTTCGATCACCGCACAGCCGTCAGCAACGACGGTCATGAAGCCAGTCGGGTCAATCTGCTGCTCGTAGGCCACTGTCGTACCTGGATTGAGACTCCCGAATTGTGGGATGACGCTTACCTGGCCACTGCCGAGTACTACAGCCAGATCGCCCGCTGGAATAACGGCGTCGACGCCATGATCAGCACTGAAACCAGAAGCAGTCAGCGGCATTTCCTTGAGGGCCTGAACCGTGCGATGCAGAGAGTGGCGATCGCCGGCCCCGGGCTGGTCCAGAGCGGATTCGAAGCGCTTTTTCCATTGCTCGACGGGCTTGGTGACGATTTCTATCGCGAGCTACGTTCAGATGATGAGCGCACCGTCTGGCGCCCAGAGGGTGAATTCGAAGCCTGCCGTCGCACCAGTTTTATCGACATCAACGACATGATGGTTGGCAAGCTGGAGGATCGCTGGCCGCTATTGGGCGAATTTCTGGGGTTTGAACCGGATGATCTGGCGCTGTATCAGGGCGAAGCGTTATTTACCGATCCGCTGATTTCAGCCCACGTGCGAGGCTTGTACGCGCAATTCATCGAGGGGAGGGCGTATCAAGCGGGAGTCGACGACTACGCCCGCAATACCCTGGCCGACCTGCGCCGAAAACAAGCGGCGGAGCCCGTCTGCGAACACTTGATGTGCAGTTTTGAAAATGTCGGCGGGCCAGAGCAACTGCGAATACTGGCAGATGATTATCTGCTCAATGGTTTCGGCTTGAACGAAACGCAGTTGGTCTGCCTGTTATTCGCACCGTTTATCGACGGCGGCAAAGGTCTTGAAAGGTTTTTGCGTAATTGTCATCCAGGCATGCTGGTCGCGATGCCAGATCTGCACCGGGCCATGCAGGGCTTGCATGCCCCGGAGCAGGTGTTGAAATGGATGACCGAAGTCAGTGGTCTGCCCGTCAGGCTGATCACCCGTCTCTATGCGATGGGGCCTGTTCAGTTGTGCTCGCCGACCGAATTCGCCTCCGATGACCTGGATGCCTGCGAGGTGGGCGCCGTGTCACACGTCGAGCGGTCAACGGAACGCTGACGGTGAGACAAAGGTCGGGCCGAAAACCCCTGTCCATGGAATTGAGGTTGTGAAGGGCGCACGGGAACATGATTTTGTCTACCAGTCGGTTTATCGGTATCTGACAACGCTGATTGACGATGCCGGAGGGCATGCAGCAGTACGCATGCCCTCGTTACGCCAACTGGCCGACCGGCTGAATGTGTCGATTTCGACTGTGCAATACGCTTATGCGTTGCTGGAAAAAGAAGGCCGGGTCTATTCCATAGCCAAATCAGGTTATTACGCTCAAGCGCTTTACAGCCTGGACGCGCCCGGTGATGGCAGTGATCTGCTGGAGACCGTTTACGTTAACGCGAGACGTCCCGGCATGTGTGTTTTGAGCGCTGACGAACCGGCATCGCTACAACCGCTGGACAGTCCTTTGATGACGTTGGAGCGTGAACTCTTGCGCCAATACCCTCGCCAGCCTCAGACACTCGTGCAGCCTTGCGGGGAGCTGGAATTGCGGGTTGCCCTGGCGGCGCGGTACACCTGTTCGACGGCGAATTATTGGCATGCCGATGATGTTTATATTGGTGCTGATCTGCGCGGCGTTCTGGAAATCCTGATTTCGGTGCTTGAGTTGCGTGAAGCCGTCGTCGTGGTTGAATCTCCCTGTGACTGGGTGATTTTGCGTCTGCTCGAGTCGTGCGACGTGCGTGTGATCGAATGGCCTTCGCTGGCCGAGGGCGAGGTGGATTTGCCGGCACTGGAAATCCTGCTCAGGAACGAGCCGGTCCGTCTGGTCGTTTTGTCTTCAGTGTTGAGCCTGCCCCAAGGCTGCGGTTTTACCCGGGAACATCAGCAGGCAATCGCGAAGATGCTCGAGCGATATGGCATCTGGGTGCTGGAAAACGATTGCTACAGCGAGCTTGATGAGCGCGCTGATTCGCAACGGTTACGTAACTGGCTGGATCCGGATCGCTTGCTGGTGTTTTCCAGCTTCGAGAAATTCATTGGTGCGGAAGCGCCATTCGGCTTCGTTCTGTCGCGGCATTGGCGCAACGAGTTGCAACGGCATTTCCTGTTCCGTGCGTTTCGCCTGTCGCCCATTCGACAGAAAGCGATTGCCAGACTGTTAAGCGGGGGGCGTCTCGATCAGCATCTGTTCGTGTTGCGACGCATGCTCGGTGAGCGCCGCTCCTCGTTGATCCAGGTGTTGCGTGAACGGTTGGGCGACGCGCTGCAGATTGTCGAGCCACAGGGCGGGGCGACGGTGTGGGTGCGGTCGGTGCGACCGGTCGACATGGCAAATGTCTTCCGGCGATTGCTCAAGCAACAAATCATCGTGGCGCCGGGTGAGCTGTTCAGTCTGCGAGGCTTGCATGCCGATCATCTGCGTTTGAGTGCGCTGAATCACGGCGAGCGGGATTTATCAGGTGTCATCGGTTTGCTCGGCGATGCCTTGCGCCTGTCTGGGGCTCGATAATGTTAAAAAACATCGGAAGTGTTTCGGATACATCCCGTCGCACGGTGGTCAAACTGCCAGTAAACTGCGCAGCATTTCCTGAACCACTTCGATTTCAGAGGTTTTTGCATGACACTCAGTCCTTTTGCGGGCAAACCGGCACCGGCAGAACTGTTGGTCGATATCCCGCGACTGGTTACGGCCTATTACACCGGCCAGCCTGATGCATCGATTTCGACCCAGCGAGTGGCGTTCGGCACCTCCGGCCACCGCGGCAGCTCCTTCGATTTGAGTTTCAACGAATGGCATGTCCTGGCCATCAGCCAGGCGATTTGCCTGTATCGCGAAGCGCAAGGCATCACCGGCCCGCTGTTTGTCGGCATCGACACCCATGCATTGTCGACCCCGGCCGGCGCCAGCGCACTGGAAGTCCTCGCTGCCAACGGCGTCACCGTGATGGTTGCCGAAGGCGACGAGTACACGCCGACCCCGGCGATTTCCCACGCCATTCTCTGCTACAACCGCGGCCGTACGTCCGGCCTGGCTGACGGCATCGTCATCACGCCGTCGCACAATCCGCCGCAAAGCGGTGGCTACAAATACAACCCTACCAACGGTGGCCCGGCCGATACCCACATCACCAAGTGGATCGAAGCCAAGGCCAACGAATTGCTGGCGAACAAACTGGCCGGGGTCAAACGCATCAGCTATGAGCAAGCGCTCAAGGCCAGCACGACCCATCGCCACGATTATGTGAACACCTACGTTGCCGACCTGATCAACGTTATCGACTTCGATGCCATCCGTGACGCCAAACTGCGCCTGGGTGTCGATCCGCTGGGCGGAGCAGGGGTGCGCTACTGGTCGGCCATTGCCGAACACTACCGTCTCGACCTGGAAGTGGTGAATAAACAGGTCGACTCCACGTTCCGTTTCATGACCGTCGATTGGGATGGCCAGATCCGCATGGACCCATCGTCCAGCCACGCGATGCAGGGCCTGATTGGCCTGAAAGAACGTTTTGACGTGGCGTTCGCCTGTGACCCGGATCACGACCGTCACGGCATTGTCACGCCGTCCGGTGGCCTGCTCGCACCAAACAATTATCTGACGGTGGCGATCGATTACCTGTTCCAGAACCGCCCGCAATGGCGTGCCGATGCCGCCGTGGGCAAAACCGTGGTCAGCAGCGGCCTGATCGACCGCGTTGCCAAGCGTCTGGGCCGTCGCCTGTACGAAGTGCCGGTCGGTTTCAAATGGTTCGCCGACGGTCTGTTCGATGGCTCGCTGGGTTTTGGCGGTGAAGAGAGCGCTGGCGCCTCCTTCCTGCGCAAGGATGGCGGCGTATGGAGCACCGACAAGGATGGTCTGATCCCAGCCTTGCTCGCCGCCGAAATGACAGCGCGCACCGGCCGCGATCCAAGCCAGGCCTACCGCGCGCTGACCGACGAACTGGGCGAGCCGTTCTCGGTGCGTGTCGATGCCAAGGCCAACCCGGAGCAGAAGGCACTGTTGAGCAAGCTGGCGCCAGAGCAGGTCACCTCGACCGAACTGGCAGGCGAGAAGATCCAGAACATTCTCAGCCATGCACCGGGCAACGATCAGGCGATTGGCGGTCTGAAGGTCATGACCGAAAACGGCTGGTTCGCCGCGCGTCCTTCGGGCACTGAAGACATCTACAAGATCTACGCCGAGAGCTTTCTCGGCGATGACCACCTCAAGCAACTGGTGGCCGAAGCGCAAACGTTGGTGGATGGCGCTATTTCCAGCAAATGATGCGCACATGAAAAAGGGCAACCGTAATGGTTGCCCTTTTTTGTTGCCTGTAGATCAAGCCAGGTCGACCAGTACGATCTCGCTGTCCTCGATCGCCGTGACCGTCAGCACTTGCTCGTGGGCCACCGCCACACCGTCACGCGCTTGGGCACGCAAGCCATTGACCTCGATCACGCCAGTAGCTGGGACCAGATAAGCGCGACGCCCTTCGTCCAGCCGATATTCAGCGGTTTCACCGGCCTTGATGTTCGCAGCAACCAGCCGTGCATCGGCGCGAATGTGCAGACTCTCATCGTCGCCAGCCTTACCGCTGGCCAAAGTGACAAAGCCTTCGCGCTCGCCTTTGGGAAACGGCTTGGCTCCCCAGGAGGGCGGTGCACCGGTTTCGGTCGGCAGAATCCAGATCTGGAAGATCCTGGTTTCCTGGTCTTCCAGGTTGTACTCGCTATGAGCGATGCCGGTGCCGGCGCTCATCACTTGGACATCGCCGGCTTCGGTACGGCCCTTGTTGCCGAGGTTGTCCTGGTGCGTGATCGCACCTTCACGCACGTAGGTGATGATTTCCATGTCGCGATGCGGATGCTGCGGGAAACCGGTGCCTGCGGCGATGATGTCGTCGTTCCACACGCGCAGGTTGCCCCAGCTCATCCGCTGCGGATCGTAGTATTCGGCAAACGAAAAGTGGTGATGCGCGTCCAGCCAGCCATGATGGGCGCCGCCCAGCGAGCTGAAGGGTCTGAGTTCAAGCATGATCGTCTCCTAATAAGGGTCGTCAGGGGGCGGACCCCTTGGTTGATGATGACGATCATCTATCAAGCAATTATCGATAAAAAGCGCAAAAACTGCTGCATCATGATCGAGTAATTAGATGTGAAAGCGGCTCGAAATCATTTCATCGGACTTTCAATTCGTCGCCTAAACCGATGACCTGTAAGCATTTCGCTAGAACTGAACGGTAAATCCAGACACCATAGCCGCCAAAGCCTCACACCCTGGAGTCCGTCAGCGTGGCGCAACACACCCCCGATCTTCCTCCTGAACTTCGTCCACTGGCCGAGATGCCCTGGTTCAAGCGTCTGGCCGCGCGATTCTTTGGTCACGGCCTGACAAAATTGCGCGCCCAGCACCGGGCATCGTGGCTGCACGGGCAAGCCGACGGATTCCGCAGTGGCCACACCGCTGGTGTCGAATACGGTTTCAAGGAGGGCAAGCTTGAGGGGCTGGAGGAAGGCCGCCAGGTGCTGCTGATTCGCGACAGCCGCAACACCGAGCATCGCCCACCCGGCGTCGATACCAACCTGTTTGATGACTGGCGCCTGCCACTGACGGCGGAGCTGAAGAAGCGCATCAAGGCTGACGTCGCCCGTTTGCTCCCGGCCCACGCCCAGCCCAGCGCTGCGCAATGGAAGATGATCTTCAGCGATACGCCGTCCACCTCGGTGGTGGCCGGCGCCGGTGCCGGCAAGTCGACCACGCTGGTGCTGCGCATTCTGTTGCTCAGCCATTATCTGGGTTTTGAGCTGGATTCGATGACCGTGGTGACTTTCACCCGAGAATCGCGCAAGGACTTCATCAACAAGCTTATCGAGATATTCACCCTATGGGGCCAGCCGCTTAACCCCAAACAGGCGCGCGAACTGGTGCGAACCTTTCACTCGCGCATCCTGCCGATGGTCCGCAGTCTCCCGGGTTTCGAGCGCTTGCAGGCGTTCGAAAATCTCAGCGATCGCCCGCAAAGCGGCGCAGAGGAGGTCGACAGCAATCCGTTTGACCTGCGCATCAATGATGCGCAGCGACAGCAACTCAATGCCTGCTATCACCGGCTGTTCAACGAGGACGAGCGTTTCCGCCAGTTGATCCAGCCGCTGTCCCGTGCCGGGTTGCAGTTGAAGGAACTGGAGCGCGACCATCCCGATGTGCAGAAACGCATGGCGGTCACCGAGCTTGCGGCCAAGCGCGACGAAGAACTTTGCGATGTCATCGAGGACCTGTGGTTTCGCGCAGGGGCGTGGCCCATCAAAGGCATCGAGCCGAATCGGCAAACATTTGAAATCAACGGCTCGCGTTTCCACGCTCACGGTTACATACCGAGCGTCGATGCCTGGGTGGTGCTCGGCTTTGATCCCAAGGAAAACGCCCAGCTAACCCGACCCAACGCCAAGCTGAGTGTCCGCGCAGAGTGGGCGGTCAAGCGCACCCTGTTTCAAGCTTTCTGCCGTAAGCCGTTGATATGGCTGGATAGTTACGAGTCATCCAGGCGCGTTCTTGCGATGTTGGCCGGAGATGCCAGCGCCGGTCCCGGCTTTGATTACAAGGTCAAAGGCGAGCTGGCATCGGCGCCCTTGCTGGATTGTTTTGTCGGCGCAGCGGGCTTTATCGAAAACCTGGGCCTGGATGTGCCGGACGCGGTCAGTCGGATGAGCTTCGCCAAGGACGATCCCGATCGCTTTTTCTTCGAGGCTCTGAGCCTGTTCTGGCGCGCATTTGAAGATCACCTGCTGGATCAAAAACCACCAGTGATGACCTACAACCGCATGTTTGCGCTGTTCAGTGAGCATTCGCCGGAAAATCTCAAGCTGCTCAGCGATGAGCTGTTGCGGCCGATGGCGCATCTGATGATCGATGAATTTCAGGACGTTTCGCCGCAGATCGTTTCGTGGATTCGCGCCAGCCTCAACGAGATTCGCAGCCGTGGCCCGGCCATGCACGTCGGGCGCGGGGCGCAGCGGTCGTCGCTGTTGTGCGTTGGCGATGACTGGCAATCCATTTACGGCTGGCGCGGCAGTTCGCCGAGCTACTTCATGGAGTTCAACAAGGAATTCCCTTCACCCGGCACAACACGGGTCATGCTCAGCGACAACTACCGCAGCCACCAGCACATCATTGACGCCGCCGAGCACATTGTCCGTGCAGCGCCGGCGATTGCGGGGAAAAAGGCCAGGGCCAGTGGTGAGCCCAAGCCGCTGCAGCCGGTCAACGTGCTTGAGCGCGATGATGAAGCGCTGGGTCAGCGCCTCGCGGAGCACTACCGACGCGGTGACTCGATCTTGATGCTCTATCGAAGAAGCAGCGATAAGTTATTGATAGAGGAGCATATTCAGCCCGTACTTAATTTAGATTCGAGCTTGCCTCACGAGGCGCGGCGACTGAAACAACTGACTTATCACAGCGCCAAAGGCTTGCAGGCTGATGCGGTATTCCTGCTTGGTGATTGCCAGCATCTGACCAGTTCGCCGTACAAGAATCAGGTCTACCGTATGGCCGGGCTGGGCAAAACGGCTGACAGCGAGCCGTACGACAGTGCGCAAAAGGATGAAATCCTGCGCCTCGCCTACGTTGGCATCACCCGGGCCGTCAGCCATTGCTACTGGTACGTCGAACCGCAGGAAACCCAAGCGGTAAATATGCCGAGGGCGTCGGATCGGGTCGCCAAGAACAAACCTTTCTTCGTCGATCATCGAAGCGAAAAAGCCAGCGCCTGACCAAGAAAAAGCCCGCATCGCTGCGGGCTTTTTCTTTTATATCAGTTGGTTATGCGTAGTTCTTGAGAGATTCCGGAGGAGTGAAAGCTTCCAGTTCATCTTCGATGGCTTCGATGATGCGCTCGACGTCCGCCGCGTTCATCACCGTTGCGCACGGAATGCCGGCGATGGCGATCATGGTTTCGCCGCTGGCACGATCAAACAGCCGGGCGATCATGCTGCCCGGCGCATCCATCGTCGCCTCGAATCCCATGGGATGAAAATGCCAGCGCATCAGCTGGCAGGCGTTGGGAAAGGTGACTTTGCTGGACCCTTTGTTCATGGTGTTGCCCGCCTGCTTCATCGAGCGCTTCCTTTTGCTCATGTTAGGTGGGAAGAGCCTTCATTGGCTCAACCAGTGCTTGAGCTTTAAAAGTAGCATCCGTGTGTGAAAAAACTGTGAGTTTTTTCAGTCCGTTTAGCGATTGATTCGCATTTTTTGATGTAAGTCACTGGCTGATCGATTATCGCCAAAACGCCACCATGGATTTTTCATTGATGTGGCAGAGGAAGATAGGCAAGCTCGGTTCTTTTTCGCCGAGCCGCTTATGCACGCCGATGACGACGGCCCAGAACAGACCCAGGTCACGGCCGCCACGGTCATGCGCTATCACCTGAGCTGGAAGCATCGGGATCTGGACAGCGTCATGGCGCTCTATCACGCCGACATCCAGTACAACGACTTTTTTCAGAACCGCGTACTGGCTCTGGATGAGCTGCGTGAATATGTGCGCGTGAGCATGCCGCGAGAATCCGACGAACTGCTCGAGCACTGCGATCGCATTCGGGTGGATGGCAACACCGCGTTCATTCAGTACGAAGTGACCTTGCGCGGCGGCGATGGCCTGGTGTCGTTTCGGTCCAGCGAAGCGATCACGGTCAAGGACGGCTTGATCTGGCGCGTCAATGAATACGCCTCGCTGGTGCGAACCCACGCCGATGGCAGTTCGGCACCGAGTCAGCGTCCGGCGGTCAGTCGCCTCGGTCTGTCACCGCGCCAACTGAGCTTCATGGCCGAAGACCTTCAGCAGTATTTCGAAAAGCAGCAACCTTATCTGGATCCTGAGCTTGACCTGCAACGGGTGGCGAAGGAGTGCGGGTACAGCCGCAATCAGATTTCCTATCTGCTCAATCAGGTGCTCGGGCAAAGCTTTTATCGCTACGTCAATCAGGCGCGCCTGCAGCATTGGCTGCGTGCGCTCAATAGCGCCACGCGGCCGTTGCGTGTCGACGAGCTGGCGTTTGCTGCCGGCTTCAATTCGCTGTCAGCGTTTTACAAATGCTTTCGCGAGCACACCGGTCAGTCGCCCAAGGCCTACGCCAAACAAATTTCTCTGCGGGCACGCGCGCAAGACAGCCACTGAAGGCAGCCACTAGGATCGACGCCATCGAAGGTTTTCAGTGGCGGAGTCTGGCATGTCGGCGTGGCGCACGATCAGTTTGTGGATGAATCAGCTCGAAGAGCCGCTGCTCGCGCGGCCTGCGCTGGAGCAGGACCTGGACGTCGACGTTGCAATCATCGGCGCCGGTTATACCGGATTGTGGGCAGCGTACTACCTGAAAAAACACGCGCCAGGCCTGGATATCGCCATCATTGAGGCGCAAACCGCCGGGTTCGGTGCATCCGGGCGCAACGGCGGCTGGCTCATGGGTAACTTGCTGGGCGAGGATCGCTTGCTCGCAGGCTTATCGCCGCAGCAGCGCAGGGCGTCGTTCGATCTGCTGCACAGCATTCCCGATGAAGTGGAAATCGTCCTCGAGCGCGAGGGCATCGACTGCGATTACCGCAAGGGGGTGCTGTATTGCGCCGCGCGTTACCCAGAGCAGGAAGCCGTTCTGCGCGATTACCTGAGCAAGCTGCACGCCCAAGGCCTGACGGACGACGATTACCGCTGGCTCAGCCCCGAGCAACTGGCCCAGCAGATCCGCGTGGCCAAGCCCTACGGCGGCATCTTCGCCCCCCATGTCGCGACCATTCACCCAGCGAAACTGGTGCGTGGCCTGGCGCGGACCGTGCAGAACATGGGCGTGAAAATCTACGAAAACAGCCCCGTTACTCACTGGCAACCCGGCAGTTTGCGGACCGCCAAAGCCAGCGTGCGCAGCCGTTGGATCGTCCCGGCGGTGGAAGGTTATTCGGTGACCTTGCCGCCACTTGGCCGTTATCAATTGCCGGTGCAAAGCCTGATTGTCGCCACCGAGCCGCTGTCCGCTGCGACCTGGGACGAAATCGGCCTCAATCGCGGCCAGGCCTTCAGTGAATTCAGCCGCCAGGTCACCTACGGCCAGCGCAGTGCCGACAACCGCCTGATTTTCGGCGCCCGTGGCGGGTATCAGTTCGCGGGCAAGCTGCGTCACGACTTCAACCTGACCCGCGACGAAGTCGAACTGCGCCGCTATCTGTTCGGCGAACTGTTCCCGCAACTGAAAAACGTGCAGATCACCCACGCCTGGGGCGGCAACCTCGGCATGTCGCGGCATTTCAAGCCGCACATGCTTTGCGACCGCGCCAACGGCATCGCGTTGTCCGGCGGCTATGGCGGCGAGGGCGTTGGTGCCAGCAACCTTGGCGGCCGGACGCTGGCCGATCTGATTCTTGAGCGCGACAGCGAACTGACCCAACAACCGTGGGTGCTGCCCGACGGCGGCATTCATGCGCTGCGTGCCTGGGAGCCAGAGCCATGCCGCTGGCTCGGTTACAACGCGATCATCAAAAGCTTCGTGCACGAAGACCAGACCCTGGCCAATCCCGCGACCGCACCCTGGCGGCGCAAGCTTGCCAGCCGGGTTGCCGGGTTCATGGAAGGTTTCATGCACTGAACGTCGTTTACCTCAATAAACAGGACACGCCATGAGCATCACCCAATTCAAGAACACCGCCACGCTTGAGCTCGAGGAATCCAACCCGGTCGCCGTACCCCTGGGCGAGCCGGTCGCAATTGCCTCGACCACCAGCGTCGAGCGCGACGACGGCGTTGAAACCGGCGTCTGGGAATGTACTCCCGGCCGCTGGCGGCGGCAGATCACCGCGCAGGAGTTCTGCCATTTCATTTCCGGGCGTTGCACGTTCACCCCCGACGGTGGCGGCGAAACCCTGCACATACAAGGCGGCGACGCACTGATGTTGCCAGCCAACACGCTCGGGATCTGGGATATCCAGGAAACCGTGCGCAAGAGCTACGTGCTGATTTTCTGATTGTCGATCCTTTGATTGCCTGCCAACAAAAAAAGCCCATACAGGAATCGCCCCATGATCCAGAAAACCCTCGCATTGGCGCCGCTGCTGCTGGCCGCTTCCGTCAGTCACGCGGCCGACACGGTCAAGGTCTACAACTGGTCCGACTACATCGCTCCGGATACCACAAAGAATTTCCAGAAAGACACCGGCATCGGCGTTACCTACGACGTCTACGACAGCAACGAAACCCTCGACGGCAAGTTGATGACGGGCAAATCCGGCTACGACGTGGTTTTCCCGTCGAACCATTTCATGGCGCGGCAGATTCAGGGCGGGGCGCTGAAGAAGCTGGACAAGAGCCAGTTGCCGAACTGGAAGAACCTCAGCCCGGCGCTGCTCAAGGCTTTGCAGACCAACGACCCGAACAACGAGCACGGCTTCCCGTATCTGTGGGGCAGCACCGGTATTGGCTACAACATTGCCAAGGTCAAAGCGGTGCTCGGCGACAATGCACCGGTGGATTCCTGGGACCTGATCTTCAAGCCCGAATACATGGAAAAGCTGCAGAAATGCGGCGTGGCGATCCTCGATAACGGCCCGGAATTGCTCCCGGCGGCCCTTAACTACCTGGGCCTGCCGCACCACAGCAAGAATCCCGAAGACTACAAAAAAGCCGAAGCGCTGCTGATGAAGGTGCGCCCCTACGTCAGCTACTTCCATTCCTCCAAGTACACCAGTGATTTGGCCAATGGCGACATCTGCGTCGCGGTCGGGTTTTCCGGCGACATCCTCCAGGCCGAGAACCGCGCCAAGGAAGCGAAGAACGGCGTCGAAATCGGTTATGCGATTCCCAAGGAAGGCGCGGCGATCTGGTTCGACATGGTCGCCATGCCCGCCGATGCACCGGACGAAAAGGCTGGCTACGCCTTCATGAACTACCTGTTGCGCCCGGACGTGATGGCGGGAATCACCAACTACGTGCATTACGCCAATGGCAACGAACAGGCGGACACGCTTATCGATCCAGCGATCAAGAACGACACCAAGGTTTACCCGAGCGCGGAAATGATGGGCAAGCTGTTTGCGCTGGAAGCGATGCCGCTGAATATCGACCGGATTCGTACGCGGGTGTGGAACAAGATTCGCACCGGTAGCTGAGTTTCAGGCCAATATACAAGACTCCTGTGGGAGCGAGCCTGCTCGCGAAGCGGTTTGTCATTCGACACTTATGTTGAGTGGCTTGGCGTCTTCGCGAGCAGGCTCGCTCCCACATTCGTTATTCGATGGATCAGAATAGTTGATATCAAAGCACTGGCACCGCTGACTGAAAGTGTGACTTGCGCAACAAATCCGAACTTACCGATATTTAATATTTAAATAGAAAATCGCCAGACGATTCCCGCTATCTCAGCAACTAAAAAACTATCTTTCCTTCCCGCGCGCTTTGTTTACGGCAGTTTCCACAGCCAACCAAATTGGATCGCAAAAAAACTCTTTACGACAGATTTCAAATTGTGTCAGGTTCGTTACGCCTTCATTGGGCGAGTGATAGGACGATCTCGCCAAGATCGTCCTGTCGGACAAAAACTGTTCCATTGCTAAACAAGGAAGTGTGTTTATGTCGAAAGTTAAAACCAATGCTGTTGATTCCGCCGAACAGGCTTTCCAGCTGGCTGCCTTCAGCTCGGCGTACAACCAGATCAATAGCTTCAGCCATCAATACGATCGGGGCGGCAACCTCACGGTCAATGGCAAACCCTCGTACTCCGTCGACCAGGCGGCTACGCAATTGTTGCGTGACGGCGCTGCCTACCAGGACAAGGACGGCAGCGGCAAGATCGAACTGACCTATACGTTCCTGACCTCGGCTTCGAACAGCACGATGAACAAGCACGGAATCAGCGGGTTCAGTCAGTTCAGCGCGCAGCAGCAAGCCCAGGCCAAGCTCGCCATGCAGTCCTGGGCCGACGTGGCCAATGTCACCTTTACCGAGAGAGCCTCGGGCGGCGACGGTCACATGACCTTCGGTAACTACAGCGGTGGCCAGGACGGCGCTGCGGCGTTCGCCTATCTGCCAGGCACTGGCGCTGGCTATGACGGTACTTCGTGGTACCTGATCAATAGCGGTTACACGCAAAACAAGAGCCCGGACCTGAACAACTACGGGCGTCAGACCCTGACCCACGAAATCGGCCACACCCTGGGCCTTGCTCACCCTGGCGACTACAACGCCGGCAATGGCAACCCGACCTACAACGACGCGACTTACGGCCAGGACACCCGTGGCTACAGCGTCATGAGTTACTGGAGCGAGAGCAACACCAACCAGAACTTCAGCAAGGGCGGCGTCGAAGCCTACTCGTCCGGCCCGCTGATGGACGATATCGCAGCCATCCAGAAGCTCTACGGCGCCAACACCACGACCCGCACAGGTGATACCACCTACGGGTTCAATTCCAATGCCGGTCGCGATTTCCTCAGCGCTTCGTCGTCGAGCGACAAAGTGGTGTTTTCGGTGTGGGATGCCGGCGGCAAGGACACCCTGGACTTCTCCGGTTTCACCCAGAATCAGAAGATCAACCTCAACGATGCTTCGTTCTCCGACGTGGGCGGCCTCGTCGGCAACGTGTCGATTGCCAAGGGTGCGATCATCGAGAACGCGATTGGCGGTTCCGGCAGCGATCTGTTGATCGGCAACAGCGTGGCCAACGAGCTGAAGGGCGGTGCCGGCAACGACATCCTCTACGGCGCTGGCGGTGCCGACAAGCTGTGGGGCGGCGCCGGTTCGGACACCTTTGTGTTTGCCGCCAGCTCGGACTCCAAACCAGGTGCGATCGATCAGATCCTCGATTTTGTCAGCGGTCTGGACAAAATCGACCTGACCGGCATCACCAATGGCGCGGGCCTGCACTTCGTCAACAGCTTCACCGGTTCCGCCGGCGATGCGGTATTGACCTCGTCGGGCGGCAACAGCCTGTTGTCGGTGGATTTCTCCGGGCATGGCGTGGCTGACTTCATCGTCAGCACCGTGGGCCAGGCAGCGACCAGCGACATCGTGGCGTGATGTGAAAGGAAAGCGGCGCCCAAAGCGTCGCTTTCTTTACTTGCAACGGTAGGCGCTGTACGCAACGCTACGGGTTGGAGCGAATTTTCCCATGTTCAACAGAGCTTTTACCTACGCGGCATCGGCGTGGCTTTCAGTGGCGCTGGTTACGATTTCAGGAGCAACAGCAATGGCAAGCAGCCTCAGACTCGAAGAGCCTTCCGTGTTTGCTGGACAGTGGCAGGCAACGCTGTCCGCAACGGTCGATGAACGACAAGCGCAAAAGCTCCAGGACAAGCCGTCCAACAGTTGCAGCGTCGAACTGCTCGCCAACAAGACCCTTGGTCAGGGAGCAGAGTGTCTGGGCGCTTGGTTCGAAGACGTTCCGATCGGCTGGTTTCCTGATCCGGACGGCTTATCGATCACCGGTCACGAAGGCTCAAGAATCGGGTTTTTCAGCCGACAACGTGATGGGTTGTATCTGGCGACTTTGAAGTCGGGGCTGATCGTCACGCTGGAACGTACGGCGCCCGACAACTGATCTGCCCTTGTACATACCCATACGGTTATAGCGATCAGTCGTACGGTTATAAAGGCAAATAAAGTCAACTGCACTGCGTTAATCAGCGCTAGTTGTTATGAAAGTGTAAATGGGCGCCGCGGAAGTGTAATCCGGATTGGTCGCTTAATTAATTGAAGTCTCGCCTCTCAGGGGCGATGAATACTGTTCAGGAAAAATCAATGAAGATGGCGAAGGCCCCAGCCACCGCTCCGTTAATAAAGGCACTGGGTGACTATAAGAGCATCTTGATCAGCGTCGGTTGTTTCACCGCGCTGATCAATGTGCTGATGCTGGTGCCGTCCATCTACATGCTGCAAGTCTATGACCGGGTGCTGTCGTCACAGAACGAAACCACTCTGGCAATGCTGTCGTTGATGGTGGTCGGGTTCTTCGCTTTCATCGGCCTGCTGGAAGTGATCCGCAGCTTTATCGTTATTCGCATCGGCAGCCAGTTGGAGCGTCGTTTCAATCTGCGCGTCTACCAGGCGGCGTTCGAGCGCAACCTGTTCAAGGGCGAAGGCAATGCCGGGCAGTCGCTGGGCGATCTGACTCATATCCGCCAGTTCGTCACCGGCCCGGCGTTGTTCGCCTTCTTCGACGCACCGTGGTTCCCGGTCTATCTGTTTGTCATCTACCTGTTCAACGTCTGGCTCGGCGTGCTGGCGACGGCGGGCGCGTTGCTGCTGATCGCGCTGGCGTGCCTGAACGAATACATGACCAAGAAGCCGCTGGGCGAGGCTGCCGGGTTTTCCCAACAGTCCAGCCAGTTGGCCACCAGCCACTTGCACAACGCCGAAACCATTCAGGCGATGGGCATGCTCGGCGCGCTGCGCAAGCGCTGGTTCGGCGTGCATTCGCGCTTTCTCGGCTTGCAGAATCAGGCCAGCGACACCGGCGCGGTGATCAGTTCGTTGAGCAAGACCCTGCGTCTGTGCTTGCAATCCCTTGTGCTGGGCCTGGGCGCGTTGCTGGTGATCAAGGGCGACATGACGGCGGGGATGATGATCGCCGGTTCGATCCTGATGGGCCGGGTGCTGAGCCCGATCGATCAGCTGATCGCCGTTTGGAAACAGTGGAGCGGGGCGAAGCTGGCTTACCGCCGTCTCGATGCGCTGTTGCAGGCGTTTCCACCCAGCGACGAGGCGATGGCGCTGCCGGCACCGAAAGGCCAGATCACCTTCGAACAAGTCAGCGCCGGGCCGCCCGGGCAGCGTGCGGCGACGTTGCACCTGGTCAATTTCACTCTGGGCGCAGGTGAAGTGCTCGGTGTGCTTGGCGCCTCCGGTTCCGGCAAATCGACCCTGGCCCGGGTGCTGGTCGGCGTGTGGCCAGTTCTGGGCGGCACGGTGCGACTGGACGGCGCCGATATTCATCGGTGGAACCGTGACCAACTCGGCCCTTACATCGGTTATTTGCCGCAAGACATCGAGCTGTTCAGCGGCAGCATCGCCGAGAACATTGCGCGATTCAGTGAAGCCGACGCGCAGAAAGTCGTCACCGCCGCGCAACAGGCCGGCGTCCACGAAATGATCCTGCGCTTGCCACAAGGCTACGACACCAAACTGGGCGAGGACGGCAGCGGCTTGTCTGGTGGCCAGAAACAACGCGTAGCCCTGGCCCGCGCGCTGTACGGCACGCCAAGTCTGGTGGTGCTCGATGAACCCAATTCCAACCTCGACACCGTCGGCGAAGCGGCACTGGCCAGCGCTATAGCCCAGCTCAAGTCCCAGGGCACCACGGTGATTCTGGTCACGCATCGTTCTTCGGTATTGGCTCAGGCCGACAAATTGCTGGTGCTCAACGATGGTCGTTTGCAGGCGTTCGGCCCGAGTCAGGATGTGCTCAAGGCACTGTCCGGCCAGCAGGAACAGCAACGCGAGAAAGCTGCACAAGCACCGGGCGGGCTCAGCATGAGCCGGCAGTATCAGCCCTCGACAAGGAATTCGGGTGTATGAGCAGCGTCAGCATGAACACGCAAAACGAAGCGAACATGGAACACGCCTACCTCACCGAACGTCCGGAGCGCGATGCGAAATTCTTCGCGCGCATGGGCTGGATTCTGGCCATCGTCGGCGCTGGCAGTTTCTTCACCTGGGCGGCACTGGCGCCGCTGGATCAGGGCATTCCGGTGCAAGGCACGGTGGTGGTGTCGGGCAAACGCAAGGCTGTGCAGTCGATGAGCAGCGGCGTGGTCAGCCGGATTCTGGTGCGCGAAGGCGAGATCGTGAAGCAGGGCCAGCCGCTGTTCCGCCTCGATCAGACTCAGGTCGCCGCCGATGTGCAATCGCTGCAGGCGCAATACCGCATGGCCTGGGCCAGCCTCGCGCGCTGGCAGGCCGAGCGCGACAACCTCAAACAAGTAACCTTTCCGGCCGAGCTGAGCAACGACCCGGACCCGCGCCTGGCGCTGGTGCTGGAGGGCCAGCGGCAATTGTTCAGCAGCCGCCGCGAAGCGTTCTCCCGGGAACAAGCGGCACTGCGCGCCAACATCGAAGGCGCCACTGCACAACTGGCCGGCATGCGCCGCGCCCGCAGCGACCTCAATGCCCAGGCCAGTTCCTTGCAGCAACAGTTGAGCAATCTGCAACCGCTGGCCGACAACGGTTACATCCCGCGCAACCGCTTGATGGATTACCAGCGGCAACTGTCGCAAGTGCAGCAGCAACTGGCGGAAAACACCGGTGAAAGCGGGCGTGTGGAGCAGGGCATCCTTGAATCGCGCCTGAAGTTGCAGCAGCACGGCGAGGAGTACCAGAAGGAAGTGCGCACGCAACTGGCCGACGCGCAACTGAAAAGCGTGACGCTGTCCGAACAGCTGACCTCCGCCGGTTTCGACCTGCAACACAGCGAGATCCTCGCCACCGCCGATGGCGTGGCGGTCAACCTCGGTGTGCACACCGAAGGCGCGGTGGTGCGTCAGGGCGAAACCCTGCTGGAGATCGTTCCGCAAGGCACCACCCTGGAAGTGGAAGGTCACTTGCCGATCAACCTGATCGACAAGGTCGGCACGCATTTGCCGGTGGACATTCTGTTTACCGCGTTCAACCAGAGCAAAACCCCGCGCGTGCCCGGCGAAGTCAGCCTGATTTCCGCTGACCAGATGATCGATGAGAAAACCGGCGTGCCGTACTACGTGCTGCGCAGCAGCGTCAGCGATCAGGCCATGGAAAAGCTCAACGGCCTGGTGATCAAGCCCGGCATGCCGGCGGAAATGTTCGTGCGCACCGGTGAGCGTTCACTCCTCAACTACCTGTTCAAACCGCTGGTCGATCGCGCCGGTTCTGCGTTGACCGAGGAATAAGGATGTTCGGCTGTATGAAAAAGCTTTCAATGCTGGTTGCCGCGATGATGCTGCTCGCGAGTCACTCGGCAGTCGCGGCCATGGGGCCATTCGAGATTTACGAACAGGCGTTGCGCAACGATCCGGTGTTCCTTGGCGCGATCAAGGAGCGTGATGCCGGCCTTGAAAACCGTGTGATTGGTCGCGCCGGGCTGCTGCCTCGGATCGGCTACACCTACAACAAGGGCCGCAACTCGTCCAAGGCTACGTCTCTGGATGATCGCGCGCGCAACCGCACCGATGAGCGCAACTACAACAGTTACGGCTCGGCGCTGACGGTGCAGCAACCGCTGCTCGATTACGAGGCTTATGCGGCGTATCGCAAAGGTGTCGCGCAGTCGTTGTTTGCCGACGAAGCCTTTCGCGGCAAGAGTCAGGAACTGTTGGTGCGCGTGCTGGACAACTACACCAAAGCCTTGTTCGCCCAGGACCAGATCGACATCGCCCAGGCGAAGAAGAAGGCTTACGAGCAACAGTTCCAGCAGAACGAACACATGTTCAAGCAGGGCGAGGGCACGCGCACCGATATTCTCGAAGCCGAGTCGCGCTATGAGCTGGCGACTGCCGAGGAAATCGAAGCGCGTAACGAGCAGGATGCGGCCTTGCGCGAACTTGGCGCGCTGGTGGGCGTGCCGGCGGTGGATATCGGCGATCTGGCGCCGCTTGGTCAGCAATTCCAGACCTTCACGCTGCAACCGGCGAACTTCGACACCTGGCATGAACTGGCGATCAGCAACAACCCGAACCTCGCTTCGCAACGTCAGGCCGTAGAAGTGGCGCGCTACGAAGTCGAGCGCAACCGCGCCGGGCATCTGCCGAAAGTCAGTGCCTACGCCTCGATGCGCGACAACGAGTCCGAAAGCGGCAACACCTATAACCAGCGCTACGAAACCAACACCATTGGCCTTGAAGTCAGCGTGCCGCTGTACGCCGGCGGTGGCGTGTCGGCCTCGACGCGCCAGGCCAGCCGCACCATGGAACAGGCTGAGTACGAACTGGATGGCAAAACCCGCGAAACCTTGATCGAACTGCGCCGACAGTTCAGTGCCTGCCTGTCCGGGGTGAGCAAATTGCGCGCTTATCAGAAGGCCTTGAAGTCGGCCGAGGCGCTGGTGGTCTCGACCCGACAAAGCATTCTGGGCGGCGAGCGGACCAACCTCGACGCGTTGAATGCCGAGCAGCAACTGTTCACCACCCGCCGCGACCTGGCCCAGGCGCGTTACGACTACCTGATGGCCTGGACCAAATTGCATTACTACGCCGGGACGCTGAATGAGCAGGATCTGGCGCGGGTGGACGAAGCATTTGTGGTCGCGCAACAGCCCTCACCCTGACTCTCTACCAGAGGCAGAGGGGACTGACCGAGTGGCCTGCGATAGCCGCATCGACCTGAACGACCGAGCCGGACGCAGGTTTTGACATCAACACAAATCGGCTCCCTCTCCTCGGGGAGAGGGCTGGGGTGAGGGGAAGGGGCGACACCGCAATTCAGCCCTGAACAAAACAACAAAAACATGAGTGATGAACATGGACGTACGCATCAAGCCGATTTCGGTCGGTACCCTGTTGCTTGTAATTTCTGCAAACCAGGTTCAGGCGCAATACCTGGAACCCGGCCAGCCCGGCGATCCCTCCAGTTGGCGCAGCGCCGAGTTCCTGCGTGACTGGGGCCTGGAACGCATGCAGGCCGACCAGGCCTACGCCGCCGGCGTCACCGGCAAGGGCGTGAAAATCGGCGCGCTGGATTCCGGTTTCGATGTCGCCCACCCGGAATTCTCCGCCGATCGCTATCACCCGGTCTCCGCCAGCGGCAGCTACGTCGATGGCTCAGTGTTCAACGTCGACGGCACGCTCAACCCGAACAACGATTCCCACGGCACCCACGTCGTCGGGACCATGGGCGCTGCCCGTGATGGCAGCGGCATGCACGGCGTGGCATACAACGCGCAAATCTACGTCGGCAACACCAACAAGAACGACAGTTTCCTTTTCGGCCCAAGCCCTGATCCGCGTTATTTCAAAGCGGTGTACGACAGCCTCGCCGACGCCGGCGTGCGGGCGATCAATAACAGCTGGGGCAGTCAGCCGCCGGATGTCAGCTATCGCACTTTGGCCGACCTGCACGCCGCCTACGCGCAACACTGGAACAAAGGCACGTGGCTCGACGCCGCTGCCGACGTTTCCCGGCGCGGTGTGATCAACGTCTTCAGCGCTGGCAACAGCGGCTACCCGAACGCCAGCGTGCGCTCAGCGCTGCCGTACTTTCAGCCGGATCTGGAAGGGCACTGGCTGGCGGTGTCCGGGCTCGATCAGGGCAATCAACAGAAGTACAACCAGTGCGGCATCGCCAAATACTGGTGCATCACCACGCCGGGGGCGAAGATCGACAGCACCATTCCCGGCGGCGGCTACGGCATCAAGTCCGGCACCTCGATGGCGGCGCCGCACGCAACCGGCGCCCTGGCGCTGGTGATGGAACGCTATCCGTACATGAACAACCAGCAAGCGCTCGAGGTGCTGCTCACCACCGCCACCCAGCTCGACGGCTCGGCCACTGACGCACCGAACGAGCGCGTCGGCTGGGGCGTAGCGAATCTCAACCGGGCGATGCGCGGGCCGGGGCAATTGCTCGGTGCGTTCGATGCCAATCTGGGGGCAGGGCAGCGCGATGTCTGGAGCAATGACATCTCCGACAAGGCACTGCTCCAGCGTCAAAACGAAGACCTCGCCGAGCACAGCGCCTGGCAGCAAACCCTGCAGGACAAAGGCTGGCAGAACGACGTTGCGGCCGGCGCCAGTCAGCAGGACCAGACCGATTACGCGGTCGGCATGCTCCGTGATGCGGCAGCGGCGAACCGGGTGTATCAGGGCAGCCTGATCAAGTCCGGTGCCGGTCAGTTGCTGCTCAGCGGCGACAACACCTATCGCGGCCCGACCACCGTCAACGGCGGTCTGCTGACCGTCAATGGTTCGCTGACTTCAGCGGTCACCGTCAACGACAGCGGCACCCTCGGCGGCTCCGGACGCATCGGCGCATTGACCGCCAACAGCGGCGGCCGGGTCGCACCGGGCAATTCCATCGGCACCTTGAACGTCGCCGGCGATGTGACACTCGCCCCAGGCTCGACTTACGCCGTCGAGCTATCGCCCACCAGCAGTGACCGCATCGTTGCCGGCGGCACGGCAACCATCAGCGGCGCCAGCGTCAGTCTGGCGCTGGAAAACAGCCCGACCTTGCTCAGCAGCGCCGAAGCGCAAAGCCTGCTCGGTCGCCAGTACAACATCCTGCAAGCGGCCGGCGGCGTGCAAGGGCAGTTCGCTGCGGTGGTGCCGAACTACCTGTTCATCGGCGGCGCCCTCGATTACGCCGCAAGCGGCATTCAGCTGAATATCCAGCGCAATGCCACAAGCTTCGCCAGCGTCGGGCAAACGCCGAACCAGCGTTCGGTGGCGGCGGCAGTCGAAGGTCTGGGCGCTGGCAATTCGGTTTACGAAAGCGTGCTTCGTGCACCGACTCAAGCCTCGGCCCAGCAAGCCTTCCAGCAACTGAGCGGCGAGATTTATCCGGCGCTGGGCACGATGCTGATCAACGACAGCCGCCAGTTGCGTGATGCGGTCGGCGAGCGGCTGCACGATGAGTCCGCGACCCGCAGCAACGGCTGGATCAAAGCCCTCGGCGCTTGGGGCAGCACCGATTCGGGCCACGACACGGCCGGCTACAACACCTCGATCGGCGGTTTGCTGGCGGGTGTCGACGGCGCGCTGGACGAGCAGACCCGCGTCGGTCTGGTCACCGGCTACAGCGATAGCTCCTTGAGCATGGGTTCGGGCACGCATTCTTCGGCGAAAGTCGACAGCTATCACCTCGGCGCTTACGCCGGGCACGACATCGGCGCCTGGCGCTTGAGCAGCGGCGCGGCGTACAGCTGGCATCGTGGCGATGTGAAGCGCGATCTGCAATACGACGAGGTCAGCGCCAAGCAAAAAGCCAAGCTCGATGCGAGCACCACGCAGGTGTTCGCCGAGGCCGCGTATCGCTTGCAGCTGCAACCTTTGGCGCTCGAACCGTTCGCCAACCTTACCTACCTGCATCTCGACACCGAAGGCTTTACCGAGAAGGGCGATGCCGCGGCGTTGAAAAGCGCTGGCGATCAGCGCGATGCGGTGCTCAGCACCTTGGGCGTGCGGGCGAGCAAAACCTTCAACCTTTCCAGCCAGCAAGCGCTGGACGTCAGCGCCCGTCTCGGCTGGCAGCACAGCCTCAGCGATATCGAATCGGAACAGCACTTGCGCTTTGCCAATGGCGGCGCGCCGTATTCCGTGGAGAGTTCGGCGCTGGTTCGCGATGCCGCACTGGTCGGCGTGCAGGCCAGTCTGGCGTTGAGCAAGGACGTGCGGGTCAACCTCGATTACAACGGCCAACTGGCCAGCCGCGAGAAGCTGCATGGCGTCGGGCTGAGCCTGAACTGGCAGTTCTGATTGCATTCGTTTGAGCCACTGTGGCGAGGGGATTTATCCCCGCTCGACTGCGCAGCAGTCGCAAAACCTGTGTTGATCGTTCCCACGCGCAGCAAAGGAATGCAGCCAGGGACGCTCTGCGTCCCATTGGAACGCGGAGCGTCCCTATAGGCATTCCCACGCAGAGCGTGGGAACGATCAACGGCAGCACAGGCAACCGGATTTTTCGCAACATCACTAAGGAAGGTCGTGGATGGATAACAACAATACCCCCGCGCAATCGGGTGGCCGCTTTGCCCTGAAAACCCTGACAGTCGCCATGCTCTGTGCCAGTGCGCTGGCGCAGGCAGCGCCGTACGTGGAAAACGGCCGCAACGGCGATCCGTCGAGTTGGCGCAGCAGCGAATTCAAGGCTGATTGGGGCCTGGGCGCGATCGGTGCGGATTATGCCTATGCCGCCGGCTACACCGGCAAAGGCGTGAAACTGGGCATCTTCGATCAACCGGTCTACGCCGCGCATCCGGAGTTCTCTGGCAGTAACAAGGTCGTCACCCTGGTCACCAGCGGTATCCGCGAATACACCGACCCGTACATCCCGGTGAAAGCCGGCGACGCGTTTCGCTATGACGGTTCGCCCTCGGTCGGCTCCGACGGCAAGCTCGGCGCCCACGGCACCCACGTCGGCGGTATCGCGGCGGGCAGTCGCGACGGCGGGGTGATGCACGGCGTCGCGTTCGGTGCGCAAATCATCAGCGCCGACAACGGCGACCCAGGCCCCGAAGATGGCATCGTTCGCGGCAACGACGGCGCGGTGTACAAGGCCGGTTGGGATGCGCTGATCGCCAGCGGTGCGCGGATCATCAACAACAGCTGGGGCATCGGCATCACCGACCGCTTCGACCTCGGCGGCCGCGATCCGGCGTATCCGCACTTCACCGTCAACGACGCGCAGTTGCAGTTCAACGAAATCCGCACCTTGCTCGGCACCAAACCCGGCGGCGCCTACGACGGCGCGATTGCCGCCGCACGCAGCGGCATCGTCACTATTTTCGCAGCTGGCAACGATTACAACCTGAACAATCCGGATGCCATCGCCGGCCTCGGCTACTTCGTTCCGGACATCGCGCCGAACTGGATCACCGTCGCCGCGTTGCAGCAGAACCCGGACACCGCCAGTGCCAATCCGTACGTGATCAGCACGTTCTCCTCGCGCTGCGGCTATACGGCGAGTTACTGCGTCTCGGCACCGGGCACCAAGATCTACAGCTCGATCATCGAAGGCACCAACGCCGGCAACCTGACCACCAGCTATGCCAACTACAACGGCACGTCAATGGCGGCACCGCACGTCGCCGGTTCCATCGCCGTGCTGATGGAGCGTTTTCCGTACATGAGCGGCGACCAGGTCGCCAGCGTATTGCGTACCACTGCGACCGACCTCGGCGCGCCGGGCATCGACGCCTTGTACGGCTGGGGCATGATCAACCTGCGCAAGGCCATCGATGGCCCGGCGATGTTCGTCACCGAGCAGGACATTCCCGAGGAATTCCGCGTACAGGGCGCTTACGGCTCCGGCCAGTTCGTTGCTGACTTGCCGGGCATCGGCGCGATCATCGACCAGGGCAAACCCACCGAGCGCGTGTGCAGCGACATCACGTGCGGCCTCGACACCTGGCGCAACGACATCGGCGGCCATGGCGGTCTGACCAAGCAAGGCATCGGCACTTTGGTGCTGACCGGCAACAACACTTACAGCGGCCCGACCCTGGTCAATCAGGGCCGTCTGGCCATCAACGGTTCGCTGCAATCGGCGGTCACCGTCAACAATGGCGGGATCCTCGGCGGCAACGGCCGCATCGGCGCGCTGGCGGTGAACAGCGGCGGTACGGTGGCACCGGGCAATTCGATCGGCACCTTGAACGTGGCGGGTGACGTGACCTTCGCGCCGGGCTCAACCTACGCCGTAGAGCTGTCGCCAACCCGCAGCGATCAGATCGTCGCGGGCGGCAAAGCGGTCATCGACGGCGCCACGGTGAGTCTGTCGCTGGAAAACAGCCCGACCTTGCTCAGCACCGGCGAAGTGCAAAGCCTGCTCGGCACTCGCTACAACATTCTGCAAGCGGCGGGAGGCATCGAAGGGCGCTTCGGCCAGGTGTTGCCGAATTACGCTTTCCTCGGCGGCACTCTGGATTATTCGGCGGGCGGCATTCAGTTGGCAGTCGGGCGCAATGAGGCATCGTTCGCCAGCGTCGGGCTGACGCCGAACCAGCGCGCCGTTGGTGCGGCCGCCGAGCGTCTGGGCGCGGGCAATGCGCTGTTCGAAACCCTGTTGCTGTCGCCCAATGCCGCGTCGGCGCAGCAGGCCTTTCAACAGTTGTCCGGCGAGATTCACCCGGCCATCGGCACGCTGCTGATCAACGACAGCCGCTACCTGCGCGAAGCCGTCGGCGAACGCCTGCGTGAGCGTGATCTGTTCAATGCCGATGCGCCGACTGATGAGCGCAGCAACGTCTGGGTCAAGGTCCTCGGCTCATGGGGCGAGAGTGATGGCGGGCACGACAATGCCGATTCCAACAGCTCCATCGGCGGGCTGCTGGCCGGTGTCGACGGGCTGATCGCTGAAGACACCCGTCTCGGTTTCGTCACCGGTTACAGCGACAGCTCGTTGAGCATGGGCAGCGGCACGCATTCGTCGGCGTCGGTCGACAGCTACCACTTGGGTGCATATCTGGGCCATGAGATCGACGCGTTGCGCCTGACCGTCGGCGGCGCCTACAGCTGGCATCGCATCGATGTGAAGCGTGATCTGCAGTTCGGCGACGTCAGCGGCAAACAGAAAACCAAACGTGACGCGACCACCGCGCAACTGTTCACCGAGGCCGCTTACGATCTGGGCCTGCAACCGATGAACCTGGAGCCGTTCGCCAATCTGTCCTACGTGCACCTCAACACCGACAGCTTCACCGAGAAGGGTGACGCTGCCGCGCTCAAGGGCGGTGAGGACAATCGCGACGTGGTGCTGTCGACCCTCGGCGTACGCGCCAAGCGCAGCTTCGCCGTGTCGGATAAGCACCAGCTGGAACTGGGCGCGAGCCTCGGCTGGCAGCACAACCTGAGCAGCGTCGATGCCGACAGCCATCTGGCGTTCGCCAACGGCAACAGCGCGTTCACCGTGCAGAGCGTGTCGATGGATCGTGACGCTGCTGTGGTCGGCGTGCGCGCCGGGCTGGCGCTCAATCGCGACGTGCGGGTCAACCTCGACTACAACGGCCTGATCGGCTCGAACGAGAAAGATCACGGCGTGGGTCTGACCCTCGACTGGCAGTTCTGAGGCGTAACCGGCAGCGCTTCTCGGGCTGCCGGTTTTTCAAGAATAAGGAGCGCGCATGGGACTGTTCGATTACAAAAATCCAACTGTGCAGGAGATCCAAATGGGCAGGAGATTTTAATTGTGCAGGAGATCCAAATGTGGGAGCGGGCTTGCTCGCGAAAGCGGAGTGTCAGTCAAGATGGTGCCGTCTGACACTCCGCTTTCGCGAGCAAGCCCGCTCCCACAGGTACTGCGTACACATGATATTTGAGGGTCATCGCAAGACGTAATGAATGCTCCGGAGCCTCGCGCTCTGGCTGTGAGCTATCTCTGACAATTCCAACAACAAGAGAGGCAATGGCAATGGGTGTATACGACTACAAGCACTTCGGCACGGCCGATTCCAAGGCGCTGTTCAGCGATGCCATGGCGATCACGCTGTACTCCTATCACAACCTCGATAACGGTTTCGCCGCCGGTTACCAGCACAACGGCTTTGGCCTCGGTCTGCCGGCGACGCTGGTCACCGCGTTGATTGGCGGCACCGATTCGCAAGGGGTGATCCCCGGTATCCCGTGGAATCCCGATTCGGAAAAACTCGCCCTCGAGGCGGTGCAAAAGGCCGGCTGGACGCCGATCAGCGCCGCGCAATTGGGCTACGAAGGCAAGACCGATGCACGCGGGACGTTTTTCGGCGAGAAGGCCGGCTACACCAGCGCGCAAGTCGAAATCCTCGGCAAGTACGACGCCCAGGGTCACCTCACTGAACTGGGTATCGCCTTTCGCGGCACCAGTGGCCCGCGTGAGATTCTCATCGGTGACTCGATTGGCGACGTGATCAACGATCTGCTCGCGGCCTTCGGCCCGGCCGATTACGCAAAAAACTACGTCGGCGAAGCCTTCGGCAATCTGCTCAACGATGTCGTCGCATTCGCCCGGGCCAACGGCCTCAGCGGCAAGGACGTGCTGGTCAGCGGCCATAGCCTGGGCGGCCTGGCGGTGAACAGCATGGCTGACTTGAGCGCTGGCAAGTGGGACGGCTTCTTCGCCGATTCCAACTACATCGCCTACGCATCGCCGACTCAGAGCAGCACCGACAAGGTGCTGAATATCGGCTACGAAAACGACCCGGTGTTTCGTGCCCTCGACGGCTCTACTTTCACTGGCGCTTCGGTTGGCGTGCACGATGCGCCGCACGCGTCGACCACCGACAATATCGTCAGCTTCAACGATCACTACGCCTCGAACGCGTGGAATGTGCTGCCGTATTCGATCCTGAATATCCCGACTTGGATTTCGCACCTGCCCACTGGCTACGGCGACGGCATGACCCGCGTGCTGGAGTCGAAGTTCTACGACCTGACCAGCCGCGACTCGACGATTATCATCGCCAACCTGTCCGACCCGGCGCGGGCCAGCACGTGGGTGCAGGACCTCAACCGCAACGCCGAAACCCACAAGGGCAGCACCTTCATCATCGGCAGTGACGGCAACGACCTGATCCAGGGCGGCAGCGGCAATGACTATCTGGAAGGCCGCGCCGGCAATGACAGCTTCCGCGACAGCGGCGGCTACAACGTCATTCTGGGCGGGCAGGGCAGCAACACGCTCGAATTGCAGCAGACGGTGAAGCACTTCGATTTTGCCAACGACGGCGCCGGCAACCTGTACATCCGCGATGCCAACGGCGGGATCAGCATCACCCGCGACATCGGCAGCATCGTCAGCAAAGAGCCGGGGTTTCTCTGGGGCGTGTTCAAGGACGACGTGCTGCACAGCGTCACTGCCACCGGTTTGAAAGTCGGCAGTAATCTCACCGCTTACGAATCAAGCGTTAGAGGAACGGCCGGCGCCGACACACTGAAAGCGCATGCCGGCGGTGACTGGCTGTTCGGGCTGGACGGCGATGATCATTTGCTCGGCGGTACGGGCAATGATGTGTTGGTCGGTGGCGCTGGCAATGACCTGCTGGAATCCGGCGGCGGCGCGGATACGTTTCTGTTCAATGGCGCGTTTGGCCAGGACCGTGTGATTGGCTATACGGCCGATGACACGCTGGTGTTTCTTGGCGTGCAGGGCGTGTTGCCGGGGCAAGATTTGCGTGCCCATGCGTCGGCGGTCGGGCAGGACACCGTGCTGACGTTCGGTGCGGATTCGGTGACGTTGGTCGGCGTGGCACTGGGCAGTTTGAGCGCCGACGGGGTTGTTATCGCCTGAGGTTGATGCTTGGCCTTTGATGGACCCTTCGCGAGCAGGATCGCTCCCACACCGGAGCTGTGTCGTTCACAACTCCCTGTGGGAGCGAGGCTGCTCGCGAAGTACGATGACGCAGTACCAAAAGTGACTTGAAAGCCATTCTCCGACTCAAACCCCTGCAAAACAGGAAATGCGGCCTAAAGCCAGCACGTGCACACACGTTCTTCAGCTAACCGCCAACGAGTACAGGAGATTCATGCGTGAAAGGTTTCAAGGGGTATATCGGCGTCATCACACTGGCGCTGGGTTCAGCGAGTGTCTGGGCCGATCTGCCTCAGAGTTCGATTCTCAGCCGTTACGGCATCACCTCCGATCAACTGCCGGACCCGGCGAAGGATGAAACGCTTGAGCCGGTCGAACCGAAAAGTCGTTTTCAGATTCAGCCGGAGCAGCCGTTCGTGACGATCCGCCTGGGTGAAAACAAGCCACAGACGACTGGCAATCTCAGTATCGATCGAATGGATCAACAGGAGCGACAGCGTTGCCAGCGGTTGCAGGAGGAATTGGTGAAACGCGGCGGGAGTTACCTGAGCTGCGACGGCAGCATTCCCGGCATGCCGGCATTCGAATAATGAAACAATCCCTGTAGGAGCTGCCGAAGGCTGCGATCTTTTGATCTTCAATGCTTGAAGCAACATCAAAAGGTCGCAGCCTTCGGCAGCTCCCACAGGGAAAGGCGGCGGATCAGTCTTCCTTGCGCACGGTCGCGACTTCATCAGCGCGAACCTTGACCTTGGCCCCGGAGATGTCTTCGAACTCATAGAAGCCGTCTTCGGTCTTGGTTTTCGGCATGTCCTCGGTCAGGTACTGGGTGCCGTTCTGCAGCGTCACCACGGTCTGGGTCGAACAGCCGCTCAGCGCCAACAGGGCTGCGACTGCTACAGGAATGCCCAGCATCTTGATTTTCATACCCACCTCTGACTCCTTGCTTGAATGTGATTGCGGGCATTGTCGGCCCTCTAACGCGGTTGGTGCCAACATCGGCGGAAAAGTTCGATGGCGGCGCGAAAAAATGCCATTGATCTTTTTCCGTTTGCGCCGGGCAGGGCTGAGCTGGTATCTGTACGCATAACCAGTGTTCGCTTGCCGTGGCTTTGAAATCCCGTGACCTCCAACCCTCTCGACGATCCGTTTTATTACCTTAATAACTTCCGGCAAGTGCTTGATTGGCTTGGGCTTCGTTATGCGGATGTGATGAGCGCAAGCGAGCACGGCTTCATCCGCGACTTCAATACGCTGCCGCAAGCCTCGCAGGGATTGCTGGTGCGCATGGTCATGCGCAAGGGCATTCACTTTCGCGCGAGCAAACTCAATTATCTGGAAATCGGCGACATCGCTGTGGCGGCGCAGCCGTTGCTCGACCACGGCTGGCTCGACGAACACGCCGCGCTGACGCTGGCAGAACTGTTCGATGTCTTGCTCAAGGCTGAGCTGCTGCAAGCGTTCGGCACCTTTATCGAACAACCGAAAGGGCGTAAGGACGAGTGGCTGCCGGTGCTGACCGAACAGTTCAGCGAGGCGCAAACCCTGCGCGCCTGGGCCCCGCAACTGGCTGACCGGCTGTTCAGCCTGACCCTCATGGATTTGTGCGATCGCCTGCGCCTGATGTTCTTCGGCAACCTCTATCAGGACTGGTCGGAATTCGTCCTGGCCGACCTGGGCATCTTCACCTATGAAAAAGTCGAATTCTGCGCTGACTCCCGAGGCCTGCGCAGTCGCGAAGACGTCGACGCCTGCCTGTTCCTGCATCAGTGCCAGCTGCGTTTTGAGGCCGGCGAACCGCTGGAAGAGATCGTCGAGCAGATCAATGCCGTGCAGTTCGAAAACCCATGGCTGCGCCGTCGGCAGGCCAAGGCGTTGTTCCAGATCGGCCAATATGCCGAGCGCATCGGTGACTTCGCCCTGGCCCTGAGTGTGTATCGGGACTGCCATTATCCGGGCGCGCGATTGCGCATGATCCGTGTGCTCGAACGTTGCGGCGAATACGCGCTGGCGCTGGAGCTTGGCACGCTGGCCGAACAGGCGCCGCAAAGCGCGGCCGAGCAGCAAGGTCTGCAGCGCATCGTCCCGCGTCTACGGCGCAAACTCGGCGGCCCACCGCTCAAGCGTGTCAAGGCCAGAGAGGTCGAGCGTCTGGACTTGCACTTGCCGCGCACCGATCCGGCGCGGTCAGTGGAATTCCATGTGCAAGCGCACCTGCATGACGAAGACGGCCCGGTGCATTACGTCGAGAACAGCCTGATCAATTCACTGTTTGGCCTGTTGTGCTGGCCGGCGATCTTTGCGCCGTTGCCGGGTGCGTTTTTCCACCCGTTCCAGCGCGGTCCGGTCGATCTGCTCAGCGAAGACTTTCTCGAGCGCCGAGCCGAGCTGTTCCAGGCCTCCCTGGGCGAACTCGATGACGGTCGCTACGCCGAAACCATCCGCCAGCGCTTCGTCGACAAGTGGGGCATTCAGTCGCCGTTCGTGTTCTGGGGCGCGCTCAATGAAGACCTGCTCGAGCAGGCGCTGGCCTGTCTGCCCGCCGAACACCTGAAACACTGGTTCAACCGCCTGTTGCTCGATATCAAGGCCAACCGTACTGGCATGCCGGACCTGATCCAGTTCTGGCCGCAGCACAAGACCTACCGAATGATCGAAGTCAAAGGCCCCGGCGACCGCTTGCAGGACAATCAACTGCGCTGGCTGGAGTTCTGCCACGAGCACCAGATGCCGGTGGCGGTGTGTTACGTGCAGTGGGCGGAGCAGAGCGCTTGAGCTACAGCATCGCCGTCCGTGCACTGTGCGAGTTCACCGCCAAGACCGGTGACCTCGACCTGCGCTTCACCCCGTCACCGACCGCGCTGGAAGGCATCGTCGGCCATCGCACCGTGGCCTCGCGGCGCAGCGAGCAGTACCAGAGCGAAGTGGCGCTGCAAGGCGAATTCGGCGCGCTGAAGGTCAAGGGCAGGGCGGATGGCTACGATCCGGCGCAAAACTGCCTGGAAGAAGTCAAAACCTATCGCGGCGACCTGAGCAAGCAACCGGCCAATCACCGCCAGTTGCATTGGGCGCAGGCGAAGATCTACGGCTGGTTGATGTGCCAGAAACTGCAACTGCAGCAGATCAATCTGGCGCTGGTGTATTTCGACATCGTCAGCGAAAAGGAAACCTGCCTGGTCGAATCCCACAGCGCCGAGGCGCTCCAGGGGTTTTTCACGCAACAGTGCGGCTTGTTCCTGCAATGGGCCGAGCAGGAAATGGCCCATCGCGAGGCGCGCAATCTGGCCGCGCAACAACTGGCGTTCCCGCATGCGGATTTTCGTCCCGGCCAACGGCATCTGGCCGAGTCGGTGTTCAAAGCCGTCAGCACCGGCCGCTGCCTGATGGCCCAGGCGCCGACCGGCATCGGCAAAACCCTTGGCACGCTGTTCCCGATGCTCAAGGCGTTGGCGCCGCAGCAACTGGACAAAGTGTTCTTTCTCACCGCCAAGACCCCGGGGCGCAAACTGGCGCTGGATGCAAGCCAGGTGTTGTTCAGGCAAACGCCCGATTTGCCGTTGCGAGTCATGGAAATGGTCGCTCGCGACAAGGCCTGCGAGCATCCGGACAAGGCCTGTCATGGCGAATCCTGCCCGCTGGCCCAGGGTTTTTATGATCGCTTGCCCGCCGCCCGCGAAGCCGCCAGCCGCATCAACCTGCTGGATCAGGCAGCGATGCGTGAAGTCGCCGCGCAGCACAGCGTGTGCCCGTATTACCTGAGTCAGGAAATGGCTCGCTGGGCGGACGTGGTGGTAGCCGACTACAACTATTACTTCGATTTCAGCGCGCTGCTGTTCGGTCTCGCCCAGCTCAATCAGTGGAAAGTCGCGGTGCTGGCCGACGAAGCGCACAACCTGGTCGAGCGCGGCCGGCAGATGTACAGCGCCAGTCTCGACCAGTTCACCCTCGGCACTGTGCGCAAGACCGCGCCGGCAGCGCTGAAGAATGCCCTGCAGCGGGTCAACCGCGAATGGAACGCGCTGCATGCGCCGCAACTGGCGGCGTATCAGGCCTACGACAAAGCCCCAGACAAACTCCTGCAAGCCATTTCGCTATGTTGCGCGGCCATTGGCGATTACCTCAACGATCATCCGCAAGGCCTCGACAGCGGCTTGCAGAACTTCTATTTCGATCTGCTGCAATTCGCCCGGGTCGCCGAGCTGTATGACGAGCATTACCTGTTCGATATCAGCAAACGCGATCTCGAGCGCAAGCGTCCGCTGTCGCAACTGTGCCTGCGCAACGTGGTGCCGGCGGCGTTCATCGGCCCGCGCCTGAGCGCGGCGCGCAGCAGCGTGCTGTTCTCGGCCACGCTGAGCCCGCGCAACTACTACGCCGATCTGCTCGGCACGCCCGCCGACACCGTGTGCATCGACGTCGAGTCGCCATTCAGCGCCGAGCAGTTGCAGGTGCACATCGTCAGCCAGATCTCCACGCGTTTTAACCATCGGCAAGCTTCGCTGGAGCCGATTGTCGAGCTGATCGCGCACCAGTTCAGCGAGCGCCCGGGCAACTATCTGGCGTTCTTCAGCAGTTTCGATTACCTGCAACAGGTCGCGACGTTGTTGGCCGAGCGCCATCCGCACATCACCCAGTGGTTGCAATCGCGGGGCATGGCCGAGGGCGCGCGCCAAGCGTTTCTCGACCAGTTCAGCGCCGACAGCCAAGGCGTTGGCTTTGCAGTGTTGGGTGGTGCGTTTGGCGAGGGCATCGATTTGCCCGGTGCGCGGCTGATCGGTGCGTTCATCGCCACGCTGGGGCTGGCGCAGCTCAATCCGGTCAACGAGCAGATGAAGCGGCGCATGGCGGCGATTTTCGGCGCCGGTTACGACTACACCTATCTGTACCCGGGCATGCAAAAAGTCGTGCAAGCCGCCGGGCGGGTGATCCGCACCCGCGAGGATCGCGGCACGGTCATGCTCATCGACGACCGCTTTGCTGAAAGCCGCATCAAACAGTTGTTGCCGCGCTGGTGGGCGATCAGAAGCGAACCGGTACTTTTCAAATCGGCGGATTCACGCATACTTCTGCCCATGACAGTGGCGGGTGAGTGTGATGAGTGAGAACAACAGAACTGCAGCGATCGAAGACAGCCGTTTCCGGTTGCTGATCGACGCGGTTGTCGACTACGCGATCTACATGATCGACCCCGACGGTACTATCACCAGTTGGAACTCCGGCGCCAAACGTTTTAAAGGTTATGAAGAAGCCGAGATCATCGGCGAGCACTTCTCACGCTTCTATACCCCTGAAGACCGCGCCAACGGCATGCCGCAGAGGGCGCTGGACACGGCGATCCGCGAAGGTCGATTCGAAGGTGAAGGCTGGCGGGTGCGCAAGGACGGTACGCACTTCTGGTCGCACGTGGTGATTGACCCGATCATCGACCCCAACGGCACGCTGCTCGGGTTCGCCAAGATCACCCGCGACCTCACCGACCGCAAGATGGCCGAAGAAACCCTCAAGCAAAGCGAACAGCAGTTCCGCCTGCTGGTGCAGGGCGTCACCGACTACGCGATCTACATGCTCAGCCCCGAAGGTTGCGTCAGCAACTGGAACCAGGGCGCGCAGCGTATCAAGGGCTATCTGCCGGAAGAGATCATCGGCCAGCATTTTTCGATTTTCTATACCCCCGAAGACCGCGAAATCGGCGAGCCGCAGCGTTCGCTGGAGATTGCCACCCGCGAAGGCCGGTTCGAGAACCGCAGCTGGCGGATGCGCAAGGACGGTACGCGCTTTCTCGCTCACGTCGTGGTCGATGCGATTCGCGGCGACACCGGCACGCTGCTCGGTTTTGCCAAGATCACCCGCGATGTGACCGAGGCGCACGAGGCGCAGCAGGCCCTGGAAAAGACCCGCGAAGCATTGTTCCAGGCGCAGAAGATGCAGGCGATCGGCCAACTCAGCGGCGGTATCGCCCATGACTTCAACAACCTGCTGACGGTGATTCTCGGCAATCTCGAAATCGTGCAGAAGCGCATCGGTGACGCGCCGAAAATCGCCCGTCTGCTGGAAAACGCCACCCAGGGCGCCTTGCGCGGTGTGTCGCTGACCCAGCGCATGCTGGCCTTCGCCCGGCGCCAGGAACTCAAGACCGAATCGGTCGATATCCCGCAACTGGTGCAAGGCATCACCGGGCTGTTGCGCAGTTCGCTGGGGCCGGGAATTCGCATCGAAACGCGCTTCCCGAAAGATCTGCAACCAGTGCTGGCCGACAGCAACCAGCTGGAACTGGCGATTCTCAATCTGGCCACCAATGCCCGCGATGCCATGCCCGAGGGCGGCACGGTGATCATTCAGGCGCAAGCCGAAGTGGTGCTGGAACAAACTCATTCGACCCTGGCGGCCGGGCGTTACGTCTGCCTGAGCCTGATCGACAGCGGCGAAGGCATGGATGAAAGCACGCTGGCGTGCGCCCGCGATCCGTTCTTCACCACCAAAGGCCTGGGCAAAGGCACCGGGCTGGGCTTGTCGATGGTGCATGGCTTCATCGAGCAGTTGGGCGGACGCTTTATTCTCAAAAGCGAGAAGGGCCGCGGCACAGCGGCCGAGCTGTGGATTCCGGTGGCGCTCGAGCGGACAGTCAATCGCCCGACTTACAGCAACGCGGCGCCGATTGCGGTGCCGAGGCTCAGTGTGCTGGTGGTCGATGACGATTCGCTGGTATTGACCAGCACCGGTCTGTTGCTCGAAGACCTCGGCCATCGTGTCGTCGGCGCGACCTCCGGCGCTAAAGCGCTGGAATTGTTCGATCTGGGCGAGGTGATCGATCTTGTGATCACCGATATGGCCATGCCGCACATGAGCGGCGCGCAACTGGCCCACGCGTTGCGCATGCTCAAGCCGGATCTGCCGATCATTCTGGCCACCGGTTACGCCGAACGCCTGGAAGGTTTCGCCGCCGAACTGCCGCGTCTGCCGAAACCGTTCACCCAGTTGAATCTGGTGCAGATCATCGCCCAATCGATGAAGTGACGCGCTGGTCGATCCGGCTGAACTAGTCCTGACACGCGTCTTTCCAAAAGGTCTTGTTCACTTTCGGAGGGCATGTCTCTTGCCTCGCATATTGACCCAGCCAAGCGCTGCTGAAGAAGCCCTGGCCGAACACGACGCCAAGATGTTTGGCTCACCCAAGGAACGGCTGGATTTCTACCGCCGGGAAATCCAGTACGAAACCAGCATCCTCGCCAACCGCACCGACGCCTATCTGGCCGCGCAGTCTTTTCTGGTGATCGCTTTCGCTTCGTGCATGGCCAACCTCAATCCCGAGTGGGGCAAGATGTTTACGCTTGTCGTACCGCCGTTTCTGGCGCTGCTCGGTGTACTCAGCTCACTCAATGCCTGGCCGGGGATTCGCGCGGCTTACGACATCATCGATCACTGGCACTTCAAGCAGAGCCAGTTGCTGCACGCAGAGCCGGTGATGGGCGCGGCGTACGATGAATCGCCGCTGTTCAGCGAGATGGAATCGAGCCACAAGGGCTATCGCAAGTCGCTGCTGTTCTCGGTGCGCACGCCTTGGATCTTTGCGACGTTCTGGGTGATGCTGGGGGTGTATGCGGTGTTTATTCAGGTGACCAATCCTTGAGGTGGGTTGGTCGGGGGCAGGGTACAGGAGCTGGATTTTGTGGTGTCTGTGAGATCTAACCCCCTCACCCCAGCCCTCTCCCCCAAGAGGGCGAGGGGGAAAGGGAGCCGATCTTCATGCTTTTCATAATCTACATTCGGCGCGGTATTTCAGGTCGGGGTAATAGGCAAGAACACCCCGGTCAGTCCCCTCTCCCTCGGGGAGAGGGTTAGGGTGAGGGGCTTATGACTTTTATCACGCCGTTTCCAGCTCACGCCGCGGAGTAACCGCATTCTGCACCGCCGCCGGAATCGGCGGAAAATCCTCATTCAGCACACACAGATGATCGATTGCATCTTCAAATTTCGCATCGGCTTTCTTGCGCAGTGCCCGGTATTGCTCAAAGCGTTCGAAGTCAGTCGGCGTCTGTTCCAGCAGCGCGTTGGCTGCTCGGTTCAGTTCGTGGGCTTCTTCGAACAGTTGACGATTGCGTTCCAGAGCCAGTGCTCTGCAAGCCTTGATTTGCGCAGGAGTCGAGCATTCGTTCATGACCGTGACCTTGTTTGTGTCGGGGTTCCGTTTAATAGGCTGTTCACCGCAGGGGAACCGAACCTGCCGGGCCGCGCTGGATGGTTGGCGCGGTTAAAGTTGTGACCCTTCGGTCATGCGCAGCGATCCATTTTTTTCAGAAAAAACTTCGATAATTCCCAGCGAATCGAAGCGATTGAAGCATCAGCTTTTTCGTTGCTTGAGACTTTCATAGCGCGCCAGCATTGGCTGCGTGCTGATGCCATGCAGCAGAATGCTCAGTGCCACCACCGACAAAGTGATGTCGGTACAGACCTTCGCCACATCGGCATCCAGGCCATGGTTCAGGGCGAAGAACAGATAGAACAGACTGCCGATGCCGCGAATGCCAAACCAGCCGATCAGCAGGCGCTGCGGGCCGCTGAGCAGATTGCCCCACGGCATCAATGCCACGCTCAGCGGCCGGATCAAACAGAACAGCACCGCGCCGATCCACAGTGCGTGCCAATTCCAGTGGGCAATCAGCACGACGCCGAGCAGGGTCACCAGAAACACTTCCATCGCCCGTTCGACCAGGCTGCCGAACGCGAGCATGTCGCCCATCATGATTCCGGCGGCGACCTGGCTGTCTTCCAGTTGTTCGGTATCGCCATGCACAGCGTTTTCAGGTTCGATGTTCTGATGGCCGACCACCGGCTGCACCAGGTGCTCGGCAGGCACTTGGGTAATCCCGGTGGATTTCACCTCCTCCTGACGCAGGCCGAGACCGGCGGCAAACACCGCGAGAAAGCCGTAGCCGCCAATGGCATCGGCTACCACATAGGAAAGCGCAATCAGCGCGAGGGTCAGGTAGTCGTTGGGGCCGAGGGTGCTGTCCTCATTGTGAATGCGCAGCGACAGGGCGATGCGGCCGATGCCACGGCCCATCCAGTAACCGGTCAGCAAACCCGCCGGCACCGCCCACAACAGACTGCGGATCACCCAGTGCTGCCACTCGCCGGCACTGCCGTCACCGTGCAGCAACAGCAAGCCGAGAATAACGAAAGGGAACGCCACGCCATCGTTGAGCCCGGCTTCACCGGAGAGGCCGAAGCGCACGCTGTCGATGTCCTGCGCATCATTGACCTGCACCAGCGCCGCGAGCACCGGGTCGGTCGGAGCCAGCATCGCGCCGATCAGCAGCGAAGGCCCCCACGCCAGTTGCAGGCCCCAGTGCAGCAGCAGACACACGCCGATGATGGTCAGGATCATCACCGGCCCGGCCAGGCCAAAGGCGATACGCCAGGTCGTGTTGCCCAGCGGCAGACGCAGCTTCAAACCGCAGACAAATAAAGAAAAGAGCACCGCGACCTCAGTCAGGTGCTCCATCCACAACGATGATTCTTCCAGCGACAGTTTCAGCAGGTCGAGGCCGCTGGGGCCGATGGCAATGCCCAGCAGCAGGCACACTGCCGAGGTGGTGACCGGCATCCAGCGCAGCCATGAGGAAGTCAGGGCCAGCGTCAGCAGCACGGCGCCGAGCACCGCGACCCACACACCGAAACTCATGACCGCTCACAGCAGCGAATTTTCAAGGACAGGCGCACCGGGTCAGCCCACGGTCGTGCGCAGGTACTCGGGGATGAGTACGTTGAACCAGAGCAGGATCATCGATACCAGCATGGTCACCAGCACCAGCAAGCCAACGCCCCACACACAGGCCGAATACAACAAGCCTTGCTCCTTGCGCTCGTGCATGAAGGTCGGCAGGCCGACGAACAGCAAAAACGTCGAGTAGATCGACGCCGCGCCGAGCACCAGAATCGCCAGCCAGCGGCTCGGGTACAGTCCGGCAATGCCGGCGAGGAAAAACGGCGTCACCGTGTAAGCGGCAAAACCGATGCATTGATTCAGCGTCGGCCGCGCATCGAACGAGCGCGACATCCAGCGAATGAAACCGCCCATGACCGCGACACCCGCGACAATCGTCACGTACAGCAACACGCTCAATTGCAGTGCGCTGGCCGTGCTCAGGCGCACGTTTTCACCCACGGCGAGGCTCCAGCCGACTTGGGTGGTGCCGACGAACAGGCACACCGCCGGAATCAGCGCGAGCAGCAGCAGATGGGCGAGGTAGTGGCGGGGATGGGTTTCTTCTTCGCGGCGGATATCGGTCCAGGCGAAGTTGGGTTGGGTGAAGAGTCTGACGAGGGGGCGGACATGACAACCTCCTGTTCCTGATGGCCCGTAGGCGCTTACAGGTATGGAGGGATGCCATGCCGCTCGGGTTCAGTTTTTCTGCTGCACGGTTACAGCATCGGTTTACCGCCGGTCACACCGTAGCGCTGCCCGGTAATGTAGCTGGCTTCGTCGGAGGCCAGCAGCACGTAAATTGGCGCAACTTCCACCGGTTGGCCGGGACGGCCGAGCGGGGTGCTGCCGCCGAAGTTCTGCACTTCTTCGTCGGGCATGGTCGAGACGATCAGCGGCGTCCAGATCGGGCCGGGTGCGACGCTGTTGACGCGAATTTCCTTCGGCCCAAGCATCTGCGCCAGACCACCGGTGAAGTTGGCGATCGCGCCTTTGGTGGTGGCGTAGGCCAGCAGGGTCGGCTTGGGCATGTCCGAGTTGACCGAGCTGGTGTTGATGATCGATGAACCGGGCCCCATGTGCTTGATCGCCGCCTGGCAGATCCTGAACATGGCGGTGATGTTCACATCGAAGGTCATCACCCATTCGTCATCGGGAATGTCTTCGAAGTTTTCGTGGGTCATCTGGAATGCGGCGTTGTTGACCAGCACGTCGATGCGGCCAAAGCGCTCAACGGTCTTGTCGACCAGCGCCTGGCAATGCGCTTTCTCGGCGATATCACCCGGCAGCAGCAGGCACTGACGCCCGGCCTGTTCGACCCAGCGTGCGGTTTCCTTGGCATCTTCGTGTTCATTCAAGTAAGCCACGGCAACGTCGGCGCCTTCACGGGCGAAAGCAATCGCGACGGCGCGGCCGATGCCGCTGTCGGCGCCGGTGATCAGCGCAATCTTGCCGGCGAGGCGGCCGGAACCGACGTAGCTTTGCTCGCCGCAGTCTGGGTACGGCTCCATTTTGCGCTGCGAGCCAGGCACCGGTTGGGCTTGTTTCGGGAAGGGTGGTTTTGGATAGTCAGTCATCGCAGGGTCTCCTGATTTCAAGGCCAGTGTTCCGGGTTGACCCGGTGGCTTTGCCTGGAGTTCGATCGGATTTGCGCTGGATTTTGGTTGGCTGTGCAAAACCAATGTGGGAGCGAGCCTGCTCGCGAAAGCGGTGTGTCAGAAACAGATATTTACCTGTCCGGCCGCATTCGTGAGCAAGCTCACTCCCACAGGGTTTTCCGTTGTACTGAGGTTCCCGACAACTCCACAAATCTCATGTGGGAGCGAGCCTGCTCGCGAAAGCGGTCCGTCAGACGATAAATATGTCGACTGACACTGCGCTTTCGCGAGCAGGCTCGCTTCCACAGGGGATCACTTACACAGGGAATCTCGGGGCAGGATCAGAGATTGCGGTTAGCCAAAGCCCGCTCCATCCGCGCAATCCCTTCTTCGAGCAACGCCCGCGGGCAGCCGAAATTCAAGCGTACGAACTGCTGATGAGCGTCGCCAAAATCCAGTCCCGCACTCAATCCGACCTTGCCCTGTTCGAGAAAGAACCGCTGCGGATCCGGCAGATCCAGCGCTGTGCAATCGAGCCATGCCAGATAGGTGCCCTGCGGCACATTGATGCTCACGCCCGGCAGGCGCGTGCGCACCGCGTTCACCAGCCAGTCGCGGTTGGCCTGCAGGTAGGTTTTCAGTTCGGCAAGCCACGGTGCGGCTTCGCTGTAGGCCACGCGCGTGGCTTCCATGCCCAGCGGGTTGACGCTGTCGACCATGCCGCAGCGGGCGTGATTGACGCGTTCGCGCAGGGCGGCGTCCTGAATGATCATGAACGAGGTCTTGAGGCCGGCGATGTTGTAGGCCTTGCTCGCCGACATCAGGGTGATGGTGCGTTTGGATATTTCCGGACTCAGCGACGCGGTAGGAATGTGCACGCGGCCGTCGAAGCACAGCTCGGCGTGGATTTCGTCGGAGATGATCCACGCGTCCTGCGCTGCGCAAATGTCCGCCACTGCCTGCAACTCATCGCGGTCGAAGACCTTGCCGAGCGGGTTGTGCGGGTTACTCAAGAGCAGGGCGCCGCCGCCGATCAGCGACTCGCGCACTGCATCCAATGGCGTGGCGTAAGTGCCATCGGCCTGGGCGTTGAATTCCAGCTCCACCTTGTTCAGGCCCCAATGCCCCGGCGCATGGCGCAGCGGCGGGTAGTTCGGCACCTGCACGACGACATTCTGTTGCGCCTGGACCAAAGCCTTGAGGGCCATGTTGAAGCCCGACTCAACGCCCGGCAGGACGATCAGCTCCTGCGGTTTGACCTGCCATGAATACTTGTTCCACAGATCGGCGACGATCGCTTCACGCAGGTTGTCCTGGGCCACGCTGTAACCGAGCAGCGGGTGCAGCAGGCGCTGTTGCAAGGCTTCGATGATGACCGGCGGCGCGGCGAAATCCATGTCAGCGACCCACATCGGCAACACATCGGCCGGGTAGCGGCTCCACTTGGTGCTGCCAGTGTGGTGGCGGTCGAACAGCTGATCAAAATCGAAAGTCATGCATGGTCTCGTGACGGCGGGTGGTTCGTGGGCGCCATGATAAACCCGTGGCCCAGGCGAGGCACATAAATCCTGACGGCAACCTCATAACCCTGTGGGAGCTGGCTTGCCAGCGATGGCGTCGGCACAGTCGGCATAAGTGTTGTTGACCCACCGCAATCGCTGGCAAGCCAGCTCCCACAGGGATTGGGGTGCAGGGCAAATTATGCGCTCACACACCCGACGGTCGGTTTTCACACAGTCCGCAAGGTCTTTGTCTACAGTGAAAAAGTCAGCGCCGTCGCGCTGCAACCGTGATTGTCCAGATAAAGCCCGGCGCAAGTACCGGGTTCCACCTGATCAGGAGTGCACGATGGATCTCAGCCGTCGTCAGTTCTTCAAGGTCGCCGGTATCGGCCTTGCAGGCTCAAGCCTGGGCGCGTTGGGCATGGCCCCGACGGCGGCCTTCGCCGAGCAGGTGCGCCACTTCAAGCTCGCCCACACCCGTGAAACCCGCAATACCTGCCCGTATTGCTCGGTCGGTTGCGGCTTGATCATGTACAGCCAGGGCGATGCCGGCAAAAACGTGGCGCAAAACATCATTCACATCGAAGGCGACGCCGACCACCCGGTCAATCGCGGCACCCTGTGCCCGAAAGGCGCGGGCCTGCTCGACTTCATTCACAGCCCCGGCCGCTTGCAGTACCCGCAAGTGCGCAAGCCCGGCAGCAATGAATGGACGCGCATCGGCTGGGACGAAGCCCTCGATCGCATCGCCGACCTGATGAAAGCCGACCGCGACGCCAACTTCATCGAGAAAAATGCCAACGGGCAAACGGTCAATCGCTGGCTGACCACGGGTTTCCTCGCGGCGTCGGCGGCATCCAACGAAGCCGGCTACATCACCCAGAAGGTGATTCGCAGCCTCGGCCTGCTGGGGTTCGATAACCAGGCGCGTGTCTGACACGGCCCGACGGTGGCAAGTCTTGCCCCGACGTACGGCCGTGGTGCCATGACCAATACCTGGACCGATATCGCCAACGCGAATCTGATCCTGGTAATGGGCGGCAACGCAGCAGAAGCGCATCCGTGCGGCTTCAAATGGGTGACCGAGGCCAAGGCGCACAATGCTGCGCGGCTGATCGTGGTCGATCCGCGTTTTACCCGGACCGCTTCGGTGGCCGACTATTACGCGCCGATCCGTACCGGCACCGACATCGCCTTCATGGGCGGGCTGATCAATTACCTGCTGACCGAGGACAAGATCCAGCACGAATACGTGCGCAATTACACCGACGTGTCGTTCATCGTCAAAGCCGGCTATGGCTTCGAAGACGGCCTGTTCAGCGGCTATGACGCGGACAAACGCAGCTACACCGACAAGTCCGGCTGGGGTTACGAATTCGCCGAGGACGGTTTCGTCCGCGTCGATCCGACCCTGCAAGATCCGCGCTGCGTCTATCAACTGATGAAGCAGCATTACAGCCGCTACAACATCGAACTGGCCAGCCAGATCTGCGGCATGCCGGTCGACGCCATGCAGAAGATCTGGGAAGAGATCGCCACTTGCTCGACACCGGGCAAGACCATGACGATTCTCTACGCGCTCGGCTGGACGCAGCACTCGATCGGCGCGCAGATCATCCGCAGCGCGGCGATGGTGCAGTTGCTGCTGGGCAACGTCGGCATGCCCGGTGGCGGGGTCAACGCCTTGCGCGGGCACTCGAACATTCAGGGCCTGACCGACCTTGGCCTGCTGTCCAATGCCTTGCCCGGCTACCTCACACTGGCCAGCGACAGCGAGCAGGATTACGGTCAGTTCATCTTCAAACGCACGCAGGTGCCGCTCAGACCGGGGCAGCTCTCGTACTGGCAGAACTACAGCAAATTCCACGTCAGCCTGATGAAGTCCTGGTACGGCGCCAACGCCACCGCCGAGAACAACTGGCTGTTCGACCATTTGCCCAAGCTCGACATCCCCAACTACGACGTGCTGAAAATGTTCGACCTGATGAGCCAGGGCAAGGTCAACGGCTACTTCTGCCAGGGCTTCAATCCGATCGCGGCGTTGCCGGACAAGAACCGCGTGATGGGCGCCTTGGCCAAGCTCAAGTGGCTGGTGGTGATGGACCCGCTGGCCACGGAAACCTCGGAGTTCTGGCAGAACGTGGGGCCATACAACGACGTGAAAACCGAGGAAATCCAGACCGAAGTCATTCGCCTGCCGACTACATGTTTTGCCGAAGAGGACGGCTCGCTGGTCAACAGCAGCCGCTGGCTGCAATGGCACTGGAAAGGCGCCGACGGCCCGGGCGAAGCGCAGACCGACATTCGCATCATGAGCGAACTGTTCCTGCGCCTGCGCCAGCGTTATCAGCGCGAGGGCGGCAAGTTTCCCGATCCGCTGCTCAAGCTGTCGTGGCCGTACAAGATCCCCGACGAGCCTTCGCCGGAAGAACTGGCGCGAGAAATCAACGGCACCGCCGTCAGCGATTTCACCGATGCCAGCGGCGTTATGGTCAAGGCGGGGACGCAACTGGCCGGGTTTGGTTTGCTCAAGGATGACGGCAGCACTGCGTCCGGTTGCTGGATCTTCGCCGGCAGTTGGACCGAGGCCGGCAACCAGATGGCGCGGCGCGACAACGCCGACCCATTCGGCATGCACCAGCATCAAGGCTGGGCGTGGGCATGGCCGGCCAATCGGCGGATTCTTTACAACCGCGCCTCTTCGGACCCGGCGGGCAAACCGTGGGACCCGAAAAAACGTCTGGTGTGGTGGAACGGCAAGACCTGGACCGGCACCGACGTGCCGGACTACAAAGCCGACGTGCCGCCGGAGGCCGGAATGAATCCGTTCATCATGAACCCCGAGGGCGTGGCGCGGTTTTTCGCCGTGGACAAGATGAACGAAGGGCCATTCCCCGAGCACTACGAGCCGTTCGAAACGCCGATCGGCATCAACCCGCTGCACCCGCAGAACAAGAAGGCCACCAGCAACCCGGCGGCGCGGATCTTTGATTCGGTCTGGGAAACCCTCGGCGAAGCCAAGGACTTCCCGTACGCCGGCACCAGTTACCGGCTCACCGAGCATTTCCACTTCTGGAGCAAGCACTGCAAGTTGAACGCGATTGCTCAGCCCGAGCAGTTCGTGGAAATTGGCGAGGTGCTGGCGAACGAGAAGGGCATCGCTGCCGGTGATCGCGTGCGGGTTAGCTGCAAACGCGGGTTTATCGAGGCGGTGGCGGTGGTGACCAAACGGATCCGGCCGCTGCAGGTCAACGGCCAGGTCGTGCATCAGATCGGCATCCCGCTGCACTGGGGTTTTACCGGCCTGACGCGCCACGGTTACCTGACCAACACCCTGGTGCCGTTCCTCGGCGATGGCAACACTCAGACCCCGGAATCCAAGTCATTCCTGGTCAACGTGGAGAAACTGTAAATGGCCAGCCAAGACATCATTGCCCGCTCGGCCACTACCACGGTGCCGCCGTCGGTGAGAACCCAGCAGGGCGTTGCCAAGCTGATCGACACGACCAAATGCATCGGCTGCAAGGCCTGCCAGGTCGCCTGCTCGGAGTGGAACGAGTTGCGCGACGAGGTCGGCCACAACCACGGCACCTACGACAATCCGCAGGACCTGACGGCGGATTCGTGGACGCTGATGCGCTTCACGGAGCACGAAACCGACGCCGGCAACCTTGAGTGGCTGATCCGCAAGGACGGCTGCATGCATTGCGCCGAACCTGGTTGTCTGGCTGCGTGCCCGAGCCCCGGGGCGATCATTCAGCATGCCAACGGCATCGTCGATTTCGATCAGGACCACTGCATCGGTTGCGGCTATTGCATCACCGGTTGCCCGTTCAACATTCCGCGTATTTCGCAAAAGGACCACAAGGCCTACAAGTGCACGCTGTGTTCCGATCGCGTAGCGGTAGGGCTGGAGCCGGCCTGCGTGAAAACCTGCCCGACCGGGGCCATCGTCTTCGGCACCAAGGAAGACATGAAAGAACACGCCGCCGAACGCATCGTCGACCTGAAAAGCCGTGGCTTTGAAAACGCTGGTTTGTACGACCCGGCCGGGGTCGGCGGCACCCACGTGATGTACGTGCTGCACCACGCCGACACGCCAAAAATCTACGCCGGGCTGCCGGATCACCCGGCGATCAGTCCGCTGGTGGACTTGTGGAAAGGCATCAGCAAACCTCTCGGCCTGCTGGCCATGGGCGCGGCGGTGCTGGCCGGGTTCTTCCACTACGTGCGCATCGGCCCGAATCGTGTCGAGGAGGATGACCATCCGACGCCACCCGACACCTCGGTACACGTGGTCGACCCGGCGGTGCACACCTTTGACCCACGCGGGGAGGAGCGGCCATGAGCAACAAGACGATCCTGCGTTACAGCGCCAACCAGCGCACCAATCACTGGCTGGTGGCGATCCTGTTCTTCATGGCCGGATTGTCCGGGCTGGCGTTGTTTCATCCGTCGCTGTTCTGGCTGAGTAATCTGTTCGGCGGCGGCACCTGGACGCGGATCCTGCACCCGTACATGGGCATCGCGATGTTCGTGCTGTTCCTCGGCCTGGTGTTCAGCTTCTGGCGCACCAATTTCTTCATCGCCAATGATCGCCAGTGGCTGCGGCGGATCAATCGGGTGATGGTCAACGACGAAGAAAGCGTGCCGCCGGCGGGCAAATACAACGCCGGGCAAAAGCTGCTGTTCTGGACTTTACTGCTGTGCATGCTCGGGTTGCTGTTCACCGGGCTGGTGATCTGGCGCGCGTGGTTCAGCGTGTATTTCGGCATCAGTGTGATCCGCTGGGCCATGCTGTTGCATGCGCTGGCCGGGTTCGTGCTGGTGCTGAGCATCATCGTGCACATCTACGCCGGTTTGTGGATCAAGGGTTCGGTCGACGCCATGCTACATGGCTGGGTCAGCCGCCCGTGGGCGAGAAAACACCATGAGCTGTGGTACCGCGAGGTGACCCGCGACGAACAGCCTCGGGACGTGCCCGAGCGACCGCTGACGAAAAAGGGCTGACTTTTGCCAAGCATTCTTGAACCTGGGAAATCGAGGCGGCGGCCAGTTCGCCGCCGTTTCTGTATCTGCCACCCCGAAACCTGTTTGCCTTGCGTGCCGAGCGCCTTGAGCGTCTGGCCGAGGGCAACGGGTTGGCCGATTACCTGCGGCTGATCGCCGGATTGTGCCAGGCGCAACAGCAGGTTTTCGATGATCCGCCGCTGACCGCGCCGTTTGATGCGCAGCGTTTCGAGGCCTGTCAGCAGCATGGTCTGCCGCCGTTCGCGGCAGACACGTTGGTGCGCGAGGATGCTTGGCAGCCGTGGCTCGACGCTTTGCTGCAGCGCTATGCGCCAGCGAATCAGCCTGCGGTGATCGACGCGCTGGATACTTTGCGCGGCGCCAGTGCCGGCCAGTTGCGCGCGTGGGCGGTGGCGCTGGTCAGTGGGCAATATTCGCTGGTGCCGGCGGCGCTGGTGCCGTTTCTCGGCGCGGCGCTGCAAGCCGCTTGGAGCCACTGGCTGCTCAGCGTGCCGCAGCTGCAACTCAAACCTGGCGACAGCCTCAGCCAATGCCCGGCCTGTGGTTCGCCGGCCATGGCCGGGGTGATTCGCCATCGCGGCAAACACAACGGTTTGCGTTATCTGGTGTGCTCGCTGTGCGCCTGCGAATGGCATGTGGTGCGGGTCAAGTGCGTGTATTGCGAACAGAGCAAGGGCCTTGAATATCTGAGCCAGGAAGATGATCGACACAGCGCCGAACAGGCACCGCTGCGCGCCGAAGTCTGCCCGAGCTGCAACAGCTACCTGAAATTGCTTTATCTGGAGAACGACGCCGAAGCCGAAGCGTTGTCAGCGGACCTCGGCAGTTTGCTGCTGGACATGCGTCTGGCTCAGGATGGTTATCAGCGTCAGGCCCCGAATCTGCTGCTGGCGCCGGGCGACGAATGACGAGTGGAGAAACTGGGGGAGGGAGCTTGCTCCCGAAGGGGCCGTTCCAGCCCCCTAATTTTGACTGACTTACCGCCTTCGCGAGCAAGCTCGCTCCCACAGGTTTATGTGCCGAATCACAAAGCCCGGTCAGCCCCGAATTTCCCTGTAGGAGCGAGCTTGCTCGCGAATGGGGCGTTTCAGGCACATCATCTTCGACTGACTGACCGCATTCGCCAGCAAGCCCGCTCCCGCAGTTTGTCTACACTTCTGAAACCCGTGTGGGAGGGGCTTGCTCCCGAAGGGGCCTTTCCAGTCAAAACAGGAGTGGCTGATGTCTTCCAGCGTTGCCCTGCGGTTGCCGTCCATTGATGGCTTGTTGCGTCACCCGGCGTGCGCGCCGTTGGCCGAGCGTTACGGCCGGGATTGTTTGCTGACGGGCTTGCGCCAGTTGCTCGATGAGTTGCGTCCCGGTGTGTTGAGCGGGCAACTGTCCGCCGTTGAAATCGGCGCCGAAGTGCTTGCCGGGCGCGTCGGCGAACGCTTGGCGCAACAGCAGCGCAGTCAGGTGCGGCGGGTATTCAACCTGACCGGCACGGTGCTGCACACCAATCTTGGTCGCGCCTTGCTGCCCGAGGAAGCCATCGAAGCAGTGCAAATGGCCGCACGCTATCCGCTCAATCTCGAATTCGATCTGGCCACTGGCAAGCGCGGTGATCGCGATGATTTGATCGAAGGCCTGATCCGCGAATTGACCGGCGCCGAAGCGGTGACCGTGGTCAACAACAATGCCGCCGCCGTGTTGCTCACCCTCAATAGCCTCGGCGCCCGCAAGGAAGGCATCATCTCCCGCGGTGAACTGATCGAAATCGGCGGCGCCTTCCGCATCCCCGACATCATGGCCCGCGCCGGCGTGCGCCTGCACGAAGTCGGCACCACCAACCGCACCCATGCCCGTGATTACCAAGCGGCGATTGGCCCGCGCAGCGGCTTGATCATGCGCGTACACGCCAGCAACTACAGCATCGAAGGTTTTACCGCGCGAGTGCCGACCGCTGAGCTTGCCGAGTTGGCGCACACCCATGGTTTACCGTTGCTGGAGGATCTGGGCAGCGGCAGTCTGCTCGATCTGACCCGCTGGGGGCTGCCGGCGGAACCGACGGTGCGCCAGGCCTTGCTCGATGGTGCCGACATCGTCACCTTCAGCGGCGACAAATTGCTCGGCGGGCCGCAGGCCGGGTTGATCGTTGGGCGCAAAGAGCTGATCGCGAAGATCAAGAAGAATCCACTGAAGCGCGCACTGCGGGTCGACAAGTTGACCCTGGCCGCGCTGGAAGCGGTGCTCGGTTTGTACCGTGATCCGGATCGCCTTGCCGAGCGGCTGCCGAGCCTGCGCCTGCTGACCCGTCCGCACGCCGAGATTCATGCGCAGGCTCTGCGTTTGCAACCGTTGCTCGCCGATGTGTTGGGCGAGGTCTGGCAGGTCAGCGCGGCCAAGGCGTTGGGCATGATCGGCAGCGGCAGCCAACCGGTGGCGCGTCTGCCGAGCGCGGCGCTGTGTTGTCGCCCGCAAGTGACCAAACGCTGGCGCGGGCGTTATCTGCTCAATCTCGAAGCGGCGCTGCGCGGTTTGCCGATCCCGGTACTCGGGCGGATCGACGACGATGCGCTGTGGCTGGATCTGCGCCAGCTCGACGATGAACCGGCGTGGCTGGCGCAGCTGGCGCAATTGCAGGTCGACCTGTGATCGTCGGCACGGCAGGACATATCGATCACGGCAAGACCACGCTGTTGCAGGCGCTGACCGGACAAACCGGCGACCGCCGCCCGCAGGAGCGCGAACGCGGCATGACCATCGATCTCGGTTACCTTTATGCCGAACTCGAAGCGGGCGCCGGGCTGACCGGCTTCATCGACGTGCCTGGCCACGAAAAATTCACCCACAACATGCTCGCCGGCGCGCAGGGTATCGATCTGGTGTTGCTGGTGGTCGCGGCCGACGACGGCGTGATGCCGCAGACCCGCGAGCATCTGGCATTCGTCGAACTGCTCGGCATTCCCCGCGCCCTGGTGGCGATCACCAAGTGCGACCGCGCCGGAACGGGCAGGGTGGAAGAGGTGCAGCGCCAGGTGCTCGATCTGCTGGCGCCGGGGCCGTTTGCCGAGGCGCCGATCTTCACCGTGTCGAGCGTGAGCGGGCAGGGCGTCGATGCGTTGCGCGCGGCGTTATTGCAGGCACAGCGCGAAGTGCAGGCACGCAGTTGCGAAGGCGGATTTCGTCTGGCGATTGACCGTGCATTCAGCGTCGCGGGTGCGGGGATTGTGGTCACCGGCACGGCGTTGTCGGGCACGGTTGCAGTGGGCGAGAAACTGGTTCTGACGCCTGCGGGCAAATCGGTGCGCATTCGTGGCCTGCACGCGCAGAATCAGGCCGCCGAGCAGGCCTTTGCTGGCCAGCGCGTGGCGCTGAACCTCAGCGGCGAGCGCCTGGAACTGGCGCAGATCCACCGTGGCCAATGGCTGCTGGCGGATTGGCTGCATGCGTCAACCCAGCGCATCGACATCAAGATTCAGCTGTTGCCCGGCGAGCGCACTTTCGAACATTTCCACCCGGTACATCTGCATCTCGGCACCCAGGACGTCATCGCCCGCGTCGCCTTGTTGCAAGGCCCGCGCCTGAACTCAGGCGAACGCATGTTCGCGCAACTGCTGATCAATGCGCCGGTGCACGCGGTAAAAGGCGATCGGCTGATCCTGCGCGATTCCAGCGCCCAGCGCACCCTTGGCGGCGGCATCGTCCTCGACCCGTTCGCCCCGGCCCGCCAACGCCGCAGCCCCGAACGTCTGGCGCAACTGCAAACCCTCGCCCTGAGCGTCAACCTCGAACAAGCCCTGCCAGCGTTGCTCAACAACAGCCCCGGCGGCTTCGACCCACAACGCCTGGAACGCCAGTTCAACCGCCCGCGCGCGCAGTGGACGCTGGCGGAAAACATCCGCCTGATCGACACCCGTCAAGGCGCGCTGCTGTTCAACGTCCAGCGCTGGGGCCAGCTGAAATTCACCTTGCTCGAACAACTGGCGCGATTCCACGAACAGGAACCCGACCAGATGGGCCCGGACCGCGATCGCCTGCGCCGCTTCAGCGCGCTGGCCCTGGAACGTTCGACGTTCATCAGCCTGCTCGACGAATTGCTCAACGCCGGCTCAATCCTCACCAGCGGGCCCTGGTTGCACCTGCCTGATCACCAAGTGCGCCTGAATGCCGACGACGAAAACCTCTGGCAGCAATTACAGCCGTTGTTCGAACAGGCCGGTTTCGACCCGCCATGGGTGCGCGACGCCGCGAAAGTGCTCGGCGAAGAAGACGCCAGCGTCCGCTTGCTGCTGCGCAAACTCTCACGCCTTGGCCTGATGCACCAGGTGGTGCGCGACCTGTTCATCAGCGACATCGTCCTGCGGCAAATGGCGGCGCTGCTGCTGAAACTCGCCGAAGAAAATCCGGCGATCGAAGTGACAACCTTCCGCGATGCGCTAGGCTTGGGACGCAAACGGTGTATTCAGTATCTGGAATATTTCGACCGACTCGGCCTGACCCGCCGCCTCGGCGAATCCCGCCAGATCCGCCCCGAAAACGCACTGGCTAACGCCGACGCACTCTGAGTTCAGGAAGACAATCGCGCCCGGTGGCGCGGCCGGGCTTCAAACCCGGTTGGGGACGGCATCCGTTCCCGGGCAGGTTCGACTCCGGCTGTCTTCCGCCAGTTTTTCATAGCCATCCGCAATCCACTGCAGGAGCGAGCTTGCTCGCGAAAGCATTGTGTCAGTGACGGGGAAGTCGACTGACACTCAGCCTTCGCGAGCAAGCCCGCTCCCACAGGGACCTTCAGGTGTTGCAGGATTTGTGTCCGACATGGATCAAATGTGGGAGCGGGCTTGCCCGCGAAAAAATTGGGTCAGTGACGGGGAGGTCGACTGACACTCAGCCTTCGCGAGCAAGCTCGCTCCCACAGGGATCTTGCAGAGGTCGCAGAACTTGTATCCGACCAAGATCAAATGTGGGAGCGAGCTTGCTCGCGAAGAGGCCGGCACGGACACCGGATAATTCAGCCGGCTCGCATTATCCCGGCAGCTCCAGATTATCCAGCACCCGATTCACCGCCAGTTCCCCGAGCATGATCAGTTGCGCAATCCCCATCAGCGTTCGGCGCTGCGATGGCTTGACCAGTCCGGCGAATTCCTGGGCGATGGTTTTGTCCGAGGCGAGGGTTTCGCAGGCGTTGGCCAGCAGGTCTTCGTTTTTGGTGTCGGCAGTGACGGCGTACATGGCGCGGGGGCTGTAGGGTGGCGGGGTGGAGCCGGGCGTGCAGAGGTAATGGTCGAGGGCGCGGTCGGCGGCTTGGTGAAGTTTTTTCGAATCGAGGGATTCGTAGGGGGAGGTGGGGTCGGATTCGGGTGGGTTGGGTGTTGGTTTGATCATGGTGAGACTCCGTGGTTGATTTAGCCGCCACGGCTCATCGCTAAACAAGTAAAGGTGGCGGCTGTACGCAGGTTAGCGATCCGGGTCACAGAAACCCCGGGTAGACCCGAAGGTCTCCCACGCACAGCCACCATGACATCAAGTGCAGATCGAAAAATGCAATTGAGACTGGGCATTGGTGCGTCTGTAATGAGTCGGATCGCTAAACCCGATCGCTGATTCGTCAGCGACCGCACCACAATAGAACCCGTCCCCAAGGCGCACAAGCCGGCGGATTCTGGCTTGGCTGTAGGCAACGGCGCAAGGATTTGTAGCCTTGAGACCGTATCCGCAGGTGTCTCTTAAACAGCTTCGTTTAAATCGAAGAATTGCGTCGAACCCGATGGCCTCTTCGCGAGCAGGCTCGCTCCCACAGTTGGAATCCTGTTGTCAGCAAGAGCTGAGTGGGTGGTTCAGAAACCCAGCGGGTACTGAACGACCACGTAAATCCGGTCAATGTCATCTCCCGCCTGGGCTTCATTGGCGCGGTGGCTGACGTGCGATAGCTGCACCGACAGGTCCTTCGCGGCGCCGGACTGGACGATGTATTTCAGGTCGATGTCGCGTTCCCAGTGTTTGCCGCCATCACCCTGTTGCGGCTGATAGTCGCCACTGTCGGCATCGAACGGGTTGTATGCGCCGCCTCGGGGCGCGTGGCTGCCGTCGATTTGGCTGCCGCTGACGTAGCGGGTCATGAAGTTCAGGCCGGGGACGCCGAGAGCGGCGAAGTCGAAATCGTAGCGCGTTTGCCAGGAGCGTTCGTTGGCGCCGTTGAAGTCGGCGTATTTGATCGAGTTGGCGAGGTAGATCGAGTCGCCACCAACGAAATCGAACGGCGTGTCGCCATTGATCCGTTGCCAGCCGAGCATCACCGCGTGGGGGCCGAAGCTGTACTTGCCGGAGAGGCTGAAGGCGGTGTTGTCGATTTCGCCGGCCAATGCGCGACCGGTATCGCGGGTGTGGTAGAGGTTGGCGTCGAGCAACACACCTGATTGTTTGAAATGCAGGTTGCCGTAGTACTGATGCCAGGTGTCGCTCAGTTCCGAGGCATACAACGCGCCGCCGACCGGGCTGCTGAACAGGTCGGCGCCGACGAAGCTGATGCCGCCCGCTTCGGTGTTGGCGCCGTAACCGTAGAAGTCGCCTTGGCCGGAAGAGCTGTCCTGATTCTTGAACGCGGTGAAATGGCCGGCGACCAGATTGACGTTATCGAACTCGGCGCTGTTGAGCAGAAAGCCTGTGGCGTATTCCGGTTGCAGGCGTTTGTCGGATGTGTCGAAGACCGGGGTTTCCACGGTCATTTCGCCGAAGGCCAGGGTAGTGCGCGAGACTTTCAGCTTGAATGCACCGCCAGCGCTGGAGTAGTCATGTTCGCTGCGACCATCGCTGTCGACCGGCAGCAGACCGGTGCCGGAGTGACCCTTGCCGCCGTCGAGTTTCAGGCCGGCGAAGGCGTGGGCGTCGATGCCGAAACCGACGGCTCCATCGGTGAAACCTGATGAGAAGTTACCTATAACTCCTTGAGCCCACTCCTGTTTGTAATTTTTACCGGAGGGTGTTGGCGATCGGTAATCGTTGCTCAGGTAAAAGTTGCGCAGCAGTACATCGCTTTTCGCATCGGCGAAAAAACCATCGGCGCAGGCGCTAGCGCTGAGGCTGCAGAACAGTGCAAGCAGGGTGAAGCGCGAGGGGGCGCAGTTGATCATGGTCAGGGCCGGCGGCAATTGGGATGGCGCTGATGATCGACTGTGCCGAGCCAAAAGGATTGGGTCGATGTGCTCAGTTGGCGCTGGCCAGAGTCAGGCCATTGCCCGGCGCTTGAGCAGCAAAGTCAGGCCCAGTCCGGTCATGGACAGCAGTGCTGCGCTGAAGAAAATCCACGAATAACCCAGGTTCAACGCCACCGCGCCCATCAGCGGCCCGGCAATTGCCAAGGCCAGGTCGAAGAACACGGCATAAGCTCCCAGCCCTGAGCCGCGACTCGAACTCGGCACTTGCTTGATTGCTTCAACCCCCAGCGCCGGGTACACCAGCGACAGCCCGAACCCCGCCAGCCCCGCGCCAATCAGGGCATACGCGGTGGAAGGCGCCAGCCACAGCATCACCAGCCCAATGGTTTCCACTGTCATGCAGGCGATGGCCGAAGCAAAGCCGCCAAACCGGGCGATGGCCGAGATAAACAACAGCCGCGACAGAATGAAACAAACGCCAAACACGGTCAGGCAGTAAGCCGCGCCGGTCCAGCCTCGGTTGAGGTAATACAGGGTGATGAAGGTGGTCAGCGTGCCGTAACCGATCGAGGCCAGGGTCAGGCTGGTGCCGTACGGCGCAATCTTGCCGAACACCGCCCAGAACGACAGGCGCTCACCGCGAATCACTGGCACCGATGGCTTGTTGCGGATCAGCCACAACGCACCGGCCGCCAACGCCGACAGCGCAATGCCAAGGCTGACGAAACCGTATTCAGCCACCATCACCACACCCAGCGGCGCGCCGATGGCAATCGCGCCGTAGGAGGCGATGCCGTTCCAGCCGATGGATTTCGCCGTGTGCTCGACACCGACCTGGCCCATGCACCAGCTTATGGTGCCGACGCCGATCAGGCCTTGAGCAATACCGAGCAACAGACGCCCGGCAATCAGGATCAGCAGGCTGGTCAGCGGAAAACTTTGCAGCAAGGTCGACAGCAGGGTCAGCGCGCCACTGAGGACAATTCCCCACAAGCCATAAATGATCGCCCGCTTGGTGCCGAGGGTGTCCGACATGCGCCCGGCCATGGGCCGGCTGAGCAAGGTGGCGAGGTACTGCGAACCGATCACCAGCCCGGCGATGATCGCGCTGAAACCCAGTTGCTCATGGACGTAACCGGGCAATACCGCAATCGGCAACCCGATGCAGAGAAAGGCAATGAAAGTGTAGAAAACGATGGAGACGATCTGCAGGGTGATCGCCAGGGAGCTTTGCGGTGGCAGTGGCTGCGCAGACATGAGCACTCGTTCGCGGGTGGCGGTGGGAGAGTTGCGAACATCATGGCGCGGGGCCGGGATAAATGAAAGCAGGCTAACTATTAATCCGTCGGATCTGGGTGGTGAAGCTGAGGGCCCCTTCGCGAGCAAGCTCGCTCCCACAGGGATCACGTATTCCAAATGTGGGAGCGAGCTTGCTCGCGAATTTCTGCGCATCCACAATTCCCAAACGCCGAATGTAAAAAGCCCCGTCACAAAGGACAGGGCTCTTAACTTGCAGCTTGCAGCTTGAAATTAAAAGCTGCTCTTAGAAAACAACGCCCTGGCTACGCAGGTAGTCGTCATAAGTGCCGCTGAAGTCGGTCACGCCGTTCGGGCTCAGCTCGATGATGCGCGTGGCCAGGGACGATACGAACTCACGGTCGTGGCTGACGAAAATCAGCGTGCCCGGGTAGTTTTCCAGCGCCAGGTTCAGCGCCTCGATCGATTCCATGTCCAAGTGGTTGGTCGGTTCGTCCATGATCAGCACGTTCGGCTTTTGCAGGATCAGCTTGCCGAACAGCATGCGGCCTTGCTCACCACCGGAGATGACCTTGACCGACTTGAGGATCTCGTCGTTGGAGAACAGCATGCGGCCCAAAGTACCGCGAATCATCTGCTCGCCCTGGGTCCACTGACCCATCCAGTCGAACAGGGTGACGTCGTCTTCGAAGTCGTGAGCGTGGTCCTGAGCGTAGTAGCCCAGTTCAGCGGCGTCGGTCCATTTCACACTACCGGCGTCCGGGGTCAGTTCGTTGACCAGGGTGCGCAGCAGGGTGGTCTTGCCGATACCGTTCGGGCCGATGATCGCAACGCGCTCGCCGGCTTCAACCTGGAAGCTGAAGTCCTTGAACAGGGGCTTGCCATCGAAACCCTTGGCCATTTTCTCGACCATGACCGCCTGACGGTGCAGCTTCTTGTTCTGTTCGAAACGAATGAACGGGCTGACACGGCTGGAAGGCTTGACCTCGGCCAGCTGGATCTTGTCGATCGCCTTGGCGCGGGAGGTGGCCTGCTTGGCTTTCGAGGCGTTGGCCGAGAAGCGGCTGACGAACGATTGCAGTTCGGAAATCTGCGCTTTCTTCTTGGCGTTGTCCGACAGCAGCTGCTCGCGGGACTGGGTCGCCACGGTCATGTATTCGTCGTAGTTGCCCGGGAACAGACGCAGCTCGCCGTAATCCAGGTCAGCCATGTGCGTGCACACGCTGTTCAGGAAGTGACGGTCGTGGGAGATGATGATCATCAGGCTGTTGCGCTGGGTCAGAATGTTTTCCAGCCAGCGAATGGTGTTGATGTCCAGGTGGTTGGTCGGTTCGTCGAGCAACAGCACTTCCGGATCGGAGAACAGTGCCTGCGCCAGCAATACGCGCAGTTTCCAGCCTGGCGAGACTTCGCTCATCGGTCCGAAATGCTGTTCCAGCGGAATGCCCAGACCCAGCAACAGTTCGCCGGCGCGGGATTCGGCGGTGTAGCCGTCCATCTCGGCGAATTCGGTTTCCAGCTCGGCGACGGCCATGCCGTCCTCTTCGGACATTTCAGCCAGCGAGTAGATGCGATCGCGCTCGGCCTTGACCTTCCACAGCTCTTCGTGGCCCATGATCACGGTGTCGATCACGGTGAATTCTTCGTAGGCGAACTGATCCTGGCGCAGCTTACCCAGACGCACGTTCGGCTCGAGCATGACCTGACCGCCGGACGGGTCGAGATCGCCGCCGAGGATTTTCATGAAGGTCGACTTGCCGCAACCGTTGGCACCGATCAGGCCGTAGCGGTTGCCTGCGCCGAATTTGACCGAAACGTTTTCGAACAGCGGCTTGGCGCCAAACTGCATCGTGATGTTAGCTGTGGAGATCAATTACCTTACCTATCAATGGGTTAGAGCTGGTCTGTGGTGCCTGGTACAAATTTGAGTACCAATCTGGAGCTTTTCCAGCTCCCCCAGTCTGTGCTTGAGTTGAGCCAACGCGCATAAGCCGTCCGCAACTGGGGCCGTTGAAGGCAAGCTGCTGAGCGACGAGTGCGGGGTTCTTGTTGGACATTGGCGCGCATTGTCGCATAACTCAGACGGCAGTTATATGGCAGGCAAACGGGCGTACGCATCGGCGCGTCCGAGAAGCGACCGATATCCGCTGATCAAAATCTCGAAAACCCGAATGAACTCACTCGGCCATTTTCACTTCGGAAAGTGGAGCAGTAGCCATTTCGTTCAATCGAGTGAGGACCAAGCCATGCGAGCAATGACCTATCACGGCGCTCATGACGTGCGCGTCGAAACCGTACCGGACCCGAAACTTGAAGCCGCCGACGACATCATCCTGCGCGTCACCGCCACCGCCATCTGCGGGTCGGACCTGCACCTGTACCGAGGCAAGATACCCACCGTCGAACACGGCGATATCTTTGGCCACGAGTTCATGGGCATCGTCGAAGAAACCGGTCCAGGCGTCACCGCTGTGCAGCGCGGCGATCGGGTGGTGATCCCTTTCGTGATCGCCTGCGGCGATTGCTTCTTCTGCCAGCAAGAGCTTTATGCCGCTTGCGAGACCACCAACGAAGGTCCCGGCGCGGCGCTGAACAAGAAAATGATTCCGCCACCGGCGGCGCTGTTCGGCTACAGCCGCTTGTATGGCGGAATTCCCGGCGGCCAGGCGGAATTGGTGCGGGTGCCAAAAGCCAATACCGGCCCGTTCAAGGTGCCGGGCACGCTGTCGGACGAGAAAGTACTGTTTCTCTCTGACATCCTGCCGACTGCCTGGCAAGCCGTGATCAACGCCGGCGTGGTGCAAGGTTCGAGTCTGGCCATCTACGGCGCCGGCCCGGTCGGTTTGTTGACCGCAGCCTGCGCCAGAATGCTCGGCGCCGAGCAGATCTTCATGGTCGATCACCATCAGTACCGCCTCGATTACGCACAGCGCACCTACGGGGTGATTCCGATCAACTTCGATGAGGACGATGACCCGGCCGACACGATCACCAGCCAGACCCCAGGCCACCGCGGCGTTGATGCGGTGGTCGACGCCGTCGGCCTTGAAGCCAAGGGCAGCACCACCGAAACGGTCATGGCTACACTCAAGCTCGAAGGCAGCAGCGGCAAGGCCTTGCGCCAGTGCATCGCGGCCGTCCGGCGCGGTGGTGTGGTCAGCGTCCCGGGCGTATATGCCGGTTTCATCCATGGCTTTATGTTCGGCGACGCTTTCGACAAGGGCCTGACCTTCAAAATGGGCCAGACTCACGTACAGCGTTTTCTGCCGGAACTGCTTGGCTACATCGAAACCGGCAAGTTGCAGCCCGAGGCGATCATCACCCACAGGCTGTCGCTGGAACAGGCCGCCGAGGGCTATAAGATCTTCAATAAAAAACAGGAAGAATGCCGCAAGGTGATTCTGACCCCGGGTGGCAGCGATGTTCCGCTGGCGCAGATGGATGAAACCACGCCGTTCGCACCGGCCACCTGAAACTGAGGAGTTTTCATGGCGCTACCGTCATCTTCGTTCGCAGCCCCCGTGCGCGCATGGTTTGTCAGCCTGGCGCGTACTGGCTGGGGAGGGCGCATTTTCTGGCTGACCCTGGTCGGTGTGACCGTGTTGCTGCTGATCAGTGGCTACACTGGTTTGGTCAGTACGGGCCGCGACACCTTGCGCCTCGCCAGCCTTGGCGGGCTGTCGGGTTTTGCCGCTACGGCAGTCGGTGCGTTATTGGCCTTGGCGTTGCGGGCGATTACTTCGCGAACCCAGGACACCATGCTCGGGTTTGCGGCGGGGATGATGCTGGCGGCCAGTTCCTTTTCATTGATCCTGCCGGGCATCGCGGCGGCGAAGGAGGCGGTGAGCAGTCCCATGCTCGCCGCGGCCGTCGTCGTGGCCGGCATGGCTCTGGGCGTGGCGTTGATGGTCGGCCTCGACCGCTTCGTCCCGCATGAACATGAAAAAAGCGGGCGGCGCGGGCCTGAGGCGAAGCGCTTCAATCGGGTCTGGCTGTTTGTCCTGGCGATCACGCTGCACAACCTCCCGGAAGGCATGGCGATCGGCGTCAGCTTCGCCACCGGCGACATGAAAATCGGCCTGCCGCTGACCACTGCCATTGCCATTCAGGATATCCCCGAAGGTCTGGCCGTGGCGTTGGCGCTGCGGGTCACTGGCATTACCGCCGGTCGCGCGGCGTTGATTGCCGCCGCTTCAGGACTGATGGAACCGTTGGGCGCGATTATCGGTTTGGGCGTCACCAACAGCTTCGCGTTGGGCTTTCCGGTGGCGATGGGTCTGGCTGCGGGCGCGATGATTTTCGTGGTTTCCCATGAAGTGATTCCGGAAACTCACCGCAACGGTCACGAAACCCCGGCCACACTCGGGCTGATGCTCGGCTTTGGCGTGATGATGTTTCTCGATACCGCTTTGGGCTAAAACCCTCACACGCCACTGAGCGTATTGCCCCGCACAAAAAAGGAATTTTTTCAGCGCCAATCACTCTTTCGTTTATAGGCAATGCCAATAACGCAGGGGAATGAGTCATGTCGCTGATCGAAATCCCGACCAGGAAGTCTTCGGGTAAAACATCCATGCCGGCGGATACCGAGCGCCGGCTCTATGACCGATTGCTGGCGGAAGACTCCACGGTTGATCGCGCGGCACTGGACTTTTTGCGCCGGCAATTGAGCAAGGCGGCTGCGCTGCCTGACGATTTGCCGGCTACCGCCGAAGAGTTGTTGCAATGGTCCGAAAGCCGTTGCGCCAGCGTGGCTGCCGAATACGCTGAATACCTTGAACAACGCCAGCAGGGCGGGCCACGCCGCTATTTCCGCAACAAATCCCACGCGTTGTACTTCATTCTGCATGTGGCACCGACCAAAGAGGTCGATGGCGCTTGGCTGGCCGGGCTGTTGCCGCAGTGGCAGGATCCTCGTTTCGATGACTTGCTCGACACCTACCTTGAAGAGTTGGGCGAGGGCGTGCCTCGGCAGAACCATGTGGTGATCTATCGCAAACTGCTCGCCGAGCACGATTGCTCCGATCTGAGCGGTCTTGCTGACGAGTATTTTCTGCAAGGCGCGGTGCAGTTGGCACTGGGACGCTTCGGCGGGCAGTTTCTGCCGGAAGTCATCGGCTTCAATCTGGGCTACGAGCAATTGCCGCTGCACTTGTTGATCACTGCGTATGAGCTGGCAGAGCTGGGCATCGATCCGCACTATTTTCGCTTACATGTGACCATCGACAACGCCAGCACCGGCCACGCGCGCAAGGCTGTGCAATCGATGCGCGAACTGATGCCGCTGGGCGAAGAGCGCGACGAGTTCTACCGGCGCATGGCGATCGGTTATCGCCTGAATGATGTCGGCAAGGGCACCACCGCAGTGATCAACGAGTTCGATCTGGACCGCGAAGTGATCGCCATGCTTGAGCGCAAAGCGGTGTTCGGTCGGCACATGCATTCCGATTACTGCCGCATCGAAAACCGCACCATCAACCAATGGTTGGCCACGCCCGGGCAAATGGGTGAATTCCTCTCGGCGCTGGAGCGCAAGAGCTGGATCAAGCGCGGTGAGGCGGTGGAAGAAAGCCGTTTCTGGCGTTTGATCGACGGCAGCGATGCGGCGATGTTTGGTGTGTTCAACGGCTATGAAAAACAGCTGTTGCGTGACTGGATCACTCAGGATTGCCCGGCATCCCGGCCTCGGCCTTACGTGCGCCGCGAAGCCGCTGTCGAGGAAACCTTTGACGATGATGCCGATCTGCTCAATCTGGAAGCGGCACTGGCTGACAAGCCTGCCGTCGAGCAAATGGCATTGTTGATGCCTTGGCTGCAACCGCAGCGGCACTGGCGCCCGGCCGGACTTTTCGCGACGCGTCGCTTCATCCAACTGCGCGCCCGCTTGCGTTGAAACAAGGAGGCTTCATGTCGGCACAAGAAACATCGGACAGAGCGCTGTTCGAGCTGGGCAAGCGCCTGCTCGACAGCGGTTATCACTTCATTACCCCAACGCCGTTGACTCATGAACGATTTCTGCAGCGCTTTGCTACGCCGTTGGCCAAGGATCTGCGGGACGTGTTCGGCTGGTCGATGCCGTTTCCTGCCGAGCTGTTCAGCGCAGACGAACTGGCTAGCCTGGAGCAGGCCGGCATCGCCGAGCGCGATGGCGCGGTGTGGCGCAGCCATGTGCGCTGGTCGACGCTGAATGACCGCTTGTTCGCTCACTCGGCGTTTCCGACGACGGCGAGCGACGCGGTGTTCTTCGGCCCCGACACTTACCGTTTCGCCCAGGCCATCGAAGCGCAGTTGCAGCAGCGCTTTTCGCCGATCAGGCGCGCAGTAGATATCGGTTGCGGCAGCGGCGCCGGTGCGGTGCTGATCGCCAAGGCCCGGCCGGATGCCGAGGTGTGGGCGGTGGATATCAACCCGCAGGCGTTGCGCATGAGTGCGGTCAATGCCGAGCTGGCCGGGGCCAGCAATGTGTCGGTCTATCACAGCGATCTGCTCGCCAGCGTCGAAGGCCAGTTCGATTTGATCATTGCCAATCCACCGTACATGAATGACTCGCAACAGCGCGCTTATCGCCATGGCGGCGGGGCGCTGGGTGAGGGTTTGTCGGTGCGGATCGTGCGTGAGGCGCTGCCGCGCCTGGAGGTCGGCGGCACGTTGCTGGTGTATACCGGCGTGGCGATCGTCGCCGGGCAGGATCCGTTCCGCGAGGCGGTGGCGCCGCTGCTCAAGGGCGAGCGTTTCGGCTGGACTTATCGCGAGCTCGATCCGGATGTGTTCAGTGAGGAATTGCTCAAGCCTGAATATGAGCGCGCCGAGCGCATCGCCGTGGTCGCGCTGACGGTGACCCGCGAGCAGTGACCGATGATTGGGCCACTGCTCGCGCCGTGGCCTTTAACGATTTCTGATGCGCGAGATCGTCAGCAGGCAAACCCCCACCAACATCGCTGCCCCGGCTACCAGCAATGGAGAAGGGCGTATCGGCTGGCGCGAGATGCGCTCGATGCGCCCTGCGACCGAAGCGCGTACCGGCGCCGCAGGGTCCGCCTGATAGGGCGCTTCTTCGATCTCCAGGCGCAAGCCATCCGCCATCACCAGCGTCAGCCCCTCGATAGTGCCGGCAATCCTGTCCGGATAAACCGGCTCACCGGTCGGGTCGAGCTGGTCGTAGAAGAAAGTCTGCCCTTCAAGCCAGCCGACAGCGGTCTGCAATTCAGGTCCCAGGTAATACTTGCCATCAAGAAAAAAGCCAGAGAATTGCGGCGCGCGTTCGAGGCTCTCAATGCGATAGCGCTGACCTGGTTTCATACCGGTTTCTGGGGCGATCATGGGGGTTCCTCCGTTATTGGTAAGCGATAGAGGAGCGCGTGCCAAGCGTGGTTCCATCGAAATGAGCAACGGGCGTTTCGCCTGCTTGCGGAGCGGCGCGGGCATTACCTGAGAGAGCTGCAAGACAGTTTTTCACAGTTGAGGATTCACTATCGGTTACAAAGTGTGGCTAAAATGCCAGCCATTCACCGAGCGCCCGGAAACGGCGCGGGCCAAGGACGCGCCCTGTGCATCAAGACCGCTGCATAAGACGCTGGGCCCCAGGCCGCCACGCGCGCAGTTTGTTCACTTTTGACGTGTGACCCTTTTTCGTGAAACTCATCATTGCCGCTGTTTATGTCATCTCCATTGCTTACGTTCACCTGCGTGGACGCGTACGCCACAAGCTGGGGCGACAATTGAGTGACCATTCGACGTTCCTCGCGCCGATCAACTGCTTCCTCTATCTGTTTTCCAGGATGCCGAACAAGCCGTATCTGAACCCGGCGGATTTCCCTGATCTGAGCCCGTTGGAGGCCCATTGGGAAGAGATTCGCGAGGAAGGCCAGAATCTGCTGCGTGCCGGCGAGATCAAGCGTTCGAATCAGTATGACGATGTTGGCTTCAACTCCTTCTTCAAGACCGGCTGGAAGCGTTTCTATCTGAAGTGGTACGGCGACAGTCACCCGTCGGCAATGAAGTTGTGCCCACGCACCACCGAACTGGTGCAGAGCATCGGCTCGATCAAAGCGGCGATGTTTGCCGAGCTGCCACCGGGCTCGAAACTGGTGCGCCATCGCGATCCTTACGCCGGCTCATATCGTTATCACTTGGGTCTGGATACGCCGAATGATCCCGGCTGCTACATCAACGTCGACGGCGAGAACTATCACTGGCGCGATGGCGAAGCGGTGATGTTCGACGAGACGTTTATCCATTACGCAGAAAACACCACGGATCAGAACCGTATCATTCTGTTCTGCGACATCGAGCGACCGCTGAAATACCGCTGGGCCGCCGCCTTCAACCGCTGGTTCAGCCGCACGGTGATGTCCGCGGCGGGCGCGCCGAATGATGCCGGGGACAAGACTGGCGGCATCAACCGCTTGTTTACCAGGATCTACAAGATCCGTTTGCGCGGCAAAGAGCTCAAGAAGCGCAACCGCACGCGCTATTACCTGGAAAAATGGGCGATTTTTGCCGCGTTGTTGGCAATCTTCATTCTGATCTGAAGACTTGCGGTGTCATCGCTGGCCTCTTCGCGAGCAAGCCCGCTCCCACATTTGATTGGGGTGGATGCAAATATTGCATTCGACTCCGAACCCTGTGGGAGCGGGCTTGCTCGCGAATGCGGGCTCACATTCAACACGTTTGGTCCTGACTGCACCTGGCAATCTTCATTCTGATCTGAAGATTTGCGGTGTCATCGCTGGCCTCTTCGCGAGCAAGCCCACTCCCACATTTGATTGGGGTTGATGCAAATATTGCATTCGACTCCGAACCGTGTGGGAGCGAGCTTGCTCGCGAATGCTGGCTCACATTCAACACGTTTGGTCCTGACTCCACCTGGCGATCTTTATTCTGATCTGAAGATTTAAGGTGTCATCGCTGGCCTCTTCGCGAGCAAGCCCGCTCCCACATTTGATTGGGGTTGATGCAAATATTGCATTCGACTCCGAACCCTGTGGGAGCGGGCTTGCTCGCGAATGCCGGCTCCCATTCAACAGGTTTGGTCCTGACTGCACCTGGCAATCTTTATTCTGATGTGAAGATTTAAGGTGCCATTGCTGGCCTCTTCGCGAGCAGGCTCGCTCCCACATTCGAGTGGGGTAAATGCAATATTGCATTCGACTCCGAACCCTGTGGGAGCGGGCTTGCTCGCGAATGCTGGCTCACATTCGACACGTTTGGTCCTGACTGCACCTGGCAATCTTCATTCTGATGTGAAGATTTAAGGTGCCATTGCTGGCCTCTTCGCGAGCAAGCCCGCTCCCACATTTGATTGGGGTGGATGCAAATATTGCATTCGACTCCGAACCCTGTGGGAGCGAGCTTGCTCGCGAATGCTGGCTCACATTCGACACGTTTGGTCCTGACTCCACCTGGCGATCTTCATTCTGATCTGAAGATTTGCGGTGTCATCGCTGGCCTCTTCGCGAGCAAGCCCGCTCCCACATTTGATTGGGGTGGATGCAAATATTGCATTCGACTCCGAACCCTGTGGGAGCGAGCTTGCTCGCGAATGCCGGCTCCCATTCAACAGGTTTGGTCCTGACTGCACCTGGCAATCTTCATTCTGATCTGAAGATTTGCGGCGTCATCGCTGGCCTCTTCGCGAGCAAGCCCGCTCCCACATTTGATTGGGGTGAATGCAAATATTGCATTCGACTCCGAACCCTGTGGGGGCGGGCTTGCTCGCGAATGCGGGCTCACATTCAACACGTTTGGTCCTGACTGCACCTGGCAATCTTCATTCTGATCTGAAGATTTGCGGTGTCATCGCTGGCCTCTTCGCGAGCAAGCCCGCTCCCACATTTGATTGGGGTGAATGCAAATATTGCATTCGACTCCGAACCCTGTGGGAGCGGGCTTGCTCGCGAATGCTGGCTCACATTCAACACGTTTGTTCCTGACTCCACCTAGCAATCTTCATTCTGATCTGCAGATTTGCGGTGTCATCGCGGGCCTCTTCGCGAGCAAGCCCGCTCCCACATTTGATTGGGGTGGATGCAAATATTGCATTCGACTCCGAACCCTGTGGGAGCGGGCTTGCTCGCGAATGCTGGCTCACATTCAACACGTTTGTTCCTGACTGCACCTGGCAATCTTCATTCTGATCTGAAGATTTGCGGCGTCATCGCTGGCCTCTTCGCGAGCAAGCCCGCTCCCACATTTGATTGGGGTGAATGCAAATATTGCATTCGACTCCGAACCCTGTGGGAGCGGGCTTGCTCGCGAAGGGGCCTTCAGCTTCAAAGCAATTTCGTCTGATTCAACGCTCACTCCCCAGACGCCTTCCTGGTCTTCTTAGCCGGCGCCGCCTTGCTGGTTGATTTCGCCTTGGGCTTGGCCGGTGCCTTGCCGCCAAGGCTGCGTTTGAGCAGTTCGGTCAAATCGATAACATCGGCAGTCTTGCGCTCTTCCTCGCCAGTGGCGGTCTCGACGTCCTCGATCTTGCCTTCGTGGGCTTTCTTCTCGACCAGCGCCATGATCTTGTCTTCGAACTCGTCCTTATAGTCCTCAGGCGACCACTCCGAGGTCATGTCTTCAACCAGGCGTTTGGCCATGTCCAGCTCGCCCTTGGCCAATTGCGGCTTGGTCACTTCGCTGCCCAGCGCCAGTTCATCGAGGCTGCGCACTTCCTGTGGCCAGCGCAGTTTGACCAAAACCAGCGCCGACTCCAGCGGCATCAACGCAGCCAGGTATTGACGTGTATGCAGGACAACGCGGGCGAGGGCGACCTTGTTGGTTTTGCTCAGGGTTTCGCGCAGCAACGCGTAGACCTTGCCGCCGCGCTTGTCTGGCGCCAGGTAGTAGGGCGTATCGATGTTCTGCAGCGGAATCTGCTCGGCGTCGACAAACGAGAAAATATCGATGGTCTGCGTGGAAACGGGGTGCGCCGAGCGGATTTCCTCTTCGCTGAGCACCACGTAGCGGCCCTTTTCGTAGGCAACGCCTTTGACGATGTTCTCTTTGGTGACTTCCTTGCCGGTGACCTTGTTTATGCGTTTATAGCCCACCGGGTCCATGCTGCGGCTGTCGAGCCAGTCGAAGTCCACGCCTTGGGACGACGTCGCTGAAACCAGCGCCACGGGGATGTGTACCAGTCCAAAACTGATTGCGCCTTTCCAGATTGCCCGAGCCATGACCTGTCCTCCGAGTGATGATCAGGTGACCTGTGGCGCGGCGAGAAAGTTTCCAGTGATTGCGCGGCTTCCAGCGCTACGGTCAAGCCGTGTTACATGTTGTTTAAGGCACGAGGGTTAACAAATCCGAACCCACGGCGTAGCGTGGGCTCAAAGGCTCTAGTCCACGCACATCGAGAGGTATTTTCCATGAACCGGTTAATGATTGGCATCGCCGTCCTCGCCCTCAGTGGCGGCCTGGTTCATGCCGATGTCGTGCTGGCGCAAAGCCCTACCGGCAACAGCAACAATCCCTACAACAGCCCGATCCGCCGGGCCAATCCCAACAGCATGCAGGGCACCCAGTCCAGCGCTCCGCCCCTTCGCGGGCCGAACACCGTTCCCGTGCCACGTCAGCCGACCGTTGAAAATCGCGGTATCGGCAACGGCCAGCCAGTTCGCTCGGTGCCGAGCAATCCGCCAACCTTCATTCCCAACCCGCCCCCACGGGGCACCGGCAGCAACCGTTGAACGGCAGGACTGATGTTCTGTCAGCCTTTCACACGAACAAAAGGAATCGTGCATGTTGCGTAAAACCCTACTAGCCACCTGCTGCGCCGCCGCGCTGATCAGTGCCCCGGCCTTCGCCGCCGCGCCCAAGGAGCTGAAAAGCGAACAGGGCATTCTTGAAGTCACCACCGTTGCCCAAGGCCTGGAACATCCGTGGGCGCTGGCATTTCTGCCTGATCGGAAGGGCATGCTGGTGACCGAGCGCCCGGGCCACCTGCGCGTCGTGAGCAAGGACGGCAAACTGTCGGAGCCGATCAGTGGCGTGCCGCAAGTCTGGGCCAAAGGGCAGGGCGGTTTGCTCGATGTGGCGCTGTCGCCAGACTTCAAGCAGGACCGTATGGTCTATCTGTCGTATGCCGAAGGTGGTGGTGAGGGCGGCAAGGCTGGTACGGCGGTAGGGCGCGGACGGCTTTCCGATGACCTGAAGACGCTGAAGGACTTCAATGTGATTTTCCGTCAGGAACCGAAGCTGTCGGTGAGCAACCATTTCGGTTCGCGGCTCGTGTTTGATCGCGACGGATATCTGTTCATCACGCTCGGCGAAAACAACGATCGGCCGACTGCGCAGGATCTCGACAAGTTGCAAGGCAAAGTCGTACGCATCTTCCCGGATGGCAAGGTGCCGGACGATAACCCTTTCGTCGGCCAATCCGGCGTCCGGCCTGAAATCTGGTCCTATGGCCTGCGCAATCCGCAGGGCGCGGCGCTCAATCCGTGGACCGGCACGCTGTGGGAGAACGAACACGGGCCACGTGGCGGTGATGAAGTGAACATCATCGAGCGCGGCAAAAACTACGGCTGGCCGTTGGCGACCCATGGCATCAATTACTCGATGCAGCCGATTCCAGAGGCCAAGGGCAAAACTGCTGAAGGCACCGTGGCGCCGCACCATGTCTGGGAAAAATCGCCCGGCGTTACCGGCATGGCGTTCTACGACGCCGATCGCTTCAAACCGTGGCAGCACAACGCATTTATCGGCGCGCTGGTGTCCCAGGAACTGATTCGCCTGCAATTCGATGGCGACAAAGTCGTGCATGAAGAGCGTTTGCTGGGTGAGTTGAACAAGCGCATCCGCGACGTGCGGCAAGGGCCGGATGGTTACTTGTACGTGCTGACGGATGAAGAGAATGGCTCGCTGTACAGGCTGGGGCTGAAATGATTGCGTGCGGTGAGTGATCAGACGCCTTCGCGAGCAGGCTCGCTCCCACATTGAAATGAGTCTCCCTGTGGGAGCGAGCCTGCTCGCGAAGAGGCCCGCGCATCTTGCGCAGACTCAGAGCAGTCCCGCATTTGGCTGAACCGCCGTCCTGTTGCCTTGTTATAGTTCGGGCCTTAATTCCCAGCCCGGTAAAGGATTTCTGCCATGACTCAATACTCCGCCTTCAGCGTCGAACTGGCCGATAACATCGCGCATGTGCAGATCAATCGCCCGGAAAAGATCAACGCAATGAACGCGGCGTTCTGGAGCGAGATCGTCGAAATCTTCCAATGGATCGACGATACCGATGAAGTCCGCGTGGTAGTCCTCAGCGGTAACGGCAAACATTTCTCTTCCGGCATCGATCTGATGATGCTCGCCGGCGTCGCCAATGAACTGGGCAAGGACGTGGGCCGCAATGCGCGCCTGTTGCGACGCAAGATCCTCAATCTGCAAGCCTCGTTCAACGCCGTCGACAACTGTCGCAAACCGGTACTCGCCGCGATTCAGGGCTATTGCCTGGGCGGGGCAATCGATCTGATCGCCGCCTGTGATATGCGTTATGCCGCCGAGGACGCGCAATTCTCGATCAAGGAAATCGATATCGGCATGGCCGCCGACGTCGGCACGTTGCAACGGTTGCCGCGAATCATCGGAGACGGCATGCTGCGTGAACTGGCTTACACCGGTCGCACTTTTGGCGCCGAAGAAGCGCGCAGCATGGGCCTGGTCAATCGGGTCTACAGCGACAAGGACACACTGCTTGAGGGCGTATTCGACATTGCCCGTGACATCGCTGCGAAGTCGCCGATTGCCGTGACCGGTACCAAGGAAATGATCAGCTACATGCGTGACCATCGCATCGACGATGGTCTCGAATACGTTGCCACCTGGAACGCCGCCATGCTGCAATCCAACGATCTGCGCGTGGCCATGGCCGCCCACATGAGCAAACAGAAACCCGAATTTCTGGATTGAGTTAACCATGACCTCTCGCTGGACCACTGCAGTACTCGACACCGATCAACCCGGCGGCTGGGCCGTAGCGCACAGCCCGGAAGGCTTTCTGTTCGATGACAACGGCGCGCTGTTCCCGCGTGAATGGCTCAAGCGCCAGGACCTTTCGGTCCTCGCCGAGCATGGCATTGGTCATCTCGATGGCGAACCGGTGTATCTGCTCGAGTTGCGCAGTTCCAGCGAAGTGCCCGGTTGCGGTTGGAAAGGCCTGCGGGCGTTCATGCTCGAGGGGGATCACACCCTGTACAAAGTGCTCGGTTATGCCGCACAGATCGGCACTTGGGCGCGCGAGCATCGCTTCTGCGGCAATTGTGGACAGCCGATGACACAAGTGCCGCGCGAGCGGGCGATGTATTGCCAGCCGTGCGATCTGCGCAGCTATCCGCGCATCTCACCGAGCATGATCGTGCTGATCACCCGTGGCGACGAGATCCTTCTGGCGCGCTCACCGCGTTTCGTCACTGGGGTTTACAGCACGCTGGCCGGTTTCGCCGAGCCGGGGGAGTCGGCCGAGGATTGCCTGATTCGCGAAGTGCGCGAAGAAGTGCAGATCGAGGTGAAGAACATCCAGTACATCGGTAGCCAGTGCTGGCCGTTCCCGCATTCGATGATGCTCGGCTTCCATGCCGAATACGCCGGTGGCGAGATTGTCTGTCAGGAAGACGAGATCGAGGACGCCCAGTGGTTCAACGTGCATGAGCTGCCGCCGTTGCCGGCGTCGCGCTCGATTGCTCGATACCTGATCGATGTCTACGTGGCGCGGCGCTTAGGCCACGCTGAACCAGTGCTGCCAGGCTAGGCGCACAGTCAGGCCAAGCACCACGGTGATGAACACTGGACGAATGAATTTGGCGCCGCCGCTAATGGCCGTGCGTGCGCCAAAGAAGGCCCCGACCATCACCGACAGGCCCATGCACAGGCCAATGATCCAGTCGACTTGACCCGAGAAGATGAACACCGACAACGCCGCGATGTTGCTGACGAAGTTCATGCTGCGCGCCACGCCGCTGGCCTTGACCAGATCGATCGGGTACAGCAGCAGACTGCTCACCGTCCAGAACGCTCCCGTGCCGGGGCCAGCCACGCCATCGTAGAAACCGAGGCTGAAGCCTTGGGTCGATTGCCATTTCTTTTTGATCGGAGCATCGCTGTCCAGCGGCGCTTTCGGCGTGCCGCCAAACAGCAAGTACAGGCCGCAGGCGAAGACGATCACCGGCAGCATCTTGTTCAGCCATTCGGCCGGCAGGTAATGCGCAACCACCGCACCCGTGAGCGCACCGACCAGGGTACCGACAATCGCGTGGGTCCACTGGCGTGGATGAAACAGTTTGCGCTTGTAGAAGGTGAAGCTGGCAGTCGCCGAACCGAAGGTCGAGCTCAATTTGTTGGTGCCCAGCACCAGATGCGGCGGCAGGCCCGCCGTCAGCAGCGCCGGTGTGGTCAACAGACCGCCACCGCCAGCAATGGCATCGATGAAACCGGCAAGGAAGGCAACGGCAGCCAGAATGGCCAGGGTGGTGAGGTCAACGCTGAGTTCGAAAGGCATGGAGTCGACTTATTCGGCAGGGCGCAGAACGTGGGCTGCGGGGAGGGCGGTCATGTTACCTGTATCCAACTGTTGCGGCGAGCCAGAGCATGCCATGCCGATTGCATTTTGGAATGCGTTCCCGTGTAGGAGCTGCCGAAGGCTGTGATCTTTTGATTGATCGTTCCCACGCTCTGCGTGGGAATGCAGCCGGGGACGCTCTGCGTCCCGAAAGATCGCAGCCTTCGGCAGCTCCTACACAGGGGTGAGTAGCCTTTAGAGGCCGAGTTCACTCAGCCCCGGATGATCATCCGGCCGGCGGCCCAACGGCCAGTGGAATTTGCGCTCGCTTTCCTTGATCGGCATGTCGTTGATGCAGGCATAGCGCTGGAACATCAGGCCGTTGTCATCGAACTCCCAGTTCTCGTTGCCGTACGAACGGAACCAGTTGCCCGAGTCGTCGTGCCATTCATAGGCATAACGCACCGCGATACGCGTATCAGAGTAGGCCCAGAGTTCTTTGATCAAGCGATAATCCAGTTCCTTCGCCCATTTGCGCGTCAGGAAAGCCTTGGCTTCTTCGCGATTGTTGGCGAACTCGGCGCGATTGCGCCACTTGGTATCGACGGTGTAAGCGAGCGAAACCTTTTCCGGATCGCGGGTGTTCCAGCCATCTTCGGCGAGACGCACCTTCTCGATGGCTGAAGCATGGTTGAACGGGGGCAATGGCGGACGTACCTGGGCTGCAGTCGACATGTTCAATCTCCTGATTCATTTGATGTATGAACAACAAGTCCGGCTTATTAAGAGTTACAGGCCCAATAACTTTTGCGCCATGCATTGCGCATTATCGGCGGCACTGTGATCACCCATCACAAGCGCTACGGTAATGGCGCCTTCAATCAGGATCAGCAACTGTCTGGCCAATAGCTGCGGATCCTCGGCACCATATTCGGTACACAGCTCGCACACGTAGTCGAGCAGCTTCTGTTTGTGTTCCTTGGCCACCAGCCGCACCGGATCCAGTGGATCACCGGTTTCGCCGCTGGTGTTGATAAAGGCGCAGCCGCGAAAGCCTTCCGAGTCGAACCAGCCCTTGAGCACGGTAAACAGGTTGAGCAGGCGATCGGCCGGCGTTTCGGCCTGTTCGACAGCGTTTGTGTACCAGTGCATCCAGCGGATATCGCGTCGTTGCAGGGCGGCGACCACCAGCGCGTCCTTATCGGCAAAGTAACGGTAGATGCTTTTTCTGGAGACGCCGGCGGTCTTCACCAAGAGATCCATGCTGGTGGCAGCGATGCCACTTTTGTAGATCAACTTTTCGGTGACATCCAGAATGATGTCGCGTGTGTCATTGCTGATTGATTCGTTCATGTGACGAACAGTAGAACGACTGTTCTCCTTGGTCAAGCGAATTTCTTCGGCGTCTATAAAGGCGCTTTGAATGATCGTTCCCACGCTCTGCGTGGGAACGCAGCCCGGGCGCTCTGCGTCCCAAAGCGTACGCAGAGCGTCCATTGAGGCATTCCCACGCAGAGCGTGGGAACAATCAGGTTCCGGGCGTTCATAGACACTGACAACACCCGGCGCAGACGATGGTGTAAGCTCTCAAACTCTTCGGAATCGAACCTTGCGAGCCTTATGCCGTTGCTTTTCAAACGTTCTCTGCTGCCCAAACTGCGCAGCTTCGCGCTGACCGCCGAGGCGGTGAGCATTCTGTCCAGTGCTGCTGAATTCCGACGCTGCCTGCTCGAGCAAATCGCTGCAGCGACCCAACGCATCTACATCGTTGCGCTGTATCTGCAGCAAGACGAAGCCGGCCAGGAAATCCTCGACGCCCTGCACGCCGCCAAGCTCAAGCGTCCCGAGCTGGAAATCGCCGTGGTGGTCGACTGGTTGCGCGCCCAGCGCGGTCTGATCGGTGCCGGCAAGCAACCGGGCAATGCCGCCTGGTATCAGGACATGACTCGCACGCATCAAAGCGAAGTGCCGATCTACGGCGTGCCGGTGCAGACGCGCGAGCTGTTCGGTGTGCTGCACCTCAAAGGCTTCGTGATTGACGACAACGTGGTCTACAGCGGCGCCAGCCTCAACAACGTCTACCTGCACAAACTCGACAAGTACCGCTTCGACCGCTACCACGTGCTGCACAGCCGTGAGCTGGCGGATTCGATGCATCATCTGGTCAAGCATGGCCTGATCGAATCCAAAGCCGTGCATCGCCTCGACCTGCCGAACCTGCCGAGCACACGCAGCCTGCGCAACGACATCGGCGACCTGCGCAGCCGCCTGAAATACGCGACTTACGACACCGGGGCCGGCAGCACGAGTAAAGAAGGGCTGTCAGTCACGCCATTGCTCGGCGTCGGCAAGAACAACCCGCTGAACCGGGCGATTCTTGAACTGATCGCCAGCGCGCAAAAGCAGCTGACCATCTGCACGCCGTACTTCAACCTGCCCCTGGGCGTGATTCGTGAGATCAACCGTGCGCTGGCCCGTGGCGTGAAGATCGATATCGTAGTCGGCGACAAGACCGCCAACGATTTCTATATTCCGCCGAGCGAGCCGTTCAAGGTAATCGCCGCGCTGCCCTATCTGTATGAGATCAGCCTGCGCCGTTTTGCCAAACGTCATCAGCACAGCATCGACAGCGGCCAGTTGAACCTGCACCTGTGGCGCGACGGCGACAATACCTATCACCTTAAAGGCATGTGGATCGATCAGCGCTACACCTTGCTGACCGGCAACAACCTCAACCCACGGGCGTTCCGCCTCGACCTGGAAAACGCACTGCTGATCGAAGACCCGAAGGGCGAGTGGCTGGAGCCGCGGGCGACAGAGCTGGAAAACATCTTCCGCCATACCACGCGGATCGACAGTTTTCAGAATCTGGAGACACTGCCGGATTACCCGGCAGGGGTGGCGAAGTTTCTCAAGCGGGTGAGTCGGGTGAGGATTGAGCGGTTGCTCTACAGGATTCTCTAGCGCTGCTGAAATCGCTATCGCGGGCAAGCCCGCTCCCACAGTGTTCGATGTCGTTCACAAAGCCTGTGCACACCTAGAAACCTGTGGGAGCGGGCTTGCCCGCGATGAGGCGCTGAAGATTTAATTCAGACCCAACTTCCCGCGCATCATCGACAAATCTTCCGCCAGGGTATTCACCGGTCCGACCAGCGCTTTGCGGTCGTTGTCCTTCACTTTGTCATAGGTCTCAAATCCGCCATCCGCAGTCTTGTACTTGGCCAGAATCCTGTCCACCGTGGCGAAGTTCTTGTCGACTTTCGCTACGAACGCCTTGTCCTGCTGTTCGATCTGCGGGCGGAACAGATCGACGATCTTCTTGGCGCCGTCGATATTGCCCTGGAAGTCGTACAGGTCCGTGTGGCTGTAGCGATCCTCCTCGCCGGAGATCTTCGTCGCCGCGACTTCTTCCAACAGCGCAGCAGCGCCGCCGACGACTTTCTCCGGCGGGAAAGTCAGCCCGGCCACACGGGTTTGCAGATCCTGCACGTCCTTGTTCAAGCCGTCGGCCAATGCATCCAGGCCCTGGGTGGATTTCTCCGCGAACAGCGAATATTCGATGCGGTGGAAGCCGGTGAAATCTTCAGCCTTCACGCCTTTTTCGTGGTCGTCGACACGCGAGTCGATGGACGCATCGAGATCGCTGAACAGCTCGGCAATCGGCTCGATCGACTCGTAATACACCCGCGTCGGCGCGTAGAGCTTCTGCGCGGTGGCCAGATCGCCTTTCTTCACCGCGTCGGTGAACTGCTGGGTGTGGCTGGCCAGTTCATCGAGTTTTTCGGTGACGTAAATCTTGTAGTCCGACACCGGCCCCACCAGATCCAGCGGCGCCGTCGCGGCGAACGCCGACAGCGGGGTGTTGAGCAAACCAAGGGTCAGCAATAACGCGAGTGGCGTCTTTTTCATGGGGCGGCTCCAGTGTCGGTTGGGTGTCATGCGGTTTTGTTGTGGGAGGTGGCAGCCAGTAACGAGCGACCGATGAAATCGTCATCGCCGGTCACGCCGGGCAGGGTGAAGAAGTAACCGCCGCCGACCGGTTTGAGGTATTCCTCAAGCGGCTCGCCATTGAGGCGGGTTTGCACGGTGATAAAGCCTTTTTCCAGGTCGGCCTGGTAGCAGATGAACAGCAGGCCCATGTCGAGTTGGCCGTTCTTGTTGACGCCGTTGGAGTAGTTGAACGGCCGGCGCAGGATCAGGTTGGCCTGGGTCGCGGCGGTGCGCGGGTTGGCCAGACGGATGTGCGCGTCTAGTTTGGTCAGCTTGCCGGCCGGATCCTTGCTGTAATCCGGCACTTCGCTTTCAGTTTGGCCACCGAAGGGCGCGCCGCTGCTCTTGACCCGGCCAAGAATGCTTTCCTGCTCCTGCAAGGGCGTGCGATCCCAGCGCTCTACGAAGTTGCGGATGATGCGCACCGCTTGATAACTGCCATGGGCAGCCCAGGCCGGTTCGTCACTGTCCGGTTGCACCCAGACGATGCGGTCCATGGCTTTGGCGTCGTTGGAATCAGGGTTGGCCGAGCCATCGCGAAAACCGAGAAAGTTGCGCGCCGACTGCGCCGGCACACCGGGTTTGGCCGGCGCTTGCGGCGGTACGCTGCCTTCCTGTTTCCAGCGCACCAGCAGCAGGTCGGGGAGGTTTTTGACGATATCGCGCAGCGCGTGAATGTTGGTGTCGGCGGTGTTGGCGCAGAACTGCAGGCTCAGGTCGCCATGGCAGCAATCGGCGTCCAGCGCATCGTTGGGAAAGCCGACCATGCGTTGCAGGCGCTTGGGCTTTGCCGCCGCCAGACCGAAGCGCTCGTCGAACAGCGAATCGCCGACGGAAACGGTGATGGTCAGGTTGTCCGGGGTGACTACCGGGCCGAGGATGCCGGAGTCCGGCGGCGGCAGTTTCGGATCGATCTGTGCGACCGGGCCGCCCTTCATCAAAAACGCAATGCGTTCGTTGAGGGTGCGGAACAGCCGCTCGAGGTCTTCGCGATCACTGGCCAGCACATCGAACGCCACCAGCATCCCGGAGGCCGGGCGCGGGGTGACGATGCCGGCCTGGTGCACACCGTGAAAGTCGTGACGGTCTTCGGTCTTGTCGCTGCTCGGCGCTTCGGTGACTTGTGCCGGTGCAGCGGCCATGGCCGGGCAGCTCAGCGCCGATCCGGCAAGGGCGACACCGGCGGCGCCCATGCCCATCAGCACGCGACGTCGTTGCAGGTTGAGTGGTTCTGAATCGTTCATCGGGTCGTCTTCTGCTTACAGGCCGGAAAGGCCGAGGGCGGGGTCGATGCCATCCAGCGCCGTGGCCAGGGCCTTGGCGCTGTCGGCAATCTGCTGGCGTTGCGCGGCGGTCACGGCGTCGTAACTGACGTAGCCATCGGCGGATTTGAACGCGTTGAGCTGGTTGTCGAAGTCACTCAGCGCCTGATCGACGTTCGCCAACACCTCAGCGGAGGATTTGCTCAGCATTGGGCGCAACAGGTCGACGACCTTGCGCGCGGTTTGCGCGTTGGCGGCGAAACCGTTGAGATCGCTGTGGCTGTAGCGTTCTTCCTCGCCGCTGCCGGCGCGTACCTCGGCGAGGCTGTTGAGGTTGCGCACGATGATGCTGACCAGTTGCTCCGGTGGCAGTGACTGCGCGAGCAATTGCTGTTTGAGCTCGGTGACGTCAGCGAGCAGGCGCTGGGCAATCGGCGCGACATCGTCGAGTTTGCGCTGCTGAAACAGCGCGTATTCGAGGCGATGGAAACCGACAAACGCCGGATCCTGCTCGCGCTTCTCGAAATAATCGGCGCGGGCATTGATGTGATTGTCCAGCTCGGCCAGACGCTGCGCCGCCGGCGCCAGACGCTGATACGCGGCACGCGCCGGCAGGTACAACGCTTGCGCCTGCGCAAGATCGCCACTGACGACCGCCTGATTCAGCGCCGTCGCCGCTTTGATCAACGCGCTGCCCTGAACGGCCAGATACACGCGAAATTCCGACAATGGTCCAACGAACGCCACCATTGACGGCTTGGCCTTGGCGGCGGCATCCGACGCTGCCGTCGGTGTGACGTGCAAGGTGCCGCGCGGGTTGCTGAGCAAGCCGCAGGTGATCGCGTAGTCGCCCGGTTGCAGGTTGGCGTTGATCACCTGGCTCAGGCCCGGGGCGATGTTTTCCCGCTCTTCGACCACCAGCACGCCGTCGAGAATTTCCCACTCGACCGCACGCTCGGAGCGGTTGACGATGCGGAAGCTGGCGCGGCCGGCCGGCACCGTCAGCGCATTCGGCTCACAACTGTGCGGATGGATATTGACGATGATTTCGTCGTGGTTGTGCTGACGCTTGGCGGCGGCCATGTTCGAGGCGTACCAGAACAATCCACCGGCGGCGATCATCAGCACTACCGAGCCGGCCAGCGCCCAACGCAGGGCCCGAGGGGTTTGAATGTCAGACATGGGTGCCCTTATTGGTTGGAAACGGAAGTCGTTGGCGTTGCCTGGCGAGGCGCGGGCATGAAGAACATCACCAGCGCCAGCAGCAGATAAATCAGGTACGCACCGAGGGTGCTGACGGTCGGCGCGTCCTGATAGCCGAACATGCCGGCCAGCACCGAGCCGAGCGGGCCGTCCATCGGCAGCGTCGCGCTGAAGTCGAACAGCACGGTTTGCAGGTGATTCCACAGACCGGCTTCATGCAGCGCCTGCACCGAGTTGGCGAGGATGCCGGCGGCGACTACCAGGATGAACAATCCGGTCCACTTGAAGAACGCCGAGAGGTTGAGGCGCATGCTGCCGCTGTAGATCAGGAAACCGACGATCACCGCCAGGATCAGGCCGAGCAGGGCGCCGATCGGCGCGCCCGGGCCGTCGCTCTGCTGGAATACAGCAAGCAGGAAGAACACCGTTTCCAGGCCTTCGCGAGCGACGGCGAAGAAAACCATGGCGACCAATGCAATCACCTGATGCCTGGATTGCGTCAGCGCCTGATCCAGCGAGGCTTGCAGCGAGTGCTTGATCGACCGCGCGACCTTGCGCATCCAGAACACCATGGAACTGAGGATGCCCACCGCGACCAGGCCGACCACGCCTTCGAACAGCTCCTGCTGCTTTTGCGGAAATTCAGCACTGACCAGTTCCAGGCCACCACCGACCAGCAAGGCGAGGGCAGCGGCGAGGAAGACACCGATCCATACGGCCGGCATCCACTGGCCGCGGCCGGTCTGCTGCAGGTAGCTGGCGATGATGCCAACGATGAGCGCGGCCTCGATGCCTTCGCGCAACATGATTAAAAAGGGAACGAGCATTGGCTAGCCACAGCGATTTAGATAGGAGGCTAAGTTGTAACATAATGACACTCATTCCCAAATGGCATTCATTGACATTTAGCTGAACCTTAGCTGAACAACTGTGATTCCTGTGGGAGCGAGCCTGCTCGCGAATGCGGTATGCCTGTGACATTTCTTTATCTGACACACCGCTTTCGCGAGCAGGCTCGCTCCCACATTGGTCCTGCGGTGAAATCAGGAGCTGGGTTAAGATGCCCACCACCCGAAAATAACAAGGCTCATCTCGCTCCATGGGGGAAAAAGACACCATTGCCATTCAACTGGTGCGCGAAGCGCTGCTGCAGAGTTGTGCCCCGGGCGCGGCCAGCGATGAGGCGTTGAGCAAGGTCGGCATCGATCCGGCTCAGTTAACGGCCGACGAGGGCAGGGTGCCGGCTTCGCAATACGCCAGACTCTGGCGCCTACTGGCACGACGCGGTGATGACGAGTTCTTCGGCATGGACCCGCGCAAGCTCAAGTCCGGCAGCCTGGCGTTTCTATGTCGCAGCGCCATGGCACAACCGACGCTGGCGGCGGCACTGGATACTGGCCTGAGTTTCCTTTCACTGATGCTGGAAAAGCTGCCGGCGCAACTGGTGCATCAGCAGAGCCTGGCCGAAATCGTCCTGCTCGAAGACGACGCCGAACCGCGCCGGGCATTCACCTATTTCACTTACTGGATGATCGTGCACGGCGTGGCGTGCTGGCTGGCCGGGCGGCGAATTCCGATTCTGGCGATTGAACTGCGCTGCGCCGAACCGGATTTCACTGACGACTATCGGGTGATGTTTTCGGAAAACCTGCGTTTCGAGCGACCACGGACACGAATGATCTTTTCCGCCGATTGCCTCGATCTGCCGATCAAACGCAGTGCCGAAGAGCTCAAGCGCTTTCTGGCCCAGGCGCCGGCCAACATTCTGGTCAAGTACCGCGACCCCGACAGCCTGGCCAGCCGGATCAAACAGGATCTGCGACAGCTGCCCGCCGAGCAATGGCCGGAAACCGAAGCGCTGGCCCAGCAACTGTGTATTTCGGCGTCCACGCTGCGCCGCCGTCTCGCCGAAGAAGGGCAGACCTATCAGGGCCTGAAAGACAGCGTGCGAAAAGAGCTGGCGATTACCTGGCTGGCAGAGCCCTCGATCAGTTTCGTCGAGATTGCTGCACGGCTGGGTTTTGCTGATGCCAGTTCGTTCTACAAGGCGTTTCGCAAATGGTCCGGGTCGAATCCGGGGCATTACCGCACACTGATCCTCAATGAGGTGGTCTGACCCGACGCCTTCGCGAGCAGGCTCGCTCCCACCCAGGGCCACGTGATCATTCCCCTTACAAGGCTTGGCCAAACCAGTCAGCCACTTTGATAACTTTGACCATTGCCCCGAGTCCCGCGCGGCGCGACTATCCCTGTGTTGTTTACGGTTCCCAGCCTAATAAAAACACCGAGGGATTCTGGCAATGCGCGATTACATGTCTGCCACCGAACAGTTCAACTACCAGCGCACCGTCGACGCGTCGCTCAGCGGCACGCTTGAGGCACTCAACGCCTGCGTCGAATGCTGCGATCGCCATGCCTTGCCCGGGCGCATTGCGTTGTTCTGGGAAGGTCGCGACGGCTCGAGTGCGAATTACACCTTCACTGATCTGCAAGACAAAGCCGCGTGTTTCGCCAATTTTCTCCTCGCCCAAGGCGTGCAGAAGGGTGACAAGGTCGCCGGCCTGCTGCCACGCAACGTCGAATTACTCATCACCGTCCTCGCCACTTGGCGCATCGGCGCGGTGTATCAGCCGCTATTCACCGCATTCGGGCCTAAAGCTCTTGAACATCGCCTGAACAGCTCCAGGGCGAAGGTGGTGGTCACCGACGCGGTCAATCGCCCCAAGCTCAATGAAGTCAGCGCATGCCCGACCATTGTCACCGTGGGTGGTGTGAAAGGTCAGGGCATTGTCCGCGGTGATTTCAGCTTCTGGGCTGAGCTGGCCAACTATTCCAGCGTCTGCGAACCGATTCTGCTGACCGGCGAAGACCCGTTTCTGTTGATGTTCACTTCGGGCACCACGGGGCCCGCGAAAGCGCTGTCGGTGCCACTCAAAGCCATCGTCGCTTTCCAGAGCTACACCCGCGATGCGGTGGATCTGCGCCCCGAAGATGCGTTCTGGAACGTTGCCGATCCGGGTTGGGCCTACGGCATTTATTTCGGCGTGACCGGGCCGTTGGCGTTGGGTCACCCGATCACCTTCTACGATGGCCCGTTCACCCTCGAAAGCACCTGCCGGGTGATCAACAAATATGGCATCACCAATCTCACCGGTTCGCCCACTGCCTATCGCTTGCTGATAGCCGGGGGAGAGGAGTTCGCCAAATCGATCAAGGGCAAACTGCGCATCGTCAGCAGCGCCGGTGAGCCACTGAATCCGGAGGTGATCCGCTGGTTCGCCGATAACCTCGACGTGGTCATCCACGACCATTATGGCCAGACCGAGCTGGGTATGGTGCTGTGCAACCACCACGGCCTTGAGCACCCGGTGCATGTCGGCGCGGCCGGTTTCGCTTCACCGGGCCATCGCATCGTCGTGCTCGATGAGCAATACAACGAACTCGGCGTCGGCCAACCCGGCATTCTCGCCATCGACCGTCCGCAGTCGCCGATGTGCTGGTTCGCCGGCTACGAAGGCGCGCCGACCAAGGCCTTCGTCGGCCACTACTACCTGAGCGGCGACACCGTCGAGTGGAACCCGGACGGCAGCATCAGCTTCGTCGGCCGCAGCGATGATGTGATCACCACCTCGGGCTACCGCGTCGGCCCGTTCGACGTGGAAAGCGCCCTGATCGAACACCCGGCCGTGGTCGAAGCGGCGGTCGTCGGCAAGCCCGACCCGGAGCGAACCGAACTGGTCAAAGCCTTTGTCGTGCTGAGCGCGCAGTACCGCGCCGCGCCGGAGTTGGCCGAAGAACTGCGCCAACATGTGCGCAAGCGTCTGGCCGCGCATTCGTACCCGCGTGAAATCGAATTTGTCAGCGAATTGCCCAAGACCCCGAGTGGCAAATTGCAGCGCTTTATCTTGCGCAACCAGGAAATCGCCAAGGCTCAAGAGGCCGCGGCGCACAACGTTTCAGCTTGAATCCAAGGAAACACCGTCATGCAGATCGAGAATAAGGTTTTTATCGTCACCGGCGGCGCGTCAGGACTCGGTGCGGCCAGCGCTGAATTGCTGGTCAGTGCCGGCGCCAAAGTCATGCTGGTCGACATGAACGCCGAAGCCGTCGCCGCGCAAGCCCAGCGCCTCGGTGCGCAAAGCGTGGTCGCCGACATCAGCAACGAAGCCGCCGCCGAAGCCGCTGTGCAAGCAACCATCGCCGCATTTGGCAGCCTCAACGGGCTGATCAACTGCGCCGGCATCGTTCGCGGCGAGAAGATTCTCGGCAAAAACGGCCCGCACGCACTCAGCAGCTTCGCGCAAGTGATCAACGTCAACCTGATCGGCAGTTTCAACATGCTGCGCCTCGCCGCTGCGGCGATTGCCGAAAGCGAAGCCAATGCTGACGGTGAGCGCGGAGTAATCATCAACACCGCCTCGGTCGCTGCGTTTGATGGGCAGATCGGCCAGGCGGCGTACTCGGCATCCAAAGGCGCGATCGCCAGCCTGACTTTGCCAGCTGCGCGCGAACTGGCGCGCTTCGGCATCCGCGTGATGACCATCGCCCCGGGCATTTTCGAAACGCCGATGATGGCCGGCATGACCCCGGAAGTGCGCGACTCGCTCGCCGCCGGCGTGCCATTCCCGCCGCGCTTGGGCAAGCCTGCCGAATACGCCGCGCTGGTGCGTCACATCATTGAAAACAGCATGCTCAACGGCGAGGTGATCCGTCTCGACGGCGCCTTGCGCATGGCCGCCAAGTAAGGAGGATTTGTCATGACTATTGCCAACGATCCGATTGTTATCGTCAGCGCCGTCCGCACACCGATGGGCGGCTTTCAAGGCGAACTGAAAAGTCTCACCGCACCACAACTCGGCGCGGCGGCGATCAAGGCAGCGGTCGAACGCGCCGGTGTCGCCAGTGACGCGGTTGATGAAGTGCTGTTCGGCTGCGTACTGCCCGCCGGCCTCGGCCAGGCGCCGGCACGCCAGGCTGCGCTGGGTGCCGGGCTGGATAAATCGACGCGCTGCACCACGGTCAACAAGATGTGCGGCTCGGGCATGCAGACCACCATCATGGCCCACGACATGCTGCTCGCCGGCAGTGCCGACGTGGTGATCGCCGGCGGCATGGAAAGCATGTCCAACTCACCGTACCTGCTCGATCGCGCCCGCGCCGGCTATCGCATGGGCCATGGCCGCGTGCTCGATTCGATGTTCCTTGACGGTCTCGAAGATGCTTACGACAAGGGCCGCCTGATGGGCACCTTCGCCGAAGATTGCGCCGAGGCCAACGGCTTCAGCCGCGAAGCGCAGGATGCTTTTGCCATCGCCTCGACCACCCGCGCGCAGCAGGCGATCAAGGACGGCAGTTTCAAGGACGAAATCGTCCCGCTGACCGTGACCGTCGGCAAAGAGCAGGTGGTCATCAGCAACGATGAACAGCCGCCAAAAGCCAAACTCGACAAAGTCGCCTCGCTGAAACCGGCGTTCCGCGAGGGCGGCACGGTCACCGCGGCCAATTCCAGCTCAATTTCCGACGGCGCGGCGGCGCTGGTGCTGATGCGTCAGTCCCACGCGCAGCAACTGGGCCTCAAAGCGCTGGCGGTGATTCATGGCCACGCTGCGTTCGCTGATACCCCTGGGCTGTTTCCCACCGCACCGATTGGCGCGATCAAGAAACTGGTGAAGAAGACCGGTTGGGCGCTGGATCAAGTGGATCTGTTTGAAGTGAACGAAGCGTTTGCCGTGGTCGGCATGGCGGCGATGACGCACCTGGAGATTCCCCACGACAAGCTCAACGTGCACGGCGGCGCCTGCGCGCTGGGCCATCCGATCGGTGCGTCGGGGGCGCGGATTCTGGTGACATTGCTCGCGGCTTTGCGGCAGAAACAGCTCAAGCGCGGGATTGCAGCGATCTGCATTGGCGGCGGCGAAGCCACGGCCATGGCTGTGGAATGCGTCTATTGAGGTTGACAGTTGACCTTGTGGGAGCGGGCTTGCCCGCGATGGCAATGGAGCAGTCACCATCAATGTTGGATGTGACGGCCTCATCGCTGGCAAGCCAGCTCCCACAGGTTTTGTGGTTGTTTGGAAGAATTAAGGACTCACCATGATCCCCAACGAAGACCAGACCCAGATCCGCGACATGGCCCGGCAGTTTGCCGAGGAGCGGCTCAAGCCGTTCGCGGCCGAGTGGGATCGCGAGCACCGTTTCCCCAAGGAGGCCATCGCCGAGATGGCCGAGCTGGGCTTTTTCGGCATGCTCGTGCCAGAACAGTGGGGCGGCTGTGACACCGGCTACCTCGCGTACGCCATGGCCCTGGAAGAAATCGCCGCCGGCGACGGTGCGTGCTCGACGATCATGAGCGTGCACAACTCGGTCGGCTGCGTGCCGATTCTCAAGTTCGGCAATGACGACCAGCGCGAACGCTTCCTAAAACCGTTGGCCAGCGGCGCCATGCTCGGCGCCTTCGCGTTGACCGAACCGCAGGCCGGTTCCGATGCCAGCAGCCTGAAAACCCGTGCGCGGCTGGAAGGCGATCACTACGTGCTCAACGGCTGCAAACAGTTCATCACATCCGGGCAGAACGCCGGCATCGTGATCGTGTTTGCCGTGACCGACCCGAGCGCCGGCAAGCGCGGGATCAGCGCGTTTATCGTGCCCACCGACTCGCCCGGCTACAAAGTTGCGCGGGTCGAAGACAAACTCGGCCAGCACGCCTCCGACACCTGCCAGATCCTCTTCGAAGATGTGAAAGTGCCGGTCGCCAACCGCCTTGGCGAAGAGGGCGAGGGCTACAAGATCGCCTTGGCCAACCTCGAAGGCGGCCGCGTCGGTATCGCCTCACAAGCCGTCGGCATGGCCCGCGCCGCATTCGAAGCCGCGCGTGATTACGCCCGCGAGCGTGACACCTTCGGCAAGCCGATCATCGAGCATCAGGCCGTGGCGTTCCGCCTGGCGGACATGGCCACGCAAATTGCCGTCGCCCGGCAGATGGTGCATTACGCCGCAGCCTTGCGCGACAGCGGCCAACCGGCGCTGATCGAGGCATCGATGGCCAAGTTGTTTGCCTCGGAAATGGCCGAGAAGGTCTGTTCCATGGCCTTGCAAACCCTCGGCGGTTACGGTTACCTCAACGACTTCCCGCTGGAACGCATCTACCGCGACGTGCGCGTCTGCCAGATCTACGAAGGCACCAGCGACATTCAGCGCATGGTCATTTCGCGCAATCTCTGACAAGGAATTTTATTCATGACTTACGAAACGATTCTGCTGGAAACCCGCGACCGCGTCGGCCTGATCACCCTCAACCGGCCGCAGGCGCTGAACGCGCTGAACGCGCAACTGGTCAGCGAAGTGAACCACGCCCTCGATACGCTGGAAGCCGATGCGCACATTGGCTGCATCGTCCTCACCGGTTCGAAAAAAGCCTTCGCCGCCGGCGCCGACATCAAGGAAATGGCCGAGCTGACCTATCCGCAGATCTACATGGACGATCTGTTCAGCGACAGCGATCGAGTGGCCAACAGACGCAAGCCAATCATCGCAGCGGTCAATGGTTTCGCCCTCGGCGGCGGCTGTGAACTGGCGCTGATGTGCGACTTCATCCTGGCTGGCGACAACGCCAAATTCGGCCAGCCGGAAATCAACCTCGGCGTGCTGCCGGGCATGGGCGGCACCCAACGCCTGACCCGCGCCGTGGGCAAAGCCAAAGCCATGGAAATGTGCCTGAGCGGGCGCATGATCGACGCGGTAGAAGCCGAGCGCTGCGGCATCGTCGCGCGCATCGTGCCGAGCGATGAGCTGCTTGATGAGGCGCTGAAAGTTGCAGCGGTGATTGCCGGCAAGTCACTGCCGATTGCGATGATGATCAAGGAGAGCGTCAACCGGGCGTTCGAGGTCAACCTGACTGAGGGCGTGCGGTTTGAGCGGCGGGTGTTCCATGCCGCGTTTGCGACGCAGGATCAGAAGGAAGGGATGGCGGCGTTCATTGCCAAGCGTGAGGCTGCATTCCAAGGCAAATAAATGCGGTGCCCAAGCTGACGCCTTCGCGAGCAGGCTCGCTCCCACAGGAATCTCCACCGCCCAATGTGGGAGCGAGCCTGCTCGCGAAGCTTTTAGAGCTGATAGTTCTTCAAATCCCGCGCAATTACCATCCGCTGTATCTCGCTCGACCCTTCATAAATCTGGGTAATCCGCGCATCGCGGTAGTACTTCTCGACCGGGTAATCCTCAAGATAGCCGTAGCCGCCATGAATCTGGATCGCCGACGAACACACCTTCTCGGCCATTTCCGATGCGAACAGCTTGGCCTGTGATGCCTCGGACAAACACGGCTTACCCGCCGTGCGCAGTCGCGCCGCATGCAGGATCAGTAACCGCGCGGCGTTGATCTGCATGTGCATGTCAGCCAGCAGATTGGCGATGCTCTGGTGCTCGATGATCGGCTTGTCGAATTGCACCCGGTCTTTCGAGTAGGCCAATGCCGCTTCAAACGCCGCCCGAGCAATGCCCAGCGCCTGCGCGGCGATACCGATACGCCCGCCTTCCAGGTTGGACAGGGCAATCGCCAGGCCTTTGCCACGCTCGCCGAGCAGGTTGGCTTCGGGAATGCTGCAGTTGTTCAGCGTTACCGCGCAGGTGTCGGAAGCGCGGATGCCCATTTTGTGTTCGGTGCGATCGACGATGAAACCCGGTGTATCGGTCGGTACCAGAAACGCCGAAAGACCTTTCTTGCCCAGATCCGGATCGGTCACGGCGAAGACGATCGCCAGTTTCGCCCGCTTGCCATTGCTGACAAATTGCTTGGCGCCGTTGATCACCCATTGGCCGTCGCGCAGTTCGGCACGGGTGCGCAGGTTGTGTGCTTCGGAGCCGGCCTGGGGTTCGGTCAGGCAGAAGCAACCGATGGTTTGCCCGCTGGCCAGATCGGCCAGCCAGGTTTGTTTCTGCTCATCGCTGCCGTAGTTGAGCACCGGGCCACAGCCGACCGAGTTGTGGATACTCATGAACGCACCAGTGGCGCCGTCGCCAGCGGAGATTTCCTCAACGGCCAGCGCATAGGCGACGTAATCGACGTAAGTGCCGCCCCATTCCTCGGGCACGACCATGCCGAGCAGGCCCAGCTCACCCATCTTCGCCACCAGGGCATCGTCGATCCAGCCGGCCTTTTCCCAGGCTTGCGCGTGCGGGGCGATTTCACCACGGGCAAAATCCCGGGCCATGTCGCGGATCATCACTTGTTCTTCAGTCAGTTCGAGATCGTGCATGACTCAGCTCCCGCTCTCATCAAAACCATGGAAGAAACTGCCGACCTGCCCAGCGTCCAGCTCAGCGACGGTCGGTGGGTTCCAGCGCGGTGACTTGTCCTTGTCGATCAGCAGGGCGCGCACGCCTTCGATCAGGTCGCCCCGGGCAAACCACTGGCGGTCCAGATGCAGCTCCAGCGCAAAGCACTGCTCCAGACTCAGGTGCCTGCCGCGACGGAGCATTTCCGCGGTCACGGCCATGGCCAGCGGCGAGCGGGTTTCCAGGAGGTCCGCCGTGGTGACGGCCCATTCGTGGCTGTCGGCAACGGTAACGGCGCGCAGTTGCTCGATCATGCTCGGCACGTCGGGCAGGGCGAAGAAGTGGTCGATCGCCGGGCGCAGCGCCTCGAGTGGCGCATCGGGCAGGGTTTGCACGGCGTGCTTGGCCAGCAGGTTCTGCAGCGACTTGAGCGGCGTGTCCTGCCACTCCATCTGATCGAGTTTCTCATCGAGCAGCGCAAGTTTGCTGCTGTCCAGATACCAGTCGGCGAGGCCACAGTACAGCGCATCGGCGGCGCGAATCTGCACGCCGCTGACGCCCAGATAAATCCCCAGTTCACCGGGAATGCGTGGCAGGAAATAACTGCCGCCGACGTCGGGGAAATAACCGATGGCCACTTCCGGCATCGCCAGTCGGCTCTTCTCGGTCACCACGCGCAGATCGGCGCCTTGCACCAGGCCCATGCCGCCGCCGAGGACGAAACCGTCCATCAAGGCCAGCACCGGTTTGCGGTAGTGATGAATGGTCAGGTCGAGGGCGTATTCCTCGACAAAGAAATCTTCGTGCAGCGTGTCGCCGCTCTTGTAGCTGTCGTACAGCGAACGAATATCGCCGCCGGCGCAGAAAGCCTTTTCACCGGCGCCGCGCAATACCACGGCGTGCACCTCGGCATCAGACGCCCAGGCATCGAGCTGCTGTTGCAGCAGACGCACCATGTCGAGGGTAATTGCATTGAGGCCCGCAGGGCGGTTGAGGGTCAGGTGGCCGATATGGTTGCGCACCTCGGCCAGCACGTCGTTTGGTATGGCATCCATGGACGGGGTCCGCCGGGATGAAGCCTGAGCTGTCATCTGTAACTCCCTGCTTCTTATTGTCTTTATTCGAAAAGCCCGCGCGCGGGCGTTAGCGGATCGTAACAGTGCAAATTTGTCGTGTACAACGGGGATATGTGCAGGGGGAATCTGCGTTTTTCTCTCAGCTCCTACAGGGCTTATCTGAAAGTTTCGGTAATGCTGCGGCGTTTGGCGTGCAGTTCGCTGGCGTGGATCAGGCGTTCGAGGTCTTCGGGGGTGACGTCGATGAAGGCTTCCATGTCCGCCAGCGCAAGCTTGAGGTCTTCGGCGGTGATCGCCTGGCGGTCGACCGGGGCCACGGGCGGCGCAGGATCGGCGGCGCGTTTCGGGTAGCGGATGCGGGTCAGATTGTTGTAGGCCAGCGCGCTGGCGAGCATGCACAGGGCGCCGAGCATCACCGGTTCCATGGCTTTCCAGTCCATGGCGATGGTCGCAGGGTCGGCCAGCACCAGGGTCAACGCCAATGCGCCCGCCGGCGGGTGCAGGCAACGCAGCCAGCACATCAGAATCACCGCCATGCCGGCGGCGAGGCAGGCGCTGCCCAGCGTGCGGCCGAGCACGTGGGCCACCAGCAAAGCGACCACACCGGCGCACAGGTAGCCGCCGAGAATCGACCACGGCTGGGCGAGGGCGCCGGAGGATACGGCGAACAGCAGCACCGCCGAAGCGCCCAGCGGGCCGATTAGGTGAAAGGCAACGTCATGCCCGAACACCTGCGCACACATCCACACGCTGAACAGCGTGCCCAGGCCCATGCCGATCGCGGCACGGCTCCATTCAGTGGGGCGGGTGTTGATGGCAGCGGGCAACCAGCGAGCGAGCATGTAGAACTGATCCTTTACAAAATCCGAGACAAAAAAAGGACTTGTCCGGCAAATCCGGAAAGCCCTCGAAGCGTTCCAACATTGGGGGAGGAACGCGCGTAGTTTGCCGATCAAACTCGATGCTGACAAATTCATATAAATGCAGTTTTAGTGCACTATTTTTGCACTGAAGCGGTGCGGCGTGCACTGACGAAACATAGATAACCGCCCAGTGCCGCCAATCCGCTCAGGGCATAGAACATGCTCGGCGCGGGCGTGTGCATCAAGAGAAACCCGCAAATCACCGGGCTCGCGCCGCCGCCGAGTGCCGCCAGGTTCTGCGCGCCGTAGTAGCTGCCGCGCAGTGCCTCCGGGGCGAGGGTGTCGACGAAGAGGAAATCGGCCGGATAGATGATCATCTCGCCCAAGGTGAAGATGAACATCGCTACGCACCAGCCAATCAGGCTGTCGGCCAGACTGAAACCGATCAGCCCGACGATGAACAGCGCAGTGCCGCCGGCAATCCAGTGACGCAGGTGTTCGCGGCTGAGCCAGCGACCGATCTGATATTGCAGCAGGATCACCGTGATTGCGTTACAGGCGAGCAGGGCGGCCATGGTGTCGAGCATTTGTTGCTGATCATGGGTGACCAGCAGGTATTGCGACAGGTACAGGGTGAAACGCCCGTGCACCAATGTGCTGAGCAGGCAGCCAAGGGTGAACAGCACCATGGTGCGGTCGTTTTTCAGGATCATCAGCGTGTTGAGGAAACTTTGCGGTGCACTGCCGGCAGTTATCGGACTGGCATCCCTGGCCGCGCCGAGCAGCAGGAAAATACTGCCAATGGCGATCGCACCGGCAACGATAAAAGGCGCCGCGGGCTGCACGCCGGCAATCACCACGCCAATCATCGGGCCAATCGCGTAACCGATATTGGTCAGGGTGTAGTTGAGGGAAAACGCCTTGACCCGCTGGCCCACCGGCAGGTGTTCACTGAGGATTGCCTTGCTGCCGATGAGAAACAGCGCCGAGGCCGTTTCGCTGATGATCAGCACGACGGTCACCAGATACAGGTTCTGCGCGAAAGTCAGCAGGATCAGGCCGATACCGCTGGAGAGCATGCTCAGGATCAGTAACTGGCGCTTGTCCAGCTTGTCGATGATGTAGCCGCCGTAGAGCGACAGCAGCGTGGCGCTGAACACGGCGATGCCCAGCAGCAAGCCGACATCCTGCGGATCGAGGCCGAGCTTGTTGCTGAGGAACAGCGTCAGCAGCGGACTGACCAGGGCACGGCTGATGACCACGGTCAGCGAGCTGAGCATCAGCCGGCGGATGAAAGGTGAATAGGTGGCCACGGAAGGGGAATGTCCTTATTCGGAATGCCTGGGGCGAACGCCATCCTCTCTGGGCAAACGTCACCGGTCAACCTCCATCGCCCCCATGCACATTGTCCCTGTGGGAGCTGGCTTGCCAGCGATTGCGGTGTGTCAGGCAACATTTGAATCGGCTGATATTCCGTCATCGCTGCCTAGCCAGCTCCCACAGGGTCTGTGTGCAGTCCACTGCCATCACTGGCCACCGGCGGGCCGGTTCAGGCTACATCAGACGCCGCCGGCCGCTGCCGCAATGTGATCGGCAACCTGCACGATTCACCACGGCCCATCGGGAAATACTGAAAGCCATTGCGTGCCAGACGCTCGGCGTCGTAAAGGTTACGGCCGTCGAAGATGACCGGGCTGTTGAGCCGTTGTTTGATCAGCTCGAAATCCGGGGCCTTGAATTGTTGCCATTCGGTACAGATGATCAGCGCATCGGCGCCGGCCAGTACCGATTCCGGCGTGCCCATCAGCATCAGTTTTGCTTCGTCTGGATAGAGATTCTGGGTTTGCAGCATGGCTTCCGGATCGAACGCGCGCACGCTGGCCCCGGCAGCCCACAATGCTTCGAGCAGCACCCGACTCGGCGCGTCGCGCATGTCGTCGGTGTTGGGTTTGAACGCCAGGCCCCACAGGGCGAAGGTCCTGCCGCGCAAGTCACCCCGGTAGAACGCGTTGATGCGCTCAAAGAGCTTGTGCTTCTGCCGCTGGTTGATCGCCTCGACCGCTTGCAGCAGATCACTGGAGCAATGCGCCTGCTCGGCACTGTGGATCAGCGCGCGCATGTCCTTGGGAAAACACGAGCCACCGTAGCCGCAACCCGGATAGATGAAGTGATAGCCGATCCGCGTATCGGCACCGATGCCCTGGCGCACTGCTTCAATGTCCGCACCCAAGTGCTCGGCGAGTTCGGCGATCTGGTTGATGAAACTGATCTTGGTCGCCAGCATGCAGTTAGCGGCGTATTTGGTCAGCTCGGCGCTGCGCAGGTCCATGAACAGGATGCGCTCATGGTTGCGGTTGAACGGCGCGTACAGATCGCGCATCACATCGCGCACGTCTGCGCCTTCGCAACCGATGACGATACGATCCGGCCGCCGGCAATCAGCAACCGCTGAACCTTCCTTGAGAAATTCCGGGTTGGAGACAATATCGAACTGCAGCAGGCGGCCGACCTTGATCAATGCCTTTTCGATGTGGCTGCGCAAAGCGTCACCTGTGCCCACCGGCACCGTGGACTTTTCCACCACAATCAATGGCTGCTCACGATGCCGGGCGATCGCGTCGCCAACCGCCAACACGTAGCGCAGATCGGCCGAACCGTCCTCCCGTGACGGCGTACCCACCGCGATGAAGGCCACACGCCCGTGCAACACCGCGAGTCGTTCATCGGTGGTGAATTGCAGGCGTTTCGAATCCAGGCCCTCACGCACCAGACTGGCCAGCCCCGGCTCGAAAATACTGACGTGGCCCTGGCGTAACTGCTCAATCTTCTGCGCGTCGACATCCATGCACACGACCTCGTGACCGACCTCGGCCAGCACCGCCGCTTGCACCAGACCGACATAACCACTGCCAAACACCGTGATCTTCATGCCGCACTCCTGTTCGCAGTCCCTGCATTGAACATAAGAGCGCGATGTTTCAGTTCGCCTACCGTGCTGATAAAGCAGCAAACAGACCGTTCGGGGAATGCCCGATTGACTTTTATGGCCTCGAACGGCAGGTTGTCGGCCTTTCGCGGCAACCCCTGTCATTGCGCTACGCCGTTTTTTTGCGTTTCATTTCATGCATTTAGTGTTTTTGTTGAATCGTTTTTTATTTCAAGGCCGTTTCGTTTGAGTGATTTGTCGAGTACCCAACCCGCACCGTCCAACAGCAATCCGCTGACCGTTTACCTGGCGCGACTGGCGCCTTCCAGCCAGTTGACCATGCGCTATGTGCTGCAAGATGCCGCCGACCGTCTTGGTTTCGAGGACGTCGATATCGAAGACATCCCTTGGCACGGCCTGCAACCGGAAGACGTGGTGGCGCTGGTCGCCGCTTTGCGGGCCGACGGTTATGCACCGAACACCTCGTCGCTTTACGTGAACGCTGTACGCGGGGTGATGAACGAAGCGTGGCGCATGAGTCTGATCAGCCAGGATCACCTGCTGAAAATGCGCTCGGTCAAGGGCATCGCCGGCACACGGCTGTCCCAGGGGCGCAACCTCAAGCGCACGCTGATTCACGAACTGATGGAAGTCTGCGCTGCCGACCCACGACCACAGGGCTTGCGTGATGCGGCGGTGATTGCGCTGTTGTACGGCACCGGCATGCGCAAGTCGGAATCGGTGGATCTGGATCTGAGTCAGGTCGACTTCAAAGAGCGCAGCCTGACCGTCACCGGCAAGGGCAACAAACAGCTGATCAAGTACGCGCCGGCCTGGGCCTTCGCCAAACTCGACGCCTGGCTGGAACTGCGTCGTTCACAGCTCAAGGAAGGCGAGAGCGACGATGCGTTTCTGTTCAACCGCATTCGCCGGGGCAGCCACATCACCCGCGAGCGCATTACCAAACATGCGATTTACTACATCGCCCGCCAGCGCGGTACGCAGGTCGGGGTGAAAATCATGCCCCACGATTTTCGGCGCTCGTTCATCACTCGGGTGATCGAGGAGCACGACCTGTCGATCGCACAGAAACTGGCGCATCACAGCAATATCCAGACGACCGCCAACTACGACGTGCGCGATGACAACGAGCGGCGGCGGGCGGTGGATCGCTTCGATTTGTAAACGGCGTCAGGTCTGCGGCGGGCAGCGCGAGCCGCTGGCACCTTGCGCGATCTGCGCAGCGAGACGTTTGACGTTGTTCTGTTGCGCGGTCACCAGTTCGTCGATGCCCGGCCCTGAAGGCGTCTGCAACACCGAGCGACAGCTCAGCAGCGCCGCGTCCGCCGCACCCAGCGGGCGCACTCGCCATTTCACGTCGATCAAGGCGTACTGGCCGGGAATTGAATCGAAGCGCTGCACGTCGATACGCACGGAGGCGCGCTGCTGGCCGACGCCGCTGCTCAGTTGATCGGTCAAGGCACCGCGCAACTCATCGGCAAGAGTGGCGCTCCACCAATCGGTTTCCAGAATCGCCACGCCGCTGTTGCCTTGGCGGATGACAATTTGCGCGCGATCGACCTGCGGCGGCACGCTGATGCTTTCGATGGCGATGTCGGTGCCGTTGCGACCGGCACCCGGCTGCGCCGGTGTCAGGGTGTGAAAGCTGATCGGGTCGCTGCGACACGCGGTGAGCAGTACGACAGCAGCGAGCACGGTGATCTTCAACGGTAAAGCCATGGATGCAGCTCCTGTGCTCAATTGCGTGGCGGCCCTTTGAGATCCAGCGGCGCGGCGTTGTCCGGGCGCCCGCGAATCAACGACTCAGGGTGGCGACCGAGGTAATCCGACAGTTCACGCAACGAGCGTGACATGCGCCCGAGCTCGTCGAGGGTCTCGGTCAGCTGCTCACGTTGCGGTGAATCCTCGGCCAAAGTCGAATTGGCGGACTGCAAGGTCTTGCTGACGTCGGCGAGGGTGCTCTGTACGCCCGGCAGGGTCTTGGCATTGAACTGCTTCAGGCCTTTGCGCAGCTCGACCAGATTGCCGTCGAGGTTGCTGGCGATGCGTTCCACCGGCAGCGCGTTGATCTTGTTGACCATGGCTTCGAGTTTTTCCTGCAATTGCTCGAGGCTGCCAGGAACGGTCGGAATGGTGATTGGCCGTGCCGTAGGGTCGAAAGCGACTTTTGGTGCTTTGGGGTAGAAATCCAGCGAAATATACAACTGCCCGGTGAGCAGGTTGCCATTGCGTGCCTGGGCGCGCAGGCCATTTTCAACGAAAGTGCCGAGCAGACGCGCGCCGGTGGCTTCGTCGTTTTCGTCGCCATGGTAGGTTTTGAGAATTTTCGCGTGGGCGCGGCCGAGTCGCTGCGGATAAATGACGATGCCGACATTCACCGGAAAGGTGCGCTTGACCTCATCGAAATCGAGATTGACCGCCACTACCCGGCCGATTTCGATACCGAGAAACTCCACAGGCGCATCAACCTTGAGCCCGCGCAAGGCCTGATCGAACCGCAGCGCCAGATACTGCGCTTTGCCGTCAGGCGGGGCGAGGGCGGCGGCCTGATTGGCGAACAGTTCGAAATTCTTGTCGTCGCCGGCCGGCGTGTCGTTGGGGCTGTAGTCCGGCGCGCGGAAAGCGATGCCGCCGACCAGCAAGGTCGACAGCGATTCGGTTTTCACCGCAAAGCCGTTGGCGCCGACATTGATGTCGATGCCGCTGGCGTTCCAGAAGCGGGTGTTTTCGGTGACGTAGGCGTCATTGGGCGAATGCACGAAGACTTCGATATTGACGCCTTTGCCATCCTGGTCCAGCGCGTAGGACACCACCTGGCCGACGGGAATCTTGCGGTAATAAACGGGCGAGCCGATGTCCAGCGAGCCGAGGTCGGAGGTGTGCAGAGTGAAGCGCTTGCCCGGCTCGCCGTAGGTGATCGGCGGCGGATTCTCGAGGCCTTTGAAGTTCTTTGCCCGAGTGTTCGCTTGGCCGATGTCAGCGCCGATATAGTCGCCCGACAGCAGCGTATCGATGCCCGAGACACCGCCGGCACCGATGCGCGGGCGCACCACCCAGAACTGCGAATCCTCGCGGGTGAAGGCTTCGGCCTGTTTGGCCAGTTTGATCGTGGCGTTGACGTTTCTGTGATCGTCGGCCAGTTCGACTTCCGAGACATGGCCGATGACCACGTTGCGGTACCTGACTTCAGTCTTGTTGGCGGTCAGGCCATCGCCGGTCTTGAAGGTGACGGTGATGGTCGGGCCTTCCTGCAGGATGGTGTGGATCACCAGCGAAATGCCCACCAGCACCGCGACGATGGGCACGATCCACACCAGCGAAATGCCGAAACGGCGGGTTTTGATCGGCGCCTGACCGGGTGCTCGCGGCTCGTCGCTGGCTGACGACTTCATCCATGTCCTCCTCAATTATTCGGGCACTGAGCGTCAGAAACGCAAAAGCACTTCATCAATATAGAAGTGCTTGGCGATAGAGCAAATGTGTATAGCTGGCGTGGGACGCGATTGCAGTGCAAGGAGCTACCGAACGCTGCGACCTTTTGATCGAGTTTGGAGCGCTGAGCGTCCCGGGCTGCATTCCCACGCAGAGCGTGGGAACGATCAGTGTAAGCGCCTGTTAACCGAGCATTTCACGCAAGCGATACCAGAACATGCCCAGGGCCAGCAGTGGCGAGCGCAAGGCAGGGCCGCCAGGGAACGTCATGTGCGGCACGCCGCCGAACACGTCCATGCCTTGGCTGTGTCCGGCGTGGATGGCTTCGCCCAACAACTTCGCACACCAATGGGTGACATTGAGGCCATGGCCTGAGTAGCCCTGCGCGTAAAACACGTTCGGATGCTGCTTGAGCCGGCCGACCTGGGGGAAGCGATTGGCGGTGATGCCAATCTTGCCGCCCCACTGATAATCGATGCGCACATCGGCCAGTTGCGGGAACACCTTGAGCATTTTCGGCCGCATATAGGCGGCGATATCCGCCGGATCGCGGCCGGAATAATGACAGGCGCCGCCGAACAGCAAACGTCGATCCGCCGAGAGTCGGTAATAATCCAGCCCGACTTTTTGATCGCACAGCGCCAGGTTCTGTGGAATCAACTGCGCGGCGCGGCTCTCGTCCAACGGCTCGGTGGCGATGATGTAACTGCCGGCGGGCAGCACTTTGCCGCTGAGTTTCGGTTCCAGTTCATCCAGATGCGCGTTGCAGCCGAGCACCAGGCTGCCGGCGCGCACTGAACCCGTGGCGCAACGGACCTCGACAGTCGGGCCATGGAGGATTTCCAGCACCGGGCTGTGCTCGAAGACACGCACGCCCAGCGATGCCGCGAGACGCGCCTCACCTTGCACCAGATCCAGCGGATGCAAATGCCCCGAACCCATGTCGATCAATCCGCCGGCGTACACACCGGCGTCGACCACTTGCTGACGGATCTGCTCCGGGCCGACCAGCCTGGTTTCGTGGGCATAGTCGAGTTCGGCGAGGCTGTCCTGTTCCTGCTTGAACGCGGCGAATTGCGCGGCGGTGTTGGCCAATTCGCAAAAGCCCCAACGTAGATCACAGTCGATGGCGTTTCCAGTGATGCGCTGGCGCACCAGCTCCACCGAATCGATGCCGGCGCGCTGCAGATAACGCACGCCGTCCTGGCCGATATAGCGGGCGAACCCCTCAACTTCGTGGCCGATGCCGCGAATCAGCTGACCGCCATTGCGCCCGCTGGCGCCCCAGCCGATGCGCCGCGCCTCGAGCAAAACCACCGACAAGCCGCGCTGCGCCAGTTCAATCGCCGTATTGACGCCGGTGAAGCCGCCGCCTATCACGCAGACGTCGGCAATCAGATCGCCGTCCAGCGCGGGGTAGGGTGTGGTCGCCCGTGCAGAAGCAGCGTAATAGGAACGGGTGTGCTGTGCGCTGTGCTGAGTCATTTGTTCGACTTCACTTTGCTCCACGACCGGGTCATCAGACGCATGATCGCCTGGGGCGGGGTCGAGGAAATGTAGAGTTTGTCGAGCACCGATTGCGGCGGATACACCTCAGGATTGTTGACCAGTTCCTGATCCATGAACGGCTTGGCCGCCGGGTTCGGGTTGGCGTAGCCGACGGTCGCGCTGACCTTGGCGATCACCTGCGGATCGAGCAGGTAATTGATGAAGGCGTGGGCCTCTTTGGCGTTGCTCGCGTCGGCCGGAATCGCCAGCAGATCGAACCACAGGTTGGCGCCTTCCTTGGGAATGGCATAGGCGATATTCACACCGTTCTTGGCTTCCTTGGCCCGGTTGGCGGCCTGGAACACATCGCCGGAATAACCGAACGCGACGCAGATGTCGCCATTGGCCAGGTCCGAGACGTACTTGGAGGAATGGAAATAGGTGATGTACGGGCGAATGCTCAGCAGCTTGGCTTCGGCCTTTTTATAGTCCTCAGGGTTTTCGCTGCGCGGATCCATGCCCATGTAGTTGAGGATGGCCGGGAACACTTCGTCGGCGGAGTCCATCATCGACACGCCGCACTGGCTGAGCTTTTTCAGATTCTCCGGTTCGAACAGTACGGCCCAGGAATCGATGTGGTCGATGCCGAGCACTTGCTTGACCTTGTCGACGTTGTAACCGATGCCGTTGGTGCCCCACAGGTAAGGCACCGAGTGCGCATTGCCGGGATCATTTTTCTCAAGCAATTCAAGCAGTTTCGGGTCCAAGTTCTTCCAGTTTGGTAACTGTGAACGATCGAGCTTCATGAACGCGCCGGCCTTTACCTGACGGGCGAGGAAGTGGTTGGACGGCACTACCACGTCGTAACCGGTCCGGCCGGCGAGGAGTTTGCCTTCAAGGGTTTCGTTGGAGTCGAAGACGTCGTAGATCACCTTGATCCCGGTCTTGCTCTGGAAGTCGGCGAGGGTGGTTTCGCCAATGTAGTCGGTCCAGTTGTAGACGCTGACCTGGGGCTCGGCTTGGGCTGCTGCGCTGAACAGCACGCTCAGCGCGACGGGAAGTATGGATTTCAATGGACGCATATCGACACCTCTTCTTGTAATGATCGTTCCCACGCTCTGCGTGGGAATGCCGCAACGGACGCTCCGCGTTCGGCTTTGGATGGGACGCAGAGCATCCCGGGATGCATTCCCACGCGGGAACGTGGGAACGATCAACTGTGCGGCCGTCTTCGCGAGCAGGCTCGCTCCCACAGGGACGGAGCGCCGTCAGACGCTGAGCAGCAGGAATTCGCGCTCCCACGAGCTGATGACGCGTTTGAAGTTTTCGTGCTCGGCGCGCTTCACTGCCACATACCCGCGGACGAATTTGCTGCCCAGGTACTCAGCGACCTTCGGGCACTCTTCCATTTGCGTCAGGGCTTCTTCGATGGTGATGGGCAAGCGCAGATTGCGCCGTTCGTAGGCCCGGCCTTCGACCGCTGCGCTTGGCTCAATCTTCTCGACCATGCCGATGTAACCGCACAGCAGGCTCGCGGCAATCGCCAGATAAGGGTTGGCGTCGGCGCCGGGCAAACGGTTCTCCACGCGCATCGATTCAGGCCCCGAAGTCGGCACACGCAGTCCAACCGTGCGGTTCTCTTCGCCCCATTCGACGTTGACCGGTGCCGAGGTGTCCGGCAGGAAGCGGCGGAACGAATTGACGTTGGGCGCGAACATCGGCAGGACTTTCGGGATGTACTTCTGCAGCCCACCGATGTGATGACGGAACAGTTCACTCATGTTGCCCTCGGCATCGGCGAAGATCGGCTGACCCGTCGCGATCTCGACCACGCTCTGGTGCAGGTGCATGGCGCTGCCCGGCTCGTCGCCGATCGGCTTGGCCATGAACGTCGCAGTGACGTTGTGCTTGAGCGCCGCTTCGCGCAGGGTGCGTTTGAACACGGTGATCTGGTCGGCCAGATCCAGCGCATCGCCGTGGCGGAAGTTGATTTCCATCTGCGCCGGGCCGTCTTCATGGATCAGCGTGTCGAGATCCAGGCCTTGCAGTTCGCACCAGTCGTACACGTCTTCGAAGAGCGGATCGAATTCGTTGGCGGCATCGATCGAGAATGACTGACGCCCGCTCTCCGCACGGCCCGAACGGCCCAGCGGCGCCTTGAGCGGCAGGTCCGGATCTTCACAACGCTGGGTCAGGTAGAACTCCATTTCCGGCGCGACAATCGGCTTCCAGCCCTTGTCGGTGTAGAGCTGCAGGACTTTCTTCAGCACATTGCGCGGCGACAGTTCGATCGGATTGCCGAACTTGTCGAAGGTGTCGTGGATGACGATGGCAGTCGGCTCGATTGCCCACGGAATGACGTAGACGGCATCGGAAACCGGTTTGCAGACCATGTCGATGTCGGCCGGGTCGAGCAGGTCGTAGTAGATGTCGTCGTCGACAAAATCCCCGGTTACCGTTTGCAGCAGCACGCTTTCCGGCAGGCGCATGCCGCGCTCATGCAGGAACTTGTTGGTCGGTGCGATCTTGCCGCGGGCGATGCCGGTCAGGTCGCTGACCACGCATTCGACTTCGGTAATCTTGTGATCTTTCAGCCAGGTGAACAGCTGATCGAAAGGGGCGTTCATAAAGACCTCGTTATTGGTTTTGTAGACGCCGGGGAGGGCGGGTTTCATCTTCCGCCCCTTCCCCTGTGGCGCGTTGGCGACTATCTTGGGCGCGGCTTGCGATTCCATCTATCCACTTTCAGCAGCACCAAAGCGCACCAAAAGAGTGCGCAAGGTCACCCCATGACAACGTGCAATCCGCTTCAGGTACAAGCGTTCAATACCGCCGACGTGGCCGAGCAAATCCGCGCCACACCGGGCTGGGTCCAGCATTACCAACAGATGTCGCCGGGGCATTTCGCCGGGCAGATTCGTTATCTCGATCTGCAGGGCGTCGAGGTTTACGAGGAGCAGATGAACACCCGGGTCGAGCAGAATTTCAGCGCGCCATCCGGGGCGCTGGCGTTCTGCTTTGATCGCAGCGACAACGCGCTGTACCTGCTCAACGAAGAGAGCCGCAACATCTGGATCACCCCGGAGAACTACCGGGAAATCGCCGTGGTATTTGGTCCGGACTTCGTCCGCGAGCACGGTTTGCAAGTAGCGAAACTCGAAGGGTTGTTCATGGCGCCGCTCAACTGCGGACAGAACGCTTTGTTCAGCGGCTGGTTAAGCTCGATTCTCACGAAGTTATCGCAAGCTGCTGATCCACTTGATAAAGATCGACTGACGCAGCAGTTGCTTGAGGACTGCCTGTTCATCCTTGATAACGCTCACACCGGTCTGGATCGTGGCGGACTACAGCGGCGCAATGACGAACGCCAAATCATGAAGCGAGTAGGGGAGTGGGCGGCTGATTCGCCGGAAGACACGGTCAATCTGCTCGAACTTTCTCACGTTGCCGGCGTACCGCTGCGCCAGCTGCAACAGGCTTTCAAGGCTTACACCGGGATGACCCCGAGCCACTGGTTGCGCCTCAGGCGGCTGAACAGTGCGCACCGTGAATTGCTCAAGCGCAGGCCTAGCGAAACCACCGTTGCGGAAGTGGCGATGCGCTGGTCGTTCTGGCATCTGGGGCGGTTTTCCAGCAGTTACCACGCGCTGTTCAAGGAGCTGCCGAGCGAAACGCTCAAGCGCTGAACAGAAAAAGGCTTTGTGTCCTTGGCGAAGTTAAATAGAATCAGTCTCATTTGAATCTACCTTCGCGCAGGGTCTCTTGAGATGATTGAAGCCACGTCACCGTCGGAGCAGAGCCTGCAGCAGTTGTATCGCGAGCACCGCGGCTGGCTGGAAACCTGGCTGCGCCGGCGCATGGGCAACGCGTGGGATGCGGCTGACCTGAGTCAGGACACCTTTCTGCGCGTCCTGTGCAACGCACCGCCACTGGCCGAGTTACGCGAGCCGCGCGCGTATTTGCTCACTGTCGGCAAACGCCTGCTGAGCAATTTCTACACGCGACGCCATCTGGAAAAAGCCTACCTCGACGCCTTGGCCCAAATGCCGGAAGCGTGCGCACCGTCGCCGGAACAGCGCTGGTTGCTGCTGGAGACCTTGCAGGCGCTGGATGAATTGCTCGATGGCTTGCCGCGAGCGGTGCGCCGGGCATTTCTTTGGAGTCAACTCGAAGGCCTTGGCTACCGCGAGATCGCCGAGCGCTTGCAAGTTTCTGAACGGACCGTCAAACGTTACATGGCCCAGGCGTACGAGCATTGCCTGCTGGTGGAGCTGTAATGCGCGTTGCCCCCAGCGAGGAAACGCGGGAAGTAGCACGAGCGGCGGCGCAATGGCTGGCCTTGCTTGAATCCGGCGGTGCCAGCAATGAAGATCACGCGCGATTGCAGCATTGGCGTAGCAGCGACAGTCGCCACGAGAACGCTTGGCAGAAAATCCAGCAGCTTCGCCAGCGTTTCGCAGGTTTGCCGCCGACACTGGCCATGGCCACGCTGGACCGGCCGGATCCGGCGCGGCGCGCGGCGCTCAAGCGTGCTTTGGGCGTGGCCGCGCTGGTGCCGGCGGTGTGGTTGATCGGACGCGAACTGCCGCTGGAAGTGTGGCGCGCCGATATGCACACCAGTACCGGTGAGCGGCGCAAAGTGCAATTGGCACAGGGTTCTTCATTGCAACTCAACACCGACAGCGCGGTGAATGTCGATCTGCCTGCACGTCAGTTGACGCTGATTCGTGGGGAAATGGGACTCAGCGTGGCGGGCGATGCGGCCTTTATCGTCAACGCGCCTTATGGGCGGATGATCGTCAATCACAGCGACATCTCGGTGCGCCTCAATGCACGCAATTGCCAGGTCTGCGTGCTGCGCGGTTCGGTGCAATTGCAGCCGCTGCACGGCCCGGCGCTGGTATTGAAGCAGGGCCAGCAAGTCAGCCTGCAAGCTTCGGGCGCGGGAGCGGTGACGGCGTTCGATGCATTGATGCCGGGTTGGCGCGACGGCGTGCTGATGGCGCAAAACCAGCCGCTGGGTGATTTCCTTCGCGAGCTGAGTCGCTACCGCTCGGGTGTGTTGCGCTGGGATCCGGCGCTGGAATCGCTGCGCATCACCGGCAGTTTCCGCCTCGACGATACCGATCAAGTGCTCGCACTGCTGGCAGCCAGTTTGCCCGTCGACGTGCAAACGCGAACGCGATTTTGGGTGTCACTGGTACCGCGCGCAGAAAAAACTGGCTGAAGCCTGTCCCTTTTTTCGCCTCGCTGGTCATTCCAGGCAAGTGAACAAAATCGAGAGCTTCTTCCAATGCCCGCAGTATTTCCAGGTCGTTTGCGTCCGTTGTTGCAGTTGAGCCTTTTGCTGAGCCTGAGTGCCAGCCCCGTGTTGATCCAATCGAGCTGGGCCGACGACGGCAGCCGCCGCAGTTATCAGGTGCCGGCCGGTAGCCTGAGTGCGGCGCTGACGCGTTCTCGCCGGTCTCGCCGGGGTCAATCTGTCGGTGGATCCGGCACTGGTCAGCGGCCGCAACAGCAATGGTTTGTCCGGTGAATATGGCGTGGAGGAGGGGTTCAGCCGGTTGTTGCTGGGCTCTGGTTTGCAGCTGCAGCCGGTCGGCGATCAGGCTTATACGCTGGTGCCTGCGGCAGAAGGCAGCACCTTGCAGCTTGCGCCTACCTCGATTCTTGGCGCGAGCGACTCGGCGGATGCCGACGTGTTTGCCGGCGGTCAGGTCGCACGGCGTGGCTCGCAAGGGCTGCTGGGCTCCGGGGATTTCATGGAAACCCCGTTCAGCATGACCACTTACACCAGCGAAACGGTGAAAAACCAACAGGCGCGCACGCTGGGCGACCTGATCGGCAGCGACCCTTCGGTACGCGCAACCAACCCGGCCGGTGGCCGCTACGAGCAATTCACCATCCGTGGTTTCAGCTTGTTCAACAGCGACGTTTCCTACAACGGCCTTTACGGAATTTTGCCGACGTACACCATCGACATGGAAATGGCTGATCGCGTCGACATCCTCAAAGGCCCAAGCCAATTGATCAACGGGATTTCGCCACGGGGCAGTGTAGGAGGGGGGATCAACGTCGTGCCGAAACGCGCGGCTGACAAGCCGATTACCTCGCTGACGACCAATTACGCCTCGAACAACCAGGTCGGCGGCGCGGTGGATGTCGGTCGGCGCTTTGGCGAAGACAATCAGTTCGGGGTGCGCTTCAACGGGGTTAAACAGTCCGGGGATACCGAATGGGATCATCAGAGTGTCGATCGCGACATGGCAGTAGTCGGTCTGGATTTCCGTGGTGAACGCTTGCGACTTTCCACCGATATCGGCCACACCGAGCGCGACACCGACGCACCGCAAGAACGCGTGCAAGTCGCCGCCAATGCCAAGGTGCCGAACGCCAATGATGTGCGCGACAACTATGCGCAACCCTGGAGCCAGGCGCGCACCAAAGACACGTTCGGCACGGTCAACGGCGAGTTCGATGTCAGCGATTCGGTGATGCTGTATGGCGGCGTCGGCGCACGCAAAAGCAATCACGACTTCTTGCGCCATGCTGTTTCGGTGACCAACGATGCCGGTGACTTTAGCGTCCAGCCGCGAGATTTCACCCGCGACGAAAACGTTCGTACGGCTACCGCTGGGGTGCGTAACTGGTTCCAGACCGGGCCGGTCAGCCATGAGGTGAACCTGGCGGCCAACTACTTTTATATGGACTTCGAAAACGGCGGCGCCCGTTACGCGGCCGGGCGCAGTAATCTCTACGACCCGGTGGAAATCGCCAGACCCGGCACGCCGACCCGCAATGACGCCAAGGTCTACACAGAGAACCGCTTCAGCGGCGTGGCCTTGTCCGACACGCTCGGTTTCTTCGACGATCGCCTGTTGCTGACTTTGGGCGCGCGCTGGCAGCGGGTCAAAGTCGATGACTGGAGCGACGGCATCAAGGGCGACACGGCTTACGATGAGGAAAAAGTCTCGCCGTCGGGCGGAATTCTGTTCAAGGCAACCGACAAACTTTCGCTGTACGCCAACTACATGGAGGGTCTGAGCCAAGGCAAGATCGCGCCATCAACGTCAATCAACGAAGACGAAATCTTCCCGCCATTCATCAGCCGCCAGGTCGAAGTCGGCGCCAAGTACGACGCGGGCGCATACGCGCTGACGGCAGCGGTGTTCCGCATTAAACAACCGGCGTACGAAACCAACGCCACCACGCGAGTCTTCGGCCCGAACGGCAAGCGCGAGAACAACGGCGTGGAACTGAGCGTGTTCGGCGAACCGCTCAAAGGCTTCAGGTTGCTCGGCGGTGTGATGTACATCGATAGCGAACTGAGCCAGACCACCAACGGCACGTTCGACGGCAATCGCGCACCGGCGACACCCAAATACAACGTCAACCTTGGCGCGGAGTGGGATTTGCCAAACGTGCAGGGGCTGACCCTGACCAGTCGCGGGATTTACTCGAGTTCGCAGTATCTGGATCAGTCGAATGACAAAGAAATCGACTCCTGGGAACGGTTCGACGTAGGCACACGCTATGCTTTCAAACTGGATGAGAAGACCATTACCTTGCGCGCCAACGTCGAAAACGTGCTGGATAAACGCTATTGGAGTTCGGCGGGTGCATCGGATGACAGTGAGCCGGGGTTGACGCTTTCGACGCCGCGAACGTATCTGCTGTCGGCAACGGTGGATTTTTAGTGGAGTGGGGGAAAATCGTCGAATGTCGCCAAGAATACGTTAACTCCACTAAATGACCGTTTAGTTGAGCTAAACAAAAATACGGGCAACATCCCGGGGAAGGCCATGATTCAGCGTAAGCCGAATGCTACAGATGTGATTGCTGCGCTGAATCTACAGCCTCATGTCGAGGGCGGTTATTACCGCAGAACCTATCAAGCTGATCACCGTGATTACCTCGAAACGCAGAGAGGCCCGCGATATCTATTGACTTCGATCTACTATCTGCTCACTGAGCAATCGCCGGTGGGCCAGTTTCATTTCAACCAGTCCGACATCCTGCATTATTTCCAGTTGGGCGACGCCATCGAATACCACCTGAGCCACGCTGACGGCTCACTGCAAACGCTGGTAATGGGCAGCGATGTTTTGGCAGGCCAGCAATTGCAATTGCACGTATCGGGTGGAATTTGGAAAGCCTCTCGATTACTGGAAGGCTCGAACGGCTTTGGCTTGATCAGCGAAGCGGTTTCGCCTGGGTTTGATTTTGCCGATATGGAAATCGGTGATCGCACAAAACTGACGACGCAGTTTCCGCAGCATCGAGCGCTGATCGAAAAGCTGACGCGTGATGATGGATGAGAGTTGGAGAATGCAGGTTGTAGGGAAAGCTGGTTTTGAAGCGGCAACGCAGCTTCAAATCTCTCGGGCGACCGCGCTAATCTTGTAATACTTTGTTGCGTGTAATGTATATTATGTTAAATGATGTATGTGAGTGGCCTTGACTCTTAGCCAACTGCAGCACCTCTTGAAGTCATCGCCTAACCGATGCCGTTCGCTCGCAGCTTCAACAACCAATGTCGCTCGGTGGTCCATCCGAGGAAAACCCGAGCCCCTTCACTTCCTTGGCGAGCCTCCGTCAAAGGAGCTCCAGAAGCTGCAATTCGCAGTCCCGTAATCGCCGGCAGAAACCTTTCACGAAACGCACCAGGCTGTTTCGCGAAATGAGCTTCGATACTCGCGACTGCGTATTGCCTTTCTTCCTCACCGAGCATCGCTAGATAAAACACCATCTGCCGCCAGGCATAGGCCGTATTCTTAATCATCGCCATGCTGCTGTGATAAAGGCGCAATTTCATCTGTTGGCGTACGCATATCCATCTGAAGCATTCCTCGGCCATCGAAGCCAGGCGATGCTGCAACAGCGCCTTCAACCCGAGCTCACCAAACAACAGCGCAAGGTTTTGCGTCGTCAGGATCTGTTGTTGCTCGATGATCTTCCCGTTAGTCGCCGGTCGCCATGTCCCCGGGCCCTCATCAGCCCGCTGGGAGCACAATCTGGCCAATGCGTCACTGGAACTAGCGTCAGGCCTGGCAAACCTTTTACGCCTGGATTTCGGCTGATCGGGAAGGCTCACCAGTTGGTCTGCGTCGATGTCGTAGTAATTGGCGTATAGCGAGCCACCTATCAACGATGCCGCCTGCCTGGCAGCTTTTGTGTACTTGTTGGAGAAAGCGCCCATGAAAATGTCCGAGGCGACTTCTTCAACAAAAGGCAGATCCAGCTTGGCCATCGCAGCAAGCGCAGCAAATTCCTGAATGAGTTTGTTGGGCAGGATCGCTTGAGGAAAAGCGCAAAGAGTCATTGCTGCGGATTGGATCAGGAAGTGTTTCGCTGCCTCAGCGACCACCTCGTCCGTTTCTCGCTGGTCTTCAACAGCCGCCACCCACGGCAATTCCTTCATTTTGACCTGGGTTTGCAGATCCAATAGCAACAATGATCGGCGTTGTCGAAAGGCGCGATAGGTTGCGACAGACAGCATCCGCAGCGACGTATCGCGAAATCCTGCGCTGCAGAGCTCAGCCGTTATCGCTGGAAGCAGACGCGCCACGGTATCGCCAGATGTAATCAATCCCTTCTCGATCAACTCAGCAATTGTGCCCTTTCGACACCGCTCGACGCGTCGACGAATATCAGGAGGAATGCCGATACCTGTTAACAGCGAATGTGCGGTCGCTTCTTCGCAGGTAACGGGTTGCAACAGAGATGAAAAGTCGGAAACTCCGTCCGAACCGGGATACCTGCTCAGACGTGCGGCAACCGCTTTAGCAAATAGATGGTGCCCGGGTGAGGACACGTGACTGCATTGAGACTCTCTGTGCATTTGATGAGATTCGGATTCGGGATGACCATGCTTGCTTACGAAATCGTCGACGATCCTGCGAATTCGTCCGACTTGCCGTCCCGTAAGCGACGCCGCATCGCTAGCGCAACTCCCCAGCAGTGCAAACAACTCCCCTACTCGATCCCTTGAGCTTTCAGCTTCACCTGAAGCGCTGGGGCAAGAAGCATCGAACTGCCGCTTCAGAATTTTCGCCTGCTCGAACCAGCCCTCGGGGTACCGGCGACAAGGCCAATCATCCTGATACGTTACAAGGAACAGCGACACCGCCGAATCGTAAAGCGGTAAACGAGTTTCCACGACATGCTTCTGCACTGCCACGCGCGCCTGTGCCGGGCGATTTGAAAGCACGGCTCTGACATCCCCAACAGTAAAAACCTGCACTTGAGCTGTTGAAAGCGGCAAACCGTCAGAAGCCATCGGAAAGAATCGCAGCTGTTGAAAGAAAGGCGCTATCGCTTCAACCAGGTCCCATGCGGTCTCTTGACGTTGCTGCCCCAGCAACCAGGCCACCGTCAGCAGTGCAGCTTCTTCGGGCACCTCGATTCGATAATCCCCGCTCGCCAGCTTAGTTTGCAGTACCTCAATCCCCTCCTCCGTAAGGTGCCAAGTGTTGAGATCAAGTCGCTCGAAGCCAGGACGGATACCTGGAATCGAAGCAGCCAGCTGTCGCTCGTACTCGGTCAGTGCACCGCCGGCCATGAACTGCCCAGTGGCGAAACCTCCCGTGACGACTTCCAGCGTGATCCACTCAGGCACATCCGCGAATGGAGTTCGTGAGCCATACGACGCGGATCCCTGCAATATGTGCTCGATTACATTGCGCCAGCGCTCGATGCGCTTGCTCGTCCGTCCGTTATTATCGAGGCCCGATGCAGCGAGTGCCCGAGACAGTTGAAAGGCTGCACAGCCGGCACCTATGCCGGCATTTGCATTCGATTTCCTATCGTTCTTGGGCATGAGTCCGTCCGTGCCTGCGATGTTGTGGGTCCGGGGGCTGGATTCGAACCAGCGCCCACCCGGTTAACAGCCGAGTGTTCTACCGCTGAACTACCCCGGAACAGAGCGCGGATTGTCCACCAGCGCTGGACGATTGTGAAGATCGAAAACATTGACGCTTGTGAACCTGAACGGTCTCACCGGCGTCGCGAACCAATACGCCTAGAGACCGATGACTTTATTTCGGGTTGCGGGATTGTCAGCGAGTTTAGCGCTACTGTGCGCAATCGATTACTTCGCCGTTCCAATAGCAATTGTACGGGCTGGAGCGGCCGCGATTGGTACCGCAGTCAGAATACGTTTGATCTCGACCCACAGCGCCTCCCCTTCTGATTCAGCTCCGATTTGCCAAGCTCCAACCCCATAGTCCGCATGATAGGTCGGGCTGGCAAGCAGCGTTACGTTGTCTGCCCGAGGGATCAGCAGCGTCGCCAAACGCGCTCAAATGCTCAAGTGGTCGGATGGGTGTGGTAAATCTTGCTGACGATCGTCCACTTGCCTTCTACCTTCAGCAGATTGAAGAAGTCGGTGAATCGATATCCCGAAACATTGTCAGTATCAACGCGCGCACTGGCGGCAGTGCCTACGATGTCGATGCGAACGATCGCGGCTTTGGCCTCGGGAGATGGGCGGAAAGAGTTGTCGATGACGTCGTACAGATTCTGGATCGCGCCGCCGACGAGCTTGTCGCCGTCGACGCCAAACATGGTTGCTTGCTCGCTGAACGCGGGCTTCATCACAGTGCTATCAGCCTTGGCACCACCTTCGTTGTATTGACTCAGAACAGCAACGATCGCGTTGTATTCCTGGACGTAAGTTGGATTGCTCATGATGTACTCCTGGTTGCATGTTGCCGGTGACCCTTTTGGTCACTCGGGCACGGAAAACTCAAACGACAATTACCAATCCTGGCGAGTCGGCGAGATGATCAAATCGTTGACGGTGACATTTTCCGGTTGGTTGAGCGCGTATATCACTGCGCGGGCAATATCGTCCGGCGCAATGGCAATCCGGTTCAGCTCTTGGGCAGCCTTACGCCCTTCAGGATCACTGACCTTGTCCGCCCAGCCGGTATTGATCACGCCTGGGCTGACGGTGTTGACGCGGATGCCATGCTGCACACCCAACTCCTTTCGCATGGATTCGGTCATGGCCTGGACGAAAAACTTGGTTGCGCTGTAAACACCCGCCGCCGGGCCGACCCGGTGACCTGCAACGGAGTCCATGTTGAGAATCTGCCCGGTTTTCTGTTCGAGCATGAATGGCAATGCAGCAGCAATAGTGTTGAGGTAGCCCTTGATGTTCACATCGATCATCTTTTCCCAATCCTGCACGGCCAGATCGACCCAGTTGGAAAAGAGCATCAGGCCGGCGTTGTTGACCAGGATGTCCACTGCGCCATAGGTATCTTGTGCAAACTTCGTGAGCGCTTTGGTTTGATCCAGATGGGTAACGTCTGTGGTGAAAGCGACCACGTCGCTCCCGGCCTCACGCAGCTCGGCAACAAACGATTCCAACCCGCTCTGATCGAGTGCCGCTGCCACGACGCGAGCGCCATGCGCGGCCAACGCGCGGGTGGTGGCAGCACCAATGCCGGAAGACGCGCCAGTGACGATGGCAACCTTGTTTTGCAGATAATTCATATTTGAGTACCTCTTGTGCGGCGAAATTTTTCGCGACGAAGCCTCCCCGCGCCGAACTGACGCAAAGGGAATCTCCAATTAATTGGAGTTGGCCGTTGGCCAATCGATGTAGCCCTTGGCGCCTCCGCCGTAATAACTCTCGCGCGGCGCTATGCTCAGCTCGAGACCCCGACGCAGGCGCTCTACCAAATCGGGGTTGGCAATGAACAATCGACCAAACGCCACGGCATCAATCCGCCCTTGCGCCCTGCGCTCCCGCGCCATTTCCAGGTCATAGTTGTTGTTGCCAATGTACGGCCCTTCGAACTGCGCACTCAGCGCGTCCAGATCCACTCCTTCAGGAACGGTACGAGAGGTGGCTGTCGCGCCTTCGACGAAATGCAGATAGGCCAAGTTGAATCTGTTCAACTGCTGAATGAGGTGACCGTAGGTCGCCATGACGTTGCTGTCTGGAGGCGTGTTACCTGCATCAGGAGTTACTGGTGAAAGGCGGATGCCGACCCGGTCACTGCCCCAAATTGCGACCACGGCTTCGGTGACTTCAAGTGTCAGTCGTGTCCGATTTTCGATAGAGCCGCCGTACTGGTCAGTCCGCTGGTTGGTGGAATCACGCAGGAATTGGTCGAGGAGATAACTGTTGGCTGAATGGACTTCCACACCGTCGAAACCGGCTCGCTTGGCATTTTCTGCCGCATGCCTGTACTGCTCGATGATCCCCGGGATCTCTGAAGTCTCAAGCGCCCGAGGCATGGACACTTCGATCATGCCATTGTTGGTATAGGTCGTACCTTCGGCCTTGATTGCTGAGGGCGCGACCGGCGCTTCGCCGTTTGGCTGCAACTCAACGCTGGAGAAGCGACCTACGTGCCATAACTGGCTGACGATTTTCCCGCCGGCCGCATGCACTGCGTCAGTGACTTTTTCCAGCCTGCCACCTGCTCCTCGGACCAGATACCGGGCGTCATGGCATAGCCACGCCCCTGAGCAGAAATGTTCGTGGCCTCGGCGATGATCAGGCCCGCGCTGGCCCGCTGGGCGTAATAAGTGGCATGCATTTCGTTCGGCACGCCGTCGTCAGCCATTCGACTGCGAGTCACTGGCGCCATGACAATTCGGTTAGCCAGTTGCATCGCCCCCATCGTCATGGGGGAAAACAGGTCGGTGTCTGCGGCAATATCAATCATAAAAACTCCAAATGAATAGACCGGTCGTCTAGTTAAAGGCTTAAAAAAACCGCCCCTATGCCAGCAGGCGCTTGCTTGTGATCAGTCCGGTCGGCTAGTGACCTTGCTCAGTATCTGATGAACGACTAGACGCTAGACGCTGGTTGAGCCCGCGCAGGTTCCAGTTGCACCCTTTCCCACTTCGCAATCACCAGCGGTGCGATGGCATTACCCAGCACATTCAGCGTAGTGGTGCCGCTGTCGATGATCCTGAAAATGCCGGCAATCAACGCCACGCCTTCCAGTGGCAATCCGGCAGACGCCAATGTCGCGGACAAAATGATGATGGCAAAACCCGGCACCCCTGCCGCGCCCTTCGAAGTCAGCACCATCGTTACCACTAACAGAATCTGCTGCGATAACGTCAGATCGATGCCATAGAGTTGCGCCACGAAAATCGTCGCCACACCGAGAAAAATCGATGCGCCATCCAGGTTGAACGCATAACCCACCGGCACCACAAAACTGACGATCCGACGCGGTACACCGTAGTTCTCCAATCGCGTCATCAACTGCGGCATGACGGCGGCTGACGCGGCACTCGAAAACGCCAGAATCAGCTCATTGCGAAAGTACCGGATCAACTTGAAAATGTTTTCTCCAATCAAATAGCAAATGCCGCCGAGTATCACCAACGCGAAAACTATCAGCGCCAAATACACCACCCCTATTAGCTTGAGCAATGGCAACAATGAGGCGAAACCAAACGTCGCCACGGTCGCGCCGATCATTCCAAACACACCGATCGGTGCGTAGGCCATGACGATTGAAACAACCTTGAACATCGCATCGGAAAGGCTCTGAATCATCGCAATGAAAGGTGCGCTTTTGTCTTCGGGTAGAGCATTCAATGCCAGGCCCAGCAACACTGCAAAAAACAGTACTGACAGCAACTTCGCTTCTGACATGGCAACCAGCACATTGTCAGGGACGATGTTCTGCAAGATGACTAATGCGCCTTTGGACGGCTCCAGAGCGATCGATGCGGTACCGTGCGAAATACCGGAAATGTCGGTGCCCGTCCCCGGCTCGAAAACATTGGCGAAACATAAGCCTATGACAATGGCCAAGGCCGTAATTGCAAAAAAATAGCCCAGCGATTTTATCCCCATGCGGCCAAACGATTTGTTATCGCCACCGCCTGCGATGCCCAGAATCATGCAACAGAACACAATCGGTACAACCACCATCTTCATCATCTTGATGAAGATATCTCCGAGCGGTTTGAGGATCTCCGAACTCACCCATGTCTGATAATGCGGATGCGTATTGAAGTACCAACCGACAAGCACGCCAAGCAACAGCCCGGCAACGATTTGCCACACCAAGGGAATACGTTTCATGTCTAGCCTTTTTGTTGGAGTGAAAGGTCTGCGTCTATTCGCAGTTGCTAGAGTCATGAGCTTCCAGCTCATTTGAGATCAAATGGCACAACGCCGTTGTGCCATGGCTGTTGTTACTTGGCGAAGAGCTGGCTCATATCCTTGAAAGCCTTGAACTCAAGAGCGTTGCCGCACGGATCAAACAAAAACATGGTGGCTTGCTCGCCCACTTGGCCTTTGAAACGAATGTACGGCTCAATCACGAATTCAGTACCAAACGACTTCAGACGTTCGGCCAGTGCTTCCCACTGTTCCCAACCTAAAATGATGCCGAAGTGCGGAACTGGAACATCGTGTCCGTCAACTGGATTGCTATGCACGCTTTCCTGCGAAGCGGTTTTTGGATGTTCGTGAATCACCAGTTGGTGACCATAAAAATCGAAATCTACCCACTGCGTGCTGGAGCGCCCTTCTTCAAGACCAAAAACCTCACCGTAAAAGGTGCGAGCTGCAGCCAGGTCGTAAACAGGGATTGCGAGGTGGAATGGCGAGAGGCTCATCAGTACTCCAAATATTTTTGTTGGTTGGCGAACATTTCCACCGTCATTGACTCTCTGGATTAAGCCGTTTGCCGGGGGATGGGAAACATCGTAGGACGGGAAGCCAAACATAAAAAACAATATATATTTCTTAGAAACACAATTAATATTTGTGAATGATCAAAGAACTGAAGACACTCATTGCTGTGGCGCGGGAAGGCACATTCGCCGCTGCTGGCAACAAGATCGGCCTGACTCAGGCTGCTGTGAGCGCGCAAATCCAGCGCCTGGAAGCCGAGCTCGGGTTCGAAATTTTCGACAGGAAAGGACGCTCTGCCCATCTCAACAAAATGGGCCACCAGATACTTCTGCAGGCGCAGGAGCTGCTGAGACTTTATGACAATCTGGGCTCTACAGCGCCGGGCGAGCCTCCCAGCGTGCTGGTCAACATCGGTGCGATCGCGTCCGTGCAGCGCTCCTATTTGCCCGATGCGCTTGCGAAGTTTCACAAACAGTGTCCGCAGTGCCGCACACGTGTCATCCCAGGCCTTTCAATGGAGATGGTGAACCTCGTCGACGCCGGCGAGATCGACATGGCCGTCATCATTCGCCCGCCCTTCTCCCTCCAAAGTGACCTGCGCTGGACGACATTGGCGCTAGAGCCCTACCGACTGATCGTGCCACGTGACCTAGAGGGAGAAGACTGGTCGGAACTGCTGTCCAGCCAGCCATTCATTCGCTATGACCGATCATCCTTCGGCGGCAGGCAGGTCGATCGTTTCCTGCGGCAGATGCATTTCACCTTGCAGGAAGTTTGCGAACTGGATGAACTGGAGGCCATCATCAAGCTGGTTGAAAAAGGTGTAGGCATAGCGCTGGTGCCACAGACGGAATTCCAACAGGAATGGCCCGCAGGCGTACGAGCGATCGATTTGGGACAACACACCTTTCACCGGGATATCGGGCTGGTGCATAGGTCTCGACAGAGTTTTACGGAGCCTGTGCGAATTTTGGCTCAGCTTATTAGTGATCAGGTAACAGCAATCTCCAAATAAGAGCCTCAAAAAAAGGCCCTACAGGGCCCTTTTTCACTCAATCACCAAATCACTTGCTCAGCCAAGATTCAACTGTCGAAGCGCCGTGCTTTTGGTCATAGGTCATAGCCATTGATCACCAACGCTTTGGCGCAAGCTCCTTAAGAGAGTGATCCATGGACTCGTAGATCGAGTAGCGTCCGCACATGCTGTCACCCGTCGAATTGTCGTGCCTCTGAGATTGACCGCAAGCGAACCAAATCGTTAACTGTATGTACGTACAGTTAACCTCCTAAGGCTTGCATCATGAGCATCACCCTCCTCGGCCCACTCGCTACTGGCGGTAAGAAGCTGCCACTTTATTCATCCAAGGTACCAGCGGGCTTCCCCTCTCCTGCGGCTGATCATATCGAAAAGCACATTTCCCTGGATGAGCTGTTCGATATCCGGGCGCCGCACGTGTACCTGGTAAAGATAGATGGAGACAGTATGCAAGGCGCGGGTATCTATTCCGGGGATATGGTGATCGTCGATCGGAGCATCGAGGCGGTCAGTGGCGATATCGTTATCGCCGCGTTGAATTCGGAACCGTTCTGCAAGCGCCTGCTTCTGCGCGAGAACGCCGTGATGCTTGTGTCAGAGAACCCAAGATATCCGGCGAGACATGTCATGGAAGGCGATGAGCTTGTGATCTGGGGCGTTGTGAAATACAGCGTGCGCGATCATGACAACACGTGAGCCTGTCTTCGCCCTGATCGACTGCAACTCGTTTTACGCGAGCTGCGAGCGAGTCTTTAGACCGGACCTCGCCAAGACACCTATTGTGGTGCTGTCCAACAACGACGGCTGTGTGATCGCGCGTAGCTACGACGCCAAGCCTTTCGTGAAGATGGGCCAGCCGTACTTCCAGATCAAAGACCATCTACGCCGGCATGGCGTGGTGGCATTCAGCAGCAATTACGCTCTGTACGGTGACATGAGCGAGCGCGTCATGACGATCATCGAATCGATGGTGCCGGCACTTGAGGTCTACAGCATTGATGAAGCATTTGCTGATTTGACTGGCATGCCTGGAGATCTGTCCGCGTTCGGCAGGCACATGCGCTCCACCCTTCTCAAGCGCACAGGCATTCCAGTCGGGGTGGGTATTGCCGGCACCAAGACGCTGGCGAAGCTCGCAAACCATACCGCCAAAAGGCTGCTGGATATCACCGGCGGTGTGGTCGATCTCTGCGATCCGTTCAAACGGGACTGGACGCTGCGCAACACCGATGTCGGCGAAGTCTGGGGCATTGGCAAGCGGATGAAGGCTCACCTGGAAACGATGGGCATTAAGACCGCGATGGACTTGGCAAAAGCCGATCCGTGGATGCTTCGCCAGAAATTCAGCGTGGTGATCGAGAAGACTGCTCGCGAGCTGGCCGGTACACCATGTCTAGAACTAGGGGAAGCTGACCCACCGAAGCAGGAGATTTGCTGCAGCAGAATGTTCGGTATGCGGCTGACACAAATTGAGCCGATAAAGGAGGCCGTCGCCACCTACACCCAACGCGCGGCGGAAAAGCTCCGAGCGCAAAACTCGCTGTGCAAGAAGATCCGCGTGAGCATACGCACCGGCATGTTCAACCCTGACGAAGCGAAATATGCGAATGGCGCCTTGGTGGAGTTGCCATACCCGACCAACGACGTGCGGCTGATGACGAAGGCTGCGACCGAAGCGGTCAATCGTCTCTTTCGTCCCGGCTACAAATACAGCAAGGCGGAAGTGCTGCTGATGGATTTGCGACAACCCGGCGAATTCACCGATGACCTGTTCGCCCATTCGCAACCCGTGATAGCGGACAAGGTGATGAGCGTTCTGGATGAGATAAATGGCCGCTGGGGAAAGGGAGTGCTGCGTTTAGCCAGCGTGCCTGCCGCCCCTGATTGGGCAATGCGTCGGGAGCTGATGAGTCAGAGTTACACGACGAAGCTAGATCAGCTGTGGACGGTCAGAGCCAAGTAGCGACTACAAGATGGGCATACAGCGCCGCAGAAACGAGCAGCCTTGAACGGCTGCTTACGGCCAAAGCGGACACTAGGCGATTGCCGTCGCTGGCCATTCCTTAGCGGATCTACATTGGCGTTATTGTGAGCAGATGGCTAACGAAGCGTCACAGCTGATCAAGGTCTTTAGTAGCCTTACTGAACGCTTCGGTCATACCGTCGATCAACTCCCATTGCTCTTGCTCAGCACCCTGAGACGCTGGTATTGCTTGATCCAAAGAAAGATTCCCCCACCCAGGACGCTAGTCGCCCCTGTGAGAACAAACCACCGTGGGTACGAGATAGGGTCTGTAGCCCATCTTCCGGTTGATGCCCATACCTCAGTACCTGGGCGCCTACGATGGCAACCCCGCCCACTTGAATCCTCTAGTGCCCAAGGAATCGGCAAAGCGCTACGTCGAATAGATGGGAGGTAACGCCAAAGTGCTTGAAGCCGCCCGCGTGGCCTACGACAAGGGCGAATACCGGTGGGTCGCCGAACTGCTGGATCAGGCCGTGCTCGCCAAACCCGACGACACGGCCGCCAAGGAGTTGCTGGCCTGCGCATTCGAGCAAATGGGCTATCAGGCGGAGTCGGCGACCTGGCGCAACAGCTACCTGACCGCGGCCATGGAGCTGCGCAACGGCCCGCCGATTAAGGGCGTGAAACAACCACACTGATCTGTAAAAAGTCCATGGAATAGGCTAGCGCTGTCGGCTGTCGGCTGTCGGCTGTCGGCTGTCGGCTGACGGCCGACAGCGCACCAGCGCAAATTCGCTTCATCATTGATCTTTCGCGCCGCACCCAGTAAAAAACTGTCTTCCCTTTCCGCCCTTGCAAGGAGCTGCGGATGCTTGAGCTCACCACGCAACGCCTGGACCTGCGCACGATGGTCGAATCCGACTGGCCGCTGTTCCTCAGGCTGCATTCCGAGCCGCAAACCATGCAGTATGTGTTCGGTGAAATCGCTGAGGACCAGGTGCGCAAAGGCTTCGAGCATCGGCTTCCGGCCTGGGGGCCGCAGTCGGATCACTGGTTGTGTCTGGTGGTGATCGACAGGGCCAGCGGGCAGGAATTGGGTGTGACCGGATTCCGCATCCTCTCGCCGGGGCATGCCGAGGTGGGTTGCCTGCTGTTGCCCGAGCATCAGGGCAAAGGCTTTGGCACCGAGTCGCGGCAGGCGATCATCGACTATGCCGCGGACATCGGCCTGGACTCGTTGGAGTCGACCGTGACCGACGGTAATATCGCGTCATGCAAGGTTTTGGAGAAATGCGGGTTTGTATTCGAGCGCCGCGTGCCGCAGGCCTATCAGATTGGAGATCGGTGGTTTGACGACCTGATCTACCGCTATCAAATCAGCTGACCGGTTTTATCAGCGACCGCCAAGGAGGCCCTCCTCGTGAACCCTTATCAGTGCTTGCCACCCCGCGCTTTCTGGCGCACCGCCGTGGCGGACAAGCCCGCGCTGAACATCGATCAACTGTGGACGCCACAATTCGAGATCGGCAACAAGGACGCCATCGTCACCGCCGGCTCGTGTTTCGCCCAGCACATCGGCCGGGCGCTGGGCGAACGCGGCATGAACTGGCTGGATGCCGAACCGGCCCCGCCCGGACTGCCCGAAACCGACTGCAAGGCCCGTAACTACGGGGTTTTCTCGTTTCGCACCGGCAATCTGTACACTCCGGCGATGCTGTGCCAATGGCTGGAATGGGCGCTCGGGGTGAGCCTGCCACCCGACGAAACCTGGGCCCATGACGGGCGTTTCTTCGACCCGTTCCGCCCCGCCGTGGAACCCGACGGCTTTGCCAGCGAGGACGCACTGTTCGCCTCGCGCGAAGCCACCCTCGATGCCATCCGCACCGCCCTGCGCCGCGCCAAAGTGTTCGTGTTCACCCTGGGCCTGACCGAAGCCTGGCAGAACCGCCAGACCGGTCTGGTGTATCCCGTGTGCCCCGGCACCGTGCGCGGCACCTTCGATCCGCAGCTGCACTGCTTCTGCAACTTCGGCTTCATGGACACCTATGGCGACATGGTCAGGGCGCTTGAATTGATGCGTTCGATCAACCCGCAACTGCGTCTGCTGCTCACCGTGTCGCCGGTGCCCCTGACGGCAACCGCCACGGGCGAGCATGTGTTGAGCGCCACCACCTATTCCAAATCAGTCTTGCGCGCCGTTGCCGGGCAGCTGTGCGAAGACCTGCACGACGTCGACTATTTCCCCTCCTACGAAATCATCACCGGCACACCTTTCAAGGGCGCGTTCTACCAACCCAACCAGCGGGAGGTCACGCCTGAAGGCGTGGCATTTGTCATGCGGCAGTTTTTCGCCGGGCTCGATGCGGTTCAACCGCTGCAGGCGCCGACCAGCGTTGCCTCCACCTGCGTGTCCAGTGAGGAGCTTGTCTGTGAAGACGCCGTGCTCGATTACTACGCCTAGGTTTCTGCTGCTGGGCGATTCCCATGCCGGGGTCATCGGCAAGGCGGCGCAGGCCCGCGAGTTGCCTTTGAGTGGCGGCCCGCTGGGCACCGGCCGGGATTTCGCGGTGGATTTTTTCAGCCTGACCCGTCATGACGTGGTGTTTCGGGACGTCGAGATGGAGCGCCTGTATCGTCAGGCCCTTGAGCCATTCGAAGTACCGCAACTGGCGAAGGTCGGGGTGCCGCTGGTGAGTACCATAGGCCTAAGCCTGCATTATCTCGCCACCGCGCCGAACTGGACCTGCTACCAGACGCCGGACGGCGAATTCGACGAAGGTTTTCTCACCGGGCCGCTGTTCGAGTCCATCATCGACACCTTGTCCCGGCCTGCGCTGGCGTTCTATGAACAGGCCCGGGCGCTGAACCTCAAGGTGTTCGCCGTGCTGCCGCCGCAGCGGGTGCCGGAGCTGTCCGACCCACGCGTGTTCATGGCCGCGCAGGCGCTGCTGATCGAGCGCCTGCAAGGACTCGGCATCGAGCTGATCGACGTGCGCGCAATGGCGAATGATGAGCTGGGTTTTCAGCTTCCGGCGTACTGCGAGGTGGATGACCCGTTGCACGGGAATCTGGCGTTCGGCGAGTTGATCGTCGAGCAACTGCTCAAACAAGGTCTGTGAATGAGCGGTGGGAACGGCACCCGCTCCCACCGGTTTTTTAGACTCAAGCCTTGGGCTGCGTCCCCAGAATCGTCACCCGCTCGCCATACCGCGAGTGCGGAAAATAATCCCAGACCGCATGGTGCTGTGTGCAGCGGTTGTCCCAGAACACCAGGCTGTTCGGCGCCCAGCGCACGCGACAGCTGACGACCGGTTCGCGGGCGACTAGGTCAAACAGCATCTTCAACAGTACCTGGCTTTCACCGTCAGACAGCTGGACGATGTGCGAGGTGAACCCGGAATTGACGAACAGCGACTTGCGCCCGGTTTCCGGGTGGCGAACCACCACCGGGTGTTCGGTTTTCGGCAGATTGGCCGGCGCCTCATAGCCCTTCCACGGAATCGCACCGTCATGGATCGCGGTCAATCCGCCGAGAAACTGCTGCATCGTCGGCGACAGCATTTCCAGCGCCAGGTGCATGTTGGCGAACAGCGTGTCTCCACCGGTGCCGATGGCCGGGGTTTCCTTGACGTACAGCATCGAGCCCATGGACGGCGCCAGATCGGCGGTGCCGTCGGTGTGCCAGGTTTCGCCGGCCACGTAGCGCGATTGCGCATTGGCGCGGATCACCACCAGCTCCGGGTCATCGCCGTCGATGTCTTCCACCGGCAGGGCCCGCAGCTCACCAAACAGCCGGCCAAACGCCTTGTGTTCGTCCACCGTCAGGTGCTGATCGCGGAACACCACCACGTGGTTCTCCAGAAAGGCCCGGCGGATTTCCGTGAGCTGCTCGTCGCTCAGCGGCTGCGAAAGATCGACGCCGCCGATCTCGGCGCCGATGATCGGCGTGATCCGCTCGACCGTGATGTGCTGATACGGCGCTCGCCGTTCGGCGGCGATGCGCTCGATTGCCTTGAGTGCCAACTGATCCATGTTCCCTCACCTTTTTTATTGGAACGACACCGATGATTGCTCGTGCAGCGAACGCGGGCGGATGTCAATCCAGTGTTCGTTGATGTAATCCAGGCAGACCTGGCGTTCGCCACGCATCCCCGCCTCGTTCCAGCCGCTGGCCATCGGCTTGCCCGCCGGCCACAGGGAATACTGACCCTGGGCGTTGATCACCACATCGAATTGCAGGTGTGCGTCATTCATGTCGTTCTCCTGTTGAACGGGATTGCAGCGTGGCCAGACTCCGGTCGAGCCCGGCGGCGAGATGGTTGAATACGGCATGTCGCTGTTCGTCGCTCGAAGCGCAGGCCCCGACGTAAACCCGCACGGACGCCCCGCAGACCTGAGCGCAGGTGTCTGCATCGTCGTCCGCAAAGGCCCGGGCCGACACTTCGGCGTTGGCGCTGGCATGAGCTTGGGCAAACGCGGTGGCAGCGGCCTCGGTATTGAGTTGTGCGTAATACCCGGCGAACGCCTCGGCACCGCCGAAGTGCTCGGAAATCGTGGCGCTGTTGGCCGGTGCGCGGCCGTAGGTCATCGCACTGGCGTGGGCCTTGGCGTACGCCGCGTCGTAGGCGTAGGCCTTGCGGTACAGCGCCAGCAACACCGGTTTGAGCGTGGCCCGCCACTCGCCCTGACGCCCGATCACGCCGAGCGCCGCCCGCTGATGCAGGCTTTGCAACACGAGCAGCGCCTGCTGATGTTCCGGCAAGGCTTCGCAGAGCATCGGCATGACCACGTCGGCCTGCCAGAGATGAAACAGCTGGAACGGCACCTGACCCCGCAATTGCCTCAAGCGCAAGGCCGCGTTCGAATCGGCTTCGCACAACACCTTGGTCAAGGCCAGCCACCATCGCGGCATCGAGATCGGATCATTCATGGCGCAGGCTCATCCGTACCGATCGCCTCGGCCAGCAACCGCGCCCAGCGGCCCACCACGATGCCGTAGTGATCGGTGTCGAGGGTTTGCCAGCTGCGCAACTGCGGCAGCAAGGCCTGCCAATTGCGTTGCAGGTCGTCCGGGTTCCAGGCGTTGCCCAGCCCGTAAGGATTGGCCTGCCCGGCGATGAACAGCCGCACCGCCGTGTTCGCCAGCGCCGGCGGCTGGAAGTCGAGCATGCTGGTCATGTTGTTGCGACAGCACACCGTCAGCCGTTGCAGATACGCCTGACGTTCCTCGGCCATGCCCTGCCCTTCAACCTCCGGCCAGCGCTGCGCGAACTCGCGTTGGAATACCTGCTCGATCGTCTGTTCGTCGATGCCGGCCAGTTCCGCACCGGCATCCGGCGCGGGCGGGTCGATCAGGTATAACAACGGTTGCCTGAATCCGTCAGCCTGGGCCTGATAACACAGCGCCTGCGCCACCCATGCACCAAATGACCAGCCTGCCAGGCGCCAAGTGCTGCCGTGCGGAAGGTGGGCCTTGATCGCCGCCTGATACCGGCGTGCACGTTCGTCCACGCTGATGTTCGGCAACTGCGGCACACGCAGCGCCGGGTCGGCGATCACGCACACGCCCAACTCCGCCGGCAATGCCGACACCAGTTCTCGATAGGCCTGAACATCGCCGCCCACCGGGTGGATCAGGTACAGCCAATCGCGGCCGGCACCGGCATGCCATTGATCAATCCGTACCGCGTCGTGCCAGTCGTGCGGTGCAGCGAGGGGCGCCTCTTCAACCGTGGCGGTCGACACCAGCCCGAGCACTTCGCTCAGGCTGACCTTGTGGCTGAATTGCGACAGCTGGAATACCTCACCAGTGGCCGCTTGCAGTTCGTCGATCAGGTCGAGCAGCGTCAGCGAATCCGCGCCCAGGTCGTACAGTGAATCGTCGTCCTCCAGCTCGGCCACACCGAGCCACTTGCACAAACACTCACGCAGGCGCGTCGACAGATCCACGCCCTTCGGTGCCTCGACCATTGCGGCCACGGCACCATGGCGAACCGGATAGAACCGCCGCGCCGTGTCGATGCCAGTGGTCGAGATCAGTAGCTGCGGCAACTGCGTCGCCATCGCCAGATCGAACACCCGACAGCCCTCTTCGGCGGACAGACCAACCGTCAGATGCTCCAGATGCGCGGTGTCTGCGCTGTTGCTGGTGGTGGCCATGCCGATGTCGCGCCAGATGTCCCAGTTGATCTCCAGGCGCAGGCACGCGTCGGTCGCGTTCGGGCGATAGTGGGTGAAGCCGTCGAGCACCCCGCTGGCCGCTGCGTAGTCCAGATGCCCCGCGCCGCCAAACAGCGCTGACATCGACGAGCAGTACAGGACAAAATCCGGCGTCAGGTGCTCGATCAAGGCCTCGACCGCCAGCATACCGCGGGTCTTGGCGGCCATGGCCTCGGCCATTTGCCGAGCATCGCGGTGACGAATCAGGCTGCCTGCACCGACGCCCGCTGCATGAATCACCCCGCTCACACGACCGTAACGAACGGCCAGTTGATCGAGTACCTGCGGCCAGCGCGGTAGGTCAGCGATGTCTGCTTTGATGCAGTCGATCCGCAAAGCGTAAGCCGCCAGAGACGCCGGCAATTGCCCCTGACGTGAGAGCAGCACCACCCGGCGTGCAGGTGCCTGCAGCAGGTGTTCGCACAAGGTTCGGCCGATACCGCCGCTGCCGCCCAGTACCAGGAACGTACCGTCTTCCGGCAGAAGCCCTGATGTCGTTGCTGGGCCGGTCAATGGCTGAGGCATTAGACGTGGCTGCCAGAGATAACCATCGCGCACCGCCATTCGCCGAGGCAATGAGACCGGATCGACACACAACGCTGCCAACTCGCCCGCGTGCGCTCCGAGGCGTGAAGACGGCCAGTCCAGCCAGTGGCAACGCACCGGGTATTCCTGCGGCACCACTTCAGTGATGCCGGCCAGCGCTGCCAGTTCGGGCCGTTGAACCTCGCCGTCCACCGGGCATGCCTGCCACGACATCAACCACAACCGCAGACGGGTCGTGCGCGGGGTTTGCCCCCAGGCCTGCATCAGCGCACTGACCGTGTCCAGACAGGCCCACTGCGCCAGATCCAGCGATTGCTCGTTGACTGCACCAGACACCGCCAGTGGCAAGGCATGCAGCCAGTCGAGCTCGCCGAGTGCAGGTCCTGCGACCTCAGCGAGCAAACGGCTCAGGGCCTCAGTGTCCAGCGGATCAAGCTCGAAACTGTCCGTGCTCAGGCGTTTGAAACCGTTGCCGGTGCGCACTTGAATCACGCGTCGATACACGGCGTTGAGGCTGGCCAGCAATGTCGATTCGGGCGCGTCATGGCTGCACAGAATCAGCACCTCACGGGATCCGGCCGTCGCTGTCGCGCTCAGGCGCCGGATGCGCACCCACTGTCGCTGGTGGAACCAGTCCGCCAGCGGTTGTCGCTCAAGGGTTGGCGCATCAGGTTGAACCGCTACAGGTGGCTGGAAACGATAAGGCTGTAGATCGAATGTCGACGGCGGCAAATCCCAGGGCGGCGGTGCCGAGCGTTGTGGCCACTGGATATTCGCGCCTTCGTACCAAGCTTCCAGCAGCTCCTGCGGCGATTGATTACCGGCGATCAACGACGCGCCCGAGGCCGCTATTTCCTTGATCGCTGTCGGCTGCAAGGGAATGTCGTCACCCGGCCGGCACACTATCGCGAAGCGCCAGCGCAACTGCCGGCGACCTGACTGCAAGTGCCGTAGCAACGCAGTCTGCTGTTCCGGGTTCGCGTGCAGGTATTCGCGAATCGCCGCGATATCGCGCAGCAACTCCGCCCGGCTGTGCGCTGAAATCATCAGCAGCGGCAACGTTTCCTCAACAGTTTCCTGCGCCGTAGGTGCAGCACCAACGATGACGTGCGCGTTGGTCCCGCCGATCCCGAAACTGCTGACACCGGCCAGTCGTCGCCGCCCTTGCGGCCATGGCCGGGACGTGGTCGGCACATAGAACGGCGAATGCTCAAGATCGATCTGCGGGTTGATCCGGCCAAAACCCAGGTTCGGTGGCAGTACGCCATGGAACACCGCGAGGCTGGCGCGAATCAGCCCGACCACGCCCGCCGCCGCACCCAGATGACCGATCTGGCTTTTCGCCGAGGCCAGCGCGCATTGGCCGGCCGGCGCATCGCCGAACGCCTTGGTTAACGCCGCGACCTCGATCGGATCGCCGAGCAAGGTGCCGGTGCCGTGGGCCTCTACGTAGCCGATGTCGGCGCCGGTTAACCCGGCACGGCTCAAGGCATCGCGGATGACCGCGCTCTGCCCGGCCACCGACGGCGCGGTGTAACTCATCTTGGCCCGGCCATCGTTGTTCAACGCCGATCCTTCGACCAGCGCGTAAATCCGGTCGCCATCGGCCCGCGCCTTGGCCAGCGGTTTGAGCACCACTACGCCGTAGCCGCTGGCGCCAAGGGTGCCGCTGGCGTCGTCGCTGAACGGGCGACACAAACCGTCGGCGGAGAAAATGTGCTGCGGGCGGTGCCGGTAGCCCTCGGTCAGCGTCGGGTCGATCAGCACCCCGGCCGCGAGCATCACGTCGCTGTCGCCCTGACGCAGCATCGAACTGGCCAAGTGCACGGCGATCAGCGAGCTGCCGCAAGCAGCCTGCACGCTCAGGGCCGGGCCGTTGAGGTCCAGGTGATACGCGGCTTTGGTCGCCAGAAAATCCTTGTCGTGATGCAGCGCCAGCTGGAAGCCGTCGGGCAAATCGTCGTCTGCGGTTTCACGCAGCATTTGCTGGAAGTAAGTGGTTTCGCCGCAACTGGCGATCAGGCCGATGCGCGGGCCATTCGCCGACGGGACGATGGCCGCGTGTTGCAGGGCCTGAACGCACGCCATCAGCAGATGCCGCTGTTGCGGGTCCATCAGGCGCGCTTCCTGGCGGCTGATGCCGAAGTACTCAGCATCGAAATCGAGCATGCCCGCCAGTTGACTGCGGGCGCCGACCAGCCCCTCGTCAGCGGCAAAGTGCTCAATGCCCAGCCGATTGCCTTGCACCATCGCCCAGAACTCGGACAGGTTCTGCGCCCCGGCCACATTGACCGACATACCGATGATCGCCATCGGCTGATGGTCTGCATCGGTCTGCCGTACACGCTCGGCCACGGCCACCGGCGCGGTCGACAGATGCGCCGCCAGACGTCGCACCGTGACGTATTCGAACAGGTCGGCCATCGTCACCTTGTGCGGCAGCTCTTGGACGTAACGGCCATGCAAACGCATCAATCCGAGGCTGGTGGCGCCGGCCTCGAAGAAGGTCTGCTCCGGTTCGATGTCCCGTCCGATCACGGCCTGGAACAACTCGCTGAGTTGCCGTTCCAGCGCGGTCAATTGAACAACCGGTGTTGGCGTGCTGCGCCGCTCCAGGGCCTCGCCAACATTCGGCAAGGCCTTGCGGTCGATCTTGCCGCTCGGCGTGCGTGGCCAGAGGTCGATCCGCCGGTATTCATCGATTCGCACATGGGCCGGCAGCAGTTGCGCGACCTGACGATCCAGCTCTCCGGATGTCGCAGGTTCGCCCTCGAGCTGCAGCCAGGCGATCAGCCGTGGCGGATCGGCCTGCACCGCCACCACCGCGTTGACCACTTCCGGCACCTGCATCAGCGCCGACTCGATCTGGCCCAGTTCCAAACGTTGGCCGCTGAGTTTGATCTGCTGATCGTCACGTCCCAGATAATGCAGGCAGCCGTGGGCATCGGCCCACGCCAGATCGCCGGTGCGGTAGTACAAACGGCCGTCTGCCAGCTCGACAAACCGCGCAGCGTTCAACACTGGATCAGCCAGGTAGCACCGGGCAACCATTGGCCCGGCCACCAGCAGGTAGCCACGGCAGCCGGTGGGCACCGGGCGGTCATGCTCATCGACCAGCAGCAGCCGCGCATTGCCAACGGCATGGCCGATCGGCGCGCGCAACGACCAGTTCCGCGCCACGGACGGCAGGCGCAAGGCGCTGACCACGTGAGTTTCGGTCGGGCCGTAATGGTTGAACAGCGAGGCGTGCGGCATGCCGCCGAACCAGTTGCGCAGCGCATCGGTGCACAGCAGTTGCTCGCCGGCCGTGATCACCTCGCGCAACGCCGTAGGGTAAATGCCCCGGGCCAAGGCGGTTTGCGCCAGATGCTGCAAGGCCACGTACGGTAGAAACAGGCGCTCGATCCGCGCCTCGACCATGTACTCCAGCAATGCCTCGGCGTCCTGACGCCAGCGCGGCGTGATCAGGTGATAGCACCCGCCGCCGCACAGGGTGCTGAAAATCTCCTGAAACGACACATCGAACGACAGCATCGAGAACTGCAGGGTTACCGCTTTCGCCGGCAACTGGCCTTCGGTGCGCTGCCATTGCAGCAGGTTGCACAGGGTGCGCTCAGACACTTGCACACCTTTGGGCGTGCCGGTCGTTCCGGAGGTGAACAGCGTGTACAGCGGCCGTTCGCCGGCGTGGCGTCGACGTTCGAACGTTGCGGCATTGGCGCTCAGATCGACCCGATGGGTGGCGAATCGTCCGGCGTTCAGGGCATCTAGCGCTGACTTCGTCATATCGCTGAACAGCACGCAATGCGGTTGCGCCTGTTCCAGCACCTGGCGCTGGATCGCCACCGGATAGGCAGGATCCAGCGGCACGGCCGTCAGATTGAGTTTGGCCAGGGCCAGCAAGGCGACGATGTGTTCCACCGAGGCATCGAGGAACAGCACGACATGCAACGGCGCGTTCCCGACGGGCAACGGATGGCACTCGATCAGGTTTGCCGTCAGCGCATCGGCCAGCGCATTCAGTTCGCTGTAGGTTAGGCGCCGCTGGCCTTGAACCAGCGCAACCGCCTCCGGCGTGCAATGCACTTGATGCTCGAACCCGTCCGCCAGTGTGTTGAACGGCAGCGCAGTCCGAGGGCCCTCACTAGCCGGGGGCAAACCACGTCGATACGGACCGAGCAAATCGTTGAGGTTGGCCGCCGGGGTTTCCAACAACAGGTCCAGGCCTCGGCGAAACAGCGCATTCACTGCGCGCATCTGTTCGCCATCGAAGTAGCTGCACTGATATTCCCACCAGCATTCCAATTGCGACCCGCTGCCCACCATCAACAGCGTCAGCGGGCACTTGGCGTGCAAGTGCTCGTTAAATTGCAGCGTCGCGTGCAGGTTCGAATCGGCCAGCGCTGCGTAATCGGTGTTCTCCAGCACGAACATGAAATCGAACAGTAACGGGCTCGAGGACAGCCGCAGGTCTTCCACCAGATCCGCCAGCGCCACGTCCTGCAACGCCAGCACCTCGCGCACCGTGGCGGTCTGCTTGCGCAACTGTTCATCCAGGGTCGATGCCTGCTCGACGGCGGTCGGGATCAGCACGGTGTTGGCAAACATGCCGACCGTGTCTTCGAACTCCGCCAATGGCCGGTTGGACACCGGACTGGCGATCCGTGGCCGTTCGCACCCGGTCAGGGCGTACAGGCTCCAGGCGAAGACGCTGAACAGCACTTCGAAACGGGTCAGCCGTTGTTGGGTGCAAAAGCGTTCCAGGGCCGCGCTGCGCAGGGTGCCCAAAGGCTCCCGGTGCAACCGGGCGTCCGGGCTGATTTCGCGCATTGGCATCAATGCAGGCGGCGGTTCTTCCTGGCGGCGATGCAACTCGGCGAGGGCGCGGCGCTGGTCACGATAATGCGGATCGACGTTCCACTGGCGCTGCCACTGGCCAAACTCCAGCGTCGTCAAGCGGGCCGCGGGTTGCAGGCTGTCGCGGCCTTGCAGGACATCGCTGTAAAGCTGCGCCAGGTCATCGAACAGCAGGTTCACAGACCAACCATCGACGATGATGTGATGCAGGTTCAGCAACAGCCGGCAGCTGCCATCGGCGAACGGCAACAGCCAAGCCTGAAACAGCTTCGGGGTGGTCAGGTCGAACGGCACGGCGAACACCAGGTCGGCGAAGGCCTGCCAGTTGTCCTCGGTGAACTGCCCGAGCGCAAAGATGCGACAGGGCGAGCCCTGCTCGGCGATTACCTGGTCCAGTCCATCGGCACCCGCCACGAATGCCGTGCGCAACCCCGGATGACGCTGCACCAGACGCCCCAAAGCCTCGGCCAATGCCGCGACTTCGACACCTGGCGCCAGATTCAGAATCAGCGGCACGCTGTAGGCGGTCGAGGTCGGCGAGCGTTGTTGCAACAGCCACAGGCGGCGCTGTTCGGCGGTGGCCGGTAAGCGTTTTGCGCGACTGATCGCAGGCGCGGGTGGGTAGATCGACGCGCCGTTCGTTTCACCGCTCAGTTGTACGGCCAATGACGAGAAAGGCTCGTTGAGCAACGTATCGATCGCGATTTCGCGCTGCCAGCGGACACGGATCGCCGAACGCAGGCGCATCGCCTTGAGCGAGTCGCCGCCACAGCCCAGCCAATCGTCCTGCGCACTCAGAGCGGGTTGGCTGAGCAGCGAACGGGCCTGACTCAGCAGCCAATCCAGCGCCGGTGATGCGTTTTGGTTATCCGTAGTCGTCAGGACTGGGTGCCACGGACTCGAACCTTGGGCCAGCAAGCTATCACGATCGATCTTGCCGTTGGCCGTCAACGGCAGGCGCTCCAGCAGGAACAGCTGGTTAGGCCGCATGTAAGGCGGCAGTTGTGCCCGCAGATGGTTTTCGAAAGCGTGATAGTCCAGAGCCCGGCGAGGCACGATGAACGCCAGCAACTGATGATCTTCCGCCGCCTGCCGCCGGGTGCAGACATACACCTGCGCCACACCCGGATGCTCCAGGATCCGTTGCTCCACCTCCCCCGGCTCGATCCGGAAACCCCGGATCTTCACCTGCCGGTCGACCCGCCCCAGGTACTCGATCAAGCCTTCGGCATTGCGCCGCACCAGATCGCCGGTGCGGTAATGCACCTGCGCGCCACCGTCGAGGTCGGGTAAACGGACGAACTGGCGGGCGGTTTCCTCGGGCCGGTTGCGGTAGCCACGGGCGACACCGCTGCCACTCAAATACAGCTCGCCGACCTCGCCTGCCGACACCGGGCGTTGCTGCTCATCCAACACCTGCACGCCGGTATCCGGCAACGGCCGGCCAATGGGCGCCGAGTCACCGGCAAAATCGCGGCTGATCGGCCAGCACAGGGCAAACGTGGTGCATTCGGTGGGGCCGTAGACGTTGAAGATCCGGCAGCGGCTCTCAGGATTGGCCCGGTACCACCCGCGCACGGCGGCAGCGCTGATCTGCTCACCGCCGATCAGCACCTGACGCATGCTGGAAAAGCACGACGGCCACTGGGCAATCATCGTGTTGAACAGCGACACCGTCATGAACAGGTTGTCGACCTGCGTGCGCTCCAGCACCTCGGCCAGTCGACGCGCATCCAGCACGTCCTCGTCAGCGATCAGGACGCAGCAACCGCCGTTGAGCAGCGGCGCCCACAGTTCGAAACTGCACGCATCGAATGCCGGGTTGGACAGGCAGGCAAACCGGTCCGTCGGGCGAATCTCGATGTAGCCGTCAGTGGACGCCAGCCGCAGCAAGCCGCGCTCGCCAACCTCAACCGCTTTCGGCGTGCCGGTGGTGCCCGAGGTGTAGAACAGGAACATCACCTCGGCGAAATCGTCGGCCAGTGTTTGCGGCGCAGCGTCCGGCTGATCGAGCAAGGCCTCGACGCTGGTTTGCCACAGTGAAGGCGACCACACCGATTCTTCATTCAGGGTAATCAGGCCGACACACGCCGCATCCGCCAGCATCAGTTCCCGGCGTTGGCGCGGGCTGGCCCGGTCCAGCGGCACCACTACCGCGCCAACTTTCAACGCGCCGATAATCGCCGCCAACCACTGCCAGCATCGCGGCGTACACAGCGCCAGCGACTGGCCGGGCTCGACGCCGCGCGCCAGCAACCCTCGGGCGATGCGTTCGCTGGCGCTGGCCAGTTGGGCGTAAGTCAGCCTGACCGATTGATCGATTACCGCCGGGGCTTGCGGATTGCGCGCCACTTGCTCGGCAAATCGCGCGAGCAACGGCCTGTCATTGGACGCACTCATTATTTCGCCTCCTGCGCGTCGAAGCGTTGCAGCTCCCGACGGATGATTTGCGAGACCCGGTGGATTTCCGCGCTTTCGAGCATGTCCCAGTGCCCGCCGCTGACCAGTTTCGCCAGATAGCCGCTGCCCGCGCGGCGACGCCAGAAGCCGCGCAGTTCATGCAACTGATGGCGGCTGAAATCTTCCCGCGCCTGGATCAGCACCACACGACCGGCGCGCGGCGCGCACTCATAAGCAGCCATGGCCAGCCGGTTGTGGTTGTAGATGTTGAAATAGCGCTCGACCTGGGCGTCTTCGATGCCGGGGTACATGCCGTTGAAGCGCACCAGTTTGTCGCGAAACTCGGCCATGTCCACGGTGCCGATCTGCTCGCGGAAACAGGGGTCGTCGCTACCCTGGGTGTCAAGCAGCACCACCGTCACCTGACGCCGCCCCGCCGCCGTCAACCGTCGCGCCATTTCATAGGCTACGATGCCGCCGAACGACAACCCGGTGAGGATCAGCGGTTGCTGTGTCAGCGGCTCAATCTGGCGCAAGTAGGCCTCGGCCATCGCTTCGACCGTCGGCTCGGTGCTCTCCCCCGGATTCAGCCCCGGCGATTGCACGCCGTAGACGCCGGTTGTATCCGGCAGCACCTTGGCCAGCGATAGGTAGCAGAACGCCGTGCCGCCCGCCGGGTGAATGCACACCACGTTGTGCTGGCCGCTGCCACGTCGGAATTCGATCAGGTTGCTCAGGGCAAGCGCCGGGTTGGCCCCGACCCGCAGCCAGCCGCCCAGCGCTTCGATGGTCGGGTAGCTGAGCACCACGCGCACCGGCACTTCGACCGCGAACTGCTGGCTGATTTCATGGGCCATTTTGATTGCGGCGATGGAGGTGCCGCCGACATTGAAAAAGTTGTCGCGGATGCCGATCTGCGGCGCCAGCAACAGGCTTTTCCAGATCTGGTACAGCGCCAGTTCGATGTGATCGCGCGGGCTGCTCAGGTTGACCTGGCGGTTGGTCATCTCTTCATCCGCCAACGCTGTCAGCGCGGTTCGGTCGACCTTGCCGTTGGCGGTCAGTGGCAGCGCGTCGAGCCACAGGTAGCTGCCGGGGATCACCGCTCTGGGCAGTGTCGTCGCCAGATGGGCGTGCACCGCTGCTTCGTCCATGGTCTCGGTCACCACGCAACAGGCCACCAGCCGCTGATCCTGCGCTGCTTCGCCGACCATCAGCACCACGGCGCTGCGAATGCCGGGAAACGCTTCGAGCCGGGCCTCGATCTCGCCCAGTTCCAGACGCACGCCGCGCAACTTGACCTGAAAGTCGTTGCGACCGAGAAATTCCAGTTGACCGTCCGGGCGATAACGCGCCAGATCGCCGCTGCGATAGAGCCGATCGCCTGTCACAAACGGATTGTCGATAAAGCGCTCGGCACTGAGCTGCTTCAGTCCCAGATAGCCACGGGCCACGCCCACGCCGCCAATGTGCAGATGCCCGGTCACGCCCACCGGCACCGGCTGGTCGCGGTCATCAAGCACGTAAAAACGGTTATTGGAAATCGGCCGGCCAATCGGCAGCTGCCGGGCCGGCACCTCGGCGCCAGGCTCCAGGGTCCAGATGCTGTTGATCACCGTGGTTTCGGTCGGGCCATAGACGTTGTGCAACCGCGCGTGGGGCAGGCGCTCCTGAAAGCGCCGGGCCAGAGCCGGTGGCAGTTCACCGCCGCCGCTGAACACGTCAGTCAGCGACGCACACTGGCTGACCTCGTCGACCTCCAGAAACAGCTGTAGCATCGCCGGCACGAACACCAGCGCCGTGACCTTCCGTTCGCGCACCTCGCGCGCCAGATACGCTGGTTCGTAATGCCCGCCGGGCCGCGCGATCACCAGCCGCCCGCCAGTTGCCAGCGGCCAGAACGTCTCCCACGCCGAGGCATCGAAACCGAACGGAATCTTGTGCAGCATCGCCCCCGCTTCGCCGCAGACCTGCAAACACCACAGCAGCAGGTTGCTCAGGCCACGGTGGGCGACCATCGCCCCCTTGGGCAAACCGGTGGTGCCCGAGGTGTAGATCACGTAGGCGAGGTGGTCAGGGGTGACTCCGACATGGCGCGGATCAAGATTGTCCGCCGGCAATGACGCCCAGCTCGCGGCATCTTTTTCGAGGTCGAGAATCGGCGCTTCCCAGGTCGAGCCTTGCACGGCTTGGCGCAGGATACCGTGCGCCGAGCCGAGGGTCAGCAGCACCGCCGGTGTGCTGTCACCGAGCATATGGCTCAGGCGCCCCAGCGGATAATCCGGATCCAGCGGCACGTAGGCGCCGCCGGCCTTGAGCACTGCCAGCAACGCGACCGGCAACTCCAGCGAGCGCTCGATGCACACCGCCACGCGCACATCCGGGCCGACGCCCAAGTTGCGCAAGTGCCGCGCCAGGCGGTTGGCCCGGGCATTGAGTTCGGCGTAGTCAAGCGACTCATCCTCGAACACAACTGCGCAGGCCTGAGGGTTGCTCGCCGCCTGCGATTCGACCAGTTGATGCACGCAGGGCGCCGCTTGCGTCAGTGGCGCGGCGCGGTTGAAGTCCACCAGCATCTGCTGACGCTCCGCCTCGTTCATCAACGGCAACGCATTGATCGGTTGCTTGGCGTCGGCGGCGATCTGCTCGAGCAGGTGGCGGTAGTGCCCGCTCAGGCGTTCGATGGTCGCAACGTCGTAGAGGTCGGTGTTGTATTCCACCAGCAAGTCCAGTCGCCCTGCCCGCTCGACCCATTCGAATGCCAGATCGAACTTGGCCGTGGCACTGCTGGTGCCGTACGGCGCCAGTTCCAGAGCGGGCATCTGCACCGCGTTGCCCGGGGTGTTCTGCAGCACCAGCATCACCTGGAACAACGGTGAGTGACCGGGATCGCGCGGCGGGTTGACGGCCTCGACCACGCGGTCGAACGGCACGTCCTGATGGGCGTGGACGTCGAACATCTGCCCCCGCACCTCACGCAGCAGTTCAGCGAAGGTCTGCTGCGGATTCAGGCGCTGACGCAGCACCAGCGTATTGACGAAGTGACCGATCAGCGGCTCGATTTCCGGGCGATTGCGATTGGCGAACGGCGTGCCGATGCACAGATCCTGCTGACCGCTGTGGCGCCACAGCAGCACCGCCAATGCGCCCAGCAACACGTTGAACAGCGTGCCCTGGGTCTGCCGGGCCAGCGCGGTGAGTTCACGCAAGGTGCCGCCATCGACGGACGAACTGAACGTGGACCCGACAAAGCGCTGCACCAGCGGCCGCGGCCGGTCGGCGGGCAAGGTCGAGAGCAGCGGCGCGTCGTCCAGGGTGCGGCGCCAGTAATCGAGCTGCGCGTCCAGCGCCGCACCACCCACCCGCTGTTGCTGCCAGCACGCGTAGTCGGCGTATTGCACCGGCAACGGCGCAAGAGTCGAGGTTTCGCCACGCAGATAATCGCCGTACAGCGTGGCGACTTCATGCAGGATCACACTCATCGACCAGCCGTCGGCGATGATGTGATGCACGCTGTACAGCCACAGGTATTCATCGTCGGCCACGTGCAGTAACGACGCCCGCAGCAAAGGGCCTGCGGCCAGATCGAACGGCGCCCGGGCATCCTGTTCGACGGCGATTCGCACTTGCTGCTCGCGCTCGTCGGCAGGCAATTGGCGCAGATCGGTCACCGACAACGACAGCGGCATCGACGAATGCACCACCTGACGCGGTTCACCGTCCACGCTGCAAAACGTCGTGCGCAGGACTTCGTGGCGGGCCACCAGTTGGTTGAGCGCCCGCTCCAGCTGCGCGACGTCCAACTGTCCTTTCAGCGTTACCGCCGTCGGCACGTTGTAGAACGGGTTGCCGGGTTCCAGTTGATCAAGAAACCACAGTTGCCGTTGCGAAAACGACAATGGCCAGGCCCCGTGCGCACTTGCTCGGCGGGGAATTACCGCGTCATCTTGCCCGCCGAGCAAGGCGATCAGTTCCTGTTTGTGACGCTTGAGCGCCTGGGTCAGTTCTTCGGTGAGAAACCCGCGCGGCGCCTTGCAGCGCAGCCTGTCACGGTCAACCTCGAGCACCACGCCATGGCGAGCGAACAACGCCAGCAATTGATCGGCATTCATACTTCGAATTCCTCCATGTCTTCGTCGTCCAGGCTGGCGGTCACAGGCTCGATGGCAAACGCCTCGACTGGCGCGCAGTGTCGTTCATCGGCCGTGCGCAGGCCGCCGATCATCGAGTAGATCAATTCATGGCTCGGCCCGAGGTCGAACAACGTGGTCAGTTGCTGTTCTTCGACCGAGCCGATGCCGCACAGGCCCAGGCCCTGCTCGACGGCGGTCATGCTCAGCAACTGGGCCATGGCGCCGCTTTCGATGTGGCAGAAGTCGCGGCTGCGCTCGCCGTACAACGGACGAATCGCCGCCATGTCGGCGATGAAGAACAGCGAGAACGCGGCGTTCTCGTAGACCGGACGGTTGACGAAATAGTCATAGGTGTCCGGGTCGAGCGCTCCGCTCTGGAGCGCCAGCAGACGATGCTGGCGGGGATCGTAGTAATACGCGCCGCCGGGCACGCCGAGCACGCGATCCGGCTTGACGTAGAGGTACGCCTGAATCGGGTACAGCCCGCCCGCCGACGGGAACTGGTATTTCACCTCGCCATCGAGTTGCCCTTGGGCCAACGCCGCCAGTACGTGCGCGAAGGCCCGGGTGGCGATCGGTTGCCGATCGTATTGACGCACCGAGCGGTAATTGCTCAACCGTCGGGCGAAGGCCGGGTCTTGCGGCAGGTCCAGCGCCAGCGCCGGCAGGGTCTGAGCGAAGTCGCGGCGTCCACGCTGTTCGGCCTTGAACTTCGCCCGCTGCTGGGGATCTTCGATGATGTCCTGTACGAGATCCGAGGCCTGCTGCACCTTGCCGAGCACATCCTGTCGCGCCCGGTTCTGGCGGTACATGCCAAGCAGATGCAGCAACGTCGGTTGGGCCAGCAGTTGCGCCACGTGCGGGCGGAACTGCAAGGCGCCGGACAAGGCGTTGCTGATCCTGACGATATCGATCGACGTTGCGCCGAGGTTCAGCAGATTGGCGTTGGCGGCAATGGAACCGCGCTTGAGCACGTCCTGCACGATCGCCACCAGCCGTTGCTCCTGCGGGCCATCGACTTCGATCGCCGGTCCTTGCTCCTCGATCTGCTCCGGTTCCGGCAGGCGTTTCTTGTCGACTTTGCCGTTGGACGACAACGGCCACGCCTCAACAAAGGTGAACGACGGCGGAATCATGTAGGCCGGCAGTTTGTCGCTCAAGTACGCGCTCAAATCGTTGGCCTGCAACGCCGGATCGGCCTTGAGCACGTAACCCGCCAGACGCTTCTCGCCCAGCGCGCTGCCCAAAATCCGCACCACCGCGCTCTGCACGCCGGGATGGCGATTGAGCGCGGCTTCGATTTCGCCCAGCTCGATGCGATAACCCTGAACCTTGACCTGATTGTCTTCGCGGCCGAGGAATTCGATGTTGCCGTCCGGCAGCAAGCGCCCCAGGTCGCCGGTGCGATACAGGCGCTCGCCGGTCAGTGGATGATCAAAGAAACTGCCGGCGCTGAGCTTGTCATCGCGCCAGTAACCTTTCGCCAGACCGATACCGCCGATGTACAGCTGCCCCGCGACCCAGGTCGGGCGCACCTGCAGCGTTTCATCCAGCACGTAGAAACGCTGATGATCGAGAGCCTTGCCGTAGGGAATGCTGCGCCACGCCGGGTCGACATGCTGCACCGGGTAGCAGATCGACCAGATCGACGCTTCGGTGGCACCGCCCAGGCTGATCAACTGCAAATCCGCCCGCAAGGCCCAGGCCCGCTCGGGCAGAGTCAATGGAATCCAGTCACCGGACAGCATCGCCACCCGCAGGCTGGCGGGCAACGCGCCGCCCTCGCCCTCGACGTACTCGACCAGCATGCCGAGCAGCGCCGGGACCGAGTTCCACACGCTGACCTGGTGACGTTCGATCAACGCCAGCCAGTGCGCCGGATCCAGTGACAGTTGCGGTTCCAGGATGACCACCGCCGCGCCCACGGCGAGGGAGCCGAAGAAGTCATAGACCGACAGGTCGAAGCTCAGCGACGAGATCGCCAATACGCGGTCGTTCGGGCCGACGGCAAAGCGTCGGTTGATGTCGAGCAAGGTATTGACCGCACCGCGATGATCGATCATCACGCCTTTGGGCTGGCCGGTGGAGCCCGAGGTATAGATCACGTAAGCCAGGTCGCTTTCGTTCACCTGTACCGGTTGCAGTGGCTGTACATCGTATGAGACTTCATCGGTCACCGCGATGGCCGTGACTTGCACCGGCCATTCGATTTTGTCGAGCAGCGCGGGTTGGGTCAGGGCCAGACTCGCCTCGGCCCGCTCCAGAATATGGCGCAGCCGTTCCGCCGGCTGAGTCGGCTCGATGGGCAGATAAGCGCCGCCGGCATACAGAGTCGCCAGGGTCGCGACCACTTGCTCCCAACCACGCTCCATCACCACCGCGACCAAGCGGTTCGGCAGCACGCCTTGCGCTTGCAGACGGGCGCCGAGTTGCCGCGCCTCGTTGCGTAGCTGGGCGTACGTCAGCTGTCGCTCACCGATTACCGCCAGTGCATCCGGTGTGGCGAGGGCCTGACGTTCGAACAAGTCGTGCATCAACGGCAGCGTGTGCTGGTTGTCGACCGGTGCCGGCAAGCGTGCCTGCGGCAACAATTGCGGCGTGTTTGCGCCCCAGGCTGCCGGCTCGCACAGGCTGTCGAGCAGCGTGTTATACGCGACGAACATCTGCTCGATCATCCCTTGCGGGAACAGTTCGTCGATGCTGTCCCAGTTAAACAGCAGCCGTCCTTCCAGCTCCAGCAACGTGTGGTCGAGCCACACCTGCGGGGTCTGGGTGATGCTGTGCATGTGCCTGGCATTCAACGCGTCGGCGAGATTGAACTCGGCCAGTTCCGGCGCCGCTTCCGACAGAGTGCTGTTGAACACGATCGGCATCGCCGTCTGCTGCACGCCCCGGGCCTGGGACAATTCGCGCAGTACTCGCACACCGCTGACCACCGAATGGTCGATATCGCGCCACAGTTGCGCCTGCACCGCGCGGGCCTTATCGGTGAAACTCTGCGAACCGTCGATGCCGACTTCCAGCAGCACCAGCGAGGTGAAGTCGCCGATGATTTCGTCTACATCGGGATGAAGCGGCATGCGGTTGAACAGCGGCAGGCTCAGGGTGAAACGCGGCGTGCGGCTCCAGAGTGCCAGCACTTCACTGAACGCGGTCAGCAGCATTACCGACGGCGTCACGGCAAACTGTTTAGCCACGGCTTTGAGCTGCGTCCACTGAGTCGCCGACATGTCGCGGTCGCGGCGGGTGAAGTGCGGGTTGGCGATGCTTTCTGGCTGGCGCACCAACGGCAGGTCCGGCGCCGGGGCCAGAGTGGTCACCCGCTCACGCCAGTAGCCCAGCGCCTGCTCGTAGCGGCGGCCATCGCGCAGCTGTTGTTCGGCCAGCACATAGTCGCGGAAAGTCAGGCCCGGTTCCGCCAGTTCCAGCGTCGGATCGACATAGAACGCCATGAGTTCGCGGGCGAGAATCTGCGTGCTCGCCGCGTCGACGATCAGCGCGTCGAGGCTGATGTGCAAATGGGTGATGCCGTCGTCGAGCAACGACAGGCTGAACTCGAACAGCGGCCAGCGACTGGCGTCCAGCACCTGGTGGGACTGGCGTTCGCGGGTCGCCTCAAGGGTGCGTTGCGCTACATCAGCGGGCAACCCGCGCAGGTCGCTGCGCGGCATATGGTAGGTCGGCACCTGCCCCAGTACCTGTTGCGTACCGTTGCTGAGGAACACCACGCGCAGCATGTCGTGGCGCTGGATCATGCGGTTCAGCGCACGCTCGAAACGCTCGGCGTCGAATTCGCGAATGCGCAATTCTTCGTAGCCGTGGGCACTGACGCCGCCCAGACTGACCGTGGCCTCGCGACCGAACCAGTAGGCTTGCTGGATATCGGTAAGAGGGAACGGTTCATGTCGATTGCCGCGATCCGGCTCGAGCTGGATGAATGCCGGTTCAACGCTTTGCTCTTCACGCGACACCTGCGCCGCCAGATCCAGCAACACCGGGGTCTGGAACAGGCTGCTCAGGGACAGTTGCGCGCCCATGCGCTGGTTGATCGCGTAGATCATCCGCGTCGCCAGCAGCGAGTGGCCGCCGAGGTCGAAGAAGTTGTCGTGGATGCCGACCCTTTCGCACTTGAGCACTTCGGCCCAGATCCCGGCCATCTGACGCTCAATGTCATTGCGCGGCGCCTCGTAAGTCGCCCCGGCACTGCGTTCCGGCGCTGGCAGCGCCTGGCGGTCGAGCTTGCCGTTGCGGGTCAGCGGCAATTGCGACAGGCGAACCCAGGCACTCGGGATCATGTGTTCGGGCAACTGGCGTTGCAGTTCGGCGCGCAGGCATTCAGGGCGCGCGGTGCCGACCACATAGGCCACCAGACGCTTGTCCCCGGCCACGTCCTCACGCAGCAACACGGCGGCTTCCTGTACGCCGGGTTGTTGATGCAACAGGCTGTCGATCTCGCCGAGCTCGATGCGGAAACCGCGCAATTTCACCTGCTGGTCGATGCGTCCCAGGTATTGCACGTTGCCGTCGGCCTGGAACTTCGCGAGGTCGCCGCTGCGGTACATCCGCCCGCCCGGCTCGGCACTGAACGGGTCCGGCAGGAAGCGTTCGGCGGTCAGGTCCGGGCGGTTCAGATAGCCACGGGCCAGGCAAGCGCCAGCGATGTACAACTCGCCTGCCACGCCGGTCGGCACGGGATTCAGATATTCGTCCAGCACGTACAGCCGCGCATTGGCGATGGGGCGGCCAATGGGCGGCGCGTCCGGCCAGGATTCGGCCGCGTCGCAATCGAGGCTGAATTGGCTGACCACATGGGTTTCGGTCGGCCCGTACTGGTTGTGCAACTGCGCGCCGCCGAGCCCGCGGACAAAGCCACGCAGCTCGTCATTGATTTGCAGGGCTTCACCGGCGGTGATGATCTCGCAGCCGCCGGCCGGCATCGGTGCATCGGCCTCGGTCAGGCCGGCGAGTTGCTGCAACACGGCGAACGGCAGGAACGCCCGCTGTACACCTTCGGCCACCAGGGTCGGGCGTAGCGCGGCGAGGTCCTTGCGACTGTCTTCGGTCATCAGCAACAGGCTGCCGCCCTGGCACAGCGTGCTGCAGATTTCCTGGAACGAGACGTCGAAATTCAGCGAGGCGAATTGCAGCACCCGCTGCGGCGCCCTGGCCTGATCGAGTTGCCAGGTGATCAGGTTGTCCAGCGCACGACGGCTGTGGGCCACGCCTTTGGGGCGTCCGGTGGAGCCGGAGGTGTAAAGCACGTAGCCGAGGTGTTCCGGGCTCACCGTGACCTGCGGGTCGTCCGTCGGGTGTTGCGCCCAATGCGATGCGTCAGTGTCCAGGCAGCAGATTTTCGCCTCGTTAGCTGGTAGCCCGGCCATCAGGCTCGATTGCGTCAGCAGCAAGGTAGGCGCCGCATCACTGAACATGAACGCCAGACGTTCGCTCGGGTAAGCCGGATCGAATGGCACATACGCCGCACCGGCCTTGAGGATCGCCAGCAGGCCGATAACCATTTGCGGCGAACGCTCCAGGCACAGGCCGACGCGATGCTCGGGGCCGACGCCTTGTTCGATCAGGTAACGCGCGAGGCGGTTGGCGGCGCGATTCAGTTCGCCGTAGCTCAGTTGCTCACGTTCGGCGAGCAGCGCCACGGCGTCGGGTGTTTGCCGGGCGAGGCTTTCGAAACGCGCCACGCAACCGGGTAGCGCCGCGGTTTCCCGGGCGGTGCGGTTCCAGTCATGAACGATCTGCTGGTGTTGCTCGGCGCTCAGCAGCTTGATCCCCGCCAGCGACTGCTCGCTATTCTCGAACATCTGCGTCAGTACCCGACGCAGGTACTCGCCGAACTGCTCGACGGTGCCGCGCTCGAACAGGCCCGAAGCATATTCCAGACCGCCGACGATCCGCCCGTCACGCTCACTGAGGGCCAGTTGCAGGTCGAACTTGGCCACGTGATGGCTGCTCTCGACCGGGGTTACCTCAAGCCCGGTCAGCAGCAGATCGGAATCCTGATCCTGTTCCCAGGCAAACAGCACCTGAAACAGCGGACTGTGGGCCAGGCTGCGCGGCGGGTTGAGCAATTCCACCACTTGCTCGAACGGCAGGTCCTGATGCTCCTGAGCCTCCAGCGCCACTCGCCGCGCCTGTTGCAGCCATTGCGCCACCGACGGCGTACCCGACTGAGTCATCCGCAGAGCCAACGTATTGACGAAGAAACCGATCAGCCCTTCCAGTTCCTGTTGCGGACGGTTGGCCGACGGCACGCCGATCACCACGTCACTTTGCCCCGACAGGCGCGACAACAACAGCGAAAAACCGGCCAGCAGAGTCATGAACAGCGTCGTGCCTTGCTGCATGCCCAGGGCTTTCAATCGCGCGGTCAAAGCTTCGTCGAAGACCAATGGAACAAAGCCGCCGAGGTAATCCTGCACGGGCGGGCGCTTGTGATCGGTCGGCAGCGCCAGCAGCACCGGTGCGCCGCTGAGGGTTTCACGCCAGTAGCGGCTTTGCTGCTCCAGAACGTCACCGGACAGCCACTGTTTTTGCCACACGGCGTAATCCACGTACTGCACCGGCAATGGCGGCAGCGGATCGTCGCGATCCTGCAACGCCGCTGCGTACAGTTGGCCGAGCTCGCGGGTGAGCACGCCCATCGACCAGCCGTCCGAGATGATGTGGTGCTGGGTCAGCAACAGCACATGGTCATCCGCCGCCAGCCGCACCAGGCTGACCCTCATCAGCGGGCCGCGGCTCAGATCGAACGGTACGGCCCCCTCCTCGTCGATCAAGCGGCTCAGGCGTTTTTGCGCATCGTTCCCCTGCACGTCAATCACCGTCAGCCGGATACTGCGCGCAGGCGGCGAAACCCATTGTCGCCCTTCCCCTTCAACGGCAATGAACGTCGTGCGTAGCGCCGCATGGCGCGCCACCAGTTGATTGAAGCTGCGTTCGAGTGCTGCCACGTCCAGCGAACCGCGCAAACGCAGGTTCAACGGCATGTGATAGGCGGCGTTGCCACCCTCCATTTGCGCCAAAAACCACAGGCGCTGCTGAGCAGACGACAACGTTTGCGCGCCCGAGCGTTCAAGGGTTGTGATGGCTGGGCGAGCCGCCGCCTGACTGGCGTGCAGCCGTTCGGCGAACTCAGCCAGAACCGGCGCGGCAAACAGCGTCGAGGGTGCCACTTCCAGCCCCAGCGCATGACGAACCTGCGCCAGCACGCGCATCACCAGCAGCGAGTGACCGCCGAGGGCGAAGAACTGATCCTGACGCCCGACCTGCTCGATGCCGAGCACGTCGGCCCAGATTGCGGCGAGCGCTGTTTCCAGCGGGCCTTGTGGTGCCTGATACTCCTGCTGCTCGAACGCCTCCATGTCCGGCACCGGCAGGTTTGGTCGATCGACCTTGCCGTTGGCGGTCAGCGGCAACGTATCGAGACGCACGAAGGCGGTTGGCACCATGTAGTCCGGCAGACTGGTTTGCAGCTGTTCACGCAGCGCGCGCGGGCTCAGCGCTGAGTCTGGTTTTTCGCAGTAGTAGGCCACCAGACGCGGTTCACCGGGCCTGTCCTGACGCAGCAACACCACGCTTTCCCGCACGCCCGGAATGTCCGCGAGCCGGGTTTCGATTTCCCCCAGCTCCAGACGCAGCCCGCGCAATTTGGCCTGGGAATCGTTGCGGCCGAGGAATTCCAATTGGCCGTCGGCCCGGTAACGCGCCAGATCTCCGGTGCGATACAGACGCTCGCCCGCCACGAACGGGCTGTCGATGAAACGCTCAGTGGTCAGTTGCGGCAGGTTCAGATAACCGCGCGCCACGCCGATGCCACCGATGTACAGTTCACCGGCTGCCCCCTCGGCAACCGCTGTACCGTCAGCGTCGAGCAGGTAAATCCGGGTATTGGGCAGTGCCCGGCCGACGGGCAACACCGCGTCGATCTGGCTGCCTTCGGTGAATTCAAAACAGGTGCTGTCGATGCTCGCCTCGGTGACGCCATAGGCCTGGACGATCTGCACCTGCTCACCGCACAGCCTGCGTAATTGCCGGGCGCTGTGGGCGGTCCAGATGTCGGAGCCGCAGACCACGGTGCGCAGGAACGACAGGTCGTGGCCGGTCTCTTCGACCCACGCCAACAGCGGATTGAGCAGCGCCGGCACGAAGTCGGCAAAGCCGATGCGCGCGTCACGTATCAAGCGATACAGGGCCGGCGGGTCCATCAGGGTGTCCCGTGGACACAGCACCAGCGTGCCGCCAAAACCCAGCGCCCGGATCAGGTCGGCGCTGAACACGTCGAAGGAAAAACCGGCCATTTGCAGGTGGTTTATCGGCTCGCCCAACTCATAGAGTTGCGCCCAGTCACCACCCACCGCAACCAGCCCGCGATGCTCGACCATCACGCCTTTCGGGGTGCCGGTGGAGCCGGAGGTGTAGATCACGTAAGCCAGGTGACGGGGTGTCAGGCCGATCGCGTGAGGATCAGGGTTGTCAGCCGCAAGCGCAGCCCAATCGCGGGCGTCGGCCAGATCCAGCAGAGTGGGGGTGGTCGCCGACTGTTCGAGCGCCGCCCGCAAAACAACGCGCGCCTGTCCATGGGTCAGCACCACCGGCGGTGCGCTGTCGGCCAGCATGTGCGCCAGCCGCGCCTGCGGATAAGACGGGTCCAGCGGCACATAGGCGCCGCCGGCCTTGAGCACCGCGAGTACGCCGACCAGCATTTCCAACGAGCGCTCCAGGCACAGTCCGACTGGCACGTCCGGCCCGACCCCGAGCTTGCGAAGGTGATGGGCCAACCGGTTGGCGCGGGTGTTCAGTTCACGATAACTGAGCGCCTCCTGCTGCCAGCGTGCGGCGATGGCATCAGGGTTGCGCAGCACCTGCGCCTCAAACAGACCGTGCACGCACAGGTCTGCATCGAACGGTTTCAAGGAGCAAACGTCGGGCTGCGTTGGATTCGTCCCACGCAAGGAAGTGTTATCGAGCATCGGAGAGTACCGTCCATGACTACTTTATTGTTGTGATCAGGCCGGGACAGAACATGCCCCGCCAGTCAGGCCCCGGCATCAGATGCCGGCACGCTCATTCGAATTCAGGAGGATGGCACGGCGCGCGCGTGCAGACTCACGTTGAACGCGGGCACACGCAGAGATTCGGGGGAGACAGGCTGGAGAAGAACGCCGCCGCGCGGTCGGCGCAGGCAACTGGAAAGTGGGTCGAATCATTAGCGACAGACGTCGCCCCATTCAATACATCGACGATTGCAAACCGCGTGACCAATTGAAACCTCGCCTTCCATTTTGAGGGTCAACGACGAGGAACAACCTGCGCGGGGATGACAGCGCCAGGGTGGTCCCGATCGGCTGCGACTGCCGGGTCTGTGGACACACGACAATCTTCTGGCGCCGGGTTTGTGACCCGAAGCGCCGGCAGATAATAACCACGTTTTTTGCTGGTGAGGCAAACAAAATGTAGAAATTCTGCGAAATAAAAAATCAGCCTTTTCCCACATGATTGTGACGATGGCAAAGAGACAGGGATGTCAAAAATGTTCGTACATCGTACTGCCGTTTCCTGCAGGCCACGGGCATCGAAAATCGACGCAGAGTCTTGAGTGGCCAGCGAAAAAGTCACCACGCGACATACTTCGGTAGCCGGGCGCTAACAAGCGCTAACTACGCATAACTGACAGTCACTCGGCTGTGAAGGCAGGCTTGGATCTCACCGCTGAACGCCAGGACGTTATTCTCGATCTAGCCATAATGACGAACTAAAACCCCTGAATCACTGCTTGGCAAAAGGCAGCTTTGGGTCGAAAACAGCCACTCCCACTCGAAACATCTACGGAGCATTTGCCCTTGAAAACCGCTCTGATATCCGACACTCACAATCTCCTCCGCGCTGAAGCCATTGGCGCGCTCCAAGGCTGTGACCTGATCATCCACGCCGGCGACATCGGCAACCCGGACATCCTCGCCCAATTGTCCGAAATTGCTCCCGTCCACGCCGTGCGCGGCAACAATGATCTCAGCAGCCCATGGGCCAGAGACCTCCCCGACCGTCTGACCTGCACTATCAACGGCTGGCACACCCTTCTTGTCCACGACATCGCCGACGTCCCTGCCGACCTGGATCCAGACATAAAGCTCATCATCACCGGCCACTCTCACAAACCGTGCATCGAATGGCGCGGCGATCGTCTATACGTGAACCCTGGTAGCGCCGGCCCTCGGCGTTTCAAATTGCCGGTCACGCTGGCAATTCTCGACATACAACCCGACAGCATCGAGCCGCGCCTGATTGACCTGCTGGATCCCCCCGCCTGAAATCGCTACGGTTACCGCGATCCAGAACAGGGAATGCTGCAGCGTTTTGTGGAGGCGGTGTTCAAGCGCTTGGCGCCAGCCGGTTTCGAAGCGGTCAGGGGCAAGCTGACAGGTAGTCAAGTCTCGTCCGATTATCACTGGGCAGCGCGACAAAGGTGCCCATGCTGAGGATGCGGTGGCGAGTCAAATCGATGTAATCACGCACCTGGGGATAGCGGCAGAAAAAAGACCTGCAGTCGAGTCCTAACGAGCCCCATCATCATGGATCGGCTCTACATCAATCTCACTCGATTCACCCAACGCACGATACCGATCCCGCAATTTTCTCAGCTCGCGCGCCTCCATTTTCTCCAGACCCAGCGTGGCATTCTGGGCTTCATGGGTGGCGCGTATCAGCTCATCGATCTTCAAATGCAGAATGTCGTTGTCGCGGTTCTGGGTGTTTTGTATGAGGAACACCATCAGGAACGTAATGATCGTGGTGGACGTGTTGATGATGAGTTGCCAGGTGTCGTTATAGTGAAAGTACGGCCCTGTTCCGGCCCACGCAATGATCAAAACGATCGCTGTCAAAAAGGTCTTCGGGCTACCTGCCCAGTTGGAGAGCGCCTGGCAAAAACGTGCAAATCTCATCTTGAAGCCTCTGAATAAACCTAATCTCTTGACCTCGCTCAGTGGTGAAATACTTTGTCATATTTGCGCCGCTCGTCGGCGGTGCAGATTGGCAAGTGTGCTCAGGCGTCAGATCGAGAGGCTAGATCAGGGCGGCTCATCACCCGATCAATCTCCCCCACTACCCGCTCCGTCGCCTGCTCGATCGTCCCCTCATTCCGACACAAAAACCAACCCTGATCGGCAGCGGCCACCTTAAACGCCTCGGTACAAGCGACATGCTCCTCAAGACCGCGAAGCACCGTACTGCTCAAGCCGCGCCGGCGTGCCCCTGCCCTCGCCCATGAAATCTGCGCCGCTGTGATCACCCCGACATGCAGGTCGGGCACCTGGACGTTGCGGTCAATGTTCAACTGCAGGATTTCAGCGAACGGGACTATCCGGCGAAACGCCGCATCGGACGGGTACCAGCGATCGATCAGGATGATGCTGTCGGCGGGTTGTTTGGTGAGCACGTGTTGAGAAATCCAGCGGCGGCTATCAGCCAGGCGTTGGCAAACTTCCAGTTCCAGATCCCGGTCAGGATGGCGGACGAGTTGGTTCACCAAGTGCATTGTCTCGCCCCTGAACGGGTCGCTTTTTTCTCGCAGAGTCGGATGACTTTTTGCTTGTCCGCCCTCAGGACTTCAGTGATGGCCTCCAACAGCGAGGTTTTGCCGACGCCTTTGGGGCCATCCAGAGCGACAAACAGCGGACGAGTCATTTTTCTCACAGGCTTTAACGGGGAGTAGCGAGCACTCTAACTGATTTTCAGGTTGAACCTCTGTTGCTCGGACGGACTCCCAAACTCAAATCCAGGAGAAACCTATGACCCAGACAGCTCTAGTCGTGGGCGCCAGCGGCATTGTCGGCAGCGCCATCACTCAGTTACTCATCGACAACCAGTGGCAAGTCGCCGCGCTGTCGAGGCATCCGTCGCAAGCGCAAGGCGTGATCCCCGTCGCGGCAGACCTTCAGGACCCTGCTTCACTGGAACAGGCGCTGAGGGATGTGAAACCCACGCATGTGTTCATTACCACATGGTCGCGGCAAGCCACGGAGGCCGAGAACATTCGCGTCAATGCGGCCATGGTGCGCAACGTCCTCGCCGCCATTCGCCCAGCCAAAAGCGTCAAACACGTAGCACTGGTTACCGGCCTGAAACACTACCTCGGCCCTTTCGAAGCCTATGGAAAAGGCAGCCTGCCGCAGACACCGTTTCGCGAAGAACAGGGTCGTCTGGATGTCGAGAATTTCTATTACGCTCAGGAAGACGAACTCTTCGCCGCGGCTGAAAAGGATGGCTTCACGTGGAGCGTTCATCGTCCGCATACCGTCACTGGGGTGGCCGTGGGCAACGCGATGAACATGGCAACCACCCTCGCCGTCTATGCCTCGATTTGCAAACACACCAATCGCCCTTTCGTGTTTCCAGGATCAAAAGTGCAATGGGACAGCCTGACCGACATGACCGATGCGCGGCAGTTGGCGAAACAGCAACTGTGGGCAGCCACCACGCCGGCTGCGGCGAATCAGGCATTCAATATCACCAATGGCGATGTATTCCGGTGGAAATGGATGTGGAGCCGAATTGCCGAATACTTCGACCTGCCTGCTGCTGACTATCCTGCGTCACCCTCGCCTCTAGAGAAGCAGATGGCGGACGATCAGGCCGTATGGACGCAAATAGTCGCCGAGCACGGTTTGAAAGAGTCCGATATTGGACGTCTGATTTCCCCATGGCATACCGATGCCGACCTTGGCCGCCCCATCGAAGTGGTCACGGATATGTCGAAAAGCCGCCTGATGGGCTTCACTGCCTACCAAGCGAGTGATCAGGCATTTTTTGACGTGTTCGACAAACTGCGAGAGATGCGTTTGATACCTTAGACGGTTGCAGACAGATCGGGTGGGCACCTAGCGTGCCCCCTCGTTCAACAGGACTTTCCACGCACTCGCCCTCCCCTCATCTGCGACGTTCATTCGCTCTGCGAAATCCTCCCGCCAGTCACCGGCAGAACGCAGCCGATCGTATATCCCGACTCCAAAATAGCGCCTTCGACAGGTATTGCTCTGTATCCAAGTGTGTACGGACGCAAACACGTTACACAACATTGATCTTCCCGCCCCCTCAGACACAAGCGAGATACACCAGCACGATGAACTGCGCTCACGGCCAGCGCAGTGCTCCTGTGCCTGACACCTGTCAGTGGGAGCACCTGAACGGCTTCCACTTTCTTGACGACAAGTCGGAGGATTAAACCAATGCAAACAAACGCCTCATCGGTCTTGAATCGGCTGCACCTTAACCTCGATCGTGCTGGAGACTGGATCGCACCATTAAGCCTGCGAGTGTTTCTAGCGTGGGAGTTTTTTGAAGCAGGCTGGGAAAAGTGGAACGGCGAGAACTGGTTCCCCAGCATTCAAGGTGCCTTTCCTTTTCCCTTCAATCAGCTGCCGGCTACGTTCAATTGGCAGTTATCCATGTGGGCAGAACTGCTCTGTTCCATTGCTTTGCTTGTAGGCCTGGGAACACGCCTCTCGGCACTGATCCTCATCGTGGTCACCGTCGTGGCAACTGCCGCGGTTCACTGGCCAGCAGAGTGGTCGACGTTGAGCGAACTGGCTATGGGGTACTCCATCAGCAACAAAGGCTACGGCAATTTCAAGCTGCCGTTGATCTATCTCGTCGCACTTCTGCCACTGGTATTCACAGGCGCCGGCAAGCTGAGCCTGGATGCATTCATCGGTCGGTATCTCAAGCGTTTGAATGCACGCTGAGTGTTATCGCGTCACAAGGTTATCGCTTTCAAACCCCGCTAGTTAACCAGGAGTTTCACCATGACCCATATTGATAAAGTGCTGTACACCGGCAAAGTCCATACCTCCTCGGGTGGTCGTAATGGCACCGCTCTCAGTGACGATGGCCGACTGGATATAAAGCTGTCATCGCCTGGCACCTCTGGCGCCGGTACCAACCCAGAGCAGTTGTTTGCCGCAGGTTGGTCGGCCTGTTTCATCGGCGCGATGGGGCTTGCGGCGAGCAAGCTGAAAGTCACCCTCCCGGTTGACCTTGCCGTCGACGCCGAAGTGGATTTAGGCACAACCGATGGTGCGTATTTCCTCCAGGCTCGCCTTAACGTCTACCTTCCCGGGCTGGATCGCAACGTCGCTCAAGACCTGATCGATACCGCACACCAGACATGCCCGTACTCCAAAGCGACGCGGAACAACATCAACGTGGTGATCAACCTCGTTTGAGCAGAATCGTGGCGGGTTTCAATCGCCCGATTCACGCCCGCCCGGCTGCCAAAGGTGACCGCGGAGGTGGCGTGGATCGGGCGTTTCAGACGTCGAATCGGAGTATTGAGCTCATGCAAACGAACACTTCATCACCAACGCATTTAGATCCACAGCTCCCCCTTGAGGCGACCGTCGGGCTCGGATTGCGCCGTGCGCTGCTCAACACGCTTCGTGACGCTCCCGACGGTGATTTCGATTTTCTTGAGGTTGCTCCAGAGAACTGGATCGGCATCGGCGGCGCGCATGGAGAGGCCATGCAGTCGCTGGCTGAACGCTACCCGCTGTCATGTCATGGCTTGTCACTTTCGCTGGGTGGCAGTGCGCCGCTGGACGAGTCTTTTCTTGAGCAAGTCCGCGGTTTTCTCGATCGCTTCAACGTGCCGTTCTATAGCGAACACCTGAGTTACTGCAGTGACGATGGCCATTTATACGACCTGCTGCCGTTGCCATTTACTGAGGAGGCCGTTCATCACGTTGCGGCGCGCATCCGCCGTGCACAGGACATTCTCGGTCGTCGTCTTGCTGTGGAGAACGTCTCTTACTACGCCGCTGCTCATCAGGACATGGACGAACTCACTTTTACCAATGCAGTGCTCCGCGAGGCCGATTGCGACCTGTTGCTCGACGTTAACAATGTGTACGTCAACTCGGTGAACCATCGCTTCGATCCAGCGGTTTTCCTCGCCGGCCTGGAACCTGAACGCGTAGTCGCCATGCATGTGGCTGGCCATTACGACGAAGCCGAGGACCTGATCATCGACACCCATGGTGCGTCGGTCAAACCGGTAGTCTGGTCATTGCTGGGCCAGGCTTATGGTCTATTCGGTGTGAAACCAACGCTGCTGGAGCGCGATTTCAACTTTCCGTCCTACGACGAACTGGTGGCTGAGTTGAATACCATTCGGCGCTTGCAACGCGACGCCAATGCTCTGGTGCGGGTGACTGTCGATGGCTAACTCCCCTTCAAGTTTGCACAGTCAGCAGCTCGCGCTGACCCGGTACCTGCGTGACCCGGACAGTTATGCGCCGCCTGCGCAGATGAATCCCGCAAGAGCGCAGGTCTATCTCAACCTGGTGTTGAACAATCTATTGGGGTTGCTGGGCGGAACGTTTCCGGTGCTGGTTGCCGTGCTGGGTAACGCCGGTTGGCGTGCGCTCGTACGGCGTTTTTTGCGTGATTACCGCGCGCAAACGCCACGCTTCGGAGAAATTGCTCGTGAGTTTGTAGACTTCGTAGCGAGCCTGGAAGACTCGCCGGGCTTTGACCATCCCTGGTACCCATTCTTGCCCGAATTGGCCCATTACGAGTGGGTGGATATGGCGCTGCAACAGTTGGACGCTGCGCCGTTACAGGCCAGTGATGCGGCGCATTTACTCGAACGTCCCCTCAGGCTTTCCCCGCTCGTCTGGCCGCTGGCTTACACCTGGGCCGTACATCGTCTCGGGCCAGGCCACCTGCCTTCTGAACCGCCAGAACAACCGACGTTGCTGCTGATCAGCCGTGTGCCGAGTGGCCAAGTGCAGTTCTCCCAGGTCAGCCCTCTCGCGTTCCGTTTGTTGCAGCGGATCGAGCAGTTCCCTGACATGGCTGGTCGAGCGCAGTTGCGCGCGTTGGCTGCGGAGGCTGGTGCTTCAGACGTGACCGGCTTCGTCGCTGACGCACTGGTGCTGCTGCGCCAGCTGCATGCGCAAGCTGCCGTCGGCGTAGCAGCGACACCCGTTTTAAAGCTGTTGTCCTGACTGACGAGCAAAGGCTGAGGTCGGTTTTTGTATCTCTATGTACCCAAACGCGAAGTCTTGGGATTGGCTTACAAATGCTCCTCTTGCCTGATACATCGCCGATACATGACCCCCGCTAAATAGCCCTGCCCGAACAAGATCGCTCTGTCGAAGTGAAAGACGCTTGCGCCCTTCGCCCGGAGCTTCTTTGAGGGCCGATCCGCCCCTGTGGCATGAACCGCGGCCTGGCCGCGCAAAGCATCTGGAGAAGCACTATGTACCGTACACCTTTCTCGAACAAAACCAGTCTCGGCCTGGCCGCTATCGCTTTGGCCGGTGGCATGAGCCTGGCATCGTCTGCGGCATTCGCTGTTGAGCCATTGCCCCAAGGCTATCAATTGGCATCGGCGGATAAAGCCGGCGAAGGCAAATGTGGCGAAGGCAAATGCGGCGCCAGCGAAGCCAGCGAAAAGTCCGCTACTGCCGAAGGCAAGTGCGGTGAAGGCAAGTGTGGCGACGACTCTTTCGCTCGCACAGACACCGACCATGATGGCCTCGTCTCTCTTAAAGAACTGCTGGCTGTAGCGCCTCAGGGCGATGAAGAATTCAAAGCGATGGACACCAACCACGATGGTTTTCTTTCGGAAGGTGAGGTCTACAAGTTCAGAACCAACCAGTACATTTCCAATGGCAAGAAAGTACCCACCGAGCTATTTACCCGCATGAGCAAAGCGCAGAACTGATTCCTCCCGCCGTAGCATTCGCCCTCCCCGCGCCTGCAGCCAGGGAGGGCGATTTACCTTCTGCAAAGCCCTCAGTTGTATTGATTACATCGCGTTATAAGTGATGTTCTCCGCCCCTGATTTATCCCCTGAACGCAACACTCTAAAGTCCATCCCACTGCTCCCCTCATCATGTCGATGGGGCGCCTACTGGAGACTTATCCCATGCCTTTCATCAGCGTTCGTATCACTCGCGACGGCGTTACCAAAGAACAGAAATCTCAAGTCATCGCCGAGATCACCAAGACCATGCAAACCGTCCTCAACAAGGACCCGCATCTCACCCACATCGTTATTGAAGAGGTCGACACCGACAACTGGGGCTATGCCGGAATTACCACCACCGAGTACCGCCAACAGCTGACGGAGTCGAAGAAATGACTTTTCCCGTCAGTATCGACTTTGTATCGGATGTTGTGTGCCCCTGGTGCGCACTCGGCGCCACAGCGCTGGAACAAGCCATCGCCAATGTTGCCGGCGAGGTTGCCGTGGAGCTGACCTTCAAGCCCTTCGAACTGAACCCGGACATGCCGGCCGAGGGCGAGCACGCCATCAAGCACATGATGCGCAAATACGGGCGCAGCGCCGAAGAAGTCGCCTCGCGCAATGAAATGATCGTCGCGCGCGGCAAAGCCATCGGTTTTCAGTTCGACCTGGAAAAGCGCAGCCATTTCTACAACACCTTCGATGCCCATCGACTTCTGTTCTGGGCCGTGCAGGAGGGCCGCCAGGTCGCACTGAAGAAAATCCTGCTCAAGGCTTATTTCACCAATGGCGAGAACCCCAGCGACCACGAAACACTGGTGCGCCTGGCCGGTGAAGCGGGACTTTCAACCTCCCGCGCCCAAGAGATTTTGACTAGCGAGGCGTTCGCTCTCAAGGTTCGTGAACTCGAACGTTTTTACCTTGAACGCGGGATTAACTCGGTGCCGGCCATGGTGCTGAACGGTCGTCAGTTGGTGTCCGGATCGCTATCCGTCAAGGAATACGAACAAATCCTCAGGCAAGTGGCACGAGATTCCGCCCCGGCCTGACAGAAAGATTTACCAGCATGGGCGCACGGGCGAGCCCAGCGCACCGCTCACTCAACTTGCTTGGAGTACATCGTCATGTCGAACGCTCCTTATCCGCTCAATCGCACCGCTTACCTGCTGGTCGACCCGTACAACGATTTCCTCTCGGAAAACGGCAAGGTCTTCCCCTTGATCAAGCCGATTGCCGAACAGGTCGGGCTGCTCGACAACCTGCGAGCCCTCGATCGCGCCGTACGAGCGCAGAACATTCCGGTGGTCATCGTGCCGCACCACCGCTGGGAACATGGCGACTACGAAGGCTGGGATCATCCAACACCGACCCAGTGCAAAATCATGCACATGCACCACTTCGCACGCGGTGAATGGGGCGGCGAATGGCATCCCGATTTCGCGCCGAAGGACGGCGACATTGTCGTGCAGGAACATTGGGGCGCCAGCGGTTTTGCCAATACCGACCTTGATTTTCGCCTGAAGCAGAAAGGCATCACCCACGTCATCATCGTCGGCCTGCTCGCCAACACCTGCATCGAAGCGACCGCCCGCTACGCCTCGGAATTGGGCTACCACGTCACGCTGGTGCGCGATGCGACCGCCGCTTTCCGCGCGGAAATGATGCACGCCGCCCATGAGTTGAACGGGCCGACTTTCGCTCATTCAATCGTCACCACCCAGGAACTGATTGAAGCGCTGGCAGTGCAGGAGTAATGGCGATGAACCTCACAGGACAGTTGATCATCGGCGCAAACGACGTCGCGGCCACTGCCGGCACGATGAAGGCGCTCAACCCCGCCACTCGTGAATGGATCGAGCCGGACTTTGCGCTGGGCGATGCGACGCACGTGCATCAGGCTGCAATGCTCGCGGACGAAGCGTTCGACAGTTACAGCCACACCTCGCTGAGCCAACGGGCGGCGTTTCTGCATAGCATCGCCGATAACCTGGAAAGTGTGCGTTCAGAACTGGCATCACGCGCCGCACTCGAAACGGGCTTGCCCCAGGTGCAGCTCGAAGGTGAAGTGAACCGCGCAGCCACGCAGTTTCGCCAGTTTGGCGAGGTGGTGCGTCAAGGCCGCTTTCTGCAACTGGCGATCGACCCAGCGCAGCCTGAACGTCAGCCGCGCCCACGCATGGACCATCGGCTGCAAAAAATCGCCATCGGCCCGGTGGCAATTTTCGGCGCCAGTAACTTTCCGATTGCCTACTCGGTGGCCGGTGGCGACACCGCGTCGGCACTGGCCGCCGGCGCAACCGTGATCCTCAAGGCGCACAACGCGCATCCCGGCGCCTCGGAAATCCAGGCCCGTGCGATCCGTCAGGCGGTGCAGGAGCACGGCTTGCACGAGGGGGTGTTCTCAATGGTGCGGGGCGCCGGTAATACGATCGGCGAAGCGCTGGTCGATCACCCGCTGATCAAGGCGGTGACTTTCACCGGTTCGGAACACGGCGGCATGGCTTTGTATCGCCGCGCGCAACTGCGCCCGGACCCGATTCCGGTCTTCACCGAAATGACCAGCGTCAACCCAACCTTCATTCTGCGCGCCGCGCTCGCTGAGCGGGGTGGACAAATTGGCGACGGCTTCATCGAGCGCATGCTGGTCAATGTCGGCCAGGCCTGCCTGCGCCCCGCCCTTTTGATCGCGATCAAAGGCCCCGGTCTCGAAACGCTGCGCAGCGCCATGGTGAAACGCGTAAGCGAAGCCGCCGCACGGACGATGTTGACGCCCGGCATTCACGCCTCCTATCTCGACGGGTTGAAGCTCATTGAAAGTGCCGGCGCGCGTCGCATCGCGCAAGGTGGTGCAAGCCATGCGGACTTCGACGGTCAGTCGGCGCTGCTTGAGGTCGACGGCCTAAGGTTTCTGAGCGAACCGTTGCTGGCCCAAGAAGTGTTCGGGCCATCAGCGCTACTCGTGAGCGTCGACGACGAAGCACAATTGCTGGCCGTAGCGCGCTCACTCCGGGGGCAACTCAGCGCGGCCCTGCACTTGGAAAACAGCGACCTTGCACTGGCCCGGCGGCTGCTGCCGGTGCTGGAGCGGCGCACCGGGCGCATTGTCGTCAACGCCTTCGCTCACCCGCAGGAAGTCACCTACGCCACCGTCCACGGCGGCCCGTTTCCCGCGACCTCCGACAGCCGCTTCACCTCGGTGGGCATGAGTTCAATCGAGCGCTTCCTGCGTCCTGTCGCTTATCAGGGCTTCCCGGATGCGCTGCTGCCAGAAGCACTGCGCGAGGCTAATCCGTGGCAAGTGCCGCGCCTGCTCGACGGTCAATAAGAGCTTGTCAGATATCCGCTCGGGTCACCTGTCCGTGATGGCTTCAATGGCAGGAAAAATCCGCTGATGGATCCATGTAGATCCGTCTTCCGAGCGAAATGCTGCTACAACAATTGCTCGCGTAGAAAATCGATGAACGCCATCGTCCGCGCTGAACGTCGTCGCTCGCGGCTGAGTACGGCGCTGACAGGCAGCGCGCTGGTCTGATAGTTGTCGAGGACGGTACTCACCCTGCCCTGCTCGACGTCAGCTGTGAACAGCCATTGCGGTGAGAGGGAAATACCCAGGCCAGAGAGCACGATTTCGCGGATGGCCTCGCTGCTGTTGCTGGTGACGTTGCCTTGGATACCTACATCGAACGCTTGGCCGAGGTGCGTAAAGGTCCAACGGTCGTAATGCTCCAGCAACGTGAAGCCGATGCAGTTGTGTCCTGACAGTTCGCTGGGCTCACATGGCACGCCGTGTAGATCCAGATAACCGGGCGCCGCATAGACACGCCGTGGGCTATTGCCCAGTGGTAGTGCCACCAATCCCTCGCTCTTCACCGCGCCAATGCGGATCGCCAGATCGATGTTTTCCTTGAGCAGGTCTTCATTGTGGTCACTCAGCCGCAGGTCAATCCGCACATCAGGATGGCGTTGCAGGAAAATCCCTATGAGCGGTGCGATGCATAACCTTCCATAACTGACCGGGGCGGCGACTCGTAAAGGGCCGGCAATCTGCTCCTGGCCACTGGTGAAGCTTCGCGTGGCAGTTTCGACGTGGCCGAGAATTTCCTGGCAGTGGTCGTAGAAGCGTTGACCTTGGTCGGTCAGGGCCAAATGCCGGGTGCTGCGTGCGAACAATGGCCCACCCAGGTACTGCTCCAGCGCGCGCACTTGCTTGCTCACTGCTGGCTGCCCCATGTTCAGTTCACGGGCGACCGCCGAGAAAGACCCGCGCTCCACGACGCGAACAAAGACATGCATGCTGTCGAACAGATCCATCGACGATTGGTTCTCTTTGGGGAATAAGTCATATGCAAATTGGGTTTCTTATCGGAATGATTAAAGCGCGGCAATCTGTAAGCGTCCATCTCAACACAGGTTCCCGTCATGAAACATTCCATGCTTGCCGCCATCGCCGAGTCCGCTCAATCCCCTCTGGCCATCCGTCACATCGACCGCCCTGTTCCCGGTAAGGGGCAAGTACTGGTCAAGGTTCACGCCGCAGGGGTCAATCCGCTCGATACCAAAATTGCCGCCGGCGCAGGGGCTCACGCCCGCCAAACGCTGCCGGCCGTGCTCGGCCTTGATCTTGCCGGTACGGTGGTCGAAACGGGCGAAGCGGTCGAGGGGTTCACCCCGGGCCAGGAAGTCTTCGGCATGCCCGGCGGGATCGGCGGTGCCCAAGGCACCATGGCCGAGTACATTGCCGTGGATGCCCGCCTGATCGCGGTCAAGCCACACACCCTCAGCATGCGTGAGGCGGCTGCATTGCCTTTGGTATTCATCACCGCGTGGGAAGGTCTGGTCGATCACGCCAATGTCCGCTCTGGTCAGCGTGTCCTGATTCATGGGGGCGCGGGTGGGGTCGGCCAAGTGGCTGTGCAACTGGCCAAGGCACGCGGTGCCGATGTCTATGCCACCGGTTCGGCGGGCAGTCTCGACTTTCTACGCTCGCTGGGGGCTACAGCGATCGACTATCAGGCTCAGAGCGTTGAGGATTATGTCGAGCACTACACCGGCGGCGAAGGGTTCGACATTGTCTACGACACCGTCGGCGGCAGCACGCTGGATGCATCATTCAAAGCCGTGAAAGCCTATACCGGGCACGTGCTGAGCTGCCTGGGTTGGGGCCAGCACAGCCTGGCACCGTTATCTTTCAAAAGTGCCACCTACTCGGGCGTCTTCACCCTGGCGCCACTGCTCACCGGCAAAGGACGCGAACACCACGGCGCTATCCTGCGCGAGGCCGCTGCGCTGGCCAACGCGGGTCAACTGACGATCCGCGTGGATCAACAGCACTTTGCGCCGCAAGACGTCAACGAGGCATTTCGCCAAGTCGCCGAAGGTCGCGGCAAGGGCAAGACGGTGATCGAGTTTGTGGCTGCATAGTTCCTTGTAATCTCTTTAGAGCGCACTTGGCCAAAAGCGTGCGCAATGGTCCGCAACGTCCTCGCCGCCATTCTCCCAGCCAAAGGCGTCAAACACGTAGCACCCCACGAGTTGAACGGGCCGACCTTCGCTCATTCAATCGTGACCATTCAAGAACTGATTGAGGCGCTGGCAGCGCAGGAGTAATGGCCGATGACCCTCATAGGATAGCTGATCGATCACCGGCCCATTTCTACACGGCCCAACAGGAGCAGCCCAAGGCACCAAAAAACTTCGGGGGTCCGATACTGGAGCATTGGATCCCCATGCACCGGCATGATCGTGACCGTGCAGGCCGCAAAAGCTTGCGCAGCCGCACGAGGCCGCGACTTGGGCGCGCAGCGGAGCCAGCGAGTTTCTGCCTGCTCCGTCTGGGTCTCCCCAAGCGCCATAACCTTTAAAGGTACGCGTCGGCGACCAGTCAGGCATGGCGGGCGGTAGCGGGTTGTCGTCAAACCTGGCGAATTGGCCGGCCCCGTAAACCACGCGCCCGCCAACCACGGTCATATCGGCGGTAAGAAATGAAATCTCGTCCTCAGGCACAGAGAAGTAGTCCTTACTTGGCACAATCAGGTCAGCAAAGTGACCGGTCTGGATGCGACCACGTTTGCCCTCTTCGTTAGAAAACCAGGCGACATTCTCTGTCCACATCCGCAACGCCGCTTCGCGATCAAGCAGGTTTCGTTGAGGGTACAGATTCAGACCGCCCACCGTTTTACCGGTTACCATCCAGGATAGCGAAACCCAGGGGTTGTAGGAGGCAACCCGGGTGGCATCGGTGCCTGCAGACACTTTCACCCCTTTTTCCAGTATGCGCGCTACGGGCGGGGTCGCTTGCGCCGCACGGGCGCCGTAGCGCTCGACGAAGTACTCGCCCTGATAAGCCATACGATGTTGTACAGCGATGCCACCGCCGAGCGCGGCGATACGGTCGATCGATTTGTCCGAGATGGTTTCGGCATGATCAAAGAACCAATTGATGCCAGCGAGGGGGATGTCCTCGTTGACCTTCTCAAATACATCCAGCGCTCGGGTAATGGTTTCGTCGTAGGTGGCATGCAACCGCCACGGCCATCGGTTCTCTGCAAGGATGCGCACAACTTCCTCCAGTTCTCCCTCCATCTCGGGCTGCAGGTCCGGTCGCGGCTGGCGAAAATCTTCGAAGTCGGCAGCGGAAAACACCAACATTTCGCCCGCGCCGTTGTGACGGAAGTAGTCGTTTCCTTGCTTGTACTTAACGCTGGAGGTCCACTTGAGGAAGTCCTCCTTCTCTTCCTTGGGTTTCTGAGTGAACAGGTTGTAAGCCAACCTGACCGTCATTTGCCCATCGTTGTCCAACTTCTGGATCACTGCGTAATCGTCGGGATAGTTTTGGAAACCGCCGCCCGCATCAATAACCCCTGTCACACCCAAGCGATTGAGCTCGCGCATGAAATGGCGAGTGGAGTTGACCTGATAGTCGAAGGGCAACTTCGGTCCCTTGGCCAACGTGGCGTAAAGGATCGTCGCGTTGGGCGTGGCCAACAGCAGGCCCGTAGGCGCACCATTGGCATCGCGGTAAATTTTCCCGCCTGGTGGCTCGGGGGTATCTCGGGTGTAGCCGACCGCGCGCAAGGCCGCACCATTGAGCAAGGCCCGGTCATAGAGATGCAGAAGAAATACAGGTGTATCGGGCGCGATCGCATTGATCTCGGCTATGGTTGGCAAACGCTTTTCAACGAACTGGTGTTCAGTGAAGCCACCTACCACGCGAACCCACTGCGGTGCTGGTGTGTTAGCCACTTGGCGCTTGAGCATGTCCATGGCGTCAGCCAGTGAACGCACACCGTCCCAGCGCAATTCCAGATTGTAGTTAAGGCCGCCGCGGACCATGTGGGTATGGTTATCGACTAAGCCAGGGAGCACACAACGGCGCTTGAGGTCGACAATTTTTGTGGCTGAGCCAGCCAGCGCCATGACTTCCTGGTCTGACCCTACAGCCAGAAACTTGCCGTCTTTGATTGCAACGGCGTGGGCGACTGGGTTGGCGCGATCCAGTGTAGTGATCTCGCCATTGTGGAAAATGATGTCCGGAATGGAATCGGTCATATTGGGCCCTTCCCTACTTAGCGTTTCGGAAAAAGCGCTGCGTCCAAAGACACCCCCTAACGCTAAGGTGGAGGCGGCCTGGAGAAGTTTTCGACGCGATGTCATAGGTAGAGGCCTCACAGATACAAAGCCCGTTTCCAGGGCCTTCAGGGAATAGCGAACCTTGCGAACCGGTTACTCACGTCTGACTGGACTTTTAAACTGCATACATCCTCATGCTCCACCTCGTGTTTTGGACAATAACGCCGATGGGTGGAGCTATCGCGTCAGCCCTGCGCGACAGCTCTTGCATAACGGATTTATTTAGCAGGGTTTGGACCGATGTGCTCGCCATGTTGCACCCGCTCAGGCGCCTTATGCACCATGGTGTAGGCATAATCCACACCCATCCCGTAGGCGCCGGAATGTTCCTGCACGATCCCCATCACGGCTTCATAGGTCTCCTTGCGCGCCCAATCCCGCTGCCATTCGAGCAGCACCTGTTGCCAGGTAACCGGTACGATACCGGCCTGAATCATGCGGTCCATGGCGTAGTTGTGCGCGTCGACCGAGGTGCCACCCGAGGCGTCGGCAACCATATAGATTTCATAGTCTGTATCGCGCAGGCAGGACAGTGCGAAGGTCGTGTTGCAGACCTCGGTCCACAGGCCGGATACGACGATCTTCTTACGGCCGGCAATGGCGGACTCTGCCAAGGCATCACGAACGTTTTGGTCATCCCAGGAGTTCATTGAAGTACGTTCGAGGATTTTGTTCTGCGGATATACCGCTAGCAACTCAGGGTATGTATTGCCAGAGAAACCCTCGGTTTCCACAGTCGTGATGGTGGTAGGTATGCCGAACGCTTTGGCAGCCTTGGCCAACCCCACGACATTATTTTTCAGCACCTGCCGATCTATCGACTGCACACCAAAGGCCATTTGGGGCTGGTGGTCGATGAAAATCACTTGGCTGTTTTGCGGGGTCAGTATTTCTAAGTACTTGTTGGACATGGCGCATTTCCTTTGGTAAGTAGAGCAATACGAAAGCGGCGTTATGCGTGGCTGCGCAAGCAGAACGCTACCCGTCCTGGTAGGGCTAAAAGCCACTTTCCGGACGAGTTCAGGGGTGCCGAAAAGCCCCTTGAATTTACGAATGCAGCATTGTTCAGCCGCGTTCGCGGGGTTCAGTTAAATGCCCGAAAAACGCTTGCCAAGCTGCTTTTGCAAGTGCACATCATCTGCGGCTAATTCGCTCCCACCTTGAAGGGAAGTGCATCTTTGGATGTCTTCACGGTCCATGAACCGGACTGCCGGAACGAACTGGCAGACGCGTAGGTATCTTCCATGAACTGGAAATAGGTCATCTTTCCATCCTGAACTTTCGCATGGATGGAAAACGGTGATGTGAACAGATGTCCGACCGCCACGGAGCGGTAGGTGAACTTACCGAAAATCGCGACATCTTCGCCGGAAGCGATTTTGGTAGTAATCGTAAAGTCTTCGATTTTCCAGTAGTTTGAGACCTGCAAAAACAAAGAGCTAAAGGCTTTGGGACCTTTGTTTGTGCCGGTCCACGGCATGATTTTTCTGAGTTCTGGATTGTCAAAGTTTAGAGAAACATAGGTGGCGTCTGGAGCTGCCAACCTCATTGCCGCGGCTTCGACTTTATCGGGTGCGGTATTGGCCAGGAATTCCACGACAACCGCTAGTGAAGCAGCAGATTGCGCTTCAGTAGCTGACTGCGCCGACGCTGGAGTGATTGTTACTAACCATGAGGCGAGCGCCATTGCTGCAGTGATCAATTTGATGCTTCGAGTATTCATGAGCTCTCCATTTATGAGTACGATTTTGCGATTCGCGGTCATCCAACCCATGTTGCAAATAGCGACGCGTCGAAAAGCGACAAGTGGTACTGGAGCAAGGGCTATGCCAATTTTATAAACCTTATATAAATCGATATTTATCAATGACATATAGCTTAATGTGAGATCGCGAGTATCGGGCTCGGAGTTTATCGAGGGGCTTGTTTGATCATTTGATGAAGTCTCGGCGAGGTTTTGTTGATTTGATCAATCCAGCTCAAGCGTGGTCCACGGTGAACCGCCAGGCCGCCACGCAAAGTCACTCAAGACTCTCGTCATGCAACAAGCCGCTTTTCTTCAGGCGATAGGCCAGTGCCGGCCGGGTCAAGCCGAGCATGCGAGCGGCTTGCGAGACGTTTTGGTGTGAAAGCTCCATGGCGCGGCGCATCAGCCGTTCTTCCACAGCATCCAGGCTGATGTTTTTATCAAAGATCTGCGTAACCCAATCGGGACAAGGTTCTTCACCGCCAGCCTGAACCAACGCGCCATCAGAGTTGAGACGATCACCGTGCGAATCGTCTGTTTTTGGGAAGACTGCAAAGAGTGCATCCTGGCCTATGGTCTCGTTGCTGTCGGTCAGGATGACGCCACGCTCAATCGTATTTTCCAATTCGCGAATATTCCCCGGCCAGGCGTAGCGGCGACACAATTCAAGAGCTTTGTCTGATAAACCCAGCGTTCGCTTGTGATATTGCAAGTGAAACTTGCTTATAAAGTGCTCGGCCAGCAGTGGCAGATCTTCAAGTCGCTCGCGCAGTGGGGGAATCTGCACCGGAAACACATTCAAGCGGTAATAAAGATCGGCGCGAAACCGGCCCGCTTCGACGGCGTCGGCGAGGCTTTCATTGGTAGCAGCGATGACTCGCACATTGATCTTGCGGGTTCGGGAATCGCCTACCCGTTCCAGTTCACCCTCTTGCAGTACCCGAAGTAATGTCGCCTGCGCTCTGGGCGTCAGCTCCACCACCTCGTCTAGAAAAATCGTCCCTCCGTTGGCCCGTTCAAAGCGTCCTGGGCGGGTTTGATTGGCGCCGGTAAAAGCGCCTTTCTCAACACCAAACAATTCGGCTTCAATCAGGTCCTGAGGAATGGCAGCGCAGTTCACTGCGACAAACGCTTGCTCGGCGCGATCACTGCGCAGATGCACGCTCCGTGCGATGACCTCCTTGCCGACGCCAGTTTCTCCGAGCAGCAGGACGGAAATTTTTCCTTTGGCAGCCTTGTCGATCATCTTGCATACCTTCAAATAGGCAGGCGAGCGCCCTACTCCATAGAATTGAGCTTCCTGCTTCTCCAGGCTTCTACGCAGAGAGCTGATCTGTGATTGCAGTTCATACAGCTCCTCGATGATTGGGTCGGCTTGAAAGTACTGTCTGAATTCTGCGGCGTTCTCCCATTCCTCGGCAGGTTTACCAATAATGATGCAGCGCTCATCCCCGCATCCGCGACAGGTCGTTTCTTGGATGATGATTTCGCGTTTCATGAATGAAGAACTGTACGCACAGGCGTAGCCCAACAAAGACCAACAAACTGGTTCCTCCATCAGGCCGACTTCAGTCAGGCAAGTCTCGACCTCAAAGGAGTCAATCCATTCGAGCTCGCAATAAAAATGGCCGCTCTCCTGATCCAGCTCTAACTGAATGGGTTTCGCATTGACCATACCTTTGAGGGAATGCAGTTGCGGGCCGACCAGAAACATCTGCAACTGCGGACTGTCTGGTCTGAGCTTGCGGGCCATTTCCGCATCCTTGAGTCCAGACTGGTAGCCAAGGCGCAAGAAGAACCCCTTGGCGCGCTCGACGCCGAGGCTATTGATGAGTTCACGGCGAAAATTAGCCATCGCCGATACCTGCATCAACAACATGCGCTGCTCGCCAAACCAGATCTTGCCTTCCGTGCTTTGAAAACGAACCTGGTCGCTCAGGTCGTGAAAGCCGGAATAGTGGAGCTCAGGGTTGTAACTGACAGCCATTGAGAGAGACCTCGATTATTGTTTTGAGCGGTCTTGATCAAGCTGTGGCGCCGAGTGAAAGCACCCAAACAATCGATCGCGATATGAAGGGATTTTAGTCCATTGCTACGCAGTGCCAGCGGGCCTCCCGATGCAAAGACATGACGGTGCACGGACTTCGCGGGCAGATGAAGGCAGTTACCAAGCGCCAAAGTCACAGCCAGGCTTAATGTTGGTGATCTGGCCCGAGCCGGCCATGTGCTGTGTTGGACTAGGCATTGGTCATTCGCAATATCCCAGCAGATTGCGAATGCACGCCTTCAGTATCGGCCGTCGATGAACGCGGGAATGGGGCCCTCCCCGGCAACGCGGTACTTCATTGGCCCCCCACTCCCGTGCTGATCAACCTTCAGCGGGTACAGGCGTGTCGAGCAATTGCTGCTCCCACAGATAAGCAATGCCGCTACCTGCAGCATGCTGGAGAAGCACATCGGTTACAGCGCCTGCCGTATCGAGGCGTGCCCAGTCGCGTTGCCATTCAGCCATGACTGCCAACCAGGTCATGACATTTGCCCCGGCGCCGACCATGCGTTGGATGGCGACTTGATGGGCTTCGACCGAAACGCCACCGCACGCGTCGGTGACCACGGTAACGTCCCAGCCCTCGCCTAGTGCTTGAATCGCTGGCATGGCGACGCAGACCTCAGTCCACAGGCCAGCCAGGACCAATTGCTTGCGGCCTGTTGCCTTGACCGCGTCCACTACTTTCTTGTCTTCCCAAGTATTGATGAGCGTTCGGTCAATCACCTCCTGACCGGGGAAAACGTCGGTGATTTGCGGAAAGATCCAACCGCCACGCTCGGCAATCACACTGGTCAGAATGGTCGGGACGTTAAACGCCTTCGCAGCCTTCGCCAATGCTGTCGCACAGTTGACCGCTGCGTGCGGATCGTGGCTATTGAGATTGGTGAGTTGAAAAGGCTGGTGGTCGATCAACACAAGTACGGAGTCTTCTGGACGAAGAAGCGAAGCAAGACCGTTACGAAAAGCCATTAATCCATCCTCTTGTTGCCGTGGGTTGGCACGTTTATTTGCGGGATCAGGTTCCGTGCAGCGCGCCTTATGAGCGGCGATGCCTCATGCACTGTGCAGCGCCCTCAAACCTTCGGGTAGTAGCAGCGAATGACTAACTGTGTCGCGCAATGAGGAACGCCACGGTTTTTGCTGCCATTCTCTGGCGATGGCTTCACGGCTTCATGACGACGCGCCCCAGCGGTTTGCTTCGCTCCGCGAAGTCATGCGCAGCAGCCTGCGATAGGGTAAAGGCCCGTTCAATGACAACCCGTATACGCTCCCGCAATACATCCTGTAGCAGCTTGTCGACACTCGCACGCACTGCCGGCCGCTCGAAAAGCGGCCCCATGTACGCACAGATCAGGACGTCCCCGGGAACCGCTATTGGCGCCAAGGCGCGAACTCCGTAATGTGCAGTTCAGATGTACGTTCTGGTAGTCGCATTCCGTGCGTAGCTGCGTGGCAAAAAAGGAACGTGGAAATGGATATAGAAGAGCTTGAAACCTTTGTAGAAGTGGCCGATGCCGGCGGCATTTCCCGTGCGGCAACGCGCCTGGGCATGTCGAAATCTATCGTCAGTCGCCGGCTTGCCCGCCTGGAAGCAGAGCTGGGCGTGCAACTGATGGCGCGTACCACCCGCGGTGCGGCCCTTACCGAAGCTGGGGCGACCTTCCGCGACTACGCCGCCAGAATATGCGCTGAGGCCGAGTCGGCACGCGATGCGATCTTGCCTTCCGGCGAGCTTCGTGGCCGCCTGCGGATCGCCGCGCCCCTGACTCTGGGGCCAATACATTTCGCGCCGATCCTCGCGGAAATGGCCAGGCGTCACCCACAGCTTCATGTGCAAACGAACTACACCGATCGTTTCGTTGACCTCATCGCCGAGGGGTATGACTGCGCGATACGGGTGGGCTACCTGCCCGATTCCAACATGATCGCCCGGTGTATCGGACCGATCTTTGGCCAATTGGTAGCAAGCCCCGTCTATATCAAGGCGCATGGAGCGCCCGAAACACCCGACGAAGTCGTCAGCCACCAAGCACTGATGCAAGGCAATGAATCGTGGTCATTCATGGATGGTGACACGATGGTTACGGTGCGCCCGCAGGGAACGTTTAAAGCCGACAATGGCACCGCATTGCTGGCCGCAGCTTTGGCCGGCATCGGCATTGCCTGGTTACCTGACTGGGTCACGCATGAGCATTTGGCGAGCGGCGCACTTGTAGCGATCATGACGGATTATCCGCCGCCTCCAGCAGGCGCTTATGTAGTTCGACCGCCAGGCCAGCACCCTGCGCGAAAGATAAGGGTGCTCACCGAATTGCTGCTTGAATACTGCGACCAGGCGGCACATATTCCTGAGTCGCCACAGAGCTGAAAGACCCGATTCCAAGCTCCCTTCGAGTGAGTCCTGAAAGCAAAGTATGGATACCAGGCTTACTTATTGATCCATCAGAGCTATCGCGGCTAATACGTCCAGTCCTGATCAGCGCACCCGAATATTTCTCCAAAGCTTCATTCCTCACTCGCGAATAACGCCAACACCCGGTTGGATGTTCCGATTTGTGCGACACAGTAATACAACCCACGAGACTACAAACCAAGGAACTGGATCCCTAATATCCGCCCCCGTATCGGCACGCTTGCACCATCCCTGGTGAATGCGCGCGGCCAAATAACTGCATGCCAGACAGGTGAGTAATGATCGATTTGGAAGGAAAACGGGCGTTGGTGACGGGAGGAGCTCGCGGGATCGGCGCCGCTATCGCAGTGGCACTGGCAGAGAATGGGGCCGATGTTGCGTTCACCTACCAGCAGTCGACGGAAAAAGCTGAGGCAGTGGCCAAATTCATCGCTGGTAAAGGGCGTCGTGCTATCGCGATTCAAGCCGACAGTGCCAACCCGCAAGCCATTGAATGCGCAGTCGCGCAGGCCATCTCGACGCTGGGCGGCCTCGATATTCTCGTCAATAGCGCGGCTATCGGCTTGAACGGAATGATCGCCGACATTGATGTAGACGACTATCAAGCACTGATGGATATCAACGTGCGAGGCCCCGTCCTGTTCGCAAAGGCGGTCATCCCGCATCTGCCCGCTGGCGGAAGAATCATCTCAATTGGCTCGGGACTGGCAGAGCGGGTGCCCTTTGCGGGTGTAACAGCCTATGCAATGTCCAAGTCGGCGTTGCTCGCATTCACCCGGGGTTTGTCGCGTGAACTCGGCCCCACCGGCATAACCGTTAATCTTGTTCAGCCGGGATCGGTCGACACCGACGCAAATCCAGCCGACGGCCCCGCCGGCGACTTTCAGCGGAACCTGTCGTCCCCGGGACGTTTTGGCGAGCCTCGCGAGGTTGCGAGTGCGGTGGTCTATCTGGCCAGTCCTGCCGCGAGCCTGATCACTGGCGCCATCCTGACCGTGGACGGCGGTGCGATCGCTTGACTAACGCTCAGGCAGCTGTCCGCAGTGGACGTCTGCCATGGACTGTTGGTCAGGGGTTGAAACGCACTAATGGCCATTTGCAGAGGCAGGAAGCGTTGGATATTGATGATCTTCGAACCTTCGTCGAGGTAGCCGACGCGGGCGGTGTTTCGTCGGCGGCCCGGCGACTGGGTGTTGCGAAATCGATAATAAGCCGCAGGCTTCTGAAGTTGGAAACCCAACTGGGTGTGCAGCTATTGGCCAGGACAACCCGTGGTGCTGCTGTCACCGAAGCGGGAGCCGCCTTGCGAGAGTATGCGGCGCGGATCGTCGCTGAGTTTGACGCGGCCAGGGACGCCATTGTTCCAGATGGAGACCTTCGAGGCCGCTTCCGGATCGCAGCACCGATCTCGTACGGCCCGACACATATTGCCCCCGTGCTTGCTGAAATGGGGCGACGCCACCCTCTCCTGCACATTCATGCAAGTTACAGCGATCGTATCGTCGATCTGATTGGCGAGGGCTTCGATTGTGCTATTCGGGTCGGCCATTTACAGAGCTCCAATTTCATCGCAAAGCGTGTGGGTAGCATTCACGGCAAACTCGTGGCAAGCCCAGGCTATGTGAGTACACATGGAGCGCCAGAGGCTCCCCACGAGATTCTTGCGCATGAATCTCTTATGCAAGGTGCGGAAACCTGGCGGTTTATGGATGGCCAAAAGTCCATCATGGTTAATCCCCAAGGGCGCTTCAAGGCTGACAATCCTGTCGCGCTCGCCGCGGCAGCCGTTGCAGGTCTGGGTCTTGGGTACCTTTCTGACAGCGTCATCGACGAGCACATCAAATCTGGCGCATTGGTGTCCGTCATGCACAGATATCCCCCTGTTCCGGCGGGTATTTACATTGTTCGCCCCCAAAGCCAGCACCCTGCGCGAAAGATACGGGTGCTGACGGACATGCTGGTAGATTGGTTCGCAGATATGAGCCCGGGCTACGTCCTCTCCCTTTAGAAGGCAAGACACTCGGGACGGCGAGCGTTCAATCTATCCAATTGCCGGACGCATCTTCCACTCGTAGTTCCTGCAAAACCATGCCATTCGCCTGCATGCAGGCGCTGAGCTGCGCATGTTTGCCTAAGATCAATCGCCTGAGTAGAATGCGATTCATTATCAATCATGTATGTCCCGGGATGCCGATGCGTAGCGACGAAACACTAGGTACTGCAGATCCAGGGCTGCTCTATCGCACCCACTTCTCGTGGTTACAGGGCTGGCTGATCCGACGCATCGGGTGCCGCGATAATGCCGCAGATCTGGCGCAGGACACTTTCGTCCGTGTGCTCAAACACCGTCACCAGTCCGGCGCCCTGCGCGAGCCACGTGCTTATTTGAGCAGCATTGCCCGCGGGTTGATGATTGATCAGTATCGTCGTCGCGAACTCGAACGTGCCTACCTGGAAAGCATCACCTTGCTGCCTCAGCACGAGGTTCCATCGGAAGAAAGCCGCCTGATGATTCTCGATGCGCTTGAGCGCATAGACCGTCTGCTTGACTCGCTTAAACCAAGAGTACGCCAGGCGTTTTTATTTGCCCGACTCGACGGTCTGACCTGCGCGCAAATCGCCGAAAAGCTCGGAGTTTCCCGCGCGACGGTGGAACGCGACCTGGCCACAGCCCTGCAACATTGCTATCGCTTGCGTTATGTCGAGGCCTGAGCCCGAGGCGCTGGATCCGGCCATTGTCGAGCAGGCGATCCAATGGCTGGTGCGCCTTCGCTTCAATCAAGCCGATGAACAGACACAGCGCACGTTCGAACACTGGCTGCAGCAGCGCCCGGAGCATGGATTGGCGTGGCAGCGTGTGGAAACGCTGGGAGATGAATTCGAAGGCGTGCCAGCTCAGCTGGCTCGACAAACCCTTAAGGGCGCCCAACATGGAATGCGCCGGCGGGAAAGCCTGAAGCTACTGGGCGTATTGGCGACCGTCGGCACGGCAGCCTGGCTCGGCCGCGACTACACCCCCTGCCCTCCATGCTTGCACAGCAGCGCAGCAGCACCGGCGAGCAACGACGTTTCCAACTCGATGATGGCAGCCTTATCCAGCTCAATAGCGATAGCGCCGTCGACAGCGATTTCGACGCCCAGCGGCGCCTGATCATCCTGCGCCGAGGTGAAATCATCGTAAATGTCGGCGCGGATCAACACTCGCCGCAAGCGCGACCGTTGTGGGTGCAATCACGCGACGGGATCATGCGAGCCCACAGCTCGCGCTTTCTGGTGCGCGAGCGTGACGACGGCACTCTGGTCGCGGCGCAGGAAGGATCGGTCACGGTTTTCCCCGGTTCCGGTCAAGCGTCTGCGAGCCGCAACGTTCTGGCAGGAAACCAACTGCTGTTCACATCAAACGGCGCCCGCGCGTTCAGGGACATCGGCCTTGATCTATGGGCTTGGGGTGACGGTGTGATCAGTGCGAACCATATGCGCCTAGGTGACTTCATCGCAGAGTTGTCGCGTTATCGCCCAGGAGTCTTGCGCTGCGCTGAAGAGGTCGCTGATCGTCGCGTTTCCGGTACTTTCCAGCTCGCCGACAACGATCGGGTCCTGGCATTGATCGCGCAGTCACTGCGCCTGCACATTGATTACCGAACCCGTTATTGGGTCACCGTGAGCGCTGCCACCTGAGTCCGCCTGAATATTTTTTTGCTACCTGAAAAATAATGAGGTGGTTTCTCATTCTCGTTCGACCTGTAAGGAAGGCCGGAATACAGGCCAGTCTGCCGATGTCCTTTCTTGGAGCGAGAAAATGAGTTCGTCCCCTGTTTCGCAGCGCCATCCATTGAGTCGTGCCATGCACGGTGCGATTTTGGGTTTGATCGTGAGCAGCTATGCATTGCCATCGCTGGCGCAAACCTCGGGCGCTGACCACAGCAATCAAGTCAAACAGTGGAACATCGCCCCCGGCCCACTGGCGCCGGCGCTTGACCGCTTTGCGCGCGAGGCTGGCATCAGTCTTTCCTTCGACGCCTCGAGTGTGGCGAACCGCACCACGGCTGGCGTGAATGGCTCGCTCGAAACGTCGGCAGCGCTGTCAGCCCTGCTCCAGGGCAGCGAATTGCAGATCGAACAGCAAGGCCCAAATGCTTACCTGCTGACCCCTCAAGTAAAAACCGCCGGCCCGCTGGAGCTCGACGCAACGGCTGTTGAGGATTACCGTCTCGCCCCGCTCATCATCAATGCCAAGGTCCGGGTCAGTGCCGACGACGACGCCAACTCGGTGGTGGCCAAGGAACTCTGGGTGGGCGGCAAGGTGGCCACCAGTATTCTCAATACACCGGCATCGGTGTCGGTGGTGACCAACAAGGAAATGCAGCAACGCAGCGTCAGCACCACGGAAGAAGCGCTGCAATATACGCCGGGCGTGGTCAGTGACTTTTATGGTACGGATGATCGCAACGACTATTTCCAGATCCGCGGCTTCCAGGCGACCACCTACCGTGACGGCTTGACCCTGAGTTCGATGCGTGGCGTGCGCGAAGATCCGTTCGCCTATGAGCGCATCGAGATCCTGCGTGGCGCCAACTCCACGCTGTTTGGCCCTGCGGACCCGGGCGGTTCGGTGAATTTCGTGACCAAACAGCCGCGCTTCGAGAAGTTTGGCCAAGGCTATGTCACCTACGGCTCGTTTGATCATGTCGAGACAGGCATCGATGTCGGCGATGCGCTGAACGACGAGAAAACCCTGGCCGGCCGCTTTACTGCCAAAGGCCAGAACAGCGACCGCGAGTACGATCATTCGCAGGACGATAACCAGTTGTTTATGGGTGGGGTCACCTGGACGCCGACGGATTACACGTCGGCCACGATGATTCTGGACTACCTGAAAACTGAAAGTTCGCCCAACAGCGGCGGCTATCCGCTGGATCGGGAATACGACCGCAGCAAGTTTTATGGCGAGCCCAGCTACAACTTCCACGATGTCGAGCGCACCAGTCTCAGCGGTAACATCACCCATGACTTCGACAACGGTTTCGTGCTGCGCAGCAATCTGCGTTACAGCCAGTTGACCGATGATTTTGGCTACGTGTACCTCAGCGACAGCGCTGCACGTGTCGGTACCAGCGTCGATCGATACCTGTTTGGAACGGACACTGACGCCGACCAGTTCAACGGCAATCTGATGCTGCAATACGATGCCCGCTTCGAGAACATCGACAGCAGCAGCCTGGTAGGCGTGGAGTATCTCGATTCGACCACCAAGGAAAGCTCGGTCTACGCCCTGACGACACCGATCGATATTGCCAACCCTGTGTTTACTGGCGTTCCACGCTCAATCGCGCCGTATGCCGTCAACAAGCGAGAAGCGACCACCAAGGCCGTCTTCCTTCAGCAGAACCTGTCGTTCTACGAGCGTTTCATCGTCACCGGAGGCGTGCGCAACGACTCGATGGACCTGACCAGCAAAGGCTTGCAATCCACTGAGAAAGACAACTTCTCCGAAACCTCCTACCGAGGTGCGTTGACCTATATCGTCAACGATGAAGTATCAACCTACGTGAGCATGGTCGAATCCGTCTCGCCGCCGCAGGTTGGCGTAACACCGCAGACAGGCAGGCAGTACGAAGTGGGTGTGAAGTATGCGCCGATGGGAATGGACGCTCTGTTCTCCGCCGCCGTGTATGACCTGACCCAGGAAAACGTCACCATCGCCGTGGTGCTGCCGAGCGGCATCATTGAGCAGCAGACGGTGGGCGAATCGCGGGCGCGTGGCCTCGATCTGGAGGCCAAGGCGCAGGTAACGCAGAACCTCAGCCTGATCGGTGGCTATTCCTACATGGAGTCCGAAGTACTGCGCGGTTCGTTGTTCGACGGCAGCTCGCTGAAGGGTAACGAGTTCGCCACGGCACCCAAGCATTCCGCTTCGCTCTGGAGTTACTACGACGTGCCCGCCACTGACGTCAGCGTTGGGCTGGGTGCGCGCTACGTCGGCGCTTATTACTTCGATGCAGCCAACTCCGGCAAAAGCGATGGCACCACGCTGTTCGACGCCGCCTTCAACTACAAGATCGCCAAGGGCACCGACCTGGCGGTGAACGTCAGCAACCTGCTGGATGAACAGCACGTGGTCGGCTCCGGCACCGCGAACTTCTACAACCCGGGCCGCGAGATTACCGCCAAGCTGAGCTACAACTGGTAATTAGGCGGGTAGCCTATTTTCTCTTAAAGGAAACGGTGCCCGCTTTATCGCGGGCACCTTCGACTTGGTTATCAACCGCTGACCTCACGCAAAATTCTCTCAAGCTCAGGACGGGTCCACCTCTCCCAAGGGAATACCTCCCGGTCATCGCCGCTGTGCCAATACTCGCCCGCATCAAATGCCTGATAGATTGAAAACGCCGGCTCGGGCATCTCTGCGTACAAGGACAGATCGACGATATCGCTGATGACAATATTCATCACCTCATCACAGTAATGAAAATCGCGGCCGCCGGTGATAAACAGTCTTGCCACTGAGATCGCCAACTGATTGAGAAGATCGCGGCTGTCGATCTGCAGGTGCTCACACATGACACTTAATTTCGTGTTTGGGGCTTTCTCAATCATCCCCAGTACGTAATCAAGCTCGGCATCACTAAGACCTGTGGCCATATGATCAAAGTACTCGTGACTTCGGTTTTGCGATGGATTCAGGACAAGCCTGTTAGAAAGCATTTTGGCAGATTTGCTGTTTAGCGACAGCTATGGTTCGAAAGCAGCTTCTGATTGGGTGGTCCCGTTTTCCCCGGGGCTTATTCGGCAGAGGTCGACTTGGACTGTCATCAGATAAAGGTGACAAAGCGGGTATCGAGACCCGCGCTCACTGGCGCTAGCGAATTGAGATAGTACACAAACACAAGGGTGGCCGCTTTTGGGTATTTGGCGATCCGTGACACGAAGATCGGCCAGAAGCGGCCAGTCAGTATCGATGAAATACGTTAGATGATTCCAGTTTCAAATGAGCCGCGGGCAATACCCAGGTTGATCTACGCTTGAATGAAATCACGCGGAGAACCAGATCATGTCCCTCGCTCCCGGAAATCTATTGGTCCTGGTTTTGGGTGTCTTCGTTTGCACATCCGTGCTCGGACAAGGGGCAGCAGACAGCGATTCTCCGCCGGCGATACTGCCATTGGCATCCGAGAGTGCGCCGAGACTCATTGCCTACCCGCCGCTTGCCGAGCCGCTCGCCCGCGGAGTGGTCATCATCCAGTTTCGAACAGAGCACGCCAGGATCATGCCGGTGTTTGGCAAGGTGGCTGCCGAGGTATCACCACGTTTAGGTCACCTTCACGTGACCGTTGATGACTGGAAAGGTACATGGGCGCACACCAGTGAAGACCCGATTATCCTGGTCGGGCTAACCCCCGGTGCTCACAAGGTTCTCTTGGAAGTGGCCGACCCGACTCACCAGATCATCACCAGTACGACAGTGAGTTTTACAGTACCGGAGAAGCAACCAATGGACGCTCCCCGTACTGACGATCATCACGCGGTAAAACCATGACTGATGTGCTATTCACCAAACAGGCAATGATCGGCGTCTCTGCCAGCGAATGACTGGCTCAATACTTCCAGAAAACCGGCGTTACGAGCACCAAGACCGTCAGGATTTCCAACCTGCCTAGCAGCATGCCAACGGTGAGTAGCCATTTGGCCGCATCCGGCAGTGACGAGAAATTACCTGCCGGGCCGATGATTGTGCCCAGGCCGGGGCCGACGTTACACACCGCCGTAGCGGCGCCGCTCAGGGCGGTAATCCAATCAAGCCCGATCAGCGCCAGGCCCAAAGCGATGGCGGGAATCGTGATGGTGAAAAAACGAGAAGGTCAGCAGCGAACGAACGATCTCCTCGTCGATGGGATGGCCGTTGTATTTTTTCTCGTGGCCGATTCTCGTGCATCCGATTATGGCAACCCAAGAACTCTGACAACCTCGAAACCCGTCCAGACGAGCTAGCGTGTCGAGTACTCGATAGGTCAAAGGCTCGCTGGTTGGCTCGCTCTTGCAAGCTCGTTGAGGCAATAAATCTACATCCATCTACTTATGGCCGATTATGGTTTTTATCGGCATCCTGAATGACTGTTTTTGGCCGAAAGCAGGCGGGTATTACCTTGTTTCAGCTTCGTCAGGAGGCCAGCTCTCATAGAAAGAGCCGCCTACAGGGATCGGGTTGCCATCCATATGGTATGCGGCCCATGCCAGTACGTGTGCCATGCGTTCGGCAGCAACTGGCGACAGTCCGCAAGATTCTCTGACTTCGTCTAGCCGTATTCGGCAAACATCGAGGTGGCGTCGAACGCCGGAAAATCCACCAAGATAGAGAAAGAACTCGTCGAGAAGGATACCCACGCCTGGAACACCATAGGTGCCGGCCACACCTGGTGCCTCCTCATATATGGCCTTCACGTTATGGCCTTCCAAGGCCGCGACAGCGGTGAGTACCTCGCAAAAAGTATCTTTCATGCTGTTGCTGACCCAGAGGTCATAGCTGTTGCCGATAATGATGGGCGCGCCCATGAGTCTTACTCTGATGTCGATAATGGAATGCTGAAGAAGAGGCGTATTCAGCCATGTAGCCAATTTTCAATAGGCCGTCTCCGCTCCGATTATTATCTTTTGGGGCTGGAAAAGGCCATGCGTGGACGGCTGCTTTTGGCCAGAAGCTGCCTCCCAGGCAGCGAACCGTGAATGGTCACTCGTCAAACAAGGTCCAGCCATGACAAATGCCGGCAAAGTCTTTTGCCGTAAAAAATAACGTCAGTTCCTTTGGGTCAAATTCTTTGTAGAGCCAATGCCCAGGAATGGGGCCTCTCGTTATCGCGTATTCCAAGCGGTATTTTTGAACAGGTCCAAAACCGAAGGATCGTGAATTCAACTCAAACCTGTCACCTCTGTTGAGCGCCCATAGCTTTTCAACAAGGCAGTCATCAAGCACCACCTCTCCCGCTACCTCAACCAGATACTTTGAATGAAGTTTCTGTTGAAGCCTAACGCTTCTGGCCATGCATCAACCTACCTATGAACAGTCCGAGCATCGGCGCGATAATACTTGAACATGATGATGACCGCTTTGGGTTGGAAAAAATGCGTTGGGCGTCCGCATTTGGCCGATAGCTACCATCCGCCACCGGCAGCTATCAGCTGAGACGCTCTTACATCGGCCCCAAGCAAGCCACTCACCAACCCTGGCCCCAGGTTTTTCCTGCCTGAAATCCCAAACCCGCACAAAAAAACCACCGATGCGTTGTCAGCTGATCCTTTTCAGCCTATCTTCATAAAACCTATACAGGCAACCTGTATGCGTACAACCTTTTCGTCAGACATTGGTCCCGACTCAGCACCGCCACGAGTAACCCGAATGAGCCCACTACTAGCCAGCCATTACCGTGAAATCCTCGTTGGCGTCGGTGAAAATCCTGAGCGCGAGGGTCTGCTGGATACGCCCCAGCGCGCCGCCAAGGCCATGCAATACCTGTGCAACGGATACGCGATGAGCCTGGAAGACGTTACCAACGGTGCGCTGTTCGAGTCGCAGAGCGATGAGATGGTGATCGTCAGCGACATCGAGCTTTATTCATTGTGTGAGCACCATATGCTGCCGTTTATCGGCAAGGCGCATGTGGCGTACATCCCCACGGGCCGGGTGCTGGGGCTGTCGAAGGTCGCGCGGGTCGTCGATATGTTCGCGCGGCGCCTGCAGATCCAGGAAAATCTCACTCAGCAGATTGCTCAAGCCATCCAGCAGATCACCGATGCCGCCGGGGTCGCGGTGGTCATTGAGGCGCGGCACATGTGCATGATGATGCGCGGTGTCGCCAAGCAGAATTCGATCATGACCTCCTCTGTCATGCTCGGCGCCTTTCGCGACAGCTCGACAACGCGGCAGGAATTTCTCCAGCTCATCGGCCGGCGTTAGGCCTATACACAGCCTGTTAACTGTACAAGCTCAAGGAGTAGGAAGATGGCTCGATTTCTGCTGCTGTTAGGACTGGCGCTCAGCATTGCAAGCTGCGGCAGTGTCGATGTTGCTCGTTATGCGGATCAGCAACCGGCATTGAGTCTGGAGCAGTTTTTCAGTCAGCCCGTCAAAGCCTGGGGGATGTTTCAGAAGCGCAACGGCGAAGTGGTCAAGCGCTTTGAGGTCGATATTGCCAGCCGTCGTGAAGGTGAAAACCTGATCCTCGACGAGCGCTTCCTTTATAGCGACGGCACCCGTGAACGTCGGGTCTGGACCCTCACTCCTGGCGGTAATGGTCAGTGGAGCGGGCGCGCGCACGATGTGGTCGGTGTCGCACAGGGCCAGATTGCTGGTAACACCTTCCACTGGCGTTATCGCCTGAACCTGCCAGTCGACGACTCGACATACGAGATGAGCATGGACGACTGGATGTACCTGGTCGACGAAGACACGTTGATCAACCGCACCCGTATGTCCAAGTGGGGTTTCGAAGTCGGTCAGGTGACGGTGTTCTTCCGGCGCCAGAACGCTGGAGCGAATCCATGAGCAGTGGGTTGACCCTGGCCTCGTTCGGCGACGGTTATCGCGCCTTGGTGATCGGTGCCAGTGGCGCCCTCGGCACGGCGTTCTGCCAACATTTGAACCAGGATCCACGCTGCGCCAGCGTCCGTGCGCTGGGACGCAAAACTGTGCCGAAGCTCGACCTCGAGCAGCCCGAAACGATCGCCAGCGCCGCCGCCGAACTGGCAGGCGAAGCGCCCTATCACCTGATCATTCACGCGGCCGGCCTCCTCCATCGTGACCGGATCAAGCCGGAAAAAAGCTACAGCGCAATCGAAGCCGAGTCGCTGCAGGCCGTGTTTCAAGTCAACACGCTGGGGCCGGCATTGCTGCTGCGCGACTTTCTGCCATTGCTTGCACCTCAAGGAGCGATGGCGATGCTTTCGGCAAAAGTCGGCAGCATCGGCGACAACCGTTTGGGCGGCTGGTACGCCTACCGCGCCTCCAAGGCTGCGCTGAACATGCTGATCAAGACCGCCGCCATCGAGCTTTCGCGCACTCGGCCGCAGAGTCGCTTGCTCAGTCTGCACCCGGGCACGGTGGTCTCGCCGTTGTCGCAACCTTTTCGCGGAGCCTCAAGCGCCCGCCCGGCAGACATTGCCGCTGCGCAATTACTGAGTCTGATTGACACGCTGACGCCGGCCGATAGCGGCCATTTCTTCGCCTACGATGGAGAACGCCTGCCCTGGTAGGCAAGGAGTGAAGCATGAATCTGCAAACCCTCACCGAACGTGCGGCCAACAGTGAAGTTCGCGAACTGGAGCTGCTGTCACTCGAAGGTGGTTTTTATCTGGCGAGGATTCGCGTGGATCAAGGCCAGTTCACCTTGCTCGATGACGCGGCCAAGCCAATGCACCTGCGTTCGATCACCCACCTGCGCGACTTGCTGCAAACCGTGCCGGCGTTTCCGTGCGTGCTGGTGCAGCAATGCGTGCACGACGAAATGTGCGGCCGGGATTCAGGGCCGGTCGAAGAGCTGCGCATTCCATTTTCGCTGACCACGCCGTTATGACGCCGAAGCGAGGCAAGCGCTGCATGGCAGGCTGATAAGGCGCGCGTCGCCCACCGGCGACGCATTTATCGAACCCCTGCCCCGTCCACGGGTCTGCTTCACATCGATTCCCTGGAAGTAAAACCCATGTCCACTCAACACACGCTTGTCCTGCTTGCCCGAGGCGGATACGCCGCGCGCGGCGTTCTGTATCTGATCATCGGCATCTTCGCGCTGTTGGCAGCGCACGATTCCACCAAACCGAAAGACAGCCATAAGAGCCTTGAAGCATTGCTCAGCCAGCCGTTCGGCTACGTGCTGATCGGTATTGTGGTCGCCGGCCTGCTGGCCTTCGCCGCCTGGCGTGCGCTGCAAGCGATCCGCGATGTCGACCACCACGGCACCGATTTCAAAGGACTGGTCATTCGCGCAGGTTTGTTCGCTGGCGGTCTGGTCAATGCGGCGCTGGCCTTCTTTGCCCTGGGCCTGTTGGTGAGTGGTCTCAGGAGTTCGGGCGGTTCCGGCGATGGCAAGACCAAGGATCTGCTCGCGCAGCTGCTGTCGTTCGAGCACTCGAACCTGTTGATCTACCTGATCGCGCTGATCCCGCTCGGCGTCGGTATCGCCCACATCATCAAAGGCTGGAAGGCTACGTTCGAGAAATATTTCGAAGCGGATGACGAAGTGATGCGCTACGTGCGCCCGGTGTCGCGGTTTGGCTTGATCGCCCGCGGCGTGGTGTTTATCGAGATTGCAGTGTTGATGGCGGTCAGCGGCTCGGTTTATCAAGCGACCAATCCACCCGGCATGAAGGAAGCGCTGGATGCTTTGCAGAATCTGCCGGCCGGCGGCGTGCTGTTGATGCTGATGGCGTTGGGGTTGATCGCCTTCTCGGTGTACAGCTTTTCCGAAGCCGCGTGGCGCCGGATCGAAATGGATGTGCCGCTGTAAGCGGCCATTCGAGGGGCGTGCGCCCCCTCGACTGCTTCCCATCAAGTAAACAGATCAACGCCCAACTGGAACGCTACCCATAGCGCCAGACCGGTAGCAAACATCAGCGCGATGTTTTCAAACAGGTTGTTGCGATATTGCTTGTCCAGCAGCGATTTCTGGTTGGACATGATCAGCAAGCCCAGGGAAATCACCGGCAGACCAATGATGTTCAACGCGCTGACACCAATGGTCAGGGTCACGAAATCCGGCATCCCCGGCATCGACCAGATCAGCGGCGTGACCAGGATGAACAGCATGAACCACTTGTGCATCGGGTCATGATGGAACTCTTTGCCGTACTTCTCGCGACGCTCAGGACGAACATGCTGGAAGGCATCGGTGATCAGCATCGGAAACGCCGTGGTCTTGCCTGAAATACTGGCGAACAGTGTCGCGAACACGCCGATGAGGAACACGTACCAGCCGATCGGGCCGAAGAAGATTTCCAGCGCCTTGCCCAAGTCAGCCAGGGTTTTCACCTCGATGCCATTGGGGCGCAGGATTTCCGCACCGACGATCCAGATCGCGAGGTTGATGATGATCCCGACAAAGACCGCGAACAGCAGATCGTTACGCTGAATGCGCTTGTGCTGCGGCCCGGTCCAGCCTTTCTGGCGCATGACATAGGGGTGCACGAAGTTGGCGATCGAGCCGGCAACCGCGCCGATCACTGAAACCGCCACCAGCAACGCGCCATGCACGCCTTCGTCCGGCGGAATGCTGAAGCCGATGGTGCCTTTGATGATGCCGCTGACATCCGGGCCGGACATCACCGCCAAGGCGATGAACGCCAGGGTCATGATCGCCAGCAGCAGCTTCATCACGCCTTCGATCATCGTGTAGATGTTGCGCCCGACCAGCATCCAGACCGCCAGCACCACCGCCACCGAGCACAGCAATGGCTGATCGATCTTGAACAGCATCGCCAGCGACTCCCCTGCCCCCTTGATCATGTAGGCGTTCATCAAGTGGCCCATCAACAGGGCATAAGCCAGCATGAACCAGGCAAACACCGGGTTGAGCTGGGCGTAGCCCTGCAGGATGGTCATGCCCTGGTTATTGCACAACTGGAACCGGGCAATGATGTTGACGATCAGGTATCTGAGCAACAACGAGACTGCCAGCACCCACATCATCGCGTAGCCGTAGTTCGCACCGGCCACTGAAGACGTGATGAGATCGCCCGCACCGAGCCACGACAGCACGGCGATGATGCCTGGGCCGAGCAGTTTCAGCGTTCGCAGGAACAGGTTTTGCGGTTTCGCAGCGGCCTGATGATCGAGTGGAGCCATGCTCGTCATAGGGGTATCTCCGTTATTGTTTTTGTGAGAGTTGTTGCACTGCGCACATTAGGTAGGATGTCGTACAACAACGCTAACGGGAGAGTATGTAAAAATGTGTCAAACCTCCCTGATTAGCCTCCATCCCGATCATTTCTGCTGATAAAAATCATCTAGCACGCGCATGCCAATGAGCATGGCGACGTTGCAGGCCTACTAAAAAGCCGTTGATGCCCTAGCCAATCACTCATAGGATGACTGATCACAACAACAATAAGGCTGGAAATGATGAAAACAACCCTCTTGATCGCTGCGCTCGCCTCCACGTTGAGCGTGACGGCTAACGCCGCTACTTACGCTTACATCTCAAGTCCCGGCGACGGTCTGATCTCGCAGTACCGCCTTGATCAGAACAACGGCGCACTTACCCTCATCGAACAGATCCAGGCCGGTGATCAAGTCAATCCCATGGCCCTCACCCCGGACGGCAAGGTGCTATTTGCAGCCTTGCGGGTCAAGCCCTTCCAGGTCGTGGGTTATCGGATCGATCCCACAAGCGGTCACCTGACAAAATTTACCCAGGCACCCCTGGCAGAAAGCATGGCCTACCTGTCGACCGACCGAAAAGGACGCTACCTGCTCGCGGCCTCGTACGGCGCCGATGCCCTCAGCGTGCAGAAGATCGGCGAGGATCATCTACCTTCCGCCGACATCCTGCGCTACCCGACCGGCCTGCATGCGCATTCGATTCGCACCGAGCCGAGCAACCGCTTTGCCTATGCGGGCAATCTGGGCACTGACAAGGTGCTGCAATATCGCCTGGACGCCAAGACCGGCGAGCTCAGCCCGATCGGCAGCGGCTCGGTGAGTGTCCCGGAGAAAACCGGCCCTCGGCACTTGGCGTTCTCGCCGGACGGCAAATTCCTCTACGTGGTCGGCGAAATGAGCGGCACCGTGACCGCGTTTTCAATCGACGAAACCAGCGGCGCATTAACGCAAATCGCTGAAGCCAATGGCATTCCCCAGCGTTTGAAGCTGGCCCACGGCGAAGTTCGGGATGCGCGCAACAACGACTTGAAAGACGACCCGACCCCACGTATCTGGGCCGCTGACCTGCGCATGTCGCCGGACGGAAAACTGCTGCTGATGAGCGAGCGCACCAGCAGCAGCGTCTCGGCTTTTGCCGTGGACCCGGCCTCGGGAGGGCTCAAATTTCTCGACAACTACCCGGTGCAAGAACAGCAACCGCGCAACATCGCCTTCTCCCCCGATGGCCACTGGCTGCTGGTGACCGGCGAGAAAAGCGCCAAGGTCGGTACGTACGCGGTGAGCAAGGATGGCGCGTTGAAGCGTGTCGGTGAAGCGGCATCCGGCAAAGGCGCATTGTGGATCGAGGTACTGCAAACGCCTGATGCATGAATATCTGCGGAGCAGCAACTGCTCCGCCGTTCTGCAACTAATTCCCCGCCGCTTCGGTCATTAGGATTGCCGAGGTTGATACATTTTCGCAGGCCTCACTTTCAAGAGACTGCCCACCGTGATCAGCCATCTCGATCGCCGCAACAACCGCTCGCTGGACAGTCTGAATTTCTTTCTCGCCGATGTCCGCGACGGCCTCGGGCCGTACCTCGCCATCTACTTGCTCGCCGTACACCACTGGGACCCGGCCAGCATCGGCGTGGTCATGACTCTCGCCGGTATCGCTGCACTGATCACGCAGACACCGGCCGGTGCGCTGGTTGACAACAGTCGGGCGAAACGGGCGCTGGTCATCATCGCCGCGCTGTTGGTCACGGCGAGTTGTCTGCTGCTGCCGTTCATTTCTTCATTCAGTCTGGTGGCATTGACCCAAGCCTTGAGCGCGGCGGCAGCGTCTATTTTCGCTCCGGCGATTTCCGCGATAACGCTGGGCATCACCGGCCCGCGTGCATTCACCCGGCGCACCGGCCGCAACGAGACGTTCAACCATGCCGGCAACGCCTGCGCGGCGTTATTGGCCGGTTTGTTTGCCTATCTGTTCGGTCCGGTGGCGGTGTTTTATCTGATGGCCGTCATGGCCTTGGCGAGCGTAGTTGCCGTGCTGTTCGTTTCGGCAGAAGCGATAGATCACGACGTCGCGCGCGGTTTGCAGCCTGGCGATCAAAACCATCAGCCGTCCGGGTTCAAGGTGCTGCTGAGCAATCGCCCGCTGCTGATGTTTGCCCTGTGCTGCGCGCTGTTCCACTTGGCCAACGCGGCGATGCTGCCGCTGGTGAGCCAGAAACTCGCCCAAGCCAACTTGCACATGGCCACGCCGCTGACGTCGGCGTGCATCGTCGCCGCGCAACTGGTGATGGTGCCGATGGCGCTGCTGGCCGGTGCGAAAGCCGATGTTTGGGGGCGCAAACCGTTATTGCTGGCGGGTTTTCTGATCCTGCCGCTGCGTGGCTTGCTCTACACGTTCTCGGATGATCCGTACTGGCTGGTCGCCGTGCAGTTGCTCGACGGCGTCGGCGCCGGGTTGTTCGGCGCGCTGTTCCCAGTGATGGTCAAGGATCTGACCCTCGGCTCCGGGCATTTCAATGTCAGCCTCGGCGCGCTGACCACAGCGTTTGGCCTGGGCGCGGCGCTGAGCAATGGGTTGGCCGGTTTTGTCGTCGAGGCTGCGGGTTACAGCGCAGCATTCCTCACCCTCGCTGGTGTTGCAGCGGCGGCGTTTCTGCTGCTGTTGATTGGTGTTCCGGAAACACTGCAGCCGACTGAAAAAATCGAGTCCGCTGCAGTTATGGGTCAAAGCTGAGCAATCGGCGACGTTTGTATCAGCGTGTAGCTTTCGCCAACACAGATACACCCGCATGCGAAGGCCGGCCGTGCGCACACATAACTGACACATTTAGCGCGCTAAATACCACTGTCGCTTCCATTCCTACATTAACCAATCGACAGGACATCCCATGAACAAAGTCTTCGCTACCCTCGCCCTTACCGCCGCCATGTTCGGTGCCACTGCCGCGTTCGCTGCGCCGGTTAAACCTACCGTAGTGCTGGTGCACGGTGCCTTTGCCGATTCGAGCAGTTGGAACGGCGTGGTCAAGATTCTCGAGAAGGATGGCTACCCGGTGATCGCCGCTGCCAACCCGCTGCGCTCGGTCAAGGGCGATGCGCAATCGGTGGCGGATGTGCTGGCCAGCGTGAAAACCCCGGTGGTGCTGGTCGGCCACTCTTACGGTGGCCCGGTGATCAGTGAAGCCGCCTACGGCAATGCCAATGTCAAAGCGCTGGTGTACGTCGCCGCGTTCGCCCCGGAAAAGGGTGAAACCGCCGCTGAATTGTCCGGGCGTTTCCCCGGCAGCACCCTTGGCCCGACCCTGTCGGCCCCGGTTGAGCTGGCCGATGGTGGCAAGGATTTGTACATCCAGCAGGATAAATTCCACGATCAGTTCGCCGCCGATGTTTCCCCGGCCGATGCGAAGCTGATGGCCGCGACCCAACGTCCGGTGACCGTCGCTGCGCTCAACGAAGCCGCGACTGAGCCTGCGTGGAAAACCGTGCCGTCGTACTTCGTCTACGGTGACCAGGACAAGAACATCCCGGCGCAAGCCTTGGCGTTCATGGCCGAGCGCGCGCACTCCAAACAGACCGTAGTGGTCAAAGGCGCGTCGCACGTGGTGATGGTATCCAACCCGAAAGCCGTCGCCAGCCTGATCGAAACCGCTGCTGCGGCGAAGTGATTCATTGCTGAATTGAAACTTGAAGCGTTAGCCGTGAACCCTGTTCACGGCTTTCAGCGCTGGATGGTGCTGTAGCCGCTCGCTGAGAAAGTCCACGAACGTGCGCACCTTCGCCGGTACGCGCGGATGTTTCAGATAGACCAGTTGCACCGGTAACGCCGGCGGCTCAAAGGCCTGCAACACCAATTCCAGCTCACCAGCCGCAACCTGGCTGGCGACTTGATAAGACAGCACGCGTGTAATGCCCCAACCGGAACTGGCGATGTTGATCGCCGCCTGATTCGCGGTGACCACCAGACGCGGTTCGAAGCGAAAACTCAACGGGCCATCCGCATGGGCGAATTGCCAATCGCTGAGCAAATGACTGGCGGACGACATGACGATATTGGCGCGGCTCAACTCGTTCGGATGTTGCGGTCGGCCATACCGGGCGAAGTAATCCGGCGTGCCGCAGATCACTTGGCGGACCTCGCCGACCTTGATCGCATGCTGATTGTTTTCGTGCAGATGACCGATGCGCACGGCGACATCAATGCCCTCCTCGGCCATGTTCACTACGCGATCAACCAGCAAGGCCTTCAGATGCACCGAAGGAAACGCATCGACGTATTGCGCCAGCAACGGCGCGATGAACAGCTCGCCAAACAACACCGACGCGGTCACGCTCAAGTGCCCGCACGGCAGCCGATAACTGCCGGCAGCGGCTTCTTCGGCTTCGTCGACATCGCAAAGGATTCGCCGGCAATCGTCCAGATAACGATGGCCGGCTTCGGTCAGATGCAGGCTGCGCGTAGTGCGCGACAACAGACGTGTGCCGATGCGTTGCTCCAGCGCAGCGATGGCGCGGGTGACGCTGGGGGGCGAGGTGTTCAAACGCCGCGCCGCCGCCGCAAAGCCGCCCTCCTCGGCCACGGCCAGGAACATGCGCATTTCCTGAAAACGATCCATAGCTGGGGACCTGTCGAAGATTTTGAAAACCCACCGGCCCTGTGGGAGCGGGCTTGCCCGCGAAGGCGTCCTGTCAGTCAACTACGATGCTGAATGACCCACCGCTATCGCGGGCAAGCCCGCTCCCACAAGGTTTCGGCGTGTGCTGATATCAAGCGCTTTGCAGGCCCACCGCTGTACGCTGCATGCCGACGAATTTCGGCAGCGCCTCGACCCGCGCAAGCCATGCCCGCACATTTGGATATTCTTCCAGCGAGACATTGCCTTCCGGTGCGTGGGCGACGTAAGTGTAGGCGGCCACATCGGCGACGGTTGCCTTGTCGCCGGCAAGGAATACGCTGTTGGCCAACTCATCTTCCATCACTTGCAACAATCCATGGGAACGCTTGATCGCATCAGCCGCGTCGTAACCGGCGCCGAACACCGTGATCAAGCGCGCCGTCGCCGGGCCCGAGCTGATCTGCCCGGCAGCCACCGATAACCAACGCTGCACCTTGGCTTGCTCGACCGGATCACTCGGCAGCCACTGACCATTGCCGTATTTGCCGGCGAGATACACAAGAATCCCGTTGGAATCAGCGAGCACCGTGCCGTTGTCGTCAATCAACGGCACCTGGCCGAAACGGTTGAGCGCAAGGAACTCAGGCGTTTTGTGTGCGCCCTTCATCAGGTCGACGAACACCAGTTCGGTCGGCACATCCAGCAGGGACAACATCAACTCGACGCGGTGCGAGTGGCCGGACAACGGATGGCGGTACAGTTTGACGGCTGACTGGGACATGACGTGCTCCTGGATTATTTGAGGTCGACCCGCTGATCGTGTCGATGGGCTCATCCTGCTCCCCTGCCGCAAATCGCGGAATCCTCAGCCAATACAATCGAGCATTTCAGCCAGTGAAATAATCACCCGCCTCCTTAGGCTCGCGCGGGGATCATTTCACCGAGTGAAACAGTGGATTGCAATTTCTGGCCATTCCCTCGCAACCGGCCGGGGGCGAACATGAGCCCACTTGAGCTTCAGCCCCTGGCGGCTCACCGGCCCGTTTGCACCCGAGGAGAATCGAAATGGACACAGCGTCGAAACCGCAGCCCTCGCCCTGGCATGAAGGTGAGCTGACCCTGCAACGTGCCGTCGGCGCGGTGGAGATGATGGTCGGTGTCGGCCAGCGGCAACTGGCCCGCGACTGGATGCCGGACCAGCACCGCGAGTTCTATGCGCAACTGCCCTTCGTCGTGCTCGGCGCCGTTGATAGCCAGGGCGATCCGTGGGCGACGCTGCGCACCGGTCAACCGGGGTTCATGGATTCGCCGTCACCACAGGTTCTGAAGATCAAACTCGACGCGCAGCCCAACGACCCGGCCAATCAAGGCCTGCAGCCCGGTGATGCGATCGGCATGCTCGGCATCGAACTGCACACCCGTCGGCGCAATCGCATGAACGGCAACATCAGCCGCCGCGATGCCGACAGCCTCGAGATCAGCGTGACCCAGGCCTACGGCAACTGCCCGCGCTACATCAATCTGCGCCATTACGCCTTCGTCGATGAGACCACCGACAACGCGCTCGACTTGCCGGTCAGCGAACCCTTGGTGCGCGACATGATCACCGCCGCCGACTCGTTCTACGTGGCCACCTATGTCGTGCGCGACGGCGAGCGCCAGGTCGATGTGTCCCATCGCGGCGGCAAGTCCGGCTTCGTGCACATGGACGAGGACGGCACCCTGACCATCCCGGATTTCTCCGGCAATCTGTTCTTCAACACCTTGGGCAACATTCTGCTCAACCCGCGCGCCGGGCTGACTTTCATCGATTTCGAAAGCGGCGATCTGTTGCAGATGACCGGCAGCGCAGAAGTGCTGCTCGACGATCCGCAGATCGCCGCGTTCCAGGGCGCCGAGCGCCTGTGGCGCTTCAAGCCGCAGCGCATCGTTTACCGTCAGGCCGCGCTGCCGCTGCGCTGGGCCGAGCAGCCGCAAGGCGATTCGCCCAATTCGCAAATGACCGGCAGCTGGGAGCAGACCCGCGAGCGTCTGCAGGCCGAAGCGCTGCGCAATCAATGGCGCGCGCTGCACGTCACGCGGGTGGTCGACGAGAGTCCGCAGATCCGCTCCTTTTACCTGCAAGCCAACGACGGCTTCGGCCTGCCGCGCTTCGAACCGGGCCAGCACTTGCCGATCAAGGTCTTGCTCGACGGTCAGGACGCCGCATCGATCCGCACCTACAGCGTGTCCAGCGCGCCGTCGGACGAGTTCCTGCGCATCAGCGTCAAACGCGATGGCTCGGTGTCTTCGCATCTGCATGATCGGGTGCAGGCATTGGACTTGATCGAAGCCCGCGCGCCGCAAGGCGATTTCACCGTCAACGCCACCGAACGCCGGCCACTGGTGCTGTTGGCCGCAGGGGTTGGGGTGACGCCGTTGCTGTCGATGCTGCGCGAGGTGGTCTATCAGGGCAAACGCATCAGCCGCATGCGCCCGACCTGGGTGGTGCAAAGCAGTCGCACCGTCGAGGATCTGGCCTTTCGCGATGAAATCGACGCCTTGGCCGCGCGTGCAGGCGACAAGGTCAAAGTGCTGCGCGTGGTCAGCCAGCCGCCGCTGGAAGCAACAGCGCAGGGCTACGACCATCCCGGGCGCATCGACATCGCCTTGCTGAAAGGCCTGCTGCCGCTGGATGACTACGATTTCTATCTGTGCGGCCCGGGCAGCTTCACCCAGGCGCTGTACGACGGCCTGCGCAAAATGCGCATTCCCGATGATCGCATCCACGCCGAAACCTTCGGCCCGTCGACGCTGATCCGCGATGTCGAAATCAGCACCCCGGCGCCGCCGCAAGTACCGGTCGCCGAAGAACCGGTCAAGGTGTTGTTTGCCACGTCCGGCAAGGAAGCACGCTGGGAACCCGGCAGCGGCACCTTGCTGGAACTGGCCGAGGCGCGTGGCTTGAATCCGGAGTTCAGCTGTCGTGGCGGTTCGTGCGGCACCTGCAAAACCCGCCTTACCAGCGGTCAGGTGCATTACCTCACCCCGCCGGCCATGCGCCTGGCGGACGACGAAGTGCTGATTTGCTGCGCCGCCCCGGCGCAGGGCAGCGAGACCCTGGTGCTGGACGTTTGAATAATGAGGAGGTGCGCCATGAAGCCGTTTGCCGAAACCAACGTGGTTTGGCCGCAAGAGAAATCCGGACTGTCCGCCAGCGAATGCGAACGCAGTTTTTTGCTGCCGCAACTGATGGGCTCGCTCGCCGGTGAAACCTGCGCGTTGACTGGCTCACTCAGTCAACGTGAGCATCTGCCTTCGAGCCCGAACGGCTGGTTTTCCCGCGGGCTCAAGGCGTTGTTTGCTTAGGCTTTGCTAACAGCCGCCACCCTGCCCGCCGGCCGGTGCTGGCGGCTGGTGACCAGGCCAATGAACGAAATCAGCAGCGCCAGGCCAATGGTCGAAGTCACTTCCAGGCGATGTTCTGGGGTGATCATCATCACCGCCAGAGCGGCGCAGATAAAGGCGATGACCAGCCAGGTGAGCCAGGGAAACAGCCACATGCGCAAGGTCATTTCGACCTTTTCCCGTTCCAGTCGGCGGCGCATGCGCAACTGCGAAATGGCGATCACCAGATACACCAGCAAGGCAATCGCGCCGGAGCTGGCGAGCAGGAACTGAAACAGCCCGGCCGGCATGAAATAGCTGAGCAAGGTCACGCCTGCGCCGATCACCGTGCTGGCAATGACCGCAGCGCGTGGCACGCCGGCGGCCGAAGTCACCTTCAATGCCGGCGGCGCATCGCCGCGTCGGCCCAGCGAATAGAGCATGCGCGAGGAAATGTAGATCGACGAGTTCATGCAACTGGCCACCGCGATCAATACGACCACGTCGACGAGGAATTTGGCGTTGGGAATGTTCATCAGTTCCAGTGCGCGCTGGTAGGAACCGACCGAAGCAAGTTGCGGGTCGTTCCAAGGCACCACGGAAATCACCACGAAGATCGACAGCAGGTAGAAGATGCCGATGCGCCAGATCACCGAACGCGTGGCCTTGGCGATGTTCTGCGCCGGATTGTTCGACTCCGCAGCAGCAATCGTCACCGCTTCGGTGCCGATGAAACTGAACATGATGGTGATGAAAGCGCCGACCACCGCCGACATGCCGTTGGGCGCAAAGCCGCCGTGCTCGGCCATCAGCGTGCTCAAGCCACTGGCTTCACGCTCGGGAATCCAGCCCATCAGCACCGCAAAACCCAGGCCGATGAAACCGATGATCGCGATGACCTTGGCCATGGCGAACCAGAATTCGAACTCGCCGTATTTCGACACGCTGAACAGGTTGGTGATCACCAGCAGGACGATCGACAGCAAGGCGAACAACCACGCATCGACCTGGGGAAACCACTGATTGAGCACGTGCCCGGCGGCCAGCGCTTCGATGGGAATCACCAGCACCCAGAACCACCAGTAGAGCCAGCCAATGGTGAAGCCGGCCCAGCGGCCAATGGCTTGATCGGCGTAGGTGGAAAACGAGCCGGTGTCGGGATGCGCCACGGCCATTTCGCCGAGCATGCGCATCACCAGCACGACCAGCAGACCGGAGAACAGATACGCGAGCAGCACCGCAGGTCCTGCGGCGGCGATGGCGTGGCCTGAGCCAACGAAAAGTCCTGCGCCGATGATGCCGGCAATGGAAAGCATGGTGACGTGACGCGGTTTGAAACCTTGCGCCAACTGACCGTTGGAGTCCTTGGGGTTCAGGCTAGTCATGGGTTCTTATTGTTCTCATGATCGACGTTTGGGCCACTGACTGTGCGTCAGGCGATCATCATTTCCTGTGCCGATATCAGGCGAAAGCTGCGACGCAGACGCTTTGCCGACGAAATGATGCTTCACCTTACGTGGCCCGAGCGCCGTCCAACTAGCCTGAGTGCGGCATGCCGATGTCTGATTTCGACATGCCACTCTCAGGCCACCATTGGGCGGCGGCAACCGCTGCGGCGATTTACAGCGTGTAGGAAATCCCCACCTGCACGGTTCGCGGCGCGCCCGGGTAGGCGTAAACATTGCCGAAGGCGCCTTCCTCGTAGTCGCGATCGAAGATGTTTTTCACATCCAGATTGAGCCGCACCTTGTCGTTGACCTTGTAGAAGCTCAGCAGGTCGACCACGGTGTAGCTGCCCATGGAAAACGCGGTGTTGGCGGTCTGCCCGGCGCGCTCGTCGACGTATTTCAGGCCAGTGCCGAGGCCGAGGCCTTTGAGCGTGCCGTCCTGGAACTCGTACATATTGAGCAGGCTGAAGCTGTTCTTCGGGATGTTCAGCAGACGGGTGCCGGAGCGCAGCGTGTTGTCCTTGGTCACTTCCGCGTCGACGTAAGCGTAACCGCCGACCACTCGCCACTCCGGGGTGAGGTTGCCGGTGACGTTGACGTCGAAACCACGGCTGCGCACTTCACCGGCAGCGACGCTGAAGGTCGAATCCACAGGATCTGTGGTCAGCACGTTGCGTTTTTCGATCTGGTAGATCGCCGCGTCGACGCTCAACTGCTGATCCAGCGCTTCCCACTTCACGCCCATCTCGTAGGACTTGCCTTTCTCTGGAGCGAAGCCGCCGCCTTCGCGACTGGCGCCGGTGTTGGGCTTGAACGAGCGCGCGGTGTTGGCGTAGACCGCCAGGGTATCGGTCAAATCGTAGGTGATGCCGATACGCGGGGTGACGGCATTGTCGCTGGCCTGCCAGCTCTTGCCGCCCGGCACGTAGGTTTCGTAATCGTGCTCGAAGCGCTCGAAACGTGCGCCGGCCAGCACTTTCAGTTTGTCGGTCAGGGCGACCTGATCCTGCACGAACGCGGCGTAGGTCTTGAGGTTCTCTTTATCGTGGGTCGGTGTGCGGGTCAGCGCCGGGCGTGGCTGGCCGTAGACCGGATTGAAGATGTCGATCGGGTAGGCACTGACCGCGCCGCTGGAGCGCTGGATGATCGACTTGTAATCGTAATCTTCATACTCGATGCCGGTGAGCAAGGTGTGCTGCAGACCGCCAGTGTCGAAATGCCCGGTGAGGTTGAGCTGGGTGTCCCTGTCGGTCCATTCCAGCTTGCGGTAGTTGAAGTTGCGCCCCAGCGTGCGGCCGTCAGCGGCAATGCCGTTGGCCTCGATCGCGTTGCCCTTGAGCGAACCGTCGAGCCACTGGAAAGCACCGCCCAGGGTCCAGTCGTCGTTGAGCATGTGTTCGAAACGCAGTTGCGCCATGTTGTTGTCGTTGTGCAGCTTGCCGACGTCCTTCTCGCCAAAGAAGGTATCGCGCGAGGCGGTGCCGATCTGCGCCGGGTAGCGCGTCACACCGCGATCGAGCGGCGCGTTGTTGCGCATGAAATCGCCTTCGAAAATCAGCTTGGTCACGTCGGTGGCCTGCCAGGTCAGCACCGGCGTGATGCCGTAGCGCTCGGTCTCGACATGATCGCGGAAGGTATCGCCGCCCTCGCCCACCACATTCAAGCGATAGGCCAGACGCCCTTCTTCATCGAGTGGCCCGGAAGCGTCGAGGGTGCCGCGCTTCATGCCTTGGTCGTTCAATTGGCTGCCTAACGTAACGGTGCGCTCGGGCAACGGTTGTTTCGACACCACGTTGAAGGTACCGCCGGGATCGCCACGGCCATAGAGCATGGTCGCCGGACCGCGCAGCACCTCCAGACGTTCGATGGTGTTGGCGTCGGGCATGTTCGGGTAGCCGCGGTTGATCGGGAAACCGTTGCGGTAGAACTCACCGGTGGTGAAACCGCGCACAGTGAAGGTGGTCAGGCCCTGCCCCCGAAATTGTTCGCGCGACCGACGCCACCGGCGTAATCCAGCGCATCCTGCAAACGCGTCGCGCCGAGGTCTTCGACGGCGTCCTTGGTCACCACGCTGATTGACTGCGGGGTTTCATGAATGGAAGTGTCGGTGCGCGTGGCGCTGGCCGAACGCGTGGCGCGATAGCCCTGCACCGGGCCGTCTGCCCGTTCGTAATCTGCTGTGCCGACCACGTCGGTGGCTTCCAGCTCAAGCGTTGAAGAAGTCGGTTCGGCTGACTCAGCCCACGAGGAAGAAGACAACGCCTGCAGCACACAAATGGAAAGCAGAGTTCGACGCATGAGGTGAAAACCTTTACGAATAGGCCAGAACGAAGGGCAAAACCGCCAATGAAAACGCGGCGCATGGTATACCGGCGCATTGGTAATTGAAACTTATTCTTATTTGTCATGTTGGTCAGGATTCCTGAGCAGAATTCATCACTCCATCCTGAAACCGCGCATTATCAGCAGCGCGCCGATGGCCTAGGCTCGTAGAGATCCGACGTCAATCGATGGCTGCGCCGCGCTACGTGTGCGCCGCCAGCCTGTCTGAAAGGAATTCGCAAATGAAATTCGACACCCCGGCCGGCTCCAATCCGATCGATCAACTGAAGGTGATCGGCCAACCTGCCGACCGCATCGACGGCAAGCTGAAAACCACCGGCACCGCCACGTACGCCTACGAACAAAACGCAGCGGTGCCGGACGCCGTCTATGGCTATATCGTCGGCGCCGGGATCGGCAAGGGGCGCATTGCCTCGATCGATTCGACGCAAGCGCGGGAAGCGTCCGGGGTGATTGCCATCGTCACTTACGAAAACGCCGGGGCATTGGCCAAAGGCGAGTTTTACGTAGCCAAGGCGTTGGCCGGGCCGCAGGTCGATCACTATCACCAGGCCGTGGCGATTGTCGTCGCGGAAACCTTTGAACAGGCCCGCGCGGCCGCCGGCTTGCTCGACATCCGCTACGTGGCCGAGCCAGGTTCCTTCGATCTGGCGGCTGCGAAAGACTCCGCAACCCCACCGCCACCGGCCGGTTTTGGCCCGCCGCCGCAAACTAGCGTCGGTGACTTCGAAGGCGCCTTCAACGCTGCGCCCGTGCAAATCGATCAGCACTACAGCACGCCCGATCAGGCTCACGCGATGATGGAACCGCATGCAACCATCGCCCGCTGGAACGGCAAGCAGTTGACCTTGTGGACATCAATCCAGCAGATCAACTGGGGCGTGCGCGATCTTGCGAAAACCCTCGGCATTGCCAAGGAAGACGTGCGCCTGATCTCGCCGTATATCGGCGGCGGTTTCGGCGGTAAGGGCACGATTCTTTGCGACGCAGTCTTGGCATCCCAGTGCCGCTCGACATGCCGGGCGACCTGTAAAAGTCGCGCTGCCGCGGCCGCTGATGTTCAACAACCTGACCCATCGTCCGGCAACGATTCAGCGCCTGCGCATCGGTGCCAACCGTGACGGCGTGATCACGGCGATCGGCCACGAGAGCTGGTCGGGCAACCTGCGCGGCGGTCGCGCCGAAGCGGCGACCGCGTCAACCCGATTGCTGTACGCCGGGGCCAATCGCATGACCCGTTTGAATCTCGCCGTGCTTGATCTCGCCGAGGGTTCGGCGATGCGCGCACCGGGTGAGGCGCCGGGAATGATGGCGCTGGAAATCGCCATGGATGAACTGGCGGAAAAGCTGCAGATGGATCCGCTGCAACTGCGCATCCTCAACGACACGCAGGTCGATCCGGAGCAACCCACGCGGCCATTCTCCAAACGACAATTGGTGGAGTGCCTGAACACTGGCGCTGAGCGCTTTGGCTGGCAGCAGCGCAACCCTCAACCCGGTCAGCGCCGTGAGGGCGATTGGCTGATCGGCATCGGTCTGGCCTCGGCGATTCGCGGCGCACCGACCACCGCTTCGGCGGCACGCGTGCGTCTCGATCGTCAAGGCGTCATCACCGTAGAAACCGACATGACCGACATCGGCACCGGCAGTTACACCATCATTGCCCAGACCGCTGCGGAAATGATGGGCGTGCCGCTGGAGCGCGTTGTGGTGCATCTGGGCGATTCGCGCTTTCCCGAGTCGTCGGGCTCCGGCGGCCAGTGGGGCGCGGCCTCCTCCACTGCCGGCGTGTATGCCGCATGCCTGAAATTGCGCGAGGCCGCTGCCCGCGCCGTCGGGATTGACCCGCAGCAAGCCGAGTTTGTCGACGGGCAAATTCGCGCAGGCTCGCAGCAGGTTGGCTTGGCTCAGGCCGCAGCCAATGGCGAGCTGACGGGCGAGGACCGCATGGAATACGGCGACCTTGCCCAGCGCTTCGCCCAGCAGACTTTCGGTGCGCATTTCGCCGAGGTCGCGGTCAATGCGGCGACCGGCGAAATTCGCCTGCGTCGGCAACTGGCCGTGTGCGCCGCCGGGCGCATCCTCAACCCGAAAACCGCGCGCAGCCAGATTATCGGCGGGATGACCATGGGTGCGGGTGCGGCATTGATGGAAGAGCTGGCGGTGGATCATCGAATCGGCTTTTTCGTCAACCACGATCTGGCCGGATACGAGGTGCCGGTGCACGCCGATATTCCCCATCAGGAAGTGATCTTTCTCGACGAGGTCGATCCGTATGCCACCCCGTTGAAGGCCAAAGGCGTCGGCGAGCTGGGCATCAGCGGCGCGGCGGCGGCCATCGCCAATGCGATCTACAACGCGTGCGGCGTACGGGTGCGCGATTATCCGATTACGCTGGATAAACTCATCGGCGAGTTGTCCTATCCGGTCTGAGACTGGATCACGCAGGATATCGCCCATGTACCCCACCACCCCCGATGGCCGCTATTTTGTTGTCAAGCAGCAGCTCTGGCGTTGCAGCAATCCAGCGCTGCCAGCGGCCGAGCGTGAGGCGTTGGTTACCGAACTCATGTCGGCGCGGCGAGCGGTCAAAGAGGCCAAACACGCGGAGGATGCTGATGCATTGAAGTCAGCGAGAGCACGTGTGAACCAGGCCAAAATCGCATTGGGTGAACGCGGGCCGGTGTGGTGGGAGGATGGCAGCCCGGATTACAACCGGCACAAGGTGAGCAATACGCCGTATGCGCAGTGGTTTGCTCAACTGCCTTAGTGTTGACTGGCCTGCTGATCCCCAAACCCATAATCCACGCAGGTCCCCTGTGGGAGCGGGCTTGCTCGCGAATGCATTCGGTCTTGCGGTGAGATGTTTAATGTGCCGCCGTCTTCGCGAGCAAGCCCGCTCCCACACTGGATATTGTGGGTTGCCGGGATTTGGCACGCGCCGCGAAAACTGTGGGAGCGGGCTTGCTCGCGAATGCATTCGGTCAGGCGATGAAGATGTTGAATGTGCCGCCGTCTTCGCGAGCAAGCCCGCTCCCACACTGGATATTGTGGGTTGCCGGGATTTGGCACGCGCCGCGAAAACCTGTGGGAGCGGGCTTGCTCGCGAAGCCATTCGGTCAGGCGATGACAATGTTGAATGTGCCGCCGCCTTCGCGAGCAGTCTCGCTCCCACAGTAGTTTTGCGGGTTTCCTGGGTTTTGCACACGCCGCAAAAACCTGTGGGAGCGGGCTTGCTCGCGAATGCGCTGGGTCAGGCGATGAAGATGTTGAATGTGCCGCCGTCTTCGCGAGCAAGCCCGCTCCCACACTGGATATTGTGGGTTGCCGGGATTTGGCACGCACCGCGAAAACTGTGGGAGCGGGCTTGCTCGCGAATGCATTCGGTCGGGCGATGAGATGTTGAATGTGCCGCCGTCTTCGCGAGCAAGCCCGCTCCCACACTGGATATTATGGGTTGCCGGGATTTGGCACACGCCGCGAAAACCTGTGGGAGCGGGCTTGCTCGCGAATGCATTCGGTCAGGCGATGAAGATGTTGAATGTGCCGCCGTCTTCGCGAGCAAGCTCACTCCCACAGTAGTTTTGTGGGTTTCCCGGGTTTTGCACACGCCGCAAAAATCTGTGGGAGCGGGCTTGCTCGCGAATGCATTCGGTCTGGCGATGAAATGTTCAATGTGCCGCCGTCTTCGCGAGCAAGCCCGCTCCCACACTGGATGTTGTGAGTTGCCGGGATTTGGCACGCGCCGCGAAAACTGTGGGAGCGGGCTTGCTCGCGAATGCATTCGGTCTGGCGGTGAGATGTTCAATGTGCCGCCGTCTTCGCGAGCAAGCCCGCTCCCACACTGGATATTGTGGGTTGCCGGGATTTGGCACGCGCCGCGAACACCTGTGGGAGCGGGCTTGCTCGCGAAGCCATTCGGTCGGGCGATGAGATGTTTAATGTGCCGCCGTCTTCGCGAGCAAGCCCGCTCCCACACTGGATATTGTGGGTTGCCGGGATTTGGCACACGCCGCAACAACCTGTGGGAGCGGGCTTGCTCGCGAAGCCATTCGGTCAGGCGATGACAATGTTGAATGTGCCGCCGTCTTCGCGAGCAAGCCCGCTCCCACACTGGATATTGTGGGTTGCCGGGATTTGGCACACGCCGCGAAAACCTGTGGGAGCGGGCTTGCTCGCGAATGCGCTGGGTCAGGCGATGAAGATGTTTAATGTGCCGCCGTCTTCGCGAGCAAGCCCGCTCCCACACTCGATATTGTGGGTTGCCGGGATTTGGCACGCGCCGCGAAAACCTGTGGGAGCGGGCTTGCTCGCGAATGCATTCGGTCAGGCGATGAAGATGTTGAATGTGCCGCCGTCTTCGCGAGCAGGCTCGCTCCTTGTATGTTCCCCAGACACCAGCATGAATGAGATCTAAGCTCGCTGGTGCGACATACGAAGATGTGTTTCTGGGGAGACCGATCGCTCCTTAAGGCAGGACTTGCTCCTGACCTTGTCTGTAGAGAGGTCCCCCCGCCTCATTGCCCACCACGAAGAGTATCGAGAAGCCGACGAGTCGGACTTCGCATTACAAGGTTGCAGTGGCATGAAGTTCGAGGTCAGGGGAACCAGGAAGCATTTTTAACTCAGTTCTCTTGGAGTTGAAAGCATGAACATGCACGTCGGTTTGGATGTGGGATCTCGCACTACAGCGATGGGCTGGCGCAATGGCGGCCGCTTTGCAGGTCAGTGCAATATCGACCAGACGCCGGCGGGGCGCAAGGCTGCTGTCGGCAAATTGCTTGAGCTCAAGCCGATATCTGTGGTGATGGAAGCCACCGGTATCTACTACCTGGACTTGGCCATGGAGCTCGCTGCGGCGGGTTTGCCAGTCTCGGTTATCAATCCGAAGAGTTTTCACAACTTTGCAAAGCTGATGCTGAAAAACAGCAAAACGGACGCAATCGATGCCCAATTATTAGCTGAATACGGCGAACGGATGAGCCCAAGGTTGTGGACGCCGCCCACTTCAATACAGCTTGAGCTGCGTGCTATCGGCCGCCACATCAATCGTTTGACAGGTCACCGCACCCGCGCCAAAAACGAGCTGCATGCGCTAAAAGCTACTCAAACAACACTCCCGATGCTGATTGAGGATGAAGAAGAGGCCATCAACGCCTTTGACAAACGAATCGAGCGTTTCCGTGTCGCTGGTCGGGCATTGATCGACAACTGCCCAATGTTGAGCGCCCAGTTTGGACACATGATTGCCGCTCCAGGCATGGGTGAGATCTCAGTATTTGCAGCGCTGGCTGAACTGACGACCTTACCGGTGACGCTTAAATCCGCGCAGGTTAGCCGCCATGCCGGACTCGATGTCCGACTCACGCAATCAGGAAGCAGCATTGATAAACCCGGCCGGATAAGTAAGGGCGGCAATGCCTATTTGCGCTCAGCGATGTACATGCCTGCGCTGACCGCCATACGTTGCGACCCGAACGTGAAAGCGTTTTACGAAGCGTTGGTGGCCCGAGGAAAGAGGAAGATGCAAGCTATCGTCGCAGTCATGCGCAAATACCTGACCGGACTATGGGCCTGCATGCAGGCCGGAGAAGACTTCGACACGGCCAAGCTTTTTAGCGGTAAACACGTCCAAAAAGCTTGACCGTGAACAGAGTATCTACAGTGACCCGCGGCGAGGCTCAGACTTGCAACAACTGCCGGGTCATCGCCATCGAGGTTTCCAGCGACTGTCCGGTGCGCTGCAATTTGTTCAGCAGGCTGGCACCGAGCCAGAGCTGATACAGCGTCTCCGCCAACTTCCGCGCGTCGCCCTCGGGCAGGCTTTTGTCGGTCTGGCCTTGTTCGATGCATTCGGTGATGCGCGCGACGATGCGTTCGGCGCCGTCGCGCAGGGTCAGGCGCATTGACTCAGACAGGTCGGCGACTTCGGCGCTGAGTTTCACCACCAGGCATTCGTCGCCATGGCCCTCCAGGGTGCAACGGTTCTGCCAGCCCTGCCAGTAATCCATCAAACGCTCGAACGCAGTCAGCCCCGGCAGGGTCAGGCGGCGCTCCATGTCGGCGAGGTAGTCGACAAAGTAATCCTCGAGCAACGCCTGGCCGTACAACTCCTTGGATTTGAAGTAGTGATAGAACGAGCCCTTGGGCACGCCGGCGGTCTGCAGGATCTCGTTGAGGCCGACGCTGGTGAAGCCCTTCTCGGCCATCATCCGGTGGCCGGTGTCGAGCAAGTGTTGGCGGGTGTCGTCAAAGGTCGGCTTCATGGTGCGCAAAATTCCAGACAATAGACCAGTCGTATAGTTTTCAGGACCGGAGTTTGCCATAACCGACGGGCAAAAACATTTTCTGAAAAAATTACTAGACGACTGGTCTAATTGGAAACTATGCTGCGCCCCGACACACAAATTCATGCGGCACCGACAACAAGCGAATCCCTCGCCTCCTGCCGATGCCAGACCAACCCAAGGGTGCTCTATGAAAATCTTGATGGTTCTGACTTCTCACGATCAACTCGGCAACACCGGCAAGAAAACCGGCTTCTGGCTGGAAGAGTTCGCCGCGCCCTACTACGCCTTCAAGGACGCCGGCGCCGACGTCACGCTGGTATCGCCTGCCGGCGGCCAGCCACCGCTCGATCCAAAAAGCGATGAGCCAAGCGCACAGACCGCCGAAACCGATCGCTTCCGCGCCGATCCGGCCGCGCAACAAGCATTGGCCACCACTGGCCGGTTGGCTGACGTGAAGGCTGAGGATTTCGATGCCGTGTTCTACCCAGGCGGCCACGGCCCGCTGTGGGATCTGGCTGAAAACAAGGCCTCGATTGCACTGATCGAAGCCTTCGACCGCGCTAACAAGCCGCATGGTTTTGTCTGCCACGCACCAGGCGTGTTGTTGCACGTGGTGCGCGCTGACGGCCAGCCAATCGTCAAGGGCCGTGACGTCACCGGCTTCACTAACGCCGAAGAAGCGGCGGTCGGCCTGACTGACGTGGTGCCGTTCCTTATCGAAGACGAGTTCCAGCGTCTGGGCGGTCGCTATTCGAAAGTCGCCGACTGGCAGGTGCACGTGGTCGCTGACGGGCAACTGGTCACCGGCCAGAACCCGGCCAGCTCCGCCGCCGTTGCCGAAAAGCTGTTGAAGATGCTCGGCTGAATCCCTCGCTCTACCCCGATCAACGCCGCGTGCGTACCGCCCGGCGTTGTTTTTTTGCCCAGTCACTAGTCGACTGGTCTAATCAGATTCAAGGCTTATTCCATGAACAATGCTTTCTTCACGCCCGCTAAATTGGGCAACCACACCCTGAAAAACCGCATCGTCCTGCCGCCCCTCACCCGCCAGCGCAGCACGCAACCGGGCAATGTCGCCAACGAGTTGATGGCCGAGTATTACCAGCAGCGCGCCGGTGCCGGTTTGCTGGTCACCGAAGGCACGCAGATCGAACCGCGCGGCCAAGGTTATGCGTGGACGCCGGGCATTCACACTGCGGAGCAGATTGCCGGTTGGCGCAAAGTCACCGAGGCGGTGCACGCCGTGGATGGCGTGATCTTCGCCCAGCTCTGGCATGTCGGTCGGGTCTCGCACACGGCGTTGCAGCCCAATGGCGATGCGCCGGTATCGGCCTCTGCGGTGGCCACGGATCGCGTCAGTGTGTTTATCGAAACCGCGCCCGGTGCCGGTGAACTGGTGCCGCCGTCCGCTCCGCGCGCGTTGAGCACCGATGAAGTCCAGGAACTGATTCAGCTGTATATCCAAGCTGCACGCAACGCGATGGAAGCGGGTTTCGATGGCATCGAACTGCATTGCGCCAACGGGTATCTGGTCAACCAGTTCATCTCCGCCCACAGCAACCTGCGCACCGATCAGTACGGCGGCTCGCTGGACAATCGCTTGCGCTTCTTGCGCGAAGTGGTGGCTGGTGTTGCCGAATGCATCGGCAAGGACAAAGTCGGTGTGCGTTTCGCGCCGCTGTTCAGCACCACCGATGAAGCGCGGACATATCTGGGCCTGGTCGAGGAAGATCCGCACAGCACTTACATTGCAGCGATCAAGATTCTTGAAGACGTCGGCATCGCCTACCTGTCGATCGCCGAAGCCGACTGGGATAACGCGCCTGCGATGCCGCAGACCTTCCGCCAGGCGGTGCGCGACACTTTCAGCGGCGCGATCATTTATGCCGGACGCTACAACGCCAACACCGGGGCGCAGTTGCTCGAGTCGGGGCTGGCGGATCTGGTCGCGTTTGGCCGGCCATTCATGGCCAACCCGGACCTGCCAGCGCGGATTGCCAATGACTGGCCGTTGAATCAGTTGAACCCGGCGACGGTGTATGGCGGCGGCGCCGAGGGTTATATCGACTATCCGACCTACCCTGGCTGACAACCCAACACAAATCCCTTGTGGGAGCGAGCCTGCTCGCGATAGCGGTGTGTCAGCCGATGAATATGCAAGCTGGCCCACCACCTTCGGGAGCAAGCCCCCTCCCACATTGGTTCTGTGGTGGATCAAGAATCAGGTGGTGCACGCGCCATCCCCGTGGGAGCGGGCTTGCTCGCGAAGGCGTCCTGTCAGCCGATGAATATGCAAGCTGGCCCACCGCCTTCGGGAGCAAGCCCCCTCCCACATTGGTTCTGTGGTGGATCAAGAATCAGGTGGTGCACGCGCCATCCCCGTGGGAGCGGGCTTGCTCGCGAAGGCGTCCTGTCAGCCGATGAATATGCAAGCTGGCCCACCGCCTTCGGGAGCAAGCCCCTCCCACATTGGTTCTGCGGTGGATCAAGAATCAGGTGGTACACGCCCATCCCCGTGGGAGCGGGCTTGCTCGCGAAGGTGTGCTGTCAGCCGATGAGTATGCAGCTGGCCCACCGCCTTCGGGAGCAAGCCCCCTCCCACATTGGTTCGGTGGTGGAACAAAAATCAGGAGTTACGCCCGCGATCCCTGTGGGAGCGGGCTTGCTCGCGAAGGCGTCCTGTCAGCCGATGAATTTGCAGCTGGCCCGCCGCCTTCGGGAGCAAGCCCCCTCCCACATTGGTTCTGCGGTGGATCAAGAATCAGGTGGTACACGCCCATCCCCGTGGGAGCGGGCTTGCTCGCGAAGGCGTCCTGTCAGCCGATGAATATGCAAGCTGGCCCACCGCCTTCGGGAGCAAGCCCCCTCCCACAGTGGTTCTGCGGTGGATCAAGAATCAGGAGTTACGCCCGCGATCCCCGTGGGAGCGGGCTTGCTCGCGAAGGTGTGCTGTCAGCCGATGATGCCGCTGGCCAAGCAGGATGCGCTGTGGCAACGCGGGCAGATGCTGATGGCGAAACTGGATAAGGGCGAAGCTTTCTAGCGCATCAGGCCCGTCCGGCCATACCGTTGCGGCCAACCGCTTTCGCGCGGTACAGCGCCTGATCAGCGGCCTCGATCAAATCCGGCAGTGAATCCAGCCCCACGCCCGCGCCCACCGCGATACCAATACTCACCGTCACCCGCCCGAACGGACTGCCCGGATGGGCAATATGGGCCTGCTGCAAACGCTCGAGCATCAGCTGCGCGACCACCGTCGCCCCGGCGCTGTCGGTGGCCGGCATGATCACCGCCATTTCCTCGCCACCGTAGCGCGCAACCAGATCCGACGGCCGTCGCACGCAGCTTTCAAGGACCTTGCTGACCGCTTGCAGACAAGCATCGCCGGCGACATGGCCCAAGGCATCGTTGAACAATTTGAAGTGATCGATATCGATCATCAGCAGGGCCAGCGAGGTCCCGTCACGCTGCGCCCGCCGCGCTTCCACCGCCAGCGTCTCATCGAAACAGCGGCGGTTGGCCAAACCGGTGAGCGCGTCTTTCATCGCCAGCAATTCCAGCTGTCGATTGGACGCGAGCAACTGCTGCTGGGCATCGCGCAACGCCTCCTCGGCTGCGGTACGTCGGCGAATATCGAGGATCAGGAACCAGCCGATCAACCCGGTCAGCCCCAGCAGCCCGACGACCACCACCGCCGACAATCCCGCTTCGATGCGCCACGCCGCCAGTGCTTCATCCTTGCCCAGGGCCACGGTGGTGATCAGCGGCAGGGTTTCACTCTTACGGAACGCGTACAGCCGCTCGACGCCGTCGAGGCTGGAGGTGTACGAGGCGGTACCGACCGAGCGGTCGACCAGGTATTTGGCGTAGATCGGCGATTTGGAGAAGTTGCGCCCCATGTCCTGCTCGCGGAACGGATAGCGCACCAGCAGCGTGCCATCGGTGTACGACAGACCGATCGCACCGTCCTGGCCAACGTCGAGTTTGCCGAACACGCGCAGGAAGTTTTCCACTCCCAACGTCACCGCGACCACCCCGGCGAACTGGCCAGCGTCGTCATTGAAACGACGGCTGATGGTCACCACCCATTCGTGATTGGCACGGCTCTGGATCGGCGGGCCAATGAACGATTCGCGGCTCGGATCGTCACGGTGGTGCTTGAAATAGGCGCGGTCGCTGCTGTTCGCGCCTGCCGGAATCGGCCGGTTGGAGGACATCAACCAGTGCCCGTGCCGGTCGTAAATGGTGATGCCGCTGAGCTGCGGCATCAATGACTGCTGGCTGTCGATCAGGGTCTTGATGCGCTGAATCTGCGCCGGTCCATCGCCTTCGGCTTCGAGACGCTCGACCAGCCCCAGCAAGAGCAACGAGCTTTGCCGGACGATGCCTTCGGTGTAGGTGTTGAGCGCCTGGGTCAGGTTCAGGCCATGCACGTCGACCTCGGCCAGCGCACGCTCGCGCGAAGACCAGACTTTCCAGATGGTCAGCGAAGTCAGGGAACAGCCAATCACCAGCAGCAGGAGCATTACAAGGCGAGTATCACGCTTCACGTCAGTACCTTAAGGAAGTCCGGGTTCCCTTCCAGCCATCATTCGAACGTCGGCACTCACGGCGGCCACGTGTTCCGGGGCGCAAGCATACAAGCAGTCTCAAGCGGCTGCAGCAACAGAGTGTGCAGGGCTAAGCGGCGGGTGCAGCCGGTTGGAGAATCTCCACGAGGAAATCGATGAACACGTTGATCCGGCTCGAACCCCGGTGATTGGGCAAGTACAACGCGTTGATGCAACTGCTGGCGCTGCCGGGGTTGACTTCATAGTGTTCAAGCAAGCGCGTCAGGCGTCCGGCGGCGACGTCGTCGCGCACCAGCCAGTCGGCCAGCAGCGTCACCCCGCCACCGCCGATTGCGGCTTCGCGCAGGATGTCGGCGTTGTTGCTCTGCAGGCGACCCCGGACGTTGAGCTGGATCGGCTCTTCGTCGCCCTGAAAGGTCCAGTGGTGATGGCTGCCGCCGTAATCGAAACGCAGGCATTGGTGCTCAAGCAGATCCCGCGGGTGCTCCAGTACGCCACTGCGCGCGAGGTAATCGGGGCTGGCGACGACCCAGCGCTGGAATTGGCCGACGCGTTTGCTGACGATGTCCTCGCTGACCACTGTCGAGCCGAGGCGCACCGAAACGTCGATCTGTTCGCTGAGCAAATCGCTGACCTGATCACTCAGCGACAGGCTGATCTCCAGCCCCGGATGGCGCTCGAGCAAGCGACTCAGGTGCGGCGCAATCAGCCTGCGGCCGAATTCCACCGGCACGCTGATGCGCAAGCGGCCCTGGGCATCACTGCCACGATCGGCAACTACCGCATCGGCTTCGTCGATGGCATCGAGAATGGCCACGGCCTTCTCGAAATAGGTCTGGCCGGCGACGGTCACGCTGGTGTTGCGCGTGGTGCGATTGAGCAGGCTGGCACCCAACTCGTTTTCCAGCCCCGCCACTTGCCGTGTCACCGAAGACGTCGAAATCCCAAGCTTGCGCGCCGCCGAGGAATAGCCCCCGCAGCGCACGGTTTCAACAAACATCTTCAAGGCCAGCAACTTGTCCATAAGCGGGATCCGGTGGTGAGGGAACGCCGCTGATTGTGCATCAGCGCTCGCCACACGTCTTGTATCGTCGTGCTTGGGGGCGCTCTCTACAAAATGCATGTTCATCTGCTCCTGAAAAAATCGGCAAATCACACCGCCCCCTGTAGGAGTGAGCCTGCTCGCGAAGGCGTCCCGTCAGTCGAAAATGTGCTGCATGCCCCAACGCTTTCGGGAGCAAGCCCCCTCCCACATTGGTTTTGTGGTGGGTCACCGATCACGCGGTTGCCCGCAAAACCCTGTGGGAGCGAGCTTGCTCGCGAAGGCGGTGGATCAGGCAGCAATTTATTGACTGACACTCCGCCATCGCGAGCAGGCTCACTCCTACAGTGGCTTTGTGTCGTTCTTGAGATTCAGCTGTGCTCAGCCTTGCGACCCAGGAACAACGCCAACGCCAGTGCCGGCAACACCGCCACGGCGACGGCCGAGAGGTTCCAGCCGAAGTGTTCGTACAGCGGGCTGGCGATCAGGGAGCCGAGGGCGCCGCCGACGAAGATGCTGGTCATGTACACCGCATTGAGGCGGGCGCGGCTGTGCGGGTCGAGGGCGTAGACCTCGCGCTGGCCAAGCACCATGTTCAGTTGGACGGCAAAGTCCAGCAGCACCGCGCACACCACCAGCCACACGTAACCACTGCCCGGCAGCGCCGCGATCAACAGTGACAGCGGCGCCAGCAGCAACGCCACCAAGGTACCGCGACGACTGTGGCCGGCATCGGCAAGACGTCCAGCAATCGGCGCGGCAATCGCGCCCACCGCACCGACCAACGCGAAGATTGCCACTTGCGCCTGGCTGAAACCGTGGTGACGCATCAGCTCAATCGGCGCGAGGGTCCAGAACAGGCTGAAACTGGCGAACAGCAAACCCTGATACAGCGAACGCTGGCGCAACACAGGAAAGCGCCGGGCCAAGGCAAACACCGAACCGATCAACGCGACATAGGTGGCTTTGTGCGTCGGCACCCGGCGCGGCAATGCCACAGCGGTAATCAGCGCGATCACCGCCATCAGTGCCGCCGCGCTGTAAAACACCCCGCGCCAGCCGAACACTTCAACCAACAGACTCGACAGCGGCCGCGACAGCAGAATCCCCAAAAGCAAGCCGCTCATGATATTGCCGACCACGCGCCCCCGGCTGGCTTCCGGCGCCAAATGCGCGGCCAGTGGCACGAGGATCTGCACCGCTACCGAGGTCAGGCCGATCAGCAAAGAGAGCAGCAGGAACAGCGACGGCGAATGGGTCAGCCCGGCGCACAGCAGCGTCACGCTCGCGGCGAGGGTGAAACCGACCACCAGACGGCGGTTCTCCATCAGGTCAGCCAGCGGCACCAGCAGCAACAAGCCCAGCGCGTAACCGAACTGCGTCAGCGACACGATCAGGCTGGCATTGTCACTGGACAGGCCGATCTGCGGCGCGATCAGTTCGACGATGGGTTGTGCGTAATAGAGGTTGGCGACGACCGCGCCGCAGCAGAAGGCCAGAAACGCGACCATCAGGCCGGAGAGTGAAGCAGGCTGTTCGGCCGGGGCCGCAACGGCAGGGTTGCCGGTAAGCATGGTGACACCTCGTTGAGTTCGGGAATGTGCTGCCAAGGCTACGGTCGCCCGGCGGCCGCGAGAATCCGTGCCACTGGCAACGCACTGATGCGTGGCGCGCAACGTTGCTTGTGGCGCAACGCGCTGTTGCGCGGGCCGGTGATTCTCCGCCTCAAGCGTCTTCTCTACGCTTTGGCCCTGGCGCAGACGTCCGCATCGGCGCCCTTCCCCGGCTGCTACAAGGAGCGTTTCCATGACCCGCACTTCACTCGTCCTGCCACTGCCCGCCGCGTTTTTCTGCCGACCATGAACAACCATCTGCTCAAGTCCAGAACCCTGTGGATCTGCGTCGCCGTGCTCGCGGTGATCGGCCTGATCGTCGCCGTCGCGTTGATGTGGCGCCCGGCGATCGCACCCATCAAACGCCTCACGTCATTCGATACTGCGCAATTGCAGCGCGGCGCACGGGTGGTCGAGGCCGGCGACTGCGCGGTCTGCCACACTCGCCCCGGCGGCGAATACCTGGCCGGCGGGCTGCCGCTGGTGACGCCGTTCGGCACGCTGTACAGCACCAACATCACTCCGGATGAACAGACCGGCATCGGCGAATGGTCATTGCCAGCGTTCGAACGGGCCATGCGCGAAGGCATTGCTCGCGACGGCCACTTTCTCTACCCGGCGTTTCCCTACGTGCACTACCGGCGCATGAGCTCCGAAGACATCGCCGACGCCTATGCCTACTTGATGAGCGGCCCCGCCGTACACGCCCCGGCGCGGCAGAACCAGATGAACTTCCCGATGAACATCCGTCCGCTGGTGTCGTTCTGGAACCTGCTGTTTCTGCATGGCGAGCCACTGACGCCGCTGGCCGAACACAGCGCGGCATGGAATCGCGGGCGTTATCTGGTCGACGGCCCGGGCCACTGCGCCGGCTGCCATTCGCCGCTTAACCTGATCGGCGCTGAGAAATCCTCGCAATACCTACAGGGCGGCAGCGTCGATGGCTGGGAAGCGCCGGCACTGGTCGGCCTCGGCCAACGCGCCACTCCGTGGAATCGCGAGCAGTTGGCCGGCTACCTGCGCGCCGACGTGGTCGATGGCCACGGCACACCCGCCGGCCCGATGCGCCCGGTCAGCCTGAGTCTGGCGCGCTTGCCGGCCAGCGAAGCCGAGGCAATTGCCGACTACCTGCTGAGCCTGCAAAACCCGCACGCGGTGACTGAAACCACCGCGAAAAAGCCGTCGAGCGGTCCAGCGGATCACAGCACTGGCGCCCTGCTCTTCAGCAGTGCCTGCGCCGGCTGCCACGCAGCCGCCGCGCCGATGCGTGAAATCGACGGTCGCCCCGGCCTGCAGAGCACCTCGGCGCTGCAAGCGGCCAGCTCGCGCAACTTTCTCAAGACTGTACTCGAAGGCGTGCCCGCCATTCCCGGCGCACCCGGCCCGGTGATGCCGCCGTTCGCCGCCAGCCTCGACAACGCCCAGCTCGGTGCCCTCGCCGCGTATCTGCGCGAGCAAGCCAGACCCGATCAGCCATGGGCCGACCTCTCTTCCACTATCGAAGCGTTACGTCAGGAGACGAAATGAGCCAGATCACTCTCACCGTCAATGGAGCTGCCCAAGCGCTGGAGCTCGAACCGGACATGCCGCTGCTGTACGCGCTGCGTAATCACTTGAACCTCAACGGCGCCAAGTACGGCTGCGGCCTGGGCCAGTGCGGCGCGTGCACGGTGACCGTCGACGACCAGCCAGTGTTCGCCTGCCTGACACCGTGCGCCGGCCTTGAAGGCAAAAAGATCCGTACCGTGGAAAGCCTCGGCAGCGCCGACAAACCCGGCCCGTTGCAAGCGGCGTTCATCGACAAGCAGGCCGCGCAATGCGGTTACTGCATCGCCGGCATGCTGATGCGCGCGCAGTCGTTGCTCGAACGTGATCCGCACCCGGACGAACAAACCATCCGCGAGCACATGGCCGGCAATCTGTGCCGTTGCGGCACGCACTTGCGCATCATCGAGGCGATCAAACAGGTGGCTGGGCATAACGGGAGCCTGACATGAGCGAAGCTAACGGCTTGAACCCCAGCCGTCGGGCCTTCCTGCGTGGCGGCGCGTTGCTCATGGCTTTCACGCTGATGCCGGTAGCGCGGCGTGCCTTGGCCGACACCGAAGTCGACACCCTCGGCACGGTAGTGTTGGCCCCCGACCTTCCCGGCAGCCTGCGCACCAACCCATACTTGGACGCGTGGATTCGCATCGGCGCCGACGGCATCACCGTGTACACCGGCAAGGTCGAGCTGGGCACCGGGGTGAAAACCGCGTTGCTGCAAATTGCTGCCGAGCGTTTGCAGGTGCCGGCCAGCGCAATCAACTTGCTCACCGCCGACACCGCATTGACGCCCAACGAAGGCTACACCGCCGGCAGCCACAGTATTTTCGACAGTGGCACCGCGCTGTACAACGCTGCCGCCCAGGTGCGGGAAATGCTCGTCGAGGCTGCCGCGCGCAGCTGGCAAATCGAGGCTGCGCAACTGAGCACTCGCGACGGCATCATCCAAGGCCCCAGCAGGCAACGCATGGCGTATGCCGATGCGGTCAAGCATGTCGATGTGCACCAATACGCGAAAGCACAATCACCGATGATGGCGGCGGCCGACTTCAAACTGATCGGGCATAACCTGCCGCGTCTGGACATTCCGGCCAAGGTCAGCGGCGGCGCGGCGTTCGTGCAGGACATGCGCTTGCCGGGCATGCTGCATGCGCGGGTGATTCGCCCGCCGCGTCCCGGCTGCACGCTTCAGGCGTTCGATGCCGCATCTATCGAGGCGCTCAACGGCGTGGTCAAGGTGATCCGCGACGGCAACTATCTGGCGGTGGTCGCCCGTGATGAATGGCAAGCGATCAAGGCCATGCGCAGCGGCATCGAGAGTGCCAAGTGGAGTGGCGGCGAAGCGATTCCCGAAGCCGCCGATATTCACGATTTGCTCAAGCGCCTGCCGTCCAAGCGCTATCCGATCAGCAACAACGGCAATCCCGGCGGCGCGACCGAGACCCGCTTCAAAGCGCGGGTGACCAAGCAGTATCTGATGCACGGTTCGATCGGCCCGTCCTGTGCGGTGGCCTGGTTCAACGATGGCGTGCTCACGGTCTGGACCCACACCCAGGGCGTCTATCCGCTGCGCGCCGGCATCGCCGAAATGCTGCGGCTGCCGCCGGACCGCGTGCGCTGCATTCATACTGAAGGCTCGGGTTGCTACGGCCACAACGGCGCCGATGATGCCGCCGCCGATGCCGCGCTGATCGCCATGCGCCTGCCGGGCACGCCGGTCAGGGTGCAATGGATGCGCGAGCAGGAGAATCTCTGGGAACCGTACAGTTCGGCGATGGTTACCGAAGTCGATGCGAGCCTCAGTCAGGGCCGTTTGCAGGACTGGAACTACGAGCTGTGGACCACGCCGCACAATGAACGCATCGTCAATGCCGGGCGCTTGCTGCCGGCACGCCTGTTGGCGAAACCTTTCGCCTCGGCTCCGTCGGTGCCGATTGCCCAGCCCGAAGGTGACGGCGATCGAAATGCGGTGCCGCTGTACCAGCTGGGCGCGACGCGGATCAACATGAACTTCGTCACTACCATGCCCTTTCGCACTTCGGCCATGCGTTCACTGGGAGCGCACATCAACATCTTCGCCATAGAGGCGAGTATCGATGAGCTGGCGATCAAGGCCGGACTCGATCCCGTGGCGTTGCGTCTGGCCCATCTCAGCGATCCGCGTGCCCGTGCCGTGATCGAGCGCGTGCGCGACGAAATCGGCTGGCCACACAAGAGCAACGAGCCCGGCGCGGGGATCGGTTTCGCCTTCGCCCGCTACAAGAACATCATGGGTTACTGCGCCCTCGCGGTGAAACTGCGCGTGCATCCGCAGACCGGCGAGATTCGCGTGGATCATGTAGTCACGGCGGTCGACGTCGGCCAGATCGTCAGCCCCGATGGCCTGCGCAATCAGGTCGAGGGCGGTATCGTCCAGTCGGCCAGCTGGACGCTCTACGAAAAGGTCGCCTACGGCGCCGGCGGCATTCGCAGCTACGACTGGAGCGGCTACCCGATTCTGCGCTTCACGCAATTGCCGAAAAAAGTCGATGTGCATCTGCTCGATCAACCGGGCGAACCGTTCCTCGGTGCTGCCGAAATTGTCCAAGGGCCAATGGCGGCCGCCCTCGGCAACGCGGTCAGCAATGCCACTGGCCGGCGCTGGCTGAATCTGCCGCTGACTCGCTCGACCCAACCCGCCTGAACCACGCCCGCGCTTGTCATGGACGGGCGCGGGTGCCGTTGCGTAGCACGCAAAACTGCGTAGCGCCGGCCACGGATTATCAGCCCCGCCACGCCCGGTTAAGTTACCTGCACATCTCGCGGCACCTGGCTGCCGCACTTGAACCCTACTCATCGAAATCCGGAGCTACCCATGACCCGTCGCCTGTTCCAACCCATCGCCCTCGGCCCTTACACCCTTGCCCACCGCGTGGCGATGGCGCCCCTGACCCGCTCGCGTGCCGGCCAACCGGGCGACGTGCCGACCACGATGAACGCCGAGTACTACCGCCAACGCGCCAGTGCCGCGCTGATCATCACCGAGGCCACGCAGATTTCTCAGCAAGGTCAGGGCTATGCGTGGACGCCGGGGATCAACACCGATGCGCAAGTGCAGGCGTGGCGCGAAGTCAGCACGGCGGTGCACGCGGCGGGCGGTTTGATTTTCATGCAGCTGTGGCACGTCGGCCGGGTCTCGCACCCAAGCTTTCAGCCTGACGCCGGTTTGCCGGTGGCGCCGAGCGCTTTGCCAGTGCCGGGCAAGACCTTCATCGTCGATGAACAAGGCAATGGCGTGTGGGGTGATGTGCCAGTGCCGCGCGCCCTCGAAACAGCGGAAATCGCCGACATCGTCGAAGACTATCGCCGCGCCGCGCGCAACGCGTTGAACGCCGGCATGGACGGCGTGGAAATTCATGCCGGCAACGGTTATCTGCTCGACCAGTTTCTCAACAGCAACAGCAACCAGCGTGATGACGCCTATGGCGGTAGCGTCGAGAACCGTGCGCGCTTTTTGCTCGAAGTGGTCGCCGCCGTGGCTGACGAAGTCGGCGCCGAGCGCGTCGGCGTGCGTCTGACGCCGATGGGCCGCTTTATGGGCATGGGTGATGACACGCCCGAAGCGACCTTCGGTTATCTGGTCGAAGCGCTCAACCAGTGGAATCTGGCCTACCTGCACCTGGTCGAGCCGGCCATGGTCGGCACCGTCAAGGACGAAAACTTCGACCCGCGTTGGGACGCGATCATCGCCCAGTTGCGCCAGACCTGGAACGGCGTGCTGATCCTCGCCGGCGGTTACGACGCTCAATCCGCCGAACAGGCGCTGAATTCCGATCGCGCCGACATCATCGCCTTTGGCCGGCCATTCCTGGCCAACCCGGATCTGCCGCGTCGGCTGCACGATGGGCTTGAACTGAACACGCCGGATCCGAGCAGTTTCTTTGGCGGCGACCAGCGCGGTTACGTCGATTATCCGTTTCACGCCTGAGGCCTGCGCTTCATAACTTTTAAGGTTTGTTTAAGGACTTTAAATAAAGCCAGCGGCCAGACTTTGCCCATCGATCAGGAGAGCCGCCATGAACCCGCAATCGGTGAAGTCAGACCACCCCAACCAGCTCGCGCGCCCATTGGGCGCGCTGTCCGGCTGGCAGGAACGCCGCGCCAAGGCCTACATGCTGCACGATCTGAGCCGCAGCCTGCGCGTCAGCGAGATTGCCGAGCACTGCAATCTGTCGCGCAGTCACTTTTCCCGGGCGTTCAAGATCGTCACTGGCTGCTCGCCGCAGGAATGGATGCTGAAGATGAAGATCGACAAGGCCAAGGGACTTTTGCTGACCTCGATGGCGATTACCGAGATTGTTTATGAATGCGGATTTTCCGATCACTCGCACTTCACCCGCACGTTCGGGCGCATGGTGGGCATGCCCCCGAAGGTCTGGCGCCAACTGATGTGCGGAGCGCGGGTGGCGCTGGTGGACGCGGATGTCTGGCGGCTCAGCGATGGGTTGCTGAATTCGACGATGGGCCAGCGCTTGACGGAACTGCGGCCCTGAGTCGGATTTCAAAGGGTTTTGTTCACTCCTCCCTTTTGGCCGCGATTTTTCGCGGCTTTTTTTACCCGGTCTGCCAGACATCACTCAGCTACAAGTCAGGGGCTTTTGATCCTGACGTCCGGCGCAAGCGGCAGTCTGAAGCAGATCCGCGCGCCCTCCTCGCTGTCTTCCACGCGCAACGTCCCGCCATGGGCGCCGATCACCGTTCGGCAAATCGCCAGGCCCATGCCCATGCCGCTGCCCTTGGTGGTGAAGAACGCATCGAAAATTTCTTCACGCCGATGCTCGGCGATCCCCGGCCCGTTGTCCTGAAAAGCCACGCAGACCTGGCCATCGCTGATCGTCGACTCAATCACCAAGCGCCCGTCAGTCATGCCCTGCCCAGCCATCGCCTCGAGTGCGTTGACGATCAGGTTGTAAATCACCTGCTGAATCTGTACCCGATCACCCAGCACCGGGTCAGGAGCGTTGAGTTGTGTGTGCACGTTCACTCGACGATTGTGCAAATCGCTGGCCGTCAGTCGCATGACCTCTGCAATCAACGCGTCAATCGACACCGGCAATCGTTGCAGCGGCGCCTGCCTGGCCAAAGCGCGCAAGGCCTGGACGATCTCGGTGGCACGGGCGCTGTCGGAGCGGATGTCTTCCAGTCCCTGAATAGCCTCGTCGAGATCAGGCGTGTCGCGCTTGAGCCAGCGCAGACTGGCCGAGGCGTTCGATGAAATCCCCAGCAATGGCTGGCTGATTTCGTGGGCGATCGAGGCCGACAGTTCGCCCATCATTTTCAGGTGCGAGTTGCGCGCCAGTTCCGCCCGCGAGCTGCGCAAGTCGGCTTCCATCTGTGCACGCAAGCGGTTGTCTTCGACCAGTTGCGCGTAGAGCCGCGCGGTCTGCAGCGACACCGCTGCCTGCGAGGCGAGAATTTCCAGCATGGTCAGGCGTTCGGCGCTGAACAGCTTTGGTACCAGGCTGTTTTCCAGATACACCAGACCGATCAGCGCGCCCTGCTTGAGCAACGGCAGGCACATCAGCGAGCGCGTCTGCCGCTCGCGCAGGTCGGCGCTGTAGCCTTGCGGGCAGTCGGCGCGGGCATCGTCGAGCACGAGCGGCGTGCGCGTGCGCATGGTCGAATTGAGTACTGAAACCGGCGCGATCTGCTCCAGCGCGCGCTCGTTGTCCTGACTGACTCGCACGTTGCCCGCCTCGACATGCGCGGCGGCAGCCAGTTGCAACTCACCGTCGGCGACCAACAGCAACGCCCCCCGATCGGCGCCGGCCTGAATCATCAAGTGAGTCATCAAGGTATCCACTAACCGATCGAGCAACACCTCTTGCGACACCGCGCGCGCCGCTTCGATGCCGACTTCCAGATCAAGGCGTACCCGCGTCACCGGTGTGACCGTTTCCAAGGAATGCTCGCGGGCCAGAAAAGGATGCGCGGCTTCCAGTCGACGTGCCTTGGCCTCAGCGCCCCACAGCACATAACAGTCGCGGGCGACGCGCAGGTGATGATGCGTGCCGGAGACCAGACCGTTGCCCAGACACACCTCGGCCAGTTGTTCATGCGCCAGCGCCTGTTGATGGATAAATCCGGCAGCGGCCGCCGCGATTTGCGCTTGGTCGAAGCAGCGAATGGCGGCCAGCCCTTCGCCGCGCACGCGGGCCATCGCGCCTTCGATCAGCAGCAGTTTGTTGCTGAAGGTCGAAGGATTGAGCTCGACCCATGGCAGAAAACGCTGCCGTTGCTGCTCCAGTTTCTGCAGTTTTTCGGCAACAGAGCCCGGCGCCTCGGGACTGGCCAGTGCCAAGCTGTAGAACAGGTAGTAATGCGCCAAATCGATGTGCGCCGGCAGCGACCACGTCAATGCCTCGGCCGCTTCGAAACGGCTTAGTGCGTAACGCACATCGCCGAAATAGAACGCCGACATACCTGAGTACAACCACATCCAGAACAGTGTTGGCTGTGAGACGCGATCGCGATCCAGCGGGCCGAAGCAGTCATGTTCCAGAGCATCCAGCGCTGCGATCGAACGTGGCTCGCGCCCACTGCGCAAATCACTGGCAAACGCCTGTTGCGCCAGCAGAATGCGCTCGATGTCGATGTAGTGAAACTGCCGCACCCAACTCAGGCCGACGTCCAGCTCGTTCAACACCTTTTGCAGCGGCTCGCCCATGAACAGCAGATCGGAGCCGATGTGGTTGCAGGCGTAACACGACATGCCGAGATCGCCGCCGGCTTGACCGCACTCGAATGCGGCGAAAGCTTTCTGCCGGGCGTAGGCCATCGGTTTGGTCCATGGGCTGACCTGATCGAGCGCCACCAGCGTGCCGGTGCGCCCGGCTTCGTAGCCGTGCAGGTCGGTCAGATCGAGCGCCAGTTCGGCGAAAGCGACACCGTCCAGATATTCGCCATAACGGTCGGCGATCATCACGCCATACCAGGCAAAACCGTAGCCGCTGCTGGGTGTGGTGCCGTGCAAGAGGGTCAATTCGACCATCTTCGCCAAGTGCAGGAAAGCGATATCGTCCTGCAAAAACGAGGCGATCAGCGTGCTCAGCAACTCCATGGCCACTTCGATTCGCGGCTCGTCGGCCTTGGGCAATGCGCTCAGTTCAGCAATCTGCCGTGTGCCGACCAATTGCCGAACCCGCTCGAACGCTCCGGCCAGTTGCGCCGCCGATGGCTGGCGCTGCAGGGCAATGTCGAGTAGCGCCAGGCCACTTAGCGCTTCGCCGATCGCGCCTTGATAGTCGGAATGCAAGGTACGCAGGCTGGCGCGCAGGCGGTAGGTTTTCGCCCGGTCCAGCACGGTGGCAGCGTGTTCCAGGCAGTCGTCGAGACGCTGTTGCGCGCCGGGCAGATCCGCCAGCAACATCGCGCAGTCGGCTGCCAGCCAGCGCGCCGCGAAGGCTTGCGGGTAGAGCTGCGTCCAGCCGTTGTCGCCGAGTAACACCTCGGCGCTGCGCAGATAATCCACGGCCTGCTCGACAGCGGCGCTATCGCGAGCGCGCTCGGCGGCTTCGACCAATAACTGGATGAATTCGACGCGTCGACCTCCTGAAAGCGCATGACCGTCGCTGCGCTGAATCTGACTGGCAATATCGAACACCTTCGCCTGCCGTTGCCCGCCGCTTAGATCGAGCATGGCGGCTGCGATGCGCGCATGATCGGTGGCACGCCCGGCGGGCGCGGTCAGCGCAGCGGCGGCTTCCAACACTCGATCGTGGGGAAACACAAGTTGCCCCGGCTCGCGCAGGAGAAAGCCTGCACTGACCAGATAATCCACATCACCCCGCAACCGCGCTGGATCATCCGCCAACAGATTGCACAACAGCGCTTCATCGCAGCGACCACCGACGTAACCCGCCGTGCGCAACACTTCACGGGCACTGGCCGGCAGCCGCTGCAAACGTTGCACCATCAATTCGGCAACGTTGTCGGCGTAGCGATAGCCATCCACCTCCGCCTGATTCCACACCCAGCGGCGCATCTCAGCGTCGAAACGCAGCAGACGCTCATCCACCAGCGCGCGCGCCACCTGGCTGACGAACAACGGATTGCCGGCGGTTTTGAAGTGCACGACGCGGGCCAGCGCTTCGAGGTTGTCGACGTCAGCATCGAGTTCGACCGCCATCAATTGCGCGACGGCCTGCACCGACAGCGGCCCTAGTCCAAGGTCACTGACTGGCAGCGCGGGTGCTCTGCGCATTTCATCGAGCCAGCCACCCGGATGCTCCGTCAACTCGCCCTCGCGATACGCCAGAACCAGCAGCAGATGCCGCGTCGGTCGGGCGATAAAGGCTTTGAGAAACGCCTGCGTCGAGTCGTCAGCCCACTGCAAATCGTCGATAAACAGCAGCAGCGGATGCCCCGGTTGCGCAAAGACTTCGAGCACATCGAGCAGCGCCCGATTGACCCGGTCGAGGGCGTGGCGCGCCGGCATGTTCGGTAGTTCAGCGGTGGTGCCGATCAGCAGTTCGGCCTCCGGCACCAGGTCTACCAGCAAGCGGCCGCGGCCCTTGAGGGTTTCGCGTAATTGCTCGGTCAAGGCCTGCAAGGCCAGCGCGGGCCTGGCCAATACCTGGCTGATCAGTGACTGGAAAATCTGCGCCAGTGGCGCGAAAGGCCGGTCATTGTTCAGCAGTTCGATCTTGCCGCTGGCCCAATAACCGGGTGCCTGGCTACGCAGGACTTGCTGGATCAGCGTCGACTTTCCCGCTCCCGGTGCGCCGGCAACCAGCAGCACGCGAGCGATGCCGTCGCTGCGCACGCGCTGGATCTGTTCAAGCAGTTGCTGACGTTCGTCATCACGACCAAACAGCACATCGCCGCGCGTGGCCGTTGCGCGAGCATCGAAAGCGCCGAGGTGGAACGCTTCGATCTGGCCTTTTTTCTGCCATTGGCGCAGGCACCAGATTAGATCGGCGGCCAGCGATTCGATGCTTTGATAGCGCGCGTCCGGCTCCTTGGCCAGGCCCTTGAGCAGCACATGGCAAATGCCTTGCGGCAGTTCGGGTTGGTATTGCGCTGGCGACAATGGCTGGACGGCGGCGTGCACATGCAACCATTGCGAGGCGTCGCGAGCGATCAGCGGCGGGCGCCCGGTCAGCGCCTCGTAGAGGATTGCCGACAGCGCATAGACGTCGCTGCGCTCATCGCAATCGACGTTGTCGCGCTGCAGCTGTTCCGGCGCCAGATAAGGCAAGTGTTCCAGGCTCGGCAGTTCAGTCGCCGGCGTTTCCTGCGCGTGGGTGTGAAAGCCCATCAGCCTGACGCTGTCGTCAGCATCGACCAGCAGATGCCAAGGCAATAAAGAACACTGTGGGAGCGAGCCCGCTCGCGAAAGCGGTGGGTCAGTCAAGGGTGATGTCGGCTGGAATGACGCTTTCGCGAGCAGGCTCGCTCCCACAGGGTTTTGCGGTGTTTCCGGATGCCGAGAGTGGGCCAGCGCATTGGCAGCCGCAACGGCGATATTCAGCACTCGCCCGAGCGGTAAGCCGGCGGCGTCGAACAGGCCAGCCAGCGGCGCGCCCCATTGCGGATAGATCAGCACCGGCCCGTCCGCCGAACGAAGCAGCGCGAGCGGGTTGATCACCCACTGCGAAGGCAGTTGCAAATGAAAGTCGCGCTCCAGCCGCTGGCACAGCGCCGGGCGCTGAATCGGTGCGCGTACGGCGAACCAGGTCTGGCCCGAGCGGCTGTCTTCAAGGCTGAACCAGGTCAGCTCATGGTCGCGGCGCAGCAGGCTGAAACGGCAAGTTTCCAGCCATGTTTCATCGAGCATCGGCGCATCGGCCGCGCGCGACATTGCAGATGAGGATGGCTGGCCGGGCATACACATTCACCGCTGGAAATGGGATTCGGGCTGGTGGCGAAGTATACGCAGCGTTTTTTTGCCAGAGGGCCAGCCGCTGCGCTGATGTCCGTCTGCGGCCTCAAGATGGCTGTCCAGAGCCTCGCGCCGCTGTTTTCGCGTTATGAAAGCGCGCGTCTTATCCCTCGGGATAATTGCTTTATGGCAGGCCGTCCCCTAGCGTACGAGCCTGATAACCCGGCGCCCGCGCCCTGTCCTCCTCACCGCGACGCAGAGGCCTGCATGATCCGACTTGGCCAAGCCACGATTTCTTTGGAACGGCGCGAAGCCTTTCTCGATGGCCGGCCCTTGCGCATGGGCGGGCGGGCGTTCGAAATACTTTCGGTACTGATGCAGGCCGATGGGCGCATCGTCAGCAAGGACGATCTGATCAATCAGGTGTGGCCGGACATCGTCGTCGAAGAGAACAATCTGCAGGTGCAGATTTCCTCGCTGCGCAAACTGCTCGGGGAAAAAGAAATCATCCAGACGGTTGCCCGTCGAGGTTACCGATTATTGAAAGACCGCGAACCCAAACTGCCCGTGTTCAACGCCTTGGCCTCGGCGCCGATTGCGGCGCAGCCACCGCCGGTCGATGCGCAATCGGTGCCGGTGTTCATCGTTGACGATGAGGCCTGCGTGCGTAGCGCGCTGAGCCGCTTGTTGCGCGCCGAAGGCATCGAGCACCGGATTTTCCAGTCCGCCGAAGAACTGCTCGAGGCCGACATCGCCAATGGCCCGGCGTGCCTGTTGCTCGACGTCAGCCTGCCCGAAACCACAGGCCTGCAATTGCAGGCGGCGCTGAATGAGCGCGGCCAGCCGTGGCCGGTGATTTTCATGACCGGCCACGGCACGATTCCGATGTCGGTGCAGGCGATGAAGGCTGGCGCGGTGGAATTTCTGACCAAGCCGTTCAACGACGATGAACTGCTCGACATTCTGCGCAGCACCCGTCAACACGCCGCAACTGCGTTCAATCAGTGGCAACGGGTGCAGCATGTGCGGCAATTGGCGGCGCAACTGACGCCGCGTGAGCGCGAGGTGCTGCCACTGATTGTCGGCGGTCTGTCGAACAAGCAGATCGCCAACCAATTGGGCACCAGTGAAGTGACCGCCAAGGTTCATCGCAAACACATCATGGCGAAGATGCAGACCCGCTCGCTGGTCAACCTCGTCGAACTCTATGGACTGATCAGCGCTGCGCCTTCGCCTGGCCCATCGAGCCTGTCGTGAGCGGCCCGGTGGGTCGCCCGACGGCGATCGAGAACACCCGACCGACGATTGTCTGCATCGTCGATGACGACGCGTCGGTGCGCAAAAGCCTGTCGAATCTGCTGCGTTCGGTCGGTTATCGCGCGCAGGTTTATGCCAGTGGCGAAGCGTTTCTCGCCGAAGCCGATTTTGCCGAGATCGCCTGCCTGCTGCTGGATCTGCGCATGCCCGGCCTGTCCGGCATCGATGTCATGCGCGAGCTGCCGCGACAGATTCCGGTGATCTGCATGTCCGCCCATTGGGACGAGGCAGCGCTGGCCGAAACCGGGCATTACCAGGCATTCGAGTGCCTGTGCAAACCCTTCGAAGAAGAGGTTTTGCTAGCGGCACTCGACAAGGCCCTGCACCGCCAGCACTGATCGCTTCAGCTATCCTGCGTGGCTTCTTCCGCAGTTTCGATCGCGGGCAGCGACTCAGTCATCGAAGCGTGACAGACCGCCAGAATCTCATCGGCCAGCGCCGATTCGTCCGGGCACGCTCGCGACAGCATGATCGCCCCGACCGCCCGGGCCAGCAGGTCGATCATCCGGGTTCTGCCCTCACCTTGCGGCGCATCCACTGCGGTCGGGTATTTTTCGCCCAGGGTCTGCAATAAGCGCTCGATCCCCTCGGCAAACGCTGCCTTCACATCCCCCGACTGCCGCGCCGCATCGCCGCACAGCGCCGCCATGGTGCAACCGGTGGAACGGCCGTCGCGATGGTCGCGCGACACGTACACATCGATGAAGTCCTGCACGCTCATGGTTTCGGCGCTGGCGGTGGATTGCGCCAGGCTGTTGGCCGAGGCTTCGGCCATCAGGTCGGCCTTGGAACCGAAGTGTTTGTAGAAGCCGCCGTGAGTAAAACCGGCGGCCGCCATCAGGTCAGCCACGCCGACCCCGTCATAACCGCGCTCGCGGAACATCACCGAAGCGGTTTCGACAATGTGCTCGCGATTGGCCTGAGCCTGAGCCTTGGATACGCGCATGTTGAATACCTCCAGCGCTGAAAAATCATGCGCCGATGATACATAGATGTTGGCCATAATCAAAATCGTTGACAGTTTAGATTTCGATCATCATCCTAAAGGCCCGCAATCAGTCTTCTACTGAAAAGAGCCCACACCATGACTACTCGCCCTATTGTTCTGATCACTGGCGCCTCCTCCGGCATCGGCGCGGTCTATGCCGCACGTTTCGCCCTACGCGGGCACGATCTGGTGCTGGTCGCCCGTGACCAGGCGCGCCTGGACACCCTTGCTGCCGGTTTGCGCGCTGAACACAACGTCGATGTCGAAGTGCTACAGGCCGACCTCACGCAACTGAGCGACCTGCAAACCGTCGAGGCGCGTCTGCGTGACGACGCGCGCATCGGTATCCTCGTCAACAATGCCGGCGCCGCGCAGTCCGGGACATTCATCGAACAGAGCACCGACAGCGTGGCGCAACTGGTCGCGCTCAACACCACCGCGCTGGTGCGTCTGGCCAGTGCCATCGCCCCGCGCCTGGCCAAGGCTGGCGACGGCGCGATCATCAACATCGGCTCGGTGGTGGGCCTGGCGCCGGAGTTCGGCATGTCGGTGTATGGCGCAACCAAGGCGTTCGTGCTGTTCCTCTCCCAGGGCCTGAGCCTGGAGCTGTCGCCACAGGGCGTGTACGTGCAAGCCGTATTGCCTGCGGCCACTCGCACGGAAATCTGGGACCGCGCTGGTATCGACATCAACACCCTCAGCGACATCATGGAAGTCGGCGACATGGTCGACGCCGCGCTGGTCGGCTTCGACCGTCGCGAAGTCGTGACCATCCCGCCGCTGCACGAAGGCGAGCGCTGGGATGCCTTGCAAGCGGCGCGTCAGGGGCTGTTGGGGCAGATTCGCCAGTCGGCGGTGGCGCAGCGTTATCTGACTCAGGCCTGACCTCATCCAGACCCGCCGCAATGCCGGCGGGTTTCTACCGACAAGAGCATCCGTAATGAAGGCATTTTTCATCGAACGCTACGGCAAGCAGAGCGGCCGGATTGGCGACGTCGCCGAGCCGGTTGTCGGCGCACACGACGTGTTGATCAAGGTGCACGCCAGCAGCGTCAACCCGCTGGACCTGAAGATTCGCAGCGGCGAATTCAAGATGATCCTGCCTTATCAAATGCCTTTGATATTGGGCAACGATGTCGCCGGCGTGGTGATTGGCAGCGGTGCAGCGGTCAAGCATTTCAAGCCGGGCGATGAGGTTTATGCGCGCGCACCTGAAAACGCGATCGGCACGTTTGCCGAACGCATTGCCGTCAACGAACAAGCGGTCGCGTTAAAACCCACCAATCTCGATATGACCGAGGCGGCTTGCATGCCGCTGGTGGCGTTGACGGCGTGGCAGGCCCTGGTCGATGTCGCCAACGTGCAAAAGGGCCAGAAGGTGTTGATTCACGCCGGCTCCGGTGGCGTCGGTACGGTCGCCATTCAACTGGCCAAACACCTCGGCGCTTTTGTTGCGACTACGACCAGCACGGCGAATGTCGCGTGGGTCAAGGCGCTGGGCGCTGATCTGGTGATCGATTACAAGCAGCAGGATTTCGCCATTGAGCTGCGCGACTACGACGTGGTGCTCAACAGCCTTGGCGGCGATGTGCTGGAGAAATCGTTGAAGGTGTTGAAACCGGGCGGGCAACTGATTTCCCTGTCAGGACCGCCGACTGCGCGGTTCGCTCGGGAGCAGGGGTTGTCGTGGCTGCTCGGACTGGTGATGCGCCTGCTCAGCAGTGGTGTTCGCCGTAAAGCACGCAAACACGGGGTGGGTTATTCGTTTCTGTTCATGCGTGCCGATGGCGTTCAGTTGCAGAAAATCACTGCGTTGATTGAGGCCGGGGTGATCAAACCGGTGGTTGATCGTACTTTTCCGTTCGATCAGATAGCTGACGCGTTGCACTACGTTGGACAAGGTCGGGCCAGGGGCAAGGTTGCGATCGTGATCGATTCTGAAAGCCCCTCACCCTAGCCCTCTCCCAGAGGGAGAAGGAACTGACCGAGTTGAATGCGCGAGTTACACCGACCTGAAATACCGAGGTGAGCACATATCCCAAAAAGCCCACAAATCAGCTCCCTCTCCTCGGAAAGAGGGTTGGGCGGGCGGCGTTCCGATGAGGGGTGGATTCAGCGCGGTGTTTGTATATGTGCACTGCAATCGTAAGCCCGACTCGCCATCCACGCTGAAACGTCGAGAAACCCCTCTCGCCTTGCATTTTGCCCATCCTGCACCACGCTGTGATTCACAGAAGTGCACGTTTTCCTGGCAAAACTGCGGTTAACTGAATGGTTAGTTACCGTTATAATCCCGCGCTTCATTTAAACGGGACTTTCAATGTGAACCACAGTCAACGCGTCTCAGGCGTTTCAACGTTCATTCTGGTCGGCCTTGGCGTGATCATCGCCCTGCTCGGCCTGGCGCTCGCGGTCGGCGGTGTGAAGCTGGTCAGTCTGGGCGGTTCCTGGTACTTCCTGGTCGGCGGTCTGGCGATGACCGTTTCCGGGGTGCTGATCGCACTGAAGAAAACTGCAGGCGCCTGGCTGTTCGCCGCATTTCTCGTGGCCACCGCGATCTGGGCCGTGGCTGACGCCGGGCTGGTGTTCTGGCCGGTGTTCTCGCGGCTGTTCATGTTCAGCGCCATCGGTATGGTCGTCGCTCTGGTCTACCCGCTGCTGGCGCGCGCCAATGGCCGCGTGGCCGGCCGTGGTGCGTATGCCGTGGCCGCTGTGCTCGCGGTCGGTGTGGCCGTTGCGGCGGGCAACATGTTCGTCGCCCACCCAACCGTTGCCGCGACTGGCACTGGCCCGGGCCTGACTCCGGTCGAGCCGGCCAAGGCGCAGAAAGACTGGGCGCACTACGGCAACACCGAAGGTGGCAGCCGCTTCGCCGCGCTCGATCAGATCAACCGCAACAACGTCGACAAATTGAAAGTCGCGTGGACCTACCACACAGGTGACGTCGCCGAGAGCGATGGCAACGGCGCCGAAGACCAGCTCACCCCGCTGCAGGTCGGCAACAAAGTCTTCATCTGCACCCCGCACAACAACCTGATCGCCCTCGATGCCGACACCGGCAAAGAGCTGTGGAAGAACGCGATCAACGCGCAATCGAAAGTCTGGCAGCGCTGCCGTGGCATGGCCTATTTCGATGCCACCGCGACCATCGCTCAGCCGAGCAACTCGTCGATCATCGAAGCCAAACCGGCGCCGGCTGCCAACTGCCAGCGTCGTCTGCTGACCAACACCATCGATGCTCGCCTGATCGCGGTCGATGCTGACACCGGCGAGTTTTGCCAGGGTTTCGGCAACAACGGTCAGGTTGATCTGAAGGCCGGTCTGGGTGATGTTCCGGACAGCTACTATCAATTGTCGTCCGCGCCGTTGATGGCCGGCACCACCGTGGTGGTTGGTGGTCGCGTCGCCGACAACGTGCAGAGCGACATGCCGGGCGGTGTGATTCGTGGTTTTGACGTGATCACCGGCGCCATGCGCTGGGCGTTCGACCCGGGCAACCCGCAGGATCGCAACGCGCCGGCCGATGGCAAAACCTACGTGCGCAGCACGCCGAACAGCTGGGCGCCGATGTCCTACGACGCGGCGACCAACACGGTGTTCCTGCCGATGGGCAGCTCGTCCACCGACATCTATGGTGTCGAGCGCAGCGAACTGGACCACAAGTACGGCGCTTCAATCCTCGCGCTCGACGCCAGCACCGGTGAAGAACGCTGGGTGTTCCAGACCGTGCACAACGATCTCTGGGACTTCGACTTGCCGATGCAGCCGAGCCTGATCGACTTCGACAAGGACGGTCAAAGCGTTCCGGCGCTGGTCATCGGCACCAAGGCCGGGCAGATCTATGTGCTCGACCGCGCCACCGGCAAGCCGCTGACCGAGGTCAAAGAAGTACCGGTGAAAGCGGCGAACATCCCTAACGAGCCGTACTCGCCGACCCAGCCGAAATCCGTGGGCATGCCGCAGATCGGCGCGCAGCACCTGACTGAATCGGACATGTGGGGCGCCACGCCGTACGACCAGTTGCTCTGCCGCATCGACTTCAAGAGCATGCGCTACGACGGTCTGTACACCGCACCGGGGACCGACAAATCGCTGAGCTTCCCCGGTTCGCTGGGTGGCATGAACTGGGGCAGCATTTCCACTGACCCGGTGCACGGTTTCATCTTCGTCAACGACATGCGCCTGGGTCTGTGGATTCAGATGATTCCGTCGCAAAACAAAGGCCAGGCCGCTGGCGGTGGCGAAGCACTGAACACCGGCATGGGCGCTGTGCCGCTCAAAGGCACGCCGTACGCGGTGAACAAGAACCGCTTCCTCTCGGTGGCCGGCATTCCGTGCCAGGCGCCGCCGTTCGGCACTCTGACCGCGATCGACATGAAGACCCAGAAAGTCGCGTGGCAGGTTCCGGTCGGCACCGTTGAAGACACCGGTCCCCTGGGCATCCGCATGCACCTACCGATCAAGATCGGTCTGCCAACCCTCGGTGGCACCCTGTCGACCCAGGGCGGCCTGATCTTCATTGCCGGCACTCAGGACTTCTACCTGCGCGCCTTCAACAGCGGCAACGGTGAAGAAGTCTGGAAAGCCCGTCTGCCGGTCGGCAGCCAGGGCGGCCCGATGACGTACGTTTCGCCGAAGACCGGCAAGCAGTACATCGTCGTCACCGCTGGCGGCGCACGCCAGTCGACCGATCGTGGCGATTACGTGATGGCTTACGCCCTGCCGTAACTCGCTGCCGCACCACCAACCTCCCCCAGCGCGCGGTGCCCAAAAGCACCGCGTCGCCGTTTTATTGCGTTAAAGATTTCAGCAGGAAGGATTCACATGTCATCGGCTGTTCGCTTTTCTCGTACCAAGCTTTCCACTGGCCTGTTGCTGGGCCTGAGCTGCACCACTGCCCTTCCCGCGCTGGCGGCCAGCGAGTCTGATCTGCTGAGCCGCAGCACCCTGAGCGGTGACTGGGGCGGCCTGCGTCATCAACTCGATGAAGATGGCATCAGGTTCACTGGCGATTACAGCGGCGAAACCGCCTATAACGCCGACGGCGGCCTGCACCGCTCGGCGCGCTACTCGCAGAACATCAAGCTCGGCGTGCAGTTTGATCTGAGCAAGATCTATGGCGTCGACAATGCCGGCAAGGTGCAACTGACCATCAACGACCGTCGCGGCAACAGCGCTTCGGAAGATCTGGTCGGCAACCGCCTGCCGATTCAGGAAAACTACGGCGGTCTGTACACGCGCCTGACTGAACTCAGTTACGAGCGCAGCCTGTTTACCCCGGCGCTGAACGTAAAGCTCGGCTACATGGCCATGGGCAACGACCTCGGCGGTCTGGATAGCGGCATTCTGTGCAACTTCATGAATGCCGGTTTCTGCGGTCACCCGCTGAACATGTCCGGCGGCAGCGGCTGGACCAACTACCCCAACGCGCGTCTGGGCGTGCGGGTCAAATACGACCTGTCGCCGTCCTGGCAGCTGCGTGTGGCGGCGTTCAACGTCGATCCAGAAAGTAACGGCAATTCCAGCCGCGCCTGGCATCTGGGGCCAAAGCACACCACCGGCACCGTCGTACCGATCGAGCTGGTGTACAAGCACGCCGGCGAGCTGCCGGGCGAGTACAAGGTCGGCTATTACTACGACAGCTCCGACGTCAAGCGCATTGGCAGCGACGATGAAGTGTCCGGGCGTGGCGGGCATTATTTGCTGATCGATCAGGCCGTATGGCGTTCGCCGACCTCCGAGGGCCGCAGCCTGCATGCGTTCGGTCAATATTCGGCGGCCAGTGAAGCGGCTTCGCCGTTCAGCAAGTGGTACGGCACTGGCGTGGTTTTGTACAAACCGTTCGAAGGCCGCCCGCGTGACACCCTGGCGCTGGGCTATGGCCGCGCCGTGCCGAACCCGCGCAGCCGCGATGTGCAACAGGATGCCGCGCTGGACAACGGTGCTGCGTTCCCGAACCTCGACAGCGCCGAGCAGTTGATCGAATTGGGCTACGGCTACCAGGCCACCCCATGGCTGACCCTGCGCCCGAACCTGCAATACATCATCGAACCGGGCGCGTTTTCCGGCCAGGACATCGACAATGCGCTGGTGGTCGGTTTGCAGGTGAAGGCTGCGCTTTAAGCCTCGCGGTGAATGTAATGCCGCCTTCGTGAGCAAGCCCACTCCCACAAGATTCGGCGGCGTGCAAAGAATCCCGGCACAACACAGATCCACTGTGGGAGCGAGCCTGCTCGCGAAAGCGCCGGGTCAGGCGAAGGCGATGTTGGATGTGCCGCCCTCTTCGTGAGCAAGCCCACTCCCACAGGATTCAGCGGCGTGCAAAAAATCCCGGCACAACACAGATCCACTGTGGGAGCGAGCCTGCTCGCGAAAGCGCCGGGTCAGGCGAAGGCGATGTTGGATGTGCTGCCCTCTTCGTGAGCAAGCTCACTCCCACAAGATTCAGCGCCGTGCAAAAATCCCGGCACAACACAGATCCACTGTGGGAGCGAGCCTGCTCGCGAAAGCGCCGGGTCAGGCGGCTGTGATGCTGAATGTGATGCCCTCTTCGTGAGCAAGCTCACTCCTACAAGGCTCGGCGCCGTGCAAAAATCCCGGCACAACACAGATCCACTGTGGGAGCGGGCTTGCTCGCGAAAGCGCCGGGGCAGGCGGCTGTGATGCTGAATGTGATGCCCTCTTCGTGAGCAAGCCCACTCCCACAGGATTCGGCGGCGTGCATTAAATCCCGGCACAACACAGATCCACTGTGGGAGCGGGCTTGCTCGCGAAAGCGCCGGGTCAGGCGGCTGCGATGTTCGATGTGCCGCCCTCTTCGTGAGCAAGCCCACTCCCACAGGATTCGGCGGCGTGCAAAAAATCCCGGCACAACACAGATCCACTGTGGGAGCGAGCCTGCTCGCGAAAGCGCCGGGTCAGGCGAAGGCGATGTTGGATGTGCTGCCCTCTTCGTGAGCAAGCTCACTCCCACAAGATTCAGCGCCGTGCAAAAAATCCCGGCACAACACAGATCCACTGTGGGAGCGAGCCTGCTCGCGAAAGCGCCGGGTCAGGCGAAGGCGATGTTGGATGTGCCGCCCTCTTCGTGAGCAAGCCCACTCCCACAGGATTCGGCGGCGTGCAAAAATCCCGGCACAACACAGATCCACTGTGGGAGCGAGCTTGCTCGCGAAAGCGCCGGGTCAGGCGAAGGCGATGTCGGATGGGCTGCCCTCTTCGTGAGCAAGCCCACTCCCACAAGATTCGGCGGCGTGCAAAGAATCCCGGCACAACACAGATCCACTGTGGGAGCGAGCCTGCTCGCGAAAGCGCCGGGTCAGGCGAAGGCGATGTTGGATGTGCCGCCCTCTTCGTGAGCAAGCCCTCTCCCACAGGATTCAGCGGCGTGCATTAAATCCCGGCATAGCACAGATCCGCTGTGGGTGCGGGCTTGCTCGCGAAAGCGCCGGGTCAGGCGACTGCGATTTCGGATGGGCTGCCGTCATCGCGAGCAGGCTCACTCCTACAAGGCTCGGCGGCGTGCAAAGAATCCCGGCACAACACAGATCCACTGTGGGAGCGGGCTTGCTCGCGAAAGCGTCGGGTCAGGCGGCTGCGATGTTGGATGTACTGCCGTCATCGCGAGCAGGCTCGCTCCCACAGTGGATATAGAGGGCTTGCGTCGGGCGGGAAATTAATTCCTGCCAATGGTGAATTATTTCGTGTCCACATGTATCTGAGGCAGAAGAGCCGGCGCCATCATGGAGATGGCATCGCAGCGGTAATCTGGATCAGCGAGCGGGAACAGCGCAATGAAATCACGCAAGAACACTGTCAAACCGATCGGTTTGAAAGACATCACCATCGTCGACGACGCCAAGATGCGCAAGGCGATCACCGCCGCCGCACTGGGCAACGCCATGGAATGGTTCGACTTTGGCGTCTACGGCTTTGTCGCCTATGTGCTCGGCAAGGTCTTCTTCCCCGGCGCCGATCCCGGCGTGCAAATGATCGCCGCCCTGGCGACCTTCTCCGTGCCGTTCCTGATTCGTCCACTGGGCGGGCTGTTCTTCGGCGCACTCGGCGACAAATACGGGCGGCAGAAAGTCCTTGCCGCGACCATCGTCATCATGTCCCTGAGCACCTTCGCCATCGGCCTGATTCCGTCCTATGCCTCGATCGGCATCTGGGCGCCGATTCTGCTGTTGCTGGCGAAAATGGCTCAGGGTTTCTCGGTCGGTGGCGAATACACCGGCGCTTCGATTTTCGTCGCTGAATACGCCCCGGATCGCAAGCGCGGTTTCCTCGGCAGCTGGCTGGACTTCGGCTCGATCGCCGGTTTTGTCTTCGGCGCCGGCGTGGTGGTGATGATTTCGACGATCCTTGGTGAGCAGCGCTTCGAAGAATGGGGCTGGCGGATTCCGTTTTTCCTCGCCCTGCCGCTGGGCATGATCGGCCTGTACCTGCGTCACGCCCTGGAAGAAACCCCGGCGTTCCAGCAGCACGTGGAAAAACTCGAACAGGGCGACCGCGAAGGTCTCGCCGGTGGCCCGAAAGTCTCGTTCAAGGAAGTTGCGACCAAACACTGGCGCAGCCTGATGACCTGCATCGGCGTGGTGGCGGCGACCAACGTCACCTATTACATGTTGCTCACCTACATGCCGAGCTACCTGACGCACAACCTGCATTACAGTGAAAACCACGGCGTACTGATCATCATCGCGATCATGGTCGGCATGCTGTTCGTGCAGCCAATGATCGGTTTCATCAGTGACAAGATCGGCCGCAAGCCCTTCATCGTCGTCGGCAGCATCGGCCTGTTCATCTTCGCCATTCCGGCGTTCATGCTGATCAACAGCGGCAGTATCGGCCTGATCTTTTGCGGTTTGCTGATTCTCGCGGTGCTGCTCAATTTCTTTATCGGCGTGATGGCCTCGACCCTGCCGGCGATGTTCCCCACCCACATCCGCTACAGCGCCTTGGCCAGTGCCTTCAACGTTTCGGTGCTGATCGCCGGTCTGACCCCGACCGCCGTGGCCTGGCTGGTGGAAAGCACCAACGACCTGTACATGCCCGCCTACTACCTGATGGTCATCGCCGTGGTCGGCCTGGTCACCGGTGTAACCATGAAGGAAACCGCCAACAAACCCCTGCGCGGCGCCGCCCCGGCAGCCTCCGACCTCGAAGAGGCCAAGGAACTGCTGCAGGAGCACCACGACAACATCGAGCAGAAAATCGAAGACATCGATGCCGAAATCGCCGAGCTGGAGGCCAAGCGCAAAGTGCTGGTTCAGCAGCATCCGCGCATCAACGAATAATCCGCTGGACGCAGAAAAATCGGCGGGGCCGTCACCCCGTCGATTACTCGAAGCGCGGCTTGGTGTTAAATAGGCGCCAGTCTCAACCTTGTCGCTTAAAGCCGTGCAACGAGAACCGCTATGAATACCCCTGCCCAGAACATCCACGCCCAACAGGTGACCCCATGATCGAAGTCACCGAAGTCTCCATCGCGCAATTGCGCGCCGCCCTCGAATCCGGCCAGACCACTGCTGTGGAATTGGTGCAAGCCTATCTGGCGCGCGTCGATGCCTATGACGGTGCCGATACGCCGACAGCCCTCAACGCCGTAATCGTGCGCAATCCTGAAGCGTTGAACGAAGCACGCGCCTCCGACGCCCGCCGCGCCAAAGGTGAATCCCTTGGCCCGCTCGATGGCATTCCCTACACCGCCAAGGACAGCTATCTGGTCAAGGGCCTGACCGCCGCCTCCGGCAGTCCGGCGTTTGCCGATCTGGTTGCCCATCGCGACGCTTTCACCATCGAGCGCCTGCGCGCGGCCGGGGCGATCTGTCTGGGCAAGACCAATATGCCGCCGATGGCCAATGGCGGTATGCAGCGTGGCGTTTATGGCCGGGCGGAAAGCCCGTACAACGCTGCTTACCTCACCGCGCCGTTTGCCTCCGGCTCTTCCAATGGTGCCGGTACCGCGACTGCTGCGAGTTTCGCGGCGTTCGGTCTGGCTGAGGAAACCTGGTCGAGCGGCCGTGGCCCTGCGTCGAACAACGGCCTGTGCGCCTACACACCGTCGCGCGGAGTGATTTCGGTGCGCGGTAACTGGCCGTTGACCCCAACCATGGACGTCGTCGTGCCGTTCGCGCGGACCATGGCCGACCTGCTCGAGGTACTCGACGTAGTTGTCGCCGAAGACCCGGACACCCGTGGCGACCTGTGGCGTCTGCAACCGTGGGTGCCGATCCCGCGTGTCAGCGAAGTGCGCCCGGCGGCGTACAGCGAACTGGCCGTCGACGCCAAAGCCCTGACCGGCAAACGCTTCGCCATCCCGCGCATGTACATCAATGCCGACCCGGACGCCGGCACCAGTGACGCCCCCGGTATCGGCGGCCCGACTGGCCAGCGCATCAATACCCGCCCGTCAGTGATCGATTTGTGGAAGCAGGCGCGCCAGGCCCTCGAAGCCGCCGGCGCCGAAGTCATCGAAACCGATTTCCCGCTGGTCTCCAACTGCGAAGGCGACCGCCCCGGCGCGCCAACCGTGTTCACTCGTGGCTTGGTGTCGAAAGAATTCCTGCATCATGAACTGTGGGATCTGACGGCCTGGGCGTTTGACGATTTCCTGCAAGCCAACGGTGACCCGAAACTCAATCGTCTGGTCGACGTCGACGGGCCGAAAATCTTCCCCCATGACCCTGGCACCCTGCCCAACCGCGAAGGCGATCTGGCCGCTGGCATGGACGAATACGTGCGCATGGCCGAACGCGGCATCACGCCGTGGAATGAAATCCCTACCGTGCCTGATGGCTTGCGCGGTCTGGAGCAGACCCGACGCATCGACCTCGAAGACTGGATGGATAAACTTGGTCTCGACGCCGTGCTGTTCCCGACCGTCGCCGACGTTGGTCCGGCGGACGCCGATGTCAATCCAGCCTCGGCCGACATCGCCTGGAGCAATGGCGTCTGGGTGGCCAACGGTAACCTTGCGATCCGCCACCTCGGCGTACCGACGGTCACCGTGCCGATGGGCGTCATGGCCGACATCGGCATGCCGGTCGGCCTGACTTTCGCCGGCCGCGCCTACGACGATTCGAACCTGTTGCGCTTCGCCGCCGCCTTCGAATCCACCGGCAGCAAACGCCAGATCCCACCGCGTACGCCGCCGCTGTCCTGATCGGCGCAAGAGCAAGCCCGCTCGCAGCATTGATCAAATGTTGAAGGCGGGCTTACTGATCCGCCGTCTGCATCCCTGCTCGCGTCGATTTGCCCAGTGCATGGGCAAAAAATCGTCCGGCTTCGGAAATCAGGTTGCGGTGAATATCCTCGCGATCCACTCCATCAGCATCGGTGCACAACGCTGGCATGGCGCGGATCTGCTCTTCATTGCATGGCGCCAGAAACACGAAGTGCCCTGCCCCGGCCAGCAGCTTGAAGTCCGGCGCGGTGGGCAGCTTGCGCGCCAGGGCAGCCGCGTTTTTATCAAAGGCCACCAGTTTGTCGCCGTCGCCGCTATAGAGCAGCACCGGCACGTGTACGTCAGCGAGGGTATGGCGACCAAATTTCAGGCTCAGCGGCGCCATCAGCAGTAACGCGTGAACCCTTGGATCGGCCACTGGTTGCAAGTCTTCGCGATCGACAATCAGCTCACCCTGGGTGTTGCAGGCGTCGTGATCGTCCGGGCGTTCCTGGCAATAGCGGCGTAGACGATCAAGATCCGGCTGGGCGCCAGAAAGAATCAACGCCGTCTCGCCCCCCGCCGAATAACCGATCACACCGACCTGATCAGCGTTAACGAACGGCGCCAGCATGTTATCGGCGAGCGTCGCGGTTATCGCTTGGGAAATCTGGATCGGTCGCCCGTAAAGATTGCTCAACGTGCCGAGTCGGCTGTGGTCGCGGGAGTTGTCGCCGGGATGAATCACCGCCACCACTACGAAGCCCTTGCGCGCCAGCGACGTGGCCAGATCATGCAAGGCCAGCGGCGTACCGGTGTTGCCATGCGAAAGCATCAACATCGGAAAGCGACCGATGGCGACTTTAGTGTCTTCTCCGGCCTCGACCGAGTAACCCTCAAGCAAACTCATGTGCTCGCGGTCACTGGACGGGTAAAAAGCGATGGCGCGCATCGGTTGCAGATCGAGCGGGTCGAGAAAGGTCATCTCGTGATAACCGACGCTCCAGACCGGGTGTCGCCCCGGCGCGGCCTGCACTGAATTCAGGCTGCCCAGCAGGCAAATCAGCAACATTGCACAAAGATGCCTCATGAATGCCCCACCCTGTTGGACCACATCGTTGGATGTGCTGAAACTGCATAACCCGGGCCAGATTATGTAACAGACAGAAACAAAAAACTCCGTAATCGGCCCTTGCAGAACCAGAATACAGAGTTTTTTGGCGATTACCTGAACATCAGCTGTTCTTTACGCAAGCCTTACGCGGCTGCGAACAGTTGCTCGCTGATCTTCGCTTGCGCAGCGTTCATGGCGTTATTGCGCACTTCTTCGCCATAGGCCAGACCTTCAGCGCGGACGATTTCGATGTCGGTAATGCCTAGGAAACCGAGCACCAGCTTCAGATATTCCTCGTGAGCGATGCCGCTGGCCTGCCCGGCGTGGATGCCGCCGGAGGTCGACACGATGACCACTTTCTTGCCACCGCACAGGCCTTCCGGGCCGGCTTCGGTGTAGCGGAACGTCTGGCCGGCAACGGCAACGCGGTCGATCCACGCTTTCAATTGGGTTGGCACAGTGAAGTTGTACATCGGCGCGGCAATCACCACGGCGTCCGCAGCGATGAATTCGGCCAGGGTCGAGGCGCTCAGCTCGGCTTCGTGCTGTTGCGCGGCGTCGCGCAATTCGGCGGTGGTGCCAGCGGCGACCAGTGTGTTGGCCGAAAAATGGCTGATGGCATCGGCGGCCAAGTCGCGGTAGGTGACCACGGCGCTCGGCTCGGCGGCTTGCCAGGCGTCGACGACTTGACGGCTCAACTGACGGGAAGCCGAGTTGTCGCCCAGAATGCTCGAATCGATGTGCAACAGTTTCATGTGGGTGCTCCTGAAAGAATCGCCGGTGGCGACGGAATGGAGACAATCCTACGCAACAAACCAATAGCTGATTAGTCGCCGACAATGCGATAGTTCGTCCCATTGATAGAACGAGTGGAGAGGCACATGCAGGATCTCAACGATCTCTATTACTTCGCCAAAGTGGTCGAAGCCGGCGGATTTGCCGCCGCCGGGCGCCTGCTCGGTATTCCCAAGTCGCGGCTCTCCAGAAGGATTGCCGAACTGGAAGAGCGCCTCGGCGCGCGACTGCTGCAACGCACCACTCGCCAACTTAATCTCACCGCTGTCGGCGAGCGCTATTTGCGCCATTGTCAGGCGATGCTGCTGGAAGCGGAAATGGCTGACGAAGCCGTGGCGAGCATGTCCAGCGAACCACGCGGGCGCTTGCGGGTGTCGTGCCCGACCGGTCTGGCCCATGAAATGCTGCCGACGGTGATCAGCGACTTTCTCGGTAAATTTCCGCAGGTGCAACTGGAGGTCGTGCTGCTCAACCGCCGCGTCGATCTGGTCACCGAAGGCATCGATGTCGCTTTGCGCGTGCGCGATCACGGTGATGAAGACCCGTTGCTGGTCACCCGGCGCTTGCGTCAGGCTCAGGCTGTGGTAATCGCCAGTCCGGCCTTCATGCAGGGCAAGACCATCAATCATCCGCAGGACCTGAAAACTCTGCCAGTGCTCGGCGCCCTGGAAGCCGATCGCATGGTCCACGTGCGTCTGCTCGATCAGCAGGGCAAAAGCGTCGATCTGAGCATGGAAGCGCGGCTGGGCATCGATGACTTTGTCGTGCGCAAGGCCTGCGTGCTGGCCGGTCAGGGTTTCACCGTGCTGCCGATGATGTTCTGCGAGACCGAACTGCGTAACGGCACGCTGGTGCAGGTGCTGCCGGAATGGTCATTGCCTGGCGGCTGGCTGCAAGCGGTGTACCCGCACCGGCGCGGGGTAATGCCGGCGGTGCGCGCATGGATCGATCACTTGGTCGAATCGTTCAATGCCTGCGGGGAGCGGTTGTTATGACACAGGGAAAAATGAGCGAAACCGAGGTAGCCGAATTTTGTCTGGCTCTGCCGGGCGCGCGGGAAGATTACAAATGGGGCGGCGTGCGGGTGTTCTCGATCGCCGGCAACAAGATGTTTGCCTTGCAGGGATTACGCGGCGATTCGCTGGCGTTCAAGGTCGACAAGGATCTGTTTCTCGGCCATTGCGACCGCCCGGGGGTTCATCCGGCGCCGTATCTGGCGCGGGCGCAGTGGATCATCATGCACCCGCCCTACCCGCTGAGTGCCGAGGAATTGCAGGCGCTGTTGCAGCGGTCGCATCAACTGGTGGTGAGCAAACTGCCTAAAAAAACGCAAATCGGCCTGCTGTTGTAAGCACGCAAATCCTGTGGGAGCGAGCCTGCTCGCGAAGGCGGTTTGTCAGGCGACTCATCAGCGAGGATGAGATTGCTTTCGCGAGCAGGCTCGCTCCCACAGGGGATTTTCGGTGGACGTTAAATCAGCGACAGCAAGTTTGATCCGAGAAAAATCTGGTCAATCCAGAACACCTGATGCAGCAGCACGATCACCCAGAACAGAATCTGAAACGACACCTTGCGCGTCTTGTGCCGAAACACTTGCTGGGCGATCAACGCCCCCGGCCAGCCGCCCGCCAGTTCTACCGCATGCAGGATGTTTTCCGGGGTGCGCCACGCATCGGCGCGGGCCTTGCGCTTGTCGGCCCAGTACAGAAAAAACGCCAGCACACTGACAATCCCGTACGCCGCCAGCGGCACCCGCGAGAGGCCACTGAGCCACATCGACAGTGAGCCGAACAGCGGCAGCGCGCAGACGATCAACAGCACCACAAGCTTCAACTTCACATGCTGAAGGCGCCCGCCAGAAGCTCGTCCTTGCGGGCGCTGCGCGCGCGAATCGTTCATGGCTTGGCCGCCGACCAGTCCACCCAGCCGAACTGCCAGGTCGCCAGAATGAACAGGCCGAACGCTATTCGGTACCAGGCAAACGCTGCATAGCTGTGGTTGCCGATGAACTTGAGCAAACCGCGCACAGCGATCATGGCGAAAACAAACGCGGTGACGAAACCAATCGCGAACACCGGGAAATCCGCTGGCACAAACAGATCGCGGTATTTGTAGCCCGAATATACCGCCGCACCCACCATGGTCGGCATGGCGAGGAAGAACGAAAACTCGGTTGCAGTCTTGCGCGACAGGCCGAACAGCAAGCCGCCAATGATCGTCGAACCGGAGCGCGAAGTGCCGGGAATCATTGCCAGGCATTGCGCGAAACCGATTTTCAGCGCATCGGTCCAGCGGATCTCGTCAACGGTTTCGGCGTGGACTTCATGCTGACGTTGTTCGGCCCACAACATGATGATCCCACCAATGACCAGCGCCGCCGCTACGGTGATAGGGTTGAACAAGTATTCGTGGATCAGATCGGCAAAGATCACTCCGAGCACCACGGCGGGCAAAAACGCGATCAGCAGATTAGCCGTAAAACGCCGTGCACTCGGCTGGGTCGGCAAGCCGATCACCACGTCGAGGATCTTGCGGCGAAACTCCCAGACCACCGCGAGAATCGCGCCGAGCTGAATGATGATGTTGAACGCCATGGCCCGCTCGCCGCCGAAGTTCAGCAAGTCGGCGACGATGATCTGGTGTCCGGTACTCGAAATGGGCAAAAACTCCGTCAGCCCTTCTACAACTCCTAGTATCAGTGCCTGCAAGGCAGTCCAAAGATCCATCAATCCCCCAGAGAGCGATGCGCGCCGGCATGCCCCGATAGTATTTTTAGCGTTCACTGCGTTCAGCGTAGCTGGTTAAAGCTGTACCGATTCCGCGCGCACAGGATCCACACGAAACGGTAAAAATTCCGTGAAATGTCAAAACCGTGTTCAGGTTTTTGCGCGCGGGGCCGAAATCCTAACAGACAAGCCTTAATAGCGCTCCCCGCGCTGCATGGCTTGGCTGGCGCAGTCCCGAGCACTCAGCGGTGGCTGGATGCTGGCGATCATTTATTACAAGAACAAGAATCCGGAGTGACAGCGTTATGAACAGCTTGCGCAGTGTGTCGATCAGCCGACGCTTGTGGCTCATCTTGATCGTGGCGATGGTCATGTTGCTGACCTTGGGCGTGCTGATGCTCAAGCAGATCCACGACGACCTCTACCACGCCAAGGCGCAGAAAACCCAGCATGTGGTGCAGACCGCCAGCGGCCTGCTGAACTATTACCATGGCCTGGAAACCGCCGGCACCCTGACCAGGGACGCGGCGCAAAAGCAGGCACTGACCGCGATCCGTGGCCTGCGCTATGACCAGAGCGACTATTTCTGGATCAACGACCTCACGCCCGTGATGGTCATGCACCCGACCAACCCCAAACTCGAAGGCCAGAACCTCTCGGCGATCCGCGACCCGGACGGTTTTGCGGTGTTCAACGAGATGGTCGCCATCGCCAAGGCCAAGGGCGCGGGCATGGTCAATTATCGCTGGCCGAAACCGGGAGCGACTGATCCCGTAGCCAAGACCTCATATGTGAAGCTCTTTGAGCCGTGGGGCTGGGTGATCGGTTCCGGTGTGTACGTCGACGATGTGCAGGCCGAATTCCAGGGACAAATGATCAAGGCCTCGGCAATCGGTCTGGCAATTGCGCTGATCATGGCGCTGCTGGTGATTCTGATCGCGCGCAGCATCGTTCGTCCGTTGCAGGAAACCGTGAACGCCATGGCGAACATCGCCAGCGGCGAAAGCGACCTGACCCGCAGCCTCGATACCCATGGCAAGGATGAAGTCACCGAGCTTGCCCATCACTTCAATGCCTTCACTGCCAAATTGCGCCGAGTGATTGGAGACTTGCAGGTCTCGGCCAGCGCTTTGGGTCAGTCTTCCAGCGAACTGGGCAATGACGCCTCGCAAGCGCAGCAGCGCAGTCAGCAGCAATCGCAGCAGATGGAACTGGTGGCCACGGCGATCAACGAAGTCACCTACGGCGTGCAGGACGTGGCGAAAAATGCCGAACACGCCGCCGCCGAAATGCGCGATGCCGAAGCGCAGGCGCGACAGGGCCAGATCAACATTGACGGCAGCCTGCAACAGATCGACAAGCTTTCCGGGACCATCGATCAAGCGGTTGAGGTGATTCGCACCTTGGCTGCAGAAAGTACGCAGATCGGCAGCGTTCTGGAGGTGATCCGTTCGATTGCCGAACAGACCAACCTGTTGGCGCTTAATGCGGCGATTGAAGCGGCGCGTGCGGGTGAACAGGGTCGCGGGTTTGCCGTGGTCGCCGATGAGGTCCGGTTGTTGGCGCAGCGTACACAGAAATCGACAGCGGAGATTCAGTCGATGATCGAGCGTTTGCAGAACCACTCCGAGGCTGCGGTGAAGGTGATTGGCGACAGCAGCAAGGCCTCGCAATTGACCATCGAACAGGCGGGACTGGCCGGGGCGAGTCTCAGTGCGATTGGCCAGGCGTTGCGCAATCTCAACGGTCTGAATGCTTCGATCGCCAGCGCCACGTTGCAACAGGCCCATGTAGTTGAGGACATCAACCAGAACGTCACCCAGGCGGCCGGCCTTTCGCATAGCACCGCGTTGGCGGCGGAACAATCCAGTGCAGCCAGTCTGCGTCTTGGGCAGCTGAGCGAACAGCTCAACGGGTTACTGCGCCAGTTCAGGGTCTGACCCATAACCTGTGGGAGCGAGCCTGCTCGCGAAAGGGCCTGTCCAGTCGACATCTTTTTCCACTGACTGGCCCGACGCCTTCGCGAGTAGGCTCGCTCCCACAGGGTACTTCTGTGTCTGGGCGAATGCAGTACAATCCGCCCCCTTCTCGACTTCCCCAGGGATCCGCCATGTCCGGGCTTGAACTGTTCGCCGCTGCCCTCGGTGTCATCGCCGTGTGGCTGACGGTCAAACAGAATCCGTGGTGCTGGCCGATCGGGCTGGTCATGGTGTTGCTCTACAGCTGGATCTTCTTTGAGGTGAAGCTGTATTCGGACATGTTGCTGCAAGTGATCTATGCCGCGCTGCAAATCTACGGCTGGTGGCAGTGGACCCGCGCCGGGACGATGCATGACGGGCGCCAAGTCACCCGCCTCGACGCGCGCTCAATTCTGCTCGGACTCAGCGTCGGGGCCATCGGCAGCCTGCTGCTGGGCGCCGCGATGGCGCACTGGACCGACGCCGCCCAGCCGTGGCTCGATGCCGCGCTTACTGGTTTCAGCCTGGTTGCACAACTGTGGATGGCACAAAAACGCCTGCAATGCTGGGCGCTGTGGTTTGTCCTCGATGTCATTTTTGTAGGGCTGTTCATCTATAAAGGCCTGTACCTGACCGCAGGCCTCTATGGGCTGTTTACCCTGCTCGCCGTGCAAGGCTGGCGTGAGTGGCGCGCCGATCCGGCGTTGCGCACATGAAAGTCGTTGTCCTTACCGGCCCGGAATCCACCGGCAAGAGCTGGCTGGCGGCGGGATTGGAGCAGCGTTTCGGCGGCGTTCGCGTTGATGAATATGTGCGTCGGTTCATCGAAGACAATCCCCGCGACACCTGTTTGGCGGATATTCCTGCTATCGCCCGAGGCCAGTTGCGCTGGGAAGATCAGGCGCGAGCGCAGCAACCCTCCCTGCTGATCCTCGACACTCACCTGCTGAGCAACATCCTCTGGAGCCAGACCCTGTTCGCCGCTTGCCCGGGCTGGCTTGAAGCCGAGTTGCTCGCGCGCCACTACGACCTGCACCTGCTGCTATCGCCGCAACAAGTCGACTGGGCCGAAGACGGCCAACGCTGCCAGCCGGATCTTGACGATCGCATGGCGTTCTTCGAAGCCACTCGCGACTGGTTGATCCAGCATCAACAGCCGCTGCAGGTTATTGAAGGCAACTGGGTCGAACGCCAGGCCCAAGCCTTTGCGGCGGTCGAGCGTCTGTTGTCCGCCTGAGCCACCACACCGTTATTTTTTGGCGCATCTGTCCGTTTTTGAAACACTCCTGCCCTCGCAAAGCCGCGTCCAAACGCTGTTCATCAATCCGTGACGCCATCTGTTACGTCAATGAAACACATCGGCGCAAACCCTTGTGCCAGAGCTTTCCAAAGTCGATGTCCACTCAAGCGGCTCTCGCTGTGTTTCAAAAGTGAAACAGTAGCCACACACCTGCCTCGCTCAAAATAACTAAGCCCTTGATTTAAATAAACAATCCAAACCCGGCACAGCTTTCGCTCTCTCCTTCACAACGCTGAACAACCCAGCCCACTGAAGAAGGAATCGCCGCCGTGGGGAATCTCAATAAAAGCCTGACCTGCCTCCTGCTGATCGGATCAGCCGCCAGCGCATTGATCAGTGTCAGCGCCCAGGCCGAAGGCAATGGAGTGATCGTCCTCAACCGCGACGTTCAGCCAATCCCGATCGGGCGTAATGGCGGCAAAGACCCCTACCCGACCACCGTCAATGCCAACCCTTCGGCGCGGATCAATCAGACCCTCAGCAGCACCGAACTCAGCGACGGCGATTTCGCCAGTGTCGCCAGTGGCTCGTCGATTCGCGGCAACATGACTACGCCCAGTTCCAACCTGCCAGGCATGAACACCCTGACCAACCAGAACGGCCTGCCCGGCATGCGCAGCGGCAGTGGCGGCGGTTCTGGCGCCTCGATTTCCAACACTGTCAACCGGGCGATGAGCACCGGTCTGGCGCCTCTGACCCGCATGGCCGGAGGCCAATGACATGAATCGCACTCTGCTGCTTCTCGCCCTGCTCGGCTGCACCAGCGCCATGGCCGATTCGACCTCGGTCAACAAAGCGAATATTCAGGATTCCGGCGCTCAGTATCGCGGCAACTTCAACGTCAACCAGGCAGCCGGTGACCAGATGCAACAAGCCAACACCAAGGCGATTGCCATCGGCACCGAATCCCATGCCACCACCAGCGTCAGGCAAACCATCGACACGCCTGCCAGCCGCGCCATCGACGCGAGCGCGAACATCGGCGGCAACTCTTTCAGCAATGGCAACGGCATCCTCGGTGTGAACCAGGGCGCCGGTGCCAACAATCAAATGGCCAACGTGACGCGCGTCAGCATCAGTGCCGGCCCGCAGAGCGTTGACGACAGCGCCCTTTCGCAACAGAACGTGGCGTTTTTACCGAGCTCAGGAGCAACTGGTACCTCGATCGGCAGTCGCCAGGTCACGACAAGTGATCAGGCCTTCACCGGCAGTCGCGGGGTAATCCAGGTGAACCAGAGTGCCGGGGTGGGGAACCGCATGGCTAACACCCTGAGCATCCGGGTCGCTGACTGACCCATACAAAAAAGCAGTGCAATTAGAAAAGTCCCAACACTTAACCAACTAATAAGCACGACGGAGAAACACCATGAAACCTACAATGGCTCTCAAACCACTGGTTTTCGCACTCGCAGCAGTGATGGCAATGGCAGCACAGGCCGGCGGCCGTGGTGACGATAACGGTCATGGTAACGGGCACGGCAATGGTCACGGCCAGCCTCAAGGACCTAACCTTGAACAACTGCTGCAGATCACCGCAGGCGCCGGCGCCGCTGTCCTCGACGCGCAAAACAGCGACGGCAACGTGGTAAAAAACCAGGGCACCCTCAACAACGCCAATGCCAGCGACTCGCTCAATGGCTCCAACGGCAACATGGGCGCCAACGTGGCTGGCGGCGACGGCAACCAGCAGGACAACGCTGCTGCACTGGCCACCGCTGACGAAAGCTTTATCTTCGGTAATGCTGTTGCCGCCTCGAGCGCGACTCAGGTGAACAACAACAACTACGTGAAAAACTCCTCCACCTTCAACAACGCCACGCTCAACAACGCTGGCAACAACGGTTCCGGCAACATTGGCATCAACGTGACCGCCGGCAACTTCAACCAACAGAAAAACAACCTCGCCATCGCCGTTTCTGGTGGTCGTGTAGCGCAGGCTGCTGCCTCTGCCAACCAGTCCTCGACTGGCCTGGTCGTGGAAAACAAAGGCGTGCAGGCTTACAAAACCGACACTCTTACCGGTACTTATGCAGCCGCTGGCGTATTCAAAGCCAAAGGCACCGCGACCATCGAAGACGACAACAACCATGGCGGTTGGGGTAACCGTGGCGGCGGCCACGGCGGCAACGATGATCAGAAAGCCAAGTTCGAAGCCGTGGGCAGCTTTGGCCTCGCTGGCGTCACCACGCAACAAGTGCTGACCAAAGATGGCTGGAAAACCCCAGTCGTCAACAATGCCAACATGACCAACTCGATGAACAACTTCTCCGGCAACGGCGGAGCCAACGTCTCGGCGGGTGTGGGCAACCAACAAAGCAACTCGCTGTCCATCGCCGCAGGTTGCAAAGCCTGCATGTAATCGCGATCGAAACGAAAGCCCCGGCAACGGGGCTTTTTCCCAGGTTCCACAAGGCGTATTCGATCATGCGGACTCCTGCCCTCCTCGCTCTGCTTTGTCTGTGCGGCCTGACTCAGGCAGCCCAGATGCCGGTCGCTGCCCTGCCGGGTGGCGTGCTGGTCTACAAGGACGTGCAAAGCATTCGTGAGCGCAAGTTTGCCGACATCGTCGAACAGAAAACCGATTTCAGCTGCGGCGCTGCTGCACTGGCAACGGTCCTGCGCCAGGCCTATTGGCTCGACGTCGATGAGGAGCACATCATCAAGGGCATGCTGGTCAACGCTGACCAGGACCTGGTGCGAACCCAGGGTTTCTCCATGCTCGACATGAAGCGCTACGTAGAAAGCATCGGCATGCGTGCCCGTGGCTACCGGATCCCGCCCGAGAAACTCGAAGCGGTGACCATTCCGGTGGTGGTCCTGATGGACATTCGCGGCTACAAGCATTTCGTCGTCCTGCAGCGTTCGGACAAGGATTGGGTCTATATCGGTGACCCGGTTCTCGGCCACAAGCGCTACAAACACGATGACTTTGTCAAAGGTTGGAACGGCATTGTCTTTGCCATCGTCGGCCCCGGTTATGACAAGGCCAACGCCTTGCGCAGCCCTCCCGTGCCGCTGACGGCGAAGAATTCGCTGGACGGTTTCAACCCGGTCAAAGATGCGGAATTGATGGATTTCGGGTTCATTCAGAGCGACTTCTTTTAATCGCCGAGTTAGAGAATGGGACTGGATGTCCCGGGAGCAGCAGATGAAAAGCTCATACTGGCTGGCCGCCGCCTGCCTGGCAGCGAGTGCGTCAGGCTTTGCCCATGCCGGATTCAAACCCATCGAAATCAAGGACCAGGAGCTCGCCGAGCTTCGCGGTCGGTACGTCATGCCGGGGCGGATCATCAGCTTCGGCATTGTCATGAGCAGCACCTGGCGCAACGCCAGCGGCGACCTGATCGGCGCGGCCACCTCGATGCAGGTCCAAGCTGCAACGGTCAAACCGGAATTTTATGTCTCGACCATCAAGGAGTCGGGCAATGGCGGTACTCCCACGCTGGGAACGGGCACCGTGATCGGTGGCGCCGGCCTCAACAGCACTCAGGGCGTGACGCAAAGCGTGCGCGCCGCCGGCGATGGCAACACCGCCAACAACAACGTTGCGATCAACGTCAGCGAAGCCAGTCAGGCGCCGGCACTGGTGCCGTCGCAAGGCCAGGCCCTCGTCGCCGGGCAAACCATCACCGGCAGCAACGGCGCCGGCAGCGTCGCGGTTTCGGCCAATGGCGGTGGCGTGCAAATGGCCATTCAGGCCAGCGGCAATCAAGGTAACGCACTGCAACAGGTCGCCCAGGGCGGGCTGCTGCAGAATACCCGTTTGCTGGGCAGTGCCAACGTGGTCAACAACCTTACGCAACTCAACGTCGTACTTAACAATAACGGCAGAAGCGCCGGTGCACTGGACTGCAACCTGACCCAACTCGGGGCCCTACGCAATATCGGATATTGAACTACGCTGAGTCTCGATCATTGGGCTAAAAGGGACGGCTTATTCATGTATCGATCAGTATCACTGCGTGCTGCAGTGTGTTTGAGTACCCTTCTCCCGGCGGCAATGCTGCAAGCAGCACCCGACGCCGATGTAGAAGCCCTGAAACGGGAACTTCTGGAACTGAAGCAACGATACGAACAACAACAACAAGCGCTGGCGGTACTTGAACAACGGGTCCGCCAGGTAGAAGAAACACCCGCCGCCCCACCGCCAAAACGGCTGGCCAAATCGCCGTCCGACATGAAAGGCAATCGCGTCGCTACCGGAGCCGCCACAGGCACCGGTGCGGCCGCTGCATCGGGAGGCGCCGCCGGGGGCAGTGGCGCTTCCTACGGTCAATCGCTGGCTGACGATTCGCAACCGGCGCAAAGTGTTTCCAACCTGTACGACGAGGCCAGCGGCTTTTTCGGTGGCGGCAAGTTCAGTTTCGAAACCGGTGTCACCTATTCACGCTATGACACCCGCCAGTTGATCCTGAACGGGTTCCTCGCGCTGGATTCGATCTTCCTGGGCAACATCAACCTCGACCGGATCAAGGCCGACACCTGGACCCTCGACCTCACCGGCCGCTACAACTTCGACAATCGCTGGCAGTTCGACCTGAACGTGCCGGTGGTCTATCGCGAGTCGACGTATCAGTCCGGCGGCGGCAATCAGGGCGCTGCAGGGGTGACCACCGAAGAAACCGTGACCAAGGATCCAACCATTGGCGACGTCAACTTCGGTATCGCCTACAAGTTCCTCGACGAGTCGGTCAACACCCCGGACGCCGTCGTCACCTTGCGCGTCAAGGCGCCGACCGGCAAGGACCCGTTCGGCATCAAACTGCGCCAGACCGACGCCAACTCCAACCTGTTCGTACCCGACACCCTGCCCACCGGTAACGGCGTCTGGTCGATTACCCCGGGCATCTCGCTGGTCAAGACGTTCGACCCGGCGGTGCTGTTCGGCAGCTTGTCCTACACCCACAACCTCGAGGAGTCGTTCGACGACATCAGCTCCACCGTCAACCAGAAAACCCCGGGCAAGGTACGCATCGGCGACAGCTTCCAGATCGGCGCCGGCATCGCCTTCGCGCTCAACGAGAAGATGAGCATGTCGTTCTCGGTCTCCGACCTCGTGCAGCGCAAGAGCAAGCTGAAACAGGACGGCGGCGATTGGGAATCGGTGGTGTCGAGTGACGCCAACGCCGGTTACTTCAACGTCGGCATGACCATCGCGGCCACCGACAACCTGACAATCGTGCCGAACTTGTCGATCGGCATGACCGATGATGCGCCGGACTTTTCGTTCAGCCTGAAATTCCCGTATTACTTCTAGGTAAAAGCAAAAGATCGCAGCCTTCGGCAGCTCCTACATTCGGATTGCGTAATCCCTGTAGGAGCCGCCGAAGGCTGCGATCTTTTGATCTTCAGCTGACTAACGAATCTGATGCTTATGCAACAACCGATAAAAAGTAGGCCGCGAAACCCCGAGGACCTTCGCGGCCACACTCAAATTATCACTATGCCGGTTAAGCACATCACATAACGCCTGCCGCTCCGCCCGGGTCTTGTAATCCTCCAGCGTGCCCATCGGTGTTGCGATGGAATGCTGGCTGATCAATCCCAGATCCCGCGCCTCGATCTGCCGCCCCTCTGCCAACACCAACCCGCGCCGTACCCGGTTCGCCAGCTCGCGGACATTCCCCGGCCAGTCGTGCTTGCCCATGGCAATCAGCGCATCTTCGCTGAAGCTCCTTGGCCGGCGGCCGGTCTCATGGCTGTAGAAGTGCGAAAAGTGGTTGGCCAGCATCGACAGATCGCCGTGGCGTTCACGTAATGGTGCGGTCACCACTTGCAGCACGTTGAGCCGGTAATACAGGTCTTCACGAAAACGCTTTTTCTCGATCGCTGCTTCCAGGTCGACGTGGGTTGCGGCCAGCACTCGCACGTCGACCGGGATCGGCTGACTGCCGCCGACCCGCTCGATGTGCTTTTCCTGGAGAAAACGCAGCAGATTGGCTTGCAATTCCAGCGGCAGGTCGCCGATTTCGTCGAGGAACAACGTGCCGCCGTTGGCGGCTTCGATGCGCCCGACCTTGCGCTGGTGGGCGCCGGTAAACGCGCCTTTCTCGTGGCCGAAGAGTTCGGACTGGATCAAATGCTCGGGAATCGCGCCGCAGTTGATTGCTACGAACGGTTTGTTGTGGCGCTGGGATTGTCGGTGCAGGGTGCGGGCGACCAGTTCCTTGCCGGTGCCGCTTTCGCCGCGAATCAGCACGGGCGATTCGGTCGGTGCAAGTTTGCTCAGCAGTTTGCGCAGTTCGCGAATCGGTTTGCTGTCGCCCAGCAGTTCGTGTTCCGGCTGGTCGACATGTATCGTGCCCTGCCCGCGCAGGCGCGCCATGCCGAAAGCACGACCCAGGGTGACCTGTACGCGCGAGACGTCGAAGGGCAAGGTATGGAAGTCGAAGAACCATTCACAGACGAAGTCGCCGACGTTCTGCAAACGCAAGACTTCCTGATTGAGTACGGCGATCCATTCGGTGCCGCTGCGGCTGATCAGCTCCTTGACCGCTTCAGGGCGTTCAAGGTGAAACGGCTGCAAGCGCAGCAGGCCGACGTCGCAGGCGCGCGCGCTGGCATTCTCAAGATTACAACTGTCGACATCCCAGCCTACGGCGCGCAATCCGGGCAACAGGCGATGACAGTCGTCGCAGGGATCGACCACCAGTAAACGTCTCGACGCAGGCGCTTCAATCATGACTGTTCCTTGGCGCCAAACATTGGAAATGATTGTAAAAACAGTCATTTGGCAGACCCGGTTGTAACACTAGCAAGATTTTGACGGGGGCTTGTATCGATTGCTTATAGGGGGTTGTTAAAAGAGTTATAAGAAAGATGGTTGTTAGTTAGCTATCGACTATTTGCGTTGTGTCAGAGAGCGGCCGCCTCACCCTAATCCTCTCCCGAGGGAAAGGGAACTGACCGAGGTGTTTGCACGGGGTACGCCGATCTGAAAGACCAAGCCGAACTTGAGTTTGAAAAGCCCACAAATCGGCTCCCTCTCCTCGGGGAGAGGGTTGGGGTGAGGGGTGAATTCAACGCGGTGTTCAGACATGGCAGGATCAACGAAACGAACTTACGTTATGTAAAGAACTTGAAATTTCTTTGTTTCACTTGTGACCCGCCCCCCGGTTGCGTGCATCAGTACAAGTAACCCGCCGCACGGTAAGCCCAACCGCCGGCACATCACTTGATTGGGCGCTAATAGAGAGAAGACCCCATGACTGCCCCGCTCCGTATCAACGAAGCTCTTTTGATTGCCAACCACGCCTTCAAGCCTTTTCAGTGCGTGGCCTGGGCGCCACAAGACGGCAATGGCGAACTGAGCCTGACCGTCGTCGACCGCACCAACTCCCATATCGGTCGCAAACAGATCCCGAGCAGCGCCTATTCTGACCCGGCGCAACTTGAACAACTGCTGCAGCAGGCCCGCGCCGAGTTGAGCGAAGAAGGCCACACGCTGCAATCGTGGTCGATGCCTCACTGATGACAGAACAAGGGCGGATGACGTTAAAGTCATCCGCCCTTTTCATGTGAGATAGCCGTTAGTTCTCGGGTCAGATATTGCTTAAATGCTTGGCTCGCTTGCGACTGGTTCAACAAGACACTGTTCTGGCACAGTGCGACCGTCGTTCTGTTAGTTCTTCCAGTTGTACTTCTCGTGGTTCAGGGATTGAATGTTTCGCTCATGCAGTCAGCCGCCCAATCACTGGGTATCGGCTCACTCGCAAGGAGCCTCGCGCATGTCCACCCTGAGCACTTATGCCCTACCTACCGCTTGGAATAATCCGGGATCGCTCGATTCGGCATTCGCTATCGGTGGCGTTGCGCAAGTGTACTTTGCCGGCAGTCTCTCCAGTCTGACCCAGCACGTTACCCTCGATGCACAGGGCCGAATTCTCGTCGCCGCGAAAGTAGGTACAGCCAACGGCAGCCGTTTTGGCTTGGCACGGTTGCTCGCCGATGGCTCCGCCGATTTGTCCTTCGGCCATCAGGGCAGCGTGATCGGCAGCTTCGTCAAAGGTTTCGAAGCCAGGGCCGGCAAGGTCCAGGTGCTGCCTGATGGCAGAATCATGCTGGCAGGTCTGCACTATGAAAATACCCATCGCACCCTGCCGGCCCTCGCTTTGTTTGATGCCAACGGCCAGCCAGATCAACGCTTCGGTGCTGTCGGCTTCCAGGTCGTGCGGCTGCCCGGCGATTTGTCCATGGGCACCCGTGACAGTTGGTTGCCACCGGGGGTGCCGGGCGTCGAGGCTTGTGATTTTGCGGTGCAGGAAGACGGCCACATTCTGCTGATCGCCAACCATCATTTCAGCCTCGCCGATCATGCCGGAATGCTGATTCGCCTCGAACCCGACGGTGGCCTGGACCAATCCTTCAACGGGCGCGGATTTGTCATGGTCCGCCACCTGCTGCTCAATACCTGGTTGAGCACGCTGCTGTTGAAGCAGGATGGGCGCATCGTCGTGGCCGGCTCGATCGACTTTCCGCAACAGGGACTGCTGGCAGTATATCGGCCCGATGGAAGCCTGGACGAGCGCTTTGCGGTTGACGGCTTCATGGCTTTCAAGGCGCAGGGCAACAGCGCTCAGGTCAATCAGATCATTGAATCTGAGGACAGGCTTTATTGTTTTGGCAGCAGTCGCGATCCGATCCGCTGCCTGACATTTGTCCTGCACACCAATGGCAGACCGGATTTGCACTGCCACCACGGCCTGCCGCAAGTGTTGGACATTGGCCCCAGCGGTTGCCAATGGAATGCGGCTCAGTTGATGAGCGACGGTCGGATCATCGCTGTCGGGGCAACCATCGGCGGGGTTGAGGCGGATTTCATGGTCGCCCGCTATCAACGCAATGGCAGCCTCGACCCAGAGTTTGGCCAAGGCCACGGCTGGCTGCGCACGCGGTTGGGTAGAAGTCTCGATACGGCGAATTCGTTAGCGGTCCAGGCTGACGGGGCCATTGTCGTCGGCGGGTATTCGCTGGATGGCAATTACCGGGCCTTGGTTGCGCGCTATCTGAATCAATAGTGCGTTCGACAGCCAATGCGAGGGGCCGCTTGATCTTCCCTGAAACATCCGGCAACTTTCGCGCTTCTATATAAAAGGAGCAGCCGATGTCCGGTTCAATCGCCCAAGCGTTCGCGCACAACTTCCTCGGGCAATCGCCACGCTGGTACAAGGCGACCATCGTCGGTTTTCTCATTCTCAATGCTGTGGTGCTGTTCACCATCGGTCCGGTTGCGGCGGGTTGGCTGCTGGTGATCGAATTCATTTTCACCCTGGCCATGGCGCTCAAGTGCTATCCGTTGATGCCGGGCGGCTTGCTGCTGATTGAGGCGTTGCTGCTGAAGATGACCACGCCGCAGGCGCTTTACGATGAGTTAGTGCACAACTTTCCGGTGATCCTGCTCCTGATGTTCATGGTCGCCGGCATTTACTTCATGAAGGATCTGCTGCTGTTCCTCTTCTCGCGCCTGCTGTTGGGCGTGCGTTCGAAAGCCATTCTGGCGCTGATGTTCTGCTTCTTGTCGGCATTTCTTTCGGCGTTTCTTGATGCGTTAACCGTGACGGCGGTAATCATCAGTGCGGCTGTCGGGTTCTACTCCGTGTATCACCGGGTCGCGTCGGGCAATGATCCGCGTCAGGACAGCGAGTTCAGTGACGATCAGCATTTACCTTCGCTGCATCATGACGACTTGAATCAATTTCGCGCGTTCCTGCGCAGCCTGCTGATGCATGGCGCGGTCGGCACGGCGCTGGGTGGCGTCTGCACACTGGTGGGTGAGCCGCAGAACTTGTTGATCGGCCACGAGATGGGCTGGCATTTCGGCGAGTTCTTCACCAAGGTGGCGCCGGTTTCGCTGCCAGTGCTGGTGGCAGGTCTGGTCACCTGCGTACTGCTGGAGAAGCTGCGCTGGTTCGGTTACGGCACGTTGCTGCCGGACAATGTGCGGGCTGTGCTGGCCAACTATGCGGCGGAAGACAACGCGAAGCGCACCTCGCGCCAGACGGCGGCTTTGCTGGTGCAAGGTGCAGCGGCGCTGATTCTGATCGGTTGTCTGGCGTTTCACTTGGCGGAAGTCGGCCTGATTGGTTTGATGGTGATTGTGTTGATCACTGCGTTTACCGGAATCACTGACGAACATCGCCTGGGTAGCGCGTTCAAGGATGCGATGCCGTTTACCGCGTTGCTGGTAGTGTTTTTCGCCGTAGTGGCAGTGATTCATGATCAGCAATTGTTCGCCCCGCTGATCCAGTGGGTGCTGGCGCTGCCTATGGATCAACAGCCGGGCATGTTGTTTATCGCCAACGGCCTGCTCTCGGCGATCAGTGACAATGTGTTTGTCGCGACCATTTACATCACCGAAGTGAAACAAGCGTTCCTCGCCGGGCACATGAGTCGCGAGCATTTCGAGGCGCTGGCGATTGCGATCAACACCGGGACCAATCTGCCGAGTGTGGCGACACCGAATGGTCAGGCCGCGTTTTTGTTTCTGCTGACCTCGGCGATCGCGCCGCTGGTACGCTTGTCTTACGGGCGCATGGTGTGGATGGCGCTGCCGTATACCGTGGTGATGGGCCTGCTGGGCTGGTACGCGGTGAGCTACTGGCTCTGACAGAACACTGATTGAAACTGTGCAAGCGGGCTTGCTCGCGAAAGCGGTGTGTCAGTGAACTGATTTGTTGCCTGACCCGGCGCCTTCGCGAGCAAGCCCGCTCCCACACTGGTTTTGTGTTTTTGCCGGGATTTTGTGCACGCCGCTGAAACCTTGTGGGAGTGAGCTTGCTCACGAAGGCGGCGGCACATCCACCCTCTCAGTCGCCTGACCCGGCGCCTTCGCGAGCAAGCTCGTCCCACAATGGTTTCCGGTGAGCCGAATTCCAGGCAGCCCATATCAGGCTTTGGTTTGACTCAGTGCGGGAGGATGTACTTTTTGATCGCCTGGGCCACGCCGTCTTCAGTGTTCGGCGCGGTGACGACGTCGGCCTGGCGCTTAACCGCCTCTTCCGCCTGGCCCATGGCAATCGACAAACCTGCACATTTGAACATCGCCGGGTCGTTGCCGCCGTCGCCGATGACGGCGGTCTGTTCCAGCGGTACGCCGAGGTACTCGGCAATCGTCGTCAACGCAGTGCCCTTGTTGGCCTCCAGCGCAGTGACGTCGAGATACACCGGCTGCGAACGCGACACCTGAGCCATACCGTTGACCTTCGGCAACAGCTGCGCCTCCAGTTCGATCAACAGTTCTGTGTTGTTGCTGGTCGCGACAATCTTGTCGATCCGCTGCAGATACGGCTCAAAACTCTCCACGACCACCGGCGGGTAACCGAGGCCACTTTGCTCACGCGGAACCATCGGCCCGTGCGGGTCCTTGAGCAGCCAGTCACCGCCGCTGAACACCCAAACCTCGACGTCCGACTGATCGGCAAACTGCGCCAGCGCAATCAGTGCGGTCGTCGCCGGCAAATAATGCGCGGCCAACAGTGTGCCGTCCGGTTTGACGATGGTGCCGCCATTGAACGCCGCCGTCGGCAGATCAACGCCCAGGGCCTCGATCTGTTGCAGCATGGCTTTCGGCGGGCGTCCGCTGGCGAGGCTGAACAGCACGCCGGCCTCGCGCAATGAGCGCACGGCGTCAATGGTGTGTTGATTCAGCGTGTGATCGGGCAGCAACAAGGTGCCGTCCATGTCGCTGAGGAGAAAACGGATGGGTTGTTTCGCCAGGTCACTCATCCCAGACCGTGCCAGACGCGGCCATCGCGAGTCAGGAGATCTTCCGCTGCTTGCGGGCCATCGTCACCAGCCGCGTACAACTCGACGCTGGCGTCCTGCTGCCAGGCATCGAGGAATGGCTGAACGGCTCGCCAACCGTTCTCGATATTGTCAGCGCGCTGGAACAGCGTCTGATCACCGGTCAGGCAGTCGTAGATCAAGGTTTCGTAGCCGGTGGAAGGCTGCATCTCGAAGAAATCCTTATACGCAAAACCCAGCTCTATATTGGCCATGTTCAACGCCGGCCCCGGCCGCTTGGCCAGCAGGTCGAACCACATGCCTTCGTTTGGCTGGATCTGGATACGCAGATAAGTCGGCTGCAGCTCATCGACTTCGGTGTCGCGGAACTGCGCGTACGGCGCCGGTTTGAAGCAGATGACGATTTCCGTGTCGCGTACGCTCATGCGTTTGCCGGTGCGCAGGTAGAACGGCACGCCGACCCAGCGCCAGTTATCGATCATCACCTTGAGCGCCACATAGGTTTCGGTGGTGCTGTCGGGCGAGACGTTGGCTTCTTCGCGATAACCGTTCAACGGTGTGCCGTCGCGCTCGCCCGATGTGTACTGGCCGCGCACTGAGTTGGCCCGCGCCTCTTCGGTGGACCAGGGGCGAATTGCCCCCACTACCTTGGCCTTCTCGCCACGCACCGCATCGGCGCCGAATGCGGCCGGCGGTTCCATGGCGACCATGGCCAGCAACTGGAACAAGTGATTGGGCACCATGTCACGCAGTGCGCCGGTGTGTTCGTAAAAACTGCCACGGGTTTCGACGCCAACGGTTTCCGCCGCCGTAATCTGCACGTGGTCGATGTAATGATTGTTCCAGAACGCTTCGAACAGGCTGTTGGAGAACCGGCTGACCAGAATGTTCTGCACGGTCTCCTTGCCCAAATAATGGTCGATCCGGTAGATCTGCTTCTCGGACATGACCTTGAGCAGGCAAGCATTCAAGGCTTCGGCGGTGTGCAGGTCGGAGCCGAATGGCTTCTCGATCACCACCCTTCTGAACGCTTCGGGCGTTTCTTCAAGCAAACCGGCGCTGCCGAGGCGGCGCACCACCTCACTGAAGAAACGCGGCGCGGTGGCCAGATAGAACACCGCATTGCCAGTGCCGCTGTCGGCGATTTTCGCCGCCAGGGCTGAATAAGTGCTGTCGTCGAGGAAGTCGCCCTGGACGTAGCTGATGCCTTTGGCGAGCTTGGCCCACAAGACCGGATCAAGCATCTGATCGCCCTTGCCGACCTTCGCCGCCACTTCGGTGCGGATGAAGTCCTCGAGCTTCTGCGCGAAGGCTTCATCGGTAATGGCGTTGTGATCAACGCCGACGATCCGCAGATTCTCGTCGAGCAGGCCGTCGCGACTGAGGTTGTACAGCGCCGGCATGAGCAAACGCTTGACCAGGTCGCCGTGGGCACCGAACAGGAACAGCGTGGTCGGTGGTGCGGGTTCTGCCTTGGATTTTCTGCGGATCGTACGGGTCATTTTTTCGCGGTCTCCACGTGGCCGCCGAAGCCGAAGCGTTGTGCCGACAGGATCTTGTCACCGAAGGTGCCCTGCCCGCGCGAGCGGTAACGGGAGAAGAGCGAGTTGGACAGCACCGGTACTGGCACCGCTTGCTCCATGGCCGCTTCGATGGTCCATTGCCCTTCGCCGCTGTCAGCCACGGAACCGGAGAAACCGTCGAGCTTCGGATCGCTGGCCAGCGCATCGGCAGTCAAGTCGAGCAACCAGGACGAAACCACGCTGCCACGACGCCAGACTTCGGCGATGTCAGCCACGTTCAGGTCGAAACGCTGATCTTCAGGCAAACGTTCGCTGGATTTGGTCTTGAGGATGTCGAAGCCCTCGGCGAACGCGGCCATCATGCCGTACTCGATGCCGTTGTGAATCATCTTCACGAAGTGCCCGGCACCGGCAGGACCGGCGTGGATGTAGCCATGCTCGGCGCGATGGTCGTCGGACTTGCGGTCCTTGGTGCGCGGGATGTCGCCCATGCCCGGCGCCAGCGCGGCAAACAGCGGGTCGAGGCGCTGCACGGTTTCAGCGTCGCCGCCGATCATCATGCAATAGCCGCGCTCAAGGCCCCAGACGCCGCCGGAGGTGCCGACGTCGATGTAGTGCAGGCCCTTCTCGTTCAAGGTCCTGGCCCGACGGATGTCATCCTTGTAGTTGGTGTTGCCGCCGTCGATGATGGTATCGCCGGGTTCGAGCAATTCGCTCAGGGTGTTGATGGTGTCTTCGGTCGGCGCGCCGGCCGGCAGCATGACCCAGACCGCGCGCGGCTTGTCGAGGCCGGCGACCAGCGCTGGCAAGTCGGCGACGCCAGTGGAGCCCTCGGCGACCAGGTTATCGATGAAAGCGGTATTGCGGTCGTAAACAACGGTGGTGTGCCCGTTGAGCATCAGACGTCGCGCAATATTGCCGCCCATGCGGCCCAGTCCAATAATCCCGAGTTGCATGTGCTGATGCTCCTTACTACAAATAAATGTGTGTCATTGGTTATAGCCCAACGCGACTGATGGAGGTTAGTCCAGAGCGTTGCGATGAAGTTTCCGGGCATTGTGCCCGATCCAGAGTGATAACGCCCCGAATCCTGCCGAAGACACACCGACCATGAAAAATAAAAAAGTTCCCTTTAAGGGCAAAAGAAATCAAAATTGGCGCCGATAGTAAGTCAAGCGCCTCGGCACGAGGAGTGACTTACAGTTGATGCACGCCATTTGCGAGGTGAGCAATGGGCACAGTACACACAGTAATGCCGCCACAAACCCTCTACGTTACGATCCGTCGCGATGAATTGCGCCAGTTGAAAGACGAGCGCGACCAGTTGCAGCACGAATTGGCGCAATTGCGCGCACTGACCCAAGGCTCGCAGCCGCAACCGCGTCCGGTTGTGCAGCGCGCACCGCACGCCTGATCCCCGCTTGCTTCGGGAACGGCCATCGTCGTTCCCGACACGTTGCACCTCTGAACGCCTGATACCCATCATAAGCCGGCTTAACAAATCTTTCACATGCCCTTGGGGATACTCCGCCCCATTCTGGCCGTACCTGCGCGTACGGCCTCTGTTCGTCGGTGTCATGGAAGCGTTCCGGCGTGGGTTTGATGATTGAGCTGGAGCGCGTAATGGCATTGTTCAAACGCAGCAAAACGACTGCGAGCGGTTTCGACTGGGCCGGATTTATCTGGCTGTTCGTCTTCTTCTGGTATTTCTCGGGGATCACCCAACTGCTGATCCAGCTGACCGGCACATCCGGCTTCACCGGATTTCGTCAGGCGTTCGTGATGAGCGCGCTGTGGCTGGCGCCGATGTTGCTGTTCCCCAAACACACTCGCCTGCTCGCCGCCATCATCGGCGTAGTGCTGTGGGCCTGCTCGATGGCCAGCCTCGGCTACTTCTTCATTTATCAGCAGGAATTCTCGCAGAGCGTCATCTTCATCATGTTCGAGTCGAACGTGTCGGAAGCCGGCGAGTACATGACGCAGTACTTCGCCTGGTGGATGATCCCGGCGTTCCTCGCCCATACCGCGTTCGCTTACTTTTTATGGACGCGTCTGCGCCCTGTTTACATGCCGCGCGGTCGCGCGCTTGTAGCGGCGACGGCGATTGTAATCGCCGTGGTCGGCTACCCGCTGGTCAAGCAGACCCTGCGCATGGGCACCTTCGCCCAAGGCTTCGAGAAATTCGAAACCCGCATCGAGCCCGCCGTGCCGTGGCAGATGGCCGTGGCGTATCACCGCTATCAGGAAACCCTCGGTGACATGCAGGGCATGCTCGACAGTGCGAGCAAGATCCCGCCGCTGAAAAACCTCAAGGACGCCTCTGCCGGTCAGCCGGCGACTTTGGTGCTGGTGATCGGCGAATCGACCAACCGTCAGCGCATGAGCCTCTACGGTTACCCGCGCAACACCACGCCGGAACTGGACAAGCTCAAGGATCAACTGGCGATCTTCGACAACGTCATCACCCCGCGCCCCTACACCATCGAAGCGTTGCAGCAAGTGCTGACCTTCGCCGATGAGCAGAACCCGGATCTGTACCTGTCGACGCCATCGCTGGTCAGCGTGATGAAACAGGCCGGTTACAAGACCTTCTGGATCACCAACCAGCAGACCATGACCAAGCGCAACACCATGCTCACGACCTTCTCCGAACAGGCCGACGAGCAGGTGTACCTGAACAACAATCGCAACCAGAACGCCGCGCAATACGATGGCGACGTGATCGAGCCGTTCAACAAGGCACTGACTGATCCGGCTCAGCGCAAACTGATTGTCGTGCACCTGCTCGGCACACACATGAGCTACCAGTACCGTTATCCGCCGACTTTTGACAAGTTTCAGGATCGCCAGGGCGTCCCTGCCGGCGTACGCGACGATCAACTGCCGACCTACAACAGCTACGACAATGCGGTGCTGTACAACGACTTCGTGGTCTCGAGCCTGATCAAGGACTACGCCAAATCTGATCCGAACGGCTTTTTGCTGTACCTGTCCGACCACGGCGAAGACGTCTTCGACTCGGCCGGCCACAGCACGCTGGGCCGCAACGAGAACAAGCCGACCGCGCCGATGTACACCATCCCGTTCATGGCCTGGGCCTCGCCGAAGTGGAAGCAAAACCACGACTGGAACTTCGCTGGCGACCTCAGCCGGCCGTACAGCAGCTCGCAGTTCATCCACACCTGGGCGGATCTGGCCGGGTTGAGTTCGGATGAACTGGATCGCAGCAAGAGTCTGGTCAGCGACCGCTTCGTGCCGCGCAAACTGTTGATTGGTGATCCGTATCAGACGGCGAAACGCTCACTGATCGATTTCAGCTTGATGAAGCCCAAGCAGCCTGCTCCGGGAGAGGTGGCGCAGAAGTAACACGACAAAGGGCCTGCGAGGGCCCTTTTTTGTGTGTGCTGATGGGCGTGCTGCGTCGGCACTCCACATTGAAATACCCGGCAATATTTGCCCTTGACCCGCGTTAACCCATTGTTAATGGCCGCAACGCAGACTCTCTTCCGCGGTCTGCTTCACGGACGAACCGACTCCCACTTGTTCAGTAGGAGGCAACATGAAAATCACCCCTTTCATCCTCACCACCCTGCTCGCCCTCGGTTCCACCAGCGCCTTCGCTGAAGGCGGTGCCGAGCGTATGCGTTATTACTACGACAATTTCCCGGTCCAGCACGCGCAAAGCGAGCAGAAGGCCGACGCCAGCGCGAAGGAAATTCGCGTCCCTGCTGACCAGACGGCGCAGGTGACCGAGTCTTATCGCGACTGAGTTTTATCGAGCAACCGATGGACCTCCCGTGGCTCCGCTCTGGCCCGGGAGATGACAGTTGAGGCGCCCTGATTGGGGCGCCTTTTTTTGGTCAGGCAGATTGGGCCAGTTCGATGTATTGCGCCCGGCCAACTCGGTCAGTCACCTCTCCCTCTGGGAGAGGGTTAGGGTGAGGGGATTTTCAGGCCTGTAAATCCTTTATCCAGAACAGCATCCGTCCGTGATCCGGATTGAACATCCCCGGTGCAAAGCCGAATTTGCGATACGACCCTTGCGCCACCGCATTGCCTTCCAGCACCTCCAGGGTGATTTTGCAGCAACCGCGCTGGCGGGCGATTTCCTCGACTTTCTGCAGCATTTTCTGGCTTAGCCCCAAGCCGCGGAATTTGCCGACCACCGCGACGTCGTGAACATTGACCAGCGGTTTACAGGCAAAAGTCGAGAAGCCCTCGAAACAGTTGATCAGCCCGGCCGGATCGCCGCCAACGAAGGCCAGCACGCTGAAGGCATGCGGGCGGCGGGCGAGTTCTTCGGGCAGGCGTTGCAGCAGTTCAGGGGCGATTGGATGACCGCCGCCCATGGGATCTTCGGCGTAGTGGTTGAGCACGATGCCGATGGCTTCGGCGTGCACCGGGTTGCTGTAGCTGGCCTGAAGTACGAGTATTTCTGCGGAATCCATTTCCATCCCCGATTAAGCAAAGAGCCCCGGCGCGCAAGGTGCTAGCTGAAAGGCTGGAGGGGACATTAGCTTGGGTGCGCCGGAGAGGGCAACTTGAAAAGCTGAAGATCAAAAGATCGCAGCCTCGTTGCACTCGTCAGCTCCTACGGTCCGATATGTGTAGGAGTTGACGAGTGCAACGAGGCTACGATCTTTCGTGGTCAGTGGCCCCAGATAAGCTCTTCAGTCCAGCCCAGTTCGGCGAAGTCTTCGGCGCGCAATGCGCTTTCCCCTGCACAGAAAAACTCATCCAGTTGTGGCGGTTGAACCGTCGTGCCGCTGAGCATTGCGTGCACCTGGCCGCGATGATGGATCTGGTGTTCGAACAGGTGAGAAAGCATGCGCAGGCGGCTGTCATGTTGCGGCGTGTCACGGGCGATGGTGACGATTCTTGGCAGATCGGCATCGCGCAGTTGCTCGCAATAGGCGATCAGCCGGCGATCGACGCGAACCTGTTCTGCACGCAGCGCGGCGGCGGTGGTAAACGGCTCGTCCTGATTGAAGAACACATAGCAATCGGGATGCGGCTCGTCACCGCGCAATTCGCGCTCCAATGCGTCGACGTAGAACCAGTCGCAGGTGAGGATGTGGTTGAGCGTCAAGCGAATGCTCGGGAAGAAACTCACCCGCGGCGCGACCAGTTCAGCGGCATCGAGCCGGGTCCAGGTTTTGGCCAGGCGATGATTGGCCCAGGCATTCTGGTAAGCCATGGTCAGCAAATGATGGGACAGCGGTTGACTCATGTCGGCGCCCTCTTCTGTCAAACTTCGGCGAAACGCTGCAACTGCATCTCCTGCAAACGGCTGAGGGTGCGGCGGAACGGGAATTCCAGATAGCCCTCGGTGTAGAGCGCGTTCATCGGCACGCTTGCCTCGACGTACAGCGGCACCTTGCGGTCGTAGCATTCGTCGACCAGCGCGATGAAGCGGCGCACGCCATCGTCGTGTACTGACAACTGCGGCAGCTCCCGATCGCCGGCGACGACACGCTCGGCGCCGTCTTCGGTACCGCGCGCGATGCGTCCCTCGCGCTTCTTGGCGCTGAGGTTCGGCACTTCGCTTAACAGGATAGCCCGGTAGCGATCACACAGGGCAATGAAGTCCATGGCGGCGAAAGGTTGTTCGCACAGATCGCTGTAACGGCACCACAGTACGGATTCACTGGCCTGTACCACTTTGAGCATTCGATGGCCCACGGCGACGGGCTCTTCGCTGACAGTCTCATCTGAAGCGAGCGACTGGAACACGGCATCGAGTGCACTCGGCGAATCGGTCGTGCTGACAAAATAGCGCTGTGCGATCGCCCCCGGATGCAAGCGATGGTCCTCGGCGCCATTCACCGCGACCACCTGCATATGCGCCTTTATCGCCGCAATCGCCGGCGTAAAGCGATCACGGTTGAAGCCATCGGCGTATAGATCATCGGGCGGCAGATTGGAGGTGCAAACGATCACCACGCCTTCCTCGAACATCACCTGAAACAGCCGGCCGAGAATGATCGCGTCGCCAATGTCATTGATGAACAGTTCGTCAAAACACAGCACACGCACTTCGCCAGCCAGTTCCTTGGCCAGCGCGCGCAACGGATCGGCGATGCCACTGAGTTGAAACGAACGCTGATGCACCCAGCCCATGAAGTGATGAAAGTGTTGACGCCGCGCCGGCACGCGCAGGCTCTGGTAGAACTGATCCATCAACCAGGTCTTGCCACGACCGACCGGCCCCCACAGATACACGCCGCTGACCGAGCGGGCACCGGCGTGCAAGGCTTCATGGCATTTCTGCAAGGCCCAGACCGCGTGTTCCTGGGCTTCATCCTGAATGAAGCCCTTGTAGTCGACCGCGTATTGCCAGGCACTGAGGGGGAGTCGAAAGTCATGCGCGGGAGTATGCCACGGGCGATTGGCCATTGCTGATCGACGCACGCATGATCGTTCCCGCGCTCTGCGTGGGAATGCCTCAAGGGACGCTCCGCGTTCCAGCTCTGGAAGGGACGCGGAGCGTCCCGGGCTGCATTCCCACGCGGAGCATGGGAACGATCAGAAGAGCAGGCTCGCTCCCACAAAGGCAGTAAAACCTGACCTTTCAGGCAGTTATTGCTCGTTGCCCTCGCCGCCCGCTTGCGGCATTCTGCGCACCCATTTTCTGACCCGGCCCCGCCTCGCGGCGCGCACCTGACCATGACCGCCTCTGACAAAGCCTCGCGCAACAACGACCTGATCTACGGCCTCAACGACCGTCCGCACCTGACCGCCACCGTGTTCGCCGCGCTGCAACATGTGCTCGCGAGTTTCGTTGGCATCATCACCCCGACCCTGATCATGGGCGGCGCGCTGGGCCTGCAGAGTGAAATCCCTTACTTGATCAGCATGGCGCTGTTCGTCTCCGGTCTCGGCACTTTTGTCCAGGCCAAGCGCTTTGGCCCGGTGGGTTCCGGTCTGCTGTGTCTGCAAGGGACCAGCTTTTCCTTCATCAGCGTGATTCTCAGCGCCGGGTTCATGGTCAAGGCGCGTGGCGGCGGTACTGACGAAATCCTTTCGACGATCTTCGGTGTGTGTTTCTTCGCAGCATTCATCGAAGTGGTGCTCAGCCAGTTCATCGGCAAGCTGCGCATGCTGATCACTCCCGTAGTGACCGGCACGATCATCACGCTGATGGGCCTGTCACTGATCAAAGTAGCCATGACCGACATCGCCGGCGGCTTCGGTGCGCCCGACCTGGGCGCGGCCAGTCATGTCTTTCTCGCGGCACTGGTGATCGGCACTATCGTTGTGCTGAACCGCGTCGACGTGCCGTTTCTGCGGCTGGGCGCGATCGTCATCGGCCTGACCCTGGGTTACGTGGTGGCATGGCTGATGGGCACGGTGGATTTCGCCTCGATGCCCGAAGTGCCGCTGGTCAGCGTGCCGGTGCCGTTCAAGTACGGTTTCAACTTCGATTGGGTGGCGTTTGTGCCGGTGGCGGTGATTTTTCTGGTGTCGCCACTGGAAGCGGCCGGTGACCTGACCGCCAACTCGATGATCTCGCGGCAACCGGTCAAAGGCCCGCTGTACATCCGCCGGATCAAATCCGGCCTGCTCGCCGACGGTCTCAACTCGGCCATGGCGGCGGTGTTCAACAGCATGCCGATGGTGACTTTCGCGCAGAACAACGGCGTGATCCAGCTGACCGGTGTGGCCAGCCGTTATGTGGCGTTTTTCATCGCCGGGCTGCTGGTGCTGCTCGGTTTGTTCCCGATGATCGGCGCGGTGTTGCAATTGATGCCAAAACCGGTGCTGGGCGGCGCCGAACTGGTGATGTTCGGCACCGTCGCCGTGGCCGGGATCAAGATCCTCGCCGAGGCCGGCCTGCATCGACGCAACATGCTGATCGTGGCGATCTCGCTGGGCATGGGCCTGGGCATCGCGGCGGTGCCGGAAGTCTTGCGCGAACTGCCGCAAGCGCTGCGCAACATCTTCGAATCGCCAATTACTGTCGGTGCGTTGTGCGCTATCGTGCTGAACATCTTCCTGCCGGAAGAATTCATCGAGCTGGAAGAAGATGATTTCGACCCGGAGGCGTCGATTCTGCAGGTCATGGAAAACCCCGACGTCACCGCCAAAGCTGAACCTGACCAAGCGGCGGCTGTCGCACAGTTGAACCGCTGACGTCGCGCCTCGGAGAAAAGGGCTGCACCGGCAACGGTTCAGCCCTTTTTTGTCGAGAGATTCTTATGCGCCGCGTCCACGCCGTCATCCTGTCGCTCTTGCTGTCGTCCCTCAGTGCCTGCGCGCTGTTTCCCAACCGCGACCCGGTCAACATCAACGTGGTCGGCCTCGAACCGTTGCCCAGTCAGGAGCTGGAAGTACGCTTCGCGATCAAGCTGCGCGTACAGAACCCCAATGAAACGGCGATCGATTACAACGGCATCGCCCTGGATCTGGAGGTCAATGGTCATTCGCTGGCTTCCGGCGTGAGCGATCAGAGCGGTTCGATCCCACGCTTCTCTGAAGCCATTGTCACAGTGCCGGTCAGCGTCTCGGCGTTCTCGTTCCTGCGCCAGACATTGGGCCTGAGCCAGACGCAAAGCCTCGATAACCTGCCCTACGTGCTGCGCGGCAAACTGGCCGGTGGGGTGTTTGGCACAATGCGCTTTACCGACAGCGGCAAGTTGAGCCTGCCCAAGGCGAGCGCGGCGACCTGGTAGTCCGCGGTCCAAATCGGCAGAACAACACACAACCCCTGTGGGAGCGAGCCTGCTCGCGAAGGCGGTGGTTCAGGCAACTGCGATATTCATGGTGCCTACGTCTTCGCGAGCAGGCTCGCTCTCACAGGTTCTCTACAAGTTTCAAGGTCAGGAGTTGAACCGCACCCCCGGCTTCGCGCGCTCATCGACGGTCAACTCGAATACATCCGGCCGCGCATAGTGGCCGACCACATCGTAGTCATACCGCGCGCGGACCAGTTCATCCGTGTCGATCTGCGCCGTCAGCAATCCCGCCTCGCCACGCAGCGGTCCCGCCAGTACATCGCCCATCGGCCCGACAATCACACTGCCGCCAGCAATCAACGGTCGATCACCCGGCCAGTTGGCAATTTCCACCCCCAATTCATTCGGCGAGGCCTGCACCTGGCAGGCGCTGACCACGAAACAACGGCCTTCGTGGGCGATGTGGCGCATGCTGACCTGCCACATCTCGCGCTCGTCCACGGTGGGTGCGCACCAGACTTCGACACCTTTGGCATACATCGCCGTGCGCAGCAGCGGCATCATGTTTTCCCAGCACACCACGGCGCCGAGCTTGCCGACCTGGGTGTCGAACGCCGGTAGCGTCGAGCCGTCACCCTTGCCCCAGATCAGTCGCTCGGTTCCCGTAGGCATGAGCTTGCGGTGTTTGCCGACCAGTCCTGCCTGAGGGTCGAAATACAGCACCGTGCAATACAACGTGCTGCCGGCGCGCTCGATCACGCCGATCACCAGATTGGCCCCGGTGCGCGCTGACAATCCGGCCAGTGCGTCGGTTTCCGCGCCAGGCACATCAATGGCGTTGGCAAAATACCGCGCGAAGGCCTCACGCCCCTCGGGCAGTCGATAACCCAACTGGGTGCCAAAGCCCTCGCCCTTCGGATAGCCACCGAGCAGGGCTTCCGGCATCACCACCAGCGCCGCGCCGGATTGGCGGATTGCGTCTTCCCAAGCAAGGATCTGCTCAAGGGTTTCGCCTTTGCCGCCGGGCAAGGCACCGATCTGCAACGCCGCGACTATGGATTTGGCCATCGTGTTTACTCCATCAGGTTCAGGTGTTGCTGATTCTCCAGCGTCACGCGATCATGAATAAAGCCCTACCCACTGCTGAATGATATGAGTCAAATGAATATCGCCGACATCGACCTCAACTTGCTGAAAGTCTTCGAAGCACTGCACGATGAATCCAGCGCCAGCCGCGCCGCCCTGCGCCTGGGCGTAACGCAATCGGCAGTCAGCGCGGCATTGCGTCGCTTGCGTGAGGTGTATGGCGATCAGTTGTTCGTGCGCACCGGGCGCGGTCTGGCGCCGACGCTGCAAGCCAATCAGCTGAAACCGGTGATCAGCGATGCCCTGAACAAATGCCGGCAAAGTCTGGCCATGCTTGATCCCGCGGCCAATCAATACGACGGGCGCACGGTAGCGATTGGTCTGTCAGATGATTTTGAAATTGCCTACGGCCGCCGCCTGATCGAAGAAATCGCCCGTCGCGCGCCAAAGCTGCGGCTGATTTTTCGCCAGACCCACAGCCAGATCGTCGCCCGCGCACTGATGGAACGCAGCATCGACCTGGCGATCACCGCCGGCGGGTTTGCCGAGCGCCTGCTCAGTCGTCAGGTGCTGGGTGAAGGTGGCTACGCGTGTCTGGTCGATCGCGACAGTCTCGCGCCCGGCCAGCAGCAGATCGAGTTGCAGGAGTTTGTTGCGCGCGAGCACATTCTGGTGTCGTCCGGCGGCTTTATCGGCATTACCGACGAGGGATTGGCGGCAGTGGGATTGAGCCGCCGAGTCTGCGCGTCGACCACGCATTTTGCCGCGCTGCCGTTTCTGCTCAAGGGCAGTCAGGCGGTGGCGACGATCCCGGCCCATGCCGCCGCAAGTATCGCGGCCCTGAGCGGACTGGCGCTGCTGCCCTGCCCTTTGGCTTTACCGCGTTATCCGGTGGAGCTCGGCTGGCGCACCAGCACGCAGATCGATCCGGTGCTGGTCAAGGTTCGCGAGGCGATTGCCGCCACGTTCAGCCAGACGTGAAGTGGTTCACTTGTTCGCCGCCATCAGGCGATTGACTTCGCTGCGCACCATGTTGGCGAACTCCGGCGGCGACATGCCGTCCAGCTCGGCGCGAACCCACTCGGCCCATTTGCCCTTGCGCTTGGAGCGCTCGCCAAACAGACGTGCGGCTTCGCCTTTGGCTTTGCCCAGATTGTTCTGCCAGAGTTCGAACAGACGGGATTTCTCATCTTCCAGCGCGGCGCGCTCTGCGAGGGATTTGTCGGCCAGATTGAAACTCATGGGGATTTGTCCTGCTGCGTAAAATGGCGACATCTTACACGCTTGGCACAAATCTCCGGTGCAGGTTTTCCCTCGTCCGCGAATGACATGCAACTTTTCGCCTGCCGCTACACTCCATTGGTCACTGTCCATTCACCTGCAAGGAGTCATCCAATGGCCCGTAAAACCGCCTCGCAAGCTGCCGAAGAGCAAATCAAGGATCAAGCTTTCAGCGAGCTTCAGGCTCTGATCGAAGAATCGGACAAACTGCTCAAGAGCAGCGCTTCACTGGTAGGCGAAGAAGCAGAAACGCTGCGTGCACAAATCGCCCAGAAACTGCAGCTGGCGCTGGACTCGGTGTCCAGCGTGCGCGACCGCACCAAACCTGCCGTCGAAGCCACAGAGAACTACATTGGTGGCCATCCATGGCAGACCGTAGCGATCTCCGCCGGTTTCGGCCTGGTGGTGGGCCTGCTGCTCGGCCGCCGCTGAGTTCAGCGTCACAAAAAAAGGCGAACCTTGCGGTTCGCTTTTTTATGCCTGCGCAATCGACTCCTCCGCCATTTCTCGCAACTGCCGTAACGTTTGCTCATCCAGGGCGATCCCCTGTGCCATCGAGCGACTGCGCTGCAGATGCCGTCGATCCCCCGGCAGGCGCTTGAGCCCGACGCCGTGCATCTGCCGCACCAGTTCCTCGCTGCGCTGGGCAAAACTTTGTCCGGCCGCCTTGTCCGGGTCGATCACAATCAATAGCTGACCGGTCCACGGTGTTTTCGCGCCGGGATGGTTGGACCAATCGAACTCGAAGGAAAAATTGCCGCCGGTCAACGCCGCCGCCAGCAGCTCGACCATCATCGACAGTGCCGACCCCTTGTGCCCGCCAAACGGCAGCAACGCCCCGCCCTCGAGAATCGCCTTGGGATCCTGGGTCGGTTGGCCGAGGCTGTCGACGCCCATCCCGGCCGGAAGTTTCTCACCTTTGCGCGCGGCGATCTGCACATCGCCATGGGCGATGGCGCTGGTGGCGAGGTCGAAAACAATCGGCGCGGCATTGGCCCTTGGCGCGGCGAAGGCGATCGGGTTTGTGCCGAACAGCGGCCGATCAGCCCCATGAGGTACGACGCAAGTCATGCTGTTGACCACGCTCAACGCCACCAGGCCTTCATCGGCAAACGGTTCGACATCCGGCCATAGCGCAGCGAAGTGATGCGAGTTACGAATCGCCAACACCGCGATCCCGGCATGACGGGCCTTTTCCATCAGCAGCGGTCGGGCCGCGGCCAATGCCGGCTGAGCAAAACCATTGCCGGCATCGACGCGGACAAACCCAGGCGCAACGTCTTCCACCTGGGGTACCGCATGACCGTTGACCCAGCCGCTTTGCAGCGTCGAGACATAACCGGGCATACGGAACACGCCATGGCTATGAGCGCCATCACGCTCGGCGCCGGCGCAGTTGGCCGCGAGCACGCGCGCCACTTCGCTGGAAGTGCCGTGCCGCAGAAATATCGTTTCAAGCAATTGCGTGAGTGCTTCGAGGGATAACGAGGACGAGCCCTGATCGTGTGGCGCAGACATCTGAAGCTCCAGAATGATTATTGGAGGGAACAACAGCGTACGGTCGTTTTGCCCACCGATTAACTGCGCCCGGGCTGTCGGCTGTCAACCCTTGGGTTGATCGACCCTGCGGTCGCCGTCCGGATGCACATTCAGCGTTGGCGGGTGCGGTAACTGAATACCGCAAGCGTGGCCGGCCGCGGATTTATGGTTGAGTCCCTGCCCGATGGCGCCCCGTTCAGAGTCCTTATGATGTCCAGTTCGCCCACCCCACTGTTGTTTCCCGACATTTTGAGATCCCCCGGCCTGCATCCCGGTCTGGCCAAAGCGCATGGTCTGAACAGCAAAGACTTCAGCTGGCTGGCGCATGTGCGGCTGGCGACCCACGCCCTGCGCAGTGAACAAACCCCGCCAATGCTCGCCGAGCGCATTTTGCTCAACGCCGAGAAGCAATCACCTGTGCCGCTGGCTGGCAGTTTCGTCCTTGGCACCGGACCGGATGACGGCGGGGTATTTCTCTATACCCCCTACGATGGCTTGAAAAAATTCAGTGACGATCAGGCGCTGACGCAGGCGTTGCAAACGCGCCTGGACAACGCCGATGAAGAGGACGATCTGCTGGCCTTTCTCACGGTATCGATGCGCAAGGAGCTGGTGGAAAAACGCGGCATAACCATGACCCGCGAAACGATCACAGGGGATGTGTTCGACGACCAGTCAACCGCCATCAAAGCGCAATTGGGTGCTTGCGCGAACGATATGCTGGACGAGCTCAAACGCCTGCCTTCGCTCTCCAGCCTGTTGCAAACCATTCTCGATGCACAACTCGAGACGCACTTTGGCGACCTGCAACAATCGGCAACTCGGGTCAGTTTTTACCCGACTACTGCGCAGACCGCCGGTGAAGTCAGGCAGCCAACCCAGTCGCTGTCGCTGAGTGAAGCGCTGCTGCTGCACTTTCGCCGGCAGGGCTGGCCCCGTGGCCAGACCGTCGAGTTTTCTCACCCCGCCAGGTCAGCCGCCGCAGATGACCAGTCAGCCTGGTCAACTGCGATCAAGTCAGCATCGGGCAAGCTGACCATTCTGCTTTTTCGGCAACTGGAAACGTATTGGAATGCCGCCTCATTCGAGGGATCCTCACGACGCGCGTTCTTCAGTCGGACGCTGCAGGATCAGGCCCGTGCGGACCTGATGATCAAACGTGAAACGGAAATCCTCTCCGCTGGCGAGTTCGATGCCCTGCATACCTTGATCCGCGAGCCCGCCGTGGCGGTGCAGCGTCCGACCTTTGAAACAGTGTGTTTAAGCGAAGAGACGGCTTCCGTCGAGTTGGCCGGCTCGCTGATGATCAACCACGACAAGGCTTACCTCTACACGCCCAGCCAAGGCATGCAGGTGCTCACAAACTACGTCGATCTCCAGCGAACGCTGACTGCCAAGCTCGCGGCGGTTGGCCATGAGGACGAACTGTACGGGCTGATGAGCCTGGAGGAACGCAATCGCTATCTGGGTTTCACCCACGCTCGGGTATCCGGTGAAAACATCGCCGGCGAGATCATGACCACGCTGTTCGAGGCGATCATTACCAAACAACGGCAGAACGTCGAATTTGCCTTGCAGTGTTTTCGCCAGAGCGAGCGTGCCACCGACATTCATGCGCTGTTGGACAAGGCGCTGGATATCCGATCGATGATTCACCAACGTCTGCTCAACATTGACGTCCACGCGCGCTGGAGCACCCGACCGCTGTTTTCCAGTACTCCACCGGCCTCGCGTGTCCAGGCAGACAAGGCCAGGCAACTGACACGAAGCCTGAACGCCACTTTGGACAGTCTCGCCAGCAGCTTTGTAGATCAGCCAACCCTGACCGGCGACGATCAGCGAGCCTTTGTGCAAAGCATTCGCTGGAAGCTGGCGCGAGCATTCGAGGATGGCCTGCGCAGTGAAGCGCAGATGCGTGGCCTCAAGGATTCTTCGCCAGGTATTGACCGCAAGATTGTCGAAACCGTCTTCGATGCGAGGCGCACGACACGTAACGATCGTCAGTCAATCAACGGTTTCCGTCCGGACGCCTGGTCACTCTCGCTGACCTGCTCTGGCCAAAGCGGTGCGCTACCGCTTGCGTATTGTCTGCTGATGACCGAACGCGGAGGAATGGATAACGCGCATTCCGGGCACTGCGTGCTCTGGACACCGACCGCAGGCCTGGAGTCGTTCAAAGACATCGACACTGCGCGCACGCAATTGCAACGCCGACTGGACGACAACAACCAGAGCCACACACTGTTGGAAAATCTGCCGCCAGCGCAACGTCGACTGGATCAGCAATACACGCTCAGCACTTTTCAATTGATCGAAGGCAGCGTCGCAAGCGAGCGCATGCAATCGGCCATTGAACATTACCTGGCGGAGTGTGAGCTGTTGCGCACGTGTATCAAGGACAGACAAACGCTTGCAAACTTCCTGGACTGCATGAAAACCAAGGGTATCAATACCAATCTGCGTCGGGCCATTGACCTTGCGCAAACAGTTTCCACTCACCTGGACTACCCCGACTGGTTGCGCATGGCGCCCATAACAGAGCAACGCACACACCTTGCGCTGCTGGATGAAGTGCGTCGCGCGTTTCTTGACGGCAAGGATTTTCTCGACGACGTTCCGGCCTTGGCCACCTATGTCGAGCAGACCCTCAAAACATTGCTCGACGCCAGATTTCCCGACAATGGGCTAACGCCTCAGGACATCTTGATCACGCCCAACCTGACCCTCGCCGGACCTGCATGCGATCTGTTGGAGTTTGCCCTGCATCATTACAACGTTGTGCAAGGCACCGGTTTCAAAGTGGCCTCGAAAACCGCCACGGTATTACCGGAAAAACTTGACCCGGCCGCCGTGCGCCAACTGTTGCAGTCGCTGGAGGTGGCCACGACCTACACGAGCAAAGTGACCGAAGCACTGACAGCGGACGATGACGCTGCGCGCGCGCGCAAACAACGGTTCTTCCGTCAGTTGCCCTGGCAGTTGATCCAGCACGCACACGCGTTGAAGTTACAACAACAACTGTCAGATACCGGCTACGACTATGTGTGCCAGGTGCTCGATATGCCGGACGGGATGGCGCGTACGATGGTCGAGGGTGCCGATGCGATTGTCAGCCCCCTGGCGTTGATCAAAACCGCGCACGCCGATCCCGTCGAGGCGCTGGGCATGTATGTCTTCGGGCCTGGCGCAGGAACAAGCGGCCCACGGGTGCTCTATGCGCCCTACTCCAGGTTCGTATTTCGCGAGTTCGAGAATCAGAGCCAGTTGATCGATGCGCTGAACACTCCCGGGCATTTTCAGGATCTGGTGATCCGGCGCCTGCCGGTCCCCCAGCAAAGTGTCTTCAAGAATTTATTGAACACCACAATCGGCCAAACCAGCGAAATCACCCTCCAGGACACCGCCATCAAAGGCAATGCACTGGAGCGATTCCACAAAGATACCCTCAGCCTCTTGCCGCGACTGCTGAGTAGCCAGCCGCAGATCAACGCCCAGTCCGATTGGGAAGCAGCCAAGTTTCTGTTCAGCCACGGGGTCCGCCTGGTTCCGCATTTGCTGCCAGGAAAACTGGCGTCGCTGTTTTTCCTCTGGAAAAGCTACCAGGACTTCAAGGAGTCGGCCGATGACCTTCAGGATCATCACTGGGCCAACGCTCTCAAGAGTTTTATTGCCGGTGCCATCTCCCTGTTGAGTCTGGGGCGCGTGGCTTGGGATCCGGAGCGCGAAGGCGCAACGTCCGAATTCGCCGCTGAGCCAGTGTCAACCTCGTCGACGCCGACTAAGACCCGAACAGAGACGCCGGTGAAGGCTGTCTCGCGCTGGTCCAGAGTCCCGCCAGCGACGTCCTCTCGCGCCAATCTGCAACGCTTCGAAACTGCCACCGCGCTGGAAGACCTCAAGCTGGAGAGCAATAAACTGGTGTACGCCGACGCGTCGAAATTGCATAGATACGCTGCGATTGCCGGCAAGGTCTATCCGGTAGCGCAATCGGATAACGCCTGGTTTGTGCGCAAACCGGATGGCGGCGAAGGGCCGGCGCTTGAACAGAAAAATTCCAGGCTGGTTGTTGCACGCCCAGGCCATTCCATCCAGCGCTGCCGATCAAAACGCGGCAAGATGCAGCAAGAAGAAGTCGAGCGCAGCCGCTCAATCCTGATGTACGTTCAGGCCCAGGGCATGACACAGATCCATCGGCGATATCCGGCCAGGGCCTTCGTCATACAGCAGGCAGTCGGCCGGGCGCGAACCTATGCCCTGAACTGCCTGCATAACTTCGTCGTGCATCGCGACAACCTGGGTGGCACCCGGGTAGAAACAGTGCTCAGGCAGTTCTTCGAAGTGCCACAAGTGACTTCCTTCCTGCTGCGCAAGATCGAAAAGGTGATTCTGCCGATTTGTCGCGAGCTGACCGATCCGAAAGACGATCTGCTCTATACCGAACGGTTTTTCGCCGGGCTCAATGCCTACTATGACGACGACACCGTGGCCTTTGTGTTCAAAGAGGACAAGCGACGGATTGTCCACCTGACCGAACATTTCTTTAATCCGGACATGGATGCCTATACGCCTGTGTTGCCTGCCAGGTTCAACGTTGATTCCCACGCTCGTGCGGTCACGTTGATCCACGAGCTGTCGCATCTGATTTGCGACAGTGAAGACTTGGCTTCCGTCGAAGCGAGGGCGCCTTACACGAATCTCATTGACACGACTTCCTCGGACGGGCAGCTGATCAAAGCCGACCTTGAACGTCTGCGCAAGTCCCTGTCGAGATCTACGCCGCCGTCGCGTTTGTTCACCGGAATTGGCCCGAACGGGAAACGGATGGATCTGGACCAATTGCCACTGCAGATCAACGAGTACAAGAAGCTTCTCAAACTGACGAAAACCACAACGCTTGCCGATGCCCGCAAAGTTTTTCGCAATCCGCTTGGGGTTGAGCCGCGCATCGAGGTGATTCTGGCCAATGCCGACTCGATCGCGCTGCTGATCAGCGAACTGGGGCAAGTCCTTGATCCGCTCCCGGCGCCTATTCCCTTACCGGCACCTGAAACAAGCGGGACATCATCCCCGCCGTCATCTTCATAAACGCTGTTACAAAAAATGCGCTGGCTCGACGCCAGCGCATTTCGTACATACAGCAAAGGTTGTAACGGTGCGTTAATCCTTCTGATCACGCAGCACGTTGCCCGACGCCCCATCGATGCGGAATTCGTAAACGCTGCCATCGGCCTTGCGCCCTTCGCCTTCCCAGTAACCGTCATTGTCGGCACCGATCTCATAGAGCTCGACATAACCGGCCTTGGTCTTGGCGACTTCGATGGCTTTTTCGATGGTGATCCAGCCTGCGCCTGGCTTGTCCGCGAGAGCGGCACCGGCGCTGAGCAAACCGGCGGTGGCAATCAGGGCTGCGAATGTCTGTTTGATCATTTTTTCACTCCATTTATGGATAGTAGGCAGTTGCTTCCTGTTTTTTGGGCGCCACAGGGAAAAATAAGTTCCACGTTGATGGGTAAATGCCATGACGGATGTTCTCGGCAGCCTGCCGGCGAGGTTAGAATGAGCGAAATCAGGACGAGTCAATGACCCAAGACACTCTCTCGGAAGCCGAATACGATGCGATCACCGATGCCGCCGCGCACTGGTGCATGCGTCTGCACGCCGCTGACTGCACGGACGAGGAGCGTCGCGCATTCCAGGAATGGCACGATGCCCATCCCCTGCACGCCTTCGAATACGAAGCGATGCAGGAAATCTGGGAAGTCGCCGGGGACCTGCCTCGAACCGAACCGGGGGAGCTGGTCGCGCAACGCAAACCGTCGCGTCCGTGGCGCAAGTTCGCGGTCATCGCTGGCACCTGTGCGCTAGCCTTGCCACTGGCGGGCTACAGTGGCTGGAGTCTGGGCTGGTTGCCCGACAGTTATCAGCATTACGCCGCGACCGACAGTGTGCGTCATGTCACCCTGAGTGACGGCAGCCAGCTGGAACTCAACCTGAACACCGACCTGACCTTCAGCAATTACAAACATGAACGTCGCGTGACCCTGAACAAGGGCGAGGCGTTTTTCCATGTCAGTCACGACACCGTGCATCCGTTCGTGGTGCGCGCCGGCGAAGGCAAGATTCGCGTCACCGGCACCCGGTTCAATGTGTGGATGTATGAAGATCAGGTTCGCGTGAATCTGGTCGAAGGTTCGGTGCTGGTCAGCAGCAATCGTGATCTGCCGGGTGACGGTTTGCGCCTGACGCCTTCGATGCAGGCACGCTACCGGCATGGCGATTACGCCCCGCAAATCAGCCAGACCTACCCTGGCGACACCTCGCTGACCTGGCGCAGCGGCCGACTGGTACTCGACAACCTTGCCCTGCACGACGCCCTGCCGCTGATCAACCGATACCTCGACAAACCGTTGATGCTGGCCGACACCGGTACCGGCGCGATTCGCGTGGGCGGCGTGTACAACATCAAAGAGATGAGCAACCTCGCCAACAGCCTGCCGAAAGTGCTGCCGGTCTACCTGACCCGCAACAAGGAAGGCAACCCGGTGATCAATTCGATGCCGCAACGCCCCTCCAAAAGCTGAAGGCCGCGTCCCTTGCGGGAGGCGGCCTTCGTTTGTTTCAGGCGATGACTGTTCTACTGCGCTGCCACTTTCCCTGCCTGATCCTGCTTGATCGTCTGAACCTGATATTGCGGATCCGCCTGGATCTGTTGTTCGGTGAACGGCAGCAGACTCCACTGTTTCTTCGAAAACGCCTCGGTCTGATCACGCGAATATTTCGACACCGGGTCACTGGATAACGAGAACGCCAGCAGCCCTTGGGCATGTGGGCCTTTTTCGTCGAAGCTCACCACTTGCAGATAGCTGGTGCCGCTGACCACCTCAAGTTTGCCGTCCTCACGGGGCACGCTTTGCATCGCGTTGTAGATGCCCAGCGTACCCGGCCCGCCATGAATCGGCGTTTGTTGGCCGCCGCTGCTGACCACCTGGATATCACCCCAACGCATGTCTGGCTTCAGGCCCATTTTTCCGACCTGCTCGACCGACGCCAGCATCGCCTCGCGCAGCGCTTTGGCAACCGCCGGTTGCTCGACCGCCAGACCACGCGGCGTGTTCTGCGCATCAGCGGGATTGAATGCCACCCGCCAGATATCCGGTGATTCAAGCAGCGTTTGCATGATGTTTTGAAAATGCACCAGACCAAGCCCGGCATCCAGATTGGCGCGGCTGTCCCAGGCTTTGAGGCTGGCGCAGGCCGGCTTCAGCGTGGCCGCATCGCTGCCCAGATCGGATCCGCAGAACCTCAGCAGATCCGGCATGACCTGCGCGGCCAGATAAACCTGATCGTCCATCACCATGTGCTGTAGATCCTTGACCGCCAGTGGGCCTTTTTTCTCAGGTCAGCCAAACGATCAAGGGCGAATCGCGAGCGCAGGCCGAGCGGTTGGCCGTCCTGGCTGATCAGCGGCGAATAACCAGCGAGCGGCTGCGCCGGGTTGGCCAGCCATGCCGAATCGTTGGAGTGCTGGACGAAATCCTTGCGCAGCAATTGCGGTAGCTGGCTGGAAGCGAATATGCCCTTCTGCGCCGCTTGCGGATCGATATCCCAGGCACAGCCGCTGTTGGAGCCGTCCAGCACGATCATGCGCAGACCGAGGCGCGGGTCGCTGCACTTGGCCAGTTTTTCCACGCTGACGTTCGGCACCACCGACAGGTTCATGTACAGCGTCTGCCCCTTGTCATCCACTGCAAGGGTATTGACCCACGGAATGCCCTGTATCTGCTGCACCGCGTCTTGCAGATCCTTGAGATTGCCGGCCTGGTTCATCGCATACCACTGTTTGAGCACGCGATCATTTTCCAGGTTGGCATCGCGCAAGCTGTAGGCGTATTGCTTGTCCCAATCGAGCTTGCCCGGCCATTGCACAATCGGCCCGAATTGCGAACTGTAAACATCGCGGGCCACCGGCACGACCTGGCCGTCAGCCTGCTTGACCTGCACGGTAACCGTCTGTTTGCTCAATGGCAGCGACTTGCCGTCCAGCAAATACCGGGTCGAATCCTTCGGATCGAGTTGCAGGCGATACAACGTGAAGTGCTTCGACGAATCGACGGTGTGGGTCCAGGCCAGATGCTGGTTGAAACCGATGTTGATCATCGGCAATCCCGGCAAAGCGGCACCCATGACATCGAGCTTGCCGGGAAGGGTCAGGTGCATCTGATAGAAGCGCATGCCGCCGACCCAGGGGAAATGCGGGTTGGCCAGTAACATGCCGCGGCCGTTGAACGAGCGCTCGCTGCCGACCGCCACGGCATTACTGCCACGATCCAGGGCGAAACGCTGCTGACGTGCGTCGGCCAACTGGAACGCCTCGGTGCCATGCTGGACCTGAGCAGTAGCTTGCGGCGGCGTCGCGCCAGCCAGGGCTTCAGCGAATTGGCCCACACCGCCTTCAACCAGTAGGCGCCGCGTCAGCTTGACCAGATCCTCGGCGTGGATATCACGCACCCATTCACCCTGGCATTGCTGCGGCAACCCTTGCGGACGGCGTTCAGCCAGATAACGGTTGTAACCGGCGGCGTAACCCTCGACAAGATCACGCACCTGAACCGGTTGCGCCTGCCAGAATGCGTTGACCGCCTCGGGTGTGTTGAGCCAAGTGAAGAACACATCACTGACACGGTTTTCCCGTTGCTCGACCGTGAACTGCTCGGGACCGAAATACCGCGAGCGCTGACCATTGACGGTGACTATCTCGTTAGCCAGCAGGCACAGATTGTCCTGGGCGTAGGCGTAGCCGATGCCGAAACCCAGACCGCGTTCGTTCTCGGCGCGAATGTGCGGCACGCCAAACGTGGTGCGGCGAATGTCCGCGCGGGTGTCCGCAGACGGACTCAGCGCGTGGGCCGACAGGCTCAGCCCGAATAAGGTGCCGGCAATGGCCAGCCCGGTGAGTTGCCTGGAAATAATCACGCTCGCTCCTGATCGATAGGTCGATTGCCCCTGCGTCCACGCGCAATGAGCCTGTCGAAGAAACGAAGCTGAGGAAAAAAATTTAGCGGGCAATCCAATCAGGCAAGGCCGGCATCACAAGGCCGAGACGAATTTGCGACGAAATTTCTACATCTTTTCTTTCATGATTTGTCGAGCTGAAACGTCTTGTTTAGAGAGCGCAACAAAACCTTTCCCGATCTGGCTCTGAAAAGGAGTAATCGCATGTACAACTCGCAACTACCATCGGACGGTAGCCAGACGCCACAGAGCGTTTCCATGAGTTCGCACACCGGCAATTTCACCCAGCGCGGCGAACGCCCGGGCAATGAGCGTATCCGGGTTCTGCTGAAGAGTTTCGGCCTGCGCACCAGCCTGATTCGCTTGAAGGTCATCGACGCCCTGTTGGTGGCGGCACAGAGCGATCGTCGTCTGGGCGTGCGAGGCGTGCATAGCCAGTTGCTCGATCTGGACGTGCCGTTGTCGTTTCTCAGCGTGCGCGAAGTGCTCAAACGCTTGTGCGCCGAAGGCGTGATCACCTTCAACGCCGACAAGAGTTACAGCCTGCACCCGCAGGCTGCGGCGGTCCTCAACCACGATTGAGGCCCCGGGGGCTCGCCGTCAGGGCTTGACCTTGCGGCGCATCACGCCGTTGATTACCACCACCACGACCGCCACGCCGATCGCCACGTACTGGAAAGTCTTCTCGGTGATCATGCCGGTGTTCTGCAGCCAGGACAGGCCCAGCATGATCGCCAGGACGGACAGAGCGATCAGAATCGAGTAAATCAAGCGTTGCTTCTGGGTCATTGCGGTTTCCTGAAACGTTGGAATGTATGCGCTTGCCGGGGTAAGCGGGGCCTCATGTTACCGCCACTGAAGGTTTTTCGCTGCATGACCGGCCGACCCTGAGGCTCGGACCGCTCAGTCGATTGGCTGCAAACAATGCCCGCACCGTCGCGGGCATTGTTGTTTCTGCGTGGGTGGCAGCCAGGTAACCATGTTTGCCGCCGCGCCAAACGTTTAAACATTCCGTAAGTTTTTGAAATCTGCTGACGCAGCAAACGCCTAGGTCCGCCGTGCGTCTGCGCCTAGGCTCTGCGAACTTCCTACAACTGATAAACAGGGATGTTCATGCAGAGAACACTGATAAACATCGGCCCCAGACAGGTAGCAGGTTTCTGCCTGGCGTTGACCGCTTTCGAACTCCTCACCTACATGGCCAGCGACGTGATCATGCCGGCGATGCTTGACGTCACGACCGAGCTCGAGGCGGACGCGCGGCATGTTCCCAATGCCTTCAATCTCTATCTGTTAGGTGGCGTCTGCCTGCAATGGCTACTGGGCCCCTTGTCCGATCAATTCGGGCGCAGGCCACTGTTATTGATCGGCAGTGCGCTCTTCGGCGTGTCGTGTGCTGCAGCCTTTTTCATTGGCAATATCGAAGCTTTCAACCTGTTGCGTCTGTTGCAAGGCATGGGGCTGGGGTTCGTTGTCGCGGTCAGCTATCCGGCATTGCAGGAGGTCTTCTGCGAAGCCGACGCCGTCAGGCTGATGGCGTTGCTCGGCAACGTTGCGTTGTTGTCGCCGCTGCTCGGCCCGCTACTGGGAATCCTCTTGCTGGAATGGCTGAGCTGGCGGGGAATTTTTCTACTGCTTGGTCTCGCAGCGGCGCTGGTCTGGTTCGGCCTATTGTTGTGGATGCCGGAAACCGTTGGCGTTGAGCGCCGCGATGGTCGACGCACTCCCGCTGTGCCCTTCTCCTGGCGCCTGACTTCTCGCCGCTACGCAACGCTGTTCAGCAATCCACGCTTCCTCTGCGCCAGTCTGGCGCTAGGCCTGATGAGTCTGCCGCTGATCGCCTGGATCGGTCTGGCACCGTTGCTGCTGGTGTGGGTGCTGGAACTGTCGCCGCTGGAATATGGCCTGTGGCAGATTCCGGTGTTCTCGGCAGTGATCGCCGGCAATCTGCTGCTCGACCGCTTACTCAAGACCCGCTCGTTGCAGCAGTTGATCCTGCTAGCTCTGTGGCCGTTCTGTCTGGGCCTGCTGCTGCTGACCGTGTGCGCATTGTTCGGGGCCGGACTTGGACCCGTGGTGGCTAGCCTCGCGTTGTACGCCGTAGGGTTGGGCATGAGCAATGCAGCGGTGTATCGCCTCGCGCTGTTTGCCAGTGATGACAGCAAAGGTCTGGTCTCGGCGCTGACCGGCATGCTCTCGATTGCCGTCATGGGGCTCGGCGGTTCGCTGATTGCTGCCATCGGAGGCGGCAGCCGTCTCGAACATTTTGCGCTCTGGGCGGCGTTTGGCGGGCTGATGTGCCTGCCTTTTCTGCACCGGCTCCTGCAAACCCCCACGCCTGATGTGGCCTCGCCTCAATAAGGAACATTGATGACTCATTTACCCTATGCCGACGCGTTGTGCGCGTTGCCGCAACCCTATTGCCTGAATTCCGCCCCGCCCGGTCTGTTCGATCGGGCGATGGCTGAAATCAGCCGCTTTCACTGCGAACACACGCCCGGTTACGGCCACTGGCTCAACGCCCATGGACTGTCGCCGCAAGACCTCGACAGTCTTGATGACTGGTCACGGCTGCCGCCGATTTTTGCCAGCTTCTTCAAGCAGCACCTGCTGCTCAGCAGCACTGCCACGGACGCCCTGGAACTGACTTCGTCGGGCACCAGCGGGCAGAAAAGCCGGATGCGTTACGACGAGCGCAGCCTGGCGCGGGCGCAATTCATGGTCGCGCGAATCTTCCGCCATTATGGCTGGGACGCCCCGGACACACCGTGCAATTACCTGCTGCTCAGCTACGAACCGGAAGGCCGCATTACCCTCGGCACTTCGTTCACCGACCAGTTTCTGTGTCGGTTCGCCCCGGCCAACCGGGTGGTCTATGCCTTGCGCAACACCGGTAGCGGCCACCAGTTCGACGTGTTCGGGGTGATCGCCGCGTTGCAGTCATTCGCTGAAGAAGGTTTGCCGGTGCGGATCTTCGGTTTCCCGGCGTTTTTGTGGCAGACCCTGCAACGCATGCAGGACACCGGCGTGCAGGATTTGCAAATGCCGGCCGGTTCGCTGGCCTTTTTTGGCGGTGGCTGGAAAACCCACGCCGCGCAGGAAATCCCCAGACAGCAGCTCTACGCCCATATCCATCGGCAACTGGGCATCGAACCCGCTCGCTGCCGCGACGGTTACGGCGCTGTCGAACACGCCGTGCCTTACATCGAATGTGCTCATCACCGCTTTCACGTGCCGGTGTACGCGCGGGTGTTGATCCGCAACCCGGCGGATTTTTCCCTGCTGCCCTACGGCCAACAAGGCCTGCTCGGCTTCGTTTCGCCCTATATCTCCTCCAGCCCCGCCCATGCCGTGGTCATGAGCGACCTGGCGACGCTGCACCCGGGCGCAAGCTGCGGCTGCGGATTGACCACCGACTGGTTTGAACTGCACGGCCGCGCCGGGACCACAGCGGGCAGAAGCTGCGCAATGGCCGCCGCCGAATTACTGGGAAATCACTGACATGTATCTGATCAATGGACAACTGCACGACAGTTACAGCCTCGACCAAGCGCTGCAAGACCTGCAACAGGCGCTGCCCCACCGGTTGGCGACGGCACTTGAAAGCGGCACGGTCATCCAGACCGTGACGTGTTTTGCCCGGCAGCTGCGTAGCGCGGCCACCGATTTGCCGCTCGACAACCAACAACGGCAAGCCTTGATCGATTTCTGCCAACCGCAAGCGCTGAGGCACAAGCGCCAGCGCGAACTCGGCGCCGATGCCGATTCGCTGCGCCGTATCGATTATCGCCAGCCACGCTTCGAAGCCTGGCGTGCGCTCGGTCTGGTGGTGCACATCACCCCCGCCAATGCGCCGCTGCTGGCGTTCTGCGCAGTGGTCGAAAGTCTGCTGGCCGGCAACGTTAACTGGTTGCGGCCCAGCCGCAGCGATGGAGGCCTGACGGCGCGACTGCTGAGCACATTGGTAGCGTGCGATGCCAGCGGGCAACTGGCTGGTTATGTAGCGGTGATTCCAGCCAACACCGGCGAGATTGGCCTACTGTGCAAGCACGCCAACGGTGTCGCAGCGTGGGGTGGCGAAGCGGCTTTGCAAGCCATTCGACAGCAACTGGCGCCGGGTTGTCGCTGGATCGACTGGGGACATCGCGTCAGCTTCGTGTATCTCTGTGCGCAAACTGCCACGCCCGAGGCGCTCGACGCTGTGGCCGACGAGGTCTGCCGACTGGATCAGCAGGCCTGCTCCAGCCCGCAATGGTTGCTGGTGGACAGCGATGATCCACAGGTTTTGCGCGATATCGGTGAACGCTTGGCGCAAGCGTTGAAGCGCCGCGCCGCACAATGGCCCGCACTGGTGCCGACACTGCAGGAAGCTTCACAAATCACCACGCATACGCAGATGGCCCGCCTCGGCCAGAGTTTTGCCGGACACACCGGCCAAGTCTGGAACGGCCCAGGCTGGCGGGTGATCTGGAGCCATGATCGGCAACTTGCACCTTCACCGCTGTTCCGCAGCGTGTTGCTGCACCCGGTGCCACAGGCCTTGCTGACCGCCACCCTGCTGCCATGGCGCAACGTGCTGCAAAGCTGTGCTTTGGTGTGCGCGCAATCGCGCATTGTCGAATTGACCCATGCACTCATCGGCGCCGGGGTCACGCGTATTGCTCCGATCGGCAGCATTCACGACGGTTACGCAGGCGAACCCCATGACGGCGTCTACGCGCTGCAACGTCTGAGTCGCCGCGTATCGGTGAGTCTGGCGGCGACGCAACTGCCGAATCAAGCCTCTCTCGATACAGCGTCATCACCCGCGAAGCCGGGCGCTGCGATCATGGACAAAGCGGCTTTCGTCGCCCAGCCCGTCAACGATCAGGCGCAGTTGTATTTTCGCTCCGGAGGCAGCAGCGGCACCCCGGCGCTGGCCGGCTACAGCTATCGCGACTTCGATCGGCAGATGCGCGCAACCGCAGATGGCCTGTTCGCCGCCGGTCTCGATCCGGCGCGGGATCGGGTCATGAACCTGTTTTTCTGTGGCGGGCTGTACGGCGGTTTTCTCAGCTTCGGCAAAGCACTGGAATGGCTCGAAGTGACGCACCTGCCCATGGCCGCGCCTACTGATAACGACTATCGGGAAATTGCCCGACTGATCATCGACCAGCGGGTCAATGTGCTGGTCGGCATGCCGGGCACGCTGCATCGCCTGTTCCTCAACGAGCAAAAGCATTTGCGTGCTTATGGCGGGGTCGAAAAAGTCTTTCTCGGTGGCGAGCACGTGAGCGAACAGAACCGTGAATTGCTGCGCAGTTGTGGCGTGTCGACGATCCGCTCGGCGATTTACGGCAGCGTCGATGCCGGCCCGATTGGCCATGCCTGCCAGGTTTCAGCGGACGGAGTTTTCCATTTGATGAGTGATATCCAGCAACTGGAAATCGTTGCGCTGGATGAAGATGTCGCGGTGGTCGACGATCAAGTGGGTCGGCTGCTAGTGACTTCGCTTGCCCGTGAAGGTGGCCAGCGCGTGCAGCGTTACGAAATCGGCGACACCGGGCGCTGGCTGCCGGGTGTCTGCGCCTGCGGGTTGCAGTCGCCACGTTTCGAACTGCTGCAACGCCACGGCACGCTGCTGCGTATTGGCACCGACTTCATCTCGGCAGGCGAGCTTTCTGCACGGCTGCAGGCACCAATTCAGTTGCACCTGGACCACACCTGCGACGGGATTGAGCGTCTGCAGTTGCACTGCGAACTTGCAACTGACGTGGTTAAAGCCCGGCTCGCGGATTATTCAACTCTGAATACGGTCATCGACAGCGGCTTGCTGGTCATGCAGACCCGACAATGCTCGCCCGCCGATTTCATTCAAAACAAACACAGCGGCAAGACGCCACTGGTCATCGACTCGCGCCGCTGACGTTTGAGCGCAAGTCAGATCATTCAGGAAGAACACTTTGTGAAAATAACCCAACCGATTCGCGGACTGATGAGTTTTGCCCGCCAGCATTCACGCTACTACCAGAACTGTCTCGATGATGTTCCCGAGGCAATAAACTCACTGACCGAACTGCCTTTGCTTGATCCTGCGAGTTTCTGGATTGGCAGCGAGAACCTCGACCAATGGCCGGTACTGACCGCGCCGATCGGCTCGGCGGTGGTTTTCAAGACCGGCGGATCCACAGGCAGCGGCAGGCTCTCGGTCTACACCCGTGCCGAATGGCAAGCCACCGTAGAGAATTTCGGTCGCAGCCTGAATGGACAATTCAGCCCGGGCGACCGGGTCGCCAATCTGTTCTTCGCCGGCGACCTCTATGCCAGTTTTCTGTTTATCCACGATTCACTGGCCCATGTCGATACGCCGATCACCGAGTTCCCGTTCAGCGGTGAAGTCGACCCGCCGAAGCTGGCCGATGCCATCGCGCAACACGGGATCAACGTGCTGGCTGGCGTGCCCGCGCAATTATTGACCTTCGCCAGTTGGTTGGGGCAACGCAACCTTGTATTGCCTCGGGTTGATACAGTGCTTTACGGCGGGGAGAGCCTGTTCGCCTCACAGCGTCAACGCCTTGCGCAAGTGCTGCCCAATGCACGCATCGCCTCCATCGGCTACGCCAGCGTCGACGCTGGATTTATCGGCGCCAGTCATCGCGACTGCGAGGAAGGCGAACATCGCACGCCTGACGGCCACGTCCTGCTGGAGATCATCGATCAGCACACGGGCAAGCCGATCGAGGCCTGCGATCAACACGGCCTGCTCGTATTGACCAACCTTCATCGGCGCTTGATGCCGCTGATCCGCTATCCCGTGGGAGACCTGGCGTGCTGGCGCGAACCGATCGGTGCGCCGCAACGCAAGTTCGCCCTCAGGGGCCGCAGCGGCAACAGCCAGCGCGTGCGCGTCGGCATCCTGTCGCTGATGACGGATGAAATCAGCGAAACCGTAAGGCGCACTGCTGGCAGCGACGACTGGCAATTGTTGATTGAACAGGCCGACGGCACCGACGTGTTGACGTTGAAATACGTAGTCGAAGAGCGATCAACACAGATCGATAACAAACTTGAGGCCCGCTTGATCGAACGTTACCCGCAGATCACCCACCTGCGAAGCGCTGGATTACTGGAGCTACGTATCCAGAGCTGCCGCTTCGAGGATCTCGCGCGCCACCCTCGCGCCGGCAAGAGCCTGCCGATCGTCGATTTACGCTGCTATGAGCAACATGACGGGGAGGTGCCTGATGGAATCGCTGATCCTGCGCAATTACCGTGAAAGCGACGCCGCCGCCGTCAGCGAACTGTTTCGCCAGGTATACGGCGACCATTACGTACAAAGCGACGTGTATCTGCCGTGCCTGATCAGTCAGAACCATGCGAAAAAACGCTGGCACTCGCTGGTTGCGGTCGAGGGAGAACGGATACGTGGTCATGCCACTTTGTACAGGCAAAGCGAGGCATCGTACGACGCTGAGCTGGCTTTGAGTGCCGTCCATCCTGACACCCGTGGGCAGAACATCGCCACGCGCCTGGGTGAGCAATTGCTGACTCACGCACAGGCGTTGGGTTGTCGCAGCGTTTCGATCAAGCAAGTCACCCACCACCCTTACACCCAACGCATGGCGATCAGCCTCGGGTTCCATAACACCGGACTGCTACCAGACTATGTCCGCTCGCCTTTTGGTTGCAAAAAACCGGAGTCGATCGTTTTGGGCGTTCGGGCGATCGATGGCTACCAGCGGCCGTTGCCTGACCAGGTCTGGCCTGCCAGTTGTAGGCCCTTGATGGAGCGTCTGACGGCCGTGTTCGGCATCGGAGCCAATGCTGGACGCTGGCGCGGGGCCTCGGTTCAGGTTGAACAACACGGCGATCGCCACGAAATGCTCCTGGAAAAACTCGATCCGGAACTGCTGAACCAATTGCGCTCACTGCCCGGGCACTGGCTGATTTCGATTCGCCTGCAGCTGTCGCGACAATTTGCCGTGGATCTGCACAGTCTCAACGCCATTGGTTTTGTCTTCACCGGTCTGGCGCCGGTGCAAGGCAATCAGGGCGGCTGGCTGGCGTTGTTCCATCGCGGTTTTCGCCCGCGCAGACTGGCCTTGCACTGCGCGTACATGCAAGACCTGCATGCTCAGACGCAACGGCAATTTAGCGTTCGTGATTTATCGCCGGTCTGAACGTGCGCAATACAAGGCTGAGCCCGCTTCATGCGTGCGGGCTTATGCCTTGGCTTTGATGCCACTGTCCGACGGCACGGCGGCATTGCCTTCACCGTAAGTCTTGAGGTTTTGCAAGACGTAAATGGCTTTCTTGAATTCGGGAATCAGGCTCTTGCCGTAGTAATTGCCATTGAGACTGTTGGTCTGAATGGCATCGAGCTGCGTGGCGAAATATTCCAGCGCGTTGAACTTCGCCTCCGGGTCTTTCTGCACGCCGAAACGGTCGAATTTGTCGCCGGCATTGAGCAAGGTGATCGAGGTGATTTCGGAAATCAGGCCGCGCCCGCGCAGGAACTCGCTGAGGTTGCCCAACTGCTTGACGGAAACGTTGGCCGGGTCGAAACCCTTGATCTGCTTGCGCAAACCCTGTTTGTCCATCTCCGCGACATTCAGTGCATTCGGATCGTTACCGACCAGGGTCAACATCTGCTGCACTTTGACGCTCTGCGAAACCTGCTTCTTCGCGCCGGTATCACGGACCATTACGCCCGCCTTGCTTTCCCAGGCGCCGGTATAGCCGATCGTCATGCGAGGATTCCTTGTGCAATGAGCATGAAATGTCCTTGTTCCAACCAATTGAATGGGCGCGAGTATCGGCCGCTTCGCTGATCGCACCAACTCTTTTGTGCGCTTTTTTACAAATCTCGTACATTCATGACACCGAGCTTAAGGCCCGCAAACATTGCTTCAGAGCCGTCATCAGGATGTAACAACTGTGGCGATTGCTGGTGATGTACCAATTCCGATACCAGCCGGTCATCGCCCTGAGCTCTTTCGGCACGCAAGTACCTAAAGCTTCCGCCCGCAACGACGATACGCTGTGATACCCGCCCTGTTTTTATTCCTGCCCTCCAACAAAAAGCCGCTCAAGGATCAGTTCCATGCCCGCACTGCGCACTATTCAGGCTCGCTACACGCTGTTTCTGATTCTGTTCATCCTGTTGTTGTCCGTGCTGACCGTGGTCGGCATCAGCCAACTGGTCGCACCGACCCTGCGCGATACCGAAGAGAAGGTCGTGCTCAACCGCATCGCCGAAGTCGCCGTGCAGATTCAGGGCGAACTGAACAAGGTGCAGGCGCAGCAACGCAGCATCACCCAGACCATCCCCCTGCTCGACAGCGCCGCCATCGACGTGGTGCTGCCAGGGCTGGTGGATCAGTACGGCGAACTGAAAGTCTTTGGCGGCGGCATTTGGCCGTTGCCCGGCCAGCGCGAAGCCGGGCGCAACAAGTTCAGCACCTTCTGGCACCGCGACGCCTCGGGCCAGCTCAAGGTCAACACTTTCTGGAACAGCGACGCTGCACCGAATTATTACGACCAGAGCTGGCACAAGGGCGGCATGGCCACCCCGCGCGGTCAGTGTGCCTGGGCTGCCGCCTATAAAGATGATGCCAGTGCCGAGCCACGCACCAACTGTGCCATGGCGATCTACAAGAACGGCAACGCCTGGGGCGTGTCGACTATCGACGTGACGCTGGGCTTCTTCAACGACCTGGTGGCACGCAAGGAAAAAGATCTCAACGCCGAAATGCTCATCGTCGAGGCTGACGGCAAGATCATCAGCAACAGCTCGCGCATCAGCGGCCCGATCGTGTTGAAGAACATCAGCGAACTGGCGGCCAGCTCCACCTTCATCAATCAGATCAAGACCGGCCTGCAGAACCGCGATAAAGCGCAACGCGTCGAGTTCGATAACAACGGTGAAGACGCCACATTCTTCATGCGCCCTATCGAGGGCACACCGTGGTTCCTCGCCACCGCCCTGCCGACCAAAATGCTCACTGCCCAGCGTGACGATGTGCTCAACAGTCTCAGCCTGATCCAGATTCCGCTGGTGATCCTGCTGGTGCTGTTGCAGGTTTACGCGATTCGCAAACTGGTACAGCGCATGAAGGCTCTGAAAGCCAACATCGATTCACTGTCCAGCGGTGACGCCGACCTGACTCGCCGCATCACCATTCGCGCCGAAGACGAACTGGGCGCCATCGGCCATTCGGTCAACACCTTCATCGTCTATTTGCAGAACATGATCGGCGAAGTCACCCAGGCCACCGGCGCCATGGCTTCCAGCCTCGATAATCTGCAACGCACCTCGGCGCACACCAGCCAGATTCTGCTGCGCCACGCCTCGGAAACCGACCAGACTGTCACCGCGATTACTGAAATGAGCTCCACCGCCGAAAGCGTTGCGCAAAACGCTGCAGAAACCGCAGCTTTCACCCAGCGCGCCAATGAAAACGCCGATCGCTCGCGCGTCGTGGTAGGGGAAGCGACCAACAGCGTAGTCGCGCTGATCGACGAAGTGGCCAGCGCTACACACAAAGTTGAAAACATGCAGCAGGACGCCCAGCGCATCACCGAAATCCTCGGCGTCATCGGCGCGATTGCCGGGCAGACCAACCTGCTCGCCCTTAATGCCGCAATTGAAGCGGCGCGTGCAGGGGAACAGGGTCGCGGCTTTGCGGTGGTGGCGGATGAAGTCCGCGCCCTCGCCGCCCGCACTCAGGCCAGCACCTCGGAAATCAACGAGATGTTGACCCGCCTGACCCAAGGCGTGAGTTCGTCGGTCAGCGCCATGGAAAACACTCAGGCCAGCTGCCAGTCCGCTGCTGACGCCACCGCCCGAGTCAACTCGGGGCTGGACGAAATGGCCGGTTCGGTCAGCCACATCAACAGCCTCAGCACGCAGATCGCCACCGCCGCCGAACAGCAAAGCGCCGTTACCGAAGAGATTAACCGCAGCATGGTGCAGATCCGTCACATGGTCGATGAACTGGTGCAGAGCGGCCAGGCCAGCGAACTGAATACCCGCCAGTTGCTCGAAGCCAATAGCCGCGTGAGCGCGATCATGGGACGCTTCAAGGTCAGTTAAGCCAACCGCGACCACGGGGATTTTGCCCTTTACGCCAATCCCCTGTGGGAGCGAGCCTGCTCGCGAAAGCGATTTTTCAGTCACTGTATCTGCGACTGGTCAACTGCATTCGCGAGCAGGCTCGCTCTCACATTGGCTCGGCTGTCTTGTAGCAACTGGAAACACTCAGTTGATGCCGGGATGGAAAAACCGGTCAAAATGCGTGCTTTCTGACCTTCACCGAGTCGAGAGCCCATTCCCATGCGAAGCCAACTGCGTCTGCTCGCCCTGAGCACCCTGTTCATCTCCTCCCTGGCGCAAGCCGCCGAACTGATCCCGATCGAAGTGCACCGCGATGCCAATTGCGGTTGCTGCAAAAAGTGGATCAGCCATCTCGAAGCCAATGGCTTCAAAGTCGAAGATCACGTCGAAAGCGACATGAGCAGCTTTAAACAGCAGCACGGCGTACCACCGCGTCTGGCGTCCTGCCACACGGCGATCATCAATGGCAAATTCGTTGAAGGCCATGTACCGGCCGATCAGGTGCTTGCGTTGAGCAAGCGCGACGATCTGCTGGGTGTGGCAGCGCCAGGCATGCCAATGGGCTCGCCGGGCATGGAAATGGACGGCATGAGCGACGCGTATCGAATCATCGGTCTGAAGAAGGACGGCGCTGACATAGTGGTGGCGGACTACCCGGCCCGTTGATGGGCGCGGCTTATTTCGGTCTGTTCTTTGCTGCGTTTGGCGCGGCGACATTGTTGCCATTGCAATCCGAGGCGCTGCTGGTCGGTCTGATTGTCAGCGAGCGTTACTGGCTGTGGGGTTTGCTCGCGGTGGCGACGCTGGGCAACGTGCTCGGGTCGCTGGTCAACTGGTGGCTGGGCCGTGGCATCGAGCGGTTTCAGGATCGACGCTGGTTCCCGGTCAGCCCGCGGCACATGGCCATGGCGCGCACGCATTACGAGCGCTACGGGCACTGGTCGCTGCTGCTCAGCTGGCTGCCGGTGATCGGCGATCCGCTGACCTTGATTGCCGGGGTCATGCGCGAACCGCTCGGGCGTTTTCTGCTGATCGTGACACTGGCCAAAGGCGCGCGCTATGGCGTACTGGCCTTGCTGACCCTCGGCTGGCTCGGTTGAACCAACCGCCCATGTGATTGCCTTTGTTTAACGTCGGCGTAATCCCGGCCTTCCAGAGTCGGCCAATTTTCAAGGAGTTTGTGCTTATGTCCGTCACGCTTTCCCGCTGGCTGCCCGGCCTCGTCCTCAGCGCTGCACTGCCATTAATGGCGCACGCGGCCACTGAAAACGCTCCCGCCGAAGGGCCTGCCTATGGTCCGGAGCTGCAAGGTTTTCAATATCCCTACACGCTTAAACACTTCGCCTTTGAATCCCAGGGCCAAAAACTGCAAATGGGTTACATGGACGTCGCTGCCAATGGCAAGGCCAACGGTCGCACCGTAGTGCTGATGCACGGCAAGAATTTCTGCGCGGCGACGTGGGACAGTTCGATCAAGGCCTTGAGCGACGCCGGCTACCGCGTGATTGCGCCGGATCAGATCGGTTTCTGCACCTCCAGCAAACCTGCGCACTATCAATACAGCTTCCAGCAACTGGCAACCAACACCCAGCAATTGCTCAAGGCGTTGGGCATTCAGAAAGCCACAGTGCTCGGCCACTCCACCGGCGGCATGCTCGCCACCCGTTATGCGCTGCTGTTCCCTGAGCAGGTTGATCAATTGGCAATGGTCAACCCGATCGGTCTGGAGGACTGGAAAGCCCTCGGCGTTCCGTATCGCACCGTCGATCAGTGGTATCAGCGTGAATTGAAGGTCACGGCCAAGGGCATTCGCGACTATGAGCGCACCACCTATTACGACGGCCGCTGGAAGCCGGAATTTGATCGTTGGGTCGACATGCTCGCCGGTCTGAGCAAAGGTCCGGGCAAGACCCAGGTCGCGTGGAACTCGGCGCTGATCTACGACATGATCTTCACCCAGCCGGTGTACTACGAGTTCAAGGATTTGAAAATGCCGACCCTGCTGCTGATCGGCACCTCCGACACCACCGCCATCGGCAAAGACCTCGCACCGCCGGAAGTGAAAGCGAAAATCGGCCACTACGAGGTGCTCGGCAAGCAAGTCGCCAAGCTGATCCCGCAGTCGACGCTGATTGAATTCCCGGGTATGGGCCATGCGCCGCAAATGGAGGAACCGGGGAAATTCCATCAGGCATTGCTCGGCTGGCTGGGCAAAACCCCTTCCGCTCCTTGATGAGGTAAGGCGATGACAGTGCAGATTGCAGTGATCGATGACTGGCAGGACGTGGCACGCGACGTGGTCGACTGGTCGGTGCTGGAAGGCACTGGTGAAGTGACCTTTGTGCACGATTACCCCGCCGACAACGCCAAACTGGCCGAGCGCCTCGGCAAATATGAGGTGATCTGCGTGATGCGCGAACGCACGCGGTTCGACGCCGATTTGCTCGGGCGCTTGCCCAATCTGAAGTTGCTGGTCACCGGTGGTATGCGCAATGCAGCGCTGGACATGCCGGCCGCAGCGGCGTTGGGCATCCAGGTCTGCGGCACCGACAGCTATAAACACGCCGCGCCAGAGCTGACCTGGGCGCTGATCATGGCGGCGACCCGGAATCTGGTTACCGAAGCCAATGCTCTGCGCGCCGGCCAGTGGCAGCAGGGGTTGGGCGGTGATCTGCACGGCAAGACGCTGGGGATTCTCGGTTTGGGCAGTATCGGCCAGCGGGTCGCGCAGTTCGGTCAGGTGTTCGGCATGCGCGTGATTGCCTGGAGTGAAAACCTCACGACCGAACGCGCTGAACAGGCCGGCGTGACGTACGTCAGCAAGCAACAACTGTTCGAACAGGCCGACGTGCTGTCGGTGCATCTGGTGCTCAGCGAACGCAGTCGCGGACTGGTCGATGCGCAAGCACTGGAGTGGATGAAACCGACCGCGCTACTGGTCAACACCGCGCGCGGGCCGATCGTCGATGAAGCGGCACTAATCAAGGCGCTACAGAAACGGCGCATTGCCGGGGCGGCGCTGGATGTATTCGAGCAAGAGCCTTTGCCTGCCATGCACCCGTTTCGCACGCTGGACAATGTCCTCGCCACGCCCCATGTGGGCTATGTCAGTCGGCAGAATTACCAGCAGTTCTTCCGGCAGATGATCGAGGATATTCAGGCTTGGGCAGCTGGGGAGCCGGTGCGTCTGTTGAATTGATTCCATCACTTTAAAGTTGAGTTGCTGCAACAGGCCTCTTCGCGAGCAGGCTCGCTCCCACAGGTTGTACGCGTTCCAATGTGGGAGCGAGCCTGCTCGCGAAGGTCTCATCTCAGATACCGCTCTGAAATACCCTCGCACCACAACGGTGCAACCGGCCCATCCCCTAGCACAAAACCGTGACTACCCAGTCACCGTTTTGGCCCACTCCGACCGAAAAACATGCCCTTCGTCGGAGCGTTTCCCCTCCTGAACCCTCGCTTACATCCCGACACAACCGATTGTCGAACAATTTACCCATTTGCCCCTGCCCGCTCTAGGATCTGGCCTAGACTCATTTTTCAGTGGCCAAACCACTCGGTCATACCGACAAAAAAAAGTCGAAACTTTTGCTTCACGCCACAGGTCATCAGAACAACTGGGCGAAAGCGACTGGTGTAATCCTTGCAACGGCCTCACCACCCATTCTGCTTGCGCGTGTTGGGTCAGCATTTGCTCACCGATGCGTGGCGCCTTTGCGCCCGGCCACAGGACTTGGCCATGAAACAGCTTGTTTGAGACAAGAATCAGATCACACACGGGAGATACATATGATCAGTGCGGCATTGGATATTCAGGGAGAGCGTGCTCACCAGTCGCTTGGAGAATCGAGCACCATCAGTGTTCCCGGCAGCCGACAGATCAACGTACCCGGCACCAAGACGCTTGCTCCGGTAGCAAGCCAGAATCCCAACAAGAAAAAAGTGTTGTTCGTGACGTCGGAAATCGCCGATCTGGTCAAGACCGGCGGTCTGGGTGACGTTTCCGCCGCCCTGCCCCGGGCCATGGCCCATCTGCATGACGTACGGGTGTTGATTCCCGGTTACCCGCAGGTGGTGCACAGCGAAAACCCGATTCACATCATCGGCGAGCTGGGTGGCCACGCTGCGCTGCCACCTTGCAAGATCGGGCGCATGGACATGCCCGATGGCCTGGTGATCTACGTGTTGATCTGCCCTGAATTGTACGAGCGTGAGGGTGGCCCCTACGGCGCCAACAACGGTCGCGACTGGCCGGACAACCATATCCGCTTCGCCCGTCTCGGCCTGGCCGCTGCCGACATCGCCGCCAACCTTGCGCAAATCCATTGGCGCCCGGATCTGGTGCACGCCCATGACTGGCCGGCCGGTCTCGCTCCTGCCTATATGCACTGGCGCGGGCAGCGCACGCCGACCCTGTTCACTATTCACAACCTTGCCTACCAGGGCGTGACCAGCCTCGGTTCCTGCCCCGAGCTTGGGATTCCCGCCCACGCGCTGCAGCAGGAAGGCATGGAGTTCTACGGCAAGATGTCGTTCCTCAAGGCCGGCATGGCCTATTCGAGCCACATCACCACCGTCAGCGCCACTTATGCGCAGGAAATCACCACCCCGGACTTCGGCTGCGGCCTCGACGGTTTCCTTGCCGCCAAGACCCAGCAAGGCTTGCTCAGTGGTATCCCGAACGGCATCGACGAAAGCTGGGATTCGGCTACCGACCCGCACCTGTTCGCCCCGTTCGCCATCGGCGACTGGGAAGGCAAAGCGGTCAACGCCGCCCATGTCCGTGAGCTGTTCGGCCTGAATGACTCTACCGGCCCACTGTTCGCCGTGGTTTCGCGTCTGGTCTATCAGAAAGGTCTCGACCTCACCGAAGCGGTGTCCGAGTTCATCGTGCAGAACGGTGGCCAGATCGCGATCATCGGTCGCGGCGAGCCGGAAGAAGAGCAAGCCATGCGCGAATTGGCCCTGCGTTTCCCAGGCCAGATCGGCGTGCGCATCGGCTTCAACGAGACCGATGCGCGGCGCATGTTCGCCGGCAGCGATTTCCTCCTGATGCCGTCGCGTTACGAGCCTTGCGGCCTGAGCCAGATGTACGCCCAGCGTTTCGGCTCGCTGCCGGTCGCGCGCAATACCGGCGGTCTGGCCGACACCATTGAAAACGGCGTCACCGGTTTCCTCTTCGATGAGTCCAGCGTTGATAGCTATAAAGAAGCCCTGAGCCGCGCGTTCAAGGTCTTCGCCTTTCCGGAATTGCTCAATGCCATGCGTTGCCGTGCCATGGCCGCGCCGTTCAACTGGAGCAAAGCGGTCGAACCGTACGCCGAACTTTACGAACAACTGGTCGCCAAGGCGTTGGGTAAAGCCAGCCACAAATAACCAGGGAGTTGCAGAAAATGCCGTCAAGGACCCAAGAAACCTGGCCCCACGGCGCGATCATGCTGGATGCCGAGCACACGCAATTTGCGTTGTGGGCGCCTGACGCGTTCTACGTCAGTGTGGAACTGGAAGATGGAAAATCGTTGCCCATGCTGCCTCAGGGCGACGGTTGGTTTGTAATCAAGGCCAACTGCCCGGCTGGCAGTCGCTACCGTTACTGCATCGATGGCGAGCTGGAGGTGCCGGACCCGGCCTCCGGGGCGCAGGATGGTGACCTCGACCGCCACAGTGTGGTGGTCGATCCCCATGCCTACCAATGGCGGCACACGACATGGAATGGTCGGCCGTGGAGCGAAGCGGTGATCTACGAGTTGCACGTCGGTGCGCTCGGTGGTTTTGCCGAAGTCGAACAACATCTGGCGCGGCTGGTGGCGCTGGGCGTCACCGCCATCGAACTGATGCCGCTGGCGCAGTTCCCCGGTGATCGCAACTGGGGCTACGACGGGGTGCTGCCCTATGCACCTCAAGCTTCCTACGGCACACCCGAACAACTCAAACACCTGATCGACACCGCCCACGGCCATGGCCTGGCGGTGATTCTCGACGTCGTCTACAACCACTTCGGTCCCGACGGCAACTATTTGCATCGTTACGCCAAAGGTTTTTTTCGCGAAGACAAGCACACGCCCTGGGGCGCGGCGATCGACTTCCGTCGCCCGGAAGTGCGTGAGTTCTTCATTGAAAACGCGCTGATGTGGTTGCTCGAATACCGCTTCGACGGCCTGCGTCTGGATGCGGTGCACGCGATTGAAGACCCGGATTTCCTCAGCGATCTGGCCCGACGCATTCGCCAGCAGATCGACCCAACCCGGCACGTCTGGCTGACCGTCGAGAACGAGCTGAACCAGTCGAGCCTGCTGGAAAACGATTACGACGCGCAGTGGAACGACGACGGTCATAACGCCCTGCATGTGCTGCTGACCGGCGAAACCGACGCCTACTACGCCGACTATGCCGCGCAACCCACCGAGCAATTGGTGCGCTGCCTGAGTCAGGGCTTCGTGTTCCAGGGCCACATCACTCGGCATGGCGAACCGCGCGGCGAACCGAGCGAACATCTGCCCTCCACCGCTTTCGTGTTGTTCCTGCAGAACCATGACCAGATCGGCAACCGCGCGTTTGGCGAGCGCCTGCATCAACTTGCCGACCCGCGCGCAGTTCAGGCGGCGACGGTGCTGTTGCTGCTGTCGCCAATGATTCCGCTGATCTTCATGGGCGATGAATTTGCCGCCGAGCAACCGTTCCTGTTTTTCACCAGCCACCACGGTGAACTGGCAGAACTGGTGCGTGAAGGCCGGCGTAATGAATTCGCCGCGTTCAGTGCCTTTACCGATCCGCACAAGCGCGAGCAGATTCCCGATCCGAATGCCGAAGAAACCTTCCGCGCCTCGCAGCCGCATTTGTCCGGCAGCGGCACGCCATTGCAACAGCAGACCCAGGAGCTCTACCGTCAACTGCTGAAGTTGCGTCACCAGTACATCATTCCCAATCTCTCCGGAACCCAGGCTCTGGGTGCGCAGATGCTCGGCTATGGCGCGGTCAGCGCACGCTGGCGGCTGGGCAATGGCAGTGAGCTGCGAATTGACCTGAACCTCAGTGATACGGCAGTGGTCAACCCTGCACAGACCCATACCGAGTGGTTGTTCCAACAGCCGCCGGCCCTTGATCTGTCGGACCCGAATCAACTGCCGGCGTACACCGCGCTCGTCAGCCTCACGGCCGCACCCGTTATGCACCCCCTGGATGGAGAGCGCCTATGAGCGATGCGCAACTGGAAATACTCGCCAGCCGAGCCGGCCTTGCCGTCGACTGGATCGACGCCAACGGGCGTCAGCAAAAAGTCGCTCCTGCTGTGCTGCGCAATGTCCTGATCGGACTCGGCCACCCCGCCAGCACCGCGCAAGAAATCGATGCCAGCCTGCTGGAACTGCAAGAGGTCCAGCAAGACCGCCACTTGCCGCCCCTGCTGACCTGCGACGTGGGTGTTGCCCTCGATCTGAGTCGCTACTTTTCACCGGAAACGCCTTGCGAAATTCATCTTGAAGACGGCTCGCAGATGAGTCTCAAGCTGGACAACGAAGCGATGCTGCCGGGTCTGATTCCGGTCGGTTATCAGCAAGTGCACATTGGCGATCAGTACTTCACTTTGGCGGTCGCGCCCGAGCGCTGCTTCAGCGTCGGCGATGCGGTCGACAGCCCGATCCCGCGCGCCTGGGGTCTGAGCGCACAGCTGTATGCGTTGCGCCGTCCCGGCGACGGGGGTTTTGGCGACACTCAGGCGCTGGAAGAACTGGTCCGCGTGGCCGGCGAACGTGGCGCCGATGCGCTGGCGATCAGCCCGATGCACGCCATGTTCAGCGCCGACACCGGCCGTTACAGCCCCTATTCACCTTCAAGTCGTTTGTTTCTCAATTCCCTGTATGCGGCGCCGGGGAGCATTCTTGGCGAACGCGCTTTGCGTGATGCGATCGATGCCAGTGGCCTGGCCGCGCAGTTCGAGCAACTGGAAAATCTCAAACTGATCGACTGGCCGGCTGCCGCTGAGGCCAAGCAGAAGCTGCTGCAAGCTTTGTACGACGGTTTTGTCGCTGGCGAGCACCCGCTGCACGCCGACTTCGCCAGTTTCCGTCACGCCGGTGGCGAAGCGCTGGAAAACCATTGCCGCTTTGAAGCGATTCAGGAAATGCGCGCCGCCCGTGGCGAAAGCCTCGATTGGCGCGAATGGCCTGAGCACTGGCACGACCCGCGCGGCGCAGCGCTGAGCGCGTTTGCCGAGGAGTACGCGGATCGCATTGGCTATTTCGCCTTCTGCCAATGGCTGATCCATCGCTGCCTCGAGCGCGCACAAACCGCCGCGCGCAGTTCCGGCATGGGCATCGGTCTGATCGCTGACCTCGCCGTCGGTGCTGATGGCGCCGGCAGCCAGGCCTGGAGTTTTCAGGATGAACTGCTCGCCTCGCTGACCGTTGGCGCGCCGCCAGACATCCTCAATCGCAGCGGTCAGGGCTGGGGCATTTCCGCGTTCTCGCCCGAAGGTCTGATCCGCAATGGTTTCCGCGCTTTCATCGACATGTTGCGCGCCAACTTCGCCCATGCTGGCGGCCTGCGCATCGACCATGTCATGGGCCTGCAACGCTTGTGGGTGATCCCCAACGGCGCTGACCCGGCCGACGGTGCCTATCTGTATTACCCGTTCGACGACATGCTGCGTCTGCTGACCCTTGAGTCGCATCGGCACCAGGCCATCGTGCTCGGCGAAGACCTCGGCACCGTACCGGAAGGTCTGCGCGAGAAACTCGCGGCGCGTTCGATTCTGGGTATGCGCGTGCTGTTGTTCGAGCAGGACAACACTCGTTTCAAACCGATTCTCGACTGGCCGGATGACGCGCTGGCCACCACCAGCACCCATGACCTGCCGACGCTCAACGGTTGGTGGCATGGCCGCGATATCGACTGGAATGCGCGCCTGGGTCTGGTCGATGCCAATGGCGAAATTGATTGGCGTCGACATCGCGAACGCGAACGCGAAGGCCTGCGCGATGCGCTTCGCCAGGATCCGCAGAATTTCCGTGAAGAGTCCCACGAGGCCGATCAAGTGGTCGATGCCAGCGTGCGTTTCCTCGGCCACACCCGCGCTCCGCTGGTGCTGCTGCCGCTGGAAGATGCGTTGGGTATCGATGAACAGGCGAATCTGCCCGGCACCACCGACTCACATCCGAACTGGTCGCGACGTTTGCCCGGTCCCAGCGAAGCATTGCTGGACGGCCCCGATGCCGCCCGCCGCCTGGAACTGCTGGCTTGCGCGCGCCTACAAGCCACTGAGCGTGACCAATGAATCAACAGCAAATCCAGCCATTGCGCGCCACCTTGCGTCTGCAATTTCACAAAGGCTTTACCCTCGAACAAGCGGTGCCATTGGTGCCGTACTTTGCCCGCCTCGGCATCAGCCATATCTACGCCTCGCCATTGCTGGCGGCGCGCGCCGGTTCCATGCATGGCTACGACGTGGTCGACCCGACCCAGGTCAACCCTGAGCTGGGCGGCGAGCCGGCATTGCGCCGACTGGTCAGCACCCTGCGCGAACACAACATGGGCCTGATCCTCGACATCGTGTCCAACCACATGGCCGTGGGTGGCAACGACAACCCGTGGTGGCTCGACTTGCTGGAATGGGGACGCCTGAGCCCGTACGGCGAATTCTTCGACATTCAGTGGCACTCGCCGGACCCGTTGATGGAAGGCCAGTTGCTGCTGCCGTTCCTTGGCAGTGATTACGGCGTGGCGTTGCAGGAAGGCACGCTGAAGCTGAAATTCAACGCGCAGACCGGCACGTTCTACGTCGAACATTACGACCATCACTTCCCGATCTGCCCGAACAACTATGGCGAGCTACTCAAGTCCGACGACACGCTGAAGTCTCTGGCCGATCGCTTCAGCACACTCAGCTACCAGACCGATGCCCATTCGCTGGCGATGCCGCTCAAGCAAGAGTTGCGCGAACTGGCGAGCGATCCGCGCGTTCTCGCAACTGTCGAGAGCAACCTCGCTCAGTACGATTCCACCACCGAGGAAGGCTTTCACAAGCTTCACGAACTGCTGGAACGGCAAAGTTATCGCCTGACCAGTTGGCGCACGGCGGCGGACGACATCAACTGGCGGCGCTTCTTCGACATCAACGAGCTTGGCGGCCTGCGCGTCGAGCGCCCGGCGGTGTTCGAAGCGACCCACGGCAAGATCTTCCAGTTAGTTGAAGAAGGTCTGGTCGACGGTCTGCGCATCGACCACATCGACGGCCTCGCCGACCCGCGTGGCTACTGCCGCAAGCTGCGCCGGCGTCTTGATCACCTTGCACCGGGACGGCACCTGCCGATCTATGTCGAGAAGATCCTCGGCGAGGGCGAAACCCTGCGCCGCGACTGGAGCGTGGACGGCACCACCGGTTATGAGTTCATGAATCAGCTGTCGCTGCTGCAACACGACCCGGACGGCGAACATGTGCTGGGCGAGCTGTGGCAGCGCCGCACCGAGCGCCCGGCAGCGTTTATTGAAGAAGCGCAGTTGGCTCGTCAGCAGATCCTCAACGGCTCGCTGGCCAGCGATTTCGAAAGTGTCGCGCAGGCGCTGCATCAAGTCGCGCGGGATGACCTGATGACCCGCGACCTGACCCTGGGCGCGATTCGCCGCGTGCTGCACGCGTTGATCGTGCACTTCCCGGTTTATCGCACCTACATCAGCGCCATGGGGCGTTCCGAGCAGGACGAAGCAATTTTCCAGCACGCCATGGACGGCGCGCGGCAGACCCTCAGCGAGGCTGACTGGCCAGTACTCGACTCGGTCGCCAGTTGGCTCGGCGGCACGCCTTGGCGCCGCAAGCCACGGGGGCGTTCGCGCAAGATCCTCAAGCATGCTTGCGTGCGTTTCCAGCAACTGACCTCGCCGGCGGCTGCCAAAGCCGTGGAAGACACCGCGCTTTATCGTTCGGCGGTGCTGCTGTCGCGCAATGATGTCGGTTACAACACCGAGCAATTCAGCGCGCCGGTCAGCGAATTCCACGAGGTCAATCAGCAGCGCATGGCGGAGTTTCCCGACAACCTGCTGGCCACCGCCACTCACGACCACAAGCGTGGCGAAGACACCCGCGCCCGCTTGGCCGTGCTCAGCGAGCGCAGTCATTGGTACGCCGACCAGGTCGAACTGTGGCGCGCCCTCGCCCGCCCGGTCCGCATCGAAGATGACGCACCGTCCGCTGGCGACGAACTGATCCTCTATCAGGCACTGCTCGGCAGTTGGCCGCTGGATCTGCGGGACGACGACAAGGCCGGTTTCACCGAGTACGCCAAGCGCATCTGGCAATGGCAGCAGAAAGCCTTGCGCGAGGCCAAGCTGCAAAGCAGTTGGAGCGCACCGAACGAAGCCTATGAAAGCGCGGCGCAGGCCTTCACGGAAAAACTCCTGACCGGCGAAGAAGGCGAATTGCTGCGCGCGGCGCTGAGCAAAACCGTCAACAGCATCGCAGCTGCCGGAGCGCTCAACGGGCTGGCGCAAACCTTGCTGCGCATGACCGTGCCGGGAGTGCCGGATCTGTATCAGGGCAATGAGTACTGGGATTTCAGTCTGGTCGATCCGGACAACCGCCGGCCGGTGGATTACGCCGCCCGCGAGCAAGCGTTGCAGGCGTCCGTGCCAAGTGCCGAACTACTCAGGGACTGGCGCGACGGGCGCATCAAACAGGCGCTGATCAGCGCGGTATTGAACCTGCGCAAGGAGCACAGCGAGCTGTTCCGCCGTGGCGATTACCAGCCACTGGAAGTGCTGGGCAGTCAGGCCCACAACGTACTGGCATTCGCCCGCGAACACGAGGGTGTGCGGGCCATTGTCGTGGTGCCGGTGCGCTGTGCAACGTTGCTGGAAAACAGTGCCATCCCCCAGGTCGATGCGCTGCGCTGGGGCGATACGCGGGTGGTTTTACCGTCCGCCGCTTCGGATACAAACCTGAAGGGACTTTTTGCCAGCAGCGTAGTCACACAAAACAGGGAGCTGAATGTCAGCGAAGCGCTGGGGGATGTCCCGGTCAATCTCTTTATCCAACACTCGACACAAGCATGAGTTCAGTTCAGGAGCATTGCGATGAGCACCGACGATAAACGCATTCGCGAATTCGCCTATCAGATCTGGGAGTCGGAAGGGAAGCCTGAAGGCCACGAAGAACGTCATTGGGAGATGGCGCGCAAACTCGCCGAGGCCGAAGCGCTGGCGCCGAAGAAGCCACCGAAGGCGGCTGGCAGCAAGGTGGCTGGCAAGACTACAGCGGCGAAGAGCACCGAAACCAAAGCGCTCGATGCCAAGACACCGGCTGCTGCCAAAGCCAAACCCGCGACGAAAGCAAAACCTGCGGCCACGCCAAAAGTAGTTCCGCCGGGCGAAAAGGCAGCCGAGAAAAAGCCGCGAGCAGCGAAGAAGCCCCCGGCGAACTGACCCGATCCATATTTGAACTGAATGATTGTGTGGCGAGCGTGCTCGCCACATGGGGTTTTTGCGCCCCGAAGAAAGCCCCTCCCCAATGCGGGAGAAAAATCCAATCCCCTGTGGGAGCGAGCTTGCTCGCGAATGCGGTGGGTCAGTTCGCCAAGATGTCGGATGTGCCGACGCTTTCGCGAGCAAGCTCGCTCCCACAAGGAAATCTCATTGCCTGAACTGTCCCGTTTTTTTGCAGGAGCAATCATGACCCGTCCAAAGAAAGCCGAACCCGCTGCGCACGCCGAGCCGTCGAGAATTCGTGAAGGTCTGCCCTTCCCGCTCGGTGCTACCTGGGATGGTCTGGGGGTTAACTTTGCTCTGTTTTCCGCCAACGCCACCAAAGTCGAGCTGTGCATTTTCGACGACAGCGGCGAAGTCGAACTCGAGCGCATCGAACTGCCCGAATACACCGATGAGATCTACCACGGCTACTTGCCCGATGCGCATCCGGGCCTGATCTACGGCTACCGCGTGTACGGTCCTTACGACCCGGCCAACGGCCATCGCTTCAACCACAACAAGCTGCTGATCGACCCGTACGCCAAGCAACTGGTCGGCGAGCTGAAATGGTCGGAAGCGCTGTTCGGCTACACCATCGGCCATCCTGACGCCGACCTCAGTTTCGACGAACGCGACAGCGCGCCATTCGTGCCCAAGTGCAAGGTCATCGACCCGGCGCACACCTGGGGCAATGATCATCGCGTCAGCGTGCCGTGGGACAAGACCATCATTTACGAAACCCACGTGCGCGGCATCAGCATGCGTCACCCGTCGGTGCCGGAAAACCTGCGCGGCACGTTCGGCGGTTTGATGGTCGACGATGTGCTCGAACACATCCGCAAGCTCGGCGTGTCTTCCGTTGAATTGCTGCCGATTCATGCCTTCGTCAACGATCAGCATCTGCTGCAAAAAGGCATGACCAACTACTGGGGCTACAACAGCATTGCGTTCTTCGCCCCGGACCCGCGTTATCTGGCCAGTGGCAAGATTGCCGAATTCAAGGAAATGGTCGCGCATCTGCACGATGCCAACCTCGAAGTCATTCTCGACGTGGTCTACAACCACACCGCCGAAGGCAACGAGCAAGGCCCGACGCTGTCGATGCGCGGTATCGACAACGCCTCCTACTACCGCTTGATGCCGGACGACAAGCGCTACTACATCAACGATTCCGGCACCGGCAACACGCTGGACCTGAGTCACCCGTGCGTCCTGCAGATGGTCACCGACTCCCTGCGCTACTGGGCCAGCGAGATGCACGTCGACGGTTTCCGCTTCGACCTAGCGACCATTCTTGGCCGCTACCACGATGGTTTTGACGAGCGCCACAGCTTCCTCGTCGCCTGCCGTCAGGACCCGGTGCTGCGTCAGGTGAAAATGATCGCCGAACCCTGGGACTGCGGCCCCGGCGGTTATCAGGTCGGCAACTTTCCGCCGGGCTGGGTTGAGTGGAACGACAAATTCCGCGACACCGTGCGCGCGTTCTGGAAAGGCGACGACGCTCAGCTTGCCGATTTCGCCAGCCGCATGACTGCTTCCGGTGAGATGTTCAACCAGCGTGGGCGACGGCCGTATTCGTCGGTGAACTTCATCACCGCCCACGACGGTTTCACCCTCAACGATCTGGTCTCGTATAACGACAAGCACAACGAAGCCAACGACGAGAACAACCAGGACGGCAGCAACAACAACCTGTCGTGGAACCACGGCGTCGAAGGTCCGACCGACGATCCGGAAATCAACGCGCTGCGCCACCGGCAGATGCGCAATTTCTTTGCCACTCTGCTGCTGGCCCAAGGTACGCCGATGATCGTTGCCGGTGATGAATTCGCCCGCACCCAGGACGGCAACAACAACGCCTATTGCCAGGACAGCGAAATCGGTTGGGTCAATTGGGATCTGAGCGAGGACGGCAAGGCGCTGCTGAAATTCGTCAAGCGCCTGATCAAGCTGCGTCTGACTTATCCGATCCTGCGTCGTGGGCGCTTCCTGGTCGGCGAGTACAACGAAGACATCGGCGTCAAAGACGTAACCTGGCTGGCCCCGGACGCCACCGAAATGACCACCGAGCACTGGCACGACGCGCACAACCGCTGCCTGGGCATGCTGCTCGATGGTCGCGCGCAGGAAACCGGCATCCGTCGCAAAGGTGCCGATGCGACCCTGCTGCTGGTGGTCAATGCGCACCACGACATCGTCAACTTCACCCTGCCGGAAGTGCCGGATGGTGGCTTCTGGACCTGCATGATCGACACCAATCAGCCGGCGATTCGCGGCCAGGAACGCTTCGACTTCGGCCATGAATATTCGGTGACTGGACGTTCGTTGCTGTTGTTCGAACTGCAACGCGACGAAGAAGAATGATATGGACTTTCAACATTATCTGGCCCGCCGTCCGCCAGATTACGCCGACACCAACGCCCTCGGCCGTTGCCTGCGGGCAATGGTCGAGGCCGGACTCGACCGTTTGCCGTTGCCCGGCAGCGGTCACACGCTGGAGCGCTTTCAGCGTCTTGCGGAAGTCGGCGGGCACGATTTAGGCCTGTGCAAACTCTACGAAGGCCATACGGACGCGCTGGCGATCATTGAGCAATTGGGCGGCACGCCAACGCCGGGCAGCACGTGGGGCATGTGGGCGGCCGAACCGCCACAGGCGCGGGTGAAAGTCACGCCGTCGGGGCACATGGTGACGCTGAACGGGCGCAAGGCCTGGTGCTCTGGTGCGGCGGTGCTCAGCCACGCCTTGCTCACGGCGTGGGATGCGGACGGTCAGCAGCAACTGGTGGCAGTCGCGCTTGATCAGCCTGGCGTGACCATCACCGATCAAGGCTGGCAGGCCGTGGGCATGGCGGCGACTGGCAGCGTTGAGGTGCTGTTCGACAACGCTGAAGCGCAGGCCATCGGCAACCCCGGCGATTACCTGCACCGGCCGGGCTTCTGGCAAGGCGGGATCGGTATCGCGGCTTGCTGGTATGGCGCTTCGCGGCAGATCGCCGAAGGGCTGCGGCAGCATTGCGCGCAACGCGATGAACCGCATGCCCTCGCCCACCTCGGTGCGACTGACACCGCACTGCAAGCGGCGGCCGATGTGCTGCGCTTCAGCGCATTGCAAATCGACGCGCAGCCCGAGGCCGACGCTGAACTGCTCGCCCGACGCGCCCGCGCCGTGGTCGAACAGTCTGCCGAACAGGTCATGCGTGAAGTCGGTCGCGCACTGGGTGCCGGGCCGTTTTGTCAGGATCGGCATTTCGCGCGATTGAGTGCCGACTTGCCGGTGTTCCTGCGCCAGAGTCACGCCGAACGCGACCTTGCTGCACTGGGCCAGCAGATTGCTGGTCAGTCTTGCGAGGTCTGGGCGCTATGAAGGACAACCCGATCGTCGGCCAGGGCACTTCGCTGCAGCAGTGGCAGGCTTCGCGGCGTCTGGCCGAGCTGCCCGCCATCGATATTCTTGAACTGGTACCGCTGGGCTCGCGAGCGGTGATCGTCGCGCCGCACCCGGATGACGAAGTGCTCGGTTGTGGCGGCATCATGCAATTGCTGGCAGCGGCCGGACGGCCGTTGCAGTTGATCTCGGTCACCGATGGCAGCGCCAGTCACCCCGGTTCGCAACGCTGGACAGTCGAGCGTTTGAGCGTGGTGCGACCGCAAGAATCCGCCGAAGCCCTGCGTCGTCTAGGTCTGCCGATGCACAGCCTGAAATGGCTGCGCGGTGGTTTTTCCGACACCCAAGTCGCAGCTCAGGAACCGGAGTTGAGCGAATTCATCGCCGGCTATCTGCATGCCAGCGACGTAGTCTTCACGACCTGGCGCCAGGACGGCCACAGCGATCATGAGGCTGTCGGCCGTGCCAGTGTCGAAGCGGCGCGACGCGTCGGTGCGACCTGCCATGAGCTCCCGGTCTGGACCTGGCACTGGGCAACCCCGGAAGACGCTTCGGTGCCATGGGAGCGGGCGCGCAAGATTCTCCTTTCACCGACGCACATCGCACGTAAACGCCACGCCGCGCACGCGTTCGCCAGCCAGTTGGAAGGCGACCGCGACGTCGGCCTCGGGCCAGTGCTCGCGCCCTATGTGCTCGATCGATTGCTGCAACCTTTTGAAGTGGTGTTCCTTTGAGCGTCGATGACCGCTATTTCGACGGCCTGTTCGCGGGCAATGACGACCCATGGGCGTTCCGCCAGCGCTGGTACGAGCAGCGCAAACGCGCGATCACCCTCGCTGCCCTGCCCCGTCCCCGCTACCGGTCCGTCTTTGAGCCAGGTTGCGCCAACGGCGAACTGAGTGCAGAACTGGCTCCGCGTTGCGGCCGCCTGCTGTGTTGCGATACCGCAAGCGCGGCGGTGCAGCTCGCACGTACTCGCTTGAGCGTATTCGAGCATGCCGAAGTCCGCCAGGGACGCCTGCCGGCTGACTGGCCGGAGGAAAAATTCGACCTGATCGTCTTCAGCGAAATCGGCTACTACCTCGACGAGCAGGATCTGACAGAAGTGATCCGCCGGATCAGCGAATCGCTGACCGCCGACGGCCAATTGCTGGCCTGTCACTGGCGCCCGCCGATTGAAGGCTGTCCGTTGAATGCACGTCAAGTTCACGATCAGATCCACGATCAACTGGCGTTGCCGCGTCTGGTGCTGCATCAGGAAGCGGATTTCATTCTCGAATTGTGGAGCCGTGAGCCACGCTCGGTGGCTGCCCTGGAGGGCTTGCGTTGATCGGTATCGTGATTCCGGCGCATAACGAAGAGGCGCTGCTTGATGAATGTCTGCGGGCCGCCTTGCGTGCCAGCCAGCATGGACAATTGGCCGGCGAGCCAGTGGAAATTCTCGTGGTGCTCGACAGCTGCAGCGATGGCTCGGCACAGATCGTCAGCGCTTATCCGGTGCTGAGCCTGCAGATCGATGCGCGCAACGTTGGCGAAGCCCGCGCCGCCGGTGCGCGCCTGCTGCTCGAGCGCGGTGCACGCTGGATCGCCTGCACCGATGCCGACAGCCGCGTCGCCGATGACTGGCTGGCGGCGCAACTGGGCCTGGAAGCAGATGCCGTGTGCGGTACGGTCACCGTCGAGCACTGGCATGAATCCATCGATGAAGCGGCGCAAATTCGCTATCACCGTCATTACCAGGCCCGCGATGGCCATCGCCATATTCACGGTGCCAACCTCGGCGTCAGTGCCGAGGCCTATCGCCTGGCCGGCGGCTTCAAACCGCTGACCTGTGATGAGGACGTGCAACTGGTTCGTGCGCTGGAACGCAGCGGCGCCAATATTGCCTGGAGTCACCGTCCGCAGGTGCACACCAGCGCCCGTCTCGACAGTCGGGCCAAGGGCGGATTCGGTGACTTCCTGCGCAATCTGGCACAGCTGGAATAAAAAAATACGTATCAGATTGATCTGTGACGCGACGAATGCCGAGTCTTGAGCAATACTCTGCCTCGCAGTAATCCAAGGGTTGGAGCACTGCACCGTTGCTATTCATTTGCCTTCACGGGCCGCGACAGCCTCGGCTGCTCACGACTGAGGGCGAGACACCACAAGGACGTCGCACTCATGAAACCGTCATTGCTCAACGAACACGGCCTGCCAGCCCAGATCTGGAACAGCGCGCCGCAACTAGACAATATTCCCGTCATCAACACCCACAGTCTGGTTCCCGCCGGCGCCCGCGCCGTGGTGATCGCCCCGCATCCGGGCGATGAAGTCGTCACCTGCGGCGGCTTGCTGCAGCTGCTATCCAGCCTCGGTCATCCTCTGCAATTGCTCTCGATTACTGACGGCAGCGCCAGCCACCCCGGCTCGCGGCAATGGTCGGAGCAACGCCTGAGCGTATTCCGCCCGCAGGAAAGCGTCGAAGCCCTGCGCCGTCTCGGCCTGCCCATGCACAGCCTGAAATGGGTGCGCGGCGGTTTTACCGACAACGCGCTGAGCGATCAGCAAAGCCAACTGACCGAATTCATCGGGCGTTACCTGCGCCCGGGCGACGTAGTGTTCAGCACTTGGCGCAAGGATGGTCCAGCGGACCATGAAGTGGTCGGCCGGGCCAGTTTCGATGCGGCGCAGAAGGCCGGCGCGACCTATCACGATGTGCCAGTGTGGGCCTGGCACTGGCCGGAGCGCGAGCAGCAAATGATTCCCTGGGAGCGTGCGCGCAAGCTGCGTCTCGACACCTGGACAGTCGCGCGCAAGAGCCATGCCACCCACGCTTACGCCAGCCAGCTCAAAGGCGAACCGGCCATCGGCATCGCCCCGCTGCTGCCACCGGTGCTGCTGGAACGGATGCGCCTGCCGTATGAAATCGTCTTCTTCTGAACGCCAAAGACCTCTGACACCGTGAAACCCTGTGGGAGCTGGCTTGCCAGCGATAGCGGTGTATCAGGCAACAGAGATACTGCTGATTTGGCCCCATCGCTGGCAAGCCAGCTCCCACAGAGTCCTGTGTACGATCAAACATTTCTGTAAGGAACTGCCACCCCCTCAAACCAGTCGCATGAACAGGCATGGCCCAATTCAGAGGAGTGAACGTGTCCAGCGATCCCAAGCGTCAAGCGGTCGACGCGCCAGTCATTCATCGCCTGCGGGTACTCACGGTCAACACCCACAAGGGCTTCACCGCACTGAATCGGCGCTTCGTCCTCCCGGAGCTGCGCGAAGCGATGCGCAGTACCTCGGCCGATCTGGTGTTTCTGCAGGAAGTGGTGGGTGAACACGAACGCCATTCGAGTCGCTACAACGACTGGCCGCAGACCTCGCAATACGAATTTCTTGCCGACAGTATGTGGAGCGATTTTGCCTACGGGCGCAATGCCGTTTATCCCGACGGTCATCATGGCAACGCGCTGCTGTCGAAATACCCGATTCGCGAATACCGCAACCTCGACGTCTCGATCACTGGCCCAGAACGGCGCGGGCTGTTGCACTGCATACTCGATGTGCCTGGACATGACGAGGTGCATGCGATCTGTGTGCATTTGAGTCTGCTGGAAAGCCATCGGCAATTGCAGTTGCAACTGCTCTGCCAGTTGCTCGAATCCCTGCCGGACGATGCGCCGGTGATCATCGCTGGCGATTTCAATGACTGGCAGTTGCAGGGCAACGCCGCCCTCGCCCGTCGCGATTATTTGCACGAGGCTTTCGAGCGCCATCATGGGCGCCCAGCGAAAACTTATCCGGCGCGGTTTCCCTTGTTGAGACTTGACCGGATCTATCTGCGCAATGCCAGCAGCCATGATCCAAAAATTCTCGGCAACAAACCGTGGACGCATCTTTCGGATCACTTGCCGTTAGCAGTTGAGGTGCACCTGTAGCTGCGTTTTTGACAGCAACTACATGGCATGTCCTTCCGGTAACTACCGGTAGGAATGACCTTTCGTCGGCGGCAAAAAACCGTCATATGAATACTTCGCAAGCGTTTTTCCATGCAAACAACCACTTAGTTATGTTCAGAAAAACAAACGCTTGCGAAGACTGATTTAAGCCCGCCATTCATCGCGCATTTTCTTGACGCGCAGGCGTCGCTCTTCTTATCTCTACCTTACTACCCCCGGAAACACTTACTGGGGCTGACCTTCCGGCACTCGCGAAATCGAGCAGCCGCGGTTCGCCCCGCTCTATTCGGTCGCCCCTCGTTCGGGGTAGGAGAGACGCCAGACCCGAGATGACGCATGCGCTTGCAAGGTAGACCTCCATGAAAACTTCACTGACCCCACACGAACTGAAAATCACCCTTTGCACAGTGTCAGGTTCGCTGTTGCTGTGCTCGTCCATGGAGGCGCATGCGGAGTCTGCGGCGGATGAATCCACGTGGTATCGCGCCGATGTGCCGGTGATGACCTTGCCGGTGACCGTGATAACGCCCGGGCCGCTGCCGCTGAGTCACCAGAGTTCGCGCCTGATCACTGAAGATCTTGCGCCCTCCGCATGGGATGAGCTGTACGGCAGGAGCGCCCGGCGCGCGCAGACTGATGCGCTGTCCTCCGGTTATGCGATGCCCGGCGGCGAGTACAAAGGCCCGGCGGTGGTTACGCTGAAAAGCGGTAATGGCGCTACCCAGACCGTTGGCCTGATCGGCGGCGACAATCAGATTCAGATGAGTGCCGATGGCGTACTGACCCGACGCACCCTCTCCGCCCTAAACACTGGCCGCTTGAATTTGCAAGGCCAGAACCTGGGCGCCTATTACAGCCTGATCGGCGCGCAGGGCTGGCACGTAGACGTCTCGGCCAGCGGCGGTCGGGTCAGCGGTTTCAGTCGCACTGCGCAAGGTAATCGTCAGGCCACCGAAGGCAGTGCAATGACATTTTCGGTCGAGGGCGGTTATCCGATCGGCCTGAGCGAGAACTGGGTGGTTGAACCGCAGGCGCAACTGATCAACCAGCGGATCAGCCTTGATGCGCCTTATGCCGGCTCGGGCAACGCCGCTTCGTCCGACCTGACCGCGTGGAGCGGCCGCGTCGGTGCGCGGTTGAAGGGCAGTTATGACTTGAATGGCTTACCGGTGGAACCCTACGTGCGCACCAACCTTTGGCACACCGTCTACAGCGGCAGCACGTTGACGCTGGATCAGGTCGACAAGATCAGCAGCAGCCGCAAGTCTTCAACAGTGGAATTGGGACTGGGACTGGTGGCGCGGGTCACGCCGGCAGTGAGCCTGTACATGAGCGCCGATTACAGCAGCGATGTGGATGACAATGATCTGAACGGCATCATTGGCAGCCTCGGCGTGCGGATGCGCTGGTGATCTCCAGACTACCGAAAATCCTGTGGGAGCTGGCTTGCCAGCGATGGCGGCGTGTCAGTCAACAAAAATGCTGAATATGGCGGCCTCTTCGCGGGCAAGCCCGCTCCCACAGTTTTACTGTTCCTGGATCAGCCCTGCGGCTTGAGAATCAACACCGCCAACGGCGGCAGATTCAGCTCCAGCGACAACGATTGACCATGACTCGGTACCTCATCGGTCAATGCCCCGCCGCCATTGCCATAGTTTGAGCCGGCATAAATGTCCGCGTCGCTGTTGAACAGTTCGGTCCAGCGCCCGGCGAACGGCACACCGACGCGATACGACTGGCGCGGTACCGGCGTGAAGTTGGCGACCACCAATACTGGCGAGCCGTCCTTGCTCCAGCGCAGCCACGCATAAACGCTGTTGATCGCATCATCGCCAATCAACCATTGGAAGCCCTGCGGCGCATCATCCTGATCGTGCAACGCCGGCTCTTCGCGATACAGGCGGTTGAGATCGCCAACCAGTTTCTGCACGCCTTTGTGCTCGGAATACTGCAACAGGTACCAGTCCAGTTGCTGATCGTGGTTCCACTCGCGCCACTGGCCAAATTCGCAGCCCATGAACAACAGCTTCTTGCCCGGATGAGTCCACATGAAGCTCAGATAGGCGCGCAGGTTGGCGAACTTCTGCCAGCGATCGCCGGGCATCTTGTCGATCAGCGAGTGCTTGCCGTGCACCACTTCGTCGTGGGAGATCGGCAGGATGAAACGCTCCGACCAAGCGTAAACCAGACCAAAACTCAGCTCATTGTGGTGATGGGCGCGGTACACCGGATCCTGCTGGATGTAGTGCAGCGAGTCGTGCATCCAGCCCATGTTCCATTTGTAGGAGAACCCGAGGCCGCCCTGCTGGGTGCTTTGGCTAACGCCCGGCCACGCAGTGGATTCTTCGGCGATCACCAGCGCACCCGGCGCTTCCAGTTCAACCACGTCGTTCAAATGACGCAGAAAGTCGATAGCCTCGAGGTTCTCCCGACCGCCGTGGCGGTTCGGCACCCATTCGCCAGCCTTGCGCGAATAGTCGCGATACAGCATCGACGCCACGGCATCGACACGCAGGCCATCGATATGGAAGTGTTTCAGCCAGTGCAGCGCCGAGGCCAGCATGTAACCGTGCACTTCGGTGCGACCAAGGTTGTAGATCAGCGTGTCCCAATCCTGATGGAAGCCTTCCAGCGGATTGCCGTACTCGTACAGCGCGGTGCCGTCGAACTGGGCCAGGCCGTGGGTATCGGTGGGGAAATGCGCCGGCACCCAGTCGAGGATCACGCCGATGTCGGCCTGGTGACAGGCGTTGACGAACGCGGCGAACTGATCCGGCGTGCCGTAACGCGCGCTCGGCGCGAACTGCGAGAGCAATTGATAGCCCCAGGAACCACCGAACGGGTGCTCCATGATCGGCATCAGTTCGATGTGGGTGAAGCCCAGCTCTTTGACATAAGGAATCAGCCGCTCGGCCAGTTCCGGCCAGGTGTACTGGCGCGCAACCTCGCCGAGATCATCCAGCTCGCACTGCCACGAGCCGGCGTGCAACTCGTAGATCGACAGAGGCTTGGAGCGCTGCTGGCGATTCTGACGGGAATTCATCCACTCGTGATCCTGCCAGTCGATTTGCAACGGCGAGGCGACTTTCGAGGCGGTGTCCGGTGGCAGGCTGGTGGCCAGCGCCATCGGGTCGGCCTTGAGCGGCAGAATCCCGTGAGCGCCGAGGATTTCGTACTTGTACAACTCCCCCGCTTGCAGGCGAGGAATGAACAACTCCCACACGCCCGAAGGATGGCGCAGCCGCATTGGGTGACGACGACCGTCCCAGACGTTGAAATCGCCGACCACCGAGACACGGCGGGCATTCGGCGCCCACACGGCAAAGCGCACGCCGTCAACGCCATCAACGGTTTTCAGCTGTGCACCGAGGCAAGCGCTGAGGTCACGGTGATTGCCTTCGGCGAACAGATACAAATCCATTTCGCCCAGCAGCTGGCCAAAGCTGTACGGATCTTCGGCAACCTGCTCGCCGCCGGCCCAGCGCGTGCGCAACAGGTACAGTCGGGCCTGATCGAAATGGCCGACAAACAGCCCCGGCGTCTCGGTCATCTCCAGCGGGCCAAGCTCTTCGCCGCTGTCCTTGTCCAGCACCGCGACGCTCAGCGCACCGGGCAGATAAGCGCGGATGAACTGCCCACCAGCGCCATCGCCGTGCGGGCCGAGAATGGAAAACGGGTCCTGATGTTCAGCGCGCACCAAAGCATCGATGTCGCGCGCCGAGGGTAACAATGCTTCCTTTACCACACCCTGTTCCTTGTTCGAGAAACTCATGACTACTCTCCACCAAGATCGGAAAAGGGTTTAAGCCCAGTCAATAATCCATACAAGCCGTGCAATGGCACGGGCAGCCACGTTGGGCGGTTTTCCGCCTCGTAGGCCACTTCATAAGCGGCTTTTTCCAGGCCGAACAACGCCAGCGCGGCGTCCGCACCCTGAGGATCCTGCCAGGCATGCTCAAGACTAGCTGCTGCCTCGCGGTATGCCTGGACAAATGCCTCGCGTGCTTCGCGCAGATAACGCTCGGCGACACGTTTACGCGCCGCTTCAGCTTCGACGCTGTTGTCGACGTTGTGCACATTGATGGTCATCGCCGCTGCGTAATCGAACGAACGCAGTACACCGCTGACATCCTTGTACGGGCTGTGCTTGCCGCGACGCTCACTCAACGGCCGTGCCGGTTCGCCCTCGAAGTCAATCAAGTAGGCATCGCCCTTGATCACCAGCACCTGACCCAAATGCAAGTCGCCATGCACCCGGATGCGCAAGCCGCCAGTGGCTTTCTTCGCCAGATCCTGCACATGGGCAAGAATGGTTTTCTTCTCGTCGAGCAGACGCTTGACCAGTTTCTGGTCCGCCGCGTTCAACTCGCCTTGATGCTGCTTGAGCAGTTTCAAGGCATGTTCGACCTGGGCGGTGACATCCTTGGCCGTCGCGGCCATGTCCTTGCTCGACGACACTTGCGGCGCGAAGTCGGCGTTGTCGGTTGGCGCAGCGAGCACCTGATGCATCTCGCCCAGACGCTGGCCGAGCATGCCGGCGAAGTCCTTCAGCTCGCCGAGCGCGTTGTAATGCTGCTCCTGTTCGGACATGGCGTCGGCCAGTTCATCGCGCAGCGCCCGTTCCAGGTTGTTCTGCGTCCATTCCCATGCGTCGCCCTGATTGCTCAGGTAACCCTGGGCGATCATCAGGAGGTTGTCTTCACCCTGCGCGTCGCGGCGAATCACCGAACCGAGCAGTGGTGAGATATTGGCAAACCCGGCCTCGGTCAGGTAAGCGCTCATCTCCAGTTCCGGGTGTACGCCAGAAGCGACTTTGCGTATCAGCTTAAGCACCAGGCTGTTGCCGACAACCACGGAGCTGTTCGATTGCTCGGCCGACAGGTAGCGCACATCCGACTCGGCGCCGAGGCCGAGTTTTTCCAGATGATCTGTCTGTTCGAAGCGGATTTCGCCTTCGATCGATTCCAGTACGGTGTTGTTCTGCATGCCTTGCAGAACGGCGCGGACGAAAGTCTCCAGGCTGAACGCATCGGTAATCAGACCGACCTGACGCACACGGCGTACACGCGATAGCGCCAATTGCTGCGGCAACGGCGGGCCGACATGGTCTTCGGCAATGAAGCCGAACGGCAGTTGATAACGGTTGGTCTGGCCACCGCTGGTGACTTCGATTTCGCTGAGCAGCACTGGATGCTGGACGTCGCCGAAGCGCACGCCGTAAGCCAGATTGACCTTTTCGATCGCCGCGTCCTTGCCGGCGAACCAGCGACGGTTCTGCAGCCAGCTCGGCAGGATGCTTTGCTCCAGCGTCGTACGCGACGGTGCTTCGAGCAGCTCTTCCATGCGTTTTTTCAGTACCAGCGTGGTGAAGTCCGGCAGGCTCTGCGCCGGCTCGACGTGCCAGCTCGGCATCTGGTTTTCCGCCGCCAGTGCGAACCAATAGAAGCCATAGGGCGCCAGGGTCAGAAGGAAATTCAACTGACCGATCGGCGGGAACGCGTTACCGCCGAGCATTTCCACCGGCACCATGCCGACGTACGCCGACAGATCCAGCTCCACTGCTTGCGCACTTCGCGAGACGTTGGCCACGCACAGGATGATTTCGTGCTTGCCATCGACATCGGTGTATTCGCGGGTATAAGCCAGCACGCGACGGTTGGCCGGCGAGAGCATTTTCAACGTGCCACGGCCGAACGCTTTCGATTGCTTGCGCACGGCCAGCAGGCGCCGCGTCCAGTTCAACAGCGAATGCGGATCGCCGGACTGGGTTTCGACGTTGACCGACTGATAGCCATACTGCGGGTCCATGATCGGCGGCAGTACCAGACTGGCCGGATCGGCGCGGGAGAAACCGCCGTTGCGGTCGATCGACCACTGCATCGGCGTACGCACGCCGTCGCGGTCGCCGAGGTAGATATTGTCGCCCATGCCGATTTCGTCACCGTAATACAGGGTCGGCGTGCCAGGCATCGATAGCAGCAGGCTGTTGAGCAGTTCGATGCGGCGACGATCGCGTTCCATCAACGGTGCGAGACGGCGGCGAATACCGAGGTTGATCCGCGCGCGACGGTCAGCCGCGTAGTAGTTCCACAGGTAATCGCGCTCGCGGTCGGTGACCATTTCCAGGGTCAGCTCATCGTGGTTGCGCAGAAAAATTGCCCACTGGCAATTCGCCGGAATTTCCGGGGTCTGACGGAGAATGTCGGTAATCGGGAAGCGATCTTCCTGAGCCAACGCCATGTACATGCGCGGCATCAGCGGGAAGTGGAACGCCATGTGGCATTCGTCGCCATTCACCCCGGCAGCATCGGTGTCGCCGAAGTACAGCTGAGTGTCTTCCGGCCACTGATTGGCCTCGGCCAGCAGCATGCGGTCGGGATAGTTGGCGTCGATCTCGGCACGGATCTGCTTGAGGACGTCGTGAGTCTCCGGCAGGTTTTCGTTGTTGGTGCCGTCGCGCTCGATCAGGTACGGAATCGCGTCGAGGCGCAGGCCGTCGATGCCCATGTCCAGCCAGTAACGCATCACCGACAACACGGCTTTCATCACTTGCGGGTTGTCAAAGTTCAGATCCGGCTGGTGCGAGTAGAAGCGGTGCCAGAAGTACTGACCGGCGACCGGATCCCAAGTCCAGTTGGATTTTTCGGTGTCGAGGAAGATGATCCGCGTGCCGTCGTATTTCTGGTCGTCATCGGACCAGACGTAGAAATCCCGCGCCGCCGAACCCGGCTTGGCCTTGCGCGCACGCTGGAACCATGGGTGCTGGTCAGACGTGTGGTTGATGACCAGCTCGGTGATCACCCGCAGCCCGCGCTTGTGCGCCTCGGCAATGAAGCGTTTGGCGTCGGCCATGGTTCCGTAGTCGCTGTGCACGCCACGGTATTCGGCGATGTCGTAACCGTCGTCGCGACGTGGCGAGGGATAGAACGGCAGCAGCCAGATGGTGTTGACGCCGAGGTCGGCAATGTAATCGAGTTTGGCGATAAGCCCGGGAAAGTCGCCGATCCCGTCATTGTTGGAGTCGAAAAACGATTTGACGTGAACCTGATAGATCACCGCGTCCTTGTACCAGAGCGGGTCTTTGATGAAGGCGGCTGCCTTGGGTTTCTTCGCCATGTGGAACTCCTGAAAAATTCTCTGATACACCGAGGGACTCGCAGTGGTGAGCCCCTGTGGCAAGGGGATTTACCCCGTTCGGCTGCGCAGCAGTCGCAAATTGATAACGCGGTGCAGCTTGAAAAAGGGGCCGCTGCGCGCCCCAACGGGGATAAATCCCCTCGCCACGGAGGCGGTGCAAATGTTACGAAGCTGAAATCCGCCAAATCCCGAACGGCTGATACGGAGGTTCGATGCGCATGAACTGATATTTGCCGTGCCAGTCCCAGCGGTGGCCGTTCATCAAATCTTCGCCATGGGTAGTCGCGTCGTCCGGTAGGCCCATTTCCCACAGCGGCAGTTCGAAATTCGCTTCCTGCACGTTATGCGGATCGAGGCTGACCGCGACCAGAATGAAATTGCTGCCATCGGCGCTGCGCTTGCCGAAGTACAGAATGTTGTCGTTCCAGGCGTTGTAGATTTTTAGCCCCAGATGCGTGTGCAGCGCCGGATTCTGCCGGCGGATGCGGTTGAGCTGGGCGATCTCGGCGATGATGTTGCCGGGCGCGGTGAAATCGCGGACGCGGATTTCGTACTTCTCCGAATCCAGGTATTCCTCTTTGCCCGGCACCGGCGCCGATTCGCACAATTCGAAGCCGGAATACATGCCCCACAGACCCGAGCCCATCGTTGCCAATGCAGCACGGATGAGGAAACCGGGACGCCCCGACTCATGCAAAAACGCCGGGTTGATGTCCGGGGTATTGACGAAGAAATTCGGCCGGTAGCATTCGCGCCACGGCGACTGATTCAGCTCGGTGAAATATTCCGCCAGCTCGGCCTTGGTGTTGCGCCAGGTGAAATAGGTGTAGCTCTGCGAATACCCGACCTTGCCCAGACGCGCCATCATCGCCGGCGTGGTGAAGGCCTCAGCGAGGAAAATCACTTCCGGATACAGCGTGCGCACGTCGGCGATCAGCCATTGCCAGAACGGCAGCGGCTTGGTGTGCGGGTTGTCGACGCGAAAGATTTTCACGCCTTCCTTGACCCAGCCGACGACGATGTCACGCAACTCGACCCACAGGCTCGGAATCGCATCCGGCGCGTAAAAATCGACATTGACGATGTCCTGGTATTTCTTCGGCGGGTTCTCGGCGTATTTGATCGTGCCGTCCGGGCGCCAGTTGAACCAGCCCGGATGCTCCTTGAGCCACGGATGGTCCTGGGAGCACTGAATGGCGAAATCGAGAGCGATTTCCAGGCCATGATCGGCTGCCGCAGCCACCAGGCGGCGGAAATCTTCACGGGTGCCGAGCTGCGAGTGAATCGCCTCGTGACCACCCTCCTCGCTGCCGATCGCGTACGGACTGCCGGGATCATCCGGGCCGGCCGTCAGGGAATTGTTGCGGCCCTTGCGGTGGGCGCGGCCGATGGGGTGAATCGGCGTGAAATACAGCACGTCGAAACCCATGTCCTGAATCATCGGCAGACGCGAGTGCACGTCGTTAAAGGTGCCGTGACGCTGGGGATCGTCGGTGATCGAGCGCGGAAACAGCTCATACCAACTGGCGAACTCGGCGAGTTCGCGCTCGACGTCCATGGGGAATTCGGCGCTGATGCTGAGGTAGGCGCGATGATCGGCCTGGGCCATCAGCTCGGCACTGCGCGAGTGCAGAAACAACGCGACCTGTTCGGTTTCGAGCAGGCCGGACAGTTCGTGGTGCAGCGCGGCGAGCTGCTCGCTGAGCTGACCTTCGCTGCGTTCGGCGGCCTGTTGCACCATCGTCCGGCCTTCCTGCAGTTCCAGAGAAACCGGCACCGCCGCGCTGTGCTTCTTTTCCAGTTCGTACTGGAAGCTGGCGAAATGATCAATCCACGCTTCAATGCAATACAGGTAGCGGCCCTGCTCTTCTGGGCGGAACCGGCCTTGCCAGGTGTTGTTACCCTGATCGGACATGACTTCGGTCTGCCAGGTTTCCTGGCCTTCCTCGCGCCAGCGAATGCGCACGGCGAGCTTGTCATGGCCGTCCGCAAAGACTTTGCTGGTCACTACCACCTCGCGCCCGGCAATCGATTTGACGGCAAACTGCCCGCCATCCAGGGTCGGCATGGTATTTTCGATGACGATACGTGGCAGCAGCAATGCCTGCGACAGCGGCATGTGCGGGTTGTAACTCAGCTCTGAAGGTCTTTCAGCAGTCATTGAGCATCTCTCCTTAACGCCCCAAGGACGCTCTTGTGCCAGAACAGTATTCGCGACAAAGCGCCGGCCCTGTCATGAACTCACCTAGGTTCCGAGCAACCGGCGCGGGGAAAAGTTCAGATGAAATTAACAAGACAAACCTGCGGATCGAATTTGTCGTCGCCGGGTCAACTCACTTAAGCACGTCCCACGCCATGTGCCATACGGAGGTCACCTGATGAGCATCCCGATCCCGGCGGAAACGCCCGATCCGAACATCGACAAACCCACCCTGCCGGAGACCGAGCCGCCGGCAGTTCCGGAGCAAGAGCCGCCCGGCACCACGCCACCACCGAAAGAAGAGCCACCGAGCACGATGCCGCCGGTCATAGTCTGAGCCCTGATCGTTCCCATGCTCCGCGTGGGAATGCAGCCCGGGACGCTCTGCGTCCCATCCAGAGCCGAACGCGCAGCGTCCGTTGAGGCATTCCCACGCGGAGCGTGGGAACGATCATCAGTTGGCGCTGAGTCAGAGGTGGTCGTTCTTGTCGACGTCCTTTTCGAACACTCTCACCACGTACGGCATCACACTGAAAATCGCCAACGCCAGAATGGTACTGAGCAACGCCGTCGCTTCCTTGCCCAGCCCCGCTGCCACACCGATCGCCGCCGTCATCCATAACCCTGCCGCCGTGGTCAGGCCTTTGACGTGAGCTTCGTCGCCCTGCTGATTTTTCAGAATGGTCCCGGCGCCGAGAAAGCCGATCCCGGCAATCACACCCTGCAGCACGCGACTCATCGCATCGGATTCCGCCCCCGAGGTCTGTGGCACCAATACAAACAACGCCGCGCCCAGCGCCACCAGCATGTGCGTGCGCACGCCCGCTGCCTTGCCTTTATGTTCGCGCTCGAAACCAAGAATCCCACCGAGAATCGCCGCCATCACCAGACGTACGGTGATCCGGGTCATTTGCGAAGCGTCGCCGATGTCGGCAAATTCGGCTTGCATCGTGGCCCACACTTCATCCCACCAGTCTTCCATCGTGCCTCCCTTGTTATTGGCTTGATAAGCGATGGACAACAGCGACCATTAATCGGTTGCGCAGAACGAACGGCGCTCTGCGCTTCCTAATATGCAGACCCAACCGGAAAAAGGACTGCCGCCATGCCCGTTCGAATCGATGAATCCAACCCCGAGCAGAAAGTGTGTTTTTTCACAGTCGAACATGGCGAGGAAATCCGCATCTGCGACACCCTGGAAGTCATGACCGATAGCGACAAAGCCATGTCGTACGTGGACATCGAAGGCAAACGCACCTACATCACCGAAGCAGAAGCGGATGCCTTGACCGTGGCCGGGGCCAAGGACGGGCGCAAACATCTGAAGGCCGATGACAGTGATTCGGTGGTTTGATTGATCTCGATCAACACCCGACGCAGACGCCTGCAATAGGCGTCTGCGCCTTGCCTGGCAGGTTGCTTCAAGTTGTCGCAGGCATTTCGCCAAACCTCATCTGATCCGCTTTTTATTGCCAAACCTGAGTCTGTTCTGCAAACAGATGGGCGCTCATAGTGCATCGGGCCTGATGGAGGCTGATGAGCGAACGACCATGAGCGAGCAAATCCCCGTCCGAACCGTAGAAACATCGCCAACGATAAAAAGCGTACCCGCGCGCCCACTGAAAGCGACCAGCGGATCCACTGACAAGCAGATTCACACCCGCAGCTTTACCGGCCTGTTCCGCAACTTGCGCATGAGCGGCACCGGCGTTCTGTTCGTGCTGTTCTTCGGCACCGTGTGGCTTAACTGGGGCGGTCGGCAGGCGGTACTGTGGGATCTGGCGGAAAGCAAATTCCACATCTTTGGCGCGACGTTCTGGCCGCAGGATTTCATTCTGCTCTCGGCGCTGCTGATCATCGCCGCGTTCGGACTCTTTGCCATTACTGTGTTCGCGGGTCGCGTCTGGTGCGGTTACACCTGTCCGCAGAGTTCGTGGACGTGGATCTTCATGTGGTGCGAAAAGGTCACCGAAGGCGAGCGCAACCAGCGCATCAAACTGCAAGCCGCCCCCTGGAGCCTGAACAAACTGGCACGCCGTGCCGCCAAGCACACCTTATGGCTGGCAATCAGCGTGATCACCGGCCTGACCTTCGTCGGCTACTTCACGCCGATCCGGCCGCTCTCTGAAGAGCTGCTGACCCTGCAGATAGGTGGGGTCAGTTTGTTCTGGGTGCTGTTCTTCGCTGCCGCCACCTACATCAACGCCGGTTGGCTGCGTGAGGCGGTGTGCATGCACATGTGCCCGTATGCGCGGTTCCAGAGTGTGATGTTCGACAAGGACACGCTGACCATTGCCTACGACGCCGGCCGCGGCGAAAACCGGGGTCCGCGCAAGCGTGACGTGCGCCCGGTCGAAGCCGGCCTGGGCGATTGCATCGACTGCCAATTGTGCGTGCAGGTCTGCCCGACTGGCATCGATATCCGCGATGGTTTGCAAATGGAATGCATCGGCTGCGCAGCCTGCATCGATGCTTGTGATTCGATCATGGACAAAATGCATTACCCGCGCGGCCTGATCCGCTACAGTTCCGAGCGCGAATTACAAAGTGGCAAAACGCATCTGCTGCGCCCGCGTTTGATTGACTATACGGCGGTGTTGTTGGTGATGATCGGCGCGTTGGCACTGGCATTGATCGAGCGGCCGATGGTGTCGCTGGACGTGACCAAGGATCGCGGGCTGTTTCGTGAGAACGCCCAGGGGCAGATCGAGAATATTTATTCGCTCAAAGTGATCAACAAGACTCAGCAACGGCAGGATTACCGGTTGAGTCTGGTGGATGGCGACGGGTTTGAGTTGCAGGGCAAAACGGCACTGAGCCTGGCGCCCGGGGAGATTGTCGATGTGCCGGTGTCGGTGGCGATGACCACCGAGCGCCCTACGAGCAGTTCGCAGACGTTGAGTTTCAGGGTTGAAGACAGTGACGAGCCGCAGGTATACAGCGTGGCGAAGAGCCGGTTTGTCGCGCCGATGAATCGCTGATTGCCCTTAAACTGCGGTGCTTTCATTCGCGAGCAGGCTCGCTCCCACAGGAAATCGCGGTCGTTGTGGGAGCGAGCCTGCTCGCGAATGGAGGCGACGCGATTCCTTATAGACCCCATTCGGATCCACCATGAAACGCTACGAAAAATTCGCCGACGACATCGCTGAACTGATCCGCTCCGGCGTTCTCGGCCCCGGCCAGCGGGTGCCGTCGGTGCGCTATGCCAGCCAGACTTACGGGGTCAGTCCGTCGACAGTATTCCAGGCCTATTACCTGCTCGAACGTCGCGGTCTGATCCGCGCCCGGCCGCGCTCCGGTTACTTCGTCAACGCCCACACGCCGAGCGCATTCTCCGAGCCGGTGATCAGCAGCCAAGTCAACGAATCCACCGAGGTTGACGTCAGCGAACTGGTGTTCTCGGTCCTCGATTCGATCAAAGACCCTAACACCGTGCCGTTCGGCTCGGCCTTCCCCAGCCCGACGCTGTTCCCCCTGCAACGTCTGTCGCGTTCCTTGGCCAGCGCCGCGCGGGAGATGGATCCGCGCATGGTCGTCACCGACATGTCGCCGGGCAACCCCCAACTGCGTCGGCAGATTGCCCTGCGCTACATGGTCGGCGGGCTGATGCTGCCGATGGAAGAGCTACTGATCACCAACGGCGCCCTCGAAGCGCTGAACCTGTGCCTGCAAGCGGTGACCGAGCCCGGTGATCTGGTGGCCATCGAGGCTCCGGCGTTTTATGCCTGCCTGCAAGTGCTCGAGCGGCTGAAGCTCAAAGCCGTGGAAATCCCCGTGCATCCGCGTGACGGCATCGACCTCGGCGTGCTCGCGCAAACTCTGGAACGTCATCCGATCAAGGCCTGCTGGTGCATGACCAGTTTCCAGAATCCGATGGGCGCGACCGTGCCCGAGGCGAAGAAACAGGAACTGGTCGAACTGCTGCGTCAGCATCAGGTGCCGTTGATCGAGGACGACGTCTACGCCGAACTCTACTACGGCCAGCACGCGCCAAAACCGGCCAAGGCCTTCGACACCGAAGGCCTGGTCATGCATTGCGGCTCGTTCGCCAAAAGTCTCGCGCCCGGTTATCGCATCGGCTGGGTGGCGGCCGGGCGTTTCGCGCAGAAGATCGAGCGACTGAAGCTGATGACCTCGCTGTGCGCTTCGATGCCGGCGCAAGCGGCGATTGCCGATTATCTGCAACACGGCGGCTACGATCGGCATCTGCGCAAACTGCGTTATGCCCTGGAAGAACAACAGAGCGCGATGCTCGCGGCGATTGCTCGGTATTTTCCGGCGCAGACCCGCGTCAGCCAGCCGGCGGGCGGCTATTTTCTATGGCTGGAATTGCCGGAGCAGATGGACTCGCTGAAATTGTTTCAAATGGCATTGGCACAAGGCATCAGCATCGCGCCGGGGCCGATATTCTCGCCGACCCAGCGTTTCAGAAATTGCATTCGCTTGAATTACGGTAGCCCGTGGACCGAGGAATCGGAAAAGGCCATGGAGACTTTGGGGCGGATTGTGCGGTCGTTCTGATAAACAGAGGTTGCCTGCACTGGCCCCTTCGCGAGCAGGCTCGCTCCCACATGGGGTCTGTATTCACAAATCAACTGTGGGAGCGAGCTTGCTCGCGAAGAGGCCGGTATTAACGACAAAAAGCTCAAAGCCCTACCGCCCACCCCCCAAATCAACAAACGTCCCGGTCGCATACGAAGCCTTGTCCGACAGCAACCAGACAATCGCCTCCGCTACTTCATCCGGCCGCCCGCCGCGGGCCATGGGTATCGCCGACTCGAGCTTGCTGACCCGATCCGGGTCGCCGCTCAGGGCATGGAAGTCGGTATAGATGTAGCCCGGACGCACGGCATTCACGCGAATGCCCTCGCCCGCGACTTCTTTCGACAGGCCGATGGTGAACGTATCGAGCGCCCCTTTGGACGCGGCGTAATCAACGTACTCGTTCGGCGAACCGAGGCGAGCCGCGACCGAGGATACGTTGACGATGCTGCCGCCCTGCCCGCCGTGTTTGGGCGACATGCGCAGGATCGCGTGCTTGGCACAGAGGATCGGCGCCAGCACGTTGGTTTTCATGATTTTGAGGATGCGGAACTCGGACATTTCATCGACCCGCGACTTTTGCCCCACGGTGCCGGCATTGTTGACCAGCGCGGTAACCCGGCCCAGTTCATTGTCGACGCGCTGAAACATCGCGATCACTTCGTCTTCGATACTGACATCGGCGCGAACCGCGATGGCCTGAGCGCCCAAGGCGCGAACCTGCTCGAGTACGCTGTGTGCGGCTTGCTCATCCGACTGGTAGTTGATGCAGATCCGGTAGCCCTGTTCGGCTGCCAGCAATGCCGTAGCCGCGCCGATTCCGCGCCCGCCACCGGTGATGACAATGACTTTATCCATGCTGGCCTTCCCCCACGTGCACACGTAACAGTCGGGGGAAGAATAACTGCGATTGGCGGGTTTTGCATGTGGCGCCTATCCGGGCGCCTTCGCGAGCAAGCTCGCTCCCACAGGGTCTCTCAGACCACCGCCAGCCGTTGCCCGCGCACGATGTCCTGCATGAAGCGCTCCGCCGGCATCGGGTGGCCAAGCAGATAGCCCTGCAGCGAATCACAGCCCAGTTTGGTCAGGAAATCCTGTTGCGCGCCGGTCTCGACACCCTCGGCGACAATCCGCAAGTCCAGGGCCTGCCCCAGCGCGACAATCGCCGAGACGATCGCCGCATCATCGCTGTCATGTTCCAGATCACGGACGAAACCGCGATCGATCTTCAGCTCATTGGCCGGCAAGCGCTTGAGGTACATCAGGCTGGAATAACCGGTGCCGAAGTCGTCGATCGACAGGTCGACGCCCATGTCCGACAGCTCTTGCAGCACGGTCATGCTCGCATCGGCGTCGCTCATCGCCGTGGTTTCGGTGATTTCGAGCGTCAGGCTGTTGGCCGGCAGATGATGAGTCGCCAAGGCCTTGGCCACGCTTTGCACCAGCCCGGCATGGCAGAACTGCAAGGCCGAGAGGTTCACGGCGATGCGCCAGTCGGTGTAACCGAGCACGTACCATTCGCGCATCTGCCGGCAGGCTTCGTTGAGCACCCATTCGCCCATCGGAATGATCAGCCCGGTTTTCTCCGCCAGATCAATGAACTTGTCCGGCATCAACATGCCGTGCAGCGGATGCTTCCAGCGCAACAGCGCTTCGGCACCGACCGGACGGCCATTGGCGGCGTCGAATTTGGGCTGGTAATGCAGGCAGAACTGGTTGTGCTCAATGGCCGCGCGCAGGTCCTGCAACAGTTGCAGTTGTTTGCGCGCGTTGGTGTTCATCGACGCATCGAAGAAGCTGTAGCCGTTCTTGCCGCCGCCCTTGGCGTGGTACATCGCGGCGTCGGCGTTCATCAGCAGCTCTTGGGCGTTGTCGCCGTTGCCCGGATACAGCGCGATGCCGACGCTGGCGGAAATCTGCAGGTCATGTTCGGCGACGCGGAAGGTGCGGCCGATCAGACCAACCTGACGCGCGGCCAGGCTCAAGGCGTCATTGGGCTCGCTCAAACGCACCAGCAGAACGAATTCATCGCCGCCGATCCGTGCGAGTGTGTCCTGGCTGCGCAAGTCTTCACGCAGACGAATACCGACCTCGCGCAGCAATTGGTCGCCCATGTGATGGCCGAACGCATCGTTGACCGGTTTGAAGCCGTCGAGGTCGATGAACATCAAGGCGAAGCAGCCGCCCTGCTCCTCAACCTTTTTGATCGCCTGATTGATGCGGTCGTCGAGCAACATGCGATTAGGCAGACTGGTCAGCGGATCGTGCAAGGCCAGTTGGGTGAGTTCGCGATTGGCCACGGTCAACGAGTGCGCCAGATCGGCGGTGCGCGCTTCGAGGCGAGCGTCGAGAATCGAGGTCAACAAGGCGATCGACAGCACCGCCAGCGTGGTCACTACTACCAGACTATCGAGGCCGTTGCCCTTCAAGCCATTGAGCGTCGCGCCGCAGAAACTGCCGTCAGGAAACTGCGCAGCGGCCATGCCGGTGTAGTGCATGCCGACAATCGCCATGCCCATGATCACCGCCGCGCCAGCGCGAATCAGCCGCACATAGGGCGATTGCTGGCGCAGGCGAAAGGCAATCCACAACGCTGCTGCCGAAGCTCCGACTGCGATCAGCAGGGAGGCGCTGAACAGCGTAGGGTCGTAATCGATGCCGGGAGTCATGCGCAGCGCGGCCATGCCGGTGTAATGCATGGCGCTGATGCCTGACCCCATGATCAGTGCACCGAAGGCCAGTTGCGCCAGGGGCAGTTTCGGCTGGCTGACAAGCCATAAAGCAAAGCCGCAGGACAGCACCGCGATCAGCAGCGACAACGCGGTCAGGGCGAAGTCGTAACCCAGGTCGATCGGCAATTTGAAGGCGAGCATGCCGATGAAGTGCATTGACCAGACGCCAACGCCCATCGCAAACGCCCCGCCCGCCGTCCAGAAATGCACGGCCCGGCCTTTCGCCGTGGCGATGCGCCCGGTCAGGTCGAGCGCCGTGTAGGAAGCGAGGATCGCCACGCACAACGATATGAAAACCAGGGTGAAGGAGTAGCTGCCGATGAGCATGGAGGTTCTCGTGACAAGCCGAAACCGTACTGCTTCCATTCTCGGTCGGGCAAATGCGGCGATTGTACTGATTGCGCGGAAGAACGCACTGACAAAGTAACCAAATTGCCATCAAGCCGATGAAACGCTTGTTCGATCGTCCTACAAGGCTCTGCGGTGGGCTTTAAGCCACCTTCGGCAAGCGATCTCAAGCCGCCCACAAATCCCCTGTGGGAGCGTTCAGCCACCCATCATTCTCCGAACGCGAATCCCTTGTGGGAGCGGGCTTGCTCGCGAAAGCGTCGGCACATTCAACATCTCCCTCGACTGATCCACCGCTTTCGCGGGCAGGCTCGCTCCCTCAATTTTCAGCGTCCAGCCACCCATCATCATTCGAACGCGAATCCCTTGTGGGAGCGGGCTTGCTCGCGAAGGCGTCGGCACATTCAACATCTCGCTCGACTGATCCACCGCTTTCGCGAGCAAGCTCGCTCCCACAATGGATCGGGGGCAAATCAACGATCTCCAGTGCAACGCGAATCCCTGTGGGAGCGGGCTTGCTCGCGAAAGCGTCGGCACAAGCACCATCGAAGTTGCCTGGTCAACCGCTTTCGCAAGCAGGCGCGCTCCCTCAGGTTCAGCGGTTGTCGCTGACGTCGAGTTGGCCGTCCCAACCGCCGCCCAGTGCGGCGATCAGCTGCACACTGGCAATCAACCGGTTCTGCAGAATATTCAGCACGCTGCGCTCATTGCTCAGCGCCGTGGCCTGCACCACTACCACATCGATATAAGCGATCAGCCCGGCCTTGTACTGGTTTTCCGTCAGACGCAGGGAATCGCGGGCGGCGTCCAGCGCTTCCTGGCGCACCGCAGCTTCGTCTTCATACACCTTGAGCTGGACCAGGTAGTTTTCCACTTCGCGGAATCCATCGAGCACGGTCTGGCGGTAGCGGGCGACGGTTTCGTCATAGGCCGCTTCGCTGCGATCGACCTCGGCCGAACGAATGCCGCCGTCGAACAGCGGCAACGACAGCTGAGGGCCGACCGACCAGAAACGGTTCGGCAGACTGATCAAATTCTTTGACGTGCTACTGCTGTAGCCGCCGCTCAGACTGAGGGTCAGGTCCGGGTAATACGCGGCTTTCGCCACGCCGACATTGGCATTGGCGGCGATCACCGAGCGCTCGGCCGAAGCGATGTCGGGACGGCGCTCCAGCAATTGCGAAGGCAAGCTCAGCGGCACTTGCGGCAGCTTCGGGATGCTCTCGCTTTCGGCGATGCTGAAGTTCGCCGGTGCTTCGCCAGTGAGCACGGCGATGGCGTTTTCAAACTGGGCGCGCTGCCAGATCAGGTCGACCAGATCGGCCTGGGTGCTTTTCAACTGGGTTTGCGCCTGCGCCACCGCATCGCGCCCGGAAACCCCGGCGCGGTACTGGTTCTGGGTCATTTTCAGCGAACGCTCATAAGCAGCGACGGTGGCCTCAAGCAAACGCTTCTGCTGATCAATAACCCGCAGTTGCAGATAGTTCTGCACCAGCTCCGATTGCTGACTCAGACGCATCGCCGCCAGATCGGCAAAACTCGCCTGCGCGTTGGCCTCATCAGCCTCCAGCCCACGGCGCAGTTTGCCCCACACGTCCGCTTCCCAACTGACGCCCAGTTGCGCGGTGTAGGTATCACGAATACCGCTTGAGGAACTGCTCAGGCTCGAGCTGCTGCTGCCGGTGCCCTGACTGGAGCGGTTCTTGCCCAGACTCAGGTCGACACTGGGGTAAAACGCCCCGCGCGCACTGCGCACCAGCGCCTGCGCCTGGCGGAACTGCGCTTCGGACTGGGCAACGGTCTGGTTGGCGCTGTTGAGTTTCTCGATCAAGGCGTTTAGCTGTTGGTCGCCGTACAACTCCCACCAGGCGCCACGGGCCAGCGAGTCGCTGGGATTGGCCTGACGCCAGCCCTCGGCTTCCTTGAACTGAACGATTTCGGCAGTTTGCGGGCGCTGATAGTCCGGACCGACAGCGCAAGCGCTGAGCAGCGCTACGCACAGTGACAGGCTCAACAGGCGCGAGCCGCGCGCGGTGGCCAATTGGATAAGCGAACGGTCAGTCATAGCGGAGTTTCCAGAGCGGCATCAGTGCGCACGCCGCGCCATTTATTGAAACGATGGCGCAGCTTGTCGAGATAAAGGTAAACCACCGGGGTGGTGTAAAGGGTCAGGACCTGGCTGAACACCAGGCCGCCAATGATGGTCAGGCCCAGCGGCTGGCGCATTTCCGCACCCTCGGCGCGGCCGAGCAGCAGCGGCAAGGCGCCGAGGATCGCCGCCAGCGTGGTCATCAGAATCGGTCGCAGGCGTTGCAGGCAGGCGCTGCGGATAGACTCCAGCGGCGACAGGCCCTCATGCCGCTCCAGTTGCAGCGCCAGATCGATCATCAGGATGGCGTTTTTCTTCACCACGCCGATCAGCAGGAATATCCCCAGCAGGGAAATCAGGCTGAACTCGCCGCCCAGTGCATAAATCGACAGCAACGCGCCAACCCCGGCCGAGGGCAAGGTCGAAAGAATGGTCAGCGGGTGAATGTAGCTTTCATACAGCACGCCGAGCACCAGATACACGGCGAGCAGCGCACCGAGGATCATGAACGGCTGGCTCTTCTGCGTCGCGGCGAAGGCGTCAGCGGTGCCGGCCATTTTCGCAATCACGTCCTCCGGCAGGCCGACCTTGGCGATCGCCCGTTCGATGGCGGCACTGCCCTGCTCCACGGTCACGCCTTCGGCCATATCAAAGGAAATGCTTTCGGACGCAAACTGGCCTTCATGACTGACCCGGTCGTTTTCCAGGCTGTTTTCGTAATGGGCAAACGTCGACAGCGGCACTCGCGCGCCGTCAGCGGTAATCACCTCGACCTGCTTGAGCGTCACCGGATCCTGGGCGTATTTCGGATTGACCTCCATCACCACCTGATACTGGTTGAGGCTGTCGTAGATCGTCGAAATCTGCCGCTGGCTGTAAGCGTTGTTGAGCACGGCGGTGACCATGTTCATGTCGACCCCCAGGCGTTTGGCCTGATCGCGGTCGACAATCAGTGTCACCTGCTGCGCCCCGGCACCTTCGCGGGCATCGATGGCGGTCAGCTCGGGCAAGGCACGCAACGCGCTGACCACTTTCGGAAACCACTTGCGCAGCTCGGCGAGGTCACCGCTTTGCAGGATGTAGGTGTACTGCGAACTGGTCTGTTCGCGGCCGCCGCCAAATTGCAGGTCCTGGTCGGCCATCAGCATCAACTGTGCACCGGGGACCTTGGGCATTTCCTTGCGCAAGCGCTCGATGACTTTCTGTGCCGACAGTTGGCGTTCCTTGATCGGCTTCAGCCGCACGATCATGAAGGCGTTGTTGGTGCCGTTGTTGCCGCCGATGAACCCGGCCACGCTTTCCACCGCTTCGTCCTTGAGCACGGCGCGGCGGAAGGTTTCCATTTTCGGCTGCATGACGTTGAACGACAGACCGTCATCGCCACGCACGAAACCGATCAACTGGCCGGTGTCCTGCTGCGGCAGGAAGGTTTTCGGCACCACCACGTAGAGCGCAACGTTGACGCCAACGGTGAGCAGCAGGCTGAACAAGGTCAGCCGCCGATGACGCAACACCCAGTCGAGGCTGGTGGCGTATTTGCCGACCATCCAATCGTTGGTTTTGTGGCTCCAGCGTTGCAGGCGGTTTTCCTGGCCCGGCGTGTGTGGTTTGAGCCAGCGCGCGCAGAGCATTGGCGTCAGTGTCAGGGAAACCACCAGCGACACCACGATCGCCGCCGCCAGGGTGATGGAAAACTCGCGGAATAGACTCTCGACCAGCCCGCCCATGAACAGAATCGAGAGGAACACCGCCACCAGCGAGACGTTCATCGACAGCAGGGTAAAGCCGACTTCCTTGGCCCCGAGGTACGCCGCCTGCATCGGTTTAACGCCTTCGTCGATATGCCGGGAAATGTTTTCCAGCACCACGATGGCGTCATCCACCACCAGACCGGTGGCCAGGATCAGCGCCATCAGCGACAGGTTGTTCAGCGAGAACCCGTACAGGTACATCACCGCAAAGGTGCCGACCAGCGACACTGGCACCGCCAGGGTCGGGATCAGCGAGGCGCGGAAGTTACCGAGAAACAGGTAGACCACCAGTACCACCAGGGCGACGGCGATCAGCAAGGTCATCTCGGCTTCATGCAGCGTGGCCTTGATTACCGGCGATCGGTCCATGGCCAGATTGAGTTTGACGCTGGCCGGCAGCACCGCTTGCAGCGCCGGCAACTGCGCCTTGATCTCGTTGACCGTCTCGATGATGTTGGCGCCCGCCTGACGGTTGATCACCAGCAATACCGCCGCGTCGTCGTTGAAGAAACCGCTGTTGTAACGGTCTTCAACGCCATCGCTGACTTTCGCCACATCCTTGAGACGCAATGCGGCGCCGTCGGCGTAGTGAATGATCAGCGACTCGTAATCCTTGGCTTTCTCGAGCTGGTCGTTGGCCTGGATCTGCCACAGACGCTGGCCATCCTCGACCGAGCCCTTGGGTCGGCGCACGTTGGCGTCGGCAATGGTCTTGCGCACATCGTCGAGAGCCACGCCGTACTGGTTCAGGGCCTGCGGTTCGAGCTCGATGCGCACCGCCGGCAGCGAACTGCCACCGATCTGCACTTCACCGACGCCCTGCACCTGCGACAGGCTTTGCGAGAGGATGGTCGAGGCCAGATCGTAGAGTTGACCTTTTTCCAGCACGTCCGAGGTCAGCGACAGCACCATGATCGGCGCCTGCGACGGGTTGACCTTTTTATAGGTCGGCATGCTGCGCATCCCGCTTGGCAGCAGATTGCGCGAAGCATTGATCGCCGCCTGCACTTCCCGCGCCGCGCCGTTGATGTCGCGGTCGAGATCAAACTGCAGAATGACCCGCGTCGAACCCTGACTGGAGCGGCTGCTCATGGTGTTGACGCCGGCAATCGCACCGAACGAACGCTCCAGCGGCGTCGCCACCGTCGAAGCCATCACCTCCGGACTGGCGCCCGGCAGACTGGCCTGGACGACAATCACCGGGAAATCCATCTGCGGCAGCGGCGATACAGGCAACAGACCGAAGCTGACACCGCCGAGCAACATGATGGCCAGGGACAGCAGCATGGTCGCCACGGGGCGTTTGATGAAGGGACCTGAAAGATTCATGCGCTCCAGTCCCTACCGCTGAATCCTGTGGGAGCGGGCTTGCTCGCGAAGAGGCCGGCACATCCAACATGTGTAGCGGCTGACACAGCGCTTTCGCGAGCAAGCCCGCTCCCACAGGAGTTGAGCGTTCCGCCAGTCATACCGCGACCTCTTCACCGTCGGCTTTGGATTTGCCAAAGCGCCTTCCGAGGCGGTCGAAGTACAGGTAGATCACCGGCGTGGTGAACAGCGTCAACACCTGACTGACGAGCAACCCCCCAACCATCACCAGACCCAGCGGCTGACGCAATTCAGCCCCTGAACCTGTCGCCAGCATCAGCGGCACCGCGCCGAACAACGCTGCCAGTGTGGTCATCAGAATTGGCCGGAAGCGCAGCAGCGCCGCTTGATAGATTGCCTCTGCCGGGGCCATGCCCTGGGTGCGTTCGGCGTCGAGAGCGAAGTCGATCATCATGATCGCGTTCTTCTTGACGATACCGATCAGCAGGATGATGCCGATGATCGCGATCATCCCCAGGTCGTTGCCGCTGAGCAGCAACGCCAGCAAGGCACCGACGGCGGCGGACGGCAAGGTCGAAAGAATGGTGATCGGGTGGATGTAGCTCTCGTAGAGCACGCCGAGCACGATGTACATGGTCACCACCGCCGCCAGAATCAGCAGCAAGGTGCTCGACAGCGAAGCCTGAAACGCCTGCGCCGCGCCACTGGAATTGAGTCTGCACGCCGACCGGCATGCCGATGTCCTGCTGCACCTGCTCGATGATGTCTACGGCATGCCCCAACGCCACGCCCGGCGCGAGGTTGAACGACATCATCACCGCCGGGAACTGGCCGATGTGAGTGATCGCCAACTGCGCCTGGCGCTCTTCGACATGCGCCAGACTGGACAGGCGCACCTGCGCGCCGTCGGTGGTCTTGACGTGGATCTGGTCCAGCGCCTGCGGGCCGATCTTCTCCCCGGCCTGGGCTTGCAGCACCACGCGGTACTGGCTGGCCTGAGTGTAAATGGTCGAAATCTGCCGCTGGCCGAACGCGTCATACAGTGCATCAGTGATGTTTGCCACCGACACGCCGAGGCGTGAGGCTGCATCACGGTCGATCACCAGATAGACCTGCAAGCCTTTGTCCTGAAGGTCACTGGCCACGTCGGTCAATTCCGGACGCTGCGCCAGAGCCTCGACCAGACGCCCGCTCCACTGACTGAGCAATTCGGAATCCGGCGACGACATGCTGAACTGGTACTGCGTGCGGCTGACCCGATCCTCGATGGTCAGGTCCTGCACCGGCTGCATGAACAGGCGAATGCCAACCAGTTTGTCCAGTTTCGGTTGCAGGCGTGCGATCACTTCGCTCGCCGTCAGATCACGCTCGCCGTGGGGCTTGAGGTTGATCAGCAAGCGCCCGCTATTGAGCGTGGCGTTGTCGCCGTCGACGCCAATGTACGACGACAGGCTCTGCACCGCCGGATCTTCGAGGATGATCTTCGCCAGTTCCTGCTGCCGCTCGCCCATCGCCGCGAAGGAAATCGATTGCGGCGCTTCGGAAATGCCCTGAATCACCCCGGTGTCCTGCACAGGAAAGAAGCCCTTCGGCACGATCACATACAGAAACACGGTCAACGCCAGTGTGCCGATCGCTACCAGCAAGGTCAGCGGCTGATGCTTGAGCACCCAGCGCAGCATCCGCCCGTATTCCTTGATCATCCAGTCGATGAACCCACCGCTGGCGCGATAGAACCGGCCTTGCTCATGTTCTTGCGGTTCACGCTTGAGCAGGCGCGCGCACATCATCGGCGTCAGGGTCAGCGACACGACCAGGGAAATCAGGATCGCCACGGCCAGGGTGATGGCGAATTCACGGAACAGGCGCCCCACCACATCGGCCATGAACAACAGCGGAATTAATACGGCGATCAGCGACAGGGTCAGGGAAATCAGAGTGAAGCCGATCTGTTTCGCGCCCTTGAGCGCGGCTTGCATCGGACTGTCGCCTTCCTCGATGAAGCGCGAAATGTTCTCAAGCATGACGATGGCATCGTCGACCACGAAACCGGTGGCAATGGTCAGCGCCATCAAGGTCAGGTTGTTCACCGAGAAACCGGCGAGGTACATCACGCCAAAGGTGCCGATCAACGACAGCGGCACGGCTACCGAGGGAATGATCGTCGCACTGGCGCGGCGCAGAAACAGGAACGTGACCATGACCACCAGCGCGATGGCGATCAGCAGCTCGTGTTGCACGTCGGTGACCGAGGCGCGGATGGTCTGCGTGCGATCCGTCAGCACAGTGACGTCGAGGCCGGCCGGCAGGTTATCGGTGATGCTCGGCAGCAAGGCCTTGATGCGGTCAACCACTTCGATGACGTTGGCGCCAGGCTGCCGCTGGATGTTCAGCAGGACTGCCTGATTCTGATTGGCCCACGCGGCCAGACGCTCGTTCTCGGCGCCATCTACGATTTCGGCGACGTCCTTGAGCCGCAGCGGTGCGCCGTTCTTGTAGGTCAGGATCAGGTTGGCGTAGTCCTCGGGCGAGGTCAGTTGGTCGTTGGCATCGAGCATCGACACCCGGGTCGGGCCATCGAAGTTGCCTTTCGGCTGGTTGACGTTGGAAGCGCCGATCAGCGTGCGCACATCCGACAGGTTGAGGCTGTTGGCCGCGAGCGCTTCGGGGTTGACCTTGATCCGCACGGCCTGACGCTGACCGCCGGCAATGCTGACCATGCCGACGCCGCTGATCTGGGCGATTTTCTGCGCCATGCGCGTATCGACCAGATCATTGAGCTTGGGCAGCAGCATGGTTTTCGAGGTGATGGCCAGAGTCAGCACCGGGGTGTCCGCCGGGTTGACCTTGTTGTACACCGGCGGCGCCGGCAAGTCGGTCGGCAGCAGGTTGGTCGCGGCGTTGATCGCGGCCTGCACCTGCTGTTCGGCGACGTCCATATTGATGTCGAGGCTGAAACGCAGGGTCAGCACCGAAGCGCCGCCGGAGCTGGTCGAAGCCATTTGCGTCAGGCCCGGCATCTGCCCGAACTGGCGTTCAAGCGGTGCGGTGACGGCGCTGGTCATTACGTCCGGACTGGCGCCGGGGTACAGGGTCATGACGCGGATGGTCGGGTAATCGACCTGCGGCAAGGCCGAAACCGGCAGCAGGCGATAAGCGATCAGGCCGGCCAGGACAATGGCCAGCATGCTCAGGGTGGTGGCTACCGGACGGAGGATGAACAGCCGCGATATGTTCATGCGCCCTTCTTGGCCTTTTCAGCGGTGGTCGCATCGGGATTGGCGGCGGATTTGCCTTGCAGGTGTTCGGTCGGCGAGGTCGGCACTTCGCTGCTGTCATTGACCACTTCGACTTCGCTGCCCTCCTTCAGGCGATCGGTGCCTTCAAGCACAACGCGATCGCCCGCGGCGAGGCCTTCGGTGACCACGGTGTTGTCACCGTCGCTGGCACCGATTTTCAGTTGGCGAATGGTGACTTTCTTGTCGCCGTCCAGCGCATAGACGAAGGTGCCGTTGGTACCGAACTGGATCGCTGCCGACGGCGCCAGCACTACACCTTTCAGCGTGTCTGCCAGTAAATGGACGTTGACGAACTGATTGGGAAACAGCGACTGGTCGCGATTGTCGTAGCGAGCCTTGAATTTCAAAGTGCCGGTAGCGACGTCGATCTGGTTGTCGAGGCTTTGCAGCACGCCAGTGGCTTGCAGCTTGGTGTCGCCGCGATCCCAGGCTTCGGCAGGCAACTTGGCGCCGCTGCGGTAACGGGCCAGCACGGTGTCGAGGCTGTTTTCCGGCAAGGTGAAGGCCACGCTGATCGGTTGCGTTTGGGTGATCACTGCGAGGAACGTGGTGTCGTTGGCGGCGACGAGGTTGCCGACGTCGACCTGACGCAGACCGACGCGGCCGGCAATCGGCGCGCGGATCTTGGTGAATTCGAGATTGAGCTTGGCGTCGTTGACCGCTGCCTGATTGGTCTTGACCGTGCCCAAGTATTGGCCGACCAGCGCTTCGGCGGTGTCGAGGGTCTGTTTGGCGATGCTGTCTTCTTTATACAGCCCACGATAACGCTCGACGTCGACCTGGGCGTTTTTCAGTTGCGCCTGATTCTGCAGCAACGTGCCTTCGGCCTGGAGCAGAGCATTCTGGTAAGGACGCGGATCGATCTCGGCCAGCAGGTCGCCCGCCTTGACCATCTGCCCTTCTTCGAAATGAATCTTGACCAGTTCGCCGCCCACCCGGCTGCGCACGTTGATGGTATTCAGCGCGGTGACCGTGCCCAGCGCCTTGTAATACAGCGGGAAGTCGCCCTTCACCGCCGGCGCCACACGCACCGGAATCGGCCCGGTACCGCCGCCGAAGCCCGGCCGCATCATGCCCGAGCGCCCGGTATGCCCGGCGGCCGCTTTGTCGCCACCCGCCTTGTCCGCAGAGCCGGCGGGCCAGAATTTCCAGCACAGGACGGCGATGACCAACAGGACAAGCAGGCTGATCAGCCAGCGACGGGATTTGCGGGGGGACGATTGCATGGAGTTATTGACCATTGGGCGCGTGGGCTTCTATTACGGGAGGCTGAACGATAAGCACTGAGTGGATTTAAGCAAAGCAGCTTTACCGGCAATTTACCTTCCACTTACGTTTCAAGGTGTGAGGCAAAACCCTGATACACAAATGAAAACGGCCTGGACAGGGCCAGGCCGTTGACAATTGTAAAAGCCTTACTTGAGAACGGACAGTGCCGCTTCGTAGTTAGGCTCCTCAGCGATTTCCTTGACCAGTTCGCTGTGCAGGACGTTGTCGTTTTCGTCCAGCACCACAACGGCGCGAGCGGTCAGGCCTTTGAGCGGACCGTCGGCAATGGCCACGCCGTAGTTTTCGATGAACTCGCTGCCGCGCAGGGTCGACAGGTTCTGTACGTTTTCCAGACCTTCAGCACCGCAGAAGCGCGCCTGGGCAAACGGCAGGTCAGCGGAGATGCACAGCACCACGGTGTTGGCGAGTTCGTTGGCCTGGGCGTTGAACTTGCGCACGGAGGTGGCGCAGGTCGGGGTGTCGACGCTTGGAAAAATGTTCAGGACTTTGCGCTTGCCGGCGAAGTCTTTCAGGGTGACGTCGGACAGATTGCCGGCTACCAGGGAAAAGGCTGGCGCCTTGGAACCGGCTTGTGGCAACTGGCCGTTGACTTGAACCGGATTGCCTTTGAGGGTGACTTGAGCCATGACTTGAGTCCTTCTGTTTTTTGATTGGAAAGCATGCAAGAGGCGGAAGTTAACCACGAAATCGGCTGACGACCTATGCCCTGTTGGAAATTGTTGGGTGCTCGGCGGTGAGATTGTATACAAGTCCCGTGGAAGCGAGCCTGCTCGCGAAATCAGGTGTCGATATCAGAAACGTGTGTCAACTGGACTACCGCTTTCGCGAGCAGGCTCGCTCCCACAAAAGTTTGCAGCGCCGCCCCAACCACCTTCGATTCAGCTTGGCTCCGACCATTAGAAGCGTGATGTGCGCACCCCGCCGCCCGCACCAACGAATTAATTCCTTCGACTGGCTAACCCCCGATTAGCTGCTAGTTTCAGAAGGACGAGTCCTACAGGCTTGATAAGCAAACGGACAACGCAGTAGCGGCGCAACAGTGCTCTGTTGTCCGGAAAAAACACCATGGAATCGGGAAATGACCTGCAGTCGAGCCGGGAATAGAGGATTTCTGCCGGGACCGGGTGGCGCGGCGTTCGCCATGCTCAAGCCACGGAGCGGGCGTCTCCTCCTCTCTCTGTGCCTGGGCGTCAGCCCACCGCTGTTCGCTGCGGAAGGTGGCGTCGGGCGGCCGATCACGGGTCAGCAAGTGTTCGCCAATGCTGGCGTCGTGCCGCCGGAGCCGGGCTGGGTAATGTCGTTGACCAGCATCTGGTACGACGGCTCGCTCAAGGGCAGCGACGGCGCACCGATTTCCGGCGCGATCAGTGGCGGGATCGACATGAAAGTCTCCTACACCATGGCCAACTTCACCCATGTCTGGAACACCGGCAAGGGCCGCTGGAATTTCGCTTCGGCAATGGGCCTGCCGGTGCAATACACCGACATCAAGGCGAGCATCACCGGCCCGCGCGGGCGCACGTTGGGTGACAGCGATTCCGGCACGCAGTTTGCCGATGCGCTGATCACCCCGATCGCCGCCGGTTATCACTTCGACGAACGCAATCATCTCTCGCTGTCACTGCCGATCTACGTGCCGACCGGTGCCTATAACAAGGATCGCCTGGCCAACCCCGGACAGAACAACTACACATTCATGCCGACCGTGGCTTTTACCCACCTCGACGGCAAGGGCGGCGAGTTCACTGTGTCCAGCGGGCTGGAGTTCTACACCGAGAACGACGCTACCGACTATCGCAACGGCAACATCTTCACCCTCGACGCCCTCTGGACTCACGGCTTGGGCAATGGCTGGAGCGCCGGACTTGCCGCCGGCTACGTGCAGCAACTGACCGACGACAAAGGCCAGACCGCCGATGTCTTCAATGGCTATCGCGGCCGTTCGGTAGGCGCCGGCCCGGTGATTGGCTGGGCCGGAACATTCGCCGACGCCCAGGCCAACATCAGCGCGCGCTGGGTGCCCGAGTTCGACACCAAGAACCGCCCCGAAGGCAACGGCTTCAGCGTCAATCTGACCCTGGCGTTTTTCTAGACCCGGACACAAAGGACTGCCCATGACTGCGCTCACCGACCTCAACGCCCTGCAAGCCAGCATCGCCGAAGCGGTGCTCGGTCAGGATCAAGTCATCCGGCAGATTCTGCTCGGGCTTTTGGCCAATGGTCATTTGCTCCTGGAAAGTCTGCCCGGGCTGGCCAAGACGCGCACGGTCAAGGCACTGGCCAAACACCTTGATGCGAAGATGAGCCGCATCCAGTTCACACCCGACCTGTTGCCCTCGGACATCACTGGCGCCGAGGTGCTGCACCAGGTCGAGGGCAAAAATGAAATCCGTTTCCAGCCCGGCCCGCTGTTCGGCAATCTGATCCTTGCCGACGAAATCAACCGCGCCCCGGCCAAGGTTCAGGCGGCGCTGCTCGAAGCCATGGAGGAACGCCAGATCACCGTGGCCGGCAACAGCCATGCCCTGCCCGAGCTATTCATCGTGGTGGCGACGCAGAACCCGATCGAGCAGGAAGGTACTTATCCGCTGCCGGAAGCGCAGATGGACCGTTTTCTGATGAAGGTGCTGCTCGATTACCCCAGTGCCGAAAACGAAAGCCAGGTGTTGCGCCTGCTGCGGAACGAAGAGTTTGCCCAGGGTGCCAGCACCACGCCGGTGAAGAATTTCACTTTGCCGCAGGAGGTGATTTTTGCTGCGCGCAAGGAAGTCAGCGCGGTGCACGTTTCACCGGCGATCGACACTTATCTGATCGACCTGATCAACGCCACCCGCCACCCCGCCGACTACGACGAAGACCTCGCACGCTGGATCGCCATTGGTGCCAGTCCCCGTGGCGGCATTGGCCTGGACCGCTGCGCCCGCGCCGATGCGTGGTTGCAGGGACAGGATTTCGTCTCGCCGGACAACGTCCGCGCCGTGGTCCATCCGGTGTTGCGCCATCGTTTGCAGCTGAGCTACGACGCCGTTGCCGATGGCGTCAGCGCCGATCAGGTGCTCGACCGGATTCTCGACAAAGTGGCGATTCCCGCATGAACGACGAAGGCTTGGTCTACGTCTCTCTCGCGCAATTGATGGCGCTGGAGTTCGAGGCCCGAGACCTGAGTTTTCTTGCCCGGCAGCCGCAGGGCAGCATCCTCGCCGGCAACCACGCCTCGCGGCTTCGCGGTCGCGGGCTGAATTTCGACGAGTTACGCCGCTATCAACCGGGCGATGACCTGCGCCACCTCGACTGGCGCGCTTCGTTGCGTACCGGCAAACCGGTGGTGCGCACCTTCACCGAAGAACGCGACCGCCCGGCCCTGATCGTGGTCGACCAGCGCATGTCGATGTTCTTCGGCTCGCAGCGCAGCTTCAAATCGGCGGTCGCCGCCGAACTCGCCGCGCTGGCGGCGTGGATGGTTTTTCATACCGGGGATCGGGTTGGCGGTCTGGTTTTCAACGATCAGCGCATCGACAGCATCGCGCCGTTACGCAGTCGCAAACGTGTCGAAGCGCTGCTCAGCCGTGTGGTGCAGCACAATCGCGCGCTGAACGCCGGCAATCCCGACGCCGAAGATGAGGACCAACTGGACAAAGCCTTGCAGCGCTGCCTCGGTGTGGCCGGGCACGACCATTTGATCTGCATCGTCAGCGACTTTGCCGGCGCCGGAGAGCGCACCTTGCAACTGATGCGGCAGCTGTCGGCGCACAACGATGTGATTGCCTTGCAGGTCTATGATCCGCTGGCGCTGAAACTGCCGAACAATGGTCGGTTGCTGGTGACCCAGGGCGAGTTGCAGGTCGAACTGGCGATCGAAAAACGTAACGTGCAGCAGCCGCTGGAGGATTTTCTCAGCGGCCGGCTCAAGGACGTCGCCAGCCTGCTGCGCCGCAGTCAGGTACCGCTGATGATGATCAGCACCGCCGAGGACGCCCATGGGCAACTGCGCGCCGAACTGGGCAAAAGTGCCGGACGCCCGCGATGACCCCGAACATCCCTGGTATCGATCAGCTCAAGGAGCTGGCCCTGCCCGCGCCCGTCAGCTATGCGCCACAAACGTGGGGCTGGTGGTTATTGCTGGCGACGCTGATATTCGCCGCGCTGTTGATCGGCCTGCGCAGATACTGGCAATGGCGCCGCGACCGCTATCGCCGTGAAGCACTTGCCCGACTGGCACAGTTGCGCGACCGCAGCGACGACCTCAATGCCCTGCGCGAATTGCCTGAGTTGCTCAAACGCACGGCCCTCTCCATGCCCACTGGATCGCGGCGCTGGAATGCATTCCCTGTGGGAGCGAGCCTGCTCGCGAAGACGTCAGCGCATGCAATACCTCGATCCACTGACACAGCGCCATCGCGAGCAGGCCCGCTCCCACAAGGCCCGGCGGCGCTTGGCAGAGATGAATGGCAGGAATTTCTGCAACGACATTGCAAAAACAGAATGCCCGCCGACTTCAGCAATCAACTGGCCCAACTCGCCTACGCGCCGGACCCCGTATTGCGCGCCCTTCCCGCAGCGCAACGGCAAATGCTCTTCGACAGCTGCCAATACTGGGTGGAGCATCACCATGTGGCAGCTTGATTACCCCTGGCTGTTGCTTCTGCTGCCGCTGCCTTGGCTGGCTTACCGCTTTTTGCCCGCCTATAACGAAGCCCGCAGTGCCGTGCGCGTACCGTTTTTCGGCGCGATGAGCCGCGCGGTCGGCGAAGCGCCGGGCAACGCGGGCAGTCGGCGCAATCGCTGGCAACTGCTGCTGAATGTGCTGGTGTGGGCGCTGATCCTGCTGGCCGTGTCGCGTCCGGTGTACGTCGAAAAGCCGATCGAACGCCAGCAACCGGTGCGCGACCTGATGCTCGCCATCGACCTTTCGCAGTCGATGGAGACCGAGGATTTCGCCAATGCTCAGGGCGAAAAAATCAATCGTCTGGCGGCGGTCAAAGACGTGGTGCAAGGCTTCATCGACAAACGCAAGGACGACCGCATCGGCCTGATCGTATTTGGCAGCGGTGCCTATCCACAGGCTCCGCTGACCCTCGATCACGCCAGCCTGTCGTTGTTGCTGGCCGATACCGGGATCGGCATGGCCGGCCCCAACACGGCGATCGGTGACGCGATCGGGCTCAGCCTGAAATTGCTCGACAAGGCCCATGAGCAGGAAAAAGTCCTGATTCTGTTGACCGATGGCAACGACACCAGCAGCGCCATTACGCCGGATCACGCCGCTGAAATGGCGGCCAACAAAGGCGTGGTCATTCATACCATCGGCATTGGCGACCCCGACGCTTCCGGCGAAGCGAAGGTCAATCTGCAAGGCCTCGAACAGATCGCCAATACCACCGGCGGCCGCTTCTTCCGCGCCGAAGATCGCGCGGCACTGGATCAGGTCTACAACACCCTCGACCAGCTCACCCCGCATCAGGTGAAAACCCTTAGCCATCAGCCGCAGCGGGAATTGTTCTACTGGCCGCTGGGCGCAGCTCTGCTGTTGTTGGCGTTGTATCAGCTCGGCGCCCTTTTACGGCCGAACCTGACGGTTGCGCGGCAGCAGCAGGAGGCCTGATATGGAGATCAATCTGAGCGATTTCCACTTCCTGCGCCCGCTCTGGCTGTTGCTTGCGCTGTTCGGCGTAATGCTGCCTCTGATCTGGCGCCGCAGCCGCGACCTGCAAAAACGTCTGCGCGGTAATATCGCGGAACACTTGCTGCCGCACCTGTTAATCACGCCGCAGGATCACCAACGTCTGCGCCCGGTGCATTTGCTCTGCGCACTGCTGGTTCTCGGCGCCCTCGCCGCGGCCGGGCCGACATGGGAACAGGATCGCCCGGACTTTCTCGAGAACCGTGCGCCGTTGATCGTTGCCGTCGACCTTTCGCCGTCGATGGACGCCAACGATGTGCAGCCGACGCGGCTGGAGGCGGTCAAGCACAAGCTGCATGATCTGCTTCAACGTCGCGCCGCTGCACGAACCGCACTGATTGCCTATGCCGGCAGCGCGCATCTGGTGTTGCCACCGACCGACGATCCGGCGTTGCTCGACAGTTTCATCCAGGCCTTGGGCACGGGCTTGATCGACAAACCCGGCAAGAACGTCGCCGCCGTGATCGATCACGCGAAACGTTTGCTCAGCGCCGAGAACACCCCGGGCAGTTTGCTGTTGATGACTGACGGTGCCGACACCACGCAACTCGATGATTTGCAAAAACACCTCGACGGCAGCGCCTTGCAAGTTCTGGTTCTGGCGGTGGGCAGCGAAGACGCGGGCGTCATCACTACCGCCAGCGGCCAGCCGAAAATCGACAGCAGCGGGCGTCCGGTGCTCGGCAGCTTCGATCAAGCGGGCCTCAAGCAATTGGCCTCGGCCGTCGACGCGCCGCTCGGCAGCCTGACCCTCGACAACGATGACCTGGAGTGGATCGAGTTGCACGCCCGGCAACACTTCCAGAGCGCCAGCGCCGATCAGCGCGAGTTGCACTGGAAGGACGCCGGTTACTGGCTCTGCTGGCCGTTGTTGTTACTGGCGCTGTTCAGCGTGCGCAAAGGCTGGAGCGTCAACTGGATGCCAGCGCTGGTTTTGGCCGTAGGGCTGGGCTGGCCTGCGGCGCCGGCGCAGGCCAACGCCCTCACCGATGCCTTTTTCACCCGCGACCAACAAGGCCGCTGGGCGTTTGAACATGATCGTTTGCCCGAGGCGGCGGCGCTGTTCGTCGACCCCTACTGGAAAGGCGTCGCGGCCTATCACGCCGCTGATTACGACTTGGCAATGGCGACCTTTGCCCGCCTGGACACGCCGCAGGCGTATTTCTATCTGGGCAACATTTACGTGCGCCGCTTCAAGTTCGAGCAGGCGATTGCCGCCTACAGCCAGGCGTTGAAACTGCAGCCGCAATTTCCTCAAGCGACCGCCAATCTGGCCTTGGCTCAGGCACTGCTCAAGGACACCGAAAGCGCCGAGAAAAACGCTCCACAAACCAAACCCGACGAAGTCAAATTCGACAAGACGCCCGGGAAAGGTCAGAGCAAAAAGATCGAGACCCAGCAGGCCGCGTCCGACGCGCTGTGGCTGGAGAACCTGACCACCTCGCCGGCGAAGTTTCTCAAGCAGAAGTTCAGCTTGCAGGATCAGCAGGGAGACCGGCCATGAACCTCCGACACCTGAGCGCCGCCATCGCTGGTAAGCCAGCTCCCACAGGGAATTTCTGTGTAGTTGCAAACTTTGTGAAGATTGCTGTGATTTGTGGGAGCTGGCTTGCCAGCGATGGCGGCAGAACAATCACCGCAAAACTCAGCGCACTGCTGCTGACCAGCCTGCTGTCTCTGAATGTTTTTGCCGCCCCAGCGCAACTGAAGGTCCAGGCTCACCTCAACCCCAGCGAAGGCGCGATGGTCGGCGGTCTGGTCGAACTGCAACTCGACGTCCTCACCGATACCTGGTTCACCAGCGCCGCCGCCCTGCCCGATCTGCAACTCGACGGTGCGCTGGTGATGCCGCCGAACGGCCAGGCGCAGCATCTGAACCAGACCATCGATGGCCAATCGTTCAATGGCTTGCGCTATAGCTATCTGATCACGCCCAACGTCGCGCGCAGTTTCGATATCCCGGCGCTGACCGTACGCGCCAGACTGGGCCAGGCCACTGAAGAAATCAGCGCACAAAGCCAGCCGCTGAGTTTCAGCGCCGCCCAGCCGCCCGGTTTCGCGCCCGGGGAGACGCCTTTGGTCGCGAGCGGGTTGCGCTTGAAACAGGTCGTTACACATTCGGCGATGCCGCCGAAAGTCGGCGACAGCATCACCCGTGAGCTCACGTTACAGGCTGATGGCGCGCTGGCGATGGCGCTGCCCATTCCGACCTTCAGTGATGTCGCCGGCTTGAGTCGCTACGCGAAGACGCCACAAGTCAAAGCGCTGGATGACGGTCGCGGCAATATCCTCGGCGGTCAACGCGTCGACAGCGCCAGTTATCGCATCGACAGCGCCGGTACTTACACCTTGCCGGCGATCCGCGTGAAATGGTGGGACTCCGCTGCGCGGCAGATCCGTAGCGCTGAGGTGCCGTCCGTGAGCTTCGAGGCCGCGGCCAACAATGCCTATAAACCGGTGTTTGCGCTGGCCGAAGACCTCAGGCAACTGCAACAGAATCACTTGCAGTTCTCCAGCCGCTGGCTGCTCTGGCTGGCGCTGGCGGTCGGCCTCGCCGTCAGTGTGTACTTGCTGTGGCCCGTCGCCGTTCGCACCCATCGACGCTGGCTCGCCCATAAACGGGCGAAGCAATTGGCCTGGCAGCATTCGGCCGCTTTCGCCTGGCAACAGATCGACCCGCAACTGCAAGCCAGACCCGCGCAACTGACCGCGCTGTACCTGTGGCTGCGGCGCAGTCGTCTGGGCTTGAAACTCACGGGCGCCGGTCCGCGTTTGCAGGGTCTGTTACGCGGGCTTTACGGCCGTCAGTCTGCCGTCGATCAAACACTTGTTCAGCTGCACCAATCGTTGTCTACGCTTCAAAGTCAGGTCGCCCGGCAACAGGCGAAAGACGCACCGGCCCTGCGCCCGCTCAACCCTGTGCATGAGAAGGATTTCCCATGATCAATCCGTTGCTGCTGCGCCAACGTTTCGGTCTTGCCCTGCTGCTGACACTGGCCTTGCCCCTGTTGGTACAGGCGAATGAACCGCTGCCGTCATGGAACGACGGCCCCGCGAAGAAGAGCATCATCGAGTTCGTACAGGCCGTGACTGACCAGAGCAGCAAGGACTTCGTCAAACCGGCCGAGCGCATCGCTGTGTTCGACAACGACGGCACGTTGTGGAGCGAACAACCGGCGTACTTCGAATTGCTGTTTGCCTTCGACGAGGTCAAGCGCACCGCGGCACAACACCCGGAATGGAAAACCACCCAGCCGTTCAAAGCGGTGCTGGAAAATGATCACCAAGCCCTCGCCGCATCGGGCATGGAGGGTTTGCTGAAGATCGTCGGCGCCACTCACGGCGGCATGACCACCGAAGCCTTCGACGACTACGCGAAAACCTGGTTCAGCCAGGCCCGCCACCCGAAAACCGGCAAGCCCTACACCGAAATGATCTTCCAGCCGATGCTGGAAATGCTCGACTACCTGCGCAGCCAGAACTTCAAGACCTACATCGTTTCCGGTGGCGACACCGGCTTCATGCGCGCCTTCGCCGAGAAGGTCTACGGCATCCCGCCGGAACAGGTGATCGGCACCACCTTCGTCACCTCTTACCAGTTCAAGGACGGCACAGCCTCCATCGTGCGCACACCGAAAGTCGCGCACAACGACGACGGCCCGGGCAAGCCCGTGAGCATCGACGCCGTGATCGGTCGGCGGCCAATTCTGGCCTTCGGTAATTCCGACGGTGATTTGCAGATGCTGCAGTGGACCGCCGCCGGGCCCGGCAGGCGCTTCATGGGGCTGGTGCACCACACCGATGCCAAGCGCGAGTGGGCATATGACCGGCAATCGAATATCGGCCGACTCGACAAGGCCCTCGACGAAGCGAAATCCCGTGGCTGGACGGTGGTGGACATGGCGTCGGAATGGCGCCGGATCTATCCGTTCGATCCACCGGCAACCGAGCAGGTGCAATAAGAAAGCGTGATGCAGGAGAGCAATAAAGGTTTGTCGCAAAAAACGACCCCCGCGCAAAGGAGCAAGTCACATGACTCGCATACGCAAGTGGCTACCGAAGCTCGCCCTGGTGGCGACCTCGGTGATGGCGCTGTCGGCAACCGCCACAGCGGCTGAAAAACCCAACATTCTCGTGATCTTCGGCGATGACATCGGCCAGACCAACATCAGTGCCTATTCCATGGGCGTGGTCGGATACAAGACGCCGAATATCGACCGTATCGCCAAAGAAGGCATGATCTTCACCGATTACTATGCCGAAAACAGTTGCACGGCCGGACGCTCGTCGTTCATTACCGGGCAGACGCCGCTGCGGACCGGCTTGTCCAAGGTCGGCATGCCGGGGGTTCCGGTGGGCTTGCAGGCGCGCGATGTGACCATTGCCCAAGCGCTGAAAGCCCAGGGCTATGCCACCGGTCAATTCGGCAAGAACCACTTGGGCGACAAGGATGAATACCTGCCGACCAACCATGGTTTCGACGAGTTTTTCGGCAACCTCTATCACCTCAACGCCGAAGAGGAACCTGAACGCCCGTACTGGCCCAAGGATGATGCCGAGTTCGTCAAAGCCGCGTCGCCCCGTGGCGTGATCCACAGTTTTGCCGACGGCAAGATTGAAGATACCGGCGCGCTGACCAAGAAACGCATGGAAACCATCGACGACGAAACCACAGCGGCCGCGCAAGCGTTCATCGAGAAACAAGCCAAAGCGGACAAGCCGTTCTTTGTCTGGATGAACACCACACGCATGCATGCCTTCACTCACGTGCGTGAATCCATGCAAGGGCAAAGCGGCATGGTCGGTAACGAATATGCCGATGGCATGCTCGAGCATGACGGCGACGTCGGCAAGCTGCTCAAGACACTGGATGACTTGAAGCTGACCGAGAACACCATCGTCGTCTACACCACCGACAATGGCCCGAACCAATGGTCGTGGCCCGACGCTGCAACGACGCCGTTCCGCAACGAGAAAAACTCGAACTGGGAAGGCGCGTACCGAGTACCGGCGATGATTCGCTGGCCGGGCAAAGTCAAGGCAGGCGAAGTCTCCACGCAAATGTTCTCCGGTCTGGACTGGTTCCCGACGCTGTTGGCCGCCGTGGGCGACACCGACATCAAGGATCGCTTGCTCAAGGGCGCCGACGTCGGTGGCAAGAACTTCAAAGTGCACCTGGACGGCTATAACCAGCTGGACTACCTGACCGGTAAAACCGACAAGAGCGCGCGCAACGAGTTCTACTACTTCAACGATGACGGTGCGTTGGTCAGCATGCGTTTCAACGATTGGAAACTGGTGTTCTGTGAGCAGCGCGCACCCGGCGGACTGCAGGTGTGGAGCGAACCGTTCACCTGCCTGCGTGTGCCGAAAATGTTCAACCTGCGCATGGACCCGTACGAACGCGCCGATGTCGTGTCTGACCAGTACTATGACTGGCTGACGAAAAACGACTATCTGATTTTCGACGGTACCCGCCGCGCGGCGAAGTTCCTGCAGACCTTCGTCGACTATCCACCCAGCCAGCGTCCGGCGAGCTTCAGCATCGACCAGATCCGCGAGGATGTGGACCGCCGTATCGAAGAAAAAATGAAGAAAGCCCAGTAATACCGCTGTACCGCCGCCCGCCTGCATCGGCGGGCGGCCCTGTTTTCAACAAGAGACCGGGTCGGATTCGTTCGCGAGCAGGCTCGCTCCCACAAGGTTTTCTGCGATCGTTCCCACGCTCTGCGTGGTAACGCAGCCCGGGACGCTCTGCGTCCCATGCCGAAGCGGACGCGGAGCGTCCAGTGAGGCATTCCCACGCAGAGTGTGGGAACGATCAACAACAGCCAATCCAGAACAAGGCCCACCGCATGTCCTCACGTATCGCCAGCAAGCCGTCGGCCATACCCGTTCCGCAAGCCGCGTCCACCACCTCGTTGATCCCTGCCCTGCTGCTGTGCGTCTCCGGCGCGGCGGCGTTGGTTTATCAGGTGTTGTGGATCAAACAGCTCTCGCTGGTGGTCGGCGTCGAGGTCTATGCGATCACCACCGGCATCAGCGCGTTTTTCGCCGGGCTTGCTCTCGGCGGCTGGTTGTTCGGGCGCTGGGCCGATCGCTTGCAACAGCCGGTTCTGCTGTATGCCGGGCTGGAAGTACTGGTGGCCATGCTCGGCGTTGGCGCGACAGTGGCCATGGGTCTGGCGGCCAGTGCGTTTGCCTGGTTGCAGGGTCATGTCGGCGTGCTCGCGTGGTTGCTGCCGTTTGCGCTGGTGGGCGTTCCGGCGGTGTTGATGGGCGGGACGCTGCCGGTGCTGGTGCGCGCACTGGCGGCTGAGCCGGGCAAGGCCGGCGGTCAGTTGTATGCGGCGAATACGCTGGGCGCGATCGTTGGCACTTTGCTCGCCGCGTTCGTACTGATCGCCAGCCTCGGCGTGCGCGGCAGTGCGCTGTTCGCCGCGATGCTCAACCTGCTTGCCGCAGCCGGTGCGCTGTGGTGGCAGCGCCAGCAGCCAGTGGCGCTGGCTACGCCGGCCAAACATGCCAACGCAAAAGCACCCGACCGCACTGCGCTGTGGCTCTACGCGATCGCCGGAGGTGTGGCGTTGGGCTACGAGGTGGTGTGGTCGCAGTCGATCGTGCAGTTCATGAGTACGCGCACCTATGCGTTTGCCGTGGTACTGGCGACCTACCTGACCGGGCTGTTTATCGGCAGCGCCGTGCTCGCCCGTCGCGTCGAACGCATTCGCGACCCATGGGGCGCATTCGGTTTGCTGATTGCCGGTGCAGGCCTGATTGCGCTGCTGGAGATCGCCATACTCGGGCGCTGGCTGGTGCTCGCGCAGAGCCATGCGGAAAACTGGCTGCTGAGTCTGGGCGTCAGTGAGCTGGCCGGCATGAGCGCGCGCTTTGCCGTAGCAGCGCTGAGCATCGTGTTCGTGCCGACCCTGCTGCTCGGCGCGGCATTTCCTCTGGCGTTGCGCCTGAGTGTCGGCAGCGAACGTGTGGGCCGCGATGTCGGGGCCGTGGTGGCGTTCAACACCCTGGGCGGGATCATCGGTGTGATGCTTTGCGGCTTCGTATTGATTCCCTTGCTGGGACTGGTGCGCACCCTCGGTCTACTGGCGCTTGTCGCAGCGACAATCGGTTATCTGGCGGTGCGCAAGGGCCATGGTGTGGCGAAAGGTCGGCGCCAGGCCGTGGTCGCGCTAGGTCTGGTGTGCGTAGCGGTGGCGGTGCTGACCCCAGCTGACAAACTCGCCAGCCTGTTGCCCGGCGCACGCAACGGCACGCTGGCCTTCTACGAGGAAGGACGCGGCGGCACTGTCGCGGTGGTCACTCAGGGACGTGGCGAAAACACCTTCCACCGTTTGTACATACAAGGTGTGTCGAACACCGGCGATGCCATTCCGTCGCTGCGCTACATGCGCATTCAGGCACTGCTGCCACTGCTGATCCACAACGGTGAACCGCGCTCGACCCTGGTGATCGGCTTCGGCACCGGCATCACCGCAGGCGCCATGCTGCGCTATCCGGGTCTGGAACATCGCGTGGTCGCCGAGTTGCTGCCATCGGTGGTGAAAGCAGCGCCGTTGTTCAAGGGCAACTTCAATGCGGCCAACGATCCCGGCGTCGACATACGCCTGCGCGACGGTCGCCAGGAACTGCTGCGCAGTGCACAGACCTACGACGTGATCACCCTGGAACCGCCACCGCCCTCCGCGGCCGGCGTGGTCAATCTGTATTCGCGGGATTTCTACGAGCTGGCCGCCAGTCGCTTGCAAGACAAGGGCATCGTTGCCCAGTGGCTGCCGCTACCGACGCAGAATATCGACGACTCGCGATCACTGGTGCGCAGCTTCCTCGACGTGTTCCCGCATGCCTCGCTGTGGACCAGCGAGTTCCACGAAATGCTGCTGGTTGGCTCAATGAAACCGATGCAACTGGACGCCGAGAAAATCACCGCGCGCTTCCAGCAGGAAAGCGTACGCAACGCCCTGCAGGACGTCGGCATCGGCTCGGCGGCGGCGCTGCTGGCCACCTGGGTCACCGATCGCGCCGGTCTGGAGCGCTTCGCCGCCGATGCACCGGCAGTGACCGATGATCAGCCGCGCATCGAATACGCGCCGTGGGTGCGGAGCAAGGAAATAACCCGCGTGCTACCGGCGCTGCTGGACTTGTATCAGCCACCGACACTGGTTAATGCCGAAGCCGGATTCAGTGAACGCATGGAAACGCATCGGCAGCGCTTGATGCAGTTTTATCGGGCAAGCCTGCACGCCTACGACGGCGATCGGGACGCCTGGGGACGGGATATTCGGGAAGTGATGCAAGGGGATCGGGCAAACCCATATTTTCGCTGGTTTGTCGGGCAGTAAGGCGGGGGCTTACAGAACGCCTTCGCGAGCAGGCTCGCTCCCACAGTCGGATTGCGTATCATCTCAAAAACAGGTCGCCCGTCAGGCCGCCTTCGCGAGCAAGCTCGCTCCCACAAAAGCAAAAGCAAAAGCAAAGCAGCGCAGCTGCCCGCGGCGAAGCCGCCCCACTCAACAATGAGCGTTAGCTCGAGTGCTCTTGATCTTGATCCACCGGCGACGTCGGAAGGCTGAGTGGAGGGATTGATCCGGGGGAGCGCAGCGACCGTCTGGCGCAGCCAGACACAGCGGAAGGAGGTGCAGCGAAGCAAACCGTAGCCGCTGCGCCCGGATCGATCCCGCAGCGAAGGAACCCGAGCCTGCGAGGGCCGAACGTAGGAGCAAGCCTTTTCGGTTACCTTTTTGGCGTTTGAAAAAGGTGACCCGCCGTAAGGGCGGAACCCTAAGCCGCCGTTACCGCTGCAACGGATATGTACCCCAAAACCCCGAGCAGACAAGCCCCCAAACCAAACTGCAATCCATGGGAGCGAGTCTGCTCGCAAAGAGGCCCTAAACCTCAAGACATCACTTGGCCTCGGACTTCAGCTTCAGATACGTCTGATGCATGTCACTCGCCCAACCATCGATCACCGCTTTGAAATCATTGGATTTCAACACCTGCGATGAATTTTCCAGCGGCTGCCCGGTGCCCTTGCGCACCACTTGAGCCACCACCGTGTTACTGCTGCCATCGAGGAATACCGCCTCGGTGGCCAACGTGGTTTCCTGATCGCGAATACCGCTGGCAGTGCTCACCGCAGCAGCGACCAGCGCAATCGGGATCACCTCATACACATGCAGGCCTTCAGTCTTGCTGCTCACCGCCGTGATCGCCGGCCGTACCACGATGACGCCTGGTCCGGGCCCTGCGGCCAAAGGCAACGATTTGCTCAGTTCGCGCTTGAGCGCCTGATCGTAATAGCTGGTGATGCCATTGAGCGTCTGTTGCGGAATTTTCTCGGTGGCTTGCGGCTTCGGATACAGCTGGCTTGGCTCGACATAGAAGCTGGTGAACTTATTGATGTCGAGTTTCGGGTCCATCCAGCGCATCACCTCGGCGCCCGACGGTGATTTGGTCTCCTTCAGTTGACTGTAATCCTTGAGAAAACCGGAATACTGGTCTGGCTCGACGGTTTTACTGGAACAACCCACCACACCGAGGGTGGCGATGCACAGCGTGCCCATCATCACGGCTAGCTTCATGCTGTAACTCCTGTCAGAAGGCCAAATCGTTTGCATAGGGGGAGTTACAGGTATAGCTAAAACCGCAGCAATTGCGATTGCAAAGGACAAAATTCACACGGCCCTGCGCGGCGAGTCACAGCGCTTATTTGACAGACGCGCTGCATGCGACAAAGCTGCATCCAGATGTATGCACGCCAGAAGGCCAACGCACCCGGACTACGGAAGTCGCAATGCCCAAGCATAAAAACAAAGCGGTGCAACCTGAGCCTGACGCGTCACCCTCCTCTTTTACACGTTTCGTCTTCCCGGTCATTATCGGCGCGCTGCTCGCGGCCGTGGCCGGTATTGGCTGGTTCCTGTTCAGCCCGGCGCCCACTCCCGTCAAACCCGCAGCCATCAGCACGCCTATTCCACCACCCGCCAAGCCGCAACCAGTGGTGGCGAGCAAGCCGGCAAAAATGGTCGATGAACAGCAATGCCAAGGCTGCCACAGCGAACAGGTCAAGGACTGGCAAGGCTCGCATCACCAATTGGCCATGCAGCCGGCGACCGCCGAAACCACTCTGGGCGACTTCAACAACGTGACCTTCAAGGCCGAAAACGAGACCACACGGTTCACCCGCAAGGGCGATGAATTCTGGGTCAATGCGCCCGGCATCGACGGCAAGAACGCCGACTTCAAAGTGGCCTACACCTTCGGCATCGCCCCGCTCCAGCAATATCTGATCGAGGTCGGTCAGGGGCGTCTGCAAGCCCTCGGCGTGGCGTGGGATACCGAGAAAAATCGCTGGTTTCATCTGTACGCCGGCCAAGGGGTGAACTTCAAGAATCCGCTGCACTGGAGCAAACCGAGCCAGAACGCCAACTTCATGTGCGTCGAATGCCATACCACCGGTTTCAAGCGCAATTTCGATGCAGCGAGCAACAGCTTCAACAGTCAGTGGAACAGCCTCGGTGTCGGCTGTCAGGCCTGTCATGGCCCGGCGTCGAATCACCTGGAGTGGGCGCAGAAAAAAGACGATTTGATCCATAAGGGCTTCGACGTCGATCTCAAGGACAAGAACGCCACGCTGGAAATCGAAACCTGCGCGCGCTGCCATTCCCGCCGCGCGCCGCTGGGCGATGGCTTCACCGTCGGCAAGCGGCTGATGGACGATTACCTGCCCAGCGCCCTGACCCGCGAACTCTATGCGCTGGACGGCAAGATCAAGGACGAAGTGTTCGAACACGGCTCGTTCTCGCAAAGCAAAATGTTCGACAAGGGCGTGCGCTGCAGCAATTGCCATGACCCGCACAGCAACGAACTGAAGGCACCGGGCAACGCCGTGTGCCTGCAATGCCACAACACGGCGGGCAAGACCTCGGTCGCCAGCGTCGACGGCAAGGGTCTGCAAGCGAAGAATTACGACTCCATCGAACACACCCGCCACGCCATGGGCCAGCCCGGCTCGCAGTGCGTCGATTGCCACATGCCTGGCAAGTTCTACATGGGCAATGACTTTCGGCACGACCACAGTTTCAGCATCCCCAACCCGGAGCGTGCGCAAAAACTCGGCACCCCAGACGCCTGCCTGACCTGTCACCAGGGCAAGGCCGGCGACAAGGTCACCGCGCAGTTCAAATCGTGGAACGCCTCCGCCTCCCCGGCTCAGCGGGCGCCACGCTATGACGAAAGCCTGTGGCTGATCCGCAATGGCCAGCCCGGCGCCGCCGACGCGCTGTACCAGCAATTGCAGCGCAGCAACCTGCCGGCGATCCAGCGCGCAACGTTGCTGGCGGAATTGCCGCTGTACCCGAGCGAACAGGCGCTAAAACTGGCCACTCAGGATCTCAAACATCCAGCGCCACAGGTGCGCGACAGCGCGGTGCGGGCAATCAGCGCATTCCTGCCACCGCCGGAGCGTGCGCCATTATTGGCGCCGTTGCTCAATGATCCAGTGAAAGCCGTGCGCATCGTCGCCGCGCGGGATCTGCTCGGTGCCTCGCGCAACAATGGTCTGGGGGCGGCGCAAGCCAGCTGGAACGCGGCGATCGCCGAATATGAAGCCGTGCAGAAAAGCCTGCTCGAACGTGCAGAAGCCAATCTCAATCTGGCGATGCTGTACCAGGCCAGCGGGCGCAGTGCCGAGGTCGAACCGTTGCTGCGCAGCGCCCTGCAACGTGACCCGGACTTCTACCCGGCGCTGGTCACGCTGGCACAGTGGCTGGAAGCGAATGGTCGCGCCGCCGAAGCGCAGAAGCTGTTGGATGACAGCCTCAAGCAGCATCCGGATGCGGCGCTGTTGCAGCACACGCGCGGGTTGTCGCTGATCCGTGCCGGCCAGTCCGCCGACGCCATGTCCTACCTGCGCAAAGCAGCGCAACTGGAACCGGAGAATGCGCAATACGGCTATGTACTGGCGGTGGCGCTGCATGAGAGCGGCAAGGTTGATGAGGCGTGCGCGATTCTGGAAAGTTTGCTCAAGGTACAACCGGCCAACCGCAATGCGCGGCTGTCGCTGATCCAGTACTACCTCGATAGCGGCCAGGAGCCGAAGGCGCAGGTGCTGTTGCAGGGCTGGAAGAAAATGAATATGGGGGATCCGGCGCTCAAGTGATCGATGGGATGCCCCCCGATCACCTGTGGGAGCGAGCCTGCTCGCGAATGCAATCTGTCAGCGACATCGTAGTCGGCTGACGTAGCGTTTTCGCGAGCAGGCTCGCTCCCACAGGGCTACCACCGAGCTTCAGCGTTTGCTTCACCAAGACGATGTTTCGCCACTGCGCAACGCCATCTCCCGCCGGCTATTGGCACGCATCGCCTTGATCAGCGACACCGTTCCCACCAGCAAAATCGCCGCACCAAACAGAAAGTCGATGTTGTACAGCTGGAAATCTTCCACCGGCCCGATCAGCAATGTCCGCACCACCGCAATCCCTACCAGCGTGGCGAGAAAGTCGATCCCCGGTTCATCGCGGTAGAACACCAGCATCAGCGGCAGGCACAGCACCAGCAGAAGCAGCAACACCACCACCTTGAACGAGCCTTTGCGCTCGACGCTGAACGCGCACTCATGCGCCCCGTAAGGCTTGTAGTCCTCGTCGCGGATCATCGAGTTCTTCTCGTTGATGTAGTCGGCGCGGTTGTACTTCTGGATCGGCGTGAAGGTGTTGGACATCTCCATCAGCGTGGTGATGTTCTTGAAGCGCAGGTCGACGCGCTCGCTGCCCTTTAGGTAATACAGCACCGGTTTGTAGCCATAGCGATAGCTGTCGAACGGGAACGCGGCGGTCTGGGCGTGCACGCCAATCGGCCGTGGCTCGAGTTCGGCGAAGGCGCTTTTGTTGGTCGACGACAGATTGCGGCTCAGCGGCTGCACCTTAACCTGCTCGAGGAAGATCGGCGTCACGCCGAACGACCACTGCAGCGGTTCCAGACGCAGGCGCAGCTCGTTGCGGCCCAGGTCGTAGCGGTTGAAAGTGCGTTCGGAAACCACCAGCGAACCGCCGACCATGAACTCGCCGCGCAGATTGTTGGTGACGCGCAAGGTCAGTTGATCCTTGCCCAGCAACGCCGCTTCCGTGGTCGGTGGCGTGCCGCACCATGCGGTGCTTTCGCCGACGCCGCCGAGCTGGCCGTCGCGGTTTTCCTTGAATACATAAAAGTAACTGGCCCACAGCGTCAGCAGCAAAAGCGACGCCGTGAGACCGAGGATTTTTTGCCCGGACTCACTGATCAGACTCCCTTCTTCGGTTCCATCGTCCAGCCGAAAACCCGCTGGCGACGGCGACTCTACCAAAAGGCCATCAGTGACCCAAGGGAAAATGCCGGATCGGCACCGAACCTAAGGGTTTCCCCGGTATGCGCCTCAACCCCTGTAGGAGTGAACCTGCTCGCGATAGCGGTGGGTCAGTCACCTGATTTGAATCTGACAAAACGCTATCGCGAGCAGGCTCACTTCTACAGACGTCGCGTGCAGTCAGGTGCGATCGCGAGGAATCAGGCTCTGCAGTTGCTGGGCAAGAAAATTGGCGTCGAAGGCAAACGTATCCGGATCCTTCAACCCATTGGTCTTGCGCCACTGCCACGCGCCATCCGCCAGCCCGACCAGCGAAATGCTCCCATACCGCGCCGCCGTCAGCCCCATCACCGCCAGAGAAATCTGCCCGCCGCTGCCCATCACATCAGGGACGAATTCCACCGGTTTACCGGCTATCACGATGCTCAGTTTTTCGGTCATGAAGGTCGACGTCTCTACTGGCACGCTCGGCCCGGACGCGACGTAAATCTCCCGACTCACTTCCAGCAGGTTCGGAGCCTTGACCGGTGCGAGCCATTGCTCGATCTCATCGAACAACGCGCCAATCCGTGTGGCCCACGCGGCCGATTGCGTAGTGAACAGTTGCTTCTTGTGCGCTTCGCTCTCGGCATAGTGACGAAGCATTTCGCCCAGTTGCTGTACGTCGTTCATGAGCAAGTTCCTTGATTGGCCAGCGAGAACGGATAGTGGCAGATCAAGGCGCCTGTGTACGTTTAACCGCCCATGCCAGGTGCCTTTACCGACGCCTTCAATCGACAGACGGTTAAAAAAGTGAATTTACCTGTCAGATCTGACAGTGCGCTGCGCTATGAAAGCAATGTTTAATTTCAGTGCGAGTTAATCGCTGCAGTGAAGACGGCGTCAGGACGCAGGGAACAGCGAAGTGAAAAAAATCATTCTTTCAGTTTCGATTGCAACACTCATTGGCTGCGTCCAAACGGCCCCTCAGACACCGTTCGAGCAAAGCGGCAGTAACAATTCGCATGTCGCCATGACCGGCCCGCAAGTGGTCGAGTGGTTGAATACCTTGTACAACTCGAAGTCCCAGAACTGCCATGAATCAGCCAACCAGCCCGCATTCCTCTGTTCGGGGGTCATTTTTCGAGTCACCGACAAAAAGCCAGGCGAGACTCATCACGTCTGGAACCCCAGCCCGACGTCCGTCAAAAATGGTGGCGTGTCATTTTCCTATCTGAGGACCGACTCCAAATACGGTCGGTTGGCGTGGGGCCATGGGAACGGGTTCATGTTGTACCCGATTTTCGGCGCCCCACAAGACAAGGTCGACCTCGATGTGTTGTGTTCATATCCAATCGATGGATGGACCTGGAACCGCACCACGCCTTGCGGTCATCACGCCTCGTATCCGGCATCCAGCCAGCGTTGCCAAAGTGCAGGGGTAACCACTGCCGAGCAATGGAAAAGCGTGTGGGACAACTCACCCAATAGCCATCACATTCGCCAGTGCGGCTTCGATGTTTCAGAGGCAACCGGCAAGCCGGCCGCGGTACCGTTCTATCAGTCGGTCAGAGCGCGCGGGATGTTGAGTCAGAACCCAACGCATTTCACTGAACAAAATGAAGTCGTGGTCAAGACCTGGCCACAGAATCTGCAAGACACCTTACCGCTCATGGCGTTCTTCTTTATCGCCGGTGGCGGCAATGCCGGTCTCCCCGAGGCTCAGGGCAATCAGCAGGACTTTTACAACTCCACCACCCGACGAATATGGGTGCCGGTCATCCGTTTATTTCCGCCTTCGACCCCCACCAGCGAGGCCACGTTCCAGTACGTCGAGTCCGACCAACTGATCAAGCCTTGAACGTTTCTGCTTGTGCCAATTACTCAAAGTTACCCAGCGTTTTGATGTTCCTTTACGGCCCACATGGAGGCAGGCGAGATGAACAAGACATACGCATTATTGCTGGTGCTATTGCTGTCCTTTGCAGGGTGCCGCAGCAATGAGCAAATAGCGTCAATACCACCGGAACAGGCGCCGGGCTCCGTAAGCAGCATATCGAGCGTTACACAAACCGGTGCGGAAGTTGCGACCAGCCTTACCGCCCGTTACAACGATGTCAGAACGAACTGCGGTTCAGCCTCCATGCCGGCGTTTCTGTGTCGCGGCATCGTTTTACGCTCCACGGTTCCGTCCACAGCATACAAAGCCTGGAACCCAAGCCCGCACTCGCAGAAAAGCGGTGGCGTATCTTTTTCGTATCTGAGCAAGGACGCCAAATTCACCGGGCTCGTGTTTGGTCAGAAGAACGGCTACATCTTCTACCCCGTGCTGTCACGGCCTATCGGAACGCGCCAGATTGAAGTGCTCTGCTCTTATCCCCTCGACGGCGCCACACAGCTTAGAGACGCCCCCGGTTGCGGCGCCCACCCCTATTCGCCCGACCGCAGCCGGCGTTGCCAGACCATCGGTATCACCACTGCCGAAGGCTGGATAGCGAATCGCCGCAGCAACAGCTGGAATCTCTGCAGCTTCGATGTACGCGACTCCATGAACAATCAAGGCGCGGATTCTTTCTATCAGACTATTCGCGCCCATCAGTTGGAAGGGTTCTTTGCCGGCGCATATGACTACATCGAGCTGATTCTGGCGACCTGGCCGCAGAACATTCCTAAAGAATTGCCTATCGAGGCGTTTTTCTATCTGGAAGGTGGTTTGGCAGGCGCTCAGTTCGACCAGAAGGATTTTTTGATTCAACGGGCGGCAAAGTGGTGCCGATTGTCAAAATCGTTTTGCCCGCCAGCGAGAGTGCCGACGCGCAATTCGTTTACAGCGCAGCTGACCAGGTCAAATAAACCGGGAGAGAACCATGTCGGTAAATATCGATTCTCAAGCGCAGCCCCTCGATATAGCCCCCGTGCTGATTCCCGGATGGGTAACCGCGATACAGCATCCTGACGATCCGCACGGCGGCGTGCCGTTGTCGCTGGCCGTAAACGACAAAATCCAGTTGCTGGTCGACCCATGGCGAAATCAGAGTCCTTTCGACACAGCCGGTATATTGCTCGAAGATTCGCAGGTACCAGTGATTACCGAAACCATCCAGCCTGGCGAAGAAAACAAGCGCTTCACCATGGAGTTGCCTGACGGGGTGCTCAGGAACGGCATCAACCGCATCCGCCTGCAAGTCACGCGGGTTACCCAGGCACCCGTGGAATCGCCGACGTTGAAAGTGCTCTACAACCGCCCCCGCCCAGCGGGTGAGATTGCGCAAAGCGGGGACAATCCGAACCTGGTCATGACATTACCGGACGATGTGCTCAAAGGTATCGACGCCGCGCGCGCGGCGGCCGGCGTTGATGTCACGCTGCGTTACATCCATATGCGCGAGCGAGACGTTATTACGCTCGATTGTGACAGTCAGACCAAATCCCACACCGTCACTGCTGCACAAGCAGCCGCAGGCGCTGTGGTAATGAAACTGTTCACCAACGACTTCTGGCAAGACAATCCGAGGTTCGCATTGCGCTTCAGGGCTATAGACCAGCTCGGCAACTCATCGGGGCCACAGGCAATCTGGTCCGCTGCCACGCTGGTGGACGTTCATATCCGCAAACAGCCGGAACTGGATTTGCAAGCGCCCAAGGTTCTGGAAGCAAAGGAGCTCAATGGCAGGCAGCTGAATTTCGTCAGAGACTTCTATGAGGCTGCCTTCGCCACCGTGGAGGTCAGCTACACCGGTTCCGACACAGGACAAACCGTGCAAGTCCAATGGCTGGGACGAAACTATACCTATCGCACAGCCGTACAGACCGTAGCCCGCCCGGGGCAGATATTGCGGTTCCAGATTCCGCGACTTGAGGTCATCGACAACGCCGGCGCCGGCCACGCAGAGGTGACCTATACCGTGAGGCGGCCTGGTACCACGGTAGAAATTCCCTCACGCGATCTGGACTTGACCGTTACCGGGCAGAAATATCTTTTGGGAGAACCCTCCCTTAATTCCGACAATACCAATTTAAGGGCTTATTACCCCGCATTGATTGATGGTTCCTACACGGTGCGCATGGCGTTACACGGCGTCTTCGTTCGCTACGGCGAAGAGGTGCTGATCAAAGATTCCGACTACACCAACCTCCCGATACCTCCGGCGTGGATCCTGGAAAATCGAGGACGAGAGGTGATTTTCAACTACACGCTGAACCGGACAGGCGCCAGCGAGCCACTGGTTTTTTCCTGGTGCCGAAGAGTGAGGCTTTAGCGGCGTACCACGAGAAAATTCTACTCGAACACTACATTCCAGAATTGTCATTCAGCGAGACAAGGACTACGTCATGCGCAAAATAATCGGTTCACTGCTTATAGCCTTGTTGATTGGTTGCTCTCAAAGCCCATCGCAACCGCCACATATCACCAACAGCAATGCTCTGGCACTGGACGGTCCCGCCACCGCCAGTTATCTAACGACGCTTTATGGCCGCAAGTTTCCCAATTGCAACAAAGTGGATTCGCAACCCTCTTTCCTTTGCTCAGGCGTGATGCTTCGGGTAACAGTCAAAGACCCCAACAACACTTATAAGGTCTGGGAGCCTAGCCCTATCTCTGTTACCAGCGGCGGCATTTCGTTTTCCTACCTTCGTGCCGACACCAATTTCGGCCGATTGGCCTGGGGTTACGGCAACGGCTACATTCTTTACCCGGTCCTGGAGCGACCCGCCAATACCGATCAACTGCAAGTTCTGTGCTCTTACCCGATGGACTCCTGGGGCTGGCATCGCGGTAAGAATGGCGTGTGCATTCCTACTCCTGCACACCCTGAAAGCGGCTACTGCCACAACGCGAATGTAACCACTGCAGAGCAGTTCAAAGCAGCCTGGGACAGGTCAACTGTGAACAAAAACCTCCAACAGTGTGGCTTCGACGTGCGAGACGAGCGTAATACCCTGGCAGCTCCAGCGTTCTATCAATCGCTGCGCGCCAAGGCAATGTTAGGCACTACCGGTTTCAACGAACACAACGAAGTGATCATCAAAACCTGGCCAGCCGGCGAGGCAAACGCATTTCCGATACTGGCGTTTTTTATATTGCCGGCGGGACCGACCCTAAACCGCTCGCCGATGCAAGATACAACCAACAAGACTTTTACAACTCCACAAACCCCAATAGAACGATACCGATCATCCGTCTGGTGCCCGCGACCAGCGCTACTGGTACTGCGACTTTCAGCTATGTCGAAGCCGATCAGGTGGTGAAACAATGAACAGATATCACGCGAAATACTGCCTGCTCGCATTGGCACTGACCGCCTCCTGGCTGCGCATGACTGAGGTTGCCGCTGCCGAAACCGCACCCTCCGCAGTGGATGGCGAAAGCGTGATCGTGATTGTCGAGCGCTGTAATCGCTACATCCAGAACGCCTATTGGTTTTACCGGGACTATCAATGGGCGCTTGCCATTGTCCCCACACCCTGCGCCCGAAGAACCCAGGAACCTGGCACGCCGTTCATCTGGGACGAACTCTCGCGCGACTATTCCAACAGTCGCTAGTGGCGAAATAACCATGGCATGCGCCACCAACTGATTTGTCATTTGGCGATTGCGCGAGATAAACCTGAATGGAATCTGGAGCCCTGGCGTCCGGACGTCGGCTATCAAAGGACGCTGGACGCAGGCTGCAATCACGTCGTGCCGTTGCCGGAAAACGCACCATGACACCTGAATGAAAGTTTGCCGATACAGTTGATCCGGAGCTGGCGTGAGGCGGCAAACCACCGGAAACTTCGGGCAGGCCAGGCTCCATCGAGCCCGGCACTGCCCGAGGATTTCAAATGCGCACCATCGGCCTTATCGGCGGCATGAGCTGGGAGTCCAGCGCCGAATACTATCGCCTGATCAACCAGCAGGTCCGCGATCGCCTCGGCCCTTTGCGCTCGGCGCAGTTGCTGATGTATAGCGTCGACTTCGGCCCGGTCGAACAGGCGCAGCATGCCGGGCGCTGGGACGACGCGGCGGCGATTCTGGTCGATGCCGCGCGCAGGCTTGAGGCCGGCGGCGCCGATTGCGTGGTGCTGTGCACCAACACCATGCACAAAGTGGCGGACCAGATTCAGGCGGCGATCAGCATTCCGTTTCTGCACATTGCCGAACCGGCGGCGCGAGCGGCGCTGGAAATCGACGCGCTGACGGTCGGGCTGCTCGGCACGGCATTCACTATGGAGCAGGACTTCCTCAAGCAGCGTCTGATCGCCCAAGGCCTGACCGTGCTGGTGCCGGATGATGCCGAGCGCAAAGAGGTGCACCGGATCATCTACGACGAACTCTGCGTCGGCGTGATCAGCGAACAATCGCGAGAAATCTACCAAGGCGTCATCGAATCCCTGACCGCCCGTGGCGCCCAGGCGATCATCCTCGGCTGCACCGAAATCGGCCTGCTGGTCAAACCCGAACACAGCGCCCTGCCCCTGCTCGACACCACCGAACTGCATGCGCAATCGGCGGTGGCGTTCGCCCTCGGCGATTGACTCAGGGTTTCGACGTACCGCGCAGACGGGCCATGCTCAGGGTGTCGACCCACTGCCCGTCGCGCACCGCGTAATCACGCAACAGCCCTTCAGCCTCGAAACCGAACTTGCGGTACAGGCCGATGGCTGCCTCGTTATCGGCGTACACCGTGAGTTCAACGCGGTGCAGATTCATCCAGTTGTCGGCAACGTCCAGCGCCGCTGCCAACAACATCGATCCCACGCCTTTGCCCTGCCAGGCTACCGCGACCGCCATGCCGAAACTGCCGGCATGAGCGCGGCGCATGCGTGAACAGGCTTCCAGACCAAGATTTCCGATCACCACGCCTTGGTGCAGAGCAACCAGTTTCAGCGCGCGCTCGCTGTCGGCCTGCAATCGCTGGCGCCAGACCTCGGTGGACTGGAACGGCATCTGCAGCACCTGCCGTGCGACGGCGGGGTCGTTGTAGAGCGCGGTAATGCCCTCGAGGTGGGATTCGCAGGAGCGTTCGAGGTGGATGGTGGGGATTGGGTCTGACATGGGATCGGTCCGTGATCAGCGTGTGGCTGGCCACTCTAAACCGCTGATCTGGAGTCTGGCGAGATTAAATTGTGGGAGCGAGCCTGCTCGCGAAAGCGACCTCACAGCCAACACCTGTTTCCCGGCAAAAACGTCTACCGTGCTGTCGCCAATTTTTGCCTTTTAAACGAAGGTGTTTAAAAGACACCTCCAGACACGCCTTCCAGGCTACAAATTCTTGCGCCATTGCCTACAGCTACGCCAGAATCCGCCGGCTTGTGCGCCTTGGGGGCGGGTTCTATTGTGGTCCGGTCGCTGACGAATCAGCGATCGGGTCTCGCAGCCCGTCGATCTCTGGACGCACAACACCCGCTATTTATGGCGGCTGTACGTGGGAGACCTTCGGGTCTGCCGGTTCTAGAGTCCCGGTCTGCGACCCGCGTATAGCTGCCACCTCCTTTTCGTATCGCAGCGAAATGTGGCGGCTCCGTCGACTCTAGGAGCTTCACCATGATCAAACCAACACCCAACCCACCCGAATCCGACCCCACCTCCCCCTACGAATCCCTCGATTCAAAAAACTCCACCAAGCCGCCGACCGCGCCCTCGACCACTACCTCTGCCCACCCGGCTCGACCCCACCGCCCTACAGCCCGCGCGCGATGTACGCCGTCACCGCCGATACGAAAAACGAAGACCTGCTGGCCAACGCCTGCGAAACCCTCGCCTCAGCCAAAACCATCGCCCAGGAATTCGCCGGACTGGTGAAACCGTCGCAACGCCGGACGCTAATGGGAATCGCGCAATTGATCATGCTCGGGGAACTGGCGGTGAATCGGGTGCCGGATAATCTGGAGTTGCCGCGGTAGCGGGTCTCGCGACAGGCTTTGAATAAGGCGCCGGCAGTGCCGACGCCTTCGCGGGCAAGCCCGCTCCCACAGGGGTTTGTTTCGCTCACTCGGCTGCGGTTTCACCATCGATTTTGTGGGAGCGAGCTTGCTCGCGAAAGCAGTTTGTCAGTCACTGTAGCTTCGACTGGCAGAGCATTCGCGTGCCCCCTCCCACAGGGAATTTGTGTCGCTCAGCGGCCGCCGTTCATCGGAAAACACCTTTTACCTGTCAGAGTTGACAGGTGCGTAAATCGCCCGGACGCGCTCTGATGATCTCTCGGTAATGCCACCAAGAGCGTCGACCATGTCCTTTATCAAGCAGCGCAAAAGAAAAACCGTGGCCCTGTCTCAACCTCGGTTGCCCAATGCAACCAAGCCCGTGGTCGGTGCGAACTATGGGGTGCCGAAACATGCATACGATCTTCAGCCCAGAGGGTTAAGGGTTGATATTGATCCGCCACCCTCTGGTCTGATCGTTGAGGGCGACAGGGTTCACCTGGTCGTTAACGGCAAGAAAGCCGAAGGCAGCAAAGTCATAACGAAGGAAGAAGAAAACCAAGTCATTACTTTATATCTGCCCAAAGGCCTCCTGCTGCCAGAACGGGTCAACGACTTTTACTATTACGTGGAGCGCCCAAGCGGCAACCACAGTCAGTCAGACCCGCCGCAGAAGTTGCTTTATAACGCCATACGTCCCGGCAAGGAGGACACCACGCCCGGTGACGGCGCCCATTCCAGGTTGAAAATAACTTTGCCAAATGACGTGGTCAAAGACGGAATTGATGCAGAGCGAGCCAAACAGGGGGTATTGGTCAGCCTCTCCTATCCCTATTGCCGGGCGCATGACGCAATCTGGCTGAACTGCAACGGCGTGGATGTACCGCACGTGGTAACCGAATCAGAAGCACCCGCCATTCCGTCAGATACGCCGACAACAATTGCGGTGCTGGTCGAGGAAGCTATATTCCTGCGCGCCGGCGACAGCCCTCGATTTGTTTTCTCTTACACGGTGATCGATCAGCTCGGCAACGGTCCGGATACCGACTCACCTTATTCCGGTCAAGAACTGATCGATGTTCACGTGGAGGAAGATCGCTTTGCGAAACCGATCTTGAGGAGAAGCTGGATGATCCTACTGACGAACCCGACATCGAACTCGGCAAACTGAAGGACGACCCGCTAAAGATCGTTATTGCGCCGACAGACGCTCGCTTTGTGGCGGGTTACAAGGTCACGGCGTTCTACACCGTCACCCGCCCCGACGATTCCACTGTGAACGATAAACAGACCAAAACAGTGGAAGTCGACCAATTCGGGCAAAAGAAACTTGTCGTTATCGAAGTACCCAACGAAATGGTAAACATCGCAGGAAGCACGGTCAGTGTGTTCTATGAGGTCCGTCAACCAGACAAAGGCGACGGTAGCCCGGGTGATCTGGTGGGAATTTCCAATACCACTACTGCGAACGTCGTCGGGGCGGGCGTTGCGCCGACTATCAAGTCAATCATCGGCTCGCCCAGCAACGTTGAAATCCCGGACGGCGGCATCACCGTCGATACGACCTTGACACTGTCCGGTGTCGCCGCCAAGGGGCAGACCGTTGAAGTTTTCGACGGCGTAACCTTGAAGGGCTCGGATACCGCCGATGCCACTACCGGCGTCTGGACCGTGCATGTCACGGGGCTGAGCGTCGCCGCTCATAGTTTCACCGCCAAAGCAAACGGCCAGACATCCGCCGCGTGGAGCTTGACCGTAACGGCCGCAACTGCGCCCACCATCACTTCAGTGCAAGACTCCAAACAGCAAGAGATCGAGAACGGCGGCATCACCGTCGATACGACCGTGACACTGTCTGGTGTCGCCGCCAAGGGGCAGACCGTTGAAGTGTTCGACGGCGTAACCTTGAAGGGCTCGGATACCGCCGATGTAGCCACCGGCGTCTGGACCGTGCAACTAACGGGGCTGAGCGTCGCCGCTCATAGTTTCACCGCCAAAGCAAACGGCCAGACATCCGCCGCGTGGACCCTGACCGTGACGGCGGCCACCGCGCCTACCATTACCTCGGTCAAAGATTCCAAAGGCCAGGCAATCATCAACGGCGGCATCACCGTCGATACGACCGTGACGCTGTCCGGTGCTGCCGCCAAGGGGCAGACGGTCGACATCTTCGACAATGACAAATTTATAGCGGACGCCGTTGCCGATGCCATTTCGGGCGAGTGGACATTGCGAGTTACAGGGCTGACCGAGGAGAAACACAGCTTCGTCGCCAAAGCGAAGTACGGCACGGGGCAGAGTTCGGCACCACGTGAGTTGACGGTGACCGCGTTGATTACGCCGACGATTACTAATGTATTAGACGATAAGGGGGTGGAAATTCCTGAAGGTAAAACGACTGCAAGTACGACGGTGACGCTCAAAGGAAAGGCAAGCAAAAGTCAGAAAGTTGAGGTTTTTGATGACGACGGTGTGAGTGTCGAGTCGAAAGGGGAGGCAACTGCGGACGCACTTACCGAAGTATGGATGTTGACTGCGTCTAACCTTCGTAAAGCGTTGCACAAATTTACCGCCAAAGCGTTGTATGGTGCAGGGGCACAATCTGTTGCACGAACACTGACCGTAGCGGACAAATTCTCAGACACTACAGACTTCAACAATTCTAACTGGAATAATTGGATAAATCTCTCAACCACTCAGGGCGTAATACGGCGTGAATCTGAGAACTACTACTGGGCCTCCACCACGAGCGCATCCGTAGGAATTCCTGTTGGAATTAAGAAAACAATAGACGGTGTGAAGCAGAGCACGAACTACTTAATAAAGCTTTCATATGCATTCATGCAAAACGGCAATGGTTATGGTTGCCGGATAATATTAAAAATTAACAATACTGAAATTTTAGTAGGAACCGGCACGCAAGTACCATGGACCACTAAAGAATTTGAATATCGTCATTCAGCAACGGATCAAAACTTGACCATTCAAATATCAGCGGCATCAACTTACCCTTTTCCTTTTCCGATGCCGCTATGGCTGGATGACATAATCATCAAGGAGTGTTGATAACGCCCTACTCAACACACTGACGCCATAAGCACGCAAAATGCAAGACAATACATTCGCCGAGGCGATCCAAATCGACAATATTTACGTTGGAGCGGCAACTATTGGGAGCAGTTATAAATAATTGATTGATTCGACCATATACTGTTGCTGGCAGGCTAGCTCCCTTGGGTTGGGTGCATTCAGAAGCAACTGGGCACCAACTGAGCAGTATCATGAGCCAACACATTTATCTTTGAATTGCGCTCAGATATCGCACTACCCGTCACTCTTGAGCTCTGGAGACTTGGTTGCCCGCAGGTGGCGTCGGTCAAATCGACATCGGTGTCGAGCATCAGACAGATGTCGCGAGCAGGCCCGCACGAACAGCAGATCGCGTCAGGGTTGGAACCATTCGCGCCGTTCATCGAACGGTTTGGTGGATGAAGACAAAAGGGGACAGATTTATTAACCAACTGATCATGCTCAGCGAATTGGCGGTGAAGCGAGTGCTGGATAATCTGGAGATGCCGCGGTAGCGGGCCTCGCAGCAGGCTCTAAGTAGGGCGCCGACTGTGCCGACGCCTTCGCGGGCAAGCCCGCTCCCACAGGGGTTTGTGTGGCTCACTCGGCTGCGTTTACACCGCTGAATTTGTGGGAGCGAGCTTGCTCGCGAATGCAGTTTGTCAGTCATCTAAGCTTCGACTGTCGGACTGCATTCGCGAGCAGGCTCGCTCCCACTCCAGATACGGTTTGCTCAGTTACGGGTGTGGTCTCTGTGCTGGCGTCATCGCGAGCAGGCTCGCTCCTACAGGGGGCGTTGAGGCTGGAACCAATCGTGGCGTTCGTTGAAGGTTTGCTGGATGAGGTCGGTGAGGGCCTGGATTTCGGGTGCGTTTTGTGAATCGGTGTTGATCGCCAGCCACGCGTGTAGCTGCATCGGTTCGGCGAATAATCCAGGCAATGCGATCAAACCACGATCGAAGCGGCTCATGTATGAGGGCAACAACCCAATGCAGGCGCTGCAGCGAATCATCTCTAACATCAATTCATAAGATTGCATCTGCACTACACCAGCCAAGCGCTGCTCGACCAACTCATTCCACGGTCGAAAACTCTCAACCCGCCGATCATGCTGCCATTGCACCAACATGAAGTCCGCCAGATCATCCGGTGTTTCTGGTCGTGCAGTCACGCGGCTGTAGCGCTTGGCGATATGGGGCAGATACTCAATCGGCGCAAGGCATTGCGGTTCGCTGGTGGCAAACGCTGGGCCGGGATTAGGGCTTTCGCCGGGCGTAAGCCATAGGACGATGTCAGCGCTGACCGCACGCAATGCCAGTTCGCTATCCAGCGCGATGATTTCCAAACGCAGGCTGGCGTTGCGGCGCAGCAGTGCGATGAGGTCGCGGCCGAGGATGTCGTGGAGGATGGATTCGGCGATGGCCAAACGGATCAGTGGTTGTTCGATGACCGGGAGTTTGCGTTCGTGGGCCAGGGTGATGAGTCGGGCCTGCAACTGTTGGCCTTCGCGGGTAAGGCTGAGGGCGCTGCCCTGGAAGCTGAACAGGCTGTGTTGCAGTTGCTGTTCAAGTTGCGCGAGTTGTTTGCGCAATAGAGTCGAGCGTACGTTGAGGCTGCGCGCGGCTTGCATGAAGCAGCCGCAGCGGGCACTGACGAGGAAGTATTGGGCGACTTCGTTGTCCATGGTCGCGGCCTGGTTGAGCCAGGGGTCGGGTCTGGATGGGGGCGATTGGTAATCAGCGGGGCCCGGGCGTCCTGCGGGTTCGGTGAATGACATTGATGACTCCCTGTCGATCTTTGTAGTTGCCTTGAGTGCGCCATAGACCCCTGTGGGAGCGAGCTTGCTCGCGAAAGCGTCAGCACATTCAACATATTTGCTGACTGATACTCCGCTTTCGCGAGCAAGCTCGCTCCCACAGGGGTTGTGGTGTAGGTGAAATCAGTGTTTTTCCTCGAGGATTTTGTTCAGTTCAGCGCCGTCGATGCTCAGGGTGGCGGTGTTGAGCATGCCGTCCAGGTAAGCCTGGGCGATCTGTTCCTGGCGTTGCGCGCGCAGGGCCTGGGTCAGTTGGTCGCGCAGTTCGTCCAGGGTTGCGGTGCGGGCCGGTTGTTGTTCGGTGAGTTTGATCACGTGGAAACCGGCAGCGCTTTGCACCGGATCTGACACGGCACCAACCTTGAGCCGCGCCACGGCGCTACGTACTTCCGGCACCAGTTGTGGCAATGGTTGCAGGCCGGTATCACCGCCCCGCTCTGCCGTCACGCGATCCTGTGAATATTGTGTAGCGAGCGCCGGAAAATCGGCCGGCGCTGCCTGAGCTTTCTTGCTCAACTCAAGTGCTTGCTTGCGCACCGTTTCCGCATTAGAAGCATCACTGACGCCAAGGAAAATCTGACTGACCCGGTACAGTGCCGGCGTCTGCCAATTGGCCTTGCCAGCGTCATACGCCTGTTGCAACTCAGCCGCGCTCGGATACTCCGCCGGCACCTGACTCACCGAGCGCAGATAATCACGAAAGACGATCTGCTCAGTCGCCGCTCGGGTCTGCCGGGCAACGTCCGGTCGTTGCGCCCAACCCTGCGCATCGGCCTGTTCCAGCACCGCTTTCTCGGCCAGTCGCGATCGAATCCAGCGCTCCAGCGCCTCACGATTGCCGCGCAGTTGCTCGCGGGTTTGCGCCGGGACAGTGGCCAGCAGGGTCTGCAATTCCTCTGGCGAAACCTGCTGGTTGCCCAACCGCGCGACCGCTGGCCCGGTTGCAACCGCCATCACCGGCGACGGCTGCTGGGCGGCGACCGGATCAGTCCCCGGCCGCAGCACCAGCGCCACGGCCACCACCAACAGCGCCACCGCTCCGGCACCGATCACCATGGCAGGCTTCTTCACAGCGCGACTTCCTCTTGTTCGGCGACCGCGGATTTGGCGGTTTGCGCAGCAGCGGTCTGACTGAAGTCGCGCAGGTAAACGATGAATTCCTGCAACAGGCGATCCCACAATTCCAGATTGCCGCGCAGGTGCTCGTTGCTCACGCCAGCAGCGACGACTACGTCCATTTCCATGACCAGAAACTCGCCCTGCAACGACAACCGCGCAAACCGCCGTGTCGCGTTCCACTGCTCGGCCACGCCCTGGGGCAAATCACCTTGCACGCGCAGGGCACAGCTGAAGGTGAAATCGACAAAGTTGCCCTGCTCCACCGCCGGATTGCCGAAACGCACGGCGTAGCCGATGCCTTGGCTGGCGCTGAGCAACTGGACGATGCCGTTCTGTTCGCTCTGGTTGACGCGATAACCGGCGGCTTGCAGGACGTCGGTCAGTGATTGCGGGGAAACGTGGGTGATCAATTGAGTCATGGCTTTCTTCCTTGTTATCAGTGAGCGATCGCGGCTTGCGGCGCGTCGAATTGGGTTTTGTAGAGCTCGTCGCCAAAGCCCTGCGCCAGTTCATCGAACTTGACCCGGGCGCTGCCGGCGAAGGGCTGGCGGATTTTCATCACCTCGGCGACGTCGATGTTTTCGTAGGCCGTGAGGATCTGTTTGGCGACGCCGTACATTTGCTGATTCTTGGCTGAACATTGCTGCACTTGTGTGTCACGTTCTGCCAGTTGCGCCTGTAGCTTCGCGCGCTCGGCCTCTTTGCCGCGAGCGAGGATCAGCAACTCGTCATAGGCTTTTTTGAACTTGCCGGTCTGTTCGGCACTGGCCGCCACTTGCGCCTGCGCCTGGCTGTGCAGGCTCTGTTGTTGCCCGGCCAGTTGCTCGGCCAATCCCTTGGCTTTGGCCAGTTCGGCAGTCAGTTGCTTGATCTGCGCTTGCGCTGCCTTGGCTTCGTTCTGCGCCGCCAGTTGTGCGGCGCTGGCCTGGGCCTGTTGGCTTTGCAGGGCCTGCAATTGCTGGGTGGTGCTGCGCAATTGCGTGCGCAAGCGTTCTTCCATGCCTTCGCCGTTCGCCCCGGTGGCGATCAACAAACCCAGGCCCAGCGCGAGAAAACGCGTGTTCATAAAGCTCTCCCGGCGCCTTAGAAGCGCGTGTTGATCTCAAGCTGCAAGACGTCGATGTCGAACGGCGCGCCGTACACCGCTTCGGTGCTCATCCAGCGGCCGGTGGCGGAAACGTTCTTCGCCAGGCCGTAGTTGCCGCCCATGAAATAGCCCTTGGCGTTGGTGCCGCCGAGGTGGAACGACGAGTCGTTGAAGCCGTCCGGCAAGGCGTCCGGCTGGATGTACTTGTAGCCGGCGAACAGGTTCCAGTCGCCTTTGCGCTTGAGGTCCAGCGCGTTGCCGAGGGTGAACTGCACCATCCACGCGTTGGCGCCGCTTTCGATCTCGCCGTTGCTGTCAAGGTTATTGACGATCTGCCCGGCGGAACGCTTGCGCATCTCGCCTTCGTCGTAGCTGAGGTTGTGGATGTAGTTGCCCTGGCTGCGCAGTTTGAAGTCCTGCGGCAGGTCGGCATCCCAGACCACGTTGAGATCGAGCAGGTTGAACTCGGACGCGAGGCCGACGAATTGCGGCTGCGGCGTGGCGCTCGGGTTGAGCGGATTCGGCGTGATGTCACGCAGCAGGAACACGCTGTTGCCCTTTTGCATGAACGCCGCGCGGGTGCCGTCGCTGTCGCAACCCGGCGCGCCGGCCCACGGTTCGCAGGGGCTGGAGCGCTGGCCCTGAATGTCGTCGAAGCGGTAATAGGCCAGCGCACCTTTGAGGCGGTTGTTGCTGTTGATCGCCCACTTCGCGCCGAGCTGCGCGCCGTACAGCCACTTGTTGTCGCTCTCTTCCTTGTCGAAACCGTTACTGCTGGAGGTGTCGTTGGTGTAATCCACCGGGAACGCGCCGACCGTACCGAACACGCCCCAATCGCGGTTGAGCTTGTGATCGAAGATCGCCGCCACACCGTCGAAATTCAGGTCGTTGGAATAGAGCATGTCGGTGGACATGAACGGGTTGGCGAAGCGCCCGCCAGTCAACGTCAGCTCTTCCATTGGCTTCCAGGTCAGATAGCCCTGATCGAGCCAGATGTCTTTTTTGGCGAAGCCGCCGCCGAGGTTCTGCGTGGTCGATACCGGGTTGTTGTCCGAACCGGTGCCGATGCGGATGCCCGCGGTCCACTCCTCCGAGATCACCGCTTTCATGCCCAGACGGGCGCGCAGGCGAAACAGGTTTTCGCGGTCTTCGCGGGTGTTGAGCAACGGCGGCAGGCTGGTGCTGCTGTTCGGGTTTACGTCGTACGGGCCGTTGTTGTTGAGCTTGGCGAAGTCGACGATTTCGTTGCTGTTGTTGCCCGAGTAGTAACGCGATTCGTCGCGCAGACGAATATCGCCGTCGAAACTGATGCGCGAGGCCCAGTCGGGGAAGGTATTCGGCGCTGCCCAGTTTTCCTGTTTGGCGGTGGCCATGACCTCGGCTTTGACCTGATCGCGGATCTGGTCACGCACCGCTGCCGGCACGTACTGCACGCGCACATCCCCCGGCGCGGCGACCGGCCCGGCCGCGACTGCGGTAGAAGCCGCCGCCTGTTTCGCCTGCGCCGCTTCGTTCTGCGCCTGGGCGATCAGCGCGTCGGCCTTGTCCTGTTTCAGAATGCCCTGCTCGACCAGCAAGCGGATCAGATTGATCGTGGCGTTTTCCGAAGGCGCAGGCGCTGCCACGGCTTGACCGGCCAGGGTCGCAATGACCATGCCGACCGCCAGGGACAATCGATTCACGTTGGAAATCATCTGCACACAACTCCTTTTGCCGAAGCTTGAATAAGTGAATTAGCCCGGACGCCGCCCTTGCAGGGACAGGCGCACGGGCAAAGTGATGGAGGCCGGAGGCCGTTCGCTAAGGGCTGGCGCACCGCGTAATGCGGCCAGCACTTGAGTATCGATTTGCGGGTTGCCGCTGGACTTGATCAGCTCGACGCGGGTGATCTCGCCGACGCTGCTCAGCCAGACATCGGCCTGCAGTGAAAACGCGAGGTTGCGCAGCTCGGGGTTCTCGCGCAGCAAACGCTGGAAGGTGAACGCGAGAAACTGGCTGTACGTACCCGTGCCCAAACGCCCGCCACCGGCTCCGGCCATGCCGCCGCCCTTGCCCGCGCCGATGTTGAAAGCGTCGCTGCCGGACTGCGCGTCGCCGTCCATTTGCATTGGGTTGGCCAGATCGTCCGCCGGCGATGGCGGCGCCTCTTCTTCAGGCTTGACCTCCTCCGGCTCCGGCGTTGGCTCGGGCTCGACGACCTTTTCTTCCACAGGCGTTTCCGGCTCTGGCGGTTTCTCCGGCGGCGGTGGTGGCGGTGGCGGCAACGGAATGATCGTCGGTACCTTCGGCGCTTCGCGACGCACGCCGGCCATGTCGTTGGCCCACTGCCAGAGGAACCACGCGGCGAGCGCGCCGACCAGCAATCCGGCGCCCCACTTCACATAGCGCAACGGCGAATTTTTCACAGGCGGCGGTTCGATCGGGAGTTGTGCGGTCATGACTCAGCCCTGACTCGGTTTGCCGGTGACGAGACCGACCTGGGACAGTTCGAGCCGGCGCAGCAGGTCCAGCACTTCGATGACTTTCTGGTACTGCACCGTCGCATCGCCACGCACGATCACCGGGAAGTCCGGGCTCTGCGCTTTCTCGATGCGCAGGCGTTCTTCCAGCTCGGCCAAGGTCACCGGATAGGCATCGAGAAACACCTGACCGCCGTCGTTCACCGAGATCGCCTTGGTCTTGGCCTCTGACAGCGACACCGACGCGCTGGCCTTGGGCAGGTTGATCTGGATCCCGGAGACCTGCGCGGTGGCGGTGAGGATGAACATCACCAGCACCACCATCAGCACGTCGACCAGCGGAGTGATATTGATGCTGTCCACCGCGGCATCGTCGTCATCGTCGTGGGAGGCATTTACGGACGCCATGTCAATGCTCCTCAGGCCGGTACGGAGTGGTGGGCGTGATGGCCGCGCTGGTGCGAGGCCTCACTGAACTGGCTCTCGCCATGCATTTCCGCCAGACGGGTGATGAACTCGTCGACGAACACGCGCATGTCGGCGCTGACTTCCTTGTTGCGGGTAATCAGGCGGTTGTAGCCAAACAGCGCCGGGATCGCGACGAAAAGACCCATGGCCGTGGCCAACAGCGCGGCGGCCATACCGGGAGCGATGGCGTTGATATTGACGTCGCCGGCCATCGCCGTGCCGAGGAACACCACCATGATCCCCAGCACCGTGCCGAGCAGACCGATGTAGGGGCCACCGGCGATGGCGTTGGACAGGGTCGAGAGTTTAGAACTCAGTTGCTGGTTTTCCCGGGTGCGCACGCCGTCCATGGAGCAGCGGATGGCTTCAATGGTGGCGGCGGAAACCGACGAGGTATCGGCGCCCTGCTCGCGGCGGGTGCGAATCTCTTTGACCGCCACCAGATACAGGCGCCACAGCGAGGAATGCTGCAGGCGCTGCGCCAGTTGCGCGTCGTCGGCGAACATCTCCAGGCGCGTGCCGACCTTGGCGAACTGCACGCGGAAGTCTTCGTTGGCGGCGGTGACGCGGCTGAGGCTGCGGTTCTTGCGCAGCATGATGATCCACGACTGGAACATCATCAGCACCAGCACGGCGATGATCACCCAGGCGTCGATTGGCACCGCGTTGAGCAGGAAACCGAGGCTGCCGAAACCGAATCCGGACTGTTCTTCATCGACGCCATAGGCGACCAGTTTCGACTCGGCGCCTTGCGAGGTGGCATCGGCCAGCAACAGCGCAGCAGGACGGGCGACTTTCGACAGGCGCAGTTCGTCGATGGCGCCAGCGAATGGCTGGAACGCGCCTTGCTGCAGATCGGCACCGATGGCCATGACCGAGTTGAACGCCGGCATCGCCTGAGCCAGTGCAGCGCTCTCGCGACCGTTAATGTAGAGGGTGACTTTCGAGCCCTCAGCGGTCAGCGCAACGTGTTGCCATTGCGCCGGAGTCAGTGCCTGGGTAGCAGCGGCGCGCTGGCCGTCGATTTCCACGAATGGCAGACCCTGGCTTACGCCGACCAACAGACTTTGCGTGCCTTCGCGTCGAGCGAGAATCAGTTGCTCGCCACTCGCCTGATCCAGACGCAGCCAGGCGCTGAAAGTGAACGCGCTACCAGCGTTGTGTTGCAGCGACGGACTGGCCGGCAGCAACAACGGCTGACCGCTGAACTGCAAGGCACGGCCGACGACGCCATCGATCGCTGTGCCGGTCGCGCTTTGCGCGGTGTTGCCGTACGCCGTGGTGTCTTTCGCCGGGGTGCCGGTGGCGCCGTCGAAGTGATACAGCGCGGTGTAATTCGGATCGAAGGTGAGTTGGCCGTTGCCGGTGGCCGGGGCTTTCTGGTTGCCGTAGTACATCCAGATGTCCTGACGCTGACCGCCCTCTACATTCGGCACATCAACCCAGATCAGCGCCATGCCCATCAGCGCATCGAAACTTTCGATCTGGTGGTTGAGCACGGTCTTGTCATCGGCGGCGACAAAGCGCAGATCGGAGCCGTCCTCTTTCACACCGTCGAAGGTGAAGTTGCCGGTGTGTAAGCGCACCAACAGCGCGGTGCGGCCAAGGGCCTGATTGATCGCCGCGCCTTGCGGGGTGGTGTCGACGGCAATCTGTTTGCGGTAATGCCAGTCGTCCTGCCACCAGGCCTGAGCCGTGGCCGGGAGCACGAAGCCCAGGCAGATCAACAACGAAAGGAAGAGGCGTTGCATGGACGTGCTCCGTTAGAAAGTGGCTTGAAGGTTGAAGTGCAGGCGCGATTCCTGCTTGGAGGTGTTCGGCCCTTCGAGTAGCGGGTAGCCCCAGTCGAGGCTGCCGGACAGCCATTTACTGAGGCTGGCGCGGGTGCCGAGGCCGACGCTGGCGAGGGCGTAATTGGCGTCCTGATCCGGCAGTTCGTCGCGCAGGTACAACTGCGCGCCTTCGGCGAAGGCATAGAAGCGCCAGTCCTGCATCCACGTGCCGGCAAATTTCGCCAGCGACGGGGTGCGCAATTCCTGGCTGAGCAGGTAGCCGTCATCGGCGGTGCGCTCGGCGGCCAGATAGCCGCGCACCGAGGTAGCGCCACCGGCGGAGAATTGTTCGTTGGAAACCAGCGGGCCCGAGGCCAGTTGGAATGCGGCTTTGCTTGCGCTCTGCCAATCGTTGTCGAAGGTCCAGGTGTAATTGGTATCGCCCTTGAGCACGGCGAAACTAGGTTTGGCGCGGTAGCGTTTGTAGTCGAAATCTTCGTCGTCGCTGCCGTAGCCGAATACGCTGCGGGTGGCGGCTACCAGGCTCAGGCCGAGGCCGAGTTGGCTCTTTTCGCTGTAGCGATAGCCGTTGTAGGCGAAGGTGAACGGCGCGTATTTGAGCGGCACCTTGTCGCTTTCGCCGGACAGGCTCAGGCGCTCGTCGAAGTCCTTGAAGTCGATGCCGGCCGACAGCGAGTTCGACCAGTTGCCGCTCGAGGGCAGCGTGTAAATCGCCGCGACGCCGTAAGAATGACCCTTGCCGAGCACGTTGCTGCCGCCGATGGTGGCGACATTGCTGTCGGACTGATAACCGGAGAACTGCACGCTCCAGCGCTCGCTCAGCGGCGCGGTGTAGGAGCCCGACCAGACTTTGGCGTTGTCGGTTTCCTGCGGCGCGGTGAAGAACGTCAGGTTGACGCTGTGACCGAGCTGCCAGAGGTTGTTGTAACCGAGGCTGGTGACGCTGCGCAGCTTTTCGGTGTCGGCGCTGTAGTCGTTATTAAGGCCCACGCTGGCCGTCCACGGGTTCTGGTCTTCGACCTGCAAGTCGACGTCCATGGTGCCGGGACGCTGGCCTTCCCGCACCAGTGGCATCACTTGCCGGCCGGGCGTTTTGTTGAGCTGCGCCAGTTCGCCCTGGACCTTGGCGAAGTCCGGCACCTCGCCTTCTTTCAGTGCCGGAACGTTGTCGCGGATGTCCAGCGGCGAATAGTGTTTGGCGCCAACCACGCGCACCCGGCCGACCTTGGTTTCGCTGACTTGCAGATAGACGATTCCGTCGGCCACGGCCTGCTCGGGCAACTCGACGAACACAGACTGGTAGCCGCGCTCCTGATAGGCCTTCTGCAACGCATCGCGCGCGCCTTCGATGTCGCCCAAGGCTTTCTGCGGGCCGAGAAACGGGTACACCGCTTCTTCGATCGCCCGCGCATCGAGCACGGTGTTGCCGCGCACGAAGTATTCGTTGACGTCGACCAGTCGCTGCGCGGCGGGCGCTGCTGTGCCCTCCTCGGCCAGCGCCGGTTGCGCGCCTGCCGTCACCAGCAGCCAGCCGCACAGCGCCAGCCGTGACGTGAAAATCCGTTCCACACTACCCCCTGAAATTCGCGATGACCTGTGGGCATTGGCGCCCGGTGTGATGCGTCAATTGCTGATCGTTGTGGCGCAGGCGTGCTTGCCCAGCCAGGTGTGCAACAGCGCGAAGTTCAGCGAGAACTCGGGCATTTGCAGCAAGGCGCCGCAGAACACTTCGCCGATGATTTTCTGAATCAGCAGCACCGCGCGCGGCTCGTTGAGCAGCGTGGCGATGTCGCGACTGAGGGCGGTGAAACTCCAGACTTTCTGGTTCAGGCCGAGGCCAACGAACCAGCGGAACAGCAGGTTGTAGTTCAGCTGTTCATAGAGTTGCTGTTCGCTGGGCACCGAATAGAGCAATTGCAGAAGCAGGATGTGCATGACCGTTTGCGCGGGAATGAGCATGCCGGGCGCGGTATTGAGGTCGTGCAGAAGGTCCTGGTGGGCGTCGAGCAGATCGTCGATCTGCGGGCGCAGCAACACCAGCGAATGGCCCGGCGGAATGTAGCTGGACACTTCTTTCAGGGCGCCCTGCCAGTCTTCCTGCGAGACGATCCAGACCCACGGCGCGCCGTAGCGATACACCGAAACCGGCTTCTTGCGCGCGGCTTCGACGATCTTCGACAAGCGTTGATCGAGCTCCTGCATGCCCACTTTCGAATAGCGTTCCATAGTCCCCATTGCCTCACTCCCGGCGTCCCGCCTCGGCTTGCAAAGTGCGCCCCGAAAGGCTCCTCAAGCGCGTTACACAGGCATGACCGGACTGGCAAAGGGCTACCGAACTTTTGTCATAAAAGCTTCATTACCGAAGACAGACTGACTGATTTAAACGATCGACCGTGGGAGCGAGCCTGCTCGCGAAAGCGCTGCGTCAGGCAATGAGGATGTTGGATGTGCCGCCGCCTTCGCGAGCAGGCTCGCTCCCACAGGGTGGACTGCGGTTGCACGGGTGCGTGACATTCGCATGACATTCACAGGGTTAAATCCCGGCCCGTTCAGGCGTATAACCTTCACAAGACTTTCAATCGGCACGCCGACATCAACACAGGGTAGTGACATGACCACAGCAAACATCCTTGGCAACCTGTTCCCTTCGGTCAGCGACATCCCGGAAAAATACCGCCTCGACGCTCAGGTCGAGCAGCGTGAATATCTGGTCGATGGCCAATTGCGCCGCTGGGACGGCCCACTCGCCACCGTGCGCAGCCCGGTTTATCTGAAAGGCGAAAACGGTGAAGATCAGGTGATCCTCGGCAGCACGCCGCTGCTGGATGCCGACACCGCCCTCACCGCCCTCGACGCTGCCGTTCGCGCTTACGACCGCGGGCAGGGCCTGTGGCCGACCATGCGCGTGGCCGAGCGCATCCAGCATGTCGAAGCGTTTCTCGGCCGTATGCGCGAGCAGCGTGAAGCCGTGGTCAAGCTGCTGATGTGGGAGATCGGCAAAAACCTCAAGGACTCGGAAAAAGAGTTCGATCGCACCTGCGATTACATCGTCGACACCATCAATGCCCTGAAAGAACTCGACCGCCGCTCCAGCCGTTTCGAACTTGAACAGGACACCCTCGGCCAGATCCGCCGCGTACCGCTTGGCGTCGCACTGTGCATGGGCCCTTACAACTATCCGCTGAACGAAACCTTCACCACGCTGATTCCGGCGCTGATCATGGGCAACACCGTGGTATTCAAACCGGCCAAGCTCGGCGTACTACTGATCCGGCCGTTGCTCGAGGCCTTCCGCGACAGCTTCCCGACCGGCGTGATCAACGTCATCTACGGCAGCGGCCGCGAGACCGTCAGCGCACTGATGGCGAGCGGCAAGATCGACATCTTCGCCTTCATCGGCACCAACAAGGCCGCCAGCGACCTGAAGAAACTGCACCCGAAACCACACCGCTTGCGCGCGGCTCTCGGCCTGGACGCCAAGAACCCCGGCATCGTTCTGCCCGAAGTCGATCTCGACAATGCCGTCAGCGAAGCGGTCACCGGCTCGCTGTCGTTCAACGGGCAGCGCTGCACCGCTCTGAAAATCCTTTTCGTCCATGAGGACGTGGTCGACAGCTTCATCGAGAAATTCAACGCCAGACTCGCCACACTGAAACCGGGCATGCCGTGGGACAGCGGCGTGGCGCTGACACCGCTGCCGGAGTCGGGCAAGGTTGATTACCTGCACGGTCTGGTCGCTGACGCGCAAAGCAAAGGCGCCCAAGTGGTCAACCCCAATGGCGGTGAGTCTCACGCCTCGTTCTTCTACCCCGCAGTGCTGTACCCGGTTAACCCGCAGATGCGCGTCTATCAGGAGGAACAATTCGGCCCGGTGGTGCCGATCGTGCCTTACCGCCACCTCGATACCGTCATCGATTACGTGCTGGAATCCGACTTCGGCCAGCAGCTGAGCATTTTCGGCACCAACCCCGTCGCGGTCGGGCGGCTGGTTGACACCTTCGCCAATCAGGTCGGGCGGATCAACCTCAACGCCCAGTGCCAGCGCGGCCCGGATACCTACCCGTTCAACGGCCGCAAGAACTCCGCCGAAGGTACGCTGTCGGTACACGATGCATTGCGGGTGTTTTCGATCCGCACGCTGGTCGCGACCAGGTTCCAGGAAAGCAACAAGGATCTGATCAGCGAAATCATTCGCGGACGTGATTCGAGTTTCCTGACCACTGATTACATTTTCTGACGAGGACCTTGCACTGAGTACGTTCAGCACCCACCGATGGCCACCGCTGTTGCGCCGTATCCTGCGTCCGTTACTGGACCCGTACCGGCGCTATCGTCACGCCCGCCTGATCCATTCCGTGCGGGTGGCATTGGGGTTGCTGGCGACGATTCTGCTGACCACTGGCATCAACCTGCCCCACGGTGAGTGGGCGTCGGTGACGATGCTGGTGGTGATCGGTGGGTTGCAGCACCACGGCAATATCGGCAAAAAAGCCGCCGAGCGCGCGATCGGCACGTTGATGGGTGCGGGGGTCGGATTGGCGTTGGTGGCACAACACGCCTGGCTGGGCATGCCGTGGCTGACGTACTTTTCCATGGCCGTGGTGTGTGGATTTTTCTCCTATCACGCGATCGGCAAGGGTGGCTATACCGCCCTGCTCTCGGCGATCACTGTATTTATCGTCGCCGGGCATGGCGACAATCCGATCACCGACGGCTTGTGGCGAGGCGTCGATATCCTCATCGGCATCGCCCTGGCTTTGGCTTTTCCTTTGCGCTGCCGCTGTACGCGGTGTACTCGTGGCGCTACAACCTCGCCGACGCCTTGCGCGACTGCGCCACGGTGTACGGGCGCATCATCAACGGTGAAGCGGTCAGCGCCGACGAACACGTACGGCTGATGAGCAAGGTGGGTGCGGTGATGGTGCAGTTGCGCTCGCTGATGCCCTCGGTGTCCAAGGAAGTGAAAATCTCCATGACCGAACTCGACGCGATTCAGCGCAACCTGCGCATGTGCATCAGCACGCTGGAAATTCTCGGCAATATCCGCCCCAACCTCAGCGATCCACAGGCCTCGGCACATCTGCAAACGGCGCTGAAGGCTGAGCACCGGCAGATTCGTGTGCAGCTGATCGGCATGGCCCGCGCGTTGAAAACCGGCGCTTCGCAGCGGCTGGATCGGCCGATGGAACTGCCAGCAGCGGAGCTCGATGCGCCGGTCGCCAATACGCTCGACGGCTACCGGATGCTGACGCGACAACTGGCGGCCAATATCAGCGAGATGCGCCAGCGTCTGGCAACCACTGCGCCGCGCTGGAACATCTGAGCGTTACTGCGCCGCCAGCCGCCGGGTTTTCCAGCCCCAACCTTGTTGCATCCCGGCGGCGGCCAGCAGGATCGCCGCCACGCCGATCCACTGGAGCAATTCGAGGCGATGACCGAAGGCGAACCAGTCAACGAATATCGCCGCAATCGGATAGATGAACGACAGCGCGCCGGTCAGCGCGGTCGGCAGTTTTTGAATCGCGCCGTACAGCAAAACGTACATCAGCCCCGTGTGAACCATGCCCAGCGTCACCAGACTGGCCCAGGCATCGGCGCCTTGCGGCAACGCGTCGAAATGCGCAAACGGCGCGAGCAACAGAATTCCGGTGCACACTTGAATCAACGCGATCAGGTGCGGCGGCGTGCCGGTCAGGCGCTTGATGATCAATGCGGCAATCGCGTACAGAAACGCTGCCCCCAGCGCCAGGGCAATCCCCATCAAGTAATCGTTACCCTCCTCACCTTGCGTGCCATGGGCGCTGACAATCGCCAGCATGCCCAGGAACGAAATCGCCAGCCAGAACAGCTTTTGCACGGTGATCTTTTCGCCAAGGAACAACGCCGCCAGGCCGACCAGCATGAACGGCTGCACGTTATAGACCGCCGTACCAATGGCTATCGAGGCGAGGGAATAGGACGCAAACAGCAGCACCCAATTACCGACAATCGCCGCACCACTGACCACGGCAAGAAGCAACGTAGTGCGAGTCAGAATCCCCGGGCGCAGGAAGCCAAACCCGGCGCAGATCAACAACAAGGTGCCGGCGCCGAATACGCAACGCCAAAACACCACGTCCAGCACCGGCTGCCCGGACACCAGCACGAACCAGCCAATCGTTCCAGATATCAGCATGGCGGCGGTCATTTCCAGCGAGCCGCGGCGGATTGCGTTGTCCATTATTTCTCTCCTGAGGCTGTGGCTAAAGCATGGCAAAAGTATGCCCAGCGGACGCAGTGCAGCTCCAGCGCATAAAGCAGGCTAAACTCGGTTTTTGCCTTTTTTATCGTGGGTGTTTTCCACTCATGGCCTAATCGGGACTTCGTACATGACTGACGATATCGACCAGATCCTCATCGGCGCGCTGATGGAAGATTCGCGGCGCTCACTGAAAGCGCTGGCGCAGATCAGCGGTTTATCGTCGCCCAGCGTGGCCGAGCGACTGCGGCGCCTGGAAGAACGCGGCGTACTCAAGGGCTACACGGTAGAAATCGATCCGAAATGCTTCGGCTATCAGTTGCAGGCGATCGTCCGGGTGCGGCCGCTGCCCGGGCAGTTGCAGGAGGTGGAACGGCAGATCATGTCGATCCCTGAGTTTACCGAGTGCGACAAGGTCACCGGGGAGGACTGCTTTATCGCCCGTCTGCACGTGCGCTCGATGGAGCAACTCGACACCCTGCTCGATCGCCTCAATACGCTGGCTGAAACGAACACGGCGATCGTCAAGAAGACCCCGGTGAAACGGCGACTGCCACCGATGGCGTAGGTGCCTTTTGTCATTGACCGGCGTAGATTGTGGTTTTTGCGGCTAAGGAATGGCGGTATGAAAATTCAGGCAATGCTGCTGGCGGCCCTGCTGCTCGGCGGTTGTGGCACGATTCAAACGGTGGCGCGTAATGATCAAGCTGCCGTGGATGGCCTCAAGGAACAAAAGAGTTATTGCGGCGCAGTGCCGAGAATCTACAGCGGCCTCGCCTATGACTTCTGCACGCTGAACGCACCGCTGGCCTCAGGTATCGATCCCGACGATCACCGCAACGCGGCGATCCCTGGGGTGCTGGTGGACGCCGTAGTGTCCGGCGCGCTCGACACCTTGCTCCTGCCCTACACAATCTACCGTCAGCAAGTGGATGGCAGCATCGTCATCAACTGAGCAGCCACTTTTCTGCAGACGATAAAAAACCCGCCGAAGCGGGTTTTTTTATTGCAGCTGCTTTGATCAGTCGTCGCGGCTCATGATGCCGAACAGTTGCAGCAGGCTGACGAACAGGTTGTAGATCGATACATACAGGCTGATGGTCGCCATGATGTAGTTGCGCTCGCCGCCGTGGATGATCGCGCTGGTCTGGAACAGAATGCACACCGACGAGAACAGCACGAAGCCGGCGCTGATCGCCAGTTGCAGGCCGCTGATCTGGAAGAAGAAGCTCGCCAGCGTAGCGCCCAGCAGGACAAAGAAACCGGCAGTGATGAAGCCACCGAGGAAGCTCATGTCCTTGCGGGTGATCAGCACGTAGGCCGACAGACCACCGAACACAAGCGCGGTCATGGCGAATGCCGAGCTGACCACTTCAGCGCCGCCCTGCATGCCCAGGTAACGGTTGAGGATCGGGCCGAGCAGGAAACCCATGAAACCGGTCAACGCGAAGGCGGAAACCAGGCCCCACGCGGAATCACGGAGTTTGTTGGTGAGGAAGAACAGCCCGTAGAAGCCGATCAGCACCACGAAAATGTTCGGGTAGCCGACACGCATCTGCTGGGCTACGAAGGCCATCACACCGCTGAATGCGAGGGTCAGGGCCAAGAGACCATAAGTGTTGCGCAGGACGCGGCTAACCTCTAGCTGCTCAGCCTGCACGCTGTTATTAACTGCGTAATCCTGTTCGCGCATGGCGACACTCCTGTTGGTTTGAAACGTTCAGTCGCAAAGATCATAACAGACGCTCTGTAACAAGCCATGCAGAGAGTTTGACAGTGTGTTTCATTCAGGTATTATGGCGCCCGCAACGCAAACGGAGGTGTGGCCGAGTGGTTTAAGGCAACGGTCTTGAAAACCGTCGACTGTAACAGGTCCATGAGTTCGAATCCCATCGCCTCCGCCATCTTATGTACGACAAAGCCCTGATTATTCAGGGCTTTGTCGTTTCTGCGAGACATGTTTACACAGCAGCGTTTGCGCATCTATTGAGTCATTTCTCAGCAGTGCCTCGTACACCTGAGGCGCTGCTGTCCAGATAGCCAATACGTACTCGCTCAACCAAGCGACTCAAAGACAGCCTCCGCACGCTGTTGCACCGGCGCCTGAGGTCTGAACATTTGCTGCCAGGCGAGCTGCGCCTGGACCCCGGCCACCGAATCCAGCACTTTCTGCGCCCAGCGATCATCCTCGGGATGCACCACGACCACCCGGAAGCCATGATCCTTGCCTTCAATCTGCACGCCCTCCGAATCATCGACATGCAAGTCGATATCGAACGCTGGCGGATACTTGGAAGGCGCATTCGACATCCCGTGCGCCGTCAGCGCACGGTTGTGCAGCACGCTGTTGACCACGCCGTCGACGCGGATACCGTACAGCGCCAACCAGCGCCTGATATAGGACGGCGTGCGCCCGGATGAGGTGTAGACCCAGACACTGCAATCCTGGCGACGCAGCTCTCGGATCAGCGATCGTGTGCCCATCCGCAACGGCTCACCCAACCAGCGATGAATACAGGCCGGTAGTCGACTGTTCTCGACTGCGCAGTGGTGGAGCTGGCAAGCGAGCGTGTCATCGATATCGAACGAAATCCGTATACGCTGACGTTCGAACAACTGCGGCAAAGCGCAGCGGATAGCCTGCCCTGCCCGGCTGCCGAAGGTTTTCAATCTGGCAAATGCTGGAGCCCAGCTCATCGCTGGCCACCCTGAGAGACAGGCAAAGGCTTGCCTTTGAGAAAGAACTTCATTGGATCGGGCGCCTGTTCTTCTAAGAATGCTGCATATTTTTTCTTGATCTTGGGCAATTCGTACAACGCCTTTACGCCATGCTTGGCGGAGTTGCGGATGACCGAGGACGGGTTGAAATAACCCTCGGCGTTTTCCAGCGTCAACACGAATGGAGGCAGCCCTGCCCGCATGAGCAAGTAGCTGACAATCAGCGAGCCACTGCGGTTATTGCCTTCGATAAACAGCTGCGGCTTGCTCAGAATACGCACATAGACACCCGCTGCACGCTTCCAGACTGACTCACTGCGATACGCGCAATACCAGTTGTACAAGTCCTTGATGCCGCCCTCGACGTTGTTGAAGAAATGCGCCTCGGTGGCTGACAGATGCTGAGCGTATTCCAGCCGACGCGCCGGATCCCGGCCACAAAGCACTGTGGCATTGATCTCCAGCATCAGGTTCAGTTGCTGCAGATCGAACAGGTCGACGCCGCGGGCAACATACTCGTCAACCAACGCATAGCCTTCAAGCACATTGTGCAGCACTTCATCAGTCAACGGGTCTCGGGGCTCGGTGAAGTGCCGGCTGAGCTCGGCGAAACGGCTCTGCACTTCCCGCAGTGCACGTTCAATCGCAGGCAAATCAAGACGATGCGTGGCAGGCATTGGAGCTCCTTGGAAACGCTTGGTAAATGTCCACCGGTGCCCGCCAAATCCATTTGGCTTGTGCAGGTAGGCGGCCGTGACCGGTGCTGTGAATTAGCTGAACTTGCCGCTGATGTAATCGCCGGTCATCTGTTCACGCGGGTTGTCGAAGATCTGCGCGGTCGGGCCCATCTCGACCAGATAACCGGTGCGTGTGCCCTGGGAAATATCCACCGAGAAAAACGCCGTGGTGTCAGCAACACGGATGGCTTGCTGCATGTTGTGAGTCACCAGTGCGATGGTGTAGTCCTTCTTCAACTCGACCATCAATTCTTCGACGCGTCGGGTGGCGATTGGGTCCAGTGCCGAACAAGGCTCATCCAGCAGCAGGACTTCCGGCTCAGTGGCGATCGCCCGGGCGATACACAGGCGTTGTTGCTGGCCACCGGAGAGCGACAGGCCGCTGACCTTGAGCTTGTCCTTGACTTCGTCCCACAGCGCGGCGCCTTGCAGCGCATGCTTGACGCGGTCGCCGATATCGCCTTTGTAGCGATTGAGGCGAAGACCAAACGCCACGTTGTCGAAGATGCTCATCGAGAACGGGTTGGGCTGTTGAAACACCATGCCGATGTAGCGGCGTACGACCACCGGATCGACACCCTTGCCGTAGACGTCCTGCCCGAGGAAATGCACATGGCCCTCGAAACGAAAGCCCTTCACCAGATCGTTCATTCGGTTGAGACTGCGCAGCACAGTGCTTTTGCCGCAACCTGAGGGACCGATGAATCCGGTGATCTTGTTTTTCTCGATGGGCACGTGGCTGTCACGTACTGCCATGAAGTTGCCGTAGAAAATCTTGTCCAGTTTGCAGTCCATGACTACAGGCGCCTGGGTGACAAACGGAGCGGCAATTTGCGCAGTGGATACGTTCAAAATCAGATGCTCCCGTTCTTAATACTTGGGCTTGCCGAAAATCCGGCTGATGATGTTCACGAACAGCACGATCATCACCAGCACCAACGAGGCCGCCCATGCGAGCTCGAGCTGGTTATCGAAAGGCATGCCGGAGAAGTTGTAGATCAGCACCGCCAGCGAGGCAGTCGGATTCATGACATCGAGATTGCCCTGGTGGTAGATCCAGTAGTTGCTGAACAGCGCGGTAAACAACAACGGTGCCGTCTCGCCTGCGGCACGCGCCACGGCGAGCATCACGCCAGTCAGGATCGCCGGCATGCCGGTCGGCAAGATGATTTTCCAGATGACCTGCGAGCGGGTGCAGCCCATGCCATAAGCAGCATCTTTCATGATCTTGGGCACCATCCGCATCGACTCTTCTGCGGTCAGCACCACGATAGGCAGCATCAGGACGGCGAGCGCCACGCCACCTGCCGGTGCCGAATACGTGCCGGTGGTCATTACTACCAAAGCGTAGGCAAACACCCCCGCCAGGATCGACGGCAGGCCCGTAAGCATCTTGGCGGCAAAACGCGCGGCGTTCCCTAGCTTGCTGTCCGGCCCCAGTTCAGCCAGGAAGATGGCCGCCATGATCCCGACCGGCACCGCGATCGCTGCGGCGATACCGACCATTACGAAAGTACCTGCCATCGCATTGCCGAAACCGCCGCCCATCTCGAAGCCGGTCGGCGGCAGTTCGGTAAAGACTTCAAGGTTCAGACGTGCGCCACCACGAGTGATCAGCATGTAGAGCACGGAAATCAGCGGCACGCTGGCCAGCAAAGCACCTGCCCAGACCAGGGTGGTCAGGATCAGGCTGCGCAGCGCGCGGCCCTCGAACCTGCGTTGCAAGCTGGGCATCGCACCGGTTGGCGCAGTCAGGTCTGTTGCTGCGGTCAGATCAGTCATCACTTGTTACCCCGTTGGGCGTACATCATGATCATCGAACCGAAAACGTTGACGATCAGCGTAATCAGCATCAGCACCAGTGCGGCATACATCAACACCTCGATCTCGTTCGGCCCGGCTTCTGGAAAGTTCAGGGCCAGCAGAGCGGCAAGCGTGTTGGCCGGTGCAAACAGCGAGAGTGAAATGTTGTTGGCATTGCCGACCAGCATGGCCAGCGCCATCGTTTCACCCAGCGCGCGCCCCAGGCCCAGCACCAGAGAGCCGAAGATACCGGTGGCGGCCGAAGGCACCATCACTTTCAGAATCGCTTCCCAATGGGTAGTGCCCATCCCGTACGCGGCCTGCTTGGTTTTCATCGGCACGGCCGTCAGCGCGTCCTGCGAAACGGCGGCAATGGTCGGCAGAATCATGATCGCGAGTACCAGACCAGCGGGCAGCAGGCCCGGACCGCTCAGGGACGTGCCGAAAAAGGGTATCCAGCCCAGTTCGCTGTTCAACCAGGTCGTCAGCGGCCGAATCGCCGGAATCACCACATAGATTCCCCACAGGCCATAGACCACGCTGGGAATGGCCGCGAGCAGTTCGACGATGGTACGAAAGAGCGCAGCGAGCTTGGTCGGCAGAAAATCCTGGGTCAGGAAAATCGCCATGCTCACGCCAAAGACACCGGCGATCAGCAACGCGATGAAGGCGCTGTAAAGCGTGCCCCAGATAGCCGGCAGGATGCCGTATTTGCCCTGGTTGACGTCCCACACGCTGCCCAGAAGCACATCGAAGCCGTGCTTCTCCATACCGGGAAGTGCCTTGCGTCCGACTTCGAACACCAGTGCAAATACCAGCGCCAGAATCAGTACCACACCGATGCGTGCGAGCGCGCGGAAGGTGCGATCAACCAGGAAATCCTTCGTCGAGGGTGGCTGGCAGGCAGAGTCGGGGTTAACCGGTACGACAAAAGGTTTGTTCATGGGCTAAGTCCGGAACAGGGGGAAAACTCTCCCGGCGTGGCGCAGACGCACACGCCGAGAGAGACCTCACGGCGTTACTGAATGTTGGCGGACGCTTTGCGAACCTGTTCGACGACCGATTGCGGCAACGGGATGTAACCCATCGAATCGGCAATCTTCTGCCCCTCGGTCAGGCTGTATTCGACCATTTCACGCATGGCTTTGGCCTTGGCCGGGTTGCCATTGTCCTTGCGGAAAATCATCCAGGTATAAGAGGTGATCGGATAGGACTTGGCACCGTCCGGATCAGGCAGCCAGGCCACCAGGTTTTCCGGCATCTTCACCGCCGCCAGGGCCTCGGCACCGCTTTCGGCGTTTGGCACGACGTAATTGCCAGCCTTGTTCTGCAACTGGGCAAAGTCGACCTTGGCCAGCTTGGCGAAGCCATATTCGATGTAACCAATCGCACCTGGGGTCTGGCGCACGGTAGCGGTTACGCCATCGTTTTTCGGCGATTTGATGAACTTGTCACTGGCCGGCCAGTTGACGGTGTTGCCCTCACCCAACGCCTGCTTGAACTCGGCGTTGACGGTTGCCAAGTGCTTGGTGAATACCGCGGTCGTACCGCTGGAATCTGCACGCACGACAACGGTGATTGGCGTATCGGAGAGTTTCAGGTCCGGGTTGGCTGCGGCGATCTGCGGATCGTTCCAGCGCGTGATCTTGCCCAGGAAAATGTTGGAGTAGACGTCGCGTGGCAGCTTCAGCCCCTTGGGATTGCCCGGCAGGTTATAGGCCAGCACGATTTCCCCGGCGGTCATTGGCAGCAACTGCACGCCTTCGGCGACCTTGGCGATATCTTCGTCTTTCATTGCCGAGTCACTGGCAGCGAAATCTACGGTTTTGTTCAAGAAGTCCTGTACGCCCGCGCCACTGCCCTTGGATTGGTAATCGACAGTGACGCCATCGGATTTCTTGCTGAAATCCTTGAACCAGGTCAGGTAGATCGGCGCCGGGAAACTTGCTCCGGACCCCGTCAGGCGAACATTTTCTGCTGCAAAGGAGGCCGAGGTGGCACAAAGAGATACCGCAATGGCGAGCGCAGCAGACTTCATCAAACTTTTCATTAAATGACACCTAGTGATTACGGGCTCCCGAACTCTGCAGCAGTTTTGTGACGATTTCATGAAAGCAAAGTGGCAAGCGTTACCCTCATGGTCCGCAGCAGCGCATATGTATGTCGGCTTCCGGGTTTCGAAAAATCGAATCTTCCTGTGCGGCGCTTGTCCCTACTCCCTGATCCCGAGCAGTCACGTGCCAGGTTCACATTGCAAAAACGCTACTTTTCCCCAGCCTTTATGGCCCTCAACCGGAAATGGCGTTAGCATTTCACCCATTGGGCTGAACAAGCCTGTTTTTTCAGATCAGGGTCGCATTGTGGAAAAGCTAAAACGCCTTCAGAGCGGGATCGAAGGGCTCGACGCGCTGCTTCAGGGGGGCTTTGTCGCCGGCGCTTCGTACATCATTCAAGGCCGCCCGGGTTCCGGCAAAACCATCCTTGCCAACCAGCTCGGTTTTCACCATGCCCGTAACGGCGGTCGTGTACTGGTCGCCACGTTGCTGGCCGAGTCGCACGACCGGCTGTTCCAGTTCCTGTCGACGATGAGTTTTTTGATTCATCGCGAGTGGGAGCCGAAATTCAATTTGTCAGCGCATTCGATACGCTGGAAAACGAAGGCCTCGATGAAGTCGTGAAGCTGCTGCGACGCGAAATCACTCGGCAGAAGGCGACCGTCATGGTCGTCGACGGCCTGCTCAATGCACGCTCCAAAGCCGACTCGCCGATCGACACGAAAAAATTCATCTCCGAGCTGCAAGGCCACGCAGCCTTCGCCGGTTGCACCGTGCTGTTTCTCACCAGCTCACGCCTGGATGACGGCAGCCCGGAACACACGATGGTCGACGGCGTCATCGAAATGGGCGAAGAGCTTTTCGGTACCCGTTCGGTACGCCGCATTCATTTGCGCAAGACTCGCGGCAGCGGCGCGTTGACTGGCCTTCACGAATGCGAAATCACCGATAACGGCCTGGTCGTCTATCCGCGCCTCGAAAGTCTCTACAAGCGCCCTTCCGCCCCTGACAGCGCGGACATGACGCGCATTCCAAGCGGCATTGCGTCGCTCGACGAGATTTTCGGTGGCGGCTTGCACAGCTCCAGCGTCACGCTGGTCATGGGTCCTTCCGGCATCGGCAAAACCACGCTGGGCCTGAAGTTTCTGGCGCAATCTACGGCCGAAGCGCCTGGCCTGCATTTCGGTTTCTATGAAAGCCCGCAGCGCCTGCGCCTGAAAGGCCGTTCGCTGGGCATCGATATTGAACACATGGAACACAGCGGCGCATTGAGCATTGCCTGGCAGCCAACAACGGAGGGTTTGCTCGACGGCCTCGGCGCACGCCTGCTGAACCTGGTCGATGAAAAAGGCATCAAGCGCCTGTTCATCGATAGCCTGAGCGGCATGACACGGGTGTCAACCACACCGGAACGCATCACCGACTTTTTCAGTGCATTGATGAACGAACTGCGGTCCAGAGGCGTGACAGTGTTTGCCTCCTGGGAAATGCGCGATTTGTTCGGCTCCGAGGTCAGCGCACCGAACTCTGACCTGTCCAGTATTGTCGACAACCTGATACTCATGCGTTTCTTTGAGAATCACGCTGAACTTCGCAGGACGCTTTCCATTCTTAAGGTACGCGATAGCTCCTACAACCCGTCGCGGTTCGAGGTGGTTGTCCGTGATCAAGATGTGTTCCTGGAAAAGGCTTTGAAAAATGAACCTTCAGTCGCAGCTGAGTCATTGCCTGGTTCAATTTCGTAAGTCTTCAAGCGGGTTGAAATAACATGACCACCATCCTGGTAGTCGACGACGAGTATCTGATTGCTGACATTCTTGGCTTTGCGCTTGAGGATGAGGGCTTCATGACAGTGACCGCCAGCAACGGCAAGAAAGCGCTCGAGGTGCTGGAAAGAGAACGTCCGGCGCTGGTCATCACCGACTTCATGATGCCGATCATGGACGGCCTCGAATTCGCCGAAGCCGTGCGTGCCCAGCCGTCCGTCAAACACTTGCCGATCATCCTCATGAGTGGCGCGCAAGCGCACATCGGCATGCAGCGCTCGGATCTGTTTGATGTGGTGGTGCCCAAGCCTTTTGATATTGCGATGATTGTGGCTGAGGTGAAGAGGCTGTTGGGCTCATAGATACTCGACGACAAAGGCAATTTCGGCATTGGCATCGCCCGCTCGCATTTGCGCATTGGAAGGCTCGATGCGCACGAAGCGGGCTTGCAAGGAAACGGATGCATTACCGCCGCTCGATGTTGGCGCTTTCATTATGTAATTCTGGTTCAGCTTGAGTATCGTCCTGTCACTGAAGCGCATTTGCAATGCCAGCCCTTTGGCAGTGGAATTACTGTTGAGGTGTACCACGCCGGTATCAGCGCTCCATGCAGGGCTGCCCGCAGTGGGCGAAAAGGAGTACCTGAAGTTATTGATTCCGGGAGGACAGTTTTTCATATCAAGAAAGAAGTATTTCTCCTTGGCATAGTCACCGTTCTGCAAAAAATCGCTCATGGTGTAGCTGCCCATATCCACTTTCACATCAGGCGTTTCACAAGACTGCGAGACGATCCGCGTGCCATTTGTATTCATTGCCAGAGGCTCGATTTCTGCAGCGACGAAGGTCCCAAGTTGGCCTGAGGGTATCGTCGCACTGCCGGAAATAGTTCCCGTCTTTACAAAACGCAAGATGTGCTCAGAACCATTCCAACCCCAACCGCCAGCAGTGTCAGTAGTTCCTGGAAAGCCTTTCCACGCTTTCCCCGATGGCGGTCGGACCCATTGCCAGCCGATTCCGGTATTTCCGATAGGAAAAATCTCCGCGCCCGGCTGAGTAACGCCGACAGTATTGCGTACACCTTCGTTGTGTACCGCAGAGCACCTGAATGAGCTGGGTATGGCGCTCAGGGACACGATCGGGCTTTCATAGATAACCGTGCCGTTGGGCGTGTCACGAGGCACCGAGATCGTGGCTGGAAGAACCACCCTGACACTGCCCTTGGAATGGTCGGGATAAAATTCGCAAACTGCAGCCATTGCGTTAAGTGACAGTAAATACAAAAACCCGATAATTAAAACATGGGAAAACTTCATAGCAATCTCTCTGAACTCGCCGTGCTTGCAAACAATTGAATGGCGGACGATTGCGTGAACTATCAGCAGTAACGCCACCAAAACGGCAGCAGACGATAATGAAAAAAAGGAGCTTGAGCAAAAAGTTTATTTATTCGCAAACAAGACAATTCTCATGGATCCACAAAAAACTTAAGATAGTCGGGTTAAACAATAAACCTTCTGCGAATTCTTTAACAAATGTTAGCCGTTATCGACATACGCAAATAGAGCACAATTTAAGACTCGTCTTAAAGGCCCAGCGAATCGAGGCTATTACACTGTCTACTCTTGATAGGAGAAACGATTCCGTGAGAGCCCTCGATACCCTCAATAGCTCAAAACCCCAGAGCAACGCCGCCATCTACTGCCTGACCATTCTTGCGCTGGCACTGATCGCCATGACTGTGGTCGCCGGCTACCAACTCAATGAACTGTTTCCACTGAAGGCTGTGGTGCAACAACAGGAGGTCCAACTCACCCAACGCGCCGATGCAATCCAGTCGATGAGCGCAGAACTGAAGCGCCTGGCGGAACAGAAACAGGTTTTGGAAACCGACCTGCTTAGCGCAAAGGAACAGGCGAAGGCCGCTGAGCACGCAAAAACCGAACTCGAAAACAATCGACAGGCAGCCCTGACCAGCGCGGTGTTAGAGGATGAAGATTCACTGTGCGCGATCATCGAGCAAAACATCCGACTTGTTGCGGACCAACTCAATCGCGACGATTTCTTCCGCCTGCGTGATGAGCGCGAAGCTGAAGCCGAAGCGGTACTTGAAAGCTATGAAAAACAACTCGCCAGCTGCATTGAGCAGTTGACAGCACAAACCGCATCGCCAGCACAAACTGACTCTGCACCCCATGCGCAGGACTTTGCTGCGCCGATCGAGCGCTGATCAAAAAGCCCTGGTAGCCAGGGCTTTACGTTTACTGATTAAAGTTTGAATTCCTTGGTCAATTTGTTCAGCGACGCGGCCAATTGCGACAGCTCCGCCGATGCGACTGCGGTCTGTTTCGATCCCTCAGCGGTTTCACACGAAAGGTCGCGAATGCTGATCAGGCTGCGATCCACTTCACGCGCAACCTGAGCCTGCTCTTCTGCAGCGGTTGCCATCAGCAGGTTTCGCTCGTTGATGAGATTCAGCGAGCCAGTGATGTCGGTCAGCACTTCGCCGGCGATATTGGCCATTTCGAGCGTTCTCTCAGCCTGAGCGCGGGTGTGGCTCATGGAGGAAACTGCGCGGCTGGTACCCGACTGAATGGAGCTGACCATGGACTCGATGTCCTCGGTCGACTTCTGAGTACGCTGCGCCAGCCCTCTCACCTCATCGGCAACCACGGCAAAACCGCGACCCGCCTCCCCCGCCCGCGCTGCTTCGATCGCTGCGTTCAAGGCAAGCAGATTGGTTTGTTCGGCAACCTCTCGGATAACGTCCAGCACGCTGCTGATATCGCTCGCCATGGTCGATAGCGCCTGCACCTCAGCCGAGGTGCTGTGCACGCTGGACACCATCAGGTTGATTGCGGCGACCGTGTCGCTGACCTGACTTCGACCGGCAATGGCTGCCGCACTTGATTCCGACGTCAGCTGCGAGGTCGATGCGGCGTTGTCTGCAACCTGCTCCACCGCTGCACTCATTTCAGTGACGGCGGTGGCGGCCATTTCGATTTCATGGCTCTGACGCTGAGTGATACGCGAGATATCTTCAGTGACGCCGTGCATGACCTCCGAGGTCTCGGCCAACTGCGTGGACGAATCACGGATCATGATCAAGGCATCTCGCAGACTGGTTTGCATCGCCGCCAATGACGACAGCATTTGCGCCGCCTCATCGGAGCCATCCAGCGCAATGGTTTCGCTCAGATCATTGGCGGCGATGCATTCCGCCACCCTTAGCGAGCCTGCAATGGGTACCGTCAGGCTGCGGGTATACAAAAAGGCCAGGGCCAACGAAGCACCGATCGCGATGAGAATGAACACACTGACGATCAACAGCGTGTGCTCATAGACATTGTCGGCCTGCTTGCCCGCCTCATAAGCTTCTATCTCGTTGAGAGCAATCAACTTTTTGAGCGCGACCTGTACGCCATCCGACGCCGCACGCATCTGATTCCTGGACAGCGCAATGGCCGCTTCAAGCTGCCCGTTCGCCACTGTTTCAAGGTATTGGTCCTGCGCCTGATCGTTGACCTTCTGTGCTTTGGCAAACTCCTCGAACGCCTCGCGCCCGGCGTCAGTCGCCAGCAGGTCAATGAGCGCACGCTGATGATTTTTGATCATCTGACGCGACTGCTGGATGTCAATCAGGGCCTGCGCTTTGCGCTCACTCGTTTCAATGGGATTGCGCAAGCGAGCGTTGTTGCCCTTGATTTCGACGAACTCTCGATCGAGTTGGCCGAGCAGCTTGATACTCGGCACGATCGTCGTCTCGACGTACGTTTCTGCCTTGTTGAGCAAGTCGACTTGCTGCAGAGCGATCAATCCGATCGCGATAATCATGAGACAGAACAAGCCGAAACACAGCGCCGAACGCGGCGCGAGATTGAGTTTACGAAGCAGCATGATGCCTTACCTTAGAGTGTATTCAAGACAATGGGGCAAACGAGTGGGCAGCAAAGCAGGCGCGCGGGAAGATGCCGCAGCTAGCGGTTGGCACACGAGGAAAGCGATGGGTCGGTCGAGGCCGGCTCCGCAATTTCCTTGAGCGCCGGGTCGGCCAGCATCAGAAAATCTGCCAGTCGCGGCAGATTGATTTTCGAGACCAGGCGCATCCAACGTTGCGGATGCGGGTTGAAGAAGGTCTTCGACCACTGGTGATCATCGTTGGGATTGAAAATCAGCAGATGACGAATCAGCGGATTTTCCCCGAAAAAGTCGAGCGGATCCATCGCCATTTCGCTGAGCAACTCAGCATTGACGACGACCAGGCTCAACCGTTGAGGGCAGTAATACGTCAGTATTTTCAGGTCACGATAAGTGCAAACGTTCAAGACGCTGAGACAGCCCAGCTTGTTGAACCGCTGTTCGATTGACTGACCTCTGCGCACATCGCTATCGGCGATCAGGATCCGCAAGGATCTACTGCGGTTATTTTCAAGAAACATCGGACACCTTTGGCAGCTCCATTCTTCCTTTCAAGAAAATAACCAAGGGCCAACCTGCCTGATATGAGACTTGTCTCAAAAATGAACGCAGGGATAGCTGATAAAAAGCCACACCTTGACGACAGCCCACGCGATCGGCGCATGGTCTGGCTCAGAAAGTGTTGAAGGAGGGATTTTGCAACGCAGGGGAGTCGCGACAAGCCAGAAGCGCGGGACGGTTCTGTGCGAACCAGACAATTCTCATTATTAACGCCCCTTTTTGTCAGTAACCTTGAAACAAGGGGCGCAGACTCATTCTTTCCAAGCCATCAAGGCAGCGTCATCGTCACTACGTAATTACCGCTCGTTATCTGGTGACCCTTGTTGTCCGTGAGCAGCAAGCGCTGGTCGTAATAATCGTCCTGCTCATGAGTATCGGCAATCACCTTCACAAACACCTGCTGGCGCGACTCACCTCGCCCTGCCGCACTGACGTTGTTCACGGTAAAAATCTGCCCGGTGCTTGCCTGGGGGCAATCAAGCAACTCGACAGAAGAATGGCTGGCGCCACTGGCAATGCAACTTGCCTCGACAATTCGACCGCTGAAGCGAATCACTCCGCTGACCGGCGCAGACTGGGCTGCGCTGACGGTGTCAAAACCGAGCAGGCAAAGGCAGGCAATCAATAAAGGACGTCGAATGATCATCGCGAAACTCCATGGTTATTAACCAAGGTATCGCCCGCTGCAAAATGATCTTTAACGTCAGCTTCAATGCAAGGCCAGTCGGATGGTCATGAGCCGATACGTTTACAGCTCGATCCGTTTGATTTTCTTGATCAGATCAGCCTGTGCATGCTCCAGCTTCAATGCACTGCGATTGAGGTCCAGCGGATCGATAACAGGCGCCTCGCACTCGGCTTCAAGCTCGTTACACGCCTCGATGACCTGATGCTCGGCAACAATGCGCGCCGCCCCCTTGATCCGGTGCGCCAGGTCAGCCAACAGCCCAGGATCGCTTTCGGGTATCAGCGAATGCAACTCCTCCAGATCCTTTTCACAACTCGACAGCGCCTCACGCAGGAGTTCTTTCATCATGTCGAGGTCGCCCCCGGTGAGCTCGTTCAAGCGCTCACGAATCGATCCCAGCTCCTTGCTACTCGCCGCAGGCAGGCTTTCGACAGGTTCGGTTTCGAGGTTCTTTTCCCAGCCTGCAAGCAGGGTCGACAATGTGCTGAGGCTGATCGGCTTGAACAGACAATCATCCATGCCAGCCTCTCGGCACTTCACTTTTTCTTCCGGCTGCGCGTTGGCGGTAAAGCCCAGCAGGACACATGGCGTTGCACCGCTTTCGCGTTCGTCGTGGCGAATGGTGCGGGCCAGTTCGTAGCCGTTCATGACCGGCATGTTGCAGTCCGTGATCACAATGTCGAACGGCTCCGAGCGCCACAATGCCAATGCCTGGGCACCATCGGCGGCATCACGCACCGCCTGGCCAAGGAAACTCAGCTGCTGCGTCAACAGCAGGCGGTTGGCGCTCTGGTCATCGACTACGAGAATCCTGAGTGTCGGGACCGGTTTGTCCTGAATAACCGAAACAGGCAGCACCTTGCCGCCGAGCGGGCTGAGAATGTTGAAGAACAGCGACACTTCCAGGCAGGTGCCTTTGCCCAGCGTACTGGTGATGTTCAGCCGCCCGCCCATCAACTCGCACAACGAACGTGAGATGGCCAGCCCCAGACCGGTGCCGCCCCTGTTGGACGGACCATGGTTGGCTTGGGAAAACGGCTGAAACAGGTTCTGCAGATCCGCGCTGGAAATACCGATGCCGGTGTCCTCGACCTTGAGGTCGACCTGCAAGCGTTCGTCAGCGAGGCGTTGACCACGAATCGAGACGCTGACATGACCGGTGTCGGTAAACTTGATCGCGTTACCCACCAGGTTCGAGAGCACCTGCTGGAAGCGCATCGGATCAACCAATACGTCACAGCCGACAGTGGCGTCGATGTCGAGCTTCAGCACCAGACTCTTCTGTCTGGCCAAGCCGTCGAACACCCGCGCCACGGATTCGACCAATTCGCGCAGGTTGGCACGTTTCGGCGAAAGGCTGACATGGCCGGACTCGATACGAACCACATCGAGAATATCGCCGATCAGTTCCAGCAGGCCTTTTGCCGAGTCATACGCCACCTCAATCGCCGGCCGATCGAAGTGTCCCTGCTCGGCACGCTTGAGGGTAAGTTCGAGCATGCCGATCACGGCACTCATCGGCGTACGGATCTCGTGGCTCATGGTCGCCAGGAACGTGGTTTTGGCGCGGCTCGACTCGTCAGCGAGCTCTTTCGCCGCACGCAACTCCTCGATCAGTTCACGGCGTTCGCTGATATCGATCCAGCCGCAGATCACGCCTCTGACTTCACCCGCCGTGTCGTGATACGGCTGGATCCAGTGGTAAATGATCAGCCGCGTATCACCGACATGCAGTGTGCGATCCACCTCGTAAGGTTCATCCTGTTCGATGACGCGCAGGTAGTCGTCGTGAAATTGCAACGCCTCCTGACGATTGCGCTTGCCGCTTTCGAGCACGGTCTTGCCGATCACATCCTTTTCTATCAGGCCAAATGTCTGCAGATAGTTGTTATTGCAGGTGACAAGTCGACCTTCCCGATCACGAACGTAAATGGGGTGCGGCGTGCCGTTGATCAACGCGCCCATGAACTTCAACTGATCGCCGAGCAATCGCTCTGCCCGGCTGCGTTCACGGATCTGCCGGCGAATGTAGAAATTCCATGCCACCGACCCGAGGATGATCAGGAACGCGGCAGCGCTGATCTGGTAGATCAGCGCCTTGTAGTCGCGCCACGACAATCCGGAAAATGCTGCAATGGGACGCCACCGATTAAGGATCACGTCCAGCTCATCCGGCGGAATGCTCAGCAGTGCCTTGTTCAGAATGCTGACCAGTTCGGTATCGGCACGCCGCGCGGCGAAGGCGAGGAAGCCTTTGTTCATGCCGACGATGTTGGAGATGCGCAAGCTGTCGCTGTAGATGTGCGCGATGTAGTAACGCGCACTGTGCAGCGTGGTAATCATCGCGTCCGCACGTCCATTCTTCACGTCGGCCAGCGCACCCAGGACTGTTTCGTTGTCGACGATCTCGATGTCGGGATAGTCCTTGAGCAGCTCACGCTCCGCCGAGCTTTCGGGAACCGCGACTCGCTTGCCGCGCAATTCCTGCAGGCTTGAAGGCGCGCCCGGGTCCTTGGCGGTGACGATCACAAATGGGCTGGCGAGGAACGGATGAGTGAAACGCATGCCGACTTCCCGCGAGACGGTTGGCGTCAGCAGCGAGATATCGGCACTGCCATCCAGCAGACGCGTACTCAGGCTGGAAAAACTGTCAGTGCGTTCTACGTTGATCTGCAAACCGGTACGCCGTTGAATCAGCTCCAGCAGATCAGCACCGATCCCGCCAAAATTGCCATCGCCATCAAAGAACGCAAACGGCGCCTGATCGTCATTGATGACGAAGCGCGCGACCGGATGCAGCTCAAGCCAGCGGGCTTCGCCGGGTGTCACATCAATACGTTTGGGCGTCAGCGCCCCGCCGCCGCCGGACCAGCGCTTAGTGATCTCCGCAATCTTCGCATCACCCAGCGACTCGAGGGTCGAGTCGATCAGACGCAGCAATTGGTCGTTGCCCCGGCGCAAGGCAAAGCTGAAACCGCTGGTTTGGGTTTTGACGAAAGAGTGCAGCCGCACATAGTTGAAGTAGTTGAGGTTGATCAGGTAATTGCTCGACACCGTATCGCCGAGAAACAGGTCGACCTTGCCAAAAGCCAGCGCAGCCAGTGCCAACTCGTTGGATGGAAAAAGCACGAACTCGGCGTTGGGGTATAACCCGTGCAATTGACTGGATGGCAGGTAATCGTCGGCAACCGCAATACGCAAACCGGCCAGATTGGCCGGCATCGGTCGCCGATCATCGCCGCGCATGAATATCGCCGGCACGTCGTCGACATAAGGTTTGCTCAGCGTGACGAGGCCATCGATCAATTCGAAACTGTTCGAGCTGCCCAACAAGTCAATGTCACCGCGTTCGAGTGCGGCCATTGCGTCACGCCTGTCGGGGTAGGCCTTGACGGTAATTTCAACGTGCAGGGCCTGACCGATAATGCAGGCGATATCGGCGGCAATCCCCTCATAGCGCGTACCGCTTGCGGTCATGACATAAGGCGGGAAATCCGGGAGCGCCGAGCCCAACACCAGGCTGCGCTTCTGCCGCAACCAACTCCAGTCTTCATTGGCCAGATCGACTTGCAGTTCCTTGCAGTCCGATCGACCGAACACCTGCAGAGTGCGCGGCTCTGCTGCCCACAACGACCCGCTACCGAACACGAAAAGCACACTGACTAGCAAAACACCGCGCAACAGATGAAACATAAGCGAGTTATCCCTGGTTGTCGGCTGTCAGGCTGTGCTGCAACTTGAACAGCTCTGCGTCACCACGAATGCCAAGCTTTTTGAAAGCGGCCTGTTTTTGCCCACTGATGGTTTTGCGACTGCGCGAGAACTTCAAGGCAATCTGCGTCACCCCCATCCCCTCGAGACAACAGCGCAAGACTTCTTTCTCTTTAGGTGACAGCAGAGGATTACTGAGGAAATCGTCGCTGTGCGCCGCGCTCTCGTCTTTGGCACCGGCGGGTTCTTCGATCGATGCTGGCAACACGTCAAGCTCAAAGGCCATGGTGGGAGACAGGTACAACTGGCCGGACGCTGCACAGCGAATGGCAGTAATCAGGTCATCGACCGACTGTGACTTGCCGAAGAATCCACTGACGCCCGCCCCGACCGCCATGTTCACCACTGCCGGGCGCTCTTCTGAGGAAGAGACGAGGATGCGCATGCCCGGATATTGCTTGCGCAGCAGGCGGATCAGATTGAGCCCGTCCAGCTCCCCATCGTGCAGTTTGTAATCGAGTATCAGCAGGTCGATGTCGATTTCGCGCAATCCGGCGAGCAACTGCGCGCTGCTGCCATACACACCTACGACACTGAACTCGGCTTCGCGCGTCAGCCGTGATTTCATCGCCAGACGTATGAGCGAATGATCATCAAGGATGGCAACGCGTAACGGATTCACGACTGACCAATGCATGAACAGCTCCATGATGAGGAGGGTTGGAGGACCATCAGCACTTGGCAACCGCAGCAAATCCCGGGCATCACCGAAGCATTCAGGTGCATCTGATTGATTTCTCGGCACATGATGAGTGTTTTAAAGGCGTGACGAAATAGGGCTTTGTCCCAAAAGTCAGAATGCCCGCTCACATCAGCGGTCGGATGTGCCTATTGCGCGGCGCCAGGATGACTTCTGACCCTCGAAACGCCAGTCGACCAAATGCGCCCAATTCATCGGGCGAGCATAGAAGAAGCCCTGCCCCCACTGACAACCAAGCCGCGCCAGATGATGAACCTGGTCGGCGGTTTCAATGCCTTCTGCGACCACGCGCATGTCCAGCTCGCGTGCCAGAGCCAAGGCCCCGTGGATTACCGCGCTGTACCGAGCCTGATGGAAATTCTGCACGAAGCCGGCGTCAAGTTTGATTTCGTTGAACGGCATCTGGCACAGCCGCTCAAGTGAAGAATAGCCGACACCGAAATCATCGATTGCCAGACTGAAGCCGAGCATGCGCAGACGCACCATGTTTTCCATGCTGATCTCGGGCATCTGCAGCAGGCCGGTTTCGGTCAATTCGAAGATGAGACCGGCTGGCGAGGCGCCGTGGATGCGCAACAGCGCCTTGATCCGGTCGACAAGATTCGGGTTGGCCATCTGCGTCACGTCGAGATTGAACGCCAACTTGAATGGCTTGCCGTGAGACTGGACGAAGCGCTGCAGACTCAAGCCTTGGGTGAGCAGGCTGAAAAACATTTCATCGAGCAGACCGCAACGCTCGATCGTCGGCAAGAACATGCCTGGCGAGAGCAAGCCGCGACTGGGGCTCTGCCATCGCACCAGCACCTCGGCGCCATCCACCTCACCACTGCGCAGATGAAACTTGGGCTGGAAGTAGGCGCGAAATTCCTGACGACGTATAGCTTCGAGCACTTCGTTCTCCGAAGGCTGATCGAGATGACTTTCCACCACCTTGGCATCGCCGGGAGTGTGCGGCCGATAACGAGCCAACAATGGCCCCAGCACATCGACCATCAGCGGCTTGCCGACACTGCCAAGCAATTCCAGCCCCTGCAACGTGACAATCCGGTCAACCGTGCGCAACAAGTCTTCAGGCAGTGAACTGCAGATGATCACTGCACGAATCAAACCGGCCTCTCTCGCCAGGCGCAAGAACGTCAAACCATCCATCCCGGCCATGCTCAAATCACACAACGCAACGTCCACGCCCCCTGCCTGGGAGATCACAGCCAGCGCATCCTTGCCGTCAGCCGCCTGAAAGATATTTTTGTACCCCAGACTATTAAGCGCACTGACCGCTGCCGTGCGCTGGAAGGCGTGATCTTCCAATACCAATATACGAAGCGTGTTCACTAACCGAGAACCTCTTTCTATCAGCCATTAATAGTGGAAAGTCTGGATCAACTATCAAGCAGGACGCTCGCTCACAAACTTTGCATTGACTGAGAATTTCTGCATCAGCGAATAGTACCCAGTGCACGGCTGCGCAACCTTGAGAATTGTCTCAATTGGTTCTCCACAATAACTAATAAGAAAATAGAGTTACGCGTTAAGCGATATTGCTGGCGTGATCGCACTTGCCACGCTTTAAGACAAATCCCAAAGACCTACCACCACCGCCGACCTAACATGGCCTGGCATTTCAATGCAGCACTTCACAATAACTTCGGATATAAACATGAAAAAGTTCGCTTTCGCAGTACTCACTCTTTCCGTACTGGCTGCCTCCACTGGCGCAGTGGCTGAAGAAGCCGCCAAAGCTGTCAAGGGCGGCAGCGGTCAAATCAGCTTCACCGGCGTTATCAATAACGACGCCTGCTCGGTAGACGGCGCTTCGGGTAACGACAAGATGATTGCCGTGGACATGGGCAGCGTTTCGATCAAGGACATGGGCACCGACTCTGCCCCGGGCGCCGGTCGTGTGGCTGCCAACGATTTCAACCTGAAAGTGAACTGCAACGCCGGCACCAAGGTTTCGATGCTGTTCAAACCAACCGTCAATGGCGGTTCGGGCCTGGTTGATGGCAAGAAAGTTCTCAAGCTGCAGGGTGCAGACGCGGCCAAAGGCGTTGGTATCGCCCTGCTGGACAGCAATGGCCAGTTGATCGACCTGAGCTCCGAAGCCACTGCCAAAGTGCAGACCAACCTGACTGGCGACGCAACCACTGGCGGCGACGGCACCCTGTCGTTCGCAGCCGCTTACGTCACCACCGGCGACAAGACCACCGCTACTGCAGGTACTGGTAACGCCACTCTGCCGTTCGTTCTCGAATACGAATAAGCAGCGCGCAATACCTGGACGGGGCCGCTGTGCCTCGTCCTTCCCGAACAGATTAATCGGTGAAATCTATGTTAAGTCGCTACTTTCCGCTTTGCCTGGGGCTTGCCGGGGTGTTGATGACGCACTCGGCATTCGCCAGCATCTCCTTGAGCTCCACCCGGATTATCTTCGATGGCGCGCACAAAGAGGCGAATGTCACCGTGCGCAACGGCGGACAAACCATTCTGGCGCAATCGTGGCTGGATGCCGGCGACACGGCTGGCAGCGCACCGCCTTTCGCAGTTACTCCACCACTGGCCAAACTTGAGCCCAATCAACAGCAATTACTGAGGATTCTTTATGAAGGCCGCGGCATGCCTGCGGACAAGGAGTCGGTGGTATGGCTGAACGTGCAGGAAATCCCCCAGGCCAGTGCTGCCGATGTCAACACGCTGCAATTGGCGGTACGTCAGCGTATCAAGGTCTTCTTCCGCCCGGACGGACTCACCGGTGATGCCGCAAAGGCACCGGAGCAACTTGCATGGCAATTGGTCATTCAGGCTGGCAAGTCGGTGCTGAAAGTAAAAAACCAAAGCAACTACCACGTGTCGCTGGCCGATCTGAAAGTCGTTGCAGGGAAAAAAGCGGAATTGGTAATTGATTCGACAATGATCGTTCCAGGGGAAGTTCGCTCATTCAATCTGAAAGACCTGTCAGCTGGTACTTCGCATTTGAGTTTTTCAGCAATTAACGATTACGGCGCACAACAACGATTCGATGCACCACTAAGCGTTGCCGAAAGCCATGCCGAGCGCGTGAAAGATGCCTCCGCCCAGTAAATCCCCCGCCCCACCCTGCCAACTTACAAGCTATTCACAAGTTCCGGACTCCGGTTGAAGCAACACGGACTGATAAGGCAAATTGCATGTTTTCCTCCCAACACCACACATCTGAAAGTTGTGTTAAGCATCATGTTGCGCGCCAGAAAAACAAAGCGGCGTTGGGCTGCCTGCATCCATTGTGCTTTGCTATCAACATGGCCATTTGCGGATTCGCCGTGGGCGCCGAAGCCCCGGCCGCAGTGGCGAGTGAATCTTTCAATACGCTGTTCCTTGAAGGTTCATCGGCGGTCGATCTGCAACCGTTGCTGAATGCCAACAGCGTCTTGCCAGGCCAATACCGCGTCGACGTGTTCAGCAACGGCACGCTGGTCGGGCGTCGCGATATCGATTTCGCGGCCAACCCGGTCAACGGCAAAGTCGAGCCACGCATCACCCTGGAACTGTTGCAGCAGCTGGGTGTGGACATGCGCAAACTGCGTGAGCAGGGTCTGGTTGACGAGCAACACCCTGCCGATCACTACGACCTGCCTGCGATGATCGAGCAAGCGAGTCTCAATTTCGATGCCAACCGCCTGCGCCTCAATATCAGCGTGCCGCAGGTCGCCATGGCGCGTGGCATGCGCGGCTATGTAGATCCAGAGCTTTGGGACCAAGGTGTGGCCGCCGGGTTCATCAACTACCAGTTGAGCAGCACCCGCAGCAAAACCGATTACGCCACGCAAATATCCAATAACCTGGGGCTGCGCAACGGTATCAACTTCGGCGCCTGGCGTCTGCGCAACGAATCCAACCTGAGCAGCTCCACCGGCCGGCCCAATAGCTTTGTCAGCAACCGCACGTTCATCCAGCGCGACCTCACGGCGATCAAGGGGCAACTGAGCGCGGGTGAAATCTTTTCCGACTCGGATCTGTTCGACAGCGTGCGCTACCAAGGCGTCAAGATCGCTTCTGATGAAGGCATGCGTGCGGACAGTGAGCGCGGTTATGCACCGATCATTCGTGGCGTGGCGGAAACCAATGCGAAGATCGAGGTCCGCCAGGACAACTACATTCTCTACACCACCAATGTACCGCCGGGTCCGTTCGAGATCAGTGATATCTACCCATCGGGCTCCAACGGTGACCTGGAGATCACCATTGTCGAAGCGGATGGTCGGCGCAAGGTAACCCGGCAGGCGTTCTCCGCCCTGCCGACGATGGTGCGTGAGGGGCAACTGAAGTACAGCCTGTCGAGCGGCAAGTTCAACAACAACAGCGAGGGCTATGACAAACCGGCTTTCCTTGGGGGCACTTTCGCCTACGGCTTGACCAGCAATCTGACGGGCATTGCCGGCATTCAGGCGAGCAACGGCTTCAAGGCGCTGTCCATCGGTGCGGCGAAGAACACCTCGATTGGCGCGATGTCCCTGGACGTTACGCAATCGTCCAGCAAGGCATTCGGCAAAACCACCCAGGGCAGCAGTGTCCGCGCGCTTTATGCAAAGACCTTCACCGGTACCGATACCAGCTTCACCCTCGCCGCCTATCGTTATTCGACCGAGGGTTACCGCACGCTGACCGACCATGTGCAGGACACCAGCGCCGGCGCTACGCGGCGCGCGGGCAATGCCAAGACCCGTACCGACCTCACGGTCAACCAGACCCTTGGCGAAGCGCGCCAGTTCGGCTCGCTGTATTTGAATGCCAGTGACCAGCGCTATTGGGATCGCGGTGGCTCGCGCAGCTTTTCCGCCGGCTACAACAACAATTGGCGCGACCTGAACTACAACATCAGCCTGAGCAAAACCCAGGAATTCGGCGCACGCGGTGACACCACCAACGACACGCAATTGAGCGTTTCAATTTCCTTCCCGCTCGGATCGACTCCACGCGCACCGCGTGCCTACGTTTCCAGTAACCATCAGAACGCCGGTACCAGCACACAAGCCGGGATCAACGGTTACCTGACCGAGGACAGCGACACCTACTATTCCGTGCAGACCGGGCGCAGCGTCCAGGGCGAGCGCTCTGGCTCGCTCAGTCTGAGTACCCGTACGTCGATGGGCGATCTGGGCTTTGGCTACAACCGAGGCAGCGGCTATGAGTCGCAGAACCTGAGTGCGGCCGGATCGATCGTGGCTCATGCCGGCGGCATCAATATGGGCCAGACCGTCGGTGAAACGTTCGGCCTGGTGGAAGTCCCCGGCATGTCGGGCGTCGAAGTCAGCAGCTATTCGGGTGTGAAAACCGGCCTGAACGGCTATGCGGTTCTGCCTAACGCGCAACCGTACCGCGTGAACTGGGTAACGCTGGACACGCGTAACCTGGGCGGTGAGATCGAGCTGGACAATGCCACCCAACAACTGGTGCCAAGACGCGGTTCGGTGGTTCTCGCTCGTTTCGAAGGCAGCAAAGGCAGACGCGTCCAGTTTGAGCTGTACGATGCCAACGGCCAGGCGATTCCATTCGGCGCAGTACTACTCGATAGCGAAGGCAAACAACTGGCCCTCTCAGACCCGACGGGCAAAGCCCTGGCGCTGGTGACTGAAGATCACGGTGTCATCACCATCAAGTGGCAGGGCAAAAGCTGCCCCGTGCCGTACAAGCTGCCGGAAAAGGTCGAAGGCTTGAACTACGAGCAATACCGGTTGGCTTGCTCTACCAACGGGAAGTAACTCCATAGCCGGCTTCGAGACTGCCTGGTTGGCTGAGGCAAGGATCACTTCCTGACTATATTGCTCGGTGCCTTGGCGGTATGGTGGTTTGCCGTCCGCCGAGAAATCCCGAATGCCGAAGAAACCACCAGCCAGTAACAACACCGCCAGTGCAGCCGACATCGAACGCGCCATTCTGGCCTTGAACAAAATGGCCGAACGCCTGTGGGGCGACGGGCGTGAAGCCGAGGCCAAGGCGTTGCTCGATGCGCTGGATGCGTTGAACCGCGCCCTCGACCGGATCCGCATTGGTGAAAGTCGCAGGGCCGTCACCCTGCACTGAATCAGACCTGATAAAACTCGCGATACCACTGCACGAACGCTTGCACGCCCTGCTCGATCGGCGCCTGCGGGCTGAAGTCGATGCAGCGTGCCAGCGCCGACACGTCGGCCCAGGTCTTCAGCACGTCGCCCTCCTGCATCGGCAGATACCGGCGCTGCGCCTTCATACCCAGTGCCTGCTCCAGGCATTCGACAAAGCTCATCAGCGCTACTGGACTGCCGCGACCGATATTGAGCAGGCGATTGGTGCCGCGCTCGGCGCTGAGTGCGGGCGGTTTGTCGAGCAAGCGCAAAATCGCTTCGACGATGTCGTCGACATAGGTGAAATCACGCGCCATCTCGCCCTGGTTGTAGAGGTCGATGGCGCGCCCGTGCAGCATGGCTTCGGTGAATTTGAACAACGCCATGTCCGGTCGACCCCACGGGCCGTACACGGTGAAAAAGCGCAGGCCGGTAGCCTGTAATCCGTAGAGATGGCAGTAGCTGTGCGCGAGCAATTCGTTGGCGCGTTTGCTCGCGGCGTATAACGAAACCGGCTGGTCGACCGGGTCATCTTCAGCAAACGGCATCTTGGTATTGGCGCCGTACACCGAACTGCTCGAGGCGTAGATCAAGTGCTCCGGCGGATGGCGACGGCAAGCTTCCAATACGTTGAGAAACCCGACCAGATTCGATTGCGCATAAGCATCAGGATTGTCGAGCGAGTAGCGCACTCCGGCCTGCGCGGCCAGGTGAATGACCTGTTTGAAGTGGCCGTGCGCGAACAACGCGGTCAACGCAGCCTGATCGACAATGTCCAGCCGCTGGAAAGTGAAGTTGGCCAGCGTTTGCAATCTCTGTACACGCGCCTGTTTAAGTTCGACGTCGTAGTAAGCGTTGAGATTGTCGACACCAACAACCTGAAAACCTTCGCAACATAAACGCATGACCGTGTGGTAACCGATAAAGCCTGCTGCGCCCGTTACCAGAACACTCATGATTACCTCGGCTCACCGGTTTTACTTCAGGGGGATACACACCGTCGAATATTTGCCCGTAAAAGACGGAAACTATTCATAGACGAGCTTAGTTGCCAGGGCCAGCAGCATCCGACGCAAGGCGTTTAACAAACCAACTTCTTACGAACCGAAAGATGTACAGTTGAAACTAATTTGCTATCACCCGCTTCATCTATCTCGCACGACTTCAATAACTTATAAAAGTTTAAAAAATCCGACGAACAGAATTGGCCCTTGTGAATCAATGACCTACAAAACATGGCCATCACCAGCGGATGAAAGGTAATGTTTTTGACTGTTATCAATTGACAGCTAGCGCAGACTGGCCGATAACTTAGCACTGCCCGATGAGCTCGCGCCGACGCGCACTTTTCTGCTTTCTGGCTACTTATGTAATTGGATCCTGAAGGTCGCAACTGCGAACCGTGCGGTAGCTTTGCTCAAACAAAAGCACGGACTCGTTATAGCCAAGACGGCCACGGATATAACAATAACCGAACCCGATTGATTCATTTTTGAAACACTTCTTCTGCCAATAAACATTGATGCATCTGGCTCGGCACCTTGCCTTGATCAGCCTACTACCTACTAGCAAGCATGACGGCTCGTCCCACGCTATCGGCCGCCCTGCTTAAACGATCGCTATGTATGGAGTACTCCAGCATGCTAACGGTTTGCCGCAACGGTTCTAACTGGTATTTATTGCAGTGCAAGCCCCGCCAGGATGAACGGGCACAACTCAATCTGCAGCAACAGAACTATTCGACCTTTCGGCCGCAGCTGATGAGCGAGCGCAGTATTCGTGGCAAACGCCAACGAACACTGGAATCGCTGTTTCCCGGCTACGTGTTCATTCAACTGAGCCGCGACGACAACTGGGCACCGATTCGCTCGACCCGCGGTGTCAGCCGCATCGTCGAATTCAACCATGTGCCCGCCCGCGTCGACGAAGACGTGATCGCACAACTGCGCGAACGCAGCCAGGAGTCGCTCGGTTTTCCTGCCGAGCCGACGCTCAAGCCCGGCGAACCCCTGCAAATCGTCCAGGGCCCACTGTCGCCGCTTGAAGGCGTGTTCCTGTCCATGCAGGGCGATGAGCGCGTAATGATCCTGCTCAATTTCCTCAACCGCCAACAGCATGTCAGCGTTCCGCTGAGCTACCTCGAACGCCAGCGACAATAGTCCGGATCCGCTTCGCCCTGACCCCGACCCCCTTCATCAGGAGCGTGATCAATGGCTCTGAGGCCTCGCTGTTCCCTGATTTTAGCCGTCGCCTGCTGCGCACCCGAAGCCTGGAGCGTCGAGCCGCAAGCGATCAATGTCTACGGCTTCGATTTCACCCCGACCTTCGCCTTGTCAGAAAGCTACGACGACAACTTTCGCGAAGTCGAACACGATGTCGAATCGACCATGGTCACCCGCCTGGCGCCCGCCTTCGAGCTCAAGGCCGAGGATCGCAACAGCGCCACGCGAGTGATCTGGGAACCAACCCGCTACATCTATCACAGCGCTTCGGATGCTTCGAACACCGCCCAGCGCCTGCGTGCCGACAGCATCATGGAGTTCACTGATCGGCATCGACTGAAACTGGAAGCCGAGGCGCGCAAATACGAGCGCACCACCTCGACCGCCGTCGACGGCATCAACGACAAGATCGAGAGCCAACGCGTCGGCGGCGTCTACACCTTTGGCGCGCGCAGTGCGCTGAACCAGATCGACCTCGGCGCCAGTTACGCAAGGCTGCGCTATGACAACGCCGACGGCATCAATGATGACAAGGAACGCGACACCAGCAACCTGTCCACCACCTGGTATCACCGCCTCGGCAGCAAGACCCGCAGCCTGCTCGAATATGACCACACCCGCTTCGATTACCTGCAATCGAACAGCCCGCGCAGCAGCCGCTCCGACGCAGTGCTGGCCGGTGCCGAATGGGACATGACGGCGAAAACCACCGGCAAGCTGCGCGTCGGCTACGAGCGCAAGAACTTCGATCAGAGCGGTTCCGACGACCTGAGCAACCCGACCTGGCAAGTGGATCTGGCGTGGAAACCGCGCACCTACTCGACCTTCACCTTTCTCGCGCGCCAGGCCATGGCCGAAGGCGACGACGGCTCCGACGCGGTGAAGGCCACCTTCACCCAGATCGGTTGGCGCCACGGCTGGACCGAGCGCATCACCACCGTCGCCGAAGCCGGCATGGGCCATTACGTCTACGAAGGCCAGGACCGCAGCGACGATCTGCAGGATTACAAACTCGGCGTGAATTACGAAATGCGTCGCTGGCTGGACGTCGAAGTCGCCTACCGCCACCGCGACAACGACTCTGATGCCGACAACGAGAGCTTCACCCGCAATGTTTTCCAGATCACGTTTGACGTCAGTCTGTAGGAGGGTTGGCCATGCACACGCGCCTGATTCTGCTGTTGTTGCTGCTCTGGACAGTGCCCACGGTCGAGGCGGCGGACACCGACACCAATTACCGCCTGGCCGCTGGCGATGTCTTGCGCATCATCGTGTTCGGCGAGCCGGAACTGAGCTTCAAGAAGATTCGCCTGAATGACGCTGGCACCTTCTCCTACCCGTTTCTCGGCGAAATCGTCGCCAAGGGCCTGACGCCCAATCAGGTCGAACAAAAGATCGTCGACGGTCTCAAGCAAGGCTATCTGGTCGATCCGAAAGTCAGCCTCAGCCAGATCGAATACCGCCCGTTCTACATCAATGGCGAAGTGCAGAAGCCCGGCAGCTACCCCTTTCAGCCGGGGCTGACCCTGGAAAAAGCCATTGCGCTGGGCGGCGGCCTGACCGAACGCGCCTCGATGAAACGCGTGACGATTTTGCGCGGCAGCGGGGGCCCACCGGTCACTGAAAACATCTCGCGCACCACCGTCATCGCCCCCGGCGACACCATTTCCATTGCACAAGGCTTTTTCTGATCATGGACAACAGCCCAAGCACCTACCTCGAACGTCCGCTCCAGGGCCACTTGCCAACGCAAGCCGCCGAGGAGTCGGACACCCTTGATCTGCTGCACCTGTGGCGAGTGATCTGGTCGGCGAAGTGGAACATCGCCTGGCTGGTGCTGCTCAGTTGCGCGCTGGCCGTGGTGGCGCTGTCGTTTATCACGCCACAGTACGTCGGCAGTGCGACGCTGCTGATCAAGGACAAGACGCCGCCGGTGTTGAGTTTTCAGCAAGCCGCCGAATCCGGCGGCGCCACCACCACTGATTACTTGCAGACCCAGCAAGCACTGCTGCAATCGCGGGAGCTGGCCGAGCGCGCCGTGCGCAAACTTGGCCTGACTACCAACCCGATCACCGATCCACGTCAGCAGGAGCAGAGCTGGTTCACCCCGCGCCAATGGCTGGCCGACCTCAATCGTGACCAGTGGCTGCCATGGCTGGACCTGCTGCCGCCGCCGAAGCCGCCAGCGACCGAAGAACAAGTGTTCAACGACGTCACGCAAAACCTGATGCTGCACACCAGCGTCAAATTCGTCGGCAAAAGTCAGTTGCTGGAAATCGACGTCGAACTGCCCGACCCGACCCTCGCTGCGGCGGTGGCCAACGCCCTCGCCCAGGGCTTTATCGACAGCCAGCAGGACACCAGCCTGAAGTCTTCGCAAAACAACACCAGTTGGATGAACACCCGCCTGGTCGAACTGCGCGACAACCTTCGCATAGCCGAAAACAAGTTGCAGGCCTACCGCGAAGAACAGGGTCTGGTTGACGTCGACGGCGTCGCCACCATCAGTGCCAACGAGCTGCAAATGACCGGCAACCGCATGATCGACGCGCGCCGCGATCGCGCCGAAGCGGAGAGCCAGTTCCGTCAGGCGCAATCCCTGAGCAATGGCGACATCAGTCGTTTGTCCAGCGTGCCGGCAGTGCTGAGCAATCCGCTGATTCAGCAATTCCAGGCTGATCTGGCCAAGGCTCAGGCCAAAGTCGAAGAGTTGTCGGGCCGCTACGGGCCGAAACACCCGGCGCTGATATCCGCCCGTTCCGAACAGCGCACCGCCGCCAACAGTCTGCGTCTGCAAGTGCAGCAAGTGGTCGCCGGCATCGAGCGCCAGTATCAACTGGCAGTGGCCAGCGAAGACGCGTTGCGCAAATCCTTCAACAGCAACAAGGCGCAGATTCAGGACATTTCACGCAAGGAATTCCAGCTGCGCGAATTCCAGCGTGAAGTCGACAGCACCCGGGCGCTGTACGAAACCTTCGTCACCCGCCTCAAGGAAACCGCTGCCACCTCGGACATGGACTCAGCCAAGGCGCGCATCGTCGACCCGGCGATCGCGCCGCTGGAAGCGAGCAAACCGCGCAAGAACCTGATTCTCGCAATTGTTGCGCTGGTGGCTGCGGTCGTCGGCGTCGCCCTCGCCTTCCTCTTCGATACCCTGAGCAACACCTTCAAGACCGACGACACCGTCGAGAGCCTGCTCAATGTGCCGCTGCTCAGCGTCGTGCCGCTGGTGATGAAAAAGAGCCGGCGGCAGTTGGCGCGGCTGTTCGAGGACAACGACCACCCGCGCTTCTGCGAAACCATCCGCAACCTGCGCACCTGGCTGATGCTGCAAAACAACGAACGCCCGGCGCAGGTGGTGCTGGTCACGTCTTCGGTGTCCGGCGAAGGCAAAAGCACCATCGCCAACAATCTCGCCTCGTCGCTGGCGCCATTGGAACGGGTGCTGCTGATCGATGCCGACATGCGTCAGCCGACGCTGTCGCTGAACTTCGATTTCCCGCCGCAGAGCCCCGGCCTCGCCAACCTCATGGCCGGTACAGCGCGGCTGGAAGACTGCATCCGCAGCGTCGGCAATCTCGACATGCTCCCGGCCGGCTGCCTGACGCCATCGGCGCTGGACCCGTTCGACGCACCAAGGCCGCAAGCCTCAAGCAGTTCGAGCAACGCCGTTGCGCCCGCGCAGGATTTGCTCAGCTCGCCGCGCCTCGGCCGGCTGTTGCAGATTCTCAAGTCGCGCTACCGGCACATCATCATCGATTCGCCGCCGGCAGAAATCGTCAGCGACGCACTGTTGCTGGCCCAGCATTCCGATGCGGTGATCTACGTGGTCAAGGCGCAGAGCACACCGGTCGGCCAGGTGCGCAAGAGCATTGCCGTGTTGCAGCAGAGCCAAGCGCCGGTGTTCGGCGTGGTGCTCAATCAGGTCGACCTGCGCAAGGCGCGCAAGTACGGCCATGGCCATTCCCGTTCCTTCTACGACTACGACTTCGCCCCGCGCTGATCCTCCTGGCCGTGCCGCCTGGCAACAGCAAATCCTTCCCTGTTCGACGAATCGGAGATCGCGCCGATGACCTCGCAATATTCCGCGCAAATGGCACACCGTCGTGGCCTCACCTTCTGGGTGCAATGGTTGTGCGCAATGACTTTGGTCAACCTGTTGCTGATCGTGCTGGTGCACTGGCGCATCGGCGAATTGCCCAGTGAGTACCGCTTGCTGATCATCCTCACCGTGCTTGGCTCGATGCCGGTCTACGGCCTGGTGCAGGTCTACCACAAGCGCCATGGCCTGCTGGTCGGACTGGGGCGGTTGCTGGCCGGCTGGCTGATTCTGCTCGGCCTGCTGATGAGCATCGCCTTCGTCACCCAGACCAGCGCGTTGTTCTCCCGCCAGGTGGTGATTGTCTGGGCCGTGGTGGGTTTTCTCGCCCAGGCGGCGACGTTTCTGCCGCTGCACCTGTTCGTGCGCCTCTACACCAAGATGATCAGCAACGAGCGCCGCGCGGTGATCATCGGCACCTGCCCGACCGCCCATGAACTGGCGCGCAAACTGCTCGACCCGGATCGTGCGCTGCTGCTCGGTTTTGTCGCGGCGAAAGCCGACAGCGGCCCGGCGCCGAGCATCCTGCCGCTGCTCGGTGAGGTCGAGGACATCCGCGAAATCATCACCCGCCTGCAGGCGCGGCGCGTGTACATCGTGCTGCCGATGGCCGAGGCGGCAACCATCGAAGCGTTGTACATCAACCTGCTCGACATGAACGTCGACGTGGTGTGGATTCCGGATCTGGGCAGCATGGTCCTGCTCAATCATTCGATCTCCGAGATCGAGCGGATGCCGGCGATTTATCTCAACGAAAGCCTGCTCACCTCGCACCCCGGCAGCCTGTTCTGCAAGGACCTGTTCGAACGCAGCGTCGCCGCGGTAGCGCTGATTCTACTCAGCCCGCTGCTGCTCGGCGTCGCCATCGCGGTCAAGCTGACGTCGCCGGGGCCGGTGCTGTTCAAGCAGAACCGCCATGGCTGCGACGGCGAAGTGATCCGAGTATGGAAATTCCGCTCGATGCGCGTGCACGACGATCAGCAAGTGCGCCAGGCCACCCGCGACGACGACCGCGTCACACCGCTGGGACGCTTTCTGCGGCGCAGCTCCATCGATGAGTTGCCGCAACTGTTCAACGTGCTGTTCGGCCACATGGCGCTGGTCGGCCCGCGTCCGCACGCGGTCACGCACAACATCTATTACACCGGCAAGGTGCGCGCCTACATGGCGCGGCATCGGCTCAAGCCGGGCATCACCGGGCTGGCGCAGATCACCGGGCATCGCGGCGAAACCGAGACCGTGGAAAAGATGCAGCACCGGGTCGCCCAGGACCTCAATTACATCAATCAATGGTCGCTGTGGCTGGACATCAAGATCCTGCTGAAGACGCCCTTCACCCTGTTCTCGAAAAACATCTACTGACAGCGGCCAGCGCTCTGGCCCACCCCCGCCACGCATGAGGTTTTCCCATGAATGTGAGTGTATTCGGTATCGGTTATGTCGGACTGGTCCAGGGCGCCGCGCTGGCCGAGGTCGGCCACAACGTGCTGTGTGTGGATGTCGACACGGCCAAGGTGCAGGCCTTGAATGACGGCAGCCTGCCCATCTACGAGCCGGGCCTGAAAAGCCTGGTGCGGGACAATCATCACAGCGGTCGCCTGCAATTCGGCAGTGATCTGGCCGCGGCGGTGAAACACGGCGACGTGTTGCTGATTGCCGTCGGTACGCCGCCGGACGAGGACGGCTCGGCGGATCTCAAACACGTCCTCAGCGTCGCCCGGACCATCGGCGAACACCTGCGCGGCGAGCAGATCATCGTCGACAAATCCACGGTGCCGGTGGGCACGGCGGATCGGGTGCGCGAATGCATCAATGCAATCCTCGGCGAAAGCGGCCGCGCTGCGCTGCGCTTCGACGTGGTCTCCAACCCTGAATTTCTCAAGGAAGGCTGCGCGGTCGACGACTGCATGCGCCCCGACCGGATCATCATCGGCACCGACAGCCCGCGCGCCGAAGCGCTGATGCGCGAGCTGTACGAACCGTTCAATCGCAACCGCGAAAAGATCATCGTCATGGACGTGCGCAGCGCCGAGCTGACCAAGTACGCGGCCAACTGCATGCTGGCGACGAAGATCAGTTTCATGAACGAGATGGCCGGGCTCGCCGAAAAACTCGGTGCCGACATCGAAATGGTCCGCCACGGCATCGGCTCGGATCCGCGCATCGGCTACCAGTTCATCTACCCCGGCATCGGTTATGGCGGCTCGTGTTTTCCCAAGGACGTGCGAGCGCTGATCCATGCCGCCCACGGCGTCGACATCGATGCGCGCCTGCTCCGCGCGGTGGAGTCGCGCAACAACGAGCAGAAAAGCACGCTGTTCCACAAGATCGCCGAGCACTTCAACGGCGCGCTGGAAGGCAAAACCTTTGCGCTGTGGGGCCTGAGCTTCAAGCCCAACACCGACGACATGCGTGAAGCCCCCAGCCGCGTGCTGATGGAAGCGTTGTGGCGTGCCGGCGCCAATGTGCAGGCGTTCGACCCGAAAGCCATGGAGCAGGCGCAGCAGCTTTACGGCCCGCGCGATGACCTCACGCTGGCGGGCACCAAAGAGGCGGCGCTGAAAAATGCCGACGCGTTGGTGATTGTCACCGAGTGGCAATCGTTTCGCGCGCCGGACTTCGAACTGCTCGCCCGTCAGCTGAAAAATCCGCTGATCTTCGACGGGCGCAACCTGTTCGATCCGCAACGCCTCAGCGCACGCGGCTTCACCTACATCAGTGTCGGCCGACCGACATGCGCCGCCGAAGCACAGGATCTCGCGTCATGATCCGCCTCGAGCTGCTGGACCGTTATTCGCCGGCCCTGCTGGACTCCAACCGGGCGTTCTCCTTTCTCAACTTCGCCTCGATCGGCAGTTTCATTCGCCAGCCGCCCCCGTCGCTGGCGTATTTCTGCGACGGCATGCTGATGTCCGGGTTCATGTCGCGCATCACCGGGCGCGCGGTGCAGCGCGTCAGTTTCGATTTCACCTCGATTGCCGACCCGGTGTTGCGCGAGTCCGAGCAGCGCGGCAAGCGCGTCTATGTGGTCGGTGCGAAGCAGGCAGAGCTTGATCGCTTCGTGGAAAAACTCGGTATGCAGTATCCGCGCCTGCAACTGGTCGGCGCGCACAACGGTTATTTCGACGCCAAACAAGGCGCAGCGATCCAGGCTGACATTCGCCGGCAGCGGAGCAACCTGCTGCTGGTCGGCCTTGGCGCCGGTCTGCAAGAGCGCTTTGTCCTTGATGCACTGCGCGGTGGCTTCCGCGGCGTGGCGTTCACCTGCGGCGGTTTCATTCGTCAGGAGGCCAATGCCAGCGAACGTTACTACCCCGCCGCCATCAATCGCCTGCACCTGCGCGCCTTCTACCGCATGTACCGCGAGCCGCACACGATCAAGCGTTACCTGCTCGACTACCCGAGCAATGCCCTGCGCCTGACCGAACTGATTCTGCGCCAGCAAGTGGCAATCAATGTCACTGCCCCATGAGGATTGTGCCGATGCATATTCTGTTCACGCTCAAGGATTACCAGACTGGCGGTGGCGTCGAGTGCGTGCAGCAACGCCTCGCCGAGCAGTTTCTGGCGGACGGTCGACGGGTGAGTTTTTTCGTCATGAACGGCGACTCGCCCAATGTCGACGGCGTGCCCAGCATGGCCGGTGGCGGCACCGGGCTCGCGGGCTGGCTGAAGTCGATCGTGCTGCTGCGCCGGCTGATTCGCCGTGAGGGCGTGACGCATCTGATCGGCGCGAAGGAGCAGGCCAATCTCTGCACCTGGTTTGCCACGCTGGGCAGTCCCTGCAAAGTCATTTACACCCGCCATGCCGCACTGGATTGCGCCGAGCAGAACACCGGGCGCGCCAGCCTGCGTCTGTTGTACGCCTTGTACCTGTGCGGCAGCGGCAAGGTGGTCGCGGTGTCCCACGGTTTGCGCCAGTCACTTGCCGGGTTGATGCCGTGGGGGCGACCGCGCATCCGTTATTGCCCGAACGCGGTAATCAGCGAGCAGTTGATGCACGCGGCACAAGCGCCGCTGCCCGGTGGCGTGCCCCATCATTACTGGCTGGGGATCGGCCGACTGGTGCAAACCAAGGGCTTCGATCTGCTGCTCGCAGCCTATGCGCTGGCGGCACAACAACGCCCGCTGCCGTATCTGGTGATTGCCGGCGACGGCCCGTTGCGCAAAGAGCTTGAGGCGCAGGCGCAACGGCTGGGCATCGAACGCTTGGTGCATTTCACCGGGCATCTGCGCAATCCCTATCCGTTGATCCGCCATGCGCAGCTGTTGGTGCTCAGCTCATTGCACGAAGGCTTGCCGACGGTGCTGGTCGAGGCGTTGGCGTTGGGCACGGCAGTGATTTCCACTGATTGCGGCAGCGGACCGCGCGAGTTGCTCGATGATGGACGCCTCGGCCGTTTGGTCAGCGTGAATGATGTTCCGGCACTGGCCGAGGCAATGCTCGACAGTCTGGCCAGCCGCGAACCCGCGACGCCGGCGCGACGCTCGGTCAGCGAAGCGATCCTGCCCTATACCAGCCAATACGCCGCCCAGGCTTATTACCAGGTGTGGAACCGATGAAAAAGCTGCTGATCATCCTCCAGGACCTCGGCGCCGGTGGCGCGGAGAAAATGATGGTGCGCCTCGCCGGTGCCTTGGTTGAGGCCGGCAACGAAGTGACACTGCTGATGCTCACCGGTGCCGGCATCAATCAACCGGCGCTCGACCCACGGGTCAGGCAAGTGCTGCTCGACAGCCCGCGCAGCGCCGCTGCCGTGCCCGCTTTGATGCGCTTTTTGCGCAGCAACCGCTACGACGCGCAACTGGCGGTGCTCACTCATGTCAACGTCGTGGCGATTGCCGCCGCCGCACTGTCCGGTACTTTGGCGCGGCTGCATGTCAGCGAGCGCAATGCCTTTTCGCGGGACAAGCACGTCAACCCGGCCCTGTCGGTCAAGCTCGCTTACTGGCTGGCGCCGTGGTTGTACCGGCTGATTCCCAACCCGGTGATCTGCGTGTCGCAAGGCGTTGCCGAAGATCTGGTCGACACCACCATCGCCCGACCGCGCGACGTGACCACCGCCGACAACCCAGTGCTCGACAACGATTTTCGCGACAAACCAGCCGCCGCCCCCAGCCATCCCTGGCTGAAGGACAAAACCACCCCGGTGATCGTCGCCGTGGGTCGCCTGGCGCAGCAAAAGGGCTTCGACACTCTGATCGACGCCTTCGCCCGCCTGCCACAAGGCGATGCGCGGCTGATCATCTTCGGGGAAGGCGCCTTGCGCGGCGAACTGCTTGCCCAGGCGGCAGCGCTCGGCGTCGCAGGGCGTTGTGATCTGCCGGGGTACGCCAGTGACCCCATTGCCGAAATCGCTCGGGCCGATTGTTTTGTCTTGTCGTCGCGTTTCGAAGGCAGCCCCAACGCCTTGGTCGAAGCCCTCTCGACCGGCACGCCGGTGGTAGCGACACGCTGCCCGTATGGCCCGCAGGAAATTCTCGCCGATGGCGCCGTTGCGCCCTTGGTCGAGGTCGACGACCCCGCCGCGCTCGCCGCCGCGATCAGCCAACAATTGGCCACGCCGCGAGCCGCGCATCGCCAGCGGCGCATCGAGGCGGCCTCGCGCTTTGTCAATGCTCGCGCGGTGCAGACCTACCTCAAGGCGTTGCTCGGGAGGCGCTGAGATGAACCGTTTGCAAGTGCGTTATTCGACGCTGGCCGACGCCTTCACCCTGTTCGGTGTGCTGTTTTATACGCAAGTGATCGGCTTCTTTCTGCGCCTGGGTAATGTGAGCACGCTGGACGATGCCCAGCAGGACCTGGAAGGCAATCTGGCCAATCAGGTCTGCGGCTTGCTGACCTTGCTGGTGCCGCTGTTTTTCTTCATCCGGCACAAGGTGTTCCTCAGCAAGAGCTTCTACCGGCAGAACCTGTTTCTGCTGCTGTTTCTCGGCTGCGTGGCGGCCTCGATCAGTTGGTCGAGCGAGCCGATGCTCAGCCTCAAGCGTTTCGTCGCGCTGCTCAGCGTGGTGTTCTTCGCCGGTTTCATTGCCTGGCGCTACAGCCTGGAACGCATTGCGTTTCTGTTCGGCTGTGTGATCGGCGCGGCGGCGTTGGTCGGGTTGATCTTCGCCCTGATTCGCCCCGACATCGCCTTCATTTCCGGAGGCATTCGCGATGGTGCGTTTCGCGGGGTGTTTGCAGAAAAGAATGCCGGCGCACGCCTTAACGCCATTGCGATCCTGTTGCTGCTGCCGATGATCCGCCAGCGCAACCCAATGGCCATGCTTTACGGCCTGTTCGCGCTGATCGCCATCGGCCTGGCGCAGTCGGCCACGGCGATTGCCTTGATCGTCGCCGGAACAGCCAGTTACGCGTACTTCATCACCCTGATCCGCTTGCGCATCAACCGCTCACTGTTGGCGTTCATGGCGGCGACGCTGGTGTTCTTCCTCCTGTGTGGCGTGCTCTACGCCAACTACGCCATGCTGCTGGAACTGGTGGGCCGTGACCCGTCGCTGACCGACCGCACGCTGATCTGGGAGCTGTTGCAGCCGCTGATCGATGCGCAATTTCTCAAGGGCTACGGCTTCGGCGCGTTCTGGGCCAGTGCCGATGCCGATGCGTTCATTACCCGCTGGGGCTACATCGGCAATGCGCACAGCGGCTACGTCGAAACCCTGCTCAATGGCGGCTTGATTCAGTTGATCGCGCTGCTGCTGATGTTTGCCCAGACCCTGAGCAAGCGCTACCGGGCAATCACTGCAGATCAGTCGGCGCGCTATCAGACGTGTGCGCTGGTGGTCATCGGCCTGTTTGTGGTGACCAATTACGTCGCCTACGTGATCCCCAACTATCGCTCGGGCGAGTTTCTGATTTTCTGCGTGCTCAGCCTGACCTTCCGCCATCACCTCGTCACCCGTACTCAGCCGCTTCCAGTCGTTAAACCTCGGCCTATGCGCACCACTTTCCGGGAGCAACGCCCATGCTGAATGATCCCTCGGCCGTCACCGTATGTGTGGTGATTCCGCTGTACAACGCCGCCGCCAGCATTCAGCGCACACTGGATTCGGTGTCTGCACAGACTCGCCTGCCGGACAAAGTCATTGTCGTCGATGACGGCTCCAGTGATGCCGGACCAGAGATCGTCAAGCACTACGCCGCGCCTTTCCCCATCGTGCTGTTGCCGCAGCCCAATCAAGGCCCGGCGAGTGCGCGCAATCGCGGCGTGTTCAGTGCCGAAGAAACCTTTATCGCCTTCCTCGATGCCGATGACCGCTGGCATCCGGAAAAACTGCAAAAACAACTGGCGCTGCACGCGGAGTTGACCCGACAGGGACGCAAAGTCGGTTTGATCGATTGCTTTCAGATGAGCGAATTCAGTGACGGCAAACGGCAGTTGGAGGATCGCTGCAAACACGGCGAGCACTTTGCCGATTTCATGCGCGAGAACATCATCAACGGCACCTCCGGCGTGCTCGCCGTGCGCGAGATCATCGTCGCCATTGGCGGCTTCGATCAGAGCCTGCGCTTTGCCGAGGATCGCCTGCTGTGGACGCGCATCGCCGAAATCAGCGAGATCCACAGCGTGCCGCAGATCCTGCACTGGCGCGCCGTCAACGCCGCCAATATCACCGCGCAACCGCACAAGTATTACCCGCACAAACTGCGCTTCATTCAGCTGTACCTGGCGCGTTACAGCACCCGGCTGAACAAACAGCAGCGGATCTACTTCGTCCTCGCCAACCACGCCGAATTTCTCAATGCGTTTTCCCGGCGCGGCGATCATCGACGGGTTATCGAAGTGTTCCGGCAGATGCTCGGGCATTCGTGGCAAACGCTGTTTTTCTTCCAGGGCAAACCGACCCTGCGCTACCTCTACGCCTGCTTGAAAAGCCTGGGCAATAGCCGCTGAATTTCAGGGATCGCGCCATGGCCAACCGTCGCCTGATGACCCTCGTATGGATTTTCACCGAGAAGTTCGGCCTGATTTTCCTGTCGATGATCACCTTTGTCGTCTACGCGCATTTGCTGACGCCGACAGAGCTGGGCATTGGCACGCTGATCATCGCCGTGGTCGAAGTGATCGGCATTCTGTTCTCGTCGATGCTCGAAGACCCGCTGGTGCGCCTGCAACGTGTCGAGGACAAACACATCAGCAGCGTGTTCTGGTCTGCCGTGCTGGTCAGTCTGCTGTCGATTGCGTTGATTTCACTGGCGGTGGTGCTGTATACGCCGTCCACCGCGCTGCGCTGGATGACTGCCGTGGCGTCGGTGAAAATCCTCTTCACCCTGATGGCGCGAGTGTACGTGGCGCAGATGCGCCGGTCCGGCAATTTCAAGCTGCTGGCCTCGCGCACGCTGCTCGGCAAAGTCGCTGGCGGGGTTGGCGGCGTGGCCGTGGCGTTGCTGGGTTTCGGCCCGTGGGCGGTGGTCGCTCAGGCGTTGATCATGGACGGCATCTCCACACTGGTACTGATGCGCAGCGAGCGTCGGCGCATTCCCTTTCTTATCGACCGTCAGGTGCTGGGCGAACTGCTGCGCGCCGGCCTCCCGGTCTGCGTCAACGTCATGAGTTCGCAAACCCTGCAACGTGGCGTCAATCTGATTCTCGGCCTGACTGCCGGGGCGCATGCGGTGGGCATGTTCAACCTCGCCATGCGCATCATCGACTTGCCCCGCTCGGCGATCTACAACGGCTTGATGAGCTACGCCCTGCCGGTGTTCGCTCGGCGTAGTGCCGAACCGGCGCGGCTGATCGGGGTGATTGGCGATTCCACGGCGATCAGCGGCTTCGTGCTGACACCGCTGTTCTTCGGCATCGCCCTGACCGCCGAAGACATCATCCTGCTGATCTTCGGTGCGAAATGGGCCGAAGCGATTCCCTTGCTGCAAGTGCTGGCCTGCACGGCAGCGCTGGGCAATCTGGCGCTGTATGCGACCACCGCGCTGGTGGCGGTCAATCGCACGCACTTGACCCTCAAGGCGGAAGTCGCCACCACCCTGCTCGCGCTGGCGCTGGTCTATCTGCTCGGCGCGAGCTACGGCGGCATGGCGGCGGCGCTGGCATTGCTGCTGCGCATGCTGCTGATCACGCCGCTGCAGGTGCGCGGCCTGCACGCCGCCATCGGTTATCAATGGCGCGGCTTCTTTCAGTCCAGCTACCGCAGCCTGTTCGCCTCACTGGTGATGGTCGCCGTGGTGACGTGGACGTCGCGGCAAACCGGCCTGTCCGGCAACGCCCACCTGGCCGGTGACATCGCCATCGGCGCGCTGACCTACGCCTTGGCCTACAGCCTGCTGCACCCGCGCTGGCCGCAAGAATTCAAGTTGGTGTTCACCGCCCGCTGAGCCGGATTTCCTCGCAATGGAGCACGTCGTCATGCGCAAAACCACGTTGATCACGGGCGGTGCCGGCTACATCGGTTCGCACACGGCACTGCAATTGGTCGAGTCTGGACACTCGGTTCTGATCCTCGACAATCTATGCAACAGCAGCCGCGAAGCAGTCGCACGGCTGGAGCTGTTGAGTCACTCGAACATCGATTTCATCGAAGGCGATATCCGCGACGCGGCGCTGCTGGACGAGATTTTCAGCACCTACGCGATTGATGCAGTGCTGCATTTCGCCGGCCTCAAAGCCGTTGCGCAGAGCGTGCGCCGGCCGCTGGATTACTACGCCAACAATGTCGTTGGCACCCTGAGCCTGTGTCAGGCGATGGCCCGCGCCCACGTGTTCAATCTGGTGTTCAGTTCCTCGGCCACCGTCTATGGCGAGCCGAGCGTGATGCCGATCGTGGAATCGCACGGCACCGGCAAACCGGCCAATCCGTACGGGCGCTCGAAGCTGGTCATCGAAGAACTGCTCAGCGACCTCGCCCTCGCCGATTCGCGCTGGAACATCGCTGTGCTGCGCTACTTCAATCCGATCGGCGCACACGAGAGCGGGCTGATCGGCGAAGCGCCCAACGGTCGGCCGAACAACCTGCTGCCGTGCCTGAGCGAAGTCGCCAGCGGCCAGCGCGCTGCGTTGACCGTCTATGGCAACGACTATCCGACCGTCGATGGCACCTGCGTTCGCGATTACATCCATGTGCTGGATCTGGCTGAAGGTCATCTCAAGGCGCTGCATGTTTTGCAGGGCGATGAACATGGCCTGCACGTGTGGAATCTCGGCACCGGCAGCGGCTATAGCGTGTTGCAGATCATCAGCGCCTTCGAGGACGTCACCGGCCTGCGCATTCCCTACCGCTTCGCGCCGCGCCGCGCCGGTGATGTCGCCGAGTGCCGCGCCGATGCGAGCAAGGCCGGGCGCGAGCTGGGCTGGCGAGCACAGCGCGAGCTGACGCAAATGCTTGTCGACAGCTGGCGCTGGCAGACCCACAACCCATGGGGCTATCGCCCGCAACCGACGCCGTTGCTGGCGGTAGGCACGTAGTAACGGCGCAATCCAAGTTAGGGACGACTCATGAACAGATCACGCTGCTTGCTGTTGGTTTTGCTGCTGCTGAGCGCTGGCGCCAACGCCAACATTCCAGGACCGGTCACTGAAGGACTGGTGCTGTGGCTCGACGGCAATGATCCCGCCTCGATGACTCTGGAGGGGCAAAATCAGGTCGTGCGCTGGCTGGATAAATCCGGCAAGGGCAACGACGTCACCGTCGACAACCGCGCGGCGACGACTTTACCGACGCACGTCGATAACGCGCTCAACGGCCACGGTGTGGTGCGTTTCAGCGGCACGGCGGCGTTCATGGGTCAGGCGATTCGCACCAGCAAGGGGCCGGTGACAGTCTTCGTCGTCTCGAGGCGCTTGCCCGAGCAGGCCGGCGGCAAGGCCTGGCAGCGCCTGTTCAGCTCGCGGCCGCAACTGGCGGATAACGATAACGTCGCGCCGAATTTCGGCATCAGCGTGCAGCAGACCAGCGCGTACGAGCCGGCACTGGCATTGCTGGAAACCAGTGACGTGCCGATCGGCCCGTTCGCGGTGGCGCGCAACGTGGTGGGCACCTCGGAAATCCTGCGTGGCGACATCGCCGAAGTGCTGGTGTATGACCGCCCATTCAGCAACCAGGACGAACGTCGCAATGTGTTCGATTATCTGGCGCAGAAATGGGCGGTCAGCGTTCCCCAACAGGCCGATGCCTGGACCCGGGTTGGCCCGCTAGGCCCGACTCCGACACCCGTTACGCCCGATCTGCCGTTGTCGGATCAGGCCAATGCCGGCGGCTGGAAGCTCGATACGCGCCTGTCCGATGAGTTCAACGGCAGCACCCTCGATGCCGAACGCTGGCACGTCAACAACGCCACCGGCACCGATTCCCTCGGGCGCAAACCGGCGCTGTTTCTGCCGGAGAACGCCAAGCTCGGCAACGGCAATCTGAACATCACTTTCCGCAAACAGAACCTTCCGGAAAAATACGTCGCCCTGGGCTACAAGGATTACAGCTCGGCGATGGTCCGCACCAACGAACGGGGGATGTACGGCTATTACGAAGCGCGGGCGAAACCGATGAATTCCGCCGGTTCCAGTGCCTTCTGGCTGGCCTGGACGGGGCTACCGGACAACGCCACGGAAATCGACATTTTCGAAATCGGTGGCAAGACCCGCAACGAAGCGTTTGATCGGCGCTACAACATGAACGCGCATGTCTGGGCCAGACCGCAGAATGATCAGCACCTGAGTTCCGGCAGTACCTGGATCGCACCGTGGCGGCTGGCCAATACTTTTCATGTTTACGGCTTTGACTGGCAACCCGAGACGTTGCGCTGGTACGTCGACGGCGTATTGGTCCGGGAAGCGAAGAACAACTATTGGCACTTCCCCATGCAAATTGTCTTCGACAGTGAAGCGATGTGGGACTGGTTCGGCGTGGTCGACGATGCTGACCTGCCGTCGGTGTTTCGCATCGACTACGTCAGGGTCTGGACGCGCTCAGCGCAATAGCAGCGCGTTCAACGGTTGTGCACCATCGCCTGCATCTGCCACAGCGTGCGAAATCGTCCCTGGCTCTCGCGCAGTTCTTCGGGAGTGCCGTCCTGCACAATCTCGCCGTCCTCCAGCACCAGCACCCGATCGAAGTTGGCGATGGTCGAGAGTCGGTGGGCCACCGCGAGTACCGTGCGGCCGCGCATGAGATTGCTCAACGCACGCTGGATGATCGCTTCGGAATCGGAATCCAGTGCCGACGTCGCCTCGTCGAGAATCAGGATCGGTGCGTCTTTCAAAAACGCCCGCGCCAGCCCCAGACGCTGGCGTTGCCCGCCGGACAACGTCACTCCCCGTTCACCCACCAGTGTGTGATAACCCTGCGGCAACGCCTGGATGAATTCATCGCAAAACGCCTGGCGCGCCGCCTCGATGATCTGCTGCTCGGTAGCGTGCGGCTGGCCGTAGCCGATGTTTTCCAGAATGCTGCGATTGAATAGCGCCGGTTCCTGCGGCACCACGGCGATCTGCCGGCGCAGGCTGTCCTGGCTGACCGAGCGGATGTCGCGGTCGTCGATCAGGATCACCCCGCTGCGCACGTCATCCAGACGTTGCAGCAGACCGAGCAAGGTCGATTTGCCCGAGCCCGAGGAGCCGGCAATACCGACGCTTTGCCCGGCCGGGATATCGAGAAAGAAATGCTCGAAGACCTTGCGCCCGTCCGGGTAGGCGTAACTGACGTCGAGCATTTTGATATGCCCGCGCGTCGGTGCCAGTTCCTCCAGGGCGTCGCTGAGCTCGTGGGGCTGGGCGACGATGCCCAGCGTCTCGCTGATGACACCCATCTGCTGGCTCGTTTCCACCAGGGCCAGCGCCAGTTCGCGCGAACCGTGCAGGATGCGGAAGGTCAACGCGCTGACCATCACCACGTCCCCCGCCGTGACTTGCCCCGCACGCCAGAGCAGAATCGCCCAGCCGAGCATGCCGCCGGCCATCACGGTCAGGCAGATGTCGTGCAGCACGCGGGCCTTTTCCATGTACATCCAGCTGCTGCGGTGCGATTGCGCCTCGATGCCGATTTCTCGTTCGAGCCGCAGGCGCTCGCGATCGCGCCCGGAGAACGCCTTGATCGTCCACACGTTGGAGACCAGATCGACAATCTCGCCACCGACCCGCGCTGACTGCGACGCGAACGCGATGTGCCGGCTGCGACCGCGCACGCCGAATAGCGTAATCAGCGCGGCGACGACTATCACGCAACCGACCAGCGCCAGCGCCATCGCACCGTGCACCGCCAACAGCAATGCCACGGCACCGATGAAATCCACGCATGGCGGTACGATGCGCCAGGTCAGCCCGCCATACACCTTGTCGGCAGCGGCACCGATCGCCGAGACGCGATTGGCCAGCGAACCGGAGAAGTGCCGCTTGAAATAGCGCATGGGGTGGCCGGTCAGGTGATGGAACAGGTCCACGCGCAGATCGGCGCAACTGCCGACGATGGTGTGGCAACCGACCCAGCCGCCGAGGCGCCACAGCAGGTTTTCCATCACGATCAACGCCATGAACAGGCCGAACGCATGCCACACCTGATCCGCTGCCGAGCCGGCGGCCATGGCATCCACCAGCAGTTTCATGCCGTATTGCACCACCACCGCACAGCACGCCGCGCCGATCACCAGTGCGACCATGGCGACGAAGTGCGCCGGGCGGATGCTTATGTAGCGCCATAGAAACGCGACGGCTGACGCTGGCAACGGTTCATCGCGCCTGCGCTGAAAGTTCATCTCCCCTGCCCCTCAATGCGCCGGCCATTGACCCGGCGCAGACACGCGGCAATCCGTTCGGGCAGCTGCGCCAGCTCGACGTGCAACGGGTGAAACGCCGCGCGCTCGCCCTCGCCATCGGGATAGCCAAACACACCAGTGGGGCAATACCGGCCATTGTCCCAACCCGGATAATCGAGAAACGGGTACCAGCAAATGCCCTGCACCGACACACCGCGTTCGAGCGCCACCAGCGTCTGCTCGACGATGTAAGCCAGCCACGGCAGGCGTTCCTCATCTTCGGCACCGGTTTCGGCGATCAGCACTGGCCGTTGGTAACGCTGGTGCAGTTCCTTGAGCATGCCCGACAACGGCCGGAAGTCGCGCTCGCCGCGAAGGATCCGTCGGCCGTGGAAATACCACTGGTTATGCGCATAGAAGTTGGCGCCAATGATGTCCAGATAATGCTCCTGCCCGCCCAGACCCGGCCATTCGCGGCCGGTGAGCAGATCCCACGCCTGGAATTGCGACAATCGATAGGCCTCCGCCGCTTCGATATCGTCGCTGCGCCTGGAGCCGGCGATTACATGGATCAACGGGTCGCACTGAACGAAGCGCGCATTCGGCGCCTGCTGGCGAATCGCTTCGATCGCAGCAATGCTCGCCCGCACCAGCTGATGCTTGAGTTCCTGCGCGCGCCCGCGTGCATTCGGGTTGAAGTAAGCGACCTCGCCCCCGCCCAACTCCAGAAGGAAATCTCGTTGATCGGCGAATAGAACGGCACGCTGACGCCTTCGTCCATCATCAACTTCGCTGCAGCAGCGGCGAAACGAGCGAAGCGTTCGACGAACGCCGGCCGCCAGATATCCAGATCATCCGGGTAGCCGTAATGGCACAAGTCCCAGACCACTTGCACCTGCTGCGCTTGCGCGGCTTTGAGCATCGGCAGAAAACTGCTCCAGTCATAGCGCCCGGGGCTGCGTTCGATCAGGTGCCAGCGCAAGCCGTCGCGGGCGCAACGAATGTTCAACTCGCTCAGTCGCTGGTAGTCCTTGGCGGCCCAGCGCGCATGCCCGGTGTCCGCCAGCAGATCCAGGCGCCGACCGTCCTGGCGGCGCTGGCTGGAACATTCGAAACCGGCCATGACGAAGCTGCTGAAGATCGAAGACGCATCTGCGCCGGGCTCGTCGCCTTTCGGCTGCGCGGTCATGAAGCATTGATCTCGGTTGCAGCCGTGGCCTCTGCCTGCGCCGCCTGGATATCTCGATACAAGGCCAGCGCCTGCCCCACCACCTGATCCATGTTGTAGTACTTGTAGGTGCCCAGTCGGCCGAGAAACGTCACGTTCGGTGTCTGCTCGGCGAGCGCTCGGTAGCGTTTGTACAGCTCAGCGTTTTCGGCGCGCGGCACCGGGTAATACGGGTCGCCGTCGTCACAGGGAAACTCATAGGTGATGCTGGTGCGCGGGTGCGTTTGTCCGGTCAGGTGTTTGTATTCAGTGATGCGCGTATAGGGCACATCCGGGTGCGGATAATTCACCACCGCCACCGGCTGATAGTGCTCCTGCTCGAGCGTCTGGTGTTCGAAGCGCAATGACCGATACGGCAAGCGGCCCAACTGGAAATCAAAGTATTCGTCAATCGGGCCGCAGTAGATCAGATGCTCGTACTTCACCTCGTTGCGCACTTCCTTGAAATCGGTGCTGAGCAACAGATCAATGTTCGGGTGATCAAGCATGCGTTCGAACATTTGCGTGTAGCCGCCCGTGGGCATGATCTGGAAAGTGTCACCGAAATAGCGGTCGTCTTCGCTGGTCCGCGTCGGGATACGCGAAGTCACCGATTTATCCAGTGCCGACGGATCCAGCCCCCATTGCTTGCGCGTATAGCCGCGGAAAAATTTCTCGTAGAGCTCGCGACCGATCTGATTGACCACGACGTCTTCGGAAGTGCGAATGGTCGCCACCGGTTCGGCGCGTTCGGCGAGGAACACTTCGGCTTCCGCTGAGGACATCGATAGGCCGTAGAGCGAATTCAGCGTGGTCAGATTGATCGGGATCGGCACCAGCTTGCCGTCGACCTGCGCCAGCACGCGGTGCTCGTAGGGCCGCCATTCCGTGAAGCGTGACAGGTAGTCGACGATCCGTTGCGCGTTGGTGTGGAAAATATGCGGGCCATAACGATGCACCAGCACCCCGGCCTCATCGTAATGGTCGTAGGCATTGCCGGCGATATGCGGGCGCCGGTCAATCAGCAACACTCGGCGTCCCAATCCTTCGGCCAGACGCTCGGCGATGACACTGCCGGCAAACCCGGCACCGACGATCAGGTAATCGAAGAATTGGCCGGACTTTGCGCGCTCAAGGCTTATCGTAGGCATTCGATCTGCTCCTGCATGAAGCGGCTGGTGTTGTCCCACGACATGCCGGCGATCGCGGCATCGGCGCGCTGCAGAAATTCGATGGTGCCTTTGAGTGGCAAAGCTTTTTCGATCGCCTCGACGAAGGCCTCGGCAGTGTCGGCGATGAACACCGCACCGCTCTCGCCGTAGCCACTGATCACATCGTGAATTGGCGTCGACACCACCGGGCAACCGCCCGCCAGATATTCCGGAGTCTTGGTCGGGCTGATGTAACGCGTGGAGGCGTTGAGGGCAAACGGCATCAGTGCCACGTCCCAGCCAGCGAGGTAGTCCGGCAGCTCGGCATATTGCTTGCCACCGAGATAATGAATGTTCGGCCGTTGCGGCAGGGTTTGCGGGTCGATCTTCACCACCGGCCCGATCAGCACGATCTGCCAGTCGGGACGCATCGCCGCCATGCGGTCAATCAATTCGATATCGAAGCGTTCATCGATCACGCCGAAAAAGCCCAGGCGTGGCCTGGCTATCGATGCCTGGTCCGGCGGTTCCGGCAATGCCTGGCGCGCCGCCGCAAAATGCGCGATGTCGACGCTGCTCGGTACCGGATAGGCATTGCCGTGCTGGCGCTGCTTGACCTCCCACAAACTGAAGCCGCCGGTAAACACCACGTCAGCCCGAGCGAGCAGTTGCTGCTCCAGGTCGATCAATCGCGCAGGTGCGCCCATGAACGCCGACAGTTCATCCATGCAGTCGTAGACGGTGACCCGAGCGTCAAGATGCTCGGTAAACAACAGGCTCATCGGGGTGAAATACCAAAGGAGCAGATCGCCCTGAACGCGCCCGGCGAGGTGTTCATCGAGCAATTGTCTCTGCGCCTGCTCGATCGCCTCGCCACTCATGCCGATCGGCAATTGCGGCACCGCCACTTCTATTCCCGCCGCCGGATTCGAAAGCTCGAGTCCGGGCATAGCGTCTTCGACAAATACCGGCTCTTCGAAAAACACCACGTCGTAGTGTTTGGCCAATCGCGACATGACGTGCTGCGGCCGCTGATAGACGAAGCCCCAGCGCAGATGCGACAGGCACACCAACGTTGGGCGCACCTGCAGCGATGCCTCAACTGCGCTTTGCGCGCTCGCCCGTGCGAGCGCCTCGGTTTGTTCTGCAAGGTTCATGGCCAGATCCTCATCAAGGAATAAAAGAAGACTCAGTGACGAGCCACCGGGCCGTCACACTTGTCGACACTGCAAGTGCAGGGCATTTCTCGATGAGGCCGTAAGGCTCTTGAAGGTTGGAATCGCGGTGTTCACGCGACGTTCAGCCCAACCTTGAACGCAGCCGATGAACTGCACATACCGGCTGGCAAACAAGGTTGAACTCGCCGGACAATCCATCCCCTACCGTCCAGGACAACATGGTTTTTGCCGCCGCACAGGCGCCTCGAAACCATGCACAAAGCCATCGGCCGATGGCGTCACTGGTGAGGGCGGGCGCATGATCTTGATTACGGGTGGTACGGGATACATTGGTGCGCATGTCGCATTGCAATGGCTGGGCAACGGCGAGGATGTGGTGATCCTCGATAATTTGTGCAACAGCCAGCGCGCCGCAATCGAGCGCATCAGTACGCTGGCCGGCAAACGACCGGAGTTCATCCAGGGCGATGTGCGCAATCGACGACTGCTCGACAATCTTCTGCACGATTACCCAATTGATGCCGTGGTGCATTGCGCCGGTTTGAAAGCCGTCGGCGAAAGCGTGCGTGAACCCCTGCGCTACTTCGACACCAATGTCGGCGGCAGCCTGACGCTATGCCAAGCCATGGCCCAGGCCGGTGTATTCCATCTGGTATTCAGCTCTTCGGCGACCGTTTACGGCGACTGCGCTACCCTGCCGATCAATGAAGCCTGTGCCACCGGCCAACCGACCAATCCGTACGGCATGTCGAAGCTGATGACCGAGAACATCATGAAGAGTGTCGCCAGTTCTGACCCGCGCTGGTCGATCGGCCTGCTGCGCTATTTCAATCCGATTGGTGCGCACCCTTCCGGCCTGCTCGGCGAGGCACCCACCAGCACGCCGAACAATCTGTTGCCCTATCTGCTGGAAGTTGCCAGTGGCCAGCGCGCGCAACTGTCAGTGTTCGGCAACGATTACCCGACCCCGGACGGCACCGGCATTCGCGATTACCTGCACGTCGTCGACCTTGCGCTCGGGCATGTCTGCGCGCTCGACGCCTTGCGCGATCGCCATGGTGTGAGCATCTGGAACCTCGGCACCGGGCGCGGCTATTCGGTGCTGGAGGTGATCAGCGCTTTCGAACAGGTCACCGGGATCAAGATCCCGTTGAGTATTGAAGCGCGGCGCCCCGGCGACATTGCGCGCTGCTGGGCGGATCCGCAAAAAGCTATCGAAGAACTGGGCTGGCAGGCGAGCCGCTCACTGCAGCGCATGCTCGCCGATGCCTGGCGCTGGCAGTGCAATCAGCTCGGGCAGGTTGAGGTTCGCCAGGCCAATTGAACGTTGCGCACGGTCACTCATTCTCGTGACCGTGCGCGTCGGCACTGGACAATCGACCGGACTCGCCGCCGGCGATTCGTTCTGCCTGATCGATGCCACGCTTGAGCGCGTCTTCGACTTCCCATTCGATGCCGGGCAATTTCCTGATGCGTTCGTAAGCGCATTCGCCGGTTGCGGTGTAAACGCTGATGAACATTTCCACGTCGCCATCATTGGCCTCCCGTGCCCGCACTTCGATATGGCAGCCGTTTTCCACTTCTTCGGTATGGCACTTCTCAGCCTTTTCCGTCGCCTTCCATTTGTTGTAGATCTCACCGCGTATGAACATGTCGTACTCCTGGACTCAACTCGCTCATTTCAAATGAATTGTCCTCTCACGCAAAAACACCGCGTTTACCGAGAGGCATGTTCAGCATAGCCCGCCCGCTCCCGCTTGCCGTTTCGCTAGTTCAACCGTTCGTCAGCTTGGGTAACATTCTGTAAAACCAACGCCGGAATGCTTATTCAAAAAGTTCGAGGCCCAGGCGAGCGCAGATACAACTCGTTATTCAGCCGTAGGTGATAAGCCGGTACAGAAACAGTGTTTTCTGGCCATGACGAACTGTTGCCTGAACAAACAGGGATCGATAAAGAAACAGGGGGATGTATGAAGCGAATACTCAGCTATTGCCTGGTCTATCTCGCTACCAGCGTTCTGCTCGCCGGTTGCAACCTGGTGGTGTTCAACCCCAAGGGCGATGTTGCCCGAGATGAACGCGACCTGATCATCCTCGCCACGGGCCTGATGCTGTTGGTGGTGATCCCGGTCATCATCATGACCTTCCTGTTCGCCTATCGCTACCGCGCGACCAACAAGAAGGCCCGTTATTCGCCGCGCTGGGCCAGTTCGCACAAGATCGAAGCGGTGGTCTGGGGTGTGCCGTTCCTGATTATTTGCGTACTCGGCTGGGTGACCTGGGAAACCACCCATGCACTCGATCCCTACCGCCCGCTGGATTCAGACGTGCCGCACCTCAATGTGCAAGTAGTGGCAACGGACTGGAAATGGCTGTTCATTTACCCCGATCTGGGCATTGCCTCGGTCAATGAACTGGCGATACCGGTGAATACGCCGGTAAGTTTCACCGTCACTTCTGACGCTGCCATGACTTCATTCTTTATTCCTGCACTCGGTGGGCAGATATATGCCATGGCCGGCATGCAGACCAAGTTGCACTTGATCGCCAATGAAATCGGTCAGTACCGCGGGATTGCCGCGAACTATAACGGCCACGGTTTCTCCGACATGCACTTCAGCACCCTGGCACTCAGCGGCGCGGATTACGAAGCCTGGGTCAACAAAGTCAAAGCGGCGCCCGGGCAACTTGATCAAGCCAGTTATGCCGAGTTGGCCAAGCCTTCAGTGGCGCACAAGATCACTTATTACTCGGCTGTGCAGGAGCGACTGTTTCTCGACATCGTCGACAAGTATGAAGGGATGAACAAAGTACCACGCAAGAAGCAAACCCAAGTGCAACGCAACAGCGACGATGTGCGCGTCAATCAACAACCGAGTCTGCTGGCCGAGGAGCGTTAAATCATGTTCGGGAAACTTTCATGGGACGCGGTTCCATTGCACGAGCCGATTGTCATGTACACCCTGGCTATCGTCGGCCTGATGGGTTTTGCCCTGGTCGGTACCGTCACCTGGAAGCGCAAATGGGGCTACCTGTGGCGCGAGTGGTTCACTTCGGTCGACCACAAGAAGATCGGCTGCATGTACATCATCGTCGCGCTGGTCATGCTGCTGCGCGGTTTCTCCGACGCGATCATGATGCGCACCCAGCAGGCCATGGCATCCAGTGGTGGGCCGGGTTATCTGCCGCCGGAACACTACGACCAGATCTTCACTGCCCACGGTGTGATCATGATTTTCTTCATGGCCATGCCGTTCGTGGTCGGCCTGATGAATATCGTCGTGCCGCTGCAGATCGGCGCCCGCGATGTCGCCTATCCATTCCTCAACGCGCTGAGCTTCTGGCTGTTCGTGGTTGGCGCGGCGCTGGTGAATATTTCCCTGGGCGTCGGTGAGTTTGCCCGTACCGGCTGGGTCGCCTACCCGCCCCTGTCCGAACTTGGCTACAGCCCCGGCGTCGGGGTGGATTACTACATCTGGTCATTACAGATATCCGGCATAGGGACGCTGTTAACCGGGGTCAACTTCTTCGTGACCATTCTGAAGATGCGCACCGAAGGCATGACTCTGTTCAAGATGCCGGTGTTCACCTGGAACGCACTGTGCACCTCGATCCTGATTCTCGCTGCGTTCCCGATTCTGACCGCGACCCTGCTGATGCTGACCCTCGATCGTTATCTGGGCATGCACTTCTTCACCAACGAGGCCGGCGGCAATCCGATGATGTACGTCAACCTCATCTGGGCCTGGGGGCATCCGGAGGTGTACATCCTCATCCTGCCAGCGTTCGGGATTTTCTCGGAGATCGCCGCGACCTTCAGCAGCAAGCGCCTGTTCGGCTATGTCTCGCTGGTGTGGGCGACGATTGCGATCACCATTCTGTCGTTCATCGTCTGGCTGCACCACTTCTTCACCATGGGCGCCGGGGCCAACGTCAACGCGTTCTTCGGCATCATGACGATGATCATTGCAGTGCCGACCGGGGTGAAAATCTTCACTTGGCTGTTCACCATGTATCGCGGCCGCGTGCGCTTCGAAACGCCGATGCTGTGGACGCTGGGCTTTATCGTCACGTTCAGTATCGGTGGCATGACCGGCGTGCTGCTGGCGGTGCCCGGTGCCGACTTCCTGTTGCACAACAGCCTGTTTCTGATCGCGCACTTCCATAATGTGATCATCGGTGGCGCAGTGTTCGGCTACATGGCCGGGCTGACCTACTGGTTCCCGAAAGCCTTCGGTTTCCGCCTCAACGACCGCCTCGGGCGCATCGCATTCTGGTGCTGGCTGGTGGGTTTCTACTTCGCGTTCATGCCGTCTTACGTGCTCGGTTTCATGGGCATGACCCGGCGCCTCAACCATTTCGACAACCCGGCCTGGCAACCGTGGCTGCTGCTGGAACTGTTTGGCGTCGGCATTATTCTCTGCGGTGTGTCCGCGCAGGCGCTGCAGCTCTACGTGAGCATCCGCAACCGCGCGAAACTGCGCGACCTCACCGGCGACCCGTGGGACGGCCGTACGCTGGAATGGGCCACGGCCTCGCCGCCACCGTTCTACAACTTCGCCGAGCAACCGAAAGTCAACGACCTCGACGCCTACTGGGGCATGAAGGAGCGCGGCGTCAGCACCCTGAGTCACACCGACTATCGCGCCATTCACATGCCGCGCAACACCTCCGCCGGCCTGGTGATCAGTGTCTTCGCGTTGATCTGCAGCTTCGCCCTGGTGTGGCATATCTGGTGGCTGGCGATCTTCGGCCTGGTCGCTTCGGTGGTGGCAATGATCGTGCGCAGCTACGACGAAGACATCGATTATTTCGTCCCGGCGCAGGAAGTCGCGCGAATTGAAAAAGCGCGTCTCAAAGACTTGGCGGAGGCTTGAACATGTCCAATATCGTTCTGGATAAAGACATCGCGCACAGCCATGAACATGGCCATGAAGACGCGGGCTCGATGCGCATTTTCGGTTTCTGGATCTACCTGATGACCGACTGCATCCTCTTTGCGACGCTGTTCGCAGGCTATGCCGTACTGCGAGACAGCGTCGCTGGCGGGCCCTCGACCGTCGACATTTTCGAATTGCCCTACGTCCTTGCCGAAACCGCTTTGCTGCTGTTGAGCAGCATCACCTACGGCTACGCCATGCTGGCGATGAACCGCAATGACAAAGCCCACGTGCTGCGCTGGCTCGGCGTCACCTTCGTGCTGGGTTGCGGCTTCATCGCCATGGAGATCAATGAATTCCATCATCTGATCGCAGAAGGCTACGGGCCGGATCGCAGCGGTTTCCTCACCGCGTTCTTCACCCTCGTCGGCACCCATGGCGCGCACGTGCTCAGCGGGCTGGTGTGGATGGCGGTGTTGATGCTGCAAGTGCGCAGCCGGGGCCTGACCAATACCAACACCACGCGCTTGAGTTGCCTGAGTCTGTTCTGGCATTTCCTCGATGTGGTGTGGATCTGCGTATTTACCGTGGTTTATCTGCTGGGGGTGGTGTGACATGTATAACCAGAGCCCGATTCATAGCAGTGCCGGCACCAGCCATGGCACCAGTCGTTCATACATGGTCGGTTTCATCATTTCGGTGATTTTGACCGTCATTCCCTTTGGCTTGGTCATGTACCCGACGTTGCCACGCAGCGTCACCGCGTGGGTGGTGGTCGCACTTGGCATAGTGCAGGTCTTCGCCCACCTGAAATATTTCCTGCATCTGGACACCGCCAAGGAGCAACGCTGGAACCTCAGAGCGCTGATCTTCTCGGTGGTGATCATTCTTCTGCTGGTTGGGCTTTCGCTATGGATCATGGACAGCATTCACCACAACATGCTGGCGCACTGAAGCAATGGCGGCTGTCGCTGCATGTCGGGCTGGAACTGACCAAGCCCGGCATCATCGTCGGCAATCTGGCTTCGGTGTTCGGCGGCTATCTGCTTGCCGCCGGTGGCCGCCCTGTGTCCCTGGCGCATTTATTGGCCGCCCTGCTCGGCACCGCGCTGGTCATTGCTTGCGGTTGCGTGATCAACAACTGCGTCGACCGCGACATCGATCGGCGCATGGTGCGCACCTGTCATCGGGCCTTGGCGGTTCGCGCTGTGTCGTTGCCCAGTGCGTTTTGCTACGCGGCGGTGCTGGGTGTGATCGGCTTCGGCTTGTTGTGGGTCGGCACAACTGCCTTGGCCTGCGCCATGGCGGCAGTCGGTCTGATGGTTTATGCGGGCGTCTATACCTGCCTTATGAAACGCCGTTCGCATTGGGGCACGCTGGTCGGCAGCCTGTCCGGGGCCATGCCGCCGGTGGTCGGTTATTGCGCGGTCACCGGCAGCTTCGATGCCACGGCGCTGATGCTGATCGTGGTGTTTTGCTGCTGGCAGATGCCCCACTCCCACGCGATCACTGTCATGCGCCACGAAGACTTTCGCGCCGCCGGGTTACCGACCTTGACTCTCAGCCAAGCCCGACGCGAGATCAACCTCTACATGGTCGCATTCCTGATCAGCGCGGCGATATTGGGCTGGGTGGCGGCTATCAATGTTTCCTATCCGCTGGTGGTGCTCGGGCTGGGCGGCTACTGGTTTTATCTGACGTTGCGACCGGTGCGCAATGCCAATGCGAAAGTCTGGGCGCGACGCATCTTCAGCGTATCGATCCTGCTGATTCTGGCGCTGAATCTTTCCCTGGCGTTGAACGCCGTACTGCCCTCGCCCTCTGCGCTCTACCGCTCATCGGGCGTGGAGGAAAATCATCAAACGCAGGTGCGGCGCGGGTTATCAGAATCGGTAACGACCGCGTTTACAGACTATCTGGAGGAAACCCATGGCTAACGATCCTTCAACATCCGCTTGCGCCTGCCCGGGCTGCACCTGCAAGTGCAGCGGCGAGCAAACTTTCGAGCGTGACGGCAAGCAGTTTTGCAGTCAGGCCTGCGCGGATCTGCACCCAAAGGGCCAACCCTGCCCCTCTTCGGCTTGCCATTGCGAGCAGAACCTTGGGGCCGATGAGCGCAATGTGAGTGACTCGAAACTGGATCAAGCGGTTGAAGAAACCTTCCCCGCCAGCGATCCGATTTCACCTTGATCCGGCACGAGTGCTCGCCTTCGAGGCACTTTTTTACATCAGCAGGAGACAACGAAATGGACGAGGAAACCATCCGCAAAATCGCCTACAGGCTTTGGGAAGAACAAGGTCGGCCGCACGGTAATGATTTCGAGCACTGGTTGCAGGCGCGCGCCGAATTGGATGCGTTCGATTCCGATGGCTTGCCGGGTTCGGTCGCCAGCAGCGTAGCGCCGCCGGCACCACGGAAAAAGGCCAAGGCAGCCAGCGCTGCTGCTGCAACCAGGACGCGCAAGAAAACCACGTCTGCTGCCAAATGATCGATCTTCAAAGCCGCGTGCTGGCGGGAGAAATGGGCTCGTGAAGCGCGGCATCAATCTGGTGCTGGCGGCGTTCGCGCTGACGGCGTTGTCCTACGGTCTGGCGCGCTTCGCCTATGGACTGCTGCTGCCGCAGATTCGTCAGGATCTGGCCTTGAGTGTGTCCGCTGCCGGATGGATCGGCGGCAGTGCGTTTGCGGCGTATTGCGTGGGCATCGTCGCGACGTTTGTGTGCAGTTGCAAAGTCAGCCCACGCGGGTTGACGGTCATGGCCGGCGCGGCGGCGGCGCTCGGGATGGGGTTGATTGTGCTCGCGGCGTCCGGATTGGCGTTGGGCTGCGGCGTGGCGCTGGCGGGATTGAGCACCGGTCTGACCTCGCCGCCATTGGCCAGCGCAGTGGCGGCGCGTCTTGATGATGCCGACCGTCCGCGGGCCAATGGTTTCATCAATGCCGGGACGGCGGCCGGGATTGTCTTTTCCGGCGTGGCAGCGATAGTGGCTGCAGGACAATGGCGCCAGCTCTATGCGCTGTTCGGCTTGATCGGCGTCGGTGTAACGGTGTGGCTCTGGTTCGCAATACCGCGCCGGATGGCACATGACGTCGCGAAGAATTTTTCTCTACCAATGTTGCGTCGGGCGGGCGTACTGCCGCTGTGCGCCAGTGCCTTTCTGATGGGGTTGGCGAGCACGGCGATCTGGACATTCGGCGCTGACATTCTGCGCAGCGAGGCTGGATTTTCCGATCAGTCGATTGCCTGGGCCTGGATCGTGTTGGGCGCCGCGGGCATCAGTGGTTGCGCAACCGGTGTGCTGACCGACCGCTTTGGTGTCGCGCGCATGCAACATCTGGCGCTCGCAGGGATCGCGGCCGGCACGCTGGGGCTTGTCGCCACTGGCGCTTCTGCCATTTACGGCCTCGCCGCGATGAGCCTGTTTGGCGCGGCCTACATCGTTTCTTCAGGGGTTTATCTGTTGCAAGGCATCCGCTTGTTCCCGGATCGCCCGGACTTGGGATTGGGCATCCCGTTTCTGGTGTTGGCACTCGGTCAGACCGCCGGCACACCGATTTTCGGAGCAGTGCTGGAGGCGACAGGTGTGACCGTTGCCCTGTGTGTTTTTGCGGCGGCCGCCTGCGTCGCCATGCTCCTGAGCCCCCGAGGTGGTGAAAATCCGCGCAGGCAAATGTGCGGATCAGGAATGGCCTAAGGCTTGGAGCGCCAATGATTTTTATCGTCAGGAGTAGAAACCATGGCCGTAAACATCAGCAATCTCACCCTCTCCACTCCGGTTCCCGTCTCGGCGACCAATCCGGTGGCACTGGAGCTCAACGGAGCCCAGGCGATCGCGCAATTCCCCAGTATCGTCACGATCCTGCCGGACGGATCACTGCAACTGTCCGCCCCCACCAAAGGCGCCTCGAGCAAGAGCACTCACCGCACCCGCTGCGAATGGAAGGAAGCGACCTACTGGTCGCTGGCCAGCGCCGCTGACCACCTCAACTATCAGGAGATGACCGTGACCAAGGTCAACTCAGCGCAGAAAGTGGTGATCTCGCAAATGCATGTGAAAAACGACGACAGCCCGGCCATCAAGGTGTTCTGGCAAAAAGGCAACATCACCATGGGCTTCCGCCAGAGCTTCAATCAGACCACTCCGATCAACACCACGGTGCTCAAAGGCGTGCCGCTGGGTGCGAAGTTCAAGGTGACCATTCGAGCGAACTCTGCCGGCGTGGCTCGAGTCACCGTCGACTACAACGGCAACATCGGCACATCGGGTGACTTGCAGCTGGATGCCTCGTGGAATTCACAGGTGTTCAACTTCCATGGCGGGGTCTACAACCAGATCGACTACACCGACGCCACGCCGCCTGAGGATGGTTCGATCTGCATCATCAGTGATTTGTTGATTTCGCATACCTAGGGGCTGAAATAAACAAGGGCCTGTAGTTTTTGCATGCATGGCCCTTTTTCGGAGCTCAGCCCGATGATTGGTTTCCAGCCTCCATTGGAACCTCAAAACAGCCTGCGTCCTAACGTCGCAGCCTTCGGCTATTGGCAAATCCTGCGCAAGCCTTAGAATCCCGCGCGCTCTTGCAGAGGTCCGGTCTGGTCATAGACAAGCCTATCCTAGACTGGCCATGCCTCATTGACGTACGGCCGATGCCACCACCCTGCCCGATCGGCAGACACTTGCACAACACCTGTTCCAGCCTGGCAACCGCACGCGCAGAGGCGCACGTTGCGCTGTTCGATTTCTTGAGGTTTTTATGTCTCCGCGTTTGCTGGCCATGGCGCTGGCGCCCCTGCTCGGGCTGTTCATTATTGCTCTGGGCAATGGTTTTCTTTCCTCCCTGACCACCCTTCGTCTGGACGCCGCCGGCGCCTCGGCGACGATGATCGGGGTTGTTTCATCGGCGTATTTCATGGGGCTGACGCTAGGCGCAGTGTTCAATGACCGGCTGATTCTGCGCATCGGCCACATTCGTGCCTACGGCAGCTTCGCCTCGCTGATCGCCGTGACGATCCTGTTGCAGGGTCTGTTCTATGACACTTGGGGCTGGCTGGTCCTGCGCCTGATCAACGGCTGGGCCACGGTCGGTGTGTTTCTGGTAATCGAGAGCTGGCTGCTCTTGGCGGGTGACGAAAAGATTCGCGGGCGCTTGCTCGCGCTGTACATGATCGTCCTTTATGGCGCTGGTGTTTTGGGCCAGGCCACGCTGGGGACCATCACCGGCATGAGCGACAGCGCGCCGTTCATGGTCGCCGGCATGCTCGCTGCGTTGTCGGTGCTGCCGATCGTGATTCTGCCGCGAGTCTCGCCGCTGCTCGATCAGGTCGAGCCGCTCAAGCCCCGGCAGCTGCTGGGCGTGACGCCGACCGGGCTGGTCGGCTGTTTCGGCTCGGGGGTGACCATCGCCGCAATCTACACCTTGTTGCCGCTGTATCTGCAACGCAGCGGGCTGGACGTCGGTGAAGTCGGCAGCATGATGGCCTGGACGATCCTCGGCGCGATGCTGCTGCAATATCCGGTCGGACGCTGGTCCGATCGCACCGATCGCCTGCAGGTGCTGACCCTGCTGACGGTGGCGTGCACAGTTTTGTCACTGGTGATTGTGCTTGTGCCGCTGTCCTCGACAATGCTCGCCGCGATGCTGTTTCTGCTCGGTGGCGGCGTATTCGCGCTGTATCCGGTTGCCGTCAGCCACGCAGCCGACCGCGCGCCCGCCGAAGCGCTGGTGCCGATGATCCAGGGCTTGCTGCTGATCAATTCACTGGGCTCGGCCATCAGCCCGATGATGATTTCGCCGGTGATGAACTCGTTCGGCGCCAACGGCCTGTTCTGGGTATTCGCAGTGGTCAACCTGAGCATGGTCAGCTTTTTCTTCTGGCGCCGCGGCAAACGCCCGGTGCCGGCCAACCCCGCACCGTTCACCGCCGCCGCGACCTTTTCGCCGACGGGTGCGGAGTTGCGGGTTACCGAGGATTTGCGCGTGGCCGCTGAGGAACATCCGGCCATGGTCGATGCAATCAGCGGGGAGTTGGTGGCGCAGGCTGAGACCAGTACCGCGGGCAACTGAAGAGTCAGACGTCGGAAGGACGCCTGACTCCGTGTGGATCAGCAACTGCCCGGCGGGATGCCGTCCTTGTTGAAGTCCTTCAAGCGCTCGCGCTCTTCTTCAGTGGAATGCGCCGGGGTTGATTGATCCGGTTCTTCTTCTGGTAGTTCGGTTTTTTGTCAGTCATGGCACTGCCCTCGTTGTCGTTGTTATTTCGGCATCGGCGAGGGCTGGCAGTTCCGGACTCGGACCATTGCCTCGCCATGACGATTGCCAGTTATAGGTCGACTCGGTATTCACGCCCCAGGTCGTCAGCGTGCTGTTGGTATAGGAGAGGAACGGTTGCAGGAACGTCTGGTTGACCTTGTCCCTGTCATCCGGCGGGCTTCCATCCAGCCCCCGAGGTGATTCGCCAAGATGCCATGGGTCCAGCCATTTTGAGATCAGGATCGCCAGGCCGGCACCGAGTATTCAGCCAACTTCAGTCGGTTGTCTGGGTGAAAAGAACAAGCTTTGAGTGATATCACCAACGCCGCGAGGCCGTGCTGATCGATGGCCGGCAGAATCGTGTGGGATATGAGTAGCCCGTTCTTGCAGACGATGTATGGCACACGTCAAAAGCGCCAGGTCGCGCCCGCGCCGATTATGTGCAGCGCAGCGTTGCGGTAAGTGCCTGATAGCGTGTCCCCTGAACGCGACTTGGTTTGATCGACCTCCATGTCTCCCAGCCATACAAGGGTATAGGCGGCATGTACGTCCAGGCTTTCGTCGACTTGATAATTCAACCCGGTAGCCACACGCCAGGCCTCCCCCATGGGATTATCGACGGTTCGGTCACGGTCATTGACCGCAGAGCTGTCATAGCCCAGGCCAAAGCTCCAACGCACGCGCGGGTTGACCTGATATTGCGCGCCCAGGGATGCGTGCCAGGTGTCTTTATAGTTTCGATCGGCTGTGCGGGACACTTCGGCAGCACTGGCATCAACCTCTACGCCGATGTCACCAAACTCACTCCAGTCTTGCCAACCGAGACTGCCGAGCAGCTTCCATCTGGAATCCAGATCATGCGCGACACTCAGCAGCACGGTTTGCGGCACCGACATATCGAGCTCCAGGGAATCAACATCCAACCGTCGAAGTGCAGCATTGATGATCGGATTATCAACTTTGCGCACCGTCGGACTGTCCTTGAACTCCAAGTCGATCTTGCTGGTGTAGGCCAAGCCTATTTGCGTGCTTTCATTCAACCGGTAGAGCAAGCCGAGATTCAGGCCTACCCCTGTGTCGGTATCCTTGAATTCAAGTTGACCGTCGGGGCTATCGCGCAGCCCCAGCAGGTTGTTGTTGATCGCCGTTTCATTTCGATAGTAGGCATACATGATGCGTGGTCCGATGCCTATGGAGAGGTCATCGGTAACCTTATGCGCGAAGGTCGGCTGGAGCGATACTCCGATAATGGCTGCCTCCTGGTTGAAATAGCGACCTGCCCAATCGTCGTCGTAATCCAGTGCCAAACCAAAGTTGCCATACATGCCGAATCCAACAGCGGATCGTTCGTCAATTTGATGACTGACGAAAAAACTGGCTCCGGGCAGGTATTGCAATGCGTTGCCACCCTCATTGCCACCGAACTGATTGCCACTGCCGCGAGAAAATCGCATATCTCCCAGAATCACTTGGGCATCGGCGCTCACTTGAGTCCCGCTCAGTTGAGTGATCCCTGCAGGATTGCTCATCAGTACACTCGGATCGGCTGCAAGCGCAGCGGCTCCGGCATTGGCAAGGCCATTGCCTTCCTGGCCAGCCTCGTAAATCAGGATGCCCCCGGCTGACGCGCTGCCACACAGCAGCGTGGCAAATCCGAAAGCCACTGGAGTCATGAGTCGATGAGAGTTGCTGCCTCTATACATTGCGCGTCCCCTGCGAAACCATCAGTTAACCCCATCACGGCATCGCCCGTAGATGCGAACGTTTGGCGGCCACCTCGATATTGCTGCTGCGAAATACGAACGTGGCCTTTCAGCAAGCTATTTGGTTTTCAATTGCTCGTAGGACGTGACCATGTCCCTGGCCCATACATCAAGAACCGCTTTGATGTCGTTGGTCCTCATGACTTGGGCAGAATTATCCAAATCTGCATGGCTATCGAATCGAGACTCATCTCTCAAAGCTCCTTCCGGAAAGTGCTAACCCATAAGCGCTGAAGACAAGTTCCACAAAAGGTAGTTGGAAACAATGATTCGTCTAGCGACAGGCATGCTTCTTTCGGGAGGAAAGCTCCCAGGAAAATGAGAACCAAGGCGTATATTTTGATTGTTTCAAAAATATCAAAGTGCCGGTTTTTCGGAGCCTGACACCACTATTCAGTTATTTCTTCTTACGCTTTCAATGACTTGTACGGGTCAGAGTTTTTCTCAAGGTTTCGGCAACCATGGCCCCAACATCTGCAGCGCGCCCCGGCCACCACGGCGCAAGGACGCGACGAGCGGCAACCAGGTGACATCCGTTGTAACAACTTGCGAAGCAGGCATGAGGCGCACTTCGCCGGCAGTTCCACCCGCAGGTCCGCCGTCTGGCATGTAGATGGGTTCACGCGCTTTCTTCAGGCAAGACAAATGGCAACATGGCTGCATTCAGGTATGGCGTAAGCAATCGCCGTATGACTGTTGAGTCGCGCCTTTGCCGCAGCATTGAGCGTCGTTGGATTGACCGCTCCGGTCGCGGTTTCCCTGATTGCCGCACCGACGCCAGGAACACTGCGATTTCCGGGTCAGTCCGCAAGGCGTGGAGGATGAAATCCTGCATGGGGTGAACTCCCTTGGGCAGCTATCACTGATCTCGGGGGCTTGCGCAGGCGCGGTGAACCACTTTTCCGGCGGCACACGCTTCTCGTCCGGCGGATCGCCCAGATAATGCGGCGACATGATCTGCACGCCGTACTCGTTGAACACATCCTGAATATTGGCGTGCAGCATGCTCAGCAGCACCGCGCGTGGGCGTGGTTGGCTTGGGATCGCTTGAGCGACCAGTCGGTATTCCGGGTAAAAGTCCGAAAGTGCCGTCTGGAAAACCTGCGCTGGCGGATCTTCGAGCACACCCGGCGTGCGTTTCGCCGCCTCCAGTAACATCGCCTCCACCTAGCGCATCCAAAGGTAGCTTTGAAAAACAATAAATTTTTATAGGCAAAAAAATGAATCAAGCTCTACTCTACGAAATCGCTAAACGCACCGGATTTATTGTCACATTATTCTCGGATCATCCGGATTTTTTTCATCCTGGTCGCTACGGGTAAGAAAGCACGATGAGTCATATATGATCGATCAAGACGGAAGAGATGGATGGATAATTTTCTACAAGGAAATCGCTCCAAACAAATATCAAGAACTAGACAAAAAGATATCCCACTCGATGAATGATGATGAGAAGGCAAATACCTGTGAGGCATGGCTTAAAACCATTTGAAGGTGAAAGAAAATAGCTCATCCGAGTGCTTTGCGGAGCCAAGCAGTAGCGAGTGCTGCGAGAGTGCGTAACTAGCGATACTACTTACAGCTACATCTGTGCTATCGCATTGCGTTCAGAATCGTCGTAGAACGTACCTAATCGCAGCCGGCGCGCCACCCGATACCGCGTTTGTCGGTCCCTTCACAGGGTGCTATCACTACCATCAAAGCAGATGAAGTCACAATTGGTTGGAGAAGTACCAGTGTTAACCGATCTAGAAGCGCGCGTAGTGCTCAAAGAACTGATCGAGAAATACCTCAAGGGAAAAGATCCCGAGTACGACCGTCTGATCGAAATTGTTCGGAATCCTTCGCGGCAGGTTCCGATCAGGGGCGTACTCCTGGACATTAGGCGGTACAACGAGGTTCAGTACTCGCAGCAGGAGCTAGAGCTGATCGACGCCCTTTTGTACATGTATGGCTGAGACAGACCGCACCGTTGGCGAGCAAATGATAGAAATATGAACGCACACGATCAGTCAGCGCTAAAGCTTTGCAAGACCAATCAAGCGCTTCAACTCCTTCTAGTCCTTTTCTGATCCCTAGCATTGACGTCGATACCACTTATGAAGGGGGACCTATCGGCGATAAGCGATCAGCCTTGCCCGTCAGCTATCGGCCAGAAGCGGACGTTCGAACCTAAGGTAATGCGATGAAGAGAAAACCAAGAATGAGTGCACCTCTGACCAGTAACGCAGCAACCCAGCCTGGGCCTGGCTGGACGTTTGACCCTGATCGCATGATCCGAATAGCCGATTGTCATTCGATCATCGAAGTACTTCGCCACATCAAACACAGCGGGCCGGAATGGGCGCATCGTAATGTCCGAATTTGCTTTCCCGGCCAATCAAATGCCTGGGCTCTGGTGTACCCGCTTCAGAATGCCAGTGCCCCGTACTTTGACTTCATGTATATCCACAAAGAGCCTCCTCAGGAAGCGCTGTCCGCGCTGCTAAGGAAGTATCCACAGTGTTCCGTCATCGACTGGTCGCCCGGACGCTTGGCCTGCATCGAAGCTCAGGGGGTGGATGTTGAGACGCTCGCTGAAATTATCCGGGATCTAGCTGAAGCTGCTTGGGATGAGCACATCACGTTCGTCGATGCTTCGTACGAGGAAATGGGTAAAGCGTGACCCCAGAGCGAACGGTCGACCTTAGCTTCCCAAGCGCGTGCGCACAGACCAGGTCTTGGGCAACAATCGACCAGACGGGAACGCTACGCAGGTCACCATAATCGAAGGGATGTTTGTTATGAGCCACCCTTACAACGACTTGAGGGCCGATTTCGTTGAGGTACTTGAAGAAATTTCGACGCTGATGTCCATTGCATACGACTAGCTCGGCCCTGTACCGGAAGACCATGCATTAGCTCAGGCAGGTTTAAAGAATGGTGGTGAAATAGTTCTGGATTATGTCGATCACAACGAGGCTGGAGTAGCGTTCGAACACCTGCTTTACATGATTGACGAACCACCGCTCGTTGTTTCTGAAAAATGCGTAAAAGTTTTAGCTCGGATCGCAAAGTCCTTGAAGATGCCTTTCATGAGGTGAAAAAATATACCCATCTAAAGGTCAGCTTTGGGTCGAAAGCAGTTACTCGCAAGCGTCCGCTTCTGGCCGAAAGCGGCCGTTCACGATCGACTACCTTCGGCCAAAAGTAGCCCTGATCGCGGGCTATAACTCTCTGATGCTCAGAATAAGCGGGGGATGACAGCGGGGTGGAAAAATAGGCTGTAAGTCGACGCTGCCTCATAACACCACCTTCGCCACGATAGAGAAGCCGTCGGGCTTTCTACTTCAGGCTAACGAAAGACCATTCAACGCCACAGGTGAGAATTGGCGGTATCTGCTTCTCCCTTAATAATACTGGCCTACGGCGAGCAAGCTTTCGAGACCCGTCTAATCGTAACCCCTATCCTCCGAATTTGACCGGTTGAGGAAGGAGGTCTCGGCTGAAGAGGGATTGCGACGGCGAAAAGTCCGTATTCCAGGCGAACGCAGTGGCGCTCGAACAATCTCGGTCGGTACCCAGGTGACGGTTAGCGGCGAGAGAGCCACTGCAATAGCGAACGCATTCAGTCCCCCTGTGCCGATAACATCAGAGCAGATAGCTCTTTTTTCGCCATTGAAGATACATGCGGCAAGATTATCAAAGAGCATCCGAGTGCGAGCTTTATCCGACTGTTGTAAAGGTAGCCTGGACTGAGCCTGCAAGAGAGATTGGAAATCTGCTCCATCACTCGTTGCCCGCATCCTAGGTTCTGATGTCGGCAAGACGGATGCTGCTGGCGGTACTGCAGAAATACCGGTCATCGGCATGCCTCATATCACGCTTGGTGTCATGAATCTCGCCAGTGTTCCTGGCGTGACAGTTCCGTTCTTTGCTTCATCAGATCCCGCTGAACCAGTTGTAGCCCTGGTCTTCCCAGTACCCGCCCGGGTTGTCGTTGCTGACGAAAATCTCGACAACATGCTTGGGGTTTTTGAAGCCCAGTTTGGTGGGGACCCGAACCCTCAGCGGATAGCCGTACTCGGGCGGCAGCGCCACGTCAGCATAATCCAGTGCCAACAGCGTCTGCGGGTGCAAGGCAGTCGGCATGTCCAGACTGGAGTAGTAACGATCGGCACATTTGAAACCGACAAATTTCGCTGTGGTGTCGGCGCCGATGTGTTCCAGGAAGGTTTTCAGCGGTACACCTCCCCATTGCCCGATCGCGCTCCAGCCCTCAACACAGATCAGCCGAGTGATATCGCTGCGTTGCGGCAGCTTGCGCAAGCTTTCGAGTGTCCACGGCGCCTTGTCCCTGATCCGGCCGGAGACGGCGAGCGAGTAACTGGTCAGGTCTACTTCAGGGATATCGTCCTGACCATAGAAAGCGTTGAACGGAAACGGCTTGGTGATCTGCGCGCGGGCGAAGGTCGGCGCCAGTTTCCGTCCACTGAACAACCACGCCTGGACCCGGTCGTTCCAACGCGACATGGCCCAAAGCACTTTGTCGACCTGATCGCCGTCCTGCAGGTTGCAACCGGTCAGCATCGACATCGCGCCCACCGTCAGGCCGGCCCGAAGCAAATGCCGGCGCTGAATGTTTTCCAGTTCAAGCTGTTGCGCAGGTTCAATCCTGACGCGCTGACGCGTTATTTTTGTAAATTCAGTCATGACCCATTTTTCTCGTTATCAGGCGTCCGCACTCCACCCGTGATCATTGGCAACAGGGTTTTTGGTACCAGAATCACCAAGACCAGGTGAATCACCACAAACGCTGCAATCATCGCCATGGCCGCAAAATGTACGTAACGAGCAACGTCATAGCCGCCCAGTAACGCGACCAGCTCTTGAAGTTGAACCGGTTTCCAGATCGCTACACCCGAGATCACGATCAGTACACCTGCCGCCAGCACGATCCAGTACATCAGGCGCTGTACTGCGTTATAGACACCCTTTTCATGCACCAGCCGAAAGCGCAAGGCATCGGTCAGATCATGCTTCAATGCGGCAATGCCGATGGGCAGCAGCTCACGTTTGAAATGACGACTGGCCAACCCGTACAGCACATAGATTGCGCCGTTGATCAGCAGCAGCCACATGAACGCAAAATGCCAGGCAAGTGCCCCGCCCAGCCAACCGCCCACGGTCAATGACACCGGAAACCTGAAACTGAACAGTGGCGAGGCGTTGTAGATAGCCCAACCGCTCATGAACATGCAGACCATGCAGGCCGCATTGAGCCAATGGGTGAGGCGAACCGGCCAGGGATGCAGTTTCTTCTGTCTCACGTGGTTCCCCTTGCAAGCCTTCCGTGTAGCGGAGCGTTGCCAGAAGGCAACGCTCAAGCTTTCTCAGATGATTACATCGGTGGCTGGAAGCCATCCTTGCCGACTGCAATGCCGCGTGCGGTGCCATCTGCAGCGGGGAACACGACAATTTTCGTTCCTTTGACCAGCTCATCGGCTTTGCCTGGCTCGACGTAGGCGATAGGCACGTCATCCGGCACGACGATTTGTTTCTCACCGCCCTGGTAGTTGACGGTCAACGTGCGGCCGTCGGTTTTGGACAGTTTGCCAACGGTGCCGTTGGTCATGGTGCCAGTGCTGCCGTCCGCGTTCTGCCAGCCGTAATGACCTTCGCCGCTGCCCTTGAGCCTGGCGTCGAATACCGTGACCTCAAGCGCCTTCAAGGTTCCGTTGGCCTGCGGGATGGCCGCCGAGCCGATGAAACTGTCGGATTTGATCGAGTCGATATTGGCCTTCGATACCCGGCTGATACCGGTCTTGTCAGTCAGTCCGATCGTCTGCTGGGCGCCAGAGCGGACAGTGAAGGTCAGCGTGTTGTTGCTGACGCTTTCCACCGTACCGCGCAGTGGTTTGATGACCGGCATGTCGGCGGCGGTGGCAATGACGGCAGCGCTGAGCATCACCAAACCGAACGTGGTAGACAGGGCGTTTTTGAGTTGCATGGCGACGATTCCTCATGGGTTGATGTGTCGCCATCCTCGACCGCAGATCGGGACGTCACGATGACCGCCGAATGACATTTTTGTCATTCGTCAGCCCTGCCGGTGAATGACAGAAATGTAACCGACTGCGCCCGTTCATCCCGCTACACTGCACAGCCGAGATACCGATGTCGCGGGCTGAATCCCGTCATGAAGAGACCCGAGCGCGCCTCACGATGCATATCCTGCTGATCGAAGATGACACCAAGACAGGTGAGTACCTGAAAAAGGGGCTCGGCGAGTCCGGTTACAACGTCGACTGGACCCAGCACGGCGCCGACGGTCTGCACATGGCCTTGCATACGACCTATGACCTGATCGTGCTGGACGTGATGTTGCCCGGGATTGACGGGTTTCAGATCATCGAGCTGTTGCGCGCCAGACAAGACGTACCCGTGCTGTTCCTTACCGCGCGCGACCAGTTGCAAGACCGCATTCGCGGTCTGGAACTGGGCGCCGATGATTACCTGATCAAACCTTTTTCGTTTACCGAACTGCTGTTGCGCATCCGCACTATTCTGCGCCGCGGTGTCGTACGCGAAGCCGACCATTTCCACCTTGCCGATCTCGAACTGGATCTGGTCCGGCGCCGCGTGACCCGCCAACAACAGGTGATCGTGCTGACCAACAAGGAGTTCGCCCTGCTGCATCTGTTTCTGCGTCGAGCCGGCGATGTGTTGTCCAGGACACAAATCGCTTCGGAAGTCTGGGACATGAATTTCGACAGCGATACCAACGTGGTGGACGTCGCTGTCAAGCGCCTGCGCAACAAGGTCGACCAGCCCTACCCGATCAAGCTGATCCATACCATTCGCGGTATCGGCTATGTCTGCGAGGTGAGGCCATGCGGTCCCGACGCCAACCCTCGCTGACGCTGCGATCGACCGTGGCGTTTGCCATGGTCGCGATGCTGGCCGTGGCCGGCGCGGGCTTCTATCTGTATCAGACGATGAAGGCCTCGGTATTGGTCTACAGCGATCACGCGGTGATGGGCCGTCTGGAGCATTTTCGCAAGCTCCTGCATTACGAACTCGCCATCGAAAAGCTGCGCGACAGCCCGCAGATTTTCAAGAACATGCTCGACAGCGAAGACGACATCTTCATCATTGAAGAGCCGGGGCAGCCACCGGTCATCCAGGTCAATCCACTCAACGTCACGTTGCCTGAACTGCCGGTGATCGGCCAGGACACAAAGCTGAGCGTCAGTGATCTGCGCAGCGGCGTGACCGACTCGGGAACAAGGCTGCGCGCCGCCTCCGTAGTCACGACGTCGGGTGGCCGTGTAGTCCGATTGACGGCCGCCCACCTTATGGGCAAGGAAATGGCGATGCTTGCAGCGTATCGCGAGCGCATCTACCTGGCCGTGGCCCTTGCCTTTCTGGCAACCGCGTTGCTGGGTTATCTGTTATTGCGTCGCGGGCTGCGTCCGCTGCGCAAAATGGCCGCCCATGCCGCAGCCATAACGCCTGAGCGTCTGCACAGCCGTATGGACAGCGCCGATACGCCGGTTGAATTGCAACAGCTGAGTGACGCCTATAACGCGATGCTTGATCGTCTTGCTCAGGGTTATCAGCGACTGACGCAATTTTCCGCCGACCTTGCCCATGAAATCCGCACGCCGGTCGGGTCGTTGATGGGACATTGTCAGGTTGCCCTTCGCCAACGCCGTAGCGAGGACGAATATCAGGCGCTGATCGCTTCGAACCTTGAAGAACTCGAACGGATCTCGCGCATCGTCGAAAGCATTCTATTTCTGGCGCGCGCCGATGAAGCGCAAGCCGTAGTGGAGCGCCAGCAACTGTCGCTGCATGACGAATCACAGCGCATCGCTGAGTATTTTGAGGGTTTGGCTGAAGAGCGGCGAATGAGCTTCCAAATAACGGGCGATGGTATCGTGCTCGCTGACCCCTTGCTGCTGCGCAGAGCGTTGAGCAACCTGGTGGCGAACGCTGTTCGCTACGCTTACGAGGGCACCGAGATTCTGATACGGGTATTGGAAACCCACGGAGGTGCCCGGATTGAGGTGGAGAACCAAGGGCCGGTGCTGGGCGACGAAACCCTGGGCAAACTCTTCGACCGCTTTTACCGTGGCGATGCGTCTCGGCACCAGAATTCCGACTCCTACGGGCTTGGCCTCGCCATTGTCGTGGCCATCATGCAACTGCATGACGGCCACGTGGGTGTCGAACAGCCAAGGGCCGGGACTATTCGTTTTTCGCTGTCGTTCCCTTGAGCTGCTCGAACGGTGCAAACTGTTCTTCGCCCGCTGCGGGTACCCAATCTTTTAACGGCGTCAGGAAATGCATTTCAAAACGACGTGACAGGAACGCCCACTTTCCGTCCCGACGTTCAAACCTGTCGTGGTAAAGACCGCTGACTTGCACCGGGCCTTTTTCAATGTCATGAAACAGGCAATCCGCAGCTACCGTGCCCACTGCGCTGTCACCCTCGATTTCAATCAGCGGGTTGGCCATCCAGTGGTGCATATGGGGCATCTGGCGCCAGCTGTTTTGCGCCATCGCCAGGATTTCGTCACGGTTTCCAGCCTGGCCAAAACCCGGTAGATCCAGTGTCGACTCTTCGTGCCAGATTGAGCTAAGAAGCGAGGCGTCGATGCGGTCGAAAGCATTGGCGTAGGCGCTGATCAGCGACTCGATGGCGGCGCGACTTTCCAGGGCGTCCAGTCGGGCTGTCAGTTGTTCATTGTTCATGATGAGGTTTCCTGCAGGGGCTGCGCATAAGCGAGGAAGGCAGCCCTGCGCGAGGGCTGCGCTACGGTTGAGCACGTGGTCAGATCTGCGACAGGCCGCCGTCGACCATCAACTCCACACCGTTGACATATTTCGCATCGGCAGACGCAAGAAACAGCGCCGACGAGGCGATTTCCTCAGGCTCGGCCATGTACCCCAATGGCGTGATCTGCTCGACGTGCTGACGCAGCGCGGCGACGTCTGTTTCGCTCATCTTCAAGCCGTTATCCATCAGCGGTGTGCGGGTGAAGCCAGGGCTCAGGACATTCGCTCTGATCTTGCGACCTTTGAGTTCGTTGGCCCACGTCCTGGCAAAGGAACGTACCGCGGCTTTGGAGGCGTTGTAGAGGCTCAGTCCTTCCATGCCATTGCTGGAACAGATAGAGGCCGTCAGCACGATCGAAGCGCCATTTTTCAACAATGGCATCAACGTCTGTACAGTAAAAAAGACTCCCTTTACGTTGATGTCGAACATGTTGAAATAGGCGGCCTCGGTGGTCTCGCCCAGCGGGTTCTTTTCACAAATACCCGCATTGGCAAACACTGAGTCCAGTTGATCGCCGTGCGCCTCAATCGTCGCCTTGAGCTCGTCCAGATCAACCTGGCGCGCGACATCGGAAATGACCGCGACCGCCCTGTCGCCAAGCTTGGCCACCGCAGCCTCCAGCGTGGCTGCAGAACGCCCGGTGATGTAAACGCGCCTGGCGCCCTCGGCAATCAAACCCTGTGCAATCGCAAATCCGATCCCGGTGGACGCGCCGGTGACGACTGCGACCTGATCAGCGAATTTACCTGACATAACTGACTCCTCGATTTCGGTTGTGTGGCTCGACTGGAACCACAGTGCGGCCATTTTGCGAGGAGGCAGGGGCGCAGCGGCACTGCCATAAATGAACATTGGCCGTTCATTTATGTGAGGCGTCAGCCAGGGTTTGATCGTTTAGATTGAAGTCAGCTTATTCAAAGCATGACTCGCAATCGAAAATATTCTGGAGCCGAAGGGTTTCAGAAAGGAGACCTTATGCCTGAGAAAATAGTAGCCCTTCCGGAACAGCGGCGCTGGCTGATGTTCGCCATCCTGTTGGTCGGTGCATTCTTGCCGCCGCTGGATTTCTTCATCGTGAACGTAGCGCTGCCTTCGATTCAGCAATCGCTGGGCACGGCCTCCTCTGCCGAACAGTTGATCATCTCTTCTTACGCGGCGCTGTATGCCGTGACACTGATCACCGGCGGAAGGCTTGGCGACATCTTTGGCCGCATGAGAATGTTCTTCGTTGGCCTGATTGGCTTTGCCGTCGCCTCACTGATCTGCGGTGTCGCCGAGTCACCCTGGGTGTTGATCGCCGGACGCTCGCTGCAAGGCGTGACGGCCGCTGTCATGGCGCCGCAGGCACTCGCTTCAGTGCAGGCGATATTCCCTGAGTCGGAAAAACCCTTGGCGTTGAGCCTGTACGGTGCGGTGTTTGGTTTGGCGTCGGTAGTCGGCCAGGCACTTGGCGGGATTCTGATCTCGCTCAACCTGATGAACCTGGGCTGGCGGTCGATATTTCTGGTGAATCTACCGATTGCGTTGCTGGTCATTCTGATCGCCATCCCCGTGGTCAAGGAAACCCGCGCACCCCAGACCAGCAAGCTGGATCTGGGTGGAACGCTGTTGTCGATGGTGACGCTTGCGGCGCTGATCGTTCCACTGATCGAGGGACGTGAAGCGGGCTGGCCGTGGTGGGCCTGGCTGTCGCTGGCGGCGGTGCCACTGCTGGCCTGGCTGTTCTGGCGCTACGAAGCCCGCTTGTATCAAGCGCAAGGCGCGCCGTTGCTGAACCCTGCTGCACTGCGTGCGCCCGGGCTGGGCCGGGCATTGCTGGTGGCGCTGACTTTTTACGCGATCGGCGTGTTCTTCCTGCTGTTTTCCATCTATTTACAGGGAGCGCTGCATACGAGCCCGCTCAGTGCAGGTCTGGTCTTTCTGCCATTCGGCGCTGGTTTCTTGCTGGGGCCGCTCGCCACCCATCTATTCCGGCGTTTGCTGGGGTCTTATGTGAATCCCTTCGGAATGGCACTCGAAGTGCTGGGGTTCGTGCTGTTGGCCTGGCTTGTGGCGCACACGCCAACCGCCGTCACGCCCTCTGCGCTGTCCCTTGCCGTGATTCTCTTTCTGATCGGTTTCGGACAAGGACTGGCCCTTCCGACATTGATGCGCATGATCACTGGACGCGTGGCACCGGCGTATTCCGGCATGATTGCGGGCATCACCAGTTCCACACTGCAAATCAGCACGGCACTGAGCGTAGCGATCATCGGTGGCATTTTTTACACGCTTCTGGGCAAGGACACGGACGCGGCGGCCATCACCCACGCCTTCACCGTCGCCATACTGTGCATCGCTGCGTGTCTGGTGGTAGGCGCAGGACTGAGTCTGAGTCTGGCGCGCCAATCTGCTGCAGAGCTGCAAACGGCGGCCATGCAGCCGGCAGAGTGAATCAACCGCCTGCCTGAGTGCCAATCATGACGGAGGCCAGGTCGGCAAGCGCGCGCAGACTGTCCATCTGGCGCATGTCCTGGTGGTAGCCCATCCAAATGTCGCGGCCTGGTGGCGGTTCATCTGAATCGATCAGACGCAGCGCCGTCAACTGGTCGCCCAAAGCGCGGGGCAATACCGCGACGCCCTGCCCCTGCGCACACATTTGCGCCTGGACTGTGCGGCTGCTACTGGTAAACACGGTACGCGCCAGAGGGTAACGCTGCTGCAGCCACTGCACATCGGGATAATGGGACTGGGCAACACTCATGGTGATCAGACCCAGCCCGGCGCCCTGTGGCTCAGGGTCAGCAGATCCAACGGCTGCGTATAACCCGTAAGTCAGGGAGATCAGCTTGCGATGCACGATATCGGGTTCGGTGAACGGAACGATTCGAAACGCGATGTCGGCGTCGCGGCGAGCCAGATCAAACAATCGATGCCCGGCAATGACCTCGGGCACGATCAATGGATAACGCCGGCCCAGTTCACTCAGCACCGGGGCCAGGACATAACAGGCGAACCAGTCAGCGCAGGAAATGCGCAGCACACCTTCGGGCTGTGCGCTGTCGCCCGCGAGGCGCCTTTCGATGGCCAACGCACTTTGCTCCATTTCCTGCGCGAGGCTGAAGAGCTTCTCGCCGCTGTCGGTCAACACGAGACCTTGGTTGGTACGCAGGAAAACGGGTTGGCCACTGGACTGTTCCAACACCTGCAAGCGCCGCCCCACGGTCGGATGGCTGACCCCCAACAGCTTGGCGGCAGCGCCCAATGACCCGCTGCGGGCAATCGCGAGAAAGACCCGCACATCACTCCAGTCCATGCTCTGCCCCCGTACAAAAATGAACAGTGAGAGTGCAGCAATGGCAGTGCCGTAGCAATCCCGTGCCCGACATACTTGTCTGCATTCACCGTCATCGAATACCAACCGGAGACTGCAAATGAAGATTGGTTTTATCGGAGTGGGAAGCATGGGCAGAGCGATCATTCCACTGCTCGTCCGCGCTGGCCATCACGTCTCGGCATGGAACCGCAGTCAGGCGGCGATCAAGGATCTCGAAGGCATCAGCGTTATCGAATCGCCGGCCTCGGCGTTCCAGCAAGAGGTGGTCATCACTCTTCTGGCCGATGATGCCGCTGTCAGGCAAGTACTGCTCGCCAGCGCTGTTCTGGAAACTGCAGACAAAGCTTGCGTGCATGTCGTGATGTCGACCTTGTCGCCTTCGCTGATGTTGGAGTTGCAGCGCGAACATGAAGCCGCCGGCATGCCATTGATCGCGGCGCCGGTCTTCGGCGTGCCCGCCGTGGCGGCCAAGGGCGAGTTGAATATCCTGGCGGCCGGATCGCAGGCTGCTGTCTCGACCGTCCAACCGCTGTTCGACCTGCTCGGGAAAAAACCTGGTATCTGGGCGACCAACCTGAACAGGCCTGTATAGCGAAAATCGCCGGCAACATGATGATCACCCAAGCCATCCAGTCGCTGGGCGAAGCCAGCGGACTCGTTCAACGCCACGGACTGAGCCCTTCGATTTTCATCAAGCTCATGACCCAGACCCTGTTCGCCTGCCCCAGTTATCAACGTTATGGGCAGAACATCGTCAGCAGCAATTTTGAACCGGGATTCAAACTGTCGCTTGGCCTCAAGGATATGAATCTGGCGATCGATGCGGGTCGTCTCAAAGGGCTGGAGTTGCCAGCGGCGGATGCCGTTCGATTGAAAATGAAGTCGGCGGTAGCCAGGGGGATGGCGACAAGGACTGGTCGGTTTTTGCTCAGCAGACGAATCATTGAGAAGCTCTTTCGAACACCTGTCACGAGGTCATTCATGGAAAACTCCGACATCGCGCGTCAACTCTCAACATTCAGGAAAACCATCGACAATATCGACGCCGCCCTCATCCACCTGCTCGCGGAACGGTTTCGCTGTACCGATGAGGTCGGATTGCTCAAGGCCCGATATCAGTTGCCTGCGGTAGACGAGGCCAGAGAGCAGCAGCAATACCAGCGTCTGGCAGCACTTGCTCAGGAGGCCGAGCTGGATACGGCCATCGTGCAGAGGCTGATGCAGTTGGTCATTGGCGAAGTGGTCGAGCGCCACAGGCAGATCGCCGCCAGGCATGCCACGGCACCCGCCAATAACCCTGACCCTCGGGCCTGACCCCGGCGCCACTTATCGAAGCAATCAGACAAACGAGCAGAACCGCATGAAATGGCCAACGATCGAGCAAATTCGCAGCTTCACCGATTTACCCTATGGCTACAGTTGGGATTACCTGAAACGTGAGGAGATCAATGTCGCGACAGATTTTTTCCGGACATGGTTTCCCTCCATTTCGGTGGGGTTGGCAAGCCCGTTTCTGGACCAGCAGTTCTACGCAGACAACGTGGTGCTCGAAGACGATCCGGATCGAGGCATATTCGCTACCGTCGTCCGCCAGAACGATGAGATTGTCGCTATCGCCACGTGGGAAAAAATTGACGGTGCTGACGTTATTTTCGGGCGGGTCGGCGCGGTAGCCAAACCGCACAGACAAGCCAGACTGGCCGTTGCGGCCCAGGACCTGGGAGAAAAAATCGGCACGTTCATGGGCGCGGGGCTGATCTATGGCATGGCAACAACCCGCACGCCGTATATGCAACAAGCACTGGAGCAAGCCGGTTACAAAGCGGTAGGGATAATGCCTGGCTTGGACCGGGAAGAAACAGCACCTGGAATCGTGCGCAGGGTTTACGAAGTCATCTACGTAAAACGGCTCGCACCACACGCCGACTTTCTCATTCCTGCCGGTCATAACCTTACCCCTACAGTCGCGCGACTTTACGCAGATATATTTCAAGGTGATGACGACACGAACTGACGAGCCAGCCTAGCAGCGAACCAACCATCGAAATGCTTCTGATCAGTAACGCTACCGGCTCGCGCCTTTTGCATCGATCGAGGCAGCCACATTAGGTAATGAGTTCAAAAAGACTCAGCAGCGGCTAAAAGCACGTGTGGGGTTGATTAATAGATGAGAAGTGAACTGAGTGGACGCGGCTCTGGCCCCTGAGTTAGCTTTCGTTACCGTTCTAACTTGGGGCTCCGCAATCATGACTGACCGTCAGATCATTGTTCCAGATGGCATGAGATTGATCTACGAGCGCGCGGGTTATGCACCAGCAGTAAAGGTAGGAAAAACTCTCTACTGCGCGGGTCAGGTAGGCAGGACGCCGGAATTATCCGTCATTGAAGAACCTGAGCAGCAGTTTTTAGCTGCATGGGACAATCTCCGGATCGTCTTGGAGGCAGGTGGCTGTAAATTTGAAGATGTCGTAGAAATGACAACTTACCACGTCGACATGCACCGTCACATGCCAATTTTCAGACGCGTAAAGGATAAAGTATTTCCGAGAAGCACTTGTGCATGGACCTGCATTGGTGTCAGTGAATTAGCTCGACCTGGCCTTCTCGTGGAGATCAAGTGCGTCGCAGTAGAGCGATAACCCTCTGACAAGAACCTGCATATCCAGGTCTTAAAATGGGTGACTACGCATGCGGTGGTAGATTCAAAATTACACTTGCCTGCTGCATCGGTAGGCGCGTGATAACACTTTACGCCGACGGCTAATACTGACTGGAAGCAGGCGCCAATCAATTCCGATGCGAGCAGAAAAATGCCTATCAGCGGATATCCTTAGCACTCGCTAAACGCAAATCCAAAGTCATCGCTTGACACTTGTGCCGCTTCGTTAAGTCGTTGGCGCAGCGCAGCCGTTAGCTGCCTCTCCACCACCCACGGATCCGACAGCGCGGCGAGTTGGCGCCAATTGCGGCGACAGGCTCATTAGCGAATGATTAAGCGATCGCGCCGTTTCAAAAGCGGCTTTCTGCACAAAGCTGATTTCCACCAGCTCCCCCTGCGCCTTGCGAAACTCCATCTCAGCCATCCGCGCCAAGTAGTGCTCGCGATGTGCACGCGCTTTCTGAAAGTCCGGGGACTGCCCTTGCGCGGGATCAACGGGCGGCGGCGCAGCCATGTTGGTCGGTTCGGATTGTGTAGCGACGTGGCCGTACACATTACGCTGAAGCCGCTCCTGTTGGTGGCGAGCAGCGACGGCAGCCTTGCTCGGGTCAGCGGTATCGCGGATCAATGCTTCGGTGGCCAGAACGTCGACCTGCTTGCCATTGGGGACAGGACCAGTCGACCGTTTTCCTTCAGCCAGGTGATGTAACTCGGTGAGCGGCCGATGTGTGCGGCGAAGGCGCTCTTGGATAGGTACGTGGCTGCGGTCATAAGCCCTCCTTTTCAGCGGCTTTTCAATGAATGCTTTCAAGATTTCAGTGGATTGAAATTTCAGTAAGCTGGTGGGCCTCCCACTAACAAGATCCCGCGGGTTTCCGACCCCGTGTCCTTTGGAAGTCCCCAGGGTCCCCGGCGGTTTTCCGCCCGGTACGGTCGGTCGAGCCAGCATGCGAGTGACATGTCCTGCCCCATCCCTTTGGAAAGACGGACATCCCGGCGAAGGTTTCAGCTAGAGAGATTCCGCGAGTTCGATAACTCGTGTAGGGGGCGGCCCTCGGGTAGGCCCCGTAAAAATCGGCGCCCTACCTGGCCTGTCCGGCTCATGCCTTCGGCTCGGCCTCGCTCAGGTCCAGCCGTTTGGCGACCCAGCGTTCGTACAAGCCGATGGCGACATCCGCGCCGGCCATCGCGGTCACCCTCCAGTTGCTCAGCGCTCAGGTCAACCTGACCGAAACCTTCAACCACATCTTGCGCACAGCGCCGAAGCGCGAGTGCCTAGCATTCCGTCTCAAGGCTGAACGCGGCACAGAGGAAAGCACTTTTGTCATCGAACTGGGCAGCGAACGCCACACGCTCACCCTGCCGAACGACAAGAAGATGCACCTCAAACTGGCCGACTTCATCGAAGAGATTGCCAACGGCCCGCTTGATACGAGCAACAAAGGCGATCTCGCGCATCGCCCGCATGCCGATCGCCAATATGGTCGCTTTGAAGTCCAAGACAAGCAGCGGGTATTTGAGCTGATCCGCACCGGCGGTGTGTTGAGCCTCGAGATGGGTTTCGACGCGCCCCTGCACGTCACTGTTCATCGGCCGCACACCCTTTCCTGCATCACCGCCAAGGCACTCAAATACGTTCACATACGGCACATGGCCTCGTTGATCGACATTTGCGCCTACAAGGCGGATGAGGACATGCAGCGGCAACATGATGGTCAACGTCATGCCCCCTGCACCGCCGACGGCTGCTACCACCAGCCTGCAACAATCCCAGGAGCGCTCCTCATGATGAGTTCAATACAAATCGGTGCGCTCGTGATCCTGATCGCGTTGGCCGCCCTCCTTATTTGGGGCGGTTACATCATGGGCCGCAGCGATGGTCTGGAGACAGGTCTGCGCGAGGGTGAAGACACCCAACGCGCCGCGAGCGCCACAACCATCCGCGAACTTCGGGCTTCCCTGCAATTCATCCGTGCCGATCACATGCGCCTGGCACGAACCTGCGAACGACTTGAAGCAGGTCCGCTTTTCGGCCCGGCCGAGCGACAGACGCTGATCAATATCGGCGAGCTGCTGCAAATCGCCGCCGAGACCTTCAGCGCCTTTCGTACCGGCAAGAAGCTCGAACGTGAGGCCCGGTCTCTGCGTGAACACGCGGTTGTAATGGCTGCACAGCTACAGCCAGGAATCGAAGGCAACACAGTCTCACAGCAAGTGGATTCGAAGCGCTCATTATTTACAAGCAAGGAGGCAGCATGAACATTCAGTTTCTTAGCCATGAACAGGTCTGCGAACTGACTGGAGCTAAAACCAAAGCAGGTCAGATTACTGTGCTGAAGCGCAATGGCATTCGTCACACCATCAAGCGTAATGGCTGGCCCTGCGTGATTGCCTCGGCGCTAACAGGAGTAGCTACAAGCGCGCCAGAAGCTCTGACCTGGCAACCTCGCTTGGTGGGATAAATGGGACGAAGACCAACAAAGCCGGGAAGCATTCCTCGCCTGCGCGAGCGAAAACGCGGCAGCACCATCTATTATCTTTATGACACTGGCGGGAAACCACGCAAGGAAATCCCGCTAGGTACCGATTACGGCCTAGCCATTTTAGAGTACGCAAAGCTCGAAAAAAGCCGAGTTTCTCAAGCATTGACGCAAACCGTTCTTACTTTTGCTTACGTGGCCGAGCTATATATGAACGAGGTGGTCCCCACAAAAGCCCATGCCACCCAGAAGGACAACGCCCGCGAACTGAAAAACCTCCTCCTGTTCTTCAACGACCCACCCGCCCCTCTAGAGGCTATCGAACCGAAACATGTCAGCCAGTACCTTCGTCATCGCGGTAAGACAGCCCCTATTCGTGCAAATCGGGAGAAAGCGTTACTCAGTTCCATCTGGAACTTTGCTCGCCAGAATGGCTATACATCACTGGCTAATCCTTGCTCAGGCGTGAAGGGCAATAAAGAAAGCGGTCGCGACATATATGTCGAAGATGACGTTCTCGCCAGAGCCTACCAGCATGCCGATCAACCATTGAGAGATGCTTTGGACCTTTTCTATCTAACAGGACAGAGGGTCGCAGACACACTAAAGATGGATGAGCGCGACATAAAAGACGGGAAGCTTTCCGTACAGCAAGGCAAGACCGGGGCTAAGCGAAGGATCGAGATTATTGGTGAACTCAAAATCGTGATCGATCGAATCATGGCGCGAAAGGCCGGACACAAAATCAGATCAACACGTCTGGTAGTTATCGACTCTGGGCAGCCGATGACGCCCAGTATGCTCAGGAAAAGGTTCGATGACGCCAGGGAAGCAGCCGGAATTCCAAAGGCAGAATTTCAGATGCGCGACTTGAGAGCTAAAGCAGCGACGGATAAGGAGGAGTCGACAGGCAGCATCCGAGAGGCTCGGGACCAGCTCGGGCACACAACAGTCGGTATGACTGAGCAGTACATCAGAATGCGTAAGGGGATGAAGGTCACCCCTACGAAGTGACTAACGGTCACGAATTGCGGAAAAGATTTTTTGATTGCGGAAAAAGAACAAAGGGCTTGCACGAGGTATGTCATGCAAGCCCTTGATATTCGTGGTGCCCGAAGCCGGAATCGAACCGGCACGCCCTTACGAGCGGGGGATTTTAAGTCCCATGCGTCTACCAGTTTCGCCATTCGGGCGGTAGCGCGGTGTTGCTTTGTTCAGCCTTGCGGTTGCGGTCCTGACAGGATGGCCGCTTGAAAAGCCGAGCGGGGAATATATACATCACGTCCCGGTGAAGCAAGTTTGGAGCGCGCGATTTGAAAACTAAATCTTACCTTGCTCAAAAAAAACAAAAAGCTATCTAAATCATGGAGCTATGTGACTTGCTTGACGTGGAGGCGAAGTCTATAGACAGATCGCAGCAACCGGAGCTGAAATTCAATAAAATCTGAAGGCTAACGCCTCCTTCGATAAGCGGGCCGAGGATTTTTCCTGTGCTGGCAATCATGACGAAGCAACCCGCCATTCGCCTGAGTGTCTACGCTAAACGTTGACGCCGGATTCAGCGACTGGACCTGACCAATCTGTACCTAGTCACCGCGACCCCGCGCAACAGGCGCTGACTTCCTCAACACGTCACCAGAGCCCAGCTCAGGGATGTACCAGCAATCAGGAGATTTGACCCTATGCAAATGAGTGACACCGTTCTCAAAGCGTCTCTGAGCCACGAGGAGCGCTCGGCGATCGCCGAGATCGAGGCGACGACGAATATTCTCCAGCTCGTCACCCGTTTGACCGGTACGCGCTTCGCCGGCATCGCAAAATTTACGGAAACCGAGTGGATCGTTTGTTCCGCCTACGATCCGATCGAACTGGGTATAAACGTCGGCGATACGTTGGAGCTGGAAACAACATTGTGCAGTGAGTTTCGCAGGGATCCTCAAGCCCTCTTCCTTCCACAAATCAGCCAGGACGGCAGACTCTCTTCCCGTCCTGTAGTGAAGCAATATGCGATTGAGAGCTACGCAGGCGCGCCCGTGTTTCTGCCAGATGGCAGACTTTGGGGTGCACTCTGTGCGTTGGATTCGAGGGCTACTGTATTCGACAATCCGGATCTCGCAGACACATTGACACTGTTCGCACGGCTCATCGGCTGTATCTTCTTCTCGAATCTGACGGTGGAAGGCGCCAGCCATATCAAGACCGGAACGTGCCTGACCGAGTGAGCCTATCTAAGGAGGAGTGCAACTCCCCTCTTTTTGAAGACAACAAAAAACCCCGTAGATCATTGATCTACGGGGTTTTTGATAGTGGAGGCCGAGGTCGGAATCGAACCGGCGTAGGTGGATTTGCAATCCACTGCATAACCATTTTGCTACTCGGCCTCAAAGTATTCGCTGTCAGTAGCGCAACAACAAACACTGTACAAATTGGAGCGGGAAACGAGACTCGAACTCGCGACCCCGACCTTGGCAAGGTCGTGCTCTACCAACTGAGCTATTCCCGCTTGGTGTGGCGCATTCTATAGAATTAAGAAGCCCCGTCAACCCCTTGATTCAAAAAAGTTTTATTTCTTTTCGACATCGGTCTTCAGGTGGGGCCAGGCGGCGCGAAGGTATTGAACCATCGACCACAGGGTCAGCCCTGCCGACACTATCAGCAGCGTATAACCGAGCACAACCCAGAAGCTGAACGCCTTTGGATGGGCCAGCAGAATCACCAGTGCGAGCATCTGCGCAGCGGTTTTCCATTTGCCCAGATTTGAAACTGCAACCTGTGCCCTGGCGCCGAGTTCGGCCATCCATTCGCGCAGCGCCGAAATAACGATCTCGCGACCGATGATGACCGCGGCTGGCAACGTCAGCCAGAGATTACCGTGTTCCTGCACCAGCAGGACCAGAGCAACAGCGACCATCAGTTTGTCGGCGACCGGATCGAGGAACGCACCGAACGGTGTGCTCTGCTCCAGTCGGCGCGCCAGGTAACCATCAAGCCAGTCGGTTGCGGCCGCGAAGGCGAACACCGAAGCGGAGGCCATGTAACTCCATTCGTAGGGCAGATAGAACAGCAAAATAAAGATCGGGATGAGCAGGACGCGTAGAACGGTAATCAGATTAGGGATATTCATCGGCACAACTGGCTACGAGGTGAAGGGGCATTCTACTCACTATGCAGGTTCGCATAAATCGACTCTGCGAGCTTTTTACTGATCCCCGGGGCTTTGGCGATCTCTTCGATGCTTGCACGAGACAGCTCCTGCAATCCACCAAAATGTTTCAACAGATCCCGACGACGAGTCGGCCCTACCCCTGCCACGCCTTCCAGCGTTGAGGTGCGGCGTGTCTTGCCGCGACGCGCGCGATGCCCCGTAATGGCGAAGCGGTGCGCCTCGTCGCGGATCTGCTGGATCAGGTGCAGGGCAGGTGAATCGCCACGCAAGGTGAACTCATGCGCTGCATCATTCAGATACAACGTTTCGAAACCCGCCTTGCGGGTGGCGCCCTTGGCGACGCCCAACAGGATCAGATCCGGTACGGCCAGTTCGTTGAGCACATCGCGGGCCATCGACAGTTGGCCTTTGCCACCGTCGACCAGCAGGATGTCGGGTAGCTTGCCCTCGCCGTCCTTGAGTTTGCTGAAACGGCGGGTCAGCGCCTGATGCATGGCCGCGTAATCGTCGCCGGCGGTGACGCCTTCGATGTTGTAGCGGCGGTAATCCGACTTGATCGCGCCTTCCGGGCCAAACACCACGCAGGACGCAACCGTAGCCTCACCACTGGAATGACTGATGTCATAGCATTCCAGGCGTTGCGGTGGCTCATCCAGATTCAGCACCTCGGCCAGCGCGTCGAATCGCGCAGCGGTGTGCTGACGGTTGGCCAGGCGCGCGCCCAACGCTTGCTCAGCGTTGGTCACGGCCAGTTGCTGCCAGCGTGCGCGGGTTCCGCGCACCCGGTGGCTGATGGCCAACTCGCGGCCGCGCAAGGTATGGATGCCTTCGATCAGCGCTGGAAAATCGTCGTGAACCACGTTGACGATCAGCTCGCTCGGCAAATCGCGTTCAGGGCTGCTGATGTAGTACTGGCCAAGGAACGCCGCCATGACTTCGGAGACGTCTTCCTCGATGCCGACCTGCGGGAAGAAATTCTTGCTGCCCAGCACTCGGCCGCCGCGCACGCTGATCAAGTGGACACAGGCGCCGCCAGGGTTGACGAATGCGGCAATGACATCGATATCGCCGGTTCCGCCTTCCATACTCTGCTGGTCCTGCACCCGACGCAGCAAGGCAATCTGGTCGCGTAATTCGGCGGCGCGTTCGAATTCAAGATTGATCGCCGCTTCTTCCATCGCGGTGGACAGCTCGTTGGTCAACGCATGACTGCGACCTTCAAGGAACATCACCGAGTGGCGCACGTCCTCGGCGTAAACGTCAGGCTCGACCAGACCCACACAAGGCGCCTTGCAGCGCTTGATCTGGTATTGCAGACAGGGCCGCGTACGGTTCTTGTAATAGCTGTCTTCGCACTGACGGACAAAAAAGGTTTTTTGCAGAATGCTCAGGCTTTCACGGATAGCGCCGGCACTTGGATACGGGCCGAAGTACTTGCCCTTGGCCTTTTTGGCGCCGCGGTGAATGCTCAGACGCGGAAATTGCCCGTCAGAGAGAAACACATACGGATAGGATTTATCGTCGCGCAGCAGGATGTTGTATGGCGGCCGCCACTCCTTGATCAGTGTCTGTTCAAGCAGCAGCGCTTCGGTTTCGTTGGCGGTGATGGTCGTCTCGACCTGAGCGATACGCCCGACCAGTGCGGCAGTCTTGGGTGCCAGCCCGGTTTTGCGAAAGTAGCTCGCCAGACGTTTCTTCAGGTTTTTCGCTTTGCCCACATACAGCAGGCGCGCCTCGCTGTCGAACATGCGGTAGACGCCGGGCCGACCGCTGACGGTCGACAGGAAAGCACTGGAATCGAATGTCTCGGTCATGGTCAGGCGCTGGCATCCACCATGCCGTGACGCACCGCGAGCAGTGTCAGCTCTACGTCGCTGCTGATCGAAAGCTTCTCGAAAATGCGGTAGCGGTAGGTGTTCACGGTTTTCGGCGACAGGCACAACTTGTCGGAAATGATCTGGACTTTCTGGCAGCCGACAATCATCAAGGCGATCTGGATTTCCCGTTCCGACAAGGCATCGAACGGCGAATCATTGGTTGGCTGGAATGATTTGATCGCCAACTGCTGAGCAATCTGCGGACTGATGTAACGCTGCCCGGCGAAAACCAGTCGAATGGCCTGAACCATCTCCGGCAGACCCGCGCCCTTGGTCAGGTAACCGGCGGCGCCGGCCTGCAGCAAACGCGTCGGGAAAGGGTCTTCCTCGCACACCGTAACGGCAACCACCTTGATGTCCGGGTGGCTGCGCAGCAGTTTTCGTGTGGCTTCGAGGCCGCCGATGCCGGGCATCTTGACGTCCATGAGCACTACGTCAGGCTTCAACTCACGGGCCTTGATCAGGGACTCTTCACCTGACTCGGCCTGACCCACCACCTGCAGGCCATCAATATCGGCCAGCATCCGTGTAATGCCTGTGCGAACGAGATCATGGTCGTCGACCACTAGCACCCTAATCAAGCAGACACCTCGCGATATGGTCTTATTGGGATGCCGGACACCTTAGCAAAAAGTGCCAGACAGACCTAGCGGAAAGCCGCATTTAAAAAGTTTCAATTCATCATTCAGGGCTTGCCGGCTGCGGGTTTCAGAGCACAGCTGTACTCAGATCGAGCTGCATCCGCAGGAAACACTCATCCCTGCCCACAATGCGAAGTCCTTTGCGCGCATAGAGTTTTTGGGCCGGGTTGTTATCGAACACCGTCAACCGCAGTGCCGGTCGCCTCGCCTGACGAGCCATTTCGACAACCTGACCAATGGCCCAGGAGCCGGCGCCCTGCCCTTGCCAGGCCTGTTCAATCTGTAATTCGCGTATGTACAGCGCCCGCGCATCCTGGCTCAGACTGAAAAAGCCGATCAGCGTTTCATCCTGAACGATCATCCAGTTATCACGGTACTGCCAGCCTGCGTCGAACGCTTCGTCCTGCCACAACAGATCGTGGTCAATGTAATAGCGCAGCATGTTCCGGCATGTCAGATCCCGCGAGAAAGCCAGGTCATCACCGGTGGCATGCCGAGTCCGGTAGCTCATTCTCCGCCTCCATTAACTGCAAAAAAGTTCATTTCACCCGCATCGCTTGCAACTCGATAGTCATATCGACCGGCAGGCAATAGCATTTTCCGATTGCTGACGCGCATCGGCGTCGAGTAAGCTCGGCGCATTCAATGGAGAAAACCATGTTCAACGCCCTTCCACAGATTCGCATCGCCAGCGCCCCGCGCTCGATTGCGCCTGTCCGGGTGAATGACGTATGTGCTCCAGTCAACTTTTATTTTGGGTATTGGTTTAGCCACTGGCGCGCCTGATACCCAAACGGCGCCCATCATAACGGGTCGCCTACCAGAGATTTCTCAACCCCCGGTCGGCCTCCCGACCGGGGGTTTTGTTTTTTCAGGCCCGACATTTTCCAGCACCACACCAGACACTTTGAGGATTACACCATGAACTACAGCACTTATTACCGCTACGACAGCTTCAGCGCCTGGCGATTTACCAGCCTCCGCTCGGGACAGCCTGCCGCCTCCGATCGGTCACCCACAGGTGGCAAACACACACGCCTAGCCAGTACGGCCATTTGTCGAACACCCCTGTAGGGCCGAGCGCGCGGGAAATGCCCGCCATCCGCCCAGGAAGACCGAATATGAATTCCTCCGTTTCCGCTTTGCCGCTGTCCGCCCTCGATTCTGCCAACGAAGCGCTGACCCTGCGTCTGCCGAGCTCGTTGCAGCTCAAACAGCAGTTCCCGCTCAGTCACTCCCTGCAACAACAGGTCAATGCCCACCGTCAGGCGGTGCGTGCCATCCTCAACGGTGAAGATCCACGCCTGCTGGTCATCGTGGGTCCCTGTTCTATTCACGACCCGCAATCGGCAATCGAATACGCCAGCAAGCTCGCTCGTCTGGCTGAGGATGTCAGCGGTGAAATGCTCTTGGTCATGCGCGCCTACGTTGAAAAGCCACGTACCACAATCGGCTGGAAAGGCCTGGCCTACGATCCGCATCTGGATGGCACTGACGACATGGCCGCCGGCCTGATACTTTCCCGCGAACTGATGCTGGAAATGATCCGGCTTGGACTACCGGTTGCCACCGAACTGCTCCAACCCATGGCTGCCAATTACTTCGATGACCTGCTGAGCTGGGTGGCCATTGGTGCCCGCACCACCGAATCGCAAATTCACCGAGAGATGGCAAGCGGCCTGAACATGCCGGTCGGCTTCAAAAACGGCACCGACGGCGGCGCCGCCGTTGCCGTCGACGCCATGCGCTCGGCAGCTCATCCGCATCGGCATTTCGGCGTGGACAGCCAAGGGCATCCGGCGATCGTGCAAACCGCTGGCAATGCGGACACCCACATGGTGCTGCGCGGCGGCCATCATGGGCCAAACTACGACGCAACCAGCGTCGCCAAAATCAGCGCCGAACTCAGCCGACTGAAGATCCCCAGTCGAATTATGGTCGATTGCAGCCACGCCAATAGCGGCAAGGATCCACTGCGTCAGCCAGCCGTGTTCAACGACGTGCTTGAACAACGCCTGCGCGGTAACCATTCGCTAATCGGCATGATGCTTGAATCACACCTGTTCGAAGGCTGCCAGCCGCTGAGCACTTCTTTGCGCTATGGCGTATCGATTACCGATGGCTGCCTCGGCTTCGGCGCAACCGAACAACTGCTGACCGACGCCGCACACCGTCTCGCACACACCAGGATGTGATCGCAAGTCGCCCTCCCGCTCCATGCAGAGCGTGGAGGGCTGACGTTCCCACGCTATGCCATTACGCTGATCCGTCTCACCGCAGATTGCTGACTGACGTCATCCAGGCGTTCTACGGTGTAAGCAATCTCGACCGTTGTCCCATGATGTTCCCGCCAGAAGCGGTGAGGGACAATGAAACTCAGCGGTTGCCCGGCCAGCTCCGAAGTGATTTCAAGATCATCGCGGTGACTGAAAAATTCGCCGTCAAGCTTGAGATAGACCAGCTCATCCTCCTGCACTTGCGCGTCCTCAATGAGAATGGAAACCCCGTCTACCGAATCCTTCACTGACAACACATTTTCAATCGCTTCAACGACATCCGGCGCAGCCAGCCGAGCACGCACCGCCGGCCCGATGAAAACTTTCGCTGGCTCCGACGTGCGAACCGTTCCACAGGGTTGTTCGACCCGGTAGGCGACGACGACCTCACCGCCGCGATGCGCTTCGATATAGCAGCCCGGCACCCAGAACGACAGATTTTGTGCAACGGCGTAGGCCTCCACGTTCAACGTGTCGGTAAAGATCTCGGGCGAGGTATCACCGTGCCAGGACAACATCACCCGGTCCCCCGGCGACATTCTCGCGTAGGGCTGCAACGTAACCAATGTGCCCTCGGTCACTCGCGACGGCTCCAGCGCTCCGTTTACCGAGCCTTCTATCTGCGGCGCCAACAGCTGCGCGCGGACATCTCCCACAGACACTTGCAGGCGAACAGACTCCACTGCGTTGGGTGCGGACGCACTTTGAAGTGTCCAGTAAACCTCGAGCGAACCACCATCCAGCGCAGCCACATGCATGCCCTTGATGACGAAGATGACTTCTCTGCCAACCTGAGCCTGGCTGACAAATCGAACCTTCTCGTACTGATAGCCGAAGCCTTCGATATCGAGCCCCTCCCAGCTCAACGTCAACTGATCACCACAATGCATGTTGGCATAAGGAGAAATGCGAACAACGGCCCTGGCCAACGAAGGCTCCAGAACGCTGCCCTCCAACCCATCAATCGTTGGCGCCATCAGAGGCTCAATAGACATTTTGGCAACTGCCGGCTGACGCATCCGCCAGCAAAACTCGACTTCATGGCTGTTCATTTTCGTCTCCACTCCCTGGAAAGCGTGCCGTTCCGAACGACGACACTGACATCTACATTGAGGACTTCTTTGGATGTTCTGGATGTCAGCCGAATACACCGCGACGACGGCGTAACCGCTACCAGCAAAGTAGGCAACTGAGGAGTTCGCGCAGTTATGACGACAAACGACCCGGCGAACTTCCGATACGGATTTCACAGGTCTCCGAAATTTCGTACACCTCGTAGTCCATTTTCAAACACGAAGTGAAGCTTCTTCGTACTTCTTCAACGGGATGAGTGTTTTAGAGTGGCCCGGTGATTTCCCGATGAACTTCTACGAAAAAGGTAAGAACATGCAACGGAATGCTACAACTCGTTATCCCATCCTGTTGGTCCACGGTCTGTTCGGGTTCGAGCGTATCGGTCATTTCGAGCTGTTCCATGACGTCAAGTCCGCGGTGAAAGCGGCCGGCTGTCGAGTGTTTGTTCCACACCTTTGCGCCACTCACGACAACGAAATGAGGGGTGAGCAATTGCTGTCACAGATTGCCTGCGTGCTGCGAGGCACAGGCGCCAGGAAAGTCAACCTTATAGGACACAGTCAGGGCGCCTTGGCTGCACGCTATGCTGCAGCGCTTGCACCAGACCTCGTCGCTTCAGTTACCTCCGTCAGCGGCCCGAATCATGGTTCGGAGCTCGCCGACTTTCTGCGCAAGGCGCTGGTCCCCGGCAAGCTGCCGGAAGTGGTTGCGCAGAATGTTGCGACGCAATTTGCCGATCTTCTGTGCTTGCTCAGCGGCAGCGTGGCGTTACCGCAGAATGCGCTGGCCGCACTCAATGCGCTGACTACCGTTGGCGTTGGTCAATTCAATGACAAATTCCCACAGGGTCTGCCGCAAACCTGGGGAGGCCACGGTGCCGAGCAAGTCAACGGCGTGCGTTATTACTCGTGGAGTGGAGTTGTTCCGCAATCGACGCAGCCAGCACTGGATCCGGTCCAGGGCATATGCCGGGTCCTGTCGCAATACTTCACCACCGAACCCCAGCAAAATGACGGTTTTGTCGGACGCTTCAGCGCTCACCTCGGCCATGTGATCCGCTCCGATTATCCGATGGATCACTTGGCCAGTCTGCGAAAAACTGCGGGCACGAAGATCTCTTCACCCGATCCGATCGAACTGTACGTCGAGCATGCCCGGCGCCTGCGTGCGGCGGATCTTTGAATAGAGTCAGGGACGCAGAATGGAACTTTGCCGAGAATTCGCCCACTGATTCCGGTAGGCTCCACCTTTTATTGAAACAGTTCGGAGAATTTCCCATGGCTAAAGCCACTGCCCGCCACATCCTGGTTTCCAGCGAAGACAAGTGCAACGAACTCAAGGCCCAGATCGAAGGCGGCGCCGATTTCGCTGAAGTCGCCAAAGCCAACTCCAGCTGCCCGTCCAGCCGTCAGGGCGGTGATCTGGGTTCGTTCGGTCCAGGCCAGATGGTCAAGGAGTTCGACACCGTGGTGTTCAGCGCGCCGATCAACGTCGTGCAAGGCCCGGTGAAAACCCAGTTCGGTTATCACCTGCTGGAAGTCACCAGCCGTCAGGACTGATTCGTCGTCCGATTGCTACAACGGCCCGCCTTCTGGTGGGCCGTTGTGTTTCAGTTACATATACGGCTGGCGAGTGGCGCGCGGCTCGCGTACAACTTGCGCTTATCGATTTTCCGTTCCAAGGCTGACGATGCGACTGGTTTTTCCCACACTGATGCTCACCGCCCTCGCCCTTCTCACGGGTGCCGCCGGTGTAGTCGCTGCGCCGCAACACGCACTGACCGTCTACGGCGAACCGGCGAAGTACCCCGCCGGCTTCAGCCATTTCGACTACACCAATCCGCAAGCGCCGAAGGGCGGGACAATGCGTCGCTCGGCGATCGAAATCGGACACTTCGACCATTTGCTGCCTTATATAGACAAAGGCATCGGTGTAACACAGATCGACGGGCTCCTTTACTCTCCACTGGCGCAGCGCTCACTGGACGAGCCATACACCGTCTATGGTCTGGTCGCACAACAGATGGAGCGCTCGGTCGACGGTCTTTCGCTGCGTTTCTTCATCAATCCGAAGGCGCGCTTTGCCGATGGCAAACCGATCACCGCTGAAGACGTGCGCTACACCTACAATCTCTTGATGACCCAGGGCAGCCTGCGCTATCGCACCCAGTTCGCCGACGTCAAAGGCGTTGAAATCGAAGGCCCACTGACCGTGCGCTTCGACTTCAAAAGCAACGAAAACCGCACCTTGCCGCTGGATATCGCGACCCTGCCGGTGTTTCCCGAACACTGGTGGAAGACTCGCGATTTCGCCGGCGGCGGTGGTTATGAACCGCCGCTGGGCAGCGGGCCGTATCGGGTCGGCAAGGTCGACTCCGGGCGCAGCATCACCTTCGAACGCAATGGCGACTGGTGGGGCAAGGACCTGCCGGTCAGTCGCGGCCTGTACAACTTCGACCATTTCAGTATCGAGTATTTCGGCGACACCGATGTCGCTCGTCAGGTCCTGCGCGGCGGTGCCTATGACTACAACCGCGAGTTTTCCGCGACCGGCTATTCGATCGGCTACGACAGCCCGGCCCTTAGCGATGGCCGCTTGCAGAAAGCCCACCTCGCCACTGAAGCGCCGCAATCCGCCCAGGGCTTCGTGTTCAATCTGCAAAAGCCGATGTTCCAGGACCGTCGCGTGCGCCAGGCACTGGCGATGCTTTGGGATTTCGAGTGGAGCAACCGGCAGATGATGCGCAACGTGTATATCCGCCAGCAGAGCTACTTCTCTAATACCGACCTCGCCGCTAGACAGTTGCCCGACGCACAGGAACTGAAAATCCTCGAACCGCTGCGCGATCAGATTCCTGAGGAAGTGTTCACTCAAGTCTTCGAAGCGCCGAAGACCGATGGCAGCGGGATCATCCGTGACAAGCAATTGCAAGCGCTCGATTTGCTCGAGCAGGCCGGCTGGAAACCGGACGGCGATCAACTCGTCAACAACGCCGGTGAGCCATTGAGCTTCACCTTTCTGGTCAGCCAGAACGGCATGGACCGCCTCCTGCTGCCATACAAGCGCACGCTGAAGCAGATCGGCATTGAGCTCAACATCCGCCGCATCGACTCTTCGCAGTATGTAAATCGCCTGATGAGCCGCGATTACGACATGATCGTCACCGGCTACCCCGTCACGACGTCTCCGGGCGGCGAGCTGCTCAACTACTTCGGCTCGGCAGCGGCCAACGATCCGGGCGCGAACAATTACATGGTGCTGAAAAACCCGGCGGTCGACACGTTGATCAACGGCCTGATCCGCGCCTCGACTCAATCGGACATGTTGCATTACGCCCATGCACTGGACCGAGTGCTGCAATGGAACTACTACTGGATTCCCAATTACTACCCGCCGGGCACTTCGACCGTCTGGTGGAACCGCTTCGGCATTCCCACGGTCCAGGCGAGCAATGACGAAGCCATCGAGAGCTGGTGGGAAATCAGCCGGACGCCGTTGACCAACCAACAAATGACCGCTGAGAAAATCAGTCGCAGCAGACCCGGAGGGCCGCACTGATGTGGGGTTACATACTGCGGCGCCTGCTGCTGATCATTCCGACGCTGGTGATCATCCTGCTGGTCAATTTCGTGATCATTCAGGCCGCGCCCGGCGGACCGGTGGAACAAGCCATCGCCCATCTGCAAGGCATCGGCGGCGCCAGCGTCGGCGGCGGAGCCAGCGAGACATCGAGCAACGCTTCGCGCGCCAGCCGTGGCCTCGACCCGCAACTGATCAAGGACATCGAAAAACAGTACGGCTTCGACAAGCCCGCCCACGAACGCCTGTGGCTGATGCTGAAGAATTACGCGCAACTGGACTTCGGCAAAAGCTTCTTTCGCGGCGCGACCGTCACCGACCTGATTCTGGAGAAGATGCCGGTGACCATTTCCCTCGGGCTGTGGGCGACGCTGATCACCTATCTGGTGTCGATCCCGCTGGGCATCCGCAAGGCCGTGCACCATGGCAGCCATTTCGATATCTGGAGCAGCACGGCGATCATCATTGGCTATGCAATGCCAGCGTTTCTGTTTGCGATGTTCCTGATCGTGGTATTTGCCGGCGGCACTTCGCTGAACTGGTTTCCGGTGCGCGGACTGGTCTCGGACAACTTCGAATCGCTGTCGACGCTGGGCAAGATCGCCGACTATTTCTGGCATCTGGTGCTGCCGGTCACCGCACTCGTGATTGGCGGATTCGCCACCCTGACCATCCTGACGAAAAACTCGTTCCTCAATGAAATCACCCGACAGTACGTCGTCACGGCCCGGGCCAAAGGTTTGAGCGAACGCCGCGTACTGTACGGACATGTTTTTCGTAACGCGATGCTGCTGGTGGTCTCAGGCATACCTCAGGCGTTCATCAGCGTGTTCTTCGCCGGCTCGCTGCTGATCGAAGTGATTTTTTCCCTCGATGGCCTTGGGCGCATGAGTTACGAAGCGGCGGTTTCGCGGGACTATCCGGTGGTATTCGGCTCGCTGTTCATCTTCACCCTGTTTGGCCTGCTGATAAAACTGATCGGCGACCTCTGCTATACCCTGGTCGACCCGCGTATCGACTTCGCTGCGAGGAATGCCTGATGTTCAAGCTCTCGCCTCTGGGACGCCGACGTTTCGAACGTTTCAAGAAAAACCGACGTGGCTGGTGGTCGCTGTGGTTGTTCATCGGCCTGTTCCTGCTGACACTGGGTGGTGAATTGATCGCCAACGACAAGCCGTTGGTAGTCAGTTATCAGGGCCAGTGGTATTTCCCGGTCTTCAAGCGCCACACCGAACAGGAGTTCGGCGGGCAACTGCCCTTCCAGGCTGATTACCGCAGCGAATATGTGCAGAACCTGATCCACAAGGACGGCGGCTGGTTATTGTTCCCGCTGATTCCGTTCAGCGATGACACGCCCAACTATGACCTGAACAAACCGGCGCCGAGCCCACCAACATCGGTCAACTGGCTGGGCACCGACGATCAGGCGCGTGATGTGCTGGCCCGCGTCATCTTTGGCGCTCGAGTATCGATACTGTTTGCCTTGATGCTCACGTTTGTCAGCGCGCTGATCGGTATCGCCGCCGGCGCGTTGCAGGGCTATTACGGTGGCTGGGTCGATCTGCTGGGGCAGCGGGTACTGGAAGTCTGGTCGGGACTGCCGGTGCTTTACCTGCTGATCATCCTCTCCGGTTTCGTCGAGCCGAATTTCTGGTGGTTACTGGGGATCATGGCGCTCTTTTCCTGGCTCGCACTGGTCGATGTGGTGCGTGCCGAGTTCTTGCGCGGGCGCAATCTGGAATACGTCAAAGCCGCACGCGCCTTGGGCCTGACTGACCGCAAGGTGATTTTCCGGCACATCCTGCCCAACGCGATGAACGCGACACTTAGCTATTTGCCGTTCATTTTGACCGGGGCGATTTCGACGTTGACCGCGCTGGATTTTCTTGGCTTCGGCATGCCGGCCGGCAGTGCCTCGCTGGGCGAACTGATCGGTCAGGGCAAGCAGAACCTGCAAGCGCCGTGGCTCGGGTTGACCGCGTTCTTTACCCTGGCGCTGATCCTTTCCTTGCTGGTATTCATCGGCGAAGCGTTACGTGACGCTTTTGACCCTCGATCCTGAAGCGTGACCATGACTGAAAACCTGATCGAAATCCGCAACCTCAATGTCGCCTTCCATGGCCAGACGGTGGTGCGAGAACTGTGCCTGGATATCCGCCCCGGTGAGTGCCTGGCGCTGGTCGGCGAATCGGGTTCGGGGAAATCGGTGACCGCGCATTCGATCCTGCAACTGCTGCCCGATACGGAGACGCAAACCCGTGGCAGCATCCGCTATCGCGGACAGGAACTGCTCGGTGCCGAGCCGAAAGTCTTGCGAGAACTACGCGGCAATCGCATTGCGATGATCTTTCAAGAGCCAATGACCTCGCTCAATCCGCTGCACACCATCGAAAAGCAGATCGGCGAAACCCTGTTACTGCACCGTGGCCTCGGCGGCAAGCAAGCGCAGCAGCGTATTCTCGAACTGCTCGGGCTGGTCGGCATTCAAAAGCCCAAGGAGCGCTTGAAAGCTTATCCGCATCAGCTCTCTGGCGGGCAACGGCAACGGGTGATGATCGCCATGGCCCTGGCCTGCGAACCGGAGTTGCTGATCGCCGATGAGCCAACTACGGCGCTGGATGTCACCGTTCAGCGCAAGATCCTCTTGCTGCTCAAATCGTTGCAGCAACGCTTGGGCATGTCGCTGCTGCTGATCAGCCACGATCTCAATCTGGTGCGCAGCATCGCGCAGCGTGTGTGCGTGATGAAGGCTGGCGAGATCGTCGAGCAGGCACCCTGCGAAACCCTGTTTACCGAACCCCGACACCCTTACAGCTGCGTGCTGTTGAACGCAGAGCCGGAAGGTGAAGCCCTGCCCCGTGACGAACGTGAAAATGTGCTGGAGGTCGCTGACCTGCGTGTCGATTTCCAGGTCGGTGGCGGACTGTTTCGCCGCAAGCAATATTTGCGCGCGGTTGATGGCATCAGCCTGAATATTCAGCGCGGCAAGACCTTGGGCATTGTTGGCGAGTCCGGTTCGGGCAAGTCGACGCTGGGGCAGGCGATTCTGCGCTTGCTCGACTCCGAAGGCAGTATCCGCTTTCAGGGCGAAGCACTTGATGGTCTCAATCAGAAGCAACTGCGGCCGTGGCGCCGAAAGATGCAAGTGGTGTTTCAGGATCCGTTTGGCAGCCTGAGCCCGCGCATGTCGGTAGCACAGATCATCAGCGAAGGCCTCGAAGTGCATTGCGAATCGACGGCTGACGAATGCGACGAGCAGGTAATTCGTGTTCTCAAGGAAGTCGGTCTGGATCCGGAGAGCCGCCATCGCTACCCGCATGAATTTTCCGGCGGTCAGCGCCAGCGCATCGCCATTGCCCGGGCACTGGTGCTCAAACCCGCGCTGATCCTTCTTGATGAACCGACCTCGGCCCTCGACCGCACCGTACAGAAACAAGTGGTCGCCCTGCTCCGTGATCTGCAGGAAAAACACGGTCTGACCTACCTGTTCATCAGCCATGATCTGGCGGTGGTGCGCGCCCTCGCCCATGACATGATCGTGATCAAGGACGGCCAGGTCGTCGAGCGGGGCGCCAGTCACGACGTGTTCGACAACCCGCAGCATCCGTACACCAAAGAGCTGTTGGCGGCGGCGCATCCGGGGTAGGCAATCGGCGCTCGCCTCGGAACCGAGTCATGGCTATCCCGAGCAGGCTCACTCCTGCAATTGGAATGCGTTCCCCTGTAGGAGTGAGCCTGCTCGCGATGAGGCCTTAAACAGGCGAAACATTTTCAGGACCCTGCAGATGAACACCACCGAAAGCCTCAAGGACTATCAACGGGTTCGCACCCTGGCGATCCGTTCGCTGTTCGAGATCATCGAGCAGTCCAGCGAAGGCACGGTGATCGTCGATCGCGAAGCGAACATCGTCTGGATGAACGAACGCTACGCGCGGCGCTTTGGCCTCGAATCGGCGGCAGGCGCCATCGGCAAATCCTGCGAAAGTGTGATCCCCGGTAGCTTGCTGCGCGAAGTGGTACGTACTGGTCGCCCCATTCTGCTGGACATGCAGGACACGCCGAAGGAACCGCTGGTAGTGATGCGCCTGCCGATCCACGACGACGCCGGCAGCGTAATTGGCGCCATCGGTTTTGCCCTGTTCGACGAGTTGCGTACGCTGTCGCCGATGCTCAAGCGCTACCTGAGCATGCAGGAAGAACTCGCCTCGACCCGCTCGCTGCTGCGTGCGCGGCAGACCAAATACAATTTCGCCCATTTCATCGGCACCAGCGCCGCCAGCCTCGAAGTCAAACGCCGCGCCCGGCGCAGTGCCAGCGCTGATTCGCCCATTTTGCTGCTGGGGGAAACCGGCACCGGCAAAGAGCTGCTTGCCCAAGCGATTCACAGCGCCTCGCCTCGGGCGCACAAAGCCTTCGTCAGCATCAACAGTGCGGCGATTCCCGAAGCGCTGCTGGAAGCCGAATTCTTTGGCACGGCACCCGGCGCTTTTACCGGCGCCGATCGCAAGGGGCGCACCGGCAAACTGCAGGTCGCTCAGGGCGGCACGCTGTTTCTCGACGAGATCGGCGACATGCCGCTGCCGCTGCAAAGCAAACTGCTGCGGGTGTTGCAGGAAAAAGAGTACGAACCGGTCGGCTCCAACGAAGTGATCCAGAGCGATGTGCGGGTAATCGCCGCGACCTCGACGGATCTGCAGGCGGCGATCAAGCGCGGCGAATTCCGCGCCGATTTGTACTACCGCCTCAACGTACTGCCGATCCAGGTGCCGCCGCTGCGCGAACGTCTCGATGATCTGCCGGCGCTGAGCGAGGCGATTCTGGAAGAACTGCGCAGCCAGCATGAACTGCACCGCGATGCGCTGGCGTTGCTGGGCCAGCATGCGTGGCCGGGCAACATTCGCGAATTGCGCAACGTACTGGAGCGGGCGGCGTTGCTCAGTGATGATCTGATGTTGACCGAACAGGATATTCGCGCGGCGATTGGCACGTTCACTCCGGTTGAGCGAACGCCCGAACCGAGTCTGCAAGCGCCGGCCGGTGAGACATTTGCCCAGGCGCGGGCGCGGTTTGATCGGCAGTTGATCGAGTCGACCTTGGCGCAATGCAATGGGAAAGTACCGGAAGCTGCGGCTCGGCTGGGGCTGGGGCGGTCGACCCTGTACAAGAAGATGGCTGCGCTGGGGATCGTCGAGTCTACATAAAGAGACATTGATCTCATATCTTGGATAGTTTTTTAAAATCAAACTATCGCAGCCTTCGGCGGCTCCTACAGGGTTGATACGTATTTCCTTGTAGGAGCTGCCGAAGGCTGCGATCTTTTCGGTCTCACAAACGAGACAAATTTTCCGGCGCAATCTCACTTTTTCATGAAATATCTATAGATATCAACGTGTTAGGCACTTGGCACAGTAATCGCTAACACCTCTCCACACCCGTTCCACCCACAAAAATAACAATCCTGGAGAGACACACCATGAGTGTGATCATTGCCTTGGCAGCCCTGACGCTGCTGATGCTGGCTGCCTACCGTGGCTACAGCGTCATCCTCTTCGCCCCGATCGCCGCCCTCGGCGCGGTCCTGCTCACCGATCCGTCCGCCGTTGCTCCCGCGTTTACCGGGGTGTTCATGGACAAGATGGTCGGTTTCATCAAGCTCTACTTCCCGGTATTTCTCCTCGGCGCGGTGTTCGGCAAGTTGATCGAGCTGTCCGGTTTCTCACGCTCGATCGTGGCTGCTGCGATTCGCCTGCTCGGGACTCGGCAAGCGATGCTGGTGATCGTGCTGGTCTGCGCCCTGCTCACTTATGGCGGCGTGTCGTTGTTCGTTGTGGTCTTTGCCGTTTACCCGTTTGCAGCGGAGATGTTCCGCCAGAGTAATATTCCCAAGCGCCTGATCCCGGCGACCATTGCCCTCGGCGCGTTCTCGTTCACCATGGACGCCCTGCCCGGCACCCCGCAGATCCAGAACATCATTCCCAGCACCTTCTTCAACACCACCGCCTGGGCGGCGCCTTGGCTGGGGGTGATCGGCACGATCTTCGTATTCTGCGCCGGGATGCTGTTCCTGCAGCGTCAGCGCAACAAGGCGCAGCGTGCCGGCGAAGGTTACGGCACCGAACTGCGCAACGAACCGGAAACGGCAGAAGATCTCAAGCTGCCGAACCCTTGGATTGCGCTGTCGCCATTGCTGGCGGTGGGCATCATGAATCTGCTGTTTACCCAGTGGATTCCGCTGTGGTACGGCAAGACTCATAGCCTCGCGCTGCCGGGCATGGCCGCGCCGGTCACCACCGAGATCGCCAAACTCACGGCGATCTGGGCGGTGCAGGCGGCGTTGCTGGTCGGCATCCTCATGGTGTTGGCGTTCGGCTTTCAGGCGATTCGCAGCAAGCTTGCCGAAGGCAGCAAAAGCGCGGTCAGCGGTGCGCTGCTGGCGGCCATGAACACCGCTTCCGAATACGGCTTTGGCGCGGTGATTGCGTCGCTGCCCGGTTTCCTGGTGCTGGCTGACTGGCTCAAGCAGATTCCCAATCCGTTGGTCAACGAAGCGATCACCGTGACGCTGCTGGCCGGCATCACCGGTTCGGCCTCGGGCGGCATGAGCATTGCGCTGGCGGCGATGTCCGAGCAGTTCATCAGTGCGGCGCACGCGGCGAATATTCCGCTGGAAGTGCTGCACCGCGTCGCAGCGATGGCCAGTGGCGGCATGGACACCCTGCCGCACAACGGCGCGGTGATCACGCTGTTGGCGGTGACCGGGCTGACCCACCGCGAAGCCTATAAAGACATTTTCTGTATTACGCTGATCAAGACCCTGGCGGTTTTCGTGGTGATCGGCACTTTCTACGCCACTGGCATTGTGTGAGGTATTCATGACCACTCTTTCCGGCAAGACAGCTTTGGTGACCGGCTCCACCAGCGGCATCGGCCTGGGCATCGCGCTGAGCCTGGCCAAGGCCGGCGCCAATCTGATTCTCAATGGCTTCGGCGACGCCTCGAAAGTGATCGCTGACGTCGCTCAGTACGGCGGCAAGGTTGGCCATCATCGCGCCGATGTCAGCGACCCGGCGCAGATTGCCGACATGGTTGCTTACGCCGAGCGTGAGTTTGGAGGCGTCGACATTCTGGTCAACAACGCGGGTATTCAGCATGTCGCGGCAGTGGAAGAGTTCCCGGTGGAGCGCTGGGATTCGATCATCGCGATCAACCTGTCGTCGGTGTTTCACAGCACGCGTCTGAGCCTGCCGGGCATGCGTCGGAAAAACTGGGGGCGCATCATCAACATCGCCTCGGTGCATGGTCAGGTCGGCTCCACCGGCAAAGCCGCATATGTCGCCGCAAAGCATGGTGTGATCGGCCTGACCAAAGTGGTCGGGCTCGAAACCGCGACCAGCCATGTCACCTGCAATGCGATCTGTCCAGGTTGGGTGTTGACGCCGCTGGTGCAGAAGCAGATCGATGATCGCGCGGCCAAGGGCGTCGATCCGCAGCAGGCGCAGCATGATCTGCTCGCCGAAAAACAGCCGTCGCTGGAGTTCGTCACACCGCAGCATTTGGGTGAGCTGGTGCTGTTCTTGTGCAGCGAAGCTGGCAGCCAGGTGCGCGGCGCGGCGTGGAATATTGATGGTGGCTGGCTGGCGCAATAAACACCTGGCCCTCTGTAGGAGTGAGCCTGCTCGCGATAGCGGTACATCAGTCACCTGTTACGGGTCTGGCACACCGCTATCGCGAGCAGGCTCACTCGTACAGGGTATGTGTAATCCGATAAGAAGAGGCAACCCCATGTCCGAGATCCTCTGGCAACCCGACGCCCAGCGTATCGCCCGTTCGCGTCTGGACGCCTTTCGGCGCGAGATCAATCAACGGCATTCGCTGCAGCTCGATGGCTACCCTGCCCTGCACCAATGGAGCATCGAGCAGCGCCCCGCTTTCTGGCAGGCGATCGTCGATTTTTTCGACATCCGTTTTCACACCCAGCCTGACGCCGTCTTGCGTGAGGGTGCAGAGATGCCGAGTGCGGAATGGTTTCCGGGCGCGACGCTGAACTTCGCTGAACACCTGCTGCGCCGTCGCGATGATGCGGTAGCAGTGGTCGCCGTCGCGGAAAATGGCCAGCGCGAACAGCTGACCTGGGCCGAACTGGCCGAACACGTCGCCGGTTTTCAGGCGAGCCTGCGCGCGGCCGGTGTGGCTCAAGGTGATCGCGTGGCGGCGTGCATGCCCAACACCTGGCAGACGCTGGTGGCAATGCTGGCCACCACCAGCCTCGGCGCGATCTGGTCCTGCTCGTCGCCCGACTTTGGCACCCATGGCGTGATTGATCGCTTTGGCCAGATCGAACCGAAAGTGCTGCTCACCTGCGCCGGGTATCAATATGCCGGGAAAAACCTCGATCAGACCACCAAGCTCAACGAAATCCTGGCGCAACTGCCGTCGCTGCAGCGGTTGATCATCGTGCCGTACGCTCGCCCGCAAGCTCGCATCGAGGACTACCAAACCCTAGCCTGCGTCTCTTTCTGGGAAGATTTTTATCTACCCGGTGGCGAGCCGGATTTCACCCCGGTGCCGTTCAACCATCCGCTTTACGTGCTGTACTCCAGCGGCACCACTGGCGTACCGAAATGCATCGTCCACAGCACCGGCGGCGTGCTGCTGCAACACGTCAAGGAACACGGCTTGCACTGCGATCTCGGTCCCGGTGATCGCCTGTTTTACTACACAACCTGCGGCTGGATGATGTGGAACTGGCTGGTTTCGGCGCTCGCGGTTGGCAGCGCTGTCGTGCTCTACGACGGCTCACCGTTTCATCCGGACCCTCAGCGTCTGCTCGACCTGATCGACGACGAACGCATCAGCGTGTTTGGCACCAGTCCCAAGTTTCTTGCCACGCTGGAAAGCAGCGGTGTCAGGCCCCGCGAAAGTCATGATCTGGGCAGCCTGAGAACCTTGCTGTGCACCGGCTCGGCGCTATCGCCGCAAAGTTACGATTTCGTTTACCGCGACTTGAAAACCGATGTGTGCCTGGCCTCGATGTCCGGTGGCACCGATATCGTCTCGTGCTTCGTCAACGGCAATCCGCTGTCACCGGTACGACGCGGCGAGATCATGGGCAAGAGCCTGGGTATGGCAGTTGAAGTCTGGAACGACGCTGGTCAGCCGGTAATCGGTGAAAAAGGCGAAATGGTCTGCACCCGACATTTCCCGGCGATGCCGATTGGTTTGTGGAACGACCCTGACGGGACAAAACTGCGCCAGTCCTATTTCAACCTGTTCCCCGGTGTCTGGGCGCAAGGTGACTACGCCGAACAATTGCCCCACGGCGCGATGATGATTCATGGCCGTTCGGATGCCGTGCTCAATCCGGGTGGCGTGCGGATCGGCACGGCGGAAATCTATCGTCAGGTCGAGAAAATCACTGAGGTACTGGATAGCGTCGCCATTGGCCAACAGTGGCAGGATGATGTGCGGGTCGTGTTGTTTGTGCGATTGCGCGAAGGACTGATGCTCGACGACAAGTTGCAACAGCGCATTCGTGAAGTCGTCCGCGCCAATACCACCCCTAGGCATGTACCGGCGAAGATTGTTGCGGTGACGGATATTCCACGCACCATCAGCGGGAAGGTTGTCGAACTTGCGGTGCGAGACGTGGTGCATGGGCGGCCGGTGAAGAACACCGATGCGCTGGCCAATCCCGAAGCGCTGGAGCAGTTTCGGGATCGGCGTGAGCTCAGCGACTGCGCGCCATGAAGCAACGCTGCCCCATGCCAGCATGGGGCAGCGTTACGAATCAATCACCGTTCAACTCAATGAGAACTTCACTTTCTATCGTCCGACCGATGTGACGGCTGACCGCTGCATTGAGGATTTGGACGTTCTTGAAGTATGCAGCAGCATCCGTTTCCACCTGACTCAGCAGCGCAGTCAACACTGCATAGGAGTCGGCATTCGACCGAGCTTCAGCGGCACTGTGAAACCCGCCACCCGGTTTCGGCAGGCGCCCAGCCGCGAGATTCAGCAACGGTGCCACATCGAGGACGGCAGTGTTGTTCTGCATACTGGCCGGGGCGGTAATCAAATCAGTTTTGCCTGCCCCTGCGCGGAACATCTCATGAAGCAGATCGTCCGCAACCTCACCGTAATTAAAACCTGCTGCATTGAAACGGGAATTGAGATTTCGGTTGTTGATGATCAGGTACTCGACACTTTCCTTCTCGTGCAAGCCGGCCTTTTTCCATTCGCTGTATTGGGTCTGGCTGACTTCAATGGTTTGATCATCGATTTTTGCACTGTCCAGCACGAAATTGCTGGCGGACGTGTCGTAGACGTTCAATCGAACAGCCGTCAATAAAGTCGCAAACTCATCTCGCCCTCCAGGGGTGCTGCCTAAAAACAGGCCAATGGCAAAATCGGTCTTGGTATTGAGCTTTGGCATGCTGAGCAGGTTGACTGCCGCGTTAACCTTTTCCCGCGCAATCGGCAGACTGTTCTGAACGATATGTCGCGTATAGCTCTCGGGACGCACGCCAGGCACAGTGAACGCGTGCTGAAACTGGAAGTCAGCCAGCGTTTTCCCCCACGGAGTACCGCGACTGCTTATCGCATACCATTGATTGTTTCTGTTCAACGCACATACGTTAACCACATCGGCGGCACCCGCCCGGGGTTTCCATTTGCCCTGACCGGCTTGGGGCAAACTGGATAACTTCAGAAAGTCCACGGATTGACGTCTACCGGTCAATCGATGCAATTGCGAGGTCGCTGAGTCGAGTAGCTTGACTCCCTGCCTGCTTAATTCAAGGCCGCTTTTCAAAAGTGACTTGGTCGCGAGGTATCCGGCCGTCGGTAACCCATCTATGGGGTTGAATGTCGACACCGTCAACTTCAAGGAATATTTCACGACGCTGGCGAGTTTCGCCGTCAGCGAAACTGTTCTTGCTGCAATCGTCAGTATCTTTGCCGGGGCGCCCAAGACAGTGAAGAAAATCCCGATCGCATCCATCGTGCAGGCATAAATGCCATCCACGACTTTGTTGCCCTCACCCGAAGCAATGTCTTCAATGCATCGTTTGAAGGGCACAACGAGATCAATTACAAACGTCACCCATTCGTCGGTCTTCTTGGTAAGAGACTCTCTTTCCGTAAGTTCTGTAAACGCCAACATCAGTTCATCGACGCTGCCGACAGGCCGGTGGGTTATCACGAATTGCGCGATATTGTTTATATGTTCGTCCATGAAGAACTGATAAAGACTGTGCTTGTCCGCTGGCGCAGTTGTCGGGGCAGCAAGCGTCCCCAGCTTTTCTATGACCATGATATCGGAGGCATTAGCGCGGGGGCGTGTGCCCTGCGTATAACTCTGAAAGTCAGTTGGAACCTGATGGGTTTCGGGCAGAGGAAAAAAGGCATCATTGCTATTCCCTTTGAAATCCAGCCTGGCCGGCATATTCATCTTTTGCGTTTTCAGAACAAGCTCACCCAGAGTGTCATTTCGTCGGCACTCGCCCAAAAGACTGAATAACTCATAGCACAGCATTTGATTATCGCCGTAAGAGGCGATCATGATCACCGCGAAGCGCCCCTTGCCTGATCTTTCTTCGCTTGCACCTCGACGCGTTGAGGGCCTTTATTGCCTACGCCAACCAAGTTGTAATTGCTGTTTGGATAGACCAATTCAGTAACTGGCGCCCGAACAGTAAAAAACGTTATCCGGCTTTTAGCGAAAATATCGCGATCTTGCCGGGGCATACCCGACAAGGCTAGTTTGATATTGGATGCGATCGCGCTATGCAGGCACCGATGATACTGTCGAACTTCATCCTCAAAAACACTTTGATTGATCGCCAGCCTCATCAATTGCGGATACTGAGTGAGAATGTGCGGTGTTTCATTCCAGTCCCATTCGCCCGAAGTCAGTACACCCTCGATGTGCAAATCCAGCATTGAGACTCGTGTACCAGAGAACGTTTCTGGCCGAAGTAGCGGATCCTCCAGGAAATCACATTCCGGTAAAGCTTTTTGCAAAGCCTCCAGCGCAAGCTTCTTCCGATTGGGTACGAGCGCGGAAAACGCCTTCACGCCGTTGACCATCGTTTCTACATGTATTTGATAAGCACCCAGCGCTTTCTCGGCGGCATTGGCGACCGATGCATTCAGATCACTTTGCGCGATCACCTCGTTGATCAACGCCCAATCAATGATGACATCAACTGCAGCCAGGCCCTGGAGTTGGCCCAGTGCCTGACTGATCGACCCCATGTCGGCAAACAGCATTGCGTCATTGTAATGGACAAAGCGTGCAGCTCCTCTAACGCTGAGCTCGATCATGCCGACCGCCTGAGACAACGTTACCCATCCGATTGAACCCGCAGTCAGCCATGTCGGCACACCATCCATCAAAAGTGCCGGGGCCACCGCGGACAACAGCATATGTGATGCCAAAGGCACCAACGTGCGGGGCACGATTTTCTGGCCGACAAGATACTGCTCAAAGCTCTGCCGAATACTGGCCAGGCTCTTATCGGCGGCAACGGCCGGATGATAAATATCATAGCCAGCGATTTCGTTGCGCTGTTTCTTGTTGCCAATACCTGGATCAAGTTGAAGAAGAATGGCCGTGTAGAGAACCTGCACGTAATCATTCGCATCACACTCCTCGCCAGCACGAGCGCCCCACCACTGCAGTGCATCAATATATTTCTTCGCCAAATCATAGGAAAACTGATGATGCACAAGTTCCTGCAGCACCTCGTCGGCAGTTTCCCAATCAACCCCATCATGTAAAACAGGCTTGACGTTTTCATACAACATACCCAGCAAACCTTTTCCGGCGGGAACCAGCTTCGCGGTCAATGTCCGAATTTCTTGACACTGAGTTACGGTCAATGCAGCTGAGCCACCGTCGTGGCCGTTGATGTAGTCCCAATAATTGGCGATACGGTCACTACGGCGGAATTCCCATTGCAGAAAATTCAGCAGAGATTCCAGTTGCTCGACATCAGTCGGGACCAACAGCCCGTGAAAGCGCAGCCATTGAGCATAACTGGCATCGTCCGTTACCGAGCGGACTGCTCCACCCGTTTGCGCCGCGCCCTCCATGATTATTTTCAGGACTGCCTGCTTATTCGGGTCAGATTGTATTTTCTGTCGTATGCTTTCAGCGCCACTTCCATTGTTGATCCAGACGTCAAGCCCGGCGCTGGTGACGATTGCAACCGCGTTACGATCGTATGGCTTGATCAGATCCGCCAGCATTTTGCTGAAGGTCTTGTGCACATAATAAAAAGAGGATTCCTCCTCCAAGGTCAAAGTAATTGACTCCATATCGATCAACGCTGCACTTTGTCGCACTTTATACAACGCATAAAGCACTGACGTTATTTTTTTCCGCTCTAACCCATCAGCTTTAATGCATAACTGATTTTCCTGCGCAGCCATAACTGCACTACCAGAGGAACCACTTCTGATCTTCATGTTCTGTCCTAGTTTAAATTCATTAGCGTCATAATCGACGCCTTTAAACTTTAAACAGAACCAAACATCAATCAACCAGTTAGTTATTAACCGACATTTCAGGGCGAAAACTTCAACAGAACAAACACGAACTCAGTAAACATCCACTTTACTCAATCAACCCCCAACCACCCGACGAGTCATCTTTGATTCTATCGTCTGAGTGCAGCTTTATCCGCAATCTTAAATTATTCACAGAATCTGCATGTTTAATTGCTTCATCTACATCGACGACACCTTCTTCAACCAGCTTATAAAGCGCGGAGTCGAATGTTTGCATACCTGCACCCTCCGACTTTTCCATAACGCTTTTAAGTTCTCCCAGTTCATTTCGCCGAACCAGATCTCCCACCGTTGGCGTGCCTAGCAATACCTCAACAGCAGCCCTTCGTTGACCATCAACAGTACGCACCAAGCGCTGTGAGATAAATGCTTTCAGGTTATTGCCTAGCGCTTGCAGCAACTGCGGTCGCCGCTCTTCAGGGAACATATTGATAATCCGATCCAGCGCCTGATTGGCATTGGTCGCGTGCAAGGTCGACAACACCAGATGCCCGGTATCGGCGAATGACAACGCATGCTCCATGGTTTCGCGATCACGTATTTCGCCGATCAATACCACATCCGGGGCCTGGCGCAGCGTGTTCTTCAAAGCAGCTTGGAAACTGCGTGTGTCGACACCGACTTCGCGCTGATTGACGATCGAGCGCTGGTGCCGGTGGATATATTCGATCGGGTCTTCGATCGTCACGATGTGCCCGGCACTGTGGCGGTTGCGGTGATCGATGAGTGCCGCCAGCGACGTCGACTTGCCTGAACTGGTTGCGCCTACAAACAGAATCAACCCTCGCTTGAGCATCACCGTTTCCAGCAACACCGGCGGCAGCTTCAGGTCTTCGAATCGCGGGATGTCGAGTTTGACATTGCGGATGACAATCGACACGTCGTTGCGCTGCTTGAAAATGTTTACCCGGAAGCGCCCGACGCCCGTTCGGGAGATTGCCAGGTTCATTTCCAGATCCCGGTCGAACTCCCGGCGTTGCTCGGCGTCCATCAGGGAGGCGGCGATGGCCGCGGTTTCGCCGGGTTTGAATGGCTGATCGCTCAACGCTCTCAGCACACCGTCAATGCGCGCGCTCGGCGCTGCGCCGGTAGAGAGGAACAGATCAGAACCGTTTTTTTGCGACAATATTGTCAACAGTGCATCGATTTCCATGGCTGACAGCACCCGCGAAGCATTGAATGAGCAGATTTGGCCTACGCTTGGCGCGGCTCCTGCAACAATGATAGACCCCGTCTCACCGAACCACGCTCAGGATTGAAACATGAACGCTGTACCCACCACCGATGACGCTCAGGCCCTGATTGCCCGCACCGACTGGAGCCGCAGCCCGCTGGGCCCCGCCGGCACCTGGCCGCAGAGCTTGCGCACGGCGGTGGATATCGTCATTCATTCACCGATGCCGATGCTGCTGTTATGGGGTCCGCAACTCACGCAGATCTACAACAATGGTTTTGCCCTGCTCGCCGGGAGCAAACATCCCGAAGCGTTCGGGCAACCGACGCATGAGGTCTGGCCGGAAGTGCGGGATTTCGCCGAGCCGATTTACCAGGCGGTGCTGCAGGGCCAGGTGCGCAGCTTCAGCGAGCAACGTTTCAGCGTGCAACGTGACGGCAAGAAAACCGATTTCTGGCTGGATCTGACCTACAGCCCGATTCGCGATGAAACCGCCCAGGTAGCGGGAATCCTTATCACGGCCATCGAAACCAACGAACGCCGCCGCATCGCCCTGGAATTGCAGCGCCGTTCCGAGGAAAGCCTCAAGGCCCAGCGCCAGTCCGAAGAACGCCTGCAACTGGCCTTGGCCGCCACCGACGCGGTAGGTACCTGGGACTGGGACATTGGCGAAGACCGCTTCATCGCCGATGCGCACTTTGCCGAATTGCACGGTGTCGATCCGACCAGGGCCGGGCAGCTGCCGATCAGCGAATATCTGCACGGGGTACACCCCGAAGATCGCGCCATGGTCGCGCGCGGCATCAAGTATTGCATTACTCATGGCACTGAGTACGCCGAGGAATACCGCTTGCTGCAGGCTGATGGCACGCTGCGCTGGGTGTTCGCACGCGGCCGTTGCTACAAGGATCATCATGGTCGGCCGGTGCGTTTTCTCGGCGCGGCGCTGGACCTGACCGAACGCAAACACACCGAACAGGCGCTGCGTCAGAGCCAGACCGAATTGCAGTTGATCATCAACGCCATGCCGATCCTGATCAGCTATGTCGACGCCGAAGAACGTTTTCGTCTGAACAACGCGGCCTATCTCGACTGGTACGGGCTGACTCCGCAAGAGCTGTACGGTCGTACGATTCGCGAAGTCATCGGCGAAGAGGCGTATTTCCTGCGTGCACCTTTTATCGCTGAAGCGCTGGCAGGACGCTCCTGTTCGTTCAGTTTCTACACGCCGCACCGCGACGGCAGCACCCGTCACGCGTTGATGAACTATCTGCCCCGTCATGGCGCGGACGGTGCGGTCAACGGTTTCTACATCTTTGTCATCGATGAGACCGAGCGCAAAAAAACCGAGGAAGCCCTGCGCAATCTCAATGAAACCCTCGAAGAGCGCGTCAGCGCCCGCACCGAACAACTGGCCCAGGCCAACCAGCGTTTGCAGAACGAGATGTTCGAGCGCGAGCGCGCCGAAGATGCTCTGCGCCACGCGCAGAAAATGGAAGCTGTCGGCCAGCTCACCGGCGGCATCGCTCATGACTTCAACAACATGCTCACGGGCATCATCGGCAGTCTGGATTTGATGCAGCGCTATATCGCCAACGGACGCGCCGACGAGATTGGCCGCTTCACCGAGGCGGCGGTGTCATCGGCCAATCGCGCAGCGGCGCTGACCCACCGCTTGCTGGCGTTCTCGCGGCGCCAGTCGCTGGACCGCAAACAACTGAACGTCAACGAGTTGGTGCACTCGCTGGAAGACCTGATCCGGCGCACCAAGGGCGATGCCATCGATCTGCAATTGCGCCTGCCCGACGACGTGTGGCCCGTCAGCACCGACGTCAGTCAGTTGGAAAATGCCCTGCTCAACTTGGTGATCAACGCCCGCGATGCGATGCCGGAGGGCGGCGCGTTGCTGATCCAGACCGCGAACGTGTACCTCGACAGCAGCGACATCACCATTCTCGAGCCGGTGAAGGCCGGGGAATACGTCATGCTCGCGGTCAGCGATAACGGCACCGGCATGACGCCGTCAATTCGCTCCAAGGCGTTCGACCCGTTTTTTACCACCAAGCCGATCGGCCAGGGCACCGGACTGGGGCTGTCGATGATCTACGGATTTGCCCAGCAGTCCGGCGGCCATGTCAGCCTCGACAGTGTGCCGGGACAAGGCACTTGCGTACGTCTGTACTTGCCGCGTTTGCTTGAACTGGATGCCGAGGCGGTGTCGGTGAAGAATGCCGAACCGATTGCGGCGTCATCGACCGGTGAAACCGCGCTGGTCGTTGAAGATGATCCGGCGGTGCGCATGCTGGTACTCGATCTGCTCAAGGAGCTGGGCTACAAAACCTTCGAAGCGGAAAACGCGCAGACCGCCCTGCCGCTGCTCGAATCCGCACAACGCATCGATCTGCTGGTCACTGATGTCGGGCTGCCGGGCATGAACGGTCGCCAGTTGGCGGAGATTGCTCGCCAGCATCGGCCGGATCTTAAAGTGCTGTTCATGACCGGTTACGCGCAAATAGCTGCCGAGCGTCAGGGCTTTCTCGAAGCAGGCATGGACATGGTCGCCAAGCCGTTTGTACTCGAGGTCCTGGCGAGCAAGATCCGCAAGTTGAGCACCCCGATCCCGTGACTTGAGGCATAATCGCGCGCCCCGCCGTCACCCGTTATCAGGTATCGCACGATGAAAGCCCAAGCCCGCCACATTCTGGTGAAAACTGCCGAAGAGGCCGAACAACTCAAACAGCGCATCGCCAAGGGTGAAGCGTTCGATGTGCTGGCGAAGAAGTTTTCCACCTGCCCGTCCGGCAAGCGCGGCGGCGATCTGGGCGAAGTGCGGCCGGGACAGATGGTCGGGGCGATTGATGCGGTGATTTTCAAGAAACCGCTGCGCACCGTGCATGGGCCGATCAAGAGCAAGTTTGGCTATCACCTGGTGCAGGTGTTTTATCGGGATTGATCACTGCTGCTGTGCACTCGTCAGCTCCTACAAGGGATTGCATTTCAAATTCTGGGGATCAGCGCTCCGGGTACTTGAATCACCCGACTGGCCAATTCATGCCCCGCCGCTGCCGCCTCCGCCGGACTGCCGCCGAGCAAGCGCCTGGCCAGATACGCCGCGCTGAACGAGTCCCCCGCCGCTGTGGTGTCGACGACCTTGTCGACCTTCTGCGCCGGCACTTCGAACGCCTCACCATCGCAGCGAATCAGACACGCCTCGGCGCCGCGCTTGAGCACCACTTCCGCCGTGCCGATCTGTGCATACGTGGCAAACACCTCAGCGCAATCGGCAAACCCGAACAATGCCTGTTCGTCATCCACCGTCAGCAACGCCAGATCGACATAAGACAGGACGCTGCGATACGCCGCGCGCGCCTCTTCCACAGACGCCCACAGGCGTGGGCGGTAGTTGTTGTCGAAAACGATGCGTGCGCCGCGCTGTCTGGCTTCAATCAGGGTCTTGATCAGTCGGGCGCGGCCTTGCATTCCGAGTACAGCGAGGGTGATCCCGCTGAAATACAGCACGTCGTAGTCCGGCAACGCCGCGAGGATCGGCTCGGCCGCAGGGGTGGTGAAGCAATCGCGTACCGCCGCTTCGTTGCGCCAGTACAGGAAGCGCCGCTCGCCGTTGGCGTCGGTCTGGATGCAGTACAGACCAGGCAGCCGACCGGGCAAACGCTGTACCAGATCAAGGCCGATGCCTTCGCTGCGCCAGATCTGGCACATGGCGTCGCTGAAACTGTCGTCACCCAGCGCGGTGACGTAGTCGACGTGCGCCTTATCGCCCAGCGCACGGGACAGATACACCGCTGTGTTGAGGGTATCGCCACCGAAGCTTTGCTGCAGACTGCCGTCGGCGCGTTGCTGCAGTTCGATCATGCATTCGCCGATCAGGGCGATGCGCGGGGTGTTGCGGAGGATTTTCATCGGGTGGGATCTCTGGGGGGTCGGTGGTGGCTGTGCGGGCGTTTTCGCGAGCAGGCTCGCTCCCACAATGGAACGTATTGCCCTTGTGGGAGCGAGCCTGCTCGCGAATAGCCGCCGCAACGCAATCGCAAGCCTTAGAAGCAAGTCTCCATGGTTTCGATGACCGCCAACTGCTCATCCACCAGCAACCCCACCCGCCACTTGTCAAACGTCAGGCACGGATGCGATGTACCAAAGGAAATGATGTCGCCGACCCGCAGCTGTACCCCCGGCGCCACGGTCATGAACGCATGCTGATCCATCACCGCCGTGACCTTGCACGCACCGACGTCATCGCCCACCGCCGGAACTGCGCCGGCCTTGTAGCGCAGCAGCGGCACCGGCAAACCGGCATCGAATGCGACGTCACGCTTGCCCAGAGCAATCACCGCAAAACCCGGCTCCGGCAACGACTGCACGTGAGCCCAGACTTCCAGCGCCGGGCGCAGGCCCTCGTGCAGATCGCTGCGACGGTCGAGCACGCAGCACTGCGCTTCTTTGTAGATGCCGTGGTCGTGCGCCACGTAACTGCCCGGGCGCAACACGGTGAGGAAGCGGCCAGCGGCGTTTTGCGTTTCGAAGGATTCGGCAATCAGGTCATACCAGGCCGAACCGGACGCGGTGATGATCGGTTTGGCGATAGCAAAGGCGCCGCTGTCCTGCAGCTGCACCGCCAGGCGCACAAGCGATGCGGCGAACTCGCGAATGCCGCTGACTGCGTGGTCGCCGTGGATCACGCCTTCGTAACCTTCGATGCCGGTCAGGGCCAGCGCCGGTTGCGCGTCGATGGCCTTGGCCAGTTCGATGACTTCCTGCTCGCTACGGCAACCGCAGCGTCCGCCGACCACGCCGTATTCGATCATCACGTTGAGCTTCAGGCCCCGCGAAGCGAAGTAAGCCCCGAGGTCGGCGACGTTATCCGGGTGATCGACCATGCAATAGAAATCGAACGTCGGATCGGCGAGCAGATCGGCAATCAGCGCCATGTTCGGCGTGCCGACCAGTTGGTTGGCCATCAGCACCCGGCGCACGCCGTGGGCATAAGCGGCGCGTGTCTGCGTGGCGCTGGCGAGGGTGATGCCCCAGGCGCCGGCGTCGAGCTGTCGCTTGAACAGGGCTGGGGTCATGCTGGTTTTGCCATGGGGCGCCAGTTCCGCGCCACTGTCGCTGACAAACTTCTGCATCCAGCGAATGTTGTGCTCCAGCGCCTCGCGGTGCAGCACCAGCGCCGGCAGGCTGACGTCGCGGGTCAGTTGCGCACCGATGGCGGCATCGCCTTTTTCTACGGCAGAGTTGATGGCAGTGGTCATGGTCGAATCCTCACAGGCGCGGCCGCAGGCAGCCGCGGTTATTCGTTGATCCGCCGGGCGAGGCTGTTGGCGCTCTCGATCAATACCCGGCGATAGTCGTTGTAATTGTTTTTCGCATCGGCCCGTGGGGCGACGATGCACAAAGTACAAATGGCCACGCCTTGCGGGTCTTTGACCGGCGCGGCGAAGCAATGGGTGAAGGTGTCGGCGACGCTGTCGAAGGAGAAGAAGCCATCGATGCCAGCCTGACGAATTTCCGCCAGAAAACGTTCCAGTGGCAGGCGTTCGCCGTCGGGCAGGATGTAGTCGTCTTCGTCGATCAGATCGATGATCTGCTGGTCGCTCAAATGCGCGAGCAGCAGGCGCCCGGAGGCGGTCCACGGGATCGGCGCGTTTTCGCCAATATCGGAGGAAATGCGAAAATGCCGCTCGCCCTCCTTCATCAGCGCCACCGTGTATTTGCGCCCGTTGAGCAGGCACATCTGCGCGGTTTCGCGAGTCTGACTGACGATTTCCTGCAGGGCGTGATCGGCCTCACGGCTGAGGTCGAAATGGCGCAGATGCGCCTGGCCGAGGAAGTACAACTGGCGGCCCAGATAGACGTGACCGTCCTTGCCCACCGGCTCCAGTATTCGCCGTTCCAGCAAGGATGCGACCAGTTCATAGACCGTCGATTTCGGGCTGCCAATGCCATTGGCGATGTCATTGGGGCGCAGCGGCTGGCCGATTTCCTTGAGAAAATCGAGGATATCGAACGCCCGGTCCAGACCGCGAGCCCGGCGCTTGATGGTGTCTTCGGTCATTTCAGTGGGTTCCATTCAAAGTCGCCGGGAGTTTACAGCCAATGATCGTTCCCATGCTCCGCGTGGGAATGCCTTACCGGACGCTCCGCGTCCGCTTTTGGGACGCAGAGCGTCCCGGGCTGCATTCCCACGCATAGCGTCGGAACGATCGGCGTGTTTCAGGCCTTCTTCTTGTAGGCAATGCAGTCGATCTCAACCTTGCAATCGACCATCATGCTCGCCTGCACACAGGCCCGCGCCGGGGCGTGTTCGGGTTTGAAGTACTCGGCGAAGACCTTGTTGAAGCTGCTGAAATCCCGAGGATCGTCCAGCCACACACCGGCCCGTACCACGTCTTCCAGGCCATAACCGGCCTCTTCCAGAATCGCGATCAGGTTCTTCATGGTCTGATGGGTCTGCTCGACGATGCCGCCAACAATGATCTCGCCATCCACCGCCGGTACCTGACCGGACACATGCAGCCAGCCATCCGCTTCGACAGCGCGGGCGAATGGACGAGGCTGGCCGCCGGCGGCGGTGCTGCCGGTGCCGTAACGCGTAATACTCATGGGTGTTTCTCCTGATTGCAAAAGTGCAGATTCAAAACCGCGTGCTCTTGAGAAATTCCGCCAGACGCGGCGATTGCGGGCGTTCGAACAGTTCCTTGGGAGGTCCCTGCTCTTCGATTCGCCCTTGATTCATGAAGACGATCTTGTCCGAGACCTCGAAGGCGAAACGCATTTCGTGGGTCACCAGCAACATGGTCATGCCGTCCTCGGCCAGGCCCTTGATCACGTTGAGCACCTCGCCGACCAGCTCCGGGTCAAGGGCCGAGGTGACTTCGTCAAAAAGCATCAGGCTCGGATTCATCGCAATCGCTCGGGCAATCGCCACGCGCTGTTGCTGGCCACCGGACAACTGACCGGGAAAGTGATTGCGCCGCTCCAGCAGGCCGACGCGCTCCAGCCATTTTTCCGCGAGCACCACGGCTTCGTCCTTGTGCATTTTCTTCACCTTGAGCAGGCCCAAGGTGACGTTCTGCAACGCGGTCAGATGCGGGAAGAGGTTGAATTGCTGGAAGGCCATGCCGGTCATCGCACGATGGCGGGCAATGACCTTTTCCACATGGCGCACACGTTTACCGTTGATCTCGTCGTAACCGATGGATTCGCCGTCGAGCAGGATCTGCCCGCCCTGGAATTCTTCGAGCATGTTCACGCAACGCAGCAGCGTGGTCTTGCCCGAGCCGCTGGAGCCGATCAGCGTGACCACATTGCCGCGCTGCATGCTCAGGTCGACACCCTTGAGCACTTCCACCGCGCCGTACTGTTTGTGCAGGCCGCGAATGTCCAGCAGCGCCTGATCCTGTGAAGCAACTTGAGCTTGAGTCATGGCAGGGCCACCCGTTTTTCAATGTGCCGGCCGAGTAATTCGATGCCGTAGTTGATGACGAAAAACAGAAAACCGGCGAACAGATAGAACTCCAGGGTCATGAAGTTCCGGGCAATGATCTGTTGCGTACTGAGCAGCAATTCGGCAACGCCGATCACCGAAAGCAAGGTCGACGCCTTGACGATTTCGGTGGACGAATTGACCCAGGTCGGCAGGATCTGCCGCAGCGCCTGAGGCAACAGGACGTAGCCGAGGGATTGGTAGAACGTCAGGCCGATGGCTTTGCCCGCCTCCAGCTGCCCGCGCGGCAAGGCTTGCAGCGCACCACGAACGATTTCGGCGACGTGCGAGCCGCAGAACAGCGTCAGGCCCAGGGCACCGGCCTGGAACGCGCTGATCTGCCAACCGAGCGCAGGCGCCATATAGAAGCAGGCCAGCACCAGCACAAACACAGGCGTGCCGCGAATCAGATCGACGTAAACGCGGAACGGTGCACGCATCCAGAATCTGCCGTAAGTCAGGACCAGGCCGGCAACCACGCCGAGCATGGTGCCCAAGACGATGGCCAACGCCGAGACCTGCACACTGGTCAGAAAGCCCTGCCACAACGGCTCGCGAGCGAGCCACAATTCATGCAACCAACTGGGAGATTCGTACATCGCAGCCTCCTATCGGCGGATCGCCAGACGCTGCTCGAGGTAACGCAGCAGCATGGCAATGAGGTAACAGGCCGCGACATACAACGCCGTGGTCACCAGCCAGGTTTCGATCACCCGGTAGCTTTCGACGTTGATCTTGCGCGCGTAATAGGTCAGCTCCGGCACTGCAATCGCAGCCGCCAGCGAGGTGTCCTTGAACAGCGAAATGAAGTTGTTCGACAGCGCCGGCAACACGTTGCGCAGCATTACCGGCACGGTGACGTAAGCCTTGACCTGCCATTCGCCGAGGCCGATCGCCAACCCCGCTTCACGCAGGCCTTTGGGGATACTCAGCAAACCGCCACGGAAAACTTCGGTCAGGTACGCCCCGGCATACAGCGACAACGTAATGATGAACGACGGGATCTTGTCCAGGCGAATCCCCAGACTTGGCAAGGCAAAGTAGATCAACAGAATCAACACCAGGATCGGCGTGTTACGCACCACCGTGACGTACACCGAAGCCAGCACCCGCAAGGCGCGATGCCTGGAGAGCAAGGCAAACGCCATCAGCAGGCCGATCACGCAGCCGATGGCGATCGACACCAGCGCCAGCTGCAACCCCAGACCGAGCCCCGCCAGCAAGGTGTCGAAATCGCGCCACACGGCGGCAAAGTTCAACTGATAGTTCATGGTCAGCAGTACCTTGAGCGGGGCGACATAAATCGCCCCACTCTCACGGGATCATTTGAATTCGACTGGCAAACCGATGGCTGGAGATGGCAGATCAACACCGAACCATTGTTTGAACGAAGCGGCGTAGGTCGGGAACTCAACTCCGGTCATGGCTTCATGAAGAGCGGTGTTGACGAAGTTCAGCCAGTCCTGATCGCCACGTTTGACCGCGCAGGCGTAAGTTTGCGGGCTCCACGCGTAAGCCGGGCTGCGATAGCGGCCTGGGTTCTGCACCATCAGGTATTTGACCGACGATTGATCGGTAGCGGCGGCATCGGCGCGACCGGAGTTCACCGCCTGGTACATCAGATCGACGCTGTCGTACTGATCGACTTTGGCCTTGGGCAATGCCTGATGCACCAACTCTTCGGCATACACGTTCTGCAGCACCGCGACGGTCACGTCATCGCCTGCCGCCTGCAGGTCTTCGATTTCCTTGTACTTGCTGTTGTTCGGTAAAAGCAGGCCGACGCCTTCGCGGTAGTACGGCAAAGTGAATGCCACTTGCTGAGCGCGGCTGGCGGTGACGGTGATGAACTGGCAGCTCATGTCGACCTTGTCGGTGAGCAGATTGGGAATCCGCGCATCGGACGACTGCACCACGAACTCGACTTTGCTCGGGTCGTTGAACAACCCCTTGGCCACCATCCTGGCGATGTCGATATCAAAACCCTGCAACTTGCCGTCCGCGCCCTGAAAGTGCCACGGCGCATTGGTGCTGCCGGTGCCGACAATCAACTTGCCACGCGCCAGGACACTGTCGAGTTTGCTGTCGGCAGCTTGGGCCATACCCATGACTGCGGACGAAGCTGCAAGAACAAAAACACACGCTTTGAACAACGAAGGACGGCGATGCATGGCAAGCACTCCAGAATTGTGTTTATTCCGCTATACCGGAACACGGTTTGTTACTACGGAATAGACAGCAGAAAGTGTGCCACAGCCTCAGCGTAAAATGCGACAACCGGGAAAGTTGAAATTATTCAGTGAGTTAACGGACGGAGTGCATCCGCGCATAGTGGCTGCCCCGAAAGCCCGCGTCCCGTAATTACCCGGTATCGGGAAAGTAACGTCACATTTGGGAGCACGTTGTGAGTTTTTAAGAGGCGAGCGCAAATACCAATTGAGATCGTTTTGCCTGCATACCGCTCATCGGATTTAGCTGTCTACCTGTCAGAGTTGACAGTTGTGCGCGATGAACTCCGCAGGCTAACTGGGTCAGCCCATACGAGGGCTGCAGCATCACTTGTAACTCTGACTCAATAAGGAATATTGACATGGCTAATCTGATCAAGAACGGCGACTTTTCCCAAGAAGGCACACATTGGACGGTGTCCAATCCATCTGACGTCAAGTTCGTGGCCGGTGACTGCGTCATTGCAACGCCGCATTCCATTAGTCAGGAGGTGCTGACTGGGGAAGGCGGCGGCGGGAAATTTATGTTGTCGGCAAGGATGAAGACGCTGGGCGGATTTGCGGGTCGCATTACCGTGCAGCCTGTCCCGACTGGCGAGCCGGTTCACCTCAACGTCGGGGGTGGTCAGGAGTGGACAGTGAAATTCGAACAATTCACGACGCAGATTTCGACTCTGAAGTTCATTGTCAAACTGGAATCCGATGACGGGACTTTCGGTGAGTTTGGTGCCTACTTCGGTGATGTAACTCTGTCGAAGCTGCTCTGACGCATAGTTGTAGAAAACGAGTTGCCAGCCAGGGGTAACTCGTTTTTTCCACGAACACGTAACCGTTTCACTCGAAAAAAGGATCATTCGATGAGTTCCAGAGCACCGATGACAGTCCTGCCTGATACGTACCGCAAAGCCCTGAAAACCTGGCGTCCGGTCATTCTTTATTTCGCTAATGAACACTGCCCCGCCTGCGAATGGGCCGGGCCGATCGTTCGGCAGATTGCCGAGCCTTACCGACTGCGCGCCAACATCTATATGCTTAACACCAGCCAATCGCCTCGCCACCCGAACGTGACCGGCACGCCTACAGTGCTGTTTTACAAAAATGGCAGGCTGATCAAAAAGCTCAAAGGCATTGGCACTGAAGAAACTCTCGCACGGGATTTCGCGGTGCATATCGGCAAGACCAAAGCGCCCGTTGCCGCGCGCAAACGAACGCATGATCTGACTTGGTTGCGTCGGACACTCCGTACTTTGCGTACCGTTCCACGTGGACGCCTACGCCGGATGTTCTGAACGAGCCTCACCAGACTACCAAATCGCATTCGCGAGCAAGCTCGCTCCCACATTGGAACCCGTTTCAAATGTGGGAGCGAGCTTGCTCGCGAAGAGGCCGGCATCGCCTGTAGAGAGCTCAAGTATTACGCGGCAGCACGCTCCAGCAGCACCCGCGTCACGCGCCGCTCTTCAACGGCTTTGACGGTCAGTTGCCAGCCTTCGTATTCCAGTCGATCGCCCATCATCGGCAACCGATCCAGCAGGCTCATGACCAACCCGGCCATGGTCTGATAATCCTCGGTCGGCTCGGCATCGAAGCCGGTACGCTGGCGAACGCGAGCCAAGGGCAGCGCGCCGCTGACCAGAAACCCGCCGCGCTCTTCGACCACGTCCGGGCCTTCGATTTCGCTGGCGTCGGGTAACTCGCCGGCGATCGATTCGAGGATGTCGGTCATGGTCAGTACGCCGACAAAATCGCCGAATTCGTTGACCACGAAGGCGATGTGCGTCGATGCCGCGCGCATTTGCTCCAGCGCATTGAGGATCGAATAACTGTCGAGCAGATTGATCGCCTTGCGCGCCAGATGCTCAAGGCTCGGCTCGTTTCCGGCCAGATATTCCTTGAGCAGTTCCTTCTTGTGTACGAAGCCCAACGGCTCATCCACCGCACCATCGCGAATCAACGGCAAGCGCGAGTACGACGAATGCATCAACTTCGTACGAATGGTTTCGGCATCATCGGCAAGATCAATCAGGTCAACGTCGGCGCGCACCGTCATCAGGTTGCGAATCGGCCGTTCCGCCAGTTGCAGCACACCGCTGATCATCACCCGCTCACGACGGTCGAACAGCTCGGCCACCGGTGCTTCACCGTTGTCCAGCAGGTCGGAGATTTCCTCACCAACCTCCTCCGCCGCCAGCTTGCGGCCACCGAGCAGACGCATCACCGCATGGGCTGTGCGCTCGCGCATCGGCCGCACGCCCTGCATCGAACGTTTGCGCCGAGCCCGGGCGATCTGGTTGAACACCTCGATCAGAATCGAGAAGCCAATGGCGGCGTACAGATAGCCTTTCGGAATGTGGAAGCCCAGACCTTCTGCGGTCAGGGCAAAACCGATCATCATCAGGAAGCCCAGACACAGCATGATCACGGTCGGATGCGCGTTGACGAAGCGGGTCAGCGGTTTGCTGGCGACGATCATCAGGCCGATGGAAATGATCACCGCGATCATCATCACCGCCAGTTCATCGACCATGCCCACGGCGGTGATCACCGCATCAAGGGAGAACACGGCGTCGAGCACCACGATCTGCGCGACGATCGGCCAGAACAGCGCGTAGGTTGTGTTGGTCGAGCGCTCGCCAACGTGGCCTTCGAGGCGTTCATGCAACTCCATCGTCGCCTTGAACAACAGGAACACACCACCGAACAGCATGATCAGATCACGCCCGGAGAAACTCTTGTCGAACACCTCGAACAACGGCTGTGTGAGCGTGACCAACCAGGAAATGCTCGCCAACAGGCCCAGACGCATGATCAACGCCAGCGAAAGGCCGATGAGCCGCGCACGATCACGCTGATGCGGCGGCAGTTTGTCGGCAAGAATTGCGATGAACACCAGGTTGTCGATACCCAGTACCAATTCCAGCACGATCAGAGTCAACAGGCCTAACCAGGCCGTGGGATCCGCTAACCATTCCATAAAACGTCTCGATCTCTCTTCGGTGAATTCAGGCTGCCGGACACGGCGAAGTGCAACGCGAAGGCTCAAGAGCCGCGTTATCAACCATAGTCGGGAGTCGGAAGACGGGATGCTGCGAATGGATCAAGACCGCGCGAAGGCGCGCTGGAGAATGCTGACTGGGAGGCTCCGAGAGGGTGTTCATGTAAATCCTGAATGAAAAATGGCCTTGGAGCGTACAGGGTCGACCGGCCCGTTCCACAGCGGCAAATCATTTCAAAATCTGTATGAATGAACTCGACCGGAGATTTTCAGCGCTGCTGAAGACGCCTTCGCGAGCAAGCTCGCTCCCACAGGGTTTGAGCGGCGCAGCGGATTTCAGCGTAAACCCAGCTCATCGATATGCTGATACTGCGCTTGCAGCGCGGTCGCCAGTTCTTTCGCTCGGCCCAGGCGAATCGGCCCGCGCTCAATGTCGATGAGCAATCCGGGGCACGCCAGCACGGGCAACCCAGACACGTCCTTCAGGCGACCATCGGTCACGATCAGGCAGCGCTGCCGTTCGGCGGGAAAGCGCTTGCGCCGCACTGTCAGCCACTGCTGCGCCTGCGCCAGCGCCGCGAGCAACGGCGTGCCGCCACCGGCGCCGAGGCCGTCGAGCCAGACGCTCAGGCCGCTTGAGGCCTTCAATCCTTGCACCTGCCATTTCGGCGCGGTGCCACTGGCCGTCAGCAAAGCCAGCCGCGCCCGCTGGCGGTAAGCGTCGTCGAACAGTTGCGCGAGCAGACCCTTGGCATCGCTCAAGGCCTGATGGCGACGAGTCGAAGCCGACGCATCGATGATCACCAGCCAGATCTCATGGGGTGAGCGGGTGCGTTGCTGGAACAGCAGATCGGCGCGGCGCCGGGGGCGGCCATTGAGGAGAGTGCCCGGCCAGTTCACCGATCCGCTGCCGGCCCCATGCCGCTGGCCCTGGCGGCCATTGTCGAGTTGTCCGGCACGGGGTCTGGCATTCGCCCCCGCGTCGGATCGGGGGCGAATGCCTAGGGCTTTTTGCCAGCGGCGGCCAGCTCGGAACTTCGCGGCGGGCACCGGTGGCTTGCGCCGTTGCCGGCATCTCGCCCCACTGGCCCTGCCCTTCGCCAGATTTGCTGTCTGCGCCTGACGGTGCTGAGGCAGAAGATTCTGCCTGGGTCGAAGGTTGCTCGCGACGGCGATGGCGCAGGGCAAATTCAGCCACCGCGTCGATATCCTCTGCAGCAATCGCGTCCGACCCACGCCACGCGGCATGGGCGCGCGCTGCGCGCAACCACACCAGATCGGCGCGCAGGCCATCAACGCCAGCGGCAAAGCAACGCTCGGTAATCAGCGCCAGTGCCGCATCATCCAGCGGGATGGCTGCCAAGCGCTCGCGGGCGCGTTCACAACGCGAACGCAAAATCTGCTGCTGGCTTTCCCATTGCGCGCAGAACCCTTGTGGATCGCTGTCGAAATCCAGCCGCCGGCGAATGATCTGTCCGCGCTCGGCGGGCGCGGTGTGCCCGCTGAGGGCGACGTTCAGGCCGAACCGGTCAAGCAGTTGCGGCCGCAATTCGCCCTCTTCCGGGTTCATGGTGCCGATCAGGACGAACCTCGCCGAATGCCGGTGGGAAATGCCGTCACGCTCGATCAGGTTGGTGCCGCTGGCGGCGACATCGAGCAACAGGTCCACCAGGTGATCGGGCAGCAGATTGACTTCATCGACGTACAGCACGCCACCGTCAGCCTTGGCCAATACTCCGGGGAGAATTGCGCGCGCCCGTCGCTCAGGGCAGCGTCGAGATCGAGGGTGCCGACCAGGCGTTCTTCAGTTGCGCCCAACGGCAAAGTGACGAACTGGCCACTGGCGAGCAGATCCGCCAGGCCCCGGGCCAATGTCGACTTGGCCATGCCGCGCGGCCCTTCGATGAGTACGCCGCCGATTTTCGGGTCAATGGCGGTCAGGCACAGGGCGAGCTTCAAGTCATCGGCGCCGACCACGGCGGAGAGCGGGAAATGTGGGGTGTCGGTCATTTTGAGTACTCGGTCATGGTCGGTGAATTGTTTCAACTGTAGGAGTGAGCCTGCTCGCGATGGCGGTGTATCAGTCAACTTATGGATTTGCTGAACTATCGCTATCGCGAGCAGGCTCACTCCTACAAGGGATCGCGTTGTGTCAGGTGTCTTCTTCTATGTCCAGCAGGAGGTTTTCCAGCGCATCTTTATACGCTCCCGGCTCCTGCCACATCCCGCGCTGCTGCGCCTCAAGCATGCGCTCAGTCATGTCGCGCAGTGCATGGGGATTATGCTCACGGACAAAATCCCGGGTCGCCGGGTCAAGCAAGTACGCATCCGCCAGCAACGCATATTGATGGTCGTCGATCAGCTGCGTCGTCGCATCGAAGGCGAACAGATTATCAACGGTCGCCGCCAGTTCGAACGCGCCTTTGTAGCCGTGACGCTTGACCCCGTCGATCCACTTCGGGTTGGCCGCGCGCGAGCGCACCACGCGGTTCAGCTCTTCTTTCAAGGTACGAATCTTCGGCAGATCCGGCTGGCTGTGATCGCCGTGATAACTGGCTGCCGCCTCGCCACGCAGGCTCTCCACCGCCGCGAGCATGCCGCCCTGGAACTGGTAATAATCATTGGAATCGAGCAAATCATGCTCGCGATTGTCCTGGTTTTGCAGCACTGCCTGCACCTGGCTCAAGCGCTGACTGAATTGCTCGCGGGCGGCGGTACCTTCGTCAGCGCCGCCGTACGCGTAGGCACCCCAATTCAGATAAACCTCGGCGAGGTCTTCGCGGGTCTGCCACAGGCGCCCGTCGATAGCGCCTTGCACTCCCGCGCCGTACGCCCCCGGTTTCGCGCCAAAGATGCGCCACCCGGCCTGACGCCGCGCGGTGTCCTCATCAATGCCCGCTTGCAGCAGCGCTTCAAGTTCAGCGCGCACTTTGGCGGCCAGTGGGTTCAAGTCGTCAGGCTCGTCCAGCGCGGCCACCGCTTGCACGGCGGCGTCGAACAGGCGGATGAGATTGGCAAACGCATCACGGAAAAACCCCGAAACCCGCAGCGTCACGTCAACACGCGGGCGATCGAGCAGACTCAGCGGCAGAATTTCGAAGTCATCCACGCGCTGACTGCCCGTGGCCCAGACCGGACGCACGCCCATCAGCGCCATGGCCTGGGCGATGTCGTCGCCGCCGGTGCGCATGGTTGCGGTGCCCCAGACAGACAAGCCCAACTGGCGCAAGTGATCGCCATGATCCTGCAAATGTCGTTCGAGGATCAGCGTTGCCGACTGGAACCCGATGCGCCACGCGGTGGTGGTCGGCAGGTTGCGCACGTCCACTGAATAGAAGTTGCGACCGGTAGGCAACACATCGAGGCGGCCACGGCTGGGCGCACCGCTGGGGCCGGCGGGGACGAAACGACCGCTGAGGGCGTCGAGCAGACCGCGCATTTCAGCCGGCCCGCAAGCGTCGAGGCGCGGGGCGACGACTTCGCGCAGGGACTGGATGATCTCATTCACATCAGACCACCCTGGCCCCTGTGGGAACGAGCCTGCTCGCGAAAGCGGTGTGTCATTCAAAACTGAATTGCCGGACCCGACGCCTTCGCGAGCAGGCTCACTCCTACAGGGATTTTGTAGTGCCTGGGAGATCAGGTCGGTGGCGAAGAGTTCGAGGCGCTCGCGGGTGTCGCCGGCGGTGCGCCAGACTTCTTCGCTGATGGTCTGCAACTCGGTCGGCCGCCGGCCGCTCCAGGGATCGGCCAACGCGCAATCCAGCGGATCAAAACCGAGCTCAAACGCCTTGGCCAACGCTCGCAACAAGCTCGACTGCGCGCCCTTGCCGTCTCCGCGCGGGATGCGCAGCAGCGCCAGCAACGTGTCGATACGCAAGCGCCCGCTCGGCGATTCGCCAAATATGTGCAACCCATCGCGAATCTGCGATTCCTTCAGATCGCACAGATAAGTGTCCAGACGCGGCAACCAGATCGCCGCATCGGCGTCGCTGTCCAGCGCAGCATCCAGTTGCAGTTCGCGGTCGATCTGCGTGTCTCGCACCAATTGCAGAATGTCGCGCTGTAGCTCACGGGCGCGGCGCGGATCGAGCAGTTGCGCCTCGTAATATTCGTCGGCGAGCAACTCCAGATTGCGCAGCGGCCCGTAGGTTTCGGCGCGGGTCAGCGGCGGCATCAGGTGGTCGATGATCACCGCTTGGGTACGCCGCTTCGCCTGAGCGCCCTCGCCCGGGTCGTTGACAATGAACGGATAGATATTCGGCAGCGGCCCGAGCAACGCATCCGGCCAGCAGTTTTCCGATAGCCCAACGCCCTTGCCCGGCAGCCATTCGAGATTGCCGTGCTTGCCGACGTGGATCACGCCGTGAGCGCCGTAGGTGTTGCGCAACCAGAAATAGAACGCCAGATAACCGTGCGGCGGCACCAGATCCGGGTCGTGATACACCGCGCTCGGATCGACCTGATAACCGCGCGCCGGCTGAATGCCGACAAAGGTCAGACCGAAACGCAGACCGGCGATCATCAGGCGGCCGTCGCGGCACATCGGATCGTTGTGTGGTGATCCCCAACGTTCGACCACCGCCGCGCGATTTGCCTCCGGCAGCGCGTTGAACATTGCCAGGTAATCGTCCATCGCCAGGCTCTGCTGACAGGGACGCAGATCGAGGCTGTCGAGGTCATTGCTGACACCGCCGAGCAGTTGCTGGATCAGCTCGGTGCCGCTGTCGGGCAACTCAGCTGTGATGGGATAACCTTCGGCACGCAATGCCCGCAGGATGTTCAGCGCCGCCGCCGGCGTATCGAGGCCGACCCCATTGCCGATGCGGCCGTCCCGGGTCGGGTAGTTGGCAAGGATCAGCGCGATGCGTTTTTCGCCGTTCGGCACGCGTGCCAAAGCAACCCAACGCCGCGCCAGTTCGGCGACGAAATCCATGCGTTCGGGCTGAGCGCGGTAGCAGACCACATCGGACTGACTGCGCTCGCTGCGCCAGGCCAGATCCTTGAAGCTGATCGGTCGGCTGATGATGCGCCCGTCGAGTTCCGGCAAGGCAATGTGCATCGCCAGATCGCGCGGCCCAAGGCCTTGCTCGCTGTCGCGCCAGCCGGGTTCGTTGTCCTGAGCGCAGATCGCTTGAATCACCGGGATGTTGCGGCGGAACGGGCGCAGATGCGGCGCCTCGGGACTGGACTGAGCGAAACCGGTGGTGTTGAGGATGACCCCGGCCTCGACTTCATCCAGCCAATCCTCGACCACCGACAGGCAGCCGGGTTCTTTCAGACTGGCCACCGCGATCGGCAGCGGATTGAGCCCGGCTGCCTGCAAACGCTGACAGAACACATCGATGAAAGCCGTGTTCGCCGCCTGCAAATGCGAGCGATAAAACAACAGCGCCGCCACGGTTTGATCGGGTCGCCATTCGGCTTGCCAGTCACTCAGGACAGCGCTGGTTTTCTGTGGGTGATAAATCGCCGTGCGCGGCAGGGTGTGCGGCTCGCTCCACGGGTAATCGCGGGCGAACCATTGGTTGCCCAGGCAATGGAAGAAATCCAGCGCATTGCCCATGCCGCCTTGACGCAGAAATTGCCAGAGTCGATCGCGGACTTCGGCGCTGACCGTGCTCAAGTCGCTGAGCTCGGGGTCCGGGCGGTCATCGCCAGGCACCAGAATCAGTTGCACGCCGCGTTCGGACAACTCGACCAGCCGCTCGACGCCGTAGCGCCAATAGGCAATGCCGCCGTGCAGTGAGATCAGAATGACCTTGGCGTGGCGCAGCACTTCGTCCACGTACAGATCGACCGAGGCATGATTCTGCACCTGCATCGGGTTGGCCAGACGCAGGCTCGGGTAGTCATCGGGCAATTGCTGCGCAGCCTCGGCGAGCAGCGCCAGGCTGGAATCGCCGCTGCACAGGATCACCAGCTCGGCGGGGGTTTGTCCGAGATCGGCAATGTTGTCGTCCGAGACGAATCCGCCGGGCTGGGTCCTGAGCAGGTGCATGGCTTAAACGCTGAGCGCGGCGCGCAGTTGCGCTTCGAGTTGCACGGCATCGAGTTCCTGACCGATCAGCACCAGGCGCGTGACGCGCGCTTCCTCGGCACCCCACTGGCGGTCGAAATGCTTGTCGAAACGCGTGCCCACACCCTGGATCAACAGGCGCATCGGCTTGTTCGGAATCGCCGCGAAGCCTTTGACCCGCAGGATGCCGTTCTGCACCACCAATTGCGTCAGCGCGTCGAGCAGCAGGCTTTCGTCAGCTTGCGGCAGTTCGATGGAGATCGAATCGAAGGCGTCGTGATCGTGGTCATCGTCATCACCGTCGTGGTGGTGATCATGATGACTGTGGCGGCTGTCGATGTGTTCCTCGGAGCCAGCGCCGAGGCCAATCAGCACGTCAAGCGGCAGACGGCCGTTGCTGGCTTCGATGATTTTTACCGCTGGCGGCAGCTCTTCGGCAACTTCAGCGCGCACCCGTGCGAGATCTTCCGCGCTGGTCTGGTCGGCTTTGTTGAGGATGACCAGGTCAGCACTGGCCAGTTGATCGGCGAACAATTCGTGCAGCGGCGACTCGTGATCAAGGTTCGGATCGAGTTTGCGCTGGGCATCGACCTGATCCGGGAACGCGGCGAAGGTGCCAGCGGCGACGGCCGGGCTGTCGACTACGGTGATGACTGCGTCGACGGTGCAGGCGCTGCGGATTTCCGGCCACTGGAAGGCTTGCACCAACGGCTTGGGCAGGGCCAGGCCGGAGGTTTCGATAAGGATGTGATCAAGGTCACCGCGACGGGCGACCAGTTCGCGCATTACCGGAAAGAACTCTTCCTGCACCGTGCAGCACAGGCAGCCGTTGGCCAGCTCATAAACACGGCCACTGGCCTCTTCTTCGGTGCAGCCGATGGTGCATTGCTTGAGGATTTCACCGTCGATGCCGAGCTCGCCAAACTCGTTGACGATGACCGCGATGCGCCGGCCCTGAGCGTTGTCGAGCATGTGCCGTAGCAACGTGGTTTTGCCCGAGCCGAGGAAACCGGTGACGATGGTGACGGGAAGTTTGGCCAGTGTTTTCATCGGTATGCCCTTTGGCAAGCGGCGGGCATACAGGACGAGAACCGGCAGCGCGCGTGCACGCCGGAAGCATTCGCCACCGGATCACCCCGCCCGGTTGTAGTGAGAATCTGTGACGAGGCAGGTCTCCTGGCTGACGGCGTTCAGGCGCGGGGCCTGGCATTCGCTGCGCCTTCCCGCTGGCTCATCGGTTGAGCTGGCAGTGGCGTGGCAACGAACATCACCGTTCACAGTTGCGGGGGCAGCCGCGGCTTCGACCGCGTTCCCTTCTTAGCTTCGGCAAGTGCCGAAGAACCTCGAAAGCGCAAGGCTACGCATGGGTCCGTCGTGGGTCAATGGTCGGTGAGTCTGAGTTCGGGGCATATCCGTTGCTTCGGAGGCTGCCGCTGGCGGTTTCGCTCTTGCAGCGACTCACTTTTTCAAACAGCGGAATGCCGGCCCAGCAAAAAGTCAGCAAAGGCTTTGCCCCCGGAAATTGACTAAAAACCCAAACCCATGTTCTCCTGCCCACCTTGTTACGGGTGCCCTTCACAGGGTGAAACGGGAAACCGGTGAATCATGTGCTTTACTCAAAGCCATGTCAGTCCGGTGCTGCCCCCGCAACGGTAAGCGAGCGAAGCGTCAGATCCACTGTGCCCCGGCATGGGAAGGTGACGCTTGCAGGTCGGCCTCGTGCCAACCCCTCGTGAGCCCGGAGACCGGCCCGCAACACCCAGCGCGCGCAAGCGCCGCTGACCACAAACAAACCCGCGGTGGGCGGGCGCTGTTCGAAATCCCTGCGTGCCCGGCTCGCAGGGATTTTCATGCGCTCTGTTTACCCGCTGACATTTCAGAGGGAAGCGCTATGTCGATCATCAGCAATACCGTCAGCCACACTGACCACATCTCCAGCAGCACCACTTTGGGCCAGCGCGTAGCCGCCGCCCTCTTCGCCTCGATCCTCGGTGCCAGCCTGGTCTGGTTCGCCGGCTTCTCGCACATCGAAGCGGTGCACAACGCCGCCCACGATACCCGCCACAGCGCCGCGTTCCCGTGCCACTGAGGCTTGCCGAGATGATCAAGCGTATCGCGCAAACCGCAGGCTTCACCGGCTTGCTGGCCGCCCTGCTCCTGACCTTGCTGCAGAGTTTCTGGGTCTCGCCACTGATTCTGCAGGCTGAAACGTTCGAGAAATCCGAACCGGTCGCCGAAGTTCACCAACACGCCGCTGGCACCGCTGTCCACAGCCATGATGCCGAAGCGTGGGAGCCAGAAAATGGCTGGCAACGCGTGGCCTCGACCACTGGCGGCAACCTGGTGGTGGCGGTGGGTTTCGCCTTGATGCTTGCCGGTCTGTACACCCTGCGTGCCCCGACGAAAACCTCGCAAGGCTTGCTATGGGGCCTGGCCGGTTACGCCACGTTCGTTCTCGCGCCCACGCTGGGGCTGCCACCTGAATTGCCGGGCACTGCGGCGGCTGATCTGGCTTCGCGGCAGATCTGGTGGATCGGCACTGCCGCCTCGACCGCTGTCGGTCTGGCGCTGATCGCCTTCAGCCGCCACTGGCTGATGAAGCTGCTTGGCGTGGCGATTCTTGCCGTGCCGCATGTGATCGGCGCACCGCAACCGCAGGTGCATTCCATGCTCGCGCCAGAGGCACTGGAAGCCCAGTTCAAAATCGCTTCGCAGCTGACTAACGTCGCGTTCTGGCTGGCCTTGGGCCTGATCAGTGCGTGGTTATTCCGCCGCAAAAGCGCAAGCCAATATCAGGCATGACCGATGACCGCGCAGCGCCGACCTTCGTGGTCGGCATCGGCTGCCAGCGCGGCTGCCCGGCCAGTACGTTGCGCGCGTTACTCGATCAGGCGTTGCAGGCGCATCGCATTGAACTGCGAGCAGTCAGGGCTTTGGCCAGTATCGATCTCAAACGCGACGAACCGGGTCTGCTGGAACTGGCCACACAACTGAACCTGCCGCTGCAGTATTTCAACAGTGCCGAGCTGGCGCCCTATCAACAGCGTCTCAGCCATCAATCGCAAATCGCCTTTGAGCGCACCGGCTGCTACGGCGTGGCAGAAAGCGCCGCGCTGGCGCTGGCCGAGCAACTGATCCAGGCGCCGGCGAAACTGCTGATTCCCCGGCAGAAATATGCGCAGGCGACGCTGGCGTTGGCCGGCGCTGCATAAAATCCCGATAATCCACGCCATCGATCATGAGCACACTTCATCTGAGGTGCGGCTGCGCTTCTTACCAAGGATTCAACGATGACCGTCTACTTCATCGGCGCCGGCCCCGGCGACCCGGAACTCATCACCGTCAAAGGCCAACGGCTGATTCGCAGCTGCCCGGTGATCATTTATGCCGGCTCGCTGGTACCCGCAGCGGTGCTGGAAGGTCATCAGGCCGAAATCGTGGCCAATAGCGCTGAACTGCATCTGGAACAGATCATCGATCTGATCAGGACGGCCCATGCCCAAGGCCAGGATGTGGCCCGTGTGCATTCCGGAGACCCAAGTCTGTACGGCGCGATCGGTGAGCAGATTCGCTACTTGCGTGAGCTGGGCATTCCTTTCGAGATCATTCCCGGCGTGACGGCCACCGCGGCATGCGCAGCGCTGCTCGGCGCCGAGTTGACTCTGCCGGACATCTCGCAAAGCGTGATTTTGACCCGTTACGCCGACAAGACCGCGATGCCGGCGGGGGAAGAACTGGCCAGCCTGGCGCAGCACGGCGCGACCATGGCGATCCACTTGGGGGTCAATCATCTGGAGAAGATCCTGGTTGAACTGCTGCCGCATTACGGCGCAGATTGCCCGATTGCCGTTATTCATCGCGCGACATGGCCGGATCAGGATTGGGTGATAGGTACGTTGGCGGACATTGCCGACAAGGTCGAGGCCAAAGGCTTTCGACGTACGGCGCTGATTCTGGTCGGGCGGGTGCTGGGCAGTGAGGTGTTCAGCGAGTCTTCGCTGTACCGCGCCGGGCATGCACATCTTTATCGCCCTTAAAGGCGCTTTCGCTAGCAGGCTCACTCCCACAGGGGAATGCATTTCAATCTGGGAGCGAGCCTGCTAGCGAATAGGGCACAGCAAATGTTGCCCATAAAAAAATGGCGCTCACGGGGCGCCGTTTTTTTAGTTCGCAGCGAACGCCTTAGTAGTAGGCGTTTTCTTTCTGCGTGTGGTCGGTCACGTCGCGAACGCCCTTGAGCTCAGGAATGCGCTCGAGCAAAGTGCGCTCGATGCCTTCCTTCAAGGTCACGTCGGCCTGGCCGCAGCCTTGGCAACCGCCACCGAACTGCAACACGGCAATGCCGTCCTCGACCACATCGATCAGGCTGACCTGACCGCCGTGGCTGGCCAGCCCCGGGTTGATCTCGGTTTGCAGGTAGTAGTTGATGCGCTCGTTGACCGGGCTGTCGGCATTGACCATCGGCACTTTGGCGTTCGGCGCCTTGATGGTCAGCTGGCCGCCCATGCGGTCGGTGGCATAGTCGACAACGGCGTCGTCAAGAAACGCTTCGCTGAACGAGTCGATGTAGGCGGTGAAGCTTTTCAGCCCCAGCGCAGTATCTTCAGGCTTCTCTTCGCCCGGTTTGCAGTAGGCAATGCAGGTTTCGGCGTACTGGGTGCCAGGCTGGGTGATGAAAACGCGGATGCCGATGCCCGGGGTGTTCTGCTTGGAGAGCAGATCGGCCAGGTAATCATGGGCGGCGTCGGTAATGGTAATAGCGGTCATAAAAACTCCTCGCAGGCTTGGGCGCAGTTTACGCCAATCGGCGCGGCTGACAAAGTCCTAGTATTTTTGTCGGGAAAGAATCTCGGCACACGCCTGCGAATGCTCAAAGGTTCTCGTACCGGTTCATATCCAGCACACCCTCTTCCACCGGATCGGTTTCGTGGATGTACTGGCTCAGATCGTGGAAATACAGCCAGAACTGCGGATGACTGCGGCGAATGCCCCAGCGCTCGACAATCTTTTCGAACCGGTTGGCATCCCGGGCATTCTCCATCGCATCCACAAACGCTGGCACCTGCTCGGCCGGTACGTTGAACATGAAGTTCGGGTAACTGGTGAGTACGCCCGGATAGATCGTCAAGGTGTCGAGACCCGGTTGATAGCGCCGCGACTCACCGAGCAAAAACGCCACGTTGCTGTGGGCACGGTTGCGCAGCACGCTGTAGACCTCGCGCTTGCCACTGGCGGTTTCAACGCGCAGCAAGGTCGCTTCGGGCAACTGGTCGATGACTTTCAACCCTGCGGCCGGTCGCGAGGCCAGGCGGCTCAAGGCCTGCTCTGCGTTCTGCAATGCCGGATCGATATTCGGCCGTGAGCAATAAGCGCCGTCACAGCGATTGATCGGGTCTGGCCGCGCGTTCAGATCGCCATAGCGCGCCAGCAACTGCAGGGCGAAGTCGCGTTTCGGGTCTTTTTCGTCGAGTTTCAGCGCGGTCGGTTTATCGTCATCGATGGCCTCGTAATCGAGCCACATCTTGAACTGGCCGCCGTCCTGATACCAATCGTTGAGGTAGTCCTCGCGCGAGTCGGCGGGCATCAGGCGCAGGAAGTTCTGCTCGGCGCCGTTGCGGATCAGGTCGAAATACAGGCGCGTCTGCGCCTGATGGGAGACGTTGCCGAAGACATCGAAGTTGACCGCAAGCTGGTAATAGGTGCGCTCCAGCAGCGGATAGTCGAATAGCCACATCGTCTGCGGCACCTCACCGATCAAACCCTTGGTAACCGAGGCGCTGTCAAAGTGGCGGAAAATGCTCAGCAAGGCGTTGTTGTTGCCGGCCCACAGCGTCGACCAGCTCGGCGCCGGCAGTTCGGCATAGCTGTCACGGCGCAGGGCTTCGTACTCGTTGCGCTTGTCGCGATAGTTGCGCCACAGGCTCAGCACGCTGCCGACATCATCGTTCTGCCCCGGCATCGCCAGCAGCGGCGTGGCCTGGCCACGGTAGTTCGGGTCGGTGATGTAGAGATCATGTTCCGGCGCCTGGAACAGCGCCCAGAAGTTGTCGCGGATCACGTCGGTCGCGATCTGCCCACGGCACACCGGGCCGCGAATAAAGGTGCGGACGAAGTATTCAGCGTTATCGAGCATGAACTGATAGCGCGCCTGCGCCGGAATCGCCTCGAAGGTGGCAAACGGATTGGCACGGCTCTGCGGGCCGTAACCCGGCAGCGCGTTGACCTGCCAGTTGCCGCTGTAGAACAGACTTTTGATCCGGGCCATTTTCGCCGCGCTCAGCGGATAGGTGATGTGCGTCTTGTGCACGATCACCCCTTGCACCGGCCACAAGCGGTAATACACCTGTGTGCCCGGGTCGTCGTTGGGGCGGCGCGTGGCGATCAGGTCGATCGGCTGGCCGCTCGGCGTACGCGAACGTACCCACTGGAAATAATGCCCCGGCTCACCCTCCTTGAAATAGATGTGCGCCAGATACCAGTGCTCGAACAACCAGCGCCCGACCAGACTCTGCCGCGCACCGGGGGCGTTGAGCAGGTTTTCCCACTGCAGGATCTGCATGGCCTCTTTGGCACTCGGCGCCAGGCTCTGCTCGTCAATCGGCGCGCCAGACGCCAGCCAGCGCTGCAAGGTCTGGTATTGCTGGTCGGTCAGGCCAGTGACCGCCAGCGGCATGCCCTCTTTCGGGTGCGCGCCGGCATAGCCGTCGAACTCCGCAGGCATTGCGCAGAGATTGTTGCGATTGAGCCCAAGAACAATTTCTTCCGGCAGTTTGGCGTTCGGCGTCAGCGGCGTCTTGTGGCCGAGTTCAAGCATGCGTGCCATCAGCGCGGCCTGACTGCCCTGGGCGTCGAGCACCGAGTAAAAGTCTTTCTGCTGCCAGGCGCGCTTGCCGAAGGCGTCGTAAAACAAGCGCGTGGTCGGTGCAGCCTGGGTACGTTCGCCGTCGTACACCGGCATCTTGCTCGCGCCACGGGCGGCGCCTTCGCCACTGCCCAGATTGAGCTGGCACGCCGAGTCGTAACAGGCATGGCAGGCCACGCACTTCTCGGTGAAGATCGGCTGTATATCCCGGCTATAGGAGATAACAGACGAAATGGCAGGATCTTGCGCCGCAACGCTCCCGCTCAGGACCAGCAACCATAAACTGATGAAGCGGTAAGGCATGCTACTGATCCTGATGGTAAAAAAAGGCTGCGATTCTACCGTTATGACGTCCGTACCAACATGAGCGATATTCATGCAAAAGCTGCGCATGCTCCAAAAGCGCACAGGTTTGCTATGATCCCGCTCCTTCGTAATGGTCTTTCCGAGTAGTCCACATGTCCGATCGCAGCGTCCGCCTTCAAGCTCTCAAGCAAGCCCTCAAAGAGCGCATCCTGATTCTCGACGGCGGGATGGGCACGATGATCCAGAGCTACAAGCTCGAAGAACAGGATTATCGTGGCAAGCGCTTTGCGGACTGGCCGAGTGACGTCAAGGGCAACAACGACCTGCTGGTGATCACCCGTCCGGACGTGATCGGCGGCATCGAAAAAGCCTATCTGGACGCCGGTGCCGACATTCTCGAAACCAACACCTTCAACGCCACACGCATTTCCATGGCCGACTACGGCATGGAAGAGCTGGCCTACGAGTTAAACGTAGAAGGCGCACGCCTGGCCCGCAAGGTTGCTGATGCCAAGACCGCCGAAAACCCGGCCAAGCCGCGCTTCGTTGCCGGCGTGCTCGGCCCGACCAGCCGCACCTGCTCGCTGTCGCCCGACGTCAACAACCCCGGCTACCGCAACGTCACTTTCGATGAGCTGGTGGAAAACTACACCGAAGCTACCAAAGGCCTGATCGAGGGCGGCGCCGACCTGATCCTGATCGAGACGATCTTCGACACCCTCAACGCGAAAGCGGCGATCTTTGCCGTGCAAGGTGTGTTCGAAGAGCTGCACCTCGAACTGCCGATCATGATTTCCGGGACCATCACCGACGCGTCCGGCCGTACCCTGTCGGGGCAGACCACCGAAGCGTTCTGGAACTCGGTGGCCCACGCCAAGCCGATTTCCGTAGGCCTGAACTGCGCCCTCGGCGCCAGCGAACTGCGGCCGTACCTTGAAGAGCTGTCGAACAAGGCCAGCACCCACGTTTCCGCGCACCCGAACGCCGGCCTGCCCAACGAATTCGGCGAATACGATGAACTGCCGTCGCAGACCGCCAAAGTCATCGAAGAATTCGCCCAGAGCGGTTTTCTCAACATCGTCGGCGGCTGCTGCGGCACCACGCCGGGCCACATCGAAGCCATCGCCAAAGCCGTGGCCGGTTACGCGCCACGTCAGATTCCGGACATCCCCAAGGCTTGCCGCCTCTCGGGCCTGGAGCCGTTCACCATCGATCGCAGCTCGCTGTTCGTCAACGTCGGCGAGCGCACCAACATCACCGGTTCGGCAAAGTTCGCCCGCCTGATCCGTGAAGACAACTACACCGAAGCCCTCGAAGTCGCTCTGCAGCAGGTCGAGGCCGGCGCGCAGATCATCGACATCAACATGGACGAGGGCATGCTCGATTCGAAGAAGGCCATGGTCACCTTCCTCAATCTGATCGCCGGCGAGCCGGATATCTCGCGCGTGCCAATCATGATCGACTCGTCGAAATGGGAAGTCATCGAAGCCGGCCTCAAATGCATTCAGGGCAAGGGCATCGTCAACTCGATCAGCATGAAAGAAGGCGTCGAGCAGTTCATCCATCACGCCAAGCTGTGCAAGCGCTACGGCGCTGCGGTGGTGGTGATGGCCTTCGACGAAGCCGGCCAGGCCGACACCGAAGCGCGCAAGAAAGAGATCTGCAAGCGCTCCTACGACATTCTGGTCAATGAAGTCGGCTTCCCGCCGGAAGACATCATCTTCGACCCGAATATCTTCGCCGTCGCTACCGGCATCGAAGAGCACAACAACTACGCCGTCGACTTCATCAACGCCTGCGCCTACATCCGCGATGAGCTGCCGTATGCGCTGAGCTCCGGCGGTGTGTCGAACGTATCGTTCTCGTTCCGTGGCAACAACCCGGTGCGTGAGGCGATTCACTCGGTGTTCCTGCTCTACGCCATCCGCGCCGGGCTGACCATGGGCATCGTCAACGCCGGTCAACTGGAGATCTACGATCAGATCCCGGTCGAGCTGCGCGACGCCGTCGAAGACGTGATTCTCAACCGCACCCCGGACGGCACCGACGCCCTCCTCGCCATTGCCGACAAGTACAAAGGCGACGGCAGCGTCAAGGAAGCCGAGACCGAAGAGTGGCGCAACTGGGACGTCAACAAACGTCTGGAACACGCGCTGGTCAAGGGCATCACCACGCACATCGTCGAAGACACCGAAGAATCCCGGCAGTCGTTTGCGCGGCCGATCGAGGTGATCGAAGGCCCGTTGATGTCCGGCATGAACATCGTCGGCGACCTGTTCGGCGCCGGCAAAATGTTCCTCCCGCAAGTGGTGAAATCCGCGCGGGTGATGAAGCAGGCCGTGGCGCACTTGATCCCGTTCATCGAACTGGAAAAAGGCGACAAACCGGAAGCCAAGGGCAAGATCCTCATGGCCACGGTGAAAGGCGATGTGCACGACATCGGCAAGAACATCGTCGGCGTGGTGCTCGGTTGCAACGGCTATGACATCGTCGACCTCGGCGTGATGGTCCCGGCCGAGAAAATCCTGCAGGTTGCCAAAGAAGAAAAGTGCGACATCATCGGCCTCTCCGGCCTGATCACGCCGTCGCTGGACGAGATGGTCCACGTTGCCCGCGAAATGCAGCGTCAGGATTTCCATCTGCCACTGATGATCGGTGGCGCGACGACGTCGAAAGCGCACACCGCGGTGAAGATCGAACCGAAGTACAGCAACGATGCCGTGGTCTACGTGACCGACGCCTCGCGCGCCGTCGGCGTGGCGACGCAGTTACTGTCCAAGGAATTGAAAGCCGGTTTCGTCGAGAAGACGCGCCTGGAATACATCGACGTGCGCGAGCGTACGTCCAACCGCAGCGCCCGCACCGAACGCCTGAGCTACGCCGCTGCCATCGCCAAGAAGCCGCAATTCGACTGGGCCAATTATCAGCCAGTGAAACCGACCTTCACTGGCAGCAAGGTGCTCGACAATATCGATTTGAAGGTGCTGGCCGAGTACATCGACTGGACGCCGTTTTTCATCTCCTGGGACCTGGCCGGCAAGTTCCCGCGCATCCTCGAAGACGAAGTGGTCGGTGAAGCCGCCACTGCGCTGTACAAGGACGCCCAGGAAATGCTCGCCAAGCTGATCGACGAGAAGCTGATCAGCGCCCGTGCGGTGTTCGGTTTCTGGCCGGCCAATCAGGTCAACGAAGACGACATCGAGCTGTACGACGACAACGGCAAGCCGCTGGCCAAGCTGCATCACTTGCGTCAGCAGATCATCAAGACCGACGGCAAACCGAACTTCTGCCTCGCCGACTTCGTTGCGCCGAAGGACAGCGAAGTCACCGACTACGTCGGCGGTTTCATCACCACCGCCGGCATCGGCGCCGAGGAAGTGGCCAAGGCCTATCAGGACGCGGGCGATGACTACAACTCGATCATGGTCAAGGCCCTCGCCGACCGCTTGGCCGAAGCTTGCGCCGAATGGCTGCACCAGCAAGTGCGTAAAGAACATTGGGGTTATGCGAAGGACGAGACCCTCGACAACGATGCGCTGATCAAAGAGCAATACCGTGGCATCCGCCCCGCCCCCGGCTACCCGGCCTGCCCGGATCACACCGAGAAAGCCGCGCTGTTCACCTTGCTTGATCCCGAAGCGGCTGAAATGCGTGCCGGACGCAGCGGCGTGTTCCTCACCGAGCATTACGCGATGTTCCCCGCCGCTGCGGTCAGTGGCTGGTACTTCGCCCATCCGCAGGCGCAGTACTTTGCCGTGGGCAAGATCGACAAGGATCAGGTGCAGAGCTACACCGCGCGCAAAGGCCAGGATCTGAGCGTCACCGAGCGCTGGCTGGCGCCGAACCTGGGTTACGACAGCTGAGACACCGCCAGGGCCTGAGGCTCTCAGGCCCTGGCGGGCTCAATCGGTTTCAGGGTCGAGAATGCCCAGGTTGCGGTGACGCTGGGCCCGTTTGTGCCTGGACCGCTGGCGTTTTTGCCAGTTCCGCGCGGGTCAGCTCCTTGAGCTTGAGAGTCCCGATTCGGTATTTCAGGGACGCGACGATGGCCCGGATTCCGGTGAGGTGCGGCCAGGCTGCTGCGACTCGTCAGCGACCTGCTGTAGCTCGTCGATCGCCCGACGCGTCAGTGCGACCAGTTTTTCCACGCGCAGCGTTTCCATCGCTTGGCCCAGGGCATCCAGTTCCAGGTCATATTGTCCGGCATCGATCTCAGCCCGCTCGAGGCGTCCGTCCAACGCTCCCCAGAGCTGCAAACGCTGATCATCGACCGATGCATTCAGATCGTTCATCTCCTGCGGATAGCGTTCTCGCAGATAGTCCGTCCAGTAATCGCGGGCCACCATGCTGATCGGCAGCGCGTCGGTCCGCTCTGCCGCAAGGATTGATTCACGGGTCTGCGTTAGCAAATCCCCGCTGAGGGGATCGAAATAGGACATGAAAACCGGCTGCCCGGGCAAATCCACTCCGTCGCCCCAATTGCCAGTCAGCCCGATGCGGTACTGCAAGCGCACCTCGGCGCGGTCCAGTCTCTCAGCCGCGGCCGCGGCTTCAGCAAGGGTCTCGACCCGCTCCAGACGAAACATTTGCCGGGACAAACGCACCAGTGCCTGCCCCCTGAGTGCTGTTTGATCCGGCGCAATTTGGCGCAAAACGCGATCCGCCCAGACCCGGACCTCCATGTCGCTGAACGTCAGAATCCGCCCGTCAACGCAGGTGCCGTGGGTTTCAGCGCTGTGAAACAACAAATCTCGCAACGATGTATCGTCGTAGGCAGCTTGCATGACCTCCCACACTCTGCGCGTGAGATCAGCCCGCACGCGATTGAAATCCTTGGTATCGCGCAATAGCCGCAGCAGCTGGAAAAAACGTTCGTGGTTCGGTTCCTGTGCCAACCGCGTCCAGATCACGGTTCGTTGTTCTGCCACTGATGCGGAGGTGTCCTGGAGCCAAGGGGCAAGCGAGCGCGGTGCAATGTCAGTTGCCGGATCCAACAGCTCTTCGACAGGTGCTACGGCGGCGTGCACATCAAAATCAACGCCGCCCTCCTCCTCAGGGATCCCGACCGGCTCCTCCAAACCGATGCCGTCGTAAAATATCTGCCTGTTGATCATGTCGTCGATCCGTGCGCGCGATACACCCAACACGGGGCGCCCCGGACGCTCGCGCGAGTAGCGCCGCAGATCCTGCAACGCTGACAACGACAAACGTTCATTCGCGGACAAGTCGGTGCCCTCGAGCAGATTGCCGTGCCCACCGCTGAACAAGCCAACAGGCAACTCCTCGATCCGGTTGCCGCTCAGATTCAGCGTGTGCAGACGAGGCGCCATCAACACGCCGTCCGGCCATTCGCTCAACTGGTTGAAACGTAAATCCAGGGTTTCGAGAGCGCCGAACGCCGGCGGGTGAAAAGCGCGGATCTCGTTGTAACCCAGATCCAGCGCGCGCAATCGTCCGCTGCCGAGCAATGGGTACAGGCTCGTCGCGCTGTGCAGATTGCAATACTGCATTTCCAGACGCTGCAGATGCCGCATGCGTTGCACCGGCGCGGGCAACGCCAGCAATTCATTGCCGCTGACAAACAACGTTTCGAGGTTGGGAAAGGCCTGCAGGAAAGCGTCAGAGCCGCGCGTGGTGATACCGACGCGGGTCAAGTCCAGGCTCGTCACACCTGGCAACTGCACGTCCAGCTCCGGCAGGTCACCGGTTTGCCGCTCTGAAAATTCCAGCTCCAGCCGGGGCGTGCCTGGGCTTTCGCTGAGCCCATCGAGCCATGCGGCGCGGATGCGCCGTGCAGCGAAGGAGCGACTGCGCGCATTGATGAACACGCCTTCTCCAGTGACCTCGCGGGTATACAACCAGTCGTTCAAACGGCGGGTCAGCGCGTCGAACGTTTGATGCCACTCAGTGATTCGTGCGTCGATCTGCACGTCGCTGAGCGCCATCCTGCGCAGATTGTGCAAGCTGAGCCGAGCACGCTCGTCTGGAAAAATCTGCCGCAACCGCTGCAAATGCGCAGCCGCGCCGGTCTCGCCCGCCACCGCAGCGGATTGCGCAAGCGGCAACAGCTCGTCGATGAACGATGCACCGGTTTCCGTTGGCGGAAATCGTTCCGGCACGGGTTCGGCTGCGAATCGCGCCAGCGTGCCGTGCGCCAGGCCCGTTTGCTGCTCAATACTCTGCAGCGCCATGTTCAACGCAGCTTCACCCTGCGGGCTGAACACGTTGCCGGCCAGGTTGGTTCTCATCAGCAAATCGGTGTGCGTCAACGCCCGCGGCGACACCGAGTCGATGCGATTATCGCGCAAGTCCAGCCAGGAAAATCGGCTCAGATCCTCGACACCAGCGGGCCAGCCTTGCAGCCCCGTCGACCGCAGGCCTAATGCCTGCAACTCATTCAAGGCGCTGACATCGACATCCCCGAGCGGGTTATGGCTCAAGTCCAGCGCCCTGAGGCGCTGCAAGCCATTGATCTGGCGCTGCACCACTGGGGTCATGGCAATCCGGTTATTGGCAGCATCGAGCTGTGCCAGACCTTCCAGTTCGGCTGCAGCAAAGGGCAGTTCCGTGAAGGTGTTGCCGCTGATCTGCAGGGTTTCGGTCCGGCTGAAGGCGCGGATGAAACGGCGGGCCGCTCGGGCGGAAACGTCCAGTCCTCCCAGGCGCAGCGTGCGCACATGGGCAAAACTGCCTGGCGGCAATACGGGCAATTGCACAACGCGTTCGGCCCCCGTTGGAGTGCTGAGTTCGAAGATGGTCACGCGGGACGGCAGGCCGTACCGCTGCCGGACGGCGCCTTGCCAACTGTTTCTAAGCGCATTGAAAATCTTGGCGTTGCTGCCTGTTGTCCATTGCGGGCTGAGCGCTGCGTAGCGAGTACCGTGCGGGGCTGGGGCATGGAATCGAGCGAAAATACTGTCATGCTCGGCGCGCAGCGCGGTGATCGCGGCCAGCCGTGCCTCGGGCGTAGCCGATGCGGCATCGAACGCCAGCGGCAACGGATCAATCAGCCCGGACGCGGCGAGCATGGAATCGAGTTCGGCCCGGCAGAACTCGCTGACCATCTGGTGCACATCGAGCAGATGCCCCAAGGGACCGGCGTAGTTGCTGACGTATTCATAAGCGCGCAGAAACGTGTCCGGAGTGACGCTCGACCAGTCCAGCGACAGGCCAGCCCACAGGCGTTCCTGCCCGTGGTAGAGCGACGACGGCAGCGTCTCGATCAAGGTATGACTGAGGTCCAGACGCTGCAATTGCCCAAGCCGTTCGACCGACGCCGGCCATCGCCACAAAGCACGAGGCGCGTCGATGCGTAACGTGCGCAGCTGCCTGAGCCTTGAAAAATCGAGTCCATGCAAGGACGTTGAATCGGTACCCGAGTAGTCGATGCGCAGCGCTTCGAGCGAAGACAACGCTTCGAGCCGCTGCGCGAGGTTCTCCGCCAGTAACGGCGCGTCGGTGGCGAAGCGCAGGCGGGTCAGCTCAGGCATGCGGCCCACCGCTGAAGGCAGCGTGGTCAGTGATCCGTTCACCAGCGTCTGCTCGATCCCAAGGCCGGGCTCGCCAATCGACAGATCGGTGACCTGGGGGAACGCCGCCAGAAAACCCTCGGCATTGGCGTCGGTGAGGCCGCTGCCCGTCACCGACAATTCACGCACATGGTCAAACCTCGTGGTCAGCGCAGGCAGCGGCGCATCGCAGACCAATGACAGCTGCGCCACTTCCCGGGCCTGCGCCGCCAACGGCTCATTGCGCCAGGCCTCTCTGAGGGCCTGGGCCACTTGCGCACGGTGCGCTGCGGTCTGACTGCTCGAGGGGCCTGCCTGCCATCGGTCGAGGGTGGCATTGAGTGTTTCCCAATCCTTCAGTCGAGACTCCAGTTCATCGAAGATCTGCGCGTCGGTTCTGCCGCGTCGCCGAGCGAAAAACGCTTCAACCTGGCGCGGCTCCGGATACAAATGCTGCGCGCGGCTGCGCAGATGCGGATTCCAATTGGCGCCGCGTCCGCTGGCGTAATAACCGCTCAACCGGGCACTCACTCGCGCCGGAGGCTTGAACCACTTGGCTTGCGGCTCCAGTAACCGTGCAGCATCAAGACGATGCGCGTGGGCTGACCGGATGATGCTCTGTTGCAGTTCGCGGCCTGTGCGCACATCCGCCAGCCACAGCGCTGACCGGGTTTCATCAGGCAAGGCGGCCAACAGCGACCGGTAAAAACTGTCTTCCACCCGGGGCACTTGATCAAGCGCTTGGGCACGGGCATCGAAGGCCTGATAGAAAGGCCCGGTTTTCACCAGGTAGCGTTTAACCGGTGCGGTGATTTCGCCAATACCGTCGAGCACAGCACCGGTTGTACTGCCGTCACGGATCTCCAGCCGCAAGGTTTGCGGCCATTGCGGCAATTGTTCCAGTGCATGCAATGCCAGGCGTCGGCTGTCTGCGGAGGCGAGGTTTTCGCCGTGCAAACCGGCGAATGCACGAATCTGTCGGCCTTGGCGAGCGTACCAGCGGGCCTCTTCCAGCAGCTTCAAGGGCGAGCGCCGGGTCGCGTCCAGTCGGGCAAGCTCGTCGGCCGATGCGTGGTTGAGCACGTCTTGCGCGGCTTCGTCGCTGAGCCCCGGGCATTCGCGCTGCAGAATGCGCACCCGCCCACTCGCGGGTCCGTTGCGCCGGTAGAGACTGTCGAAGATGGCTGGCCGTCGGGTGTAGGCGTATTCGGTGAGTCTCGCAGTGAATTCATCTGGCCTCGCCGGACGCAATTGCGCGCCCCTGCTCCCAAGCAGATGAACAATTTCATTTTCCTCCAGCGCAGCGATGATTCGTGCCGGCAGTTCGCCGTTCAGCACTTGCTCGCGGCTGATCCGGATCGCCGGTTTGCGCTCAATTCCCGGCAGCAGTTTTTGTGCGCCGTACTGGATGGATCGCGCCGCCTCCCCCGCGCCCTCAACGATCTCCAGCACGCGGCCCGACGGCCAACGTGGCATTTCGGGGACCAGCGGCAGCGCGTACAGGTACTGCTCATCAATTGCCTGGGCACCGCGTAACTGCTCGATCATTTGTCTGGCTCCCTGATCGGCGGCAAACAAGCGCATGGCGTCACGCAGTTCGGCAGGCGGCGGTAAATGGTCCATGTGCATTTTGCGCAGCGTGTTGTCACTGATACCGCTGGTATCGGCCAGCATCAGCAGGGCGTCGTCGGAAAAACCGTCAGTCAGCGGCCCCATGCGGCGCAGCAAGTCCAGACGCCCCCAGGTCATGGGTTGTTCCAGTGCCAGACGCCAGCCACCGTGGCCGTTGTTGACCAGGACCGGCCGGTAGGCATCGGGATCGCTGGGATGTTTGAGCAGCCATTGCGCGGTCGTCTGATCCTGGACCTGCTCGTAGACCTTGCTGCCCTGGCGGATATACGTTTTGCCTTCGAACGAATACTGCGCCAGTGCGTTGGGTTCGCCCAAGGCGTCAAATGTGACGTCCTGTTCGTAACCACTGAAGTCGGGTTTCCACAGTCGGGTTTTACCGCTGGGCAAGGTCACCGGGTGCAGGTTCTCGATGACCGGTTCCGGCTTGACAGGCCTCAACCGGCTCAAACCTGCACCCGCAACGGCGGTGACCCCGATCAGTGCGAGGTTTTCGGCAACATCGACCAGATGGGCCTTGGCCGCGTGCTTGTCGCCGTCGCTCCATTCGACGCCCCCCTCAACGGCTTCATACAACAATTGGCCAGCCATGATCACCATCATCGCTTCGCCGAGTACGGGGATGAACATCGACGCCACGTTCGCTGCCAGCAGACCGAACTGCAGCAGCGCAGCGAGTTTGGCGTCGCGCGCCTTGGCATCGACGTCTTCAGTGGGCACTGCGTGGCTGCGGGCATCATCGAACAGCTTGTCGCGGTGTTTTTCGTAGAGACAGTTCCAGAGGTCAGGGTTTGTGCCCTTGAAATAAGCGTTCGGGTCCGGAAACGGTGCGGCCGCCACGAAAGGATCGGTATCCGGAATCATTTGCGGATCCTTGTGCGGCGTCTCCCAAGGCCCTAGAGGCGTCACTGTTTGCCCTATCGTTCGCCATGCCGACCACAACCACTCGGACGCGGGATGGGCGGGCTTGATGAACCGGTTGAAATATTCAGCGCGCTTCCTATAAGGAAAGAACTGGCTGAAAAACGCCTGATAGGCCGTCGGCGCGGTGCTTTGCGGATGCTGTGGATCCCGAGCAGACAACAAGCGTTTCAGTGTGTCCTGCATTTGCGTGCCGGTGTAGCGCTTGAGCGGATGCTCGGGGTCGTTGGGCACGTAAAGAATTACTTCGTCATATGACGGATATCTGTCGTAAATCACAAAGACAACGCAGCCAACCAGTCTATGGCGCATCACGCCCAAATCCTGAAACGAGACTGTTTTGTTATCCAGTCTGGGGGTCCTGTTGCCCGCAAGAACGGAAAGAATCATCGCGTGATCCTGGCGGCGGATGTCCTTGGTCAACAACGCTTGTTCGGCCGCCGCGTGTAAAGCGCTCTTCTGAGCCAAGATGAACTGGCGGCGCAGCGCGGCTTCCGTCTTGGGGTCGGCTGGGTGGAAAAACGAAGTCAGGTAGGCTTGATATTTCGCGCCAATGTCCAGCTCACGGCACAGACTGAGAAAGTTCCTGATCGAGACATTGACCGGGACTGCCTTGTAGTTACCGGGCGTGCCGGTTGCTACTGCGAAGGTTGAGCTTTTGTGAAAGGCGCCGTACTTGCATTCGTCACTTTCAAAGTTGTGCAGGGCTGCCTGCAGCATGGGCAGCGTCAATACCTCGTGAGTGCCAACTTCCACGCGAGCAACAGTTACGAGAATCGGTCGCTTCAAACACAACAGCGTCTTGTCGACATCCACTTCCACCTGATAGCGGCTTTTCAGCGCCTCCAGCAGCAAAGGCCTGGCAAAGGCGTCAATGTCTTTGAACGATGACATGGTTTTATCCAGCTGCACCTGCGCCTGGAAGCTGTCTCTGAAGCGTTTGTGCAGCACGTCGCGTTGCGCGGGCGACGCGCTTTTGTACCAGTCGGGGGTTGCCTTGGTGGCCTGTTTGAACTCAGCTCTTCTGCGCGCGGGAGCATCAATCAACCATTGCGGTACCGACGCTTCCAGCAACGGCGCGTGCAGACTCTGCGTTGCCGCCGGTTTGATCAGGGGGGCCGCGCTTTTGGATACGAGGGAATCGGGGGACATACATCGCTCCTGTAAATGAAGCGACAGCACATCATCCGCACCGACCGGTGCGGCGGTACATAGTTATCGAGTCCAGAGAGAGTTGTTACGACGTGTCTGAACGGTCGGGCGCAGAGTTGACTATGCTTGTAACGCACGATTTAGCGGAGAGGGATTTATGGACGATCCAGTCGACAACAAACCGCCGACCTTCTGGCAGATGCTGCACAGCGTCATGGCTGCAGCCTTCGGCGTACAGAGTGGCAAGAACCGGGAAAGGGATTTTGCCCACGGCAAGCCCAGCCATTTCGTGATACTGGGCGTTTTGTTCACAGCTGTTTTCGGTCTGACGCTGTTCGGAATCGTCAAACTGGTGCTGCATCTGGCCGGTGTTTGAGGCCAATATGAAAAATCCGGGCCTTGGCAAAGCGATCGAGCCTTGTCACTGGCGAACCACCGGCGACAGGCATGCGGTCAGACCCGGAATTTCACTCACTGGTGGCTGACCCAGAAGACCGCTGTTCCTACAACGAGAATGATCAGGAACAAAATGGCCCATGCGTCGACGCTGCTGTCGCTTTTCCTGGCTTTGGTCGGGTTGCTCATTGCATCGCCTCTTGTCGGTTTTATCGGTGATTGCACAAAGACTCGATCACAGTTAAGACGATGATTGTCCGCACGACAAATGTGGATTACTTGCAAGCCATTCTCGTTAGGCGATTTGGTTCTTTACATATACTCAAACATCACTTTTGCGCATAACTGCAAACGGGTATATTGCCCCGGCTCCGTGACGGAGTGCGCGGCCGTGCGCGCAGAATTGCAGAGGCATCATCGGACTCCAGCAAGCGAAAACGCAGCGTTTTCCGAGTAGCCCAAGCCTGAGAACAGGACTTATATGTACGTATACGACGAGTACGATCAGCGGATCATCGAGGACCGCGTCAAGCAGTTCCGTGATCAGACCCGACGCTATCTGGCAGGTGAGCTGAGCGAAGAAGAATTCCGCCCCCTGCGCCTGCAAAATGGCCTGTACATCCAGCGCTTCGCGCCGATGTTGCGCGTGGCGGTGCCTTACGGCCAACTGACTTCGCGCCAGGTGCGCATGATGGCCAAAATCGCCCGTGACTACGACAAGGGCTACGCCCACATCAGTACGCGGCAGAACGTGCAGTTCAACTGGCCGGCGGTGGAAGACATCCCGGACATCCTCGCTGAACTTGCGACCGTGCAGATGCATGCGATCCAGACCAGCGGCAACTGCCTGCGCAACGTCACCACCGACCAGTTTGCCGGCGTCGCCGCCGATGAAGTGATCGATCCACGGCCATGGTGCGAAATCGTCCGCCAGTGGACCACGTTCCACCCGGAATTCGCTTACCTGCCGCGCAAATTCAAGATCGCCGTGAATGGCTCGACCAGCGACCGCGCAGCCATTGAAGTTCACGACATCGGTCTGGAACCGGTCTACAACGCCGCTGGCGAGCTGGGCTTCCGCGTGCTGGTCGGCGGCGGTCTCGGTCGTACGCCGGTGGTCGGCGCGTTCATCAATGAATTCCTGCCGTGGCAAGACCTGCTGAGCTACCTCGACGCCATCCTGCGTGTGTACAACCGCTACGGCCGTCGTGACAACAAATACAAGGCGCGGATCAAGATCCTCGTCAAGGCGCTCACGCCTGAAGTGTTCGCGCAGAAAGTCGACGCGGAAATGGAGCACCTGCGCGGTGGCCAGACCACGCTGACCGAGGCCGAACTGCATCGGGTTGCCAAGCACTTCGTCGATCCGGACTACAAGACCCTCGACAACCAGACCGCACAACTGGCCGATCTGGATAAAGAACATCCGGGCTTCGCTCGCTGGCGCAGCCGCAATACCCTGGCGCACAAGAAGCCGGGCTATGTTGCTGTAACGCTGTCGTTGAAGCCGACCGGAGTTGCCCCCGGCGACATCACTGACAAGCAGCTCGACGCCGTTGCCGACCTGGCCGACCGCTACAGCTTCGGTCAACTGCGCACCTCCCACGAGCAGAACATCATTCTCGCCGATGTCGAGCAGAGTCAGTTGTTCGCCTTGTGGGGCGAGTTGCGCGAAGGCGGTTTCGCCACGCCGAACATCGGCTTGCTGACCGACATCATCTGCTGCCCGGGCGGTGACTTCTGCTCGCTGGCCAACGCCAAGTCGATCCCGATTGCCGAGTCGATCCAGCGTCGCTTCGATGACCTGGACTACCTGTTCGACATCGGTGAGCTGGACCTGAACATCTCCGGTTGCATGAACGCCTGCGGTCATCACCACGTTGGCCACATCGGCATTCTCGGCGTGGACAAGAAAGGCGAAGAGTTCTATCAGGTTTCTCTCGGCGGCAGCGCCAGCCGTGATGCGAGCCTGGGCAAGATCCTCGGCCCGTCCTTCGCACAGGAAGCCATGCCTGACGTGATCTCGAAGCTGATCGATGTGTACGTTGAACAACGGACCGAAGACGAACGCTTCATCGACACCTATCAACGTATTGGCATCGACCTCTTCAAGGAACGCGTCTATGCAGCGAATCATTAAGAACAACGAAGTCGTCGACGAGACCTGGCACTTGCTGCCGAAGGATTTCAACATCGACGAGATCAGCAACTGCGATGATCTGATCGTTCCTCTGCAGTTGTGGCGCGAGCACAGCCGCATGCTCAAGGCCCGCGATGGCGGTCTGGGCGTGTGGCTGGATGCCGACGAAGAAGCCGAAGAAATCGGTGAAGACGTCAGTGAGTTTCAAGTGATCGCGCTTAACTTCCCGGCGTTCACCGATGGCCGCAGTTACTCCAATGCCCGTCTGCTGCGTGACCGTTATGGCTTCAAAGGCGAACTGCGCGCAATTGGCGATGTTCTACGGGACCAACTGTTCTACATGCATCGTTGCGGTTTCGACGCCTTCGCCATTCGCGCGGATAAAGACCCGTACGAAGCGCTGGAAGGCCTCAAGGACTTCTCGGTGACCTACCAGGCTGCCAGTGACGAACCGCTGCCGTTGTTCCGTCGGCGTTAAGCCTCAGGGCTTTGGGTGCGGACAGAAAAACGCCGGTCATTGACCGGCGTTTTTTTATGCCTGTTGTTTACCAGAAGCGTTGTTGGGTCAGGCGACTCCACCAGCTCAGCAGCACGCGATCAACCGAGCCGCTGGCGGCCATGCCGATGCGTTCCTGCAGGCTTTTGCGCTCGGCGTAGTGCAGATGATAGACCTCGGCCAGTTTGGCCTTTTGCGCCAGGTATTCATCGCTGGTCTTCAGTTCGTCCACCAGTTGGTTTTCCAGCGCAGCGATACCGAGCCACACCTCACCGGTGGCCACCTCATCGATCGCCAGTTGCGGGCGATAACGGGCGACGAAGTTTTTGAACAAGCGATGGGTGATGTCGAGGTCTTCCTGAAACTTTTCGCGGCCCTTCTCGGTGTTTTCGCCAAACACGGTCAGGGTGCGTTTGTACTCACCGGCGGTCAGCACTTCAAAGTCGATGTCATGCTTCTTCAAAAGGCGATTGACGTTGGGCAATTGTGCAACTACGCCAATCGAACCGAGGATGGCGAACGGAGCGCTGATGATCTTGTCGCCGATGCACGCCATCATGTAGCCGCCGCTGGCAGCAACCTTGTCGATGCACACAGTCAGTGGCACGCCGGCGTCGCGGATCCGCGCCAATTGTGACGACGCCAGGCCGTAGCTGTGCACCATGCCGCCGCCACTTTCCAGACGCAGGACCACTTCGTCTTTCGGCGTGGCCAGGGTCAGCAGCGCGGTGATCTCGTGGCGCAGGCTCTCGGTGGCGGAAGCCTTGATATCGCCATCGAAGTCGAGCACGAATACCCGGGACTTGGTCTCAGGCTTGTTCTTCTGCTTCTTCGCACTTTTATCGGTTTTCGCTTCACCCTTGCGTAAAGCCTTGAGCTGGTCCTTGTCGAGCAGCGTCTGCTCCAGGCGTTCACGCAGGCCCTTGTAGAAATCATTTAGCTTGCTGACCTGCAACTGGCCCGCCGATTTGCGCCGGCCCTTGCTGCGTAACGCGGCGAAACTGGCCAGGACCACCAGAATGGCGATCACCAGCGTGACAGTCTTGGCCAGGAAGCTGGCGTATTCGGTGAAAAAATCCACAGAGACTCCTCAAAGCAATGCGTGAACATGTAATACACGCGGAATGGTTCCAGCATACCCATGCGCCGGCTCATCGGCCAGCCGTGAAACCTCTGGCAACACGCCTGTAACGAGCATTTCAAACAAGCGTATGTTTTTTCATTGACAGCCTTACGCCATCCTCATAACCTCGCCTGACCTTCAACGTACCGGGACGACGCGGACGTGGGCAGCATTTACTTGATACGACATGGCCAGGCCTCCTTTGGTGCAGACGATTACGACGTGCTGTCACCGACCGGCGTGCGTCAGGCAGAAATCCTCGGCCAGCACCTCGCCGATCTGGGCATCAGCTTTGATCGTTGCCTTGCCGGTGACCTGCGTCGTCAACAGCACACGGCCACCAGCGCACTCGAGCAACTCAGCGCCAGGGGCCTGCCAGTACCCGTTCTGGAAACCGATTCCGCCTTCAACGAATTCGACGCCGATGCAGTGATCCGCGCCCTGCTCCCCGCCATGCTGCCGGAAGAGCCGGAAGCCCTCGACATCCTGCGCAACGCCGCACAGAACCGTGGCGAATTCCAGCGCATCTTCGCCCTGATCGTCGAGCGCTGGCTTGCCGGCACTTATGACACTCCAGGCCTGGAAAGCTGGCTGGGCTTCGTTGAGCGGGTTCAGGCCGGTTTGCACCGCATCCTCGATCTGGCGAAAAAGAACCAGAAAATCGCCGTGTTCACCTCCGGCGGCACCATCACTGCCCTGCTCCACCTGATTACGCAAATGCCTGCCAGACAGGCCTTTGAACTGAATTGGCAAATCGTCAACACCTCGCTCAACCAATTGAAGTTTCGTGGTCGCGAGGTGGCTCTGGCTTCCTTCAACAGTCACGCACACCTGCAACTGCTGAAGGCCCCGGAACTCATCACTTTTCGCTGAGTCCGGCTTACTGTGACCCTGGCTGTAACCACCCAGCTCCCATGACCAAGAAAGGATCGAACCATGACCTCCGTAGCTGATGCCGTAAAAGCAATGCAAGCCAAGTTCAACCCAGCCGCCGCTGCCGGTCTGGACCTGGTCTTCGGTTTCAACATCACCGACGAAGACAAGCAATACGCACTGATCGTCAAAGACGGCACCTGCGACATCCAGGAAGGTGAAAACCCGGACGCCAACTGCACGCTGGTGCTGGACAGCCAGACCCTGAAAGACATCGTCAGCGGCGAAACCGACGGCATGCAGGCCTTCATGGGCGGCAAGCTGCGCGTTGAAGGCGACATGATGCTGTCGATGAAGCTGTCCGAGCTGTTCCCTTCGTAAGAAGCAGCCTGGCTCAAACAAATCCCGTCCTTGTGACGGGATTTGTCGTTCATGCAGGAGATCAGCGCAGAGCTCGGCTTCGCGCTCCGCTCGCGGAGGTACGATCAACCTTCCTGCAACAACCGCGTATCCAGCCCAAACCGCTCTTGCGAAACCATTCTGAACTGACCCTCCGCCAGATCGCAGCTCACCAGCAAATTCCACGAGTGCCGTGTTGCCACGGATGGAACCAGAATAAACGGGTGTTCGGCCAACAGCGCATCGGCAAACTTTCGCTGGTTGGGCGAGGTTTTGATCGGGGTGAGCCAATGCGGATTGGGCACATCTTCCGGCTGCACGATTCTGACGCTGGCGTCGTGGGTGATCTCAAAACAGGTCAACACATAGGGCTCCTGATCAAGCGCATCAAAACTGCCATGGGCGGCCACTTCCAGGATCGCCGTGGAGGGGTCGACCGACGCATAAACGACTCTGCGTCCCGGCGTATTCCAGCGGCCACCGTCCCGTTTCGACCCCAGGCCGCTGTCCCAGGTCTCGCTGTACACCTCGCGATCCAGCCGCCAGGCGTACCAGCGATCATCCCAGGGCAAGGGGTTCATTGATAAACCCCGTATTTGATCTGGTTCAGATACTCCTCCACCATCCTGAAGCCCAGCGCATGTCCAACCAGATCGAGCGGCACATAACCGTAGAAGTAAGTAGCGCGTTGCTCCAGCCATGATTCGGCCTTGGCCTGACGCCCGAATACTTCGATGGCCAGCTCCAGCGCAGCGGCATATTGGTAGGCGATGACGCTCTGCGGCGTGTCCAGGCGCACCGACGCGCCTTCCTTGAGCAGACGTCGCAAGGTTCTCACAGATTTGCCGGTGATACGTTTGACGATCTCTCCCTGTTGGTACAGCTCGGAGGTTGCGATCATGTTCACCACATCAAGCAGCTCAAATCCTTCGCTTGTGCAGCGCAGGATGAGCATCGGATCGTCGCCGGTATCCTGCCCACGCAACAGCAACTCCAGAGGTTTGCCCTCGAGCTTCCTCAAGCCCGTGAGCCGGGACACTTTGGCGCTCGGCATGGCAACGTCCTCCGAGGGACACCTGGCGCGGTCGTCGCGCCAGTAATGGCGAGGCGAGTAAGCAGGCGTATGGCTTTCAATCAGTGGGATTCGCATAGTCCATCCTTTGTCGGGTCCAGAGCGATCTGTGCGCTCGATGACTTCAATGTCAGGACTGATGCTATAGACCCGGCGTCCGACGACCAACCTGAAAAAGTCGTCAGAAATATCCCCAAATCTGATCAAACCGCTCCTGTTTCCGTAGGACTCAAACGCAATTTTCAGCGGTTCAATCCGTTGTTGCTTTCAAGGTGGGGAGAGGGACTTTTGACTTACAATGCGCCCCACCTCCAGAAACCGGTTCCGCCCATGGACATCGACCTCGCCCGCACCTTCCTCGAAATCGTCCGTCACGGCAGTCTCGCCGCCGCTGCGCAGAAGCTGTTCGTCACGCAAACCGCGATCACCGCGCGGGTGCAGAAGCTCGAGAGCCAGTTGGGCAGCACGCTGTTCGTGCGCAATCGTGCCGGGGCGAAGTTGACGGCCAATGGCGAAGCGTTCGTGATTTATGCCAATCAATTGGTGCAGACCTGGGAAGCCGCCCGCCGCGACTTGCCGCTGCCCGAGGGGTATCACAACGTGCTGCACATCGGTGGCGAGGTCAGCCTGTGCAACCCGCTGATGCTCAGTTGGGCAGCGGAACTGCGCGAGAAAATCCCCGGCCACGCGCTGCGCATGGAAATCCGCGATGGCGAGAATCTGCTGCGTCAGCTCGAACTCGGTGTGCTCGATGCCGCGCTGGTTTATCAGCCGGAATACTGGCCGGGGCTGCAGGTCGAACAAGTGCTGGAAGAAAAACTGATTCTGGTGCGCGCGCCCGAGCGTCCCGAACCATACGTGTACATCGACTGGGGACCGGACTTCCGCCGCCAGCACGACGCCGCCCTACCGGAAAAAGCCAAAGCCGCGCTGAGTTTCAATCTTGGTCCGCTGGCCCTGCAATACATCCTCGAACACGGCGGCAGCGGCTATTTCCGCACCCGGGTTGTGCGCACTTATCTGGAAACCGGCGCGCTGGAAGCCGTCACCAAAGCGCCGGAATTCGGTTATCCGACCTATCTGGTGTATTCGCGTGATCGCGACTCGGCAGTGCTGCAACAGGCCTTCGACCTGTTGCGCGAAGTGATCCGCACCGATGACGACTGGTCGCAACGCTGGAACCCGTTGAGCTGATCCAGCGCTTGCAGTCCTGAGCATGGCATTTGTGACCTCAAGGTTCGCTCTGCACAAGTCAGCGGATCGGCTAATCTGCCGGGTATAACAACAATACCTACAGGTGAAACGCATTGAGGCAGACCACCGAGGCATTCCGCAGCCGCTACCGTGCGGCCATTCATCCTTTGTACAACCCGTGGCTGCACGGCACGTTTGTCTTGCTGTTCGGGCTTCTGGCGGTGGCTGCTTTCTGGCGCACGGTGCATTCAGTGAGTTGGCTGGAATGGCTGACCGTGCCGTTGACCCTGCTGTTGTTCAACTTCGGCGTGTACATGGTCCATCGCCATTTGGGCCATCACAAAAAAACCTTCGCAAAGATGTTCTACGCGCGGCATGCCGGCGACCATCACAGCTTTTTCACCCCCGGTCACATGACCTACGACAGCGCGCGGGACTGGCGGGTGATTCTGTTTCCAGCCTGGCTCATCGTCATTCATACCCTGGTGATCACCCTGCCCCTGTGGTGGCTGTTCGCGCAGGTCAACGCCAATGTCGCCGGGCTGTTCGCCGGGTGCATGGTGCTTGGCTATCTGCTCTACGAAGTGTTCCATGCCTGCGAACATTTGCCGCCGCAAAATCCGTTGACCCGGTTGCCGTGGATCCGCCAGATGCGTCGTCTGCATGAACTGCATCACCGCCGCGAGCGGATGCAGGAGCGCAATTTCAACATCGTTCTGCCCTTGATGGACTACCTGTTCGGCACGCTGTACCTCGAGCCGGAACCCGCCCCTTTGAGTAATTCGCAAATGCCCATGACGCGCATGCAGCACCAGATCGATATCGCCGGCGAGCCGGTCGCCGTGCTGGCCTATGCCGCCAGCGTCAGTCACTGGCCGGACTGGCATCCCTCCTCATTGAAGATTGACGGTCCGCAAGGACCGCTGCATGCCGGCGCGCGGTTCGAAGAGGACATCCATGCCGGGGGACGGGCCGGCCATTTGCGTTGGGAGGTCACTGAATATCTGCCGGGTCGGCGTTGGTGCGCACGGGCGCAAAGTGATCAGGGCCTGTCGCTACAGCTGACTTACGAGTGTTCGGCGGAGGCTGGCGGCACGCGTTTCGTGCGCACACTGGAATATCGCTTTGACGGTTTGCTCATGCGTTTCGCCAATCGCCTGTTGCTCAAGCGTCGCATTGAACGCGAGTCTGCCGCGTCCATGCTTGCCCTGCGCGACACGACCGCGCAGTACATCGGCGCGGCGAGGGCCAGCGCGTGAAATTACGTTATGTGCTGTGCCTGCTGATCGCTCTGGTCATCGCCTTCTTGTTGTTGCTGCCGACCAAGGTCGAACCGGTGGCCTGGACACCGCCACCGGCGCCGTCATTGAAAGACGGCATCTACGCGGACAACCAGCGCCTGAAAGCCGTGGCAAAGGTCGGGCCGAGCGACATCGAAGGGCCTGAGGCGCTGCTGCTGGAAGACGAATTCCTCATCACCGGATTGCATGACGGCCGGCTGATCCGCAGCAGCCTCGACGGCACGCAGCGCAAGGTTCTCGCCGACACCGGCGGCCGCCCGTTGGGCCTGGCCCGTCATCCGAACGGCATGCTGGTGATTGCCGACGCGGTCAAAGGCTTGCTGTCGCTGGATGCGCAGGGCCGCGTGATTCCCTTGACCACCGAGGCCAACGGTGTGCCATTTGGCTTCACTGATGATGTAGCGGTCGACAAGTCCGGCCACTATGCCTATTTCAGCGATGCCTCGAGCCGCTGGGGCTACGGCCATGACGGCGAGGCAATCATCGAACACGGCGCCGATGGGCGCCTGCTGCGTTACGATTTTCAGAGCGGCAAGACCAGCGTGCTGCTCGACAAGCTGCAGTTCGCCAACGGCGTCGCCCTGGGCCCGGACGAAGCCTACGTGCTGGTGAACGAGACCGGCGCTTATCGCATCAGCCGCTACTGGCTGAGCGGGCCGAAGGCAGGCACTAATGATGTGTTCATCGACAACTTGCCGGGGCTGCCGGACAACCTCTCGTTCAATGGCAGCAATCGCTTTTGGGTCGCGTTGTACGCGCCGCGCAACGCGTTACTCGATGGCACGGCGCAGCACCCGTTCGTACGCAAGATGATCGTGAGGGCGTTGACGATTCTGCCCAAGCCTGTAGAGAAGCGCGGATTCGTGCTGGGGCTGGATCTGGACGGCAAGGTGATTGCCAGTCTGCAAGACGCGAGCGAAGGCAATTACTCGCCGATTACCACCGTACGCGAGTATGGGCAGTGGTTGTACTTTGGATCGTTGAAGGCCACGCATATGGGGCGGATGGGGTTGGATTCGGCGCTGAAGTGAGCCTGAGGGATGTGCATGTAATGGACTGACGCATTCGCGAGCAGGCTCGCTCCCACAGGGGAAATGCCTTTCAATGTGGCAGCAAGCCTGCTCGCGAAGGCGGTCTGTCAGTTGCTGGACCGGTCGAACTTCTCCGGATCTTCATCCTCCGGCAGTTCTTTCACGGTTTTTTCCGGATGCGCAGTGGTATGCGCCGGGCTGTTCGGTTCAGGGCGGGTCGGAATCGGGTCGAAGCCGCCCTGCTCTTCACTGGGGAATTTCGGATCGTTCATGAGGCACCTCGCAACGAGTCGATGGTTTGCAGACTCTGCACATTGGAGGTGCCGTGGGTGGTCGCCGTTCCCTTCGGATGGCGACCACGGGTCAGGTAATTACTGACCGGTCAGCGGCTGCCCGGCCAACCGGGCGACGATCTGCTCCTTGACGATCACGCGCTTCTCTTTGAGCTTCTTCAATTCGTCGTCACTGGGGGCGTCTGACTGGGCGTTCTCGGCCTCGACCACTTCAGTATCCACCTCGAAATACTTGTTGAGCAGCGAATCCAGCTTCGGATCCTCGGAGCGCTTTTGCTCGATCTCATCCTTCTTGCAGCCCAGGTCCTGATACAGATCATGTGAAACCGGCATGAAACACCTCCATCAAATTGATCGACAACCAGCGCGACCGATGCGCTGACTCTTTATCAGCATGGCCTTGCGCAACAGCTTCTGTCGACACCCTGTCAGACCAGCGGTTGCCGTTCGTCGCCCTGTCGTAAATGCGATAAAACCTTTGGCTGGTGCGCTCGCTCCATTGGATAACGCTCACAAAAACCTGCGTGGAGATACCCAATGGACGGATTCAAACTGCGTCATCTCGCTCTGGCTGTTGCACTGTCTGCCGGTATGGGCAGCGCCTTTGCCGCGACCGACAACGATTTTGTCGATAACGCCGCCGCCGGTGGCATCGCTGAAATCGAAACCAGTCGCCTGGCCTTGGAAAAAAGCCAGTCTGCTGACATCAAAGCCTTTGCCAACCAGATGATCACCGATCACAGCAAGGCCAACGACGAGCTGGCGGCGATTGCCAAAGCCAACGACATTGAGGTTCCGGACACCACTACCCTGGTCAAACAGGCCAAGGAAAAGATTCTCGACATGCGCGATGAATCCTTCGATGCGGCCTACGCTAACAACCAGGTCATGGCTCACCAGGAAACGATCGAGCTGTTCAAGAAACAGGCGAACACCGTGACCGATGACAAGACCAAAGGCGCTACGGAGCTGAAAGCGTTCGCGCAGAAAATGCTGCCAGCGCTGGAAAAACACTTGGCCCATGCCAAAGAGCTGCAAGCCAAACACCCGAGCAAGTAACCGCCCGGCAATAAAAAGGCCGCATCCTTCGATGCGGCCTTTTTGCGTTTCAGCGATCAACCGCCATCGGTATCGATATCGGCATCGGTGCTTTCGCCCGGTTCAGGACGGTCCGGGTCAGGCTTGAAGCCGGGGCTGAAGTCGTTGCTGTTGTCATTGTGATGCTGCTTCTGATCGACCTCGGCAGCCGCGCTGTCCGCCTGTCCTTCTTCAGCCGGCGCGGGGGTATTTTGCCCCGGTGTCTGCGGGTCGATGGCGGGGTCGTTGCGGTTAATTGACTCTGAGGACTGATTTTGCTGTTGCGGCGCTTGCTCGTTCATATCCACCTCATTCATAGTCCTGCCTCCTTCTTCCAGCACGACTGGAAAACGTCGGGCATGCAGATTCGAAGCCTGACGCCGCAGATTCGTTCAAAACATCGTTGCCTGCTGCCACGCCGACTAGAGTTAGCGGGGCGTTCGACGCGACAGGCGGAAAAATTCGCCGCTGGGTGAACAACTATTTCATGCGGCAAATGTCAGTCAATTCGCGCCGGTCATTTCGCTGAGCCGGCACCAATACGTAACGGAGCGACACGCACATGGCAGCACTGCAGAACAGCACAGTTGTAGCAATCAAGAACAACCAGGCTCAACTGTTGAGCGAATGGACCAAACGCCTCGAAGCCAGCGGCGCCACGCGCAATCTCAAGGAGCACGACCTCGCTCAGCAAACCCGTGACTTGCTGAGTTTGCTGCTGGCCGGTCTGGAAAACGGCAACGGCAGCAAGATTGCCGCTGCAGGCTGGGAAGACACCCGCCAGTTCCTGGAAAAGTTGTCGCAGAGCCGCGCCCTGCTCGGCCAGGATTCCCAGCAAACCGCCAACTTCATCTTCGCCCTGAAGGGTCCGTTGTTTGCCCTGCTGCAAAACCATTATCAGGACCAGCCGGCACTGCTCGCCGAGCAACTGCTGGAAGTCTCCGAACTGCTCGACACGGTCGGCATGCACACCATCGGTACCTTCCAGAAATCCCGCGAGGCGGTAATCAAGCGTCAGCAGGAAGAGCTGTTGGAACTGTCGACCCCTGTGGTCAAGCTGTGGGACGGCGTCCTCGCCCTGCCAATGATCGGCACCCTCGACTCGCAGCGCACCCAAGTAGTGATGGAATCGTTGCTGCAACGCATCGTCGACACCGGTTCGGAAATCGCCATCATCGACATCACCGGCGTGCCGACCGTTGACACCCTGGTCGCTCAGCACTTGCTGAAAACCGTGACCGCGATTCGCCTGATGGGCGCCGACTGCATCATCAGTGGCGTGCGTCCGCAAATTGCGCAAACCATCGTGCACCTGGGTCTGGACCTGCAAGGTGTGGTGACCAAGGCCAATCTGGCCGACGCATTGAAACTGGCCCTGACTCGCCTGGGCATCAGCCTCGGCAAAGCGGTCTGAGCCGATGGAACGTATTCCGATTCTTCAGATGGGCGATTTGCTGCTGGTGACCATTCAGGTCGACATGCACGACCAGCTCGCCATGACCCTGCAGGACGATCTATCCGAGCGTATCAGCCGGACCTCGGCGCGTGGCGTGCTGATCGACATCTCGGCGCTGGACATGGTCGACTCGTTCATCGGACGCATGATCGGCACGATTTCCGGTTTGTCGAAGATCATGGACGCCGAAACCGTGCTGGTCGGCATGCAACCGGCCGTGGCAATCACCCTTGTTGAGTTGGGTATGACCTTGCCGGGCGTGAGCACCGCGCTCAACGTCGAACGCGGAATGAAACTGCTGCAGGATCGAGTACGCCTGCAATGACCGTGCGCAGCAGCGGTACTCAACCCATCCTGATTGAACAGGACGTGGTGCTGGCCCGCCAGACCACGCGCAAGCTCGCCACCGAGTGCGGCATGCGCCTGATCGACCTGACCAAACTGGTCACCGCCGTCAGCGAGCTGGCACGCAACACCATGGTGTATGGCGGTGGCGGCGACATGGACTGGCAGATCCTCGAGGAAAACGGCCGGGTCGGTTTGCGCATCACCTTCCGCGACGAAGGCCCGGGCATCCCCGACATCAAACTGGCGATGACCGACGGCTGGACTTCCGGCAGCGGCCTCGGCCTGGGCCTGACCGGTGCCAAGCGCCTGGTCAATGAATTCGAACTCGACACTGAGCCCGGCAAAGGCACACGCATAACGATCACCCGATGGACATGAATATCGCCGGGTCGTTGACCCAGGTTTTGCCGATCGAGGACAGCAGCCAGATCGGTCACGCCCGACGCACCGCGCAGAAACTCGCCGAGCAGCACGGCTTCGACGAAAACGATGCCGGGCGCGTGGCGCTGGTCGCGACCGAACTGGCGAGCAATGTGCTCAAGCATGCCCAGCGCGGAGAGTTTCACCTGCGTGTACTGGCGCGGCCAGGTAACGCTTTCGGTATTGAAATGCAGACGGTAGACCGGGCTCAGGGCTTTGATCTGGATGCCTGTCTGGCGGACGGTTTTTCCACGGGCGGCACGCAAGGCATTGGCCTGGGCGCGGTGTCGCGGCAGACCAACGTCTTCGACGTCTATGCCGACCACCGTGGCGCCGTGCTGCTGGCGCGGATCTTTGCGCGTAGTGATCGTCAGGCCGATCTCCGCTTCGGCGTCAGCCAGCATTCGTTGCATGCCGATCCAGCCTGCGGCGACGTCTGGCACCTGGCGTATGAAGGCGCGCGGATCAGCGCGCTGGTGGTGGATGGTCTCGGTCATGGCGAAGACGCCGAGCGCGCAGGCCTGGCCGGGGCACAAGCATTCGCCCGAGCGCCGTTTGCCGACCCCGTGGTGTTGATGGAAGACCTGCATCAGGAAATGCTCGGCACCCGCGGCGGCGCCGTGGCCTTCGCGCAATTCGACAGCCAGCGCGATGGCCTGACATTCGCCGGTGTCGGTAATATCGGCGCCAGCCTGCTCGATCCGGAAAAGTCACGCGGGCTGGCCTCGCATCCCGGCATCGTCGGCGGCCAGTACCGTAAAGCCAAACCTTTTGACTATGCTCACGTGAACGGACATTTATTGATCATGTACAGCGACGGCTTACAGTCCCGTTGGAACCTCAAAGACTACCCCGGTCTGGTGCATCGCCATCCCGCCGTGATAGCCAGCGTCCTGCACCGCGATTTCTGTCGTGGCCGCGATGACGTGACGGTGCTGGTCGTTGACCTGGAGGCCACCCATGGCTGAATCGGCAACCTTGAGCCCTGCTGAACAGGCGGCGCTCATCGCACAGTTGCAACGTGAAAACACTGCCCTGCGCGAAGAACTCGATGAGACCAACCAAGGCGTACTGGCGCTATACGCTGAACTCGACAACCAGGCAGACGAGTTGCGTCAGGCCTCAGATCTGAAGAGCCGCTTCCTGTCGTACATGAGCCATGAATTCCGCACGCCGTTGGGCTCGATTCTGAGCATCAACAGTTTGCTCGCTGACGAACTCGACGGCCCGCTCAGCCCTGAACAGCACAAGCAGGTAGCCTTCGTCAGCACCGCTGCCCGCGAGCTCAGCGACATGGTTGACGATCTGCTCGATCTGGCGAAGATCGAAGCCGGGCGCATCAGCATTTCGCCGGCCTGGTTCGACATGTTCGACCTGTTTTCGGCGCTGCGCGGGATGTTCCGGCCAATCGTCGATGCTTCGGCGGTGGATCTGATCTTTGAAGAGCCGCTGGGCCTGCCGCGCCTGTATACCGATGACAAGAAACTCGGGCAGATCCTGCGCAACTTCATTTCCAACTCGCTGAAATTCACCACCCGTGGCGAAGTGCGCGTGTCGGCGCGACTGGAAGGTGAAGACAAGGTGCGCTTTGCCGTCAGCGACACCGGCATCGGCATCGCGGCCGAGTTGCATGACACGCTGTTCGAGGACTTCTCCCAAGTCGATTCGCCATTGCAGAAGCGTCTGCGCGGCACCGGTCTGGGCCTGTCACTGTGCAAGCGTTTCGCCGCCCTGCTTGGCGGTGAAGTCGGGGTAGACAGTACGCCGGGCGTGGGCTCGACGTTCTTTGTCATCATCCCGCTGGCGATCGCTCTGGAGAACGTCGATGAATCGTGACATCCGCCTGTTGATCGTCGATGACAACGTCGCCACCCGTTACGCCCTGCGCCGACGCCTGGAGCGCCATGGCTACACGGTGCTCGAAGCCGGCACCGGCAGCGACGGCCTGGCCCTGATCGAGAGCGAAGCCCTCGATGCGTTGATCCTCGACGTCAACCTGCCGGACATGAGCGGTTTCGACATCGTCCGCCTGTTGCGCGCCGACCCGCGCACTGCGCTGCTGCCGGTGATTCATGTGTCGGCGGCGTCGATCCAGACCGGCGACATCATCACCGGACTCAACGCCGGCGCCGATGCGTATCTGATTCACCCGGTCGACCCCGATGTGCTGCTGGCGACGCTGCGTACCCTGCTGCGGGTGCGCGACACGGAAAATGCCTTGCGCGAAAGTGAGGCGCGTTTCCGCGAGATTTTCGCTAACGTCTCGGCGCCGATCGCGGTGCTCGATGCCAATCTGAAAGTGCATGAATGCAATCACGCCTTTGCCCAGCTGATCGTCGATAACCGCGACCCGCAGGCGCTGCGTGAATGCTTCGCCGAAGATCAATGCTCGATCCTCGATGAACTGCGTCTGCGTCTGGTCGACGGCGAGCGCTGGAAAGGCACGCTGAACATGAGCGTGCAGGGTGAAATTCGCGAAACCGAATGGCAGATTTCGCCGTATCGCACGCCGGAACTGAGCCTGGTGTTCGTCGAGGACGTCACCGAACACCGTCGGCGCGAGCGTTCGCACCTCGCACGGCTGGATGACACCACCACGCAACTGGCCAAGGAAGTCGCCGAACGCGTGCACGCCGAGGCGCAATTGCTGCAAGTGCAGAAAATGGATGCATTGGGCAAGCTTACCGGTGGTATCGCCCACGACTTCAACAACCTGCTGACCGGGATCATCACCAGTCTGGAACTGATCCAGAAACGCGTGGCCGATGAGCGTCTGGACAAGGTTCAGTTCTACACCGAAGCAGCGCTGAACTCAGCGATGAGCGCGGCCTCGCTGACCCATCGTCTGCTGGCATTTGCCCGTCAGCAGCCGCTCGATACACGGCCGGTGGACATCAACGAGCATGTCCGCTCGCTGGAAGAATTGCTGGTGCGCACCATCGGCGAGCGCATCACCCTCAAGCTGGAACTGACCAACAAACCGGCGATTGCGCTGGTCGACCCGGTGCAGCTGGAAAGCGCCGTGCTCAACCTGGTGATCAACGCCCGCGATGCCCTGCCCTCCGGCGGCAATATCTGGGTCAATACTTACGCCGCTTATTCCCACGGCGATCCGAATCTGGCCGATGGCGCGTACGTGGCGCTGTCGGTACGCGATGACGGCACCGGCATTGAACACAACGTGATCGACAAGGTGTTCGAGCCGTTCTTCACCACCAAGCCGCTGGGCCAGGGCACCGGGCTCGGCCTGTCGACGATTTACGGCTTCGCCCGTCAGTCCGGCGGTGACGCGCACATCCGCAGTGTCGCTCGGCGTGGCACCGAAGTGACCATCATGCTGCCCGGCACCAACGACCCGACCGGGGCCGACGCACCCGTGCCGATGCCTGACGCCAAAGGCAGTGGTGAGCATGTGCTGATCGTCGAAGACATGGCCACGGTGCGTTTGTTCGTCACCGAAGTGCTGGAAGACGCCGGCTATCGCTGCACGCAAGTGGCGGATATCGAATCGGCGCTGGAGCGCCTGCAGAACGACCCGTCCATCGACCTGCTGCTGACCGACGTAGGCTTGCCGCGCATGAGTGGCCGTGAGCTGGCGGATGTCGCCCGTGGCTGGAATGAAGGGCTGCCGATCCTGTTCATGACCGGCTACGCCGAAACCGCGCTCAACCGCCAGGTCTTCCTGGGTACAGGGATGGAAATGCTGGTCAAGCCGTTCCAGATCAGCGAACTGCTCGACAAAGTCCGCCGCACAATCGATGGCGCCTGAACTGGCGCCATCGCTGGCAAGCCAGCTCCCACAAGGGGCATCAGTGTGCGCAGATTTTCGGCAACAACTTGAATTCCTGTGGGAGCTGGCTTGCCAGCGATGGCGGCCAGCAAGGCGCTGCAGTTATCGGCTCAAAGCCCGAGCCAGAAATGGCGCGGTCTTGCTCTTTTTGCTCGCGGCGACTTTTTGCGGTGTGCCGGCGGCGACAATTCTGCCGCCCTGATCACCGGCGCCGGGGCCGATGTCGATCACCCAGTCGCTCTGCGCCACTACACGCATTTCGTGCTCCACCACGATAACCGTGTGTCCCGCCGTCACCAGCGTATCGAGTTGTTCCAGCAACCGATCAACATCCCTCGGGTGCAATCCCGTGGTCGGCTCATCCAGCACATACAAGGTCGCGCCACGCTGACTGCGCTGCAATTCGGTGGCGAGTTTGATCCGCTGCGCCTCACCGCCGGACAATTCCGTGGCCGGTTGCCCGAGGCGCAGATAACCCAGACCAATATCGCGCAGCACTTCCAGCGAACGGCGGATTCCTGCCTGTTCGGCAAACACCGTCACCGCTTCATCGACTGTCAATTGCAGCACCTGGGCAATGCTCAATCCCTGCCAGAGGATCGCCAATGTCTGTGGGTTGTAGCGCGCGCCGTGGCAGGTCGGACATGGCGCATACACGCTGGGCATGAACAGCAGTTCCACACTGACAAAGCCCTCGCCCTCGCAAGTGGCGCAACGGCCCTTGGCGACGTTGAAGGAAAATTGCCCGGCGTCATACCCTGCCGCTTGCGCTTCGGGAGTCGCGGCGAACAGCTTGCGCACGTTATCGAACAATCCGGTGTAGGTCGCCAGATTGGAACGCGGTGTCCGGCCGATCGGTTTCTGGTCAACCTGCACCAGGCGCTTGATCGACTCCAGGCCGGCGCTGATCTGGCCGGTGCTGGGCGGCGGCGCGTCATCTTCCAGGCTCGATTCTTCTGACTCGGCCTCGGCCACCGGACGGCCCAACTGTGCGCCGACCAGTTCCAGCAAAGCCTGACTGACCAGACTCGACTTGCCAGAGCCAGACACACCGGTCACCGAGGTGAAGCAGCCCAAGGGAAATTCGGCGCTGAGATTATTCAGATTGTTGCGCGTCACGCCGTCCAGCTTCAGCCACCCGCTCGGCTTGCGCGCGGTGCGCTCAGGGCGCTGGTTTTCGGCAAACAGATAAGCGCGAGTCTGCGAATCGGCAACATCAGCGAGTCCCGCAGGCGGACCGCTGTACAACACGCGCCCGCCCTTCTCGCCCGCTGCCGGGCCGACGTCGATCAACCAGTCGGCACGGCGCATGGTCTCGACATCGTGCTCGACCACAAACAAGGTGTTGCCGTCAGCCTTCAACCGTTGCAAGGCCTCGAACAGCGCCTCGCCATCCGCCGGGTGCAGACCGGCAGACGGTTCATCCAGCACATAGATGACGCCGAACAGCTGCGACCCCAACTGTGTGGCCAGGCGCAAACGCTGCAACTCGCCCGACGACAACGTCGGCGTACTGCGTTCCAGCGCCAGATAACCCAGGCCGAGATCGGTCAGGGTGCTGACCCGCTCCAGCAAATCCTCAGCGATGCGCTGCGCCGCCAAGCGTTTCTCCAGCGACAGGTTCGGCGTGTGGCGCACGTCCGGCGCGCTGGCGTGACCGCTGGCGCCATGGGCGACCCGTTGCTGGCGGGCCTCGCGGGTTTGCGCATGGCTGAGGGTGTCGCCGTTCTCTTCGGCCTGTTCCAGATAATTTGCCGCTGCTACAGGCCGCAGCACTTCGGCCACTTGCAGCAATGGCATCTGCGACAGCTCACCAATGTCGTAGCCGGCAAAGGTCACCGACAACGCCTCGCGCTTGAGCCGCTTGCCCTCGCACAATGGGCACGGACTGCCGCGCATGAATTGCGAAACACGCTTCTTCATCAGCGCACTTTGCGAGTGGGTGAAGGTGTGCAGGATGTAGCGCCGCGCGCCGGTGAATGTGCCCTGATAACTCGGTTCCATCTTGCGTTTAAGGGCGACGCGGGTTTCTTCCGGGGTCAGCCCGGCGTACACCGGCACCGTCGGCGTCTCTTCCGTGAAGAGAATCCAGTCGCGCTGCTTTTTCGGCAATTTCTTCCACGCAATGTCGACGTCGATACCCATGGTCACGAGGATGTCGCGCAGGTTCTGCCCCTGCCACGCCAACGGCCAAGAGGCCACGGCGCGCTGGCGGATGGTCAGGTTGGGGTCCGGCACCATCAGCGCTTCGGTCACTTCATAGACGCGGCCCAATCCATGACACTCCGGGCAAGCACCCTGCGGTGTGTTCGGTGAAAAGTCCTCGGCATACAGCATCGGCTGTCCCGGCGGGTAACTGCCGGCACGGGAATACAGCATGCGGATCAGGCTCGACAGCGTCGTCACGCTGCCCACCGAGGAACGCGCGCTCGGCGTGCCGCGCTGCTGTTGCAGGGCGACGGCGGGCGGCAGTCCTTCAATGGAGTCGACATCCGGCACGCCAACCTGATCGATCAGCCGCCGCGCGTACGGCGCCACCGATTCGAAATAACGCCGCTGGGCCTCGGCATACAGCGTGGAAAACGCCAGCGATGACTTGCCCGAACCCGAGACGCCGGTGAACACCACCAGCGCATCGCGGGGAATATCGACATCAACGTTTTTCAGGTTATGTTCGCGGGCGCCGCGCACGCGGACCATGCCGGCGGGTGCTTTGGAATTGCGCTTGGAAGTCATCGACCTGCCTTGATTGGAAAACAGTGGCAGCGCTCGGCCTCAAGTGCCGAGCACCTCGCAAATCATCTGCAGCAACGCTTGCGGGCTGTAAGGTTTGCCAAGCAGATGCGTATCGGGGCTGAGTTGGTGGTCGCGGGAAATGATGTCGCGGGTATGCCCGGAGGTGAACAGTACCGGCACCGGCGGCGTCTGCACCTTGGCCCATGCGGCCAGATCCGAACTCTTGATCAGGCCGGGCATGACCACATCGGTGAAGATCAGCTCAATCTCGATGCCTTCCAGCAACATCTGCATGGCGACGTCGCCATTGCACGCGGTCATGACTCGATAGCCTTCTTCGCGCAGCAATTCCACCGCCGAAGCGCGCACTGCGTCGTTGTCCTCGACCACCAGAATGGTTTCGTGGCCGCCGCCTTTGCGTTCGCCGACACTCGCATTCTCTTCGCGGACCGGGCGCAAGCTGCGCGGGAAATACAACTGCACCCGCGTGCCTTCGCCGAGCTTGCTGTCGATCTCGACGTGGCCGCCACTCTGTTTGACGAAGCCGAAGACCATGCTCAAGCCCAGCCCGGTGCCCTGCCCGTCGGCCTTGGTGGTGAAAAACGGTTCGAAGACCTGTTCCAGCATTTGTGGGGCAATGCCCACGCCGGTGTCGCTGACCGCCACGCGAACATACTCACCGGCCGCGATGCCCTTGCCGGCGCAGTATTCGCTGTCCAGGCAGACGTTGGCGGCGCTGAGGCCAATAACGCCCTCGCCCTTCATCGCGTCGCGGGCGTTGATGGCCAGATTGAGAATCGCGTTTTCCAACTGGTTACGGTCGACGTTGATATGCCACGGCTGCGGCGGCAGTTGCACGTCGATCTGAATGGTTTCGCCCAGGGCGCGTTGCAGCAGTTCGCCGACGCCTTCGAAAATCTGCTCGGGGTTGCACACGGCCGGTGACAGCGGTTGCCGCCGGGCAAAGGCGAGCAATTGCGAAGACAGTTTGGCACCGCGCTCGACCGCTGCCAGCGAAGCCCCGACCCGGCGCTGTACGTTGGCATTGTTCGGCTCATGCCGAGCGAGCAGATGCAGGTTGCCGGCGATCACTTGCAGCAGATTGTTGAAGTCGTGGGCGACGCCGCCGGTGAGGCCGCCGATGGCTTCGAGTTTCTGCGATTGACGCAATTGCTCTTCCGCAGCCAGTCGCGCATCCACTTCGGCGGCCACGCGCTGTTCGAGGTTGCGGGTGAATTTGAGCAGGGATTCTTCGGCGTTCTTGCGCTCATGAATATCGATCAGCACGCCGGGGAAACGAAACGGCTTGCCGTCTTCATCGAACTCGCAGGCACCACTGGCCAAGACCCACAGATACTGGCCGTCGCCACGCTGCACGCGGTATTCGGCGTTGTACGGTTCGCCAGTGCGCACGCAATGGGCAACCCGCTCCTGCACCCATCGATGATCCTCGGGATGGATGCGCGATTCGGCGATCTCTTGTTGCAGATCGCTCAGGTCCTGATCCGACGGATAGGAAAAGGTGCGGGCGAAACGTTCGTCAGCGGAGAAGCGATTGTTCTTGATGTCCCAGACAAACGAGCCCAGCAGTGCGCCGGCATTCAAGGCCAGACGCACGCGTTCGTTGTCGGCGCGATAAGCATCTTCCGCCGCCTGGCGCAGGCGCTCGGAATGCACCAGTTCGGTGGTCTCGACGACCATCGCCATGACGCCGCCGGGCACGCCTTCATCGTTGGCCACCGGGCTGTAATACAAATCCATCCAGACATCTTCGGGGACGCCGTCGCGCAGCAATACCAGCTCTTTGTTGCGATAGGACAAGGTGCCACCGGCCAGGCAGGTGTCGACGACGTGACGGTTGAATTCGGCGACTTCCGGCCAGCCCAGCTCAACCGGGACGCCAAGCAGATAGGGGTGGCGGCCGCCGGCGAATTCGGAATAAGCGTCGTTGTAGATCATGTAGCCGGCGTGGCCCCACAGCATCACCATGGGCAACGGCGAAGCCAGCATCAGTTGCACGGTGTTGCACAGGCTGGCCGGCCAGTCGGCGAGCGGACCCAGTTCGGTATGGCTCCAGTCAAACGCCCGAATGCGTTCGGCCATTTCGCCTTTCCAGCCCTCACAGCCGTGGCTTTCGGATAAAAACTGCATCGCCTGACTCAGTGTCCTTTTTTGCGGTTTTCCGATCTATCGCAACGCTACAACGACGCGACGCCCGTGTGTTTCGAGGCTCTGAAAGCACATTGGTTTCATTGGAGATATAGCGATTTCCAACGCGAGCCGATTCAGACGCCAATGAGGTGTTTGAGCGGGTGATAGCCGGTTTTCATTTTTGCAGCAACGTCAAGAATCGCTTTCTCGATTCCGTTGAGGTGCGTGCAGGTCAGCTCGATCGCGGCGCTCTGATTGCCGGCCTCGATGTACTCGAGCAGGCGCAGGTGTTCATCGTCGCGGCAGGCCTGGTGACTGTCGTCGTCGAGCGCGGCGGCATAAAGCGAGGCGCGCGAGATCAGTTTCTGGAACCAGTCGAGCAGCACCGGATTGTTCAGGCTGCGCGCCAGTTTGAGGTGGAATTCGCCAAGCAAGTGAATCAGCCGTTCATGGTCGCCGGCTGCATGGGCGGCGTCTTCCAGCAGCAAGTGCTCGCGCAGGTCCTGCAGGGCAACGGTGTCCTTGCGTCGGCACAGTTCGGTGACGATGCCGATTTCGATCAGCCGCCGGGTTTCGAACAGCGAACGCAGCTCTGCGTCACTGGGCAAAGAAACCGACGCGCCTTTGTTAGGCTCGGTCGTCACAAGGCCATCGGCCTCCAATTGCTTGAGCGCAGCCCGCACCGAGGTGCGGCTGACATTGAACAGCTCGGCCAGCGAGGCCTCGCCCAGCTTCATGCCGGGGCGCAACGAACGCTTGCTGATCGCCGCGTAAACCCCTTGGTAGACGCGGTCGACCGTGGTTTCCAGTTTCTTTTCGGTCATTCGAACACTCCTTCGGCGTCGGGCAATTCATCCTGGCAATGGCTGGCCATGGAGATTGATCGGATTCCCGTCCCCGTGTGAAGCGCAGAATATCTGCCTTCGGCCCAAAGGTGCAGCCTTTTGATTTATCTCGATTTTGAATAAACAGCCAAAACCTGTGGGAGCGAGCTTGCTCGCGAAGGCGTCGGTACATTCAACATCTGCATTGCCTGAACCACCGCTTTCGCGAGCAAGCTCGCTCCTTGTATGTTCCCCAGACACCAGCATGAATGAGATCTAAGCTCGCTGGTGCGACATACGAAGATGTGTTTCTGGGGGAGACCGATCGCTCCTTAAGGCAGGACTTGCTCCTGACCTTGTCTGTAGAGAGGTCCCCCCGCCTCATTGCCCACCACGAAGAGTATCGAGAAGCCGACGAGTCGGACTTCGCATTACAAGGTTGCAGTGGCATGAAGTTCGAGGTCAGGGGAACCAGGAAGCATTTTTAACTCAGTTCTCTTGGAGTTGAAAGCATGAACATGCACGTCGGTTTGGATGTGGGATCTCGCACTACAGCGATGGGCTGGCGCAATGGCGGCCGCTTTGCAGGTCAGTGCAATATCGACCAGACGCCGGCGGGGCGCAAGGCTGCTGTCGGCAAATTGCTTGAGCTCAAGCCGATATCTGTGGTGATGGAAGCCACCGGTATCTACTACCTGGACTTGGCCATGGAGCTCGCTGCGGCGGGTTTGCCAGTCTCGGTTATCAATCCGAAGAGTTTTCACAACTTTGCAAAGCTGATGCTGAAAAACAGCAAAACGGACGCAATCGATGCCCAATTATTAGCTGAATACGGCGAACGGATGAGCCCAAGGTTGTGGACGCCGCCCACTTCAATACAGCTTGAGCTGCGTGCTATCGGCCGCCACATCAATCGTTTGACAGGTCACCGCACCCGCGCCAAAAACGAGCTGCATGCGCTAAAAGCTACTCAAACAACACTCCCGATGCTGATTGAGGATGAAGAAGAGGCCATCAACGCCTTTGACAAACGAATCGAGCGTTTCCGTGTCGCTGGTCGGGCATTGATCGACAACTGCCCAATGTTGAGCGCCCAGTTTGGACACATGATTGCCGCTCCAGGCATGGGTGAGATCTCAGTATTTGCAGCGCTGGCTGAACTGACGACCTTACCGGTGACGCTTAAATCCGCGCAGGTTAGCCGCCATGCCGGACTCGATGTCCGACTCACGCAATCAGGAAGCAGCATTGATAAACCCGGCCGGATAAGTAAGGGCGGCAATGCCTATTTGCGCTCAGCGATGTACATGCCTGCGCTGACCGCCATACGTTGCGACCCGAACGTGAAAGCGTTTTACGAAGCGTTGGTGGCCCGAGGAAAGAGGAAGATGCAAGCTATCGTCGCAGTCATGCGCAAATACCTGACCGGACTATGGGCCTGCATGCAGGCCGGAGAAGACTTCGACACGGCCAAGCTTTTTAGCGGTAAACACGTCCAAAAAGCTTGACCGTGAACAGAGTATCTACAATGATCCGGGGCAAAGCCAACATCTTCAGCGCAACCCAAATCCCTGTGGGAGCGAGCTTGCTCGCGAAGGCGTCGGTACATTCACCATCGCCATCGCCTGGCCCACCGCTTTCGCGAGCAGACTCACTCCTACAATGATCCGGGGTAAAGCCAACATCTTCAGCGCAACCCAGATCCCTGTGGGAGCGAGCTTGCTCGCGAAGGCGTCGGCACATTCAACATCGTCATCGCCTGGCCCACCGCTTTCGCGAGCAGGCTCGCTCCCACAATGGATCGGGGTAAATCAACGATCTTCAGCGCAAATCCCTGTGGGAGCGAGCTTGCTCGCGAAGGCGTCGGTACATTCAACATCGTCATTGCCTGACACTGCGCTTTCGCGAGCAGGCTCGCTCCCACACTGATCCGGGGCCGATCAACCATCTTCATCGCAACCAAACCCCCTGTGGGAGCGAGCTTGCTCGCGAAGGCGGCGGCACAGTCAACATCGTCATCGCCTGACACTGCGCTTTCGCGAGCAGGCTCGCTCCCACAATGATCCGGGGCAAAGCCAACATCTTCAGCGCAACCCAAATCCCTGTGGGAGCGAGCCTGCTCGCGAAGGCGTCGGCACATTCAACATCGTCATTGCCTGACACTGCGCTTTCGCGAGCAGGCTCGCTCCCACACTGATCCGGGGCCGATCAACCATCTTCATCGCAACCAAACCCCCTGTGGGAGCGAGCTTGCTCGCGAAGGCGGCGGCACATTCAACATCGTCATTGCCTGACACTGCGCTTTCGCGAGCAAGCTCGCTCCTACACTGATCCGGGGCCGATCAACCATCTTCATCGCAACCAAAATCTCTGTGGGAGCGAGCCTGCTCGCGAAGGCGCTGGCACAGTCAACATCGTCATTGCCTGACACTGCGCTTTCGCGAGCAGGCTCGCTGCCACACTGATACGGGGCAGATCGACCATCTTCATCGCAACCAAAATCCCTGTGGGAGCGAGCCTGCTCGCGAAGGCGTCGGTACATTCAACATCGTCATCGCCTGACACTGCGCTTTCGCGAGCAGACTCACTCCTACAATAATCTGGGGTAAATCAACGATCTTCAGCGCAACCCAAATCCCTGTGGGAGCGAGCTTGCTCGCGAAGGCGTCGGTACATTCAACATCGTCATCGCCTGGCCCACCGCTTGCGCGAGCAGACTCACTCTCACATGGAATCAGTGGAAATCCCGGCTCTGCACGTGAATGCCATTGAGCAGTGGACTCAGGTCGCTCATGCGCCCGGCGATCAGGTGCCGCACATCGCCTTCGCGTTCCCAGCGGCCGTCGACCTTGAGCAATTGCGAACCCACCAGCACCTGTCGCTGACGCTCGGCGAGGTCACGCCAGACCACCACGTTGACGTTGCCGAACTCGTCTTCCAGGGTCACGAACGTCACGCCGCTGGCCGTACCGGGGCGCTGTCGGCCGGTGACCAGGCCGGCCACGCTGACCGGCCGGCCATGTTCGATATCCATCAATTCGCGCGAGCTTCGGCAACGCCGGGCCTGCAACTCGCCACGCAACAAGGCCAATGGATGTGGCCCCAGCGTCGTCCCCACCGTGGCGTAATCAGCGTGCAGGTCTTCGCCAACGCTGGGTTTGGGCAGGACGATTTTGACTTCTTCCTCGTTGGGCAGGCCGGCGAACAGGCCGAGTTGTTTCTGTACCCCGGCCACTTCCCAACGCGCGCGATGGCGATGCCCGGCCAGACCGCGCAAAGCGCCGGAGTCAGCCAGCAGGGCCTGCGCACGACTGTCGAGAGCGGCGCGCTCACCCAGGTCAGCGACATCGGCAAAGGCTCCGTGGCAGCGCGCGGCTTCGATGCGCCGCGCATCTTCTTCGCGAAAACCCTTGATCATGCGCAGGCCCATGCGAATCGCCGGCTGCCCGGCACTCAGCGGTTCGAGGCTGCAATCCCAGTCGCTGGCGCGCACGTCCACCGGACGGATCTGTAACTGGTGCCGGCGCGCGTCCTGCAGAATCTGGTCAGGGCTGTAGAAACCCATCGGCCAACTATTGATCAGCGCACAGGCGAACGCCGCCGGCTCGTGGCACTTGAGCCAGCAACTGGCGTAGGTCAGCAAAGCAAAACTGGCGGCATGGGATTCGGGGAAGCCGTAACTGCCGAACCCCTTGATCTGCTCGAAGATCTGCGCGGCAAATTCCGGCGTGTAGCCATTCTTTTTCATGCCGGCGGCAAGACGTTCCTTGTGCGGCTCCAGTCCGCCATGGCGTTTCCACGCCGCCATGGAACGGCGCAACTGATCGGCCTCCCCGGGGCTATAGTCGGCAGCGACGATGGCGATCTGCATGACCTGTTCCTGGAACAACGGCACGCCCAGGGTTCTTTCCAGCACGACTTTGAGCGCCGGCGATGGATAGGTTTCCGCCTCTTCGTTATTACGTCGGCGCAGATACGGATGAACCATGCCGCCCTGAATCGGCCCGGGACGGACAATCGCCACTTCGATGACCAAATCGTAGAAGGTCTTTGGCTTCAGGCGCGGCAGCATCGACATCTGCGCCCGCGACTCGATCTGGAACACGCCGACGGTATCGGCGCGGCTGATCATTTCGTAGGTCGGTTTGTCTTCGGGCGGGATTGTCGCGAGTGTCAGGTTCAGATCACGATGCCGGCGCAGCAGGTCGAAGCAGCGGCGAATCGCACTGAGCATGCCCAAGGCGAGAATATCCACCTTGAGCAGGCCGACCGCATCGAGATCGTCCTTGTCCCACTGAATGATGGTGCGGTCGGCCATTGCCGCGTTTTCGACCGGCACCAAGGTGTCCAGCGGCTGCTCGGAAATCACAAAACCGCCGGGATGCTGCGACAGGTGCCGGGGGAAGCCGATCAGTTGCCCGGTCAGGCTCAATACCCGGCGCAGCACCGGGCTGTCCGGATCGAAGCCACCTTCGCGCAAGCGTTCCAGCGGCGGCGTTTCATCACTCCAGCGCCCGCAGCAGTCGGCCAGCGCGTTGATCTGATCCGGCGGCAGGCCGAGAGCCTTGGCCACATCGCGCACGGCGCCGGTGGCGTGATAGGTGCTGACCACCGCCGTCAACGCCGCACGCCGCCGGCCGTAACGGTTGAACACGTATTGCAGGACTTCCTCGCGGCGCTCGTGCTCGAAATCAACATCGATGTCCGGCGGCTCATTGCGTTCCTTGGACATGAAGCGTTCGAACAATAGCGTGGTGCGGTCCGGGTCGATCTCGGTGATGCCCAAGGCAAAACACACCGCCGAGTTGGCTGCCGAACCACGGCCCTGACAGAGGATTTTCTGTGTGCGGGCAAAGCGCACCACGTCATGCACGGTGAGGAAGTAGCTTTCGTAGCCGAGTTCGGCGATCAATTGCAGCTCGTCATCGATCTGCTTGAGCACCTTGGCCTGAGGCCCTTTCGGCCAGCGCCAGGCAATGCCCTCCTCGGTCAGATGGCGCAACCAGGAACTGGCACTGTGACCAGCAGGTACCAGCTCTTTCGGGTACTGATAGCGCAGTTCGCTCAGATCGAAGGTGCAACGTCGGGCCAGTTTGACCGATTCCTCGAGCAAGGCCGGCGGATACAATTCGCGCAGCACATCAAGGCAACGCAAATGCCGCTCGCCGTTGGGATGCAGGCGCAAACCCGCTTCGGCCACGGGGACGTGATGACGGATCGCGGTCATGGTGTCCTGCAAGGCACGGCGCCCACGGGCGTGCATGTGCACATCGCCACTGGCCACGGCTGGAATCTGCAACTCAGCCGCCAGAGCCAACAATGCCGATAGTCGCTGCTGATCGTTCTGCCCGCGATGCAGTTGCACCGTGAGCCACAGGCGGTCGCCGAAGGTTTGTTTCAGCCAGCGCCCCTCTTCCCGGTCATCCACTGAATCCGGCACCCACAACACCAGCAAACCCGGCAGCGCTTCGGCGAAGTCTTCACGCAGGATTTGATACTGGCCTTTCTGTGTTCGGCGCCGGGCCTGGGTGATCAAGCCGCACAAGGCCTGATAACCAGCAAGGTTTTCCACCAGCAGCACCAGTTTCGGGCCGTTGTCGATGCGTATCTCGCTGCCGATGATCAACGGCAACTCAACGGACTTCGCCGCTTGCCAGGCACGGACGATTCCGGCCAGGGTACATTCGTCGGAGATCGCCAGCGCCTGATAGCCGTGCTTTTTCGCCCGTTGGAACAGCTCCAGCGCGCTCGAGGCTCCGCGCTGGAAACTGAAGTTCGACAGGCAATGCAGTTCGGCGTAATCGGCACTCATGCGAACCAGCCCTGCAGCCACAACGGACCGCCCTCACCCACGGCGCGCCAGGCCCAGCCTTGCTGACCGGCGCGGTTCTGGATCAGGTAATAATCACGCCGCACGTCACCGCCGTCCCACCAGCCGGATTCAATACGCTCCGGCCCCATGAGAATCCGCGCCGAGCCTTCCGGCACGCTTTGTGGTTCGTTGAGCAGCCAGCCCGGCCGCTGGACGTTGGGCAAACCGCTGCAAAGCTGTTTATCGGCAGCGTTCTGCCACGCGTATTCGGGGCGATGATCGGCCTGAAAGCGCAGCCCTTGCACAGCGTCATCACCCAACCGTGCGCGCAGGCGTTCGCGCAGTTGCTCCCAGGGCAAGGTTTGCTGCGGGCGGTCGTCGAACAGTTCCTGATACTGCGGAACGAAACTCGGCAGGTCTTCGGCGCGCAAGCGAAAACCACGCACCGGCGCCTCGACCTGGATTTGTTCCAGTCGCCCGCGTGCCAACTCAAAGAGCATCGCCGCATCACGCTCGGCACTGAGCAGGCCGACCTTGATCACCGTATCCGGCAGCCCGGCGTGTTCCAGAAGCAAATCGAAACGCTGCACGCCGCTGTCACGCCCGCAAAGGAACGCTGACAGGTCGCCGGTCAGACGCCGTAACGGGAACAACAAGGCCTGATGGGACTGCACGTCGTAATTCAGTTCGATGCGGATATCGAATCGGTCGGGCGGCAGATAGAACGCCAGCGCCAGAGGGCGTGCGCCGAACAGGGTGTCGAGGTGTTTGAGCATTTGTGCTTCGAAACGTCGGGCCAGTGCCTGGCGTGGCAGGCTTTGCACCTGACTGAGATTGCGCAGGCCCATGCGCGACAATGCCGTGGCGACATTCGGCTCCAGCCCGACACGATCAACCGGCAATTGCCCGAGATGATGCTGCAAGGCCTCGCCGTCCGGCACCACCAAGCCATCGTAGGCATTGGCCAGCACTCGCGCGGCCACCGGGTTCGGCGCGGCGACGATGCGGTGACGAAAGCCCAGGTCTTTCAACTCCTGGCGCAGGCGAGCTTCGAATTGCGGCCAGGTACCGAACAGGCCCAGGCTCGATTCGATCTCGAAGACCACGGTGCGCGGGTAATGCACGCTGACTTGCGCGCTGAAACGATAGGCCCACGCGGCGAGAAACTGTTGCCAGTGCGCAACCTCGGCCACCTCATAATCGGCGGTGGCAAAGCCTTTGCTCATGGCTTGCGCGGCGGTCATCGACATGCCGGGGCGCAGGCCCAGTTTGCGCGCCGCCGGATTCACCGCTTGCAGCACCCGGCGCTGGGCCGGGCCACTAAGCAGGACCAGCGGCTCCTCAGGGTCGGGCCGCTGACGCAGCACGGCATCGAGGGCCAATTGCGGAAACAGGATGCATACCCAGCGCATGACGATCAGTGCCCCACGGCAAACGCAATCGGCGCCGCACGTGCCAGCCCGCCACGGCACTTGAGCACGCGTAGCTGCGCCGGTCTGGCATCGATGGCTATGCGCAACGCTGCCGGTGACGGGTTGACCGCCTCGCTTAACGGGCGCCAGGCGAATGCCAGGGTCTGGCCGGTTTCCGCCGCCACCTGCAAACGCCGCAAGGCTCGGTCATCGGCCTTGTTCGGCCAGCACAGCACCGCGCCGCAACTGCCCGAGCGCAAACACTGCTCCGCCGCCCACAAGGCATCGCGTTCGCTGGCCTGAATCACAGACAACTGGCGCAAATCGACTCCGGCATTGGCCCACGCTTGTGGGTACGGCAAGAACGGCGGCGCCACCAGCACGATGCGCTCACCCGCCGCGGACAATCGCGCCAGGGTTGGCCAGACCAGCTGCAGCTCGCCGACACCGGGGCCGGCCAAGAGAATTTCGCTCAGCGCCGCTTCCGGCCAGCCGCCGCTGGGCAGGGCCGCGTCCAATGCCGCATGCCCGGTCGGCTGCGGGCTCGCCGAGGGTGGCGCAGGCCGGCCGCGCCAGACCTGGCCGCCATTGAACAGCGTATCCAGTGCAACGACGGCGCCCATCAGCCTTGCCTCACCAGACCACAGAACACACCTTCGATGGCCAGATCCTGATCATCACGCACGACAATCGGCTTGTACGCCGGGTTGCGCGGCAGCAGGCGCACCTCTTCACCCACCCGTTCGAAGCGTTTGATGGTGACTTCACCGTCCAGACGCGCAACGACGATCTGGCCGTTGAGCGCCTCGGGATTGCGTCGCACCCCGACCAGATCGCCGTCGAGAATGCCGTCTTCGATCATCGAGTCACCCTGTACCCGCAGCATGTAATCCGGGGTACGCGAGAACAGCGCCGGATCGAGCAGCAAACGGTTATGGATGTCGGCATCGGCGCCAATCGGTGCGCCGGCGGCCACGCGACCGAGTACGGGGATTTCCAGCAGCTCCGGACGCGGCGGCTGGCCAACCAGGCGAATGCCCCGGGCCTGATGCGGGTTGACCTCGATGAAACCGGCTTCGGTGAGCGCCAGCACATGCTTGCGCGCCACGCTGCGCGAGGCAAAACCAAAAGCCTCGCTGATTTCAGCGAGGCTTGGGGGCTGACCGTGCTCGGCGATGCGATCGCGGATAAACGTCAGAATGGCGGTACGGCGGGGAGTCAGGTTTGTCATGGAGTACATTTGTACTCCTGTAGGAATTTCCTGACAAGAACCGCCAGTCGGCGCAAGCCGACGCAGGCAGCTGCCGAAGGCTGCGATCTGATCGTTCCCACGCTCTGCGTGGGAATGCCTCAAGGGACGCTCCGCGTCCAGTGACGCGGAGCGTCACGGGCTGCATTCCCACGCGGAGCGTGGGAACGATCATCGGGTAAGGTCAGGAAGCCAGTTGCGCCAGGTACGCCCACGGGTAAATCCCGCGTTGATGCCCGTCGCTGAACACCAGTTGCACGCCATACCCCTGCGGGTTGACCTCGATCAGGCGCACGCGCTCATCAACCAGCGGCGTGACGCCGCGCAGGCGAAACGCGCGGCATTGCGAGCACGGGCATTGCTGGCGCAGATCGGCATGCTTGAGCAGTGATTCACGCCCGTCCGGCCAACTCAGGCGTAACGTGCGCTCACTTTGCGAGTTGCCCACCGACAGCGGGTTCATTGCAACTGACTCAACGCGATGCGTACGGCTTTGCGCACTTCCGGGTCGCCGTCGTCCTGCGCCGCCTGCAACGCGGCCACGGCGCCGCGATCGTTCAATTCACCGAGGGCCAGCGCAGCTTCCTTGCGCAGGTTGCTGATGCGGTGGCCGAGGGTTTCGATCAGCGCGTCCAGGGCCGGGACGAAGCGCAAGCGACCGAGACTGCGGGTGGCGCGCAGGCGCACCTGCCAGTAATCATCGCTCAGCGCATCGACCAAGGCCGGGCCGGCGTCGCTGTGACCGACCTTGCCCAGCGTGGTCGCAGCTTCTTCGCGCACTTGCCAGGCTGGGTCGCGCAACGCCTGGCGCAACGCCGGCAGCACTTCGGCGTCGCTGGCCAGACCGAGCGCGCCGGTGGCGGCGCGGCGCACTTCGGTGTCCGGGTCGTCGCTGGCCAGGCGCGCCAGGGCTGGCAGCGCGTCGAGCTGTTTGAGCCAGCCGAGCACACCGACCGCTTCGCGACGGACATTGGCATCAGCATCCTCCAACGCTGCGACGGCAGCCGGCGCGGCCTCGGCGAAGCGCAATTCGCGTAACGCCCGAAAGGCGGCGATGCGCACACTGACATCGGCATGGACGGTCCACGGCAGAATCACCCGCCCCGCCGCTGCTGTCTTGAGCAGGCTCAGGCTTTGCGCCGCCGCCGATTGCACAGCGGGCGACGGATCCGTCAGCGCCTCGCACAAGGCTTGCACAACCGCTTCGTCCTCCCACGCTTCGAGCAATCGCGCGGCTTCAGCGCGGACGTCCTCGGCGGGATCCTGCCGCAGCCGATCGACCAGCCAGAGCAAGCCATCCGGCTCCTCCAGATCGGCCAGATCAATCAGGGCAATGCGCCGCACGCCAGCGTCTTCAGCCGTCAGGCGCGGTTGCAGGGCGAGGATGTCTTCGTTGTCGGTTACAGCAAAAATAGAGGTCATAAGGCAAATCGCGGCAAAGGGTTTTCAGGAGGCAGGCCGAGCGGATTGAGGCGCGGCAGCGGTCGGTCGTTGTCGTGGCGCAGCAGGTCGAGGCAGTGGCGTTTGAGGCGAGCGAATTCCGGGCTGGTCACTAGTTCGCTGGTACGCGGGCGAGGGAAATCCAGACGCAGGTCTTCAATGATCCGCCCCGGTCGCGCGCTCATCACCAGCAAGCGATCAGCGAGAAACAGCGCCTCGTCAATGTCATGGGTGACGAAAACCACGGTGGTGCGGATGCGCGTCCAGATGTCCAGCAGCAATTCCTGCATGTTCAAGCGGGTCAGCGCATCCAGCGCGCCGAACGGCTCGTCCATCAGCAACAGGCGCGGGCGATTGACCAGCACCCGGGCGATCTCCACCCGCTGCTGCATGCCTCCGGAGAGTTGATCTGGCCAGCGCTCGGCAAAGCCTTCAAGGCCGACCAGTTTGAGGATTTCATCAGCCTCACGATGCCGCTCAGCCTTGCCGACGCCACGCATCTTCAGGCCGAAGGCGACGTTGTCGCGCACCGTGCGCCACGGGAACAGCGTGTGATGCTGGAACACCATGCCGCGCTGTGGTGATGGGCCGGCCACCTCGTTGCCGTCGACTTTCAGGCTGCCGGTGTTGGCGCTCAAGTGTCCGGCCAGGGCGCCGAGCAAGGTCGACTTGCCACAACCGGACGGGCCGAGAATACAGACGAACTGGCCGGGTTCGATCTGGCAATCGAGGCCCTGCACCGCTTCGAAAGCCTCGCGGCCCTGGCCGAGGACAATGGACAATTGGCGGATGTCGATCCGCCCTTCCGGGGTTTGCATCACGCTCATCAGGCTTTGCCTCGCGGTCGATGCCAAGGCGTGAACAAGCCGCCCAGGCATTTGATCAGCCAACTGCTGCCCATGCCCAACACGCCGATCAGGAGCATGCCGACGACAATGTCGGCGTAGTTCTGAATGGTGTAGGACTCCCAAGTGTAGTAACCGATGCCGTACTGCCCGGAGATCATTTCCGCCGTCACCAGACAGAACCACGAAGTGCCCATGCCGATCGCCAGGCCCGTGATGATGCTCGGTGCAGCGCCCGGCAGGATTACTTCCAAGAGAATCGCCCGACGCCCTGCCCCGAGGCTTTTCGCCGAAGCGATCAGGCGTGGATCGACGCCTTCGACGCCGTGCACGGTGTTGAGCAGGATCGGGAACAGCGCGCCGGTGAAGGTAATGAAGACCATCGACAATTCCGAGGACGGAAACATCAGGATCGCCAGCGGAATCCACGCCACGGCGGGGATCGGGCGCAGGACTTCCAATGGTGGGAGCAGAATGTCTTCGGCCCATTTCGACCGGCCGATGGCCAGGCCCAGGGCGATGCCGATGATCAACGCCGCCAGATAGCCGGCGAAGACGCGGCCGAGGCTGCTGCTCAAGTGCTGCCAGAGTTTTCCCGAGTCGCCCAGGCCCAGAGCGGCTTCGACGACGGCCAAGGGAGTTGGCACGTTGGCGAAGGTGACCAGGCCGAGGTTCCAGTGGTGGCTGGCGGCGAGCTGCCAGAAGAGTAGGCAGAGCAACAGAGAGCTCGTCCTCGGAATCCAGCGCAAACAGGATCGATACACAAATATTCCTCTCAACCAGATCCTACAGGGGGAATGCAGTGTTTTTTGGGGTTAGCGCACGGCAACGACCTGGGCAGTGGCATCGCTGAAATCGAACACCTTGCCACCCTGCGCCGCAGCGTATTGCTGGGCCTGGCCTTTGAGCAGAAATGCACTGAGGCGGCCCTTGGCATCGCTGGCAAACCACGCCTGTTCAGCGAGCAACTTGATCCCGCTGTCAGTGGCCTGCGCATACACCGCCCGAACGTTCTTGCCCTCCTGCTTCAACGCCGCCAGCGCGGTGAACGCCGCTTCAGCCGAGCCGTAACGGCGAATTTTTTCCTCGCCACGCACCCAGATTTCCGCGACATGGCTGACATCGGTGATGGCTTTGCCCGTCGTCGTATCCACGCCCGGCAATGGCGTTTGCGCGTAGTTGGCCAGTTGCGCGGTGTAATCGAGGTTCGAAGCCTTGAAGGCAGCGCGGATGTATTGGTCATCGATAAAGCTGTTCAGGTCGAGCCCACGATCGGCTTTCTTCAGCAGCTTCAAGGTATCGATAGCGGTGCCAACGGCCTGGCGGTATTCAGGCTTCCAGCTCAGGTCGCGAGTCTGCACCCCGAGTGGGCCGTGGAACAGATAGTTGACCTCGGCATCGACCCCGGTGACTTTGGCGATCAGTTCGCTGTACTTCTCCGGTTCGGCGGCGAGCAGTTGGTTGGCTTCGATGCTCGCGCGCAGGTAGGCGACGACGATTTCCGGGTACTTTTTGGCGTAGGCCTGATCGACCAATGCGCCATGGAAAGTCGGCGCGTTGGCCTGAGCGCCGTCGTAGATCTTGCGGGCGAAACCACGGCTCGGGAACAGCTCGGCGAACGGTACGAAATCGGCGTGGGCGTCGATCTTGCCGGCCTGCAATGCCGAGCCGGCGACTTCCGGTGGCTGGGCGATGATGTTGACATCCTTGAGCGGATCCCAGCCCTGCTCTGCCACAGCACGCAGCAACATGCCGTGGGCGGTGGAGGCGAACGGCACCGAGATGGTCTTGCCCTTGAGCTCACTCAAGCTCTGCACGGCCGAGGCGCTCGGCACGACAATGCCGTTACCGCTGCCCTTGATGCTGCCCGACAGCACGCTGATGAACAGGCTGTGCTTGCCCGCCGTTTCGAACGCCACACCGTTGAACGCACCGGGGAAATCGGCCATGGCGCCGAAGTCGAGCTTGCCGGCGACCATCTCGTTGGTCAGCGGCGCGCCACTGGTGAAGTTCTTCCACTGCACATCGTACTTCGCGTCTTTGTAGACGCCGTCGTGGGGCAGGTATTTTTCCAGCAGACCCAGTTCACGGATCAACAGGCCACCGGCGGCGCAGTTGATGGTGGTGTCCTGAGTGCCGATGGCGATGCGGATGGTTTCGGCCGAGGCCGACAAGGTGAATGAGGCCAGTAGCAGACCGGCAAGTGCTGCACGCAACATGAGTGTTTCCCCTCGAATCATTGGTTTGAAGTTCGTCTCCGCCGCGATCAGGGCGCGGTGGGAAACGAGGGGTTTGGGTGAATCGAGCGTCCGGGGTTTCCGGGTAGCTAATGGCTTGCCACACCATTGAATGTGAGAAACCTTTGTGGGAGGGGGCTTGCTCCCGAATGCGTTTTTTCAGTCAAGGGTGATGCCAGCAATGCCGGCCTCTTCGGGAGCAAGCCCCCTCCCACCTTCGACCGGGTTTCAACGCAGGAGATAAGGGATGTCGACCTTCACCGCCCCCGTCGGGCAATCCTTCTCGCACGGCATGCAGTACCAGCATTCATCGAACGCCATGTAGGCCTTTTGCGTGGCCGGGTTGATCGCCAGCAGGTCCATCGGGCAGACGTCGACGCACACCGTGCAGCCCTTTTCCGCGATGCATTTGTCCTCGTCGACGGTGACCGGGGCATTGGAGCGGAAGAAGATTTCCTGAGCTTGATAAGCCATGGTTCGGACTCTCTGAAAAATGATGTCTCAAGCGGCGAAGGCGCCGACCCGCAGGCGGTCATAGGCCTGCATTTCCTCGGCGTCGAGCGGGATGATGTAGGGCTCGACGGCCTTCTTGAAACTGGTCATCTTGCCGTCTTCGCCCTTCTTCAGATGACAATGGCAGAACCAATCGGCGTCGTTGCGCTGCGGATGATCGACGCGATAGTGGTACAGGCCCCAGCGGCTTTCGGCGCGGAACAACGAAGCGCGGGCGGCCATTTCGGCGCAGTCGCGGATCACGCTGGTTTCCATCGCACGCATCAGTTCGTGAGCGTTGTTGGCCTTCATCTGCTCAAGATCGCGCTCGATGTCGCTGAAGCGTTGCAGCCCGATCTGCATTTTCTTGGTCACTTTCGGCGGTTGCAGGTAGTCGTTGACGAAGCGCCGCAGCTTGTACTCGACCTGCGCCGGCGGCAGTCCGTCGGCGCGATCGAGTGGCGCATAGACCCGGGCTTTCTCCTTGGCGATCTGTTCGCTGTCCAGCGCAGAAAAATCGCGCCCGGCGACGAAGTCTGCGGCGTTGTGCCCGGCGAACCAGCCGTAAGTGAACGCGCCAAGCATGTAGTTGTGCGGCACTGCAGCCATGTCGCCGGCCGAGTACAAGCCTTTGACCGAAGTCTCGGCACGCTCGTTGACCCACACGCCTGACGCCGAGTGACCGCTGCAAAAACCGATTTCCGAAATGTGCATTTCAACCATCTGCGTGCGGTAGTCGGTGCCGCGATTGGCGTGGAACTGGCCACGGCTCGGACGCTCGTTGCTGTGCAGGATTTCTTCGATGTTCTGGATGGTTTCCTCGGCCAGGTGATCGAGTTTCAAAAACACCGGACCGTTGCCGCTTTCCAGTTCCTGGTGAAATTCCCACATCATCTGCCCGCTCCAGTAGTCGCACTCGATGAAGCGTTCGCCCTTGTTGTTGGCGGTGTAGCCACCCAGCGGGCCGGTGACGTAGGCACAGGCCGGGCCGTTGTAATCCTTGATCAACGGGTTGATCTGAAAGCACTCGAGATTGGCCAGTTCGGCGCCGGCGTGATAGGCCATCGCGTAGCCGTCGCCCGCATTGGTCGGGTTTTCGTAGGTGCCCATGAGGTAGCCCGACGACGGCAGGCCGAGACGTCCGGCTGCGCCGCAGGCGAGGATCACCGCTTTGGCCTTGATCACATGGAAGTCGGCAGTGCGGCAATCGAAACCCATCACACCGTTGACCGCGCCCTCCTCGTCGGTCAGCAAACGCGTGCAGACCAGGCGATTGGTGATGCTCACCCGCGCACGTTTCAACTGCCGATACAGAACTTTCTTGATGTCGTGCCCTTCCGGCATTGGCAGTACATAAGCGCCCATGTGGTGAACCTTTTTCACCGCGTAGTCACCGGTTTCGTCCTTCTCGAACTTCACGCCCCAGCGGTCGAGTTGTTCGATGGTTTCAAAACTGTGCGTCGCATAGGCGTAGACCGCGGCCTGATTGACGATGCCGTCGTTGGCGATGGTGATTTCCTTGGTGTACTGCTCCGGCGTGGAATGCCCCGGGATGATCGCGTTGTTCAAACCGTCCATGCCCATGCTGATCGCGCCGCTGCGTTTGACGTTGGCCTTGTCGACCAGCAGCACGCGCAAATCGCGGTTCTTCTCTTTGGCCTTGATCGCCGCCATCGGCCCGGCCGTACCACCGCCAATCACAACGATGTCGTATTCCTGTTCTAGAACGTTACGGGTCATGCCTGCTCCCCTTTTTGCCGGTCGATCCGCAGGCGGTACTGGAACGCATCGCCACGGTAATAAAGGTGTTCGAAGTCCAGCGGCTGGCCTAGGGCGTCGTGGGTCAGACGCTCGATGCGCATGATCGGCGAGCCCGCTTCGACGTTGAGCGCCTGGGTCAGGTCGCTGTCGGCCAGCACCGCGTCGATGGCCAGATCGGCGTGGCCGAGGGCAATGCCGCAGTCGTTTTCCAGGATCAGAAAGATGTCGCGGGTAACCAGATCGGCCTTCTCCAGCCGCTCGCCGACGGCTTTGGGCAGGTAGGTGATTTCCAGCGAGATCGGCTCGCGGTTGATCAGGCGCACGCGTTTGATCTGCGCGACGATCTCGCCTTCGGTCACTTGCAGACGCTCGGCCACGCGCTTGTCGGCCGGAATGAATTTGAAACTGCGCAGGCGGTTGATCACCTCGTAGCCGCGCCCGGTCATCGACTCGGCGAGGCCTTGCAGGCTGCTGACGTTTTGAAAGGTTTTCGGCTTGGCAACGAAGGTACCCTTACCGTGGATCTTGAAGATCAGCCCTTCCTTTTGCAGATCACCCAGTGCCTGGCGCACGGTGATGCGGCTGACTTTGAACAGCGCGCCCAGTTCGCTTTCGGAAGGCATCTGGCTGTCTTGCGGGTATTCACCGTCGAGAATCCGCGCACGCAAGACATCACGCAGTTGGGTGTGCAGCGGAACGCTACTGAGGGAGAGAACGTTATCGGTCATCGCGGGATCACTTGTTATAACGAGTTATGACGTGATCTTAGAGTTGTTATGACGAGATTGAGAAATATTGTTTGGGCATAACCTTAGATGCGTGTTGCGCTGGCAAAATCTGTGGGAGCGAGCCTGCTCGCGAAAGCGGTGTGTCAGTCACCAAAATACTGACTGACAGGATGCTTTCGCGAGCAGGCTCGCTCCCACAAGCGGTCGTGGTCTACTCAGCGTTTGAGTATCTGATCCATGACCCAGTCGGACTTGACGGCTTGCTCGGCCACGGCGGGGTGCTGTGATTCACCCCGAATATGCGCATTCATCCCCAGCACGTGATGCCACTGGATATGTTCGTGATGGGCAATTTCCAGGCTGATTTGCTCATCGGCAAACAGCTGCACCGGATGCTCGTCGAACACGGAAAAACCGATGCGTCCCTTGCTGCCAATAATCTCGACACGGTCCTCACGCCGGTCCGCAACAAAGTTCCAGCAACCCATGCCCAGCGCCCCGGAGGCGAATCGCCAAGTGGCGCTGACCGCATCTTCCGCCGCGTACAGACCTGCCTGACGCGCGGTGAAACCGGCGACTTCAACGATGTCGCCAAGCAGATACTGGAACAGGTCCAGGCCATGGCTGGCCAAGTCGGCAAAGTAGCCGCCGCCGGCCACCGCCGGATCGGTACGCCAATTCTCCCGACCTTCAAGATCAGCCGGCGACGGCGCTTTGGTCAGTGTCCAGCTCAGATGGCGGACATCACCGATGCGCCCCTCCTCCAGCCATTGCCGTACCTGGGCAAAGCGCGGCAGCGAGCGGCGGTAATAGGAGACGAACAAGTGCAGACCGGCAGCGACAAACGCTTGCTGCATCTCGCGGCTTTGCCCGGCGTTGAGCGCCATGGGCTTTTCCACGCAGCAATGCTTGCCGGCGGCGGCGACTTTCAGGCTGTAGGCGTGGTGGCTGTCGGGCGGTGTGGCGATGTACACCGCGTCGACTTCGGGATCGTTGATCAGCGCATCGACGTCGGTATAGACGCGGCTGATGCCATGGCGCGCGGCGTAATCGGTCACCGCTTCAGGGCGTCGGCCCATCACCGCGACGAGCGCCGAACCGGGGGCCTTGTAGAAGGCCGGCCCGCTCTTGCGTTCAGCGACGCTGCCGCAACCGATCATGCCCCAGCGCACCACGTTCATAGGCAGTCCTCAGCCGATGCGCAACGCGCGCAGATCAAGGCGTCCGTCCTTGAGTGGCGGACACCAGTAGTAACCGCCGGTGATTGGTCGGCTGATCTGGTACAAGCCATCGGCGATACCGTCCTCCAGACCGCTCATGCGCCGCAGTTGCGCTTCGAAGGCATCCAGCGAGAAACCGAAAGCGAGGAACATCAAACCAGCGCGATCGCCTTCGATCCACGGCATCGAACGGCGCACAACGAACGCTTCCGGCGCGAAGCTCTCCTGCGCGGTGCGTTTGACGTGGGCGGAAATCGGCGCGTCGTCGATTTCTTCGTTATCGCTCAAGCGCCGCCCCATGATGTCGTCCTTGGCGCCGGCAGACAGGCGATGAAAACCCTTGAGGTCGTGCTGCCATTGCTGGATCGCGGCGAAGCTGCCGCCGACCAGTCCGTCAGCGCCGGAGCTTAGCAGCGCGGCGGCGACGGCGGCGTCATCGTAGGGGTTTTCCGTACCGTCCTCGTACCCGGTGAGGTCGTGGCCGTCCATGTGGCGGAAGGCTTCCTGCATCTCGACCAGACGCAAGGCCGGGGCCAGCGCGGCTTCAATAGCGTTGCAACGGTTGAGCAACTCACCCCGGTCGACACCGTGCAACCAGATCCACAGGGCATGCTGGGTCGACGGGTTGTTCACGCCCACGCCGGTCAGCGCCGGGAAGCTGCGCAGGCCGGCGATTTCGACATTCAGCGCCTTGGTCAACGACTCACCAAAACCGAGCACCGCCGACTTGCCATCCACCAGCATCAGCAGGCTGTCGATCGCTTGCGGCAAGGCTTCAACCGACGCCATGGCGAAAAACAGATGACGTGCTTGCGCAGGAACAGGGTGGCGAGAATGCCCGGCTGGTAGTAACTCATGTGAACTCCTTGAAAAAGTGCGCGGAGTTTACCTGTAGCCGGATGGTTTGTGTGGGTGGCGAGAGCGTCGTCGTTCAGCGTTCGACGCCTTCGATCAAGGCCTTCAAAGCCAGCGCATCGGCCGTGGCAGCGCCGCTGGCGGTGTTGTCGAAGATGCACCAGATGTCTTTGCCTTCAGCCTTCGCGCTCTGCAGGTTCTGAGCAAGCTGCTGCAAATAAGCCGCGTCATAAGCGCTGTGATAAATCCGTGGCGAGCCGTGCAGGCGCCAATACTGCAGGCCTTGCCAGCCACCCGGCGCGGTGTCGGTGCTGATCCGCGAGGGATCGACCACCGCCTGGGCAATCTGCAGGTCCACCAGCATGGCCTCAGCGCCCGTCCAGGATTCGTGTCGCGGCTCCAGCACCACGCGGCCTTGAAAAAGCTCGCGCAAGGTCCGGAAGAAAGCCTCGGCTACCGGCGCCTCAAACGCCAGTTTCGGTGGCAGTTGCACCAGCAGGCAGCCGAGTCGATCACCCAAGCCCTGGCACTGTCCGAGAAACTCATCGAGCGCGGCCGCGCTGCCCGCCAGCCGTTGCTCGTGGGTAATGAGCTTCGGCACTTTCACTGCGAAGCGAAAGTCCGGCGCCACCGAGTCGGCCCAGCGTTCGTAGGTCTGACGGCGATGCGGGCGGTAGAACGAGCTGTTGATCTCCACACAGTTGAAGCGCGCGGCGTAGCGTTGCAGGTGCGTGCCCTCGGCGGGGAATGCCGGCCAGTGCTCGCGAGCGAGACTCCAGCCGGCGCAACCGATGTAGAGGGTTGAATCGTTCAAGCGCACACCGTCATTTCTTCCCGGGCAACACGGCGCCCAGTACCTGCTTGGCGGTCTGCACGATCACCCCGGCTTCGTCCGGATCGCCCTTGAGCAGGGTCGTGGCGAATTTCTTCGCTTGCTCAAGCTTGATGTGCGGTGGCAGCGGCGGCACGTTCGGGTCGGTCTTGAACTCGATCAGCACCGGCACTTCCGAGGCGAGTGCCTGTTCCCACGCAGCGGCGACCTCTTCCTCGCGATCAACGAAAATGCCCTTGAGGCCAATGGAGATCGCGAACAGGTGATATGGCACGTCCGGGATGCTCTGCGACGCTTCGAACTTCGGATCGCCCTCCATCACCCGCTGCTCCCAGGTGACTTGGTTGAGGTCTTCATTGTTGAACACCGCGCAGATCCATTTGGGGCTTTGCCACTGGCGCCAGTATTTGGCGACGGTGATCAGCTCGGCCATGTTGTTCATCTGCATCGCGCCGTCGCCGACCAGGGCAATGACCGGGCGTTCCGGGTAAGCAAATTTCGCCGCGATCGCATAGGGCACCGCCGCGCCCATCGAGGCCAGGCCACCGGACAACGAACATTTCATGCCGCGACGGATTTTCAGATCGCGGGCGAACCAGTTGGCGCAGGAGCCGGAGTCGCTGGTAATGATGGCCTGCTCGGGCAAACGCGGTGACAACTCATAGACCACCCGTTGCGGATTGACCGGATCGGCTTTGGCCATGGCGCGTTTTTCCAAGGTTTTCTCCCAACTGCTGCGCCAGCCTTCGATCTTCTTGCGCCATTTGTTCGAGGTCTTCTGTTCCAGCAGCGGCAGCAACGCGGCGAGGGTTTCTGCTGAATCGCCGACCAGATTGACCTCCATCGGATAACGCAGGCTGAGCATGTCCGGCTGCAGATCGATCTGAACGCCGCGCGCCTGGCCTTCCTTGGGCAGAAATTCGGAATACGGGAAGCCCGATCCGATCATCAGCAAGGTGTCGCACTCGCTCATCAGCTTGTAGCTGGGCTCGGTGCCGAGCAGGCCGATGCTGCCGGTGACCCACTGCAAATCATCGGGCAATGCGGCTTTGCCCAGCAGCGCTTTGGCGACACCGGCGCCGAGTTTTTCTGCCACGGCGATGACTTGATCAGTCGCCTCCAGCGCACCGGCACCGACCAGAATCGCGACTTTCTCGCCGCTGTTCAGTACCTCGGCGGCGCGTTGCAGATCGGCTACATACGGAACGACTTTCGGCTTGCTGTAACCGACGCCGGAATGCGCGGTGCCATGGGCGCGCGCCGGTTGTTCGTAAGGCAGATCCTGCAAGTCGTTGGGCAGAATCAGCGCGGTGACGCGGCGCTCGCCGACAGCGGTACGCACCGCGCGATCAAGCAGATGGCGCACTTGCGACGGCGCCGAAGCCTGCTGCACGAACGCGCCGGCAACATCCTTGAACATCGACACCAGATCCAGCTCTTGCTGGTAGTGACTGCCCAGCGCCGTGCGCGCCTGCTGACCGACGATGGCCAGCACCGGCATGTGGTCCATGCGCGCATCGTAGAGGCCGGTGATCAAGTGCGAAGCGCCGGGACCGGAGGTGGCGATGCACACGCCCAGCTCGCCGGTGAACTTGGCGTGGGCCGAGGCCATGAACGCAGCCATTTCCTCGTGCCGTGCCTGGACGAATTCGATCTTGCCCTTGGCCCGGCTCATGGCGCCGAACACGCCGTTGATGCCATCGCCCGGATAGCCAAAAATTCGTGTCACGCCCCATTCGCTGAGCCGTTCAACCAGAAAATCCCCTACTGTCATCGTCATCTTGACCCTCGCCATTTGCCGGTGCATGGACATGTAAGGGTCTGGACAGCCCGCTTAGCGATGAAGTTTCGATGGATTGTGTGGGCATGGGCCCTGGCCCCATGTTTACGCAGCCATGATTTTTTGAGGCGAGTGCCCTGCCCTGCGGTCGATTGAGAAATGATCGAAGGAGAATGGGCCATGACTGAAGTACAAACCCTGCTGCTCGAACGCCATGACTGGGTACCGAACAATCCGCGTTTGCCGGTGCTGATCTATCGCAGCGCGATTGCCGTTGAAGGCGACGATCCGGCGGCGCGCTTCGAGCAGACGTTCGGCGCCAACGGCTGGCCGGCGCAGTGGCGCTACGGCATTTATGACTATCACCACTACCACACCGAAGGCCATGAAGTGCTTGGCGTGGCGGCCGGTCAGGCGCGGTTGATGTTGGGAGGGCCTGATGGGCAAGTGGTCGACGTCAGTGCCGGGGATGTATTGCTGCTGCCGGCCGGGACCGGGCACTGCAATCTGGGCTCGAGCGAGGATTTTCTGGTGGTAGGTGCTTATCCGCCGGGGCAGCAGGCGGATATCTGCCGGGCCGCGCCGAGTGATGCGCAGTTGGCGCGGATCGAGGGGCTGGCGTTTCCTGAGACCGATCCGGTGCAGGGAGTCGGGGGTGCGGTTGGGCAGTATTGGAGCCGTTAGGCGCGGCGACCCTGCCGACGCTTTCGCGAGCAGGCTCGCTCCCACGGGAGATTTGTGCCTGACTCCGAACCTGTGGGAGCTGGCTTGCCAGCGATTGCGGTGGGTCAGCCAATATTGATGCTGGATGTGCCGCCGTCATCGCTGGCAAGCCAGCTCCCACAAGGTAGTGTTCTCAATCCTTTCGAGATACGGTGTCTACCTGTTCTCTCCCAGCATCGACGAGGTCCGTTTCATGAGCAATGCGTCTTACGTTCCGCCCAAGGTCTGGAAACACGAAGCCCCGTCCGGCGGCCACTTCGCCAGCATCAACCGCCCGATCGCCGGGCCGACTCATGACAAAGAGCTGCCGGTCGGCAAGCATCCGTTGCAGCTGTATTCGCTGGCCACGCCCAACGGCGTCAAAGTCACCATCATGCTCGAAGAGCTGCTTGCACTCGGGCACAGCGAGGCCGAATACGACGCCTGGCTGATCCGCATTGGCGAGGGCGATCAGTTCTCCAGCGGCTTTGTCGAGGTCAATCCCAATTCGAAGATTCCGGCGCTGCTGGATCGCAGCGTCGAGCCGCCGATCCGGGTGTTCGAGTCCGGTTCGATCCTGCTGTACCTGGCGGAAAAGTTCGGCGCTTTGCTGCCAAAGGATCCGGCCGGTCGTACCGAAACCCTCAACTGGCTGTTCTGGCAAATGGGCTCGGCGCCGTACCTGGGTGGTGGCTTCGGGCATTTCTACGCGTATGCGCCGGAGAAGCTCGAATACCCGATCAACCGCTTCACCATGGAAGCCAAACGGCAACTGGATGTGCTCAACCGCCGTCTCGCCGACAACGCCTACCTGGCCGGCGACGAGTACACCATCGCTGACATCGCCGTGTGGCCCTGGTACGGGCAACTGGTGCGCAACAACGTTTACTCGGCAGCGGAGTTTCTCGCGGCGCATGAGTACACCCATGTGCAGCGCTGGGCGGAAGCAATCGCCAAGCGGCCGGCGGTCATCCGTGGGCAACGGGTGAACCGCACCTGGGGCGATGAAGACAGCCAGGTGCCGGAGCGGCATGGGGCAGAAGATCTGAATTGAACCAGACGCGGTCTGTCTGACCGACCACCAGGTAAAAACTGTGGGAGCGGGCTTGCTCGCGAAAGCGTCGTGTCATTCAACAAATGTGTTGGCTGACACGACGCTTTCGCGAGCAAGCCCGCTCCCACATTCGTTTTCACGAGAGCATCGATTCAATTGTGAAAGATTCATTAACTAACTGAGCCGTACGGGTTTATTCCCTCAGAAACTTCCTACATACTAATGCGAATAGTTCTTACATGCACTCGCATCAGTTTCGTTTGGGTAATCTGGGGAAGCAGATAGATGTCGTTTCACACGATCCACCGCCGTTCGAACCTCTCACCTAACCTCCTCGCAATCGCCATCGGCATGGCCAGCATCGCACCTGCGCTGGCCGAAGAAACCGCACCCACTGCGCCAGCCAATGGCCCGCTGGAACTGCAAGCGACCGAAATCGGCGCCACGCAGATGAGCAGCACCACCGAAGACACACAGTCCTACACCACCGGCCCGATGCAGACGGCGACCAAGCTGTCGCTGACCATGCGCGAAACGCCGCAGGCGGTGACGGTGATCACTCGCCAGCGCATGGACGATCAGAACATGACCAGCGTCAACGACGTGGTGCGCGGCACGCCGGGGCTGTTCCTCAGCGAGGCCAGCGGCCCGGGCCGGCAGACTTACAAGGCGCGCGGTTTCGACATCGACAACATCATGTACGACGGCCTGCCCAGCTCGTATTCGCCGTTCACTTTGGCCGTGCAACCGAACCTGGCGATGTTCGACCGAGTGGAAATCGTACGTGGCGCAACCGGCCTGGTCACCGGTGCCGGCAACCCGTCGGCGGCGATCAACATGGTGCGCAAACGCCCGACCGCTGATCAGCGCGTGACCCTCACTGGCGCCGCCGGCAGCTGGGATGACTACCGTGGCGAAGTCGATGCCTCCAGCCCGCTGAACGAAAGCGGCACCCTGCGTGGCCGCGTGGTGACGTCGTACCAGGGCGCCGACAGCTTCCGCGACAAGGAAGAAAACGATCACGGCCTGTTCTACGCCATCGGTGAAGCCGACCTGAGCGAAAGCACCACCGCGACCCTGGGTTTCTCCCGGCAGAACGATCAGACCAACTATTTCTGGGGCGGCCTGCCGATCGGCGAAAACGGTCATCATCTCGATCTGCCCCGCTCCACTTACCCGGGCACCGATTGGGAAAACCGCAAGCTGCAGGTCGACACCGTGTTCGGTGAAGTCGAACACCGTTTCGACAACGACTGGAAACTGCACCTCGGCGGCTCGACGTCGACCCTCGAGGGTGAATTTTCCGGCACGTACCTGTCGCGTTACGACGGCCCGCTGGAAACCACCGCCTACCAGTCGCACCACACCGACAAGCAACGCGCCTTCGACGGTTTCGCCAGCGGCCCGTTCGAAGCGTTCGGCCGTACCCACGAATTGGTGGTCGGCGCGAGCAATCGCGTGTACGACGCCACCACCAAGGAATACTCGCCCTACGACACCGGCCTGCCGATCGCCGCGCCAAAACCTGACTTCGTCCGTAGCGGCAAGTCGCGCAACGTCACCACTCAGGATGCGGTTTACCTGACTACTCGCTTGAGCCTGGCCGACCCGCTGACGTTGATTCTCGGCAGTCGTCTGGACTGGTATGACTACGACGATCGCAGCGCCGACGGCGACTTCAAAGTCACGCGCAACCTGACCCGTTACGCCGGCCTGATCTACAAACTCGACGACCATCACTCGGTCTACGCCAGCTACACCGACATCTTTACCCCGCAGACCCAGAAAGATCTCGGCGGCAAAGTGCTGGAGCCGATCGTTGGTGAAAACTATGAGGTCGGTATCAAGGGCGAATATTTCGACGGTGCGCTGAACGGCAGCCTCGCGGTGTTCCAGATGGACCAGACCAACCGCGCCACCCAGGCGGCGACCCAGCTCGGCTGCCCGGAACTGACCTGCTACGAAACCTCCGGCAAGGTTCGCGCCCAAGGCGTGGACATGGAACTGCAAGGTGCGCTGACCGAGCAATGGCAAGTCGGCGCCGGCTACACCTACACCCGCGCCCACTACATCAAGGACGAAAACCCGGCCAACAATAATCAGAAATTCGACACCGACATGCCCGAGCACCTGTTCAAGGTCTCGACCGTGTACCGCTTCCAAGGCCCGCTGGAAAAACTGCGCGTGGGCGGCAACGTCTACTGGCAGAGCCGCATGTACAACGACATCGCTTTGGCCAATGGCAGCAGCTATCGCCTGCAACAGGGTGGCTATGCGACCACCGACTTGATGGCCGGTTACGAGGTCAACAAGCACCTCGACCTGCAGGTCAACGCCAACAACATCTTTGATCGCAAGTACTACTCCTCCATCGGCACCGACGTGACCTGGGGCTCGACCGACAACTACGGCACGCCGCGCAGCTACATGATGACCGCAAAGTACAAGTTCTGAGTCGATAGTGGTCAGCAAGTAACGCCAAATGCGCCGGGACTTTTCCCGGCGCCCTTTTTTGCATGTTCATTAGGCATGGCCGGGAATTACCGATAGTCTCTGGCGACACTTTCGCGAAGCGCCGGCCATGCCCCAGACAGATTTCTCCTCCGACCTCGAAGCCATCGGCAGCATTGACGCCGTGCCGGTGATCCTGAGCATGGTCAAGCACATGACCGGCATGCGCTTCGCCGCCGTAGCGCGGGTTACCGAGAGCAAGTGGATCGCCTGCGCCGTGGATGACTCGATCGACTTCGGCCTGTTGCCTGGCGGCGAGCTGGTGCTGGAATCGACGATTTGCCATGAAATCCGTCAGCACCATCAGCCGGTGATCTTCGGCCATGCCAGCCAGCACCCGCTGTTCTCCACGCACCACACGCCGAAAACCTACGGTCTGGAAAGCTACATTTCCATTCCCATCATCAAGGCCGATGGCGAGTTTTTCGGCACGCTGTGCGCCATTGATTCGGTTCCGGCAAACCTTGACGACCCGGCCATCGAAAAGACCCTGACCCTCTTCGCCCAGTTGATCGCAATGAGCCTGGACACCCAAGGTCATCTGCACGCAACCAGAACCGCGCTGGCCGATGCCAACGAATTGGGCCGTCTGCGCGAGCAATTCATTGCCGTATTGGGCCATGACTTGCGTACGCCGCTCAGCGCTATTCGCATGAGCGCCGATCTGCTGCAAAGCAAAGCCGAGGACAAGCGCTCGCGTACGCTGTTGTCGGCGATCCGCACCAGCTCGGTGCGCATGGGCGTGCTGATCGAAAACATCCTCGACTTCGCCCGGGGTCGGCTTGGCAGTGGCATTCCGGTGCAGCGCAAACTGGTCGATGATTTGCAGCAAACGTTGCGCCAGACCCTGGACGAAATTCGGGTGGCGTACCCGCAGGCGACGTTTATTGATTCGCTTGAAGTGCCGACCGGGGTTTATTGCGACCCGCTGCGCATCAGCCAACTGTTGTCGAATCTGCTGGGCAACGCCGTGACCCACGGCTCCACGGCCGAACCGATCGTGCTCAAAGCCTTTGCCGAGGGCGACGAGATCGTTATTTCGTTGACCAATCAGGGCACACCAATCCCGCCAGCGCTGATGCCGCTGCTGTTCGAACCGTTTTCCCGTTCCGAAGCAGGCCAACGCAACGAAGGGCTGGGACTGGGGTTGTACATCGCTGGGCAAATTGCCAATGCGCACAACGGCACCTTGAGCGTGACGTCCGACCGTGAAGCGGGCACCTGCTTTGTCGCGCGCTTCCCTGCGCGCTTCAAGTGGGTCTGAGCGCCGGTCTAAGTATTCAATGGCGTCTGCGGCGTGTCCGGGTTGAGCTGGCGGCGACGAAACTGGCCCGGTGGCTGGCCGTGAATCTGGCGAAAACGCCGGGAGAAATAAGCCTCATCGGCGAACCCGCACAATCGCGCCACTTCGCCCACCGAACGCGTACTGTTGAGGAGGAAATTGCGCGCGGCGTGCATGCGCCGCTCCAGCACCAGTTCGGTGAAGGTCTTGCCGATTTCCTTGCGCAGCCAGTGCGTCAGGTAGGTCGGTGACAGATAGGTCGCAGCGGCGACTTTGATCAGGTTGAGATCAGGATCGGCGATGTTCTTCCGCAAGTATTCGAACATGCGGCTCAAGGCGTCGCGACGGCTGTTCTCGGCGGCATTCTCTTCCGCCAGACGCTTGAGCGGTTCGGCATAGAGAAAACACACGCTACCGATCATCTGCAGCAAGAGCCCTTTGAGCATTTCCCGCGTGCCGAACTGACGATTCTCATCAAGTGCGCGCATCTGCTCGATCAGGCCACAAACCTGAGCGAAATCCTCATCGCCCAAAATGAAATCCAGATGCTCCTGAAAGCGGAACGGCGACAGCTCCGGCGCGAGCAGGATCGACACTTCTTCCAGGTCCATCGGGTCGCATTGCAGGTGCGGCAAGAGGAACGTCTGGGAAAAATTGATGACGATGAAATTGCTGTCCTCGGGATGCGGAATCACGTGTACGCGGTGCGGCAGGATGAACGCCAGGGTGTTGCGCGGGAATGGCCGCTGGACGCTGCCGATGTGCTGCACGGTGTCGCCGCCGAGGTTGATCTGGATCTGGAAGTACTCATGCCGATGAGGAGCGGTTTCGGCGCGCCGACCCTTTTTGTCGCGAATGTAGAAATCGGTCAATTCGCTGCGTTGCTGCATGACGTAGGTCGGAATACGGCTGGGTGAAGACATGGGCAGGAGGTCCTCCGGGCAGTGAGGTGGCGCTTGTCATCTTGCAGGGTCGAGCGGTGGTCGGCAATCAGTCATACGATGACGAGGGTACCTGGAGTTTTTTCTGCCGATGGAGTGGCAATGCGCCTGTCCAAAAGCAGAAATAGTCGAAGATCAACACAAAGTGATTAATTTCAAAATCTTATGAAATATTCCTAATCAGAATTATTAAAACTTAACGCATTTATTTTTTGGACACGTTCGCCAAACCGGCTTTTGTGAAGAAAAAACGTTCTAACCCATCGGTTGATTTAGAACCGTTGTACGACCACTGTAATGACCAACGCAGCCCAACCTCTTTCAAAAACAATCAAAGGTGCGCACGTCATGATCCTGCTATTTCCCCTCGCCGCCCCGCCCGACCTCCCCTTGAAGTCAATCGCACAAAGACGTTCCTGAACGTCTGAAACCCGCGCTGCAACCCGTTCGCTTGCATTGCCCCACACGTTGCGGGCAACGGCATCGGCTGCTCGAAAAATCTCGACTCTACTAACAATAACGAGGTCTCCGCATGTCCAACTCCCATTCCTCCAGTGCCACTGTGCCGCCGGTGATAGCCGGCGCACGCGATGCCGTTACGACGCAGCGTCTGCCTACGCGGCGGCGCTGGTTCATGCTGTCGTTGCTGCTGATCGCGACGATCATCAATTACATCGACCGGGTGAACATCTCGATCGCCGCGCCGTTCATGGCCAAGGACCTGGGACTGGACAAGATCGAGATGGGCCTGATTTTTTCCGCCTTCGCCTGGACCTATGCGCTGGCGCTGGTGCCGGCGGGGTTTATCGCTGACCGGTTCGGCTCGCGCTTCACCTACGGCGTATCGCTGATCAGTTGGTCGACGGTCACTGTCTGTCAGGGTTTCGCCACGGGGTTTGCCTCGCTGTTCGGCCTGCGCCTGGCGGTCGGCGCCATGGAAGCCCCGGCTTTTCCGGCCAACAGCCGCTCGGTGACGGTGTGGTTCCCGGCGCGGGAACGCGGGATGGCCAGCAGCATCTACGTGTGCGGCCAGTACCTCGGCACAGCGCTGTTCACCGGCGCGCTGCTTTGGCTGGCGACCACCTTCGACTGGCGCCACGTGTTCTACAGCACCGGCGCACTCGGCATCGTTTTCGGTGTGTTGTGGCTGTACCTGTATCGCGACCCGCTGAACTGCAAGAAAGTCAGCCAGGAAGAATTGAAGTACATCGAAACCGGCGGCGGTCTGGTCAAGAGCAGCCAGGAGCGCACCCGTTTCAACTGGCGGCAGATTGCCGAGCTGTTCAGCTATCGGCAGATCTGGGCGATCTGCATCGGCAAGTTCGCCAGCACCTCGGCGCTGTATTTCTTCCTCACCTGGTTCCCGACCTACCTGATTGAAGAGCGCAAATTGACCATGATCAAGGCCGGGATCTTCGCCGTGCTGCCCTTCGTCGGTGCGACCGTGGGAATCCTGCTGGCCGGCATCGTTTCCGACCTGCTGATCCGTCGCGGCTACTCGATGTCGTTTGCGCGCAAATTGCCGCTGGTGGTCGGTTCGATGCTGGGCATGTCGATCGTGCTGGTGAACTTCACCGACTCCAACCTGATCTGCATCGCCGTGCTGACCATCGCTTTCTTCGCCCAAGGCATCGCGTCTTCGTCGTGGGCGGCGGTGTCGGAAGTGGCGCCGAAAGAGCTGATCGGCCTCACCGGCGGCATTACCAGCCTGGCGGCGAACATCGGCGGCATCGTCACGCCGATCGTGATCGGCGCCATCGTCCACGCCACCGGCACCTTCGCCTATGCCTTCTGGTTTATCGGCGGCGTGGCACTGATCGGCACCCTCTCCTACTCGTTGCTGCTCGGGCGCCTGTATCGCATCGAGCTGAAGGTGCGCTGAGGCGAATAACCCGGATTTGTCCAAACGCAGGCGGCTTTCGTCCAACTTAACCGACGCCAGCCGCCGTACGCTGCCCTTTCAAACAGGATGACCCGCAGGATGAACATGACTGAATACGTCTTTACCCCGGATCTGCCGGTGACCTTGCCGGTCCTCGGCACCGAGCAGCGCTTCCCCGTCGGCCGCGTGTTCTGTGTCGGCCGCAACTACCCGTGGCCGGACTCGCAAGGCCAATCGCGCCAGCCGCCGGTGTTCTTCATGAAACCGGCAAGTTGCGTGGTCGATGCGCTCGGCGACGTCGCTTTCCCCTCGGTGTGCGAGGACTTCGTTCACGAAATCGAACTGGTCGTGGCCATCGGTGAAGGCGGCGCCAATATCCCGGAGGATCAAGCGCTCGCCTACGTTTGGGGCTACGCCGCCGGCCTCGACCTGACCCGCCGCGATGTGCAACGCGCGGCCAAGAGCAACGGCTTGCCGTGGGAAGGCGCCAAGGTGTTTGACGGCGCCGCGCCGATGACCGCCGTGGTCCCGGTTAGCCATTCTGGCCATCCCGAAGGCGAGTTGTGGCTGAACGTCAACGGCGAAGAACGCCAGCGCGACAACCTCGACAGCCAGATCTGGTCGGTCAGTGAAGTGATCGCGCGCATCTCGCAATCGGTGGCCCTGCGCGCCGGCGACCTGATCATGACCGGCAGCCCCGCCGGCGTTGACAGTCTGCAACCGGGCGATGTGATTAGCGCCGGCATCGACGGCATCGGCGAATTGGAAATGCGCGTCGGCCCACGGCCCTGACCCAGCGGTTCAGAAAAAGGAGAACAACAATATGAATACCCCTTTGAAAGTCGCGCTGGTCACCGGCGCCGGCAGTGGCATTGGCCGCGCCGTGGCGCTGGGCCTGATGGCCGACGGTTTCACCCTCGTGCTCGCCGGCCGCCGGCCCGAGCCTTTGCAGGCGCTGGTCGAACTGGCGCAGAGCCAGGGCCACCAAGCACTGGCGGTCCCCACCGACGTGCGCGATCCGGACAGTGTCGACGTGCTGTTCGCGACCATTGCCGAGGTCTACGGCCGCCTCGACGTGGTCTTCAACAACGCCGGCGTCAACGCCCCCGCCGTACCGCTGGACGAGTTGACCTTCGAGCAATGGCGCAACGTGATCGACACCAACCTCAACGGCGTCTTCCTCTGCGCTCGCGGCGCGTTCGGGCTGATGCGTAAACAACAGCCGCAGGGCGGGCGGATCATCAACAACGGTTCAATCTCGGCACACACCCCGCGCCCGTTCAGCAGCGCCTACACCGCGAGCAAACACGCCGTGCTCGGCCTGACCAAATCCCTGGCGCTGGACGGCCGCGAATTCAACATCGCTTGTAGCCAGATCGACATCGGCAATGCCCTGACGGAAATGTCGGTGCGCATGACCAAAGGCGTGCGCCAGGCTAACGGCAGCATCGCCGTCGAGCCAATGGTCGACGTCAAACACGTCGCCGATGCGGTGCGCTACATCGCCGGCCTGCCGCTATCGGCCAACGTCCTGAACATGACCGTCATGGCCAGCGCCATGCCGTTTGCCGGCCGCGGTTGAGCCGGCCTTTTTATTGCGTAACGAGGTAGCCATGAAGCCAGAAATCCTGCAACTGAGCCCGATCCTGATCCCGGAAATCAACGCGCGTCTGGACGAACTGTTCACCGTACGTCGCTACTTCCAGCAACCGGACAAAGCCGCCTATATAAAAGAACACGGCGCCAACATTCGCGGCGTTATAACGGGCGGCCACACCGGCATCAGCCAGGCGTTGATGGCGCAACTGCCGAACCTTGAAGTGGTGGCGGTCAATGGTGTTGGCACCGACGCCGTCGACCTGGCCTACGCCCGCGACCGTGGCATCCGCGTCACCGCCACCATCGGCGCCCTCACCGAAGACGTCGCCGACCTCGCCATCGGCCTGCTCATCTCGGTCTGTCGAGGCCTGTGCACCAGCGACCGCTACGTCCGCTCCGGCCAATGGCCACAAAGCCCGACCCCACTCGCCCCGCTGCCCTTGGCCCGACAAGTCTCCGGCATGCGCATCGGCATCGTCGGCATGGGCCGCGTCGGCCGCGCCATCGCCACCCGCGCCGCCGCCTTCGGCTGCCCGATCAGCTACACCGACCTGCAACCGATGAGCGACGTCCCCCACACCTTCATCGCCGACCTCAAACAACTGGCCCGCGACAGCGACGCCCTGATCCTCGCCGCTGCGGCGGACAAGGGCGAAGCGATCATTGATGCGCAAGTGCTGCAAGCGCTGGGCAAGGACGGTTACCTGATCAACGTCGCGCGGGGCAAACTGGTGAACGAAGCGGACCTGGTTGCCGCGCTTGCGGCTGGTGAAATTGCCGGGGCTGGGCTGGATGTGTTTGTCGATGAGCCGAATGTGCCTGAAGCGTTGTTTGGTAATGAACAAGTGGTGCTGCAACCGCATCGGGCCAGCGCAACATTGCAGACTCGCACGCGGATGGGGGAAATGGTGGTGGCCAGTCTGGTTGATACGTTTGCGGGGAAAGTGCCGGTTGGGTGTGTGACTGGGTGAACGGGTTCCGGAGCGCTGTTCGTGATCGCGGCACATACCGCCTTCGCGAGCAGGCTCGCTCCCACAGGTTTGATTGCGTACATTCAGTGAGAAATGGGGCGTCTGTCAGGCCGCCTTCGCTGGCAAGCCAGCTCCCACAGGTTTTTGTGGCGTGAACAGGAATTGGTCAACACCCAACGTCCAATGCAGGCTTGCTCTCAACGGAAAAGCAAAAGCGAAGGCCAGATCAAAGATCGCAGCCTTCGGCAGCTCCAGTTGGATCGCGTTCCGCTCAAGAACAGGTCGGCTGTCAGGCCGCCTTCGCGAGCAGGCTCGCTCCCACAGAAATGCAAAAGCAGACCCCATCGCTTTTCACCACTCAATACAATGAGCGCAAGCTCGAGTAAAGCTTTTGATCCTGGAGCCCGTCGGCAGGCTGAGTGGAGGGATTGATCCGGGGGTGGGAGCGCAGCGACCGTACGACGCAGTCGTACACAGCGGAAGGAGGTGCAGCGAAGCAAACCGTAGCCGCTGCGCCAGGATCGATCCCGGAGCGAAGGAACCCCGAGCCCCAGCGAGCGGGCCGAACGTCAGGGCGAAGACCTTTGGTTCCTTTTGGGGCGTTTGCCAAAAGGGACTCGCCGTAAGGGCGAAACCGCCACCCGCAACACCCAAAAAACGGATATTCACCCAAAACCCCCCAAGCATGGTCGGCCCAAAGGCCGCCAAGTCCCAAAAAAAGCCCCACAACCGATAACCAGTGTGGGGCCAAAAAATTGGTTGGTTGCGGCCAACCAAAGGAGCTCTGTCAAAACCCGTCAAGCGCTCAGATCAAATGCACTCCTGAGCCGCCCGCTCAAAACTCGAAGGCAACAGATTCGACGCCAGCAAATGCCGCTCATAAATGAACACCTTGCCGCCCTTCCCCGCCTTGTACGCCTCCAGCACGTTGTCCGCCGACACCTTGCTCGGCACCACAATCCGATAACTGCGCTGATTCTGCGAAACCGCCGGGTTCAACGCACTGCCCTGCAACTTCGGCACCACGCAATCGGCGTACTGCGCCGGCGTTTTGCTGGTCTGCAACGTCAGCGTCGGATCGTTCGGCGCTGAAGCGCAACCGGCGAGCAACAGGGAAACAAAAGCCATGGCTGGCACGAATAAAGGACGCATGGGGTAAATCCTGAAAATAAAGGTTCGGTTCAACCGGCAACGGTTCGACTTCACGGCATCGCCGCTGCCATTCAATTTTTGGAGAATCAGCTCGACGCCACCAAGGCCTTGAGCGACACATCGAATTGCTTCAGCGCATTGAGTTGCAGGTCACGCTGCTGATTGATCTGCGCGGCGATTTGCGGCGCCGCACGGTCATGCACCCAGACCGAAGGCAACTCCTGCTCGATTGCGCCCTCGGCCTTGCCGATGTATTGCAGGTCGGCGTCGTAGAACCGTGCAGAGAAGCGCGCCTCGACGAGACTGTTGCGTTGGGTCAGCAAGCGATTGAAGGTGTCGAGCTTGACCACCACATTCGGATGGGCCTGAAGCAGTTCATCCAGGTTGTCGTAAACGGTCACCGAGACGAACTGTTGCTGCAGCGAACTCACCAGCCAGTCGAGCGCCAGTTCCGGGTCGGAGCTGCCGACAAAGGCGTCGCGGATTCGCGAATCCAGCGCATCTTTCGCGCCGTTCAACGCCATGTCGTGGTAGCGCTCCAGGTATTGCAGGTTCTGCAGCGTGCTTTCGCTGAGCAATACACCTACGGTCTGCGTGTGCTGCAACGCCGAGGCGCTGGCAGCGATGGGTTGCAGGTGACACGACCGGGCGTCGTCTGCGTAAGCCGGTGCGGTAACCACCCCGCCCATCAGCAGGGCGATCATTGCCAGTCGAGTCAGAATGTTCATCGCGCAATTTCCTTGAGCTGCGTCTTCGATGGAGGCGATTTTCCGCCGATCGCTGGCAAAGCAGAACTTGCGTTTCTTGATGGTCACTATTACTTCCAGCAATAGTTGCGTGCCGCGCAGACTGATGCACACTGCGCAAACCAAGAAAAATGATGAGGGTCTCGCCTTGAGAACGTTTGATCTGATCCGTGATGCCGTGCTGCCCGAATATCGCGAGCGCGTAGCCGAATACCTGATGCAGTACGAAAGCGTCCTGCTGGACAAAAATGCGCGTGACAAGCCATTGATCCGCGACACCGCCCAGCAACTGCGCGGTTACCTGCGCGGGCTCAACACCACGCGAGTGCTGGGCATGGCCTATTGGGAAGAGCTCGATCGCCGCGTTATTGACACATGGCTGACCGCCCAGGAGTGACCGCCGGAGCGCCAGTGGTCTGCCCGGCGACGCGCCCCCTGCGAAAAACCTGACCAAACGCTTACAATCGCAGGCCTATTGCCATACATACAGGCCTGCCCGGAAATGCCGCTCGACCCGCCAACGATGCTGACCATCACGATCGCCCTCGCAGCCGCTGCCGCGCTGTATCTGGCGGTCGAATGGCGCAGCATCCGTGAGCCTTCGCTACTGTTCTGGAGCGCCGGTTTCGCCACCATCACCATCGGTTCTACCCTCGCCCTGCTGCGCAGCAGCGGTTTTCTGCTGCTGGGCATCTGGTTCGCCAACGGTCTGCTGGTGACTGCACACTTCTTTTTCCTGCTCGGCGTCGCGCGCTTCACCCAGACCCGACTGTCGCCGGCGTGGTACCTGGTTTTCGCAACGTGGCTGATCATGTTGATGTTGCCGGACGGACCGCTGTGGTCCAAGGCCATGCTGGTGGCCAACTCGCTGCTGGTGGCGCTTCCGACACTCAAGGCCAGTTCGCTATTGCGTCCGCACGGCAAGTCACTGAGCGTCGGCGCGGTGCAACTGCGCTTTGTGCTGCTCGCCCATGGCATCTTTTATGTGGCCAAGGCTCTGACCGTAGTGATCCCCGGCACGCTGATCGATCTGGCGGCGTTTCGTGGCGAGATCATCCAGATTTCACTGGTCGAAGGCGCCATGGCGATCATGTTGATTGCGCTGTCGATGACCGGCACCGAGCGTTATCGCCGGGAAAAGCAGATCGCCCGCCTCGCCGAGCGCGATCCGCTCACCGCCCTTTACAACCGCCGCGCCCTGGAAAAACGCACGCCACGCCTGCTCGCCAGCGTAGGCCCGCAACGCCCGGGTGCGCTGCTGTTGATCGACATCGACAACTTCAAACTGGTCAACGATCAGTATGGGCACATCGCTGGCGACCGCTTGCTGATCGCTTTGAGCGAGATGATCCGTGCCCAGCTACCGGCCAATGCGCTGACTGCGCGCCTGGGTGGCGATGAGTTTTTGATGTTGCTCAACAACGCTTCGCCCGAAGCTATCCTTGAACTGGGCAATGCCTTGCGCGAACAGTTTCTGGCCCTGGCGTCGCACACCTATCCCACGTCCGCTGCGGTGACCTTGAGCATCGGCGCCACCCTGTTCGACAAACCACCAGCCAGTCTGGATGCGCTGATCGAACTTGGCGATGCCGCGCTCTACGAGTCCAAACGTGGCGGCCGCAACCGCTTGCGCCTGTCCGGCCTCGCCATTTCAGGATGACCCACACCATGTCCAGCCACGACACCCCGCTGCAAGACCTCGCCGCCCCCGACGGCGTTTGCTACGGCTGCGGCGGCCGCAACCCGCAAGGCCTGCACGTCAAGAGTCGCTGGGACGAAGACGGCAGCCACGTGATCGCCGAACACGTGCCCGAAGCCCAATACTGCGGCTGGCCGGATCTGGTCTACGGCGGGCTGATCGCCATGCTGGTCGACTGCCACTCCAACTGGACCGCCATGGCCTGGCACTACCGCGCAGAAAATCGCAAAGCCGGCAGCCTGCCGCGCATCGACTGCGTGACGGGCAACCTCGGGATCAAGTTCATCAAACCGACGCCCATGGGCGTACCGCTGCTCTTGCGTGCACGGGTCGAAGGTGAGGTCGGGCGCAAGACCCGGGTGATTTGCGAGGTGTATGCCGGGGAAGTGCTGACGGCGGTGGGTGATTCAGTGTTTGTGCGGGTGGATACGGGGCAGTTGGCGGATGCAGCGCATGGCCGCTAAAGCCAAAGCCCCTCAGCCTAGCCCTCTCCCGGAGGGAGAGGGAACTGACCGCGGTGTTTGGTCTAGATACGCCGACCTGGCAAACCGAGTCGAACGCGAATATTGAAAAACACATGGATCGGCTCCATCTCCCTCGGGAGAGGGCTGGGGTGAGGGGCTGCGGTTCAAGCCACGCAGCCACACTCAAGCCGAAAGCGAAGCATTCTGAGCCAGCTCTTCAACGCGACAAAGCCGCCACACCCGCCCGCGCCGCATGCAGCTTTTTATAGCTCTCGATCAAGCGCAAATGCCGATCCAGCCCTTCCAGCTTCATGCTCGTCGGTGTCAAACCGTAAAAGCGCACGCTGCCATTGACCGAACCAATCGCCGCATCCATGCGCTCGTCGCCAAACATCCGACGGAAGTTGGCCTCGAAGTCTTCCAGTTCGAGATCGTCGTCCAGCTCCATTTCCAGCACCACATTCACAGCCTGATAAAACAAGCCGCGCTCAACAGTGTTGTCGTTGTATTGCAGGAACGCCTCGACCAGATCCTTCGCCTCGTCAAACTTTTGCAGCGCGAGGTAGATCAAAAGGCGCAGTTCGAGAATCGTCAACTTGCCCCACGGTGTGTTGTCGTCGAACTCGATGCCGATCAGCGTGGTGATATCGGTGTAGTCATCCTGCTCGCTGCGTTCCAGACCCTGGACCAGATTGCGCAGGCCAACCTTGCTGAGGTTGTGCAGATTGAGGATGTCGGCGCGGAATTGCAGGGCTTTGTTGGTGTTGTCCCAGATCAGGTCTTCGATCGGGTAGATCTCCGAGTAATCCGGCACGAGGATGCGGCAGGCCTTGGCGCCGATGTGCTCGTAGACCGCCATGTAGACTTCCTTGCCCATGTCTTCGAGGATGCCGAACAGGGTCGCGGCTTCTTCGGCGTTGGAGTTTTCGCCTTGGCCTGAGAAGTCCCACTCGACAAATTCGAAGTCTGGTTTGGCGCTGAAGAAGCGCCACGACACCACACCGCTGGAATCGATGAAGTGCTCGACGAAGTTGTTCGGTTCAGTCACTGCCTGCCCTGAGAACGTCGGCTGCGGCAAGTCGTTGAGGCCTTCAAAGCTGCGGCCCTGAAGCAGTTCGGTCAGGCTGCGTTCCAGCGCGACTTCCAGGCTCGGGTGCGCGCCGAAGGAAGCGAAGACGCCGCCAGTGCGCGGGTTCATCAGGGTCACGCACATCACTGGGAATTCACCGCCCAGCGAGGCGTCCTTGACCAGCACCGGGAAGCCCTGCTCTTCCAGGCCTTTGATGCCGGCGAGGATGCTCGGATATTTCTCCAGTACCTCTTGCGGTACGTCCGGCAGGGCCATTTCGCCTTCGAGGATTTCGCGTTTGACGGCGCGCTCGAAAATTTCCGACAGGCACTGCACCTGCGCTTCGGCCAAGGTGTTGCCGGCGCTCATGCCGTTGCTCAGGTAGAGGTTTTCAATCAGGTTGGACGGGAAGTACACCACCTCACCGTCCGACTGGCGCACGAACGGCAGCGAGCAGATACCGCGCTGGGTGTTGCCGGAGTTGGTGTCGTACAGGTGCGAACCGCGCAACTCGCCGTCGCGGTTGTAAATGCCGAGGGTATAGTCGTCGAGAATCTCGCCCGGCAACTCGTCCTTCGCACCCGGCTTGAACCATTTCTCGTCCGGGTAATGCACAAATTCGGCATTGGCGATGTCTTCGCCCCAGAACTGGTCGTTATAGAAGAAGTTGCAATTGAGGCGCTCAATGAACTCGCCCAGCGCCGAGGCCAGTGCACCTTCCTTGGTCGCGCCCTTGCCGTTGGTAAAGCACATCGGCGAATGCGCATCGCGGATATGCAGCGACCAGACGTTCGGCACGATGTTGCGCCACGAGGCGATTTCGATCTTCATGCCGAGGTCGGCAAGGATCTTCGACATGTTGGCGATGGTCTGTTCCAGCGGCAGGTCCTTGCCGGCAATGTAGGTGCCCGCCTGGGAATCGGACTGCGGCATCAACAAGGCCTGGGCATCGGCGTCGAGGTTGTCGACTTCTTCGATGATGAACTCGGGGCCGGTCTGCACCACTTTTTTGACCGTGCAGCGGTCGATGGAACGCAGGATGCCCTGGCGATCCTTGTCCGAGATGTCGGCGGGCAATTCAACCTGGATCTTGAAGATCTGGTTGTAGCGGTTTTCCGGGTCGACGATGTTGTTCTGCGACAGGCGAATGTGCTCTGTCGGAATGTTGCGGGTGTCGCAGTACAGCTTGACGAAGTAAGCCGCGCACAAGGCCGACGACGCCAGGAAGTAGTCGAACGGCCCCGGTGCCGAGCCATCGCCCTTGTAGCGAATTGGCTGATCGGCGATCACCGTGAAGTCGTCGAACTTGGCTTCAAGTCGAAGGTTGTCGAGAAAGTTGACCTTGATTTCCATGCGGGATTACCAGAATACGGCTAAACGAATGGCGGCCATTATCCGGTTTTTGTGCGGGAAGTCTCGCCCTTTCGGGATTCGCCGCTGGCCGGCCATGCTGGAAATCTCGCAAGATTCGCTACACTTTGAACAAAGCCCGGCGATGCCAATAACATCAATCTGAACATTGTGCCCGCGCCATTGTTCTAGATTCAGAAGACACCGGATCAAGGACGAGCACATGGCCGTAACTCACGCTGCGCCGCCAATCCCCACCCCACAGCGCGCTGTGACCCGACGCCTGGCCATCGCCGTTGGCGCGTTGTTCGTCGCTGGCGTCATTGCCGCCATCAGCACCTTGCTGGGTATCGCCAATACCCTTGATGCCAAAGACCTGGAACAGAACCAGTTCTACTCCGTGCGCGCCGTGGAGAACCGCATCACCACCTCGAAAAACTACATCACCAGCTACGCCTACTGGACCCGCGCCTATGAGGCCTTGAGCGGGCCGATCGACGTCGACTGGGCCTACACCGAACAGAACATGGGCAAAACCATGTTCACGACCGACGGCTATGACGGCGTGTTCGTTCTCGATCGCAATCGCACTAAGTACGCGGTGATTCGCGGGCAGATGGTCGAAACCGACGTGTCCACGGTGCTGCAAGCGCCTGCCTCGGCGCTGGTCGAGCAGGTGCTCAGTCAGCCCGACCTGACCAAACCGATCAGCAGCTATTCGCTGTTCGAAGGCTGGCCGGCGCTGATCACCGCTGCCGCGATCATTCCCAACGACGAGCGTCCGCTGGACGAACTGAGAAACACCTCGGTGCTGGTATTCGTCGACAAGCTGACGCCGACCAAATTGCGCAAGATCGGCAGCGGTTATGGCCTGTCAAACCTGACCCTTGTCCCGGATGACACGGTTAAAAATGACCATCCAAGCGTACCGCTCGACAGCACCGGCTACAGCCTCGTGGCCGACCTGCAGCGGCCCGGCCAGCAATTGTTGTGGACGCTGGTGCCACCGCTCGGCGCGACATTCCTGGTACTGATGCTGCTGACGGCATATTTTTTTCGCCACGCCCTGCGCTCTTCGCAATACGTCGACAACAGCATCCATGCGATGCAGGCGTCGAATCAGGCCCTTGAAGCCGCCAATCATGCGCTCGAAGCCAGTGAAGAACGCTTTCGCGCCGTGGCCGAAGCGGCGTCGGACTGGATCTGGGAAGTCGATGGACAGTTGGCGCTGACCTATCTGTCGGCGCGTTTCAGCGAGGTCACCGGCTACTCGCAAGCTCTGTGGCTGGGCCAGGACATCGGCGAATTATTGACCTGCGACACCACACCTCTGGAGCTGTGGCTGCGCAAACTCAGCGAAGAAAACAGCGCCGGCGATTTGCGTTGCACCTACCGCGATGAATCCGGCCAGCCGCGCCATTGCCGACTCTCCGCACGGCCGATTTTTGACAAGGACAATGTCGTCGGTTATCGCGGCACCGCCAGCGACATCACCGACGAAGTCGCCGCCCACGCGCAGATCCAGCACCTGTCGATGCACGACGCCCTGACCGGTCTGCCCAACCGCAACAAACTGGCGCGCTATCTGGATGAAGTGCTGCTATTGAAGGAACATGCACCGCCGCTGTCGCTGCTGATGATCGATCTGGACAATTTCAAACCGATCAACGATTCCCTCGGCCATCCGGCCGGCGACGCGGTGCTGCAGGAAGTCGCCACGCGTCTGCGTGAGTGCACCCGCGAGCACGACCTCGTTGCCCGCCTCGGTGGTGATGAATTCGTGGTGGTGCTCAATGGCATGGACAGCCATAACGAGATCGACAAATTCTGCACACGGCTGATCGGCAGCCTGCATCAGCCGATCCTCTACGAACAGCATCCACTGCATATCGGTGCCAGTGTCGGCATCGCCCTGAGTCGTCGGCACGGTTTCGTCGCCAGCGATCTGATCCGCTACGCCGACATCGCGCTGTATCAGGCCAAGTCCGATGGTAAGAACACCTGGTGCTATTTCGAAGCGCACATGAGCGACCAGATCCAGACGCGCCGGCGAATGGAAGATGACTTGCGCCATGCGCTCAAGCACAACGAATTTGTCCTGCACTATCAGCCGCGCTACAAGGTCGACGGCAAACACATCGTTTCAGTCGAAGCGCTGGTGCGCTGGCAGCATCCGACCCAAGGGTTGCTCGGACCGGACGTGTTCATTCCGCTGGCCGAGCAGACCGACCTGATCGTCCCGCTGGGCCGCTGGGTGCTGCGCGAAGCCTGCGAAACCGCGCTGGAATGGCCCCATGACATTCTGCTGTCGGTCAACCTCTCGCCTGCGCAGTTCGCCCTCAGCGATGTCGTCGAGGATGTTCGTGAAGTGCTGGTGGATACGCGTTTCCCGGCCAGCCGCCTGGAGCTGGAAATCACCGAGAACGTGATGCTGAACGACACCGATGGCGCGCTGACGACCATGAATCAGCTCAAGGAACTCGGCGTGCGTCTGAACATGGACGACTTCGGCACCGGCTATTCGTCGCTTGGTTATCTGCGCGCCTATCCGTTCGACGGGATCAAGATCGACAAGCGCTTCATCGCCTCGATCAGCAGCGGCACCAATGATCGCGCCGTGGTGCAGGCGATCATCGGTTTGGGCAAAGCCATGGGTTTGACGGTGACGGCCGAAGGCGTCGAGACCGAGGAGCAACTGGCGATTCTCGGCAAGGATCAATGCAACGAGGTGCAGGGCTACTTCATGAGCCGGCCGATCGACAAGGCGGCTTTTGCTGATCTATTGCGGGCTTCGAGGCTGTCACCAGTCAGCAAAAAGGGCCGAGTCACCTGAAGCTCAGTCGTCGGTGGCAACGCGCACCTTGCCGCTGAACACGCGGAAACCGAAGGTGTTGTAGGCCAGGGTGATCGGTATGAGCACGGCGAAGCCGACCAGCATGAACATCTGACTGTTCGGGCCTGATGCGGCTTCGCTCAAGGTCAAATCTGGCGGAATGATGAAGGGAAATAGCGCGACCAGCATCATCGCGAAAGCCAGGACGAAGACGCCCAATGCGGCGAACAGAGGGATGAAGTCGAAGCGGCTGTGAAAGCCTTTGCTGAACACCCATCCCAGAGCGCTGAGGATCAGCCCTGCCGGCAACCACAGCCGAATATCGGCGAGCCGCCGGGCATATTGCGGCTGCAACATCGCCGTCCATTCGATCAACACCAGCAATAATGCCGCGACGACCAGCGCCAGGACGCGGGCCTGACGGTCCGAGCGCTGCTGCAATTCATCAAGGGTGCGCCAGTACAACCAGCACGTCCCCAGCCACACGTAGCCCAGCACCAGTACCAGACCGCAAAACACCGGGAACGGATTCAGCCAGTCGCGGCCATCGCCAATGTACTGACCCTCCAGATGCGCAACGCCCTGCACCAAAGTCCCCAGCACCACGCCCTGAACAAAACCCGTCAGCAGCGACGCCAGCGCCAACACGCCATCGATGATTCGTTTGCGCTGTTCGTTCGCTGCGTAGTCGCGAAACTCCAGCGCCATGGCCCGTGCAATCAATGCCAGGAACATGACGATAAAGGGCACGTAAAGAGCCGGCAACAAGATCGCATAGGCCAGCGGAAACAACGCCAACAGCCCTCCGCCACCGAGCACCAGCCAGGTTTCGTTGGCATCCCACACTGGCAGAATCGTCACGGCCATCGCCCGCCGCTGCTGGCTGGATTGCGTCAGGCCCATCAGCATGCCGACGCCCAGATCAGTGCCGTCGAGCACCACGTAGTTCATCACCGAGAACGCCAGCGCCGCCGCGCACAAAAGGGTCAGCCAGTCCGTGTCCATGTCTGCGCCCTCCTCAGTGTCCGGTTTCGTCGCCAAGGGTGGGCTGCGGCCCGGGTTGATCCTGCTGTGGCGGCTCGCGCAACAGACGCAGCAATACCCACAGGCCGATGCCGAAGATCAGCAGATAAAACAGCAGAATCAACCAGGTCGACCCGACGACTTGAGCCCTCGACACTGACGACAGACTGTCTGCCGTGCGCAGCAATCCGTAAACGGTAAACGGCTGTCGCCCCACTTCGGTGACAACCCAGCCGCTGAGCATCGCCAGAAACCCGGCCGGCGCCAGCAGCACGCACGCGCCCAACCACCGACGCGCCGTGTACAGGCGATTACGCCGGCGCAGGATCAGGCTGACCACGCCCTGCCCGAGCATCAACAGGCCAAGCCCGACCATCAGCCGAAAGGCAAAAAACACCGGCGCCACGGGAGGAATGTCTTCTGGCGGGAATTCATCAAGCGCAGCGATGGTGCTGGTCAGGTCGTGATGCAAATACAGCGAACCGATTCGCGGAATAGCGACCTCCCAGTGGTTGCGGCGCTCTTGCCTATCCGGCCAGGCGAACAGCCGCAGCGGCTCTCCGGCCCCTTGCGCGGGGCGCGTCCATGAAGCTTCGATTGCCGCCACCTTCTGCGGCTGTGCTTGCAGACTGTGCCGCCCATGCAAGTCACCAATGACAATCTGCACAGGAATCAGCACCGCTATCACCCACAGCGCCATGGAAAATTGCAGGCGAGCGCGGGGGTTTGCCGAGGCCTTGCGCAACTGCCAGGCGCTGATGCCGGCAATCAGCGTCGCACTGCCGATAAACACGGCGAGCAGCATATGCGCCAGCCGATAGGGAAACGAAGGATTGAAGATGATTGCCCACCAGTCCGCGGCGAGGAAACGCCCGTCCGCGCCAATCGAATAGCCGGCGGGGGTTTGCATCCACGAGTTGGCCGAAAGTATCCAGAACGCGCTGATCAGCGAGCCCACGGCCACCGCGCAGGTGGCGAAAAAATGCAGACGCGGGCCGACCTTCTTCAGGCCGAACAGCATGATGCCGAGAAATCCCGCTTCGATGAAAAATGCCGCCATCACTTCATAGAACATCAGCGGGCCGAGGACATCACCGGCCTGCACCGACAGCCGCGACCAGTTGAGGCCGAACTGATACTCCAGAATCAATCCAGACGCCGTGCCCACCGCGACGTTGAGGGCGAACACCTTGAGCCAGTAGCGATAAACGTCCAGGTAAACCTGGCGCCCGGTCTTCAACCACAACGCTTCCAGCACCATGAGGAAATTCGCCAGACCGATGCTGAACGCCGCCAGCACGATGTGGAAGCTGATCGTGATCGCGAACTGGGCGCGGGCGGCCATCAGGGCCGAATCAACAGGCTCCATCCATCAGCCGCTGTAGAACACAGCAAGCTTGTTGCCTTCGGGGTCGCGCAGATAGGCCACGTAAAAGTCCGGCGTGTAGGCCTCGCGCGTGCCCGGCGCGCCTTCATCGCTGCCGCCATGATCGATCCCGGCCTTGTGCACTTGATCGACCTTTTGCCGCGAGTCGGCGCGAAACGCCGGCATCATGCCGTTGCCCGGTGTGGCCGGTTCGCCATTGAACGGTTGCGATATGTGCACGCTGCCGGGGCCGTTGGACTTGTCGGCGCAATCGGGCAGGTAAAAACAGTAGTGTTCTTCGCGATCATGCCGGTAGCCGAGCGGCGTCAGGATCGCCTTGTAAAAAGCCGCCGAACGCTCAACATCGTTGGCGCCGATAAACAGATAACTGAGCATGAGACGTCCTCCGATGGCAGCTGTCAGCGCTGTGGCTGTTCCTCGTTCAGGGTAAAAACGTTACCGGCGTCGCGTACCAATTGGCGCCATTCGGCACTGGTAATCAGGCCTTGCTCCTCCATCTGATCGGCGGCCTTGAGCAGTTCGTCATATTGTTGTTCCGGATCCAGATCGGCCTCGGCCTGCTCCGCCATCTTGCGCCATGCCGCCAGTGATGCCTTTTTTTGCTGATCGAACATACGGAATCTCCTGAGGGACTTACCCGGTAGAAAAATCAACGCGAAGGAGGTTCAGGGCAGACGACGGATGGACTGTTTATGCAGAAACCTTTGCAGGAGTGAGCCTGCCCGCGACGGCGGTGAATCTGCAGTGAAGGTGTTGACCGGTCTGGCCCATTCGCGGGCAAGCCCGCTCCCACAGAGATTGGGGTGTATTCAATATCAGGTGCATCACTGAACACTGTGGGAGTGGGCTTGCTCGCGAAGGTGTCCGCACATCACAGATTCATGGCTCTGATCTTCGCGCGCTTCAACAGGCCGCAGAAATTGTTTATTGACCACAAAGGCCTGATCCGCGAGGTTAGCCGACGTTCGGTTGTCTGCGATTGCCGGGCAAAAAACCCGGTTCGCCATGTGTTTCCCGCGTGTGTTCCGACGTCGCACTGTTCATTGTCCGATCCCCTGTTTGCTGGAGTTTCTCGATGCCGTCGCCCAAATCATTGCCCACTGCCCTGCTCGGTCTGGCCCTGGCCTGCCCGCTGATGGCCGAGGCCCAAGGTCTGGAACTGGGGCAAGTATTGATTTCGGCGGATCAGCGCAGTGGCGCAGATGCCTCGGTCGAAGAAGCCAGGGAACGCCTCGAACAGGTACCCGGCGCCACCAACGTGGTCGACATGCGCCAGCCGTTGCAGGGCCGCGTTGCCAGCAATCAGGATGTGCTCGCCTATCAGCCGGGGGTGTATGCACAGTCGGCGGGCAACGAAGGCGTGAAGGTTTCCATCCGTGGTTCAGGCATCAACCGCGCACCCGGCGCCCACGCCTCGGGGCTCTACACGATGCTGGATGGCTTGCCCCTCACCGGCCCCGGCGGCACGCCGTATGAATTGCTCGAGCCGTTGTGGGTCGACCATGTCGAAGTGCTGCGCGGCGCCAACGGTTTCGATCGCGGCGCGCTGGCGCTGGGCGGCGCTATCGATTACGTCAGCCACACCGGTTACACCGCGCCGAAACTGCAACTACGCTACGCCACCGGCAGCCATGGCTATCAGCAGCGCCAGGTCAGCTCCGGGCAAGTGCTGGGGGATTTTGATTACTACGTGTCGCTGACCGATGCCAATGCCGACGGCTATCAGGACCACACCGCCAGCGAGAGCAAAGGCCTGATCGCCAACTTCGGCTATCGCTTCAACCCGAATCTGGAAACCCGCTTCTACTTCCGCTATCGCGAAACCGACAACGACCTCGCCGGCCGCGTGACCAAGCATTCCATCGAACACAGCCCACGGGCAGCCAACCCGGCTTATGTGGCCCGCGATGACAGCCGCAAGCAACCCGGCAGTACCTTCATCGGCAACAAGACCACCTTCTACCTCGACGATGATTCAAGCATCCAGACCGGCCTCGTCTACCACGACTACCCGATGGATCTGCGCGAAGGCCCGAACCGGCTGAAAGTGGCATACACCGACGTCAGCGGCACCTTCGACTACAAGCGCCGCGACAGCCTGTTCGGCATGGAGAGCCGCAGCACTGTCGGCCTGCGCGTGACCAAGCATCTGCCCAACGATGGCGCCAGCGAGTTCGTGCGCATCCCGAGTGGCAACACCGCCAGCTATGCGCCCGGCACGCGGATGCGTAATTTCACTTATCAGGGCTCGGACACCGTGCTGCATTTTGGTAACGACCTGGAAATTGCCGACGACCTGTGGCTGACCACCGGCCTTGCCGCCATCTACACCCGCCGCGAAAGCGCCGTGACCTATCCGCAGGGTGGCGGCAAGACCAGTCTCAGCGATTGGGACTATGCACCGCGCATCGGCCTGCGCTACCAGATCACCCCGGACGTGCAAGTGTTCGGCAACCTCAGCCGCTCCGTCGAAGCACCGCACCCGTGGTCGCTGATCTACAGCTCCAACGTGCGCTTCCCTGCCGGCAACGGCGCTGCAACCGGCACCCAGCGCGACCCGATCGAACTACAAAACCAGACCGCAACCACTCTAGAACTCGGCGGCCGTGGCGACAGCCATTTGGGCGAATGGAGCCTGGCCTGGTACTACGCGCAAGTTCGTCACGAATTGCTCTCGGTGTTGCCGGACGCCAATGCCGTTACGCCCTACGAACTCAACGCCAGCCCGACGGTGCACCAAGGCATCGAGGCCAGCTTGAACAGCAAACTCTGGACTGCCGACGACGGGCGCCAACTGAGCTTGCGCCAAGCCTACACCTTCAGCGACTTCCACTACCGCGACGATGAGCGCTTCGGCGACAACCGCCTGCCCGGTTTGCCGATGCACTACTATCAGGGCGAACTGCGTTACGACTGGCCGCAGGGCTTCTTCGCCGCCGTGAACACGCAACTGGTGTCCAAAGTTGCCGTGGACTACGCCAACAGCTATTACGCCGACCCGTACGCCCTGTTCGGCGCCACGCTCGGCTACAACGCGCCGAAGGGCGACTGGCAAGGCTGGGTGGACATGCGCAACCTGACCGGCAAGCGCTACGCGGCAACGGTCACGCCGGGGTATGACGACAAGGGAGCGGATGCCGCGCGCTCGACGCCGGGTGAAGGGATGGGGGTTTATGTTGGGGTTTCGTGGAGTTTGCTATAACACCCAACGCGAGATTCAAATGTGGGAGCGAGCCTGCTCGCGAAAGCAGTGGATCAGTCGCGAATCATTTCGACTGACACGACGCCTTCGCGAGCAGGCTCGCTCCCACAGTTGGCTTTGTGCTTTTGGTTAGAACGGCGCAGGATTCGAAATCTTTGACGAGTATCATCGTAAGGGCATGTCTCTGCGAATCGTCCCGGTAATCATCGCTTTCCATAGAAAATAACGGATTAATCTCATGGATACTTCCCAAGAAAACCCTCTGGAAACATCACTCCGACTGGCCGCCGACGAACCCGCTCATCGCCCTGAGTTCTATCGCACGCTTCTTGATTCGACCATCTACATCCTCGGCACCGCCGGTGCAGGGCAAGGCCATGTCAATCTCGAGGCCGGCAGCAATATCAGCATCGCTCATTGGCAGAAGCCCGATGGCACGCCGGTCATTCCGTTCTTCTCCTCGCTGCCAACGCTGCAACAATCCATCGACAGCGAGCAGAGCTATGTGGAGATACCGGCCCGATCATTGTTCGAAATCACGCTGGGCGCGCTGCTCTTTCTGAATCCGAAGTCGCCGTACGGCAAGGAATTCCTTCCGGAGGAAGTGCAACGCCTGCTCTCAGGCGAAATCGGCCGGCCCGCCATGCAGCGCACCGTTGAAAAAGAGACCAACGTGTTGCTCGGACAGCCTTCGGACTACCCATCGACGATGGTCCATTCGCTCTCGCAACTGCTGGCCAAACACTCCAATGTGAAACGCGCGTTCCTGGCGCTGATGCACGACCCCTCGGTTGATGAAAAGCCGCACCTGATCGTCGGCATCGAAGCGGATGGCGATATCGAGCAGGTCATGCGCGAAGCCGGCAATGTCGCTGCGGAGACAGCTCCTGATGGCGGGCCGGTTGATTTTTGTCGCGTGCTGATGGGAGAAGCCGGGCTGAGTGATTACTTCCTCAGGGAGACCAAGCCTTTTTACGAACGCAAGTCACCGAGCAAGCTGCGTTCTTTTTTGGGTTTGGTTGAATACGTTCTGACGAAGATCGCAGTCGGCTGCATCTCGCTTGATCATCTGGCCAGTGGTCGATTCTGATGAGCGCGCCCTTGGATTCTTTTAACCCGCCCTCATAACAGTGGGTATCCCCCATCGTCTCCGAGAGGAAGCACACATCATGACCACTCATACCGAAACTGCCATTCTCGCCGGCGGCTGCTTCTGGGGCATGCAGGATCTGTTACGCCGCTACCCGGGTGTGCTGAAAACCCGCGTCGGCTACACCGGCGGCGATGTGCCGAATGCGACCTATCGCAACCACGGCAACCATGCCGAAGCCATCGAGATCGAATTCGATCCGGCGGTAATCAGCTACCGGCAGATCCTCGAATTTTTCTTCCAGATTCACGACCCGAGCACGCCCAACCGTCAGGGCAACGACCTTGGCCCGAGCTATCGCTCGGCGATCTACTACCTCAACGAAGAGCAGCGCGCCGTCGCCGAAGACACCGCTGCCGACGTCGATGCATCGCAGCTGTGGCCCGGCAAAGTGGTCACTGAAATCGAGCCGGCCGGCCCGTTCTGGGAAGCGGAACCCGAGCACCAGGATTACCTGGAGCGGATTCCGAACGGCTACACCTGCCACTTCATCCGGTCAAACTGGAAACTGCCGAAGCGCGGTTGAAGAAGCTGCGGGCTGGGTTCAATGCCCCGCCACGACCGAAGCTCCTACAGAGCGCGGACCCGACTTGAAGCCGTGGGCCCGGGCACCCCAGGCGATGGCGAAGCCGACAGCGACCAGTGCCAGCATGGCCCACGGAAATGAGGCGACGCCCCACCGATCCAGCAGCACGCCGCCGACGACACCGCTGCCAGCGATCGCGCTGTTCCAGGCCACCACGTTCAGCGACAAGGCGACATCCGCTCCGTCGCCCGCCGCGTCAGCCAGCGCCGTTTGCAACAGTGTCGCCGCACCGCCAAAGGTCAAACCCCATACCGCCACGCCGAGATAGATCACCTCTGAATTGCCTCCGCCAAAACCCAGCGCCACGCAGACGGCGGCAAAGGTCGCCAAACTCAGCAGAACCGTCGAGCGCAGCAGCGGCTCGACCAGCTTCGCCGTCAGCCATATCCCGACCAGCGCGGCGATGCCAAAGATCAGCAACACCACATCCACCCGCTTGGCCATGCCAGCCGGCGCCACGAACGGAGCGATATAGGTGTAGAGAATGTTGTGCGCCAGCATCCAGCTGATCACCACTGCCAGCACAGGACGCACGCCCGGGGTAGTCAGGACTTTGCTCAGCGATAAGCGTTGATGGGCCGGCTGCGGCGGGTAGTCAGGCACTTTCACCAGCACCCAGACGATCAGCACCAAGGTCAGCGCCGACATCAGACCGAATGTAGTGCGCCAACCGACCAGCCCACCGAGCCACGTACCCAGAGGCACGCCCAGCGACAGCGCGATCGGTGTACCAACCATCGCCAAGGCCAACGCCCTGCCCTGCTGCTCGGGCTCGACCATGCGTCGCGCATAGCCGGCCAATAGACTCCACGCCAGGCCCGCCGCTACCCCGGCGAAGAACCGCGCGACCAGCGTCACGCCGTAGTGCGACGACAGCGCGGTAATCGAATTGAACAGCAGGAAACCGACAATCGTCAGCATCAGCACGTTGCGGCGCCGCCAGCCACGGGTGGCGATAGTCATCGGGATCACTGCCAGTACGGAACCCAATGCGTACGCGGTAACCATTTGTCCGGCCATGGAGGGCGAAATCGCCAGGCCTGCACTGATCAGCGGCAACAAACCAGCCGGCAGGGTTTCGGTGACGATGCAGATGAAGCCAGTCATGGCCAGCGCCAGCAAAGCGCCGATGGGCAGGCCTTTGGCGTAGCCGTTAATGTGATTGAAGGTGTCACGGGTAGCTCCTCGAAAAAACCGATTCAGATTTAAATACCGATCGATCTAAATCCTGAGGGCGCATGTGCAGCGTTGTCAACAATTTCTGTATCGACTAGTCTGTATATGAAATCAATGAGGAGTTGGGTCATGGCGAGAACCGGTCGCCCCCGTCAGTTTGATCGCGACGACGCCGTCGATCAGGCTCTGCAACTGTTCTGGCAACACGGCTACGACGCGACATCGCTGGCCCAGTTGAAGGCAGGCCTGGGTGGCGGTATCTCTGCACCTAGCTTTTACGCAGCATTCGGTTCCAAGGAAGCGTTGTTCGATGAATGCGTGCAGCGTTATCTGACCACCTATGCGCAAGTCACCGAGTGCCTGTGGGACGACAGCCTGCCACCACGCCAGGCGATCGAGACCGCTTTGCGCCAATCGGCACGCATGCAGTGCGACGACACGCACCCCAAGGGCTGCATGGTTACTCTCGGCGTCATGAGTGCTCCGAGTCCGGAAAACGCCCATGTGGTACAAGCCCTGACCCGCTCACGGCAGCGCACCCGTGCCGGCATTCAAGCCTGCGTCGAGCGCGCTGTGAATGCCGGCGAGTTGGCCAGCGGCACGAGTACGGCGGCGATGGCGACGGTATTCGACAGTTTCCTGCAGGGCATATCCATCCTCGCCAGAGACAATACCGCGCTGGATAACATTGATGCTGCCATCACTCAGGTCATGCAAACCTGGGATATTGCCGCCACGCGTAAGGCGGATTGATCAAATCACAAATGCACCGGCACCGCTGGCGCCGAGCCCGGCTCCGGCACATCGACGTTGACCTTCAGTGCAATCAGCAGCGCGGCCAGCAACATCAGAATTCCAGCCGCTACAAACACGCCATTGATCCCGCTGAAGCTGAACACCGAACCGCCGGCGGCAGCGCCTGCGGCAATCGCCGACTGCACCGATGCGACGACCATGCCGCCTGCGCTTTCGGCCTGATCGGGTATGGAGCGCGCCACCCAATTCGACCACGCCACTGGCACGCCACCGAAGGCCATCCCCCACAGCGCCAGGAGCAATGCCTGCCCGGTGACCGACGCCGGCAACCCGACCAGCGCCAGAGCGGCAACGCCCACCAGCACCGGCATCAGCACCAGGGTTGCGCGTGGATTGCGCTGCAACAGCCAGCCGGCGAACAGCGTGCCGGCAAAGTTCGCCACGCCGAAACCCAGGAGCATCAGTGCCAAGGTCTGCGCGCCGACGCCGGTGGTGCTTTCCAGAAATGGCCGGATATAGGTGAACAACGCGAAGTGGCCGGTGTGCACCAGTACGCAGCCGAACATGCCGATGGCAATGCCCGGTCGCAGCAACACCTCGAGCACCGTGCGCAGGCGTGACGGGCGATGCGGCGCCAGACTGGGTAGCGTGAACATTTGGAAGACCAGCGTCACCACGCCCACCGCTGCTGCGGCGTAGAACGCACTGCGCCAGCCAAACTGGCCGCCGAGATAACTGCCCAGCGGCACCGCCACTACGGTACCCACGGCGATCCCGCTGAAGATGATCGACAGCGCGCGTGGCAGCAGCGCCGCCGGCACCAGGCGCATCGCCACGGCCGCCGCCATGCTCCAGAATCCGCCGAGGGCTATGCCCAAAAGAATACGCATGATCAGCAATACGGCGAGGCTGGACGACAACGCCACCAGCAGATTCGACGCGATCATCAGTGCCGAAAAGCCAAGTAATACGAGCCGCCGATCAAGGCTGCGCGTCAATCCTGGCACCAGCAATCCGGCAAACAGCGCGACCACCGCTGTCACGGTAACGGCTTGCCCCGCCAACGCTTCACTGACGCCGAGATCGAGCGCCATTGGTGTCAGCAGGCTGGCCGGCAGATATTCCGCCGTGAGCAGACCAAACACGCCCATCGCCAGTGAAAACACCGCCATCCATGCAGGCACCATCGGCGCCTCTTCAATTCGCCCATCACCTACACGTTCATTCATTTCAAGACTCCCTCGGACATTTCGAGAAGGCAGTCTATTGAGGGCAATCCGGATGATCTATGATGCGCAGTCTTGAACTTTTGATCGAAACCCCGAACATGGCGAGCATTGATCCCTTCTCTGTGTCTTCAGACCTGATCACCGAGTTGTTGCGCAGCATGCGTCTGCGTGGCGTGCAATATCGGCGGATCCATGCAGGTCCGCCGTATGGTCTGGGTTTCAGCGACAAATCGGGTCATGCGTATTTCCACTTCGTCGCCGCTGGATCGACGGTGCTGCGGCTGGAGGACGGCAGCGTTTACGAATTGTCGGCGGGCAATGCGGTATTCATTTCCCATGGGGCCGCGCACCAGTTGCTGTCACACGCAGGCGCGCAAGTGCAGGACATTGACAGCGCGGTTGCCGCGCCACTCGGCGACACGGTCTGCGCGGTGCAGGTCGGGCAAAGCAGCGATTCGCCCGACAGCGCGCTGCTCTTCAGTGGCTGTATGGAGTTCGAGCTCGGCAGCCTGCAAGGCCTCGGTCGGCTGATGCCGGGTCTTATGCTGATCGACGCCGGCGGCCAGCGCTATCCGGGCCTGATGCCGATTCTCGCCACCATGGAGCGCGAAGTCAGCGCCGCGCGCATCGGCTTCGCCGGCATTCTCGCGCGCCTGGCCGACGTAGTGGCGGCAATGATTGTTCGTGGCTGGGTCGAATGCGCTTGCGGCAATGCCTCCGGTCTCGTCGCCGCCCTGCGCGACCCTCGCCTGGCGCAGGCCTTGCTGGCCCTGCACCAACAACCGGGGCGCGACTGGAGCGTCGCCGAACTGGCAACGCTGTGCAACACCTCGCGCTCGGTCTTCGCCGAACGCTTCCAGACCACCCTCGGCACCCCGCCGCTACGCTATGCCACCGAACTGCGCATGCGCCTGGCCAGTCAGTGGCTGACCCTGGAAAGACTGCCGATCGAAGAAGTGGCGCAGCGCCTGGGCTACACCTCCCAAGCGGCGTTCAGTCGTGCCTTCAAGCGGATAACGGGAAGCTCGCCGGGAGCGAGTCGGCGCCAGCGCGCACTGTAAGAATCTGCATTAACAGCGCGGCAATGAATCCGAACCGCCCTCACCGCTGGACTTTCTCCAGCCCCGCGACCACCCGCTCCGCTGCCTGCGAATCCCCACGCACCTCCAATTCCTGCGCAACCTGGCGCAACTGCTCAACCGTCAACCCCACATTCAGACTGATCTTCAAATGCGACTCCAGCTGTGATTCCACCCCAGCCATCGCTGCCAGCGCACCAACCGTTGCCAGTTCCCGATCCGTCCATTGCAGGTTGTCGCGGGCGAAGATATCGCCGAACAAGTGCGTTTTCAGAAACTGATCGATCGCCGGGGCGAATTCGAACAGTGGGCCGGACACCGGCGCTCCGACCAGACGAGTCTGATGGTCGGTGCCGAGTTCGAACAGCGCATACCCCGATGGCACCGGACCGGGCTCACGTCCTGCTGCGTCATCGATGCCGCGTGCAGCGCGTTCCTGCGCAACCTTCATCAGCAAGGACAAGGCGTTGAGGCTGCGCGGGAATCCGGCGTAGGCGTACAGCTGCACCAGAATTTCCTTGGTCTCGCTGATGCTCAGCCCGGCATCGAGACCACGATTGAGTGCGTCGTGCAAACGCGGCATGTCGCCGATTGCAGCGTTGGCGGCAATCGGGGCGATCGCCAGTTGTTTAGGCGTCAGAGGCTGTTCTTTCATGATCGGTTTCTCCGGTGATCGGGAAGGATTGGCGCAAAGGGGATTCACGCAGGCTGCACTGGCAAGGACCGCGCAGCCGAGGGCGACGATGCGCAAAAGACGCCCTTGATTTAACGATTTCTGGTTCATCAATGACTCTCCTCACTCATGCAGAGTGAACGTCACCCGCACATCGCCGCGCCCCAAGGCTTCGGCCAAGTCCTGCGGCCGGTCGATGCGACCAAGACGCGAATAGGGGTAGGACGAATCGAAGGTCTTGTAGAAGACCACCAACGTATCGTCGCCATACAAAAGGAAATCGCCGTTGTGGATCGTGCCCGGCCGGTAGGGCTGGGTGGGCAATGGCGGCTGCACGGTGGCGTATTTTTCATTGCCGTGCAGGTCGGCCATTTCCAGGCTCAGCGGCAATCGCGTGAGCAATTGCCGGGTACTCGGGTTGTCATCCAGAGCAATGGCAAAACGCTGTTCTCCGACGGTCATCCACATCGTGCTGTCCTCCGTAGCGGTCGTTGCAGACAGAGCAAATGGCAGCCATGCCAACAGTACGAATCCCTTCCAGCCGTTGGCAAAAATCCGCATCGCTTCGCTCCGTCGCGTTGAAAGTTACTTCAGGTTGCTCTTGAAGAACTGTGTCAGCTTGGCAAAAGGAATCAGCTCGACCCGGTCGTACAGATCGACATGGCCAGCATTCGGCACGATCACCAGTTCTTTCGGCTGCCCCGCCAACCGGAACGCCTCTTCGCTGAACTCGCGGGAGTGCGCGTCGGCACCGGCAATAAACAACATTGGGCGCGGCGAGATGCTCTCGATATCGACGAATGGATAGAAGTTCATGAACTTGGTGTTGCTGCTCAGCGTCGGCCGCGTGGTCTGTTGCGGCGTCGAGCTGGCTGGGGTGAATTCGCCGCGCGGGGTGCGGTAGAAATCGAAGAATTCACGCTGGATCGGATGCGTGTCGGCCTTCAGTTCCAGCACCGTGCCGCCGGTGTATGCGACCTTGCCGCCGGTGAATTCGGCGTAACGCTGTTCGGCCGCTTGGGCGATGATCTGTTTGCGCTGTTCGAGGCTTTGCGAATGCTTGAGGCCGTCACGGTTGGCCGCCCCCATGTCGTACATGCTGACGGTGGCGATGGCTTTCATGCGTGGGTCGATTTTCGCCGCGCTGATCACGAAGCTGCCACTGCCGCAAATGCCCAGCACGCCGATGCGCTCGCGGTCGATGAATGGCCGTGTGCCGAGGTAATCGACGGCGGCGCTGAAGTCTTCGGCATACATGTCCGGCAGCACGGCATTGCGCGGCGCGCCCTCGCTTTCGCCCCAGAACGACAGATCCAGCGACAGGGTGACAAAGCCCTGCTCCGCCAGTTTCTGCGCATACAGATTGGCGCTCTGCTCCTTTACCGCGCCCATCGGATGGCCAACGATAATCGCCGCGCTGCGTGCTGCCGGGTCGAGTCCTTTGGGGACAAACAGGTTGCCGACCACGGTGAGTTGGTATTGATTTTTGAAGCTGACCTTCTGCACGGTCACCTTGTCGCTTTTGAAGAAATTATCGGCACCGTGGGACATGTCAGCTCCGAATGCAGTGAATGAACTCAGGACAAACCCGAGCAGTATGAACAGTCGTTTCATGGGGGCGTCCTTGATCGGGAACCCAGGCGAGGCCGGGATGGAGGTATTGTTGCGCAGGCTTGAGGCTTTGATTAGCTAATGAGTGCTTAATGCGGTTATAAACCACGCTAATCAATAAACCCGAGCGTTGCGCCATGGCCAAACCCAACTTCAACGACCTGCTCGCCTTCGTCACCGTGGCCCGCAGCGGCAGCTTCACCCGCGCGGCGGTGCAACTGGGCGTGACGCAATCGGCGGTGAGCCAGGTAGTCTCGGCGCTGGAAGCGCGTCTGAAAATTCGCCTGCTGACCCGCACCACGCGCAGCGTGTCGCTGACGGCGGCCGGCGAACGCTTGCTGCACGCCATCGGGCACCGCTTCGATGAAATCGAAGCCGAGCTGGACGCCCTGACCGAGTTGCGCGACAAGCCCGCCGGCACCGTGCGGATCACCTGCGGCGACAACATCATCAAGACCACTCTGCTGCCAAAGCTGACGCCGCTACTGCTGCAGTACCCGGACATCAAGCTCGAATTCGATATCAACTACGGTTTCCGCGACATCGTTGCCGACCGCTTCGATGCCGGCGTGCGCTTCAGCGACACCGTCGCCCAGGACATGATCGCCGTGCCGATCGGCCCGCCGCTGCGCATGGCCGTGGTTGCCTCGCCCGGCTACTTTGCCCGGCACCCCGCCCCGCAACACCCGCGCGATCTGTCGGCACACCGCTGCATCGATATTCGGTTTCCGACCTACGACGGTGTCGATGCCTGGGAATTCGAGCGGCAGGGCAAAAAGCTGAAAGTACGGGTCGACGGCCAATTGGTGTTCAACTCCACCGTGCACATCGCCGACGCGGCGGTGAACGGGTTAGGGATTGCCTACCTGCCCGAAGACGAATTCGGCGCGCACCTGGCTGAAGGGCGTTTGGTCAGAGTGCTGGAGGACTGGTGCGAACCGTTCGGCGGCTTCCACCTCTACTACCCCAGCCGCCGCCAACCGTCGCCGGCGTTTTCACTGGTGGTGGAAGCGTTGCGCGTGGTCAGAGATCCAGCCCCATTGTAGGAGCGAGCCTGCTCGCGATAGCGTCGGCACATCCAGGAGAGTAAGTGCCTGACCCACCGCTTTCGTGAGCAAGCTCACTCCTACAGATATGCGTCAGCCCCGGGAAATAATCGATTCACAAATACTTTGTGGGAGCGAGCTTGCTCGCGAAGGCGTCAGGCCAGTGAATTGATGGCCAGGCTGACCCAGCGCTTTCGTGAGCAAGCTCACTCCCACAGATATTTGCGTCAGCCCCCGGAAATCAATCGATTCACAAATCCTCTGTGGGAGCGAGCCTGCTCGCGAAGGCGTCAGGTCAGCGAATTGATGACCAGGCTGACCCAGCGCTTTCGTGAGCAAGCTCACTCCCACAGATATTTGCGTCAGCCCCCGGAAATCAATCGATTCACAAATCCACTGTGGGAGCGAGCTTGCTCGCGAAGGCGTCAGGTCAGCGAATTGATGACCAGGCTGACCCAGCGCTTTCGTGAGCAAGCTCACACCCAGATATTTGCGTCAGCCCCCGGAAATCAATCAATTCACAAATCCTCTGTGGGAGCGAGCCTGCTCGCGAAGGCGTCAGGCCAGTGAATTGATGGCCAGGCTGACCCACCGCTTTCGTGAGCAGGCTCACTCCCACAGGGATTTGCGTCAGACTCCGGAAATCAATCGATTCACAAATCCTCTGTGGGAGCGAGCCTGCTCGCGAAGGCGTCAGGTCAGTGAATTGATGGCCAGGCTGACCCAGCGCTTTCGCGAGCAGGCTCACTCCCACAGGGATTTGCGTCAGACCCCGGAAATCAATCGATTCACAAATCCTCTGTGGGAGCGAGCCTGCTCGCGAAGGCGTCAGGTCAGCGAATTGATGACCAGGCTGACCCAGCGCTTTCGTGAGCAAGCTCACTCCCACAGATATTTGCGTCAGCCCCCGGAAATCAATCGATTCACAAATCCACTGTGGGAGCGAGCTTGCTCGCGAAGGCGTCAGGTCAGCGAATTGATGACCAGGCTGACCCAGCGCTTTCGTGAGCAAGCTCACACCCAGATATTTGCGTCAGCCCCCGGAAATCAATCAATTCACAAATCCTCTGTGGGAGCGAGCCTGCTCGCGAAGGCGTCAGGCCAGTGAATTGATGGCCAGGCTGACCCACCGCTTTCGTGAGCAGGCTCACTCCCACAGGGATTTGCGTCAGACTCCGGAAATCAATCGATTCACAAATCCTCTGTGGGAGCGAGCCTGCTCGCGAAGGCGTCAGGTCAGTGAATTGATGGCCAGGCTGACCCAGCGCTTTCGCGAGCAGGCTCACTCCCACAGGGATTTGCGTCAGACCCCGGAAATCAATCGATTCACAAATCCTCTGTGGGAGCGAGCCTGCTCGCGAAGGCGCCAGACCAGCCACATCATCTCTGCATGCCCGCCCCGCGACACCCTCACAACTTCGGCACGTCCCCGGTAGCCTCGGCAATCGTCGCCAAGGTTTCCTCCATGCTGGCGATGTCTTCATGCAGCTTTTGAAACACCAGATCCAGTGACTCGGGGGCGTCCACGGTCTGATGGCCACGAAGCGACTCGACGCTACCGCTCTCCACGTGCTGGAGGATGTCCACGCTTTCTCGCAGTGCCAACAGCTGATCGAAGATGGCGGCAATCTGCGCTTGGCTGCGGGTGCTCATCATTTCCACCCAAGCCTGGCAATGATCTCACGCCGATACGGCGTGTCGATCTGCGCCGGTACCTGCTCGATATAGTCGCGCGCTTGTTCGTGCGCTGCGCCGCTCAACCCCGCCAGATAGGAGACCGCGTCGTCGACATTTGGCACCAAGCCTTCAATGTTCTTGAATCTGCCGGGCAGCGCCGTCCAGATCACCGCGTCCAGTTGCCGAGGGATGGCCCATTCAGCGAGCACGCCCATTGCCGAGGTACCGATGGTGAAGCTGCCGATGCCGTCCTCCCTGCCCTCAGGCACGCCCTCGCGAAGACGCAAGACTTCACGGGCCTGATCAAGGTCGGTGACATCCAGTACCGACCACAGCACTTTGCACGGCGGCGCGTTCGCGCTTATGGCGGTAGTCAACTCGCCAGTGTCACTGACGCGTACGAAGTCGATCGGTACCTGCGGCCCGTCGGCAAACCACTCGCTCGCCAGCGGCAAACCGTCCGGCTTCCAGATCACTGAGCCCCATCCCAGACATGCGATGACCATAAATCAGACCCTTCTGCAGAAACGATGAATACAGAGAAAAACGCGGCTCAGCCTTTGGTTTTTCGCGGGTCGGCAGCGCGCGGAAAGGTGCGCTCTTCCTGGATCGTCCCGTCCTCTTTATGGATTTTCAGCGAGGCGGTCTTGTCCTGCAGATAGTCGCTGGCGATCTGGGTGATTTCGGCTTTGGTCGCAGCCGTTTTCGACGCACGCTGCGCGCCCTCTTTGACCAGTTCCCAGCGCTGCTGGTTTTTGTTGATGTGGTAGTTATCCATTCCTTCACCTCTGATATGAATGACAAGATCGATAATGGATTGACCTTGAGCGGATCAGAGAGTTTGAAAGAATTGAGCTCGACTCAATACGCGAACTCGTGGCCCAACTCGCTTTCCATCCACGCCAGAAAACGCCTGACCCGTGGGAAGCTGGAATGCGCTTTGGGAAACACCAGATGATGCGCCGCCACCGCAGCACTCAATGATTCAGGCGCTACTTCAACCAGCGTGCCCGCGGCCAGATACTTCTGCGCCAGCAATGTGCTTTCCAGCGCGAAACCCAGGCCGTGACTCGCGGCTTCCAGCGACATGTACGAGCGATCGAAGCTCAATGCGTAAGGCCGCTCCGGACGCGCCAGACCATGCTGGGCAAACCATTGCGGCCATTTGAGCAGCGTGGCTTCCGACAGAATCAGATCGCATTCCAGCAGATCCGCCGCGCCGCGTACCGGGCGTTGCGCGAGCAGTTTCGGTGAGGTCAGCACGGCGAATGTCTCGTTCCTGACGGTGCGCACCTCATAGCTTGGCCAGTTCGGCAGACCGTGGCGGATATCGACGTCGATCTTGTCGCGACTGAAGTGCAGCGATTCATAGGAGCACGACAGGTTGATCTGTATGTCCGGATGACTGGCGCGAAACGCTTCCAGACGCGGCATCAGCCAGAGCAGGCCGAAGCTGGGCGACGAGTGCAAGCGCAGGCAGTCCAGGCTGACATCGCTGGTCGCACGCTCGGTGGCGACGGCGAGGCTGTGCAGAATCCCGGAGACTTCCTTGAGGTATTGCTCGCCGACCGGCGTCAGCGAGACGCCTCGAGCAGCGCGAACGAATAATTGCCGGCCGATCATCCCTTCCAGTTTCGCCAGTTGATGGCTGACTGCCGAGGGGGTCAGGCCCAGCACTTCCGCCGCTCTGGCGACGTTGCCGAAGCGCGCGGTTTGTTCGAAGGCCTGAATTGCTTTCAGCGGTGGCAGGATGATCGATGCCTCAGTGTCAGAGCGCATGGGGACTCCGTGGTGATTTCTGGTGATGTACGGACCGGTTTCATTCAAGCATTTGCGAAACGGCCTGACGAGTGCTGAATTTTTTCAGCATTGAGTGACTTCCGCGTTATTGCTCACGCTCGCCCCGGAGGACAAGCTGAGTCATCGGTTACTTACACACCGACCCAATAAAAACAATTCGAGGGAATCCTCCATGCTTCTTCAAGGCAAAGTCGCAATCATTACCGGTGCCGCATCTGCCCGTGGCATTGGCCGCGCTACCGCCAGCACATTTGCGCAACAAGGCGCTCGCGTGGTCATCCTCGATCTGGATGCCTCCGCAGCACGTGACGCCGCCGCCGCACTGGGCGAAGGTCATCTCGGCCTGGCGGCCAACGTGGCCGACGAAGCGCAGGTCCAGCAAGCTGTCGCCACCATCATCGAACACTTCGGGCGCATCGATATTCTCGTCAACAACGCCGGCATCACCCAGCCACTGAAGACCCTCGATATTCGCGGTTCGGACTACGACAAGGTGCTGGACGTCAGCCTGCGCGGCACTTTGCTCATGTCGCAGGCGGTGATTCCGCTGATGCGTCAGCAGTCCTCCGGCAGCATCGTCTGCATGTCCTCGGTGTCGGCCCAGCGCGGCGGTGGCATCTTCGGTGGCCCGCATTACAGCGCGGCCAAGGCCGGCGTTCTGGGGCTGGGCAAGGCCATGGCGCGGGAACTGGGGCCGGACAACATCCGCGTCAACTCCATAGCTCCCGGGCTGATTCACACCGACATCACCGGCGGCCTGATGCAGGATGAACGCCGCCACGCCATCATCGAAGGCATTCCGCTGGGGCGCCTGGGTCAAGCGCAGGACGTTGCCAACGCCGCGCTGTTTCTGGCCAGCGACCTGTCCGCTTATCTGACCGGCATCACCCTCGATGTGAACGGCGGCATGCTGATTCACTGAGTCACTCTGGGCGGGCCTGCGTGGCCCGTGCGGTTCTGGATCGATGACGCAGCCGGGCCTGATGGCCTGGCGGTCAATAAAAACAAGAGATCAGGCCATCATGACTACCCTGTCGCTCGAAGCGGTTTCGACCGTGCGCTCTTCTGCCTACCGCAAAACGGCCTGGCGGCTGATGCCGTTCCTGATGCTGTGCTATTTGTGCGCATATCTGGATCGGGTCAACGTCGGTTTCGCCAAGCTGCAAATGATGAACGATCTGGCCCTCAGCGAAACGGTCTACGGACTGGGTGCCGGGGTGTTTTTCATCGGCTATTTTCTCTGCGAAGTGCCCAGCAACATCATCCTGCACAAGGTCGGCGCGCGGGTGTGGATTGCGCGGATCATGATCACCTGGGGCATCGTCTCGGCGCTGTTCGCCTTCGTCGAAACCGCGTGGCAGTTCTATGCCCTGCGCTTTCTGCTGGGGATTGCCGAAGCCGGCCTGGCGCCGGGCCTGTTGCTCTATCTCACTTATTGGTTTCCGTCCTATCGGCGGGCGCGCATGACCGTGTTGTGGTTCATCGCCATTCCGCTGTCGGGCATGGTCGGCGGCCCGCTGTCGGGCTGGATCATGAACCACTTTGCCGGTGTGCACGGCTGGGCCGGCTGGCAGTGGATGTTCGTGCTCGAGGCGGTGCCCACCGTGGTCGTCGGCCTGCTGGTGCTGAGCTACCTGAAAGACGGCGTGCATCAGGCGACCTGGCTCAATGACGATGAAAAAGCCCTGATCACTCGCGAACTGGCTGAAGACGACCAGCAAAAAGTCACCCACGCCTCGATCGGCGAGTTCATCCGCGACCGGCGCTTGTGGCTGCTGGCGGCGATCTACTTCTGTGTGGTCATGGGCCAGTATGCGATCACCTTCTGGCTGCCGACACTGGTGCGCAACGCAGGGGTTTCCGACCCGCTACACATCGGTTTCCTGACCAGCCTGCCTTATCTGTGCGCCATCGCCGCGATGCTGCTGGTCGGACGCAGTGGCGACAAACATCGCGAGCGCCGCTGGCACCTGATCGTGCCGATGATCGCCGGTGCGATCGGTTTGAGCCTGGCAGCGATGATGGGCGGTAATTCGACCTTGTCGATCCTCAGTCTGTGCCTGGCCGCCTCCGGCATTCTGTCCGCCACCTCGTTGTTCTGGATGCTGCCGACCACGCTGCTCGGCGGCGTGTCTGCGGCGGCCGGCATCGCGGCGGTCAACAGCTTCGCCAACCTCGCCGGGTTCTGCTCGCCTTATCTGATCGGCTGGATCACCACCCTGACCGGTTCCAGCGCCATCGGCATGTACCTGATCACCGGCGTGCTGTTCCTCGGCGCGAGCCTGGTCCTGCGCATTCCCGCCGCTTTGGTCAATCGTTGAGTCAACGGAGTTTCATCATGACGACTAATCTCTCACACACTGCATCGCCGAGCCTGGCGGAGCGCGCGCACAACATTCGCCGCCATGCATTGCGCATGGGCCAGGTTCAGGGCCAGGGCTATGTGGGCCAGGCGCTCGGCGCGGCTGACCTGCTGGCGGTCTCCTATTTCCATGCAATGAAACATCGCCCGACAGATCCCGAATGGGAGCAGCGCGATCGCTTCTACCTTTCCATCGGCCACTACGCCATTGCGCTGTACGCAGCGCTGATCGAAGCCGAGATCATTCCGCTCGACGAGCTGGAAACCTACGGCTCGGATGACAGCCGCCTGCCGATGTCGGGCATGGCCGCCTACACCCCGGGGATGGAAATCACCGGCGGTTCGCTGGGTCAGGGCCTGGGCATCGCAGTCGGCGCCTGCCTGGGCCTCAAGCGCAAAGGCTCGGCCTCGTTCGTTTACAACCTGCTCTCCGATGGCGAACTCAATGAAGGCTCGACCTGGGAAGCAGTCATGTCGGCTTCGCACTGGCAGCTCGACAACCTGATCGCCATCGTCGACGTGAACAACCAGCAGGCCGACGGTTACTCCAGCGAGATTCTCTCGTTCGAACCGATCGTCGATCGCTGGCAAGCCTTTGGCTGGTTCACCCAGCGCGTCGACGGCAATGACCTCGACGCACTGGTCGCTGCATTCGATGCCGCGCGCAATCACCCCGGCGGCCAACCGCGCGTGATCATCTGCGACACCAAAATGGGCAAAGGCGTGCCGTTTCTGGAAACCCGGGAGAAGACCCACTTCATTCGCGTCGAAGAACACGAATGGGACCTGGCACTGAGCAACCTTGAAGAAGGAAAAGACCAATGAGCAACGCCGCCAACACTGCGCCTTCGACTGCTACGGGTGAGCCAGTGAAAAAGCGCCTGACCACCTCGGCGATGATTGCCTCGATTGCTTCCGAGGGTCAGGCGACCCGCTCGGCACCGTTCGGCCATGCGCTCGCGGCGCTGGCAGAGCAGCGCGCGGACATCGTCGGCCTTTCTGCTGACCTGTCCAAGTACACCGACCTGCACATTTTCGCCAAGGCGCACCCGGAGCGTTTCTATCAGATGGGTATGGCCGAGCAGTTGCTGATGAGCGCTGCCGCCGGCATGGCCCGCGAAGGGTTCGTGCCGTTCGCCACCACCTACGCGGTGTTCGCATCGCGCCGTGCTTACGACTTCATCTGCATGGCCATCGCCGAGGAAAACCTCAACGTCAAAATCGTCTGCGGCCTGCCCGGCCTCACTACCGGCTACGGGCCGAGCCACCAGGCCACCGATGACCTGGCCATCTTCCGCGCCATGCCCAATCTGATGATTGTCGACCCGTGCGATGCGCTGGAAATCGAACAGGCCGTGCCGGCCATCGCCGCTCACCAGGGCCCGGTCTACATGCGCTTGCTGCGCGGCAATGTGCCGTTGGTGCTGGACGAGTACGGCTATCAATTTGAGATCGGCAAGGCCAAGACCCTGCGCACGGGCAACGACGTGCTGATCATCTCTACCGGGCTGATGACCATGCGTTCGCTGGAAGCGGCCAAGCAATTGCAGGCCGACGGCATCGATGTGGCCGTGCTGCACGTGCCGACCATCAAGCCACTGGATGAGCAAACCATTCTCGCCGAAGCGCGTAAATCCGGGCGATTGGTGGTCACAGCCGAGAACAGCTCGATCATCGGCGGTTTGGGCGAAGCGGTTGCCGGGTTGTTGTTGCGCAACGGCGTGACCCCCACCTTCAGACAGATCGCGTTGCCCGATGCTTTCCTCGACGCCGGCGCCCTGCCGACGCTGCATGATCGCTATGGCATTTCGACGCCGGCTGTCTGCGCGCAGATCAAAGCCTGGCTGTAACTCCACCGTGAGCGGCGCCTCCATCCGAGGCGCTCGTTCATTCGCACACAGGAAGCAGAACGTGAAAGCACATGAACTGCTGGATCCCGACTTCAACAGCTTTTTAACCCCCGGCGCAGAAGCCTGGACATTGGAGACGCTGCCCGCGATCAGGGAGCGTGTTCACGCGACATTCAAATCCCCAGAACAAGCGCGCGGTGAAAGCCTATGGATAAAGGCCCACGACGGTGAGGATCTGCGCCTGTGTCTTTACCAGCCCGCCGGCGCGGTACTGGGTGTTCACTTTCCGGTGATCCTGTACCTCCACGGTGGAGGTTTCGTCTTGGGCTGCCCGGAAATGGCAGACGATTATCTCGCCGATCTCGCTGAAGCACTGCAGGCGATCATCGTCGCCGTCGATTACCGTCTCGCGCCTGAACACCCCTTCCCCATTCCTCTCGAGGACTGCTACACCGCCCTCGCCTGGGTTTTCGCCCACCAGCAATCGCTGAATATCGACGCCGACAAAGTAATCCTCATGGGCCACAGTGCCGGCGCCGGGCTGGCAGCAGCGCTGGCAATGGTGGCGCGGGATCGCGGCGAATTCCCCATCGCCAGCCAAGTGCTGATTTATCCGATGCTTGATGACCGTTCGGGCAGCCCGGCCGCGCCTCAGCAAAACGATACGACCGGAGTGATTGGCTGGCCGGCGCAAGCCAACCAATTCTGCTGGCAGTGCCTGCGCGCTGACCAAGCGCTGGATGATCAGCAGATCGGCTGGTTTTCTCCGGCCCTGCAGGATGATCTGCGTGACTTGCCACCGACGTTTCTGGCGGTCGGGGCCCTGGATCTGTTTCTTGAAGAGGACGTTGCATTTGCCCTGCGCCTGTCGCGCGCCGGGGTTGCCGTCGAGCTGCACGTCTACCCTGGGGCGCCACATATGTTCGATCAATACCCCGGGTGTGTTACCGATCAGTCGGCGCTGGATGTGCTTCGATCACTTCGGCGATCGATAGCTAGCGCATGAAGTATTTTGAAGGCGAAAAGTCCGCTGAAACGAAACAGCCCGATTTCTTATACAGAGCCTGTCGCGCTTCCTCTGCTTATTGATTAATACCTTCGCAGATGGACGTCTGCGGCCGGGATGGTCAACTTTTCAAAGTTCCAATATTGATTAGCCATCACTCATCGCACTTTGAATCCCGGTGTTTCTCCACGTTTTTTGCCTGTGTGAAAAACGACACATTTTGTTTCATCCAATCATGGCTTGGATCCAACGTTCCGACAAACGGTAACGAATAGATATCCCTTATTTTTCAGTCAGTTGATCGTTAGAAAAACGCCACATCGGCTACTCGCCAGAAATCAGGCATGCTCATTTCAAACTCCCTATCTATGGTTTTAAAACCATCCGTGGACGTCCGCCCAGCCATATACAGGGAGTAGTAATGGACAACATCGTCATTGCCGACAAAGCCAATTCTCAGCTCACTGCCCAGAACTGGGGCAATGTTCAGCTCAATCAGCCTTCCGTTGTACAAATGCCGGTCCGTCCCGACCAACTGGCGTCGACCAGTCGCAGCGGTCAGGATTTGATCGTCAATCTTAAGTCTGGCGAGCAAATCAAAATTTCCAATTTCTTTGTCACCAGCCCTGACGGCGTGCCCAATGACATTGTCTTTCAGGGTGACGACGCGACGCTGTGGCAGGCGCGCTACAGCGCCGAACCGTTCAATGGCTTTACCTTTGACGAAATCGATTCGCTGGACGAACTGATCGCCGGCGTCGGCGTGGTCGACGGCGCAACGCCTGCGTGGGCGATTGCCGGGCTCGGCCTGTTGGGCGCGGGTGGGGCGGCGGCCGCAACGGGTGGTGGCGGCGGGGGCGGCGGAGGTGGTAGCGGCGGCACTGGTGACGCAACGCCTCCTGCGCCTGCGACCGGATTGACCCTATCGTCCGATGGCCGCGTGCTGACTGGGTTTGGCGAAGCTGGCAGTGTCGTGCAAGTGCGCGACGCGGCGGGCAATCTCCTGGGCTCCGGAACGGTTGGCGCCGACGGCAGTTTCCAGGTCGACCTGGGTACACCGCAGAACAATGGCCAGCCGCTCGACGTGACGCTCACCGACCCTGCGGGCAACGTGTCCACGCCCGGCTCGATCACCGCGCCGGATACCACCGCGCCAACCGCCCCGGGCAACCTCAGCGTAAGCGCCGATGGCACGCAACTCGGCGGCACCGGTGAAGCCGGCGCCGCCATTGAGGTGCGCGCCGCCGATGGCACCCTGCTCGGCAGCGCCGTTGTGGCGGCAGACGGCACCTTCAGCGTCGCCCTCAGCCCCGCGCAAACCAGCGGCCAGCCGCTAACCGTGAATGCCACCGATGCGGCTGGCAACACATCCACTGGCGCAACGGTCAGCGCGCCGGCAGTCGTCGAACCGCAGACGCCAACCGATCTCGGCTTGAGCAGCGACGGCAGCCAACTGACCGGTATTGCTCGCGCAGGCACCACCATTGAAGTCCGCGCCGCCAATGGCGAATTGCTCGGACGCGCAGCGGTGGCTGCTGACGGCACCTTCCTGCTGACGCTGATCCGCGCGCAGGCCAATGGCGAAGTCATCAGTATCGTTGCGGTCAACAGCGCCGGTGCGCAATCACCGAGCGTGACCTTCAATGCGCCGGACATCACCGGCCCCGGCGCTGCAACGGATCTGGCCGTGAGCAGCGATGGCCTCTCGGTCACCGGCCGTGGCGAGCCCGGCAGCACAGTCAGCGTCACCAACGCGCAAGGTACGCTGCTCGGCACGGCTTTAGTCGCAGCTGACGGCTCGTTCACCGTGCAACTCAATGCCGCGCAAATCGATGGTGAGGCGCTGAGCGTGCTGGTCACTGACGCCGCCGGCAACCCGTCGCCAGCAACGACCGTTATCGCCATGGACCTTGATGGCCTGACTCAGCCAAGCGACGTTGTCCTGAGTGTGGACGGCCTGCTGATGAAAGGACGCGGCCAGGTCGGTTCAACGATCACGGTTCGCGATGCGAACGGCAATGTACTCGGCTCGGCAGTCGTTGCTGCGGATGGCACGTTCACGGTGCAATTGAGCAGCCCGCAAAACAATGGCGAAGCGTTGCAGATCAGTGCCAGCGATGCGGCTGGCAATACCTCTGCCCCATTGACCTATGTAACGCCTGACACGCAAGGCCCGGCGCCGCTGACGGGCGTTACGCTCGACGGCCAAGGGCAGACGCTGACCGGCACAGGCGAAATCGGCGCTTCGATTACCGTGCGCGATCCGGCCGGCAACATCATCGGCACCGGTACCGTGGGTGCCGATGGCAATTTCACGGTAAACCTCTCGACTCCACAGACCGATGCGCAACAGCTGCAAGTGATCCAGACCGACGCAGACGGCAATCCTTCGGCGCCGGTCAACGTGATCGCACCCGATCTGACCACACCGGTTGCCGTGACCGATGTAAGCATTTCCGCCAATGGCGCCGTGGTCTCCGGCGCGGGTCAGATCGGCGCCACCGTTACTGTCACTGACACCAATGGGACCGTGCTGGGAACAGCCGTCGTCGGCAGCAACGGCCGGTTCGAAGTCACCCTGTCCTCGCCACAGACCAATGGCCAGAATCTCAGCGTGGTGCAGACCGATGGCTCGCCTTCAGGCTCCCCGGCGGTACCGGTTGAAGCGCCGGATATCCAGGCCCCCACGGCCCCTTCGGATCTGACGCTGAATGCAGGCGGCACTGAACTGAGCGGTACAGGCGAGCCCGGTGCCACGGTGACGGTCAAGGATTCGGCCGGCAATACGCTGGGCACCGTGATCGTCGATGGCAGCGGGACTTTCACGGTGGCGCTGAACAGCCCGCAACTCAACGGCCAGCAACTGCAAGTCAGCCAATCGGATGGCGTGAACGTTTCTCCCAACGCGCCACTGACGGCAGCGGACACCACCGCGCCGCTGGCGCCGGACAACGTCGTGCTCGCCAGCAACGGCGTGACCTTGACCGGCACCGGACAAGCCGGCAGCACCGTCACGGTCAGCGCACCGGACGGCACGGTAATTGGCACGACAGTAGTTGCCAGCGATGGCAATTTCAGCGTCAACCTGAGCCCGGCTCAGCTCGACGGTCAGGTATTGAGTGTCATCCAGACTGATGCGAGTGCCCTGCCCTCGCCGGCCACTCCGGTTACGGCACCGGACATCACCGCGCCACCCGCACCGACCGGGTTGGTCGTCGATCCTGCAGGGGCGACGGTCACCGGCACCACGCAGCCGAACAATACCGTTGAGGTGCGAGACGCCGACGGCAACATCATCGGTACCGCAACTGCTGACGGCTCTGGCGCCTTCACGGTCAATCTCGATACCGCGCAAACCAATGGCGAAGCCTTGCAAGTCGTGGTGTCGGACGGCGCCAACAGTTCGCTTCCCGGCAGCGTCACCGCGCCGGACAGCACCCCGCCGGCAGCGGTCAGCGATCTCGCGCTCAACCCGGCGGGCACCCAAGTGTCTGGTCTTGCCGAACCGGGCACCACGGTCACCGTCAGCATTGCCGGCGGTGGCGCTGTGCTGGGCACCGCGACGGCGGACGCGGATGGCCGCTTCGTCGTGACCCTGAATCCAGCGGCCGAGCCTGGCGGCAATCTGGAAGTGATCAGCACGGATGGCGGCGGCAATGATTCGCCCATCGTGCCGCTGGCGGGTCTGGACGGTACGCAAGTTGCGACCCCGACCGATCTGGCCTTGAGTGCCGACGGTTTCACCCTGACCGGCGCCGGAACGCCCGGTTGCACCGTAACCGTGACCAACAGCAGCGGCGCTGTGCTCGGCTCCGGGCTGATCAATAGCTTTGGCCGTTTCACCCTGTTGCTCAGTGCCAAACAGATCAATGCGCAAGTACTGCAAGTCACTGCCATCAGTCCCGACGGTGACGTGTCGATTCCGGGCACGGTGACGGCGCTCGATGGCACGGCCCCGGACGCGGTGACCAATCTGGCGCTGAATGCCAACGGCACGACACTCACGGGACGCGGCGAGGCCGGGGCGACGGTCACTGTCACCGACGCCACAGGTACCGTGCTCGGTACGGCACTGGTCGCCAGCAACGGCACGTTCAGCCTGACGCTGACGCCGGCGCAGCTCAATGGCCAGGCGCTTACGGCGATCCAGAGCGACGCCGCCGGCAACCTGTCGCAACCCGCCGGCATCATTGCCAGCGATCTGCAACCGCCAGCCGCAGCGACTGGCGTTTCGATCAATGACGTCGGCACCGTGGTCAAAGGCCAGGGCGAAGCCGGCAGCACCGTGACGATCAGGGATGCCGCCGGCAATGTTCTGGCCACCGGCGTGGTCGATCAGAGCGGCAACTTCCAGGTCACCTTGCCCAACGCGCAGAACACCGGCGAGACCCTGCAGGTCAGCCTGACCGACGCCAACGGCAACACCTCGACTTCCACTGGCGTGATCACCGTCGACGGCACCCCGCCGGCCGCCGTGCAGAATCCACTGATCAGCGCCGATGGCAGCACCCTCAGCGGCACGGGTGAGGCTGGCGCGACAGTGAATGTCAGCACCGCCAACGGCACCGTGCTCGGCAGCGCTGTGGTTGCCGCGAACGGCTCGTTCACTGTGACCCTGGCGCCAGCGCCGACCAATGGCGAGGCGTTGGCGATCAGCCAGACCGACCCTGCCGGCAACGTTTCGCCCTCGACCAGCGTCAACGCACCCGACATCAGCCCACCCGCCGCACTGACCCAAGTCGCAGTGAATGCCGACGGCGTCACCGTCACCGGCCACGGCGAACCGGGCGCCACCGTGTCTGTGCGCAGCGCCGACGGCACCTTGCTCGGCACCGCGCAGGTCGGCAGCGGCGGCGCGTTCACCGTCACCCTGAACGCAGCACAACTGAATGCCGAAGTGCTGACCGTCACTCAGGAGGATCCGCCGGGCAACGTTTCGACGGCGGTTGAAGTCATCGCCGTGGATTTGACTGCGCCGGCGATTCCTAGCGCTCTGACCCTGAACGCGGCTGGCGTGCAACTGGCCGGTAATGCAGAGGCCGGCAGCACGGTGACCGTGCGCGACAGCCAGGGCAATCTTCTCGGCACCACCACGGCGACGGCGAATGGCACGTTCCAGGTAACGCTCAACAGCCCACAAACCAATGGTCAGGCGCTGAACGTGACGGCTACTGACGCGGCGGGCAATCCGTCTGCTCCGGCCATCGTCAATGCCCTCGACAGCACCGCGCCGTTGGCGGCCTTCGATCTGGCAGTCAGCGCCAACGGTGCAACCCTGACCGGTATCGGCGAAGTCGGCGCCAACGTGGAAGTGCGGGATGCCGGCGGTGTTTTGCTGGGTACCGCAACCGTTGGCAGCAACGGCAATTTCAGCGTCACGCTGTCCCCGGCGGCGGTGGCCGGATCGAATCTTTCCGTGGTGCAGATCGATGCAGCCGGCAACACCGGACCGGCGGCGCCGGTAACTGCACCGGGCAATCTGGCGGAAAGTGCACCGACCAATCTGGCCCTCAGCGCCGACGGTCTGACCCTCACCGGCTCGGCCACCGCCGGCAGCACCGTGAGCATTCGCAATGCCTCGGGCGTGTTGCTCGGCAGCGCGGTGGTGGCGGCCAACGGCACTTTCAGCGTCACCCTCAACGCCGCGCAACTCAACGGCGAACAGCTGTCTGCGGTGGCGACGTCGAGCACTGGCATCAATTCCTCTCCGACTGACTACACCGCTGCCGATATCGCTGCGCCAACCCCGCTGAGCGAACTGAGCCTGGCACCCAATGGCACCGCCCTGACCGGGCGCGGTGAAGCCGGCGCTACCGTCACTGTGCTCGGCACTGGCGGAGTGGTTCTCGGCAGCGCCGTGGTGGCGGCCAACGGCACGTTCAGCGTCACCCTCAGCCCGGCACAGACCTCGGGCCAGACTTTGAGCCTGAGCCAGGCTGACGCCGCCGGCAACGAATCCAACAGCGTCAATCTGATCGCGCCGGACCTGCTCGCGCCCAATCCACCGGCGGCGCTGGTGGCAAGCGCGGACGGCACCTTGCTCTCGGGTACCGGTGAGGCCGGCACCACGGTCAACGTGTACAACGCTGCCGGTACGCTGATCGGCAGCGGCACCGTGAGCATCGACGGCACATTTGCGATCACCCTGACCACGCCGCAAGCCAACGGCCAGGCGCTGACCGTGTCGCTGACGGATGCGGCGGGCAACACCTCGGCAGCCACGCCGTTCACTTCGGTCGACAGCACACCGCCAGCCGCTGTTTCGCAATTGAGCATCGGTGGCGACGGCGCAAGCTTGACCGGGCGCGGCGAGCCGGGGGCGCAGGTGCGGGTCATCGACAGCGACGGCAATGTGCTTGGCACCGCTGTGGTCAGCTCGACCGGTACCTTCAGCCTCGCTCTGAACCCTGCGTTGACCAACGCTGAAGTAATCACCGTGGTCCAGGCCGACGCGGCGGGTAATGACTCACCGGCAGTGAACCTGACCACACCGGATTTCACCCCGCCTGATCCACTGGACAACGTCGATATCAACTCGTCCGGCGCGTTGGTCATCGGTACTGGCGAACCCGGCGCGACCGTGACCGTGCGCGATGCCAACGGCACTTTGCTCGGCACCAGCGTGGTGCTCGGCGACGGCACGTTCAGCGTCACCCTCAATCCGCCGCAGATCAACGAACAGATCCTCAGCGTGCAGCAGGCCGATCCACCCGGCAACGTCAGCGCCCCGGTGTCGGTCACCGCACCGGATCTGACCCCGCCAGCGACACCGGCCGATCTGCAACTGAATGCCGATGGCGACACGCTCACCGGTACCGGCGAAGTCGGCGCCATTGTCCGCGTGACATCGGCGGACGGCACCGAACTGGGCACCGGCACCGTGGGCAGCGATGGCCGTTTCCAGGTGTCCGTAACCCCGGCGCAGACCGATGGCCAAGCGCTGTTCGTGGTGTTGGCGGACGCGGTAGGCAATGCCTCGCCTGCCGGCACCCTGACCGCACCGGACAGCACGCCTCCCGCAGCACTGACCGATGTCGACATCGACGCCAGCGGCAGCCTCATCACCGGCTCCGGTGCGGCTGGCGCGCAAGTGGTCGTTACCAACGCGGTGGGCACCATCGTCGGCACCGGAACCGTCGCGGCCGATGGCAGTTTCAGCGTGACCCTCGACCAGCCTCTGCTCAACGGTGAAGCCTTGTCAGTGATCCAGCGCGATGCGGCGGGGAATCCCTCGCCAATCGTGCCCGTTACTGCACCGGACACCACCGTGCCTGCTGCGCCTGCCAGTCTTGTTCTCACGCCCGATGGCGTGACGCTGACCGGTACCGGTGAAGCCGGCGCCACCGTGCGCGTGCTCAGCGCGACTGGCACGGTACTGGGCTCGGCAACCGTGGCCGGCAATGGCTCGTTCAGCGTGACCCTCAATCCGCCGCAGGTGAATGGCGAGTTGTTGAGCGTCAATCAGACCGATCTGGCGTCGAACACGTCGCCAACCGCGCCCGTACAAGCAGGCGACACCACCGCTCCGCTGGCAGTCGCTGATCTCAACGTCAGCCAGGACGGCTTGACCGTGACCGGTACCGGTGAGCCCGGGGCGATCGTCACCGTGCGCGACGGCACGGTGCTGCTCGGCACCGCGACCGTGGCCGCAGACGGCAGTTTCAGCGTCAACCTGTCAGCTGCGCAGCTGGACGGCCGCGCACTCTCTGTGGTGCAAGCCGACGCGAAAAACAACCTGTCCGAGCCAGCCTTGGTCGACGCGCCGGACAGCACCGCACCGATCGCACCGACGGTCACATCGCTGACCGGCGCCGGCACCTTGCTCGCCGGTACCGCCGAAGCGGGCAGCACCGTCACGGTATTGTCGGCTGACGGTACCGTGCTGGGCACGGCAGTGGCGCTGGGCAACGGCAGCTACACCGTCGAACTTGATCCGCCCCAGGCCAATGGCCAATTGTTGTCAGTAATCGCGACGGACGAGGCACAGAACTCATCGCCGACATTCCTCTTCCCGGCACCTGACATTACCGCTCCCGATGCCGTCACCGGCCTCACCATCAGCGGCGATCTGAGCCAGCTCGCCGGGCGCGGCGAAGCCGGCGCGAGTGTCGAGGTGACCGATGCGCTGGGCAATGTTGTCGGCACTGGTACGGTCGCGGCCAACGGTACATTCCTGATCGATCTGGCCACGGGCATCACTGCCGGCCAGGTGTTGACCGTGACTCAGACCGACGTCGCAACCAATGTCTCGGAAGACGCCATCCTGGCTGTTCCAGCAGTGCCAGCCCCGGCTGCGCCGGACAATCTTGTGCTGACAGCCGACGGCGTGACGCTGACCGGCACGGCGGCGATCGGCACCACCATCAATGTTTATGGGCCTGACAACAGTCTGATCGGCACCGGCGTCACTGGCCCGGATGGCACGTTCAGCGTGGTGCTGACGCCCGCGCAAACCAACGGCCAAAGCCTTGAAGTCACCGCCAACACTGCGTTGGGTGGCGCCTCGCTGCCGACTGAAATCACCGCAGGTGACACCTCGGCGCCGGCGCCACTCAGCGATCTGGCGGTCAATGCCAGCGGCACACTGGTTACCGGTCGCGGCGAAGTCGGCGCGTCGGTGACCATCACCGGCGCTGGCGGCGTGGTGCTGGGCAATGCGACGGTCGGTGCCAATGGCACCTTCAGCGCGCAGCTCAATACGCCGCAGGTCAATGGCCAGGTGCTCAATGCGACTCAGACCGATGCGGCACTCAACACGTCGTCGGGGCTTAACGTCACGGCGCCAGACATCACCCCTCCGGCGGCTCCGACGGCTCTCGTCCTCAGCGGTGCCGGCCTGGTGCTCGGCGGGCTCGGTGAAGCCGGCGCCACCGTCACCGTACGCGGTGTCGGCGGTACGGTATTGGGCACGGCGACGGTGGCGGGCAATGGCTCGTTCTCGGTGACCTTGTCCTCTGCACAACTCAACGGCCAACAGCTGAGCGTTACGCAGAGTGATGCGGCAGGCAACATTTCGCCGGTGACCAACCTCAGCGTCGCCGATACCACCGCGCCGGCGCCGCTGAGCAATCTCACCTTGAACGGCACTGGCCTGGCGGTCAGCGGCACAGGTGAAGCCGGCGCCACGGTCAGCGTGACCAATGCGGCCGGTACCGTACTCGGCACCGCCGTGGTCAATGCTGGCGGCACCTTCACCGTGCAACTGTCCAGCGCGCAACTGAACGGCCAACAGCTCAACGTCCAACAGGCCGACCCGACGGGCAATCTGTCGCCGGTATTCAACCTGACGGCCCCTGACGTACAGGCGCCGATCGCGGCCAGCGGTCTGACGCTCGCGGCCAACGGTCTGAGCCTGAGCGGTACGGGCGAAGCCGGTGCGACGGTCAACGTCTATGGCCCCGGCGGCGCGCTGCTCGGCACCACCACCGTGGGCAGTGGCGGCACGTTCAGCTTCAACCTGAACACCGCGCAATTGGATGGGCAGCTGTTGACCGTGCGGCTGGTCGACCCGGCCGGCAACCTGTCGCCCAATGCCAGCCTGACCGCACCGGACATCACCGCACCCGGCGTGCCGACTGGCGTCAGCGTCAATGGCAGCGGCACCTTGCTCACTGGCGTCGGTGTGCCCGGTTCAACCATCAGCGTACGCGGCGTCGGCGGTGTGGTGCTCGGCACCGCCACCGTCGCCGCCAACGGCAGCTTCTCCGTGGTGCTGGCTTCGGCGCAGATCAACAGCCAAGTGCTCAGCGTCACCCAGGCCGATCCGAGCGGCAACGTATCGGCAGCGGCGACCGCGACGGCGCCAGACCTGACGCCGCCCGCTGCGGCCACGGCGTTGCTGGTCGGTGCCGATGGCCTCAGCGTCACCGGTACCGGCGAAGCCGGCGCAACCGTCACCATCAAGTCGGCCAGCGGCACTGTCCTGGGCACCGGCACGGTCAACAACCTCGGCGTGTTTACCGTCACCCTTAGCAGTGCGCAGATCAACGGCGAAAAACTCACCATCAACCTCAGCGACGCACGCGGCAACGTATCGGTCGCCGCCAACGTCATCGCGCCGGATGTCGACGTCAATGCGCCGGTTATCGCCAGCGACAACCTCGCCGTCGGCACCGTCACCCTGGCCCCGGTCACCGCGTCGCAGACCTTCAACGACTCGTTCACCACGCTGTTGGCCGGGTTCTCGAAAACCTTTACCTTCACCGTGGCCGGCGGTACGCGTCTTGATCCGACCCTGACGCTGACCACCAGCAGCCTGATCTCGCTGATCGACGGCGTGGTCTACACCCTGCAAGTCAAGGATGCCAGCGGCAACTGGGTGACTCTGGATGTCAACGGCAGCGGCGGCCTGCTCGACCTGATCGCGCTCGCCGGCCAAGGCGTGCGGGTCGACATCGGTAACCTGCTGTCAGGCGATTATCGACTGACGGTTTCAAGCACCGGCATCGGCGTGCTGACCACGGTCAATACCCAGCTGCAACTGGATGTCAGCAGCCTGACCCAGTTCAACGGCATTGCCGGGCCAGCGGTGACTGGCAACGTCATCACCAACGTCGGCGTCGATGGCACGGCCGATCAGACCGGCCCGGACAACGGCGCGCAGTTGCAGATCTTCAAGAACGGCGCCTGGGTCAGCGCCGGCGCCGGCACCACGGTGCAAGGGTTGTACGGCACGCTGACCATCGACGCCAACGGCAACTACAGCTACAAACCGAACGGCAGTGTCGGCAGCGTCGGCAAAGTCGACGTGTTCAACTATCAACTGGTGCACCCGAACGGCTTGAGCGACACCGCCAATCTGTACGTGCGCATCGACAGCCCGCAAGCCAGCGAAGTGTGGAATGACGCCAACCTTGGCAGCCCGGCACTGGTGGTGGATGCCACAGCGGACATCGCCTCGACTGACGTCACCCTGATCAACCGCGAAGTCACCACCAACTCTGCCCTTGGCACGTTCAATGTGCTGCTGGGCGGCGGCAGTGGTAACTACAACACGGTGGTTGCGGCCGACACCGTCAGTGACCTGACCGTGGTGGTCAACTCGAGCAACTTGCTGGCGCTGCTCGGTTCGATGACGGTCGGCCTGTACAAGCTCAACACGGCGACCAACCAGTACGTACTGGTCAAGAGTTACGGCGGCAACGCGCTGGTCAGCCTCGGCGGTGGCAACTACGGGATCAAATTCGACGACCAGACCGCCGGCAGCTATCAAGTGCGGGTGGCAGTGGGCGGCCTCGGCTTGCTGACCAGCGTCAACACCAGCCTGATCAACGTCGCAACCTACAACAACCAGTTCGTGGTCGGCAGCTACACGCCCGTGTCAGGCAACCTGCTCACCGACACCGCAGGCGGCGGCGCCGATGTGTTGGGCTCGGTGTACACCTTGCTCAGCGTACTGGTCGCCGGCAGTTACGTGGCGCCGGGTTACAACGGCGTGTCGCTGGTCGGCAACTACGGCACATTGGTGGTTCAGGCCAACGGCAACTACACCTACACGCTCAAGGCCGGGCTGACCGATGCGGTGATCGGTCAGGAAGACACCTTCACCTATCAACTCACCCACCCCAACGGCACGGTCGACACCGCAACACTGACCATCGACCTGAACAAGGCCGGCGCATTTGCCAGCACCGCGTTCTCGGCGCTGGCCAGCGATGACCTCGGTCTGGCCCATGTCGCTGGCAGTGAGTTGATCCAGGGCACCGAGGGCAACGACACCCTCGACGGCTCGCACGGTGGCGCCGTTACCCTGCAAGGCGGAGGGGGCGACGACACGCTGATCATCGCCGACCAGCAGTTCGCCTCAGTCGATGGCGGCAGCGGCACCGACACCCTGCTTTGGGCCGGTGGCGACGTATCGATCAACCTCGGCGATCTGCAGAGCAAGATCCACAACGTCGAAATTCTCGACCTCAACCATTCCAGTGCGGTTGCGCTGACGCTGAACCTCAGCGATCTGCTGGCGATCACGTCCTCGGACAACAACACCCTGCTGATCAAGGGTGACGACAAGGACAGCGTGCACATGACCGATGGCTGGGTCGCCGATGGCACGCAAGAGGCCGACGGCATCGACTATGTTCAATACACGGCACAGGAGGATCCGAGCCACCACTTGTGGGTACAGAACGGCATTCAAGTGGTTTGAAGCAAGACATCAAACGTTGGTCTCTCAACAGTAAGGGAAGTCTGTGGAGTCAGTTTTTCGCCAGAAATGGCCGGTGGTCCTGTTGACCATCGGCCTCTACCCCGCTTTCACCGTCGACGTTCGCGCCGACGACAATCTCGACAGCAGCTTGCGCAGCATCAGCCCGTCGCAACTGCAACAACCGGCAGGCAATGACAATCGTCAGCGCCCTGCCCTTACTTCCAAAGCGTCCGCCGATGCGGACGCGTTGGGTCTGGAACAAGCGGTCAGGCTCGCCGTGGACTGGCACCCACGGATCGGCGAGGCCATCGGCACCCTGTTCCAGCAAGGCGAAGGGGTCAACGTCGCCGAATCCGGCTATTACCCGCAGGTCACCGGCGGCATCAAGGGTGGTTACACCAGCGGTTACGGCAGCGATGCGGGCAGCCAGTCGGTGAACATTTCCCTCAAGCAGATGCTGTATGACTTCGGCAAGGTTTCCAGTTCGGTCGACGCCGCCCGCGCCCGGGTGGCGCGCAGTCAGGCCGGAATCCTGTTGGCGATCGACGACATCGCCCGCGACACCGCCGGGGCCTACATCGAAGTACAGCGTTATCAGCGTCTGCTCGAGGTTGCGCGTGAGCAGATTCAGGGCATCGGCGGCATCGTCGACCTGGCCAGGCAACGCAGCGACATGGGCGCCAGCACCCGCTCCGATATGGTCCAGGCGCAGTCCCGGGCCGAAGGCGCGACGGCCACATTGCAGGAATTCAAGGCGCAATACGCGCGCTGGCAAGCGACGCTGACCAGCCTGCTCGGACGGCGCACGCCGCCGGCAGTCAGCGACGCTGCCGCGCCGACGCTGACTCAGGCCTGTGACGCCTCGCAAATCTCCGACACCCTGCCCGCTGTTCTCCAGGCGGCCGCGCAACGCACCCAGGCCCAGGCCGAACTGGCCCAGGCCAAGGCCGAAGCCTATCCGACGCTGTCGCTGCAACCGTCGGTCAACCAATACCTGGACGACCACTACGACGATCAGAACTCGCGCGCCGATCGCACTCAGGTCGGAATCTTCCTCAACCTCGAAGTGCCGATCTATCAGGGCGGTGCGATCAGTGCGCGCAGCCGCGCCGCCGGACATGCGCTGACCGCAGCGGATTCGGCCGAAGACTTCGCCCGCCTGCAAGCGCGCCAGGGTCTGGCTGAAGCCCAGGCGCAAACCTCGGGCCTGAACCGACGGCTGCGTTCGCTGGAGTTTCGCCAGAGCAGCATCACCGAGGCGCGCATGTTGTATGGCCGCCAATACCTGGAACTGGGCACGCGGCCGCTGCTCGACCTGCTCAACGCCGAGCAGGAAATCCATCAGTCGCGCTTCGATCTGGTCAACACCCAGGCTGATCTGCAACGCCTGCAGATCGACTGCTTCTACAACAGCGGTGCGATTCGCCGGGTCTTCGGCATCGACCACAGCGCCATCCAGAATGTCGAGATCCTGCCATGACCGATGCCAGCATCACTGTTCCCGAACCCGCCGCTGCCGAAGCTCGCGAAGATTATTCGCCGTGGCTGGAAGCCGTTCTCAAGGTCGCCCGCCACTACCGACTCGACGTCTCGCCGGAAAGCGTGCGCCTGGCCTCGGTGCACAGCGAAGGCCGCGTCGAAGAAGTGGTTCGGCACATGGCGCGTCAGGCCGGTTTGAGCGTGAAATTCGCGGTATTCGACAACAAGAGCCTGAGCCGCTGGCGCACGCCGCTGGTGGTGCAACTGCGCGACGGTCAGGTCGGCGTGCTCGAAAGCATCGGCGAAACCGGCGAGCTGGGCATCTGCTTCAGTGGCGATCAAGGTTTGCAGAGTCGCATGGAGGCTGGCGCGCTCGCCGAGCAGGCCCTACGCACGGTGATTCTGCGTCCGACGCAACCGGTGGCCGACGTGCGCACCAACGATTACATCAAGCCCTACGACGAGCACTGGTTCCGGCGCATCGTCCTCACCGATCTGCGCCCTTACAGCCAGGTGATGATCGCCTCGCTGGTGGCGAATCTGCTGGGCATGGCCGGGGTGCTGTTTTCCATGCAGGTGTACGACCGGGTGATTCCGGCCGAATCGCTGCCGACCCTGTACGTGCTGTTCGGTGGGGTGATGCTGGCGCTGCTGTTCGATTTCGTCATGCGCATCCTGCGTCTGCGCATCACCGATGTGCTGGGCAAGCGCGCCGACTTGCGCGTCTCCGATCTGGTCTTTGGCCACGCCTTGCGTCTGCGCAATTCCGCGCGGCCGAAATCCACCGGTTCGTTCATCTCGCAACTGCGCGAGCTGGAGCAGATCCGCGACCTGATCACCTCCAGTACCGCCACGGCGCTGGCGGACATGCCGTTTTTCCTGCTGTTTTTGCTGGTGTTCTATTTGATCGGCGGGCCACTGGTGCTGATTCCACTGGTGGCGCTGGTGTTCATGTTGCTCCCCGGGATCATCGCGCAACCGCGTCTGGCGCGACTGGCCAATGCCTCGATGCGTGAAGCGGCGCTGCGCAACGCCATGCTGGTAGAAAGTATTCAGGGCCTCGACGACATCAAGGCATTGCAGGCCGAGCAGCGTTTCCAGCAACAGTGGAACCAGTACAACGCCGCCTCGGCGGACAGCAGCCTGCGCCTGCGCACCTTGACCAACAGCCTGGTGGCGTGGACGCAGAACGTGCAAGGCGGAGTGTTCGCAGTGGTCATCGTGTTCGGCGCGCCGATGGTGATTGCCGGCGACCTGACCACCGGCAGTCTGGTCGCGGCGTCGATTCTGTCGTCGCGGATGATGGGGCCGATGGCGCAACTGACCCACGTGCTCACCCGATGGCAGCAGGCCAAGGTCGCGCTCGAAGGCTTGAACCGGATCATGCAGATGCCGGTGGATCATCCCGAGGGCAGCCAGCGCGTGCACCTGCCGGCGATTCGCGGCGACTACCGCATGCGTCAGGCAAGTTTCCGCTACAGCGAGGAATCGACCCCGGCGCTCAACAACATCGACCTCAGCATTCGCCCCGGCGAGCGCATCGCCCTGCTCGGCCGCAACGGCGCCGGCAAGTCAACGCTGCTGCAGGCGCTGGGCGGCGCGATGGATCTGAGCAGCGGTGAAACCAGCCTGGACGGCATCGCCCTGGCGCATCTGGATCCGGCCGACCTGCGCCGCGACGTCGGACTGCTGTCGCAACAGGCGCGACTGTTTCATGGCACCTTGCGCGACAACATCACCCTCGGCGCCGGTCAGGCCAGCGATCAGGAAATCATCGCCGCATTGACTGTCACTGGCGCGCTGGATTTCGTTCGGCAGCTGCCCAAAGGCATGGATCATTTAGTGCTTGAAGGTGGCTTGGGCCTTTCGGGCGGTCAGCGTCAGAGCCTGTTGCTGTCGCGCTTGTTGATCCGCCAGCCACAAGTGCTGCTGCTCGACGAACCGACGGCCGCGCTCGATGACGTCACCGAACGGCTGCTGCTGGAAAAACTCGCGACCTGGACCCGGGGCCGAACGCTGGTGGTCGCCACGCACCGGGTCAGTGTCCTGCAACTGGTCGAGCGGATCATCGTTCTCGACAACGGACGTATCGTCATCGACGACCATCGCGACGCGGCACTGGCGCGGTTGCGCACACCGGGCAAAGGAGTGACGGTATGAAGCCGATGATGACCGACGTGCCGGACCCGATGTCCTACCTCGACGGCCGCGATGAGCGCGCACTTGCCGGTGGTGCAAAAGTGATCTGGGGTTGCGCGCTGATGCTCGCCTGTTTCATTGCCTGGGCGGCGTGGTTTGAGATCGTCGAAGTCTCGACCGGTACCGGCAAAGTGGTGCCCAGCTCGCGCGAGCAGGTGATTCAGTCGATGGAGGGCGGCATTCTCGAACAGCTCAACGTCAGCGAAGGCGCTTTGGTCGAGCGCGGGCAGATTCTCGCGCAACTGGACCCGGTAAAGAACCAGTCCAACGTCGGCGAAAGCGCGGCCAAGTACCGTGCAGCGCTGGCCAGCGTCAACCGCTTGCAGGCCGAGGTCAGCGAAAAGCCCCTGACTTTCGACGCATCGCTGCAAGAATTTCCCGAGTTGATCCGCGCCGAAACCGAGCTCTACCAGACCCGGCGCAAAGGTCTGGCAGAAACCCTCGACGGCATTCAAAGCTCGCTGAAACTGGTGCGCAGCGAACTGGCGATCACTGAAAATCTGGCGAAGATCGGTGCCTCGAGCCGGGTCGAAGTGCTGCGCCTGACCCGTCAGCGCTCGGAGCTGGAATTGAAGGCCACCGAGGCGCGTTCCGATTACATGGTCCGCGCCCGCGAAGACCTGGCCAAGGCCAACGCCGAAGCGCAGATGCTCGAAGCGGTAATCCGTGGTCGCACCGATTCACTGTCGCGTCTGACCCTGCGCTCGCCGGTGCGCGGCATCGTCAAGGACATCGAGGTCAGCACGATTGGCGGCGTCATTGCACCCAACGGCCAGGTCATGCAGATCGTGCCGCTGGATGAACAACTGCTGATCGAGACGCGTATCTCGCCGCGCGACATCGCCTTCATTCACCCGGGCCAGGCGGCGAAAGTGAAAATCACCGCCTATGACTATTCGATCTACGGCAGCCTTGACGGCGAAGTGGTGACGATCTCGCCGGACACGATTCAGGACGAAGCCAAGCCGGAAATCTTCTACTACCGCGTGTTCATCCGCACCGCGTCGGATGAACTGCGCAACAAGGCCGGAAAACGCTTCGCCATCGTGCCCGGGATGATCGCCACGGTGGACATCCGCACCGGCGAAAAAACCGTGCTGGACTACCTGATCAAACCGCTCAACCGCGCCCGCGAAGCATTGCGCGAACGCTGATCAGCGACTGGCCAGTTTGGTCGCCGGCGGCGCTGTCGGGGTGATGCTGGCCTGATAGCGCGACCACTCGCGATTGATCTCCGCGTACGGCAAAAAGATGCTTACGCGCGGTTGATCGAGCAGGTCCTTGCGCTTGAGGCGGCTGACGTCGTCACGGGTGAGGAACGCCACGTTGATGCCGACCACTTTGCCATCGGCGGAAAACACCGGCCCGCCGGACATGCCTTTGGCCAGTGCGCCATTGTGGGTGCCGTAAAGCACGTTGCCCTCTTTGACGTCGAGGCGAACCATGGCCGGTAAAGCCTGGCCGGTGCCCTTGATTGACATGTACAGCGAATTGAATCCCACCGAAGTCAGCTCTTCGCCCGGCGTGTAGCCGCGCCACGCCGGCACACTACTGGCCTTGTGACGGAAGAACTGCACGTCTGCCTGCCCCTGGAAAACCGTGCCCGACAAGTAAGGAATGTGCTTCACCGTCACGGCAAAATCCTCATTCCATTGCACAGCCGAACCCATCAGCAAGTAAGGCAAAGGCGCGCCGGAGTGAACGACAAAGGCTTGGTCTAAAACAGGATCCTGAACAAAAGCGACTGGCATTCCATTGCACCCGCTGAGCAGCAACGACGCTGCAACAAGTGACTTGAGGGGGCGCATTTTCGGTACATCTTGAAGTGAGGGAAGGTGCTGCAATATGTCATTGCGCCATCACTTCTAGCAATAGCCTGAGCCTACCGCCTGTCGGCATGCGATATAGTGAATCAATGATTGGATCCAAGCAATTTCCCGGCAATGCGCGCGATCAACAGCGAATGGACGCAAATGATCGCGATTGTCTTCAACCAGGTCGAATGATTCCATGCTGACGCAGTTTGCGATACAGCGTATTGCGGCTGATGCCCAGACGACTGGCAACACGCGCGACATGCCAGTGCTCCGCCTCAATCAAGCTCAGCAACGTCTGGCGTTCGGATACGCCCAGTGGATCGTAAACAGGTTGGTCGTGACTTGCTGGCAGTAACTCCTGCACATCCTCCAGCGTGATCCGCCCGTGCACCGCTAACGCTACCAACGTCCGCAGACAGGTGCGCAGTTGCCGGACGTTGCCCGGCCAGGGCTGCGCCAGCAAGTGCTCTCGAACTCCCGCTTCCAGCCGCACATTGGCGCCCGCCATTTCTTCGCGCAGCAACAGGTCAAGCAGACGGCCCTTGTCGGAACGCTCGCGCAGCGGCGGCAGTTCCACGGCGAAACCGCCAATGCGATAAAACAGATCTTCGCGCAGGCGTCCGTCAGCCACGCAGGCTTGCAGATTCTGGTGGCTGGCGCTGATCAAACGGACATCGAGCGCGCGTGGCGTTGCGCTGCCCAGCGGCACGACCTGGCGCTCTTCGAGCACCCGCAGCAGGCGTGTCTGGAGCGCGAGGGGCATGTCGCCGATTTCGTCGAGAAACAGAATACCGCCATGGGCCTGCTCGAGCTTGCCGACCATGCCTTCCTTGCGCGCGCCGGTGAAGCTGCCGCCGCGATAGCCGAACAGCTCGCTTTCGATCAGCGTCTCGGGGATCGCCGCGCAGTTGATCGCGATAAACGGCTGGCCGGCACGGGAGCTGGCGCGGTGCAGCGCTGCCGCAAACGCTTCCTTGCCGGTGCCGGTTTCACCCTGCAGAAACACCGGCACGTCACGCTCAAGAACTCGCAGTGCGCGGGCGAATCCACGTTGCAGGCGCGGGTCTTCCAGGCATACGCGCTCATCCTCGATTGACGGAACAGGCGCAAGGGTCAACGGCGCGGAGCGGATCGGTCCGCGCAACTGGCCATAGAACAGGCGTCCATCTACCAGCCGCATCGGCCAGCAGACGTGGGCCTGAGCACTGGCCTGATCGAGCAACTGCTCCATCGGCGTTTCCAGCAGCAGGGTCAGCGACTGCCCGACCATTTGCTCGCGGCTCAGGCCCAGCAGATCCAGCGCCGCCGCATTCACCGAACAGATCCGCGCACTCTCGTCGAAGCTGAGCAGGCCTTCACCCAGCAGTCCGACAAACCCGGCATCCGGATGAAACCGCAGCAAATAGCGCTGCGGATCGTGGCCAAGGAAAAACAGCTCTCGATCAACCTGGCCGACAGATTGGTCAGGGCCATGGCCTTGAAGCGTTGCTCAAGGCTGCTCTCCTCGCGCACCGAAGACAGGTTGAGCACCGCGAGCAACTCGCCGCTGGCGTCGAATATCGGGCTGGCCGAACAGGTCAGGCCGACGTGCTTGCCACGGAAATGCTCGTCGCGGCGAATGGTCACGTGCTGACGCTCGACCAGGCAGGTGCCGACACCGTTGGTGCCCTCGTGCTCCTCGCTCCAGACCGAGCCGAGCCACAGCCCGGAGCGCTGGAATTCACCGCGTTCAGCCTCATTGAACACGCTGTCGATCGCCACGCCGCGTGCATCGGTGAGCAGCACGACATGGCCGTCACGCCCCAGTTGCTGGTGCAGGCTGTTCATCTGCCAGTGGGCGATGGAAATGATGTGTTCCAGCGGCGCACGGTGTTCGCGCAAGCGTGCCTGTTCAAGCACATCCGGCGCGCGGCGGCTGGCCGGATCGAGCTGGTATTGATCCAGGCAACGCCGCCATGAGCGAGTGATCGCCAGGTCTGCCGCCGCGCCGGGACTGGCTACAGTGCCCTGCACGGCTTGCAGCACCTGGCGTGCGTGGGCGTTGATCGAGGCCGGTTTCATTGTTGTTGTGCTCCGCTTCGGTGAAGACACGGTCTGTCCGCAGCTTAGATGAAAAGCTCGCCGCGAGGGAATCTCGCGCCGAGTGACACAGTGTCATCCTCGATTCCCGAATTCGTGACAGGGCGCCCTCTGCACCTCGCTCCGATTTTTGCATCAGACGCTCTGGCCAGCGCCTTTCAAAGAGCTGGCCCAAGCCTTGCTCTGGTGCCATGGCTTACCAAAACAACAAGATCGGGAGTGGCCCCATGAACATCGCTATCGAAACCCCTTTGCAAACGCCAACAGCGCAACTTGCCGCTTGGGTCGAACGCCTCGGCGAACGTCTGGCGCAACGAGATGTGGACGGCACGCTGGAGCTGTTTGCCGAAGAATGCCACTGGCGTGACTTGCTGCTGTTCAGCTGGAACCTCGTCACGCTGGAAGGCAAACCGGCGATTCGCGACATGCTCGAAACACGCCTTGAGCAGACCCGGCCCGAGCGCTGGCAACTCGAAGGTGAAGCCACGCTCAGCGACGGCGTGCTCGAAGGCTGGATGAGCCTGGAAACCGACACGGCGCGCGGCAAAGGCTACGTGCGCCTGAAGGACGGTTTGTGCTGGACGCTGCTGACCACCATGCGCGAACTCAAAGGCTTCGAAGAACCCAGCGGCCGCCGCCGGCCGATGGGCGCGAGCCACGGCCATGCCCACGCTGACAAGCGCAACTGGCTGGAGCGCCGCCGCGATGAAGAAGCGGCGCTGGGCATCACCACGCAACCGTACTGCCTGATCGTCGGCGGCGGTCAGGGCGGGCTCGGCCTCGGCGCGAGGCTTAAACGCATGGGTGTACCGACGCTGATCATCGATAAGGCCGAGCGCCCCGGCGATCAATGGCGCGGTCGCTACAAGTCTTTGTGCCTGCACGACCCGGTCTGGTACGACCACATGCCCTACCTGCCCTTCCCCGACCACTGGCCGGTGTTCACCCCGAAAGACCAGATCGGCGACTGGCTGGAGATGTACACCAAGGTCATGGAACTCAACTACTGGCCGCGCACTGAATGCCTCGGCGCTACGTTTGACGAACAGACTGACCGCTGGACCGTGGAGGTCCTGCGCAACGGCGAGCGCATCACCCTGCAGCCGACGCAACTGATCCTCGCCACCGGCATGTCTGGGGTACCGAATGTGCCGGTGTATCCCGGCGCCGAAGACTTCAAGGGCCAGCAACATCACTCCAGCCGCCACCCCGGCGGCGATGCGTGGAAAGGCAAGCGCGCTGTGGTCATCGGCGCGAACAACTCGGCCCACGACATCTGCGCCGATCTGGTGGAAAACGGCACCGAGGTGACCATGGTGCAACGTTCGAGTACGCACATCGTGCGTTCGGACAGCCTGATGGAACTGGTTTTCGGCGGCCTCTATTCCGAAGAGGCGCTGGAGTCTGGCCTGACCACGGACAAGGCCGACCTGCTGTTCGCCTCGATTCCGTACAAGGTCATGCCACAGTTTCATCGGCCGGTCTTCGACGCGATCAAGGAGCGCGACAAGGACTTCTATGAACGCCTGGCCCGTGCGGGTTTCATGCTCGATTTCGGCGATGACGAATCGGGTTTGTTCATGAAATACGTACGCCGTGGCTCGGGTTACTACATTGACGTCGGCGCCTCGGAATTGATCGCCAACGGCACGATCAGGCTCAAGAGCGCCCCCGGCCTCGGTGTCGAACGCATCGAAGCGGATGCGGTGGTGCTCACCGATGGCAGCCGCTTGCTGGCCGATCTCATCGTTTATGCGACAGGTTATGGCTCGATGAACGGCTGGGCGGCGAAACTGATTTCCCAGCAAGTCGCGGACAAGGTCGGGCGCTGCTGGGGCCTGGGTTCCGGCACCACCAACGACCCCGGCCCGTATGAAGGTGAACTGCGCAACATGTGGAAACCGACCCAGCAGCAGAACCTCTGGTTTCACGGCGGCAACCTGCATCAGTCACGGCACTATTCGCTGTACTTGGCGTTGCAGTTGAAGGCTCGTTTCGAAGGCCTCGACACCGATGTTTATCGCCTTGCAGAGCGGCATCATCTGGGCTGATTCCGCAAGTGGTCGTTCGTCGGTGCGCCGGCCAGGCGCACCGGCGAACTGGAAAGTGCGTGCTAGGGTGTCTAGCCAGAGCACCTTTCAAACCAGGAAAAATGCGGAGGATTCATGCCACTTCATCCCATCCTGTTCATGGGCGGTTCCGGCGCTATCGGCCACCAGACGGCCCGCGCATTGCGCGCGGCGCATCCCGACGTACCCTTGCTGATCGGCGGACGCGACCTCGCCAAGGCTGAGCAAACCGCCGAGCACATCGGCAATGCCCAAGGTGTGGTCATCGATGCTCGCGCAGAAGATCTGGGGCTGGGTGATCGCCCGGTCAGCGCCATCGTCCTGTTCTACATGGACCACGCCCTCGCCGGGCTGCGCTTTGCGCAAAAGCGTAAGGTGCCGCACCTGAGCATCTCTTCCGGCGTGTTCGAAATCGCCCCGCAAATCGCCAGTTTCATTCACGCGCCTGACGCGTCTCCCATTGTCCTCGGCTACGAATGGATGGTCGGCGCCACCACAGTTGCGACGCTGCACATCGCCAAGGCATTCGCCCGCGTGCACGACATCCGCATTCATGCGCTGGTCGACGAACAGGACGGCGGCGGCCCGACTGTAGCCGTCGATTTCGAGCACCTGAACAAGATGCTGCCCGCTGCGCTGACCCGCCGCGACGGCAAATTCATCTGGCGCGAAGGCGACGACGCCAAGGTCAGCTTCCGCGCCGTCGACGGTACGACCCTGCAGGGCGCCGGCTTTTCCTCGATCGACGTCACCGGCCTGGCCGCCGCCACCGACGCCCCGAACGTCGAGTTCAACCTCGCCAGCGGCATCAGCTCGACCCGGCGTCAGGGCCAGCCGATGTCGACGGAAATCCTCATCGAACTCGAAGGCACGGATCGCGATGGACAGCCGTTGCGCACACGGCATGCGGTGGTTCACCGCGCGGGTGCGGCGGCGTTGACCGGGCTCAGTGTGGCCATGTTGCTGGAGCGATTGGTTGGGCTGAATGGGCAAGCGCCTGTAAGGCCGGGGCTGTATTTCCCGTATCAGTTGCTGGATGCCCGAGTGTTTTTGCAGCGATTGAGAGACGACGGCGGTGAGTTGATTGAGCTGGACGGGGATGTGAATGGATAAAAAATACACGTCAAAAATGGCGGTTGAAAGTTCACAAGTGGTTGGCGATCTGGAAGCGGCTTGCACTTAGAGACGCATCCTGTTCTTCGTCTTGATGTCGGCCAAGGAAACCAAGCATCAGCTCGGCAGTTCGCCGAGCGCTGGTCACCACAAAAAAATGCCCTTCCCCCTTCAGCACGCGCAGTTCGGCTTGTGGAATCGAACGTCGCAGAATGTGCGCGTTGTACGGCTGTACCAAGGTGTCACGGTCGCCGATAAGAATGAGCGTGTGCGCGCGCAAACGGGGTAGCCGCAGCAGGCTGGTCCAACCTGCCAAAGCGGCTAGCTGGTGGTAATAAGTTCGTGGGTTGACGCTGAGCATGCCCCTGGCAACACCGAAGCGGCAAGGCATCGAATGTTCTGATCAGACCACCCAAACCGTTAAGCAGCAGTAACGGCGGGCCCTCGCCGGAGATTGAGACGTTTACCTGCAAATCCTTGACGGTCAGCTTTCGGATCGGCATGAGAAAGTTCCTACCTCGCTACTTTGACCGGAGTAAATGCCCACCGGCAGCTTTAGATTTGGCTTGTCAGTGAAACCGGTCGTAACGATGCGATCAATGCTCGAAGCGTCTCCTTGTGACTTTCGAGCCCCTGACTTGCGAGTTCGTATTCTTGTAACGCGCCAATGCGGCCGCGATCCTTGCTGCTTTGAATCAGCCGCCCCAGGAGTAACTGTTTTTCATGCAGGGCTCTAACGGCCACCCAGAGCGCTTCCTCCAACGTCTCATTCTGGGCGTGAAATAACGCGGCGGCGGTGTAGGCATGACCGGTATGGCAGCGAAAGCGTGGTGAGGACGCCTCTACCTCCCACAGCGCGCCTCCGCATTCAGGACAAGACATGCCAGCGATTTCACCTATCTCGTCCAGCGCTCTGGAGCCGCCTTTGCTGAAATCCTCGGTGAGATCATTTTCAGTGGCGAACGGCTCGATGCGTTGTGCCTCCGCAGGGAGGTTCGCCTCGGCTGCACGCTGTTCGATGATCTGTACCAGTCTCTTGCCCAATTCTCTGAGCGGAAGGCATCCGTCCACATTCACATGACGAAGGGCGCTCGACGGCATTGACGGTGCTTCGGCAGTCTCGGGATCTTGCACAAAAGCCAGTCCGCCATAGGCCTTTATTGCCTGGAGCCCGACTACACCGTCATCAAGATCACCGGTCATCAACACCCCTATGGCATTGCTTGCGTAGCTGATGGCCGCCGATCTGAACATCGGGTCAATTGCAGGCCGAGAGTGGTTTTCCCTGGCACTGCGAGAAACCTGAATAATTCCTTTTTTGACCAGTAGATGCTTGTCCGGAGGCGCAACGTAGACACGCCCCGGCTGGATCTGCTCTTCATGCACGGCGAAGGCGACGGGTAATGGGCTCGCCTGGACCAAAAGGTTTGGCAGAACGCTAGGTTGTTCTCCGATGTGCATTGTGACGAACACGGCCGCATGCAAATCGGACGAAAGCTCGGCTACAAATTCACGCAACGCAGCGAGTCCGCCGCTGGAAGTGCCGATAACGATGACTGGGTAATTGTGGCTTTCTTGCTGCATGGATCAATCCCGGGTTGCGCGCTGACGCATGCACCTACATACCTCAGCGCCCCCATCCAGCCATGTGAATGAGTGTTTTGTCTGTGTTCGCCGTCAAGCGATAACCTCTCCTTCGTGTTGATAGGTATTTCGCTGAAAAGGTTCGAAAAAACCACCATGTTTGGTCTTGATCAAAGGAATTGGCTTGTGTTCCAGGCACCCGTAAAGGCTGATGTGTGGAGCCTGATCAGTTTGCTTGAGCAGGAAAATTCACCGTAAACGTAGTGCCGTCATCAGCCGTCGAGCGCACGGAGATATCGCCTGCATGGGCAGTAACGATTTCCCGGACGATGAAGAGACCAAGCCCGACGCTGCGAACGTGATCATCCTGGTCTGAGCCACGGGTCATGGGCTCGAAAAGCTTCGCCCGAGCTGACTCGGCAATCGCCGGGCCGAAGTTGTGAACCGAAATGCTTGCCCGGTTGGCATCAAGCGTGGAAATTACAGTAATCGGCCTTTTCTGGTCGCCGTAGGCGGCACTGTTGGCGACCAGGTTACCGATGATCTGTTGCATGCGATCAGCGTCGAGTTCGACATCTCCCCGCCCAACCGATTGATGCTCGATAGCGACATCTGGAAAAGCCACCCTTAGCTCAGCGACACTCTGAGCCACCACCGAATGCAAATCGATGACCGTGGGCGAAACGGATAGCCCTCGGCCGACTCTGGCCGAAGCGAAATCGAGCAGATCAGATATCATTCGATGCGCTCGATCCGTTGAGCTGCCGATGTGGCTCAGCATCAGCTTTTCCCTCCCCTCAGGCATTTTCCGACCGAGCATTTCTGCCGCCATTTTGATAGCCGTCAGCGGGTTCTTGAGGTCATGGCTGACAATGGCAACCATTTGCTCAGCAAATAGCGCCCGACGCTGCGCTTTTTCATAAGCTTCTTTCAGCTCCATCTGCGCCTGCGACAATGCTGTTTCAGCGGCCACTTTATTCGCCAGAAGCCCTTCAGCCAGTTGCCGGGCTTTCAATAGCTCACGTTCGTACTTGTCCCGGTCGGTGGTGCAGAACAACGCCAACTGATAGACAACGCCGGACTCGTGCTGCTGACGAACGCCATTGAGCAACATGGGTATCAAGGCCTTGTCGCGACGCACCAGATCCAGTTTCACCTCCGACACCGAGCCTTGCATTTGTATCAGCGGAGACCAATGAGTCTGGTGAAAAATCCGTCCGCCCATGGTGAGCAAATCCTGAAAGCGCCGGCCTTGCAGATCGGGGTTTTCCCAACCGATCCAGGTACAGAAAGTCTTATTCGCACGCAGGATGCTGCCGTCTTCGCCGGTAACGATCAGGCCGCATGGCGCGTCGTCAAAAAGCGCCTGAGGATCGGGAATCAGGGAGGGTTCAGCGACCATCTGCGTCTTTCGTCCAAGGCAGAAGAAAGCGGTCCATGGCTGCCGAGCAGGCGCAGGGGACACTCATATGCGGACAGTGACCGACATTGTCAACCAGACAGAGCGTGCTGTTGGGCATGATCCGGTGCAGATATTCACCTACGACAACAGGGGCGATGATGTCATCCGTGGACTGCAAAATCAGTGTCGGCGTGTCCAGACCAACGACGTCATCGCGGTTATCCGACATGAATGTCACCCGCGCGAACTGCTTGGCGATTTCCGGATCAGTCCGGCAAAAACTGTTCGTCAGCGTCTCACCAAGCGCCGGTTGGCCGGGAGCCCCCATGATGACGGGGGCCATGGTGCTCGACCAGCCGAGATAATTGCTGTCGAGGGTATCCAGCAGAGAGTTGATGTCTTCGAGTGTGAATCCCCCGACGTAACCCCCGGAGTCGACATAGCAAGGAGACGGGCCAATCATCACATGAGCTGCGATACGACCCCGATGCGCTCTGTCAGTCAATGCGCCAATCATGGCACTGACGGAGTGACCGACGACGATGACCGGGCCGACAGCGAACTCATCGATGATTTCAGCCAGATCTTGCGCGTAGCCTTCCAGTGAACTGTATTTCTGCGGGTCATAAGCCGTGAGATCAGACTGTCCGGCCCCGACAAGGTCATAAAGGACGACCCTGAAGCGATCGGTAAAATGCTCCACGAGGTAACACCACATGGTTTGATCGCAGCCAAACCCGTGGGAGAAGACCAACGTTGCCGAGCCATCGCCTACTACGTTCACGTTATTGCGATGCTGGACAGACATGCTGGACGCTCCGAATCACCCGAAGGATTTTCAGGTGCAGCGCGCAGTGTAGACAGCTGCGCGCTGCACGTCACCGTCAAGGGCTTGCCCAGCACGAAAGTTCAGATTCAAACCTTCTTCATACGGACCTTCGACAGCCCCGCTACTGCTGTTTGTTCTCAGGCCGAATCCTGAACCAGATCGCGTACATCGCCGGCAGAAACACCAGCGTGATAATCGTGCCAACAAACGTGCCGCCGATCAGCGTGTAGGCCAGCGTGCCCCAGAACACCGAGTGGGTCAGCGGAATGAACGCGAGAATCGCTGCAAGCGCGGTCAATAACACCGGGCGCGCCCGTTGCACTGTCGCTTCGACTACGGCATGGAACGGCGCCAACCCTTCCTGCTCGTTGTGATGAATCTGCCCGATCAGGATCAATGTGTTGCGCATCAGAATCCCCGACAGCGCAATCAACCCGACCAGCGCATTGATGCCGAACGGCTGGTTGAAGATCAGCAGCGTCGGCACCACACCGATCAGGCCTAACGGCGAGGTAAGGAAGACCATGATCATCGCTGAGATCGAGCGTACCTGGACGATGATGATGAGCAGCGTCATGGCGATCATGATCGGCAACAACGGCAGAATCGCTTTGCCGGCCTTGCCGGATTCTTCGATGGCGCCCGCCTGTTCAATCCGGTAGCCGGAAGGCAGGTTTTCGACGATCGGCTGCAACTGCTGGATGATCGCGCCGGAAACGTCCGGCGGCTGCAAACCTTCGGCGATGTCGCCACGCACAGTGATGGTCGGCGTGCGATCGCGGCGGCGCAGGATCGGGTCTTCCATGCGCACTTCGATCTGGCCGATCTGCGACAGCGGGATGCGCTGCCCCGCCGCTCCGACCAGCGTAAAGCCTTCGATCTGCGCCGGATCCAGCCTGATATTGCCCGCCGCGCGGCCGACGACCTGGACGGAACGGATGTCCTCGCGAACCGCCGTGATCGACACGCCGCTGAGCAGAAACTGCAACTGCTGGGCGACCGCGCTGGACGTCAGCCCCACCGCCTGCAAGCGGTCCTGATCCAGGTTGAAATGCAACGTCGGCGTCAGCGGCCCCCAGTCAGTGTTGACGGTTCTCATCATCGGGCTGTCCTGCATCACCGCCCTGACCTGCTCGGCGATGTCGCGCAGTTTCGCCGGATCAGGCCCCATCACCCGGTAGGCCACCGGGAATGGCGAGTACGGCCCGAAGACGATTTGCGTGGCCCGAATGCGCGCTTCTGGAGCAAGCCCTTCGGCGACCGCTTCACGCAAACGCAACTTGAGGATTTCACGGGCGTCCTGGCTGTCGGTCAGCACGACGATTTTGGCGAATGATGGATCCGGTAATTCCGGCGCCATTGCCAGGAAAAACCGTGGCGCACCCTGACCGATATAGGCGGTGACGATTTTGGCCTCTTCCTGCTTGTGCAGCCAGGCTTCGACTTTGGCCGCCGCGGCGCTGGTCTGCTCGATGGACGTGCCGTAGGGCATCTGCACTTCGATCATCACTTCCGGGCGGTCAGAGGTCGGAAAGAACTGTTTCTTCACCAGCCCCATGCCTGGGATCGCAACGGTGAACAACACGACAACCACGCCCGCCACCAGCCATTTGCGCGTAATCACCCACGCCAGAATCCGCCGGAAACGGTTGTAGCGCGGCGTGTCGTAGATCGCCGCATGCCCGCCTTCGACTTTCTTGATATCCGGCAACAGCTTCACGCCCAGGTACGGCGTGAAAACCACGGCGACGACCCACGACGCAATGAGCGCGATGCCGACAATCCAGAACATGTTGCTGGTGTATTCACCTGCCGTTGATTGCGCGAATCCGTTGGGCAGAAAGCCAATCGCCGTGACCAGCGTACCGGCCAGCATTGGCGCTGCGGTATGGCTCCAGGCATAGGCCGAGGCCTTGATGCGGTCGTAGCCCTCCTCCATTTTCACCACCATCATTTCAATGGCGATGATCGCGTCATCGACCAGCAAGCCGAGCGCCAGAATCAGCGAACCCAAGGTGATCCGGTCAAAGTTCTTGCCAGTGGCCGCCATCACCACAAACACGATCGCCAGGGTCAACGGCACTGCCGCTGCGACCACCACGCCGACACGCCAGCCCATGCTGAGAAAGCACACCAGCATGACCACCAGCAGCGCGACAAAGAATTTGACCATGAACTCGCCGACCGCCGAGTCGATATTCACCGCCTGATCGGTGACTTTCGAGAGGGTCATGCCCAAGGGCATTTCTTCGTTGATCCTGACTGTCTCGGCATCCAGCGCCTTGCCCAGATCGAGGCCGTTCCAGCCCTCGCGCATGATCACGCCGAGCAATAACGCTTCTTCGCCGTTGTTGCGCACCAGAAAGGTTGCCGGGTCTTCGTAGCCGCGCTCGACCGTCGCGACATCAGACAGCTTCAGGGTGCGTCCCTGCGCGACAACCGGCGTGTCACGAATTTTCTGCAACGTGTCGAACGCGCCGTCGACGCGCAAAAACACCTCTGGCCCTTGGGTTTCGACCGATCCGGCGGGCGTCAGCACGTTTTGATTGTTCAGCGCGGCGAAGATGTCCTGCGGCGACAAGCCCAGCGTCGCCAAGCGATCATGGGAAAACGAAACGAATATCCGCTCGGCCTGCTCGCCGATGATGTTGACCTTTTTCACCCCCGGTACGTGCAACAGGCGTTGGCGTAAAGTCTCCGCGTCGCGCACCAGCAAGCGCTGCGGCTCGCCCTTGGCTTTCAAGGCGAAGAGCGCGAAGGTCACGTCGGAAAACTCGTCGTTGACCATCGGCCCCATGACACCCGCCGGCAGCTTAATCGCTTCGTCGTCGAGCTTTTTCCGTGCCTGATAAAACTCTTCCTGCACCTGCGATGGCGGTGTGCTGTCGAGCAACGAGACCACGGTGAATGCGAGACCCGGGCGGGTGTAGGTTTCCGAGCGGTCATACCACTTCAGTTCCTGCAAGCGTTTTTCGAGGGGTTCGGCGACCTGATCCTGCATTTCCTGCGCGGTCGCCCCCGGCCACGCGGTAATCACTGTTAGCTGCTTGACCGTGAACGGCGGGTCTTCCGCCCGGCCCAATTTGAAGAACGACAGGACGCCGGCCACAGCGATCAGAAAAATCAGAAACACCGTGATTGCGCGCTGGCGAACAGCGATGGCGGAAAGGTTGAACCGGCCCTCGCTCATGGACGGCTCCCGGCAATCTGGCCATCGTCGCGCGCAAGCAAGCGCACTTCTTCGCCATCGCGCAGCAGATGCGCGCCCAGCGCAACAATCGGTTCGCCGACGTTGAGCTCGCCAGCGACACGGGCCGAATCATCGCTCAAGCCCAGCACCTCGACCGGGCGCCAGCTCACTTTCGCCGGTGTGCCTGCGATCACCCACACACCGGGGCCCTCGCCTGCGTTGTAGATGGCGGCGATGGGCACTTTCAATGCCTGTCTTGGCGTAGAACCCTGGCCGATATCAAGGGTGACCGTCGAGCCGATTGGCGCATTGGCCAACCTGCCTTCGAGCACATAGCGCGCCTCAAACGTACGAGTGGTACTGTCGGCCGAATCGGAAAGCAGTCGCAGTTTTGCGCTCACGGCAGCCGACGTATCGCCATACAGTTTTGCCTGAGCGGTGGAGCCCGGTGCGGGCCGCAGGGTCTCGGGCAAATGGATGATGGCCTCCCGCTGACCGGCCCGCGCCAGCCGCACCACCGGTTGTCCCGGGCTGACGACTTGCCCGGGCTCGGCGAGGGTTTCCACCACTACGCCATCAGCGTCTGCCACCAGAACCGCGTAACCCGAGGCGTTGCGCGCGACGTCCGCTTGCGCCACAGCGGCGTTGAGTTGCGCCCCGGCGGTGTCGGCCGCGGCTTTGAACTGATCGTAGGCCGATGCCGAAATAGCGCCGGCGGCGACGAGTTTGCGATTGCGCGCTTCGTCACCGGCAGTCTGTATGGCTCGGGCGCGAGCGGCGCTCACCGCTTCTTGCTGAGCTCGCGCCTGCAGGCCGAGGTCGATTGGGTCGAGGCGCATCAGTGGCTGGCCGCGCTTGACCGTCTGACCGGTATCAACCAGACGCTCAAGCACCTTGCCCGAAACGCGAAAGCCCAGATCGCCCTGGGTGCGCGCAGCGACGACGCCGGTGAATGATCGTGTTCCATCTTCTGCCGGTTGCACCGCCGCCGATCTGACAATCGGCGCCAAGGTACGTGGATCTTTTGCGCTGGAGGAATCCCCGCACGCCGTCAGGGCCAAGGGCAACAAACATACCGCGAGGGGAAAGGTCGGAGCCGGCGCATGGAATTCCTCTACTGAAAATAGGATGATCATCATATTCTCAGTCTTGTGACCGATGTCGTCAACAGTCACTATGTCGCCGGCCCGATTTTCAGCGCTGAATCAGAAGCGATAGCTGACGGAAGTACCGAGTCCACTGGCGCTGTTCTTGTATTTGGCGCTGTACGACCCTTTGCCTGCCGAGATGTCGTTGATCTCGACGCTCTCTTCCCAGAGATAGGAATAGGCGACGTCGATGGTGACATTCTCCGCTGGGGTCCAACCGGCACCGAGGCTGAACACCTTGCGATCGCCCGTGGGAATGCGCGGCCCGCGATTGGTGTTGTTCGCCGGCGATTGATCAACCGAGAACCCGGTACGCAGCACCCATTGGTTGTTCAACCGGTACGCCGCGCCGATGGCGTGCGCCCAGGTGTCATGCCAGTTCTGCTCTTCGCTGATCGTGCCCAACTGGGCGGCGAGCAATGGCGGCAATCCACTGTTTTCGATGGTCAGCTCTTTGAAGCGACTCCAGCGCGTCCAGGTGCTGCCGGCATACAGCGTCCAGTCGTTGTTCAGTTGATGGGTGACCGAGAAGTCCACGGATTCAGGTGTGTCGACGTCAAGCGACGCGTCATAGCTGCGACCGCTTACGCCGAGCACGTTGAAGATGCCATCGCTGAGTTTGCTTTTCGCGTCGAGGTGGTAACTGACTTTTGAATGATAGGTCAGGCCCAGGCGGGTCTGCTCGGTGGCCTGCACCATGACCCCGGCGTTGAAGCCCAGCGCGGTGTCGTCGCCGGTGCTTTTGACTTTGCCGTCGTTGCGCCCGGGGCTCAGCGGATTGGCGACCATCCCCGACAGCTCGCCGCTGATGCGGTTGATGGTCGGGCCGAAGCCGATCGACACCTTGTCGTTGAAGGCATAGCTGATCGTCGGCTGGAACGTCAGCGTGGTGACTTCGCTTTTGTTGGCGTAGTAGCGGCCGGCGAAACCACTGCCGTAGTCGGTGATCAGGCCAAACGGCACGTAAAACCCAACGCCGAACGCCCAATGCTCGTCGATCGGTTTGACGTAATAACCCATCGGCACCGTGGTGGTCGGCACCATGTCGCCGTCTTCCTTGCCGCCGAACGTGCTGCGGGTCTGGCTGATATCGGACTTCGCAAACAACGTCGCCTGCCCCACGCTGGCCTGCTCGCGCTTGAGCCGCGCCATGCCTGCCGGGTTGCCGAAAACGGTGCTGGCGTCTTCCGCCGAAGAAGAGCGACCGGCAAAACCCGATCCCATGCCGCTGACGCTTTGCTCATTGAGCGCAAAACCGCCCGCCAGAACGTTCGACGACGCAAGAACGACAGCCAGCCCCACCGGGTGCTTGAGCATTGTTTTTTTCATTGTGTGGACTCTATGGGTGTCTCGGAAATGGAATGACCAAACTGCGGCGCCATGTTATCCGAGTGACCATATCAGTCAACCGTCACTTCCAAAACAGCGGAAATGTCGTTGCGTCAGGAATAGGATTGGTTTTGGGGCGACTGATCCGACTCCTCGGATCAGCAGAGCGTCAAGGCATCAAGCTGCGCAAGATGAGGTTCGAAGTCAGCGTGGGCGCCACTTCGATGAAATCCAGGTTGTGTTGCAGCATCAGGGGATTGACGAAGGGCCGCAGGGCCAAGTGGATCGATTCGACGGTTTCATCCAGCGGCGTCCTGCGCTCGAACTCACCGGCCTCTCGCCCTTCACGGACAATGTCGGTGATAAAGCGCTTGATCTGCGCATCGTAACGCTGCGCACTCGGCCAGTTTTCGCCAGCGGCGAATGCGGCAATGTCGTAGAGCTTGCGGTCGTTGAAGAACAGGTTCACACCCGTGGCGATCACGGTTTTCACCAAGCGGCGGAAGCGCTCGGTCGGCGTCAGGTCTGCTTCATTGATCGCCTGCTCGACCGCCGCCACGATCTGCCCCAGACAGTTCGCGCAGATGGCTTCGCCTATCGCCTGCTTGGAATCGAAGAATTTATAGATGTACGCCTTGGAGAAACCGATGGCCTTGGCCAGATCGGACACCGTGGTTTTGGCATAGCCGTACTGGCTGAAATGCTCGTTGGCCGCCGCGACAATCTGATCACGAATGTCGTGTTCGACGGGACCACGCGGGCCGGGGAAGGATGGGGAAACTGAAGTCTGATTCATGTCGGCAGCTTACTCACCCGCCCGCCGACTGACAACGTGTGACACATTTCAATACCACTATCCACCCACTGTGGGAGCGAGCCTGCTCGCGAAGACGCCCGCCCAATCGACGAAGAACCTCAGTCGAACCCTACCCCTCCAAACGCCTCGGATAGCAAAGCTTATTCCCTGTTCGCTCGGCCGCAGGATTGAGTATTGCCTCCGTGGACTTGCCTATGTCCATGATGTGCAAGACCTCCACGCCTCGGCTCAGCAGGTAATCGGCAACTATTCGACGATGGCAGCGCCACCAGACAGCCTCCGAGCACATGATCGCGCAGCGTCTGCTGTCGCTGAGCCGCAACAGTTGATTCAGCCCCTGTTCAAACTCATCCGAAAAGGCGTAGTCCGCATAGTTGTGGAAGCTGCGGTTGTCCCAGAATGCGTTGACCTCATTCGGCACGGTTTTCGATTTCTTGCGCAAACCGCCGAGGCTGGCGATCTGGTAATGCTGGATGTCAGATTCGGCGAGCAGGTCTGGCAACACATCGAGGTTGTATTGCGGATTGGTCCGCGAGCGCGGCACGGTGCGGATGTCCACCACGGCGTTAACGTCGAAACTTTTCAGCATCTGGATGAAGACGTCGATTGGCCGGGTGGAATGGCCAATGGTGAAAATGACTGTGCTCATTGGCTGGGCTTGCTGATCGCGGAAAACTTCATGCGAGAGCAGCCGTGCAGCAACATCCCGACAATGAGCAACGCCCCCGCGCGCAACCACGTTTCCCAGCCTTGCTGACTGAGCAGCACCAGACACGAGACGATCGCAAGCACCGGGACAAAGGTCGGCACGCGGAAGTGATCTTCCTCAATCCTGTCGCGACGAAGGACGAGCACCGCCACATTGGTACTCAGAAACACGAACAACAACAGCAATACGACGGTCTCTGCCAGCGTTGCCAAAGTACCGGTGAGCGTCAGCGCAATCGCTACCAGGGTGGTTGCGACAATGGCAGCCCACGGGGTTTTTCGTTCAGGCAGCACCGCACCTAAAACACCCGGCAACAGCCCAAGGTTGGCCATGCCATAGGTCAATCGACTGGCCATGATCATGGTCAACAGCGCACCGTTGGCGACAGCGATCAGCGCAATGAAGGAGAAGAGTGTCGGTGGAATTTGGAGGGTCGATGCACGGACAACTTCGAGTAACGGCGCCGACGTGGCGACCAACTTCTCGGTAGGCAACACCGAAGAAGCTGCCACACCCACCGCCATGTAAACCACACCAGCCGTGAGCAAAGCCGCGAAAAGAGCACGCGGATAAACCTTGCGCACGTCCTTGATTTCCTCCGCCAGATTCGCCGAGGTTTCGAAGCCAACGAAAGAATAGAAGGCCAACAATGCCGCCCCCAGCACCGCCAGCATCGGACTGACGCCGGGCTTGAACGTGAGCGTCCGCCCCAGGTCCGCCTCGCCTGTGCGGAAATACCAGACCGCAGCCACGATCACCAGAATCAACCCGGACAGTTCAATCACGGTCATCACCAGGTTTGCCCCAAGCGACTCCTTGATCCCCCGCGCATTGAGCAGGCCGATAGCCAGAAGAAAGACCAAGGCTGCATTCTGCGGCGATACGTCGACAAAGGCGTTCAAGTAATCACCGGCAAACGCCAGCGACAAACCCGCAGCGCTGGTGACCGCAGCCGCCAGCATGCAAAAACCGACCAGGAAGGAAATGAGCGATGATTTGAAGGCCTTTTCCGCGAACACCGAAGCCGCGCCGGCGTGGGGATATTTGGTCACCAGCTCTGCGTAGGAACCCGCCGTCAACATGGCGAAGAACAGCGCAATCAGCAGCGGCACCCAAATCGCGCCGCCCACCTCCCCTGCAATCGTTCCGGCGAGTGCGTAAACACCCGCGCCGAGTACATCGCCGAGAATAAACAGAAACAGCATCGGGAAAGTGATAGCCCGGCGCAGAGCAGGTTTATGAGTGGGAGCCGTCACGGTCATTCCTTGGTTCAGGTGGGTAGGAGCTGGAGGGTTGTCACCTCAAACAATGGAAATGGCGCCGAAAGCAAAGTTCAAAATGTGTGATGGGGCTTGTCGGCACGACGCTATAAACATTGCCAACTCGACACCTGTGGGAGCGAGCCTGCTCGCGAAGACCCCAGCCCGATCAACACAAAACCTCAGCCCAAACCAATTCCCTAAACACCTCGTTTAAAAGCGATACCCAGACTATGCCAGCAAGCTACAACGCCTTGCGCCATTGCCTACGACTACGCCAGAATCCGCCGGCTTGTGCGCCTCGGGCCGTGGTTCTATCGTTGGCCGGTCACTGAAAACAGTGATCGGGTTTGGTAGCCCGTGTATATGAGGTGCGCAATGACACCATTTGGCGAAGTCCTCGCCTGGCTTTCATGGTGGCCATGCGCAGGGCGCTTTCGAGCGCGCCGGTTTTCCTCGTGTCCCGGTCTACCAACCTGCGCATGGCCGCCACCCTTCGTTTGGTAGCGAACGGGTGATGGCTCCTTTTAAAGCGGCACGAGGAGAAAGATCATGTTCAAAGTCACGCCAAACCCGCCACAGTTAGACCCAACCTCCCCCTACGAATCCCTCGACTCAAAAAACTCCACGAAGCCGCCGACCGCGCCCTCGACCACTACCTCAAACCCAGCGACACCATCAAAACCACGCCCTACCAAACCAGCAGCATGTTCCTCGCCAACCCGAAAACCGCGACCGAAGAATTGCTGGTCAATGCCAGCGAATCGCTGGGCTCGGCCTCGGTGATGTTGAGTGATGTGATTGGAATGGTTGAAGGATCTGCGCGCAAGACACTGCAAGGTATCGCGCAGGTAGTGATGCTCGGGGAGCTGGCGGTTAATCAGGCGTTGGATAACGTCGTGCCGGTGGAGTAAACGAAGATGCCCTGTGACGGCTATGGACCGCGTCCCTGGACGCCAATCGCGTTAGCCGGCAGGGCAAATCATCGGCTCGACACCTCGACCGCCCTGCGCAGCCGCCAGGCGTCCTTCGCTGGTGGCATACCGAACAAGCGGGCGTAGTCTCGGCTGAACTGCGAGGGACCTTCGTAACCGACTGTATATCCCGCCTCTGCGGCATCTACTGCTTCGGTGACCATCAGTCGGCGTGCTTCCTGTAGCCGCAACTGATTACGAAATTCCAGCGGGCTCATTGAGGTAATCGCTTTGAAATGCACATGAAACGAGGAACGGCTCATCCCGGCGATACCGACGAGGTCATCTACCCGGCATGCTTCGTTGTAGTGACTGCGCAGCCAGGCAATAGCCTTCGCGATCTGGTTCAAGCGGCTGTCTGCTTGTGCCATCTGCCTGATGATGCTGTTGCCATTCTCGGTTAGAAGGCGATAAAGCATTTCGCGAATCACCAGCGGAGCGAGCGCTTCGATATCCCGTGGCCTGTCGAGCAGCCCGGCCAGCCGAACCGCAGCATCCAGCAGTTCTGGAGTCGTATCGTTGAGCGTAATGCCTGCCGGCGGTGCACTGACGCTCTCTTCTCTTAGCGGATGGCGCAGCGCAAGTTCACTCAATACAGCGGTATCGAGATCCAGCGCCAGGCACAGATAGGGAACAGCCTCACTCGCCTCGATGACCGAGCCCATCACCGGAAGGTCTACCGATGCAATCAGGTACTTGGCCGCATCGTAAACATAGGCGGTAGTGCCCAGCATCGCTTGTTTCCGTCCCTGAGCCACTAGGCAGAGTGTCGGCTCGTACACCACCGGCATAGGCATCGTGGGCGAAGCCGAACGAATCAGGCTGACACTCGGAATTGCGGTGCTGTGAATGCCGTCATTCTGGGCGTGACGACCAACGATATCGACAAGCTTTGAAAGGGAATTCAAACACAACTCCATAACGAGGGCATGCGGCGGTTCGACATCTGGTATCGGATGATCAAGCAAGAAATCAGGACGATCCTGCAACAGCCCTCCTCCGCTCATACGTCACACTTCAGATGAGGCCCAGAGATACTGCCGTCCACACCCGCGCCGATTCTTTGCCAATGCCTCATATAGAACAACGGGTGTGTGGAAACGCAACTAGCGGCTTACAGATAACAACAACGGCCCATCCAACTCGACGGGGCTCATCGGACAGATCAAGGAGCACAGCAAATGACGTTTGTTCAACGCCTCTCTACAGCGCTAGCACTAGTTCTCACCACACTCATTGCAGGGCCGGCGCCCGCCGTGGCCAGCGAACCGACTACGGAACGCAACCGCCAATTCATTGCGCAAGCGTTCAACCAGTGGGCTCAAGGCGGCCGGACGTTCTTCACAGATGTGCTGGCTCCCGATGTGATCTGGACAATCAAGGGGACGAGCCCTTGGGCAGGTACTTATCGGGGCCGAGACGACTTCCTGAAACGCGCAGTCCAACCCTTCGCAAAACGGCTCGCCTCGCCCGTTCGCCCGACGGTGACGGATATCTGGGCTGAAGGCGATGACGTCGTTGTCCACTGGGACGGCACCGCCACCGCAGCCGACGGCGCGCCTTATCGCAACAGCTACGTATGGATCATGCGCATGCAAAACTCGCAGGCAGCCGAAGTCACTGCCTTTCTCGACCTGGTGCCTTACGATGACGTTATCAGGCGGATTCCCCTTCAAGCTGGCGATGTGGAATAGATAAGCCCGCCAGGATCGCCTGAAGGATCTGCTTGCAAGAAGCTGCAAGATATACGGAGGGGCCAGCTACCGAATGTCGGGTTTCGGCCAATAGCCGCCATCCATGAGAGGCTACTTGCGTCTCAATGAGTTACGGCTCTTTGCTTGGGGAAGAACGCACTGTTATCTCACCGTAGTCATGGACTGATGTAGATACTTCGTAGCGTTTTCCATGCAGCGCTGTCAGATAAAAAGCTTTTAACGACTGGCTCTGGGTCGGCTCAAAATCTTCGCGTATAGGGTAGCCTTTAGGGTTGCGTTTACGCTTTAGCCACAGAGAAAAGAAATAGAATGCCGAGATCACTGGTATGAGTATGCCTAGGTATAGCATCGCTGATAGAGTTTTTGGTAGTTTGTCAGGCTGATGAAAAACTTCTGCCAATGTGTAGTCCTCGTATATCCACCATAATGCAAAAAAAGGCAGAACGGGCTACTAACGATCATCGCGAACGCAATCAAAGCAGTTAGTCTTTCATAAATAGTAGCCTTGGAATCATCAGTGGTTATAGCAAAATCTGAATGCTGTCCGAACACACGGCCAGTCCCTTTTATTACTGCTCTGGGATTGCCAGCCGTGTAAAAACCGATTTGCACCCATTCGTCTTGATTCAAACAGTCAAAACCAATTTGATATCTGTTCTGATCTACTAAATTGATGGAAAAATCCATCGCCTGATGAGGTTTAGTCACACGGGGTGGCCCAATAACTTTGATATCGTCACCCAAGTCAATCGTGATAGGTGCACTGGGTGAAATTTCATCGCCTCGCACTGCTTCTCGACCTCTATTCCACACGCGCACAACGATAAAGTAAACGTTGTCCAGCGGCTCACCAGCGAGATCGACAATCCGAAAAGGACAATATTCAGTGGCCTCTGCAACGATCTGGCGCCCTAAGACTTCCAATACCAAGTCTTTCTTTTTCTCGGTTTGTTTGGCGGCGATAAGACTGAGCAAATATCCGAGAACTCCCCTAGCCCCAGCAAAATCAAGTCCTTCGTATCAAGAAGGGTTATTGACTCTAAGATTTCTTGCATTTTTATCCTAAAAAAACATCGTATTTAAAATGGTGAGTCTTGATTAAAGCCGCGATGAGGCACTTTTATTCGAGTAGAGACTGTGCTCGGATCATCGGATCGCTCCAAAATCTGTAGGCATAATAAACGACAGCTCTTGGCCGAAAGCAGCCATCGAACTGTGCCCTACTTTTGACCGAAGCAGAGCTATAGCTATCGCTATTCAAGATCCAGAGTCAACTCTAGGCTCCTGATCCACTCCTCAGGTGCGGAATATCTTGCGTAATAAGCAGTTCTTTCTGCTGGACTTAGCGATGAAAAAAACGGAAAGAAATAGTTGTCGTTGTAAAAACCTTGTGCCCCCTGCATGTCACCTCCCCACCAAGACGCCTCGTATCCATCGAAGACCAACCACGGAGGAGGAGCCGCAATTTTTGTTTCGCTTAACCGGGACAATAGCTGAGAACTGTTGGTGACCAGCCGAATCGTAGCGCTATTGAATTCTTTATATGAAATAGACAATATAAGCTGCTCACCACTCAGCCGATGCTGAAAGCGAGTTACGACCAATCCATTGAACACTCTTTCATTGACGGGTGAGAACCGTTCGTTAATAAGGTTTTCAACACCAGCCACCTCAGCTTTGTCGATGACAAAACTTGAGTAATAGGCTTGTATTCCTGCAGGAGTCAACGCTGAGTAAACAGGGTAATTTCGATGCCCTGCTACAGCCTCAGTGATCGTGATTCCAAATATAGATTTTAACTCTACAACCGAATAACCAACGATTTGCTCCTCAGGGGTAGTCTTGAACACCTTCTTCATACGACCTAACCAGCTCATATACTTTTTCACTCTTGTAAGTAGTCAGCGAGCCAGGTCGCGCCCAGGTACCCTGCAGTGCCAAATATTATTCCACCGATTGCACCACTTACAAATGCACCAGGTCCGGTTTCTATACCAACCGCAGCACCTGCAACGAACCCTATCCTTGCACCGGCCATCGCGCCTCCCCAGCCGCCTGCTTGTTTCACCACTTCGACAGAAATAGGTTTAACGCTTTTCTGCTTAATTGATTCTTCTGTGGCTAATTTTAGGTCATACGCAGTAAATCCAATGGCGAAAACCCTTACGACTCTTGCACCCTTCATGAGCGTATTGGTCACTTGATAAGACCTTGGTGTGAAAATCGCATTAGCTGGTACTTTTTCTGCTTTCACCAGTACTTCTTTGTCGATATCTCTCACCCAGCTAGCAATCTGGTCGATTCTCGCCGAGTTCTTCGGAGCTACTTTTTTATAGTCTTCTAACGACTTAAGGATTTCCTCCGTCGTAACTAACTTTGCTCCAGCCGCCTTCGCTTTCTCAATGTCGATATAGACAACTTTACCGTCGAACCTTGGAGAGCCGCTGGGAAACTCGGAGCTTGTTGAAAGATAGCTTGATGGATATTTCCTGCTGCTGAATACATGTTCTGCTACGGTGGCATTTGAGTTCGGAGCGACGGGGCGCATACCATATTTTTCGGGCCAGACTTCGTGTTTCATCTGGAATTCCGGTAAATTTTTTGCAACAAGATGAGGATTGTCCGGAGACGAGTAAATTTTTCTAACTAAAAATCCATCCTTTCCGATTTCATCGACTGCGACGAAAAGATGAATATTCGCCGGCATCGCATAGCCTGGTACGTTACTTACCGAGCCGGCTTCCTTGTTTGTGGGTACTTTGCAAGAAAACTCCGTCATGCTTCACCCCACTTTTCAAGGGCCGCAACTCCTGTAGTAATTTCCAGAGTTTCTTGTTTGCTCGTAGCAATTCTCGGAGTACGTCCTGACTCATCCGAAAACCCGGTATAGACCATTCCTGACTCATCTTTGATGTGGTAGGGAACGTTAGCTAATGGCTGACCATCAGTACCAACGATACGAAACTGCTCATCGAACACCAGTGCCCAAAGCGGCATTGCGGAAGGAGGTGTGAAATCCGCTGGAGTATGCGAGTTACCAATTATTACGGTACTGGAGCCAGTGATGACGTTATTCCCATGGGCGCCAGTGCTACCAACGGTTGCTGCAGGTAACCCATTGATGAGCACCGTCGAAGCTACATCTCCGACGATAGGGCTGCCACATGCGCTCTTATCAGTTTGCCGAGCGGCAGCTAACCCATCGAAGAAAACGTCTGGAGACCCAGAGGCAATTGGATTAACGCCATGACCAGGCAGAGGGCAAGAGGTAGGATCGGTAACGCGAGCGGCAGGTTTGCCTGACATCTTTAACATCCTTGTAAAATTAGAATCGGAAGAATTCTGGCATAAAAGGAGGGTCGCCAACCATATGTACCCCAGATTGGGGCATTGGGGGTTTGATGCAGAGTTCAATTGAGGGGTGATTGGCCTTACGAAACAGCGCTTCAAACACCTGAACTCTCCGCAACCTGCCCTTCCCCCCGCAAAAAACCCACAAACGCCCTGAGCGGCGAAGGCATGTGGCGGCGGCCGTGGTAGTAAAGAAACGGGCCGTCGAAGGACTGCCACCAGTCCTCGAGAATCGGCACCAGTCGACCATCGGAGAGTGGCTCGCGCAGGAAGTCCTCGAAGGTATAGACGATGCCCAGTCCATTGATGGCAGAGCGAATTTTCAGATCGTGCGACGACGTCAGCAGTTGCCCCTGAGGCGGGAGACGCACGATACGGCCGTCTCGATGAAACTCGAATACGCCGACTTTGCCACTCTCGAACCGATGGCCAAGCAGGTCATGGCCCGGCAGTTCTTCGGGGTGAGTGGGCGTACCGCGTTCAGCCAGATAGCCCGGGGCGGCCGCCGCAACGAAACGCTGGCGACGCGGGCCGATGGGCACGGCGATCATGTCTTTGGCCAGGCTCTCTTCATAGCGCACGCCGGCGTCATACCCGCCAGCGTTGACGTCGACGAAGGTGTTGTCCATGACGACTTCGACACTGACCCCTGGATAAAGGCGCAGAAAACGCGCCAGCAGGTCGGGCAACAGAAAACGTGCCACCGGCACTGGCACATTGAGCTTCAGCGTGCCGACCGGGCGCTGAGCGTCGTCGTCCAGATCGTTGAAAGCGGCATCGATTTCTTGCAAGGCCGGGCGCAGGCGCTCGAGCAATCGCTCGCCGGCTGCCGTCGGCGTGACGCTGCGCGTGGTTCGATTGAGCAGGCGCACGCCCAGGTCGCTTTCCAGCCGACGCATGCAATCGCTCAGCGACGAGGCGGACAGACCGCGTATTTGCGCGGCAGCACGAAATCCCCCGCCTCGACCACCGCAGCAAATATCGACACATCGGTAAGGTTTGGTTTACGCATGGACGCTCCCTCCGCAAGCGACTGACTGTACGCCATACCGTACGGGCCATCCACCAATGCCCGACTTATCCTCGCGCACTCGTACACCGATACTGCTCACTCGCCCCGCCAAGCGGGAACCTGTCACGCGAATGAGAATCCCCCGATGAGCCATTCACCCGCTACGCCGAGCAATACCGCGACCCAACGCCTTCTCAAGGCCACCCGAATGCTGTTCGCCATTTCCGCGATGGCCGGCACACTGGCTGCGCAGGCGACTCCCCGAACGGAGCCGAAGCCGGACTGGTCAACCCACGACATGCCCAGCCAGAAAGGCCGCATCGTGCTGGTCACCGGGGGAACCAGCGGCATGGGCTATGAAGACGCGCTGGCCCTGACGCGCGCCGGTGCCGAGGTGATCATCGCCGCACGCAACGCCGAGCGCGGCCGCGAAGCAATCACGAAGATCAAGCAAGCCGTGCCCGACGCACGTGTGCAATTCGAAACGCTGGACCTTGCCAATCTGCAATCGGTGCGCGACCTCGCCAACCGTCTGCAAGGGCGCCTGCCGAGGCTCGACGTGCTGATCAACAACGCCGCGATCATGTCGCCGCCTGTTCGAGGCGTTTCGGCGGATGGCTACGAGATGCAGCTGGCGACCAATTACCTGGGGCATTTCGCCTTGACCGGCCTGCTGATGCCTCTGCTACGCAAAAGCGACGATGGTCGGGTGGTCAGCCTGTCGAGCATCGCCGCCGGGCGCGCAAGCCTGAACTTCGATGACCTGCAGGCTGAGCGCAGTTACGACCCTTTCGCCAGCTACAGCCAATCGAAACTGGCGGTTCTGAAGTGGAGTATTGAGCTGCAGCAGCGCAGCGATGCCGCCGGTTGGGGGATACGCAGCATCGCCGCTCACCCCGGCGTTGCCGTGACCGAACTGATCGCCCGTGGGCCTGGCCTGGACAGTCAATTCGGCAAACAATGGGCTGTAGAGCGGGACCTGTATCATTCCCCAGCGCAGGGCGCACTGCCCACGCTGTATGCAGCGACAGCACTGGAGGCGGTTGGCGGTGCCTACTATGGGCCCACCGGAGATAACGAAAAGCGCGGGCCGCTGGGCTTCGCCAAGATGCCGCCGGCCGCTGCCGATCGCTCGAATTCGGCCACGCTGTGGCAACTCTCCGAGCGACTGACCGGCGTCACCTACCGCTGAGCGCCCGGCACGGGCAGGCCCCGTGCCATTGCCTCGACCCTCCTACAGGAGCGCAACATGGATACGTCTCTTCTCGCCCACCGCGCCGGCGCCATCATCAATGCCGAGGCTCATGAGCTGCGCCCTGCGCTCAACGGTTTTCTGCTGTTCGTTTGCCTGTTCGCCGGCTATTTCATGCTCCGTCCGATCCGCGAATCGATGGGCATCACTGCCGGCGTCGAGAACTTGCAGTGGCTGTTCACCGCGACCTTCCTGGTCATGCTGGCGGCCGTTCCGCTGTTCGCCTGGCTCAGCGCACGCGTGCCGCGCCTGCATTTCGTGGACTGGGTGTACGGATTTTTCTGCACCAACCTGCTGTTGTTCGCTGCCGTGTTCCTTGGCGAGGAAAGCCCGTGGCTGGCGCGCGTGTTTTACGTGTGGATATCGGTCTACAACCTGTTTGTCGTATCGGTCGCCTGGAGCCTGATGGCCGATGTATTCGACAGTGCCCAGGCCAAACGCCTGTTCGCTTTCATCGCGGCGGGCGCCAGCGTCGGTGGCCTGAGTGGCCCTGCGCTGAGCGCCTTGCTGATCGGTCCGCTGGGCGAGTCCGGCCTGATGCTGCTGGCCGCTGTTCTGCTCGCCGCTGCGATGTGGTTCAAGCGCCAGCTGATGCGCTGGCGTGAACGGGGTGGCGCAGGACGCCCCGATGCCGCGCCGAGCGAAAGCCCTCGCAGGCCGTTGCCGGGCAATCCGTTCAGCGGTATGACGGCCGTTTTGAAATCATCCTATCTGCTCGGCATCTGCGGCTTTGTGGTGCTGCTGGCGACAGTCTCCACCTTCCTTTACTTCGAGCAGGCACGCGTCGTCGCCGAACACTTCCCGGATCGCGAGGCGCAGGTGCGCGTGTTCGGCATCATCGACTTTGTCGTGCAGGCGGGCGCCCTGCTCTGTCAACTGTTCATCACTGGACGCCTCGTCCAAAAACTAGGTGTCGGCGTGCTGTTGGCCATGGTGCCGCTGGTCATGTGCGCGGGGTTTATCGGGCTGATCTTCGCGCCCGGCTTCGGCCTGATCGCCGCGCTGATGATCGTGCGCCGGATCGGTGAGTACGCCCTCGTGCGCCCAGGTCGGGAAATGCTGTTTGCCCCGCTCGATGCCGAAAGCAAGTACAAGGCAAAGAACTTCATCGACACCGTGGTCTACCGCGCCGGCGACGCCATCAGTGCCTGGGCGAAAAGCGCGCTGGACGCCCTCAGCCAGGGAGCAGGCATGGCAGCGCTGGTCGGCGCGTTGTGTGCACTGCTGTGGGGGCTGCTGGGATGGCGGCTCGGCGAGCGAGCGGACCGCCGAGCCAGTGTGGCGGGAGTGCGGCAAACCCACGCATAGCGCAGTCGAATCGGGAGGCGGGGATTTTTCTCGCAAACGTTGACCATTCCAATGGCCAGGCTTTGCAGACCGACTGACGGCTGACCGCTCCACCAGGGAACTGCCGGTGCCAGGTATCGTCCGAGCTTAAGCGTTTAAGCAAACAGCTCGTCGCGAGGTTTCCGTTTGAAAGCTGCCATCGTCAAAAAATACCGTCTGATCATCAAGACCCTGGGTTACGTGGGCTGGTCTTTGTTCTGGTTGCTGCTCTGGGACATCGCCGTCACCGTCGACTTCATGCTGTTTCTCAACGCCAAGCTGAACCTGCCGCTGATGCCGCTGACCTTGCTCGGCTCGGCGTTGATCGTGTTGATCAGTTTTCGCAACAGCAGCGCTTACAACCGTTGGTGGGAAGCGCGAACGCTGTGGGGGTCGATGATCAACAATTCGCGTAGCTTTGCGCGGCAGGTGCTGACGCTGCTGGACGATGCCGGCGGCGAGGTGAATCCGGTCAAATCCACGCTGTTGCGCCGCCACGTGGCCTACGTGAATTGCCTCGCCGCGCACCTGCAAGGTCAGCCGTGTCCCGACGAGGTGCGGGCGTTTATTCCCGCCGATGAGTTCGCGCGCAGCGGCACGACTAACAACTTTGCCAACGATATTCTCACCGGCTCGGCGACTTTGCTCGCTCGCGAATACAAGGCCGGGCATCTGGACAGTATTCGCCTGGCGCGGCTTGAGTCGACGCTGGTGGACCTGTCCAACAGTCAGGGCGGCATGGAGCGGATCGCCAATACCCCGCTGCCCTACCCTTATGTGTATTTCCCACGGCTGTTCATTTCGCTGTTCTGCCTGATCGTCCCGATAGGTCTGGTCGAATCCCTCGGTTGGTTCACGCCGCTGGCGTCGACCGTGGTCGGGTTCATGCTGCTGGCCATCGAGCGCATCGGCACCGATCTGCAAAGCCCGTTCCGCCACAGCGAACACCAGATTCAGATGGAAGCGCTGTGCGAAACCATCGAAAAGAATTTACAGTCGATGCAGCGTGATTCGTTGGGGGATGTGCACAGGGTTGAAGAGCTCGCTTGAGGCGCTGCTTTAGCAGCAGCGCTTTTCCTCAGATGCGGAGCGGCTATTGACGAGTGTCCGCCGCCTCGGCGGGATAAAACTCGCCCTGCTTGCCCATTTCTTCCAGTCGTTCGCGCGCGATCGCCTCAACACGGGCCACTGCGTCTCGATCGTCAGGGTCAATCAACTGCAAGCACAGGCGTCGAACATTCTGATCATGTGTCCCCTCGCTAAGCATTTCGTGGGTGAAGACCTGTTCAGCACGCCATAGACATAACTGGGTATGAGTTCCGCCGAGCCATATCTCGTTGATTGATCCAAGATCAGTGGTTGCCAGTTGATCCGCGGTGATTGTCTTATCCATTGCGCCGTACCTTGAAAATGCTTGTACAGGTAAGACTGGCAGGCATAGCGAGTCGTTCAAGTCGTCGACAGTCCACCCACGCCTCACTTTCACTTATTCGGAAGATTTTTATGAAATCGCCAAAAATCGAAGATTACATCGCTCAATGGCCATTACTGGGCGTGGACTCCGCTGCCCCTTGGGCGGTGGTTGAGGATTGCGAGAGCCGGATTCTGAAATTGCTTGAAACGCTCGGCCCGGGATACCGGCGCCACAATAATTGTGCGATTCATGAAACCGCCATCGTTGAGCAAGGCGCTGTGCTGAAAGGCGCAATCATCATCGGCGAAGGCTGCTTCGTCGCGGCGGGGGCTTATCTACGGGGAGGTGTATACCTCGGCAAAAACTGCATCGTTGGCCCCAGCTGCGAGCTGAAAAGTACGTTCATGCTCGATGGCAGCAAGCTTGCCCACTTCAACTTCGTCGGCGACTCATTGATCGGCGAAGCGGTCAATATTGAAGCCGGCGCGATCATCGCCAATTACCGGAACGAACTGGACGGGGCCGATATCAAGATCCGCCATGAAGATCAGGTGATCGAAACAGGTGTCAGCAAGTTTGGAGCGCTAGTGGGTGATGGCTGCAAGATTGGCGCAAACGCCGTGATTGCTCCTGGCGCTTTGTTGCGGCCCCACACACGTGTTCCTCGCCTGGGACTGGTTGACCAGTTCGCCTACGATTAAAACGAAATGTCCCCTCCGGAACTGAATCGCTATCGCGCGGGGCTGCACCACTCAGCAAATTCCCATAAAAAAAGCCCGCAAAGCGGGCTTTTTCATGCGCAGATAAAAGCGCTGATCACCTGTTCCTCAATAGTACATACGTCTCACCGCCCTTGCGGTCGTGCTGAAGAATGAAGTTGTTGTCCTGAATACTCACCTTGGTCGGCACACGATCAGCAACCGGCGTTTGCGAATAAGTCTGCGCGGCACTCAGCAATTGCCGGGTCAGGCTGTTATCCGACTGACTATCAGTGGCGACGACGCACTCCTTTTCGGATAGTTGCACGGAGAGATTTTTGTCTGCGGTGAAGCCGATGCGTGTAAAGCCCATGTCCACAAGGTCGGTGATGCCATTGCTCTTGGCTGCTTCAGCCGAGCCGGCGAACGACGGGGCGGTCTTCAGACAAATGTCGATAAAAGCTTCAATGGCTTTGGAAGTGACAGGTGTCGGTGCGGTTGGCGTTGCAGTGGTGCAGCTGGCGAGCACGAACAGACTGGACAAAGCCAGTGTGCGGAACAACGTATTGGACATGACGCGGGAATCCTTCCATTGCAATTTGGTAATGCAGCCGTTGGGCTGAACGCCGCCGGAACAGGCGACGTGCGAATGGTAAATGAAAATGCGATATCAGGCGGGACACCATCGCAGCTTACTGTTCGCGTGTCAGATCACCTTGTAGTGCCCCGAGACCCGCCGGGCTTGAATAGAGGTTCTCCAGAGCCGATATCTCAGCCAGTTGCTGCGGCGTAAGTGTTTTCTCTTCTTTCTCAAGTTGCTCACGCATGGGGCCTGCAATATCGCTCGGCAACGTCTGTTTGAGCGCCACGCGCAACAATCCACAAGCCTTGAGCTTGTTACGGCTGACGCCCTGCCCATTATCGAAATGAACGGCGAGGGTAATCTGCGCCACAGCGTGACCTTGAACTGCCGCCTGCAACAGCCAGTGATTGGCAAGTGGATAGTTCACCGGTACATCCCCGCCACTGCTATAGAGATAGCCGAGGACGTACTGGGCGTTGACCCGGCCCTGATCGGCGGCACGGGTATACCAACGCAATGCGGCGCGTACGTCTTTAGGAGTACCAGTGCCTTGTAAAGTGACCGCCCCCAATAATTCAAATGCAAAGCTATCGCCAGCATTGGCCGCTTGGGTGAGCAATTTGACGGCGTGTTGAGGGTCGGCTGGAATTCCTTTACCGGAAAGATAGAGTGTGCCTAATAGCGTCAGAGCCTCGGCATCTCCATGATCGGCTGCCTTGCTAGCCCATTTGAACGCCTGTTGGTCGTTTGCCTCAACGCCGTAACCTTTGTCATAAAAGATAGCGAGTTGTCGTTGAGCCTTGGTATGACCTTGTTCTGCTGCCTTGCTGAACCATTGCGCGCCTTGGACAAAATCACTGGCCACCTCTCCACCCGCGATGCTTGCAACCCCCATGTAATATTGTGCGTCGGCGTATCCCTGATCGGCCGACTCCGTTATCCACTGCATACCTTTTGGTCGATCAACTTCGACGCCTCGACCGTAGTATTGAATGATGCCAATCTTGTATTGCGCCACAGGGTCGCCTTTTTCCGCAGCGCCCAAGTACCAGTCTGCGGCTTTGCCAGGGTTGCGGCTGACTATCAGCCCCTCCTCATAGGCTGAGGCGATCAAGACAGGAAGGCTATAAGGGCTCCGCCATAGTGCGATCACGAAGGTAACAAGAAAAAAGCCAAGAGGCTGAGGCATAGAGCAATCGAGAACTTGCGCAATTTTGAATCCGTTCATAAATGGGAGGACAACGTTCGGGGCCGGGTCGCCCGACAGGTTATCGCCAGTTTCATGATTAGCTTTATGACATCGCCTTTACAAAGTGCCAATTACTCTCGCCGACTGCCACTCTTCGTGTCAGATAAAAAACACCGAAGTCAATTTTTCCTCGCCCAACTCCCAAACATCACATCCCCAACATAGACGCCTGAAGAGACTGAACGCTCCTGATCCAGACGCGCCTGCAACGTTTCAATGTCGACCTCTTCTGCACTGGCCACCCCTAACGCAATGATTCGCGGCAAGCAGGCACGAACAATGGCACCAAGGTTGTAGGGCGCGTCAGGCGTTTGTACCAGGCACTCAGCGCGCACGCTTTCAACGGTCAAGCCTGCCTGGGTGAAAATGCCGTGCAGGTTGAATCCGATGTGCAAATCCGCCCCTTCGCGTCCGAAGGTACGACCTTCAATGCGCTGCTCAACGAGGCAAGGCGTCAAGTGGGGTTGCACTTACTGGCTGATACCAGTCTCGAGCTCAAAGAGGTTGCGTCTCTTTTAGGGTACGACGACGTTAACTCTTACTATCGGGCGTTCCGGCGATGGGAAAAGGTTTCGCCCAGTCAGTGGCGACGTTTCCGTGCCTGACGTATGGAGATGGCCATGCCGGGACTGAATTTTTTGCTTTCGGCCCCAGGCTACCAGTGGTAGCTCTAGTTGCTTCGACGCTTTTCAATGCACATCATGAAAACTCGACAAGGAGACGTCTCTCATGCCCGAACCAATACTGCACCTGATGGCAGGCAAGATTGCATCCGGCAAATCGACATTGGCCAAGTCCCTGGCATCCGATTGTTCGGCCATTCTGCTCAGTGAAGATCATTGGCTCTCACAGCTCTACCCTGATCAGGTCGAATCAGTGCTCGATTACGTACGGCTTTCGCGGCTGCTGGAGTTCCCCACTGTTTCCACTACATCGAACTGGATGATGAGACATGTCGGGCCACCTACTACAGCATTGGAAGCATTTGCGGATTGAACACGATCTCCCACAAGTGCCCATCCGGGTCAGCGAAATAGGCCGCATACCCTCCGTAGAACGTTTCTGCCGCCGGCTTGACAATCTGCGCTCCGGCTTTCCTCGCTTCTTCTAGAACCGTATCGACTTCATCCCTGGAAAAAACGTTGTGCCCTATGGTTGAGCAAACATTCCCGTCCAGAAGCGGTATTCCAGTATCCGAGGCAATGCTTTTCGTCGGCCACAAGGCGAGTTTGATTCCACCGTGCAGATCAAAAAATGCGACGGCACCGTTCTCGAACTCAGTACCAATAATGCCTTCCGTGACAAGGCCAAGCCCGTCGCGGTAGAACCTGACGGAGCGCTCAAGATCTTGTACACCGAGGGTAAGAACAGAAATTCTAGCTTGCATGACGTTCTCCAATTTAAAAGGACTGAACATCACCAATCGGGATCGCTGTGCAGTGGGACACACGACCACCATCCTGAGCCCGTAAAGTCAGGTGAAGGTCGCGGGGTTGGACTGATGCCAACGCAGAGCTCCCGAGGGAACGGCCGGACTAACCATACCGGCCCGTCTTTTTCGACAGCTGAATGCTACATCGCATTGAACACTTTGTCCGCTTTTGGCCGTTATCCGCCCTCTTTAGGTAATTTGCGTTCAATCAGATTGAGCGCCTCCTTCCAATATCTCAAACCCGTCATCAACGGGGGCATACCCGACAACTTTTCTGCTCTGATCAATAGAGAGACGCTTATATCGGTTATCTGAGACCCCATGGATAACGTGAAAACCCTTCAGCTCGGCTTCAACGCAATTATTGAGAAGTGCGACAACATCCCTAAAACTGATGAAGGCCGCAACGTCTCTGGGACTGTGGGTTTGCCCTTGTTGAAATTTGGCTACGTTGGCAATCCGGACTGCGATGGTCGTCATCTGTCCATCGTTTGCATACAGCGAAGCCAAAGCTTCTCCGAACGCCTTGCTGACTCCGTAGAGATTGCCTGGTTTAGGTGCCATGCATTCCTGGACCTGAACATCCGTTGGATATCCCTCAATCACTTGGGCACTGCTTGCAAATATGAAGCGCTTGCAACCTTGTGCCTTTGCGGCAAAAAGCATGTTGTAAGTGCCCACGATGTTCACTGGAAGCAGTGAGTCCATGAAATCGGCGTCTGGGTCAGGGTCAGCGGCAAGATGGATGACGGTATGGATACCTTCGCAAGCTCGAAGGCAACTGGCTTGATCCCGGACATCCAGAGCGAAACGCTGTGCCGAGTCCGGGAGTTGAGTTACGTCTAGATCGGCCAAACGCAAATCGGATTTATCGTCGCGCTCTTGCCAAAAAGCAGTGCCGATCTTTCCTGCCGCACCTGTGACGAGGATTTTCCTTGAGCTCATTTCGGCATGTCCTTATGGTAAATGTCACGCCAGCCTCCCAGCCTTGTGATCGGTTTACAACCACCGATATGAGCAATCGAGAATTCAGACAAGCGCTGTAGCTGGCAATGCTTTCGAGCTGACCAGGCCATTGACAAATTGAACGGCTCATACGTCACTCCCTGCAGTCGTTGAACTGTAGCCGAACGCTGGTCACTCTCCACCTGTCACCGAGGGCTCAGACGATTATTGCCAACAGAAGCTGTTTCGCCTCGGCATGGAGGCACAGAAGGAGATTTCTGAAGATTTTCGAGCGTTGGAGGCTACTTAGCGGTAGAGCTGTTCCCTTCTACCGGTCGACCATCAAGGGCAGGCAGCGGATCGGTTGAAATGCCAGTGAGTATGGACGCCCATGCTGCGTAAGCTTGCTTGTGGCGAGACACAGCTTCATCCCAGCGGTGTCCTGTCACTTCGTGCGCCACGACGAGCATCATTAGATGATTTGTGGCTGCATCCAGATCAAGCAAGAGGTGGTGGGCGTTGAAACGGAAATCGTCGGTCGCAGGCATAGGATCACGCATATTGTGAGTGAGTGGGTAAACGCATTGGCGCTCCCCACATGACATCATTATGACATTGGACTGTATAGTTAGTGCGGACACCCGGACGACCGGTGAAGTCGGTATCTCTGCTATCGATATAGCCCCTGCAACTCAACCGTATTGGCAAGAGGTAATTGGCAGACCTCGGCTCAGGCTGTGAGCGGCCACCTTAACTCGAGGCCGCGGTCTCATTGCGTCGAGCCGTCTGGAGTGGAAATCTGATAGACCCAAAGCTACCGTCTCGATGAATTCGGGAGGCGGTGCAACAACTCTTGGAGCTCCCCGCTCCTCTCCCGCAAAACCTGCGTCAGTTGCGCGATAACGGGCGCTTATTCAACGTCTTTCTGAACGCGAAAAATCGTCCAACCCGCGATCAAGATCAACAGCATTCCCGCCCATGTAAAGCCGTCTGGCACTTCGTGAAATAGTAGATTACCCCACAGGCAAGCGAAGGCCAGGTAAGCATAGTCAAAGGTGCCGACAAGTACGGGAGGTTCAATCTGGTAGGCCCTGGCGGTAGCTGTATTTATCAGAATCAGCATGCAGGCATAACAGGAAATGAAGGCTATCTCCTGCCAACCGAGTGTCTGCCATGGAGATAGTAAAAACGGAGCGCGAGCAACCGTTGCCTCGCTGACGTTCAGCGAGGCGATACCTCCCATGCAGGCGGCAAAAAGGAAAGCGACGTTCAATCCTAGCGCCAGTACGAGAGGATGTTCACTGCGACAATTTCGGCGCGTCACCACCATCGCGAGTGCGTAAAAGACAGCGCCGACGACAGGCAGCAACGTCGCAAGCGTGAAGATTTCCGAACCCGGGCGCAGCACCAAGGCTACGCCGGCAAAACCTGATCCCACTGCAGCCCACCCGGATGGAGACAAAGGCTCACCGCCATAGCAGGTGGAGAAAAGGGCTATAAAAATCGGTGTCGTGTAGATTGCAACGGCAGCGACCGATAGTGGGATTAACGGCAGTGCCGAGTAGTAAGTCACCCACATCAATAACAGCAGAAGACTCCTGGCCATTATCCACGGAACGGAAGTAATTCTGAGACGGCCTGTGCGGATGCGTCGGCCAAGCCAAGTGCCTAGGGCGGGAACCGAAAGGCAAGACACGATCAAGAATAGCTGCCACAGGGGCAGCTTCGCGCTGAAGTATTTGACTGCTGCATCGGCCAGGGCAAGCAAAAACACAGCGCCGACAATGAGTGCTATACCCTTGGGAGCGTTATCGATCCGAGTACCGTATTCGTTCATGAATTGCTTCCCTGCCCAATAAGCTCTAAGCCTACCCACTTCGTAAAACTTCACCAAGGCACGGGGTGCGGCCGATGGAGTAGGTGTCATGATGAGGATCGTAGCCGTGGCTGCCGAACCACGCTTCAATACGCTCGATTCCTCCTGGTTGAACACTGCGAATGACCCAGTCAGTGCTGTCGGGTTGGCCTTTTTTCCTATCCATGAATGCGTACGTTCCCGAGTCCGTTCGGTCGTGGTGATCTGTCTGCCGGGATATACAAGTGCGAGTATTGGCTGTCTGCTTTTGCCTGAAAGCAGTCCATGGCTCCAGTCTTGTCACTGAACCGTCACGCCTGCTCCTTAGGCTCTACCAGTCCCCGCCATCGCCCCAAGAGCCCGCATTCCAAAATGCTGCCCATCACCGCCACCTCCCCAACCCGCCAAAAAATCATCCTGCGCTCCGACAACCTCACCTCTTCCGACTTCGGCGCCCTGTTCTCCAGTGCTCTTCGGCAACCGCTACGCCGATACTCCGCCGCCGCCCTCCAACATCATCATCGGCGGGGTCTACGGGCGGCACGACGGGGTGAGTTTTCGGCGTATGCATTACCACGGCGACTTCAGCGTCACCCTCCCCGATCCGCAGAACGAAATCACCTTCGTCATCCCCACCGCTGGCAAGATCGTTTTCAACCACGCCACCGAGTCCATCGGCATGGCGCATGTCGGTCTGGCGATCGACAAGGCGGATATCCGTTCGATGCGCTTTGTTGATGATCACGCGCATCACGGCATCTCGATCAATCGTCAGCAGCTCACCGAGCGGTTGGCGGCGCTGCTGGAGAAGCCGATTGTCCAGAGGATCGTGTTTGAGCCCAGCGTTGATCTGAATGCGCCAGCTTTCAAGGGCCTCAAGGCGTTGATTGATCTGGCCACGGGCACTGAGTTCGATGCCTTGATCAACAGCGGTACGCTGATGCCGTCGCGCTTGCGCGAGATGTTGATCGATGCGGTGCTGGAGGCGTGGCCGCACAATTTCACCGAGGCGCTGCGCCAGCCGGCGCCATGTGTGGCGCCGCGACATGTGAAGGTGGCGATGGAGTTTATCCAGGCGCATCCGCAGCAGTTGGTCAGTGGTGTGGATCTGGCGCGGTTGAGCCATGTCAGCCAGCGCGCCTTGCAGGAAGGCTTTCGGCGTTTTGTCGGGATGACGATTGTGGCTTATCAGCGTCAGGTGCGTTTGCAGCGCGCCTATGAGGCGTTGGCGCGCGGGCATGCAGGGTCGGTGACGGAGGTGGCCTTGCGGTTTGGCTTCAGCAATGTCGGGCGCTTTTGTCAGTATTTTCAGAGTGCTTACGGCGTGAGCCCGGCGGAGTTGAAGGCCAGGCGTTGACCATTCGGTCCGGCGAAACCTGCATTTGATTGAACAGCAGAAATCTCAGGGCGACTAACCCCAGACAGGCCACTTGGCAAAAAGGGGGTTTTTATGACCGAGGATTTCATCGGCTTTTTCACAGCACACACGATTTTAGGCATTTCACTGGCGAACTGGGTACTGGCGTTTCTCGCCGCGACGCTTAGTTATCTGCTGACCACCACGGCGATCCGTTTCGTGTTCCGCAAGGTGCAGGCGCGGGCCAGCGCCGGCAATGGGCATCTGACCTACATGGCCAGCGAAGTGCTGGCGGCGACCAGCACCACGCTGCTGCTGTTGGCGTCGATTCTGGTCGGCATCGGTTTGCTGGATTTGCCGGAGCGCTGGCTCGGGCGGGTCAGCAGTTTATGGTTCGTGGTGGCGGCGTTGCAGGTCGGCCTGTGGACCAACCGCGCGCTGGCGCTGGGGTTGCATCGCTATTTCTCGCGGCATAACGCGACCGGCACTTTTCAGGCGAGCGCATTGGCGACCCTGAGCCTGTGGGGCGTCAAGGTGTTGCTGTGGGCAGTGATTCTGCTGGCGATGCTGTCGAACCTGGGCGTCAACATCACTGCGTTCGTCGCCAGCCTCGGTGTCGGCGGTATCGCTGTGGCGCTGGCGGTGCAGAACATTCTCGGCGACGTGTTCGCCTCGCTGTCGATTGCCGTCGATAAGCCGTTTGAGGTGGGCGATTTCATCGTCGTCGGCACGCTGGCCGGTACGGTCGAGCACGTCGGCCTGAAGACCACGCGCATCCGCAGTCTTGGCGGTGAGCAGATTGTCATGGCCAACGCCGACATGATCGGCAGCACCATTCAGAACTACAAACGCCTGCAGGAGCGTCGGGTGGTGTTCGAGTTTCGTCTGACTTACGAATGCACCACCGAACAGATTCGCCAAATCACCCAGCGCGTAGAAAGCATCATCAAGAATGAAAAACAGGCACGCTTCGACCGCTGCCATTTCCGCAGTTTTGGTGAAAGCGCGCTGGAATTCGAAACGGTGTACATCGTTCTGGACGCCAGCTACAACGTCTACATGGACGTGCAGCAACGCATCAATCTGGCAATCATGGAAGCGGTGGCCGAGCTGGACGCGACGTTCGCCTTCCCGGCGCGCACCGTGCATGTCGCCTCGCTGCCCGAACCCACCGCGCAGCCGGCACGCACACAGCAACCTTCGCGTGCGCAGCATGCTTGAACTGAAGAGCCCGGCAATTTGCCGGGCTCGCTGTGTTCAAAACGCGTAACTGGCCTTGAGTCCGCCATTGAAACCGTGGCTGTCACCGCCACCGTTGGCCCCGACCTCAGCGCCGACACTCAGGGCGCCGAGGTTTGCCATCAAGTTGGCGCCGCCACTGAACTGATCGCGGTTATCGAACGCCGCGCGCTGCTCGATATCCAGCCCCAGCAGGTGGCCTTCGCTGTCGACGTGCTGATCGCCGAGCGCACGTTCATAGCCCACGCGAACGCCCGGGACCAACTGCCACGCGCCCATGGCCACTGGGGCAAATGACACGTCGAGATTGGCAACCGCGCTGCGGCGGGTCTGCTCGATGCCATCGACGTCGAGTGCCAGCTCACTGCCCTTCTCTTTGAAACCTTGCAAGTCGAGATGACTGACGCGAAAGCCCAGACTCGGCTCGAGAATCACACTGCTGAGCGGCAGGCGATAACCCAACGCCACGGTCGCGCCAGTGAGATTGCCGTGAGTGTCGCCCTTGGCTGTGCCGAGGCCACCGCCGAGCTCGCGTTTGCTGTCGTAGTCGACGTAACCGGCGCTGGCGTTGGCATCGACAAACATACCGCGCTCAAGGCTGATGAGGCCGTAACGCGCACCAAGGTTGAGGAAGGTCAAGTCAGTCTCGGCCTCGCCACCCGCCCCGCCGACGCTGCCCTTGCTGTAGCCGAAACCGCCGCGCGCGCTGAGTTGTTCGTTGAAGCGCTGGGTGATGCCGAGCATCAGGCCCTGGCTGTGTTCGTTGCTGCTCTCAACATGGGCCGAGCCGTCAGTGCCGAGGTAGCTGGCGAGCGCGGTGCTCCAGAGGCGGTATTGGCCGGCTTTCAGATCGCTGCCGCTGGCGAACGCTGCGGCGGCCTGTTCGATCATCGCGTTCTGCCGCAGCAGGTAGCTGGCCGCATCAGCGTGGACCTGCCCGCCAACTTGAGACTCGACACCGCCCAGCGTGCCGGCGTCGATCGCGGATTGCAGGTAATAGTTGTAGGCGCTGTAAGTGCCGGACAGCTCGGAGTTCTGCAACTGCCGCAGCAACTCGGCGCCAGCAGCGGCGTTGCCGATCAGCCCGGCCTGCCCCGGCAAGCTGTTGTACTCGACCAGCTTGCCGCGCAGCACGTAAATGGTTTCCTGGGACAGACCGAGGCCCTGCTTGAGGTAATTGTCCATGCTGCCGTACTCGGCGGCGACCTGGTCGAGACCGGCCTGCAAGTAACTGGCCTGCACCCCGAGCAACGGCTCGTAGACAGCGGCCATGCTCGGCGGCAGCGCTTTCAAGGTCGCGGCGACACGGGCGGCGGTGTAGTCGTTGGTCGCCAGATAATTGGCCATGATCGTAGCCTCATCGACGCCAGCGATGCTCTGCAACACAGCGGCGGTCCAGCCGGTGCGATCCTTGCCGGCGGTGCAGTGGAACAGCTGCGCGGCGTCGACACTGGCCAGCTCATTGAACAACTGGCCGAACTGCCCGCGCATGCCGGCATCGCTGACGAAAGCGCGGTTGGTGTCCTCCATCATCGCCACCGCTTCGGCGGCGCTGTGGAACGAGATATTGGTGATGTTCGCACCCGAGGTGGTGCTGCCGATGATGTCGATGTTGCGATAGGCCGCGCCGCTGATCATCGTGTCAGGCGTGGCGGCAATTTCGCTGGGCGTGCGCAGGTCGTAAATGGCTTTGATGCCGAGACCATTGAGTGTCGCCAGATCCGCCGCCGATGGGGTCAGCGCGTTGGAGCGGTAGAACACGCCACTGCGCATCACGCCGTCGTGGGCGGTGGAGTACGCAGTAGTGATGCCGGCGATGTCGCGGAAGTTGTCGATGCCGGACAAGCGCGGCGTGTCGAGGGTGACAGGCTCGGCCGCATGGGCAGCGGCGATGGACAGGCTCAGAACGGACAGCGAACACAGAAGACGTTGGAACACAGTGCAGCCTCATGAAATCAGCGTTGGGCTGGTCACTATGGTCAGGCGAGTGGGAAGGAATATGACAGTTTCGGCTGGCTACAAAATGCCTGCGCGAATGGGCCGTGGGGTGCGTGATCGGTCCATCAATCCTGCTTGAATGTGTTGACGATCCCTGTGGCGGCGAGCCTGCTCATGAAAGCGGCGTGTCAGCCGATTATATTCAAACTGAAAAAAGCTTTCGCGAGCAGGCTCGCTCCCACAGGGTTTGGGAAAGTATCCGTTTTTTCAATTTGTCGCGCGCAATGCCAACCCCTTATAAGACTGCCATCACTTTCAAGAACAAGAGGCTGTACCCATGAGCAACGCCTGGAACGAAGGTTATTTCACCGACGAAGGCTACACCTACAGCTATAGCCGGGAGATCAATCCGGTGTTCCTGCGTTACTGCCTGTTGTTGCGTGGGTTCGCCACGCTGGAAAGCAACGACGGCGTGCACTGCGAACTGGGCTTCGGTCAGGGCGTGTCGATCAACATCCACGCCACGGCCAACCCGGGTTCGTTTGTCGGTACGGACTTTCACCCGGGTATGGCCGCCCATGCCATCGACCTCGCGACTGCCGCCAACAATGGCGCGCGTCTGTATGACGACAGTTTCGAACAGCTGCTGGCGCGCAATGACCTGCCGCAGTTCGACAGCATCAGCCTGCACGGTATCTGGACCTGGGTCAGCCGCGACAATCAAAAACTGATCGTCGAATTCGCCCGCCGTCACCTTAAACCGGGCGGTATGCTTTACGTCAGCTACAATTGCTTCCCCGGCTGGTCGCCGTCGGCGCCGCTGCGCAATCTGTTCAGCCTGCATGACCGATTCGCCAACGCCTCGGCGCGCTCCGATGAGCGCATCGACGCCGCACTGGAGTTTTCCGAAGCGCTGCTCGCGGCCAATCCGAAGTATGCCGCTGCGGCGCCGAGTCTCGGTGCGCGGCTGCAGAGCATCAAGGGCCAGGATCGTCACTACGTCGCCCACGAATATTTCAATCGCGACTGGAATTGCATGTACTTCGCCGACATGGTCGACGCGCTGGCCCCGGCCAAACTCGACTACGCCACCACGGCAGTGCCGCTGGACTCGGTCGACCCGCTCAACCTGAGCGCCGAAGGCATGGACTTTCTGGAAACCATCGAACACCCGATCATGCGCGAGCAAGCGCGGGACTACTTCGTCAACCAGCACTTCCGCCGCGACCTGTACGTGCGTGGCGCGACGCGCCTGTCCGCTGCCGAACGCCGGGCGAGGATGCTGCACAGCCGTTTCGCGTTGCTGCAACCCTGGAAACCGTGGCGGGCTCGGTCACCGGTCCTGCCGGCGAAGCGACCCTGCAAGCGGAAATCTACGGCCCGGTGCTCGATGCCTTGGCGGCGCAGAACTATGCGGCCAAATCAATGCGCCAATTGCTCTCCGAGACTGCGATGGCTTACGACGACCTCGAACAAGCCCTGGCCGTGCTGATCGGTATGGGCGCTGTCGCTCCGTGCCAGAGCGAGGCCGCCGAGTCGCAGGTCAGCGGTCGCTGCGCCGCGCTCAATCTGCAACTGTGCAAACGCTCGCTGTACGGCGCCAACATCCAGACCCTGGCCAGCCCGGTCACCGGTGGTGGCGTGACGGTCAGCCGCTTCCAGCAGCTGTTCCTGATCTCGATCAAGCAAGGCAAACAGCAGCCGGCCGAATGGGCGCAACTGGCGTGGGGGGTGATCAGCGAACAAGGTGAAGTGCTGATCGACAATGGCCAACCGCTGCTCACCGCTGAAGCCAATATCGCCGCACTGACCGCACAGGCGCAGGTGTTCGCCGAGCAAACGCTCCCTGTGCTCAAGGCGCTTAAAATCGCTTGATCGCAAACAGACCCATGTGGGAGTGAGCCTGCTCGCGAAAGCGCCAGGTCAGCCGCCAAATCGGTAACTGACGTACCGCATTCGCAAGCAGGCTCGCTCCCACGCTGCTCGTGAAACAGGGTCAAGCCAACCGTCCTGTTTTCGGAACTTTCCGCCCTCTGCCGTCCGTCCAGCCACCCTGCAATAAACGAAATTTCTGCTTCGCCGACTCCTCACAAACTATGCATGCGCTGACGCCCACACGGGCTGATGCGCGATAGCTGGTCTGAGGAGTTTTTGAATGTTCATACATAACAAGCGACTTCAGTACACCGTTCGAGTAGCCGAGCCCAATCCGGGCCTGGCCAATCTGCTGTTGGAACAATTCGGCGGTGCCAATGGCGAACTGGCCGCAGCAGCGCGCTATTTCACCCAAGCCTTGGCCGAGGAAGATCCGGGGCGCAAAGACCTTCTGCTGGACATTGCCACCGAAGAGTTGAGTCACCTAGAGGTGGTCGGCTCGATCATCGTGATGCTCAACAAGGGTGCCAAAGGTCAACTCGCCGAGGGCGTGCAGGAAGAAGGCGAGCTATACCGCGCGTTGAATGGCGCCGGTAATGACTCGCACATCACCAGCCTGCTCTATGGTGCCGGCGCACCTCTGGTCAATTCGGCTGGTGTGCCGTGGACGGCGGCCTACGTTGACTCGATCACCGAGCCGACCGCCGACTTCCGCTCCAACATCGCCGCCGAAGCACGGGCGAAAATCCTCTACGAACGCTTGATCAACATCACCGACGATCCGGGCGTGAAAGAGGCGCTTGGTTTCCTGATGACTCGGGAAATTGCCCATCAGCAGTCGTTCGAAAAAGCCCTGCATTCGATCCAGCCCAACTTCCCGCAAGGCAAGCTGCAGGGGATGCCCGAATTCACCAACAAGTACTTCAACATGTCCGGCGAGCCCAACGTTCGTGGCCCCTGGAACGAGGGCGGTGCGTGGGAGTACGTCGAGAACCCAGAACCTGCGGTCGATGGCGGCGATGGTCTGGCGACCGTCTCCCTTCCGGCTGAAGACGCACAAGTGCTTGAGGCGATGAAGACCCGCACGGCCTCCGACCCACTCAGCGAACCGGTGACCGGTGCTGATCTGGGCTCCGGTTACGTGCAAGGCAAAGATGTCTGAGTCCAGCCCGGCGGCCCCGATCCGGGGTCGCCACTTGCTCAAGGTGAACAACATGAAAAGCAGCAAAGTCTCGGCAATGACCACTGAACATTTTCAACGCTTGATGGAGCATGCATACGCGTGTTTTGAGCTCGACTGCAAACAGGCCTGTCGGGGGCTGAAAGTCAGCATGGCCGTCAATGTATTTGGCCTGGGTACGCTGCTGCCGAATAACTTCGCCGAGGAGACCACCGTCCCGCCAGCGGACGAACATCCAGCCGTCGACGACGCCTTGCCCACGATGCCGGTATTTGCCAAGCGCGCATTGGCATCGCGCAACCGTTCAATCGAGGTGGCTGAACCATTCCATCGGTAAGAGGAGCGCGACATGAGAACACGTAAAAATCCGGGTTTGCCCTCAAGGCCGATCATCGCCCCCGGCCTCCTGTTTCTGCTGGGCTGCGCGATATTCGCCGGCGGAACGCTGATCATGATGAGCGAGCTGGCGGGGAAAGTCGTTGCGATGTGAGCCTGTCGCTGATGCACATTCAAAACAGCACCGCAGCCGCTTCCCTCATGAAGATCTCAACGGTCTTCGGCCCTATCCCCTCGAACTCGGACAGGCGCTTCTCCAGCGCCTTGCGATCCGCGCTCGCTGCGACGATGTTACTGACCTTACCGGCGTACTCGCTGTTGAGCTTGCTGGCCAACGCGAGTAATCGCGACGCCGTACTCTCGTCATAGCGCACGTAACGCGCTTGCCCCAGCATGGACACCAGCTGCCGATGCGTACACTGCGCGAGTCTTTGCGGCGTGTCTTTCTGATGCTGCTCTACTATGACCTGATACGCCTTGGCGGCGATCGCGCCCTGTATCCTTTTGCCCATCAGAAAACTGGCCAGCAGCCATTTGAACAGGCCGGATTCGTTGGCGTTTCGCAGGTCGATGTTCAGGTCACCGGCCGTGATGATTTCACTCACAAGTCTCACCCCAAGGCGCGCGTTATTGCACATGTTGACCCGGCACGGCTTTGAACGATCCAATGGCCGCCGCCTGACCAGGGCAATAAATTGAATCCCCAGTGGAAAAGGATGGTCATCTTTCAGAGATGCGAGATGACAAGCATAAGGATCTTCAAATGCTCGGCCGCAAACTGCCCGACAGCCAAGGGCATGACGCTGCACAAACCGCTCCCGTCAAAGCTTCCAGCGAGATAGCCGCTTTCCGCCTGACCGTGATCTTCATGCTGACGGTGATTCTGGCGTTTCTGGGAGTGGAAGGATGGCGGACGTGGCGTGACTACCATTCGGCGTTTTCGTCCGCCCGGGATTCGGTCACCAACCTCGCGCGGGCAACGGCGCAGCACGCCGAAGACGCCATTCGCCAGGTCGACGTATTGACCGCCGCGCTGGGCGAGCGCGTCGAAGGCGATGGCTTGCAGAACATCGATGTGCCCCGGATTCACAAATTGCTGGTCCAGCAGGCCAGGCTGATGCCGCAGTTGCACGGCCTGTTCATCTACGGCCCGGACGGGCACTGGATCGTCACTGACAAGGAAATCATCCCGGACCCGGCGAACAACGCTGACCGCGATTATTTCCAGTATCACCGCACCCACACCGATCGCAACGTGCGCATCGGTGATGTCGTCAAAAGCAAATCCACGGACGACCTGATCATTCCGATTTCCCGCCGCTTGAACAACCCGGACGGCTCCTTCGCCGGCGTGCTGCTGGGGACGATCAAGGTCAGTTACTTCGTCGACTATTACGGCGATTTCAAGATCGACGACAAGGGCGCACTGGTACTGGCGTTGCGCAACGGAACGATTCTTGTACGTCGCCCCTTTATCGCCTCGGTGATCGGTCAGAGCCTCGCCGACAGCGAGGTTTTCAAGAACTACCTGCCCTATTCCAATCAAGGCATCGCCGAAGTCAGAGCCGTCGTCGACGGCACCCAGCGTCTGTATGGCTACAGGGCTTTGAGCACCTATCCGTTGGTGGTAGAAACCGGCCTTTCCCGCGAATCGATCATTGCGCCGTGGCGCTGGGACCTGATCAAAACCGGCTTCGTGTTGATGTCGGTGATCACCGCTTTCACGATCTTTGGGTGGATCGTCTTGAGGCAACTGCGCCAACGGATGGTCATGGAAAAGGACTTGCGCCGTGCACACCAGGCCATGAAGGACATGGCCCTGACCGACAGCCTGACCGGGCTGGCCAACCGCCGCCGCCTGGACACCGCGCTGGCTGACGAAATCCGTCTGGCCAGACGCCAGGGCTCCTCGATTTCACTGATCATGATTGATGTTGATCACTTCAAACTCTACAACGACACCTACGGACATGCGGCGGGCGACGATTGCCTGAGCGCTGTCGGCCAAGCGATTGCGCGAGCGGTCAAGCGACCGGGTGATCTGGCCGTGCGCTATGGCGGCGAGGAGTTTTCCGTGTTGCTGCCCAACACGGATATTCGAGGGGCGGCGCTTGTGGCAGAGGACATACTTGAGACCATTCGCTCATTGCAGATGGAGCACAGTGCTCACCCGCTGGGTCACGTCACTGCCAGCGCGGGCATTGCGGTTGGCCAGCCAGCCGAACAGGACGTGTCCCCCGCCGTGCTGATCGAATCGGCTGACAAGATGCTCTATGCGGCAAAGCAGCAAGGCCGGGACCGTTATTGCAGTGGCGGGGACAGTGGCCTGGAATGTGATGGACCGTGACGGTCAATTAGTCCGGCTGACCACCCGGATATGTGTAATCCCCACCCGCTCTGCCTGCTCGAGAATCTGCTCTGGAGTCGAATCCGCGGTGGGCATGACCAGGCTGTTTTCGGCATCGCCCAGGTGCAGTTCCAACAGATGCATCGCCGCGTCGTGCTCGGCCAGTTGCGCTTCCTTGAGCTCGAGCAGATAGGTACGGGGCTCGCCGTTGAATCGGTATTCGATGTGATAGGTGTACATGATGTCGTCCGCGTCGGTGGGAAAAGGCAGTGTTTATCCTGACGCAGCGGTCAGCTTTTAGTTCAACCTCACTGCCAAAATGCATTTGCAACAAACTTTTTGCGCAGCGAAGCGTCCTCTTCTTAACTCTCCATAACAGCTGATCACAGCTAAGGACCGGCAATGACCTTCTTCATCTTCCTCTTGGCCTGCGCGGCGGCGGCAACCACTGGCGTGATGTTCAAACCCGGCCCGTGGTACGAATCACTGACCAAACCCTCCTTCACCCCGCCCAACTGGGCCTTTCCGGTAGCGTGGACGATCATCTACCTGCTGCTGGCCTGGGCCGGTTATCGCCTGAGCCTGATCCCAGGCAGCCAAACGGTGCTGGCCTTGTGGGCCGCGCAAATCGCCCTGAACACGCTGTGGACGCCGGTGTTCTTCGGTGCGCATCAGGTGCTTGCGGCGCTGGTGATTCTGGCGGTGCTGTGGGTGGTGGTCGCAGTGATGGTGGTACTCGCGCTGCAACTGGACGTGGTCACCGGGCTGATTCTGTTCCCGTATCTGGCCTGGCTGTGCGTTGCGCTGGCGCTGAACTGCTCGATCCTGATGAAGAATCGCCTATGAGCGAATTTCCATGGCCACAAGGCGAGCGCGAACTGGCGCAGGTTCGCGCGTTCAACAAAAAGCTCGCCTGGCTGCCGCGTTTCAAGGTGCGCAATCGAGTCACCCCACGGCTGATTCAGGCGTTGCTGCGGGCGGGTCAGCTCGGCGGCGCCGGCAAGTTGCGCCAGCATGGGCTGACCGCCGAACGGAAGATCATCGACACGGTGCCGGTACGCATCATCCGTCCCAAGGGCAAAGCCAAAGGCGTGGTACTGGATTTCCATGGTGGCGGCTGGGTGATCGGCAATGCGCAGATGAACGACAACTTCAACATCGCCATCGTTAATACCTGCGACGTGGCGGTGGTGTCTGTGGATTATCGGTTGGCCGTGTCGACGCCAATCGAGGGCTTGCTGGAAGACTGTCTGCGCGCCACGCGCGGCATCTTGAACGATGCTGAATTTGCCGGATTGCCCGCAGTCGTCGTCGGTGAATCGGCCGGCGGGCATCTGGCGGCGGCCACCCTGCTCGCGCTCAAATCTTCGCCCGAACTGCTGCAACGGATCTGCGGCGCGCTGCTGTATTACGGCGTGTACGACCTGACCGGCACGCCCAGCGTGCGCACCGCACCCGCCGATACGCTGGTGCTCGACGGCCCCGGCATGGTCGACGCGTTACGCCTGCTCACGCCGGATATCAGCGACGAACAACGACGCCAGCCACCGCTGTCGCCGCTGCATGGCGATTTCAGCGGACTGCCACCAGCGCTGCTGTTTGCCGGCGACCTCGATCCGCTGCTGGATGACACGCGGCTGATTGCTGAGCGCTGGCACTACGCGGCGCCAGTGGAGATGTACGTGCTGCCAGAGTGTCCGCATGGCTTCATTCACTTCCCCACGGCCACTGCTGACCATGTGCTGGCTTACAGCAGGCAGTGGATCTCGGCGCGAGTGGCGAGCTACTCAGTGAAATCCGCCGAAATCAGCCCGGCACTTTCGTAGCTGCCGATCAACTCATCAAACAACGCAATATCCCCTCGGCTGCGCGCAATCAACTGCGCGCCAGCCACCGCCGCGTAAATCGCCCGCGCCCGCGCCTTGCAGCTGTCTTCGTCGGCAGATCCAGCAGCGATCAACACTTGGGTCAGCCATTCGATATTGACCTCTGCGAATTTCTTTACCTGATCCTTTACCGCATCTGGCAAATCTTGATATTCGGCAGCCATGAAGCTGACCAGGCACAGCCGATTACCGTTTTCCAGCGAAGTGCGGAAGATCGACGGGTACAGCTTCAGGGATTGTTGCGGCTCGGGATTGGCTTCACGAATGTTGTCCAGCGCCTTGGCCGCGTCTTGCCAGTAACGCTCGGCAACTGCCGCGCCGAGGTCGGCCTTGCTGGGAAAGTGGTAGTAGATGCTGGCGTTCTTGATACCCACCACTTCACCGATGCTACGGAAGTTGATGCCGTTGTAGCCGTGGGTCTGCGCCGCTGTTTTGGCGGCGTCCAGAATCGCTTCGCGCGCGTTCACGCTCATGTCTGTGTCCTTGATGACCATCGATCAATTGGGCGGAGTGTACCCGCGAAAGATTTACCTGCCAATTGGCAGGTAGGGGATTGACAGCAATAAATTCTGACCGCAATCTTTGCCTACCAACTGACAGGCAGGGAACTGAAATGACCGCTAACTCGACTCAAAACGACGCTCACTCCATTTCCGCATTGAAAATCTACGACTGGTACAACGGCCCCTACCCGGCCCGCGTACGCATCGCCCTGGCGGAAAAATCGCTATTGGCCCGCACCGAATTCATCCCGGTAAATCTGTGGAAAGGCGAACACAAGAACCCCGAGTTCTTGCGCTTGAACTACTCCGGAACGCTACCAGTGCTGGAGCTGGAAGACGGCACGCTGCTCGCCGAGTGCACCGCCATCACGCAATATCTTGACGTCCTCGACGGCAACCCTGTACTCACCGGCCGCACACCGATTGAGCAAGGACGAATCCACATGCTGACCAAACGTGCCGAGATCGAATTTCTCGATGCCGTCAGCGTGTATTTCCACCATGCAACCCCGGGACTTGGCCCGGAAGTGGAGCTGTACCAGAACGCCGAATGGGGCATGCGCATGCGGGACAAGGCTGTGCGCGGCATGCGCTATTTCGACAAATTGCTGCGTGATCAGCCGTTTGTGGCCGGCGCCAGTTTTTCCATGGCCGATATCGCCGTGTTGGGCGGGATGATCTTCTCGGCGCTGGTTGAGTTGGACGTCCCGGAAGATTGCACGGCACTGCGCGAATGGCACGCGCGCATGCAGCAACGTCCGAGCGTGCAGCAATGGCGCGCGATGGTTGAGCGCGGCGAACCGTAAACCTAGCGAAAGCAAAAGGCGCCCTTACCGGCGCCTTTTTTGTTTGCGCTGAACCCTGCGCGATCGTTCACCACATGCCGATTGTGATTCAAACCGTAAACAGTCTTTACCCGATCCGCGCCTGTTTCCCCCGCCAGCCGCCGCATAGAGTTTGTTCCAGCAGCACACTCAACCAGCAAAGGAAAATACTCATGAAAGTCTCAATGCTCGTCCTCGCACTCTTCGGCTTCAGCTCGGTGGTCATGGCTCAGGACTCGACTACCACGCCTCCCGTCGAGCAATACACCTACGCCAGTCATCTCGACGTCGCCAAAATCCTCTCGGAAGACCCCGTGCCGGATGTCTGCGCCGTAGTGCCGGTGCACATGACCTATCAGGATTCCCAAGGCAAGCAGCACATCCTGCAATACGAGGTCATGGGCAGCGGCTGCAGCAACGGCTGATCAGGTCAATACCTCGCACACCCATTGCGTCTCAGAGTTGGCTCGCTGAGACGCAAATGCCTCTACCGCTTCAATCGATAAGCGCCTGAGCAGTGCTCGCCAACTGCGCGCCGACCCGGGTTTTCAAGGTGTCGATGAATCGCGTGATCTTCGCATCGACAAACTGGCGAGACGTGTAGACCGCATAAACATTGCGCTCATAGGTGTGGTAATCAGGCAGCACTCGCACCAGCCTGCCGGCACGCAAATCGTCGATCGCCGTGAAGCCTGCCAACAGACCAATCCCCGCCCCTTCGCGAATGGCCACGGCCATTGCGTCCATATCGTTCACGCTGAAACTCGGCCCGCTCGGGATGAACGTCGCGTCGCCTGCCTTGCTTTTGAGCTGCCATTCATCGCGCACGTAATCGACGGTACCGAGCAGCAGGCATTGATGATCGCAAAGCTGCTCCGGCGTTTCGGGTGCGCCATGCCGCGCCAGGTATTGCGGAGAGGCCACCAGTACGCAGTGACTGACGCCGATCTTCTGGCTGACATACGCCGAATCCGGCAGCGTTCGCGCGATCAGAATGGACACGTCCAACTGATCCTCAAGCAGATTGGGCATGCGTTGGGAGAGCATCAAATCGACGGTCACTTCGGGAAACGCCTGGCGATATTCCAGCACCGCGCCGGTCACCAGTTGCCGGGCCAGTCCGGGCACGCAGTGCACCCGTAACGTCCCTCGTGGTTGCAAGGCGGCATTGCTCGCCTCGGCTTCGGCGCTTTCCAGGTCAGCGAGAATCTTCACGCAGCGCTCATAAAACCGCCGGCCCGCATCGGTCACCGAGAGACGCCGGGTCGAGCGCTGCAACAGGCGAGTGTCGAGCACGTTTTCCAACGCCGAGACCGCACGCGATACGTTACCGACGGTGGAGTCGAGATGGTTGGCCACGGCAGTGAAACTGCCCATCTCGACTACCTTGATGTACACCGACATGTTTGAAAGTTTGTCCATCCTGATCGTCCTGTAAACCTGCAGCCCACTGCGGATAACGTCGGATGCTACACGCTCGCTCCCGCGCTCGATATTACCTTCTGGGACAACAATGATTCCCTCGTGGCCGGCTAAATCAAACGGCACGCCTTCCATAGACTGGATTCCACGGGACGCCTGAACCACTGCGTACAAGGCGCCGAATGAATCCTCAACCATGAAGGCGACATCCATGAACACTCCTTACGATCCGCTCTATCTCTTCATCGGTGGTCAATGGCTCACCGCCCAAGACCGCGCGACCGCTGCCGTGGTCAACCCGGCAACCGGCGAGGAAATCGGTCAGGTGCCACTGGCCACCGCCGAAGACCTCGATCACGCCCTCGAAGTGGCCCGACTGAGCTTCGACCAATGGCGCCAGACCGTGCCGGACCAGCGCGCAAAAATCCTCAAGCGCGCCGCCGATCTGATCCTCGAACGCGCCCCGCACATCGCTGCGCAAATGACGCTGGAAGAAGGCAAGCCGCTGCGCGAAAGCCTCGATGAAGTGACCCGTGCGGCGGAATATTTCGAATGGTTCGCCGAAAGCGCACGACGCATCGACGGCCGTGTCGTACCGGCCAATCGTCCGGGTGTACTGCAACTAGTGAAACGTCAGGCGATCGGCCCTGTGGCAGCGTTCACACCGTGGAATTTCCCGGCCATCACCCCGGCGCGCAAGCTCTCGGCAGCGCTGGCCGCCGGTTGCAGCGTGGTACTCAAGCCCGGCGAGGAAAGCCCTTCCACCGCGCTGGCCCTGGCCCGTGCGCTGGACGATGCCGGCTTGCCCAAAGGCGTGCTGCAAGTGGTGTTCGGTGTGCCGGATCAAGTGTCCAGCTATTTGATTGCCTCACCGATCATTCGCAAAGTGACCTTCACCGGTTCGGTGCCGATCGGTCGGCTGCTCTCGGCCCGCGCTGCCGAAGGCGTCAAGCCGATCACTCTGGAACTGGGCGGCCACGGTCCGGTGCTGGTGTTTGCCGACGCCGACATCGAAAAGGCTGCCGTGGAAGGCGTTGCCAATCGCTTTCGCGGCACCGGTCAGGTGTGCATTTCCTCGACTCGTTTTCTTATCCAGCGTGAGGCCTACGCCGAGTTTGTCGAGCACTTCGTTGCGGCCACCGAGGCACTGAAAATCGGCGATGGCATGGATCCGCAAACCCAGGTCGGCCCTCTGGCGAACCCACGGCAGCTGGCGAAGATGGAGCAACTGATCGCCGACGCCGTCGAGAAAGGCGCACGGGTGCTGGCCGGTGGCGAGGCGTTGCCGGGCGCAGGCTTCTTCTTTCAGCCCACCGTTCTGGCCGATGTGCCGATGAGTGCGCGAATCATGCACGAAGAACCCTTTGGCCCCATCGCGATACTGATGCCTTTCGATGAGTTGAGCGACGGCCTGCAAGAAGCCAACCGCCTGCCCTACGGCCTCTCGGCCTACGCGTTCACTTCCAATGCGCGCACCGCGATCGACGTCGCCGATGGCCTGGAAGCCGGAATGATCGGCATCAACCAGTACCGCATCGTCGCCACCGAACTGCCCTTCGGCGGCATGAAGGAAAGCGGCCACGGTTCCGAAGGCGGCATCGAAGGCATCGAGCACTATCTCACCAACAAATTCATCAGCCAGGTTTAAGGGGATTTCCATGTCGACTATCGATTTCAGCAGCCCGCGTGAAGCCGCCCGCGCCTTCACCCCGAAACTGGCGCAATTCGTTGACTCAACGCTGTACCCGCAGATCTGGAGTGACCCCGCCTTGGCACCCCGCGAGCGCAGTCTGATCACTGTCGCCGCGCTGATTGCCGGCGGCCACTGTGAAGAATTGCCCGCGCACCTGCGCCGCGCTGTCAGCAATGGCGTGAGCCATGAAGAGTTGTCGGCGGCGATCACTCACCTGGCCTTTTACGTCGGTTTTCCGGGCGCCATCACCGCCTCGGCCATCGCCAATGCCACCCTTGCCGACACGGAGCAACGCTGAGATGAAAGCCATCAACCTGAAAGCATTCGGTTCGGCAGAAGTGCTGCAACTCGGCGAAGCGCCCAACCCTGAAGTGCGCCCGACCGACCTGCTGGTGCGGGTCTATGCGGCCGGCGTGAACCGTGCCGACCTGACCCACCGAACCGGCGGCTACGGCCATGCGAACTTCGGCGACTCGTTGATCATCGGTCTGGAGATTGCCGGGGAAGTGCTGGAGACCGGCAGCGAGGTGAGCGGATTTGCCGTCGGCGACCGGGTAATGGGCGTGGTCGGCGGCGGCGCCTACGCCGAACTGGCGCGCATCGACTACCGCATGGCCATGCCGATTCCGGCACAGCTCGACTATGTGCACGCCGCGGCGATTCCCGAAGTGTTCGTCACCGCCCACGAAGCGATGCTGCACCTGGCCCGACTCAAGTCAGGCGGCTCAGTGCTGATTCATGCCGCCGCCGGCGGCGTCGGCTCCGCTGCCGTGCAACTGGCCTACGCCACAGGCGCCACGGTGTACGCGACCACCGAAGGCAGCAAATTGTCGCGCGTCGAACACCTGGGCGCCGACGTGGCCATCGACTACAAGACCGAGGATTTCGCCGCAGTCATCGCCGACAAAACCAACGGGCGCGGCGTCGACGTGATCATCGACTTCATCGGCGCGCCCTACTTCGCCCGCAACATCGCCTCGCTGGCCCACGGTGGTCGCCTGGTGCAGGTCGGCATTCTTGGCGGCGGCGGCAAGGTCGACGTGGAGCTGGAGCACATCCTCTACCGGCACCTGCAAATCATCGGCACGGTGATGAAGTCGCGCACCCAGCCGGAGAAGCACGCGATGATCCAGCGCTTTCGCGACCACTGGCTGGAGCGCTTCGCCGGCGCCGCGAGTCTGGAACCGGTGGTGGACAGCACCTTCCCGCTATCCCGCGCAGCCGATGCCCATCGGAGGATGGAGTCTTCGCAGAATGTCGGGAAGATTATTCTGACGATGCAGCCCGAGGATTTGCGTTAAGGCCGGTCGATCAAATCTGGCCTTGCACCGTCCTGTTGCAAGGTCAGCGGCCAGCGCACTCAAGACTTAACACTGATCCCGCGAGCAGCAAAGACTTCACGCGCAGCCGTTATACCGTTCAAGGCACTGGGAAACCCTGCGTATACGGTCATTTGCAAGATCACATCGACCACCGCCTCCGGTGTGCACCCGACGTTCAGGGCTCCGCCGATATGCACTTTCAGTTGTGGCTGTGCGTTGCCCAGTGCGGTCAATGCCGCAACGGTTGCCAGCTCACGAGTGCAGTGGTCGAGGCCGGGGCGGGCGAAGACATCGCCGTAGGCAAAACTCAGAATCCAGTCCGCAAGCTCGGGAGCAGTATCCCTCAATGAATCAACCACTGCCTGACCAGGTCCGCCAGTAATCTGCGTCAGCGCGGCTTCTCCGCGCGCTCGACGATCAGTCATCTCCACGGGCGCTGCGACACTGGTCACACTGGCGCCGATCAATGTGGCGGACAGCAAGCGGTTGAAACCGGGAAATTTACGGATCATGGTGATGCTCCTTGTGCTCGAGTTGGTGATAGATCTGAATCTTGTTATCCAGAACCTCCAGGGACTGGCTCAACTGGCTGATCTGCGCTTGCACGTCCCGGCGATGCTGCTCGAGAAGTTCGCGGCGTTCTGCCAGGGTCGAGTCGCCTGATCGACGCAATTCGGCATACCGCAGCATTTGCTGGATCGGCATTCCGGTCGCCTTCAGCCGGAGCAGAAACTCGGCCCACAGCACATCCTTCTCGGTGTATACCCGGTGGCCATTGCCACCGCGCCCAACCGGATCGAACAGCCCGATGCGCTCGTAATAGCGGATCGTGTGAGCGCTCAAATCAAGGCGCTTGGCCAACTTTGAAATTGTCAGTTCTGGATTCATGTCATCACCGTAAAGGTTTGAGTGCGCTCTAAGTCAATGGCTATTTTCCATCAAGCAGAATCAGGCAAATCGCCGACAGTATCCGCCTAACGCCGACACCGCCCTGCCCCCTAATCTGAACCCATGCAGAACACACCACTGCAACGGGTTAACCAGAGACTGATCTGAACGACCCGGACCTCAATCGAAATTTGACCGGAGTCACCGCCATGAAAACTGTAAGCCAACTGATCGCCGTCGCCACCTTCGCCCTCAGCGCCAGCGCATTCGCCGTACCGAGCAATCAGGAAGATCGTTTCTTCATCCAGGTCAACGAACCACAGCAGACGCTTGCCGCCGACGGTTCTGACCGCACCCCACTGGGTGAGGCTCTCGCCGCTGATGGTTCGGACCGCACCCCGGGTCGTCGCGCAGCCTAAGCGCGTGCTGCCAAGACGAGGAATTGATAGGAACAGGCAATACTCGAATCCGATTCGGCATCGTCCGCCAGCGTTATCCGCCCTAGCATGACTTCTCTAATTGCCTGCTGGAGTACAGATTCATGAAGACCCTTTTCATCACCGGTGTCAGCAGCGGCTTCGGCCAGGCGCTGGCCAAGGAAGCGCTCGCTCAAGGTCACCGGATTATCGGCACAGTGCGCAGTGAATCCGCGCTGGCAGTTTTCGAAGCGCTGTCGCCCGAGCGCGCTCATGGGGTGCTGCTGGACGTTACCGATTTCGATGCCATCAATGGGGTGGTTGCGGCAGTGGAGGATCGTCACGGCCCGGTGGACGTGCTGGTCAACAACGCAGGTTATGGCCATGAGGGGATTTTCGAAGAGTCATCGCTGGAGGAAATGCGCCGCCAGTTCGACGTCAACGTGTTTGGCGCAGTGGCGGTGACCAAGGCTTTCGTCGCGTATTTCCGCCAGCGCCGCGCGGGGCATATCCTCAATATCACTTCGATGGGCGGCCATATCACCATGCCCGGGATCGCGTACTACTGCGGCAGCAAGTTTGCGCTTGAGGGCATCTCCGACACCTTGAGCAAAGAGCTTGCGCCCTTCAATATTTTTGTCACCGCTGTGGCGCCGGGGTCATTTCGCACCGACTGGGCAGGCCGCTCGATGCAGCGCACGCCGCGTAGCATCAGTGACTACGACGCAAGCTTCGATCCGGTGCGCAAGGCCCGGGAGGAGAAAAGCGGCCATCAGCTGGGCGATCCGCAGAAAGCTGCACGGGTCATGCTGACGATCATCGACAGTCCAAACCCGCCGGCTCACTTGCTGCTTGGCAGTGATGCGCTGGCGTTGGTGCGTGACAAGTTGCAGCTGACGGCGGAGAGTATTGAGCAATGGGCAGCGCTTAGCCACTCGACTGATGGCTGAGCAACGCGGAGAACCTCAATGCGGAAACCGAAAGACCCCATCACAGCGCGCATGGTCCAGCTAATGAGCCGGCTCGCCCCGCTGGAAGGTTACAACCTGAGCCCGCTGGACGATGTGCGTTTCCTGCGTTCCAACCGACCGCTGACCCGCACGCCGGTGTTGTACGAACCGGGCATCGTCATCCTTTGTCAGGGCCGTAAACGCGGCTATCTCGGCGATGAAATCTATGTCTACGACGCCCAGCACTATCTGGTGGTGTCGGTGCCGGTACCCTTCACCATGGAAACCGATGCCAGCGAAGCCGAGCCAATGCTCGCGGTGTACGTGCGTCTGGATTTCGCCTTGGCCGGCGAGCTGATTCAGCAGGTCGATGAACGGTGGGATTTCCCCAGATCCCAACCGATGGGCATGTACGCCTCGCCTCTCGACGAACCGCTACGCCGGTCAACCCTGCGTTTTCTCGAAGTGATGAGCAACGATGCCGACGCGCGAATCCTCGGCCCGGCGATGCTGCGCGAGCTCTACTACCGCATCCTCACCGGCGAACAAGGCGGCACCCTGCGCGCCGCCATCGCCCAACAGGGTCAGTTCGGCAAAGTGACCCGCGCCATTCACAAGATCCACAGTTGCTATCACCAGCATCTCGACGTAGAAACCCTGGCCGAGGAAGCGCAGATGAGCGTGCCGAATTTTCATCTGCACTTCCGCAAAGTTACCGACTCCTCGCCGATGCAATACCTGAAGTCGACGCGGCTGCACCAGGCGCGATTGCTGATGCTGCGTAACGACCTGACCGCGGCAAAATCGGCATTTCTGGTCGGTTACGAAAGCGCCTCGCAATTCAGCCGCGACTTCAAACGCCTATTCGGCCGCACACCGCTTGCGGAAGTGGCGTGGATGAAACAGGCCTATGCGTTGCCGGCACCGACGACTGCTTCGCCGTTTGTGTCTTCGCACTGACTTCACCCGCGTCTTGAACAAGCAGAAATCCACATTGAAGGGAAGAAAGTGAATCTGAGAGCTGAGATCGAAAACGCATTTGGACCCCAGGCATTCGCCCGCCCGCTTTTCTATTCCTGGCCGGGAGGATTGCGTTTCGAACTCTCCGAAACGGGCGGAATGATCGAGCAATTCCTGACCGCGATGCGCAAAGCCATAACCATCTGCGGCGACATTTTCCAAGGGGACGCATCGTTTGTCGCATGTCTGCGTATTCATTCCGGTCGCAATCGATTCGCCCACCGCAGCACTCTTCGCGCCCTTAAATCTGCTGGCATCGATACTCCATCAGAGCTGTGCATCTGGAGCGAAGAAATAGACAACGAGGAATGGTTCACCGAGGAAGAACCGGAATACTGGGTCAACGTCGCCTTCGAAGCGTCTATGGCGAGCATTCAAGCATTACTCTGGTGCGCATTGGCCAAGGATTTCGCCGATATCCAACCGCGTGCGAACTGTGCTGTCTACCTGTTCAATCTGCCCAAGCGAGTCATCGTCTTTCCCTATGACGACCGAGGCATGGACGTGGTTGGAGCCAACACCGAACTACTTTTGCAGCTTTATCAACGACATCATGCCTGGTTGCTCGACCATGACCGGGCAGCGATGGCAGCCACATTCGGCAGGCTTAAACGTTAGGTGAACGCTATCGTTTCAACTTCTTCGCCATGATGATCGTGCGCTCCGTCTGATGAAACTCATCTCTGATTTTCTCGAAGCCGAGCGAAGCATAGAAGCCTTCTGCGGTGACTGAGGAAGGAACGCGCAGCAGATTGAAACCTGTGTCCATGGCGAGTGATTGAATGCTCTTCATCAGCTGTCTTCCAACACCCATTCCTTGAAAGTCCGGGTCGACAAATACGCTTCGAACAATGTTTTGATCGAGACTTGCCGTTGCGACGATTTGACTGTCGAGCGTAGCGACCAGCACCTGACGCTCAGTCAAAAAACGAAGGATGTTCGAGGGCGAAAAACTTTCAATCACTCGATCAATGATATCGGGTGGATAGTCGCGAGCATTGCTCTCACGGAGCGTCTTGATGATCGTTTCACTGATAGCCGATGCATCCGCATCCCTCGCAATGTGAATTTGAATATCCACCCAGTAGCTCCTTGCTTGTCCGCTCCGTGTACAGCACTTATCGCAGCAAATTCCCCATGCGCATAGTGCTTGCCTCCTTCTGCGATTCCTCGCCCAATCACACAGGTCAGCCACCTGCATCAGGATGGGATCATGAACACCACGGCCATTCCCGAAGGTTTCACTCCATTCACCCGCAGCAGTCCGTTGCTGGATCTGCTCGGCCCGATCTACGCCAGAGGCCACGGCCTGCAATTGGAGTTGGGTTTACTGACCGACTCCCGCCACGCCAATGGTCGCGGCACTTTGCATGGTGGTGTATTGGCGACTTTGGCCGATGTCGGCATGGGCTACGCCATGGCTTTCTCCAGCGAACCGCCGCAGCCGTTGATCACGGCGAGCATGACCCTGGATTATCTCGGTGCGGTGCAAATCAACGAGTGGCTCGAAGTGCGTCTTGAACACTCCAAAAAGGGCCGCCAACTGGCGTTTGCTGGCGTCAGTCTGCACGTCGGTGAGCGAACGGTTGCGCGCGCCAGTGCCGTGTTCGCGGTGCCGCTGAGCTGAAGCGCGAAACCTCAGTCTGACGCTTCAGAATCATCCCGCGCTGGAACAGGAATTTGCCATGAGGGTTTCTTGCCGATCTGGCTATCGAACGTGCGTCGCGCTTGGCGGAAACCCTCGACGTTTTCCACCACCCAAGTCCAGATCGGCGACATCCGCACCAGCAAGCCCATGCCCAATGGCGTCAGCTCGTACTCGACGTGCGGCGGCACATGGTCGAGCTCGCGCCGGGTCAGCAGGCCGTCGCGTTCCAGCGCACGCAGGGTTTTGGTCAACATGCGCTGAGTCACGCCGGTCATCTGCCGTTTGATCTCGGCGTGACGCATCGTGCCGTACACCCCCAAGGCATGCAGGATGCCCAAAGACCAGCGACTACCGGCGTGCGCAAGCACTTCGCGGCGCACGCCATCATCGTCTCGTCTGAGCGTCTGGCAGATTGCTTCTGCCTCACTGAGCGCTTGCTGATCAGTCACTTCTTCACCTGGTATCACGCGTGTGCCTTCTTCTGAGTGCTGCCCGATCGTGCCAGCATTTGCCGATCTTACATGCAGATCTCAGGAGACATCATGACCGAATCGAACCACCCTTCCCCGCAATCCATTCTTGTCCTTGGCGCAGGCGAGCTCGGCCTGCCGGTTTTGCGCAACCTTGCGCGAGTGGCAAAGCGCTCGCCAGGCAGCACGATCAGCGTCCTGCTCAGGGCCTCGACGATCAATAGTCAGCTGCCGGAAAAGAAAGCCGAAATCGATGAACTGCGCAGTCTCGGCGTGCAGATGGTGGCGGCAGATCTGGTCAACGATTCAATCGACCAACTGGCCGAAGTCTTCGCACCGTTCGATACCGTCATTGGCTGCGCCGGCATGGTCGCTGGTCGCGAGACGCCGATGAAGCTGGCGACCGCCGCTCTCCAGTCCGGCATCAAACGCTACTTTCCCTGGCAGTTTGGCGTGGATTTCGAGGTGATCGGCCGGGGCAGTCCGCAGGATCTGTTCGATGCTCAACTCGACGTGCGCGAACTGCTGCGCGCGCAGGACAAAACCGAATGGGTGATCATCTCGACCGGCATGTTTACCAGCTTCCTGTTTGAGCCAGTATTTGAAGTCGTTGATTTCGACAACGCCACCGTTAACGCCTTGGGCAGCCTGGACACCAGTGTGACGCTCACGACCCCGGACGACATCGGCAAGCTGACCGCAGAAATCGTTTTCTTCGAACCGCGTTTTCGCAACGAGATCGTGTATCTGTCGGGCGACACGCTGACCTATGAACAGGTCGCGGGCCTTCTCGAACGCGTGCTCGGACGGCCCTTCAAGCGTAACGTCTGGACAGTGCCGCACCTGATGCAGGAACTGGAAAAAGACCCCACTCACCACATCAAAAAATACCGCGCGGTGTTTGCCCAAGGTCGAGGTGTGGCGTGGCCTAAAGCAGGCACGTTCAATGAGCAGCGGGCGATTCAGGTCACGACGGCTGAGCAGTGGGCGAGGGAAAATCTTGGGCTGTCTGCAACCTCGTAAAGCTTAGTAGCATGTGGCCACTTTTCGGTATCATCTGCTTCTGAAAAGTCCGATGGTATCCAGGAGCAGTACATGTACGGGAATGGCAGATTTGGTTTGACGCTTTTGGCTGGAGCATTGGCACTTAGCGGTTGTACTTCACTGTTTCAGGGTAAACAGTATCAATTTCCCCGGCAGGATGAACCCTCGGCGACGGTCAGGCTTAAATATGAAAGCGGCACTAACCTCGATGCGATGACCTTCAACGAATCGGGATGTTACGCAGGCTTCACGCCTTTGCCCTATACCGAGGGTTTTATCCAATCGCCGGTAGCTGTCGACAAAGAGCTGGTTTTGACTTACCGGCAAACAGTTGGTGGAAAGTTTTGCCAGATACCCTTCTCTTTCACCCCTCAGGCTGGGGCCAGCTATACGTTGAAGTCGGGCTACTGGACTGAACCCAAGGCTGGCCTTCTCCCGATCTTCACCTTCAATCAACAATACTGCGGCCTGGGCGTAGTCAAAAAAATCGGATCTCAGGAAAGCATCGAACCCATCAAGCAACTGCGTATTAAAACCGCTTTTGCATGCCTCAGATTCGTCGAGTGAAAACAACAACCTGTCTCGCTCAGCGCCCAGTAAAGAACATCCTGGTCCATCATTCTGCGGTGGCCCTTTGTAGCTGGGAGCCGACACTCGACAATACTTCGCTGGCGACCGTTTACTGGCTGGAAACACCTTGGCGCTTGGCATATTCCTGCGCGAGGCTCTGGGCGGTCTGTTGAGCATATTCAATACAGGGTTCAATTCTGCTTCGCACCCCAATCTCCTCGATAGCGGCTATATACGCACTCTCGGTCAGGCACTTTTCAACCAGGGCGCTCGCAAGCGGCAAAGACACTCCTGGCAACGTCGGAATAAATTCCCGGACAAAATCGGCAGCACTGGCAAGCCGGTTGGCATCGGTTGCAAAGGCCCACTCGCGCAGACTCACGTCATGCAGGTTGCCGCCTTGATCCCAGCCGTCGGCAAAACGGTCTGTTTTTCCGCAAGCGCCCAGCACGCCGCAAATCAATAAGAAAAGCAACCCATTCAGCGTTTTCACGAACATCGGTACTCACTGTATTCAGACTGAAAAATGAAGAGCTGCAAATGATAGCAATATGATCGCATTTGCGTGCACAGAATCAGATCCGATGAAAAGACGCCACCTCTTACATCCGATGCTGCTCCAGCAAAAAATCCACAAACAACCGCACCCGCACCGGCATCGCCGCGCCGCCGACGAACACCGCATGAATCGGTTCCTCATCGCCCGGGTTAAACGTTTGCAGCAGCGGGATCAGCGTGCCGCGCTGCAAATCTTCCCTGACGGTGAACTCGCCAATCCGCGCAATTCCGGCGCCGAGTCTGGCGAACTGGGCCAGTGCTTCGCCGCTGCTGCATTCGATGTTGCCGCTGACGTTCAGTGAGAACTCCTTGCCGTCGCGGATAAACGGCCAGTTGGCTTCGGCGCGGCGGAAGTTGAAGCGCAGGCAGTTGTGCTTGAGCAGGTCTTCGGGTTGCTGAGGCGTGCCATGACGTTGCAGGTAGTCGGGCGATGCCACCACGACCTGGCCGGTGTGGCCGAGCCGGCGCGCGGTGAGTGGGCTGTCGGGCAAATGGCCGAAGCGGATGGCGACGTCCGCCTGACCGGCGAGGATGTCGACGACTTCGTCGCCGAGGCTGAGGTCGACGACGATGTTCGGGTAACGGGCGGCGAACGCTGCGACCAGCGGCACAATGACCAGCCGTCCATGGCCAAGGGCGGCACTGACACGCAAGCGGCCCTTGGGTACGCCCTGATCGGTGATGGCCCCTTCCACCTCGTCCATGTCTGCCAGAATCCGCCGGGCACCGCGCAGGAAGGCCTCTCCCTCGGCGGTAAACGTCAGCGCGCGGGTGGTGCGTAGCAACAGACGAGTGCCGAGTCGCTGTTCGGCGCGGGCGATGATCCGACTGACCGCCGAAGGCGTCAGCCCCAACGCACGCGCAGCCGCTGAGAGGCTGCCCTCCTGCGCCACGGTGACGAACACGCTCATTTCCCCTGACCTGCCGTTGAAGTCCATTCGTGCCTCTTACGCAAAGGTGATTGCCAAAATCGCCATCTACCGCCTGAAAACGATGGATCGTAGCATTGGCGGCATAGATGAGGAGACTTTCCATGCGTATCAATCCACCACTTGTTGCACTCGCTGTCGGCGCCTTTGGCATCGGCGTCACCGAGTTCGCGCCGATGGGCATGTTGCCCGGCATCGCCGCCGATCTCGGCGTTTCCATTCCCGCTGCGGGGTTGCTGGTCAGTGCCTACGCCTTGGGCGTGCTGCTCGGCGCACCACTGATGACCCTGACCACTGGCAAGATCCCCCGGCGCTATCTGCTGATCGGGCTGATGGCGATTTTCACCTTGGGTAATCTGATGTCGGCGCTGGCCACCGACTACTACAGCCTGATGGTCGCCCGGGTGATCACCTCGCTCAACCACGGCGCATTCTTTGGGGTCGGCTCGGTGGTGGCCGCCAGCGTGGTCGCGCCGGAAAAACGTGCCGGCGCCGTGGCGGCGATGTTCATGGGCCTGACGTTGGCGACCATCGGCGGTGTGCCGCTGGCGGCGTGGTTTGGTGAGCTGTTCGGCTGGCGCACGGCGTTCTGGGGCATTACCGGTCTCGGCGTGCTGACCATGATCGCCTTGTGGTTCGCCCTGCCCAATCTGAAAGCAGAGCAAGGCGCGGGTGCGCTGGCGGAAATACGTGTATTGGGCCGCGGTCCGGTGTTGGCCGCGCTGGCCCTGACCGTGGTCGGTTCAAGTGCGATGTTCACCGTGTTCACCTACATCGCGCCGATTCTCAGCAGCGAAACCCACGCCTCCGCCGCGTTCATCACCGCCATGCTGGTGTTGTTCGGAATCGGTTTGACGCTGGGCAACGTGTGGGGCGGCAAGGCCGCCGACCGCTCGATCGACCGCACACTGATCGTGTCGCTGAGCGCATTGATCGTGGTGTTGCTCGCATTCACGGTGCTGATGCGCTGGCCGCTGCCGGCCGCCGTGGCCATTCTGATCTGGGGTATCGCCAGCTTCGCTCTGGTGCCGCCGCTGCAGATGCGCGTGATGGAAGCCGCCAAGGACGCGCCGAATCTGGCTTCGGCGGTGAACATCGGTGCGTTCAACTTCGGCAACGCGATCGGCGCGGCGCTGGGCGGTGCGGTGATCAATGCCGGGCTGGGTTATCCAGCGATTTCCCTGGCCGGCGCGGCGATGGCTGGTCTGGGCCTGCTGATGGTGCTGACGTTCGCCTGGCGCTCCAGAGCCAGTGCCGCTGCGCTGGCGTGAGCCATTCGCAGCACTACGCTCCGCCCTGCTGATATTCGCGGGGCGTGCAGCCGAACTCGCGACGGAACACCGTGTGCAGATATTGCGCAGACTTGAAGCCGCAGGCCTGGGCAATGTCGGCAATCGCCGCATCGGTGTTCTTCAAACCGCTGGTAGCCGCCGCCAGTTTGAAACGCAGAATCTCGTCATGCACGCTGCATCCGCGCTCGGCGCGAAAATGCGCTTCCAGCGATGAGCGCGACACGCCGACATACGCCGCGACTTGCGCGGTCTTGATGCCCTGACAGGCATATTGGCGAATGAACAGCAGCGCCTGCATGACGTAGGGATTGCCCAGTGGTTGGTGCAGGCTCGACACCTGCACGTTGACCGCGTCAGGCGGAATCAGGATTTGCGTACCGGTGGACGGCATGCCGTGGAGCATCTGGTGCAGCAATTGCGCAGCGGTGCGGCCCATGGTTTCGGTGCCCTGAATCACCGAACTCAGCGGCACACGGGTCAGGCTGCGGGTCAGCGGGTCGTTGTCGATGCCGATCAGCGCGACCTGCTCCGGCACGGCAATGCCGGCGGTCAGGCAGGCTTGCAGCAACTGGCGGGCGCGGGCGTCGCTGACGGCGATGATGCCGATCGGTTTGGGCAGGCTGTGCAGCCAGGCGATCAGCTTTTCGACGGCGCTGTCCCAGAGCGGCGCGCTGGTGCCCATGCCGCGATAGATCTCAGCGTAGAGGCCGTCGCGCTGCATCAGTTTGCGAAAGGCCTTTTCCCGCTCCTGCGCCCAGCGATTGGCTTGTGCCTCGGGCAGGCTGAAACAGGCAAAGCGCTGCAACCCCGCCTCGACCAGATGCGAGTAAGCCAGCGTGATCAATGCGTTGTTGTCAGTGGCAACGTAGGGAATCGCTTTCGGATAGGCGCGTGCATCCTCGTAGGAACCGCCCACCGCTACCACCGGCAAATGAATGTCGGCCAGCGCCTCGCCGATCAGCGGATCGTCGAAATCGGCAATGATCCCGTCACCCTGCCAGCGCTCGATGCCTTTCAAGCGGCAGAGAAAGTCCTCTTCCAGAAACAGGTCCCAGGAAGCGCGGGTGCTGCTCAGGTAGTTGCCGATACCGCTGATGATTCCACGGTCGTAGATCTTGCTGCCGTTGAACAACAGGGCGATGCGGTGCACGGGCGGTAGGCTCTTCATTGTTTTTAGACTGTTCCGGGTCGCTTCGTCGCGGCGACGATGGACACAGACTAGGCGTGCGAGCGTATAAGCTCAATACGCAAAATCGCACTCGCAGTTGAGGCTTTTCATAATCAGCGGGCACGGGGCCGTTGCTAGTATCGAGACACCGCCAAGAACAACAAGGACAAGGTCCATGCAGTATTTCCCCAATATCGAGCCGGTTCGCTACGAAGGCCCGAACAGTGATTCGCCCCTCGCTTTCCGCCACTACAACGCCGACAAGCTGATCCTCGGCAAACCCATGCGCGAACACCTGCGCATGGCCGCGTGCTACTGGCACACCTTCGTCTGGCCGGGTTCCGATGTGTTCGGTGCCGGCACCTTCAAACGCCCATGGCAACGCAGCGGCGAGCCGATGCAACTGGCCATTGGCAAGGCTGAAGCCGCGTTCGAATTCTTCAGTAAACTGGGCATCGATTACTACTGCTTTCACGACACGGACGTCGCCCCCGAAGGCAACTCGCTGAAGGAGTACCGCGAACACTTCGCGCAAATGGTCGACCGCCTTGAGCAACATCAGGAACAGAGCGGTATCAAGTTGCTCTGGGGCACCGCCAACTGCTTCAGCAATCCACGTTTTGCCGCCGGTGCCGCGAGCAATCCCGATCCGGAAGTGTTCGCCTGCGCCGCCGCGCAAGTGTTCAGCGCGATGAACGCCACCCATCGCCTCAAGGGTGCCAATTACGTGCTGTGGGGCGGTCGCGAAGGCTACGAAACCCTGCTCAACACCGACCTGAAACGCGAGCGCGAACAACTTGGGCGCTTCATGCGCATGGTGGTCGAGCACAAGCACAAGATCGGTTTCACCGGCGATCTGCTGATCGAACCCAAGCCGCAGGAGCCGACCAAGCACCAGTACGATTACGACAGCGCCACGGTGTTCGGCTTCCTCCAGCAGTACGGCCTGGAGAAGGAAATCAAGGTCAACATCGAAGCCAACCACGCGACCCTGGCCGGCCACAGCTTCCATCACGAAATTGCCACGGCTGCATCGCTGGGTATTTTCGGCAGCATCGACGCCAACCGTGGCGATCCACAAAACGGCTGGGACACCGACCAGTTCCCCAACAGCGTCGAAGAAATGACCCTGGCGACCTATGAAATCCTCAAGGCCGGCGGTTTCAAGAATGGCGGCTTCAACTTCGACTCCAAGGTGCGCCGGCAGAGTCTCGACGAGATCGACCTGTTCCACGGCCATGTCGGCGCCATGGACGTTCTCGCCCTGTCGCTGGAACGCGCCGCCGCGATGGTCGAGAACGATCAACTGCAAGTGCTCAAGGATCAACGCTACGCCGGTTGGCGTCAGCCGTTCGGGCAGGCGGTGATGGCGGGCGACTTCAATCTCGAGTCGCTGGCCGAGCACGCGTTCACCAACGAGCTGAACCCGCAAGCCGTCAGCGGCCGCCAGGAAATGCTCGAAAACATCGTCAACCGTTACCTGTATCGCTGATCGCCAAGGGAGGCTGCCGACGCAACGACGCTGTGACAATTGCACGACAATTCTGTGCCTGCTGCGTCGGCAGATTCTCTACAGTTCTACCAGCCCGATTCATCGTCAGGCCGTGTCTTTCCAACAAAAATAAAAGGACGCACCACCATGAACAACTTGAAACGTACGCTGTTGGCCAGTGCCCTGGCGTTGTTGGCCCTGCCGGTAATGGCCGACGCCACCCACCCGAAAATCGGTTTCTCCATTGACGACCTGCGTCTGGAACGCTGGTCGCGCGACCGCGATTACTTCGTCGCGGCGGCGGAAAAAATGGACGCCAAAGTCTTCGTGCAATCGGCGGACGCCAATGAGCAGAAGCAGATTTCACAGATCGAAAACCTCATCTCTCGCGGCGTCGATGTGATCGTCATCGTGCCGTTCAACGCGACAGTGCTGACCAACGCCGTGGCCGAGGCGAAGAAAGCCGGGATCAAAGTGGTGTCTTATGACCGGCTGATTCTCAACGCCGATGTCGACGCCTATATCTCCTTCGATAACGAAAAGGTCGGCGAGATGCAGGCCGGCGGCGTGCTGAAAGCAGCGCCCAAGGGCAATTACTTCTTGCTGGGTGGCGCGCCCACCGACAACAACGCCAAGATCCTCCGTGAAGGCCAGATGAAGGTGCTGCAACCGGCCATCGACAAGGGCGATATCAAGATCGTCGGCCAGCAGTGGGTCAAGGAATGGAACCCGACCGAAGCGCTGAGCATCGTTGAAAACGCCCTGACCCGTAACAACAACAAAATCGACGGCATCGTCGCCTCCAACGACGCTACCGCTGGCGGCGCTATCCAGGCATTGGCCGCGCAACAACTGGCCGGCAAGGTGCCGATTTCCGGTCAGGACGCCGACCTCGCAGCGGTCAAACGCGTGATCGCCGGCACGCAAACCATGACCGTGTATAAACCGCTGAAACTCATTGCGTCCGAAGCGGCCAAGCTCTCGGTTCAACTGGCACGCAACGAAAAACCGGCCTACACCTCGCAGTACGACAACGGCAGCAAAAAGGTCGACACCATCCTGCTCACGCCAACGCCGTTGACCAAGGACAACATCGACTTGCTCGAACAGGACGGCTTCTACACCAAGGCGCAGATTGCCGGGAAATAACCAGAGCCCAAATCTCAGTTATGCGAAGAACCCTGTGGGAGCGAGCTTGCTCGCGAAGGCGGTGTATCAGTCAGCGATGCATTGCTTGAACTGACGCTTTCGCGAGCAAGCTCGCTCCCACAAGGGCTTTGTGGTGTTCAGGTCCCTGGTATACGAGCCTTTTCCATGTCCGACTATCTGCTGCAAATGAACGGCATCGTCAAAACCTTCGGCGGTGTCAAAGCGCTCAACGGCATCGACATCAAGGTCCGGCCCGGTGAATGCGTGGGCCTGTGCGGCGAGAACGGCGCCGGCAAGTCGACGCTGATGAAGATCCTCTCGGCGGTCTATCCGCATGGCACCTGGGACGGCGAAATCCTCTGGGACGGGCAACCGCTCCGGGCGCAGTCGATCAGCGAAACCGAAGCCGCCGGCATCGTCATCATCCATCAGGAACTGACGTTGGTTCCCGATCTGTCGGTGGCGGAAAACATCTTCATGGGCCATGAGCTGACGCTGCCCGGCGGGCGCATGAACTACCCGGCGATGATCCACCGCGCCGAAGCGTTGATGCGTGAATTGAAAGTGCCGGACATGAACGTGTCGCTGCCGGTTTCGCAGTACGGCGGCGGTTATCAGCAACTGGTGGAAATCGCCAAGGCCCTGAACAAACAGGCGCGTCTGCTGATTCTCGACGAACCCTCCTCGGCCCTGAGCCGCTCGGAAATCGAAGTGCTGCTGGACATCATCCGCGACCTCAAAGCCAAGGGTGTCGCCTGCGTCTACATCTCGCACAAGCTCGATGAAGTCGCCGCCGTGTGCGACACCATTTCGGTGATCCGCGACGGCAAACACATCGCCACCACCGCCATGGCCGACATGGACATTCCGCAGATCATCACGCAGATGGTCGGCCGCGAAATGAGCAACCTCTATCCCAGCGAGCCGCATGAGATTGGCGAGGTGATTTTCGAGGCGCGCCACATCACTTGCTACGACGTCGACAACCCCAAGCGCAAACGAGTCGACGACATTTCCTTCAGCCTCAAGCGCGGCGAGATTCTTGGCATTGCCGGGCTGGTCGGCGCCGGCCGCACCGAACTGGTCACCGCACTGTTCGGCGCTTACCCCGGCCGCCACGAAGGCGAAGTCTGGCTGGACGGCCAGCCAATCGACACGCGCACGCCGCTGAAAGCGATCCGCGCCGGCCTGTGCCTGGTGCCCGAAGATCGCAAGCGCCAAGGCATCATTCCGGATCTCGGCGTCGGCCAGAACATCACCCTCGCCGTGCTCGAGAGTTATTCGAAAATGACCCGCATCGATGCCGAAGCCGAACTGGGCTGCATCGACCGGGAAATCTCCCGTCTGCATCTGAAGACCGCAAGTCCGTCCTTGCCGATCACCAGCCTGTCGGGCGGTAACCAGCAGAAAGCCGTGCTGGCCAAAATGCTGCTGGCCAAACCGCGCGTACTGATTCTCGACGAGCCGACCCGAGGCGTGGACGTCGGCGCCAAGTATGAGATCTACAAGTTGATGGGCGCGCTGGCCGCCGAAGGCGTGTCGATCATCATGGTTTCATCGGAACTGGCCGAAGTGCTCGGCGTCTCCGACCGCGTGCTGGTGATCGGCGAAGGCCAGTTGCGTGGAGACTTCGTCAACCATGAACTGACCCAGGAACAGGTACTCGCCGCCGCCCTCAGCCAGCCGGGCAGCCATAACAATAATGATCGGAAAACCGCGTAAATGAATCAGGTCAAACAACTGTTCACCCGCTACAAGATGCTCGCGCTGGTATTCGCCGTGGTGCTGATCTGGCTGTTCTTCAGCTGGCAGACCGAGGGCGGCTTCCTCACCCCGCGCAACCTTTCCAACCTGCTGCGGCAGATGTCGATCACCGGAATCCTCGCCTGCGGCATGGTGCTGGTGATCATCAGCGGCGAGATCGATTTGTCGGTGGGCTCATTGCTCGGCCTGCTGGGTGGCCTCGCGGCGATTCTCGACGTGGTTTATCACATTCCGCTGCTGACGAATCTCAGTCTGGTTGCCCTGTGCGGCCTGATGATCGGCCTCGCCAATGGCTACATGGCCGCCTACTTGCGCATCCCCTCATTTATCGTCGGCCTCGGTGGGATGTTGGCGTTTCGCGGGATTCTGCTAGGGATCACCGGCGGCACCACCATCGCCCCGGTATCGCCGGAGCTGGTTTACGTCGGCCAGGGTTATCTGCCCCACGCGATCGGCACTGGCCTGGGTGTGCTGCTGTTCGTGCTGACGATTTTTCTGACCTGGAAACAACGACGCAATCGCGCCCTGCATGGTCTGGCGGCGCATTCGCTGGTGCGTGATGTTGTGCGCGTGCTGGTGATCGGCGCGGTACTGGCCGGTTTCGTCCAGACCCTCAACAGTTACGACGGCATTCCCGTGCCGGTGCTGCTGTTGCTGATTCTGCTCGGTGTGTTCAGCTACGTCACCAGCCAGACCGTGTTCGGCCGCCGGGTCTATTCGGTCGGCAGCAACATGGAAGCGACGCGCCTGTCAGGCATCAATGTGCAAGCGGTCAAGCTGTGGATCTTCGGCATCATGGGCGTGATGTGCGCCCTCGCCGGCGTGGTCAACACCGCACGCCTCGCCGCCGGTTCGCCCTCGGCCGGCAGCATGGGCGAACTCGACGCTATCGCCGCCTGCTTCATCGGCGGCACCTCCATGCGCGGTGGCTCCGGCACCGTCTACGGCGCCCTCCTCGGCGCGCTGGTGATCACCAGTCTGGACAACGGCATGTCCATGCTCGACGTGGATAGTTACTGGCAGATGATCGTCAAGGGCAGCATTCTAGTGTTGGCGGTCTGGGTGGATGTGAGTACACGCACGGCGCGGCGTTAAATGAATGAACTGGCAAGTCAGATTGCACCAAGGAGCCGTGATGACATGGATTTCATTATTGATTTGCTGGCCCATCGCACAGGCGTCTTTGTACTGCGGTTATTGAGCGGCGGGCGGTTCAAGGGTGAGCGTGGCTTTGCCTGGGGTTGGGCAGTGGTGATTGGCGGTGCAGTTTTATTGGCGCCGTTCCTGGCGTTTTTCGCGTGGCTGATTAATCGAGGAGCTTGAACGCTGGTCAATAAAAACGGCAAACCAAAACTGGGGCATCGGCAGTCCGGCGCCCCGCTTTACTTGAAAGCCGACGACGACATCAGCGCTTCGCCGGTGGCTTGAACTGACGATCAATCACCAGCATCTTCGCGGCGCACAGGGCCAAACGCTCGTCGATCACCCGCTCCTGTTCGGTTTGGAGACAGGTCTCACAAAGCCCCGCATGGCCGGCGCTTGCCTTGTAACGCTCTGCTTGCGGCGAGGTTTTGTACAGCTTGTTGCAACTTGTACAAGTTTGACGCAGGTCGTCGTTTTCCATGGCCCTTCTTCCTGTCAAGGCACAATCGGGTCATCAACCATTACATGAGTCGACTCAAATCTGTACAAAAAAATCAATTTGTCGCTTCGTTTGCAAAGCTTCCTAATTAATAGAACCCGCAGACTTACTTGTACTTGCGTTCCAGCTTAGTTGTATCGGCTGCTAATTTGCAGAGTTGTGCGGAATAAACGCAGCGATATTCGTCGTAAAGACAAACAATATCTAAATGCTACCACTAGCCATGTTACTTCATTATATTCCGTCGTTCCGCTTAGTTTCTTTTCTCAAACTAGCTCAGTGAAAAACACGAGCTCCTTATACCGTAAGCGCGGTCTGTATAACTTATTTTCAACCGGTACGAACGCATGTCGAGATGTAGGAAAAATCTATGAATTTCCTGGCACGAGGAACATCCCTCTTTCATGAGCAACAGGAGAGCCTCATGAGCCAGACAGATTTGTACATGATCAAATACCGCCTTCACGGTGTGCCCAAATCCTTCATTATCCGCGCCAAATTGATGAACAACGCGGAAGCCTGGCAGTGGGCAAGTTGCGACGCCGGGTTGACGCCGATCCCCAAGCCCGGCCGGCCTCCGCTGAAGCGTTTCTCAAAGCCTATGGCCGAACGGTTCGGCGTTACCGACGTGCAATGGCACGAATCGAAGGCGGTGTGTTGGGACGAGGATCTGGCGATATGAAAAACCCGCGCCGCCCATCTGCCCCAGAGCAGCACAACGCGAGAAACGCCGGACTTGCGTGCCGTGCGCAAAGCTCTGCCGACCAGGAGATTTGCAATGTGTGAGTACATCGTTCAACACACCGCCCCGCAACAACTGGCGACTCTTCTGGTGACCGGCCAGATGGCAAACGTTGACGCACAAGCCGATACGGCCGGTGACGGCGCTTCCGGCAAATGGACACCTGACGGGCGCCACCTCATCAAACCGGGTATGCAGGTCAATGGCATCTGTCGCCGCGACGGTGCTCTGGACTGCTTGCCCGTGCGCTGGGGCTGGTCACCCACTTGGTCGATGGGCGCCCTGCCTCCGCTGACCCATTTGCCGTTGCATCTGGTCATGCGTTCGAAGGTATTTGACCGGGTCAAACACGACGGGCGCATGCTCGTCGCGGTGGAAGGCTGGTATGAGGCCCTCGACGCCGGAATGTTCATTCATTCGCGCAACCTTGCCTACACCACAGCCCGTGAGCCTTGTCCGATCTTTCTCGCCGCACTCGCTCAGGTCAGCGGAACCCGTAGCGGTTGTGATGGCCTGGCGCTGATCACCCATGAGGACACAAAAATGAAACGTCAGCGTTTGTTGGCGTTCACCGCAAAGGATGCGCTGGAATGGCTGCACCCTGATCTGGAGTGGGCGCAGGCGCATGTATTGGCCGCACACAAAGCCGTGCTCGAACCTCAGCTTGAACAGGTGCTGTCCTCGCAACGGACATCGCGCTTGCGCTGAATCGGGTAAAACATCTGCCCACTGAGCACTCCGCAGCGGGCAGTCGAAACGTGGCAATCGCGCGTTCAAACGTCGCCCACTGCCGGGTAATCCAAATACCCTTCCCAGCCTTGGCTGAACCACGTACTCATTTCGCTTTCCGCCAATGGCAACTGGCGGGCAAATCTAAGCGGCAGATCCGGATTGGCTATAAACGGCCGTCCAAACGCAATCGCATCGGCGAGCCCTGCGTCCAGTTGTGCTTGCGCCCGCGCAAATGCGTAGTCCGAATTGAGGATAAGCACGCCTTTGAATACATCGCGGATCACCCCGGCCAGCGGCGGTCGTTCAGACTTGCCAAAAGTGCCGTCCAGCGGTGGCTCGCGGACTTCCAGATGAGCAATGCCGATCGCTGACAGCACCTCGGCGGCGCGGATGAACAGCGCTTCGGGATCGCTGTCACGGATGCCCTGCTCGTAGCTGCTTGGGGTCAAGCGCACGCCGGTGCGGTCGGCGCCGATGACTTCGGCGACCGCCTCGGTCACTTCCTTGAGCAAGCGGATGCGGTTGTCGATCGAACCGCCATAGGCATCGCTGCGGAAATTGTCACTGTCGCGCAGAAACTGGTCGATCAGATAACCGTTGGCGGCGTGGATCTGCACGCCATCGAAACCCGCCTCGATTGCATTGCGGGTCGCCTGTCGAAAGTCTTCCAGCAATGCGGGGATTTCTTCCAGCGGTAACGCGCGCGCCGGGGTATACGGCTGCTTGCCGGCGTAGGTGTGCGCCTGCCCCGGCGCGGTGGTGACCGATGCGGAAACCGGCTGGCCGCCGCCAAGGAAACTCGGGTGCACGACCCGGCCCATGTGCCACAGCTGCGCGATGATCCGGCCACCAGCGCCATGCACTGCATCGGTGACCTTGCGCCAGCCGGCGACCTGTTCGGCCGACCAGATGCCCGTCGCGTACGGCCAGCCCAGACCTTGCTGGCTGATGCCGATCGCTTCGGAAATGATCAGGCCGGCGCTGGCGCGCTGGCGGTAATACTCGACCATCATCTCGGTCGGGACGTGTTCGCGAGTGCCGCGCGCGCGGGTCATCGGCGCCATCAGGATGCGGTTGGGCAAATCGAGCGCGCCGAGGCGCAGCGAATCGAATAACGAGGTCATGTTCAGGCTCTCAAAAAGGTGGGCTGGATCAAACCAGGCGTGCGCCGCCATCGATGTTGAGTACGGCGCCGTTCATGAAGTTATTGCTCATCAGGAACACCGCTGCCGCGCCCGCCTCTGCTGCTGTGCCGAGGCGATGCAGGGGCAGAACCTGCTCAAGGGAAGCAACGAATGCATCGCGCCCCTCGCCCAGTGCCTTGCCGAGAATCGGGGTGTTGATCGGGCCGGGCGACAGTGTGTTGACCCGCACGGGTGCCAATTCCAGAGCCAGACCGCGAGCCAGTGCTTCCATCGCTGCCGAGGCCGCAGCGAGCACAGCGGTGCCGTAGGCATTCGGGCGATCAGCCAACGAGCCGGAGATAAAAGTGATCGAGCCGTCTTTTGCCAGCCTGTCGCCGAGCACCCGAATCGCATTGATCGATGCCCAGATGCGTTCATCGAACGCGCGGTGCAGGTAAGCGAGATCAGCCGCGAGCACGGTGCCAGCGACAAAAGTGCCGGCGAGCAGAACGAGGTGGTCGACCTGAGGGATATCGGCCAATGCGGTTTCCATAGCCTGGTTGTCAGTCACGTCCGCTGCACGCCAGCCATCGAGGCCATGCTCGCTGGCGGCCTGCTCGGCACGTGCGGCGTTCGAGCCGATCACGATGACTTTGGCGCCAGCGGCCTTCGCTTGCACCGCAGCGGCCAGGCCGATGCCGGAGGTGCCGCCGAAAATGACCACGGTTTTTTTGGTGAGAGTGGAAGGCAGGGTTTGGCTGATGTTCATGCTGAGTCTCCGTCTGGAACACCTGAATGGCGTTCGATGGAAGAAGACTACGGCTTGAAAGCCACGTTGATAATTGGGGCAGAAGTCGCTTTACTAGTGCCATGAAGGCACAAATTGGATTGGATCGTTTAACCGGGCTCATTGCCTTTGCTCGTGCGGCGTCGCTGGGCAGCTATACGGCTGCCGCGCGAGCACTGTCGGTGTCGCCGTCTGCCATCAGCAAAAGCGTACAGCGGCTCGAAGAGCATTTCGGCCTGATGCTGTTCACCCGCACCACACGCTCGCTGGTGCTCACCCCGGAGGGCCGCGACCTGTACGAACGGGCGCTGCGGATTCTGCGTGAAGTCGAAGACATCGATCAGGCCGCCGTCGCCTCCCGTGCTGAGCCATCGGGCGTATTGAAGGTCACCGCACCGTTGCCGATTGGACTGAATATTCTCGCACCGGCCCTGCCGAGGTTTCGCGAGCAATATCCAAAGGTGACAATCGATCTGCGGCTCGGCGATCAGCATGCCGACCTCATCGAACAAGGCATCGACGTCGCGGTTCGGGTTGGCAATCTTGCGGATTCGCGACTGATTTCTCGCCAGCTTGGTCCACATCGAATCGGTGCGTTTGCCTCGCCGGACTATCTGCAGCGCAAGGGCACTCCACTTACCGCCGAGGATCTCGCCGAGCATGAGTGTGTGAATTTTCGCTATCAAAGCACCGGGCAGAGTTTGCGTTGGCCGTATCTGGCTGGTGACAAACAGTTGGAGCTGACACCCGACGCGGCCTTCACCGTCGATGCCAGCGATGCGGTCGCGGCGCTGGTGGCTGCCGGCGGCGGCATCGGCATTTCGCCGCACTACGTAGCGGCGGCGTATGTTCGTCGGGGCGAATTGGTCCCGGTGCTGCCGCAGTTCACCGTGGAACGCTTCGCCATTACCGCGTTGTGGCCGGAAAGCCGTCGCGGTAGCCCGAATGTCAAAGCGTTCACGGCGTTTCTGCTTGAGTTGTTCCCTGCAACGCCGCCTTGGGATCAGATCATCGAGAATGCGGTGAAACACTGAAGGGATCTCGCTCGGCTGGATGCATCGTGCCGGAGCTCAATGCGCGGATCAGCGTTCGACCTTTCGTTGGTGTTTTACCCTTTCTCGTCAATTCCCCGGCAAATCAGATATTTCTGCCTAGACTTGAACATGTCTCGGCACTTGAACGCGTTCAGCGCGTCGAGCGGTCATCACAATAAAAACAAGAGGAATCACCCAGATGCTCAGATCTCTGTTCAGCGCACTTGCCTGCGCTTTGGCGGTAAGCAGCATGAACCCGGCCATGGCGGCAGACCCGGTGATCATAAAGTTCTCGCATGTGGTCGCTGACCAGACGCCCAAGGGGCAAGGTGCGTTGCTGTTCAAGAAACTGGTCGAAGAACGCTTGCCGGGCAAAGTCAAGGTCGAGGTGTATCCCAACTCCTCGCTCTTTGGTGACGGCAAGGAAATGGAAGCTCTGTTGCTCGGCGATGTGCAGATGATTGCGCCGTCGCTGGCCAAGTTCGAGCAATACACCAAGACCGTCCAGCTGTTCGACCTGCCCTTTCTCTTCAATGACATCAACGCTGTCGACCGCTTTCAACTGAGCCCGCAAGGTCAGGGCCTGCTCAAATCCATGGAAAGCAAAAACATCACGGGACTGGCTTATTGGCACAACGGCATGAAGCAACTGTCGGCCAACAAGCCACTGCGTGTACCGGCTGATGCGCGCGGCCTGAAGTTCCGGGTGCAGGCCTCGGCCGTACTGGAGGAACAGTTCAAGGCGGTGCGCGCCAATCCGCGCAAGATGAGTTTTGCCGAGGTATATCAAGGCCTGCAGACCGGTGTGGTCAACGGCGCAGAGAATCCTTACTCGAACATCTACAGCCAGAAGATGCATGAAGTGCAGAAGTACATCACCGAATCCAACCACGGTGTACTGGACTATATGCTGATCACCAACACCAAATTCTGGAACGGCCTGCCGCCCGACGTGCGCAGCGAACTGGACAAAATCGTCGTGGAAGTCACCACCCACGTGAACAAGGAAGCCCAGCAACTGAACGAGGGTGACAAGCAGCGCATCCTTGCCGCCAAAACCACGGAAATCATCACGCTTAAGCCAGAAGAACGTGCGCAGTGGCGCGATGCGATGAAACCGGTCTGGAAGAAGTTCGAAGGCGAAATCGGCCCTGAGCTGATCTCTGCTGCCGAAGCCGCAAACCAGGCGCAATAATCGCAAGGCAGGCGCCGCTGCGTCGGCGCCTGCCCGTCTTCACTCGACGTGAGATGCCATCCATGAAAGCGCTTCGGCGAATCTGGGAACACTTCGAGGAAGGCTTCATCGTCTTCCTTCTGGCGGCCATGACCCTCGTCACGTTTGTCTACGTGATCCTCAACAATTTCTACAGTCTGTTTTACTGGCTCGCCGATCATTGGCCGGCAGCCAGTGTTCCGCTGTTCGCCGTTGGCGATCAGATCATGGGCATGGCGCAGGCCATGACCTGGAGCACTGCCCTGACCAAAGCGCTGTTCGGCTGGCTGATTTTTTTCGGCCTGGCCTATGGCGTGCGCACCGCCGGGCATATCGGTGTCGACGCACTGGTCAAACTGGCGCGCAGATCGGTACAGCGTTACATCGGCATCCTCGCCTGCCTGTGCTGTCTGGCCTACGCAGGGCTGCTCGCCGTCGCCAGCTTCGAATGGATTGAAACCTTGATGAACGCCGGTATCGGCGCCGAGGATCTCGGCCATTTCGGCGTCATGCAGTGGCATGTCGGGTTGATCGTGCCGCTGGGCTTCGCGCTGGTGTTCATCCGCTTCGCTGAAATTCTCCTGCGCATCCTGCTCAACCGTCAGACCGGCCTCGGCCTGGCCGATGAAGCGGCCGACGCGCTGAAACTTGCCGAACACGAGGATGACAAGCCATGACCATCGCCTTCCTGTTCGTGGCCCTGTTCGCCTTGATGTTCATCGGCGTGCCGATCGCCATCTCACTGGGCCTGGCCGGCTCCCTGACGATCATTTTCTTCAGTCCCGACTCGGTGCGCTCGCTGGCGATCAAACTGTTCGAGACCTCGGAACACTACACGCTGCTGGCCATTCCGTTTTTCCTGCTGGCCGGGGCCTTCATGACCACCGGTGGCGTCGCCCGCCGGCTGATCGACTTCGCCAACGCCTGTGTCGGGCATATTCGCGGCGGCCTGGCCATCGCGGCGGTGCTGGCCTGCATGCTGTTCGCCGCCCTCTCCGGTTCAAGTCCCGCCACGGTCGCTGCGGTGGGCTCGATTGCGATTGCCGGAATGGTCCGCTCGGGCTACCCGCAGGCCTTCGGTGCAGGGATCATCTGCAACGCCGGTACGCTGGGCATCCTGATCCCGCCGTCGATCGTGATGGTGGTTTACGCCGCCGCTACAGAAACTTCCGTCGGCAAGCTGTTCATGGCCGGCGTGGTGCCCGGCCTGCTGCTGGGCACGGCATTGATGGTGGCGATCTACATCGTCGCGGTGAAGAAAAATCTCCCCGCCTTGCCGCGTGCGACGCTTCGCGAGTTTCTGAGTACGGCACGCAAGGCAATATGGGGCCTGTTGCTGATGGTGATCATCCTCGGCGGCATCTATTCGGGCATGTTCACCCCGACCGAAGCTGCCGCAGTGGCAGCCGTCTATTCGGCCTTCATCGCTCTGTTCGTCTACAAGGATCTGACCTTTCGCGAGACACCCAAGGTTCTGCTCGACTCGGCCAAGCTGAGCATCATGCTGATGTTCATCATTGCCAATGCCATGCTGTTCGCCCACGTGCTGACCACCGAACAGTTACCTCAACAAATCACTGCCTGGGTGATCGAAGCCGGGCTGACGCCGGTGACGTTCCTGCTGATGGTCAACATTGTGCTGTTGGTTGCCGGCGCGTTCATGGAACCGTCAGCGATCATCCTGATCCTGGCGCCCATCCTCTTTCCTATCGCGATGAAACTGGGCATCGATCCGATTCACCTCGGCATCATCATGGTGGTCAACCTTGAGATCGGCCTGATCACGCCACCGGTGGGCCTGAACCTGTTCGTGACCTCGGCGGTGACCGGCATGTCCTTGCCCGCCACAGTCAAAGCCGCGATGCCCTGGTTGTCGATTCTGCTGCTGTTCCTGATCCTGATTACTTACGTGCCATGGATCTCACTGGTGCTGCCGAACTGGCTGGGGATGAACTGACGTCGTGACGATCACGTTCAGCCGGGACCGGCTAAAGTGCAATCACTCTGCTTACAACCATAACAAGACGGAGAAGTGCCCCCATGCGAGTCAAAACACGCTTTGCCCTGCTGGCCGCCGCCACGCTGACCCTTAGCAGTGCTGCGCAGGCCGCGCCCGTGTTCATCAATATCCTCACCGGCGGAACCAGCGGGGTTTACTACCCGATCGGCGTCGGCCTGTCGCAAATCTACAGCGACGGCATTGCCGGTTCGAAGACATCGGTGCAGGCCACCAAAGCGTCGGTGGAAAACCTCAATTTGCTACAGGCCGGTCGCGGCGAGTTGGCCCTGGCTTTGGGCGACTCAGTGGCCGACGCCAAAAACGGTGTCGAAGACGCCGGTTTCAAAGCACCGCTGACCAAATTGCGCGCCTTGGGCGGTGCCTATCCCAATTACATCCAAATCGTCGCCAGCCAGGAGTCGGGGATCAAAACCCTCGCCGATCTCAAGGGCAAGACCATTTCGGTCGGCGCCCCCAAATCCGGCACTGAATTGAATGCGCGGGCGATATTCAAAGCGGCCGGCCTGACCTACGAGGACATGGGCAAAGTGCAATATCTGCCGTTTGCCGAATCGGTGGAATTGATCAAGAACCGGCAACTGGATGCCACCCTGCAATCGTCGGGACTGGGCATGGCCGCCATTCGCGACCTGTCGTCGGTGATGCCGCTGAACTACGTGGCTATCCCGAGTGAAGTAGTGGCAAAAATCGGCAATCCGGCCTATCAGAGTGCGATGATCCCGGCCAACACTTACGACGGACAGGCCGAAGCCGTGCCTACCGTGGCAATTACCAATATTCTGGTGACCCGCGCCGACCTGCCGGATGACGTCGTCTATGACATGACCCGCCTGCTGTTCGACAACCTGGGGCGCTTGGGTAACTCCCATTCGGCGGCCAAGGACATCAAGCTGGAAGCAGCCGCGAAAAACCTGCCGATCGCGCTGCACCCCGGCGCCGAGCGCTACTACAAGGAAAAAGGCGCGTTATAAGCGCTTGTGCGCAGTGGCGTGACGGCCACTGCAGCGTCGATTCCTTTGCGTGGTCATGAGGAAGGCAGCCAATGAGTGACGAGCATCACGGTATCTCCGCGAACCCACGGGACTGGCCGAAAACCCTGTTTTACGTAGCGTTGCTGTTCTCGATTTTCCAGATCGTCACCGCAGCCTTTTCACCCTCTCCAGCCAGGTGCTGCGTGCGGTGCACGTCGGCTTCCTGCTGTGGGTGGTGTTTCTAAGTTATCCGGCACACGGCACAGACCGTCCGTGGCAACCGCTGGCGTGGCTGCTGAGCCTGGCCGCCATCGCTACCGCGCTGTATCAATGGGTGTTCGAGGCCGACCTGATCCAGCGCTCCGGTGATCTGACGTCGGCCGATCTGGTTATCGGCATCGTGTTGATTGCTCTGGTCTTCGAAGCCGCGCGACGGGTCATGGGCATTGCGCTGCCGGTGATTTGCGGGCTGTTCCTGGCGTACGGCCTGTTCGGGCAATACCTGCCCGGCGAACTCGCCCATCGCGGCTACGGCTTCGACCAGATCATCAATCAATTGTCCTTCGGCACCGAAGGGCTGTACGGCACGCCGACGTATGTGTCGGCGACCTACATTTTCCTGTTCATCCTGTTTGGCGCATTCCTCGAGCAGGCCGGCATGATCAAGTTGTTCACCGACTTCGCCATGGGCTTGTTCGGGCACAAGCTGGGAGGACCGGCGAAAGTGGCCGTGGCCTCGTCGGCATTGATGGGGACGATCACCGGCTCCGGGATCGCCAACGTCGTGACTACCGGGCAGTTCACCATTCCGCTGATGAAGCGCTTTGGCTATCGCGCCGCGTTCGCAGGCGGCGTGGAAGCCACCTCCAGCATGGGCAGCCAGATCATGCCTCCGGTGATGGGCGCGGTCGCGTTCATCATGGCTGAGACGATCAATGTGCCCTTTGTCGAAATCGCCAAGGCGGCGCTGATTCCGGCCCTGCTGTATTTCGGTTCGGTGTTCTGGATGGTCCATCTGGAAGCCAAGCGCTCCAACCTCAAGGGCCTGCCCAAAGACCAGTGCCCCAGCGCATGGGGCGCGGTGAAAGCCCGCTGGTATTTGCTGATTCCTCTGCTGGTTCTGGTGTACCTGCTGTTTTCCGGGCGCACACCGCTGTTCTCGGGCATGGTCGGTCTGGCATTGACCGCCATCGTGATTCTCGGCTCGGCGATCATTTTCCGGGTGCACAGCTTTGGCCTGCGTTGTGCGTTCTGGATTGCCTTGGGCGTGCTCTGCACAGGTTTTTTCCAGCTTGGCATCGCGGTGATTTTCGCGGTCATTGCCGCCCTGGTGCTGGTCTGCGCTGTCATCAAGGGCGGTCGCGACACGCTGCTGATCTGCCTGCACGCGCTGGTCGAGGGCGCCCGCCACGCGGTACCGGTGGGCATCGCCTGCGCACTGGTCGGCGTCATTATCGGCATCGTTTCGCTCACCGGCGTCGCTTCGACGTTTGCCGGCTACATCCTCGCCATCGGCCGCGACAACCTGCTGCTGTCGCTGATCCTGACGATGATCACCTGCCTGGTACTGGGGATGGGCATTCCGACCATTCCCAACTACATCATCACCAGCTCGATCGCCGCGCCCGCCCTGCTGGAGCTGGGCGTGCCACTGATCGTGTCGCACATGTTCGTGTTCTATTTCGGGATCCTCGCCGACCTGACCCCGCCGGTCGCCCTCGCCTGTTTTGCCGCTGCGCCGATCGCCAAGGAAAGCGGCTTCAAGATCAGCCTGTGGGCGGTGCGCATTGCGCTGGCCGGTTTCGTCATCCCGTTCATGGCGGTCTACAACCCGGCGCTAATGTTGCAAGGCGACAACTTGTGGGCGACTGCCTACATGCTGATCAAGACTCTTCTGGCGGTGGGTCTCTGGGGTATGGCGTCTACCGGTTTTCTGCAACAGAAAATGCTGGTTTGGGAACGGGTGCTGAGTCTTGCTGCGGGCGCTCTGCTGATCGTGGCACTGCCGGTGACCGATGAAATCGGCTTCGCACTCGGGATTCTGGTAATCGTGCAACACGTCTGGCGCTCGCGGCGCACCGCAGCGGCCAATGCATGATCGGTTTGTGCCTGGGTCTGGCCGGCAGTATCTGGGCACAATTGCCGGTAGCGAACTTCACCCTGGCATGGAACCACAGCATCGAAAAGATCCGCTGGGAGGAAGACTACCGCGTCACGGCCCAGGGGCTGGTTCTTGAGCAGGCCAGGGTTCGCGGCAACGGCGCTGGCATGGAGATACCCGACGATGCCCGGCTGGAGAACGGCAGTTGGCATTTCCGACGCCACTTGCCGCCGCTGCAACCACTGCAATTGGGCCGAACCCCGCAGGCCGGCGATTACCAGTTATGCATGGATGGCAACTGCGAGTTCATCAGCCGATGGGTTGGGCCGGCTAGTATCAGCCAGCCGTTTTTGCAGTTGTGGGGTTGCGAAATGACCAAGCTATCGCCAACGGATGAACCTCTACCTGGTACGCGGTAAAGGCCTGAGGTCTTACATCCAGCGCTTCGCAATCCACTGCTTGTATTGTCGGGTCCGAAAGTGCCTGGCGTCCTCAACGCTGAACCCGCCTCGTTGGAAGTCTGCGAATTGAGTTTGACAGCCACGGCAAAATCCCTGGAAACCACAGCCCTGAACGCGTTAACAATCTCGGCCAACAGGCGCGCACGATTGTCCAGCGAGCCGCCCCACTCGTCCGTTCTTAGATTGGTCACTGGCGAAAGAAACTGGCTCAACAGATAACCATGAGCTGCATGAATCTGCACACCACTGAACCCTGGGGATTTGTGGCGTGTCAGCACTGGCTGATTTTTGAGGTTGCCAAGGATCTGGGGGAATCATCTATCTACTGTGGGAGCGGGCTTGCTCGCGAAAGCGGTGTGTCAGGCGATGATGGTGTCGAATGTGCCGACGCCTTCGCGAGCAAGCCCGCTCCCACAGGTTTTTGGCATGGCTGGGGATTTGTGGTGTGACAACACAGGCTGGTTTTTGAGGTTGCCAAGGATCTGGGGGAATCATCTATCTACTGTGGGAGCGGGCTTGCTCGCGAAAGCGGTGTGTCAGGCGATGATGGTGTTGAATGTGCCGACGCCTTCGCGAGCAAGCTCGCTCCCACAGTTTTTTCGGCATGGCTGGGGATTTGTGGTGTGGCAATACAAGCTGGTTTTTGAGGTTGCCAAGGATCTGGGGGAATCATCTATCTACTGTGGGAGCGGGCTTGCTCGCGAAAGCGGTGTGTCAGGCGATGATGGTGTCGAATGTGCCGACGCCTTCGCGAGCAAGCCCGCTCCCACAGGTTTTCGGCATGGCTGGTGATTTGTGGTGTGGCAATACAAGCTGGTTTTTGAGGTTGCCAAGGATCTGGGGGAATCATCTATCTACTGTGGGAGCGGGCTTGCTCGCGAAAGCGGTGTGTCAGGCGATGATGGTGTCGAATGTGCCGACGCCTTCGCGAGCAGGCTCGCTCCCACAGTTTTTTCGGCATGGCTGGGGATTTGTGGTGTGGCAACACAAGCTGGTTTTTGAGGTTGCCGGGGATCTGGGGGGAATCATCTATCTACTGTGGGAGCGGGCTTGCTCGCGAAAGCGGTGTGTCAGGCGATGATCGTGTTGAATGTGCCGACGTCTTCGCGAGCAGGCTCGCTCCCACAGGTTTTTGGCATGGCTGGGGATTTGTGGTGTGACAACACAAGCTGGTTTTTGAGGTTGCCCAGGATCTGGCGGGAATCATCTATCTACTGTGGGAGCGGGCTTGCTCGCGAAAGCGGTGTGTCAGGCGATGATGGTGTCGAATGTGCCGACGCCTTCGCGAGCAGGCTCGCTCCCACAGGTTTTTCGGCATGGCTGGGGATTTGTGGTGTGGCAATACAAGCTGGTTTTTGAGGTTGCCAAGGATCTGGGGGAATCATCTATCTACTGTGGGAGCGGGCTTGCTCGCGAAAGCGGTGTGTCAGGCGATGATGCTGTTGAATGTGCCGACGCCTTCGCGAGCAAGCTCGCTCCCACAGTTTTTTCGGCATGGCTGGGGATTTGTGGTGTGGCAATACAAGCTGGTTATTGAGGTTGCCAAGGATCTGGGGGAATCATCTATCTACTGTGGGAGCGGGCTTGCTCGCGAAAGCGGTGTGTCAGGCGATGATGGTGTTGAATGTGCCGACGCCTTCGCGAGCAAGCTCGCTCCCACAGTTTTTTCGGCATGGCTGGGGATTTGTGGTGTGGCAGCACAAGCTGGTTTTTGAGGTTGCCAAGGATCTGGGGGAATCATCTATCTACTGTGGGAGCGGGCTTGCTCGCGAAAGCGGTGTGTCAGGCGATGATGGTGTTGAATGTGCCGACGCCTTCGCGAGCAAGTTCGCTCCCACAGTTTTTTCGGCATGGCTGGGGATTTGTGGTGTGGCAATACAAGCTGGTTTTTGAGGTTGCCAAGGATCTGGGGGAATCATCTATCTACTGTGGGAGCGGGCTTGCTCGCGAAAGCGGTGTGTCAGGCGATGATGGTGTCGAATGTGCCGACGCCTTCGCGAGCAGGCTCGCTCCCACAGTTTTTTCGGCATGGCTGGGGATTTGCGGTGTGGCAATACAAGCTGGTTTTTGAGGTTGCCAAGGATCTGGGGGAATCATCTATCTACTGTGGGAGCGGGCTTGCTCGCGAAAGCGGTGTGTCAGGCGATGATGCTGTTGAATGTGCCGACGCCTTCGCGAGCAGGCTCGCTCCCACAGTTTTTTCGGCATGGCTGGGGATTTGCGGTGTGGCAGCACAAGCTGGTTTTTGAGGTTGCCAAGGATCTGGGGGAATCATCTATCTACTGTGGGAGCGGGCTTGCTCGCGAAAGCGGTGTGTCAGGCGATGATGGTGTCGAATGTGCCGACGCCTTCGCGAGCAAGCTCGCTCCCACAGTTTTTTCGGCATGGCTGGGGATTTGTGGTGTGACAACACAGGCTGGTTTTTGAGATTGCCAAGGATCTGGGTGAATCATCTATCTACTGTGGGAGCGGGCTTGCTCGCGAAAGCGGTGTGTCAGGCGATGACGGTGTTGAATGTGCCGACGCCTTCGCGAGCAGGCTCGCTCCCACAGTTTTTTCGGCATGGCTGGGGATTTGCGGTGTGGCAGCACAAGCTGGTTTTTGAGGTTGCCAAGGATCTGGGGGAATCATCTATCTACTGTGGGAGCGGGCTTGCTCGCGAAAGCGGTGTGTCAGGCGATGATGCTGTTGAATGTGCCGACGCCTTCGCGAGCAAGCCCGCTCCCACAGGTTTTTGGCATGGCTGGGGATTTGTGGTGTGACAACACAGGCTGGTTTTTGAGATTGCCAAGGATCTGGGTGAATCATCTATCTACTGTGGGAGCGGGCTTGCTCGCGAAAGCGGTGTGTCAGGCGATGATCGTGTTGAATGTGCCGACGTCTTCGCGAGCAAGCTCGCTCCCACAGGTTTTTCGGCATGGCAATTGAGGTTGACTTTAAACCTGAAGGCGTCGGCTCGCTAATCAGGCAGTCATTTCCCGATTGATCGCAACCATCTGCTCGCGGGTGAACTCTGTGCCGGGCGCCATGAATCGGGCCATCAAAGCATCGCGGTTCAGCGGCGCGCGGGCTTTGTCCGCAGCTTCGAGCGCCTGTTTGAGTTCCGGCAGGGTCAGCTCGGTGCAGTAAGCGGGGGTCCCGGGTTGTTGACGCCATGAATCCTGAAGACCGCCGGCAGCGAGCGCGGTGAATCCGGTTTCTTCGACCAGATCCTGCGCGATCGCCTCAGCACGCACATCATCGCCGGCGACTGGCAAGGCGATGCGAGTTGCGGATTCGGCAGGTTGACCTTGATCGGCCAGCGTAGCAGCGAGTACGGCGTTCCACGCTTTGATCAGCGGGCGGCCGATCTGCTCGCTGACCCAGACGCTTTCAGGTTTGCCCTCGTCCACTTCCCTGATTGCCCCGTCACGCTGCGGGTAATAATTGGAGGTATCGATGACCACGACTTGCTCGGGAACCTGGCTCAGCATTTGTTTCAAATCAGGGTATCGGGCGAAGGGAATCGACAGGATAATCACGTCGACGTCGGCCACGGCCTGCTCTTTGGTCACCGCCTTGGCACCGACCTCGTCAGCGAGCGTCTGAATGCTTTGCGGGCCTTTCGAATTGGCCAGCTTGACGTTATGACCGCAGGCCGCCAGCTTGCGTGCCAGCGTCGCGCCGATGTGGCCGGCGCCGATAATTCCGATGTTCATTTCAATACCCTCTCTGGTACGTGTGCTATCGCCCGGTTGAGCGCGCGTTTGGATTGAGTCGTCAGCTCAGTCAGCCGCCGGATGGGCAAGCGCATCCAGGGTCAGACGAAGCGCCTCAATCCCCTGCTCATCGAGTTGGCAGGCAGATTTGATTTTGCCGGTGATGGCTCTGATGTCATTTTCCATGGCTCGGCTTTCAGGCGTCAGGTCGATCAGCACGCGGCGCTCGTCTGCCGGATCGCGCTTGCGCGTGACCAGTCCGGCGCTTTCCAAGCGTTTGAGTAGCGGCGTGATGGTTCCCGCATCCATGGCCAGGTAAGTGCCGAGTTCGCCCACCGACAGTGGCGCGCCATCGAGAAGTTGGAGGATCACCAGATATTGCGGAAAGGTTATGCCTAGGGGTTCCAGATACGGCTTGTGCAAACGCACGACCCGGTTGGCGGCGGCGTAGAGTGAAAACGACAGCTGCGTTCCCACGTGATTTCGGTTCGCACTCATTTCATAGTTCGCTATTGTATAGTGCACTATATGTTTCATGAGTACGATAGGAGTGTCAACCCAGGCAGCCCGTGCGGTGTCGATCAGCACCTCTTTCAGCGACCCGGATCGCCAACAGAGGTGCTGATCGCCACGCTTCGGGTTTACTTATGCGCCAGCAACGATTTACGTTCGGCCTTGGCGTGTTTCATGGCGGCGATTTCCCGCTCGCATGCTTCGACATCGAAGGAGTTGTCCCACTTGGCGATGGCAATGGTGCCGATGCCGTTGCCAATCAGGTTGGTTACCGCCCGCGCCTCATTGAGGAAGCGGTCGATGCCCAACAGCAACACCAGGCCCACCAGAGGTATGGAGTGAATGGTGGTGAGGGTCGCCGCAAGGGTCACGAACCCGGCACCCGCCACACCGGCCGAGCCTTTGGAGGTCAGCAGGAATACGCCGAGCAGGATCATCTGATCCATGAACGTCAGCGGCGTGTTGGTCGCCTGGGCGATGAAGATCGCCGCCATGGTCAGGTAGATGCAGGTGCCGTCTGCGTTGAAGGTGTAGCCCGTCGGCAGAACCATGCCGACTACGGATTTCTTGCAGCCGAGCTTTTCCAGTTTGACCATCATTCGCGGCAGCACCGCTTCGGTCGAACAGGTGCCCAGGGTGATCAGGATTTCATCTTTGAAATAACGCAGAAACTGCATCATCGGCATACCCGACCATCGCGCCACCGTGCCCAGTACGACGACGATGAAGATCAGCGTGGTGATGTACAGCGCGACCAGCAACTGCCCCAGCGACAGCAGAGTGCCAATGCCGTATTTGCCGATGGTGAATGCCATGCCGGCCCCCGCGCCCAACGGCGCCAGACGCATGACCATCGCGACGATTTTGAACAGGCCTTGCAGGAACAGATCGATGGTGTTGATCAGCGGTTTGCTGGTTTCGCCCATTTGCACCAAGGCGACGCCCATCAGCACCGACAACAGAATCACCTGCAGCATGACGCCATTGGAGAAGGCGCCGAGGAAGGTATGCGGAATGATATTGAGGAAAAATTCGACGAGGCCGTCCTGCTCGCTCGCCGCCTGGCTGTATTTGTTGACAGCACTGCCATCGAGAGTGCCGGCGTTGATGTTCATGCCGGCGCCGGGCTTGACCACGTTGACTACGATCAGGCCGACCACCAGAGCGATGGTGGACAGAATCTCGAAGTAGATCAGCGCTTTCACACCGATGCGACCGACCTCCTTGATGCTGCCCATCTTGGCGATACCGACCACTACCGTGCCGAAAATGATCGGCGCCAGGAGCATCTTGATCAGTTTGATGAAACCGTCGGCAAACGGCTGCAGCTTGGCGCCGATGTCCGGCACGAAGTACCCAATGGCAGCGCCGATGACGATGCCGATCAGCACTTGCACATAGAGCTGGCTGTACCAGCGTGATTTTGAAGTTTCCACGGAAGCACCTCATTTTATTGTTGTGGTGGGCATGTGGCTTTGGCGTCGAGATGACGCCTGAAAGTGCGGCCTCGGCGAACGAGGCCGCAGGTGAAACCGAATCAGCCCTCGCCCAGTTCGCGCATGACGGCATACAGCGCAGATTTGGCTTCGAAGCCGACGCCCGGGATATCCGGCAGCCCGACGTAGCCGTTCTCCACGCGGATGCCATCGGCAAAACCGCCGAATGGCTGGAACACGTCCGGGTACGATTCGTTGCCGCCCAGGTGCAGACCGGCGGCGATGTTCAGCGACATCTGGTGACCGCCATGCGGCACCACGCGGCGCGAAGACCAACCCAGCTCTTCCATCACTTTCAGGGTGCGCATGTACTCGACGAGACCGTAGGACAGCGCGCAGTCGAATTGCAGGTAGTCACGGTCCGGGCGCATGCCGCCGTGGCGCAACAGGTTGCGGGCGTCCTGGTGAGAGAAGAGGTTTTCGCCGGTGGCCATCGGCAGTTCGTAGTGATTGGCCAACTCGGCCTGGAGCGCATAATCCAGCGGGTCGCCGACTTCTTCGTACCAGAACAGGTTGTACTTCTTGATCGCTTCGGCGTAGGCGATACCGGTCTGCAGATCGAAGCGGCCGTTGGCGTCGACCGCAAGGCGCTGGCCGTCGCCCACCACTTCGAGCACCGCTTCGATGCGGCGGATATCTTCGTCCAGCGGCACCGCGCCAATCTTCATCTTGACTACGTCGTAGCCACGATCCAGGTAGCTCTGCATTTCCGCCTTGAGCTTGCTCTGGTCCTTGCCCGGGTAGTAATAACCACCGGCCGCATACACCCAGACTTTGTCATCGGCCACACCGTTGCGATAACGATCGGCAAGCAGGCGATACAGCGGCTTGCCTTCGATCTTCGCCACCGCGTCCCACACCGCCATATCGATGGTGCCGACCGCTACTGAACGCTCGCCATGCCCGCCCGGTTTTTCGTTGGTCATCAGGGTTTTCCAGATGGCGAACGGATCGAGGTTATTGTTCTCGTGATCGATCAGGGTTTCCGGGTCGGCTTCAGTGATCCGCGCCAGAAAGCGATCGCGCATCAACGCGCCCTGGCCGTAGCGACCGTTGGAGTTGAAGCCGTAACCGATGACCGGTTTGCCGTCGCGAATCACGTCGGTAATGACCGCGACGACCGAGCAGGTCATCTTTGAAAAATCGATGTAGGCATTGGCGATCGGGGAAGCAATTGAGACGGTTTTTTCACGGATATCGACGATACGCATGACGGGTTCCTCTTGTTGTGGTGACCCAACGTTATGCGTTGCGACGACACCCGCCCAATGCTATTAATGCCGCGCCCTATGCACAGGAGGCATTGCCCTTGGAACTGGTTTGGCTTGAGGATTTTTCAGCGCTGGCCGAGTACGGCAGCTTTGTCCGGGCCGCCGAAGCGCGCCATGTAACGCAGCCGGCGTTCAGTCGTCGGGTGCGTTCACTGGAGAACTGGATGGGTGTCGAATTGTTCGTGCGCACCCCGCAAGGCGCGACACTGACCGAGGCCGGCCGGCAGATTTTGCCCAGCGCCCAGGAAGCTGCCAGACGCCTTTACCGCATGCGCTCCGAGGCCCAGGAAGTGGCTGGAATGGCGGCGAAAACCTTGCAGTTCGCCGCCACTCATTCGCTGTCATTCACCTTCTTCCCACGCTGGCTGCGCAGCGCCGAAAATGGCGCACCCATCGACGCGGTTCGCCTGCACTCCGACAGCATGGCCGTGTGCGAACAGATGCTGATTCATGGTCAGGTGCAGTTCCTGCTGTGCCATCGCCACCCCGACGTTCCGCCGTTGCTGGCACCTGATCAGTTCATGGGCAAGAAGGTCGGCGAGGATGTACTCGTGCCGCTGGCGAGTGCTTCAGCGCAATTTGGCACATCGCCTGAAACCCTGCCCTATCTGGCCTACACCCACGAATCCGGCCTGGGCCGAATCGTCGCCCACAGGTTGCATGGCAAGGCTGATTATCTGCACCTGAAACCGCTATTCAGCAGCCACTTGGCCGCAGTGCTGATGTCGATGGCGCTGGAAAGCAAAGGCGTGGCCTGGCTGCCGAAAAGCCTGACCGAACAGGAAATGGCTGACGGGCGTCTGGTCAGGGCACTGGATGAAAGTTGGGATATTCCACTGGAGATTCATTTGACTCGCCCGACGGCACCGATCAGTCCGTCGGCGGAGGAATTCTGGGCGAAGCTGGGGGAGTGAGCGCCGCGATTGTGCGTTTTGCCGGAACCCTCAGCCCCTCACCCCAGCCCTCTCCCGAGGGAGAGGGAGCCGATCTAGGTGCTGTTCAAAACCTGAGTTCGACCCGGTATTTCAGGTCGGCGCATCTCTACTAAACACCTCGGTCAGTCCCCTCTCCCTCCGGGAGAGGGCTAGGGTGAGGGGGCTTTTGGCCTTAGACTCGATTTATGCCACCGTGAGCCCAGTCCATTGCTCCGAAACCGCCCAGAGTCGCTCCGCCAACTCGCCATCCGCCGCCCATTTCGCAACACCCTTGCGGCCGACTTCAGGTTGATTGATCGGCGCAACATTGCAGTCTTCGCAATACACGCCACCCAACTCCGCAAGCGCCGCACTGGTCGCACACCACAACCCCGTCGCGGCGCCCTGCTCCACCGTTTTCAGTCCGTTGTGGGCATCCAGCCGTGGCCGGCCCTGCTCATCCAGCGCATCGAATGTGGCAAGTTCCGCCGTGCTCAAGTGCCGTGCCAGGTCCGTCAGGATCTGCCCCGGATGCAATGAAAATGCGCGAACGCCATGGCTACGCCCACGCTGATCCAGTGCAATCGCGAACAAGGCGTTGGCCGTTTTCGACTGACCATAGGCGACCCATTTGTCATACGGCCGCTGCAAGAAATCGATGTCATCAAAGTCGACCCCGGCAATCTGATGCCCGCGCGAGGACACCGACAGCACCCGCGCCTGCCCAGCCTTGACCAGCGCCGGCCAAAGGCCGCAGGTCAGGCGATAGTGGCCCAAGTGATTGGTCGCGAACTGGCTTTCATGGCCATCGGCATCACGCAGCAATGGCGCGGCCATGATTCCGGCGCAGTTGATCAGCAATGACACTGGCTGACCCGCGCTGACCACGCTGTGGCTGAACGCCGCCACCGACTCGGCCTGCATGAGATCCATGGGCATCACGCTGACACCGTCAACACCCGCCAATGCTGCCTGAGCACGCGCCGTATCTCTGGCCGGCACAATGACTTGCGCGCCCGCCGCCGCGAGGCTTTTCACCGTCAGCAGACCCAGGCCGGAATAACCGCCGGTGACCACAGCGAGCTGCCCGCGCAGATCGATGCCGGCCATGACTTCAGCCGCTGTGCTGGCGGCGTTGAACGGTGATTGCACAGGTTGTTGAAGCGTGGCCATGGGCGTAATCCTGAGTGAGCTATCGAAGGCCTTCATTCTTGGCTAAGCTCTCGGGACGAACCAGTCTGATAAATCCAGGTTTCTGTCGTGATCATCCAAAGTCCTGCAGGCGACCCACTCTCTGCCGTATTGGCACTCTCGGAACTGCGCGCAGCCTGCTCGGTTCGCTTGCAAGCGGGAGGCGTCTGGGCGCTGCGTTTCCAACCCATCGAACTGAAATTCAACATGGTGCGACGAGGCGAATGCTGGCTGCGCATGCAAGGCATGCCGGCGCGCCTGTTGCAGACCGGCGACTGTTTTGTGGTGTCGCGCACGCCGTTCATTCTGGCCAGCGGCGTCGATGTCGAGGCGGTGAACGCTGCAGATGTTTTTGCCCTCGACGGCGCCTCCGCGACGTTCGGCGTCGGCGAGGATGTCGAGTTGCTGGGGGGCAGCGTGTCGCTGTCGGGTCCAGGCGCGACAGAGCTGCTTGAGGTGCTGCCGGCCTCGCTGATCATTCGTGCCGAAACCGCAGGCGCCTCGTCGTTTGGCTGGCTGCTGGATGAACTGGGCCGCGAGTGGCCGTCGCATCAGGCCGGCTCGCAGGCAATGTGCAACGACCTGCTGCGGCTGATCTTCATCCATGCGCTGCGCCATCACATCAACAGCGCCGATGCCGAACAACTGGCGTGGCTGGGCGGGCTGCGGGAACCGGCGATCGCTGGCGTCTTACGCGCCATTCATGCGGCTCCGGAAAAGCCCTGGCGCCTGACGCAAATGGCCGAGATTGCCTGTATGTCGCGATCCGGTTTCGCCGCGCTGTTCAAGACATGCATGGGTGTAGCGCCAGTCGAATACGCCACGCGCTGGCGGATGCGCGTGGCCGCGTTTCGCTTGCGCAATGGTCGAGACACTGTGGCGACTGTCGCCGCGTCACTGGGCTATCTGTCCGACGCGGCTTTTGGCGCTGCCTTCCGCCGCGTGCACGGAATATCGCCTGGGCACTACAGGCGAGATCCGCTCCTGTAGCCCAATGATCGAGGTTATGATCACGACAATCGCCGCCAAGGACATCCGCCGATGCCTGCCATGAAAACCCGCCCTACCCCCGCGCCACTGCTCAAGCCCGGCGAAACCGTGGTGCTGTTCGACGGCGTGTGCAAACTGTGCAACGGCTGGGCGCGTTTTCTGATTCGCCATGACCGCCAGCGCCGCGTGCGGCTGGCGACCGTGCAATCGCCCGAGGGCCAGGCATTGCTGGCGTGGGCCGGTTTGCCGCTGGACGAGTTCGACACCATGGCGGTGATCCGCGACCGGCATTATTGGGAGCGCTCGGATGCATTCCTGGAAGTGGTCGGGCAATTGCCGGGGCGCTGGCAGCCGCTGAAACTGTTGCGCATTGTCCCGCGTCGTCTGCGCGATTGGGCTTACGATCGCATCGCGCTGAACCGCTATCGCCTGTTCGGCAGGTACGACACTTGCCTGCTGCCAACAGCGGATCACGAAAGCCGTTTCCTAAAGGCCCACGGCTAAGTTGATCAGTTGCAGCGGCGTCATTTTCGTCACCATCATCAGCACGATGACAAACATCCCGGCGAACCCGGCGACGCCCATCCAGAACCACCAGCGGTACGTGCTCGCGTAGCGATCATCCAGCGGCTGGTCAGCCTCGCCCGCGCTCAGCGCCATGGTCTGCAAACGCTTTTGCAACACCAGCACCGGCAGCCACAACGCGCCCACACAGAAAAAAATGATCAGCGAAGTCAGCAGCCATTCGGTGCTCATCGCAAGCCCCGAGAGCCGCATCAGCAGATAGCCGGTAATGACCTGCACAAACCCGGCCGGCGTGGTGATCCACGTATCAAAGCGCACCACCATTCGTGCGACATGGGCGATCACTTGCAGGTTGCCGCTGCGGCTGGCGGCGATCAGGTAGAGGTAGGAGCCCATGCCGAAACCAAAGAGGGAAATCGCCGCAATGACGTGCAAGTACTTCAGGCAGAGATAGAGCATCTCAACGATGCCCTTCGGCGAACTGAACCGACAGGCTCAAGTTGGCCGGATCGTTGATCGCCGCCAGATATTCATCGACGCTGATTTCGCCAACACACGGCCGCGCGCCGGCCTGCGGTACATAACCCCGAGCCATTTTGGTTGCGAGAGCGACGGCGGCGCAGCTGGGAATTTCCGGGCCTTTGTCATTCAGTGCGGTGAGTTGCGCGGTCATGCTCAGCGGCTGGTCGTCAAGTCCGATGCCTTGAACATCGATGTACATCGCGCTTTTGCCATCACCGAAGCGTTCGAACCACGTGCCCAAGCGATGCAGACGCGCCGCCCAGCGCACATGATCGCGCACTAGACCAAAGCGCAAGGCTTGCGCGAGCAAGGCGTTGGCGACACCGCCGAGCTTCAGGCCGGCGCCAGCCTTGAAGCGCAGCGTCTGTGCGCCATAGCGGCGTGCGAAAATACCCATGTCCGGCACATCGACATTGGCCAGCACCCGCTTGCCCAGTTGCGGCATGCTGCGCAGGGTCAGATCGAGCCAGCCCAATACTTCGTGAACCTGGCCGTTTTTCAATTGTTTGATCGGTTTGCCGGCATAGGCGAGCACGCCCTCGACCGTGGACAGCCCCGGCATTTTTGCCGAGGAAGAAATGCCATGCTCGATCGAGTCGATTCGCGCAAAACGCGAGCGCTGCTGATCGATGATTGCCGAAGATAAGGTCGGCACCGAACTGCACCCGCTGAGCACTGCGACACCGGCCTGCCTGGCGCGGGCATCAAGCACATCAATGCCGTTGACGAAGGTGCGGCAGTCAGCCAGATCGCAGTAATTGACCCTGGCATCGATGCAGCTTTCAGCCACTGCGTAGGATTGCCCCTGAAACGGCCCGCCGGTGTGCACCACCAACTGGATATTGAGCTCGCGCAGCGCCGCCTGAAAATCTGCGCCCATTGCATCGCCGCACCAGCCTTCGCACGGGCGGCCCGACTGCGCTTGCAGCTCGTCAACCTTGCGCTGCAACTTGCGCGCATCGCGGCCCGACAGCAGCAGCTCAATCTCTGGCATCTGCGCCAGATGCCGACAGACGATGCTGCCGAAATTGCCGTAACCACCGACGACCATCACCCTGAATGCCATTGCCCTGTCCCTGTTCCAGCCCAAACGTGTGGCGCTGAGGATATAGGCCGCAGCGGCAATCAGACATCTATTTTGCAACCGGGTACCACTGCGTCCGCTTGTCCCGGGCAAAAAGAATGAACCCAACGCCCCGCTTGTCGCCTAACGCACAGACCATCAGGAGGTAAGCCTATGCAAATCGAAACCGTGTGGATCGTATTGGCGGTCATTCTCGTGCTGATCGAGCTTTGGGCCATCAACCGGGTGCGTAAAAGCGAGGGGAAATCGAGCAATAAAGGCGTGTGGATCGTGCTGATCGTGTTTGTGCCGCTGTTCGGCCTGATCGCCTGGGCACTGGCGGGGCCCAAGCATGTCGGTCGCATTTCGCCTTCCCAGGCGAACCGGTGAACCACGGGTGCAGGCCCGACTCAAGCACCACCACAGCCCGGCTTATGCCGGGCTTGTTATATGCAATGTCTGCTGCGCGGATATCTTGCAGGCTGCACGAAAGCATTGTGCCTGCTTCGATGCCAGCCCTTGATTTAGAAGGGTTGTGCTTGATCGGCGAGTTGGCATGATTCCTGCGATAGCCTCTTCCTGAATACACAGCAGCGTGAAAAAGAACGCTGTGCTCAATCCGTGAAAAGCAGAGGCCTTAAAAAAATGAATGCCATCGACCTTCTCAAAGCCGACCATGAAAAAGTAAAAGCCATCCTCAGCCAACTGAGTGAGTCCACCGACCGCGCGCTGAAAAAACGCGTCGAGTTGCTGGGCAAACTGGAAATGGAAATCACCATCCACACTCGCCTCGAAGAAGAAATTCTTTACCCTGCCTTCAAGGAAGCCGGCAGCAAGGAAGAAGACATCATGTACTACGAGGCCAAGGAAGAGCACCGCACCGTGGACTCGCTGGTGCTGCCTGATCTGAAAGAAACCGATCCGGGCACGCCGGAATTTGCCGGTCGGGTCAAAGTGGTCAAGGAGCTGCTGGAGCACCACATCGAAGAGGAAGAAGAGGAAATGTTCCCGAAAGCGCAGAAGCTTCTGGGCAAAGCCAAGCTCGAGGAACTGGGCGCGCAAATGGAAGCCTTGAAGGCGAGCCACAAAAGGAAATGGCGGCTAACAAGATCGCCGCGTGAAGCGCTGAAGACACCGAAGCCCGACAGCGATGCCGGGCTTTTTTGTGCGCTCAAAATGAATCTCCCTCTCACACTGGATTTGGGGGTGTTCAGGAATTTTTGAGCAACCACGAAAAATGTGGGAGTGGGCTTGCTCACGAAGGCGTCAGGTCAGCCAGATCATCTATGACTGACACTCCGCTATCGCGAGCAGGCTCACACCTACACTGGATTCGCGAGCGTTCAGGAATTTCCGGGCAAGCCAGGAAACCTGTGGGAGTGAGCTTGCTCACGAAGGCGTCAGGTCAACCAGATCATCTATGACTGACACTCCGCTTTCGCGAGCAGGCTCACTCCTACACCGGATTTGCGGGTGTTCAGGAATTTCCGGGCAAGCCACGAAACCTGTGGGAGTGGGCTTGCTCACGAAGGCGTCAGGTCAGCCAGATCATCTATGACTGACACTCCGCTTTCGCAAGCAGGCTCACTCCTACACTGGATTTGCGGGTGTTCAGGAATTTCCGGGCAAGCCACGAAACCTGTGGGAGTGGGCTTGCTCACGAAGGCGTCAGGTCAGCCAGATCATCTTTGACTGACACTCCGCTTTCGCAAGCAGGCTCACTCCTACACTGGATTTGCGGGTGTTCAGGAATTTCCGGGCAAGCCAGGAAACCTGTGGGAGTGGGCTTGCTCACGAAGGCGTCAGGTCAGCCAGATCATCTATGACTGACACTCCGCTTTCGCGAGCAAGCCCGCTCCCACACTGGATTTGCGAGTGTTCAGGAATTTTTGAGCGACCACGAAAAATGTGGGAGTGAGCTTGCTCACGAAGGCGTCAGGTCAGCCAGATCATCTATGACTGACACTCCGCTTTCGCGAGCAAGCCCGCTCCCACACTGGATTTGCGAGTGTTCAGGAATTTTTGAGCGACCACGAAAAATGTGGGAGTGGGCTTGCTCACGAAGGCGTCAGGTGAGCCAGATCATCTATGACTGACACTCCGCTATCGCGAGCAGGCTCACACCTACACTGGATTCGCGAGCGTTCAGGAATTTCCGGGCAAGCCAGGAAACCTGTGGGAGTGAGCTTGCTCACGAAGGCGTCAGGTCAGCCAGATCATCTATGACTGACACTCCGCTTTCGCGAGCAGGCTCACTCCTACACCGGATTTGCGGGTGTTCAGGAATTTCCGGGCAAGCCACGAAACCAGTGGGAGTGAGCTTGTTCACGAAGGCGTCAGGTCAATCAGATCATCTATGACTGACACTCCGCTTTCGCGAGCAAGCCCGCTCCCACACTGGATTTGCGGGCGTTCAGGAATTTCCAGGCAAGCCAGGAAACCTGTGGGAGTGAGCTTGCTCACGAAGGTGTCAGGTCAGCCAGATCATCTTTGACTGACACTCCGCTTTCGCGAGCAGACTCACTCCCACACTGGATTTGCGGGCGTTCAGGAATTTCCGGGTAAGCCAGGAAACCTGTGGGAGTGGGCTTGCTCACGAAGGCGTCAGGTCAGCCAGATCATCTATGACTGACACTCCGCTTTCGCGAGCAAGCCCGCTCCCACACTGGATTTGCGGGTGTTCAGGAATTTCCGGGCAAGCCAGGAAACCTGTGGGAGTGGGCTTGCTCACGAAGGCGTCAGGTCAGCCAGATCATCTATGACTGACACTCCGCTTTCGCAAGCAGGCTCACTCCTACACTGGATTCGCGAGCGTTCAGGAATTTGCGGGCAAGCCACAAAACTTGTGGGAGTGAGCTTGCTCACGAAGGCGTCAGGTCAGCCAGATCATCTATGACTGACACTCCGCTTTCGCGAGCAAGCCCGCTCCCACACTGGATTTGCGGGCGTCCAGGAATTTCCAGGCAAGCCAGGAAACCTGTGGGAGTGAGCTTGCTCACGAAGGTGTCAGGTCAGCCAGATCATCTATGACTGACACTCCGCTTTCGCGAGCAGGCTCGCTCCTACAGGGATGGTGGTGCCACTGGATGCTGGCTTTGGTCAAACCGCCCACGGCGCCGCCGGATCGAATTTCGCTTCGATCCACTCCTTGAACGCCACCACCGCCGCCGGCGGGAACCGCGACGACGGCCGGACCAGATAGACACCGCCCGCCGAATCCAGATGCCAGTCGGGCAGTACCTGGATCAACCGCCCTGCCGCCAGATCGCGGCTCATCAGCCAGTCGCCGGCGCCGAGTATGCCGGCGTCGGCGCGGGCGGCGGCGAGCAGGGATTCGCTGTCGCTGGCGGTCAGGTTGCCGTGTGGCGTAATGGTCTGCACTTCGTTGCCGCGATGCAGGCGCCACAGCGGGAACGACGCCAGCCCGCTGAAGCGCAGGCAATTGTGTTGCAGCAGATCCTGCGGGGTTTGCGGCATGCCGTGGGCCTCGATGTAGGCCGGCGATGCGCTGAGAATCCGGCGATGGTCACTGAGCTTTTTGCAATCAGGCGATTGTCATCAAGCTCGCCGATGCGAATAGCCGCGTCGAAGCCCTGCTCGATGATGTCGACCAGGCCTTCGCTGTAATCGGCCACCAGCGAAACCTGCGGATGGGCCTTGAGAAACTCCGGCAGCAGCGGCCCCAGCCATAACCGCCCCATCGCCGCCGGCAACGCCAGGCGCAGGGTGCCGCGTACTTCGCTGGCACCCTGCACCGCTTGCTGCTGCGCTTCGTTCATCAACTCGACGGCTGCGCGCAGGCGCTGTTCGAGTTGCAGGCCAGCCTCGGTGATACGCACATGTCGCGTCGAGCGTTCCACCAACCGCACGCCCAGTCGCTTTTCCATCGCCGCAAGGCGCTTGGAAACGATGGTCGGATGGCGCTGCAACAAACGCCCCGCCGCGACGAACGAGCCTTGCGCGGCGACGGCGAGGAAAGCAGCGATTTCATCGCTGTGCGGGTTGCTCAGAACATCCAGATTCATGGTTGTAAAATGATCGCCCCTGATGATCGGCCCGATTCAAGATCGGCGTGCGCTTGTGCCGCGTCAGCCAATGAATAACGCGCGCGGATTTGCGGCGTGATGATACCGGCGGCAACAGCGGCCAGCACATCTTGCGCGCGCTCCTGATATTCGGTTGTCGTGGACGTATGTGCCGCCAGCGACGGCCGGGTCAGGAACAGCGAACCCTTGGCGTTCAGCGTGGCCATTTCCACCGCTGCCGGTGCACCGGTCTGCGCGCCGAACGACACCATCAATCCGCGTGGGCGCAAGCTGTCCAGCGAGGCCTGAAAAGACACCCGGCCAATCGGGTCATACACCACGTCGACCTTGCGCCCCTCGGTGATACGCAACACGTCGGCGGCAAGTGTATCGGCATCGAACACCAGGACTTCGTCGCAGCCCGAAGCGCGCGCCTTGTCGACGCTGGCCTGTTTCGACACCACACCGATCACCGTCGCGCCAAGGTGTTTGGCCCACGGCACCATGATTTCCCCCAGACCACCCGCGACGCCATAAAGCAGCATCGTCGTGCCGGGCCCGACCGGGTAAGTTGCCTTCAGCAGGTACTGCGCGGTGATGCCTTTGAACAGCACCGCCGCTGCATCTTCGAACGACAGCTCATCGGGGATTTTTACCAAGCGCTCTGCCGGAAACAGCCGCGCCGAGGCGTAACCGCCCAACGGGCCAGTGGCATAAGCGACCCGATCGCCGACGCGGACATTGCTCACGCCAACACCGACAGCGGCCACCCGACCCGCGCCTTCCAGACCCAGCCCAGACGGCAACGCTACCGGCACCGCCCCTTTGCGCTGGGAGACATCGAGGTAATTGACGCCAACCGCGGCTTGCTCTAGCCAGACCTCGCCGGGCCCAGGGGTTTGCCCGCTGACACTCTGCAATTGCAGGACGTCCGGAGCGCCCGTTTCGGTGAAGCGGATTGCGTTGGCCATGGTCATCTCCATTCATTCGTTAACCGTTGAGCTCAGTCTGAAAGCTCAGCCTTCAACGAACAAGCCAGTCTGAATGCAGTTCGTTGCTGCACTTTATGCAGCTATGGGTACAAAAAAGAGCGGCACGTGCTGCCACTCCCTTTGAAAAATCAATCGAACGCGCCGTTGAGCACCTCGTAAATGAGCCCGGTGGTCAGCGCAACGAGAATCAGATCGGTGCCCACCTGTTGCCATTCGTAGCCGTCATAGTGCGGCAAATGGCCCAGCAGACGCCCGTCCAGCTTCTTGGCGATGCCCGGTGGCAGCGGTTTGCCCCGCGCCAGATTCTTTTGAATACCCGGCGGCAGCGGCGGTCCCGGATTCCAGTATTCGCCGCGATAGCCGCCGATGATGCCGAGAATATTGCCGCGATCAACGCTCGGACCACCGCCGCGATTGCCAGAGGATGGCTCGCCTTTGTTGCCATTACCCTGGCCACCCCCACCCTGTTTGCCGTGATCCTGCATGTTCTGCGGTTTGCCATTGCCATTGCCCTGGCCTCCCTGACCACCCTGGCCCTTGCCATTGCCGGGGTCGGCCAGCGCCGTAGTGCTGCCAACCACCAGCGCGAGGCAGGACAGCGCGGCAACCAATCTGCGAAGTTTTCTCATGGGCGGTTCCTCAGGTGTGCCGGGCTCTTGTGTCGAGCATTGTGCTCAGCTTAGTGGATTTCCCCTTGCTGACCACTCGGCCTTGCGTCAGGATTCCCACCCTCTCCACCCCTGATCGAAAACTCATGAATCGCCAAAAGAAGCTGCAGCAGTTATTCAAGGAAAAGGCCAAAAAGGCCAACGCCAAACTGGCGCCGAAAAAGCCCAAATACATCTGCAAGGCCGATCGCTTGAAGCTGGAAGCCGAAGCGGCGCAGGCGTCGGCCGAAAACACCGAAAGCTGATTCAGGCCGTCTGCCGCGACGTCAGCCAGGTCATCAGCGCCGCCAGCACGAGCAATGCCGCGCTGGCGAAAAAGGTCAGCCGATATCCGCTGCCGTCGAACAGCAAACCACCGACGGTAGAGCCCGAAGCGATCGACAACTGCACCACCGCCACCATCAACCCACCGCCCGCTTCGGCATCGTCGGGCAGCGTGCGCGCCAGCCACGACCACCAGCCCACCGGCGCCGCCGTGGCAATCAACCCCCACAAGCCCAGCAACACGAACGTTGCGACCAGCGAGCCGCCCAGCCCGATCAGCGCCACAGCAATCATTGCCATCAGCAGCGCAATGGCGATTATCACCCTGTACAGGCCTGACTTGAGCACCGAGCCGATGACCGCGGTGCCGATAAATCCGGCCACGCCAATCACCAGCAGAATCATCGACAACACTGAAACGTCGACCCGCGTCACGGTTTCCAGAAACGGTCGCAGGTAAGTGAACAGCACAAACTGCCCCATGAAGAACAAGCCGGCGCCGAACATGCCGAATGCCACCCGGCGGCTTTTCAACAACGCAAGGACATTGCCTGCGCTCACCTTGCGCGGCGCGGCGGGGAGCGCCGGCAAACTGATCCATTGCCAGAGCAGCGCAATCAGCGCGACCGGTATCAGACAGAAAAACGCCCCGCGCCAGCCAATCACGCTGCCCAGATAACTGCCCAACGGCGCCGCCACGACGGTCGCCAGCGCGTTGCCGCTGTTAAAAATGGCCAGCGCCTTGGGCACGCTGGCCGATGGCACCAGACGCATGGCCAGTGCCGCCGACATCGACCAGAAACCGCCGATCACCACGCCGATCAGCGCGCGGCCGATCATGTACACCGTGTAGTTGGGCGCCAGACCGACCACCAGACCGGAGGCGCACATCAGTGCCGTCAACAGCAGCAACAAGGTCTTGCGGTCCATCGAACCGGCGAGTCTGGCGATCGTCAGGCTGGTCAGCACGGCGAAGGCGCCCGAAATGGCGATGCCGTAACCGGCCAGGCCTTCGCTGATGTGCAGGTCTGTGGCCATCGGCGTGAGCAGACTGACCGGCATGAATTCGGAAGCGATCAGCGCGAAGACACACAAGGTCATCGCGAATACACCGCTCCAGTACGCCGGTTGCTCGCCGGTTGTGGACGCTTCCATGGGCTGGGCTGTCGGGGTGTTGATTACTTGAGCCGTCATGCGAAAACCTGCCTTGAAGAAGAAATCATCGAGGCACTTCTGCCCCGCTACTCAGGCTGCAAAGCTTGACGGATCGGGCTTAACTTGATTAGTAGCGGTAATCTTCATGTGCTTTTGAGAAAAATTCAGCAATGAGCAACGCCAAAGTCAACGACCTGCAGGCCTTTCTGGCGGTGGCGCAGGAGCAGAGCTTCACCAAAGCCGCCGCTCGCCTCGGCGTCACGCCCTCCGCGCTGAGCCATACCGTTCGCGCGCTGGAGCAGCGTCTGGGTATTCGCTTGCTCGCCCGCACCACGCGCAACGTTTCGCCGACCGAAGCGGGTGAGCGCTTGGTGCGTTCGATTGCACCGCTATTCGAGCAGATCAGCGCCGAGCTTGAAGCCCTCGGTGAACTGCGCGACAAGCCCAGCGGCACGATCCGGATTTCCTGCACGGACGATCAGATCGAGTTGTGCATCCGGCCGAAGCTTGCGCAGTTTTTGCGGGACTATCCGGACATCACGTTAGAGTTTTATGTCGATTACGGTTTCACCAACGTGGTCAAGGAACGCTTCGACGCCGGCATTCGACTAGGCGAATCGATCAGCAAAGACATGATCGCCGTGCGCATCGGCCCGGACTGGCGCCTGGCGGTGGTCGCCTCACCCGACTACTTCGCTCGCCATCCGGCACCGGCCACGCCCCACCAGTTGACGGAGCACAGGTGCATCAACATCCGCCACCAACCAGCTGGCGCGATTTATGCCTGGGAATTTGCGCACGAGGGTCAGGACTTCAGCGTGAAGGTCGACGGGCAACTGGTGTTCAACAGCATCATGCATGTGCTCAATGCCGCCGTAGATGGCATCGGCGTAGCGTACGTGCCCGAGCAATTGGTCGCGCCCTATCTGGCGGATGGGCGACTGGTGGAGGTGTTGAGTGACTGGTGCCCAACGTTCCAGGGCTATCATTTGTATTACCCGAACAGACGCCAGGGCTCGGCGGCGTTCGCGGCGTTTGTCGAAGCGCTGAAATACAACCGCTGACAAACGCAACTCTTCAATCAAACTCAAAACCCTGTGGGAGCGGGCTTGCTCGCGAAGGCGCCAGATCAGATACATCTACATTGAATGACACACCGCTTTCGCGAGCAAGCTCGCTCCCACAATGGTCCGGTGCAAGGCCACAATCTTCAGCGCAACCCAAATCCCTGTGGGAGCGGGCTTGCCCGCGAAGGCGTCGGCACATTCAACATCTGCATTGCCTGAACCACCGCTTTCGCGAGCAAGCTCGCTCCCACAATGATCCGGGGCACACCAACAATCTCCATCCCAACCAAAATCCCTGTGGGAGCGGGCTTGCCCGCGAAGGCGTCAGCACATTCAACATCTGCATTGCCTGACACACCGCTTTCGCGAGCAAGCTCGCTCCCACAATGATCCGGGGCACACCAACGATCTCCATCCCAACCAAAATCCCTGTGGGAGCGAGCCTGCTCGCGAAGGCGCCAGCACATTCAACATCTGCATGGCCTGAACCACCGCTTTCGCGAGCAGGCTCCCCCCACAATGATCCGGGGCACACCAAAAATCTCCATCCCAACCAAAATCCCTGTGGGAGCGGGCTTGCTCGCGAAGGCGTTGGCACATTCAACATCACCATCGCCTGAACCACCGCTTTCGCGAGCAAGCTCGCTCCCACAATGATTCGGGGCACACCAACGATCTCCATCCCAGACAAAATCCCTGTAGATACTCTGTTCACGGTCAAGCTTTTTGGACGTGTTTACCGCTAAAAAGCTTGGCCGTGTCGAAGTCTTCTCCGGCCTGCATGCAGGCCCATAGTCCGGTCAGGTATTTGCGCATGACTGCGACGATAGCTTGCATCTTCCTCTTTCCTCGGGCCACCAACGCTTCGTAAAACGCTTTCACGTTCGGGTCGCAACGTATGGCGGTCAGCGCAGGCATGTACATCGCTGAGCGCAAATAGGCATTGCCGCCCTTACTTATCCGGCCGGGTTTATCAATGCTGCTTCCTGATTGCGTGAGTCGGACATCGAGTCCGGCATGGCGGCTAACCTGCGCGGATTTAAGCGTCACCGGTAAGGTCGTCAGTTCAGCCAGCGCTGCAAATACTGAGATCTCACCCATGCCTGGAGCGGCAATCATGTGTCCAAACTGGGCGCTCAACATTGGGCAGTTGTCGATCAATGCCCGACCAGCGACACGGAAACGCTCGATTCGTTTGTCAAAGGCGTTGATGGCCTCTTCTTCATCCTCAATCAGCATCGGGAGTGTTGTTTGAGTAGCTTTTAGCGCATGCAGCTCGTTTTTGGCGCGGGTGCGGTGACCTGTCAAACGATTGATGTGGCGGCCGATAGCACGCAGCTCAAGCTGTATTGAAGTGGGCGGCGTCCACAACCTTGGGCTCATCCGTTCGCCGTATTCAGCTAATAATTGGGCATCGATTGCGTCCGTTTTGCTGTTTTTCAGCATCAGCTTTGCAAAGTTGTGAAAACTCTTCGGATTGATAACCGAGACTGGCAAACCCGCCGCAGCGAGCTCCATGGCCAAGTCCAGGTAGTAGATACCGGTGGCTTCCATCACCACAGATATCGGCTTGAGCTCAAGCAATTTGCCGACAGCAGCCTTGCGCCCCGCCGGCGTCTGGTCGATATTGCACTGACCTGCAAAGCGGCCGCCATTGCGCCAGCCCATCGCTGTAGTGCGAGATCCCACATCCAAACCGACGTGCATGTTCATGCTTTCAACTCCAAGAGAACTGAGTTAAAAATGCTTCCTGGTTCCCCTGACCTCGAACTTCATGCCACTGCAACCTTGTAATGCGAAGTCCGACTCGTCGGCTTCTCGATACTCTTCGTGGTGGGCAATGAGGCGGGGGGACCTCTCTACAGACAAGGTCAGGAGCAAGTCCTGCCTTAAGGAGCGATCGGTCTCCCCCAGAAACACATCTTCGTATGTCGCACCAGCGAGCTTAGATCTCATTCATGCTGGTGTCTGGGGAACATACAAGGAGCGGGCTTGCCCGCGAAGGCGCCGGCACATTCAACATCACCATCGCCTGAACCACCGCTTTCGCGAGCAAGCTCGCTCCCACAATGGTCCGGGGCACACCAACGATCTCCATCCCAACCAAAATCCTTGTGGGAGCGAGCCTGCTCGCGAAGGCGCCAGCACATTCAACATCTGCATCGCCTGAACTACCGCTTTCGCGAGCAGGCTCCCCCCACAATGATCCGGGGCACACCAAAAATCTCCATCCCAACCAAAATCCCTGTGGGAGCGGGCTTGCTCGCGAAGGCGCCGGCACATTCAACACCTGCATTACCTGAACCACCGCTTTCGCGAGCAAGCTCGCTCCCACAATGATCCGGGGCACACCAACGATCTCCATCCCAGGCAAAATCCCTGTGGGAACGGGCTTGCTCGCGAAGGCGTTGGCACATTCAACATCACCATCGCCTGAACCACCGCTTTCGCGAGCAGGCTCGCTCCCACAATGATCCGGGGCACACCAACAATCTTCATCCCAGACACAATCCCTGTGGGAGCGGGCTTGCTCGCGAAGGCGCCGGCACATTCAACATCTGCATTGCCTGAACCACCGCTTTCGCGAGCAAGCTCGCTCCCACAATGATCCCGGGGCACGCCAATGATCTCCATCCCAACCAAAATCCTGTGGGTCTGCATATGAATCAGCGGGCAAAAAACCATCTGAATTTTCCCGCCAATCTGCCCCCTAAAATTGTGGGCGGTCGATACACGTCCGCCGATGCAAGGAGGGTCAGCATGCATGTCGGATAATCAAACGCCTTCGCCGCGCGACACACAGGAATCCACCCAAACACTATTGAGCCGTTTGCTCATGGCACGCGGGCCCGGTGGTCAGGAGGATGAGGTCCGGGCGATCTGCCTGGAAGAACTGCGGCGCCATTGCGACGAGGTCTGGACCGATCGGGCCGGGAATGTCATCGGCCTGCTCAAGGGCCGCGAACCCGATCCCGATGGCCAGCACGCTGTGCGCATCATGGGCCACATGGATGAGATCGCCATGCTGGTCAAACGCGTCGAGCCGGACGGCACGTTGCGGGTGGTGGCGTTGGGTGGGGCGAATCCGGTCAACTTTGGTGCCTGCCCGGTGGATATTCTCGGCGACGCGCAAACCCTGCCCGGCGTTCTCTCGTTCGGTTCGATGCACGCCACCACAGGCTCGCCGCAGGGCAAGGATGTGATGAGCGGCGCGGTGGAATGGAAAGACGTGCACATCATCACCCGCCATGATCAGCAGACCCTGCAAGGCATGGGCGTGCGTCCGGGTACGCGGGTTGTGCTCAGCCAGCACTGGCGCACGCCGTTCCGGGTAGGTGATGCCACCGCCGCGCATTTTCTCGATGACCGCGCGCCTGTGGTCGCCATGCTCCAGGCCGCGGAGCAACTCCAGCGCAGCCGGACCGAATTGGCGCACGACACCTACTTCGTCTTCACCACCCTCGAGGAAGAAAGCAACGCCGGCGCAATGTACGCAGCCGCGCACTTGCCTGGCGATACCACAATCGCCGTGGAAGTCGGCCCGGTGATGAGCGAATACGCAACGCGATTGAGCGTCGATCCGATCATCGATACCGGCGACCAGAAAGGCTATTACTCGCGCGGCGTGGTCATGGCCTTGGCCGACGCAGCCAAGCGTTGCGGCTTCGATCCACAGTTCGCCCTGCTGGTGGATTTCGCCTCCGACGCCAGCGCGGTGATGAGCTCAGGCATCAGCGCCCAGGCCGGATGCATCGCAATCCCGACCGAGAATACCCACGGATTTGAACTGGTCGTGGATGGCGCGATTGAAGCGTGCGCGCAGACGTTGGTCGAATATTTGAAAGGCCTGCAGAATGAGGTATCGACCTGACCCGCAGTCCAATAAAAAGGGAGGCCCATTGCAGGCCTCCCTTGTTTTCACCATCAAGAAGTACCCAACCCCTGTGACAAATCGGAAGACGAAGGCCGCGCCGTTTCCGGCTTGGTCTCCACTTCGGTTTGTTCAGTGGTCCGGGTCACCGTGTCGCGCACGGCTTCGTACCCTTCTTGAGCTTTCTGCTTGGCTTTATCGACCATGCCCGCGCTGGTGCGCCCCATGTAGCGCTGTTCAGTAGACGTAGTCGGCAACGCCGCGCCGAGCAATGCACCGAGTGCGACCCCGGCGGCAGCCACCATCAGCGGTTGCTCCTTGAGCATGTGGCTGAATTGCTGGCCAAGCACTTGCGAATTACGCGACAGTCGATCACTGGCGTCGTGCATCGCATGGCTTAGATTTTCCTTCGCTGCACCGACGTTTTCCCCGAGGTGGCTGGCCTTGCCTTTCAGCGTCTGGTAGCCGTCCTTCAGTGAGTCAGTGGTCGAATGCAAATGCGCGCGGGCGCTGTCGATGCCGTCGGCCAAACCATCGGCCCATTCGCCGGCCTTGTCCTGATCCGGCCCGCTGCGATAGGTCGGTTGCGGCACGGGCGGGCGATTCTGGCTGATCATCAGCCAGAGCAGCCCCACGGAAGTCAGCACCGCTGGCACCGGGTTATTGCGCACGCTGGTGCCGAGGTTGGTGAAGAACGTCGAGCCGTTGCTCTGCATCATCCCCCAGGCCTGATCGATCATCTGTCCGGGGGTGAATTTGCTCTCGAGTTGATCGACGATGTTGCCGATGCTCGCGCGTTGCGCATCGATTTCGCGCTCGATCTGCTCCGGGCTTTTTTCCGCTTCGATATCCAGTTCGCTTTTCATGAGACTTTCCTCCGCAGCGCTTCCTGATCCTTGTTCAAGGCGTCGAGGGTGCGATCAGGTTTGAAGTGAGACGGCTCGAATTGTTTTTTCCCGGATTGCAGCATGACGAAACCAATGACCATCACCACCACGCCAACGATCAGCGCGGCCAGCCATGGCGCCATGAACATGCTCAGGCCATAGACCGCCGACATCAGCAGAATGATGAAGCCGGCGAGGAACACGATTGCGCCACCGGCCACCGCGCCGATGCCAGCTTTGAGCGTGCTGAGGCTGTTCTGCAGTTCGGCTTTGGCCAGCGCCAGTTCCTTGGTGAACAACGCCGGGACTTCGCGCGACAGTTGTCGCAGCAGACCGACCACCGAAGCGTCATCCGTTTGGCCGAGGGGCCTTGCCCCGCTCAGATCAGATTCATCTCTGTTCATCACAGTTCTCCTTTGGCGTCGGGTGCGTGCGGTACGGAAGCCGCGGCAAAATCTGAGGGGTGATCGCTGTCACTCGGCGAGGTCGGAGTGATGCCGGTGGCCAGTCCCGGACTCGGTTGGTTTGAAGACGGCATTGACAATTCATAAGGCCGCTGCGCGCCATAATCGGCTGGCGGTGGCGCGATGTCGTGCCTGCCGCCGGATCGTGTTCGGCGCTGACCGTCGCCGCAGCCGCCGTGCCCGCCTTGAGAAACCGCGACAGGCCGAAACCGATAGCAATGCTGCCGGCGATGAATAGCCCCGGATTGCTGCGCGCCAGATCGGCGGCATCGTGCAGCAACTGCTCGGCGCTCTTGCCGCGCAGATTGCCCGCCAGCCCGGTCATGGAGTCCGCCATATCCGTCAGGTAGTCGGACATGCCCAGCGTGTCCTTGTCCTGCAACTCCGAGACGAAGCTCTTTGCGCCTTGGGCCAGTGCTTCTATCTGTTCGGCCGCGGTGTCACGGTACTGTCCGAATTGCGCGTCAGCCTGTTGCCGCGCGCCGCCAATTGCTTCATTGACGTCGTCCTTCAAATGTTCAAAACCCTGTCCAGGCTTGCTGTTCGGATCACCTGATTCAAAGCCTGCCCTGCTGTCTTGAGTATTCATGTGGCCCCTCGCGTTCTGACTTGAAAACGGAAAATCGGAGCTACACGGCAACATTGCCTCGAGCCCCCACATAGAAGATGACGAAGCAGCTTGCGCGAGAGTTCAAAGAGGTTGATGAGCGTGCCGTGTCAGGTCTGGATCAGCGACGAAAGGTTGCGCTTGGCACGATTACGTTGAGCTTCTGCGCCTGGCTGCGGTCAAGACAAGGCACAAGCATTTATCTGCAACACGACGCTGAAACCCGCAACAACGCCGATAGATGGCAGAATCCCCACACCCTGATCACTTCGGAGACCGCAATGCTTCGCCTGTTTGAAGAAAGGCTCGACCCCTTCCCGCCCGACGAGGCGCCGCCACCGCCAGTCGGTCTGATGCGTTTCTTGTGGGCCTGCACCCGGGGCGCGCGCGGTTATATCTTCGCCTTTGCCCTCCTCAGCGCCAGCGTGTCGATCTATGAGGCGTGGTTGTTTTCCTTCCTCGGGCAAGTGGTGGACCTGCTCTCGACCTGGCAATCCGGCGGCGCCGCCGGTGATGAGGAAAGCCGCATGTTGTGGGGCATCGGCATCGTGCTGGTAGTCAGCATTGGTCTGGTGGCGCTGCGCACGATGGTTCAGCACCAGATCCTCGCGATCAATCTGCCGCTGCGCCTGCGCTGGGACTTTCACCGGTTGATGCTGCGGCAAAGTCTGTCGTTCTTCTCCGACGAGTTCTCCGGCCGGGTCACGACCAAGGTCATGCAGACTGCGTTGTCGGTGCGCGAGGTGCTGTTCACCTTGATCGAAATTCTCCCCGGCATCGGCGTGTACTTCATCGCGATCATCGCGCTGGCCGGTGGCTTTGCGCTGAAGCTGATGCTGCCGTTTCTGGCGTGGATCGTTCTGTTCGGGCTGGCGATGGTGTATTTCGTGCCGCGTCTGGGCAAGGTCGGCCAGGAACAGGCCGATGCACGCTCGTCGATGACCGGGCGGATTGCCGACGCCTACACCAACATCACCACAGTCAAACTGTTCTCGCACTCCAAGCGTGAAGCGCACTTTGCCCGTGCGGCAATGGAAGATTTCAAGCTCACCGGCTTCCGCCAGATGCGCCTGGTCAGTCAGTTCGAAATCGTCAATCAGGCGTTGGTGGTCGCGTTGATTCTCGGTGCCGGCGGTTACGCGCTGTGGCTGTGGCATCAGGGCGAAGTCGGCACCGGCGCCGTCGCGGCGATCACCGCCATGGCGTTGCGCATCAATGGCATGTCGCACTGGATCATGTGGCAGATGACTTCGTTGTTCGAAAACATCGGCACCGTCCAGGACGGCATGGCCACCCTGACCAGCGGCCCGAAAGTCCAGGACGCACCGGATGCCAAAGTGCTTGAGCCTGCCGGCGGCGAAGTGGTTTTCGACAATGTCAGCTTCAACTACAACGGCGAACGCCAAGTGCTCGACGGCTTGACCCTGCATATTCGCCCCGGCGAGAAAATCGGCCTGGTCGGCCGCTCCGGTGCGGGCAAGTCGACGCTGATCAACCTGCTGCTGCGCTTCTATGACGTTGATCGCGGCGAGATCCGCATCGATGGGCAGAACATCGCCGAGGTCACCCAGGACAGTCTGCGTAGCGTAATCGGCATGGTCACCCAGGACACGTCGCTGTTGCACCGTTCGATCCGCGACAACATTGCCTACGGTCGCCCGGACGCCACCGACGAGGACATCCACCGCGCTGCGGTGAACGCCCAGGCCGATGGTTTCATCAGTCAGTTGAGCGACAAGCAGGGCCACAGCGGTTACGACACGCTGGTCGGCGAACGCGGTATCAAGCTCTCCGGCGGGCAGCGCCAACGCATCGCCATCGCCCGGGTGATGCTGAAGAACGCACCGATCCTGTTGCTCGACGAAGCCACCAGCGCACTGGACTCGGAAGTCGAAGTGGCGATCCAGGAAAGCCTCGATGAAATGATGCAGGGCAAAACCGTGATCGCCATCGCCCACCGCTTGTCGACCATTGCGGCGATGGACCGGCTGATCGTCATGGACGAAGGCCGCATCATCGAGCAAGGGACCCACGCGCAATTGCTCGAGAAGAACGGCACCTATGCGCGGCTGTGGCAGCACCAGAGCGGCGGGTTCCTCGGTGAGGATCGCGGTTTGGTTGAGGTGATGGAGGAGTGATCAGGCTGGAGGGCCGGGGCCGGCCCTCCATCGATTGGCCTATATGGTGACGGGGCTTTCGGCATCAATCGGAAGCTTTACGCGAAACACGGTTCCGCCCTTCAGGTCAGAGCTGACTTCGATTGAGCCGGCATGCGAGGCGACGATTTCCGAGGCGATAAACAGGCCCAGCCCGAGGCCAGCGACGGGCCCGTGATCAACTACGGAGCGCTGCGAGAAGCGCCCCATCGGGTTGAAGATGAACGGCAACACGTCTTCCGGAATCGGCTCCCCGCCGTTGTGCACCGTGAACACCGCGCAATCCTCCCGAGCTTCCAGTGCAACCGTAACCGGAAACTGATTATCGCCGTGGGTCACCGCATTGCTGATGATGTTGGAAAAGACCTGTTCCATCCTGGCGCCATCGAACGCTCCCATCACCGCTTCCGTCGCATCGAAACGCATGTTGGCCTGCGGATGAAAGGCGCGGATTTCCTCGATCACCCGCTCGCACACAGGGCTGAGATCGATCAGGGATTTTTTCACCGGAATCCCCGGCCCCATCTGGCAGCGCGTCAGATCCAGCAGGTCGCCCACGATCTGGCTGGCGCGCTGCACGCTGGCGTAGATCTGCCCGGCCACTTTGCTGGTGCGCGGGTCGGTAGCTTCGGTACGACGCAACATATCCGCACCGAGCAGAATCGCCCCCAGCGGCGTGCGCAAGTCATGGCCGAGAATCCCTAGAAACACGTTGCGCGACGCCTCGACGGCGCGCGAGTAGCTGGCAATCGACTCGGCCAGCGCCTGATCGATGGCTTCGTGAAAGCGTGTCATGTCGTCGACATTCACCGATTTGCCATCCTTGACCTGACGCAGCCACTGGCTCAGCACACTGGTGCGCAGCGCGCGGTATTCCGACACCATCTGGTCGATGGTAAAACCGGCCATCAGCCGCGTCACCGCGTGGGTTTCCGCAGCTGTTTCTTCATCGTCGCGCGGCGCCTGGCCCTGGGCTTTGGCGATTTGTTCGCTCATGGTCTGCTTGGTCCGCAGATCGATGACGATGGCGCGCAACATCTGCTCGGCGTGATCGCGCAGCGCGACGTTATCGAGCTCCACCCCGGGCGTCTCGATGGTGCGGGCGAAATCTTCCCAGGCCTGCAGGATCGGCTCTAGGTTTTCGAGAATGAAATCTGGCAGGCGCATGGCTGTAGTCCGCAGGGAAATCCATCAACGCCAGCAATTGAGCCGGCGCAGATTTCGGAAAGGGGAATTCAGGAGTACAGAAAGTACGGCTGAGGGATGCAGCCTACCACCAAAGCGCGGGGCTAACGCGGGAGGAAAATCGGTGTGCTGAAGAGGTCGCGGTCCACGAGATGGCCGCTGCGCCCGCAACGAACGCCTCTGAAGCGACAACGCTTTCGGATCCTTGCGATGAGAGACGTTCGTTTCAAGAGGTTATCCGTTGAGAGTCTTCACTCCAGGCATCGCTTGGGCGTCAGTCGAGTTTGCTCGGTGTTCGGCACCTCAGCACTGACATCTGCCTGTTTACGGCTGCTGAATTCAATCGGATAAGGCCCGGTCTGCGCCAGAGCTGTCTGCACACGGCTGACAAAGGCCGCGTCGTCCAGGGTGTAGAAAACCCACATCTGACGCTTTCCGCCGGTGACCGTGCACCCCCACTTTGCGAACCCATCCGCCGTTACGGCCGCCTTAATCAGGCGGTCCACCTGCATCATCCGCGCGGATTCCTTCGAACTCGGCAGGTAGCGATCCGACACGTATTTCCAGCTGATGCGAGACTTGTAAGGAAATGCCTGGGTATCCTTGAGATTCAAGTCGGAAGACATGCGAAAACTCGCTGGCATTGGCTCGTCAGGAAAATCTGACGGTTGGAAATCGCTGTCGCCTGGCACGGCCACTTGTCGTTGCGGATTGTCAGCAGGATCATCACTGAGCAGTATTCTGAGCGCTTCAGCTTGGCGCTCTTTCCGCTCGCTCATGCATTTGGCGTAGGCCGTTGTATGCGCTGGACCGGCATCCAGACAAGGATCGCGCTCCACCGGTTTTGGAGAATGGGAGCGCGTGCAGCCGGTCGTGATCAGGCTTGCCAGCAGCAATAAAACAACGGCTGGCCAGATTTCAGGGCGCAGGGAAGCGTGGAGAGTGACTTTCAAGTGGCCTTCCTTGGATGAGCAGCAGTACAAGACATATGGAAAACGGCGCATTTTGCCTGCCACCCCTGCCCCATGAACAGGCCGAAGCGGAATTAATGTGGCAATTCATCACAAGCACGCTCGACCAGCCACAGCCGCGTGTGACGAACAGCCACATGCTCCCTCAGATGCCTAAGCTGGCACCGTTGTCCGGTACGCCAAAATCGCCACCCGGAAAAGCACCACCCTCAATGTGGTAGACCTTCGGTTCTGCGGAGAAATAATCCTGCAGCCCCAGCATGAAGCGCTGGTGGTCCTCGCTTTCTTCAAACCCCGGCGAGTGGTCCTCAAGTGACTGCCAGCGCACGATCAAGTTGAATTGCTCGGGGGTTTCAATACCTTGCGCCAGCAAGTGGCCGCCGTATCCCTTGGCGCGGGTGAGCAACGGTTCGACTTCGGCAAATGCCCGTCGAAAGGCTTCAGTCTGTTGCGGGTGAACGGGCAGCACAGCGATCTCGTAAACCATGATGTTTCTCCAAAATCAGTGAGCGGATTCAGACGATGAGCGAAGGCTCGACGGCGATGGCGATTTTTCCCAGCAGACCGTTGTTGGCGCTCTCCAGTCGGGCATGGGCGAGCGGGATGTCGGCGAGCGAATAGACCGCGCCAACGTGGGGCCGCAACTGGCCGCGCTCGACCAACGCGCTCAGTTCATCGAGCTTGCCGCGATTCTGCCGGGTGAAGACGAAGTGGTAGCTGGCGTTCTTGCCCCAGGCCTGAACGAGGTTTTGTGGCTGCGCGATGTCGACGATCGAGACGACACGGCCAAGCTGGGCGAGCGCGTCGGCACTGCGAGACAGGGTATCGCCGCCGATGGTGTCGAACACCACATCAACGCCATGCCCGGCGGTTTCGCGCATGATCGCTTCGACGTAATCCTCTTGGGTGTAATCGATCACCACATCAGCGCCCAGGCTGCGGACGAACTCGGCATTGGCCTCGCGAACGGTGGTAAAGACTCTCGCACCCATGGCCTTGGCCACCTGAATCGCCACATGGCCGACCCCGCCGGCGCCGCCGTGGATCAGAATGCTTTCGCCAACGCGGAGCACGGCGCGCACGGTCAGCGCTTCCCAAACCGTACCGCCGACCAGACTCAGACTGGCCGCCTCGAGGTGGCTCAGCGAGGCAGGCTTTCTGGCAATGATGCTTTCGGCTGCGACGTGGTACTCGGCATAACTGCCCTGCCCGTCGAATATCTGCGGGGTGTACCAAACCTCGTCGCCCGGCGCGAAAGCGCTGACGCCCGGCCCGATGGCTTCAACCACGCCCGACACGTCGTGACCGGTAATGGCTGGCAGCGGCACCAGGTCGGGATAGTCACCGCGCCGAACCTGATAATCCAGCGGATTGATGGAAGTAGCGTGCACTCGGACCAGCACTTGGCCCGCTTGCGGAACCGGTTTTGGAACGTCGCTGAGTTCGAACGAATCAGGACCGCCGAAGGATTTCAAAATCATCGCTTTCATGGCAAAACCTCGTATCGATAAAGAGGGATATCGAGAATTCTCGATATCATAGAGTAAAAAATTTACAGCTCTTTCCCTATGATCTCTGCAAGCGCGCTGATAGCAGCCTCATTGCGTTTGTAGTAGGTCCATTGACCGATGCGTCGCACTTCCACCAGCCCCACCCGCTGCAACGTGGCCAGGTAACTCGACACCGTCGACTGCGACAAGCCGATACCTTCCTGGATGCTGCTGACGCAGACACCCTCGACGAGAACGTCACCCTCATCCTGCGGGGGAAGTTCTTGACGGGATCCTTCAGGCCTTCAAGGATCTTGAGGCGCGTCGGGTTCGAGAGGGCTTTGAAGATTTCGATCAGTTCCATGCGCCGAGGATATCGAGATTTTTCGATATGTCAATGCCCGCGTGCAAAGCGTCCAGATAATAGTGAGCAGTCACACACCAGCCATCAGCAGTGACTACTCTATTTAGGACATGGGAAGCGCGCTGCCTTATCAGTCGAGACCAACGCGGTTCGCTAGTAAATTAAGAGGCCGTTAGCGTTAGGGCCAATCAGGCACTATTTACCATGATCGGTTGGAAGTCGCATCATCATTGACTCTGTAAGAAATATGAAAATTCGCTTTTTGAAACCGGTTTCGACTAACAGGTATGTGTCATTTACGTTCAAAAGCACATGAACCTGCCCTCGAAATCTCTCGCTCTCGAAATTAACCAAATCTTCAGTCATCATTTTGTCAAATCGCAGCATTCCTGTATAAAAACAAATTGCCACAACTGATCCAGCAAGCAAATAACTGTAGTCACGCATTAGCGACCTTCTAAGTGCGATTCTTTTTTTATCAAGGATTCGTTGAACCTGGGTTTTAGGGCGAATAAGTATACCGGACTTCAATATAGACGCTATGACCACACCAATGACACCCATCCATGTTAGTTGGCCGACAGTTGAAAAATCAAAATCCAGATATGCAAAATTGAACGTGACAGTGAATATCAAAAAAAGAAGACCCAGTAAATCAGCTTTTCTGCAATATTGGTTTCTCTGTGCATTTTTTTGGCAGGTTTAGCTAACCATTTGGGAAATCGTTTACTTGCCGCGATTGTTAACGCTGCTAGAGGAGCGAGTGCAGAATAGTAGAACTGAGAAATTGCAAAGGAAAAAACCTTACTAACCATATAGCAAAACATCACATAGAAGGTGAATGTCGCTACAAAGCTCGTAACAAACCTCAGCGAGGCTACTGATACTATCTCAAACGGCACCTCTATAAGAAACCCAATGTAATGAACCGTACCCAATGAGAGAAACGCCATTACTGCCTTTAGCATTGAGATGAAGGTTTTATTTTTCGGTAACTTTGCATGTGCCAAAATCTGTTTTAGCAATGGAAAATCTCTGCAGTCATGAACGTGGTAGGAAATTCGTTAAAAGCGTATTGGGGTTTTAAGCTTCCCTCAGTAGATAACCATTACAACATGGCCGCGCGGCCTTGAGCCATTACCTAGAGCGGTTGTTTTTCAACAGCGGTTGGGGTTGGGGGTTGCGCTACTGGCGGTTCCGCATGCGCCGCTTTACTTGCAGGAGGGCACCCTGGAAAGGGCTTTGCCGGATTGGAATGTCGGAGGCGGGCAGATTTTTTGTATTTTCTCCAGTCAGAAACTGTTACCGGCGAAGGCCCGGGCTTTGGTGCGTTTTCAGGGCAATATCCGGCGCCGTGAGATCAATCAGCAATGATTGCCACTCGGAAATCGCCGGATGCGCTTTCCGGTTTGAATTATCTGTGCAGAAACGGACTTAATACCGCACTTTGAATACTCATGACGAAGACCACGCTTATCGCCGTCTCCGCAACGGTCATGACCAAGACCATTCTAAACACCGCAAGCTTATGGTTTGACCAGGCATTGACTAGTAATGCCCATATCCGCTTGGCACCACCCAGGTCTTCCATAGCACCGATCACGCTTGCTTTGTACCTCTGAACTCCTCGAGCGACTCTTCGAGAAAAGTAGACAAGTTCGCAATTAGCGATATAAAGAATACCAAAAGGCACATCGCAAGTGGCAGCGTACGCTTTAAACCAGCGAGGCTGAGATCAAACTTTTCAAGATTTAATTTACTACCAGCTACTAATGCGATTTTGAGCATAATTATTTGCGACGTGAGATTCCGCAGAAAATCCAACAACGGTTTCCGACCAAGGCCAAAGAACATGAATTCTCCTTGAAAATAACTAGCCCATATTTCGAAAGATGGAACTCCATAAACCATCGATTTACCGTCAATCCTTTTTTTAGCTTTAGGACCGGACGATAAATTACGTCAAATATCGAAATCCAAACGCATATAAAATCGGGGATGAGCCAATGGAATACCCACACTTTGGCCAAGTCGATATCGCGTAAATATCAGGATTCGACAAACTCTTTTTCAATCATGCATGCAATCAACCACACCAACGCCGCAGGCAGGATCCAAGTGAGCACGACAAGGACCAGAATCACAGCAACTTCCAGCGGACTTTGGCTCTGAAAAGAGTTTGAATATGACGAAAACATAGTTGCAGCGAACACAAATAACCCCAAAACGACTTGAAAGAACAGAATTCCAAACGCGTTACCATGCTCCCGCAGATGTCTATATGAGTCCACGATACCCCCTTTCGCGCTCGATCGCTTGTTCGCCAGTTTTTCATAAAAGCCGTACAGGTCTGAGCTTCGCAAAAGACATTTGACTATTATAAAAAACTGCGCCAAAACCACAGCCACTGCCAGAAAAATCACGACAGCAAACCAAATTCTCAGCAGTGCACTCATTGCACTCAATGAGAGAAATGCAACTGGGATGATCAAGGTCAATCCCAGAAACCACACCATCGACTTGCTAGGGCGTTGCAATCGGAGCGTGTAGCGCTGAATAAGGAACCGGCCAGCGTGGAGAACTAAAATAGGTGCACTCGCCACATAAGAGAAAACCAACCCAGCCGCTAGGAAAATTCCGACCTGTATGAGATCGATGGGTTCTCCGGATTTAACGAACACAAGACTTGAAATCGGTTGACTTTGTTGAACGAGCAAAAACAGTATCAACCCGCCTAAAACGGCGCCTACGCTATACCTAAGAGCGTAGAACTCCCAGAATCGTGATGAGCTTTCATCTTTTTGGTCCATTTGTTCCTCCTTGATCAGTGAATACGTTCCAATAGCTCACAATAATGGCATTAAGCCTCTATACAGTAAACCCCCATGCGCACGGCGCTCTCCCAAGCAAGTGATTACGTATCAGCTCTAAAAAAGCGAAATGATAACGACAACAGTGAAGAACAGCCGCGCCTGTGCTCGCTAGCATTTTACGTAACATTCACGTTCATCATTTTGAGGCATCCAGCAACACCCACAACCGCACGATTTTTCCCGCTTTGATTTCTGCCACATCAACGCCACTGACGACTACCGGCCCAGCGCTCGGGCCCGCATGCCAGCGCAGGTAACCCAAGCCATGATGCCCAACCGCCGGCCCCTCGGGAACAAAAGCGAAGTCCGCCCCGAACTGATCCAGCAACGCACCGGCCACCTCTGAAATCGCCGCCCGCCCGGTGACGATGCCAGTCGGTTCGTACATCGTCGGTGTGTCTGCAAAAAGCTCCTGCAACGCCGCAATGCGCTTCTGTGCATCGCGCTCGTTGAACACGCGCTGCAGGTTGGCCCGCAGCAAGGCGTCGTAGTTTTCCACCTCATTGATATTTCGCGAATCTGAGCCAGACATTTTTGAATCCTCGATTGGTAGGTGAAGCCCGGTTGCCCGGGCTCAGCGGTCAACCATGTTTGACCAGGTTCAAGGCTGGCAGCGGTCCGCCCGGGAACTGCGCAAGCATTCCCTGCTGCACACCGCCCAGGTCGATGCCGTAAAAACCCAGTTGAGTAATCAGCTCTGCAACCCTGGTTTTGCTCGCGGCATCTTCACCGGAATAAAACAGTACACGCTTGCCGCCCTCGGCGGTGGGATCGGTCAGCAGAGCCGCGAGCAAATGGTTGAAGGCCTTGACCACGTGCGCACCGGGCAGCATCTGCGCCACCACTTGCGAAGACGGCTGGCCGCCCAGATCGAACGGTTTGAACAGTGGCGCCTCGATCGGGTTGTTGGTATCAATCACGATGCGCCCGTCCCAAGGCCCGAGATCGCGCACGGCATCGGGGATTTTCGACCAATTCACCGCCAGAAAAACGATGTCCGCCTGGCTGGCTTGCTGAGCGGTCACCGCTTGTGCGAGTGGACCCAATTCGTCGACCAAAGCGGCAAGGCTCTGCGGCCCACGGCTGTTGGCCAGACTGACCGGCTGGCCTGCGTTGACGAGCAACCGAGCGATGGCGGCGCCAATGGAGCCAGTACCAATGATGCTGATAGTCATGATGCTCTCCTTACGCGGTGAAGCCGCCGTCGACGATTAATTCTGCGCCGGTGACAAACCCTGCCTCTGCACTGGCCAGGTACGCCACCGCGCTGGCAACATCCTTGCCCTCGCCGTACCGCCCCATGGCGATGTTCGGGCGTAGGAAGTCCGCAATAGGCCCGTCGGCTGGGTTCATGTCGCTGTCGGTCGGGCCAGGATGGACGGTGTTCACAGTGATGCCGCGCGGCCCCAGATCGCGCACCAGTCCACGACTGAAACCGGTCAGCGCGCCTTTGCTCAGGGTGTAGACGGAGGCCGTAGCGAACGCAGCGTATTGCACCATCGAGCTGCCGATGTGAATGATGCGGCCGCCCTGCCCCATGTGTTTGAGCGCTTGCTGAGTGGCGACGAAGACGCCGGTCACGTTCACCGCAAGGATGCGTTGAAAGTCCTCGAAGGCGATGTCCTCCGGGGCACCGAGCACGCTGATGCCAGCGTTGTTCACCAGGATGTCGATCTTGCCGAAACGCTGTGCAACCTCGGCAATCGCTGCACGTACAGCCTCGGGATTGCCCGCATCGGCCGCCAGCGCCACAGCCTGGCCGCCCGCCGCAACGATTTCCTGCACCACCGCTTCGGCGCGATCTGGCGATGCGTTGTAGGTGATGGCGACGGTGGCGCCATCTGCCGCGAGTCGCTCGGCAATTGCTGCGCCGATGCTGCGTGAGCCACCGGTCACGATGGCGATTTTGCCGGTCAGTGGAAGCGTGGAAGTGTTCATGGTCGAGCCTCTGGGTGGTTGGAGTTGATGAGCCTATGAGACGCCTTTTGATCTTCCACCAGTAGTAGAAGCCACCTAGAATCACTTTCAATCATTCGTTGAAGGTGCGCCGATGGAAACGTTAGGCAATTTGCTCTCATTCGTGCGCAGCGCTGAGGCGGGAAGCTTCTCTGCGGCGGCGCGGCGCTTGGGCCTGACACCCGCGGCGGTCAGTCGCAATGTCGCGCAGCTGGAGGCCAACCTCGGCGTACGCTTGTTCCAGCGCAGCACGCGAAAACTCACACTGACGGAGGCGGGAGAGCGCTTTCTGGCCAACGTCGGCTCGGGACTGGAGAGCGTTCAGGCGGCGATCGCCGATGTGGCCGGCAATGCCGGAGAGCCTTCCGGGACTTTACGTCTAAGTGCGGCACCGGGCTTCGCCAAGGATTTTCTGCTGCCGCTGATGCCGGAATTTCTCAAACGTTACCCTTCGGTAACTCCCGAATGGCACGTCGACAATCGCCAGGTCGATCTCATCGCGGACGGGTTTGATGCGGCCATCGGCGGCGGCATCGAACTCGCGCAAGGTGTGGTCGCCAGAGCTATCGCGCCGGCGCATCTGATCCTGGTGGCATCGAAGGCATATCTCTCGGGACACAAGCGCATCCGGCACATCGAAGAACTGTCGACGCTGGATCATCTGGCCATGCGCTCGGTGCAGACCGGCAAGGTGCGCAGCTGGATGCTGCAAGGGCCCGATGGGCAACGAGCACCGCTGGAGTTGGCGCCGCGCCTGTTGGTCAACGACCCGCAAGCGCTGTGTCAGTGCGCGCGCTTGGGATTAGGGGTTGCGCTGTTGGCGGTTCCGGACGTGCTGCCGTATCTGCAGGACGGCACGCTGGAGAGGGTTCTGCCGGGCTGGCATGTCGATGCGGGGCAGATTTATTTGTACTTTTCCAGCCAGAAACTGTTGCCGGCAAAGACCCGGGCTTTTGTGGATTTTCTGGTCGGTCAGGCTCGAGAGGATGGGTGGGCGACTCGGCTTGATGCTCGAGCTTAGCCAACAAGTCATACGACCTCTGAAACTCAAGCAGCATCATGCCTAAGCGGATTATCCAGTCTTTCAAGCTTGCCGCCCCTGCTTGATTACGGTACAAATCGAGAAGTTGTACGACAACATAATAAAAACCTGAGCCGCCCTGAGTGGCTATTATTTTTGAGAACTGCCCATGTCCCGTCCTGAATTTGCCCCAACCGTACCGCCGCCCTTCCCCCGTTATCTCGCCGTGATCATTCTGTTGTGCATGGGTTGTGCCTTCGCCGGCAACCACGTCGCGGCACGGGTGGCTTTTGATGACGGCGCGGGTGTGCTGCTGGCAATTCTGATGCGCTCGGGCGGGACCTTGCTGGTGCTTGCCGTTCTCGTCCTATGGCAGCGGCAAAGCCTGCGTCTGCCGGCAGGCGCGTGGCGTTGGCAATTACTGTTGGGCCTGCTAATTACTGCGCAGAGCCTGTGTCTGTACTCCGCTGTCGCACGAGTGCCGGTCGCGCTGGCGCTGCTGGTGGCCAACGTGTTTCCGATCCTGCTCGCCTTGCTGACCTGGGCGCTGGGCGGCCCACGACCAAGCGCGCGCACCGCGATGTTGATGGGCTTGATTCTCGTGGGATTGGTGTTCGTACTGGACGTCCCCGGACGTCTGTCAGACAGCGCCAGCGTCGGTCCGGAATGGCTACTGGGCGTTGCACTCGCCTTCTGCGCCGCCAGCGTATTCGCCTGCGCGCTGTGGATCACTGATCACAAGCTGTCGCAAGTGCGCGGCTCGGTGCGCAGCCTGCTGACCATCTTCATCGTCTTCAGCAGCGTCAACCTTGCCGGCCTGACCGGCGCCCTCCCCGGCGGACTCAACCTCCCCGCCACCTCAACCGGCTGGCTGGCCCTTGCCACCCTTGTGGTGCTCTATGGAACCGGCTTCATTGTGTTGTTCATCTCCGTGCCCCGACTGGACATGCCCCGCAACGCCCCGGTGATGAACATCGAACCATTGGCGACGTTGTTGATGGGCTGGATTGTGCTGGATCAGATGCTCAGCAGAGGACAGATCATCGGTGGCGTGATTGTGGTGAGCGGGATTGTTTTGCTGACGTATCGGAAGGCTGCGGTGAAGGTTGGGGCGAAGGCTGAGGTTTGAGGGGGTGTGGTAGCGGGACTCTTGTTTGATGAGTCCTGCTTATCGCCCCCGGCTCGATACCGGATCAGCAGAATTGCAGGCTCTCGAGGTCTACCTTGGCATAGCTTCCTATTTCACCCTTGTAGAGATAAATCGCAGTTACCTTCAGCTCCGTTCGTAAAAATTCCGCCAGCGTTCTGAGTCCGGTGCTTGTGGTCATGACAGGGCGTGCAACCGTCGCGCTACCGGGTTGGTCATCGTAAGTTCTGACGAGAAACTCATCGACACCATCCAGAATCAGGTAATTGAAACCTCGATACTCATAGCCTGCGTCGTAGTCGACATCATCGAAACGGTCGACCTTTTCTATTCTCAAGACGCCGCCCCTAATTCAACTCAAATAACTGAAACGGTCTGGCGCCTGGAAAGTAGAAGGAGCTCCATCCACATCATTTACCAACTACCGTACGGGATGCCGAACTTATCAATGTATCGCTTGGCCTTTTCACTCACGGGATAAGCATAGCGCCCGCCATGCTTGCCCTGCTCAGGGCCGAGAGGTTCGAGTTCGCCTTGAGCATGGGAGACTTTTATCGGGCGGTGGCAGGAGTCCCTGACCCATGCTTGAAGCACTCCCCCGGGGCGAGCCCCACAAGCAGCGTTGCGGAGTAACGTGCGGTTCTTTCGGGAGTTTTTGGGCACCGCTGGTGTGTGGACTGCACCATCAGTTGCCTCGCTTCTTCTGGAATCTCTATGAAGCCTTTATAGGTTTTCTGCTCCGATATCGACTGCCAACGGACAAAAATCATTCGAGGAAGGTCAGCACCGGTTACCAAAACTCCAGAACCACCGACTGTTCCCCAACCGCGGGCAGACTCCGTCCCATCTTCTGGTTCGCCTCCGGGAGCAGATTTTCCACCGACTCTGAAAAACATTCTGTTATTGATATCCAGCACCGAGCTGTCCTCAACCCAGATCTTCATGTAATTCGGCTCAACGAATCCTATTTGCCACCAAGGAGACTTGGGGTCATCTTCTCCACTTTCGAAACCTCCTTTCTGGCAGCCCATTAACAATAAAGCGCCAAGCAGAACGATTACAGACTTCATTACCAGAGTTTCCAATCAGCTACGTGAGGGTGTTGTACACGGATCGCGTCTTCCGTCGGGGCGTTGATGTAAACAGCATCAATGCCGCTCCCATCTCTTCTTCCGAGGGGATGATTCCAGTTTGCAGAGGTATGAATGTACTTCAGCTTGAGCAAAGCCTCTTCTTCTGCAGTTGTTCTGTAGTTTCCTGTGAGAAATCGGTCACAAAGAGATTGGAGTTCTGCCGGCACGGAGTATTCGTCATCTTCGGGTATATCAATGAATTGAACACCCTTTTCTTTTGCCAGCTGATACATGACTCTTAAATAAACTCTCGAAAGTTTTCCACTCACCGGACGTTTCAATTGTAGAGCGGCATATACGCGCTTCTGCCCCGGTGAAAGCCTGTCTTGATGCTCCTGCGGAATTTCGAAGGAGGCCGGGGTGACAATATCCAGCAGATGCGCAGGCCATCCTTTAGCAATCCACTCGCTTTTTACACGCGCGGCGTCGTGATAAATCGACGTCGTTGAAACGTCTACGTACCGAGGCACAGCGAGAGTTTGCATAGGGCTGACGAGCACGCATTCTTCGACTTCATCGAGATAGCTGCCGCCAATATCCGAATGAACCCCAGGAAGAGTGTACTCAGGGTGCGCGGGTTTCACTCGGCTGAGGGCAAAATTAGCGCGACATTCATCACGCGCTACGAGATGTACGACATCCATGAAGTATTGACGGTCCAGGTAAAGCCTCACACCGGGAGCTATGGGACTTTTCACCCGGCCGAGATTGGTGAAGCCGGCAATCGAGGGCACCGTGTCAAAGAGCCCGATGAAACCCATTTTGATGCCGTTTCCGTATTTATTATCAAAGGTGCGACTGAAATCTGCGGCGTTCCGGTTTAGGATATCTCCTAAAGCTCCTTGCTTACCCCGCACCACTTCATTTGCGAAGTGCCGTGCAGCAGCAGCCCCACGGCTGAAGCCAAATGTATCGAACGTCAGGGACGCAATTTCACTGTCGGGATTCTTGCAGTGCCTCTTCGATAGCTTGTTTTATCTGCGTGAAGGACGCTTGTACGCGACTCGTAACACCAGTCTCACCTCGCCCCGTTCCAGCACCTACAGCGCTATCCATCTGATTGCTTTCAGTGCCTATACCTTCGACATATATTGGGCTTGAGACGTACTTAAGAAAGCCATCGCCTTCGGCTTTCTGGGTCTTTTTATACAGAGAAAACAATTTCTTGATATTCGTAGGCCCGGCACCATAACTACTATCCGGATCACTCATGTAAGGCATGCAGCTAGCCGGTATATCCTCCGGCGCAATCGGATGCTGGGCACCGCACAACAACCCCGCAGCAGAGTTGTTCGCATTGTTGCCTGTGCCATCAAAGAAAACCCCGATCCTCAACGCAATGCCTATTTTCTCAGGCTCGCGCGCGGGTTCTTTCCCGTGTTTCTCATACTCGGCCCAGTGCTGGGCGTGTATGTCGACGGGTTTGGCTTGTTCGTAGCGGTAGTTTTTCGGCGGGTTTGGAACGTAACCACTCAATCCTTGATTCCTTGTTCTGATCCTTGAAGAACGGCCCGAAGGGTGACAGTCGAGCCCGGGTGGTGCAAGCCGTGGCCGTGTGCCAGCCATCGTGCGCCCGGGGATTGCGACGAGGTTTTGCGCTCGTCGCATTGCGGGTCATTTGGCTATTTCGACTTTATCCAACGCCTGATTTACCGCGATTTCGCCGAGCATGACGACCTGGGCAATGCCCAGCAGCGTCTTGCGGCGCGGGTTGTCGAGCAGCGCGGCGAAGTCGTAGAGCATGGTGGTGGCCGAGCCGAGGGATTCGCTGGCGTTGGCCAGCAGGGATTCGGTGTCGTATTTCGGGTTGGCGAGGAACATCTGTTCCGGGGTGTTGGTGCTGGCCAGGATTTCAGCGGGGCCGAGATAGTGATCGAGGGCACGTTCGGCGGCTTCGTGGAGCTTTTTCGATGCGCTGGACTCGTAGGGCGATGCGGGGTCGGTGGTTGGGGGATTGGGTGTGACTTTGAACATGGTGAAACTCCTAGTTAGCTAAAAGGAGCCTTCACTTTCGCTACCAAACGAAGGTGGCGGCCATACGCGGGTTGGTAGACCGGTAACTAGGAACCGGCACACCCGAAGGTGTCCTGCGCATGGCCACCATTGAGCAGCAGACCTGAAGCAGGTCTGCGAACGGTGCGCGATGCGACTAGTTATGGCGGGCTACCAAACCCGATCACTGTTTTTCAGCGACCGACAGACGATAGAACCCGCGACCTAGACGCACAAGCCGGCGGATTCTGGCGTAGTCGTAGGGAATGACGCAAGACGTTGTAGCCGTTTGCTTGAGGCTGGAGCTACTGTTTAAACGGGCTGATGGTTTTCTGTTTATGTGGCGTGAATGGGCTGCCGTCATCGCGAGCAGGCTCAATCCTACAAGGGGATTGTGCTGAGGTTTCCGGCGATCCTTGCCTGTCATGATCCTGAAATTTCCCGTCTGATCTGAAGAGCAATCACAGCGAAACCTTTACCAGCGCCGCGCTGGGAAACTGCATGGTTCTGAATTGAAGTTACATCTTCCCATCGCTCTACAGTTTCCACGCACTGGTGATCACTGTCGGTGTCAATTTCAAAAGCTATGAACCGTTCTGCTTGGTTCAGGATCAAGCCATACAGCCGTGGCATGCCGGGGAAATCGACTTCCAGTTCAAGTATCACGCTGCCCGCCCAGTCGATGCCCTCGCTTTCGCCATAACCAACCAAGGCGACGGGAAGACCGGCGTTGCGCCAGAATTTTGCGGTCGTCACTAGCCGATGGGCCGTCACAACATTCTGTTCCTGCACATTCAACTGTCGCTTCTTGAGCAGGCGGTTGATTTCCATTTTGCTCCTCAGTCGTTTGCCGCTAGTTGTCCTTGGTACTTCAAAGCCTCAATCAAAAACCCCAGCGCTCGACGAAACACAGGATGGCAATCGCCATACGGCAATTCATCGAGTGAGGCCCAGAAAAACTCGAAGACATGCCCATGATCATCCAATGTCTGGTGAGACCATCGCTCTGGCAGTGGCTCACGCACCTCGCAACGTTGAAATGACCAGACTTGTCCGTGGTGGAAAGACTCCCAGCTGCCTAAATCTTCACAGATTGTCGCATTGTGGATACCGGACTCTTCCGCCAGTTCTCGCAAAGCGGCCTCGGCAGGTGATTCTCCGCGCTCAATGGTTCCTTTTACTAACTGCACCCCAGCCTGTGGATGTCGAAACAACAGGATTCGCGGGCGCTGTGCGAAACAAAGCACAACAGGACAGGCCTTGTCGGGATGCATAAGATTTCCTTATCGGTTTGAACGATCCATCGGGGTGGCATCAACCCTGCGTTACAAGCGTCAACTTCGGCCAGATCTCGAGCCATCTCTTGGACTGCACGCGCTCCACAAACACCGCATTTTTATCACTTTCAAATCGGGCGGTTGGCCGCACTTTCAGCGCAAACAAATCCTCCAGCCCCAACGGCGCCGAAACCTTTATCGCACCATGCCGATCAAGCCTGACCCCTACTGCCGTAGCGGTTTCCGGCCAGAACGTCATTGCATCGGCAGCCGCCCCATAAGGCGCATCGGCGTTCCGCTGGTGCATGCGTGCCTGGTTTTTCACCGACCAGTTCAAGCCACTGCACAGGGCTGCAAGCTCGACCTCCAAGGCCAAATCCGTTTGATGACCGGGACGTTTTCTGTCGAACCATATGACATCAATGTCCTCGGGCAACGGCGAAGGCTGGCGCTGATGCAGATGATCCCAAACCAGGCTGCGCACAAAACCTGCGGCAACCCAGCAGTCCGGCAAATTGAGATCCCTGACCATGCGCAGGATGTGCATACGGACGGGATCCTTATCAATCAGATCCCGCAGTTGCGCTTCCAGATTCATTTTTTCAGTCCATATCCGTTTGCTGCACGAGCCTACCAAAGGTTTCGGGCAAAGGTCGCTGGTGCTCAACATAACGTCACGTAATCAGACGAGCCTCACACCATCCGCCGCGAATCCCGCCGTACCGCCTGCGGCGGCACGCCAAAGCCGCGCATGAACACCTCGCGCATGTGCCGGCGGTCACGAAACCCGGTTTCCCTGGCGACTACATCCAGACTGTGACTGCTCTGCTCGATCAGCAACCGCGCTGCTTCCAGCCTTAGACTCTCAATCGCCTTGGCGGGTGACTGGCCGGTTTCGGCGGTGAACACGCGGGTGAATTGCCGCGGACTCAGGTGCACCACATCGGCCAGTTCTTCGACGCTCAGCGGGCGATTGAGGTGCTTGCGCGCGTAATCCAGTGCACTCTGAATGCGATCGGATTTGGGTGACAGCGACAGCAATTCCGAATGCTGCGACTGCCCGCCCGAGCGGCGCTGGTGCATCACCAGTCGATGGGCGACCGAGCGGGCGATTTCGCTGCCCAGATCCTTCTCGACCATACCCAGCGCCATGTCGACACCAGCGGTCATGCCCGCCGATGTCCACACCGGGCCGTCGATGATGAAGATGCGGTCGTCCTCGACATTCACCGACGGATGCATCCTGCGCAGCGCCGGGGCGAACGCCCAGTGCGTGGTCACGCGGCGGTTATCCAGCACACCGGCCTGCGCCAGTACGAACGAGCCGGTGCAGATGCCGGCGACGCGGCGTGCGCCGTCGGCGAGCCCGCGCACGCTGTGCAGCACGTCAGCATCGGGCGGCGTCAGCGGTGTCAGCGTGCCAGCCACCAGCCAACTGTCGGCCAGCCCCGCCTGCGTCAGTGGCAACGTATCGACGTGCAAGCCCAGCGAGGAGCTGACGATGCCGCCGGCCTGGGAAAAGTTCTGCACCTTGTACACGGCTTTGCCGGTGACGATGTTGGCGAACTCGAACACCGACTGGGTCGCCAGCGCCATGACCTGAAAACCTTCCGTGAGCAGATAGCCGACTCGATGCATGGTCGCGCTCCGTTTGTTGAATGTCCTGAAATACTACCACATACGTCATTCAGGTCGGAGCAGGTTTTCTCCATCATGGCTCACATACCAATCAATCCACTTGCGGGACGCAGCTCATGAAACTTGAAGCCAACACGATCTTCATCACCGGCGGCACTTCCGGCATCGGCCGCGCACTGGCCGAGGCCCTGCATCAGCGCGGCAACAAGGTCATCATCGCTGGCCGTCGCCAGGCCCTGCTGGCAGAGATTGCCCAAGCGAATCCGGGCATCGACACCGTGCAGCTGGACATCAACGATGCGCAGCAGATCAAGGACGTCGCCGCCGAAGTCATCCGCCGCCATCCGTCGTTGAACGTGATCATCAACAACGCCGGGATCATGCCCTTCGACAACGCGGGTTCCGGCGACTACGACGATGCGCAGGCTGTCGGTCTGTTGCAGACCAACCTGCTCGGCCCGGTGCGCGTCAGCGCCGCGTTCGTCGAACACCTCAAGCGCCAGTCCGAGGCCTACATCATCAACAACAGCTCGGTACTGGCCTACCTGCCGCTGGCGACCACGGCGCTGTATTCGGCGACCAAAGCGGCGATCCATTCCTACTCGCTGTCGCAGCGTTTCATGCTGCGCGACACCAGCGTCAAGGTCCTGGAAATCGCGCCACCTTGGGTCGATACCGACCTGATTCACAAGAGCGGCGACGAGCGCGCCATGCCGCTGGGCGAGTTCATCGAGGAAACCCTGATCAAGCTGGAAACCGCCACCACCGAAGTGCTGGTCGACCGAGTACTGCCGCTGCGAGCCAACCAGGGCGCGAACGAGCACGGGTTGATCGAGCAGTTCAACCTGTCGCTGCTGGAAAATCCTATTCCGGTGGCCTGAACTCACCGACAGAAACACCCGGGCTCAATGCCCGGGTAGCCTGGCTGTTGATCATGTTCATTCACAACGCGGCAACTCAAACACCACCCGCGCCCCCTCGGCTCATTGCGCTCGGCCCACAATTTGCCGCCATGTCCTTCAATGATCGTGCGGCAAATCGACAGGCCCATGCCCAGCCCGGTGGATTTGGTCGTGTAGAACGCCGTGAACACCTGCTCTGGCTGCTCGCAGGCAAAGCCCGGCCCCGAATCGCTCACGCTGATTTGCACGTTTTCGCCCAGCGCCTCACTGCGAATCAGCAGACGTCGCTGCCCCGCTGCCATGATCGTCATAGCTTCGAGGCTGTTGATGATCAGGTTGAGCAACACCTGTTGCAGTTCGACCCGGTCCGCCACTACGAAAGGCAAATCTGCCGCCAGCTCAACGCTGACCTCAGCGCCGTGTTTGAGCGCTTCACCCCGGCTGAAACCGACCATTTCTTCGATCAGCAGATTGAGGCTGACAGGCTGACGCTGCGGCGGGGTTTTGTGGATCAGCGCGCGGATGCGTCCGAGTACGTCGGCGGCGCGGTTGCCGTCGAGAATGATGTGCCGCAGGCCCTGCTCCACCTCGGCAACGTTCGGCGGTTGCGCACCCAGCCAGCGCAGGGCGGCGTTGGCATGGGTCACCGTGGCGGCGATCGGTTGATTGACTTCGTGGGCGATCGACGCGGCCAACTGACCCATGGTTGCCACGCGATTGGCGTGGGCCAGTTCCGTTTGCACCTGACGATACCGCCGCTCGCCTTCGCGCACTTGCTCTTCGGCGAGCTTGCGTTCGCTGATATCCAGGACGAAGGCCAGGCCCTGCTGCTGACTTGCTTCGAAGGCGGCCAGACCGACAATCACTGGCAGGCGACTGCCGTCCTTGCGGATGTATTCCTTCTCAAATGGCTGGGCGCGACCGGTGCGGATGGCCGTTGTCAGTGCCACGTCGCTGTTGGCGCGCATCGCCGGCGGCGTCATGTCACGCCAATGGACACTGCCCGAAAGCAACTCATCACGGGTGTAACCGACCATGCGCAGGAACGCGTCGTTGGCCTCGATGATTTCCCCTTCCACGCTCCAGACGATGATGCCGATGATGTTGGCATCGACCAGCCGACGGATTTTCGCTTCTCGCTCCGCGAGGTCGCGATACAGGCGCGCGTTGTCCAGCGAGATCGCTGCCTGCGACGCCACCAGGCGCAACACGGCGAGACGCGCCGGGCTGAACACCCCGGCCGACAGGTTGTTTTCCAGATACAGCGCCCCGACCACCCGCGCCTGATTCATCAATGCCAGGCACAGGATCGAGCGCGCGCCTCGTTGCTGAACGTATGGATCGGCGGCGAACAGCGGATCGGCAACCGCGTCGTCCAGGCACAGGTTTTCGCCGGTGCGCAGCGTCTGGTAGAGCACCGACTCAGCCAGCGCCACCGTGTGCAGCGGCGCGTTGCACAGCTGCGTGGCACCGTCGCCGATGCGGGTTTGCGCAGCGACATAGGGAATGTCGGCATCCAACAAAATGAGCAGGCCATGCTCGGCCCCGGCCTGTTCGATCGCGGTGCGCATCACCGTTTCGATCAAACGGTCCAGGACGATCTCCCCGGACACTGCTTGAGAGACCTTGAGCACCGTCGCCATGTCCAAGTGTTCAACAGGCGTAATGAGCGTGGTGGTCGGATTCGGCTGCGCCTCTTCGGCACGCAGAAAACGGTGACGTCGCTCCAGCTCCCGCACTTTGCCTGCGGCGCCCCAGCGCAGATAGGCGTAGCGTGCGTCGCGCAGGTAAACGCGGGATATCTTGGCCAGACCGCGAGCGCTGTAGAACCGTGCGGCCAGTTCGTTGGCCAGCGCTTCGATATGGAGCAAACCATTGTCCTGAGCCAATTGAATGGCTTGCTCGTACTGCAATTCGGCTTCGAGCAACTGCCCGGTGACGCGCGCCATTTCTGCGCCGACCAGCGCCACCTGACTGGCGAAGGTTTCCGCGCACAAACCCGCCCACACTTGCAATTGCGCATGGTGTTGACCCAGACGCTGTAGCGTATCGGCGTTGGTTTCGCCGTGAGCGGCCAAAGTCAGCGCCGCATAAAAATGATAGTCGGCCTCTTCGAAAAACGCCGAAATCACCCACAACAATCCCTGCGCCTGCGCCGCGCACTCAGCGGCCGCCGCGTAATCCCCCGCCAGGTAGCGCGCCTGCAACTTGCGCACCCAGTATTTGCCGCGCGCCAGCGCCAGATCCGCCGACGCGGCGAGATGCGCCTCGACAGCTGTTTCATCGAAACCGTCATGGTTGAAGCCGCCAAACGTCGGCGTCTGCCCGCGCAGCATCTTGATCAGCGCCAACTGGCAGCGCATGAAATCGGCCACCAGACCGAAACCGACCTTCTCGGCGTAAGCCAGGCCTGCTTCAGCTTGCGCCTGCACCTCGGCCAGCGGCTCGCCGATGAACAACAGATCGGAAATCAGGCTGTTGCCGGCAAACGCCGCATACGGCAGATCGCCGCTGCGATGGGCCGCGTTGAGCGCACGGCGCAGCAGTTCGCGGCACTCGCGCACAGGTCGCATCCAGCGCACCACGAAAATCGAAAAGCACAACCAGGTGCTCGCCTCGTAACGCGTCAGCCCACGTCGCTCAACCAGATCGCAGCCCAGACGGCCAAATCGATAGCCGGCGGCATAGTCGCCAAATCGCGGCCCCGATATGCGCCCGAAGTTGGCATAGAGCAAACAGGATGCATCGCAGTTGCCGTATTGCAGGCTGAGGCTGACCGCTTTGCAAATGGTCAGGCTGGCGAGGTTCAGATCCGACTGCACCGCCGGCGCGAAGAGTTTGCCCAGTGTATCGAGGGTGGCCCGCGCGGCTGGGTCCTCCATCAGCGGCAAGTCGATCATCCGCTCGATACTGCGCCCGCGCAGGCTGGTCCAGACCTGCTGATATTCGTCACGCACCTGAGCATCGCCCGGATGCGCTGACCAATCGATGCCGACCTGACGCAGATAGGCCAGACACACCGCCACCGCCCGGTCGCTGCGATCAAGCAGCAAGTAGACATCCATTTGCAGGCAGGCCACCGCCGCGCGCTCGACGGTGGTCACGGCGCGCTCGGCCAATGTCGCCAGACGCGTGTCGGCGAGCGCCAGTTGGCCGGTGAGAAATTCGCACTCGGCGCGGTTCAGCGCCAAAGCAAAACCCAGCTCATGCCGACTGTCATAACCCTGCTCGCCCAGCAGCTCTGCGCCGGCGCCCAAGTAAGTCAGTGCCGAGGTGTAAGCGGTCGAAGCCTTGGCGCGCTGGCCGGCAAGCAGGTTGAATTCGGCCAGTTGCTCGCGCTCGGCACGCAGGCTGATCAGATGCGCACCGCGATTGAGCTGGCCGACAATCTCGAAGATCGCCTCTTCGCGCCGCTCGCCCTGGGTTTGCAGCGCCAGCAAGCGGCCGATGCGCAGGTGCATTTGCGCCCGTTCGGTTTCAGCGATCAGCGAATACGCCGCTTCATGGATGCGGTCATGCACAAACCGGTAGGCACCGTCCTGACGCTCGACCAGCTCCAGCCGCACCGCTGGCCACAACGCGAGGTGAACGCGAGGGACCGGCACATCGAGGACGGTGGCCAGCGTGTCGAGCCGTGCAACGTTGCCCAGGCAAGCCAGTTGCTGCAGTGCCTGGCGGGTCTCCAGCGGCAGTCGCGCCAGCTTACAAACCATCAAATCGACGACGTTGTCGGTGTAGCCCTTGCCGTTGATCAGCTGCACATCCCAGCGCCAGCGATTGCGCTCAGGCTCGTATGTCAGCAGCTTCTCCTCGGCCAGGGCGTGGAGAAACTGGATGACGAAAAACGGATTGCCGGCAGTCTTGTCCAGCACCAGCCGCGCCAGCGCGACGATACTCGCCGGCGGGCAGCGCAGCGACTCGCTGATCAGTTGTTCAATGTGCGCGCCGGCCAGGGTGCGAGGCGAATCTCGTCAATCCGCACGCCAGCGCTACGCAGCGTGTTGAGGGTACGGCTGAGTGGATGATCCCCATCCACCTCGTTGTCGCGATACGCGCCAACCAGCAGCAGATGAGCAATTTCGGCACGGCTCAGCAAGTCTTCGAGCAGATCAAGGGTGGCCGCGTCGAGCCACTGCAGGTCGTCAAGGAACAGCGTCAGCGGATGCTCGGCCCGGGCGAACACGCCGATGAAGCGCTGCAAAACCTTTAGAAATCGCTGCTGCGCCTGCTGCGGTTCCAGCTCGGGCACGGCGGGCTGATCGCCGATGATCAATTTGAGCTCGGGAATCAGATCGGTGATCAGCCGCGCGTTCGCGTCCAGCGCCCGCAACAGTGCTTCGCGCCATCCCGCCAGCACGTCGGCGCGCTTGCCCAACAGCGTCCGCACCAGGCCCTGAAAGGCCTGGACCAATGTCGAATAGGGTACGTCGCGCTGGTACTGGTCGAACTTGCCGGCGGCGAACAAGCCACGGGTCGGCACCAGCACTTTGTGCAGTTCGCTGACCACCGACGATTTGCCGATGCCGGAATAACCCGAGACCAGCACCAGCGCCGGCGCACCTGTTTGCACTACATTGGCGAAGGCATCGATCAATGTTTGCACGTCGTGTTCGCGGCCGTAGAGTTTTTCCGGAATCAGCAAACGCTCGAGGGCGCCCTGCTCGTTCAGCGTAAACGTCTCGATCTGTCGCGCCCGTCGCCACTCGTCGAGGCAACGGCGCAAGTCATGCTCGACGCCGGCCGCGGTCTGATAGCGTTCCTCGGCAGTTTTCGCCAACAGTTTCATCACCACCCGCGAGAGCATCGGCGGCACCGTCGCCACCCGTTCGCACGCTGGCATCGGCAGCCGTGCGATGTGGCAATGCACCCATTCCATCGGATCATTGGCGCTGAACGGCAGCGAGCCGGTGAGCATCTGGTACAGCGTCACGCCAAAGGCATACAGGTCGCTGCGCGAATCGATCGAACGATTCATCCGCCCGGTTTGCTCCGGCGCCATGTAGGCCAGCGTGCCAGCGATGGTTTCCGGCGGCGTGGGCGCTTGCCGCTCGCGAGGCACGCGCGAGGCCAGGCCGAAGCCGGTCAACCGTGCCGCTCCATCATGGCAATGAACGAAGATGTGCTGCGGTTTCAGGTCTTTGTGCACCAGGCCGCGCTGATGCAGATGGCCCAGCGCCTTGGCAATATTGGCAGCCAAGCCCAGACAGGTTTCGATAGCCAGGGTGCGACCAGCAATCGCGACAACGGCTCGCCGCCCGGATCGTCGAGCAGCAGACGAACCCGAGTGCCCGTGCGCTCCAGGGATGTGGGCTGCAATGCCCAGGCAGGATCGAGATTGTCCCTGAGGCTGTATTCATGCGCGAGCCGCGCAAGGGTCGCCGGCAACGGCTGACCGAGCGCCGGACGCACCGCCAACACGCTGCCCTCGCCCGAACCGCGCTCGCGGGACAACACCCGCTCGCCGTCGTCCCACAAAATCTGTTTGTTGCTGGCCATCTGCGTCGACACTGCTCAAGGTTTTTCTGCCGTACCGGGTGTTCAGCGTTAGCAATGCTCAGGGGCCGCGCTGCACAGGCTCGATGCCCAACGCCTCAGCGATTCGTACCAGATCGGCCACTGAACGTGCGCCCAGTTTGCGCATGACCTGGCCGCGATGGACTTTGACCGTGACCTCGCTGAGCTTGAGTTGCCCGGCAATCTGCTTGTTCATCAGCCCGGCAATGACGTAGCCGAGCACCTCGCGCTCACGTGCGGTCAGCGTTTCGTAAGCCCGACGCAGGACGGCGCCGGAATGTTCGTCGGCGAGCCGCGCGCGGTCGCGGGCCAGCGCACTGGCCACGGCGTCGAGCATGTCCTGATCACGGAACGGCTTGGCCAGAAAATCCACCGCACCGGCCTTCATCGCCTTGACGCTCATGGCGATGTCGCCGTGGCCGGTCATGAACACCACGGGGATGCGCAAGCCGTTTTTCTCCATCTGCTCCTGAAATGTCAGGCCGCTTTCGCCGCGCAGACGCACGTCGAGCACCAGACAACCGGGCACCTCACGTTGCGCTTGCGCGAGAAAATCCGCGGCGCTGTCAAAGGTTCGCACCTGCAGGCCGATCGAGCGCAGCAAGCTGTCGAGCGCCTGGCGCATCGAGGCATCGTCGTCGACCACGTACACCACCGGCTCGCTGAGCGCAGCGGGACTTTGCGCAGGGCTGGAATGCGACCACAAGGTCATCGTGTCTCCTCGGCGAGATCGCAGCACGCATCGGGCTGGTCAATAAATCTAGTTCAGGATGGCGACCGCAGCCAGATACCCCGGGCGGTCAGCGATCAGGCTATCAGTCGACGCCATTGCCGACCGGCCAGAAACCCCTGAAAATCGGCCAGGCTGAGGCAGTCCCGCCGCCAGCGCTGCAAACAGGCAGGCCCGCGATGTCCACTCATCCCGCTTTTACAACGGCTCCGCGCGACGTGGTGTTCATCGCCTACCCACGCCTGAGCCTGCTCGACCTCAGCGGTGCGCAAACCGTGTTCTGGGCGGCGAGCAAAGCCTTGGCCGAGCGCGGGCAGCCCGGTTATCAACTGCACACCGCCAGCCTCAACGGCGGTTTGATCGAGACCGTCGAAGGGCTGGCCATCGACACCCAGGCGTTGACCACGCTCGAGAGCGCCGCGCTGGACACGCTGGTCGTGCCCGGCGCCCCTGACATTTGCGAGAGCCTCGACGAGCACCGCGAACTCACCGACTGGCTGCGCAGCCATGCTCACCTCGCCCGCCGCGTGGTTTCGGTGTGCAGTGGTGCGTTTCTGCTGGCTCAGGCCGGATTGCTCGATGGCCGCCGCGCCGCCACCCACTGGGCGATGTGCGACGCTTTGCGCAATCGCTTTCCGGCGATCGAGGTGGATGCCGATGCGATTTTCATTCAGCAGGACAAGATCTGGACCTCGGCCGGAGTCAGCGCCGGGATCGATCTGGCGCTGGCACTGGTCGAGGCCGATTGCGGCCGCGACGTGACGCTGCAGGTCGCGCGGGAACTGGTGGTGTACATCAAACGCCCCGGCGGCCAGGCGCAATACAGCACGCTGTTGCAATCGCAGGCGCAGGACGCTGCGATGTTCGATGATCTGCACCTGTGGCTGATGGAGCGCCTCGGCGATCCGAATCTGACGGTGGAGCGCCTCGCCGAGCAAGCCGCGATGAGCCTGCGCAACTTCACGCGGGTCTACAAAGCGCGCACCGGGCGCACACCGTCGAAAGCGCTGGAGCTGTTTCGCCTCGAAGCGGCCAAACGCCTGCTGGAAAACTCCCCGCATAAAATCGAACGAATCGCCCGCCTCTGCGGCTTCAGCGATGAAGAACGCCTGCGCGCCTGCTTCCAACGCCACCTGTCGATCTCCCCGCGCGACTACCGCAGTCGCTTCAGCCGCGATGGCTGAACCGCTATACCTACGTATAGTTTTGCCCGCTGGCCATCAGCGTATGGTGCAAGAACGACAGGAGTCACCAGCTCGGCCACCCGGCCCGGGAGCGTTATGCACAAGACGCATGTCATTGCAGTAGTGGACGACGACGAGGCCATGCGCACATCGCTGAGCAGCCTGCTGCGAGCGTCGGGTTATCGAGTGCTCGGCTATGCGGCGCCGGCGGATTACCTTGAATCGGATGGACCGGCGCAGACTGATTGTCTGATTTCCGATATGCAGATGCCGGGCATGAGTGGTTCGCAGATGCTGGATGCACTGCGGGCGCAAGGCTGGCGGATGCCGGTGATTTTCGTGTCGGCGCATCACGGAGATTTGCCTTGCGACAAGTCCCGAGCGACTGATGTCGTTGCCTGCCTGCGTAAACCCTTTGCGGCGGACGAGTTAGTTGCCTGGGTTGAGGTTGCACTGCGTACGCTCCAGGCTAGCGGAACTCAAAAAACTGACCCACCGCAGTTACCCTTGTGGGAGCGAGCTTGCTCGCGAAAGCGATCGCTTGATCAACGCCTCCCTTTGGCCATCTTCCTCTTTCCACGGCGCAACGGCCCTGAGATCGGCCTAAACAGATTCGGGTCTCCTACATTTTGAAAAGGTGAGATGAGCAGGCACGTACAGCGCATAAACACGACTTGGCAATCACGTTTAAATTACACCGACTGTTACTGCAAAAAGCCTACAACGCCTTGCGCCGCTGCCTACCGGTACTTCAGAATCCGCCGGCTTACACAGCTATCGGTTGGGCTATATCGTTTCCCTGTCACTGCAAAACAGTGATCGGGTTTGGTAGCCCGTTTCTTGATAGTTGTACGGCTTCCCCATATGCGGCCTCTATTTCGAGGCTCAGCTCTCTATGGTGGCCATGCGTGGGGCTCATTCGTGAGCGCCGGGGTTAACTATCTTGACCGGTCTACCAACCCGCGCGTGGCCGCCACCCATCGTTTGGTAGCGATAGTGACGGCTCTTCATTCCTTCAAGGTAGAGAGTCATTTATGTTCAAAGTAACGCCAAACCCGCCAGAAGCCGATTCGATCCCGTACGACCCCGCTCTGGAACCCCAGCGAATAAAAGACGCGGCCGCTCGTGCCATCAAGTTTTACCTCGACCCTCAGACGCTCAAAACCACCATCCCCAAGCGCCAGCCGGGCAGGATCTTTCTCATCGACCCCACGGTGGACGAGGAAACGTTGCTCGTCGAAGCCTGTGAATCACTGGCCGCCGCCAATGACATGGCCCGCGAAATCGGTGGCGTGATCGACCATCCACAGCGTCGATCGCTGCTGATGTTGCAGCAGGTGATCATGTTGAGTGAGCTGATCGTCAATCGCGTGCTCGACAGCCGACGCGTGTCGAGCTAGCCGGCAACCCAGGCAGGAGGGGGCATGCTCCCTCACTGCCAGCGGACGCGCCACAGCCGTGGCGCGGCATTCCCATACTCAGACGCTCAAGCGGCTCTCACCGGAGTTTCAGCTGATGTCACAGACACCGTCCCATCCGCCGGTCACCGACCCGGTATCGCCTTACGAATCCTTTCATTCAAAAAACTGCACGACGCCGCCGAGCGCGCGCTCGACCATTACCTCGCGCCGACCAATATCAACGCTACGCCCTACAGTCCCAACACCCTGTTTATGGTCAACCCGGAATCAGACACCGAATCGCTGCTGGTCAACGCCTGCGAATCCCTGGCCTCAGCCACGGTGATGCTCGGTGATTTCGCCGGGATGCTGGAGGGCTCACGGCGCAATACCCTGTTGGGCATCGCGCAGGTGGTCATGCTAGGAGAATTGGCCGTGAACAAAGCGTTGGATAACGTAGTGCCCACCGACTGAACAACGGCATCGGCCGTGCAGGCGTGCTGGCACCCTGCGCGGCGATGTTCGTTTCGAACAACACCTGGCCGGTATTCCCACCTCGCCCCCCATACCTTCGTATACCCCTCTTCCACCCATGCGTACCCCACGCACACCGATGGACAACTGCGCCCGCAGCCTCCCCGCCCTAGCATGGCTTTCGACAGCGAACGATTGAGCGCCAGGCAGTACGGCAACCAGTTGCGGCGGCCAGTGATCGTCACGCCAGAGTCCGCGTCGGGCTCAGGTGTCATCCATCCATCAGCGTCAGGGAGCACATTATGAAACAGCAATTATTGGTGATCGGTGCGGGGTTCGGCGGGCTGTGGAGTGCGCTGAGCGCTGCGCGTTTGCTGGATATGCATGACCGTCAGGATGTCGAGATCACCTTGCTCGCCCCGCAAGCCGAGTTGCGCATTCGCCCGCGCTTCTACGAGCCGGATGTGCACAGCATGTACGCGCCGCTCGACGCGCTGTTCGATGCGGTGGGTGTGCGTTTCGTCAAAGGCACCGCTGACAGCATCGACGCCGAGGCGCGCCGAATCGGTTACCGCGACGAGGCCGGGCGTCCGGGTCAACTGAGCTACGACCGGCTGGTTCTCGCCAGCGGCAGCCAGCTCGCACGGCCGCCGGTTCCGGGGCTCAAGGAGCATGCGTTCGATGTCGATCAGATCGAATCCTCGGCGCGTCTGGAACGCCATCTCATCGCCCTCGCCGACCAACCGGCCAGCGTTGCGCGCAACACCGTGGTGGTCGCCGGTGGTGGTTTCACCGGGATTGAAACCGCGACGGAAATGCCGGCGCGCCTGCGCGCGATTCTCGGTGAGGATCAAGATCTGCGCGTGATCATTGTCGATCGCAGCAAGGACATCGCCGCGACCATGGGCGACGGTATTCGTCCATCGATCATCGAGGCGTCCAATGAATTGGGTATCGAATGGATCGTCGACGCCAGCGTTGCTGCCGTGGATGCCAATGGCGTCACCCTCGCCGATGGCCGCCACATCGAAAGCCACACCGTGATCTGGACCGTAGGTTTCCGCGCCAGCCCGCTCACTGAACAACTCGACGCCGAACGCGATGGCCAAGGCCGCCTGCATGTCGACGGCAACCTCAAGGTGCAAGGCATCGATCATGTATTTGCCGCCGGTGATGTCGCTCGCGCCGCCACTGATGACCTCGGCAACTACGCGGCAATGTCTTGCCAGCATGCGATCAGCCTGGGCCGTTATGCCGGCAACAACGCCGCCGCCGATCTGCTCGGTGTTGCCCCGACAATGTACCGCCAGCCCAAGTACGTGACTTGCCTGGATCTGGGCGCCTGGGGCGCGGTGTACACCGAAGGCTGGGATCGTCAGTTGAAACTGGTCAAGGCTGAAGCCAAAGAGCTGAAGACGCAAATCAACACGGTGTGGATCTACCCGCCCGCCGCCGATCGTCGCGCTGCCCTCGCGGCCGCCGACCCGCTGATCCCGGTTGCCTGATTTCACCCTGCGTTTTAGCCCTGAGAACAAGGAGAACACCATGACCCTGCATCTGGATTCCTTCACCGCCAACCGCGCGGTAGCCCTGCAAAGCCCGAGCGAAGAACTGGTGCCGTCGCGCTACGCTCTGCGCCTGGGCGACATCGATGTGATGGTGATCAGCGATGGCGTGCTGCCGTTGCCGACCCAGACCATGTCGACCAACGCCGATCCCGCCGACCGTGCCGCCTGGTTCAAGGAAATGTACCTGGGCCCCGATGCGTTCGACTGGGCGCTCAACGTGCTGGTGGTGCGCAGCGGCGAGCAAGTCATCCTCGTCGACGCCGGTCTCGGTGGCCAGTTCCCCGGTTTCCCGCGCGCCGGGCAGTTTCCCAAGCGCCTGGCCGCTGCCGGGGTGGACCTCGCTGATATCACCGATATCGTCATCACCCACATGCACATGGACCACATCGGCGGCCTGCTGGTCGACTCGGTGAAAAGTCGTCTGCGTGAAGACGTGCGTATCCACGTCACCGCCGCCGAAGTGAATTTCTGGACCACGCCGGACTTCACCTACACCGACATGCCCGCGCCTGTGCCGGACGTCCTGCGCAGCACTGCCAACGCGTTCATCGATCACTATGAAAGCAAGCTGCAGATCTTTGAAGACGAATGCCAGGTTGCTCCCGGCGTAGTCGCCAAACTCACCGGCGGGCATACGCCTGGCCACTGCGTGGTCTACGTCAACTCCGGCGGCGAGCGCCTGACCTTCGCCGGTGATGCGCTGTTCCCGGTGGCGTTCGATCATCCTGATTGGCACAACGGTTTCGAACACGATCCGGCGAAATCGGTGGAAGTCCGAGTGCGCATGCTCAAGGAAGCCGCCGCCAGCGGCGAACTGTTCGTCGCCACGCATCTGGCCTTCCCATCGGTGGGCCGAGTGGCGGTCAATGGCGATGCGTTCCGCTGGATTCCGGCGATCTGGGATTACTGATTGCGGGTCTGAAAAGCGTCGCCCGGCCACTTGCCGGGCGAAGCTGTTGCGGGCGACCTGAAGTGACTGCGCCGGCAAGGTTTTCCAGATCCTGAGAATCCTTGGAGAACCGCGTTCCAGAGCGTTTCGTTTCGCTGATCACCTGATCAGAAAATCCTTTGAATTTTTTTGTCGGACAAAATCATTTACGTATGAGCGTAAGGAGGAACTCATGCGTAGCACCGATATTTTCGTCATCGAATACAAACTGCACGACCAGCCAAAATCATTCGTCATCCGCGCCAAGAGTATGCGCAACGCCGACGCTTGGCATTGGGCGAGCTGTGACGCCGGTATTGCGCCGATTCCAAAACCGGGCAAACCGCCGTTGAAAGTCGTTTCCAAACCCCAGGCCGAGCGCTACGGCATCACTGATGTGAAGTGGCGCGAAACCGCAGCACTGGACTGGACGGAGGCTTAAACAAACCGAGTCGCTTAACTGAGCTTGCATGTCAGCCAGGCGCCCCAGAACAGACTGCTGAAAAACCGCGTCGCGTCGCCGAACCCCGCGTCATGCAACAACGCCTGAACCGCCGCCTCCGAGTGCGGCGGATCAGCACCCTGCAAAATCTTCCCGAGTTTCACCTGCACCTCCTCGGCGGTGGCGCCCTGCTGTCGCCAGCGCTGGCTCCAGGCTTGCAGCAGCAACGGCTGACTTTCATAAGCGTAATGATTGCCAGCGACGATCAACGGCGCGCCAGGTTTGAGCCGGGCGTGAATGGATTGCAGGATCTGTTGCTTGGCCGTGTCGCCGGCCAAGTGATGCAGGACGCCGATCAGCGTCGCGGCATCGAAGGACGCGTCTGCCGGCAAGTCTTCGACATGGCCGAGATGTATTCGGGTTCTGTGCAGCAAATCATTAGCGCGCAAGTGCTCGGTGGCGGCATCCAGCATCGGCTCGGAAGGATCGACTGCAGTGAAATTCCAGCTTGGCTCCAGCGCGGCCATGGCGATGATTTCCTGCGCGGTGCCACCTGCGCCCACCACCAGCACTTTTGCCGGACGCGACGGGCCGAGGCTGGCGGCCAGCATGCAGGCGGAAAGATCGTGACAGGCATCGTAGCCGGCCAGGGCAATCCGGCTTTGCCTGGCGTATTCATTGGCTCTGGAGTTGTCGAATTTGCCGGCGGGATCGATGGCGGGTTGAGTCATGGTGATTCTCCTTGTCCTTCACGGGCACGCTACGCCATGAGCGAACAGAAGAAAAATCCAATGATTTCATGGGGGATATTCCGCTGGGGAATACGCCGGCCCGCCGTCGTCAGGTCTGCCGGGCCGCTCAGGTGCCTAACGTCAATCCATTGGCCGGCAAGGGCAGCGCAGTTTTGTAGCGCACCTGCTTGAGGGCAAAGCTCGAGCGAATGTTGGCGACGCCAGGCACCTTGGTCAGAAAATCCATCATGAAGCGTTCCAGCGACTGGATGCTCGGCACCAGCACGCGGATCAGATAATCCGGATCGCCGGCCATCAAGTAGCACTCCATCACCTCAGGCCGGTCAGAAATCGCTTCCTCGAAATGCTGCAGCGCCTCTTCCACCTGTTTCTCCAGGCTGACGTGAATGAACACGTTCACGTGCAGCCCCAGCAGATCGGCATCCAGCAGCGTGACCTGTTCGCGAATCAGGCCCAATTCTTCCATGGCCTTGACCCGGTTGAAGCATGGCGTCGGCGACAGGTTCACGGAGCGGGCGAGGTCGGCGTTGGTGATGCGCGCGTTCTCCTGAAGGCTGTTGAGAATGCCGATATCGGTACGGTCCAGTTTGCGCATGAGACAAAACCACCTGTTTTTTATGTTTATGCAGAATTTCTATCTGCAAATGGTCGCCAGCGCAACGAAACACAGAGAAATATTCTTCTTGGCCGCGCCTATGATTGTTGTAGGACAAGATTTCCTCTACCCAGGAATGACTGCCAGCTCACTACAAGAAATTCACAAGATCGAGCGTAGAAGCCATGACCCAAGCGTATGAACCGCTGCGCCTGCACGTCCCTGAACCCTCGGGCCGTCCCGGCTGTAAAACCGATTTTTCCTACCTGCATCTGACCGATGCCGGTACGGTGCGCAAACCTCCAATCGATGTAGAACCTGCCGACACCGCCGACCTGGCGCGAGGCCTGATTCGCGTGCTCGACGATCAGGGCAACGCCCTCGGCCCATGGGCTGAAAACGTGCCGGTCGAGATGCTGCGCAAAGGCATGCGCGCGATGCTCAAGACGCGCATCTACGACAACCGCATGGTCGTCGCCCAGCGCCAGAAAAAGATGTCGTTCTACATGCAGAGCCTCGGCGAAGAAGCCATCGGCAGCGCCCAGGCGTTGGCGCTGAACATTGATGACATGTGCTTCCCGACCTACCGCCAGCAAAGCATCCTGATGGCCCGCGATGTGCCGCTGGTCGACCTGATCTGCCAACTGCTGTCCAACGAGCGCGACCCGCTCAAGGGCCGCCAGTTGCCAATCATGTACTCGGTCAAGGACGCCGGTTTCTTTACCATTTCCGGCAACCTCGCCACCCAATTCATTCAGGGTGTCGGCTGGGGCATGGCTTCGGCGATCAAGGGCGACACCAAAATCGCCTCGGCGTGGATCGGTGACGGCGCCACCGCCGAATCCGACTTCCACACCGCCCTGACCTTCGCCCACGTATACCGCGCGCCGGTGATCCTCAACGTCGTCAACAACCAGTGGGCAATTTCCACCTTCCAGGCCATTGCTGGCGGTGAGGCTACGACTTTCGCCGGACGCGGCGTCGGTTGCGGCATCGCTTCGCTGCGTGTCGACGGCAATGACTTCTACGCGGTCTACGCCGCTTCCGCCTGGGCTGCCGAACGCGCCCGGCGCAATCTCGGCCCGACCATGATCGAATGGGTCACCTACCGCGCCGGCCCGCACTCGACTTCCGATGATCCTTCCAAATACCGCCCTGCCGATGACTGGAGCCACTTCCCTCTCGGCGATCCGATTGCGCGCCTGAAACAGCACCTGATCAAGGCCGGCCACTGGTCCGAAGAAGAGCACGCCGCCGTTAGCGCCGAACTCGAAGCCGAAGTGATCGCCGCGCAGAAACAGGCCGAACAGTACGGCACCCTCGCCGGCGGCCAGATTCCGAGCGCCGCGACCATGTTCGAAGACGTCTACAAAGAGATGCCGGAGCACTTGAAGCGCCAGCGTCAGCAGTTGGGGATCTGACATGAACGATCACAACAACAATATTCAGTTGGAAACCGCCATGACCACGACCACCATGACCATGATCCAGGCCCTGCGCTCGGCCATGGATGTGATGCTTGAGCGCGATGACAACGTCGTCGTCTTCGGTCAGGACGTCGGCTACTTCGGCGGCGTGTTCCGCTGCACCGAAGGCCTGCAGACCAAGTACGGCACCTCGCGGGTGTTCGACGCGCCGATCTCGGAAAGCGGCATCGTCGGCGTGGCCGTCGGCATGGGCGCCTACGGTTTGCGTCCGGTTGCGGAAATCCAGTTCGCCGACTACGTCTACCCCGCCTCCGACCAGATCATTTCCGAAGCGGCACGCCTGCGTTATCGCTCGGCCGGTGAGTTCACCGCGCCGATGACCCTGCGCATGCCGTGCGGCGGCGGCATCTACGGCGGCCAGACCCACAGCCAGAGCATTGAGGCGATGTTCACTCAGGTCTGCGGTCTGCGTACGGTGATGCCGTCCAACCCGTATGACGCCAAAGGCCTGCTGATTGCCTCCATCGAAAACGATGACCCGGTGATCTTCCTCGAGCCGAAACGCCTGTACAACGGCCCGTTCGATGGCCATCACGACCGTCCGGTAACCCCGTGGTCGAAACACCCTGCCGCGCAAGTGCCGGATGGGTATTACACCGTGCCGCTGGATGTCGCCGCGATCACTCGTCCGGGCAAAGATGTGACGGTGTTGACTTACGGCACCACCGTTTATGTGTCGCAAGTGGCTGCCGAAGAGTCCGGCGTGGATGCCGAGGTCATCGACCTGCGCAGCCTGTGGCCGCTGGACCTGGACACCATCGTCAAATCGGTGAAGAAAACCGGTCGTTGCGTGGTGGTTCACGAAGCCACGCGCACCTGCGGTTTCGGCGCCGAACTGGTGTCGCTGGTGCAAGAGCATTGCTTCCATCACCTGGAAGCGCCGATCGAACGCGTCACCGGTTGGGACACGCCCTACCCGCACGCGCAGGAGTGGGCGTATTTCCCAGGGCCGTCCCGAGTGGGTGCGGCGTTGAAACGGGTCATGGAGGTCTGAATGGGCACGCACGTTATCAAGATGCCGGACATCGGCGAAGGCATCGCAGAAGTAGAACTGTCGCAGTGGCACGTCAAGGTGGGCGATCTGGTGGTTGAAGACCAGGTGCTGGCGGATGTGATGACCGACAAGGCGATGGTCGATATTCCTTCGCCAGTGCACGGCAAAGTAATTGCGCTCGGTGGTCAGCCGGGTGAAGTGATGGCAGTCGGCAGTGTGCTGATCAGCATCGAAGTTGAAGGTGCAGGCAACCTTAAAGAGTCCGCCGCGCCTGTTGTTACGAAAGAGCCTGTTGCGCCGACAGTTGAAGCCGTCGTGGAGAGCAAACCTGTTGCAGCCGCGCCGCGCCCTGCCCCTGCTCCTGCCTGCCAAGGCCCGATGGTTGCTCGCGAACCAGACGAACGCCCGCTCGCCTCGCCGGCCGTGCGCAAACATGCGCTGGATTTGGGTATACAACTGCGGCTGGTTCGCGGCAGCGGCCCGGCCGGTCGTGTGTTGCACGAAGACCTCGAGGCTTATCTGGCGCAAGGTCAGTCGAACGCTTCGGCGCCGGCCGCTGCCGCTTACGCCCAACGCAACGACGAAGAACAGATTCAAGTGATCGGCATGCGCCGCAAGATCGCTCAGCGCATGCAGGACGCCACTCAGCGTGCCGCGCATTTCAGCTACGTCGAAGAAATCGACGTTACCGCGATAGAAGAACTGCGTGCGCATCTCAATGAAAAGCACGGCGCCAGCCGAGGCAAGTTGACCTTGCTGCCATTCCTGGTACGTGCACTGGTTGTCGCTCTGCGCGACTTCCCGCAGATGAACGCCCGTTACGACGACGAAGCGCAAGTCATCACCCGTCTCGGCGCGGTGCATGTCGGTGTCGCCACGCAAAGCGATGTCGGCCTGATGGTGCCCGTGGTGCGTCACGCCGAAGCGCGCAGCCTGTGGGACAGCGCCGCGGAAATTTCGCGTTTGGCCAATGCCGCACGCAATGGCAAGGCCAGCCGCGATGAGCTGTCCGGTTCGACCATTACGCTGACCAGCCTCGGCGCATTGGGCGGGATTGTCAGCACGCCGGTGCTGAATCTGCCGGAGGTGGCTATTGTCGGCGTGAACAAAATCGTCGAGCGGCCGATGGTCGTCAAAGGCCAAGTCGTAATCCGCAAGATGATGAACCTCTCCAGCTCCTTCGATCACCGCGTGGTCGATGGCATGGATGCGGCGCTCTTCATCCAGGCCATCCGTGGCTTGCTCGAACAACCTGCCACTCTGTTTGTGGAGTAAGCCTGCATGCAATCTCTGAACACGACGCTGCTGATCATCGGCGGCGGCCCTGGTGGTTACGTCGCCGCGATCCGCGCCGGACAACTGGGCATCCCGACCATTCTGGTCGAAGGCCAATCGTTAGGCGGCACCTGCCTGAATATCGGCTGCATTCCGTCAAAAGCGCTGATTCATGTCGCTGAGCAGTTTCACCAGACGCAGCATCACAGCCAGCATTCGGCGTTGGGCATCAACGTTGCCGCGCCGACCCTGGATATCAGCAAAAGCGTCGAGTGGAAGGACGGCATCGTTGATCGCCTGACCACTGGTGTCGCGACACTGCTGAAGAAGAACAAGGTCCAGGTTGTCAACGGCTGGGCGAAAATCATCGATGGCAAAACCGTGGAAGTCGGCGATACGCGCATCCAGTGCGAGCATCTGGTGCTGGCCACCGGTTCGACCAGCGTCAACCTGCCGATCCTGCCGATTGGCGGGCCGATCATCTCCTCCACCGAAGCGCTGGCGCCGACGTCCGTGCCAAAACGCCTGGTGGTGGTCGGCGGTGGTTACATCGGCCTGGAATTGGGCATTGCCTATCGCAAGCTCGGCGCCGACGTCAGCGTGGTCGAGGCACAGGATCGCATCTTGCCCGCTTACGATGCTGAGCTGACGCAACCGGTACATGAAGCGCTGAAGCAACTGGGCGTGAAGCTGTACCTCAAGCACAGCGTGCTGGGTTTCGATGGCACATTGCAGGTGCGCGATCCCGAGGGTGAAAGCTTGAACCTGGAAACCGATCAGGTGCTGGTCGCCGTCGGGCGCAAACCCAACACTCAAGGCTTCAATCTCGAAGCCCTGAACCTGGACATGAACGGTTCGGCGATCAGGATCGACAGCCGTTGCCAGACCAGCATGCGTAATGTCTACGCCATTGGCGATGTCAGCGGCGAACCGATGCTCGCGCACCGCGCCATGGCCCAAGGCGAGATGGTTGCCGAGCTGATCAGCGGCAAAACCCGTGAGTTCAACCCCACCGCCATCGCTGCCGTGTGCTTTACCGACCCGGAACTGGTGGTGGTCGGCAGAACTCCGGACGAAGCCAAGGCTGCCGGGCTGGACTGCATCGTTTCCAGTTTCCCGTTCGCCGCCAACGGCCGGGCGATGACCCTGGAATCGAAAAGCGGCTTCGTGCGCGTGGTTGCTCGTCGGGATAATCATGTGATTGTCGGTTGGCAAGCGGTGGGCGTTGGGGTTTCCGAGTTGTCGACGGCGTTTGCGCAAAGCCTGGAAATGGGCGCGCGGCTGGAAGACATCGGCGGCACCATTCATGCGCACCCAACCTTGGGCGAAGCGGTGCAGGAGGCGGCATTGCGTGCGCTGGGGCATGCGCTGCATCTGTGACAGATGCAGCCGAATGCCGCTGTGGCGAGGGGATTTATCCCCGCGGGGTTGCCCAGCAACCGCAAAATCGGCCACCGCCGAACGTCAGATATCTGAGCCAAAGGGGCCGCTTCGCAGCCCAGCGGGGATAAATCCCCTCGCCACAAGCTGCGAAACCGCTCAAGAATGAAGTATTGTTGTGCCCATCCAAAAAACGTCAGAAGCCTTGAACCGTTTCGGCGGTTGTTCAGTGATAGAGGGTGTCATGGGTAACGAAAGCATCAATTGGGACAAGCTGGGTTTTGACTACATCAAGACCGACAAGCGCTATCTGTCGTACTTTCGCGATGGCGAGTGGGACAAAGGCACCCTGACCGAAGATAACGTCCTGCACATCAGCGAAGGCTCCACTGCCCTTCACTATGGTCAGCAGTGCTTCGAAGGCATGAAGGCCTATCGCTGCAAGGACGGCTCGATCAACCTGTTCCGCCCGGACCAGAACGCCCTGCGCATGCAACGCAGCTGCGCGCGTCTGCTGATGCCGACGGTCGACACCGAGCAGTTCATCGAAGCCTGCAAAGCCGTGGTTCGCGCCAACGAGCGTTTCATCCCGCCGTACGGCACCGGCGGCGCGCTGTACCTGCGCCCGTTCGTGATCGGCGTCGGTGACAACATCGGCGTACGCACCGCGCCCGAATTCATTTTCTCGATCTTCTGCATACCGGTCGGCGCCTACTTCAAGGGCGGCCTGACCCCGCACAACTTCCAGATCTCCAGCTACGACCGCGCGGCCCCACAAGGCACCGGTGCGGCCAAGGTCGGCGGCAACTACGCCGCCAGCCTGATGCCGGGCTCGAAAGCCAAGAAAGCCAACTTCGCCGACGCGATCTACCTCGATCCGATGACCCACACCAAGATCGAGGAAGTCGGTTCGGCCAACTTCTTCGGAATCACCCACGACAACAAGTTCGTCACCCCGAACTCGCCATCGGTCCTGCCAGGCATCACCCGCCTGTCGCTGATCGAGCTGGCGAAATCGCGTCTGGGCCTGGAAGTGGTTGAAGGCGACGTGCTGATCGACAAACTGGCGGACTTCAAGGAAGCCGGTGCCTGCGGTACCGCTGCCGTGATCACGCCGATTGGTGGCATCAGCTACAACGATCATCTGCATGTATTCCATAGCGAAACCGAGGTAGGCCCGGTGACCCAGCAGCTCTACAAAGAGCTGACTGGCGTGCAGACCGGCGACATCGAAGCGCCAGCGGGCTGGATCGTCAAAGTTTGAATTGACGGTTATTGATGTTGGAAAGCCCTCCATTGAGTGATGAATGGAGGGCTTTTTGCTGGGCTACAGAAGACCAAAAATCAAAGACCGCAGCCTTCGGCAGCTCCTACACGGTCTCTGTGAGCTGCCGAAGGCTGCGATCTTTTGATCTTCTATTTCAAAGCAATCCGCTTTCCGGCTCGACTGGCAATCCCACTCGCCTGCCCATTCTGTTGCTTGCCCATTCGCGCCTGGGTGATCAATCCCGGTATCAACTCCCCCTCCGGCAGGTTCTTCCAGAACCGCACCGGCAAATGCCCTTGCATGACCTTCGGGTTCAACCGCGCCGGGTTGAAGATGTGGCTGTAGTAGGTCAACCACAAATCGCCGTGAGGGTCGTCGACGTTCTGTGCCAGTTGCTGCCATTCGATCGGGCACTGCCGTTCGTGAATCAATTGCTCGCCGTCGTAATAAACGCCGTCACGCGGCGTGGCGATCAACCAGCGATGCTGGCCCATGCGCCCGATGAAGTGCGCGCTGGCGCTGTGCAGAATGTCATGGGCCGGCTCGTGCCACGCCACGTATTGTGGACCGGGCTGATCCTTCGGCCGCTCGATAAAACGCACAAACGCATGCAGATGATGGCCCTCGCGGCTGACCTGTTTGATACGGCGCTGCAATTCGCTGCCGAGTTTATCGCCGGCCATCATCGCCGTGCGGTCGCCGTGACTGACGCGCCAGAGCACTTCATACAACAGGCTCCAGCGCTGTTCACCGCGATAGCGCGACGCTTGCTCGAGGGTGTCGAGCAGCGCACGGGGAATACGCGCCTGAAACGGCCCCTGCCCTTCCGGCACGTGATCATCACTGGCAAACAGATCGCCAACGCCTTCCGCCGCCCAGCTCACCAGACTTGGATCGATTTCATGGCTGAGCAACCAGCGCGCCTGCTGACGCCATGTGTCGAACAGATCGTCGCAATCGAGACTGATCATCCCCACAACCCCATCTGCTGCGGCATCGGCCGGTCGCGCAATTGCTGGTAGAGCATGTGGCTGGTGACTTCCGCCTGCTGCGGATGGTAGTCGCTGGTGATGATGAACGGCTTGGCCTTGGCCAGCACACAGCGCATCCGCGCTACGTCTTCGTAACGGATGCGGCGCTGGCGGCGCAGCTCGACCAGGCGCTCGGTGGTGCGCAAGCCAATGCCGGGGATGCGTGCGATCAATGACGCGTCGGCACGGTTGAGGTCCAGCGGGAACACTTCGCGATTTTCCAGGGCCCAGGCCAGCTTCGGGTCGATGTCGAGCGCCAGATTGCCCGGCCCCTTGAGTAATTCATCAGCGCTGTAGCCGTAGCTGCGCAGGAGGAAATCGGCCTGATACAAACGGTGCTCGCGCATCAGCGGCGGCGCGGCGAGCGGTACGCTTTTCGGGCTGTCGGGGATCGGGCTGAACGCCGAGTAATAAACCCGGCGCAGACGGAAGTTGCCATACAGGGACTGGGCGCTGTGCAGGATGGTGCTGTCATCGGTGTCATCGGCACCGACAATCAATTGCGTGCTCTGCCCGGCCGGGGCGAACTTGGCCGAGCGCGGCTCGTTCAACACCGTTTGCACGCCGGTGTAGATGGTGTTCATCGCTTGCTTGATCGAGGTGATGTCCTTCTCCGGCGCCAGCGTCTGCAGGCTGGCGTCGGTGGGCAGTTCGATGTTGACGCTGAGACGGTCGGCATAACGCCCGGCTTCTTCGATCAAGGCAGGATCGGCTTCGGGAATGGTCTTCAAATGGATGTAGCCGCGAAATTCGTGCTCTTCGCGGAGCAACTTGGCGACGCGCACCAGTTGCTCCATGGTGTAGTCCGCCGAACGAATGATCCCGGAACTGAGAAACAGGCCGCTGACGCAGTTGCGCCGGTAGAAATCCATGGTCAGCGTCACGACTTCTTCCGGGGTGAAGCGTGCACGCGGTACATCACTGGAACGGCGATTGACGCAGTACTGGCAATCGTAAAGGCAGAAGTTGGTCAGCAGGATTTTCAACAACGACACACAGCGCCCGTCCGGCGTGTAGCTATGGCAAATGCCCATGCCATCCGTCGAACCTAGCCCGCTCTTGCCCTCGGAGCTGCGTTTGGGCGCACCGCTGCTGGCGCAGGAGGCGTCGTACTTGGCGGCGTCGGCGAGGATGCTGAGCTTGTCGATGATTTGCATGGCACGGGCTCTTTACTGTGTGCATATACAGTATAGGCTCGACCGCCGCGAAACAAGTTGACGGATGACCCCTCGTCGGCTGGCCATCCAGTTTGCGGCGTGTGGGAGCGAGCCTGCTCGCGAAGAGGCCCTGCCAGTCACCGCAACTCAGTGATCAAACCGCCCACTGCAGGATCAACCAGCAATTCGCCCCGCTGATCAACACAAACAGCCCCCACGCCAGCACCCGCGTCGGCCAGCGATTGACGAACGGCCCCATCAATTGTCGGTCGTTGGTCATGCGGATCAACGGGTACAGGGCGAACGGCAGTTGCAGGCTGAGCACGACCTGGCTCAACACCAGCAACTTGCCGATCGCGCCGTCACCGAGCAGCCAGACGCCGATGAACGCCGGAATCAGCGCCAGGCCACGAGTGATCAGCCGCCGCTGCCAGCACGGGATGCGCAGGTTCAGATAGCCCTCCATGATCACCTGACCGGCGATGGTCCCAGTGAACGTCGAACTCTGCCCGGACGCCAGCAGTGCCACACCGAACAACACACTCGCCAGCGCACCGCCCACCAGCGGATCGAGCAAGTGATAGGCGTCCTGAATGTCGACCACATCGGTGTGTCCGGACTGGTGGAACGCCGCCGCGGCGAGAATCAGGATCGCCGCGTTGACCAACAACGCCAAGGCCAGCGAACCGATGGTGTCGATCCGCGCCAGTTTCACCGCGTCCTGCTTGCTCGCCAGATCCTTGCCGATCATCCGCGTCTGCACGATCGAGGTGTGCAGATAAAGGTTATGCGGCATCACCGTGGCACCGAGGATGCCGATGGCCAGATACAGCGGCGCAGCATCGCCAATAGCCGACAGCGACGGTTTGAAGCCCATCGCGACGTCTGGCCAGTAGGGTTTGATCAGCAACAGCTCAACGAAAAAACACACGCCGATAGTCGCGACCAGCACCAGCATGATCGCTTCGAGACGGCGGAAACCACGGTTTTGCAGGGCCAGCACCAGCAGCGTGTCGAACGCCGTCAAAGCGATGCCGAAGGTCAGCGAACAGCCGAGTAGCAGGTGAAATGCCAAGGCGCAGCCAAGCACTTCGGCGAGGTCGGTGGCGATGATCGAGATTTCCGCCAAGACCCACTGCAAACGCGCGGTCGGCGTGCTGTAGCGCTCACGGGACAGCTGCGCCAGATCGCGCCCGGTTGCGATGCCCAACCGCGAGCACAGGCACTGCACCACCATGCCGGCCAGACTCGCCAGCAACACCACGAACAACAGGCTGTAGCCAAAGCGCGAACCGGCCTCAATCGCGGTGGCCCAGTTGCCCGGGTCCATGTAGCCGATCGACACCAGCAAACCGGGGCCGGCAAAACGCAGCACACGTTTGAAGAAGGAAGCAGTCGGATCGACCGCGACGCTACCGGCGACTTCCGGCGGGCAAAACGGCGCGGTGGCGATTTTGGGCAAACTGAATTTCACGCACACATCCAGAAACAAACACGGGAGCCCGGCAGCTTAGTCGTTTCGCCCAAAGCCTTGAAGAGCAAAGATCGCAGCCTTCGGCAGCTCCTGCATGGGTAAGGCGATGTCCTGCAGGAGCAGCCGAAGGTTGCGATCCTCTGATCTCATCGGTTCCCGCCCAGTAACTGCTCGCGCAACTCGGGACTGCGCGTACGCGGGTCCAGCCAGATATCAAAAAACGCCTTGGCAAACTGCGGATCCTCGATCTCATGCTGGAGCTTCTGGCCGACAAAAAACCGCGCGCCCTGCCCCGGCAGATACACACCGGTAATCCGCGTGCCGGCCTGCACGTCGACAAACGATTGCTGCATTTGCGTCTGCCAGACGGCCAATTGCGCAGAAGTGACCCGAGGACCGGCAAGGCGTTTGATTTCTTCGACGCTGGTGCTGACCAGATCGTCTCGCGAGATTTTGCGCCGGTAGATCAGCTCCAGGGCAAACGGCTGGCCGTCCGCCAGAGGCCGCGCGGCACTCCACAAGCGCGCGCTGTAAACATCGAAGCCGAACACGCTGAAATCGCCGCTGCCAATGATTTGCGCCCCTGGCACTGCGTCCTGCCAATTGGCCCACGTCGGCGTCAGCAACAGTGCCCACAAGCCGATGCCACAACAGCCACGTACGAGCTTGGGTGTTCTGTTCATCGCCGTATCGTCTCCGCTGCGTGCTGATGAGCAAAGCATAGCTGGATTCGCACCTGATTTTTTGTATACAAAAGTTGCGAACATGAGCAGCAATCTTCAGTCGGCAGTGCTAACGTGGCTCATTCTGACCCGACGGAGACACCCGCGTGCTGATCCTCAAACTGCTGCTGATTCCCGGTTTTCTCCTGCTGATTTCCCTGGCGGGCAAACGCTGGGGGCCGAGCGTGGCCGGATGGCTGTCGGGATTGCCGGTGGTGGTCGGGCCGATTCTGTTCTTTCTGGCGATCGAACAAGGGCCGCAGTTTGCCGCGCAATCGGCGGTGGCGGCGCTGTCGGCAATGTTCGCGATGATTGCGTTCTGCATCACCTATGCGCAGGTGGCGCAGCGGGCCAATTGGCCATGGGCGTTGACGATTTCGCTGGCGGTTTGGGGCGTACTGGCGGCGGTGTTGTCGGTCATTCCGGCGTCCTTGCCGTTCTCGGTGATTGCGGCAGCGGTGGCACTGCTCGCTTCGCCTTATCTGTTCCCGGAGGTGCAGCCGGTATTGAACGGGCCAGCACCGAAGTCGGACAAACTGATCTGGCGAATGATTGCCGGCGCGGCGCTGACACTGGTGGTGACGATGCTCGCCAGCACTGTCGGCGAACGCTGGAGCGGGCTGCTGGCGGTGTTCCCGGTGCTGGGCAGTGTGATGGCGGTGTTCTCGCAACAAACTCGCGGTCCGGCCTTCACCGCTGCGTTATTACGCGCAACGGCGACCGGCATGTATTCGTTCTCGGCGTTCTGCCTGGTGTCGGCCTTGACGCTGCCGAGCATGGGCCTCAGCGGCTTCGTGGCAGGCGTAGCGGTGTCGGTAGCGATGCTCGGGGTGACCAGGCGTCTGCTGGCGCGGCCAGTGGCCAAGGCGCAAGCGCAATAACCGCCCGGACGAATCGCGCTGGAACGCCCGGTGTGCTCCGTGGGATGATCGCCCGCCTCGCGCGACCATTTCCCGGAGATTCAGATGTCATTGTTGAGCAAAAAAGCCGTCGTCCTGATGCTGGCGGCCGTCGCCGGTTTCGCCGCGATCAACGCACACGCCGCCAAGGAAAAAGTCAAAACCGAGAAGGTCTCGCTGCTTGACGGCAAGTTTGCCTTCGTCCTGCCCAAAGGCTTTGTCGCCGACCCGCTGCCCGCCAGCCCGAGCGGCGCCAAGGGCACGATGTACACCAACCAGACCTCCAAGACCGTGGTCATCGCCGCCGAAAACCAGATCCCGGCCGGGCAGAACGTCAAGGATAACGACGGTGAGTTTCTCGACGGCAGCGTATCGAGTTTCATCGACGATCAGCGCAAGGCCCTGCCGGACTTCAACAAGCTCAGCGAGAAAAGCCTGACCCAGAAAGGCACCGGTCTCGGCCTGCGCCAGGTTGACAGCACCGCCACCCAAGGCGGTGGCCAAACCCTGGACACCACGCTGCTGGCCGGCTCCGGAACGAAGATGGCGCTGGTGCAGGTGATTTCCCGCGCCAGCGACAAGAAAGGTCACGATGCCCTGGTCAAAGCCATCGTCAAGGATTGAGCCGCTGCAACCAGCCATTCAGATCGCGCAATTCGGCCGAACTGATGCTGTGGCCGACGCCCGGATACGCGTGAAACTCGGGCTTGTAATCGAGTTTCTGCAATAGCGCATTGGCCTCGGTGCCGTGACGGTAAGGCACCGGGTCATCGGCAGTGCCGTGGCCGATAAAGATGCTCAGCGGCAGCGGCGGTTGGCCAGGCTTGAGTTCGGCTTTGAGCACCGGCAACAAGCGCCCGCTCAACGCGGCAAAGCCGCCCACGGCCGCCGGGGCGCGCAGGCCGACTTCGTAGCTCATCATCGCGCCCTGGCTGAAGCCGATCAGGTAAACCTTGTCCGGCGCGGCGTGATATTTCCTCGCCGCCTGGGCGATAAAGTCGCGCAGTTTCTGACCGCTGACCTTCAGATCATCGGTCTCGCCGTTGTAGGCACCTTCGCCCTTCTTGCGAAACCACTGGTAACGTCCTTCACCCAACGTCATCGGCGCGCGCACGGAAAGGTAGTTGTACTGCGCCGGCAGCTGAAATTTCATGCCGATCAGATCGGCTTCGTTACTGCCGTAGCCGTGCAGAAAAATCACCAGCGGACGTGGTTCGGCGTCGGCGTGGACCAGTTCGAGGTACTTGAGTGGCAGATCGGATTGCAGGGTGGTTTGCGCGTGGACGGCGGTGGATGCGAGCAGGGTCAGCAGGGCGAATAGTTTCAACATAAAGCCTTCCTTCACAGAGTGTCGGGTTCGCGGGGAGCCTAACAATCCTCCGGCTGAGGATCCAAATTTTGTGGAGTGGCTGATGCCGCTATCGCTGGCAAGCCGGCTCCCACAAGAATTGCGGCGTCTCCAAATTTTGAGATCAACCGCAACCCTGTGGGAGCTGGCTTGCCAGCGATGGGGTCAGCAAATTCAGCGAAGAGCCATCAGTCGTTGGTCAGCTTCCCGGTTCTAAAAGGCACCCGCCCCGCCACTTTCGCCTGCCAGATCCCCGGCTCGGTATAACGCCCGCGATCAATCGCAAACAGCACCCCGCTGGTGCCGGCGCGCACGGTGGTCACGCGATCCTGCAACGGGTCAACAACCTCGAACAGCGCGTCGCCCTGCTCGACCCACTCGCCAGCATTGCGCAAGAAACTGACCACGCCGTGGTGCGGGGCGAACAGGTATTCGGTGCCTTCAAACGGCAGACCTTCACAACATTCGCTCGGCGCCGCCGGCCAGTCGCCGCTGATGAAGCCCTGCTCGGCGAGAAAGCCCAGAATCGCCTCACAGTTGGCCTGCGCCTGATCGACGCGGGTGTCGCCCATGCTGCCCAGCTCCAGCGTGGTCGCCAGGTTCGCCGGCGGAATCGCCGCATGAGGAAATGCTTTGGCCAGACGCAACCACGGTGTCGAGCACGATTCATCGAACGAGCTGCCGCCGGAATCCTCGCAGAGCAAAGCTACGCCGGCCTTTAGTCGCGCCGCAAGAGACTGCCACTGCGGCCAGTGTTGCGGCAGCGCGTAGAGGTGAATCGCAGCGTCGAAATCGCAATGCAGATCGAGGGTGATGTCGGCGTCGCAGGCGTGGCGCAGCAACAGGCGATGCAAGGCTTCCAGTTGCGAGGCCGGAGCCGGGAGTCCCTCGAAGACCTGAGCCATGGCCTGGCGAATCAGCGCGACATTGGCCTCGGCATCCGCGCCCAGACGCTCGCCAACCAGCGCCGCGACCGGGGCGCTGAGTTCGACGAATGCGCGGTTGAAATTCTTGCCGCTGCCGAGTTCGAAGCGGCCCATGTGATTGCCTTGCAGATGCTGATCCAGACCAATCGGATTGGCCACCGGCACCAGTTCGACAACGCCCTGCAAACGGCCCTGCTGCTCCAGTTCGTTCAAACGCAGCTTGAGTTCCCATGCGGTGCGCATGCCCGGCAGTTCATCGGCGTGCAGGCTGGCCTGGATATAGACTTTTCGGCTGCCAGCGCCGTAACGGAACACGCTGAGCGAGCGCTCACTGCCCAAATGGCTCCAGGGCAGAACATGGTCGATGCGTTGCATTGTTGACTCCTCATATCTGCATCACACAGGTCCCCTGTGGGAGCGGGCTTGCTCGCGAATGCAATGTGTCAGCCACTAAAGATGCTGAATGTTAAACCGCATTCGAAAGCAAGCTCGCTCCCCCAATGGATCTCTATCAGTACAACGAAAACATAAAAAAAATGGCCACCGCGCAAACGGGGCCACTTTTTTCACGGCGTATTAATGGCCGTACACGTCAAAGTCGAAGTACTTGTCCTGGACTTTCTTGTACTCGCCATTGGCGCGGATTTCGGTGATGGCTTTGTTGAACTGCTCAGCCAGCGCGGTATCGCCCTTGCGCACGGCAATGCCAGCACCGCCGCCGAAGTATTTGGCGTCTTCATAAGTCGGGCCGACGAATTCGAAGCCTTTGCCGGCGTCGGTTTTCAGGAAACCGTCGCTGAGGTTGACCGAGTCAGCGAGCATCGCGTCGATACGTCCGGAAACCATGTCGAGGTTGGCTTCCTGCTGCGAGCCGTAGCGCACCAGTTCGATCCCGGCCGGAACCAGCACTTCGGTCGCGTAACGGTCGTGAGTACTGGCGCGCAGCACACCGACTTTCTTGCCTTTGAGTTCGGTCAGCGGGTCTTTCACGCCCGAGCCTTCCTTCATCACGAAGCGCGCCGGGGTGTGGTAGTACTTGATGGTGAAATCGACGTTTTTCTTGCGATCGTCAGTGATGGTCATCGACGACAGGATCGCATCGATTTTCTTCACTTTCAGTGCCGGGATCAGGCCATCGAACTCTTGCTCGACCCACGTGCATTTGACCTTCATCTGCGCGCACAGCGCATCGCCGATGTCCACGTCAAAACCAGTGAGTTTGCCGTCAGGGGTTTTCATCGAGAATGGCGGGTAACCGGCTTCGATACCGATGCGGATCGGCTTGGCGTCTTCCGCCACAGCGGTCAGGGACAACATCGACAGTGCCAGGGCACCGAACATCACTAGCTTTTTCATTTATTACTCCCGTGCGGAGGCTTTTATTGGCAGCTTTCGATTCAGCATTCGGTCATGGCGTTCTAACGGCAAAAACCGAAGTGGCCGGCAGTCTATGGCGACGCGCACGGGGGCAATTGTTTTTAAGCGACAAATACTTACAGAACATCGGCGCACGCATTGACGAGGATCAACGCGTGCGCCGTGGCGGTGCGAAGGCTGTAGGACAAGACTGTTTGCAGAGCAAAAAATGTTGTTTCCCCTGCAGGCGCTGCCGAAGGCTGCGCCTACGGAGAGATCAGCATTCGCAGGCGACGGGTGTGTTGGCGACTGCCGCCGCGTTGAGGTTGAAACCTTCATCCAGCCATCCGGTGACGCCGCCGATCATCTCTTTGACTGGATAGCCCAACGCGGCAAATTTCACCGCAGCCTTGTTCGCGCCGTTGCAATGCGGTCCGGCGCAATAGACCACGAACAAAGTGTGTTTCGGGTAATCGGCCAAGCGCTCCGCCGTGAGCAAGCGGGTCGGGATATTGATCGCGCCGGGCACATGGCCGCGCTCGAACGCCAACGGGCCGCGCACGTCCACCAGAACAAAATCGACCTCCCCGGCCTCGTGGCTACTGAATACGTCGGAACAATCGGTTTCGAAGGTCAGACGATTGCTGAAATGCATCAGGGCAATCGCCGAAGGCGCGGCGGGAATTTCGCGAACCAGGCTGGTCATGCTGTGTTGCTCCTTTGTCTGTGGGGGATGAACGAACTTTATCGAGACGGCGGTTGCCGCTACAGTGGCGCGTAAGACACCGACCGGGAGTTTTCCGCCAAATGCCCACTCAGCCCAATCTGGTTGCCATTCTGGCTTACGATGGCCTCTGCACGTTCGAGTTCGGCATCGCCGTGGAGATCTTTGGCCTGGCGCGGCCAGAGTTCGACTTCCCTTGGTACGCGCATGCGATTGCCGCGGTCGATCAAGGCCCGATGCGCGCCATGGGCGGGATTCAGGTGCTGGCCGATGGTGGCCTGGAACTGCTCGCCGATGCACGCACCATCGTCATTCCCGGCTGGCGCGATCGCAACGCCGCGGTGCCGTCAGCGCTGATCGACGCATTGCGTCAGGCCCATGGCCGAGGCGCGCGGTTGCTGTCGATCTGCTCGGGCGTGTTCGTGCTCGCCGCCAGCGGTCTGCTCGACGGCCACCGCGCCACCACGCACTGGCGCTACACCGGTGAACTGGCGCAACGCTACCCGGCGATCGAGGTCGATCCAGACGTGCTCTACGTCGACGCCGGTCAACTGATCACCTCCGCCGGCAGCGCCGCCGGCATCGACGCCTGCCTGCACCTGGTAACCCGTGACTTCGGCACGCAGGTCGCCAACGCCGTCGCGCGGCGCCTGGTCATGTCGCCGCAACGCACCGGCGGCCAGGCCCAATTCATCCCCACCCCGGTCAGCCCGACGCCGCGCAGCGACCTGTCGCGCGTCATGCAATGGGCCCGCGAACGCCTGCACGAACCACTCGAAGTCCGTGATCTGGCCAGTGAAGCGGCGATGAGCGAGCGCACGTTTCTGCGGCGCTTCACCGAAGCCAGCGGCCAATCGCCGAAAGCCTGGCTGCAACATGAACGCTTGGCGCGGGCACGTGAGCTGCTCGAGAGCACCCACCAACACACCGAGCAGATCGCCCAACGCTGCGGCTATCGCTCGGTGGAGAGTTTTCGTGTGGCGTTTCGTAGCGTGGTGGGCGTACCGCCGTCGGTTTATAGGGAGCGGTTTGGGCGAAGCAACAAGCTTTCGCTCCATCCCACGGCGTTTTAAGCGCTGATGTTGACGGCGAGGACGGCGGAAACGCTCGGCGGGGAAAATTGTAAAACGGAAAAATGCGGCTTGCTTTATATTGGTTCTGATATAACCTGAAAATCAAACGTGGACGGGCATTTCTTGCAATACAACTCACCGTCGCCGCTTACGTTCAGCTATTACGCTTTTCCTTTTGACACAGGACTAGCCGATGCAGAAACACAAGGATGTGGTGTTCGTGGGGAGCGCGTTGAAAGATATCAAAGCGTTTCCGGTTGATGCCCGCAGGGCGGCGGGGTTTCAGCTGGACCTGTTGCAACAGGGTGATGACCCTCTCGATTGGCGCCCTATGAAAACCGTAGGACGCGGTGTCAACGAAATCAGGATCACTGAGGACTCAGGGGCGTTTCGCGTGTTTTATGTAGTCAATCGACCTGAAGCAATCTATGTGCTTCACGCCATGCACAAAACCACACGTAAAACGGAAATCAGAGATATCGAACTGGCCCGGGCCAGATATCAGGAAATAGGTTAAGCCATGAAGGAACATCAAGACTCATCCCAACAATTTTCCAGTGTATGGGATGCATTGGAGGACACGCCTCAGGAAGCTGCCAACATGCGTTTGCGAGCCAAGCTCATGCGTTCGCTTTGCGAGACCATTAGAGCGTGGGAGCTGCCTCAAAAGGACGCGGCACAAAGATTGGGAATCTCGCAGCCACGCCTTAATGATGTACTCAATGGGAAAATCGACAAATTCTCGCTCGATGCACTGGTCAACCTGTCAGCTGCTGCAAGGCTGGAGGTGGACATTTGCTTTCCTTCAGCCCCGTTGCAATGGGCCTGACAATGTCCACCCTAGCATCCGAGCGGGGAAATCGAGGGAGTTGAATAGCATTCAACTTCGTAGCTAACCATCGACATCATCCAGCTGCACAGGCGTTCCGCTGGATGATTCCTCCCCTTCAATCCTCCCGCGTCAAAACCTCCAGCAACTCGATCTCAAACACTAGATTCGAATTCGGCGGAATCTTGCCCATGGTCCGCTCGCCGTACCCCAGATGCGCCGGTACCAGCAGTTTGCGTGTGCCGCCGACCTGCATGCCCATCAGGCCCTGATCCCAGCCTTTGATCACGCGTCCAGTGCCGATCACGCACTGAAACGCTTTGCCCCGGCTCCAGGACGAGTCGAATTCAGTGCCGTCTTCCAGCCAACCGGTGTATTGGGTGGTAATCAGCGCGCCCTTCACCGCGGCTTTGCCGTCGCCCGGTTGCAGGTCGATGATTTGCAGTTCGTCTGTCATGTCGTTGGCTCTGTTGAGATATTTGCAGGCGGCGTTTTTCGCAGAATCCGTTGCCGATGGCAATCCATGGAACCGAAAACACGCCTTACCGCTCACATGTGTATCGACATCGTATGACGACAAGGATGCTTTGATGACCGACTCTCGATTGCTGCGCAGTTTCATCCCGCCCTACATCCTCAACCGAATCATTGCTCACGGTTCGGAGCCGCAGCGCAGCGCCGCGATGCAGACGCTCAACCACGTGCGCAGTCTGCTGCCCAATCCCGGCCGCCCTTCGCAGCCGCCGGCGCGCGCGATTCTGCCGGAGGCGACCAAGCCTGGCCTGGCCCGGCGCAGCGTGCATGATGCGCAGAACAAAATGCTCTTGCCGGGCATGCCGGTGCGTCTCGAGGGCCAGCCGGCGTCGGGCGATCCGGCGGTCGATGAGGCTTACGATGCGCTGGGCGCCAGCTATGATTTCTTCTGGAAAGTGCTCGGTCGCGACTCGATCGACAATCAAGGTTTCGCGCTGATCGGCAGCGTGCATTACGGCCAGGGCTACGAGAACGCATTCTGGAACGGTGCGCAGATGGTCTTCGGTGACGGCGATGGCGAAATCTTCCAGCGCTTCACCCGCTCGCTCGACGTCATCGGCCATGAACTGGCCCACGGCGTCACCGAAAGCGAAGCCGGGCTGATTTATGCCAACCAGTCCGGCGCGTTGAACGAGTCGCTGTCAGACGTGTTCGGTGTCTTGACCAAGCAATACACCCTCGGTCAAACCGCCGAGCAGGCCGACTGGTTGATCGGCGCCGACCTGCTGATGCCTAAGATCCAGGGCAAGGGCCTGCGCTCGATGTCGCACCCCGGCACGGCATATGACGACCCGCTGCTGGGCAAGGACCCGCAGCCGGACCATATGCGCAAGTTCGTCATCACCAGCGAAGACAATGGCGGCGTACACATCAACTCCGGCATTCCCAACCGCGCGTTTTACCTGGCAGCCCGAGCATTTGGCGGCTTTGCTTGGGAAAAAGCCGGACGCATCTGGTACGACACACTATGCGACAACCGCTTGAGCCAAGAGGCAACGTTCGACGCGTTTGCAAAATTGACCATCGACCACGCTGCTCAGCGCTTCGGCGCCGAAGCAGCCGGCTCAGTGCAGCAAGCCTGGGCACAGGTCGGCATCGAATAATCCGAGGAGACCGTATGAAAACGCTACCCGAGCTGGATGACGATTCCGTTTTGCGCGTATCTCGCCAGGGTGGCGTTGCAGCGATTCACAGCCTGAGCCGCCCACGGGAAATTGAATTCGCGCAATGCGACATCAGTCAGCGTTCAAGAATCTGCTCGGTGCTTGAGGGGTGCCTGCCGCTGGACAGCAGCGAATCCGGACGTGGTGATCAACGCTTTTATCAGATTGAGGTGCGCTATCAGTCCGGGGAAATGGTGTTGAAGGTGCCGGAGGACCGTGCACCGGGGGAGCTGGTGCATTTGTGGGACAAGGGGGAGCTGCTCTGATTCATGCTGGCGGTTCTTCTGCGTCGACAACTGACGATGTGCGCGGGCCAAAGCCCGCGGTCTGGCCGAATACGACACCGTTGAACGTGTGCGTACAGCACTCGCAGCTCGGCGTCATGTCCTGCGCCTTCAGTTTCGGATTGACCAGTTGCAGGAGATTTTGCTCGTCGACGTAAAGCCCGTTGAAATAACTGGACTCACCCAGTCGCACGACTTCTTCGCGATCCTTCTCATGGATGGCAACCATCCAGAACACCGGCGCTGATTGATCCAGTCGCGCCACAGCTTCGCTGAAAATGGCATCCCAAGAACCGCCAACCCGAGACAGCAGGAAGCGAAACAACGGCGTGTAATCTCGCCCGTATTGTTTGCCTGGGTGCATCGAACTTCGCATGCCTTCGTCACGGCTTGCAGCTTTGCTGTTGCGCTGATCGCGGTAATGCGCAACTGATTCGTGGCGACGAACACCCCACGTTCGAGTATTCACTTTGCGGTAAAGCGGTTTCTTGTCCAATCCCTTGTTCCTCATCCAGACGTCCGCTGTTTTACCGGAACGGCGTTCGAATGCAATCAGCCATCCGTGGCCAATTGTAAAGCCGAGGCTATTTCTCGACCGGCTGCATCTCGACAATCGTGCCATTGGTGATCATCACCATCACGTACTTGTCATTGATCTGCACCCACTGCGCCTGCTCGATCGGTGCTTTCAGACCTTTGGCTTTCCAGTTCTTCAGCGCCTTGTCTTCGCGCTGGTACATTTCCGGCGCGCGGTCGTTGACCTTCAGCTGGCGATCGCTGGTCGGCGATTGCACAGAGGGGTCGCTGGAGGTTTGCGCCGCTTGAACAATGGGCGTGATCCCGGCAATGCCGGCAACAAGGGCCAGGCTGGCGATTAGGGTTTTGCTGTTCATCGGTGAACCTCTTTCAGATAGGTAGTACCTGAACTCCGACTGTGCGGCGCGGGAAACATTCCTTGTTTTTTGCCAGAGATGGACACTAGAGGGCTTTGTCCATCAGACCGCCATCGCTGGCCAGCCAGCTCCCACAGGGATTGGTGTTTCACCAATTTTTTGACCGGAGCTCCGATCTCTGTAGGAGTGAGCCTGCTCGCGATAACCTTCGACTGGCAAACATCATTTTCGCCTGATACCGCTATCGCGAGCAGGCTCACTCCTACAAGAGCAAGAGCAAGAGCAAGAGCAAGAGCAAGAGCAAGATCAAAAGATCGCAGCCTTCGGCAGCTCCTACAGTTGGATTGGGCACGACCTCATGATCGGGTCGGCTGCCAGGCCGCCTTCGCGAGCTGGCCCGCTCCCACAGAAAAGCAAAGCAGCGCAGCTGCCCGCGGCGAAGCCGCCCCACTCAACAATGAGCGTTAGCTCGAGTGCTTTTGATCCACGGGCGACGTCGGAAGGCTAAGTGGAGGGATTGATCCGGGCGTGGGAGCGCAGCGACCGTCTGGCGCAGCCAGACACAGCGCAAGGAGGTGCAGCGAAGCAAACCGGAGCCGCTGCGCCCGGATCGATCCCGCAGCGAAGGAACCCGAGCCTGCGAGGGCCGAACGCAGGAGCAAGCCTTTTCGGTTACCTTTTCGGCGTTTGGAAAAGGTAACTCGCCGTAAGGGCGAAACCCTAAGCAGCCGTTACCGCAGCAACGGATATGTACCCGGTCAACCAGAACAATTATCGCTCGACAAAAAGCCTTCGCGGGCACGCACGCTCCCACATATGCCGCTAAGCACCGAAAGCATTGATCCGCCCCGCGCATCAATCCATGCCAACAATGCAATTAACAGATTGTTACATCTGCGCCACCATCCACCTCAATAAAAACCGTGCGCCGCTTCTCCGTAGCGCACGTCATAAAAGCGGTGGAGTACTTTTCCTATGACAGCCTCAATCCCTACCAACGGCTCGCGGGCCGGTGCCATCTTCCGGGTGACCTCGGGCAACTTCCTCGAACAGTTCGACTTCTTTCTGTTCGGCTTCTACGCCACGCAGATCGCGGCGGTGTTCTTCCCGGCGAGCAGCGAGTTCGCCTCCCTGATGATGACGTTCGCGGTGTTTGGCGCAGGCTTCCTGATGCGTCCGCTCGGCGCCATTGTGCTCGGTGCATACATCGATGATGTCGGTCGTCGCAAAGGTCTGATCGTCACCCTGTCGATCATGGCCAGCGGCACGATATTGATTGTGCTGGTGCCCGGATACGAAACCATTGGCCTGTTCGCTCCGGCGCTGGTGCTGATCGGCCGGCTGCTGCAAGGCTTCTCGGCCGGTGCGGAACTGGGTGGTGTGTCGGTGTATCTGTCCGAGATCGCCACGCCGGGCCGCAAAGGCTTTTTCACCGCTTGGCAGTCGGCCAGTCAGCAAGTGGCGATCATCGTCGCGGCCGCGCTGGGCTACGGTCTGAACCAGTGGATGGAGCCGCAAGTCGTGGCCGCGTGGGGCTGGCGCATTCCGTTTTTCGTCGGCTGCATGATCGTCCCGTTCATCTTCTTCCTGCGTCGTAATCTGGCGGAAACCGAAGAGTTCGCCGCGCGCAAACACCGTCCGAGCATGCGTGAAGTGTTCCGCACCCTCGGCCAGAACTGGGGCGTGGTACTTGGCGGGATGCTGATGGTCGCGCTGACCACCACCGCGTTCTACCTGATCACCGTGTACGCGCCGACCTTCGGTAAAACCGTGCTGCACCTGAGCACTTCCGACGCGCTGCTGGTGACGCTGCTGGTGGGTGTTTCGAACTTCTTCTGGCTGCCGATTGGCGGTGCGTTGTCCGACCGTATCGGCCGTCGTCCGGTACTGATCGGCATGGCCTTGCTGGCGCTGGCCACGACTTATCCGGCGCTGTCGTTCCTGGTGCAGGCGCCGAGCTTCACCAACATGCTGCTGTCGCTGCTGTGGCTGTCGTTCATCTACGGCTTGTACAACGGCGCGATGATTCCGGCGCTGACCGAAATCATGCCGGTGGAAGTGCGCGTCGCCGGCTTCTCCCTGGCCTACAGCCTGGCCACGGCGATCTTCGGCGGTTTCACCCCGGCGATGTCGACTTTCCTGATCCAGTACACCGGCGACAAAGCCGCGCCAGGTTACTGGATGAGCATCGGTGCCCTGTGCGCGCTGTGCGCCACGCTTTATCTGTACCGCCGTGCCGGTGGTCGTCTGCAACCTGTCGCGGCCTGAGGAAAACTCGCCATGAAAAAACTCTTTACTGTCACTGCCCTGCTCGCCGGTCTCGCTTTCAACTTCGCGGCCCAGGCCGAAGAACTCAGCGTGATGACCTCGGGTGGCTTCACTGCCGCTTATAAGATCCTCGGGCCGAAATTCGCTGCCGCCACCGGTAACACCCTGACCACCAGCCTCGGCCCGTCGATGGGCAAGGCGCCGGAAGCAATTCCCAATCGTCTGGCGCGCGGTGAGCACGCCGACGTGGTGATCATGGTCGGCTACGCCCTCGATGAGCTGATCAAACAAGGCAAAGTCGACCCGGCCTCCCGCGTTGAACTGGCGGATTCGCGGATCGGCATGGTGGTGCGTGAGGGCGCGGCGAAACCGGACATCAGCAATGTCGATGGTCTGAAGAAAGCCCTGCTTGATGCGCAGTCGGTGGCCTACTCCGACAGCGCCAGCGGCGTGTACATCGAGCAGCAGCTGTTCAAGAAACTCGGCATCGAAGACCAGCTGAAACCGAAAGCGAAAATGATCGCCAGGATCCCGGTCGGCTCGGTGGTCGCCACTGGCGACTATCAGTTGGGCTTCCAGCAGGTCAGTGAATTGCTGCCGGTGCCGGGCGTGAGCTTCGTCGCGAAGATTCCGGAATCGGTACAGTCGGTGACGCGTTTTGCCGCTGGCATTCCGGTCAAGGCCGAGCATCTGGAAGAAGCCAAGGCCCTGCTCGCTTACCTCGCTGCACCGGCCGCTCAGGCTGACGTGCAGGCCACCGGGCTGGATTCGGTCAAGCGCTGAGCGTTGGCGGCTGGACGCGCATTTCCACGACCAGCCGCTCCAGTTCCAGTGCCGCCGGGGTCAACGTGCGATCCCGGCGCTTGATGATGCCGACACTGCGCATCACCTGCGGCTCAATCAGTGGCACCCGCGTCAGGATCGGATGATCCGGCCCAGGCATCGCCATCAACGGCACCGCCGCCACGCCCAAGCCCGCCTCCACCAGCCCGATCATCGTCGTCACATGCCGCGTCTCGCAGATGCTCTGCCGCTGCGGCACTACTCCGCCCAAGGCCTGATCAAGCAGAAAGCGATTGCCCGAAGTCTTGTCCAGCGCGATGTAATCCTGCTGATAGAACTCGTCCCAGCTGACGCTGCTGCGCCCGGCCAGCGGATGATCGCGGCGACAGGCGACAACGTAGCACTCCTGCACAAGCGGTTCGAACTCGACTTTGGCATCCTGCGTGCCGAGAAAACTCAAACCGAAATCCGCCTCGCCATTGACCACCGCACTCAACACATCGTGGGCGCTGGAATCGAGGACTTTGACCTTGATCCGTGGAAACTGCTGGTGATAGCGCGCGACCACGCGGGGCATGAAGTAGTACGCCGCCGACGGCACGCAGGCGACGGTGACATGGCCCAGACGCGTCGAGGCGACTTCGCTGATGCCGAGCAAGGCAATGTCGAGATCATCCAGCAAGCGCTCGACGCTGGGCATGAAGCCGCGCCCGGCCTGGGTCAGGCTGACCTTGCGCGTGGTGCGCTCGAACAGTTTCACGCCGAGGGCATCTTCAAGCTTTTCGATGCGCCGGCTCAGCGCCGGTTGCGACAGGCGCACGGTCTCGGCAGCCTTGCGAAAACTGCCCTGCTCGACCACCGCACGAAAGGCTTGCAGGTCGTTGAGGTCGAAGTTGATGGCCATGGCGTTTCCGGAAATTGATGCGCAGGGGTTATAAATGTAACCATTTGATGCAAATTATTACAGGCCTGAAAGAGCTGCCCTTGTGGGAGCGAGCCTGCTCGCGAATGCAGGGCATCAGTCAATGCATAGGTGACTGACCCACCGCATTCGCGAGCAGGCTCGCTCCCACATTGGATCTCGAATGGTCTGGAGACCGCGTACCCCTTATCCTTGTCACCCTCGCCGTACCCGTAGTCAGGAGTCGTTTCAATGCCCCATGAAGGCAATCTGTTGCAAGCCGCTGTCGTGTTTCTGTTCGCGGCGGTGCTCACCGTGCCTTTGGCCAAACGCCTGCAACTGGGCGCTGTGCTGGGTTATCTGTTTGCGGGAGTGATCATCGGCCCATCGGTGCTGGGACTGATCGGTAATCCGCAAAGCGTTGCGCATATTTCCGAACTCGGCGTGGTGTTGTTGCTGTTCATCATCGGCCTCGAGCTGTCGCCGCGGCGCTTGTGGGTGATGCGCAAATCGGTGTTCGGTGTCGGCCTGGCGCAGGTGCTGCTGACCGCGTCCGTGATCGGCGGGCTGGCGCTGTCGGTGTTCGGCCAGCCGCTGAACAGTGCGATCGTGCTGGGCCTCGGTCTGGCGCTTTCATCTACCGCGTTTGGCCTGCAGAGCCTCGCCGAACGCAAGGAACTGACCAGCCCCCACGGGCGTCTCGCGTTTGCGATTCTGCTGTTCCAGGACATCGCCGCGATTCCATTGATCGCGCTGGTGCCGATGCTCGCCGGCGTCGATCACCACACCAGCACCGCCGACGATATTCGGCACAGCCTGCAGGTGCTCGGCGGCATTGCCGTGGTGGTGATCGGCGGGCGATATCTGCTGCGTCCGGTGTTCCGCGTGGTGGCGAAAACCGGTCTGCCCGAGGTATCTACTGCCACTGCGCTGCTGGTGGTGATCGGCACGGCGTGGCTGATGGATCTGGTCGGCGTGTCGATGGCGTTGGGTGCGTTTCTCGCCGGCCTGCTGCTGGCGGATTCGGAATATCGCCATGAACTGGAAGCGCAGATCGAACCGTTCAAAGGCCTGCTGCTCGGGCTGTTTTTCATCAGCGTCGGCATGGGCGCCAATCTCAGCCTGTTGTTGAGCGCGCCGATCACCGTGTTGGGCCTGACCCTGCTGCTGATCGGCCTGAAATTGCCGCTGCTGTTCGTGGTCGGGCGCTTGGCGGGAGGATTGAACAAGATCAGCGCAATCCGCCTCGGCATCGTCCTCGCTGCCGGCGGTGAGTTTGCCTTCGTGGTATTCAAGATCGGTCGCGATCAAGGCCTGTTCGAGCCGCGGCTGTACGACATGCTGGTGCTGACCATCACCCTGTCGATGGCGCTGACGCCGTTGCTGCTGTTGATCTGCGCACGGCTGGTCAGCCCGAAAGTGCAGCCGGTGGAAGTGCCGGAGAAATTCCGCGAAATCGACACCGAAGCGCCGCGCGTGGTGATTGCCGGCATGGGCCGGATGGGCCAGATCGTGGCGCGGATTCTGCGCGCGCAGAACATCAAGTTCGTTGCGCTGGACACCTCGGTGGAAACTATCGAACTGTCGCGCAGCTTCGGCGGTGTGCCGGTGTTCTATGGCGACCCGATGCGCCCGGAAATCCTTCACGCGGCAAAGGTTGGCGAAGCGGAGTATTTCGTCATTGCCACGGACGATCCGGAGACCAACATCAAGACTGCCGAAGTGGTGCACAAGCTCTATCCGCACATGAAAATCATCGCCCGCGCGCGTAACCGTCAGCACGTGCATCGCCTGGTTGATGTGGGCGCGGAGGCGATTCGTGAGACCTATTATTCAAGTCTGGAAATGAGCCGGCGCACGTTGGTCGGCCTCGGGCTGACCCAGGCCCAGGCCGATGCGCGGATCAAGCGTTTCAAGCATCACGACGAACAGGTACTGGAGGCGCAACACGCCGTTTACGACGACGCAGCCAAAGTCCTGCAGACCGCCCAGGAAGCCCGGGCGGAACTGGCCAAGTTGTTTGAATCGGATCAACTGGAAGAGCAAGCGCGCGACAGCTGAAAATCCGGCGCTGCTCAAGCCGCCATCGCGGGCAAGCCCGCTCCCACATTGGTCGAGTCGAACCGATATTTCGTGTGCGACATATAACCCTGTGGGAGCGGGCTTGCCCGCGAAGAGGCCGGCACATTCAACATCAATGCTGCCTGGGTCAGGCCAGTTCCAGCGCGGGCACCGGCTCGACGGCTGCAACTGCAAACCGCTCCGCCAGAAACGGCGTGATATCCAGCGGCAGCGGCTCGTCATTCACCAGTTTGTCCAGCAACACCCCGGTAATCGCCGACGTCAGAATGCCGGTGCGGAAGTGCCCGCAAGCATTCAGATAACCCTCGACCCCGCGCATCGGCCCGAGGATCGGCAATTCATCCGGTGAGCCCGGACGCAGTCCCGCCCAAGTGCGTTTCAGATTGACGTCCACAAGCTCCGGCAGACAGCGCACCGCGCCCTGCACCAGCCCGGCGATTTCCGGGTAGGTGGTGGTGACGTCGAAGCCTTTGTCTTCGGTGGTGCTGCCGATAAGGATTTCGCCGTTGTCCTTTTGCGCCACGTAGCAATCGCTGGTGGTCAGGCAGCCGTTGAGGATCTTCGGCATGCGCTCGGTCAGCAGGATCTGCCCTTTCACCGGTTTTACCGGAATGCGAATACCCGCCGCCCATTCGCTCAAATCCGCCGCCCAGGCGCCTGCGGCGTTGATCAGCGTCTTGCAGTGGAACACCCCCGCCTCCGCCGTCTGCACTCCCGTTACGCGAGTGCCGTGATGCAGCACGCCGGTGATGTTGGTGTTGACGAAGATGTCGACGCCGTTCTGCCGCGCGCCTTCCATGTAGGCATCCGCGAGGCGGAACGGGCTGACCTGATGATCACAAAGAAACTCCAGCGCCCCGCGAGCCTCATGACTGACACTCGGCTCCGCCGCGCGCAACGCCGCTTGATCGAGCCAGCGCACCTGATCGGCCAGATGCGGAATGCAGCCGACGATGTGCTCGGCATACAGCCGATCCTCGTTGTCATAAATCACGAATTTCAGCCCGGTTCTCTCGAACTTGCAATCCATGCCGTGGTTGTCTTTCAGCTCGCGGTGCAACGCCGGGTACAGCGCGTTGGACTGCAAGGCAAAATCGAAAAACGACTGCGGCAAAATGTGCGGCGTACTGGCGTCCACCGCCACCGCTGCGCCCTGGGTTTCGCGCTTGCGATTGGCCGACATCATGCGAAAAAAGATCACCCCACAACCGAGGCCGACCGACTCGCCGATCGCCCACAAACCGCCAGCCGACGCGCGGGTCGCGTTGCCGGGGCGCTTGGCGTCGATCAGCGCCACCTTGAGGTCTTTGCGTTTTGACAATTGGTAAGCGCAGGACGCGCCGATCACGCCGCCACCGGCAATGACCACGTCGTAGAACTTACTCATGGGAAGCGGCCTCCGTGCCGAAGGACTGAAACGCGGAAAACGGCACTGGATCAATCGGAAAGCGTGGGCGCAGCCAGCCGACATCCTGACGTCCGGAGGCCTGGCGCAAGCGATCGCTGCAATAGCCGACGCACATCCGCCCCTGGCAATCGCCCATGCTCACGCGGGTGCGCATTTTCAGGCTGGCGATGTCTTGCACGCCCTGCTCCAGGGCCAGGTCGATGTCGGCGCGGGTCGCATGTTCGCAGCGGCAGATCACCGTGTCGGCTGCGGGCAAAGCAGTCTGGCCGACGCCGCGCTCGGTGTAGCGATCCACCGCTGCGCGGAAGCGCACGATGGCTCTGAGCTTGCTCGCGTAACCGTCGCGCCGAACGCGGGCCAGTCCGGCGTCGAGTACGCCACGTTGCAGCAGAATCGAAGTGGCGGCGATCTTGCCGGCGAGCATCGCCGCTTCACCGCCGCGAATTCCGCCCATGTCACCGGCCAGATGCACATGCGCCACGCTGCTTTGCTGCCAGATATTGGCGTGGGCTCGCAGGTAGCCATCGTCGCTGAAGCCGTGATCAAGACCCATCTGCTGACTCAATTGCGTGCGCGGAATAAAACCGTACCCCACCGCCAACGTCTGCGCTTCGAAGCGTTCGACCCGCGACAGATCCGCCTCCCACGTCGACGAATACGGCGCGACGCTGACGCTCTTCAATTCGCCCTCGCCGTGGGCTTCGACCACCCCCCAACCGTAGTTCATCGGGATGCCGTGCAACTTGAGGTAAGCGAGCATGCTCAAGCCGTCGAGGAACAGCTGCGGTTTGTTCAATAGCGCCAGACTCTCGCGGGCGATCTTGCCGAACGCGCAAGCCTCGTAGACACCGGCGACGCGCACGCCAGCGGCATGCAATTGGGTCGCGACCAGCGGCAGCAGCGGCCCGGTACCGGCGATGATCACCGGCCCTTGCGGCTTGACCACGCCACTCTTGATCTGCAGTTGCAGGCCGCCGAGCAGGATGACTCCCGGCAACGTCCAGCCGGGAAACGGCACGCTGCGTTCATGACAACCGGCGGCCAGCAGCAGTTGCGGATAAGCGATCTCGTGCAGTTGCTCATCGCCGTCGAGCACCACCAACGCGCGGGTGCCTTCGGCGCCGACCACGCGATGGTTGAGGCGCACGTCGATCAGCCCCGACTGTTGCTGAAATTCACCATGCAGTTTGTCCAGTGCTTCGGAATAGCGCGGCCCGAGATAATCCAGTTGCACGCCATCACGCAACGGCCCGCGATAGACCACCCCGCCGAGGCGCGAAGCCTCTTCGAGCAAGGTGCTGCGCACGCCGTGGCGCGCCAGTTCGATGGCCGCCGCCATCCCCGCCGGCCCGCCGCCGACGATCAACGGTTGCAGGCTCATACGACCTCCTGCGCGACGACGCGGTTGACCTGAGTCTCAATCTGCATGCCGTCGCGCACCACGGTCTGGCAGGCCCGGCGTTTGTGGCGACCGTTGATTTTGACCAGACAGCACTGGCACACGCCCATGCCGCAATAGGCGCCGCTGATCTGATCGTGGTCGTTGCGTGCGATCTGGCGCACGCCGAGGGACTGGATGACGCTGAGGACAGTTTCGCCAATGGCGGCGCTGACCGTTTGGCCGTTGATGTGCACGGTCATGTCCGCCTGCACCAAGGGCTGGATATCGAAGGTTCTTTCTAGGCAGTTCATTACGGTATTCGTCCGTGAAGATTCAGTTGAGGTTGTGACAGCTCCTTGCTGCACTACGCCTCGTCGACGCTTTTTTGCTGTGTTTTCAACGTCGACGCGGATACTTCGTCAGCGCAACAAGGTGCGCGAGAAGCACTGTAGCTCATACCTCAGCAAAGGCCTGGGTCATTTACGGTAGGCGACATCGCCACGCGAAATATTGATCCAGGCCAGTGAAAATGGCGGGATGGTAACGATTAGTTGGAGAAGACGAACTGGCCTTTGATTTTCTTTGCGCCGAAGAAACCGAGGTCGGGGAACAGCAGGTTCTTCAACCACGCGACGTAGAAAATCATCGCCAGCGTGATTGCCACGCCGATCACCGTACCGGTCGGGTCATCTCCGTATTCCTTGAACATGCGCGGCACCTGGCTTATCGAGAGCACCACGTACACCGTGTAAGCGTGAGCTGCGTTGCGATAAAAACCCCAGGCAAAGAGCAAAGGCACGCCACCTGCAAACAAACCAAGTCCGATGGCAAAACCAGTGCTGATAGTCAGCCCGAGGAAATAGCCGCCCATCAGACCGATCAGCGCCTGAACATAGATCAGTCCGAGAAGGATTTTGATCTTGCCGGCGTGTCGTTCAATCAGATCCGGATCGGGGCGTGAGCCGATCAGGTAGGCCAGCGCCTTGTCTTTCAACGCACCACCGGAGAATGCCTGGAAAGTCTCGGTTTTCGAGCGACCGGCATCGAGCATTTCGCCGACCTGGCGTTTGGTTTCCTTCTTGTCCAACTGACTCATCCTTAAAGTGATAAAGCGGAACGCCCGCTTTGCGCAGGGATTTTCGCTTTTGGCACCGCAGAAAGCAAAAAGCCGCTTTTACCCGAAGGTAAAGCGGCAGAGGCATCCTGCCTCAGAGGGATCAGTGCACGAACAGGGCGATCAGGATGATGATCGGGATCGGTACGCCGAGGAAGAACAACAGTAATGAGCGCATGGTGACTCTCCTTTTTAACGGACCGGAGTGGTAGTGGTGTAGGTGTCGACTTCAACGTACTCGACCGCATCGCGACGACGACCGCCGAAGGTAGCTGCGAGGCTGGCGAAGAACGCACCGGCCAACAGCGCAACGAACATCCACAGCGAGGTGTAGGCAGCGACTTTGGCGGCGGTGTCGGCAGCTTGCTGGGCTTTCAGTTTGGCGTCAGCGATGGCTTTCTGGGTGTTGGCGTAGATCTCGTCGACACGACGTTCGGCATCGGCCTGGCTCAGGTTGGTGCGTTGCGACACCAGTTGCGCGAGGTAGGTACGGTCTTCTGCGCTGAGCTGACCGTTGGCCAGGCTCTGGGCAAAGATGCGGGTCACGGTGCCGCGTGCGGCATCATCGCTGACAGCAGCAGGACGATCATCGCGAAACAGGCTGTCGACGAAGTAACCGTACTGATCGCTGTCAGTGTTGGCAGCAGCCGAGCCGGCGGCCTGGCTCATCGCACCGGCAGCACCGCCAACGACGTTGGCACCGGCCTGCACGCCGCCACTGACGACGCTGCTGACCGAACCGACCACCAGCACAGCGGTGACCAAGGTGGCGACACACCAAGCAAGGAAACCATGGGCGGTGTCGCGGAAATACACTTCGTCACCGTGCATGTTGGCCCACTTCACACGCAGACGGCCGGCAATGTAGCCGCCCATACCGGAAGCAATAATCTGCGTCACAGCCAGCCAGACAATCGTCGAAATGCCCAGGCCCTTGGCGCTGACGCCCTCTCCGGCCCACGGTGAAACAGCCGAAAAGCCCAGGCCGAAACCGAGCAATACCAGAATCATCGACAGTGCAGCGGCAGCCGCAGCACCGGCGAAGATCGCGCCCCAGGACACGCCTGAAACACTGCTCGACTCTTCCACGGCAGAATAATAGCCATCAGGGGATCTATTCATTGTTGTGCTGCTCCAGGCATGAAAAATGGTGTTACAACTCGTCATGTGAGGAATTGCAGTGACCGTGCCAGGTACAGCGACTGAATAAATCTTTATTTTTCAACGGCTTATAAAATATAAACTTCTTAGGACCTTGCAAATTGCAACAGTTGCCAAATTACAGCGGGTTTTATGCATTGGCAGAGTCGATCATTTTCGCTTGTAACTCTTTTTACCGCTTGGCGTCAGGCAATACACGCCGCCGCGAGGCCCCGTGCAAAACGAGCCAGTACCGCAGGCGCAACCATCGTCGCCTTGCAGGAAGTTTTGCGGACGCATCTGCTGACGCTCGCCAAACATTGCCGCGCAGCTCTTCTTCGAACCGCTGATTGAGCCGTCATTGCACAGGAACAGGTCGCCGTCGCAGCGGTCTATTCCGCCTTTCTTGCCGGAACAAGGCGTATTGGCCGCAAAAGCGAGGCCGCTGGCAAACACCAGCAAGAGCAGGACGATCGGCCTCCAGCCAGAGCTCATCAATGTATTCACCGCGCCACTCCTGTTGGACTTTATGGCCAGATGATATCAATCTTTTGACAAGCAAAGCTTCCGTTCCGGTGAATGGCAGCGGCAACATGAAAGTTAATTTAAAGCGTCACGGCAATTTCTTGGCAAAATGCTGCCATTCCGTTTGAACCGATCAGCAGGCCTGCCTATGACTCGTATCTTGACCATCGAAGACGACGCCGTGACCGCGCGGGAAATCGTTGCCGAACTGAGCAGCCACGGGCTGGACGTCGACTGGGTCGACAATGGCCGCGAAGGCCTCGACCGCGCCGTCAGCGGCAACTACGACCTGATCACCCTCGACCGCATGCTGCCCGAGCTGGATGGTCTGGCCATCGTCACTACCCTGCGCACCATGGGCGTGGCGACGCCGATTCTGATGATCAGCGCCCTCTCCGATGTCGATGAGCGCGTGCGCGGTTTGCGCGCCGGTGGCGATGACTACCTGACCAAGCCGTTCGCCACCGATGAAATGGCCGCGCGGGTTGAAGTGTTGCTACGCCGGCAGAACAGCGTCGCCACCCAGGCCACGACGCTAAAAGTCGCCGACCTGGAACTGGACCTGATCAGCCACGAAGCCCGACGCGCCGAACAGGTGCTGACGCTGTTGCCGACTGAATACAAGCTGCTCGAGTTTCTGATGCGCAACAGCGGCCAGATTCTCTCGCGGATGATGATTTTCGAAGAGGTCTGGGGTTATCACTTCGACCCAGGCACCAACCTGATCGACGTGCACATCGGCCGACTGCGCAAGAAGATCGACGCAGCCGGCAACGTTCCGCTGATCCGCACGGTACGGGGCTCCGGCTATGTCATTGCCGAACCCGTCTGACGGCTGGCGCTCTTCCAGCAGCCGCCTGCTGGCGCTGTACAGTTCGCTGTTCGTGGCGTGGAGCGCGATCCTCATGGGGGTCATGTACTACGAGGTGTCCGGCTACCTCGACAAACTCGCCAAACATTCGTTGATGCAACGTCAGCACCTGTTTTCGCACTTTCGCGGCGAGCAACTGGAGGACGCCCTCGCCGCCAGCATGACCTTCGATATCCGCGGCATCGATGCCTACGGTCTATTCAGCGCGGACGGCGTTTACCTGGGCGGTGCACTCCAGCAAATCCCCGAGGGGCTGCCGCTGGATGGCAAGATCCACATGCTCGCCGAATGCGCCGATTCCGACGATCCGACCCTGCCGAGCGACAGCTGCGATGCGGTGGCCACGCAAACCCGCGACGGACGCTGGCTGGTGCTGCTGCGTGACAATGGCTCGCTGTTTGCGGTCACCCGGATCATTTTGCACGCGCTGTTCTGGGGCGTGTCGCTGACGATTATTCCCGGGATCGCCGGTTGGCATCTGTTGCGGCGTCGACCGTTGCAGCGCATTCGCGCGATCCAGAATAGCGCCCAGGCTATCGTCGCCGGCGACCTGACGCACCGCTTGCCGTTGTCCAATCGCCGCGATGAACTGGACATGCTCGCCGCGATCGTCAACGCCATGCTCGAGCGCATCGAACGTTTGATGAACGAGGTCAAAGGCGTCTGCGACAACATCGCCCACGATTTGCGCACTCCCTGACCCGCTTGCGCGCGCAGTTGTATCGCATGCAGCAACAGGCCGGCGAAGGTTCGCAGCAAGCAGCGCAACTGGATTTGGTCCTGGCCGAAGCGGACACGCTGATGGCGCGCTTTCGAGGGCTGCTGCGGATTTCCGAACTGGAGGATCGTCAGCGCCGTTCAGGCTTCGTCGAACTCGACCCCGCGCAGTTGCTGGAAGAATTGCACGAGTTCTATCTGCCACTGGCTGAGGAAGGCGATCTGCGTTTCCAGCTGAACATGCCGGAAACGCTGCCGCCGCTCAATGGCGACCGGGCGTTGTTGTTCGAAGCGCTGGCGAATCTGCTGAGCAACTCGATCAAATTCACCCCGCCCGGCGGTACGGTGATGTTGCGTGGAGTCAATGCGGGTGGGCAGACGCGGATCGAGGTTCACGATTCAGGGCCGGGGATTCCCGAGGCTGAACGTGAGGCGGTGTTTCAGCGTTTCTATCGCACTGAAGGTGGCCAGCCGCAGAGTGGTTTTGGACTGGGGCTGTCGATCGTCGCGGCGATTGTCAGCCTGCACGGCTTCAGCCTTGAGGTCGGCAGCAGTGATCTGGGCGGGGCGAAACTGGTGCTGGATTGTCGGCAGAGTTTGATCAGCCAGGCCTGACGTCTCGCGCCGATCGTTCCCACGCTCCGCGTGGGAATGCCTCAAGGGACGCTCCGCGTTCCGGCCTTCGAAATGGGACGCAGAGCGTCCCGGGCTGCATTCCCACGCGGAGCGTGGGAACGATCTGCGTCTCAGGTCGGGTAATTCGCCCGCAAGGCTTCGAGACCGCCCTGGTAGATGCCGTTGAACAACGCCACCACTTCCTCATCGCTCACACCCACCGCGTTGAAGCGTCCCGACCACGTCACCCGCGCGCCCTGCCCCTGGTCTTCAACCTTGATCGTCGCCAGGTAATCGCTGGCCGGGAACGGTGCCTGTTCGATCGAATAGCTGTAGGTTCTGGCCGCGTGATCGAAGGTCTGCAGACGTTCGATAATCACCCCGCCGTCAGCGGATTGCAGAGTGCGCACGCGCCCGCCTTCGCTCAGTTCACTGTTGGTAATCAACGGCAGCCACTCCGGCAGCGTGTTGAAGCCGCCGATCAATTGCCAGACCTGATCGGCCGAGGCCGGGATGTCGATGGTTGCAGATGCTGTTGGCATAAAACCTCTCTTTCGGAAATTCAGATTGTCAGGCTGTCGACCACACCGCCATCGACGCGCAACGCTGCGCCCGTGGTAGCCGAGGACAGCGGTGAAGCAATGTACGTGACCAGATGCGCCACTTCCGAAACATCCGCCACGCGCTGGATGATCGAGGTCGGACGGGCCTTGCGCACAAAGGCGTCGGCTTCGTCGCGCAGGTCGCGTCCGGACTTGGCGGCTGCGTCCTTGAGCATGTCCTGCAGGCCATCGGTGAAGGTCGGCCCCGGCAGGATCGCATTGACCGTGACCCCGGTGCCAGCCAGACGCTTGGCCAAGCCGTGGGACACCGCGAGGTTGGCGCTTTTGGTCACGCCGTAATTGAGCATGTCCGCCGGCGTCGCGACCCCGGATTCGGACGACAGGAAGATCACCCGGCCCCAACCCTGCTCAACCATCGCCGGCACATAATGCCGCGCCAGGCGCACGCCGGAAATCACGTTGACCTCATAGAAGCGTGTCCACTCGCTGTCGGGGGTTTCGAAGAAATCGACGTCGTTGAAGATGCCCAGGTTGTTCACCAGAATGTCCGCGCGCGGCTCGGCAGCGAAGAGCTTTTCCGCGCCCTCGGCCGTCCCGAGATCGGCGGTCAGACCACGCAACTGCGCGCTGGGCACGGCTTGGCGAATGCTCGCCAGCGCCTGTTCGACCTTGGCCGTGTCACGACCGATCACCACCACCGTCGCCCCGGCCTCGGCCAGCGACTGGCTGATGCCCAGGCCGATACCGGCGGTGCTGCCGCTGACGATGGCCAATTTCCCACTCAGATCAATCTTCATGCGTTTACCTCATCGATTGGCAAGGGCTCGCGCCGGACGGCCGATGCCTGTGCGGACTCGACCATGGCGGCGATTTCAGAAGCATGGATCAGCGTAGTTGCGATGTTGCATCTGTGAGAGAGCTGCCGACCGTTGACGTGGTTGAGCAACATCTTCTGATGCAGATCAGATTTGCGTCAGACGAAGCAAACCATCAGCGCCGACCCTGACGCTGATCGCATCGTAACTGGCCAACGTAGCATGCGCTGTTTCGATCGGATGCTGGTGCGTGGTGGTGATGATCATCAACGCCGCACCCGCCGCTTCGGCTGCTTGAATGCCAACCGCGGCGTCTTCAAAAATCAGACAATCCGCCGGTTCAACGCCAAGCTTTTTCGCCGCCAAAAGATAACCCGAAGGATCCGGCTTGCCGGCCTTCACATCTTCCGCCGTGATCATCACCGCTGGTTCGGGAATCCCCGCCGCCGCCATCCGGCGCAGGGCCAGGTCACGCGGCGCCGACGTCACCATCGCCCAACCATTTTTCGGCAGTGCGTTGAGAAACGCCGCCGCAGCCGGGATCTCGACAATGCCTTCAACGTCTTCGATTTCGGCAGCGGTGATAAACGCCGCTTGTTCCTCGGCATCCACGCCCGGAAGATTCAGGCGGGTGATGGTGTCGATCGCCCGCGCGCCATGGATGGTCGGCAAAAATGTTTCGACATCAACGCCATGGCGCACCGCCCACGCTGACCAGATGCGCTCGGCGGCGGCGATGGAGTTGAGGACGGTGCCGTCCATATCGAACAGGAACGCGGCGAATGCGCGATCAAAAACCGATGCTTGTGCAGACAAGAGAACAAATCCTCTGACAGATGGCCGGGGCAGACAGGCCCGGCAATGTAGCACTTGTCAGTGCAGCTGCGGGGCCTTGGATTTGAACGCGCTTTCCACACAATCGAGCAACTGACCGATCGCCCAGGGCTTCTTGATGAACGCCACCGAGTGCTTGACCCCAGAGGTCTCGGGCGTTTCATAGCCGGACATGACCATCACCGGTTTGTCCGGCCAGCGATCGCCGAACAGGTTGGCCAGATCGGCGCCGTTAAGCGTGCCGGGCATGGTGATGTCGGTCAGCAACAGCGCTACATCCGCTGCGTGTTTTTCCAGATACAAGGATGCGGCGTCGGCGCTGGTTTGCGGTTCGACCTTGAACCCTTCCTCCTGGAGAATTTCGCAAAGGAACTCCAGAATCAACGGATCGTCCTCGACAACCAGAATCAACCCGCCAGGAAGGTGCGCGCTCGACGTAGGTGTAGGGCACATGAACAGCACTCCCCCGAATTACATTTTCGAATAGCGGTTTTGAATCCGCTGCTTATCAGGTATGAGCAGCGCGCCCTGCAGAAATTCACTTTTGATACAGGAGATTTCGCCAAGGTGTTGTTTTTCGGGCTGCAGCTTCCGTCCAAAATGCTCATTTGTGGTTAAAATGCGCGCCCTTTGTCCGGCCGATCCTGATCCATGAACCCTGAAGCTCTCGCCACCCTCCACGCCCATTTGCTGCCCGCACTGGGGGCGGCACCCTGCGAAACCCGCCGGCTGTTCCACGGCCGCGGGCGCTGCTGGCCGGGACTCGAGCAGTTGACCGTGGACTGGTTGCAGGGCGTGGTGCTGGTGTCGTTGTTCAAGGAACCGGCGCCTGAGCAACTGCAGGATCTGCGAGATTTACTGCTGCACCTCGCCGCCTCGCCGGAATGGCAGCAGTCCGGTGCGCATACCCTGCTGATCCAGCACCGCTATCTGCCGCAGAGCACGGCCGAATGGCTGATCGGCGAGGAAATCGAGGAAATGACCATCGTCGAGGGTGGCTTGCAGTACCGCGTCGACTTGGGCCGCAAGCAGAACACCGGGCTGTTTCTCGACATGCGTTTCGGGCGCAACTGGGTGCGCGAACAAGCGGCGGGCAAACGCGTATTGAACCTGTTCGCCTACACCTGCGGTTTTTCCGTGGCGGCAATCGAGGGCGGCGCCAGCCATGTGGTCAATCTCGACATGTCCCGCGCAGCGCTGAGCCGTGGTCGCGACAATCATCGTTTGAACGGCCATGACTTGGGCAAGGTCAGCTTCCTCGGTCACGACCTGTTCAAATCCTGGGGCAAAGTGATCAACAGCGGCCCGTACGATCTGGTAATCATCGACCCGCCGTCGTTTCAGAAAGGCAGTTTTTTGCTGACCAAGGACTATCAACGCGTGTTGCGCCGCTTGCCGGAACTGCTGACCGCGCAAGGCACGGTGCTGGCGTGCATGAACGATCCGTCGTTCGGTTCGGACTTTCTCATTGATGGCGTGACCCAGGAAGCGCCGAGCCTGCGTTTCGATCACCGGCTGGACAATCCGCCGGAATTTCCGGATGTCGACCCGGAAAGCGGCCTGAAAGCCCTGGTTTTTCAGCGCAACACCTGACACATCAAATTCCCCTGTAGGAGTGAGCCTGCTCGCGATAGCGGTGTGTCAGTCAGCAAATGGTTAACTGACACACCGCTATCGCGAGCAGGCTCACTCCTACAGGGGGCTCAGCTTTCAGCGCGAACCGAGCGCCACGCCGCTTGTGCGAGCACCTCGCGATAATCCGTCGGACTGCCTTTGACCCGCCCCGCCAGCCAGGCTCGGCAATAACTGTCCGCCTGTCCGATGATCAGTGATGGCAGCAGCTCGGCAGGCAAATTCTGCAGCTCGGCAGCACGCCCCGACTCCGCAAGCCATTGGCGCAGACGCAGATTGCGCGTCTTGTTGCGCTCGGCCAGCTCTTCCTTGAACGGGCCTTTGGTCACGGCGAACCGCGCGTGATACTGAAAACGCGCCCACTGCGGCTGTTGCTCGACCCAGTCGACATAGCTGAAGACCAGCGCCTGCACGCCTGCTTCGGTGCTATCGACCGCGTCGAGATACGCATCACGCAAACGCCCCTGATCCTCCAGCGCGGTGAAAAACAGCGCCGCGACCAATCCTTCCTTGTTGCCGAAATGGTGGTAAATCGCGCCGACGCTGGTGTCGCATTCGGCGCGAATCATCTCGATGGTGGTCGCCTCGATTCCCTGCTCGTTGAACAGCTTCAAGGCCTTGCGAAAGATGTCGCGTTTGAGCTCGGCGCGGCGGCCGGGGTAGCTGCGTTCCAGTAGATCGGCGGTGTCCATGCTGCTTGAGGTCCGAAAAAGGTTTGAACAAGGCGAAGTTTGCCCGTGGAAATTGCGCCTAGGTTGACAGATTTGCCGTGAACAGAATACCGTTCCGTTACAGAACATTATTCTGTAACGGAACATCATTCTGCTAAACCACCAAATCGTGAGGCTTCCATGAGTCAATCTCTCAGCATGTTCAACAGCGTCGGTCCGGACGCTTTCAGCAAGATGGCCTGCCAGTTCGCCCCGTATTTCAGCAGCATCAACCCACTGATCAGCGAATTGCGCCCGAACGCCGCCACCGTTCAAGTGCCGTTTCGCAAGGAGATCACCAATCACCTCGGTACAGTGCACGCCATCGCAATGTGCAACGCGGCGGAACTGGCCGGCGGGATGATGACCGACGTCTCCATCCCGGCCGGCGCGCGCTGGATTCCGAGAGGCATGACCGTGGAATACCTGGCCAAAGCGAAAACCGACGTCACCGCCGTGGCCAGCGCTGAAGGCGTGGATTGGCAGAGCGATGGCGACAAGGTCGTCAATGTCGACATTCATGATACCGAGGGCAAAAAAGTCTTCACCGCACGCATCACCATGAACGTCAAACTGGGTTGAAATTGCACGCACAAAAAAGCCCTTGCTGCGCAATGCGCAGCAAGGGCTTTTGATTGGCCGGGTCAGTGCAAGGTCAGGCGCTGACGGACAAATTCTTCGACGTGACGGCTGGTCTGATCCAGATGACGGTCGCGTTGTTTTTCCGCATCGACCATCGCGCGCTTGCCGTTCTTCTGCAGCAGGTAGGTATGAATCTGCTGCACTTCCAGCGAGCGGTAGATCGGCGTGGTATCGATAAAGCCGCGCAAGCCGTTGCTGCGGTAATGCCGCGTGCTCATCAGCACCTGAGTCTCGCGCTGGCCGATCACTTCAAAACCCAACGCTTCGAAGTACGGCACCTTGCCAATGCTGCAGGCCAGTTCCGCATGCGGATAGCGTCCGACCATGTCCGCGAGCATCGCCCGCGCCACACCCTGACGCCGATGCCCTTCGCGCACCGCCATGTAGGCGACGCTGCACGCCTCCCAATCGCCCTGCACCGGCAGGTACAGCAGAAAGCCGATGACCTGTTCCGGATCTTCATTGTCAGTGGCCACCAGCAATTCCACCTCGGTGCCTTTCTGACCATTCAACGCCTCGAGGTACAGATGCACCTCGTAACCGACCGCGTACTGATAAACGTTGTACAGCAGATTGCTCGGGCCAAGTCCCACCGCACTGATGTCGGTCAGGTAGTCGACGACCATTTGCAGGATCTGACTGTTGACGCTCTCGGGGCATGGGGAGGTGTAGTGGGTGATGCGTGGCATGGACAAACTCCGGCGGTAAATAACGTTGCCGATGATCAGAGCCGTCGACGAACCGCGACATCATACCGCGCCGCGGTAGACCACCGTTTAAAGATCCGCTGTCGAAGGCCGATGTAACGATCACCTTTCATTTCACTACCAAGGACCGGGCCATGTATTACCCGCGCGAAGCCGCAAAAGATCATCTTTACAACCGAATCGTCATGCTCACTGTCGCCTGCTGCGTGGTCTTGCTCCTCGCCGGGATGGCGCGCCATCAAGGCATTCTGTATGCGCTGTTGAATTTCAATGGCGCGCAAACCAACGGCACTGTCACGCAGTTGGAAGAGATCCTCATGAACAAGAACGGCAAGATCATTCACTATCGCTATGCCGACGAGCAGGGTCAGCTTCATGAAGGTGATTTTGTCGACGAACGCTACGCCGAACACACCCAGTACGAAGTCAATGGACCGATTGCGCTATTGGTCTCGCCCTGGATGCCGGAAAAAAGCGCCATCGCCAGCCAGCTGCAAAGCTATCGCGCAGGTTTTTACATCATGGCCGGCGGCGTATCGCTCGCCCTGCTGTTCCTGCTGGTTTCCGGCCGGACGTTCTGGCAGATTCAGGCGATGAAGGAACAGGACCGGTACTACTGAACAGTCACTGTTGCGGCGCCACTACTCTGAATTTGATGTTGATGTCTCTGGACACCACGCTGTCAGCCCACTCCCCTGCGCCGAGGCCGAACGCCTCACGGTTGAGCACCAGCTCACCGTCGAAGATGCCGATGGCGTTGTCCGGTTTCAACTGCACCGGCACCTCGACCTCGCGAGTGATGCCCTTGAGTGTGAGCTGCCCGGCGATCTGGTAACGGTGTTCGGCCACCTGGGTGAAACGGCTGGATTCGAACACCGCGAGCGGGAATTTCTCAGTGTCGAACCAGGCCGGTTTTACCAGCTCTGCGTTGGCGTCTTCGCTGCCAGCATCGATGCTGCCGAGATCGATATGCAAAGTCGTACGGGCGTCGGCAAGGTTGTCGGTGTCAAAGTCCAGCGTTGCCTCGAACTTGCCGAAGGTGCCATACATTCGCGAGCCCATCTGCTGGTAGGTGAAGCTGATCTGGCTGGCACTGGTGTTGACGCGAGTGTATTCGGCGGCTTGAGCGACGGTCGAGGCATACAGGTACAACGCGGTAAACAGCAGCAATCGCATCGACATGGAATTCTCCGGGCGGCGCGTGCCGTCGAGGGCCTTGGTTCACTTAAGCAAACAACCCGCCGTCACGCCAGCACCTATATCAAGCGCTCGATCTTCTGGTGCTTCCAGACCAGTTTGTAATAGAGCGTCTGCAGTATCAGCATTCCCAGATAGGCAACCGGAAAAGCCATCCAGACGCCCTGCAAACCGAAGTGCCCGTCCAGCCAATACGCCGCAGGCAACTGCACGCCGACCACGCAGATAATCGAAATGACCACCGGCACCAGCACCGTGCCACTGGCGCGCATGATCCCGCCGATGATGGCCTGAAAGCCAAATACCAGCAGGCTCCAGAGCATGATGTGCAAGAGGTGCTCGGCCATGGCCCGGGTCGAGTCCTCGGTCAGGAACAAGCCCAGCAGCCAGTGCGACAGAAGATAACCCAGCACAATCAAGCCCCCGGTCAGGCACACGTTGATCAACAACCCGGTGCGCAGGATTGGACCCATTCGTTGCAGATGTCCGGCGCCAATCGCCTGTGCCCCGAGAATCGATGCGGTGATCGCAATCGACAGCGCCGGGAATTGCACGTAATTGACGATCTGCGTCACCGCGCCATAGGCCGCTGTTGCCTGAGAACCGTGCTGGTTGACCAGTGCCAGAATCACCAGCTCCGACAGCGACAGCACGATCATCTGCACTCCGGTCGGCAGGCCGATACGCAAAACCTTGCCGAGTATCACCCGGTCCAGTCGCAATGCGGCAAAGAACTCCCGGTCTGGCGCCAGCGGATGGCCCTTGCGGATCAGCCGCCAGGCCAGCCACGCCATTGCCGACAGATTCCCCGCCAGCCCGGCATAGGCCGCGCTCTGAATGCCCAATGGTGGCAAACCGAGCCAGCCGCGAATCAACGCCGGCGTCAGTGCCAGCCCCACCGCGGTGGAGACGATCAGCGCCAGCAACGGCGACAGCGTATCGCTGACCCCGCGCAGCAACTGGGTGAACAGCACGAAGACCAGCAGTGACGGCAGAATCCACAACATGACGTGGGCATAGTCCACCGCATCGTCGAGCACATCCGCCGGCGTGCCCAGCCCCGTCAGCGCCTGGCGCGCAAACACGGTACCGAGCACTGCGGCAACCAGGCCGATCAGCATACCCAGCAGCAACGTCGCTCCGGCAATCGCTTTGACCATGTGCGTTTCCCGCGCGCCCCACGCCTGACCGATCAACACGCTGGCACCCGCGCCAAGACCGATGACCAGGGCGATGAAAAAGAACACCACGGGAAACATGCCGGACACTGCCGCCAGCGCCTGAGTGCCTAGCATTTGACCGATGTAGATGCTGTTGACTGTCCCGGACATCGATTGCAGGAAGTTCGACAGCACCATCGGCGCGAGAAACAATAGATAGGTTTGCCAGAGCGGCTTGGCGAAGGTGGCGCTTTGCATTGAATGGAGGTCCATCTCGACGGCGGCAGGCCTGATTGACGATAGCTTCGGTGAGTTGCGTGCACGGTGCAATCAACATTTCCAATCGGCGTTGATTGTCAGTTTTGCATTTGTGTAAATGCCAGGCATCGCTTTGTGTCAGTGTTCGGCTGTGGTAAATCAGCGATTCTCTCGACACGTACTATTGAGGCTAGGTTCATGCGTAACGTTGCAAATTTTCTGCTCGGCTCCCTTTTCGTGCTGTTCGCGACCTGCGCTCAGGCAGCCGCACCTGCAGCGGCCCCTGATTCATTGAAACCGTTATTGGTCACGCTCAATGAACGCCTGAACATCGGTGATCTGGTTGCGCTGACCAAATGGGACAGCGGCAAACCGATCCAGGACAGCCCGCGTGAGGCGCAGGTGATTGCCAATGCGCGAACCCTGGCAGACGAAAACAAACTCGATCCGGATGACGTCGAACAGTTGATCGCCGCGCAAATGGAGGCCAACAAACTGGTGCAATACGGTTTGCTCGCACAATGGCAGGCGGCAGGTGCGGCACCGGATACACCGCGCCCGGACCTGGCGAAACAGATACGCCCGCGTCTGGATGAACTGCAAAAGCGCCTGTTACAACAGTACGCCGAGTTCTCCCACTATCGGCAAGACCCGAATTGCCCGTCATGGCTGACCACTGTCCGCAGCGGTCTGGCCGCCGATGCGCTGCATGATCTGGCGCTGATTCGTGCCAGCGGCGAGTTATGCATCCGGGCAAAACCGCTCTGAAGCGAGGGTATCGGCAATACATCATCGGCGTCGATGTTCACCATCGCGTCAATGAAGTTCTCATAAAAAAGCACGGCGTAACATCGGCTCCAGACAAACAAACAACTTTCTGGAGCACACGATCATGAAACGCCAAACCCTTCTCGGCATCGCTTTCTCGGTTTTCGCAGTTAACGCTTTTGCGGCAACCCCTGCTCACACCCTGGTCGCTGAAGGCGGCTCGGACAAGTTGATCGAAAGCCGTTTGGCTGAGGGTGGTTCGGATCGTCTGATCGAACGCCGCGTGGCCGAGGGTGGTTCGGATCGTCTGATCGAACGCCGCGTGGCCGAGGGTGGCGCGGATCGTCTGATGGAACGTCGTGTGGCCGAAGGTGGCGCGGATCGTCTGATCGAACGCCGCGTGGCCGAGGGTGGTTCGGATCGTCTGATCGAACGCCGCGTGGCCGAGGGTGGCGCGGATCGTCTGATGGAACGTCGTGTGGCCGAAGGTGGCGCGGATCGTCTGATCGAACGCCGCGTGGCCGAGGGTGGTTCGGATCGTCTGATCGAACGCCGCGTGGCATGAATCAAGTGCAGTACCGCAACCCCCATGAAAAAGCCCGGCCTGATCAGCCGGGCTTTTTGCATTCAGCCGACGCTTATTGCGCGGTTTTCAGCTTGACCACGTCGCCGGAGATGGTGGTGGTGTAGCCGGTCAGGACCCAGGCCCAGAACCAGTTTTCCTGCACTTGGGTGTTGATCAATGCATCGCCACCCTTGGCTTTGATCGCCGCGTCTTGCGCACGTACAAATCGGCTGTTCTGGCGGATCGGAATAATACCGAACAGCAGCAGGCCGGTGGCCGAGGCTTCGCTGTGGCCAACCACGGTGTACTGGTTGCTGTCGTAATGTGCGGATTTCATCGGGGCGCCGGTGCAACCTGCCAGAACCACACCGAACAGTGCGGCGGCGACTACTTTGCTGAGGTATTTCACAGTAAAACTCCATGGGGGAACGCCCGGGATCCATCTCTCGGGCGGCGCGCATTCTAACCAAAATGATGGCTCATTAGCATCAATGTTGTTCTTGTTTACATGAACTTGTTCGCTGGCCGGCCATCGGCGATGTCGCATACCATGGCGCCACTTTAACAAGACAGACACCGCCCCCCATGTTCAAAGCCAGTCTGCGTAGCCATCTCACCCTGTGGTTCGGCGGTTTGTCCCTGCTTACGCTATTGAGTGTGGGCTTTTATGTCGGTCACATCGCCACCGAGCAAATGAAGCAGGCCAGCGGCAATGCCTTGCTGAACACGGCGCGCTCGGCGGCGACGTTGTTGGGTGAGCAACTGCGCGAGCGGCAACTGGAGGTCTACCTGCTCAGTCGCGCTCCGCATCTGGAACGTGGTGATCTGGATAACCCCGCCATTCTCAAATCGATGCAACTGCGCACCCAGGCACGCGCCGAATACGCGTGGATGGGCGTCACCGACGCCGAAGGCAACGTCCGCCAGGCCGTCAACGATTTGCTGGTCGGCCAGTCAGTTCAAAAACGCCCGTGGTTCCAGACCGGCTTGCGCCGCCAGTACACCGGCGATCCCCACGAAGCGGTGTTGCTGGCGAAATTGTTGCCGGGCCTGCCCAATGGCGAGCCACTGCGCTTCATCGATTTCGCCGCACCGATCCATAACGCCGAAGGTCTGGTGATTGGCGTGCTGGGCGCACACGCGCACTGGAGCTGGGTGACCCGCATCGTCGAGTCGGCGACGTTTTCCCACAAGAACTCGGCACCGGATATCCAGGCGCTGATCGTCGACCACGATGGCAAGGTGCTCTACCCCGAAGCGCTGATGGGCCAACAGCTGGCGAGCAACGACCCGGTATTGCCGGGCTGGACGGCGGCCAACGGTTACCTGACCAGCATGGTCACCGTGCCGACCCCATCGGGCACGGCGCTGTCGTGGTCGATCGCCATCCGCCAGCCACTGGAGACCGCGCTGCAACCGGCGCGGACGCTGCAATACGAATTGCTGATCCTCGGCGTTTTCGCTGCCATCGTTTTCGGCCTGGTGGCTTATTACCTGGCGCTGTACCTGAGTCGCCCGATCGAACAACTCGCGCACTCGGCCAAACAGGTGCAGAACAACCAGTCCGGCGCGCAATTCCAGCTCCAGCATCCGGTACTGGAAATTGCCCAGCTCGGCCAGTCCATCGACGCGATGACGCAATCACTGCTCGGCAAGGAACGCGAACTGCAGGAAGCCAACGCCTCGCTGGAAGCCACCGTGGCGCAACGCACCGCCGCACTCACCGAAGCCAATGCCGAGCTGCTGAGCCTGGCCACCCACGACGGCCTGACCGGCGTTTACAACCGTCGCCGGTTTGACGAAAAAATCACTGAATACTCACTGCTGTCCCGGCGCACTGGACGCCCGTTTGCCCTGCTGCTGATTGATGCCGATTACTTCAAACGCATCAATGACAGCCACGGCCACGCGGTCGGTGACGAGGTCCTGCAACAACTGGCGACCTTGATCCAGAACAGCGTACGCAGCACCGATTTCGTCGCTCGCTACGGCGGCGAAGAATTCGCCGTACTGCTGCCGGAAGTGGCGCAACCCGACACCCCGGAAGTCGTCGCCGAGAAGATTCGCGCGGCGGTAGCCGAAGCGGAGTTTCCCGGCGTCGGCCACGTTACCGTGAGTATTGGTCTCGGCCTGGCAGATCCGGCAGACAACAACCACACGGCCCTGATCAAACGTGCCGATCAGCAGCTGTACCAGGCGAAGGCTGCGGGGCGCAATCAGGTTGCGTTTCATGCCCACTGACACCGGCGTAGACAGGTCGACTTGCCGGCCCCATCGCTGGCAAGCCAGCTCACACAGGGATTGAGTACACCTGCTATTCACCAGCGTTTTTGAGATACCTATCGCGAGCAGGCTCACTCCTACAAGAGCAAGAGCAAGAGCAAGAGCAAGAGATCGCAGCCTTCGGCAGCTCCTACAGTCCCACGTTCACCTATAGGCCGAGTGTCAGCTCGCCTGCTCTTGATCTTGATCCACCGGCGACGTCGGAAGGCTGAGTGGAGGGATTGATCCGGGCGTGGGAGCGCAGCGACCGTACGACGCAGTCGTACACAGCGGAAGGAGGTGCAGCGAAGCAAACCGTAGCCGCTGCGCCCGGATCGATCCCGGAGCGAAGGAACCCCGAGCCCCAGCGAGCGGGCCGAACGTCAGGGCGAAGACCTTTTGGTTCCTTTTGGGGCGTTCCCCCCGTGTCAGCCTACCTGTCACCTCTGTTGATTGACTCAACCATTCATGGGGGCGAAGGTGTCTAGCAATGCCGAAGCGTTATGACGATGACTTCAGAGACTGGGCTGTTCTTCAAATGATGCCGCCCTTAAACCGTTCCGTAGCAGAGCTCGCCGTTGCAATCGGCGTCACCCCACAGTCACTGCGAAACTGGAGGCAAATGGCTAGAGATAAAGGATTGATTGTTCCTGGGAATAATAAAACCAGCAATCAGTGGTCCAGCGCCGACAAATTCAACGCCGTTCTGGAAACCGCGCCGTTGAGCGAGGTAGAGCTTTCACAATATTGCCGAATCAAGGGCATTTATCCTGAGCAGATTCAGCAATGGCGCCAAGCTTGCCAGAATGCCAACACTGCGATGGAGCCTCAGCCCAACAAAAAACCGACCACCGAGCAAATACGGATAAAGGAGCTGGAGCGACAACTGCTTCGATCCGATGCTGATTGCAAGGAGGCGGTCGCTTTACTGGAACTCAGAAAAAAAGCCAATGCGATCTGGGGCAAGGACAAGGAAGGCTGATCAGCGCCCCTGATCGTGTGCAGGCTTTGGGCCTGATCGCTGAGGCAGTAGCAAGTGGTGCTCGTCGGTTTCGTGCATGCCAAGAGATAGGGCTGTGTTTGCGGACGGTTCAGCGTTGGCGACACTGCGAAGCCGACAAGCGCCAGATCATCAAGCGCGAAGCACCGTCCAACAAACTCAGCGTCGCAGAGCGTCAGGCTGTTTTGGATGCTGCTAATCAACCTGGCTACGCGAGTCTGACACCGCACCAGATTGTCCCGAAGTTAGCTGACGAAGGTATCTATCTGGCATCGGAATCAACATTCTATCGGGTGCTGAAAGAGGCAAATCAGAATAGCCGTCGAGGCCGAGCCAAAGCTCCGAAGCGCCGAGCTTTGACCACACATTGTGCTGATGCCCCAAATCGAGTTTGGTGTTGGGATATCACGTGGTTACCCACCACCGTTAAAGGTCGCTTTTACTACTGGTACATGGTCAAAGACATCTATAGCCGCAAATTAGTGACCAACGAAGTACACGAATCCGAACGCGCAGAACATGCATGCGTACTGCTTGAAAAAGGATGCTTACGAGAGCGTACGGCGGGTCGTCCGCTGGTACTGCACTCGGACAACGGTCACGTAATGAGAGGCTCGCTTCTTCGAGAAAGCATGATTGCATTGGGCGTCGAACCGTCGTTCAGCCGACCCCGAGTAAGCAATGACAACGCCTATGCCGAAGCGCTTTTTCGTACGGCTAAGTATTGCCCGCTGTGGCCCGAGCGGCCCTTCGACAACCTCACGGAAGCACGACTCTGGGTGCAGAAATTCGTTGAGTGGTACAACGACGAGCATCGTCATAGCGCCTTGAAATACGTGACGCCCAATGAGCGTCACGAAGGCAAGGCACCTGCGTTACTGCAGGCACGGGAGAATCTTTACAAGGCAGCCAAAGCAACTAACCCTAGCCGTTGGAGCGGCGAAGTACGTAATTGGAAACTCGCAAACGCTGTTTACCTGAATCCAGAGCGCCCTGAAACAAGGGCGTAATAGACTCCTAAAACAGCCGTGAAGCGACAGATACGTTGACACGCACCGTTTGTAAAAAAAGTGAGTCGCCGTAAGGGCGAAACCCTAAGCCGCCATTACCGCAGCAATGGATATGTACCCGGTCAAAACTACCAAAACGCCCTGGAACGGCGCGTTCCCGTAATTATTCAGCACTGAACTTCTGCAGATAAGCCAACAGATTCTCCAGCTTCTCCTCATCACTCAGCCCCCAGAAAATCATCCGCGTCCCCGGCACCACCCCTTTCGGATCCTCGAAATACGCCTTGAGCGTCGCCCGATCCCAGGTAATCCCCGAGTTCTTCATCGCATCGGAATAAACATAATTGGCCGAAGTCCCCGCAGCCCGGCCAATGATGCCGTTCAACTGCGGACCAAACCCCGGACGAGCCGACTCGCCAACCTGATGGCAACCGCCGCACAGACGCGGAAAGATTTTCGCCCCGGCCTCAGGATCGCCCTCAGCCTGAGCGCTGGTGCTGAAGAGCAAAGCGAGAAACAGTGTTGTGGTGAATTTCATTGAACAGTCCAAACTGGCTTTTCATGGCGTGGGCGCAGTTTACAGATAAGCGCCGACAATCGTCCTGACAGTGATCAACGCCTGACGCAACACCTGCATGTCCACCGACCCGAGCGCCAGACGAATCGCATGGGGCGTATTGGCAGACAGCGAAAACGGCTCTGCACTGGTAACGGAAATCTGCTGCCGCATAAGCTCGACAACGACCTGATCGGCGCGCACGTCTTCGGGCAACGGTAGCCACAGAAAATACGAGGCCGGATGAGCGATGTAGCGCAGCCCATTCAGCAACTCGGCCGCCAAGGCCTGTCGGGCCATGGCATCGTGGCGTTTCTGCTGTTCAAGCAGTGTCACTGTACCGTCATCGAGCCAGCCGCAGGCGATGGCGGTCATGACCCCGGGCGTGTTCCACGTCGTTGCGCGAATGATCCGCTCCAGTCCGGACACTTGAGGCAACGGCGCGGCAACGAAGCCGACCCGCAATCCGGTGGCAATGTTTTTCGACAGCCCCGATACGTAAAACGTCCGTTCCGGTGCCAGTTCAATCAGCGGACATGGCGGGTTCTCGACCAGAAACGCGTAGGCCGCGTCTTCAATGATCGTCAGATCGTGGCGACGCGCAATCGCGATCAATTGCTCGCGCTGTTCCAATGGCATGACCCAGCCCAGCGGATTGTGCAGCGTCGGCATGCAGTACACGGCGCGCACTGCACGCTGGCGACAGAGTCTGTCCAGTGCCGGCAAGTCCGGACCCTGTTGCGTCATCGGAATCGCCAGCACTTCCAGATGCAACGCGTCGGCCAGCACCTTGAACCCGGAATAGGTCAACGCATCGGCGGCGATCACATCGCCGGGTTTAAGCAGCGCCATCAGCGTTACCGCCAGGCCCTGCTGAGCGCCGTTGACAATCAGCACCTGCGCAGCTTCGACCGTCACGCCGCGTGCCGACAAATGTTGCGCGACTGCGGCGCGCTCGTGGGCACGCCCGGCGTGGGGCTGATAACGCAGCAGCGCTTCGAGATCACCGGACAACGCCAGTTGACGCAACGCAGTACGCAACAGCTCGGCCTGACCGGGCAACGATGGATAGTTGAAATTCAGGTCGATCATGCCGACCGCCACGTCCTTTTGATCGATGCCCTGCCCCGGCGCCAGCGACGTTTCCCGGACAAAAGTGCCACGCCCGGCTTCGCCGCTGACCAGGCCCATCGCCTCAAGCTCGGCGTAAACCCGTGATGCGGTCACCAGCGCCAGTCCTTCCTGCGCTGCCAGTTGCCGATGCGTTGGCAATCGCGTACCCGGCGCCAATCGTCCGCCACGAATGTCCGCCGCGTAACGGTCTACCAGAGTTTTGTAACGGGAACGGGGCATGTCGGCTGTATCCATGACAATTTTTTGATTGTGCTGATTCTCAGCCCTAGGATCACGGCGACACAAGCCACTTCTTGAGCGCGACCGACATGCACACAACATCCACTTCGGCCAACCCGGCGCTGGAAAAAACCAGCGGCTGGATCAACGGTTTTATCGGCGTGCTGATTTTCAGCGGTTCGCTGCCGGCGACACGTCTGGCGGTGCTGGAATTCGATCCGGTATTTCTGACCGTCGTGCGAGCAGCCATTGCGGGAGCGTTGGCGGTGGCGCTTTTGCTGATGTTCAAACAGCGGCGACCGGCGCGTCATCAGTGGCTGTCGCTGTTGATTGTGGCGCTGGGCGTGGTGTTGGGTTTTCCGCTGTTGACTGCGTTGGCATTGCAGCACGTAACGTCGGCGCATTCGATCGTGTTTGTAGGATTGCTCCCGCTGGCCACGGCGATGTTTGGAGTTTTGCGTGGGGGTGAGCGGCCACGACCGGTGTTTTGGATCTTCTCGATACTGGGCAGTGCGCTGGTGGTGGGCTTCGCCTTGTCTCAAGGGCTGAGCGCCTCGCCGACCGGGGACTTGCTGATGCTCGCGGCGATCCTGGCCTGCGGCCTTGGTTACGCCGAAGGCGCGAAACTGTCACGCAGCCTCGGCGGCTGGCAGGTGATCTGCTGGGCGCTGCTGTTGTCATTACCGCTGATGGCGCTGCTGAGCCTGTGGCTGGCGCCCGCCTCGTTTGCCAACATCAGCGTGTCGGCGTGGCTGTGCCTGGGATATGTGTCGTTGTTCAGCATGCTGATCGGCTTCGTGTTCTGGTACCGCGGCCTGGCTCAGGGCGGGATCGCCGCGGTCGGGCAGCTGCAGCTGCTGCAACCGTTTTTTGGTCTGGCACTGGCGGCGACATTGCTGCATGAGCAGGTCAGTGTCGGCATGCTCGGCGTCACACTGGGGGTGATTCTTTGCGTGGCCGGAGCGAAGAAATTCGCCAGGTAATGTTCAGTGTCCGGCTTTCCATTGCCGTGGACTGAGCCCGGTCTTGCGCCGAAACGCCCGGGCCAGCGCCGACGGACTTTCGTATCCAACCTCCTCGGCAATCAGTGCAATCGGGCGGCCTTCGCGCAGGCGTTTCTGCGCGAGGCTGACGCGCCAGCTCAACAGGTAATCGGCCGGCGTCTGCCCGACCACGCGGCGAAACTGCTCGGCGAAACCGGCGCGGGACTGGTTCGCTGCAGCGGCGAGGTCGGCAACGCTCCACGGTTTGTGGGGTTGCTCGTGAATCAGGTTCAAGGCGCGGGATAAACGTGCGTCAGCCAGCCCGGCCATCATGCCCGGCTGCTGATCGCGACTGCCAATCAGATGGCGCAGCAGCAAAATCACCAGCAATTCGAACAGGCGATCCATCACCGCCACCCGCCCACAGTGGCCCTCAAAGGCCTCGCTGAACAACCAGTCAAGGGTGCTGCGCAATTCCGGAATATCGGTGAGTTTCAGTACCAGATAGTCGGGTAACGCAGCGGCCAGGGCATTGCCCGAACCGCCGTCGAAGGTCAGCGAGGCGCACACCACTTGGCTGGCCATGGCTTCGTCGGCAGACATCCGGTGAGTGAAGGGCCGGGGAAAGAAAATCAGTGACGGTTCGTCCAGACGGATCTCCCGCTCGTTGCCCGGTTTGAGCAGCAACGCCCCGGCTTGCAGAACATGCACATGGCCGACCGGTTCGCCTTCGTGAATGCTCACGCCACAAAACGCGCCGCTATGGAAGGTGCCGGCGTTCACGCCGAAATGACTGAGTAATGTGGAAAGGCGATCCATGGCTGACTCCCGAAGGCATATCTGGACGATCTGCCGCATATCCTCGACGATTTGCCGCCAAAGCGCCATTGGCAGCCCCTAAGATCTCTCCATCGCCGCTGCACTTCGCTGCGGAATTTCGGAGAATCACCATGAGCCGCATCCCTGCAATCAGCCTCGACACCGCCACCGATGCCACCCGTCCTGCACTGGAAGGCGTGAAGAAAAAAATTGGTTTCCTGCCCAACGTTTTTACCACCCTCGCCCAGGCGCCGGTCGCCCTCGACACTTACCTGCAAGCCTCGGCCATCCTCGGCAAGACCTCGTTGAGCGGCAAAGAGAAAGAAGCCGTTTACCTCGCCACTTCGCAGGTCAACGGTTGCGACTATTGCCTGTCCGCACACACCGTGTTTGCCGGCAAGGCCGGGCTGTCGGCGGAGGACATCATCGCGGCCCGTCAAGGCGAACTGAATTCCTACGCCGCCCTTGCCCGCCAACTGACCGAAACCCGTGGCCACTTGAGCGATGAACAATTGGCCGCTGCCCGCGCTGCCGGTATCGATGACCGCAAGATCATCGAAGTGATTGCCCTGGTGGCCGTGCAGACATTGACCAACTACCTGAACAACACCGCGCTCACCGATATCGACTTCCCGGCAATCGATGCCTGAGCAGTGGTTCAAAAAACCGCGAAATAACCGCTGGCGAAGGGGCACCCACTTTCGCCAGCGCACATTTTTGCTGCCATCATGCATGTCCAGAGATCCTGTTGCGCAAACAAGTGCCTGCTGTGCTGAAACCAAACACCCTGCGCGAAGGTCTTTGTCTCAGACAGACGCCCGGAAAAGCACGAACCCCATGACAGACTGGTTGCAGGACAATGGCGAGATGGCCGGGCAGATTCGCCGTCACGACTGGGCGAATTCGCCCCTCGGCCCGTTGGAAAACTGGCCCGATGTACTCAAGACCACCGTCTCGCTCAGTCTCGCGTCGCATTTCCCTCAGGCGATCGTCTGGGGCCCACAACTGATCACCCTTTACAACGACGCCTTCGTACCGATTCTTGGCGACAAGCCGCACGCGTTGGGACGTCCTTTCAGCGACATCTGGAAGGAAGCCTGGCATGAGATCAGCCCGATCGCCGAGGCCGCGTATGCCGGCCAGGCCACTTACATCGAAAACTTCGCCCTGCAGATCGAGCGCGGCAAGGGGCCGGAGCAGGCGTTCTTCACTTTCTGCTACAGCCCGATTCGCGACTCCCACGGCAATGTCGTCGGCATGATCGACACCGTTACCGAAACCACCCAGACCGTTTATCTCAACCGCCGCCTGGCCGTCCTCGATGCCATTGGCAACGCGGTAACCAACGCTACGGATGCGCAAGCGATCCTGGCGGCGAGCACGCGGCTGATGGTCGAGCAATTGCAACTGTCCAACTGCGCCTACGCCGATATGGATGCCGACGAAGACGGTTTCACCATTCGTGGCGATTACGCGGCGCAGGGTTCACCGAGCATTGTCGGCCATTATCAATTGCGCGATTTCGGTGAGAAGGCAGTGCGTCTGCTGCGCGCCGGTGAACCGCTGGTCATTCACGACAACCGCAGCGAGTTGCCGCCGGAGGAATCGGCGACCTTCCAGGCCATCGGCATCACCTCCACCATTTGTGTGCCGCTGATCAAGCAAGGTCGCCTTACTGCGTTAATGGCCATCCACGACAAAGTACCGCGCATCTGGTCGGACTTCGAACAGGCGCTGCTCAACGAAGTCACCGAACGTTGCTGGGCGCATATCGAACGGGTGCGTGCCGACGCCAACGTGCGCGAAGGTTTACTGGCGCTGGCCGAACTGAATGCCACACTGGAACAGCGGGTCGAGGAACGCAGCCTGCGTCTGGCTCAGGCCGAATCGGCGTTGCGCCAGTCACAAAAGCTCGAAGCCATTGGTCAACTGACTGGCGGCGTTGCTCATGATTTCAACAATCTGCTGACGATCATTCGCTCGTCGGTGGACTTTCTGCGCCAGCCCAACCTCTCGGAAGAACGCCGCCAGCGCTATATGCGTGCGGTGTCCGACACGGTCGAGCGTGCCTCGAAACTGACCAGCCAACTGCTCGCCTTCGCCCGCCGCCAGCCGCTCAATCCGCAAGTGGTCGATGCCGGCGAACGTCTGGCCAATATCGGCGAGATGCTCGAATCGGTCACCGGCGCGCAGATACACGTGTGCGTCGAGCGCCCGGATCACCCCTGCTACATCCGTGTCGACCTCAGTCAGTTTGAAACCGCGTTGATCAACATCGCCCTGAACGCCCGCGACGCCATGGACGGTCAGGGTGAATTGAAGCTACGCCTGGAATGCCACAAACCGCTGCCGGCGATTCGCGGCCACGCCGGTTCCAACGGCCACTTCGTGTCGATTGCCCTGGCCGACACCGGTGCCGGCATCGACGCACACGCCCTGGAACATATTTTCGAGCCGTTCTTCACCACCAAAGCGGTCGGCAAGGGCACGGGGCTGGGGCTGTCGCAGGTGTTCGGCTTCGCCAAGCAATCCGGAGGTAACGTCGATGTCTCCAGCGTGCTCGGCCAAGGCACCGAGTTCACCTTGTATTTGCCGCAAGTGCCGGCGATCGAGGCAGAAGAGGATGAGGCAGAGGACAATGGCGAGGTGCAGCCGGCGTGCGAAAAACGCCGGGTGCTGGTGGTCGAGGACAATCTCGATGTCGGCCGTTTCGCCAATCAGATCCTCCAGGATCTGGGCTATGAAACCGCGTGGGCGACCAACGCCGAAGAAGCCCTGCAATTGGCCGGCAGCGATGCCATGGCGTTCGACGCGGTGTTTTCCGACGTGGTCATGCCGGGCATCACTGGTGTCGCTTTGGCCAAAGAACTGCGCCAGCGCCGCCCTGATCTGCCGGTGATTCTGACTTCCGGCTACAGCGAAGAGCTGGCTCGCAGTGGTTACGAAGGTTTCGAGTTTCTCGCCAAGCCCTACTCCGCCGAACAGGTCTCGCGAATTCTCGGCAAGACCTGGCTGAAGGACGCAACGCCAGCGGCGTCAGTCGTGATCGACGCCAGCGCGCTTGAGTAATTTCTTGCAGCGTTCCGACAGATGAAACACCTGTAAATGCTTGCCAGCCTTGGCGTAGCGTTCACGCAGGGTTTTCAACGCGGCGATCGCCGAATAATCGACAAAGCTCAGGTGTCGGCAGTCGAGAGTGACTTTGGCCGGGTCGTTGGCCGGATCGAACTGGTTGAGAAACGGCGTGGTCGAGGCGAAGAACAGCGTGCCGTGCAGGCGATAGAGTTTGCTGCCATCGGCCTCCAGATGTTCATCGGCGTACAGTTCGCGCGCCTGCTGCCAGGCAAAGTTGAGCGCGGCGATGATGATCCCGCACAGCACCGCCGTGGCCAGATCGGTGAACACCGTGATGGTGGTCACGGCGATAATCACCAGCACATCGTGCGCCGGCACCTTGTTGATCACGCGCAACGACGCCCAGGCGAAGGTCTGCTGCGACACTACGACCATCACGCCTACCAGCGCGGCCAGCGGAATACGCTCGATCAGCGGCGACAGAAACAGAATGAACAACAGGATCAGCACGCCAGCGACCACGCCTGACAAACGCCCGCGCCCGCCGGAGCTGAGGTTGATCACGGTCTGGCCGATCATTGCGCAACCACCCATGCCGCCGAACGCGCCGGACACCATGTTCGCCGCGCCGAGCGCCACACATTCACGATCCGGGTAGCCACGGGTTTCGGTGATTTCGTCGGTCAGGTTCAGTGTCAGTAAGGTTTCTAGCAGGCCGACCATCGCCATCAGAATCGCGTACGGGGCGATGATGCGCAGGGTTTCCAGGCTCCATGGAATGTCCGGCATGGCGAACGTCGGCAGACCGCCGGCAATGTGCGCCATGTCGCCGAGCGTGCGGGTCGGCAGGCCGAACAGGTAGACCAGCAGGCCGACACCAAGGATTGCCACCAGGGCCGGCGGCACCGCTTTGGTCAGGCGCGGCAGGATGTAAACGATGGCCATGGTCAGCAGTACCAACCCGGTCATCAGGTACAACGGCGTACCGCTGAGCCAGTGCTCGCCGCTCTTGAAATGCTCCAGTTGCGCCAGAGCAATGATGATCGCCAGGCCGTTGACGAAACCGAGCATCACCGGATGCGGCACCATGCGCACCAGTTTGCCCAGGCGCAACAGCCCGAACGCCATCATGATCAGACCGCCGAGCAGCACCGTCGCCAGCAAATACTGCACGCCGTGTTGCACCACCAGCGCGACGATCACCACCGCCATCGAACCCGCCGCACCGGAAACCATGCCTGGCCGGCCGCCGAACAATGCGGTCAGCGTACAAATGATGAACGCGCCGTACAGGCCCATCAGCGGGTTGAGATGCGCCACCAGCGCAAAAGCAATGCATTCGGGCAACAGGGCAAACGAGGTGGTGAGTCCGGCGAGGACATCGGCGCGCAGACGAATCGGTTTCATGGCTTACCTGACTGAGCGGCCGTCGGGCACGGCCGCTGTTTTCGCGAAAAAAGAGGGAGGCGAATGTTACGGAATTGTTCGGCCTCGGGCCAGTGAAACGCTGACACCGATTGGCGCGGGGCTTATCCTTGCCGACTTGCCCATTGAATCGAGTCGCAGCATGTCAGCGTTTTTGTCCGCCCGGGATGTGTGTCAGCGTTTGCGCGAAGTGGCGCTGGGCGTGCTTGCGTTCGAAGTCTGCGAGGTAATGTCCGAGTCCGGGCTGATTGCCGTTGATATCGAGGATTGGCATCTGCTGCTGGACTTCGCCGACGGACATTTGCATCACTGTGAATTCGCTCGCAACTGCGCCGGGGATGAAGCGACGCTGGACACGTGGCAGCGTTATGGCACAGACCCGGTGAGCTTGCTCAGCACGTGGGAACTGGCGCAGATCGAGCGGTTATTGCGTGAGGCGAATCGGCTCGACGTTCAGGGCACCATTTCCAGAATCGGTGAATGATTTTCCTGCATGCGGTCGTACCAGCCCTGCAGCACATCGGGCAAGCGATTCTTCCACTTCGTCACGTTGGTGTAGTACCGCAGATGTTCCTGGCCCTGGTCATCGTAGCTTTTGAAGATCAGCCAGACCTGCGCGTCGGCCGCGCTCATCAGGATGCCGATGCCGCCGAGACCGCGCATCCACATTTCCACGACCTGTGTATCAGGTACATCCTTTGAATCCTCGCCGACCTGCAAGGAACCCGAGGTCTCTACCAGCTTCTGGTAATCATTCTTGAGCAGCGAACGCAGTACCTGGTCTTCTGCGGGTGTGCGAGCCAGACCCAGGCTGAGCAGATCGTAATCCAGGGTCAGCGGTTGTTCGGAGGCGATATAGCGACCGGCGTAATACACGCCCATGCCACCGCCGCAGTCGGAATCCGCACCGGTTTGCGTGACGTTCAGTACGCCATTGATGGGCGTGAAGGTGAGTTTGCAGTCGTCCTCGGCATACACGGCTATCCCATCCTTGAGTATGGCAACGCCGGTCAAGTCTCCGGAGTTGGCGCCCTCGCCTGCCGAGATATCGATGGCGATATGCGTGGCATCACGAGGTTGGGTGACAAGGGTCGCCGAAGTCGAAGTGCCGGGCGGGATCAATTGCCAAGTAGCGTCCCAACTGAACGGTTTGACCGCATGTTCGAGTTCGGTGAGGCGCATCAGATATTCACGACGCAGACACGCGCTCTGGGTACCGCAAGCGTTGCGGTTTTTCAGCCATTGGCGTTGGTCGGTTTTCAGGGCTTTGGGATCGGTAACGTTGCCCAGCGTGGTCCGCCATTGTTCAGCGAGTTTGTCGTCGAGGCTCGAGAGGTACGGGTCGTTGCAAATGGCTGTTTCGGCTTTGCCGGCGGCGCTGGTGCAATCGAAACTGCTGGCGTGGGTGCTGCAGGCCAGCGCGAGCGTTGCCAGCGCCAGGGTGTTACGCAGGGAGATAGCGAACATCGAGAGATTCCATTCTTCGGATGGCGGGGAGTATGCCAGTGCTGCTGCCGTAAATCGCCGTTGTCGTAGAACACTCAGTCACCTTGGAGCGAGCCTGCTCGCGAAGGCGGTGTGTCAGCCACAAATAAATTGCCTGACCTGCCGCCTTCGTGAGCAAGCCCACTCCCACAGGATTACACGCTACACCCGCGATCCCCGGCAACCCACAAAACCAATGTGGGAGCGAGCTTGCTCGCGAAAGCAGTCTGTCAGCCACAAATAAATCGCCCGACCTGCCGCCTTCGTGAGCAAGCTCACTCCCACAGGATTTCGCGCTACACCCGCGATCCCCGGCAACCCACAAAACCAATGTGGGAGCGAGCTTGCTCGCGAAGGCGGCGTGTCAGCCACCGATAAAATGCCTGACCTGCCGCCTTCGTGAGCAAGCCCACTCCCACAGGATTTCGCGCTACACCCGCGATCCCCGGCAACCCACAAAACCAATGTGGGAGCGAGCCTGCTCGCGAAAGCGGTGTGTCAGCCACAGATAAATTGCCTGACCTGCCGCCTTCGTGAGCAAGCTCACTCCCACAGGATTTCGCGCTACACCCCCGATCCCCGGCAACCCACAAAACCAATGTGGGAGCGAGCTTGCTCGCGAAAGCGGTCTGTCAGCCACAAATAAATTGCCTGACCGGCCGCCTTCGTGAGCAAGCCCACTCCCACAGGATTTCGCGCTACACCCGCCATCCCCGGCAACCCACAAGGTGGGGTGTGTACGGTTAGAAAGTGATGTCGGCGGCCGGTTTGACATCGACTCGCGCTACGGAACCGGTGAGCGCAGCGAAGTCCTTGTTGTGTTGGGCAATGATGTCGTCGGCGCTCATGGTGCCGTTGTCGACTGTTGAATGCGCATCTCTCGCAACAACGACGTCGTAGCCCAGCTCATGCGCACTGCGAACTGTGGCGTTGACGCAGTAATCAGTCTGCAAGCCGCAGATGACCAGTCGCTCAAAATCTTCGCTGGGCAGCAGCTTGCCGAGATCGGTCTGGTAGAAAGAGTCCCCGGTGGTTTTGTCTACGTTCAGGTCTTTCGTCGAAGTCAGCAGATCTTTGGCCAGTTGCCAACCGTCAGCACCGCGCACAAACGGACCGTCCTTTTCTTCGTGTTGAATCAGCACCACCGGAACGCCGGCATCGCGGGCGCGTTGGCTCAGACCATTTATCGTGGCGATCACACGGTCGATTTCAAAACACTGATATTCACCAGCACACAGCGCCTGCTGGACATCGATGATCAGTAATGCGGTGGTCATGTCGAGCCTTCCTTGATCAATCCTTGAGAATGGGGCGGACCTGAGCCCGCCCCTTTTTACTCCGCTCAGTAACCCAATGACAAGCCGGTATTGCGCCGTGGATCGTTGGCGCCGTAGAAGCGATTCTTGCCAACCGGTTTGCCTCCCAGCGACGGCGCTCCCACCAGAATTGCAGCAATGTGGTTGGGGTCCTGCGGGCCGGCAAACTTGTGGCCCCAGCTCTCCAGGATCTTTTTCGTATCCGGGCTGGCGGCGAAGTCTTCGAGGTTGGTTTCTTCCGGCATCCATTGCTGATGGAAGCGCGGTGCGTCGACCGCTTCCTGCAAGCCCATGCCGTAGTCAATGACGTTGAGTATGGTCAGCAAGGTTGCGGTGATGATCCGGCTGCCACCCGGCGTGCCGACCACCATTACCACTTTGCCGTCCTTGGTGACGATGGTCGGACTCATCGACGACAGCGGCGCCTTGCCCGGTGCGATAGCGTTGGCCTCGCCTTGAACCAGCCCATACATGTTCGGCACGCCGACCTTGGAGGTGAAGTCGTCCATTTCGTCGTTGAGGATCACCCCGGTCTTGCTCGCCATCACGCCCGCGCCGAACCAGTCATTGAGGGTGTAAGTCACCGAAACGGCATTGCCCCACTTGTCGACAATTGAATAATGCGTCGTGTTGCTGCCTTCGTGGGGCGCGACGCCGGGCTTGAGCTCGGCCGAGATGCCGGCCTTTTGCGGCTGGATGGCGTTGCGCAGTTTGGTCGCGTAGTTCTTGTCCAGCAGATGCTCGATCGGGTTTTTCACGAAATCCGGATCGCCCAGATAGCTGTTGCGATCGACGTAGGCATGGCGCATGGCTTCGATCTGGTAATGCATGCCCTGAGCCGAATGAAAGCCCAGGTCCTTCATCGGATAGCCTTCGAGAATATTCATGATCTGGCAGATCACCACCCCGCCGGAGCTTGGCGGCGGCGCCGAGACCACGTGATAGCCGCGATAATCGCATTCCACCGGGGCCAGTTCGCGGGTTTTGTATTTGTCGAGGTCAGCCTGGGTGATGATGCCTTTGTTGGCCTGACTGGAGGTGACGATGGCATCGGCGACCCAGCCTTTGTAGAAGCCGTCGGCGCCCTTGTCGGAAATCGTTCGCAGGGTTTTCGCCAGATCCTTCTGCACCAGTTTCTGCCCCACCTGCATCGGCTCGCCGTTGCTGAGGAAGATCGAGCCGGAATCGCGCATGTCCTTCTTGAACACGTCGGTGGCGTACTCCAACAGTTCGACATCGCCCTGCTGCAGCTCGAAACCGTCTTCGGCCAGTTTGATCGCCGGGGCAATCATGTCCTTGCGCTGCTTGGTGCCGTATTTGCTCAGGGCCAGCTCCATGCCAGACACGGTGCCCGGCACGCCGACCGCCAGGTGACCGCGCGTGCTCAGGTCCGGAACGACATTACCGTCCTTGTCCAGATACATGTTCGCCGTCGCTGCCAGCGGGGCTTTCTCACGGAAATCGAGAAAGGTCTTGCGCCCGTCTGCCAGTTGGATGGTCATGAACCCGCCGCCGCCAAGGTTGCCCGCAGCCGGATAAACCACCGCCAGTGCATAGCCCACGGCCACCGCCGCATCCACGGCATTGCCGCCGTTTTTCAAAACGTCGACACCCACGTGGGTCGCCAGATGTTGCGCGGTGACCACCATGCCGTTTTCCGCCGCAACCGGCGCCACGGATGCCGCGTGAGCCATGAGACAGCTGAGCGCCAGGGAGGTCGCAATGAGCGATCTGGCCAAAGGTTCGTACTTCATGAGTCGATCTCTTTTTTGTTGTTGAGGACTGCGCCAAACGCAGGGCAACGCTTCAGGAGCAACAAGCAGTATGGTCGGCTTTGCGTATTGCGCCTCCCCGTTCAGCCAGTATGCTGGGCCGCATTAATGCCCAGCTCTGGAGTCGCCATCATGTCTTGCACGTTCATCACCCTGCCCTCGCCGGTCGGTGAGTTGAAGCTGGTCGCGAACGGCAGCCGACTCGCCGCCATCCTCTGGGAAAACGACAAACCGAACCGGGTGAGGCTGGGACCGATGAGCGAAGCCCCGGACAATCCGGTCCTCATGAAGACCGCGCGGCAACTCGATGAGTATTTCGCCGGCACGCGGAATCGCTTCGACCTGGAACTGGAATTTGTCGGCAGCGAATTCCAGAAAAAAGTCTGGGCCGCCCTCCTGACCATTCCGTTTGGCGAGACACGCACCTACAGCCAGATAGCGCTGCAAATCGGCCATCCGACGGCGGTCCGAGCGGTCGGTGCCGCCAACGGGCGCAATCCGATTTCCATTGTTGCGCCGTGTCATCGAGTGATCGGTGCTTCGGGAAAGCTGACGGGTTTCGCCGGTGGGCTGGAGAACAAAGAGCGGTTACTGATGCTCGAAGGTGGCCAATGGTCAACGTTCGGGAAAACAGGCGAGCTGTTCTGACTCAAGCAACGAAGAGGTTATTCATCGCTGCGTACTGCAACAACATGATGGTCTTCGCATCGCAGATCTCGCCGCGCTGAAACGCCGCCAGCGCCTCATCGAATCCCCACTCGAGCACTTCCAGTTCTTCGGTTTCCTCTTCCAGGCCGCCACCCTCGCTGACCTTGGAGGCGGCATCGTATTCAGCGACAAAAAAGTGCAGCTTCTCGGTCACTGAACCGGGGCTCATGTACGCCTCGAATACCTTCTTCACGTCATGCACGCGGTAACCGGTTTCCTCCTCGGCTTCGTCACGAATGCGCTGCTCAGGCGCGGCACCTTCCAGCAACCCCGCAGCCACCTCGATCAGCAATCCATCGTGACCATTGACGAAGACTGGCAAGCGGAACTGTCGGGTCAGCACTACCGTGCGCTTTTCGCGGTTGAACAGCAGAATCGCCGCGCCATTACCGCGGTCGTAGACCTCGCGGGTCTGACGTTGCCATTCGCCATTGTTGCGGTGGTAATCGAAGGTGATTTTCTTCAGCAGATACCAGTCGTGGGACAACACCTGAGTGTCGACGATGTTGACCCGTTCGGCTGTGTTGGACATCGCGTCTGATCCTGTCTTCATGAATGGACGGCCATGGTCGGACAATTGCGCTGACAAAAAAGCCCGGCAGCGCTACCGGGCTCGTTCAGCCGCCGCTGTTACTGGAAGTCGACGTCGAAGGCCTGATAGAACGCGTTGCCGGTGTTGGCAACGATCCACATCAGCACAATGACGTGGTGGCCCTTCTTGTTCGCCGGCAGTTGCACTTGGTGATCGACCTTCGCCTTCAATTCACCGGCATGGCTGTAATACGGCACCTGCGGGTAGAAATCCTCGAAGAACGGCTGGGTTTCCAGTTGTGCACGAGTGATGCGTTGCTGAGGATCCCAGCTGTCATTGGTGATCAGCCAGCGATAACCCCGAGTGGTGTGCGGCGCTGTGTAGGCCCAAGTGACTTTGAGCATCTGCCCCGGATCGACATTAAGCAGCGGCCAACTGAACGAACGACCGAGCTTCTTGCTCATCTCGTCGCTGGTGTAATTGACGCAATCGCGGGCATCGGTCTTGCCGCCGCTGAGAATGTAACCGTCGGCCGGCGGCGCGACGCTGGCGGAGTCTGTCTCGAAAGGTGACGGAAACGGTCCGACTTCCATGGCCGGAAAGTTCTTGCCACCCTCCATTTCATTGACTTGCCAGGCGCCGAGCAAGCCGAGGTCGATGGCGACCGCGCCGCGACTCGCTGGCGAGATGACGCGACCGTGTTTCAGTTGGGTTTGTGCAGTTGCCTGATTCATGTTTTTCACTCCGTTGATTTGAGAACTCTCCTTCCCGAGGAGAGGCCTTCAAGCTAACGGAGGTGGATTTTTGTCCATCGGCGCTTTTGTCGCAGCGCTACCGGAAGGAAGAATGAAATCCTGCAAACACTGAATGGATGAACAGTGCTCGACGAAACTTCGTACTCAACGCATAGCTGAACACCTACACGTCAAGTTGACGAAACGGCTGGAGGCCGATCAACGCAGTTGCGCCTGATACTCCTTTTCGTACTGTCCAGCGAGTTGGGTTTTCTGTTTATCGTCGAGCAACTTGCCGGCCATCTGGAAGAACTTATGCTCTTCTTCCTCGAGGTGGTGATGGACCTTGTCCGATAGCTTCTTTGCCGTTGCCAGCCAGGCCGGGCTGGACATCTCGGTCTCGTCGAGCTCTTCCATCATCTCGTCCATTTCATGGTGCTCGGCGATGGCGTGGCGGCTCAGGTCAACGCCTTCGTCAATTTCCATCAACGGGATGTAGAAGTGCCGCTCTTCGGCGGTTTCGTGCGCTTGCAGTTCGGCTTTCAGTTGTTTGTAAGCCTCGACCCGCTCAGGGCTGTCGCCGCTGGTCGCGATCAGAGCTTTGGCATAAGTGCGCTGGCGCTCGTGGCTTTCGCGCAGGGCTTCAAAAATATTCACGGGATGTCCTCATCAATCGCGCTCAGGGAAAGACGCGATAAAAGCCTAGACCGCAGCGCTGGTTTGACGGTTCCGCTTGTTTGATCGGAGGGTTGGAGGCACCTGTGTGGACGCGGTAGGCTGACCGCTCCATTACACAAGGAAGTCATGCATGAACTTGCGTATCGAGTTGACGCAGAACCCTACCGAAGAACAGCGCGCAGCGATTCTTGCGCCCTTGCGTGCACACAACGTTGCCAAGGCCGGGCCATCCACGTGGGAGCCGATTGCCTTGCTGGTGCGTAACGAAAACGACGAGATCCTCGGCGGCCTGTATGGCCACACGTTCTACCGCTGGTTGTTCATCGAATTGCTCGCGGTCCCGGAGCAAGGTCGTGGTCAGGGTATCGGCACAAAATTGATGCGCATGGCCGAGGACTTTGCCAGGGAGAAAAAATGCGTGGGCATTTGGCTCGACACCTTTTCTTTCCAGGCGCCGGCGTTTTACAGAAAGGTCGGATACAGCGAATGTGGCGAGATTGTCGATTATCCGCTGGGGCACAAGCGGCATTTTTTCCAGAAGCGGCTGATCGATTGACTGTGTCGCTCTTTTGCGCGAGCAGGCTCGCTCCCACACTGGAAAGCATTTCAACTTGTGGGAGCGAGCCTGCTCGCGAAAGCGCCAGCCGCCTCGACACACAGTCAGAGGCAGGTCGCCATCGCCGCCATCCGTCGCATCGCGACAAAATCACTCTGTTGTGCGTAGTAATTCAAAGTCGTACCCGAGGCTTCGGTAAGCACATCGACAAACGACTCTGCCGAACGCGTGTAGACCGTAGTGCCGCCGGACTCGCGCGGCTCCAGATAGGCCGCCGCGTCGACGCCAAACACCGCTTCGTCCTGCCAGGCGAATTGCACGCACCGGGCGACGTCTTTCTCCGGCTTGTCCGAGGTCAGGACCTTGTCCGGGCTCTTGGTGCGAGCCTCGTTCATCACCGAACCGGCACATCCGGCCAACAGGGCCGCCGCCAGCGCTACCATCAGCATTCGCATTGCATTCGCTCATCGAGAAAAAAGCGGACTGTAGCACTGCAAGGCAGCAAATCGTTCTGCTTTACTGTTTTTATGCGCGACACGCGCGAGCAGCTGCGGCACCCTGAGATCTTCAGCCACACAAGGAAATTACATGGCGCCTAGCGACCAGCGACATGAACAGGCTCTGAAACTGTTTCTCGATGCGCGACCCGAATTGCGGGAAACCCTCGATCACCTCAACCCGCTGCTGGCTCAGGCCAAGGGCGAAACTCAGGCACAGTATCGCGAAGAACGCCTGCATGAGGCATTCGAGGCCGAGGCGGAAAGCCAGGGATTATTTGCCTGGGAACTGACACTGCAATTGACGGCTGACTCGCCCGAGGACTATCAGGCGCAACGGCTTGAGGTGCATCGGGAGGTTGCGGAGATGGCCGGGATGGACTGGGTCGAGTATTGCGATCTTTACGGCATTACCCCTAATCGATGTAGGAGCAGCCGAAGGCTGCGATCTTTTGATCTTGATCTTGATCTTGAAGAGCAGAATCAAAAGATCGCAGCCTTCGGCAGCTACTACAAAGGAATCTGCGTAAAACTGGGGTTTCGCGGCTGCCGCAATAAAGCTTTATCATGGCCGCAGTTTCGCTGATCGAGTCCATCATGAAGTTCGCCATTGCGCTGTTTTCCGCCGCCCATGCGCCCTCCTCGCGCCGTGCCCTGCTGTTTGCCCAGGCCGCGCTGGCTGGCGGACATGAGATTGTCCGGCTGTTTTTCTATCAGGACGGCGTGTTCAACGCCTCCGATGCGGTGGTGACGCCGCAGGATGAACTGGACTTGCCCAAGCAATGGCGCGCCTTTATCAACGAAAAGCAACTCGACGGCGTGGTCTGCATCGCCGCCGCGTTGCGCCGTGGTGTGTTGAACGAAGAAGAAGCCAAACGTTACCAGCGAGAAGCGACTTCAGTGAGCGCGCCGTGGGAACTGTCCGGTCTTGGGCAATTGCACGATGCCGTGCAGGACGCTGACCGCCTGATCTGTTTCGGAGGCGCGTGAACATGGCCAAATCGCTGTTGATCATCAGCCGCCAGTCGCCCTGGTCTGGCCCCGGCGCACGGGAAGCGCTGGACATCGTGCTTGCCGGTGGCGCCTTCGATCTGCCGATCGGTTTACTGTTTCTCGATGACGGCGTGCTGCAACTGGCCGCCGGACAGAACGCCAAGGCCTTGCAGCAGAAAGACCTCAGCGCCAATCTGCAGGCGCTGCCGATGTTTGGTGTCGAAGAACTGTTTTATTGCGCACAAAGCGCCAGTGCTCGCGGCCTCGGCAACGTGTCGCTGGAAGAAGCGCAGCCGCTTGCCGCTGAGCAAATCACCGCCCTTATTGACCGTTACGATCAGGTGATCACTCTCTGATGTCGACTTTGCATGTGTTGTCTCATTCTCCGTTCGGCGACGATCGCCTGATCAGTTGCCTGCGCCTGCTCGGCAGCGCCGATGCTGTGTTGTTGTCCGGCGATGCGGTGTATGCGCTGCAACCGGGCACTGTGGCGTTTTCTGCTTTGCAAGAGCGAACCATCAAGCTGTTTGTATTGCTTGAGGACGCACAGGCGCGTGCGATCGACATTCCGGACTGGGCCGAGGCCATCGACTACCCGGCCTTCGTCGAACTGTCGATTCATCACGCCAAGGTCAACAGCTGGCTATGAACTCCCTTACCGTCGGCGCCCGCGCCATCGAACTGGACAAGGACGGCTTCCTCGTTGACCTCAGCGACTGGTCAGCCGAAGTCGCCAGCGCCCTCGCCGCTGCCGAAGACATCGAGTTGACCCCCGAACACTGGGAAGTCCTCGAGCTGCTGCGCAGTTTCTACGCCGAATTCCAGCTGTCGCCGGCGACGCGACCGCTGATCAAGTACACCGCATTGAAACTCGGCGCCGACAAAGGCAACAGCCTGCACCTGAACCGACTGTTCAAAGGCACCCCTGCCAAACTCGCCGCGAAACTGGCGGGCCTGCCCAAACCGACGAATTGCCTATGAACGACTTTTCTGCATTGACCCTCGAAACGCCTGCCGAGCACCCGTTCGCACAATTCGTGCGCATTCTCGGCAAAGGCAAGCGCGGCGCCCGCGACCTGACGCGCGAGGAAGCCCGCGAGGCCATGGGCATGGTGCTCGACGACAAGGTCGAAGATACGCAACTCGGTGCCTTCCTGATGTTGCTGCGGCACAAGGAAGAAAGCGCCGAGGAAATGGCCGGATTCACCGAAGCCCTGCGCGAACGCTTGCAGGCGCCGGCCTTGAATGTCGACCTGGACTGGCCGACCTATGCCGGCAAAAAACGCCATCTGCCGTGGTATCTGCTGGCAGCCAAGTGCCTGGCACTGAACGGCGTGCGCATCTTCATGCACGGCGGCGGCGCACACACGGCCGGGCGCCTGTACAGCGAACAACTACTGGGGGAACTGAACATTCCCCTGTGCCGCACCTGGCAACAAGTCGGCGCGGCGCTGGATAACGGCGGACTGGCTTTCATGCCGCTGATGGACTGGGCGCCGCAATTGCAGAAGATGATCGACCTGCGTAACACCTTGGGCCTGCGTTCGCCGATTCACTCGCTGGCGCGAATCCTCAATCCGCTCGGTGCACGTTGTGGCCTGCAGAGCATTTTCCATCCCGGCTACCAGGCGGTGCATCGCGATGCCAGCGGCTTGCTCGGCGACACGGCAATTGTGGTCAAGGGCGATGGCGGTGAAATCGAGATCAACCCCGATGCCACCAGTCATCTTTACGGCACCAGCGGTGGTCAGAGCTGGGACGAGGAATGGCCACAGCTGTCAGCGCAGCGCCACGTCAAACCCGCCTCGCTGGACATCGAACACTTGAAAGCCGTATGGCGCGGCGATGTGGTCGACAGTTATCCGCAAATGGCCCTGATTGCGACCATGGCCCTCGCCCTGCGCGGCCTTGGTCAAGATCGCGAGCAAGCCTTCGCCACGGCCGAGCAGTATTGGGCAGCGCGAAATACATCGATCTAACCGATCATTAGCGCCCGATCTTTGCGCTTTTTGTTCGAACTCATCGGAATAGACTCGACTCCAACGAATATTGGTTTTCAGGAGTCTTGATCATGGGTTTACTCGTCGACGGCCACTGGCAGGACAAGTGGTACGAAAGCAGCAAGGACGGCGCATTCCAGCGCGAACAAGCGCAACGCCGCAACTGGGTGACCGCCGATGGTCAGCCAGGCCCCAGCGGTGAAGGCGGTTTTGCTGCCGAAGCCGGGCGCTATCACCTCTACGTTTCCCTCGCCTGCCCATGGGCGCACCGCACGCTGATTCTGCGCAAACTCAAAGGTCTGGAAAGCCTGATCGACGTTTCGGTCGTCAGTTGGCTAATGCTGGAAAACGGCTGGACCTTCGACAAGGCGCTCGGTTCGACCGGCGACAAACTCGATGATTTCGATTTCATGCACCAGCGCTACACCGCTGATACCCCCGACTACACCGGGCGCGTGACGGTGCCAGTGCTGTGGGACAAGCAGCTCAAGCGCATCGTCAGCAATGAATCGGCAGAAATCATCCGCATGTTCAACAGCGCCTTCGACGGGCTCACCGGCAACGATCTGGACTTCTACCCGGCGCAGCTACGCAACGAGATCGACGCCCTGAACGAGCGGATCTATCCGGCGGTGAACAACGGTGTCTATCGCGCCGGGTTCGCCACGTCGCAGCAGGCCTACGAACAGGCATTCGATGAAGTATTCGCCGAACTGGATCATCTGGAGCAATTGCTGGGTGCCAATCGCTACCTGAGCGGCGAATACCTGACCGAAGCGGATGTGCGCCTGTTCACCACGATGATTCGCTTCGACGCCGTCTACCACGGGCACTTCAAGTGCAACCTGCGGCGGATTGCCGACTACCCGAACCTGTCGAACTGGCTGCGCGAGATGTATCAGTGGCCGGGGATCGCCGAGACCGTGGATTTCCAGCATATCAAGCATCACTACTATGGCAGCCACAAGACGATCAACCCGACCGGTGTGGTGCCGAAAGGTCCGAAGCAGGACTTCACCGGACCGCATGATCGGTCGCGCTTGAGCGGCAACGGCGTCTGGCGTCGAGGTTGATCGTCGACGAGCTTCTGTGGCGCGTGCTGCACTTGCACGCGGCCACAGGCGTTCGTACTGCCATCAGGATTCAGAGAGCCTTTTGAAACCGCCGAAGATCATCCGTTGGCCATCAAAACCCATCGGATTGACGTCGGGCCGCATGCGCGGGTCTTCCATCATTTTCGCCATACCTGCATCGCGGGTGGCCTTGTCTGGCCAGATCAGCCAACCGGACGAGACGGTTTCACCCTCCCTGAGTTTGACCGCCAGGGGGAACGACGTGAGCTTGCCCTCCGGTACGTCGTCACCCCAGCACTGGACGACATCCACGGCGCCATATTCCTTGAACAGCCTGGCGGCGATCTCACAGTGTTTTTTGTATTGCGCATGATTGGCGTCAGGCACCGGCGCCACGAAGATATCGATGTAAGCCATGTTCATTCTCCTTGCAGGTTGGGTTCGATCTGCTGACTGGTCGATTGCGGCGGGCGCCATTCGACGTGATTGTTTCCCAGCCCGACGGACGGCTCTGCGCCAGCGCTCAAATTGCCCTCGACCTGCCCGGCGATGTGCAACGTGCCCGCCATCACTCCTGTGGTCGGATTCTGCAGCAACTTCTGCCAGGCTTTGTCGAAGGTATTGCCGAGGCTGCTGCGGATCAGTGCTTCGCTGTCCGGACGGTCGTTGGCCTGGATGATTGCGCGGATGCCGGCCACACCGACGGAAATCATCGCCCCGGCCAGTTTCCCGGCGGCCGCCGCCACCGCACTGGCGGCGCCGCGTGGGGCCATTTCCGCTTCGATGCGCTGGCTGGCGCGCTTGGCCACCGGCGCCATCGCCGCGTCGGTGGAGGAAATGCCCTTGGCGCCGCCGTCGGTGTGGATCTTGTCGATCAGCGCGGCGTACGCCGGCAGGGTGTTCAGCGGCTCGGTGCTGATGACTTTGAACAATGAAGCATCCCGTGCCGGCGGTGGGCCGAGGGCAATGGCCGGGATCTGCTGCAAGCGTCCGTTGAGCTGTGCGATCGGCACGCCATGGCGCTGGGCGATGAGCGGCATCTGCTGCGCCATCAATTGCGCGTAGAACGCCGTGGACTGAGCCAGGATCGCGTCCGGATCAATCTCCACTGCCACCGGCGCAAGGACTTTTTCCTGATATTGCTCAAGTAGATACGCCGCCAGGCGTTTCGCCGAAGCGTCCTGCTCGCCGCCAGCACTGATCGTGTACCAGCTGACCTTCATCGACAGCCATTCCTGAGTCCAATAGCTGCTGAACCAAGGGATGAAATTTTCTTCAGTTTGCTGATAGATCCGCGTGCGCCAATGTTCCATCGAGCCACGAGCGAACAGCTTGACCTGCTCGGTGGCCTGCTGCGAGGCGCTGATGATTTCGCGGTCGATCTGCTGCCAGGTTTGCGCCGACACCACCACCGCCTGTGGCGCACTGACCGGTGCCCGGGCCGAGGTGGCGCAGCCAGCCAGCAGAAACAGTGCGGCGACGACCAGCGCGCGCGGGTTCACGGTGGTGGTGTCCTTTGGCTTGGGGAGGTGCAGGTTTGAGTATAGGCATGTGACTGCTTGGCTGATAACCAATGTGGGAGCGGGCTTGCTCGCGAAAGCGGTGCATCAGTCACCACATGTATCGACTGACACACCGCTCTCGCGGGCAAGCCCGCTCCCACAGGGGATCCTGTTCATCATCACTGTCGTCGATAACCACCATCGCCACGATTGCCTTCCGCCCACCCTTCATGAACGGCACGATTGGCACATCCGACACACAACGAGGCGTTCACATCATGACCCACACTCAAGTCACCCTCTCCGTGAGTTTCCCGGTGTTCGGCAGCAACTACTATCAACAGCACGTCGTGCCGCGCAAGGCGCAGACGCTGGTGTTCAACAAGGATTTCGACGATCTGCTGATGCCCGCCGCCAGCAACCACTTCAGCAATGAAGTGGTCGGCATCAACGATCAGTTCCGTTTTCTGAGCGACATCCTCGCCACCCATTTGCTCGATCACGAGGCCTCGGTGCCTGCGCGATCCCGCGTCCAGGCGAACGCTCGTTTTTTCAACTGAAGGCTGATGCACAAAGGGCGTTCCTTTAACGGGAACGCCCTCTTCATTCAATCAGTCGTCATCGCGATCACGGTAATAACGACGGCCATCGCGGCGGTCGTCATCGCGGTCATCCCAGCGTCGGTCGTGATCGTAATTGCGGCCATGGTCGCGGTCGTAATGCCGGCCGTGCCGGTGGTCATCATCAAAATCCGCAATACAGCCGCTGAGCAATACGGCGGCAGTCACAGTGAGCAGCATGGTTGTCGCTTGCTTCATTCAACACTTCCCTAAACCCAAGGTCTTGACGACGGAAATCGCCACGCTGCCCGCGTCTTCAGGACGCCGTGCGCGCAGCCGCAGATACGACCGGGCAAAAGCCTGTTGATTCAGTGGCCACTATCGACCGTTGGTCGGCCCGTTCGCTACGCCCGAACAGCGGCGTAATGCCACCTATACTGCTTGCAACCAACCCCCATGCAATGGATCTGCACCCTCAAATAACAACAAGCAGAGGTGGACCATGGTCTGGCAGCAAATCTATGACCCGTTCGGCAATCCGGTGCTTTCCACGCTGATGGCTGCGGTGCCGGTGGTGGTAATGCTCGCGGCGCTGGCGTTCTTTCACGTCAAGGCGCATCTGGCGGCGTTGCTGGCGCTCGCGTCCGCCCTGCTGATCTCGATTTTCGCCTTCGACATGCCAGCGGGCATGGCCGGTTCGGCGGCTCTGTTCGGCGCGGCGAACGGTTTGCTACCGATCGGCTGGATCGTCCTCAACATTATCTTTCTGCATCGCCTGACCACCGAGAACGGTTCGTTCAAAGTGCTGCAGGATTCCCTCGCGCGCATTACCGATGACCGGCGTTTGCAGCTGCTGCTGATCGCCTTCTGCTTTGGTGCGTTCTTCGAAGGCGCGGCGGGGTTCGGTACGCCAGTAGCGGTGACCGGCGCGATCCTGATCGGCCTGGGTTTTTCGCCGCTGGCCGCATCGGGCCTGGCGCTGATCGCCAACACCGCACCCGTGGCTTTCGGCGCCCTGGGCACGCCGATCATCACCCTGGCCAAAGTCACCGGGCTGGACGAAATGGAACTGTCGATGATGGTCGGCCGGCAGCTGCCGTTTTTCTCGGTGCTGGTGCCGTTCTGGTTGATCTGGGCGTTTGCCGGGTGGCGCAAGATGCTCGAGGTGTGGCCGGCGATTCTGGTGGCCGGGGTGAGTTTTGCCATTCCGCAATTTCTCGTGTCGAACTACCACGGGCCGATGCTGGTGGACGTGATCGCCGCGCTGATTTCCATGGCCTGTCTGACGCTGTTCCTCAAGGTGTGGAAACCGGCAACCATCCACACTTCGGCGGCGCTGTCCGGTCGCGTCGACAACTCCGGGGTCGAGGAAGAAAAAGTCACCGCCAGCGCCGCGTTCAGCGATCAGGCGCGCCCGGCCGTGATGCGTGCGTGGATGCCGTGGATCATTCTCACGGTGTTCGTGTTTGCCTGGGGCACGCAGGGCTTCAAGAACATGTTCGATACGCGCCCGGTGATTGATCCGGTCACGCAGTCGGCCAAAGTCGATGCGCAGGGCAAACCGGTGCGCGAGGCCAATCCGATCTTCGCCCCGGCGGTGACCTTCACCAGCCTGCATCTGCAGATCGAGAAAGTGCCGCCAGTGGTCGCCGCGCCGAAAGCCGAGGAAGCGATTTACAAGTTCACCTGGCTCACCGCGACCGGCAGCGGAATCTTGTTGGCAGCGATTGTCGGCGGTTTGCTGATGGGTTATTCGATCCCGCAGCTGATCAAGCAATACCTGCGCACGTTGTGGGTGGTGCGGTTTTCGTTGATCACCATTGCGGCGATGCTCGCGCTGGGCTTCCTCACGCGCTATTCGGGGCTCGATGCGACCATGGGCCTGGCGTTCGCGGCGACGGGGATTTTCTACCCCATGTTTGGCACCCTGCTCGGCTGGCTGGGGGTGGCGCTGACCGGCTCGGACACCGCTTCGAACGTGCTGTTTGGCGGCCTGCAACGAGTGACCTCGGAACAGCTGGGTATCAGTCCGGTGCTGATGGCGGCGGCGAACAGTTCCGGTGGGGTGATGGGCAAGATGGTCGATGCGCAGTCGATCGTCGTCGCCTCCACCGCGACCCGCTGGTACGGGCATGAGGGCGAGATCCTGCGTTACGTGTTCTTCCACTCGATCGTACTGGCGATCCTGGTCGGCGGGCTGGTGACGTTGCAGGCGTATGTCGCACCGTTTACCTCGATGGTTGTAGGTGGGCATTAGATTCAGAGTGAACGCGTCGGCCTCATCGCTGGCAAGCCAGCTCCCACAGGTTTTGATGTTGTGAATGCAATTGGATTAACAACTCGGAACCCTGTGGGAGCTGGCTGCCAGCGATAGCGGTGTGTCAGTCGAATCAGTATCAACTGACACACCGCTATCGCGAGCAGGCTCACTCCTACAGGTTTTTTGTGTGATCTGCAGATTGATGAGCCCAGCACATAACTCTTTAGCGCAAATCCGACAAAACCTTTTCCCTCCCGCTGCGGTCACTCCTTTTACGAGACTGGCATGCATGCCGGCGCGCCCGTTTGGGCCTTTTGCAATCCTGCCGCCCGATGAGAGACAAGGAATCGAACCATGCCGATTTCCCGACGCAATTTCATGATCCTCGGCGCCGTAACCGCGACGGCGTTCGCCATGCCCCCCTTTATCAGCCTCAAGGCCTACGCGGCCAGTCTGGAGCAACCGGCCATGAGTCAAGTAACCCTGCAAGTCAACGGCAAACCACAAACCCTCGAAGTCGACACCCGCACCACCCTGCTCGACGCCCTGCGCGAACACCTGCACCTGACCGGCACCAAAAAAGGCTGCGACCACGGCCAGTGCGGCGCCTGCACGGTGATCGCCGATGGTCGGCGGATCAACTCCTGCCTGACCCTGGCGGTGATGCACGCGGGCAGTGAGGTGACCACCATCGAAGGCCTCGGCATGCCGGACAAGCTGCACCCGATGCAGGCCGCGTTCATCAAGCACGACGGCTATCAGTGCGGCTACTGCACGCCGGGGCAGATCTGCTCGGCGGTCGCTGTGCTCAAGGAAATCCGCGACGGCATTCCCAGCCACGTCAGCCCGAGCCTGACCGAGCCGCCGAAGCTGATCGCCGCCGAACTGCAGGAGCGCATGAGCGGCAACATTTGCCGCTGCGGCGCTTACTCGAACATCATCGAAGCCATCACTGAAGTCGCGGAGGTGCCGGCATGAGAGCCTTCAATTACAGCCGCGCCGACTCGCCGGCGGCAGCCGCTTCCCGTGCTGCGCAAGTCGAGGGTGCCAAGTTCATCGCCGGCGGCACCAACCTGCTCGACCTGATGAAACTCGACATCGAAACCCCGGTGCACCTGATCGACATCAACCACCTCGGCCTGGACCAGATCGAAGCCACGCCCGAAGGGGGATTACGCATCGGCGCGCTGGTGCGCAACACCGATCTGGCCGCCGACGCGCGGGTGCGCAAGGACTACGCCCTGCTCTCCCGCGCCTTGCTCGCCGGGGCTTCCGGGCAGCTGCGCAACATGGCGACCACCGCTGGCAACCTGCTGCAACGCACCCGTTGCCCCTACTTTTACGACACCCACCAGGCCTGCAACAAACGCAACCCCGGCAGCGGTTGCGCGGCGATCGGCGGCGTCACCCGGCAACTGGGGATCATCGGCGTCAGCAACGCTTGCATCGCCACCCACCCGAGCGACATGGCCATCGCCATGCGCGCGCTGGATGCGCAGATCGAAACAGTGAAGCCTGACGGCAGCACCCGCAGCATCCCAATGGCCGATTTCCATCAGTTGCCGGGCAACACGCCGCACATCGAAACCAGCCTGACGCCCGGCGAATTCATCACCGCCGTGACCCTGCCCGCACCGGTCGGCGGTACGCACATTTATCACAAGGTTCGTGATCGCTCGTCTTATGCGTTTGCCTTGGTCTCGGTCGGTTTGATCCTGCAAAAGGACGGCACCGGCCGCGTCGCCGTGGGCGGCATTGCGCCGAAACCGTGGCGGGTCGAAGCCGCTGAAGCGCTGCTGCCCAAGGGTGCCAAAGCGGTCAGCGAACGCCTGCTTGAAGGCGCGACGCCCACCGAGGACAACCAATTCAAACTGACACTGGTCGAGCGCACGCTGGCTTCGGTGTTGGCGCAAGCGAGGGAAACCGCATGAAATTCGACACGCCCGCCACCACCAATCCCATCGACCGCCTGAAGGTCGTCGGCCAGCCCACCGCGCGCATTGAAGGCCCGTTGAAAACCAGCGGCCAGGCCACTTACGCCTATGAACAACATGAAGCGGCAGCCAATCAGGCCTACGGTTTCATGGTCGATTCGGCAATCGCCAAAGGGCGGATCAAAGCCATTCATCTCGACGAAGCCAAAGCCGCGCCCGGCGTACTCGCCATCGTCACTGCCGAGAATGCCGGCAAGCTCGATAAAGGTGATTACAACGCCGCGCATCTGCTCGCCGGTCCAGAAGTGCAGCATTACCAACAAGCCGTTGCACTGGTGGTTGCCGAGACCTTCGAACAGGCCCGCGCCGCTGCGCAATTGGTCAAGGTCGATTACGAAACCATTGAGGGCAAGTTTGATCTGGCCAGCGTCAAAGACCTCGGCGTCGAGCCGAAAGACGAGCTGCCGGACGTCAATCACGGTGACTTCGACAACGCTTTCGCCGCTGCACCGGTGCAGTTCGATCAGACCTACACCACGCCGGACCAGTCCCACGCGATGATGGAACCGCACGCCACATTGGCCGCATGGAAAGGCGATCAACTGACCGTTTGGACCTCGAACCAGATGGTCGCCTGGAGTGTCGGTGACATTGCGAAAACCCTCGGCCTGCCGAAGGAAAAAGTCCGTTTGGTCTCGCCGTACATCGGCGGTGGCTTCGGCGGCAAACTGTTCATCCGCGCCGACGTGATCCTCGCCGCTCTCGGCGCGCGCATGGCTGGACGGCCAGTGAAAGTCGCCCTCGCCCGCCCGCAGATGGCCAACAACACCACCCATCGCCCGGCGACGATTCAGCGCATCCGCATGGGCGCCACGGCCGATGGCAAGCTGACCGCCATCGCCCACGAAGGCTGGTCTGGCAACCTTGCCGACGGCAAGGTCGAACTCGCCGCGCAACCCAGTCAATTGCTGTACGCCGCCGAAAATCGCCGCGTCAGCATGCGCCTGGCCCCGCTTGACCTGCCCGAAGGCAACTCCATGCGCGCACCGGGTGAAGCGCCGGGGCTGATGGTGCTGGAAATCGCCATGGACGAAATGGCCGAACAGCTGAAGATGGACCCGGTGCTGTTCCGCATTGTCAACGACACTCAAGTCGATCCGGTGAAAACCGAGCGGCCGTTTTCTCAGCGTCAACTGGTGAAATGCCTGCAGATCGGCGCCGAGAAATTCGGTTGGGACCAGCGCAAGGCGCAGCCGGGCACACGGCGTGAGGGCCGCTGGCTGATCGGCATGGGCGTGGCGGCGGCGTTTCGCAACAACCTGCTGGTCAAGTCCGGCGCCCGCGTACGCCTGGAGCGCGACGGCAAGGTGGTTGTCGAAACGGACATGACCGACATCGGTACCGGCAGCTACACGATCATCGCGCAGACCGCTGCCGAGATGATGGGCGTCGGCCTCAAGGATGTCGTGGTGCGTCTGGGCGATTCGGACTTCCCTGTTTCGTCCGGTTCCGGAGGCCAATTCGGCGGCAACTGTTCGACCGCCGGTGTCTACGCCGCCTGCGTGAAACTGCGCGAAGCGGTGGCGGCCAAGCTCGGGCTGGCGGCGGATCAGGCTGAGTTTGTCGATGGCCAGGTCCGCGTCGGCAGCAAGACCCTGCCGCTGCGCAATGCGGCTGAAGGCGGCGCGCTGGTCGGCGAGGACAGCATCGAATTCGGCGATCTGGCCGAGAAGTATCAACAGTCGACGTTCGGCGCGCATTTCGCCGAAGTCGCCGTCGATGCCGCCACTGGCGAAGTCCGCGTGCGGCGCATGCTCGCGGTGTGCGCGGCGGGGCGAATTCTCAACCCGACGTCGGCGCGCAGTCAGGTGATCGGCGCAATGACCATGGGTGTCGGCGCGGCATTGATGGAAGAGCTGGCGGTGGACAAGCGCCTGGGCTTTTTCGTCAACCATGACCTGGCCGGGTACGAGGTGCCGGTGCACGCCGACATTCCGCATCAGGAAGTGATCTTCCTCGAAGAAACCGACCCGATTTCTTCGCCGATGAAGGCCAAGGGCGTGGGTGAATTGGGGATTTGCGGCGTGAGTGCAGCGGTGGCGAACGCGATCTACAACGCCACCGGCGCAAGGGTGCGGGAGTATCCGATTACGCTGGACAAGATTCTGGATTCGTTGCCGGAGATGATCTGAAGAAACGTCGACGTTAAAACACCCCTGTAGGAACTGCCGCAGGCTGTGATCTTCTGATCTCCAAAGCAAGATCAAAAGATCGCAGCCTCGTTGCACTCGACAGCGCCTACAGGGTGTTTTGCTTAACGCGGGTATTGCTCATCACTGACCTGCTCCATCCAGTCCACCACCTTGCCATCCAGCACTTCGGCAATCGCGATATGACTCATCGCCGTTGTCGGCGCCGCTCCGTGCCAATGCTTGGCGCCCGGGGCAATCCACACGCTATCGCCCGGGCGAATTTCACGAACCGGCTGGCCCCATTCCTGTACGAACCCAGCCCCCGAAGTCACGATCAACGTCTGCCCCAACGGGTGGGTATGCCATGCCGTCCTCGCACCCGGCTCGAACGTCACGGTCGCGCCGCTGACCCGCGCATCGTCGGTACCTTTGAACGGCGCATCCACGCGCACCGTGCCGGTAAACCAGTCAGCCGGCCCTTTGGCCGATGGTTGCGAGCCATTTGGCGTGACGGTGACGCGTGGGTTTTCAGTGGCTTGTACCTCACCGGCCAGCAGCGAGAGCGTCAGTGCAGATGCAGCGATCGGGTTCATGGCGGTTCCTCCGAATAAATAATGCAACCACTCTAGCGAATCGCACTCTTTGGATAATCGACTAGAATCCGAAAAAACTTATGCAGGACGATCATCAATGCTTCGCGAAAACGCCACCGACCTGCTCGCCTTTCTCGCCGTTGCCCGTGAACGCAGTTTCACCAAGGCCGCCGCCAGACTCGGCGTGTCGCAATCGGCGCTCAGCCACACCATTCGCAGCCTCGAGGCGCGTCTCGGCCTGCGCCTGCTGACCCGTACCACGCGTAGCGTGTCGCCGACCGAGGCAGGGGAACACTTGCTGCAAACCATCGGCCCGCGCTTCGAGGAAATCGAAGTGGAACTGGCGGCCTTGAGCAACCTGCGCGAAACCCCGGCGGGGAAGATCCGCATCAGCGCCACCGACCACTCGCTGAACTGGATCCTGCGTCCGGTGTTGCAGACATTCCTGCCGCAGTACCCGGACGTCGCCGTCGAGGTCTGCTGCGATTACGGCTTCGTCGATATCGCCGGCCAGGGCTTCGATGCCGGCGTGCGCCTGGGCGAAGACGTCGCTCAAGGCATGATCGCTACCCGCATTGGCCCGGACATGCGCATGGCCGTGGTCGGCTCGCCCGCCTACTTCGCCCGATGCGCTGCGCCGCAGACCCCGCGCGACCTGACCGACCACGCCTGCAACAACCTGCGCCTGCCAACCAATGGCGGACTGTACGCTTGGGAATTCGAAAAGGAGGGCGAAAGCCTGAAAGTTCGCGTCTCCGGCCAGGTCACCCTGAATGGCGTGTACCCGTTGCTCGACGCCGCGCTGGATGGTTTCGGGCTGAGCTACATCCCGGAAAATGTCGTTGCGCCATTTCTGGCCGACGGCCGCCTGATACAGGTGCTTGGGGACTGGTGCCCGGCATTCTCCGGTTATCACCTGTACTACCCGAGCCGACGCCAGGCAGCGCCGGCATTTGCGTTGTTGCTGGAGGCGTTGCGCTATCGCAGTTGAGTCACTTTTTATAGCAGCCGGCAGCCCCCACGCTGCCTTGGCTACCTGGTTCGCCTCCAATAAAGAATTTGCCCGCACGATTGCGATTTGGCCTCTCTGGCTTCCCATGCACACATACTCTGCGGTTTCGCCGATTACCTTGAGGGACGTCAATATCAGGCAGACGCCTGCCAGAAATCTCTGGTGTTTCACATTCATGACTGTTCGGCCGTTTGGCTGGAACCGCATGATTGGCTTCAGGCACAGCTCAGCCAACTGTCAGGGTTGACAGTTTTTTAGAACAATTTGCAATTAATCAGAAGAGCTTCGCGAATTTTAAAGGCTGATCAGCCCAGCAACGCAATCAACTGATGCCGCTGCGCATCGGTCAGCATCGGCCCAAAACCGGCTCCTGCGTTGTCAGCCATGTATCGCGGATTGCTGGTCCCGGGAATCACACAGGTCACCGCCGGATGCGCCAGGAGAAATTTCAGTGCCAGTTGCGGCCAGCTGTTGACCTGTACATCCGAGACCCAGGCCGGCAGCGGCTTGCCCTTGAGCCGGGCGAGCAAATCACCGCCGCCAAACGGCCGATTACAAATCACCGCGACCCCACGCTCGCGGCACAGCGGCAGGATGCGCTTCTCGACCGCACGATCATCCAGAGCGTAGTTGATTTGCAGAAAATCCAGCTTCTCGGCTTTCAGCACGGCCTCGACATCGTCATAGGCCGACGAGGTGTAATGGGTGATGCCGATGTAGCGAATCCGCCCCTGCTCCTGCCATTCGCGCAGGGTCGGCAAGTGGGTTTGCCAGTCGAGCAGGTTGTGAATCTGCATCAGGTCGATGCGCTCGGTTTGCAGCAGTCTGAACGACTGCTCCATCTGCGCGATGCCCTCCTCGCGCCCGCGCGTCCACACCTTGGTGGCTAGAAACGCCGGCGAGCGCGGTTCGTGGATCGACAGCAGTTCACCAGTGGTTTGCTCGGCGCGGCCGTACATGGGTGAGCTGTCGATCAGCGTGCCGCCCTTCCTGAACAGCTCATCGAGCACGGCGGGCAATTGCCTGTACACCGGATCACCGGGCGCGACGTCAAAACCGCGATACGTGCCCAATCCGACCACGGGCAGTGCTTCGGCGGAGCTGGAAGGGATGACGCGGGTCTGCATGGTCTGGTCTCCTGCCATATGCGGCGCAGTGAAGGTTGGTGGCACGCCGCTGGCCAACGCCCGATCAATGGTAAACAGCGCCGCAGCCTCGGCAGCCAGCGTGAGCAGGCGGCGACGGGAATAACCCTCAGTGTGGCGCATGCGGCTCCTCCTGCTGCGCGGATCTGTTGCATCGTGTGTGCGCCGGCTGTCAAGCGAAGTCGCTGAACTACACTGCCACAGCCAACCTTTCTCCCCGTTAAAAGTAGCCGAATGTCCCGAACCCTGATGTCACTCGTCGTTTTCATCGTTACCGTGTACCTGCTGGTGTGCGCCGCGCTGTTCCTGTTTCAGCGTTCGCTGATCTGGTTTCCCCAGCCTGCCGCGGTGGTTGCAGCGGATTCGCGATTGAAATTGTCGATGCCGGACGCCGAGGTCTGGGTGACCAGTCGAGAGCGCAGCGGATCGCGGGCGCTGATCTATTTCGGTGGCAATGCCGAGGACGTCTCGCGCAATCTGCCGGAATTCACTGAGGCGTTCCCTGACTATGCGCTGTATTTCCTGCACTACCGCGGCTTTGGCGGCAGCACTGGCTCGCCATCGGAAGCGGCGATTGCCGAAGATGCGCTGGCATTGTTCGATCAGGTCTATGCCAGCCATCCGCAAATTGCAGTCATCGGGCGCAGTCTCGGCTCGGGCGTGGCGGTGCGCCTGGCCAGTCAGCGACCGGTGCAGAATCTGATTCTGGTGACGCCATTCAACAGCCTTGCGGAAATCGCCGAACGGCAATATCCGTGGGTGCCGGTGAAGTGGTTGCTCAAGGATCGATTCGAATCGGGCAAGTATGCGGCGCATATCCGCGTGCCGACGTTACTGCTTGCGGCCAGTGATGACGAAGTGATTGGTCGCAGCAGCACGCAGCGGCTGTTCGAGAAATTTCCCGCGGGGGTGGCGACGCTGAAGGTGGTGCCGGAATCGGGGCATAACTCGATTTCCGAGCGAGGGGAGTATTTGTGGTGGATGGGGGATGTGTTGAATCGCTGAAGGATGCGGCGATCAAGCAGACGCCTTCGCGAGAAGGCTCGCTCCCACATGAGATTTTTTGTGTGGCCCGGATTTGAGTACAACCAAAAACCCTGTGGGAGTGGGCTTGCTCACGAAAGCGGCGGGTCAGGTGATTTAGCTGTGTCTGACACACTGCCTTCGCGAGCAAGCTCGCTCCCACATGAGATTTGTGGGGTTGCCGAGCTTTTGTGTACAACCAAAAACCCTGTGGGAGTGGGCTTGCTCACGAAAGCGGCGGGTCAGGTGATTTAGCTGTGTCTGACACACTGCCTTCGCGAGCAGGCTCGCTCCCACATCGGATTTGTGGAGTTGTCGGGCATTTGAGTACACCCGCAAACCCTGTGGGAGTGGGCTTGCTCACGAAGGCGGTGGGTCAGGTAATTTAGCTGTGTCTGACACACTGCCTTCGCGAGCAAGCTCGCTCCCACATGGGATTTGTGGGGTTGTCGGGCTTTTGTGTACAACCAAAAACTCCGTGGGAGTGGGCTTGCTCACGAAAGCGGTGGGTCAGGTAATTTAGCTGTGTCTGACACACTGCCTTCGCGAGCAAGCTCGCTCCCACATGGGATTTGTGGGGTTGTCGGGCTTTTGTGTACAACCAAAAACTCTGTGGGAGTGGGCTTGCTCACGAAAGCGGTGGGTCAGGCAAATTATCTGTGTCTGACACATTGCCATCGCGAGCAAACTCGCTCCCACATGAGCTAACGCTAGAGGCTAAGGCTGACTGCGGCTTCGGGCATTTTCATCGCCAGAGGTGGCCGGGCGCGGCATGACGTGTTGATGGCCGGTCGGGTCGTTGAGCTGCACGGCATTGCCCTTCTGCCACGCATCCGCTCCTGATGCGACAGGCGCCGGTTTGATCTCGGAACGGGCCTTTTTCTTCTCGGCACTGTCAATGCCCAGCCGCTGATCGCGCTGCCGGACCATTTGTGCATCCGCTTGACCATCAGCGGTGAAGCCCATCATCAACTGCGGCACGCCCAGCGGGAGTTGCTTGTCCTGGTCGGTGTGCCAGGTGTGCCAGGTCTTGCCGTAGGTATTGGCGAGTTTTTCCATCAAGCGCGTTTCTGCCACTTGCGGGATGCCCGGCGCGACCAGTTGGCCAGAACTGACTTCGTGAGCGTGGCTGTGCCACAGGGCTTTTTCTTTCGCTGGCAATTGCGTGAACAGGCGCTGACTGATGATGTATTCGACGCCCATCAGCTTGGCTTCAGCAGTGTTGCCGTCGTAGATCACGCACTGGAAGACTTCCTCGTTCAGCGCCGAGCAGTAGTGGTGCGCTTCCATCTGCGCGCCGGGGTGGCCGTTGTAAAAATGAAAGCCATCAAGGTACATGTTCAACGCGCGGATCGGCGGTTTGTCCTGCAACCACTGCGCGCCGACTTCGAGCATCTCGGTGTCGGAGGCCTTGGCCTGGCCGGGCGTCTGCACCGGCGAATCGGTATTGCTCATCGCGCAACCGGTCAACGCGGCGACCATCAAACCAACGGGAACCCAACGTCCCTGCGAGGTTGTCGTACGCATGTTTCACTCCTCGAACTTTCAGTGACGGGCGCATGCTGGCCCTGTTCTGCAACTGAAAGCAGGAGAACGGCAGAGTTCGAAAAAGCTGCGCGCGGATCAGACTGGAGAGATCGTCGCCAGCACGCCAATCAGAATGGTCAAGGTCAGGAAACCGCCGAGGAAAATCGCCATCTTGTACATGTTGCGCTCCTTGATGCTGAGTGTGCGGTGCACCGGACGCTGCGGGATGAGGTCGGAGGGTGATTGGCCGCACTGCCGGGGCATTCTGAGCCTGTCGCTGTACTGGATACAGAGGCAGATGAAACAGAAAAATACGGATCAGATACATATCTGATCCGCTTCGCGCATGAACCGGTATTCAGCCTCAAGCTTGAGGATCCGCTTTCTGCCCGGTTGATCTACAGTCATTGCCGACCAACAACAATAAAAACCGGAGTGACCATGCCCGACCTCGCCTTGCAGCCCAACGTCGCCGCGTCCCTTGAGCGCTGGCACGCGATGATCCGCAGCGGCAATCTCAAAGCCCTGCCCGAACTGCTCGATCCGCAAGCTGTGTTCCGCTCGCCCATGGCCCATACGCCCTACCCCGGCGCGCCGGTGGTGGCGATGATCCTCAACACCGTGTTCGAAGTCTTCGAAGATTTCGCCTATCACCGCGAGTTGGCGACGGCGGATGGCCTGAATGTGATTCTCGAATTCAGCGCCGTGGTCGGCAGCAAGGAACTCAAGGGCATCGACATGATTCGCTTCGATGAGCACGGCAAGATTGTCGAGTTCGAAGTGATGGTGCGGCCGCTGAGCGGGTTGCAGGCACTGGGCGAAGAAATGGGTCGGCGACTCGGTGCTTATCTCGCGTCTGCAAAAGCCTGAATCCACCCTGCATAAAAAAACCCACTGACCGTCGCCGGTTCAGTGGGTTTTGTGTGTCAGGGTTCTGCTTACAGAGCCATGTCACGTGCAGCGTTTTCCTTCGGCGCTACGGCTTTGTCAGCCGCAGGTGCCGCCGGAGCAGCTACCTGACCGATCACCGGAGGCGTCGGCAGTTCGAGGATCTTCGCGGTGTAAGCCCACTCGGCAGCCACTTTGGCCGGATCGCTGTTCAGCTGGGTGCCGTAGCTTGGCACGATCTGGTGCAGCTTGGTCTGCCACTCAGGGGATGCGACTTTGTCTTTGAAGACTTTCTGCAGCACGCTCAGCATGATCGGTGCAGCGGTCGACGCGCCTGGCGAGGCGCCCAGCAGGCCGGCGATCGAGCCGTCTTGCGAAGCAACGATCTCGGTGCCCAGTTTCAGCACGCCGCCAGCGGCTTCATCACGCTTGATGATTTGCACGCGCTGGCCGGCTTGCCACAGGCGCCAGTCTTCGGCTTTGGCGTTCGGGAAGTATTCCTTCAGCGCGTTCAGACGGTCTTCATCCGACAGCATCAACTGACCGGCAAGGTACTCGACCAGCGGGTATTCCTTGATGCCGACCTTGGTCATTGGCCAGATGTTGTGGGTGGTGGTGCTGGTCAGCAGGTCGAAGTACGAACCTTCCTTGAGGAACTTGGTGCTGAAGGTCGCGAACGGGCCAAACAGAATGACGCGCTTGCCATCCAGAACACGGGTGTCCAGGTGCGGAACGGACATCGGTGGCGCGCCAACCGAAGCTTTACCGTAGGCCTTGGCCAGGTGCTGCTCGGCAATCGTCGGGTTCTCGGTCACCAGGAACGAGCCACCAACCGGGAAGCCTGCGTATTCCTTGGCTTCAGGAATGCCCGACTTCTGCAGCAGGTGCAGGGCACCGCCGCCAGCGCCGATGAACACGAACTTGGCGTCGGTTTCGGTCTTGGTACCGTCTTTGAGGTTTTTGTAGCTGACACGCCAAGTGCCATCGGCGTTCTTGGTGATGTCTTCGACTTCGCTCGACAATTTCAGATCGAAGTTAGGCTTGGTCTGCAGGTGAGCGGCGAACTGGCGGGTGATTTCGCCGAAGTTCATGTCCGTACCCAGCGGGCTCCAGGTGGCCGCGATTTTCTGGTTCGGGTCGCGCCCTTCCATCATCAGCGGTACCCACTTCTTGATCACTGCCGGATCTTCGGAGTACTGCATGCCGGCGAACAACGGGCTCGCCTGCAACGCTTCGTAGCGCTTTTTCAGGAACTTGATGTTGTCATCGCCCCACACGAAGCTCATGTGCGGAGTGGTATTGATGAACGAGCGAGGATTCTTCAGCACGCCCTGCTGAACCTGCCAGGCCCAGAACTGACGGGAGACCTGGAACGCTTCGTTGATCTCGACGGCTTTCGGGATCGTCACGTTGCCCTTGTCATCTTCCGGGGTGTAGTTCAGCTCGGCGAGGGCCGAGTGACCGGTACCCGCGTTGTTCCAGCCGTTGGAGCTTTCCAGGGCGACGCCATCGAGGCGCTCGACCATTTCCATCGACCAGCTCGGTTCCAGCTCATTGATCCACACACCCAAGGTGGTGCTCATGATGCCGCCGCCGATCAGCAGGACGTCAACTTTCTTGGCTTCGGCAGCATTGGCGGACGACATCCCCATCGCCAAAGCCAGACCGAGCAAGGCTGTGTTCACTTTCTTAAACATCTGTTGCACCTATGATAAAACGCCTTCCGCCCGTCGTTGTTATCAGTCTGCGTTGCGCTTTGCTGACGCTCAGGCTGGCGTCGCGCAATCGGCACACTTCAATATTGACGGGTGGGCACACAAGGCCGACATGTGGCATCGACCTCAGTTAATGTCCCTTCTGAACTGACTTCTTATCATTATTGGCTTCAGCTGCTTGAGCGACAGGGATCCCGTCGGCCCGCCCGAAAGGCCGGCCAACCGAATTAGGTCAAAGCAAATTGGCGCGGAGAATATCACGTCAGGGCGAACTCGGGCGTCTGTTCCCGACTTGAAAGTCTTTTTCCGCTCAGGGACTTATCGGCCATCGCCGAGCAAACATGACTGCGATCAGGCATTGGTCTGCAAAGTTTTTGCGCGATGCGCATCGCAACTTGATAAATCAGTGCCAAACGCGCGTTGTTCATGCAGAAAATAACCTGCTAAGTTGTACGATGACTGACGAACTACACGCCAGTCATCACGATCTCAATAACAACAAGGAAACAACATGACCAAGTCCCGCCTTCTCATCGGCCTGTTTTGCGCCTTCAGTGCCTGCGCCATCGCCGCCCCTGCCCCAGCGGAAAAAGAAGTGGCCCAAGCGGTTGATCACCTGACCCAAGCGATGCTGCACAAAGACATCGCCGAACTGAACGCTCTAACCGCGCCGAACCTGACCTACGGCCACTCCAGCGGCAAGATCCAGGACAAGCAGGAGTTCATCGCCGATATCGAAACCGGCCGCAGCGCATTCAAGACTTTGGAGATGCAGAAGCAGACCATCACGATGTCCGGCGATACCGCATTGGTGCGCCACCACTTCTCTGCGCAGGCGTTGAAGGGGACCGAGGTGATTCCGACCGAGATCGAGAATTTTCAGATCTGGCAGAAACAGGGTGGGAAATGGTTGTTGGTCGGGCGACAGGCGTTCAGGTTCTGATTGAGATTTATCTGGCCTGAATGGATGTTGACTGGGCTGGCCTCTTCGCGAGCAAGCTCGCTCCCACAGGAGAATGCATGCCAATGTGGGAGCGAGCTTGCTCGCGAATACGACAGCCCGGCCTGCACAAATCCACTGACCTTACCGCTACAACCGAAACCGATCCACCGACCGCGCCAACTGCCCCGCCAGATTCGACAATTCATCGGTAGTCGTCGCCGTCTGCCCGATCACCCGGCTATTGCCCTCGCTCATCCCCGCAATCATCTCCACCTGATGGGCGATTTCGTTACTGGCCATGCTCTGCTCGCCAATCGTGCGCGTAATGTCATTGACCAGTTGCGTGGTGCTCAGCGTGGCATCAAGGATTTCGCGGATCGCCCGCTCGACTTCCGCCGTCACCGCCATCCCCTTGTCAACCTGCGCCACGCCCGCCTCCATGCTGCTGACCGCCTCGCGCGTGCTGTTCTGAATGCGCGCGACCATCGCTGCAATTTCCTGGGTCGAGGCGCTAGTGCGTGCAGCCAGACTGCGCACTTCATCGGCGACCACGGCAAAGCCACGGCCCTGCTCACCCGCCCGCGCCGCCTCGATCGCCGCGTTGAGAGCCAGCAGGTTGGTCTGGTCGGCGATGCTCTTGATCACCTGAATGATGTTAAAGATCGCCTCGGATTCCTGGTACAGCGTGCGGATCACCTGCGCTGACTGCTGCGCCGAACGGGCGATGTCGTCCATATCGCTGACCACCTGGTGGATCACCCCGCCCCCTCCTTGGCCAGGTTTTCGGCCCGATTGGCCATGCTCAGGGCACGTTCAGCGTGGCGGGTGATTTCTTCGATGCTGGCAGTCATTTGGCTGGCGGCGGCCGCCATGGTCCCCGCCGCGACGCTTTGCTGCTGGCTGCTGTCGGCGACCTGATGGCAGCCGTGGCTGAGCTGCTCGCTCATGCCGCTGACACCGTGGGCGTTGCGTCGAACCACGTCGATCATGTTGCGCAGGTCGCGCTGCATGGTCGCCAATGTACGGATCAAGACGCTGGCTTCGTCCTTGCCGCCGGGCTCGACAATCGGCTCGCTGAGATTGCCATGGGCAATGCTCTCGGCGATGCGGCTGGCAGACTTCAGCGGCCCGAGGATGCTGCGCATCACCCAGCGGCCCTGAACCAGCAGCAACAGCAAACTGGCGATCAGCACGACGCCGAGGGCGAGATTGGCATTGCGAATGGCCGCTTCGGTGCCTTCGCTGGTTTGCCGGGTGTTGGTTTCGATCAACTCGCTGAGCGCCGCCATTTGCTCTTCGAGCTGAGTAAAGGCGCTATTGAACGTGCCCAGCTGCTGTTGCGCGGCATCCGGATTTTCCAGTGCCACGCCGACGATCTGCTCGGCGGATTTGATGTAGGTATCGAGGCTCGGCTTGATCTGCTCCAGCGCCGTGCGCAACTGCGGGTTGATCGGCAGCTTCAGGTTGTCACCCAGCACTTCACGAAAATGCCCGGCGTGCTCAGTGAGCGAATCGCGCACCTCAGCCGCACTTCCGGTGCTTTTGCCCAGGCCGACCAGCATCGCCGAATAGACATCGGCGCGCAGGGCGTCGTGCATCATGTCGGCTTCCATGTGATTGCGCAGCGCGCTCATGCTCACCGTGTTATCGCCGACCGCCGTGGCCATCCGCAGATTGCCGACGTAACTGACCAGACTCACGATCAGCGCCGTCAGCAGGCTGGTCGCAATCAGCAACACCAAACGCAGTTTGATCGACACCGTGGAATCTCCCGTGGGCACGCTGGATTGCGCTTGTCGGATTTCAGTTAAGCCTATGTACAGGGAACTGCCGACACAGAGCGTATCGGCTGATGTCAGCGGCGACTTGAATCCGGCAAAACTTTTGCATCGAGCGGCCAGTCACACCTTGCAGCACCGCTGGATAACGCCTTCATCGCCGGTTAATCGCGGCAGGCTATCAATCCGGCGTCTCGAACATTCATGCAGCTGAAGGAAACGCTTATGAAACGCGCACTGTGGTTTGGTCTGCTCGGCACCCTGGCAATCGGCACCGCACAGGCGGCAACGGAGAAAGTCGCGATCAATCTGGTCAGCGCCGACGGTGCGCCGCAGGCGATCGGCTCGATCACTGTCAGCGAGACGCCGTACGGTCTGCTGTTCACCCCGGACTTGAAATCGTTGCCGGCCGGCATTCATGGTTTCCATGTTCATGAAAACGGCAGTTGCGAAGCGGGCATGAAGGATGGTGTCAAAGGCGCGGCGCTGGCCGCTGGCGGACACTTCGATCCGGCGAAAACCGGCAAGCACCTTGGCCCGTACGCCGATGGGCACCTGGGGGATCTGCCGGCGGTGTACGTGACGGCTGACGGTGTCGCCAATTATCCGGTGCTGGCGCCGCGTCTGAAGAAGCTGTCAGAGATCAAGGGCCACGCCCTGATGATTCACGCCGGCGGCGATAACCATTCCGACATGCCCAAGCCACTGGGCGGTGGCGGTGATCGCATGGCCTGCGGGGTGATCTGATCCCTCAGCGCGGCGTGCGACGCCAGCGCGTCAACACCAGCAAGGACAGCCCGGCGCCCAGCAGCGCCAGGGCCATGTCCTTCTGCGAATCCCACGGATCATTCTGCGCACCGACGAAAGCCTGGCCGGTGTCATCGCCCAGATAAGCGCCGCCCACCCACTCGATCAATTCGTACAACGCCGACGTCGCCAGCACCACATTCAAGGTCAACAGCGCCAGCCATGCGCCGCGCAACGGTGTCAGGCGCAGCAGCACTTCGCGCATCGGCCAGACCAGCAGCAATCCATAGCTCAGGTGCACCAACCGATCATAGTGATTGCGCTCCAGGCCCAGGACTTTGTTGACGCTGACGCCGGTCAACAGCGTGCTCCATTGATCGTAGGGCACGCGGGAATAGGTGTAATGCGCGCCGACTTCATGGATGCACAGGAAGGCGAAGATCATCCCCAGCGACAGTGTCGACAGGCGAAAACGCCGATGCGTCAATAGCAAGGTCAATACCAGCGCCAGCGCCAGGACATTTTCCAATAGCCAGTCGACACGGCTGCGTGGGGAGATGCCGAGCGCAAAGGTCAGGAAGACGAATCCGCCGAGCAATAGCGCTTCGATTCGCGTGCCTGCCGGGCGGGCTACATTGTCGCTGACGCTGACGAGCATGGGGTCGATTCTCAACAATACGGGCAAGCGGTAGACCTTTCCCGGTTTTGCCCGGTTCCTCGCCGCTGCGTTTTCGACGCTTACGGAACTCCGGTGCACGGCGCACCTCTGAGCTAATGTAGTCCCTTCCCTTTTTGCTTAGCGCTTGTGGAGGAACACGTCATGCGCAAGTTAGTCCTGATTTCTTCTCTTATGCTTTGCCTGCCGGTCGGTTCGGCACTGGCCCGCGTCGATGCGGGTGACGTCGCCACATCGGCAGGTGTTTCCGCGTCGCTGTACTCGACCTTCAAGGACGACAAAATGGTGATTCCGGCCCGTGACGACGTGTCTGCGTTTGTCGCCAGCGGCGGGGCCATTCGTGGGGTTTATCTTGAGTCGGTACTGCAACAGGTGCGTCAGGCCAACCCTGGCTTGAACGCCAGCGATGAAGACCTGGCCAACGCCATCCTGGTGCAATACGAAGGCGTACATCAGTAGTCACCAGGGACGCAGCGGCCGATGGATGGCCGCTGAGTGCGCATAGGCAAAACCGTCCGACGGCCTCTATGATGGAGGCCATGACGACGACCGTACCCTTGCGTTCCCCCTGCCCACCCGGCGCCTGCATCTGCGGGCGCGATCCGTTGCTGGAATCGCCCGGCGCGGATCTGCGCATCCTGCGCCTGACTCGCGCCGAGGAAAAAATCCTCCTCGCGCGCCTGGAACAACTCAAAGATCTCGACGACCTCAAACGCCTGCAACAGCGCATGTACGAGCAACTCGGCATCCGCGTCGACGTTGCCCCTGGTTTCAACGAAGTACGCACCATGCGCGGCATTGCCATTCAGATCGGCGAATTACCGGGTCTGTGTCGCAAGACCCGGGCGGCGATCCCGGCGGCGATTCGCAAGGGCTTGGAAAACCACCCGCAAATCGCCTTCGAACTGCTCAACGCCCACGACTTGCTGCGCGACACCTGATCACTTTTTCATGCCGACGCGTTTGCGCATCTCGGCGGTGATGGTCTGACGGGTTTTCTTCATGTCCGCCCAAGGTTCATCGCCGACCTCGGTCAGACGCTCGTGAACGTTGTAGATGTTCCAGTGATTACCGCCCTTGATTTCAGCGACTTCCTCTCGGTACAGCGGCACGGACACCGGCATGCCTTCCCTTGCCCGTGCGGCGTAGGCACAAATCGTGGTGGCGCCGAGGCCGTTGCGCAGGTAATCGATGAAAATCCGCCCGACACGGTTTTTCGGCCCGGACACTGCGGAAATACGATCCGGCAGCAATTTGGCCATGTGGCTGACGATCGCGTGACTAAAGTCCTTCACTTCGTCCCAGCCGTGCTTGCGGGTCAATGGCACCACCAGGTGAATGCCTTTGCCGCCGCTGGTTTTCAGGAAGGCTTTGAGGCCCAACTCATCGAGCACGGTGAGGGTCAGTGCGGTGGCTTCCACCATGCTTTTCCATGGCAGCGCCGGGTCCGGGTCGAGGTCGAGGACGAAGCGATCGGGCTTGTCCAGATCCACTTTCGTGGCATTCCAGGTGTGCAGCTCCACCGTGCTCATCTGCACCGCGCCCACCAGCGCTTCGGGATTGTTGATCATCATTACCGGCTGGCCGGTAACGTCCTTGTCCAGTGCGGTGATGCCGGGAATGGCCAGGCGGTCGGCGTTCTTCTGAAAGAACAATTCGCCAGCGATGCCGTCCGGCGCACGCACCAGTGCCACGGGGCGATCCTTGAGTTGCGGCAGGATGTACTCGGCGACGCTGGCGTAATACTGCGCCAGTTGCATTTTGGTCGTTCCGCTGACGGCGTCGATCACCCGATCCGGATGGGTGATGCGTACCTTGCCGCCGGCCAGTCCTGATTGCGACGGTGCGGTTTCGGCTTTTTTGCTGGCGGCGGTTTTCTTTGCCGGTTGCTTGTCGGCGGCTTTGGTCTTTTCGGTTTTTTCGGTCTTTTCGGACTTGGCAGCTTTCACAGGCTTCGCTCGCTCCTCTGTAATGTCCTTGGCCGGTTTGTCATCGCGCAAACCATGGAAGACGGCGTGGCGCACCGAACCGTCCTTGGTCATTTCGGCGAATGCCACCTCCGCCAACAATTTTGGTTTGAGCCAGTGCACGCCCTTGGCCTCGAAACCGCTGGGTGGATTGACCACTGCGGCGCTTTTGGTCTGCAACGGCTTGAGTTGGGCGAGGATGCTTTTCAATGTGGTTTCGTTGAACCCGGTGCCGACCTTGCCGGCATAGCGCAACTCGCCGCTGTCACGGTCGTGCAGGCCGAGCAGCAAGGCACCGAAAGCACTGCGCGCACCTTTCGGATCGGTGTAGCCGACGATGACGAATTCCTGGCGATGCTTGCATTTGAGCTTGATCCAGTCGCCGCTGCGCCGCGACACGTAAGGCGAGCCGAGACGCTTGCCGATCAGGCCTTCCATCTGCATCTGGCAGGCGCTGTTGAGCAGCGCGTCCGGGGTTTCCTCGAAAGCTTCGGAGAAGCGCAGCGTTGACGATTCTTTCTGCGCGCCGAGGATGGTGCTCAGCGCGGCACGGCGTTCTTCGACCGGTACGTCGCGCAGGTCGACGCCATTGAGATACGGCACGTCGAACAGGTAATAGACGATGTTGCCGCTGCGCCCGGCATCGAAGGCATTCTGCAGCGCCTGAAAGTCCGGAACGCCCTGCTCGTTGGCCACGACCATTTCGCCGTCCAGCCAGGCCGATTCCAGCCCCAGCGCCGCCAGTGCCTTGGCCTGCTGCGGCAGTTTGTGCGTCCAGTCATGGCCATTGCGGGTGAACAGTTGCACCTCATCGTGATCGATCCGCGCCATGATCCGGTAGCCGTCGAATTTGATCTCGTAGCTCCACTGCCCTTCAGGCGCGCTGTCGACCAACGTAGCCAGTTCCGGCTTGATCAGCGCCGGCAACTTGGCCTTGCGTGCGCCGGTAAGCTGCCCGGACGCCTGCTTGCGCGGCTTGGCCGGGGCTTTCTTCACGGGTTTGGCCTTATCGGCGGCTGTCGCCGATTTGCCGACAATCGTGCGCTCGCTGAGCACGCTGTCGGGCTCGGCGACCAGCACGTCGAAATCATCCTGCGGTCGCGCGGCGTTGTCCTGATGCTTGATCAGGAACCATTGCTCCTTCTTGCCCGGCATGTGCGTGCGCACCAGATTCCACACGCCGCCGAGCTTCTCGCCTTGCAGCTCGAACTTGAGCCGGCCCTTGGCGTAGGCCTTGTGCGGATCCTCGAGCGGAATCCACACGCCGCGATCCCAGACGATCACATCACCGGCCCCGTAATGCCCCTCGGGAATGCTGCCTTCGAACGTCGCATAATCGAGCGGATGATCCTCGACATGAATGGCCAGACGCTTGACCGAGGGATCCAGCGACGGCCCCTTCGGCACCGCCCAGCTCTTCAACGCGCCATCCAGCTCGAGGCGAAAGTCGTAATGCAGGTGCGAAGCGTCGTGCTTCTGGATGCAGAACTGCAACGCATGATCCTTGGCCGACTTACGGCCCGAGCGCTTGACCGCGGCCGGTTCCGAAGTCGCAGAAAAATCACGCATGCGGTTGTAATCGTCGAGGTTCCTGTTCATGAGCACACCGATGGCAGACGGGTTCTGTTATGCAGAAGAGCGACACGGCGGCGGAAAAATTCAATCGACATAAAAAAGCCCCGGACGGATGGAATGGCCGGGGCTGTTGATGTCCGGGATTTTTACAGCGGGTCAGGCTTGCCCTTTGGCCTGCTGTTCCAGATGGACCTGCAGATCCGGATCAATCTGTAAGGCCGCGGCCAGCTCATCGAGATAACTGCGTTCGGCGTCCTGTTGGTCGTCCACCAGCATGACGCTGGCAAGATACATTTCGGCGGCTACGGCCGGATCACCATTAGCCGATTGCGCCACTTCGCTGGGATCCAGCGGCTTGGCGACTTCGGCGTCGAGCCATTGCTGCAACTGCGGGTCGGCGGTGTGTTTGCCGATTTCGCTGCTGATCAAGTGTTTTTCCGCTTCATCGATGCGCCCGTCAGCCTTGGCCGCGGCGATCAGGGCGCGCAGCACCGCGTGGCTGTGGGTTTCGATTTGCGGGCCGGCGAGCAGGTCGGCGGTTTGTGGCAGTTCTTGCGGCGCTTTGCTGGCCTGGCTGCGTTGCCAGGCTTGATACGCCTGGTAAGCCATCATCCCCAGCGAAGCGAGTGCGGCGTAATTGGTGCCGCCGGTACGGCTTCGGCTACCGCCACCAAGAGCGCTTCCCAACCCGCCACCGCCGAGCAAGCCGCCGAGCAAACCACCCAGGCCGCCGAGGCCACCCGCAGCAGCCACGCTGCCCGCTCCGGTCTGACTGCCGCCGCCCAACAGGCCGCCAAGCAATCCGCCCAGGCCGTCGTCGGCTGAAGCCCCACGTTGTTGTCCCGCCGAGGCCTGGCCTCGCAGCAGTTGTTCGAGCAAATCGCTGGTGTTCATGACGTCATCCTCAAGGCCCCGGCCCGATTGCGTCAGGCAACAATAGACCGGCGCGGCCATAGCGCCAGCACCGTTGGGCTGACGCCCGATAATCGATAAATCGCCGCGCGAGAAATTTTCCGCGAGCCAGCTAAGATTCAAGGGTGGTGAACCTTATCCCGGCCAAACCGGTCGATAGCTGCAACCCGACCCGGTTTGCCGGCGCCCTTTCTGACGATGGGCGATACCCGGCTTGCTTCACTTTCTGGAGAACGCCCCCGTGATATCCACCGTACACATCGCCAGGCTCAAAGCATGGGGCGCCCATGGTTTTACCGCGACCGGCGTGGTCACAGCCTTTCTGGCGACCCTCGCCCTGCTGGAAAACCAGCCGATCCATTGCCTGATGTGGCTGGGCGTGGCGCTAATCGTCGACGGCCTCGACGGCGCACTGGCGCGCAAGGTCAACGTGCAATCGGTGCTGCCGAGTTTCGACGGTTCGATCCTTGATCTGGTTATCGATTACCTGACGTATGTTTTCATCCCGGCACTGTTTATCTACCGCTACATTCCCCTGCCCGACTACACCTTGCTGCTGACGGTGTCGGTGATTCTGGTGTCGTCGCTGTTCTGCTTCTGCAACGTCAACATGAAGAGCAAGGACAACTACTTTGTCGGCTTCCCGGCGGCCTGGAACGTGGTTGCGCTGTGCCTGTACATCATTGGCCCGGGGCCGTGGATCACCTTCCTCACCGTGATCGGTCTGGCATTGCTGACGGTGACACGGATGAAGTTCCTGCACCCGTTCCGCGTGCGTCGTTTCATGCCAATCAATATCGCGGTGACGGCGATCTGGCTGTTGTGCAGTCTGTCGCTGGTACTCAATCACCCAGTGATCAACCCGCTGGTGATGGGCTTGTGGTTGCTGATGTCGGCTTATTTCCTGGGGATCTGCATCTGGCGCACGGCGCTGGAGTGGTTTGATCGACCACAGCTGAAATAGGAACCTGGACTGAAATACATATCCTGTGGGAGCGGGCTTGCTCGCTCCCACATTCGATTGTCGTAGCCTGACGAATCGAATCGAACGTCAGCGCTTGGTAATCACCACTTCCAGATACTCACTCGGCACCACCAGTGACGTCTCTCCCGCTCGATTCGATCGGTTGAGCAACTCGGTCAGATCCTCCTCCAGCGCTTGCCCGGCCTCCGGCGACAGCACCGCAAATGCCTTGTGCACCGGCCCGTACCAGTGGCGGAAGATGTCAATGAAATGCGCCGCCGAGCGATAGCGGAAATTGAACTGGCTGCGGGTGACCCGAACAAGAAAATCGCGATCATCGAACTGCTTGTGCAGCCATGCATCCGAGCCCCAGTTCGATGGTGGCTGGGCAACCGCAGGCGGTGGCAGATGCTGGCCGAGAATTTTGAACATCTGCCCGACGAAGCCCTCCGGCGTCCAGTTCGCCATCCCGATCCGCCCGCCGCGACGACACACCCGCCCCAGCTCACTCGCAGCAGTCGCCTGATCGGGCGCAAACATTACACCAAACGTGGACAGTACGGCGTCGTAGCTCTCGTCGGGAAACGGCAGTGCCTCGGCATCGGCTACCTGAAAAATCACCTCGAGATGCTCGGCCCGCGCGCGGTCCTGACCACGCTCCAGCAGTGCGGCGACGTAATCGGTCGAAGTCACCACACAACCGCGCCGCGCCGCTGCCAGGGTTGCGTTGCCGTTACCGGCGGCGACATCCAGCACTTGCTCATCGCAGCGCAGATCGCAGGCCTCGGCGAGGCTTTCGCCGACGATTTGCAAGGTGGTACCGATCACGGCGTAGTCGCCACTGGCCCAAGCAACTTTCTGACGTTCCTTCAGGGCAGTGAGATCAATCGGGGTACTCATGACAGCGAGCTCCGTGGCAGAGAGAAAGCACAGGCTGCGACGCGGACCGTGCTTGCTCACTATCGCGCCGAGGCTGCCCGGCGTCCCTGTCAATCGTCCGGCGACCCCAGAAATAGGGCACTTTGCCGATGAGTGGCGCAAATCTGTCAAGCACCTGATACACCTTGCGCATTGCCAGCGTCGCGGGATTGGTTTCTGATGCCGGTTCGCCTCTGAAACGGATCTGACTGATGGCATTGCAACTGGATTGGCTCGCCGCACACATGCAGCACAGCGATCGCTATGCGGCGTGGATTCACCAACAATTTCATTACGAATACGCCGATCAACCTTTGGCTCGATGGCAACGAGAATTTGCCGAAGGCCAAAGCAATGGCGATTGGTCATGCCTGATTGCCCTCGACGGTGAGCGACTGCTCGGCGGTGCGGCACTGGCGCGGGATGACCTCGCTGATCGACCCGATCTCGGACCCTGGCTGGCCTGTGTCTTCGTGGATCCCGAGGCGCGGGGTCAAGGCCTGGCCGAGCGGTTGATTGAAGGGATATGCGAAGAGGCGAAAAAACGCGGGGTGGCGCGCCTGTATCTGCATACGCAGGACAAACACGACTACTACGGCAGACGCGGTTGGCAGTTTTTGGAGCGTTTCCGGGCGTGGGAGAAAACACAATGGCTCATGGTCCGCGACCTCTGAGCCATTGCGTTGCCTTGATCAGGCGGCCGGCGCCCTGGCCTCCTCCAGCAACTGCTTGATCATCTGCTCCTGCTCGGCATAGCGACCTTCTCCGAAGTGGCTGTAACGCACCTGGCCCTTGGCGTCGATGAGGTAATGCGCCGGCCAGTATTGATTGTCGAAGTGGCGCCAGATCGCGTAGTCGTTGTCGATCGCTACCGGGTAGGTGATGCCGAGCTTTTTCACCTGTTCCTTGACGTTGTCGATGATGCGCTCGTAGCCGTATTCAGGCGTATGCACGCCGATGACCACGAGGCCGTCCTTCTCGTATTTCTTCGCCCAGTCTTTGACGTACGGCAGGGTGTGCTGGCAGTTGATGCAGTCGTAGGTCCAGAAGTCGACCAGCACCACTTTGCCGCGCAGGGATTCAGCGTTGAGCTCCGGCGAGTTGAGCCACTGCACAGCGCCTGACAGCGACGGCATCGCGCCCTGGGCTTGGTCCAGCATCGAATCGGCGCGGACCTTGCTGACAAAGTAGTCGACCACTTTCGGCACGTTCTCCAGAACGTTTTTCTCGACGCTGGCCACGCCTTCCGAAGAGGTACTGGCGAGCAGGGTTTTGTCAGCGCCGGTCGAAATCACCGCGACCGTAGCAAGTACCGCAACCCCGGCCCCACGGCGCAACCAGCCACTGAACGGGATCGATGGTTTCAGCCGATTGACCAGACCGCGCCCGGCGAAAATCAACGTACCCAAGGACAAGGCACTGCCGACGCCATAAGCCAGCAACAACAGGCTGGTCTGCGCATTGGCGCCTTGCAGCATCGCGCCGGTGAGAATCACCCCAAGAATCGGCCCGGAACAAGGCGCCCACAACAGGCCAGTGGCGACACCGAGCATGATCGAGCCCATCGGCCCCGCTCGTTTGCGCGTGTCCTGATCGAGGCGATTGCCCAGCGCGACAAAGGGCCGGGTCAGCCAGTCACCAACCCGGGCCGAGATCAGCGACAGGGCGAACAATGCCATCACGAACAAGGCAATGTGGCGGCCGGTGTTGCTGGCCTGGATCACCCACTCGCTGCTGACCACGGCGAGGCTGGAGATCAGCGCAAAGGTCAATGCCATGCCGGCGAGGGTCAGCAAGATCGAGGAGCGTGTACGGTTGGCGCCAGCGAACAGAAACGGTACCACCGGCAGGATGCACGGACTGAGGACGGTGAGAAGACCGCCGAGAAATGCGATGAGGTACATAGGGGTCACCTTGAAATGGGGGCTGGGCGCGCAACCGGGCAGCGAGGGAAACGCCCCTCGCTAGCCTGCTTTATTTACGCCATGGCTCATGCGGTCTGGCCGTCGAGCAACTGCCCTTGCGGCGTGCGACTGGTACCGTTCTCCGCGACCAGTTGGCCCTGCGGCGTGCGGCTTGAGCCATCAGCGGCAAGCGTCTGTCCCTGCGGTGTACGGCTGGAACCATCAGCGGCAACCATCTGGCCTTGCGGCGTGCGGCTGGAGCCATCGGCTGCGATCAAGGCATCGCTGCCCTCCTTCGCTACCGTGGTCAGCTGGAAGCAGGTGCTGCTGGCGCAACTGCTTTGTTCTACAGCACTGTTGGCGTGAGCGGCGGCACCGGTGAAGGCGAAGGCGGCTGCGGTCAGAAAGCGCGAGACGTTGTTCATGGCAAAACTCCTTGCAGAAAAAGTGGGGGTGACTCAGTTCTGGTTGTTGCAGCCGTCAGCGAATTTGCTGTAATCCAGCTCGCGGGTTTTGCCGGCTGAATCGAGGTAGGTCATGCGCGCTTCGGTGATGCCGCAGGTCACCGAAGTGTCCTCGGTCATCGACAGCACTTTCTGGATATCCAGATGCGTGCCGTAGGTGTAGGTTTGCCGGCTGACGTCAGCTTCGGCGTGGGCCGACAGGGTGCAGATGTTCAGAGCGGCGAACAGGCAGGCGGCGAATACGGATTTGTTGTTCATGGTGTAGTCCTCAAGGCTTCAGTGGGTTTGAGCCGAGGCGGTCTGTGTGTGCCTCGATGGAGCCTATTTGAGGCCTTCGAGGTATCGCGTCTGTGTCAGGAAAGGACGAGAATCACTCGTTGTGTATCCATGCAGTGTGTAGATACACAGGGATACAAAACCCCGAAAAAATCGTGATTTTGCGTCGGTGTGTATCCGCCGTTGCGGCAGATACACTGCAATACAAAGGCAGGCAGGCGTGCGGTCTACGGCGCTATAGACTGCACGGAATTCCCCTTTTATAGAGGCTTGAACCGATGGAACATGTCGATCACATTCTCATTGTCGACGACGATCGCGAGATCCGTGAACTGGTAGGCAACTACCTGAAGAAAAACGGCCTGCGCACGACAGTCGTCGCCGATGGCCGGCAGATGCGCAGTTTTCTCGATGCCAATACCGTCGACCTGATCGTGCTCGACATCATGATGCCCGGCGACGATGGTCTGCAGCTGTGCCGCGAATTGCGCGTCGGCAAACACAAGGCGACGCCGGTGCTGATGCTCACCGCGCGCAACGATGAGACCGACCGCATCATCGGCCTGGAAATGGGCGCCGACGATTACCTGACCAAACCCTTCGCCGCCCGTGAACTGCTGGCGCGGATCAACGCTGTGTTGCGCCGCACACGCATGTTGCCGCCGAACCTGGTGGTCACCGAAGCCGGACGTCTGCTGGCGTTCGGTCGTTGGCAACTGGATACCTCGGCCCGGCACCTGCTCGACAGTGACGGCACCATGGTTGCTCTCAGTGGCGCCGAATATCGCCTGCTGCGGGTGTTCCTCGACCACCCGCAACGGGTGCTCAGCCGCGATCAACTGCTCAACCTGACCCAGGGCCGCGAGGCCGATCTGTTCGATCGTTCCATTGATCTGCTGGTGAGTCGTTTGCGTCAGCGGCTGCTCGACGATGCCCGTGAGCCGGCCTATATCAAGACCGTGCGCAGTGAAGGTTATGTGTTTTCGCTGCCGGTCGAACTGCTCGGGGCGTCGGCATGAAACTGAAGCTGCAATGGCCGCGTACCCTTGCCTCGCGCCTGTCGCTGATCTTTCTGATCGGGCTGATTCTGGCGCAGGGCCTGTCGTTCGGCGCGCAGTATTACGAGCGTTACCAGAGCGCGAAAAGCACCATGCTCGGCAACCTCGAAACCGACGTCTCGACCTCGATGGCGATCCTCGATCGCCTGCCCGCCGCCGAACGCGAAGCCTGGTTGCCGCGTCTGGCCCGGCGCAACTACGGCTACCTGCTCAATGAGGGGGAACCGGGCATGCCGGTGACCTCGGCTGAAAAGTCCGTCGCGATCGCCTCGATTACGGCCGCCATCGGCGACACTTATCCCATCGTGTTTACCGAAGTTCCCGGCGGTCCGAGACAACATTTCCAGGGCCACTTGCGCCTGAGCGACGGCAGCCCGGTGACCATCGATATCCGTCCGGCGATGGTGCCGTTGTCGCCCTGGTTGCCGGTGGTGCTGCTCGGCCAACTGGCGTTGCTGATCCTCTGCACCTGGCTCGCGGTGCGCATCGCCATCCGTCCTCTCACCCGCCTCGCAAACGCGGTGGAAACCCTCGACCCCAACGCCCACCCGATCAAACTCGACGAGCAAGGGCCGACCGAAGTGGTCCACGCCGCACGGGCCTTCAACGCAATGCAGACGCGCATCGCCGCCTACCTCAAAGAACGCATGCAACTGCTGGCGGCGATTTCCCATGACCTGCAAACGCCGATCACCCGGATGAAATTGCGCGCAGAGTTCATGGACGACTCGGTCGAGAAAGACAAACTGAGCAGCGATCTCGGCGAGATCGAGCATCTGGTGCGCGAAGGCGTGGCGTATGCCCGCAGCATTCATGGCGCCACCGAAGAAAGCCGCCGTACCGATCTCGACTCGTTCCTTGACAGCCTGGTCTTCGACTATCAGGACATGGGCAAGGACGTGCAGCTCGGCGGCAAAAGCAAAGCGGTAATCGAAACCCGTCCGCAGGCCCTGCGCCGGGTGCTGGTGAACCTGACCGACAACGCCCTGAAATTCGCCGGCGCCGCGCAATTGCAGGTCGAAGCGCAGGGCAACAGCCTGTCGGTGAAAGTCCTTGATCGCGGCCCGGGCATCGCCGAGGCCGAACTGGCGCAGGTGCTGGAACCGTTCTACCGCGTGGAAAACTCGCGCAATCGCGACACCGGCGGTACCGGGCTCGGATTGGCGATCGCCCAGCAATTGGCGATGGCGCTGGGTGGCTCGCTGCTGTTGAGCAATCGTGAAGGTGGCGGGTTGTGCGCTGAACTGAAGTTGCCGCTGCCGCGCTGAGGAAAAACACCGACTAGACTCATTCATTACCCAGTCGAGGGGGCCGCAGGACTTCTGCTGTGCCCTGCCCCTATCCGTGACCACCGCCCGGTGGCGCCTGCCTCGACATTCAACGCCGCCGGACGGTGATCCTGTTTCAGGAGCACACGTGATGAATGAGGCGAAGCTCAACGAATTCATGGGCAAACTGGTCAACGACATGGGCGGCGCGGCGATGCTGGCCAATGTCATCGTTGGCGAAGAGCTCGGTCTGTACCGGGCCATGGCCGACAGCCAACCGATCAGTCCTGAAGCCCTCGCAGCCAAAACCACCTGCAATCCGCGCCTGGTGCGCGAATGGCTCAGCGCCCATGCCGCATCGGGCTATATGGAACACCTTGGCGGTCAGTTTCGCTTGCCGGAAGAACAGGCGCTGGCGCTCGCCGTGGAAGATTCCCCCGTGTACGTCGCCGGTGGACTCGGCGTGGTGGCGTCGTTTTTCCATGATAAAGACAAACTGGTCAAAGCCATGCGCGGCAATGGTGGTCTGTCCTGGGGCGATCACCACCCCTGTATGTTCAGCGGCACCGAACGCTTCTTCCGCCCCGGCTACAAAGGTCATCTGATCGCTGAATGGCTACCGGCACTGGACGGTGTAGTGGCCAGACTGGAGCGCGGCGCCAAGGTTGCCGACGTCGGCTGCGGACACGGCGCCTCGACGGTGATCATGGCTCAGGCGTTTCCCAAATCGCAGTTTTTCGGCTTCGACTTCCACGCGCCGTCAGTCACGGTCGCCACGCAACGCGCCGAAGAAGGTGGTGTGGGCGACCGCGCCACATTTTTCGAGGGCACGGCAAAAAACTACCCCCGTGGCGACTACGACCTGATCTGCTTTTTCGACTGCCTGCACGACATGGGTGACCCGGTCGGTGCTGCTCGGCATGCTTACGCATCGCTGAAAGACGATGGCACGGTGTTGCTGGTCGAACCGTTCGCCAACGACAAACTGGACGACAATCTCAACGCGGTCGGGCGTCTGTTCTACGCCGCCTCGACATTTATCTGCACACCCAATTCGCTGTCTCAGGAAGTCGGCCTGGGGCTCGGTGCACAAGCCGGGGAAATGCGCTTGCGCAAGGTATTCACCGAGGCTGGGTTCAAGCAGTTCCGTCGCGCCACGCAGACACCGTTCAACCTGATTCTGGAGGCGCGCAAGTAACCGATGCGGATCGCGTGTTAACCTGCGGGCACTGCCCATTCTGGAGTGCTGAGCATGCTCGACAGCCCGATCCGCGAACACTTCGACACGCTATTGCAGGCCATGGCCGAGGATAATTTTCTGGTATTGACCGGCGCTGGCATCAGCACGCCTTCGGGGATTCCGGACTACCGCGACAGCGACGGCGTCCGTCGCGGGCGGCAGCCGATGATGTATCAGGAGTTTCTCGCCGCCCCGGAATCACGCCGGCGCTACTGGGCACGGGCGATGCTCGGCTGGCCGCGCGTGCGCCAGGCCCGGCCGAACGCCGCGCATGAGGCGCTGGCGACGCTGCAGCAGCGAGGCCGGATCAGCGCGTTGATCACGCAGAATGTCGACACCCTGCACGATCAGGCCGGTAGCCACGATGTCATCGAACTGCATGGCAGGCTGGATCGTGTGCTGTGTCTGGATTGCGGGCAGCGCAGCCAGCGCGATGTGATCCAGCAGCAGATGGAAGCACAGAACCCCTATTTGAGAGGCGTCGACGCGATGCAGGCGCCGGATGGCGATACCTTGCTGGATCCAGCATTTGAAGGGCGCTTTCAGGTGCCGCAGTGCCCCCATTGCGCAGGTGAGCGGATGAAGCCGGATGTAGTGTTTTTCGGCGAAAACGTGGCGCAACCGACGGCGGCACGGGCGATGGCGGCTGCCGAGAATGCAGCGGGGTTGCTGGTGGTGGGGTCGTCGTTGATGGCGTATTCGGCGTTTCGCCTGTGCCGGGTCATCGCCGAACGGGGCAAGCCGCTGATTGCGATCAACCTGGGCAAGACCCGCGCGGATGATCTGCTCGATTTGAAGATTGAAGGATCATGCGAAGCGCTGCTGCCGTTGCTGGCACAGCGTCTCGACGCCTGAAACTCTATTGCCAGGGAGATCATGGAAATAGACGTTCGCTCAGGTTTTCCTGCTGGAGAATATCGAACAAGGCCTGCGCCGCCGCCGACAGCTCATTGCCCGGTTCGGTCAACACACCAATTGCCCGCTCGACCGAATCATTCAAGGTCAGACAATGCGCGCCCAGCTCGCGCATTTGCCCCGCACACAACGCGGGCACCGCGCTGACTCCGAGCCCGCTGGCCACCATCCGCCCGACCGTTGCCAATTGGTGACTTTCGAATTCCACCGGCAATTTCATCCCACGCGCCTGCAGATGCTCTTCCAGCATGACCCGCACCGTCGATGGCCGCTGCAGGGTGATGAACGGTTCCTGCAGCAGGGTTTGCCAGTCGATATCAGCGCGCTCGGCCAGCGCTGAATCCGCTGGCACCACAGCGACAAAGCGGTCGACATACAACGGTGTGAAGTTCATCGAAGTGCTTTGCATCGGCGCGAACGCCACGCCAAGCTCGACCTGGCGATCGCGGACCATTTCCAGCACCTGCTCGTTGATCACGTCATTGACCGTCACGTTGACGTTTGGATAACGCGCGCGAAAAGTCTTGAGGATCGGCGGCAGCAGATTGCCGGCGAACGAAGGCATCGCCGCCAGCGTCACGCGCCCCCGTTGCAGGCTGAAACGCTGACGCATTTCGTCTTCGGCGTTGTCCCAGTCGGCAATCAACCGGCGCGCCAGCGGCAGCAGAGACTCGCCTTCCGGGGTCAGCGCGACATTCCGGGTGTTGCGGCTGAACAGTCGACCGCCGAGGCCCTCTTCCAGCGCTTTGATGGTCAGGCTGAGCGCCGATTGCGACAGGTGCAAGCGCTCGCAAGCCACGGCAAAGCTCAGGCTATGGGCGACGGCGAGAAAGGCACGGATCTGTTTGATGGTCATGGTCGCTTTGCTCCAGTTGCAAGCGTCAAGCTTTAAGCTGCAAGTCGTGATTACTGATCGTTCCCATGCTCTGCGTGGGAACGCAGCCCGTGACGCTCCACGTCACTGGACGCAGAGCGTCCCTAGAGGCATTCCCACGCAGAGCATGGGAACGATCATCTCAGCCACTGTTGAGGTCTATCAATCAATCAACCGTAAAAATCAACTTAACAAATATATCCCACAGAGCGACACTCCAGTCATTCGGCTAGCCAGCCGCCCGCAAATAATAAAAGAGGTGCCTATGGCAGGTTTCGACAAGCGTGTGTATTCCTACGAGGAAGCGATGGCCGGGCTGGAAGACGGCATGACCGTCATCGCCGGCGGCTTCGGCCTGTGCGGCATTCCGGAAAACCTGATCGCCGAGATCAAGCGCAAGGGCACCCGTGACCTCACCGTGGTTTCCAACAACTGCGGCGTCGACGGCTTCGGCCTCGGCGTGCTGCTCACCGACCGCCAAATCAGCAAAGTCATCGCCTCTTACGTCGGCGAAAACAAACTGTTCGAAGAGCAACTGCTCAAGGGCGACATCGAAGTCATCCTCACCCCGCAAGGCACCCTGGCCGAGAAGATGCGCGCGGGCGGTGCCGGCATTCCGGCGTTCTTCACTGCCACAGGCGTCGGCACCCCGGTTGCCGAAGGCAAGGAAGTGCGTGAATTCAAAGGGCGAAAGTACCTGATGGAAGAGTCCATCACCGGCGATTTCGCCATCGTCAAAGGCTGGAAGGCCGACCATTTCGGTAACGTCGTTTACCGCCACACCGCGCAAAACTTCAACCCGCTGGCCGCCACTGCCGGCAAGATCACCGTGGTCGAAGTCGAAGAAATCGTCGAACCCGGCGAACTCGACCCGACGCAAATCCATACCCCGGGCATCTACGTCGACCGGGTCATTTGCGGCACGTTCGAAAAACGCATCGAACAGCGCACCATCCGCAAATAATTCAGGCCTACGGAGAACAACAACATGGCACTCACCCGCGAACAAATGGCTCAGCGCGTCGCCCGCGAAATGCAGGACGGCTACTACGTCAACCTCGGCATCGGCATTCCGACCCTGGTCGCCAACTACATCCCCGAAGGCATGGAAGTCATGCTGCAATCGGAAAACGGCCTGCTCGGCATGGGCCCGTTCCCGACCGAAGAAACCATCGATGCCGACATGATCAACGCCGGCAAACAAACCGTGACTGCGCGAATCGGCGCGTCGATCTTCAATTCCGCCGAATCCTTCGCGATGATCCGCGGCGGCCATGTCGACCTGACCGTCCTTGGTGCCTTTGAAGTGGACGTCGAAGGCAACATCGCTTCGTGGATGATCCCGGGCAAGCTGGTCAAGGGCATGGGCGGCGCCATGGATCTGGTGGCCGGTGCCGACAACATCATTGTCATCATGACCCACGCATCGAAGGACGGTGAGTCCAAGCTGCTGGCCAAATGCAGCCTGCCGCTGACCGGCGCCGGTTGCATCAAACGCGTGCTGACTGACCTCGCCTATCTGGAAATCGAAAATGGCGCTTTTGTCCTCAAGGAACGCGCACCTGGCGTCAGCGTTGAAGAAATCGTCGCCAAAACCGCTGGTAAACTGATCGTCCCGGATCACGTACCGGAAATGCAGTTCGCTGCCGAGTGAGGAATTCGAAAATGCACGACGTTGTCATTGTTGCCGCCACGCGTACCGCGATCGGCAGTTTTCAGGGCTCCCTGGCCAATGTATCCGCAGTCGATCTGGGCGCGGCGGTGATCCGCCAGTTGCTCGAGCAGACCGGCCTCGACGGTGCGCAGGTCGATGAAGTGATCATGGGTCAGGTGCTGACCGCCGGTGCCGGGCAGAACCCGGCACGTCAGGCCGCGATCAAGGCTGGTCTGCCCCACGCGGTACCGGCGATGACCCTGAACAAGGTCTGCGGTTCGGGCCTGAAGGCGCTGCATCTGGGCGCGCAGGCGATCCGTTGCGGCGACGCCGAGGTGATCATTGCCGGCGGCCAGGAAAACATGAGCCTGTCCAACTACATCATGCCGGGCGCCCGCACCGGTCTGCGCATGGGCCACGCGCAAATCGTCGACACCATGATCAGCGATGGCCTGTGGGATGCGTTCAACGATTACCACATGGGCATCACCGCAGAAAATCTGGTCGACAAATACCAGATCAGCCGCGAACAGCAGGACGCCTTTGCTGCCGCGTCCCAGCAAAAAGCTGCGGCTGCGATCGAGGCCGGGCGCTTCGTTGATGAAATCACGCCGATCCTGATTCCCCAGCGCAAAGGCGATCCGGTGGCGTTCAAGGTCGATGAGCAGGCACGCGGCGATACCACCGCAGAATCCTTGGCGAAACTGCGCCCCGCGTTCAAAAAGGACGGCAGTGTCACCGCTGGCAACGCCTCATCGCTGAACGATGGCGCTGCTGCCGTGATTCTGATGAGTGCCGAGAAAGCCAAAGCGCTGGGCCTGCCGGTTCTGGCGAAAATCGCTGCCTACGCCAATGCTGGCGTCGACCCGGCGATCATGGGCATAGGCCCGGTATCGGCCACCCGCCGCTGCCTGGACAAGGCCGGCTGGAGCATCGATCAGCTCGACCTGATCGAGGCCAACGAAGCGTTCGCCGCGCAATCGCTGGCCGTGGCCAAGGACCTGCAATGGGATCTGGCCAAGGTCAACGTCAACGGCGGCGCCATCGCCCTCGGCCACCCGATCGGCGCATCGGGCTGCCGCGTGCTGGTGACATTGCTGCACGAAATGCTCAAACGCGATGCGAAAAAAGGTCTGGCGACCCTGTGCATCGGCGGCGGTCAGGGCGTGGCTTTGGCGCTGGAACGCGCCTGATACAGAGTTCAAGGTTGACGGCGGATCCACGACATCCGCTGTTGGCTGGCAACAAAAAACCCGGTGCGATTTGCGTTGCACCGGGTTTCTTTTGCCTGTCCCAAATCGGCGGTGAATGTTCTGGCCCCTTCGCGAGCAGGCTCGCTCCCACATTCTTCAACGCATTTCTCTGTGGGAGCGAGCCTGCTCGCGAAAGCGCTTGTTCAGCCGCCAACCACTCAAGGCTTGCGCAGCAGATAGGTATCCATGATCCACCCATGCTCCGCCCGCGCCGCTTTGCGCACCCGTTCGATCTCATCGGCCACATCCGCCAGCCTGCCGCGGATCAGTATCTCGTCTGGCGTGCCCAGGTAAGCGCCCCAGAAAATCTCGGTCTGCCGATCTGCCACCTGCTGATAGGAATCTTCGGCATCGAGCATCACCACCAGACTGTCCGTCTCACTCACCTGCCCCGCCGCCAAACGCCGGCCTGTGGTGATTTCTACCGAGCGACTAATCGTGTTCAAGGGTATTTTGTGCTGCGCAGCCAGGGCCTGAACGCTGGTGATCCCCGGTATCACCTCGTATTCAAACTCACGGCGGCCTGATGACTGGATCGCCTGAAGAATCCGCAACGTGCTGTCGTACAGCGCCGGATCGCCCCAGATCAGGAAACCGCCGCACTGGCCGTCAGACAATTCTTCATCGATCAGCCGCTCGAAGGTCTGTTGCTTGGCGCGGTTCAGTGTATCGACGCTCGCCGTGTAGTCGACATCGCCGCGCTCGCGCTCCGGACTGCTGGCTTCGACGAAGCGATAAGCGTGATCGGTGATGTAGCGCTCGCAGATCTCTCGGCGCAGATCGATCAGCGTCTGCTTGCTCTGGCCTTTATCCAGCAGGAAGAACACATCGACCCGATTCAGCGCTTTCACCGCCTGCATCGTGATGTAGTCCGGATTGCCGGCGCCGATGCCGATGACCAGCAGCTGTTTCATCAGAATTCCTCTTCGAGGGCCATGCCCGGCAAGCGTAGGCGCCACATGCCATTGAATCGCAGGTCGATCGTCGCCAGCGGCTCGATGTCGATCGCATTGAACGCCGCGCTTTGCAGCACCTGCGTCAGCGCTGCGCGCATGACGAACGGATGAGTGACTGCCACGACATGCCCGGGCGTTGCAGCGATTGTGTCCAGCCATGTCGCTACTCGCTCCGTCAGTTGCGAGACCGATTCGCCGCCATGGGGCGTCGCTTCTGGATCGGCCAGCCAGACCTGCAACGCGTCGGCGTGATTGGCCTGCAAATCCTTGATCGATTGGCCGTGCCAGTGTCCCCAATCGCAATCGCGCAGGTTCTGGTCGATTTCGGCATCGGCCCCCAACCACGCTGCTGTTTGCCGAGTCCGCAACTCCGGCCCGCAAATCAACCGCTGTGGCGGAGCGAACCGCGCCTTGAACACGTCAGACACCTCAGGCAAATCTTCAACAGGCTCATTCGTAGGAAAACGCGCCAGTTTCTGTGCGACGGTTCGTGCATGGCAAATCAATGTCAAACGGCTACTTGGCACAAGCAGGTTTCTCGGTTGAAAGTTGAAACAAGCGACGGCAGAGCCGATCCGCTAGTCATTGTGCCGCAAACCGGAGGCCCTGAGCGTGACCGCCTGCCAGGCGCTCACTCATCTATACGAAATGTCTGACACCGCCATCAGCAATGGACTACAACACTGAGCGACTCCGGCCTAAGCCTTATTAAACGGGCGCCTTGCACGCTTTTGGTGCTCGCTGAACCTGTACAAAAATTCGCTAGACATGTAGCGCACATTACATAAATACTCTTTTAACGGATTGTGAAACGAATTCGACACCCCATCCAGCAGGAGCCCGGATGCCCCCTCTCAGAGACCTGATCACCGACCCCGGCCTGGACTTGACGCCGTCAGAGCGCAAAGTCGTCCGCGCCCTGCTCGATCAGTATCCGCGCAACGGTCTAGGGCCTATGGCGCGGCTCGCCGAACATGCCGGTGTGAGCGACCCGACCATCGTGCGTCTGGTGAAAAAGCTCGGTTTCGGCGGTTATGCTGAATTCCAGGAAGCCTTGCTCAGCGACATGGACCATCGCCTGCGCTCGCCACGCACGCTGTTGCAGCCGCGTTCGCAGCAGAACAAGGACGATGCATGGGCGCACTATCTGGCCGACAGTCAACGCTTGCTGGTCGACACTCAAGCCCTGACCCAACCCGAAGACGTGCGCATCCTCGTGGAGTGGCTGCTCGATAGCCGCCATCAGGTGTACTGCTTCGGTGGCCGTTTCAGCATTCTGATGGCCAATTACCTGCTCAACCACCTGCGTCTGCTGCGTCCCGGCTGCTTCGCCCTCGAAGACAACGCCCTGCTGCCTGATCGTTTATACGATCTGCAACGCCAGGACGTGGTGCTGGTGTTCGACTACCGGCGTTACCAGACCCAAGCCCTGCGCGTTGCGCAGGCGGCGAAGAACAATAACGCGCGGGTGGTGCTGTTCACCGATGTCTACGCCTCGCCGCTGCGCGAATTGGCCGACTTGATCATCAGCGCGCCGGTGGAGTCGGCCTCGCCGTTCGACACCATGGTGCCGGCGCTGGCGCAGGTCGAGGCGCTGATCGCCTGCCTGACCTTGCGCGTGCCGGACCCGGCCGATCGCCTGGAGGGCATCGATGCCCTGCGCAATGACTTTGCGACTCACCTGATGGAGGAAAAATAAGGATGTTCAGCCTTCCCCACCGCTCGCCACGCGACCTGCCGTTTGCGTTCGACCACACCGCTTTGTTGCTGGTAGACATGCAGCGCGCCTGGCTCGAGCCGCAATTCGACCCGCACCTGAGCGGGCCGGAGGCCGAATATTTTCTCCACCGCGCGCGCAGCCAGGTGGTGCCCAACCAGCAACGTCTGCTCGGCGCCTTTCGCCAGGCGCGGCAAAACGTACTGCACACCATCATCGAAAGCCTGACCGCCGACGGTCGCGACCGTTCGCTGGATCACAAGCTGTCGGACATGCACCTGCCCAAGGGCAGCGCGCAAGCGCAGGTCATCGCTGAACTGACCCCGGCCGAGAACGAAATCGTGCTGCCGAAAACCTCCTCCGGGGTGTTCAATTCAACCAATATTGATTACGTGTTGCGCAATCTGCAGACCCGCCATCTGATCATCGCCGGTATTGTCACCGACCAATGCGTCGACATGGCTGTGCGCGACGCCGCCGACCGTGGCTATCTGGTCACGCTGGTGGAGGATGCCTGCGCCACTTACACAGTTGAACGCCATCACGCCTGCCTCAACGCGATCAAGGGTTACTGCTGGATCACCGACACCGACACCGTGCTCGGCCGTTTGCAGGAGATGCAGCCATGAGCCCGCGCCTGACGCCTTTGCCGATGACCACGCTGGTGACAACCGACCTGATCGGCATCACCCGTGGCCGCTCGTTTCCTACCGATGAACTGGAGCACTACCAGGCAGCAGGTTGCGGTTGGGTACCGGCCAACAGTGCGTTGACGCCGCAAGACATCATCGCCTCGAGCAGTCCTTGGGGCGCGTATGGCGACCTGCGGCTGATACCCGACCTGGACAGCCGCGTGACCGTCGGCAACGGCCCCGACGCCAATGCGCCGGTGCTGGATTTCATCCACGCCGATATTCGCGAGACCGACGGTCAAGCCTGGGGCGCCTGCCCACGTACGCTGTTGCGCGATGAAATCGAACGCTATCGCGATGAGCTGGGTTTGCAAGTCAACGCCGCCTTCGAACATGAGTTCAACCTGCACGCGGGCGTAGCCGAACATGCTGCGTTCTCTCTTGAAGCACAGCGTCAAGGCGCCGAGTTCGGCGGCTGGCTGCTCAGCGCCCTGCGCGCCGGCGGCGTCGAGCCGGAAATGTTCCTGCCGGAATACGGCAAGCACCAATACGAAATCACCTGCCGCCCGACCCTCGGCGTAGCGGCGGCCGATCGCGCGGTCAACGTGCGGGAAATCACCCGGGAAATCGCCCGGCAAATGGGCCTGGATCTGAGTTTTGCGCCGAAGATCGCCGCCGAAGCGGTGTGCAATGGTGTGCACCTGCACGTCAGCCTGCTCGATCTGGCCGGCCAGCCGATGCTGTACGAGGCTGGCACCAGCAACGGCCTGTCGAGCATCGGCCAGCACTGGGCTGCCGGCGTCCTGCATTATCTGCCGGCGCTGTGCGCCTTCACTGCGCCGACGCCGCTGTCGTACCAGCGATTGCAGCCGCACCACTGGAGCGCGTCGTACGCCTGCCTGGGGCAGCAGAACCGTGAAGCGGCGCTGCGCATCTGCCCGACTGTGACCTTGGGCGGCAAGTCTGCCGCGCAGCAGTTCAACCTGGAATTCCGCGCCATGGACGCCACTGCCTCGCCGCATCTGGCCATGGCTGCGCTGCTGATTGCCGGGCGGCTGGGCATCGAACAGCGTCTGGCGCTGAACGCGATCACCGATGAGATTCCCGATTCACTCAACGACGAGCAACGCAAGGCCCGGGGCATCGTCGCCCTGCCCGCCTCGCTGGCCCAGGCGCTGGATTGCCTGCGTGACAGTGCAGCCTTCAACGAATGGCTGCCCAAGCCGTTGCTCGACACTTATTACGCCCTGAAAACCGAGGAACTGGCGCTGACGGAACAGCTCTCGCCCGCTGACCTGTGTGAGCACTATGCACGCCTGTACTGAATCCGCCGAGCTGGGGTTGTACACCCGCCCGGTCTACAACCTGAGCCGCGAGGACTCGACGAATCCGTTGATCCTCGTGTGCGAGCACGCCAGTCGTTACATCCCCGAAGCCCTGAATAACCTGGGCCTGGACGAGGCGGCCGCGCGCGAACACATCGCTTGGGACATCGGCGCGCTGCAACTGGCTGAACAGTTGTCGCAACAGCTTGGCGCCACCCTGCTCAGCGCCAATTATTCACGGCTGTTGATCGACCTCAACCGACCGCGCCATGCGCCGGACAGCATCCCGCTGCAAAGCGAGATCTACCAGATACCCGGCAATCGCGATCTGGACGAAGCGGCCCGAGAGTACCGGCGCCAAACGCTGTTCAAACCGTTTCATGCGCGCTTGCAGACGTTGATCGACGAGCGCATTGCCCAAGGCCGGCCGGTGCGGGTGGTCGGCATTCACAGTTTCACCCCGGTGTATTACGGCCAGCGGCGACCACTGGAAGTCGGCGTATTGTTCGGCCAGGCCAAAGACTATGCCGAGCGTCTGCTCGACGGGCTGCAAGCGCACCCGCTGAAGGTGGCGGGCAACCAGCCGTACAGAATTGATCCCTTGGGCGACATGACCGTGCCGGTGCACGGCGACGCCCGCGGCCTTGAAGCAGTGCTGATCGAGGTGCGCAATGACTTGCTGCGCAGCCCCGAAGCCGTATCGCGCTGGGCCGGCTACCTCGCGCCTTTGCTGTAGGAATCGCGGTAAATGATGGACCGATAGAACAACTAAAACGACCGATGGCTGACAAGGAGTTGCGCTTCATGGAAATTGAAGAATTCGGCTACAAGCAAGAGTTGAAACGTAGCCTGACGCTGACCGATCTGGTGGTGTACGGGATGATTTTCATGATCCCCATCGCCCCGTTCGGTGTGTATGGCTACGTCAACGCCGAAGCACCGGGGATGGTGCCGCTGGCGTACATCATCGGCATGGTCGCGATGCTGTTCACCGCGCTGAGTTACGGCAGCATGGCCAAGGCCTTTCCGATAGCAGGCTCGGTGTATTCCTACGCGCAACGCGGCCTTAACCAACACGTCGGTTTCATCGCTGGCTGGCTGATGCTGCTCGATTACCTTTTGATTCCACCGCTGCTGTACCTGTATGCGGCGATGGCGCTCAACCACCTGTACCCGGACATCCCCAAGGTCGGCTTCATTCTGGCGTTCCTGGTCAGCGCGACATTCGTCAACCTGCGCGGCATCACCTTCACCGCGCGAATGAACATCCTGTTCCTGCTGGCACAACTGGTGGTGCTGGGCATCTTCCTGTTCTACGCCTGGAACGCCCTGCACAACGGTGGCGGTAACGGCGAGCTGACCATGGCGCCGCTGTATCACCCGGAAACCTTCAACTTCGCCCTGCTGATGCAAGCGGTGTCGATCGCCGTGCTGTCGTTCCTCGGCTTCGATGCGATCTCGACCCTCGCCGAAGAAATCAAGGAAGACCCCGGCCGCAGCGTCGGTAAGGCAGCGCTGATCACGCTGGCGGTGATGGGCACGATTTTCGTGGTACAGACGTGGATTGCCACCGATCTGGCGGCGGGCATGGGCTTCAAGTCCGCCGACACCGCCTTCTATGAAATCGCTGAAATCGCCGCCGGCAGCTGGCTGGCAACGCTGACTGCGGTGGCGACAGCACTGGCCTGGGGCGTCGCGGTGGCGATCACCTCGCAGGCTGCGGTGTCGCGTCTGCTGTTCGGCATGGCCCGCGACGGCAAACTGCCGAAGGTGCTGGCCAGGGTTCACCCGAAACACAACACGCCTTACCTGAGCATTTATCTGGTGGCGGTGCTGTCGCTGCTGATCTGCTACTTGTTCCTCAATGCGGTGGACATTCTCACCTCGCTGATCAACTTCGGCGCACTCAGCGGTTTCATGCTGCTGCACCTGACGGTGATCAACCACTACTGGCGTCGGCAGAAATCCGGGCGAGTTGTACGCCATCTGCTCTGCCCGGTGATCGGCTTCATCATCGTCGCCGCCATCATGTACAACATGGGCGTCGATGCGCAGAAACTCGGTCTGATCTGGATTGCCCTGGGCCTGGTGTACCTGTTCTTCCTCAACAAGCTCGGCGCTAGCACTGCGCTGCCCGATCCGAGCAAAGGCTGACAAGAAAAAGAGCGGCGTCTGACAACAAATCAGGCGACCGCCGATTCAACGCGTGGAAACCGACAGTGATAGTCAGGTTCGGCGAACGGGCCGAACCTTTTGATACAGGAGTACATCCATGCTGGTCTTACGCCCAGTCGAGCAGAATGATCTGCCCCAGCTACAGCGCCTGGCTCGCGAGAGCCTGATCGGCGTGACTTCGCTGCCGGATGACAGCGAACATCTGCGCGAGAAAATCGCCGCGTCGTGCGTGTCTTTCGACAGCGCCGCGGCAGCGCAGGGGCCGGAGAACTATTTCTTCGTGCTCGAAGATCTCGAACGCCAGCAACTGGTCGGCTGCTCGGAAATCCTTGCCACCGCCGGTTTCAAGGAGCCGTTCTACAGCCTGCGCAACCGCCATTTCACCAGCGCTTCGAGGGAATTGAACATCGAGCACGGCGTGCCGGCGTTGTCGCTGTGCCATGACCTTAGCGGGCATACCTTGCTGCGCGGTTTCCACATCGACGCCACGCTGGTGCGCACGCCGTTTTCCGAACTGCTGTCGCGGGCGCGCCTGCTGTTCATTGCCGCGCATGCGCAGCGGTTCTCCGAGGCGGTGATCACCGAGATCGTCGGCTACAGCGACGAACAGGGGCATTCGCCATTCTGGGATGCGCTGGGCAAGCATTTCTTCGACCTGCCCTACGCCGAAGCGGAGCGTCTGTGCGGTTTGCAGAGCCGCACGTTTCTCGCCGAACTGATGCCGCAATACCCGATCTATGTGCCGATGCTGCCGCAAGCGGCGCAGGACTGTATTGGCCGCGTGCATCCGGACGGCCAGGAAGCATTCGATATCCTTGAACGCGAGGGCTTCGAAACCAACAGCTACATCGACCTGTTCGACGCCGGCCCGACCCTCTATGCGCGCACCGCGAACATTCGCTCGATCGCTGACAGCCAGACCGCCGTCGTCCGCCAACAAGCAGCGACTGACGCCTGTGGCCGTTACCTGCTGAGCAACGACGCCCTGCATGGCTACCGAGCGATCGTCACCGAACTCGACTATCAGCCCGACCAACCGCTGCCACTGACGCCTGCCATCTGCTCGGCATTGAACGTCAGCGACGGCAGTTCGATACGGTTGGTCGCACTGTGAGCCGCGTTTGCCTTCCGTGCCTGCAAGGAGTTGGAGCATGATTGTCCGTCCGGTAAAAGTCAGCGACCTGCCTGCCTTGATGACCCTCGTCGAACAAGCCGGACCGGGTTTTACTACCCTCCCGGTCAACGAGGACCGCCTCGCGCATCGAGTGCGTTGGGCACAGCGCGCATTCGCCGAACAGGTGGAGCGCGCTGATGCCGATTACCTGTTTGTGCTTGAGGACGATGAACAGCGCGTGGTCGGTGTCAGCGCGATGGCTGGCGCCGTTGGCTTGCGCGAACCCTGGTACAACTACCGGCTCGGCGTAACCGTCAGTTCGGCGCCGGATCTGGGCATTCAGCGACAGATTCCGACGTTGTTCCTCAATAACGAACTGACCGGCCAATCCGAGCTGTGCTCGCTGTTCCTGCGCCATGACCAGCGCAACGGCAGCAATGGCCGCCTGTTGTCGCTGGGTCGTCTGCTGTTCGTCGCTGAATTTCCGCACCTGTTTGGCGAGAAGATGATCGCCGAACTGCGCGGCAGTGCCGATGAAAACGGTTGCTCGCCGTTCTGGGACAGCCTCGGCCGGCACTTTTTCCAGATGGATTTCACCCACGCCGATCACTTGTCGGGCCTGGGCAACAAAGCCTTTATTGCCGAACTGATGCCGCGCCAGCCACTGTATACCTGCCTATTGACCGAACAGGCGCAGGCCGCGATCGGCCAGACGCATCCGAACACTCAGCCAGCGCTGAAAATTCTTCAGGCCGAAGGCTTTGCGCACCAGGGCTACATCGATATTTTCGATGGTGGCCCGGTCATCGAAGCGCCGATCCGCAGCATCCGCACGGTGCGTGACAGTCTCGAACTGACACTTAGCCTCGGCACCCCGGACGAGCAGGCGCCGCTGTGGCTGATTCACAACCGCCGCCTGGAAAACTGCCGCATTACCGTGGCCCCCGGTCGACTGGTAGGCAACAGCCTGGTGGTTGATCGTCTCACCGCCAAACGCCTGCAACTTCAGCCGGGCAATTCGGTGCGTGCGGTGCTCCTGCCCCATCAACAGCAGCACGCCGTGGCGGCCTGATTTTTCCAGCGCAGGAGGTTAAACCTTTCAGCCGCCAGTCTCACTGAGCAAATTCGTCATGATTCTTGACCCATTCGCGTGATAGCCTTTTCATTCTTCGGCGTTGACACCTTTGCTCAAGCCTTTCCATTCCTTATGTATTGGTGGAACTCGTATGACCAGGCTTTCCCATCAAGATTTGCGCCGTAATTTCCGTCAGCTGCTGGCCTCCGACACCTGCTATCACACGGCTTCGGTGTTCGACCCGATGTCCGCCCGCATCGCCGCTGACCTGGGTTTTGAAGTGGGTATTCTCGGCGGTTCCGTGGCCTCGCTGCAGGTACTCGGCGCACCGGACTTCGCCCTGATCACCCTCAGCGAATTCGCCGAACAGGCCACGCGCATTGGCCGCGTCGCCCAATTGCCAGTGATCGCCGACGCTGATCACGGCTACGGCAACGCCCTCAATGTGATGCGCACCATCGTCGAACTGGAACGCGCCGGCGTTGCTGCACTGACCATCGAAGACACCCTGCTGCCCGCGCAATTCGGGCGCAAATCCACCGACCTGATCACCGTAGCCGAAGGCGTCGGCAAGATCCGCGCGGCGCTGGAAGCCCGGGTCGACACGGAAATGGCCATCATCGCCCGCACCAATGCCGGCATCCTGCCGAACCAGGAAATCATCAGCCGCACCCGCCAATATCAGGCGGCGGGCGCTGACGGTATCTGCATGGTCGGCGTGCAGGATTTTGACCAACTGGAACAAATCGCCGAGCACCTGACCGTGCCGCTGATGCTGGTCACCTACGGCAACCCGGCGCTGCGCGACGACAAACGCCTGGCCGAACTCGGTGTACGCGTGACCATCGACGGCCACGGCGCCTACTTCGCTGCGATCAAAGCGACTTACGACAGCCTGCGCGAACAGCGGCAGATCTTCACCCAGGCCGCCGACCTGAGCGCGACCGAATTGACGCACACCTATACCCAACCCGAGGAATACATTCTCTGGGCCAAGGAGTATATGAGCGTCAAGGAGTAAACGTTGGCTGGGCCAGCGCCATCGCTGGCAAGCCAGCTCCCACAGGGTTTGCGTTGAACCATCGATTGATGTTTAACGCGCAACCTGTGGAGCCTGGCTTGCCAGAGATGAGGGTAGCCGTCACAGCGCTGAACCGGCGTAAGTAACTGAGCAACGTCTCGGCTAATCGATCAATACCGATAAACCGCTGCCGCCCCCGTCTCAGTCGGCATCGAGCGTTCCGGCGGTACAACCACCACCTCACCGCCCTGGCGGATCACCGCCAGAATCAGTTCGTCGAGTACGTCCTTCGAATGAATTTTGCGGCTATCGGCAGCCTCGCGGTTCAGCGCATTGGCCGCAATGGTCCCGGCAATTTCACGTTCAGCCTCAACCAGCAACAAAGCTACCCTGCCCTCTACCGCTGCCTGGGCAATCTCCGACAAATGTTGCCCCACCGCTCCCTGACCGAGCGCCACGCCATAGCGATCGAATGCTTTGTTCAGCCCATCGTCATGACGCTTGCGCAACACAACCGCGCAGGCTGCCGCCAGTTGCGCGGGCTGAAGCGTCGCCGGATCCCGCTCGATGCCGTCGGGTAACAGAAACGGGTTATGGCTCACCGTACGGAAGACCGTCTGGTTCTCCGGCAGCGCAACGAGCACCAGCGGCAGGCTGGACCGGCGCGAGCAATGCTCGGTGACAGCTTTATCAACCGCGCGGAAAAACCGCTCTCGATCGAGGTTGATTTCATCCTGCTTACCGCCACCACCCGACTCGTGCATCATCGGATCACCACGCTCCCCCACCGCTGAAGCCATCGGGGTGGCCCTGCTGATCGCGTGGCGTGAGCTCGTTACCGAGCGCATCCGCCAGTCGGGTGGGCACCGCTTCGGGCAGCTCGACCTCCTGCATCTGCTGCCCCGTCCCTTGATACATCTGCACGCTGTCACGGGACAGGCACAGCACTTGGCAACGATCAATCACCGGCGCCAGGCGCAGCAACGGCTTGAGATACGGATGGCTGTTGACGATGACCGCTTCGCGAACCGCCTGATGCAGGCCGACCACGATGAAATACTCCTCGCCGCCGAAAACTGCGATGGACTCGGGGCAGGTGTTCCAGAAGGACTGATCGTCCAGCAGCTCATGAAATGGCGCGAGCACGATGTCCCTGGGCGACTCGGGAGAATGTTGTTCGAGCAAACTTTCGAGTTGCCTGACCAGATTCTTGAAACGGATCGGGTCTTGCGAGCGTTCCGGAAAGGTTCGATGCGCCGGCATGTACAGGCTGAGGTTGAGACGGTCATTCAGGGCCAACAGTGTGCTCAGCGTTTCGTGGGTAAAGGTTTGAATCCGGGCCATGGCGACACTCCCTACTCTTTTTCCAGGTCAGCTTGTCTGGCGAGAAACTCGTCTTCGAGCATGGCGTCGATTTCCGCTGGCGAATCCTCCCGGACCGGCGGTGCCGTCAGGCGTCCGGTCGATTCGACGCGCGGCGACAGGCGCCCCACCAGGTGCTCCAGCGCATGGACAATCTTTTTGCCGCTCCGGCGACGGCCAGCTCCAGACTTTCGGCATGATGGCTGGCCGACAGCGAGGTGTGCCCCTTGGGATGCGCCTCGATCTGGCAGCGCTTGTCTTGCGCACCGGATTTCTGTGCGTTGACGTCGCCAACGTGGATCTCCAATCGGGTCAGAAAAGACGAATAGCGGTCCAGTTCATCCACCACCGTACTGCCCACCCAGTCCTGCAGTTCGGCGCTGCCTTCGATATGGTTGCTGTCTACTTGTACTTGCATGGTGAAATACTCCGCGTGCTCTGGGCTTGAGGGGCAATCAGCAGCTTCCCGGCGGGATGCCGTCCTTGTTGAAGTCCTTCAGGTGCTCGCGCTCCTCTTCGGTGGAATGCGCAGGCATGGTGTCGTTCGGCTGATTGTTCGGCGGGTTGTTCGGTTGATCTTTTTTTCATCAGTCATGATGACGCTCCCGTTGGTTGATACACATGCGGCACCTTGCGGTCGCTGAGGCTGTTCGTCTTCGTGGCCTTTCGGTAGTCGAAGCGACGAGATTTTCAGACAATCGCGCTGCTCACGCGCGAGGCTCTCGAGGGTAAATTCACGCGCCTCATCCGCCGCGTTTATCAGCAACTGCCAATCGTCACGAGTGATCCATTCGTGCAGCAGCAATTCGTCGGCACGCTGGATCAGGGTGCGGTGATAATCCTCGGGGAAATCCAGGCGATAGGCGTCGTCCTCCAGCAACAGACGCCACGCTTTCAGTTCCATTTCAAGATCGGTTTCGCTCACGGCGGTGTCCTTCTCGGATCGGTGGTTGCACGTTGAACGCATCGTCGTCGAGCTTGCTGATCGGTTTGCCAGCGAGCTCTCGCCAAGTGAAAATCTGTTTGTCCAGCGGGGTGCCTTTGTTGTCCAGCAGAGTGTCAATTCTTGTCATCTGTCGCTCTCCTCTTCAGTCAACACGCAGCGCCTGTCGAGGCTCACCGTGCAAAGTCGACTGCGCCTATCGTGCGCTCATTCCTCTGCGTCGACGGACGGCGTGATACAGCGAAACGGCCGTATTGAAAGGGCTGCGGTCTCATGGAGATGACAAGCAAGCAATCAGGAAGCTTCGGTTTTTTTGCACTGAAAACCGATGAGCGGTGTGTAGCTTTAATGGGATTGAAGCGCAGCGAGGTTGGCAGAACCGGCACAATCTCAGCGCTTGTGCCGGTTTTCCAGTGCGCCCGGAACCGTCTCAAGCACAGGCGCAGCTCACTCGAGGAGCCGCGCTCTGTTTTTTACCGACTGGTGTTCTGATCGTGCCCACAATCAAGACACCCGTAGCTTCAACGCGGCTTGGCCAGTTCCATGATCATCCGCGACAACAGATAGATCCGCGGCGCCACGCTCGCCACTTCGGCATATTCTTCCGGGGTGTGAATATTGCCGCCGACGATCCCGAAACCATCCAGAGTCGGCGTGCCAACCCCTGCGGACAGACTGGCATCCGCCGCGCCACCACTGCCCTCCTCGGTCAGCTTGCGGCCAATCTCGCCGTAAATTCCCTGGGCCATGGCCATCAGGCGATCCGACTCGGCCGTTTGTGGCATCGGCGGTAAACCGCGCTGCAGGGACGTTTTCACTTCGGTATCGGCGATCAACTTTTCCTGCGAGACCCGCGCCAGATCCTTCTCGATGCGATCAAATTCCTCCGGCACTGCCGCGCGCACATCCGCCTTGGCCGTGGCCTGATCCGGAATCACGTTGGTGCGATCGCCGGCCTTGAGCACGGTGAAGTTGATGGTGGTCTTCTTCGCCTCGTCGCCGAGCTTGCCCAGTTGCAGAATCTGGTGCGCCGCTTCCATCGCCGCGTTCCGTCCCAACTCTGGCGCGACGCCGGCGTGGGCGGCTTTGCCTTTGACTTCGACCAGCGCCGTCGCACTGCCCTTGCGCCATACCACCAGGCCATCGGCCGGGCGGCCCGGTTCGAGGTTGAGGGTCACGTCGTGCTGTTTGGCGGTCTTCTTGATCAGGTCGGTAGCAACGTCCGAGCCGGTTTCTTCGCTGGCGTCGAGCAGAAAAGTGATCTGCGCGTAATCCTTGAAGTCGAGGTTCTTCAGCACTTTAAGCGCATAGATACCGGCGACGATGCCGCCCTTGTCGTCCATCACCCCCGGCCCGTACGCACGGCCGTCCTTGATGTGGAATGGCCGCTCGGCCGCGGAGCCTTCCTTGAACACCGTGTCCATGTGCGCCATCAGCAGGATTTTCGCCTTGCCGGTGCCTTTGAGCGTGGCCAGCACGTGGTTGGATTTTTCCGGGGTGTTCGGTACCAGTTCGATGGTGGCGCCGAGTTTTTTCAGCTCATCGATGACGATGTCGCTGACCTGTTTCATGCCCGGTTCATAACCGGAACCGGAGTCGATATTGACCAGTCGCTCCAGTAACTTCAGGGCTTCGGGCTGGTATTGCTCGGCATCGGCGAGCACTTGTTTATGCGGTTCGGCGCAAGCGTTTACGGCCGAGAACGCGAGGGACAGACCGAGGCTGGCGGCCAGCAGAGAGCGGGGAAATGAGAACGTCATGAAGCAGTCCTTGTTTCGTGTCGGAGGGATTCAACCGTAACCGACAATGGCGCAAGGCTCTATAGCGGAAGCGACACTGATCTAATCGACAACACATAACCCTGTGGGAGCGAGCCTGCTCGCGAAGGCGTCGTGGCAAACGATATTGATTCCGCCTGACCCATGGCTTTCGCGAGCAGGCTCGCTCCCACAGGTATCAGCCCGCCCGTCAGACCGAATCCAGCAGCACCTGCCTCGGTTTGTTGTCGCTATTGCAGATCACCCGATTGCGCCCACTGGCCTTGGCTTCGTACAACGCCTGATCGGCCTCATCCAGCCAACGCGTGGCGTCGGCATGGCCAGGGTCATACGCGGCCAGGCCAATGCTCAGACTGACCTTCAACGCCGGGTTCTGCTCGTAGCCCATCACCGCGAAACGCTCGCGCAAGGCTTCCATGGCCTGGGCGGCATTGAACAGCGGCAGTTCCGGCAGGATCACGCAGAACTCATCCCCGCCGTATCGTCCGGCCACGTCCGTGGCGCGCAGATTCTGTTTGAGCAGTTTGCTCAACTGGCGCAGGACAATATCGCCGGCGACGTGGCCGTAGGTGTCGTTGATCGCCTTGAAGTGATCGATGTCGATCAAGGCAATCGCCGCGCCCTGCTGCTGGCGGTTGCAGCGCTGGAATGCGAGGTTCAGTTGATCCTTCCACGCGCCGTGATTGAGCAGACCGGTGAGGCTGTCGGTACGACTCAACGCCAATAATTCACGCTTGTGCCGACCGAGGGTCGAGGCCTGACGAAAGCAGATCCAGCCCAGCGCCAGCGGATACAGCAACAGCAATGGCAAACAGGCGTAAAGCTGCAGCGCCGTTGTTTGCGGGATAAACGCCGGGGCAAACAGCACCAGGCCCACGCCCATTCCGAAAAGCTGCGCCGCCGACCCGGCGAGCAGAAACCGCCCACCGCCAATGGCGACGTTATTCATTGCCATCATCGAAATCGTGGTAGCACTGGGCAGCGGATTGAACTGCATGGCGGCGACCCAGAAGCCACCCATGAACGCGTCGATCAGCAAATTGCGGTGTTCGGCGCGAAACGGCACGCTCGAACGGCGCGCCCATTGAAAGGCCAGATGTGGCCAGACCAGGCCGTTGAACAGCATCAGACCCCACACCCACAGCGGCGGATCGAGCGCATGCATCGCCACACTGACACACATCAGCCCGAGCAGCAGCCCGAACACCCGCGACGTATACAGCCTCCTGGCCAGTGAAAGTCCCTTTCCTCGCGTATTTCCCATAAGGGCCTCGACCGCGCGATGCATGGTTACACCCAGACACGGTGTGTTCGGAGTCTATCAGGGCACCGTTAAATAGCCATCACCGGCCAGCAGCCTGAATAGAGCGCCATCAGCGCCGCACACGCGGCCCAGACTTGGCTATAAATGAAAGAGGGGAAATGGAAAAACAACTATAAAAAGGGGGCACATGCATACCTATGCTGCGTTGATCATCGGCAGCGGTTTCGGCGGCCAGTGCGCGGCGGTCAAGCTGCTCAAGGCCGGAATCGACGACTTTCGCATTCTCGAGCGACGCGACTTCTTCGGCGGCACCTGGTGTCAGAACACCTATCCCGGTGCAGCAGTGGACGTGCCGTCGCCGCTGTATTCGCTGTCATTTGCGCCCTACCGCTGGACGCAGATGTTCGCCGAACAGGCAGAATTGCAGCGCTATACCGAACAGGTGATAGAGCAGTTCGGTTTGCGCGAACGCGTAGAACTGGGGGCCGATGTCGAGCGCGTCGAATGGGACGATGCGGAAAAGCATTGGTTGGTGCACACCCGTGCCAAAGGTACTTTCCGAACCCAATTCCTCATCAACGCGTCCGGGCCGTTGAGTCAGCCGGTCATCCCACACTTTCCCGGGATGGATCGCTTTCAAGGCAAGACTTTTCACACAAATAATTGGGATCACAGCTACGACTATCGCGGTAAACGTGTGGCGATCGTCGGCAGTGGTGCCAGCGCCGCGCAGGTGATCCCGGCGATTGCACCCCAGGTCGAACATCTGCACGTGTTCCAGCGCACGCCGCATTGGGTGCTGCCGCGTGCCGATCGCAAATTCGGCCGGTTTCAGCGCTGGCTGCTTGGCCTGAAGCCGGCGTACAAGCTGCTGCGCTGGCTGATTTACTGGCAATTCGAAACCCGGGTGATCGCCTTCAAATACTCGAAACCGGCGATTCACCTGGTTCAGCAACATGCGCTGCGTTTTCTCAAACGCCAGGTTCCAGACCCGCTGCTGCGACGGAAACTCACCCCGGATTTCACCATCGGCTGCAAACGGGTGCTGGTGTCCAGCACGTATTATCCGGCGCTGAGCCGCGCCAACGTCACACTGCACAGCCGCGAGCATGGCATCGCTTCGATCGATGAAAGCGGGATCAACACCGTGGACGGCGAGCATCTCGATGTTGATCTGGTCGTCTGGTCGACCGGTTACGATGCCACGGACGGGGTGATTTCCTACCCGGTCAGCGGAAAAAACGCGGTGCAACTCAGAGACGTCTGGGCCGAATACCCGCGCGCCTACCTCGGCACCAGCCTGCCGGATTTCCCCAACCTGTTCATTGTCACCGGGCCGAACACCGGCATTGGCCACACCTCGGCGCTGTTCATCATCGAATCGCAGATGAACTACATCCTCGACTGCATCTGCACCGTGCAGGCCAAAGGCCTGCGCAGCATCGAAGTACGTCATGACGCGGAACGTACCTACACTGCAATGATCCACCGGGAAATGCAGCGCACGGTGTGGAAGTCCGGCGGCTGTCACAGTTGGTACCAGAGCAAGAGCGGTCATGTGATCGCGATGTTTCCCGGCTTCAGTTTCAGCTATCACCTGCTGACCCGGGCGCTGAAACCGGCCGACCATATTTTGTCCTGAACACGTAAAAGGAAGACGTCAATGCTTTTGCTGTTTGTCGCACTTGCGGTTTTCGTGGCCTGGAGCTGGTTGAGTTACCCGGCGGTCGGCCATTGGCTGTACAACCTGGCCATGGCCAGCGAGGCCAAGTTGTACAAACTGCACAAGATCGAAGTGCCGATCGCCGAAATGACCGTGTCGACCTGGCAAGGCGGGCCGTACGAGGCGTCCAGCGCGATCCTGATGCTGCACGGCTTCAGCGCCGATAAAAACCTCTGGCTGCGCTGCGCCCGGCACTTCGTCCGTCAGTATCGGGTGATCATTCCGGATCTGGCCGGCCACGGTGAGACGGGCTTCAAGGCTGGCGGAGGTTACGACATTGCGGTTCAGGCCAAACGCATGATTCAACTGCTCGACGTCTGCGGCGTGGAGAAAGTCCACGTCATCGGCAACTCCATGGGCGGCTACATTGCCGCGTGGCTGGCGGCGACCTATCCCGAGCGCATCGCCTCGCTGGCCTTGATCGACCCGGCCGGCGTCACCGCACCGGAGCCGAGCGACATGGAGCGCCACCTGGCGCGCGGGCACAATCCGTTCCTGATCAATTCCCGCGAAGAGTTTCAGCGCTTCTACGCGATGACCATGGAGTCGCCGCCATGGGTGCCGAAGCTGGTGCTGGACGCCGTCGCCCAGCGCTATGAGCAACAACGTGACGAGCTTGAAGAAATCTTCCGTGACTTCCGCGCCAGCCCGCCGATGGAGCCGAAACTGGCCGAGATCAAATGCCCGGCATTATTGTTGTGGGGGCGCAAGGATCGTCTGATCGACGTCAGCAGCGTGCCGGTGTGGAGCAAAGGCATCGCCAATCTCGAAGTGGATGTGTGGGATCACGTCGGGCATATGCCGATGGTCGAACAGCCGGGAAATACCGCGCGGCTGTACGGGGAATTTCTGGAACGACAGCGATGAACCTGGATATTCGCAATGCCCAAGGTTGCGCAACTGATCGTTCCCATGCTCTGCGTGGGAATGCCTCAAGGGACGCTCTGCGTCCAGTGACGCAGAGCGTCACGGGCTACATTCCCACGCAGAGCGTGGGAACGATCAGCGGAGACAGAAGGTTGGCGCTCCCATGAACATCCTTTACGACGAACGCCTCGACGGTCCGTTGCCCGAGGTGAACAAGGGCGAATTGCTCAAGGCCCTGCAACAAGCCCTGCCGGACCTGGACATCCTCTGGCGCGAGGATGAACTCAAACCCTATGAATGCGACGGCCTCTCCGCCTACCGCACCACGCCGATGCTGGTCGCCCTGCCCCGGCGTCTGGAGCAAGTGCAAACCCTGCTGAAACTCTGCCATCAGAACAACGTGCCCGTGGTCGCGCGGGGCGCCGGTACGGGATTGTCTGGCGGCGCGCTGCCGCTGGAAAAGGGCCTGTTGCTGGTGATGGCGCGGTTCAACAGCATCCTGCACATCGACCCCGCTGCACGTATCGCGCGGGTTCAACCGGGAGTGCGCAATCTCGCCATCTCCCAAGCGGCGGCCCCGTTCGGCTTGTATTACGCGCCGGATCCGTCATCGCAGATCGCCTGTTCGATCGGCGGCAACGTCGCGGAAAACGCTGGTGGCGTGCATTGCCTCAAGTACGGCCTGACCGTGCACAACGTGCTGAAAATCGAAGTGCTGACCATCGAGGGCGAACGCCTGACGCTGGGCTCCGAGGCGCTCGATTCAGCCGGTTTTGACCTGCTCGCCTTGTTCACCGGCTCCGAAGGCCTGCTGGGGATCATCACCGAAGTCACGGTGAAACTGCTGCCCAAACCGCAAGTCGCCAAGGTCCTGCTCGGCAGTTTCGATTCAGTGGAAAAAGCCGGCCGCGCGGTTGCCGAAATCATCGCAGCAGGGATCATTCCGGGTGGTCTGGAAATGATGGACAACCTCGCCATTCGCGCCGCCGAAGATTTTATCCACGCCGGCTATCCGGTCGACGCCGAGGCGATTCTGCTGTGCGAACTCGACGGCGTCGAAGCCGACGTGCACGACGATTGCCAGCGCGTACGGGAAGTCATGACAGCGGCCGGCGCCACCGAGGTGCGCCAAGCCCAGGACGAGGCTGAACGCGTGCGTTTCTGGGCCGGTCGTAAAAACGCGTTTCCGGCGATCGGCCGGTTGTCGCCGGATTATTACTGCATGGACGGCACCATCCCGCGCCGCGAATTGCCCACTGTCCTGCAAGGCATCTCGCGTCTTGGCGAAGAATACGGCTTGCGCGTGGCCAATGTGTTCCATGCCGGCGACGGCAACATGCATCCGCTGATCCTGTTCGATGCCAACCAGCCGGGGGAGCTGCATCGCGCCGAGGCACTGGGCGGCAAGATCCTCGAATTGTGCGTGAAAGTCGGCGGCAGCATCACCGGCGAGCACGGCGTCGGTCGCGAGAAAATCAATCAGATGTGCGCGCAGTTCAACAGCGACGAGTTACGGCTGTTTCATGCGGTGAAAGCCGCGTTCGATCCGCAGGGCTTGCTCAATCCTGGCAAGAACATTCCGACCCTGCATCGCTGCGCCGAATTCGGCGCCATGCACATTCACGCCGGGCAACTGCCCTTCCCCGAGCTGGAGCGATTCTGATGGCTGATTTCGATGCCGCCGAGGCCCTGCTCGATCAGGTCAACGCCGCGCGGGCCAATGCCACGCCGCTGAAGATTCAGGGCGGCAACAGCAAGGCCTTTCTCGGCCGCGAGGTGGCAGGCGAAGTGCTCGACACCCGTGCTCATCGCGGCGTCGTCCAGTACGACCCGACCGAACTGGTGGTCACCGCACGTGCCGGCACGCCGTTGTCCGAGCTGCTCGCGGCGCTGGATGACGCCGGGCAAATGTTGCCCTGCGAACCGCCGTCCTTTGCCGACAGCGCCACGGTCGGCGGCATGATCGCCACGGGACTGTCCGGACCTCGCCGGCCGTGGTCCGGCTCGGTGCGCGACTTCGTTCTCGGCACGCGGGTGATCACCGGCCTCGGTCAGCATCTGCGCTTCGGAGGCGAAGTGATGAAAAACGTCGCCGGTTATGACCTGTCGCGGCTGATGGCCGGCAGTTTCGGTTGCCTCGGAGTGCTCACCGAAGTGTCGTTGAAAGTCCTGCCGAAACCACGGCAGTGCCTGAGCATTCGCCTCGATATCGACTGCGCTCGGGCCTTGAGCAAACTTGCCGAATGGGGCCAGCAACCGCTGCCGATCAGCGCCGCGTGTCACGATGGCCAGAGTCTGTATCTGCGTCTGGAAGGTGGCGAAGGTTCGGTGACCGCTGCGCATCAACGCCTCGGTGGTGAGCCGTTGGACTCGGTTTTCTGGCGCGTTCTCAACGAACAGCGGCTGAGTTTTTTCGACGAAGGCTTGCCACTGTGGCGCCTGTCATTGCCAAACAATCTCGGCCCGCTCGAGTTGCCCGGCGAGCAACTGATCGACTGGGCCGGCGCGCAACGCTGGTTGAAGTCCGACAGCACTGAGATACACGCCCTCGCCCAATCGTTCGGCGGCCACGCGACATGCTTCACCCACGGCGCCGCGGATTCGCCGTTTCAACCCCTGGCGCCAACCCTGCTGCGCTACCACCGGCAACTCAAGGCGCAACTCGACCCGCAAGGGCTGTTCAACGCCGGGCGAATGTATGCGGAGGTCTAGCCATGCAAACCACCCTCAGCGAACAATCGCGGCAATTGCCCCGCGCTGGCGAAGCGGAAAAGATCCTGCGCACCTGCGTGCATTGCGGCTTCTGCAACGCGACATGCCCGACGTATCAAATGCTCGGCGATGAACTCGACGGGCCGCGCGGGCGCATTTATCTGATCAAGCAAGTGCTCGAAGGCGCACCGGCCACCGAACAGACGCAACTGCATCTGGATCGTTGTCTGTCGTGTCGCAACTGCGAAACCACCTGCCCGTCCGGCGTCGATTATCACATCCTGCTCGACATCGGCCGTGCGGTGGTCGACAGCGCGGTGCCACGCCCCGCCGCACAGCGCTTGCTGCGCGAAGGCTTGCGCGCGTTGGCTCCGAATTCGGGTTTGTTCAAAGGCTTGCTGCGCATGGGCGCGACCTTTCGGCCGCTGCTGCCGCGCCTGCTGGAAAGCAAACTGCCGCAGCGCTTGGGTGTTATGGGGTCGCGCCCTGCTCCTCGGCATACGCGCCGGGTGTTGTTGCTCGAAGGTTGCGTGCAACCGGGCCTGTCACCGAATACCAATGACGCGACGGCGCGGGTGCTCGATCGTTTGGGCATCAGCGTCACTCCGGTCAGCGAAGCCGGTTGCTGCGGTGCGCTCGACTATCACCTCGACGCCCAGGCCAAAGGCCTCGACCGCGCTCGACAGAACATCGATGCCTGGTGGCCGCATTTGCAGAACGGCGCCGAAGCCATCGTGCAGACGGCCAGCGGTTGTGGCGCGTTCATCAAGGATTACGGGCATATGCTCGCTGGCGATCCGGACTATGCCGGTAAGGCCCGGCAGATCAGCGAAATGACAAGGGACCTGGTGCAGGTCATCGCACAGGAACCGCTGGAACAAGTGTGCGCCGCCAGCGAACGACGCATCGCCGTGCATTGCCCGTGCACGTTGCAGCACGCGCTGAAACTCGGCGGCGCGGTGGAAGCAGTGCTGACCCGACTCGGCTTCAACCTCACGCCAGTGCCGGACGGCCATTTGTGCTGCGGCTCGGCGGGCACTTACTCGCTGACCCAACCGGTGCTGGCGCGGCAACTGCGTGACCAACGACTTAACGCCTTGGAAAGTGGCCGCCCTGAGTTGATCGTCACCTCCAATGTGGGCTGTCAGAGCCATTTGGCGAGCGCCGGGCGCACGCCGGTCAGACACTGGATCGAACTGGTGGATCAGTCGTTGGCAGAATGAAGTTCGTAGGTTTCTTCGTTTGCCCGCGTGGGCGAAGGCTGCGATCTTTTCCGGCATCCATTTCGTCACCGTGGCAGGAATTTTTTCATGACTGTGCAGCCGTTCGTCAGCCCTGACCTGATCCGCCAACGCTTTTCCCGAGCGATGTCTGACATGTATCGCGAAGAGGTGCCGCTGTACGGCGCGCTGATGGAACTGGTGGAGCAAACCAACCGCGACGTGCTGGCAGGTCAGCCAGACATCGCCGGGCAACTCAAGCGCACCGGCGAAATCGAGCGGCTGGACATGGAGCGCCACGGCGCCATTCGCGTCGGCACCGCGAGCGAACTGGCCACTCTCGCCCGCTTGTTCGCGGTGATGGGCATGCAACCGGTGGGTTATTACGACCTGACTCCGGCGGGCGTACCGGTGCATTCAACGGCGTTTCGTGCGGTGCATGAAGAGGCGCTGCAGGTCAGCCCGTTTCGCGTGTTTACCTCGCTGCTGCGCCTGGAGCTGATTGAAGATGCTGAACTGCGTTCGTTTGCCGAGTCGGTACTGGCCCGTCGTTCGATTTTTACTGAAGAGGCGTTGCGCCTGATTGAACAGGCGGAAACGGCAGGCGGACTGAATGACGCGGAGGCCGTGGAATTCGTCCGACAGGCTCTGGAGACTTTTCGCTGGCACCACAGCGCCACCGTTACTGCTGCGCAGTACCAGAAACTCAGCGCCCAGCACCGTTTGGTCGCCGACGTCGTTGCCTTCAAAGGTCCGCATATCAATCACCTGACCCCGCGCACGCTGGACATCGACACCGTGCAGCAACACATGCCCGCCCATGGCATCACGCCGAAAGCAGTGATCGAAGGCCCACCGCGCCGCAACTGCCCGATCCTGCTGCGCCAGACCAGCTTCAAAGCGCTGGACGAGCCGATCGCCTTCACCGATCAGCCCGAGACCCGTGGCAGCCACAGCGCGCGTTTCGGCGAGATCGAGCAACGCGGGGCGGCTCTCACGCCCAAGGGGCGCGCGCTGTATGACCGTTTGTTGAACGCCGCACGGGATGAACTGGGCGACTTCCCCAATGAAGCCAATGCCTCACGCTACGACGCGCTGATGATTCAGCACTTTGCCGAATTTCCTGACAGCGTAGAGGGCATGCGCGAACAGGGGCTGGCGTACTTTCGTTATTTCGTCACGGAAAAAGGTTTGGCCGCTGGAGGACTTGGTGAGTCGTCCCTGGAGGACTTGCTGCGCGATGGCTACGTGAAAGCGGAGCCGCTGGTGTACGAAGATTTCCTGCCGGTGAGCGCGGCGGGGATTTTTCAGTCGAACCTTGGCGATTCTGCGCAGACGCATTACGCCGAACATTCCAATCGCCAGGCTTTCGAACAGGCACTGGGGCGTTCGACTATTGATGAGCTGGGCTTGTATGCCGAGACGCAACGGCGGTCGATTGAGGAATGTGCCGAAACTTTGGGTATCAAGCTGACCTGACGTTTTCCCTTGTAGGAGTGAGCCTGCTCGCGATAGCGGAGTGTCAGTCACCCCATGCTCTGCCTGACCCGCCGCCTTCGCGAGCAAGCCCGCTCCCACATATTCCGGGGTGGGTTCAATATTGCGGGCAAACCACAGATCCCTTGCAGGAGTGAGCTTGCTCGCGAAAGCGGTGTGTCAGTCGCTGATGTTTTGCCTGAACAGACGCCTTCGCGAGCAGACTCGCTCCCACAGGTGTTGTGGTGGGCTCAAGATTGCGGCTAGCCAAAATCCCCTGTGGGAGCGAGCCTGCTCGCGAAGCAACCACCTCGGTCCCGGCAAATACCCAACTGCGCAAGAAGTTGCGCAGTTGGTCGTAATATTTCAGGGCCTAAATTCCCTGTAGCCCAAGCCGGGCAAGGCCTGCAGCCAAGTGCGCAAGAAGTTGCGCAGTACTGCGCAACTTCTTGCGCACTTTCTCCCGGTTATCGCGGTGAAAATCGCCGCGAATGATGACCAACTACCGCGCCGCCCCCGCCATCCGGGCATCGCACAAAACCTGGCACGCTCCTTGATAACAGTCAGCCACCCACCGGGCGATTTCGCCTCCGGGCACCCTAACTTTATCCGCAAGGAGAGCACCCCATGGCAACACCAGCGTACATGTCGGTTACCGGCGAAAAACAAGGCCTGATCACTGCCGGCGCTTTCACCGCCGACTCCGTTGGCAACACCTACCAGGAAGGCCACGAAGACCAGGTCATGGTTCAGGCTTTCACCCACGACGTGATCATCCCGCGTGACCCGCAATCCGGTCAGCCAACCGGTCAGCGCGTACACAAGCCAGTTGTGATCACCAAGGTCTACGACAAGGCTTCGCCACTGCTGCAAGCAGCTCTGACTTCCGGCGAGCGCATGAGCGAAATCGTTATCCAGTGGTACCGCACTTCGGCTCAAGGCACCCAAGAGCACTACTACACCACCAAACTGGAAGACGCGATCATCGTCGCCATCAACAACAAAATGCACAACTGCCAGGATCCAGGCAACGCGCACTTCACCCACCTGGAAGAAGTGCAGTTCACCTACCGCAAAATCACCTGGACCCACGAAGTATCCGGTACTTCGGGTTCCGATGACTGGCGTGCTCCAGTCGTTTAATTACGGCTGACCGTTACACGCATCGGCCAGCTCTGCTGGTCGATGTTGTTTACGCCCCTCCAGAATTTCGCGTACGTTGAGCCGCTTTTTTGCGGCCGTCGACGAGCGCCGCTGTACAGCACGAGGAACAAGGGATGTTCGCGCCGGCCAATGAAACCCACTTTGCCCTGACCATCGAAGGGCTTTCCGCCGATTTCCAGGTGTTTACCCTCACCGGTCGGGAAGCCATCAGCCAGCCTTTTGTCTTCGAGGTGGAGCTGGTCAGTGAGCAGCCGTCGCTGGACCTCGAAACCCTGCTGCACAAACCGGCCTTCCTGCAGCTGTCGCCCGACGGCAGCGGCATTCATGGCCTGATCTACCGCGCCGCGCAAGGCGATTCCGGCAAGCGCCTGACCCGTTATTCGGTGACCTTGCGCCCGCAACTGGCGTATCTGGCGCACCGCATCAACCAACGCATCTTCCAGAATCTCAGCGTGCCGAAAATCATCGGCATGGTGCTGGAAGAGCACGGCATCCAAGGCAACGCCTACGAATTCAAGACCGGCTCGATCTATCCCGAACGCATCTACTGCGTGCAATACGACGAGTCGGATCTGCACTTCATCCAGCGCCTGTGCGAAGAGGAAGGCATTCACTTTCACTTCCAGCACAGCGCCACGGCGCACAAGCTCGTTTTCGGCGATGACCAGACGGTGTTCCCGAAACTGGCCCCTGTGCCCTATCAGCAAGACTCGGGCATGGTCGCCAGCAACCCGGTGATCAAACGTTTCGACCTGCGCCTGGAAACCCGCACCAGCCGCACCACCCGCCGCGACTACGATTTCGAAAAACCGCGTCTGACCCTGGAAAGCGAAAACCGTGGCGACGCCCTGCCCGACCTCGAAGACTACGATTACCCAGGCCGTTTCATCGACCGCGAGCGCGGCAAGCACCTGGCCAAACGCGCCCTCGAACGCCACCGCAGCGACTTCCAGCTCGCCGAAGGCAAGAGCGATCAGCCGTTGCTGGTCAGCGGTCATTTCCTCGCCCTGACCGGACACCCGAAAGCCAAGTGGAACGACCTCTGGCTGCTCACCGAAGTCCTGCATGAAGGCAAGCAGCCGCAAGTGCTCGAGGAGTCGGTGACCAGCGACACCACCGCGCTGAAAGACGATTTCCACCAGGGCTACCGCAACCGCTTCCAGGCCACGCCGTGGGACGTACCCAACCGCCCGCCGCTGCGCCACCCGAAACCGCGCATCCTCGGCAGCCAGAGCGCAGTAGTCACCGGCCCGAAAGGCGAAGAAATCCACTGCGACGAATACGGCCGGGTCAAAGTCCAGTTCCACTGGGACCGCGAAGGTCAGGCCGACGACAAGACCAGTTGCTGGCTGCGCGTCTCCAGCGCCTGGGCCGGCGCCCAATACGGCGGCATCGCCATCCCGCGCATCGGCATGGAAGTGCTCGTCACCTTCCTTGAAGGCGACCCCGATCAACCGCTGATCAGCGGCTGCCTGTACCACAAGGAAAACACCGTCCCGTACGCCCTGCCGGCCAACAAGACCCGCAGCACCTTCAAGACCCTGAGCTCGATGGGCGGCGGTGGTTACAACGAACTGCGCATCGAAGACAAGAAAGGTCAGGAACAGATCTACCTGCACGCCCAGCGCGACTGGGACGAGAACATCGAGCACGACCAGAAAATCCGCGTCGGCAACGAACGCCACGACACCGTCGAGCAAAACAGCTACACCGAGTTCAAGGCCGAAGAACACCACACCGTCTACGCCGACCGCAAAGTCGAAACCCGCGCCAACGACCACCTCACCGTCGGCGTGAATCAGCACATCAAGATCGGCACCGGCCAGTTCATCGACGCAGGTCAGGAAATCCACCTGAGCAGCGGCATGAAAGTGGTGATGGAAGCCGGTTCGGAGCTGACCCTGGTCGGCGGCGGCAGCTTCATCAAGATCGACGCCGGCGGCGTGACCATGAGCGGGCCGGTGATCAACATGAACTCTGGTGGCAGCCCCGGCAGTGGGACTGGTGCTGCGCCGTTGATGCCGGGCGTGTTGAAACAGGCGGATGCCGACAAGGCTGGTCAGGTCCTGACCCCGGCGCAAATCAACACCCTCAAACGTAACGCGCCGTTCTGCGAAGAATGCGAAAAATGCAAGGCAGGTGCCTGTGCCATCTGAACGAATCACCCCCAAGGACTGGCTGGCGCAACAGCCGCTGCAAAGCGGCGAGCGCCTGTACCTGATCATCAGCGCCGCCAGCGACGCCGATGCGCTGAAAACCCTGTACCTCACCGAACCCACCGCCCAGCTCATCCCGATCTGGGGCGGCACGCCCTACTCCACCTGGCAACCGGTGATGCCCTACCTCACCGAACTCAAAGCCAACTCCGCCTTCCTGCCATGGATCGCCGAAACCGACGCCCTCGACTGGGGCTGGCTGGCGGTATCGCGTTCAGAACCGAACGAAGTGTTCGAACATCTGCGCAGCCTGACGCAGGTGAAAATGCCGGATGGCACCGAGGTGTTTTTCCGGTTTTGGGATGGACGGCATATTTATCCGATTCTGCGGGGACTTGGGGAGAAGGCTGGAGAAGTGCTGCCGGTGTTTGAGCGGTATCTGATTAATGGACAAGCGCTGGAAGTGGGCACGCGGGTGGTGCCGAAGGTGCGGGACTGGCCGTGGTGGGAGGTGCCGAAGGGGTTGTTGGAAGGATTGAGCAAGGACAATCCGGCGACGCTGGTCAGCAACCTGATGCAATGGCTGGAAGAAGACCGCCCGGACCTCTACACCGCGTGGCCCGAGAACAATTTGAAGCTGAAAATCACCCGCTTCGTGCGCCGCCCGGATGCGCCGCAAAATCTTAAAGAAGCATTGATAAACCACCTGATTCTGGAGCAAGGCTGATGGATCGCGTTGCCTTTGTTGACAACCAACTGAACACCTTCAAGGACAGTCTGAAGCTGTATCAGGAGCAAACCAAAACCTGGTATGCACAGGCCCTCGACAAGGGTAGCCGTGCCGCTGACATGCCGTCTTTGCTGGGCATGGAGCGTGTCATCAAGGCGGGCAACACCAGTAAAGCGGTGAGCATGACCGACGGTAGTTTTACGTCGAACGTGGCTCAATGTCCGCTCAAGGGACCGTTGCTGATCGAGAGCAAATTCGAATCGGTTTACGACATTCCCGTCGGCGATATCGAAGTCGAAATCGTGGCGGTGGACGGTGGTGCGATCAGCAAGGTAAAACTCGACGCCCAAGGCAAGGCCGCGTGGACCGGGGGTGTACCCGGCAAGTTCTACACGATTCGCGTCCATAACGAAGTGACCCCGGCGCAGATCGACGCCCTCTTCAGTTCCTACAGGGGTGTGACTGCGGACCTTGAAGGTTTCCTACGCAAGGAATGGGCCGGCTTCAAACCGCAATGGTCGAATCTCTCAACCTCCGGCACAGCCATGGCCATCGGCAACGGCATTCTTGAAGGTGGCTGGGAAGCGATCAAGGGCGTATGGGACGGCATCAGTCTCGTGCTCGACATCCTCCAGGACCCAGGAAAGTTTGCGAAGGATCTCGGCGCTGGCGCAGACGAACTGATCAAAGTCGCCAAAAGCTCGCCTGACATCATGAAAAAAGCCATGTTGCTGGCAAGTGACGAAGCTGCTTTGTTTTTGCTGGTACGCAGTGCGGTGATCTGGCTGGCGGGCTTGCCGCCGATGAAAATGGCAGGCGATGTAGCAAAGATGACCACGGCAATTGTGGTTGGCATTGCGATCGACATCGTGATCGGCGTGGTATTGACCATCGCGGCAGAAGGTACCGGCGTCATCTACCTTGCGGCCCGACTGAAGAAGTACGGAGAGCTTGTCATCAAGGCCGTGATCGGCTTCGTGAAGTCGGTGTTCAAGATCATCAACGGCTTTATGGAGTATGTCGCCAAGTACACCGCAGTGGCCGCCCGAGGGGTGACGGCGAAGGTCAGGAACGGGATTTCCGAGTTGCGTTTTGATGGGAAGAAAAACGCCAGACTTGCTGAAGGCAGAGTCGCTGATGATGTATCGACCCAGGCGACAAATCCCGCCGAAAAGAGCGCAGAACCTGCTGCAAAGACTTGCACTAGCGGCTGCCCTGTTTCGATGGTCACTGGCGAAGAGTTACTGACGTTAACTGATGGCCACCTCGACGGCCTGCTCCCATTTGAATGGACCCGCCTCTATCGCACCAGTGCTGTGGAAATCGACTGCGGTCTGGGCTATGGCTGGAGCCACGCGCTCGCTCATCGCATCGAGATCAACGGCGACGAAGTCATCTGGACCGACCAGGAAAACCGCTCCACGGTGTTTCCGCTTCCAAGTGAGCAGCGTCCGGCCATCACCAACAGCCTTTCACGTGCTGCCATTTTCCTGGGTGACGATCCAGCCGAATTGATTTTGGCTCAGGCAGGCAAGCGTCCATCGTTCTACCATTTCCGTCATGACAGCAAAGGCGCCAGCCTGATCGCCATCAGCGACAGCTATGGCAATCGGCTGCACGTCACCCGCGACATCCACGGCCGCATCAAGCGCCTCGACAACGGCGCCGGTCGCGCCTTGCTTCTGCGCTATGACCGCAAGCACATCATCGCCGTCGATTATCAGCAGTTTCTGCCCGCCGATAATCTGGAAGACGTCTGGACTACCGTGCAAACGCTGGTCACCTATAGCTACGACGCGCAATATCGCATGGTCGAGGCGAAGAACCCCGCCGGCGAAGCCGAACGCTATCGCTACAACGACCAGCATGTCATTCTCGAGCGGCAATTGGCAGGCGGCGCGGCGTTCTATTGGGAATGGGAAAACGAAGGCAAGCTGTCTCGCTGCACCCGTCACTGGGCCAACTTTTCGCAGATGGAAGCGCAGTACATCTGGGACGACAAAGGCAGCGTCACCGTAACCAACGCCGATGGCAGCGAAGAGGTCTACACCCACGACGATCAGGCCCGATTGATCCGCAAGATCGACCCGGACGGCGCCGAGCATCTCAAGGCCTACAACGACAAAGGCCAATTAATCGCCGAAAAGGATCCGTTGGGCGCCGTTACCGAATATCGCTATGACGATAACGGATTGATAACCGCGGTCATCCCGCCGGAAGACGAAGCCACCACTTACGAATACATCAATGGTTTCGTCAGCGACGTTCGTCGCGGCAAAGCCAGTTGGAAGTATCAACGCAACCGACAGGGTGATGTCACTGCGCAGATTGACCCGGACGGCAATGCCACCCATTACAGCTATGACCCGCAGGGTCGTCTGTTGGAAATCCGTCACCCGGACGGCAGCCGTCATCAACTCGGTTGGAACAATCTCGGTCAACTGCTTGAAGAACGTCTTCCCGACGGAGGTCAGCGCAAGTACCGTTACGATGCACTAGGCAGGCAGATCACTCGCCAGGAAGAGTCCGGCGCGATCACTCATTACCAATGGGATGCTGCCAATCGCCTTGCCCAAGTTACGCTGCCCGGCGGCGCCACTCGCGCATTCAGCTACAACGCCTATGGCAATGTCACTGCTGAACGTGACGAACTTGGCCGTATCACCCGCTATGAATATGCCGACAATCTTCACCTCGTCAGCCGCCGCATCAATCCCGACGGCAGCCAACTGCGCTACCGCTACGACAACTCGCGTCTGTTGCTCACTGAAATTGAAAACGAGCGCGGCGAGCACTATCACCTTGATTACTACGCCAACGGCCTGATTCAACAGGAAACCGGCTTCGATGGTCGTCGGACTGGCTACGAGTACGACCTCAACGGCCAACTGCTGAAGAAAACCGAGTTCGGCGACGACGGCAGCGAACTGGTCACCGAATATCAGCGTGATGCCGCAGGCCGGTTGCTTGCAAAAACGCTGCCCGACGGCGAAGAGATTCACTACAGCTACGACGCGCTTGGCCGCCTCGTTAACGTTGACGACGGCCACTGGCCGCTCGCCTACAAATACGACCTGCAAGACCGACTCATCGAGGAGCACCAAGGCTGGGGCACTCTGCGCTACGAATACGATAACGTCGGCCAGCTCAAGCACTGCCGCTTGCCCGATGGCAGCAAACTCGATTACCGCCACCAGCCTGGCGGGCAACTCACCAGCATCGACCTCAACGGTTCTCGCCTGACCTCTCATCAGTTCAACGCCGGTCGAGAGCAACAGCGCCAACAAGGTCTGCTGCTTAGCCAATACCAATACGATGAACAGGGACGTCTGCAAGCGCACAGCGTTAGCCAACGGGACAAGCACCTGTTCCAGCGTCGCTACAACTACGACGCCAACGGCAACCTCGCCGGAATCGACGACAGCCGCAAAGGCAACCGCAGCTTTCACTACGATCCGCTCGACCGATTGATTAGCGTGCGCGGCGCCATGCCAGAGAGCTTCGCCCATGACCCGGCAGGCAATCTGCTAGGACAAAATGACCTGCCCGTTGCGAATCTCGCCAACGTCAAAGGCAATCGCCTGCTCATGCAAGGCGACCGCCACTACGATTACGACGCCTATGGCAACCTGACCCGTGAAAGTCGCGGCACCGGACAAAAACTCGTCACCGAATACCGCTACGATTGCCAACACCGCTTGATTGGCGTCAGCCTCCCAGGCGGCAGCACCGCCACCTACAAATACGACGCCTTTGGCCGCCGCATCGAGAAAACCGTCGACGGCCATACCACTGAATTCCTCTGGCAAGGCGAACGATTGATCGCCGAAAGCGCACAAAATCGTTATCGCAGCTACATCTACGAACCGGGCACCTTCCGCCCGTTGGCAATGCTCGACGGCGAAGGCCCGCTAAAAGCGGCCCCGTTCTATTACCAACTCGACCACCTCGGCACACCGCAGGAACTGACCGACTACAGTGGCGAAATCATGTGGTCGGCGAAGTACCGCGCCTACGGCAATCTCGCAGCGCTGGATGTCAGTGAAATCGACAATCCGCTGCGCTTCCAAGGTCAGTATTTTGACGCCGAGACAGGCTTACATTACAACCGCCACCGCTACTACAATCCGGGTACTGGGCGGTTCTTGACGCCGGATCCGATCAAGCTTGCGGGCGGGTTGAATAGCTACCAGTACGTGCCTAACCCTACTGGGTGGGTGGATCCGTTGGGGTTGAGCAGCAATAACTGCCCTCCCAAGCGCGTTGATACTAGCGATTACCAGACGCGTAAAGATCTACGAACAGATATTTATGATGCGAAACGTCCAGAAGGTAGGCATGCGACAAAGCACACAAATGCACAATCGGCAGAACAAGCGAAATCGCTAAGTCTAGGCCAAGGCACCAGAGACGGAAAACCTGAGGCCTCCTATCTTCCCGATATCGCTAATAATGTGAGCGGATTTGAGAAACAAGCAGCGTACTCAGCAGTGCGCGATGGAAATGTGTTTGATCACGGCGGCTCAAGATATATGTTCTATAGATCAGAAACTCCAGTCGGCTACAACAATGGAGAACTGACAAACTGGGTCAGGATAGAGCTATCCAAAGCCGGCGAGCCTGTCATCCATAGTTTTCCAGCCGCCCCTGAACAGGTAAAAAAATATATGGGCAATGTGAAATGAGACCAAAACTAGAGCACAAGCTTCACCCTATACGCGTGCCAAGCGGTTGGACGATAACAATCAACAACCTATTTGAAGTCGAGCTTACACCTGATACAAGTGAATGGTTCTCCAGCTCGGTTTTGATTGGTGGAGTCCGCCGAAGCACTGGGCACTGTTTTGATTCTAGAGTGGAGCCGGAAGGTGATCCCGAAGGGTATTTTGTAATTGACTTTCTAACAATTGAATATGACCACAAAGGGAAACCGATAAAAAACTCAGAAATTTTCCTTGGAGAATTCAGAACCAAGAGCAAACTTGAATTTATCGAGAAGATCGAATCCTTTATGTTGGAAGTGTAAAAAATTTAGAAAAATGGAGGCAGATTTACTTTTTAAGCACTGAAATAAGTCTGTCCCCATTTGTCTGTGGTCAGCGAAGTACCGCGCCTACGGCAATCTCGCAGCGCTGGATGTCAGTGAAATCGACAATCCGCTGCGCTTCCAAGGTCAGTATTTCGACGCCGAGACAGGCTTACATTACAACCGCCACCGCTACTACAATCCGGGTACTGGGCGGTTCTTGACGCCGGATCCGATCAAGCTTGCGGGCGGGTTGAATAGCTACCAGTACGTGCCTAACCCTACTGGATGGGTGGATCCGTTGGGGTTGAGCAGCAATAACTGCCCTCCCAAGCGCGTTGATACTAGCGATTACCAGACGCGGAAAGAGTTAAGATCCGACGTCTATAACGCGCAGAGGCCAGGAGGCTTCCATAAAACGAAACATCTGAATGCGAAATCTGCCGACCAAGCCAGAGAATTGAGTTTGGGTAATGGATCACGTGGTGGTCAACCTGAAGCTTCTTATCTGCCCGACATCGCAAACAATGTTAAAGGATTCGAAAAACAAGCTGCATATGGGGCGATAAAAGATGGAAACGTATTCGACCACGGTGGCACTCGATTCATGTTTTACAGATCCGAACACCCTGTGGGCTACAACGAGGGACAACTTAAAAACTGGATAAGAATTGAACTAACTGATGGAGGAAATAAGCCTGTGATCCACAGCTTTCCGGCATCACCACAGCTAGTAAAAAAATACATGGGTAAAGCAAAATGAAAAAACTTGAATTCGAACTACAGCCACTCCGAGTGCCTAGCGACTGGACAATAACGATAAATAATTTGTACGAAATAGAACTAACACCGGAAACCGCGCACTGGTTTAGCAGTTCTATTTTATTAGGTGGTGCAAGACAAAGCACAGGCTATTGCTTCGATTCTAGAGTAGAACCTGAGGGAGACCCAAAGGGCGAGTTCGTGGTAGAGTTTCTTACAATTAAATACGATCGAAAAGGCGAACCAATCGGCGACTCTGCCAAAACCTTGGAAATATTCCGAACAACATGCAAAAAAAAATATATTGAGAAAATAGAGCGATACATGCGCGAAAATTGAAAACAACGAGCCAATCATTAATAAACTACGCATGCTATTTTTCATCAAAAACAAAACCAACCTCAACACTGTTACCTACAGAAGCTTTGGCTTCGGAGAGGCTTCAACCCCTACGAATTTAGGAATACAAACTAAATCATTCACGCAGATCAAATGAAAACTGTATAACCGCCAGCTGGCGGTCACCTGACTAGCATCGGCCTCAAGGTTCACGCCTCACGTCTCACCAATTCAACGCCGGTCGCGAGCAAGAGCGGCAGCAAGGCTTGCTGCTCAGCCAGTACCAATAACGATGAACAGGGCCGACTTCAAGCACACAGCGTCAGCCAGCGGGACAAACACCTGTTCCAGCGCCGCTACAACTACGATGCCAACGGCAACCTCGCCGGCATTAACGACAGCCGCAAAGGCAACAGCAGCTATCACTACGATCCACTGGATCGCCTGCTCAGCGTACGCGGCGCCATCCCAGAGAGCTTCGCTCACGACCCGGCAGGTAACCTGCTCAGCCAAAATCAACTGCCCGCAGCCAACCTCGCCAACGTCAAAGGTAATCGCCTGCTCATGCAGGGCGACCGCCACTACGACTACGACGCCTACGGCAACCTGATCCGCGAACGTCGCGGCACCGGCCAAAAGCTCGTCACCGAATACCGCTACGACTGCCAGCATCGCCTGATCGGCGTCAGCCTGCCGGGAGGCCGCACCGCAAGCTACAAATATGAAGCCTTCGGCCGCCGCATCGCGAAAAGCTTCGACGGCCACACCACTGAATTCCTCTGGCAAGGCGAACGCCTGATCGCAGAAAGCGCCGAGAACCGCTACCGCAGTTACATCTACGAACCGGGCAGCTTTCGCCCGTTGGCAATGTTCGACGGCGAAGGCCCGTTGAAAGCCGGCTCGTCTACTACCAACTCAAGCACCTCCGTTTCCCTCAAGGACTCGTCTGCTACACCGGCAAGATCATGTGGTCGTGAAGTACCCGGCCTACGATAATCTCGCGACGCTGCACTCAGCGAACTCGCTAGCATCGCCAGAAAAAATGAACCAGGGAATTTGAGACTGAAAACCCAAATGAATACCCGTCAGATAACGCTTGCAAATCGATGGACCGCAACCTTTCACAACATCGGTGAGTTTCGCATGGGCGTCGAGGGCTGGAGCTTGCTTCTACAGGGTCCGGATGACCAGACGATCAAATACTTCGCAGACCAGATTGTTCTAGCGAACGACGAGGACGGCAACCAGGCCAACACCTGCATTTTGCTCTCGGTCGATGGTGTTTTCGGCTATTTACGTACGGCCGTAGACGGCGACTGGGTGATCGATTTTGCGCGAGGGATGATTGCCCCTCATCGAGTAACGATTCGCCACCATCACGACGCTTACGACGAAAGCCTTGCACTATACGAACAGCCGGCCTTCAAACGTGCGCGCCAGTACATCAGTGTTGTCGGCAAACACATCTATCTGACTTTTCCGCTAACCAGAGATGAGGATTTTCCCAAGGTATGGGACGAATACCTGGCAATCCGCAAACGCCAACTGGATGAGCTTTACTTCGGAACCTGGCAAACGCATGGAGAGGTCCGGTAGTCATCTCCAACCATATACGTCGTCATATTCCCGCAGGTCCAACCCTCCCAAATTAAGCTTCACCTAAGCTTCCCCGCTAGCATCCCGGCTCATCAACCTGTCGTCTTGAGCCGTGGATGAGTCCCTCCGACATGAAAGCCTTCGATCTACCCTCCCAGCCGCAATCCAACTTCAGCCTCGTTCTGGTCAATTACAAAACCCCGGACATTACCCGCATGTGTCTGGAGCTGTTGCGCGAGCATGTCCAGGCGCAGGACATTCCAGTGTGGGTGGTGGACAACGATTCGGCGGATGCCAGCCTCGATTATTTGCGTTCGCTGGACTGGATCAATCTGATCGAGCGGCCGTCGCCGGGTAAGGAAATGGGGCATATTGCCCATGGCAAGGCGCTGGATCTGGCCTTGGCGAAAGTTGAGACCGATTACTTGTTTCTGCTGCACACCGACACCTTTGTCTACGACATGGAAGTGTTCGCGATGATGATGCGCGAATGCGCGAAAAGTGCGGACATGGCGGCGGTCGGTTGTGTTGAGCAGCTTGATCGTGGGTGGCTGCGAGATACCTGGCGGTTAACTTCGCGGTTCTGCAAACATCATGTTCGTCGACTCAAAGTTCGTCTTGGCCTGCGTTCGAAACCGCCACGTCCGTATAAAGAAACCCATCTGAAAAGTTTCTGCACGCTGTGGAATGCGCGTTTGATGAAGTCGCTGGGTTTGCACTTCTGTATGGATGAGGAGGTACCTGGTTACACGCTTCAGGATCGGATGGTCGAGTTGGGCTATGGCGTCAGGTTCCTCTCGCCGCGGAGGATCTTTCGCTATCTGGATCACATCCAGGCCGGCACCGTTGCGGCGGCGGGCACGTATGGCAAGGATCATCGCCGGACAAAAATGTACCAGCAGACCCTCAAACGCTTGCAGGCGCAGCACGGCAAAGCCGGCATGCAAGCTTCGACTTGATCGAAAGCAATAAAAAGGGCGACTGCAAAGTCGCCCTTTTTGTTCTGCAGATTCTGTATACAACTTTTGCAAGTAGTGGAGTTCGCCCAGTGTTACGGCCTGGCAATCCTTGCACCGGTAAAGAGCCCTGACACTGGGCGAACGCCGAGGATTTTAATTCAAACAAGTGGATATGTCGTCCTGGGGAAACATGAAATTTTTGAACTGAAAAGTTAAAAACTGTGTTTTACCGATTTTCCCCGAGAATTGTCTTACAAAAAACTTTACATGATTGCTCTCATACATAAAGCTGTACAAGAGCAATAAACTTGTAGAGCTACTACTCAACTATCGTGCTGACTGGTCACTTTCAAGATATCGGTATAAGTGACAATAACGCTCTGCCCTACTTTCAGATCCTTCAACTTGGCCTGAATCTCCGGCCTCTGCACATCGAGCGTCTTCGATTGTCCCGACGGATTTTCCAAGGTGACCTGATGGGTCTTCAAATCGATTTTGCTGATTTTCAACTGCACCTGAACCTGCCGATAAGCCTCACCGCCCGGGTTGTCGCTGCCCGGAGCCTTGCGCAGTTCGCCGGTACGTTCGGTGGTGCCTGGCAGACCTTTATCCACATCTGTATCGAGATAAGCGGCGACAGATCGCTGCACCTCGATCTTCACCAAGTCCCCTACTTTAAGATTGGCGAGGTTTTTCGCTTTGTCGCTGAGCTGAACGTGGACTTGTCGCCCCTCGGGGCCTTCCAGCACGACTTGATGATTGGCCGGGTCAACGGAGAGCACTTTGGTGGTAACGGAATCGGCCTCAACGGCGGCGGATAACGGAATGTCGGCAGCCAGAGCGCCGAAACTGGTGGCAGAAAGCAGCGTTGCGAGGGTGATGGCCTTGGCCAGAGCGTCGAGCTTCATATGCATTACTTTCCCTGTGATGAAATGGCGACGCCCGCTGCCGAATCGACTTCAGCGACGGGCGTGCCGGTGAGCATAGACGCTGTTCAGGGCTTGACTTGGGTTTGTGGGCCGCGGGTATGTGGCTCGGCGGTCTCTTGCGCCGTGGATTCGCCACTTGGCGTGCCTTTGCCGCTGTCCTGTCGCTGCTTGGGATCTGTCGGGCGTAGGGCGTCGTTATCGCGTTCGGTTTCGCCGGCCGGGCGCGGTTCGTCGGGGTTGTCGTTCTGGCTGATGGTGGTATTCATGGCAGGAGTCCTCAGGCTTCGGGATCGTCGAGTTCGCGGGCGAAGTTGACCTCGGGTGACTGCTTGTGCAGATCGTCGGCTTTGGCGCGTAGCAATTGCCATTGCTCAAGGTCGATCGCGCCTTGGCCGAGCAGGTCATCGGCGATGCGCTGCAAATCGAAATAGTGAGCGTCGGGCGATTGCTGCCAAAGAGTCTGATCGTCGAACAGGCGTTGCCAGGTGTTGAGGTCTGGGAGTTGCACGTCGTCGCTCATGGGTGAGTCCGAAAATGGCGGGTTTCTGGGTAGAGCGTATTGGCGAAGGGAGAGTTCCGAGCGGTTTGATTAGTGGTGACCTTGATGGCGCCATCGCTGGCAAGCCAGCTCCCACAGGGATTGGGGTTAAGCTGTAATTCATCGGTGTTTTTGAGATAGCTATCGCGAGCAGGCTCACTCCTACAAGAGCAAGAGCAAGAGCAAGAGCAAAAGATCGCAGCCTTCGGCAGCTGCTACAGTGATCGCGCCAACCATGAGGTCGAGTGTCAGCTCGCCTGCTCTTGGTCTTGATCCACCGGCGACGTCGGAAGGCTGAGTGGAGGGATTGATCCGGGCGTGGGAGCGCAGCGACCGTCTGGCGCGGCCAGACACAGCGGAAGGAGGTGCAGCGAAGCAAACCGTAGCCGCTGCGCCCGGATCGATCCCGCAGCGAAGGAACCCGAGCCTGCGAGGGCCGAACGTAGGAGATAGCGTTTTTTGCTTACTTTTTTAGGCGCTTGTAAAAAAAGTAAGTCGCCGTAAGGGCGAAACCCTAAGCAGCCGTTACCGCAGCAACGGATATGTACCCGGTCAAGCAGAACAAATCATCGCTCGACAAAAAGCCTTCGCGAGCAAGCTCGCTCCCGCAGGCAAACTGCACCTACCGTTAATACCCGGTCATTTCCAGATAGCCCTGGCCAGGATGGCTGCCATCAATCTTCACCGGACCTTCCCAGTAGGGAATACGCAAATCCATCCACGCATTGCGATTGAGCGCATCAACGCTGATATCGAGTTGCTTGTCAGGAATGCGGATCGACCATTTCACCGGCATCGGTCGATCAGCCACCTTGGCCGTGTCCTGCGGCGCAAGGCTGATCTGCTCGCTGCGCAATGTCTGAATCTGCCCGTCAGCTGCGATCCACGTGCCGGTCAGATAAGGTGCGCCGTCCTTCTGCCGCATGCGATAGAGCATCACATGTTCGCCGCTGTCCAGATGCAGCGAGAACCAGTCCCAGCCGGTCTGATTAGCGGTCAGCGGCTGACTGCTCCACTCGCGATCGAGCCACGCCGGGCCGCTGACGGTATAGGTCTGGCCGTCGATCTGCAGCGTGCCGCTGGCTTGAAAAAACGGCTGGCTGTAGTAATACGAGGCCTGACCTTCTTCAGATTTCTGGCTGAAACCCTGGTCGCCCTGCAGCACCAGCGGGCGGCTTGAGGTGAGGCGCAGTTGATAAGCGAAATTTTTGTCACGAGCACTGAGTTGCATGTCGCGCAACGGATCCTGCGCCTGGCTGGCAAACATCCAGTCGTCGATCCACGCCTCGAACGGCGCCAGCCGTACGCCGGCCTGCCCTACTCCGCCCCGGGCGTAGCGCTCGGCGGCGTGGTGCACCGAGCGCGAAGTAACCGCCGCATGGCCCAGCCAGATTGTTTGATTGCCCCACCCGGCTTGCTCGGCAACCGGTTTCAGGGCACTGCGAAACAGCGTCCATTGCACGCCGAAATCATTGCCTTGCTGATCCTTCAGATTGGCAGTGACGTACCACCACTCGATGCGAAAACCATCATGCGCGCCGTGATCGGCGGGAAAACTGAACACCCGACCGGGCACCACCGGGGTGAAGGATTGCGCCTGATCGCCCATGCCGGCAAAGCCCTTCTCCTCGGGTGCAGGCTGATCGCAGCCACCGAGCAGCAGCACCAGCATCAACACGACGCTGTTAATCCTCATGGGCAAAGGTCCTCAGCAAGTCCGCCGGTTGCGTGCGGTACAGCGAATACAGCGGCCATGCCGAAGCCAGTAAAGTCGCGAGCAAGGCCAGGCCCATCAATTGCAACAACTGCAACGGAAACACCCGCAACGGCAAGCGCCAGCCGAACGCCTGCACGTTGATCACAGCATCCAGGCACCACGCCAAGGCGATGCCCAGCGGCAGCGCCAACAGCAACGTCAATACGGCGAGCAGCCAGGTCTGGCCGAGGTTGAGCAGCATCAATTGTTTGCGCGTCACGCCCAGCGCCCACAGCGGTGCGAGTTGACTGAGCCGACTCTGGCTCTGGGTCAGCAGACTGATGAACAGGGCCACGCCGGCGACGGCCAAGGTCAGGCTGTTCAAGGCTGCCGTCGCGGCAAAGGTGCGTTCGAAGACTTGCACCGACCAGCCCTTGAGCCGGGCCTGATCGACGATGTGGTTGTCATCCAGCTCAAAGCGCGCCTGCAAGGCGTTGAGCAACGCCGGAATCTTTGGCGGATCGATGCGCAGATTGAAGCGGTTCGGCGTGAGCTGCGGCCAGCCGCGCAACAGGTGCTCGCTGCTGATCAGCACGTGCCCTTTCGGATTGCCATAGTCGGCGTAGATGCCGACGATGCGCGGCGACCACGTGCCGTTCGGTGTCGGAATACGCAGATGCTCGCCCGCCTTCACTCTCAGCCGTCGTGCCAGTTGTTCGCTGAGCATCACCGCATCATCCGTCGCCAGTTTGCCCCACGGATCGCTGCCACTGCTGTCGAGCAACGGCCAATGCTGGCGATAGTGCGGGTGGTCGATGATGCCGTAGACATCCGCCGGCCAGCCTTGCAGCGTCACCGAAACCTGCCAGTTGGGCAGCACAGCGGTGACCGTCGGCTGCTGCTTGAGCCAACTGTGCATCTCGCGGGCCTGCGCCGGGTTGGCCGGGTTGATGTACAACTCGGCGCTCAGGCGTTGTTCGAGCCAGTCGTTGAAGGTCTGGCGAAAACCGGCGGTCATGCTGCCAGCGCCGATGTTCGCCGCGAGCGCCAACAGCAGCGCCATCAGCGCCAGACTCAGGGCAGGCAGTTGCTGGCGGCAGTCGGCGAGAAACCACTGGCCGAGCACCGACCGACTGCGCCCCAGCAACGGGTTCAACAACGCGCTGAGCAGCACCGGCAAGGCCAGCGCGGCACCGAGCAACAGCCCGGCCATCAGCACGAAACCGCTGCTCAGGCTGTCGCCCCAGATCAGCGCCGCCAGCGCAATCGCCAGCAGTGCCGTCGCCAGCCAACCCTGCCGGCGCAACCAGCGCGAATATTGTTGATGCCACGCCTGCGGATCGGCCACCGCCAGCAACGGCAGGCGCGCCGCCCGCAGCAGACTGTTGGCCCCGGCCAGCAATGCGCCGAGCAAGCTCAGACCGATGCCGCTGAACCACCACCAGGGACTCAGACGCAACTGCCCCGCCACTTCCGCGCCATACAGACCGCGCAGGCTGGCGGCGACGTCCGGCAGCAGAACACTGGCCAGCCAGTAGCCGCTGATCACACCGAACAACCCACCGATCAGCGCCAGCACACCTAGTTCAACCACCAGACACGCGATCAGCATTCGCGCACTGACGCCGCAAGCACGCAATGTGCGCAGCAAGCCTCGGCGCTGTTCCAGAGCGAGGCCGATGGCGGCGTGGACGATGAACAAGCCGACCAGAAACGACAGAAATCCAAGCGCATCAAGATTGAGGTGAAAGCTCTCGGTCAGCCGCGCCAGATTGTTTTCTTCACCGCTGCTTTTGAGCTGCAAGCGTTCGTTGAAACTCGCTGGTAATTCCTGATGAAAATCCTTGGGCAACAGCAGTCGCGACAATTGCTCGGGTTGTTCGAGCAGGCGTTGCGCTACGCCGATGTCGACCAGCAACAACCCCGGCGCCATGTCCTTCTGCGCGAGCAGCGGCGGCAGGGTCTGGCCGTTCGCGGTTTGCGCTGTATCACCTTCGCGCAAGCCGAGCATTTGCAGGGTGTCCGGAGAAATCCAGGTGCTGCCCGGCGGGCTGAAAAATTCGACGATGCGCTCAATCGGCATCGCCTGCCCGGCCACTGCGGAATCCCCCGGCAACGACACCGGCTCGATGCCCATCACCTGAATCCGCTGGTCTTCGTGGCCCTTGAGCGTTAGCCGGCCCTGCAACACCGGCGACACCGGCCAGCCCTGACGGCGCAGCTCGATAAACCAACGCTGGGGAAATGGAGCACCATTTGGTGTGCTCAGGCTGGCTTGCGGTTCGCCGCCGATCATCTGGCTGGCCCGCGCGTAGCTGTCGCGGGCCTGGCTGTTCAGCGCCTCGACGCCAGTGAGCAGACTGGTGGCCAGCCACAACCCGGTCAGCACACTGAAAAACTGCACGGGATGGCGCCGCCAGTGGCTGAGCAGCGCACGCAGGGTTTGCCGCCAGATCATCAGGCCACCCGCCCGTTCGACAACACCACACGCTGGGCCAATCGCGCCGCGACGCGCTGGCTGTGAGTGACCATCAGCAGGGTCGTCGGCGTGTCATCGAGCAATTCCAGCAACAGCCGCAGCACTTCATCACTGGTCGCTTCATCGAGGCTGCCGGTGGGTTCATCGGCCAACAGCAATTTCGGCTGCGAGGCCAATGCTCGGCCCAATGCGACCCGCTGCTGCTGGCCGCCGGAAAGTTGTTCGGGATACCGCGAGAGCAGATCGCCCAGCCCCAGACGCTGCACCAGATGCGCCTGCCACCGCGGCTCATGGCGCCCAGCCAGGCGCGCCTGAAACGCAAGGTTGTCTTCCACGCGCAAACTGCCGATCAGGTTGAACTGCTGAAACACCAGACCGATTTCCGTGCGGCGCCAGTTCGCCAGTTGCCCTTCGCTCATGGATTCCAGGCGATGTCCGCCGCTGCGAATGCTGCCGCTGTCGACCTTGTCCAGCCCGGCCACCAGATGCAACAGCGTGCTTTTGCCACTGCCCGATTCACCCATCAGCGCGAGGCTGCCACCGGCCTCCAGCGTCAGGTCGACGCCTTGCAGTACCGGCAACGAACCCTGGGGCGTGGCATAGCTTTTGAAAACGTCGCGAACCTCAAGCATGAGCAAACCCGATCATTGAACCTGGGCCAAGGATAGCGGCCCGGAGCGGTATTTGTCCGCTGGTCATCTGTTTCATTGAACAACAGCTGAGAGTGTCGCTGCCTGTGCAGGCCTCTTCGCGAGCAGGCTCGCTCCCATAGGGAGATCGCGTTCCAATGTGGGAGCGAGCCTGTTCGCGAAGAGGCCCGCCCGAACAATTCAAAAACTCACTGCCCCGAAGCCACACTCGCCGGCGCCCGCTCAGGCGTCACGATGCTGCCCAGATCGATATGCTTCCACTCAGGCTTGGCCCCCAGCCGCGCATTGAAGCGGTAGTTGAAGGTGAACTCATCCGCCGTCGGCATGCTCAGCGGTTTGCCATACACCGCCTCAATCCCCGCCAGGTCGTAACCCATCACCTGCAACAGCGTCGGGAAAATGTTGTAGTGGCTGGAGCGGTCCTTGTTTGTCGGCAAATTCGCCGCCCAGTCCGGTGTCTGCAATCCTCGGCCCTGAATCACCACCAGCGGCACCAGCCCTTCCTCTTCCACCGGGTCGCCGCCGCAGTGGGTATTCAAGCCCGGGTTGCCGCGCTCATGCAGATCCTGACCATGATCGGAGGTGTAGATCAGCAGCGCGTTGTTGAGGTTGGCCTGGGCAAACACCCGGGCGAAAAATTCGCCAACGTTCCACAACAGCGTGTTCTTGTAGGCGTTGCGATACAGCACCCAGTCATCCGGCTGGCCATTGAAACCGGCGCGTTCGCCAGTGTCGGCGACTTCGGTGAACTGCCCGCGTGGCAGCGTTGGCCGGTAAGCCATGAACGCGTCCGGGTATTTGTCATGCACCGGAAAATGCGCGCCGACCTTGTTGATCACGATCAGCTCCGCGTGATCGTCGTTGAGCAATTCGATCAGCTTCGCCGCTGCCGCCATATCGCGGTCGCGCACGCTGGTCTGGTCGAATTGCACGAAACTGTCGATGTCGTTTTTCTCGGCAGCGGTCATCAGGTTCTGCAGATTGCCGGCGGTGCGCTGGGCGTCGATGTACACCGTGCCGAGCCCGGCCTTTTTCGCGTACTGCCAGATCGACGGCAGCGTGCTGTTGATGCGCCTGTAATCGGCGCGGGTGCCGCCGTAGCGCAAGGTGACGTTGGTGTCGGCGCTGCAATTGGCAATGGACGCGACATAACCGAAGTTGAAGACATCAACCCCGGCCGGTGCTTGCTTGAGGTTGCTGTGCACACCGAACGGCGCGTTGATATCGAGGTAATTGCCGGAAATGCTTTCGTCGATGATCAGCACGATGTCGTGGTCAATGGCAGGTGCGGAGCGTGTGAGCGTCACTGGTTCACGCGGGCCGACGGTGTCATGCAGCGCTTCGTAGGCAAACAGATTCAGGTAGGCCAGCGGCGTGTACATGATCGGCAGTCCACGCGCGCCCTCGCCCGCCCGTAAAAACAGCAATCCGCTGAGCACTAACACGCCGATGACCGGAGCCGCTACTCGCAACGTATTGGGGATGAACAGCGCATGACGCGGTTTGAGCCCGATGCCGAACAACAGCAACAAGCCACTGAGCACCGCGCGCAGGATCGCATCGCGGTACTGATACGCGGCTTCCTGAATGAAGCCGCCGGAGTACACCAGCGAGACAAAATCGCTGTACCTCAGGTAATCCGCGGTGACCCGGGTGTAAACATCAAAAAAACTGCTGCGGCAAACATCGTTAATGCGAATGCATGTCGAACGAGAGCCTGACGTATATACGCACTTAGATATAACGCGAAAGTAAGCGCCAAAAACATCGCGCCAAAAACAAGTGCATTGCGACCCCACCCGATAGCATTTAACCGATCCAGATAATAGTCGGAAAAGAGCAACAGATAGGCAACTAAGAGCAGTTCCTTGGCGTACTTGAACATGGCGATACCGGTGGTCGGAAAAGGGCAGATGTCAAAGGTTTGTCGGTCAGAACCTGACACTAGCACCCGGCCATCAAAGCGCAAGAAATGACTGATAGCCGGGCAAAGCGTCAAAAAAACGGTGACTCAAATCTGACACACCCTCAGCGCTTAAAGCCTTTAATTTCGGGGACTTAGACCGTCTGTCGGTTAAATTGAATCTGAACAAATCTGTAAAAAAACAACAAATCCAATCGCAGCAATGACTTGATGGCCAATCGCCAAAAACACCTCAAGTGTTATACCCGTGCAACATGTCATTTTGCTGACACGCTTTCCAAACGCTGCGCTATACCCCTTTAACCAACTTCTTCCGAACTTCTTCTTTTCGTTTTATCGAGGGTGCGCAGATGGACGTGAGCGTATTTGGCACTGGCTATGTCGGACTTATACAAGCCGCTGCACTTGCCGATGTCGGCCATCGGGTTTTATGCATTGATATTGATCCGAACAAGATCAAACAATTGCAACAAGCGGTTCCGCCCATTAGTGAGCCAGGCCTGTCCGCGACGCTTGAAGAAAACATCAAGGCCGGTCGCTTGTTGTTCAGCACTCAGGCCAGTGATGCGGTGACTCACGCCGAGCTGATTTTCATCGCTGTGGGCACCCCGGCGGACGAAGACGGCTCTGCCGACCTCAGCCATGTGCTCAATGTCGCCCGGCAGATTGCCGGCCTGATGGAGGCCGATCGCACGCTCATCATCAAATCCACGGTGCCGGTCGGCACTGCCGATCAGGTTCTGGCCACGGCCACCAGCGAATTGCTGTTGCGCGGCAAAACCGAGCTGCAGGTGCGCGTGGTATCCAACCCGGAATTTCTCAAGGAAGGCAGCGCCCTCGCCGACTGCATGCGCCCGGACCGGATCATCATCGGCACCCGCGACGACGCTGCCCGCGAGCAGATGAGCGAGCTGTACGCGCCGTTCTGCCGCAATCACGAAAAACTGATGTTCATGGACAACCGCAGCGCCGAGCTGACCAAGTACGCGGCCAACGCGATGCTCGCCACCCGCATCAGTTTCATGAACGAACTGGCCAACCTCACCGAGCTGCTCGGCGCCGACATCGAAGCGGTGCGTAAAGGCATCGGTTCCGACCCGCGCATCGGCTACCACTTCATTTATCCGGGCTGCGGCTTCGGTGGCTCGTGCTTTCCCAAGGATCTGCGGGCCTTGCTGCACACTGCCGAACACAACGGCATGCCGCTGAAATTGCTGCGCAGCGTCACCGATGTCAACGACAGCCAGCGGCACATCCTGTTCAGCAAATTGCGCGCGCAGTTTCCGCAAGGCCTGGCCGGCAAATCCATTGCGGTCTGGGGCCTGGCATTCAAACCGAACACCGACGATATGCGCGAAGCCCCGAGCCGTTATCTGATGGACGCGTTGTGGGCCGAAGGCGCCAGCGTGCAGGCCTACGATCCGGAAGCCATGTCCGAGTGTCGGCGCATCTACGGCTACCGCAACGACCTGCACCTGTGCGCGACCCGCGACGACACCCTCGAAGACGCCGACGCGCTGGTGATCTGCACCGAATGGAAGAACTTCCGCGTGGTCGATTTCGAGTTGCTCGCCGAGAAGCTGCGTTCGAAGGTGATCATCGACGGCCGCAACCTGTACAACCCGGAACAGGTCGCCGCCGCCGGCCTGCATTACAGCGGCATCGGTCTGCGCCACATCGCCCCCGAAGGGCTGCGGCCATGAAGATTCTGGTGACCGGTGCCGCCGGTTTCATTGGTGCCCATTGCGTGCTGCGTTTGCTGCGCGACGGGCATTCGGTGGTCGGCCTGGACAATTTCAACCACTACTACGACCCGCAGCTCAAGCACGACCGCGTGCAGTGGGTGCGCGAGCAGGTGGGCGATTTTCCGCTGGCCACGGTGGATCTGGCCCACGCTTCGGCGATCGACGCACTGTTTGCCCGCGAGCAGCCACAAGTGGTGATCCATTTGGCGGCGCAGGCCGGGGTGCGTTATTCGCTGGACAACCCACGGGCGTATCTGGACAGCAACCTCAACGGCTTTCTGAACATTCTCGAGAGCTGCCGGCATCACCCGGTCGAGCATCTGATCTACGCCTCGTCGAGTTCGGTGTACGGCGCCAATCAGCACACGCCTTACTCGGTCAAGGATGGGGTCAACCACCCGCTGTCGCTGTACGCCGCGACCAAAAAAGCCAACGAGCTGATGGCGCACAGCTACAGCCATCTGTTCGGCATTCCCTGCACCGGCCTGCGCTTTTTCACCGTGTACGGGCCTTGGGGCCGGCCGGACATGTCGCCGATCCAGTTCGCCCGGGCGATCAGCGAAGGCGAGCCGCTGAAGCTGTTCAATTACGGCGAGCACCAGCGCGACTTCACCTACATCGACGACATCATCGAAAGCATCGCCCGCCTCATCGATCAGCCACCGCAAGCCAATCCGCAGTGGGATCGCGAACAGCCCGACCCGGCCAGCAGCATGGCGCCGTGGCGCCTGTTCAACATTGGCGGACAGCAACCGGTTGCACTGAAAACCTACCTCGCGCTCATGGAAAAACACCTCGATCGCAAAGCCATCGTCGAGCTGCTGCCGCTGCAACCGGGCGACGTGCTCAACACCTGCGCCGAGGCCAGCGATCTGGCCCAGGCCACCGGATTCCAGCCCCGGATAGAACTGGATGAAGGACTGGGCCGCTTCATCGCCTGGTTCCGCAACTACTACCCCACTGCCCGTGCGCCGCTTGCGGCTGATTGAATGCGGAGGACGCCATGACTGGACATGAAAGAAGTGTGTCGATTGCACAGATGCGCCCTGACAAGCGCGTCGACCCGGAACATCGCATGCGCCTCGACGCGGCGATCCATCGTCAGGGTCGCGGCTGGCTGAGCGGCCGCGATGGCGGCCGCCCATGGCAGCTGTCGCGGACCAATCGCGTAGTCGCCTGCCTCGGCGCGCTGACGATTCTCGTGCTGATCTCGCCGGTGCTGCTGGGTCTGGCCCTGGCCATCAAGTTCACCAGCCCGGGGCCGGTGCTGTTCGTGCAGAAACGCACCGGTTATCGCGGGCGCAAGTTCGGCATGTTCAAGTTCCGCACCATGGTCAGCAACGCCGAAGAACTCAAAGAGTCGCTGCGCCACCTGAACAAGCACGGCGCGGACGCCATCGATTTCAAGATCGACAAGGACCCGCGCGTCACCGGCATCGGCAGCTTTCTGCGGCGTACCAGCCTCGACGAGCTGCCCAACCTGATCAACGTGGTGACCGGCGACATGCGCCTGGTCGGCCCTCGCCCGACCTCGTTCAACGCCTATCGCTACAAGGACAATCACCTCGCGCGTCTGGCGATCTACCCCGGCATGACCGGTCTGTGGCAGATCTCCGGACGCAGCAACATCGACTTCGACCAGCGCGTTGAGTTGGACCTCAGCTACATCGCCGAGCAGAGCCTTCTGCTTGATCTGAAGATTCTGTTGAAAACCCCCTTCAAAGTATTCAGCGGCCACGGAGCAAGCTAATGGACGGTTCAACCAATAAAAGCCTGAGTATCGCCAGCCCCAGCGAATCGAATCTGACGTCGACCGTGCTGGATCTCGACCTGCGCATTCTGTTCCTGACCGCCGCCAACCCCGGCGCCGGCACCACCACCAGCGCTGTGGCACTGGCCAGTCAACTGGCACAGATGAGCAGCGGCCAGGTGCTGCTGGTCGATGCCAGCCAGTCGGCGAACAACCTCACCCAGCAGATGAACCTCGGCAAGGAGCGCGGCCTGCGCGACCTGCTGTTCAACCCGGACAACCCGCCGCTGTTGCAGGACTGCGTGGTGCAGGTCTCGAGCCTGCCCTTTCATGTGCTGCCCAACGGCCGGCCGATCCGCACGCTGGAACACCTGACCGCCGAGCGCCTGAGCCCGTTGCTTGATCAGTTGGGCAGCCAGTACCGCTTCGTGGTGATCGACGGCGACGCGGTGTACTCCGCCGCCGACACCCTGGTCATCAGCACTCAGGTCGACGGCGTGGTGTTTGTCGTGCGCGCCGAAGACACCCGCTGGGAAGTCGCCCAGGCCGCTGTGCAACGCCTGACCCAGGCCGGGGCGAAAGTGGTCGGCAGCGTGTTCAACCGGCGCAAGTACTACATGCCCAAATGGCTTTACAAAAACCTGTAAGCGAACGCAAAGGATGACGCCATGAACGCCAGAATGCTTGTCCTGCTGTTGCTGCCGCTTGCGGGCTGCTCCAGCAATTCCGACACCCAAAACATGCCGGTGAATATTCTCACCGCCTCCCCGGCCAACGCCCAGGCGACCGATATGCCGAAGATCGAGCAGACCCTGCGCCCGCAGGATGTGCTGGACGTGATCTTCCATATCAGCACCAGCGGCTCGGACGCCTACCGCGTGCAATCGGGCGACCAGATCGGCCTGAATTTCACCGCCGCCAGCCAGCTCAACGGCAACCAGCTGGTGCTGCCCGACGGCACCATCGAGCTGCCCGGCGCCAACACCTCGGTGAAAATCGCCGGGTTGACCAGCGAAGAAGCGCGCCAGGAAATCCAGCGCGTCTATCAGCGCAAACAGCTGTTCCAGCCCAACCGCAACCAGCTCACCGTGCAGATCATCAGCCCGCTGAGCAATGAGCAGAACCTGAAAAGCGCCCTCAATCACCCGGCCACCGGCATGAGCCGCGAGATCACCGTCGGCACTGACGGCTACGCGAGTTTTCCGGAAATCGGCGCCGTGCCGCTGCAAGGCATGACCGTCAATCAACTGGAATCCTTCCTCAACAAAAAGTATGCGCAACTGCCGGGCCGCATGACCGTGGACGTGCTGCTCAAGTCCACCGCGGGCAACGAGATCTATGTGCTGGGTGAAGTCGCACAACCGGGCTCGTATCCGATCCGCCGGCCGGTGTCGGTGCTCGAGGCGCTGACTTTGGCGCGCGGTACCAACGTCAAGGCCCGGCTGGATTCGGTGGTGATCATGCGGCGCAACGGCAATCAGGTGAAAGCGGTGCGCTACGACGTCGAAAAAGCCCTGTCCGGCGATGCCCCGCAAATCGCTTACCTGCAACCGGACGACATGCTCTACGTGCCAAAAACCAAACTGGCCAGCGCCGGCGAACTCGCCCGCCAACTGGCTGATGTGGTGCTGTTCCAGGGCGTCGGTTTCAGCTTCGGCTACCGCGTCGACAACAAAGACAGTGACAACTAACTCACAGGTGACCGACATGAACCCAAAGGAAAACTACCTGCATGAGTTCTTCAGGATTTTCTTCGCCAACAAGCAACTGGTGAAGCGCGTCTTCCTGACCTTTGCAGTCATCGCCCTGCTCCTGCCACTGCTGCTCAAACAGAGCTTCGACATCACCGCGCAGGTCATCGTGCAGTCGAAAAAACTCTCTCAGGGCGACGCCACCACGTCGCTCACGGTGGACAACGCGACCTTCATTCCGCCGTCGCTGGCGGACATGGAAACCGAGAGCAACATCCTCCGCTCGCCAGCGCTGATCCGCCAGACCATCAGCGAACTGCGCGACAACGGTGAATACAGCCCGCCACCTGGGGCGTTCGCCAAATTGCTCGGCGAACCGTTCAAGCGCTATGTCTCGACACCGCTGCGCGAGTACGTGATCAACCCGTTGCGCAACGGGCTCGGCATGGAAACCGATCCGGTGCGTGACACCACCCTCGACGCCCTGACCCAGCAAGCCGTCGACAGCCTGAAAATCGAAACCCTGCCCGGCTCCAACGTGATCTCGATCACCTACAGCTTCCCGGATCCGCGCCAAGGCACGACGTTCGTCAGCGCCCTGCTGCAGAACTATCTGGTCAGCCGTCAGGCGTTGCAATCGATCGATTTGCCGCAGTCGTTCTACGAGACCAAAAAGCACCAGTACCAAGTGCGTCTCGATGGCCTGGAAGGTAACCGCCAAGCACTGCTGGAAAATGTTGGCGCGGCGGATCCGAAGGAAGAAATCACCTTCCGTCTCAATGCAATCAACACTGAAGAACAGGCGCTGAACCTGTATCAGGATCGTCTGCTGCAAAGCCAGCGTTGGCTCGAGTATCTGAAAACCGCGCTGGCCGCCGCCAGCAGCAGCAAGCTCAACGACTACACCTTTCCCTACACCTTCACCACCACCGTCGACAACGTGGCGTTCGAGGATCGGGAAATCAAACAGATGGGCGAGCAACTGACCAGCCAGGTCAGCCGTTACATGAACGATCTGGCGGTATTCCAGCCCGGCAGCGAGCCGATGCTGTTGACTCGCGAACAGATCGCCCGCACCCGTCAGCAGTTTCTCAAAGTGGTGAGCAACCGCATCCAGGAACGCACCGCCGACCTGGCCGTGGTCAAGCAGGTGATCGAGCAGAAAACCGCGCGCATCGCCGAGTTCAAGAGCCGCATCCGTGACCTGCAGCAGACTCAGAGCAAACTGCGTCAGATGGACACCGAGATCGATGCGCTGCACGCAGCGTTTTCGACCTATGCCCAGCGCTTCGCCGAAAGCAGCACCACGCGCTCGCTCAACGATGACCTGTCCAACGCCCGGGTGCTCAGCCCACCGTTCGAACCGACCGAGGCGGCGTTCCCGAAACCGCTGCTGATCATTCCGTTCGGGCTGTTCACCGGCCTGCTGCTGGCGATCGCCTTCGTCTACGTTCGTGAATTCTTCGATCACCGCTTCAAGCATCCGGCGCAAATCAGCCATGAGCTGGGCCTGCCAGTGCTGTTGGTGCTCAACGAAGAAACGTCGCAGCCGGGCAATCCGCACAAGAACTGGACCATGCCGAGCCTGGTTCACTGGGTGCGCAATTGAACGCGGTGTCCACCCCAATCGTCGCCCTGCCGATCATTCATTTGCTCAGCAGCGGCGGCTTCTACGGGGCCGAGCGGATGTTGCTGGATCATTGCCTGGCCACGCCGGGGCAGCACCAGGTGCTGTTCCTCGACGCACCGCCGGAACTGATCGCGCGCTTTCGTGAGGCTGGGGTGGACGCCCGTGGTTGTGCCGGGCTGGGGGAGCTGTTGCGGCACTTGCGTCAGCGCCGGGGCGACAAGCCGTTGCTCAATACGCACAACTTCAAAGGGCTGCTGTTCGGCTGGGTCGGCGCCACGCTGTTGCGCCTGCCGCTGGTGATCACTCAACACGGCTTCACGCCGCGCAGCCGCAAACAGAAGTTCTACACCTGGCTGAGCCTGCAACTGTGCCGCACGGCGTCGGTGAAACGGGTGGTCTGCGTGGCGCAAAGCATCGCCACGCTGCACCTCAAGGCCAACGTCCGGGCGGAGAAGTTGCAGGTGATTCCCAACGGTTTGCCAGCAGCACCGGCGATGCAGCCGGTGGCAGATCGGCAACGCTGGCTGGCCGGTTACGTCGGTCGGTTGAGCAGCGAGAAAGGCCCGGACCTGTTCCTCGATGTGCTGATTGCCCTTTGTCACCAGCATCCGCAACTGGACGCGGTGATGCTCGGCGACGGCCCGGAACACGAGGCCCTGCAAGCGCGCATCGATGCTGCGGGGCTGCAGCCGCGGATTCGCCTGCCGGGCTACCAGACGGCGATGCAAGGCTGGTGGCAGCAACTCGATGCGCTGGTGATCAGCTCGCGCACCGAGGGCACGCCGATGATTCTGCTCGAAGCGATGCAGGCCGGCGTGCCGGTGGTGGCGTTCGCGGTCGGCGGCATTCCCGATGTCTTGCAGGACCGCCACAACGGCCTGCTCGCCGCGCCGACGGACACCGCCGCCCTCGCCCGCCAGCTCGACACCTTGCTGGCCGAACCGAAGCTGGCCGCGCAGTTGCGCGACAACGCCAGACGCACCCAACAGGAGCGCTACGACCTCAAGGCTTTGGCCGAACGCTGGTCGCAGCTCTACATCCACACGGCACGGGAGACACGCGCATGATTTTCCCGCTCTCGATCGTCAGTCTGTTTGCTCTGGTCAGCTTGGGTTTGCTGGCCAGTCCCTGGCCTTATCTGGCTCCGGGAGCGGTGATTGGCCTGGTCGGTTTTACCGTCCTGTACCGCAAGCCGACCTGGGGCCTGCTCGGCATTGCCGCGCTGGTGCCGTTCGAAGGTTTCTTCAAGGACAGCTCGGTGTCGGGGAGCAAGTTGCTCGGCGCCTCGCTGGCGGTAATCGTGATGCTGCAACTGGCGCTGCATCAGATTCCGTCGCAACGCCTGCGCAGCAACCTCTGGCATTGCCTGATCGGCTTCATGGTTCTGTATTTTCTCAGCCTGCTCAATACCGATGACATGGGCATGTCGCTGGGACACCTGCGCGAACTCAGCGTCGGCCTCGTACTTTTTGTCATCACCCTGTTGATCGGCCGCGAACTGAACCTCGACCTGTTCGCCCGGCTGGTGACCCTTGCCGTCACCGCAACCTGCGCCATGGCGATGTTCTCGGCGAAGTTTCAGGATCAGGGGCGCGCCGCCGGCCTGCTCGAAGATCCCAACGCCTTCGCCATGCTCATCGCCTTCGCCATTCCTCTCGGACTGCTGCTGGTGATCCGCAGCCCGAACCTGCTGCACCGCTTGTTCTGGGGCGCTTGCTGCCTGTTGTTGCTGGGCGGCATGACCAAGACCGAATCGCGGTCCGGGCTGGTGGTATTGGCGTTGAGCCTGCTCATCGGCATCTGGCACTACCGCGCGCAACTGACCCACATCCGTCCACGGCACCTGGGCTTCGTCATGCTCGGTGCGGCCATCGTGATCCCGCTGGCGATCTACGCCATGCCGGCCGGTTACATGGCGCGGATCCAGTCATTGAGCATCCTCAGCGCCGGCTCCAAGGCGCAGGACGAATCCCTCGGCCGGCGTGCTTCCTACATCGTCGTCGGCAGCCAGATGATCCGCGAGCACCCGGTGCTCGGCTCCGGCCCCGGCACCTTTCCGCTGCATTACGCGACCACCGGTTACGCCAAGGCGTTTTCCGCCAACCGCAAGATCGGCGACCTGTACCGCCGCGCTCACAACACCTATCTGGAAATCTTCAGCGAACTGGGCGTGCCCGCCGGGCTGTTCTTCGTCGGCATGCTCGGGCTCGGTCTGTACAACCTGATCCGCGCGCGGGCGGCGTGGATGCTGCGCGGTGATGGACATCGGGCAGACATGATGACCCATTTGGGTGTGAGCTTTCTGTCGCTGACCCTGTTCCTGATGTTCCTCAGCGCGCCGAACCAGAAATACGTGTGGATCATGCTGGCACTGACCAGCGTGCTGCGCGTCAAGGCCGAGCAGGCGCCACTGACTACGGAGACGCAGGCATGAAGCGGATCAGCATCGTCATTCCGATGTACAACGAGGCGCGGCACATTGGCCGTACCCTGCTCGCCGCCCAAAAAGCTGCACACGCGGCCAACGTCGAGTGCGAGCTGATCGTGGTCGACAACGGCTCGAACGACCAGGGTCCGCACATTGCCCGGCAATTCGGCGCAACCGTGCTCAGTTTGCCGGGGCTGTTGATCGGCGCGCTGCGTAATCGCGGCACGGCGATCGCCAGTGGCGAATGGCTGGCGTTCATCGATGCCGACGTGGAAATGCCGGAAACCTGGTTGCAGCCGTTATTCGACATCGAAGCCAGTGGCCAGGCCGATGTGTTCGGCCTGGACCTGCACACCCCGGCCGAGGCGCCATGGTTCGCCACGGCCTGGCAGCGCCGCACTTCGCAAGCGTCGCACCGCGTCAGCCACAGCGTCGATTGGCTGCCCAGCTCCAATCTGCTGATGCGTCGCGAATGGTTCGACAAGGCCGGCGGTTTCAACGAGGCCCTGCGCACTGGCGAAGACAAGGAATTCACCCTGCGCTTGCACAAACAGGGCGCGCGCCTGCTGTCGGTCAACGACCTCGTCGCCCTGCACTGGGGTTACGAAATGAACTGGCGCGAATGGATGGGCAAAGAAATGTGGCGTCAGGGCAGCCACCTGCAACTGCTGCGCACCCATGGCATGAGTCTGCGCCTGCTGCGCTTCCCGATGCTGTCGCTGTTGGTCTGGCTGCTTGATTTCCTGGCAATTTCCGCGTTGTTCGACGGTTTTCCTCATCACGCTGCGGTGATGGTCGCGCTGACCGTGATTCCCGGTCTGATCCTCAGCGTTCGCCAGAGTCTCAAGCACCGTGATCCGCTTCTGACCCTGCAACTGTGGGGCCTGCACTGGCTGCGCCTGCACCTGGCCGGGGCCGCTTTCATCCTGAGTCTGTGTCAGTGGAACGCAAGGAGGCCTGCCCGTGGCTGAGTTCATTTTCTGGATGTGCCTGTTGCTGCCGGTCTACGCCTACGTCGGCTACCCGCTGTTGCTGACGATCCTCGCGCCGCTGTTTCCGGCGTGGCGACATACGCCGGCACCGCCACCGCACGTCAGCATCGTCATCGCTGCGCACAACGAGGCGCGGCATATCGAGCACAAGTTGCGCACGCTGCTGGCCCAGGATTATCAACCGGCGACGTTGCAGATCATTCTCGCCAGCGACGGCTCTACCGATGACACCGTGGCCTGCGCGCACAAAGTGATTGATCCGCGCATCACCGTGCTCGACCTGCCGCGTCAGGGCAAAGCGGCCACGTTGAATGCCGGCGCGGCCCTGAGCACCGGCGACATTCTGGTGTTCACCGATGCCGATAACCAATGGTCGCGCGACACTCTCGGCCACTTGCTTGCGCCGCTGAGCGACCCGCAGGTCGGTGCCTGTGCCGGGCACATGGTGATTCCGGTCACCGGTGGCGGCTTGAGCGTCGGCGACAGCCTCTATCGGCATTACGAAGGCTGGTTGCGCCGGGTCGAGAACCGCACCGGGTGCATGGTCTCGGCCGACGGCGCCCTGCTCGCCCTGCGTCGCGAGTTGTTCCAGAACGTACCGGCCGAAGTCAACGACGACTTCTTTATCAGTACCTGCGCACCGGTGGCCGGCAAGCGCATCGTCTACGTGCCCGAAGCGCAGGTTATCGACCATGGCGTCGACGAGGCGGACAAACAGTTTCGCCGCCGGCAGCGCGTCACCGTCGGCGGCCTGCAAAGCCTGGCTCAGCGCCGCGAGCTGCTCAATCCGCTCAAGCATGGCCTGTATTCCCTGGCGTTGATCAGCCACAAGCTGATCCGCCGCCTCGCGCCGGTGCTGCTGCTGCCGTTGCTGCTGAGCAATTGCTGGCTGTGGGACGAGCACGGCTTCTATCGCCTGAGCCTGATCGCGCAACTGTTCGGCTACAGCGTGGCGATTGCCGGGCTGCTGGATGGGCAACACCGCTTGCCGAAACCGTTCCGCCTCGCCGCGTTTCTGCTGGTCACCCTCGCCGGGATGAGTCTTGGCCTGTGGCAGTTCCTGCGCGGCCAGCGGTATGCCCAGTGGAATCCGGAACAGAACCGTTAAGAGGACCGAAGCCATGGCGATCAAACAACTGATAAAAAGCACCAGTGGCTGGCTCTATCTCAACTCGCCCGTGGGTCGTCAGCAGTTGCAAGGCGCGGGGGTGATTCTGATGCTGCACCGCGTGCTGTCCAACGACCGCGCCGCCGACCTGCCGCACCGCAATGAACTGTGCGTCGGACCGAAAGCGTTCGAGCACTTGCTGGTGTGGCTGCGCAAGCATTTCGACTGCGTGCCGCTGATGGAAATTCTCCAGCCCAACGCCCTGCGCAGCGAGCGCCCACGGGTGGCGCTGACTTTCGACGATGGCTGGCGTGACAACGCCGTCAACGCCTTCGCGCTGCTGCAAAAACATCAAGTGCCGGCGAGCATTTTCCTCTCTACCGATTTCATCGGCAGTCGCCAACGGTTCTGGTGGGAAAGCCTCGGCGAAACCCTCTGGGGCAGCCACGGTGAAAAGGCACGCATGCACCTGATCGAATGCCTGCATGCGCACAAACATCCGCTGCCAGTGCTGCTCGATGACATTGATGTCGAGCGCCGCAGTCTGGCGTTGCTGCATTACCTGCAAGGGCTGAAAAGCCTGGCCCCGCAGGAACTGGAACAGCTCACCGACGAATGCCCGAAGGACTCGCTGCCACAGGCACTGGACTGGCATCAGGTGCGTGCGATGGAAGCTTCCGGGCTGGTGCGGTTCGGCCCGCACGGCGCCAGCCACGCGATCCTCACCGGCCTCGACGATGTACGCCTGAGCGAAGAAATCCGCCGCAGCCGCGAGGCCTTGAACAACGGCTGCAACCGACCTCTACCGGTGTATTGCTACCCCAACGGCGACAACGATGAGCGCGTGCGCCAGCAGGTCGCCGATCACGATTATCCGTTTGCGCTGGGCACCGCCACCGGGATCTATCGCGGCGACGGCGACCCGCTGGACCTGCCGCGTTTTGGCGTCAGCCAGCGTACCGCGCGCCATCCGCAATTGCTGTCGTGGCGGATCTACCGGGGAGCGCGGCCATGAGCCGAGGCAACTACCTCAAGCACCTGGCGCTGAGCATGGGCACCAAACTGGCGATGATCGCCCTGCGTTTGCTGCGCAACGTGTTGCTTGCGCGGATTCTCGGGCCCAGCGAGCGCGGCTTGTTCGCCCTGCTCAGCACCCTGCCGGACCTGATCAGCGCCGCCACCAGCGGCGGTCTGAATTCGGCGGTCGGTTATCAGGCGGCGAAGCAGCGGCCGATGGGTTTGCTGCTCAGCCAGGTGCTGGTGTTCGGTTGTCTGCTGGCCGGTTTGCTGACTTTGCTGGTGGTCGCGCTGGTGCGCGAATTCGGCGCGCAACTGGACGTGACCATGCAACTGGGCCTGCTCGCCTGGCTGTTGCTGCTGGCGGTGCCGTTGACCGTGTTGAAAAGCGGCCTGCTGACGCTGCACAACGCCTCGGGTGGCGTGGTCGCGTTCAACGTCTTGCGCCTGATCGAATCGCTGGCGCCGCTGTTGCTGTTCGTCGCGCTGTTCTGGATGTGGCAGAGCGCAGCGCTGGAGGCGGCGCTGATCAGTTGGCTGGCCGGAATCAGTCTGGTGGTGCTCGCCGGTTGGGTCTGGCTGAAGCGGGCGCAGCCGTTGCAGCTGCAATGGGATCGCGCCAGCCAGAAGGAACTGCTGCGCTACAGCGCACGCAGCCATCCCGATCTGTTGTTCCAGCAAGTGATTCTGCGCTCCGATTACCTGTTCATCGGCGCCCTGCTCGGCAGCACCGCGCTGGGCCATTACGCCATGGCCAGCGCTGCTGCCGAATTGCTGTTGATCGTTCCCGAAGCGGTGACCACACCGCTGATGAAACGCCTGCTGCAACAGGATAAAGGCATGGACAAGGTCACTCCGCTGGCGCTGCGCCTGACCGCGACGGTAATGCTCGGCGCCTGCCTGAGCATGGCCGTGATCGGCGAATGGTTGATCGTCACTCTGTTTGGCGCTGCTTACCAACCGGCATATCCGGCGCTGCTGGCGTTGCTGCCGGGCCTGCTGGGTCTGTGTTACGCGAGCATTCTGCGCCTGGACTTGCTGGGCAAGAATCGCCCCGGCACGGTGTCGTTGTTGATGGGGTTGGGGGCGCTGCTCAATCTGGCGTTGAATCTGGTGCTGATTCCGGCCTACGGCATTGTTGGCGCCGCTGCCGCCTCATCGATCGCCTATCTGGCAGTCACCGTGGCCATGCTCGTGCTGTATTGCCGTTTGAGCGGCGTGCCGTTCTGGCAAACCCTGATCATCCTGCCCCGCGACGTGCTGCCGATGTGGTCGATGCTGCAGAGGAAGCCGGCATGAAAGGCTGGTACCTGCTGTTCGGTCTCGGCTTGTCGCTGGACGCTTTGGCGGCGTCGATGCGCTGGGGCGAGATTCGGGACGGCAGTCTGTTCCTGCAAACCGATCAGCCCGACAGCGTGACCGTGCGCTGGACCCCGGCGTGGCAAGCGGATGCCAACGAAGAGCAGTTGTACCTGCTCGACGGTCGCGGCAAATTGCTCGGCGAACGCTTGATCAAGGCCAGCGAAACCCGTGGCAGTCAGAGCTGGCCGCTGCTGCCCGGCGCGGCGAGTTATCGGCTGGAAATTCCTGGCTACAGCTTCCGCCACTACCGCATCGAACACGATGCGCGCACCGTCGCCCTGTTTGCCCCGGCCAAAGTGCACTTCAGTGCCGAAAGCAAAAATGGTGACGTGCTGTATTTCAAAGTCGCGGCCGGTGAGCACGCGGTGCTCGCCGGCAAATTCCATGGCGGCGTCACCGCACTGCAGGCGCAGCGGGTCGGCGACCACCAGGCGCTGTCCCTCGCATTGAAACCCTATCGAGCCTATTGGCAGTTCGATCAGGTGGCGTTGCCGGTCAGCCAGCGCGAGCAAGTCTGGCGTCTGCAGCTGCAAGGCAGCGGCAAAGCGGCGTTCTGGCTCGATGGCACGGCCAATCTGTTTGCGCAGAATCCGCAGCAACTGCAACCGCTGCGTGAAGAGGTCGGAGATGTGCGGCTGGTGCTGCATGACAAAGTTCTTGGGCGCACGCCGGATCTGGGCATTGCTCTGCCCTACGTGATGCCGCCCGCAGCCAGCCATGCGCTGCTCGATGCACTGAAACCGACGGCGGCGAGCTATTACAGTTTCGTCGACGTCACGGCGCAGAATCCGCAGTTCGAAGACGCGTTTCGCCGGGTCTATCAGCAACGCTTCGGCATCCGCAACGACATCACCCTGCTGGCCGGCAGTCAGCGTCAGGCCGATCTGCGCGCCGACGTGCAGAGCAACAGCGGCCTCGACGCCTGGCTGGCGAGCACTCGCGCCCTCGGCGGCAATGGCACGCATTACATCGGCTTTGCCGACGAGCCCAATCTCAACTACTCCAGCTATGAGCAATATCAAGCGATTTTCGCCAGCATGGCCCGTCAGGTGCGCAGCGACCCGGCGAATGCCCGCGCCGGTGTACGCATCGCCATGCCGGCCAGTTCGCGACTGATCAACGGCCCGTTCGCCGATAACGCGGCGGACAAGCGCGGGATCGATTGGGCGCGGCGCCTGCTCAGCGAGTCGGCCGATCAGGTCGATGCAATGGCCTGGCATGAATGGATGATTCGCGATCTGCTCGCCACCCGCGTCTACCGCGACAGCGTGCGCCGCGCCGCCGAACTGGTCGGCCTCGACGCCAATGGTCAGCCGCGCAAGGCCTTGCTGCTCGATCAGACTAACCTGTCGAGCGGCTCCAGCCTCAGCCCCTACGATCAGGAAACCCACTACACCTCGCTGTGGTGGGCGTCGGTGGTGATCAACGCCTCGCAGGACGGTTTGCTGAGCATGCTCAACTGGTTTCAGGCCGCCGATGAGCCGCAATACCCCAAAGGCATGTTGCGCATATTGGGCGAGGATCGCTTCGAGCTGAAACCGGTCGGTCTGGCCCAGCAATTCATCGCCCGCCACTGGCTGCGCCAAGTGCTGCAACTGGACAACGACGCCTTCGAGGTGGATGTGCTGGCGATGGCCGGCGAAGAGCAGCGCGCGTTGTTTGGAGTGAACAAAGGCACGCGCCTGCAACGCGTCGATCTGAGCGGCGCTCGCTGCCCGCTCAACCATGGCGCGCTGCGTTACTTCGGCGCCGACAATCGCAGCCGCGACGCACCGTTTGCCTGCGACAACGGGCGCGTGCGTTTCGAACTGCCGGGGCAAACCCTGTTTGCCCTGCGCTGGAGCGCTTCATGAGCCGCCCTTTGATGCCCTGCCGCGCGGTCTTGATGCCGCGCATGGCGCCCTCATCAGGAGAAGAGACCATGGATGTTTTGCAAAAACTCAGCGGACATATTCGTCGTAAAGGCCTGCGAGCGACCTTGGGCAAGATCCGCAAACTGTACCTGTATTCCCATCAGCAGCTGCTGTGGATGGAGCGCGACCTGGTCAGCCCGGTGCCGCCGCACCGCCTCAAACCCTATCCGCCACTGCGCGTGGTCAGGATCACTGCGGACAACGCCAGCGCGTTCGCGCGCTACTTTGGCGACCGTGTCGGCACGATGGCCGAACTGGCCAAAGAGGGCCACACCGGGCACATGCATGTCGACGAGCAAGGCGATGCCGTGGCGTTTATCTGGGGCACGCCGCGCGATTATTTCGACCGGCATTACTACGGCTGCCGGTTCCCGGTGAAACCCGGTGAGTTCTTCGAATTCGGCGGCGAACTGGCCCGGGCGTACTGGGGGACGGAGCTGTCGGTGGACCTGCAATTGCGCCTGTGGGAAGCCATGGCCGCCCAGGGCTGCCGCAAAGTGGTCGATGTCTGTGAGTCGACCAACATACCGGCGCTCAAGCTGCACCTGCGCATGAGCTATACCGAACAACAGCGGATCATGAATATCTACACGCTGTTCGGTCGCTGGCGCTTCTTTCGCGAAACCCGCTACAGCGGTTCGCGCCTGGCGGCGCTGGGTAAAACTTCCCGTCCACCTGTCAACGCAACGGCGGCCTGAACCTATGGTGATGCGATTCGAATGGCGCACGTCGCTGTGCGCCGCCGACTTCCCGGCAACCGCGTATGAAACGCTGCGCCTGGGCGTGACCGACCATACGCCGTTCAACAATCTCGGCTGGCTGTGCGCGGCGGAACAGGCCCTGCGCGAGGACCAGCGCCTGCACATTCTGCTCGGATGGGAAGCCGCAGAACTGCGTCTGTGCCTGCCGCTGGTGGCCAGCCGCGAACGCTTCGCCGGCGTGCCGTTTCGGGTCTTGCATCACTTGGGTTATCCGCTGGCCGATCGTCTGGCTTTGCTGTCGCTGCTCGGCGGCGAGGACATGCGCGAGGCGCTGGTGCTGATTCGCCAGCGCCTGCCCCATGCGCTGTTGCAACTCAATGAGCTGTCGGAACCGGCGGGTGAAGAAAGTACCATCACCGCATGGATGGCGCGCAGCTCCACGGCCGAACGGCGCCTGAGCTGCCGGGTGCCGGTGCATCTGATCAGCGAAGCCGACCATCAGGAAATCTCCGGCGACCCGCGCTACAAACTGCGTCGTGCACGCAAACGGATTGCCGCGTGCGGTGCGCAGATCCGCCGGATTACCCCGGATGCGCTGAGCATGGGTGCCTTGTTGCAGACCCTCAGCGAAGTCGAAGCGGTGAGCTGGAAAGGCGATGAAGGCGTCGGGATTTTCGCCACGCCGCGCAGTCGCCAATGGATCGAACGCGCCTTCACCGCCCTCGCCGGCCAAGGCTTGGTACGCGTGGTGATGCTTGAGCTGAACGGCCGCTGCATCAGCTATCGCCTGGGCCTGCTCGAACAGGGCCGGCTCTACGATTACAACCTCGCATTCCTGCCGCAATACGCCGACCTGGGCAGTGGCCGGGTGTTACTGGAGGAATGGATTCGCTGGGGCCTGGATGAACACTGGCGCTGGATAGATGCCTCGCGGGTCAGCCTGGAAAACTCCAGCCATCAACTGCACGAACGCATGACCGGGCAACTGGAACACTGGCGCTGGAGTTTCTATTCGTGGCGCCCAAGTGGGCTGGCGCTGGGGCTGGCGCTGCGCATCTGGTATCGCTGCAAGCCCGCCGCACAACAATGGCGTGCCAGGCGCGCAAACAAAAAACCTGCAGCGCTGGTGCAACCTGTCGCAATCACTCCGGAGGGCGGCCATGCCTCGCCAAGTCATAGTCAACGCTGATGACTTCGGTCTCAGCGCCAATGAAAACGCGGTCATTTTTGCTGCCTTTCAGGCCGGCCTGATCAGCTCGGCCACGGCCATGGCCAACATGCCGGCGTTCGAAGCTGCCTGCGCCATGGCTCGGCATCCGGCGCTGCAAGGGCGGATCGGCCTGCACTTCAACCTGACCTATGGGCGCCCATTGAGCCAGGCGATCCTGGGGCGGCAAACGTTCTGCGATGGCAACGGCGTGTTCGACCTCAACCTGCCCCGCCACAGCCTGTGGCTGGGTCGCGCAGACCGGGACGCGGTGCGCGCCGAATTGCAGGCGCAATGGCAACGCTGCGTCGATCACGGCATACGTCCGAGCCATATCGACTCGCACCAGCACGTCCACAACATCTGGCCGATCGGCGAAGTCGTCGCGAAGTTTGCCGCCGAGCAAGGCGTACCGATCCGGCTGGCGCGCAACCTCGGGCACAACCTCACGCTGCCCAAGCGCATATTCAAAGGTTTGCTCAATGGCCGTCTGCAGAATCTGGCACGGCTCACCGCCGATTACGTCTGCACCCCGGTGGATCTGCGCAACGCTAGCGTGCCCAGCGACGGCGTGCTGGAAATCGTGGCGCACCCGACCCGCCTCGGCGTCGATTTCGGCGATGCCTATCTCGACTCCGGCGAGTCTTTGAGCGAGGTCCTCGAACAGGGTTTGAGAGGCGTTGCGCGAGTCTCGTATGCCGGCCTCAATCGAGAAGAAACGCAGGGCGCCACGGCGCTCGAATGAATCACCGCTGTAACGACACTCACCACAACATCCGGGCCAAGACCCTGGAGGGGCATCATGAGCATCATCACCAAAGTGCAAGATCGCATCAGACAGAAAGGCCTGGGCCGCACCGTCGGTACGTTGTGGAAACGCTACGTGTTCTTCCACTGGGAACTGCTGTGGATGGAGCGCGACCTGGTCAGCCCGGTGCCACCGCACAAACTGCGCCCATATGAAGGCCTGCGCAAAGTCGACATCACCGCGCAGAATGCCGTGGCGTTCAGCAAACACTTCGGCGACCGCGTCGGCACCATGGCCGAACTGGCTGCCGAGGGCCACACCGGGCACATGTACCTGGACGCCGATGGCCACGCCGTGGGCTTTATCTGGGGCAGCATTCGCGACTATCACGACCGCCACTATTACGGCTGCACCTTCCCGGTCAAACCCGGTGAGTTTTTCGAATTCGGCGGCGAGATGACCCGAGCCTACTTCGGCAGCAGCCTGTCGGTGGACGTACAGGTTGCGCTGTGGCAAGCGATGGCGGCGCAAGGTTGCAACAAGGTGGTCGATGTCTGCGAAACCCACAACATCCCGGCGCTGAAACTGCATATCCGCATGGGCTATCAGGAACAGGGCCGGGTGACCCACGTCTACTGCCTGTTCGGCCGCTGGAAATTCTTCCGCGAAACCCGCTACGAAGGGTCACGCCTGGACCCGCTGCGCAAACCGGGACGGCCGGTGGTAAGTGCCGCGGCGAAGGCTTGATCCGATCTTGTGACATGTGGCGGTCGCAAGGCCGCCATCGCGAGCAGGCTCGCTCCCACAATGGAATGCGTTTCCCTGTGGGAGCGAGCCTGCTCGCGAAGAGGCCAGTAGCTGCACCCGCAGCTCTCACAAGCGATTGGCTGGTTGCCTACAAACTGTGACGACACTTCCAACATCCAGTAAAGACTTGGCCGGCTGTTTTTCCGTATCCACTTGGATACAGTCGAGCAATGACTTATCTTATCCAGCAAACCGCAATATTCCAGGCTTGGCACCGTTCGATTAGAGACTTGCGCGCCAAAGTGGCTATCGCCCGGCGTATTGATCGGGCGTCAACAGGCAATCTCGGCGACGCCAAATCGGTGGGCGATGGAGTCTCTGAGATGCGTCTGGATGTTGGCGCGGGCTACCGGGTGTATTTCACAATTCGCAATGGCGCAGTAATCATTCTGCTGGCCGGAGGCGACAAATCCTCACAAAGCGCAGACATCCGACGCGCACAAAAAATGGCAAAGGAGGTTTAACCATGAGCCAGACTTTGACGAATTTCGACATGGTCGCGCTGCTCGACAGTGATGAAGCCATCAGTGAGTACCTGTCACAGGTGCTTGCAGACGGAGACAGCGAAGAATTCCTTCGCGCAATCGGCTACGTGTTAAAGGCGCGAGGAATGACGCAGATCGCCAAGGATTCAGGCATGGGTCGTGAAAGTTTGTACAAAGCTTTTGCTCCCGGAGCGAAGCCGCGCTTTGACACAGTGTTGAAGGTGATTCATGCGCTGGGCATTGATCTTTATGCGCAGCCGGGGCACGCAGTCAATCACGCCGTTCCCTGAATTTTCTGGCGGTCGCAAGGCCGCCATCGCGAGCAGGCTCGCTCCCATATTGGGATGCGTTTCGCAGTGGGAGCGAGCAGGCTCGCGAAGAGGCCAGTCATCGCAATGAAGGTTCTCAGGCCTTGCTCGCCACCAGGCTAAAGCACATCGGCATCTGCGCCTGCTGGTTCAGGTAGCAGTCATACACCTCTTCCCGATTCGAATGCGCATACTCCTGAAAATCCGAAATGCTCAGCCCCACTCCAATGGCGCCGCTGAAAATCGCGCCCAGCGTATGCACGAACCAGTACGACTTTGTCGCCGACTGCTCGACTTTACCTACGTAAACGATCGGTTCTTCCTGCACAAACGGCTCGGCACGGAAGTACGAACTGGCGAGGCGCTAGGGATCTTCAGCCTGCGGATCAACCATCTCCAGAAACGGATGGGTTTCGTAGATCACCAGTTTGCCGCCCGTCTTCAGCACCTGCGCGACATGACGGAAGAATTCGCCGATGTCAGGCATCCAGTTGAGTACGCCAATGGTGATCAGGGCGACGTCGAAGCGGTTATGCAGCGATGCGGACAGATGATGGATGTCGCTCTCGACGAATTCGGCAGTGTGCGGCGAGCGGCTGTGCAGCTCGCGGGCCTGTGCGAGAAAGGCTGCGGATTGATCCACGCCGACCACGCTGCGCGCACCCAGCGCAAACAGCGACAGGCTCTCGCGACCGTTATTGCAGCCGAGTTGAATCACGTCTTTGCCGTCGACGTCCAGCAAGCCGCGCAAGGTGTCATCAAGGCAGCAAAACTCCGCCTGCACGACGTCGCTGAGCAATGCCTGCCAGTCCGGTGAGTCCTGATGATGGCGGGCGGAATCGTTCCACGCCTGTCGATTGCTCTCGACGGCGGTTTTGGGGTTGGGCACTTCCATGGCGCACTCCGGATGAGGCTCGTGATTGAGCGGATCCAAGTCTAGATCAGCCTGATCACTTCGGTTGTTGCAAACGTGTAAGGCAACCCGCGCCAGGGTTGCAGCAGGCTGCGATCTGCAGATGTTGAAAAGCAGGATCAACAGATCGCAGCCTTCGGCAGCTCCTGCGTGAATTTCGTCCGAGGCAGCTATAGTTAACAGCCTTGGGGAAAAACGCATTCGCAGGTGCCGCCATGCTAAAGCTCGATCGGCTGCTGTTGACTGGTTGTCTGCTCGCTGCCACTGAGGCGCAAGCGCTGGACAGCAATTTCAGTTATTACGGGCCCAATCAGCCCTTCGCCCACCCTGCTCCATACTCGCTGAGCGCTACGCCGCCCAGACCTTACGAGGACAACGCGCCGGCAGACTTCATCGTGCTGCCGGGAGGCCAGGAGTTTACCGATTCACAATTGCCGACCGTGGCGGATGCGACGGTGCGGGTGTTTATCCGCACCTACGATGCCGAGCGCGGGATTTACGTGAATGACGAAGTGCTGGATCCGAGTTGCGTGCTGGAGTGTCTGAGCCGGCAGCAACATTGAGGCCACACCTCTTGCAGACATCAGGCGCTGCGTCCGCTTTACCACGGCCGCTTGTCCGGACGGGCCAGGCCGAGTTTTTCGATGCGGTAACGCAGCATGTCGCGGCTCAGGCCCAGCAGGCGTGCGGACTTGGTGACGTTCCAGTCGGTTTTGTCGAGCATCTTGCGCACCATGTCGCGCTCGACTTCCGGCAGGTTCATCGACTCGGTATTGCTCGCCGGCCGCGGTTCGTAATGCAACGGCGCCTCATGCATATGCAACGGCGGCTCATCGACCAGGCTCATGCACACGTTCAACTGATGCGCGGCGATGGTATCGCTGGGTGCCAGCAGCACGGTTTGCTCAAGCATATTGCGCAGTTCCCGCACGTTGCCGGGCCAGGTGTAGCTCAGCAACAATTCCTCGGCCTGCTGACTGAAATGCAGATTCGGTTTGCCATACCGCTTGCCATGGCTGGCGAGGAAATGACGGGCCAACAGCAGGATGTCGTCGCCACGGGCGTACAGGCGCGGGACCTTGATCGAGATGATGCGCAAACGGAAAAACAGATCGCGCCGGAACTTGCCCTGCTGAACCATTTGTTCCAGATTGCAGTTGGTTGCGCTGATCACCCGCAGATTGACCTTGCGCTCTTTCACCGAGCCCACACGGCGAATCGTCCGGTCTTCGAGCAGTTTGAGAATCTTCGCCTGCAGCAATAAATCCATTTCGCCGATTTCATCGAGAAACAGCGTGCCGCCATCGGCCGCTTCGACCAGCCCGACCCGACGATCCTTGGCGTCAGTGAAGGCGCCCTTCTCATGCCCGAACAATTCCGACTCGACCAGATTCGACGGGATCGACGCGCAGTTGAATTCAATGAATGGCCCCTTGCTGCGCGGGCCGTCAAAGTGCAGCGCCCGGGCCACCAGTTCCTTGCCGGTGCCGGTCTCGCCTTCGACCAGGACCGGCGGCAGGTCGGTGTTGGCCATGCGCCGCTCGGCGTCGAGCAACTGTTCGATGGTGTGTTTCAGATACTGCATCGGCGACGAATCGCCGATCAGCGCCTGCACCCCGGATTTCTGCGCCTCGCGTTCCTGATAGAACGACAGCGTGCGTTCCAGCCGCTCGGTGGCCAGGGCTTTGTCGAGGAGCAATTTGAGTTCCTGCAGTGCGACCGGTTTGGTGACGTAATGAAAAGCGCCCTCCTTCATCGCCACTACGGCGTCTTCGACGTTGCCGTAACCGGTCATCATGATCACTTTCAGATCCGGTGCGCTGATGCGCAGCTTCTGGATCAGTTCGTGACCGCTCATGCCCGGCAACGAGTTGTCGGTCAGGACGATGTCCGGCATGAAGCTGCCCAGTTGTTCCAGCGCGTCTTCGGCCGTATGGCAGACAGTCACCTCGAAGTCCTTGCGCTCCAGGTAGGTCTGAATATTCTCGGCCAGCAGTTCGTCATCCTCGACCAGCAGAATGCTGTGTTCCATATTCCCCTCCCGATGCCACTTTGAAGTTGAGACTGACGCGGGTTCCCTCCTGCTCGCGACTGGTCAGGACGACCGAGCCCTGGAAACGCTCCATGATGCGTTTGACCAACGCCAGGCCAACCCCGAGGCCGCCCTGTTTGGTGGTGAAAAACGGTTTGAACACCGACAACTGCTGCTGTGCGCTCATGCCCTTGCCGGTGTCGCTGAGGGTCATGCGCACGCTGTCGGGCTGCGGCGTTTCGAATTCGATGCTGAGCACCCCGCCCTTGGGCATGGCTTCGAGGGCGTTGGCAAAAAGACTGTTGAGAATCTGCGTGAGTAGCACCTGCTGGCTGACGATCGCCGGACAGTGCTGCCGGCTGAATCGCACCTCGACGTTGCTGCGTTTGATCAACGCATCGAACGCGCCAATCGTATCCTCGACCGCCATGACCAGATCCACCGCTTCGCCGTCGTCACACATCGGCCGCAGCGACACCAGCAATTCGCGGACCCAGCGCGACATACGGTCGACCTGACTGATGATGTCGCCGATGTTGCGCTGCGCCGCAGGGCTGGCGATGTCCTGGGCCAGTTCGGCGCTGGAGCGGATAGTCGCCAGTGGGTTGCGCAGGCTGTGCGCGACCGCCGAGGACATCTCGCCCAGGGCGACAAAGGTTTCGTTGCTGATCAACTGTTGCTGTTGGCTCTGCAGCAGCTTCGCCGCCCGTCGCACAATCCAGAACAAAGCGAGAAAAATCGCTGCGCCACCGAAAAACGTGGCGGCCCAGATCGAGGCGAAACCGCGATCGATGCGATCGACCAGATCCGACGGTTCCTTGTACACCTCGACCATGGCGATGACTTTGCTTTTGTCGGCATTGAACATCGGGATGTAGTTTTCAATGAACAGGTATTTCGGCTCACGCAGCAGGCGCTGTTCCGGGCGCTCCTCGTCAATCTTGTGATAGCTCGAGGAGACCGGCACTTTCATTTCGAACGACTCGTCGAGTTCATCGTCATCCTCAATGTGCACGCCGATCAGCTCCGCATTGGTCGACCAGATCACCGTGCGATCGAGCGCGTAGACGGTAACGAGAAGGATGTCCGGCAGATGCTCGACATGATCGAGAAATTCAGTGCGGGCCGAGACATGTGCAGCCGGATCGACATCGGGATAGTGGTTGTCCTGACGGGGATCGAGCATCTCGCCCATGGTCCGCGCAGGAGCGATATTGGCGTGGCGCATTTCCGCCTCACCGATGGCCTGGATGAATTGCGCGGTCAGCAACGCGTCGCGCTCGACACTCTCGGTCACCACAAACCGCGTGGAGATATAGCCCAGGCCCAGCGCGACCGCAGCGATGATGGAAAAACTCGCGAGCGAAAACCAGCGCAGCAGATTGAACTGTTCGCGCCAGCCCTTGACGGTCGTTGCAGGCGCCTTTCGTGCTTCCAGTCGCTGCATGGGAATGCCCCGGGAGATTATCGCGAGTCGCTGACAACCATCAGTGTAGGTGGCTCTGACCGCGACACACGGCTCAGTGATTGTATTTTGCCGCTATTGCATACGACTGACGGCTGCGGCTCCAGCGCCAGCCGTCACAGCGTTGACGGACGGCTGCTGGCGCTCGGTTTCATCCGCAAGAAATTCGATGATCGATTGCACGGCCGATTCGTCGAGGCGCAGGTTGGGCATCGGGATTCGCTCGAATTGTTCGTAGAGTTGCAGGGCAATCGGATCTTTTTCAGCGAGCAGGCGATCCGGCTCGCGGATCCAGCGGTTGAGCCACTGCGGATCACGCTGGCGGGTCACACCCATCAGGTCCGGACCGATGCTGCGCATGCCAATGCCCTGGCCATCCATCGGCCCGAGGCTGTGACACGAGGCGCAGCGTGTGCGAAACAATTCTTCGCCACTGCTTGGCGGTCGAATATCCGGAGCGTTGACGTAGCTTTGCTCGGTACTCGGCTGTTTCCAGTTCTGCAGGGTGTTGGCCAGTTGATCGGCGAGGATCCATGGGTTTTCGAACGGCGAAGCCTTCATCCAGCGCCCGGTGCTCTGGTTGCCGACAATCAGGCTGAGGTTGTGATCCTTGCTGCGGCCGTTGTCGACGCCATCGATAAACAGGCCAAGCGTCTTGCGCAGCTCGGTGACGTCTGCCAATTCGCCAGTGAGAAACTTCCAGCCGGGGCCGACCTTGAAGCGTTGCGCGTAAGCCTTGAGCACATCGGGCGTATCGCTGAGAGGGTCGATGCTGATCGAATAGAAGAAGATGTCCTGGCCGACCCGATCACCAAGCAGCTTCTGTACCTGACGCAGGCGCGCGGTTTCCAGCGGGCAGGAATCGCTGCAGGAGGTGAAGATGAAATTGATCACCACCACTTTGTCTTTGATCAGGTCATCAAAAAACCGTAGCTGCCGACCATCCTGATCGGTCAGCAACGTGTCGGGAAAATAATCGCTGCCCCACGGTGTGGCGGTTTCGCTGGCCATTGTCGCCGCGCCGGAGCTGGCCTGGTGCGCCAGCAGCACGCGGCTGCCGAGCACGCAGGCCACCAGGATCAGCACCAGGTGCATGCCCAGCGCCCGGGAGCGCGGAGCATGCCAAGTCCGGTCAGCGTGCCGGCGGCTCATGGCTTGACCACCACTTGCGGGCCCATGCCATCGCCATTGCGGAAGGTCGGCAGCGCGGCGGAATTGACGTAACGCACGCCATCCCAGCTCGGCAGCGGTGTCGGCATCAGCTGCAACTGCCCGGGTTTCTCCAGGTCCCAGCGCAGCAACATCGAATTGTCCTCATGCTGGGTGTTGTGACAATGCTCCATGTAAGTGCCGGCAAACTCGCGGAAGTTGATCGCCATTTCCACACTGTCCAGTCCATCACGTTCCGAACCGATGCGATAGACATCCTTGCGCGCCCATTTTTCCCACTCTGGCGGCGCCTTGCCGCCGCGACTGAGGATGATCCCCTCTTCGAAATGCACGTGCACCGGATGGCTCCAGCCCGTGCCGCCGGCCTTGATGTTCCACACCTCCAGGGTGCCGAATCCGGTGGCGCCGGCATCGGTGGGGCCGCTGGAGAGCTGGGTCGAGGCATTCAGCCGACGCGGATCCATGTGGAAGCCGAAGCCGCCATCTGTTTTGACTGTCCAAGGTGCCTGATCGGTGCCGTCGGATCGGCCGAAAGTGAAGGTGCGATGCCGGGCGTTGGCCAGCAGCGCCTTGTCGGCAGCATTATCACGGTGAATTTTCAGCGGAATCATCACCAGCCCTTCGGCCTTGCCCGGTTTGGCCGGTTCATAGGCTGCCGGGTTCATCGCCAGATCCTGACCGGTATAAGCCTTGATGTTGAGCTGCAGAACCTTGCCCACTGCCGGATCGCCCCGATCCCATTGCGGCCCTTTACTGGTCTGTTTGATCACGGCCAGATATTTCTCGGAGAGGATGTCGGCCAGTGGAATGACGTCTTTCGGTCCTTTGCCGTCGTCATGGGCCTGCATATTGACGAAGAACAACTTGTCGCCCGGTTTGATGCCGTTTTTTGAAAAGTTGACGATGATATCGAAGCGCTCGGCGATACCCTGGGTCGGCAGAATCGCGTTGTGATTCTGCTTATCGCCGTCGGCATCGAGGTCCATGCTGCCATCGAATGGCACGCTGTGTTCCATGATGTTGCCGTCATTGGCAATCATGTGGAACGGCACGCGGCTATACGACACGCCGGCATTTTTCGGCCCCGCAAACTCGCCGCCACTGCCTTTGATTTCCCGCACCAGCGCCAGTTTGAAGTAGCGCGACACCGAACCGTTGAGCATGCGCAAGCGATAACTGCGCGCACGCACGTCGAGGCTTGGTTTCCATTGCCAGTTGACCAACACCTGATCGCCGAGGAAGCCATCGGTGTTGAACGGGTTGAACCACAGCTGGCCTTCCTGATCCCAGGCCTTGTCGGCGAACACCAGGTTGACGTCGTAGTCGCGGTTGCCCCATGGCAAGGCGCTGCCGCTGGGCAGACGCAGGTTGACGCCATCGTTCACCGACTCGTTACCGCGATCCAGGGCGCTGTAGTAGTTCATCATCGCCGCGTTGCCCTTGTAGACGTTTTGCGCGGTGAAATCGAGCATGTGGTCGTGGAACCAGTGGGTGCTCATGGTTTCACGCCAGTCGCCACGGATCTTGATGGTGCCGTTGTCACAGGTCTTTTTCGCCGGGGTGAGGTCGTTGACCCACAGGGTTTCCCCGGCGCGCAGGGGAACGCCGCGCGCGGATCTTCAGCCTTGGTATTGATGCTGTCGTAGCCGGCGAGCTGGATCGGCCAGCGATAGTCGTAGAACTGCCCCGGAAAGAAAAACGCATTGGCATAGCCGTCGCTCTCCGCCGGCGCGTGGCCGTTGTGTTCGTGGGTGCTGATGGTGTGCAGACCGAAGCCCCGATTGGCCGACGGATCGATCGGCAGGCCATTGTAATGGCGCATCAGCACAGGCTGGCCGTAGCGCACCATCAACAGTTTCGGCGGCAGTGTGCCGTCGAAGGTCCACACCGCATTGTGGTTTTGCACCGGCATGTTCGGGTGAAAACGAGGGTCGACACCTTTTGCAGTGCCGTCGGTCGCCGGTAGGCCGGCCACGTTGTGATACAGCCCGCCGGGGCCGAACTCGCCCAGCGCATAGCCGTGCATCTGCAGGCTGTCACGCAGGCCTCCATTGAGGCGCGCCCCGGTCTGCACGGTCTTATAGGCCGCTTGCGGATAAAACTCGTTCCAGCGCTGATGCGCCCAGCCTTTTCCCGGCGGGCGCCCTTCTGCCGATGAGCCGATGTGGCGGTTGAGGAAGACTTCGATCTGGGTTTGCCAGGGATTGCGGTCAACCACGTTGGAAAACTGGCTGGGAAACGGTGTCAGTCCGGGCTGGCGCAAAAAGGCATCGAGCGCACTGCCGGGCGGCGCGCTGCGGGCAACATTGTTCGGATCCTGCGCGGGCGCCGGGCCAATCGCGACCGACGGGAACGGCAATAATGCCGCCGGTGTGGCCGGGTCAAGCTTTTCCGGGCCGAACTCTTCGAACAAGGTCAGCTGTTGAGTAAACGGCTGCGCACCATACAGCGGACTGGGTTTGCCATTGGTGGGGTAATTGAAACTGGTCTGCACTGTCGGCGGCAGCACGTTCTCGATCCGCGTCGAATCACGCGAGCCTTTGACGCCGTCCGGCAGATCGAATGAGTCTTCGTTGGCCTCGGGCATGGTCAGGATGGCATTCAGCGCCCCGGCGCGATCAGCGGGCTCGTCGTAGTAGGCCGATGGATCAGAGATTTCCGGCTGTCGCTCGTCATCGATCGGACTGGCCCGAACGCCCCCGACCATGCCAAGCGTCACCAGCAAAAAGACGCTTATGGGCGTCGGCAGAAAGGTATTACTCGGATCACGCATTGCTCTGTCCATCACCAGCCACCTCAGCAAGGAAGGGGTGATGGAGTTCTGCAACGAGCGCGCCAATAAATCATTTCTTTTTGTAACAGTGACTTGGAAGGACTGAGTGATTCCCCATTCCCCAGCGACCGGGGCTTGACACCCATTAACGGGGGAGTTCATAAATATTCGTGATTTATATAAATCCCTTCGGCAGCTCCTACCTGGGAAACCCGTCAATCAGGGGACTGGCTGAAAAACCAGGCGAACGTTCGTGCCTTCGCCTTCGCAGCTGTCGAGTGTCACACCGCCGCCGAAGCGTTCCATGATGCGTTTGACCAGCACCAGACCGACACCCAGGCCACCGGTCTTGGTGGTAAAAAACGGTCGAAACGCCATGGTGCGCTGTTCTTCGTTCATGCCTTTGCCGGTATCGCTCAGCCTCACGCACACGCGTCGATCGTTGCTGGGTTCAAGCTGGACGGTCAAGGTACCACCCTTGTCCATGGACTCGAATGCATTGGCCAAAAGGCTGTTGAGGATCTGTGCCAGCTGCACCGGCTGGCTCAGTACCATGGGTGTGCTTTGCGGTTGAAACACTACGCGCACACCGGTTCGGGCGATCTGCTGTTCGAAAGCGACGAGGCATTCGTGCAGCGTCGCCACCAGGTTGACCGGCTCAGGGTCATCGCTGAGCGGACGCAGGGACTGCAGCAACTCGCGCACCCATTTCGACATGCGGTCGACCTGACCGATGATGTCGTGGATGTTTTTCTGCGCCGGGCCGCTGTCAAACTCCAGGGCCAGCTCGGCACTGGAGCGAATCGTCGCCAGCGGATTGCGCAAGCTGTGCGCTACGGCGGAAGACATCTCACCCAGCGCGACAAAGGTTTCATTGGCGATCAGCTGCTTCTGCTGGGCGGCGAGCAGAATCGCTGCGCGCCGCACGATCCAGTACAAGCCCAGATAGATCAAGCCACCGCCCAGCGCGGTCGCCAGCCAGATCAGCGCCAGGCCGCGCTCCATACGGGTAATCAGGTCTTTGGGTTCTTTATAGATCTCGACCATCGCCGTGACGTTCTTGCCGTCGGCGTCGAACAACGGAATGTAGTTTTCGATAAAGATGTAATCCGGCGGCGTAACGAATTTCTGCTCCTCTCGCGCCTTGTCGACGTTGTGGTAGCTGGCCGACACCGGGATCTTTTGATTGAAGGCACGATCGAGATCTTCATCGGCATGAATGTTGGTGCCGATCAGTGCTGGATTGGTCGACCAGATCACTTGCCGGTCTGGTGCGTAGATATTGGCCAGGATGACGTCCGGAAGATGCTCAATGTGGTCCAGGAACTCGGCGCGGGCAGCCGCACGGGCTTGCGGGTCGACGTCGGAAAAGGATCGGTCCTGACGCGGGTCGAGCAATTCGCCCATGGTTCGGACATTGGCAATGGAAACGTGGCGCACCTCGGCCGAGGCGATGGCCTGGATGAACTGCGCCGTGAGCAAGGCATCGCGCTGCACGCTTTCTTCGATCACGAACCTCGTCGAAACGGTGCCTAGCGCCACCGCTACGGTACCGATCACAGCCATGCTGATCAGCGAAAACCAGCGCAGCAGATTGAACGGCCGCTTGCGCGAGCCCGACTGCCGCTTGTCCTCCTGTAGCGCAAGCGAACTGGACTGCATGTTCATGGCGGCGATTCCCGAGGCGTCTCCATAGGTATAGCCCACGGTTGGGGGATTGCCCGGATGCGGGGACAGCGGTGCGTTCCCCCGAACACCATCCATCTCTGTGGGAGCGAGCCTGCTCGCGAAGGCGCGGTGGTTCAGTAGACATATGCCTCCCAGGATGTTCCTTTCGCGAGCAGGCTCGCTCCCACAAGGATCTACACCGACAGCCGTTCAGTGCTGATCCCCAGCGCCCCCAACTCTGGGGGCATTCGCCCTGTCCCCGCAAGCCACGAAGCTGATCATGTTGCCCGCCAGGCCCTCTATCCCGGCCATTTCCCGTCCATCCACCCCACCTTGGCATGGAAGGTGTACAGCCCCTGCAACTGACCCGTCCCCAAGGGGCAGGCACTTCGATAGAGGGCTTAACTCATGCACCCTTTACTGTCCAAAACCGCGACCGTCCTGGTCGTGAGCGCCTTGGCCCAGGGCATCGCCCAGGCCGCTCTGTTTGCTGTCGATCCCGGCCCGTATGCACCGGCGACCGGCGGTTTCGCCAGTTGGTATCAGGATTCCCATGGCCGCACCCTGGACCTGTGCCTGTCGAAGGCGCTCAGCTCCCGCGTACCGAGCGCTCCCGGCGCGCCGTCGTACATGTGCTCGCTGCTGCCGACCCCCGGTGTTTTCGACGACGCGCAACCGATCGTCTTCCCGACCAATTTCCCTGACGAAGCGTTCTGGTTCACTGGCGAGACCGCCATCGTCGACGCTGCGCGCGGAATCGATCTGGGGTATGTCAGCGCCATCGAAGCCGCGTTCGCTGCCGAGGAACCGGTAGAAGGTGATCAAGTCAGCTTCGCGCGGATCCGCATTCGGGTCGATGTACCCACCGCCGGCACCTACGTCATCACCCACCCCTACGGCGTCGACGTGTTCAATATCGATACCCCCGGGCGGCGCGCGATCAACATGACCCGCGACATTGGCATCGGCACGCCGAAAACCTACGACGGCGCGCTCAAGGGCGACATCGGCCCGTTCCTGCGCAGCGTCAACGGCCCGTACACCGAGACCAACCCGGTATCCGGTGCCGCCGAGCAATTCGTTGGCGATCCGAACCTCAACGAAGCCGTCACCGGCAGCCCGTTCAACACCAACTTCGTGCGCATCGAAGGGCCCAACGGCCTCGACCTGCGAACGACCACATTCGCCGTGTCGGGCAAATTATCAGCGGTGGTGCGGCCAACGCCGCTGATCACTCAGCGCAGCACTTATTCACGCAAGGCCGGCACCAGTGCACCCGTGGCGCAACAGGACGTTTTCGTCCTGGCGCCACCGGCCCCCGGCACCGCAGCAGTCACCAGCAGCACGCCGGTGCTGAACATGACCGAAGCCAATTCCACCGGCAGTTGGTATGCGCAATCGCCCGCCAACCCGACCTTGCCGACCACGCTGCAAGTGACCGCCGACAACCACCTGGCTATCGCCAGCAGCACCCCGACCACCCTGCCGATGACCCTCACCGATCTGGTGGTGATCCAGCGCGCCGAATACAGCCTGAGTTCCGGGCAGTTGACGCTGGTGGCATCGACCAGTGACGAAACCTCGCCGCCAGTGCTCACCGCCAGTTCCGTCAGCGGCGCCGCCATCGGTGCGTTGGGCGGCGACGGCGCGGTGAAAACCCTGGCCACCGGCATCTCGCCGATCCCACCGGCCAAGGTTCGCGTGACGTCGTCCAACGGCGGCAGCGATACCGAAGAAGTGGTCATCGTGCAATGAACGCTCACATGCCCAGATCCGCATCAGGAGGCATCATGAACAAGTGGCCACGCTTTGCGCTCAACGCGCTCGGGCTCGCTCTTTCGCTGACCGGCAGCGCTTATGCGCAACTGGCCGCCGTCGACCCCGGCCCCTACACCTTCGCCACCGGGAAATTCCCGATGTGGTATCAGGACAACAATCTGCTGTCGATGGAGCTCTGTCAGTCGCGCGCCGCCAGTTCGCGGGTGCCGGTGAGTACGCCGCCGGCCTACATGTGCATCCTGCTCGCCGAGCCGGGCATCTTTGATGATGCCCAACCGATGATTTTCCCGGACAACTGGCCGCCGGAGGCGTTCTGGTTCCTGGCCGAGACAGCGATCCCGCAGGTCGGCAACAGCGGTTACGAACTCGACGCCTACGTCGCCGGGATCGAAGCGGCGTTCGCTTCGGAGAACCCCATCGATGGCGATCAGGCCAGCTTCGCGCGCATCCGCATTCGCGTCTCGGTGCCGACCGCCGGCACCTATACCATTACCCACCCGTATGGCGTTGAAACGGTCAATGTCACCACGCCCGGTCGCCGCGCCATCAATATCACCCGCGACATCGGCATCGGTGCACCGGGCAATTTTACCGGTGCGATCAATGGTGACCTCGGTCCGTTCCTGCGCAGCGTCAACGGTCCCTACACCGAAGTGAACCCGGACACCGGCGCCACGGAAACTTTCATCGGCGACCCCAACCTCAACGAGGCGGTGACCGGCAGCCCGTTCAACACCAACTTCGTGCGCATCACCGGCCCGGCCGGGACGATCCAGTCGAACCTGTTCAGCCTGTCCGGCAAGGTGCTCGACAACCGTCAGCAGACCCAGGTCGACATCGACCGCGCCACCTATCGCCGCACCGCTGCAGGTGTGCGCGCCGAGGTCTTCGCCAAAGCAGACAGCAGTTCCTCACTGTGTTTCCGGGAAACCATCGCGCTGTTGCCTGGGCCGCCCGCCACGCCGTGCCAGACCAGTCTTCTGGGCGACAACAACGGTTTGTTCTTCGGCCAGCGTCTGGGCTCCGGCCCGGTACCTGCGGTGATCGTGGTCACCGCGACCAACCCGACCGGCACCACCCGGCCGACGGCGGTATCGAGCAAACTTACCGATGTGGTGAAAGTGCAGACCGCACGCTACAGCTGGGACAACCACAGCCTGCTGATCGAGGCGACATCGAGCGATGAAGTGGCGATTCCGGACATGGTTGCCCAAGGCTATGGACGCCTGTCGAAGAGCGGCACCCTGCAGCGCGTCACCGTCGCCGACCTGACCCAGCCTCCGGCTACCGTGACGGTGAAATCTGCTGCGGGCGGCAGTGACACCGAAGCCGTCGTCGTGGTCGGCACTGCGCCGGACACCGGTGAAAATCAGGCGCCGATCAGCAATGCGGACGGCGGCAGCACCAGTTTGGGTGTGCCGATCACCCTCAGCGTGCTGACCAACGACAGCGACCCCGACGGTAATACGCCGCTGGGCATCACCGCGCTGACGCAACCGCCAACCGGCCAGGGCAGCGTGGTATTGAGCGGCACGGCAGCGGTGGTTTATACCCCGCCAGCGGTAGTCAATGCACCCCTGACCACCAGCTTCACCTACAAGGCCCAGGACGCCAAAGGCCTGGCCTCGGTCAACCCGGCGACCGTGACGATCACCGTGGCTCCGAACCAGGCCCCGACCGCCGTCGCGGACAGCGTCGCCACCCTGGGCGTGGCAATCCCTATCAACGTGCTGGCCAACGACACCGATCCGGAAGGCAACGTGCCGCTGGGCGTCAACAGTCTGACCCAACCGGCAGCCGGCCGTGGCACGGTCAGCACCGACGGCACAGTGATCACCTACACCCCACCGGCCACCGTGACCACGGCGTTCACCACGACCTTCACCTACATCGCCCGGGACAGCTTCGGCGCCCTGTCGACGCCGGCCACGGTCACGGTGCAAGTGTCGCCACGGCCAGCGGCGGAAACGTTCACCGTCACCGCGTCCACGGTGCAGGCGCGTTCCGGCGGTCGCTTCAACTGGGACTTCACCGGCACCTCGTCAGTGACTACCGGCAACACCATCACGGTGCAGGTCAGCACGCCAACCGGCGTCGTTACGCTGGGCAGCACCACGGTACCGGTGACCGGACGCTGGCGGCTGACGCTGAACAACACGCTGGTGGTGCCATCGGCCAACCCGACTGCGACGATCCGTTCATCCCAGGGCACCGTGCGCACGGTGTCGGTGACCACGCTCTGAGCCTGCGCCCCGGCCGCTTGCGAGCGACCGCGGCGAGGTCTTGAAGGTTAACGCCTGAAAGGATTTACACCATGAACACGTCGACCGCCGCCCTGCTTTGCCTGCTTGTGCTGTGCAGCACAGCGGGCGCGCGTGCCGATGACTTGATGGAAAACGACGATCTGGCAGCCACCAGCTCTGACCTCGGCGAACTGCCCGCACCTGTGGGTCAGCAAGCCCTGATCGATCAACTCGGCCAGGCCAACGTCGCCCTGCTGCAACAGAACGGTCAGTCGCTGCTCGGGCAGATCGTGCAAGCGGGCAGCAATCAGGAGGCGTACATCCTGCAACAGGGCAGCGACCTGATGGCGCTGATCAACCAGAACGGTTCCGGCAACGCCGCCTACATCACGCAGAACGGCAGCCACAACCGCGCGCAGATTTCGCAAAACGGCAACAACAACGACGCCAGCATCGAGCAGGCCGGCACGGGGCTGCAAAGCGCCGTGACCCAGTCGGGCAACGGCATGAGCGTTTCGGTCAAGCAATATCGCTAAGCACTGCACTCATCGGAGAGTTCATCATGTTCAAACTGACGCCCCTCACCGCCGCCCTGCTGGTCATGATCAGTGCCCAGGCCATGGCCGACGACAGCCTGTCCAACCAGAGCCAGGCCGGTACGGCCAACATCGCAGATGTAAAACAGACCCAGGCCCCTCTCAGCAGCGCCACCCAGACCCAATTGGGCCAGGGCAACGACGCCGCCGCCGTGCAGGATCATGCCAGCAGCGTGATTACTCAGGACGCCGTCGGCGACTACAACGCGGCCTACGCCGAACAGCTTTACGAAGACAACGCCACCATCACCCAGCAACAGGTCGGCGCCTTCAACACCACCCACGCCAGCCAGTCGCTGGGTTTCGGCTCAGCGAACAGCGCGCTGCAACAGCAGCAAGGCACTGGCAACTTCTCCTTCGTCTACCAGGATTCGCAGAACGGCAGCGAGGCGAAAACCTTGCAGTTCGGCGACAGCAACGAAGCCAACATCGAACAACTCTACGAAGGGGTCGGCAACAGCTCGGTGATCACCCAATACGGCACCGCCAACTACGGCACCGCCGAACAGGTCACCCACAATGGCGGCCAGATCGGCATCAACCAGGCCGGCGAAAGCAACTACGCCTACGGCGATCAGCGCAACGGCACCGGTGGCAGCATCACCATCAACCAGTTCGGCGGCCTGAACGGCACCGAGATCTGGCAAGACGCGCAAACCGCCAGCCAGGCCACCGTCAACCAGTACGGCGACAGCAACGAAACCGTGGTCGACCAGAGCTTCGGCGAAAACAACGCCGCCGCCGTCACCCAGGTCGGCAATGCCAACGCGATCTACGCCGACCAGTTCGAGTCGGTCAACTCGACTTTGGCGCTGTATCAGGTGGGCAACGGCAACGTGCACTTCACCTACCAGAACGGCGACAGCCACGTGCTCAACGCCACCTCCGTGGGCAACGACAACAAGGTCTACGCCAGCAACTGGAAAGGCCCGCAATCGGGCGGTCAGTTCGGCAGCGGCCAGCGCGCCACCGTCACCCAGGCGGGCAATGGCAACATCGCCAGCTTCACTCAGGATGGCGTCGGCCATGTAATGACCACCAGTCAGACCGGGACGGGCAACAAAACCATGGTCAGTCAGGCCGAGTCGTATAACGAGCTGTACTTTGATCAGAATGGCAGTGACAACATTCTGATCTCGGATCAGCGCGGCACGGGCAACCTGGTGCAGGGCTCTTCGAATGGCACCGGCAACAGCGCATCGTTTGATCAATCAGGCTCGGGCAACCAGGCGTACACCGCGCAACTGTATGGCAGCGACAACATGATCACGGTTAAACAGGCAGATACGATGAACGTGGCGTATGTCACCCAGGGCGGGACGGGCAACATTGCCAATGTCGATCAGAGTGGGGTTACGCAGACGGCGAATATTCAGCAGTTCGGGTCGGCTAACCAGGCGACGGTTTTGCAGCAGTAGGTGTTGGGTGTTGATGGGCCGCGATTCTCTGGTGAGGGGGGTCGCGGTTTTTTGTGGGCCTTTGTAGGAGCTGCCGATCATGCCCCGAGCCTTCGGCAGCTCCTACTAAGCCCATCAATCTGGCATTGAACGAATGATGTCGGCCAGATCATCCTTGGTTAACTCGTTGGCCTTAATAGCGGCTGCGATATCTTTTTTGGAAAGCGGAAAACGCTTGAAAATTTCTTTCAAAGTATCCGCATCCACATTTGCCAGCCAGAGTGGATCAATAAAAGAACCACCATACTCAGGCTTCATGGGCACTTCTTCGTGAGCAATCACGCCCTTATGATTTAGATACACCACATAACGATCGTGACCTTCAGGAAAGCTTTTATCGTGGTAGAGCGTAGTGCCCAGAGGCAGGACATAGAAATTATCGTCGCCATTTGGACCTTCGATAAGCAACGGTTCTTTAGTTTTGATCATTTTCATATCGTGTCGATTTAAATAATCGCTACATACGATCAACGCCAACAACGCCGCATTCACCGATAGAACTGCCACCAAACCAAAACTGACTCGCCTGTTCGTAAAAAATTTCCCTTTCATTTTTTGCCTCGTTATTCCCTTCGAACACGGCTGGCAGATCAGCGGACGTGAAAACGCTACAGTGTATCGCTGCCTTCCTCGATTCGTGTGGAACTGAAACCCGCTTATGACGCAGAGCGTCAAGGGCTGCATTCCCACGCAGAGCGTGGGAACGATCAATTGGTGTGTTCAGTTCTTGAGTTCGACGTGATCAAGGGCTTGGTTGACGGCCAGTTCGCCCAGCATGACGACCTGCGCGATGCCCAGCGCGGTCTTGCGGTGCGAGGGATCCAGGGAGGCGGCGAAGTTGTTGAGCATTTCACTGGCCGAGCCGAGGGTTTCGGTGGCGTTGGCCAGCAGGGATTCGGTGTTGTACCTGGGATTGGCCAGGTACATGGGTTCCGGCTCGTTGGTGCTGGACATGATGTGGGCGGTGGGGTTGAGGTAGAAGTCGAGGGCGCGATCGGCGGCTTCGTGGAGTTTTTAATGTCGACTGAGGCGTAGGGTGATGTGGTGTTAGTGTCTGGTTCTGGGGGGTGGGTGCTGGTTTTTTCATGGTAATTCTCCGAAGCTGGCCCATTCGGTTTCCGAATGAATAGGTGGCAGCTGTACGCAGGCTGGAAACACGGGGAACGGAGAACCCGGTTGACCCGAAGGTCTCCCGCGCACAGCCGCCATAACGGAGTGCACACAATAAAGGTGCGCAAGCATGCGTCATGAAAAGCGCAAATGCGCTCGGTTCACGTCGGGGTTACCAATCCCGGTCACTGATTTGGCAGCGACGAACACAGGCTAGAGACCGGACGTCCGACGGACAACCTGAAAACCCTGTGGGAAGGTTCTGCAAAATCGAAACAACCTTTAAACATTCCGAATTGAAATACGCACGGGTAGGAGCTGCCGCAGGCTGCGATCTTTTGATCTTGATCTTAAAAAATCAAAGTCAAAAGATCGCAGCCTTCGGCAGCTCCTACAGTGAATGTGTGCAACCGGCGGGAATTGGTCGGCTCATAGATCGCCATCGCTGGCAAGTCGAATCGTCGCACCGCAGCTCCCACAAGGATTTGGGTGCATCCGCAATAGCAACTGAGTCTGAGAGATAGCTATCTCGAGCAGGCTCACTCCTACAATTGAATCGTATGTTGTCAGCAAGAGATTGGGGGCTGTCAGGCCGCCTTCGCGAGCAGGCTCGCTCCCACAGTTTTAATGTCGTACAACCCAAGCGGCAAAGCCGCCCCACTCAACAGGATGAGCGTTAGCTCGAGTGCTTTTGATCTTGCTTTTGATCCACCGGCGACGTCGGAAGGCTGAGTGGAGGGATTGATCCGGGCGTGGGAGCGCAGCGACCGTCTGGCGCAGCCAGACACAGCGGAAGGAGGTGCAGCGCAGCAAACCGTAGCCGCTGCGCCCGGATCGATCCGGAGCGAAGGGACCCGAGCTTGCGAGGGCCGAACGTAGGAGCAAGCCTTTTGGGTTACCTTTTTGGCGTTTGAAAAAGGTGACCCGCCGTAAGGGCGGAACCCTAAGTGGCCGTGACCGCAGCAACGGAGATGTACAAAGAACAAAAAATCAGCGCCTGAAAGAAAGCCATCGCCAGCAGGCTGGCTCCCACATTGGAACTGGGTACATCTGCCAGAGCCTGGTCGGCTGTAAGGCCGCCATCGCTGGCAAGTCGAATCGTCGCACCGCAGCTCCCACAAGGATTTGGGTACATCCGCAATAGCTACTGTGTCTGAGAAATAGCTATCGCGAGCAGGCTCACTCCTACAATTGAATCGCGTGTTGTCAGCAAGAGATTGGGGGCTGTCAGGCCGCCTTCGCGAGCAAGCTCGCTCCCACAGTTTTAATGTGCGTACAACCCAAGCGGCAAAGCCGCCCCACTCAACAGGATGAGCGTTAGCTCGAGTGCTTTTGATCTTGCTTTTGATCCACCGGCGACGTCGGAAGGCTGAGTGGAGGGATTGATCCGGGCGTGGGAGCGCAGCGACCGTCTGGCGCAGCCAGACACAGCGGAAGGAGGTGCAGCGCAGCAAACCGTAGCCGCTGCGCCCGGATCGATCCCGGATCGAAGGGACCCGAGCCTGCGAGGGCCGAACGTAGGAGCAAGCCTTTTGGGTTACCTTTTTGGCGTTTGAAAAAGGTGACCCGCCGTAAGGGCGGAACCCTAAGCGGCCGTGACCGCAGCAACGGATATGTACACAGAACAAAAAATCAGCGCCTGAGAGAAAGCCATCGCCAGCAGGCTGGCTCCCACATTGGAACTGGGTACGTCTGCCAGAGATTGGACGGCTGTGAGGCCGCCATCGCTGGCAAGCCAGCTCCCACAAGGTCTGAGTGCATTCGCGATATCGTCGATGCCCAATAGATAGCTATCGCGAGCAGGCTCACTCCTACAGGTTCAAACCGGGTTCAGCTAAAAGAGATTGGTCGGCCCGAAGGCCGCCACGTTCACTCGGCATCCGGGTCAATCCTGTTCTGGCTCAAATACCGATTCAACACATCATCCTGCCCAGGCACCGAACTGTCCCCCGCCACCTGCCATAACCGCCGCTCGATCCCCTGCGCCACCATATGCCCCACCGCCGCCTCGATCGCCGACAACACACAAAGCTGCGCCGGTTCATTGGTGGTATACCCCACCTCAGCCTCAAGCAACTTCTTGAACTCGATAAACTTGAAAATCCCGGCACTGCGCGCCACCGAATAAATCGTCTTGCTGGTCATCACATTCGCCAGCACCTGCCCACTGCGCACATCCACTGCGCGAAGATTCACGGTCACCTGATCCACCCGATACTCACGTTGCAAATCAATCCCCAGATACCGCGCCCCTTCCCCGCCGCTGCGCACATTGGTGTCATAGGCAATGATCCCGCCCTCAAGCATCATGTTCGCCGCCTGCAACGGCGGCAGCTCACCCTGGATATTCACCGGCGTATTCGGCTTCTTCTGCGAGGCGCGAATGATCTTGCGTTCGGTCAGCAGATTCTGCAGCCCTTCACGCTCCAGCACGACAAACCAGCCGCTGGCCTGCATCGCGTCCATCAACATCGACGCCGCGCCCTGGGTCACGCTGGTGGAAAACGAACTCGCCGGGGTCGGTTTGTATTGCCCGGTCTGGTCACGGAAACCGTACACCACCGCCATCAATCGCCCCTTGGGTCGCGGCATCTTCAGCAAGTCGTAATAGGTCGAGGCCCTGGGGGTCAGGGTCGGGGTTTCGGTGTCCTGCTCGGCCGACATCGGCTCACGCAGACTGCACCCTTGTAATGTCGCCAACAGCAGCCCTAGCGCGATGATCTTTTTCATGTCCGTCACTCCCCGGAACCGTCAGCCCGTCATGGGTTGAGGCCGTTCACCTGAATTTCCGAAACCTCACCGGTCGCTCGATCGGTCACTTCAATGCTCAGTGCCCCGGAGTCGTCGATGACGTTGACGATAAAAGAGTCGGTGGACAGGCTCCCCGTGTTGCCGGTGGAGATGTTGTCCAGCAACTGCCCTAGCAGCCGCGATTGCAATTGACTGGTGAAGCGCTCCAGTGCCGAAGTCCCGGCCACGGCCGAGCGGCTCTTGATGTCCGGGTCGTCGTGATCGTTTTGTGCCTGCGCGTTGTTGAGCAACCAGGTGCCGTTCAGCGGGTTGCCGCCGAACGACGGGTTGACCGGCGTATAGACCAGCTCGGTGGCCTGGACGGCGGCAGTGCCGGCAAGGCCGATCAACAACCCCGAGATCCAGAATCCGCTGCGCCGTGAGAACGTTGTGTTGTTCATAATTCGTCCTTCTCAAGGTCGGTGGTGTCCTGCAACAGTGCCTCCAGCTTGCGCTGGACAACCTGGCGGCGAACCCAGTCGGCGGCCGCGTAGGCCTCGTCCTTGAGCTCCACGGTGTTCGGCGGCAGGAAGCGCCGATAGACCAGGCGTTGCTGATATTCCACGGTCACCAGGCTGCCCCAGCGCGCGTCGGGGCGCTCGCGCACCACCAGGTTGAAATCCATCGGGCTGGTGTCGCGCAGGCGTTCGGTGAACGAGTAGTAAAAGTCGTGGCCGATGTGCGAGATCGTGTCGTCGACGACGAACCCCATCATTTCGTCTTCTTCAGCAGCGCACGCGCCGCCAGCCGCAAGCATCACGATCAGCGCGCACCACCAATGGCGAGTCATGGCTGCAATGCCTGGGGCTGCTTCGACTGCCCTTTCGCTGGGCCATTGGCGCCGTCGAGGAAGGCTTTTTCAGCAACGAACTGCCAGTCCGAATAACGCTGCATTCCTTGGAAATCCGACCATTGCGTCGGGAAGTCCGCCTGCTTCAACGGCACCTCGGTCGAGGCGCTGTTGAGACCGGTGATGCGTCCGTCAAAACCGCGTTGCAGCGCCCATTCACCCTGTCCGATCGGATCCGGATAGAGCTGACGCAGGTGATGTTTCGCCTCGGGAAAACGTTGATCGTCGAGCAGGTCGGCCAGTTCTTTCGGGTACTGCGCCAGCCCCGGCGAGCTGCGGTAGTAGCTGCGCAGCGCCTGCGCATACTGGGTCCCGACCCAGAGCAACTGGTGTTCACGGTCGCGACGCGCAGTGGTCGACCACAACTCGCCGGCACTGGCCAACCCCATACCCATCAGCACAATCAGCAACAGCACGCCCAGGTAGGTAAAACCACCTTGCTGCGCGCAGTTACCACTCGGAATACTGGCTGCCATCACGCGCCCTCCCGGTAGCACCGCTCTTGATATCGGCCACGCCACCGGCGACACCGTCCGGTGGCGCGATCACCACCCACTGGTCTTTGCGCTCGGTGATCGGGTCCAGTGGCGCATTACGCAGGTAACGTTGCTCGATCAATTGCTCGATGGAATCGGGATAGCGGCCGGTGTCGCCGTAGAAGTGATCCAGCGCTTCGCGCATGGCCGACAGGCTCTGGCGCAGCGTGGTTTCCTTCGACGCTTCGAGGCTGTTGAAGTAGCGCGGCAACGCAATGGTCATCAATGTCGCGATGATCGCCATCACCACCATCAGCTCCAGCAAGGTAAAACCTTTTTCCCGGCGCATGTGCTTCACCACTCGCGGTAGGCAATGCCGTTGAGGCCCTTGCCCCGCGCGTGGGAATAGACATCAAAGACGTCTTCGCCATCGCGCGGATTCTGAGCCGGACTGTCGTAGGCGCGCAGGCCCCAACCCCCTTCATCGTCACGTTTGGCCGGCACCAGCGGATCACGCGGGATGCGGCGTAAAAAGTAGAACTTGGCGCCCTTCGCGCTGCGTACATCGCGCACGCCCTCGACCAGCACTTTCAGGTTCGGCGGGTAGCCGCTGCTGTTCAGCGACTTCTCGATGTAACCGGCATCGAACGCACGTTTGTAGGCGTCGATGGCATCGCGAATCTGATACAGCGCATTGCGCAATTCCTGCTCCTTGCCGCGTCGAACCAGGGTCTCGGTCAGCGGCGCGGCCATACTCGCCAGCAGGCCGATCAGGGCCAGCGTCACCACCACTTCGATCAGCGTGAAACCGCGTTGGCAGGCGTTCATGATCAAGGCTTCTCGACGGTGACACGGGTAGTTGCCACGGCCGAGTCGCCGACTGCACGCGGCTGCGCGGCAGGTGACGGCACCACGTAGCTCTGCGAACGATCCGGGGCCTGAATGTGCATGCTGGTTTCGGTGCCGGTGGAGAATTCCATGTCCGACGGGCTCTGGTACGGCAGGTTGCGCACGACCCGAGGGGTAATCGACAACACCAGCTCGGATTTGCCGACAGTGTCCTTGTTGCTGCCAAAGAGCCGGCCCAAACCGGGAATGTCACCAAGGCCGGGAATCTTGTTGCCGGTGGCGCCGTGGTCATTGCGCATCAGTCCGGCGAGGATTTGCGTTTCGCCGTCATGCAAGCGCAGCGTGGTCTGCGCATTGCGTGTGTCGACCTGCACCGGGATCGTGCCCTGACGGGTCGGTTCCAGCGGCGTGGCGTTACTCACTTCGAGGGCAATCTTGATCGCCACTTCGTTGTTCAGATGCACTGTCGGTTGCACCTCGAGTTTCAAACCGACGTCGAGGTAAGTGACGCTTTCGGTGATCACCGGGCCTTGAGTCGACGGCACCGATGTGGCACTGATGATCGGCACCCGCTGGCCGATGTGAATCCGTGCCTGTTCACGGTTGCTCACGCGAATCACCGGGCTGGCGAGCGTGTTGATGTCGTTGTCCTGCGCATTGATCTTGGCCTGTGGCGAAGGCGAGATCGAGATGCGGCTGGAGTTGATCCCTTTGAGCTGATCGAGCAGGGTCACCGCCGAACCGTCGCTGTTGACCACGCCGAAGGTGTTCGGCCATTGCAGGCCGAGGTCGAGAATGCGCTGGGTGGCGACTTCCATCACTTCCACTTCAAGCACCACTTCCGGATTGGACTGGTCTTGCGACTGCAGGAGTTTTTCGGCCATGCGCACGGCGTCTTCGGTGTCGCGCATGGTCAGGGTGTTGAGGCGTTCGTCGACAAACACGTCGCGGGTCTTGAGCATGGTTTTCACCATGTTCAGGGCGGTGTTGGCGTCGATGCTGGTCAGGTAAAAGGTGCGCATCACCAGTTCCTGGTAATCCTTCACTTTCTGCGGCGAATCCGGGTAGATCAGCAAGGTGTTTTCGTTCACCACTTTCTGGTGCAACTGGTTCTGTTGCAGCAGCAGGGTCACCGCGTCTTCGATGCGCACGTCACGCACGAAGATGGTGGCTTTCATGTCCGGGCGCAGGTCCTTGTCGAAGATGAAATTCAGCCCGGCGACCTGCGACAGCACTTCGAAAATGGTCTTGAGATTGGCGTCGCGAAACTCCAGGGTCACCGGGCGATCAAGCTTGGTACGCAACTGCGGATAGACGATGACGTTGCGGCTTTGCACCAGACGGATATTGCCCTGCAGCTCCAGCGCGCCTTCGTTGTTCGGGTCGAGTTCGAGGATCTGTTTGACCTGGCGGTCGGCGCCGTAGATGTCGCCGCGACGCAGGTCACCACGGGCCAGTTCAAGCTTCTCGTCCATGCTGCGCAGATAGTCCATCTGCTTCAGGGCATCCTGGGCACGGCGGTTATTCGGTTCGATGGTCAACACGCGGTTGTAGGCGACCCGCGCGGAAGCAAAATCGCGCCGTGCGCGGTCGGTGTCGCCGGAGGTCAGCAATGCGGTGATTGCCTTGGCCCGGCCGCTGTTGAGCAGCAGGTGCAATTCGGTGTCACGCGGGTCTTCGCGCAACCCCTCCTCGATTCGGGCCAGCCCCGCCTCGTATTGCCCCTGTTCAATCAGGTCGGCGGCTTCCTTGTTGGCCACTTGTGCGGTGCTGCAGGCAGCCAGCCCGGCGCACAGGCCGACACTCATCAGCAAACGGGATCGGTTCATTGCGTGCTCCCCACAGACAGGGTCTGCGACAAATGCAAAGGCAGGTAGACCAGACTCAGTTCCAGATCGGAAATGCCGGTGATCTTCCAGGTGTCGTCGATCACATCCCCGTTGCGCACGACGTAGATTTTCTCACCGCTCTGCAAAAACACTTGCAGGTCGCTGCGGTCATGCAGCCTGCCGACGAATTGAAACGGCAGCGGTGGCAGGCTCGGGGCTTGCACCACCGGGGCGGGGTTGACGGCAATTTCAGTGACGGTGGCCAGGGTCGGCGCGGCTTTCCAGGTCTTCGCCGCGAACAGGTCGCCGGCCGGGCCGAGGTCCTTGATTGGCGCTGTCTTGACCCTGCCTGCCTGGGCGCCATGGCTGGCAGATTTCACCGGCGTGGCCACGGCCACTTCGGCCGATTCCGGGTCTTCGCCTGGCGAGAAGTACTCAGGCAACCAGGCCAGCGCCGCCGCCACACCGAAGAACCCCAGCCAACCGGTCACGCGCTTGGTATTCATCACGACCTCGACAGGTAGAGGGTCAAACGGATCCGCCCGTTGAGGTCGGTGTCACCAATCTTCTTGCGCTGCAGTTCGAGGTCTTCCACCACCACCGCCGGCAACTGCCCGAGCAAGGCATGCAGGAAGCGCCGCAGTTGCGGATAACTGCCACGCACCGGCAAGAGGATCTGATAGCGCGCCAAGTGGGTTTTCGGGTCGACGCCAAGGGCGTACTCGCCGCGCGCCAGGGTGATGTGTTCCTGCGCCGCGAGCGCATAGATGCGATCGATCGCCACGGTGGCCTGCGGTTGCGCCGGCAGCTTGTTGCGAAAGTCATCGAGCTGACGCTGCGGTACCACGGGCGGCGCAATGCTGCCGTCTTCGACCTGGGCCAGATAGTCGCTGGCCTCCTGCGTCTGTGACGTGAGTTGCTGCAACGACTGCCAGCCCGGCAGCAAGCCAGCGAGTGCCCAGGCCAGTGCAACCAGTAGCAGCGCCAGCCCGGCCAGGCCCGGAATACCGAGGCCCTGCAGGTATTCGTGGACGATCAGTCTAGGGATTCGCATCGCCTGTCTCCCAGGTCGCCGACAGGTTGAATTGCACCGGTTGTTCCGGCGATTTGACGACGATTTCGTGGCTGAGCAGCGACACGTCGGACAGTTCGTCACTGGCTTCCAGGCGCTTGTGGAAATCGAGCATGGCTTGCAGATCCCGCGCTTCGGCACTGATGCGCACCTGGCCCTTGCGCGCATCCGGGGTCAGGCTCAGTAGCGCGACGTCGTCACGGGGCAGCGCTTCGAGCATGGCGAACAGGCGTTCCCAGGGGCGCCGCAGTTGCTGGGAAACCTTGCGCATTTCGGCGAGGTTCTGCGCCTGCTCGCGGGTTTCTGCCGGGCTTAATGTGCTCTTGCTGCTGTTATCGCCAGTGAGCTGGCGCTGGGTTGTCTGCAAGTGACCTTGCTGTTGTTCGGATTGGCCATCGAGATGCTGTTGCACGCCCAGGCACAGCAGCGCCAGCACCACACCGCCGCCGAGCAGCCCCCAGCCCAGCGGGCCGGAACGTGGCCGTGGCTGAAAATCCAGATTGAGCGCGCGCATGTCAGGCCACCGCCCGGGACATGACGTACAAGCCGTCACGCACGTTCATCGACGCGTCTTCAAGGCTGCGCAATTGCACGCCCGGCAAGTCTGGCTGCGCATCGAGGCGCGCCGGCGCGTGCAGGTAAACGTTGAAGGCGCGCTCGCTGGTCGAGGCTTGCAGCTGCCGTTCGCGACCGATCAACGCACTCAGCGCGCCATCGCTGTCACTGCCGCCGACCGAGCGCACACTGGCCCAGCGCCCTTCCCTTGTGAGCAACAAGACGCTGCGTTGCGGCTCGGCCACCACGAACAGGAAATCGCCGGAATCCAGGCTTTTGTCGAAACGGTTGAACGCCGCCATCAAATACGGTTGCACCGAGCGCAGGCGCAGACCGCGAGCGCTGACCAGTGTGCGCAAGCGATCGAGCAAATCCTGCGGCAAGGCACTGGCGATGCGGTCGTAACCGGACGGTTCGGCGGACAGCACCAGACTCCACGCCTGAGTCGTCGCGCCGAACAAGTCTTCAAAACACAGTCGGGCAAAGCCGCGCAGTTCTTCAGGGCTGCTGATCTGCGCGCTCCACGGCACCAGGCAGAAACGGCTGAAGTGGCCGGAAATCACTACGCTGACTTCGGCGCCGGCGCGGGCGTGTTCACCGAGCAAGCGATCGAGGGTGTCGAGCGCCACCGCGTAGCTCTGGAAGCCTTCGTCGATGTAACCGACACTGCCCAGCCAGAGAGTGTCGCTACCGCGCCGCTGCCCCAGGCCAACACCGCTGGCGCCGAGCACGGCGATAAAACGCTCACGCGATAAAAGTGACACGATTGATCTCCTCCAGCGTGGTGCGGCCCTGCTCTACCAGCTCCAGCGCCGATTCGCGCAACAGGCGCAAACCACGGGCGCAGGCCAGAGCCTTGATTTGGGTGATCGGTTGACGCTCGACGATCATCTGCCGCAGTTCGTCGTCCAGGTGCAGCAACTCGGCAATCGCCGTACGCCCGCGATAACCGCTGCCCCGGCAGTGGCCGCAGCCCTTGCCATGGACGAAGTGGTAGTGCTCGACTTTTTGCGGATCGAGGCCCGAGGCGCGCAGCTCTTCATCGCTCGGCCTGACCGCTGCGCTGCAACTGGTGCAGACCAGACGGATCAGGCGCTGAGCAAGGATCGCGTTGAGCGCCGAGACCAGGCTGTAGGGGTCGATTTCCATTTGCGTGAAGCGGCCAATCACGTCGAAGACGTTGTTGGCGTGGATGGTGGTGAATACCAGGTGACCGGTGAGCGCCGATTGCACGGCGATCTGTGCGGTATCCGGGTCGCGGATTTCGCCGACCATGATCTTGTCCGGGTCATGGCGCAGGATCGAGCGCAGACCACGGGCGAAGGTCAGGCCTTTCTTCTCGTTGACCGGAATTTGCAACACCCCCGGCAGTTGATATTCGACCGGGTCTTCGATGGTGATGATCTTGTCCACGCCATGGTTGATCTCGGTGATCATCGCGTACAGCGTGGTGGTCTTGCCGCTGCCGGTCGGGCCGGTCACCAGCACCATGCCGTAGGGCTCGGCGGCGAGGCGGCGCAACTGGCGCAAGGTTTCGTCTTCAAAACCCAGCGCCTGCAGTTGCACGCCGCAGACCTTGTCGGCCAGATCCTGTTTGTCGAGCACCCGCAGCACCGCGTCTTCACCGAAAATGCTCGGCATGATCGACACACGAAAATCGATCTGCCGGCCACTGATGCCGATCTTGAAGCGGCCATCCTGCGGCACACGCTTTTCGCCGATGTCCAGCTCGGCCATGACCTTGACCCGCGAGATCACTTGCTCGGCGAACTCGCACCCCTGGACCTTGCTGATGTTGTTGAGCACGCCGTCAATGCGGTACTTGATCACCAGGCCATTGCCGGTGGTGCCGAGATGGATGTCGCTGGCGTGCATTTTCAGCGCGTCGTACAGGGTCGAGTTGACCAGTTTCACCACGCTGCTGGCGTCTTCGCTGATACTCGTCAGCGACAGGCTTTGCAGGGTGTCGATTTCGTGATGGGTGTCGCCCTGGGCATTCAGCGAGTCGACGGCGTGGAAGCTTTCTTCATGGCGGGCCAGATAGGCCTTGAGGTCATCGGCGTGCACCAGATACAGCGGCGCGCCGTGCAGGCAGTCGTCTATCCAGGCCAGCCGCGCCGACTCGAAGGGGTCGGCGAATACGCCAATGACTTCGTCGTTATGGCGCAGCAGGATGAATTCACGTTTGAGGCATTGCGCGAGGGTGACCCGGTCGAATACCGGCGTCGCTTGAAACAGGCTGTCGGTGGCCAGCACCGGGTAATGCAGGGTCGCGCCGAGGCAATCAATGAACGGCATCGGCGCCAATTCGCAGAGCACGGCGAGCGCATCGAGGACGCGTTCGCCCGAGGTGGCGGCCCGTGCCCGGGCCTGAGCCAGCTGTTCACAGGTAAACCGCTCTGCAGCGGTTAGCGCCTGCGGTGGTTCGACGACAACGGACAGACGTTCCATGGCTTGCTCTCCAACCGGGGCCTGAAGCCCTGTCGGCGCGGCAAACTCTGGCGGCTGGTGCCGGAACGTCTGATCGCGCCATTACTCCCCGGTGAGCATCTGATCGTCGTCCGGTGCCATGGCCGTCGCGCGACTTCGTCGCCGATCCGCCAACACCCAACTGCCATCGTACAACTGCAACGGGAAGCTCTCGGTCCTGCTCTGGCGTCGTTCGACAAACCCTTCGGAAGGGCTCGCACCGGGTTTCGCTTCACGCTTGATGCCTAACAGGTCGCAGACAGCTCGGGCCAATTCCGCCAAGGGAAACGGTTTGAACAGGATGTGGCTGACCCCCAGTTGCCGCGCCCGCTCACAGACTTCGGCGGTCGGGTGACCCGTTATCAGCACAAAATGGCACGTCCTGTTCTGGCGGACGGCGTCGAGCACCTCAAAACCTTCCATATCGGGCAAGCGGTAATCGAACACCAGTACATCGGGAGCAAACGCTTCGGCCAAACCGATACCCGTCGCTCCGTCATGTGCAATCCGGACGTCCAGCCCTTGCGCCGACAGATAATCCTGAAGGTTCTGTGCAAGCAGCTGTTCGTCTTCGACAACCAGTACTTTGTTAACCAAGGTCGACTCCTTGAAGCAGCAGATCCGGCAGATGAAACCTTGAGCCCGGGTCTGGTGGAGTGTGCCTTACTCTCGGTAACGCACACTTCATGCCAGGCGCAATGCCAGTATTTTTAAGTCTTCATGTCCTTGAATTCAATGATAATGCCCGCTCGTCCCGGTACCCCGTTCCCCAGAAACGGGGAAGCACCTGAATGGGCATCGAAGCCATTCCCCACTATTGGGGGGAAGCTTCAATCGTCGTCAATTCGTTCGATCCTGTTCTGCGCCCGCAATTGTGCGAGCACCTGACGACGAGCCTGGGCCTGTTGCTGTCGAGCGCGTTCATCCCCGACTGATTCCAGCCCTTGCATACGTGGGACATCGCTCGCCTCCCAGTGGTTCTCTAGATAGACCAGGTGCCAGCCGAATGGTGAGCGCACCGTTGCGCTGACGAAGCCTGCAGAGGCAATGATAGACGCTCGCATCTGTATCAAGCGTATCTGCGCTTGTGCCTGGGTGGTGGCATCGGCATTCGGCGCAACCTTGATCAGCAGTTGCTGAGTGCGGGTGAAACGCTGACGCAGCAATGCGGCAAACATTTGCTGCGCGGCCAGTTCACGAGCCAGGTAATCGCGGTACGACGCCTCGTCGAAGCCGGCGTCCTGTAACCGCCGACCGAAGCGCTCAGCGCCGCCGAGTGCAGTGCGTGTCTGATTGATCTGGTGGTGGAGCGTTTGCTCGTCGATGCGCACACCGCGCTTGCGTGACTCCTGCCACAGCAGCTCGCGGTCGATCAGCGCATCCAGCGCAGCCCGGCGCAGCTGCCTGTAGGCCTTGGGATTGCGAATGCTCGCCACGGCGCGGCCCTGATCTTCCAGGTATTCGGCGAAATAGCGCTCGAGACGAAACTGCGAAATTTCCTCGCCATTGACCCGCGCCGCCGCCGGCCCGTTGTCGGCCCACGCCGCCGGCAAACAGCAGATCAGCAGCCACATCAGGGTTATGAGCTTCATGAGCGGAGCCTCCGTCAGGGGCTGGCAACCATCGGTTTATACGGCGCGACCAGATAGAAGCGCTGATCGGGCAAATCCACGGTCACCACATGGGCGCCGTTCAAGCCCAGTGCGCCGCCCGGGACCGAAGTTCAGGCGCGGCGTCAGACCGGTGTCGAAATCATGCAGGCCTTCGAGCGCGGCGACGAGTTTTTCCCGGCTGGCATCCCGGCCGGCCTGCTTCATGCCTTCGCCGAGCAACAACATCGAGGCGTAGGCGCCGACTTGCAGCACCGCATGTTGCGCGCCCAGCCCTTGGCCCTCACGCAACGTCGACAACGCCATGCGCCCGCTTTGCGTCCAGTCGCTGGGCACGAAGGGATAAGCGAGAAACACGCGCCGGGAAAAGCCTTCCGGCACTTGCAGCAGATCGCCGGCGACCTGGCTCGAAGCGGCAAACAGATACGGCACCTGGCCGGCGTTACGCAGGCGCGTGGCCAAGCGACTGAAACCGCCGCCGCTGCCCAGATAGAACACCGAGCGCGACCCGAGGGGCAATTGCTCGGCCGCCGCGTCGTAGGCGTGCAAGCTGACTTTTTCCCAGCCATGCCCCTGCAGATATAGACCGAGGCTTTGCGCCGCTTGCGCCTGTACCGGGTCATCGGGATAGGCAATCAGGGTCGGCCCCTGCAACACCCGCAAGCTGCCCGTGGCGTAATCGGCCAAGGCCAGCAGCTGCTCGCGCAGCCCGGGCAACGGCGCGAAAATCTGCACGCTGGTCTGCAGGGCGCCAGGCATCGATAACGGACCGATCAGCGGTACGCCGGCCAGTTCCAGCAGCGTCGCCAATTCGCTGTCGAGGGCCGGCGCCAGCGGTGCGATCAAGGCGAACACCTGCTCCTGCTCGATCAATTGACGCAAGGCCAGTTCGGCACTGGCGCGATCCGGTCCGGGATCGATCACCGTCAAACGCACCTGCCGGCCATGAATGCCGCCCGCCTGATTGATCCGCGCGACACTGCCGTTGAGCACCGCTGCCACCGTCATGCCCTCCTCGGCCAACGGCCCCTGGCTGGGCAGCAAGGTCCCCAGGTGCAAGGTCTCGTTGTCGAGGCCGGGGTCGCGCTCGTCGGCGAGCCGCTTGAGGTACGCAGTGAGGTTGCGCTGGTCCTTCATCGACAGGACGAAGCGCGGCATGCTCGGGTCGAGGCGATTGCCTGCCGGATCGCGGCCCTGTTCGATGACCCTCGCCAGGCTGGTTTCGGTGTAGGCCGGGTAGCGCCGACCGTTGACCTGTTGCTGGCCGTAAATGCTGGTCAGCCGTGCCCAGTTCAGTGGTGGCGGACGCACACCGCCTTCAGGCCGTCCGAGGCCATCGGCGCCGTGGCAGTTGGCGCATGGCAGGCTGGTCGCCGGCAGCGCCACGTCCGCCGCGCCTACCCGCGCCATGACCGGCTCGCCGCTGTCCGACAGCCCTTCGCGGTACAAGCGCTTGCCGGCCGCCTCCTCAAGCGTCAGCGGCTGGGCTGTGGCGCCAAGGCTGATGCCAAGGAGCAGAATCAGCGCGAGCGAGCGGCCAGGGTTCATGGCGCAGGCTCAGCGGCCGGCCACGGGCATTGTCAGCAATTGCAAGCGCTGGGCAATGGCGGCGGCCGGGGCATCGGGGCGGATCTTGCTCCAGCGTTTGTTGGCGACGTCGCCGACGATCAGCTGGGTGGAGTGCTGCTCCGGGGTTGGCACGATCTGGCCGATGCGGCTCAGCACCAGGTCCATCTGCGCCTTGTCGCCGGTGAGAAAAAGCCAATGAGGGTCATCGGAACCCTGCTTCAAGGTGTAAGCCTTGAGCACCGCCGGCGTATCGCGCAGCGGATCACTGGTAAGGGAAATGAAAGTGATCGCGTCGGCCTGGTCGCCCAGCAGCTCGCGGACTTCCTTGAGCTTGCGCGTGATCAGCGGGCAGGCATCGTTGCAACTGGTGAAAATCACGTTGAGCAGGACCACGCGGTTCTGCAAGGCGTCGCTGTAGAAGCGCAAGGTCTGGCCGTTCTGGTCCAACAACGGCGTGTCGGTAAACCATGTCTGCGCGTCGTGAGTGCCTTTGGCCGGTGCGGCGACAACGCTCGTCGGGGCATCGGGCGCATGGCCTTCATGGGCAAACGCGACGTTGCTGAAAATCCAGAAACACACGCTCAGCGAAATCCAGTCGAGCATTCTCATGGCTGATGCTCCATGGCGATGGCGGTATGTCTGGCGTGGGTGCGCAGGCCGCTGAGCTTTTCCACTTCCTTGCTGAGCAGCGCCGGATCGGTGAAACCGTAGTAGCGCGTCCAGTGGCGGCTGTCGCCATCGCCGACCAGAATCAGCGGCTGGTGGCTTTTGAAATCGCCGCTGAAACTGCCGAGGCCTTTGAGGGTTTCATTGATCGACTGTGGCGAGCCGGTCAGCCAGCTCCACCCCGGCCCCTGCTGAAAGCTGCGGGCATATTCCTGCAGGCGCTTGGGGTCGTCGCGCTGGGGGTCGATGCTGATCGACACCAGTTGCACCTCATCGCCGACCCGTGCACCGAGTTGTTTCTGCACTTTGCCCATGATCGACGAGACCACCGGGCACACCGTGGTGCAGCTGGTATAGATGAAGCTCATGACGACAATCTTGCCCTGCACCAGATCCGGCTCAAGGCGTACGCTCTTACCGTCCTGATCAAGCAATGGCACGTTGGCAAACTTCACCTGGGCGTGCTCCTGACTGCTGCGTGGCGGCGCCGTATGCCCGGCATGTTCGTCTGCGGAATGGGCCTGGGCTTGTTGAATGCCGAGGCTCAACAGACACAGGGTCAGCACGCCACTGGATACAAATCGGTTCATGGTGAAACTCCTCTTCAGGGCGTCTGGCCCGGGGCGACCCGGACACTGGCAAACGTCTTGTCGTCGAAACCGGCCCCCAGCGACGCCGCGCGCACATGCAGATACCAGGCGCCACTGCGGTCGAGGGTGATCGGCGCTTCATACACGCCGGCGGAAACTTCCTGCGCGGCGACCTCACGCGGGTGAGAGGTGGGCGCCAGGTAATAGCGCAATTGCACGTCTTTCACACCGCTGCGCTGCAGTTTCTGTTTGCCCTGCACGATGCGAAAACGCACCACGTACGGGTCGTTGAGCGCAGCAGTGGTCTTGTCCAGAAGAAACTCGACTTGCGGCTGGCCGAAGTGTTTCGCCACCGCGCCATCGGCTTCGATCAGTGTGCTGAAGCAGTGAATGATGTTCGGTTGATTGAGCAGGAACGCTACATCGAAACGCCCGGCTGGCGGCAGTTTCACCCGGGCGCTGTAAAGCCCCGGCGAGACCTCGCGCAGGCTGCGGTCGATGACCATGGCCGCGCGGGCGATCTGGCCGCGATTGGGATAGCCGGACATCGGCGCGTTCATGCCTTCGGCGTAGAAGTAAGTGGTGTTGTCCACCGGGTTGACGACGAACACCGCGTTGTCGTCGCGCGATACCGCAAGGCTCGACGCGAGCGGCAGATCACCGGCCATGCGCGGTGGTTGCGGGCCGGCTTCGAAGCCCTGGATGATGGGCTGGCGACCCTCGCCCAACGAAGACAGATTGATCATGCTGACCTTGGGCGAGGCCAGTCCGCGCACGTAGGCATAGGCTTGGGTGAACACCAACTGGTAAGGCTCGGCGGAGACTTCGAGGTCATGGATAGCCGTGTCAGTGGCCGCGTCGATCACACTGGCGCGGTTCGCCAGGGTGTTGAGTACCACGCCGAAACGCCCGTCAGCGCTGAAACCCATCGGGCCGAGACCTTGCTGCAACGTGATCACCCGGCGCACGGCGTGGCTGTTGGCGTCGATCACCGTAACGGTGCCGTCCTTGCCGTCAGCCACGTACACCGCGCCGGACAATGCCGAATAGGCAACCGACAAAGGGTGGGAGCCGGTTCTGACCTGCTTGACGATGGCCAGGCTGGCGCTGTCGATCACGCTCAACGTGCCGTCGTCGCGGTTACTGACAAAGGCGAAACGGCTGTCCTTGCTGAAGCTGATTTCGTGATGACCGCGCCCGGTCGGCAAATGTTTCAGCGGCTTGAGGCTTTGGCTGTCAATGACCGTGACGCCGGAGTCTTCGCTTTTGCTGGCGTTATTGCCGACCCAGAGCAGGCGTTCATCCGGTTGCAGCGCGACGCGCACCGGTTGGCTGCCGGCCTTGATCGAATCGAGCACCTTGAACTGCTCGCTGTCGATCACCGCCACTTCGCCGGCGCTGGGCATCGACACGAATACACGTTTGTTGTCGGTCGGGGTGACCCAATCCATCGGCGGCTGTTTGAGCTCGATCCGCGCCAGGGTGCTGGTGATGCCGCCGACCGACACCGAGGGATCGACCACGGCGATGCTGGCGTCACGGTTCATGACCAGCAGGAAATAGCTGTTGAGGTCGAGCAGCGGGCGCGCGCCGATGTTGGATTTGAGGAACACACCGACGCGCGCCTTGCAGCTCTGATCGCGGCCCTGGGCCTGATCAGCGGCGACCGTTTGCGCATCGATCCACGCCCCCGGCGCCACACCGGACAAGACCTGCCCGGAAGCACTGTCGGTCACGCGAAACTGCACATCGGCGAATTCGCCTTCGCGCAGTTTGCCGTCAGCGGCAAGCGGTTTGAGGGCGAAGTCCACCGTCACGCCGTCCCTCTTGAGCGTCTGTTCGCCAGCGGTTTGCGCCACGGCAATCTCGCTCAGCGTCAGCACCGCCCCGACCATGGCCAGCGTGCAAATACCGATGATGTTGATGATCCTGTTCATCTGGCACTCCCCTACCTCTTCATCTGGCAAAACGCCGGCCCCTGTGGGAGCGAGCAAGCTCGCGAACGCGTCTTCAGCGCCACCCTCGAACCCGAATTGCCCCCATTCGCGAGCAAGCTCGCTCCCACAAGGGATTTGCATCCATCCCACTCTCTCACTGCCACCATTGCCCACTGTGGGAGCGGGCTTGCTCGCGAAGGCGTCTCCAGCGTCACCCTTAAAAAACCGAGCTGTCCCCATTCGCGAGCAAGCTCGCTCCCACAAGGGATTTGCATCCATCACACTCTCTCACTGCCACCATTGCCCACTGTGGGAGCGGGCTTGCTCGCGAAGGCGTCTCCAGCGTCACCCCTAAAAAACCGAGCTGCCCCCATTCGCGAGCAAGCTCGCTCCCACAAGGGATTTGCATCCATCCCACTCCCTCACTGCCACCATTGCCCACTGTGGGAGCGAGCTTGCTCGCGAAAGCGTCTGCAACCTCACCCTTAAAAACCGAGCTGCCCCCATTCGCGAGCAAGCTCGCTCCCACAGTTTTTTGCATTTACAGGCCTTGCGTTTGTGCCTACTGCCCCTGCGGTGCCGGTTCCGCTTCGTTGGTCACGCGCAGCAGTCCCCATAGCCCGGAGGTGTTGCCGTAGGCGCCGTAGTCGCGGAACAGGTAATCGCCCGGTATCGCGTTGCTGCCGCCGGCGCTGGGGATCATGAAGCTGAAGTGCGCCGCCGGGAGGATGCTTTCGTGGGCGCCGATGTACATCGACATCGGGTTGTAGCCGAAGCGCACCGAACCGACGCCCGGACTGCCCATCGGATAACCGCCGGTGTCGCTCTTCTCGGCCTGGAACGGGTTGACCGACCAGACATGTCCATCGAGCTGGAAGGTGCTGCCACGACTGCCGCCGCTGGGCATCAGAATATGCGTGCGCAACGGTTGTCCCGGTTTCGCGTAGAGCACCGGCGTTTGCGGATCGCCGCCGATCAGCGCATTGCTGTAAGCCATGTGCGCGTTGGCCATATCGCCGTAACCGGCGCCGTCGGCATGCCCGAACGGTGCGTCAGGCGCGAGGCCGAAGCGATACCACAGCGGTTCGGTTTTGTAGTTGATCGCCATGCTCGAGTTGTCCTGCGGATCGGTCGGCACACCCAAGCCTTCAGCCGCAATGCCCTCGACAGGCCGGCCATTGGCCCAACGGGTGTTCAACGCCTTGTGCCAGACCATCACAAAATCGCGGTAGCTGGTTTGCCCCGGCGCGGTGACCGTGGCGTTGACCTTGCGTACATCGTCAACCCAGGTCGCGCCGATCGGCAGGATGCTCATCGCTGCGCCAAGACCTTTTTGCGGCTGCTTGATCACGTCCGCCGGGGTGATGTTGAGCCCGCCGAACTCCACCGCCGTGGCGTTGATGTTGTCAACACTGCGGCCCAACTGCGTCACCGGTTTACCTTCACGCTCCAGATGCCCGGCGTAGTACTGATAGGTCCGGGTCGGATACGCGCCACTGTTGCCGACGCGCGGTGGCACGGTCTGGATCGGGTTGGCGCCGACGTTGGCACCGTCGGATTTGGTGATGTCGTAGGCCAACAGCTGCGCGTGCAGACCGACGTGGCTGGACGGCCGCATCAGGTTGTTGCTGAAGGTGGTCGAGCCCAGACCACTGTTGCGATCGCGCTTGACCATCCCCTGCATGACAGCGGTCTGAGTCAAATCAGGCATCACGCTCGGCAAACGGTTTTCCAGGGTGATATTGATGCAATCCCCCGCCGCTGCGCGCAGCACCAGCGGCTCGACCGGGATGCCGGGCTTGAGCTTGCCGCTGAGCGGATCCAGATCGGCTTTGCGCACATACAGAATCGCGGTCGGGTCGTGCAACGGCCCGCTCTGACCGCCAATGGTGATAGTTTCGCCGTCCTCCGGATCGGTCACCGTGACTTGTGGAATGCTCACCGTGCGCGAGTTCAGCACCAGGGTTCCACCGGCCGGATTCAGCGGCCCGCCGACATGCTGGCCGAGTCCTGCGGAATCGCCGATGGTCAGGCCCAGGGCATTGCCGAGAATGTCGTTGGCCAGCGCGGCGACCACTTCATAGTTGCGCTGCACAGTGGGTCGCGTGCCGATGCCGTTGGGGTTGGCGCTGATCCGCGGACAACTGCCCTCGAAAGCGACCGTGTTACGCATGCCCGCCGGGCTCGGGTTGTTGGGAATCGCAAAAAGGTCATTGCGCTTGGCGGTGTAGTTGCGCATCACGCCCCAGATACCGCTCCAGTAGCCTTCGATCGAAGCGTCCATCGAGTACAGATAGTCGCCCGTAGTCGCCGCTGAGCTGGAGAGCATCGACACCGGCGCAATGAAGCCCATCTGTTCGGAGATGCCGATCATCTGCGAGGCGCGCCAGCCGGAGTTGGAGCTGTTGCCGAAACCGGAACCGCTCTGCAGCCATTTCACGCCATGCAGGGTCACGTTGTGTTCCTCCTCATGGCCCCCGGCATGCACCCGCAGCCGCACGTTGTCACCGGTGTAGGTACGCAGCATCGGCGTGAACGGATCGCCCGGTTCGGCACCGCCCTTGTTGATGTGCGGCGGGAACAGCGTAGTGCCGCCGGTTGGCCCGGTGGCTGCGGTGAGCAGGTTCGGCGCCAGGTTCATCGCCGGGATCGCCCGGTCGGTGCGGCTTTGCATGGCGAACGACAGATCTCCGCCGAGGCCGTCGGCCTGCATGCCGCGCTTGCCATCCGGGCCGACTTTGTTCGGGTCGTACACGCGCAGGGCCAGCGGCTCGTTGCGGTAATTGACGACGAACATGCCCGGGTCATCCACCGAAATCGCCTGCGGACACGGCCGGCTCGGACAGCCCGGCACCTGACCGCCCTGCACTTCCAGCACGCCTTCAAGCAAAGTGCTGGCGTTGTTGCGCACTGGCGGATTGATCGCGTAGCGGAAGCTGTCGGCGGTGGCCGGGAACGCTTGCGCATTGGGCACGCCATTGGGTCCGGCACCGACGTAGACGCCGGCTTCATAGGCGTGCTGGAAGTCGCTGTATTCAAGGAAGAACTCGCGGAAGCTGTCGTTCTTGCCGTCGCCATCGAGGTCACCGGTGTTGATCACCGCTTGCCACGACGTCGGCCCGCCGTCCTGACGCGCGCCGCTGTACAACGGCTCGCCGGTCTCGGCGTGCAGCCAGGTCGAACCGGCCGGTTCCGCCAGCACCGTGGCGTACAGCCCGATCTGCTGGTGCGTCGATGGGCCGAGGTGGTCGTGGGTGAAGATCGTGCCGAGGCCGCGATCGACACCTTTGATGTTCACCACCGGGTCGACGAACCAGCGCTGCATCGCCGTGCGCGCGCCAACCCAGTCAGCCCGTCCGTACTGACCGAAGAACGGGTGTGCCTTGGCTTTCGGGCAGGCTTGAGTACCGTCGCGCGGGTCACTGCCCTCGCACTGGTTGAACGCACGGATGGCATGAATGCGTTCCTGCACAGCGCCCGGGGAAAGCACACCGTCCTCATAATTCCAGCCGTTGGACGAACCATCGGCGGAAGTCAGATCCCACTTTGGCAGGTGGATGTGCTGACCGATCACGTCGGTCGGTGTGCGCACCTGGTAATCGTCCATCTCGTACGTGGCCGGCACCAGGTTGGTTTGCTGGTACTGCACGCAGTCGAAGGTGTTCATGCGCATCACCAGCGGCTCTGGCGGACGCTGTTTGGTGATCACCGGCCAGGCGTCTTCCCACAGCGCGAGAATGCGCGCCTGCGGGAAGTGATAACCGACTTTGTTGTACACCGCGTCGAACTGAATGTTGGCAGCCTTGTAAATCCGTGGCCGGTCGGCGGTGAACGTCGAGGCACCGACAAACGACAGGCCATCGATGCGCTCGCCGCTGTTGAATTCACCGCTGCCGGCGCTGTTGGTCAAGCGTTTCTGCCGGTCGTCCATGCACGGTTCGTAGTAAGGCGCGCCGGCCATCGGCAAGGCGCCGTTGGTACGGAAAGCCTTGGCCACCACTTGATTGCCGGGCAGCAAGGCATAGCTCGGGTGATCCTTTTTCGCGTGGAAGGCCATTGCGGCCTGTTCGACCTCGGTGCCCTCCTCGGGCATGTAGATCGGTTTGGCCCGCACCACTTCCTTGGAGAAGTCCAGCGAAGTGGTCACCGTATGCGCCTCGCCTCCGGCCGCCACGCCGTCAAGAGTATGCCGTTGCAGGCCGCCGTCCCAGCCACCGGACTGCGCCGGGTCGAGGTTGGCCCACAGCGCCTTGCCGCTGGCCTTGAGCGCTTGCGCGGTGGCCGCGTCGAGCATGTCCAGTGGCGGGGTTGGCGGACGTTGGCCGACCGAGCTTTCCATGCCGCCGATCCAGAACGGATAGCCGGGGTTTTTCAGGCTGCCGTCAGCATTGCGGTTGGCTTCGCTGCGATCGACCAGCGCCAGGGAGCCGATGGCTTGACCACCAGCGTTGCCGCCATGGTGCTCACCGTCATCATCGCCCTCTTCTTCATCAACCTCGTCATCATGGCCGGCAATCAGGGTTTCACCGATTTTCGGCACTACCACGACTTTGCCCGGCATCGGCGCCATGGCTTTGCCGGGCAGCGGCACGATCGCCGGAATCGGTGTGCCGGCGACGATCTCGCCGTCCGGCAAGGCGCGCGCGCCGGCCGCCGGTTTGCCGCTGCGCAGGGCAAACGGTTCGCTGTGATAGCCGTCGGCGCCTTGCTGCGAAACGTCGAGCCGGGTGCCCTCTTCGAACACATCATGCACCCGCCACATTGCCCACATGCCCTGGGCAAAGTGCGGATAGAAGTGGCAGTGATAGATCGCATCGCCCGCTACCCGATTGCGGTTGCCTGAACCGCCATTGGCGATTTCATAGGTGTAACCGGCACCGGGACCGATGCCTTGGGCGTCGACGTAATCGGAGTTGTCGTCGTTGGGATTGAACAGCCACTGATGGCCGTGCAGGTGGAAGATGTGCTGCTCGTGACCGTTGTGGGTATTGCGAAATTTGACGAAGTCGCCGATGTAGCTGTGATTGACGTTCGACGGCTCCGACGGGAACAGCGCCATGGTCGCCTTCACGCCAATCTGATCGGCGTTCGGGGTCTGCCCGGGAGCGATGTTTTCCAGCCCGGCGTTGGCCGGTACGTCAACCAGCATGGCGACGTCGCCAACGGTGTGCGAGCTGAGGAAAAATTCCTCATAGGCACAGGACAGGCAATCGTGCATCGGCCCTACACCCAAGCGATTGGCGACGACTTCGGCGCCCATGCCGCCGGAGCCGTAATTGATCATGAACGAATCGCGGGTCGGTTCCAGCACATGGGCCATCACCGGGTCGGCCCAATAGGCGGGGAATGCCTGGGTGGCAGCGGTTTCATCCTGGAATTGCGAAGCGAAATCGCGGAACGGCTCCAAGCGATTCGGGATCGCCGGGTTGCGTTTGCCCACCGACTCCAGCGGATAGGTGCTGGGCGGGAAGCTGCCGTCGGCGTTGCTGCCCATCACGATCGCGTCACTTTCACTGGAGATGATTTCGTTGCCGTCGACCATGTTGATGATCGGCGTGCCGGCCTTGCCTTCGCGCAGCCACGGCTCGCGCTGCGGATAGCGTGCCTGGTAATCGACAATCGGCTGCCCGGCCGGCGTGCGCCCGCTGGTGGCCAGGCGCATTTCTTCTTCGCTCAGCGTGTTGCGGTAGCTGCGGCCGCCCTTGGGCAGCACGACCACTTGGCCGAACAGCCCGTTGGCGACGTTGCCCGCAGCGCCTTCGCCACCAAATGTGGCGCCTCGACTGCTCACGGCAAACGCGCCTTCGCGCTCGGCAAACAGGGTGTAGGAACGGCTGGCTCCCGGCACGATCAAGGTGTTGGGGTTACGCCCGGTGAACGATGAAATATCGTCGATACTGTTGACCGCTTGAAGGCCGTTGACCTGGAAACCGATGTGGCGGTCAGCCACTTGCTCATCGACCTTGAACGCGTCGATCGCGTTGGGGTTTTCCTCACCTTCCGCCCCTTCGACATGCTTGTTCGGGTTGGCCTGATAGTCGAGCAGGTTCTGCAGATTGATCGTCAGACAGTCCCCAGCCGCCACCCGCAATACCAAGGGCCGTGGACGCTTGTCAGGCCGCAACGCAACCTTGCCTGGCACCGCCGCGCCACCGTAAGCCAGCGACACGTCGTGCTCATCGACCACGTCGCGGCGCAGGGCGAACATCATGCCGTTGGCGTTTTGCGCACCGAGGCGGTTGAACATCAGCGGCTGATCGAACGCCACGACGTTGGCCACCAGGTTGCGCTCGCAACGTACCGCCGCGCCGGCCAGTTCGACGCTGAGCAGCGAGGCCATTATCAACAACCCGTTAATCAGGGATGGAACGTGAGGAAAGCCAGCCATGATCGGTAACCTCGTAGTGGGTGCTCTTTGGAACACTTCTGCACAAATGCCCCGGAGCAAGCCGCGTGCCACAAAAAATCCTTCGGCATATCAGTCAGTTAAAGCGCCGACCTGAGAATCCGGGGGATATTCCCCACCCGTTTGCCCCACTTTCCGGGCCTGCCCGGTTGGCCCCGAAAGTGGGGAATCGGGTAAAGGGCTCACAACGGCGCATCCATCGCCAAGCCCTGCAGACGCCGGTACTGGCGCAGCACATTCGGCACATAGCGCTGAGTTTCGGCGAACGGTGGAATCACCCGACCACGGCTGAGCACCGCATCCGGGCCGGCGTTGTAAGCCGCCACGGCGAGAGCGATGTCGTTGTTGAACAGGGTCATCAGGCGCTTGAGGTATCTGGCCCCGCCCTGGATGTTGGCCTTGGGGTCATAGACGTCGGTCACGCCCAGCTCGCGCGCGGTGTCGGGCATCAATTGCATCAGCCCACCCGCGCCTTTGGCTGAGGTGGCGCCGGGGTTGTAATGCGACTCGGCGTTGATCACCGCGTGCAACAGCGCCTCGGGCAACTGGTTGACTTTGGCCGCTGCGGAAACCAGCTCTGCGTAAGGCTGATTGGCGATCATCTGTGGCTGCTGGTCGAGGCTGGCCACTGCCGCGTCCGCCTCGTGAATGACTCGTTCGTAAGTGCGTCCGGGCCGATGCACGTTGGACAGCACGTAGCTGCCCTTGGCGTCCACGGAGATGAAGACATCGGCTTGCGCGGCGCCGCTGAGCAGCGCACATCCGAGCAATCCACTGGCGAGAAATTTCATGTCGGGCCTCCCCGGACCGGCCCCCGATAAATTGGGGGAAATGCCCCAGTGGCCGATCACGATCGAGCTCTACGCAAGCACTGTGCCGTTTTCTGCAAGGCCCGAATAACAAGGCCTCCAGCGCGGCAGATGGTTTCCTGCGGGGCTGAGCATGGCAATTGCATAGGCCCCTATGGCGACTCGATTGCCATCTACGGGAGATCATCATGAAGCGGCCCTTTCGTCCGCGTGGCCAACGCGGTTTTACCCTGCTTGAATTGCTCGTGGTGCTGGTGGTGCTCGGCCTGCTGGCCGGTATCGTCGCGCCGAAATACTTTGCCCAGCTCGGTCGCTCCGAGGTCAAGGTGGCCAAGGCGCAAATCGAAGGTCTGAGCAAAGCGCTGGATCTGTACCGCCTGGAAGTCGGCCATTACCCGTCGACCGAACAAGGCTTGCAGGCGCTGGTACTGGCACCCAGTGATGAGGCGAAATGGACCGGCCCATACCTGCAAAAAAGCTGCCGCAGGATCCATGGGGCCGTAATTACGCCTACCGCTACCCCGGCGAAAACAGCGAGTACGACTTGCTGTCGATGGGCAAGGACGGCCAGCCCGGCGGCGAAGGCGAGAACGCTGAAGTCACCAATTGGCAATGAGCGGAGCGCGGCCCCATGCGATTTCATCTCAAAGCGGTCGGCAAGGCCGGCGTGGTGTCGATGCGCGTCGAAGCGCCGGGAGACAGCGAAGCGCGGCGGATTGCCGAGGACCAGGGTCTGCGGGTGCTCAGTGTGCACGCCGACAAGCACTGGCGTGCGCTGAAACTGCGTCAGCGCGAGACCTTCAACCTGGTGCTGTTCAGCCAGGAACTGACCACCCTGCTCAACGCAGGCCTGCCGCTGATCGATGCGCTGGAAAGCCTCGCCGAAAAGGAAAGCGCCCCCGCTGCGCGCAAGACCCTCAGCGAATTGGTGCGCCTGCTTTACGAAGGCAAATCCTTCTCACAGGCGCTGGCGCAGTTGTCGGCAGTTTTTCCGCCGTTGTACGTGGCGCTGGTGCAGTCCAGCGAGAAGACTGGCGCGGTCGGCGATGCATTGGGGCGTTACGTCAGTTATCGCCAGCGCATGGACGAGGTGCGGCAGAAAATCATCAGTGCTTCGATCTACCCGATGCTCTTGCTGGTGGTCGGCGGTGGCGTGGTGTTGTTCCTGATGGGCTACGTGGTGCCGCGTTTCAGTCTGGTATTTGAAGGGCTGGGCAATAACCTGCCGTGGCTGTCGCAGGTATTGATGAGCAGCGGCATGTTTCTGCATGCGCACCAGGCGCAGTTCTTTGGCGCCTTGGCGGCGCTGGTCATTGCCCTCGCCGTGGCGCAGAAACAGCCGGCGTTTCGCCGTGGGCTGGATCGCCTGGTGGAGAAACTGCCGGCCGTGCATCAACGGATTTTCATGTATGAGCTGGCGCGGTTCTATCGCTCGCTGGGGATTCTGCTGCAGGGCGGAATTCCACTGGTGACGGCAATGGGCATGGTTCGAGGCTTGCTCACCGTGGCCTCGCGCACGCGCCTGGATCAAGCCTGCGAACGGGTCCGCGAGGGCCAGTCCTTGTCAGCCGCGCTGGAGCTCAATCACTTGGTGACGCCGGTATCGCTGCGTCTGCTGCGGGCAGGCGAGCAGTCCGGCAACCTCGGTCAGATGATGGAGCGCAGCGCCGACTTCTACGACGAGGAAATCAGCCGCTGGCTGGAATGGTTCGTGAAACTGTTCGAGCCATTGCTGATGACTTTCATCGGCCTGCTGATCGGCGTCATCGTGATCCTGATGTACATCCCGATTTTCGAGTTGGCCTCGAGTATTCACTGACCACGGGAACGGGTCGGATCCCGGCAGCAACGCACTGTGCGTTCCCAAACAAAACCATAAACACGGAGAACGATATGCAGATCAAAAAGCTCGTGCTGGCAATGGCCATCGGCGCCGTTCTGTCAGCGTCTACCGTAATGATTCCGGACAGTTTGTCCGGGGTGTCCAGTGCACATGCCAAAGATGGGGGGAGCGGTGGCGGGAGTGGTGGAAGCGGAGGTAGCGGGAGTGGAGGTGGAGGTGGCGGCAGTCATGGTGGCAATGGTGGCGGGAGTGGCGGTAACGGCAGTGGCGGAGGAAGCGGTGGCGGCGGCAGCCATGGCGGAGGCGGCAACAGCGGCAGCGGAGGTGGCGGCAACAGTGGCCACAGCGGCAGTGACCATGGCTCGGGCCACTCGGGCAACAGTGCGTCTTCCTCCTCCGGCCGCAGCGGCACCCACGCCGAACCTGGGGATGACCATGGCGTCCATCGCGCTGGCGAGGTAGGCGACGACCATGGTGTCCACCGAGCCGGTGAAGCAGGCGATGACCATGGCGTGCATGTCGGTGGCGAACCAGGCGATGACAAGCGCGCCAACTGAGCGGCCCTGAAACTGCCGACAAGTTACTGTGGGAGCGAGCCTGCTCGCGAAAGCGTTGGTTCAGTCAGCACCTCAGCGTCTGAATGATCGCCTTCGCGAGCAGGCTCGCTCCCACAGTTCGGTCGGCGTAGGGATCAAAGATTCACGTGGCTCTGATTAAGCTTCTCACGCAAAAACTCCACCAGCGCTTGCACCGGCCGCGAAGCCTGGCGATGCTGCGGATATACCGCTGACAAGGTCAGTGGCTCCGGGCGTAAATCATCCAGCACCGGCACCAGCCGCCCGTCCTTCAGCGCCGCACCGACGATGAAGGTCGGCAGATAGGTAATCCCCATCCCCTGCACCGCCGCGTCTCGCAGCAGTTCGCCGTTGTTGACGCGCATGCGCCCGGCGACGTTGATCAGTACCGGTTTGCCCGGCGCTTCGTTGAAGCGCCATTGCACCGAGCGTCCGTGACCGTACGGCAAGCAGTCATGGCTGTGCAGGTCTTCGGGTTTGAGCGGTGTGCCGCGCTCAGCGAGGTAGGCCGGGCTGGCGCAGTAGACCCGTTCGATGCTGGCAATGCGGCGGGCGATCAGTGTCGAGTCCTCCAGTACGCCGATGCGCAGGGCCAGGTCGTAGCCCTCGCCGAGCAGGTCGACCGGGCGATCGCTCAAATCGACCTCGACGGTGACTTCGCGATAACGCTGCAGGAACAACGGCAGCAGACAACCCAGATGCGCCACGGCGAACGACAGCGGCGCGCTCAGGCGAATCGTGCCGCGCGGCTCCGCGGTTTCGCCAGCGATGCCCTGCTCGACCTGCTCCACTTCTGCGAGCAAGCGCAACGCCGATTCGTAATAGCTCTGCCCCAGAGGCGTGACGTCGAGGCGGCGGGTCGAGCGATTCAACAAGCGCACACCGAGGCGCTCTTCGAGTTGCATCAAACGGCGGCTGACGAACTGCTTGGACAGGCCCAACTGGTCGGCCGCGGCGGTGAAGCTGCCGGAGTCCATGACCTGGCAAAAAATACGCATGTCTTCGAACGGGTTCATTGTCACTCTCTGGTGGACAGTTAAACGCTTTATAGCCGCTTTTTCGCTTTTCAGCAGCCCATTAATCTGTGCTCACGGTGTTGCTGAGGCCGCAAACCCAGTGCCACAGCAGCCCGCAACTCAGGCAAACAATCAAAATCATTCAAAAGGATTTCCACCATGAACATCGTAAAGAAAACCCTCGCCGCGTCCCTCCTCGCCCTCTCCGTCAGCAGCGCTTTCGCCGCCGGCAGCCCTGGCGTCGAACACAACACCCAAGCGTTCCTCGATGCCCTCGCCGCTGGCGGTGGTCGTCCGCTGGAGCAACTGAGCCCGAAAGACGCCCGTGCGGTGCTGACCGGTGCGCAGGCCTCGGTGAAGGTTGATCTGTCCGGTGTGGAAGTCAGCGACAAGGCGATCAAGGTCGATGGCCAGACCCTCAACCTGAAAGTGGTGCGTCCGGCCAAGGTCAAGGGCGAGTTGCCGGTGTTCATGTTCTTCCACGGTGGCGGCTGGGTGCTCGGTGACTTCCCGACGCATCAGCGCCTGATTCGTGATCTGGTGGTCGGCTCGGGCGCTGTTGCGGTGTATGTCGATTACACGCCATCGCCGGAAGCGCAGTACCCGACCGCAATCAACCAGGCTTACGCTGCGACCAGATGGGTGGCCGAGCACGGCAAGGACATCGGTGTCGATGGCAAGCGTCTGGCGGTGGCCGGCAATAGCGTCGGCGGCAACATGGCGGCGGTCGTAGCGTTGATGGCCAAAGAGCAGAAAGCCCCGGCGCTGCGCTTCCAGCTGTTGATGTGGCCGGTGACCAATGCGCAGTTCGACGACGGGTCGTACCAGCAATTTGCCGAGGGCCACTTCCTCACCAAAGGCATGATGCAGTGGTTCTGGGACAACTACACCACCAACCCGGCCGAACGTGCGCAGATCCATGCCTCGCCGCTCAACGCCAGCGCCGAACAGCTCAAGGGCCTGCCCGCTGCGCTGGTGCAGACCGCCGAGTTCGACGTGCTGCGTGACGAAGGCGAAGGCTATGCGCGGCACCTGGATGCGGCCGGCGTGCCGGTGACCTCGGTGCGCTACAACGGGATGATTCATGACTTCGGTCTGCTCAATCCGCTGAGCCAGATACCAGAGGTTAAGGCTGCGGTGCGCCAAGCGGCAGCCGAGCTGAAGACTCATCTGAATCCATAAAAGCAAAAGATCGCAGTCTGCGGCAGCGCCTACCCTGGAATACGATTCCCTGTAGGAGCCGCCGCAGGCTGCGATCTTTTTCTCACCAGCGTCGCGGAGTACCGGTCATGAGTCTTTTCTACGCCCACCTGCTGTCCTGGAGCGCTGTGCTGTTGCTGCTCGACGCCGCACTCTGGCATTTCTCGCCCTTCAGCCATCGCGCGCCGCGAGTCGGCGTACGTCTGGCACTGTTTCTGGCATTCAGCGCGCTGGTGATCAATGCCGGTGTCAGCCCGTTGCAGGCTCCATTGTTCGCCGATGATCGCGTGGCGCAGCTGGGTGCGACGGCGCTGGGGATTCTCTGGTGGTTGTACGCAGCACGGGTGCTGACCGAAGTGATCGGCCTGGCGCTGATGCGCCGCATCGGTCACAGCGGGCGCTTGCTGCAGGATGTCATCGGCGCGCTGGTGTTTCTGGTCGCGATTGTCGCGGCAGCCGGTTACGTGCTGGAGCTGCCGGTCAAAGGTCTGCTGGCCACTTCCGGGGTGGTCGCCATCGTGGTCGGTCTGGCGCTGCAAAGCACCCTCGCCGACGTGTTTTCCGGCATCGTCCTCAACACCACCAAGCCGTATCAGGTGGACGATCTGGTGATGATCGACGGCGTCGAAGGCAAGGTCTTCGATATCGACTGGCGCGCCACGCACCTGCTGACCAGCGCCGGCACCATGGCGGTTGTACCGAACTCGGTGGCGGCCAAGGCAAAAATCGTCAATCTCAGCCGACCGAACAACATGCACGGCGTCTCGATCAGTATCAAAGTGCCGAATCACATTCGTCCGCGGCGGGTATTGGATGCCCTTGATCGCACCTTGCAGGGCAGCAGTTCTCTGCTGCTCAGCCCGGCGCCGAAAGCCGTACTCAAAGAGGCCGGCGAAACCATGTCGGAATACGTTGCCAGCGGTTTCATCGCTGAGCTGGGCAAGAAGAGCGAAGTGCGCAATCAACTGTTCGACCTCGCCCACCGCCATCTCGAAGCGGCGGGTATTTCCCGGCATCCCGACGGCGTGATCGAACCGTCGAGCCGTGCTCGCGCATTGCTGGATGAGGTGAAGATTTTCCGCTCGCTGAGCAGTGAGGAACGTGATCGCCTCGCTGAGTCGATGGTCGCGCAGCAGTACACGGCGGGTCAGGTGGTACTGGATCTGGACGAGGTGCCGGACAGTCTGTTCGTGATTGCCACGGGCGTGGTCAGCGCGACGGTGCCGGACGGCAATGGCCAGACCGAGGCCGGGCGCATGGGGCCGAGCGAAGTCATGGGTGAGCAGAGCATTCTTGCCGATACACCGTCGCAAGCGACGTTCACGGCGCTGACGTCGAGCATCATCTATCGTCTCGACAAGCAGTTGACCCGTGAGTGCATGGACAAGCGCAGCGAAGTCGGCCGGGCCTTGAACAAGTTGCAGGCGGTGCGTCAGCAGAACAGTCGCCTCGCGTTGATGGCCAAACCGGTGGCGGTGAAAAAAGGTGGTTTTTGGGTTGGTTGCAAAAACGCTAACAGCAAAAGATCGCAGCCTTCGGCGGCTCCTACAGTGAAAATGCGTTCCCATGCAGGAGCTGCCGAAGGCTGCGATCTTTCGATTTTCTTACTTGGCGGTGAACTTGGTGTAGCTGTTGATCAGGTTGCGATAGTTAGGCAGACGCTCGGACAACAGATGCGCCAGGCCTTCCATGTCGTTGCGCCAGTCGCCCTGCAGCTCGCAGGCCACAGCGAACCAGTTCATCAGGTGTGCACCGGCGGCGGACATACGCGCCCACGCCGCTTGTTGCACGGTGGTGTTGAAGGTACCCGACGAGTCAGTCACGACGAACACTTCGAAGCCTTCAGCAATCGCCGACAGGGTCGGGAAAGCTACGCAAACGTCGGTCACTACACCGGCGATGATCAGTTGCTTGCGGCCGGTGGCCTTGATCGCTTTGACGAAGTCTTCGTTGTCCCAGGCGTTGATCTGGCCTGGACGCTGAATGAACGGCGCGTCAGGGAATTGCTCGAGCAGCTCAGGCACAATCGGGCCGTTGGGACCTGCGTCGAAGCTGGTGGTCAGAATGGTCGGCAGCTTGAAGAACTTGGCGATGTCGCCCAGTGCCAGCACGTTGTTCTTGAACTCGTTCGGCGAGAAATCCTGCACCAGCGAGATCAGACCGGTCTGGTGGTCGACCAGCAGGACGACGGCATCATCTTTGTTCAGACGCTTGTAAGGAACGCTCATGGCAAAACTCCTGGATGGATGGTTGTTGCGGGAAGCGCCGGCCCTGATGACCGACGCTTTTTTCAAACTCAGAACGCGAAGCAGGAACAGCCGAACGCGCCCCAGAAACCGGCGAAATCGCTGACCGGCGCATTCGACATACGCGCTTTTTCATGGCTGTGGGTGTGCACGGCGCAAGGCCCGCTGCACTGGTGAACCTGCGCCTGCAACGGCGAGTTCGGGCGCCAGTGGCCCGGCACCTTGACCACGGGCGACCAGTCCGGCAGCACCGGAATCGAACGCGGGCCGAGGTCTTCGAAATCGCCGGCGGCGTAGACGATCTTGCCGCCGACCACGGTCATCACCGACTCGATCCACTTGATCGCTTCTTCTTCAACGCTGAAGAAGTCCGCGCTCAGTGCCGCGAGGTCTGCCAGTTGACCAACGCGAATCTGACCCTTCTTGCCCTGCTCCGAGGAGAACCAGGCGCTGCCGTGGGTGAACAGTTCCAGCGCGGTGCTGCGTGGCAGACCTTCTTCGTACAGGGCCAGACCGCCAACGGTGCGGCCGCTGACCATCCAGTACAGCGAGGTCCACGGGTTGTAACTGGACACGCGCGTAGCGTCGGTGCCTGCACCAACCGGCACACCTTCAGCGAGCATGCGCTTGATCGGTGGCGTGGCTTCGGCGGCTTGTTTGCCGTAGCGATCGACGAAGTATTCGCCCTGGAACGCCATGCGATCCTGAATCGCAATGCCGCCGCCCAGCGCTTTCACACGTTCGATGTTTTGCGGGGTGATGGTTTCAGCGTGGTCGAAGAACCACGGCAGACCATTGAATGGAATGTCGCGGTTGACCTTCTCGAACACATCGAGCATGCGGCTGATCGACTCGTTGTACGTGGCGTGCAGACGGAACGGCCAGCGCTGCTCGACCAGGTGGCGCACCACCGGCTCCAGTTCCTGTTCCATGGTCTGCGGCAGGTCCGGACGCGGTTCGAGGAAGTCTTCGAAGTCGGCGGCGGAGAACACCAGCATTTCGCCGGCGCCGTTGTGGCGCAGGAAGTCATCGCCCTGATGCAACTTGACGCTGCCGGTCCAGTTCTGGAAATCGGTCAGCTCTTCTTTCGGCTTCTGGGTGAACAGGTTGTAGGCGATGCGCACGGTCAACTGGTCGTCTTTGGCCAATTGTTCGATCACTTGGTAATCGTCCGGATAATTCTGGAAACCACCGCCGGCGTCGATCGCACTGGTCAGGCCGAGGCGATTGAGTTCGCGCATGAACTGACGAGTAGAGTTGACCTGATATTCCAGCGGCAGCTTCGGCCCCTTGGCCAGAGTCGAGTAGAGAATCATCGCGTTCGGCCGAGCGACCAACATGCCGGTCGGGTTGCCATTGCTGTCGCGCACGATCTCGCCACCTGGTGGGTTCGGCGTGTCGCGGGTGTAGCCGGCCACACGCAGAGCGGCGCGGTTGAGCAAGGCGCGGTCATACAGGTGCAGGATGAACACCGGGGTGTCCGGCGCGGCCTGGTTGATTTCTTCCAGGGTCGGCATGCGCTTTTCGGCGAACTGGAATTCGTTCCAGCCACCGACCACGCGCACCCATTGCGGGGTTGGCGTGCGATCGGCCTGATCCTTGAGCATGCGCAGCGCGTCGGCGAGCGACGGCACGCCTTCCCAGCGCAGTTCGAGGTTGTAGTTCAAACCGCCGCGAATCAGGTGCAAGTGCGAGTCATTGAGACCAGGAATGACGCAACGGCCCTTCATGTCGACCACTTGTGTGGCGCTGCCTTTGAGGGCCATGGCCTCGGCGTCGTTGCCAACGGCGACGAAGCGGCCGTCCTTGATCGCCACGGCGCTGGCCAGTGGTTTTTCCCGGTCTACGGTATGAAATTGGCCATTGAATAAAATCAGATCGGCGCTCATCGCAGTTCCTCAAGCAAAAGTGAAAAGAAGCAAACCCCGCTCAACGCGGCGAGGTTTCTTGGGAATCGAGGTGTTCATGGGCCTGACTGGCTTCCAGCCACGGAGTAAACAAACGGGTAACCGGCGGCATCACCACGTAGACCACCGAGAGGACGATGGTCAGGGTGATCAGGAACGTGGCGACCACGTAGTTGGAAAGCAATGGATGCAGCGCCAGCAAAGGGCCCCAGATCAGCGGCACCAGCAAGGTGTGCGGCAGAATCACCAGCAGCGAGACCACCGCCTGCTTCCAACGCGGCGGCGGCGAAGCGGCATCGCCCGAGGGCGAGAACCAGAATTCGTTGACCGGGGCGACTTCGGTCTGATCACCGTCAGCCAGCATCGGCGCGGCTTCAGCCACCAGCGCCTGACGCTCGGAGGATTCCAGCCAGCCCTGCATCGCTTCGGTGGAGCTGAAGCGCAATACGCACGTGTAGAAATCCAGACGTCCGCGCTTGCCACGTACCACATCCACACCCAAATGCCCTGCGCGCTGGCCGGCGACGCGCACGATGTTGCGCAGCCACGCTTCATACGCCGATTCGAAACCGGCCTTGACCGAGTGTTTGATGATCAACGTGACGGTCTCATCGGCCCCCGGTGCTTGTTGATTAAGGACTTCAGGCATAACGCAGCACTCCGGGCAAACGAACAGGAATCGCCAGCCGTCCGGGCCCGGCGATCAATACAGTGGTGAAAAGAATCAACAGCAACCAGCCGAACTGCCCTTCGGCCACACTCCATTGCGGATGCACGACCAGCAACGCCACCAGCAGCACAAAGAGAATAGGCAAGCAGGCCAATCGCGCCAGCACACCGGCGACGATCAGTAGCGGGCAGAGAACTTCGGCGAAGATCGCCAGGCTCAGAGTCAGGTGGGCGCCGAGGTGGAACGGGTCTTCGATCAGTTGCAGTTGCGCCGTGAAGTCGAGCAACTTGGGCAAGCCGTGCACCCACAACAGAAACAACCCACCGCTGACCCGCAGGAACAGCAACCCGATGTCGCGCGCCTGTTCATCCCTCGTAGCAATCATGACCCGACCCTTTGAATGTCATTGACGGGAATCATGCCAATGCCGGGGCGGAAGAAATTGGATGGGTGTGCTTAGTTGCGTTTCAGACCACCGGACACTCTGCTGCCAACCACAAAACAATGTGGGAGTGGGCTTGCTCACGAAGGCGTCAGATCAGCCACATCCCTGTTGACTGGCATACCGCTTTCGCAAGCAGGCTCGCTCCCACAGGGATCTGCGGCGTGCATTCAATTGGCTGACCATCACAAAACAATGTGGGAGCGAGCTTGCTCGCGAAGGCGTCAGATCAGTCACATCCATGTTGACTGGCAAAGCGCTTTCGCGAGCAAGCTCGCTCCCACAGGATTGGCGGCGCGCATCCCATTTGCAGACCATCACAAAACAATGTGGGAGTGAGCTTGCTCGCGAAGGCGTCAGGTCAGTCACATCAATGTTGACTGGCAAAGCGCTTTCGCGAGCAAGCTCGCTCCCACAGGGATTGGCGGCGTGCATTCAGTTTGCAGACCATCACAAAACAATGTGGGAGTGGGCTTGCTCACGAAGGCGTCAGGTCAGTCACATCTATGTTGACCGGCATACCGCTTTCGCTAGCAAGCCCGCTCCCACAGGGATTCGCGGCGTGCATTCAATTGGCTGACCATCACAAAACAGTGTGGGAGTGGGCTTGCTCACGAAGGTGTCAGGTCAGTCACATCCATGTTGACTGGCATACCGCTTTCGCGAGCAAGCTCGCTCCCACAGGGATCTGCGGCGTGCATTCAATTGGCTGACCATCACAAAACAATGTGGGAGTGGGCTTGCTCACGAAGGCGTCAGGTCAGTCACATCTATGTTGACTGGCATACCGCTTTCGCGAGCAAGCCCGCTCCCACAGGGATTGGCGGCGTGCATTCAGTTTGCAGACTCACAAAACAGTGTGGGAGGGAGCTTGCTCGCGAAGGCGTCAGGTCGGTTACATCCATGTTGACTGGCATACCGCTTTCGCGAGCAAGCCCGCTCCCACAGGGATCTGCGGCGTGCATTCAATTGGCTGACCATCACAAAACAATGTGGGAGTGGGCTTGCTCGCGAAGGCGTCAGGTCGGTTACATCCCTGTTGACTGGCATACCGCTTTCGCGAGCAAGCCCGCTCCCACAGGGATCTGCGGCGTGCATTCAATTGGCTGACCATCACAAAACAATGTGGGAGTGGGCTTGCTCACGAAGGCGTCAGGTCAGTCACATCTATGTTGACCGGCATACCGCTTTTGCGAGCAAGCCCGCTCCCACAGGGATTGGCGGCGCGCATCCCATTTGCAGACCATCACAAAACAATGTGGGAGTGAGCTTGCTCACGAAGGCGTCAGGTCGGTTACATCTATGTTGACCGGCATACCGCTTTCGCGAGCAAGCCCGCTCCCACAGGGATCTGCGGCGTGCATTCAGTTTGCAGACCGCCACAAAACAATGTGGGAGTGAGCTTGCTCGCGAAGGCGTCAGGTCAGTCACATCTATGTTGACTGGCATACCGCTTTCGCGAGCAAGCCCGCTCCCACAGGGATCTGCGGCGTGCATTCAATTGGCTGACCATCACAAAACAATGTGGGAGTGAGCTTGCTCGCGAAGGCGTCAGGTCAGTCACATCTATGTTGACTGGCAAAGCGCTTTCGCGAGCAAGCTCGCTCCCACAGGGATTGGCGGCGTGCATTCAGTTTGCAGACCATCACAAAACAATGTGGGAGTGAGCTTGCTCGCGAAGGCGTGAGGTCAGCCACATCCACATTGCCTGACACACCGCTTTCGCGAGCAAGCCCGCTCCCACAGGAGAACTGCTTGTGTAATCGAGATGAGTTAAAGCGCTGGAATATCCAGCGGCGCCGCCATGAACTGACTGATGCGCGAGCGTAGCCACTTCTCCGCCGGGTCGTTGTCATGCACCCCGCTCCAGGCCATCGACAATTGCGCCGCATCAATCGGAAACGGTGGATCTTCGGCACGCAGGGCGCAGCCTTCGACCAAGGCACAGGCGGCGTAATCCGGCACCGTGGCGATCATCTCGGTACCGGCGAGCAAGGCGCGCAAGCCGCTGAACTGCGGCACACCGAGAACCACCCGGCGGCAGCGGCCGATCTTCGCCAGATCGAGGTCGATATTGCCACTCAGGTCACCGGAGAACGACACCATCGCGTGCGGACGCTCGCAATATTCATCGAGGGTCAGCGGCCCCGGACGATCATCGCCGCGCAGGACTTTGCAGGGAATATCACGCAGCTTCTTGCGCTTGGCGTTGGCCGGCAGATCTGTGGTGTAGCTGACACCCACGGAGATTTCTCCAGAGGCCAACAGCGCCGGCATCAATAGATAATTGGCGCGGCGCACTACCACGACAATCCCCGGCGCCTCCTGCTGAAGCTGGCGCAACAGCGGCGGAAACAGACCGAACTCGGCGTCGTCCGACAGACCGATGCGAAACACATCGCAACTGCTCGCCGGTTCGAATTCCTTGGCGCGGCTGACCGCACCGGAAATCACATCCATGGCCGGTTGCAGCTCCTTGAGGATCGCCAGCGCCCGCGCCGTCGGCTCCATGCCGCGACCATTGCGCAGCAACAACGGATCGTCGAACAGATCACGCAAGCGCCCCAGCGCAGCACTGACCGCCGGTTGGCCCATGAACAGTTTTTCGGCAACGCGGGTCAGGTTCTTTTCGAACATCAGCGCTTCGAAAATCACCAGCAGGTTCATGTCGACGCGGCGCAGATCGTTACGGTTCATGGGCGTGGTTTCCTTATCGGTGTCAGACGCTTTTTGCCACAGGCGCTGGGCACTTTACTCGATCAACGGCACTTTCGCCGCGCGTTTATACGGACCGTACTCCACCGGTACCCACTGAAAATGTTTGCCCTCGGCGGTGATGTGGCCGATGCCCGGGAACGGCAAATGCGCGGCCGTCACCCAGGTCTTGCTCGCGGCCGCAGCACGGAACACTGCCTGCCGACTGCTGATCGCTTGCTGACTGTTGACGTCGAAACCGATCGACACTTCCGGGTGCAGAAACTGCACCGCCAGGTTGTGCACCAGATCGCCCATGAACACGATGCTCTGCTGCTGCGAGGTGAAGCGATACGTAGTGCTGCCCGGCGTGTGCCCGGCTTCGAGGGTGGCTTCGACCAAGCCTGGCAACGGCGACTGCCCGGGGGCGAAAGTCTTGAAGCGACCGGCGGCAACGTAGGCCGCGGTGGAATTCTGGGCGATTTTGAAAAACTCTTTGGCGCCGGCGGGAGCCTTGGCCAGCGCTGCCGGATCGAGCCAGTAGTCGGCCTCGGCCTTGGCCGCATACACGGTGGCGTTGGCGAACAGCGGTTTTTTCTCTGCATCGACCAGACCACAGACGTGATCGAGGTGCAGGTGCGTCAAGAGAATCGTGTCGACCTGCTCAGGCTTGTAGCCGGCGGCCTGCATGTTGGCCGAAAGCTGCCCGGCGGTGGCGCCGATGCACTGCCCGGCGCCGGTATCTACCAGAATCAGCTGTTTGCCGGTGTTGACCAGGAACGCATTGAACGCGGTCTGCACCGCTGGGGTTTCAATCGAACGGCGTGCGAGCAGCGCGCGAATCTGGCTCTGGCTCATGCCCTGCAACAACTTCGGCGACAAATCGTTGTAGCCGTCGAACAATGCCGTGACTTCGTAATCGCCCACCGCCAAACGGAAATAACCCGGCGCCTGAGTGCCCACCTGCGGCGCCTGCGCCATCGCGCCAGACATTGCCAGCATCACCGCCACGGTCGTCGCTGCTTTAACCAAGACTTTCATTGCATTCCCCTTGAACCTGGCCGACGGCGGCCGTGCTTGGTCGACATCGTCGCGCAAAGCACCGGGCGCTGACTTGCAAGGATGTGCTGAGTTGCAGCCTCAGCAAGGAAATTAACAACGATTAACTCGTCAGCCTCACGCCCTCGCCCAACAATGAAGACCTCTGCGCAGCGTTGCTTTTTTGACCTGAGGGAATGCGCCGACCGTGTATTCCCCACCGACACGGACCTTGGCCATGGCTTATCTACAGCAAACCGTCGCCCTCGCCCCTGCCTGCGAACCGCGGAAAAACGCGACTGGCGGACTCAGTCCGCAGCGCGAACGTCAGATCAAACAGTTGATCCTCGATCGCCTGGGCGAAAGTCTCGAAGTGGCTGAACTCGCCCGTGCCTGTTCACTGTCACGCAGTCATTTCTCCCGCGCGTTCAAGTGCAGCACCGGCCTGTCCCCACAGGACTGGATTCGCGCCCAGCGTCTGGCCCGGGCCAAGTTGCTGATCCAGCACACTGACCTCAGTCTGACGCAAATCAGCCTGGAATGCGGCTTCTGCGATCAGGCGCACTTCTGCCACATGTTCACCCGCAGCGAGGGCATCAATCCCTTCGCCTGGCGCTGTCGGGTCATGGGCAAACCGAAAAACACCGCCGCGCAGCCTGTGTTTTGACTGCTGCCGTTACGCCACCCGTTGCACTGATGCCAAAACCTGAGGATTATGCCCGGACACCCCGGATCAGACGGCCTGCGCATGTGCCAGGCACTGGTTCGCCCTGTCCGTCGCATTACCGCAGGAGCGCGCTGTTGAGTTTTCCCCCGAATCAGGCCATTGCCTTTGGCCCCTATCGGATTCATCCCGGGCAACGACTGCTACTTGAAGGCCAACAGCCTTTGCGCCTGGGACGGCGGGCGATGGACATCCTCCTGATTTTGCTGGCCCACGCCGGTGAAGTGGTGAGCAAGCAGCAACTGATGGCCGGGGTCTGGCCAGACAGTGTCGTTGAAGACATCAACCTGCGCGTACACATGGCGGCGCTGCGCAAGGCGCTGGGCGACGGACAGAACGGTCAGCGCTACATCGTCACCGTGGCGCAGCGCGGCTACAGTTTTGTCGCCCCCACCCTCCTCGACAGCATCGAACAAAAACCGGCGATGCCCGTCGCCAGACACAACCTGCCGCTGCGCCGCACGCGAATGATCGGCCGCCAGCCGGTGGTCGATCACTTGATTGCGCAACTGCCGCGCCGACGCTGCATCACCCTGGTCGGCCCTGGCGGCATTGGCAAGACCACCGTCGCCCTGCGCGTCGCCGAACAGCTGATTGGCCAGTATCGCGACGGCATCCGCCTGGTGGACTTGGCGCCCATCGCCGATCCCGCGCTGATCGGCTCGCACTTGGCGACGCTGCTCGACTTGTCCGCCTCCGAAGGCGATGCACAGGTGGATCTGGTCGCTGGCCTGCATGAAAGGCAAATGCTGTTGGTCATCGACAACTGCGAGCACCTGATCGATGCGGTCGCGTCGCTCAGCGAGCAAATTCTGCGCGGCGCGCCCAAGGTGCATATCCTCGCCACCAGCCGCGAGAGCCTGCGTGCTGAGGGCGAGTTTGTGCAGCGTCTGGAGTCACTCGAATGCCCGTCCATGTCGACGCCGATGGACCCGGCCCAAGCGCTGGGCTTTGCTGCGCTGCAATTGTTTGTCGAACGCGCCACGGCTGCCCGGGAAAACTTTCAACTGAGTCACGCCGAACTGCCGCAAGCGATCGAGATCTGCCAGCGCCTGGACGGCATTCCGTTGGCACTGGAACTGGCCGCCGCTCAGGTCAGCGAATTGGGCATGGACGGACTGCTCAAGCAGTTGCGCGAAGGCTTGCCGCCATTGTCGGCCGGACACCACAGCAGCGCCGAGCGACACCTGACCCTGCGCGCGACGATGGACTGGAGTTTCAACCTGCTCAATGTCTGCGAGCAAACCTGTCTGCGGCGATTGGGCATTTTCCGTGGCAGCTTCAGCCTCGCCTCGGCAGCAGCAGTAGTAATCGGCCAGCAGATCGATCCCGGCGCGGTGTTCAGCGCCGTCACACAACTGGTGGCCAAATCCCTGCTGAGCGTCGAAGTGGGCGACGAAGATGTCTTCTACCGTTTGCTCGACACCACCCGCCACTACGCACTGGAAAGACTCGAACAGGCCGACGAGCTCAGCGCAACCCGCCAACGTCACGCCGAGCGTTGCCTGGCGCTGATGCAGCAGGCGCAAGCGGATTGGGATAACACCCCCACCGTGCTGTGGATGGAGCGTTATGCCCGGGGTCTGGAGGATTTGCGCGCGGCGCTGGACTGGAGCCTCAACGGGCCGGGACCCGATGAGCTGGGCGTGCAACTGGCTGCCGCTTCGGCACCGTTGTGGCAGGAGCTGTCGTTGCTGCGCGATTACAGCCGCTATGTGCGCCAGGCACTGAGCCTGCTGGAGCCTTCGCGAGCAGGCTCGCTCTCACAGCCCTGCCCTCGCCTGCAAATCGCCTTGAAACTGGCGCTCGGCAGCGCCAGCTATCACACCTGGGGCGGCACGCCACAAACCATCCAGGCGTTCGTCGACGCCTGCCGATTAGCCGAAGAACATGGCGATCTGGCCGGACAACTGCGTGCGATATCGGGGCACATGGCGGTCAACCTGAGCTGCGGACACTACCGCATGGCACTGGCGCAAAGTGAGCAGTTCGACCGCATCGGCGTGCACGGCGAGCCACTGCTATCACTGAGCACACATCGTTTGCGGGTGCTGGCCTTGCACTATGCCGGTGACCAACCGCAGGCTCGCGTGCATGCCGAGCAGGTATTGCAACGCATGGCCCACAGCGGCCATCTCAATCGCTTCACCCATGGTTTTGGCGTGCAGTACGACCAGAGTGTTGCTTCACTGACGGTACTGGCACGAGTGCTGTGGCTGCAGGGTCTGCCCGAGCAGGCTTGGCGCGCCGCACGGCAGGCGCTGGATATTGCCGTGCAGATCAACCACGGGACCTCGATCTGCTACACCCTGGCGCTGGCCAGTTGCCTGATCGCCCATTACAACGGTGACCGCGACAATGCCCGCGCCTTGCTGCAATTGTTGTTGGAACAATCACAGAAGCATTCGGTGCTGCTGTTCAATAACTGGGGGCGGCAGTATGCCCAAGTGATCGATCCAGACAATGCCGCGCCGGTATCGACGCAGAGCAGCGGTTTGATCCGGGAAGTGATGGTTACGCTGGATGAGCGCTTTGTCGATGAGGCAATGGTCGAGCGAGCACGCAATGGGGACGCGGGTTGGAGTACGGCGGAAATATTGCGGGCACGGGCGGCGGCATTGTTGAAGCATTCACAAACGCCGCTTCGCGAGCAGGCTCGCTCTCACAAGGGGTCGTCGTCGGGCGCAAATTCCGGGTTGTGCGCTGATTCCTGTGGGAGCGAGCCTGCTCGCGAATCGGCCCGCTCGGACACCGCTGCAACCCAAGCCGAACAAACCCTGCAACAAGCTCTCGACATTGCCAGAAACCAGGGCGCGCTGGCCTGGGAACTGCGTAGCGCCACGGATCTCGCTGAACTGTGGCACCGCCAATCGCGCCACCGCGAAGCACTGGATCTGCTCACGCCGATCTACCAGCGCTTTACCGAAGGCTACGCCACCCCGGACTTGCGCAAGGTGCGCGGGCTAATCGACAGCCTGCGCGACCAGTGCCCGGCCTGACATGTTGCGCGCTCGGCTGAGATAGCGCGCATGACGCTGTTCCAGTTCAAGCCACTCGTCGCTGCGCTCAAGCTGATCACGCGCATAGCGGCGCACGGTGTTGAGCATCCAATAGCGAACCTTTGCCTGGATGGGTTGCTGAATCAGCAACGATTTGCGCGCTAGGTCTTCGATGATTGAAGTCAACCTGGAGCCGGCCAGCTCCGCGCAGCTGACCACGCTCACTGCAGCTTCCAGGGTAAACCCGCTGCCGAACACTGACAGACGCAGCAGCACGCGCTGCTGCGTTTCCGTCAGGTACTGAAAGCTCCAATCGATGGCAGCCGCCATCGACTGATGGCGCGGTTCCGCGGTGCGCCGGCCTTGACCGAGCAACTGCAGACCGTTTTCAACCTGGGCCTGTAGACCGATCAAACCCAGCGCGTCGATCTGCGCTGCGGCGAGTTCGATCGCCAGCGGCAGACCGTCCAGTTGACGGCAGATCTCGCGCACACCCGGCAAATCCTGTTCACGCAAACTGAAGCCATGCTGCCGCGCTCGCGCCCGATTGACGAACAACTGCACCGCCGGATAGCCCAAGGCTTCTTCGACGGTGTTCAATGTCGAGCGCTTGGGGATCGCCAACAGCGGCACGAAATGCACGGTCTCGTGCGCGACATGCAAGGCTTCGCGACCGGTGACCAGAATCGACAAGCGAGGCGCCGCGTGCAACAGAGTTTCAGCCAGAGCCGCGCAGCTGTCGCGCTGGTGGTCGCAGTTGTCCAGTATCAACAAGGCGTGCCGGCCGGTCAGCGTGGAAAGGTCTGTCTTCAGGGCGTGCACCACGTAATCGAGCAGCGATTTTTCATCTTCGAGGTTGGCAAGGTCGATCCACCAGGCGCCATCGCGGAAATATTGCAGCAGCAGTTCTGCCACGCGCAGTGCCACCGTGGTTTTGCCAACACCTGGCGCACCGGTAATCGTCATCAAGCGGCACACCGGCATTTGTCGAACCAGACTGCCGACCAAAGCGTCGCGACCACTGACGGGTGTCAGTCGAGCCGGAAGATTGTGCAGCGGCTTGAGCCCGGCGGCGGGCATGGGCAGCGCATCATTTGGGTCCTGCTCCACCGGGGCGATAAAACTGTAGCCGCATTGCGCCACGTGAATGATGTAACGCTGGCCTTTGGTGCCATCGCCGAGTGCACGGCGCAGCGCCGCAATGTGCACCCGCAGATTGATCTCTTCGACAATCGACGTCGGCCAGACCTGAGCAATCAACTGCTCTTTGCTGACCACCCTTCCCGCGTGCTCGAGCAGCACCTGCAGAATGTCCATGGCGCGCCCGCCCATGCGCAGCGGTTGCTCTCCCTCGAGAACCAAGCGTTGGCGCACATGAAAGGTGTAGGGGCCAAAACGCAGCACCCGACCGTGGTTTGTGTCGTTGTGATTAGTCATGCCAGACATCTTGGCACCCTTGCGTGACGATACAACCGCCACAGCCGACGCGGTACGGACATCCGGCTGCGCCAGACGGACAGAACCGCTCTAGCTGAACTGTTCCCGGTATTGCAACGGTGTAAGACCAAGCTTTTCGGCGAACAGCGAGCGCATGTGCCGAACGCTGCCGAAGCCACTTTTATAAGCAATGGTCTTCAGGGGCAGATCGCTGGTTTCCAGCAGGCTGCGCGCGCAGTCGATGCGGGCATTCTGCAGAAACTCCATTGGAGTCATGTTGACGTCACGGGCGAACAGCCGAGCGAAGTGCCGTGCGCTCATATTCGCCAATCCGGCCATGCGCTCGACGGTAAAGGCTTCGTCCAAGTGTTCAAGCACGTAATTCTGTACGCGGGTGACAGGCGTCTCTTGCGGCGAGACTGCTGCCATCAAAGGGCTGAATTGCGCCTGCCCACCCTGGCGTTTCATCACCACCAACAAGACCTTGGCCACATCCTGGGCGATTTTCTTGCCGTGATCCCGGGCCACCACCGCCAGCGCCAGATCGATGCCAGCGGTCACGCCCCCCGACGTGATCAGATTGCGATCCTCAACGTAGATCTGGTCGGTGGTCACCGTAGTTTTTGGAAAAGCCTTGATCAGGCGCTCGGTGTAATTCCAGTGCGTGGTGACGCGATAGCCATCGAGCAGGCAGGCATGGCCGAGGATAAAAGCGCCAGTGCAAATCGAACCGTAGCGTTCGGCGCGCGGCACGGCGTTTCTCAACCAGGCGAACAGTTCGGGAAATCTCTGGTTGTAGGCGCCAGGGCCGCCGGGCACCAATAACAGATCATAGCGCTCGGCCGCTTCGTCGATGTGCAGATCAGCCTGGACCTGCACGCCATTGGAAGCCCTCAGCAAGCCGCGCTCCGTGCCTAACGTCGTCAGTTGATAGTGCAAATCAGATTTCAGATAACGGTTGGCGACTGAAAACACTTCCAGCGGCCCGGCCATGTCGAGCATCAGAAAGTCAGGAAACAGCACCATTGCCACGGTTTTCATGGAGGGCATCACACATTTCAAGGGCCAATATTTACGCTGCAGCCGGGGCATCAAGGCTGACTCCGGCGTGATCAGCATAATCGAATGGGTGAACCATAACGCAAAACTGTCAACCTGAACCGGACAGTCTTTCAATTTCCATCTACTTATTGCCTCGTCGGGTAACCAGTAACCTTCTCCTCACTCGGACGAATTCACGTCCCGCCAGGAGATTTCATCATGCTGACTCTTCGCAAAGCCTCCGATCGCGGCCTCGCCAATCACGGCTGGTTGAAGTCGTTTCACACCTTCTCTTTCGCCAATTACCGCAACCCGCGTGAACAGGGTTTCTCCGACCTGCTGGTGATCAACGACGACCGGGTCGCCGCCGGTAAAGGTTTTGGCCAGCATCCGCACCGCGACATGGAGATTTTCTCCTACGTGCTCGAGGGCGCGCTGGAACACAAGGACACTCTCGGTACTGGTTCGGTGATCCGCCCCGGCGATGTACAGTTGATGAGCGCCGGCAGCGGCGTGGCGCACAGTGAATTCAACCACTCGGCCACCAAGCCCGTGCACTTCCTGCAAATCTGGATTGTGCCGGACGTCAGCGGCGCCAAACCGCGCTACCAACAGGAACACTTCAGCGCGGAGAAAAAACGCGGTCGCCTGCAACTGATCATCTCGCCGGACGGCAACAACGGCTCTCTGAAAGTCCGTCAGGATGCGCGTGTCTATGCCGGGTTATTCGACGGCGAGGAAAGTGCCACGCTGAAATTGCCGGCCAATCGTTACGCGTACGTGCACGTTGCGCGTGGCAGTGTCGAACTCAACGGCCAAGCCTTGCAGGAAGGCGACGGCGTGCGGGTTCGTGAAGAACAGCTGCTTACCTTGAGCAACGGCGTCGATGCAGAGGTTCTGGTGTTCGACTTGCGCCCTCAGGAGTTGCCGGAAATGCCATGATCTGGCGCGATGCACAGCGGCCTTCCACTGAAGGCCGTTTTTTATTGCGGCGACGCCGTTGAGGGTCGTTCAACTGGTTTGGGGGCAGAGACCTCTTTGCCAATCTGAATCGCTGCCAGGGTGGTTTGTATCGTGGTCAACACCGCCGCCTGATTGGCGAAATGCGCGCCAACCAGCAAAGAGGCCACGCCGAGGAAATGCACGGTGGTGGCCGCCCAGTAATGGGCCTTTACCGTCGATGCCTGCCTGATCGCTTCCCGCGATTCGTCGGCAATTTTCTGCACGCCCATCCACATCACGTCATAACGTTTGTCCCGCTCCTGCAGGGCCTTATCCCGCTCTGCCTGAGCAGCCAGGAACCCGCGAATGTCGGCGCGCATTTCTGCCACGCGGCCGTCCATCCTCGTCTCGATGGTCTCTATCCTGGCATCGAATTCTTCGCGACTTATGCTGCTCATGGTTTGCCTTTTCTGACCTGCGTCCGATCTGTCCGTGCCTGCATATTGATTCACTTCCCTGATTTTCAATTCGACACCTTTATGGCTACCGAGGCCTTCCCTGGCTCTTCGTTTCGATGCGGGACCGAGGTCTGCATCCAACTGCAGTCACAATAGATTTCATCGCCCTCGGCGACAAGCCGGCCCATTCTGCCTCGGACGTAGGCTGTTTCGTCAGACGTTGTAGCCTCGGCAAAACCCTGAATCCACTATTGGTTTTCCAGCGCAAAAGCCTCAACGATTTGCTCGATGGCCGCACGTACTCGCGCGGTGTGACGCAGGTCGGCGTGAGTGACCAGCCACACTTCATACGGCAACGGCCGGGTCCGCTCCGGCCAGAGTCTGACCAGGCCGTCGCGTTCGCCCATGTACACAGGAATCTCCCCTACCCCGAGGCCGGCGGCAATGGAGCGACGCACCAAAAGGCTGGAACTGAGCGTGGCGACGATGCGCCCACGGCTTAACGGCTCGGACACTAGCGTGAGGTCTTTTTTGCTCTGCAAATACGGCTGATACACCACCAGATCGTGGCCCTCGAAAGCACTGCCGGGCTGCGGTTCGCCATGGCGGTCGACGTAGGCCCGCGCAGCGAAAAGTCCTACAGGCCAGCGGGCGATTCGCCGGGCGATGAGATCCGGGTTATCCGGCCGGGTATTGCGCACGGCGATATCGGCCTCGCGCTTGGCCAGACTGAGAATTTGCGTCGACGCATCCAACTGGATCTGCACATCCGGATGTTGATCATGCAGGCGCGCCATCGCAGGGATGATGAAGTCGATGGCCAGCGAGTCGGTGGTGCTGACCCGTACGTTACCGGTCAGCCGATCATCCAGCCCATGAATGTGCCGCTCCAGTTCCAGCGCCGAATGCTCCATTTTTTCCACACTTCTGAGTGCCGCCTCGCCGACGGCGGTCAGCGCGTAACCATCGGATGTGCGCAGGAACAGCGTCGCGCTCAACGACTTCTCCAGCGCGGTGACACGCCGTCCGACCGTGGCCTGGTCGACGCCCAGAACCCGCGCAGCCCCACGCAATGTCGACTCGCGACAGACCGCCAGAAACACTCGCGCATCATCCCAATTCATGCTGATCCTCTTAGAAGCATTTCTGCATCAGTGTGCCGCTTAATCGCTGCATATGCGCAGCAACGATAGCCGATAAGCTGAGGGCCATACACCTCTTGTGAGATCGCTATCATGCGTACTTCAGACTCTTCAGGTATCTGGCTGCCGATTTTCGCCGGACTCTGCGCCAGCCTGGTCAGCATTGGCCTGGCGCGTTTCGCTTACACGCCCTTGATCCCTTCGCTGATTCAGGCGCAGTGGTTTTCGGCCAACGATGTCGTCTATCTCGGCGCGGCCAATCTGGTCGGTTACTTGATTGGTGCCCTCCTCGGTCGGCCCATGGCTCATCGACTGGGTAACCGTAACGCCTTGCGGCTGATGATGCTGGCTGTCACGGCAGCGTTTTTTGCCTGTGCTTATCCGCTGTCGGTGAGCTGGTTCTTCGGTTGGCGCTTGCTGTCCGGCATTGCCGGTGGGGCGATCATGGTGCTGGTCGCGGCAACCGTGCTGCCTCACGTTCCGGCTTCTCGCAGAGGTTTGGCCAGTGGCGCAATCTTCCTTGGCATCGGCCTCGGGATTGCCGGTTCCGGAACCCTCGTGCCGCCGCTGTTGGCTCTTGGTTTGCAGGCAACCTGGCTGGGGCTGGGCGCGCTGGCGTTATTACTGACCGCGTTGAGCTGGTTCGGCTGGCCTGCCGATACCGCGCATACCGCGGCGGCGCACACGACGCTGGCCCATGAGCCGACACCGCCGGGCGTTTACCTGTTGTTCGCTCAATACGCGTTCATGGCTGCCGGGCTGGTGCCTGCCATGGTGTTTCTGGTGGATTACGTGGCCCGCGGACTCAGCGCGGGGGCGCATATCGGCGCACTGGTCTGGGTCATGTACGGCCTGGGGGCGATTGTCGGACCGGTCACGTACGGTTTTCTGGCCGACCAGCTTGGCGCCCGCGCTGGCATCCGTCTGGTGTTGGTGGTGCAAGCGGTTGCGTTGGGTCTGCTAACCGTCTCCGATTCGTTTCTGGCGCTGGCGTTACTCGCGGTGATCCTCGGCTCGTTCCCGCCGGGCATCGTACCGCTGGCGTTGGCGCGGGTGCATGAGCTGGTGCCGTCGCATCACCATCAGCAGATCGCCTGGAGCCGCGCAACCGTGTCGTTCGCTACCTTTCAGGCACTGGCGGGGTTTGCCTATTCGGCGCTGTTCAATGCTTCGGGCGGCCAGCATACGCTGCTGTTTGTGATCGCCGCCGGCGCGATCGTGATTGCCCTGCTGCTGGAGCAAGCCATGCGCTGGCTGCCCGCTGCGACTCAAACTCGTTGCGCGGCGAACTGAAGGGAATCATTGCGCGCTCGCAGCGCTCCCATCTACACGACCTTTTTCACAGGAATCGACAATGTCACTGCCCAATGAAATGACCCGTATTGAAATCACCGAACCCGGCGGCCCGGAAGTATTGCAAGCCAGACGCGTGCCTCTGCCAAGCGTTGCCGAAGGCCAAGTGCTGATCCACGTTCACGCCGCCGGTATCAATCGCCCGGACGCCCTGCAGCGTGCCGGCAAGTATCCGATGAAACCCGGCATGGACCCGATTCCCGGCCTGGAAGTGGCTGGTGAAGTGGTTGCACTGGGGGCCGGAGTAACTCGGTTCACAGTCGGCGATCGCGTCTGCGCGCTGACCAATGGCGGCGGTTACGCCGAATACTGCGCGGTTCCAGCCGGCCAGACTTTGCCTGTGCCGGACGGTGTCGACTGGATTCAGGCCGCCGCGATTCCGGAAACCTTTTTCACCGTATGGGCCAACCTGTTCGGCCTCGGCGGGGCCAAGGCCGGCCAGCGCGTGCTGATTCACGGCGGCACGAGCGGCATCGGCACCACCGCGCTGATGCTCTGTCGCGAATTCGGTATCGAGGCCTTCGCCACCGCAGGCAGCGCTGAAAAATGCGCTGCAATCAGCAAACTTCACGGGCAGCCGATCAACTATCGAGAAGAGGACTTCGCCAAGGTCATTGCCGAGAAGACCGCAGATCAAGGCGTGAACGTGATTCTCGACATCATGGGTGGCTCGTATCTGAACGGCAACATCAGCGCACTGGCGATGGACGGCCGACTGGTCATGCTCGGTTTCCTCGGCGGCGCCCGCGCCAATGACATCGATCTGCTGGCGATCCTTGGCAAACGCGCCGTCGTCACCGGTTCATTGCTGCGTGCACGCACCGCTGCGGAAAAAGCCGCCATCGCCGATCAACTGCTAGAACACGTGTGGCCTGCCCTCAGCGCCGGGCGCTGTCTGCCGATCATCGATAAAGTATATCCGCTGGCTGACGCGGCTCAGGCCCATGCCCGCATGGAGGGCGGCGATCATATCGGCAAGATCGTGCTGCAAGTGGCATGAGCGATTGCAGCATCTTGTAATCGTTGCGCATGCACGGTGGTCGAAAATAATCCCGCGCAGACCGAGGCATCTGGTAAAAAGCGTTCTTTGTCTGCGCAGTGGTGAAACGATTAATGTTCCTGTCTTTCCTGACTCGTCTGCGACGCCGCCGCCTGGCGTTCGCCATGATGGCCGCGCTGATTATTGGCGTGCCGACGAGTTGTGCCGTACTGGAACACACCGAGCGCAAGTTGCTTTTTCGCATCGAGCCGGGGACTGCCGGCTGGTATCGCGGTCTGCCGAACAGTGTTCAGGAACTCGATCTGCAACCGAAGAGCTTCAAGGCCGGGCAGAACATCCATGCCTGGTGGTGGCCTGCGGAACGTGCCAATGCCCCGGCAATCCTCTATTTGCATGGCGTGCGCTGGAACCTCACCGGGCAACTGTTTCGCATCGAACAGCTACGGGCGGCGGGTTATTCGGTGTTGGCTATCGATTATCGCGGGTTTGGCCAGAGCAAGGGCGATCTGCCGTCGGAGAGCAGCGTTTATGAAGATGCCCGCGTTGCGTGGGAACGCTTCCAACTGTTGCAACCGGATCCGAACAAACGCCTGATCTACGGTCATTCTCTCGGTGGCGCAGTGGCGATCGATCTGGCCGCTGAGCTCGGAAAGAACGCCGCGCGTAACCACACGCCTCTGCCGGTGCGCGGTCTGGTCATTGAGTCAACCTTCACTTCCCTGGCCGATGTGGCTGCCGCGGTGGCCAATACCTCGCTCCCGGTGCGCTGGCTGCTTTCACAGAAATTCGACTCCATCGACAAGATTGCCGACATTCACATGCCGCTGCTGGTGGTGCATGGCCTGGCTGATGCCTTCGTGCCGCCGCGCTTCAGCGAGCAGCTGTTCAATGCCGCTGAGCAGCCCAAACGCCTGCTGATGGTGCCCGGAGCGACGCACAACAACAGCATGGCGCTCGGTCGCCAGGGTTATCGCAAGGCTCTGGATGCGTTGATGCAAAGCAAACCGCTGCCCAAGGTTGCCGGACCAGCAGTGGCCAAAGGCTCTAGCGACTCCTGACCGACGTACTGGCATACTGGCGCCGCTTCCGACACCACAAAAAGGACTGAGTGTGTTAACCCGCCCCAACGCCCGATGGATTTATTACCCGATTTGCTGGCTAGCTGTACTTTCACTACTGCTGCACAGCGCTTTCTATGACTGGAATCTGCTGACCCCGATCGACGTCGGCGGTACCTTCATGGGCGGAATCGGTGGACAACTGTTCGCCAGTGGATGGGTCGCGGCCACTGTAGCTTTGTTGTTGGCCATGCTGGCGCGCATACCGGGAGCAATTAATGCCTGCATACTTGCGGGCCTTATGCCTTTGGCCATCGGCATGTGGTGGCAGATCAACTATCCCGACGACGCGGAACAGCGCATCTACAGCATCAGTCCTCACGAAATCGGTAGCGCGATGCTCATCGGCGCGTTGTTGTTGGGACTCGGCCTGTTTTTGCGTTCCAGACTGAGGAAGCAACGCGCGCCCTCGCTTTGGGCGATGATCGGGAGATCGGCCACGGCGATTCTCATATTGACGGTATTTATTGGCGTGCCCATTTATGTCGCCAGGCAAATGTCGCTGCCCCATTGTGCGTTCACCGAAGATGGTCAGCAGTTGACCATATGCTTGAGTGACGACGACAACGAACGTGTGATCGTCGACTGAATACATCACTAGCGCCCAGGCACCCAAAAGCCCAACCTGGTCAGGTCGGGCTTTCGCTTATCGCCTTGCCAATTCGTGGCGTACGCATTGCTCGTAATAGGTCTGCTTGACCGCTGCCGGTTTGAGCTTCGAACTGCTGTTGTAGGTCTGCTCGGTAATGCCCATCGCGGTCATGCGCATCCACGGCTGCTGGAAGCGGCGAACCTGCAGTTGCTTGCGCGCGCCATACAGCGAAACCCCTGACAGCTTGGATTGCTGCGCACCGGCAGCAATGTCCGAGCCCCAGGTACAGGCAAAGCGATGGCCTTTGCTTAACTCTCTTGCCTGCACTCCCGAGGCGATCAAAGCCAGGGAAAACGCCGCAACGGTGATGACAATCGTCCGCATATTGCCAGCCTAACCTTTTGAAAAGAGGCGATTTTGCCGGGGTGCATTGCGTCTGGGGGCCAGCAATTTGCCTGCTGTCGGGATTTTTTTATCGAAGGTGAATTCGCCGCTCGTCCAGTACCGCGCACCTTTGGCCGGCAGGCCTATCCAACGCAGCACATCCCACCGCGTAGAAGGCCAATGTGATGAACAAGAAAATGCTCGCCCTGTCGTTTTCCAGCCTGTGCCTGCTTGGCCCGCTTCACGCTTGGGCAGCCGAAACGACAGCGGGTGCCGCGACCCCTGCCACCGCCCTGCCCGGTGTCAATCATGCAGAAAGCTCTCGCGACCATGATGAGAAGGCGAACAAGAAAGGCGAAGAGTCGTCAGGCGCCAACGCAGGTTCACAGCCGCATGAGACAGAGAAGGATGCCGCGACGTCGAGCGACTCCAGCGACATAGATAAAAAACCCGCTCAGTAAGAGTGGTTTCGCTTTTAGTAACGAAAACCCGATGTCGAAACTAGCGCAGCACAGGGTGATATCAATATGATGCGCGCACTGGCGACCATAGAGGGTGGCCAGAGAAAAATACACCCAAGGAATGCAAATGAAAGATTTCGTCATCGGCGTCAACAACATCGTTCTCTACATCGCACTCGCAGTCATCCTGATCGTGTCTCTGTTCATGATGAGCCAGAGCTTTCTTTCGGGTCTCGGCATGTTCGTAGGCGGCACCCTGGGCTGGTGCATCGTCTCCGGCTTCTGGTTCGTGCAGTCGGCGACCTACGAAGAACTGCGCAAGCTGAACTCGAAAAACAGCTGATCTGCGCCGAGTATTCGTTATAGAGAAAAGGCCAATGTCATCGACATTGGCCTTTCTTTTTAGCGGCGAAGAGACTGGTTATTCATTGCTTGGTGCACTGAGCGCCCAGCCCCATGCCCATGGAACCCAGGGCAACCATCGGGCCGCTCGGCAGTTCGCACGTATATTCACCGCTTTCGGTTTGAGCGGTATAGAAAGTTGTATTGAAGTCGCTGCGGATGTTGGACACCTTGATTACAGGTTTGCCAATGGTGGTCTGTGCGCGATTCTTGAGATCACTCTCTCCCGGCTTTACGGTCTGGCATCCAGTAACTGCGAGCGCCAATGTTGCGAGTAAAGCGAGAACCGGGATAGTCCTTGATGAGTTCATGCAGATCGACCTTTTTGATTTTCATACCGGAAAAATTCTGGCAATTAGATGCCAAGCGAAAGGACTTTAAAGTCGAGCCGGAACAGGGGCAATTAGGTCGGATGTGCTAATGGCTGAAGGCTAGCGGCGCGCTCAGCGAAGCTTTGCGACTGCCTTCGGTATCGCAGGACGCTTAATCGGTTTGTAAAACGTCTATCTGCAAGCGATCGCCGCCCTCCTCTCGGCAATCGAAACGAACCGGCAAAAACATCTGAATGACTTCAATGTTGCTGCGTAAATGATCCGTCATGCGCGGCGTGGTGAACGATCCGCCACCGGCCAGCGCCATTGGCAGCAGCAACTGATCGGCCAGGTGCTCCGCGACCGCCGCATCACTGCGCAGCCAGTCCGCAGCCTGATTGATCGCGGCATCAGCGACCTTCTCGGCGCGCAAAGACACTTGGCCAAACGCACTGAACACCTCAGTGACATGTTCGAAAACATATTCCAGCAATAACACATTGCCCGGGCCGCGTTCCGGATCAATCGTCACCGGTTGCAGCGCCGCCGATGGCCAGTTCAAACGCTTGGCCACCTGACTCAGTTCTCGTTGAGCGACAGTGGGCGCAAGTCCGGCAGTCAGCGCCAGAGCCTGTTGTGAAAGCGCCTCGCCGCGCTCACACAGATCCAGACGCATCAGGCTCGAAGGCTGCACTCGCACTTCAACCTCACCACCGCCGGCCGGCGCAAAACCATGACGCACCAAGTCCAGTTCGACAACCCCGCCCATGCGTCGCAGCAGCGGTAGCCAACTGCGCGAGAGGAATTCAGTCGGGGGCGCCAGCGGATTGTGCGTGCCGCCAGAGATCGTCACTCGACTGGCCTGCGGCGCCCGCATCAGGGCTGGCAGCAAAGTCTGCAGAACCAGCGTGCAACTGCCCGCCGTGCCGATGGCGAACTTGAAATCACCTGCGCGGATTGCGCCCGGTTCGAAGCTCAAGGCCTGCGAGCCCAAATGCGCACCGCAGATCCGTGCACCACAAACCTCGGCCGCCGCCATCACGGCTGTCAGATGCTGACGCAGCAATCCAGGACGGCTGCGTCTGGCGCGAATCTGTTTAATGCGAAACGCCCGGCCTGTCACCATCGACAGGCTCAGCGCACTGCGCAACACCTGGCCGCCACCAATGGCGCCGTCCAGTTCAATCATTTCTTTCATTGCCAATCCTTATGCGTACGGCGCTACGGTGTTCCTGAGGTATCGATGCAGCCGTCGCAGGTATTACTGAGTTCTGAATAATGTCGGGATTTCGCGCTAGAGTTCAGCTGCGATGCACCAGTAACAGAGCCAGGCGACTTCGCAGGCGTTCTCGCCAGCACGGGTTGCTATCCCTTGACGCACACCACCTGACGCAAGGTGTGCAGCACTTCCACCAGCTCACGCTGGGCGTGCATGACTTTGTCGATGTCCTTGTAGGCCATCGGAATTTCGTCGATGACCGCTTCGTCCTTGCGGCACTCCACGTGGGCAGTGGCGCGAATCTGATCGGCGACGGTGAACGTATTTTTTGCCTTGGTACGGCTCATGGTGCGCCCAGCGCCATGACTGCAGGAATTGAACGACTCCTCGTTGCCCAGCCCGCGAACGATGAAGCTCTTGGCCCCCATCGAGCCCGGAATAATCCCCAGTTCACCCTTCTTCGCCGACACCGCGCCCTTGCGCGTGATCAGTACGTCTTGACCAAAATGCCGCTCCTTCTGCACATAGTTGTGATGGCAGTTCACCGCTTCGATCGCGACCTCGAAAGGCTTGCGAATGATCTGCCGCGTCGCCTGAATCACCGCACGCATCATCAGTTCGCGGTTCTGTCGGGCGAAATCCTGCGCCCAGCCCACAGCCTCCACATAGTCATCAAAATGTCGGCTGCCTTCTTCGAAATAGGCCAGGTCACGGTCCGGCAGGTTGGCGATGTGCTGGCGCATATCGGCTTGGGCCAATTGGATGAACAGGTTGCCGATGGCGTTGCCGACACCACGTGAGCCACTGTGCAACATGAACCAGACCCGGTTGGCTTCATCCAGGCACACTTCGACAAAGTGGTTGCCGCTGCCGAGCGTCCCCAGATGCCCACGATTGTTGGTGTTGGCCAATTTCGGATACTTGTCGGTGATCAGCTTGAAGCGCGGCTGCAACCCCGCCCAGGCCTGATCAGCCTGCTGAGGAATCTCGTCCCACGCGCCTTTGTCTCGCCCCGAACGATTGGAACTGCGGCCATGTGGCACCGCTTGTTCGATTGCAGTACGCAATCCATGCAGGTTGTCTGGCAGATCTGCAGCCGTCAGCGACGTACGCGCAGCGATCATGCCGCAACCGATGTCGACGCCCACCGCTGCCGGAATGATCGCGCCAACTGTCGGGATCACGCTGCCGATGGTCGATCCCTTGCCTAAATGCACGTCAGGCATGACCGCCAGATGCTTGAAGATGAATGGCATTTTTGCCGTGTTCATCAACTGTGCGCGGGCTTCGTTCTCAACTGGGACACCTTCGGTCCACAGTTTGATTGGCTTGCCGTTGGCGACTTCGAGGAGCTGGTAGCTTTGATCTTTCATAAATCGGTGTCCCTGTTTTTTTGCATGAGCGTTGCAGCCGCTGTGCCAGCTTCGCCGTCGCGCCTTACTATTTAATGCATCCACTTGATTCAGAAGGAATTATTAATTTTCTGAGTCGGTCTCGGCGAGCAATCGACGACAAAACCGCCTCAAAGAAATTATCATTGTCTATCGTCATTTATCTTCTGAGATAAGCATGTCTGAAAAACTCACGGTCGCTATCGGATTTATCGGAGCCACTCTCGATCGCGTCGGTAAGGGCGCAAACCGTTGGAGCCACTGGCGTCCCACAGTCGGCCTGTGCCAACAAGCCAATCTGCCGATCTATCGGCTTGAACTGATTCACGGCCTCGATGCGCGCGACGTCAGCCTCGCGGAGCGCGTTACTGTCGATATTCAGCAGACATCTCCAGGGACCGAAGTGCGCCTGCATCCGATGGCGCTGCGCAATCCCTGGGATTTCGAGGAGGTCTACGGCGCCCTGCACGATTTCACCACGGCTTACAACTTCGACACCGAGACCGAGGATTACCTCGTCCACATCACCACCGGCACCCACGTCGCGCAGATCTGCTGGTTCTTGCTTACCGAAGCGCGCTATCTGCCGGCCCGCCTGATCCAGACCTCCCCCGCCAAGCGCAACAGCGATAACGAGCCCGCCTGCGGTACGCATGCGCTGATCGATCTCGACCTGTCGCGTTATGATCGCATCGCCTCACGCTTCGCCAGCAAGCGCCTGGAAGGCCTGGAGTTTCTCAAGTCCGGCATCGCCACGCGCAACTCTGCATTTAACCGTTCCATTGAACAGATCGAACGCGTAGCGGTGCGCTCCAAAGCACCGATGCTGCTGATCGGTCCGACCGGCGCCGGCAAATCCTTCCTGGCCCGACGCATCTACGAACTCAAACGCAATCGCCATCAGATGCAGGGACGCTTTGTCGAAGTGAACTGCGCCACCCTGCGTGGCGACGGTGCGATGTCAACCCTGTTCGGTCACGTCAAAGGTGCCTTCACCGGTGCGCAAAACGCTCGCGATGGCCTGCTGCGCGCCGCCGATGGGGGAATGTTGTTTCTCGATGAAATCGGCGAGCTTGGCGCAGACGAACAAGCAATGCTGTTGAAGGCAATCGAAGAGAAACGCTTCTTCCCGCTGGGCTCGGACAAGGAAGTGGAGAGTGATTTCCTGATCATCGCTGGCACCCACCGCGACCTGCGCAGCCGGGTCGCCGAAGGCGCGTTTCGCGAGGACCTGTACGCTCGGATCAATCTATGGACGTTCGACCTGCCCGGCCTGGCCGGTCGCCGCGAGGATATCGAGCCAAATATCGATTTCGAACTGGAACGCCATGCTCGCGAGCATGGGCAGCGGGTGCGTTTCAATCTCGAAGCGCGCCGACGCTACCTGGCATTCGCCAGCTCACGCGAAGCAACCTGGCTGGGCAACTTTCGCGAACTGTCCGCATCGATTACGCGGATGGCGACGTTGGCCGACAGCGGGCGTATCGATGAAGCGCAGGTGGACGATGAGATCGATCGATTGCGGTATGCCTGGGGCTTGGCGCAACCCACTGCATTGTCAGCTGACTTGCCGGGAGATGGCGAGAGCATGGACTTGTTCGACCGCTTGCAACTGAAGGCGGTTATCGACGTATGTCGGCAGGCGGATAGTCTGTCAGATGCCGGTCGACAGCTGTTCGGTGTTTCCCGGCAGGCCAAGGCGCAGCCCAATGATGCCGATCGCTTGAGGAAGTATTTGAGGCGGTTCGGACTTGAATGGGCTGAGATCGCAGGCACGAGGTGAAGTGCAACGCCCCTGAACACATAGCCTCAATGATGACCGTAGAAAAAATGAATTAGCCGCCTGATCTCTCGGTCAAGAATTATGAACGCAGTAAATCTGACGAGGTGACAGCAATGACTATCCAGGCAGAGACACTCGTACAATTGACCGAAGCGCTTCAAGAGCGCGGCATGAAGATGGTCTCAGACGTCCATTTCACTCGTGCGCCTTACCGCTACAACCACCGCTGGATCTGCATCGTTGAGTGAACATGCTAGTTGCCGGCGCCTGGATCGAAACGTCCAGCGCCGGCGCCGTTTGGCTTCAATTATTCGAAGACGTTCCGCTCAAACCCAGATCACTGTCTCAGTGTTGATCTCGGCCACGTCCGTAGAATCAACCTGCCGCTGGCGATGCAGATCGTCGCGCATTTTTGCAAAATCGATTTTCTTGTTCCCAAGCTCTTTCAGGACCAAGCCTGAAATTCTGTAAATGCCGCAGTCCGCACATTCGATAAGTTCGCCGCCGTGAGCTTCTTCCGTTGCCCGCACCTCAAGCCCGCATAGATAACATTTCATCGCCGATCTCCTGTTTGCTGGTGCTCAAGAGATCGTCTTGTTGAGAAGGAAGTTTCAACTGAACGCGTCTTGTCCGGCGATTGTGTTCCCGCTGTTACTCCAAGGACGACGGCAATAAATAAACCCGGCGCAATGGCCGGGTTTTCTGAACGTTTGAGTTCATGACCCCTACTTCGCGCCGCCATTGTCGCGGCCCGTCTGGGCATCTTGATCGGAGCCAGGATTACCGGGTGGCGGATTCCAGTCTTCTGGTCGTTCGTCCGTACCCTGCTTTGGCTCAGACTCAGCTTGCTCCAGACCGGAATCATGACCCTCGCCAGAGTCAGGGGTTTGCTCGCCCGGGCCCGGATATGGCGCTTCTGGGCCGTTGTTGTCGTCGATCATCATTTTCTCCTGTCAGTGGCGCAGGGGGCTGCGCTTACTAGTGAGAGAAGATGCGCATACCTGGAGTGCGATCCGCTCGACGAGCGGACATAAAAAAGCCCCGCTCTACGACGGGGCTCAACTATCCGATAAATCACTTATTCCGTTGCAGCCAACCTATCAACATGAATGCCAAGCCAGGTATCAATAGCCCAGGCGCGATATATGCAAAGGTTCCGCTGACAAGAAGACCATTGAGGCCGAAAACCAAGCCGCATATTGCAAGTGGCAGCCCAACAACAAACATTGGCTGCTTGAACGCCTTGCCCATGACTCGACTCCTTTCAAGAATTTGGTATTAAACAACATGGCTGCGCGTGCATGGCGGAAAAGGATGCCTTGATCGATGCGTTTTCTACCGGCCTTCTGGCAACAGTAGGGGAGCCATCCTGGAGTTGAAGGCTTGATCGGAATCCAGAAGTCGCGCAAATCTTACGCCCATGAAAAAGGCCAATGCTTTGAACATTGGCCTAAGTCATTGAAAAATATGGTCGGGACGGAGTGATTCGAACACTCGACCCCTAGCACCCCATGCTGGTGACTATAGCCGCGCAAGTAATTGTTTTGTAATGACAATGCCCTGTTTTACGGCTAGCAAAACATCCGACTTTTTGTGCTTATGCAAACGAAAGCGCGCGGCTTCTAGAGGAGGTTTTGCGCAGCAAAAACAGCATAAAGCCGCGGTCTTAAAATGTTGAATACGTAAACCCGCCGCTACTGGAAATAAAACCAGTCTTTGCAGAGCCATGCTGCCGTGATATTTTCGCGCCACCATACCGAATGTCGGCGACTGCTCGTTAGAGCGTTCCGCGAAAGGTCCAGTTGGGCTGCTGTCGCCGCTCCTCGCTGGAAAAAGCCGGGCAACCGGACAAACTGGAAAGTAGACAGCATCAGTCTGAACCTCCCCGCCAACTGCAACATGAGACTGGGAGAACAGCTAGGGAGGATTACCTATGGGTATTTCTAAACAAGCTGGTTCAGCAGTTTTGCACAAGCGCATTCGTGCGTTCGGTAGCATGGCCATCGGCTTCGGTTTGATGGGCATTGATCCAGTGTCCGCTGTTGCACTGGCTCTTGGGGCTACTGTCGTCTTGGCGATGTTGTAAGGCTAGGGCGGCCACGGAACAAGGACGTGGCCACCCAAACCTATCCCTCGCCTCCATCCCAAACCCGCGCCTTCCTCCGTTGAGCTCGAAACAACGACCACCACCATGTCAAGGTGACCCCGAAACACGCGCAACCTATTGATGGACAAAGGAAACACACCTAAATTTGCAGGTTCGAAAACTGACGTTACCCGCTATAAGAATCAATAACTTAGCGCTGTATTTTCCTACAGTACTCTGCCATTCCCCGGCGTTCTGCCGATCAAATCTCCCTCTGCTATTCTGGGTTCTTCCATGGAGGACACCCAATGCCGAACTCAGATCTACTCCCTTCCCTGCTCGCCAAGATCAACGAAAACCAACTTGCCCTTGAAGCCGCCATCATGGAGCTCACCCTTTGGGTAGAGCAGCGCGGATCAGCCGATGTCGCCGAAAATGTCCGAAGCTCTCTGGCCGCGCTCGATCGGAATGAAGAATTCATCAAAATGACCTTGGCTGTTTTGATGACGCCCGACTGACAGCTCGTCGCCCCACCCTCGCCCGCCGGCACAGCCTCGATTACTGTATATGCAAACAGTATTCAGTAAGGCGTGCCCGTGGACCCCCTCTATATAGAAGACACCGACGATTGGCTCGGCAACCCGACCCCGCTCGAAACCTGCCGACACCAGCTCAGGATGTACGAGAACGAATTCGAAGCGCTCACCCTCAAGCTTGATCGAGCGTTGGCGAATATCGAAGGCCTGGTCAGAGACAATGATGCGCTCAGGCAGGAGATGGATTCTCTCAAGGCCAAGCTTCAGCACGCCGAAGGAGCTTTGCTGAGCGAGAGGCGAAGATTCGCCGACGTCGAACACAGCAGAAACCATCTGTTCAATGAAAACCAGCGCCTGTTCAGAGAAGCTCGAGATCGGGAGGAATTCGCAGGTCATTGCGAATGCTGCGCCGAAAAAGGTTTGTGACGAAGCCAGCCCTGACGGGTCTACGCTGAATCAGATCCATCCGAGGGCATGGCAATGTGCGGACGACTTTCCCAGTACAGCGGCATTCACGACTTCGTGGCGGCGCTCAGCATGCCGAACGCGCTCATCAACTCGACCGGCGAGCAGCCCTTTGAGCGGTACAACGCCGCGCCAACCACTCAGCTCGCCCTCTTCCACCGGGAAGGTGATTTTCTGCACGCGGACATGGTTCGCTGGGGATGGCGCCCGCACTGGGCGAAAGACCGCGCCGCGCCAATCAACGCCCGCGTGGAGAAAGTCGCTCATGGCCCGTTCTTCCGCGCGATCTGGCCGCACCGGGCAATCATCGCGATCAACAACTGGTTCGAGTGGGTCGATGAAGGGGAACCGAAGAAGCAGCCCTACCTGATCAGGCACCGGGACAAATCCCCAATCCTGTGCGCAGCGATCGGCCAATACCCGAACGAGGAGCACGGCCCCGGCGAGCACGACGGCTTTGTGATCATCACCGCCGACAGCGCCGGCGGCATGGTCGATGTTCACGACCGGCGCCCTGTTGTTCTGCCGCCAGAGCTTGCCCGGGAATGGCTGGACCCGGCCACGCCGAAAGAACGCGCCGAACAAATGGTGCTGCATGAGGGCGAGCCATCAGAGGCGTTCGAATGGTTCAAGGTCGACCGCGCCGTGGGCAATGTCCGCAATCAGGGCCCCGACCTTATCAAGCCGATTAAAGAAAACAGCCTGTTCTAAGCCGAACTCAGCGCGCGCAGGCGGTTCTCTGTCGCGTTGTCGAAGATCACGTAGAGCTTGTCGATGGTGGATTCGGTTAAGGCGCGCGCCGACTCCAGGCCATAGACGAAACCCTCAGCCCTAGCGCCTGCCTTGGCTGCGATTATCATCGAATCTGCACGCGCAATCTCAGCCAGAAGCTTGTCTGCAGCGCGCTCAATGTTCGGGCTCAGTTCTACACCTTCCATGTCGCCTCCTGCCTTGTTGGGATCAGCAACAGGATAGCGGCATCCGCCTCAGGGAACATCCTTAAAGAAGACGTGGTGACCGAGTTTCAGCGTCTGCTTGGCCTTCGCTACCCAGGCCGGCGCCTTGATGCTGGTGGCATAATAGTGCGTGGCGCCGCCGGTAGGATCCGGTACCTTGCCGTCAATGACCTGGTCAGCAGCAATCCGGCACTGGGCCAGCTCGCGGAACGGGATCTGCTTCACGCCAATCAGGAACTGATAGTTCGGGTCGGTCTTGTTCCAGCAGCTGAACTGGTACGGTTTCTGGCAGACGCCGGCATAGCCCTCACCCCACCACGACTTCTCCTTGCCGTCGAACACGCGGTTACGGATCGTCCATGCCACGGCAACCTGCCCGGCGGCCCCCTCCCCGCGAGCCTCTCCCCACAATGTACGGGCGAGGATGTCGCGGTCTTTTTCAGTGGCACTCATATTTTTCTCCAGGCAAAAAAATACCCGTTCAAGGCGGGTTCGGTTTCTTGTCGATATCAGATTGAAGGGGCGGCACGGGCCACGGTTGTCTCTTCGTTGTACGGCTCTGGCTGCTCAGGCCATGCAGGTTCAGTTGGCCAGATCGGCTGACCGGTCACGCGCCCAAGGAGAACGCGGTACTTTTTCCATTCGGCAAGCGCCGCAACTCGCGACGGTTTTTCATCAACCTCCTCAGGCAGCGCGTAGTCGCCGTCAATGGCATCGTTGATCGCGTCGATCCGGCTTTGCAGTGCGGTAATTTGCGCGGTTGCGAGCCGGGTCCGGAAATTGAGGTCCGCCGTCGTGACGCGCAACAACTCTTGCGCGGCTATCGCATCAATCAATTCCTGCGGGATCTCATCGACGTACGTTTCGCCTGCTAGCAACTCCATGTCGGGATTGATGGCACGCCAACCTGTTGCAGTAATTGCGTAGGGCATATTTCACCTGTCGAAGTAGTAGCCGATGCAGTACGCAGACGCTCTTGCTGCGCCGGCGGCCTGATACGTGATTGATCCGTCAGTAGCCGAGATAGCGCAACGCGCATTCAGAACAGGCCCAGCCTGAATAAAGATTGTCCAGCCTGCAGAGATCGATGTGGCCGCATCAGAGGGAGTGAACTGCGCGTAGCCTGTGCCTGGGTTCTGCCAAGCGCCTTCAAGCGTGTGCGCCGTGACCGGCGTACAGGATCTAGTGGAGAACGACGCAAGACCTGACGCTGCGCTGAGCAGTAGGAACGGAACGGTCTGTGGATCGGCATGCTTGTAGGAAATGTATCCCTGCTCCGGGTGGTGGTCGAACTTGTATACCTGGTTTGCGGTGGTCGACCGGACCAATAGTGAGCCGATATACCGACGGGTGCTATCGCTCGTCTTCTGGTGGGCTTGGTTGTAATAGCGAGTCGGGGCTGTCGAACTTTGCTCGATGGCGCCGGCAGAAGTCAGGTAAAGATGGATGAAGCTGCCGGCCGCCCCAGCCGGCGTAATGCTTCCGCCGGCATAAGCCACCACCTTTCCGACGGACGGAACGTAAGCGCTACCTGCCCCGATTGCGATTGAGGTTGCAGACGACCATGTCATCGTCAAACCTTCGATAAAGCCTTGAGCGCCGCCTATACCGCCCTGTTCTCGAGAGAGGGGCACTGTCAGGCCGGTGAATTCGGTGATGTCAGAGTTTGCGCCCTTGCCCGCCTTGCTGAACTGCAGCTTGGCCAACGCGGCAAGGATTGTGTCAGTTGCAACGACCGCCGACACAGCGCCTGGAAGCGTAAACCCTGTCAGCAGAGACGCACGAACCCGCGCTTCGGTGAAATACTTGTTCGTCGCCCCTTCTGCAAGACCGTCCGCAGTTGCCAGATTCAAGGATTCACGCACACCTGGCAGCGTCGGATCCTCGCCAAGCACTGCCAGTACTCCGCCGAACTGATTGACGAGCGCCCGCAGCGCGTCCGCCGATTCCTTCACATAGCCCTGCATCGGAGCGATCGCGTAGACACCGGCCGCGTTGGTCGCGCCTTGGTAGTTTGGCGAGATCGACATGGTGGTATCGCTGGCGATGTTGGTGATCTCGTACCAGCCGCCATCTGGCCCGCGAAACGCATCACCTACGCGCCCGTTGGACAGGAACGAAGTCCCGGTGCCGGTCACTGCGTTGGAATTTTGGACGACAGAAACCGTCCCGGTTTTGTACCAAGGCATAGAGTGTTTCCTTGAGTTCTTTTAGACAGCAGGCTTGGCAAACATGGCTGGCATCCAAAACGCATATGGATTGGATAACCCTATAGTTACGGCATATAAAATTTTATTCGAAAAGTCCCACCATGTGTTAACACTGCGCCCGAGGTTGTCAGCGTTATTCATCCGCATCGCGAAAGTATTACCGAGAAGATATTCATTCTCGGGAAAGTCAAATGGCACGGAGTAATAGTTTACATATTCACCCTGAGGCAACTGAGTGGAAGATATAAAGGTCCAGTTCTGAAACGCCCGAGTGAAAAGGAGGTTCGGCGTCCCTGAATCGAAAATGGGTTCTGCATTTTCGCAAAACAGCCTGAGCCCATAGTCCGCCACAGGCTTGGCGCCGAATGTCGCTACGATGTAGCGCCCATTCGGATAGTAGCCGACTTGGTCAAACATCCCGATGACTACCCCTGTCCAGTTGCCGGGGCTTCCCTGCACAGCGGAGGCGCCCCCCATTTTCAGAAGACCGTTTACAGTATCTGGTCTGAAAAAAATAAGTGGCGGTTCCGCTGTTGTTATCGGTGCAGGAAAGGTGACCAGTGACGAATAATTCCCCGGACCATAGTTCGGTGAATAGCGCCCACTGTAGATTATGCAAAGCCTTGCATACTCCGAGTCCAAAACTACCACATCATTACTGTTAGAGAAACTCAGCCCAAAGTTCATTATCGAAACCTCGACACAAATAAGCGCATAGTTCCGAATGACACAGAGCTTGCTTCAAACCCTCTTGTGTAGTTATAGACCCTCGCAACGCCGTCCAGCATTTCAGTTTCAAATTGTCTTTGATTGGAAGTAACAGGTCCGTTGGGAACAACGAATGCTACTGAGTTGCTAGCGTTGCAACCGGGTACAGAAAAATCCTGCGTGGTTTTCCCCGAGTTGAATGTCACCAGAGTGGATAAAACCAGTCTGAATGTGAACGAGTTTTCGTCAAGCTGGAGCGCCCCATCCGCGCCCCAGATTCTCATCCCATGGCTCATGCGGCGAGGTCCCCCAACTGAACACGTTTGACGCCATTCTGGTCGTAGACCTTGATCGCTCTGTTGGTCATTGTCAGGCGACCACCACCAGGAGCTGGGCCGTTAAACTCAAGATTCCCAGCTTTATCCAACCGCCAGCCCTGTACGCCAGCAATGTAGTTGTCAGATTGCAGGTACTGGCCAATCTTCAGCATCGTGATGCTGCCGTCTTGGATAAACGCCGAATTCATGAACACCTGGCCGCCCTGCACCGCAAACGGAACCGATATGGCTCCGCCGGCAATAGTGTTGACGATGGCGAACCGATCAGCGCTGACAAGGAACTGACTCTGCAACCCTGCTCCTGTGTTCTCGATGCCCAGGCCAATACCGGCCGCGATGTACTGACCCGTCCCTGAGTTGTACTGCATCTTCACCGACCAACTCGCAGAGACCTTGCCGTTCACGTCATTGACGATTGACGTGTTTTGCTCAATCGCTGTTTGCTGCGTTCCGACGGTGGTGCTGAGCTGAGTGATTGCCTGGGCGGTGGCTTCTTTGTCAGTGGCAACCACCTGGCGCAGATCCGTCACGTTCGCCTCGTTCTCGCCCACCTTGACATCCAGCGTGGTGATCTTCTGCGCACTGGCAAAGTTCTCAGAAGCCCTGACCTTGCTTTCAGATGCGACCGCTGCCGTGGTTGTCCACCCTTTGAGCGCGTCAGCAAGATCGCCCTCCCCGTCGTCATCGCGAAACGATGCGCGCAGAGCCTCGAAGGCTGTCGCCTGCGCCGTGACAACTCCGTCGAGCTCGGTGATCTCGGCGGTGTTGGTCGCGACCTGCTGGGCGAGGCCATTGGCAGTTTCCACTGTCTGCCCAACGTCGAGCCAGTAGAGCGGATTTGGCGGAGGCGTCTCGGTGGGCACGGGGCCGGTGGCCTGATAGATCCGTTTGCCCACCACGACTAGGTCATACTCCTCGTAGGTGTCGTCCGGGTTGTAAGTCTTCAGCCCATCCAGCGCATCGATCTGTGCCTGCAACCCCGGGATCTTGTCGATTTCGTCGAGGATGTCCTGCCCCAGCTCCGTGCGGCCGATCTCACCGGCGATCATTTCCAGAATTGCCGCGGCGTCAGCGCTCGATTGCCCCTGCACACCGGTGCCGATCGGAAACCACGGACCGATGTTCCCGATTTTGTCGACGATGCGACCCCAGAAATAGAAGGTCACACCGGCGCGCAGGCCAAGCATGGAGAAATCACTCTGCGGATATGCCAGGTCTGTCAGCTTGGTCGCGGAATCCAGCTCAGTCGTCGGCCCGTACCAGATCTCGGTGCGCTGGCTGTCCTCGGCGCCAGCAGGGAATCCCCACTTGAGGTAAATGCCGAACAGCAGCGGCGTGGCAGTCAGGAACGCCAGCGCCGGCGGCAGCCCCTGCTTACCGCTGAGGTTGGTCAGAATCGAGTTGCGCCACGGCGACGTAATGTCGAATGCGCTCACCGCGCGAACCCGCGCCACATAAGCGCCGGCGTAGATGCCGACCACGTCAACGTTGGTCATACCGGTGCGCTGCAGCTTGATCCAGTTTCCGCTGTCCTTGCGCCACTCCACGTCATAGCCGACGGCGCCATCCACGGCTGGCCAGCTGATGGTCATGGTGGCCACGGCCAGCCCCTGCACAACAGACGACGTCGACGAAAGCGACACGCTCGCCGGCGCCGGCACAACGGTGATCGGGATCACGCTGATCGGGCGTTCTTCCAATCGTGCACCGGTGTCGATGAAAGCGAACTTGCTCGGTTCGAACTGGAGCGCGCTGATTTCGTAGTCGCCCTCGGTGGTGCGCTTGGTGCGCAGCACGCGATACAGCGGGATTGCCAGATCGTCCGCGTCGAGCGCCCATTGCAATTGCGCCACCGGCGGTTCGCTGTAGGCAACCGTGACAGTGACGGCGCGGCCGTTGACGCTTTGCACTGTGCGACCTTCGGCGCGGCCGCCCGGGAGGTTGATGATCAGCCGGTCGCCGGCCTTGGCCTGGGTGTCGCGATCGAGCGTGATCACCCGCCCCGCCACCGCCGAGATCCGGCCGCCCACTTCACGGCCCGCCAGCAGCGAATCTGCCACTGGGATGATGCGCCCGGGCAGCGGGATAACGCCTTCCATGCCGGTCTTGAACGAAACGGTGCGGTCTTGGTTGTTGCTGAGGATCGCCCACTTGCCACGGCGCTGGGCCTCGGATGCGCGGGTACAGCCAATGGCGCTCAGCTCGGTCGGCCGGTCGCCGTAACGGCGTTGCAGATCCAGGTCAGCGAACGGGATGACGTCAGTGTCGTAGTTGTTCGCCGGGTTGTCGTAGCTGACCAGTGCCCGGGTGTAACGGGTCTTCGCAGATGCACTGCCATAGGAGAACTTGCCGTCGATCACGTTCGACCGAGTGAACACGTAGTCGAAGTCCTGAGCGCGCGGCATGTCCGCCTGCATCACCAGCTGTCCCTGCGCCCAGTACGTCATGCCCCGGTAGATCGCCGAGATATCGCGCAGCAGCGACCACGCATCAGCCTTGCCCTGCAGGTTCATGTCGCAGAGGAAGCGCGGTTCATGACCGCCCAGGCCGTTCGGCACCAGCTGGTCGCAGTATTGGGCGATGCGGTAAAGCTCCCACTTGTCGACCATGAACGGCTTGATGCGCTTGCCCAGGCCGAAACGGTCTTCGGTACAGATGCCGTAGGTGATCCACGCCGGGTTATTGGTCCAAGCCGACTTCATCGAGCCATCCCACGTCCCGGTGTAGATGCGCAGGATCGGGTCGTAGTTGCTCGGCACCATCCAGCGGCGGGCCTTGCACTTTACGGTAACCGCTGGAATGTTGGTGAACTGCTCGGCGTCGAATTCGATGTAGAGCAGAGCGGTGTTCGGGTAGCGCAGCTTAGCGTCGATGACTTCGGTGTAGCCTGCCACCAGCATGGTGTCGGCGATCTTGTTGGTGTTCTGGTTCGGCGTCAGGCGGCGCACGCGGATCTGCCAGCCACTGGTGGCGTCGGGCAGATCGATGCGGCGGGAGCGCTCGTAGCGCGTGGTGGTCTTGCCGTCGACTGCGTCCACCAGCACCTGCTGATAGGCGCCGCCGTCGGTGGCGACGTCGATTGCGTACTCGAGCCGGTAGCCGCCGACGTTGCCCTGGTCATCCGAGCGTTGCAGAGCCGGCCAGGCCAAACGCATGCGCACGGCGGAAAGCTGGGTGTTGGTGATCGAGCGCACCCACGGCGAATCGCTGCGCAGCTCAATGTTCAGCGACGTCTCATTCTCAACGGACGGAATGCCCGGGATGTACGTCTGATCCACCGAGCCCGGGCGCCAGTCCCACTTCACGTTCGGGAAATTGTAGTTGCCGCTGGCATCGCGGATCGGCGTGTTGTCCAGGTAGATGTCGTAATCGGTCGGGACGCTGTCGAACTCACCCTCGCCCACGGCGATCAGCAGCTTGGCCAGGTTGGTCGAGCGCAGGCTGTCGCTGGCTTCGCTCGGCGACTTCGGCTTGCTGCTGCCGCCCTTCTCGCCGCGGATATCGATCTGTACTGCTGCGCCCATGCTTTCCTCCAGGCATAAAAAAACCCGCCGAAGCGGGTTGGGTGGTGATCTGTGCGGTGGAGCTTATGAAACTGCTGGCAGATGGAGAAACTCTAAAGACAGGTCTTGGCGCTCGCGACGCGGCGATCGATTATCCATCCCATGCTGCCGCTAGTGTAGAACCGAACTACCGTTTGCCCTTTTTCGCCGATAACGTCCGCCATTTCTCTGTTTCCGGCGTTAACCACAGACTTCCCACCGCCTGGGCGAGGCTGAAGGCTCACCGCGTAGTGGACCCCCGCCAGCGATTGGTTTTGCCAGGCATAAAGGATGCATTCTGCGACCTGCTGCTCCGGCTTCTGGGTTGTGAAGGTCTTCTCAGGCCCCTCTGCCCGCATATCCTGGAGTGATGTGGTACAGCCGCCCAGAGCAACAGCACAACTAACTGCCGCGATTATCCTTTGCATCGTCTTCCCTCCAAAAAATGGCGACTGTATCACCGGCCGGTCCCAGGCCGTTAAGCTTTGTCTTCAGCCAGGATTGAGGCCGAGATGATCATCCCGCCCCACCGGCGTTCGCCGATGCAGATCGGTACCGGGTTGCCGCTGGCCGTGGTGTTCTTGGCGCTGCCGAAGGCGTAGGACGGAGAGTTCTCGGGGGATGCGCTTTGCTTCAGGCCTGAGGCCTGCGGACTGAGCATTTGGATGACACCGCCGGCAACGAGGGCAATGCCCACCGGGGCCAAAGCCTGAAACCCCGGAATAAACGACGCAGCAATCAGGACTGCGCCGATGATCGTTTGAAGCAGGCCAGCACGCTTGCTGCCGCCAACCACCGGCACGATGCGGATTTCCTGAGCGCCGCCCAGCGCGAAATCCTTCTCAGGCACGTTCTTTCTGTTCCGGAAAATGGCGAAGCGCAGACCGCGCCGCTCCAAGTCTTTGATCGCTGCGTCGAACCCCTCCAACGTGCACTTCAGCGCCTTGAACGCCTCCCCTACGGAACGACTGGCCAGTTCGCGGTAGTGAACTCGGCCGAACAGTTTAATCAGCGGACCCGATAGAAGAATGGTCGTCATCATTGGCCGGCAATGTGCAGTTGCTGTCACGGTTTTCTCCAGACATAAAAAAACCGCCTTTCGGCGTCTGTTTTTTGGGTGTTCAAAGGCAATCTTTTATCGCCTGCTTCATGTCTCCGCGGCCATAGCCCGGCGACCATGCCATGCGCTGATACAGCGTTACGGTGCTGCCCTTCGGTTCTTTGCGTATATCCAGCAGCTCGTCGGTCATATTGTTGCTCGCGACCAACAATCTGTATCCGTTTTCTGTCTCGGACATTGAGGCATCGCTTCTGGCGTCCTGCCATTTCGGGAAAACACACAGCGCATAACGCTTGGGATCTTTCGCGGTTGCTGCCTTGAAGCTCGGGTCATTTTTCTGAAGATCCCCAGGGGATACACACCCCGCCAACAGCGCTACCGCCAGCGCTCCTACGATCAATTTCATGCAGGTCACTCCTGTGGGAAAGCTGCAAGATATCACCCTGAGAGCTGTGTGGGCATCCAGCGTGGACGAAAGCCCAGTAACAGGGTTGGATCCCATCGTAGTAGCGTTGTGCCTCCCTTCACAGCGGTGAACCGACCATGCCGTATTTCACGAAAGAGACATCGCAATATTTTCTTGAAGAGCAGCCGACCCCCAGCTTGCTAGGCGGTGATCTATGGGGCACGACACACGCCATCGGATCTACGGTACCGGTATCAGGCATCTACCGTTGCACCGGTTGTGGCGATGAAATCACCTCGAATCAAGGCCAGCCATTCCCGCCACAAAACACCCATCAGCACAATTCTTCTACGGGTATTGGATGGAAACTCGTTGCCCGCACGAAGACGAAGTAATCGAACCCCAGTCCTTTGCCTGCAAGCCCAAGGACTGGGATTGCGCCAATTTCGGCGCGTTTATGACCTGGAGGTCAATGTGAGCGAACAGAAAACGGTAGATCAGCGCCTGGCTGAGTTGGAGCTAGCACTGAAAACGGCAATCGTGTTCAACCTGAACGCTGCAGCAGCACTTGGTCGACGCCTCGCCTTCGGAAACGATGCAATCGCAAACGTAATTTCTCAAGACCTCAAAAATTTGAAGTCAGAAAATTACGAAGGCATCGATAAAGCTCTGCACGATAGCTACCTTGATAACTTGTCTCAAGCTATCACTGGCCGAGCTTGATGCCCGCTGCGTAATACAGACCGGTTTGAGGGTGTTTGACCATCAACACCTTCCAGCCGGTACCGGACGGCGAAACTTCAGCAGTTTTACTTTCGGAACAATTCGCCACTTTATTATTCATGCTGCTCTCCCGCGGTCGCGCCGCATCATTTGGGTGATTGTGCATCTTTGTGCCTGAGAATCAGCCGTGTCCGGTCTAGCCACGGCCCGCCGAAGACAATGACCTCTGACGGCCTGCCGTACAGGTGGTGCAGCAGGAAAGGCCCGGGGCCGAAGGTTTCTGCGTCCTCGCCGGGCAGTGCCGGATCGGCGCCGAGGAAAATGCCCGCGTGGTTCGGGTAAACGGTGCGCCCCACTTCCATCACGATCATGTCGCCGCGCTGCGGCTGGTCGACGCGGTAGAAGCCGGCGGCCTCGTAGTTCGCTTCGTACAGGCTGGTGCTGTCCTTGCTTTCCCACCAGCCATCAGCGCGCTTGAAGGCCTCGAACTCCAGCCCCCACTCGCGCTTGTACCAATCGGCGCAGACCTGCCAGCAGTCCCAGGCGCCGTGCACGAAAGGTCGTTTCAGCAACGGCACTTCACCGGTGGGAACGATGGTGCGCAGGTCGCCTTCCGGCCAGCTCAGGATATGCCAAGGCAATGCGGTCGCTTCGCACATCGCAAGGTCGCGAGGTGAAGGCCTGCTGGTTGCGTCCGGATGTGAATGAATTACACCGATTACTTCGCCTTCGTCTTCGGCAGCTGCGTACTCCTCGGGGTCAATTCGAAACTCTTCGTTCGGCTCGGTCGAGACATTGATGCAGGGGAAGTACTGCTGCTTGCGCCCGATCGCCAACAGCAGCCCGCAGCACTCTTTCGGGTACTCGGCCGCCGCATGCGCCTGGATCGCATTCAAGATGTGCTTTCGCATGTCAGCTCCTTGCGATCAGGGAAACGGCGGGGAAGCCACCGTGCGGTAGCGGATTGTTTTCACCAAAGCGCGGCATGCACCCCTTGCCCAGCGTGGCGTCGCATTCGTCCAGTTCTGGGTTGTCGGTAATGACACCGTCCTTCGTCACGTAGGGCCCGGTGTAGCCACAGTTCGGCCCGCGATATCCGCCGGTAAGGCACCAGTGGCACAGCGTTGTGGCCTGCCGACCGATCGACTCGCCGCCTACATCGCCCGGGCTGGCGAGCTCCCAACTGACCGTCTCCCCATCCTCGTTGGTCTTCTGGTCGATGTACCAGACCTCAATCGTCTCCTGGGTTGGGTCTGCCGTTGGGTTGCCGGCCGGGAAGTTCGCCGCGTCGAGGTAGGAGCCGAGCGTGTGCCGCATCGTCAGCTTGAACTCAGCCAGGTCTTCGAACGCAAGGCAAAGCGCGGTGATTCGTCCGTTGACGTTGCCCACCGACAATGTCGGTCGAACCGCAGTGCCGTCACCGTTCGCCTCAAGTCCGTCAATCTGCATCGGCCAGGCGCTGTACTCGTTGCCCTGCCAGTAGATGGCCTTCGCCGGCAGTTGGTCGGCATCGGCGCCGGCGGCGATCAGTTCTGCCGGCGTGTGCGGTATCGCGTGCCCGTGGAAGCGCAGCACGTCCGCGCCATAGTCCGTGCCGTCCAATTCAAAGAGCAGCACTTCGCTGCCAGGCTCAAGCACCTGGATGTCACTGATCAGCGGCATGTTTGCCCCTTATGGATGGAATGCACGCTCGAACGTGGCGGTGAGTTTGAAAACGCCGCCGCCCATCGGTGTGGGAGCGGGATTTTTGCAGGTGAACAGCCCGAGCTCGCCGAGCGGCGTTGTCCACAGAAAAGCCTTTGCGCCGGCGTGCCGGTCAAGGAACCCCATGATCTCCTGCACCTTGGCCTTTCGACCGGAGCAGGTGATCGGATAGGAGTCCTCCTTGTTGTTCGGGCCGTCGCCAACATTCTGCGCGTAGCCACCGCCGAACTTAGATGTGCGCACCCGATAGGTGATTTCGGGTGTCTCACCGCGCTCGGTTGGCCAGGTGAATTTCTCGATGGCCATCAGGCCCTCCCATTTGCATTTCGGAAGCTCGTACCGCCAGCTCGCCAAGAGTCAGCGACGGCTTTCTCGGCCACGGCCTGCATTTGCGATTGAAGGTTTTTCGAGAGCGCTTGCTGGTCGATCTGCATGCCTTCAGACCCACGATCCTCAGTTACCAACGTGACCGGCGCGCTGATGCTGATCGTTGTCCCGGAACCGCCACCAGCAGCAAGAACGCCGAGCTTGCCGCTGGAAGTTCTGGTCAAAGGCATGATCGCCTCAGGCCCTGCCTCGCCCATTACACCGGCCCTGCCGCCGGCCATCCCGAAAGCTGTCGGCGTGCTGACGATGTTGTTGGTGAAGGCGCCGCCGTTGGCAAACATCTGCACACCCGACGACCAGGCACCGCCGAGCGCCTGAGGAAAGTAGCTGCCTGAGTACCCCGCCGAAGAAGCGCCTAGGTTCGACGACGTCGCACCGGCAGACCCCGCAGCCAGTCCATTGCCGCCCCCACCGCCAGTGAAGTAGCTGGTAGCCGCACCAACGAGACTGCTCAGCAGCGCTGAACTGGCCTGGCGCGTCGCGATCCTCGCCATGTCCGCCAAAATCGACTTGGTGAAGTCAGCAAACGACAGCTTCCCGGTCATGGCGAAGTTGACGACTGCGTCTTCCATCGAGCTGAAGGCGTTACCGAACAGAGTTTTCGTCTGGCCGGCGATGTTGCTCGCCGAGTCCAGGTAATTGGCCCAGGCCGACGTTGCGCCCTTGGTCCAGTCCCCTTGAGCTGTCTCGACATCGGCGTAGTTTTGCCGGATTTGATCGGTTGCGGCTTTATTCGCATCGGCGAGCGCTTGCGACTTGCGCGCGAATTCCTCTTCCGACATGTTGCGCGAAGGGTCAGATCGCTGGTTTTCGAGTTGCAGCGATTGCTGAGCAAACCGGTCCTGCTGACTGTTCAGTTCGCCGTTCAGTGCGTTCTGCCGATCACCCTGGCCAACGCCAACTACCGCCCGCTGCCCTGCCAGTTCCAGTGCTCTGTGCTGCTGGCTCAAGGCCTGAACGTAGGAGGAAATCGCTCGCTCCTGCTTCGCCAATCTTCCGGTTTCGCTGGTAGCAAGCACTTCGAGCTGGCTGTCCGCTTCCTTTTGGGCCTTGACCATGCCGGCGCGAGCATCGGCAATCTTTTGGTCCAGCTGGATGCTTTGCGCTGCAGAAGTCGTCTTCTTGGCTTTCGCGGCTTCCAGCGCAACGATCTCAGCCTCGTAGGCCGCGGTAACCTCGTCACGCTCGTTGCCGATCAGCGCTTCACGCTTCAGGGCGTAGTCGGCCTGAGAAACAAGTCCAGCCTTCTGCGCTGCGTCCAGTTCCTTCTGAGCATTTTTGTACTCAGCGCTGATAGCTGCTAGGTCGTTCTTGGCATTGTTGAAACTGGTCAGATCTGCCTGCGAGCCGGGCGCTTTCGAATCCTTGAACTGGTCGTTGATGTTCGCTAGGTTCTTGTCGATCGCGGCCTGATTTAGACGGGGGTCGTTGGGTGCGACCTTGCGGATATCTTCGAGCTGCCGCTTGTACTCCTTGATCGCGTCGGTGCGCTTTTGCTCATTCGTCCACGCCGACCTGGTGAGAGCGTCGACCTTCGCCATCGACGAGACGGCATCGCCTTGTGCCTTCGCCTGCTCACCCTGCCACTTGGCAATATCGGCTTCTGCGGCCTGCTGATCCTCCAGCATGTTGAGCCGATTTTGATAGAGGTCGATCATCTCCTGCTTGTTCTGGAACAGGCCTACGTCACCTGCCTGAGCGCCCGCCAAGTCACGGCGGGCTTGCTCGATATCAGCGCCGATATCGCTGCGCCCGAAGTTCTTCAATCCACCAGCAGCCCGAGCAACCGCGTTGTATCCCTTCTCCCAAAAGCTCAGATTCTCGAGGATCCGCGGCGTGCGCTCGTTGATCGCATCGGCGAACGACTCAGTAGCCAGCTTCACGGCGCCGGCATGGTCGCCCTGCTTCTCCAGTGCGGTGATCTGCGAGTAAACCGACGCGGTGAGATAGTGGTACTGCTCATTCAGCGCGGCAGATGCCTTGACCGGTTCGTCGGCGAGCTTGGCGAACTCTGCGACAGTCTCACTCACGGCTTTGCCGGTCGCTTCCTGCATCGACACCGCGGCTTGAGTGATGCCCGTAAAGCTCTCGCCAGCAATCTTTCCATTACCGGCCAGCAGCGCTAGAACCTCAGCGGCTTGCCCAGTTGTGCCGACAGTCGCGCTCACCTGACGCGCCATGTCACCGAGCTGTCCCGCACTCACACCGGCGTAGTTGCCGGTGAGGATCAGCGATTTGTTGTAGCTGTCCTGCTCCTCGCTGCCCTTGTAAAAAGCGTATGCAAGTCCGCCCACCGCAGCAGTGGCCAGCGCCAGCGGGCCGAGAATCGCCAGCAGGCCCGCCGCGCCCTCACCCGCTCCGGCGCCCAACTGAGCAACAGCACGAACGCCGCTTCCCCAGTCGCCCGACGACAGCGCATTCCCCAGCTGCACCACGTTTTCCTGCGCCTGGCGCGAGCCGAGCCGCAACTTTTCGAAGCCGGTCGCAGTTTTGTTGAGCTTGTCGTAGTCCTTGTCGATCTTGCCCAGGGCGGTGTTGTACTCGTCCTGGCTGATCCGGCCGGCATCCAAGTGTTTCCCCAGTTGCTCGACCTGAGTATCCAGCTTCGCCAGTGCAGCGCGGGCCGGGTCAATGGCGCCCAGCAGGCTATTCAGGGCCTTCTGCTCATCCATTGTCGACTTGGCCAGCGCCACCTGCTGCTTATCGAGCTGCGCAGAAATCTTGGCGGCCTCAGCCTCGCCATAGGCGCCGGTCTTGGTCAGTTTCGCCAATGCTTCCCGCTGTTTTGCGAGATCCTGCGTGGTCTTGGCGTTGGTGGAGAGCGATTTCTCCAGCGCCTGCATTTCGTTCATCAACGAAACGGCGGACTGCTCGGCGCGGCCGCCGGCCTTGGCCATTTCATCCAGGCTGGTTTTGGCCTGAATCGCATCGGCCGAGTCGATCTTTACGCCGAGTTCTGCAATGTTCATCGACTCACCTTGAATAGATGCCCGCGTTTACGGGCTGTTTTCCCTTTCCTCTGCCATGACGCGCAGGGCTTCGCCTTCCAGCACCTGAATGTCTGGGAAGATTTCAGCGAGTTTCTTTTTCTTGATGCCGAGGAATCCGGCCACGTCGCGGATGCTGTTGTAGTCGAGACCGATAGCGCCGCCGGCGCCGACACGCCACTGAGTGGACATCCTGTTGAACAGGAGGAAAGAAGGCCAAAGGCACGGCCAAACCTCAAATTCCTCTTCAATGTCCTCAGCGTCCAACCCGAATGCGGCAAGTTGCTCCGCATTCGGAGGAGGCTCATACATGGCGCGGGCGGCGCGAATCAGTTTCCCGTGCGGGCCTTGGCGTAGGCCGCCTGGTAGGCATTTACCACGGCCTCGGTTGCACCGTGGCAAGACGCCACCAGCGCCTTGATGCCCTCGTCGTCGAACTTGTCATCGAACTCCCAGCCAACGACCAGATCCTTGATCTGCTGCATTTGGTTTTCGGTGTCGACCGCAACAATTTGAGACATCGTAGGCTTGTCGCCGAACTGGTCGAGGCTTTGCTTTTGTCGCTGATTCCATCCATCGAACAGCGCGGCAAGTTCGATGCGGTCTCGATATTTGAAGGTGAATTCCACCTTCACTGGGTCTTGGCCAACTACCGGGACCATCACCGCACCGGTGAAAGTTGGCGCTTGCGCAATTTTGAACTTCGCCATGATCAGGCCCCGCCGCCAGCAGCAACCGGCGCGCGATACGCGGTGATTTCAGCGTTGATGGTAAAGCCAAAGGAAACGGCCGCACCTTCGTTGCGCACCAACGTCGGGGTTTTGTTGAACGATGCATAGCCTGCGTAGTAGATCGTTTTGCCGTTGGGCAGCGACATACGCAAGATGCGCACTTCTTTCTCTCGATCGGCTTTATCCAGTTCTTCATACCAGGCCAGGCTGTCATCGTCAGCCAGCTGGAAAGCGAACGCCTGCGCATTTTTGGTGGTCGGGATCTGCTTGTCACGGCGCGCTTCGAGCGGCGCGTAAGTCCAGTATTGCTGCTCGCCGCCGGACATAGAGTTGCCGATAACCTGGTTGACGGCTACCCAGCCGGTCACTTTCTTCGCGGTACCGCCACTGATGCCATCGGGAAAGAAAGCCACGTTGGAGGTGTCGATGCCTTCCAGGGTGAATGCGCCCGCCGCCGCGTTGGATACACGCACGGCGCGCTCGTTGATGTCCTCCCAGCCGGAGGTGACCAGAACGATGTCGCCATTGGCAAAGCCATTTGCGGCGCTGGTAGCTACACCCGGGTTGGCGTTGCTGATTGCCGAAATCAGCTTTGCGGCGGCGAATCCGCTGGAAATGGAAAGCGTCGCCCCGTTGGGGAAGTAAACAGACATGGGTTTTCCTCTTTGCAGAAATGACAAAACCCGCTCAGAGGCGGGTTCAGGATTTGCCCAACGGGCGGGTTATGGCGTGGTGTCGGACCGGTATGAAAACGACAGCGGGACGGTGTAGGTTGAATCGCCTGTGATCCCTGGGCCGACATCTACAGGCGTCATGGGCGTTACGACGAAACCATTCTTCACGTCGCGCACATAAAGCGGAAATAACGCGATGATCTCGGCGGCAATGGGGTTGGCTTTTGCTTTACCTGTGCCCGCCGGGCAAACAATGCTGACCTGGAACACGCCGGTATACAGCCGGTGGTCTCCGCCGAGCGTGTTGCTCGCCGTGTCGCCCGGAATGGTGAACGCCCGCAGGTAAGTCTCGCCCGCTGTGGGTGTGTAGGGCATGTTCTCAAAAACGATTTTCAGCTTCTCCGGCCTGACATTGTTCCAGGCGATCAGCTTTGCCTCGTAGATCGAGGCGATGATGGCGTGACTCATATCTGGTTGTTCCTGATGGCCTCCAACACGATTTGCTGGAAGCGAGCCACGGTTACCCGAACCATTCCGCCGGGGGCCAGGGTCGAATGGCCGAACTCCAGCGGAATCGCATAGGGCAAATTGTTGATGATGTAAGCCATCTGGCCGGCGGTGAAATCGCTCATTGCCGCGACCAGCGCGGCGGTGGTTTCCGCCCCGCTCGGGTCAACCTCATCAAAAGTGACACTCTCCACCACGCCGAGTGAAATGTGCCAGTTCGCACGGAACCGGCCGCCGACGTAGCCTTCTGGCGCCTTGATCTCCATGCCGTCGTTGAGCTTGCGGCCTTTCTTGAGCCGGCCACCCTTGGTCAGGTTGGCCGGGTCGCTGCGCAGCGCAGTGTTGTGTTCGTCGACAGCCTTGTTGTACTCGGTCGCCACTGCGTTCTGCGCCCAGATCTCCGGGTTGCCCACGGGAGACATGCGGATCAGGCTGCTACCGACCTCGATGATTATCTCGCGCACACTGGCGTCGATGGCTTCGCTGGTCTGAGCGGCGAACTCGGCCAAGCTCAGGGCGAAGCTGCCGGATTGAGCGGCCATGTCATTTCCTCAGTTGCGCCGTCCACGTTGCATCAGCAGGGTCCGCAGACACGTTCATCACCCGCAACCCGTTGATCGTGTCGCCAATGACCGGCGCTGCAAGTACCGCCGTCGGCACACCGCCCTCTGACACGAACAGTTCGTTTTGCAACACCAGCAGTTTTTTATCGGTGGTCTGGATGAGAGAGCCATCGATTTCCTTGGACAGGTAGCTACCCAAGACGCCGCGCCCCACGTACGTGACGGTTGTTTCCGGCGTCTCGCCGCCCAGGTCGGGGTCATACTCGCCCGCAACCTTGCGTCCGCCCTCCACCGGCTGGACCGCGTCGGCCAAGCCGTCGGGATCATCGAACGCCTCAGCCATTTCAGCCTGAATCTCTTCGCGCATGCCCATGATCAGATCCTTTTCAGCATCATCACGCCGGAGCGCTTGATCCAAGGCTCCAGCAGCGCCAGGGCGAAGTTCACACCCGCCGACTGATCAGTAGATCCGGCCACGTAGGTCTTGCTCACAGACGTGCCGGACTGAGCCGAAACCGTCTTGCTCTGCACTTCCTTCTGTGTGGCCGTGTACAACTTGCCCGCTGCCGCTTCTTTGGCGACCTGGGCGCCGGCTGTCTTGATCTCGGTAGGAACCGGATCTGGAACAACCCGCTTGATCTTGGCCGTGAGCCAGGCGTTGGCCATGGTCACAGCAAGGACCGGATCACCGGCGCCGGCCCAGCCAGGACCCAGCGAAGCGTCAACATCGGCAACGGTGATGAAGTCGGTCATGTGCTTGTCCTTATTCCGCTGGCACCAAGGCCTGCAGGTCTTCTTTCTTGGCGGCTGGGTCGAAGGCGATGCCCTTCGCCGTCAGCCAGTCTTTCAGCTCGGGGACCTTCATTTTCAGAGGGTCGGTTTCAGCATTTTCTGGCTCCTTGCCGTCCGAAACTTTGATGCCCGCCGCTTCGTATGCATCGTAAATTTCAGGCGCATCACCCTCGATGACCACCTCAGTGGCAGTGCCAATGACGCCGAAGAATTCGCTCAGCAGGCGGTAGCAAACGCCGCGCTCTTTGCCAGGTTTGTCCGTATAGATAACTTTCATGAGTCACCTCAAATGCAGCCCGGCGCCCATGCAGACGCCAGGGTAAGTGAAGGCCGGATTACGGCGTGGTGGTACCGCTGATGACGGCGGCGAATGGGACCTGCTTGCGGCTGAACACGCGTTCCCAGTTGGCAGCAGCGGCATACTGGGTCGCGGTCGGGCTGAGGTTCTGAGCTTCGGAACCTTTCCAGCTGAAGCCAGCAGGCTGGAGGATGTACGTCTTCCGCTCCCACAGCACCTCTGCGCCACCGCCGTTACCGCCGCCCGGTTTGCGCTCGATCTCCACCGGCACCTTCGGCGTGCCTTCACCGTAGCCGAACGCGCCTTGGCCGAAGAACACCGACAGGTACTTGCCAGCGCCGTACACGAGGCCATCGTCCATGAACACCGGCTTACCCAGGTAGGTGGCCAGGATGATCTTGCCGTCGGAGTCGCGCAGATACTCGATGAGGTCCTGCTTGACCATCTGGTTCATCACCACCGAGTGCACGCCGATCGCGCCGAACTGGTCGGCAGCATCGCCGGCGGTAAACGCTGCGTCTTGGAAGGCGTTCGCACTGATGGTCGCGCCTGCGTCGATCACCATGTCACCGCCGTTGTTGGCAATGTTCGAGGCGATGATGCCGCGCGCTGCGCCGAGAGCGTAACGCTGCCACTGGCGCGTCCAGTAGGTGCCGAAGCGGTTGCGGATCTGCTGCTGAGGCTCGCTGTTTGCCAGTTCAGCGGTCAGGTCGGCCACGCCATAACCTTTGTTGAGGTACAGGACGCGAGCACGCATGCTGTCCTGAGTAACTTTCCCGACTTCGCCCTGGTCATTCGGGTCATCGTTGCTGATGTTCGGGGCTTCATCAGCGTTGAGATCCTGCCAGTAGCTGATCTCGGCGGTGCCTTGGCTGCCGGAGGCGATCGCGTCCAGAACGGGCGAGCGGGTCACGATGCCCGACTCGTAAACAGCGGTTTTTTCCGGACTATTTACCGGTTCCAGCGAGGCGTAGTAGTCACCGACGAAGATGTCGGTCAGTTGGGTAGTTGCCATGAATTAGGTTCCTTTGGTGGCCTGGATTTTCTTGAACAGCTCGGGGTTGTCACGGGCGATCGCAGCGCGCTCGGTTTCCGTGTACTCGCCCCATTTTTTCGTGGCCTTGCCACCTTGATCGCCGGTCGGACCGGCACCCTGAGCCCTTGGCCACAGGTGTGTTGCTGTTTCACGCAGCGACTCCGCCCATTCGAGCGGCGACAGCGGTGTTTTCCCGTCCTTTCCGTAAACGACCTCGCCGTCACGGTCGGTGGCAATCGCCTCGCCGTCTTCACTGAGTTTGAAAGTGCCCCGGGCGCGCAAGATGATGTCTTCGGCAGCCTCGGGTAGCGCGCCGGCCTTGATGGCAGCAGCGCGGATGGAGTCAGCCAGCACTTTGTCGCTGTATTTGGCAGCGAATTGCTCGGCCTTGTCGGCACGCGCTTTTTCGGCGGCCAGCTTGGTGTCGTAGTCGGTGCGCAGGCGCTCGGTACGACGGGTAATGACCTCGTCCAACTTGCCTTCGGCAATCAGCTTGGTTTCTTCGTCCTGGCCAACCTTGGTCAGCAGTCCTTTCACGGCGGCGATATCCAAACCTTCGAACTGGGACTTGAATCCGTCCAGCTCAGTTTTGGTGGTCCGGAGCGAGCCAAGCAGCTCGGTGTTTTTGTTCTTGAGTCCCAGGGTTGCAGCCTCAACAGCTGCTGCAATGGCGGTCTGAACTGCCGGGTCTTCAAGATCAATCTGGTTTTCGTCTGCCACTTGGTGCACCCCTTGGGTTTGGTCAGCCCGCTTTGCAGGCATAAAAAAACCGCCCATTGGGCGGTTGGTGTGAGTTCTGATTTATTGGACTATCGAAAGCCCGCGCATGACCAGATAGTCGGCAAACTGAGTCCTGCTCGGTGCATACGGTGGAGGCCGAAGCATCGCTCCGGGATTGCTCCGGAGCAACGTCACGCGTTCTCCGTCATTCTCGGTGCCGAAGGCAGGCTCAGGTATGCCGAACCCGTTATCCGCAGCGTAAAGCTCTACTGCCAGCCTGAGCTGACCCCATTCAATTTCGAACGGGACAAACGTTTCCGACAGAATTTCCATTCCGACCTTGCACTGGCGCCTTGGCCAAGCCAACGCCTGCGTATCTCGCGTCTTGCGGCCCTTCCATTCCATGGAGTTCATGGTGGCGGCAGCGCGCAACAGCAGAGCCCTTTGCTCGTTCTCGGTAGCAGGGAGCGGGAAGCCGTAATAATTTCGGTAGAAGACCAGTTTCTCCAACGGCACAAAGCTGTTGGCATCTGGTCTCCCTGTTCCATCCTCGACAATGACAAGCATAGGTGTGCTCAGCCTGATTGAGCGCCGAGTGTAACGCCTGCCCGGCTGAACATGTCAGGCTCAAGATCCTTGAGTTGAGCAAGGGTCAGAGGCTTGAACGACTTGTCGAGCTGCAGCTTGGCGAACTTCTCAGGCGTCAGCCCCCCATCGCGGAACAACCTAGCGCGCACAGGCCCGAGCGCATGATCCTGAAAGCTCGCCGGCTGCGTTGCCAGCCACTCGTAATAGTTCAGCCTCGCATCGACCTGCGCACCGCCATTGCCTCCCACCGAAGCGCGCGTGGCGTCCTTGGCAAACGTCTCCGAAAGCCTGGTGGTCGGCACCGTAGTTGACCGGCAGTTAATGTGCGCCGGCGGAAGCGGCCCTTTGCCCAAGTCGAAGCGCATGCCATCCAAGCCCTTGCACTGCTGCGAAGTCTTGCGGTCGAGCGTCGATACCCAGCGATAGCCCAGCACCACGTCGCTGTTGGCTTTCAGCGTCTCCATTCGTGCCGTCGTGGCCACATGCTGGATTGCGGTCTGCACCACAGCAGCAGCGTTGCGATTGCTCACCGCGAGGATGCCGTCCGTGAAGTTCTGCGCCGCGGTTCCGCGAATCGCCCGAATGATCTGGGCGTTCGTTTGACCCTGGCCGAAGCCAAGCCTGATGGTGTTCGTCACGCGCATCGTCTCCGTGCGCGTCCAGCCACTGACGAAACTCTTCAGCAGCTTGCCGCCGTCGATGCCTTTCACCTGTAGTGGATAGGAAAACACCGCCGCGCGGATCACTGTGTTGCTCGGCACCACCGCATCGATGGACAGCGCATTGCTCAGGCTGTTGGCCTCAAAGGTCGACTCGTACAGAGCGATATCGACCAGATCGGCCTGTACCAGGTCGCCGTAGGCGTTGTAGATCTCCAGCAGCTTGCCGTCCACACGAGCCAGGAACTGCTCAAGGCGGTCCCGGCTGTAGGTGGTCAGCTCCTTGCGGGTCAACTGCACCCGCACAAGCGTGTCGATCTGGCGAAGGTACTTCTCGAACTTCTTAACCTCGCCGGCTTTAAGACGCTCCAGCATTACCGAGTGGCGCGTCGTCTGCTCCAGCAGTTGGCTGTCCGCCTGCGCCAGGTTTGTCGATGGCATCGTCTTTATCCAGGTTGATGCCGGCCGACTCGCGCTCATCGCTGATCAGGTCGGCTTCGTCTTCGTATGGGCGATCCGGCAGTTTGGCAGTGGTGAGGTACTGCCAGTAGGTGTCGGCGCTGATCGTGCCAGCCATCACGCCCTTGAGCAGCTCGGCAAGCACTTGGGCATCGACCACTGGGGTCACAAACTCAGGGCTCACCTTGAACTTGACCTGCTTGGGGTCGTAGCTCTTCCACTCAGCCGCGTACCGCAGACCCTGCTCCACTGCCTCTGCCACCGTGACGACAATGCTGTGCAACGTGGCGTGCTGGTCGTTCTGACGGGTTTTGCGCGCCTCGCCCGACTCGGTGCCGCCCACGTCCATGACCTTGGCGCCCGCTTCAAGGGCGGCGTTCTTCTGGTCATCCATTGCCTTGCGGACGGCTTCAATTCCGGCGCCTTGAAACTCAAGGTAGCCACATTGGCCGGCTGGACCGAGATCCCATGCCGCAGATGGCCCGGTCACACTCAGCTCTACTGAATCGTCGAGGCCCGACACCCAAGGTTGCGGGTGGCTGGTCTGGTGTAGCGCAGTGAAGTAGTCAGCGCTCAGTTGATAGGACTTCAGCGCGGCGCGCGCCATTGTGAGCAGCGGCACCTCGTCCACTTCCGGCGAGTTGTCGGTCGAGCCGCAATAGATCACCGGCAGGTAGGACAGGCCTTTGACCAGTCGGTTGTCGGTGCCAGTGGTGCCTAGGGGCTTCTCCTCCTCGACGATCTCACCACCTTCGTTCCGTACAGCGGTGTAACAGGTCTCGCCCTGCATGAAGAACTCGCGAAACACCGTGTCGCAGTCGTGGCTGTAGCGGTCGCCGCCCTTCTTGCGGAACTCCCGGAACACCGAAAGGACCAGGTCTTGGCGACCGCCTTGATCAGCGGTGTCCCAGTTGATGGCGTTGCGAGTGGCGTATGTCGAGAAGTACGGTTCGCCGCGCTCATCGATGTTCACCACCAGAGGGACGCGGCCGTGTGAAATAGCCTGGCGTACCATCCGGAAGAACAGTTGCTTCAGGCCGAAGCCGTCAGAAGTGGCATTGTCCTCGACCCCCTTCAGGCCGGCGGGCAGCTCAATCTCCGGAATAAGCCGGGAAACCAGACCCATCATCGATCGCAGCGAGTCGCGCACCCAATGCTCGTACTGAGCACGGTTCGTGTAGTTCTCGTAGAGGTACTTGTTGCCGGTGGCGTCGAGCTTCTCAGCTTCGACCATGCCGCTCGGCTTGGGCAGGTTGCGCTCGTTACGCTTGACGGCGCACTCACCCTCGAGCGCGTCATCCATCATTTCCCACTCGGCGATGTGCGCGTCGTAGTCAGGGTTTGTCGATTGCACTGGCATCAGGCCAAGCCTCCAATTCGGCGTGTTCCGCCTGTGCGTGTTTTGATCGGGTACCGCTTGGCAATGAAGTAGCCAGGGGCATCCACCAGGTGGTCATAGCCAGCTTTCTTATCGGGCTCGCCCTTGTCCGTGTAAATCTGGCGCTCCAGGCACTGCGTGTATTTCGGACACTGGTCGACGTTGACCAGATATCGATGCTCGCCGTAGGTATTGGCGAACATCGCGCACATGGCGTTGACCCGATCCTTCACAGCGGGGTTGGTCGAATCCACCACTACGGTAAATCCCGCCTTTTTCAGCAGTGACAGATCAGATTCGCTTGCGCTCTTGCTGCTTGTGTTCTGGCCGCTGGCGTCCGGGTAGATCGCAATGCTGTGGTCAGGAAAGCGGAGCTTGATCTTCTCGATCATCTCGGGCGTGTCCCGCACATCTGAAAACTCGCTGAGCGCCAATGGCAGGTCATCGCGAATGACGTGCACGACTGCCGCCATCTTCATGACGTTGAAGTCCATGCCGATGTGCAAGGCCTCGCCGCGCTTGATGGTTTCGCTGGTGCGGTTCGCCTCACGATTGAACGTGTAGTAGACAACACCTGCGTAATTCTCAAAGCTGGCCTCGTATTCCTGTCGAAAGGTTCGAGGGTCCATCTTGCGGCGCGCCGCATCCAGCTCTTCAGCCGGAACGTTGCCGCCATCGAGCGATGTGTAGAGCCAGCTCTTGTGATCAGGCTCATGCCCCGGCCGGCCGTCTTGGAACGTGTCGTAGCAGTGATTGAATCCCTTGGGTGTGCCGATGCGTAGCGCGTGCCCCCCTTCCGCATGCCAATGCCCGGTATCGAGTATTGGCAGGTCGAGAGCATCGGGCGCAGAACTTCTTCCCATGCTTCCCATGGGCAGTCCGCCCATTCATCCACCAGGACGAAGAACAGACCGGAGCCCCGCAAGTTGTCGTAGTTGTCGAGCCCCACCACGCGCATGACGTGGCCAGACTTGAGCGTGATCGAGCATTCCGTCTCATTCGGGCGATGTGCACGCCAGGCCTCAGGGATCGCCTGCTTCAGCCGTCGCCAGAACACACGCTTGGCCTGCTTGAAGGTCGGCGCGCCGTACCAGATCTCATCTTCGACGCTCACGCCCCACTCAGCAGCCAGCCGAGCAGCTCGGCGCATCTCAGCTTTGCCCAAGAATGTCTTGCCGAACCGTCGACCACACACAGCATCGCGGAAGCGCGCCTGAGGCTGGAAGCCCCAGCAGTAGATGTTCGCCTGTTTCGGCGTCAGCTTTACCGGCGGGTCATAGGTACGGGGTAGCGGGGACATTCTCATCAGGCTCCAGGGTGTACTCAGCAACGGCGTGCTGCTGGTCCGCTTGGGAGCCCAGAGGTTTTTCAGGTTCGAGGCGACGATTCACGTAAACGTCGCCCACTTCTTTGGCTGCCTGCTCCAGCAACTGGGCAGTCAGCGCCATGTTCTTCATGTTCTCGGCCTTCTCTGCCATGCGCCCCAAGGTGCGAAGTCGATACGCTCGGTTGGCGATCGGGATCTCGGCCGTCTCTTCGCGAAACCTCTTGCGGGTGTCGTTGAACAACTCGACCCACTTCGCCCCAAGCCCTCGGCCAGCGAACTTTGTTGGGTCGTGGGATTCACACTGCTGCCGACTGAGCTCGATGCCGAACTCTTTCTTGACCGACTCGACTACCTGGGATGGCGTATCAAAGCAGGCTAGAGCCTGAACGATGAAGGCTTTGACCTCGCTTCGTAGTGCTGCCATATGGTTGTCATCCGTCAAAACCTGTCAGAAGTTCAGGCCGACTTGAGCAGACAGGTTCCGCAGGCCCTCGATATGTTCAATTTCCCCACCTCAGCAGGATTGTTTGCAGCGTCCACCAGCTCTTGCACTTGAGCGCTTGTCCCATACCGACGCACCACACCGACGAACTCTTCAACGTCGTGTCCGCGCATCTCAAGCTTGGGCAATCCTTCCTGGGTGAACTTGGGTGCGCCGTACTGATCGGTCGCCTGGGCGATGTGGTACAACTCATGCTCTACCAGTGCGCAGAAGTCAGCGTCCGAGCAATCAGCGCAGTAGTCGGCAGCCAGCGTGATGATGTAAGCCGGCACGTCGCCGAACCAATCCAGCATCTGCTGTTCCATGCGAGCCTTCTGCCACCCACCAGCGCGGAACGCTACCTGTTCGGCCTGGCCTACCACCGTGCGCCCCTTCTTCGTGAAGGCAGCAGACGCCCACATGACTCTCACGTCCGCATCGACCAGATGGGCATGGTCTTCGTTGTGGATGCTGCCGGTGTCGGCGAGGATTTCGGTTTGGAGCCATTCCCATACTTCGGGTGCTGGTCGCAATCTGAGTGAAGGCAAGTCAAGGAGATCGGCTGGGGGAGATGGCCTGTGCATAAACCACCTGATAAGCAAGGCTTCCTTTCCAGAAGCAGATTGAGGCCGATCTGAGAGAAGTTTGCTCCAGATCGGCGCGTACTGAGCTGTCTATTCAGCGACTACGGAATATTGAGTGCTCGTCCCGAAAGCAAAGATTACGGACAGCCCAACCGCTATAACGGCGTCCGAGTTCTCGCTGTCGTATAGACTGTTTAGTTCCGCCAGCTTTGTTCCATCCTCAGATGTCACTAAGCCGCTTGCGTGAATCCTGATTTCTGCAAGCTTCACATATTCAGATGCCCCACTGACATCGCCTACAAACTTCTCAAAAATGTAACGGATATGCGCGCCGTCGTCTGCGAGCGCATTTACGGCTACAGCCCGTCCTCTTCCAAAGGGAGTAAGAACTTCTGCGCCCAGCCCTTTCTCATTTGGCACAAAGGACACTGCCAACAGATCGCGCGCTCGTGGATCAGCGAAGTAATCGCGCAAAATGCTTTGCGCCTCCACTGCATAATCAAATGCCTGCTGTAATGACTTTTTACTTCGCATCAACGCGCTGTGCTGATCTTCTGTCAATCGCTTTATCATTCGTCACCTCCAATGTAGGGAGAGTGATTATGGCTCAGCGCGCTTCATAAGCCAGTCGCACTCCTGCGAACACAGTTGGGTTGTTTGGTTGTCATGGGGAATCCTTGATTATTGGAACCAGCCAGTGGCCTCTTTGCCACAACCTCGGCAGAACACAGCGCCGTTCGCTTGGGTGCTCCGACGCATGATGAAGAAGTCGTCGGAGCCACAGTTGCACTGGTAGCCCTCCTCTCCCTCGCTCGGACCATACGGCCACTTGAATACTCCGCGGTGAGAGCTGCAGGACGGGCATTCGAGATTGCGACATCCAGCGGGCGCTACAGCGACCCACTCATGCTTACAGTTCGAGCAGATGGCCTCGCCGGCCGAATGCGGCGCCTCCTGCGGCTTGAACTCGAGAATCTTTCCGGTCATGCCCTTCTCCAGTGTCGCGACACAATTTGCACTCTCGCGAAACGTGTCGCGACCTACTTGCTCTGACTGCGCTTGATCTGCGCGTCTACCTGATCTGCGCAAGTGTCGAGCAGGTTGATGGCTTGGTTCTTCAGTTCCCACAGCTGGCCATTGTCGGCGAGGTCTTCATCCGGTACCCGCTCACATGGCACCAGTTCAGGGGGCTCGACTCTTACTGCCGCTGTCTTTGTTACCACTGACGGCTTTCCCGCGCAGGCCGTCAGGAATAGGCTGAGCAGCCCAATCACGAACAGGCTTGCTGTTGCGCTTGAGGTCTTCAAAGTCCTTCTCCGCTTTTCTGGCCTTGGCCCGACTGGCCTCTAGCCGCTTGTTCAGGTCTCTCTGATAATCGGCGTTGCGCCCGGCTTCGGCGCGCAGCGTGGTGATCGTGGCCTGGCTTTCGAGGTTGGCGTCGACCGCCTTCTTCTTCTCGCTGGCTTCGAATGCCACCTCCCCGCGAAGGGCGACAACACGCGACTGCTGAATCCCAATGAGGAGCAGGCCGACCAGGGCGATGATGATTGCTGCAGCGAAAGTCTTCATGCGGCATCCGCCTTGCGACCGAGGAAACGGGTCACCAGTTCGCGTATGGCTGTCACGCCAAGAAAGCCGATCGTGCCACCGGCAGCGACCGACAGACTGGAAGGCCAGGCCATCCACTCAATAATGCTCGACGCGACCAAGCTCAGCGATCCGCAGATCAGCGCCTCGAAAACGATGCGGCGCTTACTGGTTTCCTTCGCGTCGTACATGACTCGAAGCAACGATACGGTGATGGACATGATCACGCCCTGCCAGAGCGGATTGCTCAACGCCAGCCAGATCTTGGCCCATGTGTCTGGCTTGTCAGGCATGTTTGGCATCCGGGTTGCCTCCCCCTTGGGGAGATTGATAAATCCGGCGTCCGCTGCACTCCCAGCTCGGAGCAATGGGTGTGGGGAGCCGAAAACGAAAAGGCCCCTGCGAATGCAGAGGCCTGTAGTTATTCTGGAAGTGGATCTATCGCCCTGACTTGCCCGCGCCACCAATAGCTTAGCGATAATTATGAAGTAACCGATCTAGCCATTGCGCTTCGAGGGTAGCTAAGCGCTTAGGATCAACACCTTTTGTGGAGAAGTTTTGACGATATTCGGCATGGCGCAAAAAGTTCCTCAACCGCCGCCCCCGGCGGAATGCTGTTACACCATTTAAGCGTTTGAATTCGCCACAGAGCCTATTCCTGTTGTCTTTTCCGCTCCCTTTTTTGGCATCAGCTGCGCTTTTAAGCTCCGACGGAGGCAAGTCCTCAAGTCGAGCAGCCTCAGCCCACAACAAATCAATCAGGATAAGACATCTGCGACGAATGCCATCGTGGTATATGAGCCATTCCTGCACATGTCCGCGCAGGTAGTCATGCTTGCGCACATGATCGGGATCATCGCAAAGCCCATAACCACCGTGCTTGTAGTCAACGTCCAAAAGTATGCGGAATGCTCTGCTGTGTCGCAGTAACTCAGTTCCAAAAATTGGGTACACATCGCTCACGTGTAGCTGACCTTGAAGGATGCGTAAAGATACGTCACTAAGCATAGAAGTTACTGAACGCACTGCATCAGAAACCCAAGCATCGCGGCTACAGCCGTCATACTGCGCGACTGCTTTTTCAAGCACCTTTACGGTTTCTCGATCTCCAACCTGATAAAACTCGCCAGCAGCACGACCAATAAATACAAGGCCTGCCCAGTCTTTACGACACTCAGCCCATCGGCGACGGTAAGTCTCCGCAAGGTCCAGACGTAGCTGTCTGCGCTGCCCTACTAAAATTACGACTTGCGCTATGCCAACAAGAACTAATAGCCCCGTGGCAATCGCGGTGATCATAGCGTCACCCATTACGAACCTCCCAAATCAAATGGGATCCATAATGCCATCACACAAGGAGAAACAATAAGCTAGATTCTTTAAAACGAGAAAACCCGGCACATGGCCGGGTTTCGTGTGCGTTTCGCGTTACTCGTGCACTATGGGAAAAGTACGCTCAAAACGCCGTCATGTCAACACTATTATGCCGCCTCTTGATCATTTTCTAATTGAATCACCTGCCACAATGGCTGTTGCGCTTGAATATCCACTTCTGTAATGACTTCCTTCAGAGACTCCCACAAGCCGAGCCAATCGCGCTTCCAATTCTTTGGATCGATCGTGACGCCGAAGAAGTTTTGCATCTCGGCAGCCACGCGCGCCGGCCCCCATTCAGCCGCCCCGTGCACTTCCCCCTTGTACGATTGCAGGGCCAGCGTGACCAGATACTGCGCCTTCACGCGCTTGGCAGAGGTCAAATCCAGCAGCGCCGCTTTCGCCGTGACCAGCAGCACTGCGTTCAGCAGATGTCGCATGGTCATTGCTGGGTGATACAGGTAGTGCCCGAACTGCTGCACCTGGAATGGCAACGTGTCGATGGCGCGCAGCACCTTCCCGATCGTGGCCAGGTGCGCAGCGCGGGCGGTGGACCGACCTACAGGTGTGCGCCGCGTTTCGCTGATGCTGATCCGCTGGCGGACGATCTCGATGCGCTCTTCCTTGTCCTCGCCCAGCGCCGCAAACACCGCCTCGTGCCGGCGCATCCGCGCGCCCTTCTTCACCGGTGCCGATGCACCGCGCTCAATGGCCGCAGCGCTGATCGACGCGTTCGATTCGTGCTGAGCCTCAGTCCACACCTGCCTTGCGTTGATCAGTTTCATGCTGCTTCCTTTTTCAGTTCTTTGGACTTCGCCCGGTAGTCGGCTTTGATGGATTTGATTTCTTCAACGGTGTATTTGCGGGCCGGATGAGGCCCCTCGAGCCATGCGACTGTTTCGGCGCCGATGAGCTGCTCGAGCGCGATCCGGTAATTCACCAAATTGCCGGACAGGTGCGTGTTGCATGGCGCGCACTGCTTCCACACGTTGAGCGGTTCGAATCGCAGCTCGGGGTTCGCTCCCACAGAGCGATAGTGTCCAGCGTGGTATTGGCCTTCATGGTGGCGACCGCAGCTCACGCAAGGGCGATCGGAATCACGCAGCCGGACCCACTCGTTAAACGCGGCCTGGGCTTCGCGCATGTGCTCCGCCCTGCTCTTCAGCTTCTCCTTGCGCACCTGGATCTCGCGGCGGTCGCGCTGGGCGATTGCCTTGCGGGCTTTCTCGGTGTTCGCCGGCGCCATGGCCAGCGCGCACTTCGGACTGCATACCGCCTGACCCAAGCGCTGCGGCGGGAAGCTGATGCCGCACGCTGGGTTCTTGCACTTCTTCGGCTTCGGGGCCTTCCGTTCCTTGATGGCGGTTCGCATCAATACCGCCCTCCCCACTTGTCCTGCTCAGTCCAGCGGACACCATGCTCGGCGCCGAAGGCATGCATCAGTTCGAACAGATCGCTGAACCACTTCTGCGACTGCTTGCGTGTCGATACGGCCATCACGACAAAGCCACCGTCGAGGCCAGGCTCCGCGCGCTGCTTCTCCAGCGAGGCACTGAAAAGGCACTTCCAGTCCTCACTGGTCAGCTTCTTGCCGTGCCAGACCACCTGCTCGGATACGTCCTTGAGCATTGCCCACATCTTGCGGTTGCAGACGTCGGGGCGCTTCTCGTCCTTGATGACCACGATCTTGGGTTTGGTGAAGTCGGTTGCGTGCAGGACGCCCATGAGGCGGTTGATATCGCTTCGGTCGCGGATTGTGTATTCGGGATTCATGGGTTCTCGCTCCTACAGGCAGAGCGCTCTGGAACGGGCGTTTCAGCCGAAGTGGACCCTTGCTCGCTCCCACAGGTGAGCGGCCGCTCGTTGCTCATAGCCGTCGCGGCATTCCAGACCTTGCACCAGGCGCATTCGGTTCCAGACTTTGCGCCGTTACCTTGATCCCAAACTCCGGGGATGGCGTGACAGTGCCCGGGCGCGTTGCCATTGCGGATGGTCTGGTTAGGTATCTCGTTCACTACGCAAGCCATCACGCTTCGCAGCGCCTCGTTCTCGGCCTTGAGTTGCTCAATCTCCTTGAGCGTCCCAGCCTTGGCATCCGCTGCTGCAGCGTCGGCGATCCCCTTGACCGCTTCGGTTACAGCGGCGCGGATGATCTGGCGCTCCGGCGATGCAGAAAGCCGATCGTTCTCGGCCAGCAGCTCCAGCGCCACCTCCTCCACGGTCTTCTCCCCGAGGAATTCCTGCAGCGCCTCGGTGTTGCGCTTCCAGTCTGCGCAGTCGGCACGGAAGGACGCGGCTTCGGCCCACAGCAGCTTCTGGAGTTTTTGTTTATCAATGCTCATTGAGCCGCACTCCTTGCTTCCAATTGTTCGACCTGCTGAATGAGCAGCGCCCGGCGATCCGCCAGCTCATTGGCTGCCTGAATTCGCATTTCTGTTTTTTCCTCGGCTGATGCTTTGCGCATGGCGAGCATCGAACCCTTCACCGCGGCGAGCCTCTCGCGCAGTTTTGGCGAAGGCCGCGCAACCTCACCGGTGAGCAGTGCAACGACGGCCCGACCGTCTTCAGTGACCGGCACGACACTCAAGTCGGCCAGGTACTGCTGAGCTCGCTCCTGCGGGATCCGCTGCATCTGCACAGCCTTGGTGATCGCCTGGGTACGGCGGTTGGCGTCGAAACCGACCGACACGTGCCAATTGACGTGTTTGTTGTCCTCACGAGCCTGACCCACCAAACGCTCGTAAGCGCTGTTGAACGCCATGCGCGCACCGACCTTGTCGCCGGCATCGAGTACAGGTTTCGCGGCTGCCAGCGCGAGCTGGATTTCATCGGTCAGCACCACGGTTTCGAACTCGTCGTTCGTAGTCATGGCGATTGCCCAAGCTTCGTCCTTGCCCGGGCGACCATCTGCAACCTGAACTCGCTGGAGGATGTCAGCCATGGCCAACTTGCCTTTCACTTCGAAGCGGCAAGCCTTCAGCGCGGCCTTCACCACCTGCACCGGGTAAGCACAGAGATCTTCGGCCATGATCGCCGCGGTACCTGGGTTCATTTCCTGACCCATGGCCTCGGCGGTGGCGCAGATCGCTGCAGCAAGCCCGGCAACCTGCTGATCGTTCATTTCAAAGGTACTCATTGCGCTCTCCCGCTTGGCGCTTAGCCAAGACCATTTGCGCGGCTTGCTCGGCAGCGGATACGTTCGCCTCGGTGCGTTCCATCTGGCGCGCGGTTGTTCCGTTGATGCGCTGACCCGTCACCCACTGGGTGTGATAGCTCTCGGCGTTGGCCAGCAGTTCGTTGAGGCTGTGGCACTTGCGCAGAACGGCGGCATCGCTGGTTTTCAGGAAGTGAGCTGCGACGTGATGAGCGACATCGGCGCCGAGGCGGTCGACGAGTTGACCGAGCTGGCCACCGACCTTGGCGTTCCACACGGGCCAGGTGCTGTAGCGCTTGCGGTAGGCCATCGCGTAGTTCGCCCAGACCTTGAAGGTTTTGCAGGACTGGTCTTTTGGGCCCGGCATGTCAGCGGGAATCTCAACCCGTGGCGCATCGGTGCGATCAACCACCAGAACCAGATTGCGGGCCGGCTTGTCCGGGCTGCCATGCAATTTCTGACTGGTATCCTGATTGGTACCCTGATGATTGGTATCCTGATTTGTCGGAGATTTTTCCGACCCTTGCTCGGATTTTTCTCCGAGCTTGTTCGGATTTTTCTCCGAGGTAGATCGGATTTTTTTCCGACTCTCGTTCTTTGGTGGGGGCGGATATTTTTCCGACCCGTCGAGCTTCTGGTTCCACTCGATCGCCTTCTCGGTCAAGCGAAACAGGGTGATGTTCGCGGTGCTTGAAAGCTCAATCAAACCTGCCTCTTGCAGGGCCTTCAACATGCGGTAAGCAGTGTCTGGCTTGTCGGTGAGCAGCGGCAGCTCCTCGATGATCTTGGCCTTGCTCAGCGCGAAGAAGATCCCGTCGTCGGTCTTGATTGGCTTGGTCCAGCTCGGGCAGCCGTAGACGAAGGCGAACAGCAGGGCCTGCTGAGAGTTCAGCCCCCACTCCAACGCCTTCACCTGATTGATCGTGACGGTGAATTGCATATCAGGCCTTCCCGACCAGTTTGGCCAGTTCGAGGAAGCGATCGACGTACCAGTGAGGCTGTGTTTCGCGGGGGCATTGAGGGCTGGTGAGGTTCTTGCCGTAGGCCAGCCCCTTGTCAGTCACCGACCAGAAGTCGACCATCTCTTGTTTGGAGTTTTTGCGCTGAAGGACTTTGAGAAAGCCGTGAGCTTCCAGTGCAATGTTGAAAGTGCGTGCGGTACTGGCGATACAGTGATCTTTGATCAGCGCGGTTATGGCCTTGGTTGGCATCGAGCTGCCGCCTGAGGCATCTGGCGCGGCATCAATCGCGTAGGCCGGCAGGAAGCTCGACTCCAGACCGTTGTTGGTGGCGATCTTCGCCAGCATCATCACCTGGCTTGAGGGCGACGGCTTTAGGAGGCGCGTATAGCACTCCATTAGCGCCAATTCCCCGACAACCTTCGAGCTGCTAGGGCTGGAGGCTTCGAACTTCCCGGTTTTGCGAATGCTTGGCAGCACCTCGCCAACCACCCATTCTTCGAAGCGCTCGGCGCCGACAAGCTTGGAGCGCATCACCAGTCGGTAGACATCGCGCTCAGGAATAACCGTCATGAATCCACCACCCTGTTTCGGGGTAGTGGTCGCGGCCTTGCAGTGACGGGAGATAGCGTTCTCTGGCTTTGCATAACCCAGGGCGTCGGCTACGTCACGGGCAACGAACCACGGATCGCCGAGCCCGTCGGTGATAACGCGGATGGCGCCACCATCGAAGTCGAAAGGAATTACTGATGAGGTGCGCGACACGTTTTGCGATTTGTTAAAACGTGTCGCGACATTGTTAGGGGTATTGCTGGAATTTGGCTGGCTCTGCATAATCGGGCCTCTCTAGTTTTGCGAATCAGCCGACCTTCTCCGTCGGCTCTTTTGTGCCCGGGATTCAGGCGGCCTTCACCGAGGCATCCATCACATCAAGGCTTTGCCGGACGTGGTTGATTTCCTGACGGATCAGATTTTTCTCGAAAGCGCTGACGTGGTTGTCATCTAGTGCTTGGTGCACCGCAATCGTCAGATCGGCTACTTCCTTGCCGACATTGATTAGTGACTTGGTCAGCGCTTGTGGCGCGGGCGCGGTTTTCGTAACGAGGTCGAAACCGAACTCGTTCGCCAGTGCCGCCAGAGGCCGCATATCACCGGTGTGCAACAAAATTCCGAATAGGTGCTCCACCGTCAGGTGGTGAGCATCGTTGTCCGGATTGGCGCGCTGAAGCAGGCCAACGTGTGGAACGCCCATCTTTGCAGCAAGGGTCTTGGCTTCGTTATCCAGGACAGCGCTCTGGCAGGCCCGCAGAAAATCTTCCATTCGTAAAACCTCTAATTTGTTTCCGTGGCGCTCTGCCAGTGCGTGGGCGATCATTTGTTTAGGCAGCAAGCAATGACTGCCTCAGGCTGCTGTGCGCTTTGGGCGCGCCGGGATCGGACGAATCTCATTCGCCTCAATACGGCCGTCGCCATAAAGGGTGATTTCGATGCTTCTACCGGCTCTAACCATTTGCGAGATCGCGCTCTGGTTCACGCCGAGAGCAGCAGCAAGCGCGGCTTGGGTGCCGTGCTCTTCTAGGTATTTGCTCAAAGGGATCTTTTTCATGGAATTTCCACGGCTTGATATCTGCCATGGATAGTAGCAGCGCTGCTTTTTATCAGCAACAAAATACTAGCAGCGCTGTTTGCTTGGATATCAGCTCTGCTAATACTCTTATTCGTATGAAAATACGTCGCCCCCTAACCACCGAAGAAGTCGCCGAGAGCGCCAGGCTCAAGGCCATCTACGAACAGCGGAAGTCAGCTGCAAAAGCTGCCGGGCGCAGCCTGACGCAGGCGGACGTTGCCGAAGCGTGCGGATGGTCTGGGCAAAGCGCATTCAGCCAATACGCCACCGGGAAGGTGCCACTAAATGTGGAAGCGCTGCTGAAGCTCGCAAAGGCGCTCAACTTCGACGCAAGCGAGGTCAGCTCTCGACTGTTATCCACTGTTGCCAGCGTGCAGCAGGACCGCGTACAGCCAAGCGTAAAATTAGGAAGCATCGAGACTTGGGACGACGAAACCCCGCTCGATGACGATGAGGTCTACGTCCCCTTCCTTCATGAAGTCGAACTGGCGGCCGGATCTGGCAGGTTTGCGATTGAGGAAAGCGCCAACTCACGCTTGCGCTTCAACAAGAAGGACCTGCGCCACAACGGCGTTCAGTTCAGCAATGCGAAGTGCGTGAAGGTCGGTGGCAACAGCATGGTGCCTGTGCTGCGCGACGGCGCCACCGTCGGCGTGAACGTGGGGAAAAACTCCCTGAGCGATATCGTCGACGGCGAGATGTACGCAATAAACCACAACGGCCAGCTTCGCGTGAAGCAGGTCTATCGCATCCCTACTGGTCTTCGCCTGCGTAGCTTCAACCGTGACGAGCATCCGGATGAGGACTACACATTCCAGCAGATCCAGGAGCAGCAGATATCGATCCTTGGACATGTTTTTTGGTGGGCGATGTACTCGCGATAGAGGCATTTTCCATAAATTGACACTTCCGCCGTTGAATCTTCGCAACCGTCGAGTATCCAGTATTTTTCAATATATTGACCACCAACAATATAGGCTTAATTGCCCGGTACCCCCCAGCTCCAGCCGCTGATGCCGTTGTGCGAAACGCGGAAAGCCATGCACCATGCATCCTTGTAAGAGATCTCTTACACCGATACACGGTCATGGCGCACATCGGATTCCATCGGAAAAAAAATAAACTGCCGTATGATCATTGTGTGTGACGTTTTCCAAAAAGCTTAACGTCTAACGACTGATCCGGAGTTTTCTCGCTGCGAAGCGACATCCGGTTGTTTTTAAATTTGGAGATCCTCATCGTGGATTATCGCGCAGCATCACAGATGATGGTTGCAGCTCTCGCTTTGATGGGTAGCTACTCCGAAGCCGCAACACATCAGAGCCCGCCCCCTCGCTTGGAGGTGGAATGCAACCATCTGGAGCTTGCGGAAATGCGGAAAGAGCTAAAGGAATTAGCTGAAGGTTGGTCTGCGCTCGATGGAATATTTGCGAGCGCTTTGAGGGCTTGCCTCAAACGTGACAACATTGCTCATCAGGAATTTTCTCGAGTAGCAGAGCTGCTAAACGCAACTCGAGCTTTAGAGTCGGCTCTTAAGAGTGCGCAGCCACCGGTGCAGTTGGCCGCTGACCACCTGAAATTTCGACGTGTTGTAGCCGGAACTCGCGCCAGGCTTGCTGAGCTAGACAGCCTCTATCGTCAAGCTACTCGCATGCCTGAATACATAGATACAGAAGTAAATTTCAATGGATTGAAAGAGCTGGCAAGTTTCACGAATGCCCGCTTGGCGCATATCGCCTAAGGGAGAAAATGGCTTCTGTAAGCTTCCACGAGGCGACGTTCGCAGAGTTTTTCGAGCCGATTGATAAAAAATATCCAGGTTTATCCGCGAAAATTGCTTCTGACTTTCTGGCTTACATGGAATCGAGACAAACCAGAACGCCCTTGTATTTTGGCAGAGACGCCCCCTATACCCAGCCGCAGGCAGCGCTCAACGCTCACCTATCTCATATCCACATCAAGCTTCCGCCGGGCAGGTTTCGCCAGGACTGCGCTCAATATTACCGGGTGTGCGACTTTAAGAAGCCTCACGAGGACGCAGCATTGGTTTACGTGCAGGGGGAGCTTGAGGAAGATCACTATTTGATTCTTGCATTCTTCTGGCCGGACGCTCACGAACAAGCAAGAAACAACGTAGTTATGCGATATTTGGCTCACCTAGCAAAAGAGTGGCGCGAACAGAACTGATGCCCGGCTAGCGCCGGGCTTCTTCATTCCCCCTCCTCCCTCCCAGTCAATGGTGGCGTACCGCCACGAATGGTAAAATACGCGCCCCACCCCCTTCAATGGATCAGGTTTTACGATATGGATAGTGGAAGTCCTATGGCTGGCTTTTTGTTTCTGGTGGTCGGCTTCGTCATCTATTTCCTTCCCACATTCATTGCCTCGAATCGGAAGCACCTCAACGGAACGTCCATTTTCCTAGTCAATCTTTTCCTTGGATGGACGTTTCTAGGCTGGGTCGTAGCATTGGTCTGGGCCTCCTCCGCAAACACAAAGGAACCGAAAAGCAATTCGGCGGTAGCATCCGGTGCGGCCGCCGAGCGGGCCTGCCCTTTCTGCGCCGAAACGATCAAGAGCGCAGCCATCAAGTGCAAGCACTGCGGCGCTGATGTTGATGCTATTCAGGTGCCGCGCCTTAAGAACGGGTGGGTTGCGTCTGTGCCGTGCAAGGCTGGTGAAGAGCAGTTAAGCACCATCGAGGCGATCAAGTCGCTCGGACTTCCTGTGGTTCCAATGATTGGCGCGGCAATTGGAGCCGGCCCTTTTGAAACGAAGGACGAAGCCAAACAAGCCTCAGCGCTCCTACGGAATGAGCCGAGGCTTTTCAGTGAAATCATGTACCGGGATTCCGTAAGCGGGAAATACCCGCCAATTCTCGACTGAACCCCGCTTTTCCCAAGCCCGCCATGTGCGGGCTTTTTTACGCCCAAAGAATTTATTATTAGCAGCGCTATTTACTTTGAATAGCAGCACTGCTACTTTTATTCGCAAGCCATGACAGCAACGGCCCAGCAGTGAAAGCCGCGCCGCTCTTTAACAACCAGCGCCATGAACGACTACCCGGCCAGTCCGGTTAGGTCACTCCCGGCTCCATCGGTGGGAGGTCAGTAAACCGATGAACAAAACCGCACTTGCCTCTACCGGCGACCGGCGATCCGACAGGCCCGAAAGCCTGCCCACGCGCAGCCCACTGCGACGGCGGACGAGGTGTTGACCGAACTGAGTGAATGACCTGGTAAGCGGGTGCGGAGAAACACGGAATTTTTCACTGATGCACCTGGTGACGGGTGTATTGGGAAAACAACCGGAGAAATTCGATGTTCACCAGCAACCCGCAGCGCCCAGAAAAACAGACGCGATTCGAAACCAGAAGCCGTCGCAAAGGTATCAAGGCCAAGAAATTGAAAGCGCTGTGCCTTTCTGCCTTCCTCAAATAGGACAACCAGCGCCACGACAGCCTGTCGTTAACTGCCCGATCCTCTCTATGAGAGCGAATCGGGGTGTGATCTACAGCGGAGCAAGGCACCTGACTCGTAATCAGGCCAGCCACTGAGCACCGTCGACAAAGCGCGGCGGCAGGCAAAGCCAGAGGTGACGACCTCGCGTAGATCACACCCCGATGCGGACGAAACTGCGGCCTATAACCGCCCACCTGCATCACTCGGCGAATAGCTCAACCCGCATTGCGCAGGGTCAGCGCCAACCTGGTATTGGCGAGCTACCTTGATCTGGCACAAGCGCCGCGACAGCCGGGAAAGACCGGCAACCCATTCGATAGGTGGCCACTGCCTGCCCAGTGAGCGAGCCATAGGAGGATGACCATCATGTAACAGTGACCGATTCACCTGCGCGGCGCGGCAAGCCTGAAGGCCGGCGCCCATCACTCATACAGGCAGCGGACAGTAGGCCGTCGATGTCACCGCGCATCGGCCGAATGAGGTAGGCCACCCCAGCGCACGAAGACAACTTGACGCTGCAAACCCGGTCTGTCGCCAGCAGCGAGACCGGGCCACCCTCCCCCGACCAACCCCGAATGCACTCCCCTCCGCGCCCAACGGCAACCAGCGGAGCGGCTGAGTGCATCCGAGTTTTGTTGGATCAACACCCGCCACCACGGAGGCGACCATGGCAACCAGCTATGCAGACAGTGCGCAGGCCCGAGAGTGGGATCGGCGCTTTGATGAATGGGGCCGGCCCAAAGCGCCGCAGGTTGAAGACTTCCACGACTACGAAGCCGCAGCGCAAGAACTCACACAGCGTCAGGCGCTGATGGCCGCTCAAGAGTTGGTCGACCGCAAGGCGCGGGCCAAGCGAGTCGCGGCAGCAGTGGTCGCCTATGGCGAATTCTGGGGGCTCAAATGAACATCCAGCAGCGTGACCATCAAACGGCGGTGACGTGGATCGAGGGCGAGATCAGCAACATGATCCGCGACCTCGGCAAGCCCAACGCCAGCGCCGCAGCGACATCCTGCATCATCCTGGCCTTCATGCTTCGTGCCATTGATGACAACGAGCACCGCCACTACCGCGCTCGCATCGACCAGATTTACGCCTCCTACAACGCCTCCACCTCGCAAGGAGCTGCAGCATGACAACCGCACCGGTAAAAACGCTTCTCGATGAGCAGCTGGAGGAAATTGAACGCAGCCTCGCGGTTGTCGGCGCTGGTATCCCTCGTGAGCTTCCTGTTTCGGCGCTCCCTCCTCCGCTGGTGGCGGCCATCAAACAAGGCCGCATCGCTGTGAGGGCTCGGTCATGAAAATCATGTTCTGGTGTCTTGCCGCTGGCCTGTTGGTGGTTATGGCTGCTTACAGCGCGGCTCAATATTCGTCCGGCGTGTGCCAGATGCCGCGCTCCACCTCCTACAACGTGTTCCGATGACCAGCCTTCAGCGTGCACGCCGCATCCTGATTCGGCGCGGCTCGTTTCGAGTCCTCTCGATTTACACCTTCCTGATGCTGCTCAGCGCCCTCGCCGATCGCATCACTCAATAAACAACACCACCACAAGCTGCGCTCGGCGCGGCAAGGAACCGTCATGTCCGCAAAAGCCCAACAAGCACCTTTGCAAGAGTCCATCGAAATGACCGCTGTAGCGCCAAAAGTAGCTGTCACCGATATCGCCGAATATCGGCCGCATGAAGAGCAAATCGTCCGATTGGAAACGACCTACGCGAACCTCGTTGTCGACTGCTCTACAAGTGAGGGCTTGGCGAATGCGAAGGAAGTTCGCGTTGATATTCGCGATGTCCGCTACGCCTTGGCCAATACCACGAAAACGGCGCTGATTCCCTATCAACAGGCGGTTAAAGACGCCCAGGCTCGCGTCAACCAAGTGAAGGAATTCGGTGAGGCGTTGAAGGATCGCGTACTTGCGATCGAAGCGCCTGTCGACGAAGCCATCAAGGCCGAAGAAAAGCGCGCAGCTGACGCCAAGGCCGAACGCGAGCGCATCGAAGCTGAGCGCATCGAAGCCATTCGAGCAAAAATCACCCGATTCAGCTCAGTCGCCGCTGCATATGCAAGCCGTAGCGCTGCCGATGTTGCCAACGTCCTTCTGAGCGTCAAAGAGTCGGTAATCCTGCCAGACGAATACGCCGAGTTCGAAGCGGAAGCCACCATTGCCCGCGACAACGCTATTGATCAGCTTGAAGTACTGCAAAGGGCTGCTGTTGACCGCGAAGAGGCGGCAACCAAGCTGCTGGCACAACAAAAAGAGCTGGATGAACTGCGTGAGAAGCAACGCATCGCCGATGCTGAAGCAGAAGAGTTGCGCAAGCAGCGCGCCGAGGAAGATCGCCTGCGTTTGAAGAAGCAGCAGGATGAACTCGACCAGCAGCGCCGCGATATGGAAGCGCAACAACGCCAGCAACGTGAGCAGCAAGAAGAACAGCAACGCCAGCAGCGCGAACGCGATGCGCAGTATCAGCGCGACCAAGAAGAGTTGGCTCGCCTGCGCGCACTGGCTGCAGCGCCCGCTGCGGTTGCAGACGTAATCACGACACCCGACGTTACCGACACATCGTCAACAACTGCAGCGGGAGCTGATCCGGTTCCAGTGGCTGACGAAGTCGCTGACTCGAACATGCCGAGCGCCAGCGAAGTGGTCGAGGTCGTGGCCATGGCCTTCTGCGTCACCAATGACGAGGCATCGGCCTGGCTGCGCGCCCTGTCGTTCTAACAAACCCTGAAATCACCCCGGAGGCCGGCCAAAGTCGTCGGCTATGGAGTTAGGAATGAACGCTCAAACCCAGATCGCTACTGTACCAATGGACACCAGCCCGACAGGGCTGATCCTCAATCGCGACAGCATGCAATCGATGACTGAACTCGCGGGCATCATGGCAGGCGGCAAAACCACCCTGCCGAAGCATTTCCACGGCAACACTGCCGACTGCATGGCAGTGATCATGCAGTCTATGCAATGGGGCATGAACCCCTTCCAGGTGGCGCAGAAGACATTCATCGTCAATGGCGGCCAGCTCAGCTATGAAGCACAGCTCGTCAACGCGGTGATTACCACGAGAGCGCCGACCCTTGATCGAATCCATTATGAGTGGTTCGGCGACTGGGACAAGATCATTGGCAACTTCCGTGAAATCGAAAGCAAAAAGCAAATGGATGATCACGGACAGCCGAAGAAATACCGCGTCCCAAACTGGAACATAAACGACGAGAAAGGCCTCGGCGTCCGCGTTTGGGCTACGTTCGTTGGCGAAGACGCTCCACGCGAACTGACCACCTTGATGACTCAGGCGCGAACCCGGAACTCTACGCTATGGGCGGACGATCCGAAGCAGCAGATCGCGTATCTGGCGCTTAAAAAATGGGCTCGTCTATATTGCCCCGACGTGATTCTGGGCGTGTACACCCGTGACGAGCTGGACGACGGCTACGCGCTTCCGGAAACGGATGTTACCCCACGATCTACCAACGAAAAACCAGCAGATGTTGGAGCTGCGTCGGTTCCTCAGGGCGACGCAACCGACGCAACTGCGGACCTGTTCGAGCAGCTGAAAAAGATCGCTCAAGAACAAGGGATTGATGGCTACGAAAAGGCCTGGAAGGCGTTGAAGCCGCAGCAGCGCGGCGCTATTGGCGTGACACGTCACGGTGAGCTGAAGTCGATTGCACAGACAATTGAGGCAGAGTTCACAACCCTCAACGAAAGCGCAAACGGCAATGCAAGCGACGATGTTCAGGGCGGCGAGCAATGAACGCCTCAGTAGACCTTCAACGCACCGAGCAGTGGCATCAAGAACGCAGCGGGCGCCTAACGGCAAGCAGGTTCAAGGATGTGATTGCTTGGGGTGATCGTGACAAGCACGGAAAGCGCAAGCCGCTCGCGGCTCGCACCACTTACATGCGCGAGCTGGCCTTCGAGAGACTGGCCAACCGATCAAAGCATTCGGTCAGCAGCAAGTCGATGGCCTGGGGGACTGAAGTTGAGCAGTCGAGTCACGACTTTTACGAAATCCTGACCGGCAATACCGTCATCAAGTCGGGCTTCTTGGTTCATCCAAAATACGACTGGTTGGGCTGCTCGCCGGACGGCTTGATTGGCGAGGACGGTGGCATTGAGTCGAAGTGTCCATTCAATGAAGCCGTCCACGTCCGTACCTGGCTCGAAGGCATGCCCGACGAACACAAGCCGCAGGTTCAGGGCTGCATGTTCGTCACGGGCAGGGAGTGGTGGGATTTCCTGTCGTTCGATCCGCGCCAAGACGAAGACTGCCGCCTATACATCGAGACCATCAAGCGCGATGACGAGTACATCGCAATGCTTCATCAAGAGCTGGTTCAGTTCAATCTGGAACTCGGCAGGATGGTTGATGAAGTCGCCGACAGAGCGCGGGCGCAAGCCCATCGATTAGGAGCCTGAGCATGATCAGCAACCACCTAAACCTCGTCGAGCAGCACCGACCGGACGCCGAGTCGATCGCTGAACGAATCGCGCAGTATCTGGCCGCCGGCGGACGGATCGACCAGTTGAAAAGCCCGCCGCGCAATCCGCTGCCGCCGCCCCGCTCGAAGAAAATAGACCCTGAAACGGTCCTCAAGCGCCGGCCGAAGCCGATATCGGCGGCCGAACGCAAGGCGCTGCGCAAAATGGCGGACTCGCTATGAAGTCGAAACGCAAACCCAACAACGGTTTCGCCCGGGCTGAACGCAGTTGCCGGGCGCTGCTGCGCACCAACCACGTCGCGGTCGTGAACATCGACCCCAGCGGAAGCCAGATCATGGCGAACTGGAAAAGCTGCAAGCAGATCCGCAGTCTGGCGATCGCCAACGCAATCTTCGATTTCTCCTACCGCTGGACGATCTACATCGCCGCCATGTGTCGCGACGAGCGCGGCGCCGAGTACATCAAGTCGGTGGAAATCTCGCCCGAGGGCATCTACAAGGTCGAGCGCCTTACCGATGCCATCGAGCATTACTACCTGGAGCTGCGCAACAGCGCGAACCCGAATCATCTGGTCGCGTCAGGCTGGATTGCGATTCCCGACGAGATCTCGATGGATGAAGCCGAAGCCGCGAAGCTGTTCTACGCCGCCGGCGCCTGGCATCAGGTGAAGGTCGCAGCGTGAGACGTTTTCGCACCCAACAACGCAAACGACAGACCTGGCTGGACTTGCCGGCCAGCGGAATTGAAGAGGTAGGCCATGGCCAAGAGCAATGCGCAATTGCAGAAGGACAAGCGAGCCAAGGAGAAGGCGCTGCTCGATCGGATCGGCGCCGAGAAGCGATCGCTGATTGTTTCGAAAGCGCTCGATGATGCCCTGCTGATTCTCGGCGAGCGCCACGGCTTCGAGGAATGGCAGGAGACGGTGTCGACGTTCATCATCAATCTGGCCGCAGCGCCGGCCGAAGAGTCAGAGCGCTTCGTCAGCATGTCGCGACCGGAATTGGTAATTAAGGAGAAGTGGTCGAGACAGCTTGAAGACTTTGCGAAAACAGGCACCGACAGCTTTCAGTGAAATCCACTCGGTGCCAATCAACTGGATTACCGTGGGCCGGGCATCGAACTTGGTTTGCTTTTCGAGTCGAGCTGATCAGCTGCAGCAATGGCTGAATCAAGATCATAAATCCAAGTTGAGTCTGCGCCAGGGCCAATCAACTGATAGCCCACAACCTCTCTCGTATTGTCGAGGTGAATCATCACCCTTTCGTAAACGGTGAATTTCCCTTTTGTGTAAACCGCAGCGCCTCGTTGCATTTCTTGCTCCTTGATCCGGCCCCATGCCGGTCACTCGTAATACCCCAACCCAAACCAAATTGCCACCACCGGTCCCGGAAGGCAGTGCCGGCATTGGAGAGCACCATATTCAAGAGGGCCTGATTTTATTTGCAATACGTTTGGTATAACGTGAATACCATTCAAAAATTAGAATTGCATGAACGAGGCTATCGATTCATTACCTTAGAAAAGATCGCACCTTCATTTTCATTTCTTTATTACTACAAAACCTGTAGAGCGTATTGATTCTTTCTTCTGCGCAGTCAAGTTTCTCTATCGCATAGTGAGAAAGCCCCTCCAACATTACCCGATCATTCTCCGCGGCAAACCGCATGAGTTGAGTTCTACAGTTATCCACATCCGCAAGAGCTTCGTATGTCTCATTCGCGACTGAAAAAAACTTACTATCAAGAACAGCGAGATCAACGATCGACTTATCGAAAAAAGCAGTATAAACCAATGGCAGTGAGCCACCGCCGCCACCCCCGTCCAGCCTACGACAAACCACTGAAATAAAACCGCTTTCATATTTTGTTATTATTAGCTCGGAAAAACTTTCATCTAAGACCGCACGAAAGTATCCCTTTATTGTTCTTACCGTAAAAGCATTCTTCATGAGTTCTTCAGCCAATAACAACTTGTATGCGGCTAGTTTCCTTTTCTTTTCTCCACTCCTTTTTTAAGCTCAATTACTTCCTTTGTGACAAACAAAGTGATCGCACATAACGCAGTTATAGGGAGAATCGACTCCACCAAATTAACGAGCTCGCTCATTTTCATCTCATTGAAATATAGGAAATACAGCAACCTCATGGGAATTGTAAGCGCATCCGTCCTATACCCTAGGGCGGAAAACAAATACCGCAACGGTCGGAGATACGCCAGCTCAGACGAAATTCGGCGGCTCAACGATTGGATGCGCCGACTCCTTGTAGCTGGCCAGGTCGATCACTTCGCGAAGGAACACGACCATCTCCAGCCTCACCGCGTCGTCGGGCAGCCCTATCCGTTTCAGCATCGCTTTAGCGTCTTCTTCGATAGCCGCTAGCGCATCTACATCGCTCTGCAACCTCATGTCGGCCTCCTGCCATTGTGAGATTGCAGATAAATAACCCACTTCAACGAATCACGCCAGCCGGCGAGGCAATCGGCTGTCTGGAGCAATTATGAATCCCTACCTGATCACCGGACCGGCGCAGATCGGCATCAGTGGTGGTCGCACAAGCGGGCACATGGTCTACAAGATCCTCGAAGCACACGGCGGCACCCTCCCGCCTGATGTGCACCTGTTCTTTCAGAACACCGGCAAAGAACGCGAGGAAACACTGGTCTTCATCGACCAAATCGCGAAGCGCTGGAACGTGAACATAGTCTGGATGGAATGGTGCCGCGAGTACGGCCAGCCGGATGATGCTCCCTGGTACAGGCTGGTGGACTTCGAAACGGCCAGCCGCAACGGCGAGCCATTCACCATGATGCTCGAGTATTACGCGGCGTATCGCAAGGCAGAAAAGGGGCTCCAACCGGTCCTGCCAAATTTCTCCAACAACATGTGCACCGCCTACCTGAAGATCAAGATTGGCGAGAAACACATGCGTTCGCTGGGTTACGACGAGTGGGACTGCGTGATCGGCATCCGCAAGGACGAAGCTGGACGCTACCAGCGGATGATGGCCGCCAATGCAAAGGGCGGCACCCGATGGGACAACGTCTGCCCTTCCTATACCGCTGGAATCACAAAGGAGGATGTCGCCGAATTCTGGCAAAAACAAGAGTTTGATCTGGGCATGGATTCTGACCTCGGAAACTGCGACCTGTGCTGGAAGAAAGGTGAGGACAAGTTGTTCAAGGCAATCCAGGCTGAGCCAGATCGCGTCATCTTTTGGTCTGGCGCTGAGGAACGCTTCAACCAGGTATTCCGAATGGACCGCCCAAAGTATGCCCACCTGGCCTGGTATGCGGAAAACTACAAGGGCCAGATGGATGCGTTTGGCTATTCAGAGGATATCGACTGCTTCTGTGGCGACTGATCACTTAAATGCGGAGACAAGCCCTGTCAGGGAGCCGATTAGTCCTACGGCGATGCCGAACCAGTACAGCACCATTTCCCGCCGATGCTTCTGTGCCTCACGGATTGCTGCAATTGCTGCGTATTCGCCGGCGGTCGTCAGGCACATCGCAGTGTCTTGAGAAATGCCGCTCTCAACTTCTTCCCACAATTTTTGGTCGTTAGGATCAACCATTGGGACTCCCAGTTTCTCCAAACGATATCGGTAGATCTTCGTAAGCAATGTCCTTCGCCATTGATATAGATCGGTGCTTTCGCAGTAATACATATGAAGCGCACCACTTTCGTACGCGGCTTGGGTATTTGGCGGCCTAGCCTTTTCGACTAAGTCTTCTGATTTTCTGCATCTGCGCAAATCCATTCTGTACTGCCAAATCATAGGCAGCATGGCTTTAAGCCGATTGGTCAGCTTCATAGTTCAATCCATCGGATCTTCAATCCCAGCAATATACCGCCCGGGCATGCCCCGGCAAGGATTCTCTATGTCCTCACAACAGAAATTGCCTCAGTTCATCCATGGCCAGCCAAGCATGGGCCTGCCGTTCGAAAAAGAACTGGTGGTTGACCTGTTCGCCGGCGGTGGCGGCGCCAGCACCGGCATCGCCCGGGCATACCGGGAGCCGGACGTGGCGGTGAACCACAATCCAATCGCCCTGGCTGTGCACCGCGCCAACCACCCCACAACAGCGCACTACGTCGCGGACGTTTTCGAGGTAGATCCTCGTGAGGCCACCGGCGGCCAGCCAGTCGCAATCATCTGGGCATCGCCGGATTGCCGACACCACAGCAAGGCCAAAGGCGGCGCGCCACGCGATCGTGGTGTTCGAGGGCTGGCTTGGGTTGTGATCCGCTGGCTGTTCGTCACGAAGTCGCGCCTGCTCTTCCTCGAAAACGTTGAAGAGTTCTGCGACTGGGGTCCTATCGACGATGACGGACAGCCGATCAAGTCTGAACGCGGCCGCACCTTTAAAGCGTTTATTGCCGCGATCAGCACCGGCCTGCCCGCTGACCATCCGGATATGCCGGAGATCATCGAGGCGATCGGAGAGTTCGTGCCGGTGGAGGCTCTGGTGCGAGGGCTGGGCTACAACGCTGAGTGGCGGGAGCGCATCGCGGCGAACGCCGGCACCCCGACCATCCGCAAGCGCCTGTACCTGGTTGCGCGCAGCGACGGGAAGCCGATCGTCTGGCCAGCGCCAAAGCGCCACAAGCGGCCAGCGGCGAAACAATTGCCGTGGCGCTCGGCGGCAGAGTGCATCGACTGGAGCAACCTCGGTCGCACGATCTTCCGCGACAAGCCGATGGCCGAGAACACGATGCGCCGCGTGGCGAAGGGCTGCTGGCGTCATGTCCTGACCAGTGCGAAGCCTTTCATCGTTCCAATGCGCGGCACCTCATCGGCGCACACCAGCAAGCACGGTACCGACGAAGCACTTTCCACGATCAGCGCGGGCGGCACCCATCACGCACTGGTGCAGCCGGTTGCAGCGCCCTTCCTCACCGAGTGCGCCAACGGATCAGCGCAGCGCAACTTCGACGTGCAGGAGCCGCTGCGCACTCAAGTCGCCCAGGTCAAAGGCGGCCACTTCGCGATGGCAGCAGCACACATGACCGCATTCGGGCAGAACGCAGCAGGCAGCTCACCTGACGACCCAACGCAAACAGTTCTGGCCGGTGCCGCACGCCACGGCATCGTTACAGCGTTCTTCGAACAGGCGAATGGCGGCTTCTACAAGGGAGACGGCCGATCGGCCTACGATCCGATCTCGACCATCTGCCAGTCCGGCGCCAACCAGCGGCTGGTGAGCGCGTACCTAGTGAAGTATTACGGCAACGAGAAGGACGGAATTTCGCTCAATGAGCCGATGCACACGCTGCCGACGAAAGACCGCGTTGCGGTTGTCGAGACGGTGCAGGTGCCGGACACGCTGACGCCCGAGCAGATGGAAGGCGCACGCCGCTGCGCTGCGTTCATGCACCAGTACCTGCCGGAGCACTTCAAAGACCCGGCGGAAATGGTGATGGTCGGCGGCTATGTGCTGATCGATATCACGCTGCGCATGCTGCAACCGCCTGAGCTGAAGGCCGCCCAAGGCTTCGACAAGGACTACATCATCGATCGTGGGCTGTTCGTCGACCCGGTCACCGGTGCTGAAGAATGGCGCGACATCAAGAAGGTGGACCAGGTGCGGCTGATCGGCAACAGCGTCTGTCCCGACGAAGCCGAGGCACTGGTCGCCGCAAACGCCGCAGACATCATCGAGCTTTATCAGCGGCTCGCCGCGTAGCTCAACCGAACCACACCTGCCATGGCATTGTGTTTAACCATTCGAGGAGTCGAGCCAAAAGGCTCACCAATTGATCAGCCACAAGCTGTAACAGCAGGTCTTCGAGAAGTCGAAACATCATCGCATTTAGCCTATCAGCAAGCCGGTATTACCAGCGACCGCCGATGTTAATTCAGCCCGCTAACCAGCGCGCGAAATGTGCGTAATCAGTTGTGGAAATCCCCTCGCCACCCTCCACCGGCCGGGCATGCCCCGGCATGGGACGCCCCATGTACCCCACCGCAAGTAGTCAATCCTAGAAATAGCACTGCACCTCCAGAGGCTTAAACAAAAGCACCTTGCCTTTTATTTATCTTTACAATCCAACTGTGTCGCTGATCGCCCTCTACAATCCCGAAAGGAAATATCTTTTCCTTAAAATCCTCCAATCCATTCAAATAGGAAACCCTCAACAGCCCTCCACATATTGTGTGCCTTCCGTCAAACTGAACCTGAAATGACAAGCCTTTAGCTGAGCTGAGTATTGGCACATGGGACAAAATTAAGTCTTCGTGGCGAACCTCTAGATCAGTTACTGAATGCCCGCCATTGTTTAGAGTAAACTCAAAGCTGAACCGCGCATTGCTTTGGCTATAAAATCGACCTGAGAGTACAAACTTTGGCTCTACCGAAGATGCGAGGCGCCTGCTCTCCATCAAGGAGTTCTCTTTAGCCATCTGCAATTGGTCAGTAGATATACCCACTAGTTGCTTTTGTTGATCAACTGAATTTCTTAGTTCGGAAGCTTGGATAATTAGAGCTTCTGAACTTATGCGCAACTCACGCCCTTGTTGTAAATAACCTAAAATTAACCATAGAAAGGCAACCGGGCCAAACACGCCCGCTAACAAGTCACCCACCTCATTCAGCTTGAGGGCCACCAATTCATCGAATTTGGCCCCCATGATCATGATGGCTCCGCCGACATAGACAGCAGTTGCATGCGCCGCCCACCACTCTAGGCTCCGGCAGCACCACCAATTTATTTGAGCAACCCAGTACGCGCGATAGCGATTCAATAGATTCTTCCTTGTGAAAATCAGCAATCCACTTTAGCAAAAAATACTTGCTCGTAACTCTTACGTAGCAACACAGCCCCCTTCAAAGTCAGCCGCTATAGCGGCAAGGACGAAGTCATGCCTGAAGAAAAGTTGATTGGCCCTGTCGAAGTCGTGCGCGATGAGCACGGTTACTGGTATCACCCCGACATTCCGGATTTTGACGAGGACGCAGAAGCATGGAAGGCGTGGCTGGCCACCCAAGGATTGACAGTGGTCGGATGGCACATGGATTCCGACTTGGACTCTCATCCCTACTGGGAAGATGGCGAGGCTCACTGCCACGGCTGGGAGCCAGAAACGCCACCAGCATACGACTGGTTTCTGCTCGGAATTTTCGACACTGATGACGGCCCGTATGTGCAATGGGCGACCCGCGAGGTGCAGCTATGACCGCTATCAAGGAGCGGCCGATCCATTTCTCGGCGCCGATGGTGCGCGCCATTCTGGATGGCCGGAAGACGGTAACGCGCCTAACCATGTCGGTCCAGCCCGAACTGGACGGCGCCTTTGGAAAGTTTACGGCGCAGGATGGGGTGCTGGAATTTCCAGCGTACCCGCAATGCCGGGGCATAGCCTCGCAGCGAACTGCCCCATCGGCATGGCCGGCGAAAGATTGTGGGTGCAGGAAGCTTGGGCGATTGCTGGAGGCATGCCCCACGATCCCGGTTACGTCGTGCTGCGATCAGAGTTCGACGGCGATTACGACGACTGTGGAAACCCGATAGACCGGTGGCGCCCGGCAGAAACGATGGATCGGGATGATTGCCGGGTCGAACTGGAGATCACAGCCGTCAGCATTGAGCGGTTGTGGGCCGGCGAAGGCGAGACCGCTTTCGAAAGCCGTTACGTTGCCGAGGGCATCAACCGAATTCACCAGGGCGACGGCGAGTACGCATTTCACCCATTCAAAAGCGAACCGGGGCCGGGAAGCTGGACTGACCCGTTCGCCGCCTGGCGCGAGTTGTGGGTGTCGGTGAACGGCGCCGATTCGTGGAACGCAAACCCGTGGGTCTGGGTCGTTGAGTTCAAGCGGGTGACGCCATGATCGCCCTCGCCTGGTTCGCCTACGTGTACTGCTACAAGGGGCCGCGGTGATGATTAGCTCAATGAAATCATTTTATCCAAACAACCTCGGCGACCCCTGAGGGCAATACCACAGAGCACGCCTCTTTGCTTTGCCAAAAGAATCTGTACTCCTGTTGCCATGCGTCATCTTGAGATTTTAAAAAATGACCGCGCTGGTGATCACGCGTGTACTTGCAATCTCCAAACTTAGATCTACGGCCAAGCTTCCTATCTAAGTGCTTTCGCAACCTGTCGATGTCGTAGATGCGCACACATGCGGCCTTCCCAAATCGCTCCCCAATTTCAGGATCCAAGACGTTACAGAATGACTGAATCAAGCCGTCTTCAGTATAGAAGTTAGCGTTATGAACGTCAGGCAAGCGGACGCCATTGTAGTAATTTCCTTTGCCGGTGAATCCCCGAATGCTTGGTGTTTCACCAAATGAGATCGCCGGGCTAAGAACCCTTAAGTCGACACTCGATTCATGGATCAGGTTTTCATCGGGCGTAAAGATCCCGTCCCGATCCATGCGCTTGTATGTGCTGGCTAAAGATAGAGGAATGGCCCCGCCATTGACCCATGCGTCGGCCCACTGTACCTGCGTCAAATAAAGAAATTTGTGCATCTCCCCTCCTGAGATTACTCGCTGCTCCAGGTGAAGCTAACTCTTGGACTAGCGAATAGCCACCCTCCCCCAACTCAACAGCCTGCCGGTGTACGGCGGGCGAGGAATTCGTATGCCCGAATTAACGTACGACCAGAAGCTCGTGGATTACGCGACGGCGCCGAAAGCATCGGCCGGCATCATCTGCCAGATCGAGAACGGTGACTTCGTGAAGCACTGGTGCGGCAAGCTGCGCGGCAAGTTCATCCAAGTCGGCCCCACCTGGAAGGCCGCCAACAAACAGCAAGCAATCGAAAAAGCTCGAGAGTTTCGAGAACAGTGCCGGACAGAAGCAAAAGCGAAAGGCTTGCTGCCTGCATAACCGATCACCACCTTCTGCCGCCACGCGCGGCATGGAGCATCACATGAAAAAAGAGCTGATCAAGATCAGTGAATTCCAGCGCCGGCGCTGGGGTGAAAACGGCACACCACCCTGCCCCCAGGCGATCCGCAACTACATCCGCAACGGCCAGGTGCCCGGCGAGCAAATCGGCAAACTCTGGTACGTTGACTGGACAGCCTTCAGCCGCTCGGATGGCAATGACCTGGTCGCGATGGTATTGAAAGGAGCTGCATGATGGTCCCACGGCCGCGCAACAAGGCGAACAAGAGCCTACCGCAGAACCTGTATTTCGATTCGCGGCGCTCGACCTATCGCTACCGCCGGCCCACCGACGGTAAGTGGTTCCAGTTCGGATCTGACCGGATCAAGGCGATCGATGCCGCGAAGCAGTTGAATCTGGAGTTCATGCGCGGCGCTGACTTGGTCGGCGCCGTAATGGGCAGCACATCGGAATCGTTCGCCGGCTTCTTGGACGCATACGAACGCGACGTGCTGCCGCCGAGGGAGCTCGCAAAAGGAACCTTGGGCCTGTACGCCGTGCACTTCCGCCGTTTTCGGAAACAATTTGAGGGCAAAGCCGTCGATCAGATCACGATCCGCATGCTGGCGGAGATGCTGGACGCCCTCACCCCGCGCACTGCCAACCAATGCCGCGCACTGCTGATCGACATCTTCAACCACGCAGCGGCCAAGGGCCTGTGCCCCGATAACCCGGCCGCCAGCACCATCAACCGAATCGAGAAAAAGCAACGCAAGCGACACACCGTCGAGGGCCTGAAGGCCATCCGGGAGAAATCACCGTTCTGGCTGCAGAATGCAATCGACCTCGCGCTCATTACTGCGCAGCGCCGGACTGACATATTGAATATGCGGTTCGATGGTGTTCGGGAAGGTTTTTTGTATGTGGTTCAGCAGAAGACGGCCAAGGCCAGCGACGCGGCGTGGATCCGGTTTAAAGTGACCGAAGAACTCCAGGCGGTGATCAGCCGGTGCCGGGATGACATCGTCTCGCCCTACCTGATCCATCGCCGCCCAGACCGCAAAAAGCAGAAGCAGGCGCAGACGAAGGACCACTGGACGCAGGTCGAAGAGCGATATTTGACGCGAGCCTTCAAGGAGGCCCGGAATGCGGCGGGTTGTTACAAGGGATGGAAGGAAGAGGAAATGCCGGGCTTCCATGAAGTGCGAGCGCTATCGCTGCACCTGTATCAGAAAGCCGGGAAGGACGGTCAGAAGATTGCCGGCCACGCCAGCGAGACCATGACGAAGAACTACCAGAAGGACCATGCCGAGATCGTCTGGTCAGAGGCAATTCCTGATCTGAATATCAGCGAAATCACCGGGTAGTTTTGCGCAAGTTTTGCGCGGGTTTTGCGCAGGCACAAAAAAGCCGATCCATCTGATCGGCTTAAGTGTCTGATTCTAATCTGGAATAATGGTCGGGACGGAGTGATTCGAACACTCGACCCCTAGCACCCCATGCTAGTGCGCTACCGGACTGCGCTACGCCCCGACTGATGTTGCGTTGCGTTCTTCACCTCGAAGAACGCTCAAGAATATATCGCAAGCGTTTGAAAACTGGAAGTATTCAAACGCAGCTTTTTATTTCTTGAGCACCACCAGCACGTCTTCCAATTCCGCAATCATCTGCCGGATCATCTGCTTGTACTGGGTGGTGTCGTCTTTGGCTTCGTCGCCGGACAGGCGCAGACGTGCGCCGCCGATGGTGAAACCCTGATCGTAAAGGAGCGCACGGATCTGCCGGATCATCAGCACGTCCTGGCGCTGATAATACCGGCGGTTTCCGCGGCGTTTGACGGGGTTGAGCTGAGGAAACTCCTGCTCCCAGTAGCGCAGCACGTGTGGCTTTACGGCACACAGCTCGCTGACTTCACCGATGGTGAAGTAGCGTTTGCCCGGGATGACGGGTAGTTCGTCGTTATGACTTGGTTCCAGCATAAGCCTCAACTCGGGCCTTCAACTTCTGCCCTGGACGAAAGGTGACCACACGGCGAGCCGTGATCGGGATTTCTTCCCCCGTTTTCGGGTTGCGGCCAGGCCGCTGGCGTTTGTCCCGAAGGTCAAAATTGCCGAAACCGGACAATTTGACCTGCTCGTTGTCTTCAAGAGCGTGCCTGATTTCCTCGAAAAACAGTTCTACCAATTCCTTGGCTTCCCGCTTGTTCAGGCCCAGCTCTTCATACAGACGTTCCGCCATCTCAGCTTTCGTCAAAGCCCCCATACGTCACTTCCTTAACGTGGCGTTCAACCTTTGTTCGAGCGAGGTGAGGATATTTTGCGTCGTCGAATTCACCTCATCGTCATTAAGAGTGCGCGATGGATGCTGCCAGGTCAAGCCGACTGCAAGGCTTTTTCTATCAGGATCAATACCTTTACCCTGATATACGTCAAACAGCCTGAGCTCTGTGAGCCATTCGCCTGCATTTTCACGGATTACGTCCAGCACAGCCGAGGCCGCGACGTCTTTATGTGCGATCAGTGCAAGGTCACGACGCACCTCAGGAAAGCGCGACAACTCGTGGAATTTCGGCATTTTACCGAGCGCCACTTCCGCCAGCACCAGCTCGAAGACGAACACCGGACGATCCAGACCCAGCGTTTTCGAGAGCTCAGGGTGAATGGCACCGATGAAGCCCACTTCACGACCCTCACGCTCTATCCGCGCGGTCTGACCTGGATGCAGCGCCGGGTGTTTACCCGGAGCAAAGGTGAACGAATCCAGGGCGCCAGCGAAACCCAGTACTGCTTCCACGTCAGCCTTGACGTCGAAGAAGTCGACGGTATCGCGACCCTGCGCCCAGCCTTCCGGCAAGCGGCTGCCGCAGACAACCCCGGACAGCATTGGCTCTTGCTTCAAGCCGTCAAGCTGACCCACGAAACGCAGTCCGCTCTCGAACAGACGCACGCGATCCTGCTGACGGTTGAGGTTGTGCTGCAGCGCTTTGACCAGACCCGGCCACAGCGACGAACGCATGGCCGCCATGTCGTTGGAGATCGGATTGGCCAGCAACAGCGGCTCGACGCCCGGACTGAACAGTTCGAACTGACGAGGATCGATGAAGCTGTAAGTGATCGCTTCCTGATAACCACGAGCAACCAGCAGACGACGCAGCTCAGGCAGATCACTACGCGCTTCGGCTTTGGCTTGTGGCGCCAGACGCGCTTGCGGGTAGCGAACCGGCAGACGGTTGTAACCGTAAAGACGAGCCAGCTCTTCGATCAGGTCGACTTCCAGACTGATATCGAAGCGGTGGCTTGGCACTTCAACGCGCCACTGCCCTTCCCCTTCAGCGGTAATGTTCAGGCCCAGGGCGCTGAGCAGACGCTCGACCTGTGCCGAATCCATTTCCATGCCGAGCATCTGAGTGATGCGCTGGCCACGCAGGGTGATCGGCGCAATCGACGGCAGATGTTGCTCGCTGACGGTTTCGATAACCGGACCAGCTTCGCCACCAGTGATTTCCAGCAGCAGGCCCGTGGCGCGCTCCATGGCTTCACGGGCCAGCTGCCAGTCAACGCCACGCTCGTAGCGATGCGAAGCGTCGGTGTGCAAGCCGTAAGAACGCGCCTTACCGGCAACAGCGATCTGATCGAAGAACGCAGATTCAAGGAACACATCGCGCGTGGTCGCGGAAACGCCGCTGTGCTCGCCACCCATGACGCCGGCGATCGCCAGTGCACGAGTGTGGTCGGCGATGACCAGCGTATCGCTACGCAGGCTGACTTCCTGACCATCGAGCAGAACCAGCTTCTCGCCCTCTTCAGCCATCCGCACACGAATGCCGCCATTGATTTCGGCAAGATCGAAAGCGTGCAGCGGCTGACCCAGCTCGAGCATCACGTAGTTGGTGATGTCGACCGCAGCGTCGATGCTGCGCACGTCGGCGCGGCGCAGACGTTCAACCATCCACAGCGGCGTAGGCTTGGACAGGTCGACGTTACGGATGACCCGGCCCAGATAACGTGGGCAGGCTGCGGGCGCCAGCACCTCGACCGAACGCACTTCGTCGTGTACCGCTGCAACCGCAGCCACTACAGGGCGAGTCACCGGCACGGCGTACAGGGCACCGACTTCCCGGGCCAGACCGGCCAGGGACAGGCAGTCGCCACGGTTCGGGGTCAGGTCAACCTCGATGCTGGCGTCTTCCAGATCCAGATACACGCGGAAATCTTCGCCCACCGGCGCATCGGCCGGCAGCTCCATCAGACCGTCGTTGCCTTCACCGACTTGCAACTCGGCTTGCGAGCACAGCATGCCGTTCGACTCGACGCCGCGCAGCTTGGCCTTCTTGATCTTGAAGTCGCCCGGCAGTTCCGCGCCGATCATGGCGAACGGAATCTTCAGGCCCGGGCGCACGTTTGGCGCTCCGCACACGACCTGGAAAGTTTCCGTACCATTGCTGACCTGGCACACGCGCAATTTGTCGGCGTCCGGATGCTGCTCGGTGCTCAGCACCTCACCCACCACCACACCACTGAATACACCGGCGGCCGGCGTAACGCTATCGACCTCAAGACCGGCCATCGACAGACGAGCAACCAGCTCATCGCGATCTACCTGCGGGCTAACCCAGCCGCGCAGCCATTGTTCACTGAATTTCATCCTGCTCTCCTAAGAATTCGTTACGACTAGCGAAATTGCGCAAGGAACCGCAAGTCGTTGTCGAAGAACAGACGCAAGTCGTTCACGCCGTAACGGAGCATGGCCAGACGCTCGACGCCCATGCCGAAGGCAAAGCCTGAGAACTCCTCCGGGTCGATGCCGGACATGCGCAGCACGTTCGGGTGAACCATGCCGCAGCCCATCACTTCCAGCCAGCCAGTCTGCTTGCAGACACGGCAGCCTTTGCCGCTACACATCACGCATTCCATATCGACTTCGGCGGATGGCTCGGTGAACGGGAAGTACGAAGGACGGAAACGCACGGCCAGTTCTTTTTCGAAGAACACCCGCAGGAATTCTTCGATGGTGCCTTTGAGATCGGCAAAATTGATATCGCGATCGACCAGCAGGCCTTCGACCTGGTGGAACATCGGCGAGTGGGTGATATCGGAGTCGCTGCGATACACGCGGCCTGGGCAGACGATGCGGATCGGCGGCTGCTTCGATTCCATGGTGCGGACCTGTACCGGCGAGGTATGGGTGCGCAGCAACATGTTGGCATTGAAATAGAAGGTGTCATGCATCGACCGGGCGGGGTGATGGCCTGGGATGTTGAGCGCTTCAAAGTTGTGATAGTCGTCCTCGACCTCAGGGCCTTCGGCGATGCCGTAGCCAATGCGGGTGAAGAACTGCTCGACGCGCTCCAGAGTCCGGGTGACCGGATGCAGGCCGCCAGAGGTCTGACCACGGCCCGGCAATGTCACGTCGATGGATTCGGCAGACAGTTTGGCAGCCAGTTCGGCTTCTTCAAACAATGCCATGCGCGCATTGAGAACGCCTGTAACACGCTCCTTGGCAACGTTGATCAGCGCGCCGACTTGCGGACGCTCTTCTGCCGGCAGATTCCCCAGGGTCTTCATCACCTGAGTCAATTCACCCTTCTTGCCAAGGTATTGAACCCGGATTTGCTCCAGGGCATTGATATCTTCAGCGCTTTGCACAGCCTCTAGTGCTTGAGAGACCAGCGCATCCAGGTTTTCCATGTACAGACTCCAGATACAAAATAGGGGAAGAGCTTGAAGGCTCTTCCCCTATTTATGACGTTTAACACCTGGCCCCACAGAGGTGAGGCCGGGTGACTGTCGGGGGTACTTAAGCCAAGGTGGCTTTAGCTTTCTCGACAATCGCAGCAAACGCCGCTTTTTCGTTCACTGCCAGATCAGCCAGAACCTTGCGGTCGATCTCGATGGACGCTTTTTTCAGGCCAGCGATGAAACGGCTGTAGGACAGACCGTTAACACGAGCACCAGCGTTGATACGAGCGATCCACAGAGCGCGGAACTGACGTTTTTTCTGACGACGGTCACGGTAGGCGTATTGGCCTGCCTTGATTACCGCTTGCTTGGCAACACGGAATACGCGGGAGCGTGCGCCGTAGTAGCCTTTAGCAAGTTTCAGAATTTTTTTGTGACGCTTACGGGCAATGACGCCACGCTTTACACGAGCCATGAGTTACTTCCTCTATTCTTGACTAAATTAACGAAGGCGCAGCATGCGCTCGACTTTTGCCACGTCAGACGGATGCAGCAAGCTGCTACCGCGCAGTTGACGCTTACGCTTGGTCGACATTTTAGTCAGGATGTGGCTCTTGAAAGCGTGCTTGTGCTTGATGCCGTTAGCAGTTTTCAGAAACCGCTTGGCAGCACCACTTTTGGTTTTCATTTTTGGCATGTTCGGATACTCCGCATTCAGTTGATAAACATAATCAGAAGGCCTGCCGTGCCCTGTTGATTACTTCTTCTTTTTCGGGGCGATGACCATGATCAGCTGGCGTCCTTCCATCTTAGGATGCTGTTCGACCGAACCGTACTCGAGCAGGTCTTGTTCAACCCGCTTGAGGAGTTCCATCCCCAGCTCCTGGTGGGCCATCTCACGGCCGCGGAATCGCAAGGATACCTTGGCCCTGTCCCCGTCACTCAGGAAACGTACCAGGTTGCGCAGTTTTACCTGGTAATCCCCTTCCTCCGTCCCTGGACGAAACTTGATTTCTTTAACCTGAATCTGCTTCTGGTTTTTCTTCGCCGCGGCAATCTGCTTCTTCTTTTCGAAGATCGACTTACCGTAGTCCATCACCCGGCAAACAGGTGGGACTGCATCTGCGGAAATTTCCACCAGATCAAGCTTTGCTTCTTCAGCGATACGAAGCGCTTCATCAATCGAGACGATGCCAATCTGCTCGCCATCAGCGCCAATTAACCGAACCTCGCGTGCCGAGATATTCTCGTTGATCGGGGCTTTCGGTGCAGCTCGTTTATCTTGTCTCATTTCACGCTTAATAATAATTACTCCGAATCTGGGCGACCACGCCGGGAAACCGCTTGCGCGAGAAACTCAGCGAACTGGGCGACGGGCATCGAGCCCAGGTCAGCACCTTCACGAGTACGCACAGCGACAGTCTGCATCTCGACTTCCTTATCTCCGATAACCAAAAGATAGGGAACCTTGAGCAAAGTATGCTCGCGGATTTTAAAGCCGATCTTTTCATTTCTCAAGTCGGACTTGGCACGAAATCCGCTTTCGTTGAGAGTTTTTTCAACCTCTGCAACAAAATCTGCCTGTTTATCAGTGATATTCATGATCACCGCCTGGGTCGGCGCTAGCCACGCAGGGAACGCACCTTCGTAGTGCTCGATCAGAATCCCGACGAAACGCTCGAACGAACCGAGGATCGCACGGTGCAACATCACAGGGTGTTTGCGGCTGTTGTCTTCAGAGACGTATTCAGCGCCCAAACGGACAGGCAGGTTAAAATCGAGCTGCAAGGTACCACACTGCCAGACGCGACCGAGACAATCTTTCAGCGAGAACTCGATCTTCGGCCCGTAGAAGGCACCCTCGCCCGGCTGCAGATCGTACGGCAGGCCAGCAGAATCAAGGGCTGCAGCCAATGCTGCTTCAGCGCGATCCCAGAGTTCATCGGAGCCGACGCGTTTTTCCGGACGAGTGGACAGTTTCATCTCGACTTCGGTAAAGCCGAAATCGCGATAGACATCCATGGTCAGCTTGATGAACGCAGCGGACTCGGCCTGCATCTGCTCTTCGGTGCAGAAGATGTGCGCGTCGTCCTGAGTGAACGCTCGCACGCGCATGATGCCGTGCAGCGCACCCGACGGCTCGTTACGGTGGCACGCACCGAACTCGGCCAGACGCATCGGCAGCTCGCGGTAGCTCTTCAGGCCCTGATTGAACACCTGCACGTGACACGGGCAGTTCATCGGCTTGATGGCGTAGTCGCGGTTTTCCGATTGAGTGGTGAACATGTTGTCGGCGTAGTTGGCCCAGTGCCCGGACTTTTCCCACAGGCTGCGGTCGACAACTTGAGGAGTCTTGATCTCAAGATAGCCGTTGTCGCGCTGGATCTTGCGCATGTACTGCTCGAGCACCTGGTAAAGCGTCCAGCCGTTCGGGTGCCAGAACACCATACCCGGGGATTCCTCCTGGGTGTGGAACAGGCCCAGGCGCTTGCCGATCTTGCGGTGATCGCGCTTCTCGGCCTCTTCGATGCGCTGGATGTACGCCGCCAGCTGCTTCTTGTCAGCCCAGGCGGTGCCGTAAACGCGCTGCAATTGCTCGTTCTTGGCGTCGCCGCGCCAGTAGGCGCCCGACAGCTTGGTCAGCTTGAAGGATTTCAGAAAGCGTGTGTTCGGCACGTGCGGGCCGCGGCACATGTCGACATATTCTTCGTGATAGTACAGACCCATGGTCTGCTCGTTCGGCATGTCTTCGACAAGGCGAAGCTTGTAGTCTTCACCGCGAGCCTTGAACACTTCGATCACTTCAGCGCGCGGAGTGACTTTCTTGATGACATCGTAATCTTTCTCGATCAGCTGCTGCATGCGCTGTTCGATGGCCGCCATGTCTTCCGGCGTGAAAGGACGCTCGTAGGCGATGTCGTAATAGAAGCCTTCGTCGATGACCGGGCCAATGACCATCTTCGCGGTCGGGTACAGCTGTTTGACCGCGTGGCCAACCAGGTGCGCGCAAGAGTGGCGAATGATCTCCAGCCCCTCTTCATCCTTTGGCGTAATGATTTGAAGGGTCGCGTCGCTGCTGATGATGTCGCTGGCGTCGACCAGTTGGCCATTGACCTTGCCGGCGAGTGTGGCCTTGGCCAGACCTGCACCAATGGATGCGGCGACCTCGGCTACGGAAACCGGGTGATCGAATGAACGTTGACTGCCGTCGGGAAGAGTAATAGTTGGCATGGCGCCTCCTCTCCTAGTGGTGACCCCTACCAAAGGTCACGTGGGTTGGGATGAGCCAGTACAAGATCCGATCCAGGCCATTCAATGACGAACGCCTGCCTTACAGCGGCAGGAGCCTTGCGGCCAACCGGAAAACCGGACCAGAGTGACTGGGATTCAAATCGAAAAATTCGCACGCCGACCGCTTCGGGACTGAAGGTCATCCGAAGCCTGAGAACGCTTGAGCCCGGCATGCTAGCACAGATGAGCGGTCGCCCACGCCTTGATTTGGCAGAAGGCGAAATGTCCGTTTTTATGCCAGAGTGCTGAACTTGATCGGCCCTCGCGCCCTCAGATAACAAGACATTGACCCACAAGGAGCATCCTCGCATGCGTCTGAAAAGCTTATTCGCCCTCGTCGCCCCCGTCGTTCTGCTGTTGCCACTGAGCGCCCATGCCGACTGGCCAAAAGGCGAGCGCGAGAAGTACATGGCCCAGTGCACTCAGGCTGCGACCCAGCAAATCGGTGCTGCCGCGGCGAAATCCCACTGTGCTTGCGGTGCCGACGCCATCAAGTCCTATCCGGCCAGCGATATTCAGGCACTGATGGACAACAAGGCGACTCCTGAACTGCAACAGAAAGCCCTCGGCCAGATCGCCAAATGCAAGGCAAATCCTCCGGCGAAAAAATAATAAAACCGCGCATTCTGGTCGGCTGAAAGGCGGAAAAAAGTGCTGGAAATGAAGCTTTTCAGACGATTTATGCAGGTTTTACAGGTTTTTTTATCGTCTTTACGTTTCGCTGCAAGCCTTTCAAACCGGGGCTTTCAGCAGAAACAGGCGGTAAAGAAAACACGACTGATTGGCAAACAGCACGTCCGGGGGCTCCCAAAGCGAACATTTCGACTATGATACCCGGGTGTGCCCAGTTGGCCTGAGCAGCACAGTACTACTGAAAATATATGTTTCTTGGAGATACACCATGTCTAATCGCCAAACCGGCACCGTTAAATGGTTCAACGATGAAAAAGGCTTCGGCTTCATCACTCCTCAAGGTGGCGGTGACGACCTGTTCGTACACTTCAAAGCTATCGAAAGCGACGGTTTCAAAAGCCTGAAAGAAGGCCAGACTGTTTCCTTCGTGGCTGAGAAAGGCCAAAAGGGTATGCAAGCTGCACAAGTTCGCCCAGAGTAATTTCTCGGCGCATTAAAAAAACCCCGTCCTGGTGACGGGGTTTTTTATGCCTGAAAAAAAGACTTAGCCGCAGTTGACGCGGGTGACCACCAGGTTGTTGTCGGTGTTCAGGTTCAGGCGGTCGGAGCGGTATTCCAGGGTGATCATGTCGTTCGGCTTGAGGAAGCGCGCATTTTGCGCCCCAGCCTTGGCACGTGCCTGATCCAGCAATTCAGGGGATGCCTTCTTGCCGATGGCGAATTGCGCTGCCGATGCTTCGCAGCGGCTGTTTCCCGATTCAGCAGCCACGGGTTCCTTTGCCGACTCGCTGGAGGTTGTGCTGCAACCAGCCAACAGCGTAGCGGCCATCAGTGCACCCAGTGTCGCGAACTTCAAAGGCATGAAGCCTCCTTGTTTTCAAATGTTTAAGCAGAGATCGTGCGACCGCCAATGCGGCGTTTGGTTTCAAGGCGCAAGCCATGCCCTGCCCCACGAGCGGAAAAATGCCGAGTTTGCCTGAGCTGCGCGCGGCGACTCAGCAAACAATCGTGACTGAATATTAACGACGCTCAATAAACGTCGATGTAGTCATACGGCGGATTCGGCCAGTTGTCCCTGAGGGCGTTGAAAATCTGCGTCACCCAGACTTCATCGCTGGCTGCGACGTTACCTACATAGCCCGAGCCCTTTGCCCAGGTTTCCAGGCGAAACCGCAGACCGTCAATATCCTGCCCGCCGGTCACGGTGGACAGATAGGCGATGCCATCTTTGCTCACGCGCAACTGGTTGTGTACGTCGTCACCGGCCGAGGCGAGCAATTGGCGCACTGCTTCGAGCGTGAGGCCGTCAGGGCTATTCAGATCGATTTGCACAACAAGGTCCTTGGAAGCCGGAAAAGACCAAGTGTCGCATAGCGCCCCGCTCATGCCTAAGTCGCAGTGCCAAACACCGCGCAAAATGGTTAACTCGAAAAACCGACATCCTGACCTTTCGAGCCTTCTCATGACCAGCCTCAGCATCGACGCCGACATCAAAGCCAAATGGGCGGACGGCCACAGCTCTTACAGCCCCGGCACGACGGAGGAGCTGGCGCTGATCGGCATTGATCTATTGGTCAAGGAGCTGGGAATCGAGGCGGCGCAGCAATTCATCAACCAGGTATTCGAACGCTACCGCATCGTAGCGGCCGAACACACGCAGTGAAAACCCGCAGGCAGTGACCTGCGGATCAGAGGGCTTATTTAAGGCGTTTCAGGCGCTCGGTCAGCAAATCGAAGAAACCCTGCGCGTCGCCATTTTCAACCCAGAATGCATTTTTCGGCGCTTTCAAACCGTCGTACCAGTCAACGATGGTCTGACCAAATGTCGGCCCTTCCCGGCTGTCCACCACGACGTTGACTGCCCGACCGGTGAACAGCTCAGGCTTGAGCAGATACGCCACAACAGTCGCGTCATGCACCGGGCCACCGGGAATGCCGTAATGCTCCATATCGCCCTTGATGTATTCGTTGAGAATGTCGCCGACGATCTTGCTGGCATTGTTGTTCAGCGCGGCAATCTGCTTCAGGCGCGCGTCACTGGTCAAAATCTTGTGGGTCACATCGAGCGGCAGATAGGTGAGTTTCACCCCGCTCTTGAGCACCACCTCGGCAGCCTGCGGATCAGCGAACAGGTTGAATTCAGCCACAGGGGTGATGTTGCCACCGTTGAAATGCGCCCCGCCCATGATCACCACTTCCTTGATGCCCTGAACGATCTCCGGCTCTTGGATCAACGCCAGCGCCAGGTTGGTCTGCGGGCCGAGCATGGCGATGGTGACGCTGTGCGGTTTGGCCGATTTAAGCGTGTCGATCAGATAATTGACCGCATTTCCTTTCGCCAGGCCTTTCTTCGCCTCGTGGACCGTCACGCCCGACAAGCCTTCCTTGCCATGAATATTCTCGGCGTAGATCGGCGTACGCATCAGCGGTTTCGGCGCACCGGCGTAAACCGGTACATCTTCGCGCCCTGCCCATTCGCGAGCCAGCCGTGCGTTACGCGAAGTCTTGTCCAGGCGCACGTTGCCGGCAACGGTGGTCAGGGCACGGATGTTCAATTCATCCGGCGACGCCAGAGCGAAGAGCAAGGCGACCACGTCGTCAGCGCCGGGATCGGTATCGATGATCAAGTCGATCTTTTCCGCCGCCTGGGCGCCGGTCGCAGTTATCACGGACAAAAGCAGCAGGCTCCGGATCAGTTGGTGAATTTTCTCAGCATAGCGTTGCATGGCGCATTCCTTGTGCAGGTGAAATCGGAAATCAGAATGTAACCCCGGCGACCAGAACGATGTTGCAGTACGGCTGACATTCTCCTGTACGAATGATCGCCCTGGCCTGTCGGCTAAGCACCTTGAACTGCTCGTGGGTGAGCAGATCCCTACGGCCCAGCGCGCCCTCTTCGTTCATCGCGTCCAGATCGGCCAGCGCGGAGGGCCGCTTATCGAAGATCTCTCTGGCCAGCACATGGCTTTCTACCTGCATTTCGCTGAGCACGACTTTCAGGGTGCTGACGAAGTCAGGGATACCATGGGTCAGCGCCAGATCGATCAACTCGACGCCCGGCGGCACCGGCAAACCGGCGTCGCCAATCACCACCATGTCACCGTGGCCAAGAGACGCGATCAGTCGCGACAGCGCGACGTTAAGCAAAGGAGTCTTTTTCATGCGGGTCTGAACGCCTGTACTTCGGACATGGTTGGAATCGACGGTTGCGCACCGGCGCGGGTAACCGACAGTGCAGCGGCGACCTGACCGTAGCGAATCGCCTCGGCCTCGGACTTGCCGCTGGCCAGGGCTGCGGCGAAACCACCAACAAACGTGTCGCCTGCCGCCGTGGTATCGACCGCCTTCACGGTCGGCGCGGGGAAATGTTCGAAGCCTTTGCCATCGGCGAACAACGAGCCCTGCGCGCCCAAGGTGACGATGACTTTGCTGGCGCCCATGGCAATCAATTGGTTGGCAGCCGTTTCTGCCGACTGCAGCGAGTCGACCGCGATCCCGCTCAATGCGGCCGCTTCGCTCTCGTTGGGAATCAGATAATCGATCGCCGCGAACCAGTCTGCCGGCAAAGGACGGCTGGCCGGGGCCGGGTTGAGGATGACGGTTTTACCCAGTTCACGCGCACGCTTGAGCGCATGACCGACTGTCGCATCGGGAATCTCGAGCTGACAGATCACCACATCGGCGGCTTGCAAAACCGCATCAAAACGGTCAATAACTGCTTCCGTCATTGCGCCGTTGGCACCGGCGACAATGACGATGGCGTTCTGGCTGTGGTCATCCACCACAATCAGCGCCACGCCACTGGAATCCTCGACGACACTGACAGCCTGGCAGTCGATGTGCTCGGCGAGCAAGGCATCGCGCAATCGCACACCGTAGTCGTCATTTCCGACGCAACCGAGCATCGCCACCTGCGCGCCCAGACGAGCAGCGGCAACCGCCTGATTGGCGCCCTTGCCTCCCGACACGGTGGCAAAGGAATGTCCGATCAGCGTTTCACCGCCGCGCGGCAGCCTTGGCGCCCGGGTGACCAGGTCCATGTTCAGACTGCCTATTACCACTACATTTGCTGGCATACATCACTACTCATCAATTCGGTTTCAGCGATATTCGGTGAACACGCCGGACAGCGGCGCGGTCGATTCGCGCAGGACAATGCTCGGGGTCACGATGCGTTGATCGGTGCCGGAATCCGGCACAGCAATCCTGCGCAACAGCACCTCGGCGGCCATCTCGCCCAATTGCAGGATCGACTGGCCGACCGTGGTCAGCGCCGGATAGACATAACGGCTCATCTGAATGTCATCGAAGCCGATCACCGACAATTCGGCCGGCACTCGCACGTTACGTTCGGCCGCCGCACGCAGCACACCGATACCAATCATGTCGTTGCCAGCAAAAATCGCACTCGGCGGATTGCTTTCAAGCAAGCGGGCAGCGGCGTTGTAACCTCCGGTGCTGGTGAAGTCGCTTTCCAGCATGCGCTCTTCGCGCACTTCTATTCCTGCCTCTTGCAGCGCTCGGCAATAACCGGCCTGACGCATTTGCGCCACGCTAGTACTGGCCGGGCCTCCAATCGTGGCGATGTCGCGATGACCCAACTCGAGCAGGTGACGGGTTGCCAGATAAGCGCCGTACTCGTGGTCAATGCGCACCAGATCGGCATTCACACCCTCCAGGCCGCGGTCGACAATGACCATCGGCGTTTTCACACCCGCCAGCCCTTCGGCCAGACCACTGTCACCGCCGGCGGAGGCGACGATCAAACCGTCGATGCGCTTTTCCAGCAACACACGCAAATAACTGCGCTGCTTGTCCGGGTTGTCGTCGGAGTTGCAGAGGATCACGCAGTAGCCGTTACGCTCGCAGTAATCCTCGATTCCCCGCGCCAGTTCGGCGAAGTACGGGTTGAGACTGTTCGGTACCAGCAAACCGATGGTCGCGGTGGTCTTGGCTTTCAGCGAGCGCGCCACGGCACTGGGCACGTAGTCGAGACTTTTGATAGCCGCCTCGACTTTGCGCCGCACTTCCTGACTGACCGGACGGGTATTGTTCACCACGTGCGACACAGTCGTGTAGGAAATGCCCGCGAGCGCCGCTACATCCTTGATCGTTGCCATGGTTCAGCCCCGGCGACTGGCGCGTTGACTGCGATAGGTGTCGAGCACCACAGCGATAACGATTACCGCACCGGTGATGATCCGCTTGGTCGGCTCCGTCGCACCAATCTGCGCGAGTCCGGCCGCGAGCACGGAAATGATCAACACGCCGAAGAACGTACTGATCACCGAACCGCGCCCGCCCATCAGGCTGGTGCCGCCGATAACCACCGCTGCGATCACTTGCAGTTCCAGGCCAGAGCCTGCGTTCGGGTCAGCCGCTTCCAGACGCGAAATCTGAAACAGCGCAGCGATACCCGCCAGCAAACCCATCAGGCTGAACACCAGAACCTTGTAGGGTTTGGGATTGATCCCGGCCAGACGCACCGCCTCTTCGTTGGTACCGATGCCGATCAGGTAGCGGCCGAAAACAGTGCGGGTCAAAACTGCCTGCGCGATAAAGATCACCAGCAAAGCAATGATGAACGACGGGGAAATGCCGAACGCGATCGGATTCGACAGCCAGGCAAACGCATCGCCAATGTAAGCAGTGCGCGACCCGGTCATCTGATAGGCCAAGCCACGGGCCATTTCCAGCACGCCGAGGGAGACGATGAACGATGGAATCCGCCAGGCCACGGTGATCGAGCCGGTAATAGTGCCGGCCAGAGCCGCCACCGCCATGCCGAGCAACGCCGCTGGCAAAACGCTCCAGCCCCAGCCGAGAATCGCAACGCTGACTGTTGACGCGGCCAGGGCCAGCACCGAGCCGACCGAAAGGTCGATGCCGCCGATGATCAACACAAAGGTCATGCCCACCGCCAGCACCATCAGGTCGGGAATCTGGTTGGCCAGGGTGCTGAAAGTGTTGTACGAGAGGAAGTGGCTGCTCAGAACCGAGAACAGCGCAATCATCGCCAGCAAGGCACCGGCCAGACCGAGATAAGTACCCAGGCCGAAGAAATTGCCACTACGTTTACTGGCAGGAGATGCAGTTTTCATGGGAGATCCCTAGGCGCCGCTTCATTGAGCAACGCATCACGTTTTTGGTAGCCGGCGAATGCGGCGGCAAGCAAATCATCCTGGGTCCAGCTGTCGCGCTCGAAAGTGTCGATCAGGCGCCCTGCCGAAAGCACGCCGATCCGGTCACAGATCAGCATCAACTCGCGCAAGTCACTGGACACCACCACCAACGCCTTGCCCTGCCGGGTCAATTCGCCGAGCAGACCATAGATGTCGAACTTGGCGCCGACATCGATTCCGCGAGTAGGCTCGTCGAACAGCAGTACCGAACAGTCGCGCTCCAGCCAGCGGCCGATCACGACCTTCTGCTGATTGCCGCCGGACAGTTCCGAGACCAATTGCGTCGGGCTCGAACTGCGGATGCGCATGGCCTCGATCTGACGCTGCGCCAGGGAAATTTCGTCGCCGTTGTTGACGAAGCCGCCACTGGAGATTTCCGGCATGTTGCCCAAGGCGATATTGGCGCTGATCGACTGACTGAGCAGCAGCCCTTCGCCCTTGCGATCCTCGGTGATCAACGCGATGCCATTGCGTACGGCATCGACAGGCGAGCGAACACTCACGACTTTGGCCGGCGAGCCAAGCGCGATGGTGCCGCTGTCGGCGGCATCGGCACCGAAGATCAGCCGCAGCAACTCTGTGCGCCCTGCCCCGATCAATCCGGAAATGCCGAAAATCTCCCCGGCACGCACTTCGAAGGAGACGTCGCGGACTTTGTCCGAACGCGTCAGGCCTTTGACCGTCAACGCCGGAGCGCCGATCTTGCGCGGCCCCATATCGATGTGTTCGCCCAATTCGCGACCGACCATCAAGGTGACCAGTTGCTCGCTGTTGTAGTTGGCCATCGGCTCGACGCAGACCAGATTGCCGTCACGCAGCACAGCAATACGCTGGGCCACCCGCGCCAGTTCTTCGAGGCGATGGGAAATATAAATGATGGAAACACCACGGGCCTGCAATCGGGTGATCTGCTCGAAGAGCATTTCGACTTCGCGCGCCGTGAGCATCGCGGTCGGCTCATCAAGGATCAGCACGTGGCAATCGCCAATCAGGTTGCGCGCGATTTCGACCATCTGTTGATGACCGATACCCAACTCGCCAACCAGTGTGTCCGGGTCGATCGCATCGAGGCCGACCTGCGCCATGGCTTCGATCGCCGCCTTGCGCAACTGCTTGCGACTGATCCAGCCAGCGCTGCTCGGCAGATTATCCAGAAACAGGTTTTCCGCCACCGACAGCGTCGGCAACAGATTGAGTTCTTGCATGACCATGCGCACGCCAAGCTCTTCAGCCTGGGTACGGCTGCCCGGACGATAGTCCTTGCCGTGGAATTGCATCTGGCCGGTGGTCGGCGTGACCAGACCACCAATGATCTTTGACAGGGTACTTTTGCCGGCACCATTTTCGCCGGTCAGCGCCAGTACTTCACCGCGCATCAGCGTCAGATCGATGCCAGTGAGCACCGGTTGCGCATAGGTCTTGCCGATACCGCTGACCGAGAGGACAGCGTTCGGGGCGGAAACTGACATAGAAATCTCCATGCGCTCGCCCGGACGGACGAGCGCCGTTGTGTCGCCAGATGACTTACTGGGTGACCAGCTCGACCGGTGTTTCGATTACGCCGTTGGCACCGCTGTCGACTTTCTCGCCCTTGATGATCTTCAATGCGGTTTCGATGCCGAACACTGCTTGTTTCGCAGCAAACTGGTCAGCTGTCGCCAGCACGCGGCCGTCCTTGAGCATCGGCTTGATCGCATTGATGTTGTCGTAACCGACGACTTTTACCTGCCCTGCCTTGGCGGCAGCACGGACTGCGGAAACGGCGCCGACCGCCATGCTGTCGTTACCGGCCAGCAGCGCTTTGACGTCCGGGTATTCACTGAGGATCGAAGCGGCAACCTTGTTGCCCTTGTCGATTTCCCAGTCACCGGATTGCAGCGAGACTACTTTGATCTGTGCAGCGTCCATCGCGTCCTTGAAACCGGCCGTGCGTGCCTGCGCGTTGGTGGTGGTGGACACGCCTTCGATGATGCCGACCTGGTCGCCCGCCTTGAGTTGCTTGGCCAGGTATTCGCCGACCAGACGAGCACCCTTGCGGTTGTCCGGACCTACGAACGGGACGTTGATGTTTTTGCTTTTGACCACGGCAGGATCGAGCTGGTTATCAATGTTGATCACCGTGATACCGGCGTCTACGGCCTTCTTGATCACTGGCACCATGGCTTTGGAGTCTGAAGGTGCGATCACGAGCGCGTTCACCTTGGCCAGGATCATTTGTTCGACGATGCGGGTCTGCCCGGCGGTGTCGGTTTCGTCTTTGATACCGTTGGAAATCAGATCGAAATCGGCGGAGTGTTCTTTCTGGTAGGCCTTGGCGCCGTCTTCCATGGTCAGGAAGAATTCGTTGGCCAAAGATTTCATGACCAGCGCGACTTTGGGTTTTTCTGCGGATTCGGCGAACGCCGAGGAGACGGGTAGTGCGGCGGCTGTGGCAGCCAGCATAGCGACAGCAAGAAGACGTGCGGCGAAGGGCAGCTTCATGGGTTCACTCCGATCTTATGATTATTGTGAGCAACGTTTGCGCTGACGTAAGCTACGTCACAGCTCCGGGAGAAAATGCCCTTCCAAGCCGCGCAAACGTTTGCGTAGACCGAACTATGAGAATCCCGCCGACATTTGTCAACAATCACAAATCGTCATCTGTTGTAGGGCGAATCGCTGACTCGCCCAATCGACAGATCAAGCAGTGGTGTTGACCAGCCCACCACTGGCGCCCTTGGACATTTCCTTGACCAGCGCGCCCGCGACTTCGGTCATTGCCGCGCTGGTCTGCGCGATCTGTCCCTGGATGGACATGATCGCCTGGGACTTGGCTTCTGGAGTTGGATAGCTCGCAGCCTGCGCTGCTGCCAATTGCTGTTGCTGTTCCTGAAGCTGCTTCTGCAACTCCTGCATACGCTTGAGCAATGTCTTGACGGTGATGCTCTGATTGCCGCCGCTCTCGGCCTTGCTGTCTTCCTGCACAGGCCCGCCGCCGGTCCTGACCTGATTTGTTTCGGTTTTCTCAGTACCCAGCGCCTGCGCCGATGCCTCATTGGTCGCATCGTTCAGGGTGTTGATTGTCGCTGCAGTTTTACCGCCGATGGTGACTGCAGCGGGATTGGCAAAACCGACCGTCAGTGACATGTGAACTCCTAAGATTTGGTTTCCTTGAGGACGCATCGGCCCGGGCGCGCATTTCTTTAGCGGGTATTTGCTATTCAGCAGGCGTTTAGCGGTTGCCCATCGGTGAGCCGAACACGAATCCGTCCGTTGTTCGGGATACCGGATGGAACGGTCTGCAAGAATGTTCTGACTCCAGACAAATGTTGATTTAAATCATCGAGTTAAACATTTTCCGCAGGCACATTACGCATGGTATGAATCCTGCTCCCTTCGTTGCACCTCAAGCATTCAGATCGGCTTGGGGCGCATCTAGATGAACCTGCATCAGCACCGTCTACGACTAGAGAGAAAAATAATGAAATCTGCTTTCAATACCTTGGTTCCGGGCGCATTGGCCCTCCTCCTGCTCCTGCCCACCGCCCTTCAGGCAAAAGAAGTCGAAACCCAGACCAAACTGGCCAACGTCGTTGTACTGGCAACGGGCGGCACCATCGCCGGCGCCGGGGCAAGTGCTGCCAACAGTGCCACCTATCAAGCGGCCAAGGTCGGCATCGAACAACTGATCGCCGGCATTCCCGAGCTGAGCAAACTGGCCAACGTGCGTGGCGAGCAAGTCATGCAGATCGCTTCGGAAAGCATCACTAATGACAACCTGCTGCAATTGGGTCGTCGAGTTTCCGAGCTGGCAGACAGCAAGGACGTCGATGGTATCGTCATTACCCACGGTACAGACACACTGGAAGAAACCGCGTACTTCCTGAACCTGGTTGAAAAGACCGACAAGCCAATCATCGTCGTCGGCTCGATGCGTCCGGGCACTGCCATGTCGGCAGACGGCATGCTTAATCTGTACAACGCCGTCGCCGTGGCGAGCAGCAAAGAAGCGCACGGCAAAGGCGTGCTGGTGACCATGAACGACGAGATCCAGTCCGGTCGCGACGTCAGCAAAATGATCAACATCAAGACCGAAGCGTTCAAAAGCGCCTGGGGTCCGCTGGGCATGGTCGTCGAAGGCAAATCCTACTGGTTCCGCCTGCCGGCCAAGCGTCACACCATGGATTCGGAATTCGACATCAAGAACATCAAGAGTCTGCCTGATGTAGAAATCGCCTACTCCTACGGCAACGTCAGCGATACCGCCTACAAGGCGTTGGCGCAATCCGGTGCCAAGGCGATCATCCACGCCGGCACTGGCAACGGCTCGGTGTCTTCGCGTGTGGTCCCGTCCCTGCAAGCCCTGCGCAAGGATGGCGTGCAGATCATTCGTTCGTCCCACGTCAACGCCGGCGGCTTTGTCCTGCGTAACGCCGAACAGCCTGACGATAAATACGACTGGGTTGTCGCTCACGACCTGAACCCGCAAAAAGCCCGCATCCTGGCGATGGTCGCGTTGACCAAGACCAACGACAGCAAAGAACTGCAGCGGATGTTCTGGGAATACTGATTGACCTTCGCCTGATCAGTTCTCGATCGGGCATTGCGCACCACCTGTCAGCTTGGCAGGTGGTGCCCCGCTGACACCCTTCAAGCATTTTTCCCACAAAAAAACTCGTCGAGTTCTACACCGAAATCGGAAACACGCTGTCAGAGGATTTTCTTGAATTTTAAGCAGTTGCGAAATCGCTTACAGTTAAATACTGTATGCACGTACAGCTTAATAAGGATAACCTCGTGGCCACCTCTCCTGCTGCTCCTGACGCTTACGAACGCATGGGTATGCGCGTTCAGAAAATCATCAATTCCCCCACCGCACAAAAAGCCAAAGCCGCACTGATTTTCCGTTTGCCGGATGAGCCAATGGACGACTGGGAGCGCTTGCTCGAGGAAATCGACGAGAACGACAACGTTACCCTCGCTTATCGCGATGACGGTGGCGTGCAGATTTTTTGGGTTGTGCCGAAGGAAGATTGATTCAATGAGTGTCCGCTGTGTTGCTTTGCTGTTGTTGTTTTTCGCCATGGGCGCCCAGGCTGGCGCCCCACGAACCTTTTCGGAAGCCAAGAAAGCCGCGTGGAAACTTTACGCACCGCAGTCCACCGAGTTTTATTGCGGCTGCAAGTACACCGGTAACAAGGTCGATCTGAAGGCTTGCGGTTATGTGCCGCGCAAGAACGCCAAACGCGCATCGAGAATCGAATGGGAGCACATCGTGCCGGCCTGGCAGATCGGTCACCAGCGACAGTGCTGGCAACAAGGCGGACGCAAGAATTGCACCCGCTACGATCCGGTGTATCAAAAGGCCGAAGCTGATTTGCACAACCTGGTGCCGAGCATTGGCGAGGTCAACGGTGACCGCAGCAACTTCAGCTACGGCTGGTTGCCGGTACAATCGGGCCAGTACGGTTCCTGCCTGACGCAGGTCGATTTCAAAGCGAAGAAAGTCATGCCCCGCCCTTCGATTCGCGGCATGATCGCCCGCACGTATTTTTATATGAGCAAACAATACGGACTGCGCCTATCGAAGCAGGATCGGCAGTTGTACGAGGCGTGGGACAAGACCTATCCGGTGCAGGACTGGGAGCGTCAGCGTAATCAAAGCGTGGCGTGCGTGATGGGACGAGGCAATGAGTTTGTCGGCTCGGTAAATCTGAAAGCCTGCGGTTGATTGCAGCACAAATAGAAAGGCCTCGAGCGCTATGCTCGAGGCCTTTTTCATGTCCGGCGTTCAACCTGCGTTGAAGGCGCTTCGTTTATGGCGTAAGCGGATGCTCAATCACCACTGACTCAATGTTCTGTTTCTTGGCTTTTACCAACGCCGCATCGACCTGCACCTTCCGCGCTTCGGCGTCAGCCTGAGAATTGAACGGACCGATCAGAATTCGTGTTTTACCACTGCCGTCCTTGACGACCGTCGGAACGAAAGCGTGCTCGATCAACCAGCCGCTCAGGTCACTGACTGCCTGAGGCGTTTCGCCACGCACTTCCAGATCCCACTGTGGCGCAGCGGCCGCCGGCGTTGCCGCGACCTTCGTCTCAGGCTTCGGCGCATCTACATTCTTGCCCTCACCGCAGCCTGCCAATGCCAGTGCCGCTACCAGCCAAACCAATTTGCGCACAACGCTTTCCTCGGAATTCGTAAAGCGGCGATCTTATCATTCATAAATACTTCGCGAGCCCCGCAAAATGGGCGCAAAACAACGAGAATGATGATTGCAGCCTCTGTATAGTTACGCCCTGGGAATTAATGCCGCATCTGCGCGTCAGAAAGAGGCACCCAAACCGTGAGACTTCGCACTAATCTATAGATACCACCGACCTCTGCACTGTCTGAATCAGGTGCCCTACAAAGCAATCAAGGAGAAGACCATGCTGATACTCACCCGCAAAGTCGGTGAAAGCATAAACATTGGTGATGACATCACGATCACCATCCTCGGAGTCAGCGGCCAACAGGTTCGCATCGGCATCAACGCTCCGAAAAACGTGGCAGTGCATCGTGAAGAAATTTACCAACGCATCCAGGCCGGCCTGACCGCTCCGGACAAGCCGCAAACCCCCTGAGCCACACCGCCTCACGTAGCCAGTCGTTTTGCCGTCGCGCAAGACTGGCTAAAGATTCACGCGCCGTTTAGCCATCCGCATTTCACCCCGCTGGGCACGGCGCCTGAAGCATGCTGACTCCCTTCACTTGCCCCTCCCTCCTTTCTTGCGCCGATATTACCTTTCACTCCTGGAGCTGGCTGTCGGACGTTTCCGATAGAGCGCGGAGAATTCCGCCTTCTAAGCGAATATCACGCCACGCGCCATGCCTGTCGCCGCGACCATTATCATGATCAGCAGCAGCGCTTCAACATGACTGATTCGCGCGTACAATTTCGCACGTCCGCTATCAAGCGCTACCCCGCGCGATGATGCGATGCGCCATTTGATCAGTGTGATCATGGGCGCAAGCTCTATCAGCAGGATCAGCACAAACAACGTCATCTTCAGATGAAACAGCGGCTGATGCAGGTAATAGTCAGAGCCTTTCTCGTAACCACCGAACGCACGCATCGCTCCGGTGATAAGCAGCGTCAAGGCTGAAAGCCCCCACAAGTTATCCGCGAGCAGAACGCGCTTGACCTCTCCCGTGCCCGCCGAGAGCTGGCTGAGCGCTGTGCCGCGCCTCAGCACCGCCCAGAAAGCCAAGGCAAACGCGAATAGATGAACAGCCGCAAGGATCCACTGGCTCAGCATCGAAGTGCCCCCTTATAAAGAGATGAAAATCAGCTGACAGTAGTAGACGAAATAACGGCGCTTCGCGCGCGGGTGAAGGGGAACCGATGCCAAACGCCAAATCGCAGGCAAAAAAATCCCAAGCAGCTGATGGAAGCTTGGGATTTAAAAATGCATAAACCGTGGTGGTGAACGCGGGACGAATGTTACTTAAATTCCCAACTTGCAACAAGGCTTTTTCGATAACTGGTTGGAGATTAAACTCTGTAACTCTTTGGATATCCGGATATTTTTTATGAACGAGGGCTAAAAAGCGCACCAAAAAAGCGCTTTGTATCGCTCCCTCTCAGTGCGCGGAAAAAAACAAAGCCCAGCGCAAGGCTGGGCTTGGATACCGGCAGCGAACTACTTTCGATAGAAGCGGCGGAAAACCGTTTTGCCGCTGTAGAGTCGCTTGCAAAGCTTTCGTGAGGCAAGCCCGGCTGCCAGGAATATCGCCCCAAATACGAACCACAGCACTGCCGAGTTCGTGGTGATGAAGGTATGAACCAACTTGGCCCCCCACCATCCAGCAACAACGCAAATGATCAGAAAGAAGATTGCGACGCCTTGTGGTGTGCCATAGCTCACCTCGGCTTGGCAACCCCGGCAGACTTGCGCCCCCCATGGCACCTCATTCAGGCAGTGAGGGCAAATAACAGTGTGATTGTTAGTCACTGATTCATTCCTTTGACAGGTTTCAGAAAACACAGCAGTTTATAAGGTTGTTGACCTTGTGGCGTCAGAAGCCAAAGCGCCGCATCATCAAGCTTCCAGCTTCGGCCAATTGAACTTGTAGTTGAGTGGTGGAAGCTCGAAATGCTCCGCCAGGTAAAGCGCCAGCATCTGTCCTTCTTTAGCGTAAGCCGTCGCCTTGTCCGGCGTTGGATACCAGCTCACCCACAACGACTCCAAAGGGAAAACCTGCTCGAAGGATGCGTAATTGAATCGCCATCCCGCCATATGACCAGCAGCGCCCGGATTTTTCGCGCACCGCACGAATGCGGCCAAACGGCGGCGTAAATTTTCGGATTCGCCAATGGTCAAAATGCCATGCTCGTCCGCACCGATTGCGCGCTGAATCTCCCTGTCTGCGCAAATGATGTACGCACCCGGTCCCGGCGGAGCGCTTGCATAGTGTTCGGTCAGCTTGAGCCACTCAGGCTCCCAGCCTCGCCAGTGTTCAACTTTCATCTTGCCTCCATAAATGAGGCGCAATGATATCACCGATAGACGTGATACCGACTTTGCTTCTAACTGCAGCCCAAAGTGACACAGGGACAGGACGACAGGGCGACAGGGCGACAGGACGAGCGACTGCGTTGAAGCAGGCGCCCAACTGGCTTTCTGAAATGGGTTTTGCAAAAGTTTTGCAAATCGCAGACAACAAAAAAGGGCCCACCTTTCGGTGAGCCCTTCCAGACCGCCCAGCAGAGCGGATTTTGTTTGGTAGGCGCGATTGGACTCGAACCAACGACCCCCACCATGTCAAGGTGGTGCTCTAACCAACTGAGCTACGTGCCTGCTGTGAGGCGGCATTCTACGGAATTCCGGAGGGGTGTCAACACCTTTTTTCACCTAACCCTATGAATATGCAAAATATTTAATTTCGCCTCAGCGACGAAGATTTTCCGGTGGCTGGCGGAGGTTTTTCAACTCGGGTAGGATCGACGCACTCGTAAAATATATTAAACAGAGGCGGCAGGATGGCGAACACCCAATACCCAGAGTCTTATTACGCTGCGTCGGCCAATGCCGTACCGCCCCGTCCCGTGCTGCAGGATGATGTGGAGACGGACGTCTGTGTGATCGGCGCCGGGTATACCGGGCTTTCCTCTGCCTTGTTCCTGCTGGAAAACGGCTTTCGCGTGACGGTGCTGGAAGCGGCCAAAGTCGGTTTCGGCGCGTCGGGGCGGAACGGTGGACAGATCGTCAACAGTTATAGCCGCGACATTGATGTCATCGAACGCACCGTGGGCCCCAAGCAGGCGCAACTGCTCGGTGAAATGGCCTTTGAAGGTGGCCGGATCATTCGCGAGCGCGTGGCCAGATACAACATCCAGTGCGACCTGAAAGACGGCGGTGTATTCGCCGCCCTCTCCGCCAAACAGATGGGGCATCTGGAATCGCAAAAGCGCCTTTGGGAGCGCTTCGGCCACACCCAACTTGAACTGATGGATCAACGCCGCATCCGTGAAGTGGTGGGTTGCGATCAATACGTCGGTGGCATGCTCGATATGAGCGGCGGACACATCCATCCGCTGAACCTGGCGCTCGGCGAAGCGGCGGCAGTCGAATCTCTCGGCGGCACTATCTATGAGCAATCACCTGCCGTGCGCATCGAGCGCGGTGCCAATCCGGTTGTGCATACACCGCAGGGCAAGGTCAGGGCCAGGTTCATCATCGTCGCCGGCAACGCCTACCTCGGTAATCTGGTGCCGGAACTGGCGGCCAAATCAATGCCGTGCGGCACTCAAGTGATCACTACCGAGCCGCTGGGCGATGAGCTGGCGAAGGCGCTATTGCCGCAGGATTACTGCGTGGAGGACTGCAACTATCTCCTCGACTACTACCGCCTCACCGCCGACAAGCGCTTGATCTTCGGCGGCGGCGTGGTTTATGGCGCTCGCGATCCGGCGAACATCGAAGCGATCATCCGCCCGAAGATGCTCAAGGCGTTCCCTCAACTCAAGGACGTGAAGATCGACTACGCCTGGACCGGCAACTTCCTGCTGACCCTGTCGCGCTTGCCGCAGGTCGGGCGCCTGGGCGACAACATCTATTACTCGCAGGGCTGCAGCGGTCACGGCGTCACCTACACGCACCTGGCGGGCAAGGTCCTCGCCGAAGCGTTGCGCGGTCAGGCCGAGCGCTTCGATGCCTTTGCCGACCTGCCGCACTATCCCTTCCCCGGCGGGCAATTGCTGCGCACACCGTTTGCCGCGCTGGGCGCCTGGTATTACGGACTGCGCGATAAATTCGGGATGTAAAAAGGGCCGCAAATCGCGGCCCTCTTCATTTCTGCATAAAGCTCAGAGCTGATCCCGGGCGATCCCGCTACGAATCCGCAGGATATCCGCCAGTACAGCCAGCGCAATTTCCGCCGGCGTCTTGCTGCCAAGGTTAAGACCGATCGGCGCATGAATTCGCGCCAGCTCCGCCTCGACCAGACCGCCAATGCGGCGCAAGCGCTCGAAGCGCTTTTGCGACGTCTGCTGCGATCCCATCACACCTATGTAAAACGCCTCGGTGCGCACCGCTTCCATCATCGCCAGATCGTCGATACGCGGATCGTGGGTCAGCGCCACCACTGCTGTGTCGCGATGGCAGCCACCGTCGGCAATGAACACCGAAGGCAACTGCCGACGGATTTCCACGCCATTGAGCACCACACCTTCAAGCACTTCATCGCGCGGATCGCAGAGAATCACTTCAAAGCCAAGCCCCACCGCGAACTCGGCACAGGCCTGCGCCACACTGGAGTAGCCAGCGAGCAACAAGCGCTGCGCCGCGCCGATACGGATGCGCACCCGATCGATCTCACGCTCGATCCGCGCGCCCTGCTCGCGATCAGCGAACAGAGCGCGCGCACCGCTGGCCAGATCGACTTCGCGAAGCAGACGACGCTGCCCCAGCAGCGCCGACTCCAGTTCACGCAGATGCGCCTGCACCGCGCAGTCGGCGTCAAGTTTCTCCACCAACACATCGAGAATGCCGCCACAAGGCAGGCTGACCCGCGAACGCGGATCATCGCCTTCGCCATAACGCACGACGCTGACCGCTTCGAGAAACGCACCTTCGGCGACGCGCTGAAGAAAATCCTCCTCGACGCAACCGCCGGACAGCGAGCCGATCCACTGCCCGCCTTCATTCACCGCGAGCAGCGAACCCGGCGCGCGCGGTGCCGAGCCGTAGGTGGCCAGCACGGTGCTCAGCCAGATGCGCTGCCCGGCCACCGACCATTCCAGCGCCCGACGCACCACTTGCAGATCGAGATGCTGCATATCAGTGGGCCTTGTGCTCGACGCTCGGCGCGTCGGCTTGCAGCTTCTGCACTTCGCTTACCGCCAGTTCAGCGCTCTGCCCGCCCCAACCCTGACGCAGGTAGTTGAGCAGATCGGTCAATTGCTCAGGACTGAGCTTTTCAGCAAAACCCGGCATCGGCTGCATGTGCTCGAACCCGGAGAACTTCTGCTCACCGATACCGTCCTCGATCACTCGCAACAGATTGCGCGGATCTTCCAGACGCAACGTGGTGTTGCCGCGCATGGCCACGGCGATGTGCGGCTTGCCTTCACCGCCAGCCGCGTGGCAACCGGCACAGACGTTCAGGTATTCCTGACGGCCGCGCTGTGCACTTGGGCTGAGCTTGTCCAGCGGCACCTCGACGAGTTCTTTGGCCGGCGCCGGTTGCTCGCCGAGAAGGAATGTCGCCATTGCTGCCAGATCAGCATTGCTCAGACCTTGAGTGCTGTTGTGAAACACCGGGAACATCTCGTTGAACATCGTCCCTTGCGCGCTCATGCCGTGCTTGAGAAACGTGCTCAGATCCTGCTGATTCCAGCCGCGCGCGGCCAGGTCGGTCGCCAGCAGGCTCGGCGCCAGATAACCATTGAGGATGCCGCCGGTCATGCGCTTGTCCATTTGCATCGCGCCGGGCAGGCCGCGTGGCGTATGGCATTCGCCGCAATGACCAAGGACGTCGACCATATACTGGCCGCGCTTCCACGTCTCACTCTTGCCTTCCGCCGGTTCCAGCTTGACGTCTTTGCCATAGATCATGTTCCAGCCGGTCAGGCCCAGACGCACATTGAACGGAAAGCTCAGGCTGGTCACCGGTGCGGCGCGTTCGATCGGCTCGATGGTTTTCAGATACGCGTGAATCGCATCGGAATCGGCGCGCGGCATCAGGTGATACGAGGTGTACGGCATCGCTGGATACAGATTCGCACCGTCGCGACGCTTGCCTTCGGTCAGCGCAGCGAAGAACTCGTCATCGCTGTACAGACCGATGCCGTGCTCTTTGCTCGGGGTGATGTTGGTGCCGTAGATCGTGCCGAATGGCGAGACGATCGGCAGGCCGCCGGCATATGGCGCGCCACCCGGTGCGGTGTGGCAAGCCATGCAGTCGGCGGCGCGAGCGAGGTATTCGCCGCGCTTGATCTGATCGTCGGCGTGGGCCGCCAAAAGCGGCACAGCCAGTCCGACCGCGAAAGTCAGGCGGGTCAGTAAACGCTTCATGCTCAACCCTCCTTAACCAGGCCGAGATCGGTCAGCACGTTGCGCGTGGCGTTGTAATAACGCACGTAGCCAGTGCAGCGGCAGACGTGATGGCCGAGGCTGTCCTCGATCACCTGTTCCAGCTGACTTTTGACGATCGGCTGGCGCTGCAGCTTCTCGACCAACACCGTCGCGGCGTTGACGAAGCCTGGCGCGCAGTAGCTGCACTGGAAAGCGAACTCGTCGACAAAGCGCTGCTGGATCGGATTGAGCTCGGTGACCTGGCCCTGCTCGTCGCGAGTGGCATGGCCTTCAATCGTGCGGACTTTCTTGCCCTCGAAGTAATGCGCACCGGTAATACAGGTGCGCACTTCTTCGCTGGTGCCGTCGGGGTTGTCGACGATCACCACACAGGCGTGGCAGATCCCCTGACCGCAGCCCAGACGCGAGCCGGTGAGATTTTTGTATTCGTGCAGATAGTCGATCATCGGCAGGTCATCAGGGATGTCCACCGGGCCGACGGATTGACCATTGAGGGTCAGTTGAAGCGGACGGTTAGCCATTGAGGGCCTCCTTGATGCGCGCAGCGGTAATAGGCAAGTCACGAACACGTTTACCGATGGCGTGCGCCACGGCGTTACCGATGGCACCGACAATCGGGATCATCACCACTTCGGCGATGCCCTTGGACGGATCGCTCGGCGACAGCGGCGGCAGGATCTCCGCAGTCTGCTTCCACACCGCAACGTGACGCGCCATCGGCAGACGGTAACGGTTGAAGTTCCAGTCACCCTCCCCCGGCCCGCCTTCGTACAACGGCATCTCTTCCATCAACGCATGGCCAATACCCATGGCGATACCGCCTTCGAGCTGGCCCTTGACCAACTCTTCAACCAGCACACGACCGCACTCGATCCACGAATGGTGGTTGAGCACCTGAACTTCCGCCGAGCCTTTGTTGACCTTCAACTCGACCAGCGTCGCGACCGGGCTGTAATAGGTCACGGCAGCGTTGTTCAACTGCACTACCGGGTAGTTGACGTTCTGCCGATCGAGCAGATGGAAGCCGGCGCTGTTCATCTGCGCTTTCTTCGCTTGCGGCGCGCCATCGCCGTATTTCACCGCCAGACCGTCGAGCGGCAGGCGCTCGCGCACGCCGTCGATACTGTACTCGGCCTCGGCCCAGCTCCAGCGGTTGAAACCATGCACCGTAGCGCCCGTCACCAGACCGCGCTCGTGGGCGCGCTTGGCCAGTTCTTCGAAACTAAGCGGCTGCATGCCGTTGGCGGTCAGCTTGCCATCGACCCAATGCGCATCTTCGCGGCGCACCACGTAAGGGTTGGCCTGGCCGCCGTACGGACCTTGGCGCCAGATCTCCAGTGCCGCCGGCCACAAACCATGGTTGAACAGCACGCGCGCCGCTTCACGAGTCGCATGGCTGAAGTAATAGGCGGAGTTGGTCGCCGAAGACGCCGACGCCAGCTTGCCGACCCAGCGCGGGTTGCGCAGCAGATTGTCCTGCTCGGCCTGACTCATGATGTACGGGTTGCCGCTGGTGATCAGCTGCATTTCCTGCCATTCGGTTTCGCCGGTTTTCACCTCGTGCGCCGGGCTGCCGAGGAAATCCGCGACGACCAGGGCTTGCGAGGTGGACATGCCGGTACCGATTTCGATGCCGATGTGGCGCAGAGTGATGCGCCCGTCTGCGGTGAATGCGATGCTGGCCATCGGCGCTTCGGAGCCAGTGCCGAAGTCTTTCTGGCAGATGGCGAAACCGATGCCGTACCAGTTATCCGGATCTGCCGCTTCACGCTGTTGCTTGATCGCGTCGCGGTTTTTCCAGACCTCGTGCACCGAGGCCTTGTCGAGAATTTCGTGCAGGCGCAGTGCACCGGCCGGGATTGCACCCTGGGTGTTTTTCATCCCCGAACGCAGGGCGTTGCGACGGCGCAAATCGATCGCGTCGACACCCAGACGATTGGCGATCTCGTCGACCATCATTTCGGTCGCCGCCATGCTCTGCAGGGTGCCGTAACCGCGCATCGAACCCGCTTCGACTGCGCGCGAATGATAGGCGGTGACCTGCAGGTCGTTCTGCGGCATGTAGTAGATCGACTGCGCAGCCGTGGCGCCAACCGCCGCCACCGATGGGCTGTAGTTGACCCGGCCGCCGCCGTCGACGCTCATTTCCGCACGGAAAATCTTGAAGGTGTAGTCGGTCTTGTCCACGGCCAACTGGTAGCGGATGTCGAACGGGTGACGCTTGATGCCGCTCTGGAATTGCTCGTAGCGGTCGTTGGCCAGACGCACCGGCACGCCGGCGCCGTACAGCGCGGCCAAAGCTGCATAGTAGACAAAAATGTTGTGGTCTTTGGAGCCGTACCCGACGGTATAGCCCGGGTGCATGTTCAGATTGGCCAGGCCAAAACGCGACGGCCCGATCATCTTCGCGGTCTCGGTCGCAACCTCCAGCGGGCACTGCGTCGCGACGACGAAATGCAGGGTTTTGGTTTTCGGGTCGTACCAGCCGTTGCCGTTGTCCGGCTCGAGGGCGGCCGGTTCGATCGACGGCGTCTTGTAGCGCTCATCGAACACCAGCCAGTTATCCGGCGGCGTGTCGATTTCCTGCTTCATGCGATCGGCGTAGAACAGGCCGCGCTCGGTGAGGTTGCCATGCAGGTTCGGCGATGCATTCCACACCGGCCGGCGGTTTTTCAGCATCGGGAACAGGATCGAGTCCTTGAGGCTGGCGAACTCGTCTTCGTCCGCCGAGGTTGCGCCGCCAACGCGCACGTAGCGGAAGCTGCCGTAGGGATCACCTTCATAGAACGGCACTTTGGCGCCGTAACGAATCGCTTTGTCATTGAATTTGAGTTGATTCTTGGCCTGACGGAAACGCTCGAAGTCGTTCCAGATCAGGATCGCTACCGGGTGACCGATGAACATCGGCACTTTGCCTTCCGGCAGCAATGGATCAGGCGCGTGCTCTTCGGGGAAAACGATACCGTCCTTGTCCAGATCGGCAGCGGTAACGATGCGGTCCGGCTGCAGATCGGCGCCGAGCCATGACAGGTCGTAGCCGGCGTAGATACGGTCGGCCTTGATGGTTTTCAGCAGCATCGCGTGGCCTTGTTGCTCAGGCCAGCCGGGCATGTCCTTGGCACGGATGTCGCGGGCAAAAACCTTGCTGCCGCAGACCTTGGACAAGGCATCGTTGCGTTGGCGCGCCTTGCCGTTATTGCCGAGCCATTTCTCGGACGGCACGGTGACGCTGTTTTCCATCAAGGCAGCCAGCGCCTGACTGCTGAGCGGCGTAAGCGTAACGCTCACACCCGCCACCAGCCCGCCCTGGAGGAACGAGCGCCGGGACATTTCACGGTTGGACATGGATCATCCTCTGGGCGGTTATAGGTCCGCCCTTGTGGTTATCTACTGGGGATCTCGAGTCGTGCAGAAGCTCTTTCTGGCGAAGCAAAGAGCTGTGTTGACAGTGCAAAGCTGACCGAAAGGTTAACTTTAAAGGTTTCTGCGCCCGCAGCAAACAACCAGTTACAAAAACCTGACTAAATAATCAAAAAAATCAATGCGACGTGGCACCGCATCCGATCCGCCGAGACGACAGAGCGTGCCTATGGTGGATTGAGCCTCCTCGCGAAAGCGATTTTCAGGCAATACAGATTTTGAATGTGCAGACGCTTTCGCGAGCAGGCTCGCTCCCACAGGAATTTGCATTGGCTTCAGGAGCGAGGAATAGGAATAACCAAATTTCAGACACAAAAAACCCCGGTCTTTCGACCAGGGTCTTTGCTATCGATCCGATTCAGCCGATGACTGGTTTCGGCGCTTCAAGGCGTTCAGTGGTCCTTGAAACAGATATGGCGCAGCGGACGGGACTCGAACCCGCGACCCCCGGCGTGACAGGCCGGTATTCTAACCGACTGAACTACCGCTGCGTATCGCTTTGAGCTTGCGCTCAAGTAACTCGTTTTGATTGCCGGCTTCGGTGCCTGGCAATCGCGAATCAGATAAATCTGATTCGTAAAATATGGCGCAGCGGACGGGACTCGAACCCGCGACCCCCGGCGTGACAGGCCGGTATTCTAACCGACTGAACTACCGCTGCGCGTCGGTGCAGGCACTTTCAGCCTACTCTCTTGCTTGCGCAAGCTTCTCGGGAGTGGTGGGTGATGACGGGATCGAACCGCCGACATTCTGCTTGTAAGGCAGACGCTCTCCCAGCTGAGCTAATCACCCGTTTGCATCTCCGAGGCCGCGAAATTTACGCAGGTGGCGAAGCTAAGTCAATAGCAGGATTAGAGTTTTTTTCAAAAACAGATTTTAGCTGCAAGCTGCAAGCTTCAAGAAAAAGCAAGATCAGCGAAAGCAGGCACACTACCATCATGCTTCTGCTTGCCGCTTGAAGCTTGATGCTTGAAGCTGCTACTGCTCGTAAATCATTTTCTTGGTCATGCCGCCGTCGACGACGAACTCTTGGCCGGTGACAAACCCGGCATTCCTCGACAGCAACCACGCCACCATCGCCGCCACGTCCTCGACCGTCCCTACCCTGCCGGCCGGATGCTGGGCATGATCGGCATCGGCCAAAGGTTCGGCGCGACGCACCGAGGGATCACGCGCGTCGATCCAGCCCGGACTGACTGCGTTCACGCGGATTTCCGGCCCAAGGCTGATTGCCAGCGCATGGGTCAGCGCCAACAGCCCGCCCTTGCTCGCCGCATACGCCTCAGAGTCCGCCTCCGACTGTCGCGCACGGGTCGAGGCCAGGTTGACGATCGAACCGTTGTGCGCACGCAGATACGGCGCACAGTGCTTGGCCAGCAACATCGGCCCGCTGAGATTTACCGCCAGCACCCGGTTCCAATAGGCCAGATCGAGGCTTTCCAGGGTGATGTTGTGCGGATCGGCCACCGCTGCATTGCAGACCAGCGCATCAAGGCGACCAAACTGCCCCAGCACCTCGGCCACGCCCAGCGCGACCTGATTTTCGTCTGCGACGTCCATGGCGATGAACCAGGCGTTCTCGCCCAGCACCTTCGCCACTTTCGAACCTCGCGTCCGATCGAGATCGGTCAGCACCACCTGCCAGCCTTCGCTGATCAGCCAAGCGGCAATTCCGAGGCCGATCCCGCGTGCAGCGCCGGTGACCAGCGCCACGCGACCATTGGTATTGGCCGCCGGTGTGGACAACTCGATCACAATGCCGCCAGACCGCGCGCCAGGTCGGCCTGCAGGTCAGCCACATCTTCCAGACCGACCGCGACGCGGATCAGGCTGTCACGAATGCCTGCCGCTTCACGCTCCTGCGGCGCCAGACGACCGTGGGAGGTGGTGCTTGGATGGGTGATCGTGGTTTTGCTGTCGCCGAGGTTGGCGGTGATCGAAATCAACCGCGTGGCATCGATAAAGCGCCAGGCGCCTTCTTTGCCGCCCTTGACCTCGAAGCTGACCACCGCACCAAAACCCTTCTGCTGGCGCTGGGCCAACTCGTGCTGCGGATGGCTCTTGAGGCCGGCGTAATGGACTTTCTCGATGCCGTCCTGCTGCTCCAGCCATTCGGCCAGCGCCTGAGCGTTGGCGCAATGCGCTTTCATGCGCAGGTTGAGGGTCTCGAGGCCTTTGAGGAAGATCCACGCGTTGAACGGGCTGAGGGTCGGCCCGGCGGTCCGCAGGAAACCCACCACTTCTTTCATCTGTTCACCGCGACCGGCGACAACGCCGCCCATGCAGCGACCCTGACCGTCGATGAACTTGGTCGCCGAGTGCACGACAATGTCCGCGCCGAGCTTCAGCGGCTGCTGCAACGCTGGAGTGCAGAAGCAGTTGTCGACCACCAGCTGCGCGCCCTTGGCATGCGCGATTTCTGCCAGTGCGGCGATATCCACCAGTTCGGCCAACGGATTGGACGGCGATTCGACAAAGAGCAGTTTGGTATTGGATTTGATTGCCGCATCCCACCCCGACAGATCGGCCAGCGGTACGTAATCGACTTCGACGCCAAAGCGCTTGAAGTACTTCTCGAACAGGCTGATGGTCGAGCCGAACACGCTGCGCGACACCAGCACGTGATCGCCCGCACTGCACAGGCTCATCACCACCGCCATGATCGCAGCCATGCCGGTTGCCGTGGCGACGGCCTGCTCCGCACCTTCCAGCGCGGCGATGCGCTCTTCAAACGCGCGCACGGTCGGGTTGGTGTAACGCGAATAAACGTTGCCCGGCACTTCGCCGGCAAACCGCGCCGCCGCATCGGCAGCGGTGCGGAACACGTAGCTGGAGGTGAAGAACATCGGATCACCGTGCTCGCCTTCCGGCGTGCGGTGCTGACCGGCACGCACGGCCAGAGTATCGAACGCTACGCCTTCGAGGTCGCTGTCCAGCCGACCGGCATCCCATTCCTGACTCATGCTGTCACTCCTTGCTGTGTTCTTGAAAAATGTCAGATACAAAACCGGCCCCTCAGGGCCGGTGGAAACTCAGTTGTTGTACAGATCGATGATCGCACTGACTGCCTGGGTCTTGACCTTCGAGGCATCGTTGCGCGCCTGCTCGATCTTGTCCAGATAAGCCTCGTCGACGTCACCGGTCACGTATTTGCCATCGAATACGGCGCAATCAAAGTTTTCGATTTTGATCTTGCCGCCGCCGACCGCTTCGATCAAGTCAGGCAGGTCCTGATAGATCAGCCAGTCAGCACCAATCAGATCAGCCACGTCCTGGGTCGAACGGTTGTGTGCGATCAGTTCGTGGGCGCTCGGCATGTCGATACCGTAGACGTTCGGGAAGCGCACCGCAGGTGCCGCCGAGCAGAAGTAGACGTTTTTCGCACCGGCTTCGCGGGCCATCTGGATGATCTGCTTGCAGGTGGTGCCGCGCACGATCGAGTCATCGACCAGCATGACGTTCTTGCCGCGGAACTCAAGCTCGATGGCGTTGAGCTTCTGGCGTACCGACTTCTTGCGCGCGGCCTGGCCCGGCATGATGAAGGTGCGGCCGATGTAACGGTTCTTGACGAAGCCTTCGCGGAATTTCACACCCAGGTGATTGGCCAGCTCCAGCGCCGCAGTACGGCTGGTGTCCGGAATCGGGATGACCACGTCGATATCGTGTTCAGGACGCTCGCGCAGGATCTTCTCGGCGAGCTTTTCGCCCATGCGCAGACGCGCCTTGTACACCGAGACGCCGTCGATGATCGAGTCGGGACGCGCCAGGTAGACATGCTCGAAAATGCACGGAGTCAACGACGGGCTGGTTGCGCACTGACGGGTGTGCAGCTTGCCATCTTCAGTGATGTACACCGCTTCGCCCGGCGCGAGGTCGCGGATCAGGGTGAAACCAAGCACGTCCAGCGAAACGCTTTCCGAGGCAATCATGTACTCGACGCCTTCGTCGGTATGACGCTGGCCGAACACGATCGGACGGATGCCGTGCGGATCGCGGAAACCGACGATGCCGTAACCGGTGATCATCGCAACGACGGCGTAGCCACCCACGCAACGGTTGTGCACATCGGTCACGGCGGCGAACACGTCTTCTTCGGTCGGCTGCAGCTTGCCGCGCTGGGCCAGCTCGTGGGCGAACACGTTGAGCAGCACTTCCGAGTCGGAACTGGTGTTGACGTGACGCAGATCGGATTCGTAGATCTCTTTGGCCAACTGTTCAACGTTGGTCAGGTTACCGTTGTGCGCCAGGGTGATGCCGTAAGGCGAGTTGACGTAGAACGGCTGGGCTTCGGCCGACGTCGAGCTGCCGGCAGTCGGGTAACGGACGTGTCCGATACCCATGTGGCCGACCAGACGCTGCATGTGACGCTGCTGGAACACGTCACGCACCAGGCCATTATCCTTGCGCAGGAACAACCGGCCATCATGGCTGGTCACGATACCGGCAGCGTCCTGGCCGCGGTGCTGGAGCACGGTTAGCGCGTCATACAGCGCCTGATTGACGTTCGACTTACCGACGATACCGACGATGCCACACATGCGACGCAACCCCTACTTAATGGATCTGAACTGAGCAACACTCACTGAGGCGTTTTCGCCGCCGGCAAGAGCTGCTCCTTGAACGGAATCTCAGCGGGTACGCTGATTCCGCTGGCAAGCCACTGACTGCTCCACCCGAGTATCAGGTTTTTGGACCAGTCGGCGACCAATAGAAACTTGGGCACGAGCTGTGATTCTTTCCACCACCCGTCCTGCTGTACCGGCCCCAGGCTCAACAGCCCGACTGCCACGACCACCAGCAACACGCCACGCGCTGCGCCGAAGGCCATGCCGAGGAATCGATCGGTCCCGGACAACCCGGTGACACGAACCAACTCGCCGATAAGATAATTGATCATTGCGCCCACAATCAGTGTGGCGACAAACATGATGGCACAGCCCGCAATCACGCGAGCCGATGGGGTTTCGATGTATCCGGCGAGGTACTCGGACAGTGAGCCACCAAACATCCAGGCAACCGCTCCTGCGATGATCCAGGTCAGCAGCGATAACGCTTCTTTTACGAAGCCGCGGCTCAGACTGATCAATGCGGAGATGGCGATGATTGCAACGATCGCCCAGTCAACCCAGGTAAATGGCACAGTGCAGCCTACAGACGGATAAGGCGGCGCATTTTAGCAGAGCGCATGGCTGTCGGTAAGCTGCGATTGTCAGTGCTTTTCAATCGAGGTGATAGATTTCAGCCACGTTCAGGCTGAAAACGGACAACGAAGCCCTTGAGGTTCTGTTGACGGCTCAGCAGATCACGCAAACGATCGGCCTCGGCACGCTCGATCAGCGGACCGACGAACACCCGATTCTTGCCATCGGCCGAACGGATATACGCGTTGTAACCTTGGCTGCGCAGGTTCTTCTGCAGGCTTTCGGCGCTGGCGCGGCTCGACAGGCTGGCAAGTTGCACCGACCAGCTCACCGACAGACCGTTGGCATCGACGCGGCTCTGCGTGGCATCAGGTTTGCTGGTTGCGGAGGTGATCGGCTGGGCCGGCGCCGGAATCGGCTTGGCCACCGGTGGCGGCGTTGCCGGGCGCGCAATCTGCGCCGGGATGGTCGGTGCCGGGGCGGCCGGAGCAGCAGCCGGAGCAGCAGGCACCGCTTCTTCAGCGACCTCCTCGTCCGTTGGCACCGGCTCCTGTGGCAAAGCCTGCGGCTCAGGCACGGCGACCGGATCCATTTGCACTTGCGGCATGGCCGAAGGCTGAGGCGCAGCCGGGGCCTCGACGATCACCTGACGCTGCTCGTCCTGACGGGAAAACAGCATCGGCAGGAAGATCACCGCCAGCGCCACCAGCACCAACGCGCCAACCATGCGCTGCTTGTACGCTTTATCCAGCAAAGCCATTTGCCGCTTCCTCCGTGGAGCGCCGGGCCAGCCATTCAAGGGCCTCGGCGACACAATAAAATGATCCGAACAAGAGAATCTCGTCGTCGCTGGTCGCAACCGCGCACTGCCCTTCCAGAGCGGCCGCGACGCTGGCGTAAGACGTAACCGAAGCGCCAAGGTTCTGCAGCGCTGCCTCAAGTTCAGCCACGGGACGCGCGCGCGGCGAATCCAGCGGCGCGACAGCCCAATGCGCGACACTAGCATTCAATTCGCCAACAACACCATCGAGATCCTTGTCCGCCAGCAGGCCGAATACCGCCAAACGCTTGCCAACCGGCGGCCGCGCCGCCAGACGGCGGGCGAGATATTCAGCGGCGTGCGGGTTGTGACCAACGTCCAGCAACAGATTCAGGCGCTTGCCATTCCACTCAAATGAACGACGATCAAGGCGCCCGACCACGCGCGTCGCCTGCAGCGCCGCGACAATCTGTTCGGCGTTCCACGGCAAACCCGTCAGCAGAAAGGCTTGCAGCGCCAGCGCGGCGTTTTCCATTGGCAGATCGAGCAACGGCAAGTCACGCAACTCGACCACTTGGCCCTGCGCATCGGTGCCGCGCCATTGCCAATGCTGCTCGGTGATACCGAGATCGAAATCGCGACCACGCAGGAAAAACGGGCAAGCCAGTTCGCGCGCCTTGTCGAGCAGTGGTTGTGGAGGATTCAGATCGCCACACAAGGCTGGCTTGCCCTGGCGGAAAATTCCAGCTTTCTCGTAGGCTACGGATTCGCGGGTATCGCCCAGATAATCGGCGTGATCGACGCCAATGCTGGTGACCAGCGCGATGTCGGCATCCACCACATTGACCGTGTCCAGACGCCCGCCCAACCCGACTTCTAGCACCACAGCGTCAAGCGCGGACTGTTGGAACAGCCAGAACGCCGCCAGAGTGCCCATTTCGAAGTAAGTCAGGGAAGTGTCGCCGCGGCCCGCCTCGACCGCAGCAAAGGCTTCACACAGCTGGGCGTCAGTGGCTTCGACGCCGTTGAGCTGCACCCGCTCGTTGTAACGCAGCAGGTGCGGAGAATTGTAGACACCAACGCTCAGGCCCTGCGCGCGTAGCAACGAAGCCACGAACGCGCAGGTCGAACCCTTGCCGTTGGTGCCGGTGACCGTGATCACCCGAGGCGCCGGCTGGCCCAGCCCCATGCGGGACGCTACCTGTTGCGAACGCTCCAGGCCCATGTCGATGGCCGACGGATGCAACTGCTCGAGGTAGGCGAGCCATTCACCAAGGGTGCGCTGGGTCATACGTTGGCAGGCACCGGCGGCACCACGATCGGCTCGATCGGCGCGGCGACGAATTTCGGCGTCGGCTTGCCGGTCATCTGCGCCAGCAGGTTACCCAGACGCGGGCGCAGTTCCTGACGGTGGATGATCATGTCGATAGCGCCGTGCTCCAGCAGGAATTCGCTGCGCTGGAAGCCTTCCGGCAGTTTTTCGCGCACGGTCTGCTCGATCACACGCGGACCGGCGAAGCCGATCAAAGCCTTCGGTTCGCCAACGATAACGTCGCCAAGCATCGCCAGACTGGCGGAAACACCGCCGTAGACCGGGTCGGTCAGTACGGAAATGAACGGAATGCCTTCTTCACGCAGACGTGCCAGCACGGCCGAGGTCTTGGCCATCTGCATCAGCGAGATCAGCGCTTCCTGCATGCGCGCGCCACCGGAAGCGGCAAAGCAGATCATCGGGCAGCGGTTTTCCAGTGCGTAGTTGGCAGCGCGAACGAAGCGCTCACCGACGATGGCGCCCATGGAACCGCCCATGAAGTTGAATTCGAATGCCGAAACCACCACCGGCATGCCCAGCAGGGTACCGCTGACCGAGATCAGCGCATCTTTTTCGCCGGTCTGCTTCTGCGCAGCAACCAGACGATCCTTGTACTTCTTGCCGTCGCGGAATTTCAGACGGTCAACCGGCTCCAGGTCAGCACCCAGTTCGTTGCGGCCTTCCGGATCGAGGAAAATGTCGATGCGCGCACGTGCGCCGATGCGCATGTGATGGTTGCACTTGGGGCAAACGTCCAGGGTCTTTTCCAGTTCCGGACGGTACAACACCGCCTCGCAGGATGGGCATTTGTGCCACAGACCTTCAGGCACCGAGCTCTTCTTGACCTCCGAGCGCATGATCGAAGGGATCAGTTTGTCTACTAACCAGTTGCTCATGCTTTCTTTCTCCAGTACCGGCGGCCCGAACGCTCTGGTTCGCAGCCCCGCGTATGCCCTTGAGCTAAATTCATGTGTGTGTGGCGATGATTGATGAAGAGTCGCGGTCAGCGCGGAACATGACCTGCGTACGATTCAGCAACCCTCAGCCGCGCCTGCTTTGTACAAGTGCATTGATGGACGGCGGCAGACTGCCAGCCGTCACATCGACGATGTATTGCCGCGCACCGCGTTGATGAATGCGCGAATCTTGTGGTGATCCTTGATGCCTTTGCTCGCTTCTACCCCGCCGCTGACATCCACCGCGTAGGGCTGGACCCGCGCAACCGCGTCGGCAACGTTTTCCGGCGTCAGGCCACCGGCGAGGATCAGCGGCTTGCTCAAATTTTGCGGAATCAATGACCAGTCAAACGCCTCGCCGGTTCCGCCGGGCACCCCTTCGACATACGTGTCGAGCAGCACGCCACTGGCGCCGGGAAAGGCGTCGCAGGCGGCAACAATGTCATCGCCAGCCTTGACCCGCAGCGCTTTGATGTACGGACGATGCCAGCCTTCGCACGCCTCCGCGCTTTCGTCGCCATGAAATTGCAGCAGATCAAGCGGCACCGCATCGAGGATTTCCCCCAGCTCGCAACGGCTGGCATTGACGAACAGGCCCACGGTGGTAACGAACGGCGGCAACGCCTTGATGATCGCCCTTGCCTGCTGCACGTTCACTGCACGCGGGCTGTTGGCGTAGAACACCAGACCGATCGCATCGGCACCGGCTTCGACGGCGGCCAGCGCATCTTCGATGCGGGTAATGCCGCAGATCTTGCTGCGAACGGCTGACATGTCAGGAAATCCTCAAGACAAAATCGAAAAACGTCCCGGATGGTAACAAAAGCGCTCAAGGGCGTCAGCCGTCAAGTTCGGAGAAACCCGTAAGGAAATGTGGCCCGATAAAGCGCTCGGGCAACGGGAATTCGTCGTGATACTCGACCTGCACCAGATACAGCCCGTACGGATGCGCCGTCACCCCGCCGGAACGACGCTCGCGACTTTCCAGCACTTCCTTCATCCATTCCACCGGACGCTCGCCTGCACCAATAGTCATCAGCACACCGGCAATATTGCGCACCATGTGATGCAGGAAAGCGTTGGCACGAATGTCGAGCACGATCATCTTGCCGTGACGGGTTACGCGCAGGTGATGCATCTTCTTGATCGGTGACTTGGCCTGGCATTGACCGGCCCGGAACGCGCTGAAGTCGTGGGTACCGATCAGGTACTGCGCGGCCTCGGCCATGCGCTCGGCGTCAAGCGGGCGATGATTCCAGGTGATTTCCTCATTGAGGTGCGCCGGGCGAATCTGATCGTTGTAGATCACATAGCGATAACGCCGAGCGATGGCTTTGAATCGCGCGTGAAAGTGCGCCGGCATAATCTTGGCCCAACTGACGCTGATGTCGTGGGGCAGATTGATGTTGGCGCCCATGACCCAGGCCTTCAACGAGCGATCGACCTGAGTGTCGAAGTGCACCACTTGGCCGCAGGCGTGCACGCCAGCATCGGTACGCCCGGCGCATTGCAGGGAAACCGGCGAATTGGCGACTTTCGACAAGGCTTTTTCAAGCTCTTCCTGCACCGTCGCCACACCGGTCAACTGACGCTGCCAGCCGCTGTAGCGCGAGCCTTTATACTCAACGCCCAGCGCGACGCGGTAAAAGCCGTCGGGCGCCATTTCGGCGACCGGGTTATCTATGTTTGCCAAGGTGGGACAGCCTGCTGATTTTGCAAAGGCGGGCATTATAAGGCGGTGGGCTGGGGATGCCAGAGTTCTCTATCGGCAGTACCGCCCCTTCGCGAGCAGGCTCACTCCCACATTTGCTATGCGTCGCCCTGTGGGAGCGAGCCTGCTCGCGAAAGCAATCGATCAGACACCGCAGAAACGGGCACAAACAAAAACGGCAGCCCCACCGGGCTGCCGCTTGTTGTTTACCGCAGAACTTACGCCAGATTGGACAGCATTTCCTTGGCCTCGCCCCGCTGCTTCTCGTCACCTTCGGTCAACACTTCGTTGAGGATGTCGCGCGCACCGTCGGCGTCGCCCATGTCGATATAAGCCTGGGCCAGATCGAGCTTGGTCGCCGCTTCGTCAGTGCCGGCGAGGAAGTCGAAATCGTCTTCGCCCAGATCATCCCCCAACGCAGCGTCCGCTTCGGTGAAGCTCGGCTCGGCCATGCTTTGCGACAGGCGATCCAGCTCGGCATTGACATCGTCCAGCTCGGCCGCGAAGGCGTCCGGCTCGGCGGCGGGATTGGTGTCCATTTCGTCCGCCAGCGACAAGTCGAAATCGGCTGGCAACTCCAGATCATCCTGCGGCACGTCAGCGACCGCCGGCGTCTCGACCGGAGGCAGATCTTTCACACCGTCATCAAGATCCAGCAGGAAGTCATCTTCAGCCAACGTGGCCGGCGATGGTTCGGCGCCGAGATCCATGTCCAGATCGAAGTCCGACAGATCGTCGAGATTGTCTTTCATCTCGGTCTGTTCCTGCAGCACCGAGGCGAAGCTCAGATCGTCTTCGGCCGGGAATTCATCCAGCTCGACCGGCGCTTCTGGCTCAGCCACTGGCGCAGGATCGACCGGGGTGATGTTGTCGAGATCGTCCAGGCTCAAATCGAACGCAGTGTCGAGGTCGTCAGCGGCAGTCTCGGGCGCTTGCGGCTCGTCCTGCAGCAGTTCCTTGACGTACTGCGCGTCCAGCTCGGCAGCGACAGCAGCCGCCGCCAAGCCACCGGCAGCAACCACGGCCATGGCCGGGAAGCGGCTTTTCAGTGCTTCGACCTTGGCGAAGTTGTCGCCGTTTGCCACCAGTTGGCGCTCTTGCGCGACGAACGCATCGCGGTCGCCCTGCTGGCCGTAGACTTCCATCAGTTTCAGGCGCAGATCGCTGCGTTCCGGCTCGAGGCTGACGCCCTCTTCCAGCAGCGCGGCGGCCTGGTTCAGGCGACCGGCGTTGATGTGCGACTGCGCTTTGTCGAGCACGTCATCCGATCGCTCGCCGGCCGGGGCCACCAGCGGCGCGGCAATCGGCGCAGCCATCACCACCGGAGCAACGACGGGTGCCGGGGTTGGCGCAGGTGCTGGAGCTGGCGTATTGAGTTTGACGCTGGCCGCTGGGGTTTCCAGGCCAGAGAAGCTGCTTTCCGGCAGATCCTGCTCAGCGGAGAACTCTTGCTCTTCAGCCAGAGCGCGGGCCATGCGCAGGTGCTTTTCGGCTTCCTGCTGGGCTTTGCGACGACGCGCCAGCAGCAACAGCAGAAGCAGCAGAACTACCGCACCGCCGCCGATCAGGCCGAGCAGAATCGGATTGGTCAGCAGTTCATTGAAGGCTTTGTCGTCATCGGCAGCAGCAGGCGGCGTAGTTTCAACCACCGGTTCGACGACTGGCTCAACCGGGGTTTCCGCTGGCGGCGCGATGGCCGACTCTGGAGTTGGTGAGGCCGCTGCGGCGTCGGCCGGAGTGGCTGGCGGTGTCGCGGCCAGTTCGGCAGTGATCGCCGGCACCGGCGGCACAGCACCGTTGGCGCCAGGCGCAGCGCCGGCACCGTCGGCTTGCATCTTCGCCAGTTGATTGTTTTTCAGCTCAATGAGCTTCTGGAGCTTGTCCAGCTGGCTCTGCAGATCAGCCATGCGGCTTTTCAGTTCCTCGTTGTCACGACGGGTCGTGTCGAGGTTTTCCTGGGTGATTGCGAGTTTATTGCTCAGCGCCTTGGCGTCGCCGGCCGGGCCTTTCGCACCGGGCTTGGCGCTTTCCGCCGAGACCAGGCTCAGGTTGTCCTGAGTGTTGGCCGCTGTACCGGTATTGCCACGGCCGCGATTGGTCGCGTCGAGTTGCTGCTGACCGGTGCCAGGCTTGGCCACGTAACGACGGCCCTGACGCCAGGCGTCGTTCTGCGCCGCCACTTCAGCGATGGCTGCCGACTGCGGCAGCGCCGTGCTTTGTACCGGATCCGGCAGACGCAGCACCTGGCCGGTTTTCAGGCGGTTGATGTTGCCGTCGATAAAGGCATTCGGATTGAGCGCCTGAATCGCCAGCATGGTCTGCTGCACCGAGCCGCCGTTGCGTGCTTTCGCGGCGATTTCCCACAAGGTGTCGCGCGGCGTGGTGGTGTATTGATTGCGATGGGTGGCGCCAGTGGTTGGCGCGGTGATGGTCTGCGACGGTGCCGGTTGCGCGGCAGCGTCAGCGGTCTGCGGCGAGAACTTCGACGGATCGAGCAGCACGCTGTAATCACGCAACAGGCGGCCATTGGGCCACATCACCTGCACGAGGAACTTCACCATCGGTTCCGACAGCGGTTGGCTCGAAGTCACGCGCAACACGCTTTTGCCGTTGGCGTTGAGCACCGGGGTGAACGTCAGATCATTGAGAAACGCCTGGCGGTCGACGCCAGCCTTGGCGAAGTCTTCGGGTGAAGCCAGGCTCGGTACCACCTCGGCGGCAGTGAGATCCTTGACGTCGAGCAGCTCGATTTCAGCCACCAACGGCTGGTTCAGGGTCGACTTCAGGGTCAGCTCCCCGAGCCCGAGGGCATGCGCCATACCGGAGGACAGCGCCGAGGCGGCCGCTATTGCTAACACCAGTTTGCGAACTTGAACCATAGCCTCATCCTTTGTTTGAACGTTCCTCGGCCAGCGAGAAGCTTTTGAATACCGCTGCCGTAAGGCATTGCACGCGACGACGAGGGTCGCCGCGCGCGATCATTTCTGTGCTGCCCCGGAAAGTCCCGGAGAGTGACTCGTCATTGACGCGCTTCGGGCAAGCATAGCGCTCACCTAGAATCAGTCGACAAATTGTTGCCAAGTATCTTTTACAGCAGGTCTTTTATCAACAACTCAGCCAGTTGCACGGCGTTGAGTGCCGCGCCTTTGCGTACGTTATCTGACGTCAGCCAAAGATTTAGTTCCGCCGGGTCGTCGACGCCACTGCGCACGCGGCCGACGTAGACCACGTCCTGCCCCACCGCATCGCCAACCGCGGTCGGATAATCGCCGGCATCAACCAGCTCGATGCCCGGTGCTGCCTCAAGCGCGGCGTTGACCTTTTCCAGGTCAACAGCGCTGCCTGACTGCAAGGTCACGCTAAAGCTATCGCCAAAAAACACCGGGGCTTGAACGCAAGTGGCGGAAATCTTCAATAAAGGTTTCGCCAGCACCTGGCGCAACTCGCGTACCAGACGTTTTTCCAGCAGCGTGTGGCCTTGTGCATCCGGCGTGCCGACTTGGGCCAGCAGGTTGAAAGCCATCTGCCGATCAAAGAAGGTCGGCTCCAGCGGGCGCATGTTCAGCAGCTCGGCGGTCTGCCGCGCGAGCTCGGTGACCGCCTCGCGACCTTGGGCGGAAACGGCCAGATTGGCGGTGACGTTGACGTATTGCAGATCGATCAGATCAAGCAACGGCGCCAGCACCACCGCAAGCGTAGTGGCCGACGGGCTTGGGCTGCTGACCTGGAATGGGCTTTTCAGACTGGCGAGGATCTCGGCATTGGCCTCCGGCACCACCTGGGGCGCCTGATCGGCCGGCAAGGCGCCGGAGAGATCGATCAACGAGCAACCGGCAGCGTGCGCGCGAGCGGCGTAGCTCAGCGACACCGCAGCGCCCGCGGCGAAGAACACCAGTCTGACCGTGCTGAAATCGAACTCGTCGACCTCGCGCACGCGTACGTTTTTGTTGCGGAACAGCACCGAGCTACCGGCTGATTCACTACTGGCCAGCAAGTGCAAATTGCCGACCGGGAAGTCGCGTTCTTCGAGAATATGTACGAGGGTTTCGCCGACAGTACCGGTGGCGCCGATAACGGCGATATCGAAAGTCTGGGTCATGGAACTACCTCTGGCAAAACGGGGGAGCGGCACTTTACCGGGTGGGTGGCGCACAGGCAATTTCTGCCCGTACCGATCGTTCCCACGCTCTGCGTGGGAATGTCTCAACGGACGCTCCGCGTTCTGCTTTGGAAGGGACGCAGAGCGTCCCGGGATGCATTCCCACGCGGAGCATGGGAACGATCACTGCGCATAAAAAAACCCGCACCTCTTTCCAAGGCACGGGCTCGTTCATTGCTTCAAGCGATCAACGCTCCAGCAGGATCCGCAGCATGCGCCGCAGCGGTTCGGCCGCGCCCCACAGCAGCTGGTCGCCGACGGTGAAGGCACCGACGAACTGCGAACCCATGTTCAGCTTGCGCAGACGACCGACCGGGACATTCAGGGTGCCGGTAACCTTGGTCGGGCTCAGCTCCTGCATGCTGATTTCGCGATTGTTCGGCACCAGTTTGACCCATGGGTTGTGCTGACTGATCAGCCCTTCGATATCGGCGATCGGTACGTCTTTGTTCAGCTTGATGGTCAGCGCCTGGCTGTGGCAGCGCATGGCGCCGATGCGCACGCAGATGCCGTCGACCGGAATCGGGCTCTTGAAGCGACCGAGAATCTTGTTGGTCTCGGCCTGGGCCTTCCATTCTTCGCGGCTCTGGCCGTTTGGCAGTTCCTTGTCGATCCACGGGATCAGGCTGCCGGCCAACGGTACGCCGAAGTTTTCGGTCGGATACGCTTCACTGCGCATGGCGTCGGCCACGCGACGGTCGATGTCGAGGATCGCGCTGGCCGGGTCAGCCAGTTGATCGGCGACAGCGGCGTGGGTCGCGCCCATCTGCTTGATCAGTTCACGCATGTTCTGCGCGCCGGCACCGGAGGCCGCCTGATAGGTCATGGCGCTCATCCACTCGACCAGACCGGCCTCGAACAGACCGCCCAGCCCCATCAGCATCAGGCTGACGGTACAGTTGCCGCCGATGTAGTTCTTGGTGCCCGCGTCCAGCTGCTGGTCAATGACCTTACGGTTGACCGGGTCGAGAATGATCACCGCATCATCGTTCATGCGCAGGCTCGACGCCGCGTCGATCCAGTAACCCTGCCAGCCGGCTTCGCGCAGCTTGGGGAATACTTCGCTGGTGTAGTCGCCGCCCTGGCAGGTCAGGATCACGTCGAGGGTCTTCAGCTCGTCAATGCTGTAAGCGTCCTTGAGCGGAGCAATGTCCTTGCCCACGGACGGGCCTTGGCCACCAACATTGGACGTGGTGAAAAACACCGGCTCAATAAGATCGAAATCCTGCTCTTCCAGCATCCGCTGCATGAGCACGGAACCGACCATCCCGCGCCAACCGATCAGACCTACACGTTTCATCGCAACTACACCTTCTTGAAAAGTGGGCCGCTGCTTTGTATTGAATTTCGCAGCGGGCCCGAGAGATTACAGATTCCGCAGCGCGGCGACTACTGCGTCGCCCATTTCCTGCGTACCGACTTTGGTACAACCGGCCGAGTAGATGTCGCCGGTGCGCAAGCCCTGATCGAGCACCACACTGACGGCTTTTTCGATGGCATCGGCAGCGTCGTGCAGATTGAAGCTGTAACGCAGCATCATCGATACCGACAGGATCGTCGCCAGCGGGTTGGCGATACCTTTGCCAGCGATGTCCGGCGCCGAACCGTGGCACGGCTCGTACATGCCCTTGTTGTTGGAATCCAGCGAGGCCGACGGCAGCATGCCGATCGAACCGGTGAGCATCGACGCTTCGTCGGAGAGGATGTCGCCGAACATGTTGTCGGTGACGATCACGTCGAACTGCTTGGGTGCACGCACCAGTTGCATGGCGGCGTTGTCGACGTACATGTGGCTCAGTTCGACTTCCGGGTAATCCTTGGCCACCTGCTCGACCACTTCGCGCCACAACTGGCTGGATGCCAGCACATTGGCTTTGTCCACCGAGCAGAGCTTCTTGCTACGAACCATGGCCATGTCGAAACCGACACGGGCGATGCGGCGGATTTCGCTTTCGCTGTACGGCAGGGTGTCGTAGGACTGACGCTCGCCGTTGTCCAGCGTACGGGTGCCACGCGGCGCGCCGAAGTAAATGCCGCCGGTCAGCTCACGGACGATGAGGATGTCCAGACCGGCAACGATTTCCGGTTTCAGGCTCGACGCGTCGGCCAGTTGCGGATAGAGGATCGCCGGGCGCAGGTTGCCGAACAGGCCCAGTTGCGCACGGATTTTCAGCAGACCGCGTTCAGGGCGGATATCACGCTCGATGGTGTCCCATTTCGGCCCACCGACAGCGCCCAGCAGTACGGCGTCGGCAGCCCGTGCACGATCGAGGGTTTCGTCGGCCAGCGGCACGCCGTGCTTGTCGATGGCCGCGCCACCGATCACGTCGTGGCTCAGCGCGAAGCCCAGGCTGTACTTGTCATTGGCCAATTCCAGCACCTTGACCGCTTCGGCCATGATTTCCGGACCAATACCGTCACCCGGGAGAATCAGAATCTGCTTGCTCATGCTTTCCTCGTGTCTTCAAGCGGTGCGCCACTGAACGGCGCGCCGGGAAAATTCTTAGCGCTCGGCCATCAGTACGATCACATCGGTACTGAACGAGCCGTCGGCATCTATCTCAAAATACTCACGCACTTCGTTGCCCATCGACTGCTGCAACTGGCGGATCGCCGCGCGCATCACGTCAGGTGTGCGCATGCGCTCGACCCAACTGCTGTACTCCAGGCGCAGGCGCTGACGCGTGGTGCTGCGCACATGCAGACCGGCCTCGCTGACCTGACGCAGCCACTCGGCGGCGGAGTAGTCGCGCACATGGCTAGTGTCGCGCAGCACTTCAACGCTTTGCAGGTAAGTGTCGAACAATGCACTGCCCGGTGACAACACATCAACGAACGCCGCCACCCCGCCCGGCTTCAGCACCCGACGCACTTCGCGCAAGGCCAGACCGAGATCGCTCCAGTGATGCGCCGAATAGCGGCTGAACACGAAATCGAACTCGCCATCGACGAACGGCAAGCGCTCGGCAGCGCCGTTGACGGTAATGATGTTGCTCAAGCCGCGATCGACGGCAGCGCCGGCAACCACGTCGAGCATTTGTTGCGACAGGTCGTAAGCCACCACTTCCCTGACCAGCGATGCAACATGAAAGCTGACGTGACCGGCACCACAACCCAGATCCAGCACCCGCGCACCGTCCTGCCCGGCCAGCTCAGCCTGCAGCAGTGCGAATTCACTGCCTTGGGCGTGAACGGCGCTGCTCAGGTAAGCGGCGGCCTGTTCGCCGAATTGCTTCTGGACGACCTGAGTGTGTTGGGCGGTGCTGGTCATGGTCACATCCTGGTATCTACGTTGTTTGGGCTGCCGTCTTCGCGAGCAGGCTCGCTCCCACAGGGGAATGCATTCCAAGGTGGGAGCGAGCCTGCTCGCGAAGGGGCCCGCCTTGACTACATCAATCTCGAATCAAGCGTCGCGAAACAACCACGGCTGACTAACCCGATGCTTGGCTTCGAACGTCGCAATCGCGTCGCCGTCCTGCAAGGTCAGGCCGATATCGTCAAGACCATTGAGCAGGCAGTGCTTGCGAAACGCATCGATTTCGAAGCTGTACACCTTGCCATCCGGGCGGGTCACGGTCTGCGCTTGCAAGTCGACCTGCAATTGATAACCCGGCTCGGCTTCAACTTGCTTAAACAGTTCATCAACTTCTGCATCGCTGAGGATGATCGGCAGCAGGCCGTTCTTGAAACTGTTGTTGAAGAAGATGTCGGCGTAACTCGGCGCGATGATGCTGCGGAAACCGTACTCTTCCAGCGCCCACGGCGCGTGTTCACGGCTCGAGCCGCAGCCGAAGTTCTCGCGGGCGAGCAATACGCTGGCACCCTGATAACGCTCGGCGTTGAGGACGAAATCCTTGTTCAACGGACGCTTGGAGTTGTCCTGATACGGCTGGCCGACATCCAGATAACGCCACTCGTCGAACAGGTTCGGACCGAAACCGGTGCGCTTGATCGACTTCAAGAACTGCTTGGGAATGATCTGATCGGTGTCGACGTTGGCACGATCCAGAGGCGCGACAAGACCCGTGTGCTGAGTAAATGCCTTCATCTTTACTGTGCTCCTTGGATCAATTCACGAACATCGATGAAACGGCCGTTCACTGCTGCTGCCGCCGCCATGGCCGGGCTGACCAGGTGGGTACGGCCACCGGCGCCCTGACGGCCTTCGAAGTTACGGTTGGAAGTCGAGGCGCAATGCTCGCCGGACTCCAAACGGTCCGGGTTCATCGCCAGGCACATCGAGCAGCCCGGCTCGCGCCATTCGAAACCGGCCTCGAGGAAAATCTTGTCGAGCCCTTCGGCTTCGGCCTGCGCCTTGACCAGACCTGAGCCCGGCACGACGATCGCCTGCTTGATGGTCGAGGCGACCTTGCGGCCCTTGGCGATCACCGCAGCGGCGCGCAAGTCTTCGATGCGCGAGTTGGTGCAAGAACCGATGAACACGCGATCGAGCTGAATGTCGGTGATCGCCTGATTGGCGGTCAAACCCATGTATTTCAAGGCACGGACGATCGAGTCGCGCTTGACCAGATCCATTTCCCTGGCCGGGTCCGGCACCTTCTGATCAACAGCCAAAACCATCTCAGGGGAAGTGCCCCAGCTGACTTGCGGCTTGATTTGCGCAGCGTCGAGCTCGACCACCGTGTCGAACTTGGCATCGGCGTCGGAAACCAGGTCTTTCCAGGCTTCGACGGCCATGTCCCACTGCTCGCCTTTCGGCGCGAATGGACGACCTTTGACGTAGTCGATGGTCTTCTGGTCCGCCGCCACCAGGCCGACGCGGGCGCCGGCTTCGATGGACATGTTGCAGATGGTCATGCGGCCTTCAACGGACAGATCGCGGATCGCGCTGCCGGCAAACTCGATGGCATGGCCATTACCGCCAGCGGTGCCGATCTTGCCGATCACCGCAAGGACGATGTCCTTGGCGGTCACGCCGAACGGCAACTGGCCTTCGACGCGCACCAGCATGTTTTTCATTTTCTTGGCGACGAGGCACTGGGTGGCGAGGACGTGCTCGACCTCGGACGTGCCGATGCCGTGAGCCAATGCGCCGAATGCGCCGTGGGTCGAAGTGTGCGAGTCGCCGCAGACCACGGTCATGCCCGGCAAGGTCGCGCCCTGCTCCGGGCTGATCACGTGAACGATGCCCTGACGCACGTCGTTCATCTTGAATTCGACGATGCCGTATTCATCGCAGTTGTCGTCGAGGGTCTGCACCTGCAAACGCGAGACCTGGTCGGCAATGGCTTCGATACCGCCCTTGCGCTCCGGAGTGGTCGGTACGTTGTGGTCCGGGGTCGCAATGTTGGCATCGATGCGCCAAGGCTTGCGCCCGGCCAGGCGCAGGCCTTCGAAGGCTTGCGGCGAAGTCACTTCGTGGATGATGTGACGATCGATGTAGATCAGCGCCGAGCCATCGTCGCGCTGCTTGACCAAATGCGAATCCCAGAGCTTGTCGTAGAGCGTTTTGCCGGCCATCAGACGGTTCCTCATCAGCTTGTTTCTATGCCCTGGGCTTATCAATAACCCTTTGGCTTGTGAGGCCGATCCTATGGGGTTAGATTAAATAACTCAAATTCATATTTTTTATGCTTTGGATAACCAACTGGAATGCGACATGGACTTGGCTAACCTCAACGCTTTTATTGCCATCGCCGAGACCGGCAGTTTTTCCGGCGCTGGCGAACGCCTTCATCTGACCCAACCGGCGATCAGCAAGCGCATCGCCGGGCTTGAGCAGCAATTGAAGGTGCGGCTGTTCGACCGACTGGGTCGCGAAGTAGGCCTGACCGAGGCCGGTCGTGCCCTGCTGCCACGGGCTTATCAGATTCTCAATGTGCTCGACGACACCCGCCGCGCCCTGACCAACCTGACCGGTGAAGTCAGCGGCCGTCTGACCCTGGCCACCAGTCACCACATCGGCCTGCACCGCTTGCCGCCTCTATTGAGGAGTTCACCCGCCGCTACCCACAGGTTGCGCTGGATATTCAGTTCCTCGATTCGGAAGTGGCCTACGAGGAAATTCTCCACGGCCGCGCCGAACTGGCGGTCATCACCCTCGCGCCAGAGCCACACACCTTGGTCAAAGCCACGCCGGTATGGGACGACCCGCTGGATTTCGTCGTCGCCCCGGAGCACTCGCTGATCAATAACGGCGTCGTCAGTCTGGCGGACATTGCCGGTCATCCGGCGGTTTTCCCCGGCGGCAACACCTTTACTCATCATATCGTCCAGCGTTTGTTCGAAGCCCAAGGCCTCACGCCGAACATCGCCATGAGCACCAACTATCTGGAAACCATCAAGATGATGGTCTCCATTGGCCTGGCCTGGAGCGTGCTGCCGCGCACCATGCTCGACGAACAAGTGGCAAGCATCGCATTGCCGGGCATACAGCTCACTCGCCAGCTAGGCTATATCTTGCACACCGAACGGACGCTATCGAATGCAGCTAGAGCCTTCATGGCCCTGCTGGATGCACAAATCGATCGGCCAGGGATCCCGGCCTGACTTGTGCTACTTCTATAGAGCCGCTCCTGTGCCTAACGCCACTCAGCTCAAGGCCCGCTGACAATGCCGAAATCCGTTGACCGAACTCCGCCGATGCCGCGAATCCAGGCCGTCGATCCGCGCCATTCCGAGCAGAGCTGGGAAAGCGCGCCGCAACTGCTCGCTGCACTCAACGGCGCGCGGCTCGGCGCGTGGTATTGGGACATCGAGCGTGGCCAGATCAGCTGGTCGCGGGGCACCCAGGCGTTGTTCGGTTTCGATCCACGGCAGCCGTTGCCCGCCGACCTGGAATATCTCGACCTGCTGCCGCCGGAAGACCGCGCGAAAACCGTGCGCGCGTTCCACGCAGTGATCGCCGGCGCCCCGCTGGAGCAGGCGATGCATCACCGCATTCGCTGGCCCGACGGCAGCCTGCACTGGCTGGAGATCAGCGGCAGCCTGTTGCCGGACAAGAACGGTCGGCCCCGAATGATCGGGGTGATTCGCGAAATCACCCACCAACGCCAGCGCGAGCAGGCCCTGAGCAGCTCGGAGAAACGTTTCGCTACACTTTTCCACCTGTGCCCGAACATGGTGCTGCTGACCCGTCAGGAGGACGGCCTGATCAGCGAGGCCAATCAGTATTTCGAAAGCCTGTTCGGCTGGCCGGTGCAAAGCGCGATCGGCCGCACCACCCTGGAACTGGGCTTGTGGGTGCATCCCGAGCAACGTGCCGAACTGGTGAAAAAAACCAAGGCCAAGGGCGAACTGATCAGCATGGAAGTGCAGTTCCGCGCCAGCAACGGCCAAGTCCACGACGGCATCCTCAGCGCGCAGAAAGTCGAGCTCGAGGGCCAGCCCTATCTGCTCAGCACGTTCCTCGACACCACCGAACGCAAAGCCGCCGAACTGGCCTTGAAGGACAGCCAGGAACGCCTCGACCTGGCGCTGGATTCAGCACAACTTGGCACCTGGGACTGGCACATCCCCAGCGGCATGCTTTACGGCTCGGCGCGCGCTGCGCAATTGCACGGGCTGGAGCCGATTCCATTCCATGAATCATTCGAGGAGTTTTTCGAAGGCGTGCCGGGCGAGGAGCGCGACACTATGCGCGACGCCTACCGCAGCCTGCGCGAGGGCCCCGCCGGCAATTATCAACTGACCTATCGCGTGCAATTGCCCGACGGCAGCTCGCGCTATCTGGAAAGCCGCGCCCGCCTGTACCGCGACGACAACGGCGCGCCGCTGCGCATGGCCGGCACGCTGCTGGACATCACCGATCAGGTCGAGCGGGAGCAGCGGCTGGTGGCATCGGAAGAAAAATTCGCCACGCTGTTCCAGGTCAGCCCCGATCCGATCTGCGTGACGCGCCAGGAAACCGGGGAGTTCATCGAGATCAATTCGAGCTTCAGCCAAACCTTTGGCTGGAGCGCCGCCGATGTGATCGGCCACACCGCCGAGGAAATCGGCCTGTGGGACGCCTCGGCAAAAAGCCTGCAACGCATCGAACGGGTGATTCGCGAACAAGGCCTGAGCAACGTGGCCATTCTCGTCCAGCACAAGGACGGCCAGTCGCTGACCTGCGTGATTTCCAGCCGGCAGATCAGCGTCGGCAATCAGCCGTGCATCGTCACCACCCTGCGCGACATCACCCAGCAACAGCGCTCGGAAGCGGCGCTTAAGGCCAGTGAAGAAAAATTTGCCAAGGCGTTCCATTCCAGCCCCGACGCCATCACCATCACCGAGCGCGACACCGGGCGTTATCTGGAGGTCAACGATGGCTTCTGTCGCCTCACCGGCTACCGCGCTGACGAAGTAGTGGGCAAAACCGTTTATCAGGTGGGGATCTGGGCCGAAGAGAAACAGCGCTCGACCTTACTCGCCGAATTGCAGATCAAGGGCCGCGTGCATCATCAGGAAATGCTCGGGCGCAACAAGCGCGGCGAATTGCTCACCGTGGAAGTCTCGGTCGAGCCAATCACCCTCAATGAAACCGCCTGCCTGCTGCTTACCGCGCGCGACGTCAGCCTGTTGAAGAACGCCGAAGCACAGATTCGTCACCTGGCCTATCACGACCCGCTGACCAACCTGCCCAACCGCGCCCTGCTGATGGATCGCCTGAGTCAGCAGATCGCCCTGCTCAAGCGCCACAATCTGCGCGGCGCCTTGCTGTTCCTCGACCTTGATCACTTCAAGCACATCAACGATTCCCTCGGCCACCCGGTCGGCGACACCGTGCTGAAAATCATCACCGCGCGGCTCGAAGCCAGCGTGCGCATGGAAGACACGGTGGCGCGCCTCGGTGGCGATGAATTCGTGGTGTTGCTCAGCGGCCTCGAAGGTTCGCGCAGTGAGGTCAGCGAGCAAGTACGTGCCCTGGCCGACACCATTCGCGAATTGCTTTCGGAGCCGATGTTCCTCGATGGCCAGCGCCTGCAAGTGACGCCGAGCATTGGCGTTGCATTGATTCCCGATCATGGCTCGACGCCGACCGACCTGCTCAAACGCGCCGACATCGCCCTGTACCGCGCCAAGGACTCCGGGCGCAACACCACGCAGATGTATCACAACACCATGCAGAAAGCGGCCAGCGAACGCTTGCGCATGGAGACCGATCTGCGTCTGGCGCTATCGCGCGGCGAGTTCAACGTGCACTTTCAGCCGCAAGTCGATGCCCGCGACAACCGCATCATTGGCGCCGAAGCCCTGGTGCGCTGGAACCATCCCGAACTCGGCGCGCAATCGCCCACCGAGTTCATCAAAGTGCTGGAAGACAGCGGTCTGATCCTTGAAGTCGGCACGTGGATCCTCGATGAAGCCTGCAACGCCTTCAAACAACTGATCGCGCTGAAACTGGTCGACCCGCACAACTTCAGCCTGTGCGTGAACATCAGCCCGCGGCAGTTCCGCCAGAACGATTTCGTCGAACGCATCGAACACAGCATGACCAGCCACGGCCTGCCCTGCTCGCTGCTGAAACTGGAGATCACCGAAGGCATCGTCATTCAGAATCTGGACGACACCATCAGCAAAATGCGCCGCTTGAAAAAGCTCGGCGTGAGTTTCGCCATGGACGATTTCGGCACCGGTTATTCATCACTGACGTACCTGAAACGGCTGCCGGTCGACACGCTGAAAATCGACCAGTCGTTTATCCGCGATGCGACCACCGACTCCAATGTCGCGGAGATCATTCGCGCAATTGTCGCGATGGCCCGCAGCCTCGAGCTGGAAGTCATTGCCGAAGGCGTGGAGACGCCGGAGCAGTTGGCGTTTTTGCAGGGGTTGGACTGCCATTTGTATCAGGGCTATTTGCACAGCCGGCCGGTGGCGCTGGAGGATCTGAAGAAACTGCTCGAATAGCGGACGCAAAAAAGGGCGCCATCGCTGGCGCCCTTTTTTGTTGCCCTGGGGTTATTGCAGAACGGGCTGCTGCGCTCCATTGATCGGGATGCGCTTGGCTTTCGCTTCTTCCGGGATCACACGGAGCAGGTCAATGCTCAGCAGGCCGTTGCGCAGGGCAGCGTCTTTGATCTCGATGTGATCGGCCAGACGGAACGACAGCTTGAAGGCTCGCTGGGCGATGCCTTGATGCAAGAACGTGACGCTCTCGTCAGTGTCACGCTTGCCGCCACTGATGGTCAGCACACCCTTCTCGACTTGCAGGTCCAGGTCTTCTTCCTGGAAACCGGCGGCCGCAACGACGATACGGTATTGGTCATCACCGTGTTTTTCAACGTTGTAAGGTGGGTAGCTACTGCCTGGCTCGTTGCGCAGGGCGGTTTCGAACAGGTCGTTGAAACGGTCGAAACCTACCGAGGAACGGAACAGTGGCGCGAGAGAAAATGCAGTACTCATGATTCAAATCTCCTGAAAACAATCAGCAAGGTTTTGTGTCTCCGCGACCCGAATTCGGCATCGCGTAACCCTTAGATAGGGACCGCTGTTTTGATTTCAAGAGATTATTTTGAGATTTTTATGCGGCCTCGACGAGCGGCAATCCGAGCAAACGCGAGACCTGATCCGGCTCGGTTTCGCGGCGCAGAACGGTGAAAAGCTCGACGGCTTGCGGGTAGTTGCGCGTCAGCATGGCCAGCCATTGCTTGAGGCGACCGGGCGATTGGCGCGCGGTCATTTGCGCCTTGGCCTGCAGCCAAAAGTCCTGAATCAGCGGCATCAGCTCGGCCCAGGTCATCTCGACGACCTCTTCGCCAGCGCGCGCCGCAGCGATCTGCCGAGCGAGATCCGGGCGGGAGACCAGACCCCGACCGAGCATGATGTCTTCGACACCGCTGATTTCGCGGCACCGACGCCAGTCTTCGACGCTCCAGATGTCCCCGTTGGCAAACACCGGCACCTTGACCACGTCCTGCACACGCGGGATCCACTCCCAATGAGCAGGCGGTTTGTAGCCGTCCATTTTCGTCCGCGCATGCACGACGATGTGCTCTGCCCCGCCTTCGGCCAGCGCCGTGGCGCAGACCAGCGAGCCGTCAGGGCTGTCGAAACCCAGACGCATTTTTGCCGTGACCGGGATGTGCGCCGGTACGGCGCGACGGACGTGCTCGACGATCTGGTTGAGCAGTTCCGGTTCCTTGAGCAGCACGGCACCGCCGCGGGATTTGTTGACGGTCTTGGCCGGGCAGCCGAAGTTCAGATCGATCACTTCCGAGCCAAGCTCGCAGGCCAGCGCGGCGTTTTCCGCCAGGCAAACCGGATCGGAACCGAGCAATTGCACGCGCAGCGGCACACCGGACGCGGTGCGAGCACCGTTGAGCAGCTCGGGGCCGAATTTGTGGAAGTAAGCCGGGGTGAGCAACTGGTCGTTGACCCGAATGAATTCGGTCACGCACCAATCAATGCCGCCAACGCGGGTCAGCACGTCGCGCAGGATGTCGTCGACCAACCCTTCCATGGGCGCCAGAGCAATTTGCATGGGGAAACACTACTTGGAGAAAAACGTGCGGCAGTTTACTGGATATCGCAGAAAACCGCAGGACAACACATATCTCTGTGGAAGCGAGCCTGCTCGCGAAGACGGTCTGTCAGCTCATGCATGCGTGACTGACCTGACGCTTTCGCGAGCAGGCTCGCTCCCACGGGTGAGATTTACATCGCCTCTGCAATATGGATCGCCGGGCCATAGCCTTCGATAAATTCAGCGGGCATGCGCTTCGGCTTGCCGGTCGACAGTTCGATGCAAACAAATGTGGTCTGCGCGCGCAACAGGGTGGCGTTGTCGCTGGGGCGTTTGAGTTGGAAATGCCGGGTCATTTTCAGGCGCTGATCCCAGTCGACGATCCAGGTCGCCAGTTGCAGTTCATCACCTTCATAGGCGGCGGCCAGGTAATCGATTTCGTGGCGGACGACAGCCATCGCCCGATCCAGCCGCCGATACTCGACCAGGTCCAGGCCGAGGCGCTGCGAGTGGCGCCAGGCGCAGCGCTCGAGCCAGGTCACGTACACCGCGTTGTTGGCGTGCCCGAGCCCGTCGATGTCTTCGGCGCCTACTTGCAGATCAATGGTAAACGGCGTTGCCCGATCCCAGCCCATGCCCCACTCCCGGTCAAAGTTTTCAACCGGGGCAGTGTAACGGAGCTCAGGCCGATTGGCGCGCCTGAAGGCTGCGACCGGCAAGCAGTGATAACACACCATCAATCACTCGAGGGTCGGCCAGCACGCGTTGATGGCCGCCGCTTTCCAGGCGCAGCAGGCGACTGTCGAACCAGGCTTCGTGAATCAATTGCGATTCCTTTACCGAGACGAAATTGTCGTCCTCGGCATGCACGATCAGGCCGGGCATATCCAGTTGATAGTGGGCAACGTCAAGCGTCGCGGCGCGCATGCCGACGTCCTGCTCGACTTGACGAATGAACGCCGAGCGCGCGCGCGGCGGCATGCCGACCATGCGCGCGAATCCGCGCAGTACACCGAGAATGCGCGACGGTGCGGCGATGCTGACCAGGGTTTCGGTGCGCAACCCCAATTGCACAGCGAGCATCGCGCTGGCGCCGCCCATGGAGTGACCGATCACCGCTTGCAGCGGCGGCAATTCGGCAGCGGCTTCAAGCATGGCGCGAGCGAACAGCACCACATTGGCTTCGCGCCCAGGGGAGCGACCATGGGCCGGGCCGTCGAGTGCGACGACTGTATAACCGGCATCGACCAGCGCATTGATCAGCGAAGCGAATTGCGTTGGCCGCCCTTCCCAACCATGCATCAGCAGCACCGTAGGGCCTTGGCCCCAGCGCAGCGCCGACAGGCCGAAGCGCAACGTGATGCGTTCGGAGCTGGCCAACAGCGGCAGCTCCCAATCCCGCAGCGGTAGTGCGCGGGGCGTCATGAACGCCAGGCGCATTTTGCTCGCCACCAGTTTCGGTGCAAACCAGCCCAAGGTACCGTTAACGCCACGAACCCACTTCAACGCGTTCATCGCTCTCTCCTCAGGCTTGCTGCCTTCAGGTCAACGCACCGCCGACTTGGCAGCGCGCAGCAGTCGATCGGATAACTCTCCCGGGCCCAGCGCTCTTGCCAGCGCCAGACCGCCCACCATCAGCGCGACGTCGGCCAGAGCCTTGTCGGTGTCTTCCGGGCTGGCCGCCAGTTGCGCGACCATCAGCTCCAGATGCTCGTTCAGCGCGATGCGGAACGATTCCGGCAAACGCCCCAACTCACCAATCGAAGCCGGAATCGGGCACGCCGCGTCGCTGGAATCACGGTGTTTGCGCGACAGGTAGAACGCGGCCACCAAGGCTCGACGCTCTTCGCCGGTCAGATCGGCATCCATGTCGGCAATCAAGTCGCGACGGCGGCCCAGCAGTTGCTTGAACGCTTCGAGCATCATCGCGTCCTTGCTTTCGAAATGTGCGTAGAAACCGCCAACGGTCAGGCCGGCGGCGCCCATCACTTCGCCCACGCTCGGGTCTGCCGGGCCGCGCTGAATCAATGCGGCGCTGGCAGCCTTGAGGATGCGTTCGCGGGTTTGAGCTTTTTTATCGTTCATCGTTGCCTCCGAATATTACGACTAGAATATTATTCGCATAATAATATTCCGCAAGTCATGAATATGACCGCTGGTCTGAAGCACAGTGTAAGGAAAAAGGAGAGTTGGCCAAACGCCAGACAAACAAAAGGGCCATTCAATAATTGAATGACCCTTATAAAATCCCGCAGAGCGGGTAATCGTGGCGTCCCCTAGGGGACTCGAACCCCTGTTACCGCCGTGAAAGGGCGGTGTCCTAGGCCACTAGACGAAGGGGACACAAACCCTTCTATACAACTGATCAGTGCTGAGAGCTGATCGATTCAAGGCCGGTGTGGCCAGACCTTGAACTGTAAAATTGGTGGAGCTAAGCGGGATCGAACCGCTGACCTCCTGCATGCCATGCAGGCGCTCTCCCAGCTGAGCTATAGCCCCGGATTTTTCGCCTCGCGGCGGAGTGATCTCTTGCAACATCACTTCTGTAAAACTGGCGTCCCCTAGGGGACTCGAACCCCTGTTACCGCCGTGAAAGGGCGGTGTCCTAGGCCACTAGACGAAGGGGACGCAAACCCTTCTATACAACTGATCAACGCTGAGTGTTGATCGCTTCAAGGCCGGTGTGGCCAGACCTCGAAGTGTAAATTGGTGGAGCTAGACGGGATCGAACCGTCGACCTCTTGCATGCCATGCAAGCGCTCTCCCAGCTGAGCTATAGCCCCTCATCGCTGAGGACGGGGCGAATCTTAAGGGCGTATCGAAAGCCTGTCAAACTTATTTTTGAAAAATTTCAAAATTTTTTGCCGGGATAACAATCACTTACCGCCCTCCCCCGTAAATTCGGGAGAAACGCCGAAGGCAGGATCAAAAGATCGCAGCCTTCGGCAGTCCTGCAAAGAAGCAAAAGCAATCAGGCGATGGCGCCCAAGAGCTTTTCCCACTCTTTGTTTTCTTTCTTCGACACGCCACCCAGCAGGTCAATCGCCTGTCGCAAGCGGAAACGGGTCAGGTCCGGGCCGAGGATTTCCATCGCATCGAGCACCGACACCGAACTCGCCTGCCCGGTGATCGCAGCAAACATCAGCGGCATCGCATCGCGCAGTTTCAATTCGAGCGATTCGACTACCGCCTGGATCGTCGCGGTGATGCTGTCCTTCTCCCACTGACGCAGGCTTTCCAGCTTCCACAGGATCAACTGCATCAACTGACGAACCTGATCGCCGGAGAGTTTTTTCGACTCGAACAGCTTGGCATCCGGATTCACGCCGCCGGCAAAGAAGAACCCTGCCAGCGGTGCGACCTGGCTGAAGGTTTCAACCCGGCCCTGCACGTGCGGCGCGATCTTCATCATGTACTCGGGATTGAACGCCCACTTCTGCACCCGCGCAGCGAATTCTTCCACAGGCAGGTCGCGCAGCCACTGGCCGTTGAGCCACGACAGCTTCTCGATGTCGAAGATCGGCCCGCCGAGGGACACCCGCTTGAGGTCAAAATTGTCGACCATTTCCTGCAGCGAGAACTTCTCGCGCTCGTCCGGCATCGACCAGCCCATGCGCCCGAGGTAGTTGAGCATCGCTTCCGGCATGAAGCCCATACGCTCGTAGAACGTCACCGAGGTCGGGTTCTTGCGCTTGGACAGCTTGCTCTTGTCCGGGTTACGCAGCAGCGGCATGTAGCACAACTCCGGTTGTTCCCAGCCGAAGTATTCGTACAGCAGAATCAGTTTCGGTGCCGATGGCAGCCATTCTTCGCCACGCAGCACGTGGGTGATGCCCATCAGGTGATCGTCGACCACGTTGGCGAGGAAGTACGTCGGCAGGCCGTCGGTCTTCATCAGCACTTGCATGTCCATGCGATCCCACGGGATCTCGACGTCGCCACGCAGCATGTCCGGCACCACGCAGACGCCTTCGCTCGGCACCTTCATGCGAATCACGTGCGGTTCGCCAGCAGCCAGGCGCGCCGCGACTTCTTCCTTCGACAGCAACAGTGCGCGGCCGTCGTAGCGCGGGGTTTCGCCGCGAGCCATTTGCTCGGCGCGCATCTGATCGAGTTCTTCAGCGGTGCAGAAGCACGGGAACGCATGGCCCATGTCGACCAGTTGCTGGCAGTACTTCTGATAGATATCGCCGCGCTCGCTCTGCCGATAAGGGCCGTGCGGGCCGCCGACGTCCGGGCCTTCGCTCCAGTCGATGCCGAGCCAGCGCAGGGCGTCGAAGATCTGCTGTTCGGACTCGCGGGTCGAACGCAACTGATCGGTGTCTTCGATGCGCAGGATGAACTCACCGCCATGCTGCTTGGCAAAGCAGTAGTTGAACAATGCGATGTAAGCGGTACCTACGTGGGGGTCCCCGGTAGGCGATGGCGCGATGCGAGTGCGGACGGTGGTCATGGCTTGTCTCGAAAAAATGAAGAGCAGAACAATCAAGCGGCGAATGGTAACAGGCGACACCCGCCCCGCTCCAGCGGGCAGGTATTTAAGCCAGATACCCTAAGGCCTTCCGATTGTGAAGGCCATTCCCGAGCAGGCTCGCTCCCACAAGGAACGATCCCTTATACCGTAAGCAATCGCTCGCGCAGTTTGGCAATCTCATCGCGCATCTGCGCCGCTGCTTCGAATTCCAGATCCCGCGCCAGTTGGTACATCTTCTCTTCCAGCGCGCGGATGCGTTTGGTGATTTCGCTGGGCGAGCGCAACTCGGCTTCGTACTTGGCGTTCTCTTCGGCGGCCTTGGCCATGCCTTTGCGCTTCTTGCTGCGCGAACCCGGCACGGTGGCGCCTTCCATGATGTCGGCAACATCCTTGATCACGCCTTTCGGGGTGATGCCGTTCTCAAGGTTGAAAGCGATCTGTTTCTCGCGACGGCGCTCGGTCTCGCCAATCGCCCGCTCCATCGAACCGGTCATGCGATCGGCGTAGAGAATCGCCCGGCCATTGAGGTTACGCGCAGCGCGACCGATGGTCTGGATCAGCGAGCGCTCGGAGCGCAGGAAGCCTTCCTTGTCGGCGTCGAGAATCGCCACAAGTGACACTTCCGGCATATCGAGGCCTTCACGCAGCAGGTTGATCCCGACCAGCACATCGAACACGCCGAGGCGCAAGTCGCGGATGATCTCGACGCGCTCGACGGTGTCAATGTCCGAGTGCAGGTAACGCACGCGCACGCCGTGGTCGGCGAGGTAATCGGTCAGGTCTTCGGCCATGCGCTTGGTCAGCGTGGTGACCAGCACCCGCTCTTCTATCGCCACGCGTTTGGTGATTTCCGAGAGCAAGTCATCGACCTGGGTCAGCGCCGGCCGCACTTCAACCTGTGGGTCGACCAGACCGGTCGGCCGCACTACTTGTTCGACCACGCGCCCGGCGTGCTCGGCTTCATAGTTGCCGGGCGTCGCCGAGACGAAAATGGTCTGCGGGCTGACCCCTTCCCACTCGTCGAAACGCATGGGCCGGTTATCCAGCGCCGAAGGCAGGCGGAAGCCGTACTCGACCAGGGTTTCCTTGCGCGAACGGTCGCCCTTATACATCGCACCGACCTGCGGCACGCTGACGTGGGATTCGTCGATGACCAACAGCGCGTCGGCGGGCAAGTAGTCGTAAAGCGTGGGTGGCGCCGCGCCGGATGGACGCCCGGACAGGTAACGTGAGTAGTTTTCGATGCCGTTGCAGTAACCCAGTTCGAGGATCATCTCCAGATCGAAACGGGTGCGCTGTTCCAGACGCTGGGCTTCCACCAGTTTGTTGTTGCTGCGCAGGTATTCGAGGCGCTCCTGCAATTCGACCTTGATGCCTTCGATGGCGTCGAGCAGGGTTTCCCTAGGCGTCACGTAGTGGCTCTTCGGATAGAAGGTGAAGCGCGGCATCTTGCGGATGACTTCGCCGGTCAGCGGATCGAAGGCGGAAATGCTCTCGACCTCGTCATCGAACAGCTCGATACGAATCGCTTCCAGATCCGATTCCGCCGGGAAGATGTCGATCACGTCGCCGCGCACGCGGAACGTTGCCCGGGCGAAATCCATGTCGTTGCGGGTGTACTGCAAGTCCGCCAAGCGCCGCAGCAGCGCGCGCTGATCGAGCTTGTCGCCGCGATCCACGTGCAAGACCATTTTCAGATAGGTTTCAGGACTGCCCAGACCGTAGATGCACGACACCGTGGTGACGATGATCGCGTCCTTGCGCTCGAGCAACGCTTTGGTTGCGGACAGGCGCATCTGCTCGATGTGGTCGTTGATCGACGCGTCCTTCTCGATGAAGGTGTCGGACGACGGCACATACGCTTCGGGCTGGTAGTAGTCGTAGTAGGAAACGAAATATTCCACGGCGTTGTTCGGGAAGAACGCCTTGAACTCCCCGTACAACTGCGCGGCCAGGGTCTTGTTCGGCGCCAGCACCAGCGTCGGACGCTGTACCTGGGAGATGACGTTGGCGATGCTGAAAGTCTTGCCCGAGCCGGTCACACCGAGCAGTGTCTGGTGCGCCAGCCCGGCTTCAATGCCTTCTACCAACTGGCGAATGGCTTCCGGCTGATCGCCGGCGGGCTCGAAGCGGGTGACTAGCTGGAATTCCGACATACACACCTCTGGAATCGCGGCATTTCCGAGTCAGACGGAGCACCGCGAGGACGACCGCAAACGACCGATGTCGCGCAAGAAAAATCTGGATTGTGCTTAATGTGGTGGCGATTGCCCGGGCTTTCAAGGCAAACGTCCTACATCCGGTAAAGACTCTGACAAAGTCAATCGACTAACGGTCAAGAAATAATCGGAAAAACTTACCGCAAAAGCCGATTCGCCTGTCGCCATTGCGCGGTGATGGCCTCTATACTAGCTCCCCGTTTGTGCACCGCTCTAGTGCATTCGGCTGGAGCGCTACACGTCCCTCCACTCTCCATTCAGAGCCGCCGTAATAATGAGCCTGTTCTCCGCTGTCGAAATGGCACCCCGCGATCCAATCCTGGGTCTCAACGAAGCATTCAACGCCGATACCCGGACCACCAAGGTCAACCTGGGTGTGGGCGTCTACTGCAACGAAGAGGGGCGAATTCCACTGCTGCGCGCAGTGATCGAAGCCGAGACGATTCGCGTCGCGCAACACGCTTCGCGCGGTTACCTGCCGATCGATGGCATCGCTGCCTACGACCAGGCCGTGCAGAAACTGCTATTCGGCAACGACTCGCCGCTGATCAGCGCCGGTCGCGTCATCACCACTCAGGCCGTCGGCGGCACTGGCGCACTGAAAATCGGCGCCGACTTCCTCAAGCAACTGCTGCCGAACGCCGTCGTGGCGATCAGCGACCCGAGCTGGGAAAACCACCGCGCGCTGTTCGAGACCGCTGGTTTCCCGGTGCAGAACTACCGTTACTACGACGCTGCCACCCATGACGTGAACCGTGCCGGCATGCTTGACGACCTCAACGCCCTGCCAAACGGCTCGATCGTTGTCCTGCACGCTTGCTGCCACAACCCGACCGGCGTCGACCTGACCCCGGCGGACTGGAACAAGGTACTGGAAGTGGTCAAGGCCAAAGGTCACGTGCCGTTCCTCGACATGGCCTATCAGGGCTTCGGCGACGGCATCGATGAAGACGCCGCCGCTGTGCGCCTGTTCGCTGAATCCGGCCTGACCTTCTTCGTCTCGAGCTCGTTTTCCAAGTCGTTCTCGCTGTACGGCGAACGCGTTGGCGCGCTGTCGATCATCAGCGAATCGAAAGAAGAAAGCGCGCGCGTACTGTCGCAGGTCAAGCGCGTGATCCGCACCAACTACTCCAACCCGCCGACCCACGGCGCCAGCATTGTTGCTGCGGTGCTGAACAGCCCGGAACTGCGCGCGCAGTGGGAAGCCGAGCTGGCCGAAATGCGCCTGCGCATTCGCGGCATGCGCGAGCAGATGGTTGCCCTGCTGGCGGAAAAAGCCCCAGGCCGCGACTTCAGCTTCGTCGGTCGTCAGCGCGGGATGTTCTCCTACTCCGGCCTGACCACTGAACAAGTGCATCGCCTGCGTAACGAGTTCGGCATCTACGCCCTGGACACAGGTCGCATCTGCGTGGCTGCGCTGAACCAGAGCAACATCAAGGCTGTGACGGACGCGATCGTTCAGGTCATCTGATTTCGCCGCGTGATGAAAAACGGGAAGCCTTGAACGGCTTCCCGTTTTTATTTGTCCCGGATAACGCCTTGCAACCTCTAGAATGCACACAATTCTGAACGGTAGGAGCTGGTAGGAGCTGACGAGTGAAACGAGGCTGCGACCTTTTGATCTTGTTTTAAGATCAAGATCAAAAGATCGCAGCGTTCCGCAGCTCCTACCGGTTTTGTGTACACCCGAGATTTTTGAAGAGAACCCATATGAAAAACGACAACCTGCGCGCCGACCGTGATGACCTGGATGATTTCATCCCGCGCGCTCCGGCCAAGCGTGAAAAGAGCCTGGTGCTGCAAGTCGCCACCGGGGTATTCCTCGGTGGCCTGGCCCTGTGGCTGGTGCAACTGGCTGCGACGGCAGCCTATGCCAAACTCATGCTCGGCACGATCACCTTCGGCAGTTAAGTCAGCTCGGCCGAGCGTTGAGTGGCAGCATCGTCGTAAATCACATACAGCGATTCGGCGACCTGGCTCTTGATGGCCTTGCTGCTTTCAAGACCAAGGACGAAACCTTCGGCCTTGCCGCCAGCGCGGTTCAATTCTTCGGCGGTGCTTGCCCCAGTGATTGCATCGAAGAGTTTTTCGGCATGCGGGCCGATGCCTTTGGGCAGGCTGATCTGTGCAGTGCTCATGCGAGCACCTCGGTGTTACGGGTGATTTGAGTCATGGCGCGTACCTTTGCGGCGAATGGCCGGCAGCGCGTGTGACCACTTCCGGGCTGCCATGGTAGACCTCTGAGGCCTTTCTGGTAACCGCCAATCGCCGACAAAATGCCGTCCGTCCTGACGAATCGTAAAAGTTACCAACCCGCGCTTGACTTCTCTTTTTGAATCAGTAACATACGCACCAATTCCGCAATAGCTCAGTTGGTAGAGCAAGTGACTGTTAATCACTGGGTCCCTGGTTCGAGTCCAGGTTGTGGAGCCAAATAGCAAAGCCCCTGAATCGCAAGGTTCAGGGGCTTTTTTGTGGGTGCTCGAAAAATATTAAGAGGCCGATCTGCGTGGGCAGAGCGGCCTTTTCTGTTTCAGCAGTGGCGGTCAGACATGTTCGCTGCTTTTCACTTGCACCTTCGGCGCGCCGTGCCCATGGTCGTGGTCATCCGGCTCGATCACCGGCACTTCCTTGCCATCGCAATCATGCAGCTTGCCGTCGCTGAAGTAGTCGCCTTCACGCAGCGCGGCCAGATCGCGGTAGCGCAGGGTGCGCTCTTCCGCAGCGGCGAACACCGACTGCTGATCCGAGTTGCCGGTCGTGAAGTGGTTGAAGGCCAGGTTGAGCAGGATCGCCATGATCGCTGATGAACTGATGCCCGAATGGAAAATCGTCGCGAACCAGCTCGGGAAATGATCGTAGAAGTTCGGCGCGGCGATCGGGATCATGCCGAAACCGATCGAGGTGGCAACGATGATCAGATTGACGTTGTTGCGATAGTCCACCTTCGACAAGGTGCGAATGCCGCTGGCCGCCACGGTGCCGAACAGCACGATCCCGGCGCCGCCAAGGACCGAAGTCGGTACGGCAGCAATCACCCGGCCCATGAACGGCAGCAGCCCGAGCACCACCAGGAACACGCCGCCGGTGGCGACCACGAAACGGCTCTTGATCCCGGTCACCGCCACCAGCCCGACGTTCTGCGCGAAAGCACTTTGCGTAAACGAACCGAAGATCGGCGCAAACATGCTCGACAGCATGTCGGCGCGCAGGCCGTTGCCCAAGCGCTTGGAGTCGACCTTGGTGCCGATGATCTCACCGACGGCGAGGATGTCCGCCGAGGTCTCCACCAAGGTCACCATGACCACAATGCACATCGACAGAATCGCGGCGAAATGGAAGGTCGGCATGCCGAAGTGGAACGGTGTCGGGAAGCCGAACATGGGGCCGGTGGTGACGCTGGAGAAATCCGCCATGCCGAGGAACACCGCCAGCACCGTGCCGATGACCATGGCCAGCAGAATCGACAACCGCGAAATGGTCGAGCTGCCAACCTTGCTCAGCAGCAACACCAGCACCAGCGTGACCGCCGCCAGACCGATGTTCTGCATGCTGCCGAAGTCCGGCGCGTGGCTGTTGCCGCCCATCGCCCAGCGTGCGGCCACCGGCATCAGCGTCAGGCCGATGGTGGTGATCACAATGCCGGTGACCAGCGGCGGAAAGAACTTGGTGATGCGTGAAAACACCGGCGTGATCAGCAAGCCGATCAACGAGGCGGCAATCACCGCACCCAGCACCGATTGGAAACCGCCCTCCCCGCCGCTGCTGACGATCGCGACCATGGTCGCCACGCCGGAGAACGATACGCCCTGAACCAGCGGCAGCTGACAGCCAAAAAACGGCAGACCCAGGGTTTGCAGCAGTGTCGCCAGCCCCCCGCAAACAATGAAGCAGCAATCAACAGACCAATGTCCGCCGGCGACAGACCGGCCGCCTGGCCAATGATCAGTGGCACCGCAACGATACCGCCGTACATGGTCAGAACATGTTGCAGGCCGTAAGCCATATTCGCGCCGACCCCGAGGTTTTCGTCCTCGGGCCGTTGGTGTGAAACATGGGGCGTTTTCATGGTGGGGGGTTCCCTGGTTTTTGTTATGCGCACACTGTATTCAATACTCAGGACAAATGTCCATAGAGTTGTATACAACTTATCAGTCACATAATGGTTAGGTAGCCATCCAACCTTCTAGCCTGCACTTCTTGCCCCAACAAACCCGGCAACAATATCCCCGCTGCGTCCGCACCAGTGCCCACTAGGCTGAAGTGTTCACGGCGACCGACGGTACAGTCGCGCTCTTCATTATACATATAAAGTATGCATAATGAAGTCATTCAAGATTCAGTACGACAAAAGCAAAAACGCAGCCAACAAACTCAAGCACAAAGGCATCAGCCTCGCCGAAGCCGAACCGGTTTTCCATGACGAACGCGCACTGACACTTGAGGACAACGACCATGACGAGCAACGCTGGATTACCCTCGGCCTCGATGCCAAAGGTCGTGTGCTTGCCGTTGCTTACAGGTACCGCGAAGCCAATGTTGTTCGAATCATTTCCGCACGTCTCGCCACACCCAGGGAACGGCGCGCGTATTTTCAGGAGGCTTGACCGATGAAAGACGAATATGACTTTTCCGCAGGTAAACGCGGCGCAGTAGCGCCGAACAAGGGCAAGACCCGCATCACCATCATGCTTGACGACGCGGTGATCGAAGCGGCGCGTACGGCCGCAGAAGCCGAGGGCTTTGGCTACCAGACTGTGATCAACAACACCCTTCGCCATGCTTTGCTTGATGGCGCACGCCAGCTGGACCGCTCTGACGATTCGGGCCTGTCGGGGCAATTCAAGAAAGGCATCACCGCCACCGATCTCAAGAGTCTCGAGCGAAAGTTGTCGGCGGCCATCGGCGAGATTCGTCGCGTATTGGAGCCTGACGTAAAGCCTTAGATGGAGGCTGGTGCGATTACCCGAGCCAGCGCTTGCCGCACACGCGGAGAATCAGGCACCTGAAGGTCAAATTCACGCCGCAGCAATTTCATCAGCTCGTCGATGTCCGCCACCTCGCGCCGCTCACTGTCCGCGCCCATGTGATGAATGGCAAAACTGCCGTTGTTCAGAGTTTTGCGCCAGCCGTCGCCAGTGCGCGCGACCATCAGGCGCTGGGCAAAGGGTGAGTCGGGATGCGTCGAGACGTACCAGTTACCAACGGTGTAGTCGATGTGTTCCTGGCGCTGCAAATCGAACAGATACATCGGCCGCCACTCGCCCGCGACTTTGGCGCGCAGCAGGTAGCCGTCGATCAGCTTTTCGATGCAATAGGGTTCGTGCGGGGTGGGTTGCTCATCTTCACTGTCGAGCAACAGCGGTGCGGTCGGCACCATGCCGCCGAAGCCGACGTCGGCGATGTAGCGCACGCCGTCGATGGTGACCAGGCTCAAACGATGAGTTCGCGCTGTCCAGCTGCCTTCCGGTTGATTCATCACCACGCGCCCGCTGATTGCCCGCGCGTCGAAGCCCAATTCCAGCAACAGTGCGAAGAACAGGTGGTTGAGTTCGTAGCAATAGCCGCCGCGACCGCCAATCAGGGTTTTCTCTTCAATGGATGGCAGATCGATCAATACCGGTGCCCCGGTGATGGTCGCCAGATTCTCAAACGGAAAGACGCCTGTATGGCGCAACTGCAATTGACGCAACGTATCCAGCGTCGGCGGCGGCGCTGTGTCGAAACCAAGGCGTTGCAGGTACAGATTGGTATTGGTCAGCCGTGGTGCACTCATTGCTCGATCCTTATGCATGGGGGTCGCAGAACACTGCGTCAATATTGCCCTGTATACGGGATCAGGCACGGCTTTCGACAATTGATTTCGCCAATCACCCGGTCAGCGTTTCTTCCGCGAGCCGATGCGAATCCATGTCGGCGCATGGTCACTGGCATGCGGTTCGTTGCGCACCCAGGCGTCGACGCCGGCGTCGTGCAGATACGGGCTCAAGGCCGGGTTGAGCAGCAAATGGTCGATACGCAGGCCGGAGTTGGTTTGCCAATGATTGCGGAAGTAATCCCAGAAGGTGTAGAGGCGTTCTTCGGGATACACGTGGCGCAGGGAGTCGGTCCAACCCTGATCCAGCAGTCGCTGGTAGCACTCGCGGCTTTCGGGTTGCAGCAAGGCGTCCTTGAGCCATGAGCGCGTGTTGTAGATATCCATGTCGGTGGGCACGACATTGAAATCACCGGCGAGTACCACCGGGTGATCGCTGCTCTGCAAATCTTTTGCGTAATTGATCAGGCGTTCGAACCAGGCCAGTTTGTAATCGAATTTCGGCCCCGGCTGCGGGTTGCCGTTGGGCAGATACAGGCAACCGACCAGCACGCCATGCACCGCCGCCTCGATATAGCGACTATGGGTGTCATCGGGATCGCCGGGCAAACCGCGTCGGCTCTCCAGCGGCTGCGCATCGCGCGCCAGAATCGCCACGCCATTCCATGACGCCTGGCCCTGCCAGATCGCGCCGTAACCGGCGGCTTCCAGTTCGGCGGCAGGAAATGCACTGTCGACTGATTTGAGCTCTTGCAGGCAGACGATGTCCGGTTGCTCGCGCTTGAGCCATTCCAGCAGATTTGGCAGCCGTGCACGCATGCCATTGACGTTGAAGGTGGCGATCCGCAGGTTTTTCATTGTCCGCAACTCCTGCCCGGTGGGAATGAAAATTGTGACCCTGAGAGCGCTGCGCAGGTTGCATCGAATGACAACGCAATAGCTCAGACGCGATTACGCAGCCACTGCAGGAAGCCTCTTTTCGGCGCGATCACGGGCGTTTCCTCGGTCAGCGACTGCGCCTTGTGCAGGCGGAAATCGAGCAATGCCTGCATCGCATCGTGAATGTCATGGCGCGCGTCCAGGCACGGTTTCAAGTAGGACTTCTCGATGCGATACAGCGCGCAGAAAGTCTTCGCGGAAAAATCCGCCGGCAACGCGGTGTCCGAGAGAATGCCGGCCTCGCCGATCACCTCGCCCGGCCCCATGCGTCCCGATTCCAGCGGCGCACCGTGGCGCTTGAGCGTCACCGAAACCACGCCGGATTCAATGATGAACAAATGATCGCTGACCTCCCCGCCTGCCAGGATCGTCTCGCCGGCGCGAAAGGTTTGCAGGGTCATGTTCTGGCTGAAGGTGTCTTTCTCTTCCTCGCGCAGCGTCGAGAAGATCGGTGAGCTTTCCAGCAGCGCCCGTGGCCGCGACAACTGCGGCACGGCGTTGGTCTCGTTGCTCGACAGCAGATTGACCCCAGAGGCCTGCAAATGCCGGTAAGCGAGGTCGAACAACTGATTACGCACCACGCGCTTTTCACCCATCGAGGCAACAAATCCGCTGATTTCATATTCCGCGCTGCCGCTGGCAGAACTTTTCAACGACACGCTCGGCGCCGGTGTGTCGAGCAACTGCCGACAGCCTTGCATCGCCCGCTCCAGTGCCTCGATCACCGAGCTGGGCCGGGCATGGGGGCTGACGGGAACGCTGACCGAAACCCCGAACATATTGCTCGGGCGACTGAAATTGATGATTTTGGCTTTCGCCGCCAGCGAGTTCGGAATCACGGCCATGCTGCCCTGGCTGGTTTGCAGACGCGTGGCGCGCCAGTCGATGTCGGTGACGCGGCCCTCGGTGCCGTCGATGGAGATCCAGTCATCGAGTTGATAGGGTTTGGTGGTGTTGAGGACGATGCCGGAGAACACATCGCTCAAGGTGCTCTGCAAGGCCAGACCGACAATGATCGCCAACGCGCCGGAGGTTGCCAGCACGCCTTTGACCGGCAGATCGAGCACGTACGCCAGCGCTGCAATGATGGCGATGAGGAAGATCACTGCCCCCAGCAAGTCCTGCAACAGCCGGCCGGTGTGGCCGACGCGCTGCATCATCACCGCGCCGATCAACACCGTCAGGGTGCGCGCGCCGAACAGCCACCAACCGATCTGCAACCCGGTCGCCGCCAGATGCAGCGGGACGTTGTCGGCCCACGGTGCCGGTTCCATCGGGTTGAGGCCTTCGTTGAACAGAACGATGCTGAACAGGGCAAAAATCAGCACCCGCACCAGCAGTTTCCATTCGCTGCCGTGAGAGCTGATCAGCCGCCACAGGCCAAGATCGAGCAGGATCAGGATCAATGCGCAAAACAACGGATGTTCGGTCAGCAGAGACAGCATCAAACAACTCCGACAAGGGCCAATCGCGAGAAGATCGCACAGATTGGCACAGTGTAGGAGCAATTGATTTCGGCGGATGAACAGCGTCTCGAAAACGCTGAAAAACCTGTGGGAGCGCGCCTGCTCGCGAAGGCGTCCTGGCAGTCACTACCGCTTGGACTGATCAGAGCATTCGCGAGCAGGCTCGCTCCCACAGGGGCGTTTCAGTTGCCAGTAAAGCTCAGCGTCAGGCGTGCATCCGGCCAAAGCGTCCGGACTGGAAGTCGGCGAAGGCCTGGTGGATTTCCTGCTCGGTGTTCATCACGAACGGGCCATGGCCGACGATCGGCTCGTCGATCGGCTCGCCGCTGAGCAGCAACACCACCGCGTCCTCGCTGGCCTTGAGAGTGAGTTGATCACCGTCGCGCTCGAACAGCGCCAACTGCCCTACCCCAACCGATTCCGCGCCGTTGACCTGCACCGAGCCTTTCAATACCACCAGTGCGGTGTTGCGTCCTTCGTGCAGATCGAGCGTCAGCAGCTTGCCGGCATTGAGGCGCAGATCCCAGACGTCGATCGGCGTGAACGTCCGCGACGGTCCGGTGTGCCCGTCGAATTCACCGGCGATCAGCCGCAGGCTGCCAGCGTTGTCGTTGAGCGCGATGCTCGGAATGTCGCGGTCGAGAATGGTCTGGTAACCCGGCGCAGCCATTTTATCCTTGGCCGGCAGGTTGACCCATAACTGGACCATTTCCAGCTTGCCGCCCGTTCTGGCGAAGTTTTCCGAGTGAAATTCCTCGTGGAGGATCCCGGACGCTGCGGTCATCCACTGCACGTCACCCGGGCCGATGGTGCCGCCACTGCCAGTGGAATCACGATGCTGCACTTCGCCGTCGTAAACAATGGTCACGGTTTCGAAACCACGATGCGGGTGCTGGCCGACGCCACGCTGCTCGGTGGTCGGGGTGAATTCGGCGGGACCGGCGTGATCGAGCAGCAGAAACGGGCTGATGTGCTTGCCCAGGTTGTCGTAGGAAAACAGCGTGCGTACCGGGAACCCATCGCCGACCCAATGGCCGCGCGGGCTGGTGTAGATGCCGATGATGTTTTTCATGGGGTCTCCAATGTGGGGATTCATTGGATTAAGCCTAAGGGCATATCGAATATTCGACTAGAGGGCTAGAACCGGCTGGAGTGTTCCATGAGTAGAACAATTCATTCAGCGGGACGCTCTTCGCGAGCAGGCTCGCTCCCACAGGAGACTGCATTGGTTCAGAGACAGTCCGCCAGGCCACGCATGGCTTCGCGCAACTTGTCGATAGCACGCTTGACTCCCGCGTGTTTACTGTCTCGGCAAGCCCGTTCCAGTTCCGCACACGCCGCAACAACCCGCGCGGCCCCGACCATCCGCGCGCCACCCTTGATGTGGTGGGCCAATTCGCGCAAACCGTTGCGGTCGGCAATCGGCAACTGCTCCAGAGCTTGCAGGTCGTCGCGAAGGCTTTTGCCGACCTGCTTGCGCAAGCGTTCGATCAGCGAGTGATCGGCCCCGGCCATCTGTTCCAGCGCGCTCAGATCAATCTCGACTGGCTCGGTGCTTGGCTGTTGATCTTCGTGCGGCTCGCAACGGCGAGCGTCTTTCAAGGCTTCAGCCAGATCATGCAAGCGAATCGGTTTGAACAGGCAGCCGTCCATGCCGGCATCCAGACAGCGCAGGCGTTCTTCAATCTGCGCATTGGCAGTAAAGCCGAGAATCAGGCACGGCCCGCGTCCCGTAACGGCTTCTTCAGCGCGAATGCTGCGCGCCAGTTCATAGCCATTGCGTCGCGGCATGTTGCAGTCGGTGATCACCACATCGAAGGCCTGGGTTCGCCAGCGGTCCAGCCCCTGTTCGCCATCGCTGAGGTCCACCGTGCGATGCCCCAGTTCGCTCAGTTGCCAGCACATCAGCAAGCGGTTGACCGGGTGGTCGTCCACCACCAAAACGTTCAATGCACAGGTAGCGGGCGCCGCGTCGGGCATTGCCGCTGTGGTCGTCGTTGCGGGCAGCAGCGGCAATTGCAGGTTGATTTCCACGCGCGTGCCTTGCCCCAGGTCACTGTCGAGGCGCAACGTGCCGCCCATAATGTCGCAGAGGTTGCGGCTGATCACCAGCCCCAGACCGGAACCGCTGCGCGCCGTTTGTGGGCTATTGCCGGCTTGAACGAACGGGCTGAACAGCCGCTTCTGGTCTTCGACACTGATGCCGATGCCGCTGTCTTCGATCAGGACCTGCACCTCCACTTGCTGGTCCGATGTCGCGAGAATCTGCAGCCGCAAGCTGACCTCGCCTGTCTCGGTGAATTTGATCGCATTGCTCAGCAGGTTCGACAGCACTTGTTTGAATCGCGTCGGATCGATCGATACATCAATGTCAGCGCACGGATCAAGTTCGATGCGCCACACCAAGCGCTTCTGCCGCGCCAGCCCTTCGAACACACGGCATACCGAAAACACCGCCTCGCGTAGATTGGCCCGCTCGGGGGCGAGGGACAAATGCCCCGACTCGATGCGCGCGATATCGAGAATGTCGCCAATCAACGCCAGTAATTGCTGGCCAGCATTGGATGCCACTTGAATCGCCAAGCGGTCGGTCGCGCCCTCCTCTGCACGTTTGAGCGCCAGTTCGAGCATGCCGATCAGGGCATTCATTGGCGTGCGGATCTCGTGGCTCATGGTCGCCAGAAAGGTGCTTTTGGCTCGATTGGCCTCGTCGGCCGCGTCCTTGGCCTGCTGCAGTTGCAACAACCATTGCTGACGCTGCTGAATCTGCCGACGCTGCCAACCGATCCAGAGTAGCGCCACGAGCAGCAAGGCCGCTGCGCCGGCGAAACCCAGCAGAATTTCCTGACGATGGCGCAGCCAGTAGCTGTCCTCGACCACCACGTCGTGGCTCCAGCGCTCGACCAGTTCATCCATTTGCTGCGGCGCGATGCTCAGCAACGCCTTGTTCAGGATCGAGTGCAGCAACGCCGATCGAGGTGCGGTAGCGAGCGCGATGCGCGCCGGCTGGTCGCCAACAGTGCCGGTGATACGCAGGCGGTCGCGATACTGCCGGGCGATCAGAAAACGCGCCACCAGCAGCGAGCTAACCGTCACGTCGACCTGTCCCCTGGCAATCAGCGCCATGCCTTCGGCAGGGCTTCTGACCTCGACCAGGCGCAGGCCGGGCACGCGTTGCAACAGGTAATCGCGCAAAGGATGGCCGCGATAGATCGCCAGACGTTTGCCGGCCAACGCGTCGAGAGGCAGTGGATGCGGCCCATTCGCCGCGCTGACCAGCACGAACGGATTGTTCAAGTAGGCGCGGGTGAATTGCAGCTGCGCTTCACGCTCGGTGCTCGGCGTCACCACGGGCAAAACATCAAGCGCACCGGCCTGCAGTTGCTCGAACTGATCGTTCAGTGAGCTGCCACGCACGATCTCGAAATGCAGGCCACTGCGCTGCGCAATCAGGTTCAACAACTGCGCCGCCAGCCCATTGAAGCGCCCGTCGCCATCGAAAAACGCCAACGGCGCGAAATCTTCGACGGCGCCCACGCGCACCACCGGGTGCTGATCCAGCCACTGCTGCTCGGCGGCACTGAGCTGGACCCGCGATTGTTCGGCCATCTCGGCGAGGCCGGCGCTCCAGCGCTGTTCGATCAGATGCCGACGCTCCATGGGCACAGCCAGCAGGGCCTTGTCGACGATGCGCTTGAGCACCACGTCGCTGCGCAACAACGCAAAAGCGAACGGATTGGCGTCAAGCCCCGCCGGCCCGGCCAATTGCAGGTCATTGCGGTAATTGATGTTGATCAGATAGTTGGCGCTGATGAAATCGCCAAGATAAACGTCGTCAGCACCGAAGGCGACCGCCCCGAGTGCATCCATGGCTGAAGCATAAAGCTGCACCTGAGCGCCGGGGTAAAACGCCTGAACATGCGCCAGCGGCAGGTAATCTTCGACCATGGCAATGCGCTTGGCTGAACGATCAGCCGGCAGTTTCTCGTCGTGGCGCGTGACCAGCATCGGCTGATCTTCAGCGTACGGCCGCGACAGAAGGAAGTCCGGATCTGCCGCTTCGAAACTGTTCGAGGTGCCCAGCAGATCGACATCAGCGCGCTTGAGCGCCGCCATCAGTGCGGGCCGATCGGCGAATCGCCGCACTTCAATCCTGATGCCGAGCAGTTGTGCCAGCAGATCGGCGTAATCGGCTGTCAGCCCTTCCAGCTCATGCTGATTGCGGGTGATTTCGAAGGGCGGGTAATCCGGGCCGGAGATGCCCATGCGTAACACTGGATGCTCACGCAGCCACTGACGCTCACCATCATCCAGACGAACCTGGACATTGCCCGGTTCGAGACGGGCCAGCACCTCCAGCGTCTGTGGCTGGTCATTCGCCCAGACCGAGGCAACGAATCCGAGCCACAGCCATGAAATCCGCAGTCCCTGCTTCATGTCGGTCACTCAGATCAGGTGATTGCGCTTGGCGAACTCACGCAGGAGCACCAGTGAACCCAGGCCAAGTTTCGCCATCATGCGGGTTTTGTAGGTGCTGACGGTCTTGTGACTCAAGTGCATCTCCTGGGCGATGGCCTTGTTCGGCTTGCCCAGCGCCAGATTGACGAAAATGCATAGCTCTCGATCGGAAAGCTGCGCGATCAGCTCCTTTTCAGTACGTTGCACAGCGTTGTATAGACCGCTGGTATTGGGCAATGCGCAGAAATAGGTGTGGCCGGACATCAGTGCCTTGATGGCTTCGTGCAGCAGCGTCAGCTGATTGCTCTTGGTCACGTAGCCCCTCGCCCCGGCACGCAGGCAGCGCTCCTGATAATGCGTCGGCTCATGCATGCTGAATACCAGCACCCGGCAGCGCGCCGTCGGTGCCTTGATCTGGATTCGTGTCAGCACTTCCAGCCCGTCCATGGACCCCAGCCCCAGATCAAGCACGACCAGATGCGGATCATGCGCGCAGATCAACGGCACGACTTCATTGCCACTGGACGCTTCATGAATCCGGGTAAAGCCTTGAGCCTGCAGGACGATTCGAATGGCCGCGCGCACAACTGGATGATCATCGACGATCAGCGCTGACTTCATTGACACTCCTGCAAGATCGAAGACATCGCAACATTCTGTTCCGGAGTCGGTGGCTGCGCCGGCACTGTTACATGGATGGGCAAAAGAATCACCTGTCAGGTCTGACAGTTGTGCAGATTGGTTTTTTATGCATTGGCATGGCGCAACAACCAGTGTGAGTCAGGCGCTGCGTGGTGTTCTTCCGCTGCTTCGACCCTTGCCATTACCTGCCCGACGAGTGATGAATTAGGCAGTGGCGCCGGACTGATCTGCACATTTTCCTGAGCGAACCCGGCATCGTTCTGCAAGGGTGCTGACGGTTCGTTGTAGATCAGAGCGTGGCGAACTTGCTGGTTATCGAGCACAAAGCCCTGCAAATCGAGGGCGCCTGCCGCCAGTTCAGCATTGATCACCAGCACATCGAACGGCTCGCAGCCGTAGTCGACTAGGGTCAACAATTCGCCGAGATTCTGCACCGGGGCTACGCGGTAGTAACCGAGCGCGTTGAACAGGCGCTCGATCTTCATGCGATGAAAGTGCTGCGGGTCGGCGATCAGGATGCGCAACGCTTTATTGCTCATGGTCATTCTCCCGGTGAGGTTTGGGGAGGGCAAGACTACGCAAGCGCCGAGGATAGCTCTGTAGGACTTTTCCTAAAAAGCAGGCCATTCATCCGGCGCCCCAGACACAACAATATTCCGTGTGGGGGCGAGCCTGCTCGCGAAGGCGGTATACCCGTCAGAGATGTATTGACTGACACGACGCCTTCGCGAGCAGGCTCGCTCCGACAGGGGAAAGCATTCCATGGCGGTTATTGCCAGCCGAACCGGCGGATGTAGAAGCCTTTAACAGCTTGGGTGAGCGCCATGTACGCCAGCAGAATCAACGGTAGAAAGACGAAATACAGCGACGGCAGCGCCTGCAATTTGAAGTAATGCGCCAGCGGCCCCATTGGCAGGAAGATGCCGACCGCCATGATGACCCCGGTCATCACCAGCAGCGGCATGGCGGCGCGGCTTTGCAGAAACGGGATCTTCGGCGTGCGGATCATGTGCACGATCAGCGTCTGGGTCAGCAATCCGACCACAAACCAGCCGGACTGGAACAGCGTCTGGTGATCCGGGGTGTTGGCGTCGAACACGTACCACATCAAGGCGAACGTGGTGATGTCGAAGATCGAACTGATCGGGCCGAAGAACAGCATGAAGCGCCCGACGTCAGCCGGCTGCCAGCGCTGCGGCTGTTTGAGCATCTCGTCATCGACGTTATCGAACGGAATGGCGATTTGCGAAATATCGTAGAGCAGGTTCTGCACCAGCAGGTGCATCGGCAGCATCGGCAGAAACGGAATGAACGCGCTGGCAACCAGCACCGAGAACACGTTGCCGAAGTTGGAACTGGCGGTCATCTTGATGTACTTGAGCATGTTGGCGAAGGTGCGCCGCCCTTCGAGCACGCCCTCCTCCAGCACCATCAGGCTTTTTTCCAAGAGAATGATATCCGCCGCTTCCTTGGCGATGTCCACCGCGCTGTCGACGGAAATGCCGATGTCGGCGCTGCGCAGTGCCGGCGCGTCGTTGATGCCATCGCCCATGAACCCGACCACATGGCCGTTGCCCTTGAGAATGCCGACGATGCGCTCTTTGTGCGACGGCGTGAGTCTGGCGAAGACGTTGGTCGTCTCGACCGCCATGGCCAGCTCAGCATCGCTCATGCGCTCAATGTCATTGCCCAGCAGCAAACCCTGTTGGGCGAGGCCGACCTCGCGGCAGATTTTCGCCGTCACCAGTTCGTTGTCACCGGTCAGCACCTTGACCGCCACGCCATGCTCGGCCAAGGCCTTGAGCGCTGACGCGGTGCTTTCCTTCGGCGGATCGAGGAACGCCACGTAACCGATCAGCGTCAGCTCCTGTTCATCGGCCAGGCTGTAAATTTCGCGACCTGCTGGCATTGAGCGAGCCGCGACCGCCACCACGCGCAGACCTTCGGCGTTGAAGGCGCCGGTGACCTGACGGATCCGCGCCAGCAGTTCATCGCTCAGCGCTTCATCGACATCGCCGTGACGCACGCGGCTGCACACCGCCAGCACTTCTTCCACCGCGCCTTTGCAGATCAGTTGATGGGGCTGACCGCGGCCCTCCACCACCACCGACATGCGCCGGCGATTGAAGTCGAACGGGATCTCATCGACCTTGCGAAACGCGCTGCCGACCTTAAGGTCGCGATGGACTTCCACGTGTTCAAGCACCGCAACATCCAGCAGGTTTTTCAGGCCGGTCTGGTAGTAGCTGTTGAGGTAGGCCAGTTCCAGCACTTCGTCGCTGTCTTCGCCCCAGACGTCGACATCACGCGCCAGAAAGATCTTGTCCTGAGTCAGGGTGCCAGTTTTGTCGGTGCACAGCACGTCCATGGCGCCGAAGTTCTGGATCGCGTCGAGGCGTTTGACGATGACCTTTTTGCGCGACAGAAACACGGCGCCTTTGGCCAGGGTCGAGGTGACGATCATCGGCAGCATTTCCGGGGTCAGGCCGACGGCAATCGACAGCGCGAACAGCAGCGCTTGGGTCCAGTCGCCCTTGGTGAAACCGTTGATGAACAGAACCAGCGGCGCCATGACGAACATGAAGCGGATCAGCAGCCAGCTGACCTTGTTGACGCCCTGCTGGAACGCGGTCACCGCCCGGTCCGTCGCGCCTACGCGTTGCGCCAGCGCGCCGAAATAGGTGCTGTTGCCGGTGGTGAGAATCAGCGCAATCGCGCTGCCGGAGACGACGTTGGTGCCCATGAACAGAATGTTGTCCAGCTCCAGCGCGTTACGCGTGTTGCGATCGATCTGCCGGGTGAATTTTTCCACCGGCATCGATTCACCGGTCATCGCTGCCTGGCTGACGAACAGGTCCTTGGCGCTGAGCACGCGGCAATCGGCGGGAATCATGTCGCCGGCCGAGAGCACGATGAGATCGCCGGGCACCAGTTGCCTGATCGGCAATTCCCGCCGTGGCGCATCCCGGCGCAGCACCGTGGCGGTGTTGCTGACCATTGCTTTGAGCGCATCGGCCGCCTGATTGGACTTGCTCTCCTGCCAGAAGCGCAGCAGCGTCGACAGCACCACCATGGAGAAAATCACCACGGCAGCCTTGAGGTCTTCGGTCAGCCAGGAGATCACCGCGAGCAAGGTCAGCAGCAGGTTGAACGGATTTTTGTAGCAGTGCCACAGATGCGTCCACCACGACAGCGGCTGCTCGTGTTCGACCTCGTTGAGGCCATGTTGCGCGCGCAGTGCATCGGCCTCGACCTCGGTAAGCCCTTCGCCGTGCGTGCCCAACGATGACAGCATCGCAGCGCTGTCTTCATGGGCGGCAGCGACCAGCGTACTGGCCAGCGTCGGCGGCACTTCACGGCTGACCGATGTGTCATTGATCGAATCCAGCAACGCGAGTCGACAGAAGTGCCGGGCGATGTGGCGGCTGCGCAGAAAGCCTGCGAACAATTCCTTGAGCGTGAGTTTCATGGCTGTGTCCCCTGTGGTCAGCCGGGAAACCGTCGAGCAGGTACCGCCGCGCCCTGGCACCGGGAAAACCGGCACGGCAAGGCGTGGCACGCCGGTCAGAAACAGGCGTGTCGATAGGCAGCGATGACGACTGAGGTCGCCACCACGCTTGGTTCAGCGTCGATGAGAAGGACGTCGAGACACGACCCAGGACTGGCCGTGCACGGGATGCCGCTGCTCGCTGTTACGGCGAGACAACGGCAGGGAAAGGCTGCGCGTTATCTTGCCGAGAATCTGCCGGTGATCGAGACCGGCCGACAACTGTCACTCGAACAAGTACCCACTGTGGGTCTCCGCAATTGATGAAAACGCGCGCAGCTTACGCCCGCAGCGAAACGGCTGGAAGAGGTGCTCAAGGGGAATGTGGGGGGTGTTCAGGAAGGGTTCAGGATTCCCTCTGCGATCGTTCCCACGCTCTGCGTGGGAATGCAGCCGGGACGCTCCGCGTCCCTTCCAAAAGCCGAACGCGGAGCGTCCGTTGAGGCATTCCCACGCAGAGCGTGGGAACGATCATATGTGGGGCTTTTCATGGCCCCTTCGCGAGCAGGCTCGCTCACACATTTTGGCCTGCGTTCACAGAACCATTGTGGGAGCGAGCCTGCTCGCGAAAGCGGTGTGACAGGCGCCGCAGACTTCAGCTGGCAGTGGCCAGCAACAACTCCGCCACCGAGCGGCTGTGCCCGCGCTGTTTGCCATGCTCGTACAGCGAGCCGGCGATTTCATCGGCGCGAATCGGCAGCACCGACAGCAGCGTATCGCTCAGGCCATGGCTGGCCTGGCAGAAGCCCTGCATATATATACCGGCCTTGCAGCGCTCGTCAGTGATCAGCTTGTAATTGCGATCGACCTCGAACTCGCCGAGGTATTCCTCCAGCGGCGCGAGCAACTTGCGGTGCAGCTGCCGCTCGTAACCGGTGGCCAGCACCACCGCGTCATAGATTCGCACCGTGACTTCGCCGGTGGCATTGTTGCGCACTGCCAGTTCGATACCGTTTGCCGTGGCAGTGGCGCTCTCGACGGTGGTCAGGGTGCGGAACGCATGGCGGGCAATCCCGGAAACTTTCTGCCGGTAGAAGATGCCGTAGATGCGTTCGATCAGGTCGATGTCGACCACCGAATAGTTGGTGTTGTGGTACTCGTTGACCAGACGCTCGCGCTCGACGCTGTTCTGCTGGAACACCAGATCAGTGAACTCCGGCGAGAACACTTCGTTGACGAACGGGCTGTCGTCCGCAGGCTTCAACGCTGAGCCGCGCAGGATCATGTCGACCTGCACCGACGGGAATGAATCATTCAGGTCGATAAAGGCTTCCGCCGCGCTCTGCCCGCCGCCGATGATGGCGATGCTCATCGGTTGGTTGTTCACGCACGGCTGCCTGGCCATTTGCGACAGGTATTGCGAATGGTGGAATACCCGGTGATCGCCCTTCAGTGCTTTGAACGCCTCCGGAATGCGCGGTGTGCCGCCAGCGCTGACCACCACCGAACGCGTGGTACGCACGAATTGCTGGCCGTCGCTGCCCCGGGAAATAACCCGCAAGGCTTCGACCTGCTGGTTGTGCAATACCGGTTCGATGAATTGCACTTCTTCGCCATAACGGCTCTGCGCGGTGAACTGCCCGGCCACCCAGCGCAGGTAGTCGTTGTACTCCATGCGGCATGGATAAAAGGTGCCGAGGTTGATGAAGTCGACCAGACGCCCGTGGTGCTTGAGGTAATTGACGAACGAGTACGGGCTGGTCGGATTGCGCAGGGTCACCAGGTCCTTGAGGAAGGAAATCTGCAATTCGCTCTGCGTCGACAAGGTGTTGCCGTGCCAGCTGTAAGTGGCCTGCTTGTCAAGGAACAGCACATCCAGTTCGCCCTGAATCCGGCCGCGTTCCTGCAGAGCGATGGCCAGTGCCAGGTTCGAAGGGCCGAAACCGACGCCGATCAGGTCGTGAACGATGGGCGATGCAATTGCCTGTGTCATTTCCAGTGTCCTCTGGATGAACCCCTCAACGCGGGGAAATAAAGCCTGGGTGGCCTGACCGGCCTGAATCAGGTCAGCAGGTCGTCTGTTGAGTAGGAACGAGGACGATGAAAGGAAATTTAACCGGCGCGGATCACTGGCCATCCCATTGCTGGATGCGCAAGCGGCAATGTTTCATGGCGTTGACGATGTGTTTTTCCACCAGCGCCCGGGAGATGCCGAGGGTCTGGGCGATTTCCGGATGGGACATTCCTTCGATCTTGCGCAGCAGAAAACTGTCGCGGCACAGTGGCGGCAGCTCGGCCAGTGCGCGCTGGAGCATTTCCAGGCGCTGTCCGTGATCGAGGGTGCCGTGGGGTGACGGTGTGAAATAGCGCTCTTCGTTGTCGAGCACATCCAGCGATTCGACCTGACGCAGCGCATTGCGGCGGTGATCGTCGATGACCAGATTCAGCGCGGTGCGATAAAGGAAGGCCCGGGGTTGTTCGATCGGCACCTCGCTGGAGCGCTCCAGCACGCGTACATAGGCGTCATGCACCACATCCTCGGCGACCTGACGGTTGCCCAGTCTGGCGTTGAGGAAACACACCAGCTCACGATAGTAGTTTTCCAACATGACTCCCGACCGCATCAATGCCGTTTCTGTCCTTGAGCGCACTGATCAGACCTGCGGATCACGCAGTAGCAAGATAGTGGCAACTTGAGGTGCGTAATTTATAGTAATTCTCATATAGATTTAAAGAGTTGATTCCACATCCCGGACAAATAGTCGTGGTCCGGTCCGCGGAAACTCGATGTGTCTGCGGCTAAATTCCGTCGCCCATGCCTCGTTTACAGGACAGCCCCTGTGTCTGTCGTGCCTTGCGACGGGCCGCAACCACTGGCCGGAACCCTGCATGAATCGTCCCCGCCCCGCCCGTCGCGCGCTGTTCGCCGCCCTCTGTCTGATTCCCGTGATCGCCGTTGCTGCCTGGCAAGTGTTGCCACCCGGTCGCGACTCAGTTGCCACTGTGAAGGTCAGTCGCGGCGATATCGAAAACAGCGTAACGGCGCTCGGCACCCTGCAGCCGCGCCGCTACGTGGATGTCGGCGCGCAGGCCTCGGGGCAGATCCAGAAGATTCACGTCGAAGCCGGCGACACGGTCAAGGAAGGTCAGTTGCTGGTGGAAATCGACCCGTCGACGCAAAAAGCCAAGCTCGATGCCGGGCGCTTCTCGATTGAAAACCTCAAGGCGCAACTGCAGGAGCAGCGTGCCCAGCACGATCTGGCGCAGCAGAAATACCAGCGCCAGCAGAAACTCGCCGCCGGTGGCGCCACCCGCGAGGAAGACGTGCAGACCGCCCGCGCCGAGGTCCGTGCGACCCAGGCGCGCATCGACATGTTCCAGGCGCAGATCCGTCAGGCCCAGGCCAGCCTGCGCAGTGACGAGGCCGAACTCGGTTACACGCGCATCTATGCGCCGATGAGCGGCACCGTGGTTGCCGTCGGTGCGCGCGAAGGCCAGACCCTCAACGCGCAACAACAAACCCCGCTGATCCTGCGCATCGCCCGGCTGTCGCCGATGACGGTGTGGGCCGAGGTGTCGGAGGCCGACATCGGCCACGTCAAACCCGGCATGACCGCCTACTTCACCACCCTCAGCGGTGGCACTCGGCGCTGGAGCAGCACCGTGCGGCAGATCCTGCCGGTGCCGCCGCGTCCGCTCGAACAGAATCAGGGCGGCAGTCCCACCGGCGGCCGCAGTGGCAGCGAACGAGTGGTGCTTTATACCGTGCTGCTCGACGTCGACAATGCCGATCACAGCCTGATGACCGACATGACCGCCCAAGTGTTCTTCGTCGCGCAACAGGCGCAGGACACCCTGACCGTGCCGACTGCCGCCCTGCAACCGGGTTCGCGTCCGCAGTGGCAACGGGCGCAGATCGTCGCCGCCAACGGCGATATTCAAACGCGGGAAGTGCGCATTGGCATCAACGATCGTCTGCGCACCCAAGTGCTGGAAGGTCTGGCCGAGGGCGAACATATTCTCAGCGCACCGGCCAGCGGTCATGGGGGCTGAATGCACACGCCTCTGATCGACCTGCGGCAGATCCGCAAAGCCTACGGCGGCGATGACAGCCCGCTTGTAGAAGTGCTGCGCGGGATCGATCTGTCGATCCACGCCGGCGAGTTCGTCGCCATCGTCGGCGCCTCCGGTTCGGGCAAGTCGACGCTGATGAACATCCTCGGTTGCCTCGACCGCCCCACCAGCGGCGAGTATCTGTTCGCCGGGGAAAATGTCGCACAACTGGACAGCGATGAACTGGCCTGGCTGCGCCGCGAAGCGTTCGGTTTTGTCTTTCAGGGCTACCACCTGATCCCCTCCGGCTCGGCGCAGGAAAACGTCGAGATGCCGGCCATCTACGCCGGCACCCCGGCCGCCGAGCGGCATGCCCGCGCTTTTGCGCTACTGGAGCGGCTCGGCCTCGGTACGCGCACCGGCAACCGTCCGCATCAGCTTTCCGGCGGCCAGCAACAGCGGGTGTCGATTGCCCGTGCGCTGATGAACGGCGGGCACATCATTCTCGCCGACGAGCCGACCGGCGCCCTCGACAGCCACAGCGGCGCCGAGGTCATGACCCTGCTCGACGAACTGGCCGAGCAGGGTCATGTGGTGATCCTCATCACCCACGACCGAGAAGTGGCGCAACGGGCCAAGCGCATCATCGAAATTCGCGACGGTCTGATCATCAGTGACAGCGCCGAGCATGCGTCCACGCCCTCTGCGACCAATCCCGGCGCGCTGCAAGCGGTCGATCTGCGCCAGCGCCTGAGCAGCGGCAGCAGCCAGACCGGCGCCTGGAAAGGTGAACTGCTCGACGCCGTGCAAGCTGCGTGGCGAGTGATGTGGATCAACCGCTTTCGCACGGCGCTGACGCTGCTGGGCATCGTCATTGGCGTGGCCTCGGTGGTGGTGATGCTGGCCGTTGGCGAAGGCAGCAAGCGCCAGGTCATGGCGCAAATGGGTGCGTTCGGCTCCAACATCATTTACCTCAGCGGCTCGGCACCGAACCCGCGCACGCCCGAGGGCATCATCACCCTCGACGATGTTGCCGAACTGTCCGCCCTGCCCCAGGTGGAACGAATCATGCCGGTCAACGGCTCGACCGCCGGGGTGCGCTTTGGCAACGCCGATCACAGCAGTTACGTCGGCGGCAATGACACCAACTTTCCGCAGATTTTCAACTGGCCGGTGATTCAGGGCAGCTACTTCACCCAGGCCGACGAGGACAGCGCCGCCGCCGTCGCGGTGATCGGCACCAAGGTCCGCGACAAATTGCTCAAGGATGTCGCCGACCCGATCGGCCAATACATCCTCATCGAAAACGTGCCGTTCCAGATCCTCGGCGTGCTCGCGGAAAAAGGCGCCAGCTCCGGCGATTCCGACAGCGACAACCGCATCGCCGTGCCCTATTCGGCGGCGAGCACGCGCCTGTTCGGCAGCCGCAATCCGCAATACGTGGTGATTGCCGCCAAGGACGCGCGCAAGGTCAAGGACGCCGAACAGGCCATCGAGCAGGCGATGTTGCGTCGGCACCACGGCAAGAAGGATTTCGAGCTGACCAACAATGCCGCGATGATCCAGGCCGAAGCGCGCACGCAGGGCACGCTGTCGCTGATGCTGGGGGCGATTGCGGCGATTTCCCTGCTGGTCGGCGGTATCGGCGTGATGAACATCATGCTCATGACCGTGCGCGAACGCACCCGCGAGATCGGTATTCGCATGGCCACCGGCGCACGTCAGCGCGACATCCTCCGACAGTTTCTCACCGAAGCGCTGATGCTCTCGGTGGTCGGCGGAATTGCCGGCATCGGCCTGGCGCTAGTGGTCGGCGGCGTGTTGTTGGTCAGCGGCGTGGCGATTGCCTTTCAGGCGCTGGCGGTGGTCGGTGCGTTTGCCTGTGCGCTGGTCACCGGCGTCATTTTCGGCTTTATGCCGGCCCGCAAAGCTGCCCGGCTCGACCCGGTCACGGCCCTCACCAGTGAATGATCGACCTATGAAAGTGCGACTGACGTTTCTCGCCGCCAGCCTGTTGCTGGCGGCCTGCAGCAGCCCGGCGCCGCGCCTGGACAGCGGCGTGCAGCCACCGAGCGCGTGGCAGTCCGCCGCCAACCATGGCGCGCTGCAGAGCAATCGGCAATGGTGGACGCAATTCGGCAGCCCCGAACTGGAGCGGCTGGTGGAACAGGCGCGGCTGGGCAGCTACGACCTCGCCGCCGCCGTGGCTCGGGTCAGACAGGCCGAGGCCAGCGCAACCATTGCCGGCGCCCCGCTGCTGCCCGAACTCAAGGCCGGGCTGAACGCCAACCGGCAGAAATTGATCCACGGCAAGGGCTACAGCCAATTGGATGTCAGCCCGGAGAATCGCTCGCTGGATTATTACGATGCCGAGCTCAGCGCCAGTTACGAAATCGACTTCTGGGGCGGCAAGCGTGCCGCCCGCGACAGTGCCGTGTTCGGCGTGCAGGCCAGCGAGTTCGACCGCGCCACCGTCGAGCTGACCTTGCTCAGCGGCGTCGCCAACAGTTACACCCAGGCCCTGGCCTTGCGTGAGCAGGCGCGCATTGCCGGACTCAATCTGGCCAATGCGCAAAATGTCCTGCATCTGGTGCAGACCCGTTTCGACGCCGGCAGCGCCACCGCGCTGGAACTGGCCCAGCAGAAAAGCCTGGTGGCCGAACAACAGCGCCGCCTGCCGCTGGTGCATCAACAGGCGCGCGAAGCACTGATCAGCCTCGCCGCCCTGCTCGGCCAACCGGTGCAAACCTTGCCGTTGCCCACGCAATCCTTCGCCCAATTGCACTGGCCAGACATCGCCAGCGGCGTACCGAGCGACTTGCTCAGTCGGCGTCCGGACATTGCCAGCGCCGAGGCCAGGCTCGCCGCAGCCCAGGCTGATGTCACCGTCGCCCGCGCCGCCATGCTGCCGAAAATCACCCTGACGGCAAGCCTCGGCAGCGGCGCTGATCTCGCCGCCGATTTGCTGCGCACGACGTTCTACAACCTGTCCTCGGGGCTGACCGCGCCGATCTTCAACAACGGCCGCCTCAGCGCCGAACGCGACAAGGCCAAGGCCCGCCAGGATGACCTGCTGGAGACCTATCGCGGGGCGATCATCAACGGCTTCGCCGACGTCGAAAAAGCCCTCAGCAGCATTCGTGGCCTCGACGAACAGCGGCAATGGCAAAGCGAAGAACTGAAACAGGCACAAACCGCCTTCGACATCGCCCAGAGCCGCTACCAGGCCGGCGCCGAAGACCTGCTCACCGTCCTGCAAACCCAGCGCACGCTGTATGCGGCGCAAGACCTGAACGTGCAACTGCGCCTGTCGCGATTGCAGGCGAGCATTGCCTTGTACAAAGCGTTGGGTGGGGGCTGGGAGGTGATCTGACGGAGATGCGTCGACTGGACTGACGCCTTCGCGAGCAAGCCCGCTCCCACAATGAAATTCGGGTCAGGCCAAATACTTCGCTCCAACCATGCCCACTCTGTGGGAGCGAGCCTGCTCGCGAAGAGGCCGTGTCAGTCAAAGATGTAATGGATGACCCACCGCTTTCGCGAGCAAGCCCGCCCCCGCAATGAAATTCGGGTCAGGCCAAAACCTTTGCCCCGACCATGCCCCCCTGTGGGAGCGAGCCTGCTCGCGAAGAGGCCGTGTCAGTCAAAGATGTAACGGATGACCCACCGCATTCGCGAGCAAGCCCGCTCCCACAATGAAATTCGGGTCAGGCCAAAACCTTCGCCCCGACCATGCCCCCTGTGGGAGCGGGCTTGCTCGCGAAGAGGCCGTGTCAGTCAAAGATGTAACGGATGACCCACCGCATTCGCGAGCAAGCCCGCTCCCACAATGAAATTCGGGCTAGGCCAAATACTTCGCTCCGACCATGCCCACTCTGTGGGAGCGAGCCTGCTCGCGAAGAGGCCGTGTCAGTCAAAGATGTAATGGATGACCCACCGCATTCGCGAGCAAGCCCGCTCCCACAATGAAATTCGGGCCAGGCCAAAACCTTCGCCCCGATCATGCCCGCTCCCACAATGAAATTCGGGTCAGGCCAAAACCTTTGCCCCGACCATGCCCCCTGTGGGAGCGGGCTTGCTCGCGAAGAGGCCGTGTCAGTCAAAGATGTAACGGATGACCCACCGCATTCGCGAGCAAGCCCGCTCCCACAATGAAATTCGGGCCAGGCCAAATACTTCGCCCCGACCATGCCCACTCTGTGGGAGCGAGCCTGCTCGCGAAGAGGTCGTGTCAGTCAAAGATGTAACGGATGACCCACCGCTTTCGCGAGCAAGCCCGCTCCCACAATGAAATTCGGGTCAGGCCAAAACCTTTGCCCCGACCATGCCCCCGCTGTGGGAGCGAGCCTGCTCGGGAAGAGGCCGTGTCAGTCAAAGATGTAATGGATGACCCACCGCTTTCGCGAGCAAGCCCGCTCCCACAATGAAATTCGGGCCAGGCCAAAACCTTCGCCCCGACCATGCCCCCTGTGGGAGCGGGCTTGCTCGCGAAGAGGCCGTGTCAGTCAAAGATGTAACGGATGACCCACCGCTTTCATGAGCAAGCTCGCTCCCACAATGAAATTCGGGTCAGGCCAAAAACTTCGCCCGACCATGCCCCCCTGTGGGAGCGGGCTTGCTCGCGAAGAGGCCGTGTCAGTCAAAGATGTAACGGATGACCCACCGCATTCGCGAGCAAGCCCGCTCCCACAATGAAATTCGGGCCAGGCCAAAACCTTCGCCCCGATCATGCCCCCTGTGGGAGCGGGCTTGCTCGCGAAGAGGCCGTGTCAGGCAATGATGCACTGGATGACCCACCGCCTTCGCGAGCAGGCTCGCTCCCACAAGGGGATTGCGACCTATTCTGAGTGTGTGTGTGTGTTGAACCGATCTAAAGCTGTCGGCCCTTGACCTTCAGATTCCGTGCATACCACGGGCGCTGTGGGACTTTGCGGAACAGCTCGGTCATGTTGTCTTCGTCGCCGAAGGTGATGCGCAGCGCCAGTTTCATGGTTTCCGGGTCCATCTCCACCGAGCGCCCGACCTGCAGGCCGGGCACGGTGCTGCAGCCGTGGGTGTCCGGGCCGAGCCAGGGATCGGCGACTTCCACCCAGCGCCCCGGTGCAAACCACGGCACGCCGTTGACTTGCAAACGGCTCACTTCGCCCGGATGAAAACGTTCATGGGCGCGGAACCAGTCTTCCAGGCGATCATCGATCCAGCCGTGAAAGCGCCAGAACACCGGGTTCACATGGGACGAAAACGGGTCGCCGAGAAAGTCGTTTTCCGGCGCATACCATCGCGCGCCGAAATCCGCCTGATCGCGCGCCATCGGCACCGGAATGTCGTTGGACGGATCGCGCGCCACCGAAGCCCAGCGCATGTGCAGCCAGTCGTGCAGGCCCAGTTCGACTTCCGAACCGAACTGGCCAAGGGTCAATTTCGATAAGTAGCGCGGGTCACGGTACTGCGATTCCCAAACCAGAAAATTGCTCTGAAAAGTCTCCGCCGCTTTGATGTCGCTGACCCACTTGGTGTACTCGTCATCGCCCTCGGCCAGCCAGGTCGGCGGCAGCGAATTGCCGTCGTGATTGTCGAAATAGCGGGCGAAGCCCTGGCGGTCACGCTCCAGCTCAGGCTGCGGCTGCGGGAACGCCGGCCAGGAAGGCAAATCCTGCATCGAACGGGCGATGCCTAGCATGTGCCGATGCATAAAGAAAAAATCCACGCCCGAGCCATTGCGATCCTTGCTTGGCCCACGGGCGTCGCGCTCCTTGTCACGCGGCCCGGGCTGCCAGCCGATGCCGCGCAGCGCTTCGCGTTTTTTCTCCGAGAGCTTGTGCCACTTGTCGCGGGTGGCGTGCCAGAGCTGATGGAACAAACGATGTTCGGGCGCCACCAGCCAGGCCAACAGTCGCGGATTCAGACCGGTGCGTTCACGGGCCTCGGGAAAACGCCGTTTGATGGCGATGAACTGATTGTCCAGCTCGGGCCACGCCAACGGCCGGTCCAGACGCAGCACTTGCCCGGTGAACGTGGCGCTACCGGCATTGCCGAACGCCGCCCAGACCTCATCCAGTTTGACTTTGAATTCATACACCGGCGGCGCCAGCGGCGCATCGGTGCGCAGCAGGCGCCAATACATCTCGGCGCCGTTGCCCGGTGCCAGATCGCCGATCACTTGATAACGCGCAGGCCCCTCGGCACGCAGATTGGTCCCGGTGTCGAGATAACCACGCAGGCCGCGCCCACGATGGGCAATGTCGAGAAACAGCTCCAGGCCTTGCGCTGGCAAACCATCAAGCCCCGCTGCCGCACCGGTAAAGCGAATGTCCCAGACCCCACGCAAATTGTCCGCCAGCTGCTGCCCGGCGGTGTCCGCCAGATCGACCGTGGCTTCGCCCGGGGTGATCGGAAACTCCTCGCGGGTCAGTTCACGATGTGCATAAAAAGCGGCAGGCAGCGCGGCGCCCGTAAGTGCCATGCCCGCCATGAACCAGCGTCGAGAGATCGTCATTGCCCTACCTGTGTCAGCCATGAAGCAGGCTTTATCCAAGCTAGAACGTTTGCTCGGCGGGGAAATTTACGCTGCCGGCAAAACATCACGACGGTGCCGCCGAGCATTTGTAACGCGCGCCTAAATTAGCCCTGCAGCCACTCGTTCTTCCCAGATAGCAAAGGCCCCTGCGCCTGTACCTCGACGGCGAACTGAATGAGATGGCAATGACAAAACCGCGTTGGAAAAAGGCTCTATTCATCGGCCTGCCGCTGGCCCTGGCGATCAGTGCCGGCGCAGGATTTCTGGCCTGGGATTACCTGAACAACCCCGGCTACCCGGTGAAAGTGATGAAACAGGCGACCGAGTTGCAGGATCGCCTGCTGTCGTTCGACAGCCACATCACCGTGCCGCTGAGTTTCGGCAGCCACGATCACGAAGCCGACAAGGATGGCTCGGGCCAGTTCGACCTGGTCAAGGCCAATCGCGGGCGCCTGTCCGGTGCGGCGCTGACGGTGTTCGGCTGGCCGGAAATGTGGAACGGCCCGAACGCCCCGCACCGTCCGACCGAGGGCTTTGTCGAAGAGGCGCGCAACCAGCAGGAAGTGCGCTACAAGATCATCTCCGGGATCGTCCGCGACTTCCCCAATCAGGCCGGCATCGCCTACACGCCGGATGATTTCCGCCGACTGCACGGCGAAGGCAAGTTTGCGATTTTCATCAGCATGCTCAACGCCTACCCGCTGGGCAATGATCTGAGCAAACTCGACCTGTGGGCCGGGCGCGGCATGCGCATGTTCGGCTTCAGTTACATCGGCAACAACAGCTGGGCCGACTCGTCGCGGCCGCTGCCGTTTTTCAACGACTCGCCCGACGCCCTCGACGGGCTTTCGGAAATCGGCAAACAAGCGGTGCAACGTTTGAACGATCTGGGCGTGATCATCGATGTTTCGCAGATGTCGACCAAGGCCCTCGAGCAAGTCGCCGAACTGAGCCGTACACCGCTGGTGGCCTCGCACTCGGCGCCAAGGGCGGCAGTGGATATTCCGCGCAACCTCAGCGACAAAGAGCTGCAACTGATCAAGAACAGTGGCGGCGTGGTGCAGGTCGTCGCCTTCTCGCAGTACCTGAAACCGTTGACCCAGGTCACGCAGGACAAACTCAATGCGCTGCGTGCGCGCTTCGATCTGCCGCCACTGCCTAATTTGGCCATGGCGCTGATGCCGGGCGATCCGATCATCACCGCCTGGTCGGAGCAGAAGCTCGGCCAGTACGCCAGCGGCCTCTACGCGATCCTCGAAGAGGAACCGAAAGCCACCCTCAAGGACTTCGGCGACGCCATCGATTACACGGTACGCAAGATCGGTATCGACCACGTCGGCATTGCTTCTGACTTCAACGATGGCGGCGGCATCAAGGGCTGGGAAAACGTCGGCGAAATCCGCAACGTCACCGCCGAACTGCTGCAGCGCGGCTACTCCGAAGCGGACATCGCCAAGCTCTGGGGCGGCAACTTCATGCGCGTCTGGGATCAGGTGCAGAAAGCCGCGAAACCGGCACTGGCGTCGCGCCAGGAGGTGGCCCGGCCATGACTGATCGTCGCACTTTTCTGAAACACGCCGGCCTGCTCGCCGCCGCCCTGCCCCTGGGCGCCAGCCTGACTGCACCGGCGGCCATCGCTGCCGCGCAGAATGCCTCGCGGGACAAATGGGCGCAGTTGCGTCAGTTGTTCGATCAGGATCCCCAAGCCATCCACTTCGCCAATTTCCTCGTCACCTCACACCCCAAACCGGTGCGCGAAGCCATCGAACGCCATCGCGCGGCGCTGGATCTGAATCCGGGTCTGGCGATGGATTGGGATCTGGGCGTCACCGAGAAGCGCGAAGAAAACGTGCGCCAGTGGGCCGGCCAGTATCTGCAAGCCAAACCGGCGCAGATCGCCCTGACCGGCAGCACCACCGAAGGCCTGGCGATGATCTACGGCAGTGTGCAGGTGCGCGCGGATCAGGAAATCCTCACCACGGTTCACGAGCATTACTCGACGCGCAACATTCTCGATTTCCGCAGCCGGCGTGACGGCACGCGCGTGCGCAAACTCACCCTGTTCGAAACCCCGCAAAGCATTTCTCTGGATCAGGTGCTCGACACGATCAACCGTAATATCCGCCCCGAGACCCGCGTGCTGGGCATGACCTGGGTGCATTCCGGCAGCGGCGTGAAACTGCCGATCAGCGAGATTTCGCGGCTGGTCGATGAGCACAACCGCCAGCGCGACGACCAGGATCGGCTGATTTACGTGGTCGATGGCGTGCACGGTTTCGGCGTCGACGACCTGAGTTTCCCGCAGATGAACTGCGACTTTTTCATCGCCGGCACCCACAAGTGGATGTTCGGCCCGCGTGGCACCGGCATCGTCTGCAGCCGCACGGAAGAACTGAAATACGTCAGCCCCAGCGTTCCGACCTTCTCCGAGGCCACGGCTTTCTCGACCATCATGACCCCGGGCGGCTACCACGCCTTCGAGCATCGCTGGGCGCTGGACGAAGCCTTTAAGTTGCACCTGCAACTGGGCAAGGCCGAGGTGCAGACACGCATTCATCAGCTCAACAGCTACCTAAAGGAGCGCTTGCAGGAGCACCGCAACATCGAATTGGTGACCCCGCTCGACTCGCAGTTCTCCGCCGGTTTCACCTTCTTCCGGATCAAGGGCCAGGACAGTGACGAAGTTGCCGCTTATCTGATGCAAAACCGGGTGATCTGCGACGCGGTCAGCCGCGATGTCGGGCCGGTGATTCGCACCGCGCCGGGCTTGCTCAACAGCGAAGCCGAAGTGGATCGCTTCATGGACATCCTCGGCAAAAAGCTGCGCGCCTGACCCTCGACTGCCGTTTTCCTTTCAAAGAGACGACCCATGAAAAAGCCTCACGCGTCACACCTCTCCAAAGCCCTGCCCGCACTGGCGCTGAGCGCCCTCTGCGCCGCACTGACTCCCGGCAACGCGCTGGCAGCGACCGCGCCCGCTGCTGGCAAAGTGTTCAAGGACTGCAAGGACTGCCCGGAAATGGTCGTGCTGCCGACCGGCAGCTACACCATGGGCACGCCGGATGATGAAGTCGGCCGTCAACCCGACGAAGGCCCGCTGCACACCGTGACTTTCAGCAAACCGTTGGCCATCAGCCGCTCGCAGGTGCTGGTGGGCGAATGGGACGCCTATGTGCGCGAGACCGGCAACAAGCCCTACGACTTCGATGATCGCCCCGGCCGCCGCTGCACCGCCGGCAAGCCGGAATTCAAACAGACGCCCCGCGACCCGGCCGTGTGCATGAACGTCGCCGAAGCCCAGGGCTACATCGACTGGCTGTCGAAAAAGACCGGCCACGCCTATCGCCTGCAAAGCGAATCGATCCGCGAATACGCCGCCCGTGGTGGCAGCGCCGGGCCTTTCCCCTTTCCGTTCGATGAGGACAAGGATTACCAGATCTCCAGGCACGCCAACACCTACGGCGCGGCCGACGGCTACAACTTCACCTCGCCCGCCGGCACCTTCCCGGCCAACGCGTTTGGCGTGTTCGACGCCCACGGCAACGTCTACGAATGGACCGCCGATTGCTATCACCCGGACTACTCCGGCGTGCCCGCCGATGGTCGCCCATGGACCCGGAAAACTGCGAACGCCAAGTCATGCGCGGCAACGATTGGGGCGAGGCGCCGATCTTCTCGCGCTCGGGCAACCGCAACAGCAGCTGGCCGACCAGCAAGGGCGACTGGCTGGGCTTTCGCGTAGTGCGCGACCTCTGACACTGCCCTCGACGAGCGCAGCCACGCCTGCGCTCGGTTAAAGAAACTCCGCGACCATTCGTTTTCCTTAAGTACCGGCACTCCCTCCGCATCGAAGCAGGAATCCTCCATGACCAAGCCTACGCGTGGGGCGATCAACGAATTGTTCGCCCTGCTCAAGCCCTTCCGCCTGATCGTCTCGGCGTCCATCGTGCTCGGCATGCTCGGCGGCCTGAGCGTCACCGTGCTGCTGGCGACCATCAACAACGCCCTGCATTCCGATGACGGCCTGACCCGCACGGTGGTGATGATTTTCGCCGGCCTCTGTGCCCTGGCCCTGCTGACCACGATCCTGTCGGACATCGGCACCAACTATGTCGGCCAGCACATCATCGCCAAACTGCGCAAAGAGCTGGGGGAGAAAGTCCTGTCGGCGCCGATCGACCAGATCGAACGCTATCGCAGCCATCGCCTGATTCCGGTGCTGACCCACGACGTCGACACCATCAGCGACTTCGCCTTCGCCTTCGCGCCGCTGGCGATCTCGATGACCGTGACCCTTGGCTGCCTCGGCTATCTGGCCATGCTGTCGTGGCCGATGTTCCTGATGATGCTGGTGGCCATCGCCATCGGCACCACCATCCAGGCGATTGCGCGGGCCAAGGGCATGCGCGGTTTCTACGCCGCCCGCGACTCCGAGGACGAACTGCAGAAGCATTACAACGCTATCGCCGAAGGCGCGAAGGAACTGCGCATCCACCGCCCGCGCCGTCAGCGCATGTTCGTCGCCGGCATTCAGAAAACCGCCGAGAAAATCTGCGACACCCAGATCAGATCGATCAACACTTTCGTCATCGCCAAGTCGTTTGGCTCGATGCTGTTTTTCGTGGTCATCGGCATGGCCCTGGCCCTGCAATCGCTGTGGCCGAGTGCCGACAAAGCGGTGATGAGCGGTTTCGTTCTGGTGCTGCTGTACATGAAGGGGCCGCTGGAACATCTGATCAGCACCCTGCCAATCATCAGCCGCGCGCAGATTGCCTTCCGTCGCATTGCCGAACTCAGCGAACAGTTCTCATCGCCGGAACCGCACCTGTTGCTGCAGGATCAGGGCAGCAAGCCGGCCGTCGTCAACAGCCTGGAACTGCGCAACGTGCGCTACGCCTTCCCGCCCGTGGAAGGCAGCGAACCGTTCCGCCTCGGCCCGGTGAACCTGCGCATCGAACAGGGCGACATCGTGTTCATCGTCGGTGAGAACGGCTGCGGCAAAACCACGCTGATCAAATTGCTGCTGGGTTTGTATGCGCCGACCGAGGGCGAAATCCGCGTCAACGACAAGCCGATCACTGCGGTCAGCCGCGACGATTACCGCCAGAACTTCACCACGATTTTCGCCGACTACTACCTGTTCGACGACTTGATTCAGGGCGATCGTGAGGTACCGCAGGATGCCACCCGCTACCTCGAACGTCTGGAGATCGCGCACAAGGTCAGCGTGCGCGACGGCGCGTTCAGCACCACTGACCTGTCCACCGGCCAGCGCAAACGCCTGGCACTGGTCAACGCCTGGCTCGAAGAGCGGCCGGTGCTGGTGTTCGATGAATGGGCGGCGGATCAGGACCCGACCTTCCGGCGGATCTTCTATACCGAGCTGCTGCCCGACCTCAAGCGTCTGGGCAAAACCATCATCGTGATTTCCCACGACGACCGTTACTTCGACGTCGCCGATCAACTGGTGCGCATGGAGGCCGGCAAGGTCAGAAGCGAACTGCAAACCGCTTGATCGAGGCAGCCGCGACCGGGCCGGAGAAAAACTTTTCCGGTTTGCCGCGGCTTCCTCGTCTTAATGAGATGAATAAGAACCATTAACAACTATACCTGCCAAGGTCTTAACCTCATGTCCGCATCCCGTTTCATGCTTCGCCCTCTGACTCGAGCCCTGCTGATGCACGGCGCGACCCGCACACGCCTGGCCGGTAGCGGCCTGGGTCTGGCACTGAGCCTCGCGGCAGCGCCATATGTCCAGGCCCAGGAATGGACCCTGAACATCCCTGCCCAACCGCTGGCCCAGGCCCTGCAGACCCTCGGTCAGCAGACCAGCCTGCAAATCGTCTACAGCCCGGAAAGCCTGCAAGGCCTGCGCTCCAGCGCCCTCAACGGCCGCTATCAGGACGACGAGTCGCTCAAGGCGATGCTCAGCGGCACCGGCATTCGCTATCAGCGTGACGGCAACACCGTCACCGTGCTCGGCCCGGCCACTGGCGGCAGCGCAATGGAACTGGCGCCGACCAACGTCAACGCCAACCGCCTCGGCGCCACCACCGAAGGCAGCAACTCCTACACCACCGGCGGCGTGACCATCGGCAAGGGCGTGCATTCGCTGAAGGAAACGCCGCAGTCGGTCACGGTGATGACCCGCAAGATGCTCGATGACCAGAACCTCAACACCATCGAACAGGTGATGGAGAAGACCCCGGGCATCACCGTCTACGACTCGCCCATGGGCGGCAAGTATTTCTACTCGCGCGGTTTCCGCATGAGCGGCCAGTACCAGTACGACGGCGTGCCGCTGGACATCGGCAGCAGCTACGTGCAGGCGGACAGTTTCAACAGTGACATGGCCATTTACGACCGCGTGGAAATCCTCCGCGGCGCGGCCGGCATGATGAAGGGCGCGGGCGGCACCGCCGGCGGCGTCAACTTCGTGCGCAAGCGCGGCCAGGACACCCCGCACACGCAGCTGTCGCTGTCGGCCGGGACCTGGGACAACTACCGCGGCCAGGTCGACACCGGCGGCCCGCTGAACGACGCTGGCACCGTGCGTGGCCGCGCCGTGGTGACCCAGCAGACCCGGCAGTATTTCTACGACGTGGCTGAACGCCGCGACCAGATCTACTACGGCGCCCTGGACTTCGACCTCAGTCCCGACACCACCCTCGGTCTGGGCATGGCCTATGAAGACGTCGACGCCACCCCGTGCTGGGGCGGCCTGCCGCGCTACGCCGACGGCTCCGACCTGCACTTGAAACGCTCCACTTGCCTGAACACCTCGTGGAACAACCAGCGCAGCAAACGCGCCACCTACTTCGCCGACGTCAAACACCAGTTCAACGATGACTGGTCGCTGAAAGTCGCCGGTGTCTACTCGCGCAACACCCAGGACATGGAATATTCCTTCCCGAGCGGCACCGTGCCGTTGGGCGCCACCGCGACCAACACGCTGATGCTCGGCAGTACCTATGATTACGATCAGCGCGACTACGGTTTCGATGCTTACGTCGACGGCAAATTCGACGCGTTCGGCCAGCAGCACGAACTGATCGTCGGCGCCAACGCCAGCCGTTCGCACAAGGACGACTTCTACGCGGTGGCGGCATTGCCACAGCGTCAGAACGTGTTCAACCCGAACCACAACATCCCGCAGCCAGATGAAAGCTACTACCTGGCCAACGCCTCCCGTGGCGGCCCGGTGGACATGCACATCAAGCAATACGGCGCTTACTCGATCGCCCGCCTGAAACTCGCCGACCCGATGACCCTGGTACTCGGCAGCCGGGTCAGCTGGTACAAATCCGACACCGACTCGGTGCAGTACTTCCGTGGCGAAGGCACCGAGGTCAACACCCAGTCCACCGAATCCGGCCAGGTCACGCCGTTTGCCGGCCTGCTGTACGACCTCAACGACAACCTGACCGCCTACGCCAGCTACACCGACATCTTCACCCCGCAAGGCTCGTACAAAACCATCGACGGCAGCACGCTCAAGCCGCTGATTGGCCAGAGCTACGAGCTGGGGATCAAGGGTGAGTGGTACGACGGTCGTCTGAACACCACGTTCAACCTGTTCCGCACCATCCAGAAAGACGCGGCCCAGGATGACCTGCGGTGCGAAGACAGTTCCTGCCAGATCAACTCGGGCAAGGTCCGCGCCCAGGGCTTTGAAGCTGAAGTCAGCGGTGAAGTGATCGACCGCCTGCAATTGCTCGCCGGTTATACCTACACCCAGACCAAAGTGTTGGAAGATGCCGACGCCACTCAGGATGGCGCGGTGTACAACTCCTACGTGCCGCGTCACCTGTTGCGCGTGTGGGGTGATTACGCCCTGAGCGGACCGCTGGACCGTGTGACCATTGGTGCGGGTGTCAATGCACAGACGGGCACCTACCGCGTTTCGCCTCTGGGCGGGGACAATGTCGACGGCGCGGGTTATGCGGTCTGGAACGGTCGCATTGGTTATCGGATCGATGACACCTGGTCGGTAGCGTTGAACGGCAACAACCTGTTCGACAAGCGTTATTACGCGACCATTGGGACCGAGGGGTTCGGTAACTTCTATGGTGAACCGCGGAATTTTGTGATGTCGGTGAAGGCTGATTTCTGATTTTTTGATTTGAGCTGTGAGAGAGCCCCGCATTGTGAGATGTGGGGTTTTTTTGTTTTTTGGGATTGGGAGCTTATCCGTTGCTGCGGGTGTTGCCGCTGGCGGTTTCGCTCTTACAGCGAGTCACCTTTTTCAAACGCCAAAAAGGTACCCCAAAAGGCTTTGCCCCGGCGTACGGCCCGCTCGCTAAAGCTCGGGGTACCTTCGTTACGGGACCGATCCGGGCGCAGCGGCTACGGTTTGCTTCGCTGCACCTCCTTCCGCTGTGTACGACTGCGTCGTACGGTCGCTGCGCTCCCACCCCCGGATCGATCCCGTAACGAAGCCTGCCGAAGGGGCAAAAGATCAAAAGCCGGATCAAAAGCCAAAGCAAAAGCCAGATCAAAAGATCGCAGCCTTCGGCGGCTCCTACAGTTGGATCAGGTGCGGGCATAGAGAAATCGGTCGGCTGTCAGGACGCCTTCGCGAGCAGGCTCGCTCCCACAAAAGCAAAAGCAAGGCAGCGCAGCTGCCCGCGGCGAAGCCGCACCACTCAACAATGAGCGCAAGCTCGAGTGCTTTTGATCTTGATCCACCGGCGACATCGGAAGGCTGAGTGGAGGGATTGATCCGGGCGTGGGAGCGCAGCGACCGTTCGACGAAGTCGAACACAGCGGAAGGAGGTGCAGCGAAGCAAACCGTACCCGCTGCGCCCGGATCGATCCCGCAGCGAAGGAACCCGAGCCTGCGAGGGCCGAACGTAGGAGCAAGCCTTTTGGGTTACCTTTTGGCGTTTGAAAAAGGTGACCCGCCGTAAGGGCGGAACCGTAATCAGCAACACCCGCAGAAACGGATATGCACACTAAACCAGAGCCCGCGCAAGCGCCCCACCCACCCTCGGATAAACCTCCAGAACCCCAGGCACCACCGCCCCCAACCGCAACAAATCATGAGTCAACCCGGCACAAACCTCGACCTCGACCTCAACCCCCTGCCCACGCAGCCTGTCGACATAAGCCTGCCCCTCATCCAGCAACGGATCAAACCCGGCCAATACCACAATGGCCGGCGCCACCCCACGCAAATCCTCCGCCAGCAACGGCGAAAAACGCCAATCGAGATAATCCTCCGGCCCACGCGCATAGTGCTGATAAAACCACTCCAGCGTGTCGTTCTCGAGCAAATACCCCTCGCCAAACAACAGCCGAGAATCATGCACCCGCGAAGCATCCGTCACCGGATAACACAACAACTGCGCCTTCGGCGCGATAGCCACCGTGTGCGGTTGCCGCACCGCCTGAATGGCCAACACCGTCGCCAACGTCGCGCCTGCGCTGTCGCCGCCAAACGCAACGCGCGAACCATCCAGGCCGAGACTCGCAGCCTGTTCCGCCAGCCAGGCTACAGCGTCCTCGCCATCCTCCAGCGCCGTCGGAAAGCGATGCTCCGGCGCCAGCCGATAACCGACCGAGAGCACCGCACACGGCGTGCGCTGGCAAAACTCGCGGCAGACGCCGTCGTGGGAATCCAGACTGCCAACCACAAACCCGCCACCGTGGAAATACACCAGCACCGGCAGCGGCGATTCAACACCGTTGGGCCGATACAAACGCAACGCCAGCGCCGCGCCATCCCGGGCCAGTGTTTCGATTTCCGTGACGTCCAGGTCCAGCGGCGCCGGCCAGCGCAGTTGCGCGGTGGTCTGTTCGAATGTAGCGCGGGCCTCGCTCGGGCTCAGCTGGTGCATGGCTGGCAGGCCGGCGTCCTGGCTGTCTTGCGCGAGGTCGAGGAAAGCTTCCAGATCAGGGTGTAACGACATCGATAAAAATCCTTGTATCCGCAATAGGACGGGCGCGCCTGAGCAGCGCCCGCGCAAAAGACCGGGCGATCAACCCACCCGTGCCATGCAATGCTCGATCAACGCTTCAAGCTCACGCTGGTAATCGCTCATCAGCGCATCCATGGTGCCGGCGCGGTAACGCTGACTGCTGTAAATGCAGCGCAACGCCAGTTGCCCGTCATAGACCTGGCCGACGATTTCCAGCCAGTTGCCCAGATTCGCCTTGAGGCTGTAGTTGTCGCCGGTCTCTTCCAGTGCCGGCACCAGCAACGCCTGTTCATCGAAGCTCTGGTCGAACTGCCCGAGGTAGTTGAAGGTAACCCGTGCCTGCGGCAATCCGGCCAGTTGCGCCGAGATTTCCGGCCCGGCCAGATGACGCAACACGCCGTAGCCGATGCCCTTCTGCGGCACGCCCGCCAGTTGCGCCTGCACATCGATGATCGACTGGCCGATGTCGTCGCTGTCCGGGTGCAAACGCACCGGGAACATGCTGGTGAACCAGCCGAGGCTGCGGCTCAGGTCGATCGATTCGAAGAGGTCTTCGCGGCCGTGCCCTTCGAGCAGGATCAACACCGACGGTTGCTGGCTCCAGCGGCACAGCGCGCGGCTGAGCGCTGACAACAGCAAGTCGTTGATCTGCGTGCCGTACACCGCCGGGGCCTGTTTGAGCAGTTGTTCGGTGTGCTCGCGGGACAGCTTGAGCCGCGCCTGCGCCTGTTGCCGCACAAGGTTCTTGCCGCGCGGGTTGTCGCACGGCAGATCAACGCCGGGTTGATCCAGTTGCTCCAGCCAATAGCTCAGCTCCTGTTCGGCAATCACTGGCGCCTGCGCCTGCAATGCCTCGGCAAACGAACGGTAACTGCTGGTGCGAATCGGCAGTTGTGGCGGCAGCCCCTGCACGCACGCTTCATAAGCGACTTTCAGGTCGTCGAGCAGAATCCGCCACGACACGGTGTCGACCACCAGGTGATGAATCACCACCAGCAAGCGCGCCTGACCATCCGGCAAGGCCACGTGCATGACCCGCCAGACCGGCCCGTCATCAAGTTTGAGGCTGCGCTGCGCGAGGTTGGCCAAGGCTTCGACCTCTTCGCTGCTTTGCGCTTCGCGGCGCCACAGCACAGCCTCGTCGGACAAGCGGGTGCTATAGCGCTGCAACCAGCGCCTACCGTCGTTGGAAAAACGCAGGCGCAGCGAATCGTGATGTTGTTCGATCAAGCCCAGCGCCTGTTCGAGTGCATCGAGATCCAGCGGCTGACGTGCGCTGAGCAGCAACGACTGGTTGTAGTGATGCGCCTCGGCCATGCCTTCGGCGAAGAACCACTCCTGGATCGGCAGCAGATTGAACGCGCCCTCTGCGGCAACCTGAGTCAGGTCCGGCAGCGCTTGCCCAGTGCCCTCCTTCGCGACTTGCTGCTCGAGAATGCCGGCGATGGTTTGATAGCGCATCAGATCGCGCAGCTTCAGCTCCATCTGCAGGGTCGGATGGTTTCTCACCCGCGAGATCACTTGCAGGCTGAGGATCGAATCGCCGCCCAGTTCGAAGAAGTTATCGCTGATACCGACCTGCCCGACCTGCAACACCTGCGCCCAGATTTCCGCCAGCAGGCATTCCTGCTCGGTGCGCGGGGCAACATATTCGTCGTTTTTGAACTCCGGCTCCGGCAGTGCCTTGCGATCGAGTTTGCCGTTGGGCGTAACCGGGAACGCACTGAGGCAGACGATCTGTGCTGGCACCATGTATTCCGGCAGCGAAGCGCGCAGCCCGGCCTTGAGTTCATCGCCGATATCATCGCCTGTGGCAGTGACCACGTAACCGATCAATTGCTTGCCGGAGGCATTGTCGCGGGCAATCACCAGCGCATCGCTGACTTCCGGCAACTGACGCAGGCTGGCCTCGACTTCGCCCAGCTCGATGCGGAAGCCGCGGACCTTGACCTGATGGTCGATGCGCCCGACGTAATCGACTACGCCGTCCGCGCGACGCCGCACCAGATCGCCGCTGCGGTACAGGCGCTCGCCGAGGGCAAACGGATTGGGCACGAAGCGTTCGCCGGTCAGGTCGGGGCGCTCGTAATAACCGCGAGCGACACCGTAACCGCCGATGTACAGCTCACCGGCAAAGCCCGGCGGCAGGGGATTCAGATCGTCGTCGAGCACGTACAGCGACCGCGCACCCACCGCGCGGCCGATCGGTGCATAGGCCGCTTCGCAGTGCTGGCTGATGGCGACTTTCCAGAGCATCGGCGTGACCACGGTTTCGGTCGGGCCGTAGCCGTTGGTGAAGAACTGCGGACGCAACGCGGCTTTGACCTGTTCGAAGGTCTGCTCCGGCACCGCATCGCCACCGAAGCAGTAGATGCGCACTGGCGGTGGTGCGATGCCACTGGCGGCGGCGTACTCGGCGAGTTGTTTGAGATAGGCCGGCGGGAAGCAGGCGATGGTCACGCCGTAATCGTGCAGGGCCTGATAGGTCTGCTCCGGCGTCCACAGACAACCGTCGCGAATCACCAGACGACCGCCGCTGTACAAGGTACTCAGCCAGCGTTCGTGAGCGCCGTCGAAAGCGAACGACATGAAGTGCAACTCGCAACTGCTCGCGTCCATTTCGTACAGCTCAGCAATGGCCTGGCAGTGCATGCTCAGCGGTCCCTGGGTCACGGCCACGCCTTTCGGCCGCCCGGTGGAACCGGAGGTGTAAACCAAGTACGCCAGGCTCTGCTCGTGAACATCGCAGACCGGGGCAGCGTCGCTGTAAAGACTGCGATCGAGTTGATCGATTTCCAGACGCCGCACGCCTTGTGGTGCAGGCAACGTCGCGCGCAGGCTGGTTTGCGTCAGCAGCAGGGCCATGCGCGAATCTTCGATCATGTACGCCAGACGCTCCGGCGGATAATCAATGTCCAGCGGCACGTACGCCGCACCGCTCTTGAGCACGGCGAGGAAGCTCACCAGCATTTCCAGCGAACGCGGCAATGCCACGCCGATCACCACTTCCGGCCCGGCGCCGTGGGCGATCAGGCACTGCGCGAGTCGATTGGCCTGCCGCTCAAGTTCGGCGTAGCTCAGGCTCTCGCCGGCGCATTGCACCGCGATCGCATCGGGTTGCTGTTGCGCATGACGGCTGATCAGCTCCGGCAGCAACTGCGGCGCATGGCGGTGGGAAGGCTCGGCGCTCCAGGCCTGCGCCGCTTGCCATTGCTCGGCGGACAGACGCTGCAAGTTGCCCAGCCGCTCATACGGCGCAGCCATCATCGCCGCGAGGGTGTTTTCCAGGGTCAGGCGAATGCCTTCTACCGCCGCGGCGCTGAAGTGGCTGCGCAGGTACAGGTACTCGATCGACAACTCGTCGCCGAGCATCACCGCAAGGTCCATCGGCACGTTGGTCACGCCGTGGCCGATGGATTTGCCGAAGGTCAGCTCGGTGTCGGTTTCTTCCTGCAAGCGCTCGTCGATCGGGAAGTTTTCGAACACCACGATGCTGTCGAACAGCGCCTGACCACCAAGGTTCGACCAGCGCTGCACATCGGCCAGCGGTGCCTGGGAGTAATCGCGAATGTCGAGGTTGTAGGCCTGCACTTCCCCCAGCCAGTCGGCCAGACGCTGATCGGCCTGTGGGGTCTGAATGATCGGCAACGTGTTGATGAACAGGCCGAGCATGTTGCCGACGTTCGGCAGACTTTCCGGACGCCCCGATACGGTGGCGCCGAAGGTCACCGTCTGTTGGCCGGTGTAGCGTTGCAACAGCAGCAGCCACGCGCCCTGGATCAGCGTGTTGGGGGTGATGCGCAGGTCGCGGCAGAACTCCAGCAGACGCGCGGTTTGCGCTTTGTCCCAGTTCGAATAGAGCGCATCGTGACCGGTAACGTCGGCACTGTGACGCGGGTGCATCGCCTGACTCAGCGCGGTCGGTTCGTTGACCACCGCCAGACGCGCCTTCCAGAACAGCTCTTGCGCATCCTGATCCTGCGCCTGCAACCAGGCGATGAAGTCGCGATAACGGCCATTTTCGCCAGTCACCTCGCCCGTGGAGTAGTACTGCAAAACCTCGCCGAACAGCCGCGAACTGCTCCAGCCGTCCATCAGAATGTGGTGGCTGGTCCAGATCATCTGGTACTGCTCGTCGCCCAGCTGCAGCAGGGTTACCCGCTGCAATCGCGCTTCGGACAAGTCGAAGCCCAGCGCGCGATCGGCGCTGGCGAACTCGGCAATCGCCGCCTCGCTGCAGTCCTGCCCACGCCAATCGAGCACCTGCATCTGCAACGGCGCATGGCGATGCACCACCTGCAGCGGTTTGGCCAGACCGTCCTGCCAATGGAAACTGGTGCGCAGGATCGCCTGACGCACAATGATGAATTCCCAGGCCCGGCGGAAACGCTCAACGTCGAGGCCCTTGATCGGCAGGCTGACCTGTTGCACGTAAAGGCTGCTGCCGTTATCCGACAGGGTGTGGAAGAGCATGCCCTCCTGCATCGGCGACAGCGGATAGACGTCTTCGATCAGCTCCGCCGGCACCGGCAACGCATCGAGCTGCGCCTGATCCAGTTGCGCCAACGGGTAGTCGCCGGCGCTGGCGGATTGTGCGTCTTCAAGCGAAACCACTGCGGCCAGTTTCTGCACCGTCTGCTGCTGGAACAGGTCTTTGGGCGTGAAGCAAATGCCCTGCTGACGCGCACGGCTGACCAGTTGGATCGAGACGATCGAATCACCGCCGAGGGCGAAGAAATTATCGGTCACGCCGACCCGCTCGATTTTCAGAATGTCCTGCCAGACCTCGGCGAGTTGCTGCTCCAGCGGCGTCGATGGCGCGACGTAATCGCGTTGTGCCTGGCTGGCATCCGGCGCCGGCAAAGCCTTGCGATCGAGTTTGCCGTTGGGTGTCAACGGCAATTGCTCAAGGAACAGCCACTGCGCCGGCACCATGTAGTCCGGCAGATGCGCCTTGAGCGCGGCTTGCAGCGCAGTGCTCAGCTCATCCAATTGCGCGGGGCTTTGATCGGCCTCGGTCGGTACCACATAAGCCACCAATTGCTGGCCGCCAACGCCATCCACCGCCAGCACCACGCCTTCGCGCACGCTGGCCTGGGCCAGCAGACGCGCTTCGATTTCGCCGAGCTCGATACGGAAGCCGCGCACTTTGACCTGATGGTCGATGCGGCCGACGTATTCAATACGGCCGTCATCGATGAAACGCGTCAGGTCGCCGGTGCGGTACATGCGCTCGCCGTTGCTCGTCAACGGATTCGGCACGAAACGCTCGGCAGTCAGTCCCGGGCGCGACAGATAGCCACGGGTGATGCCCTCACCGGCCAGATACAGCTCCGCTGCGACGCCGACCGGCGCTTCCTGCAATTGCTCGTCGAGCAGGTACGCAGTGGTGTTGCGCAATGGCCGGCCAATATTGGCCTGACCGCCGAGTTCGCGGAGGGTCCAGGTCGAATACGTGGTGTCTTCGGAAGGCCCGTACAGATCGTAGACGTGGGCGACCGAAGTCTCGCGGTACAGCGTGTCGACCAGTGCCTGCTTGAGCGGCTCGCCGGCCAGATTGATGATGCGCACGCCCGGCGGGATCTGGCCGATGCGTTGCAACGCGGCAATCGCCGACGGCACGGTGTTGATCAGGCGCACCTGATCACGCTCGGGCAAGTCCGGTAGCTCTAGAGCATTGCGCGCCATGACCATGGACCCGCCACGCGCCAGGGTGACGAAAATCTCCCACACCGACAGGTCGAAGCACACCGACGTCGAGGCCAGCACGCCTTGCAGATCGTCCTCGCTGTAGACCTCGGCGGACCAGTGAATCAGTGCCTGTACGTTGCGATGGGCGATGGCCACGCCTTTCGGTTTGCCGGTGGAACCGGAGGTGTAGATCACGTAGGCCAGATTGGCCGAATTGGCGCGCGCCGGCAGGTTGTCCGGCGCCTGCGATGCAAACGCCTCGCCGCCGGCCTCGACCAGCACCACCTGCGCTTCGCTGGACGGCAGTTGCGCCAGCAACGCCTGCTGGGTCAGCAGAACTTTCGCCTGGCTGTCATCGAGCATGTAGGCCAGGCGGTCGGCCGGGTAGTCCGGGTCCAGCGGCACGTAGGTGCCGCCGGCTTTGAGCACTGCCATCAGGGCGATCACCAGTTCCGCCGAACGCGGCAGCGCCACGCCGACGCGCACTTCGGCGGTGACACCCAGCGTCACCAAATGCCGAGCCAACTGGTTTGCCCGCCGGTTCAGTTCGCCGTAGCTCAGGGCCACGCCGGCATGACTCAACGCCAGTGCCTGCGGATGCGCCGCCACCCGTGCTTCAAAGCTCTGTGAAATCAACCGCTCGGCCGGATAAGCCGCGTGATTGTCGTTCCACTGCGCCAGCGTTTGACGCTCGGCCAACGGCAGTAGAGCGATCTCGCCGAGTGCCCGCTGCGGCGCCTGGATAAATTGCTCGAGCACTTCACGCAGATGCGCGGCCAGAGCGAGCACGCTGCGCTCGGCAAAGTGCTCGGTGAGGTAGTTGAAATCGAGGTTGAGCACTTCGCTGGCGCCAGCGATCAGGGTCAGGCCGTAGTTGGTCTGCTCGCGATGCTCCAGACCGGAAAAACCCAGCCCGCCCGGATTGGCCTCCAACGCATCGGACACCGGATAGTTCTCGAACACCAGCAAGGTGTCGAACAACGCTTCGCCACTCAACGCGGCCAGACGCTGAATGTCTTGCAACGGCGTCTGTTCGTAGTCGCGCAACAGCAGGTTCTTGTCCTGCACGCTGCGCACCCAATCGCCGACGCTGAGGCTGGCCTGCGGGCTGGCGATCACTGGCAAGGTATTGATGAACAGCCCTAACTGTTCTTCGATGCCCGATAGATCCACCGGCCGCCCGGAAACCGTAGCGCCAAACGCCACCGTGGCCTGGCCGGTGTAGCGCTGCAACACCAGCAGCCATGCCGCCTGCACCAGACTGTTGAGGGTCACCTGTTGCTGACGGGAGAAGTGGTTCAGGCGCTGGGTCAACGCTTCATCGAAATGCAGACGATGCATCTGTTTGCCCGGCCCCGGTACGGTGCGTCCATGACACGCCGAGGCCAGTCGGGTCGGTTCGTCGAGTTCGGCCAGTTGCCCGCGCCAGAAGTCCTGCGCGGCGGCCTTGTCCTGGCCCTGCAGCCAGACCAGAAAATCGCGATAGCGGCCCTGCGCGCTCGGCACCGGCTGGCCGGCGTAATCCTGCAGCACTTCGCCGAACATGCGCGAGTTGCTCCAGCCATCCATGAGGATGTGGTGACAAGTGAAAATCAGCCTATGGCGATCGTCGGCAGTGCGCAGCAGGCACAGGCGCAGCAGCGGTGGATTCTGCAGATCGAAGCCGCGTTCACGGTCGGCTTGCGCCCGCGCCTCAAGCACGGCCGGCAGATCAGCGGCATCGCGCACATCGATTTCCGGCATTTCCAGGGTCAGTTGGCGATTGATCACCTGCAACGGCGCATCGAGGCCGTCGCGGCCCCAGATGAAACCGGCGCGCAGCACTTCATGGCGATCGACCACGCGCTGCCAGGCTTGCTGGAACCGCGCAACGTCGAGGCCGTCGATGTCCAGCAGCATCTGATAGACGTAGGCGCTGGCGTCCGCGTCGTACAGGCTGTGGAACAGAATGCCCTGCTGCATCGGCGCCAGCGGATAGATGTCCTCGATGCGCTGGGCGGCAATCGGCAGGCTGTCCAGATGCGCCTGGGTCAAACCGGCCAGCGGCACGTCAGACGGCGTGAGGCCGCCCGCATGGCTGAGGCAGTGGTCGATCAATTCGTTCAGTGCCACTTCGTAGGCGCGGGCCAGAGCGGCAATGGTCGCTTCTTCGAAGACGTCACTGGTGTAAGTCCAGGTCAGGCTCAACTGGCCCTGATAAACCCGGCCATCGATGGTCAGCCAGTTGGCCATCGGTGCGTTTTCGTCCTGACCGGCGCCCTTGTCCTCGGTGGCTGGCCGCCACAAGGCGTCTTCGTCAAAGTTGTTATCGAACTGGCCGAGGTAGTTGAACGTCACCTGCGGTTGCGCCAATTCATGCAGTGCCGCTTGTGCGTCGGCCGTGCCGAGATAACGCAGCAAGCCGTAGCCGATGCCCTTGTTGGGAATCGCGCGCAGTTGCTCCTTGATGCCTTTGATCGAGCTTTCCAGGCTGGCGTTTGGCGTCAGGCGTACCGGGAACATGCTGGTGAACCAGCCGACGGTGCGGCTCAGGTCGATGTCATCGAAGAGGTCTTCGCGGCCATGGCCTTCGAGCTGCACCAGCGCACTGTCGCTAGCGGTCCACTCGCAGAGCACCCGCGCCAGTGCGGTCAGCAGCAGGTCGTTGGCTTGAGTGCGGTAGACCGCCGGAGCCTGTTGCAGCAATTGGCGGGTACGTTCGGCGTTCAGTCGCGTGTCGACGCTGCGTTCGAAGCGGTTGTTCAATTGACCCTGCGGATTATCCAGCGGTAAACCGAGCGGCGCGTCGCGCAACTGCTCGCGCCAGTAACTCAGTTCGCTGCCCAGCGCCGCGCTGCGCGCGTGCTCTTGCAGGCGCAAGCCCCAATCCTTGAACGCGCTGGTCTTGGCCGGCAGATGCACGCGCTGTCCGCTGCTGATCTGCTGATAGGCGCTTTGCAGGTCTTCGAGCAGGATTCGCCACGACACGCCATCGACCACCAGGTGATGAATCACCAGCAGCAGACGCTGACTGGCGTCCGGCAAATCGATCAGCGCCGCGCGAATCAGCGGGCCGTTGTGCAGGTCGAGGCTGCGTTGCAGGTCCAGGCACAGCGCTGGCAATGCCGCGCTGTCGTCCAGCGTAAAGCTGCGCAACAAGTCTTGTGGCTGATCCGCCGCGCCGTGGCTTTGCTGCCAGCCCTGCTCGGTTTGGCGATAACGCAGACGCAAGGCGTCATGCTGTTTTTGCACCTGCGCCAGGGCCTGTTGCAGCGCAGTGGCTTGCAGGGTTTTCGCCGGGGTCAGCAGGATCGACTGGTTCCAGTGGTGGCGCGCCGGGATGTCGCTGTGGAAGAAATACTGCTGGATCGGCGTCAGCGGCGCATCGCCGAGCACCTCGCCCTGCTCCGTTTGCACGGCGTCGCTTTGTTGCGCGACGGTGGCCAGACGCTGCACGGTCTGGTGCTGAAAAATGTCCTTGGGCGTAAAGCGGATACCGACCTGCCGCGCGCGGCTGACCACTTGAATCGAAATGATCGAATCGCCGCCCAGCTCGAAAAAGTTGTCGTGAAGCCCGACCCGTTCGACTTTGAGCACGTCCTGCCAGATCTCGGCCAGACGCTGCTCCAGTTCACTGCGCGGCGCCGCGTAGGCCTCCAGCACTTGCGCAACGTCCGGTTGCGGCAGTTGCTTGCGATCGAGCTTGCCGTTGGCGGTCAGCGGCAGTCGGTCGAGGAACGCCCAACTGACCGGGACCATGTAATCCGGCAGGGTTTCGCGCAGGTGCGCCTTGATCGAATCACGCAGCGCGCCCTGCTCGTCGCCGTTCAATGTCTCAACCGGCACGACCCAGGTCGCCAGTTGCTGGCCGCTGAGGCCGTCCACCGCCAGCACCACCGCTTCGCGCACCTGTGGATGCTTGAGCAGTTGCGCTTCGATTTCACCGAGCTCGATGCGGAAACCACGGATTTTCACTTGCTGGTCGATACGGCCGATGTACTCGATCACCCCATCGCCGCGCAGGCGTGCGAGGTCGCCGGTACGGTACAGACGCTGGCCAGCCTTGCGGTTGAACGGGTCGGGCACGAAGCGGGTGGCGGTCATGCCGGCCTGATTCAGATAACCACGGGCCAGACCGGCGCCAGCAATGTACAACTCGCCGATGCAGCCTTGTGGCACCAGGTTGAGCGAGCTGTCGAGCAAGTACCACGACAGGTCGACAATCGGCGCGCCGATCGGGCTGCTGTGATTGCTCTGCAGATCCGCCAGCGACAACGGTCGGTAAGTCACGTGCACGGTGGTTTCGGTGATGCCGTACATGTTGATCAGCGTCGGCGTGCGGTCGCCAAAACGCTCGAACCACGGACGCAGATTCTGTACTTCCAAAGCCTCGCCGCCGAACACCACGTAACGCAGGGCATTACTGCGGCTCGACTCGCAGGCGACCTGCATCAACGGCTTGAACGCAGACGGTGTCTGGTTCAGCACCGTGACGTTTTCATCGCACAGCAGCGTGTAGAAATCCGCCGGCGAACGGCTGACGTCGTGCGGCACGACCACCAGTTTGCCGCCGTACAACAGCGCGCCGAAAATCTCCCACACGGAAAAGTCGAACGCGTAGGAATGGAACAGCGTCCAGCTGTCCTGCGCGCCGAAATCGAACCAGTGCTCGGTGGCGCTGAACAGGCGCATCACGTTGCCGTGCGGCAGTAGCGCGCCCTTGGGTTTGCCGGTGGAACCGGAGGTGTAGATGACGTAGGCCAGATTGTCCGGCGTGGTCAGGCATGGCGGGTTGCTTGCGATGCCGTGCTCCGGCGTTTGATCCAGATCGAGGCAGATCAGCCCCGGCGGCAGCGGCAATTGCCCGAGCAAATGCCCCTGGGTCAACAGCAAGTAAATTCCGCTGTCGTCGATCATGTAGCTCAAGCGGTCATCCGGGTAGCTCGGGTCCAGCGGCACATAGGCGCCGCCGGCCTTCAGCACCGCGAGAATGGCGACGATCATGTCCAGCGAACGCTCGACCGCAACGCCGACGCGCACGTCCGGGCCGACACCTCGTTCGATCAGGGTGTGCGCCCACTGATTAGCGCGGCGGTTGAGTTCTGCGTAGGTGAGGCGCTGCCCGACAAAGGTCACCGCCACCGCATCGGCATGCAGCTCAGCCTGGGCCTCGATGGCTTGCTGGAGGCACTGGGTCAGCGGTTGTTCAATCAGCGGCGGATTCCATTGCGCCAACAGCTGTTGCTGCTGGCCGGCGTCGATCATCGACAATTGGCCGATGCGCTGGCTCGGCTCGGCGACGATCGCTTGCAAAAGCGCAGTCCAGTGCTGCGCCAGGCGCTCGATGGTCGCGGCGTCGAACAGGTCAGTGGCGTACTTGAGCACGGCTTCGATGCCGTGGGCCTGTTCGGTGGTGTTGAGTGTCAGGTCGAATTGCGCGGTCTGGCTCTGCCATTCCAGCGGTTCGATGTTCAGGCCGTTCAGGCGCGTGGCGACGCTCGCACGGCGCTCGGCCTGGTGGTTGAACATCACCTGGAACAGCGGACTGTGGCTGAGGCTGCGGCCCGGCTCCAGCGCTTCGACCAGTTGCTCAAACGGCAAATCCTGATGCGCCTGCGCCTCCTGCGCGGTCTGTTTGACCTGACGCAGCAGTTCGATAAACGGCAGCTCTGCGTCGATGTCCGCCTTGAGCACCTGGGTGTTGACGAAGAAGCCAATCAACCGCTCGATTTCCACCCGGCCACGGTTGGCCACCGGCACGCCGACACGGATGTCGCTTTGCCCGCTGTAGCGATGCAGCAAGGCCTGAAACGAAGCCAGCAGCAACACGAACAGGGTGACGTTTTCCTGCCGGGCAAAGGCCTTGAGGGCATTGCATAGCGCCGTGTCGAGAATCAGGTTATGGCTGGCGCCGGCAAAGCTTTGATCGACCGCGCGCGGGCGATCCAGCGGCAGTTCCAGCACCGGTTGTTCGCCGCCGAGCTTTTCCTGCCAGTAGGCCAGTTGGCGCTCCTGCTCACCGGCCTCCATCCACTGGCGCTGCCACAAGGCGTAATCGGCGTATTGAATCGGCAGGGCCGGCAGACCGGCGTCGTGACCGAGGTTGAAACCGGCATAGAGCTGCACCAGTTCCTCGATCATCACTTGCAGCGACCAGCCATCGGAAACGATGTGGTGCAGGGTCAGCACCAGCACATGCTCATCCGGGTTGACCTGCAGCAGCGCGGCACGCAGCAACGGGCCGTGCTGCAGGTCGAAAGTCTTTTGGCTCTGGGTCTGGACGAAAGCTTCGATCGAGTGCTCCGGGTCATTCGCCGGATCAGCGCGCAGGTGATGAATCTCCAACGCAAAGGGTCCTGCGGGCAGGACCACTTGCAAGGGTTGTGCGCTGTCTTGAGTGAATACGGTGCGCAAGGTTTCGTGGCGCTCGATCAGCGCCGCAATGCTGCGTTCCAGTGCCGGCACATCCAGCGGCCCCTGCAAGCGCAGGGCCGTCGGAATGTTGTAGGCCGCGCTGTGCGGTGCCCACTGCCAGAGGAACCACTGGCGCTGCTGAGCGTAGGACAGCAGCAACGGCTCTTCAGCCGTGCGCTTGAAAACCGGGGCAATGTCAAAGAGGTTGACGCCTTTCTGCTTGAGCAGAATCGCCAGAGCCTTTCTTTGCTTAGCCGAAAGTTGTCCTACCGACTCGATTAACTCTTGCACGCGTTTTTCCCTCTCAAGAAATCAGTTTTTCCAGATCATCGAGGGATAGACGTTTGAGGGCCTCCAGTGATTTAGCCAATTCATCCTGAACGGGCGACATTTCGACGCGCAGCGCTGCGATCCGCGCGCAGAAATCCTTGAGGGTGTCGGTCTCGAACAACGCCTTGAGCGGCACCTTGTCGCCGAGGCGCTCCTGCACCCGGGTCACCACCAGCGTCGCCAATAACGAATGGCCGCCGAGCTGGAAGAAGTTGTCCGCCAGCCCTACCCGCTCGACTTCCAGAACCTCCTGCCAGATCGTCGCGACCTCCCATTGCAGATCGCTTTGCGGCGCCTGGTATTGCTCCTGCGTCGGGCTCTCGCCCAACGCCATCAGCGCCTTGCGATCGAGCTTGCCGTTGGGCGTCAGCGGGATCGCGTCGATCAGATGCAGATGCCCCGGCAGCATGTGCGCCGGCAAGCGACTGGCCAACGCACTGCGCACCCGCTCGGCCAGCGTCGACCGTTCGCTGTCCGGCGCAGCGACGAGGTAGGCATGCAGGTGTTTGCCGGCGGCGCCGTCCTGCGCCAGTACCACCGCCTCGCGAATATCGTCGAGTTCCAACACGCGCGCTTCGATCTCGCTGAGCTCGATGCGGAAACCGCGAATCTTCACCTGATGGTCGGCGCGACCGATGTACTCGATGTTGCCATCGTCGCCCTGGCGCACCAGATCGCCGGTGCGGTACAGGCGCTCGCCATTGGCTGCGTAAGGATTCGGCACAAAGCGTTCGGCGGTCAGCGCGGCGCGGCGCAGATAGCCGCGCGTCACCCCGGCGCCAGCGAGGTACAGCTCGGCCGCCACGCCCTCGGGCAGCACCTGCAACTGACTGTCGAGCAGGTAGGCCACGGTGTTGTCCAGCGGCCGGCCAATGTTCGCCCGGCCCTGCGGGTTGCGCAGGGTGAAAGTCGAATAAGTGGTGTCCTCCGACGGGCCGTAAAGATCGTAGACCTGCTGCACCTGAGTGCTGGCGTAGAGGCTGTCAACCAGACTCTGCTTGAGCGGTTCGCCGGCCAGATTGATGGTGCCGACCGAAGCCGGAATCTGTCCCGCCCGTTGCAACGCGGCAATCGCCGACGGCACGGTATTGATCAGCGTGACCTGCTCGCGCGCCGGCAAATCGGCCAGCGCCAGGGCGTTGTCGGCCAATATCAGACAGCCACCGCAGGCCAGCGTGACGAAGATTTCCCACACCGACAGATCGAAGCAGATCGACGTCGAAGCGAGCACGCCGCGCAATTGTTCTTCACGATAGACCCCAGCCGACCATTGAATCAGCGCCGACAGATTGCCGTGGCTGATGGCTACGCCTTTCGGCTTTCCCGTGGAGCCGGAGGTGTAGATCACGTACGCCAGATTGTCTGCCGCGATATTCACCACAGGCGCAGTGGCCGGGCATGCGCTGGCGACGTTCTCGTCCACCAGCAGCACCTGCGCACTCAAGGTTTCGGGCAGCATCGCCAACGCCGCCGGCTCGGTGAGCAGCACCGCCGCGCGGCTGTCGTCGAGCATGTGCAGCAAGCGCTCCTGCGGATAATCCGGGTCAAGCGGCACGTAGGCGCCACCGGCCTTGAGGATCGCCAGCAAGCCGACCAGCATCTGCGGCGTGCGGCGCATGCACACGCCGACGCGCACTTCCGGCCCGACGCCCATGCCTTGCAGCTTGTGCGCCAGACGATTGGCCCGGGCATCGAGGTTTTGGTAAGCGATGGATTGCTCAGCGAACAGCACCGCGTTCGCCTGCGGCTGACGTTGCACTTGCGCGGCGATGTGCGCCAGCACCGTGCGTTGATCCGGCGTGGCAACCGGCGCCTTGCCCCACTCGATCACTTGTTGCCATTGTGGCTCGGCGAGCAGTTGCAGCGCACCCAGCGGCTGCGTGGCGTCGGCGAGGAATTGCTCGAGCAGGCCTTGCAACTGCCCACTCAATGTACTGATCGCTTGAGCGTCGAAGCTGGCCTGATCGTAACTTACGCCCAGACTCAGCTCGCGGCCGGTGATCGCCACCAGCGTCAGCGGATAGTTGGTCTGCTCCTGCCGGCGGATTGCCGAGAACTTCAGGCCCGTCTCAGGGCCCTGCGCCAACGCCTCGGCCATCGGGTAGTTTTCGAACACCAGAATGCTGTCGAACAACGCCCCGGCGCCCGTACCGGCCCAGCGCTGAATGTCATACAGCGGCGTGTGTTCGTGCTCGCGCACGGCCAGGTTGAGGTCTTGCACCTGTTGCAGCCATTGGCTGACGCCGATCTCCGGCGATGGCGCTGCCACCACTGGCAAGGTGTTGATGAACAGACCGATCTGTTGTTCGACGCCCGGCAAATCGGTTGGCCGTCCGGCGACCGTCGCACCAAACGCCACGTGATCCTGGCCGGTGTAGCGCTGCAACAGCAGCAGCCACGCCGCTTGTACCAGCGTGTTGAGGGTGACTTTCTGCTCGCGGGCGAAGCGGTTGAGATCGGCGGTCAGCGGCTCGCTGAACACATGCTCGTGATCGGCATAGCCGCTGGCCGCGTGCCGGACCGGCATGGCGCTGGCCAGTCGCGTCGGCTGTTCAAGGTCCGCCAGCGCCGCACTCCAGAACTGTCGACTGGCCTGCTGATCACGCTGGCCGAGCCATTCGATGTAATCGCGATAACGCCCCTGCCCTGCGCTCGGCGCGATGCCGGCATAACGTTGCAGCACTTCGCCGAACAACTGCGAAGTGCTCCAGCCGTCCATCAGGATGTGATGGCAGGTGTAGATCAGGTGATGGGTGTGTTCAGCGCTGCGCACCAGCGTCACGCGTAACAGCGGCGCGTCGAGCAGATCGAAGCCACGTTGCAAATCTTCAGCGGCGAGATGATCAAGCGCGGCATCAAGATCAGCGCGACCGCGCCAGTCCTGCACTTGCCACGGCATCTGCACGCGGCTGCGCACCACTTGCACCGGCGCGGCGGCATCCTGCGGCCAGACGAACGCCGTGCGCAGAATATCGTGGGCATCGACGGTCTGCTGCCAGGCCTGGCGGAAGCGCTCGGCGTCGAGTTGCTCGACGTCGACACGCAGCTGATTGGTGTAGGCCGGGCTGTCCGGCTCGTTGCGGCTGTGGAATAGAATGCCTTGCTGCATCGGCGACAGCGGGTACAGATCGACGATGTCACGCGGCGCCATCGGCAGCGCCGACAACTGCGCCTGGGTGAGATGGGCGAGGTTGAAGTCCGAAGGTGTCACGCCACCGGCGCCGCTCGCGCAGCAATGTTCGATCAGGCGTTCCAGCTCGCGGCGATAAGCCTCGGCCAGTGCCTCGATGGTCTCGGCGCGGTACATGCCGGTGCCGAAGGTCCAGGTCAGTTCCAGCTCACCACCGAGGACCTGACCGTCAACACTCAGCCAATTGCCCAGCGGCGCTTGCCCATCCTGATTGGCGCCGGTGCTGTCGCTGCTCGGCAGGAACAACGCGCCCTGCTCAGCGCTGAACGCGCCGTCGAACTGGCCGAGATAATTGAAGGTCACCCGTGGTTGCGCCAGCGTCTGCAACTCGGCTGCACGCGTGAGGTAACGCAGCACGCCATAACCGATGCCTTTGCCCGGCACCGCGCGCAGTTGTTCCTTGACCGCACACAGCGATGCAGCGGGATTGGCCTGCGGGGTCAGGCGCACCGGGAACAGGCTGCTGAACCAGCCGACCGTGCGGCTCAGGTCGACGTCGTCGAACAGGTCTTCTCGACCATGGCCTTCGAGCTGGATCAACACCGAAGGCTGCTCGCTCCAGTCACACAGCACCCGCGCCAAAGCCGTGAGCAACAGGTCGTTGATCTGCGTGCGATAAGCCGCCGGGGCGACTTTCAGCAGTTTGTCGGTCAGTGTCTGGCTCAGGCGCGTACTGGCGCGGGCCGCCTGGGCGCGGGTCTGGCTGTCCACGGCGAAATCTCGTGGCCATGCCGAGTTATCCGCCGCCAGAGTCTGCTGCCAGTAAGCGCTTTCGGCCGCCAGCGTTTCGCTCTGAGCATAACGGTGCAATTGCCCGGCCCAGTCGTGCAGCGAACTGCTCTGGCTTGGCAAAATGGGCGCCGTCCCCGCCGCCAGTGCCTGGTAAGCCAGCTGCAAGTCTTCGAGCAGAATGCGCCACGACACGCCGTCGACCACCAGGTGATGAATCACCAGCAACAAGCGCTGCTCGGCGTTCGGCAGAGTGACCAGCACCGCGCGCAGCAAATGCCCGCGTTGCAGGTCCAGGCTGCGCTGCGCCGCGTCGGCCAGTGCCGGCAAAGCGTCGAGGCTGTCCAGCTCGCGTGCGCAGAGCAGTTCGGGATCGCGCTGAATCTGCGGCAACGCCTGCCAGCTATCGCCCGACTGCACAAAGCTCAAGGCCAAAGTCTCGTGCTGTTCGACCAGCGCCGCCAGCGCCTTGCGCAAATGCACGGCGTCCAGCGCCAGGGTCGGTTGCAGCATCACTGACTGGTTCCAGTGCTGGCGCTGGGCAATCGGCGTGTCGAAGAAACGCACCTGGATTGGCAGTAACGGTAACGGCCCGCGTGCCACTGGTGCCGCGATGGCAGCCGGTTTGGCTTCGATCAGTTTGGCCACAGCGGCCAGTTGGCCGATGGTCTGTTTTTCGAATAGCTGCTTGGGGCTCAGCTTGATCCCCTGGCGCTTGGCCCGGGCGATGATCTGCAAGCTGAGGATCGAGTCGCCGCCCAGTTCAAAGAAGTTATCGCTGCTGCCGACCCTTTCAAGCTTGAGCACCTCGGCCCAGATCGCGGCGAGTTTTTCCTCGATCTCACCGACCGGCGCGACGAACTGCTGGCTGACCACGCCGGGCACTGGCAAGGCACGCTTGTCGAGCTTGCCGTTGGCGGTCAGCGGCAAGTGATCGAGCAACAGCAACTGCGCCGGCACCAGGTAATCCGGTAGCCGCGCCTGCAATTGCTCGCGCAGATCCTGCGCCTGCACCTTCGCGCCCACTGCCGGCACGCACCATGCCAGCAGTTGCAGGCGCGCCGGATCGTCATCCAGTGGCAGCGCGAGCACGGCGGCTTCGCTGACGCCATCGAGGCTGAGCAACACCCGCGCGACTTCCGCAGGCTCCACACGGTAGCCGCGCACTTTGACCTGATCGTCGGCACGACCGATGAACTCCAGCGCCTGCTCGCGATTGCGCCGGACCCGGTCGCCACTGCGGTACACTCGCGCGCCGCGGTTCCCAAACGGATCAGGCAGGAAACGCTCAGCGGTGAGCCCCGGCTGATTCAGGTAGCCCAGGGCAACGCTGTCGCCACCGATGTACAACTCACCGGCAACCTGATCGGCCACCGGGTTGAGCACATCGTCGAGCACATAGACATGGGCACCGGCCAGCGCTGTGCCGATTGGAACACTGCGCGCCAGCGCGGCGAGCTCTTCGACCTCATGAGTCAGCACGCCCACGGTGGTTTCGCTCGGGCCATAGTGATTGATCAGACGACAGCCCGGTTTCAGTTGCTGCACACGCTCGACCAGCGCCGGCGAACAGGCTTCGCCGCCGACGATCAGCGCGTGTTCCGGCAGCACATCGGCAGGCTTGGCCGCCTGCAACAGCGCGGCGAGATGCCCGGGGACGATTTTCAGCACGGCAACGCGATGGCAGGCCATGTATTCGGCAAAGCGATCCGGGTCGAAGCCGAGTTCTTCCGGCAGCACATGCAGCAGTCGGCCCGAGCACAACGCGCCGAACAGCACGGTGAAGCCAAGGTCGGCGGCGATGGTCGAGACCAGCGCCATGCTCGCCTCCGGCGCCGGCGCCAGACGCTCGAGTATGCCGCGCACGTAACTGCCCAGCGCGCCGTGGCTGACCAGCACGCCCTTGGGTTGCCCGGTGGAACCGGAGGTGTGAATCACGTAGGCCGGCGACTGCGCATACAGCGCCAGCGCAGGCGCGGATGCCGGCAGCGAATGCCATTGCCCCGGTGTAAACGTCAGGCCCTGACAGCCCTCACCCGCCAATTCGCTGAGCCGTGCATCGCCTTCAGCACCGATCAGCGCACGGGCCTGCGCAGCGCCGAGCATCTGCTTCAGGCGCGCGCTCGGCGCCTTGACGTCGAGCGGCATGTACACCGCGCCAGCCTTGAAAATCGCCAGCAGGCAAGTCAGCCAGTCCAGCGAACGCTCGAGCAGCACCGCCACCGGGTCGCCGACATTGACGCCCTGCGCACGCAAATAATGGGCGAGACGATTGGCCTCCTGATCCAGCGCCTGGAACGTCATTGTCTTCTGCAAATCACGAGCCGCCAGCGCCTGCGGCTGCCGAGCCACTTCACGCGCCCAGTGTTGCAACACCGTCAACGCTGGTTCGCGTTGGCTGGCAAGCGCAGCAGGCCGCGGTGTGGCAACCGTGTGCAATGGCGCCTGCGGCGAGTCGAGCAACTGGGTAAACAGATCCAGCAACATCGGCACAAAACCGGCGACTGTTTCCGCCCGATAGAGATCGCTGGCATAGGTCATCTGACCGTGGATCAGTGCGCCGTCGTCGGTGATGTCCAGCGCCAGATCGAAGTGCGTGCCGTCCTTGGCCAACGGATATTCGCTGACGGTCAGGCCGGGCAAGGCCATCGAGCGCTGTTTCTGCATGCCGACGTTCTGGTTGAACTTGGCCTGGAACAGCGGGTTGTGGCCCAGGGTGCGTTCGGCGACCAATTCGTCGACCAGTTGCTCGAACGGCAATTCCTGATGCGCCTGCGCGCCGAACGCCGCTTCACGCACCTGCGCGAGCAAATCGGCGAAACTGCCGCGCTCATCGACCTGGCAACGCAGCACCTGGGTGTTGACGAAGAAACCGATCAGCCCCTCGACTTCGGCGCGGCCACGGTTGGCATTCGGCACGCCGACACGAATGTCGCGCTCGCCGGCCAGACGCGAAAGGAACAGCGAGAACCCGGCCAGCACCAGCATGAACAGGCTGATGCCCTGGCTGCGCGCGAAGACGTTGAGCTGTTGTGACAGATCGGTGCCGAAATCAAAGCTCAGGGTCTGCCCGGCGAAGCTCTGGGTCAGGGGGCGGGCAAAGTCCGGTGCCACTTCCAGCAGCGGATGCTCGTCGCCCAGTTGCTGACGCCAGTAGTCGAGCTGGCGCTCGCCCTCGCCGGCCTCCAGCCAGCGCCGCTGCCAGATTGCATAGTCGGCGTACTGCAACGGCAGCGCCGGCAATTGCGCCTCGCGCTGCAGGCTGAACGCCTGATAGCACTGCACGAATTCCTTGACCATGACGTCCATCGACCAGCCATCAGAGACGATGTGATGCATGCTCACCACCAGCACGAACTCATCGTCGGCCAAGGCAAACAGGCTGGCGCGCAACAACGGGCCGTGGCGCAGATCGAACGGTTGCGCGGTGACGTCTTGCACGTGTTGCGCGAGCAGTTCTTCGCGCTCTTGCGCGGCGGTGCCAGTCAGATCGAAGCGTTCCAGGGCAATACTTTGCTGCTCGAGAATCAGCTGATGCGCTTGATCGCCGTCAGTGTGAAACACCGTGCGCAACACTTCATGGCGCGCCAGCAGATGATCGAACGAGCGGCTCAGGGCCGACTCATCCAGCCGGCCTTTCAGACGCAAGCCAGCGGCCATATTGTATGCGGCGCTGTGCGGTTCCAGTTGCCAGAGAAACAGCAGGCGTTGCTGGGCGAACGACAGGGGAATCTGCGCGCAGTCGTGGCGGCTGACCGGCAGCGGCAACAGGCTGAAATCCTTGCCCTCCTCGCGCAGCTTGGCGAGAAACAGCCGACGCTGTTCCAGCGGCAGGCCGACGAACCTTTTTGCAATACGTTCCGCCATCGTGCCGCTCATACTTCTTCTCCTTGCAAAGCATTCATGAACTGATCCAGGTCGGACCAATCGTCGTCGCCGCTCGCCTCGGCCAGTTGCCCGAGCACCTCGGCGAGATCCGCCAGCAGCGGCTTTTCGAACAGGCTGCGCAGCGGCAGCACCACGCCCATCTGCTCCTTGACCCGCGCAATCACCTGCGCGGCCAGCAACGAATGGCCGCCCAGTTCAAAAAAGTGATCGCCCAGGCCCACACGCGGCACGTGCAGCACCTCGGCCCAGACCTGCGCCAGACACTGCTCGGCCGGCGATTGCGGAGCGCGGTAATCGCCCTGCAACTGCGCCGGATCCGGCGTCGGCAAGGCCTTGCGGTCGAGCTTGCCACTCGGTGTCAGCGGCAGGTTCGCCAGCAACAACAGTTGCCCCGGCACCATGTAATCCGGCAGGCTGGCTTGCAGCGCGGCGCGGGTCTGCTGACGGAACGCCGTTTGCGTCGCCGCGCTGGCAAGCACTGCCGGCTCCGTCACTACATAAGCGACCAGTTGCGCACCGCCGGCGAACGGCACCGCCAGCACCACTGCTTCGCGAACGCCCGGAGATTGCTGCAGGCGCGATTCGATCTCGCCCAGTTCGATGCGGAAGCCGCGAATCTTCACTTGATGATCGACCCGGCCGACGTACTCCAGCGCGCCATCGCTGCGCAGCCGTGCACGGTCGCCGGTGCGGTACAGGCGCTGGCCGTCAGCAAACGGGTCGGCGATGAAACGCTCGGCGCTGAGGCTCGGCTGACGCTGATAACCGCGCGCCAGCCCCGGCCCACCGATGTACAACTCGCCCACCGCGCCTTGCGGCAGCAGGTTCAGATCATCGTCGAGCACGTACAGACGCCGCGCTGCCAGTCCGTGGCCGATCGGCATGCCGCGCCACGACACGTCTTGGGCGGTCAGCGCGGTGCAGTCATGAATCGTCGAGACCACCGTGGCCTCGGTCGGGCCGTAAGTGTTGAGCAAACGCACATGCCCCAGGCCGGCCTGCTGCCACAAGCGCAATCCATCCACCGCCATGGCTTCGCCGCCGACGTGAATCTGCCGCAGCGCACCGAAACTGGCCGGCGGTTTCGCCGCGTATTCCTGCACCAGCCAATACCAGTAGGCCGCGGGCAGGTCGGCCAGGGTGATGCCGTGATCGATGATGACCTGATGCAGTGTCGCGCTGTCCCACAACGGCGCGTCGCGCATGACCACGCTCGCGCCATGGCACAGCGGCGGGAAAAACTGCTCGACGAAACCGTCGAAGCTGCTGGTGGCGAATTGCAGAACCCGGTCACCTTCGCGCAGATCGCTGTAGTCGATGGCGCGGGCGATGAACTCGCTCAGCGCGCCATGACTGACCGCCACGCCTTTCGGCCGCCCGGTGGAGCCAGAGGTGTAGATCACGTAAGCGAGGTTGTCAGCCTCTACAGTGACCGGCAGGTTGTCGCTCTGCCCGCTGGTGGGCAATTGCTCCAGACACAGGCACTCGATGCCGTAGAGTGGCGGCAGGCTGGCGAGGCTTTGCTGGTCGCTGAGCAACAGTTTCAAACCACTGTCAGCGAGCACATGGCGCAAGCGTTCGGCCGGGGTCTGCGGATCCAGCGGCACATAGGCACCGCCGGCCTTGAGCACGGCCAGCAGCGCCACCGCCAGTTCCAGCGAACGCCCCAGCGCGACGCCGACCAGCACGTCCGGGCCGACACCCTGTGCGCGCAACTGATGGGCCAGACGATTGCTGCGGGTGTTAAGTTCGTCGTAGCTGAGTGCCGGCGCGGGCGCTGTGGCCAACAGCACCGCCGGGGCTTGCGCAGTGCGCGCGACTTGCGCTTCGAACAGGCTTTGCACGCTGGTAAACCGAGGCACGGGTGCAGTCGCTTGTATCAGCGCTTGCCGTTCGCTGTCGGCGAGCATCGCCACTTCGCCGATCGACTGCTGCGGGTCGCGGCACACCGACTGGAGAATGTTGCGCCAATGCCCGGCCAGCGCGGCGATGGTCGCGGCATCAAAAATATCCGTGGCGTAAGTGAAGGCAGCAAACAGTTGCTCGCCCTCCTCGCGGGTGTCGAGCATCAGGTCGCTGGTGGCCGCGTGTTGCCGAGCGCTGCCGGCCAGTTGTTCCTCGCTCAGATAGCCCACGCGCAAGCCTGAAGCGAGTTGCGCCTGGTGCAAATCGGTGACCAGCGGCTGGTGGTTGAACATCACTTGAAACAGCGGATTGTGGCTTTGGCTGCGCGCCGGTTGCAGGGCTTCGATCAAGGCGTCGAACGGCAGATCCTGATGGGCCTGAGCGCCCAGTGCAGCCTGGCGCAGGTTCTGCAGCAACTCAGTGAAGGGCGTTTGTGCGGTGACCGCGCTGCGCAGGATCTGCGTGTTGACGAAGAAGCCGATCAACCCTTCGGTTTCACTGCGGGTGCGGTTGGCGATCAGCCCGCCAACACGAATATCGGTCTGGCCGCTGTAGCGATGCAACAGGGTCTTGAACGCTGCCAGCAACACCACGAACAAGGTCACGCCCTGACGCTGGGCAAGGTTTTTCAGCTCTTCGCGCAGGGCGGCGTCGATCACCGTTTCCAGGCGTGCGCCTTGATGGCTGGCTTGCGCCGGATAAGCGCGGTCGGTGGGCAATTCCAGCACGGGATGTTCGTCACCCAGTTGCGTGCGCCAGTAGTCCAGTTGCCGCTCGCGCTCACCGGCCTCCAGCCAGCTGCGCTGCCACAGCGCGTAGTCGCGGTAATGCACGGTCAGCGGCGCCAGCGTCGGTTCACGCCCGGCGACCAACGCGTCGTAGGTGCGCATGAATTCGTCGATCAGAATGTTCATCGACCAGCCGTCGGCGATGATGTGATGCAGGGTCAGCAGCAGCACGTGTTCCTTGGCGGCCAGGCGCAACAGCCGCAGGCTCAGCAGCGGGCCGTTCTGCAAATCGAAAGCCTGGGTCGCCTCGACCATCATGTGCTGCTGCGCCAGCGGCCAGCGCTGGGCTTGGGGCAACTCGCTCAGGTCAGTCACGGGCAACTTCAGTGGCTTTGGTTCGGCCACACGCTGGAAGGCCCGCTCGCCGTCCTGGCCGAAGGTGGTGCGCAAACATTCGTGCCGCGCCGCCAGACGGCTGAAGGCCTGTTCCAGTGCCTCGACGTGCAACTCACCATCCAGACGCACCGCCATCGGCAGGTTGTAGGCAGCGCTGGTCGGTTCCAGTTGCCAGAGAAACCACATGCGCTGCTGCGCGTAAGACAGGCCGTCACGCTCGGCGATGCCGTCGCAGGCGGTCATCGGAAGCTGCGCAAAATCGATGCCTTCGCGGGCCATGCCGGCGAGGAACAGACGGCGTTTGTCCTGGGGCAATTCGATAAAGCGGCGGGCTAGTTTCTGTGCGTCTGCGGCATTCATGCGTGGAGTCCTTGCTGATCGGCGGCGTGACCTGGAGACCCGGTCGTATCAACAAGAACGAATGGCCCGCGCGACGATTTAGCGCGCCAGGGGCAATCGCGGCCCGACGGCACAAAGGCCACACAGACAAATGCCGAAGCCGGTGCATGACCGGCTTCGGCATTGAGTTGAACAGTTGCGAAGTGCTTAGCGTGCGTCCTGCGAATGCCCCTCGGCCATCGCCACGATGACTTTGCGCGGCCCTTCGAACGGTGAGCGCGCGTGAGCGGACAACATGTTGTCGAGCATCAGCACATCGCCCTCCTGCCAGGGAAAACTGATCGCACAGTCGTCGAGCACCGCACGAATCTGCGCCAGCACTTCGTCTTCGATCGGCGAGCCGTCGCCGTAATAGACGTTACGCGGCAGGTCTTCTTCGTCGACGATGTCGAGCAGGCTTTCGCGCACGTCCGCTGGCAGGTTGGAGATGTGAAACAGGTGCGCCTGATTGAACCAGACGTGGTCGCCGGTCACCGGGTGCATCGCCACCGCCTGACAGGTCTGCCGTGTGCGCAGTTCACCGTCGTCCTTCCATTCGCAGACAATGCCGTGAGCCTTGCAGTAGGCCTCGACGACTTCACGGTCTTCGGTGTTGAACACGTCTTCCCACGCCACGTCGAGGCCATTGCCGAAGTTGCGCACATACATCAGGCCTTTGCTGACGAAACGCTCGCGGATCGCCACGGGGATGCGCCGGTAGACTTCGCGGCTGTCGGCAATGGGCGTCTCACCGCCGGACCTGGCGGCGATCATGCTGTAGAACCAGATCTTCATCGGCCAGTCGCGGGAATACGCCTGTTCGTTGTGCAACGGAATGCTTTGGTGCGCCGGGTATTCGGTGGAGGTGTACACGCCTTGGGTGACGTTGGTGCGCGGCGTCGAGCCGAACTCGTAGTTCAGCAATGGATGGCCGAAACTCGCGGCAAACTGGCGAAACTGCTCGGCGCCGTCGAGGCGGAAGCCGCGAAACAGCACGCCACCGTCGCGCAGCAGATGCTCGTCGACCAAGGCCTTCAATTCATCGAATACCGCCAACAGATCGGTGTCGGCATCGCCCGCCTCGACCAGCAGCGGCAAGCGCCCGCGCTCAGGCAGCAGCGGCCGAACGGAAAATCCCAGAGCAACAGCCATGACTGGCCTCCTGAAAATGATAGATGAGTCGCGTCTCAGAACGCCGGTTGCGCGGCCTGCGCAAGGCGCCGGTGATGCACTTCCAGATGCGTCTTGATCGCGCGAATGACCCGCGCTTCGTGCTCATGAATGAAGAAATGCCCGCCGGTCATCATGTCCACCGAGAAACTGCCCAGGGTCTCTTTGCTCCAGCCGATCAGTTGTTCGGTGGTGGCGCGGTCTTCCTTGCCACCGAGCACGTGCACCGGGCAATTGAGCAAGGGCCGCTGGGCAGGCGTGAAGCGCCCGCACATCATGAAATCGGCGCGCAGCACCGGCAGGGTCAGGCTCATCAACTCTTTATTGGCGAGGACTTCTTCGCTGGTGCCCTGAAAGGTGCGCAGCTGTTCGATGAGCTCTGCATCACTGCGCGGTTCGGCAAAGCCGCGGTCGTAATCGCTGCGCATCGTCGGTGCGGCGGTGCCGGAGGCAAATAGCGCCAGCGGCTCGGGCATGCCGAGTTCGCGAAAGGCATGGGCCATTTCGCAGGCGAGCAACGCACCCAGGCTATGCCCGAACAACGCATACGGGCCTTGCAGCCCCGCTTTGTGCTCGCGCGCCAGTTGCCGCGCCAGTGCGCGCATGTCGGTTTGCAGGGGCTCATCGAACCGCGCGCCACGCCCCGGCAGTTCCACGGGTTGCAATTGCAGCCACGTCGGCAGTTGACGCCGCCAGCGGCTGTAAACCATGGCGCTGGCGCCCGAATAGGGCAGGCACAGCAATGTCAGCTTGGTCACCGCGCTTTCCTTGAAAAATGTGTCTGCAAGAAAGACGGATCACTGGCCGGACAAATTAGTCGCCCGGCCGCTAAATTCCCCCGCCAGCCGCTCGTTGCCTGTTCAGGAAAAAACAACAATCGCGAGGGCATCACCGTGGACCTGCAGAGCATTCTGGGCAAGTTGTTCGCCAACGCCGGCGCGGTCGGCATCGAGGGGGTTTTCCAGTTCATCTTCAGTGGGCGACAGGCGTACTGGTATGACATCAAGACCAGCCAGCGCACGGAAGCCGGGCGTCACCCGCGTCCGAACGTGACCATCGAAGTCGCGGAAAAAGACTTTCTCGGGATCATGGCCGGCGTGGTCAACGTCGAGGAACTGTTCGCCAGCGGGCGCCTGAAGATCGGCGGCAACATGGGCCTGGCGACGATGTTGCCGCAAATTATCGACCACGCCCGCCAGGGTGGCGGCACGGTGGAAAAAGTCGACATGAACAAGCGCTACCCGACGCCGCCGCGCTTCAGTGAAAAGCTCACTGCTCCGCTGCCTCGGCAGACCAGCGTCGAACGGCGTGCGCGCGCCGAGTTGAGCCGGCACGAATTCGAAACCCGATATTTGCCCAACGGCATTCCGTTGGTGATCAGCAATGCGCTGCACGACTGGCCGCTGTTCAGCCTGAGCCGCGAACAATCGCTGGTGCATTTCGCCGAACTGCAGGGCATCACCCGCCATGGCGATTATGTAAAGAAGACCTTTTCCACCGAGCGTGATTTCCGCTCGACCTCGATGGCCGAGTTCATCGCCTCGCTGGACAGCCCGGCAGGCAAAGGCGCGGACGGCGAGCCGCCGGCGTACATGGGCAACAACATCCTGCCGGCGCAGTTGCTGGAGCAGATCCAGTACCCGCCCTACTTCGACACGTCGCTGTTCATCCCGCCACGTATCTGGATCGGCCCCAAGGGCACGCTGACGCCGTTGCACCGCGATGACACCGACAATCTCTTCGCCCAGGTTTGGGGACAGAAAAAATTCACCCTCGCCGCACCGCACCACCGCGAGGCGCTGGGCACCTGGTCGACCGCGCCCAAAGGTGGCCTGGATGGCTGCGATTTCAACCCGGACGCGCCGGACTATGAACGTTTCCCGGCAGCGCGGGAGGTGACGTTCTTGCGGGTAACGCTGGAGGCTGGGGATTTGCTGTTCCTGCCCGAGGGCTGGTTCCATCAGGTGGAGTCGGTGTCGACCTCACTATCCGTCAACTTCTGGATCAACTCAGGACGCGGCTGGTAACACCGCAAATAACTGTGGGAACGAGCCTGCTCGCGAATGCGTTGTATCAGGTATGAAGATATTTACTGACACACCGCCTTCGCGAGGAGGCTCGCTCCCACAGTGGAATTTCATTTCAAGTGACGGAAACTTTGAAACGCTGAAACCAGCACCACCGCCCCCGCCGCAATTGCCAGCCAGAAACCGCTACGCGCGCCGAACGCATCCACCAGCGCGCCGGAGCCGGCGGCGCCGATTGCCACGCCGATGCTCAGCCCGGTCACCAGCCAGGTCAGGCCTTCGGTGAGTTTGGCCGGCGGAACGATCCGTTCGATCAACGCCATCGCGACAATCAGCGTCGGCGAAAAGAACAGCCCGGCGACGAAAACCGCGATCGACAAGCCGAGAATGTTGCTCGCCAAAAGCAGCGGCAGCGTGGTCACTGCCGTCGCCACGCCGCCGTAGAGAAACAGGCGCGGCAACGGCAGTTTCGAACGCATCGCACCGAAGGCGATGCCGGCCAGGCATGAGCCGATCGCGTACACCGACAAAACAATACTCGCCGCTGCCGGCTGGCCCTGATGTTGAGCGAAAGCGACGCTGACCACATCGATGACTCCAACGATCACGCCCATCGCCAGCATCAACGCCAGCAGCCATTGCACGTCAGTCGAGCGAATGATCGAGCCCTGATGCTGCGACTCCTGCGCGTGCAGCGGTGGTTCGGTGCTGCGCTGGGCGACAAACACCGTCACGCCGATGGCCAGGGCCAACAACGCGGCCAGCGGCCCGGCCTCGGGAAACACCGCGACCGACAAGCCCACCGACAGCGGCGGCCCGACAATAAAACACACTTCGTCGAGCACCGATTCCAGCGCATACGCCGTCTGCAATTGCGGCTGGCCACGGTAGATCTCGGTCCAGCGCGCCCGCACCATCGCCGACATGCTCGGCATGCACCCGGCCAGCGCGGCGAACACGAACAACGTCCAGTCCGGCGCCTGCACACGCGTGCACAGCAGCAACATCAATAACCCGCCGCCACCGGTCAGCGCTGCGACTGGCAGCACCCGCCCCTGCCCATAACGGTCCACCAACCGCGATACCTGCGGCGCGCAAAACGCCGTGGCCAAGGCAAACGTCGCCGCCACCGCACCCGCCAGCGCATAACCGCCGTTCAACTGCGCAAGCATGGTGATCAGGCCGATGCCGGTCATGGAAATCGGCATGCGCGCCAGCATCCCCGCCAGCACAAAGGCACGGGCGCCGGGGGCGGTGAACAATTCGCGGTAGGGGTTTGCCATGGTTTGCAGCCTCATCAGGGGCGGCCAAGTTGCCATAGCGTTGGTTGCCGTGGAAGCACGCAATTGTTAGCGGTCTGTGAAGGCCCCTTCGCTCGCACATTCGAAATGCCGTCCCTGTGGGAGCGAGCCTGCTCGCGAAGGGGCCAGCGCAATCACCGCTTCCAGTAAATGAACTCTCAGCGTCTGCCATCAGTCAGCTACTTAAGTCTCTTGAACCAAGGCGCGAATCGTCATGCAGATTTCCCTCGCTCATCAGGTGGCGCTGGTCACGGGTGCCAGCTCCGGCATCGGCCATGCCGCCGCTAAAGCACTGGCCGCCGCCGGCGCTGCGGTCGTGATCAACTACAACAGCAGCGCCAAACCCGCCGAAGAACTGGCTGCACAGATCAACGCCGAAGGCGGCAAGGCCCTCGCCATCGGCGCCGATGTCTCGAAAGAAGAAGATGTCGAGCGGCTTTTCAAAGAGACCGTCGAAGCCTTCGGCTCGCTGGACATTCTCGTCGCCAATTCCGGCCTGCAAAAAGACGCTGCCGCCGTGGACATGACCCTCGACGACTGGAACACGGTAATCGGCGTCAACCTCACCGGGCAGTTCCTTTGCGCCCGCGCGGCGTTGCGGATTTTCCAGCGTCAGGGCGTGCGCGAAGGCGTGTCGCGCGCGGCGGGCAAGATCATTCATATGAGTTCGGTGCACCAGCGCATTCCATGGGCCGGGCATGTCAATTATGCAGCGTCCAAGGGCGGCGTCGATCAGTTGATGCAGAGCCTCGCCCAGGAAGTCAGCCACCAGCGCATCCGCATCAACAGCATTGCGCCCGGTGCGATCAGCACGGCCATCAACACAGAAGCCACTGAAGGCGCGGCCGGCGACAAACTTCTTCAGCTGATTCCCTACGGACGCATTGGCGATGTCGAGGATGTCGCCAACGCAGTGTTGTTCCTCGCTTCCGATCTGTCTGACTACATCGTCGGCACCACCCTGTTCATCGATGGCGGGATGAGCCTCTATCCGGAGTTCCGCGGCAATGGCTGAGCCTGAAGTGGAACAACAAAGTCCCATCGGTGCCCACGGCATCATCGGCGACATGCGCAGCGCCGCACTGGTCAACGACAAGGGCAGCGTGGATTTTTTCTGCTGGCCGGAGTTCGACAGCCCGACGATCTTCTGCTCGCTGCTCGACACCCCTGAAGCAGGGATTTTCCAGCTCGCGCCGGACTTGCCGGATGCGCGCCGCGAACAGATTTATCTGCCCGACACCAACGTCTTGCAGACCCGCTGGCTGAGCGAACACGCGGTGGTGGAAATCACCGATCTGCTGCCCATCGGTGACGATGTCGACGCCCTGCCCCTGCTGATGCGCCGGGTGCGCGTGGTCAGCGGCTCGGCGACGTTCAACCTGCGTTGCGCGGTGCGCCACGACTACGGTCGCGCCGACACCCGGGCAGAGATGGACGCAAAGGACGTGACGTTCAACGCCGCTGGCCAGCCGTCGATACGCCTTGCCTCGGATCAGGCGCTGCAAATCGACGCGCAAGCCGCCGTCGCGCAGTTCACCCTCGAGCACAACGAAACCGCCGCATTTATGCTCGGCGGCAGCGACGACCCGCGTTTTACGGAAGGCGCCGCCGAGCTGTGCATGCAGCGCACCCTGAAATTCTGGCGTGGCTGGATCGGCCAATCCAACTATCGCGGACGCTGGCGGGAAATGGTCAACCGCTCCGCCCTCGCCCTGAAACTGCTGACCTCACGCCGCCACGGTGCAATCCTCGCCGCTGCCACCTTCGGCCTGCCGGAAACTCCCGGCGGCGAGCGCAATTGGGATTATCGCTACACATGGATCCGCGATGCCTCGTTCACCGTGTACGCGTTCATGCGCCTGGGTTTTGTCGACGAGGCCAACCATTACATGCAGTGGCTGCGCGGACGGGTCAGCGATTGCTGCGGCAAACCGATGAAACTCAACATCCTCTATGCCATCGACGGTCAGCAGGAATTGCCGGAAACCGAACTCGCGCACCTGTCAGGCCACGGCGGCGCGCAACCGGTGCGCATCGGCAACGGCGCTTATGACCAAATCCAGCTCGACATCTTCGGTGAGCTGATGGACGCCGTGTATTTGGTCAACAAGTACGGCGACGCGATTTCCCACGAAGGCTGGCGGCACGTCGGCGAGGTGGTCGATCAGGTTTGCGAGACCTGGCAGAGCGAAGATGTCGGCATCTGGGAAATGCGCGGTGAGACCCATCACTTCCTGCACTCGCGGCTGATGTGCTGGGTGGCGCTGGACCGGGCGATCCGTCTGGCCTCCAAGCGTTCACTGCCGGCACCGTTCGCCCGTTGGGATCAGACCCGGCAAGCGATCTACACCGACATCTGGGACAACTTCTGGGATGAAGAACGCGGGCATTTCGTCCAGTACAAGGGCGGCACCGCGCTGGATGGCTCGATGCTGTTGATGCCGCTGGTGCGCTTCGTCAGCGCCAAGGATCCGCGCTGGCTGTCGACCCTCGATGCGATCGAAAAAACCCTGGTGCGCGACGGCATGGTCTATCGCTATCGCAACGAAGACGCCAACATCGATGGCCTCAGCGGCACCGAAGGCGCGTTCGCTGCGTGTTCGTTCTGGTACGTCGAATGCCTGGCTCGGGCCGGGCAAGTAGAAAAGGCTCATCTGGAGTTCGAGCAATTGCTGCGATACGCCAACCCGCTTGGGCTGTACGCCGAAGAGTTCGACAGCCATGGCCGGCATCTGGGCAACACGCCGCAAGCGCTGACGCATCTGGCGTTGATCAGTGCGGCGAGTTTTCTCGATCGAAAATTGAGTGGCGAAAAGAGCTCCTGGCAACCATAGCGTTGAGCGCTTTTTCGCCAGCGCTTGTCAGACCAATCCCTGATCGACAGGTATTTTTCCACAATGGGCCTGCACGCCAGATAACTGGTTCAGGCCCCTATTCATGGTGAAACCTGCGCAGCGGTGACCCGCAGTCCGCTCGCAGGTCCAAAGTGTTTGAATGCGATTCAAACGGAGTGGTTCGTCATGATCGAGAGCGTTCTTACCCCAACCCTGACCATTGCTTACGAACAGCTCGGCCCGAACAACGGCGACTCGGTGATTCTGCTCCACGGCTTCCCCTATTCCCCGCGCGCCTTCGACGAAGTCGCCCCGGCGCTGGCCGCGCAAGGCTACCGCGTCATCGTGCCGTACTTGCGCGGTTACGGGCCGACCCGGTTCAACAGTGCGCAAACCCTGCGCTCCGGTCAGCAAGCTGCGATGGCGCAGGACTTGCTCGATCTGATGGATGCGCTGGGCATCGAACAGGCCATGCTTTGCGGGTATGACTGGGGCGGTCGGGCGGCGTGTATTGTCGCGGCGTTGTTTCCGGCGCGGGTGCGCGGGCTGGTCAGCGGCGACGGCTACCTCGTGCAGGACATCGCCCATGCGAACCAGCCGTTGGACCCGGAAGACGAGCATCGGCTCTGGTATCAGTACTACTTCCACACGTCGCGAGGCATCGAGGGCCTTAGGCAGAATCGCCGGGCGTTGTGTCAGTTGCTTTGGCGGCTGTGGTCGCCGACGTGGGCGCGCAAGGACGAACGCTTCCCGCTGACCGCTGGCGCTTTTGATAATCCTGATTTTGTCGACGTGGTGATTCATTCCTATCGGCATCGCTTCGGATACGCCCCGGGCGATCCAGCCCTGGAGTGGATGGAGGAAGCGCTCGCCACACAGCCGGTGATCAGCGTGCCGAGCATTTCGCTGTGCGGTGCCGATGATGGCGTCGGCCCGCCTTCGGTGATCGATGAAGATGCCGGGCATTTCAGCGGTTTTTATGAGCGGCGCGTGCTCGCGGGCGTCGGCCACAACATTCCCGAAGAAGCGCCGCAGGAAACCCTCAAGGCGATACTGGATCTGCTGCAACGCTGACCGAAAACCGCTCCCGATAAGCCTGCGGTGTCACGCCAATCGCTCGCAGAAAACTGCGCCGCAGTGTCTCTTCACTGCCAAATCCGCAGTTGGCCGCAATCCGTTTCACCGGCAAACCGGTATCGCTGAGCAATCGCCGGGCGGTTTCGACGCGGATCAATTCGATCGCCCGCGCCGGGGTCTGGCCGGTGTCGGCGCGGTAGTGGCGGATGAAGCTGCGTTCGCTCATGCCGGCCTGTTCGGCGAGGGTCGGGATGCCGAGGTCGCAGGTCAGGTTTTCGGCGATCCAGGCGTGCAGTTCATCGAAGCGGTTGCCCTGTTGTTGCAGCGACAGCGTCACGCTGAACTGCGACTGTCCGCCCGGGCGTTTCAGGAAAACGACCAAGTGCCGGGCGACGTCGAGGGCGATGTCGCGGCCGAGGTCTTCTTCGACCATGGCCAACGCCAGATCGATACCGGCCGTGACCCCGGCGGAAGTCCACACCGGGCCGTCGTTGATGAAAATCGGATTGGCTTCCACGTGCAGATTGGGATGTTGCGCGGCCAGTTGCTCGCAACGCGTCCAGTGCGTCACCACGCGGCGGCCATCGAGCCAGCCGCTGGCCGCGAGCAGAAAGGCCCCGGTGCACACCGAAGCCACGCGCCGGCAATGAGTGCCGTGCTCGCGCACCCAGTCGACCAATTGCGGGTCTTCGGCGGCAGGATAAATGCCCCAGCCGCCGGCGATGATCAAGGTGTCGCTGGGCGTTTGTGGCAAGGGTTCGGCGAGCACCGCCAACCCCGCCGATGACATCACCGCCCCGCCGCCACTGGCGATCACGCTCGGCGCATAGGGCATCGGCAAACCGCGCTGGCGGGCCAGATCGTTGGCCGAGGCGAACACCTGTAGCGGTCCGGTGACATCAAGAATCTGCATGTTGGCGAACGCGAGGACGTGAATGGCTTTAGGCATTTGGCGTAATTCGTGGGGTGATTGGCGTATGCGCCAGAACCTACGCGCCTACAGTGAAGTCGTCCACTTCTTTCAACGGAGCAAGAACGATGACGCTGCAGATCGGCTTTCTGTTATTCCCGCAGGTTCAGCAACTCGACCTGACCGGCCCTTACGACGTGCTCGCCTCCTTGCCCGGCGTGCAGGTGCACCTGATCTGGAAGGACCTGATGCCAGTGACGTCCAGCACCGGCCTGCTGCTGAAACCGACCACGACCTTCCACGACTGCCCGGCTCTCGATGTGATCTGCGTGCCCGGCGGCGGTGGCGTCGGGCCGTTGATGGAGGATCCGCAGACGCTGGACTTCATCAAGCGCCAGGCCGCGCAGGCACGTTATGTGACCTCGGTGTGCACCGGCTCGCTGGTGCTCGGCGCGGCTGGCCTGCTGCAGGGCAAGCGCGCGACCACGCATTGGGCATATCACGAGTTGCTGCCGACGCTGGGGGCGATTGCGGTGAAGGATCGGGTGGTACGCGACGGCAATCTGTTTACCGGTGGCGGAATTACCGCTGGCATCGATTTCGCCTTGGTGCTGGCGGCGGAACTGGTCGATGCCGACACGGCGCAACTGGTGCAGTTGCAACTGGAATATGCCCCGGCCCCGCCGTTCAATGCCGGCAGCCCGGACATGGCGCCGACTGCAGTGGTCGATGAAGCACGGTTGCGCGCGGCGCCTTCGTTGAAACTGCGCACGGAGATTACCGAACGCGCGGCGGCCAAACTGGGCCTGCGCTGATACCGAACGCCCACCGATTTCTGATTGAAATGATCCAATGTGGGAGCGGGCTTGCTCGCGAATGCGCTGTGTCAGTCACCTGTTCTGTATCGGTGACACCCCATTCGCGAGCAAGCCCGCTCCCACATTGGGTTCTGTATATGACTATCCAGCGTTACGTTGTCCCGGTTTGTCGCCACACCTTCACTTGTCCCACCTCCCTCGCCCGTGTAGAAAGCCCCTTCCCAGAAATCTCGCACAAGGACTTTCGATGAAGGCGCTGCCCTGGCTTTATCTCGCGCTGCTCGGCCTCGGTTATGGATTGGCCCTGAGCTATGGCCAACTCGGTTGGCTGGCATTGATCTCCGTGGGGCTTTTGCTGTTCGCCGCGTTCGCTGTGCGCCAGCAACAAGTACCGTTTGCGCGCTGGCTCGGCCATGGCCTGTTCATTGTTTTGGCCGTGGCACTTGCGCTGCACTGGTTACCGGGCTTCGCCAACGGGCGCGCGATCGACCCGCAACGCTTCACTGACAACGCCGTGCCGTTTGCGATGTACCTCAACCTCGACAAACCGCTGGTGGGCTTCTGGCTGCTGTTGGTCTGTCCGTGGATCGTCGCCCGGCGTTCGTTGCGCCTGACGGTCTATGCCACCGCCCTCGCCTTGACGCTGTGCGCAATTCTCGCCCTCGGCGGCGCGCTGTTGCTGGGCGTCATCGCCTGGGCGCCGAAGTGGCCGGATCAGGCCTGGCTGTGGGTGCTGAACAATCTGCTGCTGGTGACGCTGGTCGAGGAAGCGCTGTTTCGCGGTTATATACAGGGCGGACTCAGTCGTCGCCTTAAACATCTGCCCTACGGCGATAACCTTGCGCTGCTGTCGGCGTCGCTGCTGTTTGGTCTGGTGCATGCCGGTGCCGGCTGGACTTGGGTGTTGCTGGCAGGAGTGGCCGGGGTCGGCTATGGTCTGGCCTATCGTTTCGGCGGGCTGGGCGCGGCGATCGCCACCCATTTCGGCCTGAATCTGTTGCACTTCGGCCTGTTCACCTATCCGATGCTGGCCAGTTGACGCAAGCGCGGTTTTGCGACGGCGTACTTGAATCTGAAAAAAAACTTCAATAAAAACCTGTCAGCGCCGACAACCTTTCAAAGCCTTGCGGATTGAAAAACCATGCGTAACAACCAGCCCATTACACAACGCGAGCGGACCTTTCCAGCTCAGCAACGGTTGATTTCCACCACCGATGCCAAGGGCGTGATCACCTACTGCAACGACGCGTTCGTTGAAATCAGCGGGTTTTCGCGGGAGGAACTGATCCGGGCGCCGCACAATCTGGTCCGTCACCCTGACGTGCCATCGGCGGTGTTCTCGCACATGTGGGGCACATTGAAACAAGGCTTGCCATGGATGGGCATCGTCAAGAATCGCTGCAAATCCGGTGACCACTATTGGGTTAACGCCTACGTCACGCCGGTGTTTGATGGCAGCCAGGTGGTCGGTTACGAGTCGGTGCGCGTCAAGCCCACCGCCGAACAGATCCGCCGCGCCGAAGCGCTTTACCAACGCATCAACCAGGGCAAGTCGGCGATTCCTTCGACGGACAAATGGCTACCGATCCTGCAGGATTGGCTGCCGTTCATTCTGGTCAGCCAGTTGAGCTTCATGATCGGCGCGACGCTGAACTCGCAATGGGGCTTTGCCCTCGCCGCCGCGCTGTCGGTGCCGCTGGGCCTGATGGGCCTGCAATGGCAGCAACGCGGGCTCAAGCGCCTGCTGCGCCTGGCCGAACAGACCACCTCCGATCCGCTGATCGCGCAGATGTACACCGACAGCCGTGGCGCGCAGGCGCGTCTGGAGATGTCGATCCTCAGTCAGGAAGCGCGCCTGAAAACCTGCCTGACTCGCCTGCAGGACACCGCCGAACACCTGACCGATCAGGCCAAGCAGTCCGACGCCCTGGCGCACAACAGCTCGACCGGCCTGGAACGCCAGCGCGTGGAAACCGAACAGGTTGCCACCGCCGTCAACCAGATGGCCGCCACCACCCAGGAAGTCGCCAGCCACGTGCAGCGCACGGCTGACGCCACCCAGGAAGCCAATCGCCTGACCGGCCGCGGACGCGACATCGCCGGGGAAACCCGCGAAGCGATTCAGCGCCTCTCGGTGGTCGTCGGCGAAACCGGCCTGACCGTGACGCAACTGGCCAAGGACAGCGACGAAATCGGCGGCGTGGTCGACGTAATCAAAGGCATCGCCGACCAGACCAACCTGCTCGCCCTCAACGCCGCCATCGAGGCTGCACGTGCCGGCGAAATGGGCCGAGGTTTTGCGGTCGTGGCTGACGAAGTCCGCCAACTGGCACAACGCACCAGCGAATCGACCGGGCAGATTCATGCGCTGATCGCCAAGTTGCAACAGACCGCCTCCAGCGCCGTGCAAACCATGGAAGCCGGGCATCGCCAAGCCGAAGAAGGCGTGGCGCGGGTACTGGAAGCGGATCAGGCGTTGGTCGGCATCAGTGAAGCGGTGGCTAATATCACCGACATGACCACCCAGATCGCCGCCGCGACCGAAGAGCAAAGTGCCGTGGCTGAGGAGATTAGCCGCAACATCAGCAATATTTCGGAACTGGCGGATCAGACGTCCGAGCAAGCGCACAACTCGGCGTTGCTCAGTGAAGAACTGACGAAGACGGCCAACACGCAGTATTCGTTGGTGGCGCGGTTTAACCGCTGATTGGATGGCTGGAATGAAAAAACCCGGATGGCGTGAGCTTTCCGGGTTTTTTTTGCCTGCTGCAATTGGCGGTCTCCGGTAGAGCGCTTTCGCGAGCAGGCTCGCTCCCACATTGGAACTGCGTGGGACCACAGTTTTGTGTCCGACGACAATCCCCTGGAGCGAGCCTGCTCGCGAAGAGGCCTTCTCTGCCGAAGTCGATCTCCCTCAAGCAATGTAGACACTGCCTACAACTCGCCCAGAATGAGCCGACTGGTGCTCGTTGAGGCCAGGTTCTATTGTTTGCCGGTCAAAACTTATTCACATAAGCTGGTCAGCATGAATACACATCCTTCGGAGGCTCCGATGGCCACCACCCGAAAAACCGACAAACCCAGCAAAAGGAAGTTCGTGAAGAACTGACATTCCTCGATGTTCGGCAAGCCGCGCGTGATGGGCAGAAAGTGTTCGATAAATTTGTGATCACTGGCAGGCTACCGATCACAAAGTAGGCCTGAATGCCAGCAATCAAAATCTCTGCACTTTTTGAACGAATCAATAACTGGCAGAACTTCGCTGCACACTTCTACAACTACAAAATCTGCGATGAATTACCTGCCATTTTCGGACGGGATGAACGACTCGATCTGAACGACATGCACCATATCCACCTTGCCAGTACACAGGCACTGCAGGCTCGATGGGCAAAAATCAATCGTCAGTATTACCGGACAGCATTGGTAAATGATGCTGACAATGACTTTTGGCTGATTTATGCCTATGACTCTTTTCGGGATGAGTACTTGCTACTGACGATCACCGGCCCGGATGCCCATAACCGAAGCGAGTGGGGGTCATTTTTGCGCACCGTGCATTGTGAAATCGTTGAACCCTGGGCATTAGGCAGGATTATCTTTCCCGATCTGGATGATTTGTGACTCAAAGAGCTAATCGAGACCGGCAACAAGCGAAAGATCGCTACCTGCGCACCGTCCATGCCGATGATTTGTAGGGGCTGTGGCAGGCTGCGATCCTTTGATACTGCAAAACCGGGCAGCGAAAGCTTCCGGTTTTTTTATTGCGTGTCTGAAATTGATAGTGCTTGGCAGACCACCTTCGCGAGCAGGGCTCGCTCCCACTTTGGAACGTAGTGGGATCACAGACATGTGCCCGACGACAATCCCCTGTGGGAGCGAGCCTGCTCGCGAAGAGGCCATAAAAGCCAGCGAAATTACTGAGGCAACTTCAGCTTATCCAGCAGCCGATTGACCAACAGTTCGTTGAGCATGATCACCTGTTGCAGCGCCAGCAGTGGTTTGCGTTCCGGGCCGCCTATCGAGTTGGCGATATTACCGGCCATGGCATGCGCGTATGAAAGCGACTCGCAGGCCTCGACCAACAGGGTTTCGTCATCCAGCGTGGGGTCGACAACATAGATGGGGCGATATTTCGGCGAACTTGGCGGGGCTGCCAGGTCTTCGGGTTTGAGGTAGTAATCGAGGGCGCGGTCGGTGGCTTCCTGGATTTTTTGCGGGTCTAGTGCGCGGTCGTGGGAGGGTGGCGGGTTGGGGGTTACTTTGAACATGATGAAACTCCTATTGCAGATTCAAGGAGCCATCACCTTCGCTACCAAACGAGGGTGGCGGCCATACGCGGGTTGGTAGACCGGCTGCAATAGGAACCCGGCGCCCGCGAACGAGCCCCACGCATGACCACCATATAAACCGAGCCCTCAAAAAAGGACGGCATCAAGGCGTAGACATACGGCCATCACAGACGGGCTACCAAACCCGATCACTGCTTTGTGTCAGTGACCGAGAAACGATATAGCCAACCTCACGGCGCGTAAGCCGGCGGATTCTGGCGTACGCGTAGGCAACGGCGCAAGGAGTTGTAGCCGGGATGGCGTAACGGATCGTGTAGTTTAAACGTTGGTATTTGATGATGTTTAAGGGCAGGGATTGCCTCTGACAGTCAGGTGGTTTGAGGTCGTCTGGAAGAGCGCTTTCGCGAGCAGGCTCGCTCCCACATTTGGACCGAGTACGTCAGTGAGGGATTGGTCGACTGTGAGGCCACCATCGCTGGCAAGCCAGCTCCCACAGGGATTTGGTCCAAACGGTAGAGATTGGTCGACTGGGAGACCGCCATCGCTGGCAAGCCAGCTCCCACAGGGATTTGGTCCAAACGGTAGAGATTGGTCGACTGTGAGGCCACCATCGCTGGCAAGCCAGTTCCCACAGGGATTTGGTCCAAACGGTAGAGATTGGTCGACTGGGAGACCGCCATCGCTGGCAAGCCAGCTCCCACAGGGATTTGGTCCAAACGGTAGAGATTGGGCGACTGGGAGGTCGCCATCGCTGGCAAGCCAGTTCCCACAGGGATTTGGTCCAAACGGCAGAGATTGGTCGACTGGGAGGCCGCCATCGCGAGCAGGCTCACTCCTACAAGGGGCGCGGTGTACATCAGGAAAAATCAGGTCGGCTGTCAGGCCGCCTTCGCCAGCAGGCTCGCTCCCACAGAAAAGCAAAGCAGCGCAGCTGCCCGCGGCAAAGCCGCCCCACTCAACAATGAGCGCAAGCTCGCGTGCCCTTGATCTTGATCCACCGGCGACGTCGGAAGGCTGAGTGGAGGGATTGATCCGGGGAGGGAGCGCAGCGACCGTCTGGCGCAGCCAGACACAGCGGAAGGAGGTGCAGCGAAGCAAACCGGAGCCGCTGCGCCCGGATCGATCCCGGAGCGAAGGGACCCGAGCCTGCGAGGGCCGAACGCAGGAGCTAGCGTTTTTTGCTTACTTTTTTCGGCGCTTGTAAAAAGTAAGTCGCCGTCAGGCGAAACCGCCAGCCGCAGCGCCCGAAGCAACGGATATGCCCCCAAGAGCAAGATCAACAGCTACCCCCTCACCCCAACCCTCTCCCCCAAGGGGGCGAGGGGGAAAGGGAGCCGATCTCCATGGAGAACAGAATCTCGGTCAACCCTTGAGAAACTCGGATACTTTCTGCGCGGCGCGGGCCAAATGCTGTTCATGCGTAAACCCAGAAACCTTCAGCGGCTTCAAATCATGATCCCCTGCCGCCAGCCAAGTCACCTCAATACTCGGTGACAAGCTGTAAGCCGCAACCGCCTCGCGATTCCCCAGAGCATCCCGCTCCCCCTGCACTATCAACGCCCGCGTACGCAACGAAGCCAAATGCTCAACCCGCGGCTTCTCCGGCTTCCCAGCCGCATAAAACGGATACCCCAGACACACCAACGCATCAACACCCAACTCATCCGCCACCAGACTCGCCATTCGCCCGCCCATCGACTTGCCGCCAACCGCCAAAACCCCAGCGACATGACGCCGCACAAGCGCAAACACCTCCCGCCAGCAATCCAACAGTTTCGCAGCAGGATTCGGCGGCCGCTTCACCCCATCCACCCGCCGCTGCGCCATATAGGGAAACTCAAACCGCAACACGTTGACCCCAAGCCCGGCAAGACGCCCAGCCATGTCGTTCATCCAGTCGCTATCCATCGGCGCCCCCGCCCCGTGGGCCAGGATCAAAGTCGCCGAAGCCTCACCAACAGCGGCATCCCATAACCATCCATGATCGAGCACACACTGCGCCCATTGATCCCCGTCAATACTGGCCTTGTGCTGTTTGTCCATGCTTGCCTCGCTTTTAGTCTGCCTATAACTCCAGGCGAAGGATTCGTGCGGCTTGCGCGCGCTCACTTCGGCTGAACCGTGGATGGGGAACCATGAACACTTCTATCAGTACCGCCTACAACTACAAGGTGGTCCGCCAATTCGCCATTATGACGGTGGTGTGGGGCATCGTCGGCATGGGCCTCGGGGTTTTTCTCGCGGCGCAATTGGTCTGGCCGGAACTCAACTTCAATCTGCCCTGGACCAGTTTCGGCCGTCTGCGCCCGCTGCACACCAACGCGGTGATCTTCGCCTTCGGTGGCTGTGCGCTGTTCGCCAGCTCTTTCTATTCGGTGCAACGCACCTGCCAGACGCAATTGTTCGCGCCGCAAATCGCCGCATTCTGCTTCTGGGGCTGGCAACTGGTGATCCTGCTGGCGGCAATCAGCCTGCCACTGGGTTACACCAGCTCCAAGGAATACGCCGAACTGGAATGGCCGATCGACATCCTGATCACCATCGTCTGGGTTGCCTACGCCATCGTGTTCTTCGGCACGATCATGCAGCGCAAAACCAAACACATTTATGTCGGCAACTGGTTCTTCGGCGGGTTCATCATCACCGTGGCGATCCTGCACATCGTCAACAATCTTGAGTTGCCGGTAAGTTTCACCAAGTCCTACTCGGTGTACGCCGGTGCAACCGACGCGATGGTGCAGTGGTGGTACGGCCACAACGCCGTGGGCTTTTTCCTCACCGCCGGCTTCCTCGGCATGATGTATTACTTCGTGCCGAAACAGGCCGAGCGTCCGGTGTACTCGTATCGCCTGTCGATCGTGCACTTCTGGGCCTTGATCACCCTGTACATCTGGGCCGGCCCGCACCACTTGCACTACACCGCGCTGCCGGACTGGGCGCAATCGCTGGGCATGGTGATGTCGCTGATCCTGCTGGCACCGAGCTGGGGCGGCATGATCAACGGCATGATGACCCTCTCGGGCGCCTGGCATAAGTTGCGCAGCGATCCGATCCTGCGCTTCCTCGTGGTGTCGCTGGCGTTCTACGGCATGTCGACCTTCGAAGGGCCGATGATGGCGATCAAGACTGTCAACGCCCTCTCCCACTACACCGACTGGACCATCGGCCACGTTCACGCCGGCGCCCTCGGCTGGGTGGCGATGATTTCGATCGGCGCGCTGTACCACATGATCCCGAAAATCTTCGGCAAGGCGCAGATGCACAGCGTCGGTTTGATCAACGCGCACTTCTGGCTCGCGACCATCGGCACCGTGCTCTACATCGCGTCGATGTGGGTCAACGGCATCGCCCAAGGCCTGATGTGGCGCGCGGTGAACGAGGACGGCACGCTGACCTACTCCTTCGTCGAAACCCTGGTGGCCAGCCATCCGGGATTTGTCGTGCGGCTGATCGGCGGGGCGATTTTCTTAAGCGGCATGTTGCTGATGGCTTACAACACCTGGCGCACCGTGCGGGCCTCGCAGCCTGCCGACGTCGTCGCTGCCGCGCAGATGGCCTGAGGAGTCCGCCATGAAACACGAAACGATTGAAAAGAACGTCGGCCTGCTGATGCTGCTGATGGTGTTCGCCGTGAGCATCGGCGGCCTGACCCAGATCGTCCCGCTGTTCTTCCAGGACGTCACCAACAAACCGGTAGAAGGCATGAAGCCCTACACCGCGCTGCAACTGGAAGGCCGCGACATCTATATCCGCGAAGGCTGCGTCGGTTGCCATTCGCAGATGATCCGCCCGTTCCGAGCCGAAACCGAACGCTACGGGCACTACTCGGTGGCCGGTGAAAGCGTCTGGGATCACCCGTTCCTGTGGGGTTCGAAACGCACCGGGCCGGACCTCGCCCGGGTTGGTGCGCGCTACTCGGATGACTGGCACCGCGCGCATTTGTACAACCCGCGCAACGTCGTGCCGGAATCGAAGATGCCGGCCTATCCGTGGCTGGTCACCCAAGCGGTCGACAGCAGCCACACCGAAACCAAGCTGAAAACCATGCGCACCCTCGGCGTGCCGTACACCGATGACGACATCAGCGGCGCGGTCGCCAGCCTCAAGGGCAAGACCGAAATGGACGCCCTCGTTTCCTACCTGCAAGTGCTCGGCACTGCAATCAAGAGCAAGAGGTAAGTCATGGTCATTGAAATGAGTGCAGGCCTGATTCGCGGCCTCGGCACGGTCGTGGTGTTCGTCGCCTTCGTCGGCCTGACCTTGTGGGTGTTCAACCGCAAGCGCACCCCGGAATTCGCCGAAGCACGCCTGCTGCCCTTCGCCGACGAACCACTACCCGAAACAATTTCAGCCCCTGAAACAAGGAGTACCCGGCCATGACCACCTTCTGGAGTACGTGGATCTGCGTACTGACCATTGGCAGCCTGATCGGCCTGACCTGGCTGCTGATCGGCACCCGCCGGGGCGAGACCAAGGGCAGCGTCGACCAGACCATGGGCCACAGCTTCGACGGCATCGAGGAGTACGACAACCCGCTGCCGCAGTGGTGGTTCATGCTGTTCGCCGGCACGCTGGTGTTCTCGGTGGGTTATCTGATTCTGTATCCGGGCCTGGGCAACTGGAAAGGCATCCTGCCCGGTTACGAGGATGGCTGGACCGGCGTGCACGAATGGGAAAAGGAAATGAACAAGGCCGACGCCCGGTTCGGTCCGATCTTCGCCAAATTCGCGGCGATGCCGCTGGAAGAAGTGGCCAAGGATCCACAGGCGCTGAAAATGGGTGGTCGTCTGTTCGCCTCCAATTGCTCGGTGTGCCATGGCTCGGATGCCAAGGGCGCGTTCGGCTTCCCTAATCTCGCCGACAGCGACTGGCGCTGGGGTGGCGATGCCGAGACGATCAAGGCCACCATCATGGGCGGCCGCATGGCGGCGATGCCGGCCTGGGGCGAAGTGCTCGGTGAGGCTGGGGTGAAAAACGTTGCCGCGTATGTGCGCCACGAACTCGCCGGCCTGCCGCTACCCGCCGACAGCAAGGCAGATCTGCAAGCCGGGCAGCAGGCGTTCAGCACTACTTGCGTTGCCTGTCATGGCGCCAGCGGCCAAGGCACTGCAGCGATGGGCGCGCCAAACCTGACTCATCCGGCCGGCTTCATTTATGGCACCAGCCTTACCCAGCTTGAGCAGACCATTCGCCATGGTCGCCAAGGGCACATGCCAGCGCAGAACGAACTGCTGGGCAACGATAAAGTGCAATTGCTTGCCGCTTATGTGTACAGCCTTTCGAAAAATGATGAGCAATTGAGCGGCAAGCTTCAAGCTGAAAGCTCCAAGTAAAAGCAACAGCCCTGTATGCAATTTTGCAGGCGACTTGTACCCACTTGTCGCTTGCAGCTTGCAGCTCGTAGCTGCTTCTTTTTGTCGCACCCCTCGCGCCCTCTCCTTTCGGAACCCCTGATTCGGGTCTACGCTTCATCGAAGCGGACCGGCTGAAGTCGGTTTTCAGATCAATCCCGAACAATGCGCACCATGAACCGGTTGATGGATTCGCCGCAAACGCAGGTAGATAACGGCTGTTGCGCCGATTGCCTTCAATCCCCCGATCACAACGTGTGAACGGGCACCGTTGACGGCGATCCGGATTGCGAGCTTTTCACGCCCACTGCGACATTTTGTCAGAGGCCATTTTTGACCCTACGCGGCGCATGGAAAGGCCGCAGAATCAGCGTTGGAAAGCATTGACCCAGGTCATGGCGCGTTGCAATGACCCCCTGCTTTATACATACTTGCGGCCGATTTTATCCCTATAAAAATACCCAAACCGTGGAACCTTAGAATGAGCACAGCAATCAGTCCGACTGCTTATAACTATAAGGTAGTCCGCCAGTTCGCCATCATGACGGTGGTCTGGGGGATCCTTGGCATGGGGCTCGGTGTCTTCATCGCCTCGCAACTGGTCTGGCCGGAACTGAACTTCGGTCTGCCGTGGACGAGCTTTGGACGCTTGCGCCCGTTGCACACAAACCTGGTGATTTTCGCCTTCGGCGGTTGTGCACTGTTTGCCACTTCCTACTATGTCGTGCAGCGAACCTGCCAGACGCGACTGATTTCCGACAGCCTCGCGGCCTTCACCTTCTGGGGCTGGCAAGCGGTCATCGTCGGCGCCATCGTTACCTTGCCGCTGGGTTACACCACCACCAAGGAATACGCCGAGCTGGAATGGCCGATCGCGATCTTGCTGGCGATTGTCTGGGTCACCTACGGTCTGGTGTTCTTCGGCACCATCACCAAGCGCAAAACCAAGCACATTTATGTCGGCAACTGGTTCTACGGCGCGTTCATCGTCGTCACCGCGATGCTGCATATCGTCAACCACATGTCGCTGCCGGTCAGCCTGTTCAAGTCTTATTCGGCTTACTCCGGTGCCACTGACGCGATGATCCAGTGGTGGTACGGCCACAACGCCGTGGGCTTTTTCCTGACCACCGGTTTCCTCGGGATGATGTACTACTTCGTGCCGAAACAGGCCGAACGCCCGATCTACTCCTATCGTCTGTCGATCGTGCACTTCTGGGCGTTGATTACCCTGTACATCTGGGCCGGCCCGCACCACCTGCACTACACCGCGCTGCCGGACTGGGCACAATCGCTGGGCATGGCGATGTCGATCATTCTGTTGGCGCCAAGCTGGGGCGGCATGATCAACGGCATGATGACCCTGTCGGGCGCCTGGCATAAATTGCGCACCGACCCGATCCTGCGCTTCCTCGTGGTGTCGCTGGCGTTCTACGGCATGTCGACCTTCGAAGGGCCGATGATGGCGATCAAGACGGTCAACTCGCTGTCGCACTACACCGACTGGACCATCGGCCACGTACACGCCGGCGCCCTCGGTTGGGTAGCAATGATTTCGATCGGCGCGATCTACCACATGATTCCGAAACTGTTCGGCCGGGCGCAAATGCACAGCACCGGGCTGATCAATGCGCACTTCTGGCTTGCCACTATCGGCACCGTGCTTTACATCGCCTCGATGTGGGTCAACGGCATCACCCAGGGCCTGATGTGGCGTGCAATCAACGATGACGGCACCCTCACCTACTCGTTCGTCGAAGCGCTGCAGGCCAGCCACCCGGGCTTCATCGTCCGTGCGCTGGGCGGTGCTTTCTTTGCCAGCGGCATGCTGCTGATGGCTTACAACGTGTACCGCACCGTTCGCGCGTCGGATCCGGTTGAAGCCGAAGCCGCCGCCAAGATTGCCGTCGTTGGAGCTCACTGATGAAGCATGAAGCTGTCGAGAAGAATATTGGCCTGCTGGCCTTCTTCATGGTCATCGCCGTCAGTGTGGGCGGCCTGACCCAAATCGTTCCGCTGTTCTTCCAGGACGTCACCAACAAGCCGGTCGAGGGCATGAAGCCGCGCTCGGCGCTGGAACTGGAAGGCCGCGACGTCTACATCGCCAACGGTTGTGTCGGCTGCCACTCGCAGATGATTCGCCCGTTCCGCGCTGAAACCGAACGCTATGGCCACTATTCGGTTGCCGGTGAAAGCGTCTGGGACCACCCGTTCCTGTGGGGTTCCAAACGTACCGGGCCGGACCTGGCCCGCGTGGGCGGACGTTACTCCGATGACTGGCAACGTGCGCACTTGTACAACCCGCGCAACGTGGTCCCCGAGTCGAAAATGCCGGCTTACCCGTTCCTCGTGGAAAACAAGCTCGACGGCAAGGAAACCGCGAAAAAAATGGAAGTCTTGCGCACCCTCGGCGTGCCGTACACCGACGAAGACATCGCCGGTGCACAGGATGCCGTGAAGGGCAAAACCGAAATGGACGCGCTGGTGGCCTATCTGCAAGGCCTGGGCACCATCATCAAAAGCAAACGGTGAATCTGATGGATATCGGGATGATTCGAGGCCTGGGCACCGTGGTCGTGATGGTGGCCTTCATCGGTCTGGCCTTGTGGGTGTTCAGCCCCAAGCGCAAGTCGGAATTCGACGACGCGACCATGCTGCCTTTTGCCGATGATCCCGAAGCCATCAAGCACGTCGAGCAAGCTTCTAGGAGTAACAAAGAATGACTACATTCTGGAGTCTGTACGTCACAGTCCTCAGTCTCGGTACGATCTTCGCCCTGACCTGGCTGCTGCTGTCGACCCGCAAGGGCCAGCGCAGCGAACAGACGGACGAGACGGTCGGCCACTCCTTCGACGGGATCGAGGAGTACGACAACCCACTGCCGAAATGGTGGTTCATGCTGTTCGTCGGCACCATCGTGTTCGCCCTGGGTTACCTGGCGCTGTACCCGGGTCTGGGCAACTGGAAAGGTCTGCTGCCGGGCTACAATTATCTGGATACCGAGAAGCAGACCGCGTTCGCCAACGGCCAGACCGGCTGGACCGGCGTCCACGAGTGGGAAAAGGAAATGGCCCGTTCCGACGCTCGCTTCGGTCCGATTTTCGCCAAGTTCGCGGCGATGCCGATCGAAGAAGTCGCCAAGGATCCGCAAGCACTGAAGATGGGTGGCCGTCTGTTCGCGTCCAACTGCTCGGTGTGCCACGGTTCCGACGCCAAGGGTGCCTATGGCTTCCCCAACCTGACCGACGCCGACTGGCGCTGGGGCGGCGAGCCGGAAACCATCAAGACCACCATCATGGGCGGCCGCCACGCGGTGATGCCGGCGTGGGCTGAAGTGATCGGTGAGCAAGGCGTGGCTGACGTAGCCGCCTTCGTGGTGACCAATCTCGACGGGCGCAAGCTGCCGGAAGGCACCAAGGCCGACCCGGCCAATGGCCAGAAACTCTTCGCCGCCAACTGCGTGGCTTGCCACGGCCCTGCCGGCAAAGGAACGCCGGCCATGGGCGCGCCTGACCTGACCCATCCGGGCGCGTTCATCTACGGCTCGAGCTTCGCGCAACTGCAGCAGACCATCCGCTACGGCCGTCAGGGCCAGATGCCAGCGCAGGAACAACTGCAGGGCAATGACAAGGTGCACCTGCTGGCGGCGTATGTTTACAGCTTGTCACATGGTGAAAAAGCAGCGGAAGCGCAGGCAGAGTAACGCCAACGCTTGAAGCGTAAAAGGCCCCGCCAATGAGATTGGCGGGGCCTTTTTTCATGCCGGCATTCATGATTCGAAACGTTTGTTCAATGGACCTGAGCTGCGATGCCCGGTAGGGTTTTTCGGCCCCGATAAGCCATATCGGGTCCACTTCAAGGATGAAGCCCTAATGTCGAAAGATGATCAACGCACGCAGCAGAATCAGCCTCACACCAGCTCTGCCCACAGGGCAAGGTTCGAACGAACCTCTGCCAAACCGTTACCTAAGGTTTCGCAGCAGACCATGAACAGCCCCGGTAACGGTGGCGGACTTGACGGCCTCGGCGGCGGTCGACTGCTCTGACAAGGGCGAACCCGAGCGCACCGTCATCACGCCTCGCAGCGTGGATCTTTGCTGATGTTTCTACTGGATACCCATGTAGTTTCCGAGCGGCGAAAAATTGCCGACTTCCAGCTCAGCGGCGTCCCTCTGATCAACCCATGGATCGCCGCGAATAACTGGTAGATAGACACCCCGCGCCCGATCATCGGCGGGGCGTTTTTCATGGGCGTTGGGCAAAGATTGAATGCACCGCCGTGGTGTCGATCAACGTCCGATTGCGCCACTGGTTGTTTTCCACCAGATAAACCTGCAGATGCTTGCGGTCCTCGGTGAAGCTAGCGGTCAGATAGGTCTGCTGAGAGGTACTGCCGCTCAGGTAAACAGGCACGTTCCCCTCCTGATACGCATCACCGCCATCCTTATGCAAATGGCCAGCAAAGATCGCCGTCACTTGATATTTGTTGACCATATCGCGGAAGCGTTTTTGTTGCGTATAGCTCCCCTTGTGGTCCAACGGTTTATGCATATTGATGATGATGGCGTAACCCGACGCTCGGGCCAGTCTCAGATCGGTCTCGAGCCAGTCAAGGGCATCATTGATTTCAAATGTCGTCGGATTCAATGGATGAGCAATCCGGGCGGTGTAGGTCGGCTCGTTGTTGAGCTGAACCATATGCACTTCGCCGATATTTTTCGAATAGGCGAGGCTTCCGGAATACGTCTTGCCCAGAAAGCCGCTGGCTATCTTCAGATCGAAGTTATCGACTTTACGCTCATGATGCTCCTTGAACTCGACGATACTCCCGGCAGCACAGCTATTGGTAAAGCAATCGTCGACGTTATTTTCATAATCGTGATTGCCCAGCCCATACAAATAATCACCAGCGAAATACTTGTTCAAAGTGGCCTTCATATAAGACCGCTGCCAACCGTGCCCAAAAGCGGTTATATCGCCATTGATCATCAAAGGAACCTGCGCTAGAGAGCCGTGTTGATTTCTGAATTCGGCAATGCTCGCGAGTTGGGTTTCAACCAGCCATTTCGAGCGTTCCTTGAAGTCTGAATCCGATTCGGGCTCGCGACTGTCGGTCTTGTCGGTCCACGGATACTGAGTATCCGAAGCAAATACCATGTGTTTCGGCATGTCAGTAGCAGCCTGAGCGGAAATAGCCGAAGCGACCAGGCAAGCACTGATAAAGAGGCTCATTAGATTATTCAAAGTCATGCTTTAAATTCCATTTAAGTTAACCGTCGATGCGCAAAAGAATTTTCGCGAGAACAAAACTTATGCGAATACAGCGAAAACTTCAAAGCATTCACCAACAACAATCAAGTTTATATATTTCAGACCCGACGACTTACAACATGCGGCGCCATTGGAACCTGGTAGAACTTGTAATGGCAGTGATAACGAGCGTCGGATTATCATTCAACTTTGCGAAATCAACGCCTGCGACTTGAACATGCGATTGAAAAGATGAACTAGCCGCTTCGGCAAAACCGTCCATACTCACTTAGTCAATTGATCTGCGTCAGGCTTTCGCGCAATCGCTACACCATCTGCATTTTTTACCCAACGCGACCAAAGGTCGCACCCTTGAGCCAGAGCGGCAGGCGTATCATCGCGCTACTGCAACAGCCCTTTTTGACTTCGGTTGGCACGTATCGACCGAGGCATTTTTCCACTGCCGTGGGATGCAATGATGAGCAATCAGATTCCGGTACACGACGTCACGCCGCCGAGCAAGAACGCGAACAACAGCGTCGACCTTTATGCCTCACGAGAAAAAATCTACACCCGTGCTTTCACCGGCCTGTTCCGCAATCTGCGGATGCTCGGCGGTGCGGCGTTGTTTCTGCTGTATTTCGGCACGGTGTGGCTGAACTGGGGCGGCCATCAGGCGGTGTGGTGGAACCTGCCGGAGCGCAAGTTCTTCATCTTTGGCGCGACTTTCTGGCCACAGGATTTCATCCTGCTCTCCGGTCTGTTGATCATTGCTGCATTCGGCCTGTTCTTCATCACTGTCTATGCCGGGCGCGTCTGGTGCGGTTACACCTGCCCGCAGAGCGTATGGACGTGGATTTTCATGTGGTGTGAAAAGGTCACCGAAGGCGACCGCAATCAGCGCATCAAGCTCGACAAGGCGCCGATGAGCGCCAAAAAATTCCTGCGCAAACTGGCCAAGCACTCGCTGTGGCTGCTGATCGGTTTCGTCACCGGCATGACCTTTGTCGGCTACTTCTCGCCGATCCGCGACCTGGTCATCGAGTTCTTCACCGGCGAGGCCGATGGCTGGTCGTATTTCTGGGTCGGTTTTTTCACCCTCGCCACGTACGGCAATGCCGGTTGGTTGCGTGAGCAGGTGTGCATCTACATGTGCCCGTATGCGCGCTTCCAGAGCGTGATGTTCGACAAAGACACACTGATCGTTTCCTACGACCCGCGCCGTGGTGAAAGCCGTGGGCCGCGCAAGAAAGGCATCGACTACAAGGCGCTGGGGCTGGGCGATTGCATCGACTGCACGATGTGTGTGCAGGTCTGCCCGACCGGCATCGACATCCGCGATGGCCTGCAGATCGAGTGCATCGGCTGCGCTGCGTGCATCGACGCCTGCGACAGCATCATGGACAAGATGGATTACCCGCGCGGGCTGATCAGCTACACCACCGAACACAACCTGTCGGGGCAGAAAACCCATAAACTGCGTCCGCGCCTGATCGGTTACGCCGTGGTACTGCTGGCAATGATCAGCCTGTTGGTCGCCGCGTTCTTCATGCGCTCGCTGGTTGGATTCGATGTCAGCAAGGACCGCGTGCTGTACCGCGAAAACGCTGAAGGGCGGATCGAAAACGTCTACAGCCTGAAGATCATGAACAAGGATCAGCGCGACCACACCTACCTGCTGCAAGCCGAGGGCCTGCCGGACCTGCGCCTGCAAGGCAAGCGCGAGATCAAGGTGGCCGCCGGCGATATCGTCAGCATGCCGGTCGAGTTGTCGAGCGCGCCGGAACAACTGCCATCGAGCACCAACGAGGTGAAATTCACCCTCAAGGACGCCGATGACGACAGCGTCCACGTTGAAGCCAAGAGCCGATTCATCGGCCCACAAATCCGTTGAGAGAATTTTGAACATGCCCGCTGCAAACGCCGCAAGTCCCTGGTACAAGCACCTCTGGCCGTGGATCATCATCGCCATCCTCGCCTGCTCGGTGGCCTTGACCCTGTCCATGGTGACCATCGCGGTGAACAACCCGGACAATCTGGTCAACGACAACTATTACGAAGCGGGCAAAGGCATCAACCGTTCACTGGATCGCGAGCTGCTGGCGCAAACCCTTAAGCTGCGTGCAGCGGTGCACCTGGATGACGTGACCGGTGAAGTCGACTTGCGCTTGAACGGTGACAGCCAGCCGCAAACCCTGGAGCTGAACCTGATCTCGCCGACCCAGCCGGAGAAGGATCGCAAGATCGTTCTGACCCGCAGCGCAAGCGAGAGCGGGCGCTACATCGGCCAGTTGGGTGACAAGGTTGAAGGTCGGCGGTTTGTCGAATTGCTCGGAAGCCAGGACGAGCACGTGTGGCGCATGTTCGAAGAAGAGCTGGTCAGCCATGACAAGGAACTGCTGCTGGGTGATGAGCCATTGCAGGGTGCGGAAGACCTGAAAAACTAAGCCTTTTACTCTGATCGTTCCCACGCTCTGCGTGGGAACGCAGCCGGGACGCTCCGCGTCCCAGCCGAAGCGGACGCGGAGCGTCCGGGGAGGCATTCCCACGCGGAGCGTGGGAACGATCATCGGAACGCGCACCATGACCAGCCCAACCCCCTGCTACCACTGTGCCCTGCCCGTCCCGTCCGGCAGCCGCTTCACCGCCGTCGTCCTCGGGCAGGCCCGCGAGTTCTGCTGCCCTGGCTGTCAGGCCGTGGCCGAAGCCATTGTCGCCGGTGGCCTGGAAAGCTATTACCAGCATCGCAGTGAAGCCTCGGCCAACCCCGAAGCGCTGCCGGTGCAACTGAGCGATGAATTGGCGCTGTACGACCGCGCCGACGTGCAGCAACCCTTCGTCCGCCACGAAGGCGACCTCGCTGAAACCACCTTGTTGATGGAAGGCATCAGTTGCGCCGCTTGCGGCTGGCTGATCGAGAAACACTTGCGCACCCTGCCCGCCGTCGCCGAAGCGCGGCTGAACCTGTCCAACCATCGCCTGCACGTGCGTTGGGCCGATGCACAACTGCCACTGAGCCAGATCCTCGCCGAACTGCGCCACATCGGTTACGCCGCCCACCCCTATCAAGCCGATCGCGCCAGCGAACAATTGGCCAGCGAGAATCGCCTGGCCCTGCGCCAACTCGGCGTCGCCGGTCTGCTGTGGTTTCAGGCGATGATGGCGACCATGGCGACATGGCCGGAATTCAACATCGACCTCAGCCCCGAGCTGCACACGATCCTGCGCTGGGTCGCGCTGTTTTTGACCACGCCGATCGTGTTCTACAGCTGCGCGCCGTTCTTCAAAGGCGCGATGCGCGATTTGCGTACCCGCCACCTGACCATGGACGTGTCGGTATCGCTGGCGATCGGCAGCGCTTATATCGCCGGAATCTGGACGTCGATCACCGGCGTCGGCGAGCTGTACTTCGATGCGGTCGGCATGTTCGCGCTGTTTCTGCTCGCCGGGCGTTATCTGGAACGCCGCGCCCGCGAACGCACCGCTGCTGCCACTGCGCAACTGGTCAACCTGTTGCCGGCCTCGTGCCTGCGCCTGGATAGCGACGGTCAGAGCGAACGCATCCTGCTCAGCGAATTGCGCGTAGGCGAGCGGATTCTGGTGCAGCCGGGCTCGATTCTGCCGGCCGATGGCAAGATCATCGACGGCCAGTCGAGCATCGACGAATCGCTGCTGACCGGCGAATACCTGCCGCAGCCACGCACGCTCGGCGATGCGGTTACTGCGGGCACGCTTAACGTCGAAGGCGCATTGACTGTGCAAGTGCAGGCGCTGGGACAGGACACGCGTCTTTCCGCGATCGTGCGCCTGCTCGATCGCGCTCAGGCGGAGAAACCGCGTCTGGCGGAAATCGCCGACCGCGCCGCGCAATGGTTCCTCCTGCTGTCGCTGATTGCGGCAGCAATGATCGGCCTGCTGTGGTGGCAACTGGATTCAGCGCGGGCGTTCTGGATCGTCCTCGCCATGCTGGTGGCGACCTGCCCGTGCGCGCTGTCATTGGCGACGCCGACCGCCCTCACCGCCGCCACCGGCACCCTGCACAAACTCGGGCTGCTGCTGACCCGTGGCCATGTGCTGGAAGGCTTGAACCAGATCGACACAGTGATCTTCGACAAGACCGGCACGCTCACTGAAGGCCGCTTGGTGCTGCGCTCGATTCGCCCGCTCGGCGCGCTCGACAGTGAGCAATGCCTGAGCCTGGCTGCTGCGCTGGAAAACCGTTCGGAGCACCCGATCGCCCGGGCGTTCGGCCGTGCGCCACTGGCCGCCGAGGACGTGCACAGTACACCGGGTCTGGGCCTGGAAGGCGTGGTCGGTGAGCAACGCTTGCGCATCGGTCAGGCCGAATTTGCCTGTGCCCTGAGCGGCGCGGAGCTGCCGTCGCTGCCCGATGAAGCCGGGCAATGGCTGCTGCTCGCCGACAGCCACGGGCCGCTGGCGTGGCTGGTGCTTGACGATCGCCTGCGTGACGATGCCCCCGCCCTGCTCGCGGCCTGCAAGGCGCGCGGCTGGCGCACGTTGTTGTTGTCCGGCGACAGTTCGCCGATGGTCGCCAGTGTCGCCGCCGAACTGGGCATCGACGAGGCCCGTGGCGGTTTGCGCCCCGATGACAAACTGCAAGTGCTACAGCAACTTCATCGCGAAGGTCGCAAAGTGCTGATGCTCGGCGATGGCGTCAACGACGTGCCGGTATTGGCGGCAGCCGACATCAGCGTGGCGATGGGCTCGGCTACCGATCTGGCGAAAACCAGCGCCGATGCGGTGTTGCTGTCCAACCGCCTCGACGCCTTGGTGCAAGCCTTCACACTGGCGCGACGCACGCGCCGGGTAATCATCGAAAACCTGCTGTGGGCGGCGCTGTACAATGGCCTCATGTTGCCGTTCGCCGCCCTCGGCTGGATCACTCCGGTGTGGGCGGCGGTCGGCATGTCGATCAGTTCGCTGACCGTGGTGCTTAACGCCCTGCGCCTGACTCGCCTGCCGAGCGCGCCGGCCGCCGGCAGCCCGACCCAAACCCGCCCGCTGCCGGCCTGAGCCGCGCGAGCCTGGAGTTACCGATGCCAGCTCTCTACGTGATGATTCCCGCTGCCTTGCTGATCGTCGCCATCGCCGTGTACATCTTCTTCTGGGCGGTGGACAGCGGTCAGTACGACGACCTCGACGGCCCGGCGCACAGCATCCTGTTTGACGATCAGGACCCCAATCACACCGCCGCCGTGGACGAAGCCAACGCCGGCAAACCGGACGACAAGGCGCCGCCCCATGCTTGAACTGGCGCCCCTGCTGGTCTCGGCGCTGATCCTCGGCCTGCTCGGTGGCGGCCATTGTCTGGGCATGTGCGGCGGCCTGATGGGCGCGCTGACCCTGGCGATCCCCAAAGAGCAGCGCAGCCGGCGCTTTCGCCTGTTACTGGCTTACAACCTCGGGCGGATTCTCAGTTATGCCACGGCGGGATTGCTCATCGGCCTGGCCGGATGGGCCGTCGCCAACAGTCCGGCGGCGCTGTTCATGCGCGTATTGGCCGGGTTACTGCTGATCGCCATGGGTTTGTATCTGGCCGGCTGGTGGAGCGGGCTGACCCGTATCGAAGCGCTCGGGCGTGGCTTGTGGCGTTTTATTCAACCGGTGGCGAATCGCTTGCTGCCGGTTTCCAGCCTGCCGCGCGCCTTGCTGCTCGGTGCGCTGTGGGGCTGGCTGCCGTGCGGACTGGTTTACAGCACGCTGTTGTGGAGCGCGAGCCAGGGCAATGCGCTGGACAGTGCATTGCTCATGCTCGCTTTTGGCCTCGGCACCTGGCCGGTACTGCTCGCCACCGGGCTGGCGGCTGAACGGGTCACGGCCATTTTGCGCAAACGCAGCGTGCGCATGGCGGGTGGCTTGCTGGTGATTCTGTTTGGCTTGTGGACCTTGCCCGGGCCGCATCAGCATTGGCTTATGGGCCATTAAACCGGCGGCGTGGCCTTCGCGAGCAAGCTCGCTCCCACAGGGGATTTTAGGCGTACACAAAATCTGTGGGAGCGAGCTTGCTCGCGAAGAGGCCCGCAGGATCAACACACCTCCCCCTGTTGATGCAAATCAACAGCCCCATCGCCGCCCCCGGATAGACTCGCCACACTGCCAGCCTATCCGGGGGAATGCCCGCATGCTCGACGCCATTCGTTGGGACTCTGATCTGATCCGCCGCTACGATCTGGCGGGACCACGCTACACCTCATATCCGACCGCCGTGCAATTTCACGGTCAGGTCGGCACTTTCGACCTGTTCCATGCCCTGCGCGACAGCCGCAAGGCCCAGCGGCCGTTGTCGCTGTACGTGCATGTGCCGTTCTGCGCGAACATTTGCTACTACTGCGCCTGTAACAAGGTCATTACCAAGGATCGCGGGCGTGCGCAGCCGTATCTGCAACGGCTCGAGCAGGAAATCCAGTTGATCGCCTGCCACCTCGACCCGGCGCAAAAAGTCGAGCAACTGCATTTCGGTGGCGGCACACCGACCTTTCTCAGCCACGATGAATTGCGTCAGCTGATGGCGCACCTGCGCAAGCATTTCAATCTGCTCGATGACGATTCTGGTGACTACGGCATCGAAATCGACCCGCGCGAAGCCGACTGGTCGACCATGGGCCTGTTGCGCGAATTGGGATTCAACCGGGTCAGCATTGGCCTGCAAGACCTTGACCCGGCGGTGCAGCGCGCGGTCAATCGCCTGCAAAGCCTGGAAGAAACCCGCGCGGTGATCGATGCGGCGCGAACCCTGCAATTTCGCTCGATCAACATTGATCTGATCTACGGCCTGCCAAAGCAGACACCGGACAATTTCGCTCGCACCGTCGAGGAAGTGATCAGCCTGCAACCGGATCGTCTGTCGGTATTCAACTACGCGCACCTGCCGGAACGCTTCATGCCGCAACGGCGGATCAACAGCAGCGAACTGCCGAACCCGGTGCACAAACTGGAAATGCTCCAGTGCACCATCGAGCAACTGACCGCTGCCGGTTACCGTTACATCGGCATGGACCACTTCGCCCTGCCCGATGACGAGTTGGCGATCGCTCAGGAAGAACACACCCTGCAACGCAACTTTCAGGGCTACACCACCCACGGTCACTGCGACCTGATTGGTCTGGGCGTGTCGGCGATCAGCCAGATCGGCGATTTGTACTGCCAGAACAGCAGCGACCTCACGGCTTATCAGAACAGCCTCTCCAGCGCGCAACTGGCGACCAGTCGCGGCCTGGTGTGCAACGCCGACGATCGCTTGCGCCGCGCGGTGATTCAGCAACTGATCTGTAATTTCAAACTCGATTTCGCTGAAATCGAGCAGCAGTTCAACATCGACTTTCAGGGCTATTTCGGTGCGCTGTGGCCGCAACTGCAAGGCATGGCCGAGGATGGCCTGATCAAACTCGAGCGCGAGCGCATCGAGGTGTTGCCGGCGGGCCGATTGCTGGTGCGCTCGGTATGCATGGTCTTCGATGCGTACCTTGAGCAGCAGAACCGCCAGCGTTTTTCCCGAGTGATTTAAGGTTTGTTCAGCAACGAGCCGACCTTGAAATTCTGGTCAGGAGTCAGCGCCGACTGGTTCATCACTTTCGACAAGGCGAGGTTGGCGGTGATCAGGCCACTGTTGAGCGCGGCGATGGCACCACGCAATGCGGCGAGCTTGTTGATCTTTTCTTCAGCGGAAAGCGTTCTGTCGGACATGACCGCCGCCATGCGCGCTTTCTTCTCGATGATCTCCTTCTGGATTTTTCGGATCATCTTCAGCAATTGCTGGATGTTCTCCGGCAAGCCGCTGTTATCGACGTCGCTGTTCTCGCCGCCGACAGCAGCGGATTTGGCGATGGCCGCGCCAGACAGCGACACTTTGACGCCCTCGACCAAGGTCGGGGTTGCCGTGTTCGACAAGTCGTCATCGCGGTTGATCGCAGCGTCGGTATTGTTGATCTCCGGCGCGGCAGCAACGCCGCTGCTACCGGGGCCTAGCGTGCCAATGGCGGTCATCGGGGCCTTCCCTGAATGGATGCTGATAGCTGTTTATCGGCCGCAGGTGCTGCGGCTTTATGTCTGTGGGACAACGCCGCCGCGTGCTGGCCTGAATGTCCTCGCGTGAGTTACCCTTACGGCTTATGTGTGTTTTCCCACAAGGATTGAAGAAATGTCCGAGCCAGTCAAACTGCGCGCTCACAACCAGGCCCATTGCAAGGATTGCAGCCTGGCCCCGCTCTGCCTGCCACTTTCGCTGAATCTGGAAGACATGGACGCGCTGGACGAAATCGTTAAACGCGGCCGCCCGCTGAAGAAGGGCGAGTTCCTCTTCCGCCAGGGCGACACCTTCGATTCCGTTTATGCGGTTCGCTCCGGCGCCCTGAAGACTTTCAGCCTGAGCGATGCCGGTGAAGAGCAACTGACTGGCTTCCACCTGCCGAGTGAACTGGTCGGACTGTCGGGCATGGACACCGAGAAACACCCGGTGTCGGCCCAGGCGCTGGAAACCACTTCTGTCTGCGAAATCCCTTTCGAGCGCCTCGACGAACTGGCCCTGCAATTGCCGCAACTGCGCCGCCAGTTGATGAGGGTGATGAGCCGCGAGATTCGCGACGATCAGCAAATGATGTTGCTGCTGTCGAAGAAGACCGCTGACGAGCGCATCGCGACCTTCCTGGTCAACCTGTCGGCCCGCTTCCGCGCTCGCGGCTTCTCGGCCAACCAGTTCCGCCTGAGCATGTCGCGCAATGAAATCGGCAATTACCTGGGCCTGGCGGTGGAAACCGTGTCGCGGGTGTTCACCCGTTTCCAGCAGAACGAGCTGATTGCCGCCGAGGGCAAGGAGATCCATATTCTCGACCCGATCCAGCTGTGCGCACTGGCCGGCGGTTCGATCGAAGGCTGATCACGACCCGCGGTTGAGCGAATCGTTTCAGCCGCGGGTATACTGCGCCGTTTGCAGCCCTGCCAGGACACCCCGATGGTCTTCGACTCCTTCGACATCAAATCCCTGATCCGCCCCGTGATCGACTTCCCGAAACCGGGTGTGATCTTTCGCGACATCACCCCGTTGTTCCAGTCGCCGACGGCGCTGCGCCTGGTGATGGACAGCTTCGCCCACCGCTACGTCGAAGCCGACTTCACCCACATCGGCGCCATGGATGCCCGGGGTTTTCTGATCGGTTCGGTACTGGCCTATCAGTTGAACAAACCGCTGGTGCTGTTCCGCAAGCAAGGCAAACTGCCGGCGGACGTGCTCGCCGAAGGATATGCCACCGAATACGGCGAAGCGTTTCTGGAAGTGCACGCCGACAGCCTGTGTGAAGGCGATTCGGTGGTGATGTTCGATGACCTGATCGCTACCGGCGGGACGTTGATTGCAGCGGCCAACCTGATTCGCCGCATGGGCGCGCGGGTGCATGAAGCGGCGGCGATCATTGATCTGCCCGAGCTGCAAGGTTCGCAGCGCTTGCAGGACATGGGCATCCCGACTTTCTGCCTGACGCAGTTTGCTTTGACTGATAAATAATCAAGATCTAAAGATTGATCGTTCCCACGCTCCGCGTGGGAATGCCTCAAGGGACGCTCTGCGTTCCAGCTTGCGATATGGACGCGGAGCGTCCCGGGCTGCATTCCCACGCAGAGCGTGGGAACGATCATGCATCGGACGATTTTTTGCTTTTAGAGTCCCATCTGCTTGCTGATGATTTCGTTCATCACTTCCCGCGTCCCGCCGCCAATCGACAGAATGCGGTTATCCCGATACAGCCGCTCCACCAGGCTTTCGCGCATGTAACCGAGCCCGCCAAGAATTTGCACCGCTTCGGTGGTAATCCGGTCAGACGTGTCGGTGGCGAAGTTCTTCGCCATGGAAATCTCCTTGATCACACTCTGCCCCGCCGCCATTTTTGCCGCTTGCCGATACGTGAACTCGCGCGACACTTCCAGCGCCGTGGCCATTTCGGCGAGGCGATGTTTGATCACCTGAAACTTGCCGATGGGTTTGCCAAATGCCTCACGCGCGCGCGCCCACTTCAGGCTCTCCTCCAGCGCCAATTGCGCCGTCATGTTGGCCATCAATGCCAGCGCCAGCCGTTCGCTCTGAAAATTGCCCATGATGCAGGCGAAGCCCATATTCTCTGCGCCAATGAGGTTTCCTACAGGCACGCGGCAATCGTCGAAGAACAATTCAGCGGTGTCCGACGCCCACCAGCCCATTTTCTTCAATTGCCGACCGACACTGAAACCCGGCGTGCCCTTCTCGATCAGCAACAGGCTGATACCGCCGAACCCCGGCGCACCGGTGCGCACCGCGACGGTGTAGAAATCGGCGCGCACGCCGCTGGTGATAAAGGTTTTGCTGCCGCTGATCCGGTAGAAATCGCCGTCTCGCACGGCGCGGGTTTGCAGGTTGGCGACGTCGGAGCCGCCGCCGGGCTCGGTGACCGCCAGGGCGCTGATCTTTTCGCCGCTGAGCACTTGGGGGACGACCCGCTCTCGCACTTCAGGCCGCGCCCATTTGACGATCGGCGGCAAACCGATATCCAGCGAACCCAACCCCGCCACCAGCCCGCCTGAGCCACAGCGCATCAGCTCTTCACTGGCGGCGACCTTGGCGAACAGATCGCCTTCATGGCTGCCGCCGAGCGCTTCGGGATAGCCGATACCGAGAATGCCCGCCGCACCGGCCTTGAGGTACAGCTCACGGGGAAAGCTTTCGGCTTCTTCCCACTGATCAATGTCCGGCAGGATCTCGCGTTCGACGAAACGCCTGACGCTGTCGCGGACCAATTGGTGGCTGGGGTCGAAGTATTCCTGAAAGGCAGGCATGGGCGAGCTCCACGGAAGGGTTCGCCGACGTTAACCGAGCGCTTGCTTGGTTATCAATGAAATTGTGTGAATCAGATGGACCGCGGCGCGCCATTCGCGAGCAGGCTCGCTCCCACAGGGGATTTGTGAACGACACAAACCAATGTGGGAGCGAGCCTGCTCGCGAAGGCGTCAGTTCAGACGCCGCAAATTCAGAGGGAAATCGGTTTACGCCCGGCAAACGAATGCGCCAGCGTGCCGCCATCGACCAGCTCCAGCTCACCGCCCAGCGGCACGCCATGGGCAATCCGCGAAGCGATCAGACCTTTGTTCTGCAACAACTGCGCAATGTAATGCGCCGTCGCCTCGCCTTCGACCGTCGGGTTGGTGGCGAGGATGACTTCGGCAAAGGTCCCCGCCTCTTCAATCCGCGCCATCAATTGCGGAATGCCGATCGCTTCCGGCCCCAGGCCGTCCAGCGGCGACAGATGCCCCTTGAGCACGAAATAGCGGCCACGGAAACCGGTCTGCTCCACCGCATAGACATCCATCGGCCCCTCTACAACGCAGAGCAGCGTGTCATCGCGGCGCGGGTCGGCGCATTGCGGGCACAGATCATCTTCGGTGAGCGTGCGGCACTGGCGGCAATGGCCGACGCCTTCCATGGCCTGGCTCAAGGCCTGAGCCAGACGAGTGCCGCCGCTGCGATCACGTTCGAGCAACTGCAACGCCATGCGCTGAGCGGTTTTCTGACCCACGCCCGGCAAAGTGCGCAAGGCGTCGATCAGTTGGCGAATCAAAGGGCTGAAGCTCATGGGTACACAGTCCGACTAAACAACGAGACGCGGTTTATACCCGCGCCTCTGGCCAGCGTCAAATCCTCAGTCCTGGGCAACCCGAACCACCAGTTTGCCGAAGTTGCGCCCTTCCAGCAGACCGATGAACGCCTCGGGCGCCTGCTCCAGACCTTCGACCACGTCCTCGCGGAACTTGACCTTGCCGTCGCGTACCCACGGCACCATGTGGCTGATGAATTCCGGCTGACGGTCACCGTAATCGTCGAAAACGATGAAGCCCTGAATACGCACACGCTTGGTCAGTAGAGTGCGTTGCAGCATCGGCAGGCGATCCGGGCCAGTCGGCGCCTCGGCGGCGTTGTAGCCGGCGATCAGGCCGCACAAAGGGATGCGCGCCTTGGGGTTGAGCAATGGCACGACCGCGTCGAAGACATGGCCGCCGACGTTCTCGTAATAGATGTCGATGCCGTTGGGGCAGGCCTTGGCCAGTTGCTCGGCGAAGTCGTCGGCCTTGTGGTCGATGCAGGCATCAAAACCCAGCTCCTCAACCACGTATTTGCACTTCTCGGCCCCACCGGCTACGCCGACCGCGCGCAGGCCTTTGATCTTCGCCACTTGCCCGACCACCGAGCCGACGGCACCGGACGCCGCAGCCACCACCAGGGTTTCGCCTTCTTTCGGCTGACCGATGTCCATCAGCCCCATGTACGCGGTCATGCCTGGCATGCCCAGCACCCCGAGGGCCATCGACGGGCTCGGCAGGCCGGCCGGGATCGGCATGATGTTGCGACCGTCGCTGATGCTGTGGCTCTGCCAGCCAGTCGCGCCGACCACCAGATCACCAACATGAAATTTCGGATGATTGGATTGCTCGACCCGGCTGACGGCGCCGCCGGTCATGACTTCGCCGATCTGCACTGGCGCAGCGTAGGACGGTGCGTCGCTCATACGTCCGCGCATGTACGGGTCGAGCGACAGGTACAGGGTTTTCAGCAACACCTGACCGTCCTGCAGATCCGGCAGCGCCTCGCGCTCCAGACGAAAGTTCTCCGGGGTCGGTGCGCCGGTCGGGCGCGAGGCGAGGACGAAACGTTGGTTGAGGGTGAGAGGGTCGGACATGTCAGCGTCTCCTGTGAATGGGGAATTCGGTGTATAGGGAGCAGACCTTGGTAGCGGTGGTGTGTTCGATGTTTCTTCAGTTTTGACCGAGGCTCGCTCCCACTGATCGTTCCCACGCTCTGCGTGGGAATGCAGCCCGGGACGCTCCGCGTCCCAATCGCAAGCTGGAACGCGGAGCATCCCCAGAGGCATTCCACGCAGAGCGTAGGAACGATCCGCGCCGGTCAGAAACAAAAATGCCAGGCGCGATGCCTGGCATTTTGTGTAGCCCATCTGCCGCCAAATGGCGAATCAGAATGGCAGTTTCATACCCGCTGGCAGGTTCATGCCGGCGGTCATGCTGCCCATTTTTTCCTGGCTGTTGGCTTCGATCTTGCGCACGGCGTCGTTGACGGCGGCGGCGACCACGGCTTCCAGCATCTCTTTGTCGTCTTCGCTCAGGCCTTCGACCAGGCTTGGGTCGATGCTCACGCTTTTCACGTCGTGACGACCGGTCATCACCACGGTGACCATGTCGCCGCCGGCCTTGCCGGTGACTTCGGCGTTGGCCAGTTCTTCCTGCATCTTGGCCATTTTTTCCTGCATCTGCTGCGCCTGCTTCATCAGGCCGGCCATGCCACCTTTCATCATGGGAATCACCTCAAACGTACTTGGATAAAACAGCGCCCGGCCATCTTGGCCGAGCACCTTCAGTTATTAGCCTTGGGTGACCAAGGCGTCGACAGGTTCAATAGTATCGCTTCGCACCACCGCGCCGAACTGCTGAACCATCTGCTGGATGAACGGATCACCGTGGATCGATTCCTCCGCCTCACGTTGGCGATTGGCGCGGCGGCGCGAGGCGGCTTGGGCCGGGGTTTCCTGCTCGGGCTTGATCAGCTCGATGGTCAGCGTCAGCGTGCGCCCGTGGAACTGGTTCAACGCCTCATTGAGACGACGCTGTTGCGTGGCGTTGAACAGTGCACTGTGGGCCGGATCCAGGTGCATCAGCCAGTGGTCGCCGTCGACCGCAATCAACGTGCAGTTGGCGGCGATGCTGCCGGTCATGCCGGAAATCGGCAGTTTCGGGAACAGCTCCAGCCATTGCAGGGCCAGACCGGTTGCCGGCGCAGCAGCAGGTTCCGGCTCGGGTTCAGGTTCGGGATCGGCGGCGTGTTCGCTGGCCAGTTCGTCGAGGTAGCTGTAGGCCGAATCCATGTCCGGCTCGATGTAATCCTCGTCCAGCGGCGGTTCGTCGTCCATGTCCATGCCTGGCGTAGCGGCATCGACGTCAGCGACGGACGGCTCGGGAATTGGCGCAGCGGCCCACTCCGGCGCATCCGGCACCACGCTGTCCGGGGTCGGCAGCGGCATCGGCGGCAGTTCAGGCTGCTCGCCGGCGGTTTCCAGTACCGGCTCGACGGCGGGTTGCTGGAGCGGCGCGGGCTCGGGCTCGGCTTCCACCGGGTCGTTCCACGGCAGATCGACCACGGCTTCGATAGCGACTGGCTCAGGCTCAGGCTCCGGTTGCGCTTCGACAACTGGCGCAACAGGTTCTGGCTCGGCAGCCGGCGCCGCTACCGGTGCGGGCGCAGGTGCCGGGGCAACAGCCGCAGCGACCACCGGCGCAGGCTTCGGCGCGGCAGCCACTGAGTTTGCGGAATCAACTGTGGCCTGGCTGATCCCCACTGGCTTTAGCGCTTGCCTCGGCGCGTCCGCCGTATCCGCCGGGCGGAACGCGAGCATCCGCAGCAAGACCATTTCGAAACCGCCGCGCGGGTCCGGCGCCAGCGGCAAATCGCGGCGACCGATCAGGCCCATCTGGTAATAGAACTGCACGTCTTCGGCCGGCAGTGCCTGGGCCAAGGCCAATACGCGATCACGGTCGCCGTGGCCATTGTCGACGCCTTCCGGCAGCGCCTGAGCGATGGCCACGCGGTGCAGCACGTTGAGAATTTCCGAGAGCACGCCGTTCCAGTCCGGGCCTTGCTCGGCCAGATGCCGCACGGCTTCGAGCAGCGCCTTGGCATCGCCTTCGATCAGTGCATGCAGCACGTCATAGACCTGACCGTGATCCAGCGTGCCGAGCATCGCGCGCACGTCGGTAGCGAGCACCTTGCCTTCACCGAACGCGATGGCCTGATCGGTCAGGCTCATGGCGTCACGCATCGAGCCGTCAGCCGCGCGGCCGAGCAGCCACAGTGCATCGTCTTCGAACGGTACGTTTTCTGCGGTCAGCACGTGAGTCAAATGCTCGACCACACGCTCGGGCGTCATGTTCTTCAGGGAGAACTGCAGGCAGCGCGAAAGAATCGTTGCCGGAAGTTTCTGCGGATCGGTGGTCGCCAGGATGAACTTGACGTAGGGCGGCGGCTCTTCAAGGGTTTTCAGCAGCGCATTGAAGGAATGGCTGGACAGCATGTGCACTTCGTCGATCAGGTAGACCTTGAAGCGCCCACGGCTTGGCGCGTACTGCACGTTGTCGAGCAGTTCGCGGGTGTCCTCGACTTTGGTGCGGCTGGCGGCGTCGATCTCGATCAGGTCGACAAACCGGCCTTCATCGATCTCGCGGCACACCGAACATTCGCCGCAGGGGCTGGAGGTGATACCGGTCTCGCAGTTCAGGCACTTGGCAATGATCCGCGCGATGGTGGTCTTGCCGACCCCGCGCGTCCCGGTGAACAGGTAGGCGTGGTGCAGCCGTTGGCTGTCCAAGGCATTGATCAGAGCCTTGAGCACATGGGTCTGGCCGACCATTTCGCGGAACGAGCGCGGACGCCATTTACGTGCAAGAACCTGATAACTCATCGAAAACCGTCGCAGCGAAGGAAACAGAAGCGGCTAATGCTAGCGGAGCAAGGGCAAAATTGCATCCGGTGTCCTCGTCTAATATGGCTAAGCTGCATCAGCAGAGGCTTTTATCAGCTCGGGATGGGGAATTACCGGAGCGTCTATGCGGTGGGCCGTGGCGGCATTGCTGGGTATCAGCCTCAACGCGATGGCCGCGCAAGCGCCGTTGCGCTTCGCCGTGCCGGATAGCTGGGCGATGCCGATGGTGCAACTGCAAGGCGGCAGACCGACCCAGGGCATCCTGCACGACATCCTGCTCAGCCTGGCGACCCAGGTCGGCGCGCCGGCGCAATTCATCGTCCTGCCGCGCGCGCGGGTCCAGAGCGCCATGGAGCACGGCGACATCGACGTGCGCTGCTATGCCGCACAGTCGTGGCTGCCGAATCAGTCCGGCGATTACATCTGGAGCGTACCGCTGTGGTTCCAGCGCGACCTGCTGATCAGCCGCGAGGATAAGTCAGCGCAGATCAATCCCGCCCAGCTGCCGCGCCAGGCCATCGGCACCGTTCTCGGCTACAGCTACCCTACCCTGCAACCGCTGTTCGACGCCGACCAGTTGCAACGCGAAGACGCGCGCAATCAGGAACAGGTGCTGGAAAAGCTCCTCGCCGGACGCTACCGCTACGCGGTGAGCAATCAGTGGACGCTGGACTGGATCAACCAGCGCCTGTTGCCGGAGCAGCAGTTGCGAGGGGTCGCGGTACTGCAGGAGCAGAATATCGGTTGCTATGTGAGGAACGACCCGAAGGTGCCGGTGCAGCGAATTTTGCGCACGTTGCTGCGAATGAAGATGTCGGGCGAGATCGACGACATTATCCGGCTCTACACCGGCGCCTCATCAACCACACCCTAACCCCATGTGGGAGCGAGCCTGCTCGCGAAAGCGGTATATCAGGCGACACAGTTGTTGAACACGCCGACGTCTTCGCGAGCAGGCTCGCTCCCACAGGGTTGGCCGGGTCAATAACCGTGCGATTCGCGGAATTTCTGATAATCGTGAAAGTCGATCCACTCGACCACGTCGTAAGGCAGATAAAGCTGCTGTCGGGCGCGGGAAATGGCGATGTACACGGCACAGATGCGCTGATCGAACTCGTAGGCGTCCTTGAATTTTTCGTTACTGAGCAACGCCCGCGTCAACAGCACGCGCCTGAACTCCATGCCGCCGGCCTGCTCTGCCATCAGCAACAGGCAGGCCTTGCCCGGTTCGATGATCTTCTGGCTCAGTCGCGTCAGGTCGGCAATCATGAAGCCGTTTTGCAACTGTGCTTCGATCCACAAAAAGGCTTCATCGAACTGGTTGGCGGCGCGCACCTGCTGCCAGTCAGCCATGTCGCTGAAATACGGATGCGGTCCTTTCTCGCTGGACCCGGCGTTATAGAAATCACGACGGAACAGCTCGATGGCGGTGGTCATGAAATGCTTGATGTCATCCTGCGCTTCCCTGTCGGGGAAACTGAAGGCGCAACTGGAATCGTGCAGGTGGATGGCCCACATCATCGTGTCCCACGGTGACGCGGTCAGCACCACGCAACCTTCGGGCGGTACGAAGGCTTCCGGGTAGTACTCGATATCGACGTCGGCGTGACGAGCCCCTTCGAACGGCACTTTGCTCTTCTGCGTATGGCGCGAGATCAGTGGATTGACCAGGCGCTCGACATTGCGCCCCGAGCGCACCGAATAGCAGATATCGCTCTGGCGAACTTCACGCTTGCGCTTGAGCGGCTCGCCCTTGGCCTGCTGATATTCATCGCCGAGGGTGATCAGCACCTGCTGCCCGCGCTCGATGATTTGCAGCAGCGACGCCGGCACATCCTGGCTTTCATCGATGATCACATGGGTGTAGCGCGGCGGGACGCGGCAACCGGCGAGACTGGCGCGTTTGATCATCAACAACGTCTGAAACCCGCTCTGGCTGGCCCAGGCCGGATTGGCCTGCAGATACACCCACAGGCGACTTGAGTATTCCAACAGCGCTTGCGAGTCTGCGCCGGTCAAGGGCTGCTGGAAGTGCGGCAAGTGCCTGGCGGACAACGTGTGGTCTCTTGAGGCGCAGTACAGCTCTAGCACGCGCAGACAGACCTCGAGGGTGCCCGGCCCGTCGTGGTGGCGAAAGCCGAACATATTCAGCTCCTGCGCCAGCGCCTGCTTGCTCGGAAGCCGATTCGGGGCCTTGGCCACATGCAGGCGCGGACCAAGCAATTGCGCCTGGGCAAATTCGAAAAAGGTCTGGCCGATTTCCGTGTCATGCACCTGCACGATGTGCTTGCGCAACGTCGCCAGTTTCGCCGGGGTGCGCGCCAGTACCAGCGTGCGTTTCGAGCGCAGGCACTCGATCAGCGCGCTGAGCATGTAGCTCTTGCCGATCCCCGCATAACCCTGCACATGCAGGTCTTCGTCGAGGTTGGCGCGAAAAGTCCGCAGCAGCTTGTCCTGCGCCGCGCTCAACCAGTGCTCGCGCTCGCGGGGCGTGACCATCTGCTGGCGGAACGGGTTGTTCTGTTGCTGATGGCGAATCTTGAAGTCGACATCCCATTGCCCATCGGGCAACAGGTAGTGCTGCGCAGCGACTTCATCGGTCATGAGAAACCGCAGGTTCAGGCCTTTGAGCGCATTAAGGCCGAAGTACAATTTGCGCGAATCGAACAGACGCCGCGCCTCTGCAAGCAGTCCCGCCGATCCGGAGCGCCGAGCGGTGACGGACCAGTCAATGAGTCTGGCGAGAATCTTCTCCGCAGCGCTGGCGCTCAAGTCCTGTTCCGTGGCCTGGGCGAGGTTCTGGATGACCAGCACCGCCGCCAGCTCCGGGTCGCTCAGGTTGGCCAGTGCCGCGTCACCGTCGGGCTGCAACAACGCCGTACACGCATCATGTGTGATCGGCAGAAGTACCGGTGTGGCCAGATCAAAATGTTTCGGGTGCATACAACCTCGCCGCCTGGGCTTTAATACAACACCAGATCAGTCCTGGTCATTCTTGTCGTGCATTTCATGGGACTGCGGCAGATTTCCCTCACTGCCGCCCTCGGGGCTGATCCGCAGCTCGAAGGAGTAGCCGCCGAGCGTGCCGGACATGCCGCGTCGATCTGCACCGTTAGCCAGCGGGCCTGCATCGATCTGCGCCTGTACTTCGTAGAGCGCCATTTCCAGCAGTTTGCGCAGGTGTTCAGGGCCTTGAGCGGTGGCGTGCAGTTGCAGGTTGTATTGGCCGGTTGCCGAAGCTGATTCGTGCTCAACGATGGTCGACTGTACCTCCACCGGATCCGGCTGTTCGCTCTCTTCGGCCGCATTGAAAGCGGCAGATGCCGCCAGAATTGCGGCGTGCTCTTCGTCCATCAGGTCAAGCACTCGCGACAGCTCCAGCGTGCGCTCGGGCTGATCCTGCATCTGCGCTTTGACTTCCAGACGACGTAACTGCCATTCGCGCAGTTTCTCTCGGGTCAGATCGTCAATTTCAGCCACTTGCCTTACCTCTCGTTGCCAGGCGAGGGAGTATGCCACTGTTCGGCTTCGACAGCCGCACGGGCACCGGGACGCTGCGCTGCTGTTCCGCGCGTTTCTGATGGCGGATCAACGCCAAAGGCCAAATCGCAGGCATAAAAAAACCGCAGTGGGCGAAACCCATGCAGTTCTGTTTGCAGCCTTGGTTCGTTAAGGTGGTGCCCCCACCAGCCACACCCCGGCACACAATGTTCCCGCTGTGGCTGCTTCCTTCCGGATCTGACCAGGTTCACGGGTAATCGTTGCGGGGGGACCGATGGGGTCACCATAACGACGCTTGCCTGTCGGCGAGCCGCGCCATTGTACCTGTCTGAGATGAAGTTACAACCGTTGGTTGCAGATAAAAAATACCAACAGGTTCAAGGACATGCGAAGACGGCGAAAGATCGCAGCCTACGGCAGCTCCTAGAGGGCCAGGACTTCGTCTGCACGACCGCCAGCCTGCTGGATCACCAGATGGATGAAGTGCAGCTTGGCAATTGCCGCTGCCGGCAGTACGAACGGGTAGAAATCCGGCTGGCCCATGCTGCGCGACAGTTCGTTGAGCATGCCGGCCAGTTCGATCCACGCATTGACGAACGACAGGAATGCCGTGCCGCCCGGGTGCTCCGGGTCGTAAAGGGTGCTGGTCGGAAAGGGCTGATAGTCGAAGTCCATTTCCCGCGCGCTCATGCCAAAGCCGAGCGCCGTGTCCACCGCGTCCATCATGTGCAGGTAATGCGCCCAGGTTTCTGCCCAGTCTTCCCATGGGTGCATGGTCGCGTAGGCGCTGACGTAGTGCTGCGGCCAGTCCAATGCCGCGCCTTGCTGATAATGCCGGTCCAGCGCCTCGGCGTAACTGGCGCGCTCGTCGCCGAACAGGGTGCGGAATGCGCCAAGCCAGGGGCCGTTGGCGATGAGGCGATCCCAGTAGTAGTGGCCGACCTCATGGCGAAAATGCCCGAGCAGCGTGCGATATGGCTCGTGCATCACCGCCCTGACCTGCTCACGGTGAGCGTCGTCGGCCTCTTTGATGTCAAGGGTGATCAGGCCATTGGCATGGCCGGTCATCGGCGCGTTGCCTTCCAGGTCGACACCGATGAAGTCGAACGCCAGCCCTGTTTCTTCATCCTTGGTTTTCGGGATGACCGGCAAGCCGAGGGTGATCAGTTGCGCGACCAGCCGACGCTTGGCGATTTCGACCTTGCGCCAGCGCTCGGGGTTTTCCGCGACGGACAGGTCGGGAATGGTGCGGTTGAGGCTGCAAGCGATGCACAAGGTGTCGTGATCGTCGGCCGGCAGCAGCCAGTTGCACGCGGCGGGCATGTCGAGGTTGGCGCAGCGACGGAACAGACCGGCGTCGGGATCGACGTCGAGTGTCCAGGTGCCCTCTTCCGGCCCCGGTTGCAGCGAGGTCAGGCGACTGTGTTCGGGTTGATAGCCAAGCAAGGCGTTACAGGCCAGACACTGACTGTTGCGAAAGAACAGCGACTGGCCGCAACGGCACGGCCAGACTTTGCTGTTGCGCGAGGATCCGGCCACGAACGGCGCGATGATGCGGGAACTGAGCTGCTCGAAAAAGCGGTGCATGGCGATCTCTCCCTGGGACTGGCCAAGACTAGATCATCCTGAAGACAACATCGTTCCCACCCATAACCGCGGAGTCGGGTGATAGCACTATTGTGGTGAGGGGATTTATCCCCGCTCGACTGCGCAGCAGTCGCCAAAAACCGTACACGCGATACAGATGAAATGATCGCTCGCAGGGTTTTGGGGTCGCTGCGCAACCCAGCGGGGATAAATCCCCTCGCCACGGGTGTCGCCGAACGGGGATAAATCCCCTCGCCACAGGTGTCCATCCGAAGAGGGATAAATCCCCTCACCACAGGAGTTCATCCGCTCAGACAGCGACGCCGTGGGTTTTGAGGAAGGCGATAAACGCTTCTTCGTCCATGACCTTCACACCCAGCTCATTGGCCTTGGTCAGTTTCGAGCCAGCACCCGGGCCTGCGACCACACAGTGGGTTTTCGCCGATACCGAGCCTGCGACTTTCGCACCGAGGCTTTCCAGATGCTCCTTGGCCACATCCCGGCTCATCAGTTCGACCTTGCCGGTCAGCACCCAGGTTTCGCCGGACAGTGGCAGACCTTCGACAACTTTCTTCTCGCTCTGCCAATGCATGCCGAAATCGCGTAGTTGCTGCTCGGCCTGCTCGGCCAACTGCCGATGCTCGGGCAAGGCGAAGAACTCGCGCACCGAGTTGGCCTGCTTCTCCGGCAATGCCTGGCGCATGTCCAGCCAGTCAGCGTTCATCACCGCTTCCAGCGAGCCAAAGCGGTCGGCGAGTTTCTGCGCACCACCGGGGCCGACGAAAGGAATGTGCAGTTTGTCGAGCAAGCCGCCCAGCGTAGTGCTGGCGGCGAACTCGGCACCCAGTTCGCCCTGATCCTGAATCTGCAGACCATGGCCGAGCAATTCGCTGATGACCTGTTGGTTGTGCGCATCCTCAAAGAAACTGTGAATCTCGTGCGCCACTTCCAGGCCGACGTCCGGCAGGTAGGTCAGCACATGCGGCAAGGCCTGTTGCACGCGCTCCAGCGAACCCAGCGAACGCGCCAGCACCTTGGCCGTCTCTTCGCCGACATCGGGAATGCCGAGGGCGTAGATGAAACGTGCCAGGCTTGGTTGCTTGCTGTCCTCAATGGCTTTCAGCAGCTTGTTACTGGAAACCTCGGCAAAGCCTTCCAGATCGACGATGTCATCGAATTTCAGTGCATAGAGATCGGCCGGCGAACTGACCAGACCCTCGTCAACCAGTTGCTCGACGCTCTTGTCGCCCAAGCCTTCGATATCCATGGCCCGACGCGAAACAAAGTGGATGATCGCCTGCTTCAATTGCGCGCCACAGGCCAGTCGGCCGACGCAGCGATACACCGCGCCTTCGCTGAAGGTTTCCTGCCCTTGCTGCGCTTGACCAGTTGCGTGCGTTCAACGTGGGAGCCGCACACCGGGCAGCTTTCAGGAATGGCGACGGGCCGAGCGTTGTCAGGACGACGCTCGGTGACTACCTGCACCACTTGCGGAATCACATCGCCGGCGCGGCGAATGATCACCGTGTCGCCGATCATCAAGCCCAGACGTGCGACTTCGTCCATGTTGTGCAACGTGGCGTTGGCCACGGTGACGCCGGCGACTTTCACCGGTTTCAGACGCGCCACCGGAGTGACGGCACCGGTGCGGCCGACCTGGAATTCCACGTCGAGCAGTTCGGTGAGTTCTTCCATCGCCGGGAATTTGTGCGCGATCGCCCAACGCGGCTCGCGGGCGCGGAAGCCCAGTTCACGCTGGTCGGCGATGCTGTTGACCTTGAACACCACACCGTCGATTTCATAGGCCAACGAGTCACGGCGCGCGCCGATGTCGCGGTAATACTCCAGGCATTCGTCAATGCCCTTGGCCAGCTTCAGTTCGTGACTGATTGGCATGCCCCACTTCTGCAACTGCTTGAGGTTGCCGATGTGGGTGTCGGCAATATCGTGGGACACCTGGCCAATGCCGTAGCAACAGAATTCCAGCGGCCGGTTGGCGGTGATTTTCGAGTCGAGCTGGCGCAGGCTGCCTGCTGCCGCGTTGCGCGGGTTGGCGAAGGTCTTGCCGCCGATTTCCAGTTGCGAAGCATTGAGGCGCTCGAAACCGGCCTTGGACATGAACACTTCACCGCGCACTTCCAGCGTCGCCGGCCAGCCTTCGCCGTGCAGCTTCAGCGGAATGTTGCGCACGGTGCGCACGTTGACGCTGATGTCCTCGCCGGTGGTGCCATCGCCACGCGTGGCGCCGCGCACGAGCAGACCGTCCTGATACAGCAGGCTGACCGCCAGGCCATCGAGCTTCGGCTCGCAACTGTATTCCACCGCCGTGCCGCCACCGAACAGATCGCCAGCCGGGACGTCGAGGCCTTCGTTGACGCGGCGATCGAACTCGCGCATGTCGGATTCTTCGAAGGCGTTGCCGAGGCTGAGCATCGGGATTTCATGCCGCACCTGAGTGAACGCAGTCAGCGCCATGCTACCGACGCGCTGGGTCGGCGAATCGCTGGTGATCAGTTCCGGGTTGGCCGCTTCCAGTGCCTTGAGCTCGTGGAACAAGCGGTCGTACTCGGCATCGGGAATGCTCGGCTCGTCGAGAACGTGATAGCGATAGTTGTGCTGATCCAGCTCAGCGCGCAGCTCTAGAATGCGGTTTTTGGCGGCGGTCATGGGTGTTCTCTCATAAAGCAAAAGAGCAGCCGAGGCTGCTCCAGTGTTATTCCATTATCGGCGATGGGGCCAAAGATCGCAGCCTCGTTGCACTCGTCAGCTCCTACAGGCCCAAGGCTGCGATCTTTTGATCTTGCCCTTAGCGCTTCTGGGTCAGGGCGCGGCGCTCGAATTCAACGATGCGCTGACGGTAGTGCTCGATCGTCTGCGCAGTCAGTACGCTGCGCTGATCGTCTTTCAGCTCGCCGTTCAGTTCCTGGGACAGCTTGCGGGCTGCCGCGACCATCACGTCGAAAGCCTGCTTCGGATGACGCGGGCCTGGCAGACCGAGGAAGAAGCTCACCGCCGGGGTGCTGAAATGGTCGATGTCGTCCAGATCGAAGATACCCGGCTTGACCGCGTTGGCCATGGAGAACAGTACTTCGCCGTTGCCGGCCATGCTTTCGTGGCGGTGGAAAATGTCCATCTCGCCGAAACGCAGGCCGCTTTCGAGAATGTTCTGCAATAGCGCCGGGCCCTTGAAGCCGGCCGGGTCGCGGCAGATCACGCTGATCACCAGGACTTCTTCGGCTTGCGGCTGATCTTTTTCCGCCACGGCCGCTGCAGGCTTGCTGTCTTCGGCGAAATCGTCATCGCGGCTGCTGAAGCTCGGGCCGCCGTCCAGATCGAGGTCGAGGTTCAGGTCGCCCTGCGCCGGGCCGTTGCTGCCACGCTTGCCACGTTTCGAACCGGATTCACGCGGCTCGCGGGCTTCGCGGTTGGGCATGCTCACCGACGGCAGATCGTGCTCGTCCAGTTGCGGCTCTTTGTGCGTATCCAGGACGCGGGCCGGGCCCAACAGCTCGGCGCTGGTGTCCTCGTCCGGCAGATTGGACAGGCTCCGGTCGAGACGGAATTTCAGCTTTCCCTTGCCGCCGCGCATACGGCGCCAGCCATCGAAAAGAATACCGGCTATCACAATGATGCCGATGACGATCAGCCACTCGCGCAGACCGATTTCCATGTAATCCCGTGCCTCTATAAAAAATGCTGAAAAATAAGGGGTTTACACTGCGTAAACCGCTTTAAAACGTGGCGCCAACTCTATGTTCTGACAGGCGTTTTGCCCACGTATACGAAAAATTGACATTAAACTAGCACGATCAAAGGCTTCGCAGCTACAAGCTTTAAGCTCCAAGCCACAAGCCGTCCACTTGCAGCTTGGAGCTTGTCACTTGCAGCTGCGCCGCTAGGCATCCACCATCGCCATCGCCTCCTCGACATCCACCGCCACCAATCGCGAACAACCCGGTTCATGCATGGTCACGCCCATCAACTGCTCGGCCATTTCCATGGCGATCTTGTTGTGGGTGATGTAGATGAACTGCACGGTCTGCGACATCTCTTTGACCAGGCGTGCGTAGCGTCCAACGTTAGCGTCATCCAGTGGCGCGTCAACCTCATCGAGCATGCAGAACGGCGCCGGGTTCAACTTGAAGATGGCGAAAACCAGGGCCAGAGCAGTCAGGGCTTTTTCGCCGCCGGAGAGCAGATGGATGGTGCTGTTCTTCTTCCCGGGCGGCTGCGCCATGATCGTCACCCCTGTATCGAGTAGATCTTCGCCCGTCAGTTCCAAATACGCGCGCCCGCCACCGAAAACTTTCGGGAAAAGTGCCTGTAATCCGCCGTTGATCTGATCAAAGGTATCTTTGAAACGGTTGCGGGTCTCCTTGTCGATCTTGCGGATGACGTTTTCCAGAGTCTCCAGCGCTTCGACCAGATCGGCGTCCTGCGCATCCAGATAACGTTTACGCTCCGATTGTTGCGTGTATTCATCGATGGCCGCGAGATTGATCGCACCCAGGCGCTGAATCCGCGCGTTGATGCGTTCGAGTTCTTCTTCGGCTTCGCGTTCACTGGCTTGCGCAGTCAATGTCGCGAGCACGCCGTTGAGATCGTAGCCATCTTCGAGCAATTGATCCTGCAAAGCCTTGCGGCGCACGGTCAGGGCTTGCCATTCCATGCGTTGCTGTTCGAGCTGGCCGCGAATCAGCTGCGATTGCTGTTCGGCCTGAGTGCGGCGTTTTTCCGCGTCGCGCAATTCACGATCGGCGTCTTCCAGTGCGATTTGTGCGGTCTTGAGCTCTTCATCGACGGTCATGCGTTTGTCGAGCAACTCTTCGAGCTTCAGGCGCAGTTCTTCCAGCGGCGCCTCACCCTCCTCCAGATTCAGACTCAACTGTTCGCGCTTTTCAGTCAGGCGCTCGGCCTGCATTTCCAGGCGCTCCAGCGCCTGTCGCGTGGAGTCGTGCTGGGCACGCAGCGAACCGAGACGCACGGCCAATTGATGGGCGTGATCCTTGTGCTGCCGCGCTTCCTGCCGCACACGATCAAGACGTTCGCGCAGGCTGTCGCGCTGGGCCAGCAGCAGCTCGCGTTGCTCGGTGTCGAGCGCCATGGCATCCAGCGCTTCCTGCAATTGCATGCGCGCTTCGCCGACCTGCTCGTGCTCAAGCTCGCGCTGCTCGCCGAGTTCGACCAGCTCTTCATCGAGACGGGTGCGGCGCAATGTCAGCTGTTCGGCCTTGGCTTTGCCAGCGGACAATTGTGCTTTCAGTTCGCCTTGCTGGCGCGCTTCGTCCTGCAGCAAGCGGCGCAGATGTTCGCGGCCGTTTTCCTGCTGGCGCTGTTGCGCGCGCAAGGTTTGCAGGCGGGTTTCCATGGCCTCGACCGTGGCTTCGCGCTCTTCGCGCTCCAGTTGCAGGTCTTCGATTTCCTGGCCACGGGCGAGCATGCCGCTTTCCGCTTCGCTGGCCCGGCGCACGCGCAGGAAATGCCGACCGACCCAGTAACCGTCGCGGCTGATCAGGCTCTGGCCTGCACTCAACTGACCGCGCAAGGCCAGTGCCTGCTCAAGGCTGTCGACCGGTTTGACCTGGCCAAGCCACGGCGACAGATCGATCTGCGCCTCGACTTTATCCAGCAGACTGCCCGCCACCCGCACGCCATCGCTGGCCGGGCTGAGCAGGCGCAGATCGCCCTGAGTGAAACCGGACAGATCAAAACCGCTGAAATCGTCGACCAGCACCGCTTGCAGATCGGCGCCGAGCACGGTTTCCACTGCCAGCTCCCAACCGGCCTCGACCTTCAGGCCTTCGGCCAGACGCGGACGCTCGGCGAGATTGTGTTCTTTCAACCATTCGGCGGTGCCGGTGCCCGGATCGAGCGCGGCCTGCTGCAAAGCTTCCAATGAAGCCAGACGCCCGTTGAGCCGCTGCAGATCGCCCTGCGCCTGCTGCTGCGCGGTCAACGCTTGCTGCAATTCCTGACGCAGTTGTTCGAGCTTTTCGACCTGCGCTTCTTCGCTGGTCTGCAAATCTTCCAGGGTCGCTTCGGACTCGGCGAGCTGCTCGTTGAGCGCCATGATTGCCGCGTCTTCCGGGTCGGCGGAAAGCAACGCGCGCTCTTCGGCGAGACGTTTCTGCCGGTCGGCCAGGCGCTCCATGCTGCTTTCCAGCTGTTGGATCCGCGACTGTTGCACTTCGGCCTGACGGCGCGGTTCGGCAGCGGTCAGGTTGAAAGCGTCCCACTGCTCCTGCCAACCGTGCATGGTGGTTTCGGCTTCTTCGAGGGCCGCGGCGGCTTCCTCGGCGGCGGCGCTGGTGACTTCCTGTTCTGGCGTGAGCATGTCGAGCTCTTCGCCAAGGGTCAGCAGCAACGTGCGGTCGTGGCCCAGGTGCGACTCGGTTTCCAGACGCGCGCGCTCGGCTTCTTTCAGATCGTCCTGCAACTGGCGCAGACGCTGCTGACCGTGCTGGATACTTTGCTCGACCCGGGCGATGTCGCCGCCGACCGAATAGAAGCGGCCCTGCACCAGATTGAAGCGCTCGGACAAGTCGTGGTGGCCGTCGCGCAGGCGTTCGATGGCCGCATCAGCGTTACGCTGTTCAGCGACCAACGCTTCGAAACTGACTTCCTGGTTGCCGATGATCGACTCGCGCTGGCCGACCTGCTCGTTGAGATCCTGCCAGCGCAGCGCCGACAGTTGCGCCTTGAGCTGACGCTCTTCGGCCTTGAGTTCCTGATACTTTTTCGCCGCCTCGGCCTGACGGTGGAGACGTTCGAGCTGGCGCTCCAGCTCTTCGCGCAGGTCGGTCAGGCGGGCGAGGTTTTCGTGGGTACGGCGGATACGGTTTTCCGTCTCGCGGCGACGCTCCTTGTACTTGGAGATGCCCGCCGCTTCTTCGATGAAATTGCGCAGGTCTTCCGGCTTGGATTCGATCAGCTTGGAGATCATCCCCTGTTCGATGATCGAGTAGCTGCGCGGGCCGAGGCCGGTGCCGAGGAAGATATCGGTGATGTCGCGCCGACGGCATTTGGTGCCGTTGAGGTAATAGGTGGTCTGGCTGTCGCGAGTGACTTTACGGCGGATGGAAATTTCCGCGTAGGCCGCGTACTCACCTAGCAACGTGCCGTCGGAGTTGTCGAACACCAGTTCGATGCTCGCCTGGCTCACCGGTTTGCGGCTGGTCGAGCCATTGAAGATGACGTCGGTCATCGACTCGCCACGCAGGTTCTTCGCCGAACTTTCACCCATCACCCAGCGCACGGCGTCGATGATGTTCGACTTGCCGCAACCGTTCGGCCCGACGACCGCCGCCATGTTACTGGGGAAGTTCACCGTGGTCGGGTCGACGAAGGATTTGAACCCCGCCAGTTTGATGCACTTTAGCCGCACGCTCAGGCAACCGTCAGCGCAGACACCACCAGATCGCAGCTGCGCTGGGCATACGCCGTGAGCACGATGCGGATCTGCGGCAAATCACGGGCGAGGACGGCGGCCAGCAAGCGTTCGAACAGTTCGAGGAATTCGCTCATTTCCGCCTTGCGCTGTTCAAGAGCGAGGAAATACGCGCGGCTCATCGCCGGCTGGAGGTTCTCGACGGTTTCTTGCAGGTACGGATTGTTGGCAAACGGATAGGCGGCGCGCATCACCGCAAAGCTGTCATCGACGAAGCTGCGGATATCGCCGCGTTCGTAATTGGCGGTCAGGCGCTGCTGGATCTGCACGAACGGCGCCATGTCCGACTGCACTTGCCAGCCATTGGCCACCGAATTGCCAAGCAGGATGTACAGCTCGCTCATCAGCGTGCACAGGCTCTGCACCTTGTGCGGCGTCAGCTCGGTGACGTGGGCGCCACGACGCGGCAGGATCGCGATCAGGTGACGGCGCTCGAGGATCAGCAAGGCTTCGCGGACCGAACCGCGGCTGACGTTGAGCGCCAGCGTGACCTTCTGTTCCTGGATGCGCTCTCCCGGCTTCATTTCGCCACGAATGATGCGTTCGGCGAGGTGGTGAGCGATTTGCTCGGCGAGGCTGTCCGGCGCCTTGAACGTCATGGTTGTCCTTCAAACTCTATCGATCTGCACAAGCGGCGCAGTGTAGCGCATAAGCACGGTCATGGCGGAGTGCCCACTCAGCGGTTTTTGGCACGAATCCCGCAAAAAAGCGCAGTGACCGATGAAGGTCAATACTGAATAGACACGCTGTTGATCGACGAAACGGATTTTCCTGACCTTTAAGTCAGAAAACCATTGACCGAAAAGTCAGACCTGCTAAATTCGGTTCACGTCGGTTAACAACAATAATGAGTCTGCGAGGCCTTCCGTGATCCAGTTTTTACTTAACCAGGAACTCCGTAGCGAGCACGCCCTGGACCCGAATCTGACTGTGCTCAATTACCTGCGCGAACACGTGGGCAAGCCCGGCACCAAAGAAGGTTGCGCCAGCGGCGACTGCGGCGCCTGCACTGTGGTAGTAGGCGAGTTGCAGACCGATGACACAGGACGTGAACACATTCGTTATCGCAGCCTCAATTCGTGCCTGACTTTCGTCTCGTCATTGCACGGCAAGCAACTGATCAGCGTCGAAGACCTCAAGCACAAGGGCGAACTGCACAGCGTGCAGAAAGCAATGGTGGAGTGCCACGGTTCGCAGTGCGGCTTCTGCACCCCCGGTTTCGTTATGTCGCTGTTCGCCCTGCAAAAGAACAGCGATGCGCCGGATCAGGCCAAGGCTCACGAAGCGCTGGCCGGCAACCTCTGCCGCTGCACTGGCTACCGCCCTATTCTCGCCGCTGCCGAACAATCCTGCTGCGCCAGGCCTGCGGATCAGTTCGACGCCCGTGAAGCCGAAACCATCGCCCGCCTCAAGGCCATCGCGCCGACCGATATCGGTGAACTCAACAGCGGTGATAAGCGCTGCCTGGTGCCGCTGACCGTCGCTGACCTGGCCGACCTCTACGACGCTTATCCACAAGCCCGACTGCTCGCCGGCGGCACCGATCTGGCGCTGGAAGTCACCCAGTTCCACCGCACCCTGCCGGTGATGATCTACGTCGGCAACGTCGCCGAAATGAAGCGCATCGAAACCTTCGCAGACCGCATCGAAATCGGCGCCGCCACCGCCCTCTCCGACTGCTACGAGGCGTTGAATGCCGAATATCCGGACTTCGGCGAATTGCTGCATCGCTTCGCCTCGCTGCAAATCCGCAACCAGGGCACCCTCGGCGGCAACATCGGCAACGCCTCGCCGATCGGTGACTCGCCACCGCTGCTGATCGCCCTCGGCGCGCAGATCGTGCTGTGCAAAGGCGAGACCCGCCGCACCCTGAACCTGGAAGATTACTTCATCGACTACCGCGTCACCGCGCGCCAGGAAAGCGAATTCATCGAAAAAATCATCGTCCCGCGCGCCAGCGCCGAGCAGTTGTTCCGTGCCTATAAAGTGTCGAAGCGCTTGGACGACGACATCTCCGCCGTCTGCGCTGCGTTCAATCTGCGCGTGGAAAATGGCGTGATCAGCGACGCCCGAGTGGCCTTCGGCGGCATGGCGGCGATTCCGAAACGCGCTGCGCATTGCGAAGCCGTGCTGCGAGGCGCGCCGTTCAACAACGCCGTGATCGAACGCGCCTGCGCCGCGCTGGCCGAGGATTTCACACCGCTCTCGGACTTCCGTGCCAGCAGGGAATATCGCCTGCTCAGCGCGCAGAACCTGCTGCGCAAATACTTCATCGAACTGCAAACACCGCACATCGAGACTCGGGTGACCGCTTATGTCTAACCATCACGCCGTAGAGAAGACCCAGGCTGAATTGGCCGAACTGTTCGCCAAGGACCTGACCACCGGTGTCGGCCGCAGCGTCAAGCACGACAGCGCCGCCAAGCATGTGTCCGGTGAAGCGCAGTACATCGATGATCGCCTGGAATTTCCCAATCAGTTGCACCTGTATGCGCGCCTGTCGGACCGCGCCCACGCGAAAATCCTTAGCATCGACACGCAGCCGTGCTACGCCTTCGAAGGCGTGCGCATTGTCATCACCCACGAAGACGTGCCGGGCCTGAAAGACATCGGCCCGCTGATGCCGGGCGATCCGCTGCTGGCCATCGATGACGTGCAGTTCGTCGGCCAACCGGTGCTGGCGGTCGCGGCGAAAGATCTGGAAACCGCGCGCAAAGCGGCGATGGCGGCGATCATCGAATACGAAGATCTGGAACCGGTGCTCGACGTCGTCGAAGCCCTGCGCAAACGCCATTTCGTGCTCGACAGCCACACCCATCAGCGCGGCGACTCGGCTTCGGCGCTGGCAACCGCAGAGCACCGCATTCAGGGCACGCTGCACATTGGCGGCCAGGAGCACTTTTATCTGGAGACACAAATCTCCTCGGTAATGCCCACCGAAGACGGCGGCATGATCGTCTACTGCTCGACGCAGAACCCGACCGAAGTGCAGAAACTGGTCGCCGAAGTGCTCGACGTGTCGATGAACAAGATCGTCGTCGACATGCGCCGCATGGGCGGTGGTTTCGGTGGCAAGGAAACCCAGGCCGCGAGCCCGGCGTGCCTGTGCGCGGTGGTCGCGCACCTGACCGGCCAGCCGACCAAGATGCGCCTGCCGCGCGTCGAAGACATGCTGATGACCGGCAAGCGCCACCCGTTCTACGTCGAATACGACGTCGGTTTCGACAGTAGCGGCCGTCTGCACGGGATCAACATGGAGCTGGCCGGCAACTGCGGCTGCTCGCCGGACTTGTCCGCCTCGATCGTTGATCGGGCGATGTTCCACTCGGACAACTCCTACTACCTCGGCGATGCAACCATCAACGGCCACCGCTGCAAGACCAACACCGCGTCGAACACCGCTTACCGTGGTTTCGGTGGCCCGCAAGGCATGGTCGCCATCGAAGAAGTGATGGATGCGATTGCCCGGCACTTGAAGCTCGACCCGCTGGCGGTGCGCAAGGCCAACTACTACGGCAAGACCGAGCGCAACGTCACCCATTACTACCAGACCGTCGAGCACAACATGCTCGAAGAGATGACCGCCGAACTGGAAGAAAGCAGCCAGTACGCCGAGCGTCGCGAAGCGATCCGTCGCTACAACGCCAACAGCCCGATCCTGAAAAAAGGCCTGGCGCTGACCCCGGTGAAATTCGGTATTTCCTTCACCGCCAGTTTCCTCAATCAGGCCGGTGCGCTGATCCATATCTACACCGACGGCAGCATCCACTTGAACCACGGCGGTACGGAAATGGGTCAGGGCCTGAACACCAAAGTCGCCCAGGTCGTGGCGGAAGTGTTCCAGATCGAAATCGACCGTGTGCAGATCACTGCGACCAACACCGACAAAGTGCCGAACACCTCGCCGACCGCAGCCTCCAGCGGCGCCGACCTGAACGGCAAGGCCGCGCAGAACGCAGCACAGACGATCAAGCAACGCTTGGTCGAATTTGCCGCGCGGCACTACAAGGTCAGCGAAGAAGACGTCGAATTCCGCAACGGTCACGTGCGGGTCCGCGAGCAGATCCTGACCTTCGAAGCGCTGATCCAGCAGGCATATTTCAATCAGGTTTCGCTGTCGAGCACCGGCTTCTACAAGACCCCGAAAATCTACTACGACCGCAGTCAGGCGCGGGGCCGGCCGTTCTATTACTTCGCTTTCGGCGCGGCCTGCTGCGAAGTGATCGTCGACACCCTGACCGGCGAATACAAGATGCTGCGCACCGACATCCTGCATGACGTCGGCGCCTCGCTGAACCCGTCGATTGACATTGGTCAAGTCGAGGGTGGCTTTGTCCAAGGCATGGGCTGGCTGACCATGGAAGAGCTGGTCTGGAACAACAAAGGCAAGCTGATGACCAACGGCCCGGCCAGCTACAAGATCCCGGCGGTGGCGGACATGCCACTGGATCTGCGGGTGAAACTGGTGGAAAACCGCAAGAACCCGGAAGACACGGTGTTCCACTCCAAAGCCGTCGGTGAGCCGCCGTTCATGCTCGGCATCGCCGCGTGGTGCGCGATCAAGGACGCGGTGGCGAGCCTCGGTGATTATCAGCATCAGCCGCAAATCGACGCCCCGGCCACACCGGAGCGGGTGTTGTGGGGCTGTGAGCAGATGCGCCAGCTCAAAGCGGTGAAAGCCGTCGCAGCTGAAACCGAGCTGGCTCCGCTCTAGGACCGAGGCGCGGCCATTCGCTGGCAAGCCAGCTCCCACAGGGTTTTGTGGTGCTCACAGAATTTGGATTCAACACAAATCCTGTGGGAGCTGGCTTGCCAGCGAATAGGCCCGAACAGACAACTATGTTGTAGGGGTGACATATGTACAACTGGATCGACGCCCTCGCCGACCTGCAGAACCAGGGCGAGCCCTGTGTGCTGGTGACGATCATCGAAGAACTCGGCTCGACGCCACGCAACGCCGGCTCGAAAATGGTCGTCAGCGCTGACCGCCTGTTCGACACCATCGGTGGCGGGCATCTGGAATTCAAAGCCATGCAGATTGCCCGCGAGATGCTCGCCAGCGGCAAGCAGGACACCCATCTGGAGCGCTTCAGCCTCGGCGCCAGCCTCGGCCAGTGCTGCGGCGGTGCCACGGTGTTGCTGTTCGAACCGATGGGCCAGGTCCAGGCGCAGATTGCCGTGTTCGGTGCCGGCCACGTCGGTCGCGCCCTCGTCCCGCTGCTGGCCAGCCTGCCCTGCCGGGTGCGCTGGATCGATTCGCGCGAGGCGGAGTTCCCTGAACACATCCCCCACGGCGTGCGTAAAATCGTCAGCGAAGAACCGGTGGATGAAGTCGATGACCTGCCCGCCGGCAGCTACTGCATCGTCATGACCCACAACCATCAGCTTGATCTGGAACTGACCGCCGCGATTCTCAAGCGCAACGATTTCACCTGGTTCGGCCTGATCGGCTCGAAAACCAAACGCGCCAAATTCGAACACCGCCTGCGCGATCGTGGTTTCGAGCCGAGCGTGGTGCAGCGCATGCGCTGCCCGATGGGCATCGGCGAAGTCAAAGGCAAATTGCCTGTGGAAATCGCCATCTCCATCGCCGGCGAAATCATCGCCACCTACAACGCCAATTTCGGCCAGCACAGCGCCCACGCCGAACCGATTGCCCGATTGCTGCCCGCCTCGCGCCGCAGCCAGTCCGCCAAACTCAAAGCCTCAAACTGATTAGAGAACCCTCATGCCTCTGACTCGCAAAGCCTACCGCGCCGCCATTCTGCACAGCATTGCCGACCCTGCCGAAGTCGGCATCGAAGCCTCCTACGAATATTTCGAGGACGGCCTGCTGGTGGTCGATGACGGCAAGATCAGCGCCCTCGGCCACGCCAGCGAACTGCTGCCGACCCTGCCGGCGGATATCGAGATCAACCATTATCAGGATGCGCTGATCACTCCGGGCTTCATCGACACGCACATTCACCTGCCGCAAACCGGGATGGTCGGCTCCTATGGCGAGCAATTGCTCGACTGGCTGAACACCTACACCTTCCCCTGCGAAAGCCAGTTTGGCGACAAGGCCCACGCCGACGAAGTGGCCGATATTTTCATCAAGGAATTGCTGCGCAACGGCACCACCACGGCGCTGGTGTTCGGCAGCGTGCATCCGCAATCGGTGAATTCGTTTTTCGAGGCGGCCGAGAAGCTCGACCTGCGCATGATCGCCGGCAAGGTGATGATGGACCGCAATGCCCCGGATTATCTGGTCGATACCGCTGAATCCAGCTACGTCGACAGCAAGGCGCTGATCGAGCGCTGGCACGGCAAGGGCCGTTTGCACTATGCGGTGACGCCGCGCTTCGCCCCCACCAGCACCCCGGAACAACTGACCCTCGCCGGGCAACTGCTCACGGAATATCCGGATCTGTACATGCAGACCCACATCAGCGAAAACCTCAAGGAAATCGAGTGGGTCAAAGAGCTGTTTCCGGAGCGCAAGGGCTACCTCGACGTCTACGATCACTACCAGTTGCTCGGCGAACGCTCGGTGTTTGCCCACGGCGTGCACTTGTGTGACGAAGAATGCGCGCGACTGGCAGAAACCGGCTCGGCGATCTCGTTCTGCCCGACCTCGAACCTGTTCCTCGGCAGCGGCCTGTTCAATTTGCCGATGGCGGAAAAACACAAGCTCAACGTCGGCCTCGGCACCGACGTTGGCGGCGGCACCAGTTTCTCGCTGCTGCAGACGCTGAACGAAGCGTACAAAGTGATGCAACTGCAAGGCGCGCGCCTGAGCCCGTTCAAGTCGCTGTACCTGGCAACGCTGGGTGGCGCGCGGGCGCTGCGCCTGGAAGACAGGATCGGCAACCTGCAGCCGGGCTCCGATGCCGACTTTCTGGTACTGGATTACAACGCCACGCCGCTGCTGAGCTATCGCTTGAAGCAGTCCAATAACATTGCCGAGACGTTGTTTGTACTGACGACGCTGGGTGATGACCGCACCGTGGCGCAGACGTATGCGGCGGGGGCGCTGGTGCATCAGCGCTAAGCCTCTTCGCACTGATCGTTCCCACGCTCTGCGTGGGAACGATCAGTCAGGCAAAAAATCCCCCGCACCTTTCCAGCTGCGGGGGATTTTTTTGCATCAATGAGTTCAGAGCTTGGCCGCTGGACGCCCCGGCTTCTTGGTCTGCAACAAATGCGAGAACACCGCATGCAGATCATCCGACGCGCCTTCCTCGTCGAGGTTGAGCTTGCTGTCGATGTGATCCATGTGATGCATCATCAGGTTCACCGCCAGCTCACCGTCGCGTTTCTCGATCGCGTCGATCAACTGCGTGTGTTCATCGTACGAGCAATGCGAGCGGTTGCCGCTTTCGTACTGGGCGATGATCAATGAAGTCTGCGACACCAGGCTGCGCTGGAAGCTGATCAACGGCGCGTTCATCGCCGCCTCCGCCAGCTTCAGGTGGAATTCGCCCGACAGCCGAATACCGGCGCCGCGATCGCCGCGCGAGAAACTGTCGCGCTCATCGTTGACCATCTGCCGCAGCTCGGCGATCTGCTCGGCAGTGGCATGTTGCACCGCCAATTCAGTGATCGCCCGCTCGACCAGACGCCGGGCGAGAAACACCTGACGCGCTTCCTCAACACTAGGGCTGGCGACGACGGCGCCACGGTTCGGCCGCAACAGCACCACGCCTTCATGGGCCAGACGCGACAGCGCGCGGCGAATGATGGTGCGGCTGACCCCGAAGATTTCCCCCAGCGCTTCTTCGCTCAATTTGGTGCCGGGCGCCAGACGCTGTTCGAGGATGGCCTCGAAGATATGCGCGTAGACAATATCGTCCTGGGTTCCGCTGCGGCCGGCTTTGCCTGCTCGCGGTTGTTTCTTGAGGGGTTGCAACTGTTCGTTCATGGGCACTCGAGTCGGGAAAGCTGCGGCGAATAGACCGTGACTGTAATACGGCACAGTAGGTCGCTGGCAAGTATCGCGTAAAAAACAGCGCGATTGTACACAATGAATGGTGGCAACACGACTGTACGGCTGTTTGCGCCTGCGGCTGTATTGCAACGGTTTGTCAGGTTTGAGTTTAGGCTTGATCGCAGAATCCGCCTTCTACGCACAATCCCCGTAGGAGTGAGCCTGCTCGCGATGGCGGTGTGTCATTCAGCAATAATTCGACTGACACACCGCCATCACGAGCAGGCTCACTCCTACAGGGGATTGCATCAAAGGGGACATCTCCATTGCTATAAGGAACACCGCCGTCATGACCGACGCCACCCACGCCCGCCTGCGCCCTCTTGCCGACACTTCGCCTTCCGCCATCGTCGCCGGTTTCATCGCGATGATGACCGGTTACACCAGCTCGCTGGTGCTGATGTTCCAGGCCGGACAAGCGGCCGGCCTGAGCAGCGGGCAGATTTCTTCGTGGATCTGGGCGATTTCGATCGGCATGGCCGTATGTTCGATCGGTCTGTCGCTGCGCTATCGCACACCGATCACCATCGCCTGGTCGACCCCCGGCGCGGCGTTGCTGATCACCAGCCTGGGCGGCGTCAGTTACGGCGAGGCGATCGGCGCCTACATCACGTGCGCGGTGCTGGTGACGATCTGCGGCCTGACCGGCAGCTTCGAACGGCTGGTAAAAGATCCCGGCCTCTTTGGCGGCGGCCTTGCTGGCAGGGATTCTGTTCAAGATCGGCAGCGAAATCTTCGTCGCCGCGCAACACCGTACCGGGCTGGTGCTGGGAATGTTCTTCACTTATCTGGTGGTCAAGCGCCTGTCGCCACGCTATGCGGTGCTCGCAGCGCTGCTGATCGGCACCGCGCTGTCGGGCTTCATGGGGCTGCTTGATTTCAGCGGCTTTCATCTGGAAGTGGCCACCCCGGTGTGGACCACGCCGCACTTCTCCCTGGCCGCAACCATCAGCATCGGCATTCCGCTGTTCGTGGTGGCGATGACCTCGCAGAACATGCCCGGCATCGCCGTGCTGCGTGCCGATGGCTATAACGTCCCGGCCTCGCCGCTGATCACTACCACCGGCATCGCCTCGCTGTTGCTGGCGCCGTTCGGCTCCCACGGCATCAACCTCGCGGCCATCAGCGCAGCGATCTGCACCGGCCCGCATGCCCACGAAGATCGCAACAAGCGCTACACCGCCGCGGTGTGGTGCGGGGTGTTCTACGGGATTGCCGGGGTGTTCGGCGCGACGTTGGCGGCATTGTTTGCGGCGTTGCCGAAAGAACTGGTGCTGTCGATTGCTGCGCTGGCGTTGTTCGGGTCGATCATCAATGGCTTGAGCATTGCCATGAGCGAGGTGAAGGAACGGGAAGCGGCGTTGATCACCTTTATGGTCACGGCGTCGGGGTTGACGCTGTTTTCCATTGGTTCGGCGTTCTGGGGGATTGTGGCGGGGGTGGTGACGCTGGTGATTCTGAATTGGCGTAAAGACTAAAAGCAAAGATCGCAGCCTTCGGCAGCTCCCGCAGGAGATCGCGTTCCCCTGTAGGAGCTGACGAGTAAAACGAGGCTGCGATCTTTTGATCCACGAAAAAAAACGGCGACCCTAAGGTCGCCGTTTTTTCAGTATCACTTGGCCGCGTTGATCGGCTTTTCCGGATACCACACGTCCAGCAGCGGGCTGACTTCGTACTTGGTCAGCTCGGAGCGGTTTTTCAGCCAGGCTTCAACGGCAGCGCGCTGCTCTTCGTTGACCGAGCCACGCTTCTGCAGGCACACCAGACCGAAGTCGTCGCCGCCAACATAACCCAGACCGTTGGCTTCCATGGCTTCTTTGATGAATGCTTCGAGGAAAGCGTCAATGGCTTCTTCGGACAAGTCTTCTTTGAAGTCCAGGTTCAGTTCGAAACCCAGCTCTTGAAATTCATCAACGCACAGTTTTTTGCGCAGACGCTGGGAACGGTTAGTCGCCATTGGAACAATCCTCTTAAGTAATAACGGCCGGCACTTTACCAGTTTAAGCCAGCGATTGCCCGACTCTCTGGCCGCTGCGGCCGACCGCCTGTAAAAAAATAAGCGATTGGCCGGGCCTGACACGGCACAAGCTGTTACAGCTTGGGGCATAATGCCGACACTTTCATGACCACTGAGGGCCTTTTCATCCATGTCCTCGTCTTTTTCCCCCTCTTTTGCAGGGTTTTATTGCATATGATCAAATCGTTGCGTCCACTGTTTCTCGCCGGCCTTCTTCTGCCTCTGGCCCTGCCTGTCTCCGCTGCCACCATCAACACTTCCCTCACCCCGAACGTCGAAAAAGCCCTTAAGGCCAGCAAGTTGCAGCCCACTGCGCTGTCGCTGGTGATGGTGCCGCTCGACGGTCCGGGCACGCCGACCGTGTTCAACGCCGACGTCTCGGTCAACCCGGCCTCGACGATGAAACTGGTCACCACTTACGCGGCGCTGGAAATGCTCGGCCCCAACCATCAGTGGAAAACCGAGTTCTACACCGACGGCGACCTGAGCGGCGGCATTCTCAACGGCAACCTCTACCTCAAGGGTGGCGGTGACCCGAAGCTGAACATGGAGAAACTCTGGCTGTTGATGCGCGACCTGCGCGCCAACGGCGTGACGCAGATCACCGGCGACCTGATCCTCGACCGCAACTTCTTCGTGCAGCCGCAATTGCCGGAATTCAACGATGACGGCAACGACGACAACAAGCCGTTCCTGGTCAAGCCCGATTCGCTGCTGGTCAACCTCAAGGCCCTGCGCTTCGTCGCGCGCAATGACGGTGGCCGCGTGTTGATTTCGGTGGAGCCGCCGATTGCCAGCATTCGTATCGAAAACACCGTCAAGGCCCTGCCGTCCAAGCAATGCACCGGCGGCGTGCGCTACAACCAGGTGCCGCAGGCCGATGGCAGCGTGACCGTGACCGTTGGCGGCCAGTTGGGCGAAGGCTGCAGCTCGCAGACTTACCTGTCGCTGCTCGACCACGCGACCTACACCGCCGGCGCCGTGCGGGCGATCTGGAAGGAACTGGGTGGCAGCATTCAGGGCAAGGACCGTCTGGCGCCAACGCCGAGCAGCGCCAAACTGCTCGCCCGCGCGTACTCGCCGGATCTGGCCGAGATCATCCGCGACATCAACAAATACAGTAACAACACCATGGCCCAGCAGCTGTTCCTCAGCCTTGGCCAGCGTTTCCGCAACGATGCCGACGGTGACGACGCCCGGGCCGCGCAACGCGTGGTGCGTCAGTGGCTGGCGAAGAAAGGCATCACCGCGCCGCATCTGGTGATGGAAAACGGCTCCGGTCTGTCGCGGGCCGAGCGGGTCAGCGCGCGTGAGATGGCCAACATGCTGCAGGCCGCCTGGCACAGCCCGTACGCCGCCGAATACATCAGCTCGCTGCCGATTGCCGGTACCGACGGCACCATGCGCAAACGCCTGAAAACGACAGCGATGCGCGGTGAAGCCCACGTCAAGACCGGCACGCTGAACACCGTGCGCGCGATCGCCGGTTTCAGCCGTGACGTGAACGGCAATACCTGGGCGGTGGTGGCGATCCTCAACGACAAGGCCCCGTTCGGCGCCTCGTCGGTGCTCGACCAGGTGCTGCTGGATCTGTACAAACAGCCAAAACTGCCGCAGACCGCTTCGGTGCTGTAACCCAATCCAAGCCACACCACAAAACCCTGTGGGAGCTGGCTTGCCAGCGATAGCGGACTGTCAGTCACCGAATATGCTGACTGGAATAACCCTATCGCTGGCAAGCCAGCTCCCACAGGTTTGTGGTGTATCGAGCATCAGCGGCTCAGCTCATCTCCCGCTCAACCCGATCCCGGCCATTCTGCTTCGCTGCGTAAACCCCTGAGTCAGCGCGCAGCAACAACGCATCCGCGCCCTCCCCCGGCCGCCAGCTGGCGATGCCGAAACTGGCGGTGACCACGCCAACCACATCCACCGGCGCGCTGCGCAGGCCTTCCCACAACTCCATCGCCAGCATGTACGCGTGCTCGCCGTCGATGTCCGGGCACAGCACCATGAACTCTTCGCCGCCCAAACGGCAGAACACATCGGTGCGACGCAGACGATGGCCAATTCGCTCGCAGACTGCTTGCAGCACACGGTCGCCGACGGCGTGGCCGTAATGGTCGTTGATGCGTTTGAAGTGGTCGATGTCGAGCATGATGACCGACAACTCGCCGCCGCCCCGCTCGACCCGGGCCATTTCCGTGGTCAGGCGTTCCTGGAAATAGCGACGGTTGTGAATGCCGGTCAGCGAATCAGTGATCGACAACGCGCGCAATTCTTCTTCCACGCGCTTGAGGTCGGAAATGTCCGAGATGTAGCCGTGCCACAGCACCCCGCCACCGGGCAGTTCCTCCGGCGTCGCTTCTCCGCGCACCCAGCGCAAGCCGCGCTCGGGCAGTTGCACGCGGTACTCCTCGCGCCACGGGCTGAGATTTTCCGCCGATTCACGGATCGATGAGCGCACGCGAATGGCGTCCTGTGGGTGGATGCGGCTGAAGATCGCCTCGGCGTCGAACAGCAGCGCGTCCGGCTCCAGCTCGTAGATCTCGCGGATGCCGTCGCTGGCATAGATCACGCTGAAACGCCCGTCGAATTCCATCTTGAACTGATAGATGCCGCCCGGAACATGGGCGCTGAGCTTCTTTAGCAGAATGTCCCGCGCCGCCAGTACTTCGTGAACGCGCTTGCGTTCGGTGATGTCGATGCAGATCGCCAGATGCCCGACCCACAGGCCTTGTTCGTCGAGCACCGGCGTAGCGAGCATGTTCACCGGCAGATGACTGCCGTCGCTGCGCACCAGCGTCCACTCGCGTGCTTCATGGCCGCCGACTTCGCCGCCCTCGACCAGCATCGCGTGGCAGGTCGGAATACTTTTGCCATAGCGTGCGCTCAACTCGGCGGAACGCGCCGCCAGCTCGCGAGGTAAATGCAGGTTTTCCAGGGTCATGCGCCCGACCACTTCGGCGCTGCTGTAGCCGAGCATTTGCTCAGCCCCGGGGTTGAAAGTGTTGATCACTCCGCGCAGGTCGGTGGCGATGATCGCGACCTGGGTGGCGGCATTCAATACACCGCGCAACTGGCCGTGGGTGCCGCGCAGTTCCTGCTCACGCTCGTGCAGTTCCTGGGTGCGTACCTCGACCAGCCGCACCGCGCGCTGGCGCTGACTGACCAGCACGTAAAGCAAGGCACTGAGCAGCGCGCTGAGCAAGCCGCCGAGAATGATCACGCTGCCCACCGAAGAATGGTTGGCCTGCATGAACGCGTAACTTGGCAAGATATCGACCTGATAATCGTGATCGGCCATGCGCAGCAAACGCGTCGCCGCCAGATCGCCGGGCACCGCCTCGTTGGTCGATTCGAACAACGCCTCGTGCTGACCCTGGGTCGACAAGTCGAGAATCCGCACCGACAGATAATCGTGCAGGGCATCGGGCAGACCGTCGGCGAGCAACTGGCGCATGCTGATCACCGCCATCACGTAACCGAGCGGCTGCGACTCGCCCGGGCGAATGACCGGTGCCAGCAGCAAAACCCCGCGCGCGTAGGACGACTCGATGCCGACCAGATGCATCGGTTTTGACACGACCATGCTGCCGAGGTGGTCGGCGCGCTGCAGTGTTTCGCGGCGCAAGGGTTGGGCGAGCAAGTCGTAGCCCAGCGGGGGCGCCAGTCGACTTTGGGTCTGGGTATAGAGCACCGGCACGTATGCGTCACGCGGCGGCGCCAGTTGCAATTCGCCTTTGGCGTCCAGTTCACGAATGGTGAAATCGCTCAGGCCTTCATCACGCACGCGCTGTTCGAACGCAGCCCGATCGGCGCCAGCGACTTTCGGGGCGTAGGTGTAGGCTTGGGTGCGCAGCAACAAGGGGCGGGAGTAACCGTCGAATTCGGCGCGGGACACCGATTCGGAGTTGGCAAAAAACCGGCGCAGACCATCGAGACGTTGCTCCTGGTCCTGAAAACGTTCGGCGATGCGGCTGTAGCGTTCGTTGGCCAGCAGTTGGAAACGCTGACGCGATTGTTGCTGAAACTGATTGAAGGTGCCCCATGCGAGCAGCCCGGTGAGAATCCCGCCGGCAAGCAATACCAACAGCGCGACCAGCCAGGCTGAGACGTCTTCGCTGATGAAACCGAGGATTTTCGGGCGCACGGGGTGCAACGGCATAAGCACGACTCACTCCGCCAGATTCCCGGGAAAAACCCCATTGGCGGTGAGTGAGTTATAGCTATTAGCCACTAATTTAGCTAGCACCGCTGGATCCACCGAGCCGTTAAAAATCAACGCTCTGTGGATCCAACCGGCGAAAGCGTCAACGAGCCGTGATTTTCCAGGCGCGGTGGATCTTGGTATTGCGGGCAAAATCCGGATCAATGGTCTGCGCGCTGATTTCCTCGACCGCATAACGCTCGGCGAGATTTTCCTCCAACTGGAACTTGCGGAAGTTGTTGGAGAAATACAGCACGCCACCCGGTGCCAGACGCGCCATGGCCAGGTCAATCAACTGCACCTGATCGCGCTGCACGTCGAAGATGCCTTCCATGCGCTTGGAGTTGGAGAACGTCGGCGGGTCGATGAAGATCAGGTCGTATTCGTCGCGGCTGCTTTCCAGCCACGCCATGACGTCGCCCTGCTCCAGACGGTTCTTGTCCGAGAAGCCGTTCAGCGACAGGTTGCGCCGCGCCCAGTCCAGATAGGTTTTCGACAGGTCGACGCTGGTGGTGCTGCGCGCGCCGCCCTTGGCCGCGTGCACGCTGGCAGTCGCGGTGTAGCAGAACAGATTGAGGAAGCGTTTGCCGGCCGCCTCTTTCTGGATACGCATGCGCATCGGCCGGTGATCGAGGAACAGGCCGGTGTCGAGGTAATCGGTAAGGTTGACCAGCAGCTTCACGCCACCTTCATTGACCTCGACGAACTTGCCCTGCGCAGCCTGACGCTCGTACTGCTTGGTGCCACTCTGGCGCTCGCGGCGTTTCACCACCACGCGGTTCTTGTCGACATTCAACGCCTGCGGAATGGCCGCCAGCGCATCGAACATACGCGCCGAAGCCTTTTCCGGGTCGATGGATTTCGGCGCGGCGTATTCCTGAACGTGCACCCAGTCGTGGTACAGGTCGATGGCCATCGCGTATTCCGGCATGTCGGCATCGTAAACGCGGTAGCAATCGATGCCTTCGCGCTTGACCCACTTGCCCATTGCCTTGAGATTTTTCTGCAAGCGATTGGCAAACATCTGCCCGCCTTCGCTCAGGCGCGGCTGTTCGATCACTGGCGCCGGGGCTGGCGTCGGCTTGATCGGGTTACCGTTCTTGTTGAACTTGCGCTCTTGCGGTTCATCCGGGGTCTGATCGTAAGCGGCTTGCTCGCGCTCGGCCTGACGCTGTTCCGGGGTGCGGCGTTCGCCAGTGACGAACTGATCCGGCAAGACCTTGATCAGCAACAGCTTGCACGGCAGCGCGCCGTTCCAGAACGAATATTGCTTATGGCTGCGAATGCCCATGCGCTTGCCCAGATCCGGGGCGCCGGTGAACACCGCCGCTTCCCAGTTCAGGCAGGCCTGACGCAGACGCTCGCCCAGATTCTGGTAGAGATAAAGCAGGCTCGCTTCGTCACCGAGACGCTCGCCGTACGGCGGATTGCAGATGACCAGGCCTTTCTGGTTTTGATCCGGGCGCGGCTCGAAGGTCGCCACTTCGCCCTGGTAGATCTTGATCCACTCGCTGAGGCCGGCGCGTTCGACGTTGTTGCGGCCCGGCTGAATCAGACGAGGGTCAGCTTCATAACCGCGAATCCACAGCGGTGGCTTGGCCAGGCCAGCAGCGGCGCGCTCGGCGGCTTCTTCATGAAGTTTTTCCACAGCGCCGGTACGTGACCGAGCCACGCGGTAAAGCCCCACTGCTCGCGACGCAGGTTCGGCGCCATGTCGGCGGCGATCATTGCCGCCTCAACCAAGAACGTACCGACACCGCACATCGGGTCAGCCAGCGCGCCGCCTTCGGCAGCAATGCGCGGCCAGCCGGAACGGATCAGGATGGCGGCCGCGAGGTTTTCCTTCAGCGGCGCCGCGCCCTGCTGCAAGCGGTAGCCGCGCTGGTGCAGGCTGTGGCCGGACAGGTCGAGGGACAGAATCGCTTCGCCGCGATCCAGACGCAGGTGAATGCGCAGGTCCGGATTGAGCTTGTCGATGGATGGGCGGTCGCCCTGCGGCGTGCGCAGTTTGTCGACGATGGCATCTTTGACTTTCAAGGCGCCGAAGTGGGTGTTGTCGATACCCGAGCCGTGGCCGCTGAATTCGACGGCCAGGGTGCCGTCGCTGAGCATGTGATCCTGCCAGTCAATGTCGAGCACGCCGTGGTAGAGGTCTTCGGCGTCCTTCATCGGGAAACGCTTGAGCACCAGCAACACGCGGTTCGCCAGACGCGACCAGAGGCACAGGCGATAGGCGGTTTCCATGGTTGCCATGCCACGCACGGCAGAGGTGTGCTCGCGCGCTTCTTCAAGGCCAAGCCCGACGGCTTCCTCGATGAGCAGGCCTTCAAGGCCTTTGGGGCAAGTGAGGAAGAGTTCGAAACGATCGGACATGGTAATTCCAGAGCCTTTGGCTAGTGGGCCGGCAACGCATTGCCGACCCGGTTTTCAATCAGGCGCTTTTCTGAAAGAGCGCCCGCGTGGCACGAAGGTGTGCCGTTCCATCCCCGCTGCTCGGGTTAAAAGAGCTTAGATGCCGGGACAGATAAAAAAGTTGGTGCAACAAAAAGACTGAAAGCGACCCTTCGTCGAATAGTACCCAAGCGCAAACGTGGGTCATTCTCACTAAGGATTGACCCGCTGGATCAGCGGGGCGCCGATCATACCGGGGTTTGCGCAATGCACGTTGAATAAATACGCAGTTACTTATCGCCATAGCATCCTTTACGTTACGTGCTTATGACAAAACGATCATTCCCTCGGTGTGACTCATTGGTTAGAACTGAGCGCAGGTTGACGTCGCAACGGCGTCAACACCTTGGCTCGCCACGCCGGCAGCGAGCCGCACAATGGCAGGTTTTTTCTGCCAGACCTCAATTGAGGTCAACGCGACACTACAGTCAACAAGTGAGGGAAACACCCTATGAGAAGACTTAAGCGTGATCCGTTGGAAAGAGCATTTTTGCGCGGATATCAATATGGCGTTGGTGGCAAATCCCGTGAGCTTTGCCCATTTACTCTACCGTCGGTACGCCAAGCCTGGATCAACGGCTGGCGAGAAGGACGCGGCGACAACTGGGACGGTATGACCGGCACTGCGGGAATCCACAGACTCAACGAACTTCACGCCGTCGGCTGACACAGGGCATTTATTCCGACACGACAATCTGAATCTGCATTGAATTAACCACGCACGTCCTTCCCGGACGGCGGGCTACGGCCCAGGGGCTCCTTCGAGGAGCCCTTTTTATTGCCTGCAAAAAAGGTTAATCGGGATCCACGTGGCGAGGGGATTTATCCCCGCTCGGCTGCGCAGCAGTCGCGAAGTCGGAATTTCAATTTAACTGGCATATCAATGTGCAAGGTTTGGGGCTGCTGGGCAGCCCAGCGGGGATAAATCCCTCGCCACAAAGGCTCCCACAAGGCCTCCGCAATCCTCAGCGCAGCGCGGCGATGGCGTCTACCGCTTCGCGAATCAGCGCCGGGCCTTTGTAGATGAAGCCCGAATATATCTGCACCAGGCTCGCGCCGGCAGTGATCTTCTCCGCTGCATGTTTGCCTTCGGTAATCCCGCCCGCAGCGATGATCGGCAAACGCCCGGCCAACTCGCCCGCCAGCACTTTCACCGTGTTGGTGCTCTTCTCACGCACCGGCGCGCCGGACAGACCGCCCGCCTCGTCGCCATGCTCCATGCCTTCAACGCCAACCCGACTGAGGGTGGTGTTGGTCGCGATCACCGCGTCCATGCCGGTTTCGATCAACGCCTGCGCCACCTGCACGGTTTCTTCGTCGGTCATGTCCGGGGCGATCTTGATTGCCAGCGGCACATGCTTGCCGTGGCGCAGCGCCAGTTCGGCGCGGCGCGTGGCCAGGTCCGCGAGCAATTGCTTGAGCGAATCACCGAACTGCAGGCTGCGCAGGCCCGGGGTGTTTGGCGAGCTGACGTTGACGGTGACGTAGCTGGCGTGGGCGTAAACCTTGTCCAGGCAGATCAGGTAATCGTCGACCGCACGCTCGACCGGGGTGTCGAAATTCTTGCCAATGTTGATGCCCAGCACGCCCTTGTATTTTGCCGCAGCGACCCGCGCCAGCAAATTATCCACGCCAAGGTTGTTGAAACCCATGCGGTTGATGATCGCGTCGGCTTCCGGCAGGCGGAAGATCCGTGGTTTCGGGTTACCCGGTTGTGGACGCGGGGTCACGGTGCCGATTTCAACGAAGCCAAAGCCCAGTTGCGCAAAACCATCGATGGCCGCGCCGTTCTTGTCCAGGCCTGCCGCAAGCCCCACCGGGTTCGGGAACTCCAGCCCCATGACGGTCACCGGCATCTTTGCCGGTGCCTTGCACAACAAGCCGTTGAGGCCCAAACGTCCACCCGCGCCGATCAGATCCAGCGACAGATCGTGGGAGGTTTCCGGGGAAAGTTTGAACAACAGCTGACGGGCCAGGGTGTACATGGGCGGCAATGACTCGGGCGGCGAAAAGAGGCGGCGATTATAGCCGGGCATCGTCGCCCGGCGCGAGGCGCCTGCGCGAATCAGGCGACTGGCATATGCCTTGCACCGCCCTGCTCATCAGTCTGCCGACCAATGACGGCGCGCAGGCCAGGACAATGGCGTCGTCCCCGGTTTTGCCTGCGCAGAATCCGGGACGGCGTTTTTTGAGGTAGCGTATGAACGAAACGTCCTTGGGGCCTCTGGCCTGGGTCAACGGCAGCGATGCGCCGGAAAAAAGCGCGATCAATCTCGGCTTCATGGCGCTGAGCGACTGCGCCTCGGTGGTGGTCGCCGCCACTCAGGGCTTCGCCCAGCCCTACGGCCTGACTCTGAACCTCAAGCGTCAGGCATCTTGGGCCAACCTGCGCGACAAACTGGTCAGCGGCGAACTGGATGCCGCGCACAGCCTGTACGGGCTGATTTATGCGGTGCACCTGGGCATCGGCGGCGTCGCCCCCACCGACATGGCGGTGCTGATGGGCGTGAACCAGAATGGCCAGAGCCTGAACCTGTCCCATGGTTTGCAACAGGCTGGCGTGAACAGTCCTGAAGCGCTCGATCGGCATGTGCACCAAAGCCGCGCAAAACTGACCTTCGCCCAGACCTTCCCCACCGGCACACACGCGATGTGGCTGTACTACTGGCTGGCGAGCCAGGGCATCCATCCGTTGCAGGACGTCGACAGCGTGGTGGTGCCGCCGCCGCAAATGGTCGCGCACCTGCAAGCCGGGCGCATCGACGGCTTTTGCGTCGGCGAACCGTGGGCGGCCAGCGCCGTGCAGCAGGACCTCGGCTTCACCCTGGCGACCAGCCAGAGCATCTGGCCCGACCACCCGGAAAAAGTCCTCGGCTGCACCCGCGAATTCGTCGAGCAATATCCCAACACCGCGCGGGCGCTGGTCATGGCCATTCTTGAGGCCAGTCGCTTCATCGAAGAAAGCCCGGAAAACCGCCGCAGTACCGCGCAATTACTCAGCGCCACCGAATACCTCGACACCCCCGCCGCGTGCATCGAGCCGCGTTTTATGGGCGACTACGCCGATGGCCTCGGTAATCGCTGGCAGGATCCGCATGCGCTGCGTTTTCATGGCGATGGCGAGGTCAATCTGCCCTACCTTTCCGACGGCATGTGGTTCATGACCCAGTTCCGTCGCTGGGGTCTGTTGCGCGAGGATCCGGATTATCTGGCCGTCGCCCGCCAGGTTCAGCGCCTGGATTTGTATCGCGAGGCAGCGAGCGCTGTCGGCGTAGCGTCTTCCTGCGCAGACCTGCGCAGCAGCCAATTGCTCGACGGCAAGGTCTGGGACGGCAGCGATCCGGCGGGCTATGCGCGCAGTTTCAAGCTGCATGCCCTGAGCGACGCCGCCCCGCTTCTCGCCCAGCGCTGACAGGAGACCGCGAACATGTTGCGCATTCTGCTGATCAACGATACCGCGAAAAAAGTCGGACGCCTGAAAGCGGCGCTGACCGAGGCCGGCTTCGAAGTGATCGACGAGTCCGGTCTGACCATTGACCTGCCGGCGCGCGTCGAAACGGTGCGCCCGGACGTGATCCTGATCGATACCGAGTCACCGAGCCGCGATGTCATGGAGCAAGTGGTACTGGTCAGCCGCGACCAGCCCCGGCCAATCGTGATGTTCACCGACGAACATGATCCGGGGGTGATGCGTCAGGCGATCAAGTCCGGGGTCAGTGCCTACATCGTCGAAGGCATTCACGCACAGCGGCTGCAGCCGATTCTCGATGTGGCGATGGCGCGCTTCGAGAGTGACCAGGCTTTGCGCGCGCAATTGCAGGCCCGTGATCAGCAACTGGCCGAGCGCAAGCGCATCGAACTGGCCAAGGGTTTGCTGATGAAGATGAAGGACTGCAACGAAGAAGAGGCCTACACCCTGATGCGCCGCCAGGCCATGAGCCGCCAGCAGAAGCTGATTCAGGTGGCGGAGCAGATCATTGCCATGAGTGAGTTGCTGGGCTGAGACTTTGTGTTGTCAGAGCGGGCCTCTTCGCGAGCAGGCTCGCTCCCACAGGTGGCATACATTCCAATGTGGGAGCGAGCCTGCTCGCGAATGGCGGCACCTCGGTCACGAACTGTTGGCACAAATCTCGCTAAGCAAACCGCACAGGTAACCAACGGCGGTTGCCCCACCTACGACAAAGACGTCGCTCACCCCGTTCGCCCCTCGGCGAATCAGGTAGCGGCGTTTTTGCGTTTTGGCCCCACAGAGCGGGGCCGGTGGTGCGGCCGTGAGGCGCTCCACCTGCTGTGCATGACTCCTTTCGAGACTCTTTTCAGCCGAGGTGCGCGATGAATTCAAGCTTCTGGAAATCCGGCCATACCCCGACCCTGTTCGCGGCCTTCCTGTATTTCGACCTGAGCTTCATGGTCTGGTACCTGCTCGGCCCGCTGGCGGTGCAGATTGCCGCCGACCTGCACCTGACCACCCAGCAACGCGGCCTGGTCGTCGCCACGCCGATTCTCGCCGGCGCGGTGTTGCGCTTCGCCATGGGCATGCTCGCTGATCGCTTGTCGCCAAAGACCGCCGGGCTGATCGGCCAGGTCATCGTCATCTGCGCGCTGTTCGGTGCCTGGAAACTCGGCATCCACAGCTATGAACAGGCGCTGATCCTCGGCCTGTTCCTCGGCATGGCCGGCGCCTCGTTCGCCGTGGCCCTGCCGCTGGCCTCGCAGTGGTACCCGCCAGAGCATCAGGGCAAAGCCATGGGCATCGCCGGTGCGGGCAACTCCGGCACCGTGTTCGCCGCGCTGCTGGCGCCAGTGATTGCCGCTGCGTTCGGCTGGAGCAATGTTTTCGGTTTCGCCCTGATCCCGCTGGTTCTGACCTTGGTGCTGTTCGCCCTGTTGGCAAAAAACGCCCCGCAGCGGCCAAAACCGAAAGCCATGGCCGACTACTTCAAGGCCCTCGGTGATCGCGACAGCTGGTGGTTCATGTTTTTCTACAGCGTCACCTTCGGCGGCTTCATCGGCCTGGCCAGCGCCCTGCCCGGTTACTTCAACGATCAATACGGTCTGAGCCCGGTGACCGCTGGCTACTACACCGCGGCCTGCGTGTTCGGCGGCAGCCTGATGCGGCCATTGGGTGGCGCGCTGGCCGATCGCTTCGGCGGCATCCGCACTTTGCTGGCGATGTACACCGTCGCTGCCATCTGCATCGCAGCGGTGGGCTTCAATCTGCCAAGTTCCTACGCGGCGCTGGCGCTTTTCGTCTGCACCATGCTCGGCTTGGGCGCCGGCAACGGTGCGGTTTTCCAACTGGTGCCGCAGCGTTTTCGTCTGGAGATCGGCGTGATGACCGGGCTGATCGGCATGGCCGGCGGTATCGGCGGCTTCGCCCTCGCGGCCGGCATGGGCGCGATCAAGCAAAGCACCGGCAGTTATCAACTGGCGCTGTGGTTGTTCGCCAGCCTGGGTGTGTTGGCTTGGTTTGGCCTGCACGGCGTCAAGCGCCGCTGGAGAACCACCTGGGGTTCGGCGGCAGTAACGGCAGCGCGGGTCTGAGGCTCGAATGGCTCTGCAATTCAGTTTCGCCGAAGCCAGCGTCACCGGCCCGCGCGCGGAGAATCAGGACGCCCTGCGTTCGGTAACACCGGCGCCGGCACTGGCGGTGAGCAAGGGATATCTGTTCGCCATCGCCGACGGCGTCAGCCAGTGCGCCGATGGCGGCCTCGCCGCGCGTTCGACCTTGCAGGCGCTGGCGCTGGACTACTACGCGACGCCGGAAACCTGGAGCGTGGCCCAGGCGCTGGATCGCCTGCTGCTCGCGCAAAATCGCTGGCTGCAGGCCAACGGTGGTGGGCAACCGCTGCTGACCACGGTCAGCGCGCTAGTGATGCGCGGTCGACGCTTCACCCTCGCCCACGTCGGCGATTGCCGGGTTTATCGCTGGCACGCCGAGCGCTTGCAGCGCATCAGCGAGGATCACGTCTGGGAGCAACCGGGCATGCAACACGTGCTCAAACGTGCGCTCGGGCTCGATCAGCATCTGGTCCTGGATTTCCTCGACGGCGAACTGCGTGAGGGCGAAAGCTTTGTGCTGCTCAGTGACGGCGTCTGGTCGACCTTGGGCGATACCGCAATCGCGGCGATTCTGCGCGATCAAGCGGATCTGCCCAGCGCCGCGCAAACCTTGGTCAACGCCGCGCATCTGGCCGGCAGTCGGGACAACGCCAGTGCCCTGCTGGTGCGCGTCGATGCGCTGGGCGAAGCGAGCATTGGCGATGCGCTGGTGCAATTGCAGCAATGGCCACTGCCGCCAACGCTGAAACCCGGGCAAGCGTTTGAAGGCTGGCAGGTGCAAGGCATCATCGGCCAGAGCCAGCAATCATTGCTATATCGCGTGCTCGATAGTCAGGGTCAGCCTTGGTTGTTGAAGACCTTGCCAGCGCGGCTGGCCGACGATCCGCAAGCCGGGCAGGCGCTGCTGTCGGAAGAATGGTTCCTCAAGCGCGTGGTCGGCCGGCATTTTCCGCAAATCCATGCCTGCACTCAGCGTCAGCATTTGTACTACGTCATGCGCGAATACGCCGGGACGACGCTGGCCGACGTGTTTCAACACAGCGGCCCGTTGCCATTGGCGCAGTGGCAGGACATCGCCGAGCGCCTGTTGCGCGCGGTCGGGCTGTTGCATCGGCGGCAGATTCTGCATCGCGACATCAAACCGGAAAACCTGCTGCTGGGTGATGACGGCGAGCTGCGCCTGCTGGATTTCGGTCTGGCTTACTGCCCGGGACTGTCAGAGGACGCGCCGTCAACCCTGCCGGGAACGCCTAGTTTCATCGCCCCGGAAGCGTTTCGCGGCGAACCGCCGAGTGCACAACAGGATTTGTATTCTGTCGGTGTCACTCTCTATTACCTGCTCACCGGGCATTTTCCCTATGGCGAAATCGAAGCGTTCCAGCGGCCCCGATTTTTTGGCGTACCGGTGAATGCCAGTCGTTACCGCCCGGACCTGCCGGAATGGCTGGCGCAAAGTCTGGAACGCGGCGTCGCCGCCGATCCGCAGCAACGCTTCGAAACCGCTGAAGAGTGGCTGCTGGTGCTGGAACAGGGTGAGCGGCAAAGTTTGAGTGTGCGGCCCCGGCCTTTACTGGAGCGGGAGCCGTTGAAGGTCTGGCGGACCATGGCGTTGGTGGCGTTGCTGGGGAATTTAATCCTGCTGGTTTTGTTGTTTCACAGTTGAACCGCGCCGCGCCATTCGCGAGCAAGCTCGCTCCCACAGGGCATTTGTGAACACCACAGCCCCCAGTGGGAGCGAGCTTGCTCGCGAAGGTGTCAGCCCAATCACCACAACTCTATGTGCCTGAACGCTCCACGAACGGGCAACCCGCTTCGATTCGGTGCAAAAAATCAACGCTATAACCGCGCCTAACCAATAAAACCGCGCTTCGCGTAGTTGGCACAACCACTGCATTATCCTTTTCACCATACATAAAGCCCAACCTTCAACGACGAAGGCTGCGCTTCCCGAGAGAACGGGACCAGGACAAAGGCGTCCTCGCTAGGCAACTAGCGGGACGCCTTTTTTGTTTGCGCAAAATTTGTCGAGCAAGGCCCGACGGCCCACCAGAGGCCAGCCGCAGCTCCCGGAGAACCTGATGAAAAAACTCAAACTGGTGATGATCGGCAATGGCATGGCCGGGGTGCGTACCCTGGAAGAACTGCTCAAGCTGAGCGACGAGCTCTACGACATCACCGTCTTCGGCGCCGAACCGCACACCAACTACAACCGCATCCTGCTGTCGCCGGTGCTGGCCGGTGAGCAGACTTTTGAAGAGATCGTCCTCAACGACCTCGACTGGTACCTGCAAAACAACATCAAGCTGCTGCTCAACCGCAAAGTGGTGGAGATCGACCGGGTCAAACGCCGAGTGATTGCCGAGGACGGCACCGAAGCCGAGTACGACCGCCTGCTGATCGCCACCGGCTCGACCCCGTTCATCCTGCCGATTCCCGGCAACACCTTGCAGGGTGTGATCGGTTACCGCGACATCGCCGACACCCAGGCCATGATCGACACCGCCAGGACCCACAAGCACGCAGTGGTCATCGGCGGCGGCCTGCTCGGCCTCGAAGCGGCCAATGGCCTGATGCTGCGCGGCATGCACGTCACCGTGGTGCACCTCGGCGAATGGTTGCTGGAGCGGCAACTGGACAAAACCAGCGGCCAGCTTCTGCAATCGGCGCTGGAATCCCGTGGCCTGCATTTTCGCCTGTGCGAACAGACCCAAGCCCTTCACGACGCCGGCAATGGCCGGGTCGGCTCGGTGCAGTTCAAGAACGGCGACATCATCCCTGCCGACCTGGTGGTGATGGCCGCCGGCATCCGTCCCAACACCGAACTGGCGGAAAAGGCCGGCATCCCGTGCAACCGCGGGATTCTGGTCAACGACACCCTGCAAACCTACGACCCGCGCATCTACGCGATCGGCGAATGCGCCAGCCATCGCGGCATCGCCTACGGTCTGGTGGCGCCGCTGTTCGAACAAGCCAAGGTCTGCGCCAATCACCTCGCGCAACTGGGTTTCGCTCGCTATCAGGGCTCGGTGACTTCGACCAAATTGAAAGTCACCGGTATCGACCTGTTCTCCGCCGGCGACTTCATGGGCGGCGAAGGCACCGAAACCATCACCCTCTCCGACCCGATCGGCGGCGTGTACAAAAAACTGGTGATCAAGGATGACGTGCTGGTCGGCGCCTGTCTGTACGGCGATACGGCAGATGGCGGTTGGTATTTCCGGCAGATTCGTGAGAATCACGCCATAGGCGAGATCCGCGATCACCTTATGTTCGGCGAAAACGCTTTAGGCGACGTAGGACATCAGGGCCAGGACAAAGCCATGGTCATGGCCGACAGCGCCGAAGTCTGCGGCTGCAACGGTGTGTGCAAGGGCACTATCGTCAAGGCGATTCAGGAACACGGCCTGTTCAGCGTCGACGAAGTGAAGAAACACACCAAGGCGGCCAGTTCCTGCGGTTCCTGCGCCGGTCTGGTCGAGCAGATCCTGATCAATACCGTGGGTGGCGCGGCCGACGTCAAACCGAAAAGCGAAAAAGCCATCTGTGGTTGCAGCGACCTCAACCACGGGCAGATTCGTCAGGCGATCCGTCAGGAACACCTGCTGACCATCGCCGAGACCATGAGCTATCTCAACTGGCGCACACCGAATGGCTGCGCGACTTGCCGCCCGGCGCTCAACTACTACCTGATTTCCACTTGGCCCGGCGAGGCCAAGGACGACCCGCAATCGCGTCTGATCAACGAACGCGCCCACGCCAATATCCAGAAGGACGGCACCTATTCGGTGGTGCCGCGCATGTGGGGCGGCGTGACCAACCCGTCGGAACTGCGGCGGATCGCCGATGTGGCCGACAAGTACAACGTGCCGATGGTCAAGGTCACCGGCGGTCAGCGCATCGACTTGTTGGGTATCAAGAAGCAGGATCTGCCCGGCGTGTGGAAAGACCTCGACATGCCGTCCGGCCACGCCTACGGCAAATCCATCCGCACGGTGAAAACCTGTGTCGGCAGCGAGTTCTGCCGCTTCGGCACACAGAACTCGACGCAACTGGGCATCGAACTCGAGCACGACCTGTTCAACATGTGGTCGCCGCACAAAGTGAAGCTGGCCGTGTCCGGTTGCCCACGCAACTGCTCGGAAGCTGGCATCAAGGACGTAGGAATTATCGGCGTCGACTCCGGCTGGGAGATGTACATCGGTGGCAACGGCGGGATCAAGACCGAAGTCGCCGAGTTCTTCGTCAAGCTCAAGACTGCCGAAGAAGTCCGTGAATACAACGGCGCGTTCCTGCAGCTCTATCGCGAAGAAGCCTTCTACCTCGAGCGCACCGTGCACTACCTGCAACGGGTCGGCATGGAACACATCAAGAAGAACGTGCTTGAAGACGCCGAGCGGCGCAAGGCCTTGAACGAGCGCCTGCAATTCTCCTTGTCGTTCGAACAGGACCCGTGGAAGGAGCGCCTGGCGCAGCCGCAATTGAAGAAAGAATTCGATGTGATCCCCGTGAAAAACCTGGAGGTGCCGGCATGAACTGGCTCGATATCTGTGCACTGGAAGAGATCAACGCCCTCGGTTCGCGGATCATTGCCGGGCCGAAAGGTGACATCGCGATTTTTCGTACAAGCGACGACGAGGTTTTCGCCCTCGATGACCGCTGCCCGCACAAGGGCGGGCCTCTGTCGCAAGGCTTGATCTACGGCAAGCGCGTGGCCTGCCCGCTGCACAACTGGCAGATCGACCTCGAAACCGGCGAAGCCCAGGCGCCGGACATCGGCTGCGCCCATCACCATCCGGCGCGGGTCGAGAATGGTCGTGTGCAACTGGCCCTGCGGGACGCCATCTGATGAACCGCCAGACGACCGCCTCGACCTGCTGTTACTGCGGGGTCGGCTGCGGCGTACTGATCGAGCATGACGGCGAGCGCATTCTCGGCGTCAGCGGCGATCCGGCGCACCCGGCCAACTTCGGCAAACTGTGCAGCAAAGGCTCGACGCTGCACCTGACCGGCGACCTCGCCGCCCGCGCCTTGTACCCGGAACTGCGCCTGGGCAAAGGCCTGGCGCGCGGCCGCACCGACTGGAATACGGCACTGGAACACGCCGCCAACATGTTTGCCGAAACCATCGCCGAGCACGGCCCGGACAGCGTGGCGTTCTACATCTCCGGGCAGTTGCTCACCGAGGACTACTACGCTTTCAACAAACTGGCGCGGGCGCTGGTCGGCACCAACAACATCGACAGCAATTCGCGGCTGTGCATGTCCTCGGCGGTGGTCGGCTACAAACGCAGCCTCGGCGCCGACGCGCCGCCGTGCAGTTACGAAGATCTGGAGCTCAGCGACTGCGTGATGATCGTCGGCAGCAACATGGCCTACGCCCATCCGGTACTTTTCCGTCGGCTGGAAGAAGCCAAATCCCGCCGCCCGCAGATGAAAGTCATCGTCATTGACCCGCGTCGTACTGACACCTGCGATTTGGCTGACCTGCATCTGGCGATTCTTCCGGGTACCGATGTCGCCTTGTTCCATGGGATTTTGCATCTGCTGTTGTGGGAAGACTGGATCGATCGCGATTTCATCAAGGCGCACACCGAAGGCCTCGCCGAACTCAAAACCCTGGTTCGCGATTACACCCCGCAGATGGTTTCGCAATTGTGCGGCATCAGCATCGAGCAACTGCAGCAATGCGCAGAATGGGTCGGCACTGCGCCGAGCTTCCTGTCGCTGTGGTGCATGGGCCTGAATCAGTCCTCCGCCGGCAGCGCAAAGAACAGCGCGCTGATCAATCTGCACCTGGCCACCGGGCAAATCGGCCGGCCCGGTGCAGGACCTTCTCCCTGACCGGTCAGCCGAACGCCATGGGCGGGCGGGAAACCGGCAGTCTTTCCAATCTGCTACCGGGCCATCGCGATGCCGCCAACCCGGAACATCGCGCCGAAGTGGCGGCGTACTGGGGCGTGGAGAGCTTGCCCGAGGCGCCGGGCTTGAGCGCCATCGAGCTGTTCGAAAGCGTGAGAAGCGGCAAGATCAAGGCTTTGTGGATCGCCTGTACCAACCCGGCGCAATCGATGCCGGACCAGAGTGCAGTGCGCGCAGCCCTCGAGGCCTGTCCGTTTGTGGTGTTGCAGGAAGCCTTTCGAACCACCGAAACCGCTGCGTTTGCCGACCTGCTGTTGCCGGCCGCCACTTGGGGCGAGAAGGAAGGCTCGGTGACCAACTCCGAGCGGCGCATTTCCCACGTGCGCAAAGCGGTTGTCGCACCGGGCGAAGCGCGGCCGGACTGGGCCATCACGGTGGATTTCGCACAGCGTCTGGAGCAACGTCTGCGCCCCAAACAGCCGAGCCTGTTCGCTTTCGATCAACCTTCGCAGTTGTTTGATGAATTCAAAGCGCTGACCCGTGGGCGAGACCTGGATCTGTCCGGGATCAGCCATGCCTTGATCGACGAGATTGGCCCGCAGCAATGGCCCTTCCCTGCCGGCGCCCGGCAAGGCACGCCACGCTTGTACGGCGACGGCATTTTTCCTACAGCCAATGGCCGCGCGCAGTTCATTGCCGATCCGTATCGCGCCGCCAAGGAACAACGCGACGCGCGCTTCCCGCTGACTTTGATCACCGGTCGCCTGCGTGACCAGTGGCACGGCATGAGCCGCACCGGCACCGCCGCGCAATTGTTCGGCCACGTCAGCGAAGCCGTGCTGAGCCTGCACCCTGACGAAATGCGCCGGCACCGCTTGCAGCCCGGCGATCTGGTCAATCTGAAAAGCCGCCGTGGCGCGGTGATTGTTGCGGTCGGTAGCGACGACAGCGTGCGTCCGGGCCAGGCGTTCCTGCCGATGCACTGGGGCGATCGCTATCTCAAGGGCGGCGTTAACAGCCTGACCCTGCCGGCGTTTGATCCGCTATCGAAACAACCAGAACTCAAACACAGCGGCGTGCGTCTGGAGGCGGTCAACCTGCCGTGGCAGCTGTTCGCCTTGATCGAGGGTGATGTTCAACGGCATCTCGAGACGCTACGACCGCTGTGCGAGGCGTTTACCTACGTCAGCCTCAGCCTTGTCGGTCGTGAGCGGCCAGCGTTGCTGATACGCGCTGCACACGCCGAGGCGCCGGATCCACAGCTGCTGGGTGAGATCGACCAGTGTCTGTCACTACTGGATGGCCCGGTTCTGGCCTACGACGATCCGCGTCGCGCCATTGGCAAGCGAGTGCGCATCGAAAACGGCCGTATCACCGCGATTCGCCTGGCCGGCGAAACCATTGCGCAACACTGGTTGCAGAGCCTGTGGCTGGAGGGCCGCGCCGACCAACAACTGCGGCGCTGGCTGCTCGCGCCGATGAGCGCGCCGCCGGGCGCTGTCGGCGCCATTGCGAGCGACAAGACCTTGTGCAATTGCGAAAACGTCAGCCTCAACGCAGTCTGCGCCGGCATTCGCCAGGGCCTGGATCTGCCAGGTCTGAAAAACACTCTCCGATGCGGCACGCAATGCGGTTCCTGCGTGCCGGAAATCAAGCGTCTGCTGGCTGCCGAAGCGCGGCCGGTCGCGGTCATTTAACGAGGACAACACCATGAATGCGAAAGTCTGGCTGGTGGGCGCAGGCCCCGGCGATCCGGAGCTGCTGACGCTCAAAGCGGTGCGCGCGTTGCGCGAGGCCGATGTGGTGATGATCGATGATCTGGTCAACGACGCGGTGCTGGAGCACTGCCCGGCTGCGCGGGTGATCCCAGTGGGCAAGCGCGGCGGCTGCCGTTCGACGCCGCAGGCATTCATTCACCGGCTGATGCTGCGTTACGCACGCCAGGGCAAATGCGTGGTGCGCCTGAAGGGCGGCGATCCGTGCATTTTCGGCCGCGGTGGCGAAGAAGCGCAGTGGTTGCGCGAGCGCGGTGTTGAAGTGGAACTGGTCAATGGCATTACCGCCGGGCTGGCCGGGGCGACCCAGTGCGATATTCCGCTGACGTTGCGGGGCGTGGCGCGCGGGGTGACGCTGGTCACTGCGCACACGCAGGATGACAGCCAGTTGAACTGGCAGGCGCTGGCGCAAGGCGGGACGACGCTGGTGATCTATATGGGCGTGGCCAAGCTGGGCGAGATTCGTGATCAGCTGCTGGCCGGAGGGATGGCGGCGGATACGCCAGTGGCGATGATCGAAAACGCTTCTTTGGCGCATCAGCGTGAATGTCGCAGTGATTTGACTGCGATGGCTGAGGACGCATTGGCGTTTGAATTGAAGAGCCCGGCGATTCTGGTGATCGGTGCGGTGGCGGCTGTTACTCAAGAGCAAAAGATCGCAGCCTTCGGCAGCTCCGGGACGGCGTACAACGTGCAGGCGCTTTAAGCGTCAAAGCCAAATCGCAGACAAAGAAAAGCCCGGCCTGAGCCGGGCTTTTCCATCAGCGGCAGCTAATTACTTAGCTTGAGCTTCAACCTGCGCTTCTACGCGACGGTTTACAGCGCGGCCAGCGTCAGTTTTGTTGTCAGCAACTGGGCGGGATTCGCCGTAGCCAACAGACTGAACGCGGGACGATTCAACACCGTACTGGTTGGTCAGAACTTGCTTAACGGCGTTTGCACGACGCTCGGACAGTTTCTGGTTGTAAGCGTCAGGACCGACGGAGTCAGTGTGACCTTCAACAGTAGTGGTGGTGGATGGGTACTGCTTCATGAAGTCAGCCAGGTTTTTGATGTCGCCGTAGCTGTTTGGCTTGACTACCGACTTGTCGAAGTCGAATTTCACGTCCAGCTCAACACGAACAACTTCAGCAACTGCTGGGCAGCCATCAGCGTCAACGGTTACGTTGGCTGGGGTGTCCGGGCACTTGTCAACGTTGTCGCAAACGCCATCGTTGTCGCTGTCGGAGCAGACTTCAGCAGGTGCTGGAACTGGAGCAGCAGCTGGCTTGGAGCCGCCACCGAAGTTCACACCGATACCGACGCTAGGAGCCCACTCGGTGTCGCCCTGGTCGATGTTGTACTGAGCTTCAACGCCGGCACGGGCGTAGAAGTTCTCGGTGAAGTACAGCTTGGCACCGCCGCCAACGTTGGCGAAGGTGGAACGGTTACGACCGTTCGAACCGTTCTGGTCGATGCTCTGGTCAGAGAAACCGGCCGAAACGTATGGACGAATCATGTCGCCTGGGTTGTTGAAGTGGTACAGAGCGTCCAGAGCGGTGTTAGCGCCTTTGACGTTCTTGCCATCGTCGGCACGTACGTTGTGCACTTCGTCGTAGCCCAGACGCAGTTCAACGTCGTCGGTCAGGAAGTAACCGATCGAACCGCCGAACAGGTTGCCGTTGTTCTTGAAGTTACGAGCGCTGTCGAATTGTTCTTTCTTAGCGAAGCCTTCGATTTCAACTGCGCCTTGGCCTTGTGCCAGAGCGCCGAACGAAGTGGCGGCAATCAGAGAACCAATGGCCAAGCCCAAGGTGTTTTTCAGTTTCATCCGTTAAATCCCCATCTGGTGATTGTGAAGCAGTCCCGCAAACCGGGGGACAACTCGGCGGCAAGTCTATCAGAACTTGCCTACACGTAAGAGATATTTGCGCTGAACTAAGTTTCAGCAATGCCTGCAAATTTCTCACGCAATTTATCTAGAGCGCGTTTGTAACGCATTTTTGTCGCACTCAAACCCATGTGCATGATGTCTGCGATCTCCTGAAACTCCAGCTCTGCGACAAATCGTAGCACCAGAATTTCGCGGTCAATCGGATTCACATACACCAGCCAGCGATCAAGCCCACCCTTCTCCTCCGGCTTCGGCGCCTTTTCTTCAGACGCTTCTTCAAGAGGGTCCAGACTGAGAGCGTCCATCAAGCGACGCTTACGCCGTTCCTTCCGATACTGCGTGATGCATTCGTTGTAAGTGATGCTGTAAAGCCAGGTTTTGAACTTCGATTTCCCCTCGAAGTTCTTCAGGCCGTACAGCACCTTCAGCATCACTTCCTGACAGACATCGTCTGCGTCGCGATCGTTCCCAAGATATCTCGCGCAGACGTTAAATAATGTTCGCTGGTAACGCCGCATCAACTCTTCGTAGGCGCGCGTTACGTGAAACAGCTCGGTATGCGAGCGCGCGACCAACTCCTCATCAGAGAGCTCGCGGGGGTCGTAGCGCGTGGATAGCGGTTGGGCTTTATTCAAAACAAGTCGTGCCGACAGTCAGGTCAATGTCCGCCACAACCAGCCTCGGCTGGCATTTTGCGGCGGCATACATTAGCAGGGTTTGCCGGTTTAGCGGCTACTCACATGCTGTTCCAGCAGGATCCGATTGGAAAGAGAGACTAGCTCACCCTCATCGGTCAGCAATGTGGTTTTAACCGTGCCGATCTCTTCGATCTGGCCTTCGACCTCGCCAACACGCACTTGTTGCCCAACCTCATACAGCTCACGCACATAGATTCCCGCAAGAATCTGACCGGCAATTTCCCGGCTTCCCAAACCCATGGCCAGCGCAACTGCCAGACCAACGGTAATCAATACGATGACAATCACATGGTTCAGCAGGTCAGTCTTGACCTCGAGCTGGCTGATCGCAACCGAGATGCTGATGATGATCACCAGCCCCTGCGCGATCCGCCCCAACCCGGAAGCGTAGTCCAGGCCTACGCCTTCTGCTGCGCCGCGCACCAGCCCGTTGGCCAGTTGCGCCAGCAGGACTCCGACCAGCAACACCAGCGCGGCGCCGAATACTTTCGGCAGATACAACGCCAGCATATCCAGCGTAGCTGAAACTCGCTCAAGGCCAAGGGATTCTGCCGCAGAAACCAGAAAGATCAGCAGAACGAACCAATAAACGATTTTACCGATCAGCGTCGAGATCGGCACCTGCAGCCCGGCGCGCGACATCAACTTGGTCAACCCGGTGCCGCCCATCAGGCGATCGAGGCCCAGTTTGGCGAGCAATTTGGAAAGCAAGGTGTCGAGCAGTTTGGCCACGACGAAACCCAACAGCAGCACAACCAGTGCGCCGAACAGGTTCGGAATGAAATTAGCGACTTTGGTCCACAACGCAGTCATTGCAGTGACGAGGCTCTGAGTCCAGAGATCAAGTTCCATATTCAATCAGCCTTATCAGCAATGCGAGCAGTGGTTTTACGGAGACGGGAAACCGGCGAGACATGCGCCGAGCCATTGTTCAGGGCGATCATCAGCGCGGGCAGCCAGCGGCCCAGCAGGCTGAACAGATCGCCGGCGCCGACCTGGCGGTTGGCGGTTTTGAGTACGCGGCCCAGGCACGCATCGTCGTCGCGGCTGGACGGCGAAGCGTTGAGCATGTCGCGCAAAGACTGTTCAAACGGATCGTGCATACGCACCTCTCGTGATGTCTGTGAAAGACGCGGGCAGATTTGCTCGGGTCACATGCGCCATGTTCACACCCAGCGCAATCGACGGAACAACCACCACTGGCCGAATGCCAGGGCGAGTACCGTCAGGCAGGCAATCAGGAAACCATACGGGCTCTCGGCGAACGGAATCCCGCCGACATTGATACCCAGCAGACCGGTGATGAAACTCATCGGCAAAAAGATGCAGGTAATGATGCCGAAGCGGTACATGGTGCGATTCATGTGCACGCTCAAACGCCGGTCTTCGGCCTCCAGCACAAGCCCCACGCGCTCTCGGGTCAATTCGAGCTCTTCCAGATAACGGGTCAGGCTGTTGTTCAATTCGTTCCAGTAGTCGGCGTCGTCTTCAACGAACCAAGGCAGTTTTATCCGCGTCAGTTGTCCGAAAATGTCCCGCTGCGGCGCAAGAAAGCGCTTCAGCCCGGCTGCCCGACGGCGGATGTGCAAAATGGCGCCATGCTCGGGGGTATACCGTTCGTCGGCATCGAGTTTTTCTTCCTCTTCATCGACCACTTCCGAGAGACACGTGACCAGATCCTGCACTTTATTGGTGAGGAACTGCGCCAGATACAGCATCAATTCGGAGGACGTTCTCGGCCCTTTGCCCTCGCCAAGCAGCGTCATCAGCTCATCCGTGGCGCGCAACGGACGCAAACGCAGGGAAATCACCCGCTGAGCGGAAGCGAAGATCCGCACCGAGACCATGTCTTCCGGCTCGGCGCCGGGGTTGAGATTGACCCCGCGCAAAAACAACAGCAGCTCGGAGTCGGGCAACGGCAACAGACGCGGCCGGGTATTTTCTTCCAGCAGCAGATCGCAGGTGAATTCATTGAGCCCGCTGGACTTGCGCAGCCAGGTCTGGGTCTGCGGATGGCTGCGGTCCCAGTGCAGCCACAGGCTTTCATGGGCCTGCAACTGCAAATCGTCGAGCTCAGTCCGGGCTATCGAACGCGCACCGCCCTTGCCATCCAGCACCAGGGCATGCACCAGCCCCCATTGCGCGTTTTCTTCCTCGAACATCCGCATCCCTTGTCGAAAAGCTTATTCAGGCATTTTCAGCGGAGCCGGCGAAACAATCACGCCGTTGTTGTCCGCATAAATGTACTGACCGGGGTGAAACGTCACGCCGGCGAAGGTCACTGGAACATTGAGGTCGCCGATGCCGCGCTTGTCGGTTTTCATCGGGTGACTGGCCAGCGCCTGCACGCCGAGATCGGTCTGCGCAATGACGTCGACGTCACGGATGCAACCGTAGATCACCAGCCCTTCCCAACCGTTCTGCGCGGCCTTGGCGGCAATCATGTCGCCCAGCAGGGCGCGGCGCAGCGAGCCGCCACCGTCAACCACCAGCACTTTGCCCTTGCCGTTGAGCTCGGCTTGCTCCTTGACCAGCGAATTGTCTTCGAAGCACTTGATGGTCACGATTTCGCCGCCGAAGGAATCGCGGCCGCCGAAATTGCTGAACATCGGTTCCAGCACCTGTACCAGCTCCGGGTAGGCGTCGCACAGGTCAGGCGTAAGGTAATGTTCCATCGAAAAACTCCTGTAACAAGGAAGACGATCAAGGGATGCCGCATTCTGATGAGACGAGTTCCGGCGGTCGCTGTTTACCTTAGTCCATGCCATGGTCGCTGAGCGAACCTGAACCGCGGCTGAAACGTTATCGCTAAACAGTCACCAAATATGACCGGAACCGCACAATGCGTCATATCTTAGCCGCAAGCCAGGCTGAACGGAACGCCCCTCACCCTGCAGCGGCCAGATCCGCCGTCTGCGCCAGCAATGGCGTCTGCTGATCGTTCAACCAGCGCGCCACCAGCGGCCAGACCTCAGCCTGCGCCGCTTTGCTCACCAGCATTTCGACATGACCGAAATTATCCGAGAAGCCCTGCTCGCGGCCGAGATTGATGAACTGCTTGTGCTCGGAGCCGATCTGCTCGAACAGCTTGCGGCAGGCCCACGCCGGATCCTGATGATCGCCCGCTGCCGTCACGGCCAGCACCGGCACCTGAACCTCGGCGAGCCCCGCCCACCAGTCCTTGTCCTTGTCGCCGAAGCGGCCAAACAAGCCGTACCAGCGCATGCTTTCGATGGCCAGGCCGATCGGCTCGTCTTCCGGACCGCGTTTGAGGCGTGAGCCGGACAACTGCGCGAAACGCTTGAGAATAAAGCGCCCGCCCCACTCCACCGGTGGGATTTTCAACGGCCAATAGGTGCGGCTGACCTGCGTGCCGAAAAACGCCGCCGAGGCCACGGCCGGTTCGCCAAGGTATTCGCCACCGAGCGCTGCTGCCAAGGTGATGCCGCCCAGCGAATGGCCGATCCAATGCGGGATCTGCCCGCTCTGCTCACGCACGAACGCGGCAATCGCCGGCAGGTCGTAACGGGCGTAGTCGGCGACACGGTTGCGCCGATAATCTTCGTTGCGCTGGGACAGGCCGTGACCGCGCATTTCCGGAATCCACACGTCGAAGCCCAGCCGCGTCAGATACGCGCCGAGCCCGAGGCCTTTGGGGGAAAACCAGAAGCGCCGATTGGAAAAGCTGCCGTGCAACAGAATCACCGGCACGCCGCGTGGCGCCGTGTCATCGGCCATGCCCAGGCGGGTGACGGCGATTTCCACGGACCAGTCCGGGCTGTTGCCGGGTTTCAATCGATAGACGTCTTCGCTCAGATCGCCGCGCCGCTCGGCGCTGATCAGCGCGACAGGAAACAGGTTGCTGCTGCTTTGCATAATGCTCTTGCACAAAAAAGGGCGGCATCCGATGGAGCCCGCCCTACTTCAATCTCAAGGCCCGGCCCATGTGGGAGCGAGCCTGCTCGCGAAAGCGGTGTATCAGCCAACATCCATGGGTGAATGTTGCTGCGTCTTCGCGAGCAGGCTCGCTCCCACATGGGGCGCGGGCCAATTACATACTGATCAAGCCTGACCTTCGGCGAGGAAGAACCAGGTTTCCAGCACGGTATCCGGGTTCAGCGACACGCTTTCGATGCCCTGTTCCATCAGCCACTTGGCCAGATCCGGATGGTCGGAAGGACCCTGACCGCAGATGCCAATGTACTTGCCGGCCTTGTTGCAGGCCTGAATGGCATTGGCCAACAGCTTCTTCACCGCCGGATTACGCTCGTCGAACAGGTGCGCGATGATCCCCGAGTCACGGTCCAGACCCAAAGTGAGCTGGGTCAGGTCGTTGGAGCCGATCGAGAAACCGTCGAAGAATTCGAGGAATTCCTCAGCCAGAATCGCGTTGGATGGCAGCTCGCACATCATGATCACGCGCAGACCGTTCTCGCCGCGCTTCAAGCCGTTTTCGGCGAGCAGATCGACCACTTGGCTGGCTTCGCCGAGAGTACGGACGAACGGCACCATGATTTCCACGTTGGTCAGGCCCATCTCGTTGCGCACGCGTTTCAGCGCGCGGCATTCGAGTTCGAAGCAGTCGCGGAACGATTCGCTGATGTAACGCGAAGCGCCACGGAAGCCCAGCATCGGGTTTTCTTCTTCCGGCTCGTAGAGCTTGCCGCCGATCAGGTTGGCGTATTCGTTGGACTTGAAGTCCGACAGACGCACGATGACTTTTTTCGGCGTGAACGCGGCAGCCAGGGTGCTGATGCCTTCGACCAGTTTGTCGACATAGAAGTCGACCGGGTCGCTGTAACCGGCAATACGCTTGTCGACGCTGTCTTTGATTTCCTGCGGCAGGCCGTCGTAGTTCAACAGCGCTTTCGGGTGCACGCCGATCATGCGGTTGATGATGAATTCCAGACGCGCCAGACCGACGCCGGCGTTCGGCAATTGGGCGAAGTCGAAGGCGCGATCCGGGTTGCCGACGTTCATCATGATCTTGAACGGCAGCTCCGGCATGGCGTCGACGGAGTTCTTCTTGATGTCGAAGCCCAGTTCACCTTCGAAGATGTAACCGGTGTCGCCTTCGGCGCAGGATACGGTCACGCCCTGGCCATCCTTCAGCAGCTGGGTGGCGTTGCCGCAACCGACCACGGCCGGAATGCCCAGCTCGCGGGCGATGATCGCCGCGTGGCAGGTACGCCCGCCACGGTTGGTGACGATGGCGCTGGCGCGCTTCATCACTGGTTCCCAGTCCGGGTCGGTCATGTCGGAAACCAGCACGTCGCCCGGCTGGACTTTGTCCATTTCCGAGACGTCTTTGATGATGCGTACTTTACCGGCGCCGATGCGCTGGCCGATCGCCCGACCTTCCACCAGCACGGTGCCGGTTTCCTTGAGCAGGTAACGCTCCATGACGTTGGCCTGGGTGCGGCTTTTCACGGTTTCCGGACGCGCCTGAACGATGTACAGCTTGCCGTCGTCACCGTCCTTGGCCCACTCGATGTCCATCGGGCAGCCGTAGTGCTTCTCGATGATCATCGCCTGCTTGGCCAGCTCACTGACTTCGGCGTCGGTCAGGCAGAAACGCGCGCGTTCGGCCTTGTCGACATCGACAGTCTTGACCGAACGACCGGCCTTGGCCTCGTCGCCGTAGATCATCTTGATAGCTTTGCTGCCCAGGTTGCGCCGCAGGATCGCCGGACGACCGGCTTCCAGCGTGCCTTTGTGTACGTAGAACTCATCCGGGTTGACCGCGCCCTGCACGACGGTTTCGCCCAGGCCGTAAGCGCCGGTGATGAACACCACGTCACGGAAACCCGATTCGGTATCGAGGGTGAACATCACGCCGGCGGTGCCGGTTTCCGAACGCACCATGCGTTGCACGCCAGCCGACAGGGCGACCAGTTTGTGGTCGAAGCCCTGGTGCACGCGGTAGGAAATCGCACGGTCGTTGAACAGCGAAGCGAACACCTCTTTGGCGGCGCGGATAACGTTTTCCACGCCACGGATGTTCAGGAAGGTTTCCTGCTGACCGGCGAAGGACGCGTCCGGCAGGTCTTCGGCGGTGGCGGAGGAACGCACAGCCACGGCCACATCAGGATTGCCGGCCGACAGCGCGGCGAACGCGGTGCGGATCTCGGTATTGAGCTTTTCAGGGAATTCGGCGTCCATGATCCATTGACGGATCTGCGCGCCGGTCTTGGCCAGGGCATTGACGTCGTCGACGTCGAGCGCGTCGAGGGCCTTGTGGATCTGCTCGTTCAGGCCGCTCAGTTCGAGGAAGTCACGATAGGCCTGAGCCGTCGTGGCGAAGCCGCCGGGGACCGAAACACCGGCGCCTGCCAGGTTACTGATCATCTCGCCCAGGGATGCGTTCTTGCCCCCCACATGCTCAACATCGTGTTTGCCGAGCTTATCGAGGGAAACTACGTACTCTACCAAGGTGATCTCTCCACTAACTGTGTTGGAAAAGCTCAGAAACCGGCGGCCCGGGGGAGCCTTGGCCGGTTGTATGGCCTGGACCTGGAAAATAAGTGAGAATGCGGGCCAATGGCGGCCGGCAAATCGCGCCTATCATATCCAAGATTCGTTACTAGCTTAAGGCCCAAGGTGCAAATGAAACGATCTGCTTTCTTCATCTCCGATGGCACCGGCATTACCGCCGAAACCCTGGGTCAAAGCCTGTTGGCGCAGTTCGAAAACATCACCTTCAGCAAATTCACGCGGCCTTACATCGACAGCGTGGAAAAAGCGCGGGCCATGGTACAACAAATCAACAAAGCCGCTGAAACCGACGGCTTTCGCCCGATCATCTTCGACACCATCGTCAATCAGGACATTCGTGAGATTCTCGCAACGTCCAATGGTTTCATGATCGACATTTTCTCGACCTTCCTCGCGCCGCTCGAACAGGAGCTCACCGAGCATTCTTCCTACACCGTGGGCAAATCCCACTCCATCGGGCACAACTCCAATTACATGGAGCGCATCGAGGCGGTGAACTTCGCCCTCGACAACGATGACGGCGCGCGCACCCACTATTACGACAAAGCCGATCTGATACTAGTGGGCGTGTCGCGATGCGGCAAAACGCCGACGTGTCTGTACATGGCCATGCAGTTTGGCATCCGCGCGGCCAACTATCCGCTGACCGAAGACGACATGGAACGCCTGACCCTGCCCACCGCCCTGCGCGCCCACCAGCACAAGCTGTTCGGCTTGACCATCGACCCCGACCGCCTCACCGCGATCCGCAACGAGCGCAAGCCCAACAGCCGTTATTCGAGCTACGCCCAGTGCGAGTTCGAAGTGCGCGAAGTGGAAAACCTGTTCCGCCGCGAGAACATTCCCCATATCAATTCCACGCATTTCTCGGTGGAAGAGATTTCGGCGAAGATTCTGGTGGAAAAAGGCGTTGAGCGGCGTTTCAAGTAGGTTTGCGGTGCCAGATCTGACGCCTTCGCGGGCAAGCCCGCTCCCACAGGGTTTCGTGGTGGATACAACATTGCAACCAGCCTGAAAAACCTGTGGGAGCGGGCTTGCCCGCGAAGGCGGTGGCACATTCAGCATCAATGGTGTCTGACCCACCGCTATCGCGAGCAGACTCACTCCTACAGGTGCTGAAGGCGTTCACAATTCCTGTGTTCATCACGAAACCCTGTGGGAGCCAGCCTGCTGGCGAAGAACGATAACGCGCTCTGTCAGATCACAAACAGATCAATGAATCGATTCACCGCTGTGGCTTCCAGCCGCGCCTGATCCTCACAGAGCGCAAATATCTCAGCGCAACGCTGCCCGGCAAACCGTGTGGCCAGGTTGGCCTTGAACTTGTCCTCCAGCAACGGAATGCCCTCGGCGCGGCGGCGGCGATGGCCGATCGGGTATTCCACCACCACGTTCTCGGTGCTGCTGCCGTCCTTGAAAAAAACCTGCACGGCATTGGCAATCGAGCGTTTGTCGGCTTCGAGGTATTCGCGGGTGAAGCGCGGTTCTTCGACGATGACCATTTTCTCGCGCAGCACATCGATGATCGGGTGCGCCCGGTGGAAATCGTCTTCGTAGTGCTCGGCTGTCAGATTGCCGAATGCCAGCGGCACGGCGGTCATGTATTGCAGGCAATGATCGCGGTCGGCGGCGTTGGCCAGGGGGCCGACCTTGGAAATGATGCGGATCGCCGATTCATGGGTGGTAATGACGATGCGGTCGATCTCATGCAGGCGATTGCGCACCAGCGGATGCAAGGTCACCGCCGCCTCGCAGGCGGTCTGCGCATGGAATTCGGCGGGGAAGCTGATCTTGAACAGCACGTTTTCCATCACATAACTGCCGAACGGCCGGGAAAAGCTGAAGGCACGCTTGCCCTCGGGTTTCAGCGCCAGATCATTGTTGCTGTGGCTGAACGATACCTCATAGAAGCCCCACTGCTTCGCGCTCAACACACCGGGAATGCCCATCTCGCCGCGCATGGCGATGTCGGCCAGCCTTACGCCACGACTCGCCGCATCCCCCGCCGCCCAGGATTTGCGCGAGCCGGCATTCGGCGCATGGCGATAAGTGCGCAGCGCCTGACCGTCGGCGAAGGCATGGGACAGCGCCGACAGCAGCTGCTCGCGATTGGCGCCCATCAGTCGGGCGCTGACGGCAGTCGAGGCGACTTTCACCAAAATGACGTGATCGAGTCCTACCCGGTTGAAAGAGTTTTCCAGGGCGATCACGCCTTGGATCTCATGGGCCATGATCATTGCTTCCAGCACATCGCGGACCGTCAGCGCCGCTTCGCCGTTGGCGACGCGTTTTTGCGACAGGTGATCGGCAACGGCGAGGATGGCGCCGAGGTTGTCGGACGGATGGCCCCACTCGGCGGCGAGCCAGGTGTCGTTATAGTCGAGCCAGCGGAAGATGCAGCCGATGTCCCAGGCTGCCTTGACCGGATCAAGACGATAGCTGGTGCCCGGCACTCGTGCACCGAACGGCACAATCGTGCCCTCGACGATCGGGCCGAGGTGTTTCGTGCATTCGGGGAAACGCAGGGCCAGCAAGCCGCAGCCCAGCGTGTCGATCAGGCAATTGCGCGCGGTGTCCAGCGCCTCGGCGGAGTCGGGCTTGAAGGTGAGGACGTAGTCGGCGATGTCCTGCAGGACTGCGTCGTAATCGGGGCGATTGTTCAGGTCGACGTTGGCGCTCATGTTCGATTCACTCGTGAAGTGGTTCGTTGATGGGACCTCGGTTCAGGGCTAACGATTTCTTATGATTGAAATGCAATCCACAGTGGGAGCGAGCCTGCTCGCGAAGGCTGAGTGTCAGTCAACATTTGCATGTCTGATGCATCGCTTTCGCGAGCAGGTTCGCTCCCACAAGGATACTGCTGTTGCTTAAAAGCAATCACCGGGCACGCGGACGTAACCTTCCATGAGCACCCGCGCACTGCGGCTCATGATGGCTTTTTTCACCATCCACTCGCCATTCTCCAGCGTCGCCTCAGCGCCCACGCGCAACGTCCCGGACGGATGCCCGAAACGCACCGCATTGCGTTCAACGCCCCCCGCCGCAAGATTGACCAACGTCCCGGAAATAGCTGCCGCCGTGCCGATCGCCACCGCTGCCGTGCCCATCATGGCGTGGTGCAGCTTGCCAATCGACAACGCGCGCACCAGCAGATCCACGTCACCAGCAGCGATCGCTTTGCCACTCGACGCCACGTAATCCGCAGGTTTGGCAACGAATGCGACTTTCGGCGTGTGCTGCCGCTTGGCGGCTTCTTCCAGATTGGCGATCAGGCCCATGCGCAACGCACCGTAGGCACGAATCGTCTCGAACATCAGCAGTGCTTGCGGATCGCCGTTGATCGCGCCCTGGAGTTCGGTGCCGGTGTAGCCGATGTCTTCGGCGTTGACGAAGATCGTCGGGATCCCGGCGTTGATCATGGTCGCCTTGAACGTGCCGACACCCGGCACTTCCAGCTCATCGACCAGATTGCCGGTAGGGAACATCGAGCCACCACCGCCCTCTTCTTCCGCCGCCGGCTCCATGAATTCCACTTGCACTTCGGCCGCCGGAAAGGTCACGCCGTCGAGCTCGAAATCACCGGTTTCCTGCACTTCGCCATCGGTGATCGGCACGTGGGCAATAATCGTTTTGCCGATGTTGGCCTGCCACACGCGCACCACCGCAACACCGTTGTCCGGGATGCGGCTGGCGTCGACCAGACCGTTGCTGATGGCGAACGAACCGACCGCGGCCGAGAGGTTGCCGCAGTTGCCGCTCCAGTCGACGAACGGCTTGTCGATCGAGACCTGACCGAACAGGTAGTCGACGTCGTGATCGGCACGGGTGCTTTTCGACAGGATCACGGTTTTGCTGGTGCTCGACGTCGCGCCGCCCATGCCGTCGATCTGCTTGTCGTACGGGTCGGGGCTGCCGATCACCCGCAGCAGCAATGCATCGCGCGCCGGACCGGGCACCTGCGCGGCTTCGGGCAGGTCGGTGAGGCTGAAGAACACGCCTTTGCTGGTGCCGCCGCGCATGTAGGTGGCGGGGATCTTGATTTGTGGTGCGTGAGCCATATTGCTCCTTACCGAAAGCATAGGACTTGAAATCCCATGCCCACATCAGTTGATTTAAACGGCAACCGCCGACTCTTCGAGGAAGTCCTGTGCGAAGCGCTGCAACACGCCGCCGGCCTCGTAGATCGACACTTCTTCAGCGGTATCGAGGCGGCAGGTCACCGGCACTTCGACGCGTTCGCCATTCTTGCGGTTGATCACCAGCGTCAGATCCGCGCGCGGCTTGCGCTCGCCGATCACGTCGTAGGTTTCGCTACCATCGATGGCCAGGGTGTGGCGATTGGTGCCGGGTTTGAATTCCAGCGGCAACACGCCCATGCCCACCAGGTTGGTGCGGTGAATACGCTCGAACCCTTCAGCGGCAATCGCCTCGACACCGGCCAGGCGTACGCCTTTCGCCGCCCAGTCACGGGAGGAACCCTGACCGTAATCGGCGCCGGCAATGATGATCAGCGGCTGCTTGCGCTGCATGTAGGTTTCGATCGCTTCCCACATGCGCATGACCTGGCCTTCCGGCTCGACGCGCGCCAGCGAACCCTGCTTGACCTTGCCGTTTTCCACGACCATTTCGTTGAACAGCTTCGGATTGGCGAACGTTGCGCGCTGGGCGGTCAGGTGATCGCCACGGTGGGTGGCGTAGGAGTTGAAGTCCTCTTCCGGCAGGCCCATTTTCGCCAGGTATTCGCCGGCGGCGCTGTCGAGCATGATCGCGTTCGATGGCGACAGGTGATCAGTGGTGATGTTGTCCGGCAGCACCGCCAGCGGGCGCATGCCCTTCAATGGACGGGCGCCGGCCAGTGCGCCTTCCCAGTACGGCGGACGGCGGATGTAGGTGCTCATCTCGCGCCAGTCATACAGCGGCGCGACTTTCGGCCCGGTGTCTTCATGCACGGCGAACATCGGAATATAGACCTGACGGAACTGCTCAGGCTTGACCGACGACTTCACCACCGCATCGATTTCTTCATCGCTCGGCCAGATGTCTTTCAGGCGGATTTCCCGGCCATCGACCACGCCCAGCACATCCTTCTCGATATCGAAACGGATGGTCCCGGCGATCGCGTAGGCAACCACCAGCGGCGGCGAGGCGAGGAATGCCTGTTTGGCGTACGGGTGAATGCGCCCGTCGAAGTTGCGGTTGCCGGAAAGCACAGCGGTCGCGTACAGATCGCGGTCGATGATCTCTTGCTGAATCAGCGGATCGAGGGCGCCGGACATGCCGTTGCAAGTGGTGCAGGCAAATGCCACAACGCCGAAACCGAGCTGTTCCAGCTCAGTGGTCAGCCCCGCTTCGTCGAGGTACAGCGCCACGGTTTTCGAACCCGGCGCCAGCGAAGATTTCACCCACGGCTTGCGGGTCAGGCCGAGCTGGTTGGCATTGCGCGCCAAGAGGCCGGCGGCGATGACGTTGCGTGGGTTGCTGGTGTTGGTGCAACTGGTGATAGCGGCGATGATCACTGCGCCATCGGGCATTTGCCCCGGCACGTCATCCCATTGGCCGGAGATGCCTTTGGCGGCCAGATCGGACACCGCGACGCGGGCGTGCGGGTTGCTCGGCCCGGCCATATTGCGCACCACCGAGGACAGATCGAAAGTCAGCCCGCGCTCGTATTGCGCGCCTATCAGGCTGTCAGCCCACAGGCCGGTGAGCTTGGCGTACTGCTCGACCAGTTGAACCTGCTGGTCTTCACGACCGGTCAGTTTCAGGTAATCGATGGTCTGCTGGTCGATGTAGAACATCGCCGCGGTGGCGCCATATTCCGGGGCCATGTTGGAGATGGTCGCGCGGTCGCCGAGGGTCAGCGCTGCTGCACCTTCGCCGAAGAACTCCAGCCAGGCACCGACGACTTTCTGTTTGCGCAGGTATTCGGTCAGGGCCAGGACCATGTCGGTAGCGGTGATGCCCGGTTGCAGCTTGCCGGTCAGTTCGACGCCGACGCTTTCCGGCAGGCGCATCCACGACGCGCGGCCGAGCATCACACTTTCGGCTTCGAGGCCGCCGACACCGATGGCGATCACGCCCAGCGCATCGACGTGCGGCGTGTGGCTGTCGGTGCCGACGCAGGTGTCGGGGAACGCCACGCCTTCACGCACCTGAATCACCGGGGACATTTTCTCCAGGTTGATCTGGTGCATGATGCCGTTGCCCGGCGGGATCACGTCGACGTTCTTGAAGGCCTTTTTGGTCCAGTTGATGAAGTGGAAACGGTCTTCGTTGCGGCGATCTTCGATGGCGCGGTTCTTCTCGAAGGCCTGGGCATCAAAACCGCCCGCCTCGACGGCCAGCGAGTGGTCGACGATCAATTGCGTCGGCACCACCGGGTTGACCTGCGCCGGGTCGCCGCCCTGCAAAGCGATGGCATCGCGCAGGCCAGCGAGGTCGACCAGCGCGGTCTGGCCGAGGATGTCATGGCAGACCACCCGCGCCGGGAACCACGGGAAATCCAGATCGCGTTTGCGTTCGATCAGTTGCTTGAGCGAATCGGTGAGCGTGGCCGGGTCGCAGCGACGCACGAGGTTTTCCGCCAGCACGCGGGAGGTGTACGGGAGGGCGTCGTAGCTGCCGGGCGCAATCGCCTCGACCGCCGCGCGGGTGTCGAAGTAATCCAGCGGCGTGCCGGGCAGGTTCTTGCGAAATTCTGTGTTCATCGGGTCAGGACTCGGGTCACGGTAATTACAAGTGATGGGCGTTACACCGGCGCTGAAGTGGACTCGGTCAACTGAGGGAGGGGGCTTGCTCGCGAATGCGGGGTGTCATTCAACCGATTTGTCGACTGATACACCGCATTCGCGAGCAAGCCCGCTCCCACATTGGTTACCGGTTTATCCAGCTACCCGTGTTTCACACTCACCCACTAGCGACGTTCGATTGGCACGAACTTGCGCTGTTCGACGCCGGTGTATTCGGCGCTTGGACGGATGATGCGGTTGTTGGCGCGTTGTTCGAACACGTGCGCGGCCCAGCCGGTCAGGCGCGAGCAGACGAAGATCGGCGTGAACAGCTTGGTCGGGATGCCCATGAAGTGGTACGCCGAGGCATGGTAGAAGTCGGCATTCGGGAACAGTTTCTTCTGCTCCCACATGGTCTTGTCGATGGCCTCGGAAACCGGGAACAGCACCTTGTCACCAACCTCGTCCGCGAGTTTTTTCGACCAGCCCTTGATCACCTCGTTGCGCGGATCGCTGTCCTTATAGATCGCGTGGCCGAAGCCCATGATCTTGTCCTTGCGCTCAAGCATGCCGAGGGTGCCCTTGATCGCCTCTTCCGGCGACGAAAAGCGCTCGATCATTTCCATCGCCGCCTCGTTGGCGCCGCCATGCAACGGACCGCGCAGCGAACCGATGGCCGCGGTCACGCACGAGTACAGATCCGACAAGGTCGAAGCACACGCGCGCGGTAAAGGTCGAGGCGTTGAATTCATGTTCGGCGTAGAGGATCAGCGACACGTTCATGACTTTGACGTGCAATTCGCTCGGTTTCTTGCCGTGCAGCAAGTGCAGGAAGTGGCCACCGATGGTCGGCTCGTCGCTGACGCAATCGATGCGTTTGCCGTCATGGCTGAAGCGATACCAGTAGCACATGATCGCCGGGAACGCGGCGAGCAGACGGTCGGTCTTGTCGCGCTGTTCGGAGAAATCGTTCTCCGGTTCGATGTTGCCGAGGAACGAGCAACCGGTGCGCATGACGTCCATCGGATGTGCGTCGGCGGGAATGCGTTCGAGTACTTCCTTCAAAGCTTGCGGCAGGTCGCGCAGCTTGCTCAGTTTGGTCTGATAGTCGGCCAATTGCGCTTTGGTCGGCAGTTCGCCGTACAGCAGCAGATAGGCGACTTCTTCAAATTGCGCGTCGGCGGCCAGTTCACGCACGTCGTAGCCGCGATAGGTCAGCCCGGCCCCGGCCTGGCCCACGGTGGACAATGCGGTTTGCCCGGCGACCTGACCCCGGAGCCCGGCGCCACTGAGTACTTTTGCTTCGGCCATTGTGTTCTCCAATCTTCTTGAATTTGTATGGGAAAACTTGTGGGAGCGAGCCTGCTCGCGAAAGCGCTGGATCAGTCGACATCAATCTTGGATGTCAGTCCGTCTTCGCGAGCCGGCTCGCTCCCACAGGGTTTTGTTCAGCCTTTTTTCTGTGCAAACAACGCATCGAGCTTCTGCTCGAACGTGTGGTAATCGATACGATCGTAGAGCTCCATGCGAGTCTGCATGGTGTCGATGACATTCTGTTGCGTGCCATCGCGGCGGATCGCGGTGTAGACGTTTTCCGCCGCCTTGTTCATCGCGCGGAACGCCGACAGCGGGTACAGCACCAGCGATACGTCGGCGCCGGCCAGTTGTTCGGTGGTGTACAGCGGCGTTGCGCCGAATTCGGTGATGTTGGCCAGGATCGGCGCTTTTACGCGATTGGCGAACAGCTTGTACATGTCCAGTTCAGTAATCGCTTCCGGGAAGATCATGTCGGCGCCGGCCTCGATGCACGCCGCTGCGCGATCGAGTGCCGATTCCAGCCCTTCCACTGCCAGCGCATCGGTACGCGCCATGATCACAAAGCTGTCGTCGGTGCGCGCATCGACGGCGGCTTTGATGCGATCGACCATTTCCTGCTGGCTGACGATTTCTTTATTGGGGCGATGGCCGCAGCGCTTGGCGCCGACCTGGTCCTCGATGTGAATCGCCGCCGCGCCGAACTTGATCATCGACTTGACCGTGCGCGCCACGTTGAAGGCCGACGAGCCAAAACCGGTGTCGACATCCACCAGCAGCGGCAGATCGCAGACATCGGTAATCCGCCGCACGTCGGTGAGCACGTCATCCAGCCCGGTGATGCCCAGGTCCGGCACGCCGAGCGAGCCTGCGGCCACGCCGCCGCCGGACAGGTAGATCGCCTTGAAACCGGCGCGCTTGGCCAGCAGCGCGTGGTTGGCGTTGATCGCGCCGACCACTTGCAAAGGATGCTCGCTGGCGACCGCATCGCGGAAGCGCTGGCCCGGCGTGTTCAGGTTGGAAGTCATGCATCACCTCGTTCAGTGGCTGTCTGGTTGTGGGCGCCGTCCTCGTAGTGACGGGCGATGTTGCGTTTCGAGGCGCCGATGTGGCGGCGCATCAACAATTCCGCGAGCTCGCCGTCGCGGTCGGCGATCGCATCGAGAATCCGGTGGTGTTCGGCGAAGGCCTGGTGCGGGCGGTTCGGCGTGGAGGAAAACTGGATGCGGTACATGCGCACCAGTTGATACAGCTCGCCGCAGAGCATCTGCGTCAGCGTGCGATTGCCGCTGCCCTGGATGATCCGGTAATGAAAGTCGAAATCGCCTTCCTGCTGGTAATAACCGACACCGGCCTGAAACGCAGCATCGCGCTCGTGGGTTTCCAGGACCCGGCGCAGTTCGTCGATCTCCTCGACGCTCATGCGCTCGGCGGCGAGGCGGCAGGCCATGCCTTCGAGGGATTCGCGGATTTCATAGAGCTCGATCAATTCGGCATGGCTAAGCGAAACCACCCGCGCCCCAACATGCGGCACGCGCACCAGCAGGCGCTGGCCTTCCAGACGATGGATCGCCTCGCGCAACGGCCCCCGACTGATGCCATAGGTGCGCGCCAGTTCCGGCTCGGAGATCTTGCTGCCCGGGGCGATCTCGCCTTTGACGATAGCGGCCTGGATGCGCCGGAAGACGTTTTCCGACAGCGTCTCGGAATCGTCGCCACTGATGACCGGGGGATCGAGCTGATCCAGCATGATTGTCGACACCTTTAAATCCAATGCGGCAAAAACTAGCTAATAAGGCCGCACCAGTCAAAGGATAAATAGGTATTGTCGACAATCGTCTAATAACCGCAATCAACTGAGCACTCAGCCAGTGTGGGAGCGAGCTTGCTCGCGAAAGCGGAATGTCAGTCAACGTTGCTTCGAATGGCACGCCGCCTTCGCGAGCAAGCTCGCTCCCACAGGGGCTCCCACAGGGATAATTGCTCAACGCCCATGGAGCGGCGCAAGCGCTGGCGCCATAAAACCACCGTGCTAGAATGCCGCCCGCATTTGCGGGTCTTTGTACGGCTTGCCATAAAAAGCTGATAGGCACACGCGGGGGTTTGCGCACGGTTGTGCGGGGCACCTGAACCGATAACGGAACGCTGCGCACCAGGATTTATGAGACTCAAGCCTTTCCCCACCTTTTTTGCTCTGTTTTGCCTGCCCGGCCTCGCCGCCGCGGGGAAAAAACCGTGTACGGCCTCAACGAATACGCTTCGCTTGACGGTATCAATCTCGAAGTCGCGGCCAAGCTCGACACCGGGGCGAAAACTGCCTCGCTGAGCGCTCGCGACATCAAACGCTTCAAACGCAACGGTGAATCCTGGGTACGTTTCTACCTGGCGATCGACGCCGCGCATTCGCACCCCATCGAACGGCCGCTGGCGCGGGTCAGCAAGATCAAGCGCCGCGCCGGCGACTACGATCCGGAAGAAGGCAAGCAGTACACCGCACGCCCGGTGATCGAGCTGGATATCTGCATGGGTTCGGCATTGCGCAGCATAGAAGTGAACCTCACCGACCGAAGTGCGTTCCAATACCCGCTCTTGATCGGCTCCGAGGCGCTGAAACGCTTCGACGCGCTGGTCGACCCCAGTCTTAAATACGCTGCCGGCAAACCTGCCTGCACCATCGCCGCTCATACCGCCGAGTAATTTCCATGCGTTCTCTAACCTTCCACCTGAAAATCCTGATCGCCGTGCTGGTGCTGCTGGGCGTTTCGGTTACGGCCTATCAGATTTTCGTGCTCGGCATCCCGGTGACCGAAGACGCCACCGACGACCTGTGGAACATCGACGCCAAGGTCGAGTTCGTCGCCAGCACCAAGGATCCGGTGAAGATCCAGATGTTCGTGCCGCCATTGAGCCGCGATTACGTCAGCCTCAACGAAAGCTTCATCTCCAATAATTACGGCGTCGCGGTCAACCGCGTCGACGGCAACCGCAAGGTGACCTGGTCGGCCCGCCGCGCCAAGGGCAACCAGACGTTGTATTACCGCCTGGTGCTGACCAAGCGCTATACCGCGGAAAAATCCAAGGTCAAAGGCCCGACCTTCCGTGACAGCATGGTCATCGAAGGCCCGGAAAAGATCGCCGCCGAAGCCCTGCTCGCACCGATCCGCCAACATTCGGCCGACGTCGAAACCTTTATTGGCGAGGCGATCAAGCGCGTCAACAATGTCAACGACGACAACGTGAAATTGCTGCTGGCCGGCGATCCGTCGACGTCGCACAAAGCCAAGATCGTCGAACTGCTGCTGTCGATCGCCCACGTTCCGGTAGAAAAAGTCCACACCATCCGCCTCGTCGCCGATCAGCCACAGACACCCGAATTGTGGTTGCGCAGCTTCAACGGCAACGACTGGCTGTACTTCAACCCGGAAACCGGTGAACAAGGCCTGCCAACCGACCGCCTGCTGTGGTGGACCGGTGACGAAAACCTGATCACCGTCGACGGCGGCAAGAAAGCCAACGTGACTTTCAGCCTGAACAACAGCGAGATGAACGCGATTCGTCTGGCCAAGCTGACCGACGAAAACACCGACGCCAACTTCCTCGATTACTCGCTGTACGGCCTGCCGCTGCAGACCCAGCAGACCTTCATGATTATGGTGATGATCCCGATCGGCGTGCTGGTAATCCTGATCCTTCGCAACCTGATCGGCCTGCAGACGCTCGGCACGTTCACCCCGGTGCTGATCGCCCTCGCCTTCCGCGAAACGCAGCTGGGCTTCGGCATTCTGCTGTTCACGGTGATCACCGCGCTGGGCCTGTCACTGCGCTCGTACCTCGAACATCTGAAACTGCAGATGCTGCCACGCCTGTCTGTGGTACTGACCTTTGTCGTGGTGTTGATCGCGGCGATCAGCCTGTTCAGCCACAAGCTTGGCCTTGAGCGTGGCTTGTCGGTGGCGCTGTTCCCGATGGTGATTCTGACCATGACCATCGAACGCCTGTCGATCACCTGGGAAGAACGCGGCGCCAACCATGCGCTGAAAGTCGCCATCGGTACGCTGTTCGCCGCCTCCCTGGCGCACCTGATCATGACCGTGCCGGAGCTGGTGTACTTTGTCTTCACCTTCCCGGCGATCCTGCTGATTCTGGTCGGCTTCATGCTGGCGATGGGTCGCTATCGCGGCTACCGCCTGACCGAGCTGGTACGTTTCAAGGCCTTCCTGAAGAAGGCTGACGCCTGATGTTCGGTTTCTGGAAGACCTGGAAGGCCCTCGAGGCGCGCGGCATCATGGGCATCAACCGCCGAAACGCGGACTACGTGCTCAAGTACAACAAGCGCAGCCTGTACCCCATTGTCGATGACAAGATCCTCACCAAGGAACGCGCCATCGCCGCCGGCATCCACGTGCCGGAGCTGTACGGGGTGATCTCCACCGAGAAGGAAATCGACAAGCTCGACGAGATCATCGGCGGGCGCAACGACTTCGTGATCAAACCGGCGCAGGGCGCGGGCGGCGACGGCATCATCGTCATCGCCGACCGCTTCGAAGGCCGCTATCGCACGGTGTCGGGCAAGATTCTCGCCCATGAAGAGCTCGAGCATCACATCTCGAGCATCCTCACCGGCCTGTACTCGCTGGGTGGCCACCGCGACCGCGCGCTGATCGAATACCGCGTGACCCCGGACCAGATCTTCAAGAGCATCAGCTACGAAGGCGTGCCGGACATCCGCATCATCGTGCTGATGGGCTACCCGGTCATGGCGATGTTGCGCTTGCCGACGCGCCAGTCCGGTGGCAAGGCCAACCTGCACCAGGGCGCCATTGGCGTTGGCGTCGATCTGGCCACCGGTTTGACTCTGCGCGGCACCTGGCTGAACAACATCATCACCAAACACCCCGACACCACCAACGCGGTGGATGGCGTGCAACTGCCCTACTGGGACGGTTTCATGAAACTCGCCGCTGGCTGCTATGAGCTGTGCGGACTGGGTTACATCGGTGTGGACATGGTGCTCGATCAGGAAAAGGGCCCGCTGATTCTAGAGCTGAATGCGCGGCCGGGGCTGAACATCCAGATTGCCAACGATTGCGGGCTGACCTTGCGTACCCACGCGGTTGAAGCGCGGCTGGAAGAGCTGAAGGCGCGGGGCGTTAAGGAATCGGTAGAAGAGCGGGTGGCGTTTACCCAGGAGATGTTTGGGCATATTCCTGCGGTCGAGGGCTGATCCTCCACATTGATCGTTCCCACGCTCTGCGTGGGAATGCAGCCCGTGACGCTCCGCGTCACAGTGGACGCAGAGCGTCCATGGCGGCGTTACCACGCGGAGCGTGGGAACGATCAAAGAACCCGAGCTTCAACTCTGCCGCCCATCTGCCAATCGCCGACATCTCCTCTAGGAGCAATTCCCGCAGAGGACTACAATCCCCACCCCGCCTCTACGGCCGATCTGCCCCGCCCATGCTGACCTGTTCCGTACACCCACTGCCCTACCGTGCCAATCCCGCCGACTATTTCGCGGCCATCCGCAATGCCCCCGGCGCCGTGCTGCTCGACAGCGGCCGGCCGAGCGCCGAGCGCGGCCGTTATGACGTGCTCAGCGCCTGGCCGCTGGAACAACTGGCGGTGTTGCCGGACGAAAGCGGTGCACACTTCCTCCAGCGCCTGCGTGACAACCTCAGCCGCTTGGGCGACGCGCAGGTGCCTGCCGGGTACGAATTGCCGTTCGCCGGCGGATTGATCGGTTATTTGAGCTACGACTTCGGCCGGCATCTGGAAAACCTGCCGAGTCAGGCGCTGGATGACCTGGAACTGCCCGATGCGCGTTTCGGCCTGTACAACTGGGCGCTGATCAGTGATCACCACGGGCAAACCAGCCAATTGGTCTTTCATCCATCGCTTGTCGACAGTGAACGGCAACGACTGATCGCGCTGTTCACTCAGCCTCAAGTTGACGCGCTGGCCCCCTTCAAACTGAACGCCCCGATGGCCGCTGATCTCTCGGCCGAGGATTACCGTCAGGCGTTCGAGCGTATTCAGAATTACATCCAGGCCGGCGACTGCTATCAGGTCAACTTCGCGCAACGCTTTCGTGCTGAATGCCAGGGCGATCCGTGGCTGGCTTATTGCGCATTGCGCCAGGCCTGCCCAACGCCGTTTTCCGGGTTCCAGAGCCTGCCCGACGGCGGCGCAGTGCTGAGCCTGTCACCGGAACGCTTCGTCAGAGTCAGCCAGCGTCAGGTCGAAACCCGCCCGATCAAAGGCACCCGCCCCCGTGGCGTCACCCCAGCCGAAGACGCGGCCAACGCCGCCGAACTCTTGGCCAGCCCCAAGGACCGCGCGGAAAACCTGATGATCGTCGACCTGCTGCGCAACGACCTCGGGCGCACCTGCCGCATCGGCTCGGTGCGGGTGCCGGAGTTGTTCAGTCTGGAGAGTTATCCGAATGTGCATCACCTGGTCAGCAGCGTGACCGGTGAACTGGCGGCGGATCGTGATGCGCTGGACCTGATCGCGGGCAGCTTCCCCGGTGGCTCGATCACCGGCGCACCGAAGATTCGGGCGATGCAGATCATCGACGAACTGGAGCCGACCCGGCGCGGTTTGTATTGCGGATCGTTGCTGTACCTGGACGTGCGCGGCGAGATGGACAGCTCCATCGCCATTCGCAGTCTGTTGGTCAAGGATGGCCAGGTGTGCTGCTGGGGCGGCGGCGGGATTGTCGCCGATTCGGACTGGCAGGCGGAGTATCAGGAGTCGATGACCAAAGTGCGGATCCTGCTCGATACCCTGCAGAACCTCTGAAAGCTTAGAAGCTTCGCGAGCAGGCTCGCTCCCACAGGGAAATGCATTCCAATGTGGGAGCGAGCCTGCTCGCGAAGACGTCCTTCCAGACGACTACAAACTCAACTCTCTATTAGAGGCTTTGAGGAACTCCTGCTTCAGCTCTTCAAACGAATGCACCGCCGGGAACTGCGGAAACTCGCGAATCACGTTGTCCGGCGCATGAAACAGAATCCCCGCATCCGCCTCGCCGAGCATGGTCGTGTCGTTGTACGAATCGCCCGCCGCGATCACCCGGTAGTACAGGCTCTTGAACGCCAGCACCGACTGGCGCTTGGGATCTTTTTGACGCAGTTGATAGCCCGTCACCCGACCGCTTTCGTCAGTGATCAAGCGATGGCAGAGCAAGGTCGGGAAACCCAGTTGGCGCATCAGCGGCTCCGAGAATTCATAAAAAGTGTCCGAGAGAATCACCACCTGGAAACGCTCGCGCAGCCAGTCGACGAACTCCACCGCGCCGTCCAGCGGTTTCAGCGTGGCGATGACTTCCTGAATGTCCGAGAGCTTGAGACCGTGCTCATCGAGGATGCGCAGACGCTGCTTCATCAATACGTCGTAGTCGGGAATGTCCCGGGTGGTAGCCTTGAGGGCGTCGATTCCGGTTTTTTCGGCGAAGGCGATCCAGATTTCCGGTACCAGTACCCCTTCAAGATCAAGGCAAGCAATTTCCACAAGACACTCCCGTTTGTAGTGATTATTGAGTCGAGCGAGGCCGAACTCTAGCGTCTGCACCAGACGCGCGCAACGCAGAGGACGCCCCGGCCCCGGCAGCTTTTTGTTACCATCGGCCTCCTATAGAGCGCCCGAGCGCCATTGACCTGTAGGAAGCCGCCCTGATGAGCCCAACGTTTGACGTCGTGGAACTCGCCACGACCTATGCCAACAAATCCGCCCAGGACATCCTCAAACTCGCGTTCGCCGAGTTCGGCGATGACTTGTGGATATCTTTCAGCGGCGCCGAGGACGTGGTGCTGGTGGACATGGCGTGGAAGCTGAACAAGAACGTCAAAGTGTTCAGCCTCGACACCGGCCGCCTGCATCCGGAGACCTATCGCTTCATCGAGCAAGTGCGCGATCACTACAAGATCGATATTGAAATCGTCTCGCCGGACTACACGAAACTCGAACCGTTCGTGAAGGAAAAAGGCCTGTTCAGTTTCTATAAAGATGGCCACGGCGAATGCTGCGGCATCCGCAAGATCGAGCCGCTGCGGCGCAAGCTGTCCGAGGTCAAAGCCTGGGCCACCGGCCAACGCCGCGACCAGAGCCCGGGCACCCGCAGCGCTGTGGCAGTGCTGGAAATCGACACGGCCTTCTCGACGCCGGAACGCACCCTGTACAAGTTCAACCCGCTGGCGCAGATGACCAGCGAGGAGATCTGGGGCTACATCCGCATGCTCGAACTGCCGTACAACAGCCTGCACGAGCGCGGTTTCATCAGCATCGGCTGCGAACCCTGCACCCGCCCGGTGCTGCCGAACCAGCACGAGCGCGAAGGCCGCTGGTGGTGGGAAGAAGCCACGCAGAAAGAGTGCGGGTTGCATGCGGGGAATATCATCAGCAAGAGCAAGGTTTGATCCCCCATTTATAGAAAGATCTGTGAGAGCGAGCCTGCTCGCGAAAGCGCGGTTCCAGTCAACGTTTCAGTTGCCTGATCCACCGCATTCGCTAGCAGGCTCGCTCCCACATTGATATGTGCCAGGCACATAAAAGGTGTACACAAGGTTGTCACTATCGGTGCCATTTATGTGTGCACTTTCAGTTCTGACGCCCTGAAAAGTTACACTCCCCAGCAGAATCCCCATCCACTTGCCCCTCTGCAAATTCCCTCCCCTGAAAAAAATTCCTGTCCAATCGATCAATTTATATCGCCTGTTTTTCAGCCACTTATGCCGCATTGATAACTATTCGAAATGAGCCCTGCCGCTTATAGATTGGCAACTGGCACAAATCTGGCTTTATCGCATACATGTTTTGTATACAAAACTGCGAAACATACACACTTTCGATCCGCAAGCCTGAAGCGCCCTATCCCGTACAGGCTGCAGATGCCCCGTAACCAGTGATGTCTTTCCGCCGCGCCGAAGATTTGTCGAGCCTGAGCGCTCATGCACAGTCATCGCGGGGGGAACATCAGGAGCCTGCCGGAATGCGTACAAGTCTTTCGAATAACATCGCGCTGAATCTGCCCTCCTCCACGCTCGATCAACCGTTGCCCGATGACGGGCTGAGCGAGCCGCTGCAACTGAGCCCGCGTCTGCACAACAGCGATCTGGCGCCGACCAAAGCCGAGGGCCGGCGCTGGGGCCAGTACAGCATCTTCGCCCTGTGGACGAACGATGTGCACAACATCGCCAACTACTCGTTCGCTATCGGCCTGTATGCGCTGGGTCTGGGCGGCTGGCAGATTCTGTTGTCGCTGGGGATCGGCGCGGCGCTGGTGTACTTCTTCATGAACCTGTCCGGGTACATGGGGCAGAAAACCGGGGTGCCGTTTCCGGTGATCAGCCGGATCAGCTTCGGCATCCACGGTGCGCAAATTCCTGCACTGATCAGGGCGGTGATCGCCATCGCCTGGTTCGGTATTCAGACGTATCTCGCTTCAGTGGTATTCCGCGTCTTGCTGACTGCCGTGCATCCTGGCTTCGCCGAATACGATCACAACTCTATACTCGGCTTGTCGAGCCTGGGCTGGGTGTGCTTCGTGGCGATCTGGCTGGTGCAACTGGCGATTCTTGCCTACGGCATGGAAATGGTACGCCGCTACGAGGCGTTTGCCGGGCCGGTGATTCTGCTCACCGTAGCCGCGCTCGCCGGGTGGATGTACTTCCAGGCCAACGCGACCATTGCCTGGTCGATCCGCGAGCCGCTGACCGGTGGCGAAATGTGGCGCAACATCTTCGCCGGCGGCGCGTTGTGGCTGGCGATCTACGGCACGCTGATCCTCAACTTCTGCGACTTCGCCCGTTCTTCGCCGTGCCGCAAAACCATCAAGGTGGGAAATTTCTGGGGCTTGCCGGTGAACATTCTGGTGTTCGCGGCGATTACTGTGCTGCTGTGTGGCGCGCAGTTCCAGATCAACGGGCGGATCATCGAAAGCCCGACCGAGATCATCGCCTCGATCCCCAACACATTCTTTCTGGTGCTCGGCTGCCTGGCTTTTCTGATCGTCACCGTCGCAGTGAACATCATGGCCAACTTCGTCGCCCCGGCGTTCGTCCTCAGCAACCTGGCGCCGAAGTACCTGACCTTCCGCCGCGCCGGGCTGATCAGCGCGACCATCGCCGTGCTGATCCTGCCGTGGAACCTCTACAACAGCCCGCTGGTGATCGTGTATTTCCTGTCGGGCCTCGGCGCCCTGCTCGGCCCGCTGTACGGGGTGATCATGGTCGACTACTGGCTGATCCGCAAAGGCCGGATCAATGTGCCGCAACTCTACAGCGAAGACCCCAACGGCGCTTATTACTACAGCGGAGGCATCAATTTCCGCGCGGTGGCGGCGTTTACTCCTGCAGCGCTGATCGCCATCGTCCTGGCCCTGGTACCTGGTTTCCACAGCGTTTCGCCGTTCTCCTGGCTGATCGGTGCCGGTATCGCCGGCATGCTTTACCTGATCATCGCCAAACGCCAGACGCATTACGCCGAAGTCAGCGGCGAATGCATCGCTGTGGATAACGTCAGCCACTGATCCCTTCGCGGCCCGGTTTTCGGGCCGCACCACTGCCCGCAATAAGGATTTTCCATGCGTATTCTCGTGGTCAACGTCAACACCACCGAATCCATCACCGACGCCATCGCCCGCTCGGCGCAGTCCGTCGCTTCGCCCGGTACCGAAATCGTCGGCCTGACCCCGTACTTCGGCGCCGAATCGATTGAAGGCAATTTCGAAAGCTACCTCGCCGCCATCGCCGTGATGGACCGGGTGATGGCCTACGATCAACCGTTCGATGCGGTGATCCAGGCCGGCTACGGCGAGCATGGCCGCGAAGGCTTGCAGGAATTGCTCAACGTGCCGGTGGTGGATATCACTGACGCGGCGGCCAGCACCGCGATGTTCCTCGGCCATGCCTACTCGGTGGTGACCACGCTGGATCGCACCGTGCCGCTGATCGAGGATCGGCTGAAATTGTCCGGCCTGTGGGATCGCTGTGCCTCGGTGCGCGCCAGCGGGCTGGCGGTTCTGGAGCTGGAACATGAACCGCAGCGTGCGCTGGAAGCGATCGTGCAACAGGCCGAACTGGCGGTGACTCAGGACAAGGCCGAGGTGATTTGCCTGGGCTGCGGCGGCATGGCCGGGCTGGATGAACAGATTCGCCGCCGCACCGGCGTGCCGGTGGTGGATGGCGTGACAGCGGCGGTGACGATTGCCGAATCGCTGGTGCGCTTGAAGTTGTCGACCTCCAAGGTGCGCACGTATGCCACGCCACGGCCGAAGAATATTGTTGGCTGGCCGCAGCGCTTTGCTCGATAGACCGCGTTACCGTTTATCGCGAGCAGGCTCACTCCTACATTTGGAATGCGTTCTCCTGTGGGAGCGAGCCTGCTCGCGAATGAAAACGACTCGCTCCCAAGCCCTATTCAAATAGCACTGAACCGCCGCACCAACCCCTGCTCAGCAAATTGTTCAATCACGAAATCCACAAACGCCCGGGTCTTGCCCGGCAACAATTTGTGCTCGGCGTAATAGATCGAAATGTTGCCATCATCGACAAACCAGTCCGGCAGCACCCGCTGTAACGTCCCGGCCTGAAGATACGCAACCGCAAACGGCATGCTCACCAGCGCGATCCCCAGACCTTGCATCGCCGTTGCACAGGCAGCCTCGGAATCACTCATGGTCATCCGCGCCCGCAACGTCAGCGGACTGTGTTGTTGATCGCGATGGGTAAGTTGCCACGAACGCACACGCCCGGTCTGCGGTGAGCGGATCAGGATGCCGTCATGTTGCTTGAGGTCATCGGGATGACTGATCGGCGCATGGTTGTGCAGATAATCCTCCGATGCCACAAGTACCCGATGCGCCGGCGTGAGCCTGCGCGCAACCACGCCTTGGGGCAGTTCAAAGCCGCCGCCAATTGCCGCATCGAAGCCCTGCCCGATCAGATCGACCTGGCGGTTATCGAAATGCCAGTCCGGGTTGATCGCCGGATAGCGCCGCAGGAACTCACCGAGCAGCGGCACGATATACAGACGGCCGAATACCGTGCCCATGCTGACTTTCAGCGTACCGGCCGGTTGCCCTCCGGCGCTGGCCAGATTGGCCACGGCATTCTGGATGGTGGTCAGGCTGGCGCTGACTTCACTTAAAAACAGCTGCCCCGCTTCGGTCAGGGTCAGGCTGCGTGTACTACGCTGGAACAGCCGCACGCCGAGCCGCGCCTCCAGTTTCGCCACGCTTTTACCCACTGCCGCCGGGGTCAGGCTCAAGCGTCGTGCGGCCTCGGCAAAGCTGCCGACCTCGGCGCTGCGCACAAAGCATTCGATACTGCTGAACGTTTCCATGATCACCACTATAAACTTCTGGTTTACACAGACTATAGCAATCATGGTCTACCCGGTTGTCGATGCCACGCCGATACTCGGCACCAACACCAAGGCATTCCGCCTTGAACACTTGGAGATCGAACATGACCACTCAACACCTCAGCGGCAAAGTCGCTCTGATTCAAGGCGGTTCGCGCGGCATCGGCGCAGCCATCGTCAAACGTCTGGCCGCTGAAGGCGCCGCCGTCGCTTTCACCTACGTCAGCTCCACCGCGAAAGCCGAAGAATTGCAGAACAGCATCACCGGCAACGGCGGCAAAGCCTTGGCGATCAAGGCCGACAGCGCCGATGCCAGCGCGATTCGCCACGCCGTCAGCGCCACCGTCGAAGCGTTTGGGCGCTTGGACATTCTGGTCAACAACGCCGGCGTGCTGGCCATCGCACCGCTGGAAGACTTCAAACTGGACGACTTCGATCAGACTTTGGCCATCAACGTGCGTAGCGTGTTCATTGCTTCGCAGGAAGCGGCGAAACACATGGGCGAAGGCTCGCGGATCATCAACATCGGCAGCACCAACGCCGATCGCATGCCCTTCGGCGGTGGCGGCGTGTACGCGATGAGCAAATCGGCACTGGTCGGCCTGACCAAAGGCCTGGCCCGCGATCTCGGCCCTCGGGGCATCACCATCAACAACGTGCAACCTGGCCCGGTCGACACCGACATGAACCCGGCCCATGGCGACTTCGCCGACAGCCTGATCCCGCTGATGGCCGTCGGTCGTTACGGCACCGCCGATGAAATCGCCAGCTTCGTCGCCTACCTGGCAGGGCCGGAAGCCGGTTACATCACCGGTGCCAGCCTGACCATCGACGGTGGCTTCGGCGCCTGACAGAACGGCAAAAAAAGCCGCCCTTCTTTATAGGAAGGGCGGCTTGTTTGTTTGAGCGGTCAGGCCAGTTCCAGCGTCGGCAGGCCAAATGCGCTTGGCCTGAAGTCTTTCAGCGAGCGGATAATGCCGTCAGCGTGAGCATATTTCTCATCGGCCATCGCCGCGTCGGGGATGGCGATTGCGGTCATGCCTGCTGCTTTCGCCGCGGTGACCCCAAACGGCGAATCCTCGAACACCAGACAATCCTTGGGCGCGACGCCCAGACGCCGAGCGGCGGTGAGGAAAATATCCGGCGCCGGTTTGGCCGCGCCGACTTCCGGATCGTCCGCTGTGACGATGAAATCGAACAACGCGAACCAGTCGCGGTGCAAAGTGGTTTTCTGCCCGAACGACTGGCGCGACGAACTGGTGCCGACCGCGATCGGAATGTTGTGCGCCTTGAGGTGACGCACCAGTGCTTCGGCCCCCGGCATCGCCTGGGCCTTGGGGAAACGCTCGCGCATCAGCGGCTCGCGAATCTCCAGGAATTCTTCCGGGCTGATCGGTAACTCCAGCGCCTGCACCACGTAATTGGCCAGGTCATTGGCCCCGCGACCAATGATGTTCTGCTTGACGCTCCAGTCGAAGGTTTTCCCGTAGCGCCCGGCAATCAGCGAGGTGACCTCGGTGTAAATGCCCTCAGTGTCGAGCAGCAAACCGTCCATATCGAAAATCACGGCCTTGATCGGGCCGAACGTCTTCAGCGGTGCATTCATCATCGGATCCGTTAACAAAGACATCCCGGGCGACAGGCAATGTGCCGCAACGCGGATCTGATTAATGGGTTCAGCAGCATAGCGAGGCGGATGGACATTGAGCAACGGGCAACACCATCGACGCCCTTTCGCATTTAGCGAAACCTCCTACAGATACTGCCTACTTACCCGACTTCTTTCCTTTTTGATCCCCTGCAAAGTCCGCGCTCCCGTTTCTTCATATGCGCGAGCGACTGCGAATGTTTCAACCCGATCAGCTCCTGGCCCTGAACAACAGCATCGGACTGCTGGTGGTGGCCGCCCTGAATCCCCAGCAGCCCGATTTCGAAGCGCTGATCGATGAGTTCCGCCTGTGCCTGAACAACTACGACGCCTGGGCCGAACAGTTCTGGACCGGGACCGCGCTGGACATCGAGCAGGTGTTCAAGGTTGGCAATGACGTACAGCTGAGCGCGCCGATCACCTCGCGCGCACCTGTCAGCTCATCGGTGTTCATGTGTCCGGCCAGCGGGCCGCTGACCCTGGTGCATTTGTTTGAAGCCGCGCGCTTCGTGCCGATCGGCGACACCCCGGTGACCCTCGAACCGCTGCTCAGCGAAGTCGACGGCGTACAGACCTTCGGCGAACCACTGCGCCACACCATCGGCCCGAGCGGGATCCTCGAAGTGACCGATTGCATGCGCGGCCAGCGCTACCGCGTCACCTTCTTTCCCGATGTTTCCACTGCCCACGTGCGCGCTTTGTACGCCTCTTATCAAGGCGTCATCGCCGGTCTGGAAAACTGGCTGCGCGGCGAATGGACAGGTTTCGAGCCGCAGTGGACGGAGTTTTCCAGCGCCGGTTTTCTAGATCGTTACGGGCACTTGCAGCGGGCCGATTGGCGTGGCCTGGAAAAAGCCCTGAATGGCGTCTGGGATGACATTCAACAGCTGTTTGCCCTCCTCACCGATCTGCAGGAGCACAGCGCAAAGCTTCTGGAATACCTCAGCGAAGTCGAACTTGAGGCGCTGCTGGCGGCGTCCAGCGAGGCAATTGCCAACGCCTTGTTGATGCTCAGCGACGAGCCGTTGCTGTTCATTCATCTCGCCGCGTTCACCAGTTGGCTGAAGATGCTGCCGCCGCAATACCTCGCCGAAGTGGTGGCTGAAGTTCGCACCGAGTTGCTCATCAGTTTCCTGTTGATGCGCGTGGCGGGCGGTGCCGGCGTATCGCTGCGTTTGAGCAGCAAGGTCTTGGCGAAGATCAAGTCGCCACGGGCGCGGGAGTGGCTTGCCGCCTCAGCCCTGCGTCTGGCTGAGCTCACTTCGACGCCGGAGCTCAAGCAGCACGCGAGCACGCTGAAGCCGCTGATGTTTCATGCGCGCGAGGTGGAGCTGAAGCCGACACCGTCGATTCCGCTGAACATTCGCCAGGCCGACACAGTGGTGTTGAGCGTGCCGAATCCGGCGCCACTCGCGCGGGAAAAATCCCGAGGCATGGCCCGTCTTGAGCGCCACGAGCCCCACGACGACGTCCCCGACCAAGCAAAGAACCCCAACGGCGACGCCGCCGACTGCGTACCCAACACCTGTACCAACGGCTGCCCGGTGTCGATGGTCACCGGCGAAGAACTGCTGACCCTGACCGACGCGGTGCTCGATGGCGTGCTGCCCTTCGAGTTCACCCGCTTGTACCGCAGCAGCGCGGTCGAGATCGACATCGGCCTGGGTTTTGGCTGGAGCCATACGCTCGCGCATCGTCTGGCCTTCGATGGCGATGGCGTGACCTGGATCGACCACGAGAACCGCCGCACCCGCTTTCCCCTGCCCAACGTCGCGCGCCCGGCGATCCACAACAGCCTGTCGCGGGCGGCGATCTTTCTCGGTGATGAACCGGAAGAACTGATCCTTGCTCTGGCCGGCGACAGCGCGCGGTTCTATCACTTTCGCGCCGGCCGGCTGACCGCAATCAGCGATGTCTACGGCAATCGTCTGACCCTGCAACGCGATCGCTCCGACCGCATCCAGCGTCTGGACAACGGCGCCGGCCGCGCGCTGCTATTGCGTTATGACCGCACGCAACTGGTGGCAGTCGACTATCAGGTGTTCGTTCAGGGCGAGTGGATCACCGAGCAAAACCTCGCCACCTACAGCTTCGATGCCCGGCAACGGCTGCTGGTCGCGACCAACGCGGTTGGCGACAGCGAGCGCTACGACTACGACGATCACCACGTCATCCTCCAGCGCCAGTTGACTGGCGGCGCGAGCTTCTTCTGGGAGTGGCAGCGCGAGGGCAAAGCCGCCCGCTGCGTGAGGCACTGGGCGTCGTTCTCGCAGATGAACACCCGTTACGTCTGGAACGATGACGACGCCAGCGTGACCGTGCATTACGTCGACGGTACCGAAGAAGTCTACGTCCACGACGAGCGCGCGCGGCTGGTGCGCCAGGTCGCGGCCGATGGCGGCGAGCAGCTCAAGGCCTATGACGGGCAAGGCCGGTTGATCGCCGAGCAGGATGCTCTGGGCGCGGTCACCGAATACCGCTACGACGAAGTCGGACGGCTGATCGCGCTGATTCCACCAGACGATGCGCCAACGTCCTACGAGTACCGCAACGGTTTTCTCTACAAGCGTTGCCGAGGCGATGCGGTGTGGATCTATCGGCGCAACGCTGAAGGCGCCGTCACCGAAGCGGTCGACCCCGACGGCCAGGTCACCCATTACTACTACAACCTGCGTGGGCAGTTGTTGTCGCTGCGCTACCCGGACAGCAGCCGCCATCGCTGGGTGTGGAACGAGCTCGGCCAGCTCATCGAAGAAACCCTGCCCGATGGCGGCGTGCGGCGGTTCTCCTACGATGCATTGGGACGGCGGATTACCACCCAGGACGAATTTGGTGTTGTCAGCCGGCAGCAGTGGGACGCGGCCGGCCGACTGATCCTGACGACGTCTCCTACGGGCAGCACCCGCGCCTACAGCTACGGCGCCTACGGCCAGATCACCGCCGAACGCGATGAACTCGGGCGCATCACCCGCTACGAGTATGACGACGACCTGCACCTGGTCTCGCGGCGGATCAACCCCGACGGCACCCGCGTGCAGTATCGCTATGACCATGCGCGATTGCTGCTGACCGAGATTGAAAACGAGTCTGGGGGAAAGTATCGACTGGATTACACGCCGACCGGATTGATCCGCCAGGAAACCGGGTTTGATGGGCGACGCACCGCGTACGTTTATGACCTGAATGGTCGCCTGCTGGAAAAGACCGAGTTCGGCGAGCAGGGTTTATCGCTGGTCACCCAGTACCAGCGCGATGCGGCTGGAAGGTTGCAGGTCAAGACCCTGCCTGACGGGGTCAAGGTCCGTTATGACTACGACCGCCTCGGCCGGCTGATCGGTGTCGATGACGGCCAGAATCATCCGCTGGCCTTCGAGTACGACCGTCAGGACCGCTTGATCACCGAGCATCAGGGCTGGGGCACCTTGCGCTACGCCTATGACGCCTGCGGCCAGCTCAAACGCCTGCGCCTGCCGGACAACAGCAAGCTCGACTATCACTACGCCAAGGGCGGTGCCCTGAGCGCCATCGACCTCAACGGCACCCCGCTCACCCGCCACGTCTATCAATCCGGTCGCGAGCAGCAGCGTCAGCAAGGTTTGCTGCTCAGCGAATATGCCTACGACGACCAGGGCCGTTTGCTCGCCCACGCCGTAGGCCATCGCCATTCCTCGCTGTACCGCCGCGATTATACCTACAGCGCCAACGGCAATCTCGAGCACATCGCCGACAGCCGCCACGGCCAGCGCACTTACGGCTACGACGCCCTCGACCGGTTGATCCGCGTACGTCACTCACGCGACGAACTGCCCGAATCCTTCGCCCACGACCCGGCCGGCAACCTGCTGATGCAGGACCGCCCCGGTCCTGCGCAGATCAAGGGCAATCGCCTGCTGATGCAGGGCAACCGTCATTACGACTACGACGCCTTCGGCAACCTGATCCGCGAACGTCGTGGCCACGGCCAGACCCTGGTCACCGAATACCGCTACGACTGCCAGCACCGCCTGATCGGCCTGACCCGCCCCGACGGCCAGACCGCCACGTATCAATACGACGCCTTCGGCCGGCGCATCCGCAAAACCGTCGACGACGCCGTCACCGAATTCTTCTGGCAAGGCGAACACCTCGTCGCCGAAAGCAGCGCCACGCAATACCGCAGCTTCCTCTACGAACCCGGCACCTTCCGCCCACTCGCGATGCTGGATGGCAAAGGCCCGAAAAAGGCCTGCCCGTTCTACTACCAACTCGACCACCTCGGCACCCCGCAGGAACTCACCGACTACAGCGGCGAAATCGTCTGGTCCGCGCAATACGACGCCTACGGCAAAGTCGCCGCCGTCACCCTGGCCGGCGAAGACTATCTGGACCAACCGCTGCGCTTTCAGGGGCAGTACTTCGACATTGAAAGCGGCCTGCACTACAACCGCCATCGTTATTACGACCCGAGATTGGGGCGGTATCTGACCCCGGACCCGGTGAAGCTCGCGGGTGGGTTGAACCAGTACCAGTACGTGCCGAATCCGACGGGGTGGGTGGATCCGTTGGGGTTGACGTCCAACTGCCCGCCGCCGAATAAACCTGGGTGTGATGTTCCGGGGGCGAGTGATGGGGTTAAGGTTGATGAGGGGGAGCCCGCAGTCCCCGCACCTAGGTCACCGCCCGAAAATTTTGGCAGCAATGAAAAATTGGCCGGGCACTATGAAAAACATGGGGCAGAGTTCAACGCGACGAGCCAGGAAGAGTACCTGTCTACTGCGAGAATGGTTATAAATCACGGCACGCGAATTGAGTACGAGTACAAGGGCGAAGCCCGATCAGGTTATCTGCGTCTTATGGGAACCAATAGAAAGGGCGAGGCAAAATTCGCTTTCGTAGGTACCAATAATAAAAATGAAATCACGACGCTCCACGCCAAGAGTGGAAAAGAATTATGGCGAACAATAAATGGAGCCGGGAAAGACAAAACGGTGAGACCTGCAGATGATTAAAAAGTATCTGGTAAATATCGTTGAAATTGACCCCATGATTGAGGAGATGGTCCTGCTTAGCGTCAACGGTGTGACTGTTAGATGTTTCGCAGGCCACTGCCCGTCAGTCATCGAAGTAGGTGAGACCTACTCAGCCGAGTTCGAAATGGTGCTACCGGACGAAATTGACATCGCAAAATGTGAAAACAGCGAAACATATGTCGAGATGCTTGACGACGGTTTCTCATGCGAGATTCAGGGGCGCTTAGAAGGCGATACGCTCAAGTCGTTCGTCGAATTTGCGGATCAAGATATCCACTTCGATTTTCCGCACCTCAATGGTCAGTTTGTAAAAATCAGAGCACAAAGAATCGACGTCTCGTTCTGAGGAACAGATTTTCTGCAGGGCCTGCTGAGTCAGGCCCTTAAACCATCATTCAAACCCTCAGCACCCCCTCACTTCTCATCCCCATCCTCCTCATACTCCATATCCGCCTCATCCGCATCGTTCAACGGCACCGTCGCATCATCCATCAGCGAGCCCGGATCTTCGTTCCCCGGGTCATTGATAAACGGCAATCCACTCGGGCCCTTCTCTTCTTTGCCTTCGGTTTCGGGAGTCATGGCGCACCTCTTGAGCGTGTGGGATGTATGACGTTCGAAAAGCCCTGCCGCCAATCGTTCCTCTGCCTGACGGCCAGACACGAAAAACCCGGCGCCAGGCCGGGTTTCCGTTGATCAATCAGCGATGTTTATTTTTGTGTTTGTTCTTGTGCTTGTGGCCGCCGGAATGAGATCCGCCATCGTCGTCGCCAAGATTGTTACCTACCGCGCCGCCTGCTGCGCCGCCCAGGCCCGCGCCGATGGCGGAGCCGGTGGAGCCGCCGAGGCTGTTGCCGACGACCGAGCCGCCTGCTGCGCCCAGACCGCCACCAATCGCGGCTTCGGTGCGGTTGCGTTTGTTCGCGCCGACGGCACTGCCCGCCGCGCCGCCGACACCTGCGCCGACCGCCGCGCCCGTGCTGCCGCCAAGTTGTCCGCCAACCACATTACCCAGCGCACCGCCGAGACCACCGCCTACGGCAGCGGTGCCATCTCCGGCCGCCATCGCGCCCTGCGCCACGACCAGGCCAAAAAACAGTGCAGATAATGACAATCGCATATAAACCTCGCAGTTCCCGAATCGGGACAGTCCGCCCAAGCGGGGCGTATGCAGATTGGAGATGATTTCGCACGAAACGTTCAGCCATGAAAAAGCCCGACATCGAGTCGGGCTTTTTCTGACAGGCCATCAGTCTCAGTGGCGCTTGTGGCCTTTGCCCAGGTTGCTGCCGACTGCGCCGCCGGCCGCACCGCCCAGACCTGCACCGATGGTGGCGCCGTTGCGGCCGCCCAGGCTGTTGCCTATCACCGAGCCACCGGCTGCACCGACACCACCGCCGATTGCTGCCTTGGTGCGGCTGCCCTTGCGTGCTGCGACTGCACTGCCCGCTGCGCCCGCGACACCAGCGCCAATTACCGCGCCTGTGCTGCCGCCCATTTTCTGACCGACCACGTTACCCAGCGCGCCACCGAGGCCACCGCCCAGCGCCGCGGTGCCATCACCGGCAGCCATCGCACCTTGAGCAACCAGAAGGCCAAGAACCAACGCAGGCAATGTTAAACGCATGACGAAAACCTCAAATAAACAGGATGACGAGAAGGAGCGGGATTTAATGTGTTCGGCGCAGGAAAGTCCAGACGCAGACGGCAGCGTCGATTGGACCGCGCACAGGGAAAAGGTTTTATACCGGACAAAAAAAGCCCGCTGGGGAGACGGGCTGGAGACTTGCTTTCTAACGGATGGCTTCACCCTACGTTGACCAACGTGAAAAGTTTGTGAAAAAAACCGACATTAATGTCAACGCCCGCCAGGCATTTCCGATCCGCACTCCCGCGCACGTAAAAAACCCCGTTCAGTGACGGGGTACGGGATGAAATCACTTTCTGGCCCTTGCCGTGACCCTGGGCAGGAATTTCGCTTTCGGCCCTTTCGGGGCCGTGGATTTGATTTTGATGGTGCTCACCGGATCTTCGCCAAAACCCGACTGATACTCCGTTTGACCGCAGCGCACACAGTTGTTGAAGGAAAACTCAGCGCCATCGTCTTCGATATATGGACCTGTCATAGCCTCTCCCCTGCGGAACCGGGCCGATACTGGCAAAACTGTTTTGCCTGAAAAATATCGACCTCCGAGGATTTTGAGACTAGCCGGTCATTCCGGGACTAGCCGTACACGGAGCCTGGTCTCCGACGAGCGGAGGATCCGCTCCAATTGGACAATTGGAGCCCTATCGCCCAAGACCGTTGGCCTTGGAGACGATTTCCTCTACGCAGGCCGAGACTGACATTTGACTTGCATCGAAAACCAAGGCGGGAGATTCAGGCACTTCGTAAGGTGCGCTGATCCCCGTAAACTCCGGGATCAGACCAGCGCGGGCCTTGCGATAAAGTCCCTTCGGATCCAGCCGCTCACATACATCGAGTGGCGTGTTCAGATAGACCTCAAGAAAACGCTCGTCGCCAATGATGGATCGTGCTTTTTCACGGCTCACTCTGGTCGGAGAGATACATGCCACCATCACGGTGATACCCGCGTCATTCATCAAACGCGCTACTTCAGCGATACGGCGAATATTTTCGGAGCGATCCTCAGCACTGAAACCCAAGTCGCTGCAAAGTCCGTGACGAACATTATCGCCATCCAGCACGAAGGCAGGCTTGCCACTTTCAATCAGCTTTTTTTCAATCGCGAACGCCAGCGTCGATTTGCCTGAACCGCTCAATCCGGTAAACCAAATGGTAAAAGGCTTCTGCGCCACGGCACGCTCCCGATCACTGGGAGCAACTTGCGTAGGGTGCAGAACGACATTCTCAGGCACGCTGTTTTTTTCGCTTGTCATACGTTTCCTCATCTCGCGTAGAGTCTGAGTTCAAACACGTTGGTCTTGAGCGGCAACTCGCCGCTCAAAAGCCGTAGATCGGGCCAGACATCATGATTGACCGTTATTCGATAAACCGGCTGATAGTCGATCCGATCCAGCGAATACCCAATGAGCCCTCGAGAAAAGGCAGCCTGGCTGCGTCTACGGTAAGACGCCATTCGTCATTCAGATAAAATTCCAGCCCTGCTTCACTCGCTACCACGCGAACGTCACCGCTATGAGGAAGTCCCGTCACCTGCACATCGGGCTCGGGATTCCAGTGCGCGCCATCATTTGTCCAAAGTACCAGTCCGGCCTCGACATCATTGATAGGCTGTATCAGCAGTGCGTTCATATCCGTGTCACCGCCACTGCCTTGATAAGTCACCACCGCAACGTGAGAATCGGTAGATGGCGTGTCCAACGAATAACTGAACGCCAGGCTGCGTTGTGCTTGCGAAACGTCTTCAATCTTCTTGATCAGACACAGGTTACCAAGGATGGCCTCTTTGCCGCCGTCTTCGAGTGTCTTCGGCACGCCGTAGACGAGTTCGACGCCCGCCCACTCCTGCTGAATGTTTTTCGAACGCTGGCAAGCAGCCAGACGCTCTTCAGACTTACGGTTGAACAGACTTCGCTCGAACAACTCCGATACAAACGGAAAAGTATGGCCGTGGTGAGCATAGTCTTTTACGTTCAACAAGCGGACTTCGTTGACGGCGCCGTAAGGACCAAGGCAGATGTAGTCCAGTGCTTTATAGGTGCCCCGTTCCAGAACCCACAAACCGCTCATGGAGCTGCGGCGCAAATCACGTCCGGTCATCTGGCTTTCTCCCACCAGCATGATGTCGGACGAAACGGCCAGGCCTCGCGTATAGATTGGACTCCCCGACTCCCAGAGAACTTCGTTGCTTTCCAGATCGATCAGCGCACCGATATTGCTGTGGCAGGCAATTTTCTGCCCTTCGTCCGATACCCACACATTGTGCAGGCCCGTACGTCGCTCAATGGGCTTGACACTGACCAGCTCCAACGCCGGATAAGTCAGTACTGCCATTAACGAACCGTTATGGTGGCCGTGAGCGATGACATAAAGATGACCATCTTTTTCGAATACGGAATTGAGATGATCGCCGGTGATTTCTTCCAGTGAAAGACGATCCCAGCGAACGTTGCTCAGCCGCTTTTCCTGAAAATGCCCGGGCTTTTCCAGGTCGACCACAGTGATCGCGTTACGTCCGGTGTTGGTACACACCACGCGACCGTCAGATGCGCAGAGCAGCTGGTGTGGTTCCGAGAGAAAGGTTTCGGAATGGAAACTACCGTGCGAAAGAAATCCCACTTCTGAGGTCGCGTAGGTCTGGATATCCTTCAGCTTTACGTTATCCAGCCCAGAGTGGCTGAGCACAAAATCCTTGCCCCCCGGAAACCATGAAACGCCGTAGTATTCAGTGCGTTCGTTCTCGAGCGGGATAACTTTTCTGGAATGCACCTCGACGAGGAGCAAATATCCTGTGGTCGCAACGACTGCAAATAGCGGTTCCACTACTCTCTACCTCAGTAATGTAAATCTCGACCCTTGTTGATGCAGCGAGTGACGCAGAGCCATGAATGCGGCCATTCTAACTGGTCAGTACAATAGTTCAACGCCAACAAAACCGGATTTCGACCCCTGCGCGCAGCCGATCAATGAGCAGCAAATGATGACCGAGCAATTTTCGAACACGCAGAAAGCAAAAAACCCGACCTCTTTCGAAATCGGGTTTTTTGATATTCAATGTGGCGGTGAAGGAGAGATTCGAACTCTCGATACAGTTTCCTGTATACACACTTTCCAGGCGTGCTCCTTAAGCCACTCGGACACTTCACCGTATCTCTGCAGACATGTTCTGTCTGTCGAGGCGCGCTAATGTAGTCGAAAGCTTTCCTGATGGCAAACTTTTTTCAGAATTTTCATGCGCTTAAGAGAGCACGCTGCGTTCGGTCGGTGAGCACGATGGCAAACCCGCCAATCTCGGGTGAGGCGCGCGCTTCCTTTATAGAAGGCAAGAGGTGTGCGGCGCAGGCTGAACGCCGAAATGGTGACCGGCAGGTCAGTCACGGCGCTTTACCTGGCCTGCGACGGTGGGTAACGTCTGCCCATCTTTCTAATAAGGAATAGCGTCATGAGCGAGTTGATTGCCTACCACCTCGAAGACGGTATCGCGACCCTGACCCTGAACAATGGCAAGGTCAACGCGATTTCTCCGGATGTGATTGCGGCGTTTAACGCGGCGCTGGATCAGGCGGTGGCGGATCGCGCCGTGGTGATCATTACCGGGCAGCCGGGGATTCTGTCGGGTGGTTATGATCTGAAGGTGATGACCGCCGGCCCGAAAGAAGCCGTTGCGCTGGTAACGGCCGGTTCGACCCTGGCCCGCCGTCTGCTCTCTCACCCGTTCCCGGTGATCGTTGCTTGCCCGGGGCACGCTGTGGCCAAGGGCGCTTTCCTGCTGTTGTCCGCCGATTACCGCATTGGTGTCGACGGCCCGTTCAGCATCGGTCTGAACGAAGTGCAAATCGGCATGACCATGCACCACGCCGGTATCGAGCTGGCGCGTGATCGCTTGCGGCGTTCGGCTTTCCATCGCTCGGTGATCAATGGCGAGATGTTCGATCCGCAAAGTGCCGTTGATGCAGGCTTCCTCGACAAAGTCGTCACTGCCGAAGAATTGCAAGGCGCCGCGCTGGCTGCCGCGCGTCAGTTGAAGAAGATCAACATGCTGGCGCACAAGAACACCAAACTCAAAGTGCGCAAGCAGCTGCTGGAAACCCTCGATGACGCCATTGTCCAGGATCAGCAGCATTTAGGCTGATTCGTCCGAGATCTGCGCGCTAGCGAAAAGCCCGAACCTCGTGTCGGGCTTTTTCTTACGTGCCGCGTTGAATATTCACTGAAAGCTCTAGGACGCGCCTGACAAGCAGTGCTGAAACATGCGCTTAAACATCGGCCATCTCCGGAGTCTATAGCGGCAATTGCCGAAAACAGTGCACATCCGTACACTGCGCCACCTTTCGTCCCGGTGGGCCTGTAAAAATGCTGTTCGTGCTTCGTATGTTGTTGATGGGCCTGCACTTTATTTTGGCCGGCGTGCTGGGTGTGATCCTTGGATTGTGCCGCCCGTTCCACCCGGACAACAGTCGACTCTGCGCCCGCCTCTACGCTTTGCCGGCGATGTGTATCTTGCGTTTGCGGGTCAGGTCCGAGGTCAACGGCTTGATGAACAAGCCCGACAGTTGCGTGATCATCGCCAACCATCAGTCCAACTACGATCTGTTCGTCTTCGGCAATGTCGTCCCCCGCCGCACCGTGTGTATCGGCAAGAAAAGCCTGAAGTGGGTGCCGTTGTTCGGTCAGTTGTTCTGGCTGGCCGGCAATGTGTTGATCGACCGTGGCAATGCGCACAAGGCGCGGCAGTCGATGCTGACGACGACCCACACCTTGCAGAACGAAGACACCTCGATCTGGGTGTTTCCGGAAGGCACCCGCAACCTCGGTGAAGATTTGTTGCCGTTCAAGAAAGGCGCGTTCCAGATGGCGATTGCCGCCGGCGTGCCGATCGTTCCGGTGTGCGTGAGCAGCTATATCAAGCACATGCGCCTGAATCGCTGGCGCAGTGGCAACGTTCTCATACGTTCCTTGCCGGCGATTCCTACAGTCGGATTGACCATGGACGACATGCCCATGCTGATCGAGCGATGCCGCGAGCAGATGCGCGAGTGCATCGAATCGATGGATCGGCAACTGCAAGCCGCGTGAAACAAGACCCGCCCTGTGCGGGTTTTCTTTTGCCGGGTGAACTGTAGAAGTTTCAGTGACTCTCAAGCAGCGACACGGCTAAGCTGAAGCCTTGTTCCCCTGCCATCTGCCAAGAAGAAGTGAATCACCACCATGGGTCGAGTTGTTGCTGCTGCGGTGTACAGCGAGGGTAAGAAAGTCACCAATATTGCGCTGGACGAAGGTGCTGCCTGGGCGGCCAAACCCGGGCACTTCGTGTGGATCGGTCTGGAAGAACCGGATGCACAGGAATTATCCAACCTGCAACGTCAGTTCAACCTGCATGAACTGGCGATCGAAGACGCGCTGGAAAAACACAGCCGACCGAAACTGGAAACCTTTGGTGACGCTCTGTTTATCGTCACCTACTCGCCGGTCCGCGAAAACGGCGTTTTGCAATTTATCGAAACGCATATCTTCGCCGGCAGGGGTTACATCATCACTGCACGCAACGGCCATTCCGCGTCGTACGCCTATGTGCGGCAACGCTGTGAAGCGCGCCCTTTGTTGCTTGAGCACGGGGAGGATTTCGTCCTGTATGCGCTGCTCGATTTCGTCATCGAGAACTATCAGCCGGTGGGCGAAGCGATCCACGCCGAGATCGATGAGTTGGAGCGCAACGTGCTGTGCAGCGCCCTCAACGAGCGAGACATCCAGAAGCTGCACGGTTTGCGCCGTGATGTGGTGCGCTTGCGCCGATATGCGGCGCCGATGGTGGAAATCGGCGAAGAGCTGCAAAAGCTCAGCTTCCCGTTCATCGACAAGAACATGCGCCCGTACTTTCGCGATGTGCAGATCCACGTGACGCGGCAGATGGAAGACCTGACCACGCTGGCGGACATTGCCAGCCAGACCATCGAGATTGGCGTGTTGCTCGAGGCATCACGGCAGAGCGTGGTGCAGCGCAAGTTTGCAGCGTGGGCGGCAATTCTCGCGTTCCCGACAGCGGTGGCGGGGATTTACGGGATGAACTTCCAGAACATGCCGGAATTGACCTGGCATTACGGTTATTTTGCGGTGCTGGGGTTTATTGCGGTGGGGTGTGTGAGTTTGTGGGCGAGTTTCAAGAAGTCGGGCTGGTTGTAGAAAGCAAATGATCGCAGCCTTCGGCAGCGCCTACAGAATGTCAGTGTAGATACCGTCTTGAGCCTCACCGGGCAAGCGCAAGTTTCGGGTCATATGGCAGTCCAGACTTGAGCACTCCGTAAACGAAGTGCAGCAGCTTGCGCATTGCTGCGCAGATGATCTGCTTGGGGGCCTTGCCGTTGGCCTCCAGGCGTTCTTTCATCGCCTTGATCGCCTTATTGTGTTTCAGCGCCACCATGCCAGGCATGTAGAGGCCTGCACGCAGCCGTGCCGACCCTACTCTTGAGATCAGGGTATGACCTTTGAGCTTTCCTGATTCCTGCAGCTTTGGATTGAGCCCTGCAGCAGCGACCAGTTGGCGAGGATCACTGTATTTGCGCAAGTCACCCAGTTCGGCCAGCAATCGTTCAAGCGTTTTTTGTCCGATGCCGTCGATGGTGACGATGAGATCCCGCATCTGACGCATATCCGGGTCGTCATCGATGTGTTTTTTGATCGCCTTGTGCGTTTCTACGATCTCTTTTTCAATATGGCGCAGAACGGAGTTGATCGAGTCTTTGACCTTTTCGTCGGAAACGTCCAGACGATTAAGCTCCATTTGTTCCATTTCCTGAAGGTCATCCAAGCGGCGCACCATTGCTTTCAACTGGCGGTATTTCAGCGGCTCAGGCGCCCATGGGTGAAGTTTTTGGTCTTTTTCCCGGGCAAAGTCGGCGATCAGTTTGGCATCACTTTTATCAGTCTTGATGCGGCGCAGTTCGCTGTCAGCGTACGCTTTGGTCGTAGCCGGGTTCACGACGCAGACCCGGAAGCCTTTGTTGTAAACGAACTCCGCGAGTTCCAAGTGGTAAACGCTCGTGGCTTCCATCACGATCAGGGCCGAACGCTCGGCGTTTTTTTCTAGCCACGCCTCAAACTCTTTAAAGCCCTTTGGATCGTTGGCCAGCTTGGCCTTGGTTTTGTGCTTGCCGTTGGGCAGGTGTGTAGCGATATCAAAAGTGTTCTTTGCGATGTCGACGCCAACGAAACCGGACATGATCGTTTCTCCACTTGTTCCCTGTTGCGATCATCACGTCACTCTGTCCAACCTTGCGAATGCGGGCTCTCGCCGCAGGCGGGCCCAAGATACCGTGCGAACTGTACGAGTGAGTGTGGAGGGCTGGAGCACGATCTACGTCACAGGCAAAAAGCCTAAGGAGCTGCGCGGCTTCCAAGTCCCTCCCTCGATGATCAGTCGAGAACTATCGCTCCTGACGGAGCGTTAGTCGAGATACAAGGAGCTGCCGAAGGCTGCGATCTTTTGATCTTGCAACTGTCAGGCAGCTTCTGGTTTGTGCGCCACAAACCGCATCATCCACTCCGCTACCGTAGCGCCGTGGTGCTCCTGCTCAAGGCTTGCCACACCCTTGCTGTAGATCTGCGAGCCCAGCGCTTCCTGGCGCAGGTCGAGCAGCGCGCGCGAGTAATCGTGAATGAATTCCGGGTGGCCCTGAAAGCACAGCACCTGGTCGTTGATGTGATACGCCGCGAACGGGCAGAAATCGCTGGAGGCGATCACCGTCGCATTCTCTGGTAGTTCGGTTACCTGATCCTGGTGGCTGATCAGCAGTGTCAGCTCTTCGCGCACCGGGCTCATCCACGGTGCTTTGGCCGCCAGCTTGTAGTTGTGGGTGCCGACGCCCCAACCCTGGGATGCGCGCTCGCTCTTGCCACCAAGCAGCAGCGCCAGCAATTGATGGCCGAAGCACACGCCGAGCAATTTGTCGCCGCGTTCGTAGCGATTCAAAAGATAGGTTTTGAGGGTCTGGATCCATGGATCCGTGCCGAACGAATCAGCCTTGCTACCGGTGACCAGATACGCATCGAAGGTTTGGTCGTCGCTTGGGTATTCGCCATTCACCACGTTATAGACGGTGAACTCAGCGGCGATGGGTTGTTGCGAGAACAGGCGCTGGAACATCTGCCCATAGCCCTGATATTGGTCAATCAATTCGGGCCGCAGGATGTCGGTTTCGAGAATGCAGATGCGCAACGACATAAAAAATACCTGACACATGATGGGAATAATGAACACCCCAGAGCCTGCCTTGAAACACGTGGCCAAGGCAAGCCCCGAAATGCTCGCTCGCCCTAGAACATTTCACCTTTCGCCGCTTTGTCCAGCAGCAGCGCTGGCGGGGTAAAACGCTCGCCGTACTGCTCGGCCAGATACTGCGCGCGGGCGATGAAGTCCTTCAGGCCATACTGGTTGATGAACTGCAGCGCACCGCCGGTCCACGCGGCGAAACCGATGCCGAAGATCGAGCCGACGTTGGCGTCCGCCGTCGAGGTCAGCACGCCCTCCTCCACGCAACGCACGGTCTCGATGGCCTGGACAAACAACAGCCGATCACGCACATCCTTCGCAGAGATCTGTCCGTCGGCCTTCTCGAAGCGCGTTTTCAGCTCCGGCCATAAATGCTTCTGGGCACCGGCTGGATACTCATAAAAACCGCCCCCGGCAGCTTTGCCCGGTCGTTTGAATTCACTGAGCATCAAGTCAATCACAGCAGAGGCCGGGTGCTCAATCAGCAGTTTCCCCTCTGCTTGTAAGTCCTTGGCCGTCTGCTGACGGATATGGCTCATCAGACTGAGGGAAACTTCGTCGGAGATTGCCAGAGGCCCGACCGGCATTCCGGCCTTGCGCGCTTCGGTTTCGATCATCGGCGCACTGACGCCTTCGCCAAGCATGGCAATGCCTTCGTTGGTAAACGTGCCGAACACCCGCGAGGTAAAGAAGCCGCGACTGTCGTTAACCACGATCGGAGTTTTCTTGATTTGCAGAACGAAATCGAAACCGCGAGCGAGGGTTTCGGCGCTGGTCTGCGCACCTTTGATGATTTCCACCAGCGGCATTTTTTCTACCGGACTGAAGAAATGCAGGCCGATGAATTTGCTTTGATCGGGCACCGCCGTCGCCAGACCGGTGATCGGCAGCGTCGACGTATTGGAAGCAATGACCGCTTCGCCGCCCACGACCTGTTGCGCGGCGGCGGACACCCCGGCTTTGAGTTGGCGATCTTCGAACACCGCTTCGATGATCAGATCGCAACCGGCCAGATCGGCATCGCTTTCGCTCGCAACGATCCGCGCCAGCACCGCTTCGCGCTGTTCGGCAGTCATTTGGCCACGGGCAACTTTCTTATCAAGCAGCGCTGCGGAATGCGCTTTGCCCTTCTCGGCAGCGGCAAGGTTGATGTCCTTGAGCACGACGTCGATACCGGCCGAGGCGCTGACAAACGCGATGCCTGCGCCCATCATTCCGGCGCCGAGCACACCGACTTTGCGGGTTTTATAGGGTGCAAAACCTTGCGGCCTGGAACCGCCGGCGTTGATCTCGTTCAGTTGAAACCAGAACGTACCGATCAGATTTTTCGAGATCTGCCCGGTCGTCAGCTCGGTGAAGTAGCGGGTTTCGATCAGGTGCGCGGTGTCGAAATCGACCTGAGCGCCCTCCACCGCCGCGCATAGAATCTTCTCTGGCGCTGGCAACGTGCCTTGGGTTTTCGCGCGCAGGATCGATGGCGCGATCGCCAGCATCTGCGCCACTTTCGGGTTGGATGGCGTGCCGCCAGGAATCTGGTACCCCTTGACGTCCCAGCGTTGCACTGCCGCCGGATTGGCCATAATCCACGCGCGCGCCTTGGCCAACAATTCGTCTGGATCCGCTGCCAACTCATCGATCAGCCCGGCCTGCAACGCCTGTTGCGGGCGCACCTTCTTGCCTTCAAGCAAGTACGGCAGGGCTTTTTCGAGGCCGAGCATGCGCACCATGCGCACCACCCCGCCGCCGCCCGGCAGCAGGCCCAGGGTCACTTCCGGAAGACCGAGTTGCACCGAGGCGTCATCAACAGCAATGCGGTGGTGACAGGCCAGACAGATTTCCCAGCCGCCACCCAGCGCAGCGCCGTTGATCGCCGCGACCACCGGTTTACCGAGGGTTTCCAGGCTGCGCAATTGCGCCTTGAGGGTCAGCACCATGTCGTAGAAGGCTTTGGCTTCGGGCTTGCCGACCTTGATCAGCTCATTGAGGTCGCCGCCGGCAAAGAAGGTTTTCTTCGCCGAAGTGATGATGACTCCGGCGATGCTGTCTTTCTCCGCCAGCAAACGGGCAACGCAAGCGGCCATCGCCTCGCGATACACGGCGTTCATGGTGTTGGCGCTCTGGCCCGGCATGTCCATGGTCAGCACGACGACGCCGTCCTGGCCTTTTTCGTAACGAATGGCTTCGCTCATAACAAGATTCCTTGAAGTCGGGGCTCAGAGGCGTTCGATGATGGTGGCGATGCCCATGCCGCCGCCGACACACAGCGTCGCCAGGCCGTAGCGCAGATGCCGCGCCTCCAGTTCATCAAGCAGGGTGCCGAGTATCGCGCAACCGGTGGCGCCCAGCGGGTGACCCATGGCGATCGAGCCGCCGTTGACGTTGACCTTGTCCGGGTCAACCGCCATGTCCTTGATGAACTTCAATACCACCGAGGCGAACGCTTCGTTGACCTCGAACAAATCGATGTCCTCAACACGCAGTCCGGCCTTGGCCAGCGCTTTGCGGGTCGCCGGCGCCGGGCCGGTGAGCATGATGGTCGGGTCGGTACTGGTGACGGCCGTGGCGACGATGCGCGCCCGTGGCTGCAGGCCCAGCGCGCGCCCCTTGGCTTCGGAGCCGATGAGCATCAGCGCCGCACCGTCGACAATGCCGGAACTGTTGCCCGGCGTGTGCACATGGTTGATACGCTCGACGTGGCTGTAAACCCGCAACGCCGTGGCGTCGAAGCCCATCTGGCCGATCATTTCGAAGCTCGGTTTAAGTTTGCCCAAGCCTTCGAGAGTCGATTCGGCGCGGATGAACTCATCGTGATCAAGCAGGATGATGCCGTTCTGATCCTGCACCGGCACCAGCGACTTGTTGAACGAGCCGTCGGCCCGCGCTCGTGCGGCTTTTTGCTGCGAGGACAGCGCGTAGGCATCGACATCCTGGCGACTGAAGCCTTCGAGGGTGGCGATCAGGTCGGCGCCGACGCCTTGCGGGGTGAAGTGGCTGTGCAGGTTGGTCTGCGGGTCCAGCGCCCAGGCGCCGCCATCGCTACCCATCGGCACCCTCGACATCGATTCGACGCCGCCAACCACCACCAGATCCTCGAAGCCTGAGCGCACTTTCATAGCGCCAAGATTCACGGCTTCCAGACCCGAAGCGCAGAAACGGTTGATCTGTACGCCGGCGACGCTGACATCCCAATCGGCTACTTGCACCGCCGTCTTGGCGATGTCGGAACCTTGATCGCCGATCGGCGTGACGCAGCCGAGAACCACATCATCGACCTGACTGGTATCCAGCGCCGTGCGCACCTGTAAAGCACTCAGCAAACCCGCCACCAGGTTGACCGGCTTCACGCTGTGCAGCGCGCCATCGGCCTTGCCTTTGCCACGCGGGGTGCGCAACGCATCGAAAATCAACGCTTCAGTCATGACGTCCTCGAACCTGATTTATTGTCACTTCACTTTCGCCCTGCGCCGACTGGCAAGCAATGACCACATTGCTCAAAGCGCTTGACGCACACGCTCAGACGGACGGTCATCCGGCATGAGGTGAACCGGTTCAGGTCGTCGAGTTGTCTAGCCAGCGGGCGGCAAAGAAGCTGGCAATACGCCTCATGCTTTTTTTAAAGCTTTTCTCAAGCTCTCCATATGAAATGGATCTAAGCCAAGACTGACGTGGGCCCTAAGGTGAACATGTACGCCATCGTCGTCGGGTTTTGCCGAGACGGGCGTTCTTCAACAGGAAGTGCAACGCGTGCCGTCATGGATATGCAGTCAGGCATGCATCAGGAAATAACAATAAAGGCGGTCAAGCCATGTTCAAACAACCGAAAGTACGTCAAGCGGGACTCATTCTTTTTGCCACGACGCTGTTGTTGATCTTGCCGAATCTGACCAAGGTCATCGGCTGATTCAAACGTCGCGTGCTGTACATCGCCACCTAAAATGTGACTGGCCCGCTACCCGGGCCAGCGTGGTTGTGCCAACCTTTGCGCACTTCAACGACATGGACGGCGATCATTTGAAAACGCTCATTGCGCTCGGTGCCTTGCTGCTGAGCTTGCCCTTGTCCGCCGCACAACTGGATCTGCAGTTGGGCGCAAACAGCCGCACCTGGCAGACCGAAGAGCTGCTCAAGCATCCTCAGCTGCAAATTCTCACGATCAACAATGATGTTTCCTACAAGAAGGACATGACCTATCAAGCCGTGCCGCTGGCCGCACTGCTGACGGGGGTCAAGCGGGAGGATCACTTGCAGGCGGTGGCGCTGGATGGCTTTGCCGCAGAGTTGGCCGCTGCGCCCTTGTTGAACAAGGACGGCGCACGCGCATGGCTGGCAATCGAGGACCCGGCGCGGCCGTGGCCGCCGCTGTCTGCCGGCAAGCACAGCGCCGGGCCGTTCTATCTGGTCTGGACCGATCCGCAGGCCGGCAATATCAGCCCCGAACAGTGGCCGTTCGAGGTCGCCAGCATCAAGTTGCTGGCGCCAGTGGCCCAACGCTTCCCTGCCCTGCTGCCCGATCCCGTCTTGAAGGCCGATGATCCGGTGAACAAGGGTTTTGCCCTGTTTCAGAAGAACTGCCTGGCCTGTCATCGATTGAATGGTGCTGGCGATGCGCAGTTCGGGCCGGATCTGAATATTCCGTATAGCCCGACCGAGTATTTTGGGGCGGATTTCTTGAAGCGTTACATCCGCGATCCGCAGAGTTTGCGCCAATGGCCGCAGGCGAAGATGCCCGGGTTTTCGGCGCAGGTGTTGCCGGATGGAGACCTTGAAATGCTTGTGGGCTATCTCAAGCACATGGCCGGCCGCAAAGTTAAGCCGTAAGCCTTAGGGTGTTATTACTGGCCTCTTCGCTGGCAAGCCAGCTCCCACAGGGTGTGCGCAGAGTTCGAATCAGCGGTCATCCTGTGGGAGCTGGCTTGCCAGCGATAGCGGTATCCCGAATCTATTGTTGCTGCACGGAAATAACGGGCGTCGGCGAGACGAACACCTTCGCATGCATCTGCTCGCAGCCGCCGCCCCGGCGCATGCCGCGTACCGGGCAGGCATCGAGATAATCCAGACCCACCGCCAGCTTCAGATGTCGCTCCGGGCGCGCCAGTTGGTTGGTCACGTCGAAGCTGTACCACGCGTCGTCCAGCCACGCTTCTGCCCAGGCATGACTGGCCAGATGCTCGCAATCTTCGCTGTACAGATAACCCGACACGTAACGCGACGGCACGCCAAGGCTGCGCGCGCAGGCAAGAAAAGCATGCGTATGGTCCTGACAGACGCCGGAGCGCCCGGCGAAAGCTTCGGCGGCGCTGGTGTCTACCTCGGTCGAGCCGGGCGTGTAGGTCATGTGCTGATTCAGACCGTGCATCAAGTCGATCAGCGCGGTGCGATCACGCCGTTGCTTGCAGTTCTTCCCGGCAAACTCGCGCAAGGCCTCATCGGCTTCGGTCAGGCGCGTGAAGCGCAGGAACGGCAGCGCCGACTGACTTTCATGTTCAGCTTCGCGCAGTTCATCGATATCGACCTGACCACGGGCGCCAATGATGATCGCTTCGTGCGGCTCGTCCATGGTCAGCACATGCAGGATATTGCCGAACGGATCGAGCTGCGCACGCACCGGGCGCGGCAGGTCGAGTTGCCAACTGAGGACATGCTGGCGCTCGCTGTCGTGGGGCGTCAGGCGCAGGTACTGGATGCTCGCGCGCACCTGATCTTCATAGTGATAGGTGGTCTCGTGGCTTATGGAAAGTCTCATGCAGCCTCCAGGTAGGAACTGTGAATAGCGTTGCCCAACTGGCGCACCAGCGGGATGAATTCGGTCAGCCAGGCGTGCAGGCCTTCTTCGAGGATTTCGTTGATGCCGGTGTAGCGCAGGCGCGCGTCCATTTCCGCCGCCAGGCGTTGTGCCGGTCGGCCGTTGGCGCCGGGCAGTTGCGCGAGGATCTGGTCGATCTCTTCGGTACAGGCACGCAGCGAACGCGGCACATCGGCGCGCAACAGCAGCAGTTCGGCCACATGCCGGGCGCCGGGCGCGTCGCGATAGATTTCCGTGTAGGCCTCGAACGAAGACAAGGCGCGCAGCAGCGCACTCCACTGGTAATAGGCATGCGCGGTGCCATCGCTCACCGCTTCGGCCTGATCGCCGGCCATTTCGTAGCGGGCATCAAGCAGGCGCAGCGTGTTGTCCGCGCGTTCGATGAACGTGCCCAGACGGATAAAACGAAACGCGTCGTTGCGCATGATCGTGCCGTAGGACGCGCCACGGAACAGGTGCGAACGCTCCTTGATCCATTCGCAGAAACGGCTCATGCCGTAGCGGCTCAGACCCTGTTCGGCGATGCCGCGAATTTCCAGCCAGGTGGCGTTGATGTTTTCCCACATGTCGGCGGTGATTCGCCCGCGCACGGCATGGGCACTGGCTCGCGCCGAGCCGAGGCAGCTGTAAATGCTCGCCGGGTTGGCCGCGTCCAACGCAAAGAAATGCAGCAGACGCTCGGCGTGCAGATCACCGTGGCGTTCAAGGTAATCATCAAGGGTGCCGGTAATGAGCAACGGCATGGCGAGTTCGTGCAGCCCGTCGCCGCGCCCGTCCTGCGGCATCAGCGACAGCGAATAACTGATGTCGAGCATGCGCGCGAGATTCTCCGCACGCTCCAGGTAACGCGACATCCAGTACAGATCCGAGGCAGTTCTACTTAACATGGCACGCTTCCTTCAATCCTCGACTACCCAGGTGTCCTTGGTGCCGCCGCCCTGGGAGGAATTCACCACCAGGGAGCCTTCACGCAACGCGACCCGGGTCAAACCGCCAGGCACCACCCGGGTTTCGCGCCCGGAAAGCACGAACGGACGCAGGTCGATATGGCGTGGCGCGATGCCGTTTTCGACAAAGGTCGGACAAGTTGACAGCGATAGCGTCGGTTGCGCGATGTAGGCATGGGGTTTGGCTTTGATGCGCTCACGAAAGGCATCGATTTCCGCCGTCGTCGCGGCCGGCCCGACCAGCATCCCGTAACCGCCGGAGCCCTGTGTTTCCTTGACCACCAGATCGGGAAGATTGGCCAATACGTGGGACAGCTCGGAGGGGTTGCGGCATTGCCAGGTCGGCACGTTTTTCAGAATCGGCTCTTCGTCGAGGTAGAAACGGATCATGTCGGTGACAAACGGATACACCGATTTATCGTCCGCCACGCCGGTGCCGATGGCGTTGGCCAGTACCACGTTGCCGGAACGATAGGACGACAGCAGCCCCGGCACGCCGAGCATCGAGTCCGGGTTGAATGCCAGCGGATCGAGGAAGGCATCGTCGAGGCGGCGATAGATCACGTCCACCGCTTTCGGGCCATCGGTGGTGCGCATGAATACCTTGTCGTCGCGCACGAACAGATCCGCACCTTCGACCAGTTCCACGCCCATTTCCCGCGCCAGAAAGGCATGTTCGAAGAACGCGCTGTTGAAGCGTCCCGGCGTCAGCACCACTACGCTGGGATTGTCGATCGGGCTGGAGCTTTTCAGGGTGTCGAGCAGCAGGTTGGGGTAGTGATCGATCGGGGCAATACGCTGGGCGGCGAACAGTTCGGGGAACAGGCGCATCATCATCTTGCGGTCTTCGAGCATGTAGCTGACGCCGCTGGGTGTGCGCAGGTTGTCCTCGAGGACGTAATAAGTGCCATCGCCGTCGCGCACCAGATCGACGCCGGAGATGTGCGAGTAGATGTCGCGGTGCAGATCCAGGCCCTGCATCGCCAACTGGTATTGCTCGTTGGCCAGCACCTGTTCGGCGGGAATGATCCCGGCCTTGATGATGCGCTGCTCGTGATAGAGGTCGGCGAGAAACATGTTCAACGCCTTGACCCGCTGAATACAGCCGCGCTCGACAATCCGCCATTCACTGGCGGGGATGCTGCGGGGAATGGTATCGAACGGAATCAGGCGCTCGGTGCCCTGCTCGTCGCCATAGAGCGTAAAGGTGATCCCGGCACGGTGGAACAGCAGATCGGCCTCGCGGCGGCGCTGCGCGAGCAACTCGTCGGGCGTCTCGGCCAGCCAGCGGGCAAATTCCCGGTAATGCGGGCGGACCAGGCCGCCGGCATCGTACATTTCATCAAAATAGGTGCGGATCATGCCGTACTCCTTGTCACTCCGGACATACAGGCCTTCGCAAGGCCCGTGCCATCGGCATAAACGCTTTTAATTCAATCGGTTGTAGATCTATGCCGCAGACCGCGCACCATTCCTGTGCGGCAAATGCCCCGGCCCGATTGCCCCCGCTTCATTGCGACGCACTGCATCGCCTATCACCAGCATAGTCAGAGTTGATTTCACTGCGCGGTCGCGACTGCGGATAATCCGCGCATTCGCTGCAGAACTTCCCCGGCACGCCGCCGCGAAGTAGACAGCTCAACTGATCTGAACTGCCTTGGCAGCCCCGTCCCGACAGGACTTTATCGCGTACCCGTCTTCCCTTTTAGCCACCCTCTCCGGTGGCTTTTTTTGCCCGGGATTCTTGTTTCAGGGTTTTGCCACTGCGATGTGCAGAAGCCAGAAACGACAACGGCCGACCCGAAGGTCAGCCGTTGCCCGATACAAAATGCTCAATATCAATTCAGGCGGTAACGATTGCGCACCTCCTGCTTCACGCCCCAACCCTCGATAATGCCGCCCAGCGGTTCGACCACGGCAGAAAAGCCTTGCTCGAAATCGCCGATGTCGTCATAGGTTGCGTACATCACTTTGCTCAATTCCAGCGACCAGGCGCCGTCGTCGCGCGCACTGACCTGGGCATTGATGGATTCACCGCGAAATTTGCCTGCTGCCCTGCGCGCCCGCTCCTCGTCCGGGAAAATCGCGTGGAACTCGATGGGATGGAACCGGGAAAAATCGAAACCGCCTTCTTTCATGCGGCGCAGAACGTTGCTGCTGATGTCTTCTTGATAGGCTGTGCTCATGAATCGTCCCCCTCGATTGATGGATAGACTTTCCGTATTCCCGCCCCGGGCCTTTTGGCCTAAGTACTACGGCAACGTGGTTGCGCGCGGGAAACAAGCATGTAGCTGACAAGACCAGACCTTAGCGATCCATTCGCTGATCTCGCTTGCAGAGTAGCCCCAAGAGAGCGCCGCTGCCAAGGCCTGGTTTTCGAGATGACAGGAAGTGTTCAGATGGGTGTGATGCTGCGGATTTCGATGCCGTTCTGGGTCTTGAGGTTTTTCACCCCGGCATCGGCGGTGCGCCCTTCCAGATCGTTCAGATCCAGCTGGGCAGCGACCGGAAGAAGCCGCTCCTTGATCAGCCGTGCGGCTTCATCATCGGACGGGCATTCCTCACGTTCGAAGACTTCATCAACAATTTCGCCGTGATCATCCACGAAAGTGACTTTCCACTTTTGCATCAGTGCCTCCTCGATCAACCCGTAAATGGGCTTACCTCTATCTCGACTTTTTTCCGCGATAGTTGGTTCAAAAGGATTACAACCGGCGATCATGAAACTGTAGGAGTGAGCCTGCTCGCGATTGCGGTCTGCCAGTCACAGATGCATCGACTGGGAAAAAGCTATCGCGAGCAGGCTCACTCCTACAGGGGTCTTGCGGGGAAGTCTCAGTCGTTGCTCGGCTTGTTGACCGCTTGCAGCACGTATTGCGGCAAAGCGAATGCGCCAATGTGGATTTCCGGGTTGTAGTAGCGGGTGACGATGCCGCTGCCGATGAAGCGCTGTTGCAGGGTTTCGCGACTGAGCTTGCGGTAGGCCGGGTTGGTCGAGCCCCAAGCGAAGGTCATCGAACCGCCGATGTAGGTCGGCACAGCGGCCTGGTAGAAGTGCCAGTCCGGGAACAGGCTGCGCAGACGACCGGCGGTGGTTTTGACTTCGTCGATCTGCATGAACGGCGTGCCGTTCTGGGTAACGAGAATGCCGCCGTCGTTCAGGCAACGGTGGCAAGCCTGGTAGAAGTTCTCCGAGAACAGCACTTCACCCGGGCCGATCGGGTCGGTGGAGTCGGAGATGATCACGTCGAATTTTTCAGTGGTGGTGGCGACGAAACGCATGCCGTCATCAATCACCAAGTTCAGGCGCGGATCGTCGTAGGCACCGGCGGAATGGTTCGGCAGGAATTCCTTGCACATGTCGACCACGGTGCCGTCGATTTCAACCATGGTGATGTGCTCGACGCCGGCGTGCTTGGTCACTTCGCGCAGCATGCCGCCGTCACCGCCGCCGATGATCAGCACGCGCTTGGCAGTGCCATGGGCGAGGATCGGCACGTGGGTGAGCATTTCGTGGTAGATGAATTCGTCGGCTTCGGTGGTCTGGATCACGCCGTCCAACGCCATGACCCGGCCCATGCGCGGGTTCTGGAAGATCACCAGATGCTGGTGTTCGGTGCGCACTTCGTGCAGCAGTTTTTCCATGCGAAAGCGCTGGCCGTAGCCTTCGTAGAGGGTTTCCAGGTACTCACTGGTCTTGGTGACGGTCATGGTCAAGTGCTCCGATAAATGCGCGGGCGCCATCGTGGGGACGATAGCCCGGGAAAGGCGCGCATTCTACGTTGCCGAAGATGACAGGTCGAACCTCAACATATTTTTTACCAGCGCAAACCAATGTGGGAGCAAGCCTGCTCGCGAAAGCGCAGCATCAGTTGCCGGTGATGGCGACTGACACAACATCTTCGCGAGCAGGCTCGCTCCCACAGGGATAACAGTGTGATCGAAAATCAGCTCAGATCCGGACGTTGCCCCGTGGCCCGGCAATCGCCCAGATGATCAGGCCCAGCACAGGCAGGAGGATGATCAGCAACACCCAGACGATTTTCATCCCGGTTGAGGTGCCGCTTTTCAGCACGTTGATGATGGCCCAGATGTCGAGGGCAAGGATAATCAGGCCAATCAGACCGTTGAACGTGGAACCCATGGTGTCGCTCCAGAATAGTGGCATGCACTTTTAGGATAGACGGTCGCGCGCAGGGTTCCCTTTTATTGCGTTCAGACGTGAACGGCGACCTTCAAGGCTTCCAGTGCCGGCGCCGCGGCGATGCCGATCTCGGCGCACAACTTCAGCACCCGCGGCACGTCGTTGCCGTAGACCAGGACCATTTGCAGTTCATCGTCGAGCAACTGGCTGAAGTTCATCAACGTGTAACCGCCGTTTTCCTTGTTCAGGCTGCTCATCTGCACCTGAATGCGGTTGAGTGCGGTCAGCGCTTCAGTCTTGGCCAGTTGCTTGGGCTTGAGATTGAAATCCACCCCCGGGCCAAACGAGGCAACGATTTGTGCGAACAGATCGACGTAGGTATCGGCCTGGAACAGCACAGTTTCCGGCAGGCTGCCGACCACTACCCACTCACCCAGCGGAATCGGGAAAGTGTCGTCGTAGTTGATGTCCGGATTGGCTGCCAGAAAAGCATCGGCATCGGCGTAGGCCTGAGCGGCTTCGTCAGCCACTTTCAGAATCTCATCCTCACCCATGCAGCCGGAGCTGATTTTGCTGATGAGTTCGACGAGTGCGGCTTTCATGAGGGCGGATCCTGTGGCGGAGGTGAATTTTCAGGGCGCGAAGGATAGCGCATTCTGCCCTTCGCCACAGTCCGTGGACTTTACGCCAGCAATTTTTCCAGCTGAGCGGTGGTATCGACTGCGCCCATGGTCCGCGCCGCATCCAGCGCGGTCACACCATTGGCGTCCTTGGCCTTCGGATCTGCGCCCTGGCCGACCAGGTAATCGACGATTTCAACGCGGTTGAACATTGCCGCCATCATCAACGCGGTACGGCCGTCGAAGGAAGAACCTTCAATTTCGGCGCCCGCCTCGACCAGCGCTTTGACCACCGCCAGATCGCCCTTGAACGCAGCGCCGGCAATCGGGCTCTGGCCGTTACCGTTGCGCATTTCCGGATCGGCTTTGTGTTTAAGCAGAACCTTCACCGCATCAACATGGCCGTAGTAGCTGGCGAGCATCAACAAGGTGTCGCCCTTGCTGTTTTTCAGGTTCACCGGCAGCCCGGCGGTGACCAGGCGATCGAGCATCTCGGCATCACCGTCGCGCGCCTTGTTGAAAACCTGCTCGGTGAATTCGGCAGCTTCTTCAGGGGTCATCTGGCGGCTTTGGTCGGACATGGGGCACTCCATTTCGGTCTATCGGAAAGCCGACAGTTTCCCGAGCGCGACGGTAGCTGTCACTCGGTTTTTTCCGAGCGCCCCGATAGCCACACTCAATATCGATGTTTGCCCTGTTGAATTTCAGCGAGGATTTGCTCACTGACATGCACATAGGTTTCGCTGCCCGGCAGCCAGGCGAAGATCGGGTCATCGCCCGTGAGCCCGGGGTCAAAGCCTTCCGTTTTCAAGCGGGTCTTCTGGTATTTGAAGGTCCCGGTGGTTTCCATTTTCACTTTCACCCGCAGGAACAACGGCACGGCATAGGCCGGCATGCGTTGCCGGGCGAAACTCAGCAGTTCGGCGAAATCCAGCGTGGCCAAGGATTCGGCGGGAGTGATCGCGGCCATGCCTGCACGACCGTTGGTGTTGGGGATTTCAACGCCGTAGGCCACGGCTTCAGAAATCAGCGGGTGCTGCAGCAACAGGTTCTCGACTTCGGTGGTCGACACGTTTTCGCCCTTCCAGCGGTAAGTGTCGCCGAGGCGATCGATAAATTGCGCATGGCCGAAACCGATGTTGCGCAGCAGGTCGCCGGTGTTGAAAAAGCGATCCCCCTTGTTGAACACATCGTGCAGTACGACGCGGGCGGTTTTCTGCGGATCGGTGTAACCGTCAAGCGGCGCCTTGTCGTCGATCCGCGCCAGCAGCAGACCCTGTTCGCCCTTGCCGACCTTGCGCATGAAACCATCCTCGCCACGCAGCGGCTCGCCACTGTCGTGATCGTAGGCAACCAACTCCCAGGCCATCAGCGAAAAGCCGACGGTGTTATCGAAATTGAGGATGTTGGTGAAACCGATGTTGCCGTCGCTCGCCGCGTACAGCTCACAAATGTGCTCGACGGCAAAACGCGTCTTGAACTCGGCCCAGGCGCCGGGTCGCAAACCATTGCCGATCATCTTGCTGACATTGTGGCGACTGTCATCGGCGCTCGCTGGTTGCTCGACCAGATAGCGGCATAATTCACCGACATAGCCGATGGTGGTCGCGCGATATCGGCGCACATCACTCCAGAACTGGCTGGCGCTGAACTTGCGGCGGATGGCGAAACCCGAGGCGCCATTGATTGCCGATCCCCAGCACACGCACAGACCTGTGGCGTGATACAGCGGCAAGGTGCAGTAAACAACATCATCCGGACACATATCGAGGGCGATCATGCCGAAGCTCGCCGAGCTGCGCATCCAGCGCCCATGCTTGAAGACCCCGGCCTTGGGCAGGCCAGTGGTACCCGAGGTGTAGATGTAGAAACACGGATCGTCGAAGAAGATTTGCGCGCTGCTCGGCGGGTTATCGCTGCTGGCGTCAGCACTGGCGCTGATCAGATTCACGTAACCCTCGGGCGCGATGCCCGGATGGCTGTAAGTGTCCTGATCAGCGACGAACCATGTCCGCGGTGCAGCGATGGAAACCTGATCACGCACGCCGGCATAAGCGGCAGTCAACTCTTCGCCGACCACGATGGCCACAGGCGCAACCAGATTGATGCTGTGGATAAGCGTGTCGCGCATCAGCGAGGTGTTGAGCAGCGCACTGACCGCGCCGAGCTTGGCCAGCGCCAGGATTGTTACGAGCAATTCCGCACGGTTCTCGATGAACACCGCGACCACATCGCCCTTGCCGATGCCTTGCTCGCTCAAATAATGCGCGATGCGATTGGCCCATTGGTTGACCTGCGTGTAAGTCAACGCCACGTCGCCCTGCAGCAACGCCACACCGTCCGGATTGCGCAGCGTCGCTTGCTCGAAGGTCCAGCCGAGGCCACACGTCTGGGTCGGATCCGTGACATTGGCTACCTTCATGCCTTTCACCACCCGCGGGATGGCTTTGGCAATCATCGGCAGTTTGCGGAGCATCATGCCCCAGGTAATCGTGTCGCTTGGTGCATGACGCATGAAAGCTCCCCGTTCGACCCTGACGCGTGGATCGCTATTCTTGTTATCGGGTAATGGCTGCGACCGCCGGGTTGATGTCGGAGGTCGAGAGGGAAAGTACGTCAGCGCTCGCGGGGCTGTACACGCGGTTTTTGCAATGATTTGTATCCCGTCGCGCCGCCGTGCCGAGCGCTGATTCTGGTACGGGCGTTTGGTTCCGTTGTCAGGAAAAAATCACGCAAAATGCAGGATGCACGATGGCCATTCATGCAGTTTGCACGACGCCTGCAAAATGCAACGATTGCAACTGCCTGATTTTAAAGGGATTTAATTCGCATCAATACTGGCACAAACGCTGCAACTACCTCCGCATGCTTGCCATTCAAGTACATACGGAGCTGATGACATGAGCCTGATTCAAGAAAAATTTACATCGCTGTTCTCCAACTACGAAGTCAGCACTGCCCCACGTCCTGACGGTGGCATCCTGCTCACTCTGCGTAGCAGCGACGGCAAAGTGTTCAAACGCGCACTCTCGTATCAGCAATTGCACGCCGGTGACCAACTGTCCTGGGCGATCAGCGCGATCCGCCGTGACCTGGCCGAACAAGCCAGCGAGCTGCCGCAAATTGCAATGCTGCAGAGCCAGCAGCGTTTTGCTCTGCCGACCTATCACTCGCTGTAATTTGCTCAAACAAAAACAGGCCGTGGAGCATGCGTTCCACGGCCTGTTTGTTTATGTCTGCCACGTATCACTGTGGGAGCGAGCCTGCTCGCGAATGCGGTGTTGTCAGATACAAATTACTTCACTGACACACCGCTTTCGCGAGCAGGCTCCCTCCTACATGTCCACTGTAGGGTCAGAACGCTTCCGGTTCGATTCCAGTAAAGCTGTCAACCGTCACGTGCCCTGCCAACTCCCCGCCTTCACGCGCCAGGCCACAAGTCTTCATGTCGGCCGACTGGGCAGCGTCGAGCTCTTCGACGATGTCTGACAGGAACAGGATTTCATCGGCTCCAACACCGACCGCCTGCTGAATGTTGCGGTAGGACTGTGCCTCGCGCTTCGGCCCTGATGTGGTGTCGAAATAGCCGCTGAACAGCGGCGTCAGATCCCCGGCTTCCGAGCAACCGAAAATCAGTTTCTGCGCCTGGATCGAGCCGGACGAGTAAACAAACAGTTGATAACCTGCCGCATGCCAACGTTGCAGCGCTTCAACGGCATCCGGATAAACATGTCCTTTCAACTGCCCTGCCTGATAGCCCTGCGCCCAGACCATGCCTTGCAACGCCTTCAGCGGCGTGGCTTTGCGGTCTTCGGCGATCCAGCTCAAGAGGATTTCAACAACCCGCTCGACATCGGCCTGCGGCTCGAAGCTGTCGCGGCGCACGGCGTCGAGTTGTTCCGCTACGTCAGCCCGGAATGCATTCTCGCGCACGAAATCAGGCAAGTGTTTGGCGGCGTATGGAAACAACACGTCGAAGACGAAGCTCACCGCGCTGGTGGTGCCTTCAATGTCGGTGAGGATGGCTTTGATCGACACGGTTTCAGTCCTCTAGACGCGGGAAGCGGCCGGCGATGTCTTCGCCGGTGAAATTGGCAACCCAGCCTTCCGGGTTGTTGAACAGACGGATCGCCACGAAGTGCGGATGTTCGCCCATGTCGAACCAGTGCTTGGTGCCGGCCGGAACCGAGATCAGGTCGTTCTTTTCACAGAGCACGGCATAGACGTAATCGTCGATGTGTAGGGTAAACAAGCCACGCCCAGCGACGAAAAATCGTACTTCGTCTTCGCCATGGCGGTGTTCTTCAAGAAACTTGGCGCGCAGTTCGGCTTTTTGCGGATGGTCGCTGTTGAGGCTGATCACGTCGACGGTGATGTAGCCGCGCTCGGTCATCAGTTTGTCGATCTGCTCTTTATAAGCACTGATGACTTCTTCCTGAGTGGCACCAGGCTGGATCTTCGCCGCGGCTTGCCAGCGGTCGAAACGCACGCCCTGCTCGGCCAGCGTCGAGGCGATGTCTTCGAAATGGGTCAGCACCTTGTTGGGAATCTCAGGGCTGGAAACGTGATAAACGGACAGGCTGCTCATGGGCAATTCCTCGGTAGCGGCGGCGCCGTCCGGCTCTTCAAGACCGGTCGGGCGCAGCGTGTCATCAGGCAAACGGGCTGTTTCTGGTGAACTCAGCCTTGGCGGTTCATGACGCTGCGGGTTTTCAACTCGCATTCAAACAGGAATTCAAAGGCCTCGATCTGTCGCAGCGCGTCGCTCATCTGCGCGCCCCAGGTGTAGAGGCCATGGCCGCGAATCAGATAACCGACGCAATCGGGATGGGCGTCGAGCCAAGGCTGCACCTTGGCGGCGAGGCGCGCAATGTCCTGATCATTGTCAAAAATCGGCACGCGCACCCGCGATTCGTGGGTGGAAATGCCGCTGAAGGCTTTTTGCAGTTCGTAGTCTTCGAACTCGATGAAGTCTTGCGGAGTCAGGCGCGACAACACCGTGGCATTCACCGAATGAGTGTGCAGCACCGCGCCGATTTTCGCGCGCCAGCTGTAGAGCTGGGTGTGCAATAAGGTTTCGGCGGAAGGTTTCTTGCCCGGTTCCAGGCTATTGCCAGACAGATCGGTGGCGAGTACGTCATCCAGACTCAACTGGCCCTTGTGCTTGCCCGACACCGTCAACAACGCTTCGCTTGGCGACAGGCGTGTCGAATAATTGCTGCTGGTGGCTGGCGACCAGCCCCGGCCATATAAAAAACGCCCGGCGTCAACGATCTGCTGGGCGAGCTGTTCACGGCTAAGGCTCATGGCCTGTCCTCTTGCATACGTGTGGCAATGATAACGGCAGCGGCAAGCGCTGCGAGACTGGCAATACTAAAGGTCAGTGTCGGGCCGAGGGCATTCCAGCTGTAACCGGAATACAGCGCGCCGAGCGCCCCGCCGGTGCCGGCCAGTGCCGCATACAGCGCCTGGCCCTGACCTTGCTGGCGGGCGCCGAAACTACGTTGCACGAATGCGATGGCAGCCGCGTGAAAGCTGCCGAACGTCGCTGCATGCAGCACCTGGGCGAACAGCAGCACCCAGAGAAATTCCGCAAACGAACCGAGCAGCACCCAGCGCAACGCCGCCAGCAGGAAACTTGCCAGCAGCACTCGACGCAAGGAAAAGCGCGCCAGGATGCGACTCATGGCCATGAACATCAGCACTTCGGCGACCACGCCAACGGCCCAGAGCATGCCAATGACGCCACGGCTGTAGCCGAGGCGTTCAAGATGCAGAGTCAGAAAGGTGTAATACGGCCCGTGGCTCACCTGCATCAGCGCGACGCAGGCATAAAACGCCAACACGCCGGGATGGCGCAACTGCTTGAGAAAACCCTCGCCCGCCGGCCGATTGCCTTGTGCCGGTTGCGCATTCGGCACCCACAGACTGCTGAGAACGATGCCGGCCATGATCAGCACCAGCGCCGCCGGATAAATGTCCAGACTCAGCCATTCGAACAGCCGCCCCAGCACCACCACGGTAATGATGAAGCCGATCGAACCCCACAGGCGAATCTGGCTGTAGCGCGACGTCTGCCCCTGCAGATGCGCGAGAGTGATGACTTCGAACTGCGGCAGTACCGCGTGCCAGAAGAACGCATGCAGGGCCATGACCATCGCCAGCCAGGCGTAGGTCTGGCTGACGAAAATCAGCGAAAAGGTCAGCAACGTGCACACCGCGCCAAAGCGCACGATGGCCAAACGCCTGCCGGTGTAATCGCCGAGCCAGCCCCAGATGTTCGGCGCCACGCAGCGCATCAGCATCGGAATCGCCACCAGTTCGCCAATGCGTGCGGCGCTGAAGCCAAGGTGATCGAAGTACAGCGCCAGAAACGGCGCTGTCGAACCGAGCAAGGCGAAATAGAACAGATAGAAACTGGACAGCCGCCAGTAAGGAAGCGCCGCCACGCCGGTTATGCCGCGACGGCTTTGAGCGCAGCCATCAGAGCTGGCCCAGCACCGGCGTGCTCACTCGCACATCGGCGTTCTGCCCACGGTGGCGCAGCAGGTGATCCATCAGCACGATGGCCATCATCGCCTCCGCAATCGGCGTCGCGCGGATGCCGACGCATGGGTCGTGACGACCCTTGGTGATCACATCGACCGGGTTGCCATTCACGTCGATCGAGCGGCCCGGAGTGGTGATGCTCGAGGTCGGTTTCAAGGCCAGATGCGCAACGATTGGCTGGCCGGACGAGATACCGCCGAGGATGCCGCCGGCGTTGTTGCTGAGAAAACCCTCCGGCGTCAGCTCATCGCGATGTTCGGTGCCGCGCTGGGCGACACAGGCGAAACCGGCGCCGATCTCGACACCCTTGACCGCGTTGATGCTCATCAGCGCGTGGGCGAGTTCGGCGTCGAGGCGATCGAAAATCGGCTCGCCAAGACCCGGCATCACCCCTTCGGCGACCACGGTGATCTTCGCCCCGACCGAGTCCTGATCGCGGCGCAACTGGTCCATATAGGCTTCGAGTTCCGGGACCTTGTCCGGGTCAGGGCTGAAGAAGGCGTTCTCTTCGACCGAATCCCAGGTCTTGAACGGAATTTCGATCGGGCCGAGCTGGCTCATGTAGCCGCGAATGACGATGCCCTGACTCGCAAGGTACTTCTTGGCGATCGCACCGGCCGCTACGCGCATGGCGGTTTCCCGCGCTGAACTACGGCCACCGCCGCGATAATCGCGCTCGCCGTATTTGTGGTGATAGGTGTAGTCGGCGTGAGCCGGGCGGAACAGGTCCTTGATCGCCGAGTAGTCCTTGGACTTCTGGTCGGTGTTGCGAATCAGCAGGCCGATCGCGCAACCGGTCGTGCGCCCCTCGAACACGCCGGAGAGGATTTCGACTTCATCGGCTTCCTGGCGCTGAGTGGTGTGGCGGCTGGTGCCAGGCTTGCGGCGATCGAGGTCACGCTGCAGATCTTCCAGGGAAATCTCCAGACCCGGCGGGCAGCCGTCGACAATGGCGACCAACGCCGGACCATGGCTCTCGCCAGCGGTGGTGACAGTGAACAACTTGCCATAGGTATTGCCGGACATGCAGGACGCTCCGTGAAATCAAACCCGAATTCTTGATGCGCGCCAGTATACGCAGGCTAACCGAGTAGTTCATCCTCGAACCTTAGTGGTGCTGGCGAGTCCAACCGGCACCTTGACCAATGATGGCGTGATGATGCTGCGAGTTCTGATCTTGAGTCTTACCCTCTTTACCGGCTTTGCCCAGGCGACAGTCCTACAACGCCCGATCACTCTGGACACTGGCAAAGGCGAACTTTTCGGTTCGTTGTTGCTGCCCAAGTCCGACAGCCCGGTGCCGATTGTTCTGATGATTTCTGGCTCAGGTCCTACCGATCGCGACGGAAACAACCCCGACGGCGGACGCAATGACAGCCTCAAGCGCTTGGCGTGGGTGCTGGCCAAACACAACATTGCCAGCGTGCGCTACGACAAGCGCGGGGTCGCAGCGAGTCTGGCGGCCGCTCCCGATGAACGTGATCTGTCAGTAGAAGGCTATGCAGCAGACGCGGTGGCGTGGGGGCAGAAGCTCAAGGCCGATCCGCGTTTCGGCAAACTGATTCTGCTCGGCCACAGCGAAGGCGCGCTGATTGCCAGTCTGGCTGCGCCAAAGCTGGACGCAGCGGCGGTGATCTCGCTGTCCGGCAGCGCGCGCCCCGTCGATCAGGTAATCCGCGAACAGCTGGCGCGCAGCCTGCCGCCGCCATTGATGCTGCGCAGCAACGAACTGCTCGACAGCCTCAAGGCCGGCCATACCGATGACAACGTGCCGCAACCGTTGCAGGTGATCTTCCGCCCAAGCGTGCAGCCCTACCTGATTTCGCTGTTCCGTCAGGACCCGGCGCAAGCCTTTGCCCAGCTGAAAATGCCGGCACTGATCGTTCAAGGCAGCAACGACATTCAGGTCGGCACCGAGGACGCGAAGCTGCTCAAGGCGGCGAAAACGGACGCGCAACTGACGGTGATCGATGGCATGAACCATGTGCTGCGCATCGTCCATAACGACATGAAACGGCAACTGGCCTCCTACAAGGACCCGAATTTGCCCTTGGCCGCCGAACTCGGCGCTGCTGTCATCGAATTTATTGACGGAATTCGTGCAAGTTAACTGCGTTTTACCCTCCAGCCTCACAGAAAACGGCCGATAAGCCTTTGTCGCCAGCGCAACGTCTGGCGGCAAGCAGGGCTTGGACAGGATCTCGCCGTTATGACTGACACCCAGACTTCACCCGACACCAGCGCTGAAAAAGACGCACCGCCAGCGGTCGAGCTGCCGTGGGCGGACGTTCAGGCCGAGCACCACAAGATGCTTCGCCTGGCGCCACTGCAGACCGACCGCAACACCGGCGGCCGGCCGTTGCGTTTTGTCGAATTCGGTTACGCCGAGCGCAACAGCAAAGAGCGCAGCCTGATGCGCATGGCGATCAAGCTGCCCAACCAGCGCGTGCGCAAAGAGCAGAATCATCTTGATGTGTGGGTCGACCACGCGAGCAAACGTGTGAGCTTCGGTCCCGACAGTGGCTTGCAGATCGAACCACTGAATCGCGGTATCGGCCGCTTCATGGCCGCGCAAGGCATCAATTGGGCTAAGAAGCGCTGGCCGGGATACACCGTTGACGGCATGGACCTGAACAACAAGGACGCACTCAACGAAGACACTCGCTTGCGTCGTGATCACTTTCTACGCGTGCACGGTTTCGATGTGGCTTACGCCGACGCCCAGCATTTGAAAGGCAGCATCAAGGCGGTGCAGGTCGGTGATCTGCTGGGTGACTGGAACAGCGAAAAGCTGCAGATCGTTGAAATTCTTGAAGCCGCACAGATGCTGCAGCAGGCCGAGCAGAATCTGGCTGAGCAGGAAGTGAAGCTGAAAAAGCAGGAAGAGAAAGTCAGCAAGTTCAAGCGCGAAGACGCCGGGCTGCGCTTCACCATTACGTGCCTGGTGGCGTTTGCGGTGTTTCAGGCGGGGTTGTTGATCTGGATTGCTACGCACCGTTGATGGCTTGAGACCGCGTCGCGGCCATTCGCGAGCAGGCTCGCTCCCACAGGGGAATGCATTCCAATGTGGGAGCGAGCCTGCTCGCGAGCTTTTAACCGGTCAGACGCGTGAGGCAAACAGTGCCTGATGCGCGCGGCACTGCTCGGCTGTCAGCATGAACACGCCATGCCCGCCGCGCTGGAAATCCAGCCAGGCGAAATCGACTTCCGGGTACAACGCCTCGACGTGCACCTGGCTGTTGCCCACCTCGACAATCAGCAAACCTTTCTCGGTCAGGTGATCTGCGGCTTCGGCGAGCATGCGCCGGACCAGATTCAGACCATCATCACCGCAGGCCAGGCCTAGCTCCGGCTCGTGCTGATATTCGTCCGGCATGTCGGCGAAATCTTCCGCGTCGACGTACGGCGGGTTCGACACGATCAGGTCGAAACGCTGCCCCGGCAGGCCCTCGAAGCCATCACCCTGCACCGTGTAGACACGCTCATCGACGCCATGGCGCTCGATGTTCTGATTGGCCACTTCCAACGCCTCGAACGACAGATCCGCGAGCACCACTTCGGCGTTCTGAAATTCGTAGGCGCAGGCGATGCCGATGCAACCGGAGCCGGTGCACAGGTCAAGAATCCGCGCCGGCTCATCACCGATCCACGGTGCGAAGCGGTTTTCGATCAGCTCACCGATCGGTGAACGCGGGATCAGTACGCGCGGGTCGACAATGAACGACATGCCACAGAACCACGCCTCGCCGAGCAGATAGGCGGTGGGAACGCGATCTTCGATGCGGCGCTTGAGCAGGCGCTGCAGGTTGACCAGTTCATCGTCCTCCAGCGCGCAATCGAGATAGCTGTCGGCGATTTCCCAAGGCAGGTGCAAAGCGCCCAGTACCAATTGGCGCGCCTCGTCCCAGGCGTTGTCGGTGCCATGGCCGAAAAACAGATCCTCCCCATGGAAGCGGCTGACGGCCCAACGGATATGGTCGCGCAGGGTACGAAGTCGGGAAGTGATCACGGCATAGAACTCCAAAAAAACGACTGGCGATTCTAGCAGCCAAAACGCCCGCCGACGACGCAGGAAAAACCGCGCGGCGACGGTAGGAGATTTCTTTTTTGCATCAGGCATTGAACGGAACGTGTAACTTGACAAGGCTGCAGGCCAAGAACGACGGCGCCTACGATGGTAGCGATTCACAGAACCGCTCAGCCAGAGGACAATGTCGCAAAAGCCCCACCCCGAGGAGCCCCAGAATGTCCGTTCCAAAAACGATGTTTCAACTCAGCGGTCGCGGTTACGCAGCGGCCACACTGAGCCATGCCACCGTGGTCATCATCGATGCCCAGAAGGAATACCTCAGTGGCCCGCTCGCCCTGAGCGGCATGGACGCGGCCGTCGCGAACATCAAACAAGTGGTTGCCGCAGCCCGTGCCGCCGGTCGGCCGATCGTGCACGTGCGTCATCTCGGCACCGTTGGTGGCCTGTTCGACCCGCAGGGCGAACGTGGCGAATTCATCCCCGGTCTGGAACCGCAAGGCGATGAAACCATTATCGGCAAACTGCTACCCAGCGCATTCCATGGCACCGAGCTGCTCGAACGTCTGCAAAACCTCGGCTCGCTTGACCTGATCGTCTGCGGTTTCATGAGCCACTCCAGCGTCAGCACCACCGTGCGCGCGGCGAAGAACCTCGGTTTCCGCTGCACCCTGGTCGAAGACGCCTGCGCGACTCGCGATCTGCCCTTCAAGGGCGGCGTGCTCAGCGCCGAACGCGTGCAGGAAGCGGAAATGGCGATCATGGCCGACAACTTCGCCACGCTGGCCAAGACTCAGGACCTGATCTGACCCTGCCCTTGTGAGCGGTGCATTGGCGCCGCTCATCCGCTATATCCGCTGATTTGCCGCAAATGCCATAGCCTCAGGAACAACCCGGTCAACTCCCGGTCGAAGGGCCGATACCATTGAGGAAGGTCGGAATGAAGTTATCCGATGGATTTGACGCACGCCGTTTGCGGCCCAAAGGCCAAAGCAACTGGCGTTTTCGATTTGGCGCGGCGATCTCGGCCATTCTGGCGACGTTCGGCGTGCTGCTGGCGATGGCCGGCGCCGCCAGCCTGCTCGGCCGCCCGCCGGCGCTGGGTGACCTGAACGCATCACCGCTGGGCTCGGCAATCATGCTCGCCGTCGGTTTGCTGTTTCTGTATTTCGGCGTTGCCCTGTGGCGCCGCTGCCGCCGTCGCGCACGGCAATCGCGGGAACTGAACATGTCCCCGCATCTGATGAAAAAACACGACTGACCCAACGGCCTGGCTTTTTGCCGGGCCGTTTTGTGTCGACTTGGGTAAACTGGCCGCCCTTCGCGGAGGCTGACATGCAAGACGACGATTTTTCTCTGTTCAAAAGTGCGATCCAGGGCGTCAAGCCGATCAAGCACGACCGCGCCGACACCGGCAAACCCAAGGCTGACCGCGCGCAGATCGCCAAGCTGCGTCAGTCCGCCACCGTGCGCAGCGACACCACCATCATTGACGGTCTTTCCGACCAGTTCGTGATCGACGTCGGCCCGGAAGACGAGCTGATGTGGTCCCGCGACGGTGTGCAGGAAAGCCAGATGCGCAAGCTCAAGGTCGGGCAGATCCCCTTCGAAGGCAGCCTCGACCTGCACGGCATGAGCGTGGAAAAGGCCCGCGAGACACTTTGGGCCTTTCTCGCCGAAGCGACCAAATTCGAAATCCGCTGCGTGCGCGTGACTCACGGCAAGGCTGTGCGCCTGGATGGCAAGCGCCCGATGATCAAAAGCCACGTCAACACTTGGCTGCGCCAGCACGCGCAAGTACTCGGTTTCTGCTCCTGTCAGGCCCGCCACGGCGGCGCTGGCGCGGTTTATGTGATGCTGAAACGGACGATGATGGAAGGTCGCGACGAATAAAGCCGTCACACCGAACTTGCAGGGTTGTGTCCGCCACCGTACCCTTGCCCTTTGCGAAAATCCCCACAGGTAGTTTCATGTCCCTGGAACAGAATTACACCGCGATTCTCGGCCAATTGGGCGAGGACGTGTCCCGCGAGGGCCTGCTCGACACGCCAAAGCGTGCCGCCAAAGCCATGCAGTACCTCTGCCGCGGTTATGCACAGACGCTCGAAGAGGTCACCAACGGTGCCCTGTTCAGCTCCGACAACAGCGAAATGGTGCTGGTCAAGGACATCGAGCTGTATTCGTTGTGCGAACACCACCTGCTGCCGTTCATTGGCAAGGCGCATGTCGCCTATATCCCGAGCGGTAAAGTGCTGGGCCTGTCGAAAGTGGCGCGGATCGTCGATATGTACGCCCGTCGCCTGCAGATTCAGGAAAACCTCAGCCGCCAGATCGCCGATGCGGTAATGCAAGTCACCGGCGCGCTGGGCGTGGCCGTGGTGATCGAAGCCAAGCACATGTGCATGATGATGCGCGGCGTGGAAAAGCAGAATTCGTCGATGATCACGTCGGTGATGCTCGGTGAGTTCCGTGAAAACGCAGCAACCCGTAGCGAATTCCTCAGCCTCATCAAGTAATTCGCAACAGAAAACAGCCGGCGTTGATCGCCGGTTTTTTTCGCCCATGAAAAATCGGGTAAGCTGCGCGCCTTTCTTCATTTGCACCGTGAGGCTTTCAACGTGTTCGTCAAAGCGCTTCGTGTCGGCCTCGGCCAACTGGTTATCTTCATCGACTTCATCACCCGCCCGGGCAAGAAGAAACGCCCCGCCGCTGCTCAGGCGCAAGTCGACGCTGCCGCAAAAGATCTGACGCTGTATCAGTTTCATGCCTGTCCGTTTTGCGTTAAGACCCGTCGCGCCCTGCATCGCCTGAATGTGCCGGTGGCACTGAAAGACGCGAAGAACAACGAGCAGGATCGCCAGACGTTGCTGGAACAGGGCGGCCGGATCAAGGTGCCTTGCCTGCGTATCGAAGAGAACGGGCAGACTACCTGGATGTATGAATCCAAGGTGATCATTGATTATCTGGACAAGCGGTTTGCTGCAGTCTGATGTTAATGGGTTGGAGCGCTAGCCGCCTTCGCGAGCAGGCTCGCGAAGAGGCCCGCACTGACAACGCCGGCCCTTGAGCCGGCGTTTTGCTAGGCCGCTCTCTCCAGCTGCGCCCGCCGCACCACTGCCGCCAGCCGCTTCAATCCCTCATCCAGGCGCGCCGGATCAATGTGGCTGAAGTTCAAGCGCAAATGCCCGTGATGTTTGTCTGGCTCGGGAAAGAACGGCTCACCCGGCATGAACGCCACATCATTGGCCAACGCCTCGTTGAGCAATGACCGCGTATCCAGAGGCTGCTTCAACGTCAGCCAGAAAAACAGCCCGCCCTGCGGCATGTTCCACTCCGCCAGATCGGCAAAATGGCTTTCCAGCGCCAACTGAAACGCATCACGCCGCTGCCGGTAGAAATCACGCAGTTCGCTTAAATGCTGTTGATACTTCTGCGAGCCGATCCATTGCAGCGCCTGCCACTGGCCGATGCGATTGGTGTGAAGATCCGCCGATTGCTTGAGCTTGAGCAGGTGCGGGAACAGATCCGGGCTAGCGATGAGGTACCCGACACGCAATCCCGGGAGCAAGGTTTTCGAGACGGTGCCGGTATAGATCCAACTGGCTTTATTCAAGCGCGCGGCAATCGGCTTGGCACTGCCGCCATCGAAGGTCAGCTCGCGGTACGGCTCGTCTTCAATCAGGGTGACGCCGAACTCATCGAGCAACGCGGCGACGGCTGCGCGTTTGGCCTCGCTGTAGCGTACGGCGGATGGATTCTGGAACGTCGGGATCAGGTAGATAAATGCCGGGCGGTGCTGTTGCAGACGGTTGCGCAGTTGCGCCAGGTTGGGACCGTCGGCTTCCTGCGGCACGGTCAGGCAGTCGGCGCCGAACAGCTGGAAGATTTGCAGCGCGGCCAGATAGGTTGGCGCTTCAAGCAAAATTTCCGTGCCCTTGTCGATGTACAGCTTGGCCGCCAGATCCAGGGTTTGCTGCGAGCCGCTGACCACCAGCACCTGACTCGCCTCGCATTCCAGACCAAGCGCCCTCGCCTCTGCCGCCAAGGCTTCACGCAAGGCCGGCTCGCCTTCGCTCATGCCGTACTGACCAAGCGATAACGGCAACTCCGCCCACTCCACTTTCGGCAACATCGCTTCGGCAGGCAAGCCGCCGGCGAATGACATCACTTCTGGACGCTGAGCGGCAGCAAGGATTTCTCGGATCAAAGAACTTTTCAGGCGCGAGACACGTTCGGAAAAAGCCATGGAGGTCACCGTAGCGAGGGATGTGAAAAATGAGTCAAACTTGTTGACTGAAATTACGACAGCCTGAGCGAGTACGTCAACATGATTGACCTTAAAAACCCCTCCAGTCAGCAACAGGCCATGGAAGCGTTTTTCTTCGGCTACCAGGCGTTCACTGCCAAGGCAGATGAAATGCTCGAGCGCCGCGGACTCTCGCGGGTGCATCAGCGCATCGTGTTTTTCATCGCGCGCTACCCGAGCCTCAGCGTGAAAGAGCTGCTGGCTCTGCTCGGCGTGAGCAAACAGGCGCTGAACATGCCGCTGCGCCAGTTGCAGGAGATGCATCTGGTCGACAGCGTCGCTTCACAGACGGACAAACGTAAGCGCCTGCTCGAGCTGACGGCGGAAGGCGCGAAGTTCGAGCAGGCGTTGCGCCGCGAGCAGGTGAAATTGCTCGAGCGGGTGTTTGCCGAGGCTGGAGAAGCGGCGGTGAATGGCTGGTTGGCGGTGAATCTGGCCTTGGGTGGCAGTCTGATAACTCTTGAGTGAATCAACAGGCGCTTTCGCGAGCAGCCTCGCTCCCACATGGGAACGCATTACAAAGGTAGGAGCGAGCCTGCTCGCGTATGGCTTGATAGCCATATATCCCTATCAACAAAAAAATCGGCGACAAAACCCAAAACAATATTTGCTTTATTTGTACACAAAAGCATAATCCACTGCGTGCGAGTTCCTGACTACACGGTCAACAAATTCGCGTATGCCTCAAAGGGCCGCTGCCACCCCTCATGGGTCCGGCCCTGGAAATAACAATAAAACTCTTGAGGAGTACTCGCTGTGGAAAGCCGCAAATCCGAAGCACCGCCGCTCGAGCTCACGCCGCCATTACGCAATGGCCTGCTGGAGCGTCTGTTCAAACTCAGCTTGCATGGCACCACGGTGAAGACCGAGCTGATTGCCGGTCTGACAACCTTCATCACCATGGCTTACATCATCTTCGTCAACCCGAACATCATGGCCGACGCCGGTATCGATCACGGTGCGGCCTTTGTCGCCACGTGTATTGCCGCGGCATTGGGCTGCCTGTTGATGGGCCTGTACGCCAACTGGCCGGTCGGCCTGGCACCGGGCATGGGCCTTAACGCCTTCTTCACCTACACCGTGGTCGGCACCATGGGCTACAACTGGGAAACCGCGCTCGGCGCGGTGTTTGTTTCGGGTGTGCTGTTCATGTTCCTGACCTTTTCGCGAATTCGCGAGTGGCTGCTCAACAGCATTCCGGTCAGCCTGCGTTTTGCGATGGGCGCCGGTGTCGGTCTGTTCCTCGGCCTGATCGGTCTGAAGACTGCCGGGATCGTCGTCGACAGCCCGGCGACGCTGATCAAACTCGGCTCGCTGCGCGAACCCGGCCCACTGCTGGCCGCGATCTGCTTCCTGATGATCGCGATCCTCAGTTACCACCGCGTGTTTGGGGCGATCCTCATCAGCATCATCACCGTCACCCTCGCCGGCTGGGGTCTGGACCTGGTGCACTACGAGGGCATCATGTCCGCGCCGCCGAGCCTGGCGCCGACCTGGATGGCAATGAACGTCGCCGGTGTGTTCAACGTCAGCATGATCAGCGTGGTGCTGGCCTTCCTCTTTGTGCACATGTTTGACACCGCGGGCACCTTGATGGGCGTGGCCCAGCGCGCCAATCTCGTCGCGGCTGACGGTCGCATCGAAAACCTCTCGCGGGCGATGAAGGCCGACAGCGCATCCAGCGTATTCGGCGCCGTGGTTGGCGTGCCTCCCGTGACAAGTTACGTGGAAAGTGCCGCCGGCGTCGCCGCTGGTGGTCGGACTGGTCTTACCGCCGTCACCGTGGGTGTGCTATTTATAGCGGCCATGTTCTTCGCCCCGTTGGCTGGCATGATTCCCGCTTATGCCACGGCTGGCGCACTGATCTACGTGGCGATGCTGATGATGGGCGGCATGGCCCACATCGAATGGGATGAAGCAACCGACGCGATTCCGGCGATTGTCACGGCGATCATGATGCCGCTGACCTTCTCCGTTGCCGACGGCATCGCATTGGGCTTCATCACGTATGTGGCGCTGAAGGCCGGCACCGGCAAGTACAAGGAAATTTCCGTCAGCCTGTGGGTGCTCTGCGCGATCTTCATCGCCAAGTTCATCTTCCTGTAAGCGCTGCGCGGTTCAGGCTTCAAACCAGCCTCACCCTCACGGGTGGGGCTTTTGCGCATCTCGATAACAACAAAGGAGCAAAACGATGAGTCTGGAAACCTGGCTGCTGTTCAGTGGCGCTGCACTGGTGGTGATCCTGATCCCGGGACCGCTGTCGTTGCTGATGATCAGCAACAGTCTGAATTATGGTTTGCGCCGGTCTTACCCGGCGTTTCTCGGCGGGGTGATTGCCTCGGTCTGCCTGCTCAGCGCTTCGGCGCTTGGCCTTGGTGCTCTTTTGCTGGCATCTGAGCAGTTGTTCAGCGCACTGAAAATCGTCGGCGCGCTGTACCTGTTCTATCTCGCCTGGCAGAGCTGGCAACAATCGCGGCAGCCATCCACGGGCGCCGAAGTTCCTGACGCCGCACCGGTGCCGCGCTTTCGCACACTGTTCGGGCGTGCCTTCGTATTGGGCGCGAGCAATCCGAAGGACATCCTGTTCTTCGCCGCATTTCTGCCGCAGTTCCTCAGCGCCAACCAACCTTTTCTGCCGCAATTGCTGATCATGATCGCGACCTGGGTGGTACTCGACCTGTGCTGCAAGCTGGCATACGGCCTGGGCGCCCATGGCGCAGCGCGGTATCTGCGTAGCGGTAAAGGCCAGAGCTGGTTCAACCGGATCAGTGCCGGATTGTTTGGCGGCGCCGGCGCGGCATCATTGCTCAGCAGTCATTAAATAATGGCTGTTCATCCCGACTGAACGGATTCGAGTCGGGATGCTGCTGTTTACAATTAACCAGGGCGCGCCAACCCTGTAATCATTGACGAGCAATACACCGCAACAACCCCTTTATATACAGCGCTCAAAGGGGCGCCTTAATATCCGCTGCAATTCGAAACGACAGCCTGAACAAGGAAGTTCTCATGGCCACCTTGATACAAAACGCCTCGATTCAAACCGATCCTGCAATAGAACCAAACAATCAGAAAGTTACCGACACGGTCGTTATCACGGATATGCTTTTCGAGAGCAACGAGCGCACGTCTGCAACGATCGACTTTCCCGAACACCCTTCCAAGCGTAACCAATTGAAGTTCGCGGACGAAATATTCGGCCCTCTGCAAATTGGCGACATATCGATAACGCGGGTTGCGCTTGACAGTCTGGGAGCGACCGTCGACGGCAAACCATTGAGTGGTCGGAACACCTTCAGTCGAGTGCTGAAGCGTTCTTTTATCGATGCCGTGCAATTGGACCTGAACAAGGTCGAACATGCCATGAAGGCTGCCACCGGCAGTGACAGTTATTTATTGCCAACCCTGCTGTTTGAAATGGCCAGTCATCGCCCCTTGACCGCCCCCGTGCTCTTCAGCGGTCGCGTTACTGATGAGCACGAACCGGGCAACTACCGGCGCAAGCTGGTGAAACTCGCCAATGCGGCACAGGCACTCGACCTGCAGCATGTGCATCTGCCTCAACACCATCCACGCTGGAAAACATTGACCAAAAGCTACGCAACACTCGGCTCCAGCGTAGGTATTCAAGGCTTCGGGATATTCATGGGGCTGCGCGGAGTCTTCGATGCAATCAAGACAAAGAACACCGCAGAGATCGCGATCAACAGCGCAGGCATCGCTTCGGAACTTGGCTCGATCGCCGTCGACATTGGCGTCAGCAAAGCTGCCACCCAAATGCTCACTGTCGGGCAACATGCCTACCGTGACTTCGCCAGAACCCGAATGGCGCTCAGGCTGGGCCGTTCAGGCGGTCTGCTCGGGGGCGCGCTGACGCTGCCTTTCGATATCTACACCGCCGTGCGATCCATGAATGCTGCCGAGAACGCCACGGGCAAGGAAGCAATGGATCATTACGTCAGCGCCAGCCTGAGTATTACCAGCGCCGCCATGACGGTGATTCTCGGCGCCGCGGCGATGGCCGGCTTTTCCTTCGCCGGCCCGGTTGGATTGGCTGCCGGTGCAATGCTAGCCATCGGCTCGCAGGTCTATGGTGCGGTGCGCATTGTCGACGATATCGACGACTACATAGAACTCACTCTGGATGAGCGTTGGCGCACTGGCTGGTTTTCGTTCTGCATGGCGGATATCGATCAGCACGTTCAAGACCGTTATATCAAGGCCAAGACGCTGTTGCAGCATTCCATCAAGTTGAAGACGACGGCGAGAAAATTGCTCGATGGCCCTCTCAAGGACAGTACCGAAGCCATCGTCAATGGCCAATTCGAAGTCCGCCTGCGGCCCACCAAAGTCTGGAAGCGAAACTGGTGGACGAAACGCGACGCCTGGGAATCGGTACATGTTCCTGAAATAGTCGGTCTGGATGACACCATCGATGCCCGTGAAGGCGTCACACAGAACACGCCTGGCGCCGAACTAGGCACCCCGGCAGACAACAAGAGCGTTATGTGGCTGCTGGCCGAAGGTCGAGATTCAATCAAGGGGGTCGAAAAAAACCGAACGTCTTTCATTACAAATCCGGGAAAAAGACCTCACCGGTGGCGAGAAAAACGACCAGTTCGTGTTCGACAATGCGGCCGAATTCCTCAAGCAAGATGTGGATGCAACAGAACATTCGATACTGCGAGGTGGCGCAGGCCAGGACACGCTGGTGCTCGGTGGCCGTTACTCCGATTACCGCACCGATAAAACCGGTTATGACGTGGACCTGCTGGCCGGCACGCTGCAGATCATTTCGACCGACAAATCAAGCGAACTGGGCAAAAAGTATGCCTTGTACAGTTTGCTGGACAGCATTGAAAACGTTGAAACCGTCAACGGCGCCGCGAGCGTCGTGACCGGTACGGCGCAAAGCAACCTTATCAAGGCCCGCGGTAGTGACGTGATCGAAGCGGGTGCCGGCGATGATCAGATCTACCTGCTGCACAAGAATGCCAAGGCATCCGGTGAAGCGGGCGCCGATCAATATTTGATTGCGCATGTGGCCGGACGCTTCTCGATCTTCGAAGATGGCAAACAGCCAAGCCATATCGTACTGAACTGGAAAAAAGAGCTTATTGACTCATGGCACATCGAGGGTAACGACCTGGTTATCACTTCGGGGTTTGAGTTTCATGAACAATCAAAAAACATCTTGACCATCCATGATGTCTACGAAACAAAAGCCAACGTCCGACTACTGGTCAATAGGGATCTGACTTTCATCACCAGCGACGGTTTCCATTTCAGATTTGAGCTGCCGGAGAAACTCTCAAAGGACGAAGCGGCAGACTTTGCTGAAATACTGATCAAACTTGGTCAGTCACAACAACCCATTATCGTTTACGCCGAAGAGTGCTGGATCAGGCATCAGCAGGAAGCGAGCTATTACTTGCCCCGCTCCAGCAACATGACAACTTTTTACTCAGTGCTGCGCGCTGAGAACGTCACCAGAATCTATCTTGATTACAGCAGCGATGAATTGACAAAGGCCGAGGCGCATTTATTCGCATACAAACCCATGTCCTATCACCTGACAGCAGGGTGTCATCTCGTTTATCACGTTGGCGAAAAGCGGATCAAACTGAATTATTTCGCCGCCGCTCGTAATGAAGGCGAACAAGACAACCTGACAAAAATGTTGCGCACCATGGCTGTCCGGCCGTTTTACCGTTATGTGCTGATTTTCAATGACGGTGTCGCCATCAATGCCGGCCTCTCGGATGAAACCGATGTCCTGCCGGCCTTCACCGATTACAGCGTACCAAGGGACTGGATCAGGCAAATGAAGCTGCCCTTGCCTGTCCGCTCGCGACGCTACAGTTATGCCCTGCCGGAAAACAGGGCGTACGAAATGGGCAATCGCAACTGCTGTGCCACGCTAACCGCGCAGACCGTGCAAACCGCGATGGAAAGCCTGGTGGGAGAAGGCTCCACGTATCTGATACACCTCGTTGCCAACATGACACTGCGACTTTCTACACCGGGCGCCCTCGCCAGCTCGACCGTGCGCCTGATGCACTCCTCTACGTGGGAGCTCGATGCCACAAAACTCGGGCCCGTCGATATCAGACTCTCGAACAATCAGCTATCCATCGGCACCTGTACTGTTTACCTACCGGTGTACGAAAGCGAGGACTTGATTGATCAGATTCGAGTCATCACTGAGAACGGAGTGGTGCATACAGTCGATCTGGTGTTTGACCGGGTCTACCGCGATGGCCTTGATGCACGATTCTTTGAAGCCCCCAACGCTACCAGACCGCTGCCCTCAGCACTGGCCTCGCTGGCCAGCGAGGTGGTGAAGGTCAGAAACGCGGGCTGGATCTTCGATGAGTCAGCGGCAGTGAGTTACAGCTTTGCCGCACACGGCTGGGTATTGCGTGCCGATAACTCGCGAGTTGAAGCATCCGAGTTGCAAGTGGCCAATCGTTGCAGCCATCAGTCCGGGATCTTCCTGCCGACGCCAACCCTCAATGTCCCTGTAGCGTAACGGCAAAACAATTAATCGACAGCACCCTTTGCAACCCTGCGCTTTGCCAGGCGCCCGCGCGCGCCTGCGCATCCACTTCATGAGTAGTTCAGTATGGCCAAACCACCCAAAAAGTTTCTGTCACGACAAAAACCAACCTCCCCGACGCCTCCGGCTCAGGTTCGCCGACACGCAGCAACACCATCGGTCTGCACATGCCGGATGCCTTGCTGCTGGGCATTCAACCGCCACCCCTCAGCCGGGGCGCCGACACCTCCGCAGCGGTTGATCGCCAGCCCGCGGTGGTCATTCATGAGTTGCCGCCTACAGCGAATCGTATTGGCACCACTCGGAACGCGATCCCCTGGCCGCAGGAGCGCGCTCACGAGCTGATTGCCGTGCCAGACAAGAGCGGTCTGTTCACCGGTCCGGATCAGCGAACGTACGCACAAATCGATAGTGAAGGACGGTTCGTGGTCGAACAGGATCTGCACGGCAACTACCATTTACCCCTGACTTTCGCCCCCGGCGTCACCGGCCTCGCCCTGGTTCCCAACGAAGGCCAGGCGAGCTGGAGCATCCAGCGCCCTGACAGGCCATCGATCCGGCGCGCCCCGACTACCTTGGCCAGCCCCGACTATCTCGCACCCTCGGACGTCAACACGCTGACCAAGCCGCAACTGGCCACTGATGGCATTCGCTACAACAAGCTCAAGCAGACCTTTGTCACCACGGTTGACGGAACAGTCATGGTGCGCAAAAACAAGGACGGCGACTATCAGCAGGCGTCAGCGGCAAGCCATGCGGCACCGGAGATATTTTTTGAACAGATCGCGGGAACCGTGTTCTGGCGGCAGAAAGCACCCGGCACCCAGCCCGCAGAGCCCCCATCATCCAGCCGACAGCCGATCGCCCAGGCCGAAGAGCCCATCGCCGGCCCGAGCAAACGGCCACGGCTGGAGGAGACTGACGAACCGGCAACACGGCAAGCACCCAGCGCCCAGGATCAGCATCCGGCGTATTTCTGGTTGCCCTGGGGCCATTTGAACAAGCCTGCCGGGATCGAATCGGTGCAGCTTGGCTGGTTGCATTATCCCATCGTGCCCGTTGGCTCAAACCCCGCGCCCCGGGTGTTTTTCGTGCTTCATCCCGAGTTCGCGCCAACGCACTTCGAGGCGTTCGAACACATGCTGGCCACCGCCCCCGCCTTGCAGCCGGTGGCCACGTTTCGAATCGGCAACGATCCAGGTGAAATACATCCGGGCAAACACTTTTTCGAAGCGCCAATCACCCAATCCGTTGCTCGTGCATTCCCCGATTTTTCTGACGCCACCGCGCGCGCCGTGGCCCGACGACTATTCGAACTGGCCGACCACTCGCCGACGATCACCGGCACCGGGCTGGTCAACATTGATGCTGCGTTGCAGCAATGGCAGCACCGGCCGCTGTCTACGACGCCGGCCCAGACCCGCGCCGACCCGATGAGCATGCTGACCGTGGCGCCGGATATTGACCTTGGCGGGAAACGACTGATTCCGATGCCTTCCCAAGTCGACAGTGAGCTGCAACGCCTGACCTTCGATCCGCAGCGTTTTCCAGCGGCCTGGAATCACTACTCAACCTATCCCTCGGACCTGAACCTGAGGCGGCTGATCGGTTCCTTGCTGGTTAACAGCGGCTACGAATTATTCCCGCTGACGTATGAACATCGCATGCCGACGCTGGTATTCAAACGGGCCCACCACGATCAGATTTTCTTCCTCAAACTGGGAGCGATCGACCAGGCAGGCCTCACTCATGTGCCCGGCAATGAACTGACCGAACCGAGCACACCCGCGCGAATCGGCCAGGACGCCTTCAAGGCGCTGACCGAGGCCGCCGCGCAAAACAAAGTGGTCTGGCTGATCGGCGGAGTGTTGAAGGTTGCCGGCAAGCCTGACTCGGTATTCATCATTCGCGAACGCTGAGCATGGCGCTCGGTCGCCGGTTTGGAGGGAAAATTGCGGCCATAAAAAAAGCCCGCAGTGTGGGCGGGCGAAAGACCAAAGAAGCTATATGCGCAGTCGCTTCCCGGTGGGGGCAGCTGCTTGGGGGTCAGCTGCCCCGATACGTGGAATAGCTGTAAGGCGAAATCAGCAGGGGCACGTGATAGTGCTCCTGCTCGGCGGAGATGCCGAAACGCAACACCACCACGTCGAGAAATGCCGGCTCGGGCAGTTGCACACCGCGGGCGCGGTAGTAATCGCCGGCGTGGAACTGCACCTGATAAACGCCAGTGCGATAATCGTCGCCTTGCAGCAACGGTGCGTCGACCCGGCCATCGCTGTTGGTTGTCGCACTGGCGACCAATTCCAGCTGCGAGCCTTCAACGCGGTACAGCTCGACCTTGATCGAGCTGCCCGGGCAACCGTGTGCAGCGTCCAAAACGTGAGTTGTCAAACGTCCCATTGATTCTGCGCGCCTGGCCACAACAAGCGGTCAGACCTCGCGCCTCCCGAAGTCAGTTGAAAAGGAGACCGCACCGTTTCAGAGCACGAAACGCTGCGGCGAGCGACTGATTAAGACACTTTTCAAAAAAATTGTACACAATAAAAACGACATTTTTCGCTTCACCCCCGCCATCCGGGCGTTTATCGCCAATCAACCAGCAAAGCGCCTGATCATTGAACCTTCTATTCATTAGCTGACTGGTCAGGCAGGTTTCTTGCACGCTGGAACCATTAACAGCAAAAGATGACAGCCGGTGAAAAATGCGAAAATTCAGGCTTACAAAATGTAAATAAAGTTGTATACAATCAGCCCATCGCTGTGACGCCAGCCTGCCAGGCCGCCACACCAATCTGTCAACGTACAAGAAGGAAGACTGCAGTGAGCGCTGACTACCCACGCGACCTGATCGGTTACGGCAGTAACCCTCCTCACCCACACTGGCCGGGCAATGCCCGGATCGCCCTGTCCTTCGTGCTCAATTACGAAGAAGGTGGCGAGCGCAACATTCTGCACGGCGACAAGGAATCCGAAGCCTTCCTGTCCGAAATGGTCGCTGCCCAGCCGCTGCAAGGCGCGCGCAACATGAGCATGGAATCGCTTTACGAGTATGGCAGCCGCACCGGGGTCTGGCGGATTCTGAAACTGTTCAAGGAATTCGACATTCCGCTGACCATCTTCGCCGTGGCCATGGCCGCCCAGCGTCACCCGGACGTGATCCGTGCGATGGTCGAGGCCGGCCACGAGATTTGCAGCCACGGCTACCGCTGGATCGACTATCAGTACATGGATGAAGCGCAGGAACGCGAGCACATGCTCGAAGCGATCCGCATCCTCACCGAACTGACCGGCGAACGTCCGCTGGGCTGGTACACCGGCCGCACCGGGCCGAACACCCGTCGCCTGGTCATGGAAGAAGGCGGTTTCCTCTACGACTGCGACACCTACGACGACGACCTGCCCTACTGGGAACCGAACAACCCGACCGGCAAGCCGCATCTGGTGATCCCCTACACCCTCGACACCAACGACATGCGCTTCACGCAAGTGCAGGGTTTCAACAAGGGTGACGACTTCTTCGAATACCTCAAAGACGCCTTCGACGTGCTTTACGCCGAAGGGGCCGAAGCGCCGAAAATGCTTTCGATCGGTCTGCACTGCCGCCTGATCGGCCGTCCTGGTCGCCTCGCTTCGCTCAAGCGCTTTATCGAATACGCCAAAAGTCATGAACAGGTGTGGTTCAGCCGTCGCGTTGACATCGCGCGTCACTGGCAAGAAACCCACCCGTACCAAGGGACTGCAAAATGAGCCGCTTTCAAACCCTGCAACCGTCGACCCTGAGCCGCGACGCTTTCGTCAAAGCCTTCGCCGACATCTACGAACATTCGCCATGGGTGGCCGAAAAGGCCTACGACCTCGGTGCGGACGCTTCGATCGACGAGATCGAAACCCTGCACCAGCGCATGAGCGATATCCTGTTGAGCGCCGATCATGCCAGCCAGCTGGCCCTGATCAACGCTCACCCGGACCTGGCCGGCAAAGCCGCCGTCCAGGGCCAACTGACCGAAGCCAGCACCCATGAGCAGGCTGGCGCCGGTATTCACCAATGCACGGCCGAAGAGTTCCAGCGCTTCACCGAGCTGAACGACGCCTACAAAGCCAAGTTCAAGTTTCCCTTCATCATGGCGGTAAAAGGCAGCAACCGGCATCAGATCCTCGCGGCGTTCGAAACGCGCATCAACAATTCGGTGGAAGCCGAGTTCAAATGCGCGCTGGCGGAGATCAACAAGATTGCCCTGTTCCGTTTACTGACTCTTTAGCAAGCCTGGCCCGAGCGTGAATGAACGCGCAAACGCCCAGGGCCCTGCGAGCATCCCCAGCCAACTTATCAAAGGCAGACAAGAAGAATGAAAGCTTACGCCGTACCTTTCGAAAAATACGTCAACCTGGCCGACGCCCGTCTGGGCACCAAGATCATTTCGGTCACCGATGACTGGTTCGCAGACGCCAATCGTCTGTTCCAACCGACCCCGGCCGTATGGAAGGAGGGCGTGTTCGATGACAACGGCAAGTGGATGGACGGCTGGGAGTCGCGCCGCAAGCGCTTTGAAGGTTACGACAGCGCGGTGATCCGTCTGGGCGTACCGGGCTCGATCAAAGGCGTGGACATCGACACTTCATTCTTCACCGGCAACTATCCGCCGTCGGCCTCGCTGGAAGCGTGCTTCCTGGCCTCGGGCGAGCCGGATGAAAACACCCAGTGGACTGAAGTGCTGTCGGCCGTCGAGCTGCAGGGCAACAGCCACCACTTCCACGAAATCAGCAACGACCAGGCGTTCAGCCACCTGCGCTTCAACATCTACCCGGACGGCGGTGTTGCCCGTCTGCGCGTGTACGGCATTCCGTTCCGCGACTGGTCCGCTGTTGGCGACAACGAGCAAGTCGATCTGGCCGCAGCCCTTAACGGTGGCCGCGCCCTCGCCTGCTCCGACGAACACTTCGGCCGCATGAGCAACATCCTCAACCCGGGCCGTGGCATCAACATGGGCGACGGCTGGGAAACCGCACGTCGTCGTACGCCGGGCAATGACTGGGTGATCGTCGCGCTGGGTCATCCGGGCGAGATCGAGAAAATCGTCGTCGACACCCTGCACTTCAAAGGCAACTACCCGGACACCTGCTCGATCCAGGGCGCGTTCGTCAAGGGCGGCACCGACAGCCAGATCGAAACCCAGTCGCTGTTCTGGCGCGAACTGCTGCCAAGCCAGAAGCTGGAAATGCACGCCGAACACACCTTCGTCGAGCAGATCAAGGCACTCGGCCCGATCACCCACATCCGCCTGAACGTGTTCCCGGATGGTGGCGTGAGTCGCCTGCGTGTATTGGGCAAGGTCGCTAAACAAGGTTGAACCCAATCGCTGGCAAGCCAGCTCCCACAGGTTTTGTGAACGCCACAGTCCACTGTGGGAGCGGGCTTGCCCGCGATGGCGATAGATCTAACAACACAGAATCCGGATAAGAAGAACAGCATGCGCACATTGACGATTGAACCGCTGACCAAAGAAGCCTTCGCCCCTTTCGGTGACGTGATCGAAACCGACGGCAGCGATCACTTCATGATCAACAACGGTTCGACCATGCGCTTCCACAAACTGGCGACGGTCGAAACCGCTACGCCTGAGGACAACGCAATCATCAGCATTTTCCGCGCCGACGCGCAGGACATGCCGCTGACCGTTTGCATGCTGGAACGCCATCCGCTGGGCAGCCAGGCTTTCATTCCGCTGCTCGGCAACCCCTTTCTGATCGTGGTCGCGCCAGTTGGCGATGCACCTGTATCAGGCTTGGTCCGCGCCTTCGTCACCAACGGCAGGCAGGGCATCAATTACCATCGCGGCGTCTGGCACCACCCGGTGCTGACGATCGAAAAGCGGGATGACTTCCTGGTGGTTGATCGCAGTGGCACAGGCAATAACTGCGATGAGCATTTTTTCAAAGAGGATGAGCGGTTGATCCTCGCCCCCCACCAATAAGAGAAGGTCCGATCACTCGACAACAAGAGTGACGGGCGAGAGGTAAAGACTGTGGAAGCACATCTGTTGGAATGGCTGAACCTGAGCGTGCGCTGGGTTCACATGATCACTGGCGTGGCCTGGATTGGCGCGTCGTTCTACTTCGTCTGGCTGGAGAACAACCTCAACCGCGTCAACCCGAAAACCGGTCTGGCCGGTGATCTGTGGGCGATCCACGGTGGCGGTATCTATCATCTGGAAAAATACAAACTGGCCCCACCGTCCATGCCGGACAACCTGCACTGGTTCAAGTGGGAAGCCTACTTCACCTGGATGTCGGGGATCGCGCTGCTGTGCGTGGTGTTCTACTCCAATCCAGTGCTCTACCTCGTGGCACCCGGCAGCGGCCTCAGCGGTCCTGAAGGTGTGGCCATCGGTATCGGCTCGCTGATCGTCGGCTGGTTCGTCTACGACTTCCTCTGCGATTCGGCCCTGGGCAAGAAACCTGCCCTGCTCGGCTTCATCCTGTTCGTGCTGATCATTGCCGCGGCCTATGGCTTCAGCAAAGTGTTCAGCGGGCGTGGTGCGTACCTGCACGTCGGCGCGATCATCGGCACCATCATGGTCGGCAACGTGTTCCGCATCATCATGCCGGCGCAACGCGCACTGGTGGCGGCGATCGCCGAGAACCGCACGCCGGATCCGGCGCTGCCGGCCAAGGGTCTGCTGCGTTCGCGACACAACAACTATTTCACCCTGCCAGTGCTGTTCATCATGATCAGCAACCACTTCCCGAGCACTTACGGCAGCCAGTACAACTGGTTGATCCTGGCCGGGATCGCGGTGTTGGCGGTATTGGTGCGTCACTACTTCAACACCCGTCACGACAGCCACAAGTTTGCCTGGACCCTGCCAGTGGCAGCGGTGGGCATGATCTGCCTGGCCTACGTCACCGGTCCGATGCCGATGTCGAACGCACCTGAAGTGGCCAAGGCACCGGCGAAAATCGAGTACCAACCGCTGCCGGAGACGGCATTGGGCGGTGGCGCGAAACCGGCCGAAGCGGCGCAACCTGCGGCACCCGCAGCTCCTGCGGCGGCACCTGCGCAAGCCTCGAATGCCGGCCCCGGTTTCGACAAAGTGCACAACGTGATTCAAGAGCGTTGCACGGTGTGCCATTCGTCCAAGCCGACCAGCCCGTTGTTCAGCGCAGCCCCGGCCGGTGTGATGTTCGACACCCCCGAGCAGATTCGCCAGAACGCCGCGCGCATTCAGGCGCAAGCCATCACCACACAGATCATGCCACTGGGCAACATCACCCAGATGACCCAGCAGGAACGTGACCTGATCGGTGCCTGGATTGCCCAGGGAGCGCAGACCAATTAATCGTTAAAAGCATCGCTGGCAAGCCAGCTCCCACAGGGTTTTGCATAGCCTGTGTGGGAGCGGGCTTGCCCGCGAATGGCCGCTCCGCGGTCTGCCTGATGCAAAGAAACAGCTGCAAGCAACCCGGCAGCTGTTAATCACAAGAATAAAAAAGATCCGAGGTGTTGCATGTCCGAGCTGTCCAAAGCGCGCATCCCCGACGCACCCGCCATTCAGCGTTTGCCCCTTTTGCAACTGATCCTGGTCGGTCTGCAACATGTTCTGCTGATGTACGGCGGTGCCATCGCGGTGCCGCTGATCATCGGACAGGCCGCTGGCCTGAGTCGTGAAGAAATCGCCTTCCTCATCAACGCCGACCTGCTCGTCGCCGGCATCGCCACCATCGTTCAGTCGCTCGGCATCGGCCCCATGGGCATCCGCATGCCGGTGATGATGGGTGCCAGTTTCGCCGCCGTTGGCAGCATGGTCGCCATGGCCGGCATGCCTGGCATCGGCCTGCAAGGAATCTTCGGTGCAACCATCGCCGCCGGTTTCTTCGGCATGCTGATCGCACCGTTCATGTCCAAGGTCGTGCGTTTCTTCCCGCCGCTGGTCACCGGCACGGTCATCACCTCGATTGGTTTATCGCTGTTCCCCGTGGCCGTGAACTGGGCCGGTGGCGGGGTCGACGCCGCGCAATTCGGATCGCCGATTTATCTGGCCATCGCCGCGCTGGTGCTGGCCACCATCCTCTTGGTTCACCGCTTCATGCGCGGATTCTGGGTCAACATTTCCGTGCTGATCGGCATGTGCCTGGGCTATGTATTGTGCGGCGTGATCGGCATGGTCGACCTCAGCGGCATGGCCAGCGCACCGTGGATTCAGTTCGTCACCCCGCTGCATTTCGGCATGCCCAAGTTCGAGCTCGCGCCGATTCTGTCGATGTGTCTGGTGGTGGTGATCATCTTCGTCGAGTCCACCGGGATGTTCCTCGCGCTGGGCAAGATCACCGGCCAGGAAGTCTGCCCGCGCATGCTCCGTCGCGGCTTGCTGTGCGATGCCGGCGCGTCGTTCTTTGCCGGTTTCTTCAACACCTTCACTCACTCCTCGTTCGCGCAGAACATCGGCCTGGTGCAGATGACCGGCGTGCGTTGCCGCTCGGTGACCATCGTTGCCGGTGGTCTTCTGATCGTCCTCAGCCTGCTGCCGAAAGCGGCGTTTCTGGTGGCGTCGATTCCCCCGGCGGTGCTGGGCGGTGCGGCGATTGCGATGTTCGGCATGGTCGCCGCGACTGGCATCAAGATCCTCCAGGAAGCTGACATCGGTGACCGCCGCAACCAGTTGCTGGTCGCGGTGAGCATCGGCATGGGCCTGATCCCGGTGGTGCGTCCGGAATTCTTCGCCCACCTGCCGCTGTGGATGAGCCCGATCACCCACAGCGGCATCGCCATGGCCACCCTCAGCGCGCTGACCCTGAACCTGCTGTTCAACATCCTCGGCGGCAAGGAGCGCGCAGCAATCAACGATTGCCATGCGCACTGATTGAAACCACCACACCACCTGTGGGAGCGAGCCTGCTCACGAAAGCGCTGTGTCATTCAACATTGATGGTGACTGACACAACCGCTTCGCGAGCAGGCTCGCTCCCACAGGGACTACGCAACTGCTTGTGCCTCAAACAATAAAAACAAGAGGGAGCAACAGATGATCCGCACGCAAAGCAACGTTCTGTTGAGTGGCGGCCTGCTGGCCGCGAGTCAGGCCATGGCCGGCGATCTGCTGCTGTGGCAGAGCAACAGCCTCAGCTATCTGTACGGCAAGAACTTCGCGATCAACCCGTCGTATCAGCAGACGGTGACCTTCGAGCACGCCGACAAATGGAAGTACGGCGACAACTTTCTGTTCGTCGACAAGATCTTCTACAACGGCAAGGAAGATCCGAACAAAGGTCCGCACACCTTCTACGGCGAATTCACCCCGCGCCTGTCCTTCGGCAAGATCCTTGATCGCAAGATCGAGTTCGGCCCGATCAAGGATGTGCTGTTGGCAATGACCTACGAGTACGGCGAAGGCGAAAGCGAGGCTTACCTGATCGGTCCCGGTTTCGATCTGAAAGTGCCCGGTTTCAATTACGTCACCCTGAACATTTTCCGTCGCCAGACCGAAGGCCCGCGCCCCGGCGATGGCGTCTGGCAAATCACCCCCGCGTGGTCCTACAGCTTCCCGCTGGGCAATTCCGATGTGCTGATCGACGGCTACCTCGACTGGGTCGTCGACAACGACGAGAACTCGCGCGGCACCTACCACGCCAACCTGCACATCAACCCGCAGATCAAATACGACCTCGGCAAAGCCTTGGGCTGGAGCCAGAAGCAGGTGTACGTCGGCACCGAGTACAGCTACTGGAAGAACAAATACGGCATTGAAAACAGCCACTCCTTCGATACCAACCAGAACACCGCCAGCCTGCTGCTGAAGGTGCACTTCTGAGATGGCCCGCAACCGTGCGCCATACCTGCCGTCGGTGCTCTGTTGCGGGGCACTTGAGCCTTGGCCGAGGAGTCAGTATTCTCCGCCGCCTTCCGAATTCGCTCTAAAAAAAGCCTGAATTCAATTTCTGACCGAAAAGCCAACTTATCCCGGCTGCGGTCAGTCCTGAGGCCTCCCGAAAACACGCTCGTCGACTGTTTTTCAGCAGCCGAACGGGCGTTTTTTGGTTTTTCGAAAGCCTTGGCGCAGCTTTTGCTACCAGCAATGAAAGCTGACCGATCGGATGAAATTTGCGGTACGAAAAAAGGCGCCACATCAGAGCGCCGATCTTAAAAAATAACGTGGAACACCTACTTTGGGAGCAACCGAATGAAACGTATGTGCACCAGCCTGATGCTGGCCGGATCGATGTTCGCCGGCGGCCAGGCGATGGCCGAAGGCCTGCTGCAGTGGCAGAACAACAGCCTGACCTACCTGTATGGCAAGGACTTCCAGGTTAACCCGCGCATTCAGCAGACCGTGACCTTCGAGCACGCCGATGCCTGGAAGTATGGGGACAACTTCCTGTTCATCGACAAGATCTTCTACAACGGCAAGGATGATGGCGGCGTCGGCTCCAACACCTACTACGGCGAGCTCAGCCCGCGCCTGTCGTTCGGCAAGATCTTCGATCAGAAACTGGCCTTTGGTCCGGTGACTGACGTGTTGCTGGCCATGACCTACGAGTTCGGTGAAGGCGATACCGAGGCGTACCTCATCGGTCCGGGCTTCGACCTGGCGATTCCAGGCTTCGACTACTTCCAGCTGAACTTCTATCAGCGTCACACCCAGGGCGCACGCGCCGGTGACAACGTCTGGCAGATCACCCCGGTGTGGTCCTACACCATCCCGGTGGGCAAATCGAACATCCTCATCGACGGCTTCATGGACTGGGTAGTCGACAACGACTCCAATTCCAAGGGCGACTACCACGCCAACCTGCACTTCAATCCGCAGGTCAAATACGACCTGGGCAAGGCGCTGAATTTCGGCGAGAAGCAGTTGTATGTCGGTGTCGAGTACGACTACTGGTCGGACAAGTACGGGATCAAGGACAGCCAGTACTTCAAGACCGATCAGAGCACCACCAGCTTCTTGGTCAAGTTCCACTTCTGACCCGGCGGCGTCCTCTCCGACGCCTTCGCTGGCAAGCCAGCTCCCACAGGTTTCCATGTGTATTCAAAAATTGTGAACGACACATGCCCTTGTGGGAGCTGGCTTGCCAGCGACAGCCGCGCCGCAAATGTCAGGCTGAAACCGCCTCGGATATCCGCAAAAACCGGCACAGCTCCTCGCGTTTGGCCAGCGCATCCCGCCGCCCCAACTCGATCAACTCGCTGCAATACCCCGCCTCGAACAGCAGGTAACTGAGCACCCCCGCCCCGCTCGTCTTGGTCGCGCCCGGCCCGCGCAGAAACAGGCGCAACGCCGCCGGCAGCTCCTGGCGATGGCGCGCGGCGATTTCGTCGATCGGCTGACTCGGCGCAATTACCAGCACTTCCACCGGCGCCACGCCCAGCGCGCGGGTCGGCGTGCCGGCCGGGAGCAAATGGCTGAACTGATTCAGACGCTGCAGCAACTCGATATCGCTCTCCAGACTGTCGATGAACGTGCTGTTGAGCATGTGCCCGCCGATCTGCGCCAGCGTCGGTTGCTGGCCGCTGTAGGCGCGTTCCAGCGGCTGCTGCGGATCGACGCCGCGCGGGTTGCCGCTGACGCCCACCACCAGCACGCGACTGGCACCCAGATGCAGCGCCGGGCTGATCGGCGCCGACTGGCGCACTGCGCCGTCACCGAAATATTCCTCGCCGATTTTCACCGGCGCGAACAACAGCGGAATCGCCGAACTCGCCAACAGATGATCAACCGACAGCTGCGTCGGCACACCAATGCGTCGATGCCGCAGCCAAGCGTCAATCGTGCCGCCGCCCTGATAGAACGTCACCGCTTGCCCCGATTCGTAGCCGAACGCGGTCACCGCCACCGCATGCAATTGCTTGCGTGCGATGGATTCGGCGATGCCGGCCAGAGGCAGTTTTTCCTCGAGCAGTTCGCGCAGCGGCGAACTGTTGAGCAGCGCCACCGGCATCTGCCGACCGAGGCCGAGCAGGCTGTGGCTGACGAAGCGGCTGGCTTGATGGATGACTCCGGGCCAGTCGCTGCGCAACACGCGGTGGCTGCGAAAGCCCTGCCAGAACTGGGTCAAGCGTGCGATGGCGGCGCGAAAGTCCGTGGCGCCACTGGCCAGGCTGACCGCATTGATCGCCCCGGCCGACGTGCCGACGATCACCGGAAACGGATTGTCCGCGCCGACCGGCAGCAATTCGGCAATTGCCGCCAGCACCCCGACCTGATACGCCGCCCGAGCCCCGCCGCCGGAAAGAATCAAACCTGTGACCGGTTCAGCAGGACTCATCGCAACACTCCACGGTGCTTGTCAGGACGGGTGAATCATCGACGCTTGGGATAAAGCTTCGGCTCGCCCGGTGGGCGACTCTTGAAGCGCCGATGCGCCCACAGGTATTGCTCGGGGCAGGCACGCAAAGCGCTCTCGACCCATTGATTGATGCGGATGCAATCGGCCTCTTCGCTCTCGCCGGGAAAATCTTCCAGCGGCGGATGAATCACCAGGCGATAACCACTGCCGTCGGCCAGACGCTCCTGAGTGAACGGCACCACCAGCGCTTTGCCTAGCCGGGCAAATTTGGTGGTAGCCGTCACAGTCGCGGCCTGAATGCCGAACAGCGGCACGAAGATGCTCTGCTTGGCGCCGTAGTCCTGATCCGGCGCATACCAGATCGCCCGGCCCGAGCGCAGCAGTTTGAGCATGCCGCGCACGTCATCGCGCTCCACCGCCAGCGAATCGAGATTGTGCCGCTCGCGGCCACGGCGCTGGACGAAGTCGAATAAAGGATTTTTGTGCTCACGGTACATGCCGTCGATGGTGTGCTGCTGGCCAAGCAGCGCCGCGCCGATCTCAAGAGTGGTGAAATGCGCAGCCATGAGGATCACGCCTTTGCCTTCGCGCTGCGCCTTCTGCAGATGTTCAAGGCCTTCGACGTGGGCCAGTTTCGCCAGACGTTCGCGCGACCACCACCAGCTCATCGCCATTTCGAAGAAGGCGATGCCGGTGGAGGCGAAGTTTTCCTTGAGCAGGCGTTTGCGCTCGGCGGCGGATTTTTCCGGGAAGCACAATTCCAGATTGCGCCGGGCGATGGTTCGCCGGTCGCTGGCGACGCGATACATCAACGCGCCCAAAACTCGACCGATGGTCAACAGCGCCGGATACGGCAGCTGCACGATCAGCCACAAAGCCCCAGGCCGCACCAGAGCGGCCAGAAGCGCGGAGCAAGATATGCTTTTCGAAAACGCGGGCGATCCATTAAAGCTTCCGTAAATACAGTGGCCGCGCATTCTACATCGTTCGACCCGGCTTGCGGCTCGCGGGCGTTCTCGTTATAAGTCTCGGCACTTTTAGTGACAAGCCGTTGTATGCCGACATGAGCCAAACCGACCCGTTAGACCAAGATCCCGTATTCCAGCTCAAGGGCAGCATGCTGGCCATCACTGTGCTGGAACTGGCCCGTAACGACCTCGAAAGCCTCGATCGGCAATTGGCCGCCAAAGTCGCCCAGGCGCCGAATTTTTTCAGCAATGCACCGCTGGTTCTGGCACTCGACAAACTGCCGCCGAACCAGGGCGCGGTTGACCTGCCGGGGCTGATGCGCGTCTGCCGCCAGCATGGCCTGCGTACCCTGGCCATCCGCGCCAGCCGCATCGAAGACATCGCCGCTGCCATCGCCATCGACATCCCCGTGCTACCGCCCTCCGGTGCCCGCGAGCGTCCACTGGAAACACCGGAAGCCGAAGTCAAAAAGAAGCCGGAAAAGCCACCTGAGCCGACCGTCAAACCGACCCGCGTAATCACCACGCCAGTACGTGGTGGCCAACAGATATATGCCCAGGGTGGCGATCTGGTAGTGGTCTCTTCGGTCAGTCCGGGGGCGGAACTTCTTGCCGATGGCAACATCCATGTATACGGCCCGATGCGCGGCCGTGCGCTGGCCGGCGTCAAAGGTGACACCAAGGCACGGATTTTCTGTCAGCAATTGAGCGCTGAACTGATCTCCATCGCCGGTCATTACAAGGTCTCCGAGGATTTGCGTCGCGATCCGATGTGGGGCTCGGGCGTCCAGGTCAGCCTGTCAGGCGACGTGTTGAACATCATTCGGCTTTAACGGATACTGCCGCATTTTCCAAGCATCTCTAAAACGTAGCGAAAACGGCTCAAACGAAGTAGGAAAAAGGCCCAAAGCCAAATTCCAGCCAAGGCTGTCCGACTGCAGTAGTTTTCAAGAGATGTTTTTCAGGGGCTGAACAGTCCTTCTTCCTTAGGGGTGAAACACCTTGGCCAAGATTCTCGTGGTTACATCCGGCAAGGGTGGTGTGGGTAAGACCACCACCAGCGCCGCTATCGGTACCGGTCTCGCTCTGCGCGGCCACAAAACAGTGATCGTCGACTTCGACGTGGGCTTGCGTAACCTCGACCTGATCATGGGTTGCGAGCGCCGCGTGGTGTATGACTTCGTCAACGTGGTAAACGGCGAAGCCAACCTGCAACAGGCACTGATCAAAGACAAGCGCCTGGAAAACCTCTACGTACTGGCGGCCAGCCAGACCCGCGACAAAGACGCGCTGACCGTCGAAGGCGTGGAAAAAGTCCTGATGGAGCTCAAGGAACAATTCGAGTTCGTCGTCTGCGACTCCCCGGCGGGCATCGAGAAAGGTGCGCACCTGGCCATGTACTTCGCCGATGAAGCGATCGTCGTGACCAACCCGGAAGTCTCCTCGGTACGTGACTCGGACCGTATGCTCGGCCTGCTGGCGAGCAAATCGCGCCGCGCCGAACGTGGCGAAGACCCGATCAAGGAACACCTGCTGATCACCCGCTACCACCCGGAGCGTGTTGAGAAGGGCGAGATGCTCGGCGTTGAAGACGTCAAGGAAATCCTTTCGGTAACCTTGCTCGGCGTCATCCCGGAATCCCAGGCGGTGCTCAAGGCTTCCAACCAGGGCGTGCCGGTGATTCTCGACGACCAGAGCGATGCCGGTCAGGCTTACAGCGATACCGTCGACCGCCTGCTGGGCAAAGAAAAAGCCCACCGATTCCTCGATGTCGAGAAGAAGGGATTCTTCGAGCGCCTGTTTGGAGGTAGGTAATGAACCTTTTTGACTTCTTTCGTGCCAACAAAAAGCCAAGTACCGCCTCGGTAGCGAAAGAGCGTCTACAGATCATCGTGGCGCATGAGCGCGGCCAGCGCAGCACGCCGGATTACCTGCCAGCCTTGCAGAAGGAGCTGGTCGACGTGATCCGCAAGTACGTCAACATCGGCAACGATGACGTACATGTTGCACTGGAAAGCCAGGGCAGTTGCTCGATTCTGGAACTCAACATCACCCTGCCCGATCGCTGAGTCGATCCGGCAGGTATGACGGCGGTTCAGGGCCATTCCCCGGTGGAATGGTCCTGAACCGCCGTTGGCATTTGTTACGAGGCTGTTTTAATGCCGCTGTCCAACATCCGCATCATCCATCAGGACGCCGCCGTGCTGGTGGTCGACAAACCGACCCTGCTGCTCTCGGTGCCCGGTCGCGCTGACGACAACAAGGACTGCCTGATCACCCGCCTGCAGGAAAACGGCTACCCGGAAGCGCGCATCGTCCATCGTCTGGACTGGGAAACCTCCGGCATCATCCTGCTGGCCCGGGATGCCGACACCCATCGTGAGCTGTCGCGGCAGTTTCATGACCGCGAAACCGAAAAGGCCTACACCGCTTTGGCCTGGGGTCAGCCGGAGCTGGACAGCGGCAGCATCGACCTGCCCCTGCGCTACGACCCACCGACCAAGCCCCGGCACGTGGTCGATCACGAATTCGGCAAGCATGCGCTGACCTTCTGGAAGGTGCTGGAACGTTGCGGCGATTGGTGCCGGGTTGAGTTGACGCCCATCACCGGCCGCTCGCATCAACTGCGCGTGCACATGTTGTCGATCGGCCACCCGCTGCTCGGCGACGGGCTCTATGCCCATGAACAGGCGCTGGCAGCCTGGCCACGTCTGTGCCTGCACGCCAGCATGCTCAGCTTCACTCATCCGCAAACCGGCGAACGCCTGCGCTTCGAGTGCCCGGCCCCGTTCTGACAGCCAGCACCGGCCCCATGTGGGAGCGAGCCGGCTCGCGAAAGCGGTTTCACATTCAGCATCGATGTTGACTGATCAATCGCCTTCGCGAGCAGGCTCGCTCCCACAGGGAATCCGTTCGGATTCAATTGTTCGGCCAATACGTTAAACTCCCGTCCATTGCTGTCTGGAGTTTCTTATGCGCGCAGAGTTGAACCAGGGCCTGATCGATTTCCTCAAGGCCTCCCCTACCCCGTTCCACGCCACCGCCAGCCTCGTTCAGCGTCTGGAGGCCGCCGGTTATGTGCGCCTCGACGAGCGTGAGCCATGGTCCACCGAGGCCAACGGCCGCTATTACGTCACCCGCAACGACTCCTCGATCGTCGCGATCAAAATGGGCCGCAACTCGCCCCTGCACGACGGTATCCGCCTGGTCGGCGCCCATACCGACAGCCCATGCCTGCGGGTCAAGCCACAACCGGAACTGCAGCGTCAGGGCTTCTGGCAACTGGGCGTCGAAGTCTACGGCGGCGCGCTGCTGGCGCCGTGGTTCGACCGCGATCTGTCGCTGGCCGGCCGCGTGACCTTCCGCCGTGACGGCAAGGTCGAGAGCCAGTTGATCGACTTCAAGGCACCGATCGCGATCATTCCCAACCTGGCCATTCACCTCAACCGTGAAGCCAACCAGGGCTGGGCGATCAACGCGCAGACCGAACTGCCGCCGATCCTGGCGCAATTCGCCGGCGACGAGCGCGTCGATTTCCGCGCCGTGCTCACCGATCAACTGGCCCGCGAGCACGGCTTGAATGCCGACGTGGTGCTGGATTACGAGCTGAGCTTCTACGATACGCAAAGCGCTGCGGTGATCGGTTTGAACGGTGATTTCATCGCCGGCGCACGCCTCGACAACCTGCTGTCGTGCTACGCCGGCCTGCAAGCGTTGCTCACCGCCGAGACCGACGAAACCTGCGTGCTGGTCTGTAATGACCACGAAGAAGTCGGCTCCTGCTCGGCATGCGGTGCCGACGGCCCGATGCTAGAACAGACCCTGCGGCGCCTACTGCCGGAAGGTGACGAGTTCGTCCGCACCATTCAGAAATCCCTGCTCGTGTCGGCCGATAACGCCCACGGCGTGCACCCCAACTACGCGGAAAAGCACGACGCCAACCACGGCCCGAAACTCAATGCCGGCCCGGTGATCAAGGTCAACAGCAACCAGCGCTACGCCACCAACAGCGAAACCGCCGGTTTCTTCCGCCATTTGTGCATGGCCGAAGAAGTCCCGGTGCAAAGTTTCGTGGTGCGCAGCGACATGGGCTGCGGCTCGACCATCGGCCCGATCACCGCCAGCCATCTGGGTGTGCGCACCGTCGACATTGGCCTGCCGACCTTTGCCATGCACTCGATTCGCGAACTGTGCGGCAGCCATGACCTGGCGCATCTGGTCAAAGTGCTCAGTGCGTTCTATGCCAGCCGTGAATTGCCATAAAGGCTGAAAAGCTTCGCGAGCAGGCTCGCTCCCGCAGTTGAACTGCATTTCAAATGTGGGAGCGAGCCATCTGCCCTTGGAATGCCAATCAACCTGTGGGAGCGAGCCTGCTCACGAAAGCGCCTGTGCAGCCAGCAGAATCCTCTCTGGCCAGATGCATTCCTGAGCCACATCACACCCTGCCTCGAAAACCCGCCTAGACTGCAAGCATCCCCACAGACAAGGCAGTCTTCATGATCTCGATGTCGTCCTTCCATGCCATGCTCATTCCCATCCTCAGCGGGATGATCCTGCTCGCCATCGGCTTCAACTTCCGTGACAAGAACGCCGGGGTCTTGGCCATGTGGATCGGCATGCTGATGATCCTCGCCACGGTGGTCTACAAGATCCTCGCCAAACTCAACGAATGACCGCCCCCGGCTCGCATTGCGCCAGAGGGCCTCGTACATTCCAGCGCATCCGCCTATCCCGAGGTCGTCCCCTGGTGTTTGCTCGTCTTTTTGCTTTGCCCGGTCTGCTGCTAGTCTGCCTGATGACGCTGCTGCCGCTGGCGCCCGCCCAGGCAGTCGGTCTGCCCGGCCTGCTCAACACTTCCAAACCGCAGCCTGAAGCCGTGGAACCCCTCGGCCAGTCGCTGGACGAAGTGATCAAGTCGCTGGAAAACGACAAGCAACGCGCGCAGCTGCTCAGTGATCTGAAGAAGCTGCGCGACGCCACGAAAAAAGCGCAGGCCACCCCGGAAGAAGGCGTGCTGGGCCTGATCGGCGGCACCCTCGCCAACTTCGAAAAACAGTTTTCCGGCGCCGACAGCCCGATCACTCGCTGGTCCAACGAATTCGATCTGGCCAAGGACGAACTCACCAGCAAGCTGCTCCCGGCCAACGAATGGCTGCCGATCATCTTCGGCTTCGCCGTGATTCTGATGGTCTGGAGCCTGCTCGCCGCCGCGCTGATCTGGCTCGGCCACCGCGTGCGCATGCGCTTTGGCCTCACCGAAGAACTGCCGCAACACCCCAAGGCCCTCGACATGCTGCGCTTTGCCCTGCGCAAGCTCGGGCCGTGGCTGATCGCATTGGTGATGACGGTGTACATGAGCTACGCGCTGCCGTCGTCGCTGGGCAAAAGCCTGGCGATGGTGCTGGCCTATGCCTTGGTGGTCGGCACCTGTTTTTCGGCGATCTGCGTGATCGCCTTCTCCCTGCTCGACGGCCCGCACCGCCATCGCGCGTTGTACATCCTGCGCCATCAGGCGTTTCGGCCGCTGTGGCTGATCGGCAGCTTCGCCGCGTTCGGTGAAGCGTTGAGCGATCCGCGCTTGGTCGAAAGTCTCGGCGTGCATCTGGCCCACACCGCGGCGACCACCGCCAATGTCCTCGCGGCACTGTCGACCGGCCTGTTCATTCTGCGATTCCGCCGACCGATCGCGCACCTGATCCGCAACCAACCGCTGTCACGCCGCCTGACCCGCCGCGCCCTCAGCGACACCATCGAGATCCTCGGCACGTTCTGGTACGTGCCGGCACTGGTGCTGGTCGGCATCTCGCTGTTCGCCACATTTGTCTCTGCCGGCGATACCAGTACCGCGCTGCGGCAGTCGCTGATCTGCACGGTGCTGCTGGTGTTGTGCATGGTCATCAACGGCCTGGTGCGCCGCCATTCGCTGAAACCGCAACGCGGGCCGAAACGCCATGCGCTGTACTCGGAGCGCCTGAAAAACTTCTTCTACACCCTGACGCATTTGCTGGTGTGGCTGATCTTCATCGAACTGGGCCTGCGCGTGTGGGGCCATTCGCTGATCGCATTTGCCGAAGGTGATGGCCATGACATCAGCGTCAAACTGTTCAGCCTGATCGGCACGCTGATTTTCTCCTGGCTGATCTGGATTCTCGCCGATACCGCAGTGCACCACGCCCTCACCCGCTCGCGCAAGGGTTTGGCCAACGCCCGCGCGCAGACGATGATGCCGCTGATCCGCAACGTGCTGTTCGTGGCGATTTTCATCATCGCGCTGATCGTCGCGCTGGCGAACATGGGCATGAACGTCACGCCACTGCTGGCCGGTGCCGGTGTGATCGGTCTGGCCATCGGCTTCGGCGCGCAATCGCTGGTCGCTGACCTGATCACCGGCCTCTTCATCATCATCGAAGACTCGCTGGCCATTGACGATTACGTCGACGTCGGCGGCCACCTCGGCACCGTCGAAGGCCTGACCATCCGCACCGTGCGCCTGCGTGACATCGACGGCATCGTCCACACCATCCCATTCAGCGAAATCAAAAGCATCAAGAACTACTCGCGGGAATTCGGCTACGCCATCTTCCGCGTCGCCGTGCCGTACAACATGGAAATCGACGATGCGATCAAACTGATGCGCGACGTCGGCCAGAAGATGCGCAGCGATCCGCTGCAACGCCGCAACATCTGGTCGCCGCTGGAGATTCAGGGTGTGGAAAGTTTCGAGTCCGGCAGCGCGATTTTGCGCGCACGGTTCAAGACTGCGCCGATCAAGCAGTGGGAAGTTTCCCGGGCGTTCAACTTGGCGTTGAAGCGGCAACTGGATGAGGCGGGGCTGGATCTGGCGACGCCAAGGATGAGTGTGCAGGTGATTACTGCCGGCGGCGGTCAACCGAAGGAATAGCACTCAAGCGCGCGGATGCAGTCACAGGCAAGGAAGCCAACAACAATAATCAAGGAGAAGCCCATGCAACTGACGCGCATTGCCCAGACCCTTTTGCTCACCCTGGTCGCCAGCCACGCCAGCGCCGCGACGATGGACAGCGCCCGCACACAGATCGCCGAGCAGGCGCAGAAGCTCGAGCCGGAGCTGCTGGAAACCCGCCGCGACCTTCACGCTCATCCAGAACTTGGCAACACTGAAAAACGCACCGCTGAACTGGTCGCCAAACAGTTGCAAGCCATGGGCCTGGAAGTGAAAACCGGCGTCGCCCGCACCGGCGTTGTCGCCATTCTCAAAGGCGCCCTGCCCGGCCCGACCGTGGCCCTGCGCGCCGACATGGACGCGCTGCCGGTCAAGGAAGTCTCCGACCTGCCATTCGCCTCGAAAGCCAAAGGCACGTATCTCGACAAGGAAGTCGACGTCATGCACGCCTGCGGCCACGACGCCCACACCGCGATCCTGCTCAGCGCTGCGAAAATTCTGACAGGGATGCGCGACACCTTGCCCGGCACCGTAGTGTTCTACTTCCAGCCCGCCGAAGAAGGCCCGAGCGATTTCATTCCCGATGGCAAAAATACCTGGGGCGCGAAGATGATGGTCGAGGAAGGCGTAATGAAATCGCCGAAACCAGACGCAGTATTCGGGCTGCACGTCTGGGCCGGCGTCCCCGCCGGCCAGATCGCCTACCGCCCCGGCCCGACCCCGGCCAGCTCCGACGACCTGCGCATCAAGATCCACGGCAAACAAACCCATGCCGGCCGCCCTTGGGACGGCATCGATCCGATCACCGTCGGCGCGCAAACCATCGTCGGCCTGCAAACCGTGGTCAGCCGCCGCACCGACATTTCCTCTTACCCGTCAGTGGTCAGCATCGGCACCATCAACGGCGGCACCCGCTACAACATCATCCCCGAATCCGTCGACATGACCGGCACCATCCGTTCCTACGACTACGGCATCCGCCAGAAACTGCACAGCGATGTACGCCAGACCATCGAGAAAATCGCCGAAAGCGGCGGCGCCAAAGCTGATGTCACCATCATCGAAAAATACGACCCGACGATTAACAACCCGGCACTGACCGAGAAAATGCTGCCGACGTTGAAGTGGGCGGCCAAGGATGACGTGGTGCAGGGACCGCTGGTGGGTGGGGCGGAAGATTTCTCGTTCTTTGCCAAAGAGGCGCCGGGATTGTTTGTGTTTCTCGGGGTGACCCCGCGGGATCAGGACATGAGCAAGGCTGCGCCGAATCACAATCCGGGGTTCTTTGTGGATGAATCGGCGTTGGTGGTTGGAGTGAGGACATTAGCGTCGTTGGCGACGGATTATTTGTATGGGAATGCGGCGGTGGGCAAGTAGAGAGGGGTGACTGTAGGGGCGCTTTCGCGAGCAGGCTCGCTCGAGACTGTCAGAAATTTTGTGTTCGGGCATAACATGTAGCTAGAGGTACATGTATGCCGACCAAAAAGAAGTCCGCCAATGCAACAGCGAGGGAGTTGCCCTCGATTCCCCAAGAGCTGATCGAGCAGTTTGTTAAAGGCCCGATGAGCGCCGAAGCCATTCAAGACGCGTCCATGGCGTTCAAGAAGGCTCTGATCGAGCGTGCTCTAGGTGCCGAGCTGGGTCACCACCTTGGTTATCCTCAGGGCGCGGAGCGCCCTGAGGAGTCGACCAATCAGCGCAATGGCAAGAGTGGCAAAACTGTCCTGACTGACGACGGCCCTCTTCGTCTGGATATCCCCAGAGACCGCGATGGTAGCTTCGCCCCGATCCTGATTCCCAAGCACGAACGCCGTTTTACAGGCTTCGACGACAAGATAATTGCCATGTACGCCCGGGGCATGACGGTGCGTGAGATCCGCGCTTTTCTGTCTGAGCAGTATGGAACTGACGTGTCCCATGACTTCATCAGCTCAGTCACCGATGCGGTCATGGAAGAGGTCGGTGCCTGGCAACAACGACCCTTGGAACCGATGTATCCGGTGATCTTCTTCGATGCGCTACGGGTCAAAATCCGGGACGAGGGGTTAGTACGCAACAAGGCTATTTATCTGGCGCTGGGGGTATTACCTGATGGCACGCGCGACATTCTGGGTATCTGGATCGAGAGCACCGAGGGCGCCAAGTTTTGGATGAAGGTGTTCAACGACCTCAAGACTCGTGGCGTTGAAGATGTTCTGATCGCCGTCACGGATGGCCTCAAAGGAATACCGGAGGCGTTGGGGGCGGTTTTTCCTGCCACGACGCTGCAAACCTGCATCGTGCATCTGATCCGCAACAGCCTGGATTATGCTGCTTGGGATAAACGTCGGGCACTGGCCAAAGCACTCAAGCCGATCTACCAGGCGATCAATGCCGATGTGGCTGAGCAAGAGCTTAACGCCTTTGAAGCGGGGCCTTGGGGCAAGCAGTATCCGACTGTGGTTGCTGCATGGCGTCGCGCCTGGGATCGGGTTATACCGTTTTTTGTTTTCCCGGCGGGCATCCGCAAAGTGGTTTACACGACCAATGCCATCGAGAGCATCAATGCCCAGTTACGCAAGATCATCAAAACTCGAGGACACTTCCCGACCGATGAGGCCGCGACAAAACTGATATGGCTTGGGTTGCGCAACATCACCGCCAACTGGGGTCATGCGGCACACGACTGGAAAGTGGCGATGAATCAATTTGCGATCCTGTACGGAGACCGATTTACCAGACCGAGCTGGTAAAACAACGGCCTGCCTGACGGCAGGCCCTAACCAGCCCGAACACAAAAAAACTGATACTCCCGCTCGCTCCCACAGAACAGCAAAATCAAAACATCGTCCGATCGCGGCCCGAGCCTTCGGCAGCTCCTCCATCGATGAGCGCAAGCTCGAGTACCGTACGACGCAGTCGTACACAGCGAGTGCAGGTGCAGCGAAGGCCGCCAAGGTCAAACCACATCAACCCCAACGTGAATCGCATCATGCCGCCAAAACTCCAGATCACAATCAATCAACCGCCCATGCTGATCATAATTGACCCGCGCAATCCGCAACCCCGGGCTCCCCACCGACACCCGTAACGCCGCCGCTGCATCCACCGACAACGCCGTCGGCACCATCTCGAACCGCACCCGCCCATAGTGCAAATCGTAATGCCGCGCATACAGCTCGGTGATCGACTGATTCAAATCGAACTCGAGGATCCCCGGAAAGAACTGCGGATTCAGATAGTGCTCCACGTACAACACCAGCCGCCCATCAATGCGCCGCGAGCGGCAAATCTGAATCACGCTCGACAACGCCGGCAACTGCAACCACGCACACACTGCCGCCGAAGCCGGCTGCAACCGCGCCGAAATCACCTCGGTCGACGGCTCACGCCCCTGCGCACTGACCATCGCGTGAAAGTGACTGCGCTGCATCAGGTTGTACGCCAGGCGCGGCGGCGACACGAACCAGCCACGCCGCTCCTCGCGATAAATCTGCCCCTGCGCCTCAAGCTGCAACAGCGCTTCACGCACAGTGATCCGCGTCGTCCCGAATAACTCGCTGAGCTTGCGTTCAGCGGGCAACTTGCTCCCGGCCGCCAGCAAACCGTGATCGATTTGCTCCTGCAGCACCTGGCCAATCGCTGTCACCGCTTTCGTTGCCTCATCGCGCATCAACGTTACCTATCTGGACTAGACCAGCACTGTTTCGGGGCAAATCCGAACGCCGATCAAAGCGCCTTCGTATGTTGCAAGCCTAGGCAGTGCAGATGACCGACAGATGACAAAACTACCGAACGGTCGCTTTCACGGCTTGCAATACGTCGGCCAAGTCCCCTGCGCTACGGGCCTTTGGGTTTGGTCTACGCTGATCTGGCACCTTCCTGACAATGGTTGATAAAAGATCAGCCAAGAGGCCATCGACATCAAAATGTCATCCAGCCGACCTAAATTGGCTCAGGTATTGCTGACCTAGACCAACACCAACCGCAATCGCAGCGTTGAACACGACCAAGGAGCTTCGGAATGAAACAGCTTTTCCTGGCAACACTGTTAGGCTCGACCATTGCTATGTGCAGCGCCGCCATGGCGGCCGACACCGATCTGAAAACCCTCGAAGCCGCTGCGAAGGCGGAAGGCGCCGTCAACAGCGTCGGCATGCCGGACAACTGGGCCAACTGGAAAGGCACCTGGGATGACCTGGCTGCGAATTATGGCTTGAAGCACATCGACACTGACATGAGCTCGGCCCAGGAAATCGCCAAGTTCGCCGCTGAAAAAGACAATGCCACCGCTGACATCGGCGACGTCGGTGCTGCCTTCGGCCCGATCGCGGTCAAGCAAGGCGTGGTGCAACCCTACAAGCCAAGCACTTGGGATCAGATTCCGGACTGGGCCAAGGACAAGGACGGCAACTGGGCACTGGCCTACACCGGCACCATCGCCTTCATCGTCAACAAGAAGCTGCTGAACGGCTCCGACGTGCCGACCAAATGGGCTGACCTGAAAACCGGCAAATACAAAGTCTCCATCGGCGACGTGAGCACTGCTGCCCAGGCCGCCAACGGTGTCCTCGCTGCCGCACTGGCCAACGGTGGTGACGAGAAAAACATCAAGCCTGCCCTGCTGTTGTTCGCCGACCTCGCCAAACAGGGTCGTCTGTCGATGGCCAACCCAACGATCGCCACCATGGAAAAAGGCGAGATCGAAGTCGGCGTGGTCTGGGACTTCAATGGCCTGAGCTACAAAGCCAAGATGGCCAACCCGGATGATTACGTAGTGCTGATTCCATCCGACGGCTCGGTGATTTCCGGCTACACCACGATCATCAACAAGTACGCAAAAAACCCCAACGCCGCCAAGCTGACCCGCGAATACATCTTCAGCGACGCCGGCCAGACCAACCTCGCCCGTGGCAACGCCCGGCCGATCCGCGCCGAACACCTGCAACTGCCGGAAGACGTGCAAGCCAAGCTGCTGCCCAACGAGCAGTACAAGGGCGTCACGCCGGTCAAGGACGCCGACGCATGGGAAAAGACCTCCAAAGCCCTGCCGCAGCAGTGGAACGAAGAAGTCATCGTAGAAATGAAGTGATGGCTTGACCCACTGCTTGATCCGACAAAGATCCCTGTGGGAGCGAGCTTGCTCGCGAATGCGGTTATTCATTCAACATTGATGTTGGCTGATCTGACGCCTTCGCGAGCAAGCTCGCTCCCACAAGGGATTGAGTTGATTTCGGAATATCTGAATTTCGCGGAGTTCTTGCCCCTATGAAGCACACCGTCATCCTTGTCGTACTCGACGGCCTCAACTACGAGGTTGCGTGTCACGCCATGGGGCATCTGCAGGCTTATGTTGGCGCAGGACGCGCGGCGCTCTATCAGCTGGAGTGCGAATTGCCGGCCCTGTCCCGACCGCTTTACGAATGCATTCTCACCGGCGTGCCGCCGATCGACAGCGGCATCGTCCACAACAATGTCTCGCGCTTGTCCAGCCAGCGCAGCATCTATCACTACGCCCGCGATGCCGGACTGAAAACCGCCGCTGCGGCGTATCACTGGGTCAGCGAGTTGTACAATCGCTCACCGTTCGTGGCGGCGCGCGACCGCCACACCAACGATCCGACGCTGCCGATCCAGTACGGTCACTTCTACTGGAACGATCATTACCCGGATTCACACCTGTTCGCCGACGCCGAAAATCTGCGTCTTCGTCACACGCCGGATTTCCTCCTGATCCACCCGATGAACATCGATGATGCCGGGCACAAGCACGGCCTTGACAGCTCGCAGTACCGCAACAGCGCGCGCTCGGCGGACGTCATCCTCGCCGACTATTTGCAGAGCTGGCTCGACGCCGGTTATCAGGTATTGGTGACCGCCGACCACGGCATGAACAACGATCGCTCGCACAACGGCCTGCTGGCGGAAGAACGTCAGGTGCCGCTGTTCGTTCTCGGCAATGCGTTCAGCCTTAATCCTGACGCCACACCGAAGCAGACCGAGCTCTGCGGCACAGTTTGCGAGCTGCTCGGCGTGCCCCACGACAAACCTGTGTGCCGGGAGCTGCTCAAGTGAATGCCATGAATCGCGGCAAATGGCTCGCGGCGCTGTGTCTGGTGCCCTTCGCGCTGTTCTTTATCGTCTTCGAAATCGCCCCGCTGGTGTGGGTGATGATCAACAGCCTGCAATCGGAAGAATCCGGCTGGGGCCTGGCCAACTTCAGCAAGATCTTCGGTTCCAAGTTCTATCGGCAGGCAATCCAGTACAGCCTGGAGATCAGTTTCTGGTCGAGCGTATTCGGCATCATCATCGCCGTGCTTGGCGCTTACTCGTTGCGTCGAGTTGATTCGAAGCTACGCAACTTCGTGAATGCCTTCGCCAACATGACCAGCAACTTCGCCGGCGTGCCGCTGGCATTCGCCTTCATCATCCTGCTCGGTTTCAACGGCAGCATTACCATCATGCTCAAGCAGTCGGGGATCATTCAGGACTTCAACCTGTATTCGAAAACCGGCCTGATCATCCTCTACACCTACTTCCAGATCCCGCTCGGCGTGTTGCTGCTCTACCCGGCTTTCGACGCTCTGCGTGAAGACTGGCGCGAGTCCGCCGCACTGCTCGGCGCCAACGGCTGGCAGTTCTGGCGGCACATTGGCCTGCCGGTATTGACACCGGCGTTGCTCGGCACGTTCGTGATCCTGCTGGCTAACGCCCTCGGTGCCTACGCCACGGTTTACGCCCTGACCACCGGGAATTTCAACGTTCTGCCGATCCGTATTGCGGCGATGGTCTCCGGCGACATCTCCCTTGATCCGAACCTGGCCAGCGCCCTGGCCGTGGTGCTTGTGGCGTTGATGACCATCGTCACCGTCGTGCATCAACTGCTGTTGAAGAGGAGCTACCATGTCTCGCGCTGAATCCGGCCCGGCCGGCCTCTACCACCGCGTCGTGGTCTATCTGCTGTTCGCCATTCTGCTGTTGCCGCTGCTGGGCACGCTGGTCTATTCGATCGCCAGCAGCTGGTCGGCGACGATTCTGCCCAGCGGCTTCACCTTCAAGTGGTACATAGAGCTGTGGAGCGATCCGCGTTTTCTCCACGCCTTCGGCCAGTCGCTGATCGTCTGTGTTGGCGCGCTGGTGCTGTCGGTGCTGCTGATCCTGCCGTTGCTGTTTGTCGTGCATTACTACTTTCCAAAGCTCGATGCGCTGATGAACATCCTCATCCTGCTGCCCTTCGCGGTACCGCCGGTGGTGTCCTCGGTGGGGCTGTTGCAGCTCTACGGTTCCGGGCCGATGGCGATGGTCGGTACGCCGTGGATTCTGATCGGCTGCTACTTCACCGTGGCGCTGCCGTTCATGTACCGGGCGATCACCAACAACCTGCAAGCGATCAACCTGCGCGACCTGATGGACGCCGCGCAGCTGCTTGGCGCCAGCACGTTTCAAGCGGCATTTCTGGTGGTACTGCCGAATCTGCGCAAGGGCCTGATGGTGGCGCTGCTGCTGTCGTTCTCGTTCCTGTTCGGTGAGTTCGTGTTCGCCAACATCCTCGTCGGCACGCGCTACGAAACCCTGCAGGTCTATCTGAACAACATGCGCAACAGCAGCGGTCACTTCACCAGTGCGCTGGTCATTTCGTATTTCTTCTTCGTGCTGGTCCTGACCTGGATCGCCAACATCTTGAACAAGGACAAAAGCGAATGAGCTACGTCAGCGTCCAACACCTGCAGAAACGTTATGCCGGCACCACGGTGTTCAGCGACATCGATTGCGAAATCAACAAAGGCGAGTTCGTCACCCTGCTCGGCCCGTCCGGGTGCGGCAAGTCGACCTTGCTGCGTTGCATCGCCGGGCTGACCCCGGTGGATGGCGGCAAGATCCTCCTCGACGGTGTCGACCTCGTGCCGTTGAGCCCACAGAAACGTGGCATCGGTATGGTCTTTCAAAGCTACGCGCTATTCCCCAACATGACCGTCGAACAGAACGTCGCCTTCGGCCTGCGCATGCAAAAGGTCAACGCCGATGACAGCCACAAGCGCGTCTCTGAAGTGTTGAAACTGGTTGAACTGCACGACTTCGCCAGCCGCTATCCGCATCAACTGTCCGGTGGTCAGTGCCAGCGCGTCGCCCTCGCCCGCTCACTGGTAACCCGCCCGCGCTTGTTGCTGCTGGATGAGCCGCTGTCGGCGCTCGATGCTCGGATTCGCAAGCACTTGCGCGAACAGATCCGTCAGATCCAGCGCGAACTCGGCCTGACCACGATCTTCGTCACTCACGATCAGGAAGAAGCACTGACCATGTCGGACCGGATTTTCCTGATGAATCAGGGAAAGATCGTCCAGAGCGGCGATGCCGAAACACTCTACACCGCGCCGGTCGATGTCTTTGCCGCCGGCTTCATCGGCAATTACAACTTGCTCGACGCCGAGGACGCGTCGAAGCTGCTGCAACGACCGATCAACCATCGCATCGCCATCCGCCCGGAAGCCATCGAACTGAGCTTGAACGGCGAACTCGACGCGCAGATTCGCAGCCACAGCCTGCTCGGCAACGTCATTCGCTATCGCGTCGAAGCGCGGGGCGTGGAATTGGTGGTCGATGTGCTCAACCGCTCGGCCGCCGATCTGCATCCCGATGGGCAGCGCCTGGCACTTTCCATCGATCCAACGGCCTTGTGCGAAGTAGCTTAAAAGCAGCTGCAAGCTTCGAGCTACAAGCTTCAAGTTGTAGACTGCGGCCTACTTGATTCCAATTCTTGCAGCTTGAAGCCTCATGGCTTGAAGCTGTTCTCGGAGAGAACCGATGGCTTTGGCAATTTTTGATCTGGACGAAACGTTGATCCACGGCGACTGCTCCTCGCTATGGAGTGAGCAGATGGTCCGCCTCGGCTGGGTCGATGGCGAGTCGTTCATGCAGCGCGACAAGGAACTGATGGATGCCTACGGCCGCGGACATCTGGCGATGGAGGACTATATGGCCTTCAGTCTCGAACCATTGATAGGCCGCACCCCTGAGGAAATCGAGCACTTGGTTGGCCCGTGGGTGGAAGATTTCATTGAGCCGATCATCTTCAGCGACGCGACCAAAACCATTGCCGCACACCGCAAGGCTGGCGACCGGATTCTGGTGATCTCGGCGTCGGGCACGCACCTCGTGCGGCCGATCGCCGATCGTCTGGGCATCGACGAGATATTGGCCATCGAACTGGAAGTCGCCCATGGCGTGTACAGCGGCAACACCGTCGGCACTCTGACTTACCGCGAAGGCAAGATCACCCGTTTGCTGGAATGGCTGGACGCTGAAGAAGAAAACCTCGAAGGCGCGAGTTTCTATTCCGACTCACGCAATGATCTGCCGCTGCTGCTGAAGGTGGATTTCCCGCATGTGGTCAATCCGGATCCGGTATTGCTTGAGCACGCTGAAAAGGCCGGCTGGCCGATCCATCTCTGGAAATGACGAAGATTTAATGTAGGAGTGAGCCTGCTCGCGATGGCGGCGTTCCAGTCAACATTGATGCTGGCTGACACGCCGCCATCGCGAGCATGCTCACTCCTGCAGGAACCTGTTGTGTCAGCTAAGACTGTCGTTGATCACCAACACCAACTTGCCCGCCACCGTATTGCTCGCCAGTTCGGCAAATGCCGCTTCAGCATCCTTCACTGCAAACGCTTTGGCCAGTTGCGGACGCAAGCGGCCCTCGGCAAACAGTGGCCACACATGCTGGCCCAAGTCACTCAGCAGATCCGCTTTGAACTGATCACTGCGGCTGCGCAAAGTCGAACCGAGCAATTGCACGCGCTTGCCGAGCACCTGCGCCAGATCCAGCTTCGCCTCGCGCCCGCCCATCAAACCGATCAACACCCAACGGCCGTCCAGCGCCATCAGCCTGAGATTGAGCGCCGAATAATCGCCACCCACCGGATCGAGGATCACATCGAACGGCCCGAAGTCGCGCAGGCTCTCCAGATCATCGGTACGCACCACGCCGCCCTGCGCACCCAGCGCTTCGCAGTAAGCCAGGCGCTCGGCGGAACCGACGCTGACCCAGCACGGGTTACCGAAGGCTTTACACAGCTGAATGGCGGCTGAACCGATGCCACTTGCGCCGGCGTGCAGGAGAATTTTCTCACCGGGTTTCAGCGCTGCAAGTTGAAACACATTCAGCCAGACGGTGGCGTACACCTCGGGCAATGCCGCCGCCTCGATCAGCGAAACGCCCTCCGGCACCGGCAGCACGTGCCGTCCGTCGACGACCACCTCTTCAGCCATGCCGCCCCCGGCCAGCAGGGCGCAAACCCGATCGCCGACTTGCCAGGACGAGCCCGCGCCGACCTCGCTGATCACGCCGGAACACTCAAGACCGAGCACTGGGCTGGCGCCTGGCGGCGGCGGATAAAGCCCTGCCTTCTGTAATAAATCGGCGCGATTGAGGCCCGCGGCCGCTACACGGATGCGTACTTGTCCTACATCACATGTAGGACTCGGCTCTTCAAGCCATGCCACTTGACCTTCAACGCCTTGCAATGCCTTCACACTGCCTCCATAGTGAGTCTGGACTGAGCCCGAAGCTGTAGCGCCGGGCTTTTTGCATTATGCGACCGGCTCTCAAAGAACCGGCGACTTCAAAGACGGCCTAATATGCGTTATCAATTGTCCCCGCGTCGAATCAGCATGAAGCATCTGCTCCCCAGCACCGCCCTCGCTCTTTTCATCGGTATCGGTCTGTTGCCGGTGTCGGGCACCACATTCGCAGCCAACAGCTGGGACAAGTTGCAGCCTGATCGCGATGAAGTCATCGCCAGTCTGAACGTCGTCGAGTTGCTCAAGCGTCACCACTACAGCAAGCCGCCGCTCGACGATGCGCGCTCGGTGATCATCTACGACAGCTACATCAAGCTGCTCGACCCGTCGCGCAGCTATTTCATGGCCAGCGACATCGCCGAATTCGACAAGTGGAAGACGCAGTTCGACGACTTCCTCAAGAGCGGCGACCTCAACGCCGGGTTCACCATCTACAAGCGCTATCTGGACCGCGTCAAAGCGCGTCTGGACTTCGCCCTCGCCGAGCTGAACAGAGGCGTGGACAAGATGGACTTCAACACCAAGGAGACCTTGCTGATCGACCGCAAGGACGCGCCTTGGCTCAAGTCCACCGCAGAACTCGACGACCTGTGGCGCAAACGCGTCAAGGACGAAGTGCTGCGCCAGAAGATCGCCGGCAAAGAGCCGAAGCAGATCCAGGAAACACTGACCAAGCGCTACAAGAATCAGTTGGCACGTCTGGACCAGACCCGTGCCGAGGATATCTTCCAGGCGTACATCAACACCTTTGCCATGTCCTACGACCCGCACACCAATTATCTGTCGCCAGATAACGCGGAAAACTTCGACATCAACATGAGCCTGTCCCTCGAAGGTATCGGCGCCGTGTTGCAGAGCGACAACGATCAAGTGAAAGTCGTGCGTCTGGTGCCGGCAGGCCCGGCGGACAAGACCAAGCAGGTCGCTCCGGCCGACAAGATCATCGGCGTTGCCCAAGGCAACAAGGAAATGGTCGACGTGGTCGGCTGGCGTCTGGACGAAGTGGTCAAACTGATTCGCGGTCCGAAAGGCACCGTGGTGCGCCTGGAAGTGATCCCGGCGAGCAATGCGCCGAACGACCAGACCACCAAGATCGTGCCGATCACCCGTGAAGCGGTGAAGCTCGAAGACCAGGCCGTGAAGAAGTCGATTCTCAGCCTGAAACAGGACGGCAAGGACTACAAACTCGGCGTAATCGAGATCCCGGCCTTCTACCTCGACTTCAAGGCCTTCCGTGCCGGTGACCCGGATTACAAGAGCACCACCCGCGACGTCAAGAAGCTGCTGACCGAGCTGCAGAAGGACAAAGTCGACGGCGTGGTCATCGACCTGCGCAACAACGGCGGCGGCTCCCTGCAGGAAGCCACCGAACTGACCAGCCTGTTTATCGACAAAGGTCCGACCGTGCTGGTGCGTAATGCAGATGGCCGTGTCGACGTCCTCGAGGACGAAAACCCGGGCGCGTTCTACAAAGGCCCGATGGCGCTGCTGGTCAACCGCCTGTCCGCATCGGCTTCGGAAATCTTCGCCGGCGCCATGCAGGACTATCACCGTGCGCTGATCATCGGTGGCCAGACCTTTGGCAAGGGCACCGTGCAAACCATTCAGCCGCTGAACCATGGCGAACTGAAACTGACCCTGGCCAAGTTCTACCGTGTCTCCGGGCAGAGCACCCAGCATCAGGGCGTGCTGCCGGACATCGACTACCCGTCGCTGATCGACACCAAGGAAATCGGTGAAAGCGCCCTGCCGGAAGCCATGCCGTGGGACACCATTCGCGCGGCGATCAAGCCGGCGGCCGATCCGTTCAAGCCGTTCCTCGCCCAGTTGAAGTCCGAACATGACGCGCGCACCAACAAGGATGCCGAGTTCGTGTTCATCCGCGACAAGCTGGCCCTGGCGCAGAAACTGATGGAAGAAAAAACCGTCAGCCTCAACGAAGCCGATCGTCGTGCCCAGCACGCCGACATCGACGCCAAGCAGCTGGCGATGGAGAACATCCGTCGCAAGGCCAAAGGCGAAGAACCGCTCAAAGAGCTGAAGAAAGAAGACGAAGACGCACTGGCCGCTGCCGAGCCGGACAAGGTCAAACCGGAAGACGATGCCTACCTGAGCGAAACCGGGCGCGTGCTGCTGGATTACCTGAAACTGAGCAATCAGGTGGCCAAGAAGTAAGTGATGGCAATTTAGTGCTGATGATCGGCGGATCGTCATCAAACAGTCATCATTCTGTCGTGCAATAAAGGGCCGGGAGCAAACGCTCCCGGTCCTTTTTTTATCGCCAGAGACTGCCATGACCACGACCGAACAGCTGAGCGCCTTGAGCTCGATCCTGACTCAAAGCGGTTTACACAGCCTGTTCCAGCCGATCATCTGCCTCTCCGAACGCCGTATTCTCGGTTACGAAGCCCTGACCCGTGGCCCGTCCAACAGCCCTCTTCACTCGCCGATTGCCCTGTTCGCCGTGGCACGTCAGGCTGGCCGCCTGAGCGAGTTGGAGATCGCCTGCCGACAATCTGCCTGCCGGCGTTTCAACGAGCAGCAATTGCCGGGCAAACTGTTTCTCAACGTCTCGCCAGAATCCCTGCTCGAGGCGGCGCACCAACCGGGACGAACCTTGCAGCTCCTGCAGGACTTTGGCATTCCGCCCAGTCAGGTGGTTATCGAACTGACCGAGCAGACGCCGATCGATGATTTCCAGTTGCTGCAAACCGCCCTGCATCACTACCGCGCGATGGGCTTTTCCATTGCGCTCGACGATCTGGGCGCGGGGTATTCGAGCCTGCGCCTGTGGTCGGAATTGCGTCCGGATTACGTAAAGATCGATCGGCACTTCATCGATGGCATTCATCAGGATGCGTTGAAACGAGAGTTTGTCGGCTCGATTCTGCAAATCGCCAAAGCCTCGCGCGCGCAAGTCATTGCCGAGGGCATCGAGCTACCGGAAGAACTCGCGGTACTGACTGAAATGGGCGTCGATCTGGTCCAGGGTTACCTGCTCGGCCGCCCTCAGGAACATCCATCCCGCGACGCTCGCGCGATGATGCCCAAACACGACAGCAGCGCCGTCGCGCTGAACGACGAAGGCAGTGACCTCAGCGCACTGCTCAACGACCAACCCGCCGTGCACCGTGAAACACCTACCGCCACCGTGCTGGAAGCGTTCCGGCGCCAGGCCAACCTTAATTCGCTGGCGGTGCTCGACGAACAAGGCCAGCCCTGCGGCATCGTCCATCGCCACTCGCTGTCGGACGCACTGCTCAAACCGTTTGCCACCGATCTATTCGCGCGCAAACCGATCAGCCGCCTGATGAACGATGACTTCCTCGCCGTGGAAATCAGCCAGTCACTGCAGCAAGTCAGCCGCCTGATCACCAGCCGCGCCCGCCAGCGCATCGAAGAAGATTTCATCATCACCCTCAACGGCGGATACCTTGGCCTCGGCCGGGTCATCGACGTGCTGAAACTGATCACCGAACTGAAAATCCAGCAGGCACGCTACGCAAATCCCCTCACCCTACTCCCGGGCAACGTACCGATCCAGCAATGCCTCACCCGCCTGCTGCAACAGGCCCGCGAGTCAATCATCTGCTACGTCGACATCGACAGCTTCAAACCCTTCAACGACATCTACGGCTACGGCCGTGGCGACGAAGTCCTGCTCTGCCTCGCCCAATGCCTCAACGAACGCATCGACCCGACCCGCGACTTCGTCGGCCACATCGGCGGCGACGACTTCCTCCTCGTCCTCGGCCCCGAAGACTGGCGCAAACGCCTAAATCAACTGCTCGACGACTTCCAAAACCAATGCCGCCGCTTCTATCGACCCGAGCATCTGGAAGCCGGTTGTTTTGTAGCACCAAACCGACAGGGTGTGCGGCAGGAGTTTGCGTTGTTGTCGTTATCGATTGGGGTAGTGCATCTGCGACCTGAGGCTTGCGCAGCGCTTGATGCCAGCCAGCTTGCGGAGATGGCTTCGCAGGCTAAGCATCATGCGAAGGGGGTTGTGGGGTTTAGTGTTTATTTGATTGATAGCCTCATCGCGCCCGACCTCCATTTGCCGCATCTAATTGGACAACGCTGAATTTCGACAAGATCCCTGTGGGAGCAGGGCTGCAACGAAGGCAAGCCGACGCAACTAATTGCTGGCTTTAATATCATTTCAACTAGCAGAGAAAATAATGATCATTTTATTGAGATATCGTCCTCACCATGTAGATCTATCCTCACCAGCAGCCTTCTCAAGGTCTTCCCTCCAGACCTCTTTCGCCAAGCGATAAACTTCTTCAAAAAAGCTACGCGGACTATTTAACGAATACCACTCCCCCTAGGCCAACTGGAAGTTTCGCACTCATCAATATCAAATAAGCTACGGAAATCGTAGGTTGAATCATCTAACGCTGACTCTAGGGCTTCAAATAGAACCAGCTTATGCCTATACGAAAGATAAGGCAGTTTCAGACAATACCTCCGTATAAGATTTTCCCTGTCAGTAGGTATATTCGGATTATATACGCCGAGTTCTAGACCTCGGGTCTCTTCTTGATCATAAACATCAAAAACGCCAATAAACCAGCTAAATCTTGGATTGAAAGGCCTATCTAAATACGGATGTTTCAACATTATTTTTTCTCCGAAGGAAAGCCCGTAAATGGTTCTTGCGTATTTGTCTTATCAAACTTAACTTCAAACCAGTTCATATCATCATTCAAAACCGGATTTTGCGAATCCCGCCTATTCGGTTTGTACCCTCGCCCTGCTCCAGGCAATTCCAACCTAACTATCGGAGTATCATGCTGATCGTCACCCGTATGCATGATCAAGCCATTTTTATTCCTTGTCATCGCCTTGTTTAATGCCCCCAAATGCATTCGCCAGTTGTGAAATTGTGAACTTGGATTTCCTCTGGGAGGCCTCGGAACGACACCTGTGTGAGGATCAGCGCCGTTGATAGCTCGCTGTTTTAGTGCCCGATCGGGAATTTCCGAACTATGTTTTTTCACAGTGTGCATGTCATAAAGTTCTTCATACTCACTCACACGCCGCTTTGCATTCTCCTCAGCCACTTCATCAATCCTCGCCCGTCGCTCCTGCGCCGTCATCTTTGGCAGCGGGGGCGCTCCTCTTCGACGACCACGCGACCAGCCTCGTATCGCATCGGACGTCGCGGCGCTGACGGTGGACAAATGCAACTCAACCCCAACGGATCCACCCACCCCGTCGGATTCGGCACGTACTGGTACTGGTTCAACCCACCCGCGAGCTTCACCGGGTCCGGGGTCAGATACCGCCCCAATCTCGGGTCGTAATAACGATGGCGGTTGTAGTGCAGGCCGCTTTCAATGTCGAAGTACTGCCCCTGAAAGCGCAGCGGTTGGTCCAGATAGTCTTCGCCGGCCAGGGTCACAGCGGCGACTTTGCCGTAGGCGTCGTATTGCGCGGACCAGACGATTTCGCCGCTGTAGTCGGTGAGTTCCTGCGGGGTGCCGAGGTGGTCGAGCTGGTAGTAGAACGGGCAGGCCTTTTTCGGGCCTTTGCCATCCAGCATCGCGAGTGGGCGGAAGGTGCCGGGTTCGTAGAGGAAGCTGCGGTATTGCGTGGCGCTGCTTTCGGCGACGAGGTGTTCGCCTTGCCAGAAAAATTCGGTGACGGCGCCGTCGACGGTTTTGCGGATACGGCGGCCGAAGGCGTCGTAGTGATAAGTGGCGGTCTGGCCGTCCGGGCGGGTCAGGCCGATCAGGCGGTGCTGGCAGTCGTAGCGGTATTCGGTGACCAGGGTCTGGCCGTGGCCACGGCGTTCGCGGATCAGGTTGCCAAAGGCGTCGTAGTCGTAATGACGGTCACCCTGCATCAGCAGGCGATTGCCCTTGATCTGCGCAGGGCCGGGGCGGTCCTGCATCAGCAGGTTGCCGGCCGCGTCGTGGGCGAAGGATTCGGGCAGTTCGTCGCGCGAGTGGCGTACGCGGATCAACCGGTCGAGGGCGTCGTAGCCGTAGGTGCGCTGGCCGTGGCGGCTGTCGGCGATGTGCTCGAGATTGCCGTTGGCGCTGTAGGCATAATCGCGGCGGTACAGCGAGGCGTGGCGATGACCTACAGCGTGGGCAAGCAAGCGGCCCTGATCGTCGTAGGAATATTCGCTGAGCAGCAGACCTTGCTGGCGTTGCTGTTCGCGACCCGACTGGTAGACGTGGCGCGTGAGCGGCGTGCCGTTGAGGTCGATGGCGCTCAGCGCACCGCCCTTGGCGTAGTGATAGTCGAGCTTGCTGTTGTCCGGCAGGCGCAGGCGTTTGAGCTGACCGCAGGCGTCATAGGCGTAGCGCAGAGTGCCCCAGCCCTGATGCTCGGTGATCAAGCGGTCCTGACGGTCGTACTCGAAGGCCAGCGGATGATTCTGGCCGTCATCGACACCGATCAGCCGGCCGAGGCGGTCGTAGTCATAACGGACCTTGACCCCGTCAGGCAGGGTCTTGACCTGCAACCTTCCAGCCGCATCGCGCTGGTACTGGGTGACCAGCGATAAACCCTGCTCGCCGAACTCGGTCTTTTCCAGCAGGCGACCATTCAGGTCATAAACGTACGCGGTGCGTCGCCCATTAAACCCGGTTTCCTGGCGGATCAATCCGGTCGGCGTGTAATCCAGTCGATACTTTTCCCCAGACTCGTTTTCAATCTCGGTCAGCAGCAATCGCGCATGGTCATAGCGATACTGCACGCGGGTGCCGTCGGGGTTGATCCGCCGCGAGACCAGGTGCAGGTCGTCGTCATACTCGTAGCGGGTGATGCGCCCGAGTTCATCGCGTTCGGCGGTGATCTGGCCGTAGGCGCCGTAGCTGTAGGCGCGGGTGCTGCCCGTAGGAGACGTCGTCAGGATCAGTCGGCCGGCCGCGTCCCACTGCTGACGGCTGATGACACCAAATTCGTCCTGGGTGGTAATCCGCCGTCCCAGCGCATCGTAGGAAAAACGCCGCACACCGCCGTCGGGCAGGGTTTCCTCGATGAGCTGGCCGAGCTCGTTCCACACCCAGCGATGGCGGCTGCTGTCCGGGTAGCGCAGCGACAACAACTGCCCGCGCAGGTTGTAGTAGTAATGGGTGACCTGGCCGTCGGGGTCGACCGCTTCGGTGACGGCGCCTTCAGCGTTGCGCCGGTAGATCCACACCGCATCACCACGGCAACGCTTGTAGAGAAAACCGTTGCGGTACTCGTAGGACGTTGGCGCATCGTCCGGCGGAATCAGCGCGATCAGCCGTCCGACTTCGTCGTAGCGGTATTCGGTGACCGCGCCCAGAGCATCCTGCTCGGCGATCAACCGACCTTGCTCGTCATAGGCCTTGAGCTGTTCACCACCATCGGCCGCGACCTGCCGCACCAGCCGGGCGCGCTCGTCGTGGACGTAGACCTCTTCGGTGCCATCGACGTAATGCACGGTCACGCTGGCGTCGTCATCGTTCCAGACGTAACGGGTGTTCATCTGCGAGAACGACGCCCAGTGCCTCACGCAGCGCGCCGCTTTGCCCTCGCGCTGCCATTCCCAGAAGAAGCTAGCGCCGCCGGTCAACTGGCGCTGGAGGATGACGTGGTGATCGTCGTAGTCGTAGCGCTCGCTGTCGCCAACCGCGTTGGTCGCGACCAGCAGCCGTTGCCGGGCATCGAAGCTGTAGGTGGCGAGGTTTTGCTCGGTGATCCACTCGCCCTGAACGAACACCTGATAGTCGACTGCCACCAGTTGCGTGCGGTCATAACGCAATAGCAGCGCGCGGCCGGCGCCGTTGTCCAGACGCTGGATGCGGTCGGAGCGATCGCGTTGCAGGGTCAGACGATTGCCGTAGACATCGCTGATCGCGGTCAGCCGGCCGGCGCGAAAGTGATAGAACCGCGCGCTGTCGCCGGCCAACGCCAGAATCAGTTCTTCCGGCTCATCGCCGAGAAAGATCGCCGCCCGCGACAGGCTGTTGTGAATCGCCGGACGCGCGACATTGGGCGAGGGAAAGCGGGTGCGGCGGTTCTCGTGGTCGATCCAAATCACGCCATCGCCATCGAAGGCCAGCCGATGCGCGAGCGTATGGCTCCAGCCAAAACCCAGGCCGATGTCGATCTCGACCGCGCTGCTGCGGTACAAACGGGTGAACTCGAACGGCAGCACGCCGTCGAGCACGGCGTCGGTCAGGGTCAGCAGTTCTTCGCCGGTGACCATCGACACCGGGCAGCCGTTGGTACAGGTGTTGGGCACGCAGTCGGCGGCGTCGCCGTTGGGGTTTTTCGATTGGTCGGGGACGTCGTCGTGGTGTTCGTCTTTCTTCAACATGGCGTTGCGCTTGGCATCCCAGCGCAATTGCATCCGGCCCTTTTTCACCCCGGCGGCGATGCCCCGCGCGGCAACGGCTTTGTAGCGGTCGACGTATTCAATAAAGGTGCTGACGATGCTGAACAGCGCCTTGACCAGACGCTTGGCGACGTTGAACAACTGGGCTGCACGGTCAGCCAGACGCAGCGTCAGGTAAGCGATTCCCGCCCCCGCTCCGATAAACGTCAGCACCACGCTGATCAGTACATCGATGATCAGTTGCACGATCATCATCGACGCCACTTCAGCAGACTTGCCGGCAATCTCGCTGGGCGGCAGCATGTCCAGCCACAGGCTTGCCGACCTCAGCAGCAAGCACATCGCCGCTTCGTCACTGATCAGCAACTGCAGCTTTTCCATGAGATCCGGCGCGGTCTGCGCCAGCTTGATCAGGTCAGCCGCGCCACTGCCCAGACGCTCGGCAAACTTGCCGGGATCCTGAAGAATTTCCGAGAGCAGATCGAGGCTGTCCCATACCCCCTCGATGGCCGCCCAACTGCCGGCGAGCATGCCGTTGCTGGCTGCGGTTGCCACCGACTGTGACCACTGCGGCTTGAAACCTCGCCACTCGCTACGCAGCCAGCGTTCAAGTTCGCCGATCAAACCGTCATAGGATTCGAACAGCTCGGCGATTTGATCGGAGGTGACTGCGCCATGAACATGCACGCGGTAGAACTTGCCCGGTTCGCCTCTGAATTCACCCCTGCCCTGCTGATCAAGGGTGACCGGAGTGGTCTTGCCGCCCGCCACGTCGACCACATCGACTTTGATGTTGCCCAGCGGGATGTCGTAGACCGATTCGAACTTGCTCTCGATCTGCATCAGCCCGCCCAGCGGGCATTGAACGACACTGGAGGAAAATACGTCGTCGCTGCTGCTGACCGCCGTGCTGCGATCGCCGAAGCGGATGATCCGCTCCATGCCCACCAGCGACGGCAGGTCTGCTGCCTCGCTGACCTGGTCCGCCCTGCGACTGAGCCAGTGATTGAGCTGTTTGCGGTAGAGGCTGAGGGTTTGCGGAAAGCTGTCGAGTTCCTGCTCGATGCGCGCGATGGCTTCCATCAACACACGCGAGCAAACATGGTGGGCTGAAAAACGGGCTGAAGCATGAGCGGTCCCTCGCGCAAGAAATTAGTCGCGGGAACTGTGCGGGGGATCAGAAAGGAAAGAAGTCAGGCGAGTAGGCAAAGGATGTAGGACTAATCTGCAATCGAGCTTCAAGCGAAAAACGTGCAGGCAGAAACGTAAACGCGGCGCGAGGAAAACCTCACGCCGCGTTTACTTAGAAGACATATATGGAATTACTACGTTGAATCACCAGCCTTCAGCTGTTGCAGCTTCAGCTCGGCCAACGGATGCCCGGCCCTGGCGGCCATGCTCCACCAACGAGCGGCTTCAGCGGGATCCGACGCCTTGCTCGGGGTACCTGCAAGGCAAATGACGCCGACTTGATACGCCGCTTTGCCGTCGCCAGCCAGCGCCGCCAGGCGTAGTAAACGCACGCCTTCTTCATGCGCGCCTAGCCCGACGCCGCGAAAAGTCAGAATGTGCCCATAAAAGCTTTGCGCACCGACATCGCCGAGGTTGGCCATGCGCGCAAACCGGCCTTCGAGCCAGCGCCAGCCACGCGGCTGGCGGACGAACCACGACCAATGAAACAGTCTGCGCGCCAGCCAGTAACCGGCTCGCGCCTTGAGGCGCAGAAACACTCAGGCCTCCGCCGATTCAGGGTATTCGTATTCGAAGACGCGGACCACTTCGGACGCATGCCAGGACGCCGCTGCAACGCCGTCCGACGGCCCGGAAAAGCGCCCCAGACGCTCGACACATTCAAAGAACCCGGTACGCGGCAAACGACTCGCGCCCTGACTGATGACCAGCGAACTGCGCAACGGCTGTTCGGCTTTGGCATCCAGTGCGGCCAGATGCTCAAGCGCAGCCGTAAGCGTCTGCATCGCCGGAGTCGGCAGCTGCAAACGCTCGAGCAGAGCTCGATAAGTCAGAAGATGGCGCTGACGGCGCGCCTGATCCAGTTCCCCCAGCAATCCGTCCCAATGTTGACGGCTGATGCGTACGCTCACGATTCATCCCTCCAACCTGGCACCGTCAGTTCCCAGGCCAGGCTGCGGCGAATCGCGGCGTCGGGCTGACGCTCACCACTTTCGATCATGGCCAGATAAGACGGGCTGATGCCTACCGTGCGGGCCAGCGCCTCGATGGCGATGCCCTTCCCTTCGCGCAAACTGCGTAATTGATCCAGAGCCGGAAGAATCGGCTCCGGCGAGGCGGCGAGCGGCGCTGCTGGCTGCGGCGCCGGTGTTGCGTTGATCCCTGCTGCTTTCAGTAGAGCCTGATATTGAGCCCACGGCAGAACCGCGTATTCGGGTTCGCCATCGCGTGCAATTATCTGAATATCCATGACTACCCCGTAGGACAACACCACTTAGCGAGTCGGCACTTTTCCCTAGAAGTGTAATCCTAACAGCGGCTAAGGTCGCGAGTGGTATCTATCTGTAGGCAGTCTTGGTCAGTCAGGGCTTTTTCGGGCCTTGCAGCTGCAATTGTTCAGGGGTATCAGGGAGGCGTTCAACCACCGCCAGCTTCTCGGGTTGCTGACGCTTGCGCCACAGGCGGAAGGCGTTGAGCTCGTCATCGAGGGTTTTCATCAGCCAGGCGAGGACCGCGATGTCATCGAGCATGCCGAACATGGGAATGAAATCCGGAATGGCATCCACCGGGCTGAGGAAATACATCAGGCCCGCCACCACCGAAATCAGCGATTTGGCACTGATCGCGCCGTACTCGCCACTCCAGTAGGCCAGGCACAGCGACTGCAGCAAGCGCAGGTCATCCTTGAGTTTGCCCAGACGATTGCCTTGCGCGGCGCCTTTGCTGGCCACGGCAAACAATAGGGTCGGCAGGCGTCCACGGGCCAGCAGGCGACCGGCCAACGGCAGGAATCGAGCGAAATTCCATGGAGCTTTCATCTATTCTTCCCGTTGAAATGTTATCCACACAAATTGTGGATAACCTTGTGAACAGAGCTACTTTTCAGCGCTGAGAGCCCCGTTTCATAAGGGCTGCGCTTAGATCGGGCGTTTTTTACTCACATAAAAAAGCCCAATATTTCATTGACTTGGCGGCTCAGGGCGTCTAGTGCGGGCAGCCTCAAAGCTATGACTGTGTTGAACGGCGTCAGTTCGCTCTGTTTACCTTCCCTGACCTGCAGATGCAACAACGCCCCGCATAAGCGAGGCGTTGTTTTCGAGCCGTTGCGTGTTACTTGGCAGCGGCGTCTTCTTTGGCTGGATCCTTGATGGCCAGCAGTTCCAGGTCGAAAACCAGAACCGAGTTGGCCGGGATTGCCGGGCTTGGCGACTGAGCGCCGTAAGCCAGATCGCTAGGGATGTACAGTTTGTACTTCTCGCCAACATGCATCAGTTGCAGACCTTCAACCCAACCCGGGATCACGCCACTGACTGGCAGATCGATCGGGCTGCCGCGCTCGACGGAGCTGTCGAATACGGTGCCGTTGGTCAGCTTGCCGGTGTAGTGAACAGTGACGACGTCGGTCGGCTTAGGCTGTGGGCCATCGGCTTTCTTCACTACTTCGTACTGCAGGCCCGAAGCGGTAGTGGTTACACCGGCTTTCTTGCCATTTTCTTCGAGGAATTTCTTGCCGGCGGCTGCCGACTCTTCGCTCATCTTGGCCATGCGCTCTTCAGCACGCTTTTGCAGCGAGGCGAAGGCTTCGACCAGTTCTTCATCTTTCAGCTTCTGTTCTTTCTTGCCAACGGCATCTTCGATGCCCTGGGCTACCGCTTTGGAGTCCAGATCATCCATGCCTTCCTGGGCAAGGCTTTTGCCCATGTTCAGGCCGATGCCGTAGGAAGCTTTTTGCGCCGGGGTTTTCAGCTCTACGCTGGTCTGCGAGTCACAACCCGCGAGTACCAGGCTAACCAGGGCTACCGCCGCCGCCAACCGATGCTGTTTCATGCTATTTCCTTGTTCATGCGCCGAATGGGCAATCGAGTAAAGCCGCGAGCTTATCAGGCCGCCACGACCAATGGCTACCGGCATGAGAGCAGGAATCTTCCGATAAGTTCAGGGATTAAAACGCATTTGGGCAGCGGCTGGATGAAGCTTCTGTCATCCGTGGACGACAAGGCTTATCGGCTCACGGCTCAACATCTGGCGTAATGGCCACTTGCCCAGCCCGCACAGCTCAGGCATAACAGCGCAACAATTCGACAAGGATGTTCAACTTGCGCCTCTTATCCCGCGTTCTCGCTGTGGTGATCGTGCTGGCGGTAATCGCTCTTGCAGTGATCGTCTATTACGTCGCCAACCCGAAACTGCCCTTCTACACCCCACCCCAGCAGGTGCGCTACCTGGATCAGTGGAGCGAAGCGCAACGCCAGACTTACTACTTCACGCCGCAGGGCACGCAGGTCAAAGGCCTGCGTTACGAGTGGTTCCAGGCATTGGAGTTGCCCTTCTCCGATCAGCGCTTCGCCTCCCCTGAATATCTCGCCCGCTTCGGCTTCCTGGTCGACCCGCAGCAGAAAGCGAGCGCGAACAACCCCGGCAACCTCCCCGTCGGTTTTGCCCGGCACCAGAATCCCGTCAACGCTTCCGAGCACTATCTGGACATCACGTGCGCCGCTTGCCACACCGGCGAGTTGCGCTTCAAAGGTCAGGCCGTGCGCATCGATGGCGGCAGCGCACAGCACGTGTTGCCTTCCAGCGTTCCTACATTGCGCGGTGGCAGTTTCGGACAGGCCCTGGTCGCCAGTCTCGCCTCGACTTACTACAACCCATGGAAATTCGAGCGCTTCGCCCGTCAGGTGCTCGGAGATGATTACGAAGCGCGCCGCGAACAATTGCGCAGCGAGCTCAAGACGTCGCTGAACACCTTCGTCAAAGTGGCCTGGAACGACACGCATCGCGGCCTCTATCCGACCGAGGAAGGCCCGGGGCGCACCGATGCGTTCGGCCGGATTGCCAACGCCACCTTCGGCGATGCGATTTCCCCTGCCAACTACCGCGTAGCCGATGCCCCGGTGGATTATCCGCAACTGTGGGACATGTGGACGTTCGACTGGGTGCAGTGGAACGGCTCGGCTCAACAGCCAATGGCGCGCAATATCGGCGAGGCGCTCGGCGTCGGTGCCACGCTGAATTTCTTCGACGCCAACGGTCAGCCGCTGCAAGGCGCTGAGCGCTATCCCTCAAGCGTGCGCGTGCGCGACCTGCACGCCATCGAAGAAACCTTGCAACAACTCAAGCCGCCAACCTGGCCGGAAGATCTGTTCGGTGCGATCAACAAGCCGTTGGCCGTCAACGGCCGCGCGCTGTTTGCGGAAAACTGCGCCGGCTGCCATGTCCCGCGCCATTCGCAGGAAGGCGAACGCTGGGTGCAGCACTTGCACATGCTTCCCGTGGAGGTGATCGGCACCGATCCGAACGCGGCCAACAACATCGCCAGCCACCGTTTCGACCTCACCGCCCTGCAATGGGAGGTCAAAGAGCTGGAAAAGATGGACGTCAGACTGCACCCCGAACCTAAAGCGCCGCTTGATCTGAGCCAATTGTCGGTGGCCAAGGGCCTGGCTTACGTCACCGCGTTCGTGGAAAACCGTGCCTATCAAGAAGCGAAGATCACGCCGGAAGAAAAATCGCGCATGGATGGTTTCGGCCTGCCGATCGGGGTGCGCGAAAAAGTCGCTTACAAAGCCCGGCCGCTGGCGGGCGTGTGGGCGACTGCGCCGTTTCTGCACAACGGTTCAGTGCCGAGCATCTATCAGTTGCTGTCACCGCAGGACGAGCGTGCGACGACCTTCTATAAAGGCACGGTCGAATACGACCCGCGCCATCTCGGCTATCGCACCGAGGCGTTCACCAACGGTTTTCTGTTCGACACGCGCGTCAGCGGCAACCGCAACAGCGGCCACGAATTCCGCGCCGGCGCACGCGGCAACGGGGTGATCGGCCGACTCTTGCAACCCCAGGAGCGCTGGGCGTTGCTCGAATATCTGAAAGTATTGGGCGGACCACTGGAGGCGCAGTTGCCATGATCATGCCGACATTCAAAAAGGAACTGCCGCCACTCGCGCGTTTCTGGCTTTGGCTGGGACGCTTGCTTGGCAAGACGCTGCTGATCCTGCTGATCATAACCCTGCTCGGCTGGGCCATCGCCACCGCGTGGTTTGCCTGGCAGCATCGCGGGCCGGTGTCGGCGCAGGAACAGATTCCAGCGGGCGAAGCGGCGATGATCCAGGACATCATTCAAACCGCAGTGCGCATCGTCGACCAGCACCGCGAAAGCACGCGCTATCTGCGCGATGCACACGCCAAAGCGCATGGCTGCGTGAAGGCGCAAGTGCAGGTGTTACCGGAACTGGCGCAATCGCTGCGACAGGGTGTGTTCAGCGAACCGGGCAAAACCTGGCAGGCGCTGATCCGGTTGTCCAACGGCAATGCCTATCCGCAATTCGACAGCATTCGCGACGCGCGCGGGATGGCAATCAAGTTGCTTGAGGTTCAAGGCACGCAACTGCTCGGCAACCGCCAGGACCAGCTTGAACAGGATTTCGCGATGTTCAGCCATCCGAATTTCTTTGTCAGCGATGTCGCCGAGTACCGTCAGAATGTGGCGGCGCAGGCTGATGGCAAGAAGGTCATGGCGTTTTTTCCGACATGGGATCCGCGCACTTGGCAGGTCCGTCATCTATTCATTGCGCTGGCAACCCTGTCAGCACCGCCGGACAGCCCGACCGCGACGACCTACTTCTCGGTATCGCCTTACAAATTCGGTGAGGCCAATGCCAAGTTCCGCGTCGTGCCGGATCCGGAGCGTTGCCCGGCGTATACGCTGCCCAAACAGAATCACGACTTGCCGAATTTCCTGCGCAGCGCACTGAATCAGCAGTTGTCGACGGATCGGGTGCCGGCGTGCTTCGCCCTGCAGATCCAGCGCCAGGACGCGAACAAGTACATGCCGATCGAGGACACCAGCATTGAGTGGCGTGAGCAGGATGCACCGTTTGAAACCGTGGCGCGGATCACCCTGCCCGCGCAGGACTTCGATACGCCGGCGCTAAATGTGCAATGCGACAACCTGTCGTTCAATCCGTGGTTCGGCATCGAGGCGCATCGGCCGATTGGCGGGATCAATCGCTTGCGCAGGACGGTGTATGAGGCGGTGAGCGATTATCGGCATGCCCGCAATGCGGCGCAGTAGCGCGACGATTTATAAATCGCAGACAGCAAAAAGCCCGCACAAGGCGGGCTTTCCGTTGGTGTCTGGCGTTCAGTTCCAGATACCGAATATGGCGCAGCGGACGGGACTCGAACCCGCGACCCCCGGCGTGACAGGCCGGTATTCTAACCGACTGAACTACCGCTGCGCGAAACGCTTGAAACGAATGGTGGGTGATGACGGGATCGAACCGCCGACATTCTGCTTGTAAGGCAGACGCTCTCCCAGCTGAGCTAATCACCCTTCGCTTCGTTACGGGGCGCATTATGCCACAAGTTTTCGTAACGTGTTGATTTAATTGAATATTTTTTCAAAAAAATCTGAAAACCGGTGAAACGACACATCCCGCGGGGTACAACCTTGAGACAGAAAAAACCCGCCTCAGCGGGTTTTTCCGTGGTGACCTGGCGTTCAGTGGTCCAGGTTACCGAATATGGCGCAGCGGACGGGACTCGAACCCGCGACCCCCGGCGTGACAGGCCGGTATTCTAACCGACTGAACTACCGCTGCGCTAAACACTAGAAACGAATGGTGGGTGATGACGGGATCGAACCGCCGACATTCTGCTTGTAAGGCAGACGCTCTCCCAGCTGAGCTAATCACCCTTCGCTTCGGTGTGGCGCGCATTCTACGGAGCACCCCAACCTCTGGCAAGCACTTTTTTAAATAATTTTCCGTGGCCTTCCAAAGGCTTAGAGAAGGGTTGGCCTATGCCCCGGCGAAGACAATAATGCCCCCTTTGTATAAAGGAGTGACTCGCCCCATGTGGTTCAAGAACCTGCTGATCTATCGCCTGACCCAAGACCTGCCTGTCGATGCCGAGGCGCTGGAAACTGCACTGGCGACCAAACTGGCGCGGCCGTGTGCAAGCCAGGAGCTGACCACTTACGGTTTCGTCGCACCCTTCGGCAAGGGCGAAGATGCGCCGCTGGTGCACGTCAGCGGCGATTTCCTGCTGATCTCTGCGCGCAAGGAAGAACGTATTCTGCCGGGCAGCGTCGTGCGTGACGCCGTCAAGGAAAAGGTCGAAGAGATCGAAGCCGAGCAGATGCGCAAGGTCTATAAGAAGGAGCGCGATCAGATCAAGGATGAAATCATCCAGGCGTTCCTGCCGCGCGCGTTCATTCGTCGTTCGTCGACCTTCGCCGCCATCGCGCCGAAACAGGGCCTGATCCTGGTCAACTCGGCCAGCCCGAAACGCGCCGAAGACCTGCTGTCGACCCTGCGCGAAGTGATCGGCACCCTGCCCGTGCGCCCATTGACTGTGAAAATGGCACCGACTGCGGTGATGACCGAGTGGGTCACCACACAGAAAGCCGCCGACGATTTTTATGTGCTGGATGAGTGTGAACTGCGCGACACCCACGAAGACGGCGGCATCGTCCGCTGCAAGCGCCAGGACCTGACCAGCGAGGAAATCCAGCTGCACCTGAGCACCGGCAAAGTCGTCACTCAGCTGTCGCTGGCCTGGCAGGACAAACTGTCGTTCATGCTCGACGACAAGATGACCGTCAAGCGCCTGAAGTTCGAGGATCTGTTGCAGGATCAGGCGGAACAGGACGGTGGCGACGAAGCCCTGGGCCAACTGGATGCCAGCTTCACGCTGATGATGCTGACCTTCGGCGATTTCCTGCCGGCGCTGGTTGAAGCGTTGGGTGGCGAAGAGATGCCGCAGGGGATCTGACTCTGACGAGTATCTAACCTGTGGGAGCGAGCCTGCTCGCGAATGCGGTGTGCCAGTCAACATTAATGTGTCTGGCTCACCGCATTCGCGAGCAGGCTCGCTCCCACAATGTTTTAAGACGTAACTAATAACAAGGATCAAGCCATGCGCGCACTGGCTGCACTCAGCCGCTTTGTCGGCAATACCTTCGCTTACTGGGTTCTGATCTTCGCCGTCATCGCCTTCCTGCAACCGGCGTGGTTCATCGGTCTGAAAAGCGCGATCGTACCGCTGCTGGGTCTGGTGATGTTCGGCATGGGCCTGACCCTCAAACTCGACGATTTCGCCGCCGTTGCCCGCCATCCGTGGCGGGTGGCGCTGGGCGTGATTGCTCATTTCGTGATCATGCCCGGTGTGGCCTGGTTACTCTGCCAGGTCTTCCACCTGCTGCCGGAAATCGCCGTCGGGGTGATTCTGGTCGGTTGCTGCCCGAGCGGCACCTCGTCAAACGTGATGACCTGGCTGGCGCGCGGTGATCTGGCGCTTTCCGTGGCCATTGCTGCGGTCACCACCCTACTCGCCCCACTATTGACCCCGGCACTGATCTGGCTGCTGGCCTCGGCGTGGCTGCCGGTATCGTTCATGGAGCTGTTCTGGTCAATCCTGCAAGTGGTGCTGCTGCCGATCGTTCTCGGCGTGGTCGCGCAGCGTTTGCTCGGCGACAAGGTGCGGCATGCGGTGGATGTGTTGCCGCTGGTGTCGGTGGTCAGCATCGTGATTATCGTCACCGCCGTGGTCGCGGCGAGTCAGGCGAAAATCGCCGAGTCCGGCCTGCTGATCATGGCCGTGGTGATGCTGCACAACAGCTTCGGCTATCTGCTTGGCTACTTCACCGGGCGCCTGTTCGGTCTGCCGCTGGCTCAGCGCAAGTCGCTGGCACTGGAAGTCGGCATGCAGAACTCGGGATTGGGCGCCGCGTTGGCCAGTGCTCATTTCTCGCCGCTGGCGGCGGTGCCGAGCGCGTTGTTCAGCGTCTGGCACAACATTTCCGGGGCGCTGCTGTCGACGTACTTCCGGCGCATGAGCGAAAAGGAAGACCGCGACAACCTCGCGCAACGCGCTGCCGACTGAGCTGAAAACTTGATCCTCGGGTTAATGCTCGTCACTATATTGCGCAACGCGGGGACGACCCTGCGGCTCGATCGAGTCATTAATCTGGGGACGACCCCGTCAATCGATGGAGGTTGTGCATGTCCTGGATCATTCTGTTTTGCGCCGGCCTGTTCGAAGTCGGCTGGGCCGTCGGACTGAAATACACCGACGGCTTCACCCGCCCGCTCCCCACCGCCCTGACCGTTGCCGCAATGGCCATCAGCCTTGGCTTGCTGGGCCTGGCGATGAAGGAATTGCCGCTGGGTACGGCGTATGCGATCTGGACCGGTGTTGGTGCCGTGGGCACGGTGATCGCCGGGATCATTTTGTTTGGTGAATCGATGGCGTTGATTCGGCTGGTCAGTGTGGCGTTGATCGTTACCGGGTTGATCGGGCTCAAGGTCAGCGCTTAGGCCACCGGCCCCATCGCTGGCAAGCCAGCTCCCACAAGATGGGTGTACACCATCGAACCTGTGGGAGCTGGCTTGCCAGCGATGAGGGCCGTCCAGTCAACGACTATCTAACGGATCCGCGCAATTCCCCCACCAACACCTGCAATTTCGCCGGCTCGGTCCCTTCGGTAATCGCCGGCCCCGCCACCAGCGTCACCCGCGACCACAAGCGATGGAACAAGCCCTTGTTCGGATCGCGACTGAAGAAACTCCCCCACAATCCTTGCAGCGCCAGCGGAATCACCGGCACCGGGGTCTCCTCGAGAATCCGCGTCACGCCGCCGCGAAACTCGTTGATCTCGCCATCGGCGGTCAATTTGCCTTCCGGGAAAATGCACACCAGTTCGCCGTCCTTCAGATACTGAGCGATGCGAGTGAAGGCTTTTTCGTAGATCTGGATATCTTCCTGGCGTCCGGCAATCGGAATAGCGCCCGCCGTGCGGAAGATAAAGTTCAACACCGGCAGGTTGTAGATCTTGTAGTACATGACAAAGCGAATTGGCCTACGCACGGCCCCGCCGATCAGCAAGGCGTCAACAAACGACACGTGGTTGCACACCAGCAGCGCCGCGCCTTCGTCCGGGATCGCTTCAAGGTTGCGGTGTTCGACGCGGTACATGGAATGGCTGAGCAGCCAGATCATGAAGCGCATGCTGAATTCCGGAACGATCTTGAAGATATAGGCGTTGACGCCGATGTTCAGCAGCGACACCACCAGGAACAGTTGCGGGATCGACAGTTTGGCGACGCTCAACAAGACGATCGAAACAATCGCCGACACCACCATAAACAGCGCGTTGAGAATGTTGTTGGCGGCAATCACCCGCGCCCGCTCGTTTTCAGCCGTGCGCGACTGAATCAGCGCGTACAGCGGCACAATGTAGAAGCCACCGAAAATGCCGAGGCCAAGGATGTCGATCAACACCGCCCAGGTGTGAACGAAGCCCAACACGGCAATCCAGCTATGGCCGGTGACGCTGTCCGGGATTCCCCCGGAATGCCACCACAGCAACAGGCCGAACACGGTCAGGCCAAACGAGCCAAACGGCACCAGGCCGATCTCGACTTTGCGCCCGGAGAGCTTCTCGCAGAGCATCGAACCCAGTGCGATCCCTACCGAGAACACCGTCAAAATCAACGTAACCACGGTTTCGTCACCGTGCATCCATTCCTTGGCGTAGGCCGGGATCTGCGTCAGGTAAATCGCCCCGACGAACCAGAACCACGAGTTGCCGATAATCGAGCGTGACACCGCTGGCGTCTGGCCCAGACCGAGTTTCAGGGTCGCCCAGGATTGACTGAAAATGTTCCAGTTCAGACGCATCTCCGGCGACGAGGCCGCCGCGCGCGGAATGCTGCGGCTGGCCAGATAACCCAGCACGGCAATGCCGATGATCGCTGCGGAGACTACCGGCGCGTAGTGCTCGGTCGACATCATGATCCCGGCGCCGATGGTGCCGGCGAGAATCGCCAGAAACGTGCCCATTTCCACCAGACCGTTGCCGCCGACCAGTTCATCGTCGCGCAAGGCCTGCGGCAGGATCGAATACTTCACCGGGCCGAACAGCGCCGAGTGCGTGCCCATGGCAAACAGCGCCACCAGCATCAGCGACAGGTGATCGAAGAGGAAGCCGATCGATCCTACGGCCATGATCGCGATTTCCGCGAGTTTGATCAGACGGATCAGCGCGTCCTTGGCGAATTTTTCCCCGAACTGCCCGGCCAGCGCCGAGAACAGGAAAAACGGCAGGATAAACAGCAGCGCGCAAAGGTTGACCCAGATCGAGCGGTCGCCCTCGATGGTGAGCCGATAGAGGATGGCGAGGATCAACGACTGCTTGAACACATTGTCGTTGAACGCGCCGAGCGACTGGGTAATAAAGAAGGGCAAAAAGCGCCGGGTGCGCAACAGGTTGAACTGTGAGGGGTGACTCATCTTCCGTGTTTCCTGATGTTAGGTAGAGAGGCCTGGGTGCTTGTTATTGGAATGCCGCACCGCGATCCAGGCCACACCTTACCTAAACTTTGCAGATTATTTCTTCAAACCTGCAATACACGGCGAGACAAACAGCTCGCCACGCCACGCGCCCTGCACGGTGCGCTTGCCGACAATCAGCCACATCGTTGCGAGCAGGATCACCAGCGCGGTTCCGAACACGCTGAAAAACGTCAGACCGAGAATGCTCGCCAGTTTCAGCGTTGCCAGCGAATAAACGCCCAATGGAAAAGTGAAGCCCCACCAGCCAAGGTTGAAGGGGATGCCGTCACGCAGATAACGCACAGTGATCAACAGCGCCATAAACATCCACCACAGACCGAAGCCCCACAGGGTGATCCCTGCCACCAGCCCCAAGCCCGAAGCGATTTCACCGACGCCGGGCAGGCCATTCACGGCAAAAATCGCTGGCGCCTCACCGCCCAACAGCAGCATGCCCAGCGCACCGGTGCCGATCGGACCGAGGGCCAGCCAGCTCGACGCGGCCATGTTTTCGTGGGGCAGTTTGTGCAAGGCCATGCGCAACAACAGAATGGTCAGAATGCTGAACGCCACCGGCAGGGAAAAGGCCCAAAGCACATAGCTGGTGGTCAGTACGATGAGTTGCGCATGGGCGTCAGTCAGATGCGGGGCGAGCAAACCGCCACTGGCTGCTGCCACTTCCGCCGCCACCACCGGCAGCAACCAGACCGCCGTCATCTGATCGATGCTGTGTTCCTGGCGGGTAAACATCATGTACGGAATCAGCACACCGCAGGCCAGCGACATCGCTACATCGATCCACCACAACACTTCAACGAGGTGGATGACACCGTCGCCCCAGCGCGGCAGGCCGAACTGTATAAAGCCGTTAATGATCGTCGCCAGGCCCATGGGGATGGTGCCGAAAAACATCGACACAGTGGAATGACCGAATATCCGCCGCGCCTCGTCAAAGAACAAAATCCAGCGCGCAGCGTAAGCAATAGTAAACAGCGTGAATAACAAAATGTTGAACAACCACAGCCCTTCAGCCACGGCGCGCAATCCGGGAATGGCCAGCGGCAACTGAGCAAGTGCCAATGCCAGCACACCGGTGCCCATGGTTGCAGCGAACCAGTTCGGCGTGAATTGGCGAATCACTTCACGCGGATGTTGAAGCTGACTGAAAGGTTTGTAGCCAGGGGTGACGCTGTTGGGGCAAATCATCATGAACTCCTGTCCTCTGGTGAGGTTGAGCCCATGGTAGATCCGAATCGAATATCTATATAACGGGTAATATCTCTAACTGTTATCTGTTTTATAGATAAACACCTACACGCGTTCAAGAAGCGCTGCAAACTCTGCCCGCCTGCGGACGCAGGCTGAGCAGCAGCGCAGCCACGGCCAGCACAATCAAGACAGTACCGTAACCGTCGGTGGTCGCCAGCAGTCCAAAGTTGCGCGCCAGATAACCGGCCAGCAGCGCCGGCAAACAGAACGCCAAGTAACTGAGCACGTAATAAGCCGACATTAACCCGGCTCGTTCATGCGGCAAAGCCAGCGGCACCAGACTGCGCACCGCACCGAGGAAACCCGAACCAAAGCCGCAACCGGCGACCAGTGTGCCGAAGAAAAACAGCGGCAGACTGGCGCCATGTACTCCGAGCAGAATCAGGATCAGCCCGACCGGCAGCAGACTTGCCCCCAGCCGCAGCGCCTGAGCGGCCGGGCGATTGCGCATCATGAAGATCATCAATGCGCCGGTTACGGTGAGCGCCGCTACCGTAGCGCCACCGATCAGATTAGAAGTGGAGCCCGTCGCGGTGCGCACCAATGACGGCGCCAGCGAGGCGTAGAAACCTCCGAGCGCCCAGGTTGCGGTGTTCAGCGGCAGCACGCGCCACAACGTGGAACGCGCTTGCACCGGCACGTGCAGGGTCGGCCGCAACGAGGCCAATGCCCCGCCTTGCCGCGAAACACTTTCCGGCAGGCGCCAGACATACACGCCTTGCAACACGAACAGCGCCAACAGTAACCAGTAAGTCAACTGCAACGGCGCCGGCGCGAATTCTGCCAGCAAGCCACAACCCAAACCGCCCAGCGCCATCCCCAGTAACGGCGCAACACTGTTGATCAGCGGCCCCTGCTGGCGGTCGGTGTCGAGCAATGTTGCGCTCAAAACGGCGGTGGCCATGCCGGTAGCGAAACCCTGCAGCACCCGCGCGCCGATCAACCAGGCGACGCTGTCGGCGTAAATGAACAGCAGCATTGCCAGCGAGTTGAGCAGTACGGCGCTGAAGATCACCGGCTTGCGTCCGAGATGGTCGGAAAGCGAGCCCACCGTCAGCAACGCCGCCAACAGACTCAAGGCGTATACGGAAAAAATCAGCGTCAGCATCGCCGCCGAGAAGTGCAACTGATCCTGATACAAGTGATACAAAGGCGTCGGGGCGGTGGAAGCGGCGAGAAAACTGAGTAAGGTGATCGCCAGAAACCACAAGCTGGACCGGTGGGAAGCGACACTATTCAAGGGGCTTGTCATGGGCATACTCCGCAAAAGCTAATTTTTTGCTTTTGCGGAGTGTGCTACCGCCTTGCGCTTAAAGCAAATTCTTTGTGTTAAGGTCTGCCGCATGGCTATTAAAGAAGGTTTACGCCCCGGTGGCCGCAGTGCCCGGGTGCAAGAGTCGATTCATTCGGCCGTCAATGCGCTGCTGCAAGAGCAGGAACGTTCCACCGTGACCGTCCCGCAAATTGCCGCCCGTGCGGGGGTCACGCCGTCGACGATCTATCGGCGCTGGGGCGATCTGGCGGCATTGCTCGCCGACGTCGCCCTCGCCCGCATGCGTCCCGACAGCGAACCGGCAGAGACGGGCAGCCTGCGCGGCGATATCCGTGCGTGGGCCGAGCAATATCTGGACGAGATGAGCTCGGAGGTCGGGCGCAACATGCTGCGTGACGTGCAGGCGAGTGCGACGCCTGGCTATTGCGTGACGATCATCGGTGCGCAGTTGCAGACCATTGTCGATCGCTATCCGCATGAGAAAACGCCGAGTGTCGATCGCTTGATCAATCTGGTGGTGGCGCCGGTGGTGTTCCGGATTCTGTTTTCGGCGGCGGCGCTGGAGGTGGATGAGTTGCATCGGTTGATCGATATTGCATTGCGGCAGGACTGACGCCTTCGCGAGCAGGCTCGCTCCCACAAAAGAATGCATTCCAACTGTGGGAGCGAGCCTGCTCGCGAAGAGGCCCACCCGGTCACCACAAAAACCACCCGGTATCCCGCCTGCGACACCCCGCCACGCCACGACCTTGGTCGACACTGACTAACCGCCGCGCCCGTGCGAGACTGTCCGCCCGGGCAGGAGTGCCGGGGAGTCATTTGTCGGGAGTGCTGCATGTCGTTGTCCACCGGGCTGATCGCCGTCGTTGCCCTGGCCTACATGGCCATCATGTTCGCCATCGCCTTCTACGGCGACCGTCGCAGCACACCGTTGCCGCCGCGGGTGCGTGCCTGGGTATACAGCCTGTCGCTGGCGGTTTACTGCACCAGCTGGACGTTTTTCGGCGCGGTCGGTCAGGCGGCGGAACAACTGTGGTCATTCCTGCCGATCTACCTCGGGCCGATCCTGCTGCTGGTCGGCGCGCCGTGGGTCCTGCAGAAAATGGTGATGATCAGCAAACAGGAGAACATCACCTCCATCGCCGACTTCATCGCCGCGCGCTACGGCAAATCGCAATCGCTGGCGGTGGTGGTGGCGCTGATTTGTCTGGTCGGCGTCTTGCCCTATATTGCCCTGCAACTTAAAGGCATTGTCCTCGGCGTGAACCTGTTGATTGGCGCCGGCGCCGATGCCATGGGCACCCGCGCTCAGGACACGGCGCTGATCGTGTCGCTGGTGCTGGCGTTGTTCACCATCGTTTTCGGCACGCGCAACCTCGATGCCACCGAACACCACCGTGGCATGGTGCTGGCGATCGCTTTCGAATCGCTGGTCAAGCTGTTCGCCTTTCTCGCCGTCGGCGCCTTCGTCACGTACGGCCTGTATGACGGTTTCGATGACCTGTTCAATCAGGCAATGCTCGCCCCGCGCCTTGAGGCGTACTGGAAGGAAACCATCAACTGGCCATCGATGGTGGTGCAGACCGGCGTGGCGATGATGGCGATCATCTGTCTGCCCCGGCAATTTCATGTCACCGTGGTGGAGAACATCGACCCGCAGGATCTGCGTCTGGCGAAATGGGTGTTCCCCGCCTATCTGGCTTTGGCCGCATTGTTTGTAGTCCCGATCGCCCTCGCCGGTCAGATGATGCTGCCCAGCCACGTGCTGCCCGACTCGTTCGTGATCAGCCTGCCGCTGGCCCAGGCCCATCCGGCGCTGGCGATGCTGGCGTTTATCGGTGGTGCCTCGGCAGCGACCGGCATGGTGATTGTCGCCAGCGTCGCGCTGTCGACCATGGTTTCCAACGACATGCTGTTGCCGTGGCTGTTGCGTCGCAACAACGCCGAGCGCCCGTTCGAAGTGTTCCGCCAGTGGATGCTCTCGGTGCGCCGGGTGAGCATCGTGGTGATTCTGCTGCTGGCCTACGTCAGCTATCGCTTGCTTGGCTCGACCGCGAGCCTGGCGACCATCGGCCAGATCGCCTTTGCGGCGGTAACGCAACTGGCGCCGGCGATGCTCGGCGCGCTGTACTGGAAACAGGCCAACCGCCGTGGCGTGTTCGCCGGTCTCGCCACCGGCACTTTCCTCTGGTTCTACACACTGGTGTTGCCGATTGCCGCGCACAGTCTCGGCTGGTCGCTGGCGAGTTTCCCCGGGTTGGCGTGGCTGCACAGTAATCCGCTGAACCTGCCGATCACGCCGTTGACCCAGGGCGTGGTGCTGTCGCTGGCCGGTAACTTCACCGTGTTCGCCTGGGTCTCGGTGCTGTCGCGCACGCGAGTTTCCGAGCACTGGCAGGCCGGGCGTTTCATCGGTCAGGAAATCAGCGCCCGCCCGAACGGACGCTCGATGCTGGCAGTGCAGATCGACGACCTGCTGCAACTGGCGGCGCGTTTCGTTGGCGAAGAACGCGCGCGACAAAGCTTCATTCGTTTCGCCTACCGCCAGGGCAAAGGTTTCAACCCCAACCAGAACGCCGACAGTGAATGGATCGCGCATACCGAACGTTTGCTGGCTGGTGTCCTTGGCGCTTCTTCGACACGCGCCGTAGTAAAGGCTGCCATCGAAGGTCGGGAAATGCAGTTGGAGGACGTAGTCCGTATCGCTGACGAAGCCTCGGAAGTGCTGCAATTCAACCGTGCGCTGCTGCAAGGCGCGATCGAAAACATCACCCAGGGCATCAGCGTGGTCGACCAATCGCTGAAACTGGTGGCATGGAACCGGCGTTATCTGGAGTTGTTCAACTACCCCGACGGCCTGATCAGCGTCGGCCGCCCGATCGCCGACATCATTCGCTACAACGCCGAACGCGGTTTGTGCGGCCCCGGCGAAGCGGAAGTGCACGTTGCACGACGCTTGCACTGGATGCGTCAGGGCCGCGCGCATACCTCCGAGCGGCTGTTCCCCAATGGCCGGGTGATCGAGCTGATCGGCAACCCGATGCCCGGCGGCGGCTTCGTCATGAGTTTCACCGACATTACCGCGTTCCGCGAAGCCGAACAGGCACTGACCGAGGCCAACGAAGGGCTGGAACAACGGGTCAGCGAGCGCACCCAGGAACTGTCGCAACTCAACGTCGCGCTCACCGAAGCCAAGGGCAACGCCGAGGCGGCGAACCAGTCGAAAACCCGCTTCCTCGCCGCCGTCAGCCACGATTTGATGCAGCCGCTTAATGCCGCACGGCTTTTCTCCGCTGCCCTCTCCCACCAGAACGAAGGTCTGAGCCCAGAGGCGCAGCAGCTGGTGCACCACCTCGACAGCTCACTGCGTTCGGCGGAAGACCTGATCAGCGATTTGCTGGACATCTCGCGCCTGGAAAACGGCAAGATCAACCCGGATCGCAAGGCCTTTGCCGTCAACGAACTGTTCGACACCCTCGGCGCGGAATTCAAGGCGCTGGCGCAAGAGCAAAAGCTCACGTTCCGGGTGCGTGGCAGTCAGTTGCGCATCGACAGCGACATCAAATTGCTGCGGCGAATTCTGCAGAACTTCCTCACCAACGCTTTCCGCTACGCCAAAGGTCCGGTGCTGCTGGGCGTGCGTCGACGCGGTGGTGAGTTATGTCTGGAAGTCTGGGATCGCGGACCGGGCATTCCAGAAGACAAGCAGCAAGTGATCTTCGAGGAATTCAAACGCCTCGACAGCCACCAGACCCGCGCCGAGAAAGGCCTGGGCCTGGGTCTGGCGATCGCCGACGGCCTGTGCCGCGTGCTCGGGCATACCTTGCGCGTGCGTTCATGGCCGGGGCGCGGCAGTGTGTTCAGCGTGACGGTGCCGATCGCCCGCGCGCAAACCCCTGCAGTTAGCGCCACGGTGGAACTGAACGGCAAACTGCTCAGCGGCGCGCAGGTACTGTGCATCGATAACGAAGACAGCATTTTGATCGGCATGAACAGTCTGTTGAGCCGTTGGGGCTGCCAGGTGTGGACAGCGCGCAATCGCGAAGAATGCGCAGCGATATTGAATGAAGGTGTGCGGCCGCAACTGGCGCTGGTCGACTATCACCTCGACCACGGCGATACCGGCACAGAGCTGATGGCGTGGTTGCGCACGCGCCTGGGCGAACCGGTGCCCGGCGTGGTCATCAGCGCGGATGGACGCACGGAGACCGTCGCGCAAGTGCATGCGGCGGGCCTGGATTACCTGGCCAAACCGGTGAAGCCGGCGGCGTTGCGGGCGCTTTTGAGTCGGTATTTGCCGCTGTAGAAGGTGACCTTGCAGACGTTATCGCGAGCAGGCTCGCTCCCACATTTGGATTTGAGTACAACCGCAAGTAACAGGTCGGCTGTCAGGCCGCTTTCGCGAGCAAGCCCGCTCCCACATTTGGGATTGGGTACAACCGCAAGGAACAGGTCGGCTGTCAGGCCGCCTTCGCGAGCAAGCTCGCTCCCACATTTGGATTTGGGTACAACCGCAAGTAACAGGTCGGCTGTCAGGCCGCTTTCGCGAGCAAGCCCGCTCCCACAAAAGCAAAGCAGCGAAGCCGCCCCACTCAACAATGAGCGTTAGCTCGAGTGCTTTTGATCTTGCTTTTGATCCACCGGCGACGTCGGAAGGCTGAGTGGAGGGATTGATCCGGGGGTGGGAGCGCAGCGACCGTCTGGCGCAGCCAGACACAGCGGAAGGAGGTGCAGCGAAGCAAACCGGAGCCGCTGCGCCCGGATCGATCCCGGAGCGAAGGGACCCGAGCTTGCGAGGGCCGAACGTAGGAGCAAGCGTTTTTTTGCTTACTTTTTTTAGGCGCGGTGCGTGTCAACGTATCTGTCGCTTCACGGCTGTTTTAGGAGTCTATTACGCCCTTGTTTCAGGGCGCTCTGGATTCAGGTAAACAGCGTTTGCGAGTTTCCAATTACGTACTTCGCCGCTCCAACGGCTGGGGTTAGTTGCTTTGGCTGCCTTGTAAAGATTCTCCCGTGCCTGCAGTAACGCAGGTGCCTTGCCTTCGTGACGCTCATTGGGCGTCACGTATTTCAAGGCGCTATGACGATGCTCGTCGTTGTACCACTCAACGAATTTCTGCACCCAGAGTCGTGCTTCCGTGAGGTTGTCGAAGGGCCGCTCGGGCCACAGCGGGCAATACTTAGCCGTACGAAAAAGCGCTTCGGCATAGGCGTTGTCATTGCTTACTCGGGGTCGGCTGAACGACGGTTCGACGCCCAATGCAATCATGCTTTCTCGAAGAAGCGAGCCTCTCATTACGTGACCGTTGTCCGAGTGCAGTATCAGCGGACGACCCGCCGTACGCTCTCGTAAGCATCCTTTTTCAAGCAGTACGCATGCATATTCTGCGCGTTCGGATTCGTGTACTTCGTTGGTCACTAATTTGCGGCTATAGATGTCTTTGACCATGTACCAGTAGTAAAAGCGACCTTTAACGGTGGTGGGTAACCACGTGATATCCCAACACCAAACTCGATTTGGGGCATCAGCACAATGTGTGGTCAAAGCTCGGCGCTTCGGAGCTTTGGCTCGGCCTCGACGGCTATTCTGATTTGCCTCTTTCAGCACCCGATAGAATGTTGATTCCGATGCCAGATAGATACCTTCGTCAGCTAACTTCGGGACAATCTGGTGCGGTGTCAGACTCGCGTAGCCAGGTTGATTAGCAGCATCCAAAACAGCCTGACGCTCTGCGACGCTGAGTTTGTTGGACGGTGCTTCGCGCTTGATGATCTGGCGCTTGTCGGCTTCGCAGTGTCGCCAACGCTGAACCGTCCGCAAACACAGCCCGATCTCTTTGCATGCACGAAACCGACGAGCACCACTTGCTACTGCCTCAGCGATCAGGCCCAAAGCCTGCACACGATCAGGGGCGCTGATCAGCCTTCCTTGCCCTTGCCCCAGATCGCATTGGCTTTTTTTCTGAGTTCCAGTAAAGCGACCGCCTCCTTGCAATCAGCATCGGATCGAAGCAGTTGTCGCTCCAGCTCCTTTATCCGTATTTGCTCGGTGGTCGGTTTTTTGTTGGGCTGAGGCTCCATCGCAGTGTTGGCATTCTGGCAAGCTTGGCGCCATTGCTGAATCTGCTCAGGATAAATGCCCTTGATTCGGCAATATTGTGAAAGCTCTACCTCGCTCAACGGCGCGGTTTCCAGAACGGCGTTGAATTTGTCGGCGCTGGACCACTGATTGCTGGTTTTATTATTCCCAGGAACAATCAATCCTTTATCTCTAGCCATTTGCCTCCAGTTTCGCAGTGACTGTGGGGTGACGCCGATTGCAACGGCGAGCTCTGCTACGGAACGGTTTAAGGGCGGCATCATTTGAAGAACAGCCCAGTCTCTGAAGTCATCGTCATAACGCTTCGGCATTGCTAGACACCTTCGCCCCCATGAATGGTTGAGTCAATCAACAGAGGTGACAGGTAGGCTGACACGGGGGGCGTTTGTAAAAAAAGTGAGTCGCCGTAAGGGCGAAACCGCCAGCCGCATCACCGCAGCAATGGATATGCCCCCAATCAGCCAAACAAAGCTTTTACTCAGGCAACTCAACCAACCCATCAACGTCCGTCATCGCCCGCTCCAGCAAATCCGCCGGCAAGCTCTTGCTCGCCCGCGCACCGAGCAACTTCAACTGCTCACTGCGGCTGACCAGATTACCGCGCCCCTCTGTCAGCTTGTTACGCGCCGAGCTGTAAGCCTTGTCCAGTTGCTGCAGACGATTGCCCACTTCGTCCAGATCCTGAATAAACAACACGAACTTGTCGTACAGCCAGCCCGCGCGCTCGGCGATTTCCCGGGCGTTCTGGCTCTGCCGTTCCTGCTTCCACAGACTGTCGATCACCCGCAACGTAGCCAACAGCGTGGTCGGGCTGACAATCACGATATTGCGGTCAAAAGCGTCCTGAAACAGCGACGGCTCAGCCTGCAATGCCGCAGAAAACGCTGCTTCGATCGGTACGAACAGCAAAACGAAATCGAGGCTGTGCAAGCCTTCCAGACGCTTGTAATCCTTGCCGGCCAGACCTTTGACATGATTGCGCAGCGACAACACGTGCTGCTTGATCGCGATCTGCCCCAACGTGTCGTCATCAGCCGCAACATATTGTTGATAGGCCGTGAGGCTGACTTTCGAGTCGACTACCACCTGCTTGTCGCCGGGCAGATAAATGATCACATCGGGCTGGAAGCGCTCACCGTCCGGGCCCTTGAGATTGACTTGGGTCTGATATTCGCGACCCTTCTCCAGACCTGCATGCTCAAGAACGCGCTCGAGGATCAGTTCGCCCCAATTGCCCTGGGTTTTCTGGCCCTTGAGCGCGCGAGTCAGATTGGTCGCTTCGTCGCTCAGACGCAGGTTCAACGCCTGCAAACGCTCCAGCTCCTTGGCCAGCGAGAAGCGCTCGCGGGCTTCGGCCTGGTAGCTTTCTTCAACGCGTTTTTCAAAGGACTGGATGCGCTCTTTCAACGGATCAAGCAACTGCCCGAGCCGCTGCTGGCTGGTTTCGGCAAAGCGCTGCTCACGCTCATCGAAAATCTTGCCGGCCAGCTCGGCGAATTGCGCGCGCAGTTCGTCGCGCGAGCCTTGCAGGTCGTTGAGACGTTGTTGATGGCTTTCCTGTTGTTCGCGCAGCTCGGCACTCAGCGAGGCGGCATGGGCGTCGAGGCGGCGCAACTCGGCATCCTTGTTGGCGCGTTCGAGGTTCCAGGCGTGGGAGGCGTCGCGGGCGTCATCGCGCTCGATCTGCAGCAATTCCACTTCGCGGCGCAGGGCGGCGAGGTCTGCCTGTTTGGCGGCATTGGCCTGGCCGAGATCGGCGATCTCATCGCGGCTGGCTTCAAGCTGCGCGGTGAGGCCATCCTGGGCCAGTTGCGCCATGGCCAAGCGCTCTTCGAACAAGGCCAGATCGGCCTGGGCATTGCTGGCCCGGCGTTGCAGTTGCCAGGCCAGCGCCAGCAGCGGCAACCCTGCCGCCGCAAGACCGAGCAATACGCTGGTCAAGTCCATAGCCATAGCGACTCCTGCCAATCGGATAAAGCCTGAAGGTTAACCAAGGTGTCAGGGCTTGGACAGCTCAGTCTTCGATCAGACCGAGTTCCTGCTGCGCGCGACGGTCACCGGCACGGGCGGCCTGACGCAGCAACTCCTGACCGATACGGCGGTCACGGGCATTGCCGCACTCCCGGCAAATCAATTGGCCGAGACGGCTCTGTGCAGCGACCACACCTTCACGGGCCGGTTGCTTGAGCAGACGGCCAGCGAGGTGTTTGGCGCTGGGACTGTCACTCAGACGCGGCGCATCGAGCAGCCACTCAGCCACACGTACGGAAAAACGCTTGGGAGCGGTCACGGAGGTCGGATTGGAGGTAACAGAGTCTGATACTGAGCGAAACTTCATAAAGCACTGCGGGACAGATCGGAAGGCGCGCCACTTTACTCTCTTTTTCTTACAGGTAAAGTCGAAAAAAACCCGGCACGCCCGTCCTAGAGCAAGCGCTAGGGACAATCCACAGAAGCTGTGGATAAGTCAGTGGACAACCGCTCTCTGATCCTCGCAAAGCCTTATGGAATGGGGCTCGCAGTCAAACTGACGATTTTTTCACCAACAAAAAAAGACGATATTTTTCATTGACTTAAACTTTTGATACAGGCAGCGACTGGAGTCAGGATCGATGTGACAGTTGCGTTACGCTCTGCGCAACTAATGTGCACAAGTACCTGTGAGCCGGTTATATGCGTGCGCTTTTTCGGGTCATTTTGCGCAGCTGCGAGCGACCGAAAGGCTCTGCGAAAAGCATGCACGCCGACGGACGGTGCGACACGACCTTTCCCTGTGATCCTTTTTTTGGTCGTGGGGTTTGCTTCGCTCGAACGGATCCGTTACTATCCGCGGCGTTAGTACCAAGCTGAAAGTCAATTCCGGTCGAACATCTCCCCACGGTCAACTTCCAAACAAGAAGCTACTGCCGAAAAAAGCGGGAACGACCCCTCGATGGTTTCCAGGTAAATCTTGCGACGACACTGCCTTTGAATGAAAGCAAAGGGCGTTGCGAAGAACACTTACTCTGACCGAACCAACCTGCAAATTGATCAGGATCTTCACCCCGGGCCCAGAACCTTTGCCCTCGCTGTGATGCCTGTCCTCCTAAGTACCTACCTGCCAGCCCAAGCGCGCTCACTTATCAGCGCTTCAAACTGGCTGCTTTGTTCCAGTCGGGTTCTTCGTTCGATCAATGGTGATCAACGTTACTGGAACGTTTTAACGTTGCACGGTTCTTATCCGTGTCATTTGTAGGAACACCTAATAACTATGTCTACTCAAATCCAGACTCAGGATGCCATTCGCACCCTAACCAACGCTTTTGCTCCAATGAACTGCCTGATCATGGCCGCTCGCAAAGGCTGCTTCAGCTTCACCGTGGTCAATGAACACGGCATCGCTCGTCACAGCGAGCGTCTGTACCCCGATCAATACTCCAGCGCCGAACCGCTGCAGGCCGTGATCGAGCGTACCCGGCAGGCACTGGTTGCCTGAAAGCCGGACAGGCTGCAAAAGCAAAGCCCTGCTGAAAAGCGGGGCTTTTTATTGCCTGATATTTCACTGTTAACGCTGCGCTTCTAAGCAGGTTCCGATCTAACGCCGGGAAAGCCATGGCGGAAATATTTTAAAAACAGTCCTTTACACGCTGAATATGACACTACACTTCAACTCAAGCGGCGTGACCCGCTTGCGGCGAGCCTGAGTCGATCCACAGCTGCCAAAGCCCTTCAGGACTCGCCCTCAACAACAAGAACCGAGGGTGTTATGGGTATCGCTGCCAGCGAACTGTGCCGCTATGTGATCCGTCCCACATTGATCTATCTGGGACGCCACTGCGCAACCGCCGAATCCCTGCTGCTGGGTATCGCTGCCAGCCAGTCCGCCCTCGGGTCTGCCCTGCATGACCGCCGTGGCCATGGCCTCTACCGGATCGCCGAGCATCGCCATCAGGCACTCTGGGACGATTATCTGGCGCTCGATCCGGAGCGCGCCAGCCTGGTGCGCGGCTTGGCCAGTCAGCATGCGTTCCTCAGCGGCCCGCATCTGGAACTGACCGTCAACCTGCGTTACGCCACGGCCATCGCCTGGCTACTGGTGGAAGAACAAAACCCCACCCTCCCCGCTCCGACCGACCTGCTCGGCATGGCGCGTATCTGGCGCCAGACCTTTCAACCGCAAGGCCGTTTGCGCGACTTTACCTATGCCTGGCAAACCTGTGTTTCACCGCTGAATCAGGTCGCTTGCTGACCGGGCGGTTTCACAAGTTCTCCCATCAGGTCGCCATTTTGGTCGGATTGTCCTACAAAACCGCTCTAACTCAAGGCATACAGGCTATAGCGCTGGGACGAAAATGTTGGTAATTTTCGCCCCGGTGATCACCAGGAGTTCTAATAATGAAAAAAGTCATGCTCAAAACCACCCTTAGCCTCGCCGTTACCCTTGCCTCTACACAAATCTTCGCGGCAGGTTTTGCCCTCAACGAACAAAGCATCAGTGGCATGGGGACTGGTTTTGCCGGGCGATCTTCTTCTGCCGACGACGCAAGCACTGTTTATGGCAACCCGGCCGGCATGGCGCGCATCAAGCGCGAACAGGTCACCGGTGGCGTCGCCGTTGTCGATGCACACACCGATATCAGCAACGCCAGCTCCAGCCCGAATGGCGGCAGCAACAAAGGCGACATGGTGCCCTTCACCGCTGTACCTATGGGCTTCTATGTAAAACCGATTGATGATCACTGGGCATTCGGTCTCGGTGTGTACGTGCCGTTCGGTCTGATCACAGATTATGAAAACGGCTTTGCCGGTCGTTACTTCGGCAGCAAGTCCGAAGTACAAGTCATCACCTTCCAGCCAACCGTCAGCTACGCCTTCAACGACAAGGTGTCGATCGGTTTCGGCCCGACCATCAACCGCATCGACGGCGCGCTGGAATCCAACCTGTCGATCACTCAGGCACTGCCGGATGGCAAGGTCAAGATCAAGGGTGACGACACCGCGCTGGGCTACAACGTCGGTTTGCTGGTCCAGGCCACTGACACTACCCGCCTGGGCCTGACCTATCACTCCAAGGTCGACTACAAGCTCGAAGGCAACACCAAGGTCAACTACGGCGCGCTGGCGCTCGTGGGTGTCGGCGCCAACCAGAAGTACGACGCTTCGCTGAAGATCACCACACCGGAATCCGTAGACTTCTCCATCACCCAGGCGATCAACGATCGCTGGAATGTCTACGCCGGTACCACCTGGACTCGCTGGAGCCAACTGGACAAGATCACCGTGAAGAACTCCGGCGTGCAGCCTCTGCTGGCCGGTCAGTTCGGTTCGATCAACGAAGACCAGAATTGGCATGACTCCTGGGCCTACGCCGTGGGTACCTCGTACCAGTTGAACAAGGAATGGGTACTGCGTACCGGTCTGACCTTCGATCAGTCTCCGACCAACAATGAAGACCGCTCGCCGCGTATCCCGACTGGCGACCGTACCATCTTCAGTATTGGTGCCGGCTGGAGCCCGACCGACGATCTGACCATCGATGTCGCGTACTCGTACCTGAAAGAAGAGTCGGTCAACATCCGCAACGAAAACGCTCGTGGCCAGACCTACGATGCCAAGTATGAAAACTCGGCAAACGGCTTCGGTGTCGGCGCGACTTACCGCTTCTGATGCTCGATGGCGAGGCTAACCCCTCGCCCACTAAAAAGCCCCGCTCTCTTTACAGAGGCGGGGCTTTTTCTTGCCTGCAACTTTTCACTGGAACGACTAAATCACCCTTGTGGGAGCGAGCCTGCTCGCGAAGGCGGTATGTCAGATGTAGATTTGCTGGCTGACACACCGCTTCGCGAGCAGGCTCGCTCCCACAGGGTAAAGCATGAGTCAGTGAGTCAGCGGTTCGGAGGCAATGGCCTTTTCGATCGCGGCGATAAACTCGGGGTCATCCGGTTTGGTCAAACTGGAAAAACTCGCCACCACCTTGCCCTGCCGGTCGACCACGTACTTGTAGAAATTCCACTTCGGCGCACTGCTCTGCGCGGCCAGCACCTGGAACAGATGCGTGGCGTCGTCGCCGCGAACTTTCTGCGGCTCGGTCATGTTGAAGGTCACGCCGTAGTTGGCGTAGCAGACCTTGGCGGTTTCGGCGCTGTCCTTGGACTCCTGCTTGAAATCGTTCGACGGCACGCCAAGCATCTCAAGGCCTTGCGCCTTGTAGCGCTTGTTGAGCGCCTCAAGGCCTTCGAACTGCGGGGCGAAACCGCAGAAGCTGGCGGTATTGACCACTACCAGCGGCTTGTCGGCGTACTGCTTGCACAGATCGATGGATTCCTTGGCGCGCAGCTTCGGCAGCGAGCCTTGCAGCAGCTCAGGACAGTCGGCAGCCTGGGCCAGGCCAGTCAACGCCATCAGCAACGCGGGAACAGCACACCAGCGCATCAACATATCGAACTTCCTTGGGCAGTCATCAGGCTTTGACGTTACTCGCCACGCTGCGATCTAGCAAATGCTCATGCCCAACTGCATCAGCGCCAGACCGCCGCGCTGCCAGCCCCACCACACCAGCGCCAATAGCGCTGCAGCGACTGCGGTGACGGCGAATCGCGCGCAGATCCGGCTCATGCTGCGCTCGCAGCGGCTTGCAGGCGCGCCACCGGACGCTCGCGCACCGGCCAGTTCAGCGCCGCCGCGAGCAGGCTCAAGAGAACCGCCACTTGCCAGATCAAGTCATAACTCCCGGTTCGGTCATACACCACTCCGCCCAGCCAGCCGCCAAGGAAGGAGCCGAGCTGATGGAACAGGAAGACGATGCCGCCGAGCATGGACAAATTGCGCACGCCGAACAAGGTCGCCACCGTACCGTTGGTCAACGGCACCGTCGACAGCCACAGGAAACCCATGGCCATGCCGAACAGATACGCCGTGGTGGTCGTCACCGGCAACCACAGGAACAGCACGATCACCACTGCGCGCAACAGATACAGCGCAGTCAACAGACGCGGTTTGGACATGCGGCCACCGAGCCAGCCGGCGGTGTAAGTGCCGAAGATATTGAACAATCCGATCAACGCCAGCACCGTAGTGCCGACACTGGCGGGCAGATGCTGATCGACCAGATACGCTGGCAAGTGCACACCGATGAACACCACCTGAAAACCGCAGACAAAAAAGCCGAACGCCAGCAGCCAGAAACCGGAGTGCGAGCAGGCTTCACGTAGCGCTTCGCCAAGGGATTGTTCGTGGCCAAGCACCGGCAGCGGCTTGTCTTTCAGCATGCTCACCAGCGGCACAATCATCGCCACCAACAGACCCAGCACCAGCAATGCGGCGGACCAGCCGAGCCAGCCGATCAAACCGAGCGTGCCCGGCAACATGGCGAACTGGCCGAACGAACCGGCGGCGCTGGCGATACCCATGCCCATGCTGCGTTTGTCGGCCGGGACAGCGCGACCGACCACGCCGAGGATCACCGAGAACGACGTGCCGGACAAACCAATGCCGATCAACAGGCCGGCGCTCAGCGACAAAGTCATCGCCGAGTCGGACAGGCCCATGCACACCAGACCCAGCGCGTAAAGCACGCCGCCGACCAGCACCACTTTCGCTGCACCGAAGCGGTCAGCCAGCGCACCGGTGAATGGCTGCGCCAGGCCCCAGATCAGGTTTTGCAGGGCGATGGCGAAGGCGAACACTTCGCGACCCCAGCCGAACTGTGCGCTCATCGGCGACAGGAACAGACCGAACCCGTGGCGCACGCCCAATGACAACGCCAGGATCAGCGCACTCCCCAGCAACACCCAACCGCACGTCCGCCACATCGTTGTCATTGTTATTCTCCAGTCGCGGGTATATACCCGCTTGAGCGCGAAGAAACCGGCGTCAGGCCAGTTCGTCGAGCAGTTTGAGCAAGGTTTCGCGCTTCTCGGCACCGAGCCGGTCGATCAGCCGTTGTTGCGCCGCTTCCCACGCCGGCAATGCCGCTGCCAGGCGCTGCACGCCGGTTTCGGTGAGCCGGACGATACGGTTGCGCATGTCCTCGCCTTCGGCCAGCGCCACCAGACCTTCACCCTCCAGCACACGTAGATTGCGCCCGAGAGTGCTGCGATCCAGGCCCATGGCCTCGGCCAGTTCGGAAATGCTCGGCTGCTCCAGCCGCTGCAGATTGCACAGCAGAGAATACTGGGCAACGTTGATCCCGAAGCCGTCGAGAGCGCCGTCGTAATGCCTGCTGACGCCACGCGCGGCGCGACGCAGGTTGGTGCACAAACACTGAGAAGGAAGCATGATGCGTGTATATACCCGCGAGTGTGTTAAATCAAGTTACAGATGAGTTTACTCTGAACATCATTGCTGCCGGTGAGGCCGCCTTCGCGAGCAGGCTCGCTCCCACAGGGGATTGCATTCCGAAGGTGGGAGCGAGCCTGCTCGCGAAGGGGCCGGCATCATCTACGCAAATCCTTCAGACCAAAGCGAGCCCCACCAACACCCCCATCTCCAGCAATTCCAGCAACGCCCCCGCCGTATCCCCGGTCGTCCCGCCCAGCCTCCGCATCATCAACCGCCGCAGCCAGACAAACCCGACCAGCGAAATCAGCACCGCGCCGATACCCGCGATAAACACGCAGCCAAGCGCACTCAACCCCAGCACCCACCACCCCGCTCTAAGCGGCAGATGATCGGCCAGTGCCTGGCCCAAGCCACCTGCACGCACATACGGCGTAGTCAGAAACAACCCCAACAGCGCCGCTCGCCCCAGTACCGGCACGGTAATCAGCGCCAGGGTATGCCCTTGTTCGATCAGTGCCAGCAGCGCGGCAAATTTGAGCAACAACACGAGCACCAGCGTGACCACCGCAATCGGCCCGCTGCGGGGATCTTTCATGATCGTCAGCGTGCGCTCGCGATCACCGAAGCCACCGAGCCAGGCATCGGCGCTGTCCGCCAGGCCATCGAGATGCAGCGCCCCGCTGAGCAACACCCACAGGGTCAACAACAGCGCCGCATGCAGCAACATCGGCGCGCCGGCAAGCAGCAGATTCAACGCATAGAGGATCAGCCCGAACAACAATCCCACCAGCGGATAGAACAGCAACGACCGGCCAAGCTGTTGCGGCTCGGGCATGCCCGGCAGGCGAATCGGCAGGCTGCTGAGAAACTGCAAGGCGATCCACAGCGGCAACATCTCAGTGACCTTCCTTGAGCGCGCCGTCAGCCTCGACCGTCAGCGCAAACAGCGCGCCATGGCCGACTTCGACATTGAGTAACTGTTCGCGCGGCAGCCCTCGCGCCTGCGCAAGCAACAAGCGCATCACACCGCCGTGGCTGACCAGCAGAATCCGCTCGCCGGCGTACGCCGCCTGCAACCGCGCGATAGCCGCCAACACCCGCGCCGAAAAATCGCTGACCGGCTCACCCTGCGGTGGCGTAAATCCATAGGGATCAGCCCAGAACAGCCCCAGCGCTTCGGCATCCGTCTCCATCAACGCCGCCGCGCTCTGCCCTTCCCACGCGCCGAAATGCAGCTCTTGCAGATCCTTGTCCAGATGTACGGACAGGTTCAGTTGCTCGCCGAGTTCAGCAGCGAAGCGCGCGCAGCGCTGCAATGGCGAACTGACGATGCGATCCCACGGCCCGCCTTCGACCACCGCTGCACGCATCTGCGTCCAGCCGTTTTCAGTCAGCGCATCGTCGAGGCTGCCGCGCAGGCCGCCGCCGAGTTCCGTTTCGCCGTGGCGCAGCAGGTCCAGGCGCAGGCTCATGCCGGGCGATCCGCCACGGCTGCTTCGGCGAACGTCGCCATTTGCCCGTGCAGGTCACAGGCCAGACGCAACAACGGCACCGCCAACGCCGCGCCACTGCCCTCGCCCAGGCGCAGGCCGAGTTCCAGCAACGGTTCGGCGCTCAAGGTTTCCAGCACGTGGCGATGGCCCGGCTCGGCACCGCGATGGCCGAACAACAGCCATTCACGACAGGCCGGATTCAAGCGCACTGCGACCAGCGCGGCGACGGTACAGATAAATCCGTCGACCAGCACCGCGATGCCGTCCTGCGCGCAGGCCAGATAAGCGCCGACCAACGCGGCAATCTCGAAACCGCCGACCTTGAACAGCGTCTGCAAGGCGTCGCCACGCTGCGCGGCATGCAGCGCCAGCGCGCGTTCGATCACTTGCGCCTTGTGGCTGACGCCAGCGGCATTCAGCCCGGTACCGGGCCCGGTCAGGTGCGCCACCGGGCAATCGAGCAAGGCACAGGCCAGCGCACTGGCTGCAGTGGTGTTGCCGATGCCCATTTCGCCGCCGATGAATAACTGCGTGCCGGCGGCTTTCGCGCGCAAGACGCTGTCGCGACCGGCCTGCAGGGCCAGTTCGCCCTGCGCCTGAGTCATCGCTGCCCCCTGAGCGAAGTTCGCCGTTCCCGCGCCAATGTTCAGATGGCGCACGCCGGGCAGATTCAGCGTCGGATTCACCGTGCCCAGATCGACCACTTCCAGCTGCGCGCCGAGCTGACGCGCCAGCACGCTGATCGCCGCGCCGCCGCTGACAAAGTTGAGCAGCATTTGTCCGGTGACTTCCTGCGGATAAGCCGATACGCCTTCGGCTACCACGCCATGGTCGCCAGCGAAAATCGCGATCCAGACTTGATCCAGCGTTGGCTTGAGCTGACCTTGCAGACCGGCCAGTCGCACGGCCACCGATTCAAGGCGTCCCAGCGAACCGGCCGGTTTAGTCAACTGCTGCTGGCGCTCGGTCGCTTGCGCAACCATCTCCGCATTCACTGTTTTGCACGGGTTCAGCCACCAGGTCGGGCTCATAACGCAGGTCCTTTCAAAGTCAGGGGCAGGCCGGCGACGGTCAGGACAACGCGCTGACAACGCTCGGCCAGAGCTTGATGCAGCCAACCGGCTTCATCGACATAGCGGCGGGTCAATTCGCCCAGCGGCACGACACCCATTCCGGTCTCGTTGCTGACAAAAATGATTTCACCCGGCAACGACGCCAGGCAATCGAGCAAGGCTTCCCGCTCGGCGGCGAGACGTTCGGCGTCGTCGAGCATCAGCAGATTGGTCAGCCACAGGGTCAGGCAATCGACCAGCAGGCAGCGCTCGGCGCCGGCGGATTCGCGCAGCACGCGGGCCAGTTCCAGCGGCTCTTCGATCAACGCCCATTCAGCCGGGCGGCGCGCGCGGTGATGGGCGACGCGCTGGTTCATTTCGCCGTCCAGCGGCTGGCTGGTAGCGATGTAGGTCACCGCGAGATGGCTGTCGCTGGCGAGTTTTTCCGCCAGACGACTCTTGCCGGAGCGGGCGCCGCCGAGGATCAGTTGGAGCATGGGTTCATCCAAAAATGTGTGGTGAGACAACCGGCCCCTTCGCGAGCAGGCTCGCTCCAACCGTTGATCGCAGTTCCCTGTGAGAGCGAGCCTGCTCGCGAAGAGACCAGCCCAGACAACTCAAATCCCGCAGAGCTGACGCAACAGCCCGGTGTCCAGATGCTTCTCCACCAGATCAGCCAGTCGCTCGATATCGCGCTCGCGCAAGCCGTGGTAATCGACCTCTTGCACATCACTCAAGCCCGCCCAGCGCAGCAACGCCTCGCTCGCCTCGGGAGATTCGAACAAGCCGTGCAGATAGGTGCCGAACAACTGGCCATCGGCACTCTGCGCACCATCGCAACGACCGTCATCCAGATGCACCGCGGGATTTTCCAGCGCCGGCCCGGTGGTTACGCCAGCATGGATTTCATAACCGCTGACTGCGGCGTTTTCCAGCGCCAGCCGCCCGCGCACGTTGCGCAGTTGCTTCTCGGCTTCAAGTTGCGTTTCGAACGTCAGCAGACCCAGGCCGGCACTGGAGCCGGCAGCGCCCTCAAGCCCAAGCGGGTCGTGCACCTGCTCGCCGAGCATCTGCAGACCGCCGCAAATCCCCAGCACCTTGCCGCCGTAGCGCAGATGTCGATTGATTGCTGCGTCCCAACCGTTGGCGCGCAGATAAGCCAGATCGCTGCGCACGCTTTTCGAGCCTGGCAGGATAATCAGGTCGGCGGCGGGAATCGCCCGGCCCGGGCCAACAAATTGCAGATCCACCTGCGGATGCAGACGCAGCGGGTCGAAGTCGGTGTGGTTGCTGATGCGCGGCAGCACCGGCACCACCACTTTCAACACCTGCTCGGCCTTGTCGGTTTGGCGATGGTCGATGCCGTCCTCGGCTTCAAGGTGCAGGTCCATCACGTAGGGCAACACGCCAACCACCGGTTTGCCGGTGCGCTGCTCCAGCCAGTCGAGGCCCGGTTGCAGCAAGGCAATATCGCCGCGAAAACGGTTGATGATGAAGCCTTTGACCCGCGCCTGCTCACTCGGCGAAAGCAATTCCAGCGTGCCAACCAGATGCGCAAACACGCCACCGCGATTGATGTCGGCGATCAGCACAACCGGGCAATCCACCGCTTCGGCAAAGCCCATGTTGGCAATATCGCCGGCGCGCAGATTGATCTCCGCCGGCGAACCGGCGCCTTCGACCATGACCAGCGGATACGCAGCGCTGAGTCGCTCGTGCGAGGCGAGCACCGCTTGCATCGCGATGGCCTTGTAATCGTGATAGGCGACGGCGTTCATCGTCGTCACCGCGCGGCCATGAATGATCACTTGCGCGCCGGTGTCGCTGTTGGGTTTGAGCAGCACCGGGTTCATGTCGGTGTGCGGCTCGAGACCGGCCGCTTGCGCCTGTACTGCCTGCGCGCGGCCGATCTCGCCGCCGTCAGCGGTCACTGCGCTGTTGAGCGCCATGTTCTGCGGTTTGAACGGCACCACCGCCACGCCCTGGCGGGTGGCCCAGCGGCACAACGCCGTCACCAAAGTGCTTTTGCCGGCATCGGACGTGGTGCCTTGCACCATCAGAGTGGTCATGGATTGTCCTTGGTGAAAGCTTGCAAAGCCTGTTCGAGGCGCAGCGCTTGCGCGGCATCGGCAGGCAGGCCGAAACGCACACTGCTGTTATGGCTGAACAGGCGCAGGAGGATGCCGCGTCGGGCGAGGAATTCGTGCAGCGCTTCGGCGTGCTCGGTGATCAGCCACTGAAACAGCGCGCAGCCACCCTGCGGTGCAAAACCGCAACGGGTCAGCAGCGCCGCCAGCCGTTCGCTCGCTTCATCGCTGCGGATCCGCTGACGGGTGTGACCCTCGGTGTCTTGCAGGCACGCCGTACCGAGCACCCGCGTCGGCCCGCTCACCGCCCACGGCCCGACCTGTTCGGCGAGCAGTTTGAGCAACTTGCGCTCGGCCAGAACGAAACCGAGGCGCACCCCGGCCAGGCCGAAAAACTTGCCGAACGAACGCAACACCACCAGCCCGACCTGATGGGCATAGGGCGCCAGGCTCAGTTGCGGCGTGTTGTCCATGAACGCTTCATCGACCACCAGCCAGCCGCCGCGTTGCGCCAGCCGCGCATGCCAGTCGAGCAGGCGCGCCGGGGTCAGGCTCAGGCCGGTCGGGTTATTCGGATTGACCACCACCAGCACATCGAGACTGTCGAGAAAGAACTCGACTTCCTGCTCGAGCACTTCACGGACGATGTAACCGCTGCGCCGCCAGGCTTCGGCATGCTCGGCATAGCACGGCGACAACACGCCGACCTTTCCAGCCCGGCGCAAACGCGGCAGCAGCTGGATGGCCATTTGCGAGCCGGCGACCGGTAGCACCTGCGCGGCGCCGTAATAATCGCAGGCCGCCTGTTCCAGACCGTCGTCGGTTTCCGGCAAGCGCGCCCAGGCGCGCAGCGGAATCTCCGGAATCGGGAACGGCCAGGGCGCGAGGCCGCTGGACAGGTCAAGCCAGTCAGCTTCGGCAATCCCGTAATCGAGTGCAGCCTTGCGCAGCCGGCCACCGTGCTCAAGCATAAAATTCCGCCCCCAGGCAAAGCATCAGCAGCCACAACCATACGCCGCGCTGGACCAATTGCCAGCCACGGTCGATGGATTCGGCATCGGCCGGCGCACCTTCGCCCAGTTGCGGGCGCTCATGCAGTTCGCCGTGATAGATCGCCGGGCCACCCAACTCGACGCCCAGCGCACCGGCACCAGCTGCCATCACCGGGCCGGCGTTGGGGCTGTCCCACTTTGGCGCCTGGGTGCGCCAGCACTTCAGTGCGAGTCGGGTTTTGCCGAGCAGCGCGTAGGTCAATGCCACCAGACGCGCAGGAATGTAGTTCAATACGTCGTCGATTTTCGCCGCGGCCCAGCCGAAACGTTCGAAGCGTTCGTTGCGATAACCCCACATCGCATCGAGGGTATTGCTCAGGCGATACATGACCACGCCCGGCGCACCGGCGACGACAAACCAGAACAGCGCGGCAAACACCGCATCGCTGCCGTTCTCCAATACCGATTCGGTGGCGGCGCGGGCCACAGCGTTGCTGTCCAGTTCATCGGTCTGGCGGCTGACCAGATAGCCAACACGCTTGCGCGCCTCGTCCACATCATCGGCGCGCAACGCCGCCGCGACCGGCGCAACATGTTCGCCGAGGCTGCGCATGCCGAGGGCGCAATACAGCGCGAGAATCTCGACGATCCAGCCCACATACGGCGCCCAGGAAAATGCCGTGGCGAGCAAGGTCAGCGGCAGCACCGCGAGCACCCATGCGGTCACACCATGGCTGCGCCAGCCGCGACCGCCGGCGTTGAAGCGTTGCTCGATGCGCCCGGCCAAATTGCCGAACGCCACCAGCGGATGCCAGCGTTTCGGTTCACCGAGCAGCGCATCCAGCGCTACCGCAGCGACACTCAGCAACGCCACACTCATTGACTCACTCCCCAATAATTTTCGTACAGCAACTCGTTCAGCTGCCGCGCCTTGGCCCAGCCTTCGAGCACCAGCATCGGCGCCGGATAGAATTCCTTGACCGGGCCCAGACACAACACCGCCAGCGGCTTGGCACCGGTCGGCAACTTGAGCAAATCCGCCAAGGCTTGCGGCTCGAACAGCGAGACCCAGCCCATGCCCAGACCTTCAGCGCGGGAGGCCAGCCACAGATTCTGGATCGCGCAGGACAGCGAAGCCATGTCCATTTCCGGCAACGTGCGCCGACCGAAAATGTGTTTTTCGCGATCGTCCATCAGCGCCGCGACCAGCACCTCAGCGCAGTCGTTGATGCCTTCGACCTTGAGCTGCATGAACTCATCGCTGCGCTCGCCAAGGGCTTCGGCGGTGCGGATGCGCTCTTCTTCCACCAGATCGCGGATCTGCCCGCGCAAGGCACGATCGCTGATGCGGATGAAGCGCCAGGGCTGCATCAGGCCGACGCTTGGGGCCTGGTGGGCGGCTTCCAATAAACGTCGCAGCAGCTGCGGCTCGACGCTGCCACCGGTGAAGTGGCGCATGTCGCGGCGTTCGGCGATGGCCTTGTAGACCGCTGCGCGTTCGGCTGCGGAGAATGTGTTGTCGGTCATGGGCCTTTCGCGAGCAGGCTCGCTCCCACAGGGTTCAGGTGATCCATTGTGGGAGCGAGCCTGCTCGCGAAGGCGGCCTCACGGTCTGGCGCAAACAATGCAGCAATCGCAGTCGGATTCGACGGAAAATAAAAGTGCACATAGGAAGCTGTCATCCGCCCCTCGCGATAAACCGCCTCAGCGCCGCGCCCGCCATTGGGGCTCAACCCCCGGGCAATCGGCGTCAGCTCGGTGGTGGTCAGCGAATGGTGATACGTGTGCCCTCGCAAAGAACCTTCCGGCAACTCAACCGCCTGCAACGCCAATGCCGCCAGACGCTTCTGCATCACCGCATCACCTTTCAACAAACCGACCAGCTCAGCACGGGTGCCTTCCACGTCGGTCAGCGAATCCAGCAGATAAAGCATGCCGCCACACTCGGCGAGCAACGGCTTGCCCGCTGCGTGATGCGCGCGGATGGCTGCAAGCATCGAGGTGTTCTGCGCCAGCGCGACGTGATGCAGCTCTGGATAGCCGCCCGGCAAATACAGGCTGTCCGCGTCGGGCAATTGCGTGTCGCGGATCGGCGAGAAAAAGTGCAGCTCGGCGCCCATCGCCCGCAGCAAATCGAGGCTGGCGCCATAGGTGAAGGCAAACGCTTCATCGCGGGCGACGGCGATGCGCACACCTTTTAATAGAGGCTCGGCTTCGATGACATCAGGCGCGGCGAATTCGACCGCCGGTGGCAGCGCGACTTGGCAACTGCTGGCCAGCGCATCGGCGGCCGCGTCGAGACGCAGATCCAGATCATTCAATTCGCTGGCCTGGACCAGGCCGAGGTGGCGGCTCGGCAATTCGATGCCGGTCTCGCGGGACAGTGCGCCGTACCAGCGCAGACCTTCGGTGAGGCTGCCTTCGAGCAATTGCGCATGGCGCAAGGTGCCGACGCGGTTGGCCAACACGCCAGCGAACGGCAAGTCCGGCTGATACTTCGCCAGGCCCAGCGCCAAGGCACCAAAGGTCTGCGCCATGGCGGTGCCGTCGATCACACCGAGCACCGGCACACCGAAGTGGCGCGCCAGATCAGCGCTGGATGGCGTGCCGTCGAACAGGCCCATCACGCCCTCGATCAGAATCAGCTCGGCCTCGGCGGCAGCTTCCCACAACAAACGGCGACTTTCCTGCTCGCCGACCATCCACATGTCCAGTTGATACACCGGCGCACCGCTGGCGCGCTCGAGGATCATCGGGTCGAGAAAGTCCGGCCCGCACTTGAACACGCGCACCTTGCGACCCTGGTTGCGATGCAAACGGGCGAGCGCTGCGGTGACGGTGGTCTTGCCCTGACCGGAGGCCGGCGCGGCAATCAACACCGCCGGACAGTGACGTGGTTGCTTCAAAGTTCGACGCCTTTCTGCGCTTTGATCCCGGCCTGGAAGGCGTGCTTGAGCATGCCCATCTCGGTGACCGTGTCGCCCATCTCGATCATTTCCGGCTTGGCGCCGCGACCGGTGACCACCACGTGCTGCATCGGCGGACGCGCCTGCAAATCGCTGAGCACCTGATCGAGATCGAGGTAGCCGTGCTTGAGGGCGATGTTCAATTCGTCGAGCACCACCAGACCGATCGAAGGGTCGCGCAACAATTCGCGCGAGACTTCCCAAGCGGCGGTCGCCGCGGCGATGTCACGTTGGCGATCCTGGATTTCCCAGGTGAAGCCTTCGCCCATGACGTGGAAACGCACCTGCTCGGGAAAACGGCGGAAAAACAATTCTTCGCCGGTGCTGTTGCGGCCCTTGATGAACTGCACCACGCCGCACTGCATGCCGTGGCCCATGGCACGGGCGAGCATGCCGAACGCCGAGCTGCTCTTGCCTTTGCCATTGCCGGTCAGCACCAGCACCAGGCCGCACTCGTCGGGCGAGTTGGCGATGCGTTCGTCGATCACGGCTTTCTTGCGCTGCATACGCGCCAGATGGCGTTCGTCACGCTCGGGGGAATCAGTCATGGGGAGCTCTCCGTTGAGGCTGGATAACGGCGGGCAGGCACAAGAATAGACGGCAAAAAGCCTGGCATCGCCCACCGTGATGCCGCTGAGATGGATCAGGCCGGTCTCCGGGCTCATGAGCGGCATCGGCCGGACTGCGCGCCTTCCCGCTTCTTTCGAGGCAGTGGCTCAAGGCGCAGTTTTCACTCATTTACCGTTGCGGGGGCAGCGCCGGGATCGTCGTGGCTTCGCTTGAAGACCACCCTCACCGGCTTCCCTGTTTCACTCTGTCGACGCGGGGCCACAGAGCACCTGAAACAAGCGGCGAAGGTTAGAGGGTTGGGGGTGGAGCGTCAATTGAAGAGGCGCTTCGGGCACGAATAACTGCCGCTGATCAATTGTGCAGCGGCAATCTTGTGCCAGACTGTGACAAGTGATATCAAAGAGCCATGCTTTTTTCCAAAAAGCCCACTACAACAATAAGGATGACGACGATGCAAGGCATGATCATCAGCAACCCGCGCCTGGAATTCCTGCGCCCGGTGCTGGAACGCTGGTTTGACTGTATCGATCGCTACAACACCGTTCGCGGCGACAACGACACGCCGTACTGGCACGACGAAAAAGCCAATCTCGGCCTGCTCGCGGCAGCGGCGTGGATGGCGGAAATGGTCACGCTGAACGACACCGCCACGCGCAAACAGAACGAAGAAGGCGAACGCAATGCCCGCGCCGACCTGCTGATTGCCGGCGCCGAAGACCGCGCGTTCATTCAAGCCACGCAACGCTGGCCACGGGTCAACAACCTCAACCTGACCCAGGCGCTGCTCGACATCACCGTTGATGCCAAACGCATCAGCTACGCCAGCGATCTCAAGCTCGGCTGCCTTTTCGTCGCTCCGCAAAAAGCCCAGCACAGCGCCAGCCCCGAAGAACTGCAGGACATGGTCGACGACCTGCAAAAGGAGCACACCTGCGCGGTAGCCTGGTATTTCCCCTACGCCTACCGCAAATTGCACAGCGACACGGGCAATTATCATCCGGGCATCGCCATGCTGTTCAAGGAAGCCCGCGGCTGAGCAGTTGAACCATCGGGCCTGCGCCCTCCTCTATGTTTAGGAATGCATTCATAGGGAAGATCAGCAATGCGCAAGGCCCAACTCGCTCTTATCATCGCCGTCGCTGGCGGGCTCGCCGCCTGCGGTGAAACCTCCAGCCTGCAAGTCTCCGACGGCACCGGCCCGTCGCCGAAACTGCCCGAACCGAACAAGACGCTGATCCCGACAGTCAACATCGCCCCGGCGGTGGGCTGGCCGGAGGGTGCGAAACCGACGGCAGTCGCCGGTACTCAAGTCGCGGCGTTTGCCGAAGGCCTCGATCACCCGCGCTGGCTCTATGTGCTGCCCAACGGCGATGTGCTGGTGGCGGAAACCAACGCGCCGCCCAAGCCTGACGACAGCAAAGGCATTCGCGGCTGGGTAATGAAGAAAGTCATGGGCAAGGCCGGCGCTGGGGTGCCGAGCCCGAACCGCATCACCCTGCTGCGTGACGCCGACCACGATGGCGTCGCCGAAACCCGCACGGTGTTTCTGCAGAACCTCAATTCGCCATTCGGCATGACGCTGGTCGGCAACGATCTGTACGTAGCCGACACCGATCGCCTGCTGCGCTTCAACTACGAGCCGGGTGCCACCGAGATCAAGACCCAACCGATCAAAGTCGTCGACTTGCCCGGCGGCACGTTGAATCACCACTGGACCAAGAACGTCATCGCCAGCAAGGACGGCAGCAAGTTGTACGTCACCGTCGGCTCGAACAGTAACGTCGGCGAAAACGGTCTGGATCAGGAAGAAGGCCGTGCGGCGATTTGGGAAGTGGATCGTGCGACCGGCAATCACCGCATCTTCGCCTCGGGCATCCGCAATCCCAACGGCCTCGCCTGGGAACCCACCAGCGGCGCGCTGTGGACAGCGGTCAACGAGCGTGACGAAATCGGTAGCGACCTGGTGCCGGACTACATCACCTCGGTCAAGGACGGCGGCTTCTATGGCTGGCCCTTCAGCTACTACGGACAACATGTCGATGAGCGGGTCAAACCGCAGAACCTCGATCTGGTGGCCAAGGCCATCGCTCCGGATTACGCCGTCGGCCCGCACACGGCTTCGCTGGGCCTGACCTTCGCCGAGGGCAACAGCCTGCCGGCGCAATTCAAGGAAGGCGCATTCATCGGCCAGCACGGCTCGTGGAACCGCAAACCGCACAGTGGCTACAAAGTGATTTTCGTGCCGTTCACTGGCGGCAAACCGACCGGGCAGCCGGTGGATGTGCTGACCGGTTTCCTCGACAAGGACGAGAACGCGCTGGGCCGCCCGGTGGGCGTGGTGATCGATCAGCAAGGTGGCTTGCTGGTGGCGGATGATGTCGGGAACAAAGTGTGGCGCGTTTCGGCCAGCAAATAAGCTAAGCGCGACGCAAAAAATGTGGGAGCGAGCCTGCTCGCGAAAGCGGTTTATCAGTCAAATCATGGTCGACTGACACTCCGCCTTCGCGAGCAGGCTCGCTCCCACATTTCGTTATGCATTCGAACTATGGGTTATGCGCCAACTGTCCCGGCTGCAACACCCGCTTGGCGCTCAGATACGCCTTCTGCCAATAAGCCTTCGACAGGCTGTCGAGTTTGACCGTGCCGCCCGTGGCAGGCGCATGCACGAAGCGCCCCTCACCCACGTAAATCCCCGCATGGCTGACCTGCGAGCCGCCATTGGTGGCGAAGAAGATCAGGTCGCCGGTCTGCAAGCCTTCCTTGCCCACATTCGGCGCCTGCATGACGATCATTTCGCGGGTCGAGCGCGGCAGCGAGATGCCCGCCGCGTCGCGGTAGACGAAACCGATCAGGCCACTGCAATCAAAACCGGAATCCGGCGTGTTGCCGCCCCAGCGATAAGGCGTACCGACCAGGCCCAAGGCACGGAACAGCACGTCTTCAGCAACAGGGGAAAAAGTCTGCGTAGGTGCGAACACGATTGGCGCGCGAACCACTGGGGCTGGCGGTGGTGTACGACTGGCGCAGGCGCTGAGCAGCGCGGCGCAAAGAATCAAGGTGAGGCGGGCCGACATCGTCATAAGCAGAACATCCTGATCTGGCTGCGGCTTCTCTGCCGAATGGACAGAAACAAAACCGCCTGCGTCATCACGCAGGCGGTTTGCCATCAATATAGATTCAGGATTCTAGCGGCTACGGGGCAAACTTCAAGTAAGACTTTAACTTCACCTTGTAAAGTTTACGTCTACTCCGTTGCCGGGCCGTTTTGTCGCCGCGAACGCAGCGACATCGGGGTTACTTGCGAGCGGTGACCACGGTCGGCGCCATGGCGAGTGCACGCTTGGCTTCGATGAAAGTCTTGCTCCAGTAGCTGTCACCCAGGCTGTCGATGCGAACACCGCCACTGCGACGACTGCTGGAGTGAATGAACTGATTGTCACCCAGGTAGATCCCGGCGTGACTGACACGACCGCGACGACCATTGGTGGCGAAGAACAGCAGATCACCCGGCTCAAGGTTGCTGCGCGAAACCAGCGGCGCATCGACGTTGATCATTTCACGAGTGGAGCGCGGCAGGTTCATGCCCGCCTCTTCGCGGAACAGGTAACCGATGAAACCGCTGCAATCGAAGCCGGCTTCAGAAGTACCGCCGAAACGGTAACGAGTACCGATCAGGGACATGCCGCGTTCGAGGATGCTGTCAGCCAGTACAGGAAGCTGATAAGGCTTGCTGCCGTTGAACTGGTTGAGTTCTTTTTCGGTATCCAGCTCTTCCTGGTAATTAACGGAAGACTGGGCGGTAGCAGAATTCTTGACCTGTTGCGGCGGCTCTTGAACCGGAGAATGAGCAGCACAACCGAATAACAGGGTAACGAGTGCGAGAGGCACGAGGGGTGCGAAGCGCTTTAGCATGGGCACGACCGTGGCTGATAGTTGTAAAGAAGCCGAGACTATGCCCGCTATCGTCCTCATTTGCAAATTCAATCGAACTTTATGTGACTTCCCGGTTTCGCGTTTACATCTAAGCGCTTAACTCGTTTGGCCGGTGAAACGCCGCAGGTACGCGGGTTTTCTGGCGCCTGAAAGCTGGCAAAAGCCCACTACTACCAGCCCAGAGTTTCCTTGAGGAAGGGAATGGTCAGCTTGCGTTGCGCTTGCAGGGACGCCTGATCAAGCTGCTCAAGCAGATCGAACAGCGCGCTCATGCTGCGCGTGCCGCGAGTGAGAATGAAGTGCCCGACTTCATCGGTCAGGTGCAGACCACGACGCGAGGCGCGCAATTGCAGCGCACGCAATTTGTCTTCATCGGAGAGTGGGCGCATCTGGAAGATCAGCGCCAAGGTCAGGCGCGATTTCAGGTCAGCCAGCTTCACTGGCAATTCGCGAGGCGAAGTGGACGCAGCGATGAGCAAGCGCCGACCGCTGTCACGCAGTCGGTTGAACAGATGGAACATCGCCTCTTCCCAGTCAGCCTTGCCGGCAATCACCTGCAAGTCATCCAGGCAAACCAGTTCGTACTGTTCAAGGTTGTCGAGGATTTCCACGCCGCGGTCCATCAACTCGGCCAGCGGCAGATACACCGCCGGTTCACCCATCTGCTCGAAGCGCAGGCACGCCGCCTGCAACAGATGCGTGCGCCCGACGCCGTGCTTGCCCCACAGATAGATCAGGCTCTCCGTCCACCCGGCGTCGGCTTCGCACAGACGCTCGACATAGCCGAGTGCAGCGGCATTGGCGCCTGGGTAGTAGTTGATGAAGGTGGCGTCGTCACGCAGACGCACACCTAGGGGCAGCTGAATCGGTTTCATGCTGACTGAACAGTTCAAAGGAACCGTTAGTGGCCTCTGTGTAAAGTTTGCGAAGTTTATACCCGTGAGGCTGAGCGCACAATGCGACAGACTCCAAGCAAAATCAAAGGTTTGCGTTACCGCAACGGTTTTGTGACAGATTCTCTGGCGCCCTTGCCCGCACGACACGGGCCAGCCCGGCCAAGCGCCGGGCCGCCCGCGCCATTACAGCTCGGGTTCGTCGACGCCGCTGTAGATCTCGGAATCCTTGTACAAGTCGTGGACATGCCGCACCAGCACCATGATCACCGCCGCCACCGGCAGCGCCAGCAGCACGCCGGTGAAACCGAACAATTCGCCGCCCGCCAGAATCGCGAAAATCACCGCCACCGGGTGCAGACCAATACGATCGCCCACCAGCAACGGCGTCAGCACCATGCCCTCCAGCGCCTGTCCGACCATGAATACCGCGACAATCCCGACCATCGGGTAGAGATCGCCACCAAACTGGAACAACCCGGCGATCAGCGCCGCGCCAATGCCGATGACAAAACCCATATACGGCACGATCGCCGCAAGCCCGGCAATCAGCCCGATCAACAGCCCCAGTTCCAGACCGACGATCATCAGGCCAGCGGCGTAAATCACCCCCAGCGCAACCATTACCAGCAACTGCCCGCGCACAAACGCGCCGAGCACTTCGTGGCACTCGCCCGCCAGCGCAACCACGCGCTCTTCGCGATCACGTGGCAGCAGGCTGCGGATCTTGCCCATCATCACGTCCCAGTCGCGCAGCAGGTAAAAGCTCACCACCGGGATCAGCACCAGATTTGCCAGCCAGCCGATCAGTGCCAGGCTCGAGGCCGTCGCCTGACTCAGCACCACGCCAACAATGTCGGTGGTCTGGCCCATGTGCTCGCTGATGGCAGCCTTGACCTTGTCGAACTTCCAGAAGCCGTCCGACAAGCCGAGCTTCGCTTGCGCCCACGGCACAGCGGTGTGCTGCAACCAGTCGAGCATCTGCGGCGCCAACTCGTACAAACGCAGCAACTGCTTGGCGAGCATCGGCACCAGCACCAGCATCAACGCGGTGACGATCAAGGTGAACAGAGCAAACACGGCGATCACCCCCAGGTTCGCGACAAGCCGAGCCGTTCCAGACGATCCACCAGCGGATCGAACAGATAAGCCAGCAACAACGCGACCAGAAACGGCGTGAGGATCGGGTGCAGCAACCACACAAACGCGCAAAGCAGGACCACCCCACCGAGCCAGAACCAACGCCGCGTATCGGCCATTTACCACTCCTGATGCTTCTATATAAGGAAAGACTTACCAGCGAAACCGCAACGACGGTGCCGCCGCTGCCGGGGTTGGCGCTGCAATCGCAGGCGCGCCCTCGACGGCAGGCTGCGCCGGCGCCACTGGAGCCGGTGCTTCGGCAGGCAGCTCCTGCAACTTCGCCAGCGACAATTGCGCGCGCAACTGATCGGCGCTGCCATTGACCCGGTAGATGATGCGATCACCCTGCACGCTTTGCAGACGCACGCCGAACGGTTCGAGTAACCGCAGCAGCGCCGCATAATGCTCCAGATTCATGCCCTGCACTTCCAGAATCTGCTGACCCGATGCGCCGGGCTTGGCGACAAATCGCGGCGCCAGACGCTCGGCCACTGCCAGCATTACGGCATCGGCAACCGCAGCCTGATCGGCGCCCTGCACGCTGCCGGCCTCTTTCTGATCACCGAGCCACAAGCGCCACTTCGCCTGCCACTGCCCGCCCTCTTCCCGGGCATGCACGGCCAACAGGGCGTCAGCGTTGTAGCGGTCCGAAGCACTGCGCAGGGGCGCGGGGTCAGCGCTCTCCAGCGCCGGCGCGGTAGCCACCAATTGCTCGCTGAGATCGGCCAGCGGCAACCGCAGGGGCAACCCACGATGTTGCGCGGCCGTGCGCAAGGTTGCGGCTGCGGCCTGCCCGTCGCCGACCAGACTTGCACCTTCGGTTGAATCGTTCAGCCACCAGCTGAGCATCGACGGCCGACTGGCGCCCCACACCGGCAATCCGGCCCGGCGCAAGGCCTGCTCGGTGGTTGCCGGGTCGAAGTCGACTTTCAGTACTTCCGGTGGCCCCGCGTCGAAACCGAACTGACTGATGATTTGCTGCGGATCCTTGCGAATCGGCGCCAGCCCCGGGTTCTGCGCGGCTTTCGGGTCGCCGGTCAGGCGCAGCACCAAGGTATCGAGCGCCGCCTGCGTGGCGCGATCGCGCTCTTCCGGCGCCTGGCCGCTGACCGGCTGACGCACCTGATACAGGCCTTTGAGGTTTTCGGCATGACTCGCCAGGCTGACCAGTGTCAGGCAGCCCACAAATAACAATTTACAAAAACGCATGGAAAATTCCCGTCGACAGGAGCGGCTGGAACACGCCGCGTGAACCGTTTGAGCAAGGCTGTGACCCCCTGCTCTGGCAAAACATTCACACGGTGGCGGTAAGTTTTTGCACAGTCCTAACGATAGACGGTTAATCGCCACACCTTATACAGGCAGTCATATCCTGCGATTGCAAAAAATTTCCGCCGATATGGCCCTGCCCGTCGGTGCGAGGATGGCCGCTGCCCCTCAAGCCTGATAAAATCGCGCGCCTTCGCAGACCGGCAACAGCCGGGCCCCTCGAAACTCGCGTGAGGCGATCGCCCATCGAGCTCGACGTTCCCGCTGAACTCGGTCGTTACCCCCTGAATCCCCTCCCCTAAAGGCCTGGATCATGAGCAAGCAACCCTCCCTGAGCTACAAGGACGCCGGTGTAGACATCGACGCCGGTGAAGCATTGGTCGAACGCATCAAGAGCGTCGCCAAGCGCACTGCGCGCCCGGAAGTCATGGGCGGCCTGGGCGGTTTCGGCGCCCTCTGCGAAATCCCGGCCGGCTACAAGCAGCCAGTGCTGGTCTCGGGTACCGACGGCGTCGGCACCAAGCTGCGTCTGGCGCTGAACCTGAACAAGCACGACAGCATCGGCATCGACCTGGTCGCCATGTGCGTCAACGATCTGGTGGTGTGCGGCGCTGAGCCGCTGTTCTTCCTCGACTACTACGCCACCGGCAAACTGAATGTCGACACCGCTGCCCAAGTGGTTACCGGCATCGGCGCTGGCTGCGAACTGTCGGGTTGCTCGCTGGTTGGCGGCGAAACCGCTGAAATGCCTGGCATGTACGAAGGCGAAGACTACGACCTGGCCGGCTTCTGCGTCGGCGTGGTGGAAAAGTCGGAAATCATCGACGGCTCGAAAGTCGCCACCGGTGACGCCCTGATCGCCCTGCCATCGTCCGGCCCGCACTCCAACGGTTACTCGCTGATCCGCAAGATCATCGAAGTCTCCGGTGCCGACATCGAGAACACCCAGCTCGACGGCAAACCGCTGACCGACCTGCTGATGGCCCCGACCCGCATCTACGTCAAGCCGCTGCTCAAGCTGATCAAGGACACTGGCGCGGTCAAAGCCATGGCCCACATCACCGGTGGCGGCCTGCTCGACAACATTCCGCGCGTACTGCCAAAAGGCGCTCAGGCTGTGGTTGATGTGGCCAGCTGGACTCGCCCGGCCGTGTTCGACTGGCTGCAAGAGAAAGGCAACGTTGACGAAACCGAGATGCACCGCGTGCTGAACTGCGGCGTCGGCATGGTCATCTGTGTAGCTCAGGAGCACGTTGAAGTGGCCCTGAACACCCTGCGTGACGCTGGCGAGCAGCCTTGGGTCATCGGTCAGATCGCCGTGGCCGCCGAAGGCGCTGCGCAGGTCGAGCTGAAGAACCTCAAGGCCCACTGATGTCAAAGCCCTGTGATGTCGTGGTGCTGTTGTCCGGCACCGGCAGTAACTTGCAGGCTCTGATCGACAGCACGCGGACCGGCGACAGCCCGGCCCGCATCGCTGCGGTGATTTCCAACCGCGCCGACGCCTACGGCCTGCAACGCGCCCGCGACGCGGGTATCGCCACCCGCTCGCTGGATCACAAGACATTCGAGGGCCGCGAGGCCTTCGATGCCGCGCTGATCGAACTGATCGACCAATTCAACCCCCAACTCGTGGTACTGGCCGGCTTCATGCGCATTCTCAGCGCTGATTTCGTGCGCCACTACCAGGGTCGCCTGCTCAACATCCACCCGTCGCTGCTGCCCAAATACAAAGGGTTACACACTCATCAGCGTGCGCTGGAGGCCGGCGATACGGAACATGGCTGCTCCGTGCACTTCGTCACCGAGGAACTCGATGGCGGACCACTGGTCGTACAGGCAGTATTACCGGTAGAGTTGCACGACACGCCGCACAGTCTGGCGCAACGAGTCCACGCTCAGGAACACCTGATCTACCCGATGGCAGTACGCTGGTTTGCCGAAGGCAGGCTGACACTCGGTGACCAAGGTGCTTTACTCGACGGCCAGCTACTCGCCGCCAGCGGCCACTTGATTCGAAACTAGGAGATATTATGCGTCGCGCCCTGCTCTTCGCTTGCGCTCTGCTCGCCCTGCCCTTCGCGCAGGCAGCGGACCTTCAACCGTTCTCCGCCAGCTACACCGCCGACTGGAAGCAGCTGCCCATGAGCGGCACTGCCGAACGCAGCCTGACCAAAGAAGCCAACGGCGTCTGGAAACTCAGCTTCAAGGCCTCGATGATGATCGCCAGCCTGACCGAAGAAAGCACCCTGAAGCTGGACAAGGACACGCTACTGCCGCAGTCCTACCACTTCGAACGCGGTGGTCTGGGCAAAGCAAAAAAGCTGATCTGGACTTCGACTGGGCCAACAAGCTGGTCACCGGTACCGACCGTGGCGACGCGGTGAAGATCCCGCTGAACCGTGGCATGGTCGACAAGTCGACCTACCAACTGGCGCTGCAGCATGACGTTGCCGCCGGCAAGAAAAGCATGAGCTATCAGGTGGTTGATGATGGCGAAGTCGATACCTACGACTTCCGCGTGCTGGGTTCGGAAAAGGTCGACACCAAGGCCGGCCAGATCGACGCGATCAAGGTCGAACGCGTGCGCGACCCGACACAAAGCAAGCGCATCACCGTGCTGTGGTTCGCCAAGGATTGGGATTACCTGCTGGTGCGTCTGCAACAGGTCGAGACCGACGGCAAGGAGTACAACATCATGCTCCAGGACGGCACGGTCAACGGCAAGACTGTCAAAGGCAACTGATCGACCGCAACAGCAAAGAGCCCCGCGAATGCGGGGCTTTTTATTGCCCGCAGTTTACGCAAACACAACAATACCCGTGGGAGCGAGCCTGCTCGCGAAGGCGTCTGCTCAGCCAACCTTTTCACTGGCTGACACTGCGCTTTCGCGAGCAGGCTCGCTCCCACAGGTTTTAATTGCAATGGATTGCGCGGTCAGACAGAAAACCGCGCCACCATCCCGTTCAGATCCACCGCCAACTTCGACAACTCCTGACTCGCCGCACTGGTCTGATTGGCCCCCGCCGATGTCTGCATCGCCAGATCGCGAATGTTCATCAGATTGCGATCCACCTCCCGTGCCACCGCCGCCTGCTCTTCCGAGGCACTGGCGATCACCAGGTTGCGCTCGTTGATCAAGGTAAACGCCGAGGCGATTTCCTCCAGGGCCGAGCCTGCGCTCTTCGCCAGCTCGAGGGTCGAGCGCGCCCGTGAGTTGCTCTGCTGCATCGAACTGACCGCTGAATCGGTGCCCTGCTGAATCCCGCCGATCATCTGCTCGATTTCCTGGGTCGACTGCTGGGTGCGATGCGCCAGCGCCCGCACTTCATCTGCCACTACTGCAAAGCCACGCCCGGCATCACCGGCCCGTGCCGCTTCGATCGCGGCGTTGAGGGCGAGCAGATTGGTCTGCTCGGCAATCGAGCGAATCACGTCCAGCACTTTGCTGATGCCATGAACCTTTTGTGCCAGCGCCTCGACCTGCGCTGCGTTGTTGGTGACGTCACCAGCGAGAAACTCGATCGATGTCACCGTCTGCTGCACCTGCTCACGCCCCTGGCGGGCGATGCGGTCGGACTCACGGGAGGCTTCGGACGTAGCCACGGCATTGTTCGCCACCTCTTCCACCGCTGCTGTCATCTGGTTGACTGCGGTGGCGGCCTGTTCGATTTCCTGGCTCTGCTGATGCAGGCCGCGAGTGGCGTCTTCGGTGACGCTGCTGAGCTCTTCGGCGGCCGAGGCCAACTGAGTGGACGACTCGGAAATGCGCCGGATCGTGTCGCGCAAGTTGTGCTGCATGCTTTTCAGCGCTTGCAGCAGGCGCGCCGGCTCGTCTTTGCCAGCGATATGAATGTCACCGGTCAAATCCCCGCCGGCCACCACCTCGGCCACGCTGAGCGATTGCGACAACGGCACGACGATGCTGCGCGTCAGCAGCAATGCCAGGCCAATGGTGATCAGCGCGGCCATGGCGATCATCACCCCAACCCATACCCGCGATTGGTTGAACACCAAGCGTGCCGCCTCGGTGGCCAGGTTGGCATTGTGTTTATTCATCTCGACCAGATCGCGCAGAGTGACAGCGATCTCATCGGCCAGCGGGCTCATCTGATCATTAAGAATTGCCGAGGCCTCAGCGACCCGATTTTGTGCCGATAGCTGTAGGACTTGCGCCTGCAACTCCAGGTACTTGTGCTCGGCAACCTTGAAGCGATCGAACAGCGCACGCTCCTCCGGCAAGGCGATCAACACGTCATAGCGCTGCTGCGCCTCGCTCAAGCCACTGCGCAGTTCGCTGAGCTTGGCGACGTTCTGCTCCAGTGCCTTGGGGTCACGATTGAGCAACAGGCGCATGGTCAGTGCGCGCAGGCGCAGCATGTCCTGACTCATCTCACCGACCGCCATCACGCTTGGCAGCCAGTTGTTGTCGACTTCATCGGACTGCGCACGCATGTTCGACATTTGCAGCAAGGCGAACGCGCCAAGGGCAAACACCATCAGGGCCAGCAGGCCAAAACCGAAACCGGCGCGCGGGGCAATATTGAGACTACGGATATTCATCACTCTGGCTCCTTCCAAAAGCGCTGCATCAGCCTGCAGCGGGTTGCTTTAGAAGGTATCGGCATCGCTCCGACTTTGCGTAAGACGAAAAGGCGATAGGCAGACGAGCGGCTAGTTCGAACCCATGGCTTTGTCGTTTCAGCGCGAGTCGGCGGGTTTGCTTGTATTGCGCGGCAATATTGCCAGGAAGTTGTCCCTTGCTACCTTTCGCGCAATCGCCTCTGGCAGCGCATCGAGAAATGGTTTGTAGCTGTGCATTTCCTCACCGAGCTTGTTGAACCGTCCTACCACATCAGAGCCGAGCATGAAGCGCTCGGGGTATTTCTCCACCAGCGCCAGCCATTGCGCGCGCGGCTTGCCCTGCTCGTCCAGCAAGTACGGCGTGAGCATGCTCCACGACAGGTCGATAAACAGATTCGGATAAGCCTCAAGCATGCGCGTCAGGGTTGGCAACAAAAACGGTAATTGCGTTTGATGCCGATGAATCTCGGCGCTGGTGCCAGCGTGCGCCCAGATGAACCGCGTGTGCGGATGATTGCGCAGCGGCTCTTCGACTTCCTTCAGGTACAGCGGATTTTTCTCACGCTTTGAAGTGATGTTGGAATGCAGCATCACCGGCAGATCATTTTCCGCGGCGAGGTGATAGATCTTGGTCATTGCCTCATTATTGGCCCGCGGCGTGTCGCCGGCGGTCAGCGCGGTCAGATCGTCGTGTCGGGTAAACACCTCGCCGATGCCCTGCCACAGACCCGGATACAGCTCGAGCATGCGCTGTATATGCGCGGCGGAATTCTTGTCATTGGGATTGAAGCCGGACAGGAACGGATGAAAGTACTGGCGCTGCTCTGGGGCGAGTTTTTGCACCGCGTCGGCAATGATCACATCGGTGGCGCTGTACCAATAGGCATCGGCGTCATCGCCGGCGTAGTAGCGCGGACGCTTGGGTTCGTCTTCATGCCATTTCTTCGCCACGGGAATGCCGGAAATCATCACGTGCTCAATGGAATTTTCTTTCATGGCCGTGAGCAATTTCTGCATGCCGGCGCTTTCCTGGAAAAAATCCACGTAATGCAGGTGCGCATCGCTGTAGGTGTATTCGCGGGCGCCGGCACTGCCAGCGAACAGCAGCAGGCAGGCAAGACTCAGACGAGACAAGGACACAAGTAATCTCCGGCAGATGGGCATAGCCTAGACCGCGCCCGAACCACAAGGGTTCATCCCTGCCGAAAAGCGCAACGCCCACTGCCGGGAATGCTCTATAACTGCAAGGTCTGCTTTGATCGAACGATTTCTCCTGCCGCCTGTGAGGTTTCCATGACTGTTACCGTCAATACCGTCTCTGCCGAAGGTTTTCGTCACACCGTCCAGATCGACGACCACGAATTGTTTGCTGACGTACCGAAAACCGCCGGTGGTGAAGGCACCGCGCCAGAACCACACGACTACTTCGACGCCGCACTCGGCGCCTGCAAAGCGCTGACCCTGAAGATGTACGCGAAGAAAAAAGACATCCCGCTGACCGGCGTGGGCGTCGAAGTGAAGCGCGACAACAGCCAAGAACAGAAAGGCAAATACGCCCTGCATGTCAGCCTGACGCTCAAAGGCGTACTCACCGACGCCCAGCGTGAAGAACTGTTGCGAGTCGCCGATCGCTGCCCGATTCACAAGTTGATGACCACCAGCGAAGTCAGCATCGAAACTCACGCGCCACAAGGCTTCGATAGCCAATAATCCTCCCGATGCCAGCGGCGGGTTATGCTTCTGGCATCACCCGCTCAGCCTGGAATGCACCATGGACACGCCACTCCTGATCATCCACCCCCGCGCCGAAGACGTCGAAGGCCAGCCGATTCTGCGCCCGCTGCCGTCAGCCAAATGCCGCAACGTCGGGCCTTTCGTGTTTTTCGACCACATGCTCGAAACGATTTATCCGACGGGCAAAGGCATGGATATCCGACAGCATCCGCACATTGGTCTGTCGACGCTTACCTATCTGTTCGAAGGGCAATTGCAGCACAAGGACAGTCTGGGCTCTGATCAAGTGGTCGTTGCCGGCGATGTCAGCTGGATGACCGCTGGCAGCGCCATCGCTCACGTCGAGCGTACGCCTGCGCCGCTGCTCGCCGAGACCTTCACCCTGCACGGCCTGCAAGTCTGGCTGGCCTCCCCCAAAGAACACGAACAGGGCCCGGGGCATTACAGCCATCATCCGGCAGCGACGTTGCCGGTCAGCGATAACCTCGGCGTGCAGATTCGCATGATTGCCGGGTCAGGCTTTTGCCTGGAATCGCCGGTACCGGTGCTTTCTCCGACGCTGTATGCCGAAGTGAAGATGCAGACTGCTACCACCCTGCTGATTCCCACCGAGCATGAAGAACGCGCGGTGTACGTGTTGAGCGGTGATGCGCAATTGAATGGCGAGGCGATCGAGCCGCATGCGCTGGTGGTATTGCCAGCCGGCGAAGAGATGAGCCTGTTTGCCGAAAGCGATGTGCACGCGGTGGTGTTCGGCGGCGCGGCGCTGGACGGTCCGAGGCGGATCAACTGGAATTTTGTTGCCAGTGATCCGGCGGCGATTGATGAGGCACGGCGCAAATGGGCAGCCAAGGATTGGCCGACGGTGCCGGGGAAGTCGAGCGGATCGAATTACCGCCAGGCCGTTAAAAACAAAAGATCGCAGCCTTCGGCAGCTCCTACACCGGACTTACGTAGGGGCTGCCGAAGGCTGCGATCTTTTGATCTGAGGGCAATCAGCCCTTGAACACTTCATCCAGCAAATCATGCATCGACTTGAACGCGCGCTTGGCGGTCTTTTCGTCGTACATCATCTTGCCCGGTACGTTGGCGTGCGGATCGGTAAACGAATGCACCGCACCGCCGTAGCTGAGCAACTGCCAGTCGACCTTCGCCGCGTTCATTTCATCTTCGAACGCCGGCAGTTGCTCTTTCGGCACCAACGGATCGGACGCGCCGTGCAGCACCAGCACCGAGCCCTTGATGTTCTGCGCATCCGCCTGATTCGGCGAATCCAGCGTGCCGTGGAACGACACCGCCGCTTTTACCGGCGCGCCAGTGCGAGCGAGATCCAGCGCACAGCAACCACCGAAGCAGAAACCGAACACCGCCAGTTTCGAGGTATCAACCGCCGCTTCGCCCTGGCTCTGCAATTGCTCGAAAGCCACCTGCAGACGCTTGCGCAGAAGCGCGCGATCGTCCTTGAGCGGCATCATTGCTGCCAGCGCCTGGTCTGCGTTCTGCGGACGTACGGTCTGACCATAGACATCCGCGATCAACACTACGTAACCCTCGGCCGCCACCGCTTTGGCGATGTCTTCGGCACCGGCGCTGACGCCCATCCAGTTCGGCGCCATCAGCAAACCCGGGCGCCCGCCCTGATGCTCAGCGTCGAAGGCAAGGCGACCTTCATAGGCTTGGCCGTCAATCTGATAGACCACGGAACGTACAGTGACTTGGCTCATTTCTGACTCCTGATTGAGTAAACACCAGAACGAAAAAACCCGCCGAAGCGGGTTTTTCCTACAACGTGATCAAACCGACAGTTCAACCAGCAGCTTGTTCAGGCGGCGCACATATGCGGCCGGATCCTTCAAGCTGTCGCCTGCCGCCAGAGCGGCCTGATCGAAGAGAATGTGCGACAGGTCGCCAAACCGCTCTTCGCTCTGCTCGCCATCGAGTTTCTCGATCAGCGGGTGGCTCGGGTTGAATTCGAAAATCGGCTTCGAATCCGGGACTTTCTGCCCGCTGGCCTCGAGGATCTGGCGCATTTGCAGGCCCAGATCCTGTTCGCCGATGGCCAGAATGGCCGGCGAATCGGTCAGACGATGCGACACGCGAACTTCAGCGACGGAATCGCCCAGCGCAGTTTTCAGACGCTCGACCAGGCCTTCTTTGGACTTGGCGACTTCTTCCGCAGCTTTCTTGTCCTCTTCCGAGTCCAGGTTGCCCAAGTCAAGGTCACCGCGCGCCACGTCGACAAAAGTCTTGCCGTCGAATTCGCTGAGGTAGCTCATCAGCCACTCGTCGATACGATCGGTCAGCAGCAGCACTTCGATGCCTTTCTTGCGGAAGACTTCCAGGTGCGGGCTGTTCTTGACCTGCGCGTAGGTTTCACCGGTGAGGTAGTAGATCTTGTCCTGACCTTCCTTGGCGCGGGCCAGGTAGTCAGCCAGACCGACAACCTGCTCGCCGTCGTCGCCCTGGGTCGATGCGAAACGCAGCAGACCAGCGATTTTCTCCTTGTTGGCGAAGTCTTCTGCCGGGCCTTCTTTCATGACCTGACCGAAGTTTTTCCAGAAGCCTTTGTATTGCTCAGGCTCGTTCTTCGCCAGTTTTTCCAGCATGTCCAGAACGCGCTTGGTCAGCGCGGTTTTCATCGAATCGATGATCGGGTCTTTCTGCAGGATTTCACGCGACACGTTCAGCGACAGGTCGTTGGAATCGACCACGCCTTTGATGAAGCGCAGGTACAGCGGCAGGAACGACTCGGCCTGATCCATGACAAACACACGCTGCACGTACAGCTTCAGGCCTTTCGGCGCTTCACGCTGGTACAGGTCGAACGGCGCGCGGGCCGGCACGTACAGCAGCGAGCTGTACTCAAGCTTGCCTTCAACCTTGTTGTGGCTCCACGACAGCGGATTTTCGAAATCGTGAGCGATGTGTTTGTAGAACTCCTGGTATTCCTCGTCCTTGACTTCAGTGCGCGGACGGGTCCACAGGGCGCTGGCACGGTTGACGGTTTCCCATTCAACGGCTGGAGCCTCTTCGCCTTCGGCCGGAGTGACTTCCTTCGGCAGTTCGATCGGCAAAGCGATGTGGTCGGAGTACTTCTTGATGATGTTGCGCAGACGCCAGCCATCCGCGAATTCGTCTTCACCGGATTTCAGGTGCAGGACGATGCGGGTGCCGCGCTCTGGCTTGTCGATGGTGGCGACTTCGAACTCGCCCTCGCCTTTCGACGACCAGTGCACGCCTTCGCTGGCGTCGGTGCCGGCGCGACGGCTGTACACATCAACCTTGTCGGCAACGATGAAGGCCGAGTAGAAGCCGACACCGAACTGACCGATCAGGTGCGAATCTTTCTTCTGATCGCCGGACAGGTTTTTCATGAAATCGGCGGTGCCGGATTTGGCGATGGTGCCCAAGTGGGTGATCACATCGTCACGGTTCATGCCGATACCGTTGTCTTCGAGGGTGACGGTCTTGGCGTCCTTGTCGAAGCTCACACGGATTTTCAGGTCGGCGCCACCTTCGAGCAACTCAGGCTTGGCCAGGGCTTCGAAGCGCAGCTTGTCGACAGCGTCAGAGGCGTTCGAGATCAATTCGCGAAGGAAAATTTCCTTATTCGAATACAGCGAATGGATCATGAGGTGCAGCAGCTGCTTTACCTCGGTCTGGAAGCCCAGGGTTTCCTTTTGAGTTTCCACACTCATGGTCATCAAACTCCAATCAGATGGCATTGGCCGCGACCCGAATGGTCTGCGGCGGGTTGTCATCTGAGTTGGGGGCGCTGCTCAGGATTTCAAGGGCTCATCAATTTTGAAGTGCGCACGGGCGGTGGCGATCGGTTCGGCCTCGGTACTCTGCCACGCCGTGACCGCAACGTTGGCCACGCGTCGGCCCTGACGGCAGACCTGGCACCTGGCCCAGGTGTCGCGAAACTGCCCGGCGCGCAGGTAATCGAGGGAAAAATCGATGATCTTCGGCACACCCGGCGTGCCGGTAAATATCAGCAAATGCAGGGCTGCGGCCAGCTCCATGAAGCCGGCAATCACCCCGCCGTGGATCGCCGGCAATAAAGGGTTACCAATGTTGTCCTTGTTCGCCGGCAGCTTGAACAGCAACTCATCGCCGACTCGCGAGCACTCGATACCGATCAGCCCGGCGTAAGGGATCAATGCCAGCAGCGGCGCGTAATCGCCCTGCGCGTGGGCCTGTTGCAGCTGCTCCCTGAGATCGTTGCTCATCGGCTCGCTCCCTTGATCGCGCCCGCGAAACCCTTGCTGCCCTTCAGACCGATGCCCATGCGCATGAATGTGCCGACGACGTGGGCAATCGGTTGCTCGGGATCGTCCTGGTAGGCAAAACCCCGGGCAAAAATCACGTCGGTGGTAACGCGGTAGCACTGGGCGAAGCCATACACCGCTTTATGCGGTTCGGCGGCGTGCATGTAGTCGATGCGCAGATCAAGAGTCGGGCAGACTTCGAACTCTGGCAGCACGCACAGGGTCGACATACCGCAAGCGGTGTCCATCAGCGAAGTGATGGCGCCGCCATGGATGACGCCGGTTTCGGGATTGCCGACGATTTTTTCGCTGTACGGCAGGATCACTGTCAGCCCTTCGCTGGAGGCACTGTGCACATGCAGACCCAAGACCTGACAATGACGCAATGCCGATAAAAAGCGCGTCGCGCGCTCAAAAACGGGGTTTTCGGCCATGTGATAATTACTCGCGTTTGGGCCTTGTGCCAGTAGTGAGAAAAGCGGCAAAAGTTCCGTGATAAAACAAACTTATATATCTGAAACAATTGAGGAACTTAACCTGTAGCGCCGAGTTCTTAAGGCCAGTAGTTATTTTCCATAAGGAGATACACCCCATGCGTAAGACTTTAGCTATTGCCTTGATGTTGACCGCTTCCCTCGGTCTCGCTGCCTGCGATAAAAAATCCGAGGACAAAGCTCAAGATGCCAACCAACATGCTGAGCAAGCTCAGCAAGACATGAACAAAGCTCAGGATAAAGTGAACGACGCAGCAAAAGAAAACGCTGAAGCTGCCAAAGCTCAGGCTGAATCGAACGCCGCTGCTCAAGACGAAGCCGCCAAAAAGCAATAAGCTTTCTGGTGTGAAAAGAAAACCCGCCAAGTGCGGGTTTTCTTTTGCCTGCGATTTACCGTTTAGAGCAACACGGTTCTAAAAGTCGGACTAATCATCAGTAACAACGAACACACAAATCCAACTAGCCACATCAGGCTACGCAACTTCGGCAGGTCGGCCAGATAGAACCACAGGTAGCAGATCCGCGAGATCACAAAGATGATCGCCAGCGCATCGATCAGCCAACCCGCGGTTTGCGTGGTGTGCGCCATCAGCACACCGACGGCGAACAGGATGAACGCTTCGATGCTGTTCTGATGGGCCGCCAGCGCTCTGGCGCCGAAGCCGGTCAACTGCGCCTGTTGCTGCCGGGGCAAGTGATTGTCATAACCGCCCTGCTCTTTCATGGCCTTGGCCACCGGCATGCGCGCCACGTAGATCAATAATGCACTGATAAACACACACCAGAACGGAATACTCATCAAACAGCCTCTTTGTTTGCCTCAGGGACGGGCGCCTCTGTAGGGGTATAGACCATGACATCGAGAACGTCGGAATGAAACTCGCGGCGGTACAAAACCACCACGACACCGGCGCTCATGATCATGAACAGCCACGGGCTGACGAACCACGCCAACATGCTCATGCCGAAGTAATAAGAACGCAGGCCGAAGTTGAACTGGTTGGCCGCCATCGAAATCACCCGCGCCGCCCGTGAAGCAAAGGCCTTGCGTTCCTGCTCGGTCACTTGGCGCTCGCCGATCATCGGCGCTGAACCGACCAGAATCGCCGCAAAGTTGTATTGGCGCATGCACCAGCTGAAAGTGAAGAACGCATAGACGAACACCAGTGCCAGGCACAGCAACTTGATCTCCGACATGCCTTGCGACGCCTGCTGCACCATCGGAATATCCGCCAGCAGCGATACCGCCCGTTCCGACGCACCGAGCACGGTGAGAATACCGGCAAGGATGATCAGCGTGCTGGACGCGAAAAACGAGGCGTTGCGCTCCAGATTGCCGATCACGCTGGCGTCGGCAATGCGGTTGTCACGCAACAGCATGCGGCGCATCCAGTCTTCGCGGTACAGGTGCAACACGCTGGCCAGACACGCTGTGTCGCGAGCCTTCCAGGTGGCATAACGGGTGTAACCGCCCCAGCAGACGACAAACCAGACGGCGGCGAGCAAGTGGATCAGGTTGGCTTGGATGAACGACATGCAATTCCTTGTGAAATGTAAACGCTGTACACCTGTAGGAGTGAGCCTGCTCGCGATAGCGGTTTTCGTTCAATATTGACGTGACTGACAAACCGCTATCGCGAGCAGGCTCACTCGTACATAAAAGCTAAGCAACCCTTCGACGTTAGCTCAGCAAAAAAGACACTGCCTCACGCGCATAAAAAATGCCCCGTATCGATTGATACGGGGCATTTCTGTTTAACCGTGGCTGACCCACTTGTGGCGGGTCAAACCACGTTACGCAGTGACTTCGCTGCGCTTGCCCAGCAGGCGATCGCAGACCACGGCGACCACCAGGGTCATCACGCACGGCACCAGCCACGCCAGCCCCTGCTCGCTCAGCGGCAAGTGGCTGAGCTGAGTTGGCAGCCGGTCGGCCAGACCAGCGCCTTTCAGAGCATCGATGGTGCCGAACAGGAACGACACCAGCATCACCGGGCCAAGAATGCGCCCGTGCTCATGCCAGAAATCCTTGCAGAAGCTCAGCGCCACCAGAACGATGCACGGCGGGTAGATCGCGGTGAGTACCGGAATCGAAAAGGCGATCAGTTTGGTCAGACCCAAGTTGGAGACCAGCAGCGAGAACGCCGCGAGGATGATCACCAGCGTCTTGTAGGACAGTGGCAGCACACGGCTGAAGTATTCAGCGCAGGCACAGGTCAGGCCGACCGCCGTGACCAGACACGCCAGCGAGATCAGCACCGCAAGGAAACCGCTGCCCAGCGAACCGAAGGTGTGCTGCACGTAGGCATGCAACACCGCCGCGCCGTTGGTGGCGCCGACCGCGACCTCATGGCTGCCGGAACCGAGGCGGAACAGGCTGACGTAGACCAGTGCCAGACCCACGCCGGCAATCAGCCCGGCGATGATCGCGTAACGGGTGATCAGCGCCGGCGACTCGACGCCACGGGAGCGGATCGCGTTAACGATAACAATGCCGAACACCAGTGCCCCGAGGGTATCCATGGTCAGATAACCATTAATGAACCCTTGCGAAAATGGCGCGGCGACGTATTCCGGCGTGCCGTGACCGATGTCACCTGCCGGCAAGGCAAATGCAGCGATACCCAACACTGCCAGCGCGATGATTTTCAGCGGCGCGAGGAAGCGGCCAACGGTATCCAGCAAACGCCCAGGGTAGAGCGAAATGAAGAACACCAGCAGGAAGTACACCGAGCTGTAGAGGAACAGCGCCAGCGGGCTTTCGCCGGTCAACGGCGCCAGACCCACTTCGAAGGATACGGTCGCGGTGCGCGGGGTGGCGAACAGCGGCCCCACGGCCAGATAGCACGCCGCGGCGAGGATACCGCCAGCGATCTTGCCGATCGGGCTGCTCAACGCATCCATCGCGCCGCCGACCTTGGCCAGCGCCACCACGGTCACTACCGGCAAACCTACGGCAGTGATCAGAAAGCCCAGCGCGGCCATCCAGACATGAGGTCCGGCCTGCAAGCCGACGATAGGCGGGAAAATGATGTTACCGGCCCCGACAAACAGGGCAAACGTCATAAAACCAAGTGCCAGGATGTCCTGACCTTTCAAAACTTTCATTAAGGAAATACCACACTACTGAAATCGGAATTTAGAGGGGGATTGCCCTGTTGGATTAGGGAAATGCTGTCGATCCGTATGGGACTGACCCTTAAAGCGCGTGGCTGCCTTGTGGGCGGCGGACGCAAAAATGGCTGCCAGCCTAACGAATTTGGCTGACAAACGCACTGTTGGAGGGCGAACTATCCGATACGCGACGTTTCAGTGTCGCGTTTACATAAGAAAAGCAGCTGCAAGCTACAAGTTTCAAGCTGCAAGCTTCTATCTTGCAGCTAGCCGCTTGAAGCTTGCCGCTGCTCTGAAACGACAAAGGCCACCCGAAGGTGGCCTTTGTTGCTGGAGCTAAAAAGTCAGCCGAAGCTTACTTCTTCACTTCCCAGCCAGTCAGCTCGGCCAGGGCCTTGCCGATGTCTGCCAGCGAACGCACGGTTTTTACGCCTGCGTCTTGCAGTGCAGCGAATTTCTCGTCTGCAGTGCCTTTGCCGCCAGAAATGATTGCGCCAGCATGGCCCATGCGCTTGCCCGGAGGAGCAGTCACACCAGCGATGTAGGAAACAACCGGCTTGGTCACGTTAGCCTTGATGTAGGCAGCCGCTTCTTCTTCAGCCGAACCGCCGATCTCGCCGATCATCACGATCGCTTCGGTCTTCGGGTCTTCCTGGAACAGCTTCAGGATGTCGATGAAGTTCGAACCCGGGATCGGGTCACCGCCGATGCCGACGCAAGTCGACTGACCGAAACCGGCGTCAGTGGTCTGCTTCACAGCTTCGTAGGTCAGGGTGCCGGAACGCGAAACGATACCGACCTTGCCTGGCAAGTGAATGTGACCTGGCATGATGCCGATCTTGCATTCGCCTGGAGTGATCACGCCTGGGCAGTTAGGGCCGATCAGGACTACGCCCAGCTCGTCGCACTTAACTTTGGCGTCCAGCATGTCCAGGGTAGGAATGCCTTCGGTGATGCAGACGATCAGCTTGATGCCGCCGAAGGCCGCTTCCAGGATCGAGTCCTTGCAGAACGGAGCCGGAACGTAGATCACGCTGGCGGTAGCGCCAGTGGCAGCTACTGCGTCTTTGACGGTGTTGAACACTGGCAGACCCAGGTGCTCGGTGCCGCCCTTGCCTGGAGTTACGCCGCCAACCATCTTGGTGCCGTACTCGATGGCTTGCTGGGTGTGGAAACTACCTTGCGAACCGGTAATACCCTGGCAGATAACTTTGGTGTCTTTGTTGATCAGGACGCTCATTATTTGCCCTCCGCAGCTTTGACAACTTGTTGAGCAGCGTCGGTCAGGCTGGTAGCAGCGATGATGTTCAAACCGCTTTCTGCCAGTACTTTAGCGCCCAGCTCAGCGTTGTTGCCTTCAAGGCGAACAACAACCGGGATTTTCACGCCGACTTCTTTCACGGCGCCGATGATGCCTTCGGCAATCATGTCGCAGCGAACGATGCCGCCGAAGATGTTGACCAGTACTGCCGCGACGTTCTGGTCGGACAGGATGATCTTGAACGCTTCAGTAACGCGTTCCTTGGTAGCGCCACCACCTACGTCGAGGAAGTTGGCTGGCTTGCCGCCATGCAGGTTGACGATGTCCATGGTACCCATGGCCAGACCGGCACCGTTGACCATGCAGCCGATGTTGCCTTCCAGGGCTACGTAGTTCAGTTCGAACTTGGCAGCGTGCGCTTCGCGCGGATCGTCCTGCGACGGATCGTGGAAAGCCTTCAGCTTAGGCTGACGGTACATGGCGTTGGCGTCGATGTTGATCTTCGCGTCCAGGCAGTGCAGATCGCCGTCAGCCTTGATCACCAGCGGGTTCACTTCCAGCAGAGCCAGGTCGTGGTCTTTGAACAGCTTGGCCAGACCTACGAAGATCTTGGCGAACTGAGTGACCTGCTTGCCTTCCAGACCCAGCTGGAATGCCAGCTCGCGACCCTGGGATGGCTGAGCGCCAACCAGTGGATCGATAGTGGCCTTGAGAATTTTTTCTGGAGTGTCGTGAGCGATTTTCTCGATGTCCACGCCACCTTCGGTGGACGCCATGAACACGATGCGACGGCTCGAACGGTCAACGACAGCGCCCAGGTACAGCTCTTTAGCGATATCAGTGCACGATTCAACCAGGATCTTGGTGACTGGCTGGCCATTGGCGTCAGTCTGGTAAGTCACCAGACGCTTGCCCAGCCACTGCTGTGCGAAGGCTTTGGCGTCTTCTTTGCTGCGAACCAGCTTTACGCCGCCCGCTTTACCGCGACCACCGGCGTGAACCTGGGCTTTGACGACCCACTCGTTGCCGCCGATCTTGTCGCAAGCTTCTGCTGCTGCTTCCGGGGTGTCTACTGCGTAACCAGTGGAAACTGGCAGGCCGTATTCAGCGAACAGCTGCTTACCCTGATACTCGTGAAGATTCATGCTTTTTACCGTCTTCGTTAGGTACTGCGCATTCGGCGCTGCGCTCGTTTGAGTGCCGCGCCACCTGTGACTGCTGCTTGCGTAGCTGGGCTACGCAAGACTGCGTCCGGCGGACATTCCGCGGTGAGTCTTGCTCGCAAGGCTCACGACGGGCCGCTACCGCCGTGGTTTCTTATTGTGTGTCTTAACGCTTCTTGCGGTTGGCAATGTGAATGGCGCCGCCATTCACTGCCAGAGCAGCTTCGTGCAAGGCTTCGGACAGGGTCGGATGGGAGAAAACCATCATGCCCAGGTCTTCAGCGCTGGTGCCGAATTCCATACCGATCGCGCCCTGCTGAACCAGTTCTGCAGCGCTCGGGCCAATCACGTGCACGCCCAATACGCGGTCGGTCTTGGCATCGGCGATGACCTTGACGAAACCACCGGTATCGTTGGCAGCCATGGCACGGCCGGAAGCGGCGAACGGGAAGGTGCCGACGTTGACTTCAACGCCTTCGGCCTTCAGCGCCTGCTCGGTTTTGCCAACCCACGCGATTTCCGGGTGAGTATAAATAACCGAAGGGATCAAATCATAGTTCATCTGAGCCTTGTGGCCCTTGATGCGCTCGACAACCATGATGCCTTCTTCCGAAGCCTTGTGGGCCAGCATCATGCCGCGAACCACGTCACCGATGGCGAAGACGCCCGGTACAGCTGTGACGCAATGGTCATCAACGGCAATGAAACCGCGCTCGTCGATTTCCACACCGCAGTCGGCAGACAGCAGATCAGTGGTCACCGGACGGCGACCAACGGCTACGATCAGCTTGTCGAAAGTGATGGTCTGTTCGCCGTTGGCATCGGTGTAGTTGACGACGACTTCTTCGCCGTTGACTTTCGAACCGGTAACGCGAGCGCCCAGCTTGATGTCCAGGCCCTGTTTGGTCAGGGTTTTCAGCGCTTCCTTGGAAACAGCGGTGTCGGCTGCCATCAGGAAAGTGTCCAGAGCTTCCAGAACCACCACTTCCGAACCCAGACGCGACCACACCGAACCCAGTTCCAGACCGATAACGCCAGCGCCGATCACGCCCAGACGTTTAGGAACGGACTGGAATTCCAGCGCGCCAGTCGAATCGACGATGACTTTCTGGTCGACCGGAGCTGGTGGAATGTCGATCGGACGCGAACCTGGCGCGAGGATGACGTTTTCCGCTTCGATCACTTCAACCGAACCGTCCGGCTTGGTGACTTCGACCTTCTTGCCGGCCAGCAGCTTGCCGTGGCCTTGGATCGAAGTAACGCCGTTGGCCTTGAACAGGGTGGCAACGCCGCCGGTCAGGTTCTTGACGATGCCAGCCTTGCGGCCAACCATCGCAGCGACGTCCATTTTGACTTCGCCGGTCGAGATACCGTGAACGTTGAAGCTTTCTTTCGCTTCCTTGTATTTCCACGAGCTGTCGAGCAGCGCCTTGGAAGGAATGCAGCCCACGTTCAGGCAGGTACCGCCCAGGGCTTGCTTGCCCTCTGCGTCGGTGTACTTCTCGATGCAGGCAGTGGTCAGGCCCAACTGAGCAGCCTTGATGGCCGCTACGTAGCCACCAGGGCCGGCACCGATCACTACTACGTCAAATTTCTGCGACATTCAAAAAATCCTCTTTAGCAATAAAGCTACAAGCCGCAAGCTTCGAGCTGCAAGCCCAAGCGCTCGTCTTGAGCTTGAGGCTTGTAGCTGAAAGCTTGCAGCTGCTTTTTAGATATCCAGCAACAGACGAGCCGGATCTTCCAGCAGGTTCTTGATGGTCACCAGGAAGGTCACAGCTTCTTTGCCATCGATCAGGCGGTGATCGTAGGACAGTGCCAGGTACATCATCGGACGGATCACGACCTGACCGTTGATGGCCATCGGACGCTGGATGATGTTGTGCATGCCCAGAATCGCTGCCTGCGGCGGGTTGACGATTGGTGTCGACATCATCGACCCGAAGGTACCACCGTTGGTGATGGTGAAGGTACCACCGGTCATCTCGTCCATCGACAGTTTGCCGTCACGGGCTTTCTTGCCAAATGTTGCGATGCCGCCTTCGATTTCAGCCAGGCTCATCAGCTCGGCGTTACGCAGAACCGGTACCACCAGGCCACGGTCGCTGGAAACGGCAACGCCGATGTCCGCATAGCCGTGGTAAACGATGTCGCCGCCGTCGATCGACGCGTTGACAGCCGGGAAGCGTTTCAGCGCTTCGGTGGCCGCTTTCACGAAGAACGACATGAAGCCCAGGCGTACGCCGTTGTGGGACTTCTCGAACAGGTCCTTGTACTTCGAACGCAGGGCCATGACTTCGGTCATGTCGACTTCGTTGAACGTGGTCAGCATCGCCATGTTCGACTGGGCTTCAACCAGACGCTTGGCCACGGTCGCACGTACGCGAGTCATCGGTACGCGCTTCTCGATACGGTCGCCAGCGGCGAACACCGGAGCGGCGGCCGAAGGAGCAGCAGCCTTGGCAGGCGCGGCAGCCGGAGCGGCTTTCTTCGCAGCAACAGCTGCAACCACGTCTTCCTTGGTCACACGACCACCCTTGCCGGTGCCGGCAACGGAAGCGATGTTGATGCCGTTCTCTTCAGCCAGCTTGCGAGCGGCAGGAGCTGCGATCGGGTCATCTTCGCCATCGGCAGCAGCCGGTGCGGCAGCAGCAGTAGCAGCCGGAGCAGCAGCGGCGGCAGGAGCGGCAGCAGCAGCGCCGCCCTCTTCGATCGAGCCCAGAACCTGGTTCGACAGAACGGTAGCGCCCTCTTCGGCAACGATTGCGCCCAGCACGCCGTCCGCCTCAGCCAACACTTCGAGCACGACTTTGTCGGTTTCGATGTCGACGATCAGGTCGTCACGCTTGACGGCCTCACCTGGTTTCTTGTGCCAGGTGGCAACGGTGCCATCGGCAACCGATTCCGGGAATGACGGGGCTTTGATTTCGATAGCCATTATCTGTGGGTCCTTAAAATTCGGTTTCAGTCAGCGCGAAGGCGTTAAACAGTGAAAGCGTCTTGCAGCAGTTTTTCCTGCTGCTCGGCGTGCATCGATGCATAACCACAAGCTGGCGCAGCCGAAGCCTCACGGCCCGCGTACTCAAGTACGAGAGTCTTGTCGAGGTTGGCGATGCTGCGACGCAAGTGATGCTGGCTGCAGTACCAGGCACCCTGGTTCATCGGCTCTTCCTGACACCAGACGGCATGTTTGACGTTGGTGTACGGAGCCAGGACTTCTTTCAAGTCGTCCTCAGGGAACGGATACAGCTGCTCGATACGCACGATGGCGATATCTTCGCGGCCTTCGGCACGGCGTTTTTCCAGCAGGTCGTAGTAGACCTTGCCGCTGCACAGAACCACGCGCTCGACCTTTGTCGGGTCCAGAGCGTCGATTTCCGGGATCACGGTCTGGAACGAACCTTCGGCCAGATCTTCCAGCGTCGAGATGGCCAGCTTGTGGCGCAGCAGCGACTTCGGCGTCAGCACGACCAGCGGCTTGCGCAGCGGACGAATCACCTGACGACGCAGCAAGTGGTAGATCTGTGCCGGCGTGGTCGGCATGCACACCTGAATGTTGTGCTCGGCGCACAGCTGCAGGTAGCGCTCAAGACGTGCCGAGCTGTGCTCAGGGCCCTGACCTTCGTAACCGTGTGGCAGCAACATGGTCAGACCGCAGAGACGGCCCCACTTGTGCTCGCCGCTGGTGATGAACTGGTCGATCACGACCTGTGCACCGTTGGCGAAGTCGCCGAACTGGGCTTCCCAGATCACCAGCGCGTTTGGCGTGGTGGTCGAGTAACCGTATTCGAATGCCAGTACCGCTTCTTCCGAGAGGAACGAGTCGTACAGGTCGAAGCGTGGCTGACCGTCGTACAGGTTCTGCAGCGGAATGTAGGTGCCCGCGTCTTTCTGGTTGTGCAGCACAGCGTGACGGTGCGAGAACGTACCGCGGCCGATGTCCTGACCGGTCATGCGAATCGGGTGACCTTCGAACGCCAGGGTCGCGTACGCCATGGTTTCGGCGTAACCCCAGTTGATCGGCAGGCCGCCGGCTTGCATCTTCTGACGGTCTTCGTAAATCTTCGCGACCTGACGCTGAACCACGAAGCCTTCCGGAATCTCCAGCAGCTTGGCGGACAGTTCTTGCAGGGTCTTGAGATCGAAACGCGTGTCGTGACGCGCAGTCCAGGCGTGGCCCAGGTACGGACGCCAGTCGACGAACAGCTCTTTGTTCGGCTCTTTGACCAGCGATTTCACCACGTGCAGACCGTTGTCCAGCGCGTTGCGGTATTCGTCGACCTTGGCCTGAACACGTTCAGCATCGAGCACACCGGCCTGGGTCAGGCGTTCAGCGTACAGCTCGCGGGTGGTGCGCTGCTTGGTGATCTGCTGATACATCAGAGGCTGGGTGCCGCTTGGCTCGTCGGCCTCGTTGTGGCCGCGACGACGGTAGCAGACCAGATCGATCACCACGTCACGCTTGAACTGCATGCGGTAGTCGATGGCCAGCTGGGTCACGAACAGCACGGCTTCCGGATCATCACCATTCACATGGAGGATCGGCGCCTGGATCATCTTCGCAACGTCGGTGGCGTACTCGGTGGAACGCGAGTCCAGCGGGTTGCTGATGGTGAAACCAACCTGGTTGTTGATCACGATGTGCACGGTACCGCCGGTCTTGAAACCGCGGGTCTGCGACATCTGGAAGGTTTCCATGACCACGCCCTGACCGGCGAATGCCGCGTCACCGTGGATGGAGATCGGCAGTACCTTCTCACCGGTCAGGTCGTTGCGACGGTCCTGACGGGCGCGCACCGAACCCTCGACCACCGGGGAAACGATTTCCAGGTGGGATGGGTTGAACGCCATGGCCAGGTGAACTTCACCGCCGGTGGTCATCACGTTGGACGAGAAGCCCTGGTGATATTTAACGTCACCGGAACCGAGCTCGACCTTCTTCTTGCCTTCGAACTCGTCGAACAGCTCGCGCGGGTTCTTGCCGAAGGTGTTGACCAGCACGTTCAGACGGCCACGGTGGGCCATGCCGATGACGACTTCCTTGGTGCCGTACGAGCCGGAACGCTGGATCAGTTCGTCGAGCATCGGAATCAGGCTTTCGCCGCCTTCCAGACCGAAACGCTTGGTGCCCGGGTATTTGGTGCCCAGGTATTTTTCCAGGCCTTCACCGGCAGTCACGCGCTCAAGCAGGTGGCTCTTGATGTCGGCGGAGTACGTCGGACGGCCACGCACGCTTTCCAGACGCTGCTGGAACCACTGGCGCTGCTCGGAATCGGTGATGTGCGTGAATTCAGCGCCGATGGTGCGGCAATATGTCTGCTGCAACGCTTCGTGAATTTCGCGTAGGCTCGCTTCCTCTTTGCCGATGAACAGGTCGCCGGCACGGAAGGTCGTATCAAGATCGGCATTGGTCAAGCCGTAATGATTGATCGACAGGTCTGCAGGTGCAGGACGCTGCCACAGCCCCAGCGGGTCAAGCTGGGCTGCCTGGTGGCCACGCATACGGTAGGCCTGGATCAATCGCAGCACTTCAACTTGCTTCTTCTCGTGCTCACTGCTCACGCTGCCGGCGGAAACCGGTTGGGCGCGGCGCTGGTTCTTTGCCAGCAGCACGAAATGATCGCGAATCGTCGAGTGCGAAACATCAGTGGCAGAGTTGCCGTCGGCTGGCAACTTCTGAAAGTAGGTGCGCCACTCTTCTGGCACAGCGTTAGGGTCGTGCAGGTAGAGCTCATAAAGCTCTTCCACATAGGCAGCGTTTCCACCTGAAAGGTAGGCGCTGTTCCACATGCGCTGCATCACGCTTTCTTGCATGCTTGGTCACCCTCGGTTAGGGGAACACCATCGGTGTCGACACCGAGCAAACTTGCAGAAGTCCGAATGCAGCGACTAAAACAAGCCACCTAGGATCACACTGATAGTCCGGGTACCAGCCCGGATGCCCCTGCTTGTCTCATTTCTTCAAAAGAAGAGCTGCAGCTTATGGCTACTGCTCTGGTTATAGCCATGACGCGGGTTGAAGCCCGCGCCACAGCCTCTACGGTGCAACGGTTACAGCAGCTGAATCACACGCCGCTCGAAAGCAGCATGTTACGGATGTGACCGATGGCCTTAGTCGGGTTCAGGCCTTTCGGACATACGTTGACGCAGTTCATGATGCCCCGGCAGCGGAAAACGCTGAACGGGTCGTCAAGCGAAGCCAGACGTTCGCTGGTCTTGGTGTCGCGGCTGTCTGCCAGGAAGCGGTAGGCTTGCAGCAGTGCAGCTGGACCCAGGAACTTGTCCGGGTTCCACCAGAAGGACGGGCAAGAGGTCGAGCAGCAGGCGCACAGGATGCACTCGTACAGACCGTCGAGCTTTTCACGCTCTTCTGGCGACTGCAGACGCTCGATGGCCGGAGCCGGCGTGTCGTTCTGCAGGTAAGGCTTCACCTTCTCGTATTGCTTGTAGAAGATGCTCATATCGACGACCAGGTCACGGATAACCGGCAAACCTGGCAGCGGACGAACGATCAGCTTGTTGCCTTTTACAACGGCAGACAGCGGCGTGATGCAGGCCAGGCCGTTCTTGCCGTTGATGTTCATGCCGTCGGAGCCGCAGACGCCTTCACGGCAGGAGCGACGATAGGAGAAACCTTCGTCCTGCTCTTTGATCAGGGCCAGCACGTCCAGCACCATCAGGTCTTTACCACCGGTATCGACCTGGAAATCCTGCATGAACGGCGCAGCGTCCTGATCAGGGTTGTAGCGATAAACACTGACTTGCAACATGGCGGTCACCCTTAATAAGTCCGGACTTTAGGTTCGAAAGTCGGAACAGTCTTCGGCGAGAAGTTCACGGCACGCTTGGTGACGCGCTTGTCACCCGGGAAGTACAGGGTGTGGCACAGCCAGTTTTCGTCATCACGGTCTTCGAAGTCTTCACGGGCGTGAGCGCCGCGGGACTCTTTACGTACTTCGGCCGCGATGGCGGTAGCTTCAGCCACTTCCAGCAGGTTTTGCAATTCCAGCGCTTCGATACGTGCAGTGTTGAACGCCTGCGACTTATCGTTGATCTTCACGTTGGCGATACGCTTGCGCAGATCGGCCAGTTGAGCGATGCCCTTCTGCATGTATTCGCCGGTACGGAATACACCGAAGTAGTTCTGCATGCAGCTTTGCAGCTCGCGACGCAGGGTGGCAACGTCTTCACCGTCGGTACGGTTGTTCAGCGCGTTCAGACGCGACAGTGCAGCTTCGATGTCGGACTCGGTAGCGTCGTCGTATTCGATGCCATCGGTCAACGCCTTTTCCAGGTGCAGGCCGGCAGCGCGACCGAATACCACCAGGTCGAGCAGCGAGTTGCCGCCCAGACGGTTGGCACCGTGGACCGATACGCAAGCCACTTCGCCTACCGCGAACAGGCCAGGAATGATCTGGTCCTGACCTTCGGCGTTCTGGGTGATCGCCTGGCCATGAATGTTGGTGGCAACGCCGCCCATCATGTAGTGGCAGGTCGGCACAACCGGAACCGGAGCAACCACCGGGTCAACGTGGGCGAAAGTCTTCGACAGTTCGCAGATGCCTGGCAGACGGCTGTGCAGCACTTCCTCGCCCAGGTGGTCGAGTTTGAGCATCACGTGGTCGCCATTCGGACCGCAACCGTTACCGGCGATGATTTCCTTGACCATCGAACGGGCAACCACGTCACGGCCGGCAAGGTCTTTGGCGTTCGGAGCATAACGCTCCATGAAACGCTCGCCGTGCTTGTTGATCAGGTAACCACCTTCACCACGGCAACCTTCGGTAACCAGTACACCGGCGCCGGCGATGCCGGTCGGGTGGAACTGCCACATTTCGATGTCTTGCACCGGCACGCCAGCACGCAGAGCCATGCCGACGCCGTCACCGGTGTTGATCAGGGCGTTGGTGGTGGACGCGTAGATACGGCCTGCACCGCCAGTGGCCAGAACGGTGGCCTTGGCACGGATGTAGGAGGTTTCGCCGGTTTCGATGCAAATCGCGATCACACCGACGAATTCGCCTTCCTGGTTTTTCACCAGATCAACAGCGTAGTACTCGTTGAGGAACGTGGTGCCGGCTTTCAGGTTGCCCTGATAAAGCGTGTGCAGCAGCGCGTGACCGGTACGGTCGGATGCAGCGCAAGTACGTGCAGCCTGACCGCCCTTGCCGTAGTCCTTGGACTGGCCACCGAAAGGACGCTGGTAGATGCGGCCTTGCTCGGTACGCGAGAACGGCAGACCCATGTGGTCCAGCTCGAACACGGCAGCCGGGCCTTCCTGACACATGTATTCGATAGCGTCCTGGTCACCGATATAGTCGGAACCCTTGACGGTATCGTACATGTGCCAGCGCCAGTCATCGTTCGGGTCGGCGGAAGCGATGGCGCACGTGATGCCGCCCTGTGCGGATACAGTGTGCGAACGGGTCGGGAAAACCTTGGTGATCACCGCAGTCTTGTGGCCGCCCTGTGCCAGCTGCAGCGCAGCGCGCATGCCGGCACCGCCACCACCAATAATGATGGCGTCGAAAGAAATCGTTGGAATGTTAGCCATGAATCAGATACCCCAGAGAATCTGCACACCCCAGACGAAGTAAGCGAACATCGCAACGCCGCATACTGCCTGGAAAAGGAAACGTATCGCCGTTGCGGACTTGCCGAACGCCATTGGCGTCAGGTAGTCGGTCGCGATGGTCCACATGCCGACCCAGGCGTGAGCGCCCAGAGCAACAAGGGCCAGCAGGCTGAAAATACGCATTCCGTTGTGAGCGAACAGTTCATGCCACTGGGCATACTCGAGGCCAGGATTGGCGACGATGTATCCGATCAGAAAGATGAAGTAAGCCGCGAGAACGACCGCAGACACACGCTGTGCCATCCAGTCATAGAGGCCCGAACGCGACAGGTTAGTGACGTTAGTTACCATATCCAGACTCCTGCCAGAACGATTACCACCACGGAAACGGCGATAACGATTTTCGAGCCCAGCTTGCCGCCTTCCAGCGTCTCACCGATGCCCATGTCCATGATCAAGTGGCGCACACCGGCTACCAGGTGATACAGCAGAGCGGACAGGATGCCCCAAATCACTAGCTTGGCTAGCGGACTGGTCAGACACGCTTTCACCTGACCGAAGCCTTCCTCGGAGCTCAGCGACTTGTCCAATGCGTAAAGCATGATGGCAAGGCACACGAAGAGGATGACACCGGAGATACGGTGAAGAATGGACGTGTAAGCAGTGACTGGGAGTTTGATGGTCCTTAGGTCTAGGTTTACAGGTCGTTGGCTTTTCACGGCTTTTTTTCACACTGAAGAGCCCCTAACAATCAGGGCAAAGTTGTTGGGGAGTGCACTGGTCAGGTAACCACCACCCAGGGATGCGACCCCCAATGAAAGCAAGCCCAAAAGCCCTTGGCGGTCGGTGGCCGAGTATAGACAGTTAGGCTACTAATGACAACGCGTTCACCTACCCCCAATAGCGGATTGCACAAGTTGCATAAAAGGCGTAAATGGCAGGCAATTTCGAGGAAAAAGTCGGCTTAAAGCCTTCTGGAGCAAGACTTTAGGCAAATTGACATTCGAATTTATCTCACTATAGTGGTGCGGGCCCTGCGTGGGGGGTCTGTCTGATGGTTCAAGCATAAATAGGAGGCCACATGGCTGACAAAAAAGCGCAGTTGATCATCGAGGGCGCAGCCCCCGTCGAGCTGCCCATTTTAACCGGCACCGTTGGTCCCGATGTAATCGATGTTCGGGGCCTGACGGCCACGGGCCGCTTCACTTTCGACCCGGGTTTCATGTCGACCGCTTCGTGCGAATCGAAAATCACCTATATCGACGGCGACAACGGCATTCTGTTGCACCGCGGCTACCCGATCGAACAGCTGGCTGAAAAGTCGGACTACCTGGAAACCTGCTACCTGCTGCTCAACGGCGAACTGCCGACCGCAGAACAGAAGGCCCAGTTCGTCAGCACCGTGAAAAACCACACCATGGTTCACGAGCAGCTGAAAACCTTCTTCAACGGTTTCCGTCGCGACGCCCACCCGATGGCCGTCATGTGCGGTGTAGTCGGCGCCCTCTCGGCCTTCTACCACGACTCCCTGGACATCAATAACCCGCAGCATCGCGAAATCTCTGCGATCCGTCTGGTTGCGAAGATGCCGACCCTGGCAGCGATGGTCTACAAGTACTCCATGGGCCAACCCATGATGTACCCTCGCAACGACCTGACGTACGCGGAAAACTTCCTGCACATGATGTTCAACACCCCGTGCGAGATCAAACCGATCAGCCCGGTACTCGCCAAGGCCATGGACCGGATCTTCATCCTCCACGCCGACCACGAGCAGAACGCTTCGACCTCCACCGTGCGCCTGGCCGGCTCTTCGGGTGCCAACCCGTTCGCTTGTATCGCCGCCGGTATCGCCGCACTGTGGGGCCCTGCCCACGGCGGTGCGAACGAAGCCGTGTTGACCATGCTCGACGAGATTGGCGATGTGTCGAACATCGACAAGTTCATCGCCAAGGCCAAGGACAAGAACGATTCGTTCAAGCTGATGGGCTTCGGTCACCGCGTCTACAAGAACCGCGACCCTCGCGCGACTGTCATGAAGCAGACCTGCGACGAAGTGCTGAAGGAACTGGGCATCAACAACGATCCGCAACTCGAACTGGCCATGCGCCTGGAAGAGATCGCCCTGACCGACCCGTACTTCATCGAACGCTCGCTGTATCCGAACGTCGACTTCTACTCGGGGATCATCCTCAAGGCGATCGGCATTCCGACCAGCATGTTCACGGTGATTTTCGCCCTGGCACGTACTGTGGGCTGGATCTCGCACTGGAAGGAAATGCTCTCGAGCCCTTACAAGATTGGCCGTCCGCGCCAGCTGTACACCGGTTACGAGTCGCGTGACATCACCAAGCTGGAAGATCGCAAATAAGGGTTTTTCCTTTTTTGTGATGGTTTAGTGGTGTGTCAGGAACGGCCTCTTATATAGAGGCCGTTTTTGTTTGGTTTGCCCTCCAGAATTCTGAGCATATCCGTTGCTGCGGTAACGGCTTCTTATGGTTTCGCTCTTACAGCGAGTTACCTTTTCCAAACGCCGAAAAGGTAACCCAAAAGGCTTTGCCCCGGCGTACGGCCCGCTCGCTGAGGCTCGGGGTTCCTTCGTTACGGGACCGATCCGGGCGCAGCGGCTACGGTTGGCTTCGCTGCACCTACACTCGCTGTGTACGACTGCGTCGTACGGTCGCTGCGCTCCCACCCTCGGATCGATCCCGTAACGAAGCCTGCCGAAGGGGCAAAAGAGCCAGAGCCAGAGCCAGAGCAAGAGCAAGAGCAAGAGCAAGAGCAAGAGCAAGAGCAAGAGCAAGAGCAAGAGCAAGAGCAAGAGCAAGAGCAAGAGCAAAAGCAAAAGCAAAAGCAAAAGCCAGGTCAAAAGATCGCAGCCTTCGGCAGCTCCTACAATTGGATTGGGTACACCCTCAAAAAACAGGTCGGCTGACAGGCCGCCTTCGCGAGCAGGCTCGCTCCCACAGAAAAGCAAAGCAGCGCAGTCGCCCGCGGCGAAGCCGCACCACTCAACAATGAGCGCAAGCTCGAGTGCTCTTGATCTTGATCCACCGGCGACGTCGGAAGGCTGAGTGGAGGGATTGATCCGGGCGTGGGAGCGCAGCGACCGTCTGGCGCAGCCAGACACAGCGGAAGGAGGTGCAGCGAAGCAAACCGTAGCCGCTGCGCCAGGATCAGTCCCGGAGCGAAGGAACCCGAGCCTGCGAGGGCCGAACGCAGGAGCAAGCGTTTTTTTGCTTACTTTTTTTAGGCGTTTGTAAAAAAAGTGAGTCGCCGTAAGGGCGAAACCGCCAGCCGCAGCACCTCAAAAAACGGATATTCACCCAAAACCACCCGATAACCGCCCACAAAAAAAACGCCCCAATCTCTCAACCAGGGCGTTTTCTTAAAGCTTGAAGCTTGAAGCTTGAAGCTTGCAACTCACATCTGATCTCTTAGTGCGAAACCGCCCCACTCGCCCCCAACCCGGTCTGCGAACGCACAAACTGCGGGAAGAACAGCGCCCGCTCGTTATCCGCAGCCGCCGACTTGTCAGTGATCGAGAAGAACCAGATCCCGATAAAGGCAATGATCATCGAGAACAGCGCCGGATACTCGTAAGGGAAGATCGCCTTCTCGTGATGCAGAATCTGCACCCAGATGGTCGGGCCGAGGATCATCAGGCCCACGGCACTGATCAGACCCAGCCAGCCGCCAATCATCGCGCCACGAGTGGTCAGCTTCTTCCAGTACATCGAAAGCAGCAGCACAGGGAAGTTGCAGCTCGCCGCGATGGAGAACGCCAGGCCGACCATGAACGCAATGTTCTGGCTTTCGAACAGAATGCCCAGACCAATCGCCAGCACCGCCAGGGCGATGGTGGTGATCTTCGACACGCGAATCTCATCCTTCTCGTTGGCCTTGCCCTTCTTGATCACACTGGCGTACAGGTCGTGCGAGACCGCCGAAGCACCGGCCAGGGTCAGACCGGCCACCACTGCCAGAATGGTCGCGAACGCCACCGCCGAGATGAAGCCGAGGAAGATGCTGCCGCCGACCGCGTTGGCCAGGTGCACCGCCGCCATGTTGTTGCCGCCGAGCAAGGCGCCCGCTGCATCCTTGAAGGCCGGGTTGGTGCTGACCAGCAGGATCGCGCCGAAGCCGATGATGAAGGTCAGGATGTAGAAGTAGCCAATGAAACCGGTAGCGTACAGCACGCTCTTGCGCGCTTCTTTTGCGTCACTCACGGTGAAGAAGCGCATCAGAATGTGTGGCAGGCCAGCGGTACCGAACATCAGCGCCAGACCCAGCGAGAATGCCGAGATCGGATCCTTGACCAGCCCGCCCGGGCTCATGATCGCTTCGCCCTTGGCGTGCACCTTGATCGCTTCAGAGAACAGCGTGTTGAAGTCAAAGCCCACGTGCTTCATTACCATCAGCGCCATGAACGAGGCACCGGACAGCAGCAGCACGGCCTTGATGATCTGCACCCAAGTGGTCGCGAGCATGCCACCGAACAGCACGTACATGCACATCAGCACGCCGACCAGAATCACCGCCACGTGGTAATCGAGGCCGAACAGCAGTTGGATCAGCTTGCCGGCACCGACCATTTGCGCGATCAGGTAGAACGCCACCACCACCAGCGAACCGCAGGCCGACAGTGTGCGAATCTGGGTTTGCCCGAGGCGGTAGGACGCCACGTCGGCAAAGGTGTATTTACCCAGGTTGCGCAGGCGCTCGGCGATCAGGAACAGAATGATCGGCCAGCCGACGAGGAAGCCGATCGAGTAGATCAGGCCGTCGTAGCCGGAGGTGAACACCAGCGCGGAAATCCCCAGGAAGGACGCCGCCGACATGTAGTCGCCAGCAATGGCCAGGCCGTTCTGGAAACCGGTGATCTTGCCGCCCGCCGCATAGTAGTCGGCGGCCGAGTTGTTTTTCTTCGACGCCCAGTAGGTGATGTACAGCGTCGCGCCAACGAAGGCCACGAACATCAGGATCGCCGGGATGTTCAGCGGTTGCTTGGCCACCGCACCGGTCAGGGCGTCAGCCGCCCAGGCGCCAGGTGCGAATGCCGCAATGCTCAGAAGAGCCAGTAGACGCCGGATCATTGCTGAGCCTCCTTGAGAATCGCATTGTTCAGGTCGTCGAACTCGCCATTGGCGCGGCGCACGTAGATGCCGGTCAGGACGAAGGCCGAAATAATCAGGCCGACACCGATCGGGATGCCCCAGGTGATTGACGATTCAGGACTGAGTTTCGCCCCGAGCACATGCGGCCCGTATGCGATCAGCAGAATGAATGCGGAGTACAGCCCAAGCATGATTGCCGAGAGAATCCAGGCGAATCGTTCCCTTTTCTGAACCAGCTCCTTGAATCGGGGACTGTTTTGAATCGAGAGGTAAATGCTGTCGTTCATTGTTTTTATCCTCGCAGCACAGATTATTGTTGGAACGTAGCTAATGTATGCGGCTGCGAGAGAGGTTCCAGACGACCTTAGTAGTAGATGGCCATGATGTATTCGCCATTTTCAAGCAAACACAAAAACCTGTGGGAGCTGGCTTGCCAGCGATGGCGTCGTTTCAGTCAACTGATCAGTCAACTGACAGACCGCTATCGCGGGCAAGCCCGCTCCCACAGGGTTTGCGGTGATCCGAAGCTATTTGCGGTTATTTGGTCCAGTCAGCTACACGATCCGGGTGTTTGGCCACCCAGTCCTTGGCCGCTGCATCAGGCTTGGCGCCGTCCTGAATCGCCAGCATGACCTCGCCGATTTCGTCTTTCGACGCCCACTGGAAGTTTTTCAGGAACTTGGCCACTTCCGGCGCCTTGGCTTCGAGGCCTTTGCTGCCGATACTGTTGACGGTTTCAGCCTGGCCATACACGCCTTTCGGGTCGTCGAGGAAGCGCAGTTTCCACTTGGCGAACATCCAGTGCGGCACCCAACCGGTGACGGCGATGGATTCGTTTTTCTTCTCGGCGCGGGTCAACTCGGCAATCATGCCGGCGCCGGAACTGGCCTTGAGGCTGTACTTGTCCAGACCATAATCCTTGATCGCCTGATCGGTCTTGAGCATTACGCCTGAACCGGCATCGATACCGACGATGCGGTTTTTGAAGCTGTCGTCGGTTTTCAGGTCTTCGATCGATTTGGCTTTGACGTACTCCGGCACGATCAGGCCGATCTTCGCGTCCTTGAAGTTCGGGCCGTAATCGACGACCTGATCCTTGTTTTTCGTCCAATAATCGCCGTGGGTCACCGGCAGCCAGGCCGAGAGCATGGCGTCGAGTTTGCCGGTGGCCACGCCCTGCCACATGATCCCGGTGGCGACGGCTTGCAGTTTCACGTCATATCCGAGTTTCTGTTTGATCACTTCGGCCGCCACGTGAGTGGTCGCGACGCTGTCGGACCAGCCGTCAACGTAACCGATGTTCAGGGTCTGTTTTTCAGCGTTGGCGAAAGTGGAACTCATCGCAAGCGCCAGAGCGGCACCTGCGCCTAAAAGTCGTCGCATCTTCATCGTTTACTTCCCCGAAATGCTGCGCCCGACGGATGCCGGGCATCGTCAACGTATTGTTATGGTGCACAGCGCCCCCATCACGCCGGACCTCACACACCGAACATCAGCCGATTTTTCAAAAAGGGTACTGATGGTTTGATCATCAACCTCAAGCGGCAGTCGACCTGCTCTGTCAGCGACCTCAAGGCAGCGAGAAACGACATCAGAAAGCCATTAATCAAGCGAGATTAATTGACGCCAGGCAATCCGCCCGAACTTTGCATGTACAACGCCTGCGAGCCACCTGCCCTTCTATAAATGCAGGTAACATGCGTCGCTTTGCAGCCACTCGGCCTGACCATGTCCGCGACGTCCCGATTTCCTTTTTGCCCTATCTGTTCGCCTGCCTGCTCGGGCTCCTGGCCCTTGGTGGTTTCTGGTACGGCCTCGGCCAACCGGTGATCCTGCCCGACGCTGCAACGCCGACGCACAAGCTGCAATGCGCCTCGTATACACCGTTCGACAAGGACCAGTCGCCGTTCGACGTGCCGTTCAAATTGCGCCCCGAGCGTATGGACGCCGACCTCGCGCTGCTGGCGACGCGCTTTGAATGCATCCGCACCTACTCGATGACCGGCCTCGACGCCCTGCCCGATCTGGCGCGCAAGCACGGTCTGAAGTTGATGATCGGCGCCTGGGTCAACAGCAACCCCGTGGATACCGAGCAGGAAGTCGAGTTGCTGATCAAATCCGCCAACGCCAACCCCGACGTTGTTACGGCGGTGATCGTCGGCAACGAAGCACTGCTGCGTAAAGAGGTTACCGGCGCGCAACTGGCACGGCTGATCAACAAGGTCAAAAGCCAGGTCAAGCAACCGGTGACTTACGCCGATGTCTGGGAATTCTGGCTAAAGCACCCGGAAATCGCCCCGGCCGTGGATTTCCTGACCATTCACTTGCTGCCGTACTGGGAAGACGACCCATCGAACATCGACGTGGCGCTGCGGCATGTGGCGGATGTGCGCCAGGTGTTCGGCAACAAATTCGCGCCCAAAGACGTGATGATTGGCGAAACCGGCTGGCCGAGCGAAGGCCGTCAGCGCGAAACAGCTGTGCCGAGCCGGGTCAACGAGGCGAAATTCATTCGTGGATTTGTGGCGATGGCCGAGCAGGAAGGCTGGCGCTACAACCTGATCGAAGCCTTCGATCAACCGTGGAAGCGCGGCAGTGAAGGCGCGGTCGGCGGTTATTGGGGGCTGTTCGATACCGATCGCCAGGACAAGGGCGTGCTCGCCGGGCCGGTGAGCAATGTGCCGTACTGGAAAGAGTGGCTGGCGGTTGGCGCCGTGATTTTCCTCGGCACGTTAGTGGTTGGTGGGCGCGTGCGCACCATACGCTCGGCGCTTGTGCTGCCACTGCTGGGCGCTGTCGCGGCGTGCTCGATTGGCGCCTGGGGCGATCTGGCTCGATTGACCACACGGTTTGCCGGTGAATGGCTGTGGGTCGGCTTGCTGACCGGGTTGAATCTGTTGGTGCTTGCGCATGCCGCGCTGACGTTAAGCGCACGTACCGGTTGGCGCGCGCGAGCATTCGATTTCCTCGAGCGTCGCGCCGGCTGGCTGGTCGCGGCGGCCGGTTTTGCTGCGGCGGTGATGATGCTGGAAATGGTCTTCGATCCGCGCTATCGCAGTTTCGCCAGCATGGCGTTCGTGCTGCCGGCACTGGTCTACCTGTGCCGCCCGGTGAGCGTGCCGCGTCGGGAGATTGCGCTGCTGACCTTTATCATCGGCGCGGGGATTGCGCCGCAGTTGTATCAGGAAGGGTTGCTGAATCAGCAGGCCTGGGGTTGGGCGTTGGTCAGTGGACTGATGGTGGTGGCGTTGTGGCGATGCCTGCGGGTTCGCAAGGCCTGATTTCAGCGCCTTCGAAATCGCCATCGCTGGCAAGCCAGCTCCCACAGGATTTCTGCTGCACACAAATGTTGTGTTCACCTCAATACCTGTGGGAGCGGGCTTGCCCGCGATGACTGTCAGGCGCTGCGGGACTCGCGGACCAGGCGCAACCCGGCAATCACCACCGCAAACACCGCCAACGTCGTGTTGTACAACGCCAATGCCGGCAGGCCGAACACCAGCGCCAGCACCGCCAGCCACCACCCTGCCCGTCCCGGCACGACAAACGCCAATACCGCCGCGCCCACCGCCGCCCAGCCCAACACCTTGAAATGAATCATCAGCCCGAGGTTCGAGCGCACTACGCATTCCCAGCGGCTGGCCTCGTCGACACAGATGCCCACCCACTGCCCGTTTTCCATGAAGCCATAGCGCGCGGCATAACTGGCGGCCAGCCATAAAGGCAACAAAACGAGCAGCACAATCACGGGCAAGCGGCGGGACATGGAGCACTCCAATCTGCGGAAATCGGCGGCCAGCTTAATCTGCCGACCGGCATTCGCAAGCACTAACAACTGTTAACTGTTCAGCGAGCCCTCGCAACGTGTATCGTCCAGCTACTATTACCCCGAATTCCGCCTGTTTGGTGCCGCAGCATGGCACTTTGGCGCACGGCCGGTGGTCATAGCCTGCGAACTTCAATCGGCACCTTCCTCTAAGGGATCTAGTCATGCTCCGTTCCTTGCGCTTCGCCGCGCTGTTCAGCGGCCTAATTTTGAGTGCGTCCGCGCTGGCGGTGGATATCGACGCCGCCAGCTATGGCTACCCGCTGACCAACCCGTTCGAGGCGACGATCGCCACGACACCACCGGACCTGCGTCCGGAGTTGCCGCTGGACGATGACATCACTCAATCGGATCGCAGCCTCACCCTGCGCCCGGAGCGCGAGTTCCAGCTGCCGGACAATTTCTGGGCAGTCAAAAAACTCACCTACCGCATCGCCACGCAGGACAAACCGGCGCCGCTGATCTTCCTGATCGCCGGCACCGGCGCGCGCTTTGACAGCACGCTCAATGAATACCTGAAGAAGTTGTATTACAAGGCCGGCTACCACGTCGTGCAGTTGTCGTCGCCGACCAGCTTCGACTTCATCAGCGCCGCCTCGCGTTTCGCCACCCCGGGCGTGACCAAGGAAGACGCCGAAGACATGTACCGGGTGATGCAGGCCGTGCGGGCGCAAAACCCGAAACTGCCGGTCACCGAGTACTACCTGACCGGTTACAGCCTGGGCGCCCTCGATGCTGCGTTCGTCGCGCATCTGGATGAGACCCGCCGCAGTTTCAACTTCAAGAAAGTCCTGCTGCTCAACCCGCCGGTCAACCTCTATACCTCGGTGACCAACCTCGACAAGCTGGTACAGACCGAGGTCAAGGGCATCAACAACAGCACCACGTTCTATGAACTGGTACTGGCCAAACTGACCCGCTACTTCCAGCAGAAAGGCTACATCGACCTCAACGATGCGCTGTTGTATGACTTCCAGCAGTCAAAACAGCACCTGACCAACGAACAGATGGCCATGCTGATCGGCACGTCGTTCCGTTTCTCGGCGGCCGACATTGCCTACACCTCGGACCTGGTCAACCGTCGCGGCCTGATCACCCCGCCGAAATTCCCGATCACCGAAGGCACCAGTCTCACGCCGTTCCTCAAGCGTGCGCTGCAATGCGATTTCGACTGCTACATCACCGAGCAGGTGATTCCGATGTGGCGCGCGCGCACTGACGGCGGCAGCCTGCTGCAACTGATCGATCAGGTCAGCCTGTATGCGCTCAAGGATTACCTGCACGACAGCCCGAAAATCGCCGTCATGCACAACGCCGACGACGTCATCCTCGGCCCTGGCGACCTGGGCTTCCTGCGTAAAACCTTCGGTGATCGCCTGACCGTTTACCCACTGGGCGGCCACTGCGGCAACCTTAACTACCGCGTCAACAGCGACGCCATGCTGGAGTTCTTCCGTGGCTAAATATCTCCTGCTGATTGCAGCGTTCCTCTGTGCAGGCGTGGCCCAGGCCGACAACAGTAAAGCCGACGCACCGGTGGTGGTCGACAGCGACGGCTTCAAGGAACCGCTGACCAAACTCAAGTTCAACCCGGGCCTGGACCAGCGTGAATTCGAGCGCTCGACGCTCAACGCGCTGAACGTGTATGACCCGCTGGAGTCGTGGAACCGCCGGGTCTACCACTTCAACTACCGCTTCGACCAGTGGGTGTTCCTGCCGGTGGTCGACGGTTACCGCTACATCACGCCAAGCTTTGTGCGTACCGGGGTGAGCAACTTCTTCAACAACATTGGCGACGTGCCGAACCTGGTCAACAGCCTGTTGCAGTTCAAGGGCCAGCGCTCGATGGAAACCACTGCGCGCCTGCTGCTCAACACCACCATCGGCATCGCCGGCCTGTGGGACCCGGCCACCGCCATGGGCCTGCCACGCCAGAACGAAGACTTCGGTCAGACGTTGGGCTTCTATGGCGTACCCGGCGGCGCCTACTTCGTACTGCCGATCTTCGGCCCGTCGAATATCCGCGACACTGCGGGTCTGGCCGTGGACTACACCGCCGACACCGCGATCAACTTCCTCAATGTCGCCGAAGTCAGCTCGAATCATCCGGAAGTCTGGGCCTTGCGTGCGATCGACAAGCGCTATCAGACCAGCTTCCGCTACGGCCAGATGAACTCGCCGTTCGAGTACGAGAAAGTGCGTTACGTCTACACCGAAGCGCGCAAGTTGCAGATTGCCGAGTAATCTCGGCGGGTACAAAAAGGGCCATTCGATGCAAGTCGAATGGCCCTTTTTTGTGGCTCAACACAAATCAGAATGTGGGTTTCATGTTCAGCCTTTGATTGCGTGCCAGAGCTTGCCCACGGCAGTCACCACGGCCAACACCACAGCCCCGGCAATAATCCCCGCAACACCATTGAGCAACATCGGCACGGCGAACCCGGCGCTCCCTGCTGCCGCACCGACACCTTCGATCCAGTGATGCAGCACCGGCACGCCATGGGTCAGGATGCCGCCGCCAACCAGGAACATCGCCGCCGTGCCGACCACCGATAGGGTTTTCATCATGTACGGCGCGGCGCTGAGAATGCCGCCGCCGATCTTTTTCGCCATCTGCCCGGGTTTCTGCGTCAGCCACAGGCCCAGATCGTCGAGTTTGACGATGCCCGCCACCAAACCGTACACGCCTACGGTCATGACAATGGCGATGCCGGACATGACGATCACCTGCTGGGTCAGCGAGGCATCTGCCACGGTGCCGAGGGTGATGGCGATGATTTCTGCCGAGAGAATGAAGTCGGTACGGATCGCGCCTTTGATCTTGTCCTTTTCGTAAGCCACCAGATCGGTGGCCGGGTCGGCGACGGCTTCGGTCAGCTGCGCATGCCCGGCCTCATCTTCCTCTTTGCTGTGCAAAAACTTGTGCGCGAGCTTCTCGAAACCCTCGAAACACAGGTACGCACCACCGACCATCAACAACGGCGTCACCAGCCATGGCACGAAGGCGCTGATCGCCAGCGCCGACGGCACGAGGATCAGCTTGTTGACGAACGAGCCCTTGGCCACCGCCCAGACCACGGGAATTTCCCGCTCGGCGCGCACGCCCGAAACCTGCTGGGCATTGAGCGCCAGATCGTCACCGAGTACCCCGGCGGTCTTCTTCGCGGCCATTTTGCTCATCAACGCCACGTCATCCAGCACGGTGGCAATGTCGTCGACCAGCACCAGCAAACTGCTTCCTGCCATGAATCCTGTTTCCTTCTGTGTATGAATGTTGCCAAGCATAACGCGACCGCCGGCCACAGGCTGCATTGTTGAGCGCCGCTCAAGGCCGGTGCTACCATGCGCCACCGCCAGAACAGGCAAGGAACCACCGGGTTTATGAGCACAATCCGCGAGCGTAACAAAGAACTGATCCTGCGCGCCGCCAGCGAAGAGTTTGCCGACAAGGGCTTCGCGGCGACCAAAACCAGCGACATCGCCGCCAAGGCGGGATTGCCCAAGCCCAACGTCTATTACTACTTCAAATCCAAGGAAAACCTCTACCGCGAGGTGCTGGAAAGCATCATCGAGCCGATTCTGCAGGCCTCGACCCCGTTCAACCCGGACGGCGTGCCGAGCGAGGTGCTGAGCGGCTACATCCGCTCCAAAATCCGCATCTCCCGCGACCTGCCCTACGCCTCCAAAGTGTTCGCCAGTGAAATCATGCACGGCGCCCCGCACCTGAGCGCTGATCTGGTCGAACAGCTCAACGCCCAGGCCAAACACAACATCGCCTGCATCCAGAGCTGGATCGACCGCGGCCAGATCGCCCCGATCGACCCCAACCACCTGATGTTCAGCATCTGGGCCGCGACCCAGACCTACGCCGACTTCGACTGGCAGATTTCTGCAGTCACCGGGAAAGACAAACTCGATGAAGCCGATTATGAAGCGGCGGCGCAGACGATCATTCGGTTGGTGTTGAAGGGGTGTGAGCCGGATTGATACACCGAGGCGCGACTATCGCTGGCAAGCCAGCTCCCACAGATTTATGGGTTGGATTCGGAATCAATAAACAACATGGAATCCTGTGGGAGCTGGCTTGCCAGCGATGGCGGCAACTCGGTTTCATTTCTAATCCAAATGGTGTCCCACAACGGATAGTCGGCAATTGTATCTACCAGGCCCGCCCGCAATGGGTTGGCCACAACATAACGCGCCATTTTCTCCAGATTTTCTTCCCTCCTCAGCGCCCGATCATGAAAACCGTACTGCCAGAGCGGCCCGGTTCGACCTGTCGAACGGTTAACCTCCCGCGTACTCAGTGATTTGGTCTCTCGCATCAACTTGCTAAGTGAGCAATTTTCAAGCTCAACGAGCCAATGAAAATGGTCAGGCATGACAACCCATGCCAATGATTTCGCCAACCCCAGGTCATGTGCACGACGAAATTGCGCAACGACCAGTCTGCCCAAAGCGAAATCAGCAAATACCGGCTCGCGATCAAGTGTGTTGGTGGTGAGAAGATAAATTCGATTCGGCTATGCATAGCGGCCGATACGCAAGCGATGTGAAGCAGGAAAATCAGGCAATCCATTGCCCCTTTCATGATGTGTTCAGATGGAAGGCTAGACCTCAAAGCCAACTACATCGCGGCAGTCTTTTTTCTTGATGTGTCAGCCAGACCGCCATCGCTGGCAAGCCAGCTCCCACAGGGATTTGTGTCGTGCGTTCATAATTGCTCAACGCAAAAACTTGTGGGAGCTGGCTTGCCAGCGATGACTATCGATCAAGCACCAGAGATCAGGAAACCACCCCACCATCCGCCCTCAAATCCAGCGCCTCCACCGCTTTAATTGCCACCTGCTCATCCACGTCCGACAAATCCCCACTGATCCCGATCGCGCCGAGCACTTCGCCCGCCTGATTGCGAATCAGCACACCACCCGGTGCCGGCACAACGCTGCCCTGCCCCATGCTGTTCAACGAAGAAAAAACGCCGGGCGTTGTTGGGCGTCCTGGGCTAGCAGGCGCGAACCCTTACCCAGGGCGATGGCGCCCCAGGCTTTGCCAATGGCAATGTCGGGGCGCAGCAGGCTGGCGCCGTCTTCACGTTGCAGGGCGATCAGGTGGCCGCCGGTATCGAGTACCGCGATGGTCAGCGGTGCGGCGTTGATGCCGCGTCCTGCGTTGATGGCTTCGCTGACCAGGTTGACTGCGACTTTCAAGGTTAAAGCGCTCATGGTGCCGTCCTCATTTTGTTATAGAGAAAGTCGTGGGACTGCGCGTTTGTGCCGCAGGCCGATGCCACAAATAGAACACAATGAGTTATTTTTTTGTATACAATAATTCTCGAAAAGCGCCACATGCGACGAAAAGCCACAGCACTTCGGGCTTCCGACGAATGAAACAGGCGCTTGAGAAAATGGATTGACCTGCGCCGTCCGCCGTGAATACACTCTGCGCAAAGCCACTTGTATACAATTACAAAACGTAAAGAGGCACAAAACCATGAGCAAAATGAGAGCAATCGAAGCCGCCGTTCTGGTGATGCGCCGCGAAGGGGTTGATACCGCTTTTGGCATCCCGGGCGCAGCGATCAACCCGCTGTACTCCGCCTTGCAGAAGGTCGGTGGCATCGATCACGTCCTTGCTCGCCACGTTGAAGGCGCCTCGCACATGGCCGAGGGCTACACCCGCACCAAGGCCGGCAACATCGGCGTGTGCATCGGCACGTCCGGCCCGGCTGGTACCGACATGGTCACCGGGCTCTACAGCGCCTCAGCCGACTCGATTCCAATCCTCTGCATCACCGGCCAGGCACCCCGCGCCCGTATGCACAAGGAAGACTTCCAGGCTGTCGACATCACCAGCATCGTCAAGCCAGTGACCAAGTGGGCGACCACCGTTCTGGAGCCGGGCCAGGTGCCTTACGCGTTCCAGAAAGCCTTTTATGAAATGCGCTCCGGTCGCCCAGGCCCGGTGCTGATCGACCTGCCGTTCGACGTGCAGATGGCCGAGATCGAATTCGACATCGACGCTTACCAACCGCTGCCACTGGCCAAACCGACCGCGACCCGCGTGCAGGTCGAGAAGGCTCTGGCCCTGCTGGATCAGGCCGAGCGTCCATTGCTGGTCGCCGGTGGTGGCATCATCAACGCCGATGCCAGTGATCTGCTGGTGGAGTTCGCCGAGCTGACCGGCATCCCGGTCATCCCGACCCTGATGGGCTGGGGCACCATCCCTGACGATCACCCGCTGATGGTCGGCATGGTCGGCCTGCAGACTTCGCACCGTTACGGCAACGCGACGATGCTCAAATCCGACGTGGTGCTGGGCATTGGTAACCGTTGGGCCAACCGTCACACCGGTTCGGTTGACGTGTACACCGAAGGTCGCAAGTTCATTCACGTCGACATCGAAGGCACGCAGATCGGCCGCGTGTTCACCCCGGATCTGGGCATCGTTTCCGACGCCGCTGCTGCGCTGACCGTGTTCATCGAAGTGGCCCGTGAATGGCAAGCCGCCGGCAAGCTGAAGAACCGCAGCGCCTGGCTGCAGGATTGTCAGCAGCGCAAGGCCAGCCTGCATCGCAAGACCCACTTCGACAACGTGCCGGTCAAGCCGCAGCGCGTTTACGAAGAAATGAACCAGGTGTTCGGCAAGGACACCTGCTACGTCAGCACCATTGGTCTGTCGCAGATTGCCGGCGCGCAGTTCCTGCACGTCTACAAGCCGCGTCACTGGATCAACTGTGGCCAGGCCGGCCCGTTGGGCTGGACCATTCCGGCAGCGCTGGGCGTGGTGAAGGCCGATCCGAACCGCAAAGTCGTGGCCCTGTCGGGGGACTATGATTTCCAGTTCATGATCGAAGAACTGGCGGTCGGCGCTCAGTTCAAACTGCCGTACATCCACGTCGTGGTGAACAACTCGTACCTGGGCCTGATCCGTCAGGCCCAGCGCGGGTTCGAAATGGACTACTGCGTGCAGCTGTCCTTCGATAACCTCAATGCGCCGGAACTCAACGGTTACGGGGTTGACCACATCGCAGTCGCCGAAGGCCTCGGCTGTAAAGCGCTGCGTGTGTTCGAACCGTCGGAAATCGCCCCTGCCCTGCGCAAGGCCGAACAGATGATCGAAGAGTTCAAGGTGCCGGTGATCGTCGAGATCATTCTGGAGCGTGTGACCAACATCTCCATGGGTACCGAGATCAACGCGGTCAATGAGTTCGAAGACCTGGCACTGGTCGGCAATGACGCGCCGACGGCGATTTCGATGCTCGATTAATTGCTGACTGCTCTCCCTGTGGGAGCGAGCTTGTGTGGTGAGGGGATTTATCCCCGTTAGGGCGCGAAGCGGCCTCAAAACCTGAAACCGCGGCGTATCAGGTACACCGCATACAATGGTTTACGACTGCTTCGCAGCCGAACGGGGATAAATCCCCTCGCCACAGCTCGCTCCCACAGGGGACCTCACAAGATTTACGGGAGACCACCATGCCGCGTTTCGCAGCCAACCTGTCCATGCTGTTCACCGAACAGGATTTCCTCGCCCGTTTCGACGCCGCCGCCAAGGCCGGTTTCAGTGGCGTGGAATACCTGTTCCCGTACGATTTCAGCTCGGCTGAAATCAAGGCAAAACTCGAGGCCAACGGGCTGACCCAAGTGCTGTTCAACCTGCCGGCCGGTGACTGGGCCAAGGGCGAGCGCGGTATCGCCTGCCTGCCGGATCGGGTCGAAGAGTTCCGCGCCGGGGTCGATCTGGCGATCGCTTACGCGCAAGTGCTGGGCAACACTCAGGTCAACTGCCTGGCCGGTATCCGCCCGCAAGGCGTCGACGATGCCACCGTGGAAAAGACCTTCGTCGCCAACCTCAAATATGCCGCCGACAAGCTGCAAGCAGTGGGCATCAAACTGGTGATGGAAGCGATCAACACCCGCGACATTCCCGGTTTTTACCTGAACAACACGGCGCAAGCCCTGTCGATTCGTGAACAGGTCGGCAGCGCCAATCTGTTCCTGCAATACGACATCTATCACATGCAAATCATGGAAGGCGATCTGGCCCGCACCCTGCAATCGCACTTGGGCGAGATCAACCATGTACAGCTCGCGGACAACCCGGGGCGCAACGAGCCGGGCACTGGCGAGATCAACTACCGCTTCCTGTTCGAACACCTTGATCGCATCGGTTATCAGGGTTGGGTTGGTTGCGAGTACAAACCGCTGACCACCACCGAAGCGGGCCTGGGTTGGTTGAAATCACACAACGCAATCTGATTGACCACGCATTGCAAAAATCTGGGGCAGCTGCGCTGCCCAACGGGGATAAATCCCCTCGCCACAAAAGCTCACCAGCCATGGGTTGGGGGCACGACAAAAACAAGAGGATTTTCTCATGGCTAAAATCGGATTCATCGGCACCGGCATCATGGGCCACCCAATGGCGGCGAACCTGCAGAAAGCCGGTCACAGCCTGTTCCTGTCGCAACACCACGACGCGGCCCCGGCCGATCTGGTCGCCGCTGGCGCCGTCGCCCTGGCAAATCCGCGTGAAGTGGCGCAGGAAGCCGAATTCATCATCGTCATGGTTCCGGATACCCCGCAGGTCGACGACGTGCTGTTCCGCGCCGACGGGGTTGCCGCCGGTATCGGCAAAGGCAAAGTGGTCATCGACATGAGCTCGATTTCGCCGACCGCGACCAAAGCCTTCGCCGCCAAGATCAACGAGAAAGGCGCGCAGTACCTCGACGCGCCAGTGTCCGGCGGTGAAGTCGGCGCCAAGGCCGCGACCCTGAGCATCATGGTCGGTGGCGACGCCGATGCCTTCGAACGCGCCCTGCCGCTGTTCCAGGCCATGGGCAAGAACATCACACTTGTCGGCGGCAATGGCGACGGCCAGACCGCCAAAGTGGCGAACCAGATCATCGTCGCGCTGAACATCCAGGCCGTAGCCGAAGCCCTGCTGTTCGCCTCGAAAAACGGTGCCGACCCGGCCAAGGTGCGTGAAGCGCTCATGGGCGGTTTCGCTTCTTCGAAGATCCTCGAAGTGCACGGCGAGCGCATGATCAAAGGCACCTTCGACCCGGGCTTCCGCATCAGCCTGCACCAAAAGGACCTGAACCTGGCCCTGCAAGGCGCCAAGGAACTGAACATCAACCTGCCGAACACCGCCAATGCCCAGCAAGTGTTCAGCACCTGCGCAGCCATCGGTGGCAGCAACTGGGACCACTCGGCGCTGATCAAGGGCCTTGAGCACATGGCCAATTTCTCGATTCGCGACAACAAATAAGTCACTGCCCCACCGCTTAAACCTGTGGGAGCGAGCTTGCTCGCGAAGAAGGAGTATCAGTCGACATGGATATTGACTGATCCATCGCTTTCGCGAGCAAGCTCGCTCCCACAGGGATCTCTACCGCCCTTTCGAATAACAAGAATTCCGGGAGCCCGCCATGTCGGTCGATCCGCAACAACTGCTGCGCGAGCTGTTTGCCACAGCCATCGACGCGGCCCATCCGAACCAAGTCCTCGAAGCCCATTTGCCTGCCGATCGCACGGGGCGGGTGATCGTCATCGGTGCCGGCAAAGCCGCTGCCGCCATGGCGCAGGTGGTCGAGCGCTGCTGGGAGGGTGAAGTCACCGGCCTGGTGGTGACCCGCTACGGCCACGGCGCTCCGTGCGAAAAAATCGAAGTGGTCGAAGCCGCACACCCGGTGCCGGATGCGGCCGGTCTGGCCGTGGCCAAACGCGTACTGGAGTTGGTCAGCAATCTGACTGAAAACGACCGCGTGATCTTCATGCTCTCCGGCGGCGGCTCTGCCCTGCTCGCCCTGCCGGCTGAAGGCATCACCCTCGCCGACAAGCAGTCGATCAACAAAGCGCTGCTGAAATCCGGCGCGACCATCGGCGAGATGAACTGCGTGCGCAAGCACCTCTCGGCGATCAAGGGCGGCCGCCTCGGCAAGGCCTGCTGGCCGGCGACGGTCTACACCTACGCGATTTCCGATGTACCGGGCGACCTCGCCACCGTCATTGCCTCCGGCCCGACCGTGGCCGACCCGAGCACTTCGGCCGAGGCGCTGGCGATCATCAAGCGCTACGGCATCGACATTCCCGCCTCCGTGCGCACCTGGCTGCAAAGTCCGGAATCGGAAACCGTCAAACCCGGCGATCCGAGTCTGGCGCGCAGTCATTTCCAGTTGATCGCCCGCCCGCAGCAATCGCTGGACGCGGCTGCGGTGAAATGCCGTCAGGCCGGTTTCAGCACCCTGATCCTCGGCGACCTCGAAGGCGAGTCCCGTGAAGTGGCGAAGGTCCACGCCGGCATCGCCCGACAGATCATCAATCACGGCCAGCCATTGGCGGCGCCGTGCGTGATTCTCTCCGGCGGTGAAACCACGGTCACCGTGCGCGGCAATGGCCGTGGTGGGCGTAACGCTGAATTCCTCCTCAGCCTGACCGATAGCCTCAAGGGCCAGCCCGGCGTCTACGCGCTGGCCGGCGACACCGATGGCATCGACGGCTCGGAAGACAACGCCGGCGCAATCATGACCCCGGACAGCTACGCCCGCGCCGCCGCACTGGGTCTGAGCGCCAGCGACGAGCTGGATAACAACAACGGCTACGGCTACTTCCAGGCGCTCGATGCACTGATCGTCACCGAGCCGACCCGCACCAACGTCAACGACTTCCGCGCCATTCTGATCCTTGAGAACTGCAAATCATGACGCCTGATAAAAAGGTCAAAATCCTCGCCACCCTCGGCCCTGCGGTCGACGGTATCGACGACATCCGCGAGCTGGTCGAGGCCGGGGTCAACATCTTCCGGCTGAACTTCAGCCACGGCGATCACGCCGACCACGCCAAGCGATATCAGTGGATCCGCGAAGTCGAACGCCAGCTCAACTACCCGCTGGGCATTCTGATGGATCTGCAGGGGCCGAAACTGCGCGTTGGCAAGTTCGCTGACGGCAAGGTGCAATTGCATCGCGGTCAGGCGTTCCGCCTCGATCTCGATGCGACAGCGGGCGATGAGCGCCGGGTCAACCTGCCGCATCCGGAGATCATTGCCGCGCTGGAAGCCGGCATGGACCTGCTGCTCGACGACGGCAAGCTGCGCCTGCGCGTGGTCACCAAGTACGCCGATGCGATCGACACCACCGTGCTCAACGGAGGCGAACTGTCCGATCGCAAAGGCGTGAATGTGCCGCAAGCGGTACTCGACTTGAGCCCGTTGACGGCCAAGGATCGCCGCGACCTAAGCTTCGGTCTGGAGCTGGGCGTGGACTGGGTCGCGCTGTCGTTCGTGCAGCGTCCGCAGGACATCATCGAGGCCCGCGCATTGATCGGCGACAAAGCCTTCTTGATGGCGAAAATCGAGAAGCCTTCGGCCGTCGAGCAATTGCGTGAGATTGCTGAGTTGAGCGACGCGATCATGGTCGCTCGCGGTGACCTTGGTGTTGAAGTGCCGGCGGAAAGCGTGCCGCAGATTCAGAAAAACATCATCACCACTTGCCGTGCGCTGGGCAAACCGGTGGTGGTGGCGACGCAGATGCTCGAGTCGATGCGCTTCTCCCCTGCCCCGACCCGCGCCGAAGTGACCGACGTCGCCAACGCCGTGGCCGAAGGCGCCGATGCGGTGATGCTCTCGGCGGAAACCGCATCCGGCGAATACCCGCTGGAAGCCGTGCAGATGATGAGCAAGATCATCCGTCAGGTTGAAAACGGCCCGGATTATCAGACCCAGCTCGACGTCAGCCGGCCGAAAGCCGAGGCGACGGTTTCCGATGCGATCAGCTGCGCGATCCGCCGGATCAGCAACGTGCTGCCGGTGGCGGTGCTGGTCAATTACAGCGAGTCCGGCGCCTCGACGTTGCGCGCATCGCGGGAACGGCCGAAAGCACCGATCCTCAATCTGACGCCGAACTTGCAAACCGCGCGGCGTTTGAGCGTGGCGTGGGGCATTCATTCGGTGGTCAACGATCGCCTGCGGCAGGTCGATGAAGTCTGCTCGACCGCACTGGAGATTGCTCAGGCGCAAGGCATGGCCGAGCGTGGCGACACGCTGCTGATCACCGCTGGCGTGCCGTTCGGGCAGCCGGGGTCGACCAATTCGCTGCGCATTGAGACGTTGATTTAACCCACCCTAAAAGTGGGTGCATAACCTTGTGGCGAGGGGATTTAGCGAAACGTCGCACCGCACCGTTCGGCTGCGCAGCAGTCGTCGCTTTTAAGGGAGTGACGGTTTCCACAGAGAAACCGCATTCTCCGATGGGGGGCCGCTTCGCAGCCCAACGGGGATAAATCCCCTCGCCACAGCCACTTGCAAGACCTTTTGATGTTCCAACTGCCCAGATTTTCTCAACATGCCTGCCAATCACTTCAACACCCACTGCCCCGACTGGGCCGAGGCTTTGCTCAACGGTTTCAGTCAGATTTTCTTCCAGCGCCATCCGCTGTGCGGCCTGCTGTGTCTGTTGGCGATCCTGCTGACGGCGCCGGTGCTGTTCGCCGGGGCGCTGCTCGGTGGCGTCGCCGGTCTGCTCACCGCGCAGCGGCGCAACTACGCCAAGGCCGATCGCCAGGCCGGGTTGTTCAGCTACAACGGCGTGCTGCTCGGCCTGCTGCTGAGCCTGTATTTCCCTTGGTCGCCACTGCTGCCGCCGCTGATTCTTGCGGCGGGCGGCTTGAGCGCAATGCTCACGCAGCAATGGCTCAAACACGTGTACCGCAGCCGCGCCATACCGGCGTATACCTCGCCGTTCGTGGCGCTCAGCTGGGTGATGCTGATGTTCGCCGAACCGTCCGCGCCGGTGGCATCGGTCGACCTGAACACGACAAATCTGCTGGCCGCTGAACTGCGCGGATTCGGCCAGGTGATGTTCCTCGACCATCCATTGGCCGGAGCGTTGATCGCCAGCGGTTTGCTGCTCGCCGATCGCCGCGCGTTCTGCTGGGCGCTGCTGGCGTCGGTGATCGGCCTGGGCTCGAGTCTGCTGCACCACGAAACGTCCGCCGCGCTGCTCGGGCTCGGTGGCTACAACGCCGTACTCGCCGCCCTCGCCTTCAGCGCTCAGCGACAAAATCCGTGGCTGCCGCTGCTCGCCATTGTCCTGGCGCTGCTGGTGACACCGCTGTTTGCTGCCCTTGGATTGGCGACGCTCACCGCACCGTTCATCCTCGCCTGCTGGCTGATCCGCGTCGGCATTCAGATGCTTGGCAAAGCGTCGCTGGCGCATGAGCCTTGCGCTCACGAGGAGAATCACCCTAGGCTGCGCTGATCTTCGATTCAGGCGTTATCCATGGACAGCAGCAACAATTGGCGCGAACGGCTTTACGTCATGATTTTCCAGAGCGACACCCCGGCCGGGCGTCGCTTCGACGGCATCCTGCTGTTGATCATCCTCGCCAGTCTGGTGATCGTGATGCTCGACAGTATCGACAGCATTCACCGCAATTACGCCGACGTTCTGGCCTATATCGAGTGGGGCTTCACGGCGATCTTCCTCGGCGAATACATCCTGCGTCTGTACTGCTCGCCCAAGCCGTTGCGCTATGCCTTCAGCTTCTACGGGCTGGTGGATCTGCTGGCGATCGTGCCGGGCATCCTCGCGCTGTATTACAGCGATGCGCAGTATCTGCTGATCATCCGCATCATTCGGATGCTGCGGATTTTCCGCGTGCTCAAGCTCAGCCCGTATCTCAAGCAAGCCAACTATCTGATGTCGGCGCTGCGTGGCAGCAAGCAGAAAATCGTCGTGTTTCTGGTCAGCGTGTGCACCCTGGTGACGGTGTTCGGCACGCTGATGTACGTGATCGAAGGCCCGGAGCATGGCTTCACCAGTATCCCCAAGGGCATTTATTGGGCAATCGTGACCTTGACCACTGTGGGCTTCGGCGACATCGTGCCGAAGACGCCGCTGGGCCAGGTGATTTCCTCGCTGGTGATGATCACCGGTTACTCGATCATCGCCGTGCCCACGGGGATCTTTACCGCAGAGCTGGCCAACGCCATGCGCGGCGAACAGCTGCAACATGACTGCCCGGGCTGCCAGAAAAAGAACCATGAACAGAGCGCAGCGTTCTGTTCGCGCTGCGGCAGTCAGCTGTTCAAGAAAGTGGAATAAGCACAGAGCTTTTTAATCTTTAAGCGACTATGCGAGGCCCGTTATAGTCGCTGGCAAATGGCCTCATTTGATACAACCCCCACAGAACAAGGAATGCGCAGTGAAAAAACTCTTTGGCGCCTCACTTCTCGCCGCCGGCCTGGCCTTGGCCAACATCGCTCAGGCGGCACCAACGCTGCTTAACGTTTCCTACGACGTGATGCGCGATTTCTACAAGGACTACAACACTGCGTTCCAGAAGCACTGGCAGGCCGAGCACAAGGAAAACATCACCGTGCAGATGTCCTTCGGCGGCTCGAGCAAGCAGGCGCGCTCGGTGATCGACGGCCTGCCGGCTGACGTTATTACCATGAACATGGCCACCGACATCAACGCCCTTGCCGACAACGGCAAACTGGTCCCCGACAATTGGGTCACGCGCCTGCCGAACAACAGCGCGCCGTTTACCTCGGCGACGGTGTTCATCGTCCGCAAGGGCAACCCGAAAGCGCTGAAAGACTGGCCGGACTTGCTCAAGGACGGCGTACAGGTGATTGTGCCGAACCCGAAAACCTCGGGTAACGGCCGCTACACCTACCTGTCAGCCTGGGGCTATGTGCTGAAAAACGGTGGTGACGAGAACAAGGCCAAGGACTTCGTCGGCAAGCTGTTCAAGCAGGCGCCGGTACTCGATACCGGTGGCCGCGCCGCTACCACCACGTTCATGACCAACCAGATCGGCGACGTGCTGGTGACCTTTGAAAACGAAGCGGAAATGATCGCTCGCGAGTTCGGTCGCGATCAGTTCGAAGTCATCTACCCAAGCGTCTCCGCCGAAGCCGAGCCACCGGTTTCGGTGGTCGATAAAGTCGTCGACAAAAAAGGCTCGCGTGCTGCGGCTGATGAATATCTGAAGTACCTGTGGTCGCCGGAAGGCCAGGAAATCGCAGCCGCCAACTACCTGCGCCCGCGTGACCCGACGGTGCTGGCGAAGTACACCGACCGTTTCCCGAAAGTCGACTTCCTCTCGGTGGAGAAGACGTTTGGTGACTGGCGCACGGTGCAGAAAACCCACTTCAATGATGGTGGGGTGTTCGATCAGATTTATAGCGGGCAGTAAGGCTTGATTTGAAAAATCAAAGGGCGACTCACCAAGGTCGCCTTTTTGTTGCACGGGAATACCGGTCATTACACTGCGTAATAACAGTTATCATCCGAAAACGTCTTCTGCCAGTCCACATTGTCCATTAGCCTCAGCCCTTTCCTGTGCCCGACCCGAGATTCCCTATGACCACCACTCCTCACGCAATGACCCGAGGCATGGTCTTGCTGTTCGCGTTCTGCTGCGGCGCCATCGTTGCCAACATCTACTACGCACAACCGATTATTGGCCTGATCGCGCCGGACATCGGCCTCTCCGACACCATGGCCAGTTTCATCGTTTCGCTGACGCAGATCGGCTATGCGTTGGGCCTGTTCTTTCTGGTGCCGCTGGGGGATCTGCTGGAAAACCGGCGGCTGATGATCATCACCACGGTCGTGGCGATTGCCAGTCTCCTGGGCGCAGCGTTTACCGAGCAACCGAACGTATTTCTGCTGATCTCGTTGCTGGTCGGCTTCAGCTCGGTGTCGGTGCAGATCCTGATTCCGCTGGCCGCGCATCTGGCGCCGGAAGAGTCCCGTGGTCGGGTGGTGGGCGGCATTATGGGCGGTTTGCTGCTGGGTATTCTGCTAGCGCGACCGGTGTCGAGCGTAGTCGCTGATCACCTCGGCTGGCGCGCCATGTTCATGATCGCCGCTGCGTTGATGGCGGCAATCAGTGTGGTGCTGGCGCTGACCGTGCCCAAGCGCCAGCCGGATCACAGCGCAACTTATGGCCAGTTGATCGGTTCGCTATGGACACTTCTGCGCCAGCAACCGGTGCTGCGTCAGCGGGCGTTTTACCAGGGTTGCATGTTTGCCACGTTCAGCCTGTTCTGGACCGCCGTGCCACTGGAACTGGCACGCAACCATGGCCTGTCGCAAAGCGAAATCGCGATCTTCGCTCTGGTGGGCGCCATCGGTGCCATCGCCGCCCCGATCAGCGGCCGCCTCGCCGATGCCGGTCACACACGCATCGCCTCGCTGCTGGCCATGCTGTTTGCCAGCCTGAGCTTCCTGCCCGCCTTCATCCACCCGGCCTACAGCGTGATCGGCCTGGCCGTGACCGGCGTGGTGCTGGACTTCTGCGTGCAGATGAACATGGTCCTGGGCCAACGCGCGGTATATTCGCTGGACGCGAAAAGTCGTGGTCGTTTGAACGCGCTGTACATGACCAGCATCTTCATCGGCGGCGCCTTCGGCTCCTCGGTGGCCAGCGCGGTGTACGAGCATGGCGGCTGGTTGTGGATCGTGATTGTCGGCAGCATCTTTCCGTTGTTGGCGTTGGTGCGGTTTTTGAGTGTTTCACGACGCGCTTCATTGGCCACGGCTTAAGGGCGTCAAAAGCTTCGCGAGCAGGCTCGCTCCCGCAATTGGACGTACCTTCAATACCGAACCAGTTTCTCCATCGCCGCATCCGCCAGAAACGAGGAGCGGCTTTTGACGTTGTGCTCGCGTACATAGCGATCAATACGCTGAATGACATAGCCGGGCAGCGTAACGTTGACCTTTTCGGTCTTGCCCAGGTACGGCGAGATATCCAGCTCCAGCATGCCCCAGCCCATCTCGGCAAAATCCGGATGATTGCGATGCGCCGCTGCCGAGGTCGGCATCGGAATCGCCTGACCGGCCGCCGCGATTTCCTGCAGCATAAGGTGAGCCACTTCCACGGCCGCGTTGTAGGCCTCCTCAAAGCTGTCCCCGGCAGTGACTGCGCCGGGAATATCGGGGATCTGAATGCCGATGGCAGTGTTCTCGTCACCCCACTCGATGCAGATGGGATATTGCATTACGGATCTCCTTCATGACGGGTTGGCGGGCTGAATAACCCCGCGCGCCGCCGAATGCTTTTGACTGTCCCCACGGGTAAATCCTTTTTCGCATGCGGGACGGCAATCGTGTTCGGGTTGTAACGATGAGTGAAGATGTGATGACTGCCGGCAACCCGATCCAGCGTCCAGCCCGCCTCCTCCAGCTCCTTCATCAATAGCCTGCTCTGCACCAACCGCCTCCTTGGCCTGGCCCATTAACCCTAGAGTTATCTTTACTCAAGCACAGAATGGGGCGGAGTGATGGGTGGTTGTTTTACAGAGTATTCCTGCACCAGTTTCGTTTATTGCGAATTTCGTTTGATTCGAATAACGTCCGCAGATCTTCCTTACAATGCCGGAACAGTCTTATGACCACCGCTACTCCATCTGCCATCAATCTGCCTGTCGAACGTGAGGTCAAAGCCGCGATTGAAGGCCAGCGTGCCCTGAGCGCCTTCCTCACAACCGCTTTTGAAACTCAGCGAATCCAGATTTTTGATGAACAGAACGAAGCCCACAGCGTGGAGCTGCCAACATCGGCATTACGCTTGCTGAGCGATATCCTCGCGGCGCTGGCGCAGGGCAACGCTGTGAAGGTTGTACCGATCCACGCGGAGCTGACCACGCAGGAAGCTGCCGATCTGCTCAACGTCTCACGTCCGCACATGATCAAACTGCTGGAGCGCGGTGAGATTTCCTACCACAAAACAGGCAAGCACCGACGTGTGCGTTTTGCAGATCTGATGGAATATAAAACCCGGCGAGACACCGCCAGCGAGCAGGCAATGATGCTTCTCGCGGAGCAGGCACAGGCGCTAAGGACAGGATACGAGTGAGGCATTCCTCTTTCACTGCGGTATACGATGCATGCGTTTTATATCCGGCCCCTTTAAGAGATTTCCTGATGGCCGTCGTCGCTGCGGCTCAAAGCCAGCGACGGCAATTGAAAACGCCCAATGTGGAGGTGGACAAATATCTTGGCTTTCTCCAACGGCAAGGATTGGTCGAGTCGGTAAAGGCGTTAGGTAACTATCGTGCGATTCTCTGAAAATCAGACGCAAAAAAACGGCGATCCCAAGATCGCCGTTTCTCATCACTGCCCGAACTTCTTCCCCAACCCCGGCGGGACGCCGTGGATGTTGGTGTCTTCCCACGGGCCGTTGGGGCTGACCGAGCGGCTCCAGCCGTTGTTCCAGCGGTAGTAGGTGCGCTGGCGGTAGAAGGTGTTCGTCTGGTCGTCGAGGACGTAGACACCGAGTTTCTGGTCCCAGTGGCTGTTGCCGCCCGGTGGCGGGGCGAAGCTGGCCGAGGTGCGTGGCACGGGCTTGGCGGGTTTTGCCGGGATGCTCTTGCCGGGGCTTGGCGAGGTCGATGGGGTTGGGCTTGGCTGAGACGGCGGGATCGGCGGCAGGCTGGTGGTCGGTTCCGGGCGTTGTACCGCACATGCACTCAAGCCCAGGGCCAGTGTGAGGACTGTGATGCGGGCGATGGTGTGCATGGCGGGGCTTTCCTGTTGGGTCCGGTTACTTGTCCGGGCTGTCGATGGTCAGTTTTTGTGGCGCGGTGGTGCTGCTGGCCAGTGGGCCACTGCGACCGATCCACTCTCCGGAGGTCGGTTGACCGGCCCGTGAGATGCGCGCCACCAGTTGGACTTCAGGGAAGTTGGACAGTTTCAACTGCGGCATCATTGCGTCGGCATCGCCCAGTTCGACGGTCACCGGCAGGTCGGCGACGGTCAGGCGTTTGGCCGCCAGCGGTGCCGGTGGGCCTGAAGTGGCGCGGGCGAAGATGAACACGCTGTCGCCCGGCTGCACCTTGCCTTTGAGTTCGCTGGCCAGATCTACGCTGACTGTCAGCAACGCAGCTTTCGGCGCCGCTGCACGGGCAACTTTGCCGCCGCTGGCTTTCAGGCGTTCGGCGGCACGCTCGATGCCGCCTTGCAGCGCACCGCGAGAGTTGTCATCCGGCGGCAGTTGCGCGAGCAGGCGATTCCAGTAGTCGATGGCCTCCTGATAACGCTCGCCTTCGAACGCGGCGATGCCGAGCAGGCCGAGGCTGGTGACTTCTTTCGGATCAGCCTTCAGCGCTTCGTCGGTCAGTTTCTGAATCTTCTCCGACCACTTTTTACCGTCAGCAAAATACTGCGCCTGCGCCCACTGGCCGAGCAGCTCCGGCTGGCGACCAGCGAGGTTGGCGGCGCGTTCGAACATCTTCGCCGCGTCTGCCGGGCGGTCCTGAGCCATGTAGGTACGGCCGAGGAAATACAGACCTTCAGCGGAATCCGGCTGTGCGGCGACCGCACGTTCCAGACGCTGGGTCATCTCATCCATCGACTGCGGTGCCTGAGCGAATTCGCGGGTCAGTTCGACCTTGTCGGCGGCGCCGAAATGCAGGTACAGACCGAGACCCAGCACCGGTACCAGCACGGCGGCCAGCAGCGGCAACGGTTTACCCAGACGCGAGACACGCGGCGCGGCGGCGCCTTCGGTGTCGGCGAGCAGTTCACGCGCAGCTTCCGCGCGGCCGCTGTCCAGTTGCGCGGCGTCGAGCACGCCCTCGGCTTGCTGCGCTTGCAGCTCGGCCACCCGTTCCTGATACAGCGCGACGTTCAACGCGGTGCGATCTTCTTCCCGCTGGGCGCGGCGTTCGCGCAGTACCGGGATCAGCAGAAAACTCAGGGCGACCAGAAGCAACAGCCCTGCGGCGAGCCAGAAATCAATCATTCTTGGTTTTTATCCAACAGTTGGTCGAGACGCTGACGTTCTTCGGCAGACAGCGATGACGGCGTTTCGGCGCGTTGCCCGCGACGCCTGCGCACGATCAGCGCGATCACCACGAAACCACCGAGCAGCAGACCGGCCGGGCCGAACCACAGCAGCGCGGTTTTGGCATTGAGCGCCGGTTTGTAGCGGACGAAATCACCGTAGCGATCGACCATGAAGTCGATGATCTGCTGATTGTCCTTGCCCTCGCCGAGCATGCGGAAAATCTCCTTGCGCAGGTCGGCGGCGATCGGCGCGTTGGAGTCGGCAATGTCCTGGTTCTGGCATTTGGGGCAACGCAGTTCCTTGGTCAGTTCGCGGAAACGCTCGCGGTCGCCCTCGTTGGCAAATTCGTAGGTGTCGATGGCCGCGTGGGCGACACCGGCCAGGCTCAAGCCCAACACCACTGCTGCGAGAAAACGCTTCATGGCTTGGCCTCATCGACCAGCGCCTGATACTTGGCCGCGAGTTTTTCGCGCCAGACCTGCTCGTCGATCACCCCGACGAACTTGTCGCGGATGATGCCTTTGGCGTCGATGAAGAAGGTTTCCGGCGCGCCGTAGACACCGAGGTTGAGGCCCAGCGAACCCTCGTCGTCACGAATATCCAGCGCATACGGATTGTGAAACTCGGCCAGCCACTTCAAGGCATCGGCGTTGGTGTCCTTGTAGTTGATGCCATAGATCACCACGCCGCGCTCGGCGAGCTTGTTCAGCACCGGGTGCTCGACCCGGCAGGAGATGCACCAGGTGCCCCAGACATTGACCAGCGCCGGTTTGCCGAGAATGTCGGCCTTGGTCAGCGTCTTGTCACCCTGCACACTCGGCAAGGAAAACTCCGGGAACGGCTTGTCGATCATCGCCGACGGCAGCTCCGCCGGATCCAGATACAGCCCTCGATAAAGAAACACCGCCACCAGCAGAAATATCGCCAGCGGCAACAACATCAACCAACGCCTCATGCCGCCGCTCCCGTCATGCCCAGCGCTTCGCGCACTTTGCTTTTCACCTTGACCCGATAACGCCGATCCAGCGCCGCCAGCAAACCACCCAATCCGGTGAGCAAGCCGCCGAACCAGATCCAGCGCACAAACGGTTTGACGTGTACGCGCACGGCCCAGGCGCCGTTATCCAGCGGCTCGCCGAGGGCGACGTAGAGATCGCGGGTGAAACCGGCATCGATGCCGGCTTCAGTCATCACCGAGTTCTGCACGGTGTACAGACGTTTTTCCGGGTGCAGCACGCTGATTTCCTTGCCGTCACGAATGACGCGGATGGTGCCTTTGTCCGAGGTAAAGTTCGGTCCCTCGAAATGCTTGGCGCCTTCGAAGACGAACTGATAACCGGCCAGATCCATCGACTCGCCCGGTGCCAGACGCAGGTCGCGTTCGGCACTGTTCTGGCTCGACAACACCACGCCCAGCGCGCACACGGCGATGCCGAGGTGGGCGATCTGCATGCCCCAATAACTGCGGGTCAGCGTCGGCAAACCTTTGATCAGACCTTTGTGGCGAGTCTTGTCGAACAGATCGCGCACGCCAGCGAGCAACACCCATGCCGCCAGCAGGAACGTCGCGATCACCGCCCAGTTGAAATCGCCGTAAGCCACGCTGGCCACCACGGCCAATGCGACGCTGCCAAGCAGCACCGGAGTGAGCATGCTCGCCAGCCATTTCACTGGCGTGTCCTTCCAGCGCACGATCACGCCGACCGCCATGACCAGCATCAGCAACGCCATCAACGGGATGAACAGCGCATTGAAGTACGGCGGGCCGACAGATAGTTTGGCGCCGCTGATGGCATCAAGAATCAGCGGATACAAGGTGCCAAGCAGGATCATCGATGCAGCGACGACCAGCACCAGGTTGTTGCCCAGCAGCAAGGTTTCACGCGACCACAGATTGAAACCGACCTGACTTTTCACCACCGGCGCACGCAGCGCAAACAGCGTCAGCGAGCCGCCAACCACGAACAGCAGGAAAATCAGAATGAACACGCCGCGCTCGGGATCCGAGGCGAAGGCGTGCACCGAAGTCAGCACGCCCGAACGTACGAGGAAGGTGCCGAGCAGGCTCAACGAGAACGCGGCGATCGCCAGCAACACCGTCCAGCTCTTGAACACGCCACGCTTTTCGGTGACCGCCAGCGAGTGAATCAACGCGGTGCCGACCAGCCATGGCATGAACGAGGCGTTTTCCACCGGGTCCCAGAACCACCAGCCGCCCCAGCCGAGTTCGTAATACGCCCACCACGAACCGAGGGTGATGCCGATGCCGAGAAACGCCCAGGCGACGATGGTCCACGGCCGCGACCAGCGCGCCCATGCCGCATCGAGACGACCACCGAGCAGCGCGGCGATGGCAAATGCGAACGCCACAGAAAAACCGACGTAACCCATGTACAGCATCGGTGGATGCACGATCAGGCCGATGTCCTGCAGCAACGGGTTGAGGTCGCGACCATCAGCGGGAATCTGCGGCAGGATCCGCGAGAACGGGTTCGAGGTAAGAATCAGGAACAGCAGGAAACCGGTGCTGATCATGCCCATCACTGCCAGGACGCGGGCGAGCATGACTTGCGGCAACTGTCGCGAAAACACCGACACAGCGAAGGTCCAGCCGCCGAGGATCAACGCCCACAGCAGCAGCGAGCCTTCGTGGGCGCCCCACACCGCGCTGAATTTGTAATACCACGGCAGCGCGCTGTTGGAGTTCATCGCCACGTAGCCGACCGAGAAATCGTCGGTCATGAACGCGTACGTCAGGCAGCCAAAGGCAAACAGCAGAAAAGCAAACTGGCCCCACGCCGCCGGCTGCGCCAGGCTCATCCACAAGCGGTCGCCGCGCCATGCGCCGAGCATCGGCACCACCGCTTGAACCAGTGCAAAACACAGCGCAAGGATCATCGCCAGATGGCCCAGCTCAGGAATAAACAGTGCGGCAGCCATCGATCAACCCTCCTTCACAGGCGTCGGTGCGGATTGACCGCTGTCCTTCAGCGCTTTGGTCACTTCCGGCGGCATGTACTTCTCGTCGTGCTTGGCCAGCACTTCATCAGCGACCACCACGCCATCGGCATTGAGCTTGCCGAGGGCGACGATGCCCTGCCCTTCGCGGAACAGATCCGGGAGGATGCCGCGATAGGCAATGGTCACGGATTTGTTGAAATCGGTGACGACGAATTTGACGTCCAGCGAGTCCTTGGAGCGCTGCAGCGAACCCGCCTCGACCATGCCGCCGGCGCGGATGCGTGTGTCCTGCGGCGCTTCGCCGTTGGCGATCTGCGTCGGTGTGTAAAACAGGTTGATGTTTTCCTGCAGCGCGCTCAGGGCCAGGCCGACAGCAGCACCCACTCCGACCAGAATCGCCAGAATGATGATCAGACGTTTTTTGCGCAGCGCATTCACTGGCCGTTCTCCCGGCGCAGACGACGCGCCTCTTGTTGCAGATAACGCTTGCGCGCCGCAATCGGCGCCACCACGTTGAGGGCCAGCACCGCCAGGCAGATGCCATAGGCCGACCAGACATACAGGCCGTGATGGCCCATGGCGAGAAAATCGCCGAATGAAGCAAAACTCATCGCGCCGCCTCCAGATTCTGCTGCACTTCGGCTTTCACCCAACTGGCGCGGGCTTCACGCTTGAGCACTTCAAGGCGCATGCGCAGCAACAGCACAGCGCCGAAAAAGCAGTAGAAACCCAGCACTGTCAGCAGCAGCGGCAGCCACATCTCCGCCGGCATTGCCGGTTTTTCCGTAAGTGTGAACGTCGCGCCCTGGTGCAGGGTGTTCCACCACTCCACCGAGTATTTGATGATCGGAATGTTGATCACGCCAACAATGGCCAGCACCGCGCAGGCCTTGGCGGCACTGTCACGATTGCTGATGGCATTGCCCAGCGCGATCACGCCGAAATACAGAAACAGCAGAATCAGCATCGAAGTCAGGCGTGCATCCCAAACCCACCACGAGCCCCAGGTCGGTTTGCCCCAGATGGCCCCGGTGACCAGCGCCACGGCGGTCATCCACGCACCGATCGGTGCGGCGCATTGCAGAGCCACGTCGGCGAGTTTCATCTTCCACACCAGCCCGACCACGCCGCACACCGCGAGCATCACGTAGATTGACTGGGCGAGCATCGCCGCCGGCACATGAATGTAGATGATGCGGAAGCTGTTGCCTTGCTGGTAATCCGGCGGCGCGAACGCCAGGCCCCAGACCACACCTATGCCGATCAGCAGCAACGCTGCGATGCTCAACCACGGCAGGAACTTGCCGCTGATGCCATAGAACCACTTGGGCGAGCCGAGCTTGTGAAACCAGGTCCAGTTCATACTGTTTCCATCACGGTTGCCGCTCATCATCGCGAGCTGGCAGAGGGTCATGCCTTTCTTCTGATAGAAGTGGTCAATTTTTGACCAGGCCTCATTATTATTCGCCGACGCTGATCTTCAGGCCAGCGGCTATTGCAAAGGGTGTCAGGGTGATCGCCAGCGCTGTGAGGCTGGCCATCCACAACAGGTATCCGGTCGCCGGCATGCCCTGCAACGCCGCTTGCAACGCGCCACTGCCAAGGATCAACACCGGGATGTACAACGGCAGAATCAGCAGCGCCAGCAACAGGCCGCCGCGCTTCAGACCGACCGTCAGCGCCGCGCCGACTGCACCGAGCAGGCTCAACACTGGCGTGCCCAGCAGCAACGACAGCAGCAGCACCGGCAGACACGCAGCCGGCAAACCGAGCATCAGCGCCAGCAACGGCGACAGCAGCACCAGTGCCAGACCGGAGAACAGCCAGTGTGCCAGCACCTTGGCCAGGACCAGAAGCGGCAGCGGGTGCGACGAAAGGACCCACTGTTCCAGCGAGCCGTCTTCAAAGTCACTGCGAAACAATCCGTCCAGCGACAGCAGGACCGACAACAACGCCGCCACCCAGACTAACCCCGGGGACAGGTTTTGCAAGACTTGAGTTTCCGGCCCGACGGCCAGCGGGAAAAGGGCAATGACGATGGCGAAGAAAATCAGCGGATTGGCCAGCTCCGCCGGGCGGCGAAACAGCAGTCGCGATTCACGGGCAAGCAGCAGGCCGAAGACACTCATGCAGCCCACTTCCCCAGGTCGATATCGCGGTAACCGGCCGGCATGCGGCTCAGCGTGTGGTGCGTGGTCAGCACCACCAGACCGCCGCGTTCGCAGTGGCCGGCCAGATGCTCTTCCAGTTGCGCAACGCCCTGCTTGTCCAGCGCGGTGAAAGGTTCGTCGAGAATCCACAACGGCGGGCTGTCGAGATACAAGCGCGCTAGCGCCACACGGCGCTGTTGGCCGGCGGAAAGGCTGTGGCAGGGAACGTCTTCGAAACCGCGCAATCCTACCGCTGCCAGCGCCTGCCAGATCGCCTCGCGTTCGGCGGGACGATGCAGGGCGCAGAGCCACGACAGGTTTTCTTCGGGGGTGAGCAGATCCTTGATCCCGGCGGCGTGGCCGATCCACAACAGATTGCGCGCCAATTCGCCGCGTTGCTCGGTCAGTGGTTGACCATTGAGCAGTACCTGGCCATCGGTGGGTTGCATCAAACCGGCGAGCAGACGTAAAAGACTGGTCTTGCCGCTGCCGTTGGGGCCGCTGATCTGCACCATGTCGCCACTGGCCAGGCGCAATTCGAGGTTTTCGAAAAGCAGCCGCAGATCGCGTTCACACGCCAGGGCAATGGTTTGCAGGACAGGACTGGTCAAGGGATCACGGGCCTTATACGGTTCAAGTCGGCTCTGGAACGGCCGTTAAAGAGAGGCAGCATAGATGCTTTGATCGCTCGATCTGACGAGCTGGATCAAACAATTGCCAGGTTTTTTGAACGAAGCGCACGACGCGCGGCATTATACATGCCGTGCCTTACTCTCAAGAGTGCAATTTCCTCAGGTTGTGTCCGCGTATGACAGGCGAAATGAACATCCTCCCGCTCCCTCCGACCGTGCCGGCGAGCGCTCGCCCGCAAATGGGTGAGCTGCTCAAGCTGCTGACGCCGGTCGAGGGCTTGATCGGCGCAGGGCAAAGCGCCAAGGCCGAGGTGTTGTCGCTCAAGCAGGCCGATCAGACCTTTGAATTGCTGTTGAAAGTCACCCTCGACAGCGGCCGCCAGACCACCGTGCAGGCCAGCAGCAACCTGCCGTTGGCACAGGGCACCAACCTGGCGATCACTCAACCGTCGGCCGGCAATCTGGCGATCACCGTGCAGCAAGCGATCGCCAGCAGCGTCGCCACCCTGACCCGCATCGATACCGCGCAGTTGCCCGCCGGCACCTTGCTGCAAGGCAAAGTCGTGACCTCACAAGCCCTGCCGCAGACGCCGGGGCAAGCGGCGGTATTTCGCTCGATGGTCACCCTGCTCAATACCGCCTTGAGCGGCAGCACCTTGACCGTCGACAGCCCGCAACCGCTGCGCATCGGCACCTTGTTGTCGGCGCAGGTGCAGGACGCGCAAACCCTCAGATTCGTGCCGCTGAGCAGCCGTCAGGAGCAACTGGCGGTCAGTCAGCAATTGCTCGGCCAGCAAAGTCGCCAGGGCTCGCTGGATGGCTTGCTGAAAGTGCTGCAAAACCTGCCGCCCGCCACCGATCAGACCTCGGCCGATCTGCGCGCAGTAGTCGACAAGCTACTCGCGAGCCTGCCGGACGTGCAGCAAATGAGCACAGCCAAAGGCGTGGCGCTGGCCTTGGCGAATAGCGGCGCGTTCCTCGAGGCAAAATTGCTCGGCGGACAAAACCCGAGCCTCGCCCCGGACATGAAGGCAGACCTGCTCAAGCTGATCGCACAACTGACGCCGGGACTGCCGAGCAACACCAATTTCAACGCGATCATCGCCGCCAACACGCTGGCACAAGCCTTGCCGAGTTTCGTCCGGAACGCCCTCGGCACCCTCGGCCAGGTCAGTGCCAAACCGGTGCCGAGCAGCTTCCCGCTACCTGAACGGCTGCTGGCGAATCTTGAAGGCGAAGGCGATCTCGAACAGCTGCTGCGCCTTGCCGCCGCCGCAGTGTCGCGTCTGCAGAGCCATCAATTGTCGAGTCTGGAACAGACCGGCGTCACCGACGATGGCCGCCTGCTCAGCACCTGGCAGCTGGAAATCCCCATGCGCAACCTGCAGGACATCGTGCCGTTGCAGGTCAAATTCCAGCGTGAAGAAGCGCCGGAGCGCGAACCGCAGCCGCACGAACGCCGCGATGAGCGCGAAGCCAAACAGCAACTGTGGCGCGTCGATCTGGCCTTCGATCTGGAACCGCTCGGGCCCATGCAAATTCAGGCGCAACTGATCGCCGGCAGCTTGTCCAGCCAGCTGTGGGCCGAGCGGCCGTACACGGCTGATCTGATTGAAAACAATCTGTTCGCATTACGTCAGCGTTTGCTCGATTCCGGGCTCAACGTCGGCGACCTCGACTGCCACCACGGCACGCCGCCGCAAGGCAACCAAACCCGCCTCGAACACCGCTGGGTCGACGAAACCGCATGAACGATTCCACTGCCCCACGCCAGGCCATCGCCCTCAAATACGACGGCAACCACGCCCCGACGCTCACCGCCAAGGGCGACGATGAACTGGCCGAAGAAATCCTGCGCATCGCCCGCGATTACGAAGTGCCGATCTACGAAAACGCCGAACTGGTGCGCCTGCTGGCGCGGATGGAACTGGGCGACAGCATCCCCGAAGAGCTCTACCGCACCATCGCCGAGATCATCGCGTTTGCGTGGAATCTGAAGGGCAAATTCCCCGAGGGACAGGACCCGAACGCGCCGATGGTCGAGAAGGACATCACCGCACGCGGGGATGACTATTGAGGTTTCAAAGACGCCTTCGCGAGCAGGCTCGCTCCCACATTCGACCGTGATCAAATGTGGGAGCGAGCCTGCTCGCGAATAGCGCTTTTGATCTTGCTTGCCGCTGAAAGCTTGAAGCTTCTAGCTGCCCTTGTGCAACTTGCGCATCAACTCCGCCTCAGCCTGGGTCAACCCGCACGACTGAGTCAGTTCATCGACGCTGGCGCCCATGCCTACCAGTTTCGCCGCCTGGGCGAATGACAGGCTAGACGGGTCGCGTTGTTCCAGTGCAACGATCTTGTCCGGCAACGGGCTCACCACCGCGCGCAACTCGTGCAGGGCTTCGCCCATGCGCACGTTGCCGTTCTGGTAGTCGTCGACGCGTTTGGCCAGCTCCTTGATGCGCTGATCACGCAGCGCATCACCCTGGGCCTGCTGTGCAGCGATTACTCGCTGCGCCTTGATGTACGAGACGAACATCGCCAGCGTGCCGGCCCAGAACAGGAACAGAACAATTACCGCAACCTCGAGAATCAAATCAGATGCTCTCCAGTTCCGACCATTCTTCTTCGCTCATCATCTTGTCCAGCTCGACCAGAATCAGCAGCTCGTTGTTCTTGTTGCACACGCCCTGAATGAACTTGGCCGATTCTTCGTTACCGACGTTTGGTGCGGTTTCGATTTCCGACTGACGCAGGTAAACCACTTCGGCAACGCTGTCGACCATGATGCCGACGACTTGCTTGTCGGCTTCGATGATGACGATACGGGTGTTGTCGCTGATCTCGCCGCTGTGCAGGCCGAAGCGCTGACGGGTGTCGATCACGGTGACCACGTTGCCGCGCAAGTTGATGATGCCCAGCACGTAACTCGGCGCACCCGGCACCGGGGCGATCTCGGTGTAGCGCAGCACTTCCTGCACGCGCATCACGTTGATGCCGTAGGTTTCGTTATCCAGTTTGAAGGTCACCCATTGCAGGATCGGATCTTCAGAACCTTTTGCATTCGACGCCTGACTACTCATACCCTGACCCCTCGAAAAAACCGCCCTGGGCGGTGTGTGTTCTGTGTGGTGGCGTTGAAAAATGCCATCGCCTGATTGTTATGTCGGCTGCTATGTCGGTTTATGTAGCGGCTTGTTGCCGCTCAAATGCTTTGCCCCGCCGCTGGCGATCAACTCGGCCAGCGCGGACACGTCAAGCAATGCACACATGTGCTCGATCACGGTGCCGGCGAGCCATGGCCGCTGACCCCGGTGACTTCTCCATTTGATTTCATTCGGGTCCAGGCGCAACGAGCGGCTGACCTGATGCACCGCCAGCCCCCACTCGTAACCTTGCACCGAAATCACGTACTGCAGGCCCTGCCGGAAGTCATCGCGGTAACGATCCGGCATGACCCAGCGCGCCGTGTCCAAAACTTTCAGGTTGCCGGCCTGACTCGGCAGAATCCCGAGGAACCACTCCGGCTGACCAAACAGCGGCGTCAGCTCGTGGCCGGCCAGCGAATAGATCGAGCCGAGGCACACCAGCGGCACCGCCAGGGTCAGCCCGGCAACATCGAACAGCAAGCATTCGAAGGCTTCGGCAGCCCAGGCCGGACGGCCATCGGGCTCGACCGGTGGCGGCGGATTGTTCGGCGGCAGGTGCACCTCGACCAGCGGCGGAACCAGCACCTGCGGCTCAGCAATCTGCGGCGCGGGTTCTGGCTCCGGTTCGGGTTCCGGCACGGTCAATAATTGCGTTTGCAGCAGCGGCGCCAGAGTCGACAGTGGCGCGCGCGGTTCATCAATCAGCGCGACTGGTGCTTTGGCCAAGGGGGCAACAGCGGGCGCGGCGACCGGGCTGGCAGACTTCTGCGCGTCACGGGCCTGTTCTTCCAGCACGGCGGCCTGGAACTCGTCCATGGCCTCGGTGCTTTCCACCGCTTCAGGCTGCGCCGGTTCGACGACTGGCGGCAGCGCTTCGACCGGGGCAGGCAAGTCCTCGGGAAGGTCGAGCAGCAGGTCTTCCAGATAGGACTGCAAGGCCCGTTGCGGACGTGACGTGAGTTTCACTGGGCGGTTCATCGGTGATCAGCGCCTGACAGGGAAACCGCGTTGTCTGCTTCGCGAGGCGCGCTCCCACAGGGTTCGGGCAAGCAGATCGAAATCATCTCAGGCCACCTGCGGAACAAGTTGCTGCGCGAGCAGGTGCTTGAGCAGCGCGCGGTAGGCCAGCACGCCACGGCTCTTGCCGTCGAATTGCGAAGGCGTCACGCCCGCTCGGCTGGCGTCGCGCAGACGGGTATCGACCGGGATATAGCCGTGCCAGATGTCTTCGGGGAATTTGTCACGCAGCACGCGTAAGGTGCCCATCGACGCCTGCGTGCGGCGGTCGAACAGGGTCGGCACGATGCTGAACGGCAACGGCTGTTTGCGCGAACGGTTGATCATCGCCAGGGTGTTGACCATGCGCTCCAGACCTTTCACGGCCAAGTGCTCGGTCTGCACCGGGATCACCAATTGCTGGCTCGCCGCGAGAGCGTTGACCATCAGCACGCCGAGCAACGGCGGGCTGTCGATGATCGCGTAATCGAAGTCCTGCCACAGTTGCGCCAGACTCTTGGCGATCACCAGACCCAAGCCACTCTGCCCCGGCGACTGCCGCTCAAGGGTGGCCAGTGCGGTGCTCGATGGCAGCAGGGAAATGCGTTCATCGCTGGTCGACAACAGCAGCTGCCCCGGCAGGCCTTGCGGCACGCTGCCCTTGTGCAGAAACAGGTCGTAGTTGCTGTGTTCCAGGCTGTCGGGGTCGTAGCCGAAATAGCTGGTCATCGAGCCGTGCGGGTCGAGATCGACCACAACCACGCGCTTGCCCGCCTCGGCCAGCAACCCGGCTAGAGCGATGGAGGATGTGGTTTTACCGACACCACCCTTTTGATTGGCGACTGCCCAGACTCTCATTCAGTTCGTTCCTCCCGGCCAGATTGGTTGACCGAGACATGCTTCAGCGTGTTAATGCGGGCGACGGAGAATTGACGGCACTCTCGCGTCCCGGCGTCTTGACCGGGGTCGGTGCAGTTTGTGTGCCAGCGCGCTTCAACGCCGCGTCCGGTTGCGCATTGGCGGTTCCGGTGCCCGTCAGGCTGCGGCGCACATCAAGATTGCGCGACACCACCAGCACCACACGACGGTTCTTCGCCCGGCCTTCGACCGTGGCGTTGTTGGCCACTGGCTGGAATTCGCCGTAGCCCACCGACGCCAGTCGCCCAGGATTCACGCCTTGCATGGCGAGCATGCGCACGATGCTCGCCGAGCGCGCCGAGGACAGTTCCCAGTTGGTCGGGTACTGCGCGGTGCGGATCGGTTGATCGTCGGTGAAACCTTCGACGTGGATCGGGTTGTCGAACGGTTTCAGGATCGCCGCGACCTTGTCGATGATGTTGAAAGCGATGTCGCTCGGCATTGCGTCGCCACTGCCAAACAACAGGCTGGAATTGAGTTCGATCTCGACCCACAACTCGTTACCGCGCACGGTCATCTGATTGGAGCTGATCAAGTCACCGAAGGCGGCACTGATGTCATCGGCGATGCTTTTCAGCGGATCGCTGGCCCCGGAAATGCCGGCGTCGACTTGGTCGGCATCCTTGACCAGCGGCTTGGCCGGGGTCACGGTTTTCGGTCGTTCGTCACCGATCGGAATCGGTTTGAGCGAGCGGTCGGAGTCAGTAAACACGCCGATCAGCGCTTCGGAAATGACTTTGTATTTGCCTTCGTTGATCGACGAAATCGAGTACATCACCACGAAAAACGCGAACAGCAAAGTGATGAAATCCGCGTAGGACACGAGCCAGCGCTCGTGATTGACGTGTTCTTCCTGGTGGCGACGACGAGCCATGAGGTTATTCCCTTAGTCCATGAAGCCTTGCAGCTTCAACTCAATGGAGCGAGGGTTTTCACCTTCGGCGATCGACAGGATTCCTTCCAGCAACATTTCGCGATAACGCGACTGCCGCAACGCGATGGACTTGAGCTTGGCCGCGACCGGCAAGAGGATCAGGTTGGCACTGGCCACGCCATAGATGGTCGCGACGAACGCCACGGCAATGCCGTTACCCAGTTGCGACGGATCAGCGAGGTTGCCCATCACGTGAATCAGGCCCATCACCGCACCGATGATGCCGATGGTCGGCGCGTAGCCGCCCATGCTTTCAAAGACCTTGGCCGCTTCGATATCGCGGGATTCCTGGGTGTAGAAATCCACTTCAAGAATGCTGCGAATGGCTTCCGGCTCGGCGCCGTCGACCAGCAGTTGCAGGCCCTTGCGCGAATAGCTGTCAGGTTCGGCGTCGGCCACGCCTTCGAGGCCGAGCAGGCCCTCCTTGCGCGCCGTCAGGCTCCAATTGACCACGCGGTCGATGCCGCCGGCCAGGTCGACACGCGGCGGAAAGAAGATCCACGCGAGAATCTGCATGGCGCGCTTGAACGCGCTCATCGGCGATTGCAGCAGCGCGGCACCGACCGTGCCGCCCAGCACGATCAGCGCCGCCGGGCCGTTGGCCAGTGCGCCGAGGTGACCGCCTTCAAGGTAGTTGCCGCCGATGATGGCGACGAACGCCATGATGAGGCCGATAAGGCTGAGAACATCCATCAGATACACGCCTCGACGATGTGCTTGCCGATGTCGTCCAGACCGTACACAGCGTCAGCCAGATCAGCTTTGACGATGGCCATCGGCATGCCGTAGATCACGCAGCTTGCTTCGTCCTGCGCCCACACCGAACTGCCGCCCTGCTTGAGCAGACGCGCGCCCTCGCGGCCGTCGGCGCCCATGCCGGTCAGCACGACTGCCAGAACTTTGTCGCCGTAGGATTTCGCCGCCGAACCGAACGTGATGTCCACGCACGGCTTGTAATTCAGACGTTCGTCGCCCGGCAGGATCTTCACCGCGCCACGGCCGTCGATCATCATCTGCTTGCCACCCGGTGCCAGCAGCGCCAGGCCCGGACGCAGGATGTCGCCATCCTCGGCTTCCTTGACGCTGATGCGGCAGAGCTTGTCGAGACGTTCGGCAAACGCTTTGGTGAACGCCGCCGGCATGTGCTGGATCAGCACAATCGGCGCCGGGAAGTTCGCCGGCAATTGCGTCAGTACACGTTGCAGCGCAACCGGGCCGCCAGTCGATGTGCCGATGGCCACCAGTTTGTAGGCTTTGCGTTTCGGTGCTGGCGACGAAGCGCTGGCAGCGGAGGCACGGGCAGGCGCTGGCGCCGGACGTGCCGGGACAGCGCTGCTGTGGCTCGTGTGGCTGCCGTAGCTCGACGCTGCCGGAGCAGGCGTCGGCGCTGGCGCAGCGGCGGGAGCCGGCGCGCTGTAGGCACTGAAACGACGGTTACTGCGCGAGATGCTGTGGACTTTCTCGCACAGCAGTTGCTTGACCTTCTCGGGGTTGCGCGAGATGTCTTCGAAATTCTTCGGCAGGAAATCCACCGCGCCGGCGTCCAGCGCATCGAGGGTTACCCGTGCGCCTTCGTGAGTCAGCGAGGAGAACATCAACACCGGGGTCGGGCAGCGCTGCATGATGTGCCGCACCGCCGTGATGCCGTCCATCATCGGCATCTCGTAGTCCATGGTGATCACGTCAGGCTTGAGGGCCATGGCCTGATCGATCGCCTCTTTACCGTTGGTGGCCGTGCCGACCACCTGGATGCTCGGATCCGACGAAAGAATTTCCGAGACGCGGCGGCGGAAAAACCCCGAATCGTCCACCACCAGGACTTTGACTGCCATAAACACTCCATTAGGTGCAGCAGCGCGTCATCGCGCCGCCGCCCCGGATTCAAATACGCTTCGTGGCGTAACGCTTGAGCATGCTTGGAACATCGAGAATCAGCGCAATGCGGCCGTCACCGGTGATGGTGGCGCCGGACATGCCTGGAGTTCCCTGAAGCATTTTGCCCAATGGCTTGATGACCACTTCTTCCTGGCCGACCAGTTGATCGACGACGAAGCCGATCCGCTGAGTGCCCACCGAAAGAATCACTACATGGCCTTCGCGCTGCTCTTCGTGAGCGGCGGAGCTGACCAGCCAGCGCTTGAGGTAGAACAATGGCAGCGCCTTGTCGCGCACGATCACCACTTCCTGACCGTCGACGACGTTGGTGGTCGACAGGTCGAGGTGGAAGATTTCGTTGACGTTGACCAGCGGGAACGCGAACGCCTGATTGCCGAGCATGACCATCAGCGTCGGCATGATCGCGAGGGTCAACGGCACCTTGATGACGATCTTCGAACCCTGGCCCTTGGTCGAATAGATGTTGATCGAACCGTTGAGCTGGGAAATCTTGGTCTTCACCACGTCCATGCCGACACCCCGGCCGGACACGTCGGAGATCTCGGTCTTGGTCGAGAAACCCGGGGCGAAAATCAGGTTGTAGCACTCGGTATCGCTCAGGCGATCGGCCGCGTCCTTGTCCATCACGCCGCGTTTTACCGCAATGGCGCGCAGCACGTTCGGGTCCATGCCTTTGCCGTCGTCGGAGATCGACAGCAGGATATGGTCGCCTTCCTGCTCGGCCGCCAGCACCACGCGACCGCCACGGGCCTTGCCCGACGCTTCGCGCTCTTCCGGCGACTCGATGCCGTGGTCGACGGCGTTGCGCACCAAGTGGACCAGCGGGTCGGCCAGAGCCTCGACAAGGTTTTTGTCGAGGTCGGTTTCTTCACCCACCAGTTCCAGGTTGATCTCTTTCTTCAGTTGGCGTGCGAGGTCGCGAACCAGACGCGGGAAGCGCCCGAAGACCTTCTTGATCGGCTGCATCCGCGTCTTCATCACGGCGGTCTGCAGGTCAGCGGTGACCACGTCGAGGTTCGACACGGCCTTGGACATGGCTTCGTCGCCGCTGTTGAGGCCCAGGCGCACCAGACGGTTACGCACCAGCACCAGCTCGCCGACCATGTTCATGATCTCGTCGAGCCGCGCGGTGTCGACGCGTACGGTGGTTTCCGCTTCGCTGGCCGGTTTCTCCGCGGGCGGTGTCGCAGGAGCGCGAGCCGCAGCCGGTGCAGCAGCGGCGGCCGGTTTCGGTGCCTCGGCTTTCGGCTCAGGCTTGGCCGCAGGTTTCGGCGCAGCAGCGGTAGCCGGAGCTTTCGCCGCTGGCGTGGCGACGCTCGAGGCAGAGCCGGCAGTCGCAGCGCTGGCGTCAAACTTGCCTTTGCCGTGCAATTCGTCGAGCAGCGATTCGAATTCGTGATCGCTGATCAGGTCGCTGCCGGCCGCAGCGGCTGCCGGTGCAGCAGGGGCTGCCGGCGCCGAAGCAATGGCCGATTCCAGCGCGTCAACGGCGAAGTTGCCCTTGCCGTGCAACTGATCGAGCAAGGCTTCGAATTCGTCGTCGGTGATGTCCGAACTGTCGCCTGCAGCAGGCGCGGCCGGAGCCGCTGCTGCTGGCGCCGGAGCGACCGCATCGACAGCGAACTGGCCTTTGCCGTGCAGCTGATCGAGCAGCGATTCAAACTCGGCGTCGGTGATTTCATCGCTGGCGGCCGTGTCGGCAACCTGCGCCGGAGCAACAGCAGCAGCCGGGGCCTCGGCCTGAGCCTTGACGGCATTCAGCGAGTCCAGCAGTTGTTCGAATTCGTTATCGGTAATGTCGTCCGATGCGCTTTCGGCGACCGGCTCTTCCACCACTTCTACCGGTGCGGCCACGGCTTCATCCGCCGATTGCGGCTCGGCCAGACGCGCCAGCGCGGCCAGCAGTTCCGGCGTCGCGGCGGTGATCGGTGCACGTTCACGGACTTCGCTGAACATGCTGTTCACCGCGTCCAGTGCTTCGAGCACCACGTCCATCAGTTCTGCATCAACGCGACGCTCACCCTTGCGCAGGATGTCGAACACGTTTTCGGCGATGTGACAGCACTCCACCAGCTCATTGAGCTGAAGGAAGCCGGCGCCCCCTTTTACAGTGTGGAAACCGCGAAAAATTGCATTGAGCAGATCTGCATCATCCGGGCGGCTTTCCAGCTCGACCAGTTGTTCGGACAGTTGCTCAAGAATCTCGCCGGCCTCAACCAGGAAATCCTGAAGGATCTCTTCATCGGCGCCGAAGCTCATTAATGGGGTGCTCCTACAGGTCTAAAAACCCAAAAAACCCGAATTCCGAAACTCTAGAATCCAAGGCTGGATAACAAATCGTCCACATCGTCCTGACCGGACACAACGTCTTCTCGTTTATCGGCATGAATCTGCGGACCTTCACCCTGCGAGAGATGTTTTTGTGGATCTTTTTCAGCAAGCATTGCGGCGCGGTCATGTTCGATGCCCGCAAAGCGGTCGACCTGACTGGCCATGAGCACGAGTTTGAGCAGATTGCTTTCGACTTCGGTGACCAGTTGGGTCACACGCTTGATCACCTGACCTGTGAGGTCCTGGTAATCCTGAGCCAGCAGAATGTCGTTGAGGTTGCTCGACACCGCACGGTTGTCCGTGCTGCTGCGTGACAGAAAACCGTCGACCCGGCGCGCCAGTTCGCGGAACTCTTCTGCCCCGACCTCGCGACGCATGAAGCGGCCCCAATCGGCGCTCAAGGTCTGCGCTTCATCAGCGAGACTGTTGACCACCGGCGTGGCGCTTTCCACCAGATCCATGGTGCGGTTGGCCGCGGCTTCCGTCAGCTTGACCACATAGCCCAGGCGTTCGGTGGCGTCGGTGATTTGCGACACTTCCTCAGCCTGCGGCATGTGCGGATCGATCTGGAAATTGACGATCGCACTGTGCAGTTCACGTGTGAGCTTGCCCACTTCCTGATACAGGCCGCGGTCACGGGTCTGATTGAGCTCATGGATCAGTTGCACCGCGTCGCCGAACTTGCCTTTTTCAAGGCTCTCGACCAGTTCGACCGCGTGTTTTTTCAGGGTCGATTCGAAATCGCCCTGTGATGATTCGTTATGCTCCATAGCTCCCCCGCGCATTCATCAGCCGATGCGTTCGAAAATCTTCTCGATTTTGTCTTTCAACGCTTGAGCCGTGAAAGGTTTGACTACGTAACCGTTCACACCGGCCTGAGCGGCCTCGATGATCTGCTCGCGCTTGGCTTCAGCAGTCACCATCAACACCGGGAGGTGCTTGAGTTTTTCATCGGCGCGCACGTGACGCAGCAGGTCGATACCGGTCATGCCCGGCATGTTCCAGTCCGTTACCAGAAAGTCGATGCTGCCGCTGTTGAGCACCGGAATGGCGGTGACGCCATCGTCGGCCTCGACGGTGTTGGTGAACCCAAGATCGCGCAGCAGGTTCTTGATGATCCGCCGCATCGTTGAGAAGTCATCAACGATGAGGATTTTCATGTCTTTGTTCAATTCGACCTCCAAGCAGTCTTAAACGCGCCCAGCACCTGGACGCGCCACTTCAATCAATCGGCATAGCACTCGAAGTTTGTCTGGAGCACAACGGATCGAGACCGGCGCCGTTCATCACCGCACCAGCCTCGTTTCGCAGTGTCCCCACACTGCCTTCAGCGCGCTCGCCACTCCCCCAAACGCCCCCGCAGACGGGCCGCGCACTGGCTGTGTAACTGGCTGACCCGCGATTCACTGACGCCAAGGACTTCACCGATTTCCTTGAGGTTCAGCTCTTCGTCGTAGTACAGCGCCAACACCAGTCGCTCACGCTCCGGCAAATTGGCAATCGCGTCCGCCAGCGCCGACTGGAAGCGTTCATCTTCCAGATCGCGTGACGGCTCCATATGAGCACTCGCGCCATCCTCGTGCAGCCCTTCGTGTTCGCCGTCCTGCAACAGGTCGTCGAAACTGAACAGGCGGCTGCCCAAGGTGTCATTCAGAATCCCGTAGTAATCGTCGAGACTCAATTGGAGTTCGGCCGCAACCTCGTGATCTTTAGCGTCACGGCCGGTTTTAGCTTCAATCGAGCGAATCGCGTCGCTGACCATCCTGGTATTACGGTGAACCGAGCGTGGCGCCCAGTCCCCTTTGCGCACTTCATCGAGCATCGCGCCGCGGATTCGAATGCCCGCGTACGTTTCGAAACTGGCGCCTTTGCTGGCGTCGTATTTGGTCGAGACTTCGAGCAAACCGATCATCCCGGCCTGGATCAGGTCTTCGACCTGCACGCTGGCCGGCAGGCGTGCCAGCAAGTGATAGGCAATGCGCTTGACCAGTGGCGCGTAGCGCTCGATCAATTCGTATTGCGCGTCACGCGCCGACTTTTTGTAAAGATTCATGCCACTGGCGGTCATATCACAGGCCCTGCGGTTTGCTGCACGAGACGCTCGACGAAAAATTCCAGATGCCCGCGCGGGTTGGCCGGCAGCGGCCAGGTGTCGACCTTCTGGGCGATGGCCTTGAAGGCCAGCGCGCACTTGGAACGGGGAAAGGCTTCGTAGACGGCGCGCTGCTTCTGCACTGCCTTGCGCACGCTTTCGTCGTACGGCACGGCGCCGACGTATTGTAGGGCGACGTCGAGAAAGCGATCCGTGACCTTGGTCAACTTGGCGAACAGGTTGCGCCCTTCCTGCGGGCTCTGCGCCATGTTGGCCAGCACGCGGAAGCGGTTCATGCCGTAGTCGCGATTGAGCAACTTGATCAGCGCGTAAGCGTCGGTGATCGAAGTCGGCTCGTCGCAGACCACCAGCAACACTTCCTGGGCGGCGCGCACGAAACTGACTACCGAGTCACCAATGCCCGCAGCGGTGTCGATCACCAGCACGTCGAGATTGTCGCCGATGTCGCTGAACGCCTGGATCAGGCCAGCGTGTTGCGCCGGGCTCAGGTGCACCATGCTCTGCGTGCCGGAGGCCGCCGGCACGATGCGAATCCCGCCCGGGCCCTGCAACAGCACGTCGCGCAGTTCGCAACGGCCTTCGATGACGTCGGCCAGTGTGCGTTTGGGTGTCAGCCCCAGCAGAACGTCGACGTTCGCCAGGCCCAGGTCGGCGTCCAGCAGCATGACCCGACGGCCAAGCTCTGCCAGCGCCAGGGACAAGTTCACTGACACGTTAGTCTTGCCGACGCCACCTTTGCCGCCGGTCACCGCGATCACCTGTACGGGATGCATGCTGCCCATGTTATTTCTTTACCTTGTCTTGCATAGACGGAGGCCACATTACTGGCTGCGCGTTCACGATCGGAACAATGCGTGGCAGACCATCGATGTAGGTACAAAAACTGTTCATGATTACCTCAGCCAACCTGCTTGGTCGGGCTGTGATAGATATCAGCGAACATGTCAGCCATGGCTTCTTCGCTGGGTTCTTCCTGCATTTGCACGCTGACGGCGCGGCTGACCAGTTGATGACGACGCGGCAGATGCAGATCATCCGGAATCCGTGGGCCATCGGTCAGATACGCGACCGGCAATTCATGACTGATCGCCAGGCTCAACACTTCGCCGAGACTGGCCGTTTCATCCAGTTTAGTCAGGATGCAGCCGGCCAGCCCGCAACGCTTGTAACTGTGATAAGCGGCGGTTAGAACCTGTTTCTGGCTGGTGGTTGCCAGGACCAGATAATTTTTTGAGCGAATGCCACGCCCGGCCAGGCTCTCAAGCTGCATGCGCAACGCCGGATCACTGGCTTGCAGGCCGGCAGTATCGATCAAAACCACGCGCTTGCGTAGCAGTGGATCCAATGCCTGCACCAGCGACTGACCCGGATCGACGTGCGTTACCGGCACGTTAAGAATGCGCCCGAGGGTTTTCAATTGTTCCTGCGCGCCGATGCGGAAGCTGTCCATGCTCACCAGTGCGACGTTCTGCGCGCCGTACTTGAGCACGTAACGCGCGGCGAGCTTGGCCAGCGTGGTGGTCTTGCCCATGCCGGCGGGGCCGACCATGGCAATCACACCGCCCTCTTCCAGCGGCTCGACTTCCGGTACGGCAATCATCCGCGCCAGGTGCGCGAGCAGCATGCGCCAGGCCTGACGGGGTTCTTCGATATCGGTGATCATCGCCAGCAGATCGCGCGACAGCGGGCCGGACAGGCCGATGCGCTGCAGACGGCGATACAGATTGGCCTGGGCCGGACGGCTGCCTTGCAACTGATTCCAGGCCAGGGTGCCGAGCTGCACTTCCATCAGCTCGCGCAGGCTGTTCAATTCAAAACGCATCGAATCCAGTGCACGCGGATCGACACCCGCGGAGGCCTGCGCAGGGGCTGCGGCCGGGCGCGTCGGGGCGGCGTAGGTCGGCTCGCTCAGCGGCTCGGCAGCGGTCAGCGGCAGGCCTGCGGTCAACGGCAGCCCGGCGAACAACTGCTGATTGGTGTTGCCGTCGGCTTCGCCACGCAGGCTCAGCTCGGCCTGGGCGGTGACGATGCGCGACTGGGTCTTGCGCAGCTCGTCTTCGAGTTCCATGTTCGGAACCCGTGGCGCCAGCGCCGACAGTTTGTAATCCAGAGCCGCCGTCAACTCGACGCCGCCGGCAATGCGGCGGTTGCCGATGATGGCGGCATCAGCGCCCAGCTCATCGCGAACCAGCTTCATGGCCTGACGCATATCGGCGGCGAAAAAACGCTTAACTTGCATAAACCACTACCTCAGCCGTTGGGCCCTACTGTCGCAACGATGGTCACTTGCTTGTTGTCCGGTACTTCCTGGTAGGCCAGCACATGCAGGCCTGGCACTGCGAGGCGGCCGAAGCGCGAGAGCATCGCGCGAATCGGGCCTGCCACCAGCAGGATCACCGGTTGGCCTTGCATTTCCTGACGCTGGGCCGCTTCGATCAACGAACGCTGCAGCTTCTCGGCCATGCTCGGCTCCAGCAGAACGCCCTCTTCCGAGCCTTGTCCTGCCTTCTGCAGACTATTGAGCAATATCTGTTCCAACCTTGGTTCCAATGTGATTACAGGCAGCTCGGACTCAGTGCCTACAATGCTTTGGACGATTGCACGGGATACGCCGACCCGCACAGCGGCGACCAGCGCGGCGGTATCTTGACTCTTGGCAGCGTTGTTCGCGATCGCCTCGGCAATGCTGCGAATGTCGCGCACCGGCACGTGCTCGGCGAGCAGCGCTTGCAGGACCTTGAGCAACTGCGACAGCGAAACCACGCCCGGCACCAGCTCTTCCGCCAGTTTCGGCGAGCTCTTGGCCAGCAATTGCATGAGTTGCTGCACTTCCTCGTGGCCGATCAGCTCACTGGAGTGCTTGTACAGAATCTGGTTCAAGTGCGTGGCGACCACGGTGCTCGCATCGACCACGGTGTAGCCGAGCGATTGCGCCTGGGCGCGCTGGCTGATTTCGATCCACACCGCCTCCAGGCCAAAAGCCGGATCTTTGGCGTTGATTCCGTTGAGCGAGCCGTAGACCTGGCCCGGGTTGATCGCCAGTTCGCGATCCGGGTAGATTTCGGCCTCGGCCAGAATCACCCCCATCAGGGTCAGGCGATACGCGCTCGGCGCCAGATCGAGGTTGTCGCGGATGTGCACGGTCGGCATCAGGAAGCCCAGATCCTGCGAGAGCTTCTTGCGCACGCCCTTGATCCGCGCCAGCAACTGCCCGCCCTGATTGCGATCCACCAACGGAATCAGGCGATAGCCGACTTCCAGGCCGATCATGTCGATCGGCGTGACGTCGTCCCAGCCCAGCTCTTTGGTTTCCATGGCCCGTGCCGGCGACGGCAGCAGTTCCTGCTGACGCTTGACCTCTTCCAGCGCCACGACCTTGGCGACGTTCTGCTTCTTCCAGAACAGGTACGCGCCGCCCGCAGCCAGCGCCGCCATGCTCAGGAAGGAGAAGTGCGGCATGCCCGGCACCAGGCCCATCACCGCCATCAAACCAGCCGCCACGGCCAGCGCTTTCGGCGAGGCGAACATCTGACGGTTGATCTGCTTGCCCATGTCTTCCGAGCCGGAGGCACGGGTCACCATGATCGCCGCCGCTGTCGATAACAACAGTGATGGCAATTGCGCCACCAAACCGTCACCGATAGTCAACAAAGCGTAAACCTTGCCGGCATCGCCGAAGCTCATGCCGTGCTGGAAGATACCGACCGCCATACCGCCGATGAGGTTGATGAACAGAATCAGCAGGCCGGCGATGGCGTCACCGCGGACGAACTTGCTCGCACCGTCCATCGAACCGTAGAACTCCGCCTCCTGAGCAACTTCCTGACGGCGCGACTTGGCTTGATTCTGGTCGATCAAGCCGGCGTTGAGGTCGGCGTCGATCGCCATTTGTTTGCCGGGCATCGCATCGAGGGTGAAACGCGCGCTCACCTCTGAAATCCGCCCGGCACCCTTGGTCACCACGACGAAGTTGATGATCATGAGGATCGCGAAGACCACGATACCGACCACGTAGTTACCGCCGATCACCACCTCACCGAAGGCCTGAATCACCTTACCGGCGGCGGCGTGGCCGTCCTGACCGTGGAGCATGACCACTCGCGTCGAGGCCACGTTCAAGGCCAGCCGCAACAGCGTCGCCACCAGCAGAATGGTAGGGAACACGGCGAAATCCAGCGGCCGCAGCGCATACACGCAGACCAGCAGGACGACGATGGACAGGGCAATGTTGAAGGTAAAGAAGACGTCGAGCAGGAACGGCGGCACCGGCAACATCATCATCGCCAGCATCACCAGCAGCAGCAACGGCACGCCCAGATTGCCTCGACTGAGATCGGCAACGTTGGTGCGTGCTGTATTGAATAACTGAGTGCGATCCACCGGTTTTCCCCGTTCCTTTAAAGCAAACTTTTGACGCCCAGAACGGGCGCAGGGCGGCTACTGCAAGAAGCTTTCCAACTTTTGCCATTCATTGATACAGAGGTATTTGATTGAAGATTTTCTGCTGACCGGGCCGGCCCCTTCGCGAGCAAGCCCGCTCCCACATTTGGTCCGTGTCGGGCACAAAACCTGCAACCACTGAAGATCCCTGTGGGAGCGAGCCTGCTCGCGAAGAGGCCATCAGGTCCGGCGCAATTCTTAGATTTAAACGAAGCTGTTTAAAAGACACCTGCAGACACGGTCTCAAGGCTACAAAACCTTGCGCCAATGCCTACAGCCAAGCCAGAATCCGCCGGCTTGTGCGCTTTGGGGTCGGGTTCTATTGTGGTCCGGTCGCTGACGAATCAGCGATCGGGTTTAGCGACCCGGACTCTCTCAGTGCATCAGCGTTCGTAGCTACGTTGCGGAGATCTTCGCCTGCAATAACGTTATGGCGGCTGTATGCGGGAGACCTTCGGGTCTACCGGGGTGCCTGAGACCGGTTCGCTAACCTGCGTACAGCTGCCACCTTCACCTGTTTAGCGACAGGGAAAAGAGTGGCTCCATAAACTCAGGAGCTCCACCATGACCAAACCAACCCCCAACCCACCCGAAACCGATCCCACCTCCCCCTACGAATCCCTCGACTCCACCAAACTCCACGACGCCGCCGATCGCGCCCTCGATCACTACCTCTGCCCGCCCGGCTCCCCGCCACCGCCGCGTAAAAACGCACGATGTACGCCGTCACCGCCGACTTCAAAAACGAAGAACTGCTGGCCAACGCCTGCGAAACCCTCGCCTCGGCCAGAACCATCGCCAATGACTTCGCCAACCTCATCCCCGCATCGCAGCGCAGAACGCTGCTGGGCATCGCGCAGTTGATCATGCTCGGGGAGCTGGCGATGAATCGGGTGCTGGATAATCTGGAGTTGCCCCAATAGCCGCGTACCCATGATCGTTCCCACGCTCTGCGTGGGAATGCAGCCCAGGACGCTCTGCGTCCCCTCCAAAGCCGAACGCGGCGCATCCGTTGAGGCATTCCTTCGCCGCGCGCGGAAACGATCTAAAAACCTGTACGTACACGCCGAACCCGTGGGAGCGAGCCTGCTCGCGAAAGCTGACGACCAAGCGACACATCTCCACGGCACATTAAACCGCCCTCCACCAACCATGATGGCGGGCCTCCTTTCCCCATCGCCCAACCCGACCACTCGTCCGAAAACCATCGACACCTGTCAGATCTGACAGGTGCGCAATCGGCAATTAAGCGCTCTGATAATCCCTGCCCATTCCCACCGCGCAGGAGCCCTACCCATGACCAGCAAAACCCCACCAGACAACACTGTCCTCGTCCTGAGCTCGCCCATCGTCAACGGCCAGACCAAGCCCGTAACAGGCGCGCACATCGGTTTGTCACTGGTGGCTTACGATTTGGTGAACGACGGCGAAGGCGCCGTTGTGCTCGTCGACCCGCCGCTTTCGGGCACCATGGACCCCGGCGACGTCATGGAACTCTGGCTGGTGGGTGAGTCCGCGGTGCTAGACAGCGAAACCATCGCCGATCCGAATGCGCGAACCACATTGCGCATTCCCAAAGGTCGCCTGCATCCAGACCGGGTCAACAAGCTGTACTACACCATCAGACGCGGCAGCGGCAACATCGGCACCTCCGAACCGCCGCTGGAAATACTCTACAACCGCATCCGCCCTGGCTTGAAGGATCGCTTTCCCGAAATCGACGGCCACTCCGAGCTGAAACTGTTGCTGCCGGACACCATCAAGAACGGCGTCGGCCCGGATTTCGTCAGCGCCGAAATCTGCGTGGCTTATCCATACTGTCGGGCTTACGACCTCATCACCCTCAAATGCAACGGCGAGTACCTCGACCCCAAGCCCAGAGTGAACCCCAACCAGGCGCCGCAACCGCCGAACCCCGGCTCGGAAGTGCCCATCACCATCTGCTTCACCATCACCCGCGCCTACCTGGACAAGGCGAAACGGCTGGATAAGAAACTGCATTTTTCCTTCACGGTCACCGATCAACTCGGCAACGGCCCGGATACCGATGCGGCATGGTCGCCAGTGCAAACGGTGGATGAGGATCTGGATGGTGAACTGTTGCCCATGCCGATCCTGCTGGAACGCAAAGAAGATTTCCCCGGCGACGACGCGAGCATCATCGATCTGGAGAAACTGGCGGGCAATCCATTGCTGCTGGTGGTTTTGACCAAAGACAACCGCTTCATGGTGGGTGACGAAATTCGCGCGACGTATACCGCTACCGATACAGGGCAACCCGCAGACGTGGTGGTGACGGTGAACGGCACGGTGGAAGAAGATCCGTTCATTGGCAAACTGCCGTGCTTCCTTGAAGTGGCTAACGATAAGGTTTTTGCGGGTAGCCAAGTGACGGCGACTTATGAGTTGCACAGGGCGGGGGTTGGGTTGGTGGGCAGTTCCACTATGGCCACCGCGAGTGTGACTGGAACAGCCCCGGTCGATCTGTTGCCACCGACGCTCGTGACACCGGCGACCAATCCCATTGATGTATTGGCTTATGAAGACGGCATTACCGTGCGCATAGAGCACCTCGCAGCGCTGACGGGAGACCAGGCGCGGTTGGTAGAAATTGATCCTTTGCCGGGGGCCAAACCATTTCCGCTGGCATTGATTAACCAAAACAAACGCGCCAACTTCAAACTCACCCCGGCATTTCTCCTGGCAAGACGCGGGACCACCATCAAGTTGAAATGGGAACTGATGCGTGAAGGAAAGCCCGAGGGCGAATCGACCGAGCTCATACTTGCCATCAACCCAATCGTCGGTGGAGATCCAAGATTACCGACCCCGGATATCGCAGGCGAAACAAGTGAAGTTTTAGAGACCAACAAGCTTGAGGACGATGCTCGTATTCACATCGTCAAATGGTTGTTGATAGCCATCGAGCATAAAGTTTGGTTGCGGCTTATTGGAACCAATGAAAACGGAACACCTTATAACGGCGTGATATACGACGGCGCAAACGTGGAACCGAGTGATTTGGAAGGCTTATTCCCACTCGCGCCAGTAGAGGAACTACTGGGATTGCAAGATAACTCTGAACTGCAGGTCATATTCAAAATCAATTACGACGGCAATATCAACGAAGATCAAGCAGTGACTGCCCCAATCCGGAGATATACGATCATGGCGACGCCAAAACTTAGCATCGAAACCACTACGCTATTCCTTAGTGGGGAAAACGTAATCGTGACCAATCCACCAGCATCTTGGTCACGCTCAAGCGACCCCATAGGATCAATGGACCGAAGACAAGCCTTTGGTGGTGTGCCTCCGTACACTTATCGCTCAGAAAACAACTCTGTAGCCTCAGTTGATGAGAGAGGGGTAGTGCGAAGTACCGGAGATGGAAAAACGACGATTGCTGTCACTGATGCAAAGGGCTCCACGCTAAGTTACGAAGTAGTTTCAACCAATATATGGAACTTAGTTATTTCCACAAAGACATTTTCGGACATGGCGTCCGCTGGCGCATGGATAGACTTGCAAAGCGGAATCAAATTAGATAGCCACAACACACTACATCATGAAATACTACACCTCACTTCTAGTTGCTATAGCAATATGGAGTTCGGTGCGAGGTTCCATACCGGCAATAGCTCATCCGAGCACAGATTGACATATATAGACACGTTGGCATACGCGACAATCCCTCGACTTACCTTTTTTTGGGGATCAAAACCACCACAACCAATTGGCATTCATCCAGCCATGTACTTAGCCCCCTAATAGTTTCAACCAAATTACTGCTTACACTGGATTAAAGGGAACTTACCACGGTTCCCCCAGATCTTCGCCCGACTTTTTGCTTTTTAAACCGAAGTGTTTAAAAGACACCTCCAGACACGCCCAAGGCTACAAAACCTTGCGCCAATGCCTACAGCCAAGCCAGAATCCGCCGGCTTGTGCGCTTTGAGGTCGGGTTCTATTGTGGTCCGGTCGCTGACGAATCAGCGATCGGGTTTAGCGACTCGAACTCATGTCAAAGGTGCATCAGCGTTCCAGGCTTCGTTGCGGATCTGTATTTTCGCGATTTCGTCATGGTGGCTGTATGCGGGAGACCTTCGGGTCTGCCGGGTGCCTTTGACCGGTTCGCTAACCCGCGTACAGCCGCCACCCTTCCTGTTTAGCGACAGGTTGTAGCGGCTCCACTTCAAAGGAGCTTCGCCATGATCAAACCAACACCCAACCCACCCGAAACCGACCCCACCTCCCCCTACGAATCCCTCGACTCCAAAAAACTCCACCAAGCCGCCGACCGCGCCCTCGATCACTATCTCTGCCCACCCGGCTCCACCCCGCCACCCTTCAGCTCCCGCGCCATGTACGCCGTCACCGCCGACACCAAAAACGAAGACCTGCTGGCCAACGCCTGCGAAACCCTCGCCTCGGCCAAAACCATCGCCCAGGAATTCGCCGGGCTGGTGAAACCATCCCAGCGCCGGACGCTGATGGGGATTGCACAGCTGATCATGCTCGGAGAATTGGCGGTGAATCGGGTGCTGGATAATCTGGAGTTGCCACGGTAGCGCGCTCCGTTAAGGCATTCCAACGCTCCCGCGGGAATGCCTAAAAACGCTCGGCGTCGGTTCGGATAGGGACGCTTAGCGTCTTGGGCTGCATTGGTTGCTGATAATAACGTTCAAACCTGAGGCTCAATCACCGAGACCGTGTTATCACTGAATTGGGTAACATAAGCCAGGCTGCCATCCTTACTAACGGCGATCCCGAGCGGAAATTCGCCGACAGGGATGTTTCTGCGGACTTGATACGTCTCCGTATCAATCACCGAGACCACCTTGCCAACACCGCTGCAGACATAGATGGCGCTACCGTCTGGACTGAGAGCGAGGCCTCCTGGATTCCGCGGGACCTCGATTTGCGCCAGTACCTGATCTATCGCCGCGTTAAATACCCAGACTTTTTCGCTTTGATCTTGACTGACAAAAACGCGGGTACCGTCCAGACTGATAGCGACGTAATAACTTCTGTAGTCGAATTCGATGCCCTGCTGGACTTGATATGTCACCGTATCAATCAACCATACCGACAGCGAACCCCCACAAGTGATATAGGCTAGGGTACCGTCCGGGTTGAAAGCGACATCGTGGGGTGCCCACCGACCGGTATGGTTGTCAGGACTCCATTCGTCGCCGTATCTATCACAGAGACAGTTTTATCAGCCTCATTGCAAACATAAGCGCGGCTACCATCCGGGCTGACCGCGACGCCGCTCGGCCGCATTCCGACCGCAACGGTCTGTAGAACCTTATTCGTCGCCGTATCAATCACCAAGACGGTGTCTTCAGCACCACTTACATAAGCGCGTTTGCTGTCTGGACTAAAACCGACCCCCTTCGCTTTCCCAGTCGGGATATCGGCCATGACCCGATTCGTTGCCGTATCAATCACCGACACCGATTCGCCATAACTATTGCAAACATATGCGCGGGCGCCATCCGGACTGACGGCGATGTTCTACGGGTTCTTTCCGACCGGGATGCTGCCGACCGGGCCCAAGGCAGTAACCGTCACATCTGCCTTGGCGGTCTTAGCACCACTGGAAGCGATCAAGGTGTAGGGACCGGGCACAGGCGTGCCTTTTACCCCGCTGATGCTGACTCTACCGCCAGCGTCGGTGACGAAGTCACGCTTGCCACTGAGACCATCGGCGTATTTGAAGTCGTCCGGAATCATCAGACTGACATGACCACCGGCAACTGGCGTATTGCCGGTAGTCAGGAGCAATTCAATATCCTTGAGCCGCCCACCCGGTGCAATGGTATAGGGCGCATTGGTGAACTTCGGCTCACCATACTTTTCTTGAATATTTGCGTTACGGGTATCCGGGGAATTCGAGTTCTGATTAGCCATGGGAGAGCGTCCTGTTCAGCATGAGTGTGGTACAGGCATTTACACTCTCGAACGGGAGATTTGGCTACTGTCAGAAATTACAGGTAGGCAGTTAAATGCGACGAATGGTAGTCCACCACACATCCGAAAATCGTCTGACCGACCGACGCTCCGGCATCGATTTATCTTCGGACTAATGCTCCGCAATCATCCCGATCTCGTCCGGTCCTGACTACGACATCTCAGAAGATCAGCCGTCGAAACACAAATCCTGCGCAAGCGAGCCTGCTCGCGAAGGCGACCGCCCGTCGGATATCACTCCACATCTGTCAACTCTGACAGGTGTGCAACCCCACCAATGCGCGTTAACTCACTCCTTCACTTTCCAAAAACGGAGTCGATGCCCATGGCCCAGCGTCAATTCTGACGCCTTCGCGAGCAGGCTCGCTCCCACGGTTGAACGGCTTCCAAAGTGGGAGCGCGAATACTGGCTAAGGCGCAACAAAAATCTTGAGGCAGAAAAAACCCGCCGCCCCGTTTTAATCGGGGCGACGGGTTGCAGATCACTACGCCGTTAAAACCTGTTCAGGTGTAATCGGGCCAAAAACGAGCTTCTTGCCGTTGATATAGCGCGCGCCCTTGAGCAGCTCCGTACCCTCGATAACGACGACCTCGTGCTGCGGGTACATAAACGTCACCACCGATATCGGCGTCGTAAGCTCCGGCAGCCCCCAAGACACTTTTGTGCGCTGCTCTATGAGGGTGAGAGCCCAATCAAACCAAATGATGGGGAGATCTTCGATCTTGATTTCGCGCTCCGGTTTTTTCCAACGAAAGTCCTGCCGCGCCGTAATCAAAAGAGCATTTTCCTCGATGACGAATTCCGGTTTGCCAAATCGTCTCTCCATTTCATTGTCGATCCAGCCATCCAGGTACAAATCCGGATCGGTGAAGAGTTTGAAAAGCATCGCACTTTTGGTGATTGTTCCTGCAGAACCACCAATCACACTGTAGTTATTGTGGTACGCCAAACCCTCCAGCTCCGGCCGAATCGCGTTGCTCGACACATCCAGATAATCGGCGCTGTAGGTGTTGGCCCTCTGCTTGAAATGGGTGAAGTCCAGCATCAACTTGAAAGTTACGGTGTAACCGATTGCGCGATCGGCTGTCCGTGGTTCCAACACTCCCGAGACGAATTCAACCTCCATACCTTGCAACTTTATGTAGGGCTGGTCTGCCATGATTGCTTCCTCTGAAACCCGATGCAGGCGCCGCTCCCTGGTACTCGTCTCAGATGAACAGAGCGACCAATGCAGGGAAATGCCGGGAGAATTCCCATGGCAATAAGAGCGCCGGCGGGCGCAGCCGTCTACTGTCAGACTTGACAGGTTCAGAGGTTTTCCAGACAGACGGTAACCGTCAGGAATCGCGCCGCAAATCCGGCGGAATAGGCAAATCATCCTTCAACGGATCCGGCCGCTTGCCCTTGCCTGCCTGGTGCTGGCGGATCTGGTAGACGTAGGCCAGCACCTGCGCCACTGCCAGATACAGCCCGCCAGGAATTTCCTGCTCAAGCTCAGTTGAGTAATAAATCGAGCGCGCCAACGCAGGCGACTCAAGCAGCATGACGTTGTTGGCGACGGCAATTTCGCGGATTTTCAGGGCGATGAAGTCGCTGCCCTTTGCCAGCAGCACCGGTGCGCCGCCCTTCTCCGAGTCGTACTTGAGCGCGACGGCGTAGTGGGTCGGGTTGGTGATGACCACGTCGGCTTCGGGAATCGCCGCCATCATGCGCCGCTGGGACATTTCGCGCTGGGTCTGGCGAATACGCTGCTTGACCTCGGGGCGACCCTCCTGGTCCTTGTGCTCGTCGCGCACTTCCTGCTTGGTCATCAGCAGTTTCTTGTGCGCTTCCCAGAGCTGCACCGGCACGTCGACGGCGGCGATGATGATCAGGCCGCAGGCCAGCCACAGCGTGCTCCAGCCCACCAGCAAAACACTGTGGATGATCGCCATGTCCAGTGGTTCGTGGGCGATGCGCAAGAGGTCATCGACGTCGGCGGACAACACCAGCAACGCCACGCCCAACGTAATCAGAAACTTGGCCAGTGCCTTTAGCAGTTCGACTACAGCCTTGAAGGAGAACATGCGCTTGAGGCCGGCGGCCGGGTTCATACGGCTGAACTTGGGCGCCAGGGAGCTTGCGGCAAACAGCCAGCCACCGAGAGAGATCGGCCCGATGATGGCGGCGAGCAACAGGGTGATCATCACCGGCTGAATCGCCAGCAGCGCGATCAGGCCCGACTCCAGCAAAAACCGGCCCATGGCGCCCTGGTCCATCACCACTTCGCGGGACAGGGTGAAGTTCAAGCGCATCACGTCCATCAGTTCTTGCGCGAGCATGCCGCCGAAGATCAGCAGCGCAGAGGCGCCGGCCATCATCACGGCGAGGGTGTTGAGTTCCTTGGAGCGGGCAATCTCGCCCTTCTCACGGGAGTCCTTTTTGCGTTTCTCCGTGGGGTCTTCTGTTTTGTCCTGACCGCTTTCGCTCTCTGCCATGACTCAGCGCGCCCGTGCCAGTTCGCGTAGCAACTGCAAGGCCTCGCTGGCCAGCGGTTGATACTGGTTGAGAATGTCCGCAAGGCCAACCCAGACGATGAACAGGCCGAGCACCAGGGTCAGCGGAAAACCGATCGAGAAGATGTTCAGTTGCGGCGCGGCGCGGGTCATCACGCCGAACGCAATGTTGACCACCAGCAATGCGGTGACGGCGGGCAATACCAGCAACAACGCGGCGCCCAGCACCCAGCCGAGTTTGCCGGCCAGTTCCCAGTAATGCTCGACCATCAAACCACCGCCGACCGGCAGCGTGGTGAAGCTTTCAGTCAGGACTTCGAATACCACCAAGTGGCCGTTCATCGACAGGAACAGCAGCGTCACCAGCATGGTGAAAAACTGCCCGATCACCGCCACCGAAACGCCGTTGGTAGGGTCGATCATCGAAGCGAAGCCCATGCCCATCTGCACCGCGACAATCTGCCCGGCGACGGCGAAGGCCTGGAAGAACAGTTGCAGGGAAAAGCCGAGCACGGCACCGACCAGAATCTGCTCGCCGATCAGCAGCAGGCCGCTGAGATCCAGCGGGCTGACGGCCGGCATCGGCGGCAGCGCCGGGGTGATGACCACGGTGATCGCCACGGCGAAATACAGGCGCACGCGACGCGGGATCAGGGTGGTGCCGAACACCGGCATGACCATCAGCATCGAGGCGACGCGAAACAGCGGCAACATGAACGACGCCACCCAGGTGCTGATCTGGGTGTCGGTCAGCTGAAGCAGCGATTGCATGGCTTAGCCGATGACCATCGGAATGTTTTTGTACAGCTGGATGATGTATTCCATGAACGTCTGCACGATCCACGGACCGCCGATGATCAAGGTCACCAGCATCACCAGCAGACGCGGCAGGAAGCTCAGGGTCTGTTCGTTGATCTGCGTGGCGGCCTGGAACATCGACACCAGCAGGCCGACCAGAAGGCTCGGCACCACCAGGATGGCGACCATCATGGTGGTCAGCCACAGCGCTTCACGAAAGATATCGACCGCGACTTCCGGCGTCATGGCGACACACCTCCAAAACTGCTGGCCAGAGTACCGATGATCAGCGCCCAGCCATCGACCAGCACAAACAGCATGATCTTGAAGGGCAGCGAGATGATCAGCGGCGAGAGCATCATCATACCCATGGCCATCAGCACGCTCGCCACGACCAAGTCGATGATCAGGAACGGAATGAAGATCATGAAGCCGATCTGGAACGCGGTTTTAAGCTCGGAAGTGACGAACGCCGGTACCAGAATGGTCAGCGGTGCCTGATCCGGGCTGGCGATGTCGGTGCGCTTGGACAGGCGCATGAACAGCTCCAGATCGCTGGAGCGGGTCTGGGCGAGCATGAAATCCTTGATCGGCACCTGGGCTTTTTCTACCGCTTGCTGCGCGGTCAGGGTTTCTGCCAGATACGGTTGCAGCGCGTCGTTGTTCACCCGGTCGAACACCGGCGCCATGATGAACAGCGTCAAGAACAGCGCCATGCCGGTGAGGATCTGGTTCGATGGCGTCTGTTGCAGGCCAAGCGCCTGACGCAGGATCGAGAAGACAATGATGATCCGTGTGAAACTGGTCATCAGAATGACCGCCGCCGGAATAAAGCTCAGCGCGGTCATGATCAGCAGGATCTGCAGGCTGACCGAGTATTCCTGCGCGCCGTCGGCATTGGTGCCCAGCGTAATCGCCGGGATCGACAATGGATCGGCGGCGAACGCCAGCGGCGCAGCCAGCATCAGGGCCAGCGTCAAGACGATGCGGAGCGCACCCATTACTTCGTATCCTTCTGATCCTTGCCGAGAATTTTCAGCAGCTGCTGGGCAAATTCCGGCGTCGCTTTTTCGCTGGCAGTGGGGACTTCGACCGGCTCTTTGAGCACATGCAGCGCGGTGATGGTGCCGGGGCTGAGGCCGAGCAGGATCTGCTCGTTGCCGACCTGCACCAGCATCAAGCGGTCACGCGGGCCGAGCGCGCGCGAACCGATCAGCTCGATCACCTGGCCCTTGCCCGCCGGACCTGCCTGCTGCACCCGGCGCAACAGCCAGGCGAGGAAGAAGATCAGGCCCAGCACCAGCAGCAAACCGAACACCAACTGCGTCAGTTGCCCGGCCACGCCGCTGTTGACCATGGGCGCAGTGGCGGCAGGCGCAGCGGTGGTTGCGCTCGGTTCGGCAGCCAGCACGCTCAACGGCAATGCCAGCAAAGCCCAGAGAAACCTCTTCACTCAGCGCAGCTTCTTGATGCGTTCGCTTGGGCTGATCACGTCAGTCAGGCGGATGCCGAACTTCTCGTTGACCACCACTACTTCGCCGTGGGCGATCAAGGTGCCGTTGACCAGCACGTCGAGCGGCTCACCGGCCAGACGATCAAGCTCGATCACCGAACCCTGGTTGAGTTGCAGCAGGTTGCGGATATTGATGTCGGTGCTACCGACTTCCATGGAAATCGACACCGGAATGTCGAGGATCACGTCCAGGTTCGGGCCGTCGAGGGTCACCGGATCATTGTTCTTCGGCACGCTGCCGAACTCTTCCATCGGCAGACGGTTGGAGCTGGAAGTACCGGCGTCGGCGGCCAGCAGTGCATCGATGTCAGCCTGGCCAGCATCACCGGTTTCTTCCAGGGCCGCAGCCCATTCATCGGCCAGTGCCTGATCGTCCTGCGCGTTCATATCGTCGTTCATCATGTGTCCTCGGCGGGCAACAATTCGGTTAAATACGGGGTGAAAGGCGCCGCCTCAGCGACGCTCGATCGGCTCGATCACTTGCAACGCGAGGTTGCCTTTGTGCGAGCCCATCTTGACCTTGAAGGCCGGCACGCCGTTGGCGCGCATGATCATGTCTTCCGGCATCTCGACCGGGATCACATCGCCCGGTTGCATGTGCAGGATGTCGCGCAGCTTCAACTGGCGGCGGGCCACGGTGGCACCGATCGGCACATCGACATCGAGCACGTCCTGGCGCAGCGCGTTGACCCAGCGCTCGTCCTGATCGTCGAGGTCGGACTGGAAACCGGCGTCGAGCATCTCGCGCACCGGCTCGATCATCGAGTACGGCATGGTCACGTGCAGGTCGCCGCCACCGCCATCGAGTTCGATATGGAAGGTGGAGACCACAATCGCTTCGCTCGGGCCGACGATGTTGGCCATGGCCGGGTTCACTTCCGAGTTGATGTACTCGAAATTGACTTCCATGATCGCCTGCCAGGCTTCTTTCAGATCGACGAAAGCCTGCTCGAGCACCATGCGCACTACGCGCAGTTCGGTCGGGGTGAATTCACGCCCTTCGATCTTGGCGTGACGGCCGTCGCCGCCGAAGAAGTTGTCCACCAGCTTGAACACCAGCTTGGCGTCGAGGATGAACAGCGCGGTGCCGCGCAGCGGTTTGATCTTGACCAGGTTGAGGCTGGTCGGCACGTACAGCGAGTGCACGTATTCGCCGAACTTCATCACCTGCACGCCCCCGACGGCCACGTCCGCCGAGCGGCGCAGCATGTTGAACATGCTGATGCGGGTGTAGCGGGCGAAACGCTCGTTGATCATTTCCAGCGTCGGCATGCGTCCACGGACGATGCGATCCTGGCTGGTCAGGTCGTAGCTTTTGACACTGCCGGGTTCGGCAGCATTATCGGTCTGTACCAGACCATCATCGACGCCATGCAACAGCGCATCGATTTCATCCTGGGACAGCAGATCCTGCACGGCCATGTCGTGTTCCTACTGCAGTACGAAATTAGTGAAAAGCAACTGTTCGATGACCACTTTGCCCAGTTCTTTCTGCGCCACTTCCTGGACGCTGGCGGTGGCCTTCTGGCGCAACATCTCCTGCCCGACCGGGGTCGCCAGCGTGGCGAAATCCTGACCGGAGAAGAGCATTACCAGGTTGTTGCGGATAACCGGCATGTGCACTTTGAGCGCGTCCAGATCGGCCTGATTACGCGCCAGCATGGTGATGCTCACCTGCATGTAGCGCTGACGGCCGTTCTGGTTGTAGTTGGCAACGAAGGCCGGCGCCATCGGCTCGAAAATCGCCGCCTGCTTGCCGACCGGCGCTGCTTCAGCAGCCTCGGCAGGCTTGCTCTGCGCGCCGTGCATGAAGAACCAGGTCGCCCCGACGGATGCACCAATGGCCACCAGCAACGCCAGCACGATCACGATGATCAGCTTGAGTTTGCCTTTGGTTGCGGGGTCTTTTACTGCTGCAGCTTCGCTCTTCGCCATGCCAATAATCCGTCACTAATCGGGGGTTTCACAGTCGCACGGCAAGGCAAGAGCAAGTGTTATGCCAGAAGTGTCGGCGCGTCATTTGAACGGCGCCATAAACAAACGTGGGAGCGAGCCTGCTCGCGAAAGCAATGTGTCAGTCAACATATAGGTTGAATGTCACACCGTATTCGCGAGCAGGCTCGCTCCCACATTGGGTAGTGCGTTGCGTCAGGCGTAATAATCGACCGCGCTGGTGCCGATGACGCTGGTGGTCTGCGCCGCCACTTCAGCGGCAGTAACCGGTGCCAATTCTTCATCCACCGAATCAAGGCGACCACCCGCAGCGCTGGTCCGGCCACTCTGGCCCTGCTGCGCCTGCTCCTGTCCTTGGTGGCCCTGCCAGCCACGGTTCTGGTCGGCGACATTGACGTCGACCTGGCCCATGCCCTGCTGGTTGAACATGTCGCGCAGGCGATGCATCTGGCTGTCGAGCGCTTCGCGCACGCTCGGGTGCGCGCTCATGAAGGTGACCTGGGTCTGCTGATCGGGAACCATGTTCACGCGGATATCCAGACGCCCCAGCTCCGCCGGCTGCAACTGAATGTCGGCGGCCTTCAGGTTGACGCTGGACAGGTACATGACGCGGTTGACCACTTCTTCGGTCCAGCCGCTCTGGTGCATGGCGATCGGCTGATTCACCGGCAGCGCGTTCGCGGTTTTCGGCGTAGCGGCCTGGGTCAGTGCCGCCAGACGGTTGGCGAAGTCATCGACACGGGTGTCGCTGGTGGCGGATTTCAAATCCTTCAGACCATCATCGATCAACCCGCTGAAGGCTTTTTCGCCGCCCTGACTGGTGCTGTCCTTGTCGGCCTGCACGTCAAGCATGCTGGCCATACCGGCAGCGAAGTTCTGCGCGGCGGTCAATTCGCCGTCAGCCTGAGCTTGAGCAGGCGTGGCTTTCGGTTGCGCCTGGCTGGCGGCAGAAATATGCCCGCCCTGCTCCATCGCCATGCGCACGGCCGGCAGCGAATCGAGCGGATCAGCTGAAGGATCGAAATCGCTGTCGGTGGCCGCCGGATCTTTGACCATGCCCGGCAAGGCGACCAAGGCAGGCGTTTCAACTTCCGGCTGGGCTGGCGTTGCGACTACCGGGGCCTGCACCACAGGCGTTGCCACCAATGGCTGGACGACTTGCGCCAAGGCCGGATCAAGCGCCGGGTCTACAGGCGCGGCATCGGACACAGGAGTCTGTACGGTTTCAGCGGTGTCATCGACGGTGGCAGTCGCGTCGTCGCTCGCCGCCGCTTTGTCGGCAGGCAACGCTTTGCCGCTATCGGCAACCGCTGGCTCGGGCGCGGCAGACTGGTCTTTGCCGATATCCTTTTTGGCGCTGCCATCAGCGACCTTATCGCGTGCCGGTTTGACTGAATTGTCAGCGCTGACGGCAGGCTTGGCCGGCGCTTGATCGGCAAACACTTTGGCGAAGCTGGAAGCCTTGTCCCCGGCGTCTGCGGCCATTGCCGACGATTTGGCAGAGGCGGCTTGCGCCTTGGCCTGAGCGGCGGTCTGAAGAAGAATGTTGGGGGTCGCAGGCATGACACGGTCTCCGCTGCACTGGGATCGTAGGTACAGTTGAGCAAGATGACTGCAAGTGCCGGGCCAGTTTGGCCAGACACTTGCGAAAAGCGCCGGACGGCAGCTTCAGTGGATGTGGGCGTGGTGCTTTTCGCTTTCGTACAACGGGCGTACTTCGGCGAATTCGGAATGGATATCGGCCACCAGTTGAGCGAGCGCTTCCGGACTTTTGTCCTTGGCGTTCGACTCCAGGTCCTGGCACAACTCGGCCAGTCGAACCGCGCCCATGTTGCTGGCGCTGCCCTTGAAGCTATGCGCTACATCGGAAAGCACTTTGACGCTGGTGCTGTCCTGCAACTCGTGCAGGCGGCTTTGCGAATCTGCCAGAAAAGTCTCCAGCAATTCCGTATAGCCGTCCTCCATCACTTCGCGCAAAGTATCGAGGACTTCGCGATTTACATGTGGGTTTGTCACTTGCTCACTCCTTGATCAAGAATGGGCGGATTATGCCTCAATCTCCCAGAAAAACTCCACGCTGGCACTACGACCTTGGTCCGACCAGCTGGCGTTGCGCCCCAGTTGCCGGATGAGGCTGATACCGCGTCCCGACAAGCGGACGTTATCCAGCGGCCGCTCCATGATCCGCGCCACATCAAAACCTCTGCCGCTGTCCTCGACGCGGATCACCAGGCGCCCGCCCTCGCCCTGCGGCTGGACCTGCAGATGCACCCGCACGAAACCGTCTTGCAGCGCTTCCAGCCGCGCCGCGCGCATTTCATAGTACTGGGCAAACCCTGTCGCATCGCGCTTGAGACTGGAGTCGAGCCCCAGCACGCCATGCTCCAGCGCATTGGAATACAACTCGGCGAGCACGCTGTACAACGCCCCGCTTTGCGGACGCAGGCCATGTACTTCGAGCAGCAGTTGCAAAAGAAACGGCAACGGATTGAAGCGTCTGAGCGTGGCGCCGCGAAACTCGAAACTCGCCGACCAGTCCAGCGGGCACGACTGGCCGCTGTCGGAATACACCGGCGCCGCGCCGTGGACCTGCATTGACTCGAGCAGGCTGACCTCAACCATGCTTACGTCATCACGGGCCTGTCCGCGAAAATCGCGCAGCGCCTGTTCGATGTCCTCGAACAGCCGATCCGGTTCACGGTTGGCAGCAAAGACCTGCTGCAAGCGTTCGACGCCGAACAACTGGTCATTGGCGTCGCAGGTATCGATCACCCCGTCCGACAGCAGAAACACCCGGTCATCCACGGCCATCGGATACACATCCGTACGGTCATCGAAGGCCTGCGCGCTGAGAATCCCCGAGGGCAAGTGCCGCGCCGGCAAAGGCACACGCTCGCCGCTGGCCATGCGGTGCAGGTAACCATCCGGCATGCCGCCGTTCCACACCTCCACCGAACGGCTCTGGAAACTCAGACAGAGCAACGTGGCGCAGCAGAACATGTCCACCGGCAGGATGCGCTTGAGCTTGGCGTTCATCTCGCGCAGGGTTTCGGTCAGACCGTAGCCCTTGGCGGTCATGCCGTAGAACACTTCGGCCAGCGGCATCGCCCCCACCGCTGCCGGCAGGCCATGGCCGGTGAAATCGCCGAGCATGACGTGCATGTCACCGGCCGGCGTGTACGCCGCGAGCAACAAATCACCATTGAACAGCGCGTAAGGCGATTGCAGGTAGCGGATGTTCGGCGCACTCAGGCAGCCGGAATGGGCGACCTTGTCGAACACCGCTTTGGCTACGCGCTGTTCGTTGAGCAGATAGTCGTGGTGCCTGGCGATGAGATCGCGCTGTTGCAGAACGGTCGCCTGCAGACGACGCAAGCGATCCATCGCCTTGATTTTGGCGGCAAGGATCACCTGGTTGTATGGCTTCGCCAGAAAGTCGTCGCCGCCGGCCTCGAGACAACGGGCCAGCGCCTCACTCTCGGTCAGCGAGGTGAGGAAGATGATCGGCACCAGCGCTTCACCCGCCAGCGCCTTGATCTGCCGCGCCGCTTCGAAGCCGTCCATCACCGGCATCAGCGCGTCCATCAACACCAGATCGGGCTGCTGCTCTTTGAACGTTTCGACCGCGTCGGCACCATTGGCCGCCGTCAGCACCTGATGGCCCTGACGGCGGACGATGGTCGACAACAGCAACCGGTCGGCGGCGCTGTCTTCGGCGATAAGAATGGTCAGCGGCTCTTGCGCCTGCATGGGCGTCAACTGATGTCGAAGAGTTTGTCGAAGTTGGAAATCGCGAGGATTTTCTTCACATCGGAACTGCTGTTGACGACGCGGATATCCGACTCGTCGCCGCCGGCGTGATCACGTAGCAGGAGCAGCATGCCCAGCGCGGAGCTGTCGAGGTAAGTGGCCTCTTTGAGATCGACCACGATGGATTCGGGTTTCTTGTCGAGCCGCTCATACGACTCGCGAAATTCCTGATGGCGACCGAAATCGAACCGGCCTTTGACCGCGATCGTGAGCTTTTTCTTGTCTGGAGAAACTTCTGTAACAACTGACATTGACTGGCTTCCTTGTCATTGACGAACCTGTACAAGGTTTAGCAGCTGGATAGGGTTGGGGCAAGGCGCAACGGTGGAACAAGTGTGGGAGCGAGCCTGCTCGCGAAGGCATTCTGTCAGTTGACTACAGGATTGACTGACACGGCGCTTTCGCGAGCAGGCTCGCTCCCACAGGGGTTTGGCGGTGAGGTTTAGAAGGCATCACGCCGTGGCAACCGCTGCGACAGTTCATCGAGCAGCTTCTGTTCGCGCTTGTCTTCCAGGCGTTGCGCTTCATCACGATAGCGCTGCACCAGTTTGCGCAAACCCTCGACGCGGGCAAAGGCCTGTTGCCACTCGTCACGGGCCTTGTCGAGATTGTTCTGGTGCCAGACCAGGCTCTGCCGTTGTTGATCAACGGCGGTGTCGAGTTGCGCCAGAAAACCCTGAAAGCCCAGCAGCCATTGCCCGGTCACGCCGGTGCTGCCGCGCACGATCCATTGCTGTGAGTAATCCAGACGAAAGGCATTGAGGTCGGCCAGTTTGCTTTCGGCAACTTTGACCTGGCCCTGAAAGTAGGCGAGGCGCTGCACGGCGGCTTTCTCGGCCTTTTCGGCCATGTCTACCACGGGTGCCAGGCGCGCGGCGCGGCTGACGGCCATGGCCGGTTACCCGCCCGCCGCTGGGGCGAACAGGGTTTCCAGGTAGGCCTGGCTTTCACCCATGGTGATTTTGTCGTTGAGGCCCTGGCGCTGATACCTGACCAGCTGCGGTTGCAGGGAAATCGCCAGATCGGTCTCGCGATCGCCGCCGGCCACGTAGGCGCCGACGCTGATCAGATCGCGGCTCTGCTGATAGCGTGACCACAATTGCTTGAAGTACTGCGCGCGCTGCATGTGATCCGGCGAAACTACTGCCGGCATGACCCGGCTGATCGAGGCTTCGATGTCGATCGCCGGATAATGGCCTTCCTCGGCCAGGCGCCGCGACAGCACGATGTGGCCGTCGAGCACGCCCCGCGCCGAGTCGGCAATCGGGTCCTGCTGGTCATCGCCTTCGGACAGCACGGTGTAGAACGCCGTGATCGAACCACCGCCCTTCTCCGCGTTACCGGCGCGCTCCACCAGTTTCGGCAGTTTGGCGAACACCGATGGCGGATAACCCTTGGTCGCCGGCGGTTCGCCGATGGCCAGAGCGATTTCCCGCTGCGCCTGGGCGAAACGGGTCAGCGAGTCCATCAGCAGCAGAACGTTCTTGCCCTTGTCGCGGAAATACTCGGCGATGCGCGTGCAATACATCGCCGCGCGCATACGCATCAGCGGTGCATCGTCCGCTGGCGAGGCAACCACCACCGAACGCTTGAGGCCTTCTTCACCGAGGATGTGCTCGATGAATTCCTTAACTTCGCGACCACGCTCACCGATCAGGCCGACGACGATGATGTCGGCTTCGGTGAAGCGGGTCATCATGCCCAACAGCACCGATTTACCGACACCGGTACCGGCGAACAGCCCCAGACGCTGGCCACGGCCGACGGTCAGCAAACCGTTGATGCAACGGATGCCGACGTCCAGCGGCACGCTGATCGGGTCACGGTTGAGCGGGTTGATCGTCGGGCCGTCCATCGGCACCCAGTCTTCGGCCTTCATGCCACCCTTGCCGTCCAGCGCGCGGCCGGCGCCGTCGAGAACACGACCAAGCATGCTCATGCCCATCGGCAGGCGACCGGTATCAGCCAGCGGCACCACGCGGGCGCCCGGGGCAATCCCAGCGACGCTGCCGACCGGCATCAGAAAGACTTTGCTGCCAGAAAAACCCATGACTTCCGCTTCCACCTGGGACGGATGGTAGCTGTCGTCATTGATCACCATGCAGCGGGTGCCCATGGCGGCGCGCAAGCCTTCGGCTTCGAGGGTCAGGCCGACCATGCGCAACAGCCGACCCTCAAGGATCGGCGCGCCGGCAATCTCGGTGGCCTCGGCGTAAGTGCTCAGGCGCTTGGCGAAACTGGTGCGTTCAAGGCGCATCGCTGGCGTCCGCGCGCGGCTCGTCAGAGTCGACAGCCGCTGGGGTGTCTTCGGGAATATCCAGACTCAAGTCAGGCGCTGCCGGGTGCAGGGCCTGCTCGTGCAACTGGTCGAACAGTTTGGCCATGACCTGGGTCACCCGCGATTCGACACTGGCGTCGATGCGGCTGTGTTCGGTTTCAACCCGGCAGCCGCCCGGCAGCAGCGATTCGTCTTCGACGATGCGCCAGGTTTCTTCGTGGCGTTCGCGCAGGGCTTTGACCTGGGCGAAATCCTGCGGATTGACGTACAGACGCACGTTTTCCACGCCCAGCGGCAACAGCTTGAGGGCATCGCGCATGACGTGTTCGATCTGCGTCGAATCGATGGCCAGTTCGCGCTTGATCACTTGTTTGGTGATGTGCTGCACAAGGTCGACCAGCGACTTTTCAATCTGGGTGTCTTGCTCGGCGATCGGTTCGAACAGGTTGGCCATCAGCAGCTCAAGGCTGGCGATTTTCGCCGCCAGCGCGGCTTCTGCTTCCTGGCGAACCTTCAGCGTGGTGCTGTGAAAACCTTCCTTTTCGCCGATGGCGAAGCCCTCGTTGTAAGCCTCCTGACGGATGCTTTCGAGTTCTTCCAGGGTCAGTGGCTGGACTTCTTCCAGCGGCACTTCTTCCATTTCCGGCGGTTCGGGTTCCGGCTCAGGCTCGGGTTCCGGCTTCGGCGGGTCGAAGCTGGGCAGCGCCCAGGATTCGAAACCACGAACATCGCGGGCGCGGATCAGATCCGTCACAGACTCGTCAGGCTTATCCATGGGCTTAGATCATTTCCTCGCCGCCCTTGCCACCGAGCACGATCTCGCCGGCTTCGGCCATACGACGGGCAATGGTGAGGATTTCCTTCTGCGCGGTCTCGACATCGCTGACGCGCACCGGGCCTTTGGCCTCGAGGTCGTCGCGCAACAGTTCGGCAGCACGCTTGGACATGTTCTTGAAGATCTTTTCCTTGACGCCTTCGTCCGAACCCTTGAGGGCCAGTACCAGCACGTCCGAAGACACTTCGCGCAACAGCGCCTGGATGCCACGGTCGTCGACGTCGGCAAGGTTGTTGAACACGAACATGAGGTCTTCGATCTGACCGGACAGGTCTTCGTCGACTTCGCGGATCGAGTCCATGAGCTGGCCTTCGATCGAGCTGTCGAGGAAGTTCATGATGTCGGCCGCACGCTTGATGCCACCCAGGGTGGTGCGCGAGGCGTTCGAGTTGCCGGAGAACTGCTTCTCGAGAATCTGGTTGAGTTCTTTCAAGGCGGCCGGTTGCACGGTGTTCAACGACGAGACGCGCAGAATGATGTCCAGACGCACTTTGTGGTCGAAGTTGCCGAGCACTTCACCGGCCTGATCCGGGTCGAGGTACGCGACCACGATTGCCTGGATCTGCGGGTGTTCGTAGCGGATCACGTCGGCGACGGCGCGCGGCTCCATCCATTTCAGGCTGTCGAGGCCGCTGGTGTTACCACCGAGCAGGATGCGGTCGATCAGGCCGTTGGCCTTGTCTTCGCCCAGGGCCTGGGTGAGCATCTTGCGCACGTAGTCGTCGGAACCGACGCCGAGGCTGGTCTGATCGCCGACGATGTCGACGAACTCACTCATCACCTGCTCGACCTGTTCGCGATGGACGTTGCCCATCTGCGCCATGGCCACGCCGACGCGCTGAACCTCTTTGGGGCCCATGTGGCGCAGCACTTGCGCAGCATCGGTCGAACCCAGGGACAGCAGCAGAATCGCGGCTTTGTCGACCTTGGTCAGTTTGACGGCGGCGGCTCGGTTATCACTCATCTGCGTTAATCCACTCTTTTACGACCTGAGCCACGCGACCCGGGTCTTCAGCTACCAGACTCTTGATTGCATTCAGCTGCGCGTCATAACCCTCGCTCGGGCTCGGCAACAGAATGCTCTGCGGACCACCGAGGCTCACGCGGTCGTTGGCCAGTTCGCCGTCCAGGCCGCCCATGCCACCGAGTTCCACGTCGCTGCCCAGACCGGCCAGCTCCTTGCCTTTGCCACCGCCGGTGATGTTGTTGAGCACCGGACGCAGCACACCAAACACCAGCACGAGGATGAACAGCACACCCAGCACTTGTTTGACGATGTCCCAGAACCAAGGCTGGGAGTAGAACGGAATATCGGCAATCACTTCGCCGCGTTCGGCGGAGAACGGCATGTTGATCACACTGACGCTGTCGCCACGACTGGCATCGAAACCGACGGCATCCTGCACCAGACGAGTGAAGCGCGCCAATTCGTCGGCAGTCCACGGCGCGCGGCTGGTTTCGCCGTTGGCCGGGTTGACCTTGACCTGATCATCGACCACCACCGACACCGACAGGCGATTGAGACGGCCCTGCTGCTGTTTGGTGTGGCTGATGGAACGGTCGAGTTCGAAGTTCTTCGTCGATTGTTGACGCTTGTCTGCCGGGTACGGTGCGAGCATCGGCTGGCCAGTGGCCGGGTCCATGATCTGCTGGCCGTTGGCGTCAACCAGTGGCTGGCCCGGCTGGATCATGCCGGCCGGTGCGGCGGTGCCGCCGGTGGTCTGCGGCGCCGAGGCCGGCGCCGGTGGCTGGTTGCTCAGGGCACCCGGCACACCCTGCGGGCCATTGCTCGCGGTGCGTTGTTCGTTGACCGACTGCTCGCTGCGCAACGCCGGTTGGTCCGGGTTGAACTGCTCGGCGGTCGATTCGACGGCACTGAAATCGATGTCGGCGGAGACTTCAGCCTTGTAGCGATCGTTGCCCAGTACCGGTTGCAGAATGTTGTGCACGCGCTGGGTGAGCATGCTTTCCATGCGACGGCTGTAATCGAACTGCTTGCCGGCCATGGTCATTTCAGAATTTTCAGCCTGATCGGAGAGCAGATTGCCCTTCTGATCAACGACGGTGATCTGCGATTTGCTCAACTCTGGCACGGAAGTCGCCACCAGGTTGATGATCGCCACCACCTGACCCGGCTCCAGCGAACGCCCGCTGTACAGCTCGACCAATACCGAAGCGCTCGGCTTGCGCTCGTCACGGACGAACACCGAACTCTTCGGAATCGCCAGGTGCACGCGCGCACCCTTGACGTTGTTCAGGCTGGAGATAGTGCGCGCCAATTCACCTTCGAGGCCGCGACGATAACGGGTCGCTTCCATGAACTGGCTGGTGCCCAGACCCTGTTCCTTGTCGAGGATTTCGAAACCGATGTTGCCGTCGCTGGGAGTGACACCAGCGGCAGCGAGTTTCATCCGCGCACGGGACAGGTCGTCGGCCTTGACCAGCAAGGCGCCGGAATTGGGCTCTACGTTGTAAGGAATGTCAGCGGCGGCCAGAGTTTCCATGACCTGTTTGGCGTCCATGCCGGCAAGGCTGCCGTACAGTGGACGGTAATCCGGCTGCTGCGACCACAGCACCACGGCAAAGCCAATCGCCACGCTCGCAGCCAGACCGACCAACAGGCCGACCTGACGCAGCACGGTCATCTGGGAAAGGTTTTCCAGAAAGGACAGGCCGAACAGCGGCGGTTTGCCGTCGATCGGGGTGGCCTTGGCCGGAACGTTATCAGCGACTGCTTCTGCCATGACTTATTTCGCCCTTAAACCGGCATCTGCATGATGTCTTGGTAAGCCTGGACCAGTTTGTTGCGCACCTGGGTCAGAGCCTGGAACGACACGCTGGCTTTTTGCGACGCAATCATGACGTCAGTCAGGTCGACACCGCTCTTGCCGATCTCGAACGCGTTGGCCAGTTGAGTCGACGCCTGTTGGGTATCGCTGACTTTATTGATCGCCTGACCGAGCATGTCGGAAAAGCTGCTGCCCGCGATTTCAGGGACAGCGGCAGTCGATTTACGCGCAGACATGGCATCCACTTTCATGGCCTGCATGTCCATCATCAACCGATTAAATTCAATACCTTGGCTCATGGTCTACTCTCTTGGGCGGCCCGCAATTTTTTGACACTCACTCGGCGGGTACACAGGTATTAGCAACAAGGGTGCCAGCTCATGGGCACCCTTCTGAGAAAAGCATCTGGAATGTTTTGCAGCATCGATCAGGTGGCGAACAGATAGCCTTCGACGTCCATCCCGGCGTCGCGCATTTGCGCCAGTTTGTAGCGCAGGGTGCGCGGGCTGATGCCGAGTTTTTCGGCCGCTTCCTTGCGCCGGCCACGCTCGGCGCGCAGGGTGTCGATGATCATCTGAAACTCCCGGCGGCGCAGGTCATCGCCCAGGGCGCCGGAAGAATCCGCCTCGATTTCCACCTCGCGGATCACCGGTGCCGCGACCGGCGACGGCGCAAATGTCACCGCACCGCTCAGGCAAAAATCCTGCGGCTGAATCAAACCGCCCTGCTGCAGAATCAACGCACGCTGAATGGCGTTGTCCAGTTCACGCACATTGCCCGGCCACGGATATGCGGTCAGGCAGGCTTGCGCTTCGGGCGATAGCTTCGCTGCGGCGTGCTTCATTTTATTGACGTGTTTGGCCAACAACTTTTCCGCCAGCGGCAGGATATCGGCAGTGCGCTCGCGAAGTGGACGCCACGCCAGGGGAAAACCGACAAGCGGTAAAACAGGTCTTCGCGGAAACGCCCCGCCGCCACTTCACCGGCCAGATCGCGGTTGGTCGTGGCGACCACGCGAATATCCAGACTGATCGGCTTGCGCGCGCCCACGCGCTCGACTTCGCGCTCTTGCAGAACACGTAACAACTTGGCTTGCAGGCCCAGCGGCATTTCGGAAATTTCGTCGAGCAGAATGGTGCCGCCGTCCGCCTGCTCGAACTTGCCGGCCTGCGAGGCGATAGCACCGGTGAACGAACCTTTCTCATGACCGAACAGCGTCGCTTCGAGCATGTTGTCGGGAATCGCCGCGCAGTTGATCGCAATAAAGGGCTGACTGGCCCGCCGCGATTGCTGGTGAATGTAGCGCGCCAGCACTTCTTTACCGGTGCCGGACTCGCCGGAGATCAACACGGTCGAGTCACTGCGCGCGACCCGTGCGGCCAGCTCAAGCAGTTGCGCACTCGCCGGTTCAACGGCGACGGGGCCTTCCGCTTCGCCAGCGTCAATACTGCCCAGCGCATGCCGCGCCACCAGATCGAGCAGCGCTTTGGGTTCGAACGGCTTGACCAGATAATCCGCCGCGCCTTGGCGCATGGCATCGACCGCTCGCTCGACGGCGCCGTGGGCGGTCATCAGCAGCACCGGCAATTGCGGTTGGCGCGCGCGCAGCAGGGCGAGCAATTGATGACCGTCCATGCCCGGCATGTTGACGTCGCTGACCACCAGGCTGAAGGCTTGCTGCGCGACAGCCGTCAGTGCTTCTTCGGCGCTGCCGACGGCGTGATAGTCGTGGCCGGCAAGTAGCAGCGTATCGGCCAGCGCCTCGCGCAACGAACGGTCATCCTCGACCAGCAACACCTTGATGCCCATGACGTTTATTCAACTCCTTGTGCAGCGCAAAACAGTGGCAGGCTGACCTGCGCGCAGGTGCCGCGCCCGACTCGCGAGCGCAGGGTCAATTCTCCCTGATGCGCGCGAGCCACTGCTTTGACCACGGTCAGGCCAAGGCCGGTCCCGGTGACTTTGGTAGTAAAAAAGGCTCGCCAAGGCGCGCCAAAACTGTCGGCTCAATACCGCTGCCGTTGTCGCTGACACACAGACGCAGCGTATTGCCTCTGGTGTAGCAATGCACTTTCAGGCGCGCCTCGCCGGCGCTCGCCTGAATGGCGTTTTCAATCAGATTCAGCAATGCGCCGACCAGCGTGTCGCGGTTGCACAGCAGCTCACCGGCATGGCTGTCGCACTGCCAGCGGATTGGCAGATCCTGCACGTGGGTCAGCGCCGCAGCCTGCAGCGACTGCATCAAGGCATCAGGGGTGAGGCGGTCGGTCAGCGGCAATTCACCGCGAGCGAACACCAGCATGTCGCGCACTTGATGTTCGAGTTCGTGCAGCCGCTCTTTCAGGCGGCCGGCAAAGCGTTGCTGGGTTTCCACCGGCAATTGCTGCTCAGTCAAATGACTGGCGTAGAGCAAGGCGGCGGACAGCGGCGTGCGGATCTGATGAGCCAGAGACGCGACCATGCGCCCCAGCGAAGACAAGCGCTCGTGCCGTGCCAGTTGATCTTGCAGATGACGGGTTTCAGTCAAGTCGTTGAGCAGCACCAACTGCCCCGGCTCGGCGTCCAGCGAGCGGGTGGCAATCGACAGGCGTCGACCATTTTTCAGGGAAATTTCATGACCGTCGTCTTCACGGGGAGCGAAGCAGCGTGCAATCACATGGCGCCAGAGTTCGCCTTCGAGTGGCGAGCCGAGCAGATCGATGGCGGCCGGGTTGGCTTCGCGTACCAGACCGTGGCCGTCGATGACGATGACGCCGCCGGGCAACAGGTCGAGGAGGTTTTGCAAGCGATTGGCCAGGCGCTCTTTTTCCGCCAGTTCCTGCATGCGCTGGGCGCTGACCACGGCCAGTTCACCCTTGAGTTCGGTGACCCGCGCTTCGAGCAGGCTGTATGAGTCAGTCAGCTGACTCGACATCTGGTTGAACAGCTGGAAGGCCTGCTCAAGTCCCTGACGACTTGCCTGCTCTACGGACGAGGGTTGCCCCACGATATTGGAGGCAGAAGAGATCTGGGCGGCTTGGGGCATTGGGCTCTCTCGCTTGGCTGACCGTCAGTGAAACGGAACGTTGCGAGGGCTATAGCAATACCCGTGCCTAAAAAAACCGCTTATAAATGAAGCGCTTGAAAAACAGGCGTCAATCATCCGCCTGTTCGTCTCCTCCAGCCCGGCTCATGCCGTACTTGCGCATCTTCTCGACCAGGGTCGTGCGGCGAATACGCAGACGTTCAGCGGCCCGTGCCACGATGCCATTGGCGTCGTCCAGGGCTTGCTGAATCAGGCCTTGCTCCAGACCACCGAGGTAGTCCTTGAGATCGAGGCCTTCCGGCGGCAGCAACGCGTTGGCGCTGAAGTCAGGCGTGTGGCCGTTGATCGCCACACGCTCTTCAAGATCGCTGCGCAGGCTGTCGACCATTTGCTCGTCTTCGTCGTCGACGTAGCGGAACTTCTTCGGCAACTCGACCACGCCGATCACGCCGTACGGATGCATGATCGCCATGCGCTCGACGAGGTTGGCCAGCTCGCGGACGTTGCCCGGCCAGCCGTGACGGCACAGCGACATGATCGCCGCCGAGTTGAAACGGATCGAACCGCGCTTCTCGTGTTCCATGCGCGAGATCAGCTCGTTCATCAGCAGCGGGATGTCCTCGACGCGCTCACGCAGCGGTGCCATCTCGATCGGGAACACGTTCAGGCGATAATAGAGGTCTTCGCGGAACGAGCCGATCTCGATCATGCTTTCGAGATTCTTGTGCGTTGCGGCAATGATGCGCACGTCGACGCTTTGGGTCTTGTTGCTGCCCACGCGCTCGAAGGTACGCTCTTGCAATACGCGCAGCAGCTTGACCTGCATCGGCAGCGGCATATCGCCGATTTCGTCGAGGAACAGCGTGCCGCCGTTGGCCAGTTCAAAGCGCCCGGCACGGCTGGTGATCGCGCCGGTGAAGGCGCCCTTCTCGTGGCCGAACAGTTCGCTTTCGAGCAGCTCTGCCGGGATCGCCCCGCAGTTGACTGGAACGAACGGCGCGTCGCGACGTTTGGAGTGATAGTGAAGGTTGCGCGCGACCACTTCCTTGCCGGTGCCGGACTCGCCGAGGATCAGCACGCTGGCGTCAGTGTCGGCGACCTGCTGCATCATCTGCCGCACGTGCTGAATCGCACGGCTGGTGCCGACGAGGCTGCGGAAAAGATTGGGTTCGCGATGACGGCCGCGTTCACGGGCCTGGTCGTACATTTCGCGATAGACCTGGGCGCGGTGCAGCGAATCGAGCAATTTGCTGTAGCTGGGCGGCATTTCCAAGGTCGACAGCACGCGGCGACGCTGGTCTTCAGGCAGATCAACGGAAGAATTATCGCCCATTAACAAAACCGGAAGGAACTCATCCCAGGTTCCGAGTGTCTTTAGCAAGCCCAAAAGCGCGCCAGGAGCATTGACCGTCCCGATCAGTACGCAAATGACCTCACGACTAGACGACAAAGAGCCGACTGCCTGCTGCCAGTCATGGCTGCCGCAGGGTAAATTTTCTTCGCCAAGAAAATTCAGAATCACCGCCAGGTCGCGGCGGCGGACGCTATCGTCATCGATCAGCAGAATTTTGGTTTCACGCCACATGCAATAGCAACTTCCCTAGTCAACTCAATGCCCGAAAAATAAGGCAAGCGAGACGCTTGCAGGACACCATGTGCCTGTAGACGCCCTAAACCTGATAATAGCCACTAGTTAAGTCAAAAAACCGTGCACAGTCAAATTTATGGCGCACATCTCTGGTTTAACTGACGGTTAATCAACCAAACAGATGGTAAACCTTTGCAGCCTTTTGCGCTTGGGTGATCTGCGACATCTCGTTGGCTATCGCCTGCCGCTCGCCCATTGCTACCTCGAGAAGCTCTTTGTAGACGAATAGCAGCTCCTCAAGGTTGTCGCGCAGTGCCACTTCGTCCAGCGAAGCTTCCGCCATGACGTCTTCCATGCAGGAACGGCAAGCCAGATCCAACTCACCAATGGCTTCCCAGTTTCGTTCGGCCAATGCTCCGACCAACGCTTCACGGGTATCGGCTATTCGCTGCAATACAAGACTCATGGTGATCTCCTTCAGAACTGCGGAGCCGGCACGGGCGCGATGGCGTCCCAACCTTCTTTGACCGTTGTCAGCAGGCCGGCGACTTCGTCGAGCACACGTGGGTCGCTGCTGATGTTCGCCTCGGCAAGACGCTTCATCATGTAGATGTACAGGCCATCCAGATCGGCCAGCGCCTCGGCGTTGTTCTCAAGATCGAGGCCTTCACGCAGGCCACTGACGATGCCGATGGCCTTGCTGATCGCCGTGCACTTGCCGGGAATGTCCTTGCGTTCGATGGCGCCTTTGGCCTGCGCAATCCGGGCCAGGCCACCTTCCATCAACATTTGCACCAAACGGTGCGGGCTCGCTTCGGACGTCTGCGCATGGGCGCCGACTTTCTGGTACTGCCGAAGGGCTAACATCGGGTTCATGTTCTACCTCATTGCCACGTTGACTCGTATAACCAGTGTATCGCCAACCGGTCCGAAAACTTTAGATCAAAAGACAAAAACCCGGCGCACGCAGATAAAGCGTAGCCGGGTTTTTGTCGTTACTGACTGTTACTTCGCGGACTGCTGAGCGTTCAGCGAGCTGAAGAACGACGTGATGTTGCTCGCCGTTGCCTTCATCTGCCCTACCAGCAAGTCCATGGCATTGTACTTGGCGGTCAATGTCGTCGTCAGGTTGGCCACGCGCAGATCCAGCGCCGCCTGCTGCTTTTGCAGGCTCGATGTCAGATTAGTCAGGTTGGAACTGCGCTGATCGAGCAGCCCACCAGTCTTGACGTACGGATCAACCGCCGCAGTCATACGCGCCAACAGACCATTCTTGGAATCGGTGCCGCTGAACAGTTGTTGAACCTGGCCAGCCATGCCAGGGATTTCCATACGCTTGTTGAATACTGCGGTATCGAGCGTCAGCAAACCGGTTTTACTGTCAGTCAAGACACCCATCTGCGAGAGCACGGACAATTGCCCCGCTCCGCCCGCCCCTGGATCTGTCAACTGAGCCCGCACGTCCGCCATCAACGAACGCGGGAGAGCGTCACCGGTGAACGCCGCCGAAACGGTCAGATTGCCATCGGCATCCGGCGTTGCCTTGGACAAGGTGTCGATGGTTTTCTTCAGGGTGTTATAGGAATCGATGAACGATTGCAGCGATGTCTGGATGCCGGCGGTATTGGTCGCAACCGAAACGGTCGCTGGCGTTGCGACGCCATTGACCAACGGACTGGCAGCAGTCAGGTTAAGCGTCATGCCGCTGATCGCACCGGTCACGGTATTGGTCTTGCTGGTAACGGCCAGTCCGTCAATGGTCAGGCTGGCGTCCTTGGCCACATCACCGACCGCACCGGATGCCCCTGCCGCAGGATTGTCACCCATCTTCTGGGTGCCATCGATCTCGAGACCGGCGATACCGCTGACCTGCAGGTCCATGCCGGCGCCCGTCTTGTTGGAGCTCAGTACCAGACGCGAGGCGCCGGTACTGTCAGTCACGATGTTCGCGGAAATGCCATTGCTGGACTGCGCGGTGTTGATCGCATCGCGCGTGGACTGCAAGGTGGCATTGGCCGGAATCGCGACATTGTAATCAATGCCATTCTGACTGATTTTCAGAGTACCACTCGGAATGGCACTGGCGGCCCCGCCGGCAAAGGCGGCACTGGCAACTTTCGAGCCGGTGGCCAGGTTTTTCACGACGACGCTGTAAGTACCCGGTACGGCGGTTTTATCCGAGGTAGCACCGACAACCGATGGGGTGTCAGACGTTGCGGTAAAACCGGCAAACGCCGGACTCGAAGCTTTGTTCAGATCGCCCATCGCTTTCTGATACGCAGCCAGTGCACTTTTCAGCGAACCGACACCGGAAATCTTCAGGCTGTTGGTTTTGGTCGCGGTATCGATCTGCGTCTGCTTGGCAGACTTGTCGGCGTTGACCAGCGCAGTCACGATCGCGCCGATGTCCAGGCCGGAACCCAGTCCGGAACCCGGTAGAATTGGACTTGCCATGTGCATCTCCCTTCAGATTGCTGCCATTCTTTTGACCGTTACACGCGTCCTGAGAACGAACAAACACTATTCATGCCATTTATCAGACTTTGGCGTCGAACAATACATGACTTGCATTGGCGAGGCTGTCGGCCAGTTTGAGGGCTTCGGCGGAAGGAATCTGTCGAACGACTTCACCCGTCTCGCTCGCGATCACCTTGACGATGACCTTGCCGGAATGCTCGTCGATCGAGAACTCCAGATTGCGCTTGATCGACTGGACGAACTTTTCGATCTCTTGCACCGCCAGTTTCAACTTGGCGCCGTCCGCATCCTGATCCTTGGCAGCGACCGGTGCTTCAGTCTTTTGGACTTTAGGCAGCTCTGACGGTTTGTCAGCAACCGGTGTCACTGGCTTGGGAGCCGGATAAGACACGTTAAGCTTTACGCTCATGTCCATGCCCATCACCTCTTAACGTAAAAAAGCGAGAGAGCACGACAAGCGCACTCCCCGCTTAAACTCGATCCGAATTACTGAAGCAGCTTCAGTACAGCGGAAGGCAGTTGGTTGGCTTGAGCCAGTACGGAGGTCGAAGCTTGCTGCAGAGTCTGCTGCTTGGTCAGGTTAGCAGTTTCAGCGGCGAAGTCGGTGTCCTGTACACGACCCTGAGCAGCGGTGGTGTTTTCGGTGATGTTCTGCAAGTTCTGGATGGTGCTGGTCAGACGGTTTTGCGAAGCACCCAGGCTGGCGCGGGTTGCACCGATGTTAGCGATAGCTGCGTCGATTGCAGTGATCGCGCTGTCGATGGCGACGGCAGCGTCAGAAGGGGTGGCGCCAGTCAGTACAACAGTGCCGCTGCCAACCGACAGGCTGACGGCGTCGAACTTGGAGCTCAGTACCAGGTCGATGTGGTTAGCCGAACCGGTGTTTGCGCCCACTTGCAGGGTCACAGTACCAGCCGAACCGTCCAGCAGGTTTTTGCCGTTCAGGTTGGTCGAAGCCGAGATACGGGTGATCTCGTCGGACATCTGAGCGAATTCAGCGTTGGTAGCGGTCTGGTCAGCAGTGCCGTTGGTACCGTTACGGGCTTTAACAGCCAGTTCACGCATACGCTGCAGGATGTCGGTAGTAGCTTGCAGAGCGCCTTCAGCGGTCTGGGCAACGGAGATACCGTCGTTGGCGTTCTGGATGGCCTGGGTGTTACCGCGGATCTGCGAAGACATACGGTTGGAGATCTGCAGGCCAGCGGCGTCGTCTTTGGCGCTGTTGATTTTCAGGCCGGAAGACAGGCGCTGCATCGAAGTGGACAGAGCGTCGGAAGCGCGGTTCAGGTTTTTCTGAACGTTCAACGATGTGGTGTTGGTGTTTACTGTTAAAGCCATGACGAATTCCTCGTTGGTTGGGTACTGCGGCTTCCGGCCCTGGCAACCGCCGGGTATGGCCTAGAGAACCTTCGTAATAGTTATCGTCGGGATTGCAGGTTGCTTGAGGGCTTTTTGAAAAAATTTTGCCATCACCACGCCACCCCCGAGAAAACAAAGACTTAGCAGCACATCCAGCGCGAAAAAATGACGTCATAAAACCGCCTGTAACGCAAAGCCGCGGGCCAGTGCTGCGCAGCGGTTCAGCGCCTGGCACTTTCCAGCAATTCGACCAGTTCGTATTCCATATAGTCAGCCAGGCCCAACCAGTTCTGGCGCTCCTGACAGTCGAGCATTTGCGTGAGCACCTGTGCCCACGCCTGCTGGATACCCACTGAGGCAGACGCCAGACATTGCTGGGCCTGTTCGAATACATCGACCATCGTCAGTGCCGCCTCAACGTCACGCCCAAGGCGAAACAACGCCGCACACTGACGACACTGATCCTGACATTGACTCAGCGCACTCATTGCACGAACTCCGGATTGAAAGCGGTCCCGGCAATCAATGCACCGGCGCGGCTGCTGTTGAGAAATTCGACCTTTGGATGCGCGGCGATATAACGCTCAAGCACACACAGATATCCGCGAAAATTCAGCTGAGTACTGACGCGCTGACCGTGGCCATCGCGCACCCAGTGCCTCGCCTGGGCCAGCGGCGGGCCCAGATCACCGTCGTCCCAACCGGCGTGGGTCTTGCTCATCGGGAAAGCGAAGTCAGCGCCAAACAGAGTGATTCGGCTCGCGCCCATTTTTACCGCGAGATCCACCGCCGGATGAATCACGCTGCCGCCGACGTGCAGCTCGCCGCGTGGATACTGTTTTTGCAGCTCGGCATAGATCGGGCTGGCCGAATAGCCGCCATAGCGCTTGCCCTTCCATGCCTTCAATACCTGCGGGTCGCTCATCGGCAGGTACACCAGCGTAATGCCGTCAGACGTCTCAAAGGGCAGATGCCGAAAGCCGATGCGCTGATCGATGCTAACCACCAGATCAGGCACGATGCCATGTTCGCGCAACGGTCGATAAGCGGTATCAACACAGATGAACAACGGCCGCTCAGCAAGCTGACGAATCGCCGCCAGACGTTCGAAATGCTGCTCCAGCGTCGGTCCGGTGGCGATTACGTAGATTTCACGTCCAGCGCAACTGCCGAACAGCTGCGCGACATCGTCATCGCCAAGCAACACCGGCAGACATTCCTGCAAGCGTTGCTGGATTTCTGGCGACTGCGGATCGAAATCACGATTGTTGAACGTCAGGTGCACTTCATTGATCAGCCGGTCGCGGATCTTCGCGTTGAAGTCATCGGCCAGCAGCATCTCGGCGGGCAAGGCAAAGAACGGCGTGAAGAAGTCCGGGTGATCACCCGCGTAAAACAGTTCGACACGGGGATCCTGCAGCCACTGGCGCTGATCGAGCAGTTGCAGCACCAGTGCGAACAGCGCGCCATTGAGAATGTGCACGTAGAGGCGCTCGAGCCCCGCACGTTCAAGAAGCACGCCGGGCAAGTCGCCCAGGCCGCTGCCATAGACATGGAGTTGCGGTTTTTCCGGCAGGCTTGCCGCCTGAAGCTGCGCCTCGTGCAGACGATCATGGCGACTGGTCAACTGAATGCCGTCAACGCTCAGCGTCGAGCCCAGCCCTTGCACGAGTTCGGCCTGTACGGACGCGCTGTCTTCAGCCATCAATCGCTCGAACAGCGCCGGCCAGCGCCGTTGCAACACCTCGGCATTGGCTTGGAAAAACTCGCTCATGGCGCCTCGCGCTCCTTCTCGGGCAAAAAAATAGCGTTCAAGGTTAACCTTGAACGCTATTTTTGTATCAGTGCTTTTTGCTCGGGCTTACGGACGATAGATGATCGCCGAGCCCCACGAAAGACCGACACCAAAACCGCTCAGTGCAACGCGCTGCCAGTCGGAATCAAGCACGTGTTTTTCCAGCAGCAGCGGAATGCTCGACGACACGGTGTTGCCGGTTTCGACCATGTCCTTGATGAACTTCTCCGGTTCGCCTTCAAAGCGTCGCGCCACGGCATCGACGATCGCCGCACTGCCCTGGTGAATGCAGAATGCGTCGATGTCATCGGCCTTGAGATTGGAATCGTCGAGCAACTCGTGCAAGTGTGCCGGCACTTTCAGCAATGCGAAGTTGAACACCTGACGACCGTTCATGAAGAACACCCCGTTGCTCACTTTCAAGTGCGGTGCGCCGGAACCGTCGGTGCCGAACTTGGCCTTGCCCAGTGCCCAGGTCGGGTGTTCGCCCATCCACGTTGCCGTGGCGGCATCGCCAAACAGCATGGTGGTGTTGCGGTCTTCCGGGTCAACGATTTTCGAGTACGGGTCAGCAGTGATCAGCAGGCCGTTCTTCAGGCCGGCGGCTTCCATGAAGCCTTTGATCGCGTAGATGCCGTAGACGTAACCGGAGCAGCCCAGGGAAATGTCGAACGCCGCGACGTTGGTCGGCAGGCCCAGTTTGTCCTGAACGATGGCAGCGGTGTGCGGCAGACCTTCTTCGTCACCATTCTGGGTGACGACAATCAGCGCATCGATCGATTCACGCTTCAGTTCAGGGTTGCTGGCAAACAGCGCATTGGCCGCTTCCACGCACAGGTCGGAGGTTTCCTGCTCAGCGTCTTTGCGCGGCAGGAACGCCGAACCGATCTTGCCAAGGATGAATTCTTCATCCTTCTCGAATTTTGCACCTTGTGCGTAATTGTCCACGCCGGCTACAGGAACGTAGCTCGCAATGCTTTTTATGCCAATCATTACGGCTTCCCAATAAAAAACAGCCCAAAACCACCGCTCGCAAGGATTCGAGGGGCGCCGACAAACAGAAAACGGCCGCCACAACGGGCAGCCACGGGAAGCGCAAAGGGCTATCACTGGAACCGCAAAACGGGCCAGGCGCCATCTCCCCGGTCAATACAATACAGTGAAGATGCGCGTTATGACTCGCAGGTCACGCTATTTTGCCGAATCGATGGCAGATTGGCCTATTCGACCAGCGACCAGTCCAGCGGCGTACCGCGCTTGATCGCGGTGCGCGCACGGCGTCCGAGGACGGCTTCGGTGTGCTTGGGCGGCAGACCGAGACCTGGGCGAATGGCGCGCAGATTATCCCCGGTAAAGGCCTCACCGGCGGCCATGTCAGCAGTGACATACAGCGAGCGGCGATAGACCAGCGACTTGCGCTCGGCCTCGGTCGGGCCGTACTGAACATGTCCCATCGCCTGCCAGGCACGCTCGGTTTCGACGACCAGACTGGCCAGCTCCGCCGGTTCCAGAGAAAAACTCGCGTCAACACCGCCGGCCGAACGGTCGAGGGTGAAGTGCTTTTCCACCACGGTCGCGCCCAGCGCCACCGCTGCCACCGACACGCCCACACCCATCGAATGATCCGACAGCCCCACCTCGCAACCAAACAGCTCGCGCAGATGCGGGATCGTGCGCACGTTGCTGTTGAGGGGCGTGGCCGGATAGGTGCTGGTGCACTTGAGCAACACCAGATCCTTGCACCCGGCCTCGCGTGCGGCACGCACGGTTTCATCCAGTTCGGCGATGCTGGCCATGCCGGTGGAGATGATCAGCGGTTTACCGGTCGCCGCCACTCGACGGATCAACGGCAGATCAGTGTTTTCAAAACTGGCAATCTTGTACGCCGGCACTTCAAGGCTTTCGAGAAAATCAACCGCGCTGTCATCGAACGGTGTCGAGAACGCGAGCATCCCCAACGCCTTGGCCCGAGCAAAAATCGGCGCGTGCCACTCCCACGGTGTGTGAGCTTTTTCGTAGAGATCGTAGAGCGACGTACCGGCCCACAGACTGCCCGGATCCTTGATGAAGAATTCGCCTTCAGCCAGATCCAGGGTCATGGTCTCGGCAGTGTAGGTTTGCAGCTTCAAGGCATGCGCCCCGGCCTTGGCTGCCGCCTCAACGATTTGCAGGGCGACGTCGAGGGACTGGTTATGGTTGCCGCTCATTTCGGCAATGATGAACGGCGGCGCATCGGCACCGATGGTGTGGTGGCCAATCTTGAAACTAGACATGCGGGTGATCCTTCAAAACACGGCTGAACGCACAGGTTTCCTGGGTGAACCCGGCGTCGCGAAAGACTTTCAATGAGGACTGATTGGCGGGCATGACCCGCGCAGTGATGCGCGTCAATTGCGGCCAGTGCGCAGCGACAAATGCTTCGCCACGGCTGAGCACTGCCCTGCCCCAACCGAGGCCGAAACGCCCCTCCAGCAGATAGATCGACACTTCGGCTTGGAACCCGCGCAAGTCGTAGCGCAGCACCCCGACCGGGCCGTCGTCCGCCTCGGCAATCAACAGCAGCCGCTGAGGGTTGCGCAAACTGGCCGTCAACCAGTTCAGATGCTGCGCCCAATCGATCACGCCGGTTTCCAGCGACCAGCGCCGTACCGCTTCGGCATTACGCCCATCGAACAGCAACTGCGCATCGTCCAGCGTCGCCGGGCGCAGTTTCAGCACCGCACCGGCCAGCGCCGCCGCCACACGCTCAGCACCGCGGCCATCGACCAGTTGCCGCGAGCGCTCGGCGAGGCTGCGGCGTAGAAAATGATTGTTCACGACGAATCCGACCGCATCACGCAACTGCTCGACGCTGACCTGCTCGCGAGCCCCCATGAACACATGCGCACCGGCAGCGGCCATGACTTCGCCGTTGGCCTGCTGATTGTTCGCCACGGCGATGCAGAGGGTCGGCAAACCCAGCGCAGCGCGCTCCCAACTCGTGCCGCCGCCAGCGCCGATGAACAGGTCGGCTTCAGTCATGCGCTGATGGAAATCGCTGACGAAACTGTGCAGGCGCCAGTTCGGTCGCATCTCGGCCAACGCTTGCATCTGCGTCCACGCCGGGTTGTCGGCGCCAGCGACGAAGTCCACCTGCAACTCAGTGAAATCCGCCAACGCCAACATCGCGTGATGAGTCTGCCTCGCCGCGTCGAAACCGCCGAAATTGACCAGCACGCGCCGCGCCTTCGGCTTGATCTCGATCGCTTCGCAGTTGAATTCATCGCGCAACATGGCGTAGCGCGGGCCGAGCAAGGTCCGACAGCCTGGCGGCAGCAGCGGCGCGTAGTTTTCGCTAAGACCGGACAGGTTCTGATTGAGCAGCAGATCGACGCTGTAGCGCCGCGTGGCCAGATCATCCACGGCGGCGATTCGATGCGCCCAGCGCCGGGCAGCGGTTTGCCAGTGATGATCGAGGCCATAATGGTCGACGATGATCCAGTCGAACGGTGCCTGCCCGTCCAGCAGCTGGTCCAGTGCATCAATGTCGAACTGCCACGGCAACATCGATTCGATGGCCTGCAGCGGGTCTTCATCACGATAGCGCTCGGGCAGCGCGAAGGTCTCGAAGCCCTCGGCATTCAGGGCTTCGAGTCGATGCCCCGGCAAACGCCGACAGGCAAATGCGACATGACTGCCCTGCCCGCGCAACACCCGCGCCAATGTCAGACAGCGGGCGATATGGCCGCTGCCAATGGTCGGCGAAGCGTCGGCACGAATCAGCACCCTCATTGCAGCTCTCCGCCGGCCTTGAGCGCGGCGTACAAGTATTCGGCGCGTTGCCAGTCCTCGGGAGTGTCGATGTCCTGGACCAGATGACGCGGCAGGATCACCGGCAGGCTGGCTGGCGAATACAGCACATCACCGCGCAACCACGCCTCGCTGCGCCCCCAATAAAACTGCCCGGCGTCCTGAAACGCCTCGGGCAAGTCCTGCGAGCGAGTATTGCGAAACTCGGGATACAACGCCGTCAATGCGCCGTCCCCGTCGACTGTCAGTGCACGCTGTACCGGAAACGCGAAATCGCAGACCGAGAACGCAAATGATCGATGCGGATGCTGCTCCAGCAACTCCAAACCCTGACGCAGGTAACGTGCCTGCAACAGCGGTGCAGTGGCGTAAATGCAGCAAGCGAAATCGAAGCTCGGCAGTTGCTTCAGAGCATGCACGATGACCGCCGCAGTGCCAGTGTAATCATCGGCAAGTTCCGCCGGACGCATAAACGGAACTTGAGCACCGTGCGCCAGTGCCAGTTCGGCAATTTCGGCATCGTCGGTGCTGACCACGACCTGCTCGAACAAACCTGATTCCAGCGCTGTGCCGATCGAGCGGACAATCATCGGCACGCCCTCGAACGGCAAGAGATTCTTGCGCGGGATACGCTTGCTGCCGCCACGGGCAGGGATGATTGCGACGTTGCTCAAGGGCGTTTTTCCAACAGGAACCAGGTGATGTCATCGGCCGGAAATTGCCGATCACGGTGATAGACGAAGCCATAGTCGAGCAGTTGCAAATCGGCATAGCGATCAAGCATTTCCCCGGCAAAATCGCGCTTGAACAGCTTGCCGCTGTTACCGCGGTAAGCAATTTCCATCGGCGCCGGATTGTAGTACTCGGCGATCAGGATGTAGCGCTGGCTCAGCTCGTACATCTGCGCATAGGCGCGCGGCAACAGCTCGGGAGCCAGATGGATCAGCACGCCTTTGCTCAATGTCAGATCGTAGCGGCGCTCGACAGGAAAATCGAACAACGAGCCGTGCCAGATTTGCGCGATGTCCAGCGCCTGCGCCTGCGCGCACGCGCTTTCGTTGATCTCGACACCGAACAGTTCGCAACGCGGCAATAACTGACGCAATGCCTGCAAATTGTTGCCGGCGTTGGTACCCAGCTCCAGCAGACTGTCGACGCGACCCGCGCGGCTCAGCGCTTTGGCGAAAAACCCTAGATTGCCCGCCACCAGCGCCTGGCCGACATTGCGCTCAACGTAATGGTTGCCGAACTCACCCTGCCAGAATCTTTCCTGCTCGCTCAGATCGCGCATACACAGTCTCGTCTACCGCCGCAGCGGTCATCGTTCGGTCAGTCGGCGCAGTTGCTCGACTACATGATCCTGCTGCTCATCAGTCAGCAAGGGGAACAGCGGCAAGCTGATCGCCTCGCCGTAATAGCGCTCGGCCTCGGGAAAATCACCCTCGGCAAACCCCAGATCCCGATAGTAAGGCTGCAAATGCACGGGAATGTAGTGCAGATTCACGCCAATACCGGCGGCGCGCAAACCTTCGAAGACCTGACGATGACTGAGGCTGATGCGCTCGGTCTGCAAGCGAATCACATACAAGTGCCAGGCCGACTCCGCCTCTTCCTGCGGGCTTGGCAACGTCAGCGGCAAATACGCCAGCAAGCGATCATAGCGCGCCGCCAGTTCACGGCGCCGGGCGACAAACTCATCCAGTTTGCCCAGCTGTGACAGTCCCAGCGCCGCTTGAAGATCGGTGATCCGGTAATTGAAGCCCAGCTCGACTTGCTGGTAATACCACGCCCCGTGGCTCGGCTCGGTCATGTGCTCGGGATCGCGGGTCATGCCGTGGCTGCGCAGGCGTCGCAGACGTTCGGCCAGCGCCGGGCGATTGGTCAGGATCATGCCGCCCTCGGCGCTGGTGATGATCTTCACCGGGTGAAAACTGAACACCGTCATTGCCGCAAATTCGCCACAACCGACCGGGCGCCCGGCGTAGCTGGCGCCCACGGCGTGCGAAGCGTCTTCGATCACGGTGAAGTGGTAGCGCTCCGCCAGTTCGGCGATACGCCGCATATCGCAGCTCTGCCCGGAGAACGCGACGGCGACGAGGACTTTGGGCAGCGTGCCGTCACGTTCGGCCTGTTCGAGCTTCGCTTCAAGGGCAAAGGCGTCGAGGTTCCAGGTCAGCGGATCGATATCGACAAAATCAACCTCTGCGCCGCAATAGCGTCCGCAATTGGCTGAGGCGAGAAAGGTGTTCGGCGAGGTCCACAAGCGATCGCCCGGGCCCAGGTCAGCGGCCAGACAAGCAATGTGCAGCGCCGCCGTGGCATTGCACACCGCCACGCCGAAATCCGCTTGGCAGCGCTCAGCCATGGCCTGCTCGAAGCGTTCAATGGTCGGCCCCTGGGTCAGCCAGTCCGACTGCAAAACTTCGACCACCGCGTCGATGTCCGCCTGATCAAGGCTCTGCCGACCGTAAGGGATCATACCGACAGCTTCGCGTGCAGATCGGCGATCTGCCCCACTGAAAGGAAATGCGGGTTGGTATCCGAGCGATACTCGAAATCCTCGTCCACGGCACGGCCACGTTCACCGAGTTTATCGACGGCGAAATCGACGTCGACGCTGGTAAAACGAATCGACGGCTGAATCGTGTAATGGTCGTCAAACTCAAGGGTCATCCGCGCATCGTCCAGCGGCACCATCAGTTCGTGCAGCTTCTCACCGGGACGAATGCCGACGTTCTTGTGCGGCAGATGCTCGGCCATGCCGCGCGCCAGATCAACGATGCGGATCGACGGGATCTTCGGCACGAACACTTCGCCGCCATGCATGCGGGCGAAGCTGTCGAGGACGAACTGCACGCCATGATCAAGGGTGATCCAGAATCGGGTCATGCGCTCGTCGGTGATCGGCAATTCTTGCGCGCCGTCAGCGATCAGCTTGCTGAAGAACGGCACCACCGAGCCGCGCGAGCCAGCGACGTTGCCGTAGCGCACCACGGCGAAACGGGTCTGCTGCTCGCCGGCAATGTTGTTGGCGGCGACGAACAATTTGTCCGAAAGCAGCTTGGTCGCGCCGTACAGATTGATCGGGCTGGCCGCCTTGTCGGTGGACAGCGCCACGACTTTTTTCACACCGTTGTCGATGGCGGCGGCGATGATGTTCTCCGCGCCATTGACGTTGGTGCGGATGCATTCGGTCGGGTTGTATTCCGCCGCCGGCACCTGCTTCAACGCCGCAGCATGGACGACATAATCGATGCCGCGCATCGCTTGGCGCAAGCGCTCGGCGTCACGCACGTCACCGATGAAATAACGCATGCACGGTGCATTGAACGTCTGCTGCATTTCGTATTGCTTGAGCTCGTCGCGGGAGAACACCACCACGCGCTTGGGCTGGTATTGCTCCAGCAAGCGGCGAATGAAGTTGCGACCGAACGAGCCGGTGCCGCCAGAGATGAAGATCGATTGTCCGTTGAACATGTTGTGGTTCCTGTCCGGCCTGCTCAGGCGAGCAACTGCGCCCAATTGATCGAGGCGTTTTCGCCCAGAGTGAAACCTTTGCCGCTCAAGGCCAGGTTGGCGTTGTACGCCGGATCCTGGGCAAAGGCGTCGGGCCATTTTTCACGCAATGCCGCCAATGCCGCTGGCGCCTGTGGCAGCTCGCCGGTGTGCAGCACCTGCACCAGTGGCGTCCACACGGTGAGGTAACCGGCCTGACCGGCCTTCAGGCACAGATCGACATCGGCATAGCCGTCAGCGAAGGTCGCTTCGTCGAGGCCGCCAAGGGCATTGAACAGCTCTTTGCCAACCATCAGGCAAACCCTGGAGACGGCCGAATAATTCTGCTCGACAACCAGCCGCTGCATGTAGCCCTCGGCCTTGTGTTGCTCGCCGATGAAAGGCGAACCCACGCCTTCGTTCAGACCAAGAATCAGACCGGCATTGGCGACTTTGCCATCACGATCGACGAGTTTGGCGCCGACGATGCCGACTTCAGGACGCTGGGCATGGTTGAGCAGCGAATCGATCCAGTTCGGATTGACCACTTCGCTGTCCGCGGCCAGCAGCACCAGGTATTCACCCTGCGCCTGTTCGCTGGCGGCGTTGTACAACGCGACTTCGCTCAGCGGCTGGTCGGCACGCAACACGTTGACCTTGGCGTGGCGCAGCGTTCCCAGCCAGTCGTTGACCGCTGCCGACTGCTTGCCGTTGGCTGCCAACAGCACTTCGTAGCGGCTGTATCGGGTTTTGAGCAGCACACCTTCAAGGCAGCGGCGCAGCGCTGGCAAATCATCGATGACCGGCACAATGATCGAAACCAGTGGCTGCTCAGTGTGGCGATAATCGATCTGCCAGGTGCCCGGCGCCGCCGAAGTGACTTTGGCCTTGTAGCCGCGATTGCCCAAGTGACGCAGCAACGCCTGACGCTCGTGGGCGTTTTCTTCCAGAGGCGCCTGCTCGGTGATCAGCAGCGGCTCGTCGAGATGCGCGAGACCGTCAAGTCCGCCCTGTTCGATGATGCGCAGCAACAGATCGAATTCCAGCGCCTTGCTGAAGTCGGCCTGATAACCGCCAGCGTCAAGCAGCACCTGGCGACGGATCAACCAATGCCGCGCCATCAGCGACGGCACGCTTTGCAGCAGATCCAGGTTGAAACCGGGGCGGAATACGTCGACCAGTGCGCCGTTTTCCTTGCGCTGGATTTCATCGGTGGCGACCGCACGCACACTCTCGGCACCCATCAGTTCAAGGCTGGCGCGCAACAGGCCGCTAGCGGTGAACTCATCACCGGCCTGAGCCAACATCAACCAGTCGCTTGGCGACTGCTGAGCGCTCTGGTTGAGCTTGTCGACGAGATTGCCGGGCGTGACACGGACAAAGTGCAGGGTGTTCTGCGCAGTGGTCGCTGCCGGCGCTTCACCAGTGGTGAACACGACAATCCTGAACGCTTTGCAGTGCCCCTCGACCAGGCTGTCGAGCGACACCTGCAACTTGTCGATGTCGTTGTCCAGATCAAGCAGGAAGATACCGAACTGCTGACCACCACCTTCGGCAGCCACGTGTTGGCTGATCGACTCGAGCTGCTCGATGGCAGGCGCACGTGCAGCCAGCCAGTGCAACAAACGTCCCGATTGCATCTTGTCGAACGTGACCAGATGATCGTCGACAGTCAGCGCCTCGAGGCGGGCGACCCATTCATGCATGGCTTGCGCCGCCGTCTCGTCACCGAGCACTTGCAGCTGCGCAGCCAGACGCTTGGCAACCACCTGGTTGAACGCATTCAGATCATGCGCCTGCCACAACCGGTCGACCACGCTCTCCGGCGTATCGTTATTGCGCGCCTGGAGCAGATGCGCCTGACGCGTCCATCTGCCTTCCAGCCCCTCCAACTGAAGGCGACCCGCCGGCAGGGTGTGCATCATGAATTCAAACTGTTCCAGAAGGTCGAAAAACGCCTGGTTGTAGAACGGCATCTCAACGTACTGCAGTGGGCCGAAACGCCGATCAGGCCGCCGCAATTGCTGATTCCAGGTCGACTCGAAAATCAACTCGGCAGTCAGCGCCCGGCGGACCGCCAGACTCTCGGCCATCGCCGCAAAGCTCTCCAGAACAAATGCCTTGGCCTGCCCGGCATCGAGGTTCTGGATACCGGTCGGCAGCGAGACGAGGAATTCGGCAAACGCCTCTCGTTCGGCGACCGACTTGCCATCAACATAGGTCAACGAGTGATACACGTCGGTATTGTGTTCGGAAACGCCGTAGTTGATCTCGCGTACCACATAGGGAATCGGCAGGATCCGTGCCTTGGCGCTCGCCAGCAGGAAATACACATGCCCGATTTCCTGCCATTGGAAATTGGTCCCCGGCGGCAATGACGAGTGCCAGGTTTTCATCAGGTCAGTACGGGTCACCGCATAAAACGGCGGGATGTACTGACTCATGTAGTCAATGACGCGATCCTGCGCCCGCTCGGACGAATAGTCTTCCTGAACCTTCTTGTCGCGGCGGTAGTAGTTCACGCCATCGGCCTTCGCCAGGTACATCAGGCAATAGCCGTGGCACATGCCATAGTCACGATTGGCCTGAAGAAAGCCGACAGACTCGCAGAGCGAATCGAACACGATGAAATCGTCATCCGCCGCCAGCACCATGTATGGCGTGCTCAGTTGCTCGACGCCATAGGCCAGTTTGGCCTGCATCCCCCAGTAGGCGAATTGCGGTACATGATGATAATCGACGGCGGAAAAATCGCCTTCCGGACGTTCCGGCGTGGAATCGAGCACCATGATTCGGCAGGGCAAGCTGCTGTAATACTTCACCGCACGGCGCAGGAACGCCGGCCGATTGTGAGTAATCAGCACCACCGTCAACAACTCGTTGAGCGGTAGCGTCAGTTCAGAACTGTACTTGCCTTGCATAACTTCTCTCCACAACCGGCGACTCGCCGAAACAACGCTGGGTAATGTTGCGAATTAACGAACGCGGCGCAGATAACCGTCCGGCGCCACGGTGATCAGCAGTTTGTTCTGCATCTGCCGATCGATCTCGAAATCCTTGTTCTCTTCCAGGTATTTCCACACGGCGGTTTTCGGGTTATCGCCATGACCCCACGGGCGATCCGGAAAAAGTCCGCCGGCATGTCTTCAACCACGGTGTCCATCACCACGCAGTAGCTGCCCACCGAAACCAGCGGCGCGTACAAGCGCAGCTCCTCGAGTACGTGGTCGTGGGTATGGTTGGAATCGAGGACCAGAATCACTTTCTTGCCCTCGGCAATCGCACGGACTTTCTGCGCGGTCGCCTCGTCGATACTCGAACCTTCGATCATCTGGATGCGCTTGGCCATCGGGTGGCTTTCGATGGCTTCACGGTTGTGCGGGCGAATATCGAGGTCGATACCCAGCACTTCGCCGTGGCCTTGCAGCTCCAGCAACGAGGCGTAGTAAATGATCGAACCGCCGTGAGCGATGCCGCATTCGATCACCAGGTCCGGTTTGACCTGCCAGATGATCTCTTGCATGGCCATCATGTCTTGCGGCAACTGGATGATCGGACGGCCCATCCAGGAGAAGTGGTAGCTGTATTTATGGCGGGCCGATTCGTTGAAGAAATCCCGGGCCAGTGCTACCACTTTCTGATCATCACCCTGGCGCGCGATCTCTTGTTGGCATTCGGCTTCGAAGGCTTTATGGATGTTGTTTTCGGTCATCTTAATAATCTCAAGGGTCACTGAAACGAAGCGCTGTCGACGGCGTGATAGACGTAGCGTGCGCCAGTCATCCGCTTGATTTCTTCGAGGTAGTTGGAATTCATCACAAACAGATGGGCGCCTGCAGGCAGAGCATCCATGGCCTCTTGCGGCGAGGACACTCGCACGCCACTGAGGGGCAAGTAACGGCCCTGCTTGGCCGGGTTGATGTCAACGACGCGATCTACCGCCACACCGGCGCGCTGCAAGGCCAATGAATAAATCACGCCCTTGGACGAAGCGCCCCAGATGGCCGAGCCCTGTGCCGGCGCGGATTGAATGATCTGCACGGCGCGATCAAGACTGGCGGTGAAGGTGGTCGACAGCGTCAGCAACGACGGCGTCTCGACCGGCGCCCGTTGCAGCGTCGAGAGATCGGCAACGATGTACAGATATTGGCCACCGAACAGATGCCCGGCCTCGAGCACGGTGCCGAACATTGCGCGCAAGTCGGCGAGACGGAAGTAATTGACGTGCTCATAGAACACGTCGAACCAGGCATTGTGCTCGACGATCCAGTCAAAGCACGGCACTTCGATATAAATCTGCCCGCCCTGATTGGCTGCAGCCATTTGCGCGAGAAATGCCAACGGATCGCTGATGTGCTCCAACACATGGCGCAACACAATCGCATCCGCTTCCAACCCCAGCTCGCGGGTGAACGGTGCCTTGATCACGTCAGGATTGTCACCTTCATACGAAGGGTCGATCCCGGTAATGGCGTAATCTTTGCCCCGCAGCATCTCAAGGAAATAACCTTTGCCGCAGCCGACCTCAATCAGGGTCTGGCCCTTGAAGTGCCGTGCGAGGATCGCTTCGACGGCATTGAGGTGCGCCTGAAACTGCACCGAGTGCGCCTGTTCGTTCTGATAGTCGGCGTCATAGCTCAGCTTGTCGGCATCGAAGGCCTGGTTGAAGATCAACCCGGTTTGGCTGTCCTGTACCAGAACAATGTCTGCCGCCCCTGAGGTCCGCGCCTCTTCGGCGCTGGTAAACGTGCGGTTCTGCAATACCGGCAGTCCGGTCGCGCGATAAAGCTCATGCAGCATGTTCTTGCCCCTTCAGTTGCGAGATTCGCTGAGCATCACCCCAGAACGCCATGGGCTCATGGGCGGAATAACCGTAATGGCCCAGGTTCAACTTGATCGTTGACTGGCGTTCGCGGACACGCTGTTCAACCAGCGCGCGTACGGAAATCGCCTGGCCGCTGCAGCAGTTGGTGACGCCGTCGACATCAGGCCGGCCGATCAACGAAGCCAATTGCGCGGCCGCCTCGGTAATCTGCAGATAATCACGCAGCTGGTCGCCCATCGACATATTGAACTGCGCCTCACCGCCATCGATGGCGCGGTCGAGGCTGGCCAGCAGGCTGTTGCTGTTCTGCCCTTCGCCATAAAGGTAAAACAACCGCGCCCATTGCAGGGTGAACGCCTGCTCGCGCTGCAATGCTTCAAGGAACAGGCGCAAGGTGTGCTTGGCCAGACCGTAAGGCGTGCAAGGCTGGGGCAAGACCGACTCGGCCAACCGGCCGCTTTGCAAGCCGTATTCAAAGCAAGTCCCGGTGACCAGCACCTGGCTCACCCCTGCCACGACCGCACGCTTGAGAAACGCGTAATCGGCCGGCAGGTTGCGTTCGAAATGAAACAGCGCCTGATAGTTAGGCAAGCCGCTCCAGGCCAGATGCGCGACGACATCCACGCCATCAACCAAGCGCTCGACATCAAGGTCTGGCGCATGCAGATCGGCGGCGACAAATTCCACCTGCGCGAACCACGGCAAACTGCGAGCAGAGTCGAGCGTGCGCGAAACCGCACGCACTTTGAAGCCTTTGGAAAGCAAAGCGCCGACCAAGTGGCGACCGACGAAGCCGGTGGCGCCAGTGACCAGCACAGTGGTGGTGGTCGCCGTCAAAGCTCGACTCCCTGAAACTGTTTGTCGAGCAGCGGATGCCTGGAATCCTTGGCTGACAAATTCTTGACGGGCAGCGGCCATGAGATCGCGAGTGCCGGATCAATGGCCGACAAACCCGCTTCATGCTCCGGTGCGTAATCGGCATCGGTGAGGTACAGCACTTCCGATTCATCGGTCAGTGACTGGAAGCCGTGGGCAAAACCGGCAGGAATCAAAAAACTGAGGCCATCATCGGCGCGCAGTTCTTGCGCATGCCACTGCAAATACGTTGGCGATTGCGGCCGCAGGTCGACCGCCACATCCCAGACCGCGCCGCGCACACAAGTGATCAGCTTGGATTCGGCATAACCGGCTTTCTGAAAATGCAGACCGCGTACGCTACCTTGGCCCAACGTGCGCGAATGATTGATCTGGCGGATCGCAAAAGGACGTCCCTGGACGGTCAGACGACTCTGGCAGAACAGCCGGGCGAACCGCCCGCGCTCATCGCAGAAGACTTTCTGCTCAATGAGGTACAGGCCCTCCAATGGCGTTTTCTGCAGGGTGTAATCGCTCATGAACGCTCTCTGTACAGATTCAATTGGTTCAAGGTAACGGCGCGCATGTCATCGCCGTGTTGCCACGCCAGATGCCAGCCGAGGGTCTGCGTCAGGCATTGTTCCAGCGTCCAGCGCGGCTTCCATCCAAGCCCCTGCCGCGCGCGGCTGCTGTCCAGACGCAGCAGACCGGCTTCATGCAACTCGCTCGGCTCGATGCGCAGACCACGGGCCTGCGGCCAGCGGTTGGCAAGCAGTTCGACCACTTCACCGACGCTGCACATGTCGGCCTCACCAGGGCCGAAGTTCCACGCACCGGCGTATTCCGGGCCGTACTCGTAGAGAGCAGCAGCCAGTTGCAGATATCCGGCCAGCGGCTCCAGCGCGTGCTGCCACGGGCGCACCGCTTGCGGGTAACGCAGGGTCACTGGCTCGTCGGCGGTCCAGGCTTTCAATACGTCGGGAATCAGACGTTCCGGGGCGAAGTCGCCGCCGCCCAGCACATTGCCGGCGCGTGCGGTAGCCAAGGCCAGACCGTGTTCGGCATGTTTGTCCGCCGGGAAGAACGACGCGGCGTAGGACTGCGCGAGCAATTCGCAGCAGGCCTTGCTGCTGCTGTAAGGATCGTGGCCACCGAGGGCTTCGTCTTCGCGGTACGGCCACAGCCATTCCTTGTTGGCGTAGACCTTGTCGGTGGTCACCAGCACACAGGCGCGCACGCCGCCAACCTGACGAATCGCTTCGAGCAGGTTCAGCGTACCCATGACATTGCTTGAATAGGTGCCGAGTGGATCGCGATAGCCCTCGCGCACCAGAGGCTGGGCCGCCAGATGCAGGACTATTTCCGGCTCGGTCTCGGCGATGATTTCCAGCAAGGCGCCGAGGTCACGCAGATCGCCGCGTTGATCGTTGATGCCCTCGTGTACACGCGCCAGTTGGAACAGGCTCGGCTCGGTGGACGGATCCAAAGAAAAACCGCTGACTTGCGCACCAAGGCTTTGCAGCCACAGGGTCAGCCAGCTGCCTTTGAAACCGGTGTGCCCGGTAACGAGAACGCGTTTGCCACGCCAGAAATCCGCACTCAGGCCCATTGCTTCCATGGGGCCTCCCCGCTCTGCCACAGCGCTTCGAGATGGTTCTTGTCACGCAGGGTGTCCATCGGCTGCCAGAAGCCCGAATGTTCGTAGGCATGCAGCTGTTCCAACTCAGCCAGTTGCATCAACGGCTCGGCTTCCCAACTGGTCGCATCGCCGGCGATGTAAGGCAGCACCTGCGGTGACAGGACGAAAAAACCGCCATTGATCCAGCCGCCGTCACCTCGCGGCTTCTCGGTAAAGCCCATGACTTGGTGGCCGGTGCGTTGCAACGCACCGTAACGGCCTGGAGGCTGCACGGCCGTAACGGTCGCGAGCTTGCCGTGCGCTTCATGAAAACGGATCAGAGCGCCGATATCGATATCCGAGACGCCGTCGCCGTAGGTAAAACAAAAGGCTTTCTCGTCCTTGAGATAAGGCGCAGTGCGCAAGAGCCGGCCACCGGTCATGGTTTCTTCGCCGGTGTCGACCAGCGTGACGCTCCACGGCTCGCTGTAATTCTGGTGCACCTCCATGCGGTTCTCGCGCATGTTGAAGGTCACGTCGGAGGTGTGCAGGAAATAGTTGGCGAAGAAGTCCTTGATCGCATAGCCCTTGTAGCCCAGTGCAGATGACGAAGTCGTGGATTCCATGGGCGGAATACTGCTTCATGATGTGCCAGAGAATTGGCTTGCCGCCGATCTCGATCATCGGCTTGGGCTTGAGGTGCGACTCTTCACTGATCCGCGTGCCGAGGCCACCCGCCAAAATTACTGCCTTCATCGTCTCCCCTCTTGTTCTTCACCGGGCTGCGCATGGCTTCGTTGAGCGTTGCGGACCTTGCGGCGACACCTTTTGCCGTTCCGGGCGCAAGTGCAATGACCGCAAGCGCTCGTTTTATGGCGATTTGAGGGGGACTTGCAGGAAACGCGCCAGCTCAGAGTCGAGGCGGTGGGGAACGGGGATGAGGATTTTGATTGGGGGCCTATCCGTTATTGCGGGTGCTGCCGCTGGCGGTTTCGCTCTTACAGCAACACCCGCAGAAACGGATATTCACCCAAACCCCGAGAGTCTGGTCGGCCCAAAGGTCGCCAAGCCCAAAAACAAAAAAGGGATGAATCCAAAGACCCATCCCTTACTTCAACGATGCGCAAAAACTACCCGAACAGCGCAAACCCGTCACCACCCACCGGCAGCTCATACATCTGACCATCGGCCGTCTGAACATGCTCGATGGTCGCAAACCCCGCATACCAGTCCACCAGCCGCACACCGTTGTCCGGCACGCCACTGCTATCATCATTGGCACTGTGCAGATAAATGTCATCGCCCACACGGGTCACGCTCAACTGACTGGCGTCAGCGATCGTGTTCAGAATCAGCGTGTCGTTGGCATCCAGCCCTTCATCCTTGATGGTCACCAAGGCAGACGTGTCCACCACATAGGTATCATCGCCCTGCTCGCCAAACCCGCTGCCGCCCAGGCCCGACGGGCCGGCGCCGTTGAAGATCAACACGTCGTTGCCCTGCCCACCATAGGCCACGCCTCGCCCGAGGGTAATGTTGTCATTGCCTTCATCGCCACTGACCCAGGTAAACAGACCATCGCGCGCAGCTATGATGACGTCATCGCCCGAGCCACCGAACAAGGTGTCGGACTGCCCGGCTGCATCGAGACCGGACGCCAGACCGCCGTAGATGTGATCGTTGCCATCGCCACCCTGAATCTGATCGTCACCACCACCGCCTTCAAGGACGTTGTCGCCCCACTCACCTTCCAGAACATCATTGAACTGGCTGCCGCGCAGGCCTTCGATATCGATGTAGACGTCATGGAAGGCGATACCGCTCTGCGTGCCCCATTTCAGCGAGGCGCTCAAGCCTTCAGCGCTGTCGTCATAGCTGACGATGTCGAGGCCCGCACCACCTTCAAAGTTATCGGCCCCCGCCCCGCCCAGCAGCACATCATTCCCGGTCCCGGAAACGATCGTGTTGTCCCCGTCATTGCCGTAACCGGTGAAATCGCTGCTGCCGGTATAGGTCAACCGCTCAACGAACGCACTCAGCCTCAACTCGGACAGGCTGGTGTACACATGATCGGTACCACCCATGAAGCTGTCGTCTTCTTCGACAGTCACGCCGGTGCTGTTGATCGTATAAACGTCATCACCGATACCACCAGCCACCTTCACACCACTGGCATTGACGACAAAACGATCGGCGCCTGAGGTACCGATAACCTCTTCCACGTTGAGCAGTGTGTCACCAGCGAGGTTGCTGCCATTGCCGATCACGACATTGGCTACGTCGAAGGCGTAGCGGTAATTCACAGTGTCGTAGCCCTGCGCACCATCGATACTCATCGAGTCCTTGTGACGATAAATCACATCATCGAAGCCCGAGCCCTGAAGCGCCTCGATGCCGGTGAACATATCGCCATAGGCGATGGTCAGGCCGTCGTAGTTGGCGAAGTCTTCGACTCGCACCCCTTCAAGGCTGTCGCTGTAGCTGACGGTGTCGTAACCGTCTCCCCCGAAGAAATGATCGGCACCATCACCACCCCACAGCCAGTCGTTACCGGCACCCGCGATGATCTCGTTGTCGGTGTCGCTGCCGTAAGCCTTGAAATCACCGGTACCCGTGAAGGTCAGCTTCTCGACGAAGCCAGCCATCTTGATGCTGTTGAGGCTGGTGCGCAGTTCGTCATAGCCACCCCAGTCTTCCTCGACGATGGTCACGTCTTCGGCGCTGACGATGTAGACATCGTCACCGCTGCTGCCTTCCAGCGTGACGCCGGCTACCGAACTGGTGAACGTATCGTTGGAAAACGTCCCGACGATCTTCTCAACGGACACCAGCGTATCGAGCTTGCCGTCGGGGCCGGCGACGGTACGTGTACCGTCGGCCAGTTCGACGTTGATTCCAGAGGTTATTGCGTAGTAACTCGCGGTGTCGAAGCCGTCCCCGCCATCGAGCTCATCCGATCCTGTACTTGCCAGCAGGACATCATCCGCCTCCAGTCCATAGAGTTGGTCATTGCTGTCGGTGCCCAGCAGGACATCCGCTTCACTCGTTCCATTCACAATTGTCATTACATCTTCCTTGCGTGGTTGTTGAAACCGGATCTGTCAGTGCGGGCGTTGCCTGTCCGGAGCGCATTCCCTCGCTGATCGACTCAAACAAATCAATGAACCTGTGAAAAAGGCGACCCGAGAGATCGCCTTTCAATGAAGCCTTGCGGGCAATTCAATCCGCCAGCCAGCCATACTCCCAATGGCGCAAGTTATCGCCGCGCAGAACATAGTCTCGCAGCACCACTTCACGCAATTCATCGCCCATGCGATAGCTGGCATCCGGATCAGCCAGATGCATGCGGATCGCTTGCAGCCACTCATCAGTCGTGTTGGTCTTGACCCGCGTGCACGGCAAGTAGCCGCGATAGGCCTCGGTATCGGTGCAGACCACCGGAAAACCGCAGGCGCCATACTCGAGCAGCCGCAGATTGCTCTTGCAGTCGTTGAAGATGTGGAACTCCAGCGGTGCCAGCGCCAGATCGAGGTTCAGGCTGGCCAGTTTTGCCGGATAGACATCCAGCGGGATCACTCCGTGAAACTCATGCATGTACGGCAGCAAATCATCCGGGCACATGCCGAAGAAAACCCAGTCCACTTCGTTGGCCAATTCACGCACCACGTCGGCGATCACGGCCAGATCGCCGTGGTGACTGGTCCCGCCCCCCAGCCGACACGGGGCTTTTTCGAGGTGCGACGCTGGCTGCGCAGGTGTCCCCACAAGTCCTGAGCCAACATGTTCGGCACCACGCGTATGTCGTGGTGCATGTCCGACAGCGCGTTGGCCAGCGGCGCGGTTGAAACGACCACGCGATCGCACAGGCCGATCGCTCGGCGCACCATTCGCTCCATGTCCGACTTGCCCGGCATGTTGCGGATATGTGCATTGCGATGGGGAACGTCGATGACATAGTCGTCGAGTTCGAAAATCCGTCGGGCATTGAAGAACTTCTTCAGCGGCGGGATCTCATCAATGGCGTGCTCTGAGTAGCGCCCCTGCAGGACAATCACATCGGGCGCCTGCCGCTGGATATCGATGATCGACGGCAAGCCGTAACAGATGCGCCCTTCCACGCGGTTGGCCGCTTCCAGTTCGATCATCGGCTGGCTCATGCGATAGTGACCGATGGCAGAAGCGTTGATCGGAACCGCGAGCACGTTCGGCAGTTGCGCCTTGGAGAACGCGCTCCAGCCAGTACGCAGGCCCGGTTCAAGGCTGAAGTTGCTGGCGCCAACGCCCTGCAACGTCAGGTTGACGTTATAGGCCGGGTCGCGCGCAACCAGTGGCAGCCAGCGTTGATAGAAGGTGTCCTTCTCCTCGGCGTGCTGCGCTTGCTCTTGCTCCGTCGCCGCGATAACCGGCTGCGTACCCACCGCCAGCACGGCGTGCGGGTTCATCACCACCAGATAACCGTCGCGGCCAATGCGCAGGCACAGATCCACGACACTGAGCGTTTGCTTGAAATCCTGCTCATCAAGACCGCCGGCCGCTTCGAATACCGATTTGCGAATCATCAGGCAGTCGCCACCGACCGCGCTCAGATCATGCACAGCTTGCAGTCGGTGCATATACCCGTCCGACTGCATCGGCTGGCCGTAGAACGGCAGTCCCGCCGGCCCATTCAGCCCCAGGATGAGACCGGCGTGCAGCACGCCACCGTCCGGGTTGAACAGCTTGGCGCCCACCACCCCGACTTCAGGGCGTTGTGCATGATTGAGCAGCTCATCGAGCCAGTCGGCCTGGGTGATTACCGCAAAGGCGTTAAGCATCAGCACGTACTCACCGCGCGCCTGGCGCGCGGCGAAGTTGTGCACAGCGGCGGCATCGCCCTTTTGCGCATACCGCAGCACGCGAATCCGGTCGCTGCCCAACTGCGCCATGCCGTCCAGCCAGGCCAGCGCTTCGGCGCTTTCGCTGCCGTTGTCGACCAGGAGCAATTCGTACTCGGTGTAGGCGGTTTTCTCCAGCAGCGTTTCGACACAACGCTGCAAGGCGGCAGTCTGGTCCTGAGTGACGATGATCACCGACACCAGAGGGCGCTGCGCGTGACGGTAGTCGACACAATTGAGCAGCCCGTTCTGGCGGATTTCATGAGCAATGCCGAGGCGCTGCAGGTGCGCCTCGAGAATTCGCGGACTTTGCTCCACCACGCCAGGCTCGGTGAGCCATTGCGACAGGTCGAATTTCGACTCCAGCAACACCTCGGCGATATGACCGACAACCTGCAGGCCATCGCTTTCGACCATCCGCCAGAGCATGTCGTGTGGCGCCAGTTCGGCGAACGTTGGCGCAAATCCACCGAGGACGAGGAAGCGTTCACGCTGGAATGCCAGCGCTCGGCCGACGTACGGATAACTGCGCATGAGGTCGAGGTTGAAGTCCGGTTTGAACGCCGGTTCCGCCGATTCACCGTCGCGCACGCTGCCTTCATCACTGTACAGACACGTCAGCGACCGCGAATGCGCGATGCGATCGGCCATCACCAGCAACGCCGGTGCCACCGGGCGATCTCCCGGTTGCAGCAGATAGAACCAGTCGGCGCCTTCGAGTTGCGGCAACAGCGCATTGATCTGCTCCAGACCGTCATCCTGCAACGGCATGTGGAACACCCGATCCTGCAACACTGCTTCGGTACAGGCTACGGACAGTACCAGCACCAGCTCCGGTGGGTAGTCCTGTGCAGCGAGCGCTTGCAGGGTGCGCTCGAGACCGTCGCGGCTACCCTGTGCATCGATGATGATCGGCACGATCCTCGGCTGCTGCGGCCAGCCAGCAAGGGTTTCCGGCAGCCATTGGCGCTGCGTATCGGTCAGCACCCGACACGCCAGCCACTGCGCATAGAGCTCGCCGAAACTGAAGCTGTCGACACCCACGCCCAGTTCCTGGCGGCTTTGCTTGGTACCAAGGGTACGGCTAAGCGGCAGTTCTTCCCAAACGCGAGGCGACTCGTCGGCCCTGGTCAGTTGCACGTAGCGAACCCAGCCCTTGGCGGGCGCCGACTCGCCGCTGCGTACTTTGAGCATTTGCGAAAGCCACTCGCGTTCAACCTCGGCAGCATCCTTCATCGGTTGCTGCGCGCTTAGGCGCTCAGGGTAAAGTCGCTCGGCGCTCAGGACATTGTTCGACGTCACCATGTTGCCGCGCCGCAACAGACACACGTACAAGGCAAAATCCAGGGTCGCGACGAAGCATGCACCTGCTTCAGTCAGAGCGGGCAACAGTTCGGCGACATCGGCACGCCGGAACAACGCACTGCTGAAACCGCCGAGGACATTGACCGGGAATTTTTCGAAAATGCTCAGCACATCGTCGCCTTTGAGCAAGGCGCTCACAGGTGATAGCGAGCTGTTTTCCAAACGGGCCGGCAGAATGATGTCGTTGGCGTCCCACAGCAGCCGCTGAGCGATCACCAGACTGACTTCTTCGCGCTGTAACTCATGGGCTTGCTGTTCGATACAGGCCGAATACAGCAGGTCATCGTCACACAGGAATTTGATGAATTCGCCGCGCGCCTGTTCGAGGCAGGCTTTCAGATTGCCCACCAGCCCCAGCGTCTGTGGATTGCGAACGTAGCGCACCTGGGCCCCGGTTTGCTCCATGATCAGGCTGACGATGTCCTTGATCTCGTCACCACGACTGTCATCGCACACGACGATGTCGAGATTGCTGTAAGTCTGGCTGACGGCACTGTTCAGCGTGCGCTCGAAAAAGCGCGGATTGAACGCAGGGATGGCAATGCTGACGAGAGGAAGTGAATTCACGGCGGGCTCACAGGCGGTACGAGCCCGCTCGCAAAAACGAGCCCTTGATACCGCAAAAAATCATTAACAGAGGCACAACGTTGGCGGGCGCGCTCGCGCCCGCCAATCATCAGATCTTGTTGAACAGACCCAACTGACTGATCTTGCTGAACGCCAGTTGCGCGGCTTGCAGCATGGTCTGTTGCAGGGTCAGACGGGTCATGACTTCTGCCGGATCGGAATCACGGATCGAACCCTGGGTCGTGCTGTTCGCCGTGGTCAGGCTGTCGTTGGTGATGGCCTGCATGTCCAGGGCCTGGCCGCGCGCACCAATGGTGGTGACTGCGGTGCCGATCTGATTGGCGGCAGCGTCGATGTTGCCGAGGCCCGCCTCCATTGCGCCCTGCAATTTCTGCTTGGCAACCGGGTCGCCGTCAACCGGCGTGTTCAGCGCGGTGATCATCTGGCCCAGGGTGTCGAGCACGTTCTGGGTCTGGTGATTGTTCGGCTGGATCGAGAACTGATCGCCAGCGGCCGGCGTGTTGCCCAGCGCGAAGGTCACACCGGCAGCGGTGGCGTTACCGCCGGCCACCGTGCCCGAGGAAACCGGCTTGCTGTCGGCGGTCACTGGCGCGGCATACAGATCGAAATCGGTGGCGCTGGTGAACTTGAGCACCGCGCCGCCCTGCGGGAAAGCTGCGGTGTAGGCTGCCTGATCGGTGATGGTCGAACCAGTGATCACGCTGGTCGACGGGTTACCCGGATTACGCGTGGTGGTGAACGAGTCCGGCGAGGCCGACAGCTGGAAGCTGTGCCCTGCGATAACGGCGTTCGGATTGGTATCGCCGGCCTTCAGGTTGACGTTCAGCTTGAGGTCGACGCCGCGGAAACTGACGGTCTGATTGGCGCCGCTGCTGTCGCTGATCAGGCCATTTTGGCTGGCCTCGGCGGTCACGTCGTTGCCCAAAGCATCGGTGATCTTCAGCTGGGTGCTGCTGACGAAATCGATGGTGTACGGCTGCCCGGCAGTGAACTTGGCGTCGTAGGTGGCGGCAGTGCCGACGGTGCCGTTGGACAGCACGACACGGCCGTCATCCACGGCTGGTGCAGTCATTTTGGTGTTGGTGCGGCCGGTGTTGATGGTCTGCTGAAACGCATCCCAACCAGTGGTGTTGGTACCTACGGTCATGCCGTCGCCGATGCCCAGATCAATAGTGGTCTGGTCACCGTTGTAGCTGAACGTGCCGTCAGAATTCTTCGAGTACGGTGCGGTATCGGTTTTCGAACCGGAGAACAGGTAGTTGCCGTTGGCATCCTTGGCGTTCATCAGGCCCAGCACTTGTTGCTGGATCTCGCCCATCTCCGAGGCGTAAGCCTGGCGGTCCTTGTCGGTGATCGTGCCGTTGTTCGCGGCCAGCGCAAGTTCCTTGGCCCGTGCCAACGCCGTGGTGATCGAATCCAGCGTGGACTCCTGCACGTTCAACGCACTTTTGGTGGTGTTGACGTTGGTTTTGTACTGATCGAGCATCGCTGCCTGCTGGCCCAATTGCAGCAAGCGCCCGGCACCGATCGGATCATCGGCGGCGGTGTTGATGCGTTGCAGGCTGCTCGCCTCGCTCGCGGTGGCGACAGCCTTGTTGAAGTTACGCTGATAATCCGAAGCTTGCGTTCCGTAATACTGGGCGGTGGAAATGCGCATGAATTACGACTCCTTAAAGGCTGTTGATCAGCGTGGCGAAAGTTTCCTGCGCAGCTTTGATGATCTGCGAAGACGCTGTGTAGTACTGCTGGTACTTGACCAGGTTGCCGGTTTCTTCGTCCAGGTTGACCCCGGAAAGCGAATCGCGGGCACCCTTGGCGTTCTCCAGAATCGCCGTGGTCGCGGCGCTGTCGGACTTGCCTTGGGCGGTCTTGGTACCGACGTTGGTCACCAGGGTGTTATAGGCGTCGGTCAGGCTGATGCCCTTGCTAGCCGAACCGGTGTCCACGGTCTGTCTGGTTTGCAATGCGACCAGTGCCTGGGCGTTGCGGTTGTCCGAAGACGCCGCGCCGGTCAGGTTCATGGTGAAGGTCTCGCCGGATTTCGGCGTGCCGCCCACGGTGGTCTGCACGGTGAAGGTCTTCTGCACGTTCGGCGTGACCGTAGTGTCCATCACCGGGTTGCCGCTGGCGTCGACGATGCCGACTTTCAGGTTCAGCGTGTTCGACTGGCCGGGCACGATGGTGCCGGTGCCGATGGTCGCGCCCTTGGCGTCGACCAGATTGTACGATTGGCTGCCGCCGCTGGCTGCGCCGAACACCAGTTTGACCGGCGTCGAATTCTTCAGCGCCGCCTGCATGTCAGCCTGGGCGGTCGGGTTGTAGATGTCGATCTTGTCGCTGAGCGTCGGCTGGGTGTAAGTGCCCAGACCGTTGGCGCTGGCGACGCCGGTGAGCGGACCGGCCGCAGCGATTTTCTTCGGATCGGTCAAGACCGTCTGAATGCTCGCCGCCGCGTTGCGGGTCGGCGTGATTTTGAACGAGTCACCCGCGCTCAGCGCGCCGCCATTCAAGGCCAGGGTGAAACCGTCGATCACTGGCGGCGGATTGGTCGTGGTGCTGAATGCGCCCAGATCGGTGCCGTCGGAACGTTTGACGGTGTAATCGGTGGCACTGGTGAAGGTCACCTGATAATCGCTGGTGGTCAGCTTGCCGGTGTCCTTGATGGTCACATCGAGGTTGCCCGAACCGGCGCTGTTGCCATCCTTCGCAATGCTGCGCTGACTGATCAGGGCGGCACTGTTGATGTTGTTGAAAATCGCCGCGCCGAAGTCACCGTTCTTGTCGATGCCCTGGGCTTGCTGGCTGTTGATCTGATCGGCAATCACCAGAGCGACGCGACCGAGCTCGTTGAGCGACGGGTCGAGGACTTCCTTGCGATAAGTCAGCAGACCGCCGATTTCGCCACCGCTGATCACCGAAGTGATGTCGATGGTGCTCGAACCGCGATCCATCTGGATCGACATGCGCGACGGGTCGGTCTTGCTCGCGACCATGCTCAGGCTGTTGGTGGTGTTGCCGATGACCAGCGGCTGGCCGCTGCCGACATAGATGTCGAAGCTGGTGCCGCGTTCGACGACCTGGGCACCGGTCAGTTCGGAGAGCTGACGCACGGCTTCGTTACGGCTGTCGAGCAGGTCGTTCGGCGCCCCGCCACTGGTGTAGATTTCGCCGATCTTCTGGTTGAGATTGGCGATCGCCGTGGCGAGTTTGTTCACCTGGGCGGTCATGTCGCCGAGGCTGCCGTTGATCGTGGTGTTCTGATCGTTGAGCTGCTTGGCCAGGGTATTGAAACGGCTGGTCAGCGCCTGCGCGCCGGTCAGCACCGACTGACGCGAAGTGTCATCGGTGGCCGACGTCGATACGCCCTGCATCGAGGTGAAGAATTTCTGCAGCACACCGGTCAGGCCGGTGTTGGTGTCCGACAGCATGGCGTCCAACGGCGTCGCCTGCTTGAGGAACGCGGCCGATTCGCTGTCCAGCGAAGTCGCGGTGTGCAGCTGCGATTCCAGGTACGAGTTGTACACCCGGCGCACGTCGGCCAGGGTCGTGCCCGTGCCGATGAAAACGCTGCCGTACTGCTGCGAGGACTTGGTGCCCTGCACGGTTTGCTGACGTGAATAACCGGCGGTGTCGACGTTGGCAATGTTGTTGCCTGTCGTAGCCAGAGAGGACTGGCTGGCCGACAGTCCCGACATCCCGATATTGAGCAAACTCATGGTTCAGACCTTATTACCTGGTGCCTTATAAAGGCGTGGTGGAGACACCCGCCGCAGCGTAGTTTTCAAAACTGTTCATCTGCTTGGCAATTTGCGAAATCTTCGTCGCGTAGTTCGGGTCGGTGGCGTAACCGGCCTTCTGCAACTCGCGTACAAACTGTTCTGGGTTATCGGCCGACTTCAGCACTTCTTGATAGCGATTGTTGCTCTGCAGCAACGTCACCAGATCGTGGAAGCTGTCCTTGTACGAGGCGTAGGAACGGAACTCGGCCGTCTCCTTGACCATCGCGCCATTGCGGAACTCGCTGGTGATCGCGCGGGCCGAATCGCCCTTCCAGTTGCTGCTCGCCTTGATGCCGAACAGGTTGTGGCTGCTGCTGCCATCCTGAGCGCGCATGACCGACTTGCCCCAACCGGTTTCCAGTGCCGCTTGCGCCACCAGATAACGCGGATCGACGCCGATGCGGTCGGCAGCTTCCTTGGCCATCGGCAGCATGGTGTTGACGAATTCGTCGGCCGAACTGAAGGCCTTCTTCGCCGGTGCCAGCGGAATCTGCGCCATGGCGCGGCCGTAGACCTGCATCTGCCCGCCGGCAGCTTTCTGCTCTTCGGCACGGGCCAGCCAGTCGCCGTTGTACAACGCGCCGGAACCGCTGACGGCGGTGGTCGCAGCCCTTTGCGGCAAGGCGTTGGTCGTCGCTGCTGCAGTGGTCGCAGTGGCCACGCTCGGCGCCGACGGCACCAGGCCGGCGAGCAAGCGATCGGCCAGTTTCGGCGGCAGCGCCAGACGCCGCTGATTGATCAGCGCCATGTCGTTGCGATGGGAAACGTCGATGTTGTTCGGCGCATGCACCGAGCGCGATGCCCACAACGGACGCTCGCCGTTGACGCGGGACAGCGGACCGGTGGCGACGGTGCCGGCGGCAATCGGCGTCGGCACGGCGGCGGCCTTGGCCAGCGCTTCCTGCTGCTTGGCGGCGGACGCGGCGGCAGCCTCACCCGGAGCCATCGGTTTGTTCTTCGACATCTGCCGGATCAGCACGTCGGCCAGGCCGATACCACCGCCCTCGCGGGACATGGAAACCGCCAGCTGCTGGTCGTACATTTCCTGATACTGCTTGGCCGCCGGTGTGTTCAGCGGATTGTCCTGGCCGAGCGCTTCGGTGGCCGAACGCATCGACTTGAGCATTTCGCCGAGGAACAGCGACTCGAATTCCTGCGCCACCTTGCGCATGTTTTCGTCGCTGTTCTTGTCGCCGACCTTGAGCTGATTCAGACGATTGAGGTCCGAGTAGGACCCCGAATCGCTGCTGCTGACCAGACCGCTTTTGCGCATATCCATGGTGGCCGGCCTCAGATCACGATCAGGTCGGCTTGCAAAGCGCCGGCCTGCTTCAGAGCTTCAAGAATTGCCATCAGGTCACCCGGTGCCGCGCCGACCTGGTTCACCGCACGGACGATCTCGTCGAGGGTGGTGCCCGGGCCGAACTTGAACATCGGTTTGGCTTCCTGTTCGGCATTCACTCGTGAGCGCGGCACGACGGCAGTCTGGCCGTTGGACAGAGGCCCCGGCTGGCTGACGATCGGGTCTTCGGTGATGGTCACGGTCAGGCTGCCGTGGGTGACGGCGGCCGGCGACACTTTCACGTTCTGGCCGATGACGATGGTGCCGGTGCGCGAGTTGATGATGACTTTGGCGACGGCCTGGCCCGGATCGACTTCAAGGTTTTCCAGGATCGACAGGTAGTCGACACGCTGGCTCGGATCGAGCGGTGCAGTCACACGGATCGAACCGCCATCAATGGCTTGTGCGACGCCAGGGCCGAGCATGTCGTTGATCTTGTCGACGATGCGCTTGGCGGTGGTGAAGTCGGAGCGGTTGAGGTTCAGCGTCAGACTGTTGCCCTGGTTGAAACCGCTCGGCACCGAACGCTCAACCGAGGCACCGCCAGGGATGCGCCCGGCCGACGGAACGTTGACGGTAATCTTCGAACCGTCACGGCCTTCAGCGTCGAAACCGCCAACCACGAGGTTGCCTTGAGCGATGGCGTAGACGTTGCCGTCGATACCCTTGAGTGGCGTCAGCAACAAAGTGCCGCCGCGCAGGCTCTTGGAGTTACCGATCGAAGACACCGTGATGTCGACCTGCTGACCCGGTTTGGCAAACGCCGGCAGATCGGCACTCACCGACACCGCCGCGACGTTCTTCAACTGCACGTTGCCCGATCCCGGCGGCACCTTGATGCCGAACTGCGAGAGCATGTTGTTGAAGGTCTGCAGGGTGAACGGGGTTTGCGTCGTCTGGTCGCCGGTACCGTTAAGCCCGACCACCAGGCCGTAACCGATCAACTGGTTGGAGCGCACGCCGGAAATGCTGGCGATGTCTTTCAGTCGCTCGGCATGTGCAGTGAAGGCAACCGGCAACAACAATGCGGCCAGCATGAGGCTTTTCAGATTCAACGTAGCCACCTAGAAAGGGAACAGCGGGCTGAGGAAGAAGCGGTCGAACCAGCCTGGCTGACTCGTGTCGGCAAACGCGCCAGTACCCGAATAGGTGATGCGCGCATCGGCGACACGGGTCGACGACACGGTGTTGTCGGTCGCGATGTCATCGGCGCGGACCATGCCGGCGATGCGCACCAGCTCGTCACCGGTATTGAGCGTCAGCCACTTCTCGCCACGCACGGCAATGATGCCGTTGGGCAGCACGTCGGCGACGGTCACGGTGATCGAGCCGGTCAGGCTGTTGCTCTGCCCCGACTTGGCGTCGCCCTTGGTCGAACGGTCGGCGCTGTAGCCGGCGTTGAGGCTCAGGTCGTTGCTACCGATCGGGTTGTTGGTGGTCAGGCTGGAGCCGAACAACGAAGTCAGCCCGATCTTGTTGTCGCTGTTCTTGTCCATCTGCGAGTTGGCATTCTTGCTCGCCTGGGTGCGCTCGTTCAGGGTGATGGTGATGATGTCACCGACCCGGAACGCCTTGCGGTCGCTGTACAGGTTCTGCTCGAAGCCGGCCTGATAGATCGAGCCGTTGTTGGCGGCCGCCGGCAACGGCGTGCGCGGCAACACCGGAGCGTAGTAAGGGTCGTTGGGCCTGGGCGTCGGGGCGACGCAGCCCGCGAGCGAGACGACCCCACTCAATGCCAGAACAGATACAAAGCGCTTCATGACCCTACCTCACGGTGTTGCTGGCGACCTCAGGCCGCCCCAAAGACTGGATTACAGATTCTGCGTTACGAACGAGAGCATCTGGTCGGCGGTGGAGATCACCTTGGAGTTCATCTCGTAGGCGCGTTGAGTGGTGATCATGTTGACCATCTCTTCAACGGTGCTGACGTTGGACGTTTCCAGGGTGTTCTGCAGCGTGGTACCGAAACCGTTCAGGCCCGGGGTGCCGATCTGAGGCGCGCCGGAAGCCGCGGTTTCCAGGAACAGGTTGTTGCCCACGGCTTGCAGGCCGGCCGGGTTGATGAAGTCGGCGGTCTGCAGGTTGCCGATCACTTGCGAGGCCGGGTTGCCGGCGATGGTGATCGACACGGTACCGTCGCGGCCGACAGTGAAGGTCTGCGCATCGTTCGGGATGATGATCGCCGGTTCCAGAGCGAAACCGCTGGCATTGACGATCTGGCCATTGGAGTCGAGGTGAAAAGTACCGTCACGGGTGTAGGAGGTGGTGCCGTCCGGCTGCAGGATCTGGAAGAAACCGCGACCGTCGATGGCCATGTCCAGCGGCTGCTCGGTGGTTTGCAGGCTGCCGGCGGTGAAGTTTTTCTGCGTGCCGACGATGCGCACACCGGTACCCACTTGCAGACCCGACGGCAGTTCGCTGTCCTGGGTCGACTGGGCGCCTGGCTGACGCTTGATCTGATAGAGCAGGTCCTGGAATTCGGCACGGTCACGTTTGAAACCCGTGGTCGAGACGTTCGCCAGGTTGTTGGAAATGGTGGTCAGGTTGGTGTCCTGGGCGGACAGACCGGTTTTGGCAACCCATAGAGCCGGAAGCATTCGATTCTCCTCGTGCGCCTGTTTTACGGCGCGACGTTCTGATAATTAGCTGATCTGCAAGACCCGAGCCATGGCCTGGTCGTCGTCTTTGGCGGTGTTCATCATCTTGACGTGCAACTCGAACTGCTTGGCCAGGGCCAGCACCGAAGTCATTTCTTCCACGGCATTGACGTTGCTCGACTCGAGGAAACCCGAGACCAGTTTGACGTTGGCGTCGGCTTGCGCCGGCTGGCCGTCCTTGGTGTAAATCGAACCGTCGAGACCTTTGTTCATGTTCTTGATGTCCGGGTTGACCAGCTTGATCCGGTCGACTTCGGCCATCACGCGCGGACCTTCGCCCATTGCGCGAATACTGATGGTGCCGTCTTCGCCGACTTCGACCTGCTGCTCGGGCGGCACAGCGATCGGGCCGCCGTTGCCGATTACCGGCATGCCGTTGCCGGCGCGCAGTACGCCGAGGGCGTCGATGTTCAGGCTGCCGGTGCGCACGTAGCTTTCGCCACCGTTGGGGTTCTGCACGGCGATGAAACCGTTGCCGGACACTGCGACGTCGAGGTCGCGGCCAGTCTGCACCAGCGAGCCCGGGGTGAAGTCGGTGGCGGGCCGCTCGCTCATGGCAAACGCACGCGCCGGAAAGCTGTCACCGAATACCGGCATCGAACGCGCCTGCTCGAGGTCGCGCTGGAAGCCGTTGGTGGAAATGTTCGCCAGGTTGTTGGCATGCGCCCGCTGCGCCAGTGCGTTCTGGCTGGCGCCGGTCATTGCCACATAAAGGTACTTGTCCACAGTGTTTCCTCTGCATGCCGGACGTTTGCCGCCCACCGCTGTACTGCTCAGCCATAAGCAATTTGCAGACCAACTTTTTATTGGCGGGCAAATGCCCGGTAAACAAGGGACTTGAGGGGATCGGAGGGGAATTTGAAATGTATCGAAGACGAAAAACCGGCGGTGTCATGCCGGTTGGTGGCAATCCTCAGTTCAGCGGGGGGATGGCGATCCTGTGGCGAGGGGATTTATCCCCGCTCGGCTGCGCAGCAGTCGCCAAGCCTGCAAATGCGGTCGCTGGGAAGGAAAAGCGGGGCGGCTTCGCCGCCCATCGGGGATAAATCCCCTCGCCACAAAGGCTCTATTTAGCTTTCGGAGGTTTTGCCCACCTCATACTCACGCAGCTTGTTGGCAATGGTGGTGTGCGAAACCCCCAGCCGCTTGCCCAGTTGCCGGCTGCTCGGGTGCTCGGAATACAACCGCTCCAGCACCGCTTTCTCGAAGCGCCCGACAATCTCATCCAGATGTCCATCCAGGGAGAAATCGCCAAGCGGCTGACGCACGCCATAATCCGGCAGGCGGATATGTTCGGCCTTGACCTTACCGCCGTCGCACAACGAAACCGCCTGGAACAGCACGTTCTCCAATTGCCGCACGTTGCCCGGCCAGTGGTAATGGCTGAGGCGATCCATCGCCGCCGGGGCCAGTTTCGGCAGCGGACAGCCGATCTGCCGACTGGCCTGATCGAGGAAGTGTTCAACCAGCGGCGTCAGACCGTCGAGGCATTCGCGCAACGGCGGAATGTGCAGCGACAGCACGTTCAAGCGGTGATAGAGATCCTGACGAAACTCACCTCGCGCGCACAGTTCAGACAAGTCCACCTGGGTCGCGCAGATCACCCGCACGTCGAGATACACCTCCTCATCACTGCCGACGCGACGGAAGCAGCCGTCCTGAAGAAAGCGCAGCAATTTGACTTGCAAGCGCGGACTCATCTCGCCGACGCCATCGAGAAACAGCGTGCCGCCAGCGGTCAACTCCAGCAGGCCGAGCTTGCCTTCGGCCCGTGCGCCTTCGAAGGCGCCGGGGCCGTAGCCGAACAGTTCGGTCTCGGCCATCGATTCCGGCAGTCCGGCGCAGTTGAGCGCCATCAACGGCGACTGTCCGCGCGGGCTGGCAAGGTGACAGGCGCGCGCGAGCAGTTCCTTGCCGGTGCCGGTTTCGCCTTCTATTAATAGCGGCGCATCCAGCGGCGCCATGCGTCGCGCTTCGCGGACCACGGCGGCCATGACTTTCGAGCTTTGGAAAATACTGTCGAAGCCGCGCAGCTCTTGCTTGCGCACATTGTAGATACGCTCGCCGACGCGGTCGGCGCGGTGCAGAGTCAATACGGCGCCGGCCATGGCCTCGCTGTCATCGTGCTCCGATTGCAGCGGCGCGATGTCGGCAAGAAAGATGTCGCCCTTGACCTTGACCCGCATGCCGTTGATTCGCGATTTGTTGGCGCGCACCAGTTCCGGCAAATCGAAATCCTCAGCGTAGCGCGACAATGGAATCCCCGGCACCTCATCGACACGCACGCCGAGCAATTGCGCTGCAGCGCGGTTGGCCGCGACGATCGAGCCGCCCATGTCGATCGACAGCACCGGAAATTCCAGCGCGCCGAGCAGCGCATTCAATTCCATATGCCGGCGCTCGCTGGGCATCAGCCCGACGCGCTTGACACCGAACACCCCGCCGATTGCCTCGAATTTCGGCCGCAATGCCTGGAACTGGATGTTGATCAGGTTCGGGCAGTGCAGGTAGATCGCGTTGCCATGCTCACCGCCAACCTCACCGCGGGCAACGTTGATCCCGTATGCCACCAGCAGATTGAGAATATCGCGCAGGATGCCGATGCGGTTCTGGCAGTGGACTTTGATGCGCATAGAAAAAGGCCCGACAAGACTGGAAAATTGACACATCCCCTGTGGGAGCGAGCTTGCTCGCGAAGACGGCGGCACATTCTACATTGATGTGTCAGGTCCACCGCTTTCGCGAGCAAGCTCGCCCCCACAGGGGAATCGCGTTGCGCGCCAAACTGTTTTCTGTCGAGGCACGCAGATAGTTGTCAAGATTATGTGACAGCCCCGCCCCATTTCAAACCCGCCAATCACCGCAAACGCGCATTAACCGACCAAGCGTAACGATAACTTTACGAAATCAATCGAATTTTCCTACGCACTCACGGCTCAACATGCTGCGCGCCTTCGCGCTCTGAGGTATTCCTTTAGCCATCGCTGGACATAACAAAAACGAATTTCCTAGCAGGAGAGCAGCATGAAGCAGACGCAATACGTGGCTCGCGAGCCCGATGCGCAAGGTTTTATCGACTACCCCGCCGAAGAACATGCGGTGTGGAACACGCTGATCACTCGCCAGTTGAAGGTGATTGAAGGTCGCGCGTGCCAGGAATACCTGGACGGTATCGAAAAACTCAGCCTGCCCCACGACCGCATCCCGCAACTGGCCGAGATCAATAAAGTCCTCGGCGAGACCACCGGCTGGCAAGTTGCCCGGGTACCGGCGCTCATCCCCTTCCAGACTTTTTTCGAATTGCTCGCCAGCAAGCAGTTTCCCGTTGCGACGTTCATTCGTACTCGCGAAGAACTCGACTATCTGCAAGAGCCGGACATCTTTCACGAAATCTTCGGCCACTGCCCGCTGCTGACCAACCCGTATTTCGCCGAATTCACCCACACCTACGGCAAGCTCGGCCTGCAAGCGACCAAGGAAGAGCGTGTGTACCTGGCGCGGCTGTACTGGATGACCATCGAATTCGGTCTGGTCGACACCCCGCAGGGCAAGCGCATCTACGGCGGCGGGATTCTGTCCTCGCCCAAAGAAACCGTTTACTGCCTGTCGGACGAGCCTGAACATCAGCGCTTCGATCCGCTGGAAGCCATGCGCACGCCGTATCGCATCGACATCCTGCAACCGCTGTACTTTGTCCTGCCGAACCTCAAGCGCCTGTTCGACGTGGCCCATGAAGACATCATGGCCATGGTTCGTCAGGGCATGCAGCTGGGCTTGCACGCGCCGAAATTTCCGCCGAAACCCAAAGCCGCCTGAACCGCGACTTTTGCTGACAATTGCGTCTGTCCGTCGCTGTCACTTTGCTTTAGCGTGACGGCATTGACGGCACACGCGCTTTAATAAAAAACACACTCGTTTTCAGGAATACACCATGTCGACTTTGAACCAAGCCCACTGCGAAGCCTGCCGCGCCGATGCGCCACAAGTCAGCGATGAAGAACTGCCGATCCTGATCAAGCAGATCCCTGACTGGAACATCGAAGTACGCGACGGCATCATGCAGCTGGAGAAAGTTTTCCTGTTCAAGAACTTCAAACATGCGCTGGCGTTCACCAACGCAGTGGGCGAGATCTCCGAGGCCGAAGGTCACCACCCGGGTCTGCTGACCGAATGGGGCAAAGTCACCGTGACCTGGTGGAGCCACTCGATCAAAGGCCTGCACCGCAACGACTTCATCATGGCCGCGCGCACTGACGAAGTGGCCAAGACCGCAGAAGGACGCAAGTAATGCACTTCGACGCCATCGGCCGGGTTCCCGGCGACCCGATTCTCGGTTTGATGGAGGCCTATGCGCAGGATGCCAATCCGCGCAAATTCGACCTCGGCGTTGGCGTCTACAAGGATGCCCAGGGCCTGACGCCGATCCCGGAGGCGGTGAAAATCGCCGAAGCGCGACTGGTCGAAAGCCAGGACACCAAGACCTACATCGGTGGCCATGGCAACCCGCTGTTCGGCAAGGTCATCAACGAGCTGGTGCTCGGCGCCGACTCACAACTGCTCACCGAACAACGCGCCGGCGCCACTCAGACCCCGGGCGGCACCGGTGCCCTGCGTCTGGCGGCCGACTTTATCGCCCAATGCCTGCCGGGCAAAGGCGTGTGGTTGAGCAACCCGACCTGGCCGATCCACGAAACCATTTTCGCCGCCGCCAAGGTTAAGGTCAGCCACTACCCGTACGTCGGCAGCGACAACCGCCTCGACGTCGAAGCCATGCTCGCTGTGCTCAGGGAAGTGCCGAAGGGCGACGTGGTGCTGTTGCATGCGTGCTGCCACAACCCGACCGGTTTCGACCTGAGCCATGACGACTGGAAGCGTGTGCTGGAAGTGGTGCGCAACCGCGACCTGCTACCGCTGATCGACTTCGCTTATCAGGGTTTTGGTGATGGTCTGGAGCAGGACGCGTGGTCGACCCGGTTGTTCGCGGCGCAAGTGCCGGAACTGCTGATCACCAGTTCCTGCTCGAAGAACTTCGGCCTGTACCGCGACCGCACCGGTGCGCTGATCGTCTGCGCGACCAGCGCCGACAAGCTCATCGACATCCGCAGTCAACTGGCCAATATCGCCCGCAACCTGTGGTCGACGCCGCCGGATCACGGTGCTGCGGTGGTCGCGACCATCCTTGCCGATCCAGAGCTGAAAGCGCGCTGGGCCGATGAAGTGGAAGCCATGCGCTTGCGGATCGCGCAGCTGCGCAGCGGTCTGGTCGAAGCGCTGGAGCCCCACGGTTTGCGCGAGCGTTTTGCGCACATTGGCGTGCAACGCGGGATGTTCTCCTACACCGGCCTGTCACCGGAACAGGTGAAAACCCTGCGCGAGCGGCACAGCGTGTACATGGTCAGCTCGGGCCGCGCGAATGTCGCCGGGATCGACGCCACCCGCCTCGCCTTGCTGGCTGACGCCATCGCCAGCGCTTGCAAATAGTTACTGCAACACAAAACCCTGTGGGAGCGAGCCCTGTGGTGAGGGGATTTATCCCCGACCGGCTGCGCAGCAGTCGTAAACCGTTGATCGCGGAGTGTCAGACATTCCGCGAACGCAGGGTTGGGGCCGCTTCGCAGCCCATCGGGGATAAATCCCCTCGCCACAAAAGTCCACTCCCACATTTGGTTTTTGTGGTCGCCTCCCCTCCCTGCGGCCATCTGTCGCATTAATTTGAATTAAAAGTCTGATTGTCATTTTTCCTGCTGTATCCTGCGCAGGCTTTGTAAAGCGCGGAGCACCTGATCTATCAACAGACTTAGCGAGGAGCGCAACCATGCACGAGATTCCCAATCTCCCCTTCCCAAGCCTGCACGTACCTGAGCAGACGACCCCGCAACACGCCGGCGCCGAAAAGCCCGAGCCGCAAGAAGCCGCTGACAGCCGCAAAGCCGACAGCGAAGAGTAAGACCCGCCGTACAGACCGTGTGGAAAGCGCTAACATGCGCTTTCCACACTGCCTGAAACCCGAGCCCGCCATGACCGACGAATTCTCCGAAAGCCAAGCTGCCGTGCTGATCGGCGCCACCGAGAAAATGATCGAGATCTGGAATCGCCTCTCACCCGAGAAACAGGCCGCCCTGCTCGAGCGTTTCGGCAGCGAAGAAAATGCCCTCGCCGCCCTCGTCACCACGCAACTGGTCGCTCCGGCGAAATCCTGAACGCGCCGCCCGGCAAATAGTTTTACTTTTCCCCGCCCTTGAGCGGTTCACGCCGGTATCATGAGCAGCCTATCTAATCGGCTGCTCCCGTGGATCGTTACCCATGTCGTCTATATCCGAGCCCCAGCGTCCGCTGGCGGTTACGCTGCAAGTAGTTTCCATCGTCCTCTTCACCTTCATCGGTTACCTGAACATCGGCATCCCGCTCGCCGTGTTGCCGGGCTACGTCCACAGCGACCTCGGTTTCGGCGCAGTGATCGCCGGGTTGGTGATCAGCGTGCAATACCTCGCCACCCTGCTCAGCCGCCCGTACGCCGGCAAGATCATCGACAACCAGGGCAGCAAACGCGCGGTGATGATCGGCCTCGCTGGTTGCGGTTTGAGTGGTGTGTTCATGCTGATCTCGGCGTGGACACCGAACCTGCCGCTGCTGAGCCTGATCAGCCTGTTGATTGGCCGCCTGGTGCTGGGTAGCGCGGAAAGCCTGGTCGGTTCCGGCTCGATTGGCTGGGGCATCGGTCGCGTCGGCGCGGCAAATACGGCGAAAGTGATTTCCTGGAACGGCATCGCCAGTTACGGCGCCCTGGCGATCGGCGCGCCGTTCGGTGTCTGGCTGGTGAGCCGGCTGGGTTTGTGGAGCATGGGCGTGAGCATCATCCTCCTCGCCCTGCTCGGCCTGGCGCTGGCATGGCCGAAAACTGCGGCACCGATTGTTGCCGGTGAACGCCTGCCGTTCATGCACGTGCTCGGCAAAGTCTTCCCGCATGGTTGCGGACTGGCGCTGGGTTCGATCGGCTTTGGCACCATTGCCACCTTCATTACCCTGTATTACGCGACCCAGCACTGGGACAACGCCGTGCTGTGCCTGAGCCTGTTTGGCGCCAGCTTCATCGGCGCGCGCCTGCTGTTCGGCAACCTGATCAACCGCCTCGGCGGCTTCCGCGTGGCGATTGCCTGCCTGTCGGTGGAAACCTTGGGTTTGTTGTTGCTGTGGATCGCTCCGGATGCGCATTGGGCGCTGGCCGGTGCAGCGCTGAGCGGCTTCGGTTTCTCGCTGGTGTTCCCGGCGTTGGGCGTGGAGGCAGTGAATCTGGTCCCGGCCTCAAGCCGTGGCGCGGCGGTCGGTGCCTATTCACTGTTCATTGATTTGTCGCTGGGGATCACCGGGCCGCTGGCCGGGGCGATTGCGGCGGGGTTCGGCTTTGCGTCAATCTTTCTGTTCGCAGCCTTCGCGGCGTTGAGTGGACTCGGTCTGAGTGTCTATCTGTACAAGCACACGGCGAGATACCGCGAGGCTTAAAAGTCCACCTTGCCGCGCCCGGCCTTGATGCTGCCGCGCTTGGTTTTCGACTCCAGCCGACGCTTCTTCGAGCCGAGGGTCGGCTTGGTCGGGCGGCGTTTCTTTTCGACTTTGGTGGCGCTGAGAATCAGCTCGACCAGCCGCTCCAGCGCATCGGCGCGATTGGCTTCCTGGGTTCGGTATTGCTGCGCCTTGATGATCAGCACGCCGTCGCTGGTGATGCGGCTGTCGCGCAGTGCCAGCAGGCGCTCCTTGTAGAACTCCGGCAGCGACGAGTTGGGAATGTCGAAGCGCAAGTGCATGGCGCTGGAGACCTTGTTGACGTTCTGCCCACCGGCGCCTTGCGCGCGGATGGCGGTCAATTCGATCTCGGCATCCGGCAGATGCACATTGTTGGAAATCACCAGCATGGAAAAGCGTCCGTAATCAGAGGGTGCAGGATAACCTGATTCCCACAGGGGAATATTTTGGGATCTCTGGAAACAACAAACCCGGCACTCTGGCCGGGTTTGTCGTTTCTGCTTGCGCGGTTATTTCGCCGTTGCAGCCACCACCGGCTGCACACTGCGCTTGTTCTTGATCAGGTAGCAGACCCACATGAACACCACCCACACCGGAATCGCATACACCGAGATCTGGATCCCCGGGATCAGCAGCATCACGCCGAGGATGAACACCACGAACGCCAGGCAGACGAAGTTGCCGTACGGATACCACAGCGCCTTGAACAGCGGCGTCTGCTTGGTCTGGTTCATGTGCTGGCGGAACTTGAAGTGCGAGTAGCTGATCATCGCCCAGTTGATCACCAGCGTCGCAACCACCAGCGACATCAGCAGTTCCAGCGCGTGTTGCGGGATCAGGTAGTTGAGCAACACGGCAACCAGCGTCACTGCCGCCGACGCCAGAATCGAACGCACCGGCACGCCGCGCTTGTCGATCTTCGCCAGGCCTTTCGGTGCATCGCCCTGCTCGGCCATGCCCAGCAGCATGCGGCTGTTGCAGTAGGTGCCGCTGTTGTACACCGACAGCGCAGCGGTCAGCACGACGAAGTTGAGGATGTGCGCGGCGGTGTTGCTACCGAGCATCGAAAACACCTGGACGAACGGGCTGCCGCTATAGGAATCGCCGGACGCGTTGAGGGTTTCCAGCAGGCTGTCCCACGGGGTCAGCGACAACAGGATCACCAGCGCGCCGATGTAGAAAATCAGGATGCGGTAGATCACCTGATTGATCGCTTTCGGGATCACGGTTTTCGGCTTGTCGGCTTCGGCTGCGGTGAAACCGAGCATTTCCAGACCGCCGAAGGAGAACATGATGATCGCCATGGCCATCACCAGACCGCTCACTCCGTTGGGGAAGAAACCGCCGTGGGACCACAGGTTACTCACCGACGCTTGCGGGCCGCCGTGGCCGCTGACCAGCAGGTAGCTGCCCAGCGCGATCATGCCGACGATGGCCACAACCTTGATGATCGCGAACCAGAATTCGGCTTCACCGAAGACTTTGACGTTGGCCAGGTTGATCGCGTTGATCAGCACAAAGAATGCGGCAGCGGAGACCCAGGTCGGGATGTCCGGCGCCCAGTAATGGATGTACTTGCCGACCGCTGTCAGCTCGGACATGCCCACCAGAATGTACAGAATCCAGCAGTTCCAGCCCGAGAGAAAACCGGCGAAACCGCCCCAGTATTTGTGGGCAAAGTGGCTGAAGGAACCGGCCACCGGCTCTTCGACGATCATTTCGCCGAGCTGGCGCATGATCATGAAGGCGATGAAGCCGCAGATGGCGTAGCCGAGGATCATCGACGGGCCGGCGGATTTCAGTACCCCGGCAGAACCGAGGAACAATCCGGTACCGATCGCGCCACCGAGGGCGATCAGTTGAATATGGCGATTTTTCAGGCCGCGTTTAAGCTCGCCTGATTGCGAGGGTTGTCCACTCATGAAAAAGGTCTCACGCAAGGTTTGATGATGTTCAGTAGACGTTGCTGCAAGGTTGCGATTTCAGGCAGCCCCGATCAAACCCCAGCGCAGGCACCAGGAGTTCAGCTCATTTACAACGGTCATGCGTCACCTGTTTGTTTTTATCTGTGACGAAATCGAACCCGGCACGCTTGTGGCGCGGCGGAGTGAACAAGGCGGATAGCCTCGAGATTTTTGCGATTACGCAGAGGGTCACAGTTAAAACGCGGCGCATTGTACACCGCTAACCCCCTGCTGCCAGACCCGCCTGATCAGCGTGTCGGTTGCCGGGATTGCGTGTGTCCGCCTCGACAGTCTCGAGCGGCTGCAAAATGTGAGTCAGGCCTTTGCAGGCCATCGGCGGGGACGAGGAGAAAACCGTCCCACGGGGAGAAGTGGAAATTAGTCGCGGCGTTCATTGCGCCTCCTTCTTGTTATTCGCCTGCACGACAGGCATGTGGCGCATCACACCCTGCCTGGAGGCTGGAAACAAGCGCGCCAGAGCCCTGCGTGGCGCACGCTCCGTCGGGTTACGGAAGCTTTTCCTTACAACGGAGGGCGAGACCGGAAATCACCGCGTTGGCGGGCTAACATCGTCAGGTTTTCTTTACAAGGCGTAACGAATATTTTCCGAATCAGACATTTCCGTAGGATGTCTACAAATTGACGGTCGCTAGCTTGCTATACATTTCGCCGGCCTGTTTTTTGTTTTCAAATAAGAAAACCCACCCTGAAAAACAGAACAAAAAGTCTATTTAAAAACCCTCAACCAGGTTTTTCACGTCTCACCGCCCCCCCAAGGGCAACCATCACCTGGACCTGATCTTTTCCGGCGGGGTGTTGGCGCTGGATGACAAGCCGGTTTGCGACGGACGATTCATGTTCTAAGCGACTGGCCCCTTCGCGAGCAGGCTCGCTCCCACATTGGATCTGCGGCGTCCACAAATCCCCTGTGGGAGCGAGCCTGCTCGCGAAAGCGCCTTGTCAGACGCCAGATGAGTTTCGCCAGACGAAAAAAACGCCAACCCTACGGTTGGCGTTTCTGCTTCAACTTGCAGCTTGCCGCTAGAAACTCACAGCTGCCTCACTCAGGCTTCTTGCGTCCAAACCCTGGGCGCTGACCGGAACCGGCCGGTGCGCCGCGGCGTTTGCCCGAGGGCTTGTCGCCGTCGACCAGTTTGATCCCCGGACGCTTCGGCGCCGGTTTGGCCGGGCGCTTGTTGGTGGTGTCGGCTGGACGATCCGCGACCGGCGTACCGCGACCGGCAGGAGCGCCGCGTTCGCCACGCTCGGTACGACCATTGGCCGGACGCGGTGCACGCTCGCCATCACGGGCAACCGGTTTGCGGCCAGGACGCTCGCCTTCAATCTGCGGCTCGCGGCCCGGGCGTGGCCCGGTCGGTGCGCCAGCGGCTGGACGCAGGGTGCGTACGCGCTCGGTCTTGGCCATCGGCCGCGACGATTTACGCTGCATGCGTTCGAGCTTGTCCTTGCTCTTGGCGTTCAGCTGCGGCATTGCCACCGGGGTCAGGCCGACTTCGGCGCTGAGCACGTCGACTTCGTACTGGCTCATTTCGCGCCAGCGGCCCATCGGCAGATCGGAGTTGAGGAACACCGGACCGAAACGCACACGCTTCAGACGGCTGACCACCAGACCCTGCGATTCCCACAGACGACGCACTTCACGGTTGCGCCCTTCCATGACCACGCAGTGGTACCAGTGGTTGAAGCCTTCACCGCCCGGCGCCTGTTGAATATCGGTAAAACGCGCCGGACCGTCTTCCAGCACCACGCCGGCCTTCAGGCGTTCGATCATCTCGTCATCGACTTCACCGCGTACACGCACGGCGTACTCGCGGTCCATCTCGTAGGACGGGTGCATCAAACGGTTGGCCAGTTCACCGTCAGTGGTGAACATCAGCAGACCGGTGGTGTTGATGTCGAGACGGCCGATGTTGATCCAGCGGCCTTCTTTCGGACGCGGCAGCTTGTCGAACACGGTTGGACGGCCTTCCGGGTCGTCACGGGTGCAGATCTCGCCGTCAGGCTTGTTGTACATGATCACGCGGCGCACCGATTCGGCGGCCTCTTCGCGTTTGATCACCTTGCCATCGATGGTAATGGCGTCGTGCATGTCGACGCGCAGGCCGAGGGTGGCGTCTTTGCCATTGACCTTGATCCGGCCCTGGCTGATCCAGGCTTCGACGTCACGGCGCGAGCCGACGCCGATACGGGCGAGGACCTTCTGCAACTTTTCGCCTGCTGGGCCGATTTCCTGGTCGTCTTTCTGATTGATGTCACTCATCTGGGCACCTCCCGGTGTGGTCTGTTCAGGCGGCGCCTGAAGCATTGGAAACTGGTGTTCGGCCGAAGGGATCGGCGAAGGGTCGCGAATCATACGCGGATGTGCGCCATCGCGCATCAGAGACTAGCTGATCGATGGCCGGTTATTTCTTTTTCCGCCGACCGGCACCGCCGAGTTTGATCAGGCGCAGCGCGGCTTCGGCCAGCACCGTGCGTTTATCGTCCTTGTCGAGTTTTTTCCAGGCTTTGATCTCGCGCTTGCTGCGACCGCAACCGAGGCAGATGTCGTCGGAGAATTTGCAGAGGCTGATGCAGGGGTCTTTGGTGGAACTCATTTGATATTCCTGGCTTACGCTAAACCCTGTGGGAGCGAGCTTGCTCGCGAAGGCGGCACCTCAGATACATCATCTTTGAATGACACTCCGCTTTCGCGAGCAAGCTCGCTCCCACAGGGCCATCATTATTCACGGAAATTTCGCTCAGTCCTTGAACTCGCGCCGTTCGGCCTCGATCGCTTCGGCCAGTGCGCGGGCCTCGGCTTCTTCTTCGCTGAGTTCAGGTTCTGGCTGCTCAAGGGCGGCAACCGCGGCCAGGAGCTTCTCGCGGGCCTCGGCCACGCCGAGAATATCTTCTTCCGGTTCAGCGTCCGGCGCGGTTTCAACTTCAACTTCAATAAGCGGCTCGGCGAGCTCGCTTTCAAGCTCGGGCGGCGGCGCTTCGCCATCCACCGCATCACGCAGCAAGTCGTCGAAGTCGGTCTTGATCCCCTCCTCCATGCTGTCCAGCTCCAGCAGCAGGGAATGGAAACTGGTTTCTTCCTTCTCCTCCTCCGGCTCGGCGCTGGCGTCGGCCAGTTCCTGCAGACTCTGCGGCACCGGCACGTCGTCGAAGTCGAGCACCGGTTCGGCTTCCATCTCGCGCAGTTCGGCCAGCGGCGGCAGGTCTTCGAGGTTTTTCAGGTTGAAGTGGTCGAGAAACGCCTTGGTCGTGGCGAACATCGCCGGTTTGCCCGGCACGTCGCGATAGCCGACGACGCGAATCCACTCACGCTCGAGCAAGGTCTTGACGATGTTGCTGTTGACCGCCACGCCCCGCACATCTTCGATTTCGCCGCGGGTGATCGGCTGGCGATAGGCGATCAACGCGATGGTTTCCAGCAAGGCGCGGGAATAGCGCTGCGGGCGCTCTTCCCAGAGACGGCCGACCCACGGCGAGAACTTCTCGCGGATCTGCAAGCGATAGCCCGACGAGACTTCCTTGAGCTCAAAGGCGCGGCCCTCGCAGGACTTGCCGAGCAGGGTCAGGGCTTTCTTGAAGACCGCCGGCTCCGGCCGCTCGCCTTCTTCGAACAGTTCAAACAGGCGCTCAAGGGATTGCGGCTTTCCCGAGGCCAACAGAAAGGCTTCAAGCAGGGGTGCCAGCTCGCGGGGTTCAGTCAGGTTCATACAGGGACTCGTTATTCGGCTCGGGCTCGCACGTGGATCGCAGCGAACGGCTCATTCTGCACCAGCTCGACCAAGGATTCCTTGACCAGTTCAAGGATCGCCATAAAGGTCACCACCACACCGAGGCGGCCTTCTTCGGCGGTGAACAGCTCGACAAACGGCACGAAGCCGCCGCCCTTGAGCCTTTCCAGCACATCACTCATGCGCTCGCGGGTGGACAGCGCTTCACGGCTGACCTGGTGGCTTTCGAACATGTCGCCACGGCGCAGGACTTCGGCCATGCACATCAGGATCTCTTCCAGCGCGACGTCGGGCAACAGCTTGCGCGCCCGCGCTTCCGGTGCGTCGAGCTTGGGCACGATCACATCGCGACCGACCCGGCTCAAGCCGTCGATGCCTTCGGCGGCGGCCTTGAAGCGCTCGTATTCCTGCAAGCGGCGGATCAGTTCAGCGCGCGGGTCGTCTTCTTCATCTTCAACGGTTTCGGCGCGCGGCAGAAGCATGCGCGATTTGATCTCGGCGAGCATCGCCGCCATCACCAGATACTCGGCGGCCAGTTCCAGACGTACCGACTGCATCAACTCGACGTAGCCCATGTACTGGCGAGTGATTTCCGCCACCGGGATGTCGAGGATGTTGATGTTCTGTTTGCGGATCAGGTACAGCAGCAGGTCGAGCGGGCCTTCAAAGGCTTCAAGAAAGACTTCCAGCGCATCCGGCGGGATGTACAAGTCCAGCGGCATTTCCATGACCGCTTGGCCATAGACCATCGCAAACGGCAGCTCCTGCTGGGCGCCGGCCTGGGGATCGACCACGGTTTCCACTGCGGACATTCAGGCCTCGACCATGAACGGCGTCGGATCGCCGCAACCGACGCGGACCACTTCCGGGTCGTCGCCGGTCAGGTCAATCACCGTCGAGGCCTTGATACCGCCAAAGCCGCCGTCGATGATCAGATCGACCTGATGCTCAAGCAACTGGCGCATTTCGTAGGGATCGCTGAGTGGGTCTTCGTCGCCGGGCATGATCAGCGTCACGCTCATCAGCGGCTCGCCGAGTTCGGCCAGCAGCGCCAAGGCGATCGGATGGCTGGGCACGCGCAGGCCGATGGTGCGCTTCTTCGGATGCAGCAACAGGCGCGGCACTTCGCGGGTGGCATTGAGAATAAAGGTGTACGGCCCCGGCAGGTGCGCCTTGAGAATGCGGAAGGTGCCGGTGTCGATCTTGGCGTAATTGCCCAGCTGCGACAGGTCGCTGCAGATCAGCGCGAAGTTGTGTTTTTCGTCGAGCTGACGCAGACGTCGCACGCGCTCGATGGCGGTCTTGTCGCCGATCTGGCAACCGATGGCGTAGGACGAGTCCGTGGGATAAATCACCACCCCGCCCTTGCGGATGATCTCGACCGCCTGTTTGATCAGGCGCGCTTGCGGGTTTTCCGGATGTATCTGGAAAAATTGACTCACATTCTCTACCTGTTCAGACGGCGGCAATATCTGTGTCATGTTTGAACCGACACCACAGGGGTGGAAGGTCCTCGGGAACCGGCCGGTACTGGCCGATCTCGGACCAGCCGCCAGGGCCATGGAAGTCACTGCCGGCGCTGACCAGCAGACCGAACTCACGGGCAAGGATCGCCAGGCTGCCCACCTGCTCTGCGGGCTGATGGCCATTGACCACCTCGATAGCATGCCCGCCTGCTTGAATATAGTCGGCAATCAGCTTTCGGCGCTTGCTACGGGTGAAATCGTAGTGCCAGGGATGCGCCAGGCTGACCCAGGCACCGGCGGCGCGCAGGGTGCCGACGGTGTCTTCCAGGGTCGGCCAGTGCAGCTTGACGTCGCCGAGCTTGCCGGCGCCGAGCCATTTGCGAAACGCCTCGGCGCGATCCTTTACATAACCTTCACGCACCATCCAGTCGGCAAAATGCGGCCGGGCTGGCGCGTTGCCGCTGTCGCCCAGTTCTTGCTGGATCTGCCGGGCGCCATCGAGGGCACCGGGCATGCCCTTGAGGGCGAGCTTGCGGCTTATTTCTTCCGACCGCAGCCAGCGGCCATCGTGCAATTTGGCGATTGCTTCGACCAACGGCGCGGCGTTGACGTCGAAACCGTAGCCCAGCACATGAATGGTCGCCCCGCCCCAGGTGCAGGACAATTCGACGCCGTTGACCAGTTGCATGCCCAACTCGGTGGCGGCAGTACGCGCCTCGGCGAGCCCCTCAAGGGTGTCGTGGTCGGTCAACGCCAGGACTCGCACGCCGTTTTCGAACGCACGCGCAACCAGAACCGCGGGCGCCAGGGCGCCGTCGGAGGCCGTGCTATGGCAGTGCAAATCAACATTCACGGGGAGTTGTAACCTCAAATCAGCTGGCGCTATCGCGCGCCCATATGTTTGTTATTATGCCGCCACATCCAGCTTCTGGCTCTCACTGTGAAACAATTCATCGATTTCATCCCGCTTCTGCTGTTCTTCATCGTTTACAAACTTGATCCACGGGTCGTCGACATTGCCGGCCAGCAAGTGACCGTAGGCGGTATCTACAGCGCCACGGCGATGCTGATCATCAGCTCGCTGGTGGTATACGGCGCGCTGTTCATCAAGCAGCGCAAGCTGGAAAAGAGCCAGTGGCTGACGCTGATTGCCTGCCTGGTATTCGGCAGCCTGACGCTGGCCTTCCACAGCGAAACCTTCCTGAAATGGAAGGCGCCGGTGGTCAACTGGCTGTTCGCTGCGGCCTTCATCGGCAGCCACTTCATCGGTGACCGCCTGCTGATCAAACGCATCATGGGCCACGCGCTGACCCTGCCGGACCCGGTCTGGACGCGCCTGAACATCGCCTGGATCGCGTTCTTCCTGTTCTGCGGCGCCGCCAACCTGTTCGTCGCCTTCACCTTCCAGAGCATCTGGGTTGATTTCAAGGTATTCGGCAGCCTGGGCATGACCGTGCTGTTCCTGGTCGCACAGGGCATCTACCTGTCGCGCCACCTGCATGACACCGATACCACAACGCCAAAAACCGAGGACTGACATGCTCTACGCCATCATTGCCACCGACGTTGCCAACTCGCTCGAAGCTCGCCTGTCCGCGCGCCCGGCGCATCTGGAACGCCTGCAAGCGCTCAAGGGCGAAGGCCGCATCGTGCTGGCCGGCCCGCACCCGGCCGTCGACAGCAATGATCCGGGCGCAGCGGGTTTCACCGGCAGCCTGATCGTCGCCGAGTTCGACTCCCTCAGCGCCGCACAGGCCTGGGCCGATGCCGATCCGTACATCGCCGCTGGCGTTTACGCCAATGTGATCGTCAAGCCGTTCAAGCAAGTCCTGCCTTAAGTCCTTCCACGCGATGAACCTTCTCGGTTCATCGCGCTCTCAATCGCTCATTATTCTCGTTTGCCTGCCGACAACCTGCCCAATATCCATTAGGAAACAGGTGTCGCGATGCGCAAGGGTCCGTTGTGTCTGATGTTGCTCACGTTGTCGATCATGGCGCCCGCCCATGGTGAGGAAACCACCGAAGGCGGCAGCTCGACGCCATTGTCATTGAGCGCCGGCAGCCAGATCACCGAGCTGCAACAGCGACTCAAGGCCAGTGAACAGCAGCGCGAAGAACTGAACAAACAACTGCAGAATGCCGACAACACCCGCGAAAGCGCCCAGCTCGCCCGGCTGCGCCAGGAGAACCAGCGTCTGAAGCTGCAACTCAAGGAAGCCCAGGCCAGCCCGTTGCCGCGTTTGCTGACCGATCAACAGCAGTGGTTCGTCACTGGCGCCGGGGTAGCGCTATTGGCGCTGCTCTGCGGTATCTTTGCCAGTGGTGCAAGCCGAAAACGTCGGCAATGGCTAAATTGAGTGAGTCATGAGCGAGCTGTTACTGATTGATGATGACCAGGAGTTGTGCGAACTCCTGAGTAGCTGGTTGAGCCAGGAAGGCTTCCAGGTACGCGCCTGCCACGACGGCCAGAGCGCGCGCAAGGCGTTGGCCGAAACCGCCCCGGCGGCGGTAGTGCTGGACGTAATGCTGCCCGACGGCAGCGGTCTGGAACTGCTCAAGCAACTGCGCAACGACCACGCCGACCTGCCGGTGCTGATGCTGTCAGCGCGTGGCGAACCGCTGGACCGTATCCTCGGCCTTGAACTGGGCGCCGACGATTACCTGGCCAAACCCTGCGACCCCCGCGAACTGACCGCGCGCCTGCGCGCCGTGTTGCGCCGCAGCCACCCGGCCGCCGTATCGACGCAACTTGAGCTGGGCGACCTGAGTTTCAGCCCGGTGCGCGGCGTGGTCAGCATCGACGAAAAAGAACTGACCCTGACCGTCTCCGAAAGCCGCCTGCTCGAAGCACTGCTCAAGCAGCCCGGCGAGCCGCTGGACAAACAGGAACTGGCGCAACTGGCCCTCGGCCGCAAGCTGACCCTGTACGACCGCAGCCTCGACATGCACGTCAGCAACCTGCGCAAAAAAATCGGCCCCCACCCCGACGGCCGCCCACGCATCGTTGCGTTGCGTAGCCGGGGTTACTACTACAGCCTCTGAAGAGCCCTCCCTGTACTGATCGTTCCCACGCTCTGCGTGGGAATGCAGCCGGGGACGGTCCGCGTCCCACAGCCGGAAGATCGCAGCCTTCGGCAGCTTTTACACAGAATTTGTGTCAGGCCGGGCACGAAGCGTCTTTACCGAAGCTTTACGCTGCGCTGACCGCCGCTGACCTTGATCTGCGTAATCTGCACTCATCCGGAACGTACCGGGAACGAGACAAGGAGATACACCATGCGCAAGACTCTTATCGCTCTGATGTTCGCAGCCGCTCTGCCAACCGTGGCCATGGCCATGCCGCAGGATGGCGGTCCGCTGGGTGGTCCGCTGGATGGCCCGCGCCACGGCGGTCAGATGCACGGCGGCATGCACGGCAAAGGCCCGTACAGCCAGCTCGATCTGACCCGCGAACAGCGCGAGCAGATTCGCAAGATCATGGGCGAGCAGATGCACGAGCGTAAGCAGGTGGTCGACAAGTACCTGGAAAAACTCTCGCCGGCCGACCAGAAAGCCATGAAGGACGAGATCGCGGCCAACCACAAGAAAGCCGAGTCCGATGTCCGTGCACTGCTTAAGCCCGAGCAACAAAAGCAGTTCGACGAGATCCAGAAGAAACGCGCCGAACGCCGCGCCGAATGGGCCGAGTTCAAGGCCTGGAAAGCGCAGCAGGCACAAAAGGCGCAATAATGTTCTGACGTCAGGCTCGACGGTTCACTCCGTCGGCCTGTTTTCATCATTTACTGTGGGAGCGAGCCTGCTCGCGAAAGCGGTGTATCAGACGCAGAAATGTTGACTGACATACCGCATTCGCGAGCAAGCTCGCTCCCACAGGGTTTTGTGATTTTCGAGGAGTTTCTGTGCGTTCACTGTTCTGGCGGATTCTTGCGAGCTTCTGGCTGGCCATCGCTCTGGTAGCCGGGCTGTCGATTCTGCTCGGGCACATGCTCAATCAGGACGCATGGATTCTCAGCCGCCATCCCGGCCTCAACACGCTGGCGGCAGAATGGACGCAGACTTACGAAGCCCAAGGCGAAGAAGCTGCGCAGGACATCCTCGAACAACGCAAACGCCAGTATCACATCGACGTTCAGGTGCTTAACGAAACCGGCGATCCGGTGGTGCGTGGCACCTTTCCGCGCCGCGCCGCAGCATTCGAAGCGCGGCAGAACAACGATGACCGCCGGCTACCATGGCGGCGTCTGACCGACGAGATCACCAGTGAAAAAACCGGTGACACTTACCTGTTCATCTACCGCATCCCACACCCGGAACTCGACGCCTGGCACCGCGAAAGCCTGCTCTGGCCGCTGAGTGCGCTGGGTATTGCGCTGGTGGTGCTGACCCTGTTCAGTTTGCTCGTGACCTTCTCCATCACTCGCCCACTGAGTCGCTTGCGCGGCGCGGTGCATGATCTGGGGCAGACCACTTATCAGCAGAACAGCCTGGCGAAACTGGCCAACCGCCGTGACGAATTCGGCGTGCTGGCCACCGATTTCAACCGCATGGGCGCGCGCCTGCAAAGCCTCATCGGCAGTCAGCGGCAGTTGCTGCGGGATGTCTCCCATGAATTGCGTTCGCCCCTGGCGCGCCTGCGCATCGCGTTGGCCTTGGCTGAGCGCGCCAACCCGCAAGAGCGCGAAAAACTGTGGCCACGGCTGACCCGCGAATGCGACCGGTTGGAGGCGTTGATCAGTGAAATTCTGGTGCTGGCGCGAGTCGATGCCGACAACGCCAGCGCTGAAGAAGTGGACCTGAACGCGTTGCTCGCCACGCTGCAAAAGGATGCGCAGCTCAGCTCGCCCGAGCAGACCGTACGCCTGCAAGCCGAGCCGCAGCTGAATCTCAAAGGCTGGCCGACGATGATCGAACGCGCGGTAGATAATCTGCTGCGCAACGCGCAACGCTTCAACCCGAGCGATCAGCCGATCGAATTGCAGGCTGCGCGGCAGGGTGAGCGAATTGTCATCAGCGTGCGCGACCATGGGCCCGGGGTTCAGACCGAACATCTGAGTCAGTTGGGCGAACCGTTTTACCGGGCGCCGGGACAAACGGCTGCCGGGCATGGATTAGGACTGGCGATCGCCAAACGCGCGGCGGAACGGCATGGCGGCACGCTGACGCTGGCCAATCATCCGCAGGGCGGCTTTGTGGCGAGTCTGGAATTGCCGCTGGTGCCGGGAGTCGTGGTCCAGCCCTGAAGCAAAAAATGTGGGAGCGAGCCTGCTCGCGAGAGCGGTGTGTCAGTCAACCAATATGACTACTGACACTGCGTCTTCGCGATCAGGCTCGCTCCCACAGTTTGAAATCGGGGTCAGGCTTTAGCGGGCCAGGCGCTGACGAACTCAGCCAGATCAACCTTCTCCGCCACGCGCGGCTCTTTCTGCGGCGTGCCGAGATAGAGGAACGCGATCACCTCTTCACCCTCCTCCAGCCCCAAACCTTCGGCCACATGCCTGGAGTACGCCAGATCCCCGGTGCGCCACACCGCACCAATCCCCTGCGCATACGCCGCCAGCAAGATCCCGTGCGCCGCGCAGCCGGCTGTAAGCAATTGCTCGGCCTTCGGATATTTCACGTGTTCCTGCAACTTTGCGATGACCACGACCACCAACGGCGCGCGCAGTGGGCCATTGCGGGCCTTGTCGATCATCGCTTCGGTGACTTCGCCGCCCTGCTGGCGAGCCGCCTCGGCGAGCAGCTCGCCCATTTGCTCACGCGCCGCGCCTTCGACGGTCAAAAAGCGGTACGGCTGCAAGTGCCCGTGATCCGGGGCACGCAGGGCCGCGCCGAACAGGGCTTCGCGCTGCTCGGCAGTGGGGGCCGGTTCGACCAGTCGGGGAACGGAAACACGGTTGAGCAAAGCGTCGAGAGCCTGCATCGGCCACCTCCTTTGAAAAATGTGCGGCTATTCTAGCTGCAACTGCGCAGCGCCTGCCGGTTTACATGCCTTGCCCCGCAGGTAGAATGGCGCCCTTCTTCCACCAGCCCGAGCGGATTTCATGGCGTTGCCGACCTTACGGACCATTGGTTTCATCATCGGCATTTTCCTGATCACCCTGGCTGTGGCCATGGTCGTGCCGATGGCCACGCTGGTGATTTTCGAGCGCACCAGCGACCTGCCGTCATTCCTCTGGGCGAGCATGATCACCTTCGTCGCCGGCCTCGCGCTGGTGATTCCCGGCCGCCCCGAACACGTTCATCTGCGCCCGCGCGACATGTATTTGCTGACGGTCAGCAGCTGGCTGGTGGTGTGTATTTTCGCCGCGCTGCCGTTTCTGCTGACCCAGCACATCAGCTACACCGACTCGTTCTTTGAAAGCATGTCCGGCATCACCGCCACCGGCTCCACCGTGCTCAATCATCTGGACAGCATGTCGCCGGGCATCCTGATGTGGCGCTCGATGCTGCACTGGATCGGCGGCATCGGCTTTATCGGCATGGCGGTGGCGATTCTGCCGCTGCTGCGCATCGGTGGCATGCGCCTGTTCCAGACCGAATCCTCGGATCGTTCGGAAAAGGTCATGCCGCGCTCGCACATGGTGGCGCGGCTGATCGTGGCGGCGTACGTCGGCATCACCATTCTCGGCAGCCTGGCGTTCTGGTGGGCCGGGATGAGTCCGTTCGATGCGATCAACCACGCGATGTCGGCGATTTCCACCGGCGGTTTCTCGACCTCCGACCAGTCGCTGGCGAAGTGGACGCAACCGGCGGTGCACTGGGTGGCCATCGTCATCATGATTCTCGGTAGCCTGCCGTTCACCTTGTACGTGGCGACCTTGCGCGGCAATCGCAAAGCGTTGATCCGTGATCAACAGGTGCAAGGCTTGCTGGCAATGTTGCTGGTGACCTGGCTGGTGCTCGGCACCTGGTACTGGTGGACGACCAAGCTGCACTGGCTGGAAGCACTGCGGCATGTGGCGTTGAACGTGACCTCGGTGGTCACCACCACCGGTTTCGCCCTCGGTGACTACAGCCTGTGGGGCAATTTCTCGCTGATGCTGTTTTTCTATCTGGGCTTCGTCGGCGGTTGCTCAGGTTCGACGGCGGGCGGGATCAAGATTTTCCGTTTCCAGGTCGCCTACATCCTGCTCAAGGCCAACCTTAATCAGCTGATCCACCCGCGCGCGGTGATCAAGCAGAAGTACAACGGTCACCGCCTCGACGAAGAAATTGTCCGTTCGATCCTGACCTTCTCGTTTTTCTTCGCCATCACCATCTGCGTGATCGCCCTGCTGCTGTCGCTGCTCGGGGTCGACTGGATGACCGCGCTGACCGGCGCCGCCAGTACCGTGTCCGGCGTCGGCCCGGGTCTGGGCGAAACCATCGGCCCGGCCGGCAACTTCGCGACGCTGCCGGATGCGGCGAAGTGGATTCTGTCGTTCGGCATGCTGCTCGGCCGATTGGAGATCATTACGGTGTTTGTGCTGTGTATTCCGGCGTTCTGGCGTCATTGACCGCATCTGGCACTTGCGTCAGGCGCAAGCGGTACTCGCCGGGCGTGGTGTCAAACCAGCGGCGGAAGGCGCGGAAGAAGTTGCTCGGGTCGGCAAAGCCCAACAGGTAGGCGATTTCCAGCAAGGTCATGCTCGGTTGCGCCAGATATTGTTCGGCGAGTTCGCGCCGGGTGTCGTCGAGCAACTGCTGAAAACTGGTGCCTTCCTCCTGTAAGCGCCGCTGTAGAGTGCGCTGGGAGAGATGCAACGTTTGAGCCACGGTGTCGCGCTTGGGCTCGCCCTGGGGCAGCAAACGACACAACACTTGGCGTGCCCGATGCGTCACGCGACTTTCGGAAAACCGCGCCAGATATTCCCCGGCAAAACGGTCATGCAACAGCGCCATGGCTTCGTTGGCCGTCGGCAGCGGCGCCTCCATATCGGCACGTTCGAAGATCAACGCATCGTAAGGCGCGTTGAACACCAGCGGTGCATGGAAGGCTTCTTTATAAGGTTGCAGGTTGGCTGGTTGATCGCCCTGAACCAACACTTTGACCGGGTGCAGTGGACGCCCGGTCAGCCAGCCGCACAGCGCCAGTGCGCAGGCCAGCGACGCTTCGGCACTTTGCCGGGTCGGCGGCAAATGATCGCCGTGCACAGTGAGAATCAGCGCGTAACCTTCATCGAGCCGGCGAAAACTCAGGTCAGCGCTTTCGGCGATGATGCGCTGATAGCGCACCAGACGCTGGAAGCCTTCAGCCAGGGTATTGCTCGACATCAGCGCGTAACCGGCGACGTGAAACGAGGCCGGGCGCACCACTTTGCCCATGTTCAGGCCGATCGCCGGGTTGCCGGAAACCTCCACCGCGCGCTGCCAGAGCCGGGTCATCGAGTCCTGCGGGAAACGCGCATCCGGATCTTCGAGGGCGCTGAAATCCAGCCCCAGTTGTTTGAACAGAACCCGGCAATCCAGGCCGTCCATCTCCAGTGCTTTGACAATCCCCATCGCCCAGCTTGCAGAAGTCGTTCGTTCGCTCATGGTTGTTATTCTTTTACATGACGGGCTGCAGATAACCGCCCTATTTGCGAAGGATACTAAAGTGGCGCCGATTGTCACTGGCCCACGCCAATGATCACTCTAGACTCAAATAAGCTACCCGACGCACAACTTGTCGCCAGAACAATCACCACAGAGAACGCGGTCGTGGAAAACATCAAGCAGTTCAACAGCTTCGCCGAGTTCTACCCTTATTACCTCGCCGAGCACAGCAACAGTACCTGCCGTCGTCTGCATTTCATCGGCACTTCTCTGGTCATCTTCATTCTCGCCCTGAGCATCGCCAAGGGCGCCTGGCTGCTGTTGCTGGCCTTGCCGCTGGCCGGTTACAGCTTTGCCTGGATCGGCCATTTCTTTTTCGAGAAAAACCGCCCGGCGACGTTTCAGCATCCGCTGTACAGCCTGTTCGGCGATTTCGTCATGTACCGCGACATGATTCTCGGTCGCGTGGCGTTCTGAATGAGGATCTGCCCATGAATGCCCATGCTCGTTTCACCCATATGAAGGACGGCACCGAGGAAGACTGGGCGATCATCGCCGCCGATTTCAGCGCGTACGCCAAGCAGCTGCCGTCGCGGATTCTCGCGCACCTGAAACTGCTTGAAGGCGACTTCGGCGGTTTCCCGGTGGATCGCCTGACCCACTCGCTGCAAACCGCGACCCGCGCCTTTCGCGACGGGCGTGACGAGGAATACGTGGTCTGCGCGCTGTTGCATGACATTGGTGACACCCTCGGCTCCTACAACCATCCGGACATCGCCGCAGCGATTCTCAAGCCATTCGTGAGTGCGGAAAATCTGTGGATGGTGGAGAAGCACGGGATCTTTCAGGGCTATTACTTCTTTCATCACCTGGGCATGGATCGACATTTGCGCGAGCAGTTCAAGGATCATCCGCAGTTCCAGGCGACTGCCGAGTTCTGCGCCAAATACGACGCGGCAGCGTTTGATCCGGCGTACGACACGCTGCCGCTGAGTTTCTTCGAGCCAATGATGGAAAGGCTGTTTGCGCAGCCGAAGAACTCGATTTACAAGGCTGCGATGCAAGAACACAGCCCGGCCTGAAAACACATGTGGGAGCGAGCCTGCTCGCGAAAGCGCTGTATCAGGCACAGAAGTTTTGTCTGACACTACGCCTTCGCGAGCAGGCTCGCTCCCACAGGGTTTCTCTTTCGCTCAGGCGATCTCGGCAACTTTGGCAGCTTTCAACTCCGCCTCACGCGCCTGCGCATCCGCCAGCCGATACAGCTCGATCGTGCCGTCCCAATGCTCGATCAGCGCCGTGCACGATTCGACCCAGTCGCCGCAATTGAGGTAGTCCACCTCCCCTACCTTGCGAATCTCGGCATGGTGAATGTGCCCGCAGACCACACCATGCAGTTCGCGCTTCACGCATTCGTGGGCGATGGCTTCTTCAAAGTCGCTGATGAAACTTACCGCGGTCTTGACCTTGTGTTTCAGGTACGCCGACAGCGACCAGTAACCGTAGCCATAACGGGCGCGCCAGTGATTGAGCCAGCGGTTGAGGGTCAGGGTGAATTCATAGGCCGAGTCGCCAAGAAACGCCAGCCAGCGGTGATAGCGGGTGATCACATCGAACTGATCGCCGTGGATCACCAGCAAATGCCGGCCGTCCGCCGTAACGTGTACCGCCTCGTCGACCAACTGGATATTGCCCAGAATCAGCTTCGAATAGCGCCGCAGAAATTCATCATGATTGCCGGTGACGTAAATCACCTCGGTGCCGCGCTTGCTCATGGTCAGGAGGCGGCGGATGACGTTGGTGTGCGCTTGCGGCCAGTACATGCCGCTGCGCAGTTTCCAGCCATCGATGATGTCACCGACCAGATAGACCTTGTCGGCGTGATAGCCCTTGAGAAATTGCGACAAGTGCTCGGCCTGGCAATCCCGCGTGCCCAGGTGCACATCGGAGATCCACAGGGTTCGCACCCGTTGTTTGCGACTGGGTCTGGCGAGCTCGGCGCTGGTCATGGGCAACCCTCTGCGATGTTTTCGCCAGCTTGCGCGTGCCGGGTTAATTGCCCATGACAGGCGCGAGTCAGTCGTGTGACAGCGCACATCGCAGACAAATTGAGGATTCGGATGACAGACGCGGCGGCGACAGCGCTTTAGACTGGCGCGCAATTGTTCTGTCTTTCAAGGAATGCAATGACTCCGCGTACCGCCCTCGGCGCCCTGCATATCGGCGCTTTGATGTTCGGCCTGACCGGGGTGTTCGGCAAACTTGCTGCCGCATCACCAGCGGTCATCGTTTTCGGCCGCGCGGCCTTCGCCGTGCTTGCCCTGGCCTTCTTTGCGCGATTCGCCAGTCAGAGCGGCTGGCAAAAGCTGCAAGCAGTGGATTGGCGGCGTCTGGCGCTGAGCGGCGTGTTGCTGGCCGGGCACTGGGTGAGTTTTTTCGTATCGGTGAAGATCGCCGGGGTGGCCATCGCCACCTTGGGCTTTGCCAGTTTCCCGGCGTTTACGGTGATTCTCGAAGGACTGATTTTCCGCGAACGCATCCGCGCCAATGAAATCGTCCTGGTGGTATTGGTCAGCATCGGTCTGGTGCTGGTGACCCCGGCGTTCGATCTGGGCAGCGGCGCGACCGTCGGCTTGCTTTGGGCGGTGTTGTCCGGCCTGCTGTTTTCCCTGCTGTCGCTGACCAACCGTGCCAGTTCCGGGCGCATCCCGGCGGTGCAGGCGGCGTTGTGCCAGAACGTTGTCGTGGCGTTGTGTCTGTTGCCGGCGGCGGCGCCGCAGTTGAGTCAGGTGCGAGCGCTGGACTGGTTGTGGATCGCCCTGCTGGGGGTGTTCTGCACGGGCGTGGCGCACAGCCTGTTCGTCGCCAGTCTGGCGGTGATCAAGGCGCGCACGGCAGCGGTGGTGTTCGCCATGGAGCCGGTTTACGGCATCACCCTCGCCTGGCTGCTGTTCAGCGAAACCCCGACCCTGCGCATGCTCATCGGTGGCGCGTTGATCATAGTCGCGATTGTGGTGTCGGCGCGGATGTCAGGCTCGGCCGACAAGAAAACCGTCGCCGCCGAGGCCGCCTCTCACTGAGTGCGGTCGTTGTGGCCGAGGTCGCGGTCAGGATCTATCTGATCGCGCACTCGCTGTTTCAATACCTTGGCCTCGGGAAAACCACCGTCGGCCTTGCGCTCCCAGATCTGCACACCCGCACAAGTGATGTGAAACACCCCGCCGGTGCCCGGCACCAATGACACTTTGCCCAGGTCGTCAGCGAAGGTGCTGAGCAGCTCCTGGGCCAGCCACGCCGCGCGCAGCAGCCACTGGCATTGGGTGCAATAAGTGATGACAACTTCGGCTTTGGCAACGGTCATGATCGCTGAAACTCCTGAGACAGAGGGCGCCGCTATAATAGCCGGCTTTACCGCTTGCCCCGAGACTCACAATGCGCCGTTTGCTGCTCTGCCTGCTGCTTGGTTTCCTTCCCCTGCTGGTTCTCGCCAGTGAGGCGCCACGACCGAAAGTCGGCCTGGTGCTGTCCGGCGGCGCTGCGCGCGGGCTGGCGCACATCGGCGTGCTCAAGGCGCTGGAAGAACAAGGCATCAGGATCGACGCGATTGCCGGCACCAGCATGGGCGCGGTGGTCGGTGGGCTGTACGCCTCGGGCTACAAGATCGATGAACTGGAAAAGCTCGCCCTGAGCATCGACTGGCAGGCTGCACTGTCCGACGCCCCGCCGCGTGAGGACGTGCCATTTCGACGCAAGCAGGACGACCGCGATTTTCTGGTCAAACAGAAACTGAGCTTTCGCGACGACGGCAGTCTCGGCCTGCCGTTGGGGGTGATCCAGGGCCAGAATCTCGCGCTGCTGCTGGAAAGCCTGTTGGCCCACACCAGCGACACCCGCGACTTCGACAAGCTGCCAATCCCGTTCCGCGCGGTGACCACCGACATCGCCAATGGCGAAAAAGTGGTGTTTCGCAAGGGCCACCTGCCGCAAGTGATTCGCGCGAGCATGTCGATCCCCGCAGTGTTCGCCCCGGTCGAGCTTGATGGCCGGTTGTTGGTGGACGGCGGCATGACCGACAACATTCCACTGGATGTCGCGCGGGAAATGGGCGTCGACATCGCCATCGTCGTCGACATCGGCACGCCGCTGCGCAATCGCAAGCAGTTGACCACCGTGGTGGATGTGCTCAATCAGTCGATCACCCTGATGACCCGGCGCAACTCCGAAGAACAACTGGCGAGTCTGCATGCCGATGACGTGCTGATTCAGCCTGCGCTGGCTGCGTTCGGCGTGACTGATTTCGGCAAGGCGCAGGAGATGATCGATGCCGGTTATCGCGCCACGCGGATCCTCGATGCGCGTCTGGCGCAACTCAAGCCGACCGAAACCCAGGACGCCGAGCTCAACGCCGCCCGCCAACCGGGACAGCGAACGCCGATCATTACCGCCATCCGCGTCGAAAACGATTCGAAAGTCGACGATGACGTGATTCGCTATTACATCCGCCAGCCGATCGGCGCGCCGCTCGACCTGGGCCGCCTGCATTCGGACATGGGCACGTTGTACGGTCTCGATTACTTCGATCAAGTGCGCTACCGCGTGGTGCACAAAGGCCACGATCACACCCTCGTCATCAGCGCCAGCGGCAAGCGCAGCGGGACCGATTATTTGCGCGTCGGCTTGAATCTGTCGGACGACATGCGCGGCGACAGTGCTTTCAACCTCGGCGCCAGTTATCGCGTCAACGGCATCAACCGCCTCGGCGCGGAATGGCTGACCCGCGCGCAGATCGGCGACAAGCAGGAACTGTACAGCGAGTTTTATCAGCCGCTGGACGTCGGCTCGCGTTACTTCGTCGCGCCCTATGCGTCGTTCGAGGCGCAGAACGTTGACTCGGTGCTGGATAACGATCCGATCGCCCAGTATCGCGTCGAGCGGTACGGCTTCGGCCTCAACCTTGGCCGGCAGATCGGCAACAACGGTGAAGTCCGGCTCGGCGTCGGCCAGGCCTGGGGCAAGGCGGACGTGCGCATTGGCGATCAGGATCTGCCGAGCGAGAGCTTCAACGAAGGCTTCTATACCGTGAAGTATTCCTACGACTCACTGGACAACGTCTATTTTCCGCACGAGGGCAAGGACGTCAGCCTGACGTTTGCCCAGTTCGAGCCGGGCCTGGGTTCAGACAATCGCTATCGCCAATGGGAAGCGAAATTCGACAAGGCGATGAGCCACGGGCCCGACACCCTGATTCTGGGCGGACGCTACGGCCGCACGCTGGACGATGCCAACGTTGTGACTTCGAGCTTCCTGCTCGGCGGCGCGCGGCAGTTGTCGGGGTTCCGTGAGGATGCGCTGTCCGGACAGAACGTCAGCCTGATGCGCGCTGTGTATTACCGGCGCCTGACGCCGCGCTCATATTTACCGCTGGACTTTCCGCTGTACGCCGGCGCCTCACTGGAACGTGGTCGAGCGTGGAACAACGACAACGAATTCGACAGCGGCTACATCAACGCCGCGAGCGTGTTTATCGGCTTCGACACGCCGCTGGGGCCGTTGAATTTCACGTATGGCTTGAATGATGCGGACGAACAGGCGGTTTATCTGAATCTGGGGCAGACGTTCTGACGCCTTCGCGAGCAGGCTCGCTCCCACAGGGTAGAGCGCATTTCCCTGTGGGAGCGGCCTGCTCGCGAAAGCGGTCCCCGATGAGCCCGAAATCCGTGGGCGCTCAGCGAATCCCCGCCAACAACGTCCTTGCCGTCTGCTTCAACGGCTCATCCCCTTCCCTGAGCAATTCGTTGAGCAGCGCGATCGCACTGTCGATGTCACCGTCGTCGATGCAGGTTTGTGCCTGCTCGAGCTTGCCGGCGGCCTCGGTGTCGACCTCAGTGGACTCGGGTAATGGCAGATCCAGAGGTTCGAGCACCAGCGACGGCTCGGGATCGCCGAACTCATTGAGAAAGTCATCGTCGAGGGGCTGGGCGTCGGGTTCGGGGATCCATTCAAGTTCGGCTTCTTCGGCAGATTCAGCCTGTGGCAATTCGAAATCGGCGTCCACTGACAAACTGGTTCCCAGTGCCGGATCATCGATCGGCGCTGCGGCGTGATCGCTGCGGCTGTCGTTCAGATCCCAATTTGAATCCATCGACAGCTCGCCCAGATTCAATTCGAAATCATCTTCGAGAGCGCTGGGCGACGATGCGAGCGGCGCGGCCACTGCGGCTGCCGTGGCCACTGGCAGTTCGGGGGCGATTGGCGTTGCTGCAAATGCCGCCGGTGCGGCGCCTGCCAGTTTTGGATGGCGAGCGCGGGTTTCAATCAGTTCGCGCTCATCAACGCCAAGCGCACGCAGGCGGGTTTCCTGCTGGTCAAAAGCGCCGCTGTCACCCTGGCGCCCCAGGACTTCCAAAAGCTGCAAACCGAGATCGGTGCGCTCGGGCTCCTTGTGCAAAGCATCGCGCAGCAGCCCGGCGGCTTCGCTGAGTCGACCGTAGGCCAGATAGATGCCCACAGCCTCAAGCACGTCGCCGGCACCGGGTTCGTCGCGATGATCAGCGGCCGCGTGAGCACCGACAGATTGTTGAAGCTCGGGCTCGTCGTCGTCTTCTTCGGCGCCTACCGGCAAGAGCGGCAGCGGCGTGCCATCAGCTGTCGAACGGTGCTGCCGGCGGCGTATGAGCAACGCTGCCAACACGCCCAGCAGCACTATCAGTCCGCCGAGCAGAGGCCAGTTCAAGCCGTCGTCTGTCGCCTCGACCGGAGCCGAAACAGCGGACGGAGCCGGCGCGACCACGGGTGGTGACGGCGCTTTCTGCACTTCGGCCAGACGGGTTTGCAACTCTTCGACCTGCTTCTTGCCGTCAGCTATCTGCACTTGCTGCTCTTGCAGCCTGAGGTTCTGTTCGTCGAGGGTCTTTTGCAGTTGCTGGGTGAGCAGCACACTGGCCGCCAATTGCTCGGCCTGCGCATCGTTGGCAGGCGGCGCCGGCGTTGGCGGCACAGGCGCTGCAGCGCGTTTGCCTTGGGCCGCCTGGGGCGATGCGGTAACCGGTTCGACGGTTGGAAATTCAGAGGATTGCGGACGCGGATCCGGCTCGTCGGTGGCGGGCACGATGCCCGGCGAACCCGGCGGATCAATCAGCACCGTGTACTCGCGCAGCAGACGGCCATTGGGCTGATCGAGCTGCACGAGGAAATTCAGGAAAGGTTCGTTGACCGGTTTGCCGGACGTCACCCGGATCATCTGGCGGCTGCCGCGCAGGATCGGGGTGAACTTGAGGTCATTGAGAAAGAACACCCGCTCGACGCCCGCCCGGCCGAATTCATCCGCCGAAGCCAGGCTGGCCGAGAGATCGTTTTGCGTCAACGTGCCGACATCGACCAACGCGATGTCGGCCTTGAACGGCTGATTGAGGGCTGAGTGAACAGTGATTTCGCCCAACCCCAACGCCATCGACCAGGTCGAATAGCTGAATACGCCAGCGAGCAGCAGCCATTTGGCGCCCCCGCGCAGCACGTGCCGACTTGCGAGCATGAGCATCCCTTAAATAAGCAAAACCGGTTTCTATGCGTTCGCACATCCGGTACGAACACGATATTGCCCAGTAGTTCTTATAGTCGGCTTAGCGCGATCTCTCAAAAAATCACCGCCGGGATGTGCCTCAAGATTTTTCCAGGTTGGCCAGAATGTGCCCGTGTACGCGCATGCACACCTTCAAATCCGCCTCGTCGACGCCTTCGAACAATTCGTGGCGCAGCTGCGTGGCAATGGTTTCGATTTGTTCGATCAAGGGCAAGGCAGGTGCGCAGAGCACGATTTTTTTCGCCCGGCGGTCTTCCATTACGGACTGGCGTTGCACCAGTCCCTGGTTCTCCAGACTATCAAGCAAGCGCGCCAGGGTCGGGCCTTCGACGCCGACACTCTGCGCCAGTTCGCGTTGGGTCGGCGCCTCTTCAAAACGCGCCAGATGCAGCAGCACCAGCCAGCGCGCCTGCGACAGGCCCAGCCCGGCGAGACGACGATCCAGTTCGGCACGCCAGCCACGAGACATCTGGGCCAGTTGCATACCAAAGCGATGTTGATCGGTTAACGGCATAAAACACTCACGGTTAGACTGAAAATACGGAAAATCTAATTATTAGTCAGCTAAGCATGGGCGGCAGTTATAGGCAAGAGTCGCTCTGTACTGAATCGTTACAACTGCACGGGGCTTGGCGCATACGTCGTTTCACATCTCGAATTCAGACTGCAAAGCCGCCCGCACGCAATACAGCACGCCTTCCGGCACACGCCCGGCAAACAGCTCAGCCACTTCAGCGACCGACGGCAGCTCGCCCTCACCATCGAGGAACGCGTCCTGCACTTCGCCCATCAATTCCTCAGGCAAATCCAGCGCCTGCTCCAGCGACAATTGCTGCTTGCCGATGGCTTCGGCGAGCATGGCGTAGACGTTCTTCTCCGAGCATTGCAACTGCCCGGCGATCTGCAGCGGGGTCATCCCGGCGCGGGCCAGGGTGATCAGCTCGTGACGGACATCGGCGACCACCTTCGGCGCCTCCGCCTCGCCGCCGAGCACTTCCAGGAAGGCTTCACCATAGCGCTCCAGCTTGCGCGCACCGACGCCGCTGACCCGGGCCATTTCCGCCAGCGAGGTCGGTTGGCTGCGGAGCATTTCCAACAGCGTCGAGTCGGGGAAGATGACGTACGGCGGCACGCCGTGTTCTTCGGCGAGCTTGCGTCGTAATGCGCGCAAGGCTTCCCACTGTTCGCGTTCTTCGCCGCGCACCAGTTGGCTGGCCTGGCTCTTGCTGCCGGTTTTGGCGGTGACTTGCGGTTTCAGGTCGCGGCGCAGCTCCAGCTTCACTTCGCCTTTGAGCAAAGGCCGGCAACTGTCATTCAAGCGCAGACCGCCATACCCCTCGTGATCGACGTCGGCTAACCCACGCGCCACCAACTGACGGAACAGCGAGCGCCACTCGCTCTCGCTCAGCGCCTTGCCAACGCCAAACACCGACAAATGCTGATGGCCGAAGCTGCGCACCTTTTCGTTGTCCTTGCCCAGCAATACGTCGACCAGATGACCAACGCCGTAACGCTGACCGGTGCGGAAAATCGCCGACAAGGCCTGACGTGCAGGCTCGGTGGCGTCCCAGGTCTGCACGCCGTCGACACAGTTGTCGCAATGCCCGCACGGCTCTGGCATGTCTTCGTCAAAATAAGCCAGCAACGCCTGCCGGCGGCAGCGGGTTTCTTCGCACAGCGACAGCATGGCGTCGAGCTTGTGCTGTTCCAGACGTTTATGCCGTTCGTCGCCTTCGGAGTTCTGCAGCATCTGCTTGAGCATCACCACGTCTTGCAGACCGTAGGCCATCCACGCATCCGCCGGCAGCCCGTCACGGCCGCCGCGCCCGGTTTCCTGGTAATACGCCTCAAGGGATTTCGGCAGATCCAAATGCGCGACAAAGCGCACGTTAGGCTTGTCGATGCCCATGCCGAACGCCACCGTGGCAACCATGATCAGGCCTTCCTCGTTGAGGAAGCGCTTCTGGTGATAGGCGCGCAGATCGTTGGGCAGACCGGCGTGATACGGCAGCGCCGGGAAGCCTTGCTCACTGAGGAACGCCGCGACTTCTTCAACTTTCTTGCGCGACAGGCAATAAACGATGCCGGCGTCGCTGCGCCGTTCGGCGAGGAAGGCCAGTAACTGCTTGCGCGGCTGCTCCTTCGGGACGATGCGGTAGAAAATATTCGGACGGTCGAAGCTCGACAGAAAGCGCTCAGCGTTCTGCAGGTGCAGGCGATCGACGATTTCTTCACGGGTGCGCTTGTCGGCGGTCGCGGTGAGGGCAATGCGCGGAACGTTCGGGAACAGCTCTGCCAGTTGGCCGAGTTGCAGGTATTCGCGGCGGAAGTCGTGGCCCCATTGCGACACGCAATGCGCTTCGTCAATGGCGAACAAAGCGATTTCCAGGCTTTGCAGAAACGCCAGCATGCGCGGCTGCACCAAGCGCTCGGGCGCCAGATAGAGCATCTTCACTTCGCCGCGCTTGATCCGCACGGCGAGGTCGCGTTGTTGCTCGGCGCTCAGCGTGGAGTTCAGCGCAGCCGCGGCCACGCCGAGTTCTTCAAGGGTGGCGACCTGATCGTCCATCAGCGCGATCAACGGCGACACCACCACGGCCAGGCCTTCGCGCAATAGCGCCGGCACCTGAAAGCACAACGACTTGCCGCCACCGGTAGGCATCAGCACCAGCGCATCACCGCCGCTGGCCACGCGCTCAATGATCGAACCCTGACGGCCACGGAAACTGTCGTAGCCGAAGATGTCCTTGAGGACGCGTTGAGCCTGTTCGAGCATAAAAACTCCAAAAATCTACCGATACATCCCTGCTCAGGCTGGTTCAGAGCAGCCTCGGCTGCTTAAACAAAACGTAAGAACACATTGCATGACCAGCGCAGCGCCGGCAGGGATCGCAAAACGCGGCAGTATACCCGAGGCCTTCGCCGCAGAGGGTGCCGCTGAGAAGACACTGGTAAACCTGCCACACACAAAACCCTGTGGGAGCGAGCCTGCTCGCGAAAGCAATTGGTCAGTCAATGCAACAGTGCCTGACACACCGTCTTCGCGAGCACGCTCGCTCCCACAGGGCTCTCTATACCGCCCGGCAATTGCGGCAAATCTGCCAAGCGGCTGGCTAGAGCGCGCAAGAAGGCCTAGAATTCCCGCATTGTTTATTCCCCAAGGTAGCCCCGTAATGTCCTTCGCTGAGCAACTGACCCGCCTGCAAGTCTTCCTCGACGCCGACGAGCTGCACGACGAGGCGCTGGATTACGTCGCCGCCCACGGTTACCTGACCGCGCTGTCGATCTGCTCGGAAGACGTTCCGGAGCGCGAGTGGATCGACGCGCTGTTTGCCGAAGAGCCGCACTACAGCGACGAAGCCCAGCGTGCCGAAATCGAAGCCACGCTGATCGGCCTCAAAGCGCACATCGCTCGCCAACTGGCCTCGGATGAAGAATTCGAACTGCCGTGCGAACTGGATCTGGGCGAAGAGCCGGACGACTCCGAACTGCGTGGCTGGTGCATCGGTTTCATGGAAGGCGTGTTCCTGCGCGAAGCGGCATGGTTCGAAACCGCCGAAGAAGAAGTCAGCGAAATGCTGCTGCCGATCATGGTCGGTTCCGGCCTGTTCGACGAACAACCGGAGTTCGAAGACATCGCCAAGGACGCCAATCTGATGGACGACATGATCGTGCAGATCCCGGAAGCCCTGACCGCGCTGTACCTGCTATGCCAGGCGCCCGACGAAAAACCGGCGATCCTCAAGCCACGCCACCACTAAGACCCGGCCTATGGACAACCCCATAGGCAACCGCCCCCTGATGTTGCGCTACGTGCTGCTGGCCATCGGCTGGCTCAGCGTCGCATTGGGGGTGATCGGCATCTTCCTGCCGGTTCTGCCCACCACCCCCTTCCTCCTGCTCGCCGCGGCCTGCTTCGCGCGCAGCTCTCCGCGCTTCTATCGCTGGCTGGTCGAGCACCCACGACTCGGGCCATGGATCCGCGATTATCTCGACGGCAACGGCATTCCGCTCAAGGCCAAGGTCTACGCGATCGGCCTGATGTGGGTGAGCATTCTGTTCTCCTGCTATCTGGTGCCGCTGGTTTGGGCGCGTGGGTTCATGCTGACCAGTGCGGTGCTGGTGACGGTCTATATTTTGCGGCAGAAGACGTTGCGTAAAACTTGATACCTCCCAGTTGATCATGCTTGGCGAACTGGCAGTGAGTCGGGTGCTGGATAATCTGGAGTTGCCGGGGTGATGTTGGTCTGCTGAGTTACTTGGTGATCAACCCGGCCTCTTCGCGAGCAAGCTCGCTCCCAAAATTGATCCTGGTCGGACACATATTCTGCATCCACTGAAGAACCCTGTGGGAGCGGGCTTGCCCGCGAAGGCGGACTCACAGCCAACACATCTGTACAGACAGACAAAACCCGCCGTCCCGAATCAACCGGGGCGGCGGGTTTTGTCTTTTCAGACCTCAGGTCAAACCGTATCCACCTTCAACGAATGATCATTGAGCATGCCGCTGATGATCGTCGCTGTGTCGTGACCGCTGGCAATCATGCCGCCCGCCCCTGGTGTCACGCCGTAATGGCTGGCGAGGTTGACGCCGGCCAGGTCGATGGTCTGGTTCGGCGTGCCGCCGGCCATGGCGCTGACATCGATGCTGGTCATCACCGAGGCGCCGCTGCCGCTGACGGTGAAGTGCAGATAGTCGTCCAGCGACGCAGTGCTGGCGTTTTCGCCTTGCAGCAGTTGCGACAGGTCGAGCTTGTCGGTGCCGGGGGTGAAGTCGGTGATCAGGTCGTGGCCGCTGTTGCCCTTGAGCCACTGGAAGGTGTCAGCCCCTGCCCCGCCCGTCAGCGTATTGTTGCCCATGCCCCCGATCAGCAAGTCATCGCCAGCGCCGCCATTGAGGAAGTCGTTGCCGAGGCCACCGTTGATCACGTTGTTGTTGCCGTCGCCGGTGAGGCTGTCGTTGAAGTTCGAGCCGAGCAGATTTTCGATGCCAGTCAGCGTGTCAGTACCGGCGCCCAAGGTGTTCTGCGCACCGAGCAGGCCGAGGTTGACGGTGACGGCGGCTGTGGCGTGGGCATAGCTGGCGGTATCGCTGCCAGTGCCGCCGTCGAGCAAGTCATTGCCCGCGCCGCTGTAGAGCAAATCGTTGCCGGCGCCGCCGTGCATTTCGTTGTTGCCGGAGCCTGCAGTGAGCACGTCATTGCCGTCGCCGGCGTTGATCACGTTGTTGCCGCTACCCGCCACCAGCACATCGTCGCCAGCGGTGCCGGTCAGGGTGTGGCCGTCCTGATAGCTGATGCTGACGTTGGCCGTGTCACTGCCGCCGTGGTTGTCGTTGGCGGTGTAAGTGCCGTGGTAATCCGGCGTGATGTCGTGCGCCCCGGCGTAGTTGAGGGTCATGGTCAGTTGGTAGTTTTCCGCCGCGTTCGGGTTGCCGTTACCCGTGGCGTTGGCGATGTTGGTGATGTGGATCTGATAGACGCCATCGGCCGATGCGGTAAGCGTTTGCCCGTCCGCCAGCGCGATCCAGCTCCCTCCGTTGAGCGAGTACTCCATGCCGATCTGCCCGGCAGCGAGGTTGTGATCCAGATTGAGAGTTTCGCCCTGGCGCAGATTGACGGTGATGCGGTCCTCGTCATTGGCATTGCTGTTGCTGACAGCGCCGAGGTAACCGCTGACTACCAGCACGGCGGTCATGGTCGCGGCATTGGCGCTGAAGGCGCTGCGCACGTTGGCCAGGTTCTGGTTGGCGGCGCTGTTGCTCTGCCCGGTGAAGCCGATCAGACCGGTGCCGGTGAAGTCTGCCGCTTTCGACGCCCAACCGGTGTTGAAACTGGTGGCTGTGGCGTTGAGCGCATCGCCGTTCGGATCGCTGTCATTGGCCAGCAGCAGCTCACCCGGCACCACGATGTTGCCCGAGAGCACGTTGGTGATGACGTGATCGTCCATCGCCACCGGTGGCGCGTTGGGAATCACTTTCACGGTCAACGTTGAGCTGGCCAGATCGCCGTCGTTGTCGCTGACGGTGAAGCCGATGTTTTCGGTGATGACCACGGCGGTGGTTTTCTGCGAGGTGTAGCTGTATTCGCCGGTATCGAGGTTGACCACCAGCGTGCCGCTGTTGTTGGTGGCGATGCTGACACTGTTGTTCGCCGTGTTGAAGGTGCCGTGGTTGGCGCCGCCGCTCGCGGTCAACGAGCCCTGGCCGCTGAGGGCTTTCGGGTCGTAGGTGTAGGTGGTGCCGTCGACCACGATCGACTTGATGAAACCGCCATCGGCGCCGAACGAACCACCGTCGCCCAGCAGCGAACCGGTGACCGGCGCGCCCTGCACGGTGCCGGACAGCACCGAGTTGAGCTGATTGAGATCGGTGACCACCACCGCATTGGTGTTGGTGTGGTTGATGCCGTCGTACGCCAGCGGATCGAGGTTGGCGTTGCTCACGCCACTGCCCAGACCGATTGCATAGTTCTTGATGTTGTTGGCGTCGAGGAAGTTTTTCAGCGCGGCTTCGTCAGCCGTGCCGATGTCGCCCTCGTTGGGCTTGCCGTCGGAGAAGAAGTAGCCGACGTTCTGTGCCCCGGTGAGTTTGCCGGAGGTGTTGAACGCGGTCTGCATCACCGCCACGGCGGCGTCGTAGTTGGTGCCGCCGCCGGCGTTGAGGCCGGCGAGCAATGTCTTGGCAGTAGCGACATCGACCCACACGGTGGTGCGATCGGCGGCATTGCTGCTGAACGTCACCAACTGCACTTTCACATCGCCCAGATCATCGTACTTGTCGAGCAACGCACCGATGGCTTGTTTGGCCAGTGCCAGCCGCGACAGGCCGGGCACGCCAGAGGCATCGGCCATGCTGCCCGAGATGTCGAGGACGATGAGCACGTTGGAATCGATCTCCACCGCAGTGACCGAACGATCCGAGGCAACGGCTTTCGGCACGTCGTCGACGATGTTGACCACGAGGGTGCTGGTGGTGCTGTTGCCCAGCGCATCGGTGGCTTGGTAGGTGAACGTTTCGCTCAGGGTGTTCGGCCCGTCGTTGGCGTTCGGCGCAGTTTTCGGCGCCGAGGTCAGCGTGTAGGTGTAGGTGCCGTCGGCGTTGAGCTGCAGTTGTCCGTAGCTGCCGGTGGCGTTGCCGACCAGGGTGTACGTGATCGCGCCGCTGCCGCCACTGACCGAACCGACCAGCGTGCCGCTGGCGGTTTCGCCGGTGTTGCCCGGTTCGCTGCCGGTGACTGTGCCGGGGGCGAGATCCTGGCCATCCTTGCTCAGGTCGAGGGCTTTTTCATAGACCGTGACATCCTGATCCACCGAGGCGACCAGCTTGCTGTCGGCGACGTTGATGGTCAGCGTCGTGGTGCTTTCGTCGCCATCGCTGTCACGGATGGTGTAGGTGAACGTGTCGGTCGCGCCCGGCGGGCTCACCGAGTTCGGGTTGCTGTGGTAAACCGCGTTGCCCGCCGCGTCGAGGGTCAGGTAGCCGTAGTTGCCGTTGATGTTGCTGTTGAGCCCGCCGCTGGCCGACGTCGCGGTGTTGCTGCCGGCGCGCACGCCGACCACCGTTGCGGCCCCATCGGCGCCGCTGAGGTCATTGCCGAGCACACTGACATTGACCGTGCCGCCCTCCGCTACCGAGCCGGTATCGGCGTTGGCAGTCGGCAGATCGTCGACGATATTGACGTTGATCTGACCGCTGGCGGTACTGCCATCGGTATCAGTGGCGACCACGTCAAAGCTCTCGCTGAGGCTGTTGGCACCGTTGGCGTTCGGATGGGCTTCGTTGTCGACCAGGGTGTAGCTGTAGCTGACCACTCCGGTGGCCGGGTTGTAACCGGTGATGGTGAACGTACTGCCCAATGGCGAGACCACCGATTGCGGCAAACCGGCGGCGACGCCATTGCTGATCACCGCAATGCCGCCGACCGTGAGGGTTTGCAGGCCATCAAGCGCAGTGACGGTGAAGCTGCCGCTTTGGGTCAGCGCCGAGGTGTTGGGGCTGCTGCCGTCGCTGAGGTTTTTCTCGTAGACGGTGATTTCGCCGCCCTTCACATCGAGGCCGTCGAGGCACACCGGATCGTCGTTGTTATGGATGTTCAGCACCAGATTGGCGGTGCTGGTGTCGCCGTCGGCATCGGTAATGGTGTAGGCAAAGGTTTCAGTGCCGTTGCCGCCACCGTGAAGGTTTTTGAAGTCGGCGTCATTGGCGTCCAGCGTGTAGGTGTAAGTGCCGTTGGCATTGAGCACCAGCGTGCCGTAAGTGCCGGTGAACGTACCGGCGGTGACCGGCCCAACGGCGACGCGGTCGGCGCCTTGCACATCGTTATCGAGAACGTTGCCGGTCAGGGTCAACTGCTCTTCCGTTGCGTTGGTCGCGTTGCTGTCATTCAGCGCTTTCGGCACGTCATCGACGATGTTCACAACGATTGTGCTGGTGACGACGTTGCCGAGAGAGTCGGTCGCCTGATAGGTGAAGGTTTCGCTCAGGCTGTTGGCGCCGTCGTCAGCGTGCGGCGTGGTGGTCGCTGGCGAAGTGAGCGTGTAGGTGTAAGTGCCATTGGCGTTGAGGACGATCTGCCCGTAATTGCCGGTGGCGCTGCTGACCAGCGCATAACTGATCGCACCAACCGCGCCGGTGACCGAACCGACCAGCGTGCCGGACGCGGTTTCGCCAGTGCTATTCGGATCGCTGCCGACCACACTGCCCGCTGCCAGATCCTGGCCGTCCTTGTTCAGGTCGAGGGCTTTTTCGTAAACGGTGACATCGCTGTCGCTGACGGCTTTCAGGCAGCTGTTGTAGACATCGATGGTGATGGTCGTGGTGCTTTCGTCACCGTCGGCATCGCGCACGGTGTAGGTGAACACATCCACCGCGCCCGGACCGTTCACCACGTTGGGGTTGCTGTGATAAACGGCGTTGCCGTTAGCGTCAAGCGTGAGGTAACCGTAGGCGCCGTTGATCTGCGAATTGAGCCCGCCGATGGCCGAGGTCGAAGTGTCGGCACCAGCGCGCACGCCGACCACGGCACCGGTGACCGCCGGGCCATCTGCACCGCCGATATCGTTATCCAGCACATTGCCACTGACGGTGCCGCCCTCCGCCACCGAAGCCGCGTCCGCATGCGCAGTCGGCAAATCATCGACGATATTGACGTTGATCTGGCCGCTGGCGGTGCTGCCATCTGTGTCGGTCGCGACCACATCGAAGTTCTCGGTGAGGCTGTTGGCGCCGTTGGCAGTCGGGTGGGCTTCGTTGTCGGCCAGGGTGTAGCTGTAGCTGACCACGCCGGTTGCAGGGTCATAACCGCTGATGGTCAAGGTGCTGCCCAGCGGGGTGACGATTGATTGCGGGAAACCTGCGGCCACGCCATTGGTGATCACGGCGATGCCGCCAACTGTGAGGGTCTGCAGACCATCGAGAGCGCTGACGGTGAAAGTGCCGTTCTGGGTCAGCGCGGGCGTGTTGGGGCTGGTGCCGTCGCTGAGATTTTTTTCGTAGACCGTGAGTTCGCCACCGTTGACGTCGAGACCATTGAGCAGCACCGGATCATCGTTGTTGTGAATCTGCAAAACCAGATTGGCAGTGCTTGTATCGCCGTCGGCATCGGTGATCGTGTAGGCGAAGGTTTCGGTGCCGTTGCCACCGCCGTGCAGGTTTTTGAAATCGGCATCGCTGGTGTTCAGCGTGTAGGTGTAGGTGCCGTCGGCATTGAGGACCAACGTACCGAAAGTGCCGGTGAATGTGCCGGGCGTAACCGGTCCGGTAGGCACGCGGTCGGCGCCCTGGATGTCATTGGTGAGGACATTGCCGGCCAGGGTCAGTTGGGATTCGGACGCAGTGCCGTTGCTGTCATCCTTGGCTTTCGGCAGGTCGTCGACGATGTTGACGTCCAGCGTGCCAGTGGCGGTGGTGCCGTTGTCATCCACAACCGTGACCGCGAACTGCTCAGGCAGATTGTTCGCGCCATTGGCGTTCGCATGCGCCTCGTTGTCGGCCAGGGTGTAGCTGTAACTGACCACGCCGGTTGCAGCGTTGAAACCGGTGATGGTCAGCGTGCTGCCGAGCGGCGTGGTGATCGATTGCGGGAAGCCTGCGGCCACGCCATTGGTCACCACGGCAATTCCACCGACGGTCAGCGTGGTCACGCCGTCGAGAGCGGTGATGGTGAAGGTGCCGTTTTGCGTCAGCGCGCCAGCATCCGGTGCGCTGCCGTCGCTGAGATTTTTTTCGTAAACCGTGAGCTCGCCGCCGGCGACGTTCAAGCCGTCGATGATTACTGGATCGTCGTTGTTGTGAATCTGCAGAACGAGGTTCGCGGTGCTGGTATCGCCGTCGGCGTCAGTGATGGTGTAGGCGAAGGTCTCTGTGCCGTTGCCGCCACCAGTCAAGGCTTTGAAATCCGCATCGCTGGTGTTCAGCGTATAGGTGTAGGTGCCGTCGGCATTGAGGACCAACGTACCGAAAGTACCAGTGAAAGTGCCCGGCGTGACTGGACCGGTGGGCACACGGTCGGCGCCTTGCACGTCGTTGGTCAGGACATTGCCGGTCAGGGTCAGTTGGGATTCGGACGCGGTGCCGTTGCTGTCATCGTTGGCTTTCGGCAGGTCGTCGACGATGTTGACGTCCAGCGTGCCAGTGGCGGTGGTGCCGTTGTCATCCACAACCGTGACCGCGAACTGCTCAGGCAGATTGTTCGCGCCATTGGCGTTCGCATGCGCCTCGTTGTCGGCCAGGGTGTAGCTGTAACTGACCACGCCGGTTGCAGCGTTGAAACCGGTGATGGTCAGCGTGCTGCCGAGCGGCGTGGTGATCGATTGCGGGAAGCCTGCGGCCACGCCATTGGTCACCACGGCAATTCCACCGACGGTCAGCGTGGTCACGCCGTCGAGAGCGGTGATGGTGAAGGTGCCGTTTTGCGTCAGCGCGCCAGCATCCGGTGCGCTGCCGTCGCTGAGATTTTTCTCATAAACCGTCAGCTCGCCACCGGCGACGTTCAGGCCGTCGATGATTACTGGATCGTCGTTGTTGTGAATCTGCAGAACCAGATTGGCAGTGCTGGTATCGCCGTCGGCATCGGTGATTGTGTAGGCGAAGGTTTCGGTGCCGTTGCCACCGCCGTGCAGGTTTTTGAAATCGGCATCGTTGGTGTTCAGCGTGTAGGTGTAGGTGCCGTCGGCATTGAGGACCAACGTACCGAAAGTGCCAGTGAATGTGCCGGGCGTGACCGGTCCGGTGGGCACGCGGTCGGCACCCTGGATGTCATTGGTGAGGACGTTGCCGGTCAGGGTCAGCAAGGTTTCCGAGGCAATACCGTTGGCGTCGTCAAACGCTTTTGGCACGTCGTCGGTGATGTTCACGTCGAGGGTGCCAGTGGCGCTGTCGCCATTGCTGTCGGTGGCGATCACGGTGAATTGTTCGCTGAGATTGTTCACGCCGTCGCCGGCCGCGTGGGTTTCGTTGCCGTTGAGGGTGTAGCTGTAGCTGACCGTGCCGGTTGCTGCGTTGTAGCCAGTGATGGTCAGGGTGTTGCCCAGTTGCGTGGTGATCGACTGGGGAAAGCCGATCGGCACGCCGCCAACAATCACGTTGATGCCGCCGATGCTCAGACTGCTCAAGCCGTCCGCTGCCGAGACGGTGAAGCTGCCGCTCTGGGTCAGAGCGCCCGGATTGGCCGCTGTACCGTCAGGCAGATTGGCTTCATTGAGGTTCAGCTCGCCGCCCGCTGCGTCCAGGCCGTTGAGGATAACCGGATTGTTCACCGGTGGCGGTGGCACCACGATTGGCGCCGGGGTGTCGTCGCCATTGTCGATGTCCGCGTCACGACGATACTCGGGAAATTCGGGAATGCCGTTGAAGCCGGCGGTGGGGAAACCGATGATCGGATCAACTCGGCCGCCGACTTCGGTCAACAGAACGAAGCTGTGTCCGCCGCCCAGTTCACCGGTATTGCCGGTGGGTGCGTTGGGGCCGGCAGCGGTGGCTTCGGCGGTCTTGCTCGGGTCTTCACCGGCGGCGATGGCTTTCTGGATCTGCTCGACATCGGTCAGTTGTGCCTGGCTCGGGGTCTGCGCTTCGTCGACGTTCACCGGCACCGCCTGGTCGGCCAGCAGTTGGCCGGTCATGGTGATGCTGCTGCCGCGGCCGAGGGTCAATTCCTCGCCGTTTTGCAACTTCACCGCCACCGCGCCCTCCGCGCCAGTGATCAGTTGATCGCCGGCGTACAAACGATCGCCTTCGAACAGCGGGCGTTTGATGCCGTCGCCCGTCTGGGCGAACACCTGACCAATGACTTTTGTGACCGTACCGATGAGCGTTGCCATGTGAAATCCTCCGCTGCCGACCACCGTCGGCACAGGTTCGCGAAGCAGCCCATGGCTCAATCGGGTTGCCGGGGGCGACGCTCGCACCCTCGACAGTTCGTTTCGCAGGCTTGGTTTGAAACGAATTGTCAGCGCTATCAAGCACTTGCCAACCCTGTTCAATCCATCGACCCACTAGCGCTACGTAACAGTGGTGAATCACCCGAGTGACAAAAATCTGTCGCTCATTCGCCGTTACGCGTCCCTCCCCTTCAGCAGTACTTCGCAGTGTCTCGCAAAGTGAATGGAACTTTCCTCAAGCCTTTTCGAGCTCCCTAAAGCGCATAAAACAAAGGCTTTCGAGCTGAACAATGTGCTGCTTTTGAAAAACCGCATAAGTTTTTTTGGCATAAGCCTTATGAAAATTTTTTCCTAGCTACTCTCTAGGATGTTCTTAGCTCTGTTGTTACAAGAGTGAAACGCTTACACCCTAAAATTACGTCAAATAATTGGCGACGGTAACACAACATTGAGATCCAGGGAGATGCACCCATGCGCGTTTTAACCCCCTCTGCAGCGCGGTTTTGCTGGCCATGGCTTGCACTTCCCAAGCCCAGGCGATGAACCTCACCGAGGCGATTCAAAGCACCATCGCCACTCACCCGGAACTCGCTTCGCGCGTGGACGCCCGCCTGTCTGCGGATGAGCAGGTGAAAGTGGCCAAGGGCGGATTTTATCCGTCAGTCGATCTGAACGCTGCCTACGGGCGCGGCTACAGCGACAACACCAACACTCGCGCCTTCGGTAATCACAACACCGAAATCCTCAATTACACCCAGTCGGAGCTGCGTTTGCGGCAGATGATCTTCGACGGCTTCAACACCGCCAACGAGGTCGAGCGCACCAAGGGCGTGTCCAATTCGCGCGCCTACTACGCGCAAGGCACCGCACAGGATCTGGCCCTGCGCACCATCGAGGTCTACCTCGAAGTGCTCAAGCGGCGGGAACTGGTGACGCTGGCGAAGAACAATTTGCAGGCGCACTTGCGCGTCAACGATCAGATCGGCCTGCGCACCGAGCGCGGCATCGGCAGCACCGCCGACTCCGATCAATCGGTTGCCCGTCGTGCACTGGCGCAGAACAACCTCGACACCGCCGAGGTCGATCTGGCCGATGCCGAATCGAATTTCTACAGTGTGGTCGGACGCATGCCCGACGAGCTGGAAACCCCGGCCTCCACCCGTGGCGAACTGCCGCCGGACCTGCGTGAAGCGCAGCAGAGCATGGTCGATAACAACCCGTACCTGAAATCCGCCCAGGCTGACGTGCAGTCCGCCGAGAGCCAGTACGAAGTGGCCAAGTCGCCGTTCTACCCGCGCTTTGACGCAGAAGCGGCAGTCGGCGCCAACAACAACGTGCAGGGTGATGAAGGCCACGACAACGAATGGCGTGTCGGTGTAGTGATGAACTACAACCTGTTCCGTGGCGGCAGCGACAAGGCACGCCTGGCGGCCAATGCCCACGACATCAACCAGGCGATGGACATTCGCAACAACGCGCTGCGTCAGCTCAACGAGAACATTCGTCTGGCCTGGAACGCCATGGAAAACGCCAAGAAGCAGACGCCTACCGCTCGCGAATATGCCGAAACCACCAAACGCGTACGCGCCGCTTATCAGGACCAGTTCGGCCTCGGCCAACGCACCCTGCTCGACCTGCTCGACAGCGAAAACGAGCTGTACAACGCCAACCGTCGCTACACCGAAATCCGCTACACCGAGGAGTACTCGATGTACCGCGTGCTGGCGAACATGGGCCAGTTGCTGAGCAAACAACGCGTGGTGCTGCCGGCCGATGCGATTGCCACGACCGAAGTGAAAAACCAGGCGCGCCTGCCAGAACTGAAATAAACGGTGCAGGAACTGACTTTGCCCTGATCGTTCCCACGCGCAGCAAAGGAATGCCTCAAGGGACGCTCCGCGTCCAGTGACGCGGAGCGTCACGGGCTGCATTCCCACGCGTGAGCGTGGGAACGATCCGATAACCGAGCCCGTTCAACAGAGGCAATCACTATGACCAGCATGGAACCCGGCGCCACCGGGGTCGATCCGCGCCTGAGCTTCGACGATCCGTTACTCGACGGTCTGCTGATCCTCTGCAAACTGCATGGCGCCACGGTCAGTCGTGCCAGCCTGAGTGCCGGGCTGCCCCTGAACAAACAACGTCTGAGCCTTGATCTGCTGCCCCGTGCAGCAGCGCGGGCCGGATTGCAGGCGCGGTTGTTGCGCCGTGACCTGAAAGACATATCGCCGCTGAACCTGCCGATCCTGCTGCTGCTCAACGACGGCCGCACCGCCGTGCTGCGGCGCTTTGGCGAAGATGGCAAAGCCCTGCTGCTGCCCAGCGAAGCCGACGGCGGCGAGCAATGGGTCAGCCGCGAAGAGCTCAGCGAACACTACAGCGGCCAGGCCTTGTTCGCCCGTCCGCGCCACGAACTCGAAGACCTCCGCGCGCCGCTCGTGCCACGGGTAAACGCGTGGTTTCGCGACACCCTCAAACTGTCGAAATGGCTGTACAGCGATGCGATCCTCGCCAGTTTCCTGATCAACCTGCTCGGCCTGATGGTGCCGTTGTTCGTTATGCAGACCTACGATCGCGTGGTGCCCAATCAGGCGACCTCGACGCTGTGGGTGCTGTCGATCGGTTTGCTGATCGGCACCGGTTTTGAACTGGTGCTGCGCGTGGTGCGTGCACACCTGCTCGACACCGCCGGGAAGAAAACCGATGTGATCCTCTCGGCAACGTTGTTCGAGCGCATCACCGGCATGTCGATGAAAGCGCGGCCGGCGACCATCGGCGGATTCGCCCAGAGCATTCACGATTTCCAGGGCCTGCGTGAATTTCTCACTGCCGTGACCCTGACCAGTCTGATCGACTTGCCCTTCGTGGTGTTGATGCTGGTAGTGATCGGCCTGCTCGGCGGCTGGCTGGTGGTGATTCCGCTGCTGGCGTTTCCGATCACGATCGTCTTCGCCATGGCGATTCAGGTGCGCCTGCGTGACACCGTGCAGAAAAGCCTGAGCCTCGGCGCCGAGCGTCAGGCGGTGCTGATCGAAACCCTCGGCGGTCTGGAAACCCTCAAGGCCTGCGGCGCCGAAAGCGAGCGCCAGCACAAATGGGAAAGCACCCACGGCGCCCTCACCCGCCTCGACAGCCATGCGCGCAACCTGTCGGCGCTGGCCACCAACGGCACGCTGTTCATCCAGCAGTTTTCCGGGATGGCGACGATTGTTGCCGGGGTCTACAGCATCATCGCTGGCAACCTCAGTGTCGGCGCGCTGGTGGCCACCTACATGCTCGGCAGCCGCGTGCTCGCCCCGCTCGGGCAGATCGCCGGGCTGATCACCCGCTACCAGCAAGCGCAACTGACCATGAAAAGCACCGACGCGCTCATGGCGCTGCCGCAGGAACGCGACGGCAAACAACGGCCACTGGAACGCACGCAGCTGCAAGGCGCACTGGACGTCAGCGGCGTGACCTTTCATTACAACGGCCAGAATGCGCCAGCGCTGAGCGAGGTCAGCTTCAGCCTGAAAGCCGGCGAGCGGGTCGGCATCATTGGCCGCAGCGGTTCGGGGAAAAGTACTTTGGCGCGTCTGGTCATGGGTTTCTACGAAGCGGAGGAAGGCCAGTTGCTGCTCGACGGCCTCGACCTGCGCCAACTGGACGTGGCCGACCTGCGCCAGCAGATCGGTTATGTCGCCCACGATCTGCCGCTGCTGGCCGGCAGCCTGCGCGACAACCTGACCCTGGGCGCGCGCTACGTCAGCGACTCACGCATGCTCGAAGTCGCCGAACTCACCGGCGTCACCGAACTGGCGCGGCAACACCCGCAAGGCTTCGACCGACCGGTGGGCGAACGCGGACAACTGCTATCCGGCGGCCAACGCCAGGCGGTGTTGCTGGCGCGCGCGCTACTGCTTGATCCGCCGATCATGCTGCTCGACGAACCCACCAGCGCCATGGACAACAGCAGTGAAGATGCGCTGCGGCAGAAACTGCATGGCTGGGTGCAAGGCAAAACCCTGCTGCTGGTCACCCACCGCACCTCGATGCTGAGCCTGGTGGACCGCTTGCTGGTGCTGGACAACGGCCGGGTCGTCGCTGACGGCCCGAAAGAAGCGGTCATCGATGCACTGCGCAAGGGCCGTGTCGGCTCGGCGGCGGTCTAGGAGTAACGCCATGCCTGCTTCCTCCGATAGCAACAAGCGCGGTTACTTCGACAGTTTCGGCAAAAGCGCCGAAGCCGAGTTCATGCCGGAAACCGCCGGCGCAGCATTGCAAGATTCGCCGCGCAAATCGCGGATCACCGTGTGGCTGGCGGCAGCGCTGCTGATCGCCGCCCTGGTCTGGGCCAAATTTGCCGTGCTCGAAGAAGTCACCATGGGCGAAGGCAAGGCGATTCCGTCAAGCAAGGTCCAGGTGATCCAGAACCTCGAGGGCGGCATCGTCACCGAGATTTTCGTTCGCGAAGGCCAGATGGTCGGCAAGGGTGACACCCTGCTGCGTCTGGATGACACACGTTTTCGCTCGAACAAGGGCGAAAGCGAGGCCGACCGTTACGCGCTGACCGCGCAGGTCGAACGGCTGTCAGCGGAGGCCGAGGGGCGCCCTTTCAAGCTCTCCGCCGAAGTGATCGCCAAGGCGCCGCAAGTCGCCGAGGATGAGCGCTCACTGTACGAGCAACGCCAACGCCGCTTGGCCAGCGAACAGCGCACCCTCAGCGAACAACTGCGGCAGAAAACCCAGGAACTGGCGGAGTTTCGCTCCAAGCAAGGCCAGTTCAGCTCCAGCCTCGCGTTGTTGCAACAAGAAATGAACATGTCGGAACCGCTGGTCAAAACCGGCGCTGTGTCACCGGTGGAAATCCTCCGCCTCAGACGCAGTGCGGTGGAAATTCGTGGTTCGCTCAACGCCACCACGCTGGCGATTCCCCGCGCCGAATCAGCCATTGCCGAGATCCGCAGCAAGATCGACGAATCCGAGCAGACCTTCCGTTCGGAAGCGGCCAAAGAGCTGAATGAGAAACGCACCGACCTGTCAAAAATCACCGCTTCGAGCATCGCCATCGACGACCGCGTCAGTCGCACTACGGTGACGTCGCCGGTGCGTGGCGTGATCAAGCAGATGAAGGTCAACACCATCGGCGGCGTGGTCCAGCCGGGCAGCGACATGGTCGAAATCGTGCCGCTGGAAGACAACCTGCTGATCGAAGCCAAGGTCCGCCCGCAAGACGTCGCGTTCCTGCATCCGGGCCAGAAAGCCATGGTCAAGTTCAGCGCCTACGACTACACGATTTACGGCGGGCTGAGCGCCAAACTGGAGCTGATCGGCGCCGATACGATTACCGACGACAAGGGCAACAGCTTCTATCTGATTCAGGTGCGCACCGACAAGAATCACCTGGGCGGCGACGTGAAACCGCTGCTGATCATCCCGGGCATGGTGGCGACAGTGGACATTATCACCGGCGAGAAAAGCGTCTTGGATTACCTGCTCAAACCGGTGTTGAAAGCGCGGACCGAGGCGATGCGTGAGCGCTAGTGACCTTTGAATTGCGGTGATTGATCTGGCGCTTTCGCGAGCAGGCTCGCTCCCACAATTGGAATGCGTTCCCCTGTGGGAGCGAGCCTGCTCGCGAAGAGGCCCGCACAGACAACGATCATCTGTCGCCATGGTTACGCTGAAACGTCTCCTCCCCCATCGCCGCAATCTGCCCTTCGATCAGTGCTTCAAACGGCTTGAGCAACGGCGCAAACGTCGTCGGTGTTTCGAGGGTTTCCAGCGCCTGCACAATCGCCTCGATCGTCGACAGCGCCCCCGGCCCCGGTGCCTTGCGCAAGCGATAGCGCGACACGCCGCCCTCGGCCAGGGTCACCCGTGGCAGCGCCGCCAGCAGCGGATTGAGGTGCAGCATCTTGCGCGCTTTGCGCCAGGTGCCGTCGGGGACGACCAGCAACATTGGCTGATCATTTGGCGCGTAAACCTGCAACGGCTGCGCATCCTCAGCCGGAAACAACAGCCGCGCCTGATAGCCTGGCTGGTTCAACAGTTTCGGCAAATCCTCGAATACCTCGCCGACAATCAGCTCGGCATTGCTCAGCCCCAGCGCCGCCAGACGCGCGGTATTGAGCGCGTGACTGACCTCGCTCGGATGCTGCAGCAGCAACACCCGCGTGCGGCTGTCGAGGCGCGGGATCAGCGGACACAGGCAATGGGATTGGGGGCGCATGCAGCGCGGGCATTGTGGTCGGGACATTTTTTTCTCAAGCCTGATTGAGTTGCGCTTTGAGCAAATCGCGGAAGGTCTGGATCAATGGTTCGCGACTGCGGCCCCTGCGCATGATCATCGAAAACGGTGCCTGATAACCGAAGGTCGCCGGCAGCAGAACACGCAGATCACCCTTGTCGGCCCAGGCCTGCGCGTAGTGTTCCGGCAGATAACCGATGTAGGCGCCGGAGAGCACCAGAATCAGCTGCGCCTCCATGCTTTCCACGGTGGCGGCGCTGTGTTTGAAACCATGCCGGGCCAGTTCCGCCTGACTCCAGTAACCGCGCCCGACCATCCGTTGCTGAGTGATGACCTGCTCGGGGATGCGCCGCTCGTTGAACAATGGATGGCGACTGCTGCAGTACAACCAGTGCTGTTCGCGATAAAGCGGCATGTAGACCAGACCGCTCATGCGCGTGGAAAACGCACCGATCGCCAGATCGAGGCGATTGTCCTGCACGCCGAGTTGCAACTCATATGGACTCATCACCGACAGGTGCAGATGCACCGCCGGATGTTCCTGACTGTAGGCGCCGATGGCTTCGGCAAATGGTAAGGCCTTGTCGCTGACCGTGGAATCGATCACCCCGAGATTGAGCGTGCCGCGCAGTTCGCCCTTGAGCGCAGCGGCGTATTGCTCGAAGCCTTCAAGCTCGGCGAGCAGGCGCAGGGTTTCCTGATGGAACAGCTCGCCCTTGCTGGTCAAGCTGAAGCCACCGCGCCCGCGATGGCACAGCACCAGACCGAGCGCGGCTTCGAGCTGGCTCATGTAGGTGCTGATCGCCGAGGTCGACAGGTTGAGTTCCTGCTGCGCATTGGCAAAACCCTGATGACGCACGACGCTGACGAAGATGCGCAGGAGTTTCAGGTCGGGTAAAGCGTTGGCCATGCGGCTCTCCAAACATCTGTCGAACACTGATGACTTTGTGGTGAGGGGATTCATCCCCGACCGGCTGCGAAGCAGTCGTAATTCGATGCACGCGGGGTGCCTGATGAACCGAGCCGCAGGAATTGGGGCGGCTTCGCCACCCTTCGGGGATAAATCCCCTCGCCACAGGGGGTCAACACCTGAGGCGGAGTCTATCCCGGGCCTTGGCATTAGTTTAGAAAAATCTGAACTAAGTTTTTGCCCGTAGCGATTCTTCCCCGCCACTACATTTCGCATCATCGGCCCCACAGCGGCGTCCGAACCTGTGCTCAACGGCGCGCCGGCATAAATAAAACAAAGACGATGAGGCCCTACCCGTGGACAAGATTCTTCACCAACCACTGGGCGGCAACGAAATGCCGCGCTTCGGCGGCATCGCCACCATGCTCCGACTTCCCCATGTCCCGACCGCTGCCGGCCTCGACGCTGCCTTCGTTGGCGTGCCGCTGGACATCGGCACTTCGCTGCGCCCCGGCACCCGCTTCGGGCCGCGCGACATCCGCACCGAATCGGTGATGATCCGCCCGTACAACATGGCCACCGGCGCTGCACCGTTCGACTCGCTATCGGTTGCCGACATTGGTGACGTGGCGATCAACACCTTCAACCTGCTCGACGCCGTGCGCATCATCGAAGAGGCCTACGACAATATTCTCGAGCACAACGTCATTCCGATGACCTTGGGTGGCGACCACACCATCACCCTGCCGATTCTGCGTGCGATTCATAAGAAGCACGGCAAGGTTGGCCTGGTGCACATCGATGCCCACGCTGACGTCAACGATCACATGTTCGGCGAGAAGATCGCCCACGGCACCACGTTCCGTCGTGCCGTCGAAGAAGGTCTGCTCGATTGCAATCGCGTGGTGCAGATCGGTTTGCGTGCCCAGGGTTACACCGCCGACGATTTCAACTGGAGCCGCGATCAGGGCTTCCGCGTGGTCCAGGCCGAAGAGTGCTGGCATAAATCGCTGGCGCCGCTGATGGCTGAAGTACGCGAGAAAGTCGGCGGCGGTCCGGTGTATCTGAGTTTCGACATCGACGGCATCGACCCGGCCTGGGCGCCCGGCACCGGCACCCCGGAAATCGGCGGCCTGACCACCATTCAGGCGATCGAAATCGTCCGTGGCTGCCAGGGTCTCGACCTGATCGGTTGCGATCTGGTAGAAGTCTCGCCCGCTTACGACACCACCGGCAACACCTCGCTGCTGGCCGCCAACCTGCTGTACGAAATGCTCTGCGTACTGCCTGGCGTGGTTCATCGCTGAGGGTCGGGTCATGCACGCACGTGGTCAGGTTCTGCATGCGGCCGCCGAGTTGGTCGCCGCGTTTGCCCGTAACGATCGCGAAGCTTACTTCGGCGCATTCAGCACCGATGCCAGCTTCGTTTTCTACACCCTCGACCAGCCATTGCTGTCGCGCGATGCCTATCAGGCGTTGTGGGACCGCTGGCGTGCCGAGGATGGATTCGAGGTGCTGTCGTGCACCTCGAGCAACGTCTTTGTCAGCCTGCAGGGTGACGTGGCGATTTTCATCCATGACGTGGCCACCGAGCTGCGCATGCAAGGGGAGCAACACTTCAGCCAGGAGCGCGAGACGATTGTTTTCAGAAGACAAGCGTCGAGCCTAGAACAACAAGGCCTATGGCTGGCCTGTCACGAACATTTGTCCGCAATGCCGGAAGGGCTGCCACCCCCTTAGCCAATGGTGACGCTCACGCACGATGAGCGCGCCTGATGATCGGAGCAGATCATGAATAACAACAACAACGAAAAAAGCCTTAGCAGCATCGAAACAAACGGGGTCGAACAGATCCCGGATCATGAGCGCGACGCCCGACCCAGCGACCTGTTTCGCTTGATCTTCGGCGGCGCCAATACGTTTGCCACCGCTGTGCTCGGCAGTTTCCCGGTGCTGTTCGGCCTGTCGTTTCAGGCCGGTGTCTGGGCGATTGTGCTGGGTGTGGTGGTCGGTGCGCTGATCCTCGCACCGATGGGCCTGTTCGGCCCGCTCAATGGCACCAACAACGCCGTGTCTTCCGGTGCGCATTTCGGCGTGCACGGGCGGATTGTCGGGTCGTTCCTGTCGTTGCTGACGGCAATCGCGTTCTTCTCGCTGTCAGTGTGGAGCTCGGGTGATGCGCTGGTCGGCGGCGCCAAACGCCTGGTCGATTTGCCGGAAACCGACCTGACCCTGGGCCTGGCCTACGGTCTGTTCGCGCTGCTGGTGCTGACCGTGTGCATCTACGGTTTCCGCATCATGCTGTGGGTCAACCGCATCGCGGTGTGGGCCGCAAGCCTGTTGTTCCTGCTCGGCATCTTCGCCTTCGCCCCTGCATTTGACAGCCAGTACGCCGGCAGCGTGGCGCTGGGTCAGGCCGGGTTCTGGGCGGCATTCATCGGCGCGGCACTGGTGGCGATGAGCAACCCGATTTCCTTCGGTGCGTTCCTCGGCGACTGGTCGCGCTACATCCCGCGTGAAACGCCGAAAGGCCGGATCATGCTGGCGGTGATCGCGGCGCAACTGGCAACGTTGATTCCATTCCTGTTCGGCCTCTCCACCGCCACTATCGTGGCGATCAAGGCGCCGGACTACATCGCCGCGAACAACTATGTCGGCGGCTTGCTGGCCGTGTCGCCGAGCTGGTTCTTCCTGCCGGTGTGCCTGATTGCGGTGATCGGCGGCATGTCCACCGGCACCACGTCGCTGTATGGCACCGGCCTGGACATGTCCAGCGTGTTCCCGCGCGTGCTGTCCCGGGTCAAGGCGACCTTGCTGATCGGCGTGCTGTCGATCGCCTTCATCTTCATCGGCCGGTTTGCGGCGAACCTGGTGCAAAGCGTGTCGACCTTCGCCGTGCTGATCATCACCTGCACCACCCCTTGGATGGTGATCATGATCATTGGCCTGCTGGTGCGGCGCGGCTTCTACTGCCCGGATGACCTGCAAGTGTTCACCCGCGGCGAACAGGGCGGACGCTACTGGTTCAGCCACGGCTGGAACTGGCGCGGTCTGGGGGCGTGGATTCCGAGTGCGCTGGTCGGCCTGTGCTTCGTCAACCTGCCGGGGCAGTTCGTCGGCCCGCTGGGCGAACTGGCCGGTGGCATCGACATCAGCTTGCCGGTGACATTGGGCCTGGCGTCGGTGGTGTATCTGACGCTGCTCAAGCTGTTCCCGGAACCTCGGGAGGTGTTTGGCCCGATGGAAAGCGTAAAGGCACCGGCCAAAACGCCGTTGCGACAAGCTGCCTGATCAAACAAAAACCCTGTGGGAGCGAGCTTGCTCGCGAAAGCGGTCTGTCAGTCACATCCATCTTGAATGTGCCCCGGCCTTCGCGAGCAAGCTCGCTCCCACAGAGAGATTCGACCTTAGCCTCACCATAAAAAAGACAATCGGAGACACGCCATCATGGCTTTGGATTTATTCGTCGTACTCATTTATGCCGCTGCGATGCTGATTCTCGGCTACTACGGCATGCGCAAGGCCAAGACCCACGAAGACTATCTGGTGGCCGGGCGTAACCTGGGGCCGTCGCTGTACATGGGCACCATGGCAGCAACCGTCCTCGGTGGCGCGTCCACCGTCGGTACGGTGCGTCTGGGCTATGTTCATGGCATTTCCGGTTTCTGGCTGTGTGCGGCACTGGGCTGCGGCATCGTCGCGCTGAACCTGTTCCTCGCCAAGCCCTTGCTGAAGCTCAAGGTATTCACCGTTACCCAGGTCCTGGAGAAGCGCTACAACCCGATGGCACGCACCGCCAGTGCGACGATCATGCTCGCTTACGCGCTGATGATCGGCGTGACCTCGATTCTGGCGATCGGCACTGTGCTGCAAGTGTTGTTCGGTCTGCCCTTCTGGATCTCCGTACTGCTGGGCGGCGGTATCGTGGTGATTTATTCAACGATCGGCGGCATGTGGTCGCTGACCCTGACTGACATCGTCCAGTTCGGTATCCAGACCGTCGGCCTGATGTTCCTGCTGTTGCCGATCTGCCTGTACCGCGTCGGTGGCTGGGATCAACTGGTCGCGCAGCTGCCGGCGGCCAGCTTCAACTTCACCAGCATCGGCTGGGACACGATCATCACCTACTTCATGATCTACTTCTTCGGCATCCTGATCGGCCAGGACATCTGGCAGCGGGTGTTCACTGCCAAAAGCGAGAAAGTCGCCAAGTACGCCGGCACTTCAGCGGGGATCTACTGCATTATCTACGGCCTGGTCTGCGCCTTGATCGGCATGGCTGCGCATGTGCTGATTCCGGATCTGGACAACGTCAACAACGCCTTTGCCGCCATCGTCAAAGTCTCGCTGCCTGACGGCATCCGTGGCCTGGTGATCGCTGCCGCACTGGCGGCGATGATGTCCACCGCCAGCGCCGGCCTGCTCGCCGCGTCCACCACCCTGACCGAAGATCTGCTGCCGAAACTGCGCGGCGGCAAACAGTCCAACGTCGCGGTCAGCCGTCTGTTTACCCTGTTGACCGGGATCGCGGTGTTGGGCATTGCTCTGGTCGTCAACGACGTGATCAGCGCGCTGACTCTGGCTTACAACCTCTTGGTCGGCGGCATGCTGATTCCGCTGATGGGCGCGATTTTCTGGAAGCGTGCGACTACCGCCGGGGCGATCAGCGCGATGACGCTGGGCTTTATCACGGCGCTGGTGTTCATGGTCAAGGACGGCATGGACGCGAACACGCCGATCTATTACAGCCTGGGTGTCAGTCTGGTGAGCTTTGTACTGGTCAGCCTGTTCTCGCCGCGCCCGGCGACCGTGGCAACGGCGGTGTGAATCGGCTGTAACGACTTGATGTTTTCTTCAGCGGGTGTGGCGTCGGTGGCCACACCCGTTTTTTCGCTTGGCGAAAAGCAAAAGATCGCAGCCTCCGGCAGCTTCTACAAACTGTAGAAACTGTCGACGGCTGCGATCTTGAATTCTCTGATCGGAGCTATTAACGCCGACGTGGCTGGCGCCGACGCTGTTCGTCGTCCGTGCGAATCGGTACCGGTTGCAGAGGCGGTTCGATCAAACCGAGGGCAACTCCCAAATCGTGCAGCCAGTTCTGGATTTTCTCTTTCATCGTCATGCCCCCTTCAGGGTGGTGCTGAGCGGCCGGAATTCTGAGGCCGCTTCGCACTGATAATAGTCCGAAGTCCTACGCAATGCTCGGCCAAATCCGCAATGATCTGTTACTGAATTGAACAGAATCTGTTGCGATTGGTTCACGCTGTTTCACGCACTTCATGCAAAGCCACGGGATAGACCGCTTGCTGCACGTCGATCCAGGCATTCAGGTTGGCCCCGGCCATACCCTTGCGCCACATGAGCCATGTTGTCGCACCCGCGAACGGCTCGGCCAACGGATGCACCGCAACGCTCTCTCGACCCGGCAAACTGGCGAGCGTCGACTCGGCCATCAACGCCACACCACTGCCGGCGATCACACAGGCGAGCATGCCCTGATACGACTCGATCTCCATCGGCCGGCCCATCGCCGCGTGGTAGTGAGAGAACCACGCCTCCAGACGCATGCGATATGAACAGCCCCGACGGAAGGTGAATACCGAGCGCCCTTCCACGTCCCGCGCGCTGCGTACCGGTGGATGATCGATTTCAGTGATCAGCACCAGCCGTTCCTCGCACAGCGGCACGCCATCGAGCCCGGCCAGTTCCAGCGGTCCGTCGACCAATGCCGCGTCGAGGCGGCCGGTGAGCAACCCTTCGAGCAATTCCCCGGTCGGCGCCGATTGCACCTGCAAATTCACCATCGGGTACTGCTTGTGATAGCGCGCCAGCAACGCCGGCAGATGGATCGCCGCCGTGCTGTACATGGTGCCCAGCACGAAGTCGCCGGCCGGTTGCCCGCCCATCACCGCCGCACTGGCCTGATCGCGCAGAGCGAAGAGCTTGCCGGTGTAGTCGAGCAGGACCTTGCCCGCCGGCGACAACTGCAAGCGCTGCCGTTCGCGGACGAACAGCTCAACGCCCAGTTGCTCCTCGAGCTGTTTCAGCCGGGTCGACAGATTTGATGGCACCCGATGCAGACGCTCGGCGGCGCGGGTGATCGAGCCTTCCTCGGCGACCGCCTGAAATATCCGCAGTTGGCTGAATTCCACCTGCTTTCTCCTGAACAGAACAAGTTACTCACTATTATTCAATTTTAAAGAAAGTCAATCGATCCTAGCCTGACGGTCATTGATCCTTGAAGGAAGCCCGACCATGTCGCCGCTGATTCGCTTGTCTGCTTGCTTTGTTGCCCTGATGCTGGCCATGGGCATCGGCCGCTTCGCCCTGACGCCGCAAATGCCGCATCTGCTCAGCGAAGGGCAGATCGACCTGACCGCTGCCGGTCTGATCGCGGCGGCCAACTACCTCGGCTATCTGCTGGGTGCGGTGGATGCGATGTTCGCCCAGCGGCCGCAGCAGGTGCAGCGACGATTGCATGGCGGGCTGTGGCTGTGCGTGCTGCTGACCCTTGCGTCGTTCTGGGCCAATGGTTTCTGGTCGCACTTGCTGTTGCGTTTCGGCACCGGCGTGGCAAGTGCCTGGGTGCTGGTGATGATCACTTCACTCAGTCAGCCGCTGGCGGCGGCCGCGGGTCGTCCGCGCTGGGGTGCTCTGGTTTTTGCCGGACCGGGTCTGGGGATTTTTCTCACAGGGCTGCTGGCGCTGATCTCACACCGTTTGCAGCAGACATCGGCAACCCTGTGGCTGATTTATGCGGCCGCCGCGTTGCTGATGATGCTCGGCGTCTGGCGGTTGTTGCCGCAGCCCGCAACGGTAATGAAGACGACGATCGCCCCGGCGACTTCAGCGAACCGAGGCATTGGCCGGCTGGCGCTGGTGTACGCGCTGTACGGCATCGGCTACATCATTCCGGCAACGTTCCTGTCGCAGATGGCCAATGCGCAGTTTCACGGCCAGTGGCAGGCGGATCTGTTCTGGCCGTGCTTTGGCCTCGGCGCCGCGATAGGTGTATGGCTGGTGAGCTTGCGCCGGCATGACCCCGAAACCACGCGGCATTGGCTGATGGCGACATTGTGGCTGCAAGCGGCCGGGGTGTTCGCCTGTCTGCTGGGCAGCGGCCTCGGCCTGGCGTTGGGGGTGATCCTCTGCGGCACGCCGTTTCTGGCCTGCATGCAACTGGTCATGCAGCGCTCGCGGGAATTGGCGCCCCATGCCACTCAGCCCAATGCCGGGATGCTCACGGCGTGCTTCGCCGTCGGCCAGCTCAGCGGCCCGTTGCTGGCGGCGCTGAGCAGCCATTTCAGCGGCGGTTTGCAACCGGCGCTGCTGATCGCCGGCGCCGGCCTGTTGCTGGCCGGCGCGCTGGCGAGGCAGGCCAAGGCTACTGGCCCAGCGCCTTGCGCAAACGCCGACGCAGCCACTGTTCGGCGCTGACGAAAGTGATGCCGAGCAGCACCAGTACGGCGCCGATGACGAAGTTCACGCTCAACGCTTCACCCAGCAGGAGTACGCCGAAGGTCACGCCGAACAACGGCGTCATGAACGAGAACACCGCAAGGTTCGCCGCCAGATAACGGCGCAGCAGCCAGAACCACACCAGGTAGCTGAAGAACGACACCACCAGCCCTTGGAACAGCACACTGGCCACCGCCACGGTAGTCAGGCTGACGTGGGTGATCTGGCCGCTGAACAACGCGATCAACAGCAGACCGATGAAACCGACCATAAGCTGATAAAACAGGGTCAATGTCACCGGCGCTTCCGACAGTCGCGAGGCCCGTACCACCACGGTGGTCGCGCCCCAACAGGCGCCGGCCAATACGCCGAAGGCATCGCCCAGCAGCATGCGCCGATCAAGGTTGTCCCACGACACACCGCCGGCGAAGGCAATTGCGATGCCGATGAACGCCAGCAGAATCCCCAGCCATTGCAACGGGCGCAACCGCTCGCTGGCCAGCAGGAAATGCACGCCGAGTGCAGTGAAGATCGGTGCGGTATAGAGGAACACCGACATATGCGCGGCGGTGGTCAGTTGCAGGCCTTCGGCGATGAACAGGAACTCCAGACCAAACAGCGCACCGGCCAGCAAGCCGCCGCGCCAGGTGCTGCCGACCTGATCCCAACCGCCCTTCCAGCAGATCAGCAAACCGACCAGTAACGCAGAAATTCCTGAGCGCCCCGCCGCTTGCATCACCGGCGCGATGTCCGTTGCCGCCCACTTGATCAGGACTTGCTGCACACCCCAGATCAGGCACAGGCCGATCATCACTTGCAGGGCAAAACCGTCGGCATTGCGCCGCTCGGCACTCACCGCAACACCTCGAACGCACACAACATGGCAGGCCATCCAATGGTCAGAAAACAGTGTCGGGGATTATCAATCAGATGCGCGGAAAAAGCCGTCTGGAAAAGACCTTTATTTGGTCAGTGGCGTCAGCGCTGAATGGTTGACGGCTGCGCCGTCATTCGCGGGCAAGCCCGCTCCCACAGGGGATTTGTGGTGGAAGTGGAATTTGTGAACGACGGGAATTCATCGTGGGAGCGAGCCTGCTCGCGAAGAGGCCAGCATTGCCAACACAACTGCAGGATCAGCTCAGGCAAACCGCTTCGCCAACAAATGACCCACCGTGCAAGCAACTGCAGTCGCCACTGTCCCCCACGCCCAATCCATCAAACTCACCTGCACCGACCAGTCGCGCAAGGTCGCCCAATTAGTCAGGTCATAAGTGCCGTACGCCACCAGCCCCAGCAACGCACCGAGCTTCGCCGCTCGCTGCCAGCTCAGCGCCGGCAACACGACAAACACCACGCAGCCAATCACGTACAGGCAATAAAAAACCGCTGCGGGCAACAGCAGCGGTTTTTCCAGCATCAGCGAACCGAGCAGTTCGCGATAGGTCGGCGCCATCAGTAGCCCGAGCCAGATACCGTCGAGCAGAAGAAACGTCAGTAGCGTCGAGACGTAAGCGATCAGCGCCTTTTTCATTGGCTCACCCCTTAGATGTGGGAGCTGCCGATTTTCAAGATCAAGATCAAAAGATCGCAGCCTTCGGCAGCTCCTACCATGGGCCTGCGGCGAGTCAGGTTAGTTCAATGCGATCGGCGTGGATGACGATCTTGCCTTCCTTGTACAGCGAGCCGATGGCTTTCTTGAAGTTGCCCTTGCTGACGCCGAACAGGCTGCTGATCAATGCCGGATCGCTCTTGTCACTGACCGCCAGGGTGCCGTCGTTTTCGCGCAACTTGCCGAGAATCTTCGAACTCAGGCTGCTGGCCGCTTCCTGGCCAACCGGTTGCAGGCTCAGGCTGATCTTGCCGTCGGCGCGCACTTCCTTGATGAAGCCTTTCTCGCGCATGCCCGAACGCATGAACTTGAAGATTTCATTCTTGTGAATCAGGCCCCAGTGCTTGTTGTTGATGATCGCCTTGAAGCCCATGTCGGTGGCTTCGGCTACCAGCAGATCAACTTCCTGGCCCGGGCTGTAGGTGGCCGGGGTCTTGTCCAGGTAACGATCGAGGCGCGCGGTGGCGGTGATGCGGCGCGTGTGTTTGTCGAGGTAGACGTGCACCACGCAGTATTCGCCAGCAGTCATCTGGCGCTTTTCTTCCGAGTACGGTAGCAACAGATCTTTCGGCAGGCCCCAATCGAGGAACACGCCGATACTGTTGACTTCAACCACTTTCAGGCTGGCAAATTCGCCGACCTGAACTTTCGGTTTTTCCGTGGTGGCGAGAAGTTTGTCTTCGCTGTCCAGATAGATGAATACGTTGAGCCAGTCTTCATCTTCGCTGGGAATATCTTTAGGGATATAACGGTTGGGCAAAAGAATTTCGCCATCGGCACCGCCGTCCAGATATAAACCGAAGTTAGTGTGTTTAACCACTTGCAAACTGTTGTAACGCCCGACTAAAGCCATTTCCGAAACCCTCAATACGTGGGCGGCATTCTACCCGTTTTTGCCGCCAACGTCGGGCGACAGATCCTCGCAGCGGAAAATCTGCGTCAACCTGTTGATTTGCTTGAGCACTGCCCGACGAGGTGCCGCTCGTCAGTCCGCCCAAGCGGCTTGCGGCTGCGCCCGATCGCCTCGTCGCGCGCACATGTTCTTATTTAAAACAGCAGCTTAGCGGCATATTTAAAGTATCGAACCGGCAATAATGCAGCGCTGGGGTTGGTTATTCCGGGGGATATTTACCAAGCTATTGTCAAGTTATTCCTGTACGATGCCTGGCCGAGTTACTTTTCTAAAGGTTAATGGCCGCCATGCGTGTAAAAGCATCCACCAGCAAAGCAAAGCCAGCTCCAGCCGTTGAAACCAGCGAATCGATCAACGATCAGATCGCAGCATTCCTCAAGTCCGGCGGCGAGATTCAGCAAATTGCCAAAGGCGTCAGTGGCCAGACATTCGGCCCGTCCAAGCAGATCAGCCTGGGCAAGAAGTAATACCGGTTTCACCCCGTCCAGAGGCGCTTTGAGCTTCGAAGCGCCTGGACTGGCACCGCGAAACACCCCTTCGCCTTAAACTAAAATTCCCGAAAATCGACGAACGGCCATCAATGCCGGGCATTCGCCGGTATCCTTGCACGCGTCTAGATCAAGCGTTTCAGCAGGCCTTCGCCCTGCGCTCGCGGTTCATGGAGTGACGCATGCGCCCATTACCCTGTTTATTGTTCGTCAGCCTGCTGTCAGGCACGGCTGCGCACGCGCAGGTTTTTCAGGGTGAGTTGGGCGACTTCGATCTCAAGCTAGGCACCACGCCCAGCCGCAGCATGGCCCAGGGTCTGGTCAAACCAGCGGCGGTCGGTTCGTTCCACGGTGGCCTCGATCTGAGCCACGACAGCGGCGTGTATTTCGGCCAGTACGCGCCGAGCATGGGCATCAGCCCGGGCAAGAACCTCGAGATCGATTCCTACGTCGGCTTCAAGCAACCTTTCGATCAGGTGCTCGGCTATGAAGTCGGGATGATCCATTACAGCTATCCCCGCGTGGACACCCTCGACAGCCAAGAGCTGTTCGGTGGCCTGACCCTGCTCGGCAGTCGCTTTGGCATTGCCCTGAGCAACGACCCGGATAAACAGAACAACACCTTGTTTGCCGACCTCACTGGCAATCAGCCGTTCGGCATTGGCGTGAGCATGAAATACACCACGCACCAATTGAATACGCCGGTGGCGGTGGACGGCGGGTATATCAGCAGTTTCACCGATTGGTCAGTGAAGCTGTCGAGGCCATTCATGGGCGTCGATCTTGATTTGATCTACAGCAATTCCAGCCTCAGCGGCAGCGATTGCTCGGCCTATTCCGGGCACAACAGCGAGTGCGACGGCCTCGTCACCCTCAAGGCTGTACGCACGTTCTATTGATCGGCTGAACTGCCGCGCGCATCCTGCATCACATAAGAATCAGATTTCCGACGCCAGGCTCTCGCAAGGATTTGCCCATGTCTCGCTGGTTCAAACAGATTGCCGCCCTGCTGATCTTCACCCTCGCCCTTGGCGCTTGCAGCCGCGTGGGCCTGGCCTACCGCAACCTCGACGTGATTATCCCGTGGTCGCTGAGCGATTACGTGGACATGAACGGCGAGCAGAAAGACTGGTTCAACGAACGGCTCAAAGAACACCTGAGCTGGCACTGCACTACGCAGTTACCCGGTTACCTCGACTGGCTGGACCGATTGCAGGCCATGGTCGAAAGCAATCAGGTCACCGACGCCGCCCTGCAGGAGCGCACCGCCGAAGCCAAGCAGGCCATTGCCGAAACCGCCCGGGAAATCACCCCTTCGGCCATTGAGCTGCTGCAAGGTCTGGACGATAAACAGGTGGCGGAAATGAACGACGCGTTTGCCAAGGATTTGCGCAAACGTCAGCAGGAATACGTGAAACCGCCGTTAGCGCAGCAGATCAAGGAACGCGGCGAGCGCATGGAAAAACGCCTGAACGATTGGCTGGGCCCGCTCAGCGACACGCAGAAACAACGCGTTGTGGCCTGGACCAACGCCTTGGGCGACCAGAACACCCAATGGATCGCCAACCGCGCGCATTGGCAGCAACAGTTCAGCGCCGCGGTTGCGCAACGCAAAAGCGCGGAATTCCCACAACGCATCGAGACGCTTCTGGTCAACCGCGAGCGGTTATGGACAGCGGATTACCGCAAGGCCTACGCCAACACCGAAGCCCAGGCGCGCTCGCTGTTCGTTGACCTGATGGCAGAGAGCACACCGCAGCAGCGTGAGCGTTTGTTGAAGAAAATCGAGGGAGTGCGTAAGGACTTCAATGACCTCAAGTGCCTGAAGGCTGCACAAAAACCCTGAGAAATACACATCCCCTGTAGGAGTGAGCCTGCTCGCGATAGCGTTATTTCTGTCAGTACATCTGTGACTGACAGACCGCTATCGCGAGCAGGCTCACTCCTACCAAGGGGCGGTGTTCAGTCAGGCGATTTGAGCCTTTGAGGCGACTTCATCAAACGTCACTTCATCCAGCGCATCCTCCTGCTCATCCAGCACCTGACGCGGATGATCGTTGCCGGGGATGCTGCTGTCGATCAGGCTCAACAGGCTGGAGCCACGCGGGGTCAGAATGAAGTTATTGCCGGTGCTGCCTTCATGATCCGGCCGCGGCTCGATGAATCCGCGCTCCAGCAAGAGCTTTTCATAATCACAGGCCAGGGTTTTCAAGTGATCGAGATTGTCGATCGGCTCGCCGGCGCTGGCTTTCTCGGCCGCATGATCTTCGGCATAAGCGCGGGGTGCGAAGCTGTGGCCAGCGCTGTTCTGCACTTCATGCAGCAAACGTTCAATCAAATCCCAGTTATAAGTCGTCATCCTGATCCAACCTCCGGTGCGGGTGATTTTGTGCCGCGTTCAAGGTTGTGACCGAAGCGCTGCGCAGCCGTTCAGCAGTATTTCAGGCCTCGACCGACCGGCGGCTGTCGATTACCTCGCACGTTGAACGACTAGGCTGAAACAGCCGGTTCAATCCGCAGGAGACATCGTCATGAACGTTGCAAACCATCCGGTGGTATCACGCGAAGAATGGCTCGCCGCCCGCGAGCAGCATCTGGCCCACGAAAAAGCCTTCACCCGCGAACGCGATCGCCTCAGCGCCGAGCGCCGCGCCTTGCCGTGGGTGAAGGTCGACAAGGACTATCATTTTCAAGGGCCGAAAGGCGAGCTCAAGCTCAACGACCTGTTTGGCAACAACAGCCAGTTGATCATCTACCATTTCATGTTCGCCAAAGGCTGGGAGCAAGGCTGCCAGGGCTGCTCGTTCCTCAGTGACCACATTGACGGCGCCAACCAGCACCTGGCCCATCACGACGTCGCCGTAGTCGCCGTTTCCCACGCGCCGTTCGACGAGTTTCAGGCATTCAAACAACGGATGGGCTGGAAATTTGACTGGGTCTCGTCAGAAGGCTGCGATTTCAATTACGACTTCGGCGTCTGCGCCCGGGCTGAAGACGTCGCCGAGGGCAAGGCTACCTACAACTACGAAAAAACCCACAGCGCCGAGGAAGAAATGCCGGGGCTGAGCGTGTTTTATCGCAACGACAAAGGCGAGATTTTCCACACTTACTCAACATACGCGCGCGGTCTGGACATGCTGGTTGGCGCTTACCACTACCTCGATCTGACGCCCAAAGGCAGGAATGAAGACGAGATCATGGAATGGGTGCGGCATCATGATCGGTATAACGGTGCGACGAAGTCGGGCTGCTGTCATGCCGATTGAGCGCAACGCTGCCTCCACAGTTTCTGAACTTTTAACAGGCTTCAGCCCTCAACCGGTTAACCCGCCTTAACCGGAACTGAGGCCTGCCCATGAAAACCCTGATCAAGCTGTCTCTCGCCGCCACCCTTGTCTGCGCCCTGCCCGTCTGGGCCTGCACGCCGGAAGAGGCGACGATCAAACGCGAACAACTGGCCAAGGAAGTCTCCAAGCTCACCGAGCAGAATCCGGAAAAGGCCAAGGAGATCAACGCCGAGTTGCAGAAAATGGATCTGGGCACGGCCAGCGCCGATCTGCCGGACAAATGCCAGTTGATCGATCAGCGTCTGAAGGAACTGGGGTCGGCGGAGAAGAAAGCTGACAGTTAAGACGAAAAAAAACCGGACAATGTCCGGTTTTTTTATATGTGATGCTAAAGCTTACTCAGCCGCAGGCTCGGCCGGTTTGCGACGCTTGAGCGGGGCCATGCCGTCGCTGCTGACCAGAGAATCCGGCTTCGGACGGTTCACGCTCTTGCGCTTGGTCGGTGTCTTGGCCGTGGTTTTCTTCTTGTCGCCCTTGGCATCGGTCTTTTTCTTTTTCACGCCGACGGCTTTACCCGAGGCCTTGACCTTTTTCGGCCCGCCGTAGGTGCCTTTGACTTCCTTGATGGTGCGGCGCTCGAAGCTTTGCTTGAGGTAGCGCTCGATGCTCGACATCAGGTTCCAGTCGCCGTGGCAGATCAGCGAGATCGCCAGACCATCGTTGCCGGCACGGCCGGTACGACCGATGCGGTGCACGTATTCGTCGCCGCTGCGTGGCATGTCGAAGTTGATCACCAGATCCAGACCGTCGACGTCCAGACCACGGGCCGCAACGTCAGTCGCGACGAGGATTTTTACACCGCCCTGCTTCAGACGATCGATCGCCAGTTTGCGATCCTTCTGGTCTTTCTCGCCATGCAGCACGAACGCTTTGTATTCCTGAGCCACCAGACGGCCGTAGATGCGGTCGGCCATGGCGCGGGTGTTGGTGAAGACGATGGCTTTCTGGTAGGTCTCGTTGGCCAGCAGCCAGTTCACAATCTGCTCTTTGTGCTGATTGTGGTCGGCGGTGATGATTTGCTGACGAGTCGTCGAGTTGAGCTGGCTGACCGCGTTGAGCTGCAGGTGCTCCGGGTTGTTCAGGACCTTGGCGATCATCTCGCGCAAGCCGGAACCGCCGGTGGTGGCGGAGAACAGCATGGTCTGCTGACGGTTCGGGCACTCATCGACCAGACGCTGCACGTCCTCGGCGAATCCCATGTCGAGCATGCGGTCGGCCTCGTCGAGCACCAGCACTTCGACTTCTTTCAGGTCGAGGTTGCCAGCGTTGAGCTGCTCGATCATCCGCCCCGGAGTGCCGATGAGGATGTCCGGCACTTTGCGCAGCATTGCGGCCTGGACTTTAAAGTCTTCGCCGCCAGTGATCAGGCCGGACTTGATGAAGGTGAACTGCGCAAAGCGTTCGACTTCCTTCAACGTCTGCTGGGCCAGTTCACGGGTTGGCAGCAGGATCAGCGTCTTGATGCTCACGCGGATCTTCGCCGGGCCGATCAGGCGATTGAGAATCGGCAGGACGAAAGCGGCGGTTTTGCCGCTACCGGTTTGCGCCGTCACCCGCAGATCACGCCCCTGGAGCGCCAGCGGGATGGCCGCGGCTTGCACTGGCGTTGGCTCGACAAATTTCAGCTCGGCCACGGCTTTGAGCAGGCGTTCGTGCAGGGCGAATTGGGAAAACACGGGTGCTACCTCGAAGATATGCAAAAAAACAGCTGCATAGGTTACCGGTTTCGAGCGCTCAGGCCGAGTTTCTTTGTGCAAACGGCGACAATCAGTGGTTTTTTTGTTGCCCGATTTGTCACTCGCTGCAATACACAGCGTTTTAAATGCTCTAATCGGCCCTCGCGTCTTACAGAAGAAACGTTTCGCTCATGGATATCAAACAGCTCTGGCTCAAAGCCCAAGGCCTCTGGGGCACGCTCGAAGAGCACCCACTTCTGCAATCGGGACTGGCGCTGTTGGTGCTGCTGGTCATCGCGCTGGTGCTCGGACGAGTGGCCCGTTATCTGATCCTGCACGCCAGCCGCATGCTCGGCCGCCAACCGGCGCTGCACTGGATCAACGATTTTCGCCACAACAAGGTGTTTCAACGGCTGGCGCAGATGACGCCGTCGCTGGTGATCCAGTTCGGCCTGCACCTGGTGCCGGAGCTGAGCAAAACCGCGATGAATTTTCTCGGCAACGTCGCCCTGGCCTTCACCATCCTGTTCCTGCTGCTGGCGGTCAGCGCCCTGCTCAACGCCCTGCTCGACATCTACGCACGCACCGAACACGCTCGCACCCGCTCGATCAAAGGCTATGTGCAGTTGACGAAAATGGTCTTGTACGTGTTCGGCGCGATCATTATCGTCGCCACCCTGATCGACCGCTCGCCGCTGTTGCTATTGTCCGGTCTGGGTGCGATGTCGGCGGTGATTCTGTTGGTCTACAAGGACACGCTGCTGTCGTTCGTCGCCAGCGTGCAGCTGACCAGCAACGACATGCTGCGGGTCGGCGACTGGATCGAGATGCCGCAAGTCGGCGCCGATGGCGACGTGGTCGACATCACGCTGCACACGGTCAAGGTGCAGAATTTCGACAAGACGATCGTCTCGATCCCGACCTGGCGGCTGATGTCCGAGTCGTTCAAGAACTGGCGTGGCATGCAGCAATCGGGCGGTCGGCGGATCAAACGCAGCCTGTTCATCGATGCCAGCGGCGTGCGCTTCATCCGCGACGACGAGGAAGAAAAGCTCTCGCAGGTGCACCTGCTGACCGACTACATGGGCCGAAAGAAAGCCGAGCTCAAGGCCTGGAACGAAGCCCAGGGCAATGTCGCAGCCATGTCGGCCAACCGCCGCCGCATGACCAACATCGGCACCTTCCGCGCCTACGCACTGGCGTATCTGAAGAGTCATCCGGAGATTCAGCCGAACATGACCTGCATGGTCCGGCAGATGCAGACCACCGCGCAGGGCATTCCGCTGGAAATCTACTGCTTCACCCGCACCACCGTGTGGGCCGATTACGAGCGGATTCAGGGGGATATTTTCGATTATTTGCTGGCGGTGTTGCCGGAGTTTGGCTTGAGTCTGTATCAACAGCCAAGTGGCGGGGATTTGCGCGCGGGGTTGCTGCCGGCGGTGTTGGGCTCGGCGAGTATTCCGCAGCCGGAAAAACACCTGATGTAACCCAAAGATCCAATGTGGGAGCGAGCCTGCTCGCGAATGCAATGTGTCAGTCGACCCATACTTATCTGACCCAACGCCTTCGCGAGCAGGCTCGCTCCCACAGGGGTTATGCGGCGCCCGGGGATTTGCGGATGCCCAACCGACTGATCCACACAGCCGCCAGAATCACACCCCTCCAAGGAACAACCGCCCCAGTTCCTCATGCTGATTCCAGATCAGCAAATTCAACAGCAGCCCCACCGGCACATGCAGGTTATTCATCACCGCAAGTGTGCCGCCGTTGACCATGCACGCGCCTTTGTTCCACCAGTACAGACCCAGCGCCGTCGACACCAGTCCGAGAAACAGCAACACCGCCCATTGCAGCGGCGCTTCCGGCAGGAAGTTCGACTTGCCGAACAACAGGAACGCCGGCAGCACCACCGCCAGTGCGCCCAGGTAGAAATAACCGAAACGCCGGTAATGCGGCAGATCGCTCGGATGCTTGGCCACCAGATGCTTGTACAACACTTGCCCGGCGGCGTAGGTGAAGTTGGCCAGTTGCAGCAGCAGGAAGCCCATGAAGAAGTCTGGACTGATGCTGTCGAAACGAATCACCGCCGCACCGCCCACAGCGACCAGCGCGGCAACCAATGCCCACGGATTGAAGCGGCGGTTCAGCGCGTCTTCGATCAACGTCACATGCAGCGGCGTGAGGATGGTGAACAGCAAAACCTCCGGCACCGTCAGCACGCGAAAGCTCAGGTACAGGCAGACGTAAGTCACCCCGAACTGCAACGCGCCGATCAGCAACATGCCACGCATGAACGCCGGCTCCACCGAACGCCAGCGCGTCAACGGAATGAACACCAATCCGGCCAGCACCACACGCACCAGCACCGCGAAGTAACTGTCGACATGCCCGGCCAGGTATTCGCCGATCAGACTGAAGGAAAACGCCTGGATCAGCGTGACAAAAAGTAGATAGCCCATGCTCGCCTCGAAAATCGAATGGCGGCGACGATAGCGGTTTTTGCGCCAGACCGCGAACCCTCGAACAACACAAATCCCTGTGGGAGCGGGCTTGCCCGCGATGAGGGAGGGTCAGGCAAGTATTTGTCGACTGACACTCCGCCATCGCGGGCAAGCCCGCTCCCACAGGGACTTATGTGAAATTTGGATGTGCAGTGTTCAGACAAATCGCAGACAAAAAAAGCCCGATCTCGCTAAAGCGTTCAATCGGGCTACAGCACTCAGGAGCAAAAGTGCAAAGGGAGGTTCGATGCGCGTGGAACCTTGAAGGGGTTGCGCCAGGTCACTAGACCATCCAGCGATTATCTGGCGATTAACCGATCAAGCAACCTGAGACAATTTGGCGTTGGCCTGATTCAGGCCCTTTTCCTGGAAGTCACCGCCCAGGTTCATGCCCTCGGCATGGATAAAGGTCACGTCGTTGATGCCGATGAAACCCATGACCTGACGCAGGTACGGTTCCTGATGATCCGCAGGACCACCGGCATACACACCGCCGCGAGCGGTCAGGACAAAGGCACGCTTGCCGCTGAGCAGACCTTGCGGGCCAGTCTCGGTGTATTTGAAAGTCACTCCGGCGCGCAGCACATGATCGAGCCAGGCCTTTAGCGTGCTCGGGATCGCAAAGTTGTACATCGGTGCCGCCAGCACCAGCACATCGGCGGCGAGCAGCTCATCAGTCAATTGGTTGGAGCGGTCCAGCGACGCCTGTTCACTGTCGTTGCGCTGTTCGGCGGGCTTCATCCAGCCACCGAGCAAGTTGGCGTCCAGATGCGGCACCGGGTTCGCGGCGAGGTCACGCACGGTGATCTGATCGGCAGGGTGCGCGGCTTTCCACTGAGCGATGAAAGTCTGGGTCAGTTGACGGGAAACCGAGTCTTGCTGGCGGGCACTGCTTTCGATGATCAGAACGCGGGACATGGTGTGTAGCCTCCATCCGAATATGTTGTAAGTCGATGGAGTGAAGGTTAAACAGAGTCGAATCGATGAAAAAGCGCAAATATCCGCTGTAACCCATCGATAAATTAGTTTATAAGCTAAACCCACATACCGATGCTGGAGCGAGCCTGCTCGCGAAAGCGGAATGTGAGTCACATCATCTCTGGATGACGCTCCGTCTTCGCGAGCAGGCTCGCTCCCACAATGGATCCAAGGTGTTCAGAAGACCGAGCTTATTTCGGGGTGCAAGTCAGTTTGATGCGCAGCTTGATGATCTCGCGGGTGAACTTGGCCGTGGCGTTTTTATGCTTGCCGGCCGGCACATCGATGCTGCGCGTGCGTGGTGCTTCCGGGCCGTTGCTGAACACCGCACGGCAGGTCGCATCGACATCACCGTAGTTGGCCACGCGGATCGAGCCGATGTCGTTGTCGGTATCGAACGTCTCGAAGTCGATCTTCATGCCGTTGAGATCTTTCTGCACATCGATCGGATAGGCAAACGCGGTCAGCGGCAGCAGCGCCAGCACCACACAACAGAATTTTTTCATTCGGCAGTCTCCATGAGGGACGGCCAGCTTAGGACAAGAGGAGCTATTGATGAAAGCGCCCCGCGTGACCCTTGATCAATGGCGAACGTTGCAGGCCGTAGTCGACCACGGCGGATTCGCCCAGGCCGCCGAGGCCCTGCACCGTTCGCAATCATCGGTGAGCTACACCGTCGCCCGCATGCAGGATCAGCTCGGCGTGCCGTTGCTGCGCATCGACGGGCGCAAAGCCGTGCTCACCGAGGCCGGCGGCGTATTGCTGCGCCGTTCCCGGCAACTGGTGAAACAGGCCAGCCAACTCGAAGACCTCGCGCATCACATGGAGCAAGGCTGGGAAGCGGAAGTGCGGCTGGTGGTGGATGCGGCCTACCCGAGCGCGCGGATCGTCCGCGCCCTGACCGCCTTCATGCCGCAGAGTCGCGGCTGCCGCGTGCGTCTGCGCGAGGAAGTGTTGTCGGGGGTCGAGGAAGTGCTGCTCGAAGGCGTGGCGGATCTGGCCATCACCGGCCTGAGCATTCCGGGCTACCTGGGTGCGGAGTTGAGCGATGTCGAGTTCGTTGCCGTCGCCCACCCTGATCACCCGCTGCATCGGCTCAACCGCGAGCTGAGCTTTCAGGATCTGGAAACCCAGATGCAAGTGGTGATCCGCGACTCCGGCCGCCAGCAGCCGCGCGATGTCGGCTGGCTCGGCGCCGAACAGCGCTGGACCGTCGGCAGCCTCGCCACCGCCGCCACCTTTGTCAGCAGCGGCCTGGGCTTTGCCTGGCTGCCGCGACACATGATCGACCGCGAACTCAAGGATGGCTCGCTCAAGCTGCTACCGTTGGATCGGGGCGGCAGCCGCAATTCGAGCTTCTATCTGTATTCGAACAAGGACAAACCCCTGGGCCCGGCCACGCAAATCCTTATCGAATTGTTGCGCACCTTCGACACCTTGCCGCTGGACGCACCGTTTGCCGCACCAGAACAAGCCTGACACGGAGTTCACCGATGGCGTATTTCGAGCACGAAGGTTGCAACCTGCACTACGAGGAATATGGCCACGGTGCGCCGTTGCTGCTGGTTCACGGGCTCGGCTCGAGCACCCTGGACTGGGAAATGCAGATCCCGGCGCTAGCTGCGCACTACCGGGTGATCGTCCCGGACATTCGCGGCCACGGGCGCTCGGACAAACCCCGCGAGCGCTACAGCATCGCCGGGTTCAGCGCCGACCTGCTGGCCTTGATCGAGCACCTGCGCCTCGGCCCGGTACATTACGTCGGGCTGTCGATGGGCGGGATGATCGGCTTTCAACTCGCCGTCGATCAGCCGCAGGCACTCAAGAGCCTGACCATCGTCAACAGCGCACCTCAGGTCAAATTACGCAGCCGCGATGATTATTGGCAGTGGTTCAAACGCTGGAGCCTGATGCGCCTGCTCAGCCTGGAAACCATCGGCAAAGCCCTCGGCAGCAAACTTTTTCCCAAGTCGGAACAGGCCGATCTGCGGCGGAAAATGGCCGAACGCTGGGCAAAAAACGACAAACGTGCTTATCTCGCCAGCTTCGATGCGATCGTGGGCTGGGGCGTTCAGGAACGACTTTCCCGGGTGTCCTGTCCAACGCTCGTCATCAGCGCCGACCGTGACTACACACCGGTGGCGTTAAAGGAAACCTATGTAAAACTGCTGCCGGATGCGCGGCTGGTGGTCATTGACGACTCGCGCCATGCCACCCCGCTCGATCAACCCGAACGCTTCAATCACACGCTGCTGGATTTTCTCGCCACAGCCGACCTTTACTCTCAGGATCACTGACCCATGCTGAAAAAACTCGCCCTCGCCGCCGGCTCCGTACTGTTTGCCGCCAACCTGATGGCTGCTACCCCGGCCAAGGCGCCCCACGTGCTGCTGGACACCACCAACGGCCAGATCGAAATCGAACTGGACCCGGTCAAGGCACCGATCAGCACGAAGAACTTCCTTGAATACGTCGACAGCGGCTTCTACAACAACACCATTTTCCACCGCGTGATCCCGGGCTTCATGGCTCAGGGCGGCGGCTTCACCCAGCAAATGCAACAGAAAGACACCAAGGCGCCGATCAAGAACGAAGCCAGCAATGGCCTGCACAACGTTCGCGGTACCCTGTCGATGGCGCGTACTTCCAACCCTGATTCGGCGACCAGCCAGTTCTTCATCAACGTTGCCGACAACGCCTTCCTCGATCCGGGTCGTGACGCCGGTTACGCGGTGTTCGCCAAAGTGGTCAAGGGCATGGATGTCGTGGACATCATCGTCAACTCGCCGACCACCACCAAACAAGGCATGCAGAACGTGCCTGTCGACCCTGTGATCATCAAGTCGGCCAAGCGCATCGACTGAGTTTCACCGGGCATATCGAGCGGCGTGGGGCTGAGCCTGCGCCGCTCGCACTGATAAAAGGAGAGCCCGGATTCCGGGCGGTTATCTGATGCTCTATCGCCGTTTCGAACAACTGATCGATATCTTCCGCGACGCCCCGACGGCGTCCCCGCCGGACCGCGTCTGGCCCTTCTACGTCTATTACCTGAAGCAGGTCTGGCCGAGTTTCGCTGCCCTGCTCGTGGTCGGCCTGTTCGCCGCGTTGATCGAAGTAGCGCTGTTCAGTTACCTGAGCCGCATCATCGATCTGGCCCAAGGCACGCCCAACCCGAATTTCTTCAGCGACCACGCCCTCGAATTGACCTGGATGCTGGTGGTCGCCCTGGTGCTGCGACCGATTTTCTTCGGCCTGCACGACTTGCTGGTGCACCAGACCCTGAGCCCCGGCATGACCAGCATGATCCGCTGGCAAAACCACAGCTACGTGCTCAAGCAGAGCCTGAACTTCTTCCAGAACGACTTCGCCGGGCGCATCGCCCAGCGCATCATGCAGACCGGCAACTCGCTGCGCGACTCCGCCGTGCAAGCGGTCGATGCGCTGTGGCACGTGGTGATCTACGCGATCAGCTCGCTGGTGCTGTTCGCCGAAGCCGACTGGCGCCTGATGATTCCGTTGCTGACCTGGATCGTCGCTTACATCGGCGCGCTGTATTACTTCGTGCCGCGTGTGAAAGAGCGCTCGGTAGAGGCTTCTGACGCACGCTCGAAACTGATGGGCCGTATCGTCGACGGCTACACCAATATCGCCACGCTGAAACTGTTCGCCCACACCAACTTCGAACAGCACTACGCCAAGGAAGCGATCGAAGAACAGACCGTCAAAGCGCAAATGGCCGGTCGCGTGGTGACCAGCATGGACGTGGCGATCACCACCATGAACGGCCTGCTGATCGTCGGCACCACGGCGCTTGCCTTGTGGCTGTGGACGCAGTCGCTGATCACCGTCGGCGCGATTGCCCTGGCCACCGGCCTGGTGATTCGCATCGTCAACATGTCCGGCTGGATCATGTGGGTGGTCACCGGGATCTTCGAAAACATCGGCATGGTGCAGGACGGTCTGCGGACGATTTCGCAACCGGTCAGCGTCACCGACCGCGAGCAGGCCAAACCGCTGGCCGTCGCCTCGGGCGAAGTGCGTTTCGAGCACGTGGATTTCCACTACGGGAAGAAGCGCGGGATCATCGGCGACCTCAATCTGAGCATCAAACCGGGGGAAAAAATCGGTTTGATCGGCCCGTCCGGCGCCGGCAAATCGACTCTGGTCAACCTTCTCCTGCGCCTGTACGACGTCGAGGGCGGACGCATCCTGATCGATGGGCAAAACATCGCCGAAGTCGGCCAGGAAAGCCTGCGCGCACGGATCGGCATGATCACTCAGGACACCTCGCTGCTGCATCGCTCGATACGCGACAACTTGCTCTACGGCAAACCGGATGCGACCGACGCCGAGCTGTGGGAGGCCGTGCACAAGGCTCGCGCCGATGAGTTCATCCCGCTGCTGTCCGACGCTGAAGGCCGTACCGGTTTCGATGCGCATGTCGGCGAGCGCGGGGTGAAACTGTCCGGCGGTCAGCGCCAGCGCATCGCGATCGCGCGGGTGCTGCTCAAGGACGCGCCGATCCTGATCATGGACGAAGCCACCTCGGCGCTGGATTCGGAAGTCGAAGCGGCGATTCAGGAAAGCCTCGAGACCTTGATGCAGGGCAAAACCGTGATCGCTATCGCCCACCGCCTCTCGACCATCGCGCGCATGGACCGCTTGGTGGTGCTGGAGAACGGCAAGATCGCCGAAAGCGGCACCCACGCCGAACTGCTCGCCCATCGCGGCTTGTATGCGCGGTTGTGGGCGCACCAGACCGGAGGCTTTGTCGGCATCGACTGATCGCGCGATACGATCGTTCCCACGCTCTGCGTGGGAATGCAGCCCGTGACGCTCCGCGTCACTGGACGCTCCGCGTCCCTTGAGGCATTCCCACGCAGAGCGTGGGAACGATCAGCGTTAACTGACACACCGCCTTCGCGAGCAGGCTCGCTCCCACAGGGGATCTGGAACTACGTTTGGCGATAGGGCAACGCTGTCCGGGCCTCTTCGGCGTAGGCCAGAACCCCGGCACGCTCTTGCTGGAGAAAATCCTTTACCGCCGCTTTCAACCCCGGATGGCGCAGGTAGTGCCAGGAATGGGTGATCACCGGTTCGAAGCCGCGAATCAACTTGTGCTCGCCCTGCGCCCCGGCATCGAAACGCTGGATGCCATGGGCAATCGCGTAATCCATGCCCTGATAAAAACACGTCTCGAAATGCAGCCGATCAAACTCGGCCAGGCAGCCCCAATAACGGCCGTAGAAACTGTCGCCACCGACCAGACTGAACGCCATCGCCACCGGCCGTGAGCCCTGTTTGGCCAGGACCACGCGAATCGCTTCGGGCATGCGTTCAGCCAGTAGACTGAAGAACTCCCGCGTCAGATACGGCGCCTGCCGCCGCACCGCGTAAGTATTGGCATAGCAGGCGTAAACAAAGTCCCACTGTGCCTCGTCCAGCTCACGCCCCTGCAACCACTCGAACTCAAAGCCCTGCCCCGCCACTTGCTCGCGTTCCTTGCGCATCTGTTTGCGCTTGCGTGAGCTGAGGGCGTCGAGGAAATCCTGAAAGTCGCGGTAACCACGGTTTTGCCAGTGATACTGACAGCCGATGCGCTGCAGCCAGCCCGGCTGTTCCGCCATCGCCGCGTCGGTAAACGGATCGGTGAAGTTGATGTGCGCGCTGGAAAGTTCTTCGATCTGCAAATAGCCCGGCAGGCTTTTCAGCAACTCGAAACCGTCCTCCACTGTTGCCGCCAGCAAGCGCGGCCCGCTGACTGGACTGAACGGCACGGCGGTCAACAGTTTGGGGTAGTAATCGATGCCGGCACGGGCGCAGGCGTCGGCCCAGCCGTGATCGAAGACGTACTCGCCGTAGGAGTGCCATTTGCGGTAACTGGGCAGCGCGGCGATCAGTCGATCATCTTCGATATGCAGTAAATGTTCGGGCTGCCAGCCTGAATGCGGGCCGACACTGCCGCTGTCTTCCAGCGCGCTGAGGAAGGCGTGACGCAGAAACGGCTGGTTGTCCGGCACCAGCGCATCCCAGCTTGCCGGGGCGATTTCTGACAGGTCTTGCAGGCGTTGCAACGGCATTCACTGGCACTCCACAGCTTGGCGACAAAGCCCGGCGAGTATCGCTGATCGCGGCCCGGTTGCACACGCTCAATCGGCCGACAGCGCTCTAGGTCGATAGTTCACGCTCGATACGCATCGTCATCAACCTGCCATCACTGTGCCACCGCTCTGTCATAAACCATCGCGATACTGGCGCCTGTTTTTAGAGCGCCGGGTTCTAACCCGGACACAGTTTTCCGGCCTTCAGGCCGGTTGTGCCCAGGATGGTTCAGCCATCCCCTTCATCTTCGGAGATTGCTATGCGTCTTGCTTCCACGAAAACTGCAGCGGCCCTGTGCGGCGGCTTGTTGCTGGCCATGAGCGTTCCGGCCAGTGCTGCAGTCGACGCCAAACTGCTCGACATGCTCAAGGCCAACGGGTCGATTTCCCAGGCGCAGTACATCGAGCTGCAAACAGAACTGGCCAAGGATCAGAAGGCTCAGCAAATCGCCCAACAGGCGCAGCAGGAAACCAACGAACAAGTGGCGGCGGTCGCGAAGAAGACCAACGAACAGAGCCTGTTCGACCAGAAACTGGCCTGGGCGGCCAAGACTCAGTTCAAGGGCGATGTACGTATCCGTCAGGAAACCATCAAGATCGACGGCGAGCCAAACAACGGCGGCCGCGACAAGGATCGCCAGCGCATCCGTGCGCGTCTGGGCGCCTACACCGAGATCAACCCGCAAGTCGACACCGGCATCCGTATCGCCACTGGCGGTGGCGACGACGCGCGCTCGACCAACCAGGATCAGGACAACTACTTCGACAAGAAGCAGATCTGGCTCGACCTCGGCTACATCGACTACCACCCGGATCAGATCAAGAACCTGCACGTGATCGGCGGCAAGATGCTGCAACCGTGGGTCAGCATGGGCGACGTGATCTGGGACAGCGACATCAACCCGGAAGGTCTGGCCGTTACCTACAAGTATCCACTGGGCGGTAGCGCCGAACTGTTCGGCAGCCTGGGTAACTACAACCTCAAGGACAATGTTGACGGCGACGGCGTGCAATTCCGCCACGACCTGCGCCTGACCGCTGGCCAGTTGGGCAGCCGCTTCAACATCACCGACAACCTGAAAATGACCTTGGGCGGCAGCGTCTACGCCTACCAGAACGACGAAGACAGCCGCTGCACAGGCACCTCGACGCCGTGTGCACTGGCGGTCAACGGCAACTCGGCGAACAACGAATTCCGTCTGTATGAAGGGTTCAGCCAGATCGACATCGGCGGCCTGCCAATGCCACTGTCGTTCTACGGCCAGTACGTGAAGAACAACGATGCCGTGACCGATCAGGACACTGCATGGTTGCTCGGTGCCAAGTCGAAAGTGTTCGGTTTCAACCTCGACTACAACTATCGCGACGTGCAGCGCAACGCCGTGGTCGGCGCCTTCACCGACTCCGACTTCGCCAACGGCACCACCGGTTCGCGCGGGCACAAGTTCAAGGTCGGTTACGACATCGACAAGAACTTCGCCGTCGGCGCCACGTACTTCCTGACCAAGGCCGACTTCGCCAGCCGTGGCCAGCGCGATGCCGACGCCAACACCCTGCAGCTGGACGCTGAAGCGAAGTTCTAGGAAAACAGCTGCAAGCTTCGAGCGACAAGCTGCAAGTCACCGCTCCCCTTGCGACTTGTCGTTCGAAGCTGATGTCCTGCAGCCCGGTGCAATGCCAGCGATCCCCATCATCCGTTCGCTGACGCTGCCCCGGGCTGACTCTTTCAAGGACTGTCGTCGCGCCTCTGCGCCGCCAGGCGTTCAGCCAAAGCATCCACTCCCTCTTCCGGTTTTTCCGGCAGCGCCTTCAGGGTTGACTGCATCACGCGCATCTGCCGCATGAAGCGCCGGCAGTTGGGGCAGAACAACAGGTGATGACGCACCATCAGCGTCTCGCGAAAGCTCAGTTGGCCATCGAGATAATCGCTGGATCGTGCCACTTGCTCCTTGCAGGTCAGCATTCTCCTGTCTCCTCAAAATGTTCCACGGTCGCAAAAACCTTCAAGCGTGCCCGGTGCAGCAGCACGCGGACATTGGAGAGCGAGATCTCCAGAAGATTACAGATCTCTTCCAGCTCCAGGCCCTGGCGTTCGCGCAGCAGCAGAACACTGCTCTGCAACTCGGACAAACTCAGCAAGGTGTGTTCGAGGCATTCGCGCAGTTCGTTTTCGGTGAGCAGCGCTTCGGGGGTGTCCTGGTGCCAGGCGAACGGCGCGACCAGCCAGTGACCATCGCTGGAAGAGAAGCGATCGTCACCGATGGTGCCGTGGGGCGATGGCAGGTCGTCGAGCAGGACTTCCCGGCGATTGAGCTTGTAGCGGCTCTTGGCCGAATTGGCGGTGATGGTCAGCAACCAGGTCTTGAGGCTGGAGCGGCCTTCGAAACTGGCCAGATGGCGCACCACCGACAGCCAGGCATCCTGCACCACTTCTTCGACATGACGCTGGCCGACAATCGCGTAAGCCACCGCGCGCATCGCGCTCTGATACGTGGTGACCAGTTCCTTGAAAGCCTTTTGCTCCCCCGCCAGCAGGCGCGTGAGCAGTTGGTTGTCGTCAGCCGCCATCCATCAATCCCCTTGTCCGGACTTCGAAAATGAACGCGGCAGGTGCTCACCTGCCGCGATGTCCGAAAAATTACAGCGTTTCAGCCGCTTCGAATGTAGGAAAGATCGACGCGATTAAGGGGAAATTAACCTGTTTCAGCGTTTGCGCAGCAACACGCTACCAATCGAGTAACCGGCGCCGAACGAACTGAGTACCGCCAGCGATCCTGAGGCCAGATCATCCTGATATTTGTGAAAGGCGATGACCGAACCGGCCGAGCTGGTGTTGGCGTAGCTGTCGAGAATCACCGGCGCTTCTTCTTCGGTGGCTTCGCGGCCGAGCAGCTTGCGCACGATCAGGTGGTTCATGCTCAGGTTGGCCTGGTGCAGCCAGAAACGCTTCACGTCGCCAACGTTGAGCTGGTTCTCTTCCAGGTGCTCGCCAATCAGCTCGGCGACCATCGGGCAGACATCCTTGAACACCTTGCGGCCTTCCTGGACGAACAGCTTGTCGCGGGCACCGATGCCCTCTTCTGCCGCGCGGTTGAGGAAGCCGAAGTTGTTGCGGATGTTGTTGGAGAACTTGGTCAGCAGTTTGGTGCTGACCACGTCGAACTGAAACTCGGAGGTCGCCAGATCCGCGCGTTCGATGATCACCGCAGTCGCGGCATCGCCGAAGATGAAATGGCTGTCGCGATCACGGAAGTTCAGGTGCCCGGTGCAGACTTCCGGATTGACCATCAGGATCGCCCGCGCCTGGCCCAGTTGCACGCTGTTGGCGGCGGCCTGGATGCCGAAAGTGGCCGAAGAACACGCCACGTTCATGTCGAAGCCGAAACCCTGAATGCCCAGTGCTTCCTGGACTTCGATGGCGATGGCCGGGTAGGCACGTTGCAGGTTGGAGCAAGCAACGATCACACCGTCGATATCGGCGGCGGTTTTGCCGGCACGTTGCAGGGCTTGTTCGGCAGCGCCGACAGCCATTTGGCAGAGCACCGACCATTCATCATTGGAACGCTCGGGCAGGCGCGGGGCCATGCGCAGCGGATCGAGAATGCCGTCCTTGTCCATGACAAAGCGACTCTTGATGCCCGAGGCTTTTTCGATGAACGCAGCGCTGGATTCGGTCAGGGCCTGGACTTCGCCGCTGGCAATGGCCTCGGCGTTATCGGCGTTGAACTGGGCGACATAGGTATTGAAAGACTGCACCAGCTCTTCGTTGGAGATGCTGTTGGCCGGTGTGTACAGGCCGGTGCCGCTGATGACGACGTTATGCATGGTCGTTTCTCTAATTTGTTCAGGCAGAAAGTGCTGGAACCGTCGTACCAACACGCAAAGGGTCTATTCCCATCCGGGGGACGCAAACCTGGCATCGTTTTATTGCGCAGCGCGACACGGCGAAGGCTCTGGGTCGCGAAACGGCGGGTTATGGTGGCGAAGTTTGCCATAAACCCGAGGTTTTGGCGCCGTTCTCAAGCACAACTGCCATTCACTCCATGAACTCAACTCTGTGGCGAGGGGATTTATCCCCGTTCGACTGCGAAGCAGTCGCTAACCCACCACGCTCGGTATCTGATGAACCGAGGCGTAGATTTTGGGGCGGCTTCGCCACCCAACGGGGATAAATCCCCTCGCCACAAAGACCACTTCCACAGGGGGATTGTGTATGGCTGCAGGTCAAGGCTCGACCTGGCTCCACTGTTTGCTCAGGCGCTTGTCAGAAATCGGCACTTTGGTGCCCAATTGTTGGGCAAACAGCGACACGCGGTATTCCTCCAGCCACCAGCGGTACAACTCCAGTTGCGGATCGCGCTTGCCTTCCTGCGCATGCTTGGCCGCGCGGGCCTGATATTGCGCCCACAGGCCAGCGAGTTCGCCGCTCCAGACCCGATCTTTCTGCACTTGTGCGCCAAGTTTCTCGAAACGCTGCTCGACCGCTTTCAGGTAACGCGGCAACTCCTTGAGCCACTGCATCGGCGTTTCGCGAACGAAGCCCGGATAGACCAGATTGCCGATCTGCTGCTTGATGTCGTTGAGTGCCACCGCTTGCGCCAGATCGATCTTGCCCTTGAAGCGCTTTTGCAGACCGTGCCAGATCTTGAGGATTTCCAAAGTCAGCCGCGCGACACGTTCGGCGTGCTCGGTCCAGTCGCCGCGTTTGCGCTCGGCCAATGCCGCCAATCCGGCGCCATCCCGGGGCAACGGGTCTTCGCCTTCGAGAATGCAGCTGTCGAGGCTGGCCAGCAGAATGTCTTCGACCAGCGCATCGACCCGGCCCAGTTCGCGATACAGCAAGCCCAGTTCAGTCTGCCCGGGCAACTTGCCCCGGAGGAATTTAGCCGGCTCGGCCAGTTGCTGCATGAGCAAGCGCTGCAAGGCCCGACGATGCTGGAACTCGGCTTCGGCCGGGGTCGAGAAGCGCCCTTCCTTGACCGCGCCGCCCTCTTCCACCAGCGCCGGGTACACCGTCATCGACAGCCCGGCGATCTTCTGCTGGGTCTTTTCCGCCACCGGGGCAAAGACTTTTGCCTCGACCGGTTGCTGACTTTTCGCACTCTGCGGCACCGCCAGCGCGGCCTGGCTGGCTTCGGCGAAGCGTGCGGTCAGCTCAGCCAGATCGCGGCCCTCGCCAAGGAACTTGCCCTGGCCATCGACGATTTCCAGGTTCATGCGCAGATGGCTCTCAACCTGCTGCGCCGCTTCCGACCACGCTTCATCGCTGACCCGCGCGCCGGTCATGCGCAGCAGCTCGCGACCGAGCGCTTGCGGCAGCGAACCTTCGGCGAAAGTCATGCGCTGCAACGCGGCCTTGATGAAGTCCGGCACCGGCACGAAGTTCTTGCGCAGGGCTTTCGGCAGGTTGCGCACCAGAGCAATGCACTTGGCCTCGATCAGGCCCGGTACCAACCATTCCAGACGCTCCGGCGGCAGCATCGGCAGCAGCGGCGCCGGCGCGCGCAAGGTCACGCCGTCGCGCGGGTGATTGGGTTCGAAATGGTAGGTCAGCGCCAGTTCCAGATCGCCAATGTGCAACGTGTCCGGGTAATCACGGGCGGTGACTTCACTGGCCTCGCGGGCCAACACATCTTCTTCGCGCATGATCAACAGCTGCGGATCTTTCTGGCTGTTGACCTTGTACCAACTGTCGAAGGTCGCGGTCTGGTGGATCTCCGCCGGCAGACGTGCATCGTAGAAGGCGTACAAAGTTTCTTCGTCGGCGAGAATATCGCGACGGCGAGCCTTGGCCTCCAGTTCGTCGAGCTGCTCCAGCAGTTTTTGATTGGCGCTCAGGCATTTGGCCCGCGACTGAATCTCGCCGCGCACCAAGCCTTCGCGGATAAACAGCTCACGGGATACCACCGGATCGACCGGGCCGTAATGCACCGGGCGGCGACCGACGACGATCAGACCGAACAGGGTGATCTGCTCGTAGGCGACGACCTGGCCGCGCTTCTTTTCCCAATGCGGCTCGAAGTGGTTCTTCTTGATCAGGTGTCCGGCCAGCGGTTCGATCCAGTCGGCGTCGATCTTGGCGACCATGCGCGCGTAAAGCTTGGTGGTTTCCACCAGCTCAGCGGTCATCAGCCACTGCGGGCGCTTCTTGCCGATGCCCGACGACGGATGAATCCAGAAGCGCCGTTGGCGGGCGCCGAGGTAATCGCCGTCTTCGGTTTTCTGGCCGATCTGGCTGAGCAAGCCGACCAGCACCGCTTTGTGCAGCTTCGGATAATCCGCCGGCTCTTTATTCAGACTCAACTGCATGTCGCGGCAGATCAGGCTCAACTGACGATGCGAATCACGCCACTCGCGCAGACGCAAATAGTTGAGGAAATTCTTCCGGCACCAATTGCGCAGCGGATTGGCGGTCAGCGCCTGGCGTTGCTCTTCAAAACCACGCCACAGATTGACCAGCCCGGCGAAGTCGGAATCCGGATCCTTCCATTGCGCGTGGGCCTGATCCGCCGCTTGCTGACGCTCCGGCGGACGCTCGCGCGGGTCCTGAATCGACATGGCGCTGGCGACGATCAGCACTTCCTGCAGACTACCGAGCTTGGCCGCTTCGAGGAGCATGCGGCCCATGCGCGGGTCGACCGGCAAGCGCGCCAACTGGCGACCGAGTGGCGTCAGCTGACTGTTGCGATCGACTGCGGAAAGCTCTTGCAGCAGGTTGAAACCGTCACTGATCGCCTTGCCGTCCGGCGGCTCGATAAACGGAAACGCAGTAATTTCGCCGAGACGCAGATGGAGCATCTGCAAAATAACGGCGGCGAGGTTGGTACGCAGAATTTCCGGGTCGGTAAATTCTGGACGACCGAGGAAATCCTCTTCGCTGTACAACCGCACGCAGATGCCCGGCTCAACCCGCCCGCAACGACCTTTACGTTGATTGGCGCTGGCCTGGGAAATCGCTTCGATCGGCAAGCGTTGGACCTTGGCCCGATAGCTGTAACGGCTGATGCGCGCAGTGCCGCTGTCGATCACGTAGCGAATGCCCGGCACGGTCAGCGAGGTTTCGGCGACGTTGGTCGCCAGCACGACGCGGCGGCCCGGGTGCGACTGGAAAATCCGCTGCTGTTCAGCCGGCGACAGGCGCGCGTACAGCGGCAGGATTTCGGTGTGCTTGAGCTGGGCCTTGCGCAGCATATCGGCGGCGTCGCGAATCTCGCGCTCACCGGGCAGGAACACCAGCACATCACCCGGACTGCGGCGTTCGCTGCGCTCGTAGGCGGCGATTTCGTCGAGGGTGGCGAGGATCGCCTGATCGACCGTGAGGTCGTCCTCGACCCGGTTGCCCTCTTCGTCCTGCTCCAGCGTCAACGGCCGATACCAGGTTTCCACCGGGAACGTGCGACCGGACACTTCGACAATCGGCGCATCATCGAAATGCTTGGAGAAGCGCTCCAGATCGATGGTCGCCGAGGTGATGATGACCTTCAGATCCGGGCGACGCGGCAGCAGTGTTTTCAGGTAGCCGAGGAGGAAGTCGATATTGAGGCTGCGTTCGTGGGCTTCGTCGACGATGATCGTGTCGTAGCGTTCCAGATAACGATCGTTCTGAGTTTCCGCCAGCAGAATGCCGTCGGTCATCAGTTTGATCAGGGTGTTGGAATCGCTTTGATCTTCAAACCGCACCTGATAGCCGACCAGCGCACCGAGGGGCGTGCCGAGTTCTTCGGCAACGCGGCTGGCGACGCTGCGCGCGGCGATCCGACGCGGCTGGGTGTGGCCGATCAGACCATGCTGGCCACGCCCGATTTCCAGACAGATCTTCGGCAGCTGAGTGGTTTTACCCGAGCCAGTTTCGCCGGCGATGATCAGCACCTGATGTTGCTCCAGGGCCGTTTTGATCTCGTCGCGCTTGGCCGCAATCGGCAAATTGTCGTCGTAACGAATCACCGGCAGGCTCGCACGGCGCGCCGCCACCTGATCACAGGACGCCTGCATCCGCGCTATCCACTGCGCCAGTTTGGCCTCGTCGGGTTTCTTGCGCAGCTCAAGCAACTGCCGCCGCAGCCGATGACGGTCAGCGAGCATGGCGTGATCGAGGTTTTTCAGCAGTTTGTCGATGGAGGGCGATTCGTCGGTCATCGGGTAGGCAATTCGGTCGTCTGTTTATGCAGGGGGCGGATTGTCGCAGAAAAGCAGCTGCAAGCGCCAAGCTACAAGCCGCAAGTCACTGAGGCTTTTAACTTGCAGCTTGTAGCTTGCCGCTTGCAGCTGCTGTTATTCGTTATCCCGCCCTTTGCGCCGATATGGGAAGACGTCAATCACCTTCCCCGCCCGAATCGCCGCCTGCAAGCCCTTCCAGTAATCGGCGTTATACAACTCGCCGTGCAACTGATCGAACAACTTGCGCTGTCCGGCATCGGCAAACAGGAACGGCGGAAACTCTTCGGGGAACACGTCCAGCGGTCCGATCGAGTACCACGGCTCAGAGGCCATTTCATCCTCCGGCGTGCGCGGTTGCGGGATGTGGCGGAAGTTGGCTTCGGTCAGGAAGCAGATTTCGTCGTAGTCGTAAAACACCACGCGCCCGTGGCGGGTGACGCCGAAGTTTTTCAGCAGCATGTCGCCGGGAAAGATATTTGCCGCCGCCAATTGCTTGATCGCCAGACCGTAATCTTCCAGCGCTTCGCGCACTTGCGCGTCGTTGGCGTTTTCCAGATACAGGTTGAGTGGGGTCATCCGCCGCTCGGTCCAGCAGTGGCGGATCAGCACGGTTTCGCCTTCGACCGAAACCGTGGATGGCGCGACCTCTAGCAGTTCCTCCAGACACGCCGGATCGAATTTGCTCAGCGGAAAACGAAAATCGGCAAATTCCTGGGTATCGGCCATACGTCCGACCCGATCAACGCTTTTCACCAGACGATACTTTTCGATCACCGTGGCGCGATCGACGTTCTTCGACGGTGAGAAACGGTCCTTGATGATTTTGAATACGGTGTTGAAACCCGGCAGGGTGAACACGCTCATGACCATGCCGCGCACGCCCGGGGCCATGATGAACTGATCGTCAGTGTTGGCCAGGTGATTGATCAGCGCGCGGTAGAACTCCGACTTGCCGTGCTTGTAGAAGCCGATCGAGGTGTACAGCTCGGCGATGTGCTTGCCCGGCAGAATGCGTCGCAGAAAACCGATGAACTCCGCCGGCACCGGTACATCGACCATGAAATACGAACGGGTGAAAGAGAAGATGATCGACACATCGGCTTCGTCGGTGATCAACGCATCGATCTGAATGCCCCTTCCTTCGCGGTGCAACAGCGGAATCACCAACGGCCATTGCTCATCGCGGGTGTAAATGCGTCCGACCAGATACGCGCCTTTGTTGCGATAGAGCACCGAAGAAAACAGCTCGACGCTTAGCTCCGGGTCCTTGCACACCCAGTCCGGCAGGTTCTCGCGCAATTGCGCTTCGAGCCGCAGCAGGTCGCCAGGCAAATCGGCGTAATCTTCGCTGAAGCGGTAGTCGGCGAAGATACTGGCGAGCATGGCGGACAACTGGCCCTGCGGCTTATAGGTGCGGGTTTGCGCAGCGCGGGCCCGGCGCAGGCTCGGGCGCGTGGTGTGGATGAACATGCAGCCGTCGCTGATCAGGTCGTGGCTGAACAGCCCGCAGAAAATCGAGTTGTACCAGGTTTCGGACAGCTCATCGTCGAAGCGCAGGTCGATCACACTGATGTAGGCGCTTTTCACCAGCGGCCAGCAGCTGACGTTCATCAGGGTTTCTTCGTCGAAATACTCGCGCAGGCGAGCGACGGTTTCGCCAACTTTTTCCTCATACAGACTGATCCGCGCCGCCGAGGCGGCCTGCGCCTCCTGCCACCGCGCCTGTTCGAAGCGCTCCCGCGCGCCATCGGTGATGCGGCGGAAATGCTCGCGGTAATCGTCGAAGCCGGCGAGGATCATCCGGGCGATCTCGGTGGCTGGCCATTGCTGCGACATAAATGAAACCTCGGCGGGAAATCGATTCGTTTGAGCTTAGTCACGGAAGCGCTCGCAGGAAAAGCGCAATTTCTGCCAAAACCGATACGGGGTTGACCGTTGACGGGGTTTCTCGTGCCGATGCATCGGCAAGCAGAATTAAAAGCCCGAATAGCGGTTGCCATGATCCGGACGCTCGGCAACACTCTCGTCCCGATCAAGGAAGGAGCCCGCCGTGAGCCCTGTCGATATTTTCCGCATGTTGTCGCTGGCCGCTATCTGGGGCGCGAGTTTTCTGTTCATGCGCATCATTGCCCCGGTGATCGGCACGGTCCCGACCGGGTTCTTTCGCGTGTCGATCGCGGCCGCCGGGCTGCTGGTGATACTCGGGCTGATGCGCATCAGCTGGGATTTCAAGGGCAAGCTGAAGACCGTGATGCTGCTGGGCGTAATCAACTCGGGGATTCCGGCGACGCTGTATTCGGTTGCCGCCCAGGTATTGCCTGCCGGCTATTCGGCGATCTTCAACGCCACGACGCCGCTGATGGGCGTGTTGATTGGCGGTTTGTTCTTCAGCGAAAAGCTCACGGCGGCCAAGCTCAGCGGCGTGTTCCTCGGTCTGTTCGGCGTCGGTGTGCTGACGCGTGCCGGTCCCGTAGCCTTCGATCTGCAACTGCTGATGGGCGCGGTCGCCTGCCTGCTGGCGACCACTTGCTACGGCTTTGCCGGATTCCTCGCACGGCGCTGGCTGGATCAGGCCGGTGGCCTGGACAGCCGTTTGTCGGCATTGGGCAGCATGCTCGGGGCGACGTTGTTTTTGCTGCCGTTGTTCGCCTACAGCACCATCACTGCGCCGCCGGTCAGCTGGGGCGGCTGGCAGGTCTGGCTGTCGCTGCTCGGCCTGGGCCTGGGTTGCACGGCGTTTGCCTACATCATCTATTTCCGCCTGCTCAGCTCGATCGGCCCGGTGAAATCGATGACCGTGACCTTCATGATCCCGCCGTTCGGCGTGCTGTGGGGGGCGTTGTTGCTGGATGAGCCGTTGTCGATGGCGCACATCTATGGCGGGGTGTTGATTGCGATTGCGCTGTGGCTGGTTTTGAAACCTGCCAAGACACTCGCCATGAAACGTAAGGAAGCTGCTTAATGAAGGCCGACAGCGATTTCTTCAGTTACCGCCGGTTGTCCGCAGCACCAAGCAACAAAATCTTCATCTTCAAATCTTTGGGACCAGAAGAAAATGACACTGCCGAACATATCCATGAGCACATCGTCATCAGTGTCAACATCGAACGGCGCAAGTCGGGAGAGCCTGATGTTGTTCCGGTTTCAGTCACTTTAAAATCCAAACAGCACCTCATCAGATTGCTCAAGGACATTCAGGGCGAGTGCAAAAATGGAGTCGTCCCGATAATCCATCTCGAGACTCATGGAAGTGAACTCGGCCTAGGGATCATCTTGGAAAGCAGCAAACATGAATTGATCACTTGGGTGGACCTGATCGATCTGTTTCGCGGGATCAATGTCGCATGTCAGGGCTACCTGACGATAGTTCTCGCGGCCTGCCATTCCTTCCGGATCGAAAATCTGATCCTCAAACAACAGCGTAAATCGCCCTTTTTTGCACTCATAGGTTACGAAGAAAAAATTTGCTCCAAGGACATTATTCTTGATCTCGCCACGCTTTACGATTTGCTTCTACTGAAGAACACACTGCCTTATGATGAAAATGCTTCGTTCGAAAGTTTCACACTTTATACCGAGTACGACCTCGCGTTATCGCTGATCAGTATCTTGCTCATCAATCGGACTGACCCCGCTTCGGTCGTGAAAAAAATTCCAACGTTTGAGAAATTTCTGGAAGGCCCTCCCCTTGCTCCAGATCAGTCGGAGGACCAACTCCGAGAGCTGTACGAGAAGGTCCTCAAGAGTGAAAAGGTTCTACTGAGCCTAGCTGAGCTCATGCAGAACCAAAACAATGTGGTAATGCTCAAGCAGGACATCCATAGACACTTTCAAACTCACTTCAAAGATTGAAGACTCGCTCAGCTCAACCACGTCGTCAGTCGAGTCTGGACATCCTCGAACTCAAAATAATTGCAATGGTTGATGAGCCCCCCATTCGGTATGAAAGTATCCGCCGGCGGATAGATCGATCGATGACAACCCTCGGTGGGTACAACCAGATCATTGGTGGCAGCAAAGAATCCCTGAATGGCTTGGTTATTGAAGCGACCTAGCATATTTTTACTCGAAAGATCAGGTTGATACGCGGCCCCAATGGTGTACCAGGCAGTTGAAGCACCGACTGTATTGCATTCACGGAGCCATTGCGACCCAGGATCCATCGCCGCCAGCCCTGGCAATCCTCCCGCCAGGCTGCTGCCAAGTATTTTTACAAGACACAGCAAGCCCTCCATCAGCACTGTTACCGAGCTGTCAGGCAATACATTCAACAACGAAGTGTGCGTATTCAGGAACGTCGTCCAGTGCTGAACATCAGCCAGTGGAGTACCGTCATTCGGCGTTCCCACAAGGCAAACCCTAGCGATTTTCGGTGCAGCGTCACCTCGACTGACCAGCTCCCGTGCGACAAGACCACCCCGGCTGTGGCTGACAATATCGAAAATCGTGTCCGCCTTGATGTGCTCAGGCAGTTGCGCGAGCAACCAATCAACGTTCTCTTGAGGACTGGCAGATAAAGACGGATGCGCAAATGCCAGAACACGACCGCCATATCGTTCTGCCAGAGCATGAAAAGAAGAGCTACCCAGCCACCCGGCGAAACCAACTTGCGGGGTACTGAATGTGCCATGGATCAGCAACAAGGCGGGGCCGGAAGTGATGACACTCCAATCAGGTTCGCTCAAGGTACCATCGGCTTTTACCTGAAAAATTCCGTACGGACGCTTACTATCCTCCCACTTAGCGACCATCGTCCGAGCAGCATTACCAATAGCAGGGGCAACCGCCCAAGAAACAACGCTAACCAGACTGCGCATGGTTCTTGTCACAACCCCCGGTTGCCAGAACTGCTTGTTGCCTCGCTCATAGGCAAAGAAAATGTGACTTGCTGCGCCGACAATGTCTTAGGAAACATCCAGACCGACTGATCAAACTCATCTGTGCAGAGGATCGCATAGCTGTTTCCGGCCGCTACCGGAACTATCAACTCAGGCTCAGTCCCTCCCACACCTCGACTACCTGATTGCTGACCGATGGCTGGGTTCAACTCTATCTCCAGATGGGCCAACACCTTGATCTCCGCTTCTGGTGCGACGGATACAAGAGGAATTTTTCTGAATCCCGATCGATTTGTTGCCTTGGAGTCAACTACCGCCACGGAGCCTTTGCATCCAGGCGCCATTACACTGAAGAAAGTACCACCAAGCCTCACTGGGAAAGGGGCTCCCGTAATCAACGTGCTCATTATTCTGACTCATCATTCACAATTGGAGATTTTGTAAGACGTAACAGCGGATGGCCGTAGAACATGTAGGCAAAGGGTGTAATGCCACAACTATCCTGTGCCGTTGCACGTATATCCCGAAAAATTTCTCCGACGGTTTTCTGTGGATCACCGAACGAGTTCCGATAAAAAGTCTCGGCGACTTTCAATGCACTCTCGTCCTTCACTTCCCACAATGGTGCGATGAAAGCCTGAGTTCCGGCCTCCGCCACTGCACCAGGAAAACCGCTGAGAAAACCCAGCTTTTGACCTGCGCCCCCCACTTGGCAAGCATTAAGGAAAACCGCTGCAAAACGTGGGATGTTGTTTTCAGCGAACCCGGCGAATCGATAGGGAGTCAGCTGTTCATTGTCTTCAAGCTTCAATATGTAGGAGTCATTGCTGTCATCAGCATATCCATGCAGCGCGACATGCACCAGATGCCCGGATTGATGAGGTTTTGCGTCAAGCCATGCTTCAACATCAGGTAACCGTGCGTCAATGCTCCTGGCGTTGTAATCCCGGCACAACATCTCGCGCTCTTTAAGCGCGTGCGCAAGTGGACTCATGCTTCCCTCATAACCACTCGCCAATGCACTGATAACCTCAACTGAAACGCTGGACGCAGGAGCAGGGCAATTGCGTGCGCTCCACCAGCGTCCCATGATCACCAGTTCTCCCAGGAACGCACCTGACTCTCGACCTGAATCCTCTGGATTCAAATACGCCAATTCCCAAGGCACATATGGCACGTCGGTGACCAAAAGAATACTGGGTGACCTGCCATCTGAAAGCGCATGTCGCAAGGCTTCAATTATTTCATCGGGAATAAGATTCACGATTTGTCTGCCCACGCCGCGTAACTCGTCGTAGATACCGGAATAACTATGGGTTGCGAACCGACTTTGAATGAGCGCCAGACTTGCCGCAAACATTTCAGGATGCTCGAGACTCTGAGGTGCTGGAGCAATGGATTTATTTCCAGCCGACGATGGAATATGGGCTCGCCAGGATATGTATCCCGGTTTTTCCTTTTGAACCCAGAGATGTATGTCAGGCGCAGCAATACCAGTAGGATCACTCAATGGAAACACTTGAGGATCGGGAACACTCGTAACCGCTGGATCTAACTCCGATGTCTCATTGGTTTCCGCATTCAGAGCGATAATCTTCACGATGCAGCCTACAAGCTTACCGCGGAACAAATAACTGGCACGCAGAACGAGTTCTTCCGTCCCCGTAAGTGGCACAAGCCTGAAGACATGCTCTGCCGCGAGCTCGAGAGCGAGATCAAACACCGACGAGTCTTCGACTGATGCACCTTCGGCACTGAAAAATACCGTTATCTTTTCGCCCGGGTTTGCATCAGTAATTTTTATCCGCTTCTGCTCATCTGCATGCGCATCCGGACTCTTTGAAAACCCAACGGCAAAACGCAATGGCAGACCGTAAACCGCATTATCTAACGGCGTGATGCGGGGGTGGGCTACAAAGGGTGAAGGCGTCTGCGGTTGTGGAACAACTCGCCGAAAATCTGAGGGACAAACCTCTAGATCTTGATGTATTTCTAGCCGTGGCAATTCTCGATATACAACCTCGGGAGAGTCACGATACACGGACCTGCCGATCGACATTGAGGAACCGGAATTTTCGAGTGGTGCCTCATAGATGCCGCTGATATTGCCGTCCCTGACAATTACGCGTGGCCCTGCAGAAAATTTTCGAGTAGCAGAATAAAAGTCCGTCACTGGCACCAGATCCGGGCTACCAAACCAGTGATTGACAAATTTCAGCAGGCTCCAGTCCAGTGAAGGCATGGTCCAGGCCATTGTTTTGCTTCTGGTCTTCCCCGTCTCCAGGAATTGAATGAAATCAGGCAGCATGGCCGGCTTGCTTTTCAGCAGCCGCTCCCATTTGCGCTTGATGATCAGATCCAACTTCGGCGTTTTGAGTAACAGTCGAATCAAACGCTCGCGAATCAACAATTTGACCTTTCTGCCATGCACGAGTCGACTGGCAAGAACTACAAAATCGTTTATCGGATCAGCGAATGCTGCCAATAGCGCCTCTGGAGAGTTGTCAGGACTCAGCCAGACAACACCCTTTTTCAAATACTCATCTTCGAAAAACATTTGTTCCCTTGTCCATCAACTGAAAAAAGACGTCCATTTCAAATGGAAACTGACTTCACCCATCACCAGGCGCGTGTTCAAGCCTTAACGACGACACTACAACAAACATCAATTTGCCACCATCTTATCTGACGGAGAATGCGTGTCTTGAATAATCAGAAATTAGATCTGATCCATCGAAGAGCCGAAGCAACAATGGCTTCGGCTACCAGCGGCTACGTCGACTTACGGAACGCAAATGCCAGACCGACAATGATCAGCAGCATCCCCAGTACACTCAACGCCGCCAGCCGATTACCAAAAATCAGGTAATCCATCACCGCCGTAACCGCCGGCACCAGATAGAACAGGCTGGTGACATTCACCAGATTGCCTCGCGCGATCAGGCGATACAGCAACAGCGTTGCCAGCACCGACACCACTAAACCCATCCACAAAATCGGCACGATGAAGCCAACGCCGTGCTCGAAGTGGAATGGCTGAAACGGTACGAAAACCGCGCACAGCAGCAATCCGGCCAGATACTGCACCGGCAGCGTGCCGAGGGGATTGTCGGTGATGCGTTTCTGCATGATCGAGCCGAGTGTCATGCTCGCCAGCGCCAGAAGTCCGAACAACATTCCCGCCCAAGACATCCCGGCAAGACCGATGCCCTGATAAACCACCATGATCAGCCCCGCCAACCCCAGCGCCAGTCCGAACATCCGGCTCGCCGACCGTTGCCGCTCCATCAGCACCACCGTGAGGATCGGCTGCACGCCCATGATCGTCGCCATCACCCCCGGGGTGACTTTGCTGTTCAGGGCCAGCAGATAAAAAATCTGATAGGCCCCAAGCAATACCAGCCCCGTGGCGATCGCAAACAGCATCGGTTTGCCGCCCTTGGGCCACCTCAATTTCAGCAGCGGCGCCAGCAGCAACAGCCCGCACAGCGCGATTGCGAAGCGAATCAGTAGAAAGGCAAAGGGCGAAGCATGGGCCAGGCCCCATTTGGAGAAAATCGCCCCGCTGCTCCACAGCAGAACGAACAGGCTCGTGGACGTCGCCGCGAGCGCGGATTGTTTCGAAAGGACAAACATGAATACCACCTGTAGTCAGGCAAGAAGCCAACTCAGCCGAAGCTGAAATTCAGTAGCTTTTTCTGGCGGGCGCAGGGGTCAGCAGAAACTGCCGATCAGCCCCGAACACCAACGCCCGGCGGCGATACGACTGCGCACACCGGCGTGCTACTGACAGGTGGAGGGTAATGACTGATCTGCACAGGCTGCTGATTCCCGCACGGCACGACGCCAGCGTTGACCGCTGAATCGACTACCCCGTTGATGAGGGATGCAGGCATGGATACAGATCTACATTGAAGAGATGAAAGCGCGAGCCAGGCGGCTCGGGCGAGCTGACTATAACCAGCTCGCGACACAGATTGCAATGACTTGGGCAAAGGGCCGGTAGCGACAGTCTGGCGTCGGGTGATTAGGGTAAATGGCGGTGGCAATGGATTGTCAGGAGACATGGAATGCAAGAGATCATATGCCAAGGGAACGGACGTATTTGCGGTATCAGGTTTATCGGTCGGAGGCGAGGAAGCGGGCCGCTTCGCAGATTGGCGGCTTACAGGGCCAACTCAAGGCGGCCGACGCTTCGATTATGGATTTATCTCTGATTCGGTTCGAACCGATAAACAGGCATGCGCTGAATGCTTTTGAAACATGGGAAGAACCCTGCTTTTTCTGGCAAGAAGTCATCGCGTGGAAATCACGTGAACCACGCGCATTGGACATCTCTATCTGGTTCGACGGGCAGCTCTGCGGCCTGTGTTTTGCGAACCCGAACAATAGTCGACGAAGATTACGAGTTGTGAGATTGGAAGGACGCCCTGGCGGAACACATCCTTTGAAAAATCGGATAGGACTACTAGCGATGATGGTAATTGAGCAATACGCGCATTTCGTTGGCTGCGATGTTATCGAAATACAAGAGCCGCTGGACGGGGCGATACCCGTTTATCAGAAGCTGGGGTTCAGCTTCGACATCGAAGGCCGCCTTGTCAAAACCTTGGAGAATCCAGTACTGTGAAAGCCAATCAATTACTGATCAAACCGGGAGGCGACATGAAAAAAGCGAAACAGAGACCTCCCGAAGCATTGGTCAGATCGCTGAAAACCAGAAGATTGGCTGATCATGAATTGACCGCTAATCAACGGCGTCTCTTACAACTGCTGATCACCGGCATCGAAGATGAGCCCTCAGTGCTTGCCGCTGGCCGATTGTGAAAACCGCTCCTACGGAGCGGTTTTTTTAATTCTGGCCAAACGTTAACCGAACAACCAATACCCCAGCAATGTCAGCACCAGCACCGCCAGCACCGGGCGCATTACCCTGTAGGCCTTCGGATGGCGGCGTTTCCACTGTTTGACCACGCCGCTGAAACGGTCGCTGAAGTTCTTGCTCCAGGCATAGGCCTGGTTGATCCCGCCGACGCGCTCATCATCAAGGTTCTGCGGCGCGGTGGCGCGCCCCAGCCAGCCGCTGATGAAGCGGTTGATCCGGGTCATCAAGCGGTTGCTCAGCGGGCGTTCGATGTCACAGAACAGAATGACGCGAGTCTGATCGGTTTCATTCTTGACCCAGTGCACGTAAGTCTCGTCGAACATCACGTCATCGCCGTCGCGCCAGGCGTAAACCTGACCGTCGACGAAGATCCGGCAATCGTCAGAGTTGGGTGTCGACAGACCGAGGTGATAACGCAGGGAGCCGGCGAACGGGTCGCGGTGCGGGTTGAGGTGGCTGCCGCCCGGCAGCAGCGCGAACATTGCGCCCTTGACGTTCGGTATGGCGCTGACCAGTGCCACGGTTTTCGGGCACAGGGCTTCGGCTGATGGCAGCGGTTTGTCGTACCACTTCAGATAGAAGCGCTTCCAGCCCTTCTTGAAGAACGAGCCAAAACCGGCGTCGTTGTTCTTTTCGGCGGCGCGAATATAGCCCTCGTCAAACAGATGCATGGCTTCGTCGCGGATGGTTTCCCAGTTATCGCGCAGCACATCCAGTTCCGGAAACTTGCTGCGATCCAGATACGGTCTGGACGGCACTGCGGAGAACAGGTACATCAAAGCGTTGTACGGGGCGAACAGCGCCGAGTGGTTGACGAACTGGCGCAATACCGGCAAACGCGCCTTGCCGCGCAAATGCACATAGAGCGTGCTGCCCAGGAACAGCAACAGCACAAACGCCTTGGCGGCAAAAGAAACGGTCATCAACGACTCCTTGGATAAAGACAACGCTGCGCAATGCCCTTTTCCCGGCATGGCAGCCGGCCATGATAAACACTACCGGCTCCGGGAAAAACCCGCCTGACGCAAGATTCAATGTTAAGCATTGCGCAACAACGCCTTTATTAACATGCAGCGCCTGAACCTCGGCTGACCTGAATCAACAGGATTACTGCTGGTTCTCCTGCTCGGTGAACAAGTCACTGAACAACATGCTCGACAGATAACGCTCACCCGAATCCGGCAGCACCACGACGATGGTTTTGCCTTGCATCTCTGGTTTCTCCGCCAGACGCACCGCCACCGCCATGGCGGCGCCGCAGGAGATGCCGCACAAAATTCCTTCTTCTTGCATCAGGCGCAAAGCCATGGCCTTGGACTCTTCGTCCGTCACCTGCTCGACGCGATCGACCATCGACAGATCAAGGTTTTTCGGCACAAAACCGGCACCGATACCCTGAATCTTGTGCGGGCTGGGCTTGATCTCGTCACCGGCCAACGCTTGCGTGATGACGGGCGAAGACGCCGGCTCGACGGCAACCGACAGAATCGGTTTGCCGGCGGTGTTCTTGATATACCGCGACACGCCGGTGATGGTTCCGCCGGTGCCGACCCCAGCCACCAGCACATCCACGGCGCCGTCGGTGTCGTTCCAGATTTCCGGACCGGTGGTCTTTTCGTGAATCGCCGGGTTGGCCGGGTTATCGAATTGCGCTGGCATGAAATATTTCTCGGCATCGCTGACGACGATTTCCGCGGCTTTCTCGATGGCGCCCTTCATGCCCTTGGCCGGCTCGGTCAATACCAGCTCCGCACCCAGGGCTTTGAGGACCTTGCGGCGCTCGATGCTCATCGACGCTGGCATGGTCAGCATCAGTTTGTAGCCGCGCGCGGCAGCGACGAAGGCCAGGCCAATACCGGTGTTACCCGAAGTCGGCTCGACAATGGTCATGCCCGGCTTGAGTTTGCCGCTGCTTTCGGCGTCCCAGATCATGTTGGCGCCGATCCGGCATTTGACCGAATAACCGGGGTTGCGCCCCTCGATCTTGGCCAGGATGGTGACCCCGCGCGGCGCGATGCGGTTGATCTGGACCAGCGGCGTATTACCGATGGAATGGGCGTTGTCAGCGTAGATACGGCTCATGGCTGGGTCCTTATGCAGCGTTGAATTCAGCCTTCCAAGGTAAGCCTGTTACCGATCCCAGTCCAGTCGGGGGCGAACGTCTGGGAACGCGCGCAGTCAATCGCTTTGCACCGTCAAGCAACCTCATCAAGGAACACTGTTCAAGGAACACTCTCATGAAGCGTCGTTACAGCTGGCCGCTCTGGACCCTGGCGGGTGTCGTGGTGCTGCTGGTCGCCCTGCATTTCGCCCTGCCCTATCTGGTACGCGACTACCTCAATGACAAGCTCGCGGACATGGGCGATTACCGTGGCCAGATCACCGATGTTGATCTCGCGCTGTGGCGCGGCGCGTACAAAATCAACGGCCTGAAAATCGTCAAAGTCGACGGCAAGGTCCCGGTGCCGTTTGTCGATGCGCCATTGATCGACCTGTCGGTGAGCTGGCACTCACTGTGGTACGACCATGCCGTGGTCGCGCAGGTGCAATTCCTCCATCCGGAAATCAACTTTGTCGACGGCGGCCCAAACAAACAGAACTCGCAGACCGGTCAGGGCACCGACTGGCGTGAGCAATTGGGCAAGCTGCTGCCGATCACCCTCGATGAGGTGCAGATCAACGACGGTCGCATCACTTTCCGCAACTTCAATTCCAAGCCGCCGGTGAACATGAATGCCAGCAACGTCAACGCCAGCATTTATAACCTGACCAACGTGGTGGACAAGGAAGGCAAGCGCGACGCCCGTTTCGAGGGCAAGGCGCTGCTACTCGGCCACGCTCCACTGGAAACCACCGCCACCTTCGATCCACTGAGCAACTTCGAAGACTTCGAATTCCGCCTGCGCGCCCGCGATATCGAGCTCAAACGCATGAACGACTTTGCCTCGGCCTACGGCAAATTCGACTTCAATGCTGGCCACGGCGATGTGGTCATCGAAGCCAAGGCAGAGAAAGCCCGACTCACCGGCTACATCAAACCCCTGCTGCGCGACGTCGATGTATTCAACTGGCAGCAAGACGTCGAAAACAAGAACAAAGGCCTGTTCCGCTCAATCTGGGAAGCACTGGTCGGCGGCACCGAGACCGTGCTGAAGAACCAGAACAAAAACCAGTTCGCCACCCGCGTCGAACTCAGCGGCAACGTTCACCAGCAGAACGTCAACGCCTTTGAAGCGTTTTTGCAGATTTTGCGCAATGGCTTCATCCAGGCATTCAATGCGCGGTACGAACGGCCGAAGCCGGATGAGGGTTAAGTTTTGCGGTTGACAAAATATTCGGCCATCCGCCGAGACTGAGTCAACATGTGACGCCCCATTCAGAGACTGAATAAGCCGTCTGCGTTCACAGTCGACCGGCGTGCGCGTTATAGTCGGGCATCCGATTTTTCGCCCCCGCCCTGCCCGTCAGGTCGGCGTTACCGTTCGAGGATTTGCAGATGAAGTTCGAAGGCACCCAGGCTTACGTCGCCACCGATGACCTGAAGCTGGCGGTCAACGCCGCCATCACCCTGGAGCGGCCGCTGCTGGTCAAGGGTGAGCCGGGCACCGGCAAGACCATGCTCGCCGAGCAACTGGCCGAGTCGTTCGGTGCCAAGCTGATCACCTGGCACATCAAATCCACCACCAAGGCCCATCAGGGTCTGTACGAATACGACGCGGTCAGCCGTTTGCGCGACTCGCAGCTGGGCAATGAAAAAGTCCACGACGTGCGCAACTACCTGAAGAAAGGCAAGCTCTGGGAAGCCTTCGAGGCCGAGGAGCGGGTGATTCTGCTGATCGACGAAATCGACAAGGCCGACATCGAGTTCCCCAACGACCTGTTGCAAGAACTCGACAAGATGGAGTTCTACGTTTACGAAATCGACGAGACCGTCAAGGCCAAGAAACGCCCGATCATCATCATTACCTCCAACAACGAAAAGGAGCTGCCGGACGCCTTTCTGCGCCGTTGTTTCTTTCACTACATCGCCTTCCCTGATCGCACTACCCTGCAGAAAATCGTCGACGTGCATTACCCGGATATCAAGAAAGATCTGGTCAGCGAAGCGCTCGACGTGTTCTTCGACGTGCGCAAGGTACCGGGCCTGAAGAAAAAGCCTTCGACGTCCGAGCTGGTCGACTGGCTGAAACTGCTGATGGCCGACAATATCGGCGAAGCGGTGCTGCGCGAGCGCGATCCGACCAAAGCTATTCCGCCACTGGCTGGCGCACTGGTGAAAAACGAACAGGACGTGCAACTGCTTGAGCGCCTGGCGTTCATGAGCCGGCGCGGCACCCGCTAAGAGGCTGCTGCCATGTTGCTCAACCTGTTCAACGAAATGCGTGCAGCCAAGGTGCCAGTGTCGGTGCGCGAGCTGCTGGACCTGATCAACGCGCTGAAACAGCGCGTGACCTTCGCCGACATGGACGAGTTCTATTACTTGTCGCGGGCGATTCTGGTGAAGGACGAACGCCATTTCGACAAGTTCGACCGCGCGTTCGGCGCCTACTTCAATGGCCTGGAAAAGCTCGACGACCACTTGCAGGCGCTGATTCCCGAAGACTGGCTGCGTAAGGAATTCGAGCGCTCGCTGAGCGACGAAGAACGCGCGCAGATCCAGTCCCTTGGCGGGCTGGACAAACTCATCGAGGAATTCAAGAAGCGTCTGGAAGAACAGAAAGAACGCCACGCCGGCGGCAACAAGTGGATTGGCACCGGCGGCACCAGCCCGTTCGGCTCCGGCGGTTTCAACCCTGAAGGCATCCGGGTTGGCGACGCCGGCAAGCGTCAAGGCAAAGCGGTCAAGGTCTGGGATCAGCGCGAGTACAAGAACCTCGACGATTCGGTGGAACTGGGCACCCGCAACATCAAGGTCGCTCTGCGTCGTTTGCGCAAGTTCGCCCGCCAAGGTGCCGCAGAAGAACTCGACATTGACGGCACCATCGACCACACCGCCAAGGACGCCGGCCTGCTGAATATCCAGATGCGCCCGGAACGGCGCAACACGGTGAAGCTGTTGCTGTTGTTCGACATCGGCGGATCCATGGATGCGCACGTGAAGATCTGCGAGGAATTGTTCTCGGCCTGTAAGACGGAGTTCAAGCATCTGGAGTATTTCTACTTCCACAACTTCATTTATGAATCTGTGTGGAAGAACAACATGCGCCGCACTTCCGAGCGCACCTCGACCCAGGATCTGCTGCACAAGTATGGCGCCGACTACAAAGTGATCTTCATCGGCGACGCCGCCATGGCCCCGTACGAAATCACCCAGGCCGGCGGCAGCGTCGAGCACTGGAACGAAGAGCCCGGTTACGTGTGGATGCAGCGCTTCATGGAAAAATACAAGAAACTCATCTGGATCAACCCGTATCCGAAAGATACCTGGGGCTATACCTCGTCGACCAACATCGTGCGCGATCTGATCGAGGATCAGATGTATCCGCTGACGTTGCGCGGGCTTGAGGAAGGAATGCGGTTTCTTTCCAAATAATCGTTAACCCGACGAACGCCTTCGCGAGCAGGCTCGCTCCCACCTTGGAATGCTTTTACCTGTGGGAGCGAGCCTGCTCGCGAAGCTTTTAGCGATCTTTAAAGCGCTGCAAATACTCGACATGCTCGCGGTGCGCAACGTCCTGCACCACTGGTCTCAATCTCACCTTCGCTCCCGGCAGGCACTGCGCCAATCGCGCCAGTGCCAGCGGAGTCAACGCACCCAGGCGCGGATAGCCGCCAATGGTCTGCCGATCATTGAGCAACACAATCGGCTGCCCGTCCGGCGGTACCTGCACAGCGCCCAAGGGAATGCCCTCGGAAATCATCGGCGCGCCCTGATATTGCAACGCCGCGCCGAGCAGGCGGATGCCCATGCGGTCAGCGCGACTGTCGATGGTCCAGGTGCTGTTGAACACATCGAACAGGCTCTGCCCGCTGAACTGGCCGATCTGTGCGCCGAGCACCAAATCCAAAGGCGCGTGCATTTTGAAATCCGGCCGCAGCGCCGAAGGCATTTCCCGTACTGCCAACGCTTCGCCGCTGTAACCGAGCACCTCCCCTTTGGCGAGCGGTAGACCCATGCCATCAAGCCCGCCAAGTTCTTCACGCACCACCGTGGCACTGCTGCCCAGTACCTTCGGCGCAGTGAACCCACCGGGAGCGGCCAGATAAGCCCGGGCGCCGAGCAAGGGCTGGGTAAACCGCAATGTCTGCCCTTTGGTCAAACGGAAACTGCGCCACGGCGCCAGCGGCTGTCCATCGATCTGCGCGCCGAGATCGGCGCCAGCCAATGCGAGCAAGCAATCCTCTTCAGCCACCACGGCGAACCCGCCCAAGGTGATTTCCACCACCGCCGCCTCCAGCTCATTACCCAGCAACCAATTGGCCCAGCTCATCGAACACCAGTCCGCCGCGCCACCCTGGGTCACGCCCAGATGTCGCACGCCAAACCGCCCGACATCCTGCAACAGGCACAGCGGCGTGCTGGCTTCGATCATCAATCGACTCATGCCAACGCCTCCAGTGGTGTGTCGTCGCCGCCCAGACGGATGAACTCGGCATGCTCGACCGCTTCGAAGCGCACCGTGTCGCCAGGCTGCATCAGGCTGTAACCGTCGCGATGGCGATCGAAGAGTTTTGCCGGAGTGCGGCCGATCAGGTTCCAGCCACCGGGCGAGACCACCGGATATGCCGCCGTCTGCCGCTCGGCGATACCGACGCTGCCGGCGGCGACTTTCTTGCGCGGTGTGTTGAGCCGTGGCGCGGCGAGCATTTCCTCGACCAGCCCCATGAAGGCAAAACCCGGCGCAAAGCCAAGGGCAAACACCTGATATTCCCGTGCGCTGTGGCGACGTATCACCTCCTCCACCGCGAGGCCGCTACGTTCGGCCAACAGACTCAGTTCCGGGCCGACACTCAAGTCGTACCAGACCGGCAAGACGTGACACTGCCCGGCACGGCGCGCATTTGGCGACAGATCGACCAGCGCTTCGGCGATCAATTCACGCGCCTGCGCCGGATTCAACAGGGTCAGATCGTAATGCACCATCAACGTCGTATAGGACGGCACCAGATCGATCAACTGTGCACCAAACGCCGTGCGCAAACGCTCGCTGGCGGCAAGCATCCACGGCATGTTGGCTTCAGCGATGTCATCGAACAGACGCAGCATCAGGCAATCGAGCGCCACCACTTCAATCCGTGGATTCATGACGCACTCGACGGCTGCAAGGCCTGACGAATGCGCTGCACGGCGGCCACCGAACTGGCGTTGTCGCCGTGGACGCACAACGTGTTGGCGCGCAGGACAAAGGCGCTGCCATCGCTGGCGGTGAGCTCACCGCCAGCGGCGATGGTCAGTGCTTGCCCGATGATCTTTTCGGCCTCGTGATGCACCGCGCCCGGCAATTGCCGCGAGACCAGTCGACCCGCGCTGTCGTAGGCGCGATCAGCAAAAGCTTCGAACCACAACGTTACCCCGTATTCATCACCGATTTGCTGCGCGGCAGCGTTGTCACGAGTGGCCATCAACATCAGTGGCAGGTTGCGGTCATACGCGGCCACGGCCTGTACCACAGCGCGCAACTGCGCCGGGTTGGCCATCATGTCGTTGTACATCGCGCCGTGGGGTTTGACGTAGCTGACCCGCCCGCCCTGCGCCTTGCAGATGCCATCGAGGGCACCGATCTGGTAATGCAGGATGTCTTGCAGCTCCTGCGCGGAACAGGCCATGGAGCGCCGGCCGAATCCGACCAGATCCTGATAGGCCGGATGCGCGCCGATCTGCACGCCGTGCTCGAGGGCCAGCGCCACGGTTTTGCGCATGATGCTCGGGTCGCCGGCATGGAAACCACAGGCAACGTTGGCGCAATCGATGAAGGGCATGACCTCGGCGTCCAGACCCATGGTCCAGCTGCCGAAGCTCTCGCCAATGTCGCAATTCAATAGCAGGCGGCTCACGGTGAACACTCCTGTAGCTGCTGGTCTTTTTATCTGTAGGAACCTTCTGCGCAGGGTATCAGTTACTGCGCGTCGAGTTGTTTGCCACGGGTTTCCGGCAGGCTCAGCGCCGCCAGAATCACCACGCCGTAAGAAACCGCCGCGAACGCGCCGATGCCCATGCTCAGCGGGACTTTCTGGCTGAGCAGGCCGATCAACAGCGGGAACAACGCCGCCAGCGCGCGGCCGATGTTGTAGCAGAAACCCTGGCCCGAGCCGCGAATCCGCGTAGGGAACAGTTCGGTGAGAAACGCACCCATGCCGCTGAAAATCCCCGAGGCGAAAAAGCCAAGCGGAAAGCCCAGCCACAGCATCACGCCATTGCTGACCGGCATCTGCGTGTAGAGCAGAACGATGGTGAACGAGCCGACCGCGAACAAAATGAAATTCTTTTTCCGCCCGAGCAGGTCGGTCAGATAAGCGCTGATCACGTAACCGACGTAGGAACCGACGATCACCATCGCCAGATAACCACCGGTGCCGAGCACGCTGAGTCCGCGTTCATTCTTGAGGAAGGTTGGCAGCCAGGAAGTGATTGCGTAGTAACCGCCCAGCGCACCGGTGGTCAGCAAGGAAGCACGAAACGTGGTGAAGAGCATGCCAGGGGCGAAGATCTCGTAGAACTTCGCCGGGTTTTCCGGGGTTTGCGCAGCTTTGGCTTGGCGATAGATTTCCGGATCTTTCACCAGACGGCGAACAAAGATCACGAATATCGCTGGCACGATGCCGAGGATGAATAGCGCCCGCCAAGCGTCTTCCGGCGGCAACAGCGAAAACAGCAGCGCATACAGAATCGCCGTCAGGCCCCAGCCCAGCGCCCAGCCGGATTGCACCATGCCCACCGCTTTGCCGCGATCCCCGGCGCGGATCACTTCACCGATCAACACCGCGCCGGCGGTCCATTCGCCGCCGAAACCGAAGCCCATCAGGGTGCGGGCGATCAGCAGCTGTTCGTAGTTTTGCGCGAAGCCGCAGAGGAAGGTGAAGAAGGCGAACCACAGCACCGTCAGTTGCAGGGTGCGCACGCGGCCGATGCGGTCGGAGAGAATTCCGGCGACCCAACCACCAATCGCCGAAGCGATCAGGGTGCTGGTGTGAATCAGCCCCGCTTCGCCCGTGGTGATGCCCCACATCGCGATCAGCGTCGGCACGACGAAGCTGAGCATCTGCGTGTCCATGCCGTCCAGACCGTAGCCGATCTTGCAGCTCCAGAACGTGCGGCGCTCCTGCTGGTTGATGTTGCGATACCAGTCGAACGGCCCGGGGCGCGCCGCAGACTTGGATAAAGGAAGGGTGTCGGGAGCACTCATGGCAAATCTCCGCAGGGCTTTTATTGGTCTTGTTCGAAGCTCCGACGACGCCTATCGTGGGAACCGGATGCGCCGATTTTTCGTCGCCCTGCCCTGCGCCGTCCAACGAATAAAAACCCGCCTTAGGCATAAGAAAAATTTGTCACCCGAGCCTTGCCCATGAATCTGAAGTTTCTCGAGACCTTTGTCTGGGTCGCGCGCCTGAAGAGTTTTCGCCTGACCGCCGACAAGCTGTTCACCACCCAAGCGTCGATTTCCAGCCGCATTGCGGTGCTCGAAGGCGAACTGGGCGTGAAGCTGTTTCTGCGCGATTCACGCGGCGTCAGCCTGACCCCGGAAGGCCTGAAAGTGCTTGAGTATGCCGAGCAGATGCTCGACACCATGGCGGCGCTGAAACAATCGATCGAGACCCGTTCGAGCAAGGTCGGGCGGGTGCGTATTGGCGTGATGGACACGGTGATCCATACCTGGCTGAGCCCTCTGGTGGCGCAGATGACCGATCTGTATCCGCACGTGGAAATCGAATTGGTCGCCGATACTGCGCTGAACCTCTGCGATCAGCTGCAAAAAGGCTTTCTCGATCTGGTACTGCAAACCGATCTGGTCCGGCATGAAAGCGTGCGCAGCCTGGAACTGGCCAGCCATCCGCTGGGCTGGATCGTCGCCAGCAATTCGATCTACAACCGCGACTACGCCGACCTCGCCGAACTGGCGCAGGAGCGGATCATCACCTACTCGAAAAACTCACGGCCGCATCAGGATATCGTCGCTTTGATGCAGGCCAACGGCGTGTTGGCACCACGGTTGAATTGCGTAAATTCGGTGTCGGCGATCACCCGCTTGTTGCGTGACGGCTTTGGCATCGGCGCCCTGCCACCGGTGCTGGTGGCCGAGGAGCTGGCGCGCGGCGAATTGACTTTGCTCGACATCGAGCAGCGACCGGCGAATCTGCCGGTGGTGGTGTCGTGGCGGGTCGGGGTTGAATGGGTCGAGGAGATTGTGACGTTGTGTCAGCAGGTGCTTGCAGAGTACGCGCAGAAAGTCGGTAAAAATTACATTTCCCTTACGTCATGATCGTTCCCACGCTCTGCGTGGGAACGATCAAACCTTACAAACCGCGTACGTCGCGATCTTCGATCGGCCGGCTCTGACGTAGACGCCGGCCGCCGAGCACTACCCAGTCGATCAGGCGGAACAGGCATTCGATGCCGAACGACAGCAGCAACGCGCCGCTCATGCCCCAGATCATCGCCTCGGGCGTCAGCAGGATCTGGTAGCTGTAGCCGTTCCAGGTTTCCTTGCGAATATCCGGATCAGCCGCCAGCACCACTTGCAGGAAACGCACGTACCACGGCCCTTGCATCGCCTGGAATTGTTTATCCAGCGCGACCTGGCGGGTGAGCAAGGTGTTCAGGCTGTCGGCATCGCTGCGGAAGATCGGGTCTTCGCTGGCACGGTAATGCGCGACCAGCGCCTGCATGTCGCCTTTGAAAAACTGATCGGCCGTGCCTTGGAAACCACGTAGACCGGTCTGCGCTTCGATCAGGTGCGCTTCGACACGCTGGGCGTAATCGTTGATGAATCCCGGCACCTGGACACCGATCAACAGGCCCGCCGCAAACAACACCAGCCGTAGATAACTGAGCAACATGGGTGCAAATCCTTATTCGGTCTTGCCCTGGCTGACGCATTCGCCGCGTCGCCACAGGCTCCATTGGCCCGGTTCGTAGCGGGTCCAGGTTTCATTTTCGGTCAAAGGCTCGGTAGCGATTACGGTGACCACGTCGTTGGGCGTGGTTTCGGCCTGGAAGTCGACAATCACATCGACATCCTTGAGCCGCGCCGGGCCGAACGGGGCGCGCCGAGTGATCTGGGCCAGTTTGGTCGAGCAATAACAGAACAGCCAGTCGCCGTCGCTGAGCAGGCAATTGAACACGCCCTTACTGCGATATTCAGCGCAAGCCGCGACCAGATCCGGCAGCAGCACTTCGATATCGACCGGTTCCGGAAACGCCGCACGGACACGGTTGAGCAGATCGCAGAATGCCGCTTCGCTGTCGGTATCGCCGACCGGGCGGTAAAAACTCTTGATCGGGGTGAAGTCAGCGAGCTGGCCGTTGTGCGCGAAACACCAGTTGCGCCCCCACAGCTCGCGGACGAACGGGTGGGTGTTGGACAGGCAGACCTTGCCGACGTTGGCCTGGCGGATGTGGCCGATGACCACTTCGCTCTTGATCGGATAACGCTGGACCAGATTGGCCACTTCCGACTCGCTGCTCGCCGCCGGATCCTGAAACAGACGCAAGCCGCGCCCTTCGTAGAAGGCAATGCCCCAGCCGTCGCGGTGCGGGCCGGTGCGGCCGCCGCGCTGCATCAGGCCGGTGAAGCTGAACACGATGTCGGTCGGCACGTTGGCACTCATGCCCAGTAATTCACACATGTGCGGACTCTCGGATTACAGACGCGGCTCGACCCGCATGCGCTGCGGATTGTTCGGCACTGGCGGGCGACCGTAGCGGTCGTCACCGGCGCCGCCGAACGGTTGATCATCGTCGCGCTCTTCGGCACGGGCGGCGGCCTTGGCGGCCTCGGCGCGTTCACACCGCGCTGTCGAGGCGCGCTCGATCGGCAGGCGGATCAAGACAAAAACCAGATAAACGCCGAAGGCGATCATGCCGTACATGAACAGATCGGAAACCGCGCGCCAGGCGTTGTTGCCGACCTTGAACAGCATGTCCAGGGCGGTGATGGCGATGGCCGGTGCCACTTTGGCTTTCACCGGATCGACGATGGTCGGGCTGAACAGCAACACTGCCATCAGCACACGCAGCGGCTCGCGCAGCCAGCGCCACATCCAGGTGGTCAGGCGCATCCATACCAGCAGGCAGCCCACGGCGGCAAAGGCGTAAAGGCCCCAGGCGATCAGATAGTCGTTCTCGGTCATGGTGTCCATGGCAAGGCAGGCAAATTGGCGCTTATAGTAACGACTTTTCGCCCATGCGGCTTGTCCCAATACCAGACGACCACTGTTATCCCTGTGGGAGCGAGCTTGCTCGCGAATGCGGTGTGTCATTGCAGCAAAAGTCATCTGCCAGGACGCCTTCGCGAGCAAGCTCGCTCCCACAGGGCTCTGCGGCGGTTTCAAAATACGCGAAACCTTTATCCGAATATTGTCCGAGAGCCTTCCATGCCCGAATCCGCCAATGTCATGACTGCCCCAATTGCCCAGCGGGCGCCCGGCGCCGACCCGTATGCCTGGCTGCAGGAGCGCGACACCGACGCGGTGCTCGACTACCTCAAGGCTGAAAACGCCTATCAGGAAGCGCAAACCGCCGATCAGACCGAGCTGCGCGAAAGCCTGTTCAACGAGATCAAGGGCCGGATCCTCGAAACCGACCTGTCCCTGCCCTCGCCTTGGGGCCCCTATCTGTATTACACGCGCACCACCGCCGGTGACGAATATGCCCGGCACTACCGCTGCCCGCGCCCGGCGGACGACAGCCTGACCCTCGATGAAAGCCGCGAGCAACTGTTGCTCGACCCGAATGCGCTGGCCAATGGCGGCTTCTTCTCGCTCGGTGCTTTCAGCATCAGTCCTGATCACCAGCGCCTGGCCTACAGCGTCGATACCTCGGGCGACGAGGTCTACACGCTGTTCGTCAAAGAGCTGTCCAACGACAAGGTCAGCGAACTGGAATTCGAGGACTGCGACGGCAGCATGACCTGGGCCAACGACAGCCTGACCCTATTCTTCGGCGTGCTCGACGACACCCATCGCCCGCATAAACTGTTCCGCTATCGCCTCGATGGCACTGCCGCTGAAGAAGTCTTCCACGAGCCGGACGGGCGGTTCTTCCTGCATTGCTACCGCGCCAGCTCCGAACAGCAATTGCTGCTGTCACTGGGCAGCAAGACCACCAGCGAAGTGTGGGCGCTGGACGCCAACCAACCGCACCTGCCGTTCAGCTGCCTGGCGCCACGGGTGGAGGATCACGAATACGACGTCGACCACGGCCTGCTTGATGGCGTCTGGACCTGGTTTATTCGCACCAACCGCGACGGCATCAATTTCGCCCTGTATCAGGCTGCGGACACCGGCGTACCGCCGAGCGAAGCCGAGTGGCAGAGCCTGATCCCGCACAACGACGAAGTGATGCTCGACGGCGTCAGCCTCAACGCAGAGGCAATGACCTTGAGCCTGCGCGAAGGTGGCCTGCCGATCATTGAGGTCCACCCGCAGGGCCTGGCGGCGTATCGCGTGCAATTGCCCGATGCGGCCTATAGCCTGCATGTGCAAAACAGCCTGGAATTCGAGAGCGATCGCATTCGTCTGCGTTACGAAGCGTTGAATCGTCCGGCCCAGGTGCGCCAGTTGATTCTCGCCAGCGGCGAGCAAACGGTGCTCAAGCAAACCCCAGTGCTCGGCCCGTTCGATGCCGATGCCTATGTCAGCCAGCGCCTGTGGGCCACCGCCCCGGATGGCACGCAGGTGCCGATCAGTCTGGTGATGAAGCGCGAGATGGTCGGCAAACCGGTGCCGCTGTATCTGTACGGTTACGGCGCCTACGGGTCGAGTCTCGATCCGTGGTTCTCCCACGCGCGCCTGAGCCTGCTCGAGCGCGGCATGGCCTTTGCCATCGCTCATGTTCGTGGCGGCGGTGAATTGGGCGAAGCCTGGTATCGCGCCGGCAGGCAGGAACACAAACACAACACCTTCAGCGACTTTATCGCCTGCGCCGAGTTTCTGATCCTCAACGGCATCACCACGGCGGAGAAACTGGCGATCAGCGGCGGCAGCGCCGGTGGTTTGCTGATCGGCGCGGTGCTCAATCAACGCCCGGATCTGTTCGGCGTGGCGATTGCCGAAGTGCCGTTCGTCGACGTGCTCAACACCATGCTCGACCCTGAGCTGCCGTTGACCGTCACTGAATACGACGAATGGGGCAATCCGGAAGAACCGGACGTCTATGATCGGATCAAGGCTTACGCGCCGTACGAAAATGTCGCGGCGCAGGCTTATCCGCCGCTGCTGGTGATCGCCGGCTACAACGACAGCCGCGTGCAGTATTGGGAAGCAGCCAAGTGGGTAGCGAAATTACGCGCGACCAAGACCGACGACAACTTGCTGCTGCTCAAGACCGAACTGGGCGCCGGGCATGGCGGCATGAGCGGGCGCTATCAGGGATTACGTGACGTAGCGCTCGAATATGCATTTGTGTTCAAGGTTTTGCAGATTGCCTGAGGAACTCTGTGGGTGGCTTGGGTCTTAACAGCAGACCCTTGTGGCGAAGGGATTTATTCCCGTTGGGCTGCGAAGCGGCCCCAAAACCTGCAAACTCAGTATTCCTGAAGCACCGAGTTGGCAGGATTTGCGACTGCTGCGCAGCCGAGCGGGGATAAATCCCCTCGCCACAAAAGCCCATTCCTACGGGATCCGTGTATAGCCTTGAAATGTGATAACAAAAAGACCGCATCGACATGTCCGAACCGACCTTTCTGAACAACGAAATCCGCGACTGGCTGATGGACTGTGGCCTGTTCGATCAATTGCAGCTGGCCGACTTTGCGGCCGCTTCCGGTTACTTCAGCATCAGCACCGTGGCTGAGGGCGAGGCGATTTTTCGCGAGGGCGATGCCGGCAGTTTCATGTGCATCATCCACACCGGCCAGGTCGCCGTGCAGAAAACCGGCGCCGACGGCCAAGTGATCACCATGGCCACCCTGCGCAGCGGCCGCGCCTTCGGTGAAATGGCCGTGCTCGATGGCGAGCGCCGTTCGGCCACGTGTATCGCGGCGAGCAATTGTCAGTTGCTCAATCTGGGCAAGGACTCGCTGGAAAAAATGCTCAACGACGCGCCGAAAATCGCCGCGAAGATCATCCGCGCCCTCGCTGTCTCGCTGTCCAAACGCCTGCGCATGGCCGACGGCCAACTCGCCGCGCAACAGGTTTAACCGCCGGGAGATTTGACCTTGTTGCCGTTCGGCTCGATGCCCGGCACCGGTTGATCCTTGCTCGGCGGGCTGGGCATTTCGATCGGTACCAGCGGCGGGCTGCCGCTGCCGGCGCCCGACTTGGGCAGAGTGATCGGAGTGATCTGCGGGTACGGCGTCGGCGTTGCAGTACCGGGCGAGCCGGGTTGCGGCATCGGGCTGACCGGAACGCTTTGCTGGGCCTGCACTGCAGTAATCGCGAGCGCGGCCAGGGTAATGACCGTTAGAATGGTGCGCTTCATCAAGGGCTCCGTTTGGCCTTAGTCTGTGCTCAGGCTACTCCCAACGCGCCTGCTTGCCTTCCCCCTTGTAGAGATTTCCATGAAACGTTTCGTTCTGCTCGACACCACCCCGATCCCTGAAAACGGCGGTGCCCTGTGCCTGTTCGAGTATGGCGAGGACTTCGTCATCAAGATTCAGGGCGGCGATGGCGGGCAGTTGATGAATACGCGCATGCACGGTTCCGAAGATGCACTGGCCGAGATTCCCTGCCGCAAGGTCGCCGGCCGGCCGAATTCGCGGGTGTTGATCGGGGGCCTGGGCATGGGCTTCACCCTCGCCTCGGCACTCAAGCATCTGGGTAAATCCGCCGAAGTGGTGGTTGCCGAACTGGTGCCCGGCGTGGTCGAGTGGAATCGCGGCCCGCTCGGGGAGAAATCCGGCCGGCCATTGCTCGACCCGCGCACAGTGATCCGCCAGGAAGACGTGGCCAACGTGCTGCAAAGCGAGCCGAACGGTTTCGACGCAATCATGCTCGACGTCGACAACGGCCCTGAAGGCCTGACTCAGAAGGCCAACAGCTGGCTGTATTCCGCCGCTGGACTGAATGCCTGCGCCAAGGCGCTGCGTCCCAAAGGCGTGCTCGCCGTGTGGTCGGCCAGCGCCGATCGGCAGTTTTCCGAGAAATTGAAGAAGGCCGGTTTCAAGGCCGAAGAAGTCCAGGTCTTCGCCCACGGCAACAAGGGCACCCGCCACACGATCTGGATTGCCGAGAAGCTCAAGGGCTGAGCTAAACTCTGCGCATAACCGTCATCAGTCTTTCTGCAAAGGTGAACCCATGAGTTCGTCCACCCCCACCAACACGTCGAAGCTGGACCGCATCCTCGCCGACAACCAGCGCGACAAGGAAATGGGCTACCGCGACAAGGCCCTGAAGATGTACCCGCACGTCTGCGGCCGCTGCGCTCGTGAGTTTTCCGGCAAGCGCCTGAGCGAACTGACCGTGCACCACCGCGACCACAACCACGACAACAACCCGCAGGACGGCTCGAACTGGGAGCTGTTGTGCCTGTACTGCCATGACAACGAACACTCGCGTTACACCGATCAGCAGTATTTCGGCGACGGCTCGCTGAGCACACCGAAAATCGCCAAGGCCACGCATAACCCGTTTGCCGCTCTGGCCGGTCTCATGAAAAAGAAGATTAAAGTTCTTCATTGGCCTGACTGGCCCCTTCCCGAGCAAGCTCGCTCCCACACTGGATCGGTGTCATGCACAAAACCACTGTGGGAGCGAGCTTGCTCGCGAAGGCGGTCGTTCGGGCACCGCCAATCCATGATCTGACCACAACCGCCCAATCCCCGTATAATCCCGCTCTTTTTCCCGAAGGCACCCCGCTCGTGGCAGACAAACGGTACAGCTGCATTGGTTTGTATAACCCCAAATCACCGGAGAACGTCGGCTCGGTGATGCGCGCCGCAGGGTGTTACGGCGTGGCGTCGGTGTTCTACACCGGCAAGCGTTATGAACGCGCCGCCGATTTCGTCACCGACACCAAGCGCGTGCACTACGACATCCCGCTGATCGGCATCGACGACCTGAAAAAATTCTCCCGCTCAACTGCGTGCCCGTGGCGGTGGAGCTGGTCGAAGGCGCCCGGCCGCTGCCGGAATACACCCACCCCGACCGCGCGCTGTACATCTTCGGCCCGGAAGACGGCTCGCTGGATAAAGAGATTCGCGACTGGTGCGAAGACGTCGTGTACATCCCGACCACCGGCTGCATGAACCTCGCCGCCACCGTCAATGTCGTGCTCTACGACCGCATGGCCAAAGGGCTGAATACCCGCTCCGGGCCGAAATTCCGCTGAAGCGTCGCACATTCGATGGAACAAGCTGACCGCCGTGGCAGTCAGCTTATCTATCAATCGCACCCTGCCTGGAGATAGATCATGAGCGAGCTCAAACGCGTAGAACGCATCGAATCCACCCCGTTCCAGTCGCCTGCGCACAAAAATGTGCATGGATGGGAGCGCGTCGGCTCGTTGACCGGCGGCGTGTTGATGGTCGGCAAGGGCCTGCGCCGGGGCGGCGTGTTCGGCCTGATTCAAGTGGCGCTCGGCGGCATGGCCGTGGCCCGTGGCATTACCGGGCACTGCTCGGCGAAAAGCCTGCTGGAAAAAGGCCGTCAGGATATGAGCAACGTGCGGGCGAAGATCGAACGCGCCGGGGAAGAACTGAGCAAGCTGAAGACCAATGCCGAAGTGGCTACTGAAACAGCCACTGTGACCGGCAACGATTCGCTGACCTCGCCGAAAGCCGGGGTTTGATCCGGGATCCTCAGCGCCGCTGATGGCCTCTTCGCTGGCAAGCCAGCTCCCACAGAAAAACCTGTGGGAGCTGGCTTGCCAGCGATTGCGATATACCTGAAGGGAGAAAATTTCAGCCCGCGCGAAAAATCAGATGATCTTCCCAGTCATCCTCCGGCACGCTGCCTTCAGCGAGCATGCGCCCGGATTGGGAAATCCGCTCATGGTGCACCGCATCGCGGTCGCCACACACCAGGTGATGCCATAACGGCAGATCCTTGCCCTCGCTGACCAGACGATAACCACAGGTCGGCGGCAGCCATTTGAATTCTTCCGCCTGACCCGGCGTTAGCTGAATGCAGTCCGGGACAAACTTGATCCGGTTCGGATAATCGCTGCACTGGCAGGTTTTCAGATCCAGCAGTTTGCAGGCGATGCGCGTGTAATAGACGCTGTTGTATTCTTCGTCCTCAAGCTTTTGCAGGCAGCACAGACCGCAGCCGTCACACAGCGATTCCCATTCCTCGTGATCGAGTTGATCGAGGGTTTTGCGTTTCCAGAACGGTTCGACTATGGCGGCCATGGCTCAAGCATCAACATCAAGGTGGTGAAAAGGCCGCCAGTCTAGTGCCAGCGGACGCAAGGGCCAAGCGCTGGCGACTGCCGGTAAATCCGCTTGTCAGCGCCAGCGCCGCTCGCTGAGCAAACTGGTGGCTGCACTTTGAAACCAATGTGGGAGCGAGCCTGCTCGCGAAAGCGCTGTGTCAGACACGCTGTTGTCGACTGACACGCCCTCTTTGCGAGCGGGCTCGCTCCCACAGTGAAGTCGGTGGAGAGTCAGTAACCGCGGGTGAAATCCACCTCGCCACGCAACGCTTCACCCGCCTCATACGCTTTCAGGTTCTGCACAAACAAATCCACCATCAGCGCTGGCGAGGTCGGTGCCGAGCTGTGTCCGGTGAGCAGCAAGCCCCAAGCGGTCCAGAAGGGGTGGCGTTGCGGCAATGGTTCCTGGCGGCAGACGTCGATCACCGCGCCGGCCAGATGCCCTTCTTTCAAAGCCTCGACCAGATCGGCATCGACCACCGCGACACCGCGTCCAGCGTTGATGAACAACCCGGTCGGTTTGAATTGCTTGAACAGCGCCGCGTCGTAGATATCGTGGGTGTGTTCGGTGTTCGGTAGCAGATTGACCACGTAGTCCACCTCGCCCACCAACCGTGGCAGATCGGCCAGCGCGCCGACTTCGACGAATGGCGCCTGTTCCCGCGCGGTACTGGCGATGCCGTACAGCTCGACGCCGAACGGCAGCAGAAATTGCGCGACACTTTGGCCAATGTCACCGGTGCCGACGATCAGCACCTTGCGCCCGACCAGACTCTGGCCGCTGCGGTTGTCCCACTTGCGCTCGACCTGACTGACCAGCCGCGCGAGCACTTCGCGTTCGTGGCCAAGGATGTAGGTCAGCACGTATTCGGCCATGACCTGACCGAAAATCCCCACGGCGCGGGTCAGGCGATAATCGCGGCGCAGGCCGTCGGCGAGCAGCGGCGTGATGCCGGCCCAGGTCGATTGCAGCCATTGCGGTTGATGCCCTTGGCGCAGCAGGGTCGCCAGCAGATCCGGCTGGCCCAGCCACACCGGGCAATCGGCGGCCTGACGCGCCAGTTCGGCGGAGTCGCCGCTGGTCAGGACTTCAAGCTCGGGCAGTGCCTGACGCAGCAGGCGGGCGTATATCGCGTGGTCGTGTTCGGCAATCAGAACGCGCATCTTCAAACCTTTCGCAAACCGTGCAGACGGCCGCCGGGTTGGGGCCGGCCATCGCGGTAAAAACAGTTCCAGGGTTAACCGAGGCCCAGGACAGGGCCTCGCGGGTCAGACCGGGTCGTTGCGTCGCAGCAACTCTTCGGGCAGGTGCTCGATGTACTCGTCCTCGGCCGGTGGCATCTGCAGGTGATAGCCCTGCTTGTCGAGGTTTTCCAGGACCACGGTAATATCTTCGCTGGCCAGTTTGCGCTCGGGCGACAGCACCAGATCGAACGAATGCTTCGCTTTGCCGAAAGCCGTCATCAGCGCATCCGGCACGCGCTCGAGCGCATCGTTCTTGAGCACGTAGAGATACATGCCGCTGCGCTTGGAGCTTTGGTAGATGGAGCAAATACGTTTCAAGGCTGTTCTCCGGCGGTGGCCAGGCTGTCGAGCAACTTCTGGCCGAGCAATTCGCGGCGCCAGCCACGCAGCGAATCGGGCAATTGGTAAGGCCCCTCGGGGAAGCCGCTTTTGACCAGGGCTTCGAGGGTTTTCTTGCGCAGCATCAGTTCCGGGGCAATACCCAGGCGTTCGGCCTCAGCCTGACCCAGTGCGCGCAGTTGTTTGATCAGCGCAGCGGCTTCGATCGGCAACGGCTCCGGCACTGCCGGCGGCCATTGATCAGGGCTCACACTGCCAGAGCGCTTGATCAGATCAAGCAGAAACTGCCCGTCCTGACGTACGGTACGCGGGTGCATGTCTTCGATCTTGCCCAGCGCCGCGAGGTTATCCGGCTGCGTGCGGGCCAGGGGCCACAGCGAGTGTTCACGGACAATGCGGTTGCGCGGCAAGTCGCGGGCACGGGCTTCTTTTTCGCGCCAGGCGCACAGTTCACGCAGCACGGCGAGTTGCGCGCGGGACAGCTTCCACGCCAGTTTCGCCTCGCGATAGACCTCGTACGGATCGGTCTCGCGGCGCAGGTTGGCGACGAGTTCGGCGCCATCTTCCAGCACCCAGGCGAACTTGTCGTCGGACAGCTTGGGGCGTAACTCGACGAACACCTCGGCCAGATGCACGGCATCTTCGGCGGCATAGCTGATCTGGGTTTCGGACAGCGGACGCTGCAACCAGTCGGAGCGGGTTTCGCCCTTGGGCAGGTCGATGCCGAGCACCTCCTGCACCAGACGCGAGTAGCCCATCGAGAAACCGAGATTCAGATAAGCGGCGGCCAGTTGCGTGTCAAACAATGGCGCCGGCAGGCTGCCGGTCAGGCGCAGCAGCACTTCGAGGTCTTCGCTGCAGGCGTGCAGGACTTTCAGCACCGCCGGGTTCTCCAGCAGCGCGGCCAGCGGTTGCCAGGCGTTGATGGTCAGCGGATCGATCAGGTAGGCGCGCTTGCCGTCGCCGATCTGTAACAGGCCGGCAATCGGGTAGAAGGTGTCGACCCGCATGAATTCGGTGTCGAGGGCAACGAACGGCAGCTGCTGCCACTCGGCGCAAAACTGCGCGAGGCTTTCGTTGTCGCGAATCCAGTGAATATCGATAGCCACACGGCTCTCCCTTGAAGAATGGCGCGCAGTATATATCGCCACCGACGATTTACGCGCCTTTGCAGGGCAAGAGCTGTAAGGAAATATCTTGCCTGTCAGCAAGAATAGTCTGACAGCAGAAACAGAAAGGCCCGTCGCATCGACGCGACGGGCCGCAAACGCTTCACTCCTTGGCCAACACGTCGTCGATCACCGCGCCACGACAGCCGGCAAACATGTCCAAGGCAGGTTGATAAACGCTGCTGCGCACCTCCAGCAGACCGAGCATCGAGTGGAACAGGTTGTCCTGACTCAGTGGTTTGTCCCGGCTCATTTGCAAACAGTGTGTGTCGACCGAATAAGCCTTCTGATAACTGTCGGAGAACCACGCCAGCATCGCTACATGCTTTTGTTGCTCAGGCGCCAGCATGTACGGCGTGCCGTGCAGAAACAGGTTGTACTCGCCCAGCGATTCGCCGTGATCGGACAGATAAAGCATGGCGGTGTCGACTTTGTCCTGATTAATGCGCAACACATCGATCAGGCTCGCCAGCACATGGTCGGTGTACACCAGTGTGTTGTCGTAACCGTTGACGATACTTTCGCGGCTGCAATTGTTCAGTGCGTTACTTTCACAGACCGGAGTGAAGTGTTCGTACTCCTTGGGATAACGCTTGAAGTAATCCGGGCCGTGACTGCCCATCTGGTGCAGAACCAGCACGGTGTCCTTGTCGAGATGATCGATGAAACTTTGCAGGCCCTGCAGAAGTATTTCGTCACGGCATTCGCTGTTGGCGCAGAGCGCCGGATCCTGCAACTTGCTGACATCCTGCACCGTGACGCGGTCGCAAGTGCCCTTGCAGCCGGACTGGTTATCGCGCCAGATCACATCAATGCCGGCCCGCTTGAGCACATCGAGCAAACCTTCTTCGTTCTTGGCTTTGCTGGCGTTGTAATCCTTGCGGCCCATGTTGGAGAACATGCATGGCACCGAAACCGCAGTTTCCGTGCCGCAGGAATGCACATCGGTAAAGGCGATCAGCCCGGCCTCCTTGTTCAGCTGCGGCGTGGTGTCTCGGTCGTAACCGAGAATGCCGAAGTTCTGCGCCCGCGCACTTTCCCCCACCACCAGCACCGTCAGCGATTTGCGTGGCTGGAACTGCAAGTCGGGATTGCGCTGGGCATCTTCGCCAATCTTGATAAACGGCTGCTGCGCCGAAACCACTTGCTCCTGCAGGTAACCAATGGATGCGCCGATGTAATTGCTCGGCACCAGCATCAGGCGAATTTCGTGATGATTGCGAAACAGCGACGACAAGCCTTGGTAGTTGGCCAATGCGACAACACCGATCACTGCCGCAGAGGCGACACTGACGATAACTTTGCTGAACAACTCACGATGCCAGCGCCGATAATTGACCGGTACTTTCCACAACAACAAACACGGCAAAACACCCAGCAAGAGAATATAAGCGAATAACTTCAACGAGAGCAGATCACGCACTTCCGTCGCATTGGTTTCGGCAAAGTTACGCAACATGCCGGCATCGATCATCACGCCATATTGGCTCATGAAATAAGCCACGCCGGCGCTGACTAAAAACAACAGGGTCAATAGTGGTTTAAGCAGTGGCCGGACAGCGAATAACGTCAGCACGATATTGAACGCGGCAGAGATCATCACGCCGAACGCCACGCGCATGGCGATGCCCTTGCCATCGGCGGCGGTGATCTCGAACAGATGTTGCCAAAGCACCAGATTGAAACCGAGCAACAAAAAGGCGCTGGCGAACAACGTCACCCATTCCGGGCGCACGGCTTTTAACTTCAACATGATGAGTGACAGTTCCTGAAAGAAGAGCCTCGTCAATTGTGAAAAATTCATTCACCGAGGCATGACAAACTTTAGGCAGGCATGGATCAATTTTTCGTGAAAAAGATGCTAATGATTAGTTGAACTCGTTTAACGATGTGAAACTTTGCACGTATTTGAGAATGGTTCAGGTTTTATTCAGTTTCTCGCCGTTCACAATTTCCTTGCAGGAATGCGGTGTTATCGAGTTTTTAGGTCTGGCCCGGGATTTTCTGATTTGCCGATGCGCGCGTCGCCACGCTTAATCACCAGCCTCTGCAATCGAAGATCCGCTGATGAATCAAACCCGCCCTGCTGTCTGGCTGATGCTGGCAATCGTCCTCGTCGCACTCAACCTGCGCCCCTCAATGGCAGCCATCGGGCCGCTGCTTTCGGCTATCCGTGGAGATATCCCGTTGAGCTTTACTCTTGCCTCTCTGTTAACGATGCTGCCGGTCATGGCCATGGGACTAGCGATGTTCTTCGGCCTGAGCATCAGCGAGCGCCTGGGCGAACAGCGCACTATTTTGCTGTCATTGCTGATCATCGGGCTGGCGACCCTGTCGCGGCTGTTTATCGATTCGGCCTTTGAACTGATCGTCAGCGCAATAGTGGTCGGTATTGGCATCGCGTTGATCCAGGCGTTGATGCCGGTGCTGATCAAGTCGCGCTTCCCTGACAACGTGGCGTTATGCATGGGCGTCTACGTCACGTCGATCATGGGCGGCGCCGCGATTGCCGCCTCGTTCGCGCCATTGGTGATGGCGCAGGCCGGCAGTTGGCGTGTGGGGCTGGCCATCTGGGCCGCGCTGGCATTGATCGCGTTGCTGGTCTGGTGCTTGCAGCCGGCGCAAACCGTATCAAGGGTGACCCAGCGGGAGTCTTTCATAACGCGCCGCCGCGCCTGGTTGCTGGCGATTTTCTTTGGCCTCGGTACGGCGTCCTACACCTGCATCCTCGCCTGGCTCGCCCCGTACTACGTAGAAAAAGGCTGGAGCGAACAAAACGCCGGGTTGCTGTTGGGTTTTCTTACGGCGATGGAGGTCATTTCCGGCCTGGCAGTGCCGGCGATCGCCAATCGCAGTCATGATCGACGCGCAATACTGGCGGTTTTGCTGATGCTGATCATCGGCGGTTTCTGCGGGCTGATACTCGCCCCGGCGCATCTGGTCCTGCTGTGGCCGTGTTTGTTGGGGCTCGGGATTGGCGGCCTGTTTCCAATGAGCCTGATCGTCGCGCTGGATCACTGCGACGAGCCGCAGCGCGCCGGAGGCCTGACCGCGTTCGTGCAGGGGATCGGCTATCTGATCGCCGGACTTTCGCCGCTGTTGGCAGGGCTGATCCGCGATCGGCTGGGCAATTTCGAAGGCGCGTGGTGGGCGCTGACGGCGGTGATGGTGATCATGCTGCTGCTGGTGACGCGCTTCGACCCACGCCACTACGCAAGCCACTTGTCTGGCCCGGACTAGAGGCCTCTGGCCATCTTTCCCGCACCGGGTTGGCAACGTCGTGTTGCTAAAAGTTTCTGTCCCACATGTATCCGTGAAATGCCCTACAAGGGTTTCTCCTGGCACCATCGTTCCGTTAGGATCATACGCACACGTTTGCGCGAATTCTGCGCAAGGGCACAGCGAGACGGAACTCATGCTGAACAGTAATTTGCTTCGCAAGCTCGACATGCAGGATTTGATGGTATTTGTCGCCGTGTACGAGCAGAGCAGCGTCACCGATGTCTCGGAAACGCTGTTTGTCAGTCAGTCCACCGTCAGTTATTGCCTGAAGAAACTGCGCACCAGTTTCGAAGACGAGTTGTTCATCAATACCCGCACCGGCATGCGCCCGACCTACAAGGCCTGCAGCATGTATGGCCATGTGCAGAAGATCCTCGAAAGCATCAACCTCTGCCACGCCGGGGCCCCGGCCTTCGACCCGAGCCGGCAAGCGGTGACCTTCAACATCTGCGCGCCGGAATATTTCGAGCAATTGATCCTGCCGCGCCTGTTGAAGCGCTTCGATTTCGACGACTTGCCGGTGATGGTCAACATGCACAAGTTTGAAACCGACGTGCCGGCCGATGAGCTGCGCGACGGCAGCCTCGATCTGGTGATCAGCTTCGGCCCGCACTTTCACCGCCAGCATGCAGATCTGAAATCACGGATGCTGCTGGAAGATGACTTGGTCTGCGTCTTCGACAAGCGTGCAACGCCACTGGAACCGCGCTTGAGCCTGCAAGCATTCACCGAGCGTCGGCATGTATTCCCGACGCCGTGGACTTCGAGCACCAACATGGTCGATGGCTGGCTGGCGCGGCAGGCGCAGAAACGCCAGATCGTTGCGCGCTCGAACAGCTACAGCGCCGCGTTGAAGATGATTACCGGCACCGATTTCATCCTCACCCTGCCCCGGCGTATCCAGCGTTTGCTGACCAACGATGCAGTGTTCAATCACTGCGAGGCGCCGAATGGCTTGCCGGGTTTCACTCTCGACATGCAGTGGAGCCAGAACGCCGATCAGGACAGCGCCAACCTCTGGCTGCGCGAGCAGGTGATTCAGGTGTGCAGCGAGCTGGAAAGCGTCTGAGCCTCAGATGCCGATCGCGGCCTTGCTGTAGGACTCGCGATCGATGTCGAGCAGTTCGACGCACAGTTGAACTTGGAGCCCGGCCGGCCATTCGCACAGTTCCTGCAACACCACCAGCAGGCTTTGCGAGAGCTGCTTTTTGATCTCCGCCGAGCGCCCGCTGAGCAATGCCAGTTTCACATGGACGAAGGCGCGCTCGCCGAGGGCCGTGCCGACCTTGAAGTTCTCCACCTTGATCGCGCGGCTCTTGATATCGAACTCGGCACCAAACTGACCGGAACCGACCAGCGTGTTGTTGAGCCGGATCAGGGCGATGTCAGCATTCAACTGCGTCAGGTTGGCGGTGTATTCCACGTGCAGGTGTGGCATTGCGGATCTCCAGTCGGCGGATGCGGGGGCGTACGTATACCACAGTCGGCTCAATGCATTACCTGCAGGAGCTGTCGAGTGAAACGAGGCTGCGAGCTTTTGATTTTGTGTTTTTCACAATCAAGATCAAAAGATCGTCCGATCGGGCCCGAGCCTTCGGCAGCGCCTACAAGGGATCGTGGTGCTCAGTTGGTCGTTCACTCATGAACGCTTCCAGCCGCGAGCGCAGCCAGCGTTCGGCCGGGTCGCTGTCGACGTGGCTGAGCCAGACCATCGACAGGTCCAGCGTCGGCGTCTTGAACGGGAACGGTTCCTGGAACAGCGACCCGGACGCCGCCATCGCCGCGGCGGTGTAATCCGGCAGACTGGCGATCAGGTCGGTGCCTGCCAGCAGTGCCGGTAGTGCGCTGTACTGGGGCACCGACAACACCACCTGCCGCGTGCGCCCCAACTCCGCCAGCCACTCATCGGCATAGCCACTGACATTGGCCGTGTGCGACACCAGCACATGCGGGCGAGCGCAATATTCGTCGAGGGTCAGCGGTGTATCAGAGGCATCGGCGCGCAGGATGCTCGGCTGAATATGGCGCAGCAGTTTGCGTTTGGCGTTGGCGGGCAGGCCACGGGTCTGGCTGATGCCGACGGTGATGTCGCCAGCCGCAAGAAGGTCGGGAATGCGCCAGTAATCGACATGCTGTACGACGAACACAACGTTCGGTGCCTCTTGGCGCAGCGCGCGCAACAGCGGCGGCAGCAGGCCGAATTCGACGTCATCGGAAAGGCCGATGCGAAAGGTCATGGTGCTGGTGGCGGGGTCGAAATCGCGGGTCAGGCTCAAAGCCGCCGACAGTGAATCCAGTGCCGGTTTCAGATGGCGGTAGATATCTTCGGCGCGGGCCGTCGGTTCCATGCGATGGCCGACGCGGATGAACAGCGGGTCGTTAAGCATCGTGCGCAAACGGTTGAGCGCCGAGCTGATGGTCGGCTGGCCGAGGAACAGCTTCTCCGCCGCGCGGGTCACGTTGCGTTCGAGCATCAGGGTCTCGAACACCACCATCAGGTTGATGTCGGCCTTGCGTAGTTCATTGCGATTCATCCATTGCCCCTGCTCCCGGAATAGCGGCAGTGTAGAAAGGCCTTGGGGATGCCGTCCATAAACGTTTATGCGGCGGCTTTTGCAGAAACATCCGCGAACGATTGGAAACAAATCCGCGATAGCCAAAAAAACCGCTGCGCTAGGCTTGCGTCGATGCGCCACAGAGGTTGGCGCGCCTATCAATCGCAGGGAGCGAACCCATGTATTTCGAAATCTACCGACAAACCCGCGGCACCCCGAGCACTGGCAAAGGCCAATGGCGTTGGCGTCTGCGCGCGCGCAACCACGAGACGGTGGCCAGCGGCGAGTCGTATGTGAACAAGGCCGATTGCCTGCACGTGATCAACCTGATCAAAGCCGTACAGGGCGAGACGCCAATCAAGGAAATTTGAGCGAGACCCTTTTCATCGGCGAAGCGGCACCGTCTGTCGCCGTTCAAAGCGTTTATTTGAATGCTCGTCAGCGGTGTTCATCAAAGGTGCATGTACTGCAATGTTTGCTGCCATGCACTCAAGGATTTCAGCCATGTCCCATGAGCACCGCTACCTCATCAGTTTCATCGTCGACAACCAGCCGCAAAGCCGCACGCTGATCCACGATGGCGACACTCTCGACCCCGGTCTCGCTGAAACCCTGGTCAAGACCGCTTTCCCCGAATTGAAGGCTGCTTCACTGAGCGACGTCCAGGTGCAGAAACGCACCAAGCCCGACGAAGGCGACAATATCCCCGGCCACTATCAGCAACCATGAGTCGGGCCCGGGCCGCCACCCTCCATTGATGCTGCGGAGTTTACGCGCCATGAAATCACTCGCCGCGATCTGCCTTGCACTGCTGGCTGTAATCGTCCAGCCCAGCCATGCGGACACTATTGATGCCTTCATCGAAGAGGCGGCACAGCAAAGCCTGTTCCAGCACAACAGTTCGCGCATAGCACTGGAAAAGGCCACCCTGCCCGAGGTCAAAGCGTTTGCCCGGCAAATGATCGCCGAGCATGAGCGTTTCGATAAGCAAATCCGACAACTGGGGCAAAGCCAGCATATGGCAGTTCCCACCGAACCTTCGATGGCATCCAAAGCCAAGCAGCTACGCCTTGAATCAAGGGACAACGCCTTCGACCGCATCTACATCGACAGCCAGGCCGAAACCCTCGAGCAAAAGCTGATGCTGTTCAAGAAAGAAGCGATGTCATCGCAAAATCCGCAGCTCAAGGCTTTCGCCCGGTCCGCCTTGCCGGGCATCGAAAAACAGGCCAAAACCGCTCGGGATCTGCAGGAAAAACTCAAGCCCTCCGCCGGCGCACTGACGCCGCCCAAGCCCTAGATCGATTCCGCAAGCACGGTTCAAGGAGAAACCATGTCGACATCGCCCTGGTGGAAACACGCAGTCATCTATCAGGTCTACCCACGCTCCTTCGCCGACACCAATGGTGACGGCATTGGTGATCTGCCCGGCCTCATCGCTCGGCTCGATTACCTCAAGGCTCTGGGCATCGACGCGCTGTGGCTGTCGCCGGTGTACCGCTCGCCGATGGTCGATGCCGGCTATGACATTTGCGATTACACCGACATCGATCCGCTGTTCGGCCATCTCGCCGATCTCGACAATCTGATCTCACAAGCGCACAACCGTGGCATCAAGGTGCTCATGGATTTCGTGCCCAATCACACTTCCGATCAGCACCCTTGGTTCATCGAATCCCGAGCCAGCCGCGACAGTCGCAAGCGCGACTGGTACATCTGGCGAGATCAACCGAATAACTGGCGCGCCTCCATCGATGGCGGCAGTGCCTGGAGCTGGGACGACGGCAGCCAGCAATACTATCTGCACTTCTTCTTGCCGCAACAGCCGGACCTGAACTGGCATAACCCCGAAGTCGTGCAGGCCATGCACGAGGTGCTGCGGTTCTGGCTCGATCGCGGCGTCGATGGCTTCCGGATCGATGTGGTGCATTGCGTCGGCAAGGATCCGACATTCGCCGATGATCCGCGCTGCCTGGCCGGCGAAACCATGGTGCAGATCAATGACCAGCCCTACAGCCATGAAGTGCTGCGTGGGTTGCGCCGTCTGGTCGATGGCTACCCTGGCGACCGCGTACTGATCGGCGAGGTGAACATCCGTTCCACCGCTCAGGTAGCCGCCTACTACGGCGCCTGCGATGAACTGCATATGTCCTTCAATTTTCCGCCACTGGATGCGCCCTGGGATCCGGTGGTATTTCGCCTGTGCATTCGCGACGTGGAAAGCCTCCTCGGCGCTCAGTCAGCGTGGCCGACCTGGGCTTTATCCAACCACGACAACCGACGCATCCGCAGTCGTTACGGTGGTTCTCTGCGCAGCGCGCGGGCGGCCGCTGTGATGCTGCTGACTCTGCGCGGCACGCCGTTCATTTTTCAAGGTGATGAGCTGGCTCTGGAAGATACCGTGGTCGATGCGCAGACCCGCGTGGACCCCGGTGGCCGCGATGGCAGTCGCGGGCCGATTCCCTGGGCTGCCGATCCGCCACACGGCTGGAGCGGGTCTGCGCCGTGGCTGCCCTTTCCGCCCGACGCTGCTGAACTGGCGGTGCAGGTGCAAGAAGCCTCAGCCGAATCAACGCTCACGTTGTATCGCCAATTGCTCGATTGCCGCCGCAAGAGTGAAGCGTTGCGTCTTGGCGACTGGCAGGAATTGCCGTCACACCCGCAAGTGCTGGCGTATCGGCGTCACTGCGCGGGAGACGAACGGATTGTCTGCATCAATTTCGACCAGCGCGAACACAGCTTTCCAATGACCGGTCATTGGCGGGTCGACGTCGCCAGTGACACCGTTGCCGCAAACCAGCCTTTCAACGGAACGCTGGCAGCGGAACAAGCGTTGATCCTGCGCCCGGCCGAGGGCTGATCATGAGCGCCGACTGGTATCGCAAAACCCTGATCTATCAGATTGATCCATCGCTGTTCCTCGACAGCAACGGCGACGGCTGCGGCGACTTGCGCGGAGTCATCGACCGACTCGACTACCTGCAGGCACTGGGTGTCGGCACACTGTGGCTGTTACCGATTTTCGCTTCGCCATTTCGCGATGCCGGGTATGACATCAGCGACCATCGACAGCTCGAGCCGCGCTTCGGCACCGAAGACGATTGGCGCCTGTTGCTCAGGGAGGCGGGCAAGCGCGGCATACGCGTAGTGCTGGAACTGGTATTGCAACACACCAGCAATCAGCACCCGTGGTTTGTTCAAGCACGGCGTGATCGTCATAGTCGCTATCGTGATTACTACATCTGGTCGGATCAGCCAGTGGACGATGGCAACCAGCCTATTTTCCCGTCGGTGGAGGACAGCATCTGGCAGTGGGACGAACAGGCCGGGCAGTTTTACCGCCATTTGTTCTATCGCCATGAACCTGACCTGAATCTGGCCAATCCGGCGGTGGTCGAGGAAATCGAGCAGATCATGGGTTATTGGCTTGACCTGGGTGTGGCCGGTTTTCGCCTGGACGCAGCGTCCCACGCGGTGGAACAGGCCGGTGGCGGCGACGAGGAACAAGGTGTCTGGCTGCTGGAGCGCTTGTCGACGCTGGCGCGGCGGATCAATCCCGAGTGCGTGCTGATGGGCGAAGTCGATGTCGAGCCGGAGCGCTTCGTTCATTACTTCGGTGACGGCAATCGCCTGACCCTGGCACTGGATTTCTGGGTCAATAATCACCTGTTCCTGGCCTTGGCTCGCGGTCAGGCCGAGCCGCTGATCCGTGCGCTGCACCGGCGCCCGACACCGCCCGATGGCGCCAGTTATGCCGTGTGGCTGCGCAACCATGATGAGCTGGATCTGGAACGTTTGACCGAACGCGAGCGCAAGGAAGTCATGGAAGTGTTCGCGCCGGATCCGCACATGCGCGTATATGGACGCGGGATCCGACGTCGCCTGGCGCCGATGCTGCGCGGGGATGTCGGTCATCAGGCCCTGGCCCAGGCACTGCTGGCGTCGCTGCCCGGTACGCCGATTCTGCGTTACGGCGAAGAAATCGGCATGGGCGATGATTTGCGCCGTCCGGAAAGACTCTCGGTGCGTACACCGATGCAGTGGTCAGCCGCGCGCAACGCCGGGTTTTCAACCGCCGCTTCAGCCAGGCTGGCCGCACCGATAATCGACCAAGGGCCGTTCGCTTTTGCGCAGCTGAACGTCGCCGCACAGCAAGCGGATGACCGCTCGTTGCTGAGTCGTTGCCGATGCATCCTGCGAGCGCGCGCGAACCTTGCTGAAGTCGGTGAAGGCCAATGGCAAATACTCGACAGCAGTCATCCTGCAGTATTCGCCATCGTGCACCGGGCGCAGTCGTGCACACTGATGTTGTGCAATCTCAGCGACAAACCGGTGAGTCTCGACGACACGCTCGATATCGTTTTGCAAGACTATGAACCGATCCTCGCAGACCGGAAATATGCCGCGCCGGACCGAGGCAATCTGGCCTTGGCCGGCTTCGGCTATCGCTGGTTTCGCTGGCAACCGTCAGAGCTGTAGAAGCACCACGGCCACGAGGCCGGCGATCAGCGCAGACACTGCCAGCACTTGTGTCGAGGTCAAGGCCAGCGCCGCGTCCTTTGATCGGCCGACGAAGCGGCCACGGGTCTGATGCAATCCCGGCTGCGCCTCGAACAGGTTGTCCGGATGCTCGTTGTCCTCAGGCTCGCTGGTTTGCTGGCCGGACCAGGCGGCACGCGCCATCAGACGGTCGAGCAAACCCGGCATGACCGATTGGCCGATAATCGCTTTGATCGTCGATCCTCCGAGCCAAAGCTCGCGAGGTGGATGCCTGACCACACTGAAAATCGCCCGTGCTGCCACGTCGGGGTCGTGGATCGGTGGCACCGGTTGCGGGCGCTTGGGCAGTTTGTTACGCGCCCAGTCGAACTGCGGCGTATTGATCGCCGGCAATTGCACCATGCATACGCGGATACGGCTACGCTCATGCAGTAACTCACAGCGCAATGAATCAGTAAAACCGCGTACAGCGAACTTTGCCCCGCAATAGGCGGCCTGCAATGGAATGGCGCGATAGGCCAGCGCCGAGCCGACCTGGATGATCAATCCTTTGTTGCGTGGACGCATCAACGACAATGCTGCCAAGGTACCGTGAACGGTGCCCAGATAGGTCACTTGAGTGACGCGCTCGATCTCGGCGGCGGACAACTGTTCTATCGGCGAAAGCACCGTAACCATCGCTGCGTTGACCCACACTGCCAGCGGCCCGAGGTTGGCTTCCAGTTGCTGCGCGGCCTCCTGCACAGCCAGCGCATCGGCGACATCAACGCTGACCGTTTCCACCTGGACGCCATACGATTGCAGCTCTTCCTGCGTAGCGGCCAGTCCCGCCGGATCCCGCGCCAGCAAGCCGATACGGTAGCCGCCAGCGGCAAACCGGTGAGCCACCGCACGCCCGACGCCGGCACTGGCGCCACTTATCACCACCAAAGGTTGCTCCTGCATGGATCGCCCTCCCTGACGCTCAGTCAATCGGCCCGATATTGATCATCAGGTCTTCGCCCAGCCCTTGCACCTTGGCCAGCACATCCACCGGCGTCTCGCTGGAAAAGTGCACGACGTAGCCCATGCCGCTGCCGTCTTCCTCAATCGCGCTGACCCAAAGCTCCACCTCGTCAGCATCCAGCCCCAGCGCCTGGCCGAACTGGCGGTTGCGGTGATCGGAATCGGTTTCGTCCATCGGATAATCGCTCACGGCCAACATCTCCTCGGGGATCGATCCCCTCACTGGTTGCTCAATGCGGTCTTTAGGATGGACGCCGAAGGCGCGCTGTCAGTTCGTTTTTTTCAGCCAAGCATCGAGCGCAGCTTGCGCAACAGATCCAAGGGCGCGTAAGGCTTGGCGATCAATTCGAATTCATTGTCCGCCAGCTCATTGGGCGTCGACTCGTCCGCGCAATAGCCGGTTGTGAGCAAAATTTTCATGGCCGGATAGCGCCGGCTGATTTCCCGTGCCAAGGCCAGCCCGTTCATCTCGCCGGGCATGACCAGATCGGTAAACGCCAAGTCATAATCGCCGCCCTGCAGTACTGCCAACGCCTCGCGCGCATCTGCAGCGATGTCGGTGCGGTAACCGTGTTCGGACAGGACCAGACGGGCCAGCTCAGCAACCTCCGGACGGTCCTCGACGATCAGAATGCGCTCGGTGCCTTTGAGCTTTTCGGCATCGGGCGACGATTCCAACGCCGTCGGCAGACTGTCGTCGGCCGCAAAGAACAGGCGCACCGTGGTGCCGAGTTCCGGCGTCGATTCGATTTTGACCACGCCGCCGGACTGCTTGACGAAGCCATAGACCATCGACAGCCCGAGGCCGGCGCCGCTGCCCTCCTCTTTGGTGGTGTAGAACGGCTCCATGACCTTATCAAGATCGTCGGCAGCAATGCCCACACCGTTGTCGGCGATTGCGATGCACACGTAACGGCCCTCGGCCAATCCGGCCTGGTGCGGATCCGTTGCGTCCGGCACCATGACATTGCGGGTCTGCACAGTAATCATCGGCTGGCGCTGCTGACTCAGCGCGTCGCGCGCATTGGACAGCAGATGGTTCAGCGCCATCTCGGCCTGCGCCGGGTCGAGGCGGCAATTCCACAAGTCTTCGGCGAGTTCGAACTGTGGCTCCAGAGCAGCAGATTCCAGCGACGGCAGCGTTGACCGCTCCAGCAAGGCATTGAGATTGATCACCCGGCCTTCGAGCCGTTGCCGCCGGGAAAAGGCCAGCAGATGCTGGGTCAGCAGACGAGCTTTTTCCGCCGCCGCGCGGGCGTGACCGGCGCCGACCACAATGCGCTGCGGATCGATGCTCGGTCGCTTGGCGGTGTGCTGGATCAGCTCGATGTAGCCGATCATCACTTGCAACAGATTGTTGAAATCGTGGGCAATGCCACCGGTCAACTGTCCCAGTGCTTCCATGTTTTCGCTGTAACGCAAACCGTCCTCGGCGTCACGGCGGCGGCTGACGTCCATTTGCGAGGCGAAGAAATACACCAGTTGCCCGCGCTCGTTGAATAACGGCGCGATAAACAGCTCGTTCCAGAACGACGAGCCGTCCTTGCGATAGTTGAGCACTTCCACGCAGGTTTCGTGGTGATGCTTCAGCGCTTGCTTGACCTGTTGCAACACGGCGCGATCAGTCTGCTCGCCTTGCAGAAATCGGCAGTTGCGCCCGAGCACTTCTTCCAGCTCGTAGCCGCTGAGTTCAAGAAACGCGTTATTGGCGAAAATGATGGGATCGTCGGGCTGCGCAGGGTCGGTAACGATCATGGCCATGCGGCTGACCTGTACCGCCGCGAAGAACAAATCTTTGCGTTCCTGCGAAAGGACCGCTGCGTCGGCGCGGTCGACGATCGGTCTGGATTTTTTAGGCAAGCTAACCTCCGCTAAGCTCATTGCGTTTCGCTGTGACCATTACCAGCGAGAAGAGTGCCAAGGCCGGGCGCCGACAGCACGGGTGTCCGATGAGTTGCCGCACAATATCGATGGATCCGAATCGCGTTGCTGAGTGTCGAAAGCACACCGAGCACTGCACGCGGTTACCGCGTCTGGCAGTCTGCATAGTCAAATCCGAACCGCCAGGGAGAACCACCGTGGATTTGTTGTTTCTGGGCACGTCTGCCGGCGTGCCGACCCGCCAGCGCAATGTCAGCGCCACGGCACTGATCGCATCTGCCGGCAAAGGCTGGTACCTGATCGACTGCGGTGAAGGCACTCAGCACCAGGTGCTGCGCACGCCGCTGTCACTGAGTGAATTGCGAGCGATTTTCATCACTCATGTGCACGCCGATCACTGCCTGGGCTTGCCGGGTCTGCTGGCGAGCACCGGCATGTCCGGACGCTCGCGGCCGCTGGACATTATTCTGCCGGCGGCGCTGCATCCGTGGCTGAGAATGAGTCTTGAGGTGACGCAATCGCATCTGCCCTTCGAGATCAACCTGCACGCGGTGGAAACGCTCACCGAATGGCGCAACGTTAACGTCCAAGTGCAGACCGTCGAGTTGTCGCACCGTGTGCCGTGTCACGGTTATGTGTTTACCGAATCCGACCCGGAGCCGCGTCTCGACGTGCGGCGCCTCGACGCCGAGGGCATCGAACGCGGCCCGCTGTGGGGTCAGTTGGCCCATGGTCAGGACGTGGCGGTTGATGGGCGGATGCTGCACGCTCGCGACTATCTGCTGAGCGCGCGACCTGATCGGCGCATCATCGTTTGCGGCGATAACGATCGCCCGGCACTGCTGGCAGAAGTGGCGCAATCGGCGGACGTGCTGGTGCATGAGGCGACATTCGTGCAGGCAGCAATCGACCGCGCTCGTGCCAGTTACGGCCACAGCAGCGCCGCTGCGATCGCCGGTTTTGCCGAGGCCGCAGGGGTGCGCAATCTGGTGCTGACGCACTTCAGCGCACGCTATCAGGCCAACCCGGCGCTGAGTCCGTCGATCGAAGATGTGCGTAGCGAAGCGGCGGCGCTGTATAACGGCCGACTGATTCTGGCGCGGGATCTTCAGCGCTATCACCTCGACCGCTTGGGTCATTTGCAGCCCGTGGCAATCGAGCGCAAACCGCTGGAAGTCGCGCCATAGCATTGATACCGCGTCCGCCCGGTTTGCAGGCGGACGCCGGTGGGCAGGGTTACTTCTTGGCTTCCTTGTCCGGATCCGCCGAGCGCTCGAGAAACGCGTCAGTCAGTTGCGGCAAATGCTTGAGCAGCCATTCAGCCATGGCCACTTCCTGCGGCAGAATCTGTTCGCAGGCCTTCTGCGTCTGCGTGTCCCCCGCTGCTTTCGCCGCTGCGATCAGCACGGTGTAGCTGGCAACCTCCATGTTCTCGAAAACGTAGCCGGCCATGGCGCCCTTGATCACTTCGTCGCTCATCAAGGAGCCGCCAACCGCCTGACCGAACGCCATCAGTTTGCCGCCCAAGTCCTTGATCGTTGACGAATCACCGCCCAGACGTTGCAGGCATTCGTCGATGAGTTTCTGCTGGCCGAGGGTTTCTTCGATGTGCTGGTCGATGCGTGCCTTGAGCTGCGGGTAATGCTCCAGGCGCTTGGATTGCGCCTTGAGCATCTGCTCGGCCTGTTGCTCCATGGCATGGGCATCACGCAGCCAGTCGAGCAGGTTTTCCTGTGGAGTAGCCATTGTCGAATCCTCTTCTTGATGATTTCACAGTGATCAACCGGGGCGCGCCGCCTGATGTCCGGCGCGCCCCACATGCCTTACAAGCCTGGTTTAGCCTGCGCGCCGGAGCCCAGATCCGCACCGGTAACCGGCTCGCTGTTGGGATCGGACATGGTCCGCATCTTCATGTTTTCCAGCAGCGCTTCGTCGGCGCTATCCAGTTGCACGGTGGCCAGGCCATCACCGCCGTCGACCGCCGGCGTTGGGCTTTCGACAAACTCCCAATCGTCGCCCTGATTCCACGGCCCGCGCATGCTTTCGGTGCCTTGCGACATGTTGAAGTAGACGTTGGTGAACTCAGGCATGCCGGGCAGCTTGCCTTGCGGGAAGTTTGGCTGAATCGAATGCAGGGCTTTTTCGAACGACAACTGGTGGGCGATCTCGCGGGTCATCAGAAAGCCCAGCGCCTCTTTCACGCCGGGGTCATCGGTCACGTTCATCAAGCGCTCGTAAACAATCTTCGCCCGCGCTTCTGCAGCGATGTTGGAGCGCATGTCGGCGGTGGGCTCGCCGATCGTATCGATGTATGCCGCCGTCCAGGGCACACCGGCCGAGTTGGTCAACGGCGAACCGGCACCATAGAGCAGGCTGGTGATGTGCGAGTCATTGCCATTGCCATTCAAAGAGCGATACAGCTCACCCTCCTTCTCGACACCTTCGGCCATCCGGCCTTTGGCACCCTTGTTGAGCATGACGATGATCGAGCCGATGATTTCCAGGTGGCTGAGTTCTTCAGTGGCAATGTCCATCAGCAGGTCTTTGCGTCCCGGATCGTCCTCGGCCAGCGCTTGAGTGAAATAGCGCGAAGCCGCCGCCAGTTCACCTTGTGCGCCGCCAAACTGCTCGAGCAACAGATTGGCCAGTCCCGGATTGGGCTGGGCGACACGAACGGTGTATTGAAGTCGCTTGTTATGTAGAAACATGACAAATCTCCTCAGTCGGATAAGCGTGGCAAGTCGTGGGTTAAAAGCCTGCCTACCCTTTTGTGAAGCATTGTCTTCGCGGAAATTTCAAAAAATTTGAAGTGACAGGACAAATGGTTTGAACCGCGGGATCAAGCGAAACGGCCGTGTGCCGCTTGCGCTGCTCGCTTTGAATTGAGCGGAACTAATCACACAGCAACGGGTTCACGACGCGCTGTTTCAGGGCTTGTTAGTATCCCCCCAGGGGGGATAGCATTGGCGCACGGTCAGATCTGCTTCGAGGTGCAAAAAATGAGTAAGCACACACACGAACACGGGCATGCTCATGTTCACCAAAGCCACGAAGCAATCATCAAACGCCTCAAGCGTGCGGACGGTCATTTGCGCGGCATCATCACGATGATCGAAGAAGGCCGCGAGTGCGTGGACATCGCCCAGCAACTGCACGCGGTTGAAAAAGCCATCTGCCAGGCCAAGCGCACGTTGATTCAGGATCACATCGACCATTGCCTGGAAGACACCGTCTCGGCACTGGGCAACGGCGAGCGCGCACCGCTGGAAGCGTTCAAACAAATCACCAAATACCTCTAGGTTCCGACATGCCCGATTTTGCTCAACTGCTGCAACAAGGCGGGGCCAACGCCTGGCTGTATTTCCCCAGTGCGGTTCTGCTCGGCGCTTTGCATGGCCTGGAACCGGGCCATTCGAAAACAATGATGGCGGCGTTCATCGTCGCCATTCGTGGCTCGGTCAAACAGGCCGTGCTGTTGGGCCTGGCCGCGACGTTGTCGCACACGGCGGTGGTCTGGCTGGTGGCGATTGGCGGAATGTACCTGGGCGCCGGGCTGGATGCGCAGACCACCGAGCCGTACTTTCAGCTGGCGTCTGCGGCGTTGATCATTGCGATTGCGCTATGGATGTTGTGGCGGACCTGGCGGGGTGAGCGGATGTTCAACGTTGCTCATGGGCATGATCATCATGACGGTCATGATCACAAGCATCACCATGGTCACACCGAATCGGAAGGTCTGGCGCTGGCAGTTGAAGGTTATCAGGACGCCCATGAGCGCGCGCATGCCGAGGATATTCGCAAGCGCTTTAGCCATCGCGAAGTGACAACGGGGCAGATTGTTGTATTCGGTTTGACCGGCGGTTTGATCCCCTGCCCCGCCGCGATCACCGTTCTGCTGCTGTGTTTGCAAGTCAAAGAGGTCGCGCTGGGCGGCATGCTGGTGTTGTGTTTCAGCATCGGCTTGGCGATCACTCTGGTGACCGTGGGAGCTGCGGCGGCGATTGGCGCCAGACAGGCGTCCAATCGTTGGCCGTGGTTGGGCACATTGGCGCGGAGGGCGCCGTATGTGTCTGGCGTTCTGATTATCGCGGTTGGGCTTTACGTCGGTTTCCACGGCTGGCTGGGCCTGACCGCATGAATCAACGCAGCAAATGCACCACCAACCCGATCAGCGCACAGCCCAGCAGGACCTGAATCACCCCGCGCTTGAAGCGAAACAGCGCAAGGGCCGCGGCAATGGCAATCAACGCCGACGGCCAGTCCAGGCTGGCGCTGAAGCCCTGCGGCCAGAGCACGTGATAACCGAAGAAACACGCCAGATTGAGAATCACCCCTACCACCGCAGCGGTGATCGCGGTCAGCGGGGCGGTGAATTTGAGTTCATCGTGCGTCGACTCCACCAGCGGGCCGCCGGCGAGGATGAACAGGAATGAGGGTAGAAAGGTGAACCAAGTGACCAGCGCGGCGGCAACCGCTCCGGCAAGAAACACCTGATCGGCACCGAACACCTGCGTCACATAAGCCCCGACAAAACCGACAAACGCCACCACCATGATCAGCGGCCCGGGCGTGGTTTCGCCCAGCGCCAGGCCGTCGATCATCTGCGTCGGCGTCAGCCAGCCGTAGTGGCCGACCGCACCTTGATAGACATAGGGCAACACCGCATAAGCTCCGCCAAAGGTAAGCAGCGCAGCTTTGGTGAAGAACCAGCTCATTTGCGTCAACGTGCCCTGCCAGCCGAACAGCGCGGTCAATACGCCCATCGGCAATGCCCAGAGCGCGGCGCCAATCACGGCGAGCATGGCCAGTTTCGTCCAGCTGAAACGGGCATGCGCCGGAGTTGGCGTGTCGTCGTCGATCAACGCCGCACCGAAAGACTTCTTCGCCGCGCTATGCCCGCCGGCCCTGAATTTCTCCGGCGCCAAGCGTCCGCCAAAATAGCCAATCACCGCCGCGCCCAGCACGATCAGCGGGAACGGCACATTGAACGCAAAAATCGCGGTAAACGACACTGCCGCAATCGCCCACAGCCAATTGTTCTTCAGCGCCCGCGAACCAATGCGATGCGCCGCCTGCACCACGATGGCCGTCACCGCAGGCTTGATCCCGTAAAACAGCCCGGCCACCACCGGCACTTCACCGAAGGCGATGTACAGCCACGACAGGAAAATCAGGATGAACAGCGAAGGCAACACGAACAAAGCCCCGGCCACAATGCCGCCCCAGCTTCGATGCATCAACCAGCCGATGTAGGTCGCCAACTGCTGCGCCTCCGGCCCCGGCAGCAACATGCAGTAGTTCAAGGCATGCAGAAAACGCCGCTCGGAAATCCAGCGTCGCCGCTCGACCAACTCCTGGTGCATGATCGAAATCTGCCCGGCCGGCCCGCCGAAACTGATAAAGCCCAGCTTCAACCAGAACCAGAAAGCCTCGCGCAGACTCACGGCCTGCGGCTTCACATCGTCATCCCCCGCCAACGGCTGAACTTCACTCATCGAGCTGTTCCTTTTATGCAGTCGGCAGGTTGTACCCGAAAAGCGTAACGAACAAAACGCCAGAAACGAAAAAGCCCCCGTAATCAGCAATGATTACGGGGGCTTCGTCTTGTTCAATAATGGCGGAGAGATAGGGATTCGTGGCCCTTACAATTGCAAAGGGCGAAGGGAGGTTCCGACCTCGTTTTCATCCCTTGGACGCAACCTTCTCTCTCACCTTCGGCGGCCGATTTTCAAAGCAAGTCCGATACAGTCATCCCCGTAATTCACTGACAGGGAGTCAATGATGGCAAAGCCAGCGGCACGCATCACCGATCCAACCAGTTGTCCAATCCCGGGGCACGGACCGAAAGCTATCGCGTGCGGATCTCCTGATGTGTATTTCGACGGTCTCGCAGCCGCTCGCAAAGATGACAAGTGTACCTGCGGAAGTGCGTTAGCCTCCGCAGTATCCTCCACAGTGTTTATTAATGGCCAGAATGCTGCGCTAGTCGGCACTGTCGGTAGCCACGGAGACGTCGTAATCGGTGGCTCGGGTACGGTCATCATTGGAAGCTCCCATACCCCTGCCCCCTTCATTCCGCCTACACCCATGGTCATTCATGGGAATTGGATCGGTTTTAAGATACCCGCGGAAGAAAGCTACGAAGGGCTCACCTGTACGGCACACTTTGACGATGGCTCTTCCATGCACGGCGTATTTGATGCAAACAATTCGGTCAAATTCTCCAACCCCACCGGAAAAACGTGCCACACCTTGGCATTCGCCCATCATGAGAATACCTGTACGACCCCAGGTATTGACGGACTGCTGAATGACATCTTTGGATAAGGATATTCTTGTGACGGAACCAAACCTGGTAACTGGAAGCTATATTGTCAAAAGTGAACATACGCTCGAGCGCTCCCCCTTGAGATGGCAGTCGCTGGCATGGAAGGGGCAGCCAGTCGTTTCGCAACTGATGCGATTAAGGATGAACGCGTCCGCGCAAACTACGAGCGCAATATTCGACGAATGTCCCAACAAATATTCGCCGACGTGAAAGCCGGCAATATCAGCGTTGAAGATGCGACCAAGTTCAGCAACGAGATGCGCAACAAAATCATGTTCGAACATCGCAAGATGACCTCCGCACAGGGTCTGGCCATCGCGGAAAAGAAGAAAAAAATGGTCGCACATACAACGAAATCCTAAATGAGAAATCCCAGGCTCAATTCAAAAAAACTACGACCAGCTTTCCAAGGCTCAACAGAAAGAGGTCTTGTACAGAGCTTTGGAACGATCGGACAGCGCTAATGCAAAGTTCACTGCTGGAACTAAAATCATGTCTGTCATGGGCAAGGTTGGAATTGTCCTGACAGCGGTATTAGCCACTTATCAGATACTGAATGCAGACGACAAGGCCAAGGAGACGGCTCGTCAAGCCACGATTCTGGGCGGAGGTGCGGCGGGTGGATTTCTGGCAGGTTTGGGGATCTCCGCTATTTGTGGGCCGGGAGCCCCGGCCTGCGCCATAGCAGTTGTTCTCATTGGAAGCATCGCCGGTGGCATTGCCGGCGGATTTGCCGCCGATACGTTCGACGCAGAGTTAGAGGAGCTGGCCCATTGGGACATATTCTGACTGATGCGGATCGAGCACGCATCCAGATCGCGCTGGCAGAAGCCTTTGTAGACAGCGCCGTTGACTATGGGTCCATTGCAGAGCGAATCCGAGGTTTTGATCCCGAGGTTGTTGAGCACATCCTGTACTCTGAGGTTGCCCCGGTGTGTTTCAGTAATCTTGAAACGCCCGTCCCGCCTGTTTGGAGTGGTTTCCAGGATGAGTGGTTATTAAACGAAATAGCCGAAGAACTCCAAGCACGGGAAACCAGTTGGCTACGACGCCGTTTACACGTGTTAAAGGTTGCATGGCTACGCTACAGCTATGGTTACATCTGGGAGGAACTTGCGAAATTTTCAAAATCTCAATAGCTCAATGCCACATAGTTCGCCTGGCGGATGACGGTGATGACACAGTGGAGAAAGCAATTGCTCTCTGTCCGAACCGTCACCGACGCACGCGTTTCGTTTGACTGACCGATGAGGCGAACCAGGGGCTTTGATAACAACGCAAAGAACACTCAATCGGCACACGTCCTAAATTTAACACCAAAACGAAAAAGCCCCCGTAATCAGCAATGATTACGGGGGCTTCGTCTTGTTCAATAATGGCGGAGAGATAGGGATTCGAACCCTAGGTACCGGTGAAGGTACAACGGATTTCGAATCCGTCCCATTCGGCCACTCTGGCATCTCTCCAACGGCGCGCATCATAACAACACTTTCGTTGGTTGCGAACCCCCCAAACGAAATTTTTTCCGTGCTATCAGATGCTTGCGTCGATTAAAGCGGTACGCCCAGACGAGCGGCGACTTCTTCGTAGGCTTCGATGACGTCACCGAGGCCCTGGCGGAAGCGGTCCTTGTCCATCTTCTTCTTGGTGTCCTTGTCCCACAGACGGCAGCCGTCCGGGCTGAACTCGTCGCCGAGGACGATGGAGCCGTCGCTGAACACGCCGAATTCAAGCTTGAAATCGACCAGCAGCAGGCCAGCGTCGTCGAACAGTTTGCTCAGGACTTCGTTGACCTTGAGCGACAGTTCTTTCATGCGCGCCAGTTGCTCGGCGGTGCCCCAACCGAATGCCACGACGTGGGATTCGTTGATGAACAGGTCGCCCTTGGCGTCGTCCTTCAAGAACAATTCGAAGGTGTACGGGTTGAGCTTCATGCCCTCTTCGACGCCGAGACGCTTGACCAGGCTGCCGGCGGCGTAGTTACGCACGACGCATTCGACCGGGATCATGTCGAGCTTCTTCACCAGGCATTCATTGTCGCCCAGCAGTTTGTCGAACTGGGTCGGCACGCCGGCCGCTTCGAGCTTTTGCATGATGAAGGCGTTGAACTTGTTGTTCACCATACCTTTGCGATCAAGCTGTTCGATGCGCTTGCCGTCGAACGCCGAAGTGTCGTTGCGAAACAGCAGGATCAAGCGGTCAGCGTCGTCGGTCTTATAAACCGATTTGGCTTTGCCGCGGTAGAGTTCTTCACGTTTTTCCATGATGGGCTCCGCTTGCTAAGTAGGTGGGCTAGGCGATGTGGCGCCAGTCGAGCCCTGAATCTTGATCGGCCAGTTGCAGCCAGTCCGGGTCGCACCCGAGGGTGTCGACAAAACATTGCCGGGCCAGCTGCGGCAGGTTGTTCTTGCTGCTCAGATGGGCCAGAACCAGGTGTTGCAAACCCTGCCAGCCCAACTCGGCCACCAGGAATGCCGCCTGATGGTTGTTCAGATGTCCGCGTTCGCCGCCCACCCGCTGCTTGAGAAAGTACGGGTAATGACCTCGGGCCAACATGTCGCGGCAATGGTTGGACTCGATCATCAATGCATCGAGGTCCCGATAGCCATCCAGCACCCGCTCGCAGAACGATCCCAGGTCGGTCAGCAGGCCGAAGCGCCGCTGTTCCTGATCGCTGAAGACATACTGGGTCGGCTCCTGCGCGTCATGGGCCACGGCAATGACCCCGACGTTCAGTGCGCCGATCTGCAATTGTTCGCCGCCGGCCAGAAAGCCTGCGGGTTCAAGCGGTTTGCGCATCCCGCGCAACGTGCCGCGACTGAGGTAGACCGGCAGATTGTAGCGCCGAGACAGCAAACCCACGCCATGCACGTGGTCGGCATGTTCGTGGGTCACAAGTATCGCGCTCAGTTGCGCCGGGTGCACACCCAGGCGCAACAGACGTCTTTCGGTTTCCCGCAGGGAAAAACCACAATCCACCAGCACATACGTATCAGCACTGGCGATCAGCGTGCCGTTCCCTTGGCTACCGCTGCCGAGAACGGCAAAACGCATATCGGATCAGCCCAGGTTGTCCTGAATCACGCTCAGCACTTTACGCGCGACATCGGCCGGCGCGACGGTGTTGATGTTCTTTTCGACGGTGACCTGGATGTTCTCGCCAACCTTGCTCAGGCGAACCTGATAGCGCTCGGCACGGGCTTCGACTTCTTCCTTGCTCGGCGCACTGCCAAACAGGCTGCTGAAGAAGCCAGGCTTGTCGTCTTTCTTCTCGGCTTTTTCGGCCAGGTTGATGTAGTACAGGCCCAGGCTGCGGTTGATGTCTTCAACGCGCCATTCGCCCTGTTCCAGCGCACGGCCGACGCTCGACCAGGCGCGGTCCAGATCGGTACCGACGTTCAACACCGGGTTGCCGCTACCGTCTTCGCTGAGGCTGACACGGCTCGGCGCATCGAAATCACGCGAGGCCAGCATCGACACCGAACCGCCCTTCTCGGAGGTGCGGCTCATGCTCGCGAGCATGTCGTCGACCAGCGCAGCGTCCAGGCCAGTGTTGACCGAACGGTTGGTAAAAGCCACGTCGGCAGTGCTGCCAGCAGGACGTTCGGCGCTGACCACGTAGATTTCACTGGTGTTGCGCTGCACGCCAGGCTCGATGCGCACGCGAACGCGGGTTTCGCTGTCGCTGGCGATACCGGCCGCACTCAGGCGCTTGGCCATCGACGCGGACAGCTCGTCGGAGTGCTGCCAGGTGGTGGTGAATTCACCGGTCTGCGGACGCTGTTCATCCAGACGGAAACCGTTGTCCTGGAAGAACTGCAGCGCCACTGGCCAGACTTCGGCCGGTGGATGCTGGGCCACGACCCAACGCGAATCACCGCTCTTCTGCAGCGAATAATCAGTGGCATCGGCAACCGCCGACAGCGGCTGAGGACGCGGAACAACGTATTCGCCCGTCGCGGTGTCATCGGCCACGTTGCGCGGGATCGGCAACAGCGGATCGAGACGCTTGGCAGTGCTTACATCCGGTGGCAATTGCATCGGTGCAGTCTGTTGCGCTTGCAGGTAATCGCTTCCACGGTCGCGGAAATAACCTTCCGGCCCCCAGACCCATCCGCAGCCACTGGTGCTGGAGATAATCAAGGCAAGTGCGGAAAGTCCGGCCATTCGCTTCATGCGTTGTACTTCCTCAATTAAACCAGGACGCTGCACTGGCGCAGGGCCGTGCGCAGCGTTTCATGACAAGGGGTGCTCAGCCAGGTCAGTGGCAGGCGGATGCCTTCGTGCATCAGGCCCATTTCGACCAAAGCCCACTTCACCGGAATCGGGTTGGCTTCGATGAACAGGTCCTTGTGCAGCGGCATCAGTTTTTCGTTGATTGCCCGTGCGGTATCGGCGTCGCCCTTGAGCGCGGCCTCGCACAGGTCAGCCATTTCGCGCGGGGCGACGTTGGCGGTGACCGAGATGTTGCCTTTGCCGCCCAGCAGGATCAGCTCGACAGCGGTCGGATCGTCGCCGGACAGCACGATGAAATCCTTGCTCACACCGTCGATGATCGCTTTGGCGCGCTTGAGGTCGCCGGTGGCTTCCTTGATGCCGATGATGTTCGGGACGGTGGACAGGCGAATCACGGTCTCGGCCTGCATGTCGCAGGAGGTGCGGCCGGGAACGTTGTAGAGAATCTGCGGAATGTCGACCGCTTCAGCGATGTGCTTGAAGTGCTGGTACAGACCTTCCTGGGTCGGCTTGTTGTAATAAGGAACCACCAGCAGGCAGGCATCGGCGCCGGCGGCCTTGGCGTTGCGGGTCAGCTCGACGGCTTCACGGGTCGAATTGGCGCCGGTGCCGGCGATGACCGGAATGCGCCCGGCAACCTGTTTGACCACGGCTTTGATGACGGCGATGTGCTCTTCTACATCAAGGGTGGCCGACTCGCCGGTTGTACCGACGGCGACAATGGCATGGGTGCCGTTCTTGAGGTGGAAGTCCACGAGTTTGCTGAGGCTGTCCCAGTCAAGACGCCCTTGTGCATCCATGGGAGTGACCAGTGCCACCATACTGCCCGCAATCATGAAACCGCTCCTGCCGGAAAAAGAGAGCGGTAATGGTACTGGCGCCAAGATGCTTGCACAAGCGAAGTACTGCGCCGCCGCCATTCCCCTTGGCGCCGCTTTTCGCTACCCTTCAGACTTTGATCGGTACAGATCAGCTTGTACGCCGGGTTTCAGCCTCCCCTTTCGGCCTCCCAGGCCCCGTTCCTGCGTCGCATCGACGCGCTCCCGCACAGTGGAGCGAGCCGCGAACGCTGGCCGGGTCTCTTTATACGGCCGCCAGAACAGGCACCCCGGCCACCAATGCCGTCAACCTACCGACCGCTCATCGCTTTAGGAATGCTGCATGTCCACCCCCACAGTTCGCGAACAATTCCTTGTCATCAGTGCCCTCGGCGCCAACCCCATGGAGCTGACCAACGTCCTGTGCCGCGCCAGCCATGAAAACCGCTGCGCCGTCGTCACCTCTCGCCTGACCCGCCACGGCGAGTGCAGCGCCCTGGTGCTGGAAATTTCCGGCAGCTGGGACGCCCTCGCGCGCCTCGAAGGCAGCCTGCCATTGCTGGCCAAGCGTCATGCGTTCACTGTCAACGTGGTACGCAGCGCGGCTCTGGAAAATCGCCCACAGGCGCTGCCTTACGTGGCTTACGTCAGCTCGGCGTATCGCCCGGACATCATCAATGAGCTGTGCCAGTTCTTCATGGACCACAACGTCGAACTGGAAAACCTCACCTGCGACACCTATCAGGCGCCACAGACCGGCGGCACCATGCTCAACGCCACGTTCACCGTGACCCTGCCGGCCGGTACCCAGATCAGTTGGCTGCGCGATCAGTTCCTCGACTTCGCCGACGCGATGAACCTGGATGCGCTGATCGAGCCTTGGCGCCCACAAAACCCAATGTAAGGAAGCTTTCATGGCCGTTGTCATCGACCAACCGGTTGCGGATTTCACCGCGCCTGCGACCAGCGGGCAGACCGTCAGCCTGTCCGGACTCAAGGGCAAGCAAGTGGTGATCTATTTCTACCCGAAGGACAGCACCCCGGGCTGCACCACTCAGGGTCAGGGCTTTCGCGATCAATATGCGGCGTTCAAGGCTGCCAACACTGAAGTCTTTGGCATTTCCCGCGACAGTTTGAAGTCGCACGAAAACTTCAAAGGCAAACAGGAATTTCCCTTCGAATTGATCAGTGACAAGGACGAAACGGTTTGCCAGTTGTTCGACGTGATCAAGTTGAAGAAGCTGTATGGCAAGGAATACCTGGGCGTTGATCGCAGCACGTTCCTGATTGATAAGAACGGTGTGCTGCGTCAGGAATGGCGTGGCGTGAAAGTGTCGGGGCATGTTGATGCCGTGCTGGCGGCGGCTGAGACCCTGAACAAAGCCTAAGATCAAAAGACCGCAGCCTTCGGCAGCCCCTACAGGGGGAAAGCATTCCAAATGTAGGAGCTACCGAAGGCTCGGGCCGCGATCGGACGATCTTTGCTTTTAAAGCAACGGCGCCACCACCGGCTCCTTGCGCGGCCAAGCATCCAGCACTGCCTTGAACAGCGTCGCCAGCGGGATCGCGAAGAACACACCCCAGAATCCCCACAATCCGCCAAACAACAGCACCGCGCAGATGATTGCCACCGGATGCAGATTCACTGCTTCCGAAAACAGCAAGGGCACCAGCACGTTGCCGTCCAGCGTCTGAATGATTCCGTAGACCGCCATCAGATAAATGAACTGATCGCTCCAGCCCCACTGGAACAGTGCAATCAGCAGCACCGGCACGGTCACCACCACCGCACCGACATACGGCACCACCACCGACAAGCCGACCAGCAACGCTAGCAGCGCCGCATAGTTCAGGCCCAGCGCGATGAAGGCGATGTAGGTCACGCCGCCGCAAATCACGATCTCGATGCCTTTGCCACGAATGTAATTGGCGATCTGCCGGTTCATTTCCTGGGCGACGCGGGTGATCAGCGCGCGCTCGCGAGGCAGATAACCGCGCACCCACTCGCCGATCATCGCCCGATCCTTGAGGAAGAAGAACACCAGAATCGGCACCAGCACCAGGTAGATCATGATGTTCACCAGCAGCGGCAAACTCGACAGCGAAAAGGTCAGTGCCCACTGGCCAAACTTGCCAATCTCGCCCCGCGCCGCTTCGATCGCCTGCAAGACTTGCTCGTCAGACACCAGATGCGGATAGCGCTCGGGCAATAGAAGCAGCAGCGATTGCCACTTGGCGAGCATGCCCGGCAGTTCGTTGAACAGCGTGATCAACTGATGCCAGAGCAATGGCAGCACCACGACGATAAACAGCATCAGCGCGCCCATGAACAGCGCAAAGACAAGGCCCACCGCCACGCCACCGGGTACACGCAGCCGCTCAAGCGTCACCACCAGGCCTTGCATCAGATACGCCAGCACCATTCCCGCCAGCACCGGCGCAAGCATGCCGCCGAGAGTCAGCACGGCGGTGAAGGCGAGAAACAGCAGCACCGCCAGCACCACGGCTTCTTCATCGGAGAAGTAGCGCTGAATCCAGTCGCGTAACACTTTGAACATCAATATTCCCTTCGATCGTTAACGCGCTCGCGTCAGGCTTTTTTCAACCAGTAACGGTAGACGCCAGCCTCGTCCTCTTCACGCAACAGTGCATGACCGGCCAGTTTGGCAAAGGTGCGGAAGTCCCGCTGCGAACCGGCATCCGTGGCGATGACCTTGAGCACGGCGCCGCTCTGCAGTTTATTGAGTTCCATTTTCGCCTTGAGCAACGGCAACGGACAGTTCAGGCCGCTGGCGTCCAGTTCCACGTCATGGGCTACAGCGTCAGTCATTGCGTCACTCCGGTTCGGGTTGTCGAGCTGCCTAGAATATCTGGTCGCGGCTTCGGTGTCCGGCTACAGTAAGGTCTTTGTCCTCCAAGGCTTTGTGCATGACTTTTTGCGCCCTACCCTGCTGACGCTCGCTTGCCTGCTCGCCTCACCAGGCTTTGCCGACGATCTGCCGTCACTCGGCGACGCCAGTTCTGCCATTGTCTCGCCGCAACAGGAATACCAGCTCGGCCGTGCCTGGCTGGCCATGCTGCGCAGTCAGGTGTCCCAGCTCAACGATCCGCAGCTCAAGGATTACGTCGAATCCAGCGTCTACAAGCTGGTGGAGACCAGCCAGGTCTCCGACCGACGCCTGGAATTCATTCTGATCAACAGCCCGCAACTCAACGCCTTCGCTGCACCGGGCGGCGTGGTCGGGGTCAACGGCGGTCTGTTCCTCAACGCCCAGACCGAAGGTGAATACGCCTCGGTGCTCGCTCACGAACTGGCGCACTTGTCGCAACGTCACTTTGCTCGCGGCGTCGAAGCGTCACAAAGAATGCAGGTGCCGATGATGGCCGCTTTGCTGGCGGGTATCGTCATCGCGGCGGCAGGTGGCGGTGATGCCGGCATCGCCACCATCGCCGGCACCCAGGCTGCGGCGTTGCAGGAACAACGGCGCTTCTCGCGGCAGAACGAACAGGAAGCGGACCGTATCGGCATTCTCAATCTGGAAAAGGCCGGCTACGACCCGCGTTCGATGCCGACCATGTTCGAACGACTGATGCGCCAGTATCGCTTCGACGCCAAGCCGCCGGAATTCCTCCTGACGCACCCGGTCACCGAATCGCGTATCGCTGACACTCGCAACCGCGCCGAGCAGGCGAAACCGGGCGGCATTGAAGACAGCATGCGTTATCAGTTGATTCGTGCGCGCGTGCAGTTGATCTATGAGGAAACCCCGGGACTGGGCGCCAAGCGTTTCCGCGCCCTGCTCGATGAGAATCCGAAAAACGATGTGGCGCGTTACGGCTTGGCCATCGCGCAAATCAAGGGCGGCCAGCTCAACGAAGCCCGCGAGAACCTCAAGCAGCTATTGGCCAAGTCGCCGAACGAAATCATTTACAACCTCGCTCAGGTCGATCTGGACATCACCAACAATCGCCTGCCGGATGCGCAATCGCGGGTCGATCGCATGCTCACTCAATACCCCGGCAATTACCCGCTGAATCAGGTGCGCGTCGATCTGCTGCTGAAACAGAATCGCGCCGCCGATGCCGAGAAGGCGCTAGACAGTTTGCTCAAGACCCGCCCGGATGATCCGGACGTCTGGTATCAGGTTGCCGAAACTCGCGGCCTGTCGGGCAACATTATTGGCCTGCATCAGGCGCGCGCTGAGTACTTTGCGCTGGTCGGCGATTACCGCCAGGCCATTCAGCAACTGGACTTCGCCAAGCGCAAGGCCGGCAACAACTTCCCGCTGTCCTCGCGCATCGACGCCCGCCAGCGCGAGCTGATGGAGCAGGAGCGCATGGTCAAGGACATGATGGGCTGAGTTTCCCCGCAAGGTAGAAGCTGCAGACACAAAAAAACCGCCTCTTTCGAGGCGGTTTCTTTTTACCTTGTAGCTGGTTTATTCAGCCAGTTTGAAGGTGATGAAGCTGGCACGGCCCTGACGCAGCACGCGCATCGACACCGAACGGTTCTTCGGCAACGCCTTGGCGATGTCGGTGAACTCCTTGGCCGAGCCGATGGCCTGGTTGTTCAGGTGGGTGATCACGTCACCCGGTTGGAGACCGATCAGGGCCGCAGGACCGTCCTGCACTTCCTTGATCACCACACCGCCTTTGAGGTCGTAGGTTTTCTTCTGCTCGGCGGTCAATTCGCCGACTGCAACGCCGAGACGATTGCTGCTGCTTTCAGCGCCGGATTTCGGCAACGCGTCCAGCTCTTTGTCTTCGTCCGGGATTGCGCCGACGGTCAACTCGACGTTTTTGCGCTTGCCTTCACGAATCACTTCCAGATTGGCTTTGGCGCCAGCCTTCAACGCACCGACCAGATGCGGCAGGTCTGCGGACATGACGATCGGCTGACCGTTCATGCTCAGGATCACGTCGCCAACCTGCAGGCCGCCCTTGGCCGCGGGGCCGTCATCCTGAATCTGTGCAACGAGGGCGCCGGCCGGCTTGTCCAGACCGAACGACTCGGCCAGATCCTTGTTCACTTCCTGAATGACCACGCCCAGCCAGCCGCGGCTGACTTTGCCACCGCTTTTGAGCTGATTGGAAACGTCCATCGCCACGTCGATCGGGATGGCGAACGACACGCCCATGAAACCACCGGAGCGGGTGTAGATCTGCGAGTTGATGCCGACCACTTCACCGTTCAGGTTGAATAGCGGACCACCGGAGTTGCCCGGGTTGATCGGCACGTCGGTCTGAATGAACGGTACATAGTTTTCGTTCGGCAGGCTGCGGCCCACGGCGCTGACGATGCCTTGGGTCACAGTGTGGTCGAAGCCAAATGGCGAACCGATCGCGACGACCCACTGGCCAGCCTTTAGGTCCTGGGATTTGCCGAGCTTGAGCACCGGCAGATCCTTGCCTTCGATTTTCAGCAAGGCCACGTCCGAACGTGGATCGGTGCCGACCAGCTTGGCTTTCATCTCACTGCGGTCAGCCAGACGGACGAGGATTTCGTCGGCATCGGCGATCACGTGGTTGTTGGTAAGGATGTAGCCATCCGGCGAAATGATGAATCCCGAACCCAGCGATTGCGCTTCGCGCTGGCGGCCGTCGCCACGCGGCGAGCGCTGCTGAGGCGGCATGCCGCGCTCGAAGAATTCGCGCAGCATCGGTGGCAGGCCTTCCAGATCCGGCATCTGCTGATTCACGCGACGGTCCGGCAGTTTCTGCGTGGTACTGATGTTCACCACCGCGGGCGACGCTTGTTCGACCAACTGGGTGAAATCAGGCAGATCGGCCGCTTGCGCAGCAGGCACCGCCTGACCGAGCAACAGCACGGTGGCGAAGATGGAAAGGTAAGACTTCAAACTTGGTATCGACATACAGCTCCCGTTACGACGAGCAGGGTTAAGCGATATGGAGCAAAGGAACACCGGAAACCACAGACCGGCATTTTTGTTCCGGGAACAACAAACAAGGCCAGAGCCGTGAGGCTCTGACCTATAAAAAATTTTCAGGGGTTTTGCAAATGAAAATGCTCAGCAAACATTTCGACGTCTCGACGACGAAGTGGAAATGACTGAAATCAGCTCACTGCTTGCTGGTCGCAGCGCCATCGTTGTTACGCATCGATAGAGCGATTCGTTCGGCGGTGCCAATCGGGATTTCGCCGACAACCGTGACCATCATTTCGCCTTGCGGCGTGGTCAGGCGACGGGATACCGCGACGGTGGGGCCCAACTGAGTGCGGGTGTCAGCGACGGTTGCGCCATTCAACGGTTCAAGGAACACCGAGAAACGCGCCAGACCATCGTCATACATCAGGCTGCTGACTTGGGTCTTGGTTTGCGCATCTTTGTGCGAACTGCTGCTGGTCAGCTCAAAGCCTGGCGGCAGCCAGTCCGAACGCCAGTTTTGCACGGTCTTGGCTGCAGAAGCCTTGTCGCTTGCGATGTTGATCGGCTTGCAATCGGCGTCTGCCAACAAGTCCTTGTCCGACGGGGTCTCATCAGTGTCGAGGCTGGTGAACTGGAAACGCTCAAGCAACTGCCCTTTGTCGTTCAACAGCAACGACTTGAGCGGCAGCCCGGTCTTCTTGTCCAGATGCAGCTCGAAACCGTAGCGGTGCTGATCACGAGGCGTGAGTGACACGATCACGGCATCGCGACCGGCCACACGCGACTTGCCAATGACGGCAAGGTCATACCAATTCTTCAGCTTTTTGGGATCCAGCGCACGGGCGGCAGCGTTGGGTGAATCACCCAATCCCGCAATCAGGGTGCCGCTGACGCATTGAGTACGCCCATCAATGCGCACGACTTCCTGAGCCGAGCCGTCGAGCTGCAATAACCGCTCGCGGACTTGGCCATTCTGGACGCGATGCCAGATGTTGTGCGTGGAAAAACTGCCGTTGCGCTCGTAAACGAAAGTGCCGTGGAAGCTTTGCTGCTGCTCGGCCTGGCCCAGACGGGTCAACCAGTCCTGGGCCTCGTCAGCGTGGGCTGGAACAATGAACCAGCCACTGAGCAGAAGCGAAAGTAGAGGGATGGCGCGCATGATCCTCCTTAACGGTTTTCCAGGCTTGCGGCACGTGCGTATGGCAGCGCGCTTTCAGTTCCCTTGAGTGCAGCCTGCTGAGCGTGCTGGCGCAGGTAGCCTGGCAGACGCTGATCATGCCAGCCTGGCTGACCTTGCAGAACGCCATTGGCCATCGGGCCAGTCGCTTCCGAGCTTTCGCTGTAACCCGCCAGAACTGCCGGACCCTTGACCTGTGGAGTGGCCAGAGTAGGCTGATTCGACTGCTGGGCCAGCTCAACACCAGCGATTTCGTCCTGGTTGTACAGGCGAACACCGGCCAGAACGGCCACGGTTACCGAAGCGGCAACAGCGAGGCGACCCAGGTTACGCCATGGGCTGCGGGATACTTTGGCCGGAGCCGTTTCGTCTTCCAGCGCAGCAGATACTGCCGCAGCGATATCCAGACGCGGAAGCAGCAGATCCTTGTGCATGGCTGCCCGAGCGATCTGGTAACGAGCCCAGGTCTCACGGGTATCAACATCATCCAGTGCGCTGAGCACTCGACGCAATTCCAGTTCGTCCGCTTCGTTATCCATCACTGCGGACAGCGATTCCTGCAGGGCTTCACGACTCATGGCGTTCCTCTCTTGGCTGTCGCCGCTGTCTCAGTTTTCCTGCAACAACGGTTGCAGGGCTTTGTCGATGGCCTCCCGAGCGCGGAAAATCCGGGAGCGCACGGTACCCACCGGACACTGCATGACGCTCGCAATGTCCTCGTAACTCAGACCATCGAATTCACGTAAAGTTAAAGCCGTACGCAAATCCTCTGGCAGTTGCTGAATGGTTCGATGGACAGTGCCTTCGATCTCATCCCGCAGCAATGCGCGTTCCGGTGATTCGAGATCCTTGAGGCCGTGATCGCCATCGTAGAACTCCGCATCCTCTGAACTTACATCGCTATCCGGCGGCCTACGGCCGCGAGGAAACCAGGTAGTTCTTTGCCGTGTTAATGGCAATACGATACAGCCACGTATAAAACGCACTGTCACCGCGGAAATTTCCAAGTGCCCGATACGCCTTGATAAAGGCTTCCTGAGCAACGTCCTGGGCTTCATGGGTGTCGTGCACAAAACGCACGATCAACCCGAGAATTTTGTGCTGATATTTCAGCACCAGCAGATCGAAAGCTCGCTTGTCGCCACGCTGAACGCGTTCGACCAGCTGCTGATCCTCTTCCTGGGTTAGCATGAACACTCCTCGATAAGCCCGGAGGAGACTTGCATTACTAAACGACCAGACTTGCAAACATAGACTCGGGCTTTTCGCAAAAGTTCTCCCCCTCCAAGCAAGTTTCCTGCGAGCTCTGATTTGGCACGCACGAAAAACGCAGCGCGGGATAAACCGGCTGCGCGAATAATCTTGTTATCGGTTTCGCCGGCAGGAATCCAAACGCAGATTCCGCACTGAAGCCGACACTGTCCGTGGTTTCTGGCACCGTCTATTGATCTTGGCCCTTTGGCAAAAGTTCCAATTATTTATAGCCGTACCCACCTGAGATTGCGCAACCGTGGGCGGAAAAGTCTGTTTCAGCGCCGATACAGGTGTCTTTTCCCACACCTGTGAAAAAATCTTCCGACGAAGCACAGCCCTTTTCACCGCGCAGTAGTCTCACAATGCCATCTGGGCCCGGCTATTGTGCCGCCCAACCCCTCTATATACTAGTGGGCTGTGTGGCTGTCTTGACTCGCCGATCCAGCTGTCTTGCGCCAACCCCGACCCGGGTCGCTTTGAGCGGAATCCTGAAATGAGCCAACAGTTCCAACACGATGTTCTGGTAATTGGCAGCGGTGCTGCCGGTTTGAGTCTCGCGTTGACCTTGCCCGGTCATCTGCGCATTGCCGTATTGAGCAAAGGCGATCTCTCCAACGGTTCGACCTTCTGGGCCCAGGGTGGCGTGGCCGCAGTGCTCGACGATACCGACACTGTCGAATCCCATGTCGACGACACCCTCAATGCGGGCGGCGGCTTGTGCCATGAAGACGCCGTACGCTTTACCGTCGAGCACAGCCGCGAAGCCATCCAATGGCTGATCGACCAGGGCGTGCCGTTCACCCGCGACGAACAGTCCGGCACTGAAGACGGTGGTTTCGAATTTCACCTGACCCGCGAAGGCGGCCACAGCCATCGGCGGATCATCCATGCTGCCGACGCCACCGGCGCTGCGATCTTCAAGACCTTGCTGGCCCAGGCCAAAGAGCGCGCGAACATCGAACTGCTGGAACAGCGCGTTGCCGTCGATCTGATCACCGAACGCCGCTTGGGCATGGAAGGCGATCGTTGTCTCGGCGCCTACGTACTGAATCGTGCCACCGGGGAAGTCGATACCTACGGCGCACGTTTCGTGATTCTGGCATCGGGCGGCGCGGCCAAGGTCTACCTTTATACGAGCAACCCTGACGGCGCCTGCGGTGACGGCATCGCCATGGCCTGGCGCTCCGGCTGCCGGGTGGCGAACCTGGAATTTAATCAGTTCCACCCGACCTGCCTGTATCACCCGCAAGCCAAAAGCTTCCTGATCACCGAAGCCCTGCGTGGCGAAGGCGCGCATCTGAAGCTGCCCAATGGCCAGCGCTTCATGTATCGCTTCGACAAACGTGCCGAACTGGCGCCTCGTGACATCGTCGCGCGGGCCATTGACCATGAAATGAAGCGTCTGGGTGTCGACTGCGTGTATCTCGACATCAGTCACAAGCCCGAAGCGTTCGTGAAAAGCCACTTCCCGACTGTTTATGAGCGCTGCTTGGGCTTCGGCATCGACATCACCAGACAACCGATCCCGGTAGTCCCTGCGGCGCACTACACCTGTGGCGGCGTGATGGTTGATCAACATGGGCGCACCGATGTGCCCGGCCTCTACGCCATCGGCGAAACCAGTTTTACCGGCCTGCACGGCGCCAACCGCATGGCCAGCAACTCGCTATTGGAATGCTTCGTTTACGCCCGTTCGGCGGCGGCGGACATTTTCGCGCAGCTGGATGATATCGCGGCGCCGAGCGCCCTGCCCGTCTGGGACGCCAGCCAGGTCACCGACTCGGATGAAGATGTGATCATCGCGCACAACTGGGACGAGCTGCGCCGATTCATGTGGGACTACGTCGGCATCGTGCGCACCAACAAGCGTCTGCAACGGGCGCAGCACCGGGTGCGTCTGTTGCTGGATGAGATCGATGAGTTTTACAGCAACTATAAAGTCAGCCGTGACCTGATCGAGCTGCGCAACCTGGCACAAGTTGCCGAATTGATGATCAGCTCAGCCATGGAACGCAAGGAAAGCCGCGGGCTGCATTACACCCTCGACTATCCGGATATGCTGCCCGAAGCGCTCGACACTATTCTGGTGCCGCCCACCTACGCCGGCTGAACTTGAGCCGCACTCGCAGGCGTCGGTGCAGATCCGCCGCCTGCGAGTCACGCGGCACGCAGATCGACCTGACCCGCCACTCTCCGCGCAGGCGAAAGCGCAGCACCACGATCAATGGCAGCGCCAGACTGTCCGGGCGCAATTGCACTGCTTGCCAGCCATCAGCCTGATTCCAGACCTGCCAGCCATCGCCGTCGCGCCGCAACCCGCAAAATGCTTTCGGATGACTCAGCAAAATCTGCCGTGGCAGCACCCAAAAACCATGCAGCGCACAGACGCAAGCGCCGAGCAGACTGGCCCAGAGTGGAATCGACAGCAGAAACAACGAGCCCATGGCGAACGCCTGGGCCAGCAGATACGCCGCCAGCAACTGCCGTGAGGCATGCCAGCGGCATTCGAACGTATTACTTGGGCTGGACACGATCCAAAATCATCCGGACCATGCGTTGCAGCTCCGGATCTTCCGACTCGCTGCGCTCCATGAACCAGCCGAACATGTCCTGATCCTCACAGGTCAGCAAGCGCACGTACAGATCGCGATCCACTTGATTCAACGTCGCGTAAACCTCCTGCACGAACGGCACCAGCAGCACGTCAAGCTCAAGCATGCCGCGACGGCTGTGCCAAAAGAGGCGATTCAGTTCAACTTGTTCGACCATGGAGCCCTCCTCGAATTTGCCGGGCAGTATACAGGCCCGACGCGGGCCGCACAGTCGGCTTTGGTCGGGCACTCCTGATCCTTTATCAACTACCCATTTCAACCCTGCCCCCTTATGATGTGCCCCAGTCTATTTACCCTGCGATGACCCATGGCCGATTCTGCTTTTTTCTGCACCCTGTCTCATGAAGGCGTACTCGCGGTTCGCGGTGCGGACGCCGGAAAATTCCTGCAAGGCCAGTTGACCTGCAATATCAATTACCTGAGTGACACCCGCGCCAGCCTTGGCGCCCGCTGCACGCAAAAAGGCCGAATGCAGTCGAGCTTTCGCATCCTGCTGGAAGGCGACGGTGTGGTGATGGCGATGACCAGCGAGCTGCTCGAGCCGCAACTGGCCGACCTGAAAAAGTACGCGGTGTTTTCCAAATCGCAACTGACCGATGAAAGCGCCGCCTGGGTGCGCTTCGGTCTGGGGCATGGCGACGCAGCCCTGACGAGCCTCGGTCTGGCACTGCCCGCCGAAACCGACAGCGTTGTGCGCCATGAGGGCCTGATCGCAATCCGCGTCTCGCCCGAGCGCGCCGAACTCTGGGTGCCTGCCGCTCAGGCGCCAGACATTCAAAGCCAACTGTCCGCCACGCTGGCTGAGGGCGAACTGAATCAATGGCTGCTGGGCCAGATCCGCGCCGGTATCGGTCAGGTCATGCCTTCCACTCGCGAATTGTTCATCCCGCAGATGCTCAATCTGCAGGCGGTCGGCGGCGTGAGTTTCAAGAAGGGCTGCTACACCGGTCAGGAAATCGTTGCGCGCATGCAGTACCTGGGCAAGCTCAAGCGTCGTCTGTACCGCTTGCGCCTCGACGCGACTGAATTGCCAGAGCCCGGCACTCAACTGTTCGCACCCAGCCACAACAGTTCGATCGGCGAAGTGGTGCTGGCCGCCAATGCCGAGGGAAACATTGAACTCCTGGCCGTGTTGCAGGCCGAAGCTGCCGAAGCCGGTGATTTGCGTCTGGGCGCCCTCGAAGGCCCCGCGTTGCACGTGCTCGACCTGCCTTACGAACTGGATCGCGACCGCGAAATCCAGCGCTGATCGCAGCATTGTTGCAAGACCCTAGAGAGTCCAAATGAGCGAACTGGCGGAAAAGGTCCAACAGGATTTGGTTGCGGCCATCGATAACGATGACCTGGTTCTGCCAACGTTGCCGGAAGTGGCCTTGCAAATTCGCAAGGCCGCCGAGGATCCGGAAATCAGCGTCAGCGATCTGAGCAAAGTCATCGGCCGCGACGCCGCGCTGTCGGCGCGCCTGATCAAAGTGGTCAACAGTCCGCTGCTGCGCGCCGCGCAGGAAGTCACCGACCTGCACACCGCCATTACCCGTTTGGGCATCAACTACAGCAGCAACCTGGCGATCGGTTTGGTCATGGAGCAGATCTTCAACGCCCGCTCCGAAGTGGTTGAGCAGAAGATGCGCGAAGTCTGGCGCAGCAGTCTCGAGATCGCCGGCGTCAGCTATGCACTGTGTCGTCGTCATACCCAGCTCAAGCCTGATCAAGCAGCACTCGGCGGGTTGGTGCATCAGATTGGCGTGTTGCCGATTCTGACTTACGCCGAAGACCACAACGAGTTGCTCTCGGATGCGGTCAGCCTGACCCATGTGATCGAGCAGATTCATCCAGTGCTGGGCGAGAAGTTACTGCGGGTCTGGGAGTTTCCCGAGCGTCTGGTGCAACTGCCGTTGCTCTATGAGGATTTCGAACGCGACTCGGCCCGCATCGATTACGTGGACGTGGTGCAAGTGGCGAATCTGTATTGCCGCAAGGGCACCGACCATCCCTTTGCGCGGATTGATCCGCTGAGTGTGCCGGCGTTCAGAAAACTGGGGATTGATCCGGAGAACAAGCAATTTTGCGCGGATCTGGAAGAATCGCGGTCGATGTTCTACTGACCTGTGGTGAGGGGATTTATCCCCGTTGGGTTGCGAAGCGACCCTAGACTCTGCGATCCGAACCGCGACTGCTGCGCAGCCGAGCGGGGATAAATCCCCTCGCCACAAGATTACTACCCGGGGAAAATCCCCTTGCCACAAAAGTACTACCCGGCAATAAAGCTGACCCGCACCTTCAACCCCGCCTGCTCGCCATCATGCAGGGTAATCTGCGCCAGATGCGCACGGCAGATCTCGCCGACAATCGCCAGTCCCAGGCCTGAACCGGCGACCTGCTGATTACGCCGGTAAAATCGCTCGAACACCCGATCACGCTCGTGCAGCGGAATCCCCGGCCCGTCGTCCTCAACCTCAAGCACCGCCGGCGCCGTGACCCGCAAAATCACATTGCCGCCCGGCGGCGTATGCGCCAGCGCGTTGTCGACCAGATTGCTCAGCAGTTCATTGAGCAGGGTCGGTTCGCCACGCAACCACACTGGCTCGTCCGCCTCCAATGCCAACGCTACGCCACGCTTGTGCGCCAACGGCGCCATGGCCATGCCCAGTTCACGGGCCAACTGACTCAGATCGAGCAACTGCGCGCCGCCCTCGGCAATCGCCCGTGCACCGTTTTCGACGCGGGCCAGCGACAGCAGCTGATTGGCCAGGTGCGTCAGGCGATCGGTGCTTTGTGCCGACGATTCAAGGGTGGTGCGCCAGGTTTCCGGCTCGTTCGAGCGCAGGCCCAGTTCCAGCCGCGCCTTCAGTGCCGCCAGCGGTGTGCGCAATTCGTGAGCGGCATCGGCGATGAACTGCGCCTGCCGTTCGAACTGGCCGCGCAGGCGCTCGGTGAAATGGTTGAGTGCGCGCACCAATGGCCCGAGTTCATGCTGCACTTCCACCAGCGGCAGTGGCCGCAAGTCGTCGGGCTGGCGCTCTTCCACTGCGGTGCGCAAGCGTTCCAGCGGGCGCAGCGCCGCACTCACCGCGAACCACACCAGCAACAACGCGCCCACGGCCAGCATGCCCAGACGCAGCAGAGTATCCGCCGCCAGACTGCGCGCCATGCTGACCCGCGCTTCGTCGGTTTCGGCCACGCGGATTTCCGCCATGCCGTTCATGTTCGGCTCGCTCACGGCTTTGAGCAGGCTGACCACGCGTACGTTCTGGCCGTTGTACTTCGCATTATAAAAACGTGCCAGCGCCGGATAGCTGTCGGTGCGTGGCGTGCCGGGCGGCGGTCCGGGCAGATTTTCGTAGCCGGAAATCAGCTTCTGGTGAATGTCGTTGACCTGGTAATAGATGCGCCCGGCGCTGTCATAGGCGAAAGTATCCAGCGCCACATAAGGCACGTCGGCGCTGAGGCTGCCATCGCGCTGCGACAATCCCGCCGCAATAGTCCGTGCCGAGGCCAGCAGCGTGCGGTCATAGGCGGTGTCGGCAGCTTCGCGACCGTTCCAGTAAGCACTCAAGCCACTGGCGAGCATCAGCACCACCAACAACCATCCCAGGTTCCACAGCAAGCGCCAGCGCAGGCTGCTGGGCTTATGCATCGCGGCTTTCCAGCAGATAGCCGAGGCCACGGAAGGTCACGATGGCCACGGGCTGGCCATCGAGTTTCTTGCGCAAGCGGTGCACGTAGATTTCGATGGCGTCGGGGCTGGCTTCTTCGTCGAGGCCGAACACCTGCGCGGCCAGTTGTTCTTTGCTCATCACTCGCCCCGGCCGCGCAATCAATGCTTCGAGGACGGCTTGCTCGCGCGAGGTCAGGGTCAGCAGTTCTTCGCCGAGGGTGAAGCGACGCGTATCGAGGTCGTAAGCCAGTACGCCACAGCGCTGCTGACGCTCGCCTCCCAGGACACTGCGGCGCAACAGGGCTTTGACCCGTGCCTCCAGCTCGGTGAGTTCGAACGGTTTGGCCAGGTAATCGTCAGCGCCAAGGTTGAGGCCATGCACGCGATCTTTCACATCGCTGCGCGCGGTCAGCATCAACACTGGCAGGTTCTTGCCGCGAGCGCGCAGCCGCGCGAGCACCTCGAAACCGTCCATGCGCGGCAGGCCGACATCGAGAATCGCCACGGCGTATTCCTCACTGCTCAATGCCAGGTCGGCGGCCACGCCATCGTGCAACACGTCCACCGTCAGACCGGTGCTCTTGAGCGCCTGAGCCACGCTTTCGGCCAGTTGCAAATGGTCTTCGACGAGCAGGACACGCATGGATTTGTACCTCGTTCAGGGTTGGCCGACGCCGCGCTTTGCCGCGGAGTTTACAGCCGCAACCGCCGCTGTGAAGCCCGAAAACCGTGAAAGACAACTGAAAGGTTGCTGAAAGGTTAGCCGGTTAGAGTCGGCTCACGGACAGTTTCGACTGTCGCGCTGCTGCCACACAGCGCAACGAAAAACGCCATGAAGCGTTTTCGACCCATAAGAACAATAACGGAGTACCCCAGCATGCCTTCCATGCGCACCAAGGCTGTAATGCCTGCTCGCCTTGCTCGATTCCAGAATTGCACTGTCGGTTTCTCACCGCGGTCCTGTTTCCCCTCCGTTGTTTCAATGCTTGCGCTCCCGCCGCGAGAAAACTGCGCCTGCCGCTAAGCTTTAGCGTTGCCCGTTGATCATTCAGTCCATCCATAACAACAACTCCTCTGGAGACTCAAATGAACGTATCACTGCGTAAAGTCGCTCTCGCCGCTGGCGCGATGCTGTTCGCCGGCCAACTCATGGCCGAGCCGAAACGCCCGGAATGCATCGCTCCAGCCTCCCCCGGCGGCGGTTTCGACCTGACCTGCAAACTGGTGCAGAGCGCCCTGGTCAACCAGAAGCTGCTGAGCAAGCCGATGCGCGTCACCTACATGCCCGGCGGTGTCGGCGCGGTGGCGTACAACGCGGTGGTCGCGCAACGTCCGGCGGATGCCGGCACGCTGGTCGCATGGTCGAGCGGTTCGCTGTTGAACCTGGCGCAGGGCAAGTTCGGTCGCTTTGATGAAACCAACGTGCGCTGGCTCGCGGCGGTTGGCACCAGCTACGGCGCCATCGCAGTGAAAAGCGATTCGCCCTACAAGACTCTGGACGATCTCGTTCAAGCCCTGAAGAAAGATCCAGGCTCGGTAGTCATCGGCTCCGGCGGCACCGTCGGCAGTCAGGACTGGATGCAAACCGCACTGATCGCCAAGGCTGCCGGGATCAACCCGCGCGAGCTGCGTTACGTGGCACTCGAAGGCGGCGGTGAAATCGCCACGGCCCTGCTCGGTGGCCACATTCAGGTCGGCAGTACCGACATCTCCGACTCCATGCCGCACATCCAGAGCGGTGACATGCGCCTGCTCGCGGTATTCGCCGACAAACGTCTGGACGAGCCGGAAATGAAGGACATCCCGACCGCTCGCGAGCAAGGCTACGACATCGTCTGGCCGGTGGTGCGGGGCTTCTACCTCGGGCCGAAAGTCAGCGACGAAGACTACGCCTGGTGGAAAGACGCGTTCGACAAACTGCTGGCTTCCGACGAGTTCGCCAAGCTGCGCGATCAGCGTGAGCTGTTCCCGTTCGCCATGACCGGCCCGGAACTGGACACCTACGTGAAGAAGCAGGTCGCCGACTACAAAGTGCTGGCCAAAGAGTTCGGCCTGATCCAGTGATCGTCTCTGTCTAGTGGCTGCGTCTCCTACGCGGGGACGCAGCCCAGGAGCTCCCATGCTAATTCAACGCATTTTCGCCTCAGTGTTGCTGCTGGTGTGTGCCGGCCTGGCACTGATGGCGTGGCCGTACCAAGCGGCCTTTTCCTACGAACCGGTCGGCCCGCGCGCCTTTCCGCTGCTGATGCTCGGCCTGATGGGCCTGGCACTGCTGTACATGGTGTTTCGTCCGGCACCGATCAAACACAACCCGGATGAGCCGCCGCTAGATCGCGAAACCCTGACCAAGATCGGTCTGTGCGTGGTGTTGTTGCTGGTGTTTGCCGGCACCTTCGAACCCCTTGGTTTCATCGTGGCCAGCATCATTACCGGCGTACCGATGGCGCGTCTCTACGGCGGCCGCTGGCTGCCGAGCGTGGTGATCATCAGCCTGATGGCGGTTGGTCTCTATCTGCTGTTCGATCGCTTGATGGATGTTCCGCTGCCCCTCGGCCTGCTCAGCGTCCTGGAGAACTGATATGGATACCCTTGGCTATTTGGGTCAGGGCTTCGGCGTCGCGCTGAGCCCGTACAACCTGGTGACCGCACTGTGCGGCACCCTGATCGGCACCGTCGTCGGCCTGTTGCCGGGCCTCGGTCCGATCAACGGCGTGGCGCTGCTGATCCCGATCGCGTTCGCCCTCGGCCTGCCGCCGGAGTCGGCGCTGATTCTGCTCGCGGCGGTGTATCTGGGCTGCGAATACGGCGGCCGGATCAGTTCGATCCTGCTGAACATTCCGGGCGAAGCCTCAACTGTAATGACCACCCTCGACGGCTATCCGATGGCCCGTAAAGGTATGGCCGGTGTGGCACTGTCGCTGTCGGCGTGGAGTTCGTTCATCGGCGCATTCATCGCCACTTGCGGCATGGTGCTGTTTGCGCCGCTGCTGGCGAAATGGGCGATTGCCTTCGGACCGGCGGAATACTTCGTGTTGATGGTGTTCGCGATTGTCTGTCTCGGCGGCATGGCCGGTGATCGACCGCTGAAGACCTTTATTGCGGCACTGATCGGTCTGTTCCTTTCCACCGTCGGCATCGACGCCAACAGCGGCGTGTACCGTTTCACCGGCGACAACATTCACCTGACCGACGGCATCCAGTTCGTCGTGCTGGTGCTGGGTCTGTTTTCCATCAGCGAAATCCTCCTGCTGCTGGAAAAAACCCACCACGGCCAGGAAGCGGTAAAAGCCACCGGCCGGATGATGTTCAACTTCAAGGAAGCGGCGTCGGTGTTCGTCGTCAACGTGCGCTGCGGTGTGCTCGGTTTCATCATGGGCGTCCTGCCCGGTGCCGGCGCAACGCTCGCCAGTGCCGTGGCCTACATGACCGAGAAGCGGATCGCCGGTACCAGCGGCAAATTCGGTGAGGGCGATCCCCGTGGTCTGGCCGCGCCGGAAACCGCGATCGGCGGCGCGGCGTGCGGCGCTCTCGTTCCGATGCTGACCCTCGGCGTTCCGGGTTCGGGCACCACGGCGGTGATGATCGGCGCGCTGTCGCTGTACAACATCACCCCGGGCCCGCTGCTGTTCCAACAGCAACCGGACATCGTCTGGGGCCTGATCGCGTCGTTGTTCATCGCCAACGTCATGCTGGTGATCCTCAACATCCCGATGATCCGCGTGTTCACCCGCATCCTCGCGGTGCCGAACTGGGCGCTGGTGCCGATCATCGCGATCATCACCGGGATTGGTGTTTACGCGGTGCACGCGACCACCTTCGATCTGTTCCTCATGATCGGTATCGGCATCTTCGGTTACATCCTGCGCAAGCTGGATTTCCCGCTGTCGCCGCTGCTGCTGGGCTTCATCCTCGGTGGCCTGATGGAGCAGAACCTGCGTCGCGCCCTGTCGATCTCCAACGGTGCGCTGGAGATTCTCTGGTCGAGCCCGATCACCTTCGGTTGCTGGATCCTCACCGCGATCATGCTGCTGATGCCGCTGATTCGCATCTGGCGCAAGCGTTCGGCTGCGCGGCGCGCCATCGCCGATGTCTGATCGCGCTTCCCTGAAAGCCTGGTGGGGCACCCCGCTGGTCGGTCTGCTTGGCGGTTTCATCGCCAGCCAGATCGGCTGGCCGCTACCGTGGATGGTCGGCTCGTTGCTGGCGATCATCCTCGTGCGCTGCCTGACCCCGTGGCAACTGGCGGAAATCCCGGCGGGCGCAAGTGCGGACAGTGGATCGTCGGCATCGGTATCGGCCTGCACTTCACCCCGCTGGTGATGGAACAGGTGCTCAGTCATTTCGGTTTGATCTTCTTCGGTGCGCTGGTCACCAGCCTGTCGGCGGTAGTCGGCGTGTGGCTGATGCGCCGCACCGGCGAGGACCGTGCCACGGCATTTTTCTCAAGCATGCCCGGTGGTTCCGGGGAGATGGTCAACCTTGGCGCGCGCAATGGCGCCCGGCTCAGCCATGTTGCGGCCGGGCAGAGTCTGCGGGTACTGGTGGTGGTGTTGTGCGTGCCGGCGGCGTTCAAGTATCTGCTCGGTGACGGCACGCCGATTGCTCACGCCGGCAGCGTCGATTGGCGCTGGCTGGCGATTCTTTTCCCAGCGGGCGCCCTGCTCGCGTGGCTCTGGCAGCGTTTGCGCCAACCCAATCCATGGCTGTTCGGGCCGTTGCTGGTCAGTGCGGCGGTGAGCATTACGTGGGATTTGCACATCGGTTTGCCCAATGGCGGCAGTCAGATCGGCCAATGGCTGATCGGCAGCGGTCTGGGCTGTCACTTCAATCGCCAGTTCTTCCGCCACGCCCCATCCTTCATGGGCCGGACTTTGATCGGCACGGCACTGACCATGTTGATCGCGTCACTGGCCGCGTTGGGCTTGAGTACGCTGACCCATCTGGATTTGCGTTCGCTGACCCTTGGGATGATGCCCGGCGGGATTGCCGAGATGAGTTTGACGGCGGAGACCCTGCAATTGTCGGTGCCACTGGTAACGGCGATGCAGGTGATGCGGCTGTTGTTTGTGCTGTTTCTGGCGGAGCCGTTGTTCAGGTACTGGAATCGTATTCCAGAGTCCTGACTAACTGATCGTTCCCACGCTCTGCGTGGGAATGCCTCAATGGACGCTCCGCGTCCGCTTTGGGACGCAGAGCGTCCCGGGCTGCATTCCTTTGCTGCGCGTGGGAATGATCTCAGGCGAGAGGTGGCAAGCGCCAATCGATCGGCATCTCGCCATTCTGTTCGAGAAACTTGTTGGTCCGGCTGAAGTGGCCACAACCCAAAAATCCGCGATAGGCCGACAACGGCGATGGATGCACCGAGGTCAGCACCAGATGCTTGGTCGCGTCGATCAGCTTCTGCTTGCTCTGCGCATGGGCGCCCCAAAGCATGAATACCAGATGCGGCTGCTTTTCGCTGACCACTTCAATGATGCGGTCGGTGAAGTGTTGCCAGCCCTTGTCCTTGTGCGCGTTGGCGTTGGCGCGCTCGACGGTCATGGTGGTGTTGAGCAGCAGCACACCCTGTTCGGCCCAGCTCTGCAGGTAGCCGTGGTTGGGAATGTCGATATTGAGGTCGCGCTTCAGCTCTTTATAGATGTTGACCAGCGACGGCGGCGCCGGCACGCCCGGTTGCACCGAGAAGCACAGACCGTGGGCCTGGCCCGGGCCGTGATACGGGTCCTGGCCGAGGATCACCACTTTCACCTGGTCCAGCGGCGTGGAGTTCAAAGCGTTGAAAATCATCGGTCCCGGCGGATAGATCTCCTTGCCGGCAGCCCGCTCCTGCTGCAGAAAGCTGCGCAACTCTGCCATGTACGGCTGGTCGAACTCAGCACGCAGTGCCTCCTTCCAGCTCGGTTCGAGTTTGATACGGTCGTCAGCAGTCATGGTCATTTCCGGCAAAAACAATGGGGCGAACCCTAGGAAAGCCGACCACGCTTGTCAATTGATCTGACGCAGATCCGGCACTTTCCCCATAGCGATCATACTGATCGCTCAAATTCCCGATCGAGGTCACGATGAATCTGCACTTCGAAGAACTTACCGGCACCGACGGCGCCCGCATCGGCATCGCCAGCCTGGATGCCGAAAAATCGCTGAATGCCCTGTCCCTGCCGATGATCAACGCCCTCAGCGACAAATTGAACGCCTGGGCCAATGACCCGCAAGTCGTCTGCGTGCTGCTGCGCGGCAACGGCGCCAAAGCCTTCTGCGCCGGTGGCGAAGTGCGCAGCCTGGTCGAAGCCTGCCGTGCTCACCCCGGCGAAGTCCCGCCGCTGGCCGCGCAATTTTTCAGCGCGGAATATCGCCTCGATTACAGCCTGCATACCTATCCGAAACCGCTGATCTGCTGGGGGCACGGTTACGTGCTGGGCGGCGGTATGGGCCTGTTGCAAGGCGCGAGCACGCGGATCGTCACGCCGAGCAGCCGTCTGGCGATGCCGGAAATCACCATAGGTCTGTATCCGGACGTTGGCGCCAGCTGGTTTCTTGCTCGGTTGCCGGGCAAGCTCGGCTTGTTTCTCGGCCTGACCGGCGCGCATATCAACGGCCGTGATGCGCTGGATCTGGACTTGGCCGACCGTTTCCTGCTCGACGAACAGCAACCGCAATTGATCGAAGGCTTGTTGCAATTGAACTGGCAGGAACAGACCGCGATGCAGCTCAACAGTCTGCTCAAGGCGCTGCAGCAGGAGGCTCTTGAGCAAATGCCCGAAGCGCAGTGGCTGCCGCGTCGCCAGCAGATCGACGAACTGCTCGACGTCAGCGACGTCACCTGTGCGTGGAAAGCCATCAGCCTGCACCGCGACAGCAGCGATCCGTTGTTCGCCCGCGCGGCGAAAACCATGGCCGAGGGCTCGCCGCTGACCGCGCATCTGGTCTGGGAACAGATCAGCCGCGCGCGGCACATGTCGCTGGCCGAAGTATTCCAGATGGAATACACCCTGAGCCTCAATTGCTGTCGCCACCCGGAATTCAGCGAAGGCGTGCGCGCGCGTTTGATCGACAAGGATCAGAAGCCACACTGGCATTGGCCGGATATCAATAACGTGCCGGATGCGGTGGTCGAGGCGCACTTTCACAAAGTCTGGGAGGGGCGGCACCCGTTGGCCGATCTGACTCAGTATTGAGCTGACTCGTAGCCCGCGATGGCAACTGGTTTGCGTCGCGGGCTGGCTCAATCGGTCGTTTGGCAACTCAGACGTTCAGTTCGTAGAACTCAATGATTTCCTTCATGGCCCGCTGCGCTTCATCGTCGCCCTTTATCAAAATATCCTCGACGTCCCTCAGTGGCGGGAGAGGATGCAGACGTTCAGCAATTTGCGCTGCGGTGTAGTCTTGAATCGCCGTTCCTTCGCTGACTCTTATGAAGCCAATAGCGCTTTCACCTGCGGCAAAGTGATTGGAAACCCGGATTTTCGGCGCCATGCCGTAATCCACCACGATCACCAGATCATCGCGCTCACGGTGAAACTTCAGGTTGTCGATCGTCAGCCTGCGTTCGGAAAAATCGATCCCGTCCCGGCCGCCTCCGTTATTGATGATCACGTCTCGGCCGAGGCCATCGTATCGGTAGAGATCACTTCCAGCGCCGCCCGCCAGGGTGTCATCACCCGGCCCACCCAGCAGCAGATCATCACCGGGGCTGCCCGTGAGCACATCATCCCCCTGCATACCTCGGATCTCTCCCGCCCCGGTTATCGTGTCATTGCCACGACCGCCGACTAATGGAAGTGCTCGTCCGTCTCGCAAGGAAGTTGAACGGGTGGGATGGTTGACGATGACACCCGTATGAAAAATCTCGGGCGCAGGTCCCAGCTGACTCGATTCCAGGAGCTGCTTCAAACTTGCGACCGACCCATCGGCGAACTTTACGAGCTCAATACCGGCGCCCTCAAGTTCACCGTTGTGGGGCAAGACGATGCGGACTTTTTGCGTCCCGCCCCATTGGATATCGAGTGTCGGATGAAGCATTTTCGCTCTCGGCGGGTTGCGGTAAGCCCCGCGACTCGGGTTGGGCTCCAGCTCGACATGGGTGGTCTCTATCAGCGCAGCACCCCAGCTCAATTGCAGTGCATCGCGCTGCGCGCCTGCTGGAAGAACGACCGTGTCCTGATCGACCAATCCGTATTCGTCTTTCCACCCCGCTACGCCAATTTCTGCTCGGTGGAAAAAGGGTTGAGCACGTCCGCAATCGTGGTTGTCGCTCCGGCATGCGCTTGCACGATGTAGGTGTCGGCGCCGTCTTCGCCGTAGAGCCAGTCATCACCCGAGCCGCTGAGCAGATAGTCGGCGCCCTCGGAGCCCAGCAAGGTATCGTCACCTGCACCTGCGGATAAAAACGCGCCCGGTGTTCTGTCACCGACAGTGCCGTAGTCAAGTGGGGAGCCTGCATAAGCGACGATCAGATCGTCTCCCGCGCCGCCGTGGAAAACGTTTTCCACTTCGACGTTGACTCGCCCGCCGGCATCGTTGCCATGGACGATTTTGCGTTTGATCGTTTCAGTCGTGACATCCCAGCGAAACGCCTTGGGCACTGTTGCACCCGAACTGAAGCTTGCCGCCGGATAGACGTACCAGCCTTCAAGCGCGCCGGATTGCTGTCGGTCTTCAACCAATACGTCGCCCGTATTGAATGAAAACCCGTTGGCCGAGCCGGATCGATAATAGCGAGGTGCCTGGCTTGAGGAAGGCATTGCTCCCTCGGCTTTCACCGGTTTATGTTCGACACGGGTTGTGGTCTTCGACTGCCTCTCACTGATCACGGCTTGCCCGGCATCAGCCTTCATCCATGGCGGCGTTTCAGACAGTGCCCCGGCCCCGATGCTGTCATCGTTCAGTTCGGTGTGAGTGGTGTAGCCGGTGGCGCTGGTGGAGATATGACTGCGAACCCAGACGCCTTGGTCGTTCAAGGTAAAACCTGTGGCGAGTTTGCGGGCAGAGCGTTTTGACTTGAGTTGCGCGAGGAGTTGATCGGTCCAGTTGACCGTTTGAACAGATGCCACCGGGGCTTGCGCCGCAGCGGTTACATCGTCTGGCTTAACCGGATCCTCAACTTTGCCTTCCTGGGTTCCTGTGGCGGTTACAACTTCCGATACGGGTGATTCGGGCACCTCTATCGGCGGCAATGTTTTGCGCAGGACATCTGCGTAATCAAGTGCCACGCCGTCGCTGAAACTGAATGTGGAATCCTTCCACATCTGGTGATTCTTGATGAGTATCGCATCGCCCGTGCCATTGGCCAGTCGCAACACCGTACCGACGGCAGCTTCGATAACGTCGGCTTTCAGACTTTGCGCGGAGAAACCTGCGCCGAACCTGACAACGTTGCGGCCACCCGAGTCGTTGACAACATCCAGCCCGTCGCCAGTGCCGAAATAGTAGATGTCAGCACCCTCCAGCGCGTCCAACACGTCGTGACCGGGACCGCCATCAAACACGTTATCGCCAGAATCGCCGCGCAGGTAGTCCGTCCCTTCCCCGCCCAGCAAGGTGTCGTTGCCAGCGCCTCCGAGCAGCGTGTCGTTGCCTGAACCACCGTCCAGATAATCGGCGTTGTGCTCGGCCTCAGCGCTGTTTTCGTAATCGCCGGCCAGGATGTCGTCACCCGCGCCGCCGTACAGCGTGTCCGCACCGAAACCACCCTGTAACGTATCGTTTCCTTCACCGCCCTGAAGCAAATCATCATTGATGCCGCCCGGCTGCAGGTCAGACACATCGCCATTGAGAAAATCCGCCCCTGCGCCACCCGCCAGCGTATCCGCGCCGCCCATGCCGCGCAGGGTGTCATCCCCCGCGCCGCCATCGAGAAAGTCGTTGCCGTGATAGCGAACCGGATGCTCAGGGCTGTCGCCGATCAGATCGTCATTACCTTCGCCGCCGAAGAGCAAATCATCGCCACCGCCGCCCCAGAGCGTGTCATCGCCGGAGCCACCGTCCAGCAGATCATCGCCAAAAAAATGCGCGGCATCGCCTTCGACGCCGTCCAGTACGCCGTCATCACCCTGCAAAATGTCGTTGCCAGGGCCGCCATACAGCGCGTCGCTGCCACCGTTACCGGCGAGCCGGTCATCACCGCTACCGCCGTCCAGCACATCGTTGCCATGGTGTTTGCTGGGTAGCCCACCGTCCCAATCGAGGTTGTCGCCGAGCATTACGTCGTTGCCGCTGCCACCGGTCAGGGTGTCGTCACCTTGATCGCCTTTGAGAAAATCGTCGTCAGCTCCGCCGTCAAGCAGGTCCTCACCCCAGCCGCCGTTGATAATGTCCTTGCCGCCCTGCCCGTACAGCACGTCGTCACCGCCCTCGGGCGCACTGTTTATCGAGGCCTTTGAATAGACCGCTCGGTGACTGGTTACACCGCGAGCTATGGGGACGTCAGCGCGTTTGACCGCCCAACCTTGTTCCAGTGCACCGGTGGTTTCGTCTCCGGATAACACATCGTCGCCAGCACCGCCGATCAAGGTATCCCGGTCATTACCACCGAGCAGAACATCTCGGGATGCCGTACCGATAAGCAAATCGTCACCTTGCCCGCCGTCGAGCCAGTCTCCGCGACTTGCCTTGCCCTTGGCGTCACCGTCGGCCATAGCTTTTTCGAGCGTCGTCTGCTTGTCGCCGAATAACCGATCGTCTCCAGCCTTGCCGAACAATCGATCAGAACCACCCAGGCCGAGAATGACGTCGTCTGCCGCGGAACCGTAAAGTACGTCGGCCTTGTTGCGCTGTTTTACCTGGGGCAGCAGCACCACGTTGCCCAGTTCATCAAAGGAGGGCTGATCGCCGGGGACAGTTGGATCTGTGTCTTTGGCTTTCCAGTCGCCCTGAAGCGTCAAATCCGCAGCAGTGAGCGGCTGTCCCTCGTATTCAGGGAGGCGGATGCCAAGCATCCCGGGCTGGAAGTTTTTGATCACCACCAGATCGCCCTCGCCGTATTTGATGTTGAGGGTGCTTTCAACAAGCGTCAGGGTGATGGACCGATCCTCGGTAGACCAGATATTGCTCAGAGGCGCGCGGCGTTTGAGTAGGGGAATCGGCGCGCCGTTGATCCATAGTTGCCCATCGGCGTTGGTCTCAAGAATCTCGTCGAGGCCATCGCCGCTGGAGAATTCATAACGGTCGTTGCCCTCGCCTCCGATCAAGGAGTCGTTACCCTTTCCTCCGACCAGAACATCGTCACCGGCCATTCCGTACAACCCATCATTGCCGTCACCTCCGGTAAGCGAGTCGTTACCGCGACCGCCTTCAATGACATCGTGGCCGGCCATCCCATCGATGGAGTCATTGCCCTCGCCGCCATACAGATGATCGGCATTGGCGCCACCGGCGAAAGATCGCCCACCGTCGTCACCGAACAGGGCCAGCGGGTTCAACACACCGGTGGTCATCGGCGCCTGTTTGCCTGAGGCGAGATCGGAGTAGGAAAACTGCTGCAGCGAGTGTTCGCCAAACGAGCCCTGGGTTCGGGCAATCAACCGCGCCAGCATTTGCGCTCGATCCGCCAGCCACGGTGCGGTGATGTCGCCTTCGCCAGTGTGCGGATCGTAAAGTTCAAGGTTGCGGTCGGGATAAGCGTCGGCTCGCTCTATTACGACTTCACTGAGTTGCTGCAAAGAGTTGCGCAACGCCAGACCGAGCGGCGTCGCCTCGCCTGCCAGTTTCGCCCATGCATTGGCATTGCCGAACTCGCCTATTGTCCGGGTGACGATGCTTTGCGACTGCTCTGGGGAAAATGCCGAAAAGAATGCGTAAGCGTTGCTGGCGAAGGTTTCGTTGGTGGTGGGTGTGGCAGCAGAATCGCCGTCGTAAGTGCGCTTGAACATGTCGAAAAATTCGTTCTGGCCGTAGCGCAAGATCAGCTCGACCACGGCGGCAACAGGCGTGCCTTTTACTACATGTTCAATTAGCGGATTCACACTGCCACTGGCCAGCGCGATATTGATTTGCTCCGGCACCACTGAAAGCAGACTTTGCAGTGGATTGACGCCGAAATTATTGATGGCCGCTCGCAGGCCGACGCTGTAGGCGTCGATGGCGAAGAGAATGTTTTTATAGTCGTCGAGCCGGTTGGGCTTTGCCTGAGTGGGTGGGCCGCCATCTTCCGCATCCGGGTCGCCCGCAGAGATCAGTCTCCACGTTTCATAGGGAGGTTTACCGCCCAACAGGCTGAATCCGACTGTTCCAGACCAGCCGGCATTGCGTTTCACGGCGGTATCGTCCTCCCCGCAAACCTCCTTGAACAGCGCCTCGCCAATCGCGCTGGCGTCGATTTCAGCGATCTGGCTGATGGACGGAACCGTCCATGGCGCCAGTTGACCGGCAAGGGATCCGTTGATCAGGGTATTGATGAAATTGACGGCAACCTGGTTGGATGAAAGCTGCATCAGGTCTTCACTGAAAATTGTATTCAGTCTGAGTTCACCCTGGCGGGAGGTGTAACCACGAATCAGGGCAGAGTAGGCACCGTTTCCACCGTTGGCATCAATGGCCACGGCAAGCCAGAGTCTGGCGCTTTTCAGCACCTCCCCAGCCTCTTTATCGACAGCGAAAACCTCAGAAACTTTCTTACCAATAATATCGAACAGCTTTTGGTACAGGGGGCGCAGCTTGCCCCTGCTAATTTCAGTGCATCGTACTGAAGTTGTTTTGAGCGCAGCCTCATTCCTTTGCAAATATTTGCTGCGTTGAAAATCTCTGATTTTTCCATATCGCTGAATACATAACTCATTGTTACTTCCTTGTAATAACAGAGCGTGAAAGATAGTCACTGAGATATTTGAGCATCTCAGGTGCTTCGCGTAATGACGCTAATCCGAGACCTACGCTACCGTGCCCCCCGGCAAAGTCGAAGTTATCCAGATTGATATTGCAGAAGAAATTCAGTTTGCCGAAATCAAGATTTTCCAATTCAGTTCTGCTGAACCTTGCCAGTTTCTCGTCAGTCAGTTTTTCCTCCGACGCCGGGCGAATCAAGCCGTCACAGTTGATCAACCGAGGGGTTCCATCTCGCCGCGGCCAGCCAGTAATGACAAACGTTCTAACCGAGTCTTCATTCTTGAAATGCGGCGGAGGTGCATCCAGCCAAATCTCCAGCCCCGGATAATTCTTTAGTTTCACAATCAACTCATCCGGCCAGTTGACGTGTCGATAACCCCGTTCATGGGGCTCGGTAGTTTCTTTTCTAGTAAAAAGCCCGGCATTCAATTTATAGAGCCGCCAGCTTTCGGGGATCGGTTCCGGGCGCTGATTCTGGTGCCGGTGCAGTCCCGTCCCGGTCCACCAGAAAAGCCCCTTCAGAGTAATGGCCAGACACGCTTTCTTGTTCACCATCTCCGGCATGCCAACGTAAAACTCAGGGACTAGCGTCTTATCTATATAGGCGCCGCCTAATATCGGCACTTGCTGCATGCTCGCCAGTTTGTTCTGACAAGCTTTCTCGTCTGCCTGGTGAATAGCCGCCGACGCCGCGGATTGTTCTTTGCGAATATAAAATTCCGCTACGCAATAACAGACATAAAAGAACAATCCATACTTCAATAACCTTTTAAACCACCTGATCGCCTGCTTACGCGACTTCCTGGACATTTCAAACCTCCCGCTCAAACTGCGGAACGGTTGGTATGTCGTTAGGTCCGGATATCGCGTTTGCAAAAACCTCAAAGTATTGGCTCACGCCCGATTCCACACTGAACCGACCTGCCGTCAACTTCGCGGCGCTGGCAAGACCATCGTACTCACCTGCCGACTGCAAAACCTTGCTTACACTGCTGGCAATTCCTTGATGGTCGAAGAAATCCACCAACATGCCATTAGCCCCATCGACAATGACTTCCCTTACCGGAGCCGTATCCGACGCAACAACCACACAACCGGACGCCATCGCCTCCAGTAACGACCACGACAAGACAAACGGATACGTCAAATAAACATGGACTTTGGAACATGCGAGAACCGCGCGGTAAGTCTGGTAAGGAAGTTTCCCTGTGAAATGCACGCTGGAGTGATCGAAACTGACCTCTGCCTCCATCCTGCTGCGCCAATCCGGATACCCGACCGGCTTACTCCCGTAACTGACACCATCACCGCCAACCACGATGATCTGCGCATCGGGGCACTCGGCCTGAATAAGCGGGATCGCTCGCATGAAACTGTGAAAGCCGCGATAAGGCTCGAGGTTTCTGGCGACATAGGTGACGATCGGCTGTCCGGCTTTGAGCTCGATTCCATTGGGCAATCTGACTGCCGCGACTTTCGCCAGGTCAGAACGTTGAATCACACCTTCGTGAACTACCCGGATTGCCGACTGGTAAGCAGCCGGAAACAGGCTGCGCTGCCACTGCGTAGGCGCAATCGCGGCATCACAGTGTTCAAGATTCAACAGATGCAGCGAGTTGAGCACTCGCAGCCGTGACGACTCCCTTGTGGCTCGGCGGAATTCAGGGTCGAACCCGCAATCGGCGCCCTGCGCTCGATAGTAATACTCGCAATAGTGAATCAGCGGCGTATCGGGATAGACGTCCTTGGCGAACAGCGTTTCTCCCCATCCGGGATGAGCAAGAATGACATCTGGCTGATAACCCGAACGCTTCAGCCTGCTCAGAATTTCGAAGACCTTCTGCCCATCAATTACCGCTTGTTCGTATCGGATCAGATAGGGGTGAATATTGCCGGGCGCTCGGCTGGTCGCTCGATAGCGATGGGTGTTCACACCGTCGACGCCCGGTGCCGTGTCCCGGCCTATCGCCACGACCTCATCACCGCGGTCCAGTGCTGCCAGCACCACATGACGGAACTGACCGGGAAAATTTTGATGAATAACCAGTAGCTTCATAGCGCTGAACGTCCATTTTTCGCCGCTATCGAGCTGAGGATTGCTCGCCTCGTTCGGCATCCACGAACGCTAACAAACACCACGAAATGAAACTGTAGGACGCTTCCGGGATTGCCTTGGGAGACGGCCCACGGAACACGTTTTCGACAGGCAAAAAAAGCGGCGCTTGATGCGCCGCTTGTTCGTTGCGGTGATTTACCAGCGGTTGCCACGGCCGTTGTAGTCACGGCGACCGCTGTGACGATCATAGTTGCCGCGGCCCCGGTGGTCATTGTCCCAACCGCCGCGACGGTGGCCGTCCCAGCGTCCGCGATCGTTGCCGTGCCAGCGACGGCTTTCGTAATAACGCGGGGCCGGTTGATAGTGCCGCGGCGCCTGGTAATAACGCGGTTGCTGGTAGTACCGCGGCGCTGGCTGGTAGTAGCGCGGCTGAGTGTAATAAGTGCCGCCGCTGCGGTAATAGGAGCCGCCACCGCTGTAATAGGCCGGTGCGGGTGATGTGTAGACCTCTGACCTGTAGTAGCTGTCTCCATAGGAATAAGGAACGCATCCGCCAAGGGAAAAAAGCATCACGGCAAGCAGTACGATTCGGCGATACATGGCGGCCTCCTGGACCGCGGGTTGGCCACACCAGCGACGCTGGCAGGCGACCGTCAGCAATTGCGTGACTGTCGAAGAATCAGACAGCGATTTCAGAATCTGGTGCGTTCCTGCAACAAGTTGAAACAAGTGATTATGAAATCTTGTTTATCCGCAAAATCAGCGACCCGTGAACCGTAAACGCGCTGCATGACGGTGCAACCGCGCACCACCACGATGCGCTATAGCTCCCCCGCTTCCCTCGGCAATCCAGCAGATCCCCGCCGCAGAGGCCTCGGCGCGACTTGGCACGTCTCTCGCTTTAGCAAACCTGTGCAGGAGTCATCACAGGTTCGCGGCACCACAATTTGCAATGGCTGACTAGGGTTCCGGCTCGCAAGCGCGAGTGGCTGGTCCGAGAGTTGGCGACCTCCAGTTGAGGTTACACGGCGGGACAAAAGCCCGGGAGACAAGCCACCGTTCGCGGTGCCGCGTTGCCTTCCTGTCCGCCCTCGATCAACTGGAGAATCCGCAATGATCCGACTACGTTTCCCCGCCCTGCTCGCCGCCGCCTTCGCCGCGCTCATCAGCACGCAATCTTCCGCTGCCCAGAAAGACCACTTCAGCGTGTGCTGGACGATCTACGCCGGCTGGATGCCATGGGAATACGCCGGCAGCCAGGGCATCGTCGACAAATGGGCGAAGAAATACGGGATCAAGATCGACGTCGTGCAGCTCAACGACTACGTCGAATCGATCAACCAGTACACCGCCGGCCAGTTCGACGGCTGCACCATGACCAACATGGATGCGCTGACCATTCCCGCTGCCGGCGGCGTTGACAGCACCGCGTTGATCGTCAGCGATTTCTCCAATGGCAACGACGGCATCGTGCTCAAAGGCGAAGGTAAAAAAGTCGCCGATCTGAAAGGCATGGACGTCAATCTGGTCGAGCTGTCGGTCTCGCATTACCTGCTGGCTCGCGCGCTGGACTCGGTGGACCTGACCGAGAAAGACCTGAAAGTGGTCAACACCTCCGACGCCGACATTGCCGCCGCGTTCAACACCGACGAAGTCAACGCCGTGACCACCTGGAACCCGATGCTCTCGGATATCAAGGCCAAACCCGGCGTCACCGAAGTGTTCAATTCCAGCCAGATTCCGGGCGAGATCATGGACATGATGGTGGTCAACAGCGCCACGCTCAAAGACAACCCGGCACTGGGCAAAGCGCTGACCGGGGCGTGGTTCGAAGTGGTCGCTTTGATGAACGCGAAAAATGCCGCGAGCAAAGCCGCACTGGAACACATGGCCAAGGCCTCTGGCACCGATCTCGCAGGCTTCCAGGCGCAACTGGACACCACAAAGCTGTTCGCCACGCCGAGCGAAGCGCTGAATTTCGCCACCAGCAAACAACTGCCGGACACCATGCGCAAGGTCGCTGAGTTCTCCTTCGAGCACGGCCTGCTCGGCGAAGGCGCGAAGGACCCCAGCGCGGTCGGCATGTCTTTCGCCAACGGCGTGACCAGCGGCGACACCGCCAATCTCAAGCTGCGTTTCGATCCGACCTACGTGCAGATGGCCGCCGACGCCAAGCTGTAAGCCACGGAGGATTTGGCCATGCGCCTGATCAATCGCCACCCCGATCGCCCGAGTCGCCTGTTGCTGGTGATCCTGCCGTTCGCGCTTGTGCTGTTCGCCTACTTCACAGGCTCGGCCGAGCGCCTGGCGGACAACCCCAACGACAAACTGCTGCCCAGCGCCGTGCAGATGAGCGACGCGGTAAAACGCCTGGCCTTCAACGCCGACAGCCGCACCGGTGAATACCTGCTGTGGCAAGACACTGCGTCGAGTCTGCGCCGTTTGGCCATCGGCCTCGGCATCGCGGCGCTGGCGGGTCTTTGCCTCGGTATTGCGGCGGGCACCCTGCCGCTGTTCGGCGCGCCGTTGTCGCCGTTGCTGACGGTGCTGTCGATGGTGCCGCCGCTGGCGATCCTGCCGATTCTGTTCATCGTCTTCGGCCTGGGCGAGTTGTCGAAAGTCATGCTGATCGTGATTGGCATCACCCCGGCGCTGGCCCGGGATCTGGAACAGCGTGCCCGCGACATTCCGGTCGAACTGCTGATCAAGGCGCAGACCCTCGGCGCCTCGACCTGGACGCTGATGCTGCGCGTGGTCTTGCCGCAGCTGTTGCCGCGCTTGCTGATCTCGCTGCGCTTGATGCTCGGTTCGGCGTGGCTGTTCCTGATTGCCGCCGAAGCGATCGCCTCCACCGATGGCCTCGGCTACCGGATCTTTCTGGTGCGGCGCTACCTGGCGATGGATGTGATCCTGCCCTACGTGGTGTGGATCACCCTGCTCGCCTGGCTGATGGACTGGGCCTTGAAACAGCTGACCCAGCACGCTTTCCCTTGGTACGAGGGAGCGGCGAAATGAGCTTCATCACAGTAAAAAACGTCTGGCAGCAATACGCCGATCAAGTGGTGCTGGAAGGCTTGAACCTGAGCGTCAACGAAGGCGAGTTCTGCACCTTGGTCGGCGCCTCCGGTTGCGGCAAATCGACCTTCCTGCGCCTGCTCCTCGGCCAGGAAACCGCCAGTCGCGGGGAGATTCTGCTTGACGGCCAGCCCTTGGCCAGCGAGCCGGATGCCAGCCGTGGCGTGGTCTTCCAACGCTACTCGGTGTTCCCGCACCTGAGCGTGCTCGACAACGTCGCCCTTGGTCTCGAATTGCCGCGCGCGCCCTTGCTCGGCCGGCTAATCGGCAGCGCCAAACGCGAGGCCCGCGAACAGGCGGCAGCACTGCTGAGCAAAGTCGGCCTCGGCCATGCGCTGGACAAGTACCCGGCACAGCTGTCCGGCGGCATGCAGCAACGCTTGGCCATCGCTCAGGCGCTGATCATGAAGCCGCGCGTGTTGCTGCTCGATGAGCCCTTCGGCGCACTCGATCCAGGCATTCGCAAGGACATGCACGCGCTGCTGCTGGAGCTGTGGCGCGAGACGCAACTGACGGTGTTCATGGTCACCCACGACCTGTCCGAAGGTTTCAGCCTCGGCACGCGCCTGCTGGTGTTCGACAAGGTGCGCCTCGACCCGCACGCCCCCGGCGCCTATGGCGCCCGCATCACCTACGACATCCCGTTGAACAGCGACCGCCGCGCCCAGCGCGCCGCCGTCGAGGCCCTGCCGCTACCGCTGGCGGGCACCCTTCGCACTGCTTGAGAGGACTGCTCCAATGACTGATTCAATCCAACTCTTTCCACCCTTCGCTGAAGAACTGCTGCCGGGCGGCGGCCACCGTTCGTTCGTGCTCAAGCGCGGCCAATTGCTGCGTCTGACCGACCTGCGCGGCGGCGCCAATGTCAGCCTGACCTTGCTCAATGCCAATGAAAAAACCGAGCGGCTGAACCTGCCCGACAGCCTCAAATGCCAACACACCGCCAAGCTCACCGCCGGCCACTGCCTGTACTCGGACATGGGCCGCGTACTCGCCGCGATCACCGCCGACACCTGCGGTTGGAGCGACAGCCTCGGCGGCGTGCTGTGCGCGCAAGAGGTCGCCGAAAAATACGGCCAGGGCCGCTACCAGGAATTGCGCAACGGCTTCTTTCGCAACGGCACCGACAACCTGCTGGTGGAACTCGGCAAGTGGGGCCTGGGCCTGTCCGATCTGCTGATGACCCTCAACCTGTTCAGCCGCGTGAACGTTGATGAGGCCGGGCGTTTCCACTTCGTCGAGGGCAATTCGAAGGCCGGTGACTACATCGAGCTATACGCGCCGATGGACACTTTGGTGGTGCTCACCGCCCTGCAACATCCGATGGACCCGTCCCCCGAATACACCCCGAAACCCTTGAAGCTGAGCTGGATGAACGCCGACGCCAGCGTCGCCGAACATTGCCGCACTTCGCGCCCGGAAAACGAGCGCGGCTTCATCAACACTGACCGTTTGTTCGCCTGAGGATCGCTGCCATGTCACTCGCAATCGCCACTTCGCACAAGCAAGCCGACAGCGCGATCTACCGCGCGACCATTCCCGCCGGCGAGCCACTGGCTGATGGAAGTCAAGGCCGGGCAGACCCTGCGCATCCTCGATCTGGAAGGCAATCAGGCCGTCGACACCTTGTTCTACAGCCTCGCCAACCCCAAGGAACGCTACGACGTGCAACGCACCTTGCGTCGGCAGAACAGCGTCTACCTGAGCACCGGCAGCGTGCTGTATTCCAACCTCGGCCAGCCGATGCTGACCATCGTTGCCGACACCTGTGGGCGCCACGACACCCTCGGCGGCGCCTGCGCGCAAGAGAGCAACACCGTGCGCTACGCCCTGGAAAAACGCTACATGCACAGCTGCCGCGACAACTACCTGCGCGCCTGCGCCCACGACGGCCGATTGAGCAAGAGCGACATCGGGCCGAACATCAATTTCTTCATGAACGTGCCAGTAACGGCGGATGGCGGGCTGACCTTCGAGGACGGTATTTCGGCGCCGGGCAAGTACGTTGATTTGCGCGCGGAGATGGACGTCATCGTGCTGATTTCCAACTGTCCGCAGTTGAACAACCCGTGCAATGCCTACAACCCGACCCCGGCGGAGTTGCTGGTATGGAACTGACCATGAGCCGTTTACGCCGTTGGCTTTTTGCCCTGTGCCAGGCGCGTTCCGGGCAGTGTCTGAAAGCTTCAAGGCACTGATAGTCCTGTGGGAGCTGGCTTGCCAGCGATTGCGGTGTTTCAGTCACCAACAATGTTGGATGTGCCGACCTCATCGCTGGCAAGCCAGCTCCCACAGGGGGTTTGTGGTGGGTTGGAGTGAAGTGTGTTTTTTCCATCCGGGACGGCCCGGATGTCTGTCGAAAAACAGCGGGACGGCCCGCTCCCCCTTCAGGGGTTATGCCATGTTCGAAAAAATCCTGATCGCCAACCGTGGCGCGATTGCCTGTCGCATCCTGCGCACGATCAACGTGCTGAAGGCCCAAGGCATCGCGGTGTACTCCGAAGCCGACGCTGCCAGCCTGCACATCTCCCAGGCCGCTGAAGCGCACAGCCTCGGCGAAGGCGCGGCGTCCGCGACCTATCTGGCGGTCGACAAAATCCTCAAGATCGCCAAACAAAGCGGCGCCACGGCGATTCATCCCGGCTACGGATTTCTCTCCGAGAATGCAGCGTTCGCCGAAGCCTGCGAAGCGCAGGGCATCGCCTTCATCGGGCCGACGCCGGAGCAATTGCGGGTGTTCGGCCTCAAGCACACTGCTCGCGCGTTGGCCAAACAGCACGGCGTACCCATGCTTGAAGGCACCGACCTGCTCGACAGCCTCGATTGCGCGCTGAGCGCCGCCGAACAGGTCGGCTACCCGGTCATGCTGAAAAGCACCGCTGGCGGTGGTGGCATCGGCATGCGCGTGTGCCGCAGCGCCAATGAATTGAGCGAATCATTCGAAGCGGTGAAACGCCTCGGCCAGAACAACTTCAGCGACGCTGGGGTGTTCATCGAGAAGTACATCGAACGCGCGCGGCATCTGGAAGTGCAGGTGTTCGGCGACGGCTGCGGTGAAGTCATCGCTCTCGGCGTGCGCGACTGCTCGGTGCAGCGGCGCAACCAGAAAGTCCTCGAAGAAACCCCGGCGCCGAGCCTGCCCGAAGGCATGGCCGATGAGCTGTGCGCGGCGGCGATCAAACTGGCGCGAGCGGTGAATTACCGCAGCGCCGGCACCGTCGAATTCGTCTTCGACAGCGAGGCTCAGCGTTTTTATTTCCTTGAAGTGAACACACGGCTGCAGGTCGAGCACGGCGTCACTGAACAAGTGTGGGATGTGGACCTGGTGCGCTGGATGATCGAGCTGGCCGCCGGTGATCTGCCACCGCTGCGCGAGTTGTATCAAGGTCTGGAACCGCAGGGCCATGCAATTCAGGCACGTCTGTACGCGGAAGATCCGGGGCGTGATTTCCAGCCGAGCCCGGGCCTGCTGACCGCTGTGCAGTTTCCGCCTGCCAAAGGCGTTGAGTTGCGCATCGACACCTGGGTCGAGGCCGGTGTGGAAATCCCGCCGTATTTCGATCCGATGATTGCCAAGCTCATCGCTTGGGCGCCGAGTCGCGAACAGGCTCGCGCTCAATTGCATCAGGCACTGGGCGATAGCCTGCTGTACGGCGTGGAAACCAACCGCGACTATCTGCGGCAGATTCTGCTCGATACTCCATTCGCCAGCGGTCAGCCGTGGACCCGTTGTCTGGAAAATCTGCTGTATCACGCCAACACCTTCGAAGTGCTCAGCGCCGGCACGCAGACCAGCGTGCAGGACTACCCCGGCCGCCTCGGTTACTGGGCCGTCGGCGTGCCGCCCTCGGGACCGATGGATAGCCGAGCGCTGCGTTTGGGCAATCGTCTGCTCGGCAATGAACAAGGCGCCGCCGCACTGGAAATCACCATGAGCGGGCCGATCCTGCGTTTCAATTGTGATGCCGTGGTCGCAGTCACTGGCGCGCCGATTGCCCTTACGCTTGACGCTGAACCGGTGCCGATGAACACCGCGCTGCTGATCCCGGCCGGCGCTACATTGCAACTGGGCAGCATCAGCGGCGCCGGCGCGCGCAGTTATCTGTGTCTGCGCGGCGGCCTGCAGGTGCCGGATTATCTGGGCAGCAAAAGTACCTTCACTCTCGGCCAGTTTGGCGGGCATGGCGGTCGCGCGTTGAGGGCCGGTGACGTCTTGCATGTGCCGGCATTGACCGAGCGCAGCGCCGGCCAGCAACTGGCCGAACAGCACATCACTGCGCTGCCGAGCGTGCGCCAGATCCGGGTGATCTACGGCCCCCACGGCGCGCCGGAATACTTCAGCGAAAACTACATTGCCACGTTCTTCGCGACCCAGTGGGAAGTGCACTTCAATTCCAGCCGCACCGGCGTGCGCCTGATCGGGCCGAAGCCTGAGTGGGTGCGTGAGGATGGCGGTGAAGCGGGTCTGCATCCGTCGAACATCCATGACAATCCGTATGCGATTGGTGCGGTGGATTTCACCGGGGACATGCCGGTGATCCTCGGCCCGGATGGCCCGAGCCTGGGTGGGTTTGTCTGCCCGGTGACGGTGATCGAGGCGGACCTGTGGCAGCTGGGGCAGCTCAAGGCGGGCGATAAAATTCAGTTCATCCCCGTCGACCTCGGCACCGCCCGCGATCTAGCCTTGAAATGGGATGCACCCTGTGGGAGCTGGCTTGCCAGCGATGGTGCCCGATCTGACACCGCAGCAACTTCATCGCTGGCAAGCCAGCTCCCACAAGGGATTGTGTCGCCTGTGGTTCTCGAGTTGGGTCAGGGGGATCGGCGGCTTGTCGGGCGGGTTTCTGGCGACACTCATCTACTGCTGGAAATCGGCGCGCCGGAGCTGGATCTGGTCCTGCGCTTTCGCGCCCACGCGCTGATGCAGGCGCTGGAAAGCCAAGCCCTGCATGGCGTGATCGACCTCACCCCGGGCATTCGCTCGCTGCAAGTTCACTACCAGCCGGAGCAACTGCCGCTGGCCGATCTGCTCGGCATCATCGTCGGCGAATGGGACGCGGTGTGCGCCGCAAAAGATCTGCAAGTGCCGTCGCGCATCGTGCACTTGCCGCTGTCGTGGGACGACCCGGCCTGCCAGTTGGCGATCGAGAAATACATGACCACCGTGCGCAAGGACGCGCCGTGGTGCCCGAGCAATCTGGAGTTCATCCGGCGCATCAACGACCTGCCGAATCTCGACGAAGTGCAGCGCACGGTGTTCGATGCGAGCTATCTGGTGATGGGCCTTGGCGACGTTTACCTCGGCGCGCCGGTGGCCACGCCGCTCGATCCGCGCCATCGTCTGGTGACCACCAAGTACAACCCGGCACGCACCTGGACCGCCGAGAATTCGGTGGGCATCGGCGGCGCCTACCTGTGCGTGTACGGCATGGAAGGCCCGGGCGGTTATCAGTTTGTCGGGCGCACGCTACAAATGTGGAATCGCTATCGCGAAGTCGCCGCGTTCGATGGCAAACCGTGGCTGCTGCGCTTCTTCGATCAGATCCGCTTCTACCCGGTCAGCGCCGAAGAACTGCTGCGCATTCGCCGTGATTTCCCGCTGGGGCGCTTCGATCTGAACATCGAACACAGCCAGCTCAACCTCGCCGACTATCAGGCATTTCTCAGTCAGGAAGCCGAGGGCATCAGCGCTTTCCGTGCGCAACAACAGGGCGCGTTCAAGGCTGAACGCGAGCGCTGGATCGCCAGCGGCCAGGCGCATTTCGACAGTGAAGAAGCCGTGCCTGACGCCAGCGAAGAAGCTCCACTGCAAAACGGTGATCACAGCGTCGACAGCCACATCGCCGGCAATCTCTGGCAGGTGCAGGTCGCGGCCGGCCAGCGTGTCGCGGCGGGCGATGTGCTGGTGATTCTCGAGTCGATGAAGATGGAAATCCCGGTGCTCGCGCCGCTGGCCGGCGTGGTGCGAGAGATCCGCGTGCAACCCGGTTCGGCGGTGCGCGCCGGACAACGGGTGGTGGTGCTGGAACTCGACTGAAACCATTTCTGAAAAGGATCAACCGATGAATCTGCAACTCGATGCACTGCGCCAGGCCTATCGCAATGGCGACACCACACCGCGCCAACTGCTGCTGCAATTGCGCGAAAAAGCCGCTGCCCTGAATCCCGACTATCACCTGTTCATCCACCTGCTCAGCGTAGATGAACTGGAGCCGTATCTGGCCGTTCTCGACGGTCGTGACCTCGACAGTCTGCCGCTGTATGGCGTGCCGTTCGCGATCAAGGACAACATCGATCTGGCCGGCATTCCCACCACCGCCGCGTGCCCGGCGTTCGCCTATGTGCCGCAGCAGTCGGCGACCATCGTCGAGCAGCTGTTGGCGCTGGGGGCGATTCCGCTGGGCAAGACCAATCTTGATCAGTTTGCCACCGGCCTCAATGGCAGCCGCTCGCCTTATGGTGCGTGCCCGAACAGTGTGCTGGCGGAGTATCCGTCCGGCGGTTCCAGCGCGGGTTCATCCTTGGCGGTAGCGTTGGGCGTGGCCAGCTTCGCGTTAGGCACTGACACCGCCGGTTCCGGGCGGGTGCCAGCGGCGTTGAACAATCTGGTCGGTTTGAAGGCGAGCAAGGGCCTGATTTCCACCGCTGGCGTGCTGCCGGCGTGCCGCACGCTGGACTGCGTAACCACCTTCACCGCCACTGCTCGCGAGGCCAGTCAGTTGTTGGCGTTGACAGCCAAACATGATCCTCGCGATGAATACAGCCGACGCAACCCGGCATGGAACGACGGCTCGGCATTCGGCGCGGTACGGCCGTTTCGCTTCGGCGTGCCACGGGCGCAGGACCTTGAATTTTTCGGCTGCAACGAAGGGCCGCAACTGTTCGCAGCGGCCATCGAACGGCTCAAGGCTCTGGGTGGCGAAGCGGTCGAACTGGACCTGTCGCCATTTCTCGAAGCAGCGCGGTTGCTTTACGACGGGCCTTGGGTCGCCGAGCGTTACAGCGTCGCCGGTGAGCTGATGGAGCAGAATCCCGAAGCGGTGCTGCCAGTGATCCGTGCGGTGCTGGCCAAGGCTCCGGCAGTGACTGGCGTGCAGACCTTCCGCGCGCAATATCGATTGCAGGCGCTGAAGGCCCTCTGCGACGAGGCCCTGGAAAATCTCGACTGCGTACTGACGCCGACCATCGGCCGTCCAGTGACGTTGGCCGAGCTTGCGGCCGAGCCGGTGCTGCGCAATTCCGAACTCGGCTATTACACCAACTTCATGAACCTGCTCGACTACGCCGCCGTCGCCGTGCCGACCGCGTTCATGAGCAACGGTTTGCCGTGGGGCGTGACGTTGTTCGGGCGGGTGTTTACCGATCAGTATCTGTTGAGCGTGGCCGATGCCTTGCAGCGCCAGCAGGACAGCGCCCTGCCAGCTCCGGCGAACGCTGCGCGCAATGACCGTGCACGATTGGTGGTCTGTGGTGCGCACTTGCAAGGGCTGGCACTGAACTGGCAACTGACCCAGCGTGGCGGGCGCTTGCTGGAAACCACGTTCAGTTCGCCGGACTATCGACTGCACGCCCTCGCCGGCGGCCCGCCATTGCGGCCGGGCATGGTACGGGTCAAGGACGCCGGCGTGGCGATTGCCGTGGAGGTGTGGGAATTGCCGAGCAGTGAGCTGGGCTCGTTTCTGACCGGGATTCCGGCGCCGCTGGGTTTGGGCAAGGTGCAACTGGCGGATGGGCGCTGGGAGAGCGGGTTTATCTGTGAGCCGTATGGGTTGGAGGGTGCGGTGGATATCAGTCATTTGGGGGGATGGCGGGCGTATCTGGCATCCCGGGGCTGATCCGAAGCTCGCCTCACCCTGGCCCTCTCCCCCAGGAGAGGGCCAGGGTGAGGCGATTGTCCATCGGTTGCCATTGGCTGATACCGAGTCGATCACAGATTTTCCATCACCCACAATCCAGCTCCCTCTCCCCCGGGGAGAGGGCTGGGGTGAGGGGCTGCGATTTCCCTGACACACCGCTACGTCATATCCCCCGCCATTTCAGGCACAAATCCCGCAGTGTTTTCCCGACCATCCCACTAGAATGCATCCCATCGGGCCACTGCCAACGGATCTGCCATGCCGCTTCGTTCTCCCTTGTACTCGCAACGTTCACTGGTGCTCACCCTGGTCGCCCTGCTTGGCGCCGGCTTTCTCGCTACGTCACTGTTGAGCTATTTCGCTTCCCGCGAGTCGATCCGCGACAACATCGTCAACACCGAACTGCCACTGACCTCCGATACGGTCTATTCGGAAATCCAGAAAGACCTGGTCCGGCCGATCCTGATTTCCTCGATGATGTCCCGTGACACGTTCATGCGCGACTGGGTGGTCAATGGCGAGCAGAATCCCGAGCAGATGACCCGCTATCTCGACGAGGTCATGACCCATTACGGCGCCTACACGGCGTTCTTCGTTTCCAATGCCACGCTCACCTACTACCACGCCAAAGGCGTGCTCAAGCAGGTCAAAGTCGACGAGCCGCGCGACACCTGGTACTTCCGCGTGCGCGACATGCAGGACCCGTACGAGATCAACGTCGACCCGGATCTGGCGAATAAGGACAACCTGACGTTCTTCATCAACTACAAGGTCTACGACTACCACAACCGCTTCATCGGTGCAGCGGGCGTGGGCCTGACCGTGGACGCGGTGATCAAGCTGATCGACAAGTATCAACAGCGCTATCAACGCAGCGTGTACTTCGTCGATACCTTCGGCCGCCTCGTATTGACCGGTGCCGAGGGTGGCCCGGAAGGCGCGCACATCGGCCAGAGTCTTGGCGAACTGGAGAGCATGAAAAGTCTGGTCAGCCAGTTGCCCAAGCCGCACAGCGGCAGCTACGAATATTCCACTCAGGGCCAAGGGCATTTTCTCAACGTGCGGTTTATCCCAGAGTTGAACTGGTACCTGTTCGTCGATAAACGCGAGGATGGCGCGCTGAGCGAGATCCGCCAGTCGCTGTATCTCAATCTGCTGATCTGCCTGCTGGTGACGTTGATCGTGCTGGCGCTGCTCAATCGGGTCATCAAGCGCTTCCAGGCGAAGATTCAGGCGCACGCCACCCTCGACAGTCTCACCGAACTGCCGAACCGACGCGGCTTCGACATCCTCGCCGCGCAAGCGCTGCACGAGGCCCAACGAGAAACCAGGCCTCTGACCGCGTTGTTGCTCGACCTCGACCACTTCAAAGCGTTGAACGATACCTACGGCCACATGGCTGGCGATCAGGTGTTGATCGGTTTCGCCCGCGACCTGCAAAGTTGCCTGCGTCACGCCGACATCGTCTGCCGCTGGGGCGGTGAAGAGTTCATCGTTCTGTTGAAAGATACCGACGGCGAGACCGGGCAGAAAATCGCCGAGAAAATCCGTCAACACGTCGAGCAACACGAATATGCCTACGATGGCCACAGCCTGCATCTGACCGTGAGCATCGGCGCCACCACCGTGCAACGCGATGACACCTTGCACACTCTGCTGTCGCGGGCCGATCATGCGATGTACCGCGCCAAGCAATCCGGGCGCAACCGCACCTGCATGGAAATGCCGCACTCGACTTATGCCTGATCTCGACGTCAAACCCGACCACTGCCCGGCCTGCGGTGCGCGCAACGACTGCAGCCTCGCCGACCCACGCACCGCCGACCGCGAATGCTGGTGTTACGGCGTAACCATCGACCCGGCGGTGCTCGAGGCGCTGCCGGTCGAGTTGCGCAATCAAGCCTGCCTGTGCCCGCGCTGCGCGCAGGTCGAAGCGCAACTGCAAGCAGGCCGGCGGCCGATCCCGTAAGATGCGCGGCCCTTTGTCCGTTGAATTCTGACCATGCGCGTCGACCGTTTCCTCAGCAATCTGCCCCGCTACAACCGTCAGCAGGTTCGCCTGTTGCTGGTAGAAAAGCGCGTGCGGATTGACGGGAAAGTCGTCAGCGACCCGCACAGTGACGTGCTGGAATTCAGTCGGGTCGAAGTCGACGATGAGGTGCTGCAAAGTGGCAAACCGACGCGCTATTTCATGCTGCACAAACCGCCGGGCTGCGTCAGCGCCACCCGTGATCCGCAGCATGCGACCGTGCTCGACCTGCTCGATGAACCGCACAAGGACGATCTGCACATCGCCGGACGTCTGGATTTCAACACCACCGGGCTGATGCTGATCACCAACGATGGCGCCTGGTCGCGGCGCCTGACGCAGCCGCAAACCAAACTGCCGAAGGTCTATTACGTCGAAACCGAACAGGATATCGACGCGAGCTACGCGTTGAAATTTGCCGAGGGCATTTACTTCGCTTTCGAAGATCTGACCACGCTACCGGCGCAGCTTGAGCTGCTTGGTCCACGCTCGGCACGGCTGAGCATCGTTGAAGGCCGCTACCATCAGGTCAAGCGGATGTTTGGGTTTTTCAACAACAAAGTCTTGCGCCTGCACCGCGAATCCGTGGGTGAACTGGCGCTCGATCACGCGCTAAAACCGGGCGAGTACCGCGCTTTGCGCACCGAAGAGATTCATTTGTTCTAAGCCGCCGACCGCTCAGCCGAAGTTGTCGAACAATTCGCCGACGGCACTTGCGTGATCCTGTGTCCCCTGCTTGAATCAGGACGTCGGCCGAAATGTGACCGATGAGTCACCACATACTTCCAAGAAACTTTTTGTCGGTCGTCTGCCCTCAAGGGCTGCGCCTCAGCCGGCAATCTGCCCGCCAATAACAACACCCGTCGACCTGCCGTAACGGATCGACATGGGCCAGCAAATTCCAGGCGTATGCCTACCTGTCACAAAGCTCGTGCAATCTCGATTGCGCGCATACCCGCTTGCTTGCCAGGAGTCTTATGACATGAGGCCAGAAATCGCTGTGCTGGATATACAGGGTCAGTATCGGGTTTACACGGAGTTCTATCGCGCAGACGCCGCAGAAAAGACCATCATTCTGGTCAACGGCTCGATGGCCACGACTGCGTCGTTTGCACAGACCGTGAAAAACCTGCACCCGCAATTCAACGTGGTCTGCTATGACCAGCCCTACGCGGGCCGCTCAAAAGCCCACAACCGGCATGAGAAACATCTGACGAAGGAAGTCGAAGGGCAGATTCTGCTGGAGCTGATCGACCACTTCGCTGCCGAGCACGTGCTGTCGTTCTCCTGGGGCGGTGCGGCAACATTGGTCGCCCTCGCCCAGCAGCCCCGGCGCATCGAAAAAGCCGTGATCAGCTCGTTCTCGCCGGTGATCAATGCGCACATGCTCGATTACCTTGAGCGCGGCGTCGATTACCTCGGCAGCCGCGACGGCGACAGGGTCGGCCATCTGGTCAACAACACGATTGGCAAACACCTGCCGTCGCTGTTCAAGCGCTTCAACTATCGCCACGTCAGCAGCCTCGCCGAGCATGAATACGGGCAGATGCACTTTCACATCAACGACGTGCTGCACAGCGATCGCCAGTGCTATCTGAATGCGGCGAAGAAGATCAACGTGCCGGTGCTGTTCCTGAACGGTGAATGGGACGAATACACCGCCGCCGAAGATGCGCGCCTGTTTGGCAATCACGTCGCCCACAGCAGCTTCACCACCCTGCAAGCCACCGGGCACTTCCTCGACATGGAGCACAAAGCCGCCTGCCGCGACAGCCAGAACGCTCTGCTCGGCTTCCTGAAACCTGCGCCGCAAGCCAGCCGAACGCGCTACTCGTTTGTGCAGGATCACCATGCCCTGGCCATTTGAAACAGCGTCATCGCGGGCAAGGCTGCAAGCTTGAAGTGCCTGTTGCACCGGCGCAGCCCTTGCTCGCGATCGACCGATTTCTGCGCGGCAAAGCCCTCGCAGAGAAAAGAAAACTTCAAATCCGTGGCCGAGTCTGGTACAAAGTCAGCCGCTCTGAGCGGGTATAGTTTAGTGGTAGAACGAAAGCTTCCCAAGCTTTAGATGAGGGTTCGATTCCCTCTACCCGCTCCACCGAATATTGATCTCGCGTTGTGTCGTCTGACGCGGGATGCAGGAATGGAAAAAACCGGTCTTGATGGCCGGTTTTTTTGTGCGTGGGATTTGAGATCTGGTTACCAGCGCAGACCAATTCAGAGGATCACAGACGGAGCAATCACATGAAATTCGGATCCGAAAAGGAATCCACCAGTCCGTTCGCAGACTTCATCCGAAATGCTAAATCGGAGGAGAAAAAGCGTGTTTACAGCGAAGTGCTGACCGAAGCTACCAAAAAGCAGATTGAAGTGATGCTGGCGGCACGTGAGAAGCAAGCGTGACGGTGCTGAGAGAGTAAAGTAGAGCCTGGCACGCGCCGGGCTTTTTATTGGGCAGTTGTCACGGCGTGTTGGAATTGCCTTGCTGGTCGCTTTTTAGCGGCTGGGATTTGAAATGTCAGCGTCAACATCTATCAGAACGAACAATGCTGCCCACCCGTCTGCAGCTTGCTTCCTCGAAATCCAGATGCAGCCTCGCCAGTACATTGAAGATCGGCTCCCCGGCTTTGTGCGGGACATTCAATCGAGTTAATACTTTCTTCCAGTTGGCGAGCGCAGCGAGAGTCTGCTCGATATATTCCTCGGCCTTGAGGAACTGACCGGGTTGTGTTCAAGAGATGCGCCGACCTGAGATAACGTGGCGAACTCAAGAAAGTTAGAGGCGTGATTCAGCGAGTCGCAACAATAAACAGCCGTGGAAACGGCAGCAGCACCGAGCCGTCAGCCAAGGCCGGATAAGCCTTGGCAACTTCCGCCAGATACCGCTGCAGATACTGCGCCCGTTCCTCCTCGGTCAACGGGCTCAGGAATGGAATCAACCCGCTGCCCTTGAACCACTCCACCACCCCCGCCGCACCATCGCGAAGTTGGTGGTGATAGGTGGTCCGCCACACATCGACCCGCGCGCAGTGCGGCCGCAGCATCGAAAAATACTCACTGGCACTGGCCATGTCGGTACGCTGCCCGGCAGCGTCTGCGAGCTTGCTCGCCCACGGCCCATTGGCGGCGACTTCACGCATCAAACGGTGGGACGGTTCGTTGAGGTTGTCCGGCATCTGAATCGCCAGGCTGCCACCATCTGAAAGCTTGCTCGCCAAGGCTGGCAGCAACGAAGCGTGATCAGGCACCCATTGCAAAACCGCGTTGGCGAAAATCACATCGAACGGGCCTTGATCAGTCCACTTGTCGATCTCGGCCACCTCGAACAGCACATCAGGCAAGCGCTTGCGCGCGGCGGCGATCATGTCCGCCGAACTGTCCAGGCCACTGACCTTGGCCTCGGGAAAACGCTGCACCAGCAACTCGGTGGAATTGCCCGGCCCGCAACCAATATCCACCACCGCCCGCGCGTGCTCCGTGGGTATTGCCGCCAGCAGATCACGGGCCGGGCGGGTGCGTTCATCTTCGAAAGCGACGTATTGCTTGGCAGACCAGCTCATTGCGTTCTCCTGTCGAGGGTGTTCTGGCAACTGCCGACACAATACAGCGATCCGAGCGGCACGCCTTCCCTACCAAAGTCCTGCACCGAAACTTGTAAACAGAATTTTCAGCGCAACGCTGATGTCTGAATTTCAAGCTCCCAAAACAAGGACTCCCATCATGAAATTCGCAAAAATTGCCCAAAAACTTGCCCTGTGGGCCGGTAGCCCGAAGACGTTCATGGGGGCGTTGATCCTGATCGGGTTGTGGGGTTTGAGCGGGCCGATTTTTGGTTACAACGACACTTGGCAGCTGATCATCAATACATCGACGACGATCATCACGTTCCTGATGGTGTTCCTGATTCAGAACACGCAGAACCGCGATACCGACATTCTGCATTTGAAGCTCGATGAGCTGTTGCGGGTGAACAAGGAGGCGCAGAACGCAATGCTCGGGCTGGAGGCGCTGGATTTGCAGCAATTGGAGGCGCTGCGCCAGCACTACCGAGCATTGGGTGAAAATCAGGTGTTCGATCTTGAAGGGCTTGGCGACAAGAGCAAGCCTAAGCAGGATTTGAATGAGTGCTGAGCAAATCCAGTGCGTAACCACAACTGTGGGAGCGAGCCTGCTCGCGAAAACGGAGGGTCAGTCAACACATCATTGACTGAGACACCGCTTTCGCGAGCAGGCTCGCTCCCACAGGGCAAGCACCGCATTTCAACTGAAGGTCTCGCTCGCACTACAACAATAAGGCGAAGTTAACGACTGGCCTGCAACGCTCGAGCTTTCTCCAGATGGCTTTGCAGTTTCGGCAAGGTCTCATCGGCAAACGCTTTGATTTCCGGCACGTCGGTGGTTTGCGCCTGCTGCTCGATCTGGGTGATGGCCTCTTCAGTCGCTTTGACCTGGCTCGCGGCGTAGGCCTGATCAAACGTCGCGCCGTCCTTCACTTCCGGCATCAGCTCTTTGGCCTTGTCGGCGAGCTCTTCGCGGGGGGCCACCGGCAGGTCGAGTTTCTTGGCGATTTTCGCCAGATGCTGGTTGGCCGTGGTGCGGTCGTTGATGACAACGATAGTGTAATCCTTGACCTCTTTCGATTCGGTCTTTCCATGGGCCTGACGGCTGGCTTCGATGTCGGCCATGCCTTTGGCGGAGGCATCGTTGATGAATTCGGCAGGCGACTGGGCAAACGCCGTGCTGGCGCACAGGCCCAGCAGAGTCGCAAAACTGGCATTACGTAAACGGGTGGCCATCCGGCTCATGGTCGCGCCCTCCTTCGTGAAAAATTCAAGCGGGCCGTGATTCGCCCGCTGCTCAAATAGTCGCGGCGGACAATTGTCCGCCTCAGTTAGGAAGGCTTTTACGGTCAAAGGTTTAGAAAAACTGCCGCAGGCGCGACGAACGGTTCAGTCACTATTTGCTCAGCATCAGCCCTTGTCGGGCATCAAACCCGGCAGCGCGTGCACCAGTGCGTTAATGGCAAAACCGATAAACATCACGCCGCACAAACGGGTGATCAGCAATTCGTGACGTTGATACACCGTGCGCACTCGCTGCGCGCCAACCACGCCGATGAGGATTGCGTAAGCCAGCGCGCCGCCGATAAAACTCAGGGCGATCAGCGCCGGCAGCATCGACCAGTTGAGCAGTTCAGCGCGGCTCGACAGCAGCGCCGTGAAGGTCGCCACCGCCACCGGGTAGGCCTTGGGATTGGTCAGGCCGAAGACAATGCCGTGCCAGAACGGCTGCCGCGCCGCCCCTTGCGCCTCGTCGCCGCTACGGCGCCGGGCACGCACTGCACGCCAGCCGAGCCAGAACAGATACACCGCGCTGAGCACGCCGAGCACATCGAAGGCGGTGCTGCCGATCTCCCGCGCACCGACAATCGCCACCAGCGCCGTGCTGCACCAGACCACATCGCCGAGTAGATGCCCACACAGAAACCCCGCCCCGGCCCGCCGCCCATGCGCCGCGCCAATGCCGAACACCGCCAGCACACCCGGACCCGGCGTGATCCCGTAGATGAAACCCGAAGCCAGAACGGCCAACAGCAATGATGGAGTCATGGAAAACCTGCAAGCGCCAGAACACGTGGCGCAGAGTCTATCTCAGCCGAACACGTCCGATCACTGCGCGTCGTGAAACGCATGCCCGGAGACGTTTTTCGATTCAATAACCTCTGAGGTTTTCAGGGACGACATATTGCTGGCCGTCGTAGATCAAGCTGACTTGGGTTGTCTTCAGGTGGGTGGTTTTCGACAGGCACTCTTTACCCGACTGAGTGTTTTTCATCTTGCTGCCACGGCTGGTAACGATCAGATCGGCGAGACCATGATGACTGGACTCAGCGATCTCAACGGTGCGGCGTACCTGTTTGAGGTAGCCCTCGCAGTCGCCGCTGAACTCCCCGTTGTTCTTGTAGACCACCAAGCCTTCCAGCACCGGGCGCAACTGATTGCCTTCGCGGACATACAAGGCCAGATCGGTTTTCTCGTAAGGAATTGCGTGGGAACTGTGGACGAACTTCGAACGCAAGCCAAATGCGCGAACATCCTCTGCCAGGCGATAGCGCGCGGTGTCGATGCGCAGATCGTCGAAACGCACGGCATCGGAGTTGTAAGCGCCGGGTTTGCGGTAAGTGGCAATCGGTTTGGCGTTGCTGGCATTGACGATTGCCAGATCGAGATCGAATACCCCGACGTCTTCGTCATCCGCATCCGCCAGATACGTGGATTTGACGGCAATCGCCTGATTCTGCACAGCGGGCCAGACCTTGCAACGCGACAGGTATTCGCCATTGAAGGCTTTGGTTTCGCAAGCGGCGTGGACTTGAGCCGTAAGCGCGAACAAGCCGAGTGCGATAAAAATTCGGAGAGGCACAATCATGATTCTTCCTTGAAATATTCGTCTCAGTAACGCCGGTCACACGCCTTTGAAACCTTGCGGCAAAACGTAGGTTTTCCCGTCGTAACGCAACGTGGTCAGCACTGGTTTTTCGTGGGTGGTCTTCGATTCGCAGGTGTCGCGTGGCCCCTCACCCACCAGCCCAGTGGTGACTGAGCGGACAATGATATCGGCATAACCATGGGAACCGGTTTTGCCCATCTCAAGTGTGCGCACCGTCTCCGAGCGCTCGCCCGCGCAGTTGCCATCCCATTCACCGCTGAAGCTGTAGACGAGCAAGCGATCCAGCACCGGGCGCAGTTTGTCGCCCTCTTTCACGTAGAGCGACAGCAGCGTTTCATCCAGCGGATTGACGCGTGACGAGCCTTTGAAATGGGCGCGTACGCCGAAAGCACGGAGGTCGGGCGTGAGTTTATAGCGCGCGGTATCCAGTTCCAGATTGTCGAGCGCGATGGCATCGGAGAGAAATGCCGACGGCTGATGATAGGTCGCCAGCGGCTTGGGGCCGCCAGCTGTGATGACGGCCAGACTCAGGTCATATGAGCCCACCCTGTCACCGTGGCCGTAGACCGGATCGGGCACAAACGTCGACAGCGCGGTGATCGTCAATTGCGGATAAGCCGGCCAGTCCTTGCACAGGGAAAAATCCACTTCTGTGCTGACCGCAGGCGGCGTGCAACCCGCCCACGCCTGCCCCGCCATCAACCACCCGCAAAGCGCCGCTGCGCTGATCCACATGGTCCTCATTGTCACTTCCCTGATGAAATTTCCAGCCGCGCACTATCCCCCTCTGAAGCGGAGGATTCAACCGGATCAGGCCAGATTGCCAGCATGTCGGCAGACCGAAGGGACTAGTGTCTCGACGTATGACACTGTAGTGTCACGTATTACATTTCACCACATCGAGATTGTCATGTCCGTCATGTCTCTGCGCATCCCCGATGAAATTGCCGATACCCTCGCCAACCTCGCCAAAGCAACGGGGCGGAGTAAGTCCTACCTGGCTGTGGATGCGTTACGTGAGTATCTTGCGCGCGAAGCGTGGCAAATCGAGGAAATCCAGAAAGCATTGAAAGAAGCTGACGCGGGTGATTTCGCCTCTGCTGAAGAAGTCAGCGCCATAGCGGAAAAATGGAATGCCAATGCGCGTTGAGTGGCTGAAAACAGCGTTAAAAAATCTCGATGATGAAGCCGCTTACATTGCTCTCGATAATCCCGGGGCTGCGTCAGAATTCGTTCAGGCGATGTTCGCTAACGTTGATCATCTCACTCGATTCCCCTCAGCAGGTCGCGAAGGTCGCCTTCCTGGAACTCGCGAGTGGATTGTTCCTGATCGACCATACTTGATCCCCTACCGCGTTCGGCAGAGTCGGTTGCAGGTTTTGCGTATTTTCCATACTCGACGCCTCCCACCCAAGACGTGGTGAGTGAGACATCCATCCGGTCACAACCTGTTTACGCCTCCTCGCTAAAAAATCAAAAGATCGCAGCCTGCGGCAGCTCAGAATCGGGTTAGCACTCGATCAGCATAGGAGCTGCCGCAGGCTGCGATCTTTTCAGCGGCTCAATACTTGTCCAGCGTACGCAACTTCTGCGGCAGGCCCCACAGCAGCAACGCTGCCGCGATCAGCGCGGCGACGCCGATGACGTACAGCGCCGGGGTGGTGCTGCCGGTGAGGTCCTTGATGCGCCCGACCATGACCGGGCTGACGATCCCGCCGAACTGACCCAAGGTATTGATCACCGCGATCCCGCCTGCCGCGCCGGCACCGGCGCCCGCCAGCAGCTTCGGTGGCAGTGTCCAGAAGCTCGGAATCGAAGCGATGATGCCCGCACCGAGCAGGCCGAGCGCGACGATCAGGAAGGTCGTGTGGCTGGCGAAGATCCCTGCGCTGAAAAAGCCGATCGCACCGACGATCACCAGCCCGGCGACGAACTTGCGCCGTTCACCGGTGGCGTCTGACAAGCGCCCGATCACCACCATGCTGATCGCCCCGCAGATGTACGGAATGGCGGTCAGCAGGCCGATCATCACCGGGCTTTCGGTGCCGGCGCTGCGGATCAATTGCGGTGCCCAGAAATTCAGGCCGTAGGACGCGACCTGAATCAGGAAGTAGATCAAACCCAACGTCAGGAAACCGGGAATTTTCAGCGCCGCGAGCAATGAGCCGCCGCTCTTGTGTGGCTCGTGATGGGCGATGCGGCTGGAGAGCAATTTCTTCTCGTCAGCCGTCAGCCAGTGCGCATCCTCGATGCGGTCCTTGAGTTGGGTCAGCACGAGAAAACCGAGGGCGATACACGGCACACCACCGAGCAGGAACAACCAGTGCCAGCCGCGCATCTGCAACACGCCGTCGAGGTGTTGCAGCACCAGCCCCGAGAACGGCGCGCCGACCAGTCCGGCAAACGCCGAGGCGAGAAACAGCATCGACGTGATCCGGCCACGGAAGTGCTGAGGAAACCACAGGGTCAGGTAATACAGCACGCCCGGCGCAAACCCGGCTTCCATCGCGCCGATCACGAAGCGCAGCGCATAGAATTGCCACTCACTGTTGACGAAGACCATCGCCGCCGTCGCCACGCCCCACGACATCATGATCCGCGCGATCCAGCGCCGCGCGCCGACCTTGTACAGCATCATGTTGCTCGGCACTTCGAACAGCACGTAACCGACCACGAACAGCCCGGCGCCCAAGCCATACGCGGTATCGCTCAGGCTCAGGTCGGTCTGCAGCTGGAATTTGGCGAAGCTGATGTTGATGCGATCGAAAAAGGCGAACAGGTAGCAGACCATGATCAGCGGCATCAGGCGCCAGGCGACTTTGCTGATCAGGGCTTTTTCGGCGTCGTGATCGACGGACGGATTCACGCCCGCCTCCATTACATTGAGGCTCATAGGTTTTTCTCCAGGCGGACTGCTTAAGGCGTCCGATTGTTTTTGTTGTCTGGTGATGACGCTCACTGTGGAGCGCTTTTGTGTGCGAGCTGGCTTGCCAGCGATGGCGTCAGTTCAGCTAACGCTTTCGTTGAATTTGCTGCCGTCATCGCGGGCAAGCCCGCTCCCACAGGGGTACTGGTGTGTCTCAGGTGGGCATCGGATGCAGATCGCAGTTGCGCCCGGCCTTGGCCAGTTGGCCGGGGACATCGTGGCCCAGCAGCGCCGGCAAGCCGCGCGAGAGTTTCAACAACAGCGGCAAATCGATCCCGGTGGGAATGCCGACTTCTTCGCACAAATTAACCAAATCTTCAGTGCAGATATTGCCCGACGCACCCGGCGCAAACGGACAGCCACCGAGGCCACCCAACGCCGCATCGAAACGCCGCGCACCGGCCTCGTAAGCGGCCAGCACATTGCACAGCCCAAGACCGCGAGTGTTGTGGAAATGCAGGGTCAGATCGGCCGGCGAAACCCGCTGCAAAACGCGCCGCACCAGACGATCGACCTGACGCGGATTGGCCATGCCGGTAGTGTCGGCGAGGCTGATGCCCTGAATGCCGAGTTCCTGATAGGCGTCGACGATGTGCAGCACGCGGTCCTCGTCAATCTTGCCTTCGAACGGGCAACCGAACGTGGTGGCGATGCTGCCGTTGAGGCGCACACCCGAGCCGCTGACAAACGCAACGATGTCAGCGAACGCGGCCAGCGACTCCTCGCAACGCATGCGCATATTGGCCAGGTTGTGCGTCTGGCTGGCGGACATCACCAGATTCAACTCATCGGCATTCGCCGCCAGTGCCCGTTGCGCGCCTTTGAGGTTGGGGATCAACGCCACGTAAATCACCCCTGGCTGACGCTGAATGCCGTTGAACACTTGCTCGCCGTCACGCAGGGCCGGAATGGCTTTGGGCGAGACGAACGAGCCGGCTTCGATGCGGCTGAATCCGGCCTGCGACAGTTGGTTGATCAGGGCGATCTTGTCAGCGGTTTCCACCCATGTCGGCTCGATCTGTAAACCATCGCGCGGCGAGACTTCCTGGACGATCAGGGTTTGCGAATAGTCAGTGATCATTGCACCACGCCTTGGCCTTTCAGGCGTTCGATGTCGAGTTCAGTCAGGCCCAGCCCGGCCAGAATAGCGTCGGTGTGCTGGCCCAGTTTTGGCCCTGACCAGTTCACCCCGCCGGGGGTCTCCGAGAGTTTGGGCACGATGCCGGGCATCTTCACCGTTGCGCCACCGGGCAACTCGGCATTGAGCAACATGTCCCGCGCCTGATAGTGCGGATCCGCGACGATGTCAGCCACCGAGTAGATGCGCCCGGCCGGCACTTCGGCAGCTTCGAGAGCAGCCAGGACTTCGTTGATCGGCAGGCTGCTGGTCCAGTGCGTAATGGCTGCATCGAGCAATCCGCTCCTGGCCGCGCGGCCGTCGTTGTGGGCGAATTCTTCTGCGTCGGCCAAATCAGCGCGGCCAATGGTGTGCATCAGGCGCTTGTAGATCGGGTCGCTGTTGCCGGCAATCACCACGTAGGCGCCGTCCGCCGTGAGATACGTGTTGGAAGGCGCGATGCCCGGCAGCGCACCGCCGCTGCGTTCACGCACATGGCCAAGCATGTCGTATTCCGGCACCAGGCTTTCCATGACGTTGAACACGCTCTCGGCCAGCGAAACATCGACGATCTGTCCACCGCCCTGCCCGGTCTTGACCCGCAGCAGCGACATCAATGCGCCGATCACCGCGTGCAGCGAGGCCAGCGAATCGCCGAGGCTGACGCCGACCCGAGCCGGTGGCGAATCGGGATTGCCGGTGGTGTAGCGAATGCCGCCCATGGCCTCGCCAATCGCACCGAAACCGGGACGGTCGCGGTACGGGCCGGTCTGGCCGTAGCCGGAGATACGCACCAGGGTCAGGTTCGGATTCAGCGCATACAGCACGTCCCAGCCCAGACCGAGTTTTTCCAGCGCACCGGGGCGCAGGTTTTCGATGATCACGTCGGCGTCACCGGCCAGTTGCTTGACCAGTTCGATGCCTTCAGCGGATTTGAGATTGAGTGCCAGGGATTTCTTGTTGCGCGATTGCAGGTACCACCACAGCGACGTGCCCTCGTGCAGCTTGCGCCATTTGCGCAGCGGGTCGCCTTGGCCCATGGCTTCGATCTTGATCACCTCGGCGCCGAACTCGGCAAGCATGCGCGCGGCAAACGGCGCGGCGATCAGGGTGCCGATCTCGATCACTTTGATCGCACTCAAAGGGGCAGTCATCGCGGGGTACCTCTTGTTCTTGGAATATGTCGCCAAGGCTAGAGGAACGATCGTCAGCGAATCCAGCCGTCACTCGGCAATGGGCGTTCGCGAAATGCGAATGCTTGAGCGATGTGGTGAATTCGAAGCCGCCTTCGCGGGCAAGCCCGCTCCCACAGGGTTCAAAGTCAGCCGCACAATTTGCATACACGCTGGAAACTGTGGGAGCGGGCTTGCCCGCGAAGAGGCCGGCCCATTCAATAGAGATTCAGGCGCCCTGCTCACGCAAATGCTCAAACAACATCCGGCTCACCGGCGACAACCCCGCCTCATCGCGCACCACCACAATCAGCGCGCGATCCGCCCACGCATCGGTCAGCGGCACCGCGCGCAAGCCCAGTGCCTGCCCAAACAACTCATAGGCTCGCTGCGGCAGAATGCCGATGCCCATGTTCGCCTGGACCATCCGGCAGACCGCATCGAATCCCGGAACATGAATGCGGATGCGCAAGACTTTACCGGCCTGCCGCGCCGCTGCATGGGTACGCATGTTGATCGAACTGGCCGCGTGCAAACCGACGTAGTCGCTGTCGAGGGTTTCATCGAAGGCCACCGATTCACGCGCAGCCAACGGATGCTCCGGCAGCATCACCACCACCAGTTTGTCCTGGCGATACAGCGCGCTGTGCAGACCTTTGGTGTCGCTGTCGTCGGAGCAGATGCCGAGGTCCGCAACGCCGTCGAGAACGCCCTGAATCACCCCGGCGCTGGGCCGTTCTTCAAGGTCGGTCTTGACCTGCGGATGCTGCGCGGAAAAGTCGCGCAAGTCTTCGGGCAGGAATTGAATGATCGCCGAAAGATTGGCCAGCATGCGCACGTAACCACGCACACCGTGGCTGTGCTCGCCTAGCTCCAGGCCCATCTTCTCGACATTGAAGAGCATCTGCCGCGCATGGTGCAGCAGGGTTTCACCGGCCGGGGTGAGGACCATGCCTTTGGCCTGGCGCACGAACAAAGCGATGCCCAACGCCTCCTCTAACTCCATCAGCCGCTTGCTCGCCGCCGACACCGCAATGGCTTCGCGCGCAGCCGCACGGGTCAGGGTGCCCTCTTCGTGGACGGCGACGAACAGTTGCAGAGTGATCAGGTCGAGACGGCGGATCAGGCTTTTTGCAGCATGCTGGGCTCGAAGGCAGAGGTTCATCCGAGCCGGCAGGATAGCCCGGTTTTACCTCTGCCTGCTCGATGTCCGATGGTCTTGCGCCGTTATGCGACAGCCGCGGTCAACAAGCGGACCAATTGTGCGCTGTCGTCCCTGCGCCCCAATACCAGGACTGAAGAGCCTTGCAGGCAAGCGTCGATGGCTGACCACGAAACGTCTCTCGAACCCTCGACATCAAACGAATCATCCACTGCACCATCGACCAGAAAGCCTCCCGTCAACAAGCCCCGTGCGCTGCCCGAGGTCTGGCCGACTGCAACGATCCGTTTGCCGGCGATGTCGTCCAGCGCAAACCCTGCCGTCCATTGCCTGAGATCCAGTAGCTGTGTCGCTGGGGTGATCACAGGATTTTTTCCGTTGAAGGTTTCATCCACCTGACCGGCGTAGTCGATACCGCTGATGAACGCATGTTGCAGTTTCGTGCCTTCCGTTGACTCGACCGCCGAACCGAGCAGCAGCAAGCGCTCTGCCGTTTGCTCAATGATCTGCTCCACGCGGCTTTCGAGCGGGTGGCCATCGCGCTGAAGGTTCAATAGCAGTACGCCCTTGTCGCCGAACGCTTCTGCAACTTTCCCGTTGTGGTCGAATGCCATGACCAACCCCTGATTGGTTATTTCTGTTTTGCCGTGCAGCAGAGTCAGCCCATCGTCGAGCTGGATAATCCCGGACAGCGAAATGGCCACGCCTGGCAGCGACAGGGGCAGCCAACCGTTGCTGGCGAACGATAAATCGTCCGAGCCATCGAGATGGAATCGCGTCAACAGGCCACTGCCCTTTTGCGCGGTCACAAACAGCAGCCTGTCCGGCTGCGCAAGCTGCGGATCGGATTTCGCCAGCAGCAGTCGCCCATGCGTGGCACCGAACAGGGAAGGAATACGCATGGGCACAATCCGGTAGCCATTCCTGTCGCCGCCGAACTCGATGTCCGGCGAGCCATCGGACAGAAACCGGGCGATGACTTGCTGGTATTCAAGCGTCTTGTCTTTGACCATGCCAATCACACCGCACATCCAGAACCGTCCGAGCGCATCAACAATCAACGGCCCGCCTTGCGTGAGCGAGCCTGTGCCGAACTGGCCGCTGAGATATCCGCCTTCGCCGAAAGCCGGATCCGGATTTCCATCGGCATCCAGCCGCGCAAGGCCGTAGTACGAATGGCCCGATTGCTCGACGGTAGCGCTGACCATGATCTGCCCCGACGGAGTGATCGCCACGCCTTTGGCAATGGTCTTGCTCGCTCCGGGAAACTTCAGCGCTCGCAGACCAAAGAGCGCATCCAGCTCTCCGGCTGACTGCGCGTTTGGGGGCAATGGCGCGGTGGATTCCGACATGTTCGCATTCTCCTCAAGAGATCGACGTCGATCCCCTCGTTGCGAGCATTCGACCCGAAGCCGCCACGCCGGACAACTGACATAAATGACAGTTTTTTAGAAGAAAACGAAATTACGCTATGTGCAAAAAAGACTGAATGACTGGTAGTTCTTACAGGTTCGAATTCAGGCACGTCATGCCAGTCTCAGCATTCAAATCAGCCATGGACGAGAAGCATGATGAGCACTCGCGACGAGCAAATGCCACAACCTGCCCCGGCCCCGACCATCACCTGTCCCGAGGAGGCCAGCACGACGGGACCTGCGACTTTGTTGCTCGGTAGCGGCATACCCCACGCTCTTGTGCAGGTCTGGAACCTTGAAAACACTCATTCACTCGGCGAGGGGCTGGTCAGCGAAAACGGACGATGGGCGTTCAGCATCAACGGCGTCCAGGCCCAGGGCCAGCAGAAGATTCGCGCACACCAGACCTATGCAGGCATCACGTCTGCATGGAGTGAAGTGCGCGAATACGAGGTGCGACTGCGGCCCGAGATCGACGTCCCGGGCGTTGTCGAACCGATTGAGGGCGCGCAGGTCGATACGCCGCTGATGTTTTCAGGAGATGTCACGCGAGCCGAGGGTTTCGTCAGTATTTTCGATCTGGACACTGGCCTGGAGATTGCCAGAGCAGCGGTCGAAAGCGACCGGAAATGGCAAACCCCGGCTGCACCCTCCCCGGCGGTCGGGCAGTACCGGATATCCGCTGTCCACAACATCGCCGGCCAGGTTTCAGATTGGGGCCGTGTGCGGACATTTGCCGTGGTCGCAGAAGCAAGCGAGGGACTGTTCGACTTCGCTCGCCTGCGCGCTTTCATTCAAAACGCATTGCGAAAAATCTCTTCGATCTGGCGCTGATCCGCCGCCCGCGGATTGGTCAGTCCGCAGGCGTCCTTCAAGGCGTTGGCGGCGAGCACCGGGATGTCGCTGAGCTTGGCGCCCAACTCGCGCAGTCCGCCGGGAATCTCGACATCTTTGGCCAGACTGCGAATGGCATTGATCGCCGCTTGGGCGCCCTCTTCCGCGCTGAAACCGCGAATGTCCGCGCCCATGGCGTGGGCGACGTCCCGCAGGCGATCAGCACAGACCTGCGCATTGAAACTCTGCACATGCGGCAACAGCACGGCGTTACAGACGCCGTGAGGCAAGTCGTAGTAACCGCCGAGTTGATGCGCCATGGCGTGGACAAATCCAAGCGAGGCGTTGTTGAACGCCATGCCGGCGAGGAACTGCGCGTAAGCCATGTTCTCCCGCGCCGCCAGGTCGCTGCCGTCGCGCACGGCCAGGCGCAGGTTGCTGCTGATCAGACTCATGGCCTTCAAAGCGCAGGCGTCGGTGATCGGGTTGGCAGCGGTCGAGACATAGGCTTCGATGGCGTGGGTCAGCGCGTCCATGCCGGTGGCGGCGGTCAGGCCTTTGGGCATCGCGACCATCAATTCAGGGTCGTTGACCGACAGCAGCGGCGTGACGTTGCGGTCGACGATGGCCATTTTCACGTGGCGCGATTCGTCGGTGATGATGCAGAAGCGCGTCATCTCGCTGGCAGTACCGGCGGTGGTATTGATCGCAACCAGCGGCAGTTGCGGCTTGCTCGAACGGTCGACACCTTCGTAATCGCCGATCCGCCCGCCATTGGTCGCGCACAGGGCAATGCCCTTGGCGCAATCGTGCGGCGAGCCGCCGCCCAGCGACACAATGAAATCGCAACGGCTTTCCTTCAACAGCCCCAGACCTGATTCGACATTGGCTGTGCTCGGGTTGGGTTTGGCACCGTCGAAGATCACCGAATCGATGTCCTGCATCGCCAGTTTCTCGGCGATCATCGCGGCGACGCCAGCCTTGGCCAGCCCGCTGTCGGTGACGATCAATGCCTTGTGAAAACCGTAATTGCGGATGGCAAGCATGGCTTCGTCGAGGCAGCCGCTGCCCATGATATTGACCGCCGGAATGAAGAAGGTGCTGCTCATCGTGTGTCTCCTGACTGGAGCCGGATCGACTGCCTCGATTCGGCGGATTCACACAGGATCGACCGATCGGTCACAAGCAATGTTGATCTGGCTCAATGTCCGCTCGTGATAAAGTCGCCGTCCATCTGCCCTTTGTTTTGAGATCGCCCACGCAATGACCGATTTTCTCAATGTCGATGCCACCCTCGAAGACTGGAGTGCCCTGCGCGCCACGACCGCTTTCAGCGGTTTGCTGGTGGGCAATGGCGCCAGTCGCGCGGTATGGGATGACTTCGGCTACGACTCGCTGTTCGAAAACGCCCGTACGGTCGAAGAGAAACCGCTGAGCCCATCGGAACTGGCGGTGTTCGATGCGCTGCAAACCCGCAGCTTCGAGCAATCGCTGGGCGCCTTGAAAACCACCAGCCGGGTCAACAAGGCGCTGGCGGTGAGCTCGGCGGCGCCGCGCAATCGCTATTACGCGATCAAGGAAGCACTGATCAACACCGTGCACGCGGTGCACATCCCGTGGCGGCTGGTCCAGCCTTCGACTCTGGCGGTGCTCAATGCTGAACTGGCACGCTACCGCACGGTGTTCACCACCAACTACGACTTGCTCAACCATTGGGCGCTGCAACACCCGGGCGAAGCCATCGACGACCTGTTCAATGGCGCGGACGCGAGTTTCGATCTGAGCCAGAGCGCCACCGACAAACCGCGTCTGCTGTACCTGCACGGTGGTCTGCATCTGGTGCGCAATCAGGACGGCACCGCACGCAAACTGACCTCGACTGAGGGCACCTTGCTTGGCAGTTTCGCAATCAATAACACGATCAAGACGCTGGATGACGTGCCACTGTTCGTCACCGAAGGGCCAAGTGCGGACAAGCTGAAGACCATCCGCAGTTCGGATTATCTGTCGTTCTGCTACGAGCAGTTATTGGCGCATGGCGACAGCCTGTGCATCTTCGGCCATGCTCTGGGCGAACAGGATGCGCACCTGGTGCGGGCGTTGCGCCTCGCCAGACCGAAGTGCGTGGCGATCTCGATCTACCCGCGCAGTGCCGCGTTCATCCAGCATCAGAAGCGTCACTACGCCAAGGTGTTTGAGGGCACCGGGGTTGAGTTGCGGTTCTTTGATGCCAAGAGTCATGCCCTGGGCGATCCGCAGTTGTCGGTACCGGTTGAGGTTTGATATTGGCCGGGCTGGCGCCTTCGCGAGCAGGCTCGCTCCCACAGGTTGATGTCGGATTTCAGAGGACAGGCAGGGTCTTGTCCTTGATGGTTTTCGTCGGGCCGTTGGCCTTCACGCTGGCGATGCCCTTGTCACACGCGCCATCCGATGAATACGACTCGCTGCTGCCGATGATCTGGTGATTGGCCGCCTTGAGGTTGAAGTACGGGTGGCCGTCCTTGGTCGATTTTTTCTCGTAACGTTCGTCCAGCGGGCTGTTGGCCTGCACCGAGGCGATACCACCGTCGGCACCGGCGCGGGTGCTATACAGCTCACTGGTCAGAATCGTTTCGGCGTTCGCCGCTTTCAACACGAACCTGAACTGGCCGTTGCTGCTTTTGCTCACTTCGTACCATCCGGACATGCCTGTTTCTCCTGGGCGATTGAGAGATCTCGCGCTTCAGAGTAAAGACCAGCCCCCGCGGTCTGTCGCCTGCGACTACAGGGTGATTTTGGTGCCGAGCAGGCCGAGGAAGCCGGCCAACCAGTTTGGATGCGCGGGCCATGCCGGAGCGGTGGCGAAATTTCCCTGAACGTGACCCTCGGTCACCGGAATGTCGATGAACGTGCCGCCGGCCAAGCGCACTTCCGGGGCGCAGGCCGGATACGCGCTGCACTCACGCCCCTCGAGCACACCCGCCGCCGCGAGCAGTTGCGCGCCATGGCAGACCGCTGCGATGGGCTTGCCGGCGTTGTCGAACGCGCGCACCAGTTCGAGGACTTTGTCGTTCAGCCGCAGATATTCCGGCGCACGACCGCCGGGAATCAGCAGCGCGTCGTAATCGGCTTCGCTGGCCTTGGCGAAATCGAAATTGAGCGCGAACAGGTGACCGGGTTTTTCGCTGTAAGTCTGATCGCCTTCGAAATCATGAATCGCCGTGCGTACAGTGCTGCCGGCAGACTTGTCCGGACACACGGCATGGACCGTGTGGCCGACCATCTGCATGGCCTGGAACGGCACCATCACTTCGTAGTCTTCGACGTAATCGCCGACCAGCATCAGGATCTTTTTCGCGGCCATGGGAAAACTCCTCGGGGAAAGGTCTGGGAGTATTCAAGGTAGACCCAAATTGAGCTGCAAGCTGCAAGCTGCAAGCTTCAAGCTTCAAGAAAAAGCAGGGTCACCCAGATCAGGCACACCAGCGTCATCATTCAACTTGCAGCTTGCCGCTTGAAGCTTGCAGCTGCCTGTTAAGGCATATAACCGTCAGCGCGCAGCAGGCTTTCCAGGCAGTGTTCGCTGATGTGGTAGAAGGCCTTGAGCTCTGCGATCTTCGCCAACAACTGCGCTGGATTAACGGGCTCGGCGCGTTTCACCGCCAGAATCATCTTGTTCTTGTTGGTGTGTTCCAGCGAGATGAATTCAAACACCTTGGTCTCGTAACCACAGGCTTCGAGGAACAACGCGCGCAAGCTGTCGGTGACCATTTCCGCCTGTTGGCCAAGGTGCAAGCCGTATTGCAGCATCGGCTTGAGCAGCGCCGGGCTCTGGATCTGCAGGCGGATCTGTTTGTGGCAGCACGGCGAGCACATGATGATCGACGCTCCCGAGCGGATGCCGGTGTGGATCGCGTAATCGGTGGCGATGTCGCAGGCATGCAAGGCGATCATTACGTCCAGTTCGCTTGGCGCCACGGTGCGCACGTCACCGCACTTGAACACCAGCCCCGGATGCTCGAGCTTGGCCGCTGCGGTGTTGCACAGGTTGACCATTTCTTCGCGCAGCTCGACGCCGGTGACTTCGCCCTCGGCCTTCAGCGTGTTGCGCAGGTAGTCGTGAATGGCGAACGTCAGGTAGCCCTTGCCCGAACCGAAATCGGCGACCCGCACCGGTTTGTCCAGCGCCAGCGGCGACGAGGTCAGGGCATGGCTGAACACTTCGATGAACTTGTTGATCTGCTTCCACTTGCGCGACATCGCCGGGATCAGCTCGTGTTGCGCATTGGTCACGCCCAAGTCCTTGAGGAACGGGCGGCTCAGTTCGAGAAAGCGGTTTTTCTCGCGGTTGTGCTCGGCGGACGGCGCTTCGCGCAATTGCTGAGGTTTGCTCTTGAACAGCGAACTCTTGCCCTTTTTGCTGTATTCCAGCTGTGCTTCGTCGGTCAGCGCCAGTAAATGCGCATTTTTGAACGAGGTCGGTAGCAGAGCGGCAATCAGCGCCACGCCCTCGTCAAGCGGCAGGTTCTTGGTGATGTCGCGGGTCTTGTAGCGATAAACGAAGGACAGACACGGCTGCGCCTTGACCGTTACCGGTTTGATGATGACCCGCTGCAGATCTGCCTCTTCACCGACGTACTTGGCGAGCACCAGTTTGATGAAACCGTTGTCGCCGAGGCTGGTTTGCAGCAGCTCGATGAACTGGGCGTGGTGATCGGCGGCCGGTTTGGCGGACGGCGCGGAAGAAGCGGAAACGGACATGGACAAGCGGCCTCGGACGGGCGGAATCGGGAATGGCGGGTATTTTAGGGGGGATGGGGGTTGGGGACATCCTCTTATTTACCCAACGGCAAAATCCATGACACCGACCTTTGTGGCGAGGGGATTTATCCCCGATGGGGCGCGAAGCGGCCCGCTGTGTTCGGCCCGTCAAACCACGCGCGCAGGTGTTGCGACTGCTACGCAGCCGATCGGGGATAAATCCCCTCGCCACACAGGCCAAATATGCGCGACTGCTTCAGCCTAACACCACCAACCGATTCGGCAACTCGTTCCTCACCTGCGTCACCGGCACGTGCACCTTCAACAACTCGCCACACGCCTCCACACACGTGACAAACCCTTCAAGCGTGCGCCCCTTCCTGACCTGTTCGGTAAACGCCGCGACAATCGCGTCCCAATTGCTGTTGTCCAGCCGTTTGGAAATTCCCTCGTCCACCAGAATCTCCACATAGCGCTCAGCCTCGCAGACAAAAATCAGCACGCCGGTGCTGCCCACGGTGTGGTGCAGGTTCTGTTCGAGAAACTGCCGCCGCGCCAGGTTGGAGGCGCGCCAGTGGCGTACGCGGCGCGGGACCAGATGGGTGGTGATCTTCGGCAGGCGGAACAACAGGCACAGGACGATGAACATGCCCCATTGCACCAGCAGCAGGCTGCGCAGGGTCAGCCAGCCCGTGAGGTAGTGGACGATGCCCGGCAACACCAGCGCCAGCAGGCTGGCCCAGAGCAGCGGGATGTACGCGTAATCGTCGGCGCGGGCAGCGAGCACCGTGACCAGTTCGGCGTCGGTGTCGCGTTCGACCCGGGCGATGGCCTCGGCGACTTTGCGTTGTTCGTGTTCAGTCAGTAATGCCATGTCGAAAAGTGCCTGCTCATTATTCTTTTGATCTCACCAGCCGCCGGACGAACCGCCGCCGCCGAAACTGCCCCCGCCACCGCTGAAGCCGCCACCGCCACCGCCGCCGAATCCGCCGCCACCGCCGAAACCGCCCCCTCCTCCGGAGCCGCCCCGGCCGGCAGGCAGGATACCGAGCATCTGGCAGACAAACACCGTCAGGATGAACAACATCACCAGAAACATGAACAGCGCCGGATGCCGCGAGATGAAATCATCCGCCGGGTCGCCGCTGGATTCGTACGCGGTCGACGGCTCATCGAGCGGATTGCCACCAAGCACCACCAGCATCGCCGCAACGCCATCGCTGATGCCTTTGCTGAAGTTGCCGGCCTTGAACGCCGGGGTGATGACCTGATGAATGATCACCGACGACTGCGCATCGGTCAGGCGATCTTCCAGGCCATAGCCGACTTCGATGCGCAGTTTGCGCTCGTCACGGGCGACGATCAGCAAGGCGCCGTTGTTCTTGTCCTTCTGGCCGATGCCCCAGTGCCGACCGAGCTGAACGCCGAAATCCTCAATGGTGGTGCCCTGCAGATCCGGCAGCGTGACCACCACCAACTGCTCACCAGTGGCCTGCTCGTGCGCCTGCAATTGCTGGCTCAGTTGCGCGCGAATCGATGGCTCGAGCATCTGCGCCTGATCGACCACGCGCCCGCTCAGCGGCGGAAACGTCAGTTCGGCCCGGGCGCTGACGGCGAACAGCCACAGCATCAGCACCAGGCCCAGTTTCAACACACGCATGGGCGACCTCGAGTCAGAATTTCACTTGCGGGGCTTTTTCCGCGCCGGGCGTGGTGGCTTCGAAGGTCTCGCGCACCGGCAGATCGCTGTACATCACGCTGTGCCACAGGCGACCGGGGAAGGTGCGGATCTCGGTGTTGTACTTCTGCACCGCCAGAATGAAATCACGACGCGCCACGGCAATGCGGTTTTCCGTGCCTTCGAGTTGCGATTGCAGGGCGAGGAAGTTCTGATTGGCCTTCAGATCCGGATAGCGCTCGGAGACCACCATCAAACGGCTCAATGCGCCGGTCAGTTGATCCTGCGCCTGCTGGAACTGCTTGAGCTTCTCGGGGTTGTCGAGGGTGCTGGCATCGACCTGAATCGAGGTGGCCTTGGCTCGCGCCTCAATCACAGCAGTCAGGGTTTCCTGTTCGTGGGCCGCGTAGCCCTTCACCGTTTCCACCAGATTGGGAATCAGGTCGGCGCGGCGCTGGTACTGGTTCTGCACCTGGCCCCAGGCGGCTTTCGCCTGTTCATCAAGGGTCGGGATATTGTTGATACCGCACGCGGTCAACAGCGTGGCGCACACCAGCAACGTGGCGACTTGTAGCCGTGAACGGTAGGTTGGGCTGATATTCATTGCAGTGATGCTCCATGACACATTGGATTTAAAAACCGAGCGCTGGGCATTCCCGGCCAGCGGTTGGGGCATAATCGGCGCCGCCACTGGCATGCGACGGGTTAATCGGCTAAAAAGTGCCCTTCGCGTTCACGTTGCCGCTGTCGGCTGCGGTTTTCCGGCTCAGAATTTTGCGCCGGCACCCGAACAACAATAGTCGCTCCCTATATTTTGGCTGGCCGGTGTTGCATCACCGTTTGGGCCCTTGAGAAAAAATTCATGAAGAAGCTGTGTTTGCTGGGTCTGTTCGTCAGCCTGGCCAGTCATCAGGTACTGGCCGCCACGACCCCGGTACCTTTGGAAAACAAGGACGCTTTCATCAGCAACCTGATGAAACAAATGACCCTCGACGAGAAGATCGGCCAGTTGCGCCTGATCAGCATCGGCCCGGAAATGCCCCGCGAGCTGATCCGCAAGGAAATCGCCGCCGGCAACATCGGCGGCACGTTCAACTCGATCACCCGCCCGGAAAACCGTCCGATGCAGGACGCGGCCATGCGCAGTCGCCTGAAGATTCCGATGTTTTTCGCGTACGACGTGATCCATGGTCACCGTACGATTTTCCCGATTCCACTGGCCCTCGCATCGAGCTGGGACATGGATGCCATCGGCCAGTCCGGTCGCGTTGCGGCTAAAGAGGCCGCCGCCGACAGCCTCGACATCACCTTCGCGCCGATGGTCGACATCTCCCGTGACCCGCGCTGGGGCCGCAGCTCCGAAGGTTTTGGCGAAGACACCTACCTGACCTCGCGCATCGCCAAAGTCATGGTCAAGGCCTATCAGGGCGAGACCCCGAGCGCTGCCGACAGCATCATGGCCAGCGTCAAGCACTTCGCCCTGTACGGCGCGGTCGAGGGCGGTCGCGACTACAACACCGTCGACATGAGCCCGGTGAAGATGTACCAGGATTACCTGCCGCCGTACCGCGCCGCGATTGATGCCGGAGCCGGTGGTGTGATGGTGGCGTTGAACTCGATCAACGGTATCCCGGCCACGGCCAACACCTGGTTGATGAACGACCTGCTGCGCAAGGACTGGGGCTTCAAAGGCCTGGCAGTCAGCGATCACGGCGCGATTTTCGAACTGATCAAGCACGGCGTCGCCCGCGACGGTCGCGAAGCGGCGAAGCTGGCGATCAAGGCCGGCATCGACATGAGCATGAACGACACCCTCTACGGCAAAGAACTGCCGGGGTTGCTCAAGTCCGGCGAGATCGAACAGAAAGACATCGATAACGCCGTGCGCGAAGTCCTCGCGGCCAAGTACGACATGGGCCTGTTCAAGGACCCGTACCTGCGCATCGGCAAGGCCGAGGATGACCCGGCCGATACCTACGCCGAGAGTCGCCTGCACCGCGCCGAGGCCCGCGAAGTGGCACGTCGCAGTCTGGTGCTGCTGAAGAACCAGAACGAAACCCTGCCGCTGAAGAAAGATGCGAAAATCGCGCTGGTCGGTCCATTGGCAAAAGCGCCGATCGACATGATGGGCAGTTGGGCCGCCGCCGGACGTCCGGCGCAATCGGTCACTTTGTTCGATGGCATGCGTTCGGTGATCGGCGACAAGGCCAACCTGATCTATGCCCGTGGCGCCAACATCACGGGCGACAAGAAGGTCCTCGACTACCTGAACTTCCTCAACTTCGATGCCCCGGAAGTGGTCGATGACCCGCGCCCGGCGAACGTGCTGATCGACGAAGCGGTGAAAGCGGCGAAGGATGCTGACGTGATCGTCGCGGCTGTCGGCGAGTCCCGTGGCATGTCCCACGAATCCTCTAGCCGCACTGACCTGAACATCCCGGAAACCCAGCGCGAGCTGATTCGCGCCCTGAAAGCCACCGGCAAACCTCTGGTGCTGGTGTTGATGAACGGCCGTCCGCTGACGATTCTCGAAGAGAACCAGTCCGCCGATGCGATTCTGGAAACCTGGTTCAGCGGCACCGAGGGTGGCAACGCCATCGCCGACGTGCTGTTCGGCGACTACAACCCGTCGGGCAAACTGCCGGTGACCTTCCCGCGTTCCGTGGGCCAGATCCCGACCTACTACAACCACCTGAGCATTGGCCGGCCGTTCACGCCGGGCAAACCGGGCAACTACACCTCGCAGTATTTTGATGACACCACCGGCCCGCTGTTTCCGTTCGGTTATGGTCTGAGCTACACCACTTTTGCCCTGAGCGATATGGCGCTGTCATCGACCACCCTCAACGCCAGCGGCAAGCTCGACGCCAGCGTCATGGTCAAGAACACCGGCAAGCGTGACGGCGAAACCGTGGTGCAGTTGTACATCCAGGACGTCACCGGTTCGATGATCCGCCCGGTGAAAGAACTGAAGAACTTCCAGAAGATCATGCTCAAGGCCGGCGAACAGAAAGTCGTGCACTTCACCATCACCGAGGAAGACCTGAAGTTCTACAACGCCCAGCTCAAATACGCCGCCGAGCCTGGCAAGTTCAACGTACAGATCGGCCTGGATTCGCAGGCGGTGACGCAGCAGAGCTTTGAACTGCTGTAATTTTTTCAGGTAACACATGAACCTGTGGGAGGGGCTTGCTCCCGAAAGCGGTGTGTCAGGCATTCATCTGCTCAATGACACTCCGCCTTGGAGAGCAAGCCCCCTCCCACATCGGACTTTCGGTGTCTTTGAATCAACGGCTACCCGCGACGGTCGAGAATATTCACCACCAACCGATCCACCCAGCCCCACACCCGCTGCTTGACCCGCCGCCACAACGGTCGGCGCTGCCATTCCTCCAGACTCACCAGCTGACTCAAGCCGAAATCCTTCACAAAGCTCGCCTCCACCGCCGCCGTCAGCGCCGGGTCCAGCGCTTCCAGATTCGCCTCCAGATTGAAACGCAGATTCCAGTGATCGAAGTTGCACGAACCGATGCTCACCCATTCGTCGACCAGAACCATTTTCAGGTGCAGGAAGCACGGCTGGTATTCAAAGATCTGCACGCCAGCCTTGAGCAGGCGCGGATAGTAGCGATGCCCGGCGTAGCGCACTGACGGGTGATCGGTGCGCGGCCCGGTCAGCAGCAGCCGTACATCGACACCGCGTGCGGCGGCTTTGCGCAGCGAGCGGCGGATTTGCCAGGTTGGCAGAAAGTACGGCGTGGCCATCCAGATGCGCTGCTGGCCGCTGTTCAAGGCGCGGAACAGTGACTGCAGAATGTCGCGGTGCTGTCGGGCGTCGGCGTAAGCCACGCGGCCCATGCCCTCGCCCTTGTCCGGCACACGCGGCAGGCGCGGCAGACCGAAATGCGCGGCCGGGCGCCAGGCGCGGCGGTAACGGTTGGCGATCCACTGCCGATCGAAGAGCAATTGCCAATCGATCACCAATGGGCCGCTGATCTCGACCATGACTTCGTGCCACTCGCTGACATCATGACCGGGCGTCCAGAATTCATCGGTCACACCCGTGCCGCCTACCACTGCCAGGCATTGATCGACCAGCAGCAACTTGCGGTGATCACGATAGAAATTGCCGACCCAGCGCCGCCAGCTCAGGCGATTGTAGAAACGCAGCTCGACCCCGGCCTGCGTCAGGCGCTGGCGCAGATGCAGCGTGAACGCGAGGCTGCCGTAATCATCGAACAGGCAACGCACGCGCACGCCGCGCTCGGCCGCCGCGACCAGTGCCTGGACGATGGCTTCGGCGCAGGCACCGGCCTCGACCAGATACAGCTCCAGTTCGATTTGCTCTTTTGCCCCGGCAATGTGCTCGAGCATGCGCGGAAAGAACTGCGGGCCGTCGATCAACAGTTCGAAACGGTTGCCGTCACGCCAGGGGAACACCGCACCGCGCATGTCAGCGCGCCGTGAAAATCAGCACCGCACCCACCGGCACCGACAGACTGATCGCCGACAGATCGGCGAGTTTGCGCAGGCTTTCCAGACCCGGCGCCAGATCGAAATCCTCGGCATTGATCACCAGCGGCTCCAGCGTGACCACTTGAAAGCGCCGATCATCCAGACGCGTGGCGAGCAACTCGGCCGGGTATTCGTGCTGCTTGCCGTGCAGGCTGACGGTCAGCGGCAGGCGCAATTCCAGCTGCGCGCCGGGGGCCAGATCGTTGATCGGGCGCAAGTCGATCTGCGTAGTGATGGTCGCTGCGGGAAACTGCTCGATCTGGAACAGCTCCTTGCGCATGCGCTCATCGCGCAGCGGAATGCCGCTGTTGATCGATTCGAGCTCGACTTCGACTTCGGCACGACCGTTGGGATCGACCTTGCCGTGCAGCACCAGAAAGCGCTGCACTTCCGACACGCTGGAATTTTTGGTGCTGACGAACGACAGCCGCGACGACTCGCCGTCCAGATACCAATTGGCCTGGGCCGGCAGTGCCGCGGCGGTCAACAGCAGACTGGCGAAGGTTGTATAGAGGGAGCGGTTGAACATTGAACACTCGTGGGGGCGATAAACCTGCACGAACCATAACCGCCCGCCAAGTTATTGCAAACTGAAGATCACCACAGATGCATGCAATGATGAGACCCATATGGGAGCTGGCTTGCCAGCGATAGCGTCGTCACAGGCAAGATTTTCGCTGGCTGACCCACTGCAATCGCTGGCAAGCCAGCTCCCACATGATCTCCACTCACAACGGAATCGAGTGTAGTCAGGGATTCAGGCGACAGCCCTGGCGTTCGCTCAGCCACTTTGCGCTGTTGCTGCGGCCCATGCCGCTGACAGTGATGGTTTTGCTCGACGGGTCATCGGTAAAACCGCTGGTTGGCAGCCATTGCTTCACATAGCCACGGCAATACCCGGCGTCGTTGTTCATCACATAACGACACGAGCAATATTCCTTGGCGGTGTAGGCGCTGATGATGTCCGGGAAAGCCCTAAGATTTTCCCGTTCATACCAACCCCAGCCGAGCAGCACGATCAGCAGCAACAATAGAAAGCGCTTCATGGCCGCACCGCCTGCAAGACGCGTTTGAGCAATTCGTTGTGCTTATAGCTGCCATCACGATCATCGCCGTAACGCACGATCACCAGTTTCTCGCTGGGCATCACGTACAACGCCTGGCCCCAGTGGCCGAGGGCGGCGAAGGTGTCGGGTGGGGCGTCGGGCCATGGTGATGGTGCGCCATCGACTGGCCGATTGAGCCACCAATGGCCGCCGGGCACGGCTTCGTCCTGCTGCGCCTGGTAGCCGGCAAAAGGTTTCAGGTTGAACGCAAGCCAGTCCTCGGGCAGCAACTGCCGATCGTTCCAGCGCCCGCCGCGCGCCATCAGCAGGCCGACCCGCGCCAGATCCCGCGCAGTGAGATAGGCATAGGACGAGGCGACAAATGTACCGCTGGCATCGCTTTCCCACACGGCGTGGCGAATGCCCAACGGCTCGAACAATGCTGTCCACGGATAATCGGCATAACGCTCTGCACCGACCATGGTTTTCAGGGCGGCGGCGAGCAGATTGCTGTCACCGCTGGAATAGCGGAATGCCTGACCCGCTGCGGCGTAGGCGTCGTGGTCCGCAGTGAACGCGGCCATGTCGCGATGGCCGCGGGTGTAGAGCATCGCCACCACCGAAGATTTCAGCGGCGCGTATTCGTAGTCCTCTTGCCAATCGAGACCGGAGGCCCAGTTCAGCAGATGGCCGAGGGTGATCGCCGGGTGTTTGTCCAGCGCCGGGTAGAACTTCAGCGCCGGATCGTCGAGCTTGAACAGGCCTTCGCCGTAGGCCACGCCGAGGAGCGTGGCCAGCAGGCTTTGCTGATTGACCAGGTCAGGTGCGGAGTCTGTGCAGTGGTCGGAGCGGCGTAGCGTTCGTAGATGATCTGGCCGTCATGGATGATCAGCAAGGCGTCGGTGCGGATGCCTTCGCGGGTGGCGTCGTTGCGGGGCGCGAAGGCGTAGGCTTCCAGCGCATCGACGGCCGGGCCGGTGATCTGCGGGGCGGTCGGCCATTGCTCGCCGGGCCATTGTTCGGCGTGGGCGGTGAGGCTGATCAGCAGCAGGAACAGGGACAGGCCTTTGAACATGGTGGGGGCTCTGGGAATGAACCTGCTGAGCCTAGTCGGGGTTTATGACAAATTTTAGATGTTGGTCGTCCATGAAATTGCCATCGCTGGCAAGCCAGCTCCCACAGGGGTCCCAAGTGAACGCACATTTCATGAACACCTTTGAAACCTGTGGGAGCGGGCTTGCCCGCGATGAGGCCAGTCAGGCCAACGCGAGAGCCTTGGCCAAGCGCTTGGCCCGGGCCCCTGCCGCCAACTGCATCACGCCTTGATCACGCTGCCACATCGCCGCACACGCAGGATCACCCTGCAACAACGCCTGATCTACCTCGGTCTTGAGGGATTCAAACTGCGCAAACAACCCACCCAACAGCACATGACCGGCCGGATTGTTCGGCGCTTGCCGGCTGGCCTCGGCGCACCCGGCCAACAGCGCCAGCAAACGCAGTTGCAGGGCCTGCGGCCAATTGCTGTCCTGGCCGATGCCGTACAGCCACGCGGTCATGGCGCTGAGCACGTAGACATCCTCAAGACTGCGAAACGGTTTGACGTAGGCGTCCCAGCCGTCGCCGGCGAGCAGTTCGCACAGGGCGCCGTCGAGGTGCAGGCGGCCGTGGCTGATGTCCGGCATCAGCGGCAACGCCGGTAGTTTTTCCACCTTCACGCCGGGCTCGCCGGGATACACCACCGCCAGACTCAGGCGCGGTGTTTCGCCCGGCTCCTCACTACGTGCCGCCACCAGCAGCCAGTCGGCGGCGTCGCCGGCGTCGCCGGCGGTGACGAAATCCTTGCGTCCGCTCAAGCGCAAATCGCGCAGCCGCGTTTGCATGTCGGCCGGGCGCAGGCTGCGTTGTTCGGTCGCGCACAAGGCGCCAAGGCTCAGCGGCGCGCTCGGCCACAACATGCGCAGCGCCGCCTGATAACCGACCAGAAACGCCAGCCCCGGCGTCGCCATCCGCCGCCCACCGGCCACCGCCAATTCGAACGGCGTGACGTTGCCCAGCGTCTGCAACAGCGTCGCAAAGCCCTCGGCCAGATCGGCAACGGCGGGCAAGCGTTCACGGCGGTGCAGCAGATCTGTCCAAGGCATGGGCGCCTCCTTGTGGGCTGTCATATAAGCATCACCGAACGTTCATGGCGATGACACCGGGGCTACATAGCCTGACTTTGCACAACACGGCTGCATAAAGAAAGTCGATCGGCTGCAACCCACGACGGGTTAAAGGCCCGTACGGAGATTCACATGACGCAAATCGCCCGCATCAGCGACACCGGCAATGAACGCCGCCTGCAAGCCGAACGCCTGATCGGCGCACAAGCCTTGCAGCAAGCCCAGGCCCTGCGCTTCGCCGTCTTCAGTGGCGAATTCAACGCCAAACTGAAAGGCGCCGAACTGGGTCTGGACATGGATGATTATGATGTTCACTGCAGCCACATCGGCGTGCGTGATCTGAACACCGGGCGCTTGGTGGCGACCACGCGTCTGCTCGATCACACCGCCGCCAGCAGCCTCGGCAAGTTCTACAGTGAAGAAGAATTCAGCCTGCATGGCCTGGCGCATCTGCAAGGCCCGATCCTGGAAATCGGCCGCACCTGCGTCGATCCGGCGTACCGCAACGGCGGCACCATCGCCGTGCTCTGGGGCGAATTGGCCGAAGTGCTCAACCAGGGCGGCTACAGCTACCTGATGGGTTGCGCGAGCATCCCGATGCAGGACGGCGGCATTCAGGCCCACGCGATCATGCAACGTCTGCGCGAACGTTATCTGTGCACCGAACATCTGCGCGCCGAGCCGAAAAATCCGCTGCCGACGCTGGATATCCCGTCCAACGTCATCGCCGAAATGCCGCCGCTGCTCAAGGCCTACATGCGCCTCGGTGCGAAGATCTGCGGCGAGCCGTGCTGGGACGAAGACTTCCAGGTCGCCGACGTGTTCATCCTGCTCAAGCGCGACGAACTCTGCCCGCGCTACGCCAGGCACTTCAAGGCGGCGGTGTGATGAGCCGGTTGCGGGTGTACGCGCGAATCGCGCGAGTGCTGCTGGTGGTGACGCTGGGGCTGACCATGGCCAGCGTCTTCGGCGTGTTCGAACGCCTCGGTCTGGCTCATTCGATGGAGCGGCGTCAGCGCTGGTCGCGCTTCTTCATGGCGCGGCTGAGCAATGCCCTGCCGTTTCGCGTGAGCGTCCATGGCGAGCTGCCAAAACAGCCGATGCTGTGGGTCAGCAATCACGTCTCGTGGACCGACATTCCGCTGCTGGGCATGCTCACGCCGCTGTCGTTTCTGTCCAAGGCCGAGGTGCGCACCTGGCCGGTGGCCGGCTGGCTCGCGGCCAAGGCCGGCAGCCTGTTCATCCGCCGTGGGTCGGGCGACAGCCAGTTGATCCGCAAGCAGATGACCCGCCATCTGCAAACCGAACATGCACTGCTGATGTTCCCCGAAGGCACCACCACCGATGGCCGTTCGCTGCGCACTTTTCATGGCCGACTGCTGTCGGCGGCGATCGATTCGGAGGTGATGCTGCAACCGGTGGCGATCCGTTATCTGCGTGACGGCGAAATCGACACGCTCGCACCGTTCATTGGCGACGATGATTTGCTCTCGCACCTGATGCGCCTGTTCAGCCATGACTGCGGCGACGTCGAAGTGCATCTGCTCAAGCCGATTGAATGCCAGGGCCGCGAACGTGCGGCGCTGGCGTTCGAAGCGCAGCAGGCGGTGCAGAAGGTGTTATTTGGATCGATTCCGGAAACCCGACAATCGCCCATGCGCCCGGCAATCGCTGCCTGAAACACAAATGCCAAAATCACCTTGGCCCCCTGTGGGAGCGGGCTTGCCCGCAAAAGCGGTCGATCAATCAACATCAAAGTTGAATGTGCCGAAGCTATCGCTGGCAAGCCAGCTCCCACAGGAATTCAGGTTGTATGTGATTGCACTGCAAAATCCTGCAGTTGCGGGTAAAACAGGCTGAAATCTTCACTCAACGGTTCATACAAGCGTCGCAACTCCGCCATCGCCCCGGCCAATTCCTCGGGCCTGGTCAGGCGCCGCGAGATCCCGCGCAGCACCTGCTCCAGCACTTCAAATTCGCGATACGAGCCCAGCCAGTCGTTGGCGACCATGTGCGGGGCGATCTTTGCCAGCCGTTCCGGCAACTGTCCTTCGCGGGACAGCACCTGATAGACGTCTGCGGTGAACTGCTCCAGCGGTCGGTCGGCATACAGCGGCCAGTCTCGCGCCAGGCAGTGATCGAAAAACACATCGAGGACGATTCCGGCGTAACGCCGCCGCGTTTCGGTAAAGCGGCCCAAAGCGATGTCGACCAAGGGATGCCGATCAGTGAACACATCGATGCGCCGATGCAGCGCGATCGCCGCCTCCACTTCCGGGTCGAATTGGCCTTGCAGCCGACCTTTGACGAAGTCGCCATACAGGCTGCCGAGTAACTGACCGGGGCGCTGGCCGCCGAGATGCAAGTGCGCGAGATAGTTCATGGGCGCAGCTTAGCACCGCGACCGGTCATCCGACACGCCCATATCGTTATAACCCGATATAGCGATTTATTGGCTCGTCAGACCATTTTCATATTGGTATATCGCGATCCAACGATTTAAAGTTCGCTCCATCGCGATATATCGCCACTGCCACCACGAGCCCAAGCCATGAACCTCGACCTCGACGAAATAATAAAAGCCCTGGCGCACCCAGTACGGCGAGACATCCTCAACTGGCTGAAAGACCCGAAAGGCGAATTCCCCGAGCAGTTGCACAACCATGAATACGGTATTTGCGCCGGGCAGATCGATCAGCGTTGCGGCCTGTCGCAATCGACCGTGTCGGCGCACCTGGCGACCCTGCAACGCGCCGGGCTGATCAGCAGCCAGAAGGCCGGGCAGTGGCATTTTTTCAAACGTAACGAGGACGTCATCCAGGCGTTTCTCAGCACCCTCAGTAAAGAGCTCTGACCCTTAACGTCAGCCAGCCGACAAGGAAACCTGCATGCCCCTTTCGCTCCTCATTCTCGCCCTGAGCGCCTTCGCCATCGGCACCACCGAGTTCGTCATCATGGGCCTGCTGCCCGACGTGGCGGCGGACCTCGGTGTGTCGATTCCCGGCGCTGGCTGGCTGGTCACCGGTTACGCCCTGGGCGTGGCCATCGGTGCACCGTTCATGGCACTGGCTACCGCGAAGCTGCCGCGCAAGGCCGCGCTGGTGGCGTTGATGGGCATCTTTATTGTCGGCAACCTGCTCTGCGCCATCGCCAGCGACTACAACGTGCTGATGTTTGCCCGGGTCGTCACCGCACTGTGTCACGGTGCGTTCTTTGGCATCGGCTCGGTAGTAGCGGCCAATCTGGTCGCGCCAAACAAACGTGCCTCGGCGGTCGCGTTGATGTTCACCGGTCTGACCCTGGCCAACGTACTTGGCGTGCCACTGGGCACGGCGCTGGGTCAGGAAGCCGGCTGGCGTTCGACCTTCTGGGCAGTGACCGTCATCGGTGTGATCGCGCTGATCGGCCTGATCCGGTTCCTGCCGGCCAAGCGTGACGAAGAAAAACTCGACATGCGCGCCGAACTCGCCGCCCTCAAAGGCGCCGGCATCTGGCTGTCGCTGAGCATGACCGCGCTGTTCGCCGCCTCGGTGTTCACCCTGTTCACCTATGTCGCGCCGCTGCTTGGCGAAGTCACCGGCGTATCGCCGCGTGGCGTGACCTGGACGCTGATGCTCATCGGTCTGGGCCTGACGGTCGGCAACATCATCGGCGGCAAACTCGCCGACAAAGGCATGGCCGCCACGCTGATTGGCGTGTTCATCGCAATGGCCGTGGTTTCCACCGTGCTGAGCTGGACCAGCGTCGCGCTGATCCCGACCGAAATCACCCTGTTCCTTTGGGCCACCGCGTGTTTCGCCGCTGTGCCGGCGCTGCAGGTCAATGTGGTGACCTTCGGCAAGGCTGCGCCGAACCTGGTTTCGACCCTGAACATCGGCGCCTTCAACGTTGGCAACGCCCTCGGTGCCTGGGTCGGCGGCAGCGTCATTGCCCACGGCTACGGCCTGACCAGCGTGCCACTGGCTGCCGCCGCGCTGGCTGTACTGGCCCTGCTGGTGACCCTGCTTACCTTCCGCCAGAACGGCAATGCCGAGCTGGCGCCTGCTTCCAACTGATCAACTTCCTTCATTAAAGAGAGGCTTCTAGACATGGCGACTATTTTCGACCCGATCAAACTCGGCGACATCGAGCTGAACAACCGCATCATCATGGCCCCGCTGACCCGCTGCCGCGCCGACGAAGGCCGTGTGCCGAACGCGCTGATGGCCGAATACTACGTACAACGCGCCTCGGCCGGCCTGATCCTCAGCGAAGCCACGTCGGTAACGCCGATGGGCGTCGGCTACCCGGACACCCCGGGCATCTGGTCCAACGATCAAGTGCGTGGCTGGGCCAACGTGACCAAGGCGATTCACGGCGCTGGCGGCAAGATCTTCCTGCAACTGTGGCACGTTGGCCGCATCTCTCACCCTTCGTACCTGAACGGTGAAGCACCGGTCGCGCCAAGCGCCATCCAGCCAAAGGGCCACGTCAGCCTGGTGCGTCCACTGGCCGACTATCCAACCCCACGCGCCCTGGAAACCGCTGAAATCGCCGACATCGTCGACGCCTACCGCACTGGCGCCGAGAATGCCAAAGCCGCCGGTTTCGACGGTGTGGAAATCCATGGCGCTAACGGCTACCTGCTCGACCAGTTCCTGCAAAGCAGCACCAACCAGCGCACCGACCAATACGGCGGCTCGCTGGAAAACCGTGCGCGCCTGCTGCTGGAAGTGACCGACGCCGCGATCGAAGTCTGGGGCGCTGGTCGCGTTGGTGTGCACTTGGCACCGCGTGCCGATTCCCACGACATGGGCGATGACAACCTCGCCGAAACCTTCACCTACGTCGCCCGTGAACTGGGCAAGCGTGGCATCGCGTTCATCTGCTCGCGCGAAAAAGAAGGCGCGGACAGCCTCGGCCCGCAACTGAAAGAAGCGTTCGGTGGCCCATACATTGCCAACGAGAAGTTCACCAAGGAAAGCGCCAACGAGTGGCTGGCCAGCGGTAAGGCAGACGCGGTCGCGTTCGGCGTGCCGTTCATTGCCAACCCGGATCTGCCGGCACGTTTGCAGGCCGATGCGCCGTTGAACGAGCCACATCCGGAGACTTTCTACGGCAAGGGTCCGGTCGGCTATATCGACTATCCGACCTTGTAATCACGCTGTAGCGCAGAAACGAGAAAGCCCCGGACTTTTGAAAGTCCGGGGCTTTTTGCTGTTGGCGCAGGGTAAGAGCCAGCGAACAACGTTTCACAACAGCGACACAATTTCCCTACAAAATCCACGGCTGGCTACGTTTAAACTCCCCGCCGCAATAATCGGCCATGGCGGCTGATTGACATCCTGCCGGGCAATTGCGCATTTTGTTTCATTTGCGCAGGCTTGGGCTCAGGCGCAGCATGTCCAGCCCGGTGTCGACCCAGCGTTCAGCCTCGGCGTGCAGTTCGAAGCTGTCCGGGGCCAGCAGCCAGCCGTACAGCAGGCCGTCGATGTAGGCATGAATGCTGATCGCCGCGCGGGCAGTGTCGAGATCTTCCGGCAACTGGCCGCGATTCACCGCATTACGCAGGGTCAGGCCGATGCGCACGTTGCAATCGAGACTGGCCGTCCGGCGCTGCTGGCGCAGATCGCACATTTCATCGGTGAACTCGCACTTATGAAACAGAATTTCGTTGATGCGCCGGGTTTTCGGGTCCAGTGCAACTTGATGAAACAAATGAATCAGCAACTGGCGCATGCAGCCCAGCGGGTCCGGTTCGTCCTCGCTTTCGCTGGCCTTGGCCAGTTCATCCAGCGGTTCGTGCAGGCTGTCGAGCATGGCCTGGACCAGGTCGGCCTTGTTGCTGAAATGCCAGTAGATGGCGCCACGCGTCACGCCGGCGAGGGTCGCGATGTCCGCCAGGGTGGTGCGGGCAACCCCTTTCATAGAAGGCTTTCTCGGCCGCTTCCAGAATCTGGCTGCGGGTTTCCTGAGCTTCCTCTTTGGTACGACGGACCATGGCAGTAAAACCTCAAACAGGATGTTTCAGGGATGGCTGAATATCCGCTGAATAAAGAGGGGGCGATCTCTCGTGAATCGACTCCCCGGCCTACAATTTCAAACCTTGCGACGACTTTTGTATCAGGGTGGGTACGCGGCGCAGGTGTTTACAAACAACCATGAACGTAAGTATATTACTTAGCAAGCTACTTATCCACCCGGTGCCCGATTTTTACTCTTTCACACTTCTTGTGCGCTTCTTGCGCGCCTGACCCGAGGATCTTCATGCAATTCAAGCCAGCTGTTACCGCTCTGGTCACTGCCGTCGCCCTGGCATCGCTGCTCAGCGGATGTAAAAAGGAAGAAGCGGCCCCTGCCGCTCCGCCTCCTCAGGTCGGCGTCGTCACCCTGCAACCACAAGCCTTTACCCTCACTTCCGAGCTGCCGGGCCGCACCAGTGCGTTCCGCATCGCTGAAGTTCGCCCGCAGGTCAACGGCATCATCCTCAAGCGTCTGTTCAAGGAAGGCGCCGACGTCAAAGCCGGCCAGCAGCTGTATCAGATCGATCCGTCGGTCTACGAAGCGACCTTGAAAAGCGCCGAAGCCAACCTGCGTTCGACCAAGTCGATCTCCGACCGCTACAAGCAGCTGGTCGATGAGCAAGCGGTGAGCCGTCAGGAATACGACACCGCGCTGGCCAACCGCCTGCAATCGGAAGCGTCGCTGCAGACTGCGCAGATCAACGTGCGTTACACCAAGGTCTACGCGCCGATCTCTGGCCGTATCGGCCGCTCTTCGGTCACCGAAGGCGCACTGGTCAGCAATGGCCAGGCCGATGCAATGGCAGTGATTCAGCAGCTCGACCCGATCTACGTCGACGTGACCCAGTCGTCGGTGGAACTGCTGGAACTGCGCCGCGAACTGGAAAGCGGCCGTCTGCAGAAGGCTGGCGACAACGCCGCTGCGGTCAAGCTGACCCTGGAAGACGGCAGCCAGTACAAGCTCGACGGCAAGCTGGAATTCTCCGAAGTCTCGGTTGACCAGACCACCGGCTCGGTGACCCTGCGCGCGGTGTTCCCGAACCCCGATCACACCCTCTTGCCAGGCATGTTCGTTCACGCCCAGCTGCAAGCCGGCGTCAACAGCGCAGCGATCCTCGCGCCGCAGCAAGGCGTCACCCGCGACCTCAAAGGCACCCCGACCGCATTGGTCGTCGGCGCCGACAACAAGGTCGAGCTGCGTCAGCTCAAGGCCAGCCGCACCGTCGGCAGCCAGTGGCTGATCGAAGACGGCCTGAAAGCCGGCGATCGTCTGATCACCGAAGGGCTGCAGTACGTCAAACCGGGCGTCGAGGTCAAAGCGACCGAAGCGACTAACGTCGGCACCAAGAACCCGGCCCCCGCACAGGCAGCTGACAAAGCCGCCGGCGGCAAAGGGGAGTAACCCATGTCAAAATTCTTCATCGACCGTCCGATTTTCGCCTGGGTAATCGCCCTGGTGATCATGCTGGTCGGGGCACTTTCGATCCTGAAATTGCCGATCAACCAATACCCGAGCATTGCGCCACCGGCCATTGCGATCCAGGTGACCTACCCAGGCGCGTCCGCACAAACCGTGCAGGACACCGTGGTACAGGTCATCGAACAACAGCTCAACGGTATCGACAACCTGCGTTATGTGTCTTCGGAAAGTAACTCCGACGGCAGCATGACCATCACCGCAACCTTCGAGCAAGGCACCAACTCCGACACCGCGCAGGTCCAGGTCCAGAACAAGCTGAACCTGGCCACCCCGCTGCTGCCGCAGGAAGTGCAGCAACAGGGTATCCGCGTGACCAAGGCAGTGAAGAACTTCCTGCTGGTAATCGGCGTGGTGTCGCGTGACGGCAGCATGACCAAGGACGACCTGTCCAACTACATCGTGTCGAACATGCAGGACCCGATCTCGCGGACCGCCGGTGTCGGTGACTTCCAGGTCTTCGGTGCGCAGTACGCGATGCGCATCTGGCTCGACCCGGCCAAGTTGAACAACTTCAACCTGACCCCGGTCGACGTGAAAAACGCCATTGCTGCGCAGAACGTCCAGGTGTCGTCCGGTCAGCTCGGTGGCTTGCCTGCCGTGCAGGGCCAGCAACTGAACGCGACGATCATCGGCAAGACCCGTCTGCAGACCGCCGAGCAGTTCAAGGAAATTCTGCTCAAGGTCAACAAGGACGGCTCGCAGGTTCGCCTCAAAGACGTGGCTGAAGTCGGCCTCGGCGGTGAGAACTACGCGATCAGCGCCCAGTTCAACGGCAGCCCGGCGTCCGGTCTGGCGGTGAAACTGGCCAACGGCGCCAACGCCCTCGATACGGCCAAAGCGCTGCGCAACACCATCGACAGCCTCAAGCCGTTCTTCCCGCAAGGCATGGAAGTGGTGTTCCCGTATGACACCACCCCGGTGGTGACCGAGTCGATCAAAGGCGTGGTGCACACCCTGGTCGAAGCGATCGCGCTGGTGTTCCTGGTGATGTTCCTGTTCCTGCAGAACTTCCGCGCCACCGTCATCACCACGATGACCGTGCCGGTGGTACTGCTCGGTACATTCGGCATCCTCGCCGCCGCCGGTTTCAGCATCAACACCCTGACCATGTTCGGCATGGTGCTGGCCATCGGTCTGCTGGTGGACGACGCCATCGTCGTGGTGGAAAACGTCGAGCGGGTGATGAGCGAAGAAGGCTTGTCACCGAAAGAAGCGACGAAGAAATCCATGGGCCAGATCCAGGGTGCACTGGTCGGTATCGCCCTCGTGCTCTCCGCGGTACTGCTGCCGATGGCGTTCTTCAGCGGCTCCACCGGTGTGATCTACAAGCAGTTCTCGATCACCATCGTGTCGGCCATGGCCCTGTCGGTACTGGTTGCCCTGATCTTCACCCCGGCGCTGTGCGCAACCATGCTCAAGCCGATTCCGAAAGGCGAGCACGGCACCCCGAAGAAAGGTTTCTTCGGCTGGTTCAACCGCAACTTCGACCGTGGCGTACGCAGCTATGAGCGTGGCGTCGGCAACATGCTGACCCGCAAGGCGCCGTACCTGCTGGCGTATCTGCTGATCGTCGTGGGCATGATCTGGCTGTTCACCCGCATCCCGACCGCGTTCCTCCCGGAAGAAGACCAGGGCGTTCTGTTCGCTCAGGTGCAGACCCCGGCCGGTTCCAGTGCCCAGCGCACTCAGGTGGTGGTGGATGAAATGCGTGAGTACCTGCTGCGTCCGAACAAGGACGGCGGTGAGGCGGACGCGGTGGCTTCGGTGTTCACCGTGACCGGCTTCAACTTCGCCGGCCGTGGCCAGAGCTCGGGTATGGCGTTCATCATGCTCAAGCCGTGGGGCGAACGTAACGCCGACAACAGCGTGTTCAACCTCGCTGCGCGTGCCCAGCAACACTTCTTCAGCTTCCGCGACGCGATGGTGTTTGCCTTCGCCCCGCCAGCGGTTCTGGAATTGGGTAACGCCACCGGTTTCGACGTGTTCCTGCAGGACCGTGCCGGTATCGGCCACGAAAAACTGATGGAAGCGCGCAACCAGTTCCTCGGCATGGCGGCGCAAAGCAAGGTGCTGACCCAGGTGCGTCCGAACGGCCTGAACGATGAGCCGCAGTTCCAACTGGAAATCGACGACGAGAAGGCCAGTGCCCTCGGCATCACCATCAGCGACATCAACAACACCCTGTCGATCGCGCTGGGCAGTAGCTACGTCAACGACTTCATCGACCGTGGTCGGGTGAAGAAAGTCTACGTGCAGGGCCAGCCGGACTCGCGCATGAGCCCGGAAGACCTGAAGAAGTGGTACGTGCGTAACGCCGAAGGCACCATGGTTCCATTCTCGGCATTTGCCAAGGGCGAGTGGGTCTACGGTTCGCCGAAACTGGCGCGCTACAACGGTGTGGAAGCGGTCGAGGTCCTCGGGGCTCCGGCGCCGGGTTACTCCACCGGTGAGGCGATGGCTGAAGTCGAAGCGATTGCCAAGAAGCTGCCGTCCGGTGTCGGTATCTCCTGGACCGGTCTGTCCTACGAGGAACGTCTGTCCGGCTCGCAAGCGCCAGCGCTGTACGCCCTGTCGCTGCTGATGGTGTTCCTGTGTCTGGCGGCGCTGTATGAGAGCTGGTCGATTCCGATCGCTGTCATGCTCGTGGTACCGCTGGGGATCATCGGTGCACTGATGGCCACCAGCCTGCGCGGTCTGTCCAACGACGTGTACTTCCAGGTGGGCTTGTTGACGACCATCGGTCTGGCGGCTAAAAACGCCATTCTGATTGTCGAATTCGCCAAGGAACTGCATGAACAGGGACGCACCCTGCGTGAAGCGGCAATCGAAGCCTGCCGCATGCGTCTGCGCCCGATCATCATGACCTCGCTGGCCTTCGTCCTCGGTGTGGTACCGCTGGCGATCTCCACCGGCGCCGGTTCAGGCAGTCAACATGCGATCGGTACCGGCGTGATTGGCGGTATGCTCACGGCCACGATCCTGGCGATCTTCTGGGTCCCACTGTTCTTCGTTACTGTGTCGTCCATCGGTCAGCGCAAAAAGACCGACGCGGATGAGACTACTGAAACTCCTAAAGAGGCTGGCCAATGAGCAAGTCGCTACTCTCCATCGCAGTCGCTGCCTTCGTGCTGAGCGGTTGCTCGCTGATACCTGACTATCAGCAGCCTGAGGCTCCGGTCGCAGGCCAGTACCCGCAGGGGCCGGCGTATTCGCCGGCCCAGGCTCCGGCGCAAGCCGCTGCCGAACAGGGCTGGAAGCAGTTTTTCCATGACCCGGCCCTGCAACAGCTGATCCAGGTCGCCCTGGAAAACAACCGCGACCTGCGTGTCGCGGCGCTGAACATCGACGCTTACGCGGCGCAGTACCGCATCCAGCGCGCCGATCTGTTCCCGGCGGTGTCGGCCAACGCCGCCGGCAGCCGTCAGCGGGTTCCGGCCCGTGCCTCGCAGACTGGCGAGTCGGGGATCACCAGCTCCTACTCGGCGACCGTCGGCGTCAGCGCCTACGAACTCGATCTGTTCGGTCGGGTGCGCAGCCTGAGCGAGCAAGCGCTGCAACAGTACTTCGCTACCGAAGAAGCACGCCGCAGTACGCAGATCAGTCTGGTCGCCAACGTCGCCAATGCCTACCTGACCTGGCAGGCGGACAAGGAACTGCTCAAGCTGACGCAGGACACCCTGGGTGCCTTCGAAGAAAGCTACAAGCTGACCAGCCGCAGCAACGAAGTCGGCGTGGCTTCGGCGCTGGACCTGGCGCAGTCGCGCACTTCCGTGGAAAACGCCCGGGCACAACTGGCGCGTTATACCCGCCAGGTCGCGCAGGACGAAAACAGCCTGACCCTGCTGCTCGGCACCGGTATCCCGGCCAACCTGCAAGCGGCCAAACCGCTGTCCGATGACCTGCTCAGCGACGTGCCGGCCGGTCTGCCTTCGGATCTGCTGCAACGCCGCCCGGACATTCTGCAAGCCGAGTACAACCTGAAAGCGGCCAACGCCAACATCGGCGCGGCGCGTGCAGCGTTCTTCCCGAGCATCAGCCTGACCGCCAACGCGGGCAGCCTGAGCCCGGATCTGTCCGGCCTGTTCAAGGGTGGTTCGGGGACGTGGCTGTTCCAGCCGCAGATCAACCTGCCGATCTTCAACGCCGGCAGCCTGCGCGCCAGCCTCGACTACGCCAAGATCCAGAAGGACATTGGCGTGGCGAACTACGAGAAGTCGATCCAGACCGCCTTCCAGGAAGTCGCCGACGGCCTCGCCGCACGCCAGACCTATACCGAGCAGCTGCAGGCGCAACGTGACTTCGTTCAGGCCAACCAGGATTACTACCGCCTGGCCGAACGTCGCTATCGCATCGGCGTCGACAGCAACCTGACCTTCCTCGATGCCCAGCGTCAGCTGTTCAGCGCGCAACAAGCGCTGATCACCGACCGCCTCGCGCAGCTGAACAGCGCGGTCAACCTGTACAAGGCATTGGGCGGTGGCTGGAATGCGCAAACTGCGCAGAACGAACCGCTGAAAGAAGAAGCGCCGAAGATGAAGCTGTTCTGATCATCATCGAGTGAAACAAAAAGCCCACCGACTGGTGGGCTTTTTGTTGCCTGCCATAAAACTACGTTGTCTTGTCTGGCCTCATCGCTGGCAAGCCAGCTCCCACAATGTTCTGTGGTGTACCCAAATTTGTGAGCGATGCAAAAATCTGTGGGAGCTGGCTTGCCAGCGATGAGGCCCTCACATTCACCCAAAAACCGGCTGAATCTTGCGTTCGATAACCGCCCAAAACCCGCTTTCAGCAATTGAACCCGAACACACAGGCCCTTCACCATTCGAACCAGAAAACCAATAACAACAAGGTTCGACACCATGCTCCAGCGCCCTGCCCCGCCCGGCTGACCGCCACCGTTTCATCTCAGACCTGCATCACGTTGCCTGCGCCGCACCCGCCGCGGCAGCGCAGCCGTTCGCCCTAAAAAAACAAGAGAGACCCAAGTCCATGACAGTTTTCCCTGTGCCCTACGCATTGCCCGCTGTGATCGCCCTGACCATCGCCGGTCTGGCCCTGCCAGCCAGCGCCGAAGAAAGCGGTTTCGTCGAGGGCGCCAAGGTCAACCTGAACCTGCGCAACTTCTATATCAACCGCAACTTCACCAACCCGACCAAGACCCAAGGCAAAGCTGAAGAGTGGACGCAGAGTTTCATCCTCGACGCCAAATCCGGTTTCACCCAAGGCACGGTCGGCTTCGGCATGGACGTGCTCGGGCTGTATTCGGTCAAGCTCGATGGCGGTAAAGGCACGGGCGGCACGCAGCTGTTGCCGCTGGACCATGACGGTCGCCCGGCGGACAACTTTGGCCGCACCAACGTCGCCTTCAAGGCCAGGCTTTCGCAGACCGAAGTCAAGGTCGGTGAGTGGATGCCGGTGCTGCCGATTCTGCGTTCGGACGACGGTCGCTCGCTGCCGCAGACCTTCCGTGGCGGCCAGATCACCTCGAAGGAAATCGCCGGCCTGACCCTCTATGGCGGCCAGTTCCGCGCCAACAGCCCGCGCGACGACAGCAGCATGAGCGACATGTCGATGACCGGCAAAGCCGCGTTCACCTCAGATCGTTTCAACTTCCAGGGCGGCGAATATCTGTTCAACGACAAGCGCACGCAGATCGGCCTGTGGAACGCGCAGCTCAAGGACATCTACAGCCAGCAATACCTCAACGTGCTGCACAGCCAGCCGCTCGGCGACTGGACGCTGGGCGCCAACCTCGGCTTTTTCTACGGCAAGGAAGATGGCAGCGCTCGCGCCGGCGATCTGGACAACAAGACCTGGTACGGGATGTTTTCGGCCAAGTATGGCGGCAACACGTTCTACCTCGGCCTGCAGAAACTCACCGGCGACAGCGCCTGGATGCGCGTCAACGGCACCAGTGGCGGGACGCTGGCCAACGACAGCTACAACGCCAGTTATGACAACGCTCAGGAACGCTCCTGGCAGTTGCGCCACGACTACAACTTCGCCGCCATGGGCATCCCCGGCCTGACCCTGATGAACCGCTACATCAGCGGCGACAACGTGCACACCGGGACGATCACCGACGGCAAGGAATGGGGTCGCGAGTCGGAACTGGGTTACACGGTGCAGAGCGGCACGTTGAAGGATTTGAACGTCAGATGGCGCAACTCGACCATGCGCCGCGACTTCAGCAACAACGAGTTCGACGAGAACCGGTTGATCGTCAGCTATCCGATCAGCCTTCTCTAACCACACATGCCCCACTGTGGGAGCGAGCCTGCTCGTGAAAGCAGCTTCAGTCGACATCTCTCTCGAATATGAAATGGTCTTCGCGAGCAAGCTCGCTCCCACATTTGTTTTGTGATCGACACAACTCCAATGTGGGAGCGAGCTTGCTCGCGAAGGCGTAATTTCGGGCGCCATCAATCCCGGGATTCGACTCCTAGCTCATCCCACACCGATTCCGCCAGATGAAACGTCGCATTCGCCGCCGGGATGCCGCAGTAGATTGCGCTCTGCATGATCACTTCCTTGATCTCGCCACGGCTCACGCCGTTGTTGGCCGCTGCGCGCAGGTGCAGTTTCAGTTCGCCCTCGCGGTTCATACCGATCAGCATGGCGATGGTGATCAGGCTGCGGGTGTGCCGGGGCAGGCCCGGGCGGGTCCAGATGTCACCCCAGGCGTGGCGGGTGATCATCTCCTGGAATTCCGAGTTGAACTCGGTCAGCGTGGTCAGGCTGCGATCGACATGGGCATCGCCCAGCACCGCGCGGCGTACTTGCATGCCTTCGTCGTAACGTTGTTTCTCGTCCACAAAATCTTCCTCACTGAGCCTGCAGAAACGCCAGCACCCGATCACTGAAATCGGCGCCAGCCTGCACGTTGGACAAATGCGCCGCCTGGAACTCGGCGTACTCGGCACCGCGCACGTGGTCGCGAATGAAGTGCCCGCCGGACGGCGGCGTCACCGCATCTTCGCTGCCCGCAATCACCAGCAACGGCACGTTGATCGAAGCCAGTTGGTCACGGAAATCGGCATCGCGCACGGCCGCGCAGTTGGCCGCATAGCCTTGTGGATTGGTTGCGGCAAGCATGTCGGTAATTTTCTTCGCCGCGTCCGGGTGCGCCGCCGAAAAATCCGGGGTGAACCAGCGCGCAATCGAGGCATCACGTAGCGCGACCATCGCCGCCGGGCCATCGCGCAACACGGTTTCGATGCGCGGATTCCACACCGACGGATCACCGATCTTCGCTGCGGTGTTGCACACGATCAGTTTGTGCAGACGATGCCCGGCATTGATCCCCAGCCACTGACCGATCAGCCCGCCCATCGACAGTCCGCAGAAATGCGCGCGCTCGATATGCAGCGCATCGAGCAGACCGAGCACGTCGCGACCGAGTTGTTCGATGCTGTACGGCCCCTCGGTAACCAGCGATTGACCGTGGCCGCGCGTGTCGAAACGCAGCACGCGGAAATGCTCGGTGAATGCCGGCATCTGCGCGTCCCACATGTGCAGGTCGGTGCCCAGCGAGTTGGACAGCACCAGCACCGGCGCCTCCGCCCGGCCCTCAATTTGATAGTGCAGTTCGCCATCGGCGAGTTGAACGAAAGCCACAGCCCTCTCCTTCAGACAGTCAAAGCGTTGTGTTCGGCCACCGCGCGCTCGACCCAGACTTGCGCCTGGCCGAGGTAATGCGCGGGGTTCAGAAGATCATCGAGTTCTGCGCCACTGAGTTCGGCGGTGACTTGCGGCTCGTCAGCGAGCACCGCACGCAAATGGCGTTGCTCGGCCACGGCGCGTTTGCAGCATTGTTCGAGCAGATGATGCGCGGTGTCGCGGCCGACGCGTTGGGCGAGGACGATGCTCACCGCTTCGGCCAGCACCAGGCCTTGGGTCAATTCGAGGTTGAGGGCCATGCGCGCCGCGTCGACTTCCAGACCGTCGGCCAGCAAGCGCGCCTGTTGCAGCGAACCGGACACCAGGCAGCAGATCTCCGGCAGGGTTTCCCATTCGGCGTGCCACAAACCGAGGCTGCGTTCGTGCTCCTGCGGCATCGCGCTGAACAGCGTCGACACCAGCCCCGGCACCCGCGTGGCCGCGCCGATCAGCACCGCCGCGCCAACCGGGTTGCGTTTGTGCGGCATGGTCGACGACCCGCCCTTGCCCGGTGCCGCAGGCTCAAAAACCTCCGCTGCTTCGGTCTGCATCAACAGGCTGATGTCGCGGCCGAATTTGCCGAGGCTGCCGGCGATCAGGCCAAGCACCGCGCCGAACTCGACGATGCGATCACGCTGGGTATGCCACGGTTGCTCGGGCAGCGTCAGTTGCAGCTCTTCGGCCAATGCTTTGGCGATCGGCAACGCCTGTTCACCCAGCGCCGCGAGCGTGCCGGAAGCGCCACCGAATTGCAGCACCAGCAGACGCGGTTTCAGCTCTTGTAGACGCTGACGGCTGCGCGTGACGGCGCCGAGCCATCCAGCGATTTTCATACCGAGGGTCACCGGCGTGGCGTGTTGCAGCCAGGTGCGCCCGGCCAGTGGCGTGGTGGCGAAGCGTTGTGCCTGAGTGGCGAGCGAGTCGGCCAGTTGTGCCAATTGGTTTTCGATCAGCGCCAGCGCCTGGCGCAATTGCACGACCAGCCCGGAATCCATCACATCCTGACTGGTCGCACCCAGATGCACATAGCGCTCGGCTTCGGCATCGGTCGAGGCGATCTGCTTGCCCAAGGCCTTGACCAGTGGAATCGCCGAATTGCCGGCCGTGGCGATCGCCTCACCCAGCACCGCAAAGTCGTACAGGCCCGCCTCGCACGCTGCGGCAATCGGTGCCACCGCCGATGAAGGAATCAGCCCGACCCGCGCTTCGGCCCGGGCCAGCGCCGCTTCGAAATCGAGCATCGCCTGTACGCGGCCCTGATCGCAGAACACTTCGCGCATATCGCGGGCGGTGAAGTAGGCATCGAACAATTGATTGCCCGGTCGCTGAGTCATAAACAGTCCTTGCCGGCGCGGGCCTCGCAGCCCGCGCACATGGGTTTACAGATCGTGGTGCAGATACTTCGCCTGCTTGGGCAAACGCAGGCTGAACAGGAAGGCCACCGCCATCATCGCCGTGACGTACCAGTAGAAGGCGTTTTCCATGCCGCCGGCCTTGAGGCTCAGGGCAACAAACTCTGCCGAGCCACCGAAGATCGCATTCGCCACTGCGTAGGCCAGGCCGACACCCAGCGCGCGGACTTCAGGCGGGAACATCTCGGCTTTCACCAGACCACTGATCGAGGTGTAGAAACTGACGATCGCCAGCGCCAGAGTGATCAGTACAAAGGCGAGGAACGGACTGCTGATGCTTTTCAGGCTGAGCAGGATCGGCACGGTGAACAGCGTGCCGAGGGCGCCGAACCAGAGCATCGAGTTACGTCGGCCGATCTTGTCGGCGAGCATGCCGAACAACGGCTGCATGCACATATACAGGAACAGCGCGCCGGTCATGATGTAGCTGGCGGTCTTGGCGTGCATGCCGGCGGTGTTCACCAGGTATTTCTGCATGTAGGTGGTGAAGGTGTAGAAAATCAGCGAGCCGCCGGCGGTGTAGCCGAGCACAGTGATGAACGCCGCTTTGTGATCGCGGAACAGCGCGGTGATGCTGCCGGCGTCCTTGTGCGCGCGGGTTTCCTCGTTGGTGGTTTCCTTCAGCGAACGACGCAGGAACAGCGAAATCAGCGCCGCCACCGCACCGACCACAAACGGAATCCGCCAGCCGTAGGCACGCAAGTCTTCCTCAGTGAGGAACTGTTGCAACACGACGACCAGCGACACCGCCAGCAGTTGCCCGCCAATCAACGTGACGTACTGGAACGAGGCGAAGAAACCGCGCTGGCCCTTGAGCGCAACTTCGCTCATGTAAGTCGCGGTGGTGCCGTATTCACCGCCCACCGACAGACCTTGCAGCAAACGCGCGAACAGTAACAGCAGTGGCGCCCAGACGCCGATGTCCTTGTAGGTCGGCAAACAGGCAATCAACAGCGAGCCGAAGCACATCATCAGAATCGAGATGAGCATCGAGTTCTTGCGCCCGTGCTTGTCAGCGACGCGGCCGAAAATCCAGCCACCAATCGGACGCATCAGGAACCCGGCAGCGAACACGCCAGCGGTGTTGACCAGTTGCACCGTCGGGTTATCGGAGGGGAAGAACGCGGGGGCGAAATAGATCGCGCAGAAGGCGTAAACGTAGAAGTCGAACCATTCGACGAGGTTGCCGGACGAAGCGCCGACGATGGCGAAGATGCGCTTGCTGCGCTCTTCACCGGTGTAATGGGAGGTGGGCGTTGTCATTGTTTTTTCACTCGATAGGGACAGTCACAGTCTAGACATACTTTGCAACAGTCCCGTTCCACATCGGATCATCACCCACGTCTGGATCAGTCTTTGTGGCGGGGGATTTATCCCCGCTCGAGTGCGAAGCACTCGCAAATCAGATACACGCGGTTCATCTGAATACCGCGCCGACTGGTTTTTGGGGCTGCTTCGCAGCCCAGCGGGGATAAATCCCCTCACCACAGGGAATCTGTCCTGCAGGGGATTTGGGGTGTTCTCTCAATAATCGAAGAACACCGTCTCGGCATCGGTGCCCTGCAGAACTACATTCCACTGGTAAACACCGGATGCATCCGCCTTGGCCAGCAACGTCTGGCGACGCTCCGCCGGCACACACTCGAGCAACGGGTCAGCCACGTTCGCCGGGTCACCCTCGAAATAAATCCGCGTCAGCAAGTGCTTCACCAACCCTCGGGCAAACACCAGCACCACCAGATGCGGCGCCTGAGTCGAGCCTTTCAACCCTGGCACGGTGCCGGGTTTGATCGTGGTGAAACGGAAGCGCCCTTCGGCGTCCACTGGCACCCGGCCGAAGCCTTCAAAGTTCGGGTCGAGTGGTTTGTCCTGGTGATCTTCCGGGTGGTCGTACTTGCCGGCGGCGTTGGCCTGCCAGACTTCGAGCATGGCGTCGTTGACGACATCGCCATTGCCGTCCACCACCTGGCCGGTGATCGCCACGCGCTCGCCGAGGGTCAGTTCGTTGGCCAGGGTTTCGCGGTTCAGCCAGGTCAGGCCGATGTGGTAATACGGCCCGACGGTGTGGGACGTGGTCGCATAGAGCGTCATCTTATTTCTCCATCGGCGTGGCTTCACGGCCGCGCAGCACGATGTCCCAGCGGTAACCGAGGGCGTAGGACGGAATGGTTTTTTCCAGATCGAAACTGGCGATCAAGCGTTCCTTGGCCGAAGTGTCCGGCACGCAGTTGTAGATCGGGTCGTACGCCAGCAGCGGATCACCGGGGAAGTACATTTGCGTGACCAGACGCGTAAGGATGCTCGGCCCGAACAGGGAAAAATGGATATGCGCCGGGCGCCAGGCGTTGTGGTGGTTGCCCCACGGATAGGCGCCGGGCTTGATGGTCTGGAACTGGTACCAGCCATCGGCATCGGTGACGGTGCGGCCGGTGCCGGTAAAGTTCGGGTCCAGCGGCGCGTCGTGCAGGTCGCGGGTGTGGTTATAGCGGCCGGCGGCGTTGGCCTGCCAGATCTCCACCAGAATCCCCGGTACCGGCAGACCGTCCTCGTCGAGCACGCGGCCGTGAATGATGATGCGCTCGCCCAACGGCTCGCCGTCGTGCTGTGCGGTGAGGTCATTGTCCTTTTCGGCAACATGCTCGGCACCGATGGTCGGCCCGGTGATTTCCGAAAGTGAATGGGGCAGGTACACCAAAGGCTTGGACGGCGAGCGCAGGTTGGTGGATTGATACGTCGGGTGCAGATAGTCAGGCTGAGTGCCTGCCTGTGGGCGACGGTAACCAGGCTTGTCAGTCATTTCGCTTTCCTCAGTTCTTGTAAGTGCCGCAGCGCGTCAGACACGTTCGATGGCCAGGGCCAGACCCTGGCCAACACCGACGCACATGGTCGCCAGACCTTTCTTGCCGCCAGTCTTTTCCAGATGATGCAGGGCAGTCAGCACCAGCCGCGCACCGCTCATGCCCAATGGGTGACCGAGGGCAATCGCGCCGCCATTCGGGTTGACCTGCGGCGCGTCATCCGCCAGCCCCAGTTCGCGCAGCACCGCCAGACCCTGGCTGGCAAACGCTTCGTTGAGTTCGATCACGTCGAAATCGCTGACCGCCACGCCGAGGCGCTCGGTCAGTTTGCGCACCGCTGGCACCGGGCCGATGCCCATCACCCGTGGCGCGACACCGGCGCTGGCCATGCCGAGCACTTTTGCGCGGGCGGTCAGGCCGTGTTTTTTCACCGCTTCGGCTGACGCCAGAATCAGCGCAGCAGCACCATCGTTGACCCCGGAGGCATTGCCGGCAGTAACGGTTTTGTCCGCGCCGTTGACCGGTTTCAGTTTGGCCAGCGCTTCAATCGTAGTGTCGGCGCGCGGATGTTCGTCCTCGCAGACCACGGTTTCGCCCTTTTTGTGGGCGATGCGCACTTCGACGATTTCTTCAGCGAAGTATCCGGCGGCTTGAGCGGCGGCGGTACGTTGCTGACTGCGCAAGGCAAAGGCGTCCTGATCTGCGCGCGAGACTTTATAGTCGTCGGCGACGTTATCAGCGGTCTGCGGCATGGCATCGACGCCGTACTGCGCCTTCATCAGCGGGTTGATGAAACGCCAGCCGATGGTGGTGTCTTCCAGTTTCATGTTGCGCGAGAACGCCGCGTCGGCCTTGCCCATCACGAATGGCGCGCGGGACATCGACTCGACGCCGCCGGCGATCGCCAGCTCCATCTCGCCGCTGGCAATCGCACGGAATGCGGTGCCGATCGCGTCCATGCCCGAAGCGCAGAGGCGGTTGAGCGTAACGCCGGGCACGCTGTCCGGCAGGCCGGCGAGCAGCAATGCCATGCGCGCAACGTTGCGGTTGTCTTCGCCGGCCTGATTGGCGCAGCCGAGGAACACCTCATCGACGGCGTTCCAGTCCACCGATGGATTGCGCTCCATCAAGGCTTTGATCGGCACGGCGGCAAGGTCATCGGCGCGCACGGCGGACAGTGCGCCGCCGAAACGGCCAATGGGGGTGCGAATCGCATCGCAGATATACACGTCACGCATCATGCTTCTCCCGGCGCCTGACCGTGGGCGGCAGCGGTGCGCGCTTCCAGATCACGCAGCGCGGTCAGCTCGACTTCGGTCGGCTCAGCGGTGGTTGCAACGGCGTCGGCAAAACGGATCGCCCAACCGGTGGCGGCAACCACTTGCTCGCGGGTCACGCCCGGATGCAGCGCGGTGACCACAAATTCGTGGGTGCCCTCCTCCGGTTCCATGATGCACAGGTCGGTGATGATGCCCACCGGCCCGGCGCCCGGCAGGCCGAGACGTTTACGCGAGTCGCCACCCTCGCCATGACCGACCGAGGTGATGAAATCGAGTTTGTCGACAAACGAACGCGCCGACTGTTTAAGGATGATCAACACGCTTTTCGCCGAACCGGCGATCTCCGGCGCGCCACCGGCACCCGGCAGACGCACTTTTGGCGCGTGGTAGTCGCCGACCACGGTGGTGTTGATGTTGCCGAAACGGTCGACCTGCGCGGCGCCGAGAAAACCGACGTCGATGCGCCCGCCCTGCAGCCAGTAGCGAAAAATCTCACCGGTCGGCACCACGGTGTCGGCGGTCTCGGCCAACTCGCCGTCACCGATGGACAGCGGCAGTACGCTCGGCTTGGCGCCAATCGGGCCGGATTCGTAAATCAGCACTACGTCCGGCGATGATGTCAGGCGCGCAAGGTTGGCGGCTTTCGAGGGCAGGCCGATGCCGACGAAGCATACCGAGCCGTTCTTCAGGCGCCGGGCCGCCGCGACGGTCATCATTTCATTGGTGGTGTAAGTCATTACTTGGCCTCCGAAGCAGCGGCCAATTTGGCCTGGAATTCGCTGAAATCAGCGCAGCCATGGATGTATTCGTTGATCCACGCGGTAAACGTCTCACGGTCGCGAGCGATCGGGTCCCACGCCTGATAGAAACGATTGTCACGCTCGGTGTAACCGTGAGCGTAGGACGGATGCGCGCCACCCGGCACATGGCAGACCGCGCTCAAGGCCCAGGTCGGCAGTACGCAAGCGTTCATCGGTGCATTGAGGTCGTCGACGATTTCTTCCACGGTGACGATGCAGCGCTTGGCCGCCAGCGCCGCTTCTTTCTGCACGCCGAGAATGCCCCAGAGCAACACGTTGCCTTTGCGGTCGGCTTTCTGCGCGTGAATCACGGTGACGTCCGGGCGTACCGATGGCACTGCCGCTAACACTTCGCCGGTGAACGGACAGGTCACGGTTTTGATCAGCGGATTGACCTTCGGCAGGTCGGAGCCGGCGTAGGCACGCAGCACCGCGAACGGCAGGCCGGATGCGCCAGCGACGTAAGCGTTGGCAAGGTCGGCGTGGCTGTGTTCTTCAATTTCCAGCGCGTGCGGCCACTGCTTTTCGACCGCGTCACGCAAACGGTGCAGCGAGCCCACACCCGGGTTGCCGCCCCAGGAGAAAATCAGTTTGCGCGCACATCCGGCGCCGATCAGTTGGTCGTAGATCAGGTCAGGCGTCATCCGCACCAGCGTCAGATCTTTCTTGCCTTGACGAATGATTTCATGACCCGCTGCCGTAGGGATCAGGTGAGTGAAGCCTTCGAGGGCGACGGTATCGCCGTCGTTGACGAATTGCTTCACCGCGTCGTGCAGCGAAAGGATCTCAGCCATGGAGCAGGCTCCTGTTCTTGTAAGGAATCGCCAGTGATAAAAAGGCGCGAGGTTCAGCGCCGGAGTCACTGAAGATTAAGCTCGGGAAATTCGCCAAACAATCCGATAATCGACTGAGTGTTCGTTTATCGAACGGATTGTTGCTTCCCTAATGATCGTTCCCACGCTCCGCGTGGGAACGATCATGGGTCTGCCTCAGGTCGCATCCGCATGACTGACCATGCCCTTGATCAGCACCGCCGCCGTCGCCAACCCTGCCGGGATCACCAGCGCCGTCAGCACCTGCTCGAAATTCCAGCCCAGACCAAGCAAGGTTGCGCCCATCCAAGCGCCGAGGATCGCGCCAAAGCGGCCGATGCCGAGCATCCACGACACACCGGTCGCGCGACCTTGAGTCGGGTAGAAGCGTGCTGCCAATGACGGCATCGCCGATTGCGCGCCGTTAACGCACATGCCCGCCACCAGTACCAGCGTCGCCAGCAAGGTAATGTTGCCCAGGCTCTGCCCCACCGCGTAGGCAAACACCCCGGCCAGCAGGTAGAAAATGCCGATGACCTTGTGCGGATTGAAGCGATCCATCGCCCAGCCCACCCCGACCGCGCTCAACACGCCGCCAAACTGGAACAACGCACCGATGAACGCGGCCTGCTCCATGCTCGCGCCGCTGTCGCGCATCAGCGTCGGCAGCCAACTGGTCAGCAGGTACACAATCACCAGGCCCATGAAATAGGTCAGCCACAGCAGCAAGGTGCCGGTGCTGTAAGTGCCGGAGAAAATCACCGCGAAGACATTGCGCGCCTTCACGGTTTTCTGTTCCGGCACGCTGAAGCTCGCAGCCTGGGCGACGGTAACCGGGTCGATCGGCGCGAGGGTCTTGCGTACTTTGTCGGTGCCACGGTTGCGCACCACCAGGTAGCGCGCCGATTCCGGCAGCCAGAACAGCAGCACTACCGCGAGGATCAGTGGCAGGATCCCGCCGATCATCAGCAACGCGTGCCAGCCGAAGGCCGGGATCAGTTTTGCCGAGATGAAACCGCCGCCGGCCATGCCGAGGTTGAAGCCGCAGAACATGCTGGTCACCAGCAGCGACTTCTTGCGCTCCGGGGTGTATTCCGAGAGCAGCGTTGTGGCGTTGGGCATGCCCGCGCCGAGACCGAGGCCGGTTAGAAAGCGCAATACCAGCAGCTGTTCGACGTTGGTGCTGTACGCCGAGGCCAGGCTGAAGCCGCCGAACAGAATCACCGCACCGACGAGCACGACTTTTCGCCCGAAGCGGTCAGCCAGAGGGCCGGAGCCGAGTGCGCCGAAGACCATGCCGATCAGCGCAGCACTCATCACCGGGCCGAGGCTGGCACGGTCGATGCCCCAGTCCTGCGACAGCGCCGGGGCGATGAAGCCCATGGCGGCGGTGTCGAGGCCGTCGAGAAATACGATCAGGAAACACAGGATCACCACCCGCCACTGATAGCGCGAGATCGGTTGAGCGTTGATGAAGGTCTGCACATCGAGGCAGTTACCCACAGCGGACTGAGGCTGGTTCATTATTTTTATTCCACGCGAAAACGCAGTCGAACGGCGGCCGGCCAAAGCACGGCACGGTCACAAGAATAGAAGGTTGCAATCAGGCGTTGCGGTGAACCCGGCAACAACGGGTGGGATACAGACAGTGGGGGAGCGAGCGCATGGTGAGTTGCCTCTTGTCATTATTATGGGGTCGACAGTCCGGCGAGCTCATTCACATCAGCGCCGGATGACGCTGCCGCGACATTAATGATCCGAGGGTTTTAGCGTCAATTCGATAAACGCAACACTGTGCGTTTATCGAACAGCTTCCTCAGGCGAACAGCTGCGCGCTGAGGTCGCGACTGGCGCTGAGCAGGCCGGGCAAGAAGCGCTGCTCCAGCTCGGCGCGGCTGACCCGCCCGGCGTGGGTGCTGACATTCAGCGCTGCCACCACTTGCCCGGAGGCGTCGTACACCGGCACGGCGATCGAGCGCAGCCCCTGTTCCAGTTCCTGATCAACAATGCACCAGCCCTGCTGCCGCACCTGCTGCAAACATTCGAGCAAAGCGTCCGGGGTATGAATGGTGCGGCTGGTCTTGGCCACCAGTTCGGCGTGGTCGAGGTATTCGCCCAGGGAGGTGTCGTCCAGCGCGGCCAACAGAATCCGCCCCATCGACGTGCAATATGCCGGCAGCCGTCCACCGACCGAAAGGTCGACCGAGATCAATCGCTGAGTGGTCGCCGAACGCGCGATATAGAGAATGTCATCGCCCTCCAGCGTCGCCATGTTGCAGGCTTCGTGCAGCTGCTCGCTCATGCGGTCCAGATACGGTTGGGCGGATACGGCCAGCGGTGTCGAGGACAAATAGGCATGGCCGAGGGTCAGCACTTTCGGCAGCAGCGAATAGGTGCGGCCGTCAGTGGTGGCGTAGCCGAGCTTGATCAGCGTATGCAGGCAACGGCGCACGGCGGCTCGGGGGATTTCCGTGCGATGACTGATCTGCGCGATGGTCAGGTGGCGTTTGCGTTCCTGAAACGCCTGCACCACCGCCAGGCCTCGGGCCAGCGAGGTCATGAAATCCGGATCACCAGTCAGCGCCTGAATGCGCTTGGCCGGCGAGGCGACGATGGGCGGCGCCACCGACGTGAAGGAGTTGCGCATTTGATCGTTCATTTCTTGTCCTTGTCCGGCACGCATCGATGCCTAGTCAAACGGCTCGCCGCGCGATGCACAAGCACCGGGGCGCCAACATTGGGCGATTATCGAACTGCCGACCGATAATCGCAATCCAGACCCCTGCCCTCCTCTTCATCCTTGAGGCCGCTTTAGCGATTCTGCTCGCAACTTAGTTGTTCCAGTTAATGGCGCCAAAAACAGAACGCCTGTTCTATAACGCTGTCTTTACACTTAACTAGCGGCAAAAGTTGCCAGCAACAAAACCATCACACATTCAGAACCGTTTTTAACTTGGCAAAGATAGTCATTCCCGAATCGGCCGCTATAATGCACCCTAATCGCGGCGCTTTAATCAAAAGCCTGCGACTTGCTGAAACGAGGTCCTTCGTCTCAGCTCCGGCCAGCGCCCGGCGCCCATCACACATGCAACGCCAGCGCTCGCTGAAACAGGAAACTGATGCTGCGTCAGTTTTTATCTGGTGCCGTAGCCGCCTGTAACACGGAAGTCTTGATTGCCTCTTCAATGTCTCCGCGCCTGATCGGGCTGTGGATGACTGGCGGGGGCGCGCAATTGACTCGTTGCAGTGTGTTTCACCGGATATTCAATTCAACTCATACAGGTAGCACCGTGACAAAAGACGAACTGCGCGCGGAACTAGAGCGCCAGGAACAACGTTACAAGGAAGTTTACGGCGGGGAAGTCACCACCTACGCCGCTCAGCCGGAACCGGAACGCAAGGCATGGCGCAAGCGCCCAACCGTTCAGGATCAGGTGTTCAAGCAGGAAATCGAAAAGATCGAAAAGGAACTCAAAGCCGAAGAGCCATGAGCCACGGCGGTTGAGCATTCGATAGTCGGCGTCCACCTCGGCCACAGCGCGGTGGCAAGACGACACCTCGCGCGCCCGCTATCCGCGGGCAGCGGCTGCATCACTGTTTTGCGGCTTGTGAACGAGCGTCCCACAGGTTTCAGAGATATTTCAGACAAACGTTTGAGACTATGCGGCGTCGGAAAATTTGCCTTAAAAATCCAATTTCTTCATTAAAATCAATTAGTTGAAAAACCCTGCGCAGCGCTTGGTTTTCACGCCCTGCAACAAATTAGATCGCAGATGCCTGTGACCAATGAGCAGACGGGGCATCGATTTCCTGTCTTTTCTGGCATAATCGCGCCCCCTTACGACCGGGTCAGAAAACCTTCATGATCGATTTATTCAGCGGACTGGATGCTTGGGTGCTTGTGAGCCTCTTGCTCGCCCTGACGTTTGTCCTCGCCTTCGAGTTCATCAATGGATTTCATGACACCGCTAACGCGGTAGCCACTGTTATCTACACCAAAGCCATGCCGCCACACCTGGCGGTGTTCTTTTCCGGTGTGTTCAATTTTCTCGGCGTGCTGCTGGGCGGGGTTGGGGTGGCGTATGCCATCGTCCACTTGCTGCCGGTTGAGCTGCTGATCAATGTGAACACCGGCCATGGCCTGGCGATGGTGTTCTCGTTGCTCGCCGCAGCCATCGCCTGGAATTTGGGCACCTGGTACTTCGGTATCCCGGCTTCCAGCTCGCACACCCTGATCGGCTCGATCCTCGGTGTCGGCCTGGCCAACGCGCTGATCAACGACATCCCGTTGAGAGATGGCGTGAACTGGCAGAAAGCGATCGACATCGGCGCCTCGCTGGTGTTCTCGCCGATGGCCGGCTTCCTCATCGCCGCACTGGTGCTGATCGGCCTGAAATGGTGGCGCCCGCTGTCGAAGATGCACAAGACGCCGGAACAGCGCCGCAAGATCGACGACAAAAAGCACCCACCGTTCTGGAACCGTCTGGTCCTGGTGATCTCGGCCATGGCCGTGAGCTTCGTGCACGGTTCCAACGACGGTCAGAAAGGCATCGGCCTGATCATGCTGGTGCTGATCGGCATCGTCCCGGCGCAGTTCGTGCTCGACCTGAACAGCACCACCTACCAGATCGAACGCACCCGCGACGCGACCCTGCACCTGAGCCAGTTCTACCAGCGCAACGCCGATTCGCTGGGTGAGTTCCTGGCCCTGGGCAAGAGCGTGGAAGGCGACCTGCCGGAGAAATTCCGCTGCAACCCGCAGCAGACCGAACCGACCATCACCGCCCTGCTGCACACCCTCAAAGGTGTAGCGGACTACCATTCGCTGTCATCGGACAGCCGCATCGAAGTGCGTCGCTACCTGCTCTGCCTGGACGACACGGCGAAGAAAGTAGGCAAGCTGCCAGGCCTGGAAGCCCGTGAAAAGGCTGACCTCGACAAGCTGCGCAAAGACCTGACCACCACCACTGAATACGCCCCGTTCTGGGTGATTCTGGCGGTTGCCCTGGCATTGGGCCTGGGCACCATGGTCGGCTGGAAGCGTGTGGTGCTGACCATTGGCGAGAAGATCGGCAAGCAAGGCATGACTTATTCGCAGGGCATGTCGGCACAGATCACCACAGCCAGCCTGATCGGCATGGCCAACATTTTCAGCCTGCCGGTGTCGACCACTCACGTGCTGTCTTCGGGTGTGGCCGGGACCATGGTTGCCAACAAGAGCGGCCTGCAAGGTGGTACGGTGAAGACTATTCTGCTGGCCTGGGTACTGACCTTGCCAGCGACCGTGGCGCTGTCGGCCGGGTTGTTCTGGCTGGCTTCGAAGGCGTTGGGTAGTTGATCGTTAGCTGTTGATTGGAAAAGGCGTGATTCGTGAGGATCATGCCTTTTTTGTTATTGGGGGTAAGAAGTCTGCCGAAGGGGCAAGAGATCAAAAGCCAAAGCAAAAGCCAGATCAAGAGCCCCTCACCCTAGCCCTCTCCCGGAGGAAGAGGGGACTGACCGAGGTGTTTGAGCGAGTTACGTCGATGTGAAAGTCCGAGTTGAACTCAGGATTTGAAAAGCACACAAATCAGCTCCCTCTCCTCGGGGAGAGGGCTGGGGTGAGGGGCGAATCCAACACAGATCCAAAGCAGACCACACGCTTTTCACCACTCAAAACAATGAGCGCAAGCTCGAGTACCGCTTTTGATCTTGATTCACAGGCGACGTCGGAAGGCTGAGTGGAGGGATTGATCCGGGCGTGGGAGCGTAGCGACCGTACGACGCAGTCGTACACAGCGGAAGGAGGTGCAGCGAAGCAAACCGGAGCCGCTGCGCCCGGATCAGTCCCGCAGCGAAGGAACCCGAGCCTGCGAGGGCCGAACGTAGGAGCAAGCCTTTTGGGTTACCTTTTTGGCGTTTGAAAAAGGTGACCCGCCGTAAGGGCGGAACCGTAATCAGCAACACCCGAAGCAACGGATATTCACCCAAAACCCCAAGAATCTGGTCGGCCCAGAGGCCGCCAAGGCACAAAAAAGGGGCAACCGAAGTCGCCCCAAAATGCCTTGCGTGCCCATCAAATCCAGAAGAACTCACTTGCGCCGCTTATGCGCATCCTTCCAGATAAAAAATCCAAACCCTGCAAAAAACAGCACCATGAGCCCCACCGTGAGAACCCCGGCAAACACCACGTTATCGAAAAACATGACTGGCCTCCTGGCCCTGCTTTGCTGCGATGGATTCAAATTAACAAACACACAGGCGCACATATTGACTAGGATCAATATCCGCAACGTTGAGAAATAAAGGAGGGGAAATAACTGACCTGCATCAACCAATGCAGTGGGAGATCAACGCTTTTTCGGCTTGTTCTTCGACTTTTTCTTGGTTTTTCCCAACGGCATCGCCTGCTCGAAGGCGTTGCGCACTTCATTCAAGCGTTTCTCGTTGAGGTCATGCACACGCTTGGCGCGTTCAGTGCTGAGGTCGATCAGTTTGTCGTCTTGGCTCATGGCGTCCGGCACATCGCAAAAGAGATCAGAGCTGCCGTCACCGGCAGGATTGCGCCAATCATGCCGCGTGGCGCAGACGCTGACCAGTCACCGGTCAAATCTCGATATCGACCCACAAGCCCTGACGCGGCTGATCGTCTATCAACGGCACCACCGGTACGGTGTTGTCAGCGTTCAGCTCAGTGCCCGGCACGGCCAGATGCTCTTCAGGATCCTCATCCGCCTCGCGACGCCGACGATCACGCTCCTGTTGGCGACGCTGCTCTTCGCGCGCCAGCAGGCGATCCTCTTCCGGATCACGTTTCTGCAGATCGATCGTGCTTTCGTTGGAGCTTTCCTGCACCGGCACCACTGGCGGGATGTCCGGCCGCTGGCGGATCGGATCCTGCTGGGAAGTGATCGGCACGGCGCTCAAGGGGAGCATCGGTGGCAACATATAAAGGTCTCCTGTCTGCAGGCTATCGGCTGGGGTGCAGGCGCCTTGAGCCGCCTGTCGCAAACTTGTGACCCGGTAGACACTGACTGGTGCCCTGCCGCTTGAAAAAGCGACACATGACGCCTCGGCTTCAGCTTGCAGCTCGAAGCTAAAAGCTTGCCGCTGCTCCTATTCCTTTGGCCCTCAGGGTCGCATTCCGTTAAGATAGCCCGCTTTTTCAAGGTGGGAGTCAGGCAGCATGGCGCAGCAGTATCAACCGGGGCAACGCTGGATCAGTGACAGCGAAGCAGAGCTTGGTTTAGGCACCGTTCTGGCACAGGACGGCCGCTTGCTGACCGTGCTTTACCCGGCCACTGGCGAAACCCGCCAGTACGCGCTACGGAATGCGCCCCTGACCCGCGTGCGGTTCTCGCCCGGCGACTCCATCACCCATTTCGAAGGCTGGAAGATGACCGTGCAGCAGGTCGACGACGTCGACGGGCTGATGGTCTATCACGGCCTCAACGGGCAGAACGAAGTGGTCACCCTGCCGGAAACCCAGCTGTCTAACTTCATTCAGTTCCGTCTGGCCAGCGACCGCCTGTTCGCCGGGCAGATCGACCCGCTGTCGTGGTTCTCCCTGCGCTACAACACCCTTGAACACACCAGCCGCCAGTTGCAGTCCTCGCTCTGGGGCCTGGGCGGCGTGCGCGCGCAGCCGATCGCACACCAGTTGCACATCGCCCGCGAAGTCGCCGACCGTATCGCCCCACGGGTATTGCTGGCGGACGAAGTGGGGCTGGGTAAAACCATCGAAGCCGGTCTGGTCATCCATCGCCAACTGCTTTCGGGCCGCGCCAACCGCGTGCTGATTCTGGTTCCGGAAAACCTCCAGCATCAGTGGCTGGTGGAGATGCGCCGCCGCTTCAACCTGCAGGTCGCACTGTTCGACGAAGAACGCTTCATCGAAAGCGATGCCACCAACCCGTTCGAAGACACGCAACTGGCGCTGGTCGCGCTGGAGTGGCTGGTCGACGACGAGAAGGCACAGGACGCCTTGTTCGCTGCCGGTTGGGACCTGCTGGTGGTCGACGAAGCGCACCACCTGGTCTGGCATGAAGAAAAAGCCAGCGCGGAATATTCGCTGGTCGAGCAACTGGCCGAAGTCATCCCCGGCGTGCTGCTGCTCACCGCCACCCCGGAACAACTCGGTCAGGACAGCCACTTCGCCCGTCTGCGCCTGCTCGACCCGAACCGTTTCCACGACCTGGCCGCGTTCCGCGCCGAGAGCGATAACTATCGCCCGGTCGCCGAAGCGGTGCAGGAACTGCTCGACAAGGGCCGTCTCTCCGCCGAGGCGCACAAGACCATTCACGGTTTCCTCGGCAATGAAGGCGAAGCCCTGCTCACCGCCGTCAACGATGGCGATACTGAAGCCAGCGCCCGCCTCGTCCGTGAACTGCTTGATCGCCACGGCACCGGCCGCGTGCTGTTCCGCAACACCCGCGCCGCTGTGCAGGGTTTCCCGGAGCGAAAACTGCATCCATACCCGCTGCCGTGCCCGGACGAATACCTCGAACTGCCGCTGGGCGAACACGCCGAGCTGTACCCGGAAGTCAGCTTCCAGGCCCAGCCGGACGCCAGCGAAGAAGAGCGCTGGTGGAAATTCGACCCGCGCGTCGAGTGGCTGATCGATCAGCTGAAAATGCTCAAGCGCACCAAAGTGCTGGTGATTTGCGCCCACGCCGAAACCGCGATGGACCTGGAAGACGCGTTGCGCGTGCGTTCCGGCATCCCGGCCACGGTGTTCCACGAAGGCATGAACATCCTCGAGCGTGACCGCGCCGCCGCCTACTTCGCCGACGAAGAATTCGGCGCGCAGGTGCTGATCTGTTCGGAAATCGGCAGTGAAGGTCGCAACTTCCAGTTTGCTCACCACCTGGTGCTGTTCGATCTGCCGTCGCACCCGGACCTGCTCGAGCAGCGCATCGGTCGTCTCGACCGGATCGGCCAGAAACACATCATCGAACTGCACGTGCCGTACCTGGAAACCAGCCCGCAACAGCGCCTGTTCCAGTGGTACCACGAGGCGCTCAACGCCTTCCTCAACACCTGCCCGACCGGCAACGCCTTGCAGCATCAGTTCGGCCCGCGCCTGCTGCCGCTGCTTGAAGAAGCCGATGACGGCGAGTGGCAAGCGCTGATCGACGAAGCACGCGCCGAGCGTGAACGTCTCGAAGCCGAGCTGCACACTGGCCGCGACCGTCTGCTGGAACTCAACTCCGGTGGCGCTGGCGAAGGTGAAGCGCTGGTCGAGGCGATCCTCGAGCAGGACGACCAGTTCGCCCTGCCGATCTACATGGAAACCCTGTTCGACGCCTTCGGCATCGACAGCGAAGACCACTCGGAAAACGCCCTGATCCTCAAGCCGAGCGAGAAGATGCTCGACGCCAGCTTCCCGCTGGGCGACGACGAAGGCGTGACCATCACCTACGACCGCAACCAGGCGCTGTCGCGCGAAGACATGCAGTTCATCACCTGGGAGCACCCGATGGTGCAGGGCGGCATGGACCTGGTGCTGTCCGGTTCGATGGGCAACACCGCCGTCGCGCTGATCAAGAACAAGGCGCTGAAGCCGGGCACCGTGTTGCTGGAATTGCTGTACGTCAGCGAAGTGGTCGCACCACGCTCGCTGCAACTGGGTCGCTACCTGCCACCGGCGGCGCTGCGTTGCCTGCTCGATGCCAACGGCAACGACCTGTCGCCACGGGTGTCGTTCGAAACCCTCAACGATCAGCTGGAAAGCGTGCCACGGGCCAGCGCCAACAAGTTCATCCAGGCCCAGCGTGATCAATTGACGCCACGGATCAACGCCGGCGAAGAAAAGATCGCCCCGCGTCACGCCGAGCGTGTGGCTGAAGCGCGCCGTCTTCTGGCCGCCGACACTGACGAAGAACTGGCGCGCCTGACCGCGTTGCAAGCGGTCAACCCGACGGTGCGCGACAGCGAACTGGAGGCGTTGCGCACTCAGCGTGAGCAGGGTCTGGCGATGCTCGACAAAGCGGCGCTGCGCCTGGAAGCGATTCGGGTGCTGGTAGCGGGCTAATCGCCCCGCTCCACCGCTGAAAACCAAGAGGCTCGCAGTGATGCGGGCCTTTTTGTTTGTCTGATGTTTATCCGGTGATGCTGATGGCCCCTTCGCTGGCAAGCCAGCTCCCACAGGTTCCGGGTTGTTTTACAGATTATGTGTACGACTCGGTCACTGTGGGAGCTGGCTTGCCAGCGATTGCAATCATGCAGTCGCCGCAGAAATTTCTGGCTCAAACACCGCCACCAATCCCTCCTTCATCCGCTGCGCATCCCGGACAAAACACCGCGATGCCAGAAACAGAAAGACCATGGTCAAAAACAGCGCCACCGGGATCAGGTACATCGCGTCATGCAGGCCGACAGCCTTGAACGCTTCGGTCATCTGCTCAGCCCCCGCCGCCAGCATTGCCGTATGCGCGAAGTGATCCGACAGCCCACCCACCACCACCGGCCCCAACCCACCGCCGAGCAGATACAGACCGGCGAAGAACAACGCCATCGCCGTCGCCCGCAGGCGCGGTTCGACGACGTCCTGAATCGCCGTGTACACGCAGGTGTAGAAGTTGTACGCGAACAGCCAGCCGACACTGAACACCGCGACGAACACACCGATCTCGATGCGCCCGGCATGCAGCGCCCACGCTGTGCACAGGGTTGAAATGATCAGGCTGAATGCGGCAAACAACAGCCGCCCACTGGCGAAACGCTGATGAATCTTGTCGGCGATCCAGCCGCCGAGGGTCAGCCCGACCAGCCCGGTGACGCCAACGATCATGCCGGTGGCCACCGCCGCCTCCTGCAACGGCATGAGGAAATAACGCTGCAGCATCGGCACCAGAAACGAGTTGCAGGCATAGGTGGCGAAGTTGAAGCACAGCCCGGCCATCACCAGCCACAGGAAGGTCGGCACGGCGAGGACGCGACGGATAGGCCGGTCGACTTTCTCCTGCGAGACCTGCACGGTTTCTGCCGCGCCGCGTTTTGGCTCTTTGATGAAGAACATGAAAATCGCCAGGATCAACCCCGGCACGGCAGCGATGAAGAACGGCGCGCGCCAGCTGTCGAAGGCCTTGACCATCGCGCCGATGGTGAAGAACGCCAGCAGCAGCCCCAGCGGCAGGCCGAGCATGAAAATACCCATCGCCCGCGCGCGACGGTGTGCCGGAAACAGATCGCCGATCAGCGAGTTGGCCGCTGGTGCGTAACTGGCTTCGCCGATGCCGATGCCCATGCGCACGATCAAAAAGCTCCAGAAACTGCCGACCATACCGTTGACCGCAGTCAGCGCACTCCAGGTCGCCAGGCCCCAGCCCATCAGTTTGCTGCGTGAACCGGTGTCGGCCATGCGCCCCAGCGGCAGACCGGCAACGGCGTAAACGATGGTGAACGCGGTGCCGATGATGCCCAGCTGAAAGTCGCTGAGATGCCATTCCATGCGGATCGGTTCGATGATGATCGCCGGGATGGTGCGGTCGAAGAAATTGAACAGGTTGGCGAGGAACAGCAGGAACAGAATGCGCCAGGCATTCGCCGCTTGGGTCGAGTTCTGCATGGGTCCGTCTCTTTATTGTTATGAGGGCTTCACTGCCAGCGCGTCGAGCCCGGAACCTGCAATCTAGTCAGCCGCGCGGGGGCTGTCTGTCATCATTCGTCAGCCTGATATCGACCCATCGCACTGTAACGAAACGTAAGCCCTTGATAAGTCTGGAATCCCCCGCCATACGGGGCTTTCGCGGCAAAATCCGGCGACAAAAAAATAGTTTCGTGCCCCCCTTCCCAACGCCATGGCAAAGCCTAGAATGGCCGCCGGATCCGTCCGGATCTTCCGATCAATCCCTTTGATACCCCCGCCCATGTCCGAAGCCAGTCCGTGTCTGAATTGCGGTGCCTGCTGTTCCCATTTTCGTGTGTCTTTTTTCTGGGGTGAGTGCTCATCCGCTGGCGGGACGGTGCCCGATGAACTGGTTGCGCAGATCACTCCAAGCCGAGTGGCAATGATCGGCACCGACCGCAAACCGACGCGTTGCACGTCATTGGCGGGTGAGGTCGGCAGCGCTGTGGCGTGTACGATCTATGACAAGCGTTCGAGCACCTGCCGCGAGTTCGAGGCGTCGTGGGAGAACGGCGAGCACAACCCCGACTGCGACAAGGCCCGCGCCGCCCACGGCCTGCCACCCTTGCCGCCACACTGGAACGACCTGCCGCTGGAGCGCATTGCCTGAGCCTTAGCGCAAATCGCTATGAGGCTAATGGCAAAATCATTACCACCAATGTGCCACTACGCCGTGCAGGCTGAAAACCGCCTCTATACTCCTTTCATTCGCCTGCGTTGATTGACGCTCGGGCCAGATGAATCCGGAACGGGGCACGCTATGGAATGGCTTGGTTTGCAGTTTGTTGCCGAGCTGCCGCAGAGCGGGCAGGTTCTGCTCGATTGCAGCCACAATCCGCTGTTGGTGATGGTGGCCTATCTGGTTGCCTGCGCGGCAAGCTTCGCCACCCTGGACATGGCCGAACGCGTGGTGCATGCCGAAGATTCGGGGTCGCGACGACTGTGGCGCTGGATCGGCGCGACCTGCCTGGCTGGCGGCATCTGGGCCATGCATTTCATCAGCATGCTGGCTTTTCAGACGTCAATCGACATTCAGTACGATCTCGTCATCACCCTCTTCTCTTTGCTGATCGCCCTGCTCGCCTCGTGGCTGGCCATGCACACGCTGAGCGAGGTGCAGCCGAGCGCGTTGCATTGCCTGAAAACCGCGTTTGTCATCGGCCTGGGTATCGCCGGCATGCATTACGTCGGCATGGCGGCGATGAAGTCGAGCGCCACCGCCTACTATCAGCCAGGGCTGTTCGCGCTGTCGGTGGCGATCGCCATCGGCGCCAGTTTCACCGCGCTCTGGGTCGCCCGCTATCTGAGTGAAGGCAGCGGCGTCGCGCATCAGTTACTCAAGTACAGCGCGGCGCTGATCCTCGGCGCTGGCATCATCAGCATGCACTTCACCGGCATGGCTGCGCTGGACCTGGTTCTTCCCGAAGGCGCCCTGGCAGCGAGCGGCCGTGAAACCGGGCATCTGCAACTGGGCCTGACCGTAGCGCTGATCATTCTGTTGATTCTCGGCAGTGCGATCAGCGCCGCCCTCGCCGACAAGAAACTGCAGAACAAGGAAAACGACCTGCGCCGGGTCAACGCCTTGCTCAGCCAACTCGATCAGGCGCGCATGTCTCTGCAGCAAGCGGCCAATTACGACGCGCTGACCAACCTGATCAACCGTCGTGGTTTCAACCAGATGTTCGCCGAAAAACTCAGCCAGAAAACCAGCGAGGGCGGCATGCTCGCGGTGATGTTTCTCGACATCGACCACTTCAAGCGCATCAACGACAGCCTCGGCCATGACGCCGGTGACGCGCTGCTCAGAGTCATCGCCCAACACATCAAGAGCTCGGTGCGCAGTCATGAAGATGTGGTGGCGCGGTTCGGCGGCGACGAATTCTGCATCCTCATCAGCCTGCGCGACCGCGAAGAGGCGCGCGGCATGGCGCAGCGCATCATGCAGAAGATGAAAGAGCCGATCGAACTGGCTGGCCGGCGCATGGTGATGACCACCAGCATCGGCATCAGTCTGTTTCCGGAAGATGGCACCACCTGCGAGGAGCTGCTCAAACACGCCGATCTGGCGCTGTACCAATCCAAGGGCGCCGGGCGCAACGGCCTGCATTTCTTCAATTCCAGCTTCAAGAGCCGCGCCAGTTTCGAGCTGCAACTGGAAGAAGAACTGCGCAGCGCGCTCCGGGAAGACAACGCGCTGATGCTCTACTACCAGCCGATCTTCGAACTGAAAACCGGGCGCGTGACCAAGCTTGAAGCCCTGATTCGCTGGCAGCATCCGGTCCACGGTTTGCTCACACCGGATCGCTTTATCGGCATCGCCGAGAACAACGGTTTGATCGCCGAACTGGACAACTGGGTGCTGCGCCGCGCCTGCAAGGACCTCGGTGAGCTGTCGCGGCATGGTTGTGCAGAATTGAGAATCGCCTGGAACTGCTCGCCGCTGAATCTGGCTCGCGAGGAACTGGCCGAGGAAATCGAGCACGCGCTGCGCACCGCCGGTGTCGCGCCGGAACGCCTGGAACTGGAGGTCACTGAAAACGCCTTGATGGGCAACATCGCCAACACTCTGGTGCTGTTGCGGCAGATCCGCGCCCTCGGCGTGTCGTTGTCGATCGATGATTTCGGCACCGGCTATTCGTCGCTGGCCTACCTCAAGCGCCTGCCGCTGAACACCCTGAAGATCGACCGCTCGTTCATCCTCGACATCCCCACCGCCACGGCTGACATGGAAATTGTCCAGGCGATCATCGTCATGGCCCACACGCTGCACCTGCAGGTGGTCACCGAGGGCGTCGAGAGCCTGGAGCAATACGAGTTTCTCGAGCGTTCGGGCTGCGACTTCATTCAGGGTTATCTGCTCAGCCGCCCGGTGCCGCTGGATGAACTGTGCGCGGTGCTCGATGAAATCAACCAGCGCAAACCCGTCCTCGGGGTCAATCCGTTGAGTCTGGCGCGCGATACATTTGCACCAGCGTCGCTGGATCCTGGGCTAAAAAGCCTTGCGCCCCATGCAGGCGCATCAACTGTGCGGCCAATCCGCTGATTGGCGTTGCCGAGCCCTGCTCGCGGGAAAATTTCACCGCTGTGTCGAGGTCCTTGAGCAGCGTGCGCACGTGCCACTTGATCGGTTCGAAACGGCTCTCGGCCATTTGCGGAGCAAGGATCTGCAACGGCTTGGAATCGGCAAAACCACCGGCCAACGCCTCGGCGATCAGAATGGCATCGACCCCGGCCTGCTCGGCCAACGCCACCACTTCGGCAATTACCAGCGCATTGCAGGCGACGATCATCTGGTTGCAGGCCTTGGTCACTTGCCCGGCGCCAACGCCGCCCATGTGCGTGACGCGCTGACCGAGGCTGAGCAGCACCGGGCGCACGCGCTGAAGATCTGCCGCTGCACCACCGACCATGATCGCCAGGCTCCCGGCCTCGGCGCCGACTACGCCGCCGGACACCGGGGAGTCAAGCCAGCCCATGCCGGTTTTCTCGGCCAGCTCTGCGGCCATCTCGCGAGTCGCGGTCGGTTCAAGACTGGAGAAATCCACCAACAGCTGGCCGTTTTTCGCACCTTCGGCGATACCGCCAGTGCCAAACACCACTTCACGCACCACGGCGGTATCGGCCAGACACAGCATGACGATGTCGGCGTGTGCGCACAGGTCAGCCGGGCTCGATACCTGGCGGGCGCCGGCCGCAACCAGCGGTGCACACTTGTCCGGGTTACGGTTCCACACCGTCAGCGGGTAACCCGCCGCCAGCAGACGCCGGCACATGGGCAGGCCCATCAGGCCAATTCCGGCAAACCCCAACGAAGGTAGCGTTGACATCATTTCGCCTCTTTTCGATTAAAGATCACCGAATCATGGCCGATTCATCAACGATCAGGAAAGGATTCCGCCCGGCGATCAGACCAGCCAGCACTACGACGCCCGGGCCATATTCGCGCACACAAGACGCGAGATCTTATTCCGTGAGGTTCGCCGGCACTGTTCGGCGGGCCAACCCAGTCCAGGTAAATGGCGCACCATGACCTCCAAAAACAATCCCGCCAGTGCAACAGCCGATCTGACCCTGAGCCCCGCCGCGAACAGCGCGTCATTATCCAGACCGACGCCGCCCTCGCGCCCGCTGTCGACCCAGCAATACCTGTACTTCACCGAAACCAACACTGACCGCATCCTCGATAACCTCGACGGCCTGCGCGATTCGGTGTTCCCGCGCCCGGCGCATCAGGAAGGCGACAACGAGCAGCACAACGATCAGGAATTCCCCTCGGTGTGCCTGATCGGCCTTGGTCGCTGCGGCTCCAACATCGCCCTCGACGTGGCGGAGCTGGTGTACAACGCGCGCAAGTTCTACCTCAACGAATTCAACAACGAAGATCGCCCGACCGACCGGCGTCTGGCCGACAAGGGCTACAGCCCGGCGCAGTGGATCAAGAACAATCTGCGCATCGGTACCAGCAAATCGACCAAACCGGTGTTTCTGGTCGAACCGCTGGTGATGCTTGGCGACCTCGACAAGGACATCGCCGGGCGCATCCGTTTCTCGCGCAAGGGCGAGAAAAGCGGCTTCCTGCGCGACTACAGCAAAATGAAGATCATGGACTTGTCCGAAGTCCATGCCGGTGGCGCCGGTAACGCGCCGATCCTCGGCCAGTACCTGGCGAAGATCATCCTCAACAAGGACACCCAGCGCTTCTCCAGCCCCGACTGGAAAATGATCCACTCGTACCTGATCGACAGCTGCGGCATCAAAGCCAACCAGTCGCGCCTGTACTTTTCGATTTTCAGTGCCGGCGGCGGTACCGGTTCGGGCATGGCCTCGGAATTCGGTCTGGCCCAGCAGCACTCGTACATGAACAAGACGTTCGACACCAAGCCGATGGATGAGCATGACGGCAAGAGCGGTCACTCGTTCGTCTTTGAGCCGATCTTCACCAGCGGCATCTGCGTGCTGCCGAACATTTCCGATCACCGCAGCGAAATGTCCGAGGCGCTGCACATCAACGCCGGGCGCTTGCTGTGCAAATATCTGTCGGAGGAATGGGATTTCTCCTACAACTTCGCTAACGAAGACAGCAGCGAAGCCAGCGTGATGGGGCGTATCCGCCCGTGGAACGCGATGATGCTGATCTCCAACGACATCATGCGTTACGCCGAAGAAAGCGATGACGGCAACATCCAGAACATTGATGTCAATGCCATGGAGAAGCACGCCAACCAGTACATCTCGCAGCAGATCTTCAACATTCTGACGGCGCAGGCAGTCACCACTGACTACGACCAGAACTACTTCCGCCGCGCCGGCATCGACATCGGCGAAACCATTCGCCTGGATGCCAACGACCTGTTCATGAGTCTGGCCGGCCCGGTGGCGATTGCCTACGCCGAATCGGTGGTGCCGGAAACCCCACCGCCAAGCAGCGACAAGTTCAAGGTCTTCGATAAAGAGCCGCAACGCCTGAACATCGACGACCTGTTCTTCCGTTCGATCGACCTGCCGCACTTCAACAAGGTCACCCAGGCCATCGAAGGCATCAGCCTGCTGCCGATCGAATCCAAGCGTTATCGCGCTTCGCTTGAGCAGTACAAGAATTCCGGTTACGACGCCGCCGCGCTGCACGACCTGCACTTCTTCAAGAATTGCTCGTCGGTGGTGTCGATCGTCTCGCTGCCGAAAGACTACAAACTGTCCTACATGGACCTGAACCGGTTGAAGACCCACCTCAACAGCCTGTTCCCCAACACCACGCTCAAGCGTTATGCGCTGGTGATCGGCGCTTCGGCCAACCTGTCGCTGACCACGCTGATCGCCAAGAGCCCGTGCCTGTCGGACGACTTCCTCACGCTGATCGTGGCGTTCATCAAGCGCTGCTTCGCGAAGAATCCGTACCGTTTCGACGAGACGCTGGACAACTCGATTCTCGACTTCATCATTCAGGAAGACTTCGACGAGGAGCGGATCGACGACCTGCTCAACGAATTCGAAAACCCGGCGAAGATCCTCGATACCAACTGGTACGCGATCAAACCGATGTACGAGAAGAAATATCGCGAGCTGATCAACGACAAGGACAAGTTTGTCTCGATCAATGACATTCGCCTGTCGCGCGATTGCGTGAAGAAGTCGATCAAATACCTGCGCGAGATCTACCGCCACCGGATCGGCAAGACCAAGGTGATTTCGCTGAACAACCATACCGGGAAGACTTACTCGGTCTGATCCGCTACCGAGTCGCCCCAATCGCTGGCAAGCCAGCTCCCACAGATTTTGTGGTGCTCACAATATTTGTGTACACCCGGACACTGTGGGAGCTGGCTTGCCAGCGATGGGGTCTTCAAATTCACTAAAGATTTCAGCCTTTCCAACATCCAGAAACAATTAAGCGACCCTCAGGCCGCTCCATAAACTGTTCCCGTTACGTTTACGTCACCGTGAGGCGTGGCATTTCTCCACGACAAGGTGCCATCACGCTACTCCGCTACACACTTGCGGCGCGGCAATCGAGGCACCAAAAGGGTGCGGGCAATTAAGCGGCCGCCCTTTCCTGGATCAGAATCCACGGCGAAACCACCACTGCCCACAGCTGAGGATCACGCTCGAAAATATCCAGCGCCCGCGTTTCAGACAGCTTGGCGACCTTGTCGTCGGCCAGCCAGGCCGCGACTTTCTCGCCTTCGTCCAATGCCACGGCCTCGGCGGCGGCAATCAAATCGAGCGCTGGGTCGACCCACAATAGGGCACCCTTGGCGAAGAACGGCTCAAGCTCTTTCCAGGTAATAGATGCCGTCTCACCAAGCAGCTTGGCATAGAGGGTGCTAGGTTCTTGATTCATGGGAGCTGTCCGGAAAAGAAATCGACGCGAATGATAACGTCGGTGGTCCGGCAGAAAAACCCGGTTGCAAATCGCTGCACGGAACGAAAAGAGCAGGAACGCCAGGGAATGCTGCATTTTGGGATATATGCCCCCGATTGCCTCGCCGCAATTCTGTCTCTTTAATTCATAAATGCGACACCTCCAAGTTTTGCCCCGTGGCGCCCGCTTCCCAGTTGATCAAGCGGCGCTCTACACTGTACCGGTACAGTTGCCGGGGCATTTTCCGGAGGGTATCGCAAAGATATCTGACCCGGTTCTGCTGCTACGGCGCCAGAACTCTAAAAAATACAACAGTAAGAGTGGAGCACTATGACTAAGGCTACTAAGCAGATTTCCAAACTGTTTGCCGCTATGGTTCTGGCCGGGGTTGCCAGCCATTCGTTCGCAGCTGACACCATCAAAATCGGTATCGCCGGTCCTAAAACCGGTCCAGTAGCCCAGTACGGCGACATGCAGTTCAGTGGCGCGAAAATGGCCATCGAGCAGATCAACGCCAAGGGCGGCGTCGACGGCAAGAAACTCGAAGCCGTTGAATACGACGATGCCTGCGATCCGAAACAAGCGGTAGCGGTAGCGAACAAGGTCGTCAACGACGGCGTCAAGTTCGTGGTCGGTCACCTGTGCTCCAGCTCCACCCAGCCAGCTTCGGACATCTACGAAGACGAAGGCGTGATCATGATCACCCCGGCTGCCACCAGCCCGGACATCACCGCCCGTGGCTACAAAATGATTTTCCGCACCATCGGTCTCGACAGCGCCCAAGGTCCTGCCGCCGGCAACTACATCGCCGATCACGTGAAACCGAAAGTGGTTGGCGTGCTGCACGACAAACAGCAGTACGGTGAAGGCATCGCCACCGCCGTGAAATCGACCCTCGAGAAGAAAGGCACCAAGGTTGCTGTCTTCGAAGGCGTCAACGCTGGCGACAAAGACTTCTCGGCGATCATCGCCAAGCTCAAGCAAGCCGGTGTCGATTTCGTCTACTACGGCGGCTACCACCCGGAGCTGGGCCTGATCCTGCGTCAGGCTCAGGAAAAAGGCCTGAAAGCCAAGTTCATGGGTCCGGAAGGCGTGGGTAACGACTCGATCACTCAGATCGCCAAGGACGCGTCCGAAGGTCTGCTGGTGACCCTGCCGAAATCCTTCGACCAGGATCCGGCCAACGTGGCGCTGGCAGATGCGTTCAAAACCAAGAAGGAAGATCCGAGCGGTCCGTTCGTATTCCCGTCCTACTCCGCGGTTGAAGTGATTGCCGCCGGTATCACCGCTGCCAAGTCCGAAGATGCGACCAAAGTGGCTGAAGCCATCCACGCCGGTTCGTTCAAGACCCCGACCGGCGACCTGAGCTTCGACGCCAAGGGCGACCTGAAGGACTTCAAATTTGTCGTGTACGAGTGGCACAACGGCAAACCTAAAACCGAAGTTTCGCCTCAGTAAGGCCTTGCCCGACTGACTGCCAATAAAGCCCACGGCGTGCCGTGGGCTTTGTTTTGCGAATGTAAGGGCCGCGCTGGCGTGATCCGCCAGTCGGCCCCCCTGAAAATCTCAAAACCGTCATCAGCGGTTCGCTGGCAAAACTCGGATTCGAAGTGGATAGAGATCCACGGGGCCGGGCGGGAAAATGACTCCACCAGTGAAATGCGTACAGGTTTTTAGGAGCGCTGTAATGCCTGACCTCTATCACTTCTTCCAACAGCTGGTTAACGGCCTCAACGTTGGCAGCATGTATGCCCTGATCGCCATCGGCTACACGATGGTTTACGGCATCATTGGAATGATCAACTTCGCCCACGGCGAGGTGTACATGATCGGTTCCTACGTGGCGTTCATCGCCATCGCCGGGCTGACCATGATGGGACTCGACAGTGTCCCGCTGTTGATGACCGCGGCGTTCATCGCCAGCATCGTCGTCACCAGTTCCTACGGTTACAGCATCGAACGGATCGCCTACCGCCCCCTGCGCGGCAGCAACCGTCTGATCCCGCTGATTTCTGCCATCGGTATGTCGATCTTCCTGCAGAACACCGTTCTGCTGGCGCAAGACTCCAAGGACAAAGCGATCCCCAACCTGATCCCGGGCAACTTCGCCTTCGGTCCGGGTGGCGCACAAGAAGTGCTGATTTCCTACATGCAGATCGTGGTGTTCGTGGTGACCGTGATCGCCATGCTCGGCCTGACCCTGTTCATCTCTCGTTCCCGCCTGGGTCGCGCCTGCCGCGCCTGTGCCGAGGACATCAAGATGGCCAACCTGCTCGGCATCAACACCAACAACATCATCGCCCTGACGTTCGTCATTGGTGCTGCGCTGGCGGCGGTCGCTGCCGTGTTGCTGAGCATGCAATACGGCGTGATCAACCCGAACGCCGGTTTCCTCGTCGGCCTCAAGGCCTTCACCGCCGCGGTACTGGGTGGCATCGGCAGCATCCCGGGAGCCATGCTCGGCGGCCTGGTGCTGGGTGTAGCGGAAGCGTTCGGTGCCGATATCTTCGGCGACCAGTACAAGGACGTCGTTGCGTTCGGCCTGCTGGTTCTGGTGCTGTTGTTCCGTCCGACCGGCATTCTGGGCCGTCCGGAGGTTGAGAAAGTATGACTAGGAATCTTAAACAGGCACTCTTCAGTGCCTTGCTGGTGTGGGCGGTGGCCTACCCGGTACTCGGTCTGAAACTGACCATCGTCGGCATCAATCTGGAAGTGCACAACACCAGCCCGGCCATCCTCGCGACCATCGCGATCTGCTCGGTGCTGATGTTCCTGCGCGTGCTGTTCAACCAGCAGATCAGCAAAGCCTGGCGCTCCTCGCCGGGCATGCCGCTGATCCCGGCCAAGGCCAGCAACTTCCTGACCCTGCCGACCACCCAGCGCTATTTCATCATTGCGCTGATTCTGATCGCCCTGGTCTGGCCGTTCTTCGGCTCCCGTGGTGCGGTGGATATCGCGACGCTGATCCTGATCTACGTAATGCTCGGCCTGGGCCTGAACATCGTCGTCGGTCTGGCCGGTCTGCTTGACCTCGGTTACGTCGGCTTCTACGCCGTCGGTGCCTACAGCTACGCGCTGCTGTCGCATTACTACGGCCTGAGCTTCTGGATCTGCCTGCCGATTGCCGGCCTGATGGCGGCGACGTTCGGCTTCCTGCTGGGCTTCCCGGTATTGCGTCTGCGTGGCGACTATCTGGCGATCGTGACCTTGGGTTTCGGCGAAATCATCCGGCTGTTCCTGCGTAACCTGACCGATATCACCGGTGGCCCGAACGGCATCAGCAACATCGAAAAACCGACGTTCTTCGGCCTGACCTTCGAGCGTAAAGCGGCTGAAGGCTTGCAGACGTTCCACGAGTATTTCGGCCTGCAATACAACTCGATCAACAAGGTGATCTTCCTTTACCTGGTTGCGTTATTGCTCGCATTGGCCGCGCTGTTCGTGATCAACCGTCTGCTGCGCATGCCGATCGGCCGTGCGTGGGAAGCGCTGCGTGAAGACGAAATCGCTTGCCGTGCGTTGGGCCTGAACCCGACTGTGATCAAGCTCTCCGCGTTCACCCTCGGCGCTGCGTTCGCCGGTTTCGCCGGCAGCTTCTTCGCCGCCCGTCAGGGGCTGGTGACGCCCGAGTCGTTCACCTTCATCGAGTCGGCGATCATTCTTGCCATCGTCGTGTTGGGTGGCATGGGTTCGCAACTGGGTGTGATTCTGGCGGCAATCGTGATGATCCTGTTGCCGGAAATGATGCGTGACTTCAGCGAATACCGCATGTTGATGTTCGGTGCGCTGATGGTGCTGATGATGATCTGGCGTCCACAAGGTCTGCTGCCGATGCAACGCCCACACATGGAGTTGCGCAAATGAGCCGCGAGATCCTTAAAGTCGACAATCTGAGCATGCGCTTCGGCGGCTTGCTCGCGGTCAACGGCGTGGCGCTGACCGTCAAGGAAAAGCAGGTGGTTGCACTGATCGGCCCGAACGGCGCCGGCAAGACCACCGTGTTCAACTGCCTGACCGGTTTCTATCAGCCTACCGGCGGCAGCATCCTCCTCGACGGCGAGCCGATCCAGGGCCTGCCGGGCCACAAGATCGCCCTCAAAGGCGTGGTGCGGACTTTCCAGAACGTGCGTTTGTTCAAGGACATGACCGCGGTCGAGAACCTCTTGATCGCCCAGCACCGTCACTTGAACACCAACTTCCTGTCCGGCCTGTTCAAGACCCCGGCGTTCCGCAAAAGCGAGCGCGAGGCGATGGAATTTGCCGAGTACTGGCTGGAAAAGGTCAACCTCAAAGAGTTCGCCAACCGCACCGCCGGCACCCTCGCCTACGGCCAGCAACGGCGTCTGGAAATCGCCCGCTGCATGATGACCCGCCCGCGGATCCTCATGCTCGACGAACCGGCCGCCGGCCTGAACCCGAAGGAAACCGAAGACCTCAAGGCGCTGATCGGTGTGTTGCGCGAAGAGCACAACGTCACCGTGCTGCTGATCGAGCACGACATGAAACTGGTCATGAGCATTTCCGACCACATCGTCGTGATCAACCAGGGCACACCGCTGGCCGACGGCACACCGGAACAGATCCGCGACAATCCTGAAGTGATCAAAGCCTACCTGGGGGAAGCGTAAATGCTGCAGTTCGAAAACGTTTCCACCTTCTACGGCAAGATCCAGGCGCTGCACAGCGTCAACGTCGAAGTCCGTCAGGGCGAGATCGTCACGCTGATCGGCGCCAACGGTGCCGGCAAATCCACGCTGCTGATGACGCTGTGCGGTTCGCCGCAGGCGCACAGCGGCAGCATTCGCTACATGGGTGAGGAACTGGTCGGCCAGGACTCGTCGCAGATCATGCGCAAGAGCATTGCCGTGGTCCCGGAAGGTCGTCGTGTGTTTGCCCGTCTGACCGTGGAAGAGAACCTGTCGATGGGCGGTTTCTTCACCGACAAGGGCGACTATCAGGAACAGATGGATAAGGTTCTCGGACTTTTCCCACGCCTGAAAGAGCGCTTCAACCAGCGCGGCGGCACCATGTCCGGCGGTGAACAGCAAATGCTCGCCATCGGCCGCGCGCTGATGAGCAAGCCCAAGCTGCTGCTGCTCGACGAGCCATCGCTGGGTCTGGCGCCGATCATCATCCAGCAAATCTTCGACATCATCGAACAGCTGCGCAAGGACGGTGTGACGGTGTTCCTGGTCGAGCAGAACGCCAACCAGGCACTGAAAATCGCCGACCGCGCCTACGTTCTGGAGAACGGCCGCGTGGTCATGCAAGGCACCGGTGAAGCGCTGCTGACCGACCCGAAAGTACGCGAGGCGTATCTCGGCGGTTGAGTGGTATCGCTGGACAAAAAACGGCCTTCGGGCCGTTTTTTTATTTCCTGAGTATCACCAAGCTAACCCTGTGGGAGCGAGCCTGCTCGCGAAAGCGGTGTGACATTCAACATTATGGGTGCCTGACACATCGCCTTCGCGAGCAGGCTCGCTCCCACAGAGATACAGCTGAATCCGACATTTTTTATAAATTTCTCGCTCCGCGTGTAACGCATCCGCCCACCCGTTCTCTAGAGGGACAAGCAAGCGCAAACCGCTTGCAGAAACCCTGATAAAAAACTGGAGAAACATCATGACTGCGACTACCCGTACCCTGTCCGCCACCGCCCTGGTTCTGGCCCTCGGTTCCGCTCTGAGCATCGCCACTGTCTCCACCGCCCAGGCCGCCGATGCCAACATGGAAAAATGCTTCGGCGTGGCCATGAAGGGCAAGAACGATTGCGCCGCAGGTGCCGGGACTACCTGCGCCGGCACGGCGAAAATGGACTATCAGGCCAACGCCTGGAAGCTCGTTCCGAAAGGCACCTGCGCCACCACCGAAAGCAAAACCTCGCCGACCGGTTTCGGTCAGCTCGAAGCCTTCAAAGCCAAGTCCTGATCCACGGCCTGCCTGAGTGACGCCCATGTTCAGTCATCACGAACCGTCCCTGCCGCGCACTCAGGCAGCTCGCACCGAGCTCCCTGCCCGCGCCGGGCTGGGGCTCAAGACCGGGCACTTCCTCGAAGTGCTCGGCTCCGTACCGGACCTCGGTTTCTTCGAGGTCCACGCCGAAAACTACATGGTGGCCGGCGGCCCGTTTCATCATTTCCTCGGTCTGATTCGCGAGCAGTACCCGCTGTCATTGCACGGCGTGGGCCTGTCGATCGGTGGCGAAGGCCCGCTGGACAGCCAGCACCTCAAACGCCTCGCCGAGCTGATCGAGCGCTATCAACCACAAGCCTTTTCCGAACATCTGGCGTGGTCGAGCCACGGCCCGGTGTTCCTCAATGATCTGCTGCCACTGGCCTATGACACGCCGACGCTCAATCGCGTCTGTGCGCACATCGACCAAGTGCAGAACACGCTCAAACGTCCGATGCTGCTGGAAAACCCGGCGACCTATCTGGCGTTTGAGCATTCGAGGATCGACGAGCCCGTGTTCATCGCCGAAGTGATCCGCCGCAGCGGCTGCGGCTTGTTGCTCGACGTCAACAACGTCTACGTGTCGTGCATCAATCATCAGCGTGATCCGCTCGCCTACCTCGACGCACTGCCATTGCACGCGGTCGGCGAGATTCATCTGGCCGGCTTCGCTGAAGATTGTGACAACCTCGGCGATCGTTTGCTGATCGACGATCACGGCGCGCCGATTGATCAGGCCGTCTGGAATCTGTACCGCCGGGTGCTGCAACGGACTGGCCCGATAGCGACGCTGATTGAACGTGATAATCACGTGCCGGCCTTTGACGTATTGCTCGCCGAAGCGCAGCAAGCCGAAAAGCTGTTGCGCCGCGCGGAGCGTGCGGCATGAGTACGCAAGCGGACTTCGCCGCCGCCCTGCTCAATGTGCAACTGCCGTATCCCAAGGGCCTGTGCAGCCGCAATGGCGCTGATCCGTCGCGACGTTTCGCGGTGTACCGCAACAACGTGCAGAGTTCGCTGATCAATGCGCTGGCCGATAGCTACCCGGTGGTGCAGCAGTTGGTCGGTGAGGAATTCTTCCGCGCCATGGCGGCGATTTTCGTACGCGGTCAGCCGCCGCAAAGTCCGTTGATGAGCCGCTACGGCGAAGACTTCGCCGATTTCATCGGGCAATTCGAACCCATCGCCGGGGTGCCCTATGTGGCCGATGTTGCGCGACTCGAGCACTTGCGCACCCTCGCCTACCACGCCGCCGATGCGCAGCCGATCCGGCCGGAGCAAGTCAGCGCCGCGCTGACCGATCCGCAGTCGCTGAGTGCGCTGTGTTTCGAATTGCATCCGTCGCTGCACTTGCTCGATTCAGCCTACGCAGTGGTGGCAATCTGGGCCGCGCATCAGCAGGAGCAAGGTCTGGCGGGAATCGGCCTGAACCAGGGTCAGCACGCTCTGGTGCTGCGCAATGGTCTCGACGTTGAGGTGTTTGCGCTTGAGCCGGGTGCGAGCGTGTTCCTTCATCATCTGCTACAGAGCTCGCCACTGCTCGCGGCGGCAGGGAACAGCCCGCCGTTCGATCTCGCCCAAACCCTCGCCTTACTGATTGCGCATAACGCGATCACCCAGCTCAATTACAAGGAGTTGCCATGAACGCTTTGATCCTGCGCGTCATCGCGCTGTTCGAAAAAATCCCGCACAGCCTGATTGCCTTCATCGCGCGTTTTTCCATTGCTGCGGTGTTCTGGAAATCCGGGCAAACCAAGGTCGAAGGACTGGCCATCGATTTGATTGACGGCAATTTTGAACTGGGCTGGCCGCGATTGGCGGACTCGACGATTCCGCTGTTTCAAAGCGAGTACCACCTGCCGCTGCTGTCGCCGGAAATTGCCGCGCATCTGGCTGCGTTTGCCGAGCATGTGTTTCCGCTGCTGATCCTGCTCGGCCTGGCGACGCGGTTTTCGGCGCTGGCACTGCTCGGCATGACCCTGACTATCCAACTGTTCGTCTACCCGGATGCCTACCCGACCCATGGCACCTGGGCGGCGGTGTTGCTGTACCTGATGGCGACCGGGCCGGGCAAGTTGTCGATCGATCACCTGTTTGCCCGCCGTTTCGCAAAATAAGATCCCCCTGTGGGAGCGAGCCTGCTCGCGAAAGCGGTGTGTCATTCAACATCGGTATCGACTGATACTGACGCATTCGCGAGCAGGCTCGCTCCCACAGGGAAATCACATCAGCGCTGGAGTCGATCCAGCGCCTCGCCACTGCGCTTGAACCAGCCCATCAAATAATCCGCCAACACCTGCGTGCGTTTCGGCAATCCCCCCTGATACGGGTGTACCAGATACATCGGCATCCGTCGTGTCTGGTAATCGCGCAGCAGCCAGCGCAAGCGGCCGTCAGCCAATTCGGTTTGCAGCAGATACGACGGCAAACGGGCGATGCCGGCACCGGACAGCGCTGCTTTCTTCAACAGGCTGTAGTGATTGCTGGCAAACGGACCCGAAACCCGCACCCGCAACAACTCGTGCTGCTGGTGATACAGCCATTCTTCGCGGCCGCTGTAATGGCTGTTGAGCAGACAACGATGCTCGGCCAAGGCATGCGGCGTCGCCGGCACGCCGAAGCGCTCGAGGTAGGCCGGGCTGGCGCAGGTCATTTCGTGCCACGCCAACAGCGGCTTGGCCACCAGCCGATCGTCATTGGCCACTTCGGCTCGAATCGCCAGATCAAAGCCATCGCGGGCCAGATCGCGATAGCTGTTGTTCAGCTCCAACTCGATCTGCACCTCCGGATATTGCCCGGAAAACTCCAGCAACAAGCCATCGAAGAAGGTCTCGCCGAGCGAAACCGGAACCGTCATGCGTACGGGGCCGGCCATGTCGTCCTTCAAACGTGCCAAAGCCTGCCGCGCGCGTTCGACTTGAGCCACCAGCGCCTGCGCCTGCGGCAGCAGCGCCGCCCCCGCCGCCGTCAGGCTCAAGCGCCGGGTGGTGCGTTGTAGCAAGACCACACTGAATTGCGCTTCGAGCTGGCTGATGCGCTTGGACAACTGGCCCTTGCTGCAGCCCAACTGTTGCGCGGCCACGGTAAAACTGCCGGCCTCGATCAGCACGGCAAACGCAGCAAGGTCATCCATTTCGCTCATTGATTGTTTCCATTTGAAAACCAAAGGTTGCCTATTAGTGCGCTTATCCGCGGAAAAAACCACCCTACACTGAAACCTCATTCACTCACTTGGGGTACAGCTCGATGAAGATTCTGTTGATAGGCGCCGGCGGCACCATCGGTTCGGCGGTGGACAAAGAATTGTCGCAACGCCACGAGGTCATTCGTATCGGCCGCAACAGCGGTGACTTGCAAGTGGATATCAGCGACAGCGCGTCGATCCGCAAGCTGTTCGAACAGACCGGCAAGTTCGATGCCTTAATCTGCGCGGCGGGCAACGTGACGTTTGCAGCGCTGGACGAGATGACTGGGGACAGCTTCGCCCTCGGTCTGAAAGACAAGCTGATGGGCCAGGTCAATCTGCTGCTGATCGGCCGCGAGTTCGCCAATGACGGCGCCTCATTCACCTTTACCACCGGCGTACTCAGCCACGACCCGATTCGCAGCGGCGCCTCGGCAGCGCTGGTCAACGGCGCCCTCGACAGCTTCGTCCGCGCCGCCGCCATCGAACTGCCGCGTGGCCTGCGGGTGAACTCGGTGAGCCCGACCGTGCTGACCGAAGCCCTGGGCAAATACGCGCCCTACTTCCGTGGCTTCAAGTCGGTTCCTGCAGCGGAAGTGGCATTGGCCTACGCGAAAAGTGTCGAAGGCCTGCAAACCGGTCAGACATTTCACGTGGGTTAAGGCCCTTGTGATGAACGGTCAGGCTGCGTAACGTGGCAGCACTTGTCTGGAGAGCCAAAGATGCGTGTTGCCCGTTCGATCGTCCTCGTTGCCCTGCTGCCGTTGTTTGCCGCCTGCCAGTTGTTCGACGGCCAGCGTGAAAGTGTTTCCCATGCAGGACAGACGCGAATGCAGGGGCAACTGACTGCTGCCGACGGCAAACTGGTGTTCCAGCCGTGCCAGGATCAGCGGCAACTGGTGGTCAACGACATGGGCGGGACCAGCGTCCTGCAAGAGGCCGCCACCCTGGCCGACGAGCAGGGCAAGCTGTTTGCCGATGTGCGCGGCAAGGTCTCCGGCGATCGTCTCGACCTCGGCCAGTTGTATCGTGTAGAACGCTCGGGCACGGCCTGCGATGACCCGAATTTCAAACTGCTGATCCTGCGCGCCGCCGGCCATGCCCCGGAGTGGAACGTCAAGGTCAGCGGCAAAGGCATGGTCATCGAGCGCGACGGCCAGCCGCCGCTGGCCGTGCCGTATGTGGAAGAACAACTGGGCGACGGCCGCTTCAATCTCAGCAGCGAAGCCAACAACCAGCGCATTGAATTGTGGGTCGCGCCACAGCGCTGCGTCGACAGCAGCACCGGCAGCGTGCAGCACATGAGCGCCGAGTTGCGCATCGACGGTCAGGTGCAGCGCGGCTGCGGCTATTTCGGCGGCGCACGCAACGACTGATCGTTTTTCCCCCACGGATCCGCTCGCGGCGGCTTATAATCGCCGCCTTCAAACGCCTTGGCGCAGTTGTGCGCCCCGCGAATCCGGATCCCCGCCATGTTACGAATCACTGAACTCAAGCTGCCAATCGACCATCCCCAAGAAGACCTGCGCGCCGCCATCGTGCAGCGTCTGGGCATCGCCAGCGATGATCTGCTCGATTTCACCTTGTTCAAGCGCAGCTATGACGCGCGCAAAAAGTCCTCCGAACTGTGCTTCATCTACACCATCGACCTCAACGTACGCGACGAGGCCCGGGTGTTGGGCAAGTTCGCCGACGACCGTAACGTCAATGTGGCACCGGATGTCAGCTATAAATTCGTCGGTCAGGCCCCGAGCGATCTCGGCCAGCGGCCGATCGTCGTCGGTTTCGGCCCGTGCGGCATCTTCGCCGGTCTGCTGCTGGCGCAAATGGGCTTCAAACCGATCATTCTCGAGCGCGGCACCGAAGTCCGTCAGCGCACCAAGGACACCTGGGGCCTTTGGCGCAAAAGCGTGCTCAACCCCGAGTCCAACGTGCAGTTCGGCGAGGGTGGCGCGGGTACGTTCTCCGACGGCAAGCTGTACAGCCAGATCAAGGACCCGAAATTCCTCGGCCGCAAAGTCCTGCACGAGTTCGTCAAGGCCGGCGCGCCGGAAGAAATCCTCTACGTCAGCAAGCCGCACATCGGTACGTTCCGCCTGACCGGTATGGTCGAAAACATGCGCGAGCAGATCCGCGAACTGGGCGGTGAAGTGCGCTTCGAGGAGCGCGTCAGCGACGTGCTGATCGAAAACGGCCAACTGGTCGGCGTGCAGCTGGCCAGCGGCGAAACCCTGCATTCCAGACACGTGGTCCTGGCCCTCGGCCACAGCGCCCGCGACACCTTCCGCATGCTCCACAGCCGTGGCGTGTTCATGGAAGCCAAGCCGTTCTCGGTGGGTTTCCGCATCGAGCACCCTCAATCGCTGATCGACCGCGCGCGTCTGGGCAAATACGCCGGCCACCCGAAACTTGGCGCTGCCGATTACAAACTGGTGCACCACGCCAAGAACGGCCGTTCGGTGTACAGCTTCTGCATGTGCCCGGGCGGCACTGTGGTCGCGGCGACGTCGGAACCGAATCGCGTTGTCACCAATGGCATGAGCCAGTACTCGCGTAACGAGCGTAATGCCAACTCCGGCATCGTCGTCGGCATCACCCCGGAAGTCGACTATCCGGGCGGCCCGCTCGCCGGTATCGAGTTGCAGGAGCGCCTGGAATCCCACGCGTTCATCCTTGGCGGCAGCGACTACAAGGCCCCGGCGCAACTGGTTGGCGACTTCATCAACGGCAAGCCGTCGACCGAGCTGGGCGAAGTCGAGCCTTCGTACAAGCCGGGCGTCGCGCTGGGCGATCTGGCGCTGGCGCTGCCGGACTTTGCCATTGAGGCGATCCGTGAAGCCTTGCCGGCGTTCGAGAAGCAGATTCGCGGTTATTCGCTGCACGACGCGGTGCTGACGGGAATCGAGACGCGCACTTCGTCGCCGCTGCGCATCACGCGCAACGAGTCGCTGCAGAGCATGAACGTCAAAGGCCTGTTCCCGGCCGGTGAAGGCGCGGGCTACGCCGGCGGAATTCTCTCGGCGGGTGTCGACGGGATTCGCATTGCCGAGGCGGTGGCGCGGGATATCCTCGGTCTCACTGACTAATCAGCATTAGCTGACACAACACACCCCCTGTGGGAGCGGGCTTGCTCGCGAAAGCGTCGTTTCAGTCGATTCGTTTATCGCCTGACACACCGCCTTCGCGAGCAAGCCCGCTCCCACATTTGATTGGGGTGTGTCAGATATTCGCGCGCAGCACCGAGGTCGGCAGCGCCTCCCCGCGCTCGGCACTCGCCGCCACTGCTGCAATCAACTCACCCAGTTCGTAACCCTGCGCTTTCAACCATTCCTGGTCGTAATAAGTGTCGGCATAACGCTCGCCGCCATCGCACAGGATCGCCACGATCGATCCCGACTGCCCCGCCGCTTTCATCTGCTGCGCCGCCATCAGCGCACCGATCAGATTGGTCCCGCTCGACCCGCCGACATGCCGCCCCAAACGCTGCGCCAGATAATGCATGGCCGCCAGCGACAAGGCGTCCGGCACCTTGACCATCGCATCGATCACCTTGGGCAGGAACGACGCTTCCACCCGCGGCCGGCCAATGCCCTCGATGCGCGAACCGCAGTCCAGGCGCAGGCTGGCATCTCCGGTCTGGTAAAAATCGAAGAACACCGAACGCTCGGCATCGGCACACAACACGCGGGTGCAGTGCTGGCGATAGCGCACGTAGCGACCGAGGGTCGCGGTGGTGCCGCCGGTGCCGGGGCTGGAAATCAGCCACGTCGGTTCAGGGTGTTTTTCGTAGCGCATCTGCTGGAAGATCGACTCGGCGATGTTGTTGTTCGCTCGCCAGTCGGTGGCGCGTTCAGCGTAAGTGAACTGATCGATGAAGTGACCGCCATGCTCGCGGGCCAGGCGCTCGGATTCGGCGTAGATCTGCGTCGGATCCTGCACCAGATGGCTCTGCCCGCCGTAAAAGGCAATCTGGGCAATCTTCTCTTTCGAGGTGGTCGCCGGCATCACCGCGATAAACGGCAAACCGAGCATGCGCGCGAAATACGCTTCGGAGATCGCCGTCGAGCCGCTGGACGCTTCGATCACCGGCGCGCCGGGTTTCAGCCAGCCGTTGCACAGCGCGTAAAGGAACAGCGAGCGGGCCAGGCGGTGCTTGAGGCTGCCGGTCGGGTGGCTGGATTCGTCCTTGAAATACAACTCGATGCCAGCAAAACCGGGCAGCGGCAAAGGGATCAGGTGGGTGTCGGCGCTGCGCTGGAAGTCCGCCTCGATGATGCGGATGGCTTCGCGGGCCCACTGTCGGTTGTCGCTCATGGTTTCGGTTCTCGTTGAATCAGCCAGAAGATCGGTCTTCTGAAAAGGTCTGCCCCAAGCTTAGGAAAAATCCCGCAGGCGGCAAAGGTACAGCTGAGTCTCAATGTGTCAGGCAACTGCTAGGCTCAGTGCTGCCCGAGCCAGACAGCCTGTAACGACATATAACAAAAAAGAATATAACTTTTGTTTTAACAACTAACGGTACGGGTTAGGGTGTTTCACCTTTTTCTTGATTCGATGGAGAGCGACCTTGCCTCTGCGTAGCACTTTCACGCGTTTCTTTCAGTTGGAAGCCGCCAGCGGTCTGCTATTGATCGCCGCAGCCATTCTCGCGCTGATCATCAACAACTCACCGCTGTCGTGGCTGTATACCGGCCTGCTCGACACCCCTGTGGTGGCGCAGATCGGTGCGTTGAAAATCGCCAAACCCCTGCTGCTGTGGATCAATGACGGCCTGATGGCGATGTTCTTTCTGCTGATCGGTCTGGAAGTGAAACGCGAAGTGCTCGACGGTCAACTGTCCAAGCCCTCGCAGATCGTCCTGCCCGGCGCAGCAGCGATCGGCGGCATGCTGGTGCCGGCGCTGATCTACTGGTTCCTCAACCGCGACAACCCCGCCGCCCTGAGTGGCTGGGCCATTCCGACCGCCACCGACATTGCCTTCGCCCTCGGCGTATTGGCCCTGCTCGGCAAACGCGTGCCGGTGTCGCTGAAACTGTTCCTGATGACCCTGGCGATCATCGATGACCTCGGCGCCATCGTCATCATCGCAATCTTCTATTCCGGCGAACTCTCGACCCTGTCCCTTGGCCTGGCGGCTGCGTGCATTGCCGCGCTGGTGGCGATGAACCGGCTCGGCGTGGTCAAACTCGGCCCTTACATGATCATCGGCCTGATCCTCTGGGTCTGCGTGCTCAAGAGCGGTGTCCACGCGACACTGGCCGGCGTGACCCTGGCTTTCTGCATTCCCCTGCGCACGAAAAACGCCGAGTCGTCGCCGCTGCTGACCCTCGAACACGCGCTGCACCCCTGGGTCGCCTACGGCATCCTGCCGCTGTTCGCCTTCGCCAACGCCGGCCTGTCGCTGAGCGGCGTCACCGTCGAAAGCTTCACCCACGACGTACCGATGGGCATCGCCATCGGCCTGCTGCTGGGCAAGACCGTCGGCGTGTTCGGCCTGACCTGGCTGGCGGTCAAGATCGGCATCGCCGCCCTGCCCCAAGGCGCCAACTGGGGCCAGGTCCTCGGCGTGGCAATTCTCTGCGGCATCGGCTTCACCATGAGCCTGTTCGTCGGCTCGCTGGCCTTCGAACCCGGCGTGAGTGATTACGCCGGCATGGATCGCATGGGCATCCTCACCGGCTCGATCCTCGCGGCGGTGATTGGTTATGCGGTGACGGCGGCGGCGAGTCGCAAGAATTCACAACTGCAATAATCCTTGTGGCGAGGGAGCTTGACCCCTCGCCGCAAATTTATCGCCTCACAGTTACGCAGCGAACAATCCCCACGTCATTAGCGACCCGTCCTACAGCCACGCTTTCCCCGCTTCGATAACGTCGTGCAGCCCCTTTTTCGAGGGGCTCTCGATGGTGAACTAAGGCAAGATCAGTGGCGCGGAACAAGGGCATTCCCCGGGTGCAAAACCCGCCGCAGGGCGACGGACATCACGTTAGCTGGCGGTATATGACGGCGGCAGAACTGGCCGAGCGCGAAGCCGGGCAAAACGCTTACGACGCGATGCTGGCGCGGCAGGAGGCGTTCGAGCGCAGCCGGGAAGTGGCTGCGAAAAAACCTGAAGCCGTGCGTGCCGGCTGTGTATTCGCCAAGTCCTGCAAATTGCCGGACGCAATCATCGATTACGCCAACCCTTCCGGCATGGTGCCGACCGACAGCCTGAAGGATTACGGCGAGCTGATCCTGCTCGGCGCTCGCGAAGCCGACCCAAACGGCGGCATTCCTCTCAATAAAATCAGCGCCAACGCCATCCCGGTCGGGTTCGGCAGTATGGCCCTGGCAGGCTCGGCTTTTGAAGCGCTGCCGGCGCTCGTATCGAGCGCAGCTGCTGCGCCTTTGGTGGGCCTGGTTGCGCTTTTGATGCCATCCAGCCTGGGCGACAGCGCGCTCTACACCGATGAGCAACTAAGCACACTCAAACAAGCCCGAACCCGCGTGCGCCTGCGCGTCGAGCAACAGGCCGATGGCAGCCTCAAGGGTTACGGTTTCTACACCGGTAAGAACCGCGATTGGGAAATGGTCGATGTCGTGCAGTTCACTGCACGCGGCGACCGGTTCGTTGCGGATCTGGGTGAAGGCGTCGAACTGCTCTGGACCCCGGCGGTGGATGGCTCGGACATTCTCGGCATTCCAGCGCTGGAGGCTGCCCCGCAGGCACCGCATATCTGGGTCTATCCACCGACGAAAGCGGCGGACGGGATACTGGTGAATCCGGTTTATCCGCCGGAGTACAAAGACTTTATTTTGGTGTTTCCGGCCGGATCTAGTATTAAACCGGTCTACATCGTCATCAGTACTCGCGCTGGGGATCACGAATATCATCCGCCGCCTGACATACTGCCGGCTTTTCCCGATGCCAGAATCGTCGGCCGTAAAACAGTAGTCCAAGGCGGTGGTTCAAAACGCAAAAGATGGAAAACCGCCAAAGGGCATATTCTTGAATGGGACTCCATGCACGGAACGATTGAAAAATATGATCCTCGGGGAAACCACATCGGGGAATTCGATCCAGCGACTGGTGAGCCCACGTCTACAAAAAAGAATAAAAACTCGAAGAAAGGAAAAAACGGAGCGTTGAGCCTTGAGATTTTTGATAGAAGCTTTTGATAAGCAGACTGATTACCAAGTATCGGTAACCGAAATACCCAAAGAGCATGCAGAGCACATTAAGTCGATTATGGGTTGGACGACCAAGCAGCAAGGGTGGGAAGGCTACGATTTGAATCAGAAACAAGTTCAAGCCTTTGAAAAACTGATGCAGATATCAATCGCAGATTCACGCTATTACTTTCAACTGACATGTAACGGCCCCGATTAGCCGTAAGCGAGCAATGTGAAGAACAACATCAAAGTATCTGCGAGGAAGAAATGGGTCTGGTATTGAGGCTGGAGTGGTACGACACAGCAACCCTAGAAATTCAGGGCGAGGAATCGTCAAAAGATCTGGGGGACGATGAATCAGTTTTGAATGCTCTGAGTATTCCGGTGGAAGGCAACATCAATAATGGCGGCTTCAACGTCATCGAAAAGTGGGTAACTAGCATTCAGCCGTACTTTCAACATCACATCACACTCCATACCTGCGACTACCAGATTTCGTTCGATTACAGTTAAATAACCGGGATGAGTTCTTCATGCGCTTTCTTTCGATTACCGGATTCTTTACTGACGAAGTCCAAGATGACTCCTTGCAATTCGAGCTGGATATCACAGGCAGCGAGATAAATGAAAAAGTGGCTCAGCTCATTGAATCCAAGCCCTTGGATGAGGTGGAACCCGGCGAGCTGTTGTTGACTCAGGATCAGGTAACCGCATTGGAAAACCTGCTCAACGTCAGTTTTCCAAAGGGCCTCGAATACTTCATGGGCACCTGCGCCACCTACTGAATGAACAATTCACAAGCAAAGAAAACCCCGACCAGTCACCTGATCGGGGTTTTCTTTTACCCAGCTTCCCGCTTAGTGCGAAACGCGGCTGGTTCCGCCAACGGTGGAGATCCGTACCCGCTCGCCAACGCGGAATACTTCATTCTCCTGAACCTGCTGCACATAGGCGCGCATGCTGCCGTCGTCTTCGCGGACGGTGATTTCCACACCTTGGGTGCGGGTCAGGCCTTCTTCGGTGGCCGAGCCAAGCAGGCCGCCGGCCACTGCGCCGATGACCGCAGCCACAATGCTGCCCTTGCCGCCGCCGATGGCGCTACCGCCGACGCCGCCGACCACTGCGCCTGCTGCGCCGCCGATCGGGGTCTTGGTGCCTTCGATTTTTACCGGTCGCAGGGATTCGATGGTGCCCATGCGAATCGTCTGCACACGACGCGCTTCGTCACGGGAGTAGGAGTCGCCAGTGAGGCTCGATTGGCAGCCGGTCAGCAACATCGCCATCGTCGAAAAGGAAGCAACCAGCAGAACAGACTTACGCATAGCATCAACTCCAAAAGAACATGTGTTCATTAAACCCCGTGGCCTGGCGCCTGTCACGACACCATCCGGATAAAATTGGCTTCCATTCAGGCCTGGTACAGATGCCCGCGAGCGTCCACTCAAGGTAGCGTCAAATCAGCGATCCTGCGCCATCCGCGTTTATCTCGCTCGGTAGACTGCTCAGGGTGCCAGTCGTTCCAGAATCCACTCGGTGCCCTGGAGGCGGTAGTTCAGGCGATCGTGCAGGCGGCTCGGACGGCCCTGCCAGAACTCGATGCGCTCGGGCAACAAGCGGTAACCACCCCAATGTTCCGGGCAGTGCGGCTGGCTGTCACTGAAGCGCTGCTCCGTGGCCTTGAGCAAATCTTCCAGCTCGCTACGGCCGTTGATGACCCGGCTCTGCGGCGAGGCCCAGGCGCCGAGGCGACTGCCCAGCGGCCGCACTTGATAATAAGCATCGGACTCCTGCGGCGTAACCTTCACCACCCGCCCTTCGATGCGCACCTGGCGCTCCAGTGTTGGCCAGAAGAAAGTCATGGCGGCAAACGGATTGGCCGCCAGATGCTGGCCCTTGGCGCTGTCGTAGTTGGTGAAGAAGGTGAAGCCCTGCTCGTCCAGGCCCTTGAGCAACAGAATGCGGCAATGCGGACGACCGTCGGCATCGACCGTGGCCAAGGTCATGGCGTTGGCTTCGACCGGCGCCTGCTCGGTTTTCACCGCATCGGCGAACCACTGGTGAAACAGCGCAAACGGCTCGGCCGGGGCTTGCGCCTCGGTCAAACCGTCACGGGTGTAGTCGCGACGCATATCGGCCAGAGCCTGGGTCATGGCGGATTCCTTTTCGTTAGCGGATCACTTCTTGGCGGCGTCGGCTGCGGCGACTTTCTTGTCGGTCGCGGCGGCTTTGGCTGGCGCAGTCTTTTTCGCCGGAGTCTTGGCCGGCGCCTTTTTCGCTGGAGCCTTGGCGGCAGCTTTTTTGGCTGGCGCTTTTTTCGCCGCCGGGGCGGCAGCTTTCTTGGCGGCAGGCGCTGGGGTGGCGGGTTTGGCCACTGGCTTGACGTCTTGCGCAGCAACCATCGTCACCGGCTTCGGCGCTGGCATGTTGTATTTGCTCAGCAGCGCAACCATGGTGTTTTGCGGCGTTACCAGCAGTTCGACACGACGGTTCAAGGCGCGGCCTTCAACGCTGTCGTTGGCCGCACGCGGCGCTTCGGAACCCATGCCGCGCAGCATCAGACGGTCGCGCTGCAAGCCGCTGAGGCGGAAGATCGCTGCAACCGATTGTGCACGTTCCTGGCTCAGCTTGATGTTGGCCGGCGCCGCACCGCTGGTATCGCTGTGACCGAGCACCAGCACCGCGGTTTTCGGGTCGGCTTCAAGGATTTTCGCCACGCGAGTGAACGGGCCAAGGGTGACCGGCAGCAGCATCGCCGGGCGGTCCGGGTTGAACGAGCCTTCAACCGGTGCCGTTACCACCAGCACATTGTCGCGGCGTTCGAGTTGCAGGTTGCTGTCCTTCACCGCTTCACGCAGACGCGGCTCGTAGTCGTCGAGCCAGGCTTGAGTGACCTTCGGATCCGGCATAGGCACGGCTTTGGCGGTTGGCTGGTCCTTGCCGCCGAACGGCCACCACCATTTGCCGTTGGACTGCGCCTCGGCTTTGGCCACTTCGACCGGTTTGGCTTCAGGTTTGACCTCGGCCTTCAGATCAGCCTTGACCGCTTCATCGCTGGAACCGAACGGCCAGTACCACGGGTTGCTGCTCTCAGCCTTGGCCACTGGCGCAGTCGCCGCTGGTTTCAAAGGAGCCGGAGCCGGTGCCGGATCTTTGGCCGCGACTTTGTCGGAAGAACCGAACGGCCACCAACTGCCGCCGTCTGCATCGTTTTTCGGGTTCTGTGCGCAACCGGTGATCGCTACACACAGGGCCAGGGCGAGGGTCTTTTTAGATGACATTGAAAATCCACAAAATGAAGTAATGAAAAATCAGAGCACTTTCGCCCGGATAAACAGCCGTTTTGAAACGAAAATCCCTTCGAGGTTCCGACCCTGGAACCTTTGTTGAAGCTTTACAGACAAGTGGCAAGCACCCGCGCCAGCTTTTGCGCGCGCGGATCCATCAAAACGTAAGGCCCCAGGGTATTTGTCACGAAACCGAAAGCCACATCGTGCTCAGGATCAGCAAAACCGATCGAGCCGCCCGCTCCCGGATGGCCGAACGCGCGCGGGCCGAGGCCGTAGGTGGCGTTGGGCACGTCCGGTTGATCGAGCATGCAGCCGAGGCCGAAGCGAGTGCGGGTGAGCAAAGTCTTGTCGTCGCCGAGGCTGTGCTCGCGGGTCAGCTCTTCGAGCATCTCGCTCTCGAGCAGGCTGCCATCGAGCAGGCCGGCATAGAACCCGGCGAGACTGCGCGCGTTGCCGTGGCCGTTGGCCGCCGGTTGCTGCATGCGTCGCCATTCCGGCTTGTTGGTGCTGGTCAGCACGGACGGCGGATTGGTGAAAGCGCGGGTGGTCATGGCCGTCGGTTCGCGCATGGTCACTTGCAGCAGGCGCTGAGCCGCAGCGTCGCCGGCGTTGCCCTTGCCACGGGCGATGTGCGCCACGCGATGAAACTCTTCGTCGGCCAGGCCCACATGGAAATCCAGGCCCAACGGCTTAGCGACCCGAGCGACGATCGACTCGCCCGGCCCACGACCGTCGGCGCGGCGCAGCAATTCGCCGACCAGCCAGCCGTAGGTGATCGCGGCATAACCGTGACCGGTGCCGGGCGTCCACCATGGGGCTTCGGCCGCAAGGGCGTCGACCATGGTTTGCCAGTCGTACAGGGCTTCAGAGGCGAGCAGTTCGCGCAGGGCCGGCAGGCCGGCCTGATGGCAGAGCAATTGGCGCAGGGTGACGAATTCTTTGCCGGCGGCGGCGAACTCCGGCCAGTAGCGGGCAACCGGGGCGTCGAGTTGCAACTTGCCTTCGGCCACCAGTTGCAGCGCGGTAACGGCGGTAAAGGTCTTGGTGCATGAGAACAGGTTGGCGATGGTGTCGCTGTGCCAGGCTTCGGCGCCGTCCTTGTCGGCAGTACCGGACCAGAGGTCGAGAACGGTTTCTCCACCGACCTTGATGCACAGGGCTGCGCCGCGTTCCTGGGGATCGTCGAACAGTGCGGCGAAAGCCTCGCGCACCGCTTCGAATTGAAGCTCGTAATGTCCCTGAATCTGCACCCGCAACTCCCCCGCGAAAACGCTCTACAAAGTGGCCCGCATTGTTCCAGCCCTTGAGGGATTTGGGAACAGGCGCGGGCCAGACGGTTGATCGGCAATTTATGGTGATCCCTTCGCGAGCAGGCTCGCTCCTACACTGGATCTCAACAGCAGCGGAGATCCCCTGTGGGAGCGAGCCTGCTCGCGAAGAACGATAACGCGATCTGAAACCTAGTGACCATTCCCCGAATGCCCACCCGCCTGTGCAGCCCCCGGCGCTTTGCCAGCCTCGGCCTTGCGCCCGCCTTCAACTTCCGCCGCCGGGGTTTTCTGCGCCTCCTTGCCCAGTTGCTCGAGCGCCTGCAGATTGCTTTTGCGCACTGCCTCGACAAAACCCTGATAAGGCAGATCGGTCACCCCGACCAGACCGAAATGGCCGTTCTCGCCGTCGAGCAAACGCCCGGTCACCGGTTGGTCGAGATACTGGAACCAGTGCACGCCGACAATCGACGGTTCGCTCAGCGCCTGTTTGAGGAAGTTGGCATAGGCCGGGCCGCGATCTTCTTCCTTGGCGAGTTGCGTCACGCCGCCCCAGAACGGGCCCCGGTCAGCTGAGCCGAAGTTGAATTCGGTGATCAGCAGCGGTTTGTCCAGCGCTGCCAGCGCGGCGAAGTCGTAGCCGTCCTGCGGCTTGAGCGTGTACATGTTGAAGCTCAACACATCGCAATACTGCGCGCAGGACGCCACGGCCTCAGGCGTGCTGATAGCGAAGCGGCCGCCAAGCAGCATCTGGTTCGGCGCGTGCCATTTCAGCGAATCGGAAATGGTCTTGAAATAGGTATCGGCGAAGACCTTCTGGAAGTATTTGAAATCCGCTTCGATCTCCGGATGCTCCGGGTTTGGCAGCGGCGGCACGAAGCCAGGGTCTTCCATCAATTCCCATGCCGGCAACTCGATGCCCCAGGCCTTGGACAGCCCGGCCTGATTGCGGTACTTGTCGCGCAATTGCTTGAGAAAGGCGCGCTTGGCCGGCACGTCGGTGGTCATTTTCAACGTGCCGTAGGCCAACGCGTAACGAGCCTTCGGATCGTCGCCAGGGCCGGCCCAGGCCAGTTCGTTGTCGGCGTAATAACCGATCAGCCAAGGATCATCACGGTGATCGCGGGCTGCAATGGCCACGGCACGCTCGGTGGCCATGGCGAAACGCGGATCGAACGGATCCGGCATGCCGCCCCACCAATCGCTGCCCGTACTGATACTGGCGTAATCGCCGACGATCGACAGCGGCAAGGTGTACGGCACGCGCTCAGCATCCGCCAGCGACGGCGCGCTCCAGTTGCCCACCGTGTTGAAGCCCCAGGCTTGCAGCCGATCGAGGGTATGCCGGGTCCAGCGTTCTTCATCCATTGTGTCTTTGCACGGAGTGGTTTGCGCGCTGGAGGCTTGCACCGCGTCAGTCTGCGCCGCTTCGGCAATACCCGATTTCGGCTCGACAGGCACCGCTGCAGTCTCAGCAGCCTGCACCGAACCGGCCTCAGCCGCGCCCGCCTTCGCCGCCTCGGCAATCCCGGCCTTATTGTCACTGTCCGGTTTGCACGGTTCGCCGTACAGGCGTTGCAGATTGGCGCCATAGAAGTCGTACCAGCGGCCGTTGCCGTAGCCACGGCCCTGATCGGCACCGTTGCCGCCACGGTTGTCGCCCTCGCCGAAATGGGCGGCCAGGGGGTCGTCGTTCTTCGGCAACGATTCGAACATGTACTCACGACCAGCGACGTAGGTCTGGTTGACTTGCGGGCTGACGGTGTTGACGCCCAGCGAATAGAACGGGTGGCCTTCAGGGGTCACCAGATACCAGCGGCCGTCACGTTTTTCCGTGCGAAAGAAACCGCTGGCCTTGAACGCCGGGCCTTTATTCCAGCCGCCAAATTTGTCCAGCGAGGACTTTTCGCGCTCGGCCAGCCAACTGTTCAGTTGTTGCTGCTCTTTGCTGGCGGCGTTTTTCAGTTGCTCGTCGCTGCTGACTTTTTCCGGCCATTTGCTGCGGGTCGATTGTCCGTAAACGTCGACCAGATTGCCGTACACCGCCTTCGTCACCGATTCGCCGTCCTGCACGCCGAACCGCTCAAGCAACAGGCTCTGCGCAACGTTCGGCTGATCCATCGACAGGCTCACCGAAACCACTTGGCTGCGGTCGATCTCGCCGGTGCTGCTGGCCAGCAGAATGCGTTGGCCATCGACAGTCATCGGCATCGGCGGCCCGGCTTTCATGCCCTGGCTCAGCGGCGTCGAAGCCACCAGCGGCACCAGCAAGGTCTGCGCGGGGCCGGCCGGCAGATCGACGCGGCTGACCAGGGTGCGGCCATCGTTGCTCTGGATCTGCACATAGACCGTCACCGCCCAGTTCATCGCACTTTGCAGACGCAAACTCATCATGCCGGACTGCGACCAGTCCCAGGCGCCAGTCTGGGGGTCAGGCGCAAGGTCGGCCGGGCGACCGGGTTGAACGTCACCCGGCGCAGCACTTCGCCTTCCGCGGTCTGTTCGGCATTGGCCTGCGGCAAGTCGGCGTTTTCCGTGACGACCTTGACCACGTCGGCCGGGCGTACGAAGTTGAACAGCGTCTGCTGACCGGCGGGCGCGGCCAGCAGCGGCGCGGCAAAGATCAAGGCGAAAACAGCGGGCAACGAACGGCGGATCATAAGAACGGAGTTCTCCCTAACGACCAGTCAAGGCCAGTGGAACAGCGGTGGCAGAGAGATAGACAACGCGGTGGGCCAATCGGCCCACCCGAGTCTCAGGATATTTCACGACGGAAAGGCGGCAACGCATTGAGGATCGCCTTGCCGTAGCGCTGAGTGACCAGACGCCGGTCGAGCAAAGTGATGGTGCCGCGGTCTTCTTCGGTACGCAGCAGACGGCCGCAGGCCTGAACCAGTTTCAGCGAGGCATCGGGCACAGAGATTTCCATGAACGGATTGCCGCCGCGCGCCTCGATCCACTCCGACAACGCGGCCTCAACCGGATCATCGGGCACCGAGAACGGAATCTTGGCGATCACCACGTGCTCGCAGTAGGCACCCGGCAAATCGACCCCCTCGGCGAAACTGGCCAGCCCGAACAGCACGCTGGAATCACCGCCATCGACCCGCGCCTTGTGCTTGTTCAGGGTTTCCTGTTTCGACAGATTGCCTTGAATGAACACTTGCTTGCGCCAATCGCGGTCGAGGCCGTCGAATACGTCCTGCATCTGCTTGCGCGAGGAGAACAGCACCAGCGTGCCGCGCGACCCTTCGACCAGATCGGGCAGCTCGCGAATGATCGCCGCCGTGTGGGCGGCGGCATCGCGCGGGTCGGCCTTCAGGTCTGGCACGCGCAGCACGCCGGCATCGGCATGGTGGAACGGGCTCGGCACCACCGCCGTGACAGCCTTTTTCGGCAGACCGGCGCGCATGCGGAAACGGTCGAAAGTGCCCAGCGCCGTCAGCGTCGCCGAGGTCACCAGGCAACCGTACGCGACGTTCCACAAACTGCGACGCAAGGTTTCCGCCGCCAGAATCGGGCTGGCGTTGACCTCGATGTCGAACAGCGAACCGCTTTCGGCCAGGGTCAGCCAGCGCGCCATCGGCGGGCTGTCTTCCGGGTCTTCGGCGGTGAACGCGGTCCACAATTCCCAGTTGCCGGAAGCGCGGGACAACAGGCTGCCGAACAACGGATACCACTCTTCGGCCTGATTGCTGGCGATGCCGATATTGACCTCGCCATCCATGCCTTCCTTGAGCAGGTCGGTCAGGCGCTGGAACAGGTCGTTAAGGCGCGAATAGCCTTTTTTCAGCTCGATGCCCATCTCGCGCATGTCCTCGGGAATCACCCCGCCGACAAAGCGATGACGCGGGCGCTCGCGGCCTTCGACGTCTTCGCCGGGTTTGAAATCGGCGATCTGCTCGCAGGCGGTGAACATGAACTGCTGCTGGGTCTTGATCTCCCGCGCCAGCTCCGGCACCTGCTCAATCAGCTTGCCGAGATCGCCCGGCAGCGGATGCTGCGCGAGCAGTTTGGTGAGGTTCTTGGCGGTGGTCTCCAGCCAGTCGGCGGTGGAGCGCAAGCGCGTGTAATGAGCGAAGTGGCCGATGGCCTTGTCCGGCAAATGGTGACCTTCGTCGAACACGTAAATGGTGTCGCGCGGGTCCGGCAGCACGGCGCCGCCGCCCAGTGCCAGGTCAGCCAGGACCATGTCGTGGTTGGTGACGATTACATCGACCTTGCCCATGCCTTCGCGGGCCTTGTAGAAGGCGCACTGGCCGAAGTTCGGGCAATGACGATTAGTGCACTGGCTGTGATCGGTGGTCAGGCGCGCCCAGTCGGCGTCTTCCAGCGCGTTCGGCCAGCTGTCGCGGTCGCCGTCCCATTTATTGCCGGCGAGCTTTTCGATCATGCTGGTGAACAGCTTCTGACTGGCCTCGTCGACTTCGATCTTGAAGCCTTCTTCCTCGAACAGTTGCGCGGTGGCGGTTTGCGCGTGGCCTTCCTGCAACAGCATGTCGAGCTTGGACAGGCACATGTAGCGGCCACGGCCCTTGGCCAGGGCGAAACTGAAATTCAGCCCGCTGTTGCGCATCAGGTCAGGCAAGTCCTTGTAGACGATCTGCTCTTGCAGGGCGACGGTCGCGGTGGCAATTACCAGACGCTTGCCGGCCAGTTTCGCCGTAGGGATCGCCGCCAGGCTGTACGCCACCGTCTTGCCGGTACCGGTGCCGGCTTCCACCGCGACAATCGCGGGGTCGCCACTGCGCCGGCCTTCATCGTCGGTATCGATATCCCCGAGGACCTTGGCGATTTCGGCGATCATCAGGCGCTGGCCGTAACGCGGCTTGAGGCTCTTGGCCTCTAGAAAACGCGAGTAGGCGCCCTGGATCGTGGTTTTGAGTTCAGTGCTGATCATTGAGTGTCGGGCGCAAAAACGCTGGATAAATTTTCAGTGGTTTGATTCGGCGGCTATCATACCTGCCTAATCGATCCTGCGCAGAACGGAGTGCCCGAATGACACCTTTTAGCCTCGTTTACCCCCTGCATGTCCTTGCCGCTCTGGTGTGGGTCGGCGGCATGTTTTTCGCCTGGATGGTCTTGCGCCCTGCGGCTGTGAAGGCGCTGGACGGCCCCGCTCGCCTGACCCTGTGGGTGGAAGTGTTTCAAGGTTTTTTCCGTTGGGTCTGGGTCGCGGTGATCCTGTTGCCGATCAGCGGCGTGGGCATGTTGCATCTGCAGCAGGTCGGCTTCGAGACCGCGCCGAAGTATGTGCAGGTGATGATCGGTTTGTATGTGGTGATGACGGCGCTGTTCATCCGCATTCAGGGGTTGATGCTACCGGAGTTACGCACGGCGGTTGAGGCGAAGGATTGGCCGGCGGGTGCGGCAGTGCTGGGGCGGATTCGTCGGGTGGTGGGGCTTAATCTGCTGGTCGGCTTGGTGCTGGTGGCGGTAGCGGCGGCGAGACCGATGCTCTGAATCGCACTATTTTTCTGCTGTGAACACAGTTGTGGCGAGGGGATTTATCCCCGCTGGGCTGCGTAGCAGTCCCGCTTTTGATTTTTAGAGCGGGGCCGCTTCGCGACCCAGCGGGGATAAATCCCCTCGCCACATAATTTCACTCACCAAAGATCTTCACTCACCAAAGCATTTTATTGATCAGAGAGTGGGTCGCAGTTTTAGAGCCGTTGCACAGTAACCGAACCCGCCGCCCCCACCGGCCCCGGCTGGCCATCAGCGCCGGCCTTGCCGCTCTTGCCGCCATCTGCGCGATACACCAGGCAGCCCTTGGATTTGCCGCCCTTCCCTGCTTTGCCACCGACACCCGCCGGGCCGCCGGCACCGCCAGCCACGTTGACTTTGATCAGCTCGACCGGAAAATCCCGTGGTACGGCGAGGCGCACCAGCGCACCCGGCGCGCCTGGCTGGCCATCGCTGCCGTCACTGCCATCGGCACCGTGGCCGGCCGAGCCATAGGTGCAGCCCGGATCTTCGCCGTTGCCGCCGTCGAGGCCGACGAAACCCGGCGCGCCCCTGCCGCCACGGGCATCGACCGTCAGTTGCGGCGCGCTCAGGGCCTGGAATTGCAGATTCAGATTGCGCCCGGCCCGGGCCGCTTTTTCATAAGTGCCGGGGGCGCCGCGTGCGGTGATCTGGCTGCCCTCGCTCAATTCAGCGCGCTTGACCTTCACTTCCAGCGCTTGTTCAGCCGGAACGATGGCGATGCGCGCTTCGTGGCCGAGGCGTAGTTCATCGATGTTCAACTCAGTCACGTTGGACGGGATCAGCAAGGTGCCGTAATCGGCGACTTCCAGCTTCTCCAGTTGCAGCGTGCTGGTGGTGTTGGGCAAGCGCATCAGTGAATTGCTTTGCACATTGACCACCTGGGCGCAGGCCAGTGGACTGATGAATGCAGCGAGCAGGCAAAGTTTACGCATGGGAAGAAGCCTCCGGAGCGGCCGGGGCCGGGATGGTTTGCAGGTGGAAAACGCCGAACAACAGGATGCGACCACGATCACGCCAAGGGTGCGGACGGCCCTTGAGGCTGCGGTTGCACAGCAGCACTTCGAGTAAATGAGTCAGCAACAACAGAGCACCGGCCAGATTGACCAGCAGATGCAGCGGATGAACAAACGGCACCAGTTGATTGGCCAGTACCACGCAGCAGAACAGCAGGGTCAGCAAACGCCCCAGCCCCCAGAACACCTTCATACGCTCCCCCGTGTTGCGAATTATTCTTTGCACGCACAGTACCGGCTTCTGCGGGGGATAAGCCAGAGGGAAAAATGAAATTTGTGCAAACGCCGAGGAAATGGCTGCCGGGCCGACAATTTCGACCCGGCAGCTCTAGCCTGCGCACCACAGAGGTTTCCTACCGATTGATGTGCAGCTCGACCCGGCGATTTTCCGCGCGGCCTTCATCGCTCGCGTTGTCGGCCACCGGTTCACTCTCCCCCGACCTTCGCTGGTGAGTTTGTTCGGCGCCAGGCCCTGGCTCAGCAGGTACGCCGCAACACTGCTCGCACGGCGTTCCGACAATGCCTGGTTATAGGCGTCGGAGCCTTTGCTGTCGGTGTGCCCGATGACTTTGATGCTGACCACATCGGCATTGCGCAGCTTGTCCATCAAGGTATCGAGCTGGGCTTTTGCCGCTGGAGTCAGATCAGACTTGTCGAAATCGAACAGCACATTGCCGGCGTCACTCAAGGTGATCACTTCGGTTTGCGGCGCCGGTTCGACCGGTTTCACTGCGACTGGATACTGCGGCCGCGGACAACCGCGATGATCGACTTCGGTATTTTCCGGCGTGTCCGGGCAACGGTCGCGGCGGTCAAACACGCCGTCGCTGTCCTCGTCGCCATCCTGGGCGTAACAGATCAGCCCGCCGGTGACGATACCCAATGCCGCGCCGCCACCGGCCCAGCCGGCGCTTTCAATGGCGCCAAGACCGCCGCCGACCAGGCCGCCAAGCAGGCTGCAGATCGGCCACGTACGTTGATTGAGAGGGGCGGTGCCATCGCTGTGAGTGGCACAACCGGTGAGCAAGCTGCCAAGCAGCAGCACCGGCATGACGGACCTTGAGAAAACACGCATTTGTGAACGCTCCTGTGTACCGGCCCATACCGGTTACACAGGAGTAAAGACCCGCATCCGCGACTGCACAAGCCGCGGATGCGAGAGGGGCTAGCGGACGATTTTGATTTCGGTGCGACGGTTCTGTGCACGACCATCGGCCGACTTGTTGTCAGCGACAGGCTGGCTTTCACCAAGGCCCGACACCGAAACGAAGCTGGCACGCGGCACGCCCTGCTGGATCAGGTATTCCACCACCGAGTGCGCACGCCGATCCGACAGTTTCTTGTTGTAGGCATCGCTGCCGACACTGTCGGTGTGACCGGTCACGGTCAGTTGCGCGGTAGAGGACTCCTGTTTCAGGCGATCGGCGACCTTGTCCAGCACTTGCTTGTCAGGGCCGGTCAGCGTGGCTTTGTCGAACTCGAAATGCACATCACGAATGACGATGGTTTCTTCCTTGACCACTACCGCTTCTTCGACCACTGGCGCAGGCGTCGGCGGCGGGCAACCGTCAGCATCGACCTGCACGCCTTTTGGCGTGCCTGGGCACTTGTCACGACTGTCCGGCACACCATCGCCGTCTTCATCGCCATCGCCGTGCACCCAGCAATAGGCCGCTGCCGTGCCGCCGACCAGCAGCGCACCGTAGCCGGCCCACGAAGCGCTTTCAGTCGCGCCGAGACCGGCACCGACCACACCACCGACCGCCGCACAGGTCGGCCAGTCGGTTTTCTGCAAACCTGCACAACCAGTCAACACACTGGTTAGCAGAACCAAGGGTAATGCTGTCCGAACTATGCTCATCTAGTTTTCTCCTGAGGGATCGGCTTGAAACCGATTCAGGGAGTAAAGACCGGAGTTTTAATCTCCGCCAGCAATAGGCCACCGCTGTTTGCGACCGTGTTCACAGGGGTTTGCCTCTTTTGGCGAAAACCGCCGCCACCGGGCGCTTTGCCGACGCGGTCTGGCAGGCTAGTCTTGGCGGTCTGACTGAGGAGCTTCGATGAACGCCGCCATTTCTTCGCGCACGCCACAACAAGCGTTGGCCGCTTTGCTGGATCGCTACGCCCCGGCCCGTCTGCTGCTGATCGGCGCCAGCGAATTTCCCGCGTTGAGCGCTTTCAAGGACGCGCACCCCGACACCGTGGTCGCCCATGCCGCACCCGGCGCACTGCCGGCTGAGCTGGCCGCGCAACGCTTCGATCTGGCGCTGGTAGTCGATTGCCTGGAACATTTGCCCAAGCGCGATGGCCTGAATCTGTTGGGCGGCATCCGCAATCTCAACGCCAGCCGCATCGCAGTGCTGGCGGATCTGGCGGCCAGTGGCTGGCAGGAAACCGACTTCTACTCATTGGCCCTGCAGGCCAGCGAGCGCTTCCAGCGCGACGCGCAGGTGCTGACCCTGTTCACCTACGATCTGCTTGACTACAAACAAGTCCCCGACTGGCTCAATTCACGCTTTTGGGCCAATCCGGAAAACTTCGGGAAATACTGGTGGTAATGCAATGAGTACAGCCATTTGCCCTTGCGGCAGCGGCAATCTGCTGGACGCCTGCTGCGGCCCATATCATGACGGCCACCCGGCACCGTGTGCCGAAGCCTTGATGCGCTCGCGCTACAGCGCTTATGTGCTGGGGCTGATCGACTATCTGGTGGCGACTACCCTGCCCGCCCAGCAAGCGGGATTGAACAGGCAATCGATCAGCGACTGGAGTGCCCAAAGCACCTGGCTTGGCCTTGAGGTCGAGAGCTCGGAAGTGTTCGGCGGCCAGCCGGAACACGCGTTTGTGACTTTCACCGCGCGCTGGCACGACAGCCAGGGCGAGCACAGCCATCGCGAGCGCTCTTCATTCGTGCAGAACGCCGGGCGCTGGTATTTCATCGATCCCACGGTGCAGATGAAGCTGGGACGCAATGACGGATGCCCTTGCGGCAGCGGGCAGAAGTTCAAGAAGTGTTGTGCGGGTTATTTCGGCGCTTGAGCTGAAGATCAAAAAATCGCAGCCTTCGGCAGTTCCTACACAGGATTTGCGTTCACTCTGTAGGAGCCGCCGGAGGCTGCGATCTTTTTAGGTCTAGACTGGCACCAAAGGGAGTAACACCATGCTTGGTCGCCGGCGCACATTACATTGTCTGCTGTTGATGCTGATCGTAAACCTCGGCGGCTGTGCCTCGTGGTTCAGCGATGACAGCGTCGAGCCTGCCGTGCATCTGGTGAAAGTCGAAGTGGTGCGGGCCAAGCTGCTCGAACAGAAGTTCATCCTGCACTTTCGCGTTGACAATCCCAACGACAGCGACCTGACCGTGCGCGGCCTCGAATATCGGATTCACCTGGCCGACATCCTGCTCACTGAAGGCGAGCATGAGCACTGGTTTACCGTCGGGCCCAAGCGCAGCGCTTACCTCAAAGTGCCGATCCGCACCAATCTGTGGCCGAAGGTCAAACAGGTGGTGAAGTTGCTGAAAAATCCTGGTCAGCAGATTCCGTATCGATTGCAGGGGGAAATGGAAACAGGTTTATTCATCGCCCACTACGTGCACCTTGAGCGCAATGGCGTGATAATCCCCGCCGATCTAACTCCGGAGTGACCTCGATGACCCAGCAACCCCATGTCCATGGCCCTGACTGCAACCACGATCATGACCACCATCACGATCACGACCATGGCCATGTCCACGGCCCGAACTGCGGCCACGCCCACCAGGAACCGGTGCGCAACGCCTTGAAAGACGTCGGCCGCAACGACCCTTGCCCATGCGGCAACGGCAAGAAATTCAAGAAGTGCCACGGCGCTTGATGTCACTGGCGAAGGTCTTCTTCGCCTGACACACCGCTTTCGCGAGCAGGCTCGCTCCCACAGTTGATCTGCACTGAACACATTTTTGTGAACCTGCGCAGCCCCTGTGGGAGCTGGCTTGCCAGCGATGGGGCGGCACATCATGCATAGATGTCGCCTGATTCACCGCAATCGCTGGCAAGCCAGCTCCCACAGTTCTACCAGGCGGCTGTAAGAATCAGGGCAACACTGACCACCGTCGCATACTCCCCATGCAGATTCCCCAGCGACATCCCGTGCACCTCTTCCGCTGTTCGCGGTGTGCCGAAATAATCGGCCTTGTCGAAGGTAAAGCACGCATCCTCCGCCACCCACGTGTCGAACCCCAGATTGCCTGCGGTGCGCGCCGTTGATTCAACCGAGTTATTGGTCGCGACACCGACGATGATCAATTGCCCGATCCCAGCCTCACGCAACTGAGCTTCCAACCCATTGGCGCAAAACGCATCCGGCACCTGTTTCTGAATCAGCCATTCACCCTCCTGCGGCGCAAAGCGCGGTTGAAACTCCACTCCGTCCTGCTCCGGCCAGAACACCGAATCAGGTGAACGCGACAAGTGCTGCACGTGAATCACCGGGCGCCCGCTCCGGCGCCAATGCGCCAGCAACGCAAGCATTCGCTCTTCGGCCTGAGGATTATTCCGCCGCCCCAGACGCGGATGCAGGATGCCTTTCTGCTGGTCAATGATGATCAGCGCAGTGTTGCTTTGAAGCTGCATAACGATCTTTCTCCTGACAGGTCTCGGGACTCATTCCGTAGTTCAACATCAGCGCTTTCCCACAAGCAACCGCCACAGCCCTGACCGATCAGCCGACAACTGCACAAATAACCGCTCGCCCCGCTTGCGCGGCCCTCGCGCCGTCACTAACGTAGCGGCTTTATTGCGCCCCCAGCCTTATACCCCGCAGGAGCTTCGCCATGGCCTCGCCAGCCCTTACACATTTTCTTCCCCGGTTCGGCGTTGCCGCAGCAGTGGCCGGTGTCCTCGGCCTGTCCGGTTGCCAGACCTGGAACGCCCAGGACAGCCTGCCGCCGACCTCCGGCGTGCAGCCGCTCAAGGGCTTGGCGCAGAACGTGTCGGTGCGGCGCAATGCGATGGGCATGCCGTTGATCGAAAGCAACAGCTTCCATGACGCGCTGTTCAGCCTCGGCTATGTCCACGCCAGCGACCGCATCAACCAGATGGTCACCCTGCGCCTGTTGGCTCAGGGCCGGTTGGCGGAAATGTCCGGCGCGTCGATGCTCGATGCCGATCGCTACATGCGCGCGGTCAATCTGAAGAAAAGCGCCGGCGAGCTGTACAAGGCCTCGTCGCCACGGCTCAAGCGCTTCTTCGAGGTCTATGCACGGGGCGTCAACGCCTACCTGTTCCGCTACGCCGACAAGTTGCCGGGCGATCTCGCCGCCAGCGGTTACAAGCCCGAATACTGGAAACCGGAAGATTCGGCGTTGATTTTCGCCCTGCTGAATTTCAGCCAGTCAGCCAACCTGCCGGAGGAAATCCAGTCGCTGGTGCTCGCGCAAACCGTGACCACTGACAAACTCGCCTGGCTGAGCCCGTCAGCACCCGATGAAAACCTGCCAGTGGCTGAAGCCGATAAGCTGCAAGGCTTCAAGCTCAACGGGCAGATTCCGGGGCTGACGGAATTGAGCAACGCCAGCCAGCAACTGTCGGCGCTGAACCTGCTCGCCACGCCGACTGCGAACAATTGGGCGATCGCCCCGCAACGCAGCCGCAGCGGCAAGAGCCTGCTGGCCAGCGATGCGCACGGGCCGCTGGCCGCACCGTCGCTGTGGAGTTTCGTGCAGATCCGCGCGCCGAAATATCAGGCGGCCGGCGTCACGGTTGCCGGTCTGCCGATGGTGCTCGGCGGCTTCAACGGCAAAGTGGCGTGGAGCATGACCAGCGTGCTCGGCGATAACCAGGATCTGTTCCTCGAGAAAATCCGCCGTCAGGGCAGCAGCCTCACTTATGAAGTCAACGGCAAATGGCAGCCGCTGGGTGTGCGCAACGAAACCTACTTCGTCAAAGGCGAGCGACCGATTCGCGAAGCCGTTTACGAAACCCGCCACGGCGCGCTGCTCAACAGTGCCCAGGCAGCGGCGCAAGGCAGCGGTTTCGGCCTCGCCCTGCAGACGCCAAGCTTCACCGACGACAAAACCCTGGATGCCTTTTTCGATCTGACCCGCGCGCAGAACGTCGAGCGCGCCTCGGACGCCAGCCGCGAAATCCGCGCCATCACCCTCAATCTGGTATTCGCCGACGCAAGCAATATTGGCTGGCAAGTCACCGGGCGCTTCCCCAACCGTCGCGAAGGCGAAGGCCTGCTGCCCTCGCCGGGCTGGGACGGTCGCTACGACTGGGACGGTTATGCCGACCCGATGCTGCACCCCTACGATCAGGACCCGGCACAAGGCTGGCTCGGCACCGCCAACCAGCGGGTCATCCCCGACGGCTACGGCATGCAGTTGTCCAAATCCTGGGCGGCACCGGAGCGTGGCGAACGCCTGGCGGAAATGGCTGGCGGCGGCAAGCACGACAGCCGCAGTGTGATCGCCATGCAGTACGACCAGACCACCACTTTCGCCACCAAGCTGAAAAAAGTCTTCGAAGCACCGGGGATGAAGCAACCGCTGAAACAGGCGATCGACGCCCTGCCGGAAGCCGAGCGGAGCAAGGCTCACGAAGCCTTCACACGCTTGATGGCGTTCGACGGCAAGCTCAGCCCGACCTCGGCGGATGCGGCAATCTACGAGCTGTTTTTGCAGGAAAGCATGAAGCAGACCTTCCTCGACGAACTGGGGCCTGAGTCGAGCCCGGCGTGGAAGGCCTTTGTCGCCAATGGCGACCTGTCCTACGCGGCGCAGGCCGATCATCTCTTGGGACGTGAGGACAGTCCGTTCTGGGATGACCTGCGCACGCCGCAGAAGGAAGACAAAGCGGTGATTCTCGCCCGTAGCCTCGCTGCGGCGATTACGGCTGGCGACAGTCAGTTGGGCGGCGATCACCGCGCCTGGCAGTGGGGCAAACTGCACAGCTATGCGTGGAAAAACAGCAACGGTCAGACGGTGCGCGGACCACTGGCAGCCGGTGGCGATCACACCACGCTGAACAGCTCGGCGTTTGCCTGGGGCCAGGACTTCGTCACCACGCGCGCGCCGTCGATGCGCTTTATCGTCGACTTCGGCCAGAGCGAACCGCTGATGGCGCAGAACGGTACGGGGCAGTCGGGCAATCCACTGAGTCCTAACTACCTGAACGGGATCGATGCGTGGCTGAAAGGTCAGTACATCGGCTTGCCGATGCAGCCGCAGAACTTTGATCGGGTGTATGGCAAGGCCCGCTTGACCCTCACCCCCGGCAAGTAAACGCAGTTTCCCTGTGGGAGCGAGCCTGCTCGCGAAGACGGCGGCACAGTCAGAATTGATGTGTCTGGTAAACCGCTTTCGCGAGCAGGCTCGCTCCCACATTGGCTTTGCATCCCCCTTAAAGCCGATCGAACTTCCAGCTTCACGCCCGCCTCATAGTTAACAAGCCCCCCATTCCGGTCACGACATGGATCTTGTTATTGCCCGACCTGAAGGTCTCTACTGCCCCGCCGGGGATTTCTATATCGATCCGTGGCGGCCGGTCGAGCGTTCGGTGATCACCCATGCCCATGGCGATCACGCGCGCACCGGTAATCAGCACTACCTGTCGAGCAGCGCCAGCGCCGGGATTCTGCGCGCGCGTCTGGGTCAGGACATCCAATTGCAAACCCTCGACTACGGCCAACGCCTGACCCACCACGGAGTGACCTTGAGTTTTCACCCGGCCGGGCATGTCCTCGGTTCGGCACAGGTGCGGCTGGAATACGGTGGCGAGGTCTGGGTTGCATCGGGGGATTACAAGGTCGAGCCGGACGGCACCTGCACCCCATTCGAACCGGTGCGCTGCCACACCTTCATCACGGAATCGACCTTCGGCCTGCCGATCTATCGCTGGCAGCCGCAGGCGCAGATCTTCGCCGAGATCAATCAGTGGTGGGCGGCCAACATCGCCGCCGGCAAGGCCAGCGTGCTGTTCTGCTATTCCTTCGGCAAGGCCCAGCGGATTCTCCATGGCATCGACGAAACCCTCGGGCCGATTCTCAGCCACGGGGCGGTCGAGCCGTTGAACCGGGTCTATCGCGATGCCGGCGTGTATCTGCCACCGACGATTTACGCCGGCGACGTGAAGAAAAGCGATCCGATCATGCGTCAGGCGCTGGTCATTGCCCCGCCATCGGCGGGCGGCAGCACCTGGATGCGCCGTTTCGGCGATTTCAGCGATGCCTTTGCCAGCGGCTGGATGCGCCTGCGCGGGACCCGGCGGCGGCGCGGCGTCGATCGCGGTTTCGTCCTTTCCGACCACGCCGATTGGCCCGGTCTGCTCTGGGCGATCAACCAGACCGGCGCGGAACGGGTGATGGTCACCCACGGCTCGATCGGTGTGCTCGTGCGCCATTTGCGCGAACAGGGCCTCGATGCACAAGGCTTCACCACCGAATACGGCGATGACGAAGACGACAACCTCGCCACCGAACCCACCGTTGCCGAGACCTCCCCATGAAAGCCTTCGCCGAGTTGTACGCCGAACTCGACGCCACCACGTCGAGCAACGCCAAACTGGCGGCGATGCAGGCGTACTTCGCGCAGGCCGCGCCAGAAGATGCGGCATGGGCGGTGTATTTCCTCTCCGGTGGCCGGCCGCGACAACTGGTACCGGTGCGCATCCTCCGAGAGTTGGCGGTCGAAGTTTCGGGACTGGAGCCGTGGCTGTTCGAAGAAAGCTACCAAGCCGTCGGCGATCTGGCTGAGACCATTTCTTTGGTGCTGCCGGAAAATTCGCACAGCTCCGAGGCCGGTCTTGCCGAATGGATCGAAGACAAGCTGCTGCCACTGCGCGGTGAAACCCCGGAATATCTGGCGCGGCAATTGCCAATGTTGTGGGCGCAACTGGATCGACCGAGCCTGATGCTGTGCATCAAGCTGATCACCGGCAGTTTCCGCGTCGGCGTGTCGAAGTTGCTGGTGACCCGCGCTCTGGCGTCGATGGCCGGCCTCGACAGCAAGCGCGTGGCCCAGCGTCTGGTCGGTTACACCGATCTGTCGAACCGTCCCAACGCCGCCAGTTACCTGAAACTTATCGCCGCGGAATCCCCCGACGAACACGCCCAGCGCGGCGGTCAGCCCTACCCGTTTTTTCTCGCCCATGCCTTGGCGCAACCGGTCGAGGAATTCGATGCCCTGCTCGGCCCGGCCAGCGACTGGCAGGTGGAGTGGAAGTGGGACGGCATCCGTGCGCAAGTGGTCAAGCGCGACGGCAAACTGTGGGTGTGGTCGCGCGGCGAGGAACTGGTGACCGAGCGCTTCCCTGAATTCGATGTGCTGGTGCACGGCTTGCCCGACGGCACGGTGATCGACGGCGAAATCGTCGTGTGGAAGAGCACCCATCCAACCACCGAAGATGCCTTCGATCCGCAATCCGATGAGCCGCCGGCCGTGCAACCGTTCGCCCTGCTGCAACAACGCATCGGTCGCAAGACGCTCGACAAGAAGATTCTCGAAGAAGTGCCGGTGGTGGTGCTCGCCTACGACCTGCTGGAATGGCAGGGCGAAGACTGGCGCAACCAGCCGCAGGTCAAGCGCCGGGCGCAACTCGAGGAAGTGATCGCGCGCTGCAACAGCCCGGTGCTGCTGCCCTCGCCGGTATTGACCGGCGAAGACTGGCTCGACCTTGGCCGCCAGCGCGAAGCGTCACGCAAACTCGGCGTTGAAGGCATGATGCTCAAGGCCCGCGATTCGCTGTATGGCGTCGGCCGCACCAAGGACATGGGCGTGTGGTGGAAGTGGAAGGTCGATCCCTTCAGCGTCGACGCGGTACTGATTTATGCCCAGCGTGGACACGGCCGCCGCGCCAGTCTGCACAGCGATTACACCTTCGCCGTGTGGGACGGCCCGCCGGAATCCAGCCAGCGCTCGCTGGTGCCGTTCGCCAAGGCGTATTCGGGGCTGACCGATGAAGAGATGCGCCAGGTCGACAGCATCGTGCGCAAAACCACGGTGGAAAAATTCGGCCCGGTGAGCAGTGTGAAGCCGAGTCTGGTCTTCGAACTCGGCTTCGAAGGTATCGCCCTGTCGCGCCGGCACAAGAGCGGCATCGCCGTGCGTTTCCCGCGCATGCTGCGCTGGCGCAAGGACAAGACCGTCGAAGAAGCGGACAGTCTCGCTACCCTGCAAGACTTGCTCGCCTGATTCATTCTCGACACATCGCAGAACCCTGTGGCGAGGGGATTTATCCCCGCTGGGCGGCGCAGCGGCCCCCAGCAATTTCCCCCTGAAATCGTGCACTCAGGTTTTTGCGCCTGCTGCGCAGCCGATCGGGATAAAGCCCCTCGCCACAGTTTCAACTGCTCCGAGCTACGCGTTTGATCCAAAACAGTGCATGCAAACAGCAATGCCCGTTTCCGTGCATTCAACTACCCTTGCCTCTCTGCACTCGACCTTTTAAAACACCTGTTCGGCACTCTGGTTCGGAAATTGCTACTTTCTACAGGTCGTAAGCGTTGCAGTAACAATAATTCTGCGCCACAAGCGCTCATATTGGTTCTTAGGGATTGAATAATGAAAAAAGCATTGCTGACCCTTTCTGCACTGGCGTTGTGCATTTCCGCCGGCTCCGCGCTGGCCAAGGAATACAAAGAGCTGCGCTTTGGCGTTGACCCTTCGTACGCACCGTTCGAGTCGAAAGCGGCCGACGGCAGCCTGGTCGGGTTCGATATCGACCTGGGCAACGCGATCTGCGCCGAACTGAAGGTCAAGTGCAAGTGGGTCGAAAGCGATTTCGACGGCATGATTCCGGGCCTCAAGGCCAACAAGTTCGACGGTGTGATCTCGTCGATGACCGTGACCCCGGCCCGCGAGAAAGTCATCGACTTCTCCAGCGAACTGTTTTCCGGCCCGACCGCTTACGTGTTCAAGAAAGGCTCCGGCATCACCGCCGATGTCGCTTCGCTCAAGGGCAAAACCGTTGGCTATGAGCAAGGCACCATTCAGGAAGCCTACGCCAAAGCCGTACTGGACAAGGCCGGCGTGAAAACCCAGGCCTATCAGAACCAGGATCAGGTGTATTCCGACCTGACTTCCGGTCGTCTCGACGCCGGTATCCAGGACATGCTGCAAGCCGAATTGGGTTTTCTGAAGTCGCCAAAAGGCGCCGAGTATGAAATCAGCCAGCCGGTCGACAGCGAGTTGCTGCCAGCCAAAACGGCTGTCGGTATCAAGAAAGGTAACACTGAGCTGAAAGCACTTTTGGATAAAGGTATCAAAGCGTTACACGACGACGGCAAATACGCCGAGATTCAAAAGAAACACTTTGGCGATCTGAATCTGTACAGCGGCAAATAATGCCCCGGCGCCCATCCTCGATGGGCGCCTTTTCCATCCGTTCAGGTTGCTGATTTATGTTTGAAACCCTTCTGCAAAATCTGGGGCTGGCCTCCTTCAGTCTGCAGGGCTTCGGCCCGTTGCTGCTGCAAGGCACCTGGATGACCATCAAATTATCGGCAATGTCGCTGCTGGTCGCCGTGTTGCTCGGCCTGCTCGGCGCCAGTGCCAAACTGTCGAAAGTCAAACTGCTGCGCCTGCCCGCACAGCTCTACACCACGCTGATTCGCGGCGTGCCGGATCTGGTGCTGATGCTCTTGATCTTCTACAGCCTGCAAACCTGGTTGACGTCGCTGACCGACTACATGGAATGGGAATACATCGAAATCGACCCGTTCAGTGCCGGCGTGCTCACGCTGGGCTTCATTTATGGCGCGTATTTCACCGAGACCTTCCGTGGCGCCATCCTCGCGGTGCCGCGCGGCCAAGTCGAAGCCGCCACCGCGTATGGCCTCAAACGTGGCCAGCGTTTTCGCTTCGTGGTGTTTCCGCAAATGATGCGTTTTGCCTTGCCAGGCATCGGCAACAACTGGATGGTCATGCTCAAGGCCACCGCGCTGGTGTCGATCATCGGTCTGGCTGATCTGGTCAAGGCAGCGCAGGACGCCGGTAAAAGCACCTATCAACTGTTCTACTTTCTGCTTCTCGCCGCTTTGATCTATCTGCTGATCACCAGTGCTTCGAATTTCATCCTGCGCTGGCTCGAACGCCGCTACGCCGCCGGTGCCCGGGAGGCCGTACGATGATCGAACTTCTCCAGGAATATTGGCGCGCCTTCCTTTATACCGACGGCCAGAACATCACCGGGCTGGCGATGACGATGTGGCTGCTGACCGCCTCGATCTGCATCGGCTTCATCGTCTCGATTCCGTTGTCGATTGCCCGCGTCTCGCCGCACTTCTACATTCGCTGGCCGGTGCAGTTCTACACCTACCTGTTCCGTGGCACGCCGCTGTATATCCAGTTGCTGATCTGCTACACGGGCATCTACAGCCTCGCCGCCGTGCGCGAACAGCCGATCCTCGACAGTTTCTTTCGCGACGCGATGAACTGCACGATCCTCGCTTTCGCGCTCAATACCTGCGCGTACACCACGGAGATTTTCGCCGGGGCGATTCGCAGCATGAACCACGGCGAAGTCGAAGCGGCCAAGGCTTATGGCCTGACCGGCTGGAAGTTGTACGCCTACGTGATCATGCCGTCGGCACTGCGCCGCTCGTTGCCTTACTACAGCAACGAAGTGATCCTGATGCTGCACTCGACCACCGTGGCGTTCACCGCGACCATTCCCGATATCCTGAAAGTCGCGCGGGATGCCAACTCGGCGACCTTCCTGACCTTCCAGTCATTCGGCATCGCCGCGCTGATCTATCTGACCATTACGTTTGCGCTGGTCGGCCTGTTCCGCCTCGCCGAACGCCGCTGGCTGGCCTTCCTCGGGCCGACTCACTAGCACCGGTTTGAAAATAAAGAGATAACAATGCGCCACCAGATCCATGACTTGCTGGCCCCGCTGCCGGGGACCGCACGGCAGATTCACAGCTTCCACTTCGGCCCACAGCAGGCCAAGGGCAAGGTTTACATTCAGGCGTCGCTGCACGCCGACGAACTGCCGGGCATGCTGGTCGCCTGGCACCTGAAACAGCGTCTGGCCGAGCTGGAAGCTGCCGGCCGCCTGCGCAGCGAAATCGTACTGGTGCCGGTGGCCAACCCGGTCGGCCTCGAACAAGTGCTGATGGACGTGCCGCTGGGCCGTTACGACCTGGAGAGTGGGCAGAACTTCAATCGCTGGTTCGTCGACCTCAGCGAAGAAATCGGCAACGCCATCGAAGGCCAACTTAACGACGATGCGCAGCACAACCTCGAACTGATCCGCGCCAACCTGCGCAACGCCCTCGACCGTCAGACGCCGACCACCCAACTGCAATCCCAGCGCCTGACCCTGCAACGCCTGGCCTGCGATGCCGACATGGTGCTCGACTTGCACTGCGACTTCGAATCCGTGGTGCACCTGTACACCACGCCCGAGGCGTGGCCGCAGGTCGAGCCGCTGGCGCGCTATATCGAAGCCCAGGCCAGCCTGCTCGCTACCGATTCCGGCGGGCAGTCGTTCGACGAATGCTTCACCCTGCTCTGGTGGCAATTGCGCGAGCGCTTCGGCGAGCACTTCGAGATTCCGCTGGGCAGTTTCTCGGTGACCGTCGAGCTGCGCGGCCAGGGCGATGTCAATCACCCGCTGGCCAGTCGCGATTGTCAGGCGCTGATCGACTATCTGATCCAGTTCGATGCCATCGTCGGCGAGACCAAGCCGCAACCGCCGCTGCCCTACCCGGCCACGCCGCTGGCCGGTGTCGAACCGGTGACCACGCCCGTCGGCGGCCTGTTGGTGTACTGCGCCACGCCCGGCCAATACCTGCAGGCCGGGCAACAAATCGCCGAGATCATCGACCCGGTCCACGACAAGGTCACCCCCATTCATTGCACCGCCGCCGGCCTGCTGTATGCGCGCTCGCTGCGGCGCATGGCCACTGCCGGCATGGTCATCGCCCACGTCGCGGGCGCCGAAGCCTATCGCAGCGGCTACCTACTTTCGCCTTGAGGATGCTCGTCCATGTACAAACTGACCGTTGAAGGCCTGCATAAAAGCTATGGCGATCATCAGGTGCTCAAAGGCGTTTCGCTCAAGGCCAAGACCGGCGACGTGATCAGCCTGATCGGTGCCAGTGGCTCGGGCAAAAGCACCTTTTTGCGCTGCATCAATTTTCTCGAACAGCCCAATGATGGCGCCATGAGCCTTGATGGCCAATCGATCCGCATGGTCACCGACCGCCACGGCATGCACGTCGCCGACGCCGATGAACTGCAACGCCTGCGCACGCGGCTGGCGATGGTGTTCCAGCATTTCAACCTGTGGAGCCACATGACCGTGCTGGAAAACATCACCATGGCCCCGCGCCGGGTGCTGGGCTGCAGCAAACAGGAGGCCGACGATCGCGCCCGGCGTTATCTGGACAAGGTCGGTTTGCCGGCGCGGGTTGCCGATCAATATCCGGCGTTTCTCTCCGGCGGCCAGCAACAGCGCGTGGCGATCGCCCGGGCACTGGCGATGGAGCCGGAGGTGATGCTGTTCGACGAACCGACTTCGGCGCTCGATCCGGAACTCGTTGGCGAAGTGCTGAAAGTGATTCAGGGTCTGGCCGAAGAAGGCCGGACGATGATCATGGTCACTCACGAAATGAGTTTTGCGCGCAAGGTGTCGAATCAGGTGCTGTTTCTGCATCAGGGTCTGGTGGAGGAAGAAGGCGCGCCGGAAGAAGTGCTGGGCAACCCGAAAAGCGAACGGCTGAAGCAGTTCCTGAGCGGCAATCTTAAATAAGTTGGCACCCAACCCTGTGTGGGAGCGAGCCTGCTCGCGAAAGCGGTTTATCAGTCAACATCAATGTTGAATGTGACATCGCATTCGCGAGCAGGCTCGCTCCCACAGGGGAATCCACCGACCGACAAAGTTAAACTTGTCCCCCGCTTCGCTGTCTCTGAAACAACACCTCCAGAGCGCACGCAGCCGGCATGGCGAAATCCCCCGACTTTGCAAAAACCTGGTTCAGCGCTCGCGACTGGAAGCCGTTTGCCTTTCAGAAACAGGTGTGGGCGGCGGTGAAAAGCGGCGAATCCGGATTGCTCCACGCCAGCACCGGCGCCGGCAAAACCTACGCGGTGTGGTTTGCTGCTCTCAACCGCTTCGCCCGCCTGCATCCGCCCGTGGCTACACCGCGCAAACGCAAACCGCCGGCCGAACCGCTGACAGTGCTGTGGATTACGCCGATGCGCGCCCTCGCCGCCGACACTGCCCGCGCACTGCAAAGCCCGGTCGATGATTTGCAGATTCCATGGACCATCGGCCTGCGCACCGGCGACACCAGCAGTAGCGAACGCGCCCGTCAGGGTCGGCGCTTGCCGACAACGCTGATCACCACCCCGGAAAGCCTGACCCTGCTACTGGCCCGCGCCGATGCGCGCACGGCGCTGTCGAGCCTGCGCATGATCGTCGTCGATGAATGGCACGAGTTGCTCGGCAACAAACGCGGCGTGCAACTGCAACTGGCCCTCGCCCGGCTGCGTCATTGGCAGCCGGAACTGATCGTTTGGGGCGTGTCCGCCACCCTCGGTAATCAATCCCACGCAGAGCAAGTGCTGATCCCACAGGGCGGCGGCGTCAGCGTTCAGGGGCAAAGCGAAAAAACGCTGAAGGTCGACACCCTGCTCCCACCGGCGATCGAACGTTTTCCATGGGCCGGGCACATCGGTCTGAAGATGCTGCCGCAAGTGGTGGCCGAACTTGACGCCTGTGCCAGCAGCCTGGTGTTCACCAACACTCGTGCGCAATCGGAAATCTGGTATCAGGCACTGCTGGAAGCGCGGCCGGACTGGGCCGGGCTGATTGCGTTGCACCACAGCTCACTGTCACGCGATACCCGCGACTGGGTAGAGCAGGCGTTGAAGAATGGCCAATTGAAAGCGGTGGTGTGTACCTCGAGCCTGGACTTGGGCGTGGATTTCTTGCCGGTCGAGCGCGTGCTGCAGATCGGCTCGGCGAAAGGCGTCGCGCGCTTGATGCAACGTGCCGGGCGTTCCGGCCACGCGCCGGGGCGCACCTCGCGGGTAACGCTGGTGCCGACCCACAGCCTGGAACTGATCGAGGCGATCGCCGCACGCGACGCCGTCGAGCAACGGCGCATCGAGCCGCGCCTGTCACCGCACAAGCCGCTGGATGTGCTGGTCCAGCATTTGGTCAGCATGGCCCTCGGTGGTGGCTTTATTCCTGAAGACTTGTACGAAGAAGTCCGCGGTGCCTGGGCTTATCGTGACCTGACAGCGGCGGACTGGGCTTGGGCGCTGGCGTTCGTACGCCATGGCGGGATGTCTCTTACAGCTTATCCGGATTACCGCCGGGTCGAACCGGACGAACACGGCGTCTGGCGTGTGCCGGATGCGCGTCTGGCGCGGCGCCATCGCATGAGCATCGGCACCATTGTCAGCGACGCGAGCATCAATCTGAAATTCTGGAGCAAGGGTGGCGGTGGCAAACAGCTGGGCAGCGTTGAGGAAGGCTTTATCGCGCGACTGAAACCTGGCGACGGTTTCCTTTTCGCCGGCCGCTTGCTCGAGCTGGTGCGGGTGGAAAACATGACCGCCTACGTCAAACGCAGCACCGCAAAAAAAGCCGCTGTGCCACGTTGGAATGGCGGACGCATGCCGTTATCCAACGAATTGGCCGAAGCGGTGGTGGCGCGCTTCAGCGCCGCTGCTCAGGGGCAATTCAACGGCCCGGAAATGCACGCGTTGCGGCCGCTGCTAGAGACGCAGATACGCTGGTCCGGCTTGCCCACCAGCGAGAATCTGCTCGCCGAAGTGCTGAAATCCCGCGAAGGCTGGCATCTTTTCCTTTATCCGTTCGCCGGGCGTCAGGTGCATCTGGGACTGGCGAGCTTACTGGCATGGCGCGTCAGTCAGCGCCAACCGGTGACCTTCTCGATTGCCGTGAATGACTACGGCCTGGAGCTGCTCAGCGCCACGCCGGTGGATTGGGCCGCGCATCTCGACGCGCACCTGTTCAACGCCGATGACCTGTTGCTGGATGTGCTGGCCAGCCTCAATGCCGGTGAACTGGCGTTGCGCCGCTTCCGCGAAATTGCGCGCATCGCCGGGCTGGTGTTCGCCGGGTATCCGGGCGCACCGAAGAGTACCCGCCAGGTGCAGGCGTCGAGTGGCTTGTTTTTCCAGGTATTCAAACAATACGACGCCGACAACCTGCTGCTGGCCCAGGCCGGGGAAGAGGTCCTTCGCGAAGAACTGGATATTCGTCGTCTGGAACAGACATTGGAGCGCATCAATCAAATGAAACTGGACGTGCATCAGGTTAAACGTCCTACACCACTAGGCTTTCCGCTGCTGGTGGAGCGGATGCGCGAGAGCATGAGTTCGGAAAAACTGGCTGACAGGATCAGAAGAATGGTCGGTGACCTGGAAAAAACCGCTGACCACGGTAAATCATCGTGAGCGCGTACCCGGTACGTTTGGCCGGTGAGGAGTTGTGGCTGCTGCCGGAGAAAGCGCTGTACTGGCCAGCGCAGGAGGCGCTGCTGATAGCCGACGTGCATTTCGGCAAAGCGGCGGCCTATCGCAGCCTCGGCCAGCCAGTGCCACATGGCACGACCGCGAGCAACATCGAGGCGATCGACGCGTTGCTGGCGCGGTTGCCGTGTCGCCAGTTGATCTTCCTCGGCGATTTCCTGCATGGGCCTGGCTCACATGTCCCAACCACACTCAATGCGCTGGCAGAGTGGCGAGCACGGCACGCGGATCTGCCGATGACGCTGATTCGCGGCAACCACGACAAACGTGCAGGCGACCCGCCGGTCTCGCTGAATATCCGCGTGGTGCCCGAGCCGCTATTGCTCGGGCCATTCGCCCTGCAGCATGAGCCCGATCCGCATCCCGAGCGGCACGTGCTCGCGGGCCACGTGCATCCGGTTTATCGATTGCACGGAAGAGGTCGGCAGAGCTTGCGCCTGGCCTGCTTCAGGTTGGGTGAGCGCATCAGCCTGATGCCGGCCTTCGGTGCGTTTACCGGCGGCTATGAGGTCGAGCGCGACGACAGTTGCAAGGTCTTCGTGATCGGCGACAACGAAATATGGCCCGTCAGCTAGATCGCAAATCGATCAGACTGACGGGCCATATTCATGTCAATGGATCAGGCGACAGGCGCCGGAGGCGGTTCGTCCGGCAGCGTAGGCTCGCCTGGTTCGGTCGGTTGTTCGTTGGGAGTATCGGGATCGGGCTGGCCGGGCACGCCGGACAGGCTCAAAGACGGATTCGCCAATAGCGACCAGGCCAGAACGCCTATCTGATTGGGCTCAAGCCTTGCCAGTTCAGCGCTGATTCGCGGGTCGATCTTCATAGGGCACTCCTCAGTGAAGGCCCGATTCTGTGTGTAACAAAAACGGGCAGTACACCCCATAGAGTGTCTGCCCGCCAAAGAATTCCCGACATCCGTCGGATGGTCGATCAGGTACGCGGCAAGGTTACGCCACGCTGGCCCTGATATTTGCCGCCACGATCCTTGTAGGAAACTTCACACTCTTCATCGGATTCGAGGAAGAGCATCTGCGCCACACCTTCGTTGGCGTAGATTTTCGCCGGCAGGTTGGTGGTGTTGGAGAACTCCAGCGTCACGTGGCCTTCCCACTCAGGCTCGAGCGGAGTGACGTTGACGATGATGCCGCAGCGCGCGTAGGTGCTTTTACCCAGGCAGATGGTCAGCACATTGCGCGGAATGCGGAAGTATTCGACGGTGCTGGCCAGTGCGAAGGAGTTCGGCGGAATGATGCAGACGTCGCTGTGGATGTCGACGAAGCTGCCGGCGTCGAAGTTCTTCGGGTCGACGATGGCCGAGTTGATGTTGGTGAACACCTTGAAGTGGTTGGTGCAACGCACGTCGTAGCCGTAGCTCGACACGCCGTAGGAAATCACCCGGCTGTCGTCGCTGCCGCGCATCTGGCGCTCGACGAACGGTTCGATCATGCCGTGTTCCTGCGCCATGCGGCGAATCCACTTGTCCGATTTGATGCTCATGGCGGGTTTGTCCTGAATAGCGAGGTGGAAAAATTCTGTCCGGCATCTTACCGGGCGCGTCGTCTCGTTCAAAGTGCGCAACGCAATTCTCGGCGAACACCCCGTATTTACGCGATGTGGCGACGAACCGTCGCACCGCCGATCCCTAAAACACAGAATCCTTTGCAAGAAACATTGGCACGTTCCGGAAAAAGGGTTAAGGTGGCGTCACTGTGTTGCTTGTGTCACTGAGAATCTCTACACGATATGTTGAATTTCGATCCAACCATCTACAAGAATTTTTCCTGCTCTTTGCACTCAGTCTCGGCCAGGGTTCTTCCTGAGTCGCAGTTATCTTTGTTCAAGGAGTTACACCATGTCTAATCGCCAAACCGGTACCGTTAAGTGGTTCAACGATGAAAAAGGCTTCGGCTTCATCACTCCACAATCCGGTGACGACCTGTTCGTTCACTTCAAAGCTATCCAATCCGACGGCTTCAAAAGCCTGAAAGAAGGCCAACAGGTTTCTTTCATCGCTACCCGCGGTCAGAAAGGCATGCAAGCTGAAGAAGTACAAGTTATCTAACTTGTAGCTTCTTTAGAAAAGAGCCCCGCCCTTAAAAGCGGGGCTTTTTTGTGGGCGCCTGTTTTTTCAGGCAAAAAAATCGCAGCCCGAAAGGCTGCGATTTTTTGTTTGTGCCTTTACCAGGCCACACCAAACCCAGCGGTATAACGGGTCTTGTTCAGATCCGCATCGTTGGTGCCGCTGATGATGTCGCGCTCGGCCTTGAGGTTGAGCGATGCCCAGTCGGTGACCTTGTAGCGCAGGCCCAGCTCGGCATCCAGCGCGTAATCAGCAACCCCCGAAAGCGGCTTGCCGACTTCGCCATTGGTGAAGAACTCGACCTTCTTGCCGATCAGGTAGCGGTTGTAGTCCCACTTCATCGCGACGGAATAGAAGTTGTCCTTGCTGCCATCGCGATATTCGTAGTCGGTGCGGTTGAGCAACGAACCCAGCGAGAACGCGCCGAGCTCGTCATCCCAGAACTGGTAACCCGGACCGGTACCAACGACACGCTGGCGCGCCAGCTCTTCAATGTGATCACGCTTGTAGTTCAGACGGCCCTGCCAGAACCACTGATCGGTGAGGAAGCGGTCGAGGGAATATTCGGCGCGCCAGTTGTTGGTGGTGGTTTCCGCATCCTGCACTTCGCGGTTGTACTCGCCCTCGGCGGTATGCCGCCAGCGACCATGCCGCGCCGACGTCTTGAACGCAACGTCGTAATCGTCGGTGTCCTTTTCGGCGCGCTGGTAATCCAGGGCGAGATCGACGTTGCCCTTCCACACCAGGTCGGTGACGATCGGCTTGGGTTTGAGAATCTGCTGGATGCTCGCCAGTTCGACAGTCTTAGGCGCCTCGCCATTAGCCAGGGTGACCTTGCCATCGTCGGCTGCCGTGAGCGACTTCGACACTTCGCCGGCATAGGCGTCCTGCTTCACTAGCAGGTGCTGATCGCTGTCGAGGGTCTTGACCTCTTTCCAGTCAATCGCCACCGCACCGGCGTATTTGGTCTGGATCAACAGCTTGCCGCCGTCGAATACCGTGATGGTGCCGCTCAGCTTGTCGCCGTTTTTCAACCAGACGGTGTCGGCAAGCAGGGGCGTGGACGCGCTGAAAACAGCAAGGCACAACAGGGTTCTGGGAAACATAAGCAGATCGGGGGCTCAGAGTTGGCGAAAAAGGTCGGCATTATCCGTAGGATTTTGCCCATGACAAGGACTGACCGGACTATTTCAATTGAGTTCATTTCTCAACTGGACCGCGAGCGATTACCCTTGTCGCCATCGTCACGCCAATGCTCAGGAGCCGTGTACGTGAAAGACCCGCTCGACAGCGTTGAAAACGATGCGCAAATCCGACGCACGGCGCTCTACTCGACACTCGCCCAAGTGCCCGAAGGCAAAGTCGTCAGTTATGGACAGTTGGCCGAACTCGCCGGGCTGGGCCGTGCCGCGCGCTGGGTCGGGCGGACTTTGAGTCAGTTGCCCGGCGACACCAAGCTGCCCTGGCACCGCGTACTCGGCGCCGGCGGACGCATCAGTCTGCCGGTCGGCAGCCCCTCCGGTGATGAACAACGTGCGCGATTGCGCATGGAAGGCATCACCGTCCAGAACAATCGTGTGGATATTCGGCGCCATGGCTGGCGTCCGGTAGAGCACAGCGGTTAGAGTGCGCGCTTTGTTTTCGCAATTTTGAGGCAGACTTCAGCCCATGCCCCGTAAAACCTGGCGCGCCGCGCTCGCCGCCTATGCCAGTCCTTCGACGCTCGTGCTGTTGTTGCTCGGTTTTGCCGCCGGCCTGCCGTACATGCTGGTGTTCTCGACGCTCTCCGTATGGCTGCGTGAAGCGGGCGTGGCCCGTGAAACCATCGGCTATGCCAGCCTGATCGGCCTGGCGTATGCGTTCAAATGGGTCTGGTCGCCCCTGCTCGACCAATGGCGCCTGCCCTTGCTGGGCAAGCTCGGCCGCCGCCGTTCCTGGCTGGTGCTCTCCCAGGCACTGGTGATTCTCGGCCTGATCGGCATGGGTTTCTGTGATCCGCAGAAGCATTTGTCCTGGCTGATCGCCATTGCCGTCGTCGTCGCTTTTGCCTCTGCTACGCAAGATATCGCGGTCGATGCCTATCGCCTGGAAATCGCCGATGACAGCCGCCAGGCCGCCCTCGCCGCCAGTTATATGTCCGGTTACCGCGTCGCCGCCCTGCTCGCCACCGCCGGCGCGCTGTTCTTTGCCGAAGGTTTCGGCTCCACCGGCTTCAACTATAAGCACGCAGCATGGACCGGCACCTATGTGCTGTTCGGCGCATTGATGGTCCCCGCATTGCTGACTACGCTGTTCATGCGTGAGCCGCCCGTGCCACTGCGCACGCAGTTGCAGGCCGGGCGCTATACGTTCATGCATCAATTGATGTCGGTGTTCGTGCTGATCATATTGCTGGTCTCCGTACCGGCGATGTTTACTCAGTTGTACAACACCGATTTTGCCGGCGTGCTGTTCGGCGACATGAGCCCGCTCGATCTGCTGCTCGAAGACCGCGCCTTTCTGCGCGCCATCCTCTATACGTTGCTGACGGGAATGTGCCTGTCGGCAATGGGCCGGCGCGGACTGGCACCGGTGCTGACGCCGGTCAATGACTTCATCCTGCGCTATCGCTGGCAGGCGCTGTTGCTGCTGGGCCTGATCGCCACCTATCGGATGTCGGACACAGTCATGGGCGTGATGGCCAACGTGTTCTACATCGACCAGGGTTTCACCAAGGATCAGATCGCCAGTGTCAGCAAGATCTTCGGCCTGATCATGACCCTCGTCGGCGCCGGCATGGGCGGGCTGTTGATCGTGCGTTTCGGCATTCTGCCGATCCTGTTTATCGGTGGCGTGGCTTCGGCGGCGACCAACCTGCTGTTCGTCATGCTCGCGGACATGGGCCCGAACCTGCAAATGCTGGTGGTGACCATTTCCCTGGATAACTTCAGCTCGGGCCTGGCGACCTCGGCGTTCGTCGCCTACCTGTCGAGCCTGACCAACCTGAAATTCTCGGCGACGCAATATGCCCTGCTCAGCTCGATCATGCTGTTGCTGCCGCGCTTGATGGGCGGCTATTCCGGCGTGCTGGTCGAGAAGTTCGGCTATCACAGCTTCTTCCTCATCACCGCGCTGCTCGGCGTGCCGACGCTGCTACTGATCGCGCTGCACTGGTTCCAGGAACGCCGCCGCGAAGGCCCGACACCAACGCCCGAGCCTGCACCGACGCCGGTCACCGAAGAATCGTAGGAGGCTTCGCCAATGGCGGGAAGAATCCCGCCGCTGGCGCCTTCCGCCGGCCACACTTCTGTACGTCAGCAAAACTCGCCGGTACACTGCTGCGTCATTTCCAGTCATAGCAACCGACAACGGCCAACCATGCGCACCAGTCAATTTTTGCTCGCCACACAGAAAGAAACGCCTTCCGACGCGGTCGTGATCAGCCACCAGCTGATGCTGCGCGCCGGCATGATCCGCAAGCTTGCCTCGGGCCTCTACACCTGGCTGCCGATGGGCCTGCGAGTCATGCGCAAGGTCGAAGCCATCGTTCGCGAAGAGATGAACGCTGCCGGTTCTCTGGAAGTGTTGATGCCGAGCACCCAACCGGCCGAGCTGTGGCAGGAATCGGGGCGCTGGGACGAATACGGCCCTGAGCTGCTGCGCATCAAAGACCGCCACGGTCGTGATTTCTGCGCGGGCCCGACCCACGAAGAAGTGATCACCGATCTGATGCGCAACGAGTTGAGCAGCTACAAACAGCTGCCAATCAACCTGTACCAGATCCAGACCAAATTCCGCGACGAAATCCGCCCGCGCTTCGGTTTGATGCGCGGCCGCGAATTCATCATGAAGGACTCCTACTCCTTCCATGCTGATCAGGCGTCGCTGCAGATCACTTATGACCGCATGCATGAAGCCTACTGCAACATCTTCACGCGTCTGGGCCTGAAATTCCGCCCGGTGGAAGCTGACAACGGTTCGATCGGTGGTGCCGGCTCCCACGAATTCCACGTGCTGGCCGAGTCCGGCGAAGACGATATCGTCTTCAGCAACGGTTCCGACTATGCGGCTAACATCGAAAAAGCCGAAGCGGTGCCACGGGAAACCTCACGCCCTGCGCCAACCGAAGAACTGCGTCTGGTCGACACGCCGGACACCAAGACCATCGCGGCGCTGGTGGAAAAATTCAATCTGCCGATTGAAAAGACCATCAAGACCCTGATCGTCCACGCCGAAGAAGAAGGCAAGCTGATCGCGCTGGTGATTCGTGGCGACCACGAACTGAACGAAATCAAGGCTGCCAACCAGCCCGGCGTGGCCAGCCCGCTGGTCATGGCGTCCGATGCCGAACTGCGTGACGCGATTGGCGCCGGCGCCGGCTCGCTCGGCCCGCTGAACCTGCCACTGCCGATCATCATCGACCGCTCGGTGGCGATGATGAGCGACTTCGGCATCGGCGCGAACATCGATGACAAGCACTACTTCGGCGTGAACTGGGAGCGTGATCTGCCGGTTCCGACCGTTGCCGACCTGCGCAACGTCGTCGCCGGCGACCCAAGCCCGGACGGCAAAGGCACACTGGAAATCAAGCGCGGCATCGAAGTCGGCCACATCTTCCAGCTGGGCAACAAGTACAGCAAGGCGATGAAGTGCGAAGTGCTGGGCGAGAACGGCAAGCCGGTGACTCTGGAAATGGGTTGCTACGGCATTGGCGTATCGCGCGTGGTGGCTGCTGCCATCGAGCAGAACAACGACGCCAACGGCATCATCTGGAGCGACACCCTGGCGCCATTCCAGATCGCGCTGGTACCGCTGCGCTATGAAACCGAGCAGGTGCGCGAAGCCACCGACAAGCTGTATGCCGAATTGACGGCGGCCGGCTTCGAAGTGCTGCTGGACGATCGCGACAAGAAAACCAGCCCGGGCATCAAGTTCGCGGACATGGAGCTGATCGGCATTCCACACCGGATCGTGGTCAGCGACCGCGGCCTCGCCGAAGGCAACCTGGAATACAAGAGTCGTTCCGAAGCAGAGGCGCAAGCGCTGCCGGTGGCCGATGTTGTGTCCTTCCTTCAGGCCCGTATCCGCCGCTGAAACCAGATAGAGACGTCATGTTCAAGCGAAACACCTTAGGCCTCGGTGGCGCCGCCCTGTGCGGCGCCCTGCTGGTCAGCGGCTGCGCCAATCACATGTCGCAACGCAGCGAGCACGAAGAGCGGGTCGAGCGAAAGTTGCTCAACCACAGCCTGCAGATCGATGTAGGCGAGCCGAAAGTGCTCGAGCTGCCGCAACGACGCGTGAAGATCAACGAGCAGAAGACTTTCGAAGTCACCGAGTTCGAGGTCACCCGCCGTTACGACCGCTACACGCCTTATCAACCCTGGCGCGAAGTCTATGAGATTCCGCTGGGCGCGGTGGCCGTGGTCGGTGGTGTCGGTGCCAACGTGGTCAACGTGTTCGCACTCGGCAATCTGCCGGACAGCGTCACCCGGGATTGGCTGAGCTACGGTTTCGCCGGGCTCAACCCGTTCATGAACGTGCAGTCCAACGGTCGCGCGCAACAGAACCTCGCCGGCATCGATGAAGTCCAGCGCGACAAGCGCACGGAGTATTCGAGCCTGCCATGGAGCGAGCGGCCGGTGCAGGTCAAGGCCGGCAAGCAAACATTCGACATGACCACCGACCGCAACGGCGTGTTGCGCTTGAACCTGCTCGACAGTCCGTTTGCCGAACATGACCTCAACCATATCGGCCGCTTGCAGATCAGTGTCGAAGACGCCAAGGACGATGTGCATACCGACTCGACGCTGATGCTCAGCGGCCACCTGCGCGGCAAGTTGATTGAGGCGCACGGGCTGATTTACGACGACCTGGAAGATGACGAAGTGAGCCAGTGGGTCCACCGGGTCAAACGCCTGTCGGAGCTGGGCCTGGAAGAAGAAGCCAGCGAACTGGAACAGAGCCTGATCGAACTGACCCGCAATGATCCTGAATTGCAGGCTGAGTTTCTCAAGGCGTTGACCAAGGATGCCGGACGTTTAGTGGCTGATCCGGGACCGAATTAAAGCTTAGAAACTTCGCGAGCAGGCTCGCTCCCACAAGGGATTTGTGAACGTCGCAGATCCAATGTGGGAGCGCGCCTGCTCGCGAAGACGCCCTGCCAGGCGCCGCGAATCTACCGCTCAAACAACTCCATCTGCTCAAACCCGCCCCGCAGATCCTCCAGCCTCACTCCTACCCCTAACAACCGCACCGGTTTGCCGCCGCGATTGAACGCCTGCGTCAGCAGCAACTGATAACTACCCAAATCGCGCCCTGCCCCGGCCTGTTCCAGTGTGGTCTGGGTAAAATCATGAAATTTGACTTTGACGAACGGCTTGCCCGGTCGATAACTGCTGTCGATCCGCGACATGCGGGTTTGCAAGGTATCGAGCAGCTCGGGCAATTTGTCGAGGCAGGCGCGCAAATCCGGAAGATCAACATCGTAGGTGTTTTCCACACTGATCGACTGACGCCGACTGTCGTTGTGCACCAGACGGTCATCGATTCCACGGGCCAGATTCCATAAGCGCTCGCCGAAACTGCCAAATTCGCGCACCAACGCCAGCCTGCCCCACTCGCGCAGGTGCTGACAGTCAACGATGCCAAGCTTGCCGAGCTTGTCGGCGGTAACCTTGCCGACGCCGTGCAGCTTGCTTACCGGCAGACCACTGACGAACTCCTCGACCTGATCCGGGGTGATCACGAATAAACCGTTGGGTTTTTTCCAGTCGCTGGCGATCTTCGCCAGAAACTTGTTTGGCGCAACGCCTGCGGAAACGGTGATGTGCAGTTGATTGGAGACGCGGCGGCGAATGTCCTGGGCGATGCGCGTGGCGCTGCCGCCGAAATGCGCGCTGTCGGAGACGTCAAGGTAGGCCTCGTCCAGGGAAAGCGGCTCGATCAGGTCGGTGTAGTCGGCAAAGATCGTATGAATTTCCTTCGACGCTTCGCGATAAGCCTCCATGCGCGGCTTGACGATGGTCAGGTCCGGGCACAGCTTCAACGCATGCCCGGAGGCCATCGCCGAGCGAACACCATAGGCGCGCGCTTCATAGTTGCAGGTGGCGATCACCCCGCGTCGATCCGCCGAACCACCCACCGCTAACGGCTTGCCGGCCAAACGAGGATCATCGCGCATCTCGATGGCGGCGTAGAAACAGTCACAGTCAATGTGGATGATTTTTCGCTGGGTCATGTCGGAAAAAGACAACGTGGCAAGCCGGAGCGGCAGTATCTCACTCACACCTGTATATAGCACCAGTGGTTGAATGTTCTTTTCCGACCGTAGGAGATTTCCGCTGAATTTATTTTTTCAATCACAGATCAACACGCAATAGAGCTGAAAGCCTTGCGCCACCTGCCCTGTGCGCCGGCCAAGCGCCGCTAACATACGCTAAGCACTTGAACCTCAACAGATTTATCCAGATCGACGGTTGACAGACGCGCGAACCTCTGTAGAATGCCGCCACACAGACGCGGGATGGAGCAGTCTGGTAGCTCGTCGGGCTCATAACCCGAAGGTCGTCGGTTCAAATCCGGCTCCCGCAACCAAACATCAGAAAAGGCTACTCGAAAGAGTGGCCTTTTTTGTGCGCGTCTGTTTTGCAAATGAGCGCCCCGCTCAATCGCAAGCAAAACGGCAATTCGTTGCATTTCCGAAACTTACACATTACCTGCGACCGTTTGCCGCGATTTCGCAGTTATTTGACCCATTCCAGGATTAGCGGTTGACACCTCGCCGTTCGCCTGTAGAATGCCGCCACACAGACGCGGGATGGAGCAGTCTGGTAGCTCGTCGGGCTCATAACCCGAAGGTCGTCGGTTCAAATCCGGCTCCCGCAACCAAACATCAAAAAAGGCTACTCGAAAGAGTGGCCTTTTTTGTATCTGTTGAAAAAGTCCTTTCGCAACAATGATCTGTCACTGTGCAGTGAACCGCTGGGGATCATCGGAAACGCTGAGTTGCGACTATGCTTGAGTCGCAGACAGGGTTTCTGCAATCCAGGAACTGCCCTCGCCGATGCCCGACGAGAGGCGTAGTATTTTGTGATTATTTTTTTCTACAGGGATTGGTAACTTGGCTGGATACCTCCATCCTGTCGCGCACAATCCAAGAGGTGATTGATGCGCGCCAACTCGTCTGATCCACAAGACACCGTTACAGCAGAACAACCGATCAAACCCGAGCGTTTGCGCTGGCTGGATCGGTTAAGCAAATACCGTCAGCCGATCGGTCTGGCCGTCACGTTGCTGCTGTTTGCCATTGCCCTGATTGCCTGCCGCCATCTGCTCGCCGAGCTTGATCTCGATGCGCTGCATGACTCGATTCTCGATGTACCGAAACCGGCCCTGCTCGGTGCCATTGGCGCGACGGTGGTCGGTTTCATCATCCTGCTCGGCTATGAATGGTCGGCCAGCCGCTACGCCGGTGTAAAACTGCCGCCGCGCATGCTCGCGCTCGGCGGCTTCACCGCTTTTGCGATCGGCAATGCGATCGGCCTGTCGCTGCTCTCCGGTGGCTCGGTTCGCTATCGTTTATATGCGCGATTGGGCGTCGGTGCGTCGGAAGTCGCGCACATGACCTTGTTCGCCAGCCTCTCGCTGGGCTGCGCCTTGCCGCCGCTGGCCGCGCTGGCGACCTTGAGTAACCTGCCGGCCGCCTCGCAGGCCTTGGGATTGTCCGAAGTCTTGCTCGGTTCTGTCGCCGCTGCCGTATTGATCGTCGGTGCTGTGCTGGCAATCGGCATCTATCGCCGTCGTCTGCCGGAACAGCCCTACCCCGACAATCTGCTGGTCCGCGCCGGTCGGCGCACATTGCGCCTGCCGGGTCGGCGCCTGACCTTGCTGCAACTGGTGATCACCGCTCTCGATGTCGCGGCTGCCGCCACCGTTCTGTATTTGTTGCTGCCGGAAGCGCCGCCGTTTGCGCCGTTCCTGCTGGTGTATCTGCTGGCGCTGGCCGCCGGTGTACTCAGCCATGTACCGGGCGGCGTTGGCGTGTTCGAAGCGATTCTGCTCGCGGCGTTTGCCGACAAGCTTGGCGCCGCGCCGCTGGCCGCTGCCCTACTGCTGTATCGCCTGATCTACGTGGTGCTGCCGCTGCTGGTCGCTTGCGTATTGCTGCTGATCAACGAAGGCCAGCGCCTGTTTCAGACCCAGACCATGCGCGCCGCGTCCGGTCTGGCCGCGCCGATTCTGGCGGTGCTGGTGTTCCTGTCGGGCGTGGTGTTGCTGTTTTCCGGCGCGACCCCGGAGATCGACACGCGCCTGGAGCACATCGGTTTTCTGATCCCGCATCGCCTGGTCGACGCCTCGCACTTCGGCGCCAGCCTGATTGGCGTGCTGTGCCTGTTGCTCGCCCAAGGCCTGCGCCGGCGTCTGTCGGCGGCGTGGATGCTGACCACCATTCTGCTGCTGGTCGGCGCCCTGCTCTCGCTGCTTAAAGGCTTCGACTGGGAAGAAGCCACGCTGATGACGCTTACGGCCGCGCTGCTTGGCGTGTTTCGTCGCTCGTTCTATCGCCCGAGCCGTTTGACCGAACTGCCGTTTTCGCCGCTGTATCTGGTCGCCAGTCTCTGCGTGCTGGGGGCTTCGGCCTGGTTGCTGCTGTTCGCCTATCAGGACGTGCCCTACAGCCATCAACTGTGGTGGCAGTTCACCCTCGATGCTGACGCGCCGCGCGGCCTGCGCTCACTGCTCGGTGCGGCGGTATTGCTGGTGATCATCTCGCTGACCTGGCTGCTGCGCACCGCGCGCCCGGTGATTCATTTGCCGACGCCGGACGAACTCGACCGCGCGGCAAAAATCCTCATGGCCTCGTCGCAACCCGACGGCGGCCTCGCGCTGACCGGGGACAAGGCGTTGCTGTTTCATCCCAACGATGAGGCGTTCCTGATGTACGCCCGCCGTGGCCGCAGTCTGGTGGCGCTGTACGACCCGATCGGGCCGAGCCAGCAGCGCGCGGAAATGATCTGGCAGTTCCGCGACCTCTGCGACATCCATCACACGCGCCCCGTGTTCTATCAAGTGCGCGCGGAGAACCTGCCGTATTACATGGACATCGGCCTGACTGCGATCAAGCTCGGCGAAGAGGCCCGGGTCGATCTGCAGCGCTTTGATCTCGAAGCCAAGGGCAAGGAGATGAAGGACCTGCGCTACACCTGGAACCGCGGCACCCGCGATGGTCTGTCGCTGGAAATCCATGAGCCGGGGCAGGCGCCGATGGATGAGCTGAAAGTGATTTCCGATGCCTGGCTGACCGGCAAGAACGTGCGCGAGAAAGGCTTCTCCCTGGGCCGCTTCAGCGACGATTACCTGAAGCATTTCCGCATTGCGGTGATTCGCTTCGAAGGCCGCCCGGTGGCGTTCGCCAATCTGCTCGAGACCTACAGCCACGATCTGGCCAGTCTCGACCTGATGCGCGCGCACCCGGAAGCGCCGAAGCTGACCATGGAATTCATGATGGTCGGCCTGATTCAACACTATAAGAGTCACGGATACGCGCGCTTCAGCCTGGGCATGGTGCCGTTGTCGGGGTTGCAACCCCGGCGTGGCGCACCGCTGACCCAGCGTTTGGGCTCGATGGTTTTCCGCCGTGGTGAGCAGCTGTACAACTTCCAAGGCTTGCGCCGTTTCAAAGACAAGTTCCAGCCTGACTGGGAACCTCGTTATATGGCCGTGCCCGCCGGACTCGATCCGCTCGTGGCGCTGGCCGACACTGCTGCCCTGATCGCGGGCGGCTTGACTGGATTGGTGAAACGCTGATGATTCAACGCTCCCTGAAGTACATCCTGGCCGCCCTGCTGGTGCTGGCCGTGATTGCCGGCGGCGGTTACTGGTACCTCAAACGCCCGGCACCGGAACCGACCGTCGAACAACTCAAACCCGCCGATGGCGCGGCCATGACCCGAGTGATCCCGGGCAGCAAGCCGAAGGCTCAGGTGCTGGTCGCCGTCACCGACGAACAGAAGCTCTCCGAGAAACAACTGACCACCCTTAGCCGCAGCGCGTCGGCGCAGATCGTTCAGGTGATTCTGCCCAAGGACTGCCTGCTGCAAAGCCGCGCCCTGCAATCTGGCCTGCGCGAACTGAATGGCCCGGCCACCCTGGTCAGCGGTATCGGCCCAGGCGCTGTGCTGGCATGGCGCTGGCTGGCGGAACAGAAAGACGACAAGGCCCAGGCCGTCTCCGTCGATCTGGCCCTGGAAAAACCCGGCTGCACCCACCTGTTGCCGAAATCCGCCGCCCACGGCCACTGGCTGGTGGCGTGGAACGACAACCCGGACGATGCCAGCGCAGGCTTCGTGCGCGATCAGCCGAACGCCGAAACCAGCATCAGCGACTACGACATCAACCTGCCGCAAGTGCTGAACAACGAACTGCGCAAAATCCTCGTAGGCGGCGACAAGGCCAACGGCGGCCTGGCGATCCCGGTAGTTGAAGTGCCGGCCGGTCAGGCCAACGACACGGTGACGCTGTTCCTCTCCGGCGACGGCGGCTGGCGCGACCTCGACCGCGACGTGGCCGGGGAAATGGCCAAGATCGGCTACCCGGTGGTCGGCATTGACACCCTGCGCTACTACTGGCAGCACAAGAGCCCGGAGCAAAGCGCACTCGACCTCACCGAACTGATGCAGCACTACCGGCAGAAATGGGGCACCAAGCGCTTCATCCTCACCGGCTATTCGTTCGGCGCTGACGTACTCCCGGCGATCTACAACCGCCTGCCAGAGAACGAACAGCAGCGCGTCGACGCGATCATCCTGCTCGCCTTCGCCCGCACCGGCAGCTTCGAAATCGAAGTCGAAGGCTGGCTCGGCAACGCCGGCAAAGAAGCCGCCACCGGCCCGGAAATGGCCAAACTGCCGGCGGCCAAGGTTGTGTGCATCTATGGTGAAGAAGAGACGGATGAGAGTGGCTGCACGGACAAGACTGCTGTTGGTGAAGCGGTGAAACTGCCTGGCGGCCACCACTTCGACGAGAACTACCCGGCGCTGGCCAAGCGCTTGGTGGACTTGATCGAGAAGCGCCAGAGCAAGGACTCGGTCGCCGAAGAGTGATCTGAGCCACGCCCACAAAAAGCCCCCGCCATCTCGCGATGACGGGGGCTTTTTACATTTTTCAAGAACAGCATCAATTCCTGTGGGAGCGAGCTTGCTCGCGAAAGCGGCAGGTCAGTTAACACATTCGCCGACTGACACTACGCCTTCGCGAGCAAGCTCGCTCCCACAGGGGAATTGCGCTGGATTCAACAGTTTTGTGCCAAGGCTCGCAAATCTCTTGACTCTTCAGGAAGCCAAAAACGCCAAGTGTCCACATTCCATAAAACGTGGACACCTGCTTAATTGGCATTATCGAATCGTCAACTCCACACTCATTCATCTACCGAACAAATACCCACGTAACCGCCAGCAACGTTTAGTTTCGTTTACGTCTGGTCTCGCAATATCAGATGACGCCCACAGACCTTGTAGGCAAACTCCGAATCTCGTATTCGGGCGCTTTGCCGCTCTATTGCGCTGTTTTTCGACGGGATACTCTCCGGACGTCGCTGACCCATTCAGCGATCGGGTGTGGTAACCCGGAGAAACCATCGCAACAGCCCGCTCCTCGAGTTATGGCGGCTGTGCGTGGGACGCTTTCGAGCGTGCCGGTTTCCTTGGTTCCCGGTTTACCACCCTGCGTACAGTTGCCTCCCTTTCGCGTGGTAACGAAAGTCGCGGCGCTTCGAACTAAGGAGTAACACGATGACCGAACCTGATCTGCACGGACTCGCAAGCGTTAAAACCATCGGCTTCACCCCTTTCCTCTACAACTCGGATCAAGCGTTCTTCAACGTCCGCTCCGGCATTCCGATCATCGATGCCTTGTCGCAATCCTCCGACCTGCTGTCCCTCGCCAAATCCTTCGCCGAGGATGCTGCCTTCATCAGAGACACCGACCGCCATGCCTGGGCTGCGCATTACCTGACGGTGATGGGCAAAGCGTTGATTGATGATGTGATTCAGGCGTTGATGCCACGACCTGCTCGCACAAAGACCGAATCCGAAGAAGAATTGCCTGAAAGCCACTAACACCACAGAACCCTTGTGGGAGCGAGCTTGCTCGCGAATGCGGTGGGTCAGCCGAAGAATGCTTCTCCTGTCACTCAACCTTCGCGAGCAAGCTCGCTCCCACAGGGGGATTTGCGTGGGTTTGAAGTTTATGTGCAGGCACAAAAAAGCCCCCGCCAGCCACAAGGCCGATGGGGGCTTTTTCAGTTGAGGCGAGGCTTACATCTCCACCTGCGTCCCCAACTCAATCACCCGGTTCAGCGGCAGATTGAAGAACCGCAAGTTCCCATTGGCATTCTTCAACATGAACGCGAACAGCGCTTCACGCCAACGCGCCATGCCCTCAAGTTTCGAGGCAATCACCGTTTCACGGCTGAGGAAGTAGGTCGTGCGCATCGGGCTGAAGTCCAGATCATCCAGATGACACAGCTTCAGCGCTTGCGGCACGTCCGGCTCGTCGGTGAAGCCGAAGTGCAGGATCACCCGGAAGAAGCCTTCACCATGGGCTTCGACTTCGAAGCGCCGCGATGGCGGTACGCGCGGGATGTCTTCGTAAACCACCGTCAGCAGCACCACTTGCTCATGCAGCACCTGATTGTGCAAAAGGTTGTGCAACAGCGCATGCGGCACGGCGTCGGAACGAGCGGTGAGGAACACGGCGGTGCCCTGTACACGATGCGGGGGCTGCACGCGGATGCTGCTGATGAAGATCGGCAGCGGCAGCGCGCCTTCGTCGAGGCGTTCGACCAGCAGTTGTTTGCCGCGCTTCCAGGTGGTCATCAGCACGAACAGGGCGATACCGGCGATCACCGGGAACGCGCCGCCTTGAACGATCTTCGGCACGTTGGCGGCGAAGTACAGGCCATCCACCAGCAGGAAGCCAAGCAGCACCGGCACCGCAAGGATCGGTGGCCACTTCCACAGCAACAGCATGACCGCCGACACCAGAATGGTGGTCATCAGCATGGTCCCGGTCACTGCGACGCCGTAGGCCGAGGCCAGTGCGCCTGAGGATTCGAAGCCGATCACCAGCAGCACTACGCCGACCATCAGCGCCCAGTTCACCGCGCCGATGTAGATCTGGCCCTGCTCGTCGCTGGAAGTGTGCTGGATGTACATGCGCGGTATGTAACCGAGCTGGATCGCCTGACGGGTCAGGGAGAACGCACCGGAAATCACCGCTTGCGAAGCGATCACTGTGGCCAGGGTCGACAGGCCGACCAGCGGAATCAGCGCCCAGCTCGGTGCCAGCAGGTAGAACGGGTTACGCGCCGCGTCCGGGTTGTCCAGCAGCAATGCGCCCTGGCCGAAGTAGTTGAGCACCAGCGCCGGCAGCACCAGCAGGAACCAGGCGCGGGCGATCGGCTTGCGACCGAAGTGGCCCATGTCGGCGTACAGCGCTTCGGCGCCGGTCAGCGCCAGCACTACCGCGCCAAGGATCGCTACGCCCATGCCCGGGTGCACGACGAAAAAATTCACCGCCCACATCGGGTTCAGCGCGTGCAGCACTTCCGGGGTGTGGCTGATGCCGTACACACCGAGCGCGCCGAGGACGAGGAACCAGGTGACCATGATCGGCCCGAACAGAATGCCGATCCGCGCGGTACCGTGGCGCTGGATCAGAAACAGCGCGACCAGCACTACCAGCGACAGCGGCACCACCCAGTGATCGATGCCGTCAAACGCCAGGCCCAGGCCTTCGATCGCCGACAGCACCGAAATGGCCGGGGTGATCATGCTGTCGCCGTAGAACAGCGCCGCGCCGATCAGCCCGCACACCACCAACAGCGTGCGCAGACGCTTGCGCCCCGCCGCTGCCCGCCGTGCCAGCGCGGTGAGGGCCATGATGCCGCCTTCGCCCTGGTTGTCGGCGCGCAGGACGAACATCATGTATTTGATCGAGACCACCCAGATCAGCGACCAGAAGATCAACGACAGAATGCCCAGCACGCCGTCGTGATTGACCGGCACACCATAACCGCCGGAAAACACTTCCTTGAGGGTGTACAACGGGCTCGTGCCGATGTCGCCATAAACCACCCCGACCGCCGCGACCAGCATGCTCAGCGGTCTGCTCGCCGAACCCTCGGCGCCCGCCGCATGACTACTTGCCTGACCCATCCAACACTCCTGATCTCGATACCGGCTTCTTTGAAGGAAGCACTATGCTTTGAGTTGCAGCATGCGCTGTTTTACCTGTTGTTACAGACCAATGATTGACTGCACGAAATCGGTAAAGCTCAACGGCGCGAAGCATAGCGCAGCACTCGTCGTATTTCCCCGTATAAAGCTGGTCAAGTACGCTGCCCGCCGCTAGAATTGCGCACTTTTTGATCAGAGGCGCATCTTAAGCGCCCATCCGTCAGCTGCCGCGCGTGGCCAGCGACGTCACAAAACACCGAGGTTAGACATGTCCACCACTCCTGCGCCGGCCAATCCAAAGGTTGGCTTCGTATCTCTGGGTTGCCCGAAAGCACTGGTCGACTCCGAGCGCATCCTGACCCAGCTGCGTATGGAAGGCTATGACGTGGTGTCCACCTATCAGGACGCCGACGTGGTGGTGGTCAACACCTGCGGCTTCATCGATTCGGCCAAGGCTGAGTCGCTGGAAGTGATCGGCGAAGCGATCAAGGAAAACGGCAAGGTCATCGTCACCGGTTGCATGGGCGTGGAAGAAGGCAACATCCGCGACGTACACCCAAGCGTGCTCGCCGTGACCGGCCCGCAGCAGTACGAGCAAGTGGTCAACGCCGTGCACGAAGTGGTGCCGCCGCGTCAGGATCACAACCCGCTGATCGACCTGGTGCCGCCACAAGGTATCAAGCTGACCCCGCGCCACTACGCGTACCTGAAGATTTCCGAAGGCTGCAACCACAGCTGCTCGTTCTGCATCATCCCGTCGATGCGCGGCAAACTGGTCAGCCGTCCGGTTGGCGATGTGCTCGACGAGGCGCAGCGCCTGGTCAAATCCGGCGTTAAAGAGCTGTTGGTGATTTCGCAAGACACCAGCGCTTACGGCATTGACGTGAAGTACCGCACCGGTTTCTGGAACGGCGCGCCGGTGAAAACCCGCATGACCGAACTCTGCGAAGCCTTGAGCACTTTGGGCGTCTGGGTCCGCTTGCACTACGTCTATCCATACCCGCATGTCGACGAGCTGATTCCGCTGATGGCCGCGGGCAAAATCCTGCCGTACCTGGATATCCCGTTCCAGCACGCCAGCCCGAAAGTGCTGAAGTCGATGAAACGCCCGGCGTTCGAAGACAAGACCCTGGCGCGGATCAAGAACTGGCGCGAAATCTGCCCGGACCTGATCATCCGTTCGACCTTCATCGTCGGCTTCCCGGGCGAAACCGAAGAAGACTTCCAGTACCTGCTCAACTGGCTGACCGAAGCCCAGCTCGACCGCGTCGGCTGCTTCCAGTACTCGCCGGTTGACGGCGCGCCAGCGAATGATCTGGATCTGGAAGTGGTGCCGGACGACGTCAAGCAGGATCGTTGGGAGCGCTTCATGGCGCACCAGCAGGCGATCAGCTCGGCACGCCTGCAAATGCGCATCGGTCGTGAGATTGAAGTGCTGGTGGATGAAGTTGACGAGCAAGGTGCGGTCGGCCGCTGCTTCTTCGACGCCCCGGAAATCGATGGCAACGTGTTTATCGACAATGGCAGCAACCTGAAGCCGGGCGACAAGGTCTGGTGCAAGGTGACCGATGCCGACGAATACGACCTGTGGGCTGAGCAGATCTAAGCACCGCAAAATACCTGTGGGAGCGAGCCTGCTCGCGAATGCGCTGGGTCAGTCGCTGTAAATATTGCCTGCCACAATGCCTTCGCGAGCAGGCTCGCTCCCACAAGTGAATAGCGCTGTATCCAGAAGCCCCGCTCTTTTACGAGATGCGGGGTTTTTTTGCGGCTATCGTTTAGCGGGGGACGGACTCCCTTGAACCGCACAAGAGGCACACGCACATGCGCCAGCATTCGGTCATTCACACACCGAAAATCAGCGATTACGAAGAACTGACCCGGGTCTGGGAGACCTCGGTCCGTGCGACTCACCAGTTCCTGCCGGACAGCTACATCGAGCTGCTGCGCAATCTGGTGCTCACCCGCTATCTTGATGCGGTCATGCTGATCTGCACCAAGGATCGCCAGCAGCGCATCACCGGGTTTGCCGGTGTGGCGGCGGGCAAGATTGAAATGTTGTTCATCGATCCTGATCATCGTGGTCAAGGCTTGGGCAAGCAGTTGCTCCGATATGCGATCGAACGGCTCAACGCCGATGAACTCGACGTCAATGAGCAGAACCCGCAAGCCTTGGGTTTTTATGAAAAGCAGGGATTTGAAGTGATCGGCCGCTCCGAGGTCGATGGCATGGGCCAGCCGTATCCGCTGCTGCATATGCGCTTGAGGCAAAACCAGCAGCGCGCGAACCATGCCTGACACCACATAGAACCCTGTGGGAGCTGGCTTGCCAGCGATGCAGACGCCGCGGTGACCGACAAATGCCAAGGCGATGCCATCGCTGGCAAGCCAGCTCCCACAGGCAAAGCGACCATCCAGCAAATGGAACCGGGCTTAACCGCTTCCACACAGGTACAATGCCCACCCCTTTTTTGTTACGGCCCCGTCATGACTGACCCGATTCGCCTCTCCAAACGCCTCATCGAACTGGTCGGTTGCTCCCGCCGGGAGGCCGAGCTGTTCATCGAGGGCGGCTGGGTCACCGTGGACGGCGAAGTCATCGATGAGCCGCAATTCAAGGTCGGCGAGCAAAAGGTCGAGCTCGACAAGGACGCCAAGGCCACCGCGCCGGAGCCGGTGACCATCCTGCTCAACGCGCCGCCCGGCATGGATGTCGACAGCGCCATGCAATCGCTCAGCGCCGAAACCCTCAGCGAAGAGCATCGCTATGGCAAGCGTCCGTTGCGCGGGCATTTCCTGCGCCTGACCGCCAGCGCCGACCTGCAGCCCAAGGCCAGCGGCCTGCTGGTGTTCACCCAGGACTGGAAAATCCTGCGCAAGCTCACCGCCGACGCTGCGAAGATCGAGCAGGAGTACATCGTCGAAGTCGAAGGTGAGATGGCTGCCCACGGCCTCAACCGTTTGCAGCATGGCCTGACCCACAAGGGCAAGGAGCTGCCGCCGGTCAAGGCCAGTTGGCAGAACGAAAACCGACTGCGCTTCGCCATGAAAAACCCGCAGCCGGGAATTATTGCGCAGTTCTGCGAAGCGGTTGGCCTGAAGGTCATCGGCATCCGCCGCATCCGCATCGGCGGCGTCTCGATCGGCAAGGTCCCGCTCGGCCAATGGCGCTACCTGTCCGGCAAAGAGAAGTTTTAAGACTTCCCCTGCCGCCCCACATTTCGGCAGCGCCCGCGAGCGCTGCCCACAACGCATCAGGAATACCGACATGGTTCATAACGACGTACTGCGCAGCGTGCGCTACATGCTCGACATCAGCGACAAGAAAGTTGTCGAAATCATCAAACTGGGCGGCATGGACGTCACGCTCGCCGATGTCATCACCTGGCTCGACAAGAAAGAAGAAGACGAAGAAGGCTTCGTGCGCTGCCCGGACGAAGTCATCGCGCACTTCCTCGACGGCCTGGTGATCTTCAAGCGCGGCAAGGACGAAAGCCGTCCGCCGCAACCGATCGAAGTACCAGTGACCAACAACATCATTCTGAAAAAACTGCGCGTGGCCTTCGAACTGAAAGAAGACGACATGCACGCGATCCTCAAGGCTGCCGAGTTTCCGGTATCCAAGCCTGAACTGAGCGCGCTGTTCCGCAAGGTCGGCCACACCAACTATCGCCCGTGCGGCGACCAGTTGCTGCGTAACTTCCTCAAAGGGCTCACGCTGCGCGTGAGAGCCTGAAAACAGCTGCAAGCTGCAAGCTGCAAGTTAGCCCCTGCTTTAACTTGCCGCTTGTGGCTTGCAACTCGAAGCTGGCCGCATGGCCCCTCATTCCCTCCGAAAATAGTGGCTCCGCTTTTCGCGGCTGACGACTAGGGTGTACTGATCCCTAATCTTCAGGACTCGCCATGCATCCCTATTTTTCCCTGCAAGGCCGCACCGCTCTGGTGACTGGCGGCACCCGTGGTATCGGCAAAATGATCGCCATGGCATTCGTCGAGGCCGGCGCCCATGTCTACGTGTGCTCGCGCGACGTTGAAGCCTGCCATCAAACCGCCGAAGAACTTGGCGCCACGGGCATTTGCCACGGCGTGGCGGCAAATCTGGCGACCGAAGAAGGCGTACGGGAATTGGCCGCGCGTCTGGGCGAGCAGATCACTCATCTGGACATTCTGGTGAACAATGCGGGCACCACGTGGGGCGCGCCGCTGGAGAGTTATCCGGTCAAGGGCTGGGAGAAGGTCATGCAGCTCAACGTGACCTCGGTGTTCAGTTGCATCCAGCAGTTTCTGCCGTTGCTGCGCAAGGCTGGCTCGGCGGCGAATCCGGCTCGGATCATAAATATCGGTTCGGTGGCGGGGATTTCTTCGTTTGGCGAGCAGGCGTATGCCTATGGGCCGAGCAAGGCCGCCCTGCATCAGTTGTCGCGAATTCTGGCGCGGGAACTGGTGAGCCAGCACATCAACGTCAACGTGATTGCGCCGGGACGGTTCCCGAGCAAGATGACCCAGCATATTGGTAATGATGAACAGGCGTTGGCTGAGGATACTGCGCTGATTCCGATGAAGCGCTGGGGGCGCGAGGAAGAGATGGCGGCGCTGGCGATCAGCCTGGCGAGTACGGCGGGGGCTTATATGACCGGGAATATCATTCCTCTGGATGGTGGGTTCAGTTTGTAGATCGGCGGTGCGGCCTTCGCGAGCAGGCTCGCTCCCACAGGATTTGTGCACGACATAGATCCACTGTGGGAGCGAGCCTGCTCGCGATAGCGGAAGCCCTGTCACCACCAGACTTGAAGCGAGCCGGGTTATCATGCCCGCCCTACCCCGCTTCGAATGCAAACCATGACTTACAGCGTGTCCCCGATCGGCTTCGTGCGCTCCTGTTTCAAGGAGAAGTTCGCCATTCCCCGCCAGCCACAACTGGCCCCGGCCGCCCGTGGCGTGCTGGAGCTGGTGGCGCCGTTCGATCAGGGTGACGCGGTGCAGGGGCTGGAGCAGGTCAGTCACGTGTGGCTGTTGTTCCTGTTTCATCAGGCACTGGAAGACAAGCCGCGCCTGAAGGTGCGCCCGCCGCGACTGGGCGGCAACAAGTCGATGGGCGTGTTCGCCACCCGCGCCACACACCGACCGAACGGCATCGGGCAATCAGTGGTGAAGCTGGACAAGGTCGAGGCCAATCGCCTGTTTATTTCCGGGATCGATCTGCTCGACGGCACGCCGGTGCTGGATATCAAACCGTACGTGCCGTATGCCGACATCATCCCGGCGGCGACCAACGACATCGCCAGCGCCGCGCCGCAGCTGATCGACGTGCAATGGGCGGATTCGGCGTTGAAACAGGCGCACACACACGCTCAGCGCCTCGGCGAGCCATTGGTTGGACTGATTGAACAGTGCCTGGCTCAGGATCCGCGTCCGGCGTATCAGACACCGACGCCGGAGCGTGAATATGGCGCACAGTTCTGGGATCTGGACGTGCGCTGGCATTACCCGACGCCCGAACAGATCCGCGTGCTGGAAGTCATCCCGGCCTCAGCGTAGACCCCGGAAACGAAAAAGCCCGCGCTGCCTCTCAGGCAACGCGGGCTTTTTGCTTTTCTGTAGGAGTGAGCCTGCTCGCGATTGCGGTGGATCAGTCAAGATGGATTTCGACTGACACGGCCCTATCGCGAGCAGGCTCACTCCTACAAAGGGGTGTTATTTTTCGACGAACGCACGCTCGATCAGGTAATCACCCGGCTCGCGCATCCGCGCCGAGATCTTCAGGCCGAAGCTGTCGAGCACTTCGCTGGTCTCGTCGAGCATGCTTGGGCTGCCGCAGATCATCGCACGGTCGTCCTGCGGGTTGATCGGTGGCAGACCGATGTCGCTGAACAGCTTGCCGCTGCGCATCAGGTCGGTGAGACGGCCCTGATTTTCGAACGGCTCGCGGGTCACGGTCGGGTAGTAGATCAGCTTGTCACGCAGCGCTTCGCCGAAGAACTCGTTCTGCGGCAGGTGCTCGGTGATGAATTCGCGGTAGGCGACTTCGTTGACGTAACGCACACCGTGGACCAGGATCACTTTTTCAAAGCGCTCGTAGGTTTCCGGGTCCTGAATGACGCTCATGAACGGCGCCAGACCGGTGCCGGTGCTCAGCAGGTACAAATGCTTGCCCGGGTTCAGGTCATCAAGAACCAGCGTGCCGGTAGGCTTCTTCGAGATGATGATCTCATCGCCTTCCTTCAAGTGCTGCAGCTGGGAGGTCAGCGGACCGTCCTGCACCTTGATGCTGAAGAACTCGAGATGCTCTTCCCAGTTCGGGCTGGCGATCGAGTAAGCGCGCATAAGCGGGCGGCCGTTGGGCTGTTGCAGGCCGATCATCACGAACTGACCGTTCTCGAAGCGCAGGCCCGGATCGCGGGTGCACTTGAAGCTGAACAGAGTGTCGTTCCAGTGATGAACACTGAGGACACGCTCGTGGTTCATGTTGCTCATGTACGTTTGACTCCTGGAGATTGGTCTGCGCGGCTCAATGAGGCTTAACGTGCGCAATTGCATCGCATTCTAATAGCGACGACAATATCTGTTAACTGGATTATTAAGATAAGGGTTATCGGTTATATCGATATGCGATTTACTCTCCGTCAACTGCAAGTCTTCGTCGCCGTCGCCCAGCAGGAAAGCGTATCCCGCGCTGCGGGTCTGCTCAACCTCTCGCAATCGGCGGCCAGCACTTCGATCACCGAGCTCGAGCGCCAGTCCAGTTGCCAGCTGTTCGACCGCGCCGGCAAACGCCTGAGCCTCAACGCCCTCGGCAAACAACTGTTGCCGCAAGCGGTGGCCCTGCTCGATCAGGCCAAGGAAATCGAAGACCTGCTCAATGGCAAATCCGGTTTCGGCTCTTTATCAGTGGGGGCGACGCTGACCATTGGCAACTATCTGGCCACCCTGCTGATCGGCAGCTTCATGCAGCGGCACCCGGAAAGTCAGGTCAAGCTGCACGTGCAGAACACTGCCAATATCGTGCAGCAAGTCGCGCATTACGAAATTGATCTGGGTCTGATTGAAGGCGATTGCAGCCACCCCGACATCGAAGTGCAGAGCTGGGTCGAGGATGAGCTGGTGGTGTTCTGTGCGCCGCAACATCCGCTGGCCAAACGCGGCAGCGCGACGATGGAAGAACTGACCCACGAGGCGTGGATCCTGCGTGAACAGGGTTCCGGCACGCGGCTGACCTTCGACCAGGCCATGCGTCACCATCGCAGCGCGCTGAACATCCGTCTTGAGCTGGAACACACCGAAGCGATCAAGCGCGCAGTGGAATCAGGGCTGGGAATTGGCTGCATTTCGCGGCTGGCGCTGCGCGATGCCTTCCGGCGCGGCAGTCTGGTGCCGGTGGAGACGCCGGACCTGGATCTGGCCCGGCAGTTCTATTTCATCTGGCACAAACAGAAATACCAGACCTCGGCCATGCGCGAGTTTCTCGAGCTGTGCCGCGCCTTCACCGCCGGGGTGCAGCGCAGCGACGAGATCGTCTTGCCGACCATTGCTTAAAGCAGAATCACCGCCCACACCAGGCCAATCATGCTCAACGCCACGAACTGCGCAGCGCTGCCCATGTCCTTGGCGTTCTTCGACAGCGGGTGCAGTTCCAGCGAGATGCGGTCGATGGCCGCTTCCACCGCTGAATTGAGCAGCTCGACAATCAGAGCGAGCAAGCAAACAGCAATCAACACCGCCTGCTCGACACGGCTGACATTGAGGAAGAATGTCAGCGGAATCAGCACCACGTTGAGCAGCACCAATTGACGGAACGCCGCTTCGCCGGTGAAGGCGGCGCGCAGGCCGTCGAGCGAATAGCCGGAAGCGTTGAGAATGCGTTTCAGGCCGGTCTGGCCCTTGAAAGGTGACATAAGAAAGAAACCAGCCAAAAAGGAGTGGGGAAGCTAGATCAACGAAAGTCAAAAAAGCGTGAAACCGCCAGCCATCACTGGCTCGGAATTGACTCAAGTTGTTGCAGCAGTAAAGCCGCTTGTGTGCGAGTGCGCACATTCAATTTGCGAAAGATCGCCGTGACGTGGGCCTTGATGGTCGCTTCCGACACGCTCAGCTCATAAGCGATCTGTTTGTTCAGCAGACCTTCGCAGACCATGGTCAGCACGCGGAACTGTTGCGGCGTCAGGCTGGCGAGGCCATCACTGGCGGCTTTCGCCTCATCGGACACGCTCACCGCTTCGAAGGCTTGCGGCGGCCAGAACACATCGCCATCAAGCACCTTGCGCACCGCTTCCTGAATCACGCTCAGATCGCTGGATTTTGGAATGAAGCCACTGGCGCCGAACTCGCGGGATTTGACCATCACCGAGGCTTCTTCCTGGGCCGAGACCATCACCACTGGAATCTGCGGGTACTGCCCGCGCAGCAGCACCAAGCCGGAAAAACCGTAGGCGCCGGGCATGTTCAGGTCCAGCAGGACCAGATCCCAGTCAGCCTTTTCGGCCAGGCGCGCTTCCAGTTCGGCAATGCTCGCCACCTCCACCAACCGCACGTCCGAGCCAAGGCCCAGCGTCACTGCCTGGTGCAGGGCGCTGCGAAACAGGGGGTGATCATCGGCAATCAGGATGTCGTATGTGGCCATTTTTCAAATGATCCTGTTTTTGATGGCCCGCCAGTGCATTCCGGTCAGACCAAAGCAACTCAAGATGCCACATTCCGGCGACATCCACAGGGGCACGTTCAACGCCAATCAGCAACAAACACGGCGTTTCAAACCTTGGCCGCACCCTAATCGGCGCCAAGCATGCCCAGCGCAGCCGGGGTGGTCAAGCAACATGGCCAGCGCTAGCGACAGTATGGGCCACTATCGGGCCAACTCCGGCTGCGGCTTTCGTATATAAGGCAGCAGCTCGGCGTGAGCGGGGGTCGATTCGTTCAGGTCCAGTTGCTGTTTCGCACCAAGGTAATGCTGGCTGAACACATCGAAATAAGCGTCCAGCGCCGAAGCGGCATCGCTGTCACCGGCCAGTTCCAGGCACAACGCTGCGACTTCGGCGGTGCACAGGTGCTCGCTGCGGGTCGAACGGCGCAAACGGTAACGCGAGAGTTTGTCCGGCAGCAGGCTGAGGATCGGTAAGCGTTCGAAATACGGACTCTTGCGGAAAATCTTCCGCGCTTCAGTCCAGGTCGCATCGAGCAGAATGAACAGCGGGCGCTTGCTGCTATCGACACTCACCGTGTTGGTTACCCGCGACGGCTCGACATATTCACCCGGAAACACCAGATATGGCTGCCATTGCGGATCGTTGAGCAGCGCAAGCATTTGCGGGTCGGGCTCGGTGCGTGACCAGATGAACGCATGGTTGTCGCGCACCACGTCGGCAATCAGCCAACCGGTATTGCTTGGCTTGAAGACTTCCTTGCCGGTCATGATCAGGCACACGCCAGAACGGGTGTCGACGCTTGGCCGCCAGGCGCACAGGCAATGACTGATGATCACTCGACAATCGCGGCAACGTTCCGAGCGAAAGCCGCGCGCCTGAATCGGCTTGATGCCTTCGTCCTCACGCTGATCGCGCAGGCGGGCCACGGCGTTGGGGGCATGGTTCATCACCGGCAACACCGGCAGACTGGGAAACTCGACACGAACGACACTCGGCAGGGCAATAAAGGCCGGCAGTTTACCAGAGCGACGGCCACAAGCCTGTACCGTCCAGACCGGCTCCCCTATAATTCGCCGCCACTGAACGCACCGCCCCGTGACGGGTCGAACCACCAGTCACCGAATCAGGAGAGTTTCATGCTGCGCCTTATCGTTCCTACCGCTGCCATTCTGCTGGCGTCGTCCTTTACCGCTCAGGCTGCGTCCCTGAGTGAGCAGAATCTGAACCGAGAGCTGCGCAACGTCGCCGCCCAAAGCAGCGTCGGCACGCCACGGGCGATCAATGAAGACATTCTTGATCAAGGCTACACCGTCGAAGGCACGCAACTGATCAACCATCTGAGCGTGCAAAAGAGCCACGCCGACAAGATGCGCGCCGATCCCAAGGCTGTGTATTTCCAATTGGGCGCGTCGGTCTGCAACAACCCGTCGTACCGCAAGCTGATGGCCAAGGGCGCGATCATGCGTTACGACTTCACCGAAGTGAAAACCAACAAAGCCATCGGTTCGGCCAGCTATCAGGAATCCGATTGCCCGAAATCCGCGCCGGCGAAGAAGAAGTAATCAGCGCGAAGCATTAGCGCGCCGCTGTTCATCCTCGGCGCGCAATTCCGCAACCAGAGCCTGCAGATAGCGCGAGCGGCGCTCGCCGCCCGCCAATCGTCGGCAGCACTCCTCCTCGAGACTCAATTGATTGGTCTTGGCCGACTCTTGCAACATCCGATACAGCTGCGTATCGATCTCCAGAACCACTCTGGTCATGCATCCCGCCTCCTTGCCACCGACAAATCCTTGAATTGCCTGCCTTGCACTAACGCAAGGTTGTCTTGCGACATCTGTAGTTGAGTAAATCAGAGTGATGGCCCTTTGCGACACGTTCAGACGAGCGGTGACGCTTTGGCGCAAATCAGAAGCGGTTGCCAGGCAAAACGTTACAGCGCACTGTTCAAGTCAGCGCGAATGCGTGCGAGGGTCTAGATTGAGAGTATTCCCGAACATTCGTTAACGGCAGAAATGGAACTGCCGGCCCTGTGTGTTTTGCAGTGCGACCCGGACGCTGGTTGTCCGGACTACCCGCTCTGTACAGAAGGAGACGTTGAATGCCTTATCAACCGAATGACCTCTTGAGCCGTCATTTTCAGGAAAGCGGCGACCTCATCCGCGAGGTCGAAGCACAGCTCAACCATGTTTCCCCCAACAGCCCGAACATCCCTATCTACCGCGACATGATTCTCACCGTGCTGCGCATGGCTCAGGAAGACCACAACCGCTGGAACGCCAAGATCACTCTGCAAGCCCTGCGTGAACTGGAGCAGGCGTTCCGTGTGCTCGAACAATTCAAGGGCCGGCGCAAGGTCACCGTGTTCGGCTCGGCACGTACGCCAGTGGAACATCCTCTGTATGCAATGGCCCGTGAGCTCGGCGCAGCGCTGACGCAGGCAGACATGATGGTTATCACTGGCGCTGGCGGCGGCATCATGGCCGCCGCCCACGAAGGGGCCGGACGTGACCACAGCCTGGGCTTCAATATCACCCTGCCCTTCGAACAGCACGCCAACCCGACCGTGGATGGCACCGACAAGCTGTTGCCCTTCCACTTTTTCTTCACCCGCAAACTGTTCTTCGTCAAAGAGGCTGATGCGCTGGTGCTGTGCCCGGGCGGCTTTGGCACCCTTGATGAAGCGCTGGAAGTGCTGACGCTGATTCAGACTGGCAAAAGCCCGTTGGTGCCGGTGGTGTTGCTGGATGTTCCGGGCGGCACCTTCTGGCAAGGTGCGCTGGACTTCATCCGCAATCAGCTGGGAGAAAATCGCTATATCCTGCCGACCGATATGAAGCTGATGCGACTGGTTTACAGCGTTGAAGAAGCGGTAGAACAGATCAATCAGTTCTACAGCAACTTCCACTCAAGCCGCTGGCTCAAGCGCCAATTTGTGATTCGCATGAACCATAAGCTCAGCGACCAGGCACTGGCGCAGATGCAGGAGGAATTTGCTGATCTGTGCCTGAGCGACGGGTTTCATCAACACGCCTACAGCGGTGAAGAACACGACGATGCGCAGTTCAGCCACTTGGCGCGATTGGCGTTTGCCTTCAATGGCCGCACTCATGGTCGGCTGAGGGAATTGGTGGACTTCATCAACCTGGCGGAAAACTGGGCCGACTCAAAACCGCCCGCAGCACAACGCTCACGCGAGCCTTTCAACGTAATTTGAAGGCAAAAAAAGGCCCGCTATTTTCTAAAAAATAGCGGGCCTTTTTTGTTGAATCGGTCTAATCGTCCATCCCTCGACCGCTGAACAAGCGGTTGATCATCTCCATCGAAAACCCCCGATACGCCAGAAACCGGCCTTGCCTGGCCCGTTCTTTCGCATCAATCGGTAAATGCCCGGAGAACTTGCGTTGCCACGTATCCTGAAGCTGCGCCTGCCAGTTGATACCGCTTTCGCGCAGGGCAATTTCAATATCGGTGCGTTGCAAACCGCGCTGGCTGAGCTCCTCACGAATTCGCAATGGGCCATAGCCGGAACGGGCGCGGTAGGAGACAAAACTTTCAAGGTAACGGGCTTCGGAAAGCAGACCCTCTTCCGTCAAACGGTCGAGGGCTGTTTCGATCAGCTCCGCCTCGGCGCCGCGCTGACGCAGCTTACGCGTCAACTCGACTCGACCATGCTCGCGACGTGCGAGCAGGTCCATGGCGGTTCGCCGCACCGCGACGAGAGTATCGAGTACAAGTGTCATTCAACGACTCAAACGTCGACATCGGCCTCGGCCATGTTATCGAGCTTGTCCCGGGAGGCCAAAGCCTTGACGTCTGCCACTGGGGCCAGCAGCTTGTCACGCAGTTGCTTCTCGAGCTTCGCGGCGATTTCCGGGTTGTCTGCCAGGAACTTGGCCGAGTTGGCCTTGCCCTGACCGATCTTGGTGCCTTCGTAGGCATACCATGCGCCGGACTTCTCGACGAAACCGTGCAGCACGCCCAGGTCGATCATCTCGCCATTGAGGTAGATGCCTTTGCCGTAAAGAATCTGGAACTCGGCCTGACGGAACGGCGAAGCCACCTTGTTCTTCACAACCTTGACGCGGGTTTCGCTGCCGACCACTTCGTCACCTTCTTTCACCGCGCCGGTACGGCGGATGTCGAGACGAACCGAGGCGTAGAACTTCAGCGCGTTACCACCAGTAGTGGTTTCCGGGCTGCCGAACATCACGCCGATTTTCATTCGGATCTGGTTGATGAAGATGACCAGGCAGTTCGCATTCTTGATGTTACCGGTGATTTTACGCAGCGCCTGAGACATCAGACGGGCTTGCAGGCCGACGTGCATGTCGCCCATTTCACCTTCGATTTCAGCCTTCGGTACCAATGCGGCCACGGAGTCGACGATGATCACGTCAACAGCGTTGGAGCGCACCAGCATGTCGGTGATTTCCAGGGCCTGTTCGCCGGTGTCCGGCTGGGAAACCAGCAGGTCATCAACGTTGACGCCCAGCTTGCCGGCGTACTCTGGATCGAGAGCGTGTTCGGCGTCGACGAATGCGCAGGTCGCGCCAGCTTTCTGCGCCTGGGCGATGACCGACAGTGTCAGTGTGGTTTTACCGGAGGATTCAGGACCGTAGATTTCAACGATACGACCTTTTGGCAGGCCGCCGATGCCGAGTGCAATGTCCAGACCCAGAGAGCCAGTAGAGATGGATGGGATCGCCTGACGGTCTTGATCGCCCATACGCATTACGGCACCCTTGCCGAATTGACGTTCGATCTGACCCAGGGCCGCAGCCAAGGCTTTCTTCTTGTTGTCGTCCATTAAAGTCCTCACGTAATCAATAAGGCCTGACGGCCAACACCTGTATAAGTAGCCAGTATTATTCCACAGCGTTCGAAGATCGCCTACCCCTGATTTTCGATTTCTCGTGCCGCTAGTCGCACAAGCCCCTCCAGCGCGGCCTTCACCGTTTGTCGGCGGACTTCGTCGCGGTTGCCAGGGAAGTGTTGAACCTCGCTGTAAATCGCATCGCCCACGCCCCAGGCCAGCCACACCGTACCCACCGGCTTGTTCGGCGTGCCGCCGTCGGGACCGGCAACACCGCTGACCGCCACGGCAAAATGCGCCAGGCTGTGCTGCTGCGCACCGCGCACCATCGCCTCGACCACTTCACGACTGACCGCGCCCACCGTCTCGAACAAATCGCCCGGCACAGTCAACTGCCGGGTTTTCTGTCGATTGGAATATGTCACGTAACCCGCTTCAAACCAGGCCGAACTGCCGGGAATCCGCGTGATCGCTTCGGCAATCCCGCCGCCTGTGCAGGACTCGGCGGTAGTAACGTGGGCATTGAGCATTTGCAGACGTCGGCCCAGTTCTGCGGCCAGTTGGGTGGTCTCTTTCACGGCGAGCTCCGGATCGTGTGGAATGCCTTCACCGTACACGAGCCGGACGCGCTTTCAATACACAGAATCATTCAAAATGTTCGGGCGCCAACGCTCTGACGTAGGCCTGACAAGCCTGCAAAGCGATCAATCCACGGTCCCCGGTGTCGGTGATGGCGATAATTCGTTGAGCATGCGCCGGGTCAAGTCGGGCGCGTACGGTTGCAGAATCCACGCCGCCGGTGCCGGCGGTGGCTGGCACCGCGCAGCCGTGGGCAACGTCGCCGGCGTCGAGAAGGACTGACAGCCGCACATCGGCAGTAGCAAGGCGATCGCGCAGGCGATCCTGATCACGTTGGGCATCGCTCAGCGCTCGATAATGGGTTTGTTCACTCGCCGCGAGCCGTTGCTCCAGGGCCAGGCGTTTATCCTGCTCGGCCTGCTGCGCGCTCAAGGCGGTCTGGGTGAGTTGATTCTGCGTCTCGGCGTTTAACCGCGCCTGTTCGGCCAATTGCCGCCCGTAGCGCCAGTCCTGAAACTGCCACGCCGCGACGAAAGCTCCGGCCACCAGCAACAACAGACCAATCACCCGCCAGGAGCCGGACATAACACCGCCCTCGCCCGCGCCCAGATTTCCAGACGATCCTGCAAACCGTTCAACCCGCCGTTGATTCGGCGGGTGATGGTGTTGAACTGGTCCGCGTCGGCCAGCTCGTTCAGGCCCTTCTGCGCCCAGAACCATGCCGCCGATTCGGCCGCCCACTGCGGTTGTTCGAGCAACTCGGGCAATGCCAACAGACGCTCATCGCCAAACAAGCCGAGGCTACACTGGCGATAGTTGGCGCGACCGGTGATTTGAATGAGTCCACGCCCTCGGTACTTTTGCCCGTCGCCATCCGCCTCGGGCGTATTGCCCAGACGCAGCGCCAGCGTGCCGGTGTCGTATTTGCTCAGGTATTGGTTGTTGCCCAGTTCGCGCACGTAACGCAATTGGCCCGACTCGTGGCCGACCTGTGCCAGAAACGCGGCGATGCGCTTGGGCGTATCGATGCGCTGCCTGGCCATGGCGGAGTTGAGTGGCGAAACAAAAACGCCCGCTTGGGAGCGGGCGTTGGGCATGATGTCGATAAGGTGTTTTTCAGTTAATTGCATGATGCTTGATCCTCCCTGGATGTTGCCCCGATTGAATCATGGTTGACGGCTGATGCCTGTCAGCCATTTCTTTCTGAAGTTTTCAGGCAATAGAGCCTCGATCAAGCTGCTTCAGATTACAGCAGCCAACCACCCCGGAGCCAACGGCCGATACTCGCTGAACGGAAAAAATGATCCCTGCGGCCAGTCACGCAACTCACGACGATAGACTTGCAATTGTGTGTATTGCTCGGTAGTCAGCGTGGTACCGCCGCCGTCCTCAAGTTCGTCCCGGTCACGCGCCACCAAACCGTCAGTGGCGGCCAGCTGGGCCGTGCGCCAGGCGCGCTCGGCGTCAGCGGCTGCATCCGGCGAGGGTGGCGGTGGATCGACCAGAATCGGGTAGCCGTTAGCCTCGCTCACGCCAATCATTTTTGGCGTAACCGCCAACTGTTGCAGTAATGAGATCCAGTAGCCCTGAGGAATCTCGATTACGTCATCGGGAATATCCGTCGAATTGATACCCGGCACATACGCGCCTTTGGTGCTGGCGCTGAATAAAACGGTGAAGGGGTTCATTCAGTAGCCCTTTGCAAAATAATTCACCGACCAACCGGCGCTGACTTGACCAGCAGCATTGCGAATTCTCAGTGTGCAGCCCTTTGCGCTGTACGCCGTTACCGCAACCATCGCCGCATCGCCCCCCGTATGTGTCGCCACCAGCGAGAAATATGCCTTGGGAAACGTCATCGGAAATGTCACGTAGACATCCCCCTCGGCGTTCGATATCCCCGTGCCCCACTGATCGATGTTGCCACTGGCGTGTTTTTGATACCCGGGATTGCTGACCATTCCGGAAAACAGCGCGGCATATTTCAAACTGGCGGTACCGTAAACAGTCCAGATGCCGCTCTCTTTGACAAAGTTGGCGCTCTCCCCGCTGTTCATCACAATCGAGGTCAGATAGGCGCCTTGGGGGCTGATCTGTGCACCGGACTTACTCGCAACCGTGACCGGTGCGCTGTTGCGGCAGTGCAGGCCAATGCTCGCACCATCAGGTACCGAGGCGACGTCAGGCAGGGTAACGGTATAGGAAACGGTCCCGCCCATTCCGATCGAGCAGCCGATATCAGCGATCGATAGTTGCGTTGCGGCGGATATTCCCCGTGCACTTGCGTAATTGCCCAACGCACGCTGAACAAACTCCGCAGTGGCCACTGACCGACCCTTATCAAACTGGGCAGCAGTCAAAAACAGCGCCGGACTGCGAAGTGCGCCCAGCAATTGATCATTGGTCGTCTCGTCCGGCGTTAGACCTGCCGCCTGCACAACACTCAGAATTTCCTGCGTTACACCATTACCCCACACAGCAGGAATCAGCGAGCCCGGCGCTCCGCTTGCAAGGTTTTCATCCACGAACCTGCCATTGACCAGTCCGATATTGGGCACACTCTTTGGATAATCCATTTTTAGTCTCCGGCTGTTATTCATTCGACGCCGAGAGTGCACGCAGCCGGCCCGGTCTTGCGACCGCTCTGCAAGTAGCAAAAATGCTGTGCAGCATTCTAAGGGCCATGTACTCGGCTCATGCACCAAACATTCAATCAGGCTGCGGTGGCCAATCGACCGCGCGAGGAAAAGCGGGCTGGCTTTCGACTCTTGAAAGCAGTACCCGGTACTTTCTCCAGAGATCAAGTTTTGCCTGAGTCAATGGCAACTGCGTGATTTCCTCATCTGTGGCCATGCCCAGCGCCTCGGAGTCCTGCAGAGTGCTCAAGTCACCCTGCAACTTTGCGATCATCGATGAAGCCAGCGCCGAGAGCGCGGAAGATTTCATACGCATTGCATCTTTCAGTTGTTCTTCGTCGGGTTCGGCAATGTCGCCGTATTCCAGAGCAGCTGCCCGTTCAAACAATTCTCGACCGTGACGCTCCGGATCGTTCGGCGAAGCCGTAAAGGGTACTTCACCCAATGATTCTCTGGTCTCTTCGAAAGTTACCAACAGGTTCAACGAGGTATGTTCCACGTCGTTCCAGCAGGGCTGACGCGCACTCAGAATTGTCATCATTTCAATAAACCCTCAGGCATAGAACAGTTGAGTCAGGGCTGGCACCGTCGGCATTTCGGATTGCCCCCATGATTCGCCAAGTGCCGGCAGGTGCGCCGCCCCAGGCAGAACCGTCGGTGGCCGTGAACCGGCAGTTGACGCCGGCAGCAAGTGCGCCCGGCCCTGTAGCGCCTCCTCCGCCAACGACTAACAACGCATAAGAACCGACCACTCCTGCTTCGGCGGTTGATTGCGCAGCGACCGCTTTGGCATTACCGATGCCGTCGGTCCAGATGCTGCCCAAATCAGTTGCATCGACTTGTGCTCGCAGAGACGTACCGTCGGCCGCCCAGCCGATCATTACCGTATTGTTCGACTGGAAGTTTCCTCCGCCCTGGCGAACCGGTGTGAACCCCAGACGAGGCTGCAAAAGATAGACGCCGTTATCGGAAGTACGCCGCATATAGGGCTGATTCGGATCATTACTGGCAAACCCTGCCCAAGTAATGCCGTCACTGAGCACCCGAGCACTGACCTGGCCGGTAATCTCGGCACGCGTCATCCCATCCGTGATGCCATAGCCCGCAAGTGTCGAGGCACTTTTCGCCAGCATCACGACTTCGTTGCTGTTCTTGTTTCGCATATAAGGAGAAGCGGAGTTCCCACCTGCGAAACCGGCCACAGAACATGTATCCGAAGCGATTTTGGCGTCCAGCAAGCCATTCGTCGCACTCTTGCTGTACACGTCCGCGACGTTGGCCTTGGTCCCGGGGTCAAAGTTGGCCGAACACCACAGGTTGCCAAAACTGGTAGCGTCCACTTGGATCAAGATGTTCTTGCCGTCCCAGCCAATGGATACCGTGTTGCCAAGTTGCCCGGCGCCACCGCCCTGTTTCACAAATGCGCTGTTGGCAGCCACTTTCGTGTACGCATCCACTATGCCGTAGCCATCAAGGGTTGTCGGATTGGAGCCGGCTGTGACTTGCCCCCGTGCATTGACCATGACCTTGCGGTATTCGCCAGATGCGACCCCGGTGTACCCCGCCAGCAATTCAAACGTCAGCGCAGTGGTGCCGACCTTGATCGGACCTGGTGTGGTCAGTTGCCAAAGGCGGGACCTGTTCACCACACCTTCATCGGTCGCAATGACAAAGCTGCTGGTCACTTGATAGTCCTGCGCGGCATCCACGGCGCGCGCCCATGAGCCGGCAGCCACCACGTAAACACCGTTTTGCGATGCATTGGCCTGGTCTTTCACCAGCACTCGATCTGCCACGGCCAGTTGTACACCGTCGATGTTCTGCAAACCGCTGAGGGCAATTGTTCCCGTGGTCGCTACCCGCACCGAGTTCTTGAAGTCATGAGCGGCAAAACTCTGGATGGCTTGCAGCAACTGCGTTGAAACATCTTCCTCGGGCTCCATCCCCGCCGCTTTGATCACGTTCAGGATCTCTTGGGTAACCGCATTGCCCCAAGTTGCCGGGATCAAAGACCCAGGTGTTCCTGCGACCGGGTTCTCGTCCACAAACTGTCCATTCACCAGCCCGACACCGGGGGTGTTTTTCGGGTAATCCATACTTTTTAACCTCTAGTCATAATTGATGTGCACACGGGTATGCGCAGGTGCACTGCGATGGATAAGGCACTCCAGGGCGCTACCGGGATTTACACCAAAGCGCTCACCCCAATAACTGGCGCCGAAACGGCGGCCGATGAATTGCCGACCACCGGTATTGAGCGTCCACATGAACTGCGCCTGCCAACTGCCAAAGTGCCCTTTACCGAAACGTGAGCGCCCCATTCGTGGTGCTCTTAACTCAGTCACGCTGGCGTTGGGATAGCCTTGGGTTCTGGCGATTTCGACGAAGTAGCCTATGGTCTGGCTACCGACTGCGAGCAGGCGCCGGCGCACCGCCAGACGACGGTCGTCGAACAACGGCTTCTGTCCAAGGCACGGATCAGGCAAATTCATGACCCGCTCCCAATCGGGTACCAACTCGCTGACGCCGGCAGGATCCATTTCGTTTTGCAGGTCAACGGCGCGGGCGTCCAGACGCGACAGCTCCTGGGAAATACTCACGAGCACTGCGTCCAGTTCAGGCACTCGTTCCGGATCCCAGGCCGGACCACTGGGCAGCAAGTTGCGTAACTGGGCCTGATATTGCACCGCAGTTCTTATGCCTCCCATATGCAACCCCCGAAGGTCAGCAACTGGTTCTCGGTCGGCACGACATTGCCAACGGGCGCGATCAGTTGGTGGTCATACTCGCCGGTGGCGCTACTGATCGCTTCGCGAATATGACTTTGCAGCAAGGTGTCGCCCAGACCGGCCTCGCGGTTGTGCAAGTCATGCAGTTGCGCTTGCACCGCGGCCCGCACGGCGCTGGTATCAGGACTCAAGCGTATTTTATAGGTGACCGGGACCTGCTCCGGAGCCAGCACATGCACTTCGGCGGTCACCGGACGCAATGGTTCTATATAGGCCTGAACCTCGGCTAATTGCTCAGCCCCGGGAATCGGCTGCGTATCGTCATCGCGCATGATGAACAGGCTGACAATGCCCATGCCGCCATCGCCGCCACGGCACCACGCACGGGTCACGCCCGGCACTTCCAGTGCCCACGTCTCGTAGTCACTGGCCGAACCGCCATGGGGAATCACCCGATAGGAACGAATCACCCGCGAGCGCAGCGACTCGAGGCTTTCGCGGGCCACGCCACCGCTGAGGCCCGGCGCCAGCACCACGAAGCTGTTGCCGACAATCCCGGCAATCGGTTGCACCGGGGTCAGCGTCAGACCGGCGTCGGCATTGCCCAGGCTGCCGGCCTCCAGCGCCGCAATCGTGGTGGTGTTGCTGCCATTGACCGTAGTGCGCGCGGTGGTGACTTTGTAGGTGCGGCCATCGTTCGCTTGCAGCAGAGTGTCAACGTCGAGCACCGCGCCAGGTGTTGCAGTAAAACCGACGCTGCCGGTAGCCACTTGTGCAGCTTTGCGCGGCTGGTTCAGGCGCAACGCGGCAATGCGTTCCAGTGTCGATTCATCGGCCTTGTCGGGCAGGATCTGTTGGGCAATCCAGTCGAGATAACCGTACAGGCCATAAGCGGCGCCGCCGAGGGTGCGGGCCAGCACTTGCGCATCGGACTGGCGCAGCGAATCGCCGGCCAGGTCGCTTTGGGTGCGCTTGATCAGCACCGGCAGCGAAGGGGTTTCAAACGGCATAGATCACCTGCCAACTGTTATCGGGGTTGATGTCCAGACGTTCACCGTCGGCCAGGGTCAGGACCGTGCGCAGGTTCAGGCGCTGGGCGTCGAGGCGTTCGCTGATAATGTCGATGGCGCTGCAGTGGCCGTCGTCGAGCAGCCATTGCAAGGCTTCGCGGGCATAGAATTCGGCGTCCATTTGCGTCTGCCGGGTCAGCTTGACCCGGCGCAGCAGCCACAGCCGCGAGCCGATGCGATCGTCGGCAACCGTGGGAAAACTGTCGCCCCACCAGCCGAAGCGTTCTTCGTCATCGAGGGCGTCGTCATCAGCGGCGCGACGCCAGGTGAACAGACTGATGAGCACGGCACGGGTCAGCGCGGCGTGGAGGTTCTGGCTGATGAACATCACTGGCCTCCTGCCGGCCCGCCGGTCTGACCGTTACCGGCCTGCACGCCAACATGCACGTGTTTGATCTGGCTGATGCCGCCAGCCAGTTGATCACCGGTGGAAACGATCTTGCCGGTCTGGTTTATCACCGGCGTGTCGAAGTTCACCGCGCTACTGGCGCGGATGTTCAGCGTGGCGGTCTCGATGTCGATGATCCGTCCGCGCTTGAAATGAATTTTGTCGCCCTCGTCGGTGTAGATCGCCACTTCACCGGCAGCGAGCGCTTGCAGGCGATAGCGGCGGTCGGCGATGACCAGGGCGATGGCATGGGAACGGTCGCCGCCGATGAAGGTGACGACCCCTTCGGCGCCAGCCAACGGATGGCTGGTGAAACCGTAGGGTTCGAAGTGTTCGAGGTCGTCGTTGACTTCACCGGCGGTGAGGCGCATTTGCAGCGATTGCAGCTTGGATGCCGAATTGGCGAGCACGACAGTGCCGCGCGCCAGCAGGCGTGTCAGTAGGCTCATGGGTTTCCTTAGACTTTGTCGACACAAACCCTGTGGGAGCGGGCTTGCCCGCGATGGCGGTGTGTCAGGGAAAAAATGTATTTGTTGTCACGACCGCTATCGCGGGCAAGCCCGCTCCCACAGGGGCCATTGTCGCCAGCAGGATCCTGCGTCAGGCCTGGGATTGCTTCGGGGGCGTCGGATCAGGATCAAACGTATGCGGCGGGGCCACTTGCAGCGTGGTCACCGAACCCTGCGCCGACAACGAATAGGTGACCTTGGAAATCAGCATGTCGCCATCGAAATCCAGCACCGGATCCTTGACCTTCACCAGCGTGTTATGGCGCCACAAATCGCCATTGCTCTGCCGCCAGCCCTGCACCTGATAGGTGGTGGTCTGTGCGCGGCCCATGCGGGTCGCGCTTTCCCATTGGGCACGCTGCTGCGCCAACTCAAAGGTCAGTTGCGTGCCTTCGTTGATCACCGTGGTGCGCCGCCGTTTGAAGCTCAGATCGGCCGCCGTCGACTCGACTTCGCTGACCGCCGCGCCGCTTTTTGCATCCGAGCCTTTCTGCTGGCCGATCACCCGGTATTCGGAGAACACCTGGCTGAAATCCATCGGCGCATTGGCCGACAGGATGTTCTTGCCCAGCTCCAGCGCATCGCTGGCGCGGCCACCGCTGCCGGGTTTGGCCAACACCAACTGGCCCAGCTCGTTGTCGGTGGAAAACACCCGCAGCAGCGACAGCAATCGGTCGATCGACTGGAATGCCGTTTCACCCGGCACGATGGTGTGTTTGGTCAGGCGTGTGGTTTCGCTGATCTCGTTGACCACTGACAGCCCATATTCGCTCGCCAGATCGCGGACGATAGTCAGCAAGGGTTGTTGCTGCCATTGGCTGGGCAGGTTGCGGGCGGCGCAATCGACCAGATCCTGGGTCTTGGAACTGCCTTCGATGGTCAGGCTGATCTGCCGCCCGTCATAGCGGATCGGTGCTTTGAACACGTAACCGGTGAGCACCAGGTCCTTGCCGATTTTCACTTCGCAGGGGTCGCCGGGTTTGATCCTTTGATCCACGGTCTGACCGGGCCACTGCCAGGTAATGTCGAGCTTGAAAGTGCGGAACTGACGCTCCAGATCGGCGGTGATTTCGACGCTTTTCCAGCCGCCGTATTCCATGTCGTTGACCGTCAGTGTGGCGTGATTGTCCATCTCGTTCATGGCGTCACTCCCGCGAGACTTTCACATCGTTGGGCGAGAAACCCGGATGGGTGATCGCGTTGCGCTGAGTCACCTCTTCGACTCGCGTGGCGTCGCCGAACTGCTTGTAGGCCACGACCACTGCCGGAAAGCTCTCCTGAAACGATTTGCTGACTTGCCGCACGCCGGAGGACGCCACCGCTTTGAGATGAGCAACCAGCGCTTCCTTTACATCGTTGATGGCCTGGAAGTGCGCAGGTCCGGCTTTCGCCAGCATTGGATCAATGGCGGCAGTCACCGCCGCGCGCAGGGCTTGCATGTCATCGCTGACAGGGACTTCCTGACGGCTGACCGGCGACGTCGACTGTTGAGCCACCGACGGTGTCGACGCCAGCTTTACCGGCGTGCTCGCCACCGGCATCGACGCGACCCACTGCGCGACTTTGACCAGCAGCGTGTCCTGCACCAGATCGGCCATGGCCTGCGCGGCGGCATTGGTGTCCTTGCCCGTGGTGATCTTCGGCGCATCGGCCTTGCGAATCGCTTCGAGTTGCTGCGACACGTCGGCAATCACGCCACGGTAGCCTTCCTTGGCGAACGCTTTCAGCTCCTTGATATCACCGAGCAAACCCTTGAATTCCGCCGCCACTTCCTTGGGCAATTCCTTCACGGCTTTGACCAGTTCAGTGATCTGGCGGTACTGCTCGATCAAAGGTTTCAGTTGCTCCTTGATCACCTCGTAAACCCCGGTGAGGCTGTTGCGCAGGTTGGTGATGCCGATCCGCGCTGCCTTGATCAACGTCATCGCCTGTTCGAAACGCGCCACCGCCGAACCCAGCAGACCGTCGGCCTTGGCCAGCAGCACTTTCTGCGTACTGACCGTGGCGGTCGGAAACGGCAGGGGTTGGTCGGGATAGAACTTCAGCGCGAATGTCACTAGCCCACCGTCCTGGCGGGTGTGGGTCATGTCGCATTCACCGACCTTGACCTGCAGACGTCCGAGCCACGGATGCACCAGTTCGCCACGGCCCTGCTCCAGCGCTTTGAGCAGCTCGTCGCGCTGCTCCAGGCAATCGGGGCCGATGAGGAACGCCGTCAGATCGTGGGTCTTGGCCTGCTGGCCGAGGTCCTCGAAAAACGGCAGGTCGCGTTGCGGGTATTCATGCAACTGCCCTTTGCGACCGACCGGGGTTTTCGCCTGGTCGATCCAGAAACCGACACCGCGAAAGGATGCCGGCAACAAACGGTCACGCCAGTTCATTGGGAACCTCCCATCGACAGTGAGCGATAGCCGATGCGTGAAGACACGGCCAGGCCAGGTTGATTGGTTTGCGGTTGTTCGGTGCGCAGGCCGGCCGGCGCATTTTCGAAGCGCACGGTCAGCCCGCCTTCAAGTTGCGTGCGGTTGTTGGCAGCGCTTTGCTGGATCAGCGCGCTGGAGGTTTGCGGCAACGAACCGCTTTGCAGTGTGCCATTGCCAACAGGCGCCGGGTTGGCAGCGAAGAACGCCGGCGCCAGTTCGCCTTTGCCTTCGGCATTGGTCTGGCGTTGTGCTTCAGTGAGAGTTTCAACCTTGCCGGTGACCTTGGCGATCAGTCCGGCGAAGCCACCCTCGAACAATTCCTTGATCGGCGCGATGACGGTTTGCAGCTTTTGCCACAACTCGCCGAACCACTCGGTGATCGGTCCCCAACTCTCGATGATCTGATCCAGAGGCTTCCATTCGAACAGGCCGTGCAAAAAATCCACGACCGGCGCGGACAGTGCCAATACAACGCCCCAGATCGCCGAAAAGACCTCACCGATTGGCTGCCAATACTGGGCAATCTGCTCCAGCGGCGACCACTCGAACAGGCTGGTGAAAAAGCCTCTGACCCGCTGCACAGATGTTTGCAGCGCCATCCAGATCGGTTCGAAAAACCCGACAATCCCACCCCAGGCACTGGTCAGCATTTCCATCGGGAAAAAATCGAACAGCGTCCGCACGATGTCCCGGGTGCTTTGCACCGCCGATTGCAGCGTCGTGAACATCGGTTCGAAGAACGTGACGACACCACCCCACGCGTCGGTAATCATCTGCATCGGCGAGAAATCGAACAGCGACACGAGGAATTCTTTCGCCGGTAGCGCGACTTTTCGCAGACCGCTGAACATCGGTTCGAAGAACGTCACGACACTACCCCACGCATCGGTAATCATCTGCATCGGCGAGAAATCGAACAGGTTTCTGAGAAACGCCATCACCGGCACACTCAAGGCCTTGAGCAATTCCCAGATCGCCGAGAACAGGCCGGTCAGCGGCCCCCAGTTTTCGATGATCATGCCGGCAGGCGACCACGCGAAAACCGACTTGAAGAAGTCGATCACTGGCGCCGTCACAGTCATGACCTTGCCCCAGATAGCCGAGAACAATCCCGTGACCGGTTGCCACAACGCCGCCAGGGCGGCCAGCGGTCGCCAGTCGAGTATCGAGCGCAACGTCGCCATCGCACCCGTCCCGGCGTTTTTCACGCCTTCCCACATCCCGGTGAAGAACGCGCTGATCGGTGTCCAGTTGGCCACGATCAATCCGGCCGCCACGGCAATGCCCACGGCGATCAGCATGATCGGGTTGGTCTTGAGCACCATGCTCATGACGTCCATCACCTGGGTCATACCGGTGACCGCGGTTTGCATGGCGGAGAAGGCAATCGCCCCCGCCGCCAGGCCTTCGACCAGTTGCGGATTGTCAGCGAGCAGGCTGCCGACCTGAGTCAGCACCGGTTCCAGACCAACCACCAAAGCCCCGACGGCCGGCACCAGCGCGGCGTCGACCGAAGCCGAAACCTTTTCCATCGAAGCGCTGAACACATTCATGTTCTGCGCCGCGACTTTCGGCGCGGCGGGCAGCTCGACGGTTTTCGCCGTATCGCTGACTTCGCTCAATTTGCCCTGGAACGCCGCCGCCGACTTGATCCCTTCCACGAAAGGCGTGATCACGCTGCCGCCCTTGAACAGACCACTGATGTCCAATTTGCCGAGGCCGGTCTGCTCGAGATTGTTTTTGAAACTCTCAACCTTCACGCGCAGGGCGCCCAGTTTGGGCGAGAGTTCATCGATGCCGGTGATCAGCACCGGTTTCGGGGTTTTCTTCTCTTCGTCTGCCATCACTGCACCTGCTGCATCGCATTGATCCGTTGCGCGTGCTCCAGCGATTCGCGGAGCACATCCAGTGGCCTGGCCATCATCTGTTCGGGGTCAACCTTCCAGAACCAGGCCAGGTCATAGGCGACGGCGATCAGGTCGGTGATGGCGCCGACGCCGCACTCATGAAAAAACTCGCAACGGCCCAGCTCAGCGCATTGAGGTCAGCCAGATCGAGCTGGTTGACCGACGACGGCGGAATGCCGGCGCACACGGCGATGTATTTGGCCGCCACGTCCATGTCGAGGCTGACTTCTTCACTCTTGTCGATCTTGTACGGCAGCGCCTTGATCGCTCGCACTTCCTGCACCGTCGGACGGCGCAGGACGAGTTCGGTCAGAGGCTCGCCGTGGGCTTCGATTGCTACTTGAAGCTTCACGGCGCCGCTCATTGCCAGGTCCCCTTGATGCCTTCGAATTTCAGTTCGATGGTGGCGTCGTCGCCCTTGGAGACTGGCTCCTCGACCAGATAGGCGCCGGCCAGCACGTAGACTTTGCCGTTGCTGAATTCGCAGGTGACGGTGATATCGGTGCCTTCGATCAGCTTCTTCAGCGGGAAGTCGGCGGTGTGCAGCGCGGTCACTTTGAACGACGGTGCGATGTCGGTTTCCTTGTAGAAACCGGGCACGACGGTTTCACGTTTGACGGCCATCAGCGGGGCTTCGCAGCCGCCATTGATGGTCAGTTGTGCGCCGTCGACCTTGACGTAGCAGGTGCCTGCAATCAGTTGACCCATGGTGTTTCTCCCTTGAATAAAAAAGCCCACGCGAGGTGGGCTGAATGCTTAGCGACGACGGCGCCGATCAGGCCGCGTCGTCGTACTGCAGACGGAACTGGTTGAGCAGCGCGAACACGCGCAGACCGTTGATGTAGTCCGGCGGGAACAGCACGTTCACGCGGCTCGGGTCCTGCACGTCACGCTCGACGATCAAGTGCTCGGCGAACAGCTCGGCGTTCTCCACATGACCTTCCAGCTCAAGCTTGGCGTACTGCGCGATCAGCTCACCGCGAATGGTCGCTGGCGTGACGATCGGTTGGCCGGCGCCGAAACGGGTGCCGTCGGAGGCCAGTTTGTGGCGGCCGTACTTGCTGGTGATCACACTTTGCAGACGACGCACGATGAACGCCGACTGATGCATGGTTTCGCTGTCCAGATAGGAGTTGTCGGCCTGACCGTAAGCGTTCTTCTGGTAGGTGGTGATCGAACGCTGGATGCGCACGTAACCGCCTTCGTAGTAAGCAGTGGCGATGCCGTAGTTGAGCAGCGACTGACGCTCGGTCAGGGTGAAACGCTCGCTTGCCGGCGCCGGGTCGACGCCCGGCAGGCTGCCGCTTTGTGTCGGGCGGCTGGCGTCGGCGGAGATGAACACCGCCGTGCGCGCTGCCAGTGCCGCCGCTTGTACCCAGAACGGTTGCGGTACGCCCGGCTCCAGCGCCTGGATGGTCATGTGCTGGTCATTACGCGCCTGGCCTGCGGCGACCAGCGTGCCGACCGTGCCGCGTTTGGCGCTGTAGACGTGACCGAACAGTTGCTTGGCCCACGACCAGCGCCCGCTGCTGTCATCCATGATCGCTTGCCAGGTATTGAGGGTGGCCAGATCGGACCACGGCAAGGCGATGAATTCGAACGGTTCATCGCCCAGTGCCGCGACGGCGGCGATCTGATCCGGCACTCCAGCGCCGCCGGTCATGGCGGTGATTGCACTGGTCAGGCCAGCCGGAGTTTCTTCGCCGTTGCTCTTGCCCAGGCGATTGAATTGCAGGCTGATGTCATTGCCGCTGTCGCCGGTCCATTTGGCGTTCAGGGTGACAATACCTTCAGCAGCGGCCGCGCTGACCGGCAGGTCGGCAGTGGCGTTGATTTTCTGCGCCAGTGCAGTGGCCGCTTGCGCGGCGGTGGCGCCATTGACCACGGTGGCTTGCACACGTACGCCGCCGACATACAGGTTGAGCATGCCCGCCTGGGTCGCGGTGCCGGTCAGAGTCAGCACACCCTTGGCGATTGCGCCTTCAGTGTTGTGCAGCGGCAGGCACCAGATCTCGCCGATCGGGTCGGCCTTACGGAAGGTCTCGTACATCGAGGCGAGCATCGAGCCCTGGCCGCCGATGCTTTTCGCCAGCGCCACGCTGGAAACCAGCACCAGTTTGCCGACTTCAGTCGGGGCAATATTGTCGTTGACCTGCGCGACGATCAAACGGCGCATGGCCGAGGTCGCGCTGTTGGCGGCCGAGTTGTCCATTTCGGCATAGAACAGCGGCACACGAATGTCCGCCGGGATGTTGCTGAATCCGATCGCCATTATTTGGCTCCCTGTGGTTTAGCCGCTTTTGCGGTTTTGAGTGTGATATCGCCGTCGGCCAGACGCCGGCGCCACCAGGCGCTGTCCAGCACTTCACGGCCTTCGGCAGGTAGCAAGTCGCCCGCCTCCGGGTCAGGTACGACACGGCCAGCGGCCGGCACTACGGTAATGCGGTTGCTCATGGGGTTACGTCTCCAGAGAAAGTCATTTCCACCCGGCCATCCGGGCCCGGGCGTTGCAGATTGGGGTCAGCCGGATCGATCGCATCGACCCGCACCGTCATCCCGGTAAAGGACGACAAAGCGTCCAGTTCGCGCTCGTGCCAACTCTCCGCAGGCTGACTTGGCAGATTGCGGCCGAGCTGGAACTCGGCATAAAAACGCAGCCGATAGAACACGCGGCTGCTGTTGATCGACGCGAGTTCACCGCCGTCGTAGACGATGGCGCTGTAGTCGGCATCGGGCTTGAACCCCACCAGTGCGCGCCACAGTTCGGCGCGCAGGTCGTGCAACAGATCCAGCGCTTTTGTCGCGTCGGTCGCGTCAAGCACCAGGACGATTTCGAAGCGCTCGCGGATCGGTTGGGTGACGAGGTTTTGGGTGGTGCTGTTGCTGGCCAGATCGGCGATTGGCAGCACGTGGGCCGAAGGTGTTGGCAGATCCGGGTTGCCTTGCAGCGCCAGATCGAGGCCCACCGAAATATGATTGGCAAGCCCAGGGCATTGCCCACGCAGTTGCGTGAGGATCGGGGTGATCTTCATGGGGGTGTTCCGAAGTAAGAGAAATTACAGTGAACGCCGCAGTCCCTGTGGGAGCGAGCCTGCTCGCGAAAGCGGTCGATCAGTCACATCGATGCTGAAGCTGACTTCCCTTTCGCGAGCAGGCTCGCTCCCACAGAAATATGCATTCGGTTCAGGATTACTGTTCAGCCTTGGGATCCAGGCACGACGCATCAATCAGGCAGCGATAGCTGTTCTCGCGACTGCCGCTGGCGGTAACCTTGTCGATCGACCAGCGTCCGCGCATGAAGTCCGGCCAGCTCGCATCGAGCAACAGCAGACCTTCGGCCGCCAGGCGCGGATCGCCCGGGCAGGTGATCTTCACCTTGTACTTTTGGCGCAGCATCTTGCGTACTTCGCCCTCGCCTACCGCGATGGCATCCGCTTCGCTGGGCTGCTTCTGGCGCACGGTCTTGAACGGCGCTACGCCCGTCTCGACCCAACGCAACACCCCGGCCGCCGCATCCCAGAAACAGGTCTTGCAGCCCTTGACCTGCTCGCGGGCCGATTCTTCCAGCGTGGCGCTGATGAATGCGTGATCGCCGGGGCGATTGTTGTGCGTAACCGACAGGGCCACGTCCGGCAGAATCTGCCCCGACAACGACTTGGTCTGCCCGGGCCGCGCCAGCACATACACGTCGCCGTAAGGCTTGGCCACGACGTTGTACTTTTTCGCCAGACGCGTGACAAAACCCATGTCGGTCTCGTTGGACTGGTCGATGTGCTCGATGCGGATCAACGAAACTTCAGGCGCGACCCGTGGCGAAAAGCCGTGGGGTTCTACCAGCTTGCGAAATAACCCGCCCAGCGTCGTCGGCCCATGACTGACGGTGCGGCGCTGCTTGAAGCCGGTTTCATCATCCTTGCTGAACGGCGCCGCAGTGGCCACCAGTGTGAGGCGAAACGGGAACAGTGTCGGCGTCAGACGCGTCACTTTGAACTGGCCTTTATCGATCATTGCGGTTTCCCGATAACCGACTTGCAAACCAATTTTTCCGCCCAGACTCGGCAGCCCTTCAAGGCCCTCCAAATCGATGGTCAGCGTCAGCTGATCGGACTCGAAACCGGCGGCATCAATGTGCTCCCAACTGATCAGACGCTGATTGAGCAGGGCCGCGTTGGCCCCGTAGATATTCACCGCCGGCGTAAATCCCAGTGCCATGCCCCCTCCTTAATCCCAGGCCGTCGCTGCTTTGACCACCGCGGGTTTCACGGCCAGTTCCGGCAGCTCGACCCAGACGCCAGCAGGCAGAATCGACCCGTGCTCGGCCAAGGTCGGGTTGAGTTTCCACAGCGCCTCTTCAGCGGTGTCATCACTGCGCCCGGTTTCCCGAAAGAGCAGCAGATTCACCGAGTCACCGGCCACGCTTCGTGCCTTACGCATTGTTGAACTCCGCCAATTCAATGACCCAATCGACCACCATCGCCGTGCCGTCATCGATGATCTGGGTCTGGGTTTCCTGAACGCTACTGATCCGCCACAGGCCCCAATTGCGACCAATCCCGTCGATCAACGGCAGCGGGGTACGCAGAGCCTGTAGCGCACGCAACTCATCGAGCCGATCCATGGCTACGGCGTACATCGACTTGCCGGTGATGGTCAGGGTTTCCGGTTTTTGTCCGGTCTGGCTGGACTTGGGTTTGCTGGTGAGGATCTGTATCTCGGTCCAGCCGCCATCAGACTTGCGCAGTAACTGGTGGTACGCAAAGTTGCGCGACAGGCCGAAGATGAAACTGCCCAGTGCCATTTGTTGTTTCATCAGGCGACTCCATCGGTCAGGGCTGCATCGCGGCGCGTGGCAAGAGGGTTGTTGGTCATCAACGGGGTGATTTGCATGAATTGGTTTTGTAGATGTTGCGCGACCAACAGACCGATCTTGTCCGAGCTGCCGGGATCGCTGCAGTAGACCTGCACAGTCGGTGCATACGTCAGCGGCTGCGCTGCAGGCTGAGCAGTCGTCAGTTCTTTACTGACCTGCTCGGGCGCAGCGAGCTTGTCCGGTGTTGGCGCAACCAGTTTCTCTCCCAGCCAACTGCCTCCTTCCGAGCCGAGCCACCCACCGATGAGCCCACCAATGAGGCCGCCTACCACCATGCCCGGCGCCAACCCGATGCTGCCTATCGATGCACCTATGGCGGAACCGGCGGCCGCACCGGCCCAGCCACCGCCAGCGGCACCCAGGCCTGTCGCCATTTTGCGCTTGTCACCGCTGGCTACGCCTTCGACGACATCGGCGGCGCCGATTGCCGCCTTCACCGGCCAAGGCATGATTCGTGACACGGGGCGAATTTCAGCGGCCGCAACGCCCAGGCGCGGAGCACTGGGCCATGCTGCCTGTTCGAATATCTTCAACCCGTTTCTGGCGCTGGAAGCCCGATTGGCAATGACGGGCCCCGCCCCCTGAGTAAGCGAGTTCACAGCGGCACCCGCTGATCCAGCCGGTTTCCAGCGATCAGGAATACGGCTGGCGGCTTTATCGACAATGCCTTTGCCTAAACGCTCCTTGAGTTGATCGGCAACCGATTCGAGAACGAAGTCGAACACTGGTTTAGCCCACTCAGCCGCCGTCAAAACGGCACCGGTGGTTTTCGGATAGGTTTCGGCCAGCTCACTCAACTTATCGGTCGAATGCGTATCGCCCGGTTTCTCGATGTCGGGTGCCAATGCGTTGCCTTTGGCGACCGACAAGCGCTCCTCTCGCGCATTCTTGATGTTCAACTGCCCTTGTTGAGTATTGGCGAGCGCCAGCGCGGACGCTTTCACCGAGGCGTTGTTGCCCAGGGCCGAGGTCGCATATTGGCGTTTATCGGTTACCTGGAAAAACGCTTCGTTGACCTGTGCCAGGTTCTGCGAAAGCGCGAGCGCGGCATTGCCACTGTCGGCAAATAGCGTGCGGGCCAATGCCGTACGTTGTTCGACGGGTTTGGCGTTCAGCGCAGCCAGCACCGTCAGCACAGCGCCTTGTTGCGAGCCTTGGTTGCCGGTATCGCGCAAGGCTTGCGCAACAGCTTTGGGATCAAGCTTCAATTGTTGCCAGGCGGCCGCTTCAGCCGCGGAGGCCTGGTCGCCTTTAGCCAACGCATCGGAAATGTTTTTCAGCGCAACGCCGGCATCATCCTTTTTCACGCCAGCGTTCAGCAGTGCTGCCGACAGCGCCGCTGCCTTTTCCGGTTGCAGGCCGGCGGCTACTGCTGACTCACCCGACTGTTGCAGGACTGCACCGATGTCGGCTGACTGCACATCCCCAGGCAGCTTGCCGAGGTGGTTGACCGCGTCTGCCAGATCAACGGCCTCGTCCCGCGTAAGCTTCATCGAGGTCCGCCAGACCTTGGCCATTTCGGCCACTTCCATCGCCGGGAGCTTGAAGGCCGCCGCCGTGATCGCCACGTCGTTGGCAAAGGTCAGCAACTCGAGCTTTTTGTCAGAAGCATTGGCGTATTGGCTGCCAAGCCCTGCTTTGGCTGCCACGCTTGCGACATTGACCAGATCCACCCCGGTAGTGCCACCCGCCGCTACTAGCGGGGCGCTGGCCATGATCAGGCTGGACTGGGCGACGTCCTTGCCATCTTTGCGCGAAATTGCGGCGACGCTGCTCAGCGCGGCCGCCGCCGTATCCATTGCCAGCGCCGACTTGCGGGTTGCTGGAAGCTCAGCATTCGCTGAGGGTTTTTCCTCGGTTTTGCGCGCGCCGGATGAGTCGCCCTTCGCTCCAGTACTGGACGTCAGTGACAAAGAACGTAGCGCCGCGAGCGTCACGTTCAACGCGTCTATCGCCGTAGTGAGCAGACTGATCTTGCCGCTGGCCGTCAGTAACGCCTGATGCAGGCCGCCCGTCTGGTCTGTGGCGAGAAGTGGTCCGGGTGCTGCTCCCAACGCCGCTGCGCTCAGGCTGATATTGGCCAGCGCGAGGCCCTTGCTGTCGTCAGCATTCGTTAGCGCAAATTGATTCACTGCCATTGCCGCTCTACTCCTGTTTCACGCCAAGGCGAGTGATCGCTATGTCGTAGCGGCGCAACGCCTTCTCGGCGTCCCATTCCAGAATCTCCGCCTCACTTACCGAGTAAATGAGCGGGACGATATCGAGGATTACTTCGATGTCGCGTTCCGAAAGTAGGCCGCCGGCTGGTTTAAAAAATCGTCTATGCGCACCTGCAATTGCGTCCAGTCCGGGACGGTCAGCTGGGCCAGATCGGGGATCATCAGGCCGGTGCAATGGGCGGTGATGAATTCGGCGCGTTCCTTCGCCGTTTTCAGTTTCTTCATCACTTTGGTGGCGCGCAGCACGGGCATTTCCAGACTCAGAGACGTCACGGTGCGGCCGGTCACGGCGAGCGGTTGCAACAGTTGAATCTCATCTGAATCGACAGACGTTTTCCCGTCTTCGACCTGTTCGAGAAAGTACGAACTCGGCCGGGTGGACATCTCATGGACGTACTGAGCGATGCTCACGTAATCCGGGCGTTTGAGCTGGTCGAGTTCCTTGACCGACAGGCCGGTGGCGAGCAACGCCAGCTCGAAAAACTGATCGTCTTCGTCATCGCCAGCGCGTTCCAGCGCTTCTTTCTGGGCGGCGTAGAACAGCGGTTTGAGCTGGATCGTTTCAATCTGCGAACCGTCATCGCCGGTGATCGGCGACAGCAGTTCGTGTTGGGGTGGCATCCACGGCATGTATGAATTCCTTGGTGATTCTTTGGGAATTATTGAAATCCCTTGTGGGAGCGGGCTTGCCCGCGATGAGGTCGGCACTTCCAACATTGAGTTGATTGACCCACAGCTATCGCGGGCAAGCCCGCTCCCACAGGTTTTGTGTGTGGCGTGCTGCTGGTTTACGGCATCAACACCGCACGCCGGGCATCACCGAGGATGTCGACGCCGTTGAGCACGAATTTCTGCGTGCGCACGTCGATGTCGATCACCGGCACGCCGTTTTCCAGGCGGTTGTAAGTGCGGCAGGACAGTTCCAGGTTGGTCTTGGGTTTCTCGCCCATTTTCACTGCGGTTTCCTCAAGGGATTTCAGCTGGCCGCCGACGGTGTGGTAGGTGAACCAGGTGTTGCCGTCCTGATCCTGACCGGCTTCGCGCACGTTCAGCAGGATGTCGTCGCCCAGCTTCACGCCCAGCGCCAGCAGCACTTCGGCGCCGAGGCCTTGCAGGGTCAGCTTGGCGCCGAGCGCTTTGCCGCCCTTGGCCATTTCTTCGACGATGAAGCGCCCGCCGCGCATCTCTTCCATGTCGAATTCGATTTTCGGCGGGGTGAATTCCTCAACGGTCGCCGACAACGGCAGGCCTTGCAGGGTGGCCGCGATGGCCTGTCTTACGCGGTTGGTAAACATTAGAGAACGTCCTCCAGGAACTGCTCGATGATTTCATCGCGGGCGTTGAGTTGATAAACCATGTGTTCGTTCGGCGCGTAGCGGCCGTAGTCGATGACCACGTACCAGGTGCCGTTCTTGTACTTCTCGACGCTGTTCAGTTCCGGGTGCAGATAGACGCTGCCGCCGGGAATGGTTTCGTCGGCAACCAGGGTCTGCAGCCAGTCGTTGATGCGCTTGACCTCCTGGTCCATGAAGGATTTGGTGAGGTTCTTGGCCATGGCTTTCTGGCCGGCCTTGACCAGCTTGCGGCTGATCGCGTCTTCGAGGCCGACGTAGCTGATGAACTTGCCGGTGACCGAGCGGTTACCCAGCAGCGAGAAGCCGCCAAGCACGGTGCGGGCGTAGTAGCTGACGCCGTAACGGTTGAGCAGATCGCCTTCGGTGGAAGTGTCGAGAATGTTGTATTCGACGACGCGCGAGACGTCTTCGGCGTAGGTCACCTGGTTGCCCGGGCTCTCCCACTGCTTGACCTTGGCCAGCGCGGCAATCGCCAGACTGGACGGCGACAGGAAGACGTTTTTCTTCGCCGCTTTCGAATACACGGCGGGCATGTTGTGCACCACCAGGCAACGGTCGAAACCGAGCTCGGCGCCGCCGAGTTCCTGGCTGTACAGCACCTGATCGGCCACCGAGACATCCTTGCCGTCCAGCACCACACGGGCCTTGATGCGCTTGCCGAACGCGGCGAACTCACCGGCCACCGCTTTGCTGCCGGTAAAGCCCGGCGCACCGATGATGGTCAGGTCTTCCGGGACACTGCCCAGCGCCGCCAGACCCAGCTTGCGGCCAGTGGCCGGCTCGACACCGCCAATCACATTGTTGACCGTGTCGGCCGGCGTCGCGCCTGCCTCGACGATGACTACGTACACCGGCACCTTGACCACTTTGAGGATCTGGTAAACCGCGTGATACAGCGTGCCCTCTTCCGACCCGGTCGGGTCGAGCAGCGCGTGAGTGGTAAAGCTGTTGATGCGGAACGGCGCGTTACGCGGAATCAGTGGATCGGCTTTCGGCGCGGTGCCGACCAGACCGATGACGTTGTCACCCAGGCCACCCATGGCCTCGGGGGATTCGCTGGCATTGACGGTAATGCCGTTGTGCTCGAAGTTCAGAACCTCAGCCATGTTCAGTCAGCCTTCTTGGCAGCGGCCTTTTTGGCCTGGGGGATAGGGGTTTTCGGTTCAAGTCGACCGGCAAAGTGCAAGGCACTGGCCTCGACATCGAGCAGATCGAGTTCTTGACCAACGCTCGACCAGTGCCCACCGCCGGTGGGGAATGGGACGAGCACGGTGTAGGTTTGGCGGGTTGCCATTTTTCGTTTCTCCATAAACGGGAAAGCCCCTCGGAGAGAGGGGCTTGGCGGGTGTTGGGTGTTTTGAAGGACAAGAAAACGCCCCGGGATTCGGAGCGGTTATTCGGGCTGCTTGGCGATCCATTCGGGTTTGACCGGGCGTCCTAGCGTCGACGGAAACTCCGACGATTGTGGCCAGTCTCGCAACTGCCGAATGTAGTTCAGCAACTCATTGAATTGGTCAGCCGTCAGGGTGGGCGACTGATTCAGGTCGAGTTGGTCGCGGTGACGTTCACGCAGCCACATGATCGCGCTGATCTGCTCGTCTCGCCAAACGCGTTCCTGCTCGGCTCTCTCGATCGGCGTCAAGGCGGGAAGATCGATCAGGATTGGCAGCCCTTCATCATCATGTCCGCAAACTTTGCCCAAGGGCCGGTTAGCAAAAACTTCCAGGTAACGATCTTCCGTAATCGGAACTACGTCGTCAGGCATATTGCTGTGCAGGGTGTCCAAATAAGTACTGCCGGTTGCCTTACTGTAATAACGCATGTCATGCACCTATTGCGATATAACGAAAGTTCGTCGTTGCCACATTTCCGTAGGCTGTGAAGGACGCCAGGGTTATCGCTGTTGCTCCCAGCGAATGGGCACCGCTTCCCGCATCTGTCGCCACCATCTGGTATACCTGAGAACGAAACGCAGTGGGGTAACTAAAGGTTTGCGTTGTTCCCTGCATGGAGGCCTGCCCCCATTGCAACATCAAACCTCCCAGCCATGATGGAAACACGATGTATCCATTAGGAGCGAGACTGGCCTCGAAGCCAAAACGAAGTTTCTTCGGTGTAACAATGACACTGTCATCCGAACTCGAATTTACTTGGCTCTGGGTGGCGACTTTGGCTGTCCCCTGGTTAGTTTCAGAGGCTCGTTGTGCCAAGGCCGAAAACGCGGCGATATCAATATTTCCCTGATTGACTGGCGCGTTCCAGGCTTTGATGCACCACATGACGGCGAGGTTGCGTGGCCGTGTAACACCGCCCTCGACAGGGTATTCGCCCACACTAAGGTCAGATGCGGTATAGGTTATTCCGACGCCGGGATAATCAGTCGAGCGGTAAACATCGGCTTGAGCCTGGGCAGGACTACAACGTAGGGTGTCGACCGAGGCGCCTCCGGGGGTATTACTGTCGAACGCCGTTAAAGTGCCGAGCTGATAACTGCCAATTGCGCGTGCCGGATCCGCCCCGCGGCCATGATCCCAACCACGCAAGAATTCACCACGCGAATCCGGCAGCCGGAAATTGCCTGCGCCTTCGTCGCCTTTGTTGAATTTTGTACCAAGATAAGCGGCCAGGTCAGGGTAAGTCGCAATGCTCTGGACACTGCCGTCGAGCTCCAGATATCCAGGAGCAACGATCCCTACCGGAAAAGCAAGAACAGCTCCCACCGGAACGGCTGACTTCAACCGTTCGACCTCCTTTGCCAATGCAGCGACATCGATAGTTCCCTGATTGACCGGGGCGTTCCAGGCTTTGATGCACCACATGACGGCGATGTTGCGGGGGCGTGCCTCTGCGCCACCAGAACTATTGAAGCCTGCCGCGAAATTGGTCATTACGGCCGTATTGCCGTTGTCTACCACTACGGCACTGGGATTGCTGCCGGACGCATTAGCGAACGCCTGCATGCGGGTGACCGTATGAGCGTGCGATTTGTTGTCGTCGGCCTGCCAGCTGCCAAGGCCACGCCCGGCATCCACCCCCGCCCATGATCCCAACCGCGCAAAAACTCCCCGCGCGCCTCAGGCAACCGAAAGTTGCCAACCCCCTCATCACCCTTATTGAACTTGCCACCCAAATAGGCGCTCAAGTCCGCGTAAGTCGCGCTGCTCTTGACGCTGTTATCCAGCTCCAGAAAACCCGGCGGCGGCGCATCAACCGGAAACGCCACAATCGATCCCACTGGCAACGCCGAAGCCTTGGCGATCAGCGCTTCAACTTCAGCTTTGGTGTACGAATCCTTGATCCCAAATCCGGCCAGCGTCTCCGGGTTTGCACCCGCAGTCGCGCGACCATATTCATCAACCGTCAAACTCTTGTAAGTCCCCGCAGCAATCCCGGTTCGCCCGGCGAGCATCTTGAATTGCAGCGCGGTCGTGCCAAGGGTGATCGGTGCGTTGGTGGTCAGGTGCCACAGCGAATCTCCATTCGCTACGCCCTCCTCCACCATAACCGTCAGGCCCGGGGTGACCTTGGCGCTGGTGTTGGCATCAGTGGCCCGCACCCAGTCGCCATTGGCAACAATCCACAGGCCATTGTCCTTGGCCAGGGTCTGGCTCGGCAACAGCACGCGATCGCCGGCCACCACGGCAACACCATCAACCTGCTGGGCTCCGCTCAACACGACATTGCCGGTGGCAGCGACGCGTACCGACTGTTTGCCATCCAGTTTGCCGAGTTCTTCGGCGAGATAACTCATGACCCAGGCACGGGTCGCCTTGACCACCGTGTCATCGATCAACAAGGTCACCAGCGACGCATTACTGGTCTCGAAAATCGAGCGAATGTAAAACTCTTTACCCGAGCCCGACGTCGCCAGCACCGGTTTGAACGACTCCGGATATTTGACGATGGCGTAAAGAATCCCGGTGTCAGTCCACAGCCCCGCTTCCCGCACATACCAGCCGCCAACATCCGGCGGAATGGTCACTTCGGCGAGCAGCCAGCTCGGGTTTTTCTCATCCTGGAACAGTGCATTGAGTGGCCCGCGCCAGACTTCGCGTTTCAGTGCGGTCGCGGTGGCGGCCGGGTTGTAGACCGCGCCGTTGCCGTCGCCGACGGAAATCTGCGTCAGCTTGATCGGCGTACCTGCGGCCTTGCACGCCGTTTCGTAGGCAATCCCTGCGTTGGTGAGCAGGGTGTAATAGTCAGCCATTCAGGCCCCCTGAGGATAAATAGTGGATGTTTCGACGGTGTACAAAGCCGCGGCCATGAACGCCTCGCCAGAGGTTTCAAGGCCTTCGGTGAACACCGGATAAACCGTAGTCAGCTCGCCGCAGAACGTCGCGGCGCCGATGACGTGATTGCCAAACGCGCTCAAGCCCACCGACACCGAGAGAATGTCCCGTTCGCTTTTGGCATCGGCCAGACGGCGGTCGAGACGTGCATCGATTTCTTCGCTGTAGGGTTGGTCGCTGAAGGCTCGTACGGAAAAGCTGTACGGCACGCCGGGCGGTGTCTGTTCGTACCAAGCACGGATTTCCGGGCGCAGTTGCAACCCCTTGGCGGCGTTTTCCAGCGCTTTTCGAGTGCCGGCCTGGCGTGCAGTGGGCCAGGCCAGTTCGACGGTCAGGCGCTTTTCCGCTTCCGGCGCATCGGTACTCCATTCGGCGACGCCACGATCGGCAGCCAGATAAGGCAGGAAGGCCACCGGCGTTTCGCTGGGGTTCATCAGTTTGGGGAACGGCGGTGCGATGCGATCGAGCAAGGCACCGAAGCCCAGATCCAGTCCGCGTTCCAGTGCCGAGCTGTTAGCCGGAAGCAAGGTTGGCCGCTGAGTTTTTTCACTCATAGCGTCAGCACCTCGATTTCGACCGCGGTGCAATACGGCGCCTGAAACGCGGTCGTCACGATCGGCGCCAGCGGTTCGAGAATCTGCAGTTGCACGGCGCCGGCGCTGTGCAGCGTGTAGTCGATCCAGCTCGGATCGACCCGACCTTCCAGGCGATGACAGCTGTCGGCGTAGGCCTGCAGGTGTGCTTGCGCCGCGACCTTGGTCAGGCCCGAATCGGGGCCGGAATTGATCTTGGCAATGACGCGGATTTTGTACCGCTGGATCTCGGCAGCCTTGACGGTGACAAGGTCGGTTTCCGGGCGCACATCCGGTCGGGCGAAATGCTGACGGACGCCGTCGAGCAATGCTTCGGAAGGTGTGCCATCGCCTTCTCGCGAAAGCACGGTGACCTGCACCTCGCCCGGCGCAGTGCGCCGCCCATTGCCATCCTTGACCTGCGCGGCGAGGCCGTCGGGATCGAAGGTGTAGGTGACGTTTACCACGCCGGAATCAGTGGACTCGACCTGCACCGTGGGCCGCTCGCCGAGGGTGAATACTTCACGGCGATACTGCATCCGCGAACCAGCCGCCGGTGCATGAGGTGCCAGGTAATAACGCAGCCGAGCGTCGTCATCACTTTCATAAATCGCCGGTACCGGCGGGAAGGCCGCCGGGTCGCCGGGATCGATCAATTGCCGCTCCAAGCCCATGTCCGCCAGCCGCGCATCCAGATTGCTGCCAGTCGCCCACCACGCCAGCATCTGCTTGATGCGCGCATTGTATTTGCGCTCATGGGTTTGCAGGCGCACGCAGAACGCTTCCAGCGCGAGGGTGAGCAATTCGCTTTCGTTTTCCAGACTGGTCTTGAGTTTTTCGGCGCTGGGCGGCGAACGAGCACCCACGTATTCGATGACGAAAGTCTTGAACTCGGCGAGCAGATCTTCAAACGCTTCGACTGTGATCAGCGCGGGTTCGGCCAGCTGATTCTGGCCCGGGATAAGCATGCTCATGTCGCCACCTCGAAAGTTTGTTGGCGGTTTTTCCAGGTGCCGGCAAATCGCAGCAGCAGGCCGTCGCCGTGGCGACTGGCAACAATCACTTGCGGCTGAAAATCATCGATACCGTTTTGCGAGTTGTAGAACGCTTGCGCGGCGTGGCTCTGCGCCAGAAGCAGAACGTCGTCACCGAGGTTCTGCCCGAGCAGCGTGGGGATCAGCGATCCATACAAAGGGCGTTTTTGCCGGGTGCCCAGCGGCGTGGTCAGGGCTCGGGTCGCGCGCTGCACGAATTGCAGCCAGTCGTCGACCGTGGCCCCGCTTTCTCTATCGATTCCGATCATGGGAGGCTCTTGAATCAGGGGCTGATGACGCGGCCCTGGTGATCGACCAAGGGGCCGCTGAAATGCACGCCCGAGGCGTCGATGCTCAGGCCGACGGCGCCCAGTTGCAGGGTGATCAACTGCGGAGTCATGGCCAGTCGCGCCGGGCCGATGCTGAACTGGAGCGACTCGCGAGAACCGTTGAACGCGGCCGGGCCGTTTTGCCAGTGCAAGGTGTGAGTGGCATCGTCGTAACCGCTTTCGCTGCCGTCGACATGCACCCGACGGGTCAGCGTCGGTACGGTCGAGGCCGCTGGGAAACGGTCACTGTTCAAACCGAACAACGCCACGCTCTGCGCACCGCTTTCACCGCTGCCATAGTTGAACAGCAGGCACTGCTCGCCCACCGTCGGGATTCGCGATTCGCTTTGCGCACCGGCGCTGGGGTTGAAAAACTTGATCGCCGGCGTGAGCAATCCGCCATGGCTGACCTGGCAAGTGTTGCTAGCCGCATCGACCGATTGACAGATACCAATACGACAGAAACTCTCGGCACGGCGATGCAGGTCTTCGATTTCCGCTTCCATTTCCGCCAGACGCTCAATGATCGGGCCGAGCTGCATACGCAGTAATGCGTCGAACATCGGTCAACCCTCCAGCGCGGTGTATTGCTCGGGATCGTCGATATTGCTGACCTCCCAGGTGCGGGCAAATTTGGGCACGCCCAGCGGATCATCGAGCAGGGTCGGACCGAGGTAGAGGGTCTGCTCGAAGGTCAGGGTCCAAGCTTTGTATGGCTGATCGCCGCGAATGAGCAAGGAGGGCAATCCATCGATATTCGTGGGCAGATCGCATTGATCGCCGGGCAATCCCCAGCGGTTGTCGGTGATCAGGTTTTTCAGCACAGCGATCAGGTCGCATGCCGTAAATGCGGTCGCAGAAAGCGCCGGCACGACTTGCAGTGACAACGTCATGACATGAGCGATACGCCCATCTGCGGCGCGCACGCCGGACGCGTTTCGGTCAAAGTCGATCAGTATCCAGGCCTGATCGCCCGCCGCTGTGAAGTCATCGGGACCGCCGACATTGAGGTTGAGACCGGCGGTGTTGCGCAGTGTCGTCGCGATGGCTGTAAACAGTTGCGACGGCTGCTGGATCGGTGTGGGCATACATGACCTCCTTTTCATTCGTCCACGCGCAGCCCTGCCGCCAACATGGCGGCACGGAAAATATTCAGGGTTAAGGCTGGTCGCGCGGCGGTACTTCGCAGACGCCGATGCGCTTGGCCGCCCAGCGTTCGTAAAGGCCGATGGCGACGTCGGCGCCGGCCATGGCGGTCAGGCAGCCAAACGCACCAGCGGCCCAGATCGACATGCCGGCGGCATACAGCAGCATGATTGCCGACACGCCGCAGATCATGCAGGCACCGGAGCGCAGGGCCAGCCGCCGTACCAGTGACCAGCCGCGGGCACCCTCCTTGTCGGCACGCCACATTTCGCCGGACACCCCTCCGACGACGGCGAGGAGGATGACCAGCCAGATCGGCATGTCCGCCAACGCTTGTTGCTCGTTTGTCATGTCACGCCTCCGTGGGCAGTGGGTGATAGATGGGAATCGAGTTCAAATAATGTCTCTTCAGGCAGGCATTCCAAAAGCCCGGCCTTGCGCCAGGCTTTTCAGCAATGCGGTCCCGCCGATCGATTACTCGAGTTGGAATCAGTAAGGTGCGACTGGCCACGCGATGTTCGCCGGATAACCCGATTGCTGATTGATGTCGCTGAGGGCGATGCAGTATTGCTTGTGGGCCAACAGCCGAGCCTGGTCGTCGCTGGTGGCGACGCCGACGTCGACTTTGAACTGCAGCGAGTTCATCAGTAACCAGTTGGCGGCCCCATTCAGCAATTGCCACTTCTGCTGTTCGGCTTCGTTTCGCAGCTCTTCTTCGGTCGGTGCAGAGAAGGTCCAGACCCCATTGAAGGTTGCGCTCCAACCCACCCGAATATCCGTACTGCCGGTTACATCAACCCAAACCGAGGTTGGCGAAGCGGGTGGTTCAAGAATCACTTCACTTTCTTTCAACTGGACAACTCGGTTGTATTCAACCAATGCATAAAGACTCATTGGGTCTTCCTCATTTACTCTTTGGCAGGAATATCGCCGTGCAACTGGCAGGTATTTAAAAGCCCGGCAACAAGGCCAGGCTTTTCGGTAATGCACTGCGCATTTCAATATTGCGGATGCGTCAAATGTCGCTTATGGCACTTCAGGCCAAATGACGCTCAGTGGATAGCCCGGCTGTTTGTTGACTTGGCTCATCGCGATGAAGAACTGCTTGTAGGCCAGCAGTGCGGCCTCTTCAGCAGGTGTTGCCAGCCCCAGCTCGACTTTTTGCACCAGTGCCGACGATGCCAGGGTGAAGTTGACTTTGTCGAAACGAGTCATTCTTTCGTTACGCATTTGAATAGCCAACATGGACGGTTGCCCCCACATATCGCTATCAGTAAATGTCCAGACGCCGTCGGTGTTCACCGCGTTCCAGGAATAATCGATCTTGGGCAATGCGCTGACATCCACCCAGACTTGATCCGCCGGAAACTCATCGGTGATCGGGTTCGCGGTTTCAAAAATGTTGTCTACTTTGCCAGCGACAACACGTGCGTATTTCTTCATGCTCATCATCCTTATTGAGTGCCGGCATCCCGGCGTTTCAGTTTCTGCCCGGTAGGCATTCCAAAAAGCCCGGCGCTTGCACGCCGGGCTTTTCAGTAATGCGCTCCTTCGCCTTCCTTCCAATCCTGTATTCGAGAAGGGAGCTGACTTTTCGGCGCTACTGGCGCGGTACGAGTCCATTCAGATTGTTTTTCCGACCGCGGTCCCTGCCCGCCGGATAACTGCTTCTGGTGCTTTACGCTGCACACCCGGGTCAGTTGCCAACCCTCTGAACCGTTGAGGCCGGTTCATCGCTGCCTGTTCTTGTGAAACTAAAGAGCTTGTCTTGCCAGCCGCTTTATCGAGCGGCTTGGTGGCAAGAATATGCATGGATGCATATACAGTCAATGCGTAAATGCATTTATTTATGCATTAAATTTGCGCTTGCGCATGAAACCCAAGCGGGCCAAGGGGTGGGGAGATTTCTGCAGGCGAAAAAAACCTGCCGAGGGGCAGGTTTCAGTTGGATGAACGAGAGTTAGCGGGCGTACATGCCCCACCAGAAGACGTGACCGAGGATGACGATCTGCTCTTCCTGGATTTCCTGGAAGCTGTAGTCCTCGTCCGGATGCTCGTCGCGATTGAAGCTGCGCAGGCGAATGCCGGTGGGCAGGCGATAAAGTTGTTTCACGCGCAACTGGCCGTTGTGATTGATCGCATACAGGTCGCCATCGATGATGTCGCCGATACCGCACTTGCCGGCGTTGACGCCGACAGTCGCACCATCGCGCAGGACCGGTAACATGCTGTTGCCGCGCACCGTTACGCATTTGGCCTGGTCGAACTGCACGCCGTTGTGGCGCAGGCTGCGCTTGCCGAAGCGCAGGCTGGAGCGTTCGCTCTCTTCGATGACGAATCTTCCTGATCCAGCTGCCAATTCGACCTCGCGTAGAAAAGGCACGGACACTTCGTCATCCTCGACGGGGGTGTCGTCGTCCCACAGCATGATGTCCTTGAGTTCCGCGTGCACATCTGCGCGGGCGCCGCTCGCCGTCAATACGACGTCCGCACGGCCGCGCAACTGATCGGTACTGACATTGAAGTAATCGGCGATCTTCGAGATGTGTTTATCCGAAGGATCGACAATTTTCCCGCTGAGAATCCGCGAGAGCGTTGATTGAGGCACGCCGGTGCGACGGTGGAGCTCCGTGGGGGAGATCCCGTGCTGGTCGAGCAGTGCTCTTAAGACAGAGGAAACGTTGCGTTTTTGCATAACGCGCATAGTGCTTGAAGTTTTACTCAAAGACAAATGCTGATTTGCATATTATCCGCATATCCCACGTCATTCTCGGCGAGGATTTGTAGAGCGACCTAGCGGCACGTGATATCGTGTGCGACCGCAAATATAACGGCTCAATGCCATCGTCAGAGCGCTCCCTCGCCATGACATCAGGCGTGACCCTCGCAGCGCTTACTGGATCAGTTATGTATAAAACCAAGATGGATCGGATCGTTTTCCTAGACTACACAAGGATTCTGGCATTTATCAGTGTTTTGGTGGGCCACAAATTTATCGTGCCGCTCATTATTACCATGGGAGACACCTCCCAACATGCTTCTATCAGACTGCTCGCCAATATCGCGTACCAGATTTGCTATGGAGGCGCTGCGGGAATCATCATATTCTTTTTGACTTCCGGCTATATCATTTCCCATGTGCTGCAGTCGGAAACCAGTACCGAGTTCATCATCAAACGGATATTCCGTATATACCCGCTGTTCATGTTCGCGGTTGTATTGGAAGCTGTATTGAACAGATATGTTCTGGGTCTGCCCTTTGCCGATATTTCCGACTGGATTCCTCGGCTACTCTTGCTGGGTGACTATTTCGGCACTCGGCCAGTCATTGGTAGCGTAGAGTGGACATTGAGAATAGAAGTGACTTTTTATGCGCTGATGGTTGCACTCAAGGCCTGCGGCTTGATGCGCCACCAGAACTACCTGCCGGCCGTGTTCATTCTTATTACTCTGGCGTTGCACTTCTTGCCGGCTTTCCCAAGTGCACCGGGATTGGCGTATGGATATTTCACCGTTTACGCGCCTTTTCTTTTCATTGGCGTATGTATCTACTTGATTGAACATCGTCGAGCAAACAACAACGTCTGCCTTCTTACTATTGCCATCATCATGTATTCATTCTTTCTTAAAGCCGTCACGATCGTACCTGACTGGAAAGAGCTGAACTACGGGTTGTTCGCCGTGATGGCATTTTCGCTTTTCTGGCTACTGCGCCGTCATCTGACTGACGGCCCGTTCATTCGGCTGCTTTCCACATTGACCTATTCGGTATATCTGTTCCATAACTGGTTCTGGACATATATTGAAATGGCCTTGAAGAGCATGGGCATGCAGGAAAATTACCTGAAAATGGCGACCGTGACCGTTCTCTTCCTCTTCTGCTATGGCGTCAACAAAACCGTCGAAGATTACGGATTGAAAATGGGCCGCAAAGTTTTGCAATGGCACCGTTCACGGCAGTTGAACACGAGCGTCAAAGCAACGGCTTGAGTTCGGAAAACCGATTGTTCCTGCCAGCCCCAAGGCCAGACCCAGTCACTGCCGATAAAAACCAGGTTCGTCCCATGTCGGGCCTGGTTGTCTTCCATTGCAGCCCCCCACCGCAGCTCTCAGCTCAGACTTGATCTTAGAGCATCGCGCAGCTATTGATCCTCTCGCCCGCCTCAAACCGCTCATTTCTTGATTAGAGATCAACCATTAGATGAAATGCCGCGTGAGACAGCGGCGTGTTGCTGCATGCACCTCAAAAGACTTCATACTCGCTCCACTGATACCACGATGGGCGGCATCACTGGCAAGCCACTCGGCCATTTTTTGATGCCATACACCCCGTTTTGGCCTCGTCATTTTTTTCGGTAAAACCAAGTCACTGATGAATAAAGCAATTTCTGACCTGTCCTCCCACACTCCGATGATGCAGCAATACTGGCGCCTGAAGAATCAGCACCCGGATCAGCTGATGTTCTATCGCATGGGCGATTTCTACGAGATCTTCTACGAAGATGCGAAGAAAGCTGCCAAGTTGCTAGACATCACCCTGACCGCGCGCGGGCAGTCGGCGGGTCAGGCGATTCCGATGTGTGGGATTCCTTACCATGCGGCGGAAGGTTACCTGGCGAAACTGGTCAAGCTCGGCGAGTCGGTGGTGATTTGCGAGCAGGTCGGCGACCCGGCCACCAGCAAAGGCCCGGTTGAACGCCAAGTGGTGCGGATCATCACGCCGGGGACGGTCAGCGATGAAGCGCTCCTCGATGAGCGTCGCGATAACCTGATTGCTGCAGTGCTGGGCGATGAGCGTCTGTTTGGTCTGGCGGTGCTGGACATCACCAGCGGCAACTTCACTGTGCTCGAAATCAAAGGCTGGGAAAACCTCCTGGCCGAGCTGGAGCGCGTGAATCCAGTTGAACTGCTGATTCCGGATGACTGGCCAAAAGACCTGCCGGCGGAAAAACGCCGTGGCGTGCGTCGTCGTGCGCCGTGGGACTTCGAGCGTGACTCTGCGTTGAAAAGTCTCTGCCAGCAATTTTCCACCCAAGACCTGAAAGGCTTCGGCTGCGAAAACCTGACCCTGGCCATTGGCGCTGCCGGTTGCCTGTTGGCCTACGCCAAGGAAACCCAGCGCACCGCCTTGCCTCACTTGCGCAGCCTGCGTCACGAACGCCTCGATGACACCGTGGTTCTCGACGGCGCCAGCCGGCGCAATCTCGAGTTGGACACCAACCTGGCCGGTGGCCGCGACAACACCCTGCAATCGGTGGTCGATCGCTGCCAGACCGCCATGGGCAGCCGATTGCTGACTCGTTGGCTGAACCGGCCGCTGCGCGATCTCACCGTGCTGCTGGCCCGCCAGACCTCAATCCGTTGCCTGCTCGACGGTTATCGCTTCGAAAAGCTGCAACCGCAGCTCAAGGAAATCGGCGACATCGAACGGATCCTGGCGCGGATCGGTCTGCGCAATGCGCGACCGCGTGACCTTGCGCGTCTGCGTGACGCTCTCGGCGCACTGCCAGAACTGCAAGTGGCGATGACCGATCTGGAAGCGCCGCACCTGCAGCATCTGGCGGCCACCACCAGCACCTACCCGGAACTGGCGGCGCTGCTGGCAAAAGCCATTATCGATAACCCGCCGGCGGTGATCCGTGACGGCGGCGTTTTGAAAACCGGTTACGACAGCGAACTCGACGAACTGCAATCACTGAGCGAAAACGCCGGCCAGTTCCTTATCGATCTCGAAGCCCGCGAAAAAGCACGTACCGGTCTGGCCAATCTGAAAGTCGGCTACAACCGCATCCATGGCTATTTCATCGAATTGCCGAGCAAGCAGGCTGAATCGGCGCCAGCGGACTACATCCGCCGGCAGACGCTGAAGGGCGCCGAGCGGTTTATCACGCCCGAGCTGAAAGAGTTCGAAGACAAAGCACTGTCGGCCAAGAGTCGCGCGCTGGCTCGGGAAAAGATGCTTTATGAAGCGCTGCTCGAAGACTTGATCAGCCAACTGCCACCGCTGCAGGACACTGCCAGCGCACTGGCCGAGCTGGACGTGCTGAGCAACCTTGCCGAGCGCGCGCTGAATCTTGACCTGAACTGCCCGCGTTTCGTCAGCGAGCCGTGCATGCGCATCACTCAGGGGCGTCACCCGGTGGTCGAGCAAGTGCTGACCACGCCGTTCGTGGCCAACGATTTGAGCCTGGACGATAACACGCGCATGTTGGTGATCACCGGGCCAAACATGGGCGGTAAATCCACCTACATGCGGCAAACCGCTTTGATCGTGCTGCTGGCGCATATCGGTAGCTTCGTGCCGGCCGCCAGTTGTGAGTTGTCGCTGGTCGACCGCATCTTCACCCGTATCGGTTCAAGCGATGATCTGGCCGGCGGTCGTTCGACCTTCATGGTCGAGATGAGCGAAACCGCCAATATCCTGCATAACGCTACCGAGCGCAGTCTGGTGCTGATGGACGAAGTCGGGCGCGGCACCAGCACCTTTGACGGTCTGTCGCTGGCGTGGGCGGCGGCCGAGCGCTTGGCTCACCTGCGCGCCTACACCTTGTTCGCCACGCACTATTTTGAACTGACCGTGCTGCCGGAAGCCGAACCTCTGGTAGCCAACGTGCACCTGAACGCTACCGAGCACAACGAACGCATCGTGTTTCTGCACCACGTTCTGCCTGGGCCGGCCAGCCAGAGCTACGGCCTGGCAGTGGCGCAACTGGCGGGTGTGCCGAGCGAAGTGATCCTGCGCGCGCGTGAGCATCTGAGTCGCCTGGAAGACACTGCCCTGCCCCACGAGGCGCCGAAACCAGCGGCCAAGGGCAAACCGTCGATACCGCAGCAAAGCGATATGTTCGCCTCGCTGCCGCATCCGGTACTCGACGAATTGGCGAAAGTGGATCTGGACGATATGACGCCACGCCGTGCGCTGGAAATGCTCTATGCACTGAAGAACCGGATATAAGCACTGAAGAAGCGGATATAACGCAAATCGCTTCAAGCTGTTAGAATCTCGCGCGGTTCGGGATGCTGCTGGCTCATAGCCTGGTCAGCAGGTATCGCTCCCGAACCTGGCGACCCCAACCGTGAAGGGGCAACGCTGCCGCCGCCTGAGGAGAAAATTAGAAATGACCTTCGTCGTCACCGACAACTGCATCAAGTGCAAGTACACCGACTGCGTAGAAGTCTGTCCGGTGGACTGCTTTTACGAAGGCCCGAACTTCCTGGTGATTCACCCGGACGAGTGCATCGACTGCGCGCTGTGTGAACCAGAATGCCCGGCTGTGGCGATCTTCTCGGAAGACGAGATCCCAAGTGGCATGGAAAACTTCATCGAGCTCAATGCCGAGCTGGCGGATGTCTGGCCGAATATTACAGAGAAGAAAGATCCGTTGCCGGGCGCTGAAGAGTGGGATGGCAAGACCGGTAAAATTGCTGACCTCGAACGCTGATCTGCCTCGCGTCGACTAAAAAGGCCCCTTGCGGGCCTTTTTGCTTTTTGCAGGTTGTACTTTTCTGCAGGCGAAAAAAGGGGCGGTATGACCCGCCCACATTTTTTCCCTATTCCCTGTATTCCGTTTTCATCGTCCTGATGAATCGCCTCCTGCGATGTCCGTTCCCCTCTTCCGTGAAGGGCGTGTCTGTCCGTCGACACAGCCCTGATATTAGAGAGTTTCCGCAGCGGAGCAATCAGGCTCAGGTGCATGACTACGCTGACATAAAGGCATAACAATTGAAAAATTTTCTGCAAAATCAGAATGTTACCGTTTGGCAACGAGTGCAATCGCCTTCCGCCGAAGTGTAAAAATAGCGAACACTTACGACACAGTAAGCAAAGGCTTACAGCGCGAGACTACAAACTCAGAAAATGCTGACCGCTCGTCTGGCACCTCGCCTGCCAGCCCCGATGCACGAGACAGGCATAAACAAAAAGCCCCGACTGATCAAATCAGCCGGGGCTTTTTGCGGGCGGTCGATCAGGCGCTTACTGAAACAGCGACTCGCTCGACAGGCCATTCTTCTCCAGGATCTCGCGAAGGCGCTTTAGGCCCTCCACCTGGATCTGCCGTACCCGCTCGCGGGTCAGACCGATCTCCAGGCCTACGTCCTCAAGCGTGCTGCTTTCGTGGCCGCGCAGGCCAAAGCGGCGGATCACCACCTCGCGCTGCTTGTCGGTCAGTTCCGACAGCCATTGATCGATGCTCTGCGACAGGTCGTCATCCTGCAGCAGTTCGCACGGATCCGTTGGACGATCATCAGTGAGGGTGTCCAGCAGGGTTTTATCCGAATCCGGACCCAGCGAGACGTCGACCGAAGAAACCCGTTCGTTCAGGCCGAGCATGCGCTTGACCTCGCCCACCGGTTTTTCCAGCAGGTTGGCGATTTCTTCGGGTGAAGGTTCGTGATCGAGTTTTTGCGTCAGCTCGCGTGCGGCCCGCAGGTACACGTTGAGCTCCTTGACCACATGAATCGGCAGCCGGATGGTCCGGGTCTGATTCATGATCGCGCGTTCGATGGTCTGACGGATCCACCAGGTGGCATAGGTTGAGAAGCGGAAGCCGCGCTCGGGATCGAACTTTTCCACCGCGCGGATCAGGCCGAGATTGCCCTCTTCGATCAGATCCAGCAGCGACAGCCCCCGATTGACGTAACGCCGGGCGATCTTGACCACCAGCCGCAGGTTACTTTCGATCATGCGCTTGCGCCCGGCCGGATCGCCACTTTGCGACAAGCGCGCAAAATGAACTTCTTCTTCCGGGGACAGCAGAGGGGAAAAGCCGATTTCGTTGAGATACAGCTGCGTGGCATCAAGTGCCCGAGTGTAGTCGATGTATTTATGTTGTTTGAGTGTGGCGGAGTGTCTGGATTTGGAACGAACGGAAGGTGGAGCAGCCCCTTCATCATTCAACATCGAATCCGAATCGATGCCGGTCTCCATAAGGAGAACCTCATCGTCGATGTCAAACTCCGGCACTTCTTTACTGAGAGCCATTGTTATAGTCCTTTGGTGAGTTCGACCCCAAGCTCAAGCGACGCCTTTATCCTTGGCAACGCTGGAGCCTGTCCCCTCTACGCGACGGAACAGGCTGGCCTTCAAATCAACGTCTTGGCAGGAACTGCAGCGGATCCACAGGTTTACCTTGGCGGCGAATCTCAAAATGCAGTTTCACCCGGTCTGTACCCGTTGACCCCATTTCGGCAATTGTCTGTCCGACCTTGACCTGCTGCCCCTCCCGAACCAACAGCCTGCGGTTATGTCCGTAAGCACTGACGTAGGTTTCGCTGTGTTTGATGATGACCAATTCGCCGTAGCCCCTTAAGCCACTCCCGGCGTATACGACCGTCCCATCAGACGCAGCTAAAACAGGCTGTCCCAAATCTCCGGCGATATCAATTCCTTTATTCAAACTACCGTTTGAAGAGAATTTTCCAATCAGAACGCCATTAGATGGCCATCCCCAGCCGGTCGGGGCCGGGCCTGCCGGAGGCAGTGGCGCGGGCGCAGGTTTGCTCGCGACGGACGGTACAACCCCTTTAGAACCGGTGGTTGTAGTGGTTGTGGTGCCATTCGCCTGGCGCCGGATTACCGTGGTTTTACTCGACGAAGAAGGTGAAGAACTGGCGTTGCTCACGACCGCAGTCGGCGTTGAACCGCTGCGCCCGTCGAAGCGAATTGTCTGACCCGGATGGATCGTATACGGCGTAGGAATGTTGTTCCGCGCGGCGAGGGTTTTGTAGTCCCAGCCGTAACGAAAGGCGATCGAAAACAAGGTATCGCCAGGACGGACTACATACTGCCCGGTGGTTACGGTAGGACGTTGTGCCACCGCATTGTTGCGATCGACAACCCGCACGTTGCTCGATTTGGTGCTGGAGCAACCGACCAGCAAGGTGCTCAAGACAAGGCCAGTCACCAGGCGCTGAAAGCTCGTGTTACCCATACGCTGCGCAATGACTGTGAGACTCACCCGCCGCTCCCTTTGTGGTGGCTGAAAATTCTGAATGCCGCACTGCGGCATGAGGTATCGCAAGTATAACGGGCCGAACCGGCTTTACCTTTAATGAAGCGAAATCACCGGGCGCACACGTTTGCCAGTGGCAAATACGCTGCGTTTAAAACCTGGCTGCCGGTGTAAGACCGGCGCCGTTGAAAGGAATTCAGCGCCTGTTTACAAATGCTCAGGCCAGTGGCCCGTTGAGCAAAGGCACGAAACGTACAGCGCCCAAAACGTGTCGGGAAAAGCCATGTTCTTCGCGCACGATCAGCATCAGTTGCTGCACTTCACCGGAGCCGACTGGAATCACCATGCGTCCACCAGGAGCCAATTGATCAAGCAAGGCCTGTGGCACATCGGTGGCCACGGCGGTGACGATGATGCCGTTGTAGGGCGCCAGCGCCGGCCAGCCTTCCCAGCCATCGCCCCAGCGAAATACCACGTTACGCAGGTTCAACTCGACCAGACGCTCCTTGGCGCGATCCTGCAGCACCTTGATGCGCTCGACGGAAAACACCCGCTCAACCAATTGCGACAACACGGCCGTCTGGTAGCCGGAGCCCGTGCCGATCTCCAGCACTTTATCCAGCGGACCCGCTTCCAGCAGCAGCTCGCTCATGCGCGCCACCATATAAGGCTGGGAAATGGTCTGGTTGTTGCCGATCGGCAGCGCGGTATCTTCATAAGCGCGATGCGCCAGCGCCTCGTCGACAAACAGGTGACGCGGTGTGCGGCGGATCACTTCCAGCACTTTGGCGTTCGATACGCCTTCTTCATACAGCCGCTGGATCAGTCGCTCGCGCGTACGCTGGGAGGTCATGCCAATGCCGCTGCGCAGGCGGTCGTCATGTTCACGCATCAGCTCAGCCCCCAGCCAGCCGTCAAGACTTCTGAAGGCATCATTGAAAGTGCGATCAAGCTGCAACGGTGTGATGGACACATAACCCTGCATCACGGCATGAAAATCGGTGCCCGGGCCGCCATCCTCAGCGTCACCGGCAGCGGCGATCCAGTAACCGGCCTTGCCGCGCGGATCGACCACTTTCATCGGGGCTGCCGCGCGAGCGCGGTGGCCGAGGCGGGTCAACTGAATGCCACGGATGTGATCGATGGGCAAATTGGGGATGTTCACGTTGAGTACCGTGCGCGGTGGCAGATCGAGCCCGGCGTGGGCCTCGACCAGTTTGCGCGCAAAGTAGGCCGCTGTCGGCAGGTTGTCCACCTGACGCGAGACCAGGGAAAAGGCAAACGATGGGCGCTGGAGAAATCGTCCTTCCAGCGCAGCCGCCACGGTTCCGGAATACAGCACGTCGTCACCAAGATTGGCGCCCAGATTAATGCCGGAAACCACCATGTCCGCTTCGCGTTCAAGCAAGCCGTTAAGGCCCAGGTGAATGCAATCGGTCGGCGTGCCGTTGAGGCTGATAAAGCCGTTGGCCAAGTATTGCGGGTGCAGCGGACGGTCGAGCGTCAGCGAACTGCTGGCGCCGCTTTTGTCCTGCTCCGGGGCGATAACCACGCATTCGGTGTAGTCCGCCAGCGCAGCATAAAGCGCGGCGAGACCGGGCGCGGTGACCCCATCGTCGTTAGAAATCAGAATACGCATGGGCTGTCCGTCTGCCCCACCGGCACCAGATCAACGAGCTCGCGCACCAATACGGTGGCGAAGCATCCGGCCGGGAGGACGAATTCCAGTTGCAGAATGTCAGGTTGGGGATAATGCCACGTCAACCCGCCAATGGGCAGCCGCAGGATGCGACGTTCATGGCTCATGCCGGCGTGGATCAACCAGTCGCGCAGCTCCGCTTCGCGGGTGGCGATCGCCTGCTCCAGTTCATGGACAGCACCAGCAGCCGGCGAGTCACCTACGCCCCACTGCGGACCGGTCGGGTGCAGGTCGAGAATCGCCAGACGCGGGTCGCTGCATTCGGTTTCACCGGCCGGGAAAAAACTGCGGCTGTCGGTGAAGGCCAGCAGATCGCCAACCAGCGCGGTGTTCCAGGTGCCATCGGCGACGCGCGCCGCCAGCACCTGGTTGAACAGAAAGCTGCGCGCCGTCGACAGCAGGCGCGAGCGCACATTGCGCTGTTCCGGCAAAGCCTTGCGTGCCGCCCACGCCCGCGCATCGACAACGTTACCGCCGTCATGGCCGAAACGCTGGGCGCCGAAATAATTGGGAATGCCCTGCTTGGCGATCAGTTGCAGGCGTTGTTCAAGCGCGTCTTTGTCGCCATTGAATTGCGTCAGGCGCAGGGTGAAACCGTTGGCCGAATGCGCACCGCGTTGCAGCTTGCGCTTATGGCGCGTGGTCTTGAGGATCTTCAGCGTGTCGTTTTCCGCCGCCGTCAGATCCGGGTCGGCCTTGCCCGGCAATTGCACGCTGAACCACTGTCGTGTCAGGGCCTGACGGTCTTTCAGGCCGGCATAGCTGACGGTGCGCAACGGCACACCCGCCGCCTTGGCGATCCGCCGCGCGGCTTCTTCGGTGTTGAGGCCGCGCTTTTCTACCCAGATCCACAGGTGTTCGCCGTCACCGCTGAACGGAATATCCAGCACTTCATCGACCTGGAAATCCTCAGCGATGGCTTTCAGTACCGCTGTGCCGAGGGGTTCGCCATAGGCCCGCGGGCCGAGCAATTGCAGTTCATTCATGCGCGCAGCAACAAGGCAACGGAGTGCACGGCGATGCCTTCTTCGCGACCGACAAAGCCAAGCTTTTCGGTGGTGGTAGCTTTGACGTTCACTTGATCCAACTCAACTTGAAGATCCGCCGCGATCAGCGCGCGCATCGATTCGATATGCGGCGCCATTTTTGGCGCCTGGGCAACGATGGTGTTGTCGACGTTGCCGACTCTCCAGCCCTTGGCGTGGATCAGACTGACCACATGACGCAAGAGCACACGGCTGTCGGCGCCCTTGAATTGCGGGTCGGTGTCCGGAAAGTGTTTGCCGATATCACCCAGCGCCGCCGCGCCGAGCAAGGCATCGCTCAAGGCGTGCAGCAGGACGTCACCGTCGGAATGAGCGAGCAGCCCGAAGCCGTGTGCAATCTGCACGCCGCCCAGAGTAATGAAATCGCCTTCAGCGAAACGGTGCACATCGTAGCCGTGGCCAATACGCATAAAAAAACGCCCCGATTTTTGTCAGGGCGTGATTCTACCTGCATTAACCGCGCAGAGCGCGCGCGTGATGCTGCAAGTGGTCGTCAATGAAGCTTGAGATGAAGAAATAGCTGTGGTCGTAACCCGGTTGCAGGCGCAGCTCCAGCGGATGCCCCGCTTGTTTTGCGGCGTGTTGCAAGGCTTCGGGTTTCAGTTGCGTGGCGAGGAAATCGTCGCGATCGCCTTGATCGACCAGCAACGGCAACTTCTCCGTCGCCTCCGCAATCAGCACACAGGCGTCCCACTCCTTCCACTTCGAACGGTCTTCGCCCAAATAGTTGGAAAAGGCCTTCTGGCCCCACGGGCAATCGATCGGATGGGTAATCGGCGAGAACGCCGACACTGATTGATAACGACCCGGATTGCGCAGCGCGCAGACCAACGCGCCGTGGCCGCCCATGGAGTGGCCGCTGATGCTGCGCTTGTCGGATGCGGGGAAATGCGCTTCGACCAGTGCAGGCAGTTCCTTCACGACATAGTCATGCATCTGATAGTGCCGCGCCCACGGTTCCTGGGTGGCGTTCAGATAAAACCCCGCACCGAGACCGAAGTCCCAGGCCTTGTTCGCATCGTCCGGAACATCCGGGCCACGCGGGCTGGTATCCGGGGCGACAATAATCAGACCGAGCTCGGCAGCCATGCGCATCGCACCGGCCTTCTGCATGAAATTCTCATCGGTGCAGGTCAGCCCCGACAGCCAGTACAACACCGGCAGCTTGCCGCCCTGCTCCGCTTGCGGCGGCAGGTACACGGCAAAGACCATGTCGCAATCAAGCACTTCGGAACGATGGCGATAGCGCTTGTGCCAGCCACCGAAACTCTTCTGACAGGAAATGTTTTCCAGATTCAAGGGATTCTCCCTAGCTGTAAGCTGCAAGCCGCAAGCTTCAAGAAAAAGCACGAACACCTTTACTTGCAGTTTGAAGCTTGCAGCTCGGGGCTGCTGTTAGAAATGTATGACGGTGCGGATGCTCTTGCCTTCGTGCATCAGGTCGAACGCCTTGTTGATATCTTCCAGGCCCATGGTGTGGGTGATGAAGGTATCCAGCGGAATTTCGCCGCTCTGGGCCATGTCGACGTAGCTCGGCAATTCAGTACGGCCACGCACGCCGCCGAACGCCGAACCACGCCAGACGCGACCGGTAACCAACTGGAACGGACGGGTGGCGATTTCCTGACCGGCACCGGCAACGCCGATGATGACCGACTCGCCCCAGCCTTTGTGGCAGCACTCAAGCGCGGCGCGCATGAGTTGCACGTTGCCAATGCACTCGAAGGAGAAGTCGACGCCGCCGTCGGTCATGTCGACGATCACTTCCTGAATCGGACGATCGTAGTCTTTCGGGTTCACGCAATCAGTGGCACCCAGTTGTTTGGCGATTTCGAACTTGGCCGGGTTGATGTCGATGGCGATGATGCGCGCAGCCTTGGCTTTCACCGCGCCGATCACGGCCGACAAGCCAATACCACCGAGACCGAAGATGGCCACGGTGTCACCTGGCTTGACCTTGGCGGTGTTGAGCACGGCGCCGATACCGGTAGTCACTCCGCAACCGAGCAGGCAGACCTTTTCCAGCGGCGCGTCCTTGGAGATCTTCGCTACGGAAATTTCCGGCAGCACGGTGTACTCCGAGAACGTCGATGTGCCCATGTAGTGGAAAATCGTTTCGCCCTTGTAGGAAAAGCGCGAAGTGCCGTCCGGCATCAGGCCCTTGCCTTGGGTGGCGCGAATCGCCTGGCAGAGGTTGGTCTTGCCCGACTTGCAGAATTTGCACTGGCCGCATTCCGGGGTGTACAGCGGAATGACATGATCACCGACGGCAACCGAGGTCACGCCCTCACCGATCGCTTCAACGATGGCCCCGCCTTCGTGGCCGAGGATCGACGGGAAGATGCCTTCCGGGTCTGCGCCGGACAAGGTGTAGGCATCGGTATGGCACACCCCGGAAGCGACCACGCGCAGCAACACTTCACCAGCCTTCGGCATGGCGACATCGACTTCTACGATTTCCAGCGGCTTCTTGGCCTCGAAGGCAACGGCGGCGCGCGACTTGATCATGCTGACTCTCCAATGAATCCAATAAATAAAAAAGCAGACAGACAGTGTAGTTCAGCGCGCCCTGAGGAATAATCCGAGCCAAAGCAAAACATTATTGCCATACGGGGATAATCCAAGTGTCGGAAAACCGCTGGGAAGGCATCGACGAGTTCGTTGCCGTCGCCGAATGCAACCAATTCACCGCCGCTGCCGAGCGTCTTGGGATCTCGTCCTCGCACATCAGTCGACAAATCGTACGACTCGAAGAGCGTTTGCAGACGCGCCTGCTCTATCGCAGCACCCGGCGGGTGACGCTGACCGAAGCCGGGCAGACGTTTTTGCAACATTGCCAACGTTTGCAGGATGGTCGCGAAGAAGCCTTGCGCGCGGTGGGCGATCTGACCAGCGAACCGAAAGGCATGCTGCGCATGACCTGTGCGGTGGCCTATGGCGAACGGTTTATCGTGCCGCTGGTGACGCGGTTCATGGGACTGTACCCGCAGCTGCGCATTGATATAGAGCTGAGCAATCGCCAGCTGGATCTGGTGCATGAAGGGCTGGACCTGGCGATCCGTCTGGGTCGGCTACAGGATTCGCGCTTGGTCGCGACACGTCTGGCGCCCCGCAGAATGTATCTGTGCGCGTCGCCTTCCTACCTGGAACGGTACGGGCGCCCACACAGCTTGTCGGAATTGAGTCGGCACAATTGCCTGATTGGCAGTTCGGATATCTGGCAACTGGAACAGAACGGGCGGGAGTTTTCCCAGCGGGTGCAAGGAAACTGGCGCTGCAACAGTGGGCAGGCGGTGCTGGATGCGGCGCTTCAGGGTGTCGGATTGTGTCAGTTGCCGGATTATTACGTGCTTGAGCATTTGCACAGTGGCGCGCTGATTTCCTTGCTGGAGGCGCATCAGCCGCCGAATACGGCGGTGTGGGCGCTGTATCCGCAGCAGCGGCATTTGTCGCCGAAGGTGCGCAAGTTGGTGGATTTTCTTAAAGAAGGGTTGGCGGAGCGGGCGGAGTATCGAAGCTGAGTGATGGGTTGTTCGTGCGGCCGCCTTCGCGAGCAAGCTCGCTCCCACAGTGGACGTGCAGTGACTGCAAATCTGGTGTCAGGCGCAAATCAAATGTGGGAGCGAGCTTGCTCGCGAAGGCGGCGCAATGGACGCCACAGCAATCAGCGGCGGTTAGCCCACCGCTGGCGCAACCATTCCAGATCTTCCGGTCGGGTCACCTTGAGGTTATCCGCGCGCCCTTCGATCAGACGCGGCGCCAGACCGGCCCATTCCATCGCCGAAGCTTCATCGGTGATCACGGCATCCGCAACCAGGCTGTCGGCCAACGCCTGATGCAACGCGCCGAGGCGGAACATCTGCGGCGTGTAAGCCTGCCAGATCACGCTGCGATCCACGGTTTCGACCACACGCCCGTTCTTATCAACGCGTTTGAGCGTGTCGCGAGCGGGCACCGCCAACAGACCACCGACCGGGTCATCCGCCAGTTCGGCAAGCAACTTGTCGAGATCGTCGCGACTGAGATTCGGCCGGGCCGCATCGTGCACCAGCACCCAATCGTCATCGTCGGCACCTTGCGCATGCAGATGCAGCAAGGCATTGAGCACCGAAGCGGAACGCTCCGCGCCGCCATCAACCCGCTGAATGCGCGGATCGTTGACGCATGCCAGATTCGGCCAATATGGATCATCGACAGCAAGACTGACCACCAGCCCCTTGAGGCTCGGGTGATCGAGGAAACAGCCGAGGCTGTGTTCGAGAATTGTGCGCCCGCCCAGTTGCAGATATTGCTTGGGACGGTCCGCGGCCATTCGGGCACCGACGCCCGCGGCAGGAATCACGGCCCAGAAGGCCGGCAGGGAATCGATCATTGGGCCAACTGGTAAAGGGTTTCGCCGTCCTTGACCATGCCCAATTCGTGACGAGCCCGCTCTTCAACGGTCTCCATGCCTTTCTTCAGCTCGCTGACTTCAGCGTCCATCACCCGGTTGCGCTCCAGCAGGCCTTCGTTTTCGGCATGTTGCTCGGCGATCTGCTGTTTCAGCTCGGCGACCTGCGCCAGACTGCCATTGCCCACCCACAGGCGGTACTGCAGACCGGCCAGTAGCAAGAGCAAAACAAGAAACAACCAGTAAGGACTGCGCATCGAATATCAGGTATCCAGTGAAAAAAGACAGCCACGCATCATGTTGCAGCATCTGATAGCACGAAGCCTGGAAAGATCCAGGCTTGTGCTTAAGGCATCAGATTAGTGGCAAATCCATCGCTGTCACGACTTTTCCGACACAATCCGGTGTCCTTTGATCAGGTTGCGCTTAACCGCGGAACTCGGCACGGCCGTTGTACTTGGCCTTGCCGTTCAACTGCTCTTCGATACGCAGCAGTTGGTTGTACTTGGAAACGCGGTCGGAGCGGCACAGCGAACCGGTTTTGATCTGGCCAGCCGAGGTGCCCACAGCCAGGTCGGCAATGGTCGAATCTTCGGTTTCGCCGGAGCGGTGCGAGATCACGGCAGTGTAGCCCGCAGCCTTGGCCATCTGGATGGCTTCCAGGGTTTCGGTCAGGGTGCCGATCTGGTTGAACTTGATCAGGATCGAGTTGGCGATCTTTTTATCGATACCTTCTTTCAGGATCTTGGTGTTGGTCACGAACAGGTCGTCGCCCACCAGCTGAGTCTTCTCGCCGATCTTGTCGGTGAGGACTTTCCAGCCAGCCCAGTCGGACTCGTCCAGACCGTCTTCGATGGAGATGATCGGGTAACGCTCGGTCAGGCCTTTGAGGTAGTCGGCGAAACCTTCAGCAGTGAACACCTGGCCTTCGCCGGACAGGTTGTACTTGCCGTCTTCGTAGAACTCGCTCGCCGCGCAGTCCAGCGCCAGGGTGACGTCGGTGCCCAGCTTGTAACCGGCGTTGGCAACAGCCTCGGAGATCACTTTCAGCGCGTCTTCGTTGGACGCCAGGTTCGGTGCGAAACCGCCTTCGTCGCCAACGGCGGTGCTCAGGCCACGGGCCTTCAGCACGGCTTTCAGGTGATGGAAAATCTCGGTGCCCATGCGCAGACCATCCGAGAAAGACTTGGCGCCAACTGGCTGGACCATGAATTCCTGGATGTCGACGTTGTTATCGGCGTGCTCGCCACCGTTGATGATGTTCATCATCGGTACCGGCATCGAGTACACGCCCGGGGTGCCGTTGAGGTTGGCGATGTGCGCGTACAGGGGCAGGTCCTGATCCTGCGCAGCCGCCTTGGCCGCAGCCAGGGACACCGCGAGGATGGCGTTGGCGCCCAGGGTCGCTTTGTTTTCGGTACCGTCGAGCTTGATCATCGCCTGATCCAGCGCTTTCTGGTCGCTCGGGTCGGTGCCCAGCAGCAGATCGCGGATCGGACCGTTGATGTTGGCTACCGCCTTGAGCACGCCCTTGCCCAGGTAACGGCTCTTGTCGCCATCACGCAGCTCGAGCGCTTCACGCGAGCCAGTGGATGCACCGGACGGCGCGCAGGCGCTGCCGATGATGCCGTTGTCGAGAAGCACGTCCGCTTCCACGGTGGGATTGCCACGGGAGTCGAGAACTTCACGACCTTTGATGTCGACGATTTTTGCCATTGTTGTAAACACTCCAAAGTTGACGAAAACGACGCAGCTAGAGGAAATCTTTATCGTCGGCAAGCGAAGTACAGCGGGCAGACTTGCAGACGACAACGCTCACGCCCGAGGGCATGAGCGACAAATCGTGCGGTACTTTACCGGAGAATCGAGCGTTACGCGGTTTCTACCGTCGGAAAACTCTTCACCAGTTCGTCCAGAGCTTTGAGCTGGGCCAGGAATGGCTCCAGTTTGTCCAGACGCAAGGCGCAAGGGCCGTCGCATTTGGCGTTGTCCGGATCCGGATGCGCTTCGAGGAACAGACCCGCCAGCGACTGGCTCATGCCCGCCTTGGCCAGATCGGTGACCTGCGCGCGGCGACCGCCAGCGGAGTCGGAACGACCACCGGGCATTTGCAGCGAGTGGGTCACGTCGAAGAACACCGGGTATTCGAACTGCTTCATGATGCCGAAGCCGAGCATGTCGACCACGAGGTTGTTGTAGCCGAAGCTCGAACCGCGCTCGCAGAGGATCAGTTGATCGTTACCCGCTTCGACGCATTTGTTCAGGATGTGTTTCATTTCCTGAGGCGCGAGGAACTGGGCTTTCTTGATGTTGATCACGGCGTTGGTCTTGGCCATCGCCACGACCAGATCGGTCTGGCGCGACAGGAAGGCCGGCAACTGAATGATGTCGCAGACTTCAGCGACGACCGCGGCCTGATCCGGCTCGTGGACGTCGGTGATGATCGGCACGCCAAAGGCTTGCTTGATGTCCTGGAAGATGCGCATGCCCTCTTCCAGGCCGGGGCCGCGATACGAGGTCACAGAAGACCGGTTGGCCTTGTCGAAGCTGGCCTTGAACACGTATGGGATACCGAGTTTTTCGGTGACCTTCACGTACTCTTCGCAAACCTGCATGGCCATGTCACGGCTTTCCAGCACGTTCATGCCGCCGAACAGCACCATGGGTTTGTCGTTGGCAATCTCGATGTCGCCGACGCGGATGATCTTCTGTGCCATCGGGTTAAGCCTTCTTTTGATGTTGAGCCAACGCGGCTTTGACGAAACCGCTGAACAGCGGATGACCGTCGCGCGGGGTCGAGGTGAACTCTGGGTGGAACTGGCAGGCGACGAACCATGGATGATCCGGCGCTTCAACCACTTCTACCAGCGCAGCATCGGCGGAACGACCGGAGATTTTCAGGCCGGCTTCGATGATCTGCGGCAGCAGGTTATTGTTCACTTCGTAGCGGTGACGGTGACGCTCCACGATCACATCCTTGCCGTAGCAATCGTGCACTTTCGAGCCCGGCTCGAGCAGGCAATCCTGGGCGCCGAGGCGCATGGTGCCCCCCAGATCGGACGCTTCGGTACGCACTTCAACGGCGCCGGTGGCGTCTTCCCACTCGGTGATCAGGCCGACAACCGGGTGGCCGCTGGTACGATCGAACTCGGTGGAGTTGGCGTCTTTCCAGCCCAGAACGTTACGGGCGAATTCGATGACTGCCACTTGCATGCCCAGGCAGATACCGAGGTACGGAACCTTGTTTTCGCGAGCGTACTGAACGGCAGTGATCTTGCCTTCCACGCCACGCAGACCGAAGCCGCCCGGTACGAGGATCGCGTCGACACCTTCGAGCAGCGCAGTGCCCTGGTTCTCGATGTCTTCGGAATCGATGTAGCGCAGGTTGACCTTGGTGCGGTTGCTAATGCCGGCATGGCTCATCGCTTCGATCAGCGACTTGTAGGCGTCGAGCAGTTCCATGTACTTGCCGACCATGGCGATGGTCACTTCGTGTTCCGGGTTCAGCTTGGCGTCAACCACTGCGTCCCACTCGGACAGGTCGGCGCTGCCGCACTGCAGGCCGAAACGCTCGACGACGAAATCGTCCAGACCCTGCGAGTGAAGGATGCCCGGGATCTTGTAGATGGTATCGGCGTCTTCGAGGGCGATCACCGCACGCTCTTCAACGTTGGTGAATTGCGCGATCTTGCGACGCGAGGACACGTCGATCGGGTGATCGGAACGGCACACCAGCACGTCTGGCTGCAGGCCGATCGAACGCAGTTCCTTGACGGAGTGCTGGGTCGGTTTGGTCTTGGTTTCGCCAGCGGTGGCGATGTACGGGACCAGCGTCAGGTGCATCAGCATTGCGCGCTTGGCGCCGACTTCGAATCGCAGCTGACGGATGGCTTCGAGGAACGGTTGCGACTCGATGTCACCGACGGTGCCACCGATCTCGACCATCGCCACGTCAGCGTCACCAGCACCCTTGATGATGCGGCGCTTGATTTCGTCGGTGATGTGCGGGATGACCTGGATGGTTGCACCCAGATAGTCGCCACGGCGCTCTTTGCGCAGCACGTGCTCGTAGACACGGCCGGTGGTGAAGTTGTTGTTCTGGGTCATGGTCGTGCGGATGAACCGCTCGTAGTGCCCCAGATCCAGGTCGGTCTCGGCGCCGTCGTGGGTGACGAACACTTCACCGTGCTGGAACGGACTCATGGTGCCTGGATCGACGTTGATGTACGGATCCAGCTTCAGCATGGTGACCTTAAGCCCCCGCGCCTCCAGGATAGCCGCCAATGAAGCCGAGGCAATGCCTTTCCCCAATGAAGAAACAACACCGCCCGTGACGAATATGTAGCGCGTCATGAAAAACCCTAGAAGTCTGCGTTAAAGCGGAACGAGCCGCCGGGGAAAGCGAAGGAAGGCCGAAGCCCCCGATCACCTGCATTAATCACAGTGCACCTTTCGAAAAAACCGCCGCGTTGTGACAGACCGGAAGATGAAACACCGGTACGTTGCTCGCTACACATTTTTTGGAATCGCCCAGCAAAGACTGCTTGGTAATCGGCAACTCCTGCAATTCAGGCGAATCCACAGAAGTTGTATCAAGAAGGGAGCGTAGTCTACCGGAATGCTCCTTTCAGCTCAAACCTTGATCTTCGTCTGTTGGCTGCCAATGCAATGTCCAGCCTTCGTCCATCTGTCCAGCAAGACCCGACAGGTTCGCCACCGCAAGCAATTGTTCGCCACGAAACAGCAGCGGCAATCTGCCACGCACGAAGGCCGGCACCGCGCGCTCGTTGAGCAGACGCTTGAGATCACGGCTGCCGCGCTCGGCCAGTTGCATGACCTCGCCGCCCTGCCGATAGGCAATACGCAACGGCCCGGTTGGAGCATGCCCGCGAAGCATGACGCGTCCGTTATCGGGCAAACGCAGCGCTGAAGTCGTGGTCTGCCAGTCGGCGCCGATCACAGGCATGCGCAACCAATGGCCGCTGAGCCACCAGACGCGACCGGCGCTGCGGTGCAACTCGCCATCGGCCAGACGCCACATCGGTGAGGCGTCGGTGGTGGCATCGCGCAGGTTGATCCAACCCGACCAATGGTCAGCATCTGGCAGACGGGTCAACGGTTCGAGCCAGTGGCTGAGGGCATTGCGTTGACGGGCGTCAGACAACGCCGCCAAAGGCGCCAGCGCAAGCGATGGTACGCCCAGCCAAGCAAATTCATGGGTCGTTTCGGCTTGTGCGAGATCAATCTGTGCCAACTCATCGAGCAAGCCTTGCGCCTCACGCAGATGCGCAGCCGAGCGCGCCATGCTCGCCTGCGCTTGCGGCCAACGCTCGGTCAGCACCGGCATGACTTGATGGCGCAGGTAGTTGCGCGAAAACTGTCGATCCTGATTCGACGGATCTTCGATCCAGCGCAACTGATGTGCCTGTGCATAACCTTTCAGCTCGGCGCGGCTGACGTCCAGCAACGGTCGGACCAGCGTGCCCTGCCCCACCGGACGCTGGCGCGGCATCGCGCCGAGCCCGCGGACACCGGCACCACGCAACAGCCGAAACAGCAGGGTTTCCGCTTGATCGTCGCGGTGTTGGCCAGTCAACAGCACGTCATTACTCTGCGTCAGCGAACTGAACACCGCGTAACGCGCATCCCGCGCCGCCCGCTCCAGGCTCGCCCCGCCCTTCACGGTGACCCGCTCTACTTGCAAGGGAATGGCCAGCGCATCGCAAACGGCCTGGCAGTGTTGCGGCCACGCATCGGCCGCAGCCTGAAGGCCGTGGTGGATATGAATGGCGCTAAGCGCAGGAAGAGATTCGGTGTTCGCCAGAGTGGCGAGCAGATGCAGGAGGACGGTGGAATCGAGGCCACCGGAGAAGGCGATGCGCCAGTGAGCGGCAATGCGCCAAGGCTCAAGGTTCAGCAGAAGACGGGATGGCAAATCAATCGAGCGTTCACCCATCTCTTTACCCTCGCCGGAAACCAAGTGTGGGAGCGAGCTCGCTCGCGAAAGCTGATTAACATTCAACAATTTCGTCGTCTGTTATAACGCCTTCGCGAGCAAGCTCGCTCCCACAGTGTCTTGCATCGTCAGCCAAATCGGCGCTCGATTAGAGACCGTAGCTCATCAGGCGATCGTAACGGCGCTTGAGCAGCGCTTCGTTATCGAACTTCTTCAGCATCGCCAGTTGCGAGCTCAGCTCGGCGCGGATCGAAGCGGCGGCAGCAGCCGGATCACGATGGGCGCCGCCCAGTGGCTCGCTGATCACTTTGTCGACAATGCCCAGGCCTTTCAGACGCTCAGCGGTGATGCCCATCGCTTCTGCGGCATCCGGGGCCTTTTCTGCAGTTTTCCACAGAATCGAAGCGCAACCTTCCGGCGAGATCACCGCATACGTCGAATATTGCAGCATGTTCAGTTGATCGCAAACGCCGATGGCCAGTGCGCCGCCGGAACCACCTTCACCGATCACGGTGGCAATGATCGGGGTCTTCAGGCGCGCCATCACGCGCAGGTTCCAGGCAATCGCTTCGCTCTGGTTACGCTCTTCAGCGTCGATACCTGGGTAGGCACCCGGGGTGTCGATGAAGGTCAGGATCGGCATCTTGAAGCGCTCGGCCATCTCCATCAGACGGCAGGCCTTGCGGTAGCCTTCCGGACGCGGCATGCCGAAGTTGCGGCGGACTTTCTCACGCACTTCACGGCCCTTCTGGTGACCGATGATCATCACCGGCTGATCTTCCAGACGGGCGATACCGCCAACAATGGCAGCGTCATCGGAGAAATGACGGTCGCCGTGCAGTTCGTCGAACTCGGTGAAGATGTGCTCGATGTAATCGAGGGTGTACGGGCGTTTCGGGTGACGCGCCAGGCGTGCGATCTGCCAGCTGGTCAGCTTGCCGAAGATGTCTTCGGTCAGCGTCTTGCTCTTGTCCTGCAGGCGGGAGATCTCATCGCCGATATTCAGCGAATTGTCATTACCGACCAAGCGCAACTCTTCGATCTTGGCTTGCAGGTCGGCGATCGGCTGTTCGAAATCTAGAAAATTCGGGTTCATAGGCGTCCGTCTTGGGTCGTGTCCCAAGTGAGCTTGGGCCGGCCGGTTGTCTATTCGCGCCCTACCTTAAGGGAGAGGCGCGCTGAGGTCGAGATTAAAAAATTCAGGTTGCGGGCAAGCGCTATGATGGCACCTGCCGGTCAACGGTATTGGAGGAAGACGTTGTCACGCCCGAACTGGTCACGCAGGGCTTGAATCAACGCATCCGCCGGGTCGATCCGCCAGCTCTCGCCAAACTGCAGCAAGGTCTTCGCATCCGGGCTGGTGTACTCCATGGTCACCGGGCACGCGCCGCGATGACGCTTGAGCAGTTCGCCCAACCAGCGTAGCTGATCGCCTTTGAGATCCTGGGTGTGCAGCTTCAGGCGCAGGCTTTCGGCCAGATTGGTTCGCGCATCCTCCATGCTCATCACCCGCTTGACCCGCAGGCGCAGGCCGCCGGAGAAGTCGTCGTTGCTGACCTCGCCCTCGACCACCACCATGGCGTCAGTCTGCAGCAGCGACTGCGCCGAATGGAACGCATCGGCAAACAGCGACGCTTCGATCCGTCCGGAACGGTCGTCGAGGGTGATGAAACCCATCTTGTCGCCCTTCTTGTTCTTCATCACCCGCAGGGCAATGATCATCCCCGCTACGGTTTGCGTGTCACGCGCCGGCTTCAGGTCGATGATGCGCTGGCGGGCGAAACGGCGGATCTCGCCTTCGTATTCGTCGATCGGGTGACCGGTCAGGTACAGGCCCAGGGTATCTTTTTCACCCTTGAGGCGTTCCTTGAGGGTCAGTTCCTTGGCCTTGCGATGGGACGCGTAGACGTCGGCATCCTCTTCGACGAACAAGCCGCCAAACAGATCGGCGTGGCCACTGTCGTGGGTCCGTGCGGTCTGCTCGGCAGCCTTGATTGCTTCTTCCATCGCCGCCAGCAGCACGGCGCGGTTACGATCGATGTTGGCCTGATAAGCCTTTTGCTCGTCGTGGAAATACGGGCCGAGGCGATCCAGCGCACCGCTGCGAATCAGACCATCAAGGGTGCGCTTGTTGATGCGCTTGAGGTCGACCCGCGCGCAGAAGTCGAACAGATCCTTGAACGGGCCGGCCTGACGCGCTTCGGTGATCGCTTCCACCGGACCTTCACCGACGCCCTTGATCGCGCCGAGGCCGTAAACGATGCGGCCGTCGTCGTTCACCGTGAACTTGAACTCCGAAGTGTTCACGTCTGGCGCGTCGAGGCGCAACTTCATCGTCCGCACTTCTTCGATCAAGGTCACGACCTTGTCGGTGTTGTGCATATCCGCCGAGAGTACCGCGGCCATGAACGGCGCCGGGTAGTGCGCTTTCAGCCAGGCGGTCTGGTACGACACCAGACCATAAGCGGCGGAGTGGGATTTGTTAAAGCCGTAACCGGCGAATTTTTCCACCAAATCGAAAATGTTACCGGCAAGATCCGCGTCGATGCCGTTGGTCGCGCAACCCTCAATGAAACCGCCGCGCTGCTTGGCCATTTCTTCGGGCTTTTTCTTACCCATCGCTCGACGCAGCATGTCCGCACCGCCGAGGGTGTAACCGGCCATGACCTGGGCAATCTGCATCACCTGTTCCTGATACAGGATGATGCCGTAAGTCGGCGCCAGTACCGGCTTCAGGCCGTCGTACTGGTAGTCCGAATGCGGATACGCCAGCTCGGCGCGACCGTGCTTACGGTTGATGAAGTCGTCCACCATGCCCGATTGCAGCGGGCCTGGACGGAACAGGGCCACCAGTGCGATCAGGTCTTCCAGGCAGTCGGGCTTGAGCTTTTTGATCAGCTCTTTCATGCCTCGCGATTCAAGCTGGAACACCGCCGTGGTTTCAGCTTTTTGCAGCAACTGGTAGGTCGGCTTGTCGTCCAGCGGAATAAAAGCGATATCCAGCGGCGGCTCGTTGACCTTGGCGCGGTCGCGGTTGATGGTTTTCAGTGCCCAGTCGATGATCGTCAGCGTGCGCAGGCCGAGGAAGTCGAACTTCACCAGACCGGCCGCTTCAACGTCATCCTTGTCGAACTGGGTCACCAGACCGTCGCCGGCCTCGTCGCAGTAGATCGGCGAGAAGTCGGTCAGCTTGGTTGGTGCGATCACCACGCCACCGGCGTGTTTACCGACGTTACGCACCACGCCCTCGAGCTTGCGCGCCATCTCCCAGATTTCCGCCGCTTCTTCATCGACCTTGATGAAGTCACGCAGGATTTCTTCCTGCTCGTAGGCTTTTTCCAGGGTCATGCCGACTTCGAACGGAATCATCTTCGACAGACGATCCGCCAGGCCGTAGGACTTGCCCTGCACCCGCGCCACGTCACGGACCACAGCCTTGGCGGCCATGGAACCGAAGGTGATGATCTGGCTCACCGCGTTGCGCCCGTATTTCTCGGCCACGTAGTCGATCACGCGGTCACGGCCGTCCATGCAGAAGTCGACGTCGAAGTCGGGCATCGAGACCCGTTCCGGGTTGAGGAACCGTTCGAACAGCAGGTCATATTCCAGCGGGTCGAGGTCGGTGATCTTCTGTACGTAAGCCACCAGCGAACCGGCACCCGACCCACGGCCCGGACCTACCGGTACGCCGTTGTTCTTGGCCCACTGGATAAAGTCCATCACGATCAGGAAGTAACCGGGGAAGCCCATCTGGATGATGATATCCAGCTCGAAATTCAAGCGGTCGACGTAGACCTGGCGCTTGGCTTCGTAGTCTTCGGTGGTGTCCTTGGGCAGCAGCACTGCCAGGCGCTCTTCGAGACCTTCGAAAGACACCTTGCGGAAATATTCGTCGATGGTCATGCCATCAGGAATCGGGAAGTTGGGCAGGAAGTGCGTGCCCAGCTTCACTTCGATGTTGCAGCGCTTGGCGATCTCGACGGTGTTTTCGATGGCGTCGGGAATATCGCTGAACAGCTCGAGCATTTCCTCGGCGCTTTTCAGGTATTGCTGATCGCTGTAATTCTTCGAACGACGCGGATCATCGAGGGCGCGGCCTTCACCGATGCACACGCGGGTTTCGTGGGCGGCGAAGTCTTCCTGCTTGATGAAGCGCACATCGTTGGTCGCCACCAGCGGCGCGCCGAGCTTGTCGGCCAGGGCCACGGCGCCGTGCAGTTGCTCTTCATCGTTGGGGCGGTTGGTGCGCTGGATTTCCAGATAGAAACGATCCGGGAACACTGCCATCCACTCGCGCGCCAGCGCTTCGGCTTCCGCCGGGTTGCCGCCGATCATGGCCATGCCGATCTCGCCTTCTTTGGCGGCGGACAGCATGATCAAACCTTCGTTGGCCTCAGCCACCCACTCGCGCTCGACGATGACCATGCCGTTGCGCTGGCCTTCGATGAAGCCACGCGAGATCAGTTCGGTGAGATTGCGATAACCCTGAGCGTTCATCACCAGCAGGCTGAGGCGGCTGAGCGGCGCATCCGGGTCCTTGTTCGCCAGCCACAGGTCGGCGCCGCAGATCGGCTTGATCCCGGCACCCATGGCGTTTTTGTAGAACTTGACCAGGGAACACATGTTGTTCTGATCGGTGACAGCGACCGCCGGCATGTTCATGGCGGTCAGCGCCTTGACCAGCGGCTTGATCCGCACCAGCCCGTCGACCAGGGAGTATTCAGTGTGCAGGCGTAGATGAACGAATGAAGCCGGCATAGTGATCCTGTCCAGTTACATAGAGACAACGAGGCCCGGATTGTACCGGGCCTTGGTTAAAACATCAGCCTTGGGCCTAAACCTGCGTCAGGCTTTCCCGCGCCTCGTAAGCCAGGCGTACCGGGGCGAACGAGCGGCGGTGAATCGGCGTCGGGCCGAGCCGCGCCAGTGCTTCCAGATGAACGGGCGTCGGGTAGCCTTTATGCCCGCCGATGCCGTAACCCGGGTAGATCAATTCGAATGCCGCCATCTCGCGGTCACGGCTGACCTTGGCCAGAATCGACGCCGCAGCGATCGCCGGTACCTTGCCGTCACCTTGAATCACCGCCTCGGCGCGCATCGGCAAATGCGGGCAGCGGTTGCCGTCGATCATCGCCAGCTTCGGCTGAATGTGCAGACCGGCGACCGCGCGCTGCATGGCCAGCATGGTCGCGTGGAGGATATTCAGATCGTCGATTTCTTCGACTTCGGCGCGGGCGATGCACCAGCTCAGAGCCTTTTCGCAGATCTCGTCATAAAGCTTTTCGCGTTTGGCTTCAGTGAGTTTCTTCGAATCATCGAGACCGAGGATCGGCCGGTTCGGATCAAGGATCACCGCCGCCGTTACCACCGCGCCGCACAACGGGCCACGACCGACTTCATCGACACCGGCGACCAGTTCTTCGACTTCGGCGACCAGCGTGAAATCCAGGCCCATCTGCATGGTTGTCTTGCTCATTGTGGTTTGCCGATCAGGTCAAGGACCGCTTGCGCCGCCTGATTGGAAGCATCGCGTCGCAGCGTGCGGTGGATCTCGTCGAAGCCACGGGTCTGTTCCTCACCACCTTCGATCAACGGCGACAGGGTCTGCGCCAACGCCTCGACAGTCGCATCATCCTGCAACAACTCTGGCACCAGCAAGCGCTGGGCGAGCAAGTTGGGCAGCGACACGTAAGGGCTCTTGACCATACGTTTGAGAATCCAGAATGTCAGCGGCGCTAACCGATACGCCACTACCATTGGCCGCTTGTACAGCAGCGCTTCAAGGGTAGCAGTGCCGGAGGCGATCAACACGGCGTCACACGCGGCGAGGGCCAGATGCGACTGACCATCGAGCAATGTCACCGGCAGATCGCGGCCGACAAGTAGCGTTTCGAGTTGCACGCGACGTTCAGGATTGGCACAGGGAATCACAAAGCGTACGCCCGGACGCATGCCGCGCAGGCGTTCGGCAGTATCAAGGAACAGCGCGCCGAGGCGGCTGACTTCACCGCCACGGCTGCCCGGCATCAGCGCCACCAATGGTCCGTCAGGCAAACCCAGCTCGGCGCGCGCGGCAGCTCGGTCAGCCTCGAGCGGAATCGTATCGGCCAAAGTGTGACCAACGAAACGCACCGGCACGCCCTTCTCTTCGTAGAACTTCGCTTCGAACGGCAACAGGGTCAGCATCAGATCACAGCCTTCGCGGATCTTCAGCACGCGCTTTTGCCGCCACGCCCACACCGACGGGCTGACGTAATGCACGGTCTTGATCCCGGCCTGACGCAGCTTGAGTTCGATATTGAGGTTGAAATCCGGCGCATCGATGCCGATGAACACGTCCGGCTTCGCGGCGATCAGCGTGGCAATCAAGTCCTTGCGGCGCTTGAGCAACTCACGCAGGCGACCGAGAACCTCGACCAGGCCCATGACCGACAGGCGCTCCATGGGAAAGTACGAAGTCAGGCCTTCGGCCTGCATCAGCGGACCGCCGACGCCGATGAACTCGACCGCCGGGTGCTGTGCCTTGAGTGCGCGCATGAGGCCAGCGCCGAGAATGTCACCGGAAGCCTCACCCGCCACCAGCGCAATACGCAGACTGGCCATGATCAGCGGGTGATGCCGCGAGTCGACGCCTGGATCGAATCGCGGAACACGGCGACTTCGGGGAACTGCGCAGACGGCTCGGCCAGTTCGGCCAGCGCCTGCTCGACCGTCAGGCCTTGGCGGTAGACTGTCTTGTAGGCACGGCGCAAGGCGTGGATCGCGTCTTCGCTGAAACCGCGACGGCGCATGCCTTCGAAGTTCATGCTGCGCGCTTCGGCCGGGTTGCCGAATACGGTGACGAACGCCGGAACGTCCTTGCCGATCGCCGTGCCCATGCCGGAAAAGCTGTGCGCGCCGATGTGGCAGTACTGATGCACCAGGGTAAAACCGGAGAGGATCGCCCAGTCGTCAACGTGTACATGCCCGGCCAACGCAGTGTTATTGACCAGAATGCAGTGGTTGCCGATGACGCTGTCATGGCCGATGTGGGCATAGGCCATGATCAGGTTGTGATCACCCAGGGTGGTTTCCGAACGGTCCTGAACGGTGCCACGGTGGATGGTCACGCCTTCGCGGATGACGTTGTGGTCACCGATCACCAAGCGAGTTTCCTCACCTTTGTATTTCAGATCCGGGGTGTCTTCGCCTACCGAGGAAAACTGGTAGATGCGATTGTGCTTACCAATGCGGGTCGGCCCCTTGAGGATCACGTGCGGCCCGATCACGGTACCCTCGCCGATTTCCACACCTGCGCCGATGATCGACCACGGGCCGACCTCGACGCCGTCAGCCAGAATGGCGGACGGATCGATGATTGCACGAGGGTCAATCAAACTCATACTTTCTGTTCCGCACAGATGATTTCTGCCGAGCAGACCGGCTTGCCGTCCACCGAAGCCTGGCACTCGAACTTCCAGATCTTGCGCTTGCAGCTGATGAAGGTCGCTTCAAGGATCAACTGGTCGCCCGGCTTGACTGGCTGGCGGAAGCGCAGCTTGTCGGAACCGACGAAGTAATACAGGGTGCCGTCAGCCGGTTTGACGTCGAGCATCTTGAAACCGAGGATCCCGGCAGCCTGAGCCATCGCTTCGATGATCAGCACGCCCGGCATGATTGGATGCGCAGGGAAGTGACCATTGAAGAACGGTTCATTGATGCTGACATTCTTGTAGGCGCGAATTCGCTTGCCTTCAGTGTCCAGTTCCACCACCCGGTCCACCAGCAGGAACGGGTAACGGTGAGGCAGGTATTCGCGAATCTCGTTGATGTCCATCATTCAGGGGAAAGCCTATGTAAAGATTGGGAGCGCGACTGACGCGCACTCCTCTAGCAAATCAAGGAGGCAGTCTAGAGGCTGTGCACACTTGATATGGAAATGGTATCAGCCATCAGATGAAGCATTGCCGTCAGGGGTCACTTCCCCTACGCGCTTTTCCAGCTGTTTCAACCGCCGCGCGATGTCATCGAGCTGACGGATACGGGCCGCGCTTTTGCGCCATTCGGCCGCCGGTTGCATGGCTGTGCCGGAAGAATAGGCGCCCGGCTCGGTAATCGAGTGGGTCACCATGGTCATTCCGGTGAGGAAAACGTTGTCGCAGATATCAATGTGGCCGACCAGACCGACACCGCCGGCGAGCATGCAGTGCTTGCCGATTTTGGTGCTGCCGGAAATGCCGACACACGCAGCCATGGCGGTGTGATCACCGACCTGGACGTTGTGTGCGATCTGAATCTGGTTGTCGAGCTTCACGCCGTTGCCAATCACGGTATCGGCCAGGGCGCCGCGGTCGATGGCGGTGTTTACGCCAATTTCGACATCGTCGCCGATGGTCACGCCACCGATCTGGGCGATTTTCTGCCATACGCCTTTTTCGTTGGCGAAGCCGAAGCCCTCACCGCCGATCACTGCGCCGGACTGAATAACCACACGCTTGCCGATGCGCACATCGTGATACAGCGTCACGCGCGGAGCCAGCCAGCCGCCTTCACCGATCTCGCTGCGGGCGCCGACCACGCAATGCGCGCCCAGCGTCACCTGTGCAGCAACGCGCGCGCCGGCTTCGATCACCACGAACGGGCCGATGCTTGCACTCGGATCAACCACCGCATCTGCCGCGATCACCGCTGTCGGATGAATACCCGTAGCAGCCTTCGGCTTTGGATCGAACAGGTGCGAAATACGCGCGTAGGCCAGATAAGGGTCTGGCACCACCAGTGCGTTACCGGAAAAACCTTCGGCATCAGCCTCTTTGAGCAGCAACGCTGCCGCCTGCGAACCGGCCAGGTATTTTCGGTATTGGGGATTTGCCAGAAAGCTCAACTGAGCTGGGCCAGCCTCTTGCAAAGTGGCTAGCCCAGTAATTTGCGTCTCGGGGTCGCCACGCAGGGTGGCGCCGAGGTGCTCGGCCAACTGGCCGAGCCTGATAGTCACGGTCATGGGTTACTTCAGCTGATTCATGCGCTCGATAACCTGGCGCGTGATGTCGTACTGAGGTTTGACATCGATGACTGCGCCACGCTCGAACACCAGGTCAAAACCACCCTTCTTGATGACTTCTTCCACAGCGCTGTCCAGCTTCGGCTTCAGCTGCTTGAGCATTTCACGGTCAGCCACGGCCTTGGCTTCGTTCAGTTCCTTGGACTGGAACTGGAAGTCACGGGCCTTTTGCTTGAATTCCAGCTCCAGACGCTCACGCTCGCCCTGCTGCATCTTGTCGCCACCGGCCATCAGACGGTCCTGAATGCCTTTGGCGCTGCTTTCCAGGGTTTTCAGCTTGGTCAGTTGCGGACCGAACTTCTTCTCGGCATCCACGGCGTACTTCTTCGCCGCGTCGGATTCCAGCAGCGCCATCTGATAGTTCAGCACGGCAATTTTCATGTCGGCGAACGCCGGGCCTGCCACCAGTACGGAGGCCAGGAGAACCAATTGAGTCAACTTACGCACGATGCACTCCTACAAAATCCATTGTCGTTGTCTTGGGTCAGACGCTTAGAACGTCTGGCCGAGGGAGAATTGGAACACTTGAGTTTCAGCGTCATCCGGTTTTTTGACCGGCATCGCCAGGGCGAAGCTCAACGGTCCCAGTGCGGTGACCCAGGTCACGCCCACACCTACGGAGCTGGCCATGTTACTCAGGCTGATGTCGTTGCACTGAGTGCTGGACGTAGAACCCGCGCTAGCGTTGGTCGTCTTGTCGCACTTGGAATCGAATACGTTACCCACGTCCCAGAACACCGAGGTCCGCAGCGAACGCTGATCTTTCACGAACGGCAGCGGGAACAACACTTCAACGCCACCTTGAATCAACACGTTACCACCGAATGGCAGCGGATCCTGATCCGGGTCACGAAGAGTCCCCGTATTACCCGTTACATCTGCACCGCGGCTCGGTGTACTGCGCGGACCCAGCGTGCTGTCCTTGAAGCCACGTACGGAGTTGAAGCCACCCGCATAGTAGTTTTCATAGAACGGCAAGCCGTCGGTCGAACCGTAACCGTCGCCATAACCGAGTTCCGAGTGCAGGCGCAGGGTGTAGTTTTCAGTGATCGGCTGGAACAACTGACCACGGTAATCAAGTTTGAAGAACGACAGGTCGCTGCCAGGAAGCGTGGTTTCCAGGGTCAGGCTCTGGGAACGACCACGTGTCGGCAGTACACCTTTGTTCAGAGTCGACTCGGACCAGCCGGCCGAGGCCTTGAAGTTCAGGTAGTTGTCGCCTTCTTTTTCGACGAAATCGAAAATCTCGTCAACGGTGTAGCGACCGGTGTTGATCTTGTCCTGCTGGGCAGACAGGCCGAACGTCAGACGCGAAGTCTCGCTGATCGGGTAACCGACGTTCACGCCGGCACCGAGGCTGTCTACCGCATAGCTGGAAATATCGGCATCGAGTTCATCGTAATCGGTGGTGCGGTAGAACGCGTTGTAACCCAGGCTCACGCCATCGGCGGTCCAGTACGGGTCAACGTAACCGAAGTTGTAGCGGCTCTGGTATTCGCTGCGGGTCAGGCCAATGCTGACGCGGTTACCGGTACCGAGGAAGTTGTTCTGGGTGATCGAGCCACCGAGAATCAGACCGGCACTCTGGGCAAAACCAACGCTGGCAGTGATCGAACCGGAAGCCTGTTCTTCAACGGCGTAGTTGACGTCCACCTGGTCGTCGACACCTGGCACGGCCGGGGTTTCAACGTTGACTTCCTTGAAGAAGCCCAGACGCTCCAAACGGGTCTTGGACTGGTCGATCAGGTAGGTCGAAGCCCAGCCGCCTTCCATCTGACGCATCTCACGACGCAGCACTTCGTCCTCGGACTTGGTGTTGCCACGGAAGTTGATGCGGTTGACGTAGGCGCGCTTGCCCGGATCGACAGCGAAGAGGACGTCCACGGTGTGATCGTCATCGTGCGGCTGTGGCACGCCGTTGACGTTGGCGAAGGTGTAGCCCTCGTTACCCAGGCGACGGGTGATCAGCTCGGAAGTGGTGGTCATCAGCTTGCGCGAGAACACCTGGCCCTTCTGCACGAGCAACAGCGACTTTACCTGGTCTTCAGGGACTTTCAGGTCGCCGCTGAGCTTGACGTCACGAACGGTGTACTTCTCACCCTCGGTAACGTTCACGGTGATGTAGACGTGCTTCTTGTCCGGGGTAATCGACACCTGGGTCGAAGCGATGTCCATGTTGATATAGCCGCGGTCCAGATAGTAGGAACGCAGACGCTCCAGGTCACCGGAGAGTTTTTCGCGGGCATATTTGTCATCGTTCTTGAAGAACGACAGCCAGTTGGTGGTTTTCAGTTCGAACAGGTCGGTCAGGTCTTCCTCAGGAAAAACCGTGTTGCCTACCACGTTGATGTGCTGGATGGCGGCAACCGTACCTTCGTTGATCTTCACCTTCAGACCCACGCGGTTACGCGGCTGCGAGACCACTTCGGTATCGACGGTAGCCGAATAGCGACCCTGGGCGACGTACTGACGTTGCAGTTCGTTACGCACACCCTCGAGGGTGGCGCGCTGGAAGATCTCGCCTTCGGCCAGACCGGATTGCTTGAGGCCCTTCATCAGGTCTTCAGTAGAGATGGCTTTGTTGCCTTCGATCTCGATACTGGCGACCGATGGACGCTCGACCACGGTGATGACCAGAACGTTGCCTTCGCGGCCCAGCTGGATATCTTGAAAGAAACCGGTTTTGAACAACGCACGAGTGGATTCCACCAGGCGACGATCATCCGCCTGCTCGCCGACGTTCAACGGCAAGGCACCAAAGACGCTACCCGCGGAGACCCGCTGGAGGCCATTGACGCGAATATCAGAGATAGTGAAGGACTCGGCGTGAACTTCGGCGATCATCAATACGGTGAGAACCGCAGTTAGCAGCAGACGTTTCATGAAGTCCTTTCTTATTCCAACTGGCAATAAACAAACTGCCGCAAAATGCGGCAGATTCGCAATTCAGCGAAGCGTTACAGTCGACCCAGATCGTTGACCAGAGCAAGCAACATCACCCCGACCACCAAACTGATACCGATCTGTATCCCCCAACCTTGCACCCGATCCGACAAGGGGCGACCACGCACCCACTCGATCAGATAAAACAACAAATGCCCCCCATCCAGTACAGGAATGGGCAGCAAATTCAGAACGCCCAGGCTAATACTCAGATAAGCAAGGAAATTCAGGAAATCAGCGACGCCCGACTGGGCAGAAGCGCCCGCCACTTTAGCAATGGTTATCGGTCCACTCAAGTTTTTTACCGAGAGCTCGCCGAACAGCATTTTCTTCAGCGAATCCAGCGTCAGAATGCTCATGGTCCAAGTGCGCCGGGCGCCCTCGCCAATCGCGGCCAGCGGCCCATAACTGACCTCGCGGATCATTTCCGGCGGCCAGTCGATGGCTTTGACGCCAGCCCCCAGATAACCGCTTGGCGATTTGCTTTCGCCGCGCGTGGCCAGGGTCACAGGGACGTCGATTTGAGCACTGTCGCGCTCGACGCGCAGCATGATTTTGGTATCAGGACGCGTACGAACGGTATCGACCACTTGCTGCCAGTCCTCCAGCGGCTGGCCATCAAGCGCCAGCAAGCGATCGCCGGTTTTCAGCCCCGCCGCCTGGGCCGGGCCTTTCGGATCGAGCTCGGCAAGCACCGGTGGCAAGGCCGGACGCCAGGGACGGATACCCAGCGAGCGGATCGGATCCGGCTCGTCGGCACCTTTGAGCCAGTTGTCCAGTGCCAGCGTGCGCGGTGACTCGGCGGTCGAACCTTGCTCGCGCACCAGCAATTGAATGGCGCCGCTCTCACCGAGACGACGCACCAGCTGCAGATTGACCGCAGCCCAGCCCGACGTTGGCTCGCCATCGATCGAGACGATCTCCTGACCGGCGTTCAGACCAGCCTTGGCGGCAATGCTGCCTGATTCGACCGCGCCGATGACCGGGCGTACCTGCTCGCTGCCGAGCATCGCCAAGACCCAGAAGAACACTAACGCCAGAAGGAAGTTGGCAATCGGGCCGGCGGCAACAATGGCGATGCGCTGACGTACTGATTTGCGATTGAACGACTGATCGAGTTGATCAACCGGCACTTCGCCTTCGCGCTCGTCGAGCATTTTGACGTAGCCGCCCAGCGGAATCGCGGCGACCACGAACTCGGTGCCTTGCTTGTCGTGCCAGCGCAGCAGTGGCATGCCGAAGCCCACGGAGAACCGCAGAACCTTCACGCCACAGCGGCGCGCGACCCAGAAGTGGCCGAATTCGTGAAAGGTGACCAGCACACCCAGGGCGATCAGGGTGCCGGCAATCATATAGAGCGCGCTCATCTACTTTCTCCGCAATCCTGTTCAGTGTCGCGTGTCGCCGTTGCGTTACAAGAAACTATCGGCCGTGCCGACTCAACCAATGCTCGGCCAGCACTCGCGCTTTCGCGTCCGCCGTAAACACGGCGTCGAGGTCGTTCAGCGCTACCACCGGCTCCAGGTTCAAGACCTCCTCGATGATACTCGCGATTTCCAGGTAGCGAACCCGTCCGTCGAGAAACGCCGCCACGGCCACTTCATTGGCCGCGTTGAGCATCGCCGGCGCGCTATCACCGGCTTCGGCCGCCTGACGAGCCAAACGAAGGCAGGGGAAGCGGCTTTCATCGGGCGCCTCGAAATCCAGTCGCGCAATGGCAAACAGATCCAATGGCGGTACGCCGGAATCGATACGCTCCGGCCAGGCCAATGCGTTGGCAATCGGTGTGCGCATATCCGGATTACCCAACTGCGCCAGGACCGAGCCATCGACGTAATCGACCAGAGAGTGAATCACGCTTTGCGGATGAATCACCACTTCGACCTGAGCCGGTTTGGCATCGAACAACCAGCAGGCTTCGATCAACTCAAGGCCCTTGTTCATCATGCTTGCCGAATCCACGGAGATCTTACGCCCCATGGACCAGTTCGGATGCGCGCAAGCCTGTTCAGGCGAAACATCTGCCAGTTCGACCATCGGCGTCTGCCGGAAAGGACCGCCAGAGGCTGTGAGCAATATCCGCCGCACACCCACCGAGCTCAAGCCGCGCGCAAAATCCGCTGGCATGCACTGAAAAATCGCATTGTGTTCGCTGTCGATCGGCAGCAGCACCGAGCCGCTTTTGCGCACGGCCTGCATGAACAGAGCACCGGACATCACCAGCGCTTCCTTGTTGGCCAGCAGGATCTTCTTGCCCGCCTCGACCGCAGCCAGTGTCGGACGCAAACCCGCCGCACCGACAATGGCCGCCATGACCGCGTCGACTTCAGGCGCGGAGGCAACCTGACACAGGCCCTCCTCGCCTACGAGAACGCGAGTCGGCAAACCGGCTGCACGTAGGTCATCCTGCAAACCGCGCGCGGCGGTCACTTCAGGCACCACGGCAAATTGCGGCACATGGCGCACGCACAACGCGAACAACTCACTGAGGCGCGAGAAACCACTCAATGCAAAAACCTGATAACGCTCAGGATGACGGGCAATCACATCCAGAGTGCTCAGACCGATCGAACCGGTCGCACCCAACACGGTAATCTGCTGGGGACGACTCACGGTGCGGCCATCCAGAGCAATACGGCGAACACCGGAATGGCTGCGGTCAGGCTGTCGATGCGGTCCAGCACGCCACCATGGCCGGGCAGCAGATTACTGCTGTCCTTGATGCCGGACTGGCGCTTGAACATGCTTTCGGTAAGGTCACCGACCACGGAAATAAAGACGATCACTGCAGCGCCGATCAGGCCTTTGAGCAGCTCGGCCACGGTCCAGTCGCGTACCAGCCCGACGATCGCGGTAATCACCAGACTCAGCGCCAGACCACCGTAAACGCCTTCCCAGCTCTTGCCCGGACTGACGTGCGGCGCCAGCTTGCGCTTGCCGAACTTGCGCCCGGAGAAATAAGCACCGATATCCGCGCCCCAGACCAGCACCATCACCGCCATGATCAACCAGTTACCCAGCGGGTACTGTTTGATCTGCACCAGCCCCTGCCACGCAGGCAGCAGGATCAGCAGGCCAATCAGCAGCTTGGTCGCCGCAGTGGACCAGTGCGCACTCGAGCGTGGATAGGTCAGCACCAGATAAGTTGCAATCGCCCACCAGATCACCGATGCACCGAGCACCCAAGGCGCAAGGCCTGGCAGCACATACATGACGAACAGCATCAATGCGACCACAGCCGCAAAGCCGACGCGGAACGATTGCGCGGTGAAGCCGGCCAGACGCGCCCATTCCCAGGCACCGAGGCTCACCACCAGGCCAATGAACAGCGCGAAGCCGGCACCTTTGAGCAGGAAAAACCCGCACAGGGCAATCGGCAGCAGGATCAGTGCAGTGATGATTCGTTGTTTAAGCATTAAACCCGGGCTCCAGCTTCGACCTGTTCGCTCGTTTTACCGAAGCGACGCTGGCGCGAAGCGAAATCGGCCAGCGCGGTGCGCATGGCTTCGTGTTTGAAGTCCGGCCAGAACAGGTCGGAGAAGTACAGCTCGGCGTAGGCCAGCTGCCACAGCAGGAAGTTGCTGATGCGATGCTCGCCACCGGTGCGGATGCACAGGTCAGGCAACGGCAGGTCGCCGGTGGCCAGACAGGTCTGCAGCAGATCCGGGGTGATGTCCTCCGGGCGCAAGTGCCCGGCCTGGACTTCACGCGCCAGACGCTGCGCGGCCTGCGCGATATCCCACTGACCGCCATAGTTGGCGGCGATCTGCAGGACAAAGCGGTTGGCACCGACGGTCATGGCCTCGGCCTCGCGCATCGCCGCCTGAAGCTCAGGGTGGAAGCGCGAGCGATCGCCAATGATGCGCAGGCTGATGTTGTTGTCGTTGAGGCGCTTGGCCTCACGACGCAAGGCCTTGAAAAACAGATCCATCAAGGCGCTGACTTCATCGGCCGGGCGCTGCCAGTTTTCACTGGAAAAAGCGAACAGGGTCAGGACTTCGACCTTGGCCTCAGCGCACACCTCGATCACCGCCCGCACAGCATACACGCCCGCTTTATGCCCGGCGACACCCGGCATAAAGCGTTTTTTCGCCCAGCGATTATTGCCATCCATGATGATCGCGACATGGCGCGGCACCGCGGACGGCGCAGTCTGCTTGGTCTTGTCCATTTAAAGCTCGACCCTTATACGGCCATCAGGTCTTTTTCTTTCTCGTCCGTGGCCTTGGTGATCTGGGCCTCGGATTCTTTGGTCAGCTTGTCGATATCAGCGATGGCACGACGTTCTTCGTCTTCACTGATTTCCTTGTCCTTGACCAGTTTCTTCAGCTCGCCCAAGGCATCACGACGGATGTTGCGCACAGCAACGCGCGCGTCTTCCGCTGCGCTACGGGCCTGCTTGGTGAAACCTTTGCGCGTTTCCTCGGTGAGGGCCGGCATCGGGATCAGCAGCAACTCGCCCAGGTTGGTCGGGTTGAGGTTCAGCCCGGCGCTCTGGATCGCCTTGTCGACGGCAGCGAGCATGTTGCGCTCGAAGGCCACGACCTGCAGGGTGCGCGAATCTTTCACGGTGACGTTGGCAACGCCGCTCAGCGGAGTGTCAGTACCGTAGTAAGGCACCATGACGCTGCCGAGGATGCTCGGGTGAGCCTTGCCGGTACGAATCTGGCCGAACGCGTGGTTCAGAGATTCCAGGGATTTCTGCATACGCGCTTGGGCGTCTTTCTTGATTTCGTTGATCATTGTTGGCCTTCCTCGATCAAAGTCCCTTCAGCGCCGCCGTGCACAATGTTCAGCAGGGCGCCGGGCTTGTTCATGTTGAATACGCGCAGCGGCATCTTGTGATCGCGGCACAGGCAGATAGCAGTCAGATCCATTACGCCCAGCTTGCGATCCAGTACTTCATCATAAGTCAGATGATCGAACTTCTCGGCATGCGGGTCTTTGAACGGATCTGCGGTGTAGACGCCATCAACCTTGGTGGCCTTGAGCACAACGTCGGCGTCGATTTCGATTGCACGCAGGCAGGCTGCCGAATCCGTGGTGAAGAACGGATTACCGGTACCGGCCGCGAAGATCACGACGTCTTTGGAGTTCAGGTGGCGCATGGCTTTGCGGCGATCGTAGTGATCGGTCACACCGACCATGGAAATGGCCGACATGACGATGGCCGAGATATTGGCACGTTCCAGCGCATCGCGCATGGCCAGAGCGTTCATCACAGTGGCCAGCATGCCCATGTGGTCGCCTGTTACCCGATCCATACCGGCTTTGCTCAGGGCTTCACCGCGAAACAGGTTGCCACCGCCGATCACCAGACCGACCTGAACGCCGATGCCGACCAGTTGGCCGACTTCCAGTGCCATGCGATCCAGCACCTTCGGATCGATCCCGAACTCTTCCGAGCCCATCAGGGCCTCGCCGCTAAGCTTGAGTAGAATGCGTTTATAGCGAGCCTGATAACCACTGCCCTGCTGAGCCATTGCGAATCTCTCCTGCGGCGTATTTAAAAATTCTTTGCGAGCTGTTTACAGCTGGCGTTCACTCTAGCTTGGCGCTGCTGCAGCGCCATCGGAACATGGCTTTGTAAGTCAGTTCCGGGTGGAAACCAAATAAAAAATTGGTACCCCATCTGAAAAGAGGCTGCGCGCGTTAGCGGGCAGCCTCTTTCGGGCGACAGTTGAAAAACCGTCTTATTGCTTGGCGGCAGCCAGCTGGGCAGCAACTTCTTCAGCGAAGTTGTCGACCGGCTTCTCGATGCCTTCGCCTACTTTGAAGTAAGTGAAGGAAACGATTTCTGCGCCGGCTTTCTTGGCCAGCTCGCCAACCTTGACTTCAGGGTTCTTGACGAACGCCTGCTCGACCAGGCTCGCTTCTGCCAGGAACTTGCTGATACGGCCTTTGACCATGTTCTCAACAATGTTTTCTGGCTTGCCTTTGATCTTTTCTTCGTTCAGCTGCAGGAACACAGCCTTCTCGCGCTCGATCGCTTCGTCGGAGACTTGCGAAGGCAGCAGGAACTCAGGGTTGCTTGCAGCAACGTGCATAGCGATGTCTTTGGCCAGCTCGACGTCACCGCCTTTCAGGACAACAGCAACACCGATCTTGTTACCGTGCAGGTAAGTGCCGACAACGTCACCCTCTACGCGTACCAGACGACGGATGTTGACGTTCTCGCCGACTTTGGCAACCAGAGCTTCACGAGCCGATTCCTGAGCGGCGATCAGCGGAGCTGCGTCGGTCAGTTTTTCGTCGAAAGCTTTTTCTACGCTGGCAGCAACGAAGTTCTTGAAGTCGTCTTGCAGAGCCAGGAAGTCGGTCTGCGAGTTGACTTCCAGCAGCACGGCTGCCTTGTCATTCGATTTGATGGCGATTGCGCCTTCAGCGGCAACGTTGCCAGCTTTTTTCGCAGCCTTGATGGCGCCCGAAGCACGCATGTCATCAATGGCTTTTTCGATGTCGCCGTCAGCCTTTTCCAGGGCTTTCTTGCAATCCATCATGCCTTCGCCGGTACGCTCGCGCAGTTCTTTGACCAACGCTGCAGTAATTGCTGCCATTTTCAAATTCCTCTTGGATAGGTTTTCAACCATTCCACCCGATCGAACGGGCGTTCAATTCTTCCCGAACCACCCATGTTGGCTGCCGCACATGACAAATACAGACGTGGGCGCCGACAAATGGTTTTCGAGGTGGCAAAAAGGGGGCCAAGCCCCTTTTTGCTTACTGAGTCAACGCCAGGGGCGTCGATTACTCAGCTGCAGCCTGAGTTTCTTCAGCTGCGAATTCAACAGTACCGCCAGCAACATTGTTGCGACCGCGGATAACTGCGTCAGCCATCGAACCCATGTACAGCTGGATAGCGCGAATGGCGTCATCGTTGCCTGGGATGATGTAGTCAACGCCTTCCGGGCTGCTGTTGGTATCGACAACGCCGATGACCGGGATGCCCAGCTTGTTGGCTTCGGTGATCGCGATGCGCTCGTGGTCAACGTCGATCACGAACAGTGCGTCCGGCAGACCACCCATGTCCTTGATGCCGCCCAGCGAACGATCCAGCTTCTCAAGATCACGGGAACGCATCAGCGCTTCTTTCTTGGTCAGCTTGGCGAAAGTACCGTCTTCGGCTTGAACTTCAAGGTCACGCAGACGCTTGATGGAAGCACGAATGGTCTTGAAGTTGGTCAGCATGCCGCCCAACCAGCGGTGATCGACGTACGGCGAACCGCAACGTGCTGCTTCTTCAGCAACGATCTTGCCAGCGGAACGCTTGGTGCCGACGAACAGAATCTTGTTTTTGCCCTGGGCCAGACGCTCTACGAAAGTCAGAGCTTCGTTGAACATTGGCAGGGTTTTTTCAAGGTTGATGATGTGAATCTTGTTACGCGCGCCGAAAATGTACTTGCCCATTTTCGGATTCCAGTAACGGGTTTGGTGACCGAAGTGCACACCGGCCTTCAGCATATCGCGCATGTTGACTTGGGACATGATAGTTCCTTGATAAGTCGGGTTTGGCCTCCACGTATCCCAATGACCAACCAGAGGCATAAAGCCCAAGGCACCCAGGTCATCGTGTCGACACGTGTGTGGATTTAAGCTTTTCGGGGCATCCCCGGAAAGCGGCGCATTTTATACCACAGGGTGCGCAGAAACGGAACCCGGAATCTGTATTCGCACCAGGGACATGGGCGCAGCCCCCTTGGAATCGGCTCGATGCGCACCATTGTATAGATAGAAGCCGGACATGCAGGCGCGGATTTGCGCCTCCCGTCTGGTAGAATCGCGTTTTTCAGGGTCGCAAAATGTACGCTTGCCACCCAATTCGTATCCGTAAGCGCCGCCGAGCGCAGAGAGAGCCTGTATGACCGTCAACCTCAAAACACCCGAGGACATCGCTGGCATGCGTGTCGCCGGTAAACTGGCCGCCGATGTGCTGGAAATGATTGCCGAACATGTCAAACCGGGCGTGACCACTGATCAGCTCAACCAGATCTGCCATGACTACATCGTCAATGTGCAGCAGGCCATCCCTGCCCCGCTCAACTACAAAGGCTATCCGAAGTCGATCTGCACCTCGATCAACCATGTGGTCTGCCACGGCATCCCGAATGACAAGCCGCTGAAAAACGGCGACACGCTGAACATCGACGTCACGGTGATCAAGGACGGCTACCACGGCGACACCAGCCGCATGTTCCACGTCGGCGAAGTGCCGGTCTGGGCCGAGCGCCTGTCGCAAGTCACCCAGGAATGCATGTACAAGGCGATCGAGATCGTCAAACCCGGCTGCCGCCTTGGCGATATCGGTGAAGTGATCCAGAAGCACGCGGAAAAGAACGGCTTCTCGGTGGTGCGCGAGTTCTGCGGCCACGGCATCGGCAAGGTCTTCCACGAAGAACCGCAGATCCTGCACTACGGCCGCGCCGGCACTGGCATGGAACTGAAGGCTGGCATGACCTTCACCATCGAGCCGATGATCAACCAGGGCAAGGCTGACACCAAGGTTCTGGGCGACGGCTGGACCGCAATCACCAAGGACCGCAAGCTTTCGGCCCAGTGGGAACACACGCTGCTGGTGACCGACAGCGGCTACGAGATCTTCACCTTGCGCAGCGATGACACCATCCCGCGCATCTCGGCCTGAGACCCAGTACGTTCCCAGCCTACAGAAGGAAAGCCAATCGATGCCGCAGGTGGATCCCGAACTCTTCGACCGCGGCCAGTTCCAGGCTGAACTGGCCCTCAAAGCTAGCCCCATCGCGGCGTTCAAGAAGGCGATCCGCCAGGCCCGCGAGGTCCTCGACACGCGTTTTCGCAATGGCCGCGATATCCGCCGCCTCATCGAAGACCGCGCCTGGTTTGTCGACAACATCCTGCAAAAAGCCTGGGAGCAGTTCAACTGGAGCGAAGACGCCGACATCGCTCTGGTGGCAGTGGGCGGCTACGGTCGCGGCGAGCTGCACCCTTACTCCGACATTGATCTGCTGATCCTGCTCGACAGCGCTGACCATGAAGTTTTCCGCGATTCCATCGAGCGCTTTCTGACCCTGCTGTGGGACATCGGCCTGGAAGTCGGCCAGAGCGTGCGCTCGGTCGACGAATGCGCAGAAGAAGCCCGCGCCGACCTGACCGTGGTCACCAACCTGATGGAAAGCCGCACCATCTGCGGCCCCGAGCGTCTGCGTCAGCGCATGCTCGATGTCACCAGCACCGCGCACATGTGGCCGGCCAAGGAGTTCTTCCTCGCCAAGCGTGCCGAACAGAAAGCACGTCACCACAAATACAACGACACCGAATACAACCTTGAACCGAACGTCAAAGGCTCGCCCGGCGGCCTGCGCGATATTCAGACCATTCTGTGGGTCGCCCGCCGTCAGTACGGCACCCTGAACCTGCGCGCCCTCGCCGGCGAAGGGTTCCTGGTCGAAAGCGAAAACGCCCTGCTCGCCTCGTCGCAGGAATTCCTGTGGAAAGTGCGTTATGCCTTGCACATGCTCGCCGGTCGTTCCGAAGACCGCTTGCTGTTCGATCACCAGCGCACCATTGCCGGCCTGCTCGGTTTTGAAGGTGACGACGCCAAACAGGCGGTCGAAAACTTCATGCAGCAATACTTTCGTACAGTGATGAGCATCGCCCAGTTGAGCGACCTGATCATCCAGCACTTCGAGGAAGTCATCCTCGCCCCGGAAGACGAAGCGCCGCCACAACCGATTAATTCGCGCTTCCAGCTGCATGACGGCTACATCGAAGCGCGCAATGACAACGTGTTCAGGCGCACGCCGTTCGCCATGCTGGAAATTTTCGTGCTGATGGCCCAGCAGCCGGAAATCAAAGGGGTGCGCGCCGACACCATTCGTCTGCTGCGCGAACACCGGCACCTGATCGACGACAACTTCCGCAACGATATCCGCAACACCAGCCTGTTCATCGAATTGTTCAAGTGCAAGATCGGCATCCACCGCAATCTGCGGCGGATGAACCGTTACGGCATTCTCGGGCGCTATCTGCCGGAGTTCGGCTTTATCGTCGGGCAGATGCAGCACGACCTGTTCCACATTTATACCGTCGATGCGCACACGCTGAACCTGATCAAACACCTGCGCAAACTGCAGTACACCCAGGTCTCGGAGAAATTTCCGCTGGCCGCCAAGCTCATGGCCAAACTGCCCAAGCCTGAACTGATCTACATGGCCGGCCTGTACCACGACATCGGCAAGGGCCGGCACGGCGATCACTCGGAGATCGGCGCAGTCGATGCCGAAGCGTTCTGCCAGCGTCACCAGTTGCCGGTGTGGGACAGCCGCCTGATCGTCTGGCTGGTGCAGAACCACCTGGTGATGTCCACCACTGCGCAGCGCAAGGATCTGTCCGACCCACAGGTGATCCACGATTTCGCCCAGGCGGTCGGCGATGAAACCCGCCTCGACTACCTCTACGTGCTGACCGTGGCCGACATCAATGCGACTAACCCGACGCTGTGGAATTCATGGCGCGCCAGCCTGTTGCGCCAGCTCTACACCGAAACCAAACGGGCCCTGCGCCGCGGTCTGGAAAATCCGGTGGACCGCGAAGAACAGATCCGTCAGACGCAAAGCGCGGCGCTGGACATCCTCGTGCGCGGCGGTACCGACCCGGACGATGTCGAGCAGCTGTGGGCGCAATTGGGCGATGACTATTTTCTGCGTCATACCGCCGGCGATGTAGCCTGGCACAGCGATGCGATCCTGCAGCAACCGGTCGATGGCGGGCCGCTGGTGCTGATCAAGGAAACCACCCAGCGCGAGTTCGAGGGCGGCACGCAGATCTTCATTTATGCGCCGGACCAGCACGACTTCTTCGCCGTGACCGTGGCCGCGATGGACCAGCTCAACCTGAACATTCACGACGCCCGGGTCATTACCTCGAGCAGCCAGTTCACCCTCGACACCTACATCGTGCTCGACAACGAAGGCGAATCGATCGGCGACAACCCGGCGCGGATCAAGCAGATCCGCGAAGGTCTGACCGAAGCTCTGCGCAACCCGGACGATTACCCGACGATCATCCAGCGCCGCGTGCCGCGCCAGCTCAAGCATTTTGCCTTTGCGCCGCAGGTCACCATTCACAACGATGCCCAGCGTCCGGTAACCGTGCTGGAACTCACGGCCCCCGACCGGCCGGGCCTGCTGGCGCGGGTCGGGGGGATTTTCCTCGAGTTCGACCTGTCGCTGCAAAACGCCAAGATTGCGACCCTGGGCGAACGCGTGGAAGACGTGTTCTTCATCACCGACGCGCACAACCAGCCGCTGTCCGATCCGCTGCTGTGCAGCCGTTTGCAGGATGCGATCGTCGAGCAACTGAGCGTCAATCAGGAACCGGATATCAAACTTTCGCGGATCAGTATCTGAATCACCCGTTTATCCCTGTGAATGCAGCCCATGCTTTCCTCCGGTACATACAATCCCCTGTGGCGAGGGGATTTATCCCCGTTCGGCTGCGAAGCAGTCGTGAAACCTGTGTATGCGGACATTCAGTTGAACCGCAGTGAATGGTTTGGCGGCCGCTGCGCAGCCCAACGGGGATAAATCCCTCGCCACAGAAAGCTCTTGAGCATTTAAAAGAGGCCCCCATGAACAACGCTCTGAACCAGCTCCAGCCGTACCCGTTCGAAAAGCTCCGCGCCCTGCTCGGCAGCGTTACGCCGAACCCGGACAAACGCCCGATCGCCCTGTCGATCGGCGAGCCGAAACACCGTTCGCCGAGTTTTGTCGCCGAAGCGCTGGCGAATAATCTGGATCAGATGGCCGTGTACCCGACCACTCTCGGCATTCCGGCTCTGCGCGAAGCCATCGCCGGCTGGTGCGAGCGGCGCTTCGGTGTGCCGAACGGCTGGATCGATCCGGCGCGCAATGTGCTGCCGGTCAACGGCACTCGTGAAGCGCTGTTCGCCTTCACCCAGACCGTGGTCAATCGTGGCGACGATGCGCTGGTGGTCAGCCCCAACCCGTTCTATCAGATCTACGAAGGTGCGGCGTTCCTCGCCGGGGCCAAGCCGCATTACCTGCCGTGCCTGGATGAAAACGGCTTCAACCCGGACTTCGACGCAGTAGCGCCGCAGATCTGGCAGCGCTGCCAGATTCTGTTCCTGTGCTCGCCGGGCAATCCGACCGGCGCACTGATTCCGGTCGAGACCCTGAAGAAGCTGATCGCCCTGGCTGATCAGTACGACTTCGTGATTGCCGCCGACGAGTGTTACAGCGAACTGTACTTCGACGAGCAAACCCCACCGCCGGGCCTGCTCAGCGCCTGCGTCGAACTGGGTCGCAATGACTTCAAGCGCTGCGTGGTCTTCCACAGTCTGTCCAAGCGCTCCAACCTGCCGGGTCTGCGTTCAGGCTTCGTTGCCGGCGATGCCGACATCCTCAAGGGTTTCCTGCTCTATCGCACTTACCACGGCTGCGCGATGCCTGTGCAAACCCAACTGGCCAGCGTCGCCGCGTGGAATGACGAAGTGCACGTGCGCGCTAACCGTGCGCTGTATCGCGAGAAATTTGATGCAGTGTTGAACATTCTCAGCCCGGTGCTGGACGTGCAACGCCCGGATGGCAGCTTCTATCTGTGGCCGAATGTAAAAGGCGATGACGCGGCGTTCTGCCGTGATCTGTTCGAGCAGGAGCATGTGACCGTTGTGCCGGGCTCGTACCTGTCTCGCGATGTCGATGGCGTCAATCCGGGTGCGGGCCGTGTGCGCATGGCGCTGGTTGCGCCGCTGGCTGAGTGCGTTGAAGCCGCCGAACGGATTCGTGATTTCATCACCCGCCAGAAGTGATTGCGGAGCGCTTGCGGCAGCCACTGCTGCAAGCGCTCAAGCGGTTATTTGACCTGCCCCAGATTGGCCTCGCTCAAATCCAGTTCCCCGAGCACTTCTCGCAACACGTCATCACCGATCTGGTGCTGACGGCTCAGACTGTAAAGCTCAAGACGCTGCGCGCGCAGTGCTTTCAAGCGCAAACGCCGTTCAAGCAGATCCATCTGGAATGCCAGCGCCTGGGCTTCGGCGGAATCGTTGAACACATCAAGTTGATGGCGATATTCGGACATGATCCGCGCCTTGAGCTCTGCTGCCAGCGCCGCTTGAGCGGCATCCTGTGGGACCACTTCTTCGCTTTCCAGCGAGTGAATCGCCGCTTCGGCAGTCTTGCGCCAAGCGTCGCGCACTTCCTGACGACGCTTGTCGTCGGGACTTTTGTCGATGCCGCGCAGCAGCAAGGGCAGCGCGATACAGGCCGAGACCAGCGACAGCAGAATCACCCCGGCAGCAATGAAAATCAGCAAGTCGCGTTCAGGAAAAGCCTCGGCGCCGATCAGCATCGGCACCGACATCACGCCCGCCAGCGTCACCGCCCCGCGCACACCGCCCACCGTCAGCAACCAGCATGAACGCGCCGTCGGCACTTGCGTCAGCTCACCCTTGCCGCGCACTCGGCGCAGCAACACCGACAAGCGCCAGATGCTCTGCACCCAGATGAAGCGCAGCAGCACCAGCGCAACGAAAATCGCCAGTACATCGAGGCAGCGGTAGAACAGGGTCGGCCACAGCGTCGGTTCGTGGCTGACCACGGCCTTGATAATGTCTGGCAACTGCAGGCCGAGCAGCAAGAAGATCAAGCCATTGAAGGCAAATTCGAGCAGCGCCCAGACACTGCGGTTGAGCAAGCGTGTGCTGGTCTGGCGTGGCAACAGGTCGAGCCAGCTCTGCATCATCCCTGCCGCTACCGCCGAGAGAATCCCTGAAGCGCCCAAACGTTCGGCCAATACGTAAGCGGCGAACGGCAGCAGCAACATGAACACCACGTGAGTGGCCGGATCGTCCCAGCCCCGGGCGATCATCCACGCGCGCAGGCGCCCGACCAGCCAGCTCAACGCCACGCCGACCGCCAGACCACCCAGCGCCACCGCGACGAACGTCAGGCTGGCATTGGTCAGTGAGAACACGCCTGTGACCGCCGCAGCGAGGGCGAACTTGAAGGTCACCAGGCCCGAGGCGTCATTCATCAGCGCCTCGCCTTGCAGCATGTGCATCAGCGGCGTTGGCAAGCGGTTCTGCGAAATCGCCGAAACTGCGACGGCGTCGGTCGGCGACAAAACCGCTGCCAAAGCAAAGGCCACCGGCAACGGAATCGTCGGCAACAGCCAATGAATGAAATAACCGGCGCCGACTACGGTGAACAGAACAAGGCCGACGGCCAGGGTCAGGATCGGCCCGCGCAGTTGCCAGAGTGCGCGTTTGGGCATGCGCCAGCCATCGGAAAACAGCAGCGGCGGCAGGAACAGAAACAGGAACAACTCGGGATCGAGGGCGACGTGCAGGCCCAAAGTCGGCCAGGCGAGCAAGGCACCGGCGGCGATTTGCACCAGCGGCAACGGTAGCGGGATGACCCGCCCGACCAGGCGCGAGAGGCTGACCAGCATCAGCAGGATCAGGACGGTGTAAGCAGTTTGCATAAAACCAGAATCTCAGGCGATCGACAGCGTTGAACTGCCATATTAGCGCCTTAGGCTGTGGCTGACCGTTGCACATACGTCGCACGCCTGGACGCCGGACTAAATGTGGGAGCGAGCTTGCTCGCGAATGCAGTGTGTCATTCAGCACAGAAGTTGACTGACAGGCCCCGTTCGCGAGCAAGCTCGCTCCCACAGGTTTTACAGCGTTACGACAACCGTGGCCGACGAAACCGTCCGGTCATGGCATAATCCGTCACCATTTTTTCCCAGCACCTGTAAAGGGGGCGATTCCTTGGCCGTTTCAAGTAAAACGTTGCACCTTTTCGGCATCAAAGCCTGCGACACCATGAAAAAGGCGCGCACCTGGCTTGATGAACACGCTGTCAGCTATGACTTTCACGATTACAAGACCGCCGGCATTGACCGTGAGCACCTGAGCCAATGGTGCGACGAGCACGGCTGGCAAACCGTGTTGAACCGCGCCGGCACGACCTTTCGCAAACTCGACGACGAACGCAAAGCCGATCTCGACCAGTCGAAAGCCATCGAACTGATGCTCGCGCAACCCTCGATGATCAAGCGCCCGGTGCTCGATCTCGGTGACCGAACCCTGATTGGCTTCAAGCCAGATATCTACGCGGCTGCTCTGAAGTAAGCAGCCCGTCACTCTTTGTAGAGGTATTCACATGTCCAATTCCCTGTTCAGCATCGCCTTTGGTGTCGGCACCCAGAACCGTCAAGGCGCATGGCTGGAAGTTTTCTACGCACAGCCACTGCTCAATCCTTCGGCCGAACTGGTCGCGGCTGTTGCACCGATCCTCGGTTACAGCGAAGGCAACCAGGCCATCACCTTCACCACCGCCCAGGCTGCGCAACTGGCAGAAGCCGTGAAAGGCATCGACGCCGTGCAAGGCAAGCTCCTGACCCGCCTGGCCGAAAGCCACAAGCCGCTGGTCGCCACTTTGCTGGCCGAAGACGCGCAACTGACCTCCACGCCTGAGGCCTACCTCAAGCTGCATCTGCTGTCGCACCGTCTGGTCAAGCCGCACGGCGTCAGCCTCGCCGGTATCTTCCCGCTGCTGCCGAACGTGGCGTGGACCAGCCAGGGCGCGATCGACCTGAGCGAACTGGCGGAAATGCAACTCGAAGCACGCCTGCGCGGCGAGCTGCTGGAAGTGTTCTCGGTGGACAAGTTCCCGAAAATGACCGACTACGTAGTACCGGCCGGCGTGCGTATCGCTGATGCGGCACGTCTGCGTCTGGGCGCTTATGTCGGCGAAGGCACCACCGTCATGCACGAAGGTTTCATCAACTTCAACGCCGGCACCGAAGGCCCGGGCATGATCGAAGGCCGCGTTTCCGCTGGCGTCTTCGTCGGCAAGGGTTCGGACCTGGGCGGCGGTTGCTCGACCATGGGCACCCTGTCGGGCGGCGGCAACATCGTGATCAAGGTCGGCGAAGGCTGCCTGATCGGCGCCAACGCCGGTATCGGCATTCCGCTGGGCGACCGCAACACTGTGGAATCGGGCCTGTACGTGACCGCTGGCACCAAGGTTGCGCTGCTCGACGAAAACAACAATCTGGTCAAGGTGGTGAAGGCGCGTGAATTGGCCGGTCAGACTGACCTGCTGTTCCGTCGCAATTCGGAAACCGGTGCTGTGGAGTGCAAAACCCACAAATCGGCGATCGAACTGAACGAAGCGCTGCACGCTCACAACTAAGCGCCTGGACGATCGATTGTAGGGTGAGCCTGCTCGCGATAGCGGTGTATCAGTTACCGGATACGTTGACTGACACACCGTCATCGCGAGCAGGCTCACTCCTACAGGTTTGGCGTACACCCCGCCCAATTTCACAGGGCTGAACTCATGATGATCCCCTCCCCTGGCGCGCCGATTTCCCGGCCATCGCCGCTCTGCAACGGCAAGACCAGACCTATCTGGACAGCGCCGCCACCACGCAAAAACCACAAGCCCTACTTGACGCACTGACGCATTACTACGCCAACGGCGCGGCCAATGTACATCGTGCGCAACACCTGCCCGGTGCCCACGCGACACAAGCGTTCGAAGACAGTCGGCGCAAGGTTGGCCAATGGCTGAATGCCGGTGACAGCGGGCAAATCATCTTCACGCATGGTGCCACCAGCGCGCTGAATCTGCTGGCTTATGGTCTGGAGCCTCTGTTTCAGCCGGGCGATGAGATTGTCATCAGCGCTCTGGAGCATCACGCCAACCTGCTGCCGTGGCAGCAACTGGCGCAACGCCGTCAGCTGAAACTGGTGATCCTGCCGCTGGATGCCGACGGCCTGATCGACCTCGCGGCTGCCGTGCATCTGATCGGCCCGCGCACACGTTTGTTGGCGGTCAGCCAGTTGTCCAACGTGCTTGGCGCCTGGCAGCCATTGACCGCTTTGCTCGGCATGGCCAAGGCGCAGAACGCGCTCACGGTAGTCGATGGCGCGCAAGGTGTGGTGCACGGCCGGCATGATGTGCAGGCGCTGGGTTGCGACTTCTATGTGTTTTCCAGCCACAAGCTCTACGGCCCGGATGGTCTGGGCGTGCTGTTCGGGCGCAACGCTGCGCTGGAGCGATTGCAGCATTGGCAGTTCGGCGGCGAGATGGTGCTCGACGCCAACTATCAGGATTCGCGCTTCCGGCCGGCGCCTTTGGGGTTCGAGGCGGGCACACCGCCGATCGCCAGCGTCATCGGCCTCGGAGCAACCCTCGACTACTTGGCCGGTCTGGATCAGGACGCCGTATCTGCCCACGAAGCGGCACTGCACGACTATCTGCTGCACGGCCTCGCCGCACGCAATGGCATTCGCCTGCTCAGCAAGCCGCAATTGGCGCTGGCCAGTTTTGTCGTCGAAGGCGTGCACAACGCCGATCTTGCGCACTTGCTGACCGAACAAGGCATTGCCGTGCGTGCGGGGCATCACTGCGCCATGCCGCTGATGAAGAGCTTCGAACTGGCCGGCGCGATTCGCGTGTCGCTGGCGCTGTATAACGATTCGGAAGATCTGGAGCGCTTTTTCGAGGCGCTGGATCAGGCGCTGGAGATGTTGCGATGAGCCTGTCGGTGGAAGCGGCTGAGGCGCTGCAGATCTTTCAGAACGCGGCTGGCTGGGAACAGCGGGCGCGGCTGCTGATGCAGTTTGGCGATCGCTTGCCGGCGTTGGATGACACTGAAAAGTGCGAGGCCAATCGGGTGCATGGTTGTGAGAGCCAGGTGTGGCTGGTCGGTGATTTGCGCGACGGTCATTGGCAGTTCAAGGCGAGCAGCGATGCGCGGATGATTCGCGGATTGGTGGCGTTGTTGCTGTTGCGGGTCAACGGGTTGTCGGCGGCGGAGTTGCAGCAGGTGGATTTGCCGGAGTGGTTTAATCAGCTCGGCCTTTCGCGCCAGCTATCGCCGTCGCGCAGCAATGGCCTGAATGCTGTGCTCCAGCGGATGAATGAGCTGGCGCGCTAATCGCCTTCGCGAGCAGGCTCACTCCTACAATTTGAAATGAATTCCCCTGTAGGAGCGAGCCTGCTCGCGAAGAGGCCAGCAGCCCCAACATCAAGCCTGAGGTTTTACTCGGTCAGCGGGGCGCCGCACCCCCGCCACAATCTTGTCCACAGCCTTGGTCGCCGCGACCATACCAAACGTCGCCGTGACCATCATCACCGCGCCAAACCCGCCGGCGCAGTCGAGCTTCACGCCGTCGCCGACAAAACTCTTCTGCAGGCAAATGCTGCCGTCCGGTTTGGGGTAGCGCAGCTGTTCCGTGGAAAACACACACGGCACGCTGTAGTGGCGGGTCACGGTGCGGGAAAAGCCGTAGTCCCGGCGCAAGGTCGAGCGCACTTTCGAAGCCAGCGGGTCGTTAAAGGTGCGGTTCAGATCACAAACCTGAATCAGCGTCGGGTCAATCTGCCCGCCGGCGCCGCCGGTGGTAATGATCTGGATCTTGCGGCGTTTGCACCAGGCGATCAGCGCCGCTTTGGCGTTGACCGCATCGATGCAGTCGATCACGCAGTCGATGTTCGGCGTGATGTATTCGGCCATGGTGTCGCGGGTAACGAAATCAGCCACCGCGTGCACCGTGCAATCAGGGTTGATCCCGCGCAAACGCTCGGCCATCACCTCGACCTTGGGTTTGCCGACAGTGCTGTCCAGCGCATGCAACTGGCGGTTGGCATTGCTGACGCAGACGTCGTCGAGGTCGAACAGCGAAATCTCGCCCACCCCGCACCGGGCCATGGCTTCCGCCGCCCAGGAACCGACGCCACCGACGCCGACGATCGCCACATGGGCGGCGCGCAAGCGTTCCAGGCCCTCGATGCCATACAAACGGGCGATGCCTGCAAACCGCGGATCTTCTGTACTCATGACCATTACCCCAAAAACCGGCGCGCATTATAGGGCCACGCAGGGACAAGTTTTAAGCTGCAAGCGACAAGTGTAAGAACTTAAGTCAGAGACGGCTGCCCAATGTCAGGCATTTTCCCGTCAGTTGTACGACTGGTTAACTGCCGGTGTAGGATGCGCGCCCCTCGGGCATCTATCCGACCGATCCTTCGTTCCACAGCCTTTGGAACCCGAAACAGCTATGTCATCGCGTAAATTTGGACTCAACCTGGTGGTGGTGCTGGCCATCGCTGCCTTGTTCACCGGTTTCTGGGCGCTGGTCAATCGCCCGGTCACGGCGCCGAACTGGCCGCAGCAAATCTCCGGCTTCTCGTATTCGCCATTCCAGCAGGGGCAATTCCCTCAGAAGGATCAGTATCCGTCTGACGATGAAATGCGCCGTGACCTGGAAATCATGAGCAAGCTGACCGACAACATCCGGATCTATTCGGTCGACGGTTCGCTGGGAGACATCCCGAAACTGGCGGAGGAATTCGGCCTGCGTGTCACCCTCGGTATCTGGATCAGCCCGGATCAGGAACGCAACGAACGGGAAATCACCAGAGCCATCGAACTGGCCAACACCTCGCGCAGCGTCGTGCGCGTGGTGGTCGGCAACGAAGCGCTGTTTCGCGAAGAGATCACCCCTGAGGCCTTGATCGTTCTGCTGGATCGGGTGCGCGCTGCGGTCAAAGTACCGGTGACCACCTCCGAGCAATGGCACATCTGGGAGAAATATCCGCAACTGGCCAAGCACGTTGACCTGATCGCCGCCCACGTCCTGCCCTACTGGGAATTCATTCCGGTCGACAAGGCTGGCCAGTTCGTCTTCGACCGCGCCCGCGATCTGAAGAAACTGTTTCCAAAAAACCGCTGCTGCTCTCCGAGGTCGGCTGGCCGAGCAACGGTCGCATGCGCGGTGGCGCCGATGCCTCGCCGGCGGATCAGGCAATTTATCTGCGCACGCTGGTTAACAAGCTCAATCGCCAAGGCTTCAACTACTTCGTGATCGAAGCGTTCGATCAGCCGTGGAAGGCCAGCGATGAAGGTTCGGTCGGCGCCTACTGGGGCGTGTTCAATGCCGCGCGCCAGCAGAAATTCAATTTCGAAGGCCCGGTGGTGGCGATTCCGCAATGGCGCGTGCTGGCCATCGGCTCGGTTGTGCTGGCGCTGCTGTCGCTGACCCTGCTGATGATCGACGGCTCGGCGCTGCGCCAGCGCGGTCGCACGTTTCTGACCTTTATCGCGTTCCTCTGCGGTTCGGTGCTGGTGTACATCGGCTACGACTACAGCCAGCAATACAGCACGTGGTTCAGCCTCACGGTCGGATTCCTCTTGGCGCTCGGTGCGCTCGGGGTCTTCATCGTGCTGCTCACCGAGGCCCATGAACTGGCCGAAGCGGTGTGGATTCACAAGCGCCGTCGGGAATTCCTGCCAGTGCTGGGCGATTCCGATTATCGACCGAAAGTGTCGATCCACGTGCCCTGCTACAACGAGCCGCCAGAGATGGTCAAACAGACCCTCGACGCCCTCGCCGCACTCGATTATCCCGACTTCGAAGTCCTGATCATCGACAACAACACCAAGGACCCGGCGGTGTGGGAACCGGTGCGCGATTACTGCGCAACCCTCGGCCCGCGCTTCAAGTTCTTCCACGTTTCGCCGCTGGCCGGTTTCAAGGGCGGCGCGCTGAATTACCTGATTCCGCACACCGCCAAGGATGCCGAAGTCATTGCCGTGATCGACTCCGATTACTGCGTGCATCCGAACTGGCTCAAGCACATGGTGCCGCACTTCGCCGACCCGAAAATCGCCGTGGTGCAGTCGCCGCAGGATTATCGCGACCAGAACGAAAGCACTTTCAAAAAACTGTGCTACGCCGAATACAAAGGCTTCTTCCACATCGGCATGGTCACCCGCAACGACCGTGACGCGATCATTCAGCACGGCACCATGACCATGACCCGCCGTTCGGTACTGGAAAAGTTGGGCTGGGCTGACTGGTGCATCTGTGAAGACGCCGAACTGGGTCTGCGCGTGTTCGAGAAAGGCCTGTCGGCGGCGTATTACCACGACAGCTACGGCAAGGGCCTGATGCCGGATACCTTCATCGACTTCAAGAAACAGCGTTTCCGTTGGGCCTACGGCGCGATCCAAATCATCAAGCGCCACACCCGCAGCCTGCTGCGCGGCAAGGACACCGAACTGACTCGCGGTCAGCGTTATCACTTCCTCGCCGGTTGGCTGCCGTGGGTCGCTGATGGCATGAACATCTTCTTCACCGTCGGCGCGTTACTGTGGTCGGCGGCGATGATCATCGTGCCGCAACGGGTCGATCCGCCGTTGCTGATTTTCGCGATCCCGCCGCTGGCGCTGTTCGTGTTCAAGGTTGGCAAGATCATCTTCCTCTACCGTCGCGCCGTCGGTGTGAATCTGAAGGATGCGTTCTGCGCAGCACTGGCCGGCCTGGCGTTGTCGCACACCATCGCCAAAGCGGTGCTGTACGGTTTCTTCACCAGCAGCATTCCGTTTTTCCGCACGCCGAAAAACGCCGACAACCACGGTTTCTGGGTGGCGATCAGCGAGGCTCGCGAAGAGCTGTTCATTATGCTGTTACTGTGGGGCGCGGCGCTGGGGATCTTCCTGGTGCAGGGCATTCCGAGCAATGACATGCGCTTCTGGGTGACGATGCTGCTGGTGCAGTCGCTGCCGTATCTGGCGGCGCTGATCATGGCGTTCCTGTCGTCGCTGCCCAAACCTGCGGCCAAAGCTGAGCCGGTGCCGGTCGTCTAAATCCGCAACGCAGCACTAAACGGCGGCCAATGGTCGCCGTTTTGCTTTAAGATAACCGCCATTTTGCGGGCGCTCTCCTATCCCTGTGGGAGCGAGCTTGCTCGCGAAGGCTTTGTAACATTCAACCCTTATGTTGCCTGATACACCGCTTTCGCGAGCAAGCTCGCTCCCACATTGGCCCTCGCTCAAATTCATGAACCCGGAGTTTTCCATGACGGCCCACGCCGACCTATCGCCGACCCTTCAACTGGCCATCGACCTGATCCGCCGTCCTTCCGTGACCCCGGTCGACGCTGACTGCCAGAAGCAGATGATGCAGCGCCTGGGCGATGCCGGTTTTACCCTGGAGCCGATGCGCATCGAAGATGTGGATAACTTCTGGGCCACTCATGGCAACGACGACGGCCCGGTGCTGTGCTTCGCCGGCCACACCGACGTGGTGCCGACCGGTCCGGTGACCGCATGGCAGATCGATCCGTTCAACGCCATGATCGACGAACACGGCATGCTCTGCGGCCGTGGCGCGGCGGACATGAAAGGCAGCCTGGCATCGATGACCGTCGCCGCTGAACGCTTTGTTGCCGATTACCCGAACCATAAAGGCAAGGTCGCTTTCCTGATCACCAGCGACGAAGAAGGCCCGGCGCATCATGGCACCAAGGCTGTGGTCGAGCGTCTGGTCGCGCGCAACGAGCGTCTGGACTGGTGCATCGTTGGCGAGCCGTCGAGCACCACCCTGGTCGGCGATGTGGTGAAAAACGGCCGTCGCGGCTCCCTCGGTGCCAAGCTGACGGTCAAAGGGGTGCAGGGACACGTGGCCTACCCGCATCTGGCGAAGAATCCGATCCACCTCGCCGCTCCGGCGCTGGCCGAACTGGCCGCCGAGCACTGGGACCACGGCAACGACTTCTTCCCGCCGACCAGTTTCCAGATCTCTAACCTCAATTCCGGCACCGGCGCGACCAACGTGATCCCCGGTGATCTGGTGGCGGTGTTCAACTTCCGCTTCTCCACCGAATCGACCGTCGAAGGCCTGCAGAAGCGCGTTGCCGATATCCTCGACAAGCATGGCCTGGACTGGCACATCGATTGGGCGCTGTCCGGCCTGCCGTTCCTCACCGAACCGGGTGCGCTGCTCGATGCGGTGTCGTCGAGCATCAAGGACATCACCGGTCGCGAAACCAAGGCGTCGACCAGCGGCGGCACCTCCGATGGCCGTTTCATCGCGACCATGGGCACGCAGGTGGTTGAACTGGGCCCGGTCAACGCGACCATCCACCAGGTCAATGAGCGCGTGCTGGCGGCGGATCTCGACGTACTGACCGAGATCTACTACCAGACAATGATCAAGTTGCTCGCCTGATGCTTGCTTGCCCGATCTGCAGTGAACCGCTGAACGCGGTGGACAACGGCGTGGTCTGCCCCGCCGGACATCGGTTCGACCGTGCGCGTCAGGGGTACCTGAATTTGCTGCCAGTGCAGCACAAGAACAGCCGCGACCCGGGCGACAATCAGGCCATGGTCGAGGCGCGGCGTGATTTCCTCAACGCCGGGCATTACGCGCCGGTGGCCGGGCGTCTGGCTGAACTGGCGGCGAGCTATGCGCCAGAGCGCTGGGTCGACATCGGTTGTGGCGAGGGCTACTACACCGCGCAAATCGCCGAGGCTTTGCCGACCGCTGACGGCTATGCGCTGGATATCTCCCGCGAAGCGGTCAAACGCGCCTGCAAACGCAACCCGGCAATCACCTGGTTGATCGCCAGCATGGCCCGCGTGCCGTTGGCTTCGGGCAGTTGCCAGTTTCTCGCCAGCGTCTTCAGTCCGTTGGATTGGGAGGAAGCCAAGCGTCTGCTCAGCGTCGGCGGCGGGCTGATGAAAGTCGGCCCGACCCGTGGCCATCTGATGGAATTGCGCGAACGCCTGTACGACGAAGTGCGCGAGTACACCGACGACAAGCACCTGGCCCTGGTGCCGGAAGGCATGGCGCTGGCGCACAGCGAAACCCTGGAATTCAAGCTGACCCTGGACAAGCCCGAGGACCGCGCCAACCTGTTGGCGATGACGCCTCACGGCTGGCGTGCCAGTGCCGAGCGTCGTGCGGCAGTGATCGAACAGGCCGAGCCGTTCGAGACCACCGTGTCGATGCGCTACGATTATTTCGTTCTTCAATAACTTTTGGTCTCGGGCACAGGCCCGGGGCCGGCTAAATCCGCGAATGGATTTTTCAGACCCGCAGTGAGGACATCCATGCGCCAACCGGACATCGAGATTTACCTGAAAGACGCCGACGTCGACCACAAGGCCATCGCCGCCTGGCTCGGCCAAGCGCTGGGCCCGTGCAGCGACTGGGTGCAGAAAGGTCAGACGTACAAATGCAAGGCCGGCAACGTGCCGGTGACCTGGCTGCCGAAAGCCGTGGGCAAGTGGAACAGCCTGTACCTGGAAAGCGACCAGACCCCATGGGACGACGACATCGCCTGCGCCCGTGCAGCCTTCGCCGCGCTGAACGTCGAAGTGCGTTGTGCACCGGGTACGTGGGTCGAAGAAGAAGGTGAAGAGACGGCTGATCGCTGGATTCGCATCAGCGAAGACGGAGAAGAAGAAATCACCTGGAAGACCGCTTAGCGGCAGCTACAAGCTTCAAGCTTCAAGCTGAACTGCTTGCAGCTTGAGGCTTGCAGCTGCTTTTACAGACCTACAACGTCTTCCGCCTGCAATCCCTTCTCGCCAGTAATCACCGCGTATTCGACCTGCTGGCCTTCAGTCAGCGAACGATGCCCTTCGCCGCGAATCGCGCGGTAGTGCACGAACACGTCCACCCCGTCTTCGCGCTGGATAAAGCCGTAGCCTTTGGCGTCGTTGAACCACTTCACGTTGCCGGTTTCGCGTGTTGCCATCGGTTCATACTCCTTTTTATTATTGAACAGGCTTTTCGCAGGAAAGCCTTCGAGGAACGTCAGCCTGCGTCCGACGTCCATAACAGGGCACCGGCAACAGAGCGCCGAGTATATGACAGGTGAAGAAACTCTCAACAGGAGATTACTTCGGCGCTTTTTTGCCGATTTTCAGCGAATCCGTCACACTATCGACCGCCCGAGCGCCTGCTCGGTTTTATTCACTCACGCAGAAGCCGTATGACCCGTTCCCCGTTCCGCCGTCTTGTGTTTGGCACCCTGCGCCGCCTGCTGTATCTCTGGGTTCGCTCCGAGACTATCAATCAGTCGTCGTTCACTCTTAACCTCGACCGCAGTCGTCCGGTGTTCTACGTCCTGCAAAACCCATCGCTGACCGATCTGGCGGTGGTCGACACCGAATGCACCAAGGCCGGCCTGCCGCGCCCGGTGCTGGCGGTGTCGGTGGGTTCGCTGATAGAGCCGGCGGCGTTTTTCTACCTGACGCCGGACCCGGACTGGCTCGGTCGCCAAGACAAACGCGGCGCGCCGCCGACCCTCACCCGTCTGGTCAGCGCGCTGACGCAGAACGCTGCCGAAGACGCGCAAATCATTCCGGTCAGCGTGTTCTGGGGCCAGTCGCCAGACAGCGAAAACAGCCCGTGGAAACTGTTGTTCGCTGACAGCTGGGCGGTCACCGGTCGTCTGCGCCGACTGCTGAGCATCATCGTCCTCGGGCGTAAAACCCGCGTGCAGTTTTCCGCCCCCATCCACCTGCGCGAACTGATCGATCACAACAAGGGCCACGAGCGCACCGTGCGCATGGCCCAGCGCATCCTGCGCGTGCACTTCCGCAACCTGAAAGCTGCGGTGATCGGTCCGGACATTTCTCACCGGCGCAATCTGGTCAAAGGCCTGCTCAACCAGCCACTGGTCAAACAGGCGATCCTTGACGAGGCCGAGCGCGAAAAAATCTCCCCAGAAAAAGCCAAGGCCCAGGCCCTGCGCTATGGCAACGAGATCGCCTCGGACTACACCTACACCGCGATCCGTTTTCTCGAAGTGGTGCTGAGCTGGTTCTGGAACAAGATCTACGACGGCATCAAGGTCAACCACATCGAGGGCGTGCAGAATGTCGCGCAGGGTCACGAAGTGATCTACGTACCGTGCCATCGCAGCCACATCGATTACCTGCTGCTTTCCTATCTGCTGTTCCGCAATGGCCTGACCCCGCCGCACATCGCCGCCGGGATCAACCTCAACATGCCGGTAATCGGCAGCCTGCTGCGGCGTGGCGGGGCGTTCTTCATGCGCCGCACCTTCAAGGGCAATCCGCTGTACACCTCGGTGTTCAACGAATACCTGCACACCCTGTTCACCAAAGGTTTCCCGGTCGAATATTTCGTCGAGGGCGGGCGCTCGCGCACCGGGCGCATGCTGCAACCGAAGACCGGGATGCTCGCGATCACCCTGCGCAGTTTCCTGCGTTCGTCGCGGATGCCGATCGTGTTCGTGCCGGTGTACATCGGTTACGAGCGCGTGCTCGAAGGCCGCACCTACCTCGGCGAACTGCGTGGGGCGAGCAAGAAAAAAGAGTCGATTTTCGACATTTTCAAAGTGATCGGCGCGCTCAAGCAGCGTTTCGGTCAGGTCGCGGTGAACTTCGGCGAGCCGATCAAACTCGCGGAATTCCTCGACGCCGAGCAACCGGACTGGCGCCAGCAGGAGCTCGGCCCGCAGTTCAAACCGGCGTGGCTCAACGAAACCACCAACCGCCTCGGCGAAAAAGTCGCCCGGCATCTGAACGAAGCGGCGGCAATCAATCCAGTGAATCTGGTGGCGCTGGCCCTGCTGTCGACCACGCGTCTGGCCCTGGACGATCGGGCCATGGCGCGGGTGCTGGATCTGTATCTGGCATTGCTGCGCAAAGTCCCGTATTCACCGCACACGACCTTGCCGGAAGGCGATGGCCGTGCGTTGATCGAGCATGTAAAGGACATGGATCTGCTCGCCGAGCAGAACGATGCGCTGGGCAAGATTCTGTATCTGGACGAGCAGAACGCGGTCCTGATGACTTACTACCGCAACAACGTCCTGCACATTTTCGCCCTGCCCTCGTTGCTCGCGAGTTTCTTCCAGAGCACCTCGCGCATGAGCCGCGAGCAGATCCTGCGCTATACCCGCGCGCTGTATCCGTACCTGCAATCGGAGCTGTTCATCCGCTGGAGCCTGGATGAGCTCGACGCAGTGATCGATCAGTGGCTGGAAGCGTTCGTCGAGCAGGGTTTGTTGCGGTTCGAGAAAGATCTGTATCTGCGTCCGGCGCCGAGTTCGCGGCATTTCGTGCTGCTGACGTTGCTGTCGAAAAGCATCGCGCAGACCTTGCAGCGGTTCTATATGACCGTGTCCCTGCTGCTCAACAGCGGCCAGAACAGCATCAGCGCCGAAGAGCTGGAAGACCTGTGCACGGTCATGGCCCAGCGCCTGTCGATCCTCCACGGTTTGAACGCTCCAGAGTTCTTTGACAAGAGCCTGTTCCGCCACTTCATCCAGACCCTGCTCGACCTCGACGTCCTGCGCCGCGACGAAGCCGGCAAGCTCAGCTACCACGAACTGCTCGGCGAGCTGGCCGAAGGCGCGGCCAAACGCGTCCTGCCGGCGGAGATTCGCCTGTCGATCCGCCAGGTCGCGCTGCACCGCAGTGAAGATGCGGCGGATCAGGTCATGCCACAGCCTGAGGCTTGATGCCTTACCCCTGTGGGAGCGAGCCTGCTCGCGAAGACGGAATGTCAGTCGAGATTTAGTTTGACTGACCCAGCGCTTTCGCGAGCAGGCTCGCTCCCACATTGAAAGGAGATTCACCCATGAAAAAACTGCTAACCCTCGCCGCCGCCACCCTCCTCAGCGCCTGCCAATCAACCACCCCTGCCGGCAAGGCCAGCCTCGACGGCGAAGTCTTCTACCTGCAACGCATCGCCCTGCCCCCGAGCGCGACCCTGAGCGTGAGCCTGCAGGATGTGTCGCTGGCCGATGCGCCAGCCGTCGTCCTCGGCCAGCAGACAGGCCCGATCAAAGGGCAGGTGCCGCTGCCGTTTCATTTGAGCTACGATCCGGCGCAGGTCAAACCCGGCCATCGTTATTCGATCAGCGCACGCATTGAAGTCAACGGCGAGCTGATGTTCATCACCACCGAAAACCATGCCGTGCAACTCGACGGCAACGATCCGCAGCCGCTGAAAATCCGCGTCGACGCCGTTCGTTAATCCATTTTTCGCCACAAGGAAGCTGCCATGCGCCGCCCTACCCTTCGCTTCGCCGCCGCCTGCGCCGGCCTGCTGATCTCCGCCAACGCCTTGGCCTTGTCGCTCAACGACCTGTCGCAACAAGACGCCACCGGCGGCCTAAAGGACGCCCTGACCCAAAGCGCCCAGATCGCCGTGAAACAACTCGGCACCCCGGGCGGCTTCAGCAACAACCCCGAAGTGAAAATCGAACTGCCGGGCAAACTCGGCAAAGCCGCCAGCAAAATGAAAGCCTTCGGCATGGGCGCCCAGGTCGAAGAACTGGAAACCGCGATGAACAAAGCCGCCGAATCCGCAGTGACCCAGGCCCAGCCCATCCTCGTCGACGCCGTGAAGAAAATGAGCGTCGCCGACGCCAAAGGCATCCTCAGCGGCGGCAATGATTCCGCCACCCAATATCTGAACAAATCCAGCCGCGAACAGATCCGCGCGAAATTCCTGCCCATCGTCAAGCAAGCCACCGACAAGGTCGGCGTCGCGCAGAAGTACAACGCCTTTGCAGGTCAAGCTGCGGCCTTCGGCGTAGTCGATGCGAAGAGCGCGAACGTTGAGAGCTACGTTACTGAACAGGCACTCAATGGTTTGTTCGAGATGATCGGCAAACAGGAAGAGACGATACGTCAGAACCCGGCCGCTGCTGCGACGAGTCTGGCGAAGAAGGTGTTTGGTACGCTTTAGGACGTCATCACACTGGGGCGAGGCGACTCGCCCTCGAGCCATTCAGCCTTTTTCTGACGAACATTGGTGTATCCGACCACGGCTCGCAAAATAACCGCGCATTGAAACTCGATGAAATAAGTCAGATCCAGCTCATCCGCCTCGGTGTGCCGGTAGGAGCGTCCGTATTTCACCGGTGCATTGCGCAGCAGCAGACTGATCGCAATGTAGCGAAACGCCGCGAACTCATGTTTGAACATGAACCAGTAAAACAAGGCTCTCGCGACCCGCCCGTTACCGTCGCGAAATGGATGTTCATAACCCATGGCGAAATGCAGCGTCACGGCCTTGATCAGCGGATGCAGATAATTTTTGTCCAGAATCGAGGCAGCGGGCCGGTTGATCCAGGCGGACAGCCTCGCCAACCGCGCAACCAATCCTGCAGCAGGAGGTGGTCGGTGCACGGTGTTGCCTGAACCATCCTGAACAACCACCTCATCATTGGTCCGGAACAATCCGGGGGAATACTGCTCGTCATCGATCCCCTCCACACCCACTCGATGGATCTCTGCAATCAGCTCAATGCTCAGAGGTTCATAACGCTTTTCCCAAGCGAAATTCATCATTCGATCATTACCCATGACCATGCGCTCATCCGGCGTCCGCGGCTGGCGCTGATGCTTGAGCATGTCCTTGGCAACACGAGTCGTGGTCGCCGCACCCTCCAACTGGCTACTGGCGATGGCCTCGTCTTCGATCAAGTCATTGAGCAGACAACAGAAATGCGCCCGCTCGCCGATCTGACTGGTCATGTAATCCAGCGCGGCCGTACTGGCGTAACGATCCACCACAGACAAGGTTTTCTGCGCCAACGGCGTCGGCACGTATTTGCCCCACTGCACCGGCTCGCCCAACGGCAACAAATGAATGTACCGGGCCGCCCGCGCCTTTTTCACCAACGCCCAACAAAGATTCGCGTCCAACCCTCCCGACCAGCGATAGCGCAACGCCTCGAATGGCAAGTAGCGCCCCTGATCATCGAGCGGCTTGAGCAGCGCCAGATAATCCGCAAGTCGTTGCTTGTGTGGCGAGCGGGCCAACAGGCCGAAAACAGGATCCGTTCTGCCGGCTAATGGCGGTGGTTTCTTCATCGGACAGACTCAAGGACTCGGAAAACAGAACCCGGAGTACAGCATTCGACGGCCAGCGCCTCAAGATCGGAGGATTCTGAAAAAACTGTAGGAAGACAGCGCGAGTTGGCGATTTGAAATGAATTGCCTGTCAGACCGCCTTCGCGAGCAGGCTCGCTCCCACAGGAGATCGAGTACATCTGATGGCGAATGGTTGGCCGAGAGGGCGTCATCGCGAGCAGGCTCACTCCTACAATTGGATCGGGTACACCCGCGAAATCAGGTCAGCTGTCAGACCGCCTTCGCGAGCAGGCTCGCTCCCACAGAAAAGCAAGCAGCGCAGCTGCCCGCGGCGAAGCCGCACCACTCAACAATGAGCGCAAGCTCGAGTGCTCTTGATCTTGATCCACCGGCGACGTCGGAAGGCTGAGCGGAGGGATTGATCCGGGCGTGGGAGCGCAGCGACCGTCTGGCGCAGCCAGACACAGCGGAAGGAGGTGCAGCGAAGCAAACCGTAGCCGCTGCGCCAGGATCAGTCCCGGAGCGAAGGAACCCGAGCCTGCGAGGGCCGAACGCAGGAGCTAGCGTTTTTTGCTTACTTTTTTGGCGCTCGTAAAAAGTAAGTCGCCGTAAGGGCGAAACCGCCAGCAGCCGCTACCGAAGCAACGGATATTCACCCAAAACCCCAACAGCCTGGTCGGCCCGAAGGCCGCCAAGGATCAACCCTCCCGACGAACCCTGAACCAGGCCGCATACAACGCCGGCAAAAACAGCAGCGTCAGCGCCGTCGCCACAATCAACCCACCCATGATCGCCACCGCCATCGGCCCGAAAAACACACTGCGCGACAGCGGAATCATCGCCAGCACCGCCGCCAGCGCCGTCAACACAATCGGCCGGAACCGCCGCACCGTAGCCTCGATAATCGCCTGCCAGGGCTTAAGCCCAGACGCAATATCCTGCTCGATCTGATCGACCAGAATCACCGAATTGCGCATGATCATCCCGGACAGCGCGATCGTCCCGAGCATCGCCACGAACCCGAACGGCTGCCTGAACACCATCAGAAACAGGGTCACCCCGATCAAGCCCAACGGCGCCGTCAGAAACACCATCGCCGTACGCGAGAAACTGCGCAGCTGCACCATCAGCAAGGTCAGCACCACGACGATGAACATCGGCACCCCGGCGTTCACCGACTTCTGCCCGCGCTCGGAATCCTCCACCGTGCCGCCGACATCCAGCAGATAACCATCGGGCAATTCAGCGCGAATCGGGTCCAGCGTCGGCATGATCTGCTTGACCAGCGTCGCTGGCTGCTCCTTGCCATAAATGTCCGCCCGGACCGTCACGTTCGGCAGGCGGTTGCGGTGCCAGATGATGCCTTCTTCGAAGCCATATTCCAGCGTAGCAATCTGCGACAACGCCACGCTGCGACCGTTATCCGTCGGCACCGCGAGACTCGGCAATAGCGACAACTCAGTACGTTCATGCACGGTGCCGCGCAGCAGAATCTCGATCAATTCGTTGTCTTCGCGGTACTGGCTGACCGTCGAGCCGACCAGTGAACTCTGCAGGAATTTCGCCAGATTGGCCGTGCTTACGCCAAGCGCGCGAGCGCGATCCTGATCGATGTTCAGATAAACAACTTTGCTCGGCTCCTCCCAGTCCAGATGCACGTTGACCACATGCGGATTCTCGCGAACCTTCGCTGCGACTTTGCGCGCCAACGCACGGACTTCTTCAATGTGCTCGCCAGTGACGCGGAACTGCACCGGATAGCCAACCGGCGGGCCGTTTTCCAAACGAGTGACCCGCGAACGCAGGGCCGGGAACTGTTCGTTGAGGGTTTCGATCAACCAGCTGCGCAGCGCTTCACGCTCTTCAATGGTTTTCGCCAACACGACGAACTGGGCAAAACTCGCCGCCGGCAGTTGCTGATCCAGCGGCAGATAAAAGCGTGGCGAACCGGTGCCGACATAGGCCACGTAATTGTCGATGCCGGCGTGCTCCTTGAGCAGCGCTTCGAGGCGTTTGACTTCGCTGGTGGTATTGGCCAGCGAAACACCTTCGGCCAATTTCAGGTCGACCATCAACTCCAGCCGGTTCGAAGCCGGAAAGAACTGCTGCGGGACGAAGCGGAACAACATCACCGAGGCGATAAACAGGCCGACGGTGAGCACGATCACCGTCTTGCGATGGGCCACGCACCACTCCACCAGACGCCGCACGCGCTGATAGAACGGCGTGGCATACGGATCAGGCTGACCATCGCCAGTACCGTGTTTTGCCGCGTGAATTTTCGCCAGATCCGGCAGGAGTTTTTCCCCCAGATACGGCACGAACATCACCGCCGCGACCCACGACGCGAGCAAGGCAATGGTCACCACCTGGAAAATCGAGCGGGTATATTCGCCGGTGCCGGACTGCGCAGTGGCAATCGGCAGGAAACCGGCGGCGGTGATCAACGTGCCGGTGAGCATCGGGAATGCGGTGCTGGTCCAGGCATAACTCGCCGCGCGAATGCGGTCGAAGCCCTGCTCCATTTTGATCGCCATCATTTCCACGGCGATGATCGCGTCGTCCACCAGCAAACCCAGCGCGAGCACCAGCGCACCGAGGGAAATCTTGTGCAGGCCGATGCCGAGGTAATACATGCAGGCGAAGGTCATCGCCAACACCAGTGGAATGGTCAGCGCGACGACCATGCCGGTGCGCACGCCGAGGGAGAAGAAACTCACCAGCAAGACGATCGCCAGCGCCTCAACCAACACCTGAACGAACTCGCCGACGCCGGTTTTTACCGCTGCCGGCTGATCGGAAACCTTGCGCAGTTGCATGCCGGCCGGGAGGTTCTTCTGGATCCGCGAGAACTCGCCTTCCAGCGCCTTGCCCAGGACGAGAATGTCGCCGCCGTCCTTCATCGCCACGGCCAGACCGATTGCGTCGTCGCCCATGAAACGCATGCGCGGCGCCGGTGGGTCGCTGAAACCGCGACGCACATCGGCGATATCGGAGATGCGGAAGGTGCGGTCGGCGACGCGGATCGGAAAGCTCTTTATCTGATCGACTGTCTGAAAATTCCCCGAAACGCGTAACTGCAAGCGCTCGCTGCCGGTCTCGAAGAACCCCGCCGTGGACACCGCGTTCTGTTCCTCCAGCGCCTGCTGCACCGCCGCCAGCGGCAAGCCGAGGGTGGCGAGCTTGACGTTGGACAGCTCGACCCAGATTTTCTCGTCCTGCAGGCCGAGCAGTTCGACCTTGCCAACGTCCTTGACCCGCTGCAGCTGGATCTGGATGCGGTCGGCGTAATCCTTGAGCACGGCGTAGTCAAAACCATCGCCGGTGAGCGCATAGATATTGCCGAAGGTGGTGCCGAACTCATCGTTGAAGAACGGCCCCTGGATTCCCGGCGGCAAGGTTTGGCGGATGTCGCCGACCTTCTTGCGCAACTGATACCAGAGGTCGGGGATGTCCTTGGAGTGCATCGAATCGCGGGCAATGAAAGTGACCTGGGATTCACCGGGGCGGGAGAACGACATGATGCGTTCGTACTCGCCGGTTTCCATCAGCTTTTTCGATACGTTCGGTGACCTGGCGCGAGACCTCCTGCGCGGTCGCACCGGGCCAGCGGGTCTGGATGACCATCGCCTTGAAGGTGAACGGCGGGTCTTCACTCTGGCCGAGTTTGGTGTAGGACAACGCGCCGACAACGGCGAGCAAAAGCATCAGGAACAGTACGATCTGGCGATTACGCAACGCCCATTCGGAGAGGTTGAAGCGCATCGGGGCTTACTCCTTGTTCGCCAGATTGACCACACGGTTGGAGCGATCCACTGGTCGCACCTGCTGGCCGTCGAGCAATACGTGGACACCGGCAGCCACTACCCAGTCGCTGGCATTCAGGCCTTCGAGCACCGCCACGCTTTTCTCGCCGAACGGACCGACCCGCACGGGGGTTTTCTTCAACGTGTTGTTGCCATTGACCACCCAGACGTAGGTCGCGCCGTTTTCAGCGGTCAGCGCGGAAAGCGGTATCGACAACGAGACACTGTCGGCCGACTGCACGAACACCCGGGCGCTTTGCCCCAATTCGGCCGGGACTTTGCCGCTGGTGAACGAGATGCGCGCGGCAAAAGTGCGTGAACGCGGATCGGCGGACGGCGACAACTCGCGGATCTGCCCGGCGAAGCGCTGATTCTGCTGTGCCCACAACTCCACGGTCACTGGCTGACCGACCTTGAAGCGGCCAAAGCTTTGCTCCGGCAGGCTGATCAACACTTCGCGCTCACCATCGGTGGCGAGGGTGAACACGGTTTGCCCGGCAGCGACCACTTGGCCGACTTCCACCGAACGCTTGGCCACCACACCGTCCTGTGGCGCACGCAGCACCGCGTAACTGGCCTGGTTGGTCGAAACGTTGAATTCGGCTTTGATTTGTTTAAGGCGCGCTTCGCCGGAGCGGTATAGATTTTCGGCATTGTCGTAGGCCGAGCGGCTGACCATCTGCCGATCCATCAGGGTTTTGTAGCGATCGCGCTCAGCGCGCACCAGGTTCAGATTGGCCTCGGCGGCAGCAACCTGCGCGCGGGTGGCTTCCAGTTGCAGGCGCACATCCTGCGGATCGAGTTCGGCCAATGGCTGATCGGCCTTGACGCGCTGGCCTTCGTCGACCAGTCGTCGGCTGACTTTGCCGCCGATGCGGAACGCCAGATCAGGCTCATAACGGGCTCGCACCTCGCCCGGATAACTTTCCATCGCCTGCGCCGAAGGCTCGGGCTGTACCACCATGGCCGGTCGCACGGCGACTCTGGTCACCTCTTCCTGACCGCACGCCGATAACAGGAACGCCAGACTGACTGGCACGGCAAAGGACAACGCATGGCGGAACATGGTGACGGACCTTTCGCGAATGAGGCTTGGAATATTTATACTGGCGGGTATGGTATTAATAGCAAACTCACCAGTCCAGTATTAAAAGCGAAGAATGTCGAACAATCTTTCAGCTCCAAACGGTCCGGGTCGTCCCAAGGATCTGGCCAAGCGCCAGGCGATCCTGGATGCGGCAAAAACCCTGTTTCTCTGCCATGGCTACGCCAACACCAGCATGGACGCGGTGGCCAGCGAGGCCGGCGTGTCGAAGCTGACGGTCTACAGCCATTTCAACGACAAGGAGACGCTGTTCTCTGCCGCCGTCGTCGCCAAATGCGAGGAACAATTGCCACCGCTGTTCTTCGAATTGCCGGACGGCATCGCGGTGGAAAATGTATTGCTGAACATTGCCCGGGGCTTCCACCAACTGATCAATAGCGATGAATCAGTGAACCTGCACCGCCTGATCATGGCGCTGGGCAGTCAGGACCCGAAGCTGTCTCTGATTTTCTTCGAGGCCGGCCCCGAGCGCGTGGTCAACGGCATGGAAGGTCTGCTGACGAAAATCCATGCAACCGGCGCGCTGAGCATCGACCAGCCACGCAACGCCGCCGAGCATTTCTTCTGCCTGATCAAAGGCGCGGGGAATTTCCGTTTGTTGTACGGCTGCGGCGAGCCGCTGACCGGAGAGGCAGCGGAACGGCATGTGCGGGAGGTGGTGGGGTTGTTTATCAGGGCCTATGGGGGAGGAGCAGCTGCGAGCTTCTAGCTGCAAGCTGCAAGAAAAAGCAAAAGCAGTGAATTGGCTCTGGCTCTGGCTCTGGCTCTGGCTTGTAGCTTGTAGCTTGTAGCTTGTAGCTTGCAGCTGCTTCTAGGGCTTCAGCGCTTTCTTCGGATAAATGTCATACCGGCTCGATTTGCCATCCAGCGCATGGCTCGGTTTCGGCCCTTCGATGCAGGGTGCCTTGCGCGGGCGCTTGACCACCACCCGGTGCGTGGCCAGCGCCAGCGCGGCTTCAAGCAAGGCTGGGGCATCCGGATCATCGCCGACCAGCGGGCGGAACAGGCGCATTTCCTTTTTCACCAGCGCGGTTTTCTCACGATGCGGGAACATCGGGTCGAGGTAGATCACCTGCGGCGGCTCCCCTTCCCAACTGCGCATCACTTCGATGGAATTGCCCTTGAGCAACTTCATCCGCGCCACGATCGGCGCTACATCGAAATCTTCTGCCGCTCGGGCCAGGCCGTCCTCAAGCAGTGCGCCGATCAGCGGCTGACGCTCGATCAGGCTCATTTCACAACCGAGACTGGCCAGCACAAACGCGTCCTTGCCCAGGCCTGCCGTGGCATCCAGCACCCGCGGGCGCACGCCTTGGGCGATGCCGACCGCTTTAGCGATCATCTGGCCGCTGCCGCCACCATACAAACGACGATGCGCCGCGCCGCCCTCGACAAAGTCGACCCGCACCGGGCCCGGGGCATCCGGGCCGAGCTGCTGCAACTGCAAACCCTGCTCGCCGACCTGCAAGGCGAACTCGCCGTCCGTCTCGCCGAGCGGCAGGCCGAGACGTTCGGCCCAGTGCTCGGCTTGCGCTTGAAACGTCGGGGCGAGGGCCTGGACATGGATGCGGCAGGCCGCGGGTGACTCGATCATGAAAAAACGCTCAAAAAAGTTAAGGATCGACAAAAACCGCCGATAAACCATTCAACGCGCATTTTGCCAGAGCTGAGCGTCAACCGAAAAAAATGTCAGGCATTCTTCCCACATCGATTGGCTACGTTTCGCCCCATGGCGACTTCAGCCGTCATAACACTCAAGCACTGAGCGGCGTCAGTCACCTGTGGCAGGATTTCTTTGCCCAGGCCCTGGCCGAACAGACGAGTGAAGTGGTGCCGGCCTGCGGCACGTTTCCACCGGTTGACCTGAACAGCCCGGAAGAACCAACCGTTGGCAGCGAGCTGCACGCGCACATCGTCAGCCAGCGCGAATGCGATGTGGTCGAAACCCAGGTTCGCCCGCCAGAGCCACTGTTCCTGCCGATCGCCGAGTTCGAAATGGAGCTGCTGGACAAGCCGTTCCCACCGTTCCCGCCAGAAGAACTCCAGGCTCAGCAAGAGCAGCAGGATTTCGACAGCAGCTGGGTACGCCCGATCGTGATCAACAATGGCCAGCCACTGCCGGAGCCAGGTCCTGCTCCGCAGAAACGTCCGCTGTACCTGCCGATTGCCGAGTTCGACCTGGACTTGCTGCAGAAGCCTTACCCGCCGTTCCCGCCGGAAGAAATCGTCGAGCAACAGAAAGCGCTGGACTTCGATAATGGCTGGGCGCGCCCGATCGTTCTGCAGAACCTGCGCCTCGCCGCCTGATTCTCAGCGACACACGCTCCAGCGCCCGACATCGACATGAAAGTGATTGCGATGAGCGGCGTTGTAATCCGGGCTCAACACCACACTGAATGACTCGCAGGCGCCGTCACGCAGCTGGCGCAGAAACTCTGCGTCCTGATTCTGCCTGGGCCAATCCTTGAGCACGCTGATCGTGCGTCCGTCAGCCAGGCGGAAACCGGCGATGTCCAGCGCGTCGGCGCTGGCATGTCTGCTAAGGGCACCGCTCTCACGGTTGTAGACATTGCGACAGGCAAAGCTGCCCAAGTGATCGACCCGCGCGATCTTCTGGCGGTAAAGCGATTGCGCCGCCGGTTGCAGGGTGTGGTGTTCAAACATTGCGTAGGCCACCGCCAGCGGGCAACTGGCGATGAAACTGCTGCTCAGCGCCACTTCACCGCCCTGCACCCGCAGAGCACCGATCAGCGGACACTTGGCTCCGGGACTGTCGGCCTGGGGACTGACGCGCAGATCCGAGCTGCTCAATGCCTGTGCGCACAATTCAGGATCACTGCGCAGGCGCATGAGTTTGTAACCGGTCAGCCAGTTGGGCGCGGCTTTTATGTCCAATGGCGCCCACGGATTCCACTGTGGCGGCACCTCCAACCAGCCGCGCCAGACACTTACCGCTGCACCACCCATCGCGAGCAACAACCCCCAGAACAGCCAACGTCCCATCCTCAGTCCTTGAAGAATTGATTGGCCCTGGCATACGGCATCGACTGTGACGTGAAGCCAAAGGTGCCGGATTGCTGGATTTCTTCAGCCGCGCGGAAGAACTCGCCGAACGCCGCCAGCGCCAGTGCCGAGCCGGTGCTGATGCGGCGTACGCCCATTTCCTCAAGTTGCTGCACGGTCAGTTTCAAACCGCCAGACATCAACACATTGACCGGTTTTGGCGCCACCGCTTGCACCACTGCGAGCACTTCCTCGGCGCTGCGCAAACCCGGTGCATAGAGGACGTCGGCACCCGCTTCGGCAAATGCCTGCAAACGGCGAACGGTGTCGTCGAGGTCAGGGTTGCCGTGCAGGTAGTTTTCCGCTCGAGCGGTGAGGATGAAGGGAAACGGCAGCGTGCGCACCGCCGCGACAGCGGCTTCAATCCGCGCCACGGCGTGTTCGAAACAATAGATCGGCGCGTCCGGACGGCCCGTGGCATCTTCGATTGACCCACCCACTGCGCCCGCTTCGGCGGCGCGCAAGAGACTCTGCGCAGACTCGACCGGATCATCGGCAAAACCGTTTTCCAGATCCACCGCCACAGGCAGATCCGTCGCTGCCACAATCGCCCGGACATTGGCCAGGGTCTCGTCGAGACTTAGCGCACCATCAGCCTTGCCCTGGGAAAACGCGTAACCGGCACTGGTGGTGGCCAAGGCCTGATAGCCGAGACTGGCGAGCATCTTCGCCGAGCCGGCATCCCACGGATTGGGGATGACGAAGATTCCCTGGCGATCATGCAGGGCCTTGAAGGCTTGGGCTTTGAGGAGTTGCTGTTGACTGACTTCGACGTTCATCGACGAGCTCCCGGGCAGAAAAAACCGCCTCAGAGCAAGCCAAGCTGCTCGACGGCGGGTTCTCTGTATAGCTCAGGCAGCGTGGGCAAGCCAGGCAAACGTTGCACCAGCTGGGCGTGAAAACGTTGCGCGAGTTTCGCTGCCAACAGGTTGTCGGCGGTGTGCAGGAAGATGTAAGGCGTGCGCCCCTCTTCGATCCATTCAGCAATCTTCGCCACCCACGGCATGAGAAACGCATCGTTGGCCTCAAGCTCGGGATGGCCGATGAAGCGCACCTGCGGAAACTGGGTAAACGCCGCGGGACGCGTCGGTACACGCGGCTTTTTCGATTGTGCGTGGATCACCGAGGACTCGGTCGACAAGCAGCTGAACAGCGCGCGCGGGTCGAGACAGATGCGCTCGACACCGCGATCCAGCAACAGACGATTGAGCAGACGCTCGCTCTCGCCCTTGGCGAAGAACTGTTCATTGCGCACCTCGACCGCGAGCGGGCAATCCAGCGCATCGATAAACGCCGCGAGCTCCGGCAGACGCTGCGGCGTGAAGCTTTTCGACAGTTGCAGCCACAGCGGCGAAACACGTCCGCCTAACGGCTTGAGTAATTGCAGGAAGGTTTCGGCAGCGGTCAGTTGCTCGCGCAAGTCGCCACTGTGGCTGATGTCGCCGGGGAATTTGGCAGTGAAGCGAAAGTGCGCCGGCATGATCTCGGCCCAGCGCTGCACAGTGGCTGGCGATGGGCTGGCGTAGAAGGTGGTGTTGCCTTCGACGGCGTTGAACACCTGGCAGTAGAGAGCGAGAAAGTCAGAAGTTTTTGCGTCTACCGGATACAGATATTCGCGCCAGGCATTTTCACTCCAGGACGGGCATCCGAGGTAGTAAGGCAAATTCATCAGATATACAGATCGAGGCCCAGCACGTCCGCATCCCAATCAACAAAACCGGCGGTGCTCAGGTAGCTGGCCAGGGCCATGGCTACGCTTTTCTTCATCGCGCGGTGGTAGATCATGTCTTGTTGGCGGGCAGGCAGGTTGCTCAGGCGTTGCGCGGTGGCTTGGGCTGCACGGGCGGCCATCTGCTCTTCGCTCGGGAATTCCAGCTCGCCGTCGATGATGTCGACGGATTCATCCAGCGCCGCATTGCCTTTACGCGGCTTGCGCTTGATGGGGTAGGACTGAGTGGAAACGCCGTCTATACGCATAATGTCATGCTCGGTATCGATGATGGCAATTTAGCGGCACTTGACCGACTTAGCAAACCGCCGAGTGATAACTAGAACACAGAAAGCGCAAAAGGTTTTAAGGGAGGGGGAAGAAACTGACGATTGGCGATATTTGTATGTGACCAATGAACCTGTGGGAGCGGGCCCGCTCCCGACGAGTCCAGCACATTCAATATATGCATTGATTGACCAGAAGCCTTCGCGAGCAGGCTCGCTCCCACAGGAGAAAGTGTCTGTCAGCGGGCTTTGGGGGTGGCGACTTTATCGCGCAGATAGACGGGCTGTGCGTCGTCCGCCGGGATCGCCTCGCCGCGTTCCCAGGCGAAACGCGCGAGCGTCAGCAAGTCTTCGGCGTGGGGCAGCATGCCCGCATCGGAGCCGCTCAGATTGACGGCAATGCGTTCGGCGTAGCCCCAACCGGTACCGGCACCGAACCAGTCACCTGTGGCATCGGCCGGTAGCGCAGCCACCTCCGGCGGCAGCACCGCTTCGGCGCCGACCAGGCGCATCTCCCCCGCCGTCTCGCGGTAGCAGCCCCAATACACTTCATCCATCCGGGCATCGATGGCGGCCGCGACCTGGCTTACGCCATGCTCACGAAAGGCACGCTGCGCCAGCACGGCAAGGTTGGACACTGGCAACACCGGTCGATCCAGCGCAAAGGCCAAACCCTGCACGACACCAATGGCAATGCGCACACCGGTAAACGCGCCCGGACCACGGCCAAAGGCAATGGCATCGACCGCTTGCAGCGTGGTGCCGGCATCGGCGAGCAATTGCTGGATCATCGGCAGCAGCTTCTGCGCGTGCAAACGCGGGATCACCTCGTAATGGCTCGTGACCTTGCCGTCATGCAGCAAGGCAACGGAGCAAGCTTCAGTCGCGGTGTCCAGGGCCAGCAAGGTGCTCATCGATGTTTCCAAAACAGGGGTGGGGAAAAAGTGCGTCAGTATAAACAACTACGGCCCGCAAGCGGGCCGTGGATGATGCAGCCGATCAGACTTTTCAGCTCAGCGCGGCCAGCACCTTGGCGGTGATTGCATCGACCGAACCCACGCCCGGAATGTGGCTGTACTTCGGCTTGCCGCCGTTCTTGGCGGAAAGGTTCTGATAGAACTCCACCAGCGGCTTGGTCTGCGAATGGTAGACCGACAGGCGATGACGCACGGTTTCTTCAGTGTCGTCCTTGCGCTGCACCAGTTCTTCGCCGGTGATGTCGTCCTTGCCAGCCAGTTTCGGCGGGTTGTAGACGATGTGGTACACGCGGCCGCTGGCTTCGTGAACACGACGACCGGCGATGCGCTGGACGATTTCTTCGTCTTCAACAGCGATTTCCACCACTGCGTCCAGCTCGACACCGGCAGTGACCAGTGCTTCAGCCTGCGGAATCGTGCGCGGGAAGCCGTCGAACAGGAAACCGTTGGCGCAATCAGGTTGAGCGATGCGGTCCTTGACCAGCGCGATGATCAGGTCATCCGACACCAGGCCGCCGGCATCCATGATGCTCTTGGCTTGCACGCCCAGTGGAGTGCCAGCCTTGACCGCCGCACGCAGCATGTCGCCGGTGGAGATTTGCGGAATGCCGAATTTCTCGGTGATGAACTTTGCCTGAGTACCTTTACCGGCCCCGGGAGCTCCCAGCAGAATGACGCGCATCGATGTGCTCCTCAATTTTTTATATAAAAGCTTTACAAAACAAAGGATTCGCTCGTAACCGGCGGATCCTGAAAATACGGGTCGTGGCCGCACAAACGGCCAAAGGCTGATCAAGATACACAGCAGGCTGCGCCCACACAAGACGCCAAAAGTCGGAGAAACCGACGCCCGCCGTGACCTTGCGACGCGGTAACCCAAGTCGCAACCCCAACATTAACTGTCGCCTCGCGGCACTTTCCTACGCCAAGGGCGGCGACATCCGACTCTCATCGCGAATGCCGCCTGAACTGCTCAGCAACCTTAGCCGGTATTGCGCAATCCGGCGGCAATCCCCGCCACAGACACCAGCAGCGCCTGTTCTACCGGGCTGTCCTGCTCGACTTCCTGCTGCCGCGAACGCGCCAACAGTTCGGCCTGCAATAGATGCAGCGGGTCGAGGTAGGTGTTGCGCAGGCGGATGAATTCGAGGGTGTCCGGGCTGTGCGCCAGCAGCTGCGACTGCCCGGTCAGACCAAGCACCACGGAGCAGGCCTGCGACAATAGGTCGCGTAACTGCGCGCCCAACGGCAGCAGGTTCGCCTCGACCAAACGTTCATCGTAGGACTGCGCGATATCCGCGTCGGCCTTGGCCAGCACCATTTCCAGCATGTCGATGCGGGTGCGGAAGAACGGCCACTGTTCGCGCATCTGCCCAAGCAATTCGCCCTCGCCGCGCTCGAGCGCCTTGCTCAGTGCGGTCTCCCAGCCCAGCCATGCCGGCAGCATCAGCCGCGTCTGGGTCCAGCCGAAAATCCACGGAATCGCCCGCAGGCTTTCGATACCGCCGGCGCGGCGCTTGGCCGGGCGACTGCCCAGAGGCAGACGTCCCAATTCCTGCTCCGGGGTCGACTGACGGAAGTACTCAACGAATTGCGGATTTTCCCGCACGACCTGGCGGTAAGCGCTGACACCGTCCGCCGCCAATTCGTCCATCAGATGCCGCCATTCAGGCGTCGGCGGCGGTGGCGGCAACAAGGTCGCCTCGAGCACGGCGGCCAGATACAGATTGAGGTTTTGTTCGGCGATGTCCGGCAGGCCGAATTTGAAACGAATCATTTCGCCCTGCTCGGTGGTACGGAAACGCCCCGCCACCGAACCCGGCGGTTGCGACAGAATTGCCGCGTGCGCCGGACCGCCGCCACGGCCAACGGTACCGCCGCGACCGTGGAACAGCAGCAGTTCGACTTGCTGTTCGCGGCAGATTTCCACCAGGCGTTCCTGCGCGCGATATTGCGCCCACGCCGCAGCAGTGGTGCCGGCATCCTTGGCCGAATCGGAATAGCCGATCATCACTTCCTGCGGGCCGTGCAGGCGCGCGCGATAGCCCGGCAACAACAGCAGACGCTCCATCACCGGTCCGGCGTTGTCGAGGTCGGCGAGGGTTTCGAACAGCGGCACCACGCGCATTGGCCGCAGGACACCAGACTCTTTGAGCAGCAGTTGCACCGCGAGCACATCAGAGGCGGCGCCAGCCATGGAGATCACGTAAGAACCCAGCGATGCAGCGGGTGCGGCGGCGATTTCCTTGCAGGTATTGAGCACTTCAGCGGTGTCGGCCGACGGTTTGAAATGCGCGGGCAGCAGCGGACGGCGGTTGCTCAATTCTTCGGTGAGGAAATTGATGCGCCGTTCTTCGTCCCATTCCTCATAGCGGCCGAGGCCGAGGTAATCGGTGATTTCGGTCATTGCCGAGCTGTGCCGGGTCGAATCCTGACGCACATCGAGGCGCACCAGAAACAGGCCGAACGTCACCGCGCGGCGCAGGCAATCGAGCAACGGCCCGTCAGCGATAACGCCCATCCCGCACTCGTGCAGCGAGTTGAAACACAGCTGCAAAGGCTCAAGCAGATCGCGATTGTCGTGCAGCACATCGGCGGGTGCAGGGGTCGGGGCGGTCAATGCAGCGTGCGCCCAATTACGCGTCGCACGCAGACGTTCGCGCAATTGCTTGAGCACCGCGCGATAGGGTTCGGCACTGTCGCCGGCCTTGGCCTTCAGCGCGTCGCTGGCCTGCTGCATCGACAATTCGGCAGCAAGGTGATCGACATCGCGCAGATACAAATCAGCGGCCATCCAGCGCGCCAGCAGCAAGACTTCGCGAGTGACGGCGGCGGTGACATTGGGATTGCCGTCACGGTCGCCGCCCATCCATGAGGCGAAGCGGATCGGCGCGGCTTCCAGCGGCAAGCGCAGGCCCGTGGCGGCGAACAGCGCCTGATCGGCCTTGCGCATATGGTTGGGGATCGCCTGCCACAAAGAATGCTCGATCACCGCGAAGCCCCATTTGGCTTCATCGACCGGCGTCGGGCGGGTGCGGCGGATTTCTTCGGTGTGCCAGGCTTCGGCGATCAAGCGCTGCAACCTGGTCTGGATCTGCTCGCGCTCGGCGCTCGTCAGGTCGCGATGATCCTGCGCGGCGAGTTGCGCGGCGATCGCGTCGTACTTCTGGATCAACGTGCGTCGCGCCACTTCGGTCGGGTGCGCGGTCAGCACCAGTTCGATTTCCAGCCGCGCCAGTTGCCGGGCCAGAGATTCGGCGCAGTGCCCTTCACTGCGCAGGCGCGCGAGCAGTTCCGGCAATACCCGCGATTCGAACGGCGCCGGTTGCGACTCCTCGCGGCGATGGATCAACTGATACTGCTCGGCGATGTTGGCCAGGTTGAGAAACTGGTTGAAGGCCCGCGCGACCGGAAGCAATTCATCTTCGCTCAATTGATTGAGGCTGGCGCTCAGTTCAGCGTCCATCGAGCCGCGCCGGTCGGCCTTGGCGCCCTTGCGGATCTGCTCGATCTTGTCGAGGAACGCCTCGCCGTACTGGTCTCGAATGGTGTTGCCCAACAGCTCTCCGAGCAGGTGAACGTCTTCGCGCAAGCGTGCATCAATATCGGTCATCAGCAGTTCTCCAGCGGTAATCGGGGACAGCGCAGAAATGAATGCTTTGCCAGAGAGTGCCGCTCTGCGCCGCTTCTTACAAGCAGGCGACGAATCGACTTAAACCTTGCGCGCGAAAGCCAGTCTCAACAGTAAGCCGTACGACGGCCCGCTGCCGGCGCTGCCGGCCATTCACCCAGGCCTGCCATCCGCAGGCGCTAAATGAGGTCATCATGAAAATTCGTGAACTCGCCCAGCATTGGGAAGAAAACGCCAAAGGTCGCCTGACCGATACTGGCTACACGATTCATCTGGATGTGGAATCCGCCGCCAGGCTGGCGGCGATTGCCGAGATGTATCCCAAGCGCCATCCCGAAGAACTGCTCGGCGAACTGATCGGCGCTGCGCTTGAGGAGTTCGAAGCGAGCCTGCCGTATGTGAAGGGTTCGACGGTGGTGGCGACGGATGAAGAAGGTGATCCGCTGTACGAGGATGTCGGCCCGACGCCGCGTTTTCTGGCGTTGTCGCGACGGCATTTGCATGATTTGTCCTCGACTGAGAACAAACAGAAGCACTGATTCCTGACACCGAGAAAAAGTGGGAGCGGGCTTGCCCGCGATGGCGGCAGTTCAGTCAAAGATGTGCTGAGCATGATGGCCTCACCGCTGGCAAGCCAGCTCCCACAGGGTACTGATCATCCCTGATATCACCTTAAAACTCATCCGCGCGTACCGCTTCAAACCGCCAAAGTTCCCGTCCCAGAGCCTTGTCCAAACGGTCAATTTAATTTTTGGCGATAGGCCATCTTTTCTGAACTTTTCAAAAATGCCGCCGGTCGGAACAGGTAACCACGCCTGGAACGAGCGTTTCAATTCGCGTCAACAAGCGATGCTTTCGGCTCCTCTGCCAGGATGGATTCAGTTGTATTTTCAGGAGATGCCTAATGGAGTTGAAGACCATGAAAACCCAAACCTCGTTTTCCCACCTGCGCGGTCTGAAACTGGCCGCTCTGGCCATCGGCACCAGCTTCGTACTGGCCGGTTGCGCCGGTAACCCACCGACCGAGCAATACGCCGTGACCCAATCGGCCGTCAACAGCGCTGTCAGCGCTGGCGGTACCGAATTCGCTGCGGTGGAAATGAAGCAGGCTCAGGACAAACTGAAACAAGCTGAAATCGCCATGCACGACAAGAAGTACGACGAGGCCCGTCGCCTGTCCGAACAGGCTGAATGGGACGCTCGCGTCGCTGAACGCAAGGCTCAGGCCGCCAAGGCCGAACAGGCTGTGAAGGATTCCCAGAAAGGTGTTCAGGAACTGCGTCAGGAAAGCCAGCGCACCGTGCAGTAAGCGCGCATCCCGACCGCAAAGCTGAAACTCTTATCGATAGAAAGGACGACAAATTATGCGTAAGCAACTGATGATTCCCGCTCTTCTGGCCGCAAGCGTTGCACTGGCTGCCTGCTCTACCCCGCCTAACCCGAACCTGGAACAGGCGCGCACCAACTACGCCGGTCTGCAGGCCAACCCACAGGCGAGCAAAGTCGCGGCACTGGAAACCAAAGACGCCAGCGATTACCTGGACAAGGCCGATAAGGCTTATCTGGACAAAGAAGACGCAGCCAAAGTTGATCAACTGGCTTACCTGACCAACCAGCGCGTGGAAGTGGCCAAGCAGACCATCGCTCTGCGCACCGCTGAAAACAACCTGAAAAACGCCGCTGCCCAACGAGCTCAGGCTCGCTTGGACGCGCGTGACCAGCAGATCAAACAGCTGCAGGACAGCCTCAATGCCAAGCAGACCGATCGCGGCACGCTGGTGACTTTCGGTGACGTGCTGTTCGCCACCAACAAGGCTGATCTGAAATCCAGCGGTCTGGTGAACATCAACAAACTGGCGCAATTCCTTCAGGAAAACCCGGATCGCAAAGTGATCGTCGAGGGTTACACCGACAGCACTGGCACCGCCAGCTACAACCAGTCGCTGTCCGAGCGCCGCGCGACTTCCGTGCAGATGGCTCTGATCAAGATGGGCGTCGATCCTTCGCGCATCGTCGCTCAGGGTTATGGCAAGGAATATCCGGTAGCGGATAATGGCAGCGTGTCGGGCCGTGCGATGAACCGTCGTGTGGAAGTGACCATTTCCAACGACAACCAGCCGGTAGCACCGCGTTCTTCGGTGAGCTCGAACTAAGCTTCACCGGGTAACGCAAAAGCCCCGCCTGGGTGATCAGGCGGGGCTTTTTCATGGGCGACCAGAAATTCCTTGTGGGAGCGAGCCTGCTCGCGAAAGCGGAGTGTCATACACATCAATGTTGAAGGTGAAACCGTATTCGCGAGCAGGCTCGCTCCCACATTTGATGGAGTTACTGCTCAAGCTTCTGCGGGGTCTCTTCGCCCATACACCGCACCGCTTTCTTCTGCGCATTGACCAGCACCCCGGTCAGGCCTTTCTGTTCGGTATCGAACAGCACCAGCACGCCATCAATGCACTGCGCCACTTGCGGCGCGGGGGTCAGCGAGACTTTGTAGTCCTCGCCGGGCACGGTCTTGAGCATGGTGAATTCGTTGAGCAGCAGCGCATCCTCGGGTTTGGCGAAGTGCAGGTAGCCGTAGTACCACAGCGCCCCGACGGTGCCGAGGATGCTGCAGATACCGGTGATGATCAGCGGGATGGCATTACGTTCTTCAGTCATTGCGGGGTCTCATCAGCAGAATTCGGAGGCGGCGGATAGTTGGGGATTTCGCCGAGGCGGCGCAGGCCGTCGAAGTGTTCCGGATCGTCGAGATAGCGCAGCATGACCTGCCGCCACACCGGGTCGCCGAAGGTCTGCACATGACCACCACGGGTCAGCTGCAACACGCGCGGCGGCGGCGCTGCCTGATACAGGCGAATGCCGTTGGCCATCGGCACCAGCGGATCGTCGATGCTGTGGAAGATCAGCTTGGGCACGCCCGTCAGCTGCGCCATTGAATTGATCGCGCTGTCGCCGTCCGGCACCAGCCACGACAGCGGCACTTGCAATGGCCAGGTCAGCCACGAAGTGCTGAGGGCGAATTGGCCGACGCTGCGATAACTGGCCGGCACACCATCGAGCACCAGGGCCTTGAGTTGTTTTTGCCGCTCCGGGTGCTGCGCCAGCCAATGCACCGACATCGCGCCGCCCAGACTCTGCCCGAGCAGCACCAGCGGTTTGCCTTTGACCTCAGGCGCGTTGTCGAGCCAGGCGAACGCCGCGTCGATGTCCTGATAGATCGCCGGCAGGCTCGGCTTGCCTTCGGACAAACCGTAGCCGCGATAGTCCACCAGCAGCACCTGATAGCCGTTCTTCGGCAACCACCAACTGCCGCCCAGATGCATCGGCAGATTACCGCCGTTGCCGTGCAGATGCAGGACCGTGCCTTTGACCTCGACCCCAGGTTTGGCCGGCAGCCACCAGGCGTTGAGCTTCAAGCCATCCGCGGTGACCAGCGTGACGGTGCGGTATTCGAGCTTGGCTTTGTCCGGGGTGAAGATCTGGCCCGGTTCAGGGTAGAACAGCAGCGAACTGCAACCGCCGAGGGTCAAGAGCAGGCAAAGGATGCCGAGGATTCTCATCCGGTGAAACCTCGCAAAAACGTGAGACCAACGCAGATCAAATGTGGGAGCGGGCTTGCTCGCGAACGCGGTGTGTCAGTCGACACCTTTTTTGAATGTCAGACCGCTTTCGCGAGCAAGCCCGCTCCCACAGGGGATATACGGGTTGGGGTTAAAGGATATTGGAATAGTCCGCCTCAATCCGGTCCAGGCTCAAATGGTTGAGGAAGTTGGAGAAACACATCCACGCCGACAACGCATTCAAGTCACGGAACTGATCCGGCAGATACTTCGGCGGTACCACCAGCCCCTCATCCACCAGTTGGCGCAGGGTACGCATGTCTTCCAGGGTGGTCTTGCCGCAGAACAACAGCGGGATCTGCTCAAGCTTGCCCTTGCGCACGGCCAACTGAATGTAGTTGTAAACCATGATGAAGCCCTTGAGGTAGGACAAGTCTTTGGTGAATGGCAGACCGGTCGGCGTCGAACCGCGAAACACCCGACTGGCGTTGCCATAGCTTTCCGCCATTTCGAAGCCTTGCTCGCGGAAGAACTCGAACACCTGCAAAAAGTCCGCGCCCTCCTCGACCATGTGAATCGCGCGGGTGCGATTGGTCAGTTTGCGCAGGCGACTCGGGTAGGAGGCGAAGGTGATGATTTCCATCAGGATCGCCAGACCTTCCTGGGTCACGGTCGACGATGGCGGACCTTTCGACAGAAACGTGCAGATCGGCTGGTTCAAACCATTGAGCGTAGTGCCGACATGCACCAGCCCTTCGTGAACCTCCAGTGCGCGCACGTCACGGTTGTTGAACAGCGCATCGGTGCGGATCTTGATGTAGTCGGCGCCCGCCGCAGCGTCGGCGACGATGCCGTCGGACTCGAACACGCGAATGGTTTCTTCGGCTTCGCCAAACACCTTGTTCAAGCGGGTTTGCAGCAGGTGCACCGCGTCCTTGGCGGTAAGGATTTTCGGCTCATCCTTCAGATCGCCGCGCCCGTCGATGTTGTTCAGGTAGTCGGACATCATCAGGCCGAGGTCGGCGAGGGTCGGATCACCGGCGTGGAAGGCATCGGACGCCGCGCCGTACAGCTCCTGCGAGATCAGCCCGAAGTCCTCGGTGCCGCGCGCTTCGAGCATGCGCACCACCATGCGGTATTCCTTGCACATGCGCCGCATGATCTGCCCGACCGGGTTGAACTGGCCGAGCTGGCGGGTGATGTCGCGCTCGATGTTCTGGAATTCCAGTTTGACCTGGCTCGAATCGAACGACAGCGGGCGGTTGAGGTAGTAGTCGCGATCCACCGCCGGCATTTCCTTGCCTTTGGCCTTGAGGAAACCCTTGCGCACGTTGTCGTCCCACTTGACCGCATCAAGCACGCGGATCGGCGTCTGCGCCAGCACAATGCGATCGGACAACATGCGTATCGTCTGCTGGTAATCGTCCACCCGAAACTCCTGTAGAAAACGTGACGTGCTGAAACTCAGTCTTTTGATCGTTCCCACGCTCTGCGTGAGAACGTCGCCCGGGACGCTCCGCGTCCCTTTTGCTGCGTGACGCAGAGCGTCACAGGATGCATTCCCACGCGGAGCGAGGGAACGATCATCAACGGCTCGCTCCCACGGGGTGTAGCGTGAAACGCTAGACCGACGCCAATACAAGGTGCATATACCGCGTCAGGATCCCGAGCATGTCCTCTTCGGCCAATGGCTCGGCGTCATTGAGCAGGCCCTGATATTCCATCCGCCCGATAATCGCCGTCAACACCTTGGCATCCTGCTGCGGTTCACGCGAGCCCAGTACCTGGAACAACTGGCAGGTGCCCTGCAACAGAATCTGCTGGTGAGAGCGCACCAGAATGGCCAGACGCGGATTGAGCAGCGCTTCCTGGCGGAACGCCTGTTCGGCCATCAGATGCTCACGGCGGTTGATCAGTTGCCGATGCACGTAATCGGCCATCAATCGCGCAATGTCATCGGCCAGTTGCGAGCGCGACTCCGGGCTGCCGTCGGCACTGACCACCATTTCGCGCAACAGGCCTTCGTTATTGATCCACAACTTGGCCATGTACGCCGCGCTGCGTTCAACGTATTGGGCGAAGGTATCGGTGAGCAGGTCATCGATGTCCTTGAAGTAATACGTGGTTGCCGACAGCGGCACGCCGGCCTCCGCCGCGACCGCACGATGGCGCACGGCACGCACGCCGTCGCGCACGACAATGCGCATCGCGGCGTCGAGAATGTCCTGGCGACGCTGCTCACTGCCCTGTCGGCTGGCCTTGCGGCCCTGGTACTGAACACTTTCAGCGACCGCAGTGGCGATACCCGCTGCACCTTCTTGAGCTATTGCACCCATCACGACAGCACTTCCTCTACTAATTCCAAATTAACCAATTGATACATTTGTACCAGACAGGCAATAAAAAGCCGCCTGTTTTAGGCGGCTTTTTAACTGAAACGTTTACGCTTGCGGTCGCATGTGCGGGAACAGGATCACATCGCGGATCGACGGCGAGTTGGTCAGCAACATCACCAGACGATCAATGCCGATACCTTCACCGGCGGTTGGCGGCATGCCGTACTCCAGCGCACGAACGAAGTCGGCGTCGTAATGCATGGCTTCGTCGTCACCGGCGTCCTTGTCGGCCACCTGAGCCATGAAGCGCTCGGCCTGGTCTTCGGCGTCGTTCAACTCGGAGTAGGCGTTGGCGATTTCACGGCCACCGATGAACAGCTCGAAGCGGTCGGTGACGTTCGGGTTTTCGTCGTTGCGACGGGCCAGCGGCGACACTTCGAACGGGTACTGAGTGATGAAGTGCGGCTGCTCGAGCTTGTGCTCGACCAGCTCTTCGAAAATCATCACCTGCAATTTGCCCAGACCTTCGAAGCCCAGCACCTTGGCGCCGGCCTTCTTGGCGATGGCGCGAGCCTTGTCGATGTCGTTCAGATCATCGGCAGTCAACTCAGGGTTGTACTTGAGGATCGAGTCGAACACCGACAGACGCACAAACGGCTCGCCGAAGTGGAACACCTTGTCGCCGTACGGAACGTCGGTACTGCCCAACACCAGCTGCGCCAGCTCGCGGAACAGTTCTTCGGTCAGGTCCATGTTGTCTTCGTAATCGGCGTACGCCTGATAGAACTCCAACATGGTGAATTCTGGGTTGTGGCGAGTCGAAACGCCTTCGTTGCGGAAGTTGCGGTTGATCTCGAACACCTTTTCGAAACCGCCAACCACCAGACGCTTCAGATACAGCTCAGGGGCGATACGCAGGAACATCGGCAGGTCCAGCGCGTTGTGGTGGGTTTCGAACGGCTTGGCCGCAGCGCCGCCAGGAATGGTCTGCAACATCGGCGTTTCGACTTCGAGGAAGTCGCGCTTCATCAGGAAGCTGCGGATGTGCGCGATCACTTGCGAACGCACGCGGAAGGTCTGGCGCACGTCTTCGTTGACGATCAGGTCAACGTAGCGCTGGCGGTAGCGCTGTTCGGTGTCGGTCAGGCCGTGGTGCTTGTCCGGCAGCGGACGCAGCGACTTGGTCAGCAGGCGCACGTTGGTCATTTCAACGTACAGGTCGCCCTTGCCGGAACGCGCCAGGGTGCCTTCGGCGGCAATGATGTCGCCCATGTCCCAGGTTTTCACCGCGGCCAGGGTTTCTTCCGACAGCGTCTTGCGGTTGACGTAGACCTGAATGCGCCCGGTCATGTCCTGGATCACCATGAACGAGCCACGGTTGAGCATGATGCGACCGGCAACCTTGACCGGGATTGCAGCCTCTGCCAGCTCTTCCTTGGTCTTGTCCGCGTACTGTTTCTGCAAGGCATCGCAGTAGTTTTCGCGGCGGAAGTCGTTCGGGAAGGCATTGCCCTTGGCGCGCTCGGCAGCAAGCTTTTCCTTGCGCAGGGCGATCAGGGAGTTTTCTTCCTGTTGCAGGGCTTGCGGGTCGAGTTGTAGGTCGCTCATGTCTTTAAGTATTCCATCAGGTTCGTTGCCCCCAGCCTTCGGCTGGGGATCGCGGGCGAGCCCGCTCCCACAGAGGGTGTTACAGGCCGGATTTCAGGCTGGCTTCCAGATACTCGTCGATGTCGCCGTCGAGCACCTTGTCGCAATCGCTGCGTTCGATGTTGGTACGCAGATCCTTGATCCGCGACGCATCGAGCACGTAAGAGCGAATCTGGTGACCCCAGCCAATATCGGACTTGGTGTCTTCCAGCGCTTGCGAGGCGGCGTTGCGCTTCTGCATTTCCTGCTCGTACAACTTGGCCCGCAGCATTTTCATCGCGGTGTCCTTGTTGGCGTGCTGGGAACGCTCGTTCTGGCAGCTGACCACGGTGTTGGTCGGTACGTGGGTGATACGTACGGCCGAGTCGGTGGTGTTTACGTGCTGACCACCGGCACCGGAGGAACGATAGGTGTCGATCCGCAGGTCTGCCGGGTTGATTTCGATTTCCACCTTGTCATCGATCTCTGGCGAGACGAAAACGGCGGAGAACGAAGTGTGGCGACGGTTGCCGGAGTCGAACGGGCTCTTGCGCACCAAACGGTGCACGCCGATCTCGGTACGCAGCCAGCCAAAGGCGTATTCGCCCTTGATGTGCACGGTCGCGCCCTTGATCCCGGCGACTTCGCCGGCGGACAGTTCCATGATGGTCGCGTCGAAACCGCGTTTGTCGGCCCAGCGCAGGTACATGCGCAGCAGGATGTTGGCCCAGTCCTGCGCTTCGGTGCCGCCGGAACCGGCCTGGATGTCCAGGTAGGCGTTGTTCGGGTCCATTTCATGGCTGAACATGCGGCGGAATTCCAGCTTGGCCAGATTTTCCTCGAGACGGGCCAGCTCGGCGACGACATCGCCCACTGCGCCTTCGTCGTTTTCTTCGACGGCCATGTCCAGCAGGTCGCGGCAATCGGCCAGACCGCCGTTCAGTTCGTCGAGGGTATCGACGATCTGCGCCAGCGCGGCACGCTCGCGGCCCAGCTCCTGGGCGTATTCAGGTTTGTTCCAGACACTCGGATCTTCAAGCTCGCGATTGACTTCAGTCAGACGCTCATGCTTTTGATCGTAGTCAAAGATACCCCCGAATAGTTTCGGAGCGCTCGGACAGGTCCTTGATGGTGTTCAGGATCGGGTTGATTTCCATGACGGGCAGCACTCGTTGGCGAACTTTTGAAAGCCGGCGAGTATAACGTAAACAGCCTGTCGCGGCAGCCCGTCTGGCGGGTCTGGGGGTGATTCACTTGACACTGACCTGACGCGATCTCCTGTGGGAGCGAGCCTGCTCGCGAAGGCGACCTGCCAGCCGCCGGCAATGTCGAGTGCACAACCGCTTTCGCGAGCAGGCTCGCTCCCACAGGTGGATTGCATCGTCAGGAAAGTTATTCGATCCCGACCTGATTGCGCCCATTGTTCTTGGCCAGATACAACCCGCGATCCGCCGCCGAAATCAGCAGCCGGCAATCACTGCCCGCCTGGGGCACCATGGTCGCCAGACCAATGCTGATGGTCAGACTGGAGCCTTCGGTCGGCGTGTTATGGGGAATCTTCAACGCCGCCACAGTCTGGCGCAGCTTCTCGGCCAACAGCCGCGCGCCGCCCGGCGAGGTGTTCGGCAGCACCAGCACAAACTCCTCGCCGCCATAACGCGCCGGCAGATCCGACGGTCGCGCGCTGGCGTCACGGATGGCTGCAGCAACCTTGCGCAACGCTTCATCGCCTTCCACGTGGCCGAAACTGTCGTTGTACGACTTGAAGTAATCGACGTCGATCATCAGCAATGACAGCTGCGTCTGATCGCGCAGTGAACGGCGCCACTCCAGTTCCAGGTACTCGTCGAAGTGCCGGCGGTTGGACAGCCCGGTCAGGCCGTCGGAGTTCATCAGCCGTTGCAGCACCAGATTGGTGTCGAGCAGTTGCTGCTGGCTGACCCGCAACGCTCGGTACGCCGCATCGCGTTGCAACAACGTCATGTAGGAACGCGAGTGGTAGCGGATGCGTGCGACCAGTTCGATGGTGTCCGGCAGTTTCACCAGGTAATCGTTGGCGCCGGCGGAGAACGCTGCGCTTTTGATCAGCGGGTCTTCCTTGGTCGAGAGGACGATGATCGGGATGTCCTTGGTCGCCGGGTGATTGCGGTATTCGCGCACCAGGCTCAGACCATCGAGGCCGGGCATCACCAGATCCTGCAGGATCACCGTCGGCTTGATCCGCACCGCCTGGGCGATGGCCTGCTGCGGGTCGGAGCAGAAGTGGAAGTCGATGTTTTCCTGATTCGACAGCCCACGGCGCACCGCTTCGCCGATCATCGCCTGATCATCCACCAACAACACCATGGCGGCGTTCTCGTCGGTTTTAATGTCGTCGATCTGTAAATCATTCATGGGCGGTCACCTGAGTACTGCGGGAGCCTGGATTGCCGATCAAGCTGTTCATTTGGGGAAAATCTCCAGCAATCGTGGCGCTATCTTTTCCAGCGGGCGGATTTCCACCGCAGCATCGATCGCCGCGGCAGCCTTGGGCATGCCGTACACCGCACTGCTGTGCTGATCCTGCGCAATGGTCAAATAACCCTGCTGGCGCATGAGCTTAAGCCCTTGCGCGCCATCGCGCCCCATCCCGGTCAATAAAACCCCGACCGCGTCACCGTTCCAGTAACTGGCAACGCTCTCGAAAAACACGTCGATCGAAGGGCGGTAGATCTCGTTGACCGGTTCGGCGGTGTAGGCCAGCGTGCCGTTTTTCAACAGGCGAATATGGTGATTGGTCCCGGCCAGCAGCACCGCGCCACTTTGCGGCGGCTCGCCTTCACGGGCCAGACGCACATCGAGGCCACTGGCGCTGGCCAGCCATTCGGCCATGCCGGCGGCGAACACCTGATCGACATGCTGCACCAGCACGATCGCCGCGGAAAAATCCTTCGGCAGGCCTTTGAGCAACACTTCCAGTGCCGCCGGCCCACCAGCGGACGAACCGATCGCTACCAGCCCCTGACGCGACGGCGAGCTGCGCGGTGAACTCGGCGCCGGGCGCGAACGGGGTGCCTTGTCGCCGATCAGCCAGCCGATGTTGAGGATCTTGCGCAACAACGGCGCCGCCGCTTCCTGGGCATTGCCGGCGCCGATCGCCGGGGTGTCGACCACGTCCAGCGCGCCGTGGCCCATGGCCTCGAACACGCGGTGCACGTTTTGCTGACGATCCACGGTGACGATGACAATCGCGCACGGGGTCTCGGCCATGATCCGCCGCGTGGCTTCGACGCCGTCCATGATCGGCATGATCAGGTCCATCAGAATCAGGTCTGGCGTGCACTCGGCGCAGCGTTGCACCGCCTCGGCGCCGTTGCTGGCGACCCAGATCACCTGATGCGCCGGCTCGAAGGCCAGCGCTCGGCGCAGGGCCTCCACCGCCAGGGGCATGTCGTTGACGATTGCGATCCTCATGCCCGCGCTCCCCGATGAGCTCGACCACTGCATCGAGCAGGGCGTCGTCATGAAAACTGGCTTTGGCTAGATAATAGTCGGCGCCGGCGTCCAGTCCACGGCGGCGGTCTTCTTCACGATCCTTGTACGACACGACCATCACCGGCAGCGATTGCAGACGGTTGTCGCGGCGCAGCAGCGTGACCAGCTCGATGCCGTCCATGCGTGGCATGTCGATGTCGGTGATCAGCAGATCGAAGTTCTCCGAACGCAGCGCGTTCCAGCCATCCATGCCGTCCACCGCCACCGCGACGTCGTAGCCGCGATTGAGCAGCAGTTTGCGTTGCAGCTCGCGCACAGTCAGCGAATCGTCGACCACCAGCACCCGTTTGCGCGCCGCTTCGGCAGCTTGATTGCCGTGGCGAGCAATGCGCTCCAGGCGCCCGGTATTGAGCAGCTTGTCCACCGAACGCAGCATGTCTTCGACATCGACGATCAGCACCACCGAGCCATCATCGAGCAAGGCCCCGGCGGAAATGTCCTGAACCTTGCCCAGACGCTCGTCCAGCGGCAACACCACCAGCGTGCGTTCACCCACGAAGCGCTCGACCGCCACCCCGTAAATCGCCTCGCGCTCACGGATCACCACGACTTTCAGGGTAGCGCCATCGTTCTGGCTGGCCGGGCGATTGAGCAACTGACTGGCCGCAACCAGGCCGACATGTTGGCCTTCGTGCCAGAAATGCTGACGTCCTTCGACCTGCACGATGTCTTCCGGGGCCAGATCGCACATGCGTTCGATGTGCGCCAACGGGAACGCGTAAGCCTCTTCGCCGACTTCCACCACCAGACTGCGCACCACCGAAAGCGTCAGCGGCACTTCCAGATGGAAACGACTGCCCTCGCCCGCCGTCTGCTCCAGCACCACGGCCCCGCGCAATTGGCGAACCATGTGCTGAACCGCGTCGAGGCCGACGCCACGCCCGGACACTTCGGTGACCTTGTCGCGCAGGCTGAATCCCGGCAGAAACAGGAACGTCAGCAGCTCCTCTTCGCTCAATTGCGCTGCGGTTTCGGCTGGGGATAACTGCCGATCGACGATGCTGCGGCGGACTTTCTCCAGATCGACGCCATTGCCGTCATCGCTCAATTCCAGCACCAGCAAACCGGCTTGATGGGACGCGCGCAGGCGAATCAGACCCTCTTCCGGCTTGCCCTTGAGCAGGCGTTGTTCCGGGGTTTCGATGCCGTGATCGACGGCGTTGCGCAGCAAATGAGTCAGCGGCGCTTCGAGCTTTTCCAGCACATCGCGATCGACCTGGGTTTTCTCGCCTTCGATCTCCAGGCGCACCTGCTTGCCGAGGCTGCGACCGAGGTCGCGAACCATACGCGCCTGCCCGCTGAGCACGTCGGCGAACGGGCGCATGCGACAGGCCAGCGCGGTGTCATAGAGCACTTGCGCGCGCTGACTGGCCTGCCAGGCGAATTCGTCGAGTTCGGCGTTTTTCTCGCTGAGCAGTTGCTGCGACTCGGCGAGCAAACGTCGCGCATCTTCCAGCGACTCCAGCGCTTCCAGGCTCAGCGCATGCTCCTTGAGGTGCACATTGAGATTTTCCAGCGCGCGCAGGCCGTTGTTCTGCATGCGTTTGAGGCGCTGCATGGTCGCCAGATGCGGCTTGAGACGCTGGGTTTCCACCAGCGATTTGCTCGACAGATCGAGCAGGCTGTTCAGGCGTTCGGCGGTGACGCGCAATACGCGCTCGCCGCCCTCGGTAGTACGTTTGTTTTTGCGCGGGGTCGGCTCGGCGGGCTCGTCGACCATCGGCGCTGACACTATCGGCGCTGGCTCGATCTGCACCTCGGCCATCGGCGGCGCGGCAACCACAGCGGCTGACGCCGACGGATCGAGCAAACGCCCCATCAGCGCCACGTAGGCTTCAATGTCCGCAGATTGCGGCGCATTGGCCGGCGTGGCGATGCGCATCAGCAGGTCGGTGCCCTGCAACAACGCATCGATGTGCTCGGGACGCAGCAACAAACGCCCTTCCTGCGCGCTGACCAGGCAATCTTCCATGACGTGGGCGACGCTGACGCCGCTGTCGATACCAACGATCCGCGCTGCGCCTTTGAGCGAGTGCGCCGCGCGCATGCACGATTCCAGTTGATCGGCCTGAGTCGGATTGCGCTCCAGCGCCAGCAGCCCGGCGCTGAGCACTTGGGTCTGGGCTTCGGCTTCGAGGCTGAACAGTTCGAGCAGAGAGGCGTCGCGCATTTGCTCGGGGGTCATGTCAGGCTCCGGGTCACGGCGGACAGCAGTTGCTCTTCATCCAGCCAGCGCAAGCTACGACCGCGATATTGCAGAACGCCACGGGTGTATTTGGCACTGGCCTGCGCACCGGACTGCGACGCCGCGTCGAGGATGCGTTCGTCGATCGCATGAATGCCGTCGACCTCGTCTACCGGCACCACCACCGGCCCGCCATGGGCAGCGATGATCAGCATGCGCGGCATGATTCGCCCGCCGCTGACCGGCGCAACGCTGGCGCCGAGGTCGAGCAATTCCACCAGCGACAGGCACGCGACCAAGGCGCCACGGACATTGGCCACGCCGAGCAAGGCCCGCGAGCGCTGGTGCGGCAGCGAATGTATCGCCTGCAACGGCGCGACTTCGACAAGGCTGCGCGTCGCCAGGCCGAGCCATTCCTCGCCGAGGCGGAACATCAGCAGCGAGCGGGTTTTGACATCGGTTTCGACTTTGCTGACCACCGCTTCACGCTGGTCCTGCTGCAACGAATAGCGGTCGAGCAGGCGCGTGGCGGCGGCGGAATATACCGAGCAGTTGCGGCAATGGATGTGCTCTTCCAGCAGCGGGCAGGACTTGTCGCCATGAATGCCGATGCGGTTCCAGCAGTCGTCGATGGCGCGGGCGTCTTCGTGGGTAACGTTCAAGGTGTCGGACGCGCTCATCGTTTACGCTCACTGTCGGCGGTGCGCCCGCTGCGGGCGGCGCGCTCCTGCAATCGTCGGGCACCCGCCGTGTCGCCCTGGGCCTGCAGCAACGCGGCCAGGTGCATCAGCGCTTCGGGATGTTGCGGTTCGAGGTACAAGGCCTTGCGATAGAAACTCTGGGCCTCGAGGCTCAGGCCGGCGACATCGCTGAGCAGGCCGAGCCAATAGAACACCTGCGCCACCGGTTCATGGCTGTGCAGATAGTCTTCGCATGCGGCACGGGCCTCGGCGCTTTTGCCTTCGTTGGCCAGTGCAGCGATTTGGGCCAGCAACGTCGCGGCGTCGGGATTGGCAGTTTTTTCGTCACCGGCAAAGGCGTCACGGCAGCGAACGGCCGATTGCGCACTGGCGCTGGGAGCGGCGCGCCGCGCAGTGGTTGACTGACCGGCACGGCGACCGGTTTGGGCGTCGGCAGCGGTTCGGGGTGCGGCTCGCTATGGCGGCTGAAGGCGAACGACTGCGGGATGCCGATCGAACGCATGCCCAAACGCCCGAGCAGACTGCCCTCCGCCGGGCCGATAAACAGCACGCCGTCGACATGAGTCAGGCGCTTGAGCACTTCGAACACCTGCTTCTGGGTCGGCTGGTCGAAGTAGATCAGCAGGTTGCGGCAGAACACGAAATCGAAGGCAGGCTCGCTCGCCAACAGCGTCGGATCGAGGACATTACCGACTTGCCAGCGCACCTGTTCGCGAACGTATTCGTTGACTCGGTGGCCGTCCTGCTCGGCAAAAAATGTCGTTCGCGGTATTCCAGATCCTGACCGCGAAACGAATTCTTGCCATACAACGCACGCCGCGCCTTTTCCACCGACAACGGGCTGATGTCCATGCCGTCGACCTTGAATTGATGCGGCTGCAATCCGGCATCAAGCAAGGCCATGGCAATCGAGTAGGGTTCTTCGCCGGTAGAGCACGGCAGGCTGAGGATGCGCAGCGCGCGCATATTATTGAGTTCTTTAAGCCGACCTCGCGCCAGTTTGCCCAGCGTCGCGAAGGATTCCGGATACCGGAAAAACCATGTTTCCGGAACGATCACCGCTTCGATCAGCGCCTGCTGTTCATCCCGCGAGCCTTGCAACAGCTGCCAATATTCGTCGGCATGGGCAGCCTGGGACAACGTGGTGCGCTGGCGTACGGCACGCTCGATGATCGCCGCGCCCACCGAAGCGACATCGAGACCGATGCGTTCCTTGAGGAAATCGAAAAAGCGCTGATCACCACTCATGGCTGCGCCTCTAATTGCGCCGGATCACGCGGCGGGTCGGGGAACAGCACACTGCGCACGGCGTCATCGAGCAAGTCATTGACCCGCACCCATTGCAGCAATCCCTGCGCATCTTCGCGCACCGGACCGAGGTACGGCGCCTCGCGGTTGTCGAGGCCGTAAGGCTGGAAATCTTGCGGATGGCAGCGCAGCGTGTCGGTGGCCTGCTCGAGAATCAGCCCGAGCCATTGCGCTGCTTGCGCTGGATCCGGCTGATAATTGACCAGCACCAGGCGCGTGCTGGTCCGCGCCTCGGCGGGCTGCCCAAACGTCAGCGCGCTGAGATCAATCACCGGCACCACCGCCCCGCGATAGGCGAACACCCCGGCCACCCAATGCGGTGCCCGGGCAATCGGTTTCAGCGGCAGGCGCGGCAGCACTTCGGCCACTTCGGTGGCACGCAGGGCGTAGCGTTCGCTGCCGATGCGAAACAGCAGAAACAGCGCTTGCTTCGCCACTGGCGCAGCGCCACGTTTGGCGATGATTTCGCTCATCAGACTTTGAATCGCGAAACGCCGCTGCGCAGGCCGACGGCCACCTGGCTCAGTTCGTCGATGGCGAAACTGGCCTGACGCAGCGATTCGACGGTCTGGCTGCTGGCATCGCCCAACTGCACCAGCGCATGGTTGATCTGCTCGGCGCCGGTGGCCTGGGCCTGCATGCCCTCGTTGACCATCAACACCCGCGGCGCCAGCGCTTGCACTTGATGGATGATCTGCGACAACTGCTCGCCGACCTGCTGCACTTCCGACATGCCCCGGCGTACTTCTTCGGAAAACTTGTCCATGCCCATCACCCCGGCCGACACCGCCGACTGGATCTCGCGAACCATCTGTTCGATGTCGTAGGTGGCCACGGCGGTCTGATCGGCCAGACGCCGGACTTCGGTGGCGACCACGGCAAAACCGCGACCGTACTCGCCGGCCTTCTCGGCTTCGATCGCTGCGTTGAGCGACAGCAGGTTGGTCTGGTCGGCCACCTTGACGATGGTCACCACCACCTGATTGATGTTGCCGGCCTTCTCGTTGAGGATCGCCAGTTTGGCGTTGACCAGATCGGCCGCGCCCATGACCGAGTGCATGGTGTCTTCCATGCGCGCCAGGCCTTGCTGGCCGGAGCCGGCGAGTACCGAAGCCTGATCGGCAGCGGTGGACACTTCGGTCATGGTGCGCACCAGATCCCGCGACGTCGCAGCAATCTCGCGGGAGGTTGCGCCGATTTCGGTGGTAGTCGCTGCGGTTTCGGTGGCGGTGGCCTGTTGCTGCTTGGACGTGGCAGCGATCTCGGTCACCGAGGTGGTCACCTGCACCGAAGAGCGCTGGGCCCGGGACACCAGCGACGTCAGCTCGGTCATCATGTCGTTGAAGCCGGTTTCGACCGCGCCGAACTCGTCCTTGCGATCGAGATTCAGACGCGAACTCAGGTCACCGGTGCGCATGATGTCGAGGATGGTCACGATGCGGTTCATCGGCGCCATGATCGCGCGCATCAACAGCAGACCACAGAGCCCGGCGGCCAGCACCGCAACCAGCAGGGAAATGACCATGCTGACTTTGGCCGTTGCGACCGCATCGTCGATGTTGGCCATGGCCTCGTCGGCGACGCGCTTGTTCTCGCCAATGATGTCGTTGAGTTTCATGCGCCCGGTGTACCAGGCCGGGGTCAGTTTTTCGTGGAACATCCTGACGGCGTCGGCCTCCAGATTGCGCTTGTGCAGGTCCAGCACGGCATCCTGAATCTGGACGTAGGTGTCGTGATACTTCTCGAACAGGGCGAACTCGGAGCGGTCTTCATCGGTGGCCATGGTTTTGCGATAGTTGGCCATCTGCTCTTGCAGACGCGCCTCGAACGCCTTGTAGTCCGCCGCGTCTTCGCTGGAAATGCCCTGGCCTTCCTTGAGGCCGAGCAACTCTTGGGTCTGCAGATAACTGTCGACCCATGCGCCGCGAATCATCGAACTGTAGTAAACGCCGGGGATAGCATCGTCGCGCACGCTGTTTTCGCTGGCCTCGATCTTCAGCAATCGTGAATAGGACAGCACCACCATCAACAGCATGATGGCGATAATCACCGCAAAGCTCGCCAAAATGCGTTGGCGCAACGTCCAGTTCTTCACAGTGAATCCTCGTGCCTGATCGAAATGCGGGGAGTATAGCCGAGCGCGGTGTTTCATTTATAAGACGCTTTCGCTGGCACCATTGTCCTTGTGGGAGCGAGCCTGCTCGCGAAGGCAACACCGCGGTCCCGGCAAATCCCCTACTGCGCAAGAAGTTGCGCAGTAGGGCGTAATATCTCAGAGATTAATTGCCCTGCAGCCCAAGCGGCGCAAGCCCTGCAGCCAAGTGCGCAAGAAGTTGCGCAGTACTGCGCAACTTCTTGCGCACTTTCTCCCGGTTATCGCGGTGAAAATCGCCGCGAATGATGACCAACTACCGCGCCGCCCCCGCCATCCGGGCATCGCACAAAACCTGGCACGCTCCTTGATAACAGTCAGCCACCCACCGGGCGATTTCGCCTCCGGGCACCCTAACTTTATCCGCAAGGAGAGCACCCCATGGCAACACCAGCGTACATGTCGGTTACCGGCGAAAAACAAGGCCTGATCACTGCCGGCGCTTTCACCGCCGACTCCGTTGGCAACACCTACCAGGAAGGCCACGAAGACCAGGTCATGGTTCAGGCTTTCACCCACGACGTGATCATCCCGCGTGACCCGCAATCCGGTCAGCCAACCGGTCAGCGCGTTCACAAGCCAGTTGTGATCACCAAGGTCTACGACAAGGCTTCGCCACTGCTGCAAGCAGCACTGACTTCCGGCGAGCGCATGAGCGAAATCGTTATCCAGTGGTACCGCACTTCGGCTCAAGGCACCCAAGAGCACTACTACACCACCAAACTGGAAGACGCGATCATCGTCGCCATCAACAACAAAATGCACAACTGCCAGGATCCAGGCAACGCGCACTTCACCCACCTGGAAGAAGTGCAGTTCACCTACCGCAAAATCACCTGGACCCACGAAGTATCCGGTACTTCGGGTTCCGATGACTGGCGTGCTCCAGTCGTTTAATTACGGCTGACCGTTACACGCATCGGCCAGCTCTGCTGGTCGATGTTGTTTACGCCCCTCCAGAATTTCGCGTACGTTGAGCCGCTTTTTGCGGCCGTCGACGGGCGCCGCTGTACAGCACGAGGAACAAGGGATGTTCGCGCCGGCCAATGAAACCCACTTTGCCCTGACCATCGAAGGGCTTTCCGCCGATTTCCAGGTGTTTACCCTCACCGGTCGGGAAGCCATCAGCCAGCCTTTTGTCTTCGAGGTGGAGCTGGTCAGTGAGCAGCCGTCGCTGGACCTCGAAACCCTGCTGCACAAACCGGCCTTCCTGCAGCTGTCGCCCGACGGCAGCGGCATTCATGGCCTGATCTACCGCGCCGCGCAAGGCGATTCCGGCAAGCGCCTGACCCGTTATTCGGTGACCTTGCGCCCGCAACTGGCGTATCTGGCGCACCGCATCAACCAACGCATCTTCCAGAATCTCAGCGTGCCGAAAATCATCGGCATGGTGCTGGAAGAGCACGGCATCCAAGGCAACGCCTACGAATTCAAGACCGGCTCGATCTATCCCGAACGCATCTACTGCGTGCAATACGACGAGTCGGATCTGCACTTCATCCAGCGCCTGTGCGAAGAGGAAGGCATTCACTTTCACTTCCAGCACAGCGCCACGGCGCACAAGCTCGTTTTCGGCGATGACCAGACGGTGTTCCCGAAACTGGCCCCTGTGCCCTATCAGCAAGACTCGGGCATGGTCGCCAGCAACCCGGTGATCAAACGTTTCGACCTGCGCCTGGAAACCCGCACCAGCCGCACCACCCGCCGCGACTACGATTTCGAAAAACCGCGTCTGACCCTGGAAAGCGAAAACCGTGGCGACGCCCTGCCCGACCTCGAAGACTACGATTACCCAGGCCGTTTCATCGACCGCGAGCGCGGCAAGCACCTGGCCAAACGCGCCCTCGAACGCCACCGCAGCGACTTCCAGCTCGCCGAAGGCAAGAGCGATCAGCCGTTGCTGGTCAGCGGTCATTTCCTCGCCCTGACCGGACACCCGAAAGCCAAGTGGAACGACCTCTGGCTGCTCACCGAAGTCCTGCATGAAGGCAAGCAGCCGCAAGTGCTCGAGGAGTCGGTGACCAGCGACACCACCGCGCTGAAAGACGATTTCCACCAGGGCTACCGCAACCGCTTCCAGGCCACGCCGTGGGACGTACCCAACCGCCCGCCGCTGCGCCACCCGAAACCGCGCATCCTCGGCAGCCAGAGCGCAGTAGTCACCGGCCCGAAAGGCGAAGAAATCCACTGCGACGAATACGGCCGGGTCAAAGTCCAGTTCCACTGGGACCGCGAAGGTCAGGCCGACGACAAGACCAGTTGCTGGCTGCGCGTCTCCAGCGCCTGGGCCGGCGCCCAATACGGCGGCATCGCCATCCCGCGCATCGGCATGGAAGTGCTCGTCACCTTCCTTGAAGGCGACCCCGATCAACCGCTGATCAGCGGCTGCCTGTACCACAAGGAAAACACCGTCCCGTACGCCCTGCCGGCCAACAAGACCCGCAGCACCTTCAAGACCCTGAGCTCGATGGGCGGCGGTGGTTACAACGAACTGCGCATCGAAGACAAGAAAGGTCAGGAACAGATCTACCTGCACGCCCAGCGCGACTGGGACGAGAACATCGAGCACGACCAGAAAATCCGCGTCGGCAACGAACGCCACGACACCGTCGAGCAAAACAGCTACACCGAGTTCAAGGCCGAAGAACACCACACCGTCTACGCCGACCGCAAAGTCGAAACCCGCGCCAACGACCACCTCACCGTCGGCGTGAACCAGCACATCAAGATCGGCACCGGCCAGTTCATCGACGCAGGCCAGGAAATCCACCTGAGCAGCGGCATGAAAGTGGTGATGGAAGCCGGCGCCGAACTCACGCTGGTCGGCGGCGGCAGCTTCATCAAGATCGACGCCGGCGGCGTGACCTTGAGCGGCCCGGTAATCAACATGAACTCCGGCGGCAGCCCCGGCGTTGGTACGGGCGCCGCGCCGTTGATGCCCGGCGTGCTGAAACAGGCGGATGCCGACAAGGCCGGCCAGGTCCTGACCCCGGCCCAGATCAACACCCTCAAACGCAACGCGCCGTTCTGCGAAGAATGCGAAAAATGCAAGGCAGGTGCCTGTGCCATCTGATCGATTGACACCCAAAGACTGGCTGGCGCAACAGCCGTTGCAGAGTGGCGAGCGTTTGTATCTGGTGATCAGTGCGGCGAGCGATGCCGACGCCCTGAAAACCCTGTACCTCACCGAACCCACCGCCCAGCTCCTGCCGATCTGGGGCGGCACACCCTACTCCACTTGGCAACCGGTGATGCCCTACGTCACCGAACTCAAACCGAACTCGGCACTCCTGCCCTGGATCGCCGAAACCGACGTCCTCGACTGGGGCTGGCTGGCCGTCTCACGCGCCGAACCGAACGACGTGTTCCAGCACCTGCGCAGCCTGACACAGGTGAAGATGCCTGACGGGACGGAGGTGTTTTTCCGCTTCTGGGATGGGCGGCACATCTACCCGATTTTGAAGGGGCTTGGGGAGAAGGCTGGGGAAGTACTGCCGGTGTTTGAGCGGTATCTGATTAATGGGCAAACGCTGGAGGTTGGGACACGGGTTTTGCCGAAGGTGCGGGACTGGCCGTGGTGGGAGGTGCCCGAGAAGCTACTCAAACAGCTTGCCGAGGGCGACCTAAACACTGTCATCGACAACCTGATGCAGTGGCTGGGTGAAGACTGTCCTGAGCTGTATTTCGCATTTCCTGAAAACAACCTGCGCCGCAAAGTCGAACGCTTCGTCCGACATCAACCGAATACCGAAGACATGGCAGAGCGCCTCGCCGCGCAGCTGACAAAGGAAGTCAACGCATGATTAGCAGCCCACTGGGAACCTTGGTTCTTCAGGTACTGGACGCCAAAGCTCCCGACGTTAACCTGATCCTTAAAGACTTCAATAATTGCCTGAGCGACTACAAAAATTGGGCGGATGGTTTCTGGACAGGCTGGGCTATGGACGTCGACCAGAAATTCAAGGTTGGCAATGAGGTCAGCGTTACGCAGCGTAGAACCAGGACAGGGGCAGTCGAGACCTTTGCCGTGTGTCCAAAGGATGGCAAGTTTACGCTGATCCATGCATTCGAGACCGCACGCTACGTGCCCATCGGCGATACCCCGGTGCGCATCGAACAGGTCGAAAAAGCAATGATTGGCTACTCCGTGGTAGGAGCCCCGATCAATAAAAAGATTGGCCCCAGTGGTATCGAAACTATCGATAACTGCATCCCGGGGAAACACTATCGCATCACCTTTTTTCCAGACGTCTCCGAAAGCGATGTCAAAGCTCTTTATGGTTCTTATAAAGGTGTGATCAGCGATCTCGACGGCTGGTTGAGAAGCGAGTGGGCGAGCAAGTTCCAAGCGCAGTGGAGCACCTACTCTGCGGCGGATCGTGCGGGTCGCGCGATGATTCTGCTGAAAGAAGCGCTCGATAGCTTCGAGCAGGCGCTACTCAGTCTATGGGATGACTTGAAAAACCTTGTCGGTCTTCTGGCCGATCCGATAGGGAATGCCAAAAAGCTTCGCGACTACTTATCAGACCTTGAACTCGAAAAGCTCTACGCGACCTCCAAAGACGCAATTGCCTCTGCCTTGTTGATACTCAACGACGAACCGCTGATGTTTATCTACATCTCGGCAATTGTGGCCTGGGTGGGCATGCTGCCGCCGCAGGTGATCGTCAACGTGATCGCAAGCATCGGCGTCGAGTTCCTGATCAACGTAGTCATCGGTATCTGTCTTACGGGCGGAGCCGGCCTTGCCGTGCGGTTGGGGACCAAGGCCCTGAGCAAAATGAAGCCTGGGGAGCACTCAAATACCTTGAGGGTTTGGCTGAACAGTTGATGTCGGCTAGCAGCAAACATAGCCTTCCGGCCCATACAGAGCTTTCCAAGCCTGTAATGCTCAAGGCCAAGGATGTTCCACTGAACGCAGGTAAGAAGGCACCTCTTTCCATCGGTGTTACTGATACTGGTGGTGGCCCTGTGCCTCTTCCCAAGACCGCTGATACCCCCACGCTTAAGGAGCCGAACGCCTCGGTATTTGCTCGGAAGAAAACAGAACCGCAAAGCCTGCTGGTGAAAAACGAACCGGTTAATGACGCACCTAAGCAGTCCACGAACCCGGCTAATCAAGCGGCACAGTGCAAATCCAAAACCCGTTGCGAGGGCGACCCCATTTCGATGGTCACCGGTGAGGAACTACTAACCCTCACTGATGGAAAATTGGACGGCCTGCTACCGCTGGAATGGGTACGTCTTTACCGCACCAGCGCGGTAGAGATCGACAACCGTCTAGGCTTCGGCTGGAGCCATCCGCTATCACATAGTTTACAAATCAGCGATGACGTCGTGCTGTGGACTGACAACGAAAACCGTCGGACCGAGTTCCCTCTACCTAACGAACAGCGTCCGTCCATCACCAATAGCCTTTCCGAGGCGGCGATTTTCATAGGGGATGCGCCAGGCGAATTGATCTTGGCTCAGGCCGGAGAGGACACACGTTTTTATCATTTCCGCGCCGGACGCCTGACTACCATTAGCGATGCCTACGACAACCAATTGCACATCAGCTATGACTTGGTTGATCGCATCCAGCGCATCGATAACGGAGCGGGACGTTCTTTGCTCCTGCGCTATGAAGATCGCCATATTGTCGCCGTTGACTACCAACAATTAGGTCAGGAGTACAACGAACGAGGCGAACGCCAAGACCCGTGGCAGACGGTCAAGACACTGGTTAGCTATAAGTACAACGAGCGTAATCAACTGATAAGCGCCACCAATGCCGTTGGGGAAGTCGAGCACTATCACTATGACGAGCAGCATGTAATCCAACAGCGCCAACTGGCCGGCGGCGCAAGCTTTCACTGGGAGTGGGAACGCGAAGGCAAGTGGGCCCGTTGTACTCGTCAGTGGTCCAATATTGCGCAGATCGATGCGCGTTATGTTTGGGACGATGAAGGCACAGTTACTGTCGCTAATGCAGACGGCAGCGAGCAGATTTACGTCCACGATAAAAACGCTCGACTGGTCAGCGAGACCGGTCCGGATGGTGCAGAAACACAAAGAGCCTATGATGAAAAAGGTCAGCTAATTGCTGAAAAGGACCCTCTTGGCGCCATCACAGAATATCGATACAACGAAGCCGGACGCCTGGTCGCAATCATTCCCCCTGAAGACCAACCGACTACTTACGAGTATCACAACGGTTTCATACGAGTAGTCCGTCGGGGCAAGGCCACTTGGAAATACCAGCGGAACCTTCAGGGCGACATCACCCAGCAGACCGACCCCGACGGCAATGAGACGTGCTACCGCTATGACCGCCGAGGCCGCTTGCTGGAAATTACCCACCCCGACGGTAGCCGCCATCAGCTCGACTGGAACGGCCTTGGGCAATTGCTTGAAGAACGTCTGCCCGATGGAGGCCAGCGCAAGTACCGCTACGATTCATTCGGCCGATTGATCACCCGCCAAGACGAGAGCGGCGCCATCACCCATTATCAATGGGACGCAGCGCAGCGCTTGGCGCAGATCACTTTACCCGGTGGCACGACACGCACTTTCAGTTACAACGCCTACGGCAAAGTCACCGCCGAACGCGACGAGCTGGGCCGTATCACTCGCTACGAATACGCCGACAACCTGCACTTGGTCAGCCGCCGCATCAATCCGGATGGCAGCCAACTTCGCTACCGCTACGACAACTCGCAACTCAACCTCACCGAGATTGAGAACGAGCGCGGCGAACGCTATCAGCTCGACTACTACTCAAATGGCCTGATCCAGCAAGAAATCGGCTTCGACGGTCGCCGCACTGCCTACGAGTATGACCTCAAAGGCCAGTTGCTGAAGAAAACCGAATTCGGCGACGACGGCAGCGAACTGGTCACCGAATACCAGCGCGACGCCTCCGGTCGCCTCCTGGTCAAAACCCTGCCCGACAGCGAAGAGATTCACTACAGCTACGACGCACTGGGTCGCTTGGTAAATATTGATGATGGTCATTGGCCGCTTGCATATGAATACGATGTACAGGACCGCCTGATCACTGAACACCAAGGCTGGGGCACCACACGTTATGAATATGACAGCGTCGGCCAATTGAGCCATTGTCGCCTGCCCGATGGAAGCACGCTCGACTACCGTCATTTGTCCGGTGGGCGCCTGAGCAGCATCGACCTCAACGGTTCTCGCCTGACCAGCCACCAATTCAGCGCCGGTCGCGAACTACAACGCCAACAAGGACTGTTGCTCAGCCAATATCAGTACGACGAACAAGGTCGTTTGCAAGCACACAGCGTCAGTCAGCGTGATAAGAACCTGTTCCAGCGTCGCTATGAATACGACGCCATTGGCAACCTTTCCGGCGTCGACGATAGCCGCAAAGGCAATCGCAGCTATCACTACGACCCACTCGATCGTCTGATCAGCGTGCGCGGCGCCACACCGGAAAGCTTCGCCCATGACCCGGCGGGTAACCTGCTTGGCCAAACCAACGAAGGCACCGCCAACCTCGCCAACGTCAAAGGCAACCGCCTGTTGATGCAGGGTGACCGGCATTACGACTACGACGCCTACGGCAATCTGATTCGCGAACGCCGCGGCGCCGCCCAGAAAGTCGTCACCGAGTACCGCTATGACCGCCAGCATCGCCTGATCGGCGTCAGCCTGCCAGGCGGAAGCACAGCTAGCTACAAGTACGACGCCTTCGGCCGCCGTATCGAAAAAACGGTCGACGGCCGTACCACCGAGTTCTTATGGCAAGGCGAACGTCTGATCGCAGAAAGCGCAGAAAACCGGTATCGCAGCTATATCTACGAACCTGGCAGTTTCCGTCCTCTGGCAATGCTCGACGGCGAAGGCCCCCTGAAGGCAACGCCGTTCTATTACCAACTTGACCACCTCGGTACCCCTCAAGAACTCACCGACTACAGCGGCGAAATCATGTGGTCGGCGAAGTACCGTGCCTATGGCAACCTCGCGGCATTGGATGTCAGTGAAATCGACAACCCGCTGCGGTTCCAAGGTCAGTACTTCGATGCGGAGACGGGCCTCCATTACAACCGCCATCGTTACTACAATCCGGGAACTGGGCGGTTTCTGACGCCGGATCCGTTCAAACTCGCAGGAGGGTTGAACAACTACCAATACGTCCCTAACCCCACTATGTGGGTGGATCCGTTGGGATTGGAGTGCCTAGAGGCGGATGGAGGCAAGGCAAAAACTGCCGGAGCAGTGGATCCGGTTGCAGCAAACCGTAATGAAGCACTAAGCGGTATGGCGACGCCATTGGATCCCCACGCATATAGCGTTTTATACGAGACCAAAATTGGCCCGGATGTGCTAGCAGTTCCGAACCGCGCAGAACATTTCAAGGTTGCAAACGAAAGCCTCTTAAAGTCAGCCGATACTGATGCAGATTTTAATAAAATAATGGAAACCATGGTGCCAGGATTCAGACGTGTAAAGGGCACCAAGATACCTACCAAAGGCATTAGCCCTGGTAAGGAGGTCACATGGCATCACGTACCGGGAACGGATACACTCCAGCTGGTATGGCGCTATCAACATGAACAATCGAAAGGTCCTCAATGGAATGCTCTTTGGCAGAAGATGTTCCACCCCGGAAACAAAGGGGGCTTTGCGGATGGAAAGAAATAATTACGGAGGGCTGACATGAAGATTGACTGGAGTACTTTCGGGATTGAACAGGGATCCTCAGTGGATGCCAATACGATTTCCCAAGTAGAAAAACTACTTGGTGTAATTTTCCCAGAGTCCTACTTGGACTTAGTTAAATATTCCGACGAAGCCTCTCCTGAGGTGTCTTCATTTTCATATGACGACGAAGGAACTTGCATAAGCGAGTTCTTTTCATTTTCGCCCGACGCAACCCCGTATACCATCTCATGGTACTCAGGGGCAGGAAAACCCCCAGGGCTTCCGAATGGATTGGTCCCTATCGCACGGGATGCGGGCGGTTACCTTGTTTGCCTGAATTTCAATACGCCCTCAATTACGGTTGAAATTTTTGACCCAAACTCAAGTAAAACCCACTTAGTTTCTAATAACTTTGATGATTTTATTGGTTTATGGGCGTGAGTAGAAAAAGGGACGAAAACAACCGTGCGCATCCCCTCTCCGACTTTGCGTACATCATGCTAGGGCGTTGGGAGTGACACAGTGCATTTAACCTGATCTAGAAATAGCGAAGTTTCTTTTTTCACAGCTACTACACGATGCTGATGTTCGCTTTGAAAAGCGAAACCCAAACAATGGCTCGATAAAGGCGTTCGGCACTATGATTATACTCGGCCAGACTGTCGTCATAGCGATTCAGTGCTACCGTAATTATAACTTAGCTCAAGGAACGCCCCAGCCGAAAAATAATTATCACTTCTTCTGATCAGTGAAATCGAAAACGAACGCGGACTTGGACCAAGAATTCCATCAGGAAATGAAGCTGGCGATAACGACCTATGGATTCCGGGTCGAAAATTGCCAGATGGAAACAGTGAAGCAATAGTCGACGCTAAAGGCCCGCTTGCACAAAAATTTGAAATATCACCACTGTCTCTATAAGAGGATGATCATGAAATTCAATGACACTTCTATCAATACAGACGAGCGATTTACCATAGGAATAGAAGCAGTTAGTGGAACGTATTATGTTTCTATCCATGTTAACAACCGCTTGGTTGACTATGATGAGTATTACGAAATAAGCAAAGAGTCGTACGAACTCTTTCTTAAAGATCCGTCTGCAGCACTGATTTTTGTAGAGCGCTGTAAAGCTAGACAAGAAGACGAATCTCTCATGTTCAAGCCAGGCGCAGACCGCGGAGTTGCGACCTAAAAAATTTCTGACGAGCCGAACTTGCTATTTTCTCGGGAAGGCTCTAGCCCTTTTTCGGGATAGGTATCTCGTTTCAGCCGATTGCGGCCCTCACAGTCGCATGCTTTTGACTTGGACTGCTAACTCTAAATGACAGCCAACCGTTCTTAGAAAAATAATGACACCGGTATATTCCCAAGCTAGAGCATACTTAGGTTCCGAATCCACAAATTCGTGATTCAAAAAATGCTCATCAAAGCATTGACATTGGAACGTTTTGTGACAAACCTTGATGGCTGGAAAAGCTCAATGAAAACTACTTTTGAGACGGCTTTAGAACTTCATGAAACATCTGACTTCTTTAAAGGGACTGGAAAGTATTTTTCCCGCGGATCCGACTGGGGAGACCATCTCTTCATCAGCAACTGGCAGGAAATGTGTGGAGTTTTAAAAAATCAAAAAGCAGCACAAAGCCTGTTAACGACCATATTCGAAGATTACGCAAAACATTTAAAAGAAGACTATTCAGATGCAGAGGCATTGCTTTCAAACATAAGCGCTTACTACACACTTAAAAACAAAATCGCGTTTCTGTCAGCCACTAATTACGACCTAATTGAAAGCCTTGATGAACAAAGCAAGAAAAATACAGGGAAATTATTTCGCCTCCTTAGACAGCAGCACGATACAAAAAACAAAGAATCGCCAAAATACAAGTTTGACGACGAGATCAAGCGGTTAAAACTGAAGGGTTGCCTGCTTAATCTCGAAATTTTTTGAGCAGAGCGTATAATGCTAAATTTTTACGCCACCGTGCACTGATACATGACATGCCCTGTTGAACAAACCAAAAATTTTAGCCCTTGGTTTAAGCACGCATTAAAAATGGGTGACAGCGGAGCAAAAAAAAATCCACCCAACCCCACGCACAGCCAACTTCGACAAACCACAGATACCTCCTGAAGAATGATGAGAATTTTTTATGTGATTGCTAGAAAGGATATGGAGCCAAATCTTCTGCACAGTTCAAACTGGCCGAAAATTATAGGCTACTCATTCGAAGACAACTATTTTCACTTATCCCAAGGCAAAGGCCACGGCTTTGCCGCGAACGTCATGCCCGAATGGAAAGCTAGAAGTCCAGAGTGGACTGAAATATTTACAGTTTTAGACTCCACTTGGTTCTTAGATATGATTGCCAACAACAACTTCAGCAGCGAAAAGGCTTTTCTTGAAAAGCTAACCGCGCATATTGACAACCTAGACACAATTAGATTTTGACCAGTCCGAAATAAAAAAATTAAAATGGGTACAGATTTGCTTGCCAAGCCAACTTGACAACTGAGAACAACCTCAATGACAACAAACTTTGAAATAGCTTTGAACAAAAATCAGTTCCCTGCCTACTTCAAAGGTAGTGACCAATATTTCACAAGAGATCCTGATTGGGGAACCCAGTTGCATATCATAAATTGGCAAGGACTGTGCACCTATTTAGAGCCGCTAGAAACCTCGATCGAAATATTGAAAGATGCATTTAGCGAATACTTAAATTCGGTTGAGCTGACAAAAAAAGACGCCAGCGACTTGCTTGAAAACATTGGCTGCTATTATTACCTAAGAAACAAATACCCTTTCTTGTCAAAAGACGGATTTGATCTCGTGTGCGACACGACTGAAAGTGAGAAACAGAAAATCTCACGTATCATGGTTTTTCTGGGAGAAACAATCGAAGCCAACAATGATGCTCAGGACCTTGAACTCTATAATCGTCGCATGAGGAAACTCATTGATGACGGTGGCCCAACCAACATTGAGAACCTCTAAATTGTTCGACGAAACCCAACATATTTTTAGAAAAATGGAACAGATTTATTTTCTAATCACGAGAAATAAATCTGTCCCCATTTGTCTTTCTCATTTGTCTAACTCTGGTTTCCTCAATCCCGCAGACGGAAAAATCGCAACTCAACGCTGCGATTTCTCAAACCCATAATTCAAACCGCCGCCAACCGCACCTGCCTCTCCAACTCCACCTTCAACCCCGGCTCCAATTTCAACTGCCGCGCCAGTTCATCCAGATAGCTCTTCTCCATGAAACTCTCCTCATCCACCAGCATCACACTGGCGATGTACATCTCTGCCGCCATTTCCGGCGTGCTCGCGGCGCGGGCGACGTCGGTGGGGTCGAGGGGTTTGTTGAGCTCGGCATGGAGCCAGTGTTGCAGTTCCTGGTCGTTGTCGAGTTTGGTGAATTCGCCTTCGATCAGTTCGCGCTCGCGCTCATCGATGTGGCCGTCGGCTTTGGCGGCGGCGACCAGGGCTTTGAGGATGGCCTGGCTGTGTTGTTCGACTTGCGCCGGTGGCAGGCGGTCGAGGGTTTGCGGTTCGGTTTGGGGGGCGCTGCCTTTTTGCGCGTTGTAGTTGCCGTAAGCCTTGTAGGCCAGCACGCCGAGTGCGGCGAGGCCGCCGTAGATCGCGACTTTGCCGCCGACCTTGCGCACTTTTTTGTTGCCGAGCAGCAGGCCCATGGCGCCGGCCGCCAGTGCGCCTCCGCCTGCGCCGGAGAGCAAGCCGCCGAGGCCGCTGGCGCCTGACGAGCCGCCGAGCAGGCCGCCCAGCCCGCCGGCAGCCGATTTGTTCGATGCGCCGCCAGCCTTGTTCTGCAGCAGATCCTGGCCGGATTTGAGCAGTTGATCGAGCAATCCACGGGTGTTCATGTTCCGCCTCCAAACAGGGGTTATCCGGATCTGTAAGGCCCTCAGCCTAGTGCGAAAGTGCCCGAGGCGGCCTGGCGAGTGTGCTTCGAGATGTTGCTCGCATTCGGAATTGAAGTCCGCGGCTGACCTTGAAAAAACCGATCTACACTTCAGCCCAGCGAGCAATCTCCATCGCCGAGGTCGAGAGGCGCCCGCCCTGCCACGGCCATCTCTGACTACGCTAATAACAAGCCGCCCACGGCATGCTGCACCGCGTTCACCACTGCCCCGACCATAATATGAAGAAGAGGGATCAACCATGTTCGTGCACAAGACCGCACTGTTCAGTGCAATCACCACGGCCGTGCTGGCCAGTGCCAGCCTGCAGGCTGCCGAGCCGCTGAAGGCTGTCGGGGCTGGCGAAGGTCAGTTGGATATCGTGGCGTGGCCGGGTTACATCGAGCGTGGCGAGAGCGACAAGGCGTATGACTGGGTGAGCGGTTTCGAGCAGGAAACCGGCTGCAAGGTCAACGTCAAGACCGCCGCGACTTCCGACGAGATGGTCAGCCTGATGGCCAAGGGTGGTTACGATCTGGTCACTGCGTCCGGCGATGCGTCACTGCGGTTGATTGCTGGCAAGCGTGTGCAGCCGATCAACACGGCGTTGATCCCGAACTGGAAGTCCCTCGACCCGCGCCTGAAAGACGCGCCGTGGTACGTGGTCAACCACCAGACTTACGGCACCCCGTATCAATGGGGGCCGAACGTGTTGATGTACAACACCAATGTGTTCAAGACGGCGCCGACCAGTTGGAGTGTGGTGTTTGCCGCGCAGGATCTGCCCGACGGCAAGGCCAACAAGGGACGCGTGCAGGCGTATGACGGCCCGATCTATATCGCCGATGCGGCGCTGTACCTGAAATCGACCAAGCCTGAATTGGGCATCAAGGATCCTTACCAGCTCACCGAAGATCAGTACAAAGCCGTGCTCGATTTGTTGCGCGCGCAGCAGCCGTTGATCCACCGCTACTGGCATGACACCACGGTGCAGATGAGCGATTTCAAAAACGAAGGGGTGGTCGCTTCCGGCGCCTGGCCGTATCAGGTCAATGGTCTGATCAACGAGAAGCAGCCGATCGCCTCGACTATCCCCAAAGAAGGCGCCACGGGCTGGGCCGACACCACCATGCTGCACACCGAGGCCAAGCACCCGAACTGTGCGTACAAGTGGATGGACTGGTCGCTGAAGCCGAAAGTCCAGGGCGATGTGGCGGCGTGGTTCGGTTCGTTGCCGGCGGTGCCAGCAGCGTGCAAGGAAAGCGAGCTGCTCGGTGCTGAGGGCTGCAAGACCAATGGTTTTGATCAGTTCGACAAGATCGCTTTCTGGAAAACCCCACAGGCTGAGGGCGGCAAGTTCGTACCGTATAGCCGCTGGACGCAGGACTACATTGCGATCATGGGCGGGCGCTAATCTCGAGAACGACTCGGTGAAGCTCCCTCTCCCCTCGCCCCGTTGGGGGCGGTCCGACGTTTCGGGAGGGCTGGGGTGAGGGGTGGCTTTTGACGCCTTTGATTTCAGAGCAATGGCAGAAATGGCTGCCCTCACCCCCGCCCTCTCCCGGAGGGAGAGGGAGCTAAAAGCAGAGCGCGTTCGCCGCGATATTTCAGGGTTTCAGGACGCCGCCACGGCAGCCCTCGCCTTTCCGGAGCACCGCACCATGACGCTTGCAGTCCAGTTCACCAACGTTTCCCGGCAGTTCGGTGAAGTGAAGGCCGTTGACCGGGTGTCCATCGATATCGAGGACGGTGAGTTCTTTTCCATGCTCGGCCCTTCCGGCTCGGGCAAGACCACTTGCCTGCGCCTGATCGCCGGTTTCGAGCAACCGAGCGCCGGTTCGATCCGCATTCACGGTGCCGAAGCCGCCGGTTTGCCGCCGTATCAACGCGACGTCAACACGGTTTTCCAGGATTACGCACTGTTCCCGCACATGAACGTGCTCGACAACGTCGCCTACGGTTTGAAGGTCAAAGGCGTGGGTAAAGCCGAGCGCCATCAGCGTGCCGAAGAAGCCTTGGACATGGTCGCCCTCGGCGGCTATGGCTCACGCAAACCGGTGCAGTTGTCTGGCGGTCAGCGCCAGCGTGTCGCCCTCGCCCGCGCCTTGGTCAATCGCCCGCGCGTGCTGTTGCTCGACGAGCCGTTGGGCGCGCTAGACCTTAAATTGCGCGAGCAGATGCAAAGCGAGCTGAAGAAGCTGCAACGTCAGCTCGGCATCACTTTCATCTTCGTCACCCACGATCAGACCGAAGCGCTGTCGATGTCCGATCGCGTCGCGGTGTTCAACAAGGGCCGCATCGAGCAGGTCGACAGTCCGCGCAATCTGTACATGAAACCGAGCACCACGTTTGTCGCCGAATTCGTCGGTACCTCGAATGTGATTCGCGGCGATCTGGCGCGGGAAATCAGCGGCCATCCACAGCCGTTTTCGATTCGCCCGGAACACGTGCGTTTCGCCGAAGGCCCACTCGCCAGCCATGAAATCGAAGTCAGCGGCCTGCTGCACGATATCCAGTATCAGGGCAGCGCCACGCGCTATGAATTGCAGCTGGAAAACGGCCAGACCCTGAGCATCAGCCAGGCCAACAACCAGTGGCTCGACAGCGGCGTACAGCTACAGACTGGCCAGCGTCTGAGCGCACGCTGGGCGCGGGAAGCGATGATCGCGCTGCACGACACCGTGGCCAGCGGGGTATGAAATGAGCTCGCTCGCGATGACTTCGTCGCCACCGATGCGCAGGTTTTCCGACCTGCTCTACCGCAAGCCGAACCTGTATCTGTCGATGTTGCTGGTGCCGCCGCTGCTGTGGTTCGGGGCGATCTATCTGGGCTCGTTGCTGATGCTGTTGTGGCAAGGTTTCTACACCTTCGACGACTTCACCATGGCGGTGACACCGGACCTGACGCTGGCCAATTTTGCCGCGCTGTTTCAGCCCTCGAATTTCGACATCATCCTGCGCACCCTGAGCATGGCCATCGCCGTGTCGATCGCCAGCGCCATCGTCGCGTTCCCGATTGCCTACTACATGGCGCGCTACACCACGGGCAAAACCAAGGCATTTTTCTACATCGCGGTGATGCTGCCGATGTGGGCCAGTTATATCGTCAAGGCCTATGCGTGGACGTTGCTGCTAGCCAAAGGCGGCGTGGCGCAGTGGTTCGTCCAGCATCTGGGGCTGGAGCCGGTGTTGCAATTCATTCTGGGGATTCCCGGGATCGGCGGCAGCACCTTGTCGACCTCGCATCTGGGACGGTTCATGGTGTTTGTCTACATCTGGCTGCCGTTCATGATCCTGCCGATTCAGGCTTCGCTGGAGCGTCTGCCGCCATCGCTGTTGCAGGCCTCGGCCGACCTTGGCGCAAAGCCGCGTCAGACCTTTATGCAAGTGATCCTGCCGCTTTCGATTCCGGGAATTGCCGCAGGCTCGATCTTCACTTTTTCGCTGACGCTGGGCGACTTCATCGTGCCGCAACTGGTCGGGCCACCGGGCTACTTTGTCGGCAGCATGGTGTACGCGCAGCAAGGTGCGATTGGCAACATGCCGATGGCCGCGGCGTTCACCCTGGTGCCGATCGTGCTAATCGCGGTTTACCTGTCCATCGTCAAACGACTGGGGGCTTTCGATGCACTTTGACGCTTCAGCACAAGGGCGTGCGTCTTTGGGTTTAAAAATCGCAGCCTGGGGCGGGCTGGTGTTTTTGCACTTTCCGATCCTGATCATCTTCCTCTACGCCTTCAACACCGAGGAGGCCGCGTTCAGTTTTCCGCCGAAGGGCTTTACCCTGCACTGGTTCAGCGTGGCGTTTTCCCGGCCGGATGTACTGGAAGCCATCAAGCTGTCATTGCAGATCGCAGCCATCGCCACGTTGATCGCCATGGTGCTCGGCACACTCGCCTCGGCCGCGTTGTACCGGCGCGATTTCTTCGGCAAGCAAGGCATATCGCTGATGCTGATTTTGCCGATCGCGTTGCCGGGGATCATCACCGGGATCGCCTTGCTGGCGACGTTCAAGTCGCTGGGCATCGAGCCGGGGATGTTCACCATCATCGTCGGCCACGCGACCTTCTGCGTGGTGATCGTCTACAACAACGTTATCGCCCGCCTGCGCCGCACTTCACACAGTCTGATCGAAGCGTCGATGGATCTCGGCGCCGACGGCTGGCAGACCTTCCGCTACATCATTCTGCCGAACCTCGGCTCAGCGCTGCTGGCGGGTGGCATGCTGGCGTTTGCGCTGTCGTTCGATGAAATCATCGTTACCACGTTTACCGCCGGGCATGAGCGCACGCTGCCGTTGTGGCTGCTCAACCAGTTGAGCCGGCCACGGGATGTGCCGGTGACCAACGTCGTGGCGATGCTGGTGATGATGGTCACCATGCTGCCGATTCTCGGGGCGTATTACCTGACGCGCGGGGGCGAGAGTGTTGCCGGTAGCGGCGGAAAATGAATAGCTGACAGACCACACACAACCCCTGTGGGAGCGAGCCTGCTCGCGAAGCGGCCGTCACACCTAGCATTGATGTCGTCTGACACAACGCCTTCGCGAGCAGGCTCGCTCCCACAGTTTTCGAAGCGGTTTCGGCAGAACAATAGAGGACACAGATATGCAAACCCGACTCTTGATCAACGGCCAACTGGTCAACGGCGAAGGCCCTGCGCAACCAGTGCTCAACCCGGCGCGGGGCGATGTGCTGGTGGACATCAACGAAGCCAGCGAAGCCCAGGTCGATGCCGCCGTGCGCGCCGCCGACAACGCTTTTGCCGAGTGGTCGCAAACCGCGCCGAAGGATCGCTCGCTGTTGCTGCTCAAACTCGCCGACGCCATCGAAACCCATGGCGAGGAACTGGCGAAACTGGAATCCGACAATTGCGGCAAACCCTACAGCGCCGCGCTCAACGACGAGATCCCGGCGATTGCCGATGTGTTCCGTTTCTTCGCCGGCGCCAGCCGTTGCATGAGTGGTTCGGCCGCTGGCGAATATTTGCCCGGTCACACTTCGATGATCCGTCGCGATCCGGTCGGAGTGATCGCCTCCATCGCGCCGTGGAATTACCCGCTGATGATGGTCGCCTGGAAAATCGCCCCGGCGCTGGCCGCCGGTAATACTGTGGTGCTCAAGCCGTCGGAACAAACCCCGTTGACGGCGTTGCGTCTGGCCGAACTGGCGTCGGACATATTCCCGGCCGGTGTACTCAATCTGGTGTTCGGCCGGGGCGCTACCGTCGGCAGTCCACTGGTCAGCCATCCGAAAGTGCGCATGGTGTCGCTGACCGGTTCGATCGCCACCGGGTCGAACATCATTTCCAGCACCGCCGACAGCGTTAAGCGCATGCACATGGAACTGGGCGGCAAGGCACCGGTGATCATCTTCGACGATGCCGACATCGACGCGGCGGTGGAAGGCATTCGTACCTTCGGTTTTTACAACGCCGGGCAGGACTGCACCGCTGCCTGCCGGATCTACGCGCAGCAAGGGATTTACGACAAATTCGTCGAAAAACTCGGCGCGGCGGTCAGCACGATCAAATACGGCGTGCTGGATGATCCCTCCACCGAGATGGGCCCGCTGATCACCGCACAACACCGCGACCGCGTCGCCGCTTTCGTCGAGCGCGCCGTGGCGCAGCCGCACATCCGGTTGATCACCGGCGGCAAGGCTGTCGAAGGCAATGGGTTCTTCTTTGAACCCACGGTGCTGGCCGACGCGCAGCAGGATGACGAAATCGTCCGCCGTGAAGTGTTCGGTCCAGTGGTTTCGGTGACCAAATTTACCGATGAAGCACAAGCGCTTGAGTGGGCCAACGACTCCGACTACGGCCTCGCCTCCTCCATCTGGACCGCCGACACAGGGCGTTCGCATCGCCTGTCAGCGCGGCTGCAGTACGGCTGCACCTGGGTCAACACGCACTTCATGCTCGTCAGCGAAATGCCACATGGAGGTCAGAAAATGTCCGGGTACGGCAAGGATATGTCGATGTTCGGGCTGGAGGACTACACCACGGTTCGGCATGTGATGTTCAGGCACTGAGGTCAACAACTACCTACGATCGGCACTTCTCTGTGAGAGAGAGCCTGTTCGCGAAGAACTCGGTTTGGCTCAACGCCCTATTTGAGCCCTCACAGACAGGCTGCCGAGGGTCAGAAAGCCAAGAACAATCATTAGAAGGAAAGCTCCGCCTGATCATGTTTCAGTAAGGAAATACGATCAAACAAACGGATTTTTTCGTTGGCTTTTTGCCTGGCGTGATCGGACATGACTGCAATCAACTCCTCGAGCTGACTGACGTCCCCGACCACTTTGAACTGCTTTTCCTTGTTGACGAATACCAGCGACTTCTTTTTTCTCGACAACAGTTCAATAACGTTGCTGAGCGTACCGGTACTCTTGGCATCCCATATCATTAGCCCGTAATCAGCCGCTTCGGCCATGACCAGGTCTTTTTCGGTGAAAAAGGCTCTCGATCCCTTGGAATGTTTTGAGACCACGGTCCTGGCGGGCCACCGCCCAAGATTGTTCCTCGGTACCGAACCGCTGCAAAAGACCGTTGTTCTGGATCCTTCGAGGCTCAGTAGGTACTCCTGAATCGAGGTGTCTGCGCCACCCGCATCACCCACTACCACCTCAAACTCGGACGCCACGATATTACTGATGCGCTCCTTTACCTTGGGATCAAGGTTCTTGATATTGATAGAGCCGGCAATAAATACAGTCGTCATTGAGTTCACTTCCAGGTTAGCGCTGCGACGTAAATTTTCCCCACCTTCGGATATTTACGCAAAACAGCGCAGGCCGCGTCCATCGACGCGCCGCTATCAAACAAATCATCTACAACCAAAACATTCCAGCGCCCATCGGTGGTGATTTCATCATTGACGCTGAAACTGTCTCCAATCGCGGCAACCTTGTCGGCTTTGGAATGCAAATCCTTGAGCGACTTCCCTGTGTTCGCTTTCCGAAGCAAATCCGAGAAAACCGGCCGCCCGATAATTCGTCCTAACGCCAGAGCGACCTCAGTAACAGGTTGTCGCTGACGAATCTTTGAAGCAGGCATAGGCACCACGAAACCTACCTGATCCAGTTTTGGAAAAACATTTGTCGCAACGGCTTGGGCAAGTGGGCTGACCTGCGTCCAATCCTTCTGGTATTTGAGCTGGTAGGTCGCCTCGCCAACTTCAGTGCGCTGATTATCGAAGCATGGATGTCCGCGTTCATCGTTGCCAAGAAAGGTACTACTTACCATGTGTTTGTCCAGCACCCAACCCTGATCCCAAGGGCCGTTGATCTGTCTGAGGGAAACCTTCATTGAACTCTCCGTTAGTCATGGAAATCCTTCGAGCCTGAAACGAGGGCCCAGCACCGGCAGCGGTGCGCAAGATTTCCACAAATAACGGAAAAAACACTGCTCAGGGATAGCCTCGCTGGCGAGGGCGTAAAAACAGGCATTTCCTACAGATGCAGCCTTCCTGAAAAAGCTCAATTTCCTACGCTGTGCGGCGAAAGAGTAGACTTGTCGCCGCAAGTGCCTGACCGATAGGCTTTACCCGTCGCTGCAAACTCAGCGACCCGGGGTCGAAGCCGGAAACTGTCAAAACGGTGCTTGCATGCCCTCCATTGAACTGCTGATTGTTCACAACTTCAGTTCTGCTTTATGGCGGGCCGTGTGGCGCGGGCCTTCCGGCTTTACCGTTTCGACAGGAAGTAACCCGACTTCGAACGCCATTCGGCTCGCCACCCAATTTTTCGAAGAATTGGTGGCGGCTTTCCAACTCGAAACGGAAGTCACTACATGTCTACGCAAATCCAGAATGCTCCGTCGACGCACTTCACCCCCACCATCTTCACCCGCCACGACCGCTTCCTTCATGCTTTTATGCAGGAACACGAGATATGGTTCTGTGTTCAGGACCTTGGGCGCCTGATGGGTTACCACCTCAACGAACGTCTCACCCTGAAACTCGATCCCGACCAGCGTCGCAATGTGCTATTGCGAAAGAACGGCGAAATCGTCGATTGCGCGATGGTCAGCGAGTCTGGGCTGTTCGCCCTGCTCATCCATCACTTCGTCCCGGAAAACCGTCACCTGCGCCAATGGTTGAGCCATGAAGTCATTCCGATGCTGCGCGAAGTGCAATCGAATCCTGTGGACAATCAACCGAGCCTCAGTTCGATGCACTGGGCAGGCGTCACCGTGCCATTGCTGCACTGGCAACAGCAGGCGTGGGTCAAATGGCGTGATGTACCGGACTTGATGCACGGCCAGCAACCGTATCCGGTCCGCTAAACCAGAAGGCCTTGTAGCGAGGAAGCTTTCGCCCTCGCTACAAGGCCAGCCTGTAAACCTTCTAGCCAGTTGAATGGCCATCGATATAGGCCTCGCCGATGCCGACGCGAGTGGCTGACTGATCTGGCCGCCGTAAAAGCCAAATGGCTTTCACGGCTCCCGCCCCAGCTTTAAAACCGCGAAACACTCCGCATCGCATCCACCAGATACCTCATCGCAATCCGGTCATTCTCGGAAAGCTCCCGGTAACGCTCCACCAGCTTCAACTCTTCCGAACTGAGCCGGCGTCTTCTGCGCCCGCCGCCCAAGCAAGGAAAAATGCCCAACATTTCGGTGATGCCTTGTATTTTTGCCATGGACGATGTCCTTCTCTATTGAGTCAAGAAACTGCTGAACCTCACATCGCCCTGCCTCTTCGAGCAGCGTCGTGTGCCCCGCCGGCACGAAGGCTTGTATCCGGTCTTGCCCATAGAATAGGAATTAAATCGGCGTTGAAAAGTGGTTTTTAGAGTAATTAATCGAAAAAAGCAGATATGCCCTCTAAATCAGAGAGCCCTGTCAGAAAAATTACAGACATGTCTTGTTTCATTGCCAGATGACGCAACGCAAACAAGCCTTTTTGCCCGACAATCGAACCGATTAAGCTAGCGGGCATCTGTTTATAGTCCGTTGCGTTTGGCCGAAGGCATGACCGAACCGTAATTTCCGATCCGACAGGTGCCAGGAACGGCGCTGGATTGCACACGACAGGTTGTATTTATGCACCGCAGGAATTTGCTCAAAGCGTCCATGGCCATTGCGGCCTATACCGGTCTTTCCGCGTCGGGTCTGTTGGCCGCTCGCGCCTGGGCGGCCAATGGTGGCGCCGCCGATGGCGAGGCCCAGGCCTTCGATTTCGAAGCGTTGAAGCGTCAGGCCAAGCAGCTCGCCGGCAATGCCTACCAGGATACGAAACAGGTGTTGCCGCCAACCCTGGCAACCATGACTCCGCAGAATTTCAACGCGATCCGCTACGACGGCGAGCATTCGTTGTGGAAGGAAAATAAAGGTCAGCTGGACGTGCAGTTCTTCCATGTCGGCATGGGTTTTCGCCAGCCGGTGCGCATGTACAGCGTTGATCCGAAGACGCGCATGGCGCGCGAGGTGCATTTCCGCCCGGCGCTGTTCAATTATGAGAACACTTCGGTCGACACCCAGCAGCTCAAGGGCGACCTGGGTTTTGCCGGCTTCAAGCTGTTCAAGGCACCGGAGCTGGATCGGCATGACGTGGTGTCGTTTCTCGGCGCCAGCTATTTCCGTGCGGTCGATGCTACTGGCCAATATGGCCTCTCCGCGCGCGGCCTGGCCATTGATACCTACGCGAAGAAGCGCGAAGAGTTTCCCGACTTCACCAAGTTCTGGTTCGAGACGCCTGACAAGAACGCCACACGTTTTGTGGTCTACGCCCTGCTCGACTCGCCGAGCGCGACCGGCGCCTATCGCTTCGACATCGATTGCCAGGCCGAGCGCGTGGTGATGGAAATCGACGCGCACATCAATGCTCGTACCACCATCGAACAACTCGGCGTGGCGCCAATGACCAGCATGTTCAGCTGCGGCACCCACGAACGGCGCATGTGCGACACCATTCACCCGCAGATTCACGACTCCGACCGACTGGCAATGTGGCGTGGCAATGGCGAGTGGATCTGCCGTCCGTTGAACAACCCGGCGACGCTGCAATTCAACGCATTTGCCGACAAGGACCCGAAGGGTTTCGGACTGGTGCAGACCGACCACGAATTCGCCAACTATCAGGACACTGTCGATTGGTACAGCAAGCGCCCGAGCCTGTGGGTAGAACCGACAACCGCCTGGGGCGAAGGCTCGATCGATCTGCTGGAAATTCCTACGACCGGCGAGACGCTGGATAACATCGTCGCGTTCTGGACGCCGAAGAAACCCGTGGCTGCCGGTGATTCGCTGAACTACGGGTACAAGCTGTACTGGAGCGCGCTGCCACCGGTCGGCACGCCACTGGCGCGAGTGCACGCGACGCGTTCGGGCATGGGCGGCTTCACCGAGGGTTGGGCGCCGGGTGAACACTACCCGCCAGTCTGGGCGCGCCGTTTTGCCGTGGACTTCACCGGCGGCGGCCTCGAGCGCCTGCCGCAGGGCACCGGGATCGAGCCGGTGATTACCTGTTCCAACGGCAAGGTGCAGGACTTCAGCGTGCTGGTGCTGGATGACATCAAGGGTTATCGGATCCTGTTCGACTGGTACCCGACCAATGACAGCGTAGAGCCAGTGGAATTGCGCCTGTTCATTCGTACCAACGACCGCACCTTAAGTGAGACCTGGTTGTACCAGTACTTCCCGCCAGCGCCGGACAAGCGCAAATACCCTTGAAGATTTGAGGCGCCTGCGCGGACCTCATCGCTGGCAAGCCAGCTCCCACAATGAATGGTGTCGAGCATAAATTTCGCGTACGCCACCAAACCTGTGGGAGCTGGCTTGCCAACGATGGCGCCAGCACGGCAACAAAGACAACCAGACGAAAAAAGCCCCGGCCATCACTGACCGGGGCTTTTTGCTTTATCTCGACTGACTCAATCACGCAAATCCGATTCATGAATCGGCTGATCCCGATGGGTCGCCCGCTGATACTGCGCCGGCCACACCGCTTTGCGTCCACCCAGATCGTCATCGGCATGCAACGGCCAGTACGGATCACGCAGCAGTTCGCGGGCAAGGAAAATGATATCGGCCTGACAGGTACGCAGAATGTGCTCGGCCTGGGCAGGCTCGGTAATCATGCCGACAGTGCCGGTGGCGATGCCTGACTCTTTGCGTACACGCTCGGCGAAACGCGTCTGATAACCGGGTCCGACCGGAATTTCTGCGTTTGCAGCTGTCCCTCCTGAAGACACATCAATGAGATCGGCGCCCAGCGTGTGAAGGCGACGCGCCAGCTCCACGGTCTCATCCGGATTCCAGCCGTCTTCAACCCAATCGGTTGCCGAGACGCGGACAAACACCGGCAATTCCTCTGGCCACACCGCCCTCACCGCTTCGGTGACTTGCAGCACCAGGCGGATGCGGTTTTCGAACGAACCACCGTATTGATCGCGGCGTTGATTGCTCAGCGGCGAAAGAAACTGATGCAGCAGATAGCCGTGCGCGGCATGCACCTCGACCACGCTGAACCCCGCCGTCAGCGCGCGTTTGGCCGCGTCGACAAAGGCCTGAATCACCTCGGCGATCTGCCCTTCATCGAGCTGTTTCGGCTGGGTATGTTGCGGATCGAAAGCAATCGGTGATGGCCCGACCGGGGTCCAGCCGCCATCCTCGGGTTTGACGCTGCCATGCTTTCCGATCCACGGCCGGTGGGTGCTGGCCTTGCGCCCGGCGTGGGCCAGTTGAATACCAGCGACCGCACCCCGGGCGGTGATGAAGCGAGTGATGCGTTGCAGCGGTTCGATCTGTTCGTCGTTCCACAGACCGAGGTCTTCGGCGGTGATGCGCCCGTCGGCGGTAACTGCCGTGGCTTCGGTGAAAACCAGACCGGCACCGCCCACCGCGCGGCTGCCCAAGTGCACCAGATGCCAGTCGTTGGCCAGGCCGTCGACGCTGGAGTACTGGCACATCGGCGACACGGCGATGCGGTTGGGCAGGGTCAGTTGGCGAAGAGTAAAGGGTTCAAGCAGCAGACTCATGGGGCACCTCTCGAATCAGTGGGCAGGCTCCAGGGTTCTGTTTGAAAAGTCGACGAGTGACAGAAAAAGGGTGCAGCACCCGCCCCCGCGGGCAAAAATTCGACAAGACGTCACAAGGCCAATCAAGCAGTGCTTAGAGCCTAGTCGACAACCGGGAATGACGGAGGGTTCAGAGTAATTCAGTGTGTGAAAGGACACTTTCGCGAGCAGGCTCGCTCCCACAAGACTGCACCGTATTGTGGGAGCGAGCCTGCTCGCGAATGGCTTAACGCGGTTCGATATGAGCAATCATCAGCTGCACAGTCTCGTTGCCGCGAAACTCGTTAACGTCGAGCTTGTAAGCCAGTTCCACCCATTGAATCGTCGGGTTCGGCCATACATCGCGATCAATGCCAAACGCGATGCCATCGAGCTTCACCGAGCCGCATTCGCTTTTCAGCACCACTTTCAAATGCCGTTCGCCAACCACGCGCTGCTCGACCAACTGGAACACGCCATGAAACAGCGGCTCGGGGAAATGCTGCCCCCATGGCCCGGCGTGACGCAAGGCGCGGGCCAGTTCGAGGTGAAACTCTTCGACGGCCAGCGTGCCGTCCGACAACATGCGCCCGGTGAGGTCTTCTTCGCGAAGTTGCCTACGTACTTCAGCGTCAAATGCCTCGGCGAACAAGGGAAAATTTTCCTGCGCCAAGGTCAGACCAGCGGCCATCGCGTGGCCACCGTACTTGGCGATCAGGTTCGGATGCTGCGCCGCGACCACGCTCAGCGCATCGCGAATATGGAAGCCCTGCACCGAGCGTCCGGAGCCCTTGAGCAAGCCGTCACCGGCATCGGCGAAAGCAATGGTCGGGCGGAAATAGCGCTCTTTCATCCGCGAGGCGAGGATACCGATCACGCCCTGATGCCACTCCGGATCGAACAGGCACAGACCGAACGGCATCGACTCGACCGGCAGATCCTTGAGCTGTGCCAGCGCTTCACGTTGCATGCCCTGCTCGATGGATTTGCGATCCTGGTTCATGCCGTCCAGTTGCGCAGCCATTTCCCGCGCCAGATTGGCGTCGGCGGTGAGCAGGCATTCGATGCCCAGGCTCATGTCGTCCAGACGTCCGGCGGCGTTCAAGCGCGGGCCGACGATGAAACCCAGGTCGGTGGAAGTGATCCGCGCAGCCTCTCGCTTGGCGACTTCGAGGATCGCCTTGATGCCCGGACGCGCCCGGCCGGCACGAATCCGCTCCAGCCCTTGATGCACGAGAATGCGGTTGTTGGCATCCAGCGGCACCACGTCGGCGACGCTGCCCAGCGCCACCAGGTCGAGCAGTTCGCCGATGTTCGGTTGCGGTTTGCTCTCGTACCAGCCAAGGCTGCGCAGTCGCGCGCGCAAGGCCATCAACACATAAAAAATCACCCCGACGCCGGCCAGCGCCTTGCTCGGAAACTCGCAGCCCGGCTGGTTCGGATTGACCAGCGCATCGGCCTGCGGCAGTTCATCGCCGGGCAAGTGGTGGTCGGTGATCAACACCTTCAGTCCGGCACGCTTGGCCGCCGCAACGCCTTCGACGCTGGAGATGCCGTTGTCGACGGTGATCAATAGTTGCGGTTCACGGGTCAGCGCGACTTCGACGATTTCCGGCGTCAGGCCATAGCCGTATTCGAAACGGTTCGGCACCAAGTAATCGACATGCGCCGCGCCCAGCAGGCGCAAACCGAGCACACCGACGGTGCTGGCGGTGGCGCCGTCCGCGTCGAAGTCGCCGACGATCAAAATGCGCTGGCGTTGCTCCAGTGCCGTCACCAGCAGGTCGACCGCCGCATCGATGCCTTTGAGCTGCTGGAACGGGATCAAGCGCGCCAGACTTTTGTCCAACTCCGCTTCCGATTGCACGCCCCGCGCCGCGTACAAGCGGGTCAGCAGTGGCGGCAGATCACCGAGGAAAGGCAGCGTGGCAGGCAGTTGACGAGGTTCGATACGCATGGGGCGAAGGAGGCTTCTCTTTGATTCGTGGGAAAATATCAGCGGTGTCGCGACCTCAGCCGCGCTCACCTTGCAGCCATTGCAACTGGACTTCGTGCTGACCGCGGTCGTCGGTGACGAAGATCGTGCCTTCGCTGATCATCACGTCCCACTTGATGACGCGGGGCATGTCCTTGGCCAAGGTCTCCAGCACTTCCGGCGGAACGGCGGCGATGTTGACGTTTTTCAGGTTCTTGATCGCCGGGATCACCTTGGTTTCCCAGACACGCAGGCTGCCGTAGGCCAGCAGACTGGTGCGTTCGGTGCGGCGCGAGCACCAGGTCAGGCGATCGGCATCCGGCTGGCCGACTTCGATCCAGTGCAGGACACGGTCGTCCAGGCTCTTTTCCCACAAGGCCGGTTCATCCACGTCTGACAGACCACGGCCGAACGACAGCTGCTCGTTGTACCAGAGCGCGTAGGCCAGCAGCCGCACAGTCATGCGTTCTTCGGTTTCCGAAGGATGACGGGCGATGGTCTGCTTGACGCTCTCGTAGACGCTGCGGTCGAGGTCGGTGAGGTTCAGTTCGAATTTGTAGGTAGTGGACGGCTGGGCCATGAACGGGCTTCTTGATACGAGGAAAGTCGGCAAGTCTAACCGATGCCACAGGCAATCATCGAATTGATGGCGATCGAGCTGCGGCGTCTGACAGCCGGCTATGTTAAAACCCTGTCTCCGTTCAGCCTTGTCCTACAGGATTTCGCATGCCGTTCACCAGCAAACCGCTCTCGGGTCTGAAAGTCATTGAATTGGGTACGCTGATCGCCGGGCCGTTTGCCTCGCGCATTTGCGGCGAATTCGGCGCCGAAGTGATCAAGATCGAATCGCCGGACGGCGGCGATCCCCTGCGCAAGTGGCGCAAGTTGTACGAAGGCACCTCGTTGTGGTGGTTTGTCCAGGCGCGCAACAAGAAGTCGCTGACCCTCAATCTCAAACACCCTGACGGTTTGGCGATCCTGAAAAAGCTGCTCAGTGAAGCCGACATCCTTATCGAAAACTTCCGACCCGGCGTACTGGAAAAACTCGGCCTGAGCTGGGAGACCCTGCACGCACTGAATCCGAAACTGGTGATGGTGCGTCTGTCCGGTTTCGGTCAGACCGGGCCGATGAAAGACCAGCCAGGTTTTGGCGCGGTCGGCGAATCCATGGGCGGTCTGCGTTACATCACCGGCTTCGAAGACCGGCCACCGGTGCGCACCGGGATCTCCATCGGCGATTCGATTGCCGCGCTGTGGGGCGTGATCGGTGCATTGATGGCGCTGCGTCATCGCGAGGTCAACGGCGGACTGGGCCAAGTAGTCGACGTTGCGCTCTACGAAGCCATTTTCGCGATGATGGAAAGCATGGTGCCGGAGTTCGACGTCTTCGGTTTCATCCGCGAGCGCAGCGGCAACATCATGCCGGGCATCACGCCCTCTTCGATCCACACCAGCGCCGACGGCAAGCATGTGCAGATCGGTGCCAATGGCGATGCGATCTTCAAACGCTTCATGCTCGTGATTGGCCGTGAAGATCTGGCCAACGACCCGGTGCTGGCCAGTAATGACGGCCGCGACGGTCGCCGCGACGAGTTGTATGGCGTGATCGATCGCTGGGTCAATTCCCTACCGCTGCAGACTGTTCTCGACTTGCTCAACCAGGCCGACGTACCGGTCAGCCGGATCTTTAGCGCCGAGGACATGTTCAACGATCCGCAATACCTGGCGCGGGAAATGTTCCTGCATGCCAAGCTGCCGGACGGCAAGGACTTCAAGATGCCCGGCATCGTGCCGAAGCTGTCGGAAACGCCGGGGGCCTCCGAGTGGGTCGGACCGCAGCTTGGCGAACACAATGCGCAGGTGCTTGGCGATCTGGGCTACGACGCGGCGCAAATCACTCGGCTGCGTGAAGACGGGGCCATCTGAGCACCGCCGGGCGCTTCGGTTTTTCGAGCAACAAGCCGCGCACTGCGCAAACGCCGGGCAAAAGAAACCCCGAGAAGTGGGGAGACGACTCGGGGTTAAACGGGGTCTGCTTCGAGACCCGTAGCAGCAAGCGACAAGCACCGGAGCACAATGCTTGATCCTGCTGCTATGGGGTCTGACTGACAGGGATGCAGGAAGGTTCCCACAAAAAATATTTCATCTTTACAGAGCCGGACGCTTGTCCAGAGCCGCATTGCGCAACGCCGCAATGACGCAGGGTTCCAGCCGCCCTTCGGCGATCATCACGTCGCGGTGCAGGCCGTCCACCACGTCGGTCAGCAAGCGCTTGTCGCTCAACTGGGCCTGATTGAATTCGCGTTCCACCACAATGGCGCCGCTGCTGTTCTTCAGCGTCACCAGACATTCACCATGGCTGCCGCGAGGGGTCAGCGTCACCTGATACGGGCTCAGAGCCTCACCGAGCAATAGACTGATACTTTCCATCTCGATCTCCACTCAATAGTCCGAAAACACAGTGCCTGGGGCGTGTTCACATTAAATGACCACCGGCCCGAGAAGAAAGTTCTGCCTGTCGCGCCCCAATCTCATGGGCCTGCGTCTGACAGAGCATGCACGGCGAAGATGACAGAAAAATAACCGCCGGTTTCAGACCTCGACGAGTTCCTGTGGTGTGATCAGATAGCTGTCCAGCAGCCCCCTCATCAACACTGCCGAGACCGGCGTCTGCAGACGCCCCAGCAGACGCAGACGTTGCTGGCGGAGCACCGGTTCCAGATCACTCAACAGGCTCTGCGCGACAGACCCCAGCAGAATCAGCGCGCGCGCCTCATGGTGGGCGGCCAAATGGTGAATCAGGGCCAGGCCATCGCCACCCTTGAGTTGCGGATCGCAAATGGCGATATCTACCGCACCGCGGTGCCCCAGGGAACACAGCGCTGACGCAAGCGAAGGCGCGGTCAAGACGTCGTAGATGCCGATGGCATTGAGCATTTGATGCAATGCCATCAGTTGGAACGGGTTGGGTTCAAGAATCAGGACTTTAAGCGAGCGCATGGGCGACCTCTGGAGCGATCATCGCGGACTCTCACCGCAGTTGTCGTCCACTCTAGGGCAGGCGTCTTAAGCCTCCCATCAGAAAAGTAGTCGCGTCTTGCAGGACATTTCCCTTCTTTATTGCAGACATCGGCAGCCGCTCTCGGTCCGGCGCTGGGTGATGTCGGTCCAGCCGCCCAACAAGCCGCGCAACTTGCCGTCGCCGCTGTAAAAAGGCACGGTCCACTGATAGACCTCTCGAGGCCCGCCATTGAATAGCAACTGGCGCTTGCTGAAGCGCGACTTGCGGGTCTGCAGCTGCGCGATGAATTCGTCGTGCAGCATCCGCGCGGTGGCTTCGGGAAATGCGTCAACCTCGATCAGCAAACGCCCCTGCATCTGATCCAGGCGCACCGACAGCGCTTCTTCGTAACTGCGGTTGCAGATGATCAGACGCCCCTGCAAATCGCGTACGAATACAGGGTCTGGCATGGAATCGATCAGAGCATGCTGAAAGGCCAGTTGATCACCCAGCTCCTTTTCCGCTTCACAGCGCAACTTGATCACCGCCGCCAGGCGTCTGTTCCATACCAACGACAGTATTCCGAACACACCGATCACCCCCATCGCCCAGCATGCCCACTCGACCAGCCGCTCCAAGAGGGACGGCACCGGTGGCGGCGAGATGCCTTCAAGCCATTTGAGACGGATCGCCCGCAACTCGGCAGCCGGGAAAGCTTCCAGCGCCTTGTTGAGAATACTCAGCAGCTGCGGCATGCCTTTTCGCACAGCCAGATGATCGGCTTCCCACTTGCCTTCTACCAGTCCGCCGACCTTGAGCATGCCCAACGGATAAAGCTGCGCGCCGATTTCGTTTTCGATGGTCGCATAGGCTTCACCGCTTTCCACCAACGCTCGCGCTTCGGCGTAGGTCTTCACCGAACGAATTTGAATCGACGGGTAATCGCGCCGAATCACGTCCTCCAGAGCATGGCGGGCGGGTAACACCACAACGCGCTTGGCCAGCTGTTCGAAAGACTCCACCCTTGGGGTGTTGGCATGTCCGACAAAAACCCAGCCGGCACCTCCGAAAGCATGACTGAAATCCAGAAAGGTCTTGCGATCATCACTCATGGCCAATGTCGTACTGATGTCCGCGACCCCGCTTTGCAGACGTTCAAGCATATGATCGGTGGAGAACGACTCCTGATGCTCGAATTGCAGGCCCGTCATTGCACTGACGCGTTTGAGCACATCGTTGTTCAGGCCGCTCCATTGGCCGTGTTCGTCCTGAAACAGGTACAGCGGATATTGCACCGATGCAACCGTCACTCTGGGGTTGTCGCGGATCCACTGCCGCTCTTGCGCATCCAGCTCGACAGCCGCCACGTTGACCGCCGCATTGGCCTGATCGCGTGCCATCTGCGCCGCCACGCCGCTGTGCATCCATCCCAGCACCGCCAACAAAAACAACCAGCCCAGTGCCGGTTTCAAACCTCTGTAAAACAGCATTGCCATTTCCTTCGTGATCGACTCACCCGTCCTTCGTGGGTGAAAACCCGAGCAGTGTGGCAGCAGAAACAAAAAAGCCCGTCAGGAGACGGGCTTCAAAATGTGACAGCTTTTACTGGCTTAGAGTGGCTTGCCGCGGTTGCCGTGCTGACTGACAAAGGCTTGCACGGCTTTCAGGTCGTTTGGCAGCACGGTGCAGCGCTCGTTTCGCTCAAACAAATCAGAAAGATGTGCAGGTAGTTCGAGCGCTTTTCCTACACCCGCTTTCTCCACTGCCTCGGGAAACTTGACCGGATGGGCAGTACCCAGAATCACCATCGGAATGTCCAGACTGCGACGGCACTCGCGCGCAGCCTTCACGCCGATGGCAGTGTGCGGATCAAGGACTTCACCGCTCTGCTCGTAGACGTCGGCGATGGTTTCGCAGGTCTGCGCATCGTCCACCGCCAGCGAGTCGAACAGCTTGCGCGCTTCGGTCCAGCGCTCTTGTTCCACGCTGAAGCTGCCATCCTTTTTGAACGAGTCCATCAAACCGGCAATCGCCGCACCGTTGCGACCGTGCAGGTCGAACAGCAGACGCTCGAAGTTCGACGAGACCATGATGTCCATCGACGGCGACAGCGTTGCGTGCAGGGTTTCCTTGACGTACTGATTGCCGCTCATGAAGCGGTGCAGGATGTCGTTGCGATTGGTCGCCACGATCAACTGGTTGATCGGCAGGCCCATGTTGCGCGCCAGGTAACCGGCGAAGATGTCGCCGAAGTTGCCGGTCGGCACCGAGAACGACACCGAGCGCGCCGGACCGCCCAACTGCAGCGCGGCATGGAAGTAGTAAACGATCTGGGCCATGATCCGCGCCCAATTGATCGAGTTCACCGCCACCAGACGCGTGCCTTTGAGGAAGCTCTGGTCGGCAAAGCTGTTCTTGACCATTTCCTGGCAGTCGTCGAAGTTGCCTTCGATGGCGATGTTGTGGATGTTCTCGCCGAAGATCGTCGTCATTTGCCGACGCTGTACTTCCGACACACGCTGGTACGGGTGAAGGATGAAGATGTCGACGTTTTCGCAATGCTTGCAGCCTTCGATGGCCGCCGAACCGGTATCACCGGAGGTGGCACCGACAATCACCACGCGCTCGCCGCGCTTTTCCAGCACGTAATCGAGCAGACGGCCGAGCAGTTGCAGGGCGAAGTCCTTGAACGCCAGCGTCGGGCCGTGGAACAGTTCCAGCACCCATTCATTACCGTTCAACTGACGCAATGGCGCCACGGCGCTGTGCGCGAACACGCCGTAGGTTTCTTCGAGGATCTTCTTGAAATCGGCATCCGGAATGCTGCCGGTAACGAACGGGCGCATCACCCGGAACGCCAGTTCGTAATACGGCAGGCCGGCCCAGGAAGCGATCTCTTCCTGAGTGAAACGTGGCAGATTTTCCGGGACGTACAGACCGCCGTCGGTCGCCAGACCAGCCAGCAGGACCTCTTCGAAATTAAGGGCCGGGGCCTGGCCGCGAGTACTGATATAACGCATAGGGGCAAACCTTTGGTTTGAGCTGCAAGCCTCAAGCTGCAAGCTGCAAGTCGAAGCCGAACCGCTTCGTCTTGCCGCTTGTAACTTGCCGCTTGCCGCTGCTTTTAGTTCAAATGTTCGACACGGATCCGTACAACCGGGCCGTCGACGCCAGCCAGTGCTTCCAGCGCGGTGATCGCATCGTTGATACGCTGCTCGACCACGCGGTGGGTCAGCAGGATCATCGGCACGAGGCCGTCATGCTCTTCGACTTCCTTCTGCATGATCGATTCGATATTGATGCCGCGCTCCGACAGGATGCTCGCCACCTGAGCCAGTACGCCCGGATGATCCTTGGCGTGAATGCGCAGGTAGTAAGCGCTTTCGCAGGCTTCGATCGGCAGGATCGGATGCGCCGACAGCGAGTCCGGCTGGAAGGCCAGGTGCGGCACACGGTTTTCCGGGTCGGAAGTCATCGCGCGGACGACGTCGACCAGGTCGGCGATCACCGACGAAGCGGTCGGCTCCATGCCAGCGCCGGCACCGTAGAACAGCGTCGAACCGGCGGCGTCACCGTTGACCATCACTGCGTTCATCACGCCGTTGACGTTGGCGATCAGGCGATCGGCCGGAATCAGCGTCGGGTGCACGCGCAACTCGATGCCGGCGTCAGTGCTGCGCGCCACACCGAGGTGCTTGATGCGATAGCCCAGCGCTTCGGCGTAGTTGACGTCGGCAGTGGTCAGCTTGGTGATGCCTTCGGTGTATGCCTTGTCGAATTGCAGCGGAATGCCGAAGGCAATCGACGCCAGAATGGTCAGCTTGTGCGCGGCATCGATGCCTTCGACGTCGAAGGTCGGGTCGGCTTCGGCATAACCCAGTGCCTGCGCTTCGGCGAGCACGTCTTCAAACGTACGGCCCTTCTCGCGCATTTCGGTGAGGATGAAGTTGCCGGTGCCGTTGATGATCCCGGCAACCCAGTTGATGCGGTTGGCGGACAGGCCTTCGCGGATCGCCTTGATCACCGGAATGCCACCGGCCACCGCTGCTTCGAACGCCACGATCACGCCTTTCTCGCGTGCCCTGGCGAAAATCTCATTACCGTGAACGGCTATCAGCGCCTTGTTCGCGGTGACCACATGCTTGCCATTCTCGATGGCCTTGAGTACCAGCTCGCGGGCAACGGTGTAGCCGCCCATCAGCTCTATGACGATGTCGATCTCAGGGTTCGTGGCCACTTCGAAGACATCGTTGGTAATCGCAATACCGGTCGTCTGGAACTGAGGCTTTGGCGTGCGCGTGGCAATTTGTGCCACTTCGATTCCACGCCCGGCACGACGAGCAATTTCCTCGGCGTTGCGCTGAAGTACGTTGAAGGTACCGCCACCGACGGTCCCTAACCCACAGATGCCTACTTTGACCGGATTCACTGTGAACTCCCCATGAAACGGCCGACACAGGGTCGGCCGGAAAACAACCGCGTGCTCGCGGCTCTCTGTTGATGGCCCGGCGCTGTTACTGCCGGACCACGATCGTCAACGGTTGCCCGTGACGATGCGAATTACTTCGCGCCAAGCGCCAGTTTGGCGACTTGTGGCGCCGGCTGGTAGCCCGGAATGACCTGGCCGTCAGCCAAAACGATGGCCGGTGTACCGTTCACGCCGATCGACTGACCGAGGGCGAATTGCCTGGAAACCGGGTTATCGCACTTGGCGGCCTTGATTTCCTTGCCATCGACCATTTTGTCCATGGCGGCTTTCTTGTCCTTGGAGCACCACACCGCTTGCAGCTGCTCGTCACCCGGCGAATTCAGGCCCTGGCGCGGGAACGCCACGTAGCGCACTTCGATGCCGCGCTTGTTCAGCTCGGGCACTTCGGCATGCAGTTTGTGGCAGTACGGGCAGGTGGTGTCGGTGAACACGGTGATATGCGATTTGGTCTCGCCCACGGCCGGGTAGACCACGGTTTCGGCCACCGGGATGGCATTGATCAGTTTGGAAATGCCCAGGCGTTCGGTCTTTTCGGTCAGGTTGACCGGTTTGCCATTCGCGAGCTGATACAGGTTGCCCTGCACGATGTACTGGCCATCGGCGCTGGCGTACAGCACGCGGCTGCCTTTGAGTTTGACTTCGTACATGCCAGGCAGCGGGCTGGCACTGATGCTTTCGACCGGAACCTCGAGTTCGAGTTTTTCCAGGCTTTGACGAATGGCTTTGTCAGCCGCGTCGTCGGCGACGGCAAAGGTGCTTACCAACGCAATGGCGGCGGCAGCGAAAATCTGGGTCAGACGCATGAGTACTCCTGAGGGCGGGCGTATGGAACGATCAGAACGCCCGTGCGAAACACCGGGTCATAACCGTCCATCGTGCAAACCGGCAAAGCCTAACACATAAGGCCGCGAGGGCCGAATGCGCCTGTCGCCACACACTCATGTGCAACTGACACATCTTCATGCTTGTACAACTGACCCACAACCACATGTGGCTGACACACATTATTGTGGCGAGGGGATTTATCCCCGCTGGGTTGCGAAGCAGCCCTAAACCATCCACCGCGATCTTCCAGTCAAAATCGAGCCAGCCGGGTTTGCGACTGCTGCGCAGCCGAACGGGGATAAATCCCCTCGGCACAGGTCAGTGTTTCAACATTATGGGATGTGTCAGCCGCGTGGGTGGTGTTTGGCGTGCAGATCCTGCAACCGCGCGCGGGCGACGTGGGTATAGATTTGGGTGGTGGACAGGTCGCTGTGGCCGAGCAACATCTGCACCACGCGCAGGTCCGCGCCGTGGTTGAGCAGGTGCGTAGCGAACGCGTGGCGCAAGGTGTGCGGCGACAGCGACTTGCTGATCCCGGCGACCCTGGCCTGGTGCTTGATGCGGTGCCAGAACGTTTGGCGGGTCATTTGTTCGCCGCGCTGGCTGGGGAACAGCACATCGCTGGGACGGCCACCGAGCAACTCATTGCGACCATCACGCATATAACGCTCAACCCAGACAATCGCCTCCTCGCCCATCGGCACCAGGCGCTCCTTGCTGCCCTTGCCCATCACCCGCAATACACCCTGGCGCAAGTTGACCTGCTCCAGCGTCAGGCTGATCAGTTCGGTCACGCGCAGACCGCAGGCATACAGCACTTCCAGCATCGCCCGGTCGCGCTGGCCGATGGCCTCGCTCAGGTCCGGCGCCTTGAGCAGCGCTTCGACATCGGCTTCCGACAGCGATTTGGGCAATGGCCGGCCGAGTTGCGGCATGTCGACGCGCAACGTCGGGTCGACGCTGATCAGTTTTTCTCGCAACAGATAGCGATAAAAACCACGTACCCCGGAGAGAAATCTCGCGGTGGAGCGCGGCTTGTAGTTTTGCTCCAGGCGCCACGCCAGGTGATCAAGGATCAACTCGCGGCCGGCATTGATCAGTTCGAGATTTTTCTCCTGCAACCAGCCGTTGAACAGCGCGAGGTCGCTGCGATAGGCGTCGCGAGTATTATCGGAGAGACCTTTTTCCAGCCATAAAGCGTCGAGAAATTGATCAATCAGCGGATGGTCGATGGCAGACATGGATGCTCAGGGCAGGGCTTTTCGCGCTGCGTGCAATTGGACAGTAAAGGGGCGTCAGTCTTTCATAGCCGGCCAGATCAAGAAACAGGCAGCTCCAATGAACGAGGCATTTAAGATGGATCCGGTAAATCGCAGGCAACAAAAAAGCAGCCCGTAGGCTGCTTTTTTCTGCATCGGAAGCTGGGCTTAAGCCAGTTTTTCCTTGATGCGTGCTGCTTTACCCGACAGGTCGCGCAGGTAGTACAGCTTGGCTTTACGTACGTCACCGCGACGTTTAACAGCCATGCTGTCGATCTGCGGGGAGTAGGTCTGGAAAGTACGTTCTACGCCAACACCGTTGGAGATTTTACGAACGGTGAACGCACTGTTCACGCCGCGGTTACGCTTGGCGATTACAACGCCTTCGAACGCTTGCAGACGGGAACGATCGCCTTCCTTCACTTTCACCTGAACGACAATAGTGTCGCCTGGGGCGAAGGTAGGGATTTCTTTGGTCATCTGCTCTGCTTCGAGTGCAAGGATGATTTTGTTGGTCATGCTGTGCTCCTAAGGTAAATCGTTCGATCTACCATCGATACGTTGTTAACTATCGTCCCGCTCGCGGATGTATTCCTCGAGCAGCTTCTTCTCTTCTCCAGAAAGCGAGCGGCTTTCCAGAAGATCGGCGCGTCGTTCATAGGTCCGACCAAGGGACTGCTGTAAACGCCAACGCCGGATATGCGCGTGATTGCCACTCAGCAACACGTCGGGAACACGCTGATCCGCATACACCTCCGGTCGGGTGTAGTGCGGGCAATCCAGCAGACCATCCGTAAAGGAATCTTCCTCAGCGGAATCCGCATGCCCTAAAGCTCCAGGCAGCAGTCGTGTAACCGCATCGATCAGGACCATGGCCGGCAGCTCGCCGCCAGACAGTACATAGTCGCCAATCGACCACTCTTCATCGACATGAGCCTCAATAAAGCGCTCGTCAATGCCTTCGTAGCGGCCGGCAATCAGGATCAATGCATCCGATTGTGCCAGCTCGCGTACCGCCGACTGAGTCAGTTGACGGCCTTGGGGGGACAGGTAAATCACCTTCGCCGCCTCCCCGGCTGCTGCCTTGGCCTGAGCCAGTGCATCTTCCAGGGGCTTGATCTTCATCACCATGCCCGGACCACCGCCAAACGGGCGATCGTCCACAGTGTGATGCCGATCCGTCGTGTAATCTCGCGGATTCCAACAGGTCAGCTGCAAGAGCCCCTGTTTGACCGCACGACTGGTGATGCCGTAATCGCCAATGGCGGAAAACATCTCGGGAAACAAACTGATCACTTCTACGCGCAAATTAGCCACGTCTAGAAGTCCGCGTCCCAATCCACCTTCATCTCGCCCGCTTCCAGGTCGACGGCCAACACGCATTGCTCCGTATAGGGCAACAGGCGTTCGCGATCATCCAGGCTGCCAGCGCAAGGCTTGACGACCATTACATCATTGGCGCCGGTTTCCAGAAGATGATCGATTTTCCCGAGCAGTTGCCCAAGGGTGTCGATGACCTTCAGACCTTCCAGCTGGTACCAGTAGTACTCGCCTTCGGTCAATTCAGCGAACAGGTTGCGCGGCACGCAGATCTCATAACCGGCCAGAAGACGAGCTTCTTCACGATCATCGAGACCCTTGAGCTTGGCGACCAGGAACTTGTCGCTCCCGCGTCCACTGACCAGCTCGACCTGTTTGACATTGCCTTCGCGCTTGAGCGTCCAGGTTTTGTACTGCAACAGGTTTTCAGTCGGATCAGTAAAGGAATAAACCTTCACTTCGCCGCGAACGCCATGAACAGAATAGATTTTGCCAATAACGATCAAATCATCGGCAGGGGCTGGCGTCGCGTTCATATTGCTCAGGCCGCAGCCTTGGCAGATTCCTTCAACAACTGAGCAACACGCTCAGAAGGTTGTGCACCAACGCTCAGCCAGTAGGCAACGCGCTCTTGGTTCACGGACAGACGAATTTCCTGACCACGGGCAACAGGGTTGAAGAAACCAACCTGTTCTTTGTGGGAGCCGTCACGCGGGTTACGCGAGTCGGTTACGGTCAGGTGGTAAAACGGGCGCTTTTTGGAGCCGCCAAGGGCAAGACGGATTGTTAGCATGTGAACATCGTTCCTGTAGTCGGTGCTGCAAATCTAAATGCACAGCGGGCATGGGTGCCCGAAAGGCCGCATATTCTAAGGAATATCCGGACTTTTGCAAATGACTTTTTCCGGCGCCCATGGCATGCCGTGCAGATTTGCATAGAGAGCCGTCGATAAAAACGGCCAGTCAGCTCCCGCCGAGTGCGGGTTTGCTGTTGATCCTGCGTCCTTGCAGGGTCTGCGCCGGTGCGACGACCGGCGAAGTCTTGGTGTCCTGTCTCACATTTTCGGCATGCCGCCGCCGGGCAACATACCGCCCATGCCGCGCATCATTTTTGCCATACCGCCCTTAGCGGTGAATTTCTTCATCATCTTCTGCATCTGCTTGTGCTGCTTGATCAAGCGGCCGATGTCCTGCACCTGCGTGCCGGAACCCATGGCGATCCGGCGCTTGCGCGAACCGCTGATCAGCTCAGGGTCGCGGCGCTCGGCCGGGGTCATGGAATTGATGATGGCTTCCATCTGCTTGAACTGCTTCTCTGCGGCGTTCTGGGCATTGCCCATCTGCGACAGGTTGACGCCGCCGATGCTCGGCAGTTTGTCCATGAGCCCGCCGAGGCCGCCCATGTTCTTCATTTGTTGCAACTGATCGCGGAAGTCTTCGAGATCGAAGCCCTTGCCCTTTTTCAGCTTCTTGGCCAGTTTGTCGGCCTTGTCCTTGTCCAGCGTCGCTTCGGCCTGTTCGATCAGGCTGAGCACGTCGCCCATGCCGAGGATCCGCGAGGCGATACGCTCAGGGTGGAACGGATCGAGCGCTTCGCTCTTCTCGCCCATACCGATGAACTTGATCGGCTTGCCGGTGATGGCGCGCACCGACAGTGCGGCACCGCCACGGGCGTCGCCGTCGACCTTGGTCAGGATCACACCGGTGAGCGGCAGTGCATCGCCGAAGGCCTTGGCCGTATTGGCAGCGTCCTGACCGGTCATGGCGTCAACCACGAACAGAGTTTCGACCGGGTTGATCGCGGCGTGCAGCGCCTTTATCTCGCCCATCATCTCTTCGTCGATGTGCAGACGACCGGCGGTGTCGACGATGACCACGTCGATGAATTTCAGTTTGGCTTCTTTAATAGCCGCATTGGCGATGTCGACCGGCTTCTGGCTCAGGTCGGACGGGAAGAACGTCACGCCGATGTCGTTGGCCAGGGTTTCCAGTTGCTTGATCGCCGCCGGACGGTAGATGTCCGCCGAAACAACCATGACCGACTTCTTCTTGCGCTCTTTAAGAAAGCGCGCCAGTTTGCCGGCGGTGGTGGTTTTACCCGCGCCCTGCAGACCGGCCATCAGGATCACGGCTGGCGGAACGGCACTCAGGTTGAGGTCTTCGTTGGCCGCGCCCATCAGGCTTTCGAGTTCGGCCTGGACGATCTTCACGAACGCCTGGCCCGGCGTCAGGCTGCGCGACACCTCGGTGCCGACAGCGCGCTCCTTGACCGAATTGACGAAGTCCTTGACCACCGGCAGTGCGACGTCAGCTTCGAGCAACGCCATGCGCACTTCACGCAGGGTGTCTTTGATATTGTCCTCGGTCAGCTTCGCCTTGCCGGTGACATGGCGCAGCGTCTGCGAGAGACGGTCGGTTAAGTTTTCAAACATTGCGCGATCCTTTCAGGCCCTGTACGAACCGGGATAATGGCGGCCCAGACCGGAATCAACATGTGCTCGGCGAGCCTGCGGCGTGGGCAGGTCGCGGATTATAGCGAAGACTGCGGCCGGCGGACACCTCGCCGTCAGCTTGCGGAGTCTTTCGTGCCGTGGCGGTTCTATGCCAAACTCAGCGCCTTTCGGGCTCGCCTAACAGGATTTATGCTCCCCTTGTCACCCAGTTTGCTGACCACCCTCGCCGCCGCCCTGCTCTATGCCGCTGCGACCGTCTATCAAAGTACCCGCCTGGCCACCGGCGCCAAGGCGAACAAGCGCCTGCTGGTCAGCCTCGGCGTGTTCGCCGTGCTCGCCCACGGCGCCAGCCTGCTCACGCATCTGTTGACCCCGATCGGCCTCGGCCTGGACTTCTTCAGCGCCTCGAGCCTGATCGCCGCCGCAGTAATCGCCCTGACCCTGCTCGCCTGTTCACGGATCCCCGTGGAGAACCTGCTGGTGCTGCTGTTCCCGCTGGGCGCGATCACGGTATTGCTGGCGCAGTTCGCGCCGACCGGCACGGTGCAGATCATCGACGAAGAGCCGGGCATCCTCGCCCACATTCTATTGTCGATCCTCGCCTACGGCATGTTCACCATCGCCGTGTTTCAGGCATTGCTGCTGCTGGTTCAGGACCATCAGCTCAAGCACAAGCACCCGTCCGGGCTGATCAAGAACTTCCCGCCCCTGCAAACCATGGAAAGCCTGCTGTTCGGCTTTCTCTGGGCCGGCTGGACGCTGCTGTCGCTGTCGCTGATTTCCGGCTGGCTGTTCGTCGAGAACTTGTTTGCTCAGCATCTGGTGCACAAGACCTTGCTGGCCTGTCTGGCATGGATCGTCTTCAGCGTGCTGTTGTGGGGTCGCAATCGTCTGGGCTGGCGTGGCCACAAGGCGATTCGCTGGACCCTCGCCGGTTTCTGCCTGCTGATGCTGGCGTACTTCGGCAGCAAACTGGTTCGTGAATACATTCTGCACATCTGACGGGCGGCATAAATGGACGGTTTGCCCATAGGGCCGATGCTCGCGGTATTTGTCCTGCTGATTTTATGGTCAGGGCTGTTTACCGCCGTCGAAATCGCGCAGCAGCACCTGCTTGCGCAACGTATCGCCTCGCGCGCCAGCGATAAACCGCTGGCGAAGCTGAACTTCCCGCTCGACAGCCTGATCCTCTGCAATACGTTGTGCCGCGCCCTCGCAATGATCATCGCGACGCTGCTGGCGATTTTCCTCTGCGAAGAAAACGGCCCTTGGGTGGTCTGCCTGGGCGCCGGTGGCATCCTGCTGGTGTTCGCCGATTATTTCCCGCGCACCGTGGCTCGGCGCTATCCCGACGCCGTACTGGCGTTCGGTAACGCCCTGCTGGCCGTGCCGATGAAAATCGTCTATCCGTTCGCATGGCTGTTCAGCCGGGTCAGCGCTCTGTTGATGACCCCGTTTACGCGCAAGGCGCAGGTGGTGCAACAGAGCGAGGACGAGTTGCCGGCCGATCACGATGATGATCACGAACATCCGGTGCGCAGCCATCCGGTATCGGGCATTCATGCGCTGGACAACATCACGGTCAACGACATTCTGGTGCCGCGCAGTGACGTCGATGGCATCAACCTCGACGATTCGATCGAAGAGATCATCGAGCAACTGCGCGAGAACAAGCGCACGCGTCTGCCGGTGTTTCACAGCGACATCAATCAGGTCGAAGCGGTGCTCAACACCCGTCAGATCGGTCATTTGCTCAGCAACGGTGGATTAACCCGCGAGGCACTGCTGGCCGCCAGCTACGAGCCCTACTTCGTCCCGGAAAGCACGCCGCTGCAACTGCAGCTGCTGAACTTCCACAAGCAGCAACGCCGCCTCGGCATGGTAGTGGACGAGTACGGTGAAGTGCTGGGCATCGTCACCCTTGAAGACATTCTCGAAGAGATCGTCGGCGAATTCGAAAGCGAGCACAGCCTCGACAACCCGCACATCCATCCCCAGGCCGACGGGCGTATGGTCATTGATGGCGCCGCGTCGATCCGCGACCTGAACAAGTGCCTGGGCTGGCATCTGCCAAGCGACGGTCCGAAGACGCTCAACGGCCTGGTCACCGAAGCGCTGGAAACCATTCCGGAAAGCGCGGTGTGCCTGAAGATCGGGCGTTATCGACTGGAAATTCTCGAAACCGAGGAAAACCGGGTGAGCAAGGTGTTGATCTGGCTGACCTCATCGGTACCTGCTTTAGTGTCTGCCCGATAGAAGATCAAAAGATCGTCCGATCGCGGCCCGAGCCTTCGGCAGCTCCTGCCCTGCGATCTTTTGCGCTTGTTTGATCGTTAGCCCCCTTCCTATAATCGAGGCGCTTACCCAAGCGCCGTCGATCCCTGTGTCTACCCGGCACTGCCCGGATCCTGACTGTTTCCGCTGCAAACCGACGACTGTTCCTACTCGAAACAGCGCTCGCGCCCTACCCCACATCCCTGGGTGTTCGACCATAATAATTCGCTCCACTGGAGCTCATGACTGTCAGGGATCACCGCATGACGACCCATACCGCTTACAGCGAAACCGCGCCTGCTCCGCCGACCAATTCCGCCACGCGCGTGGCCACGGCCAGCTTCATCGGGACCGCGATCGAGTTCTACGACTTCTACGTTTACGCCACTGCTGCGGCGCTGGTGATCGGGCCGGTGTTCTTTCCGCAGACCTCCGGCACGGCGCAGATGCTTTCGGCATTTCTCACTTTCGGCATCGCCTTCCTCGCCCGGCCACTGGGCTCTGCACTGTTTGGCCACTTCGGCGACCGCATCGGTCGCAAATCGACGCTGGTTGCCTCGCTGCTGTTGATGGGCGTGTGCACCACCTTGATTGGCGTGTTGCCGGGCTACGACAGCATTGGTGCCTGGGCGCCGATTCTGCTGTGTGTACTGCGTTTCGGTCAGGGCCTGGGCCTCGGCGGCGAATGGGGCGGCGCGGCGCTGCTGGCCACGGAAAACGCGCCGAAGGGCAAACGCGCCTGGTTCGGCATGTTCCCGCAGCTCGGGCCATCGATTGGTTTTCTTGCCGCCAACGGGCTGTTCCTGACCCTCGCCATGACCCTGGATGACGAACAGTTCCGCAGCTGGGGCTGGCGCATTCCGTTTCTGCTCAGCGCGGCGCTGGTGATGGTCGGCCTGTATGTGCGCCTCAAATTGCATGAAACGCCAGTGTTCGCCAATGCGATCGCCCGTCAGGAGCGGGTCAAAGTGCCGCTGGTCGAGTTGTTCAGCCAATACTGGGCGCCGACCCTGCTCGGTGCGGCGGCGATGGTGGTCTGCTATGCGCTGTTCTATATCTCGACGGTGTTTTCCCTGAGCTATGGCGTATCCACGCTGGGTTACAGCCGCGAAACGTTCCTCGGCCTGCTGTGCTTTGCCGTGTTGTTCATGGCCGCAGCAACGCCATTATCCGCTTGGGCCAGCGACCGTTACGGGCGCAAACCGGTGCTGATCATCGGTGGCGTGCTGGCGATTCTGTCTGGGTTTCTGATGGAGCCATTGCTGACGCAGGGCTCGACCTGGGGCGTGGCGCTGTTTCTGTGCATCGAGCTGTTTTTGATGGGCGTGACATTCGCACCGATGGGCGCGCTGTTGCCTGAGCTGTTTCCGACGCATGTGCGTTACACCGGCGCTTCGGCGGCGTACAACCTCGGCGGGATCGTCGGAGCCTCGGCGGCGCCGTTCTTTGCGCAGAAACTGGTGGCGATGGGTGGGCTGAGCTATGTCGGCGGGTATGTGTCGGCGGCGGCGGTGTTGAGTCTGATTGCGGTGCTCTGTTTGAAGGAGACGCGCAACAACGATCTGAATCAGGTTGCCTGACCGATCGCTATCGCGGGCAAGCCCGCTCCCACAGGTCTTTTGTCGTACACAAAATTTGTGATCAACAGAGATCTCTGTGGGAGTGAGCTTGCTCGCGAATGCCGCGACGCGGTTAGAGCTCGACTACGACAGCCTGCGACGCACGGGTCGCCTTGGCACGCGCGGCCTCGATCGATTCATCCCGCGCCAGCGCCACGCCCATGCGGCGCTGGCCATTCACTTCTGGCTTGCCGAACAAGCGCAGCGCCGTGTCCGGCTCGCTCAACGCAGCGCCCAGATTGGCGAATGCAGTCTGGGTCGACTGCCCTTCCACCAGAATCACCGCCGACGCCGATGGGCCGAACTGACGGATCAGCGGCACCGGCAGGCCGAGAATGGCGCGGGCATGCAGGGCAAACTGCGACAGGTCCTGGGAAATCAGCGTCACCAGGCCGGTGTCATGCGGCCGTGGCGAGACTTCGCTGAACCACACCTGATCGCCCTTGATGAACAGCTCGACGCCGAACAGACCACGGCCACCCAGCGCTTCCGTGACTGCTTTGGCAACGCGCTCGGATTCAGCCAGGGCAATCGGGCTCATGGCCTGCGGCTGCCAGGATTCCTGATAGTCGCCTTTCTCCTGACGGTGGCCGACCGGTGCGCAGAACGTGGTGCCGCCAATGTGGCGCACGGTCAGCAGGGTGATTTCGTAGTCAAAGTCGATGAAGCCTTCGATGATCACCCGACCTTTACCGGCGCGACCGCCCTCTTGCGCGTAATCCCAGGCTTTCTGCACGTCGTCGGCGCTGCGCAGCAGGCTCTGGCCCTTGCCCGACGAACTCATCACCGGCTTGACCACGCAAGGGAAACCCAGGTCCTGAACGGCTTTGCTGTAGTCCTCGAAGGTGTCGGCGAAGTGGTACGGCGAGGTCGGCAAGTCCAGCTCTTCGGCAGCCAGACGACGGATGCCTTCGCGGTTCATGGTCAGCTGCGCCGCACGCGCGGTCGGAATCACGGTGAAGCCTTCGGCTTCCAGCTCGACCAGCGTGGCGGTGGCGATGGCTTCGATTTCCGGCACGATGAAGTGCGGCTTCTCGGCTTCGATCACTGCACGCAACGCAGCGCCGTCGAGCATGTTGATCACGTGGCTGCGATGGGCGACTTGCATGGCCGGCGCGTTGGCGTAGCGGTCGACGGCAATCACTTCAACGCCCAGGCGCTGCAATTCGATTACCACTTCCTTGCCCAACTCACCACAGCCACACAGCAATACGCGGGTCGCGGTTGGCGACAATGGAGTTCCGATACGGGTCATCTCAGGTCCTCAAAGGAAGCGGATCATCGAGGAAAGCCACGCAAGTGCGCTTTCCATGGGGAGAAAGCGCGGCATTTTACATGAACCCGAGGGTTTGGCTTCAGCTGGCGACAGCCTGTTTGCGATCACGCCAGGCCATGATCAGCCAGACGGCGGTGACACCAGCGAACTTGGAGGCCAGCGCGGTGATGATCACCGGCGGCGTCAAGGCGTCAATCATGCCGAAAAAGATGAAGGTATCCAGCGGAATGCTCAGCGCCGAACTGATCCACAGACGGTCGCGCAACGGCCGCTTGGTGATGCTGAATACCAGCCAGTCGATACATTCGGAGACTGCGAACGCCGTGGCACTGGCCAGTGCGATGGAAGGGTCGGACGTGATGTAGGAAAGCACCAGCGCCGCCAGCATCGCCACGATCGCACCATGACCGAAGCGCGTTTGCACCATGTCGCGCAGCACGAACACCAGGCCGCCCCATGCGGACCAGATGATGTCCAGGTGCGGTGCGGTGGAAAAGGCGAAGTTGATCAGCACGACGCTGCTGATGTAGGCGATGAGGAAGATCATGGGGGCGGCCTGTAAATGTGGCGCACAGGTTACTGGACCCGAAGATCAAGAGCCACCCCCTCACCCCAGCCCTCTCCCCCAGGGAGGCGAGGGGGAAAGGGAGCAGACAGCGGGCTTTTCAAGTCCTGAGTTCGACGCGATATTTTCAGGTCGGCGTGACTCGTCCAAACAACACGGTCAGTCCCCTCTCCCTATGGGAGAGGGTTAGGGTGAGGGCATTTTGAGGTCGGTCACGATTTCGAAGGGATCATCCAGACCAATCCACTCGCCTTCGCCCGTTCATGACACAACCCCAGCACCACCCGGCGCTCGTCATTGTTCATGCGGCCCCAGCGGGTGATCTCGGCGACTGTGCGCTGGCACCCGGTGCAGACATCATCCTCATCCAGCGCGCAAATATTCACGCACGGCGAGGCGACGGGTCGTTCAACAGTCGTCATTCTTCCTGCTCGACCAGATCGCGGGCGTAACGCTGCGAGTTATGCACATAGTGCGCGGCGCTGGCTTCGAGCATCTTCTTTTGCGCCTCCGTCAGTTCACGTACGACTTTGCCCGGCGAGCCCATCACCAGCGAACCGTCGGGAATTTCCTTGCCTTCGCCGATCAGCGAATTGGCGCCGATGATGCAGTTCTTGCCGATCTTCGCGCCGTTGAGAATCACCGCGTTGATGCCGATCAGGCTGTAATCGCCGACCGTGCAGCCGTGGAGCATCGCGTTGTGGCCGATGGTCACGCCGGTACCGATGGTCAGTGGATAACCCATGTCGGTGTGCATCACCGTACCGTCCTGCACGTTGCTGTTCTTGCCGATGAGGATCAGTTCGTTGTCGCCGCGCAATACGGCGTTGAACCAGACGTTGGCGCCCTCTTCCAGGCGAACCTTGCCCACCAGCACGGCATTGGGCGCGACCCAACTCTGTGGATGGGTTTCGACACGGGCGTCGCCCAGGCGGTATTTCATCTTGTTTTCCTCGGGGCTCACGGCCGTTCGAACGACGGCTCAGGTATCGATAAAGCTTTTCGGCGGTCGGTGCAGGCTGATTCTGGCGTCATAGAGCAGGTTGATCAACTCGACGATCATGATCGCCGTCAGGCCCCAGATCTTGTACTCGCCGAAGCGATAGCTCGGCACGTACCAACTGCGGCCCTGATAGTCGATGCGGTGGGTATGCTCGCGGGGATCTTTGCGGAAGAATTCCAGCGGCACGCTGAAGACGGCGGCGATTTCGGCATCATTGGGCTGGTATTCGACAAAATCGGGAATCACTCCGACATACGGCGTTACCTTGATGCCGTGCAGGGAGATCAGCGGACTCAGCGGGCCGATGACTTCGACCAGACCCGGTGGCAGGCCGATCTCTTCCTCGGCTTCGCGCAGCGCCGTGAATATGAGGTCCGGATCTTCCGGGTCGCGGCGTCCTCCGGGGAAGGCAACTTCGCCGCCATGGGTCGAAAGCCCGCTGGCGCGCAGGGTCAGGACCAGTTCCGGTTCGTCACTGCGGGTGATCGGCACCAGCACGGCGGCTTCGGGGAAACGTGCGTCGGTCTCCAGCGTGCGCGGTGTGTGGTTGCTTACCCTATGCAGTAGCTCGTCCAGCATGAGTGTTCTCGATCGGTGCCTTGCTCCGCATCATGCACCAATCAAAGCGAGCGCCCAAGCCCCCGAAACCCGTCGTGTCGCGAAACGACAACTTGCCGACCGGCCCCGCTGCACGCCAAGATAGGCGCAGCATTCAGGAACCCGAGCATGAATTTTTGCAGCCACTGCGGTAACCCGGTCACCCAGCGCATTCCCGAAGGCGACTCGCGGCTGCGATTTGTCTGCGACCGCTGTCAGACCATTCACTATCAAAATCCCAATATCGTCGCCGGTTGCGTGCCGACCTGGGGGACGAAAGTGCTGCTCTGCCGCCGCGCCATCGAGCCGCGCCTCGGTTACTGGACGCTGCCCGCCGGTTTCATGGAAAACGGCGAGACCATCGAACAGGCCGCCATTCGCGAAACTGCCGAAGAAGCCTGCGCGCGGGTGCGCAACCTGAGCATCTACACGCTCATCGACGTGCCGCACATCAGCCAGGTGCATGTGTTCTTCCGCGCCGAACTGGCCGATCTGCAGTACGCGGCCGGGCCGGAAAGCCTTGAGGTGCAGCTGTTCGAAGAAGCCGACATTCCCTGGGACGAGCTGGCTTTCCGCACGGTCGGGCGCACGCTGGAATGCTTCTTCGCCGACCGGCGCAGCGAGGTTTACCCGGTGCGTTCGGAGTCGATTCCGCCATTGGTGCAGCCGGCGATCACTTGAGCTTCACGGCACCCTGCCGATAACCACACCTGCATCTATCACTCTGTGTCTGCGTCATTCTTGGGGAATTGTTTCAATGCGCTGGTTGCTTGCCCTGTTGTGCCTGTCGTTCGTCAGCGTTTCGCAAGCGTCATTCGTGACCACCGTGACGCCGTCCAATACTCCACTGATCGAAAAAGTCCTGGTACTCAAATCGGCTCACCAACTGCAGTTGATTGCCGACGGCAAGCCGCTGAAGACCTATCGCATTTCTTTGGGCAAGGGCGCGAAGAAAGGCCCGAAACTGATCGAGGGCGACAAACGCACACCCGAAGGTTTCTATTGGATCGACTGGCGCAAGACCAGCGACAAATTCAACCTGTCGATGCACATCTCCTACCCGAACATCAGTGATGCCGCCCGCGCTCGCCGTGAAGGTGTCGAGCCTGGCGGTATGATCATGATCCACGGTACCCCGGACTCGGCAGACAACCCGGAGCAGTTGTTCCACACCCTCGACTGGACCGATGGCTGCATCGCCATGCGCAACGTCGACATGCGTGAAGTGTGGAACCTGGTGCCGGACGGCACAATGATCGAGATTCGTCCTTAATCCCTGACCACTGGTCACCCGCAAAAAAATAAATCAAAAGATCGCAGCCTGCGGCAGCTCCTACGGGGTGATACCACTTCCCACTGTAGGAGCTGCCGCAGGCTGCGATTTTTTGCTTTTCAACGACCATCGCTAATACCACTTAAGACCACCGCCCCCTAGACCCCCGATACTCGCGGGTTACAGGCCGTTTGCATGCGTTGACATGGTATTCAAGTGGTATTAGCTTCCGTCGCACAAGCGAGCCACAACAATCCTATACTCGCGACGGAAACGACCTACATGAACGACCTTCAAACCCTACGTCCCGATGACTCCCAGCCGACGCCGCTGTACTTGCAACTGGCGCGCAATCTGGAAGCGGCGATTCATGCCGGGCAGTGGAAGGCCGAACAGGCGATGCCGTCCGAGCGCAACCTCAGCGACCAGCTCGGCATCTCCCGGGTCACTGCACGCAAGGCGCTGGAAGTCCTGCTGGAGCAAGGCCTGATCCGCCGCCTGCAAGGCTCGGGCACGTTCATCACCCCCCGCCTGGAACAACCGCTGTCGCGTCTTTCCGGTTTCAGCGAAATGCTGCGCCTGAAAGGTTTTGTGCCGAGCTCGAAATGGCTGGAGCGTGAAATCACCCTGCCGACTCACGAAGAACTGATCCGCCTCGGCCTGTCGCCGAACGACAAGGTGGCGCGCATGAAGCGCCTGCGCAAAGCCGATGACACGGTTATGGCGATCGAGATGAGCACCCTGCCCGCGTCGATCATGCCCAGGCCGCAAGCGGTGGGCGATTCGCTTTACGAATACCTCGAGGGCATCGGTAAACCGATTGTCCGCGCCCTTCAGCACATACAGGCGATCAACGCCTCTGACGAGTTCGCCGCACTGGTTGGCATCGCCCTCGGCACCGCCATGCTGCTGATGACCCGGGTCGGTTATCTGGAAGACAACACGCCGATCGAAGTCACCGACACCTATTGCCGCAACGACTACTACGACTTTGTGGCAGAGCTGCGCCGCTGAGAGCGGCCCCAAGCGAGAACGAAAATGTCCGAAGACAACATCCTCACCGCCAGCGGCTGGGTTCGCGGCCGGCTGATTCACGAACACGGCAAGGTCGTGTCGATCGAGGGCGTGCCCTGCGATCCGGCGGCTAACGATCTACCCTATCTGCTGCCGGGTTTCATTGACCTGCATGTGCACGGCGGCGGCGGCAAAGACATTATGGAAGGCGCCGAGGCCTTCGAAACCATCAGCAAAACCCATGTGCGTTTCGGCACCACCTCGCTGTTGGCCACGACCATGACTGCGCCGAGCGCGGAGATCGCAAATGTCCTGAAAGAGGTAGGAGAATTCTGCGAACAGCGTCCGAAAGGCGCCGCGCGTGTTCTCGGCGTGCACCTTGAGGGCCCTTACATCAACCCGGGAAAACTCGGCGCTCAACCGAACTTCGCCCACACCGCATTGATGGCCGAAGTCGAAGAATATCTTGCACTGGCGCCGATCCGCGTCATCACCATTGCCCCGGAAATCGCCGGTCACGATGGGTTGATTCGCGAGCTGAGCAGCCGTGGCATCCGCATGCAGATCGGCCACACCCTCGGCAGTTACGAGGAAGGCGTCGCGGCGCTGGCTGCCGGCGCCAGCAGTTTCACTCATCTCTATAACGCCATGAGCCCACTGCATCACCGCGAGCCAGGCATCGTCGGCGCGGCGCTGGCCCACGCCAAATACGCCGAGCTGATTCCCGATCTGCTGCACGTGCATCCCGGCGCGATTCGCGTGGCCCTGCGTTCGATCCCGTGCCTGTACTGCGTCACCGATTCGACCGCCGCCGCCGGCATGCCCGACGGTGAATACAAGCTCGGCAGCCACACCGTGACCAAATGTCTGGGGGGCGTGCGCCTGCCCGACGGCACGCTGGCCGGCAGCACCCTGACCATGGATCAGGCCCTGCGCAATCTGGTGAAGATCGGTTTGCCGATCGCCGAAGCCTCGCAGCGTCTGTCGCAATTTCCCGCCGACTACCTCGGCATTACCGAACGCGGGCGCCTTGCCCCCGGCGCCTGGGCCGACTGCGTGCGGCTCGATCGCTCACTCACACTGACCGCCGTCATGGTCGAAGGAGAAGACATTGACTTCAAAATGCTTGAGGAGGCGCTGTCCTCGTTCGAGGCCGTGCAAGCCCAACTGCAACAGCTCGACGCGCCGATGATCGAGATCGCCGGGCGCCTGCGCCGGCAGCCACCGCAAGTGGCGATGACCGTCGCCCGTGGCAGCTCCGACCACGCGGCGAGTTACTTCGCCTACCTGACCATGCAGCAACTGGGCGTGCCGGTGGCCTCATTGCCGATGTCGGTGGTGACCATGCAGCAGGCGCCACTGAAAGTCAGCGGTCAGGTTGCCTTTGCGTTTTCACAGTCGGGGCAGAGCCCGGATCTGGTCAACAGCCTGCGCCTGTTGCGCAAGCGTGGCGCGCTGAGCGTGTCGATGGTTAACGCTGCCGATTCGCCACTGGAAGCGGCTTGTGAATTCAGCCTGCCGCTGCTCGCCGGCACGGAAAGCAGCGTCGCCGCGACCAAGAGTTTTATCGCCACCCTCAGCGCCAGCGCGCGTTTGATCGCGCACTGGAAAGAGGACAGCGAACTGCTGCAAGCCCACAACGCCCTGTCAGAAGGCCTGCGTGAAGCAGCGAAACAGGACTGGAGCGTGGCCATCGAAGCCCTGCGCGTTTGCGAGCGCCTGATGGTGATCGGCCGTGGCGCCGGTTTCGCCATTGCCCAGGAAGCGGCGCTGAAGTTCAAGGAAACCTCGGCGATTCAGGCCGAAGCGTTCAGCAGTGCCGAAGTCCGTCATGGGCCGATGGCACTGATCGACGAACACTATCCACTGCTGGTGTTCGCCCCACGCGGCGCCGAGCAGGCCGGCCTGCTGAGTCTGGCAGCGGAAATGCGCCAGCGCGGCGCTCGGGTCTTGCTCGCCGCGCCGGATGACATCAGCGAACGCGACCTGACCCTGACCCGCGCCGAACACTCGGCCCTCGATCCGATTCTGGCGATCCAGAGTTTCTACGTGATGGCCGCGGGCCTGGCCGTGGCCCGAGGCATGGACCCGGATCAGCCGCGCCACCTCAGCAAAGTGACCCGCACGCATTAAGTCCGACTGACTGCACACCTGATGAGACCCAGCCATGCCCGACAACAATAAAGAGCTGACCCTCAGCGCCCCGCTCAGCGGTCCCGTGCTGACGCTCGCCAACATCCCGGACGCGGTGTTCGCCAGTGGCGCGATGGGCGACGGCATTGCCATCGACCCGCTCAATGACACGCTGTATTCGCCCTGCGCCGGCGTGGTCATCCACGTCGCGCGCAGCAGCCACGCGGTGACCGTGCGCGCCGACAACGGCGCGGAAATCCTCTTGCACCTGGGCCTCGACACCGTTGAGTTGAATGGCGAAGGTTTCGCCATGCTGGTCAAGGAAAGCGATCGCGTCAGCCTCGGTCAGCCGCTGTTGCGTTATGACCTGGACAAGGTCGGCCAGCAGTGCAAAAGCCTGGTCAGCCTGCTGATACTGACCAACAGCGCGGATTTTCAGGTACGGCCGATCACGCTCAAGACAGTGAAAGTCGGCGAGCCGTTGCTGCACGTCATCGCGCGTAATGTTGTAGCGGCGAATGCCGATACAAGCGCCGGGCCTGAGGTTCATGGCCAGGTGCGGGTCGCTCATCGCGGCGGTCTGCACGCCCGTCCGGCTGCGCTGATCCGGCAAACCGCGCAGGGTTTCAGCAGCCATTCACAGCTGCACTTCAACGGCAAATCGGCGCCGTGCAACAGCCTGATCGGTTTGATGGGGCTGGCCATTGGTGAGCAGGATGAAGTGCAGGTCAGTTGTCAGGGGCCGGACGCCGATGCCGCATTGCAAGCGCTGCTCAGCGCATTGGCCACGGCGCTGCCGGACGATCATCACGCGCAAGCGCCGGTCAGCACTGCGGCGCTGAAACGCCCGGCCGAGGCTGGCGTGTTGCACGGTGTTTGCGCGACGCCGGGGCTGGTCGCCGGGCCGTTGTTTCGCTTGAACGCGATCACTCTGCCGGCGGATGCGGGCCATCACGATCCGTCGCAACAGCAGCAGACGCTTGAAACGGCATTGAACGCGGTGCGCAGCGAAATCGCCGCCACCCTAGCCCAGGCGAAAAAGCACCAGAACGCCGACGAAGAGGCGATCTTCGCCGCACACATGGCGCTGCTCGAAGACCCGGCCCTGCTCGAAGCCGCGCAGCAATTCATCGCGCAAGGCACCGCGGCGACGCACGCCTGGAGTCAGTCGATCGACACCCAGTGCGACATGCTGCAAGGCACCGGCAGTCCGCTGCTGGCCGAACGCGCCAACGATTTGCGCGACCTCAAGCAACGCGTCCTGCGCGCTCTGCTTGGCGAGGCCTGGGGATACCAGGTGCCGGCCGGCGCCATCGTTGCCGCCCATGAACTGACGCCATCGGATCTGCTGCAACTCAGCGCGCAAGGCGTCGCCGGGTTGTGCATGGCCGAGGGCGGCGCGACCTCCCACGTAGCGATTCTGGCGCGCGGCAAAGGTCTGCCGTGCATCGTCGCTTTGGGCGCGCAATTGCTTGAGCAGCCGCAAGATCAGGCCGTGGTGCTCGACGCTGACGACGGCCGTCTCGAATTGACGCCAAACGCCGAGCGCCTGGCTGAAGTGCAACAGGCGCAGATCAAGCGTCAGCAGCGTCGCGACAGCCAACAGGCCAAAGCCCATTTGCCCGCTGAAACGCGCAATGGCGTGCACATCGAAGTGGTCGCCAATGTCGCCTCAAGCAACGAAGCGGCAGACGCATTTGCCAACGGTGCCGATGGTGTCGGCCTGTTGCGTACCGAGTTTCTCTTCGTCGATCGCCAGACTGCACCGGACGTCGAAGAACAGCGCAGCGCCTATCAAGCGGTGATCGATGCCATGGGCGACAAGCCGGTGATCATCCGCACCATCGACGTCGGCGGCGACAAGCAACTCGACTACCTGCCACTGCCGCCCGAAGCCAACCCGGTGCTCGGTCTGCGCGGCATTCGGCTGGCCCAGGCGCGGCCGGAAATTCTCGATCAGCAACTGCGCGCGCTGTTGCAGGTCAAGCCGTTGTCGCGTTGCCGGATTCTGTTGCCGATGGTCACCGAGGTCGACGAACTGCTGCACATCCGCCAGCGCGTCGATGCACTGCGGCTTGAACTGCGCATTGCCGAGCGCCCGGAGATCGGCGTGATGATCGAAGTCCCCGCCGCCGCGCTGCAAGCCGAACAACTGGCCGAACACGCCGACTTCCTCTCGATCGGTACCAACGATCTGTCGCAATACACCTTGGCCATGGACCGCGATCACGCCGGGCTGGCCGCGCGGGTCGATGCCCTGCACCCGGCGTTGCTGCGTCTGATCGCCATGACCTGCGAAGGCGCGGCGGTGCACAAGCGCTGGGTCGGTGTCTGCGGCGCCCTCGCCTCCGACCCGCTGGCGACGCCAGTGTTGATCGGCCTCGGCGTCACCGAACTGTCGGTGAGCCCGGTGCAGATCGGTGAAATCAAGGACCGCGTGCGCCAGTTGCACGAAGCCGAATGTCAGCGTCTGAGCCGCGACCTGCTCAAGCTCTCCAGCGCCGCCGCCGTGCGTCACGCCTGTCATCAACATTGGCCTCTGCGCTAACAAAAACAACAAGGACAAACGCCATGTACCAACTCTTCATCGAAGGCCTGCAACGCCTCGGCCGTGCGCTGATGCTGCCGATCGCGATTCTGCCGATCGCCGGCCTGCTGCTGCGTCTGGGTGATACGGATCTGTTGAACATCGCCATCATTCACGATGCCGGACAGGTGATCTTCGCCAACCTGGCGATGATCTTCGCCATCGGCATCGCCGTCGGTTTTGCCAAGGACAACAACGGCACCGCCGGCCTCGCCGGGGTGATCGGCTATCTGGTGATGATCTCCACGCTCAAGGTGCTCGACTCGACCATCAACATGGGCATGCTCGCCGGGATCGTCAGCGGTCTGTTGGCCGGCGCGCTGTACAACCGCTTCAAGGACATCAAGCTGCCGGAGTATCTGGCGTTCTTCGGTGGCCGGCGTTTTGTGCCGATTGTCACCGGGTTTGCGGCGGTGGGGCTGGGCGTGCTGTTCGGCTACATCTGGCCGCCGATCCAGCAGGGCATCAACGCGTTCGGCGCGCTGATGATGGAAAGCGGCAGCCTCGGCGCCTTTGTCTTCGGCGTGTTCAACCGCCTGCTGATCGTCACCGGCCTGCATCACATCCTCAACAACATGGCGTGGTTCGTTTTCGGCAACTTCACCGACCCGACCACCGGTGCCCTGGTGACCGGCGATCTGTCGCGCTATTTTGCTGGCGATCCGAAGGGCGGCCAGTTCATGACCGGCATGTTCCCGATGATGGTCTTCGGCCTGCCCGCCGCCTGTCTGGCGATGTACCGCAACGCCCTGCCGGAGCGGCGCAAGGTGATGGGCGGGATCTTCCTGTCGATGGCCCTGACCTCGTTTCTGACAGGTGTGACCGAGCCGATCGAATTCGCTTTCATGTTCCTCGCGCCGCTGCTGTTCCTTCTGCATGCGTTGCTGACCGGGTTGTCGATGGCAATCACCAACGGCCTGAACATTCATCTGGGCTTTACCTTTTCCGGTGGCTTCATCGACATGATTCTCGGCTGGGGCAAGTCGACCAATGGCTGGTTGGTGGTGCCGGTCGGGCTGGCTTATGCGGCGATTTATTACCTGGTCTTCGACTTCTGCATCCGCCGCTTCAACCTGAAAACGCCGGGACGCGAAGATGTGGCCACGACTGAAAAAGCCGTGCTCTCGGAAACCGAACGCGCCAGCGCTTACATCAAGGCCTTGGGCGGCGCAGAGAACCTGCTCACGGTCGGCGCCTGCACAACGCGACTGCGCCTGGAAATGGTCGACCGCAACAAGGCCTCGGATGCCGGGCTGAAAGCGCTGGGCGCAATGGCCGTGGTGCGCCCGGGCAAGGGTGGCAGTTTGCAGGTGGTGGTCGGGCCGCTGGCCGATAGCATCGCTGATGAAATCCGCCTGGCGATGCCGGCGTTGGGCCGTGTGGCTGCGATTGAAGCGGCTGACATTGTCGATCGGCCAAAGACCGTTGCGCTCACCAGCAACGAGGCTCAGCAATGGCTGAATGCCGTGGGCGGCAGCGACAATGTGCTGCAACTCGATTGCATCGCCATGACCCGGATTCGCCTGCAACTGGCCGATGGCAAGGCGTTGTCAGAGGCGCAGCTGAAAGCGCTGGGATGTATGGGCGTCAGCCACTTGGACGGTGGCGTCTGGCATCTGCTGGTTGGCGAGAAAGCGGCGAGTCTGAGTGCAGCGATCGAAGGGTTGGTCAGTCGCCGGGAAATCAACGCGCAGGTTTGAACCAGCGGTGATTGGCGGGCCGCGTCGCGAGCAGGCTCGCTTCCATGGTTCAAAACATCGGCCTGTGGCCCGCCGTGCGACAAAGCGCAACACGCACGGCGGGCTATTTTTCCGCCGGCAAAGCAATAAATATCTACCACCCTCCTCTCGCGCACCCTCGGCATGCTCGGTGTTCATCCCACACGCATGGAGAGCGTGCCCATGAGCACATCCACCGCCCCGACGTTCGATGAGATCAGAAGCGATCTCAATCAGATCGGGCATCACTTTTTCAATCTCGAAACCGCGCTGCTGCCAGAGCAGAAAACCACGACCGAACAAGCCTGTCTGAACCGCATCAACGGCTTGCTCAAGAGCCATCGCGAGCAGTTTGTGCGGCGCAGCCGTGCGCTGTATCAGGCCTTGGCCGACAGCGATCTAGAGAGCAGCAGCGGCAAATCCTTGCTGGCGGACCTGAAAAAAACCTCGATACGACACTGCTCGACATGGATCTGCGTGACCAGATCGACGGAAAATCCGCAAAGTCTTTTCTGACCTACGATGCAGGATTCACCGCGCTCGAGCACGAGGCGCGGCAGGCTGTAAAAGATCGTCTGCTGCACCCCGACGCCGGCGCGTTGCTGGAAAAACTCACCCTGGGCCCGGCCCTGCGACCGGCAGCCTACGCTGTGCAGTTCAGCTACCAAGGGCAAACCATCGAACTCGCCGGTGCCTTTGTGGTGACTGAAAAAAGCAGCCCGACGCTCGATGGTCTGGTCACCACACAAAACGTCGGCGACGTGCTGTTGTTCACCCCTTCGCGAGGTATCGAAGCCTTCAACTCGCTGGAAGATCTGGATGCCCGGCTGCTGCACTACCTGCAACACCCCGCCAGCCGCGAGGAATTCCGACAAATGCTGCCCGTGCGATATCACGACTTGAGCGCAGCCGGCATCTGGCCGTTGCAACTGTCGTTGATCGACAGTCAGCCGCTGTTCGAGCGCGCCTGTGACACCCTCGCCGATAAACGCACGCAAGACATCGAACGGGCGTTGAGCTTCGTCGACAATCCACAACAGGACCCGGCGCAATTGCGCGCCGCCCTCGACCGTGCCATCGCCGCTGCGCTACCGGAGCTCACCCCGCGCCTCGAATTGCGTGCCCAGACCCTGTTCGAACGGCATTTGCGTAACAGCGCACCGGACTGGTTTCGCAGCGCCAGTGCTACGCGGCAAACCGAGTTGGCAGAGCATGTCGGCAACTATCAACAGGCGCGACAGAAACTGCTCGACCTGATGGGGCCGCTGGTCAGCCTGACGGCGCTCGCTCGCGAACAATGGCTGCAGCGTCTGAGCGATGACCTGGAAATCGACGATCTGGACATCGATAAACTGCAGATCAGCACTGATCGGCGCGTGCCTGGATTCGGCGTCTATGTTCATCAGCGCAGCCTGCTCGACCTGTCGCTGCGAGGCCCGCACACCGGCGATGAATTGCCGGGGTCGGAATTCCTCAGGCACACCACGCTCACCTATGACCATGCGCCCCTGCCGCTGGAATTCGCCGACCTGACGCCCGCCTGGCTGGTCGAGCAGGCAATCGACTTGCAGCCTCGCGTTGACTTCGCTCAGCTGCAGCGCGACATGCATGCCCGACGTACCGTCCGACCAGCCATCGAGCATATGCTCGACCAAAGGATCGTCGCCCTGGCCTACAGCGCCATGTTGCAGGGGCATCTGCTCGACAGCGACGTACAAATGATCCAGCGACTGCGCAACGCCAGTGACCTTCACTTGCAGGCCGCAACACTGTCCTTGCACGGCGCACAATTGCAGGATCTGTGGGTACTGCGCGAATCCAGCGCCACTGGCGCCGTGAAACGCGTATTGCTGTGCACTCCACAAGCGCCACGCGACCGGCAGTTCCAGGCTTTCGACAGCGAAATCGAATGCCAGACCCACGTGCTCGACTGGGCGAAGAGCCTCGATGACTCCGAGAGCATGGCTGGCTACCTGCTCAATCGCGCGCCAATGCGCTTTCGTCCGAGTATGCGCAAGGTACTGTCCGCGCTGAGCTTCAAGCCTGAAGCCATGGAATACAAAAAGGTCACCTTCGAGCACTGTGGCAGCCATCTCGATTGCCTGCGCGCAATGGCTGAGCACGTGCTGTCGACGCGAATCGATGACTACGACTTCAGCACGCCGCTATGGTATCGCCAGACCACCGCCGCCCACCGCAGACAGCTGACGACCCTGACCGAAGGCGCCGAGAACACGTTGCGCGCATTTGCCACGCATCCGTTATCCGGCAGCCGCTTTCCGGCCTTCGATGCTTTCGTGCACGAGCAGGCAAAGATCAGCCTGAACCGCTTGCTCAAACGCCCGGACAATGATGTAGACCCGGACACCGTCTGGGCCTACTCACCGATGTCGATCATTCCGGCGCTGACCCCCAAGCCGCTGACCTACACCGAGCTGTATCGTGACGGCTATGCCGACGGGATCGGTTTCCTCGATGCAAAATTTTCCCGATCGGCACGCTTCAAAGGTCCGAAGGGTATCGATGTCAGCAATCTCACCGCGGAGAATGTCGCGCGCTCGGTCACCGGGGTCTGGATTGGCAAGCGCTATACCGACAAAGTCAAAGCCGAACTGCAAAGTCCAGCCAGCGAAGGCTATGTGCTCCGGCGCAGCACCCTTCTGGCCATTACTCAGCGGCAGATGAAAAGCGCTGCCCTGGAATGCCAACTGCAGGGGCATATCAGCTCCAGCGATCGGCAATGGCTGGAGCGGAGCATCGCCAGCATGGACGACACTTCACCGCCAACGCGCACTCGCTATCCAATCCACCGGCTGATGATTGACGGTGAATGGGTCATCGATACCTGGTTGTTCAGCCACGACAAACAGCCGGCGCTGCTCTACACCCCGGATGCCCCCGACGGTGTCGCTTTTCGCGAAGCGCGGCTGTTCAATTACCTGCTCAAGCAGACCGATGGGCTGATCGAATATCTGACAGTCAGGGTCGGGGTTCAGGCTCAGAAGCGGGTCCGTACGTTTCTGGAAACGGCCAAAAAGGACCTGCCACAGGAGATCAACCGAACCACCCCAGGTCCAGCCCGGTATGACTCGACGACGTCGGTGGATCCGGTCAAGGATCTGCGTGATGCCTATGACATGAAGCTGCAACGCAAGATCGATGATGTCCACGCCACCACCACCAGCCGGGCACAGATGATCAGCAGCCTGGTCTGGACCTGTGTCGAATGGGTTACCGCCATCGCGACAGCGCCTTTTCCTTTGTTGAGCCTGAGCACTGGCCTGTTGCTGGCGTTCAAGGACGCCATGCTGGCGCTGCACGCGTATCGCCAGGGTGAACAGGGCGAAGCGTTCATGCATCTGCTTGGTTACCTGTTCAACAGCGCCGGCGCAGTGCTGACCGATCTGCGTCCCGCCCTGCGTTCACTCAAACCGCTCAACCGACCGCTGCGCCAGACCGCCAAGGCCGCCAGCATAGAGCAGCAACAGACAGTCACGCTGATTGACCGGGTTGCAGCCACACCGCAGCGGGATGACATGGGTACGGTGATGTTCAGGGGCAAGCTCTATTGGGCCAGTCACCAACCCGACGCGCTCGGCCGTTATTTGTTGTACACCACTGTGCCCGGTAGCCCGGAGCTGGTGTCGACGGGCATCCTCACCGTGCGCAACGCGGACGGCATGATGGTGCGCAGCGGTGTGGCCGGCGGCGCGCCAAAATATGACGCTGTTCCAGAAACGCCGGGGCCGCATAAAGACTATGGTGTTGCGCCCGAACATTGGGACAACGTCAAAAAAGTAATGGATCCGCAGTCCAGAAGTGAGGCCCTCAAAAACAGCGCGGCTTTCATGGCGTTGCCACATTCAATACTTACCGAGACTGTCAAGCGATTTTCCAAGACACGCAGTGTCTACCTGGAGCAAGTGCAAACACTCACCACAGACGCCACCCGACATTTCGCTGAACTCGCTCCGTTGCCCGCTCGCGCTCAGGTCGCTGACGTTGCCGCCGACAACACATTTGCACAGTTGATCATCAGCGATGCGTGCAAGGGGAAAAATCTGGTCATCGGCGCCCAACCCGGTTCGATCGCCAGTAAACAACTGCTGATCGAGAATCTGGACGCGCTCGCTGCCAGTGGCTTCAAGCGTCTCTATGTGGAATATCTGGCGGGCGATGTTTTCCATCCCAAGCTGGAAAAAATGAACAAAGGTGGAAGCTGGAGAAATATCAAAAACCATCTGAAAACCATGGATGCGGCACTTGGGCACGAGGAGGACGCCGCCTTCTCCTATCTGGGGCTGGTACGCACGGCTCGGGAAAAGGGCTTTAAAATCAGTGCGCTGGACGCCTCAACCAGTTACCAACTGGAGCACGCCATGGTGTTGTCAGGAATATCGCCACTGACGCCCCGCAGTAATAGCATCCGCAATTTCTACTCGCACAAGGCCCTGGCTGCCGATATCGCCGATGCGCCGCAGGAACGCTGGATCGTCCTCACCGAACAGTCACGCATGTGCACCTTCGACAAGACCCCGGGTCTGGCCGACCTGCATGATGCCGTTGCCGTGCGTGTCGAAGATGTCGACTTGTATCAACCCGCACGCGTAAGCAGGGATGCGCTCGGTGCCACCGTCGGAGAAGCGAAAGCGCAAGGTGACTTCCTCGTACAAATGCCAAGTACGTACAAGGCGCCCCGGCCAGTTTCCCGGCCCGCAGCCGCTAGCACCCCTGTTGATCACTTCAGCGAATTCGATATTGCCGCGCCGTTGCGCGACGCCATCGCCGACATGTTGCCTCAACCCAAATCCCTGGATTCGCACTACGCCCCGACCGTAGCCCGTGAAAGAAAGGCCTACGACGCGTTCCTCGCCCAGCGCAATCGTCTGGAGAAAACAGCCAGAAACGCTTTTACCGAATTCGTCCCTCCCGACGCACCCATCCTGCCGGTGCTCACCTCCGACTGTACTTTCGAAGCTTTTTTGCAGCAGTTGCGCGACGGAAATCTAAATCTGCTGATCGGCGAAGCCCACGCCGATGTAGCAAGCAAAGCACTGCTGAAAAAGCACATGAAAGCGCTCAAGGAAGCGGGGTATGACACGTTATATGTGGAGCACCTGTTCACCGACCTGCACCAGGCCGATCTCGATATTTTCCTGCGGACTCAGCGCATGCCGGACAGGCTGAAGGCCTATCTGCATCGTCAGGATCGCGGACACATGCCCACTTACAAGGGGAACGATACGTACACAGAGGTCTTCCAGGCCGCGGCCAAATACAAAATTCGCATTAGGGCCCTCGATTGCACAGCCTCTTACCACCTCAAGGGCATTTATGACGAGGATGTTTCGCGAAACGAGATGTTCAGCTATTTCGCGACCCAAGTGATCGAAGCCGATCAACTGGCTCACGGGCCGCATAAATGGCTGGCGCTCATCGGCAGTGCGCACACTAATTACAATCTCGGTGTGCCAGGTCTGGCCGACACCCTGTCCGCCGTCAGCCTGCACGTACGCGATACGGCCCCTGAACTGGCCAGGGATATCCACCGTGGCTCGTGGGAGTTTGTCAGCGGCAAGCGCGAGGCCAACGTTCGGGCCTTGACCAGCGACTTTCTCATGGAGGTGGCCGTCCCCGGAACGAAAAAGCCCGTCGCGACGCCTTCTGTCAGTCGCAGCAAACTGACCCAACCCGGGCACTTCCTGATCGAGAACGCAGACACCCGCAGCGCCAGCGTGGTGCATAAATCCAGGACTGAGGGGATCGTTGTCACGCCGATCCAGGTCAATGACAAAGGCCTGTTCTTCGTTGATCGCTGGGAGAAAAAAGATCAGGGTTTCAAATACCTGCGAACGTTGATCGAGATGCTTGTAGCAGATGTGAAGCTGACCCAGGTGAAGTGACGCCAGTGCGATTGCACGTTATGGAAAACCACCGGGCTTGATGGCCCGGTGGTTTTTTGGCTTGGAATCCGGCGTTGAATGCCGAGCTCAAAGCCGCGCGCCATTCAACACGGCCCCGCGCTGGGCGGCATCGTCTGGGTGAGACCTGCTTTTCAGGCGCGAGGATCAACCCGATCCAGCGCACGGTTCACCGCCAGCTCGGCAAGCATGATGATCTGCTGAATCGCCAGCGCGGTATGGCGTTGCGGTCGCCCCAACTGATCGGCGAAATCACTGGCCAGGGTGTTGGCTGAAGTGAGTGACTCACAGGCATGAGCGAGCAGGCTTTCGGTGTCGATGTCGGGCTGGATGAGGAACATGGTGCCGGGCGGGTGCGCTTTGCTCGGCTGAGGGCACAGGTAAAAATCCAGCGCGCGCTTGATCGCTTCGCGGTTTTTCGCGAGATCGTCGGCGCGGATGGTTTGTTCGAGGGGGTGGTGGGTTCGAGGGGTGGGTCGGGGACGATCTTATCCAAAATGCTTCTCCTGCTGATGCTGATGGGCAGCCATCGATCGCCGGATCTCACGCGGCGAATAGGTGGCAGCTATGTGCGAGGTGAGATCCACCGGAGCAGGCAACCGGCCAGACCGAAGTCTGCCCGCACACAGCCGCCATAAAGCAGGCAGCAGATTGAGCTGGCGCCAATTATCGTGGTGCTGGCGCCAGTTGCAAGCTATCCGGGGATCTCACTCCCGATCGCTGATTCGCAGCGACGGGAAAAGACTAGAGCTCGCACGTCCGACGGACAACCTGAAAACGTTGTGGGAAGGTTCGGGTTATTGGTTACCGGATTTAAACAATCGCCAATTCTCGGGCGCCTGGATGGGCCTCACCGCGAGCAGGCTCACTCCTACTATTGTGATCGGGTGCATTCAGCGAGAAACGGGTCGGCTGTCAGGCCGCCTTCGCGAGCAAGCCCGCTCCCACAGTTTGATCGCAAGCATTCAGCGAGAAACAGGTCGGCTGTCAGGCCGCCTTCGCGAGCAGGCTCGCTCCCACAGTTTGATCGCAAGCATTCAGCGAGAAACAGGTCGGCTGTCAGGCCGCATTCGCGAGCAAGCCCGCTCCCACAGTTTGATCGCAAGCATTCAGCGAGAAACAGGTCGGCTGTCAGGCCGCCTTCGCGAGCAGGCTCGCTCCCACAGAAAAGCAAAGCAGCGAAGCTGCCCGCGGCAAAGCCGCCCCACTCAACAATGAGCGCAAGCTCGAGTGCTCTTGATCTTGATCCACTGGCGACGTCGGAAGGCTGAGTGGAGGGATTGATCCGGGCGTGGGAGCGCAGCGACCGTACGACGCAGTCGTACACAGCGGAAGGAGGTGCAGCGAAGCAAGCCGTAGCCGCTGCGCCCGGATCAGTCCCGCAGCGAAGGAACCCGAGCCTGCGAGGGCCGAACGTAGGAGCTAGCGTTTTTTGCTTACTTTTTTTGGCGCTTCCCCCGTGTCAGCCTACCTGTCACCTCTGTTGATTGACTCAACCATTCATGGGGGCGAAGGTGTCTAGCAATGCCGAAGCGTTATGACGATGACTTCAGAGACTGGGCTGTTCTTCAAATGATGCCGCCCTTAAACCGTTCCGTAGCAGAGCTCGCCGTTGCAATCGGCGTCACCCCACAGTCACTGCGAAACTGGAGGCAAATGGCTAGAGATAAAGGATTGATTGTTCCTGGGAATAATAAAACCAGCAATCAGTGGTCCAGCGCCGACAAATTCAACGCCGTTCTGGAAACCGCGCCGTTGAGCGAGGTAGAGCTTTCACAATATTGCCGAATCAAGGGCATTTATCCTGAGCAGATTCAGCAATGGCGCCAAGCTTGCCAGAATGCCAACACTGCGATGGAGCCTCAGCCCAACAAAAAACCGACCACCGAGCAAATACGGATAAAGGAGCTGGAGCGACAACTGCTTCGATCCGATGCTGATTGCAAGGAGGCGGTCGCTTTACTGGAACTCAGAAAAAAAGCCAATGCGATCTGGGGCAAGGACAAGGAAGGCTGATCAGCGCCCCTGATCGTGTGCAGGCTTTGGGCCTGATCGCTGAGGCAGTAGCAAGTGGTGCACGTCGGTTTCGTGCATGCAAAGAGATCGGGCTGTGTTTGCGGACGGTTCAGCGTTGGCGACACTGCGAAGCCGACAAGCGCCAGATCATCAAGCGCGAAGCACCGTCCAACAAACTCAGCGTCGCAGAGCGTCAGGCTGTTTTGGATGCTGCTAATCAACCTGGCTACGCGAGTCTGACACCGCACCAGATTGTCCCGAAGTTAGCTGACGAAGGTATCTATCTGGCATCGGAATCAACATTCTATCGGGTGCTGAAAGAGGCAAATCAGAATAGCCGTCGAGGCCGAGCCAAAGCTCCGAAGCGCCGAGCTTTGACCACACATTGTGCTGATGCCCCAAATCGAGTTTGGTGTTGGGATATCACGTGGTTACCCACCACCGTTAAAGGTCGCTTTTACTACTGGTACATGGTCAAAGACATCTATAGCCGCAAATTAGTGACCAACGAAGTACACGAATCCGAACGCGCAGAACATGCATGCGTACTGCTTGAAAAAGGATGCTTACGAGAGCGTACGGCGGGTCGTCCGCTGGTACTGCACTCGGACAACGGTCACGTAATGAGAGGCTCGCTTCTTCGAGAAAGCATGATTGCATTGGGCGTCGAACCGTCGTTCAGCCGACCCCGAGTAAGCAATGACAACGCCTATGCCGAAGCGCTTTTTCGTACGGCTAAGTATTGCCCGCTGTGGCCCGAGCGGCCCTTCGACAACCTCACGGAAGCACGACTCTGGGTGCAGAAATTCGTTGAGTGGTACAACGACGAGCATCGTCATAGCGCCTTGAAATACGTGACGCCCAATGAGCGTCACGAAGGCAAGGCACCTGCGTTACTGCAGGCACGGGAGAATCTTTACAAGGCAGCCAAAGCAACTAACCCTAGCCGTTGGAGCGGCGAAGTACGTAATTGGAAACTCGCAAACGCTGTTTACCTGAATCCAGAGCGCCCTGAAACAAGGGCGTAATAGACTCCTAAAACAGCCGTGAAGCGACAGATACGTTGACACGCACCGGCTTGTAAAAAAGTAAGTCGCCGTCAGGCGAAACCGCCAGCCGCAGCACCGCAAAAACGGATATTCACCCAAATCAAAATAAAACCAAGGCCAACAAAAAACCCACAGACAATCCCTCATCTGCGGGTTTCACGTTCAAGCAGCCAAGAAGATCAGAAATCCTCCAGCCGCCACACCTCATAAGCCGGCGTTTCATACGGATGACTGAGCTTCAACGCCGCCACAACAGCCACAATCAACTCATCCGCAACGACAAGCTCAACCTTCCATTCCTCAACCCGCTCAACCTGCCCCGCCTGACCGATAAACGGCTGACTGCCGTCCAACGGTCGAAACTGGCCCAGGCCAAGCACCTGCCATGCACAGTGGTCATAGTCACCGATCCGCCCACCACCGGCAGCGAACACAGCCCCTTTGACCACCTCGACATGACTGTCAGGAACAAAAAACCCCAGCTTGTACACAGGCCTTAGTTAACCCAGACGCGCGCGTTACGGAACATGCGCATCCAAGGTGCATCTTCGTTCCAGTCTTCCGACCGCCACGAATTCTGCACCGCACGGAACACACGCTCCGGGTGCGGCATCATGATCGTCACGCGACCGTCACGGCTGGTGAGGCCGGTAATCCCGCGCGGCGAGCCGTTCGGGTTGGCCGGGTAAGCTTCGGTGACCTTGCCGTGGTTGTCGACAAAACGCATCGCCACGCAACCGGACAGATCAGCTTCCAGCAGTGCCTCTTCGCTGGCGAACTCGGCATGACCCTCACCGTGGGCGATGGCGATCGGCATGCGCGAACCGGCCATGCCCTGCAGGAATATCGAGTTCGACTCCTGGATCTGCACCATCGCCACGCGCGCTTCGAACTGCTCGGAGCGGTTGCGCACGAAGTGCGGCCAGAACTCGCTGCCCGGGATCAGCTCGTGCAGGTTGGACATCATCTGGCAACCGTTGCATACGCCCAGCGTGAAGCTGTCGTTACGTTCGAAGAAGCCCTGGAACGCATCGCGGGCGCGGCTGTTGAACAGCGCCGACTTGGCCCAGCCCTCACCGGCGCCGAGCACGTCGCCGTAGGAGAAACCACCGCAGGCCACCAGGCCCTTGAACTCGTTGAGGTCGACACGACCGGCGAGGATATCGCTCATGTGCACGTCGATCGCGCTGAAACCGGCGCGGTCGAACGCGGCGGCCATTTCCACTTGACCGTTGACGCCCTGCTCACGCAGCACGGCAACCTGTGGGCGGATGCCTTTCTTGATGTAAGGCGCGGCGATGTCCTGATTGACGTCGTAGCTGAGCTTGACGCTCAGGCCCGGGTTGTCTTCTTCAAGCAGCGCGTCGAATTCCTGCTCGGCGCAGTCAGCGTTGTCGCGCAGACGCTGGATCTGGTAGCTGGTCTCGGCCCACTGACGCTGGAGCAGACGACGCTGGCCTTCGAACACGGTGTCACCGTTGAAGGTGATGTTGATCTGGCCATTGTTGATCGGCTGACCGATCACCGACACGCAGTCGCCCAGACCGGCGGCGCTGAATTGCGCGAGGATGTCCGGGGTGGCGTCCTGGCGAACCTGGATCACCGCACCGAGTTCTTCGTTGAACAGGATCGCGGCGATTTCCGAAGCGGATTCGGCAACGCTGTCCAGGTTCAGGCTCAGACCGCAGTGGCCGGCGAAGGCCATTTCCACCACGGAGGTCAGCAGACCACCGTCGGAACGGTCGTGGTAAGCCAGCAGGTGACCGTCGGCGTTGAGGCCCTGGATCACTGCGAAGAAGGCTTTCAGGTCTTCGGCGTCATCGACGTCCGGCGCATGCTGGCCGAGTTTGCCGTGGACTTGCGCGAGGATCGAAGCACCCATGCGGTTCTGCCCGCGACCGAGGTCGATCAGGATCAGGTCAGTGGTGCCCTTGTCCATGCGCAGCTCCGGAGTCAGGGTCTGACGGATGTCAGCCACTGGCGCGAAACCGGTCACGATCAGCGACATCGGCGAGGTGACGGTCTTGTCTTCGCCGTTATCGTTCCAGCGCGTGGCCATGGACATCGAGTCCTTGCCCACCGGAATGGTGATGCCCAGCTCAGGGCACAGTTCCATGCCGACCGCTTTTACGGTGTCGTATAGACGCGCGTCTTCGCCCGGGTGGCCGGCAGCGGACATCCAGTTCGCCGACAGTTTGATGTCGGAGAGCTTGTTGATGCGCGAGGCGGCAATGTTGGTGATGGTTTCGCCGATGGCCATGCGGCCCGATGCCGGCGCGTCCAGCAGAGCCAGCGGTGTACGCTCGCCCATCGCCATGGCTTCACCGGTGTAGACGTCGAAACTGGTGGCGGTGACGGCAACGTCAGCCACCGGCACCTGCCATGGGCCGACCATCTGGTCACGGGCGACGAGGCCGGTGATGGTGCGGTCGCCGATGGTGATCAGGAAGCTTTTGCTGGCTACGGCCGGGTGATGCAGAACGCGTTCGATGGACTCGCTGATGTCGAGGTTCGACGGATCGAAGTCATCGCCCAGCTCGGCTTCGCGAACCACCGAACGGTGCATGCGCGGCGCCTTGCCCAGCAACACTTCCAGCGGCATGTCCACCGGGTTGTTGCCGAAGTGGCTGTCGGTCACGGTCAGTTGCGGTTCGGCAGTGGCTTCACCGACGACGGCAAACGGGCAGCGCTCGCGTTCGCAGATCGCCTGGAAGCGCTCGAAGTCTTCCGGGCCGACGGCGAGAACGTAACGTTCCTGGGATTCGTTCGACCAGATTTCGTGCGGGGCCATGCCCGGCTCGTCGTTGGGGATGTTGCGCAGTTCGAAACGGCCACCGCGATCGCCGTCGTTGACCAGTTCCGGGAAGGCGTTGGACAGACCGCCCGCGCCGACATCGTGGATGAAGCTGATCGGGTTCTTGTCACCCAGTTGCCAGCAACGGTCGATGACTTCCTGGCAACGACGCTCCATTTCCGGGTTTTCACGCTGTACGGAAGCAAAATCCAGATCCGCCGAGCTGGTGCCGGTGGCCATCGACGAAGCCGCGCCGCCGCCCAGACCGATCAACATCGCCGGGCCGCCGAGCACGATCAGCTTCGAACCAACAACGATCTCGCCTTTCTTGACGTGTTCTTCACGGATGTTGCCCATACCGCCAGCGAGCATGATCGGCTTGTGGTAACCACGCACTTCGTCACCGTGCGGAGTGGTAATCGATTGTTCGAAGGTACGGAAGTAGCCGGTCAGCGCCGGACGACCGAATTCGTTGTTGAACGCAGCGCCGCCGAGCGGGCCTTCGATCATGATGTCCAGCGCGGTGACGATGCGCTCAGGCTTGCCGTACGGCACTTCCCACGGCTGTTCGAAGCCCGGGATCTGCAGGTTCGATACAGTGAAACCGGTGAGGCCGGCCTTGGGCTTGGCGCCGCGCCCGGTTGCACCTTCGTCACGAATCTCACCGCCGGAACCGGTCGATGCACCCGGGAACGGAGCAATCGCGGTCGGGTGGTTGTGGGTTTCAACCTTCATCAGGATGTGCACCGGCTCCTGCACCGCGCCGTACTGACGGGTTTCAGGGTTCGGGAAGAAGCGGCCGGCAACGTTGCCGACGATCACCGAAGCGTTGTCCTTATAAGCGGACAACACGCCTTCGCTGTGCATCTGATAGGTGTTCTTGATCATGCCGAACAGGCTTTTTCCTGGCTCTGGCCGTCAATGTCCCAACTGGCGTTGAAGATCTTGTGGCGGCAGTGCTCGGAGTTGGCCTGGGCGAACATCATCAGTTCGATGTCGTGCGGGTTGCGCTTGAGACCATTGAAGGCGTTGACCAGATAGTCGATCTCGTCTTCAGCCAGGGCCAGGCCCAGCTCGGTGTTGGCCTTCTCCAGCGCGGCGCGACCGCCACCGAGGATGTCGATTGCAGTCAGCGGCTTCGGCTCGGCGTGGCTGAACAGACCGGCGGCCTGCTCGAGGTTGGCCAGCACGATCTGGGTCATGCGGTCATGCAGGGCGTCCGAAATCAGTTGGGCTTCGGCTTCGCTGAACTGCCCTGCAACATAGAAGGCGATACCGCGTTCCAGGCGCTGGATCTTGCTCAGGCCGCAGTTGCGGGCGATGTCGCTGGCCTTGCTCGACCACGGCGAGATGGTGCCGAAACGCGGCAACACCAGAAACAGACGGCCGGTCGGCTCTTGAACTGGAACACTTGGGCCGTACTTCAGAAGGCGCGCTAGCACCTGCTGTTCGTCGCCGGTCAGGACGCCGGTGACTTCGGCGAAGTGAGCGAATTCAGCATACAGGCCACTGACAGCCGGAACCTTCTGGCTCAGTTGCTCAAGGAGTTTGCTGTGGCGAAAGGCAGAAAGGGCAGGAGCGCCGCGCAGGATCAACATCTTCGGGACAGCCTCGGGAAGGGGTGTGCTTTGAGGCCGTGCATTCTAGCCTAAACCGACCTCAACATCACCCGAAACGCTACGCACGGTTGCACTCGGGTAGCAATCTGTGTTTCTGCCTCCGGGGTCAGGTAAATCGAGCGTTTCAGTGCGGCTTATTTTTACTGTAACAAAATGCCCTGAAGGCCCGTATTCAAGGGATTTCGTTCGGATTTGTGATCGCTAGCAGACTCGTCCTACGCTGTCGAGATATGGCGCCCGTGGCCGTTTGCGTATACTGCGCAGATGTTTTTCCCAACGGCTTTGCGTCCGCGATACGCCAAATGGCTGATCGCAACCGGACTCTTCCTGATGCTCGGTGGCTGTGTTGATAAACCCAACACACTCGAGCGCGTAAAGGAGGACGGTGTGCTGCGGGTGGTTACCCGTAACAGCCCCGCCACCTACTTTCAGGATCGCAGCGGTGAAACCGGCTTCGAATACGAGCTGGTGAAGCGTTTCGCCGACGATTTGGGTGTCGAGCTGAAGATCGAGACCGCGGACAATCTCGATGACCTGTTCAACCAGGTCGGCAAGCCGAACGGCCCGGTACTCGCGGCCGCCGGTCTGGTCAGCAGCGATGAACGCAAGAAGCAGGTGCGGTTCTCCCATTCCTACCTTGAAGTCACCCCGCAGATCATCTACCGCAACGGCCAGTCGCGGCCGACCGATCCGGCGGATCTGGTCGGCAAGAAGATCATGGTGCTCAAGGGCAGCACCCACGCTGAGCAACTGGCCGGGCTGAAACAGAAATTTCCCGGCATCGAATACGAAGAATCCGACGCGGTTGAAGTGGTCGACCTGCTGCGCATGGTCGATGAAGGCCAGATCGACCTGACCCTGGTCGATTCCAACGAAGTGGCGATGAATCAGGTGTACTTCACCAATATTCGTGTGGCCTTCGACCTCGGTGATGCGCGCAGTCAGAGTTGGGCGGTTGGCCCGGGCGAGGACAACAGCCTGCTCAATGAAATCAACGCCTATCTGGACAAGGTGCAGAAAAACGGCACCCTGCAACGCCTGAAAGACCGCTACTACGGCCACGTTGATGTCCTCGGCTATATGGGCGCCACCACCTTCGCCCAGCATTTGCAGCAGCGCCTGCCGAAATACGAACAGCACTTCAAGAATTACGCGAAGAAAGAGAAAGTCGATTGGCGCCTGCTGGCTGCCATCGGTTATCAGGAATCGCTGTGGCAGCCCGCAGTGACGTCAAAAACCGGCGTGCGCGGCTTGATGATGCTGACTCAGAACACCGCGCAGGCGATGGGTGTATCAAACCGCCTCGATCCCAAGCAGAGCATCATGGGCGGCGCCAAGTACCTGGCCTATATGAAGGATCAGCTGGACGATTCGATCCAGGAACCGGACCGCACCTGGTTTGCCTTGGCGGCGTACAACGTCGGCAGCGGCCATCTGGACGACGCGCGCAAACTGGCGGTGAAGGAAGGCTTGAATCCGGACAAGTGGCTGGACGTGAAAAAAATCCTGCCGCGCCTGTCGCAGAAACAGTGGTACAGCAAGACCCGTTACGGCTACGCCCGGGGTGGCGAACCGGTGCATTTCGTAGCGAACATCCGGCGCTACTACGACATCCTGACCTGGGTAACCCAGCCGCAACTTGAAGGCGATCAGGTGGCCGAGGGCAACCTGCATGTGCCGGCGATCGACAAGTCGAAACCGGCGCAAGAGCCCGCCCCGCTCTAACAACACCTCAAATCCAACTGTGGGAGCGGGCTTGCTCGCGAATGCTCAGTGTCAGTCGACATCATCTTTGACTGACCCACCGCTTTCGCGAGCAAGCCCGCTCCCACAGTTGTCATGCGCTGGCCTTTAAACCTTGGCCGCCGCGAGAATCAGCGCTTTCATTTCCGATACGGCAGACTTGAAGCCCACGAACAACGCATGCGCCACCAGCGCGTGACCAATGTTCAGTTCGTTGATGCCCTTGATCGCCGCCACTGCTTCAACGTTGTGGTAATGCAGGCCATGCCCGGCATTGACGATCAGACCCTGCGCCAGCCCAAATGCCACGCCATCAGCGACGCGCTTGAGCTCTTCAGCCACTTCAGTCGGGGTTTCGGCATCGGCGTAACGCCCGGTGTGCAGCTCGATGGCCGGCGCGCCGACGCGCTTGGAGGCGGCGATCTGGCGCTCGTCGGCGTCGATGAACAGTGACACTTCGCTGCCGATTTTCGACAAGCGCTCGACCGCAGCCCTGATGCGCTCTTCCTGCCCCGCCACATCCAGTCCACCTTCGGTGGTCAATTCCTGGCGGGTTTCCGGGACCAGACAGATGTGCGCCGGGCGAATGCGCTCGGCGAACGCCATCATTTCTTCGGTGACGCCCATTTCGAAGTTCATGCGCGTTTGCAGCACATCCTTGAGCAGCAGCACGTCGCGCTCCTGGATGTGCCGGCGATCTTCACGCAGGTGCACGGTGATGCCATCGGCGCCCGCCTCTTCTGCGTCCAGCGCCGCCTTGACCGGATCCGGGTAGCGCGTGCCACGGGCCTGACGCAGGGTGGCAACGTGGTCGATGTTCACGCCGAGAAGAATGCGATTGCTGCTGGTCACGGATGCGCTCCTGGATTGAGAGATTCGGCGCACAGCATATCAGGGCTTGCGAAACAGCTCGCGACTGACAAGCGGACGCCCGCCCAAATGCACTGCCAGTGCCTGGCGCATCAGACGCTTGGCCGCCGACAGCGCACCGGGCGCCGACCAGTCGGCTTCGGCCATGGCCAGGAGTTCGGTACCGTTGAACAGGCCCGGCTGCAGCAGATACACCCTTTCGAGACCGGCATCGACTTGCAGGCGATAGAGACCGTCAGGTGCCACAGGCTCACCGTGCATATCGGTGTTCATGGAGAAGCCGTAGCCGAGATCATCCAGCAATCGCCATTCGAAGGAGCGCAACAAAGGCTCCAGCGGGCGACCTTCGGCCAGCGCCAGCAAGGTCGCGGCGTAATGATCAAATACTGCAGGATGCGGATCCTCGGCAGGCAGCAGGCGAATCAACAGTTCGTTGAGATACAGACCACTGAACAGCGCCTCGCCGTTGAGCCAGGCCGAGGTGCCGGAGCTTTCCATGCGCCCGACATTCTTCAACTCACCCTTGCCACGGAACTCGACCTCCAGCGCCACAAACGGCCGCGCCAATGTTCCAGCCTTGCCCCGCGCACTGCGCAACACCGCCCGCAGCCGACCTTGCGGCGTGAGGAAGTCGACCAGCGCGCTGGTTTCGCGATAGGCGCGACTGTGCAGAACGTAGGCCGGTTGCGCGGGAGGTGGTGTTGAGGACATGGAGCTCTCATTGATGAAAACGCGGTTCTATATTCACCCCAAAACCAATGTGGGAGCGAGCTTGCTCGCGAATGCTGGGTGACAGTCAACAAATATGTCGGCTGGCACTACGCCTTCGCGAGCAAGCTCGCTCCCACAGGTTTCTTCGGTGTTGCGCCAACCGCGTTTTTACAGGTCGCCGTAACCCAGCGAACGCAGCGCGCGCTCGTCATCGGACCAGCCGCCCTTCACCTTGACCCACAGGTTGAGCATGATCTTGGAGTCGAACAGCAGCTCCATGTCCTTGCGCGCTTCGGTGCCGATGCGCTTGATGCGCTCGCCCTTGTCGCCAATGATGATTTTCTTCTGGCCGTCACGCTCGACGAGGATCAGCGCGTGGATGTGCAAGGTCTTGCCCTGCTGCTTGAATTCTTCGATCTCGACGGTGATCTGGTACGGCAGCTCGGCACCCATCTGGCGCATGATTTTCTCGCGCACCAGTTCGGCGGCAAGGAAACGGCTGCTGCGGTCGGTGATCTGGTCTTCCGGGAAGAAGTGATCATTCTCCGGCAAGTGATCGGCGATAACTTTTTCCAGCGCTTCGAGGTTATGCCCGTGCTGCGCGGAAATGGGGATGATCTGCGCGTTCGGCAGCTGTTCCTGCAACCAGCTCAGGTGCGGCATCAACTCGGCTTTGTCTTCGATGCGATCGGTCTTGTTCAGCGCGACGATCAGCGGACCGGTCACGTATTGCACACGTTCGAGCACCATCTGGTCTTCGTCGGTCCACTTGGTACGGTCGACGACGAAGATCACCACGTCGACGTCTTTCAACGCCGCCGAAGCGGTCTTGTTCATGTAGCGGTTCAGGGCCTTTTCGCCACCCTTGTGCATGCCCGGGGTGTCGACGTAGATCGCCTGCACGTCGCCCTCGGTCTTGATGCCGAGCATGTTGTGGCGGGTGGTCTGCGGCTTGCGCGAGGTGATCGCGAGCTTCTGGCCGAGGATGTGGTTGAGCAGCGTCGACTTGCCGACGTTGGGACGGCCGACGATGGCAACGTAGCCACAGCGAGTTGCGTTTGTATCAGTCATTGCCATTCTCCACGCCCAGGGCAATCAGTGCTGCGGCGGCCGCTACCTGTTCGGCAATACGACGGCTCACACCCTGACCTCGGCTTTTTCATTCAGTAAGACCACTTCGCATTCGACGAAGAAGGTACGGCAGTGCGGTTCGCCCTGGATATCCACCACTTCGTAGCGTGGCAGTTCGCAACCGCGCGATTGCAGGTGTTCCTGCAAGCGGGTTTTCGGATCCTTGTTGGTGTCGACCAGGGTCAGGCCTTCGAATTCGCCGGCCAGCCACGCCAGCACGCGCTCGCGGGCGACGTCCATGCCGGCATCGAGGTAGATCGCACCGATCAGGGCTTCGAGGGCATCGGCGAGAATCGATTCACGGCGGAAACCACCGCTCTTCAGTTCACCCGAACCCAGACGCAGATAATCACCGAGGTCGAAACCGCGAGCCAGTACGGCCAGCGTCTCACCTTTTACCAGGCGTGCGCGCAAACGCGACAACTGGCCTTCGCGGGCCAACGGGAAGCGATCGAACAGCGCCTCGCCAGCAACGAAGTTGAGGATGGCATCACCGAGGAATTCCAGACGCTCGTTGTTGCGCCCGGCAAAACTGCGGTGCGTGAGGGCCAGCAGCATCAGCTCCTGGTCCTTGAAGGTGTAACCGAGCTGGCGCTCGAGACGGCTTAGAGAAACGCTCACGGTTTACCCACGCTGAGTTCGTGGCTGGTTTCCACTGCCATCGCCGGGGTACGGCGCAGGCCTGGGACAATTAACGCTGTGTTCAAAAAATAAATCCTGGCGATTGCGAAGCCGATTGTGCCGGCTCCAGAAATGCATTCGGCGCTGTGGTCAACAGCGCCGTGTTTGATTACTTGATCAGGCCGACCCGCGAGAAATTCGGCAGGTGGCTGAGTTTCGGCTCCGGCCAGCTCATCCAGACCGCGAAGGCCTTGCCGACAATATTCTTGTCGGGAACCATGCCCAGCAGGTCCTTGGGAATGTTCGGATCATCCCAGTAGCGGCTGTCGTTCGAGTTGTCGCGGTTGTCGCCCATCATGAAGTAGTGCCCGGCAGGCACTGTCCACGAACGATCCGGGGTCGCGCGGTAGCGGCTCATTTCCTTGCGGATCAGGTGCTCGGCTGCGCCGAGTTTTTCCTGATAGAGCTCCGCGCTGCCCAGCGAACCCGCTTCGGCACCGACCATCTTCTCGGCAATCGATTCGCCGTTGACGAACAGACGCTTGTCGGCGGTGTAACGCACCGTGTCACCCGGCAGGCCGACCACACGCTTGATGTAGTTGACGTTCGGGTCGCTCGGGTAGCGGAACACCATGACATCGCCGCGCTGCGGGTCACCGACTTCGATGATCTTCTTGTCGATCACCGGCAGACGGATGCCGTAGGAAAACTTGTTCACCAGAATGAAGTCGCCGACGTCCAGGGTCGGTTTCATCGAGCCGGACGGAATCTGGAACGGCTCCACCAGGAACGAACGCAGCACCAGCACGATGAACAGCACCGGAAAGAACGACTTGCCGTATTCGACCAGCAGCGGCTCTTTGTTCAGTTTCTCGACCACCACAGGCTCGGGCTGGCTGACACTGCCTTGGTAAGAGGCAATGGCAGCCCGCCGACGCGGCGCCAGGAACAGCAGATCGAGCAACGCCAACAGGCCGCAGACGAACACGGCGATGACCAGCAACAGCGGGAAATTTAGCGACATAGGACCTGATTATTCCAACCTGAGCACGGCGAGGAAGGCTTCCTGTGGAATTTCCACGTTGCCGACCTGTTTCATGCGTTTCTTACCGGCCTTCTGCTTCTCGAGCAGTTTCTTCTTACGACTGACGTCACCGCCGTAGCATTTGGCCAATACGTTCTTTCTGAGCGCCTTGACGGTTGTCCGGGCCACGATCTGACCACCAATGGCGGCCTGAATCGCCACGTCGAACATCTGACGAGGAATCAGTTCTTTCATCTTCTCGGTCAACTGACGACCTTTGAAGTGCGAATTGTCACGGTGCACGATCAATGCCAGGGCATCGACCTTGTCGCCGTTGATCAGCACGTCCAGTTTCACCAGATTAGCCGATTGGTAACGATCGAAATGGTAGTCCAGCGAAGCATAGCCGCGGCTGGTGGATTTGAGACGGTCGAAGAAGTCCAGGACCACTTCGTTCATCGGCAGGTCGTAGGTGACTTGCACCTGATTGCCGAGGAACAGCATGTCGACCTGTACGCCGCGCTTCTCGATGCACAGGGTGATGACGTTGCCCAGGTGTTCCTGCGGTACGAGGATATTGGCGCGCACGATTGGCTCGCGCATGTCCTCGATCGCCGACACGTCCGGAAGCTTCGACGGGTTGTCGACATAAATCGTTTCACCGGTTTTCAGCACCAGCTCGAAAATTACCGTCGGCGCGGTGGTGATCAGGTCCAGGTCGTACTCGCGCTCGAGGCGCTCCTGGATGATTTCCATGTGCAGCATGCCGAGGAAGCCGCAACGGAAGCCGAAGCCCAGGGCGTCCGAGCTTTCCGGGGTGTACTGCAGCGACGAGTCGTTCAGGGTCAGCTTCTGCAGCGCTTCGCGGAAATCCTCGAAGTCGTCGGAGCTGACCGGGAACAGACCGGCGTAAACCTGTGGCTGAATGCGTTTGAAGCCCGGCAGCACCGGAACGTCTGGCGTGGAGCTCAGGGTCAGGGTGTCACCGACCGGTGCGCCGTGAATGTCCTTGATGCTGGCGATGATGAAGCCCACTTCGCCGGCCTTCAGATCAACAGTGGCGGTGTGTTTCGGGTTGAACACGCCGACGCTGTCGACCAGGTGCACCTTGCCGGTGGACTTGACCAGAATCTTGTCGCCCTTCTTCACACGGCCGTGGCGCACGCGTACCAGGGAAACAACGCCCAGGTAGTTGTCGAACCAGGAGTCGATGATCAACGCTTGCAGCGGATCTTCGATGTTGCCGGTCGGCGCAGGGATGGTGTGTACCAGACGCTCGAGCACTTCGTCGACACCCAGGCCGGTCTTGGCGCTGCAGGTGACGGCGTCGGTAGCGTCGATGCCGATGATCTTCTCGATCTCGTCCTTGACGCGATCCGGCTCGGCCTGAGGCAGGTCGATCTTGTTCAGCACCGGCATGACCTCCAGGCCCTGCTCGATGGCGGTGTAGCAGTTGGCCACGGACTGGGCTTCTACGCCCTGCCCCGCATCGACCACCAGCAACGCACCTTCGCACGCGGCCAGGGAACGGCTGACTTCGTAGGTGAAGTCAACGTGGCCCGGGGTGTCAATGAAGTTCAGCTGGTAGGTGATGCCATCTTTGGCTTTGTAATAGAGGGTAACGCTATGGGCCTTGATGGTGATCCCGCGTTCACGCTCAAGATCCATGGAATCCAGTACCTGGGCTTCCATTTCACGCTCGGCCAGGCCGCCGCACATCTGGATGAAACGGTCAGCCAGCGTCGACTTGCCATGGTCAATGTGGGCGATGATGGAGAAATTGCGGATATGACTCAAATCACTCACGGATCAACACTCAAAAAGGCTGCAGGCTTGGCCCGCCGAAAAATAGCCGGGAATTGTACCTGATACACGGCGCAAGCGTCACGTTCGCCTGTCACCCGGATCGCATGCAAAAACGCCCCGGTCTGGCGACCGAGGCGTTTTCAGGGTTCAAGCGCTGAATGAAAGCTTGTTCATCAGCCCGCTCGCCTGAGCAGCCAGACACCCGCCAGCGCGCACACGCCGGCCGGCACCAGCACCGCAAACAGCGGCGAGAAACCGAACACCAGACTCGATGGCCCCAGCAGATCCTGGACGATGCGGAAGGTGAAGCCCACCAGCACGCCGGTGAAAACACGCTGACCGAGGGTCACCGAACGCAGTGGACCGAAGATGAACGAGATCGCCATCAGCACCAGCGCGGCAGTCACCAGCGGCTGCAACACCTTGACCCAAAATGCCAGCCAGTAACGGCCGTTGCTCAGGCCCTGCTCGGCCAGATAGTGGATGTAGCCCCACAGGCCGCTAATCGACAGCGATTCCGGCGCCATGACTACGGTGCTGAGCAGTTGCGGGCTCAACGCCACATCCCACTCCTCGCTCGGGGTATTGAGGACTTCAGTACTGCGCTCCTTGAACAGCGTGGTGGCAACGTCGGTAAGCTGCCACTTGGTGCCGTCAAACTCAGCCTTTTTGGCGAAGCTGGAGCTGAGCAGATGGCGCTCCTTGTCGAAGTGATAACGCGTCACGCCGTACAACAGACCGTTCGGTTGAACCGCGTTGATGTGGATGAATTCTTCACCCTGACGGTGCCACATACCGTGCTTGGCGCTTTGTGCGTCGCCACTGCCTTGGGCCAGCGAGCGATTGGCCTGGGCCATGCTTTCAGTGGCCGGGGCAACGTATTCGCCGATAAGCACGCCAGCGAGCATCAGCACCAGCATTGGCTTCATTACAGCCCAGACGATACGGCCGATCGACACGCCAGCAGCACGCATGACTGTCAGCTCACTGCTGCTGGCCAGACTGCCGAGACCGATCAGGCAGCCGATCAATGCCGCCATCGGCAGCATTTCATACAGACGGCGCGGTGCGGTCAGCAGTACGAAACCGAGGACATCGACCAGGGTGTAGGTGTCGCTGACGTCGCCCATTTCATCGATGAAGGCGAAAAGCGTTGCCAGGCCGAGGATGATCGCCAGCACGGCGATGATTGCCATGAATACGCTGCTGCCGATGTAGCGGTCGAGTTTAACCACGAGCCACCTCCAGCGCGGCGCTGCGACGGCTGGCCAGTTTCAAGCGCATCGGCTCCCAATACAGCAGGCCGAGGCCGATGACCAGGAAGATCGCGTGCACCCACCACAGGCCGAGGGCTGGCGGGATCTTGCCTTTTTCGAGGGCGCCGCGAGCGGCAATCAGGATGGTCAGGTAAGCCATATAAAGAAGAATCGCCGGCAGCAGCTTGAGGAAACGCCCCTGACGCGGATTCACCCGCGACAGCGGCACCGCCATCAGGGTCACGATGAACACCAGCAATGGCAGGGACATACGCCATTGCAGCTCGGTTTTCGAACGGATGTCATCACTGCCCCACAGGGACGAGGTCGGCATCGCGTCACGATCGGTGACTTCTTCGCTGACGTCCGGCTTGGGCAACAGCACGCCATATGTTTCGTAATGGATGGCACGGTAGTCGGCCTGCCCCGGGCTGCCGTCATAGCGATAGCCGTTGTCGAGGATCAGGTAGCGATTGCCATCGGGGCGGATTTCCTGACGACCCGACTCGGCCACCAGCACGGAAATCCCGCGGTCCTTCTTATCGGCACCAAGGTTCTTCTGCGAGATGAACACGCTGCCGAGATTGACGCGGTCGTCGCTCAGGGTTTCGGTGTAGGTCACCCGAGTACCGTCACGCAATGCCTGGAAGCGGCCCGGTTCGAGGGTATCGAACTCGGTCAGCGCGTCCTGCTTGTTCAACAGCAACTGAAACTGGTTGGCGCCCTGCGGAGCCAGGCCAAGGCTCAGCCACGCCACCACCAGTGCCACCAGCGTCGCCGGAAACAGGGTCATGCGAAACAGCTTCTGCTGGCTCATGCCGGTGGCCGAAAGCACGGTCATTTCGCTTTCTAGGTACAGGCGACCGTAGGCCAGCAGGATCCCGAGGAACAGACCCAGCGGCAGAATCAGTTGCAGGAAACCCGGCAGACGAAAGCCCATGATCAGGAACAGCGAGCCCGGATCGAGCTGACCGGCCGCAGCCTGCGCCAGGTATTTGATGAAGCGACCGCTCATGATGATGACCAGCAGCACGGCACTTACGGCGCTGAGGGTCAACAGGACTTCGCGGGACAGATAACGGAAGACGATCAAACCAGACACTCCAGGGTTGTCAGGCTAAGGCGGCCAAACAAGCAAACACATCGACCGGCCCGCCATGCAGAGCGGTCGAAAAAAGATGCGGCATTATCCTGTGATTGGGGGCGCCTGTCACTGCGCACACTCATCCATCTCTGTAATCCTTTGCTCGAGGGTTGTCAGGCGCGGGGAGCGAGGTTCAAACTGCGGCCCTTGTCGCAGGCTTCGGCCTGCGCCTCTTCTCTTTATAAGCAGGCGATTGCGGACAACGTCGAACGCCTGCGTGTTGACCATTCATTCAGGGATCCGGACATGGAACTGGTTGTAAAAAGCGTTAGCCCAGAAACGTTGAAAACCGCCACCCTGGTGGTTGCCGTCGGCGAAGGCCGCAAACTCGGTGTCGCCGCCAGACTGGTCGACGAGTCGAGCGGCGGCGCGATCAGCGCCGTGCTCAAGCGTGGCGACCTGGCCGGCAAGGTCGGTCAAAGCCTGCTGCTGCACAGCCTGCCGAACCTGAAAGCCGAGCGCGTTTTGCTGGTCGGCGTGGGCAAGGACGAGGAACTGGGCGACCGTCCGTTCCGCAAAATCGTTGCCGGCATCCTCAACACCCTCAAAGGTCTGGGCGGCGGTGATGCCGTGCTGGCGCTGGACGAAGTCATCGTCAAAGGTCGCGACAGCTACGGCAAGACTCGCCTGCTGGCAGAAACCCTGGTCGACGGCGGCTACACCTTTGACCAGTTCAAGAGCCAGAAAGCCGAACCGCGCGCTCTGAAGAAAATCACCCTGCTGACCATCAAGGCTGCGCAAGCCGAAGTTCAGCGTGCCGTGAATCACGCCACTGCTATCGCTAACGGCATGGCCTTCACCCGCGATCTGGGCAACCTGCCGCCGAACATCTGCCACCCGACCTTCATGGGCGAACAGGCGAAGAACCTGGGCAAAGAGTTCAAGGATCTGAAAGTCGAAGTACTCGACGAGAAGAAGATCAAATCCCTCGGCATGGGCTCGTTCTACGCCGTGGGCCAGGGCAGCGCCCAGCCACCGCGCCTGATCGTCATGCAATACAACGGCGGCAAGAAATCCGAGAAGCCATACGCGCTGGTCGGCAAGGGCATTACTTTCGACACCGGCGGCATCAGCCTGAAGCCGGGGGCCGGCATGGACGAAATGAAGTACGACATGGGCGGCGCTGCCTCCGTATTCGGAACCTTGCGCGCCGTGCTCGAGCTGAAACTGCCGATCAATCTGGTGTGCATCCTCGCCTGCGCCGAGAACATGCCGAGCGGCAACGCTTCGCGTCCCGGCGACATCGTCACCACCATGAGCGGCCAGACCGTGGAAATCCTCAACACCGACGCCGAAGGCCGTCTGGTGCTGTGCGATGCACTGACCTACGCCGAGCGCTTCAAGCCACAAGCGGTGATCGACATCGCCACCCTGACCGGCGCTTGCGTAGTGGCCCTGGGCGCACACACGTCCGGCCTGCTGGGCAACAACGACGAACTGATCGACCAGTTGCTCAGCGCCGGCAAGGCTGCCGACGACCGCGCCTGGCAACTGCCGCTGTTCGATGAGTATCAAGAGCAGCTGGACAGCCCGTTCGCCGACATCGCCAACATTGGCGGGCCGAAGGCCGGCACCATCACTGCCGCCTGCTTCCTGTCGCGCTTCACCAAGAACCTCAACTGGGCGCACCTGGACATCGCCGGCACGGCATGGACCAGCGGCGGCAAGGACAAAGGCGCCACTGGCCGTCCGGTTCCACTGCTGACCCAGTACCTGCTGGATCGCGCCAAGGCCTGAAACCGCTGAAAGGTGGCGTCACTCTCGGGTGACGCCACTTGCCGCTCTGGAACCGCAATGACCAAAGTCGACTTCTATATCCTGCCCAGCGCCGATCCTTCAGCGCGTCTGGATTTTGCTTGCAAACTCACCGAGAAAGCCTGGCGCATGGGCCACCGCATCTACCTGCATTGCAGCGATGCGGCCCAGCGCGACGATCTCGATGCGCGTCTGTGGGCATTCAAGGGTGAAAGCTTCGTGCCCCACGGCCCGGCCGACAGCGAACCGGACGGTTTGATCGTGCTGGGGCTGGGCGAAGACTGCGGTGAACATCAGGACCTGCTGGTCAATCTCGACCTGAAAGTCCCGGCCTTCGCCAGCAAATTCGCCCGCGTGGCGGAAGTGGTGGTGGAAGATCCGACCATCCGCGCGGCGGCGCGGGAGAGTTTCCGTTTCTACCGCGAACAGGGCTATTCTCTGCAAGACCACCGTTTACAGCGACTCTGAGCATTCCAATGGACACTCCGAAACCGCAACAGAAGTCCGCTCACCTGCTAGACGATCTCGAATCGATCCGTCAGTTGCTCGGCGATGACAACCTGCAACCACCGCTGTTGACCGATACGGTCGATGACAGCGAACAGGAACAGATTCCGATGCTGTTCGATTCCGTCAGCAATGAGCCGGCGGCGGTCGAACAAGAACCAACGCCGGCCCCGGCTGCCCAGGTTGCCGCCCCGGTCGATAAAGGCCCGGACGCCCTCCTCCACCTGGACCGCGAACTGCGCGCCGCTGCGCAACTGATCATGCAAGACGTGATCGACGACTTCGCCCCGCACATCGAAACCGAAATCAAACGCCGCCTCGATGCGCGGATGGAGCGGCTGCTCGCCGCAGCTGCAAGCGGCAAGCTTTAAGCTGCAAGCCAAAGCCAAAGCAAATCCGCCGCGCTCCTCTTGAAGCTTGCAGCTTGTGGCTTGTGGCTGTCCCCACGGCTATACTTCCCGGCTTTTCCTGAATAAATGCCAATAGGGTCCCGCCGCGCATGGATAAGACCTACCAGCCGCACGCCATTGAAACTTCCTGGTACAAGACCTGGGAGTCCGAGAACTACTTCGCCCCGCAAGGCGCGGGCGAGTCCTACACCATCATGATCCCGCCGCCGAACGTCACCGGCAGCCTGCACATGGGTCACGGCTTCAACAACGCAATCATGGACGCACTGATCCGTTTCCGCCGCATGCAGGGTCGCGACACCCTGTGGCAGCCGGGCACCGACCACGCCGGTATCGCCACGCAGATGCTGGTGGAGCGCCAACTCGAAGCCCAGGGCCAGAATCGTCACGATCTGGGCCGGGAAAAATTCCTTGAGAAAGTCTGGGAATGGAAAGATCAGTCCGGTGGCAACATCAGCCGGCAGATCCGCCGCCTCGGCTCGTCCGTCGACTGGAGCCGCGAGCGCTTCACCATGGACGACGGTCTCTCGGAAGCGGTCAAGGAAGCCTTCGTGCGTCTGCATGAAGACGGCCTGATCTATCGCGGCAAGCGTCTGGTCAACTGGGACACCAAACTGCACACGGCGATTTCCGACCTCGAAGTGGAAAACCACGACGAAAAGGGCTTCCTGTGGAATCTGAAGTACCCGCTGGCCGACGGCGCGAAAACTGCCGAAGGCAATGACTTCCTCGTCGTCGCCACCACCCGTCCGGAAACCATGCTCGGCGACTCCGCCGTCGCGGTTAACCCGAATGACGAGCGTTACAAAGCGCTGATCGGCAAATTTGTCGAGCTGCCACTGGTTGGCCGCCGTATCCCGATCATCGGCGACGATTACTGCGACCCTGAATTCGGCACCGGCTGCGTGAAAATCACCCCGGCTCACGATTTCAACGACTACGAAGTCGGCAAGCGCCACAACCTGCCGCTGCTGAATATCTTCGACAAGAACGCCTACGTGCTGCCGGCCGCCCAGGCGTTCAACCTCGACGGCACGCTGAACGAGAGTATCGACGGCAAGATCCCTGCCGAGTTCGCTGGCCTGGAGCGTTTCGAAGCGCGCAAGCAGATCGTCGCCGCGTTCGACGCCGCCGGGCTGCTGGTGAGCGTCAACGATCACAACCAGAAAACGCCGAAAGGCGACCGCTCCGGCACGGTCATCGAGCCATGGCTGACCGACCAGTGGTATGTGTCGACCAAGCCTCTGGCTGAGCCGGCGATTGCTGCCGTCGAAGACGGTCGCATTCAGTTCGTGCCCAAGCAGTACGAAAACATGTACTTCTCGTGGATGCGCGACATCCAGGACTGGTGCATCAGCCGTCAGCTGTGGTGGGGCCACCGCATTCCGGCCTGGTACGACGAGTCGGGCAAGGTCTACGTCGGTCGCGACGAAGCCGAAGTGCGGGCCAAGCACAACCTCGGCGCGGACGTTGCACTGCAACAGGACAACGACGTACTCGACACCTGGTTCAGTTCCGGCCTGTGGACATTCTCCACGCTGGGCTGGCCTGAGCAGACCGAGTTCCTGAAGAAATTCCACTCCACCGACGTGCTGGTCACCGGTTTCGACATCATTTTCTTCTGGGTTGCCCGGATGATCATGATGACCATGCACCTGATGAAGAACGAAGACGGCACGCCGCAGGTTCCGTTCAAGACTGTGTACGTACACGGTCTGGTACGCGACGGCCAGGGCCAGAAGATGTCCAAGTCCAAGGGCAACGTCCTTGACCCGCTGGACATCATCGACGGCATCGACCTGGAAACCCTGGTGCAGAAGCGCACCTCGGGCCTGATGCAACCGAAACTGGCGAAGAAGATCGAGAAAGCCACCCGCGAAGAATTCGCCAATGGCATCGAAAGCTACGGCACCGACGCCCTGCGCTTTACCTTCTGCTCGCTGGCCTCGACCGGTCGCGACATCAAGTTCGACATGGGTCGCGTCGAAGGCTATCGCAACTTCTGCAACAAGATCTGGAACGCCGCGCGTTACGTTCTGGACAAGGGCGAAGATTGCGGCCAGAACGGCGAAGCTTACGAGCTGTCGCTGGCCGATCGCTGGATCATCTCGCAGCTGCAACGCACCGAAGCCGAAGTGACCCGTCAACTGGATCAATTCCGTTTCGACCTCGCCGCGCAAGCGTTGTACGAGTTCATCTGGAACCAGTACTGCGACTGGTATCTGGAATTGTCCAAGCCAGTGCTGTGGGACGAGAACGCGCCCGTAGAACGTCAGCGTGGCACTCGCCGTACACTGGTGCGCGTACTGGAAGTGGCGCTGCGACTGGCGCATCCGTTCATGCCGTTCATCACTGAAGAAATCTGGCAGCGCATTGCGCCGCTGGCCGGCATTCAGGGCAAGACGATCATGCTGCAGCCTTGGCCGGTGGCCAATGAAGAGCGCATCGATCCGGCGGCGGAAAACGACATCGAATGGCTCAAGGAACTGATGCTCGGCACGCGCAACATTCGTGGCGAGATGAACATCGGCCCGGGCAAGCCACTGCCGATCTTCCTGAAGAACGTCAGCGCTGACGACCAGCGCCGGCTGACCGAGAACGAAGCGCTGCTGAAGAAGCTGGCGCGTCTGGAATCGATCACCGTACTCGGCCCCGGCGAAGAAGCACCGCTGTCCGCCACCGCACTGGTTGGCGAGATGGAAGTGCTGGTGCCGATGGCCGGTCTGATCGACAAAGGCGCCGAACTGGCACGTCTGGACAAGGAAATCCTGCGTCTGCAGGGCGAAGTCCAGCGGGTTGGCGGCAAGCTGGCCAACGCCGGGTTCGTCGACAAGGCCCCGGCCGAAGTCATCGACAAGGAACGCGCCAAACTGGCCGAGGCCGAACAGGCCCTGGGCAAGCTGGCCGAGCAGCATGCGAGGATTGCCAGCCTTTAACGGCAGATCGCATTGAAAGAGGGAGGCCGCAATGGCCTCCCTTTGTTTCATCCTGCTTTCAACCCTTCACTTCCCTAGGGCTTCTTCGCAATATTCCCCCGCAGCATTGATTAAGTCCACGTGAATGCTCTCGTGCTGTGGATTGCCGCGATTGAGCGTGAAAGACACTTTTCCCCATCCTGTTCGAATGGGTCTGATGTGAAGAAAATAATCTCCAATCGTTCTTTCTAAGCCTTCGGTCGTGTCTGTTGCCGTGACAAAGCCTTTGAGCGGTGGTGTCTGCGTTCCCTCTACCGGCTGCGTAAGTTCTGCATCTCTAAATCCCTCCCATACAAGCTCCCACGGCGAGCCGACCTGAGCTCCTGGCAAGGCGACTTTGACCTCGATTCCCTGTTGCGGCTTCGAATCGCAATTGATCATCCCGGAATCTGCACCGGGAAACGTAATTGATTGTGTCATGAGTGTTTTCCTTAACTTTAAATTGATTAGTTTTGGACGGCTGCGTTGTTTAGGATTGCCCTGACAGTGAACTTGAATAGAACGACAATACACACTGTCAAATATGACAGTATTTTAGACCGTTTACGCATAAGCAAACGCTATCGCTGAACAATGTGGGACAATACCCGCCACTTTCAGCCATACCCGAATCGACCACGCCCATGACTGCCCCCCGCACACCCAAACCTGCGCGCAAGAAGCCTGACGCCGCATCCCCGAGCAAAGCCGTCGAGCCGCGCGAGAAGGCCAGCCTGCATCCGCGCAATCGCCATCAGGGTCGTTACGACTTCCCGGCGCTGATCAAGACCATGCCGGAACTGGCCAAATACGTGATCACCAACCCGTACGGCAAGGAAAGCATCGACTTCGCCAGCCCCGATGCGGTGCGCGTGTTCAACCGGGCGCTGCTCAAGGCGTTCTATGGCATCCAGCATTGGGATATTCCGGCGGACTACCTCTGCCCTCCGGTTCCGGGGCGTGCCGATTACGTACACTTTCTCGCTGACCTGCTGGCGAGCATGAACGATGGCAAGGTGCCGCGCGGTGCGATCGTCAATGTGCTGGACATCGGCATGGGCGCCAACTGCGTTTATCCGCTGATCGGCAACAGCGAATACCGCTGGCATTTCCTCGGCTCGGAGATCGATCCGACAGCCGTGGCGGCGGCCCGAGCCATCGTGCAGTCCAACGATCTGAGCAAGGTCATCCAGCTGCGTCAGCAGGAAAACCGCAAGCACATCCTCATAGGCTTGCTCGAGCCGGGCGAGCGTTTCGACCTGACCATGTGCAACCCGCCGTTCCACGCCTCCATGGAAGAGGCGACCAAGGGCAGCGAGCGCAAGTGGCGTGCTCTGGGCAAGGCTGATCCGAAACGCAAGCTGCCGGTGTTGAACTTCGGCGGACAATCGGCCGAGCTGTGGTGTGAAGGCGGTGAAGCGCGGTTTGTGACGCAGCTGATCGCCGAAAGCGCGAACTTCCAGCACAAGGTGTTGTGGTTCAGCACGCTGGTGTCGAAAGCTTCGAACCTGCCGGCCATTGAAACCGCGCTGAAGAAGGCCGGTGTGCTGGAGAGCCAGGTGGTGGAGATGTCGCAGGGGCAGAAGCAGAGCCGCTTTGTCGCCTGGACCTTCCAGACCAAGTCCGAGCAGCAGATCTGGCGGCGTGAGCGCTGGGTGCGCTAAGGCGCTGTAGATTCCCTGTGGGAGCGAGCCTGCTCGCGAAGGCGGCGTGTCAGTCAGATTCATTATCGACTGACCCACCGCTTTCGCGAGCAGGCTCGCTCCCACACTGGCCCTGCAATTCAGCCAGCAAATCACAGACACAAAAAAACCGTGCCCCGGATCACTCCGAAGCACGGTTTTTTTTATCGCTGCGTCTTACTTGTTCACAGCGTCGGTCAGGCCTTTGGCCACAACCAGCTTGATCACTTTCTTTGCAGGGATTTCGATGGCAGCGCCAGTCGATGGGTTACGGCCGGTGCGGGCAGGACGCTCGGTCACTTTCAGCTTGCCGATACCTGGCAAGGTGATTTCGCCGCCGTTTTCCAGCTGATCGGCAACGATTTGGCCCAGTTGGTCCAGAGCGTTACGCGCGGTGGTTTTCGGCGCGTCGATAGCTTCAGCGATGTCGGCGATCAGTTGGTCTTTAGTAAGAGCCATGTAGTGTTCCTTCCCTATCAAATTCATATGGATTGCAGAGTGCAGTGTCAGCCATCGAGCCCGATCTTCTGGATCTGGCACCCTCGGCGATAACCACGACGAGTCGGGTTATAGATGCCGAAATCAGGGTTTGGTTCGACCTGACAAATGCTGAGTGCACGCTTAACGCAGTGACTTCGCGTAAGACCGGGCAAAACTAGCACAGCGACAAGGAAATATCCGCCTCTAGCTACCCATTTGGTCAGCTTTATTGCGCTAAATCGGTAAAAAACCGCTTAAGGCCGGCCTCTTGCCCCGGTTTTGCCCTTCGCCCCCCGCCAAAACCAGTGGTTGCGGTACACTGAGCGCTTTTTCGGGGGAGCCTGCCCTCCTCCCTTCCAACAGCCGAGAAGCCCATGCCGATCCGTCATTGCATCGTCCACCTGATCGACAAAAAACCCGACGGCACGCCTGCAGTTCTGCACGCTCGTGACTCTGAACTGGCCGAGTCCGCAGCCATCGAAAACATGCTCGCCGACCTCAATGAAAGCTACAACGCCAAACAGGGCAAAGCCTGGGGCCTGTTCCATCCGGAGTCCGGCGCATTCCCGTTCAGCGGCTGGCTGAAGGAGTACATGGAAGGCGGCCGTGACTTCACCGCGTTCAGCAAAGTGGCGGTCGAGCACCTGCAGAAGCTGATGGAAGAATCCAACCTGTCAGTGGGTGGCCACGTTCTGTTTGCCCACTATCAGCAGGGCATGACCGACTACCTGGCGATTGCCCTGCTGCACCACAGCGAAGGCGTGGCGGTCACCGACGAGCTCGATGTGACGCCCTCGCGCCATCTCGACCTTGGCCAGTTGCATCTGGCAGCGCGGATCAATGTCTCCGAGTGGCAGAACAACAAACAGTCCAAGCAATACATCTCGTTCATCAAAGGCAAGAATGGCAAGAAGGTCTCGGAATACTTCCGCGACTTCATCGGCTGCCAGGAAGGGGTCGACGGCCCCGGCGAGACGCGCACCCTGCTCAAGGCCTTCAGCGACTTTGTCGAGAGCGAAGATCTGCCGGAAGACTCGGCCCGCGAAAAAACCAAGACCCTGGTCGACTATGCCAGCAGCCAGGCCAAACTCGGCGAACCGATGGGCCTGGAAGAATTGTCGGAGCTGATCGACGAAGAGCGTCCGAAAGCCTTCTACGATCACATCCGCAACAAGGACTACGGCCTGTCGCCAGAGATCCCGGCAGACAAGCGCACCCTCAATCAATTCCGCCGCTTCACCGGCCGCGCCGAAGGCCTGTCGATCAGCTTCGAAGCGCACCTGCTGGGCTCGAAGATCGAGTACGACGAAGAGAACGGCACCTTGATCATCAAAGGCCTGCCGACTTCGCTGACCGATCAGTTGAAGCGGCGCAACTGATGCTCGGCAATGTGCTGAAAAAAGTTGCCCTGGTGCTGCTGGTGGTCGTGGTCTACCAGAACTGGGGCAAGATCGAGCGGCTGTTCAATCCCGCGCAAATGGTCTCGGAGCAGACGCGCGCGCAGGCCAATGTCGTGCTCTACGCCACCGACTGGTGCGGCTACTGCAAACAGACCAAGCGCTTTCTCGACAGCAAGGGCATTCCGTTCAAGGAGTTCGACATCGAGAAGGACGCCGACGCGCGCAAGGCGTATGAGGCATTGGGTGGGCGTGGGATACCGTTGATCGACGTCAATGGCACGTTGATTCGCGGGTTTGATCCGGAAGAAATCCTCGCTGCCCTGAAATAATCCACTGTGGGAGCGAGCCTGCTCGCGAAAGCGCTGCATCAGCCAACGACAATGTTGAATGATCCATCGTCTTCGCGAGCAGGCTCGCTCCCACAGGTTTTGCAGCTGACTTGATAAATCAGCGCGCTTCGATACGGAAGCCGAAGCGCGGGAAGTGCACATGCACCACACCGCCACGCTCGTCTTCGCGGCGAATGATCAGCTCTTCACTGCCAGCAAACAGCAACTCACCGACCACCGGATCAACGCCGTAGTCGATAGCGGAAATCGCCACTTGCTGGCCCGGCTTGAAGCCATTCGGATCAACGAACTGCTCATCCGGCAATGCCGCTGGCGTCGCGTTACGCGCGACTTCCAGTGCCTCGACGGAAGACATCTCGCTCGCTGCGCCATGGCCGAATCCCAACACTCGACCCAGCCACGCCGCAACTCCCGGATAGTCATCCACCAGCGGCGCCGTCACGTGGGTCGCCTTGAGAAACCACAGCGGATGCGCCAGGGCGAAGTCGGCAATCGATGGCTCGCCGAAGAGGAAGTCGCCCTGCTCGCGCTGCAACTGCTGCTCCAGACGCGCCATGATCGTCGGCCACTGATGTTTGGCCTGCTCGGCGGACAGACGCGTGGCGCTGCCACCGCTGAACAAACCGGCGCGGTCGGCCAGGAATGCCTTGATCGCTTCCGGCGGCAATTTGCCGAAACGCACCGCCACCGATTCCGGTTGGAACACCAGGCTCACCGCGTGCTGAAACACCACCGAATCAGCCCACGCCGCAAAACTGGCGCTGGTCATTTCCTGGCCCTCAGGGAAGAACGCCGGCAGGGCTTTTTGCTGTTCCAGGCGTCGAGCGATCAGTGCGGTGTCGCAATAGATGTCAGCACCGATCTGCAACACAGGGGTCTTGCGGTAGCCACCGGTCAACGCGGTCAGATCCGGTTTCGGCATCACCGGGGAAATATGCACCGAACGCCAGGACAGGCCTTTGAAGCCCAGCAGCAGGCGGGCCTTCTCGGCAAAGGGAGAGGTCGGGTAATGGTGCAGAATCAACTCGGACATGCTCGGCTCCGCCGCTGGAAAAGTGAATCCGCAGCTTAGCGCGCATTGCCTGACAGGCCTACCGATCTGCCTGATGGGAACCAATCAGTCAGATTGATAAGACGCGACAAGACATTCCTTGGCGCTCTTCTTGAGCTTTTTGATCAGCCGTTCCTGGCGCAAAGCATCACTTTTGTCGCGGCACAGTTCGGTGTAGACCAGCGCCATCGCCGGGCTGGAAAGAAAGAACCGCGCGCCTTTGCCGCTTTGGTGCTTGGCGAAACGCCGCACCGGGTCGTCACTGATTCCGCAATACAACGAGCCATTGGCGGCACGCACGAGGTAGACGAACCAGGATTTGCTCACTGGCTCGGCAGCATCGACGGATTGTTCGCTAAGACTGGTCACTTGGGTGATCTGAACGTGTAGGAAAACAGGCGGCGATCTTATCAGCGCCCGGCCTGAAATGCCTTCAGTCCCTTGCGCGCCTGGGCACGTACGGCGTTGCGCACCAGCGGCGTCCACCCCAGCAGCAGGCCTTTGAAACCGAGCGCTTGGCGCGACCAGCGCCACAGATCGAAGTGGTCGTGATGCTCACAGATCTTGCCGTCACGGAACACGAAGCGGGCCTGGATATCGTTGATGACGATGTTGCCGGTCTGGCTGAACAGGTAAGTCGCTACCCAATGCGCGCCGCCCGTGCGCTCGTCGGCACGGACATTATCAAAAGTCAGGGAAAAATCCTTGGCACGGGTGGTGAGCATGCGCCACATGTCGCCGGCATCGCGCCCGCGCAGTTCACCGAAGGCCGGATCACTGAAGACCACGTCATCGGTGTAGCAGGCGGCCATGGCTTCGGCGTCGAGGCGCTGAAAGGCTTGGTAGAAGCGGGTGATCAGGGCGGCGTGGGCTTCGCTCATGGGAATCTCCATATATAGAGGTACAGATTGCCAGCACCATAATCTGCCGCGCGCAGAAACACTATCGGCAATACGCAAAACCCTTGTGGGAGCGAGCCTGCTCGTGAAGGCAATTCAACATTCAACATCTATGTTGACCGAAACACCGCTTTCGCGAGCAGGCTCACTCCTACATTTGCACCCAGTGCATTCAGATCTTTTCGCTTTGCACCTGCACATACAACGCGCGCCCGGCACCGAGGCCGGCAATGATCGCGCCGGTGCCAATGATGCCGAAAATCCAGCCGACGGCATTCCAGCCGCCGGTCCAGTCATGCACTACGCCCACGGCGAACGGCCCCATGGACGCCAGGGTGTAGCCAAAGCCCTGCGACATGCTCGACAGGTTCGCCGCGACATGGGAATCGCGCGAGCGCAGCACGATCAGCGTCAATGCCAGACTGAACGTGCCGCCCTGCCCCAACCCGAGCAGAATCGCCCAGCCCCACAGACCTTCGATCGGTGCATACAGGCAGCCGAACAGCCCGGCCAGGGTCAACGCCATGACCACGACGATCGCCAGACGCTGATCCTTGCCACGGGTCGCCAGCCACGGCGCGGCCAGCGAACTGGCCAGTTGAATGATCACCGAACCGGACAGCACCAATCCGGCTTGGGTCGGGGTCAGCCCGCGCCCGATGAGGATCGATGGCAACCAGCCAAACACAATGTAGGCCAGCGACGATTGCAGGCCCATGTACAAGGTCACCTGCCAGGCCAGCGGATCACGAAGCAACCCGCGCACGCGATAGGCGACGTTGTGTGCGCCATGTCTGGAGCCGACTTGTGGCAGCCAGAAAACCGCCGCCACCAATGCCGGAATCACCCAGAACCCCAAGCCCATCGCCCAGCTGTTACCGAAGTGTTCACTCAGCGGCACGGTCGAACCCGCCGCCATCGCCGCGCCCAGGCACAGGGCCATGGTGTAGACCCCGGTCATGGTCCCGGCGTGTTTGGCGAAGTCCCGTTTGACGATGCCCGGCAGCAAAACGCCAACAATGCCAATGCTGGCGCCGCCAAGAACGCTGCCGGCGAACAGGCCGATCTCGCCGAAATTGCTGCGCAAGATGATTCCGCCGGCCAGTGTCAGCAGAATCCCCAGCACTACCCGCTCAGCACCGAAACGCCGCGCAAGGATCGGCGCCAATGGTGCGAACAAGCCCAGGCACAGCACCGGCAACGTGGTCAGCAATCCCGCCTGCGCCGCAGACAGCCCGAGACTTCTGGAGACCTCGCTGAGCAATGGCGCCATGCTCGACAACGCCGGGCGCAGGTTGAGCGCCACCAGAATCAGCCCGAGCAGCAACAGCCAGGGGCGTTTTACCCACGGATGGCTTTGCTGGACCTGCTCGTCATCAGCCTCGGCATCGATCAGCAACTCCTCCAGCTCGGGCGAACGTTTCGACGCTGTGGATAACTCACTGCGGGACATGGTTTTCTCGGTTTCAAGGTTCATTGATCAACTGCCTCGACAAGGCTTTGGCCCGCTCCGGGTCGCGTTGTTCGACCGCATCGAGCAAGTCGATGTGCAGGTCGAACACGTCCTGACGGCGCGGGGAAATATTCAAGGTCTGGCGCAATTGCGCGCCGACGATGCTGGAGAAATAGCGATACAGCTCGCTGAGGGTCGGGTTGTGCGCGGCATCGACCAGTCGCCGATGAAACACTAGATCGCAGGCGATGTAAGTGTCGAGATCACCGTGATAGTGGCTGCCGCTGGTGCCGAGCGCTTCGCGTAGCGCCGCCAGATCCTCATCGGTACGGCGCAATGCCGCCAGGCCGATGGCCTCGACCTCAAGGATGTGTCGGGTCTCCCGGGCCTGCTCCAACGAACAGCGGGACAACGCTTTAAGTGTGTCCAGCGGGTCGACCACCGCACGAAGATAACTGCCGTCGCCTTGGCGAATTTCAATCAGCCCGGAGAACGCCAGAACACGCATCGCCTCACGCACGGTATTGCGGCTGATGCCCAGTTCGGCACACAGCTCCGGCTCGGTAGGCAAGCGCTCGCCGACCTGCCACGCACCGCTGTTGATGCGCTGGCGTAGCTGTTCCAGCGCCTGATCGACCAGGGATCGCTTGATCAAAGGGGAAATTTCAGACATGAGCCTCGCCTTTTCATCCAATCATAGGATGAATTTTCCGACATGTTAGTCAGACCCATGTAGGACGGCAACCACCTAGGGTCAATCGGAGACACATGGAGCGGCATTTTCGATTGGTCAAAATTACCCTTTAAGGGTAATTTCAGGGACAGGGTTTTGGCTTCTTATGGAAAAGAACACACCCCATTACGATTTGGGAGCGGTGAAACAAGAGGTCATCAGGCTGGGCGCGAAAGCTTTTACAGGAACTGCGATGAGCTCGGGCAAACGCATGGGGTTAAACCTGAAACGAATGCAGCAGGCTATCTGCTTGCTGGAGCGCCGGATGTTCTACAAGTCCATGACTTGCTACACCAATCACCGAGACTGGCAGGACGTTTACCACATTGGACTTTACGACGTGGAGCTGTACATAAAAATCACCTACTGCCCCAACGGCGGTCCTCCCGTGATCTCTTTCAAGGAGAAGAACCTATGAATACACGGCAATGCATGAGCTGTGGCACCCAAGATGCGATGCAGCATTTCGAACGTCGCAGTATGACTGTCGACTACAAAAACGTCTCACGTCGGGTGCACGACATTGCAGGATGGGAATGCAAAGCCTGCGGTGAGATCATTTTTGATAACAACACTGACAGCGCCGAACGCTATTGCGACGCCGGCGATAAATTGCTCGAAGAGTGCTTACAAGTGATGGGCGCCGAGATGAAACGCATCCGCCGTAAATTACATCTCACCCAAAAAGAGGCAGTCAAATTGCTATCGGGTGGAGGGCACAACGCTTTTTCCCGCTACGAACGCGGCGAGCTTCCACCGCCTCAACCCTTGTTCAATCTTATGCGCCTGCTGGATCGTCACCCTCATCTGCTCGCCGAAATACAGGCGATGAACGAAGGCACTGACTTGCGGCGGCTGCTGACCGCGCGCTTCCCGGAGCAGGAGACGGCACCGGTGTCCTGAGAAAATCAGAAAAAAATAAACCCGGGAACTCAGCCCGGGTTTATCTCACTGCGAGGCTTCGATCAATGCAAAATCTGACTCAAGAACAACTTGGTCCGGTCATTCTGCGGATTGTCGAAGAAGTCATTCGGCGCCGCCTGCTCAACGATTTCGCCCTTGTCCATGAAGATCACGCGATTGGCCACGGTGCGGGCGAAGCCCATTTCGTGGGTCACGCAGAGCATGGTCATGCCGTCTTCGGCCAGACCGATCATGGTGTCGAGCACTTCCTTCACCATCTCCGGATCGAGTGCTGAAGTCGGTTCGTCGAACAGCATGATTTTCGGCTTCATGCACAGGGCGCGGGCAATCGCCACACGCTGTTGCTGACCGCCGGACAGTTGCCCCGGGTATTTGTGCGCCTGCTCCGGAATGCGTACGCGTTCCAGGTAGTGCATGGCAATTTCTTCGGCCTTGCGCTTGGGCATCTTGCGCACCCACATCGGCGCCAGGGTGCAGTTCTGCAGAATGGTCAGGTGCGGGAACAGATTGAAGTGCTGAAACACCATGCCGACTTCGCGGCGGATCGCTTCGATCTGCTTGAGGTCGTTGGTCAGTTCCACGCCATCGACGACGATGCGGCCCTGCTGGTGCTCTTCCAGACGATTCAGGCAACGAATCGTGGTGGATTTACCGGAGCCCGACGGGCCACACAGGACGATGCGCTCGCCCTGTTTGACGTTGAGGTTGATGTCTTTGAGTACGTGAAACTGGCCGTACCACTTGTTCACGCCCTGCATCTGGATGATGCCTTCCGGACCCACAGGCTTTTTGATTGCTTCGCTCATTTACAGAGAACTCCTAACGCTTGTGGCCAGTGTCGAGCTTGCGTTCCAGATGCATGGAATAGCGCGACATACCAAAACAGAAAATCCAGAACACCAGGGCGGCAAACACGTAGCCTTCGGTGGCCATGCCCAGCCATTTCGGGTCGGCGGCGGCTTGCTTGACGCTGTTGAGCAGGTCGAACAGACCGATGATGATCACCAGGCTGGTGTCCTTGAACAGCGCAATGAACGTGTTGACGATGCCCGGGATCACCAGCTTCAGCGCTTGGGGCAGAATCACCAGGCCCATCGACCGCCAGTAACCGAGGCCCATCGCGGCAGCCGCTTCGTACTGCCCTTTGGGAATCGCCTGCAGGCCACCGCGCACCACTTCGGCGACGTAGGCCGACTGGAACAGGATCACCCCGATCAGCGCCCGCAGCAGCTTGTCGAAGTTCATGCCTTCGGGCAGGAACAGCGGCAGCATCACCGAGGACATGAACAACACCGTGATCAACGGCACGCCGCGCCAGAACTCGATGAAGGTCACGCAGACCACACGAATCGCCGGCATGTTCGAACGCCGCCCCAGCGCCAGCACGATGCCCAGCGGCAATGCTCCGGCGATGCCGACGGTGGCGATCACCAGGGTCAGCATCAGGCCGCCCCACTGGCTGGTCGGCACGGTGGTCAGACCGAAACCGCCATGCAGCAAGGTGAAGGCGATGATCGGGTACACCACCAGGAAGCTCAGGCCGTACACCGCTTTACGCGGCATGCGCGAGATGAACAGCGGTGCTGCGCCAATGACCGCCAGCCACACGGTCAGGTCCACGCGCCAGCGCAGCTCGGTCGGGTAGTAGCCGTACATGAACTGGCCGAAACGCTGCTGAATGAACACCCAGCAGGCGCCTTCCTTGGTGCAGTCGGCGCGGGTGGTGCCGACCCAGTTGGCATCGACAATCGCCCAACTCAGGATCGGTGGCACGACCAGGTAGATCAGGTAAAACGCGAACAGCGTCAGCAGGGTGTTGAGCCAGCTGGAGAACATGTTCGCGCGCATCCACGCCACCACACCGATGCTGCTGTTGGGTGGAGGCATGTCGGGTTTGAAAGTATGAGTACTCATGCGCTTTTCCTTACCGCTCGATCAGCGCAATGCGCTTGTTGTACCAGTTCATCAGCAGGGAAATGCTGATACTGATCGCCAGGTACACGCTCATGGTGATGGCAATCACTTCGATGGCCTGCCCGGTCTGGTTGAGCACGGTGCCGGCGAACAGCGAAACCATTTCCGGATAACCGATACCGGCGGCCAGCGAGGAGTTTTTCGCCAGGTTGAGGTATTGGCTGGTCAGCGGCGGAATGATCACGCGCAGGGCTTGCGGGATGATCACCTTGCGCAGGGTCGGGCCGTTGCGCAGGCCAAGCGAACGCGCCGCTTCGGTCTGGCCGTGGCTGACCGACTTGATCCCGGAACGCACGATCTCAGCGATGAATGCTGCGGTGTACACAGTGAGTGCCAGGGTCAACGCCAGCAGTTCCGGGATCAGCACCCAGCCGCCGACAAAGTTGAAGCCCTTGAGCTCGGGCATTTCCCAGTGCAGCGGAGCACCGAAAATCAGCGCGCACAGGGTGGGGATCACCAACAGAATCGCAAGGCCGGTCCAGAACTTGTGGAACGGTACGCCGGTTTCTTCGAAGCGCTTGTTGGCCCAGCGGCACATCAGCACGATGCCGACGATCGCCAGCACGATGCTGACCACGAAGGCCCAGAAACCGTCGGCAGCCAGTGCGGCCGGCATGTTCAGGCCACGGCTGCTGACGAAGAAGGTGTCGCCGAAGTTGTGGCTGTTGCGCGGCCCCGGCATGGTCAGGAACACCGCGAAGTACCAGAACAGGATCTGCAGCAGCGGCGGAATGTTGCGGAATACTTCCACATACACCGTCGCCAGTTTGGCGATGATCCAGTTCTGCGACAGCCGCGCCACGCCGACGATGAAACCGAGGATCGTCGCCAGGATCACGCCGATAAAGGTCACCAACAGGGTGTTGAGCAGGCCGATGACAAACACCCGCGCGTAGCTGTCCGCTTCGGTGTAGTCGATCAGGTGTTGAGCGATGCCGAACCCGGCACTGCGCTCCAGAAAGCTGAAACCGGAAGTGATGCCCCGGTGCTGAAGGTTGGTTTGGGTATTGTCGAACAGGTACCAGCCAAGCGAGACCACCGCCACAACGGTGATGATCTGGAATAGCCACGCACGCACTCGTGGATCGCTGAGGCTGAGCCTCTGCTTTGGTGCGCCGATAGAATTTTGCATGAAGTGCCCCGGAAGAAATGGAACCAGAACATCACCCGGCGGTTGGCCCGCCGGGCGATAGAACCATTAGCGCACTGGTGGTGCGTACTGAATGCCGCCGTTGTTCCACAGGGCGTTCAGGCCACGGTCGATTTCCAGCGGAGTGCTCTTTCCGAGGTTTTTCTCGAAGATTTCACCGTAGTTGCCGACTTGCTTGACGATCTGCACAACCCAGTCTTTCGGCAGTTTCAGGTCTTTGCCGTACTCGCCGTCAGCGCCGAGCATACGGGCCACGTCCGGGTTCTTGGTCGACTTGGCTTCCGCTTCGACGTTCTTCGAAGTGATGCCGGCTTCTTCGGCGTTGAGCAGCGCGTAGCCGACCCAACGTACGATGGCCAGCCACTCGTCGTCGCCGTTACGCACGACCGGACCCAGTGGTTCTTTGGAGATGGTTTCCGGCAGCACCACGTAGTCCTTCGGCGAAGCCAGCTTGCTGCGCTGGGCGAACAGCTGGGACTTATCGGAAGTCAGCACGTCGCAACGACCGGATTCCAGCGACTTGGCGCTTTCATCGGAGGTGTCGAAAGTGATCGGGGTGTATTTCAGACCGTTGCCACGGAAGTAGTCGGAAACGTTCAACTCGGTGGTGGTACCGGCCTGGATGCAGATGGTCGCGCCGTCGAGCTCTTTGGCACTTTTCACGCCCAGCTTGTTGTTCACCAGGAAGCCGATGCCGTCGTAGTAGGTGATGAAGCCCGGGAATTTCAGGCCCATGCCCGCGTCACGGGAGCTGGTCATGGTGGTGTTGCGCGACAGGATGTCGATCTCGCCGGATTGCAGCGCGGTGAAGCGCTCCTTGGCGTTCAACTGGCTGAACTTGACCTTGTTGGCGTCGCCGAAAACAGCAGCGGCCACAGCGCGGCAGACGTCGGCATCGATGCCGAGGATCTTGCCGGTCGCATCCGGTACCGAGAAGCCCGGCAGACCGTCGCTCACGCCACACTGCACGAAACCTTTTTTCTGTACCGCATCCAGGGTTGCACCCGCCTGAGCGAACCCGCTGACGCCGAGTACTGCTGCTGCAGTCACGACTGCCAGAGTGGATTTCAACATCTTCATTCAAACCTCCAGTTTTGCTCTTGTTGTGTCGGAGCTTGAGTCCTGTCGCACCCTTTTGAGGCGTTGCTGACCCGTGTTGGCTTTTTTTGGGGTCAACCGACGTAGGACCTTCGCTATGAGTCTAGTAGGAGAGAATCCACATCATGGATCACTCACTTCTCACCAATCGGCCGAACGGGCTGTGGCCCTTTCACGTTCGCTAAGCCCGTAGCGGCCATTGGCGAACATCCATCACCGGATTCGTTGCTGTCCCATCGCGCGACGTAGACTGATAGTGTTACCGCCACGCGTAGGACGCTTCGTACGCAATCCTCCATAGCAAAGGCCGTACCACACTGCTTGCCAAAGTGATTGCGCGACACGTCAATAGCTAAACTTGTAACCTTGCGACATCTTGTTAACGGATCAACCGGGCGCGCACTTCAATCACGCACTCAATGAGAGCGCCCGCACATTTTTGGAGCAGACATGACCGAGCCCTTGATTCTTCAGCCTGTTAAGCCCGCAGACGCCTGCGTGATCTGGCTGCACGGCCTCGGCGCCGACCGCTATGACTTCCTGCCGGTAGCCGAGGCGTTGCAGGAAAGTCTGCTGAGCACACGCTTTGTGCTGCCGCAGGCACCGACCCGTCCTGTGACGATAAATGGCGGATATGCCATGCCCAGCTGGTACGACATCAAGGCCATGAGTCCGGCCCGAGCGATCGATCGCGACGAACTGGAAGCCTCGGCGGATCGCATCGTCGAACTGATCGAAAACGAGCGCGCCAGCGGAATAGACGCCTCGCGGATTTTTCTTGCCGGGTTTTCGCAAGGCGGCGCGGTGGTACTGCACACCGCTTTTCTGAAATGGCAGGGGCCGTTGGGTGGGGTGCTGGCGCTGTCGACTTACGCACCGACTTTCAGCGATGAACTGGAATTGTCCGCCAGTCAGCAGCGCATTCCGGTGCTGTCGCTGCATGGCCAGTTCGATAACGTGGTGCAAAACTCGATGGGCCGCAGCGCTTATGAGCATTTGAAGAAGCATGGTGTCACCGTGACATGGCAGGAATACCCAATGGAGCACGAAGTGTTACCTGAAGAGATTCGCGACATCGGCGTCTGGCTGAGCGAACGCCTGCGCTGATTGGCGAGTGATGTCCGCCCATTGATCCCTCCTACTACGCCGCGCCCGATTCTTGCATTACACTGGCCGGCGTACATTCCTTAACCAACTGATGAGATGACCGTGCTCAAAGCACTCAAGAAAATGTTCGGTAAAAGCGAGGCTGAGCAGCTCGCGCCAGTTCCCAGTGCGCCGTCGCACGCCCCCGGTCATCGCAGCGATGCCCCGCAGGACGACCGCCCCGCTCCCGTAGCGACACCGAAGCCAGAAGAAAAACCTGCTGCGGCCGCACCAATCGCTGCAGAGCCTGTGCGCAGCGAAGCGCCGAAACCGGCCAGACCGCGTCGCGAACCGAAGCCCAAGGCACCGGTCATTCCGTGGAAACTCGAAGACTTCGTCGTCGAGCCACAGGAGGGCAAAACCCGCTTTCACGATTTCAAGCTTGCTCCGGAACTGATGCACGCCATCCAGGACTTGGGCTTTCCCTATTGCACGCCGATCCAGGCGCAGGTACTGGGCTTCACCCTCGCCGGCAAAGACGCCATTGGCCGCGCGCAGACCGGCACCGGCAAGACTGCCGCATTCCTGATCTCGATCATTACCCAGTTGCTGCAGACGCCGCCGCCGAAAGAGCGCTACATGGGCGAACCGCGTGCGCTGATCATCGCGCCGACCCGCGAGCTGGTGGTGCAGATCGCCAAGGACGCCGCTGACCTGACCAAGTACACCGGTCTCAACGTGATGACGTTCGTCGGTGGCATGGATTTCGACAAACAGCTCAAGCACCTCGAAGCGCGCCACTGCGACATTCTTGTTGCGACGCCGGGGCGTTTGCTCGACTTCAACCAGCGCGGCGACGTGCATCTGGACATGGTTGAAGTGATGGTGCTGGACGAAGCCGACCGTATGCTCGACATGGGTTTCATCCCGCAGGTACGGCAGATCATTCGCCAGACCCCACCGAAGTCCGAACGCCAGACCCTGCTGTTCTCCGCGACCTTCACCGAAGACGTGATGAATCTGGCCAAGCAATGGACCACCGATCCGGCCATCGTCGAAATCGAAATCACCAACGTCGCCAACGAGAACGTCGAGCAGCACATCTACGCCGTGGCCGCTGCCGACAAATACAAACTGCTCTACAACCTGGTCAACGATAACGGTTGGGAGCGGGTGATCGTGTTTGCCAACCGCAAAGACGAAGTGCGCCGTATCGAAGAGCGCCTGGTGCGCGACGGCATCAATGCCGCGCAACTGTCTGGCGACGTGCCGCAGCACAAGCGCATCAAGACCCTGGAAGGTTTCCGCGAAGGCAAGATCCGCGTGCTGGTGGCCACTGATGTCGCCGGTCGCGGCATCCACATCGACGGCATCAGCCACGTGATCAACTTCACCCTGCCGGAAGTCCCGGACGACTACGTGCACCGCATCGGCCGTACCGGTCGCGCCGGCGCTGACGGTGTGTCGATCAGCTTTGCCGGCGAAGACGACTCCTATCAGTTGCCGTCCATCGAAGAAAAACTCGGTCGCAAGATCAGTTGTGAAACGCCGCCGACGCATCTGTTGCGCGCGGTTGAGCGCAAGCGCCCGCAGTAAGCGCCACGAAATGAAAAAGCGCAGCCGGCAACGGACTGCGCTTTTTTTACGCCTGATAGTTGCCCATCTAAACTAAAAGTCCATAATGGAAAAATAAGTTTAGATTTGGAGCGCAAAATGTCTGGTACGCCTTACGTCATCGATCAAGTCCGGGCCCGAGATCTGCTGGCGCGTATCGATGTGCCGCAGATCCTGCGCAAGCTGTTCCGCGATCTAGCGGCCGGTAACGCCGTACAGCCGGCACAGCAAGTGGTCGAGTTCCAGCAGGGTGCCGGCGACTTCATCAATTATTTGGGCGTGCTGGCCGACGATGGTGTCTACGGAGTGAAGACCTCGCCGTACATCGTGCGCGAGCAGGGTGCGCTGGTGACGGCATGGACATTGTTGATGTCGATGAAAACCGGCCAGCCGCTGCTGCTCTGTGACGCCAGCGAACTGACCACCGCGCGTACCGCCGCGACCACGGCAGTGGCGGTCGACGCCCTCGCCCCGTTGAATGCCCAACGACTGGCGATCATCGGCAGCGGGAAAGTTGCTCAGGCGCATCTGCATTACGTCAAAACCTTGCGCGACTGGCAAAGCATCAGCGTGTACTCGCCGTCGCTGCTGGAAGATCCAGAGACACAGGCCGTATTGAGGACCATCGCGCCGCAACTGAAGATTTCCGACAGCCGCGAGTCCGCCATTGCCGACGCGGAGGTGATCATGCTCTGCACCTCGTCGGCCGGGCCGGTGATTGATCCTGCAACGTTAAGCAAACCGGCGCTGATCACCTCGATCAGCACCAACGCCCCGCGCGCCCATGAAGTACCGCCGCAAAGCCTCAACGACATGCAGGTGTTCTGCGACTATCGTCTGACCACGCCGGGTTCGGCTGGTGAGATGCTGATTGCCGCCGAACAGCATGGCTGGAGCAAGGGTTCGATTGTCGGCGACCTCGCCGACTTGCTCAGCGAAAAAGTGCAGCGCCCGGGTTACGACCGTCACGTGTTCTTCCGTTCAATCGGCTTGGGCCTGGAAGACATTGCCCTCGCCAATGCGGTTTATCACTTAACCCACTAACGCCAAAAATCCCCTGTAGGAGCGAGCCTGCTCGCGAATGCGGTCTGACATTCACCGAAGATGTCGACTGATACACCGCTTCGCGAGCAGGCTCGCTCCCACAAGGGACTAGCGTACGCCTTGATATTGCGTACTGGAGACCTACATGAGCCACGCAGATTTCATCATCATCGGCGGCGGGATTGCCGGCGCTTCTACCGGGTTCTGGCTGGCGCCGCACGGCAAAGTGATCGTGCTCGAGCGTGAAACCCATCCCGGCTATCACTCCACCGGTCGCTCCGCCGCGCTGTACACCGCCGCCTACGGCACCGCACAGGTACGCGCACTGACGCAGGCCAGCCGCGCGTTTTTCGACAGTCCTCCGAGCGGTTTCTGCGAGCACCCACTGCTGACCCCGCGCGGCGAAATGACCGTCGACTTCATCGGTGATCCCGCCGAACTGAACAACCAATACCTCAGCGCCAAAGCCACCGTGCCGCAGATGCAACTGCTCAGCGCCGACGAAGCCTGCGCGCGCCTACCGATCCTGCGCCGGGAAAAAGTCCACGGCGCGATCTACGATCCTTCGGCCTGCGACATCGACACCGATGCGCTGCATCAGGGCTACCTGCGCGGTATCCGCCACAATCACGGCGAAATCCACACCGATTGCGAAGTGCTTGGCTTGCGCCGCGACGCCGATGGCCTGTGGCACGTGCAGACCAATGGCCAGTCTTTCAGCGCACCGGTGATCATCAACGCCGCTGGTGCCTGGGCCGACAGAGTCGGCGTTTTGGCCGGCGCGCAGCCGCTGGGTCTGCAACCGAAACGTCGTGCGGCGTTTATCTTTGCCGGCCCGGAAGGCGTGGACACTCACCATTGGCCGATGCTGGTCAGCCTCGACGAATCCTTCTACATGAAGCCCGACGCCGGCATGTTCCTCGGCTCGCCGGCCAACGCCGATCCGGTCGAACCGCACGATGTGCAGGCGGAAGAACTCGACATCGCCATGGGTATTTATCAGATCGAAGAAGCCACCACGCTGACCATCCGCCGGCCGACGCGCACCTGGGCGGGCTTGCGCAGTTTCGTTGCCGACGGTGATCTGCTCAGCGGTTTCGATCCGCAAGTGCCGGGGCTTTTCTGGGTTGCCGCGCAGGGCGGTTACGGCATTCAGACGTCGCCGGCGATGGGCCAGGCCAGTGCGGCGCTGGTGCGCGGCGAGCCGCTTCCCGAGCACCTGCATGAATTCGGTCTGGACAGCGCCATGCTCTCCCCGGCCCGACTGGCTTGATCGCATCGACTCGCCCAAAAGATTGCGGCACACTCGCAGCGCCCCGGCACAAGGGGCGCTGACGCTGCCTGGAGCTCCACTGTCATGACTGCCCCCGAATTCGATCCGGCGCTGGATAACTTCCGCGCCATCGCCGACGCCATCGCCACGCTGTTCTTTCCCCACGCGGAGGTGGTGCTGCACGACCTGCGCACGCAGAAGGTCGACTACATTGCCAACAACCTGTCCAAGCGCGAGATCGGCGACGACTCGTCATTGGAAGACATGCTCAGCGAGGATGTCAGCGACAGAAACATCGGCCCGTACGAAAAGCTCAACTGGGACGGTCAGAAAATTCGCAGCCTGAGCACCGTGCTGCGCGACAGCGAGAGTCGTCCGCTGGCAGTGCTGTGCATCAATCTGAATATCTCCCTGTTCGAGAACGCCAAAGCGGCGCTGGACCTGTTCCTGTTACCGAGCAAACTGATTCCTCAGCCGGACTCGCTGTTCCGTGATGACTGGCAGGAACGCATCAACACCTTCCTCCACGCCTGGTTGCGCGAGCGACAGCTGAGCCTGAACCTGCTGACCCGCGATCACAAACGCGAATTGGTGCTGGCGCTGCACGCCGAGGGCGCGTTCAAGGGCAAGAGCGCCTCGAACTATGTGGCCAATGTGCTGAACATGGGACGGGCGACGGTGTACAAGCATTTGAAGGAATTGAAGGGCTGAAGATTTGCATCGCTAGCGCTGGCCTCTTCGCGAGCAGACTCGCTCCCACATTTGGAATGCGTTACCCCTGTGGGAGCGAGCCTGCTCGCGAAAGCGCTTGATCAATCGCCGTAGATATCAGCTTTGAAATACTTATCGGAAATCTTCTGATACTCGCCATTCGCGCGAATCCCGTCGATGGCGCTGTTCAACTGGCTGACCAGTTCGGCATTGCCCTTGCGCACGGCAATACCCGCGCCTTCACCGACGTACTTCGGATCCTTCAACTCCGGCCCGACAAACGCATAGCCCTTGCCACGCGGCATCGACAGAAAGTCATTGAGCGGAATGGTGTCGGCGAAAATCGCATCGAGGCGCCCCGCTGCCAGGTCCATGTAGATCTCTTCGTTGTTGCTGTAGCGCTTGACGTTGATGCCCTTGGGTTCGAACACCTCGGTGGCGTAACGATCGGTGGTGGTCGCGCGCTGCACGCCGACGTTCTTGCCCTTGAGGCTGGCGTACTGGTCATCCACCGTGGCGCCCTCCTTCATGACCAGACGCGAGGAGGTGAAGTAGTACTTGTGGCTGAAATCCACCGACTTCTTGCGATCTTCGTTGATGGTCATCGACGACAGCGCCATGTCGATCTTCTTCACTTTCAGCGAAGGAATCAGCCCGTCGAACTCACCTTCAACCCACACGCATTTGACCTTCATCTGCGCGCACAGGGCGTTGCCGATGTCGTAGTCGAAACCGACGATTTCACCCTTGTCGGTTTTCGACGCGAATGGCGGATAGGCCGCCTCGATGCCGATGCGCAGGGTTTTCTCGGCGGCGAATACGCTGGCGGAGGCCAACAGGCTGAGGGCCAGACCGGTGATGAGGGGGAATTTCTTCATGTTCGTTCTCTCGCGGGTTGTTGTAGGTTTGGCGAAGAAGAGCAGCTACAAGCGGCAAGCTGATAGCTGCAAGACAGAAGCATTTTTGTACTTGGAAATCCATACTGGACTCTCAGGTACAAATCGTCAATCGGGTAGAGAGGGGAGGATTTTCGGTATTGCAGATGACGCCTTCGCGAGCAGGCTCGCTCCCACAGGGGAACGCATTTCAACTGTGGGAGCGAGCCTGCTCGCGAAGACTGACTAATGAGCAATACAGGGATTATTTTTTCCAGCGATCCGCAGCCGCATGATCACTGTCACGTCCTTCGACCCAACGTGGCCCGTCGCTGGTGTTTTCTTTTTCCAGAACGGAGCGCGGGTTTTCAGGTAGTCCATGACGAAGGCGCAGGCGTCGAATGCGGCCTGGCGATGGGCGCTGGCGGCGCCGACGAAGACGATCGGTTCGCCCGGCTCCAGCGCGCCAATGCGGTGCAGCACTTCCAGCTTGAGCAGCGGCCAGCGCTGCTCGGCTTCGACAGCGATCTTGCCGAGGGCTTTTTCGGTCATGCCCGGGTAGTGCTCGAGAAACATCCCGGCCACGTCGAGCCCGTCGTTGAAGTCGCGTACGTAACCGACAAAACTCACCACCGCACCGACGCCGACGTTCGCCGCGTGCATGGCGTTGACTTCAGCGCCCGGATCGAACGGCGTGGCCTGCACGCGAATCGCCATGTTCAGCCTCCTGTCACGGTGGGGAAAAACGCCACTTCGTCGCCATCGGCCACTGGCTCGTCGAGCTGGCAGAGGTCTTCGTTGCGCGCGCACATCAGGTTCTGCTCGCTCAACACCTCGGCGCCATCACGTTGCGCCAACAGCTTGCGAACGTCATCGACGGTCGCGAAATCGCCTTCAACCTTCACCGAATCCACGCCCAGCGCTTCACGGTAACGAGCAAAAAACTTCACGGTCAGTTTCATGGCTGCTCCGCCTGGAAGTGGCCGCTTTTGCCGCCGACCTTTTCCAGCAGCCGCACGCTTTCGATGGTCATGCCACGATCCACGGCTTTGCACATGTCGTAAATGGTCAGGGCGGCGACGCTGGCGGCGGTCAGCGCTTCCATTTCGACGCCGGTCTGCCCGGACAGCTTGCAGCGGGCGACGATGCGCACGCTGTCTTCGCCTTCGGCGCTGAGTTCGACTTTGACGCCAGTGAGCATCAGCGGGTGGCACAGGGGAATCAGATCGCTGGTTTTCTTCGCCGCCTGAATCCCGGCAATGCGCGCGACAGCGAACACATCACCCTTGGGATGACCGCCGCTGACGATCATCTGCAGGGTTTCAGGGAGCATGCGCACCAGCGCTTGCGCGGTCGCTTCACGGAACGTCACGGCTTTTTCAGTGACGTCGACCATGTTGGCGCGACCTTGGGAATCGAGATGAGTCAGCACGAGGGCCTCCTTGAGGCAGCTGCGAGCGGCAAGCTACAAGCGGAAAGTTAAAGCGCGGTAGGCAGGCGTCAGGAAAGCTCGCATTTAAACAGCCGAAAGCCGCAAGCTTCAAGCGGCAAGTGAAGTTCACTCGGACCACTCGTAGCTTGCGGCTTGAAGCTTATAGCTGCTCCTCTTTAGAGATGCGATTCGGCGTATTCGGCCAGGATCGAGCGAGGCACGCCTTGCAGGGTGATGTGTACACCGTTGGGGAAGTCCTTGAAGCGTTCGGTCAGGTAGGTCAGCCCGGAGCTGGTCGCGGACAGGTACGGGGTGTCGATCTGCGCCAGGTTGCCCAAGCACACCACTTTGGAACCGGCGCCGGCACGGGTGATGATGGTTTTCATCTGGTGCGGCGTGAGGTTCTGGCATTCGTCGATCAGGATCAGGCTCTGCTGGAAGCTGCGACCACGAATGTAGTTGAGCGATTTGAACTGCAACGGCACTTTGCTGAGGATGTAGTCGACGCTGCCATGGGTGTTTTCGTCATCCATGTGCAAGGCTTCGAGGTTGTCGGTGATGGCGCCCAGCCAAGGCTCCATTTTTTCCGCTTCGGTGCCAGGCAGGAAGCCGATTTCCTGGTCCAGACCCTGCACGCTGCGGGTGGCGATGATGCGGCGATAACGCTTGCTGACCATGGTCTGCTCGATCGCAGCGGCCAGCGCCAGAATGGTTTTACCGGAGCCGGCGGCGCCGGAGAGGTTGACCAGATGAATGTCCGGATCAAGCAACGCATACAGGGCCAGACTCTGATAGATGTCGCGCGGTTTCAGGCCCCACGCCTCCTGGTGCAGCAGCGGTTCCTGATGCAGGTCGAGGATCAGCAGGCGGTCTTCCTGGATTTCCTTGATCCAGCCGACAAAGCCCTGCTCGTCGATGATGAACTCGTTGATGTGCACGGCCGGCAGGTTGTCGATCAGTTGCACCTGATGCCAGGTGCGGCCGTGGTCCTGACGGGTTTCGACCTTGCTCACGCGGTCCCAGAAGGAGCCGGTCATGTTGTGGTAGCCGTTGGGCAGCAGCGACACGTCATCGACCAACTGGTCGGTGCTGTAGTCCTCGGCGTCGATGCCACAGGCGCGCGCCTTCAGGCGCATGTTGATGTCTTTGGTGACCAGTACCACCGGTTTCTGCGGATCGCGGGTGTGCAGATCAATCAGTTGGTTGATGATTTTGTTGTCGTTCAGGTGCTCGGGCAGAATCAGGTTCGACTCGGCCTGCTTGCTCATCAGAATTGACAGCAAGCCCTTCGGCCCGCCCTTGCCACGCTGGATCGGCACGCCCAGTTCGACGTCTTCGGGGGACGCATCGCCCAGGGTCTTGTCGATCAGACGGATCGCCTGGCGACATTCGGCGGCCACGCTGTGATGGCCGCTCTTGAGCTTGTCCAGCTCTTCCAGCACGGTCATCGGGATGGCGACGTGGTGTTCTTCGAAATTCAGCAGGGCATTTGGATCGTGAATCAATACGTTGGTATCGAGTACATACAGGATTGGCTGGTTGGAGGAAGGGCTGCGTCCGTGATCATCCATACTCGGTCACCTTTGTGGGAGCCATTCGACGCAATACCGTGACAGTGCTGCGCCTCGAGGTGACTGCCGAATTCATCCACGAGGGCCTGGATGAACTGCACACAATAGGAGTCTGGGAAGACGCCACCTGTGTTGCAGGTTTCGGCGGTCTGTCTTCGTAATACTCCAAAACCGATGACATAAAAAAGCACTTTGACGGTTTTTTTAAGTTTATTTTGCAGAGTGACGAAAAGCCCTTGGCGGACTCCCCGTACCCCGCTAAAGTCGGAAGTCCGCCTGCATCGAATTCCTCCTGAAAATCACCCCAAGCCCAATGTTTCCGGGCTTTTTGTCGTTTCTCAACGAAACGCGTCCTGACAGTCTTCCCAGCCGATGCCGCTCTGCGCAGTCTGCGTGATCAGCCACGGCACGGACGTCTTCACCGCATCCTGTTTCATGTTGAAATTGATCACTCCGTGACGCCACAACAGCATCAGGGTCAGCACTCGCTGCGCGCTCGCCGGGCCCTTGAGCTTGCCGGCACCGTCCTGAGCATCAATGTCCCACAGCGCCACTTGCAGGCCCTGGCTATTGAAGAAACCTTGTGCGTCACTGCGGCGCTGACCATCCGGCGGACGGAATAGCGGCACATAGTTTTCCGGCAGTTTGTTTTTCACCAGGTCGGCGCTGCGCCGTACCGAATCCTGCCAGTCCTGCCAATGGCTATGGGAGCGGAACTCCCAGCCCTGCACGCCAACGCACTGCCGGGAGAAACTCGCCTGCAGGCTGCTGACCGAACGGCCGGCGAGTCGCGCCTGAATATCCTTGCCCAGCACAAAGAATGTCCCGCTCAGATTCGATTTGCGCAGGTACTCGGTCAGCCAGTCGGTGTTGTCCGGTTGCACGTTTGCGGCGCTGTCGAAGGTCAGCAAAAACAGCCGGTCATGCATCTCGTCGCCGTTGCGCTCGTAGTCGCCAAAATGATCGAATTCATTACTCGTTTGCGGTGACAGCGCGGCCTTGCGCATCAACTCGTCGAGGTACTGCACATGGAAGATCCGGCTCGGCTCGGCCCATTTGGTGTAATAACTGTCGTCGCTGACCACGAACTTGGCCGCCTGTTCGCGCAGGGTAGGCAGGTCTTCGACGAGGAAACAGAATGAGGCGTCCTGATCGCAGCTTTGCTGGGCGTAGTTGTAGTTGGCGAGCAAGCGCTGCCAGAGACGCTGACGCAGCTGATTGACCGCATCGATATTGACCGTGCGCAGACCCAGGCGCTGGGCCAGCGCCGCCTCGTCGATGGATTCGGTGCCAAGCAGGCCTCGAGCGAACATAAGGATTTCCGCCCGCGACGCGACATCGAACAGGGTCGGGCTGCTGAGCTGCTCCGGCCAGGTCGTGCGATCCAGCGTCGCCGCATCACCGGGTGCCGCGACGGCCGCGAAGCTCAGCAGCCACGCGGTGAATAAAAGAACAATGCGCAAAGGGATGTCTCCATAACAAAACCCGCGCGGCACTATAGCTGATCCTGTCCTGTTCCCCTCAGCCACGGATGATCGTTCCCACGCTCTGCGTGGTAACGCCTCCCCGGACGCTCCGCGTCCGACGACTGTGACGCAGAGCGTCACGGGCTGCATTCCCACGCGGAGCGTAGGAACGATCATGTGAATCCGCATTCGCGAGCAGGCTCGCTCCCACAAGGGGTCTGAGTTAAGCCGTCGATCACCTATGGGCTTGATAGCTGGAGTCAACAAGGACAACCCCCTAGAATCGCCCCCACGATTAAAGGAGACGACTTCATGCTGATGGTGATTTCCCCCGCCAAGACCCTCGACTACGAAACACCGCCGGCGACCCAGCGCTTTACCCAGCCGCAGTACCTCGACCATTCCCAGGAACTGATCCAGCAGTTGCGCGAGTTGAGTCCGGCGCAGATCAGCGAGTTGATGCACGTGTCCGACAAGATCGGTGGCCTCAATGCCGCGCGATTCGGCAGCTGGACGCCAGCCTTCACACCAGAGAACGCCAAGCAGGCGCTGCTCGCATTCAAAGGCGATGTGTACACCGGTCTCGACGCGCAGTCCTTCAGCGAAGCGCAATTCGATTACGCGCAAAAGCACCTGCGCATGCTCTCCGGCCTTTATGGCCTGCTGCGGCCGCTGGACCTGATGCAACCCTATCGCCTGGAGATGGGCACCAAACTGGCCAACGGCCGCGGCAAGGATCTGTATGCGTTCTGGGGCACGCGCATCAGCGAGTGGCTGAATGAAGCGCTGGCCGAGCAAGGCGATGACGTACTGCTCAACCTTGCATCCAACGAATACTTTTCTGCGGTCAAGCGCAGCGCGTTGAAGGCGCGGATCATCAATACCGAGTTCAAGGATCAGAAGAACGGCCAGTATAAGATCATCAGTTTCTACGCGAAGAAAGCGCGCGGTCTGATGAGCCGATTTGTGATCCAGGAACGCATCAACGACCCGGCTCAGCTCAAGCAATTCGATGTGCAGGGTTATCGCTACAGCGCCGAGCAATCGAAACCCGACAATCTGGTGTTTTTGCGCGATCACGCCCCGGAATAAAGCATGCCCTTTGCACGACTCTTTTAGTCGGGAGTCGTGCAGTCCGCCCGAAGTCAAAATCCCCCCGCGACATATCGCCAAATTCATGGCGCCAATAAAACAACACTCCATTCTCTAATTTTAGTTTCACTCGACGCTGAAGTTTTTTTCAGTAGTGGCACCTAAATTTTTCACCCGTAGTGGCACAAAACTATCGGCCCCGGTTTCGCCCCGATAACTAAAGGACGAAATCGTTAGTGCTATCAAATTGCACCCAGTGCCATCTCCACCAATATTTCAAAAAATTTCGGCTGGCACGATGAGTGGGCTGGAACTATGTCCAAATGCGTTGCTCATACCACCGGTAACGATTCTCGGCGAGTTTGTACGAGATAACTTACGCAGAGCAGATAGCCATGTAACCAAGTTGTCACAGCAACTTGCCTGAGTGACTAACGAGTCTCAAAACAATCGAAGGACAGGAGATACGCACCATTAATATCCCCTACAAAGGCCAAGGCCGCGCCCCTATAAACGTGCTCGCCTGAGCACCTAACTGCTTGATTTACCGGCTCCCTACCGGACGTCGAGCAGGCTACACGACTGCACTAGAGTCTTCCTGCACGGAAGATCGGCTGCATAACAGGGCAAGTCATAACAACAAGGCCTAGTTGCGCACATCTTGAGTGCACTTATTAGACACTCGGAACTTTGTATGCCTGCACACGGCATTGTGGCGCCTGTAAGCCGCACTTCCGAGTGCACTAGTGACCGCTGAACACCATTAACTCCGGCCTTCTAAGGCCTGATATATACAGAGGTAATTGCGATGCGCATCAGCATATTTGGTTTGGGTTACGTTGGCGCAGTATGTGCCGGTTGCCTGTCTGCACGTGGCCATGACGTAGTTGGCGTCGATGTTGCCAAAGACAAGATCGACATGATTAACGACGGCCGATCGCCAATCGTTGAACCGGGCCTGGGTGAACTTCTGCAACAGGGTATTCAGACCGGTCGTCTGCGCGGCACGACCAACTTCGCCGAGGCGATTCGTGATACCGACCTGTCGATGATCTGCGTCGGCACGCCAAGCAAAAAGAACGGCGATCTGGAACTGAACTACATCGAGGCGGTGTGCCGCGAGATTGGTTATGTCCTGCGCGAAAAAACCACCCGTCACACCATCGTCGTGCGCAGCACCGTGCTGCCAGGCACTGTGGCCAACGTGGTGATCCCGATTCTGGAAGACTGCTCGGGCAAAAAGGCCGGCGTCGATTTCGGCGTTGCGGTCAACCCTGAATTCCTGCGTGAATCCACCGCCATCGCTGACTATGATCACCCGCCAATGACTGTCATCGGCGAGTTCGACACCGCGTCGGGCGACGTTCTGCAATCGCTGTACGAAGAACTCGACGCACCGATCATCCGCAAGGACATCGCCGTTGCCGAGATGATCAAGTACACCTGCAACGTCTGGCACGCGACCAAAGTGACCTTCGCCAACGAGATCGGCAACATCGCCAAAGCCGTGGGCGTCGATGGCCGTGAAGTGATGGACGTGGTTTGCCAGGACAAGACCCTGAACCTGTCCCAGTACTACATGCGCCCGGGCTTCGCCTTCGGCGGCTCATGCCTGCCGAAAGACGTGCGCGCGCTGACCTACCGCGCTGGTTCCCTGGACGTCGAAGCGCCGCTGCTCAACTCGCTGATGCGCAGTAACGAATCGCAAGTGCAGAACGCCTTCGATATCGTCGAAAGCCATGAAAAACGCAAAGTCGCCCTGCTCGGTCTGAGCTTCAAGGCCGGCACCGACGACCTGCGCGAAAGCCCGCTGGTCGAACTGGCGGAAATGCTGATCGGCAAGGGTTACGACCTGAGCATCTACGACAGCAACGTCGAATACGCCCGCGTCCACGGTGCGAACAAGGACTACATCGAATCGAAGATTCCGCACGTGTCGTCCCTGCTCAACTCCGACTTCGACTCGGTGATCGACAACTCCGACGTGATCATCCTCGGCAACCGCGACGAGAAGTTCCGTTCGCTGGCCCAGGAAGCGCCGCAGGGCAAGCAAGTCATCGACCTGGTGGGCTTCATGTCCAAGTCCACCAGCGCCGGTAGCCGCACCGAAGGTATTTGCTGGTAAGGCAAGCCTCAAGCTTCAAGCCGCAAGCCGCAAGCCGCAAGCAAAAGCAACACGCTTGCGGCTTGAAGCCTCCATCACCTTCGGATGACGGTTATGACCAAGCTCAAACATTTTTTTCTGCAATCAGCCGGCTGGCTTTTTTATCTCAGTCTGCTGATGGGCCTGGCCTTGATGCTGCCCACGTCCACATTCGACTCCGAGTCGAAGGACTTCATTTTCCTGATTGGCGCCGTGGGTATCTGGCGCTACTCGATGGGTGCAACGCACTTTGTGCGCGGCATGATTTTTCTCTACATCGTTTACCCGCACCTGCGTCGCAAAGTACGCAAGTTGGGTAAAGCGGCCGACCCGTCGCATGTGTTTCTGATGGTCACGAGCTTTCGTATTGACGCGCTGACCACCGCGCAGGTCTACAGCTCGGTGATCCGTGAAGCCATCGATTGCGAACTGCCGACCACCATTGTCTGCTCGATCGTGGAAATGTCCGACGAGTTGCTGGTCAAGGCGCTGTGGGCGCGGATGAATCCGCCGGAGCGGGTCAAGCTCGACTTCGTGCGCATTCCCGGTACCGGCAAGCGCGATGGCCTGGCCTTCGGTTTCCGCGCGATCTCCCGTCACCTGCCGGACGACCGTGCCGTGGTGGCCGTGATCGACGGCGACACCGTGCTCGGCGAAGGCGTCGTGCGCAAGACCGTGCCGTGGTTCCAGCTGTTCGGCAATGTCGGCGGCCTGACCACCAACGAGTTCTGCGAAGTGCGCGGCGGCTACATCATGAGCGAATGGCACAAGCTGCGTTTCGCCCAGCGCCACATCAACATGTGCTCGATGGCCCTGTCCAAGCGCGTGCTGACCATGACCGGGCGGATGTCGGTGTTCAAAGCTTCCGTAGTCACCAATCCGGAATTCATCGCCGACGTTGAAAGCGACTCGCTGCAACACTGGCGTCTGGGCCGCTTCAAATTCCTGACCGGCGACGACAAGTCGAGCTGGTTCAGCCTGATGCGCCTGGGTTACGACACTTTCTACGTGCCGGACGCCGCGATCAATACCGTTGAGCACCCGCCGGAAAAGAGCTTCATCAAGGCCAGCCGCAAGCTGATGTTCCGCTGGTACGGCAACAACCTGCGCCAGAACTCCCGCGCACTGGGTCTGGGTATCCGCCGCCTCGGCGTGTTCACTTCGGTGGTGCTGTTCGACCAGCGCGTGTCGATGTGGACTTCGCTGCTCGGCCTGACCGTCGCACTGATCGCCAGCTTCAAGTACGGCACCGCGTTCATCCTCGTGTACCTGCTATGGATCGGTATCACCCGCCTGATCCTGACGCTGTTGCTGTCGTGTTCCGGTCACCGCATCGGCCCTGCTTACCCGGCGATTCTGTATTACAACCAGATCGTTGGCGCCCTGGTGAAGATCTACGTGTTCTTCCGCCTCGACCAACAATCCTGGACTCGCCAGCCCACATCCCTGACCCGTGATCTCGCCAGCTTTCAACGTTGGTTCAACACCTGGTCGTCTCGGACCATGACCTTCTCCGCCGGCAGCATTTTTGTCGCCGTGCTGCTGATGATGGTCTGACCCGCTCCTATTGAATTAACAAGGAAATCGCCCCTATGAATACCGCCGTCAACGTCAACGTAGTGCATGAATCCGAAGCCCAGCGCCAGCACGCTCGCGTGAAAATCCCGGCCAAGCTGCGTTTCTTCGGCCCTGACCGGACGCCGCTCGAAGCGCGCGTCCTCGATCTGTCGGCTGGCGGTCTGGCGTTCAACGCCGGGCAGATGCCGCTGACCATCGGCGAGGTGTACAAGGCGCGTCTGCAATTTGTCATCGACAACCTCGGCCTGGCCATGGACGTTGAACTGCAGGTGCGTTCCTTCGATCGCGCCACCGGCCGCGCCGGCTGCCAGTTCCAGAACCTTGAGCCGCAGGACATTTCCACCCTGCGCCACCTGATCACTTCGCACCTGGCCGGCGACATCGTCAGCATCGGCGAAGTACTGGCGACCCTGCAGCGCGACAACTTCACCAAGGCGCGCAAGAACAAGACCAACGACACCGGCATGACCCCGTTCGGCCGTCTGAAAGCCGTGACCTTCAGCGCCGGTATTTTCGCCGTTGGCCTGGTCGCTGCCGGTTTCATCTTCAAGTCGGTGTACGGCATGTACTTCGTCAGCCACGCCCAGGCCGGTCTGGTCAGCGTGCCGGGGATGAACATCACCATGCCGCGTGACGGGACCGTGCAGAGCTTGGTCAAGTCCGACGGCGTTGCCGCCAAAGGCGCCCCACTGGCGACCTTCAGCACCAGTATGCTCGACGTACTCAAGGGCCATCTGGCCGAAGACCAACTGGCCCCGGCCAAGGTTGAAGAACTGTTCGGCAAGCAAATGACCGGCACCCTGACCTCGCCGTGCGATTGCACCGTGGCCCAGCAACTGGTGGCTGACGGTCAGTACGCGAGCAAGGGCGACGTGATCTTCCAACTGGTGCCGCGCAACACCCAGGCCAACGTTGAAGCACGCTTCTCCTATCGCCAGTTCGGCGACGTGCGTCCGGGCACTCCGGTGAGCTTCCAGATCGCCGGCGAAGACAAGACCCGCACCGGCAAGATCGTCAGCAGCACCAGCCTGAAGAGCGCCGACCTGTCCTCCGACATTCGCGTACAGATCCAGCCAGACGAGCCGCTCGACAGCAGCCTGGCCGGCCGCCCGGTGGAAGTGAACAGCGACCGTGGCCCGAACCTGAACTGGCTGATCGACAAAGCCATGGCTGCCGGTCTTTAAGTCGAGGACATGCCTGTGACTATTACCAGTCTCTTCAGAACGCCGCGATCCCTGTGGGAGCTGGCTTGCCAGCGATTGGATCAGTGCGGTCTTGCTGAAACACCGAGTCGCCTGAATCGCTGGCAAGCCAGCTCCCACAAGGGCCCCATGTGTGCCTTGGCGCTGGCAGTCTCTCTGGCCGGTTGCGCCGGGCTGCCCGACCAGCGTCTGGCCAACGAAGCGCTCAAGCGTGGCGACACCGCCACCGCTGCGCAGAATTACCAGCAACTGGCCGATCTGGGTTACAGCGAGGCGCAAGTCGGCCTGGCCGATATCCAGGTCGACAGCCGCGACCCGGCGCAGATGAAACAGGCCGAAGCGACTTACCGCGCAGCGGCCAGTGTGTCGCCGCGTGCCCAGGCACGTCTCGGTCGCCTGCTGGTGGCCAAGCCCGGGTCCACCGAAGCCGAGCATCACGAAGCCGAAACCCTGCTGAAAAAAGCCGCTGCCAATGGCGAAGGCAATACGTTGATCCCGCTGGCGATGCTGTATCTGCAATACCCGCACAGCTTCCCCAATATCAACGCCCAGCAGCAGATCGATCAGTGGCGCAAATCCGGTTACCCGGAAGCGGGTCTGGCGCAGGTGCTGCTGTATCGCACCCAGGGCACCTACGACCAGCACCTGGATGACGTGGAAAAGATCTGCAAGGCCGCGCTCAACACCACCGACATCTGCTACGTCGAACTGGCCACCGTCTACCAGAAACGTGGCCAGCCGGAGCAACAGGCCGAGCTGATCAAGCAGATGCAGGCCGGTTACAGCCGTGGCACCGTCACTGCGCAGCGTGTCGACTCCGTGGCCCGCGTGCTGGCCGACTCGACCCTGGGCAAGACCGACGAAAAAACCGCGCAGTCGTTGCTCGAGCCGATCGCTCCGGGCTACCCGGCGTCGTGGGTCACCCTCGCGCAATTGCTTTACGACTTCCCCGAACTGGGCGACGTCGACCAGATGATGAAGTACCTGGACAACGGCCGCGCCGCCGACCAGCCGCGCGCCGAACTGTTGCTGGGCAAGGTCTACTACGAAGGCAAACTGGTTCCGGCTGACGCGAAAGTCGCCGAGGAACACTTCCAGAAAGCCGTTGGCCGCGAAGTCGCCGCCGATTACTACCTCGGCCAGATCTACCGCCGTGGCTACCTGGGCAAGGTCTATCCACAGAAGGCTCTCGACCACCTGCTGACCGCTGCGCGCAATGGCCAGAACAGTGCCGACTTCGCCATCGCCCAGCTGTTCTCGCAAGGCAAGGGCACCAAGCCCGACCCGCTGAACGCCTACGTGTTCAGCCAATTGGCCAAGGCCCAGAACACCCCGCAAGCCGATGAACTGGCAGCGACCCTCGAGGCGCAACTGCCGCCCGAGCGCCTGCCCGAAGCCCGCCGCCTGTTGCAACAGGAACAGGCCAGCCGTGGCGCCCTGAACTCGAACACGCTGCAACTGCACGCCCTGCAAGAAGAAGACGGCGAGGAAAACTATGAAGCTGAACCCATTCGTGAAGGCCGGTATTGGCCTCACCTTCGCGCTGCTCTGGTCTTGCCCGACACTGGCTGCGATGACTGAAAGCAAGAACTTCGGTCTGGAAGTGAAACTTACCGGCCAGTCCGAAGACGACCGCGACCTCGGCACTGCCGGCGGCGGCGACGTCAACGGCGTGGGCCTCGACCTGCGTCCGTGGATCTACGGCGAAAGCGGCGCGTGGAGCGCTTATGCGATGGGTCAGGCGGTGACCTCGACCGACATCATCGAGACCGACACCCTGCAGCAATCGGACGGCGAACAGACCACCGACAGCGGCGATCGTGAAACCAAGAAAAACTATCTGGCGATGCGCGAATTCTGGGTCGGCTACAGCGGCTTCACGCCCTACCCCGGCGAGATCCTCAAGTTCGGTCGCCAGCGTCTGCGCAATGACGACGGCCAATGGCGCGACACCAACATCGAAGCGCTGAACTGGACCTTCGACACCACCCTGCTGCGCGCCAACGCCGGTGTCGCCGAGCGTTTCAGCGAATACCGCACCGACTTGAAAGAGCTGGCACCGAAAGACAAGGATCGCCTGCACGCCTACGCCGACGCCGCTTACCAGTGGACGCCGGGCCAGTGGGTCGGCATTCGCGGTCACCACACCCACGATGACGGCAAACTCGATTACGCCGAGCCAGGCGTCCCGCGCGATTCGCTGGACAAGACCGAGAACGGCGACATCAGTTGGATCGGCCTGACCGCCGACAGCGACGCCTACAACTGGCGCAACACCAACACCGTCAACTACTGGGGCAGCATCACCGGCATGAGCGGCGACCGTGACACGGTCAACGCGCTGAACGCCGACGGCACGCGCCCGACACAAGCCAAGCGCAGCGATGACATCAGCGGCTGGGCAGCCGATGTCGGCGTGCGTCTGCGCCTCGATCCGCAGTGGCAAGTCGGCGGTGCCTACGCCCGCGCCAGTGCCGATTACGAACAGAACGGTCTGGAGAGCAACCGCTCCAACTACACCGGTACCCGCTCGCGCGTGCACCGTTTCGGCGAAGCGTTCCGTGGCGAAATGAACAACATGCAGACCGCCACCCTGTTCGGTTCCTGGATGGTCAACGACGAGTACGACGCCAGCCTGATCTACCACAAGTTCTGGCGTGTCGACGGCAACAAGCCGGTCGGCAGCAACGGCATCAATGCGGTGGAAAACAACACCGACGACGTCACTGGCGCGATCCTCTCCAGCACCTCGCTGCCGCTTGAAGATGGCAACAAGGACCTGGGTCAGGAAATGGACCTGGTCGTCACCAAGTACTTCAAGCAAGGCCTGTTGCCGGCGGCGTTGAGCCAGTCGATCGACGAGCCTTCGGCACTGGTGCGTTTCCGTGGCGGTGTGTTCAAGCCGGGCGATGCCTATGGCAGCCAGGTTGATTCCTACATGCACCGCGCATTCATTGACGTGATCTGGCGCTTCTGATGCAAACCGCCAAGGGAGTGCCCGACATGATCAGCACCAGAACAGGCTCACTCAGCCTGCTGGCCGGCGCGATGCTGCTGGCCAGCGCCGGCGCCTTCGCCAATGTTGAACCGGCGAAACCTGCGACCGTGGCCAAAGAACTGCAACAGGCCAAGACCTACACCGTCAGCAGCGCGCCGACCGACGCACTGAAACTGGCCAAGCCGACACTGCCCGACCTGTCCGGCTTCACCGCCGAAGCCGCTGCGGCGAAGATCGTGCGCAGCAAACCGGGCAAGATCAGCGTGCGCCGGATGATGCAGGAAAATGCCCTGAAGGACTTCATCGGCGGCGATAACAAGATGGCCGAATGGGTGGTGCGTCAGCACGGCATCCCGCAGGCGATCTTCATCGACGACGGCTACATGAACCTCAAGGATCTGGCGAAAAAACTGCCCAAGCAGTATTTCAGCGAGACCGCTCCGGGCGTGTACCTGGCCAAATTGCCGATCGTGGTCGGCCAGAAAGGCATCCTTGAGATCGACGGCCAGACCCAGGAACTGCGCCTGTCCCAAGAGGCCGGTTCGTTCCTGGTCAACGACGGTCAGTTGTTCGTGCGTGACACCAAAGTCACCGGTTGGCGCGAGAAGGACAACGGCCCGGCGACCTTCCGCTCGCCGAAGGAATTCCGTCCGTTCCTGCTCGCCTGGGGCGGCACCGAGACCTACATCGTCAACAGCAAGATGGCCAGTTTCGGCTACGCCAACAGTAAGTCGTACGGGGTGAGTATTTCCCAGTACACGCCGAACATGGCCAAAGTCCTCAAGCGCCCGGAACCGACCGGCTGGATCGTCGGCTCCGAGTTCTCGGACATGTGGTACGGCTTCTACTGCTACGAAACCCGCGACTTTGTGGTCAAGGGCAACACCTACAAAGACAACATCGTCTACGGCATCGACCCGCATGACCGCTCGCACCGTCTGATCATTGCCGAGAACACCGTTCACGGCACGAAGAAGAAGCACGGGATCATCATTTCCCGTGAGGTCAACGACAGCTTCATCTTCAACAACAAGAGTTTCGACAACAAGTTGTCGGGCCTGGTGATCGACCGTAACAGCGTCAACAACATCATTGCCTACAACGAGATCTACAAGAACCACACCGACGGCATCACGCTCTACGAGTCCGCCGACAACCTGCTGTGGGGCAACAAGGTCATCAGCAATACCCGTCACGGGATCCGGATTCGTAACAGCGTGAACATCCGCCTCTACGAAAACGTTGCCATGACCAACGGCCTGACCGGTATCTACGGGCACATCAAGGACCTGACCGACACCGACCGTGACATCAAGCTCGACCCGTTCGACGCGCAGGTCTCGCTGATCGTCGTCGGCGGCGAGCTGGCAGCCAACGGCAGCGGCCCGCTGTCGATCGACTCGCCGCTGAGTGTCGAGCTGTATCGCGTGTCGATGCTGGCGCCGACCAAGTCCAGCGGGATCAGCTTCAACGGCATCCTCGGCGAGCGCCAGGATGAAATTCTCGATCTGTTGGTGCGCCAGCAGAAAGCCGTGCTGATCGACCCTGTCGAACGCCAGACCGAATTGCAGGACTGAGGATAATTTTTATGCACCCACACATGATCAAACTGCTCAGCCTCTCGGCCCTGACCCTCGGCATTCTCGCTGCCGGCAACGCCCGCGCCGACGCTGACGGCGCAAGCGTCACGCCACCGAAGTTCACCGCCGAGCCGTGCTGCAACCTGTGCCCGGCGGCCCATGACGCGAAGAACTACACCACGCGTTATCAGCAGAACTTCACCACGCTGGTGCAGGCCCAGGGCGACTGGTTGTTCCGTACCCAGGAAGACCTGCGCACCGAGTTCAACACCACACCAGCCGGCTACAAGCGCTTGCAACAGTTGCACGATGCGTTCAAGAGCAAAGGCGTTGAGCTGGTGATCGTCTACCAGCCGACCCGTGGCCTGGTGAACCGCAACAAGCTCAACCCGCAGGAAAAAGCCGCGTTCGATTACGAGAAAGCCCTGGGCAACTACAAGACCATGCTCGGCCGTTTCGCCAAGATGGGTTACGTGGTGCCGGACCTGTCACCACTGACCAACGAATCGCTGCCGGACACCCTGCCCGCCCACGACTTCTACTTCCGTGGCGACCAGCACTGGACGCCTTACGGTGCCCAGCGCACGGCGAAAATCGTCGCCGAAAAGGTCAAGCAGATCCCGGCCTTCGCCGACATTCCCAAGCGTGAATTCGAGACCAAGAAGTCCGGGCGCATGGGCAAGACCGGCACCCTGCACAACATGGCCGGGCAGCTGTGCGGCACCAGCTACGCGATCCAGTACATGGACCAGTTCACCACCGAGCCGAAAGGCGAGGCCGGCGACGGCGACCTGTTCGGCGATTCCGGCAATCCGCAGATCACCCTGGTCGGTACGTCGCACAGCGGCAAGAACTACAACTTCGCCGGTTTCCTCGAAGAAGCCATCGGCGCCGACATTCTCAACGTGGCCTTCCCCGGCGGCGGTTTCGAAGGTTCGATGCTGCAGTACCTGGGCAGCGAAGAATTCCAGAAGACCCCGCCGAAGATTCTCATCTGGGAATTCTCGCCGCTGTATCGCCTCGACCAGGAAACCATCTATCGCCAGATGATGGCCCTGCTCGACAACGGTTGCGAAGGCAAAGACGCGCAGATGTCCGCCAGTGCCACGCTGAAGCCAGGCAGCAAGCAAGAACTGCTGGTCAACAGCAAGAACCTGAACCTGCAAAACGCCAACCATCAGGTCGACATCCGCTTCGCCGACACCTCGGTGAAAACCCTGCAAGCCACCCTCTGGTACATGAACGGTCGCCACGAGGACATCAAGATCGAGAAACCGGAAACCTCCGACACCGACGGTCGTTTCGCCTTTGAGCTGCGCACGGACGAAGACTGGGCCTCGCAAAACCTGCTGGCCGTTGAAGTCCAGGGTCCTGAAGCCGGACCTGGCGCCGCGCCACAAAAAGTCGAAGCGAAAATCTGCAAACGCAACGTATTCCCGGGCGTCGGTCAACAGACCGCGCAGCTCGGGCAATGAGGTCTGCTATGCGAAATCCGAAACTGAAAAACCTGTTGGCACCGACCCTCCTGAGCCTGGCGATGTTCGCCGGGGCAACTCAGGCCGCCGCGCCATTGCGTCCGCCGCAGGGCTACTTCGCCCCGGTGGATAAATTCAAGACCGGCGACAAGAGCGACGGCTGCGACGCGATGCCAGCGCCGTACACCGGTCCGCTGCAATTTCGCAGCAAATACGAAGGTTCGGACAAGGCCCGCGCGACGCTGAACGTGCAGTCGGAAAAAGCCTTTCGCGACACCACCAAAGACATCACTACGCTGGAGCGCGGCACCGCCAAGCGCGTCATGCAGTTCATGCGCGACGGTCGCCCGGAGCAGCTCGAATGCACGCTCAACTGGCTGACCGCGTGGGCCAAGGCTGACGCGTTGATGTCCAAAGACTTCAACCACACCGGCAAGTCGATGCGCAAATGGGCACTGGGCAGCATGGCGTCTTCGTACATTCGCCTGAAGTTCTCCGACTCGCATCCACTGGCCCAGCACCAGCAGGAAGCGCAGTTGATCGAAGCCTGGTTCAGCAAAATGGCCGATCAGGTGGTCAGCGACTGGGACAACCTGCCGCTGGAAAAAACCAACAACCACTCGTACTGGGCCGCCTGGTCGGTGATGGCCACCGCCGTCGCCACCAACCGCCGCGACCTGTTTGATTGGGCGGTGAAGGAATACAAGGTTGGCGTCAACCAGGTCGACGCCGACGGCTTCCTGCCTAACGAACTCAAGCGCCAGCAACGCGCCCTCGCCTATCACAACTACGCCCTGCCGCCGCTGGCGATGATCGCCAGTTTCGCCCAGGTCAACGGTGTCGATCTGCGTCAGGAAAACAACGGCGCGCTCAAGCGTCTCGGTGATCGCGTGTTGGCCGGTGTGAAGGACCCTGATGAGTTCGAAGAAAAGAACGGCAAAAAGCAGGACATGACCGACCTGAAAGAGGACATGAAATTCGCCTGGCTCGAACCGTTCTGCACGCTCTACACCTGCGCGCCGGATGTGATCGAGAAGAAGCGCGACATGCAACCGTTCAAGACTTTCCGTCTTGGCGGCGACCTGACCAAGGTCTACGACCCGTCGCATGAAAAGGGCAACAAGGGTTCCTGAAAACACTGATGGCTGATCGTTCCCACGCTCCGCGTGGGAATGCAGCCCGGACGCTCCGCGTCCCATGCCGAAGCGGACGCAGAGCGTCCATTGAGGCATTCCCACGCAGAGCGTGGGAACGATCGCAGGACTGTTTCACCCCTCCACTACCACGGGGGGTTTGGGGGGCTTTGGCCCTTGACTGTTGGTTCAAACATGGAGAGATCGGGATGGTATTTTCATCCAACGTGTTCCTGTTTCTGTTCTTGCCGATCTTTCTCGGCTTGTACTACCTGAGCGGGCAACGCTATCGCAACCTGCTGCTGCTGATCGCCAGCTACGTGTTCTACGCCTGGTGGCGAGTGGACTTCCTCGCACTGTTCGCCGGCGTCACGCTGTGGAACTACTGGATCGGCCTGAAAGTCGGTGCCGCCGGTGTACGAACCAAACCGGCGCAGCGCTGGCTGTTGCTCGGCGTGGCGGTGGACCTGTGCATCCTCGGCTACTTCAAATACGCCAACTTCGGCGTCGACAGCATCAACGCGATCATGACTTCGTTCGGTCTTGAACCGTTCATCCTGACCCACGTGCTGCTGCCGATCGGTATTTCGTTCTACATCTTCGAATCGATCAGCTACATCATCGACGTGTACCGTGGCGACACTCCGGCGACGCGCAACCTGATCGACTTCGCAGCATTCGTGGCGATCTTCCCGCACCTGATTGCCGGCCCGGTTCTGCGTTTCCGTGACCTCGCTGATCAGTTCAACAACCGGACGCACACCCTCGACAAGTTCTCCGAGGGCTGCACGCGGTTCATGCAGGGTTTCATCAAGAAGGTCTTCATCGCCGACACCCTCGCCGTGGTCGCCGACCATTGCTTCGCCCTGCAGAACCCGACCACGGGCGATGCCTGGCTCGGTGCGCTGGCGTACACCGCGCAGCTGTACTTCGACTTCTCCGGTTACAGCGACATGGCCATCGGTCTGGGCTTGATGATGGGTTTCCGCTTCATGGAAAACTTCAAGCAGCCGTACATCAGCCAGTCGATCACCGAGTTCTGGCGCCGCTGGCACATCAGCCTGTCGACCTGGCTGCGTGACTATCTCTACATCACCCTCGGCGGTAATCGTAAAGGCACGCTGATGACCTATCGCAACCTGTTCCTGACCATGCTGCTCGGCGGTCTGTGGCACGGCGCGAACATCACTTACATCATCTGGGGCGCCTGGCACGGCATGTGGCTGGCGATCGAAAAAATGCTCGGCCTGAACACCTCGCCGCGCAGCCTCAACCCGATCCGCTGGGCACTGACCTTCCTGCTGGTGGTGATGGGCTGGGTGATCTTCCGTGCCGAGAACCTGCACGTTGCCGGTCGCATGTACGGTGCAATGTTCAGCTTCGGCGACTGGTCGCTGTCGGAACTCAATCAGGCCAGCCTGACCGGTCTGCAAGTGGCGACCCTGGTGGTGGCTTACGTGACCCTGGCGTTCTTCGGCCTGCGTGATCTGTACACCAATCAGCCGCCCGCCAAGACCAAACCGGAAGTCAACGTCAAGGCCGATGGCCCTGCCACTGCGACCCCGGGAATGATCAAGGCAGCGCCTGGTGAAAATCCAGCGAGCATCCATGAACCTGGCTACACCGTCGGCGTCGAAGCCCAGGTGCAACCGGCCTACTGGACCGCTGACTGGTCGCGCTACGTGATGCGCGGGCTGATCCTGCTGCTGTTCATCGCCTCGATTCTCAAACTCTCGGCGCAAAGCTTCTCGCCGTTCCTTTACTTCCAGTTCTGAGGGATCTGACATGACCCGCTCATTACGCATCTTCTACATCGCCCTGTTCCTGGTGACGCTGTTGGTCCTGGGCCTGTGGTCGATTCGCAGCTTCTTCGGCTTCAGCACCAACGCCGACGCGACGGTGCTCAATGGCCGCTGGACCAAAGCGGTGGAAACCCACTACGACGATGAATTCCCGATCAAGCGTCTGGGCACCAACCTCTGGGCCGCGCTGGATTTCAAACTGTTCAACGAAGGTCGTCCGGGCGTCGTGCTCGGCCGCGACCAGTGGTTGTACAGCGATGAGGAATTCAACCCGATCGTCAACGAACAACAGAACCTGCAAGGCAACTACGCGCTGGTCGAAGGCGTGCGCCAGACCCTGAAAGAGAAAGGCGTGAAACTGGTGATGGCGATCGTGCCGGCCAAGGTGCGTCTGTATCCGGAGCATCTGGATGAAGTGAAGCCTTCGAGCATTCACCAGAACCTGTATCAGGATTTCCACGCCCGTGTTGCGGCCGAAAAGATCCTCGCCCCTGACCTGCTCGGCCCGCTGCAACAGGCCAAGCAGAACGGTCAGCAAGTGTTCCTGCGCACCGACACCCACTGGACGCCGGAAGGCGCCGAGATCGCCGCCAACACGCTGGCGAAAACCATTGCCGAGAAATTCCCGCTGAGCGGCGAGCCACAGCGCTTCGTTACCACGCCAGCAGAGAAGGTTACGCACAAGGGCGATCTGCGTCTGTTCCTGCCGCTCGATCCGCTGTTCGAAAACATGATGCCGGCGCCTGAGCCACTGCTCAAACGCAACACCGTTGCCGCCGAGCAACCTGCCGGTGACGACGCGCTGTTCGCCAACAGCGAAGTACCGGTCGCGCTGATCGGCACCAGCTACAGCGCCAACCCCAACTGGAACTTCGTCGGTGCGCTCAAACAAGCGCTGCACAGCGACGTCGTCAACTACGCCGAAGACGGCCACGGCCCGATTCTGCCAATGCTCAGCTACCTGAAAAGCGATGACTTCAAGAACAGCCCGCCACAAGTGCTGATCTGGGAGTTTCCTGAACGATATCTGCCTGTGAACAACGAAATCGGCGACGCCGACCCGCAGTGGGTCGCAGAGCTCAAACAAGCCGGCGCCCGCCAACAAAACGTAGCCATCAACACTAAATCCGAGACGCCCGATCGGGCGCAAAACTGAAAGAGAGGTACACCATGACTTTCACTACAACTCCTCGTCGTCTCGCTAAAAGCTTCGCACTGGTTGCTGGCCTCAGCGTACTTTCCGTCCCGGCCTTCGCCGGCGGCGACGCCGCGCTGTACGGCCCGACCGCACCGAAAGGCTCGACCTTCGTGCGTGTCTACAACGCCAGCAACGCTGAAGTCAGCGCGACTGTCGGCAGCACCAACCTGAGCGACATCGCGCCACTGGCCAGCAGCGATTTCAGCTTCATGCCGGGCGGCGACTACAGCGCCAAGGTCGGCAGCCAGACCCTGCCGGTAAAACTCGCCGGTGACCACTACTACACCCTGGTCAACAACGCGTCCGGCGCGCCACAACTGATCGAAGAGCCGCCGTTCAAGAACAAGCAGAAATCCCTGGTTCGCGTGCAGAACCTCAGCGACAAGCCACTGACCTTGAAGACTGCCGATGGCAAGACCGAGGTGGTGCCGAACGTGGCAGCCAAGGGCCGTGGCGAACGTGAAATCAACCCGGTGAAAGTCAGCCTGGCGCTGTACGAAGGCGACAAGAAAGTCGGTGACGTGAAACCGGTCGCCCTGGAGCGTGGTGAGGCAGCGGTGCTGTACGTCACCGGCAACGGCAGCAACCTGTCGCCAGTCTGGGTGAAACGCCCGGTGTCGACTCGCTAATCGCTCGAGCTATCAGCTACTAGCTTCAAGCTGCAAGTGAAGTGCTTCTAACTCACCACTTGCAGCTTGCAGCTCTCAACTGCATTTTATGGAGTAAACATTATGATTCCGGTGATCTTGTCAGGTGGTAGCGGTTCGCGTCTGTGGCCTCTTTCGCGTAAGCAATTCCCCAAGCAATTCCTCGCCCTGACCGGCGAACACACCCTGTTCCAGCAAACCCTCGAGCGCCTGGTGTTCGAAGGCATGGACACGCCGATCGTGGTCTGCAACAAGGAACACCGCTTCATCGTCAACGAGCAACTGGCCGCACGCAATCTGGAATGCCAGCGCATCCTGATGGAACCGTTCGGCCGCAACACGTCGCCGGCCGTCGCGCTGACCGCGATGATGCTGGTCAATGAAGGTCGCGACGAACTGATGCTGGTGCTGCCGGCCGACCACGTGCTGGAAGACCAAAAAGCCCTGCAACGCGCCTTGGCTCTGGCCACCGTCGCGGCGGAAAACGGTGAAATGGTCCTGTTCGGCGTGCCGGCAACCAAACCGGAAACCGGTTATGGCTACATCAAATCCACCGCTGATTCGCTGCTGCCCGAAGGCGTCAGCCGCGTCTCGCACTTCGTCGAAAAACCGGACGTCAAGCGCGCCACCGAGTATGTCGAATCCGGCGGTTACTACTGGAACAGCGGCATGTTCCTGTTCCGCGCCAGCCGCTTCCTCGAAGAACTGAAAAAGCACGATCCGGACATCTACGACACCTGCCTGCTGACCCTCGAGCGCAGCCAGCAGGACGCCGACAGCGTCACCTTCGACGAAGCCACCTTCGCCTGCTGCCCGGACAACTCCATCGACTACTCGGTGATGGAAAAAACCCAGCGCGCCTGCGTGGTGCCGCTGACCGCCGGCTGGAGCGATGTCGGCTGCTGGTCGTCGCTGTGGGAAGTCAACGAGAAAGACGCCAACGGCAACGTCAGCAAAGGCGACGTGGTGATTCAGGACAGCAAGAACTGCATGATCCACGGCAACGGCAAACTGGTCTCGGTGATCGGTCTGGAAAACATCGTTGTGGTCGAAACCAAAGACGCGATGATGATTGCCCACAAGGACAAGGTCCAAGGCGTCAAGCAGATGGTCAACACGCTCAACGAGCAGGGCCGCAGCGAAACCCAGAATCACTGCGAAGTCTATCGTCCGTGGGGCTCGTACGACTCGGTGGACATGGGCGGGCGTTTCCAGGTCAAGCACATCTCGGTCAAGCCGGGCGCGTGCCTGTCGCTGCAGATGCACCACCACCGCGCCGAACACTGGATCGTGGTCAGCGGCACCGCCGAAGTGACCTGCGACGAGAACGTGTTCCTGCTCACCGAAAACCAGTCGACCTACATCCCGATCGCCTCGGTGCACCGCCTGCGCAACCCGGGCAAGATCCCGCTGGAAATCATCGAAGTGCAGTCGGGTTCGTACTTGGGTGAAGACGATATCGAGCGTTTCGAAGATATCTACGGTCGCTCCACCCCGATCGAACGCGGCGTGTCGGTGAAAACCATCGCGCAGTGATCGCTCGCTAAAACGAGAAGCCCTCGTCCAGCCCGTTGCGTTCCCTATCCGCAGCGGGCTGGGCGGGGGCTTTTTTCGCCTAGCCGAAAACTGAATTACGGCGTCTCGCCAATGCTGGATCTTCCTCGAGCGACTCGCCTTCCATCCCCTGTGCCACCGCCACGGGATCTTGAGTAAACGCCGCGGCAAACAGCTGCTGCGCCAACGGTGTGCGGGTTGCGGTCGGTTCCGGAAACAATGACCGGCGCGGGGTCGATCGATTGAAGGAGCGCAAGTCGACCGCTGGGCTGTTCGGGGAAACGGCTGGAGGTACGGGGACGGGTGTGCTGAGCATTTTGTACTGGATCCGCGTCTGAGCCTCGGAAACCTGCATGGCATTGCCCATTGCCACACTTACAGAGCCAACCAACTGAACGGCGGGGTGGGCGGCGTGCATCAGCAGATTTCCGCCGATCTGGAAGCTTTTGGCCACAGCACCGCGCCTGGCTGCAAGTACTTGCGGTTCTTCAACAGGGCTGTTGAACGCAACGGACATGGGTCCCATGATCCGGCTGGTGGTCTCCTCCCCCAACACCCGATTCATTGTCGAAGAAACGAATTCACCGGAGTGGTACAGCACGGCCCCCGACGGGGGTGCGGTGTGCGTCCGGGCGGCGGCAATGACATGTGCCTGATGGGTGTTGAGCACGGAGTTGTCCCGGGCTCCCAGCTCTGCCAGCGCTACCGGTATTTCGCGGCGGTAGGCCTGAACGTCGGGATTGGGGTCATTCTCGAAGTAACGGCGCACGGGCTGCATGCCGGCGGCTTGCACGGGATTGACCAGTTTCTTGTCGGCAAGATCGTGGTACACCCGATCGGGAGCATGCTTGTCGGGCTTGCGCCCGTCGCTGTCCGTGTAAGTCATTGGGTTATTGCGCATCGCGCGATAGCGATTATGGCCGTCGATCGCCCCGCCAGGATCGGTATTCAACCAGCGTTGCAGCCACGGCACGTAATAGCGAAATCCAAAGGAGTAAAGCCCCGTGGCATCACGTTCCTTTCCCGAATAGCGCGCGGTCTTGTAACTGACGTCGGGCTCATCGGCCCACGCCGTCGCACCGAACGGATAGAAATATTCACGGCTGATCAGTCGCGCATCTGCGTCCATCTCAAGACTGAGCGACCCCAGATGATCACTGAAACTGTATCGGTAGATATCGTTGGTGCCCGTCGGTGGCGGGCTTTCCCAGTGCAGAACGCGAACGCTGTTGAGTCCGGTCTGCACGCTGACCACCTGCAAGCTCCGCGCAGTGCCGGTGTCCATGCGCAACTCCAGCGCGGGCAGATAGCGTATATCGGCGAACAGATTGCGCGCGTTGGTCTGGGCTGAGCTCGTTTTACGGACACGTTGACCGCCGCCGTCGTAGAGATAGCTTTCGCGATCATCGGCGCCTGATTCGCGTTGCACGACCACGACCGAGTCCAGCTGATTACGCAGATTCCACTGCAACGGGCGTCCTTGATCCAGCAACAACAGATTACCCCGCGGATCGAAAGCTTCAGCGATCTCTGCCTCAGAGGGCGGCTTACCGTCGCGCCACGGCAGGCAACGATTACTGTGGCGCGCGGCCTGCAGTTGATGACCTGGACTCTGTTGGCCAGTGTGAGTCAGCTCAAGCAAATTGCCCCCGGCGTCATAGCGATAGCTTTGGCTGTAGTTACCGACAGCGATCGGCCCGCCACCAGCGGCGCCAGCCTCCCAGCCAGTCGCATGGATCAGTTGGTAAAGACTGTCATAGCGGTAGCGACTGACTGGCTCGATGCGCTGGTTGGCGAACCAGCGCACGGGCAATGCCTGGTCTTCGATGCTCAGTACATTGCCCATCGCGTCATAGGCATACAGTAGGCGTTGCCAGACTTTGCCGTATTGATCCTGAGCATGGCGGGTGAGCAGACGGCCGTCCTCGGGACGGTAGCTCAGCGTGGTCGAAACGCCGTTGCCGGCCAGTTCCCGAGTGACCAGGCCGTCGGCGTTGTAGCGAATATCGCTGACGACGGGATAGTCCTGGGTCTGAAACCTCAGCCTCAGACCCACCCCGCCTAACCGCCCGTCGAGTGTCAGTGCGAACACCTGCCGGTTGCCAGCAGCATCGAACTGTTCGAGCACGGTTCCGAGCGGGCCATAGCGCCACTGCGTGGTTGCCCCGGCTGCGGATTCGAGCAGTTTCTGCCGATCACCCAAGCCCTGCGGCCAATCCGGGGCCGCTGACTCAAGCGTGAATTGGCGAATGCTTTCGCTGCACTGGCCAGTGATTGCGAATTGCTCAAACAGCACGCTGCCGGCCGGATCGTCATGTCGGATCAATTGACCGAGCTGATTGCGCCACGCGTCGCCCGCCCCGGGGACGCCATAGGCAAAACGCTCGGTGCACCGCCGGGGCAGGCCATCGCCCTGTTCGAACACGGCAACCGGGCGCAGCAAGTTATCGTACTGGTCCTCGCGACGTGCGCCACGGCTGTCCCAACTGAACAGCGTCTCACCCGCCAAACCCGGCAACCGGACCTGAATGCCTGCATCAGTGCTGTCCGAGCGCAGCACGCTGTCGTCCAGGGAGTACACCGATGACAGAGTGGCAGGCGTTTGCGGATCAATCGCTTGCAGCGCCCAGAGTCGAGCATCCCATTGTCTGACCGCACGCCCGGCAACGTCGCGCAGCGTTCGCTCGATCCGGGGCTCGCTTGCCAACGATGCATCGGTGCGCCAGTAATTGACTGTGAGGACGGCCAGACCGCGCGGATCGTTCACGGCAAGCGTCGGCGTTTTGCTGTGGATACCCATGGTCAGTCAACGTCCGTGTAAGCATCTGCCCATCTGAGCAAGCGCAAGCCCGCGTAGCCACTGTCAGAAATTACAGTCCCGACCGACGGTAGGCTGGCGCTTCTCACCAATACCCATCGTGCGAGGCGTTCGGTAGGATGGACTTCAATCCTCCATGGAGCACTCGCGCATGTTCATTGGCATCCTGCTGGTCATCACCTGGCTGATCCTGCTGTTGCGCTATCCGGCCAAGGCCTTGCCGGTGTCGGTGGCCGCAGCCATCGGCCTGGGCCTTGTGGCGATGTGGGTGGTGTGGCTGGACAACCGCGAGATCAAGCAACTGGCGCGCCTGGAACTGCGCATTGCCTATGCCCCCGAACAATGTCCGGCCGACCGACCCCTGCAATTGAAAATGAACAACGGCAACAATGTGCCGCTGACCGAACTGCGCTGGCGCATCGCCGCATACGCGCCGGGCGATACGGTCAATCTGGCCGACTACCAATACACCGCCCCACGCTATCGCGGCCCCGGCGAACTGCAGGCCGGCGCGACTTGGGAAGACTGCCTGCCGCTGCCGCCGCTGCGCCCCGGCTATCGCCCGCAAACGCTGGAGTTTCGCGCCGAGCATTTGCAGGGTAGTTTCTCCGACTGATCCCCTTCCCCGATTTTTTGCATAAGGAATGCGCCATGCCCGTTGCGTTGATCACCGGTTGTTCCAGCGGCATCGGCCGCGCCCTCGCCGATGCTTTCAAAGCGGCCGGATACGAAGTCTGGGCCAGTGCGCGCAGGGCTGAAGACGTCAGCGCGCTCAGCGCCGCCGGTTTCACCGCGATCCAGCTGGACGTCAACGATGGCGTCGCGCTGGAACAACTCGCCGAACGTCTGGGCCAGCAACATGGCGGCCTCGACGTGTTGATCAACAATGCCGGTTATGGCGCCATGGGGCCGCTGCTCGACGGCGGCGTGACGGCCATGCAACGGCAGTTCGAAACCAACGTATTTTCGATTGTCGGCGTCACCCGCGCGTTGTTTCCGCTGCTGCGTCAGGCCAAGGGGCTGGTGGTGAATATCGGCAGTGTGTCGGGTGTTTTGGTCACGCCGTTTGCCGGCGCCTACTGCGCGTCGAAAGCGGCGGTACATGCCTTGAGCGATGCCTTGCGCATGGAACTGGCACCGTTCGGCATCCGCGTGATGGAGGTTCAGCCCGGCGCGATCGAATCAAGCTTCGCGAAAAACGCCGGGCATGAAGCCGAGCAGTTGATCAACGAGCAATCGCCGTGGTTTCCATTGCGTGAAGGCATTCGGGCGCGGGCCAAGGCATCGCAGGACAAGCCGACGCCGGCCAGTGAGTTTGCCGCTGAATTGCTTAAGGCTGTGCAGCAGAGCAAGCCGCCACGGTTGATCCGCATCGGTAACGGCAGCCGGGCGTTGCCGTTGTTGGCGACGTTGCTGCCGAAGGGATTGCTGGAATCGACGTTGATGAAGCGGTTTGGGTTGCATGGGCAGCTTTAGATTCGCATCCATCTAACGTCCCGAGCCAGTCCGTAACTCTCGGTTATGCCGAGCCCTGCGAGACCCGCCACTCACTTCTGTCAACTGTCAAAGCTGACAGTTACGGCCACGCTCTAATCGGCATAAAGTCGTCTATGTAGGAGTTTAGTCGGGCTTTCCTGCGGCTATTCCCGGTTAGAGTCCGGCAATCAGCGGATAAAGGTGATAGACAATGGACAATGAAAAACGGAAGAATGCACCGGGTAACCCTGATGAAAGTTGGGGTCCGAGAAAAAATGGCCGACTGTACGCCAAAGACGTATTTACAGCTCATATTTTTCCAGACCTTTGGGTCTCAGGAACCTTGATACTTCCCGATGAAAGTATGTTGGTTTCATCCTCGGTGGTACTCACTGACACTCATCACTTCTCCATCGCAAAACTGGACTCTTCCGGAAATGTTGATAAAAGCTTTGGCGAAGAAGGTTTCCTCACAGAACTCTTTGCTCCAGACTTACCTGCTTACGGTGGCAGCTTTGCGCTGAAGGATGAGCGCATTTATATGTTCGGATCGTCAAAATCACCAAGCTCTCTAGATGCCCAAATTGCGATCTTGTGCATCGACGAGAAGGGTAAGCGAAACAAGGATTTTGGAACTAACGGGCAGATCATCGTAGAAAACATAATCAACGATCGCGTTTTCTTCGCAAAGTATCATTTCATCCGAACACTGAAAGACGGCAGTGTGCTTATCGGAACTTCAGGGGCAACCGGCCCCTCTCGAATCCGTACAGGTTACCTGATGAAGTTTGATGCCAGTGGCGAACCTGATAAATCCTTTGGCTCCAACGGAATCGTTGATATAAAATTACCTGATGATGCAGCCATAGACTTGACGGATGTGTGTATTCTCGATAATGGCAATATTCTCGTATCAGGCTACGCGCGCCCAAAAACATCAACGTTCAACATCGGGTTACTAGTCATGTTGAATCCCACCGGCTCGTTCAACCCGCTTTTTGGAAAAGACCCGGCTATCCCTGGCTTCCGGCTATTCACTGATGAACGCCGTGGAATCGAACTAAATGCCGTCACTGAGCGCAGCACCGGTAAATTCCTGGCAGCAGGTAGCACTGGTAATCTGGGCGGTTCTGAGGCTCTCGGATTACTAGTTGGTTTTGACCAACGAGGTGAGAACGATATGGCATTCCATAATGGGGAGGCGCTTGAGTGTGCAGTTAGCCCAGACCACACTTTGGGCTGGGATGCCGTCGTCACCCTAGGGGATGACATTTATGTAGCAGGAGGGGAGCAACTTTTTACACTCGCCTTATTCAAACTTGACGGCAAACTTAATACAGCTTTTGGCAACGAAGGCGTTGTACAGGAGCCCTCGTCAGGACGGGCTAGCGCACTCCTGCGCTATTCATCCGACCGATTACTGTGTAATTTTACCGCGCCTGGAGTAGGCGGCCCCCGAGGAATTTTATTTCGTCATTATCGAGCCTGACTCACTAAGTCATACAAGAAGCCACGTCACCAACAGAACGGCCTCAGGCACTCTGTTGATGTCTAAGTGAATTTGTAGACGCTCTCGAAGTTTCATTTTCAGCAGTATCGAGACAAACTGATTGTTGTCCTGAACATCAATCCAGAAAAATCCTCTGGGTTGTCTGTATCGCTACAACATTTCCCAGTAGCTGGAAGCATCACCGCGTCGCCCGGTTCAGGGGCGACCTGATCGATCAATTGTCTGCCAGGTCCTGCTTCACCACCACCGTGCAAGTAATCCCCGCCGCCAGCAACACCCCCGCCGGCACCTCATCAATGCGAATCCTTACGGGCACGCGCTGAGCCAACCGCACCCAGTTGAACGTCGGGTTCACATCGGCAATCAGCTCGCGGCTTTCCGGGTTGTCGCGGTCGTAGATGCCGCGCGAAATACTTTCGACATGGCCCTTGAGCACTTCGCCGCTCATCAACTGCATGTCGGCTTTATCGCCGACCTTCACATGGGGCAGTTTGGTCTCTTCGAAGAAGCCGTAGACCCAGAACGAGTTCATGTCGACCACGGCCATCTTCGCCTCGCCGATGCGTGCGTAATCACCGCGATGCACGTTGAGGTTGGTCACGTAGCCATCCACCGCAGCGCGCACTTCAGTGCGTTTGAGGTTGAGTTCGGCGGCTTCCAGCTGCGCCTGGGCGTGTTGGTAATCGGCCAGCGCGGCGTCGGCGATGTTACTGGCGTCGTCGCGGTTTTCCTTGGAGATCACCAGATTGTCGAGGTCGGCGCGGCGGTGGGCGTTGACCTTGCGCATCTCCCAGGTCGACTTGCGCGAAGCCACGAGTGACTGCGCCTGCTTGACCGCGATGCGGTAGTGCTCGGGGTCGATGCGCATCAGCAGATCACCCTTCTTCACCAACTGATTGTCGCGCACCGGCACTTCGACCACTTCCCCGGTGACGTCGGCGGCGACGTTGATGATGTCGGCGCGCACGCGGCCATCGCGGGTCCACGGCGTGTTCATGTAGTGCTCCCACAACGTGCGGCCGATCCACAGCGCCAGGGCCAGCACCAGCAGGGTCGCGAGCAGGCTGAAAAACTTTTTCATCAAGATGTTCTCAACGGTAGACGGTCAGCGCCATGGCACCGAACAGACAGGTAAACAGGCTCAGACGCAGCAGCGCCGGGTGCCAGAAAAAACGGTACAGATCGAACCCCGAGAGGAAGCGGTCCAGCGCCCAGGCCAATCCCGCAGCAATGAAAAACATCAGGGTCATCGTCGGCATGTACACGCCGTGGAAAGCGATTTCACGAGGCATGAGCGAGTCCTTCGGGCCGGGCGGGAGCGAATTCGGCGAGCGGTGATTGCGGATCGAGCAGTGAAGTGCGGATGAAGTGCAGATAGCTCTTCACCCGGCGCAACGCGGAGGTATCGAAGTGTGGCGCGAACGGTTCATCGGTGGCGGCGACGCGGCTGATCGCATGGTCGACAGCGACCAGTGCGCGCTGCAGATTGCTCGCGTTCGGTTGCAGGAACAGGCGCACCAGCGCACGCCCCATCACCCGAAGTGCCTGGCGCCACGGCTGCGATTCGGCATACGCCGGGTGCACCGGCAGGATCGCCTGTTCCTTGCGCAACTCGATGATCGCGTGGCCGACTTCGAGCACCACGAACATCCAGCGCAACAGACTCTTTTGTACCTTCGGCTGCCCTGCAGCGAGGCCATAGGCCTGATGCAGCAGATCGCGGGTGCGGCTCTCGAAACGCGAGGCCAGGCCCTTGAGTTTGCCGCTGATCGCATAGACCACTTGCCCGCGCAGATCCTGCTCCAGGCGCTGCCACAGCCAGCGACTGTTCGGCGGCAGAATGATCGCCCCCGCCGCCGCACACACCAGCATGCCCATGACCATGGCGATGTAGTCGTTGATGAAGGTGTAGGGGTTGTAGATGGTCAGGTTGTCCGGCACTGAACCGGTGCTGAAAAAGATCAACAAACCGAGGCCGACACCGGCGTATTGCGGCCGCGAGGCGAGGAACGAACCGAGCACGATCACCGGCGCGAGCATCACGCAGAGCAAGGGGAAACCGTCGATCCACGGGAAGATGAAAAACATCTCGACGAAGCCGATCAGCGCGCCGAGAAAAGTCCCGCAGGCCATTTGAAAGGCCATGCGTTTGGGGTTCGGTGTGGCAGCGGACAGGCCGACGGTGGCGGCGGCAATCAGGGTCATGGTCGCCCCGCTCGGCCATGCAGTGGCGACCCAATAACTGCCCAACACGATCAGGATGAACGAGGCACGAATCCCCGACGCGGCTGCCGCCCACCAGTTGGTTTGCGGAGTGAAGGGCTCGTCCCAGCGCTCGCGTTCGTGGCGGTGCTCGGCCAGGGACGCATGGGTCTGCGCATAGCTGTGCAGGTCATCGACGAAGCGGTAGAGCAATTCGTAGGCGGTGTGGAAATCCAGTTGTTCGGCTTCGCTCGGAGCAGTGTCCTGAAAGATCCCGCGCAGCGTTCGGACACGTGCCGGCAGACCTTCCTTGTAGGTGGCCAACGCGGTCGCCAAACGGGCTGCATCAGGGCTGGTCAGAGCACGCCCGCTGAAGCCGTCGAGCACTTCGGCGAGGTCCTGCAGACCCGGTTTGATCGCTGCCACGACGTGCTCTTCGCCATTGCCGCGCAGGCGCTCAAGCAACTGATGCAAGGCATTGAAGCGCGTGGTGATGCCCATGAACTCGCTGTTCAAACGACTCAGCCGACCGTTGCGCCGGCGCATGTGCGGGTCTTCGAACACGGTCACGCTGCGCAAGCCTTCCAGGCCGACGGCTTCGGCAATGAAGCGCACGTTGCTGGCTTCGAACGCCTCGGCTTTGCTGCGCCCGCGCAAGCCGTCGGTGACGAACAGGGCGAACACGCCGAAGCGCTGATACAAGGCGTTGCGCATCGCCGCACTGGCGGTCTGCGGCAGAATCGCCGCGCTGATCAGCGTCGAACAGAGAATCCCCAGCGAAATCTCCAACACCCGCCACACCGCCGCCATAAAGGCGCCGTCCGGGTGCGCCAGCGCCGGCAGACCGACCATCGCTGCGGTGTAACCGGCGAGCACAAATCCATACGCGCGAAAATTGCGGCAACGTGCGGCACCGGCCGAGCAGATGCCGACCCAGATCGCCAGCGAGCCGAGAAACAATTCGGTGTTTTGTGCGAACAAAGCGATCAGCGTGACCATCATCGCCGACCCGGCCAGCGTGCCGAGCAAGCGATAGAAACTCTTGGCGAACACCTGACCGCTTTGCGGCTGCATGACGATAAACACCGTGATCATCGCCGTACGCGGTTGCGGAAGTTCCAGACGCATCGCCAGCCACAGGGTGAGAAACGCGGCGAGCAACACCTTGAAGATATACACCCAGGTCACGCCATCGCTGCGTGCCCAGTCGAAAAAACCGCGACGCCATTCCAGGGAGTGGAGCCAGCGCAACGGTGCGGGCAAGGGAGTCATTAAATCCTGCTCAATGTTCGAGAACTGAAGAGTTTTCTGTGGTCACTGCAAAACCTGTGGTGAGGGGATTTATCCCCGTTGGGCTGCGAAGCGGCCCCAAAAACTACGACCCGATTCCCACAGTCACACCGCGTGCACTGGCTTTGCGACGGCTGCGCCGCCGAACGGGGATAAATCCCCTCGCCACAGGGTTTGGGGTCAACTCCAAAGGAGGAAATTCCCAGTAGAGATTTAGAGTTCAACGCAGCAGCGCCGGGGTTTTCGGGGCTTGGGTCTGCTCGGCTGTCGGCACGTCATTACCGGCACCGAGGCCGCCCCCCAAGGCAGTCACCAGCTCGGCATGCGCACTCAACCGCGCCGCCTGGACCTGCTGCTGCACTTGCTGCTGTTTGAACAGCAAGGTCTGCGCATTGAGCACATTGAGGTAATCGGTGAGGCCACGTTGGTAGGCGATCATCGCGATGTCGTAAGTCTTCTGCGCTGCGGCCACGGACTCGGCGGCGAAGTCCTGCTGCTTGTCCATCGACTCGCGGCGGATCAACTGATCGGAAATGTTCTTCAGCGCGTTGATCAGGGTCTGGTTGTAGTGCGCCACAGCGATGTCATAACCGGCTGCCGCTTCGCCCAATTCGCCACGCAGTCGACCGCCGTCGAAGATCGGCAACGAGATCGCCGGGCCAACGTTGTAGTTGAGTTTCTTGCCGGTCAGAAACTCCAGCGCCCCGCCGCCAGTGGCCATATAGCCGAGGCTGCCGACCAGATCAACATTAGGATAAAAGCCGCCATGGGCTGCATCGATGCCACGCGCCTGCGCCGCCACTTGCCAGCGACTGGCGACCACATCGGGCCGCTGGCCGAGCAAGTCGGCGGGCAATGCCGATGGCAGTTTCAGCGCAGCACCGAGGGACAATGTCGGGCGCTGCAACTGCGCGCCCGCCCCCGGACCTTTGCCGGCGAGCGCGGCGATCTGGTTGCGGCTCAGGGCGATTTCCTCGTCCAGCGCATCGAGTTGGCGATGGGTCTCCGGCAGTGGCGTTTCGGCCTGGCTGACTTCGAAGTGCGTGCCGATCCCGCCGTTCAAGCGCTTCTGCGCCAGATCGAGAATCTGCTGTTGCTGCTGGAGCGTCGCCGCGACGATGTCGCGCTGGGCGTAATGCAGCGACAGTTCGATGTAGGCGCGGACGATGTTGTTCTGCAGTTCCAGCTGTGCCAGTCGCGCCTCGGCCACGCTCACATGCGCCAGATCAACCGCCCGCTCACTGGCATTGCGCTCGCGGCCCCAGAGATCGAGGGCGTAGCTGAAGCCGAGCGCGGCGTTGTTGTCCCACGTGGTGGTGTTGGCCAGATCGCCGGGGCCGTAGAACTGATCGGTCGGCCAGTTGTGGCGCTTGAGGGTCGACTCGCCATTGATCTGCAACGCCTCGGCCGCTTCGGCAACACCGGCCATGGCCTTGGCCTGACGCACCCGCGCAGCGGCCATGGCCATGCTCGGGCTGCCTTGCACGGCGAGGTCGATCCAGCGATTAAGTTGCGCGTCACCAAACGCCTGCCACCATTGGGCGCTGGGCCAGTGGGCATCTTTGGCAGCCTCGGCAATGGCCGCGTCGGTGGCCAGTGAATCAGCCGCGAGCGTCTCGCCGTGAGGGGCAATGCCTTGGGTTGAGATGCAGCCGCCGAGAGCCAGGGTTAAAGCCAGAACACTGAGCGGCAAAAGCGCTCTGTTGATGCGACGCGGCACAGCTGCGAATTCCTGAGAGAGGGATAGATCGAGGACCGTGTAGGAGCTGCCGCAGGCTGCGATTTTTTGATCTTGCTTCCCTTAAAACAAAATCAAAGACCGCAGCCTTCGGCAGCGCCGGCACAGGATCGACGCAATTCTATGGAGCTGCCTCTGCGGCGATAAGCTGGGATTTCTGTGAATCTTTGTTACGGTTAACGAGATAATCCCTTGGTCGGGGGTCTCAGCCCCTGAAACTTCGTGTCACAATTTGCCATCTCCCTTGAGAGCACCCCATGGACACTTTGCAAAACATGCGCGCCTTCAGTTGTGTTGCCGAAGCGGGCAGTTTCACCGCCGCCGCCGTGCAACTCGACACCACCACTGCCAACGTCTCGCGCGCGGTCTCCAACCTCGAAGCCCATCTGCAAACGCGTCTGCTCAATCGCACCACCCGGCGCATCGCCCTGACCGAGGCCGGCAAACGCTACCTGCTGCGCTGCGAACAAATTCTGGCCTACGTCGAAGAAGCCGAAGCGGAAGCCAGCGACGCCCACGCGCGCCCGGCCGGCCAGTTGAAAGTGCACACCATGACCGGCATCGGCCAGCACTTCGTCATCGACGCCATCGCCCGCTACCGCAAGACCCACCCCGACGTGACGTTCGATTTGACCCTGGCCAACCGCGTGCCGGACCTGCTCGACGAGGGCTACGACGTATCGATCGTGCTGGCCAGCGAACTGCCCGACTCCGGTTTCGTCTCGCAGCGCCTGGGCATCACCTACAGCATCGTCTGCGCCTCGCCGGCCTACGTAAAAGCCAACGGCGCCGCGCAGAAACCCAGCGACCTGCTCAACCACGCCTGCCTGCGCCTGGTCAGCCCGGTGATCCCGCTGGAGAAATGGGCCTTCGACGGCCCGGACGGCCAGGAAACGGTCACCATCAACAGCTCACCGTTCCTGGTGAACTCTGCCGACGCCATGAAAACCGCCATCACCAGCGGCATGGGCGTCGGTGTGCTGCCGGTCTACGCCGCCATCGAAGGCCTGCGCAACGGCACTCTGGTGCGCGTGATGCCCAACTACCGTTCGCAGGAACTCAACCTCTACGCGATCTATCCGTCGCGGCAGTACCTGGATGCGAAGATCAAAACCTGGGTGGAATATTTGCGCGGATCGTTGCCGGAGATATTGGCGGCGCATCAGGCGGAACTGGTTGCGTATGAGTTGAGCGGGAGTCTGGCTGGCGTCCGCGTTGCGACCTGACTTTCAAAGACCCGGAGGGAGTTCCGCGTTCCGATGACGCGGAATTCCCAATGCAACGTCGTTGCGATAGCACTAATCGGCGATAAAGACAGAGTGTTACTTCTGTACGTGCTCAAGACCTTGAACGTCTCTGAACGCACCGTTTGCTCCCAGCTGGGGCTCTGTTGGATCGTTCTGTACCTTTAAATTGAACGTCGCATGGAATGTGCCTCGTTCCAAATCGAATGCAACTGTGACTTTTCCGCTTCCGTAAACAGCTGAGTAAGGAGTATATGTCTCCCCATCGTCATCCTTTTCAATCAGTACATAGATAATGTCGATACCGCTGTCTTTAACGTAATCATGTTCTTTGTTGTCAATTGACTCTGGAAAACTGATGCTCAACGACGCCGACCGTTTTTCGTCAAATTGTTGATTTGCACTAACTAGGACTTCCTTGCCATCAGTCAAGAATTTCAAAACACTGCCATTGAACGGTGGAAGGCTGTCAATCAGCACGTTGGCCGAACCTGATACTGATTTTTTTGATTTCGAATGGAGCCGAATTTTATTTTGCATGACAAGTTCCCTCTCTATGGATCCCGGTACACACAGGAAAATAGTGTGCAGACACAAGATTGCATGATTGAACTCTGATCGCACCTGACAGAAATGACAGTAAAACAAAATTTTTTGCTATAAGAAACTTACGATCTGGTTCTAGACAAAGTGCAGAAGGATGGAATTGGTAGCGTATCAATTGGCCGGAGCCCGCCTAGGACTCGACACATTCAAATTCGAGCTGTCAGATAAACCGCTTTCGCGAGCAGGCTCGCTCCCACAGTTTGAATCGAGTACATCAGCGAGAAACAGGTCGGCTGTCAGGCCGCCTTCGCGAGCAGGCTCACTCCTACAAAAGCAAAGGCAAAGCAGCGCAGCTGCCCGCGGCGAAGCCGCCCCACTCAACAATGAGCGCAAGCTCGAGTGCTTTTGATCTTGATCCACCGGCGACGTCGGAAGGCTGAGTGGAGGGATTGATCCGGGCGTGGGAGCGCAGCGACCGTCTGGCGCAGCCAGACACAGCGGAAGGAGGTGCAGCGAAGCAAACCGGAGCCGCTGCGCCCGGATCAGTCCCGGAGCGAAGGAACCCGAGCCTGCGAGGGCCGAACGTAGGAGCAAGCGTTTTTTTGCTTACTTTTTTTAGGCGCTTCCCCCGTGTCAGCCTACCTGTCACCTCTGTTGATTGACTCAACCATTCATGGGGGCGAAGGTGTCTAGCAATGCCGAAGCGTTATGACGATGACTTCAGAGACTGGGCTGTTCTTCAAATGATGCCGCCCTTAAACCGTTCCGTAGCAGAGCTCGCCGTTGCAATCGGCGTCACCCCACAGTCACTGCGAAACTGGAGGCAAATGGCTAGAGATAAAGGATTGATTGTTCCTGGGAATAATAAAACCAGCAATCAGTGGTCCAGCGCCGACAAATTCAACGCCGTTCTGGAAACCGCGCCGTTGAGCGAGGTAGAGCTTTCACAATATTGCCGAATCAAGGGCATTTATCCTGAGCAGATTCAGCAATGGCGCCAAGCTTGCCAGAATGCCAACACTGCGATGGAGCCTCAGCCCAACAAAAAACCGACCACCGAGCAAATACGGATAAAGGAGCTGGAGCGACAACTGCTTCGATCCGATGCTGATTGCAAGGAGGCGGTCGCTTTACTGGAACTCAGAAAAAAAGCCAATGCGATCTGGGGCAAGGACAAGGCTGATCAGCGCCCCTGATCGTGTGCAGGCTTTGGGCCTGATCGCTGAGGCAGTAGCAAGTGGTGCACGTCGGTTTCGTGCATGCAAAGAGATCGGGCTGTGTTTGCGGACGGTTCAGCGTTGGCGACACTGCGAAGCCGACAAGCGCCAGATCATCAAGCGCGAAGCACCGTCCAACAAACTCAGCGTCGCAGAGCGTCAGGCTGTTTTGGATGCTGCTAATCAACCTGGCTACGCGAGTCTGACACCGCACCAGATTGTCCCGAAGTTAGCTGACGAAGGTATCTATCTGGCATCGGAATCAACATTCTATCGGGTGCTGAAAGAGGCAAATCAGAATAGCCGTCGAGGCCGAGCCAAAGCTCCGAAGCGCCGAGCTTTGACCACACATTGTGCTGATGCCCCAAATCGAGTTTGGTGTTGGGATATCACGTGGTTACCCACCACCGTTAAAGGTCGCTTTTACTACTGGTACATGGTCAAAGACATCTATAGCCGCAAATTAGTGACCAACGAAGTACACGAATCCGAACGCGCAGAACATGCATGCGTACTGCTTGAAAAAGGATGCTTACGAGAGCGTACGGCGGGTCGTCCGCTGGTACTGCACTCGGACAACGGTCACGTAATGAGAGGCTCGCTTCTTCGAGAAAGCATGATTGCATTGGGCGTCGAACCGTCGTTCAGCCGACCCCGAGTAAGCAATGACAACGCCTATGCCGAAGCGCTTTTTCGTACGGCTAAGTATTGCCCGCTGTGGCCCGAGCGGCCCTTCGACAACCTCACGGAAGCACGACTCTGGGTGCAGAAATTCGTTGAGTGGTACAACGACGAGCATCGTCATAGCGCCTTGAAATACGTGACGCCCAATGAGCGTCACGAAGGCAAGGCACCTGCGTTACTGCAGGCACGGGAGAATCTTTACAAGGCAGCCAAAGCAACTAACCCTAGCCGTTGGAGCGGCGAAGTACGTAATTGGAAACTCGCAAACGCTGTTTACCTGAATCCAGAGCGCCCTGAAACAAGGGCGTAATAGACTCCTAAAACAGCCGTGAAGCGACAGATACGTTGACACGCACCGGCTTGTAAAAAGTAAGTCGCCGTCAGGCGAAACCGCCAGCCGCCGCAGCGAAACATTCGGATATTCACACCAGACAAACCAAGGCATGGTCGGCCCAGAGGCCGCCAAGACAACCCGAACAAGAAAATGTTAGCGTGCTTGCAATCAAGCCCCGACGAGCCCAAGCCCAATGAAAAAAACAGTCCTGGCCTTCAGCCGCATCACCCCGCCCATGATCGAACGCCTGCAACAAGAATTCGACGTCATCGTCCCCAACCCCAAGACCGGTGACATCAACGCCCAGTTCAACGAAGCCCTGCCCCACGCCCACGGCCTCATCGGCGTCGGCCGCAAACTCGGCCGCGCACAACTGGAAAGCGCAACAAAACTCGAAGTGGTCTCCAGCGTCTCGGTCGGCTACGACAACTACGACCTCGACTATTTCAACGAACGCGGGATCATGCTCACCAACACCCCCGACGTGCTCACCGAAAGCACCGCCGACCTCGCTTTCGCCCTGATCATGAGCAGCGCCCGCCGCGTCGCCGAACTCGACGCCTGGACCAAGGCCGGCCAATGGCAAGCCAGCGTCGGCACCCCGCTGTTCGGCACGGATGTGCACGGCAAGACCCTCGGTATTGTCGGCATGGGCAACATCGGCGCCGCCGTCGCCCGCCGCGGGCGCTTCGGCTTCAACATGCCGATCCTCTACAGCGGCAACAGCCGCAAGACCGAACTGGAACAGGAACTCGGCGCGCAGTACCGCAGCCTTGATGAGCTACTCGCCGAAGCCGATTTCGTCTGCCTGGTGGTACCGCTGAGCGACAAGACCCGCCACCTGATCAGCCATCGCGAGCTGACGCTGATGAAGCCGAGCGCCATCCTGGTCAACATTTCGCGCGGCCCGGTCGTTGACGAGCCGGCGCTGATCGAAGCCCTGCAAAACAACCGCATCCGTGGTGCCGGGCTCGACGTCTACGAGAAAGAACCACTGGCCGAATCGCCGCTGTTCCAATTGAAAAACGCCGTGACCCTGCCACACATCGGCTCAGCGACCACCGAGACCCGCGAAGCCATGGCCAACCGCGCTCTGGCCAACCTGCGCAGCGCCCTGCTCGGCGAACGGCCGCAGGATCTGGTCAATCCGCAGGCCTGGCTCGGCTGAAAAAAGGGCCGGCGCAACGTTGCGCCGGCCTTCACCTTACATAACTTGCAACCGAACAAAAAAGCCAGACCAAGTAACAGCCATATAAGCTCTCGCAACTTATCAACTTATTGCTTAATTGCCATGGAGAGCTTATACCGTGAACACCCTGACCACCGACAAACTCATCCGTTACAGCAAAGTCATCTTGATGGCTTATATAAGCTTCTTCGGCTTGCTGGTGATGATTCATAACTTCACCGACTACGAATCCAATTACACTTATGTGGCGCACATCCTGAGTATGGACACCACCAACGCCAGCGAAAACATCATGTACCGGGCCATTGACTCGCCCATGATCCACCACCGGATCTACTGGTTCATCATCACCATGGAAGTAACTTACACGGTGCTCTGTCTGATCGGCACCTACCAGTTATATCGCTACATTGATGCTTCGGCTGCAGCGTTTCATGAAGCCAAGAAGTTTTCGATCATGGGCATATTGGTCGCCATCTTCATTTATTACGTGTGCCTGCAAACTGTCGGTGTTGAATGGTTCGACATGGACACTTCGCAATCATGAAACGCCAAGGACTGGGCACGACACATTGTCGACTTTATCTTCCCGGTAATGATCTACATCACCTTGAAAGTCGAGCGCTGAACAGCAGCGCTCGTTTTATCAAGCCAACTTTCCCTGCCCGGCGGACAACAGTGGTTTCGGTTTACGAAACACCAGCACGTTGCCCAGCATCACCAACACCAATCCGGCGAGCGCTGGCGCGGTCCATTGATAACCTTCGGCAAACGCCGACACGTTCAACGCCACCACGGGAAACAGCACCGTGCAATAAGCCGCACGCTCCGGTCCCATGCGCCCGACCAGCGTCAGGTAGGCGGTAAAGCCGATCACCGATCCAGGAATTACCAGGTACAGCAACGCGCCGACGTAACGCGGCGACCAATCCATGTCGAAAGGAATGCCTTTGAGCAGACACCACACCGACAACATCGCCGCGCCGTAGGCCATGCCCCAGGCATTGGTGGTGAACGGCCTCAACCCTGCTTTCTGTTGCAGACTGGAGAGCATATTGCCTGCCGAAAAACACAAGGTTCCGCACAGCGCGAGACCAAGACCGAGCAAGGTTTGCGGAGTGGCCTCATGCCCCGCCAGCTCCGGCCAGAACAACATCCCCAGACCCGACAGCCCCAACGCACCGCCCAGCAACACATTGCGCGCAATGCGCTGACCGAAGAACACCCGCGCATTCAGCGCGTTCCACAGCGTTGCCGTGGAAAACACCACCGCCACAAGCCCGCTGGGAATCCACTGACTGGCGGTCAGAAAGCACATGAAGTTGATGCAGAACAGGCACAGGCCCTGCAAGACGCAGATGAGGTGCCCACGCCGATTCATCGGTTGCAGACGTCGGCTGAGCAGCAGCAACGCAAACAACACCAATGCAGCCAGGCCGAAGCGATAAACGATCGACACAGGAATTTCGACCACGCCCAATTGCCATTTCAAGGCGATCCAGGTGGTGCCCCAGATCAGCACGGTCAGCAGGTACAACGACAGGTTCATGGCAGACACTCCTTAAACAGGCCTTGAGTGTCTGCCTTGGCCATCCTTCGGCGCTTGCAGAATCTTGCGCTTTTGTCTGCCAACTGGCTGGCAGCGCCACGCCTACGGAGTAGGATGCGAAGGCGTTGAAGAGAACCGCACATGGCCGCCATCGATACCCTGCAAGTCTTTCAAGCCCTCAACCGCTCGCCGAATGCACGTCTGGTGCACAGCGCCGAGCTCGGCGACGGCTTGTCTGCGGCTTTGTGGACCAATCACCACGACGCCCAGGAATATGAAGCGCCGAGTCATCACACCTTGTCCTGCTATATCGCCGGCGGCACTGGTACATTTCGCCGTGGCCAGCCGGGCCGCAAGGGCGGGCCCGACAAGCTGTGCATCCTGCCGGCCGAGCATGAATCGGGCTGGGTGATCAATGGCGACATCCGTCTGGCGCACCTGTATTTCAGCGCCGAACAATTCGCCCTCGGTTGCGTGACGTTGCTCGATCGCGAACCGCGCGAAATGCAATTACGCGAACAGACCTTTCTCGAAGATCCGCAGCAGGCCCAGCGCTTTCGCCGATTGTTGAGCCTGAACTGGGAAGAGCCAGCCGAACGCTTGCTGACCAGCAGCCTCGCCCACGAATTGATCAGCCACACCCTGCTCAACCAGGTCGGTGCGCGTCAGGGCTTGCGCTTGAAGGGCGGACTCGCACCGCATCAGCGCCGGCAACTGGTGGAGTTCATCGACAATCAGTTGGCTGAGCCGATCAGCCTCGGGCAACTGGCCGGGCTGTGTGCGCTGTCGGAATATCACTTTGCGCGGATGTTTCGCCTGAGCTTCGGCCTGCCGCCGCATCAATATGTGCTGGCGCGGCGCTTGAGCCGGGCACGGGAATTGTTGCGCGGCACGGCGCTGCCCTTGGGGGAGATTGCACTGGCGTGCGGGTTTGCCAGTGCCAGCCATTTCACTAATCGGTTCAGGCAGGTTTTGGGTGGGACGCCGGGCGAGTATCGGCAGGCGTTTTTGCGTTAGAAACTCGTACCTTTTCGCCAGTGATGGCCCCTTCGCGAGCAGGCTCGCTCCCACCTTGAAATGCAGTCTCCTGTGGGAGCGAGCCTGCTCGCGAAGAGCGTTGATGCGGTTTTGGATCAGAACTCCAGAGTGCTGGACAAGGAAACCTGCCGCGAATCCCCCATCGACACAAAGAAGCGGCTCGCCGACGAGGTGTAATAGGTGCGGTCGAACAGATTCTTCACGTTCAACTGAAACTTGACCTTCTGCCCTTCAACCGTGGTGTCGTAAGTGGCAAACGCATCCGCCACGGTGTAGCTCGGCAGATCGAAATCGTTCACCGCGTTGCCGGCACGCTCGCCGACGTACCGCGCACCGGCACCGACACGCAGTTGGTCGCCGCCAAACACATTGCCGAAGTCATACACCGCCGACAGCGAGCCGGAATTCTTCGCTACGTTTTGCAGGCGCTTGCCTTTGTATTCCGGGTCTTCGGTGACTTCGGCGTCGGTGTAGGCATAGCTGCCGATCAGGTTCCAGTGCTCGCTGAGCTGCCCGCTCAGGTCGACTTCCAACCCACGGGAACGCACCTCGCCAGCGGCGCTGTAGATCGTCGTCGGACCTTCGGAGTTGGCCACCAGCACGTTGCGTTTCTTGATGTCGAACAACGCGATATTGCCGGTGATGCTGCCGGGCATATCCAGCCGCGCACCCAGCTCCCACGACTTGGCTTCTTCCGGCGCAATGCTGCCGTCGAGCACGGTACTGCTGCCGCTCAGCGGGGCGATGGTCGAGTTGGGTTTGAACGATTCGGTGTAGCTGCCGTAGAACGACAGCGCGTCGGTGTAGCGATACACCAGCCCTGCGCGCGGCACCCACTTCTGCCCGTTGCTGTCGGTATTGGCCTTGAACGGCACGCCTTTGCCGGCGTACTGGTCGTACTCCTGAAAACGTCCGCCAGCGACCAGAATCCACTGCTCGTTGAGGTGAATCGAGTCCTGCAGGAACAGCGAGTCGCTGCGCAGTTTGTCGGTCTGCGCGCTGTCGGGCGCACTCACCGTAGTGCCCATCACTTCGCGACCATAGACCGGATTGAGGTAGCTGAAGGTGGTCAAGCTTTTCTGCCGGATCAGATCCTCGCGGTAGATCTTGCGGTATTCATCATCAACACCGAACACCAGATCGTGCTGCATGCCCAGCACATTCACTTTGCCTTCGAGGCTGGCGGTGGTGAAACGATCGGTGCTGATCGCGTTCTGGGTACCGTCCATACTGCGGGTCAGTGTGCCTTTGTTGGTGTCGATCGCAGTCACGCGCACTTGGCTGGCGTCGTAGGTCTCGCGATTCCAGCTGTAGCCGAAGTGGGCTTTCCAGTCGTCGTTGAGTTCATGGTCGGCTTCGAAATGGTAGAGATCCGAGCGCCCTTCCATGTCGTTGAACGGCTCGTCGAGACGCTCCTTGCGCGAGATATCCAGCGGATGATTGGTGCGCGGATCGATCAAGGTGCCACGGTCGAACGGGGTGAGAAATTCGCGGTGCTCGTAGGCGAACAGCAGCTTGGTGCGCTCGCCGTACCAGGCCAGCGACGGTGCGATCAGCGTCTCGCGATGGGTGCCGAAGTTGCGCCAGTAATCTTCGTCTTCATGATCGACGACCATGCGATAGGCGAAGCCGGAATCACCCAGCGCGCCGGTGCTGTCGAAGGCGCCGCCGCTGCCGTTCTTGCCGTCACCGTAGGTCGAACCGCGAACCGTCACGGCGTTGTACTGGGTCAGTTCGGGCTTCTTGCTGACCAGGTTGACCACGCCGCCCGGGTCCTGAATCCCGTAAAGCAACGAGGCCGGGCCCTTGAGCACTTCGACGCGATCCACGGTCGCGTTCATGCCGCGGCCCTGCACCAGCGGCATGCCGTCGCGCATGATCGAGCCGTTGCGATTGTCACCGAAACCGCGAGTCATCACCGAGTCCTGGGTACTGCCCAAGGTGTTGCCCTGCGTGATACCGCTGACATTGGCCAGCGCGTCGTCGAGATTGCGCGGCGCCTGATCGCGAATGACCTGCGCCGGGATGACATTGACCGTCTGCGGAATCTCTTGCAGCGACGCCGATGAGCGCATCACCGAACTGGTTTCCGGCGGCTGATAACTCAGCGATTCGTCGCGCGTGGACGTGATGGTGGTGGCGCCGAGATTGAGCGCGCCTGCGGTCGGCATCGGCTCCAGCGCCAACGTGTGACTGTCAGTGCGGCGAAAGCTCAGGCCGGAGTTGCCGAGCAACCGCTGCAAGGCCTGCTCGGCACTCATCCGGCCGTTGACTGCCGGAGCATCGAGGCCGTACGGCGCTTCGTCGGTGTAGACCACGCTCTGCCCGGTCACGCGGCTGAAGTCGCTCAGGGCCTGCGGCAACGGTTTGGCGGTGAGGGCAAAATTGAATTGCTGTTGCGCCTGATTGCTCACCGCTTCTGCCGCCAGCGCGATATTCATCGGCAGCAATGCCAATGAGGAAAAACTCAACGCCGACACGCTTAACCACTGTTTGACCGAACCGGATTTTGCCCTGGACTTCATTGCTCAATGACCTGTGTAGAACCGCAACGGATGCGAATGGCTCGCAGTTTCAGTCACTACACGGATGGGGCTCGGGGTTACCTCACCTTTAAATTGAAAATATTTTTTGGAGGATTTGTTGCCTGGAGTGACGCCTTCGCGAGCAGGCTCGCTCCCACCTTTGGAATGCGTTCCCTGTGGGAGCGAGCCTGCTCGCGAAGAGGCCGGCAGCCTCAGCGCAGAATCATCAGTTGCCCCAACACCCGATGCTGCTCAAATCCCAATACCCCTTGCAGCGAATTGAGCACCGCCTGCGGGTCCTTGCTCGGAAAGCTGCCGCTGACCTTGCGCGCCGCCAGTTCATCGTTGAGCAGCACAATCCGCCCCGGGTAATACCGACGCAGATCCTCAACGACATCGGCCAGCGCGGTCTTGTAGTAAGTCAGCCAGCCCTGACGCCAGGCCAGTTGCGCTTCACTGTCCACGGCATGCATTTTTTCCGCCGTGCCGTCGGCGTAGGCAACTTGCTGGCCGGCCGTGAGAATCTGTTGTTGGCCATGCTCGTCCGCCGTCACCGCGACACGTCCGGACAATACCGTCACTTGCGCGCCATGAGGTTGTCGGCGTACTTCAAACTGGGTACCCAGCACCCGCGCCTCGCCCTGCTCCGCCGCCACCACAAACGGATCGCCGGTGTGAGTGACGCTGAAGAAAGCAGCGCCACGAATCAATTGCACACGGCGCTGACCGTGGCTGAAATCCAGAGCAATCGCACTATCGGCATCCAGTGTCACTTGCGACTGATCGGCCAGAGTCACCGTGCGAATTTCACCGGGCGCCGAGACATGGTCGGCGCGCAGATCGTCGAGCCAGCGCTGCGCCTGCCACCCTGTGCCGAGGCTGACCATCAACAGTAGACACGCGGCCAGCGCCAGCGCGCCTGACCAACGCCACGTCGGCGAGCGACGCGGGGCGTCCATTGCCTGCAGATAGCCATGCAGCGCGAGCGCATCTTCCTCGGCCAACATGCGCGCCGGGGCTTCGCTGAGTTCCCAGATCACCTGCGCCTGCGCATACGCTTCGGCATGGGCGGGGTCGGCGCGCAGCCATTGGCTGAAGGTCAGTTGATCGCCAGTGCTCGGGCGGTCATGCAGCAGGCTCAGCCAGGCCAGCGCGGCCTGCTCCTGGGCCGGTGTCGGCGTGATCGGGTTTGATGGCTTCACGGTGCTTTCCCTGGCAGGCGTGGCGCGGGATCGCGCAGGCTGGCCTTGCAGGCCTCGAGGGCGCGCATCATATGTTTTTCCACGGCACTTTGGGACAGGCCCATGGCCTTGGCGATTTCCGCGTACTTGCGCCCGTGAATGCGATTGAGCAGAAAAATCTGCCGCGTGCGCTCGGGCAAGGCGCGCAACGCGGCTTCGACATGGCGCAGATCGTTGCCGGCTTCGAGTGCAGCCTGGGGTTCGCTGCCATGGCTGTCGGGTTCGTCCGGCTGCCAGCCTTCGTTGACCCGTGTGCGCGTGCCTTCGCTGCGCAAATGATCGATGGCGATATTGCCGGCGCAGCGCAGTAGATAAGTGCTGAGTTCTTCGACCTGCACCAGCGGCCGCCGCCAGAAGCGCAAAAACAGATCCTGGACCAGATCCGCCGCCGTCGCCCGACAACCGACGCGCCGGTTCACCAGCGCCTCCATTTGCGCACGCTGGGACAGAAACACCTGAAGAAAATGCGCACGCGCGCCACGCGCTTCATCGTCACGCGATTCCGGTGGCAGACCGATCAGCACTTCAGCACTGCGCCCAGGCGGCGACCGGGCTCGCCAACAGGCTCAACCCGGCCAGTGCCATGGCCAGACGCGGGCGATACGGCAGCAACAGCACCAGTGCCAAAGCGCTGAGCATCAGCACCGCGAACCAGTCGACCAGACCGAAACTCCAGCCACTGGCCGCGACCGCTGCCCACAGCGAAAGCGCCAGCAACAGCCATCCCGCCAACGCCAGACCCTGACGGCGGCGCGTCGACGGTTTGGCGCCGAGCAACTCGGCGTGATGACGTGGCATCGACAGGCACAACGCGGTGAAGCCGGCATAGGTGAGCAACAGGGCCAGCAGCATCAGTTGGCACCCTGTTCGACAGTGATCGAGCGAGGCGAAGAACCTACTTGGCGAACGCTGGCGTGGTTGCCCGTACGCTGCATCTTGCGCGCAGCCCAGCCAAGAAAAAGCCCCGTTGCCAGACAAGTCAGATCAAATCCGGCCAGTGCCCAGTCGCGCTGCATCAGGCTGGCGCCAAGATTCCACGGTGTGGTCAGCGCATTGATCAGCGGCACCGCGATAAACAACGCGGCGCCGAGCGTCAGCTGTTCGATCCACGCCTTGCGTCCCGGACGCAATACCGCGTGCACCACGCTCAGGCCCCAGACTATGAAGAACGCGTTCACTTCCCAATCGGCCCGCCCCGCCAGACTCACCGGCAGCAGTCGATTGGCCAAAAAGAACACCGCCACCGCCCATACCAGCCCGGCCATACTGGCGATATTCAGCACTTCGACCAGACGCAATTCGAACGGCATCGCCGCACTTTTAGCGTGCTTGAGCTGCCGCTTGCCGAGCCAGATCACCAGCCCGGTGCCGATCATTGCCGTGCCGGCCAGTCCGCAAAGGAAATACAGCCAGCGCAACAGCGGCCCGGCGAAATGGCCCATGTGCAAACCATAAAACACGCCACCCACCGCCATCGCCATGGGTTGATCGGGGGTGCTGCTCAGAAGCTGCCCGGTGACGCCGTTGAAGGTCACCGCCCGGCCGAAATCATGCACCACCCGATCGCCCGCGCGGGACAGCACCACCGTGGCGCTGGCATCGCCCGGATTGCTCACCGACAGCCGCGCCGTGTGGCCGCCCGCCCACTGCTCGCTGGCTTTGGCAAGTAGCGGCGCCATGGCGGTCAACGGCGCGGGGATAGCGGCGCGCTCGGGTGTCTTCGAGGCAGGAAAGACTTCGTCATAGAACTTGCGCACGTCGCTGCCGTAAGAGGCGACGATGCTGGCTGGCATGACCATCGACATGAAAATCACCAGGCTGCTGTAGGTGATCATCAAGTGAAACGGCAGCACCAGCACACCCACCGCGTTATGCCCGTCGAGCCAGGAACGCTGGCCCTTGCGCGGGCGGAAGGTAAAGAAGTCCTTGAAGATTTTCTTGTGGGTGATGATGCCGCTGATCAACGCGACGAACATCACCATCGCAGCGATGGTCGCCAGCCAGCGGCCCCACGGATAAGGCATCTGCAACTGGAAGTGAAAGCGGTAGAAGAACTCGCCGCCCATGCTTTCGCGGCCCTGTACTTCGGCTCCGGTCTGAGCGTCAAGGGTTCTGGATTCGAAGCGGCCGCGCTCGCCGGGTTTGCCCGAAGCCTGCTGCCAGCGCACGGTCAGACCGGGATCGCGGGCATCGGGCAAATCGATCAGCCAGCGCGAGGCACCGGCGGCGTGTTGCTGCAGATAGTTTTGCGCGAGCGTCAGGCTCGCTTCGGCATCGAGTGGATGCGCCGCAATTTCCGGCTGCATCCAGTGGCTGATTTCGTCTTTGAAGTAGGCGAGTGTTCCCGTCAGGAAAATCGCGAACAACAACCAGCCGAACACTAGCCCGGCCCAAGTGTGCAGCCACGCCATTGCCTGGCGGAAACCTTCTTTCATGCCAGCCCCAGACCGCGCGCGGCACCGGAAATGGTGGCGAGGATCACGCTCGGCACCAACAAGCCGACCCACGCCGACCACGCGCTGCGGCAGGCAAAGCACCAGAGCACGGCAACCAGATAGACCAGAAAGGACACAGTCATGCCTGTGACCACCGCTTCGGCGCGGTTCAGCGGCAACCACAACGTCAGGGTGACACTGGCCAGTGCCGCCACCAGATAGCCGCCGAAAATCGCCGCCAGCACTCGCGAAGTGACGGCCAGACGATAGGACATGGGAAGGGTTGCGAGTTTGCCTTTCATGTTTCGACCCTGAAACGAAAAACGTTCGGCCGACAAGCCGAATCTACAGGCGAGCAATATTAATGATAAATATTCTCATACGCAAAAGCATCTGATTGCCGGACACGGTCGCCAACCCCTACAATGCGAACCTTTCTTGTTCTCTAACGTACGTTCTCTACGCAGGTTTTGCGTCCGGAGTGATTTCGTTGCCGCCCGCCCATCCCGTCGAATCGCTCTACAACGCCCATCACAGTTGGCTCACCGGCTGGCTGCGGCGCAAGCTCGGCTGTCCGGACAGCGCGGCGGATCTGGCCCAGGACACGTTCATCAAGGTGCTGACCGCCCGCGAGCCACCGGTGATCATCGAACCGCGCGCCTTTCTCACCACGCTGGCCAAGCGCGTGCTGTTCAATCATTACCGGCGCCAGGATCTGGAACGCGCCTACCTCGAAACCCTGGCGCAGATGCCGGAAATGATCGCGCCGTCGGAAGAGCACAAAGCGATCATCCTGCAGACACTGGTCGAACTCGATGAAATGCTCGACGGCTTGCCGCGCCAGATCAAACGCGCTTTCCTGCTCGCTCAGGTCGATGGTCTGACTTATCCACAGATCGCCGCCGAACTGGGTATTTCCGTGGCCACGGTCAAACGCCATTTGAACAAAGCGGCCATGCGCTGCTATTTCGCGTTATGAATCGTGTGCCGGAATTTTCCGCGCAGGTCGCCGAACAGGCGGTGCACTGGCAGCTGGAAATGCAGCAGGGCACGCTCACCCCGCGCCAGCAACAAGCCTGGCAACAGTGGCTGGACGCACACAGCGAACACCGCCGGGCGTGGGAACACATGCAGCGGGTCAATCAGCGTTTGCGTGGCGTTTACTCGCCGTTGGCCCACGCCGCGCTGAACGGGCCGAAGTCGAGCAGTCGCCGTCAGGCGCTGAAACTGTTGCTGATTCTCGGTGCCGGCTCAGCGGCGACCTGGGGCCTGCGCGAGCACACGCCGCTGCCGTCGCTGCTCGCCGATTACCGCACGCCGGTTGGACAGCGGCGCAAGATTGCCCTGAGTGGCGCCGATTCGTTGCAGCTCAATACCGCCAGCTCGGTTGATGTGGATGGTGCGCAGCGGTTGATTCGTCTGCTCGACGGCGAAATGCTGCTGAGCGCTGCGAGTCCGTTCGAAATACGCACGGCGCACGGCGTGCTGAAAACCCAAGGAGCGCGCCTCAATGTGCGGCAGTTTGCCGAGCGCACGCAGATCGCGCTGTTCGAAGGACGAGTCGAACTCACCGCCAACCAGCGCGCGCCCGTGCTACTGCCGGTCGCACGGCAGTTGAGTTTTACCGCCAGCGCCGTCAGCGAATCCAGGCCGCTGGACGCCAACAGCGGCGCCTGGACTGACGGCATGCTGGTCGCCGCGCATATGCGCCTCGGCGATTTCCTCGAGGAGCTTGGCCGCTACCGGCGCGGGCAACTGCGGTGTGACAGCCAGGTTGCCGGTCTGCTGATTTCCGGGACGTATCCGCTGGATGACAGCGAGCGGATTCTCGACCTGTTGCAGATCAGTCTGCCGGTCAGAGTGAAGCGCTTTACCCGTTATTGGGTGAGCGTCGAAGCGCGGGTTTGATCTGCAAAAAATAAATGAGCCGTTTTTCAGATCTGGCGTGACAGAGAAGGAAAGCCCCCTTGATTCCACCTTCTCAGGATCATCCACATGCAGCCCACCCGCCTTACGCCACTGGCCCGCAGCCTGCGCAATCTTCTGCTCGGCGCCAGCCTGAGTTTCACCGCCCTGCCCGCCGCGTTGGGCGCCGAGGCCAAGGTTTATCACATCGCCCCGGCGCCACTGGAAACCGCGCTCAACCAGTTTGGCCGTGAAGCCGGCGTGCTGATTTCCTTTGGCTCGCAAGTCACCAGCGGTGTGCAGAGCCGTGGTCTGGAAGGCAACTACACCGCGCAACAAGGCCTCGATGCCTTGCTCGAAGGCACCGGCCTGCAAGCCCGAGCCGAGGGTGACAACGCCTTCAGCCTGCAACCGCTGGCTGACGCGGCGCTGGAGCTGGGCACCTCGACCGTAGTCGGCGACTGGCTCGGCGACGCGGCGCAGATCAATGTCTTCGAACACCCCGGCGCGCGTGATGTGATCCGCCGCGAAGAGTTCGAACGGCAGGGCGCGACCCAGGCCCGCGACGTACTTAACCGCATCCCCGGTGTGAATGCGCCGGAGAACAACGGCACCGGTAGCCATGACATGGCACTGAATTTCGGCATTCGTGGTTTGAATCCGCGCCTGGCCGCACGCTCGACCGTATTGATGGACGGCATCCCGGTGCCTTTCGCGCCCTATGGTCAGCCGCAGTTGTCGTTCGCGCCGATCAGCATGGGCAACATGGATGCCGTGGACGTGGTGCGTGGCGGCGGCGCGGTGCGTTACGGCCCGCAGAACGTCGGCGGCGTGGTCAACTTTGTGACCCGGGCGATTCCCGACGAGCCAACAGTCAAAGGTGGTTTCCAGACTGAAACCAGCCCATCGTCGAGCCACGACGGTTTCAAGACCAGCGCCAATCTGCTGGCCGGCGGCACCAACGCCAACGGCCTCGGTGGTGCGCTGTTGTACTCCGGCACCCGTGGCGGTGACTGGCGTGAACACAGCGATACCGAGATCGACGACCTGATCCTCAAGGGCAAATACCAGCTCGACGACGCCAACAGCTTCAACGCCATGGCCCAGTATTACGAAGGCAAGGCCGACATGCCCGGCGGTCTCAACGTCGCCGATTACGATGCCGATCCGTATCAGTCGACGCGGCCGAAAGACCAGTTCTGGGGCCGCCGCACGATGTTCAACGTCGGCTATCGCTATCAGGAAGACCGCCGCGAGTTCACCGCCAACACCTTCTTCACCAAAACCCTGCGCAGCGGTTATCTGGATCAGGGCACATTCCTGTCGCTATCGCCGCGCGAGTACTGGGTGCGTGGTCTGGAAACCCGTTTCGCCCAAGGCTTCGATCTTGGTCCGAGCAGCCACGAAGTCGGCGTCGGTTACCGCTACATCAACGAGGCCGGCCACGAACTGCGCTATCGCACGCCGATCAGCGCCAACGAATACCCGACCACCAGCAGCCGCAACGACCGCGATACCCGTGGCGGCACCGAGGCCAATGCGTTCTTCATCGATGACCGTATCGATATCGGCAAATGGACCATCACCCCAGGCGTGCGCTACGAGATGATCGAGTCGCAGCAGACCAACAACCTGACCAACGTCAAATACAAGGGCGACTACAACACCGCGCTGCCGGCGCTGAACGTGCTCTATCACCTCACCGACAGCTGGAATCTGTACGCCAACACCGAAGGCTCGTTCGGCAGCGTGCAATACAGCCAGATGCCCAATCGGGTGACCAGCGGTGAAGTGAAACCGGAAAAGGCACGCACCTGGGAGCTCGGCACGCGCTATGACAACGGTGCCCTGCGCGCGGAAATCGGCGCGTTCCTGATCAACTTCGACAACCAGTACGAAAGCAACCAGACCAACGACTCGGTGATCGCTCGTGGCGAAACCCGCCATCAGGGCATCGAGACCAGCGTCAATTACGCACTGGACGACTTGAGCCCGGCGCTGGCCGGTTTCGATGTCTACGCCAGTTATGCCTATGTCGACGCAACTATTCGCGAGGATGGTCCGAACAAAGGCAACCGCGTGCCGTTTTCCTCCAAACACAAAGGCACGATTGGCGTCGGGTATACCGAAGGGCCATGGAAGCTGAATCTGGACAGCAGCTTCCAGAGCGACCAGTTTGCCGACAACGCCAATACCTCAAAGGAAAGCGCCGATGGCAGCACCGGCAAAATCCCTGGCTACATGCTGTTCAGCAGCCGCGCGGGGTATGACTTCGGGCCGCAACTGTCGGATTTGAATGTGGCGGTGGGGGTGAAGAACATTTTCAACACGCAGTACTTCACACGCTCGTTCGATGACAACAACAAGGGCAAGTATGCAGGTGAGCCGCGGACGGTTTATGTGCAGACGTCGGTGGCGTTCTGAACAGACTCTGAAGCCTTCTCCCCATGCGAAAAAAAACGGGCCTGCATCAGCAGGCCCGTTCTCCTTAGTCACTTGTGAAATCAGCGCATCAACTGTTGATCGCTGCCTGTTCGTTCTCGTCGAATTCTTCCGCCAACAGCTTGTCGTTGGCTTTGCCGCTAAATGGCACTACAGCGGCGCGTGGTTTACCTCGCAGTTTGCCGAACAGATGATCCAGTGCGTGCTCGAGTTTTTCGGCAGCACCGTCGATCGCCTGTTCCAGCGAATCGGCTTTGTGGGTCACGGAAATCGGTTGGTGGCCTTTTGGCCGCGCTTCCAGTTGGCAGCGCAAGTCATGGGGACCTGGTTTCTCGCCGTTCTCGTCGCTGAGGTGGACTTCGACACGGGTCAGGTCTTCTTCATAACGGTCGAGCGTGCTCTCAATAGTTGTACGTACCCACTCCTCCAGTCGCTTACTGCTTTGAATATGGTTATCGCTGTTGACTTGGATTTGCATAGTTCATCCCTTATTTCAGCTAGCTCGCTGGAGGCCTTGAAGTGAATTTCCTGACCTCCTGGTTACAACAATCGGCCCGAGCGGCGAACATTTCAACCCCTGAAAAAAGAAAAATATTCATTCGCAAAAAAAGCCGGACAACCGAGCGAGGCGCTGTTAATGTCGGGAGTTGGGTCGCCTCGCCCATTGGCAAAATCTGCTCACAATTGCCCGTCATTCAGCGGGTGCAGACTGCGGAAAATCCCCGCCTCCTCCACCAGCCAGTCATGCACAGCGCGCACGCCCGGATGGCTCAACGCCCCCGGCGCATACAGCAGCACGTAACGCTTGTGATTGGGCACCGACAGGCCGAACGGCACGATCAAGGTACCGCGCTCCAGCTCATCATTGAGCAACGTGCGCCGGGCAATCGCCACGCCCATGCCGGCAATCGCCGCTTCGATGGTCAGGTGATTGCGATTGAACGTGTGGCCGCGTCGTACATCGGCACCTTCGAAGCCGATCGCATTCAAATAGAACTCCCATTCCGCGTATTCGTAACTGCCACGCCAGGCGGTGATGTCGTGCAGCAACGGGAAATGCACCAGATCCGCCGGCCCGTGCAGCGGCGGGCGCCCGCGCAGCAGGCTCGGCGCGCACACCGGGAAAATCTGCTCGTCGAGCAAGGCTGTGGATAACAATCCCGGGTAGCTGCCATCGTTGAGGTCGATGGCCAGATCAAAATCGCCCTCGTGCAACGGCACGCTGCTGTCCTCCGCCACCAGGCGCAACTGGATATCCGGAAAACGTTGCTGCAAGCGCGGCAGGCGTGGGGTCAGCCATTTGCCGAGAAACGACGGGATTGAACGCAACCGCAGCGTCCCGCTGATCATCCCGGCGTCCAGTCGGCGCAACTCCGCATCGATGCTGCCATAGGCTTCGTTGACGGTCATCGCCAGCCGCTGCCCCTGCGCACTCAACTCAACGCCCCGCGCGCGCCGATGAAACAGGCGAAAGCCCAAGCGTTCTTCCAATTGGCGAATCTGCTGGCTGACCGCGCCCGGGGTGATGTGCAGCTCTTCGGCACAACGGGTGAACGACAGGTGCCGCGCGGCACAGGCAAACACCTGCAGCCAGACATAGGTCTGGGCATGCAATTGACGACTCATTGTTTAGTCCTGCTAAAGGCTGTCTTAGGAGGTTTCGTTGGTCACCTCGAAGCGAGGCAGGCAGTATCGCCGACATTGCGCTTGTCCGACAAAAAATGGCAGCGATTCCTACTCCATTGCTTGTAAGGGTTTAGCATGGCTATCAGTGTTTTCGATCTATTCAAAGTGGGCATCGGCCCGTCCAGTTCCCATACCGTCGGTCCGATGCGTGCAGCCGCGACCTTTGCCCAGGCTCTGATCGATCAGCATCTGCTCAATGATGTGCGACGTGTGCAGATCCGCCTGTACGGTTCGCTGTCGGCCACCGGCGTCGGCCACGCGACTGACCGCGCAACGGTCATGGGCCTGATGGGCGAGTGGCCGGACAGCATCGATCCTTCGACCATCGAGCCACGCATCCAGCAACTGCGCGAAACCGGGCAACTATCCCTCGCCGGTCGACGTTCAATTGCTTTTGACTGGCACAGCGATCTGCTGCTGCTCGACGAAAGCCTGCCCTACCACCCTAACGCCATGTCGCTGACTGCATTCGGCGAAAGCGCCGAGCTGTTTGCGCAAACCTATTATTCGGTGGGCGGCGGTTTCATCGTCGAAGCGGCTGAAGCCGAATCCGGTGTGGCGCCCGCCAGCGACGTGGTGTTGCCCTACGATTTTTCCAGCGCCGCCGAGCTGCTCGCTTTGTGCAAACAGCACAATCTGCGCGTTTCCGAACTGATGATGGCCAACGAGCGCGCCTGGCGCAGCGACACCGAGATCCGTCAGGGCCTGTTGCACATCTGGTCGGTGATGCGCGAGTGCGTCGAACAAGGTTTGCGCCACGAAGGCATCCTGCCCGGCGGTCTGAAAGTACCGCGTCGCGCGGCGAAACTGCACCGCAGTTTGCTCGAAATCGGCAAACCGAACGTGATCAGTTCGACCCTGTCGGCGATGGAATGGGTCAACCTGTTCGCCCTCGCCGTCAACGAAGAAAATGCTGCCGGCGGGCGCATGGTCACCGCGCCGACCAATGGCGCCGCCGGGATCATTCCGGCCGTTCTGCACTACTACATGAAATTCAATCCGGATGCGTCTGATGATGACGTCGTCGCGTTCTTTCTCGGTGCAGCTGCCGTCGGCATTCTGTGCAAGAAAAATGCATCGATCTCCGGCGCCGAGGTCGGTTGCCAAGGCGAAGTTGGCTCGGCTTGCGCAATGGCTGCCGCCGGTCTGGCCGACGTCCTCGGCGCGACACCGGAGCAACTGGAAAACGCTGCCGAAATCGGCCTGGAACACAACCTCGGCCTGACCTGCGATCCGGTCGGTGGCCTGGTGCAAGTGCCGTGCATCGAGCGCAATGCCATCGCGGCGGTGAAAGCAATCAACGCCACGCAAATGGCCCTGCGCGGCGACGGCAATCACTTCATTTCCCTCGACCGGGTGATCCGCACCATGCGCGACACCGGCGCCGACATGCACGACAAATACAAGGAAACCTCACGTGGCGGGCTGGCAGTGAACTGGGTGGAGTGCTGATCGGCCTGACTGCACTGTCAGCGATCATCGGCTCATTCCTGCCCTGAAAACGCGCCACAAAAAACGGCGAGCCCCGAGGCTCGCCGTTTTTTTCGCCGTGTTTATTGTTCGACAATTTTTCCGGCATGCCCCTTGCTACATCACCCTTGAGGCAAACGGACATTGCAAACCTCAGCGAACGAGATGCCAGTGGTCTGGTGTTGCGAACCAAATCGGATCATGGCCGGTCAACAACTGCACGTTCAATCAGGCGGTGACGCATCATGGACAACCCATTTCAAATCATTACCGATGCCTTCGCGCCGGACTATCAGATCAATCTGAGCATTCAGGGCCTGGACGGCAGCATCATGCTGACCCTGTCCAACGCCGGCCGCATCGTGGCCAAGCGCATGATCAGCGCCGAACAGCGCAACGATCCCGAGCGTTTGAAACGGCTGGTACAAAGCATCCAGTTCGGCATCGCCATCGAACAGGGCCACAGCGCCATGTCGATCCTCGAAGCCATGACCAGCGGCGCCGGGCTCACTCCGCCACCGCCACGGGTCAAAGGCCGGCCCGGCCAGGCGGCAGGCCTTTAGAGCTCGCCCTTCTCCACTTCAGGATGCTCGCTGGAACCCGTGCCGATCTTGCGCTGCGGGTTCTCGATCTTCACTGAGGGGAACTGCGACGAGGCGTAACGCACTACCAGAATCGCGAATGCCAGCAACAGAATGCCGCCGCACAGGTAAATGATGCCCATGTCCGGCGGGTTGTGGTGCGAGACGTTGGAAATCAGCAAGCGCGTCAGTGCAGTGATCGCCACGTAGATCAGGAAGCGCACCGGCATGTGGTTGGTCTTGAAATAAATCCCGACCATCGCGCCCAGTTCCAGATAGATGAACAGCAACAAAATGTCATCAATCTTGATGTGTCCCACTTCGAGCATGCCGAGAAACTCCATCACGGCCGCCCACGCCGTCACCGCACCGATGGCGAACAGCGCCAGGTAGTGAAAAGTTTCAACGAACAGGTTGCCCAGGGACTCGGCCAGTTGGTGCACGTTACGCCGCAGTTTCTCGGCCCAGTTTATTTTCACGATGAGTTTCCTTAGCCCGTTTCGGGCGGATGATGCGTATCGCACGTGACGGTTTTGCGCGCGCGCCTTGTTGCAATGGTTTTCATGCAGGTTCAGGGCCACGCATCATGGCGATCCGCCGCAAATCCCGCGCCGTGGCGTTTGGTCGCACTGCCGGAGTTTTTGTGGGAGCGAGCCTGCTCGCGAAGAGCATCGACACGGCTCCCTGACAAACACCAAATCCGGTCTACATTGAAAAGCCACTACCCATGGCGCAGGGATTCGCTTATCCTTTTCGCTGTATATGGATACAGTAGTCGTCAAGACAACTTAATGTGAAGGCATGTGAGGTGGTGAATGGCCGTCGAAGTGGTATACCGCAGCAGCCGAGATCTGGAGCGCTTGTTCATGGATAAAGCCGAAGCTGATCGTCATGACAAAATGCTCGAACTGGCCGAATATCTGGCCGATGTGCTGCAAAAAGCCGTTCCGTCCCTGACTGAACAGCAAGTGGAAGAAGCCGGGATCTACATGGCGAAGAATCGTGATGTGTTCGCCCGAGCATTCAAGAGCCAGCCCGATGCGCTGTCGGAGCTGATCAATGCGCCGGCCGAGCCTGTCGAAAAAGCTGAAGCGACAGAACCTGATGAGACGCCGACGAAGCCAGCCAAAGCAGCGAAAGCGCCGAAGTAATTAAAAAGATCGCAGCCTTCGGCAGCTCCTACATTCTGAGTGTGGAACTGCCGAAGGCTGCGATCTTTTGCTTTTTCAGCGATACAAAACCTTTTCCGCCAACTCATCCGCCACCCGCGCCGGCGAACGCTTTTCCGCCTGCGCGTGGGCAAAAACTTCGGTCAACCGCGAACTGATTTTCGACAGATGCGCCGTGATGGTCGACAATTCCTCACCGCGATGTTTCAGCGAAACGTAGATCAGCCCACCGGCATTGATCACATAATCCGGCGCGTAAAGAATGCCGCGCCGTTCCAGCTGATCCGCCACATCCAGATGGGAAAGTTGATTGTTCGCCGAACCGGCCACTGCTGAACAACGTAGCTGTGAAACGCTGTGACTATTAAGCACCCCGCCCAAACCGCAAGGCGCGAGAATGTCGCACGGTGTGCTGAGCAATGCGTCGTTGGCGATCGGATGGGCATTGAGCTGCTCCATCGCCAGTTGCACCTTGCCGTGGTCGATGTCACTGACCAGCAACTCGGCGCCGGCAGCGTGCAGTTGCTCGGCCAGCGCAAAACCGACATTGCCAAGCCCCTGGATGGCAATGCGCAAACCTTCGAGGTTGTCGCTGCCCAGACGCGCCATCGCCGTGGCGCGAATGCCGGTGAACACGCCCATGGCCGCATGCGGTGCAGGATCGCCTGCCGAGGTGGTGCTGGTGACATGCCGGGTCTGCTGGGCGATGCAGTCCATGTCGGCCACTGAAGTACCGCTGTCGATGGCGGTGATGTAGCGGCCGTCGAGTTGCTCGATACAACGACCGAAAGCCTCGAACAACGCGGCGCGATTCTCGACATGGACCGGGCGCACGATCACCGCCACCCCGCCGCCCTGCGCGAGGCCGGCGAGCGCCGCTTTGTAGCTCATGTTTTGCGCCAGGCGAATGGCGTCCTCGACCGCTGATTCGTCGTTGGGATAGGCAAGGTAACGGCAGCCGCCCAAGGCTGGCCCCAAGCGACTGTCATGAATGGCAATGACCGCCTTCAACCCGGTGACCGGATCCACGCTCAGGTGCAGCGATTCCAGGCGAGTGCTTTGCATGAGAGCGAACATCGATAGGCTCCCGAATCACTTCTTGTAGAACGCCAGTATAGGCTTGCCCCTGAAAATTGCTGGCGCGCACCGGCATGAGCCGCCGAGCGGACAATGTCATGCCGCAATAAGTCGCGCTCAGCGAGCCCAGCACTGGACGAACAACCCGGACGGGGCTAAAACGAGGCATTGGAGGGAGATTCAGATGAGTGCGCGCCAACGCTTTTTCGAATGCCTGCATCGTTCACCGCCAGCCCTGCTGGAAGCTGCGCTGTGGATAAGTGCCGAGCACGACAAAACTCTCGAGCCCGAGATATGGTTGCGTACCTTCAAGGATCTGCAATTACGCGTCAGCTACGGCCTGCCGATGCTGCCGGTCAGCGAACTGGCGCAACCGCTGTTGCGGCGCATGGTCGATCTCGGCTTCGCCCAGGATGATTTCCTGCCGCTGCGTCCACAGGCAGCGCTGCTGCATCGTGTGTTACACACCCAGCGGGGTCAGCCGTTGGCATTGGCGTTGATCGCACTGGAACTGGCGCATGGCCTCGAGATTCCTTTGGTCGGGGTCAACTTCCCCGGGCATTTCCTGTTGCGGGTACCCGGCGCCGACCACTTGCTCGACCCTTGCGGAGGTCGACGCTTGTATCCCAACGACTGTCGCGAGCTGTTGCAACGTCAATACGGACCGAACATGCAGCTCAGCGCCGAGCATCTGCTCACCGCGACGCCAGTGCAGATGCTCCAGCGCCTGTCGCGCAACCTGCGCCAATTGCATCTGACCCACGACGATCACATCGCCGCGCTGATCGACGCGGAACGAGTGCTCGAACTGGGTGGCGCGAAGGCTGCCGATTACATGGCTCGCGCCAGTTTGTATCAACGGCTGGATTGTCCGAACGCTGAACGCTTCGATCTGGAGCACGCGCTGTTGCTCAGCGAAGATCCGATCCAGCGCCTGCGCCTGACCGAACGCCTCGGTCATCTGCCGCCCAACTCCGTCGTTCATTGACCACCTTCCGCAGGCTTGTCCCCATCCTTGAGCCCACACAAACCTGTGTGGGAGCGAGCCTGCTCGCGAAGCAGGCACCTCGGTCTCCGGTCAAACCACGTTATCGTTCTTCGCGAGCAGGCTCGCTCCCACGGTGGCTCGGGAGGCATCAGTCGGCGAGCGCACCTGAATGATCAGCAGCGCGGCAATCACCGCCGGGATCGCGCAGAAGAAGAAAATCTGCTCCACCGGAATGTGCATCGCCAGCAGCAGACTGCCGAACAGCGGCCCGAGGATCGAACCGAATCGGCCTACGCCCAATGCCCAACCGGTACCGGTGGCGCGCACATGAGCCGGGTAGAAATTGCTGGCAAAGGCATTTAGCGTCAGTTGCCCGCCAATGATGCAGAACCCGGCGGCAAACACACAGGCCACCAGAAAACGCGGATCGTCGTGGTTGAGCCCGAGCAGAATCGTGCACAGCGCCGCCCCTGCCAGTACGCCGGACAACAGCCGCACCTTGCGTTGCAACCGGTCGGCGAACCAGGCCATGCAAATCGCGCCCAGGGTCCCGGCGAACAGGAACATCGACGTCACCAGGTTGGCTTCGTTGAGTTTCAAACCGCTTTCCAGCAGCAGTGTGGGCAGCCAGCTGATCATGAAATACAACAGAATCAGGCTGACAAAAAACGTCGCCCAGATCAGCAGGGTCGGCCGCGCATAGCCGTTGCGAAACAACTCGACCACGGTCAGTTTGCTGCCCAGTTCGCGCGCGTTCTGCTCGACGCTTGCCACTGGTGGCTGCCAGTCCGGCAGCATCCGCGCGGTGACCTTGCGCAGCCGAGCATACGGCGGTGCATCACGCAGCAAACGTGGCAGCGATTCCGGGAGCATCCACCACAGAAAAGGAAACAGCAGCAATGGCGTCACTCCGCCCGCGAGGAACACTGCCTGCCAACCGAACTGATCGATAAAACCGGCCGCGACAAAACCGCCCGCCGCCCCACCGAACGAGAACCCACAGGCCGCCAGCGTCACCATCAAGGTGCGCAGACGCGGTGGCGAATATTCCGACATCAAGGCCATCGCGCTGGGCATTGCGCCGCCCATGCCGATGCCGCAGATGAATCGCGCGATCATCAGCGTGTTGAGCGAATCGGCGAACACCATCAGCACCGTCAGCGTGGCGTAGATCAGCACGCAGGCGAGCAGAATTCGCCGCACACCGAAACGGTCAGCCAGTGGCGTGACCGCGAGAGACCCGAGGGTGAGGCCGAGCAGGTTGGCGCTGAACACCGGGCCGAACGCAGACTTTTCCAGACCCCAGTCCTGAGCCAGCGCGGGCACCACATAACCGAGCACCTGGGCGTCATAGCCATCGGTGACCAGCAACAACGCCAGCAGGATCAGAAGCACCCACTGATAGCGGGACACAGGCCGGGCGTCGAGCGCCGCGCGGAAGCTGGCAATCTGGTTATGCATCGCAAGGTACCTGTTTTTGTTTTTATTGATCGTTCCCACGCTCCGCGTGGGAACGCCGCCCCGGACGCTCTGCGTCCAATGTGACGCAGAGCGTCACGAGATGCATTCCCACGCAGAGCGTGGGAACGATCATTTAGGGGTGTCTGGCTGGTTGGCAGGATGCGCCTTGATAAACGCCGGATGTTCAGCCGCCAACGCAGCCACACGGCAGATCTTCGGATATGCCTCCAGGCTGACGTTGAACCGCTCTGCCGCATACAACTGCGCAATCAGATACACATCCGCCACACACGGCCATTCGCCAAAACAGAAACCGCTGTCGCCGATCAACTGCTCCACCGTCGCCAGACCTTGGCTGATCCAGTGGCTGATCCACTCCACCACCTGCGCCTCATCCTGCCCCGACTGGCGCAGGCGATTGAGCACGCTGACGTTGTGCAGCGGATGCACATCGCAGCCGATCACCGCCGCGACAGCTCGCACCTGCGCACGCGCGACAAGATCATCCGGCAGCAACGGCACCTGTGGATAACGTTCCTCCAGATACTCGATGATCGCCGGCGACTGAATCAGCAGCGCGCCATCATCGGTGCGCAAGGCCGGCACCCGACCCTGTGGATTGAGCGCCAGATACGCCGCTTGCCGATGTTCACCACCCGACGGTGCGATCAGGTTGACCGGCACCGCCTGGTAATCGAGCCCTTTCAATGCCAGCGCAATGCGCACCCGGTACGACGAGGTGGAACGGTAATAGGTAAAGAGATCCATGAGCCGCTCCCGTCAGCGTGCAGCGATCACGGTGCCGCGACATTCGCCGAAGCCGATCGAAGCAAACCCTTCGCGGGCACAGCGGGCGCGCAGGATGATTTCGTCACCGTCCTCGAGGAACTTGCGCACTTCGCCGGAAGCCAGTTCGATCGGTTTCTTACCGCCCTCAGTGATCTCCAGCAAGCTCCCAAACTGGCCGTTTTCCGGGCCGGACAAAGTGCCCGAACCGAACAGGTCACCGGCCTGCAACTGGCAGCCGTTGACGCTGTGGTGCGCGACCATTTGCGCCACGGTCCAGTACATGTAGCGGGTGTTGCTCAGGGTCAGGCGATGGGCGGGCAGATTCTGCTCGCGCATGGCTTCGGTGCGCAGCAGCACTTCCAACTCGATATCGAAGGCGCCGCCGTCCTGATCACGCTTGTCGAGCAGATACGGCAGCGGCTGCGGATCACCTTCGGGGCGCGCAGGTTGCGCCGTGCGGAATGGCTCGAGCGCTTCGCCCGTCACCACCCACGGCGAGACGCTGGTGATGAAACTTTTCGACAGAAACGGCCCGAGCGGCTGGTATTCCCAAGCCTGGATATCCCGTGCCGACCAGTCGTTGAGCAGGCAGAACCCGGCGATGTGCTCGGCAGCGTCAGCGATGGCAATCGGCTCGCCCATCTCGTTGCCCGGGCCGATCCAGATACCCAGCTCCAGTTCGTAATCCAGACGCGCGCAGGGGCCGAATACCGGTTCGGTCTGGCCGGCCGGCAGCGTCTGGCCTTTCGGCCGGCGCACGTCGGTGCCGGAGGCTCGCACCGTGGATGCGCGGCCGTGGTAACCGATCGGCACGTGCTTGTAGTTCGGCAGCAGCGGGTTATCCGGGCGGAACAATTTGCCGACGTTCTGCGCGTGCTCAATGCCGACGTAGAAGTCGGTGTAATCGCTGATACGCGCCGGCAAGTGCATTTGGCAATCGGCAGCCAGTGGCAGCACTGTCGCACCTTGCGCTTCGATGCTGCCGCGAAGGGTGCTGCCTTCACTGAACAGTTCGATCAGCCGTGCGCGCAGGGCCACCCGCGCTTCACGGCCGAGTGCGAAGAACGCGTTTAATTGCCCGCCGTGCATGGCTTCCACGGCACTGCGTGCAACGCCGTCGAACAGACCGGCCTCAAGCGCGACTTGCAAATCGAAGATGTGCTCGCCGATAGCCACGCCTGCGCGAGGCGTCGAACTGTTCAGGCTGAACACGCCCAGCGGCAGGTTCTGCAAGGGGAAATCACTGTGACCGTTGGCCGAAGCGACCCAGCTGCGGGTAATGGAATTGTGTGTCATGAGTTATCTCCGGGTCGGGTCGAACGTAGCGGGCAGTGTCGCCCAGCAGCCGTCGTAACTGGATTGCAATTGTGGGCAGTCGAGGGCGAAACGGCTTGGGCGCAGCACCTGGCTGGTCTCGAACATGAAGGCCATGGTGTTGTCGATTTTCGTGGGTTTCAGTTCGGCATTGATCGCTTTGGTGCAGGTCTCGCCGTCCGGACCGTGGGCGCTCATGCAGCTGTGCAGCGAAGCGCCACCGGGCACGAAGCCTTCGGCTTTGGCGTCGTATTCGCCCTGGATCAGGCCCATGAATTCGTTCATCAGGTTGCGGTGGAACCAAGGCGGCCGGAAGGTGTTTTCGGCGACCATCCAGCGCGGCGGGAAGATCACGAAATCGAGGTTGGCCAGACCGTGCACGCTGGTCGGCGAGGTCAGCACGGTGAAGATCGACGGATCGGGGTGATCGAAACTCACCGTGCCGATGGTGTTGAAACGGCGCAGGTCGTATTTGTACGGCACGTTGTTGCCGTGCCAGGCGACGACATTCAGCGGTGAGTGATTGAGTTCGGTGGCCCACAACTGGCCAAGGAATTTCTGCACCAGGGTGGTCGGTTGCTGGAGGTTTTCGTACGCAGCGACCGGGGTAAGGAAATCCCGGGGATTGGCCAGACCATTGCTGCCGATCGGCCCCAGATCCGGCAAGCGCAGCGGCGCGCCATGGTTCTCGGCGAGGTAACCGCGCGCCTGCGGATCGAGCAGTTCAACGCGGAATTTCAGACCGCGCGGCAGCACGACGATTTCCAGCGGTGCCACTTCAAGCACGCCCAGTTCGGTGGCGATGCGCAGTCGGCCGAGTTGCGGCACCAGCAGCATTTCACCGTCGGCGTTGAAGAACATACGCTCCATCGAACGGTTGGCTGTGTAGTTGTAGATGCTGATGCCGGACGGTTTCTCAGCCCCGGCGTTGGCGGCCATACTGACCAGGCCATCGATGAAATCCGTCGGTTCGGTCGGCAGCTCCAGTGGATTCCAGCGCAGGCGATTAGGGGTTACTTCACCCAATGGCCCGCCCGCCAGTTGACGCTCCAATTTGACGAACGCCGGGTGATTGGCCGATGGCTGAATCCGGTACATCCAGGTGCGTCGCGCTTCGCTGCGCGGCATGGTGAACGCGGTGCCGGAGAACAATTCGGTGTAGAGGCCGTACGGGGCTTTTTGCGGAGAATTCTGGCCAACGGGCAGCGCGCCGGGCAACGCTTCAGAGCTGAATTCGTTGCCGAACCCGGACTGATACGCCAAAGCCTGAGCGGTTGAATCGAGGTTCATGGAGCCTCCTGAACAGGGAGTCGGCAATGGCCCATCGCTCTGGCTCAGAGGTCTCGGCACGCCGGGGTTGTTATTATCGTAATGCGATTACGCATAACGTAATTTGCTCGCTATCCAGCGTCAAGCTATAAAGACGCCCATTCGAACCGGAACCGCCAGCCCCATGGAAAAAACCAGCGACAGCAACGGCAAACAGAAAGTCCGCTCCGCCGAGGTCGGCACTGACATCCTCAAGGCCCTGGCCGAGTTGTCACCATCGACTTCACTGTCGCGTCTGGCCGAGCACGTACAGATGCCGGCGAGCAAGGTGCATCGCTATTTGCAGGCGTTGATTGCCTCCGGATTTGCCGAACAGAACGCTGCCACCAACCATTACGGCCTCGGCCGCGAAGCGCTGCGCGTGGGCCTGGCCGCACTCAACAGCATGGACGTGCTGAAGGTCGCTGCCCTGCCGCTGTCCGAGTTGCGCGATGAGCTCAACGAAACCTGCTTCCTCGCAGTCTGGGGCAATCAGGGCGCAACCGTGGTGCATATCGAACCGGCGGTGCGCGCGGTGACGGTAGTGACGCAGTTGGGTTCGGTGCTGCCGCTGCTCAGCTCGTCCACCGGGCTGGTGTTCAGCGCTTACCTGCCGCACCGGGAAACCGATGAATTGCGCGAGCAGGAAATCGCAGTCGCCGAGCATCCGCTCAAGGATGAAACAGCCTATGCAGCGCTGTGTGGACAGATCCGCGAACGCGGTCTGCATCACGTGCATGGTTTGTTGATGCCGGGTGTGGATGCGCTTTCTGCGCCAGTGTTCAACGCGGTCGGGCAGATCGCCGCGGTACTGACCATCGTCGGCCCGACCTCGCTGTTCCACGCCGACGAAAACGGCCCGGCGGCGCAGCGGTTGTTGGCTGCGACGCGGGCCGTGAGTTGGCGAATGGGTTATGAAGGATAGGTCCGGACTAATGAGCGCTCGAAACGGCTCAACGCACTGTGGTCTTGCTCAATGCGGTGCCAGCATCTTCCATCAGTGACTTGAAGAAGCCGATCAGCTCATCCTGGGGGTCTTCATGGCCGGTGTAATACGTAACGAGTTCGGCGACCGTCCGAGCGTCTTCAAACATGTCGAGAAACGAGCGCTGCACCCGGGTAAGTTGTTTCGCGGGTGCGCCCGCCGCCGCAGCCTTGCCTAATGTCAGCAATCCGGTCAATACATCGCGTACATGTCCCAGCGCAGCGGAATAATCCCCGCGTCGGTGCGACTGTGATGCATCGTAGATGCTCTTCATCATTTGAACGGCGACGACCACCGTACCTATCGGTGGCACCACGAGGCTGACAATGTTTGCGGCCTTCAACAGGTTGTCATAAATCAGGCTGGCGATTACTTCATTGAGACTGGTGGTGCGTTCGTCTATGTCACTGAGTACTCGGCGTACACGCTCGTCATGGAAAGTAAACAGATCAGGAAGCTTTGCGCGATTTTGCGTGCGGAGGACCGGTCTGGTATCAAGGGTGGCAACCAGGTCATCGAAATAACTTTCAACCACCTGCTTGTCAACCAGCATTATCCGCCCACTGTAATACTCTCTGAACGGACCGTATCGGAAACGAATCGAAGGAATGAACTCTGCGATCGGCCGGAAGCTGACAAGATCTGGCGCGTCGGGCGTGTAGAGCAAATCATGGAAACCGGATAGCAGTTTCAGACGGAATATATAAACGCCACCCACCGTGCGGTCCCACGTTGCTGCCAAACCCAGCTTACCAACGTTTAACTTGTAAAGTCCCTCATCACCCTCAAAGTTGTCATTAACGATCGACTGATATCCACCACTTTCCTTCAGACTATCCATGACGCGCTGCACCGCTGCAAAAGTCTCAGACGACAATCTGCCGTTAAAAAAGTCGGAAAACGCGTTGCAGTTCATTTCACAACGAATTTTTCGAGCGTGCACCGCACGTTTGAATGCGTAATCCGGGTGAGCCTTGTCCAGATACTGTTCCTTCAGCATTGCGGCATATCGGTCACCGGGGCGGAATGTTTTCGACAGCGAAGAAAGGTCGCGGATATCCAGTTTTTCAATATTGGGATGCCCATTCACCAGATAGTATTTTGGGCTGAATTTTGTTTCGTAAGCCGGATGCACCGCTTCAAAGGCGAGCCCCTCGAGCAAGACGTCGGTCACACTCTTACGATAATCTTCGGTCTGCACAAAAATATGGTCGGGATTGACCGCAACGTCAGTCCCGCGAGAACGCAGGATTTCTTCTATTTGTGCTTTAACGGCGTCATAGGTGAATTGCTCGAACGTCGGGAATCCGTTGTCCCGCGCATCCACTGTGGACAGCGCCTTGAGCTCGGTGGTCAAACCGGCGTAGCGCTTGCGGCCTTCGAAACCAATCGCCCGATAAGCTGCCGGTGCAATGGCTTTATGCAGCGCCACTTCAGCGCGGTAGGCGACATTCACGTAGTCTGCCAACGGGGCTTCAGAGTCTAGATGCAGCTCGACCGGTTGACCATCCAGCGTATAGCTATATTCCAGCTGTGAGAGAGCATTGACGCGCAAAACACCCGCACCGTTCAGGTAGTCTGGGTGGATCAACAACGCCGCGTATTCACGATTTGAGGTCAGCGCCGTCTCCAACCAGCGGTTCGCCGCGTAAATATTGGAAAACTTGTGCAGTTCGAAATCACCTGCAGGGGTTTTGATGAACATCAGCGACGGTGGGTATCCTCCGACCGAGATCATCAGGACATCTTTCAACGCAGGTCCATGTAATCTGATTTTCAATCCCTGGATAGTCACCGAGGAATCACTGGCCATGACCCGCTCGATAATTTCCGCATCGGTGGAATCCAGCCGCCCAGAGTGCCGGGCAACAAAAACCGCAAACTCCATCTGGCTGAACAGATAGTTACGATAGGCCTCCTGATAGTCGACAGAAGGTGTTGAAGCGAGGTCCTGTGCATATTCCAACCGAACGTTGCGGTGCGCCAGCCACTGCTCAAGTGCTTCGGCCGTGAACCGGCTTCCATTGGGCGCGCCGGTAATAGTGAGGGTGGCTTTGTGATCATTGTCATGCAGGCCGAACACAATAAACTCTGTCAGAGTCCGGGTATCTTCCTGCTCAATAGTGCGACCGGCAATGCGCAGAGTGTAAGAGCTATGGACGCTGATCGCCTCTGGATCCAGCTGTTCGCCGAGGACCCGCCCGGCCCATCCAGCGAAGGTACGCAAAACATAGTCTTTGAACGAAAAGCATGCATCGAACGCAGTTGAATAATCAGCCTGGTATTGATCCCTGGAGTCCTCGAGTTCGGTATATCGCTCTTGGACGTCACTGCTGGCGGCCACAAGCCAGTTTGGCCATTCGGTACGTTTCAACGCGCGCCAAAGCAGGAAGAAGCGGGTATTGATGCCATAGCGCAGGACATGCATTTGCTGGTTTTCCTGCAGCGCAGAGGTCAGCGTAGTATCCAGTTGCTCACGGCCATCGACCAATGCCGACACGCTGTCAAGCTGGCCCTTGAGATGTGCCTCTGCGCAGAACCGATGAGCGCTCTGACCGGCTTTCAGATATCGGATCTGGTCGCCGGGCACAGAGAGTCGGCCTTGCAGATGTTCGTGCAATTCGCTGTTTTTCTCAAATAGCTCAAAGCCGTTTTCCGGCGTATGCAGGAGATAGCTGGTTGACTCATTGACCAGCGGCATTTCCGCTTCCGGACGCTCGGCATTGTCAAGAACGAAGCAGGGTTGCAACGACTGGAGATAATCCGGCACAGGCCGGAGGTTGACTTCAAATGTCCCGCGGCCCATGCCGTCGAGAAGATAAGCGAATCTCTCACCCAGACTGGCGTCAAAATTATTGGCCATGACCGATAGCGAAAGCTCTGCACTCGTGACCGACGCGTAGGCCTCGATGAATGCCTGCTTGTTGGACGACGGCTCAGCGTCGGGACGAGCGGATTGCACCGAAGCCGCCCAGAACGTTCCGATGTCGCTGCGCAGCGCTGTTGGCAGTCCGGCAGACACTGCCGCAATCAGATCTTCGACAATCAGCGTATCGAGGGTTTTGACTTTGAACTGCTCGCCAAACGTATCCGGGAGAAGGAAAACTCCATCGCTGCCGTCAATGTAGAGCGGGCTGACATTGTTATCCAGGCAATAAAGAGTCACTTCCCAAAGCGTGCCCGACGGTCGATTTTCATCAGCCGGAAAAGCAGGGTCTGTATTGATGTACACCTTATCGATATCAATATTCTTGCGCAGCCGTGCCAACTCACTCTCAAGCAAATTCCGCACTGTATCTGCCACGGTCGGCATTGCATCGATGATTGCAAAAAGTCTGGATTTTGCCTGACTTGCCTTTTCCCACTCTTCAGCCCATGTAACTTGCTCTCCGAGCGAATGGCGCATCAGACTTTTAAACAATTTACTCACAACTTGTCCTTGTTTTATAACTATCCAGAGCTGCGATTGCAGCCACTGCAGATAGCCGGCAAGGTAAATTCTTTTTCCACCGACCAAAAGGCCCAACAATTTACAAAACATGCACAACGAAAGGAAACAAACTAACTTTTATTAATCTGTACAGCCCACTAAACAATTAGCCCCATTACCTTGGCTTTCGCCACAGCCTGGGTTCTACGCTCCACACCCAACTTGCCATTGATACGCCTTGCGTGAGTCTTGACGGTATGTAATGAAATAAAGAGCTTCTCGGCAACTTGCTGATTCGAAGCGCCTTGAGCAATAAGCATCAGCACTTCGCGTTCACGCCGACTCAGCCCCGGCGCAGGGTCACCCGGCTCGGAATGCAAAGGCGGAACTTGCGCCCCGGACATTTTGCCGGCACTGCCTCGGCGCAATTCCCATTCCCGCAGGGCCTGCTGTAACCGGCAGCGCTCCACCAGCATCCCGGCGCGCTGGAAAGCTTGCTGTGCCGCTGCCGTGTCACCGCTCGATTCGGCCAACTCGGCGCAGGCCAGCAGTAACTCCGTTTCCGCCGTCAGCATGCCTTTGGCATGGGCGTGACGTAATAATCGCTCAATCGTTGGCAGACAATTTTCGGATCGATTCAATTGTGCATGCGCGCAGGCGAGCAGGTATTCAATGCGGATAATCAGCTCAAACGTCGCGGGAGGCGCCTGCAGCGCAGAAGGTCCACAGTAATGCCGTAACAGCCGGCCCAGCGCCTCCTGCACCAGTTGCGGCCGGCCCTGCTGCAACCAGAACTGGCTACTGACCTGCAGCACGACGCCGCGATAAACCGTATCGGGAATCTGCCGCTGTTGCATGACCCTCTCCGCTTCGCGCAGGCGTTCGAAAGCGCAGGCATAATCGCCGCGATTACCGGCCAGTTGCGCCTGCCCCAGGTAGCCATACAAAACCCGTTTGTCAGCACTGCGCGAGCAATCCTCAAGGCCGCGGCTGAACAGCTCGGCGGCCTGCGCCTCAAGGCCCATGCACAGCGCCAGCCGTCCGCGGCGCAGGGCAATCCGGCCGAGCAGCGGCGTGGGCACCATGATGCGCTGGCGCAGTAGGTGCTCGATGTCCACCAGCAGATTCTCTGCACGCAGGGGCGCCCCGCGCTGCTCGAGCCATTGCGCGTGGTCAAGCTCAAGCAACCCTTCGAACAGCAATGAGCCGTGAGCACGCGCCAGGCACAGCGCCTCGCGGTTCAGGGCATGGGCCTGATCCAGCTCACCGCACAGTAACGCCTGCTGGGTCAGCCCCGACAGACACATCAAACGGGCCTGCCAGGCATCATCCGCCAGCGCCGCCAGCGCCTCCTGAAAGCAGGCGCGCGCCGGCTCCATCTGCCCTTGCAGATGACTGAGCCAGCCCTGTTGCGCTTGCCAACGCGCCAGCAACTGCTGTTGCAGATGCGCTGTCGGCTGCGGCATGAAGCGCGCAAGATGGGCCAGGCATTCCCCGGCCTGTTCGAATCGGCCGGCGAACAACAAAGCCCCGGTGACCAGCCCAATCAACTGCGCAGTCATCAAGGTCAGCTCCTGACTCTGTTGCTCATGCAAGCGCAACAGCAAGACGACGGTCTGGTCTTCGAACAAGTCCTCAAAGCTCAGATGCTGCAACAGGCTTACGGCGGTTTCGTATTCCTCGGCCAATAACGCTTGCTCGAACGCTGCTCGCCAATCCTGCGTCGCGGTAAACCACTGACAGGCGCGCCGGTGCCAGGAACGCGCGCACGGCCAAAGCGACGCTTGCATGATTCGCGACAGCGGGCGGAAGACCTGTAGCCAGTCAGCGGAGTCCTGCCATGGCTCGATGAAACAGCCCAGCACCTGCAGATCGTGCAGCAATTGCGCGCCTTCGCCGGGGCCGAACAAGTGCTCGCATAACGGCGCGTTGAACCGTGGCAGGTGAGCCAGAACACGCCACGCCTCGTCCTGCTCCGGCGTCAGGTGGTTGAAGAGTTCGTGCTGCAGATAGTCGAGCAACGTGTCGACCCGCTGCTGCGGCTGCGGGTTTTGCGACCAGTCGCACTTTTGCAAAATCGCCATGCGCGCGCCTGCGCACCAGCCGCCGGTACGCTCAAGGATACGAGCGGCGACACGGTCCGCCTGATCTGGCGGCAAATGGCGCAACACCGATACAACCTCATCGTGAGTCAGCGCCAGACTGGCGGGTTCGGACTCGTAGAGTTCGTCATCGAGCAACAGCCGCGGCCAGTTGCACTGCGGCCGGCGGCGAGTGCTGAGCCACCATGTGAGCGCCGGGCTGCTGACCGCCAGCAAGCGATCCAGCAGAGCATCCAGAGGCGGATTTGACTGACGACAGTAGTCATCGATAAACAGCGAAGTCGGCCTTGACCAATGCGCCAGCTCCGTCATCAGTTGCGGTATGTCGAGACCTTCGACCAGTCCGAGCGCCCGCGTCAGACGCAGGCAGAATTCCTCGGGGCTGAACGCTGCTCCTGCCAGCGGCAGCCAAATGGCCTCGCAATCTGAGCGCACCTGCAGAAGGCATTCGGTCAGCAGTGCGGTTTTGCCGCTGCCTGCGGGGGCACATAACAGCCTGACCCGCGCGCTTGATGCCAGCAACGGTTCGCTCAGGCGATTGCGAGGCTGATGATGTGAAGAAAGCCTGGGCAGAAATCCGGGTCGATCCAGGCACGCGGTCATGGCGGTCATCGGGTGAGCCTTCTTATCGTTGTGCGCTCACCCTAGCCCTCTCCCGCGCCCTTGTTGACGAGTATTCAGCACGCTGATTAATGACCATAAAAAAGGCGACCGTGTGGTCGCCTTTTGTCCAGCGGTGGCGCCCAATCGTCAGCGTACGCCTTCGGCGCGCAGGGCCGATGGCGTGTAATCGGCAGCCTTTGCTTCGAAGCCGAATTCGAAGCTGTGCTTCTCTTCGTTCTTCATGCCCAGAGCAATGTAACGGCCGGCAATGATGTCGTAGAGCGCTTCCAGCGTGTAGGCCTGAGCCTGGTGATCGTAGTAATACTGAGCGTGGCCTTCGGCGACGCGCCACAGTTGCCCGCGACCGTCGTAGTGATCGGCCAGTGCCACTTGCCAGCTGTCCTCGTCGATGTACATGTGGCGCTTGGCGTAGATGTGCCGCTCGTTCGGTTTCACCGTGCCGATCACTTCCCAGACGCGGTGCAGTTCGTAACGGGTCAGGTCCTGATTGATGTGCCCGGCCTTGACGATGTCGTCGTACTTGAGCTTCGGCGAGTCGAGTTTGTAGCTGTTGTAGGGAATGTACATTTCCTTCTTGCCGACCAGTTTCCAGTCGTAGCGATCCGGCGCGCCGGAGAACATGTCGAAGTTGTCGGAAGTGCGCAGGCCGTCAGCCGCGGTACCCGGGCCGTCATAGGCCACTTGCGGCGCGCGCCGCACCCGACGCTGACCGGCGTTGTAGATCCACGCCAGACGCGGTTCCTTCACCTGATCGAGAGTTTCGTGCACCAGCAGTACGTTACCGGCCAACCGCGCCGGGGCAGTCACCGATTGCTTGAAGAAGGTCAGCACGTTGGCGGCTTTTTCCGGGTCGATGTCCTTCATCAGTTGCGGCACGGCGATCTCTTCTTCGAAGCGGATCGGCGTGTAGCTGCCGTTGGTCTGCGGCGTGACCTGGGTGATGATCCGCCGCAGGTTGCCGCCATGATAACGGGTGATGTGGTTCCACAGCACCTCGACGCCATTCTTCGGAATCGGGAACGCGTAGTAGCGATTGCCGGTGAAATTGGCCAGGCCGTTACCGTCATTGATCGCGTTGACGTTGAGCGCGCTGCGCTTGGCCGACTCGTAGATTTCCGCCGGCGCGCCCACAGTGCGGTGGGTCGGGTAGACCGGGATTTTGTAGGTTTCCGGGTAGCGTTTGAACATCGCCACCTGGCCATCGGACAGCTTGCTCTTGTACTGCTCGACGTTGGCGGCAGTGATGGTGAACAGCGGTTTTTCGTTGGCAAACGGGTCGGCGAGGAAGCCTTTGCTGTCTACCGCGCCGGCGTTTTTCGGGATACCGCCGGTCCAGGCCGGAATCGAACCGTCAGCATTGCCGGCCTTCTCGGCACCGAGCGGGGTCAGGCTGGTGCCGAGTTTGTTCGCTTCATCCGGCGACACCGCCGCCATCACGTTGGCCGCCAGCAGACTCAAGGCCAGCACGCCACATTGCAGAATCGTTTTGCGCATTGCAGTCATCCTTCTCGGGCAGATCAGAAGTTCACGCCGAAGCTCAGGGCCACGAAGTCACGGTCTTCGAGGACGTTGTAGTCGCCACCGAAAAAGTCGGTGTAACTCAGGCTTGCGGTGTAGGTGTTGCGGTAGTCGGCATCGACGCCGAAGCTGATGGCTTTCGCACCTTCGTTGAACAGACCGTTGGGGCCGTAACCAGCAACGTCGTGCGACCACGACAGGTTGGGCTTGAGGTTGATCCCGCCGATGACGTTGGCGTAATCGAGAATCGCCCGGGCGCGATAGCCCCACGAAGTCGAGGTGACGAAGCCGTCGGTGTCGCCGCCGAACCCGTACTGGCCGTAGACCGAATCTCGGCCATAACGCAGCTCACTGCGTGACTCCAGACCACCGACATGTACCACCGCCGCTTCGCCGACCACGGTCAAGCGTTCGGCGCCCAGCACCTGATCGAAGAAGTGCGTGAGGGTGCTCTGGATCTGGGTGACTTCCTTGCGCCGGTAGCCTTTGTTGTCGGCACCCGGCGAAGTCGCAAGTGGCGATGCGGTACCGCCGGCAATCGGGTTGACCAATGCCAGGGTCAGATCGTTGGTGTTGACCTGCACCGGTGCGTTCGGCCGATAGCTGATCTCGCCGGTCCACGCGGTGCCGGTGGGCAGAGTGGTGGAGAAACTCGCGCCGTACAGGCGAATGTCTTCCGGGTATTCGAGGTAATACTGACCGCGCCCGAGCATCACACTTTGCGCCAGCCCCGCGCCGCTGCCAGGCGCAAGGCCGTTGGCAATGCCGACCAGACCTGGCAACGCCGCCAGCGTCGACAGCCCCGCCGTGGTGGTGCCGACCGTCGGCGTACGGCTGTGGTAGTTCATGAAGTAGAGGCCGTATTCGGTGTCTTCGCCGAGCCAGCGCAGCGCCGTGCCCCACTGCCCGGAATCGCGCGCATCACGATCACCGCCACGGGGAATGACAACGCCTTCGCGGGTGACCTGAATGCCTTGGCCAAACGCGGTGGTCAGCGGCACCAGCGGCGCCACCGCCGGACTGCCGACCGTGTAACCGTTGTTGCAGCCGTCCGCTGCCACGTCGACGCCAAAGAAGGTGCCGCAGTTGTCGAGAACGGTCTGGTCCCACTCCAGTTGGTAGAAACCTTCAACCGAAAGTTTGTCGGTCAGGCTCTGCGAACCAAACAGCATGTTCACCGGAATCAGGCCTTCCTTGATCTCGGCACCGGGACGGCGGAATGCCGAGACGTCGACCGGGTTGATGCTGTTGATCGAGTTGCCGATGAAGGTACTTTCGCCCCAGCTCACCACCTGCTTGCCGGCCCGCACGGTGCCCGGCAGATCGGCGATGGCGTAGTTGTGATAGACGAAGGCATCGAGGATCTGCGCGCCGGAAGACTTGGCGCCCTCCTTGCGGCCGCTGTCGCTGATCTGTTTGAACTCGCGGTCTTCGTCCTTGAGTTCGAAGTCGTACCAGTATTTGCCCCGCACGAACACGCCGGTGTCGCCGTACTTCAATTCGAGGTCGTGGATGCCCTTGAAGATCTTCGAGAAGGTTTCGCCCTTCTTGAAATTCAGGCGCCCGTCATCACCGGTGGACGATTGTCCGCTGCCGCCATTGACCGTGCCGACCAGCGAATTGTCGGCATCGCGCAGGCCCCAGCTCGCGCCGACCGAAAGTGACGAGTCGAAGGTGCCTTCGATTTCGCCGATGTTGAAGGCGACCGCGTGCGCCTGGGCGCAGCAACCCAGAGCCACCGCAGCGGCCAGCGCCTGCGGTGTGAAGATGGCGCGCATTGTTGTTTTTGTCATGCGTCTTCCCCGGTGAGTGACAGAAGGCCCCACCCTACTGCCGGGTGAAGCGGTCGATAAGCGCACCAAGGAGGTATTTGCGTTGTCGCTCGAAAGGATGAATGGCCATGTACGGCGGGGCCTGGAGTCGTTCATGGACTGGCTGGATGGCACATCATCAGTGCCATGCATGCCCACGCTACTGTTGCGCGCCCCGTAACAGTGCATGTCTGGAATCGGTATTTTTCCTACAGGCGCAAGCCCTTATCCTGAGCGCGCTTTCCCGGCACACGCTGGAAAACACGAAGCCCGCTACGCTGAAAGCGCAAGCGATTGGCTACCGATTTCGGATGAATCGATCTTCGATTTATCGCCCCGCTGTTCACTGACGTTGATTTGTAGCTCCTTGATCCAACGTCTTACCTTGGCCGCTGCGTTTGCAGCGGCCTTTTTTATGGGCGATTTCTTGTGCGATGCGCATGGGAGCGGGAATCAGGGCCCAGCAGCCCTGTGACCGGAGGGAAGGCTTAAATCGAATACTTCTGCAAATTCGCCATCATTTCCTTCAACGCTTCGATATTGTCCTTCGGGTGCGCCGCGCCTTCGAAATCACAAATCTGCTGCCAGTGCGCCGCCACATCCTCTGGCGAGAACCCTTCGCGCGGATCGAAGCCGGCACCGAGGCTGCGCTCCCAGCGCACCTTGCCCATCCAGCCGCCGCCGACCTCGAACAGGCCAGACGTTTCCTGACATTGCTCGCTGCCGAGATACACCACCAGCGGGCTGACCAGTTCCGGCTTCAGTTGCTCGAATACCTGTGGCGGGATCAGGCCCTCGGTCATGCGTGTGCCGCCGGTCGGGGCGATGGCATTGACCAGAATGTTGTTCTTGCGGCCCTCGATCGCCAGCGTTCGGGTCAGCCCGTACAGCCCGAGTTTGGCCATGCCGTAGTTGGACTGGCCGAAATTGCCGTAAATGCCCGAAGTCGATGCAGTGAAAATCACCCGGCCGTAGTTTTGTTCGCGCAGATGCGGCCAGGCAGCGCGGGTAACCTTATAGGCGCCTTCGACGTGGACGCGATAGACCAGATCCCAGTCGGCGTCGTCCATCTTGTGAAACGATTTGTCGCGCAGGATCCCGGCGTTGTTGACCACGACGTCGACGCGGCCGAAAGCATCGAGAGCGTTCTGCACCAATTTATCGCCGTCGGTGACCGAGTCATGGTTGGCTTCGGCAATGCCACCAGCCTCGCGAATTTCCGCCACCACGCGGTCGGCGGCCGAGGCATTGGCGCCCTCACCCTGCGTCGAGCCGCCGAGATCGTTGACCAGCACCTTGGCACCCTGCCCGGCGAACAGCAGCGCATGCGCACGACCGAGGCCGCCACCAGCGCCGGTGACAATCACGACTTTATCTTCGAAACGCACGGGTTCATTCATCGCAGCAACTCCAGCAGGCCAAGGGTTAATGCTCCCGAGTGTCAGGCACGACGCTTTGGCTCACAACGAACACGGCTGAGGCTGAATGGTGCGCGATAAGGTAGGGGGATGGTCGAGACTGTATAGCGCCGAGAGCGAGTGCTCCCGGTGAAATCAGGAGTACGCCACTTTGCGCGGAGGCAATACCAGACGATCACGAAACGCCAGATAGTGCTTGAGCACCTGCACCGGCGCCTCGGTCTGCGGGTAGTGGCCGATGCCCGGCAACAGCACGGTGTCCGGATCAGGGATCAGTTCGCGATAACGCTCGACCATGTGCACGCCGGAGATCGGATCGACTGCGCCGTCAATGACCCGTAGAGGAACGTCGCCACGCTGCATGGCCGCCACCCAGCGCTCGCGCTGCACCCGGCGTTCGGTAATGTAGGTGATCAGTTTGTGCAGAATGCGCGGGCCGTGGTTGCTCTCGACCAGGCTCCAGTAATCATCCAGTTCGCTTTCAGTCGGCTGGGTCTGCGGGCCGAAGATCTGCCGGAAACCTTTGACCAACGCCTCACGACTGAATGCGCGACCAAGCAGCCAGCCAATCGGGCTGAGCAGCAGTTTCTGCATCAGCAGCGGACGATGGGTTTCCGGAAACAGACCACCATTGAGAAACACACAACTGGCAACGTCGAGGTGTTTTTCGTAGTGCCGCGCGAGCAATTCCTGAGCGACGCTGTCGCCATAATCGTGGGCAAGAAGGTGCACCGCTTGTTCAATCTGCAGATGGGCGAGCAGCGCCTGTTGCAGATCGGCCTGTTCCAGCAGGCTGTAGGTGTGACCGCGCGGTTTTGCCGAATCGCCGAAGCCAAGCATGTCGCAGGCGATCACCTGGTAACGCTGTGCCAACGGCTGCCACAGGTAATGCCAATCCCAACTGGCGGTGGGAAAACCGTGAATCAACAACAGCGGCTCACCCTGTCCCGCCACCCAGTAATGGATCGTCTGGCCACGAAAAACAAAGGTCCGGCTGCGCTTGCGCCAGATACACAGGGGAATCTCGGCGAGTGGCATTAGAATTTATACCCCGGATCCTGGAGATCGAGTTTGCGCAGCAGCGCCGGCCACGCCAGCGCGCCGCCCATGCCTTGAGCGCTCTTGGTGACGCCGGCAATCATTGCCTTGGCGCCGGCGAGAATCTGCGGTTCGATGGCGATCAGTTCCGTCCCGCCGGTTTGCGCCATGACTTGAATGTCGCAGGCACGCTGGAAGGTGAACATCATCAGAAAAGTATCGGCAATGGTGCCGCCACAGGTCAGCAGACCGTGGTTGTGCAGCATGAGGAAATTGTTGTCGCCGAGATCGGCTTGCAGGCGCGCCTTTTCTTCATGATTCAGCGCCACACCCTCGTAAGCGTGATAAGCCAGGCTCGACAACACGAACAGTGATTGCTGACTGATCGGCAACACCCCCTGCTTTTGCGCCGAAACGGCGACGCCTGACGCGGTGTGTGTATGCAGCACGCAAACTACATCGTGGCGGACTTCGTGAACGGCACTGTGGATGGTGTAACCAGCGGGGTTTATTTCGTAGGGACTGTCCATGAGTTTGTTGCCAGCCTGATCGACTTTCACCAGGCTTGAGGCGGTGATCTCGTGGAACATCAGCCCAAACGGATTGATCAGGAAATCTTCGGTGCCGGGCACCTTGGCGGAGATATGCGTGAAGATCAGATCGTCCCAGCCGTGCAGCGCGACCAGACGGTAACAGGCGGCAAGATCGACGCGGGTCTGCCACTCGGCAGCGCTGACCTGGTCTTTGACATTCGGCGACGATTGGACGGGGGCTACGCTCACTGTATGCACCTCTGCGTTCTTCTTGTTCTGCTCGTGTCAGCAGTCTAGTCAGGCGCAAGGCATCGCGTAGTTGCATTGGCAGCCAGCTTGATGACTGAACGAGTCAGTCGCGCAAACAGCCTGAACCACTTCCAACGCAACGACGCTTGTCCAGGTGCAGCGACATCTCTGGGCGATCAGCCCTTGAGCGCGTCGATCAGTTGCGCCAGCCACGGCTCGGCATCGGTTTCCGGAGTGACGCTTTCGCTGGCGTCGATGCGCAACATTTCCTGCACCTCGTTCACGCCCAGTTCGGCAAACAGTTCTCGCAGCTGTTCACCGCCGCCGCAGAAGGTGTCGCCGTAGCTGGCATCACCGAGCGCGATCACCGCGCCGGGCAGGCCGCGCAAGGTAGCTGGCAACTGATCGCGCAAAGCTGAATACAAAGGTTGCAAGTTGTCCGGCAGCTCGCCCATGCCCGTAGTCGAAGTCACAGCGAGAAGGGCCTCCGGGCCGAACGCCTGAATATCGGCCAATGTGGCGCGGGAGTTGTAGAAGGTTTCGAAGCCGGCGGCTTTCAGCAGGTTCTGGGCGTGGCGGGCGACTTCTTCGGCGGTGCCGTAGACGGAACCTGAGAGGATGGCGACTTTCATCAATCTGATCCTGGAACTGAAAAAAGAGCCGCGATAGTAACAGCCCACGCTGCGATGTTGCGATTCGCTCTCAATGGAGGGTGCTGGCCTATAGACAGTCCGCGGCTTTCTTCTAGAATGCCTGCCACTGACACAACGGAAGGGATTCTCGGATGATCAACGCCAGCCTGCTGCAAATGGTGATCAATGCGTCGAATGACGGAATCGTGGTCGCTGAAAAGGAAGGCGAGCAGGACAACATCCTTATTTACGTCAACCCTGCCTTTGAGCGCATGACCGGTTACAGCAGTGAGGAGATTCTCTACCAGGACTGTCGTTTTTTGCAGGCTGGAGACCGTGATCAACCAAGCCTGCAGCTGATTCGCGAGACATTGCGTGAAGGCGGTCGCTGCCGGGAAATACTGCGCAACTATCGCAAGGATGGCACGCCGTTCTGGAACGAATTGTCATTGTCAACGATAAAAAATGCCGATGACGGACAGACCTATTTCATCGGTGTGCAGAAGGATGTGACGGTTCAGGTCAAGGCGCAGCAGCGGGTTGCGCAGCTGGAAGCACAAGTGGCGGCGCTGCAAAGCGAGTTGGCAGCACTCAAAGCGACGAACGGCGCAAACAAAACCGCGAACTGATGGTCATTAACTACAATCACCAATGACTTTGTAACTATTCACTTCGAGTTAACCATGCAGCGCGACGCCCTCCTCACCCAGGACGAGCTGGATTTCATCCAGACCATGCAGCACAACCCGCAATTGAATGTGCGGGATGCGACGTCGAGTCTGCTGGTGAATGGCGGTTCGCAAATCCGTGATCTGCTGACACGTCTGGCTGCTCATGAACAAGTGACGATCCAGGCCAATTTCGAAAATCAGCAGATGACCTTCCCGCTGCATCTGGTGGAAGACGAGTTCCACGCGCTGCATCTGCGTCTAGGTGTACCGAGCATTTACGAAGACGGCCCAATGGTGCGCCCTTGGCGCCTGGTGCTTGAAGAGCCGGTGGCACTGGAAAACGCCAAAGGCCAGCCCGGCACGCTGTGGGTGCATGAGGTATCTCATAAAGGCGTGTTGCTGGAAGTGCGCAACAAGACCAAGCCACCAAAGCATTTCGCCCTGTGGTTCAGCCCTTCCGGTTATGAGCGGATATCCCTGCGCGGCCATTTCGAACGGGAAACCGAGCAAGGTTTCTTCGCTTACGAACTGAGCCAGACCGATGCCGACGAAACCGAGCGCCTGCGCCAGTTCATCCTGCAACAACATCGCCTGACTCACCCCGCCCTGCACGCCTGAGTTTCAGGTATCCAGTTTGCCTGCCATGAATTGCTTCATGCGCTGACGCATGGTCGCGCCCTCGTTACCAAGACAGGCCACCGATGAGCCGGCCAGGCTGTCCTCAGCCAAATCCGAGGCATCGCCGGCCAGCATCAATTGGCAGTCGAGGCTCATCGCCAGACGATTCAGGCGTCGCGGCAGTTCCGGCCCCGGGGCATGATTGGAAAACAGCACAAGCGCCGCAGGTTTGACCTTTTCACAAACCAGGGTCAGCTCGTCGAAGGGTTGGCCGGTGGTCAGCACCCGTACACCGGAATCGTTGCCGCTGAGAAACAGCGCTGCCACCAGTAACTCAAGTTCACGACACTGCCCGGCGAGTGCACTGACGATGATTCGACGCGGTTGCGCGCCGCGCAGCATGACGATGCGCTGCAATACGCGCGCCCTGAGAAAACCATCGAAAAACAACCATTCGCTGGTCTGCCCGAACGCGTCCTGGCGCTGAAGCAGTTGCCGCCACAACGGCAGGATGATGGCTTCGAACACAACCGGCAGCGTGTACGACGAAAAAATCTGCCCGTAGACACGATCCAGTTGCTGGTCGTCGAACGCACTCACCGCCTGCTGAATCTGCTCCTGCCATTGCTTGTAATCGGCCTGCACATGGTCATCGGGAATAAAATTCGCGAGAACCTTCGCAGGTTCAGTCTTCGCCAGAATCTTGCCGACTTTACTTACCGCCACGCCACGATCGATCCAGTCGACAATGCTGCGAACGCGCTCAATGTCGTTCATTGAATACAGACGATGCCCGCTTTCGGTGCGGGTCGGCTGGATCAATCCGTAGCGGCGTTCCCAGGCACGCAAGGTCACCGGGTTGACACCGGTCAACCGCGCCACCTCGCGGATGGGAAACAGCTCTTCGCGATCGAGCGCGCCGGGGGCTGTCGAAGCCGGGCGAGTGTCCGTGATTACAGGCATCTGCGGTCAACTTCCATGTCGGTGAATTGGATCCCATTCTAAACATGATGGGGCGCAAACGTCCAAGCAATGATCTACGACGAATGTGGCTGGTTTAATCGACAAAATCAGGAATAATCCTTGCTTGTTACAAAGCGCAGGCCTCTACCCCGGCCCGCGTCAGGCGAGACTCTTACCCGGAGCGCCGCACTCGAAATACGGAGATACAAAATGTCTACTTCCCCCGTCACGCTGATGGTAGCGCGTCGCGTCGCCGATGGCCGTTATCACGATCTGATCGCCTGGCTGCGCGAAGGCGAACAATTGGCAACCGACTTTCCCGGCTATTTGGGCTCCGGCGTGCTTGCGCCGCCGCCAGGCGACAACGAATTCCAGATCATTTTCCGCTTTGTCGATGAGCAGACGCTGCATGCGTGGGAGTACTCGGCATCGCGCACAGCCTGGCTGAACCGTGGCAGCGATCTGTTCGAGCATCCCAAAGAACATCGGGTCAGTGGCATTGAAGGCTGGTTCGGTGCGGCCGGGCAACGCCCACCGCGCTGGAAGCAAGCCGTGGCGATCTGGCTGGCGTTTTTCCCGGTGTCGCTTATTTTCAACTTTATCCTCGGCCCGCTGCTGGCTGAGTTGAGCCTGTTGCCGCGGATATTGATCGGCACGGCGTGCCTGACACCGCTGATGGTGTATTTTTTCATCCCCTTATCGACGCGGCTGCTGGCGAACTGGTTGAACAGCCCACCGACGCGGCCACTGGCGGCTACACCGTCGGCGCAGAATCGCTGATCTGCAGCGGGCGGCGAGCCTGTTATAGTTTTCGCTTCAACCGCGAAGCGAGCCGCCCATGCCAGATTCCGCAGCCCCGATCCTCATCACCGGCGCCGGCCAGCGGGTCGGCCTGCACTGTGCGCAGCGCTTGCTCGAAGATGGCCATCGAGTCATCTTCACGTACCGAACCGAACGCCCCGGCGTGCAGCAATTGCGCGATCTGGGCGCGGCAGGCCTGTACGCGGACTTTTCCAGCGAGGCCGGGATTCTGGCTTTTATCGATGCACTTAAAGCCCACACCGACAGTTTGCGCGCGATCGTGCACAACGCTTCTGAATGGCTGGCGGAAACTCCGGGCAGCGAAGCTGAAGCCTTCAACCGCATGTTTAGTATCCACCTGCTCGCGCCCTACTTGATCAACCTGCACTGCGCTGAGTTGCTGCAGCGTTCGGCGCCAGCCGACATCGTTCACATCAGCGACGACGTCACCCGCAAGGGCAGCAGCAAGCACATTGGTTATTGCGCCAGCAAGGCGGGGCTCGACAGCCTTACCCTGTCGTTCGCCGCGCGCTTTGCGCCCGCCATCAAGGTCAATGGCATTGCTCCGGCGCTGCTGTTGTTCAACCCCGACGATGACGCCGCTTACCGTGCCAAGGCGCTGGCCAAATCCGCGCTGGGCATCGAACCCGGCAGCGAGGTGATCTATCAAAGCCTGCGCTATCTGCTCGACAATCCTTATGTCACCGGCACAACCCTGACCCTCAACGGCGGCCGGCACGTCAAATAGGCCGTCCCGCTTCGGCTGCGAGTCGAGTAATATCCACCAGAACGCCTGCAATAGACTGGACGGAGCAAATCAATGCCACAACTTCAACCGGGAATGGCGCGCATCCGGGTCAAGGATCTGCGCCTGCGCACGTTTATCGGCATCAACGAGGATGAAATCCTCAACAAGCAGGACGTGCTGATTAACCTGACCATCCTGTACGCGGCGCAAGAAGCCGTGCGTGACAACGACATCGACCACGCGCTCAATTACCGCACCATCACCAAAGCGATCATCGCGCATGTCGAAGGCAACCGCTTCGCGCTGCTCGAACGCCTGACGCAAGAATTGCTCGATCTGGTGATGACCAATGCATCGGTGCTGTACGCCGAAGTCGAGGTCGACAAGCCGCACGCGCTGCGCTTCGCCGAGTCGGTATCGATTACGCTCGCGGCGAGCCGCTAGCTTCAAGCTTCAAGCTTCAAGCTTCAAGCTTCAAGCTTCAAGCTTCAAACGGTAAGCTAACAGCCGACCCCGATCCATCTTGCAGCTTGCAGCTTGCCGCTTGAAGCTGTCTCGAAGAGACCCCTCATGACCGATCAACAACGCCTGGAACTCGAAGCCGCCGCCTTCCGCCGACTGGTCGCTCACCTCGACAGCCGCAAGGACGTGCAGAACATCGACCTGATGAACCTCGCCGGGTTCTGCCGCAACTGCTTGTCCAAGTGGTACAAGGCCGAGGCCGACCAACGCCAGATCGAGGTCAGCCTCGATGATGCCCGGGAAGTGGTGTATGGCATGCCCTACGCCGAGTGGAAGGCCCAATACCAGCAAGAAGCCAGCGCCGAGCAGCAAGCAGCGTTTGCCAAAGGAAAACCCAATGACTGATCTGAACACCCTGCGCGCCAGCCTCAAGAGCGGCGAGCATGCTTTCGCCGACACCCTGGCGTTCATCGCCGCCGGTTACGACTACCAGCCGCAAGCGTTCAACAACGGCGGCGTGGAAAACGCTGCCGGGCAGAACGAAGGCTCGTGCAAGACGCTGGGTCTGGCCCTGCTCGAAGGTTTGAGCGATGAAGAAGCGCTGCTGGCGTTCGGCGAGCATTACCGCTCGGTGCTGGCGACCCCTGAAGGCAGCGATCACGGCAATATCCGCGCGTTGATCAAGCACGGCCTGGCCGGGGTTAAATTCAGCGCACAACCGCTGAACCGCCGCTGCCCCCAATAGCCACACCTACCCACTGTGGGAGCGAGCCTGCTCGCGAAGACGGACTGACATTCAACGTTGATGTCGACTGATACCCCGCTTTCGCGAGCAGGCTCGCTCCCATACTGGATGCGTGGCGGCTGCGAATCTCGGGCACAAAAAACCGGCCAATCTCTGGCCGGTTTTTTTGTGCCCTGCGGTCTTAGAACGTGGCGTTCTGCAGGCCGTCCAGGTAACGCTCGGTGTCCAGTGCCGCCATGCAACCGGCGCCGGCCGAGGTGATGGCCTGACGGTAAACGTGGTCAGCCACGTCACCGGCAGCGAAAATGCCTTCTACGCTGGTGGCCGTCGCGTTGCCTTCACGGCCGCCCTGCACCACCAGGTAACCGTCTTTCAGGGTCAACTGGCCTTCGAACAGGGAAGTGTTCGGGGTGTGGCCGATGGCGATGAACACGCCGTCGACTTTGATTTCGTCGAAGCTGCCATCGTTATTGCGCAGACGCGCACCGGTGACGCCCATGTTGTCGCCGAGGACTTCGTCCAGGTTGGCGTTCAACTTGAGGATGATCTTGCCTTCAGCCACACGGGCGTTGAGTTTGTCGATCAGGATCTTCTCGGCGCGGAAAGTTTCGCGACGGTGGATCAGAGTCACGGTGCTGGCGATGTTGGCCAGGTACAGCGCTTCTTCGACAGCAGTGTTGCCACCGCCAACCACGGCGACCGGCTTGTTGCGGTAGAAGAAACCGTCGCAGGTCGCGCAGGCCGAAACACCTTTACCCATGAACGCTTCTTCCGAAGGCAGGCCCAGGTAACGGGCGCTGGCACCGGTGGCGATGATCAGTGCATCGCAGGTATAGACGGCGCTGTCACCGGTCAGGGTGTACGGCTTGGCAGCGAAGTCCACGGCGTTGATGTGGTCGAAGACGATCTCGGTTTCAAAACGCTCGGCGTGCTCGCGCATGCGCTCCATCAGCACCGGCCCGGTCAGGCCGTGCACATCACCCGGCCAGTTGTCGACTTCGGTGGTGGTGGTCAGTTGACCGCCGGCCTGCATGCCGGTGATCAGCAGTGGCTTGAGGTTGGCGCGGGCCGCGTAGACCGCAGCGCTGTAACCGGCAGGGCCGGAACCGAGAATGATCACTCGCGAATGACGGACTTCAGACATGAATCTGCTCCTGTTGGCCGGCCATGAAAAATCTGGCGCGGACGCCGGACGGCCGGCGGAATAAAAAAGGACCGTGGACACCTTGGGGAAGGCTTGAACTCGACAGTCCTGTAAAAAGTTGGGTGCAGCGTATCGAGGGGGGCAAGATTAAGGAAATACGGTTTAACAATCCAGCTCATAGGTGGTCTCTATGCCGAGACGCTGACGACATAGACCTCTTTGTTACAGTGAATGTCGATTGCTCTGCCGCGCTTTCGCCGCTGGGGCAAAGCCGGTAACGTCGGCGCGTTTTCCCTTGCTTCGGAGCACCTTATGCCCGCCCCTGTTCTGTCAGGCCCGCAATACCTGCGCGAAGGCCTCAAACTGGTCCTGAGCCCTGGCCTGCGCCTGTTCGTGTTGTTGCCGCTGGCGATCAACCTGGTGCTGTTCGTCGGATTGATCTATCTGGCCGGCCACCAGTTCAGCCTGTGGGTCGATACGCTGATGCCGTCGTTGCCTGAATGGCTGAGTTTCCTAAGCTATATCCTCTGGCCGCTGTTCGTGGTCCTCGTGGTCTTGATGGTGTTTTTCACCTTCACCATGCTCGCCAACATCATTGCCGCACCGTTCAATGGTTTCCTTGCGGAGAAAGTCGAAGTGGTGGTGCGCGGCACAGATGATTTCCCGGCATTCAGTTGGGGCGAACTGATCGCGATGATCCCACGCACCCTCTCCCGGGAAATGCGCAAGCTCGGCTACTTCCTGCCGCGCGCCATCGGCCTGTTCATCCTGTCGTTCATCCCGGTGGTAAATATTGTCGCTGCGCCGTTATGGCTGCTGTTCGGCGTGTGGATGATGGCCATCCAGTACATCGACTACCCGGCGGACAACCACAAACTCGGCTGGAACGAGATGCTGGCCTGGTTGCGGCAGAAGCGCTGGCAGAGCATGAGTTTTGGCGGGATCGTTTATCTGGTGCTGCTGATTCCAGTAGTCAATATCCTGATGATGCCAGCGGCGGTGGCCGGGGCTACGCTGTTCTGGGTGCGTGAGCGCGGTGCCGAGAATCTGGTGATTCAACACTGACCGCGTCACAAATCCATCATCCGAACGTCACAACGTCGACATGGCCTCAGCCGACACTGAGGCCATGACGACAGCTCTGCATATCACCCTCATTAGCGAAACCTTCCCTCCGGAAATCAACGGCGTGGCCAATACCCTTGGCCGCTTGTGCGAGGGTCTGCGCGCACGTGGGCATCAGGTGGAGCTGGTGCGTCCGCGCCAGGCCGGCGATCCGCAACGCAGCACAGACGATGCACTGTTGCTGTGTCGCGGATGGCCGTTGCCGGGCTATCCGGGGCTGCAGTGGGGCCAATCGTCGATGCATAAGCTGCTGCGGCGCTGGAAACGCCAACGTCCGGATGTGCTGTACATCGCCACGGAAGGGCCGCTCGGGTTGTCGGCACTGCGTGCGGCACGGCGCCTGGGGATTGCGGTGGTGAGCGGTTTTCACACCAACTTCCAGCAATACACCAGCCAGTACGGCCTCGGCCTGCTGACGCGGATGCTGACCCATTACTTGCGCTGGTTTCACAATCGTTCGGCAATGACTCTAGTGCCGAGCGTCAGTCAGCGCCTGGAGCTGGAGCGGCGGCATTTCGAGCGGCTGGCGTTGTTGTCGCGGGGTGTGGACAGCCAGTTGTTTCATCCGAGCAAACGTCAGAGCGCGTTGCGTGAGCAATGGGGGCTCTCTGATACGGATATCGCGGTTATCCACGTAGGAAGGCTCGCCCCGGAGAAGAATCTGGGGCTGCTCAAACGCTGCTTTGACACCCTGCGGGAAACTTATCCACAGCGCCATCTGAAGCTGATTGTGGTCGGAGATGGCCCGCAACGTTCAACGCTGGAAAAAGAGATGCCGGAGGCGATTTTCTGCGGAGCACAGCGCGGGGAAGCGCTGGCAGCGCACTACGCCTCAGGGGATCTGTTCGTATTTCCCAGCCTCACCGAGACCTTCGGCAATGTGGTGCTGGAAGCCCTGGCTTCGGGACTCGGCGTTGTTGCCTATGATCAGGCAGCGGCGGCGCAGCATATTCGCCACGGCTACAACGGCGTGTCAGCCATGCCCGGCGATGAGCAGGCGTTTTGCGAAGCGGCGGCATGGTTGCTGGAGGAGGATGAGCGGTTGCGCTGCGTCAGGCTGAATGCGCGGCAGCATGGCAGTCGCCAGGGCTGGGGGGCAATTATCGAGCAGTTCGAGGGGTATTTGCGTGGGGCTTGTGTGGGGGAGCTGGTGGTGACTGGGGCTCAGGCACAACCTTAGATTTTCGGCGACATAGAAACAGCTTTCGCGAGCAGGCTCGCTCCCACATGGGTACTGCATTCTTTCAGATGGAATGCGGTCGAAGGTGGGAGTGAGCCTGCTCGCGAATGGTTCGAAATGGCGCCGCTTAAACCAGCGTCATCAACGCCTCACGACTAAACGGCAGAATATCCTGTTCACGCCCGTCACGGACTTTCTGCGCCCAATCCGGATCGACCAGCAACGCGCGGCCCACTGCTACCAGGTCGAACTCTTCTTTGTTCAGACGCTCCAGCAGATTCTCCAGGCTGGCCGGTTGCGCGACCTTGTCGGTGTTGACCATGAACTGCAGGAACTCGCCGTCCAGGCCGACGCTGCCGACGGTGATGGTCGGCTTGCCGGTCAGCTTGCGCGTCCAGCCAGCAAGGTTCAGGTCGGAACCGTCAAACTCCGGCTCCCAGAAGCGGCGGGTCGAGCAGTGGAAAATGTCCACGCCGGCGTCAGACAGCGGCTTGAGAAACTCGCCCAGCGCTTCGGGGGTTTGCACCAGACGCGCGGTGTAATCCTGCTGTTTCCATTGCGAGAAGCGGAAAATGATCGGGAAGCCTTCACCGACCGCCGCGCGCACTGCTTGAATCAATTCGATGGCAAAACGCGAACGATTGGCCAGGCTGCCACCGTATTCATCGGTGCGCTGATTGCTGCCTTCCCAGAAGAACTGGTCGATCAGATAGCCGTGAGCGCCGTGGATTTCCACGCCATCCATGCCGATGCTCTGCGCATCTTTGGCAGCTTGGGCGAACGCAGCGATCACGTCCTGGATGTCCTGTTTGGTCATGCCGTGAACCACGACCTGACCGTCCTTGAGTTTTTCCGACGGACCGTAGCCCGGCACGCTGGCGTCCGGCTCGGTGCCGAGGCGGCGTACGCTGCCGACATGCCACAGTTGCGGGACGATCTTGCCGCCCTCGGAGTGCACGGCGTCGACAACTTTTTCCAGCCCGCGAGTGGCGCTTCACCGAAAAACTGCGGCACGTTTGGATAGCCATTGGACGCGATGTGGCCGACCGTGGTGCCTTCGGTGATGATCAGACCAACCCCAGCGGCCGCACGACGACGGTAGTATTCAATGACTTTAGAATTCGGCACGCCGCCCGGCGAGAATGAGCGGGTCATTGGCGCCATGACCACCCGGGTCGGCAATTCGAGGGCACCGAGGTGGAACGGTTTGAACAGGGCTTGAACGGGCATCGAGAGGCTCCACGAAAACATTGGCGACGAACATTGATCGATATGACGGCGATAATATCCGGCAGGCCATCCCCGTGACAGCACTATTGATCAGAATGATTAACGGTCAAAAGTCAGGTAAAAAAAATCGCAGCTCAACGCTGCGATTTTCTGATTCATGCTAAGGCTTTTTCGATCGCGGCAATCACTGTCGGATCATCCGGCGCCGTGCGCGGCGAGAACCGCGCCAGTACCCGGCCGTCCTTGCCGAGCAGAAACTTTTCGAAGTTCCAGGTGATGTCGCCGGGAAACTCGGCGCCTTCGCCCGCCAGCAAGCGATACAACTGATGCCGTTCGTGGCCGTTGACTTCGAGCTTGCTCGACAACGGAAAGGTCACGCCATAGTTGAGGCTGCAAAACTCCTGGATTTCTTTCTCCGAGCCCGGTTCCTGGCCGGCAAACTGGTTGCAAGGCAAGCCCAGCACGGTGAAGCCCTTCTCTTTATATTGCTGGTAGAGGTTTTCCAGTGCCGCGTACTGGGGGTCAAGCCGCATTTGGAGGCCACGTTGACCACCAGCACGACTTGGCCCTTGAACGGCGCCAGCGGTAGCTCCTGACCATCCAGGGCTGTCAACTTAAGGTCGTGAAAAGCACTCATGCCGAACTCCAGGATTCTCGTGTTCTACTCGAAACAGCCACTTGGCGAGGCCACCAAGGACAGCCGCGGACTAAAAAGGCGCCCACAGGCGCCTCTCCAGTACTCGAAGCTTAGCGCAGAAAATCAGTGGTGATGGCCACCTTCGCCATGGACGTGACCATGAGCGATTTCTTCCTGGCTGGCGTCACGGATATCAACGATCTTCACTTCGAAGTTCAGGCGCTGACCGGCCAGAGGGTGGTTGCCATCAACGGTGACGTCGTCGCCGTCCAGATCACGGATGGTGACGATCTGCATCTGGCCGTCCGGCGCCGAAGCGTGGAACTGCATGCCGACTTCCAGCTCGTCGACGCCTTCGAACATGCTGCGGCTCAGGGTGCTGACCAGCTCGGCGGCGTATTCGCCGTAAGCATCTTCCGGCTCAACGGCTACTTTCAGCTCGTCACCGACGGCTTTGCCTTCCAGGGCTTTTTCCAGGCCCGGGATGATGTTGCCTGCGCCTTGCAGGTAAACCAGCGGAGCGCCGCCGGCGGAGCTGTCGATGACCTCACCAGCGTCGTTGGTCAGGGTATAGTCGATGGAGACAGCCTTATTGGCGGCGATCAGCATGGGGCGAGACCTTTTGCATAAGAATATAGAAAGGCCAAGTTTAGCGAAGCAATCGCGTGAAAGCGACCACAACCCGGACAAACGGGTTTCGACGATCACCGGCTTCCATCAGGACGAAGACGGCCATTGGGTGGTCGAGCTTTCCTGTGGTCACACCCAGCACCTGCGCCATCAGCCGCCGTGGCAAACCCGCGCCTGGGTCCTGGATCCGGCGCAACGTATTGAAAAAACAGGTCAACCCTTTGCCTGCGGTTGGTGTGCACAAGGCTCGGTTAGCGCTAACCTTGGCGACTGAATTTCGGTAGTCGGCCAGACATAGGCTGACACCCTTGCATAGAGAATTCCCATGCAAACTTTTTTATCGCCCCCACCGATTTTGGCGTGGGTCTGACCTCCATCAGCCTCGGGCTGGTGCGCACGCTTGAACGCGCCGGGCTGAAAGTCGGCTTCTTCAAACCGATCGCCCAGCCACATCCGGGCGACACTGGCCCTGAACGTTCCACCGAACTGGTGGCGCGCACCCACGGCCTGAAGCCGCCGCAGCCGTTGGGTCTGGCGCACGTCGAACGTATGCTCGGCGACGGTCAGCTCGACGAACTGCTCGAAGAAATCATCGCCTTGTATCAGCAAGCGGCCATCGGCAAAGACGTGCTGGTGGTCGAAGGCATGGTGCCGACCCGTAGCGCCAGTTACGCCGCGCGGGTCAATCTGCACTTGGCCAAAAGCCTCGATGCCGAGGTGATTCTGGTCTCGGCGCCGGAAAACGAAGTGCTCGCCGAGCTTTCTGGCCGTGTCGAGCTTCAAGCGCAATTATTCGGTGGCCCGAAAGACCCGAAAGTACTCGGGGTGATCCTCAACAAGGTCAAGACCGACGAGAGCATGGAGGCCTTCGCCACGCGGCTGAAGGAGCATTCGCCGTTGTTGCGTAGCGGTGATTTCCGCTTGCTTGGCTGCATCCCGTTTCAGCCGGAACTCAACGCGCCGCGCACGCGCGACGTCGCCGACCTGATGGGCGCGCAAGTGCTCAACGCGGGCGACTACGAAACCCGGCGCATGAGCAACATCATCATTTGCGCACGGACCATGCGCAACACCGTCGAGCTGCTCAAGCCCGGTGTGCTGGTGGTGACGCCGGGCGATCGCGACGACATCATCCTCGCCGTCAGCCTCGCAGCGATCAACGGCGTGCCGCTGGCGGGCCTGCTGCTGACCAGCGACACCCTGCCCGACCCGCGCATCATGGACCTGTGCCGGGGCGCGTTGCAGGCCGGTTTGCCGGTGTTGTCGGTAAGCACTGGCTCGTACGACACCGCCAACCTGCTCAATGGCTTGAACAAGGAAATCCCCATCGATGACCGCGAGCGCGCGGAGATCATCACCGATTTCGTCGCCAGCCACCTCGACGCCAACTGGCTGCACCAGCGCTGCGGCACCCCACGGGAGATGCGCCTGTCACCGGCAGTGTTCCGCTATCAATTGATCCAGCGCGCGCAAGCGGCGAACAAGCGCATCGTCCTGCCTGAAGGCAGCGAGCCGTTCACCGTGCAAGCAGCGGCGATCTGTCAGGAACGCGGGATCGCCCGCTGCGTATTGCTGGCTAAACCCGCGGACGTCGAAGCGGTCGCCCGCGCCCAAGGGATCGTGCTGCCGCCGGGTCTGGAAATTCTCGACCCGGACCATATCCGTGAGCGTTACGTCGAACCGATGGTCGCCCTGCGCAAAAGCAAAAGCCTCAATGCACCAATGGCCGAGCAGCAACTGGAAGACACCGTGGTGATCGGCACCATGATGCTTGCGCTGGACGAGGTCGACGGCTTGGTCTCGGGTGTGATCAATACCACCGCCAATACCATCCGCCCGGCCTTGCAACTGATCAAGACCGCGCCGGGCTGCACGCTGGTGTCGTCGGTATTCTTCATGCTGTTCCCGGAAGAAGTGCTGGTCTACGGCGACTGCGTGATGAACCCGCACCCAAGCGCTGCCGAACTGGCCGAAATCGCCCTGCAAAGCGCCGACTCGGCGGCCGCATTCGGCATCAACCCTCGGGTGGCGATGATCAGCTATTCCAGCGGCGAATCGGCGACTGGCGAGGAAGTCGAAAAAGTTCGCGAAGCCACCCTGCTCGCCCACGAACAACAGCACTCGCTCTTGATCGACGGCCCGCTGCAATACGACGCCGCCGCCAACGCCGACGTGGCGCGGCAACTGGCGCCGAACAGTCAGGTCGCCGGGCGAGCCACAGTGTTTGTATTCCCCGATCTGAACACCGGCAACACCACGTACAAAGCCGTACAACGCAGCGCCGATTGCGTCAGCCTCGGGCCGATGCTGCAAGGCCTGCGCAAACCGGTGAACGACCTGCCGCGCGGCGCGCAGGTCGATGACATCGTCTACACCATCGCGCTCACCGCGATTCAAGCCGCCAACCGACCTATGGATGTGTAAATGCTGGATTTTCTACCCGCACCCGTGCGCGGCGTGATCGCCTCGCTGCTGTTGGCGCTCAACACGATTCTGCTCTGCTCGTTCCTGTTCTGCGTGGCGCTCGTCAAGGCCCTGCCGTTTGCCTTTACCCAGCGCATTGCCGGTTGGCTGATGAGCCACACCCACGAGGCGTGGATCAGCAACAACAAGGGCTGGATGAATCTTGTCCGTCGTACCCGCTGGCACCTCAGCGGCCTGCAAGGCCTCGACTATCAGCACTCGTACCTGATAACCAGCAACCACCAGAGCTGGGTGGATATCCTGGTGCTGCAATACGTGCTCAACCGCAAGATCCAACCGCTGAAGTTTTTCCTCAAGCAGGAGCTGATCTGGGTGCCGGTAATTGGCCTCGCCTGGTGGGCGCTGGGCTTTCCGTTCATGAAGCGCTACTCCAAGGCGTATCTGGAAAAACACCCGGAGAAAAAAGGCAAGGACCTGGAAACCACGCGCAAGACCTGTGCGAAATTCCGCCATAACCCGGTGGGAATTTTCAACTTCGTCGAAGGCACACGCTTCACCGAAGGCAAGCATGCGCAGCAGCAATCGCCGTTCAAATATCTGCTCAAACCGAAGGCTGGCGGCATTGCGTTTGTACTGGATGCGATGGGCGAGCAACTGGAGTCGATCGTTAACGTGACGATTCACTACCCGGCCGGGCGTCCGGGGTTCTGGGATTTGCTCTGCGGCAATGTGCGCGATGTGGTGGTGCATTTTGAAGAGATCAAAATTCCGCCGGCCTTCATCGGCAAGAACTACGACCAGGACGGCGAGTACCGCTTGCAGTTTCAGGGCTGGATCAACCAGCTGTGGCTGGACAAGGATGCGTTGCTGGAGCAGATGCACCGCGAATTTCCCCCCAAACACTGACCCCTGTGGGAGTGAGCCTGCTCGCTCCCACAGTTGATCGTTCCCACGCTCCGCGTGGGAATGCAGCCCGGACGCTCCGCGTCCCTGCCGAAGCGGACGCGGAGCGTCCAATGAGGCATTCCCACGCGGAGCGTGGGAACGATCACCTAGCACAAAAAAAGCCCGCCGATGGTCACTCATCGACGGGCTTTTTCTTTCCGCTTGCAGCTAAAAGCTTGCCGCTGCTTCTGCCTTAGATCGCGCCACGCTGACGCAACAGCTCCAGCACTTGCTTGACGCTTTCTTCCAGGCTCAGCGACTGCGTGTCGATCACCAGGTCGGCATTGAGCGGCACATCGTACGGGAAGGATTCGCCCGGGATGTTGTCGCCGCCAGCGGCGTACAGACCTTGCGGATCACGCTCGGCGCACACGGTCGGCGAGGCCTGCACGTAGACCGTCAGCAAGCGATCCTTGCCGATCAGTTCCTTGGCTTGCTCGCGACCCTCGGCACTTGGCGCAACGAACGCGGCCAATGTCAGCAGCCCTGCTTCGTTGAACTGACGCGCCACGTGCGCGGCACGACGCCAGTTTTCGGTGCGCCCGGCGCGATCCTGCGGCAGACCTTTGTTCAGATCGTGACGCAGGTTCTGGCCATCGAGGACAAACACCGCGCGGCCCATGTCGAACAGCTTGCGCTCGACCGCGTATGCCAGAGTGCTTTTGCCCGCGCCCGACAGACCGCTGAACAGCACGGTAGCCGGTTGCTGGCCGAAGCGCTGGGCACGTTCTTCAGTCGCCACGTGGGCCAGTTTGCCGTGGTGGGTGGCGGTGCCATGCGTTACAGGCTGAGCGACGATCATGCCGGCGCCAACGGTGCCGTTGGTCAGGCGATCGATGACGATGAATGCGCCGGTGGTGCGGTTGCTGTCGTAACCATCGAGGGCGATCGGCGCGTCGAGGGCGATCTTCACCTTGCCGATTTCGTTGAGCTGCAATGCGCTCGCCGGGCCTTCTTCCAACGTGTTCACGTCGACCTTGTTGACGATACTGGCGATCGAGCCCGGCACGTAACTGGTGGCGCGTTTGATGTCGTATTTCTTGCCCGGCAGCATCGGCTCTTCAGCCATCCACACCAGCATCGCTTCGAAGCTGTCGGTCACCGGCGGCACGTTGTCGGCATGCACCAACAGGTCGCCACGGGAGATGTCGATTTCGTCTTCCATGGTCAGCGTCACCGCTTGACCTGGGCCGGCGTGCTCGAGCTCACCTTCGAAAGTGACGATGGATTTCACCCGGCTGCTCTTGCCCGACGGCAGCACTACGACTTCGTCGCCCTTGTGCACGATGCCGCTGGCCAGCGTACCGGCGAAACCACGGAAGTTCAGGTTCGGACGGTTGACGTATTGCACCGGGAAACGCAGATCGGTGAAGTTGCGATCGCCAGCGACTTCGACAGTCTCGAGGATTTCCATCAGCGACTGGCCGGTGTACCACGGCGAGCGCTCGGACTTGTTCACCACGTTGTCGCCCTTGAGGGCAGACATCGGCACGAAGTGCATGCTGGTCGGCTTCATCTTCAAGCCTTCGGCGAACTTCAGGTAGTCAGCCTTGATCGACTCGAACACGCCCTCGTCGAAGTCCTTCAGGTCCATCTTGTTGATAGCGACGACGATGTGCTTGATCCCCAGCAGGGACGCGATGAAGCTGTGCCGACGGGTCTGGGTCTGCACGCCGTAACGAGCGTCGACCAGAATGATCGCCAGGTCACAGGTGGACGCACCGGTGGCCATGTTGCGGGTGTACTGCTCATGGCCGGGGGTGTCGGCGATGATGAATTTGCGCTTGGCGGTGGAGAAATAGCGGTAGGCGACATCAATGGTGATGCCCTGCTCCCGCTCTGCCTGCAGACCGTCGACCAGCAATGCCAGGTCGATGTCGTCACCGGTGGTGCCGGATTTCTTCGAATCGCGGGTGATCGCTTCGAGGTGATCTTCGTAGATCATTTTCGAGTCGTGCAGCAGGCGCCCGATCAGGGTGCTCTTGCCGTCATCGACGTTACCGCAAGTCAAAAAGCGCAGCAGCTCTTTACGTTCGTGCTGGCCCAGGTAGGCGAGGATGTCCTCGCTGATCAAATCAGATGCGTGCGACATGACAGCCCCTTAGAAATAGCCTTGACGTTTTTTGTCTTCCATCGAGCCTGCGCCATCGTGGTCGATGACCCGGCCCTGGCGCTCGGAAGTTCGCGTCAGGAGCATTTCCTGAATGATGTCCGTGAGGCTTTCGGCCTCGGACTCCACCGCGCCCGTCAACGGGTAGCAGCCAAGGGTGCGGAACCGCACTTTCTTTTTCACGATGCGCGCTTTGTCTTCGTCGGACAGGTGCTCGAGGATGCGCTCGTCGTCGATCATGATCAGCGTGCCGTTCTTCTCGATCACTTCGCGTTCGGCAGCAAAATACAGCGGCACGATCGGGATGCCTTCGAGGTAGATGTACTGCCAGATGTCCAGCTCGGTCCAGTTCGACAACGGGAACACACGGATGGATTCGCCCTTGTTGACCTTGCCGTTGTAGACGTTCCACAGCTCGGGGCGCTGGTTTTTCGGGTCCCAGCGGTGCTTGCTGTCGCGGAACGAGTACACGCGCTCTTTGGCGCGGGATTTCTCTTCATCGCGACGGGCGCCGCCGAAAGCTGCGTCGAAACCATGCTTGTCGAGTGCCTGTTTCAGGCCTTCGGTTTTCATGATGTCGGTGTGCTTGGCGCTGCCGTGGGTGAACGGGTTGATGTTCTGCGCCACGCCATCGGGGTTGATATGGGTGATGAGATCCAGGCCCAGTTCTTCGACCATCTTGTCGCGGAACTTGTACATCTCCTGGAATTTCCAGCGGGTGTCGACGTGCATCACCGGAAACGGCAGTTTGCCCGGGAAGAACGCCTTGCGTGCCAGGTGCAGCATCACGGCGGAGTCTTTACCGATGGAGTACAGCATCACCGGGTTGTCGAACTCGGCGGCCACCTCGCGGATGATGTGGATGCTTTCCGCCTCCAGCTGTTTCAGATGCGTCAGTTTGTCGACCATGGCTACTCACGAAAGCTTTCTTATGAACGGCCAGCGGGCCGTGTTCGAGCGGGGAATCCTAGCACAGCGACCTCTTCTAATCAGGACGCCAACTAGATCGAAAGGGTATATCAATATGCCTGCCAGTTAGGCCGAACAGCTGCTTTTCCTGTGGGAGGGGCTTGCTCCCGAAAGCGTTGTGTCATTCGAAATCATCGTCGAATGACACACCGTTTTCGGGAGCAAGCCCCTCCCACATTGGAGAGATGTTTAACCTCAGATCGGATTCGGGCAATCGATGAAGATGTGCTCCAGGGCAAAACGCTTCGCCAGATACTCACCCAGCGCCTGCACGCCATAGCGTTCGGTGGCGTGGTGGCCGGCGGCGATGAAGCTGATGTCGTTTTCCCGAGCGCTGTGAAACGTCTGCTCGGAGGCCTCGCCGCTGATGAACAGATCGACACCCGCCGCCACGCCCTGATCGATATAACCCTGGCCACCACCGGTGCACCAGCCGACGCGGCGGATCATGCCGCTGCCTTCGATCAACAGCGGCTCGCGGCCCATGACTTCCTGCACCTTGCGCGCGAAATCCCGTGCGGTCATTGGCTCATTCAGCGAACCGACCAGCCCGACGACTTTCGGGTTGCTCGGATCCAGCGGACCTTCGACAGTGATGTCGAGCTGACGCGCCAGTTGCACGTTGTTGCCGACGTCCGGGTGCAGATCCAGCGGCAGGTGATAGGCGAGCAGACTGATTTCGTGCTTGAGCAAGGTCTTCAAGCGGCGCTGTTTCATGCCAGTGACGCAGGGGTTTTCGCCTTTCCAGAAATAACCGTGATGGACCAGGATCAGGTCGGCCTCGGCTTCGACGGCGGCATCAAGCAACGCCTGGCTGGCGGTGACGCCACTGACGATACGCATCACCTGCGGGCGGCCTTCGACCTGCAAACCGTTGGGGCAATAATCGGCGATTTTCGCACTGGCCAGGTAACGGTCGGCTTCTTCGACGAGGGTGCTGAGGGCAACGGCCATGAAAGACTCCTAAATATCCCGTTCAGAGGCACGCGCGGCCTCGTATAATGCGCGACATTATGGGCGGTCTGACCTCGCCTGCAACCTTTCCAGGAACGTGCTTAATGCTCAAGGCGCTGCGTTTTTTCGGCTGGCCGCTGTTGGCCGGTGTGCTTATCGCTCTGTTGATTATTCAGCGTTACCCCGAGTGGGTCGGGCTGCCGAGCCTCGATGTCAATCTGCAACAGGCGCCACAGACAACGATCGTGCAACAGGGCCCGGTGTCCTATGCCGACGCGGTAAGCATCGCCGCGCCGTCGGTGGTCAACCTGTACACCACCAAGGTCATCAACAAACCGGCGCATCCCTTGTTCGAGGATCCACAGTTCCGCCGCTTCTTCGGCGACAACTCGCCGAAACAGAAGCGCATGGAATCGAGCCTCGGTTCCGGGGTGATCATGAGCCCGGAAGGCTACATCCTCACCAACAACCACGTCACCAGCGGCGCCGACCAGATCGTCGTGGCGCTGAAGGATGGCCGCGAAACACTCGCCCGCGTGATCGGCAGCGACCCGGAAACCGACCTCGCGGTATTGAAGATCGATCTGAAAACCCTGCCGGCGATCACCGTCGGCCGCTCCGACAACATCCGCATCGGCGACGTCGCACTGGCCATCGGCAACCCGTTCGGCGTCGGCCAGACCGTGACCATGGGCATCATCAGCGCCACCGGCCGCAATCAGCTGGGCCTGAACAACTACGAAGACTTCATCCAGACCGATGCGGCGATCAACCCGGGCAACTCCGGCGGTGCGCTGGTCGATGCCAACGGCAACCTCACCGGCATCAACACGGCGATCTTTTCCAAATCCGGCGGCTCGCAAGGCATCGGTTTTGCCATCCCGGTGAAACTGGCGATGGAAGTGATGAAATCGATCATCGAGCACGGTCAGGTGATTCGCGGCTGGCTGGGCATTGAAGTGCAGCCGCTGACGCAGGAACTGGCCGAGTCGTTTGGCTTGTCCGGGCGTCCGGGGATTGTCGTCGCCGGGATCTTCCGTGACGGCCCGGCGCAGAAAGCCGGCCTGCAACTGGGCGATGTAATTCTGAGCATCGATGGCGAGCCGGCCGGCGACGGTCGCCGCTCGATGAATCAGGTGGCGCGGATCAAACCGACCGACAAGGTGACGATCCAGGTCATGCGCAACGGCAAAGAGCTGAAGCTGACCGCTGAAATCGGCCTTCGTCCACCACCGGCACCGGTCAAAGAAAAAGAAGAGTAAAAATGTTTTCGCGCCAGCGGCGCGAATAACAGACATTCTCAACGGGCATGTTATATTGTTTCAATTCTAGCAATTGGAACAACATAACATGTCGTCTCGCAAAAAGGCCTCACTACTCGGCCTGACCCTGGGTTTGCTCTGCGATCCCGCCTTCGCCGATGAGCCGCAGCCCGTTGAGCTGGAAGCCATCAGCGTCACTTCCGACTACGAATCACCCACCGGCCCGGTCAGCGGTTATCGCGCGACTCGCTCGGCCAGTGCGACCAAAACCGACACGGCGATTCGCGATATCCCACAAGCCATCAGCGTCGTTCCGGCCAGTGTGCTCTCGGATCTGGGCAGCAGCAGCGTCGAACGCGCGCTGGATTTTGCCGGCGGCGTGTCGAAGCAGAACAACTTCGGCGGCCTGACCCTGTACGAATACAGCGTGCGCGGCTTCACCACGTCCGAGTTCTACAAGGACGGCTTCAGTGCCAATCGCGGTTATCCGAGCACGCCAGATGCAGCGAACATCGAGCGCATCGAAGTGCTCAAAGGCCCGGCGGCGAGCCTGTACGGCCGGGGCGATCCCGGCGGCACGGTAAACATCGTCACCAAGAAGCCGCAGCCTGAAGCATTCGCTACATTGCAGACCAGCGCCGGCAGTTGGGACCGTTATCGCACCGCGCTGGACGTCAATACGCCCCTCGATGAACAGGGCAATGTGCTCTCGCGTATCAACCTCGCCGTAGAAGACAACAACAGCTTTCGCGACCAGGTCGACAGCCAGCGGGTATTCGTCGCGCCTTCGTTCAGTTGGCAGTTGAACCCGGACACCTCGCTGCTGGTGGAAAGCGAAATCGTCCGTCACAACTCGACGTTCGATCGTGGCGTGGTGGCGCCGAACAACAAGTGGAGCGGCGTATCCCGTTCGACGTTCTTGGGCGAACCCAACGACGGCAACATCGACAACCACAACAACCTGCTCCAGGCCACCCTTGAGCACCATCTGAACGACAGCTGGAAACTGCGTCTGGCCAGTCACTACAAAGAAGGCAAGCTCTGGGGCGACGCTTCCGAAGCACGACCGCTGAACGCCGACGGCCATACGGTCAACCGCCGCTTGCGCGAACGCGACACGAGTTGGCACGACAGCATCACCCAACTGGAACTGCGCGGTCTGTTCGACCTCGGTGCGTGGCAGCATGAGTTGCTGATCGGCACCGAGTACGAGAATTACCGCAAGGACGAACGCGTCACCACCATTGCTGGCGGCCCCTACGCCATCGACATCTATAAGCCGGTCTACGGCCAGCCGAAACCCAACGGCGCACGCTCGGGCACCGACTTTTTTGAACACGTCGAAAGTCATGCGCTGAATCTGCAGGACCAGATCATCTTCACCGACAAGCTGCGCGGCATGCTCGGCGCGCGCTTCGAGCATTTCGATCAGCGCATCGACGATCACAGCCGCACCGCCAGAAGCCAGCAACGCCACGACGCGCTGACCCAACGCGCCGGCCTGCTCTATCAGCTCACGTCAAACACCGGCCTGTTCGCCAACGCCTCGACCTCGTTCAAACCGAACAACGGCCTGGATGCCTCCGGCAAATCCTTCGACCCGGAAGAAGGCGTCGGTTACGAAGTGGGGATCAAGAACGAGCTGTTCGATGAGCGCGTGAGCAGCACCCTCGCCTTCTTCCACATCGACAAGGAAAACGTTCTCGCCCTCGATCCGGGCACCGACACCAGCCGCGCCATGGGCAAGGCGCGCAGTCAGGGTTTCGATTGGCAAGTGAGCGGCCAGGTGACCGACGCAGTGCGGGTCATCGGCGCCTTCGCCTACATCGACGCCGAGGTGACCAAGGGCGACGCGACCATTCCCACCGGCAGCCGCATCCTCGGCGTGGCCAAACGCAGCGGCAGTCTGCTGGGTGTTTATGAATTTCAGGATGGCCGACTGCGCGGTTCAGACGTCGGTGCAGCGTTCACCTACGTCGGTGATCGTTCGGGCGAATCCGGCAGCGACTTCGAATTGCCGGCCTACCAGACCGTCGACTTGCTCGCGCACTACAAGGCCAGCGACAACGTCACCGTCGGCCTGAACCTGAACAACATATTCGACGAGAAATACTACGAGCGCTCCTACAGCAACTACTGGGTCAACCCCGGCGAGCCACGCAATTTCACCGTCAGCCTGACACTCAACCTGTAAAAGGACGTCACCATGCACTACGGCAAATCCCTTCTGCTCATCGCTGCGCTGTTCACTGGTCAGGTATCGGCCCATGGCCTGTGGACAGAAGAACGACGCGGCAACATCGAAGTGGTCTACGGCCATGGCGCAGAAGACAACGCGTTCAAGGCGCGGAAGATCAGCGGCGCCTGGGCTTATGACGCCGGCGGCAAGATGATTCCGGTCAGCGTTGAGCGGCTCACCGATCACGCACGCTTGAAACCGCTGAAGTCGCCTGCGGTGATGGCCGTGGCGCTGAACAATGGCATGTGGTCGCAGACGGCGGACAAGAAGTGGGTCAACGAAGGACGCAGCAAAGTACCCGGCGCCACCGAGGCCACGCAGACGTTCAAGTACAGCCTGGCGATCTATCAGCCGGGGGCGAAGTTGCCGAAGCTCGATCAGATCAAGTTGCTGATTGTGCCCGAGATTGATCCGCTGACGGTCGGACCGGGGAATTCGCTGCCGGTGCGCGTATTGCTCGATGGCAAACCGGCGGCGGGGGTGAAGTTGTATGGCGATTACCGCAGCGCGCCGAACACGCTGAGCACCGAAACTGACAAGGATGGTCGGGCGCAGGTGTTGGTGAGGAATGAAGGGTTGAATGTGATTGCCGCGCAGGTAGAAGTGCCGGTGAAAGGTAGCGCAGATGTGGATAGTCGAGGTTTGTTTACCTCACTGACCTTCCTCGGTGAACCACACCACGAATAAAGCGCAGCCCTCTCCCGTAGGAAGAGGGGGCAGACCGAGTTGTCTTGCAGGATACAGCGACCTGAAAAAAGACTGAGTCGACTATGGATTCAATACAAATCGATCAAGTCGGTGAACCTCTGCAATATTCCCCATTCAGTCCCTCTCCCTCCGGGAGAGGGTTAGGCTGAGGGGCTTTTTGCTTTAGAGGTCTCCCAGGCCATCAATCTCAATCGTCTGGCCCGTAAGTTACTCACGAGCGGCTTTCATTATTACATCGCGCTATAAACCACAGAGCAAACTCGCATAAAAGACTGTCAACAATGACAGTTACCCCATCTCTTGAAAGCCGCTAGTGTAACTTTTATCACTGGGCGGGACTTTTCAAGGAGACAATTATGGGCGACATATCAAGAGCAAAGCTCGATAAACACACCGGAATATATGGGTACATTACCTATCAATTAAACGATGAACAGGAGCACACGCTCGCAAAATGGCCCACCTTCCATATTATCCCTAGTGGCGCGGGATTGTTATCAGCAACAAATGCTGAAACCGGGACAGATAGAATTACAATACATCTTACTTTTCCGAAGCACCTGAAACCAGGAAACGAATACACGCTGGATTTTGATGATTTCAGTCAAGTACCTTATCGATGGGCATTTCACACAAATGAAAAAGCTTACGAAGCCGGATCCGGCAAAACGACTATCCGGATAAAAAACGACGGAAAAATTGTGGAGGGCAATTACAGTTTCATTACGCAAACCAAGATATATAGTTTAAAAGGGACATTCTGGTTCGAAATAACTTTTCAATAAACTGTGTGGCGCACTCCTGTTTCGCCATAAATGGAAAAACAGGAATGCGCTATCGACAAGTAAGGCGAAGTCCTATAAACCACCAAGCCCATCAATCAACGCCTGATTCTGCTCCGGCGTACCCACCGATATCCGCAAGAACTGCGCTATCCGCTGCTGCTTGAAGTGCCGCACGATCACGCCCTGCTCGCGCAGCTTGGCCGCCAGGCCCGCCGCGTCATGCTGCGGGTGCCGCGCGAAGATGAAGTTGGCCGCCGACGGCAGCACTTCAAAGCCCTTGGCCTGCAACTGCGCGACCACCCACTCGCGACTCTCGATCACCTGACGACAGGTCTTGTCGAAATACTCGCGGTCTGCAAACGCCGCCGCCGCGCCGACAATCGCCAGACGATCCAGTGGATAGGAGTTGAAGCTGTTCTTGATCCGCTCCAGCGCCTCGATCAGATCCGGGTGCCCTACCGCCAGACCGACACGCAGGCCGGCCAGCGAGCGTGACTTGGACAGCGTCTGCGTCACCAGCAGGTTCGGGTAGCGATCCACCAGGCTGATCGCCGTCTCGCCACCGAAGTCGATGTAGGCCTCATCCACGACTACCACCGAATCCGGGCTGGCCTTGAGAATCTGCTCGACCGCGTCCAGCGCCAGCAGGCACCCGGTCGGGGCGTTCGGGTTGGGGAAAATGATCCCGCCGTTCGGTTTGGCGTAGTCGGCCGGGTTGATCTGGAATTGCGCATCCAGCGGCACCGCGTCGAATTCAATGCCGTACAGACCGCAGTAGACCGGATAAAAGCTGTAGCTGATGTCCGGAAACAGCAGCGGCTGATCGTGTTGCAGCAAGCCGTGAAAGATGTGCGCGAGCACTTCGTCCGAACCGTTGCCAAGGAACACCTGACTGGTTTGCACGCCGTAGTATTCGGCGACGGCGTTTTTCAGCAGGTCACTGTTCGGATCCGGGTACAGGCGCAGGTTGTCGTTGAGCTCGGCCTGCATCGCCGCCAGCGCTTTTGGCGACGGGCCATACGGATTTTCGTTGGTATTGAGCTTGACCAGTTTGGTCAGCTTCGGCTGTTCGCCTGGCACGTAGGGCACCAGATCCTTGACGAACGGGCTCCAGAATTTACTCATCGCTCAGTTCCCCTGCCCTTTCAGAAAGTCTTGGTCTTTGATGCGGTATTCAGCGCTGCGCGCGTGGGCGCTCAGTGATTCGCCACGGGCCAGTACCGATGCAGTTTTGCCCAGCTCGGAAGCGCCGGCCTCGGAGCAGAAGATGATCGATGAGCGTTTCTGGAAGTCGTAGACGCCCAGCGGCGAGGAGAAGCGCGCGGTGCCCGAAGTCGGCAATACGTGGTTCGGGCCGGCACAGTAATCGCCCAACGCTTCGGACGTGTGGCGACCCATGAAGATCGCGCCAGCGTGGCGAATTTGCGGCAGCCAGGCTTGTGGATCAGCGACCGACAATTCCAGGTGTTCCGGGGCGATGCGGTTGGCGACTTCGATCGCCTGCGCCATGTCGCTCACTTGAATCAACGCACCGCGGCCATTGATCGAAGTTTCGATGATGGTCGCGCGGTCCATGGTCGGCAGCAATTTATTGATGCTTGCGGCCACCTTGTCGAGAAACTCGGCGTCGGGGCTGACCAGAATCGCTTGCGCGTCTTCGTCGTGCTCGGCCTGGGAGAACAAGTCCATGGCGATCCAGTCCGGATCGGTCTGGCCGTCGCAGACCACAAGAATTTCCGAAGGACCGGCGATCATGTCGATACCGACCTGGCCGAACACATGGCGCTTCGCAGTGGCGACATAGATATTGCCCGGGCCGACAACCTTGTCGACACGCGGAACGCTTTCGGTGCCGTAAGCCAGTGCGGCAACCGCTTGCGCACCACCGATGGTGAACACGCGGTCGACCCCGGCGATGCAGGCAGCGGCCAGCACCAGCTCGTTGATTTCACCGCGCGGGGTTGGCACGACCATGACTACTTCGGTGACGCCGGCCACCTTAGCCGGAATCGCATTCATCAACACCGACGACGGATACGAAGCCTTGCCGCCCGGCACGTACAGACCTGCACGATCCAGTGGCGTGACTTTCTGGCCGAGCACCGTGCCGTCAGCTTCGGTGTAGCTCCAGGAGTCCTGCTTCTGTTTTTCGTGATAGCTGCGTACCCGCGCGGCGGCGTTTTCCAGGGCCTCGCGCTGCGGCACGGTGATGCGGGTCAGGGCCAATTCGAGGCGCTCGCGCGGCAGGATCAGGTCGGCCATCGAGGCGACTTCGAGGCCGTCGAACTTCTGGGTGAACTCGACCAGCGCCGCGTCACCGCGCTCGCGCACAGCCTTGATGATGTCCAGCACGCGCTGATTGACCGAGTCGTCAGACACACTTTCCCAGCTCAGCAGATGACCCAGATGATGCGCGAAATCCGGGTCAGCAGCGTTGAGTCGGCGAATTGCAGTGGTTGCGGTCATAGCGAGAGCCTCATAGGAATTGGCAAAAACTCAGGCGCCCGAAACTAGCATTCGATCCGCTTGGGCACCTGAGAATTCTGGCTATGAGGCGGATAGACGGCGCGGCCTCGGGCCGCGCTGGTAGATCAGCCGCGGTGTCGCGATTCCACTGCGTTGCGCAGGGTGTCGATCAACGCCTGGATTCGAGCGTGCTGCATTTTCATTGAAGCCTTGTTGACCACCAGGCGCGAGCTGATCGTGGCGATCAATTCTTGTGGCTCCAGGCCGTTGGCGCGCAGGGTATTGCCGGTGTCGACCACGTCGATGATCTTGTCGGCCAGCCCGATCAGCGGCGCCAGTTCCATCGAGCCGTACAGCTTGATGATGTCGACCTGACGGCCCTGCTCGGCGTAATAACGCTTGGCAACGTTGACGAACTTGGTCGCCACGCGCAGACGGCCCTTGGGCTCGGCGGCGCCGATCTTGCCGGCGGTCATCAACTTGCACTGGGCGATCTGCAGGTCCAGCGGCTCGTACAGGCCCTGGCCGCTGTATTCCATCAGCACGTCCTTACCGGCGACGCCGAGGTCGGCCGCGCCATGCTCGACATAGGTCGGCACGTCGGTGGCACGCACGATCAGCAGACGCACGTCGTCCTGGGTCGTGGGAATGATCAGCTTGCGGCTCTTGTCCGGATTCTCGGTCGGCACGATGCCCGCTTCAGCGAGAAGCGGCAGGGTGTCGTCAAGGATGCGGCCCTTGGACAGTGCGATGGTCAACATGGGAAACGTCAGTCCTTATCAAGGTACTCATGCCCGGTCGCAATCGGCGCCGGACACACATCGAGGGTGCGTACACCCTCGACTCGAAACGAATTCAACGGACACGTCCCTGTGTCCCGATGCAGCGATCAGCCCGGAACCCGACGGATCTTGGCACCCAGCATTTGCAGTTTTTCTTCGATGCACTCGTAACCACGGTCGATGTGGTAGATGCGGTCGATCAGCGTGTCGCCTTCCGCCACCAATGCCGAGATCACCAGACTGGCCGATGCGCGCAGGTCGGTGGCCATGACTGGCGCGCCCTTGAGCTTCTCGATACCGGTGACGATCGCGGTGTTGCCCTCAACCTGGATATGCGCGCCCATGCGGTGCAGTTCGTACACGTGCATGAAACGGTTTTCGAAGATCGTCTCGATCACTGCACCGGTGCCTTCGGCAATGGCGTTGAGCGAAATGAACTGGGCCTGCATGTCGGTCGGGAACGCCGGGTACGGCGCGGTGCGCACGTTGACCGCTTTCGGGCGCTTGCCGTGCATGTTCAGCTCGATCCAGTCTTCACCGCAGGTGATTTCCGCGCCGGCTTCACGCAGCTTTTCCAGCACTGCTTCGAGAATGGTCGGATCGGTGTCCTTGACCTTGACGCGGCCACCGGTCACGGCAGCAGCGACCAGGTAGGTGCCGGTTTCGATACGGTCAGGCATGACCTTGTAGAAAGCCGAACCCAGACGCTCGACGCCATCGATGGTGATGGTGTCGGTGCCGGCGCCGGAAACCTTGGCGCCCATGGCGTTGAGGAAGTTCGCCAGATCGACCACTTCAGGCTCACGCGCGGCGTTCTGCAACACGCTGCGGCCTTTGGCCAGTGCAGCGGCCATCATGATGTTTTCGGTACCGGTCACGCTGACGGTGTCGAAGAAGAAATGCGCGCCGCGCAGGCCGCCTTCAGGCGCCTTGGCCTTGATGTAGCCGCCTTCGACGTCGATGACCGCGCCCATGGCTTCCAGACCGCGGATGTGCAGGTCAACCGGACGCGAACCGATGGCGCAACCGCCAGGCAGTGCGACTTCGGCTTCACCGAAACGGGCAACCATAGGGCCTAGTACCAGAATCGACGCACGCATGGTTTTCACCAGTTCGTACGGGGCGATCAGGGTCTTGATGGTGCGCGGGTCGATTTCGACGCTGAGCTTCTCGTCGATCACCGGCTCGATGCCCATGCGCCCGAACAGCTCGATCATGGTGGTGATGTCGTGCAGGTGCGGCAGGTTGCCAACGGTGACCGGGCCATCGCACAGCAAGGTCGCGGCCAGAATCGGCAGGGCGGAGTTCTTCGCGCCGGAAATGCGGATCTCGCCATCAAGACGAGCGCCACCGGTAATAATCAATTTATCCATTAGTATCTCGACGCCCTAGGGCTCAGGTGCGCTCGGCCCAGGCCGCGCGGCTGAAAAATTTCATAGTGACCGCATGGATGCTGCCATCGGTGATCCATGGGTTCAAATGGGCATAGACCTGCTGCTGACGCTTCACCGGGCTCAACGCCGCCAGTTCATCGCTAATCACGTTCAGCTGGAAGTTGCAGCCTTCGCCTTCAACTTCTACCAGCGTTCCTGGCAGCTTTCCTTCAAGGAAGCTCTTCACTTCTACGGCCTGCATGCTCAACCTCAATCGGCGCCCTGTGCGCACGGGTCGGACATCATACAAAAAGCCCCGCGCCTGCGAACCCCGCAACGCAGGACTCTGACGGGGGGCTTCTTTATAGATGTCGGTTCAGGGATGCGCCAACAGCTCGGTCAGTTCACTGACCTGAGCGATTTCGCGCATGTCTTCGGGCATCGCGCGAATGCTGACAGCCTTGCCGGCCGCCTGCGCATCGCGCATGAAGCACAGCAGCAATGACAGGCCGACGCTGCTGGACTTCTGCACCGCCGAACAATCGATGACCAGCGCCGATGCCTTGCTCGATTTGATCAGCGCCTGCCCTTCCTTGCGCAGGTCGGGCCCGGTGCGGTAATCCAGCACGCCGCTGAGCACCAGCTCGTCGACATCACTCATGCGAACTGCCGCCTCACTCATTGCGCTGGCTTCGCGGCGGCTTTGTCGGTTTCCTGCTTGGCCTTGGCCACTTCACCGGCCCAGCCATCGATGGTCTTGTCCAGATCGTTGCCATTGCGCTGCATGGCGTCGGCGAACTGATCACGGAACAGCTTGCCGATGTTGATGCCGTTGATGATCACGTTGCGCAGTTTCCACTCGCCACCGATCTTCTCAAGGGTGTACTGCACCGGATAAATCGCGCCGTTGCTGCCCTTGACGGTCATGTTGACGCTGGTGCGGTCGCCAGATTCGTCCTTGGCCGGGTCAACCGTGATGCCCTGGTTGTTGTATTCCAGCAGCGCGTTGCCGTAGAACTGGAACAGGCCGCGCTTGAAGTTTTCCTGAAAGCGTTGCATCTGCTCAGGCGTGGCCTTGCGCGAATACTTCACGGTCATGATGCTTTTGGAGATGCCCTCGGCATCCACCACCGGACCGACAATGCTGTTGAGCGCCGCATAGAAATCCTGCGGATCCTGCTTGTACTTTTCTTTATTGGCCTGCAAATCGGCAAGCATCCGGTTCGTGGTGTCCTGAATCAGGTCATGAGCCGATTGCCCCGGTGCGGCGTTAGCCATCAACGGCAGGGCCGCGAGCAACACCAACAGGCCACGTCGCAAGATAGAGATCATTCAAAAGCTCCTCATTTGGCGTCTTTGCTAACGGTATTGAGCAGGAATTTACCGATCAGGTCTTCCAGTACCAGTGACGACTGCGTGTCATGGATGGTTCCACCGTCTTTCAACTGGGTGTCTTCACCGCCGACGCTGATACCGATGTATTTCTCTCCCAGCAGACCCGCGGTGAGGATAGACGCTGTCGAGTCGACCGGCAGGTTGTCGACCTTTTTATCCACCTGCAGCGTGACTCGACCGGTGAAGCTGTCGCGATCCAGATCGATAGCAGTGACCTTACCGATGGTCACACCGGCCATGGTCACTTTGGCTCTGACCGTCAGACCGGCGATATTGTCGAAGTAGGCATATAGCTTGTAGGTATCGGTGGACGAAGTCGGAGACAGGCCGCTGACGCGCAAGGCGAGCAGCAGCAAAGCCAGGATCCCTGCCAGCAGGAACAGGCCGACACCGATTTCCAGGGTGCGGTTTTGCATCAGAAATCTCCAAACATCAAAGCGGTCAGAATAAAGTCCAGGCCGAGCACTGCCAGCGAGGCAAACACCACGGTCTTGGTGGTGGCACGACTGATTCCCTCGGAAGTGGGTTCACAGTCATAGCCTTGAAATACGGCGATCCAGGTCACGACGAAGGCGAAAACGACACTTTTGATCACGCCATTGAGCACGTCACTGGTGAAGGTCACGCTGTTCTGCATGTTCGCCCAGTACGAGCCTTCGTAGACACCCAGCCAGTCGACCGCGACCCACGAACCACCCCAGATGCCGACGACGCTGAAGATCATCGCCAGCACCGGCAGGGAAATGAAGCCGGCCCACAGGCGCGGGGCGATGATGTACTTGAGCGGATCGACACCGATCATTTCCAGGCTGGACAGCTGCTCGGTCGATTTCATGTTGCCGATCTCGGCGGTCAATGCCGAACCGGCGCGCCCCGCGAACAACAGTGCGGTCACCACCGGCCCGAGTTCACGCAGCAGGGTCAGGGCGACCATCTGCCCCACCGCCTGCTCTGAACCATAGCTGGAAAGAATGCTGAAGCCCTGCAGCGCGAGGACCATGCCGATGAAAATGCCGGAGACCACAATGATCACCAGCGACATGACGCCGACCGAATGCAGCTGCTTGATCAACAGGCCGAAACCACCGCTGATACCGCCACGGCCCAGCAGGGCGTGAAACAGGAACAGGGTCGCTCGACCAAACACCGCGACCGCGTCGATCGCCGATTCGCCGAACCGACGCACGCGTTCCATCAATGAAATTCTGCGCATCAGCGCTTCCCCAGAAGATCTGCGCGGTAATCCGTCGCTGGAAAGTGATACGGCACCGGGCCATCGGGATCGCCGGTCATGAACTGGCGGATACGCGGCTCATCCGAATTCATCAGCTCATCCGGCGTGCCCTGCCCCAGCACCTGACCATCGCCCACTACATAGATGTAGTCGGCAATGCTCGCGGTTTCCGCCAGATCGTGAGACACCACGATGCTGGTAATGCCCAACGCATCGTTGAGCAGACGGATCAGGCGCACCAGCACGCCCATGGCGATCGGGTCCTGGCCCACGAAGGGCTCGTCGTACATGAGAATCTGCGGATCGAGGGCTATCGCCCGGGCCAGCGCCACGCGGCGCTTCATGCCGCCGGACAGTTCGTCCGGCATCAGCTCGATGGCGCCACGCAGCCCCACGGCCTGCAGTTTGAGCAGGACGATGTCGCGGATCATGTCTTCCGGCAGCTGGGTGTGCACCCGCAGCGGAAAGGCCACGTTCTCGAACACATCGAGGTCGGTGAACAGCGCACCGCTCTGAAACAGCACGCCCATGTGCTTGCGCGCATCGAACAGATCACTGCGCGACAGCGTCGGCAGGTTCTGCCCATTGACCCAGACTTCGCCGCTGGACGGCCGCAACTGCGCGCCCATCAGGCGCAACAGCGTGGTCTTGCCGCAGCCGGAAGGCCCCATGATGCCGGTGACCTTGCCGCGCGGGATGCGGATATCGACGTTATTGAAAATGCTCCGCGCACCGCGCTTGAAGGAGACTCCCTTCAGCTCGACCGCGTAGGCGTTATCGGCACTCATCTAAACTCCTTGCGATGCAGCCTCTCACTGGGATGCCAGACTTTCCTCGGAAACACCTGCATCCCGGGCAGGCCGAACTGGCGGCGAACTATATCACTGCAAAGGCTGAGCGCCCAAGCGAGAACCCGGCCAAGATCGCCGACTGAAGAGGGCCTGAGCGAGTTTCAGAGGGTTTTGGTAACCAGTAATGACAAAGCACGTCGAACTTGCGTGAGGCTTTGCCACATAACCGCTATAATCGCCGCCTTTTCATCGGCCCATACGATTCTGACATGAGCAAAACCCGCGACCTGATTCAATCGGCACAACGCACCATCCGCCTCGAAGTGGAAGCCGTCCAAGGCTTGATGGCCCATATCGACGCCGATTTCGTACGCGCTTGCGAGATGATTCTGGCCAGCAAGGGCCGTGTGGTCGTGGTCGGCATGGGCAAATCCGGGCACATCGGCAACAAGATCGCCGCCACCCTGGCCAGCACCGGCACTCCGGCGTTTTTCGTGCATCCGGCCGAAGCCAGCCATGGCGACATGGGCATGATTACCCGCGACGACGTGATTCTGGCCCTGTCGAACTCTGGTTCGACCAATGAAATCGTGACGCTGCTGCCACTGATCAAGCGCTTGGGCATTCAACTGATCAGCGTCACCGGCAATCCGCAGTCGCCCTTGGCGAAGGCTGCCGAGGTCAATCTCAATGTGCATGTCGAGCACGAAGCCTGCCCGTTGAATCTGGCACCGACTTCTTCTACTACTGCTGCGCTGGTCATGGGCGATGCCCTGGCTGTGGCGTTGCTGGAAGCGCGTGGCTTTACCGCTGAAGATTTTGCGTTCTCGCATCCGGGCGGCGCCCTTGGCCGTCGCCTGCTGCTGAAAGTGGAAAACGTCATGCACGCCGGGCAAGAGCTGCCGCAGGTACAACGCGGCACCCTGCTCAAGGACGCACTGATGGAAATGACCCGCAAAGGCCTGGGCATGACCGCTGTCCTTGAAGCCGACGGCAAGCTCGCCGGGATATTCACTGACGGTGATTTGCGCCGCACCCTGGATCGCGCCATCGACATCCGCAGCGCCACCATCGATCAGGTGATGACCGCCCACGGCAAGACCGCCCGGCCCGACATGCTCGCCGCCGAAGCCCTGAAAATCATGGAAGACCATCGAATCAACGCCCTGGTAGTCGTCGACGAGGAGGATCGCCCGATCGGCGCCTTCAACCTCTCCGATCTGCTGCGCGCAGGAGTCATGTAATGAGCAACGATCTGCTGCAACGCGGCAAAGCGATCAAACTGGCAGTCTTCGATGTCGACGGTGTGCTCACCGACGGCCGCCTGTACTTTCTTGAAGACGGCAGCGAGTTCAAGACCTTCAACACCCTCGACGGCCAGGGCATCAAGATGCTGATGAATGCCGGCGTACAAACCGCAATCATCAGCGGTCGCAAGACCCCGGTGGTCGAGCGCCGCGCGAAGAACCTCGGCATCCCGCATCTGTTTCAGGGGCGTGAAGACAAACTGGTGGTGCTCGACGGCCTGCTCGCGCAACTGGGCCTAAGCTATGAAGAAGTCGCCTATCTGGGTGACGATCTGCCAGACTTGCCGGTAATCCGCCGTGTAGGGCTGGGCATGGCGGTGGCCAACGCTGCCGATTTCGTCCGCGAACACGCCCACGGCGTTACCCGCGCCCGTGGCGGCGAAGGTGCCGCCCGCGAATTCTGCGAATTGATCCTGCGCGCCCAGGGCCGCCTCGAAGCGGCCAACGCCGCGTACCTGTGAGCCTGACCATGTTTAGCAAAAAGTTTCGCAACTTCCTGCTGTTCGGCTGCATCGCGGCGATTTTCGCTGCGGTCGGCTACTGGAACATCAGCCCGGAACGCTTCCTCGACAAGCCACCGGTTTCGGCTGCCGAGAATCCGATCGACTGGTACGCGACCAACACGCATACCATTCAGTACCTGCCCGACGGTAAGGTGCAGTACGAGATGACTTCCGACAAGGCCGAGCACGTCAAGGCTACCGATATCACCCTGGTGACCAAGCCTGACTTGAACATGTATCGCGGCACCGACTTCCCTGGCACGTGACCAGCGAACGCGGCGAAGTGAACTCGGGCGGTACCGAAGTGGAATTGATCGATTCGGTCCGTGTGCAGCGCACCGATGAGAAAAAGCGCGGCACGCTGATCACCAGCACGCGCATGACCGTGTTCCCGCAGCAGGAATATGCGCAGACTGCGCAACCCGTTAGAATCGAGGGCGCTGGTGGCGTATCGACTGGCGTCGGAATGAAAGCGTACCTGAAGGACAGCAGGATACACCTGCAATCGAACGTAAGAGGACAGTATGAGGCTCGTTAAAACCCTCCCTATTTTGCTCAGTCTGGGCGCAGCACTGGGAAGCGCGAGCGCCTGGTCCCTGCCGAACGATCAGCAGCAGCCTATCCGCATTCAGGCCGACGACGCCCAACTCGACGACAAGAATGGCATCGCCACCTATAAAGGTGACGTGATCATTACCCAGGGCTCGATGATCGTTAAAGGCAACACCGTGACCATGACTCGCGCGCCCAACGGCGACATCGATGTGGTGACCTCGGTGGGCAACCTGGCTTACTTCGAGCAGCTGCAGACCCAGGGCGACGCCAATCCGGTCAAGGGCTACGGCGTGACGATTCAATACCACGCCCAGCAGAACCGGGTGGTGCTGATCGACAAGGCCAAGGTTATCGACAAGGATAACAACGTCACCCAGGGCGAAAAAATCGTCTACGACACCGTGAAGAAACTGGCCAGCGCAGGTCGCGCCACGGGCAGCAAGGTCACCGAATCGCGTCCGCGCATCGACATGGTGATCCAGCCGAAGAAGAAAACCGAAGAGAAATCCCAGTAATGGCAACTCTGAAAGCTCAGCACCTGGCCAAGGCCTATAAAAGCCGCCAGGTCGTGCGTGACGTCAGCCTGTCGATCGACAGCGGGCAGATCGTCGGCTTGCTCGGCCCGAATGGCGCCGGCAAAACGACGTGCTTCTACATGATCGTCGGCCTGGTGCAGGCGGATCAGGGCCGTGTGCTGATCGATGATCTGGACGTCAGCCATCAGCCGATGCACGGCCGCGCCAAGGCCGGTATCGGCTATCTGCCGCAAGAAGCGTCGATCTTCCGCAAACTGTCGGTTGCTGACAACATCATGGCGATCCTCGAGACTCGCCCGGAGCTCGACAAGGCCGGTCGTCGCAAGGAGCTGGAAAGCCTGCTGCAGGAATTCCACATCAGCCACATCCGCGACAACCTCGGCATGAGCCTGTCCGGTGGTGAGCGTCGCCGGGTGGAAATCGCTCGTGCGTTGGCGACTGCGCCGAAATTCATCCTGCTCGACGAACCGTTCGCCGGTGTCGACCCGATCTCGGTGGGCGACATCAAGCAGATCATCCACCACCTCAAGGCCAAGGGCATCGGTGTGCTGATCACCGACCACAACGTCCGTGAGACCCTGGATATTTGCGAAACCGCTTACATCGTCAACGACGGTCAATTGATCGCCGAAGGTGATGCCGAGACCATCCTGGCCAACGATCTGGTCAAGGAAGTGTATCTGGGTCACGAGTTCCGCCTGTAAGCGCGACAGCGCTGTATCGATTCAAGGCGCATTTATCCGCTTTAATTGTTACAGCGCTCTAGGCAAACACTTCAGTTTCAGGCATATAATTTGCTTAAGTTTGGCGCTTCGGCGCCCTGTAGTGGATGGCGCAAAGCGCCGGCGAATAAGGTGTTAAGCCCCTGCCATGAAACCATCGCTAGTCTTGAGAATGGGCCAGCAGCTGACGATGACGCCGCAGCTGCAACAGGCCATCCGTCTGCTCCAATTGTCGACCCTGGACCTGCAACAGGAGATCCAGGAGGCTCTGGAATCCAACCCGATGCTCGAACGCCAGGAAGAAGGCGACGACTTCGACAACGCCGATCCTCTGGCCGACAACGCCGAACAGAAGCCCGCCGAGATTCAGGAACCCTCCTATCAGGAAACCGCCCCGACGGTGGATAACCTCGAGGATGGCGAATGGAACGAGCGCATCCCCAACGAATTGCCGGTGGATACCGCCTGGGAAGACGTCTACCAGACCAGCGCCAGCAGCCTGCCCAGCAGCGATGACGACGAATGGGATTTCACCACCCGCACGTCCGCCGGCGAGAGCCTGCAGAGCCATCTGCTCTGGCAACTGAACCTGGCACCGATGTCCGACACCGATCGCCTGATCGCCGTGACCCTGATCGACTGCATCAACAATCAGGGCTACCTGGACGAAACGCTCGAAGAGATTCTCGAAGCATTCGATCCGGAACTGGACATCGAGCTCGATGAAATCGAAGCCGTTCTGCATCGCATCCAGCAATTCGAACCCGCCGGGATCGGCGCACGCAACCTCAGCGAATGCCTGCTTCTGCAACTGCGCCAACTGCCAGCCAAGACGCCGTGGCTGAGCGAAGCCAAGCGTCTGGTTACCGATTACATCGACTTGCTCGGCAGCCGCGATTACAGCCAGTTGATGCGCCGCATGAAGCTCAAGGAAGACGAGTTGCGCCAGGTCATCGAGCTGGTGCAGAGCCTCAATCCGCGTCCGGGCTCACAGATCGAATCGACCGAAGCCGAATACGTTATTCCCGATGTGATCGTGCGCAAGGACAACGAGCGCTGGCTGGTCGAGCTGAACCAGGAATCGGTGCCACGTCTGCGCGTCAACGCCCAGTACGCCGGGTTTGTGAAGCGTGCCGACACCAGCGCCGACAACACTTTCATGCGCAATCAGTTGCAGGAAGCCCGCTGGTTCATCAAGAGCCTGCAAAGCCGTAACGAAACCCTGATGAAAGTCGCCACGCAGATCGTCGAACATCAGCGCGGCTTCCTCGAATACGGCGACGAAGCGATGAAGCCGCTGGTATTGCATGACATCGCCGAAGCGGTCGGCATGCACGAATCAACGATTTCCCGGGTAACCACGCAAAAATTCATGCATACCCCGCGCGGTATTTATGAGCTGAAATACTTTTTCTCCAGCCACGTCAGCACCTCCGAAGGCGGCGAATGCTCGTCCACAGCGATCCGCGCGATCATCAAGAAATTGGTCGCCGCGGAAAATCAGAAAAAGCCGTTGAGTGACAGCAAGATCGCTGGTTTACTGGAGGCACAAGGCATTCAGGTGGCTCGCCGCACCGTCGCCAAGTACCGCGAATCCCTCGGAATCGCGCCTTCGAGCGAACGCAAGCGGTTGATGTAAGCCACGTTACAGCGTTCCAGTGGCAGGCTTTTCGGCCTGCCGCTTTATGCACTGGCAACGAAGGAGAAGCTGTATGCAAGTCAACATCAGTGGACACCAACTGGAAGTGACCCAACCTCTGCGTTCCTACATCGAGGAAAAACTCCAACGACTGGAGCGACATTTCGACAAGATCACCAACGTGCAGGTCACGATGTGCGTCGAAAAGCTGAAGCAGAAGATCGAAGCCACCTTGCATATCCCCGGCAGCGAAGTGGTCGCCAACGCAGAAGATACTGACATGTACGCTGCGATCGACTCACTCACCGACAAGCTGGATCGCCAACTCAAAAAGCATAAGGAAAAGACCCAGAGCCTCCTCCAGGGCGCGACCGGTCGTTAACACCCCTATCCCATGATCCGACTTGAAACCATCCTGACCCCCGGCCGTTCCCAGGTGAACGCGCCGGGCGGCAGCAAGAAAAAGCCCTCGAACAAATTGCCAACCTGATCCACCGCGAAGTGCCGGATCTGGCGATGCAGGATGTTTTCGAGGCGTTGATCGCCCGTGAAAAACTCGGCTCCACCGGTTTTGGTAACGGCATCGCCATTCCCCACTGCCGCCTCAAGGGCTGCACGGCGCCAGTCAGTGCCCTGCTGCACCTTGAAGCTCCAATCGATTTCGACGCCATCGACGGCGCCCCGGTCGACCTGCTCTTCGTGCTGCTGGTCCCGGAGGCCGCGACTGATGCGCATCTGGAGTTGCTGCGCCAGATCGCCAGCATGCTCGACCGCAAGGAAGTGCGCGAAAAACTGCGCAGCGCCGCGAGCAACGAAGCCTTGTACCAGGTTGTGCTGGACGAGCAGAACGGGCACTAATCATGCGCTTGATCATCGTCAGTGGCCGTTCGGGCTCGGGCAAAAGTACCGCCCTGAATGTCCTTGAGGACAACGGCTACTACTGCATCGACAATCTGCCGGCCGGTTTGCTACCGGAACTGGCCGAGCGGGCGCTGATCCACACGGAGCTGGCGCAGCCGCTGGTCGCCGTGTCGATCGATGCACGCAACTTGCCCAGCCATCTGTCACGCTTTCCTGAATTGCTCGAAGACGTCCGTGCCAAACATATCAAGTGCGATGTGCTGTATCTGGACGCCGACGAAGAAACCCTGCTCAAGCGTTTTTCCGAGACCCGTCGTCGTCACCCGTTGAGTAACGCCAATCGCTCACTGGCTGAAGCGATTCACGATGAAAGCGCCCTGCTCGGCCCGATCGCCGATCTGGCCGACCTGAAAATCAACACCACCCATCTCAATCTGTACCAGCTGCGCGACACCCTGAAGTTGCGCCTGTTGAATCAGCCTGAGCCCGGCACGGCGTTCCTGGTTGAATCGTTCGGCTTCAAGCGCGGCATGCCGGTCGATGCCGATCTGGTCTTCGATGTGCGTTGCCTGCCCAATCCGTACTGGAAACCGGAGCTGCGCGCGCAGTCGGGCCTCGATGCACCGGTGGCAGAGTATTTGGCCCAGCAGCCCGATGTCGAAGAAATGTATCAGGACATCTACGCTTATCTGAACAAATGGCTGCCACGTTTCGCCGCGAGCAACCGCGCCTACGTCACCGTTGCCATTGGCTGCACCGGCGGGCATCACCGCTCCGTCTACCTGACCGAACGCCTGGGTCAGGCTCTGCAGAAAACCTTGAAGAACGTCCAGGTTCGCCACCGCGACCTCACCTAAAGGATCCACACCGCGATGCCTGCTCGTGAAATCGAAATCATCAATAAGCTGGGCCTGCATGCCCGGGCATCGGCCAAGTTCGTCGGCGTGGCCGGTCAGTATCCAGACTGCACGATCAGAGTGGGACGCACACCTGAAACGACTGTCGACGGCAAGAGCATCATGGCAATGATGATGCTCGCGGCGGGCAAGGGCACCAAAATTTATTTGAGTACTGAAGGGCATCAAGAGCAGGAAGCCATGGATGCGCTGGTAGCGTTGATCAACAACTACTTCGACGAAGGTGGCTGATAGCCAAAGTCAAAAGATCGCAGCCTGCGGAGCTCCTACAGGAAACGCATTCCAAGGTGGGAGCTGCCGCAGGCTGCGACCTTTGATCTTCTTTCAACCCAACGCCGTATCCATCACCATCATCAGACAAAACCCGATCAACAAGCCAAGACTCGCCAGTTTGTCATGTCCGTGACGGCGCGACTCCGGGATCACTTCGTGGGTCACTACCAGCAACATCGCCCCGGCCGCCAGTGCCAGTCCCAGTCCCAGCGGCAACAGTACCTGAGCCAGACTCACTAGCCACGCACACAACAGCGCAAACACCGGCTCAACCAACCCCGACGCCGCGCCGATCAGAAACGCCCTGACCCGTGACATTCCTGCCCCGGCCAGCACCAAAGCAATCACCAGTCCTTCCGGCACATCCTGCAGAGCGATGCCCATCGCCAGGCTGTCGGCGTCCGGCATGCCGCCGCCGGCAGATACGCCGACCGCCATACCTTCGGGAATGTTGTGCGCAATGATGGCGAACACGAACAGCCAGATTCGCGGTGGAATCACCGGATGCTCCAGCGTGCCGACGAGCATCTCCGGCGAGGCACCGGAAACCCTGCGATCAACCAGATACAGGCCAAACGCGCCGAGCAGGATGCCGAAACAGATCAGGCCACTGGCAGCCCACGGCGTCAGACCAAGACTTTCGGCCGCAGCAATCCCCGGCACGATCAACGAAAATGCGGTCGCCGCCAGCATCACCCCGGCACCAAATCCCAGCAAGGTGTCGCTGAGTGCCTGCGGCATGCGCCGGATCACCAGCACCGGCACCGCGCCAAGCGCCGTACCCAATGCGCAGATGGCACCGCCCTGCAAGGCGCGCAACAGCCTCGGTTCCAGATTCAGCCATTGCAAACCGTGGGCGACCAGTAAAGTCATCCCCGCCAACAGCAACAGTGAACCCACCGCGTAACGAAACATGCGCCCGCTGCCAATCGCCAGTGTTTGCGTGCCCATACTCAGCCCTGATTGTTTTTATGGAAGGCTTAAACCAGCGCGGCCTGATAGCGCGCAGCAACTTCCGGCCAGTTGATCACGTTGTAGAACGCGCTGATGTATTCCGGGCGACGGTTCTGGTAGCGCAAGTAGTAGGCGTGCTCCCAGACGTCGAGACCGAGGATTGGGGTATTGCCGTTCATCAACGGGCTGTCCTGATTGCCGCTGCTTTCCACGACCAGTTTTTTTCCGGTGTCACGCTGAGCCACGCCCAACCGCTGCCGAAACGGGTGAGCGCGGCTTTGGTGAAGGCTTCCTTGAAGCTGTCGAGTCCGCCCAGTTGCTCATCAATAGCCGTGGCCAGCGCGCCGTCGGGCTTGCCGCCACCGTTGGGCACCATGACTTCCCAGAACAGCGAATGGTTGGCGTGGCCGCCGCCCTGATTGATCACCGCCGCGCGAAGCTTTTCCGGCAGTTGCTGGACACTGGCGACGAGTTTTTCCACCGGCCATTCAGCAAACTCGGTCCCTTCTACGGCGGCGTTGAGGTTGTTGATATAGGTCTGGTGATGCTTGGTGTAATGGATCTCCATGGTCTGCGCATCGATGTGCGGCTCGAGGGCATCGTAGGCGTAAGGCAAGGCAGGCAAGGTAAAAGCCATTTCAATGGACTCCATACTGATGAGAATTTGAGGCGCGGCGAGCATTGCCGGTGTCCGGATGCAGCAGGCGCTGGGTGCGCGGGTATTCGCCGTGCTCGCTGATGAAATTCAGCAGTTCGACGTAAGTCTTGCTGCTCTGGCGCAATGCCGCTTCACGCAGGGCCGGACGCAGCCGTTCGTCCTGCATGGTCTGCAACAGGCGTTGGTGGATGGCGCAGAGGTATTCGGCGCTCTCCTCCGGTTGATTCAGGCGCAGATGCAGGTCGGCGAGGTTGTGGTGAGAGACGACGCAGGCCGCCACCGCTTCGTCGGCATCCGCCCAGCGATCGAACAACACTTGCGCCAAGGCCAGGGCTTGCAGGTAAGCCTCACGGGCGTCGATCAGCTCGCCCAGCATGAAGCAGCGATTGGCCCGTTCGATCGTGCGTTTCCAGTGCTCCATGGTGAGCCTCCAAAGCGGTTGCGGGGTTTACACGCCGCCGGCGGTGAGTTTCTCGGGGTTGAGCAACTCTGCCAGTTGGCTGCGCGACAGGTCGGTGTATTCCAGAGCGACGTCGATCACCGCGCGGCCTTCCTTGTAGGCCTGCTTGGCGATTTCAGCGGCTTTCTGATAACCGATGATGGGGTTGAGCGCGGTGACCAGAATCGGGTTGCGCGACAACGCTTCTTGCAGGCGCGATTCGTTGACCTTGAAAGTAGCGATTGCCTTGTCAGCGAGCAGGCGACTGGAGTTGGCCAGCAGTTCGATGCTGCTCAGCAGGTTCTGCGCGATGATCGGCAGCATCACGTTCAGTTCGAAATTGCCGGATTGACCGGCGACGGTGATCACCGAGTCGTTGCCAATCACTTGCGCAGCGACCATCGCGGTGGCTTCCGGGATCACCGGGTTGACTTTGCCGGGCATGATCGACGACCCCGGTTGCAGCGCTTCGAGTTCAATTTCGCCGAGACCGGCCAAGGGACCTGAGTTCATCCAGCGCAGGTCGTTGGCGATTTTCATCAGTGATACGGCGGTGGCCTTGAGCTGCCCGGAGACGGCGACGGCGGTGTCCTGCGAGCCAATCAACGCGAACAGATTTTTGCCCGGAGTGAATTGCACGTCGGTCAGTTGGCTCAGGTGCCGACTGAATCGAGCGGCGAATTCCGGATGCGCATTGATCCCGGTACCCACCGCCGTGCCGCCCTGCGCCAGTGCTTGCAGACTCGGCAGCAAATCCTGCAGATGCGCAATGTTGGCCTTGAGCTGCTGCGCCCAGCCGTTGAGCACTTGGCTCATGCGTACCGGCATCGCGTCCATCAGATGGGTGCGCCCGGTTTTGACGTGGTGATGCACCTGCTCGGCCTTGCGCTCGATGACCTGGACCAGATGCAACAGCGCCGGCAGCAGTTGTTCATGCAGCGCTAGCGCGGCGCTGACGTGGATGGTGGTCGGGATGATGTCGTTGCTGCTTTGCCCGCAATTGACGTGATCGTTGGCGTTGACCGGTTCATCGAGCATGCGGCTGGCCAGCGTGGCAATCACTTCGTTGGCGTTCATGTTCGAGCTGGTGCCAGACCCGGTCTGGAAGATGTCCACCGGGAAGTGCTGCATGAAATCACCTTCGAGCAGACCCTGCGCGGCATCACTGATGGCTTTGCCCTGGGCCGCGCTGATCTGGTTCAGCTCGACATTGGCGCGGGCGGCGGCGGCTTTGGCGAGGATCAATGCGCGAATGAACTGCGTCGGCATCGGTTTTCCGCTGATCGGGAAGTTGTCCACGGCGCGCTGGGTCTGCGCGCCATAGAGCGCATCGACCGGCACCTGCAGTTCGCCCATGCTGTCGCGTTCAATACGTGTCTTGGTCATGCGAATGTCCTTGCAGCAAATCAATGAGAGGAATCGACGGTTGCAACTCGCAAGTGGCGAGCTGCCAGGTGTAGCGTTGCCAGCGCCGCACGCGGCATTGGCATAGCGACAGGCGTTCCATTTCACGCAAGGGACGCCAGGCTTGATCGACGCAGAGGCTGCGCCAATGCCACGGCAACGCGACATCGGTGGCAGTGTCGAGCAGCAGACGAAAAGACGTTTCGGCGACAGTCCAGGGCGAAGTGGCTGTGCAACAGGACAGATAGCGCCCTTCGGCGAGGTAGTGTTCGATCAGGCGCGGTTCGTCGGGATCCAGCGCGCAACGGATCTGGCGGCTCATCCAGCGCCAGCTTTCGAGGTAGGGCTGCTCGTGCAAGGCAGAACTCATGATCCGGGACTCGTTCGGAGATGAGATTTATTATTAGATGATAATGAGAACCAACACAAGCAGACATGCACGCAATCCGTGGGAGCGGGCTTGCTCGCGAATGCGGTGTGTCCAGCCAGAGATGTTCTGACTGAAAGACCGCATTCGCGAGCAAGCCCGCTCCCACAGGGGATTTATGCAATCATAAAAAAGGCGCACCACCCGATGAGGTGGCGCGCCTTTTTTGTGTAACGGCCGGGGTTAGCTACCGGCGACAGTCATCCGCTCGATCAACACCGACCCGGTGCGAATGTTGCTGCGCAGCTCCAGATCATTACCGACGGCAACGATCTGCTTGAACATGTCGCGCATGTTGCCGGCGATGGTCACTTCCTGCACAGCGAACTGGATCTCGCCATTCTCGACCCAGAACCCCGCCGCGCCACGCGAATAGTCGCCGGTGACCATGTTCAGGCCATGGCCCATCAACTCGGTGACCAGCAGACCTCGGCCCATGCGCTTCAACAGCGCTGCCTGATCCTCGTCGCCATGGGTGACGAACAGGTTGTGCACCCCACCTGCGTTGGCGGTGCTCGGCATGCCCAGTTTGCGCCCGGAGTAGGTGCCGAGGATGTAGGAGACCAACTCGCCTTTTTCGACGAACGGTTTTGCGTAGGTCGCCAGGCCATCACCGTCGTAGGAAGCACTGCCCATGGCACGCATCAGATGCGGACGCTCATCGATGGTCAGCCATTCCGGGAACAACTTCTGCCCCAGCGTGCCTTCGAGAAACGACGATTTGCGATACAGGCTGCCGCCCGACACGGCCGAGAGGAAGCTGCCGAACAGGCCACCCGCAAGCTCAGCGGAAAACAGCACCGGCACCTCGCAAGTCGGTACCGGACGCGCGCCCAGACGGCTCGCTGCCCGTTGCGCGGCACGCTGGCCGATGCTCACCGGATCGGCGAGCAGACTGCCCTGGCGATTGACGTCATACCAGTAATCGCGCTGCATCTGGCCTTCGGCTTCAGCGATCATCACGCAACTCAGGCTGTGCCGGGTCGATGCGTAACCGCCGATGAAACCATGGCTGTTGCCATAAACCCGGCAGCCCTGATGGGTGCTGAGGGTGGTGCCGTCGGCGTTCTTGATCCGCGCATCGGCGTCAAACGCCGCTGCCTCACAGAGCAACGCCTTCTCGATAGCTTGCTCCGGGGTGATGTCCCACTCGTGAAACAGGTCGAAATCCTGCACATCCCTGGCCATCAATGCGGCGTCGGCGAGACCCGAGGCTTCATCTTCGGAAGTGTGCTTGGCGATGGCCAGTGCTGCTGCGACCGTTTCACGAATCGCCTCCGGCCCGGTGGCCGAGGTGCTGGCCGAGCCCTTGCGCTGGCCGACGTACAGGGTGATACCAAAACCCTGATCACGATTGAATTCAACGGTTTCGACCTCGCGCTGACGCACCGATGTCGACAGCCCCTGCTCCAGCGACACCGCGACTTCACAGGCGCTGGCGCCCTGGCGCTTGGCTTCGGCGATGATCTGCTCGACCTGTTCTTGCAGTGCCGGCAATGCCTGCGGGCCGACGCTTTGAACTGCACTCATGCTCATCTCCACTCAAATTCTGCTTTCGGCTGGGGTCATCGAGCGACCGGGCCGGACAAGCGGCCCCCGACTGGTTATCATGGCGGCGTTTCTTTGCGGACTGCCACCATGGTTGATTCTTACGACGACTCCCTCGATACGGGAGAAAAAAGCAAATCTCAGGTCAAACGCGAGCTGCATGCGCTGGTTGACCTCGGCGAGCGCCTGACCACACTCAAGCCTGATCTGGTCGCCAAACTGCCGTTGACCGACGCTTTGCGCCGGGCATTGGCCGATGCGCCCAAGCACACCGCGAACATCGCGCGTAAACGGCATTTGCAGTTCATCGGCAAACTGATGCGCGACCAGGACACGGACGCGATTCTGACTCTGCTCGATCAACTCGATGCCTCCACTCGCCAGTACAACGAGCGTTTCCATAATCTGGAACGCTGGCGTGACCGCCTGATCGCGGGCGATGACGCCGTGCTGGAGAAATTCGTCATCGAGTACCCGGACGCCGATCGCCAGCAATTGCGTTCCCTGATCCGTCAGGCCCAGCATGAGGTTGCGCAAAACAAACCACCTGCTTCGAGCCGCAAGATCTTCAAATACATTCGGGAGCTGGACGAGACTCAACGCGGCCTGCGTTGATAATCGCCACCGGGTGGCCGTCCTGCGCGCCACCCGAAAGCCCCTCCTCTCTTATGCGCCCGTGCCACCCACGGTAATCGCATCGATTTTCAGCGTTGGCTGGCCGACACCCACCGGCACCGACTGCCCATCCTTGCCACACGTACCCACACCGCTGTCCAGCGCCAGATCGTTACCGACCATCGACACCCGGCTCATCGCCTCGGGACCGTTGCCGATCAACGTCGCGCCTTTGACCGGTGCGGTGATCTTGCCGTCCTCGATCAAATAGGCCTCGCTGGTGGAGAATACGAACTTGCCGCTGGTGATATCGACCTGACCGCCGCCGAGGTTGGCGCAGTAGATGCCCTTCTTCACCGAAGCGATGATTTCCGCTGGATCACTTTCGCCACCGAGCATGTAGGTGTTGGTCATCCGTGGCATCGGCAGGTGCGCGTAGGATTCGCGGCGACCGTTACCGGTGCGCGCCACGCCCATCAGCCGCGCGTTGAGCTTGTCTTGCATGTAGCCCTTGAGTACGCCGTTTTCGATCAGCGTAGTGCACTCGGTGGGCGTGCCTTCGTCATCGACGCTCAGCGAACCGCGACGGCCGCTCAAGGTGCCGTCATCGACGATGGTGCAAAGTTTGGAGGCAACCATTTCACCCATGCGCCCGCTGTAGGCCGAGCTGCCCTTGCGGTTGAAATCGCCTTCCAGACCGTGACCGACCGCTTCGTGCAGCAGCACGCCGGACCAGCCGGAACCCAGCACCACCGGCAAGGTACCGGCCGGCGCCGGAATCGCTTCCAGATTCACCAGCGCCTGGCGCAGCGCTTCGCGGGCATAACCCATGGCGCGGTCTTCGGCGAGGAAGTAGCGGTAATCGGTACGCCCACCGCCGCCGTGCCCGCCGCGTTCGCGACGGCCATTCTGTTCGACGATAACGCTAACGTTGAAGCGCACCAGCGGTCGCACGTCGGCGGCCAGGCCACCGTCGGTGGACGCGACCAGAATCCGCTCCCAAACCCCGGCCATGCTCACGCTGACCTGCTGAATCCGTGGGTCGAGTGCGCGCGTAGCGACGTCGATGCGTTTGAGCAACTCGACTTTTTCCGCGCGGCTGAGCACTTCCAGCGGGTTATCGGGCGCGTACAGTTGCGCGACGTCCTGGCTGGTGAATGCCTGCACGGTGCCGTTCTGCCCGGCACGTGAGATCGAACGCGCGGCGCGGGCCGCTGCACCGAGGGCTTCAAGGGTGATCGCGTTGCTGTAGGCAAAACCGGTTTTCTCACCGGACTGCGCACGCACGCCGACACCTTGGTCGAGATTGAAGCTGCCTTCCTTGACGATGCCGTCTTCCAGCGCCCACGACTCGGAGATCTGGCCCTCGGAAATACAGGTCGGCGGCATCGATGCCCGGCCCGGCCAGATCGCCGAGTACGCCTTGCAGGCTCTCGATCGTGACACCGCCGGGTGCCAACAGGTGATCACTGACTGAGGACAACAACTCGCTCATAGGTTTACGCCTTAAATTCGTGTTCTGAAGCAGGCCGCTGGGCGCCCTGCGAGAAAAACCGCCGATGACGCGTCACCGGCATGCGCGCCCGGATGGACGCTTGTTCATCGCTGTCGCGGGCGGCCAGCAACACCGCCTCGCCTTGATCCTGCTGGGCCAGCACACGCCCCCACGGGTCCACAATCGCCGCATGCCCGAAAGTCTCGCGTGGCCCCGGATGGCTGCCGCCCTGTGCCGCCGCCAAGATATAACACTGTGTTTCGATGGCCCGCGCGCGGATCAGTACATCCCAATGCGCGGCGCCGGTCACGGCAGTAAAGGCCGACGGTGCGGTAATCAACTCGGCACCGGCGGCACGCAATTCGCTGTACAGCTCCGGGAAGCGCAAGTCGTAACACACGCTCAGACCAACGCGCCCCACCGGCGTGTCCGCCACCACTACATTACCGCCATAAGCATAGTCATCTGATTCACGGTACCGGCCGCGATTGTCGGCGACATCGACATCGAACAGATGCAGCTTGTCATAGCGCGCGACAATCTCGCCGTGATCGTTGATCAACAACGAGCAGGCATTGGCTTTGGCCGTGGGTTGACCCAATGGTGGCAACGGCAATGTGCCGGCGACTATCCATAAGGTGAGGTCGCGGGCGGCCTGTTTCAACCAGGGCAGGATCGGCCCTTCGCCCAAGGCCTCGGCGCGACCGATATCGGCGACATCACGACGGCCCATGGCGGCGAAGTTTTCCGGCAGCACCGCGAGTTTCGCTCCGCTGGCGGCAGCCTGTTCAAGCAGGCGTCGGGCCTGGGCCAGATTGGCCGGCACGTCGCTCTGGCTGACCATTTGAATCACCGCTAAAGACATGGCGAACTCCCAAAGAGGTATTTGGCCATGCTACTCCATCGCTTCAACGCCGGGCCGCTCAAAAGGCTTGTCGAAGGTGATTTTCGGCTCTTTCCATGGCCCTTTGACGGTGTACTTGACGCTGGCGAAGCGCGCGACGCGGTCACCGATCAGCTTGTCGATGAGGAACAGCGCGCCGCCTACGGCCGGTGCGCCGACGAGCAGCGCGGCGATCGGCAGGTTGTTGGTCACCGGCAGTGTCACCAGCAATTTCGCATCGACCTTGTCGTCGACCAGATCCAGCGTGCCGTCCAATTCCAGATTGCTTGAAGGCCCGGTCAGGCGAATCGGCTCTCGGGTGACGTAGACGCCATTGTTCGCCACCAGCAGGCCTTTGACCCGATCGTAGCTCAAGCCCTTGCCGAACAGGTCGGAGAAGTCCAGACGCAGGCGCCGGCCGATGGAGTTGAAGTTGAGCAGGCCGAACACCCGCAGCGCCTGCGCGCCGCCCTCCACTTCAACGAACTGGCCCTTGTTCAGCGAGGCGTCAAGGGTGCCGGAGAAGCGCTTGGTCGCCAGCCACGCCGGCGAGCCTGGCCAACGTCCATCGACATCCATATGGAATTCTTCACTGGTGACGCTCGGCGCAAAGCCCCAGCCCTTGAGCACGTCAGCCAGATTCTTGCCACCGATCCGCCCCTTGTACCAACTGCTGGTCGCACCCGGCGTGCCTTCCCAGCCGCCATTGCCTTGCAGCAGGATGCCCTTGAGGCCCATATCGAGATTGTTCAGGGCGATGCCTTTGGGGGTCGGTCGCACTTTCAGCGACCAGCCACCGACCAGATCGGGCCCCAGGAACAACTGGTTGAGGGTGATATCCAGCGCCGGGATTTTCGTCGGATCGACCGACGCCAATGGATCGGGCGCATTCTCGTCGGCCTGCACCGCCGGGTCCGGCGCCGGCAGTTTCACGTATTGCAGATTCACCGCGATCGGCACGCCCTTGGCGTCCGGCAGGCTGGCCGTGCCCTTGGCCTGCTGGCTGTCGAGGGCCAGATTCCATGCGCCGGGCTTGCGATTGATCTGCACCGAGGCCTGATCCAGTGTGGTGCCGAGCGCGGTCAATTTGCCGACCTTGATGTCAGCGCTGCTGAGCAATTGCTTGGCACTGCCGCCCGGATCCTGCCCGGCGTATTTATTCGCCAGTTCCTGCCACGGCGCCACGTCAAGCTCCGACAGCACACCACGAATGCGCAGGCCTTTGGCACCCGGCAGCACCGCTTCGCCCGTGCCGAGAAACAGTTCGCCACGGCCATCGGCGAAATTGCTCGGCGGCGCGGCAAAGGTGAAATTGGCCAGTTGATCGTAATTGACCCAGTACCGCCGCTCCTGCCCTTGCAAGGTCATGCGGAACACCGTGTCCCGCCCGACATCGGCGGCCATGCCGAAGGGCGCCGGCAGATCCACCGCCACGCCTTTGAGGCTGGAGCTGACCAGCAACTGGCTGTCTGCCCCGGAAAGATTCAGCTGCAACTGATACGGAATCGTCCCGGACACCGGCAACGGCTGGGTCACGCCCAGCCAGTCGGTGAGCTTTTTCACTTCGACCTGCCCCGACGCCGCCACCCGGGTCTTGATCTGGTTGGCGCTGCCATCGGCGAAGATCTGCGAAGTGACCGGTTTGTCGAAGGCCCGTGCAGAGATGTTCTGGCCGCTGAGGCCTTTGTTACTGTCGAAGCGGAAATCGCCCTTGAGCTGGCTCAGTTCCAGTTTCGGCTCAGCCAGTTTCAGCCGCGCATTGGCGGTCTTGAAATCAACGAGGATTTTCGGCTGTTCGCCCTTGGCCAACGGAATATCCAGTTTGAGCTTGCCGTTCAGATCACCAGCGCCTTCCCAACCGGCGAAGGTTTCGCCAGTGCCGATCGGCGCGTCCTGAAGAATCTTCAAGCCATCGCCCAGGCCACCGGCAAACGCGCCATCGAGCAACAGATGGCTGTTCTGCCCGGCCGGTACGTGAGGAATATTGACGAAGACATCGCTGACTTGGGTATCGAGCAACTGGCCTTTGCTGGCCCAGATGCGCACGCCGCTGTCTTCGATGAACACATCGCCGCTGACCTTGCTCACGTGCGGCCAGCCCGGCTGAAAGGCCAATTCGGCATCATGTACCTTGAAGAACAGGCTGATACTGCGATCAGCCTCGCCGGCATTCTTGCTCAGCGAGCCCTGATACTGGAAGAAACCCTGATCCACCGCGCCTTTGAGGATCGCTGTGCGCAGCCACTCATCAAGCGCCGGGCTCAACACCGCCGGCAGATATTTCGCGGTATAGCGGCCGTCGCCATCGACCAGACCAACGCGCAGGTCCATGTAGTCTTCCTGGCTATGGTCGAAGTGCAGGCGGATGAGGAAGTCACCGGCAATCTTGCCCTCCTCGCCCAGCACCTTCAGGTACGGCGCAATCAGGGTGAAGCCATCCTTGTCGAGCTTCCACGTCAGCCGCGCATTGGCCTGCAGGTATTGCCATGGCTTGGCGAAAATCGGATCGAGGTGCAGGACGAAATCCTTGCTGTCGAGGCGCAATTCGCCGCCGTCGAGATTGCCGCTAAGGCTGCCGCTGACATTTCGCGCCGCCGGAGCGCCGTGATAGGCATCGAAACCGACGTTGTCGAGGTTGGCGGCAAAGCCGAATTTGTTGCCGTCGGCGGCGGTCGGACGGAAGTCCAGCAGGACATTGCGCAGTCCGCCGGTGACCTTCAAACGCTCGACCACCGTGGCGAAACTCTGCGGCAGCGGCCCCAGCGCATTGATCAGCGGCGTGATCGGGGTCAGATCGAGGCGATCGGCCTGCAAGTGCCAGAGCTCTTCCGCCTTGGCGCTGGCCCGGGTCTGCTGTACCTGCACGCGGGATTCCCAGCGGGTTTCGCCAAAACTCATCGCCAGCGAATCAAGAGTGACCTTCACCCCCTCGGCGGTGTTGCGGTAATAGGCGTTGAGCGCCAGATTATTGATCTGGATCGGCTTGCGCTCGGCGTAGGCACCAGTCACTTGCGGTGCATTCAGGCGCAACGCAGCGCTCTGCAATGCGCCTTCGGCCCAATCGACCCAGAGTTCGCCGCCGGCCTTGATCTCGGAAAAATTCCATTGCTGGGTCAGGCGTTCGGGGAGCCATTTCGACCAGTCGCTTTGCGGCAGGCTGGCATAACCCTCGATGGCGCTGTTCTGCCATTGATCAGGACGCAATTGGGTCTTCAGGCTCAGCGCCACTGGCTGGCCATCGGGCAGCGTCAGACGCGCGTCGAGACGCTGGCGGCTCGCGCCGGTACGCAGATTGAGGCCGACATAGGTGAGCGTCATGGGCGGGTGGTCGAGCGGTTGCAGGGTCACCTGACTATCGAGCACCGACAGTTGCTTGATCATCTGCGAGCGCTGGAACAGTTGTGCCGCATCGAACGGCTGATCCTTCTGCACCGGCAGACCTTCCAGCGCCCAGGTGCCGTCTTCGGCTTCCTTGAGGCTGATCTTCAAACCATTGAGTTCGATATGTGCGAGGCGCACCTCGCGGGCGAGCACACTGGCCCAGAGGTCCGGTACCACCCGCACACGATCGAGGCGCAGCGCATTGGCGCCGTCGCCGACCATCACGTCGTGGGCCAGCAGAATCGGTGCGAAACCGCTCCAGTTGCCTTCCAGCTCACCGATCTGCAAGGGCATGCCGAGGGCGGCGCTGGCCTTGTCTTCGATGTCGGCGCGGTATTCCGCTACCAGCGGCGTCAGCTCGCGGCCGAGGCTGACGTACAGCGCCATCAACACCAGAACCAACGCGCACAGGCCCAGCCCCCAACGGGTGAGTGCGGCCAATATGCGTGTCAGACGTTCCATGTCAGTTGGCTCCCATGGCAAAAATACTGCGAAAAGCTGAGGCCAGCCGCGTTGAATGAAGGGTGATGCAGGGCTTCAGAGCAGCACCACGTCATATTGTTCCTGGGAATACATGGTTTCCACCTGGAAGCGTATGGTGCGGCCGATAAAGCCTTCAAGCTCGGCGACGTTACCGGATTCTTCGTCAAGCAGGCGATCCACCACTTTCTGGTTGGCCAGTACCCGATAACCCTCGGCCTGATAGGCCCGCGCCTCGCGCAGGATCTCGCGGAAGATCTCGTAACAGATGGTTTCGGCAGTCTTCAGTTTGCCGCGTCCCTGACAACTGCTGCACGGCTCGCACAGCACCTGTTCAAGACTTTCACGGGTGCGCTTGCGGGTCATCTGCACCAGGCCCAACTCGGTGATGCCGATGATGTTGGTCTTGGCGTGATCGCGCTCCAGCTGTTTCTCCAGAGTGCGCAGGACCTGCCGCTGATGCTCCTCATCTTCCATGTCGATGAAGTCGATGATGATGATCCCGCCGAGGTTGCGCAGGCGCATTTGCCGGGCAATCGCCGTGGCCGCTTCGAGATTGGTCTTGAAAATGGTTTCTTCGAGATTGCGATGGCCGACGAACGCCCCGGTGTTGACGTCGATGGTGGTCATGGCTTCCGCCGGATCGATCACCAGATAACCGCCGGACTTGAGCGGCACCTTGCGCTCCAGCGCACGCTGGATTTCGTCTTCGACACCGTAGAGGTCGAAGATCGGTCGCTCACCCGGATAGTGTTCCAGACGATCGGCGATTTCCGGCATCAGTTCGGCGACGAATTGCGTGGTTTTCTGGAAGGTTTCCCGCGAGTCAATGCGAATTTTCTCGATCTTCGGATTGACCAGGTCACGCAGAGTACGCAGGGCCAGGCCTAGGTCTTCATAGATCACGCTGGGCGCAGCGATGGTCTTGATCTGCTCGTTGATCTGGTCCCAGAGACGCCGCAGGTAGCGGATGTCCATGAGGATTTCATCAGCGCCCGCGCCTTCAGCGGCCGTGCGCAGAATGAAGCCGCCGGCCTCCTTGATACCTTCTTTGGCCACGCAATCGCTGACCACCTGCTTGAGGCGCTCGCGCTCGGCTTCGTCTTCGATCTTCAGGGAAATGCCGACGTGGGCGGTGCGCGGCATGTACACCAGATAACGCGAAGGGATCGACAGTTGCGTGGTCAGACGTGCGCCTTTGGAGCCGATCGGATCCTTGGTGACTTGTACCACCAGGCTCTGGCCCTCGTGCACCAGCGAACTGATGCTTTCCACGGCCGGGCCTTCACGCAGGGAAATTTCGGCGGCATGAATGAAAGCCGCGCGATCGAGGCCAATGTCGACAAATGCTGCCTGCATGCCCGGCAGGACGCGCACGATCTTGCCTTTATAGATGTTGCCGACGATCCCGCGTTTCTGCGTGCGCTCAACGTGGACTTCTTGCAGCACACCGTTTTCGACCACCGCCACGCGCGACTCCATCGGCGTGATGTTGATCAGAATCTCTTCACTCATGGCAGGATCTCGTTCAGGCATGTTCACGATAGTGGCCGCATCTGGATTCGTACGACGCTCAGGGCGTGTTCAGGTTTTGCCAACAGGGTATGCCGAAATGGCCCAACGCCTCGCAGGTTTCGCACAGCGGCAGGCCGACCACCGCCGAATAGCTGCCTTCGAGCCCGGCGACAAACACCGCGCCCAGGCCCTGAATGCCATAGCCGCCGGCCTTGTCGCGCGGTTCGCCACTGGCCCAGTAGGCGCCGGCCTCTTCGCGACTGATGGTGCGGAAACGCACGCGGCTGCGCACCACCCGCGACTCGCAGCGCTCACCTTCAAGCACGGCGATGGCGGTCAGCACCTCGTGTTCGTTGCCGGACAACATCATCAGCATGGCGCATGCGTCGGCTTCGTCCACCGGTTTGCCAAGTATTTTGCCGTCGAGCACCACAGCGGTGTCGGCGCCAAGCACGCAGAACGGCTGGCCAGAGACGACCGAGCGGCGCCCGGCCTCAGCCTTGCCACGCGCGAGGCGCTCGACATAGGCCGAAGGGGATTCTTCAGGAAGCGGGGTTTCGTCGATGTCTGCACTGATTGCGGAAAAGCGCACGCCGATCTGCGTGAGCAATTCACGGCGACGCGGTGAGCCGGAGGCGAGGTAAAGCAGTTTCATCAAAACATCTCCCTGTTCAGTGCCCTGCTTCACCGGCTCAATAGATTCTGTAGCGTCGGCACATCCCGCGCAGGGCGAAGCTGACCCACGGCCAGAGCAAGGCACTGACCAGCGCCGGCAAGACCAGCGCCAGGGTTGGCTGACGGTTGCCGGTCAGAGCGCTCAGCCACAGTTGCGCCAATTGTGCGAGGCCGAAGATCACCAGGATCACCAGGCACTGCTGCCACATCGGGAACATGCGCAGGCGCTGCTGCAACGACAACACGAGGAAAGTAATCAGGGTCAGGATCAGCGCGTTCTGCCCGAGCAGGTCGCCCTGCAGGACATCTTCGGCCAGCCCCAGACAGAACGCCGTCACCATGCCGACCGTGTGCGGCATGTACAGCGCCCAAAACGTCACGAGCAAGGCCAGCCACAGCGGGCGAAGGATTTCCATGAAGATCGGCAACGGTGAAACGCTGAGCAGGATGCCGACGAAGAACGTCAGCCAGATCATCCAGCCGTTTCCGGATTTTTTCGCGCCGACCATTATTCTCGTCCCCCGGTAGTCGCTGGCGGTTTCGCCGGTGGTTTGCTGGTGGCCGGTGGTTTGGCAGCGGCCGGAGCGGCAGCGGGCGGCTTGCTCGCGGCGGGCTTGGCTGGCGTGGCGGCAGGCGATGCGGCTTCAGTGGCCGGCGCTGCGGTAGCGGTCGATGGCGTGGCAGGCATGATCAACGGTTTCGGCACGCTGGCCGGCAACATCGGGCCACCGCCGTGGGCATCGAGCTGTTCTTGGGCTTGGGCCGCGTCATTGGCGCGTTCCTCGGCAGTGCGGCTGTCGCTGAACACCAGCAGCAGGTAGCGACTGCGGTTCAGGGCGGCTGTGGGCACGGCGCGAACGATAGCGAACGGTTGGCCGGAATCGTGGATGACCTCTTTTACCGTCGCCACCGGATAACCGGCCGGGAATCGCTGGCCGAGGCCGGAGCTGACCAGCAGATCGCCTTCCTTGATGTCCGCCGTGTCGGCGACATGACGCAATTCCAGGCGCTCCGGGTTGCCGGTGCCACTGGCAATCGCGCGCAGACCGTTACGGTTCACCTGTACGGGAATGCTGTGGGTGGTGTCGGTCAGCAGTAGGACACGCGAGGTGTACGGCATCAATTCAACCACCTGGCCCATCAACCCGCGGGCATCGAGCACCGGTTGGCCGAGCACCACGCCGTCGCGCTCACCTTTGTTGATGATGATGCGATGGGTGAAGGGGTTGGGGTCCATGCCGATCAGCTCGGCCACTTCGACCTTTTCATTGACCAGTGCGGAGGAATTGAGCAACTCGCGCAGCCGAACGTTCTGCTCGGTCAGGGCCGCGAGCTTTTGCATGCGTCCCTGCAACAGCAGGTTTTCGGTCTTGAGTTTTTCGTTTTCGGCGACGAGCTCGGTGCGGCTGCCGAACTGACTGGCGACCCCTTCCCACAAGCGGCCGGGCAGGTCCGTAATCCAGTAGGCATCCATGAGCACCAGCGACGCTTGCTTGCGCGCGGGTTTGAGCAGGTCGAAACGTGCATCGACCACCATCAGTGCGACCGCGAGCACGGCCAGCACCAACAGGCGCACGCCCAACGAAGGGCCTTTGGTGAAAAGCGGTTTAATAAGCCGCTCCTCCCAGGCAAATGTTCTGTTTATTCATACGGCATCAAACCGGCCTGGATGAAGACTGACAGAAGATAAACGCCAACAGGCAGCACTGCAAAGTGCTGCCTGTGCGTTCACCCACGTATTGCATTCGAAGCTTATTCGCTCGAAAGCAGATCCATGGTGTGCTTATCCATCATTTCCAGCGCACGGCCACCGCCGCGAGCAACGCAAGTCAGCGGGTCTTCGGCAACGATCACCGGCAGACCGGTTTCCTGGGCCAGCAACTTGTCGAGGTCACGCAGCAGCGCGCCACCACCGGTCAGCACCAGGCCACGCTCGGCGATGTCGGAGGCCAGTTCCGGCGGCGATTGCTCCAGCGCGCTTTTCACCGCCTGAACGATGGTTGCCAGCGACTCTTGCAGAGCCTCGAGCACTTCGTTGGAGTTCAGGGTGAATGCGCGTGGAACGCCTTCGGCCAGGTTGCGACCGCGAACATCGACTTCGCGTACTTCGCCGCCCGGGTAGGCGGTACCGATTTCCTGCTTGATGCGCTCAGCGGTGGATTCACCGATCAGGCTGCCGTAGTTGCGGCGCACATAAGTGATGATCGCTTCGTCGAAACGGTCGCCGCCGACACGTACGGATTCGGCGTAAACCACACCGTTCAGGGAGATCAGGGCGATTTCGGTGGTACCACCACCGATGTCCACGACCATCGAACCGCGCGCTTCTTCAACCGGCAGACCGGCACCGATCGCAGCAGCCATCGGCTCTTCGATCAGGAACACTTCACGGGCACCGGCGCCAAGGGCCGATTCACGGATGGCACGACGCTCAACCTGGGTGGACTTGCATGGAACGCAGATCAGCACACGAGGGCTGGGCTGCAGGAAACTGTTTTCGTGAACCTTGTTGATAAAGTACTGCAGCATCTTTTCGCAGACGCTGAAGTCGGCGATCACGCCGTCCTTCATCGGACGAATGGCAGCAATGTTGCCCGGCGTACGGCCAAGCATGCGCTTGGCCTCGGTGCCGACAGCGACGACACTTTTCTGGTTACCGTGTGTCCGAATGGCCACAACCGATGGCTCATTCAGGACGATACCGCGCTCGCGCACGTAAATAAGGGTGTTGGCAGTGCCCAGGTCAATGGAAAGATCGCTGGAAAACATGCCACGCAGTTTCTTGAACATGGGAAAGGGACCCTAGGCAACGCGTGGGTAAAAAAGTGCGGCAAACTCTAACAACGACAGGGATTTTGGGCAAGGCGCCAATATGTTAAATTGGCCGCTTTTCTGTGCACCAAGCCCCACAATCGCGGCCTTATGACCGTAGAAGTGCGGTAGTGTTCCGACAATCTAACACACGGACGCCGTCCGTTCTGTTTTCCACTGGAGAATCCCGATGGCGCTAGAACGCTCCGACGTGGAAAAAATCGCGCATCTGGCCTGCCTTGGCCTCAACGATGCCGATGTTCCGCACATTACTTCCGCCCTCAACAGCATTCTCGGGCTGGTCGACGAAATGCAGGCCGTTGATACCGACGGTATCGAGCCGCTGGCCCACCCTTTGGAAGCCAGTCAGCGCCTGCGCGCCGACGTGGTAACCGAGACGAATAATCGCGAGGCCTACCAGTCCATCGCACCAGCGGTCGAAAACGGCCTGTACCTGGTTCCGAAAGTCATCGACTAAAGGGAAAGAGCCTGCAATGCATCAAATGACTCTGGCCGAGATCGCCCGCGGTCTCGCCGATAAAAAGTTTTCCTCCGAAGAGCTGACCAAAGTCCTGCTGGCGCGTATTACCCAGCTCGATCCGCAGCTCAACAGTTTCATCAGCCTCACCGAGGATCTGGCCATCGAGCAGGCGAAAGCCGCCGATGCGCGCCGGGCCAATGGTGAGAGCGGCGCCCTGCTCGGCGCGCCGATCGCCCACAAGGATCTGTTCTGCACCCAGGGCATCCGCACCAGCTGCGGCTCGAAGATGCTCGACAATTTCAAGGCTCCCTACGACGCCACCGTAGTCGCGAAACTGGCCGCTGCCGGCGCGGTGACTCTGGGCAAGACCAACATGGACGAATTCGCCATGGGTTCGGCCAACGAGTCGAGCTGGTACGGCGCCGTGAAAAACCCGTGGAACCTGGAACACGTGCCGGGCGGTTCGTCCGGTGGCTCGGCCGCCGCCGTGGCCGCTCGCCTGCTGCCTGCCGCCACCGCAACCGACACCGGCGGTTCGATCCGCCAGCCGGCAGCATTCACCAACCTCACCGGTTTGAAGCCGACCTACGGTCGCGTTTCGCGCTGGGGCATGATTGCCTACGCGTCCAGCCTTGATCAGGGCGGCCCGTTGGCGCGCACGGCCGAAGATTGCGCGATTCTGCTGCAAGGCATGGCCGGCTTCGACCCGAACGACTCCACCAGCATCGATGAGCCAGTCCCGGATTACTCCGCCAGCCTCGGCGAGTCGCTGCAAGGCCTGCGCATCGGCGTGCCGAAGGAATACTTCAGCGCCGGTCTCGACCCGCGCATTGCCGAGCTGATCCAGAACAGCATCCAGCAGTTGCAGAAGCTCGGTGCGGTGATCAAGGAAATCAGCCTGCCGAACATGCAGCACGCCATTCCGGCCTACTACGTGATCGCCCCGGCAGAAGCGTCTTCCAACCTGTCGCGTTTCGACGGCGTGCGTTTCGGCCATCGCTGCGAGAACCCGGAAAACCTCATCGACCTGTACAAGCGCTCCCGTGGCGAAGGCTTCGGCGCCGAAGTACAGCGCCGGATCATGGTCGGTGCCTACGCGCTGTCCGCCGGTTACTACGATGCCTACTACCTGAAAGCGCAGAAGATCCGTCGCCTGGTGAAGAACGATTTCATGGCTGCGTTCAATGAAGTCGACATCATCCTCGGCCCGACCACGCCGAACCCGGCCTGGAAGCTTGGCGCGAAGAACAGCGACCCAGTCGCTGCATACCTGGAAGACGTCTACACCATCACCGCCAACCTCGCCGGCCTGCCGGGCCTGTCGATGCCGGCCGGTTTTGTCGACGGTCTGCCGGTGGGCGTGCAGTTGCTCGCGCCGTATTTCCAGGAAGGCCGCCTGTTGAACGTTGCCCACCAGTATCAGCTCAACACTGACTGGCACACCCGCACCCCAACCGGCTTCTGAGGAGACACACATGCAATGGGAAGTCGTGATCGGGCTGGAGATTCACACTCAGCTCACCACCCGGTCGAAAATCTTTTCCGGTAGTTCCACCACGTTCGGTTCCGAGCCGAACACCCAGGCCAGCCTGATCGATCTGGGCATGCCCGGTGTGCTGCCGGTGCTCAACCAGGAAGCGGTGCGCATGGCGGTGATGTTCGGTCTGGCGATTGACGCCGAGATCGGCCAGCACAACGTGTTCGCCCGCAAGAACTACTTCTACCCGGACCTGCCGAAGGGCTATCAGATCAGCCAGATGGAATTGCCGATCGTTGGCAAAGGCCACCTGGACATCGCCCTGGAAGACGGCACGGTCAAACGCGTCGGCATTACCCGCGCGCACCTGGAAGAAGATGCCGGCAAGAGCCTGCACGAAGAATTCAACGGTGCCACCGGCATCGACCTGAACCGTGCCGGCACGCCGCTGCTGGAAATCGTTTCCGAGCCGGACATGCGCAGCGCCAAGGAAGCCGTGGCTTACGTCAAGGCGATCCACGCGCTGGTGCGCTACTTGGGCATTTGCGACGGCAACATGGCCGAAGGCTCGCTGCGTTGCGACTGCAACGTCTCGGTACGGCCGAAAGGCCAGGTCGAGTTCGGTACCCGCTGCGAGATCAAGAACGTCAACTCGTTCCGCTTCATCGAGAAGGCGATCAACTCGGAAATCCAGCGTCAGATCGAGCTGATCGAAGACGGCGGCAAGGTCATCCAGCAGACCCGCCTGTACGACCCGAACAAGGACGAAACCCGTCCGATGCGTTCGAAAGAGGAAGCCAACGACTACCGTTACTTCCCCGATCCGGACCTGCTACCGGTGGTCATCGAAGAGTCGTTCCTGGGTGAAGTGCGTGCCACCCTGCCGGAACTGCCACCGCAAAAGCGCGAGCGCTTCCAGAGCCAGTTCGGTCTGTCGGCCTACGACGCTAACGTGCTGGCCACCAGCCGTGAACAGGCGGATTACTTCGAGAAGGTCGCAGCCATCGGTGGCGACGCGAAACTGGCGGCGAACTGGGTGATGGTCGAGTTGGGCAGCCTGCTCAACAAGCAGGGCATGGACATCGAAGACTCGCCAGTCTCCGCCGAGCAATTGGGCGGCATGCTGCAGCGCATCAAGGACAACACCATCTCCGGCAAGATCGCCAAGGTGGTGTTCGAAGCGATGGCCAACGGCGAAGGCAGTGCTGACGAGATCATCGAGAAGCGCGGCCTCAAGCAAGTCACCGACACCGGCGCGATCTCGGCTGTGCTCGACGAAATGCTCGCGGCCAACGCCGAACAGGTCGAACAGTACCGCGCGGCAGACGAAGCCAAACGCGGCAAGATGTTCGGCTTCTTCGTCGGCCAGGCCATGAAAGCCTCGAAAGGCAAGGCCAACCCGCAGCAGGTGAACGAACTGCTGAAAAGCAAGCTCGAAGGCTGACCACCAATGGAGCCAGATCCAAAGCCTGGCTCCATTCCCTGTGGAAGGGACCTGTGGCGAGGGGATTTATCCCCGTTGGGCCGAGAAGCGGCCCCAATTGCTGAGCTTGATTTGCACCAGATAAATCGAGTTCTCAGTTTTGGGACTGCTGCGCAGTCCAACGGGGATAAATCCCCTCGCCACAGGTCACTCCTACATTTGATCCGGGATACCTTTGAATGAAGCGTCTGTTTTTGAGCAGCGCCCTGCTCTCTCTGCTGGCCGGTTGCGCCAGTACCGACACCATCGACCCGCACGGTTACGACCAGACCGGCGTCGCCTCCTACTATGGAGCCAAACATCACGGTAAACGCACCGCCAGCGGCGAAGCGTTCAACCAGCATTCCCTGACCGCCGCCCACCGCCAGTTGCCGTTCGGCACGCGAGTGAAGGTCACCAACCTGAAAAACGATGAATCAGTCGTGGTCCGCATCAATGACCGTGGCCCGCACACCCGTGGCCGGCTGATCGATCTGTCACGCGAGGCCGCCGACGAAATCGGCATGCTGCGCAGCGGCACCGCCCGGGTACGCGTGCAGGCCCTCGACTGATGGAGCGCCGACCATTTTCGGACTAGCTGATCTGCCGCTGATCAACGTCATCGAATTGCTCAGTGGCCTGTGTCTTTTGCTCATCGGCGCCGAGCTGATGGTGCGCGCCGCCGTGCGTCTGGCCGAGCGTCTGCATGTGCGCCCGCTGATCATTGGCCTGACCATCGTCGCTCTCGGGAGCAGCGCCCCGCAAATGGCGGTGAGCCTGCAAGCGGCGCTGTCCGACAACCCCGACATCGCCGTCGGCAGCGTGGTCGGCAGCGGCATCTTCAACATCCTTGTAACCCTTGGCCTGTCGGCACTGATCATCCCGCTGCGCGTGTCGCGGCAACTGGTGCGCCTGGACATCCCGCTGATGATCGGCGCCAGCCTGCTGGTATTCATCCTCGCCTGGAATAAAGACCTCGGGCGTTTCGACGGCGTTCTGCTGCTCGGCGCTTTGGCGTTGTACCTCGGCTTGCTGTTTCGCCAGTCGCGCCACTCGACGCGACCGCATACAGAACCACCCACCGAGACGCAGCACTCCTGGCTGATCAGTGGGCTGATGATTCTCGCTGGCCTGACCATGCTGGTGTTCGCCGGGCGTCTGCTGCTTGGCGCCGCCGTGGTCGTGGCCACCGACTTGGGCCTGTCGGAACGGGTCATCGGTCTGACCGTGGTCGCGGTCGGCACTTCGCTACCCGAACTGGCGACTTCGCTGATCGCTGCGTTGCGCGGACAGCGCGACATTGCCGTGGGCAACGTGATCGGCGCCAACCTGTTCAACCTGCTCGGGGTGCTCGGGCTGACCGCCCTCCTCGCACCGACGCCGCTTTCCGTTTCCCCGAATGCGCTGGATTTCGACTTGCCGGTGATGCTCGGCGTCGCGGCGCTGTGCCTGCCGGTGTTCTATTCCGGCTACCGCGTGACCCGGGCCGAAGGCTTGCTGCTGCTTGGTTTGTATCTGGTCTACGGGCTGCATGTGGTGTCGTTCACCACCGGCATGCCGCTGGCCGGCAGACTCGAGCGCTTGATGCTGTTTTATGTCCTGCCGGCGCTGCTGACGTTTCTGTTGTTCACGTCGATCCGCGCCTGGCGTCGCCAACACCACAAAAGAGATGTGCCATGAACGAGTCGAAGCAGTCCGGGGTTGAAATCCGTCGTCAGGTCATGGGCGATGCCTTCGTTGATCGCGCCTTGGGCAACGCCACCGAGTTCACCCAGCCGTTGCAGGATTTCGTCAATGAACACGCCTGGGGCGGGGTGTGGAACCGCGAAGGTCTGTCGCTGAAAACCCGCAGCCTGATTACCCTCGCCGCGCTGACCGCGTTGAAGTGTCCGCAGGAGTTGAAGGGCCACGTACGCGGCGCGTTGAACAATGGCTGCACGGTGGAGGAGATTCGCGAAGCCCTGCTGCATTGCGCGGTGTATGCCGGCGTACCTGCGGCGATCGATGCGTTTCGCGCGGCGCAGGAAGTGATCGACAGCTACCAGAAACCGCAGTGACCGCCTTCGCGAGCAGGCTCGCTCCCACATTTGCAATGCGTTTCCCTGTGGGAGCGAGCCTGCTCGCGAAGAGGCCCTGCCAGACACCGCAAATCCTTGATCAGATCCACCCACCCCACTGCAACACAAAGATCCCGACGTTGGTGGTAATCGCCGCCATCAACGTGGTCAGCACAATGATCGCCGCCGCCAGCTCATGATTGCCCTGTGCCGCCCGGGCCATGACGAAACTTGCCGCCGCCGTCGGGCTGCCAAAGTAGAGAAAGAGAATCCCCAACTCCGCCCCGCGAAAGCCCCACAACCACGCGCCCACGGTTGCCAGTAACGGCAGACCGACCATTTTCACCAGGCTGGAACTGAGCGCCATCTTGCCGCTCTTGCGCAACGCCGCCAGTGACAGCGTGCCACCGATACAAATCAGTGCCAACGGCAAAGTGGTCTGCGCCAGATACTGGCCGGAGGTTTCCAGCCAACCCGGCAAACCGATCTTGAAATAGGCGAACGGGGCCGCCGCAATCACGCTGATGATCAGCGGGTTGCTGAACACGCTTTTGCAGATGCTCCACGGATCGGACTTGATCACCGGGCTGTATACGGCCAGCACAATGGTCGACAGCGTGTTGTAGAACAGGATCACCAGCGCCGCCAGAATCGCCCCGAGCGAAATGCCGTAATCGCCGTACATGCTTGCAGCGAGCGCCAGGCCGATCACGCCGTTGTTGCCGCGAAACGCGCCCTGGGTGTAGATGCCGCGATCTTCACGCGGACACTTGAAAATTGCCCAGCCCCAGGCCACGGCGAAACTCACCAGGGTGGCGAGGGAAAAGTAGATCAGTAGCGAAGGTTGCAGCGCGGCGTGCAGGTCAGCGTGGAGGATGCCGAGAAACAGCAATGCCGGCATCGTGACGTTGAACACCAGCGATGAGGCGGTGTGGATGAAGTTGTCGTTGATCCAGTCGATGCGCTTGAGCAGCACACCGAGAAACAGCATGGCAAACACCGGCGCGGTGATGTTCAGGGTTTCGAGAAAGATTGCCAGCATGCCGGGGAGCCTTGGGTGAGCGTCGATAGGGGGCTAATGATAAGCCACTTTCACCCTGATCGTTCCCATGCTCTGCGTGGGAACGATCACAGGCACCGCAAGTCCTTCGGCGTCTGGCAGATCGCTTTCGCGAGCAGGCTAGCTCCCACATTTGCAATGCATTTCCCTGTGGGAGCGAGCCTGCTCGCGAAGAACGATGACGCGGTCTCAGGTAATCGGCGCCGGGTTGAACAAGGTGATGTCGTTATGCAGCTTGTGTTTCTCCGCCCAGGTCTGTTGCTTGCCACTGGCAACATCCAGGTAATAGTGAAACAACTCCCAGCCCAGCTCCTCGATGGTCGCGCGCCCGGTTGCAATGCGCCCGGCATCGATGTCAATCAGGTCCGGCCAGCGCTGTGCCAGTTCAGTCCGCGTCGATACCTTGACCACCGGCGCCATGGCCAGCCCATAAGGCGTACCGCGCCCCGTGGTGAACACGTGCAGGTTCATCCCCGCCGCCAGTTGCAACGTACCGCAGACAAAATCGCTGGCTGGCGTCGCGCAGAAAATCAGCCCCTTCTGCTTGAAACGCTCGCCTGGTCCGAGCACGCCGTTGATCGCGCTGCTGCCGGACTTGACGATCGAGCCCAGCGACTTCTCGACAATGTTCGACAACCCGCCTTTCTTGTTGCCCGGCGTGGTGTTGGCGCTGCGATCGGCTTCGCCCTTGGCCAAGTAACGGTCGTACCAGTCCATCTCGCGGACTAGCTCTTCGGCGACGGTTTGCGTCTGCGCCCGCGAGGTCAGCAGGTAGATCGCATCGCGCACTTCGGTGACTTCGGAAAACATCACCGTCGCCCCCGCGCGCAACAGCAAGTCCGAGGCATAACCCAGCGCCGGGTTGGCGGTGATGCCGGAGAACGCGTCGCTGCCGCCGCACTGCATACCGAGAATCAGCTCGGACGCCGGCACCGTTTCGCGGCGGCGCTGGTCGAGTTTCTTCAAACGCACTTCGGCCAGTTCCATGATCTGCTCGATCATTTCGGTAAAGCCGTGGCTGGAATCCTGCAAGCGGTACAGCCAAGGATCGCTGAGATCCACCGAGGCATCGTCTTCGTGCATCACCTGCGCGGCCTGCAATTTCTCGCAGCCCAGACTGATTACCAGCGCCTCGCCCCCCAGGTTCGGGTTGCGGGCCAGATTGCGCACGGTACGAATCGGGATGTAGGCATCGGTGGCGGTAATCGCCACACCGCAGCCATAACTGTGGGTCAGCGCCACCACGTCATCGACATGCGGGTACTTCGGCAGCAGCTCTTCCTTGATGCGCTTGACCGCGTGATCGAGCACGCCGGTGACGCACTGCACGGTGGTGGTGATGCCGAGAATGTTGCGCGTGCCGACGGTGCCGTCGGCGTTGCGATAACCCTCGAATGTGAAGCCTTCCAGCGGTGCCTGCGCATCCGGCACATCGGTGGACAGCGGCAAGCTGTCCAGCGGCGGCGCGGTCGGCATGCGCAGTTGATCTTCCTTGACCCAACTGCCGCGACGGATCGGCTGCAACGCGTAACCAATGATCTGCCCGTAACGAATCACCGGGCCGCCCTCGGGAATATCCTCCAGGGTGACCTTGTGGCTCTGCGGTACGAAATCCAAGGTAACCAGGCCGTCGGCGAACTCGGTACCGGCCGGTACGCCCTGATCGTTGACCACCACTACAACGTTGTCCCGCTCGTGCAGGCGGATGTAGCGCGGCGAGTCGGAATGTTCAATCAACTGCATGACGCCGCTCCTCAGGAATGCGCTTGAGACAAATTGCCGGTGGCTTCATTACCGCCCTTGGCTGGCGGCTCTTTCAAGACCACACGCTTGATCGGGCCGACGATCACCAGGTAGCTGAACACCGCGACCAGTGCGTTGGCACCGACAAACACCAGCGCCCATTTGAACGAACCGGTAGAGCTGATGATGTAGCCAATCACGATCGGCGTGGTGATCGAAGCGATGTTGCCGAAGGTGTTGAACAGGCCACCGCTCAGACCGGCGATCTGTTTCGGCGAAGTGTCGGAAACCACCGCCCAGCCCAGTGCACCCACGCCTTTGCCAAAGAATGCCAGCGCCATGAAGCCCACGACCATCCATTCCACGTCAACATAGTTGCACGCAACGATGCTGCTCGACACCAGCAGACCAGCGATGATCGGCGCCTTGCGGGCGAAAGTCAGCGAGTGGCCCTTGCGCAGCAGGTAATCGGAAATCACCCCGCCGAGCACACCGCCGATAAAGCCGCAGATCGCCGGCAACGAAGCGATGAAACCGGCCTTGAGAATGGTCATGCCACGCTCTTGCACCAGGTACACCGGGAACCAGGTCAGGAAGAAGTAGGTGATGCCGTTGATGCAGTACTGGCCCAGATACACGCCAAGCATCATGCGGTTGGTCAGCAACTGACGGATGTAGTCCCACTTCGGCCCATCGGCTTTTTTGCCTTTGTTCTGGTCCATGTCGACCATGCCGCCGTTGTCAGCGATGAAGTTGACTTCAGCTTCGTTGGCCATCGGGTGTTGGCGCGGGCTGTGGATAACCTTCAGCCACACCAGCGAGAAGATGATGCCCAGAATCCCCATGACGATGAACACGTGCTCCCAGCCGAAGCTGTAGACGATCCAGCCCATCAGCGGCGCGAACAACACGGTGGCAAAGTATTGCGCCGAGTTGAATATCGCCGAAGCGGTGCCGCGTTCAGCGGTCGGGAACCACGCCGCCACGATGCGCGCATTGCCGGGGAACGATGGCGCTTCGGCCAGGCCCACAAGGAAACGCAGCATGAACAGCGCAACCACTGCCGTGGACATGCCGAATTCACCGACGAAGCCTTGCAGCACGGTGAACAGCGACCAGGTGAAAATGCTCAGGGCATAGACTTTTTTCGAGCCGAAGCGATCGAGCAGCCAGCCACCGGGAATTTGCCCGGCGACGTAGGCCCAACCGAATGCGGAGAAGATGTAGCCGAGGGTAACGGCGTCAATGCCAAGGTCCTTTTGCAGGCTGGAGCCGGCAATGGCGATCGTGGCACGGTCGGCGTAATTGATCGTGGTCACCAGAAACAGCATGAGCAGGATCAAATAGCGGACATGAGTCGGCTTGGAGGATTGCATGCAGATGTACTCCCACTGATTATTTTTATGCGGGTAAAACATTCTTTGGTCTTTGTGGGAGCTGGCTTGCCAGCGATGGCATCAGCGCGGCGTGCCTGAAGCACCGCGTTGCCCGAATCGCTGGCAAGCCAGCTCCCACAGGTATTGCGTGTATCAGGAACCGATGTAGGCAGTCTTCACGACCGTGTAGAACTCTTGTGCATAGCGGCCCTGCTCACGCGAGCCGTAGGACGAGCCTTTACGGCCACCGAACGGGACGTGGTAATCCACACCGGCGGTCGGCAGGTTGACCATCACCATCCCGGCCTGGGAGTGGCGCTTGAAGTGGTTGGCGTACTTCAGCGAAGTGGTCGCGATGCCGGCCGACAAGCCGAATTCGGTGTCGTTGGCCATCGCCAGCGCGGTTTCGTAATCGGCCACGCGAACGATGTTGGCCACTGGGCCGAAGATCTCTTCGCGGCTGATACGCATTGACGCTTCACTGTCGGCGAACAGGGTCGGCGCGAGGAAGTAGCCCTCGGTGTCGCATGTCACCACACCACCGCCGCTGACCAGACGCGCACCTTCGGACTGGCCGATGTCGATGTACTTCATGTCCTGCTCAAGCTGCGCCCGGGAGACCACCGGACCGATGTCGGTGCCGGCCTTCAGCGCGTGGCCGACCTTGATCGACTTCATGCGCTCGGCCATGGCTTCGACGAATTTGTCGTGGATCCCGGCAGTCACGATCAAGCGGCTCGACGCTGTGCAACGCTGGCCGGTGGAGTAGAACGCGCTCTGCACCGACAGCTCGACCGCTTGCTTGAGGTCGGCGTCGTCGAGAATGATTTGCGGGTTCTTGCCGCCCATTTCCAGTTGCACTTTGGCCTGGCGCGAAACGCAGTTCACGGCGATCTGACGACCAACGCCCACCGAACCGGTGAAGCTGATGCCGTCGACTTTCGGGCTGTTGACCAACGCCTCGCCAACCACGCGACCGCTGCCCATCACCAGGTTGAACACACCGGCCGGGAAACCTGCGCGGGAGATGATTTCCGCCAGGGCCCAGGCGCAGCCCGGCACCAGATCGGCAGGCTTGAGCACTACGCAGTTGCCGTAGGCCAGGGCCGGAGCAATTTTCCATGCCGGGATGGCGATCGGGAAGTTCCACGGGGTGATCAGACCGACCACGCCCAGTGCTTCGCGAGTGACTTCAACGTTGACGCCCGGGCGTACCGACGGCACGTAGTCACCGGACAGACGCAGGCACTCACCGGCGAAGAACTTGAAAATGTTGCCGGCGCGGGTCACTTCACCGATCGCTTCCGGCAGGGTCTTGCCCTCCTCACGGGCCAACAGCGTGCCGAGCTCTTCGCGACGGGCGAGGATCTCGCTGCCGACCTTATCCAGCGAATCGTGACGGGCCTGAATGCCCGAAGTGGAGTACGCCGGGAACGCAGCGCGCGCAGCGTCGATGGCGGCGTTGACCTGGCTCAGGTCGGCCTTGGCGTAGTCGCCGATGGTGTCGCTGAGTTCGGACGGGTTGATGTTGGCCGAGTAATCGGCACCGGCGACCCATTCGCCATTGATGTAGTTGTCGTAGCGTTTTGCAGTTGTCACAGGGCAGCCCTCAACTCTAAAAGCCTTCACGCAAAAAGCCGCTGATTGCTCAGCGGCCTCGCTTTTCTCGTTTATTGCGCGCCTTGCTTGTCGATCAGCGCGGCGAGCATTTCGTACTCTTCGCCGGTCAGGTCGGTCAGCGGCGCACGCACCGGACCTGCGTCATAGCCGGCGATTTTTGCACCTGCCTTGACGATGCTCACGGCGTAACCGGCCTTGCGGTTGCGGATGTCCAGGTACGGCAGGAAGAAGTCGTCGATGATCTTGCCGACGGTGGCGTGATCTTCGCGAGCGATCGCGTGGTAGAAGTCCATCGCGGTTTTCGGGATGAAGTTGAACACCGCCGAGGAGTACACCGGCACGCCCAACGCCTTGTAGGCAGCGGCGTAGACTTCGGCAGTCGGCAGACCACCCAGGTAGCTGAAGCGATCACCGAGGCGGCGACGGATCGACACCATCAACTCGATATCGCCCAGGCCATCCTTGTAGCCGATCAGGTTCGGGCAGCGCTCGGCCAGACGCTCCAGCAGCGGCGCGGTGAGGCGGCAGACGTTGCGGTTGTAGACGACCACGCCAATCTTCACCGACTTGCACACGGCTTCTACGTGCGCGGCAACACCGTCCTGGCTTGCTTCGGTCAGGTAGTGCGGCAGCAGCAGCAGGCCTTTGGCGCCCAGACGCTCGGCTTCCTGAGCGTACTCGATGGCCTGGCGGGTCGAACCACCGACGCCGGCGAGGATTGGAACGCTGGTCGCGCAGGTGTCGACGGCGGTCTTGATGATTTCCGAATATTCGCTGGCGGCCAGGGAGAAGAACTCACCGGTGCCGCCGGCAGCGAACAGAGCCGAAGCGCCATACGGAGCCAGCCATTCCAGGCGTTTGATGTAGCCCGCGCGGTTGAAATCGCCTTGCGCGTTGAAATCGGTCACCGGGAAAGACAGCAGGCCGGCAGAGAGGATGGACTTCAGTTCTTGTGGATTCATTATTCGAACACCCTGGTAGCAACGTTTTATTGTGAGTGGACCGTTCAGCCTTCGCCGAAGTTGTAGGTCATCGTACAACTTAAAAGATAACCGTCAACTGCATTTCATCGTTGCCAGCGATTTTTTGTCGGACAAAATCGCTTTTTGCGCTTGCTGAAATCGCTGGAAGGCCCGTCCTTGAAGCCTTCGCTGGCGGAAATATCTGGTCTGGATTCGTTTAATTGCGAGGGGACGAGCCGCTCCTAAAATACGTCGACTGCCACGAAGGATCGTGGCGGACCACTCAAAGGAAGCTGTTATGTCGATGCATTTTGCCGCCCCTACCCTCTCCCACACCGCCCCTGCTAAAGACGATTGCGTGACGCTTCAGCTCTCGCAGATGCCGGATATCCTCACCGTGCAGGTGCCGGATTCCAGCGATTTCGCAGCAAACTGGAGCGTCTACGCGATTCTCGGCAGTGATGCTGACGAGCCTGAATGGGAAGGTGATGAAGTGGACACCGGCGCTTGGGACGATGCCGAGGATGAAATGGAAAAGCTGCTCGACATCGAGGTGCAGTTGCCGAAAGAGGCGCTGCAACCGTACCTGAACCGCGAGGTGGAGCTGCGCTACAAGTTTCGTGATGAGTCGAGTATGGAGCCGTATTCGCTGCCGCTGAGGCTGCGGGTCGAGGCGTAATGGGTTGCGGATTTGACGCTCTGACCGTTGGTCGGGACTGGTATTTCTTACAGGTGCGAGCGCAGGTTCAGCGGTCCTTTAATGAATGCGCGCGACTAATACGCGCATTTAGCCGACTGATACTGACAAAAGGACCTTGAACATGACTAATGCAACGCTTCCCCCTCTGCCTGCACCAATACTCACAGAAGCGTCAAAAGGCACCCTTTACGTGAGCACAATCAAAGACCCGACCGAAGCAGTGGTACCTCCATATGCTGAAGCCTCGGCAGGAGACCGAGTAAAACTGATGCTCGTCGTCGGCGATAAGCAATGGGAATACCTGAAAGCGCTGACTTCCGCCGATCTGGGCAAGGACATTCCTTTCGCAATTGAAAAGGCTCATTTTGAGAAAGGTCTCAGTCCGGCAGCAGATGCCCGATTGCGTTACAGCGTCTCGAAGCAAGGTCAAGTTCCCGCAATGTCTGAAGAACTCAAAGTCGCCATAGTGCGTTGAGCGCTACCCCTGCGCCTGCGCCTCTTCATGGGCCTGGCGCAGTCTTTCGCGGCTGTTGGTCAGGTGCAATCTCATCGCCGCACGCGCTGCATCGGAATCCTGTCGGGCAATTGCGTCGTAGATTTCTTCGTGCTCACGGCTCAGACGGCCCATGTAGTGCTGTTGATCGTCGTGGGCCAGGCGCGCCGAGTTCAGCCGCGTACGCGGAATGATGCTGGTGCCCAGGTGGGTCATGATGTCGGTAAAATAGCGGTTGCCGGTGGACAGGGCGATTTCCAGGTGGAAAGCGAAGTCCGACGACACCGCATCGCTGGCATGGGAGGCGCTTTCGTTCAGAGCGTCGAGGGCGGCGCGCATGGTTGCCAGTTGTTCGGGGCTGCGGCGTTGCGCGGCGAGGCCGGCGGATTCGACTTCGAGGCTGATGCGCAATTCGAGAATTGCCAGCACGTCACGCAGAGTGACGACGGTGGCCGGGTCGATGCGGAAACCGCTCGGGCTCGGCGTGTCGAGGACAAAGGTGCCGATGCCGTGGCGGGTTTCCACCTGGCCGGCGGCCTGCAGACGGGAAATCGCCTCACGGACCACGGTGCGGCTGACGCCATGGGCTTCCATGATCGCCGACTCGGTGGGCAATTTGTCGCCACGTTTGAGCAGGCCATCACGGATCTGCTCGCTCAACACCGTCACCAATTCCTGGGCGAGGCTACGGCGCTTGCGGGGGAGGCGCGGGGTGTCGATCAGCTTTTCCATGATTTGTATCTTGTCTCGAAAGTTCGGCTTGGCGCCATCATAGCTCAAGCGGGTTGTACGATCACCGGGCAGATCACATTACCCCGCTGTGGGAGCGAGCCTGCTCGCGAAAGCAGTGGTTCAGACGAAAGATTCGTCGACCGATATGGCCCCTTCGCGAGCAGGCTCGCTCCCACAGGTGAGTGTTCAGACAGTTATGGCCTGTTCGACCAGACGCCCGCTGTCGATCCGCACATGCCGTGGATGGAATCGTTTCAAACTGCTTCGATGACCGACGCTGACAATGCTCAACCCTGGAATCTCATCGATCAGCGCTTGGTACAAGGTCGCTTCGTCTTCTTCATCCATCGCCGAAGTCGCTTCGTCCATGTACAGCCATTGCGGTGCATAGAGAAGTGCACGGGCGAAAGCCAAGCGTTGCTGCTCACCCGGCGAGAGCATGCGCTGCCAGTGATTGGCCTCATCGAGCCGCCCGAGCAGATGTGGCAAACGGCAGGTTTCCAGCACCAGTGCATAACGCTCCGGCGCATAGGTGTCACCGGGTTGTGGATAACTCAGCGCCTCACGCAATGTACCGATGGGCAGATAAGGCTTCTGCGGCAGGAACAGATAACGCGCTGCCGGCAAACGAATATTGCCGTGGCCCGCCGGCCACAAATGCCCCATCGCCCGCAGCAGTGTCGACTTGCCGCTGCCGGAACGGCCGCTGAGCATCACGCGCTCACCCGGCTCCACAGTCATGTCGGCGTCGGTCAGCAAATGACGTCCATCGGCCAGATCCAGGCCGAGGCTGTGCACCTGCAATTCGCTGCCCTGGTTCTGCACATCGATGGCGGGCACGCGCTCCTCGTTGTTGCTCATGGCATTGCGGAAACTCAGCAGACGATCGCAAGTGGCGCGCCACTCGGCCAGATCCTGGTAAGCGCTGATGAACCAACTGAAGTTCTCCTGCACATTGCCGAACGCCGAGTTGATTTGCATCAGCTCACCCAGCTCGATCTTGCCGCTGAAATAACGTGGCGCGGCAACAATGAACGGGAAAATGATCGCGATCTGCCCATAGCCCGAAGTAAAGAACGTCAGGCGCTTGGACACGCGCATGATGTCCCAGAAGTTATGCCAGACCAGCCCGAAACGATTGCTCAAGCGCCGATTTTCATTCGGCTCGCCGTTGTACAACGCGATGCTTTCAGCATTTTCGCGCACCCGCACCATTGAGAAACGCAGGTCGGCTTCGAAACGCTGCTGGTTGTTGTTCAAGTCGATCAGACGTCGGCCGATCAAATGCGTCAGCCAACTGCCGACCGCCGCATAGACCAGTGCACACCAGAACATGTAGCCGGGAACAGTGAAACCGAACACCTCGATGCTGCCGGAGACGCCCCACAGAATGATCGAGAACGACACCAGACTGACGACCGTACGGATCAAGCCCAAGCCAAGCGCCAGTGTGTTCGCAGTGAATTTATTAAGGTCTTCGGAGATTCGCTGGTCCGGGTTATCGGTGTAACCGCCCTGCTCCAGCTGGTAGTAATTCTTGTGTTCAAGCCACCGGGTGAAGTGCTTTTCGGTCAGCCACGCCCGCCAGCGAATGGTCAGCATCTGCGTCAGATACTGGCGATACACCGCAGCAAGAATCGCCACAGCGGCAATACCGCAGAAATACAGGATCAACTGCCAGAACGCCGCCTCATCCTTTTTCTGCAGGGCGTTATAGAAATCCTTGTACCAACTGTTCAACCACACCGCGATCCATACGCTGAACAGCGTCAGCGCGATCACGGCAATCAGCAACGTCCAGGCCTTGCCCTTCTCTTCGCTGCGCCAGTAAGGCGTGGTCATCGCCCAGACTTTGCGAAAAAACTGCCCGCGCACAGCATCGTTGACCGCGGAATATTCAGCGTTCTGATTCATGGATAAGGCTCGATATAGTAAACAACAGACACGCGCCGATCATAGAGGATCGGCGCGATTTATCGCGAGGGCTGGCGATAGTCGTTCAGCGCAGGTTCAGCGACGGACCGGACGCTTCTGCAGTTTGCGCTGCAGGGTGCGGCGGTGCATGCCTAGGGCGCGCGCCGTGGCGGAGATGTTGCCTTCGTGCTCGGTGAGCACGCGCTGGATGTGTTCCCACTGCAAACGATCGACCGACATCGGGTTTTCCGGCACCAGACTGTCGAGGTCGGCGTGCTCGGACAGCAGCGCGGCCAGCACGTCGTCGGCATCGGCGGGTTTGCACAGGTAGTTGCAGGCGCCACGCTTGATCGCCTCGACTGCCGTGGCAATGCTCGAATAACCGGTGAGGATCACCACGCGCATTTCCGGATCGAGTTCCAGCAGCTTGGGCAGCAACACCAGTCCGGAGTCGCCGTCCATTTTCAGGTCGAGCGCGGCGTAATCCGGCAGATCGGCCTGAGCGATGGTCAAGCCTTCTTCGGCGGAACCGGCGGTGCTGACGCGAAAGCCACGGCGGGCCATGGCACGCGCCATCACGCGCGTGAAGGTCGCGTCGTCATCGACCAGCAGCAAATGCGGCAGTTCTTCGCCTTCGACTTGGATTTCGTCACTCATGTTAGGTCTCCTCGGGCGCCGTGGGGCAGGCGCAGCTCGGTGAGCGTGCCGCCTTCCTCATGACTATAGAGTTTCACTGAGCCGCCGGCGCGTGTCACGCTGGCCTTGCTCAAAAACAGGCCCAGGCCGAAACCTTTGCCCTTGGTGGTAAAAAACGGTTTGCCGATCTGCTCGGCGATGGCCAGCGGCACACCGGCGCCATGGTCGCGAATGCTGATGGTCAGCGTTTCCGCATCCCAATCCAGGGTGACCTGGAGATTTTCCGGGCAAGCGTCGGCGGCGTTGTTGAGCAGATTCAGCAGGGCCTGCGTCAGGTCCGGCGGCGGCGCCATGCGTGGCACTGCGCCTTGGCCGAGACGCTGGAAGCGATAACTGGCTTCCGGGCGCATCAGGTGCCAGCGGTTCAGCGCCTCGTCGAGCCAGTCGGTGACGTCCTGCATCTCGACCGCCAGACGCCGATTGGCCTCGGCGGCGCGGACCAGTTGCTGCAAGGTTTCCTTGCACAGTTTGACTTGATCCTGCAGCACCTTCAGATCGTCCTGCAACATCGGGTCGGGATGGTCCTGCTGCATTTCCTTGAGCAACACGCTCATGGTCGCCAGCGGCGTACCCAGCTCATGCGCCGCACCCGCGGCCTGGGTCGCCACGGCAAGCAATTGCTGATCACGCAGCCCCTCTTCACGGCGGATTGCGCGCAATTCTTCCTGCCGCCGCAACTCTTCAGCCATGCGCGCGGCGAAGAAGGTAATCACCGCTGCAGCCAGCGCAAAGCTCAGCCACATGCCGTAGATCTGCAGATTCTCACGGGCGACCGGCAGCGTTTCCAGCGGATAGAAACGCGTCAGCATCACCGTGTACAGCGCCAGCGCAATGCCGGACAGAATCACCGAATAACGCCACGGCAGCGTCACCGCCGCAATGGTCAGCGGCACCAGATAATAGGAAACGAACGGGTTGGTCGAACCGCCGGAGAAATACAGCAGCGCACTGTGGATGACCAGATCGCAGGCCAGTTGCAGCGCGTATTCAAGCTCGGTCACCGGCCACGATGTGCGCAGGCGCACGGCAGTGAACATGCAGAGCAGAATCGAACAGCCCAGGGTCATCGCCAATTGCACCCACGGCAACGGCAACAATTGCAGCCAGTAGGCCAGGCCCACGGACCCGGCCTGCGCGGCGAGCACCAGGGTGCGGATGAAAGTCAGCCGCCAGAGGTTCTGGCGAGTGGCGGAAGTCAGTTGTACGGGGGCGAGCATGAGCTCTCCTGATGAGCGCTCCAGGCGGATCGCACGGAGTATAACCAAGGCGCGGGGCTCAGAGGCGAAAGTGCGGCAAACGACCACAGGAGAGCAGCTGCAAGTTGCAAGCTTCAAGCGGCAAGCAAGATCAAAAGCGCCGCAGTTCTTGCTCTTGCATTTACTTGCAGCTTGAAGCTTGCAACTTGCAGCTGCTTTATAGAGTCTGATGGCTCACGCAGCGCCCTCTGCGCCTCATTCAAGGAGCCTTCATGCACAAATTTCGCCGCAGCGCCGCCCTCCTCGCCCTGACCGTCGGCAGCGTCGTCAGCCTCCCGGCGCTGGCCGCCGATGAGCTGCATTACAACCAGATTTCCCTGCGCGCCGAAGTCAGCCAGGAAGTGGCTCGCGACCAGATGATCGTGACGCTCTACACCGAAGAGCAGAACACCGACCCGGCCAAACTCGCCGCGGCCATCAGCACCACCATGAACAAGGCCACCGCCCAGGCCAAGGAAGTCAAAGACATCACCCTGCGCACGAGCAGCCGCAACAGTTATCCGATCTACGACACCAAAGGCCAGAAGATCACCGGCTGGCGCGAGCGCGCCGAACTGCGCCTGGAAAGCACCGACTTCGCCGCCCTGTCGAAACTCACCGGCGAGTTGCTGACCGAGCTGAAAATGGGCGGCATGGACTTCGCCATCGCCGACCCGACCCGCAAGGCCAGTGAAGACCAATTGCTCAAAGAAGCCGTCACCGCCTTCAAGACCCGCGCCCAACTGGCCACCGATGCGCTGGGCGGCAAGGGTTACAAAATCGTCAACCTGAACCTCAACAGCAACGGTTACCCACAACCGTACCTGCGCGCTCCGATGATGATGAAAGCAGCGGCCATGGATTCCGCCCCGGTGACACCGGAAGTTGAAGCCGGCACCAGCCAGGTCAGCATGACCGCGGATGGCTCGATTGAAGTGTTGATGCAGTGATTTGAGCCTGGCTGAATGAAGGACCGGCAATCAGTAAATGGTTGCCGGTTTTTTTGTGTCCGGGTTTTGTAGTGAATGATCCACCGCTATCGCTGGCAAGCCAGCTCCCACAGGTTTTGTAGTGTTTTGAAAATCGCATATAACACTGTGGGAGCGGGCTTGCCCGCGAAAAACGATAAAGCGGTGGCCCTCCCTGATTACGTACGCGGATCAACTCGATCCAGCGCCCGATTCACCGCCAGCTCCGCCAGCATGATGATCTGCTGGATCGCCAGCGCGGTATTGCGCTGCGGCCGACCGAGCTGATCGGCGAAATCGCTGGCCAGCGTATTGGCTGAAGCGAGAGATTCACAGGCGTGAGCCAGCAGGCTTTCGGTGTCGATGTCGGGCCGGATCGAAAACATCGTGCTCGGTGGGTGCGGTTTGCCGGGTGGCGGGCAGAGATAGAAATCGAGGGCACGCTTGATGGCTTCGCGGTTCTTCGCGAGATCGTCGGCACGCAGCGCGGCTTCGAGGGGGTTGGGGTTTCTTCGGGTGGGTCGGGGACTGGTTTGCTCATGCGCTTCACCTATGAGGTTGAGCCATCTCGATGCCGTTTCTCACACGGCGAAGAGGTGGCAGCTTTGTGCGGGGTGAGAAAACCGGTCATAGGCACCCGGCCGGACATAAGCCCGCCCGCACAGAGCCGCCATAACGCACTTTGCAGGCAGCAGACTTGCTGGCGGCAATTATGCGGATCTGGGCACTGAATGACTATGAATGTCGGGTTCTCACACCCGATCGCTGAACAACCAGCGACGACCCAAGCCTAGAGAGCGGACGTCCGACGGACAACCTGAAAACCTTGTGGGAAGGTTCGGGTTATTGGGCATCGGAATTAAACAAACTCAAGCCCTCGGGTGCCTGGACGTGCCTCATCGCGAGCAGGCTCACTCCCACAGAAAAGCAAAATCAAGATCAAAAGATCGCAGCCTTCGGCAGCTCCTACACGATGAGCGTTAGCTCGAGTATCGCTTTTGATCTTGATCCACCGGCGACGTCGGAAGGCTGAGTGGAGGGATTGATCCGGGCGTGGGAGCGCAGCGACCGTCTGGCGCAGCCAGACACAGCGGAAGGAGGTGCAGCGCAGCAAACCGGAGCCGCTGCGCCCGGATCAGTCCCGCAGCGAAGGAACCCGAGCCTGCGAGGGCCGAACGCAGGAGCTAGCGTTTTTTGCTTACTTTTTTGGCGCTTGTAAAAAAGTAAGTCGCCGTCAGGCGAAACCGTCAGCCGCAGCACCCGAAGCAACGGATATACCCCCAAACCAAGCCGCTATATACCGAGACAGACACCCCAACACAAAAAACGATATTTCCGAAGCCCCCCAAATCCCCGCTACCCTGAAAGCATAACCAGCAAATCCCCCGGGGACTCCATGCCAAGATTCACCCTCAAACCACTGTTGATCACCCTCGCACTAACAGCAATAGCCCCGATCGCCAACGCCGCCACGACTCTGGTCTACTGCTCCGAAGCCAGCCCCGCCGGCTTCGACCCCAGCCAATACACCAGCGGCACCGACTTCGACGCCTCCGCCGAAACCGTCTTCAACCGGCTCACCCAATTCCAGCGCGGCGGCACCGACATCGAACCCGGCCTGGCGACAAAATGGGACATCTCCAGCGACGGCCTGCACTACACTTTCCACCTGCGCGAAGGCGTGAAGTTCCACACCACCGACTATTTCACCCCGAGCCGCGACTTCAACGCCGACGACGTCCTGTTTACATTCCAGCGTCTGCTCGACCCGGAGAGCGCCTTCCGCAAGGCCTACCCCGCCGAATCCCCGTACTTCACCGACATGGGCCTGAACACCACGATCAAGTCGGTGGAAAAACTCGACGACCACACCGTGCGCTTCAACCTCAACAACGTCGACGCCGCCTTCGTGCAAAATCTCGCCATGAGCTTCGCCTCGGTGCAGTCAGCCGAATACGCCGCACAACTGTTGAAGGACGGCAAAGCCGCCGACCTCAATCAGAAGCCGGTCGGCACCGGCCCGTTTGTGTTCAAGCGCTATCAGAAGGATTCGCAGATCCGCTACGCGGCCAACAAGGCCTACTGGAAACCCGAAGACGTGAAAATCGATAACCTGATTTTCTCGATCACACCCGACGCCGCCGTGCGCCTGCAGAAGCTCAAGGCCGGCGAATGCCAGGTCAGCGGTTATCCACGCCCCGCCGATATCGAGGTCATGGAAAAAGACCCGAACCTGCGCGTGCTGAAACAGGCCGGATTCAACCTTGGCTTCCTCGCCTACAACACCACCCACCCGCCTCTTGATCAGCTCAAGGTCCGTCAGGCGCTGGACATGGCCATCGACAAACCGGCAATTATCAAGGCGGTTTACCAAGGCGCCGGTCAGTTGGCACAGAACGCTTTGCCACCCGCGCAATGGTCGTTCGACCCGAACATCAAAGACGCGCCTTACGACCCGGTGAAAGCCAAAGCGCTACTCAAGGAAGCCGGGGTTGCACCCGGTACAACCATCAACCTTTGGGCGATGACAGTGCAGCGCGCGTCGAATCCGAATGCACGTATGTCGGCGCAAATGATCCAGCAGGATTGGGACAAAATCGGCATCAAGGCCAACATCGTCAGCTATGAATGGGGCGAGTACATCAAGCGCGCCAAGAATGGCGAACATGACGCGATGATCTATGGCTGGACCGGCGACAACGGCGACCCGGACAACTGGCTGGGCGTGCTGTACAGCTGCGCGGCAGTCAAAGGCAGCAACTATGCGAAATGGTGCGACCCGGCTTACGACAAACTGGTGCAGCAGGCCAAAGTGGCCACGGATAAAGCGCAACGGGTAAAACTGTATCAACAGGCGCAACTGATCCTTAAACAGCAGGTGCCGATCACCCCGATCGCCAACTCCACAGTGTTCCAGCCGTTGCGCAAGGAAGTCAGCGACTTCCGCATCAGCCCTTTCGGTCTGACCCCCTTCTATGGGGTGGGTATAAATAAGTAACACCCGGCCCCAAGGCGGCGCGCAGCAGGTGACTGCCGCACCGTTTTGGGGCTGCATTTGCACCTTAAAAACCACTCGCAAACGGTCAAATGCGTCAAAAGTTATACGGATGCGACATTAAGGTACGTTCGTGCCACGGTTTAACGCCGCCGACCGCTCTGGATCTTGCATTGGGTATGGGCCCTGCATAAGTATCCGCAGGCACGACTCACGAGGTCGTACCTCACAACTAAAAAATGACAACAAATCATGAGGCCAACATGCTTAAACACGCGGTCATTCCGTTTCTAGTCGGCGCAGGCTTGTTAGCCTCCGCACCTTTCGCCACCGCTGCGACTAACCTGGTGTTCTGCTCCGAAGGGAGCCCGGCCGGTTTTGATCCAGGCCAGTACACCACCGGAACCGACTTCGACGCCTCAGCCGAAACCATGTTCAACCGTCTGACCCAGTTCGAGCGCGGCGGCACCGCCGTGATTCCTGGTCTGGCGACCAAGTGGGACATTTCCGATGATGGCCTGACTTACACCTTCCACCTGCGTGAAGGCGTCAAGTTCCACACCACCCCGTATTTCAAGCCGACTCGTGAATTCAACGCCGACGACGTGCTGTTTACTTTCAACCGCATGATCAACAAGGACGACCCGTTCCGTAAGGCGTACCCGACCGAATTCCCGTACTTCACCGACATGGGGATGGACACCAACATCACCAAGATCGATAAAGTCGACGACCACACCGTCAAGTTCACCCTGAAAGAAGTCGACGCCGCGTTCATTCAGAACATGGCCATGAGCTTCGCGTCCGTGCAGTCCGCCGAATACGCGGCCCAACTGCTCAAGGATGGCAAAGCCGCCGACATCAACCAGAAGCCGATCGGCACCGGCCCGTTCGTGTTCAAGAGCTACCAGAAAGACTCGAACATCCGTTACACCGGCAACAAGGATTACTGGAAACCTGAAGACGTAAAGATCGACAACCTGATCTTCGCCATCACCACCGACCCGTCGGTGCGTATCCAGAAGTTGAAGAAGAACGAGTGCCAGGTCACCCTGTTCCCGCGTCCGGCGGATCTGAAAGCGCTGAAAGAAGACAAGTCGCTGAAGATGCCGGATCAGGCCGGCTTCAACCTGGGCTACATCGCCTACAACGTGATGGACAAGGTCAAGGGCAGCAACGAGGCCAACCCATTGGCTGACCTGCGCGTGCGTCAGGCGCTGGACATGGCCGTGAACAAGCCACAGATCATCGATTCGGTTTACCAGGGTGCGGGCCAACTGGCGGTCAACGCCATGCCGCCGACCCAGTGGTCCTACGACACCACCATCAAGGATGCCAAGTACGACCCTGAGAAAGCCAAACAGCTGCTCAAGGAAGCCGGTGTCAAGGAAGGTACCGAGATTGTCCTGTGGGCAATGCCGGTGCAGCGTCCGTACAACCCGAACGCCAAACTGATGGCTGAAATGCTCCAGTCCGACTGGGCCAAGATCGGCTTGAAAGTGAAGATCACCAGCTACGAATGGGGCGAGTACATCAAGCGCTCCAAAGGTGGCGAAAACCAGGCCATGATCATTGGCTGGAGCGGTGACAATGGTGATCCGGACAACTGGCTCAACGTTCTGTTTGGCTGCGACTCGCTGAGCGGCAACAACTTCTCCAAGTGGTGCGACAAGAAGTTCGACGGCCTGGTGAAAGAAGCCAAACGCACTACCGACCAGGGCAAGCGCACCGAGCTGTACAAACAGGCGCAACACGTCCTCAAAGATGCAGTTCCAATGACACCTATCGCTCACTCGACGGTGTATCAACCCATGCGCGCCAACGTGCAGGATTTCAAGATCAGCCCATTTGGCCTGAATTCCTTCTACGGCGTCAGCGTCAGCAAGTAAGACATCGCGACGGCGGCGTTTCTGACGTCGCCGTTGCTTTATCTACCGGGAAAAAGGAAAAGGCCTACACCCAAATCCGCCGCAGATGATTGCTTCGGTATAGGCGCGTCGACTTTTCCTACGAGCATTAAGGCAATTACGTATTTACTGCCAGAGGCACGGTGCCTACCGTCGCGTACTGACCAGTGTCTGCGTGGGCCACCGGTTTTGCCGTACGTATTGGATTGAGCTCAATGCGACCAGAAAGTCCCGGGATAGGGACCCTGACGCATTGCACAACACTAAAAAGAGGGAGCGTCATGCGCCATACCTTGGTTTTTTCCGCTCTGTTGGGCGCCGGCCTGTTGGCCGCCACGTCTGCAAGCTACGCCGCCAGCGACAGCCTGGTGTTTTGCTCGGAAGGCAGCCCGGCGGGTTTCGATACCGCGCAGTACACGACGGCCACCGACAACGACGCCGCCGAGCCGCTGTACAACCGCCTGGTCGAGTTTGAAAAAGGCGCGACCAATGTCGTACCGGGCCTGGCGACCAAGTGGGACATTTCCGAAGATGGCCTGAAATACACCTTTCACCTGCGTGAAGGCGTGAAATTTCATACAACTCCTTACTTCAAGCCGAGCCGCGATTTCAACGCTGACGATGTCGTGTTCACGTTTAACCGCATGCTCGATGCGCAGCAGCCGTTTCGTAAGGCCTATCCCACCGAGTTTCCGTATTTCAACGGGATGAGCCTGAACAAGAACATCGCCAAGGTCGAGAAGACCGGGCCGCTGACCGTGGAGTTCACGCTCAACAGCGTCGATGCCGCGTTCATCCAGAACATCGCCATGAGCTTCGCTTCGATTCTGTCAGCCGAATACGCCGACAAGCTGCTGGCCGACGGCAAGCCGAGCGATATCAACCAGAAGCCGATCGGCACCGGGCCGTTCGTATTCAAGAGCTACCAGAAAGACTCCAACATCCGCTACACCGGCAACCCGCAGTACTGGGATCCGAGCCGGGTCAAGCTGAAGAACCTGATTTTCGCGATCAACACCGATGCCTCGGTGCGCGTGCAGAAGCTCAAGGCTGGCGAATGCCAGATCACCCTGCACCCGCGTCCGGCCGATGTTGAAGCGCTGAAGGCCGACCCGAAGCTGCAACTGATTTCCAAGCCGGGGTTCAACCTCGGCTACATCGCCTACAACGTGCGCCACAAGCCCTTCGATCAACTGGAAGTGCGTCAGGCGCTGGACATGGCGGTGAATAAACAGGGCATTCTCAACGCTGTTTATCAAGGCGCCGGGCAACTGGCCGTCAACGCCATGCCACCGACCCAGTGGTCCTACGACGACACCATCAAGGACGCCGCCTACAACCCGGAAAAAGCCAAGGAACTGCTCAAGGCTGCCGGCGTGAAAGAAGGCACCGAGATCACCCTGTGGGCAATGCCGGTGCAGCGTCCATACAACCCGAACGCCAAACTGATGGCCGAAATGCTCCAGTCCGACTGGGCCAAGATCGGCCTGAAAGTGAAGATTGTCAGCTACGAATGGGGCGAGTACATCAAGCGCACCAAGAACGGCGAGCACGACGTCAGCCTGATCGGCTGGACCGGTGACAACGGGGACCCGGACAACTGGCTGGGCACGCTGTACAGCTGCGACGCGATCGGCGGCAACAACTACTCCATGTGGTGCGATCCGGCGTATGACAAGCTGATCAAACAGGCCAAGGTCGTCACCGACCGCGACCAGCGCACCGAGCTTTATAAACAGGCCCAGCAATTGCTTAAACAGCAAGTGCCGATCACGCCTGTCGCCCACTCGACGGTCAACCAGCCGTTAAGCACCCGCGTCGAAGGGTTCAAAGTCAGCCCGTTCGGCCGCAACGTGTTCTCGGGTGTCAGTATCGATTAAACCCACCGATTAGCCGCAATGCTGAGGGGAGCCGTCTACTCCCCTCACGCAAGCGCTTTGCCGAAATTCGCCAATCCGGCGTTTTGCAAACGTTTGCGATGTGTGAACGAGTTCTAAACCAATAACCGGCATACCAAAAAAGCCGGGATAAAAAGAAAGTAAAGGAGCTTCACCCATGAAACTGAGCAGCACCGCGATACTGGCCCTGGCCATCAGCAGCATCACCGCTACGGCTTATGCGGAAACCCAAAGCCAGGCGTTCACCCCGGTGACCGTCAACGAGAAGAGCGCCCAGGCCGAAGCCACTGGCTTCCTCGAAGGGCAATCGATCAGCGGTTCGACCCGTAACTGGTACGCCAACGAACAACTCAAACGTGGCGGCAAGTTCGCGTATCGCAAGAACGGCCAGTCCACCGAAACCGATCGCCGGATCAACTGGGTCCAAGGCACGATCATCAAGTACAACTCGGGCTTTACCGAAGGTACCGTCGGTTTCAGCACCGAAGTGGCTGCTTACAACGCGATCGCCCTTGAGCGCGACCGCGAGAACCTTGCCGCCAACAATGGCGGCGCTCCGGGCACCCGCCCAGGCGCAGGCAACAACCGTACCCTGACCCGCGAAGGCGGTGACGCTGTCGGCCAGTGGAGCAAGCTGGGCCTGGCCAACGTCAAGGCGCGCATCTCCAATACCACTCTGACCGCCGGCCGCATGAACTTCAGCAGCCCGCAAGTCGATGTGATCGGCAACCGTCCGCTGCCATCGAGCTTCGAAGGCATCGCGATCCACAGCGAAGAGCTGAACAACCTGGCATTCGACGTCGCGACCTTCGACCGCGTTTCGCCACGTACCGAAGAAAGCCTGAGCAAGTTCCGCTCCGAATACGGTGACATCAACGCTGAAGCCGATCACGTCAACACCGCCGGTATTTCCTACCAGCCGTTCGCCAGCCTGACCACCAGCCTGTGGGGCACCCAGGCCGAAGACCTGTGGAACCAGTACTACTTCGGCGCCACCCACGTGTTGGGCGACAGCTCGGTGCTGAGCCTGACCACCGGCCTGAACTACTACAAGACCGTCGACGAAGGCAAAAAACTGCTCGGTGACATCGACAACGACACCTACTCGCTGTCGTTCGGCCTGACGCACCAGGCCCACACCGTGACCTTCTCCTATCAGGAAGTGAACGGTAACGAGTACTTCGACTACCTGCACGAAACCAACGGTATCTACCTGGCCAACTCCCTGCTCTCGGACTTCAACGGCCCGAACGAGAAATCCTTCCAGGTTTCCTATGGCATCAACATGGCCGAGTACGGTGTGCCAGGCCTGAAATTCAACATCTACCAGGCACGCGGCTGGGGCATCGACGGCACTCACTACAAGGGTGGCGGCTACGATGGCGTGCAGGCAATGGACGGCGAGCACCACTATGAATACGGCGTCGGTGCAACCTACGCAGTACAGAGCGGCCCGCTCAAGGCTACAACGATTCGCGGCACCTACACCGCGCACCGTGCCAGCGAAAACCAGGCTGACGGCAGCATCAACGAATTCCGTCTCGTAACCACCATCCCGTTCAACATTCTGTAAAAACGCCAACTGACGGCTGACTCATGATGAGTCGGCCGTTCGGTTTTCTGTCTTCAACCGATTGCAGAGGGTTATCGATGAAAATGCTTCCCCTACGTGCGGCCATCGCGGCTGCGTTGCTGAGTGTCGCTGTCGGCGCCTCGGCCAAACCCTTGGTGGTCTGCACCGAAGCCAGCCCGGAAGGCTTCGATATGGTCCAGTACACAACTGCAGTCACGGCGGACGCTGTGGCCGAAACCATCTTCAATCGCCTGGCCGATTTCAAACCCGGCACCACTGAAGTGATCCCGGCACTCGCCGAGTCCTGGGACATCAGCGAAGACGGCCTGAGCTACACGTTCCACCTGCGCAAAGGCGTCAAGTTCCACACCACCGAATACTTCAAGCCGACCCGCGACATGAACGCCGACGACGTGGTCTGGAGCTTCCAGCGTCAACTGGACCCGAATCACCCGTGGCACAAACTGTCGAGCGTGGGCTTCCCGTACTTTGAAAGCATGGGCTTCAAGGAACTGCTGAAAAGCGTCGAGAAAGTCGACGACAACACGGTCAAGTTCACCCTGACCCGTCGCGAAGCGCCGTTCCTGGCCGACATCGCCATGGCGTTCTCGTCGATCTACCCGGCCGAATACGCCGACCAGTTGCTCAAGGCCAACAAGACCGGCGACCTGAACAACAAGCCGATCGGCACCGGCCCGTTCATCTTCCAGCGCTACGCCAAGGATGCGCAGGTGCGCTTCAAGGCCAACCCGGATTATTTCCGTGGCAAGCCGCCGGCCGACGCGTTGATTCTGGCCATCGCCACCGACAACAACGTGCGCCTGCAAAAGCTCAAGGCCAACGAGTGCCAGGTCGCGCTGTATCCGAAACCGGATGACATCCCGAGCATCAAGAAAGACAGCAACCTGAAAGTCGACGAGCTGGACGCGATGACCGTCTCGTACGTCGCGATGAACACCCAGCACAAGTACATGAGCGATGTGCGCGTGCGCAAAGCCATCGACATCGCCTTCGACAAGGAGGCCTACGTCAACGCGCTGTTCGGCAAGGGCAACGCGTCGGTGGCGGTCAACCCGTACCCGCCGACTTTGCTCGGCTACAACCATGACTTGAAGAACCCACCACGCGACCTCGATGCAGCGCGCAAGCTGCTCAAGGAAGCCGGGGTTCCGGAAGGCACCACGTTCACCTTGTTCACCCGTAACGGCGGCGGTCCGACCAACCCCAACCCGATGCTCGGCGCGCAGATGATGCAGGCTGACCTGGCGAAAGTCGGGATCAAGATCGACATCCGCGTGATGGAATGGGGCGAGATGCTCAAGCGCGCCAAGGCCGGCGAGCACGACATGGTCTCGGCCGGATGGGCGGGCGACAACGGCGACCCGGATAACTTCCTGACGCCTATGCTCAGTTGCGAGGCCGCCAAGAACGGCGAAAACTACGCACGCTGGTGCAACGAGAAATTCCAGGCACTGCTGGATGAAGCGCGGGCTAAAGTAGATCCGGCCGAACGCGCCGCGCTCTACGAACAGGCTCAAGTGCTGTTTAATCAGGACCAGCCATGGATCAGCATGGCCCATACTCGGATGTTCACTGCAATGCGCAACAATGTAGAGGGCTACCACATCAGCCCTCTCACCACTAATAACTTCGCCACCACCCAGGTGAAGTAGATAAGAAACGCCCGGCGTCCCTGACCTGAGGGACGCCGGACACGCCTAACCGGCTGATGAGGTACCACACAAGATGTTTAGTTTTATTGCCCGCCGACTGGGGTTGTTGATCCCCACGTTTTTCGGCATCACCTTGCTGACTTTCGCGTTGATTCGCATGATTCCGGGCGACCCCGTGGAAGTGATGATGGGCGAACGTCGGGTCGACCCCGAAATGCACGCTCAGGCAATGGAACGCCTGGGGCTGAACAAGCCGCTGTATGCCCAGTATCTGGACTACATCGGCAAACTGGCCCAGGGCGATCTCGGTGAGTCGTTGCGTACCCGTGAAAGCGTGTGGACCGAGTTCACCTCTCTTTTCCCGGCGACCCTGGAACTGTCCATGGCCGCCCTGCTGTTCGCTGGCATCCTCGGGCTTCTGGCCGGGGTGATCGCGGCACTCAAACGAGGATCGCTGTTCGACCACGGGGTGATGGGCATCTCCCTCGCGGGCTATTCGATGCCGATCTTCTGGTGGGGCCTGATCCTGATCATGTTCTTCTCGGTGAGCCTGGGCTGGACCCCGGTGTCCGGGCGCATCGACCTGCTGTATGACATCGAGCCGAAGACCGGCTTCATGCTGATCGACACGCTGCTGGCCGATGACGTCGGCGCGTTCTTCGACGCCCTGCATCACCTGATCCTGCCGGCCATCGTGCTCGGCACCATTCCGCTGGCGGTGATCGCGCGGATGACCCGTTCGTCGATGCTCGAAGTGCTGCGCGAAGACTACATCCGCACCGCCAAGGCCAAAGGCCTGTCGCCGTCGCGCGTGGTGTTCGTGCACGGCCTGCGCAACGCACTGATTCCGGTGCTGACCGTGGTCGGCCTGCAGGTCGGCACGCTGCTGGCCGGTGCGGTCCTGACCGAAACCATCTTCTCCTGGCCCGGCATCGGTAAATGGCTGATCGAAGCCATCGGCGCCCGGGACTATCCGGTGGTGCAAAACGGCATCCTGTTAATCGCCTGCCTGGTGATTCTGGTCAACTTCGTGGTGGACATCCTCTACGGCTTTGCCAACCCACGCATCCGTCATCAGCGCTGAGGTCAATACCCATGAGCACTCCAACATCCTCAGTAGCCGCCGCCACGTCCGCCGTGGATCAAAGCCTGCTGTACCCGTCGCCGTACAAAGAATTCTGGCAAGCGTTCTCGAAGAACAAGGGCGCCGTTGCCGGCCTGCTGTTCATGCTGCTGATCATCTTCTGCGCGATCTTCGCGCCTTGGGTCGCGCCGCATAACCCGAGCGAGCAATACCGTGACTTCCTGCTGACGCCGCCGGCGTGGCTCGAAGGCGGGCAGATGCAGTTCCTGCTCGGCACCGACGAACTCGGCCGTGACCTGCTGTCGCGTCTGATCCAGGGCTCGCGCCTGTCGCTGCTGATCGGCTTGTCGTCGGTGGTGATGTCGTTGATTCCGGGGATCCTGCTGGGTCTGTTCGCCGGTTTCTTCCCGAAAGTGGTCGGCCCGACCATCATGCGCCTGATGGACATCATGCTGGCCCTGCCGTCGCTGCTGCTGGCCGTGGCGATCGTCGCCATCCTCGGCCACTGGCCTGATCAACACTGTGATCGCCATCGCTGTGGTTTCCCTGCCGTCCTACGTGCGTCTGACCCGTGCCGCCGTCATGGGCGAACTGAACCGCGACTACGTCACCGCCGCGCGGCTGGCCGGTGCCGGCCTGCCGCGTCTGATGTTCATCACCGTGCTGCCCAACTGCATGGCGCCGCTGATCGTGCAGGCGACCCTGAGCTTTTCTTCGGCGATTCTCGATGCCGCCGCACTGGGCTTCCTCGGCCTCGGCGTACAACCGCCAACCCCTGAGTGGGGCACCATGCTGGCCTCGGCCCGCGACTACATCGAACGCGCCTGGTGGGTGGTAAGTCTGCCTGGTCTGACCATTTTGCTCAGCGTGCTGGCAATCAACTTGATGGGCGACGGCCTGCGCGATGCGCTGGACCCGAAACTCAAGAACGCCGCCTGAGGAGATTCACATGTCACTGTTGGAAATCAAGAATCTCAACGTCCGCTTCGGCGACAAGACCGCGACCCCGGTGGTCGACGGCCTCGACCTCAAGGTCGACAAAGGCGAAGTGCTGGCCATCGTTGGCGAGTCGGGTTCGGGTAAATCCGTGACCATGATGGCGCTGATGGGTCTGATCGAGCATCCCGGCATCGTCACCGCTGACTCGCTCAGCTTCGACGGCAAGGACATGCTCAAACTGAGCAACCGTCAACGTCGGCAGATCGTCGGCAAAGACCTGTCGATGGTCTTCCAGGACCCGATGACCGCACTGAACCCGAGTTACACCGTCGGTTTCCAGATTGAGGAAGTGCTGCGCCTGCACCTGAAAATGTCCGGCAAGCAAGCGCGCAAGCGTGCCATCGAACTGCTGGAAAAAGTGGAAATTCCGGGCGCCGCCAGCCGCATGGACGCCTATCCGCATCAACTGTCTGGCGGTATGAGCCAGCGTGTCGCGATCGCCATGGCGATTGCCGGCGAGCCGAAACTGCTGATCGCCGACGAGCCGACCACCGCGCTGGACGTGACGATTCAGGCGCAGATCATGGATCTGCTGCTGGCGTTGCAGAAAGAACAGAACATGGGCCTGGTGCTGATCACCCACGACCTGGCGGTCGTCGCGGAAACCGCCCAGCGCGTCTGCGTGATGTACGCAGGTCAGGCCGTTGAAGTCGGTCAGGTGCCGCAACTGTTCGACATCCCGGCGCACCCGTACAGCGAAGCACTGCTCAAGGCGATTCCCGAACACAGCCTCGGCGCCTCGCGTCTGTCGACCTTGCCGGGCATCGTCCCGGGCCGCTATGACCGTCCGCAGGGTTGCCTGCTGTCGCCGCGCTGCCCGTATGTGCAGGACAACTGCCGCACCCAGCGTCCGGGCCTTGATCCAAAAGCCAACAGCCTCGCCCGCTGCTTCTACCCGCTGAACCAGGAGGTGGCGTAATGGCCGTCGTACTCACCGCCCGCGACCTGACCCGTCACTACGAAGTCTCCCGTGGCCTGTTCAAGGGCCACGCCACCGTGCGCGCGCTCAACGGCGTGTCGTTCGAACTGGAAGCCGGCAAGACCCTCGCCGTGGTAGGTGAATCGGGTTGCGGCAAATCCACCCTCGCCCGCGCTTTGACGCTGATCGAAGAACCGTCGTCGGGCTCGCTGCAGATCGCCGGCCAGGAAGTCGCCGGCGCCGACAAGGCCGAGCGCAAGCAACTGCGCAAAGACGTGCAGATGGTCTTTCAGAGCCCATATGCGTCGTTGAACCCACGGCAGAAAATCGGTGATCAACTGGCCGAGCCGCTGCTGATCAACACCAAGCTGTCGGCCAGCGAACGTCGCGAGAAAGTCCAGGCGATGATGAAGCAGGTCGGCTTGCGTCCCGAGCATTACCAGCGCTATCCGCACATGTTCTCCGGTGGTCAGCGCCAGCGTATCGCGCTTGCCCGGGCAATGATGCTGCAACCGAAAGTGCTGGTCGCGGACGAACCGACTTCAGCGCTGGACGTGTCGATTCAAGCCCAGGTGCTCAACCTGTTCATGGACCTGCAGCAGGAGTTCAACACCGCCTACGTGTTCATCTCGCACAACCTCGCGGTGGTGCAGCACGTAGCCGATGACGTGATGGTGATGTATCTCGGTCGCCCGGTTGAACTGGGCCCGAAGAACGACATCTACGAGCGCCCGTTGCACCCATACACCCAGGCGCTGCTGTCAGCGACCCCGACCATTCACCCGGACCCGAACAAGCCGAAAATCAAGATCGTCGGCGAACTGCCCAACCCGCTGAACCCGCCATCGGGCTGCGCCTTCCACAAGCGCTGCCCGTACGCGACCGAGCGTTGCACCACGGAAGAACCGCTGTTGCGTGAACTGGATAACCGGCAGGTGGCTTGTCACTACGCCGAGCAGTTTCTCGACGGCGCGGCGTAAGCAGATCCGGAGGCCAACACAAAACCCCATGTGGGAGCGAGCCTGCTCGCGAAGGCGTCATCTCGGTCAACATCATCGGTGACTGATTAACCGCTTTCGCGAGCAGGCTCGCTCCCACAGGGAGTTCGTGTTGATTCAAGAATTCATGCGTTAACAAAACCCCTTCCACCTCGATTGCGCATCAGTCGAGGCAGAAGGGGTTTTTCTTTGCCCGGCGATCTACGTCTGGCTGTCGCCTTCGTCATCCGGATCATCGCTGTCCGGCTCGTCAGTGGTCGAGTCGTCATCATCGGCGCTGCCGCCCTGATTCATATCCCCGGGCTCCGACTCGGACTTGGCCAGCATCAGCCCGCTATGCCCGACCTGGCCGTTGAACGCCTGCGAATCGTGATCCTCACACTCAGCCCACGCCGTTGCAGTACCGAGGGACAGCATCACCATCACTTTCAACAACATCAAAATCCGTAGCAATCTGCTTTTCATGGCCGACTCCATCCTGTTGCGCTAAGACATGCTTGCCGGACTGGCTCGATGTGAATCTAGTTGCGATCCGCCCGGCTCACCACTTAGGACGCGACCGCGCAGGCAGAAATGCCATCGGTGGACAGATTGGTTTCTAATAACAGCAATAACAGAAACAGCTAAGCCCACGCGTGGCCTGAATGGGTTTCAAAGGACGTATAGCTTTCACTCAGCACTCACTCCCCTAAATGGATTCGCAGGCAGTCTGCTAAATATCGGCCGGCTGTCAGGCGGCCTTCGCGAGCAGGCTCGCTCCCACAGAAAAGCTAAATCAAAAGATCGCAGCCTTCGGCAGCTCCACGATGAGCGCAAGCTCGAGTACCGCTTTTGATCTTGATCCACCGGCGACGTCGGAAGGCTGAGTGGAGGGATTGATCCGGGCGTGGGAGCGCAGCGACCGTCTGGCGCAGCCAGACACAGCGGAAGGAGGTGCAGCGAAGCAAACCGTAGCCGCTGCGCCAGGATCGATCCCGGAGCGAAGGAACCCGAGCCTGCGAGGGCCGAACGTAGGAGCAAGCCTTTTGGTTCCTTTTGGCGTCTGAAAAAGGGACTCGCCGTAAGGGCGAAACCGCCAGCTGCAGCACAGCAAAAAACGGATATTCACCCAAATCAACCAACGCCTGATCGGCCCAAAGGCCGCCAAGACCAAAACCGGCAGCCCATAAAAAAGCCCCCAAGGCCTACACCTCAGGGGCTTTCGAACAACTCAGCTCAGCGCTTAATGATGCTCCCGCGTCGCGCGGAATTTCACGTCCGGCCAGCGCTCTTCCATCAGCGCCAGATTCACCCGCGTCGGCGCCAGATAGGTCAGATGCCCACCGCCATCCAGCGCGAGGTTCTCCACCGCTTTGTTGGAGAATTCCTCAAGCTTCTTCTTGTCGTCGCACTCGATCCAGCGCGCGGAATACACAGTGATCGGCTCATACGAGCATTCGACCTTGTATTCCTCTTTCAAACGGCTGGCGACCACATCGAACTGCAGCACACCGACGGCGCCAAGAATGATGTCGTTGCTGCGCTCGGGGAAGAACACCTGCGTCGCGCCCTCTTCCGCCAACTGCTGCAGGCCCTGACGCAGCTGCTTGGATTTCAGCGGATCACGCAGACGCACCCGACGGAACAGTTCCGGGGCGAAGTGCGGAATACCGGTGAAACCGAGGACTTCGCCTTCGCTGAAGGTGTCGCCGATCTGGATCGTGCCATGGTTGTGCAGACCGATGATGTCGCCGGCGTACGCCTCTTCCAGCTGTTCACGCTCGGAGGAGAAGAACGTCAGCGCATCGCCGATGCGCACGTCCTTGCCGGTACGCACGTGGCGCATCTTCATGCCTTTTTCGTACTTGCCCGAGCAGATACGCATGAAGGCGATGCGGTCGCGGTGTTTCGGGTCCATGTTCGCCTGGATTTTGAAGATGAAGCCCGAGAACTTCTCTTCCACCGGCTCGACGGTGCGCTCGTTGGCCACACGGGCCAGCGGACGCGGCGCCCAATCGACGACAGCATCGAGCACGTGGTCGACACCAAAATTGCCCAGCGCCGTACCGAAGAACACCGGGGTCAGTTGACCGTCGAGGAATTCCTGCTGGTTGAATTCGTGGCAGGCGCCCTGTACCAGTTCCAGCTGCTCGATGAAACGATCGTACTCGTCGCCCAAGTGCGCGCGCGCCTCGTCGGAGTCGAGTTTCTCGATGATCTTGGTTTCGGTGCGCTCGTGACCGTGACCGGCGGTGTAGACGATGATGTAGTCGTCGGCCAGGTGATACACGCCCTTGAAGTCGCGGTAGCAACCGATCGGCCAGGTGATCGGCGCAGCCTTGATTTTCAGAACGGCTTCGATTTCGTCGAGCAGTTCGATCGGGTCGCGAATGTCACGGTCGAGTTTGTTGATGAAGCTGACGATCGGCGTGTCACGCAGACGGCAGACGTCCATCAGCGCAATGGTCCGTGGCTCTACACCCTTACCGCCGTCGAGCACCATCAGGGCCGAGTCCACCGCCGTCAGGGTGCGGTAGGTATCTTCGGAGAAGTCTTCGTGGCCCGGAGTGTCGAGCAGGTTGATCATGTGTTCGCGATAGGGGAACTGCATGACCGATGTGGTAATGGAAATACCCCGCTGCTTCTCCATCTCCATCCAGTCGGATGTCGCATGGCGATCAGATTTACGGGATTTCACCGTACCGGCCACTGCAATCGCCTTGCCCATCAACAGGAGCTTTTCGGTGATCGTGGTTTTACCGGCATCGGGGTGGGAAATAATGGCGAAAGTGCGGCGTTTCGCGACTTCGGCGGCCTGTTGGGTCATGGGAAATCGCCTGGCGGTGATTCAAAAAAGGGCCGCGATTATAGCCCAACTCAGGACAATAACCGAACCGTTGAGCACATTAAGGGTGGCCAAATGCTGCCTCAGATGGGAACCTTTTAAAGCACGGAGACGTCCATCCCCTGTTACGAATCTTCGTCAGGGGCTGAAAAATCAGCAAGTTAGCCTGACGAGGCTGCGCTCATGGCTCGCTTTCGCACCGCTTGGCCGGTGCTGGAAAACGGCTACTTTTCGCGAACGCTGACTTCGGCAGCCAGGAATGGCTTGCCACGCGGAGCAGCGCTCGCCGACTACAAAAAAGGAGTCCGCCTGTGGCTATCCGCTATGGCAAAGGGCTGATGGGAGGTGCGGTGGTGATCGCGCTCCTGGCCCTGCTGGTCCACTGGATCGGCATCAACACGATCGAACACTACCGCGACGATTTGTTGTTTTACCTGCAAGCTCATCTGATTCTCGTCCTCGCTTCCATGCTGGCCGCCCTGGTCGTGGGCATCCCCGCCGGTATCTTCCTCAGCCGCCCGAGCATGGTCGGCCGCGCCGAACGCTTCATGCAGATCTTCAATATCGGCAACACCGTGCCACCGCTGGCCGTGCTCGCGATTGCGCTGGGTATCCTCGGCATCGGCAGTGGGCCGGCGATCTTCGCGCTGTTCCTCGCCTCGCTGTTGCCGATCGTGCGCAACACCTATGAAGGCCTGAAAAATGTCCAGGGCTCGCTGAAGGAAGCCGCTGTCGGCATCGGCATGACCCCGCGCCAAGTGCTGTGGAAAGTCGAATTGCCCAACGCCGTGCCGATCATCGTCGGTGGCGTGCGGGTCGCACTGGCGATCAACGTCGGCACCGCGCCGCTGGCCTTCCTGATCGGCGCCAACAGCCTCGGCAGCCTGATCTTCCCCGGCATCGCCCTGAACAATCAGCCGCAACTGCTGCTCGGCGCCGCGTGCACCGCGCTGTTGGCGCTGTTGCTCGATGGCGTGGTCACCCTCGCCAGCCGTCTCTGGCTGGAACGCGGTTTGCGCCCGTCTTAAGGCTTTGCGAAGGAATATTTATGAAACGACTTAGCTTGATCTTAGGCTGCGTCCTGCTGTTCGCAGGAGTCGCGCAAGCCGCTGAAAAACCGGTCATCCGCCTCGGCGCCCGGGTCTTCACCGAGCAGACCCTGCTCGCCGAAATCACCGCGCAATACCTGCGCAGCAAAGGCTACGACGCGCAGATCACCGGCGGTCTGGGCAGCAATCTCGCGCGCAGCGCCCACGAAAGTGGCCAATTGGACCTGCTCTGGGAATACACCGGCGTGTCGCTGGTGGCCTACAACCATGTCACGGAAAAACTCGACAGCGCGCAGTCCTACGCCCGGGTCAAAGAACTCGACGCGAAAAAAGGCCTGGTCTGGCTGACGCCGTCGAAATTCAGCAACACCTATGCCCTCGCCCTGCCGAAAAAGGTCGCCGAGGAGTACCCGCAGATCGGCAATATCAGCCAGCTCAACGAAGTGCTGCGCGCCGAGGCCAAGACCAACCACCTGGTGGCTTTGGACACCGAGTTTGCCAACCGCTCCGACGGCCTCGACGGCATGGTCAAGCTCTACGACATGAACCTGACCCGCAAGAACATCCGGCAGATGGACGCCGGCCTGGTTTACACCGCACTGCGCAACGGCCAGGTGTTTGCCGGTCTGGTCTACACCACCGACGGCCGCCTCAACGCCTTCGGCCTGAAATTGCTGGAAGACGACAAGCATTACTTCCCCGACTACACCGCCGCTCCCGTGGTGCGTCAGGCCACGCTGGACGCCAACCCGAAACTGGCCGAACAACTCAAGCCGCTGGCCGAACTGTTCGACGACGAAACCATGCGCCAACTCAACGCGCGGGTCGATGTCGATCATGAAAGCCCATCGTCCGTTGCCGCCGATTTCCTGCGCCAGCATCCATTGAATTAAGAGAGGAGAAGTCATGGAATTTCTGAACGCCTTTTCCCATCTCGACTGGCAGCAGGTGATGCACCTGACCTGGCAGCACATCACTCTGGTCGGCATCGCCGTAACGCTGGCGATCGTCATCGGCGTGCCGCTGGGCATTCTGATGACGCGTTTCCCCACCCTCGCCGGCCCGTTGCAGGCCAGCGCCACGGTGCTGCTGACCGTGCCGTCGATCGCCCTGTTCGGCCTGCTGCTGCCGTTCTACTCCAAGTTCGGCCAAGGCCTCGGGCCGCTGCCGGCGATCACTGCCGTGTTCCTTTATTCGTTGCTGCCGATCATGCGCAACACCTACCTCGCCCTCACCGGCGTCGAGCCGGGCATCCGCGAAGCCGCGCGCGGCATCGGCATGACCTTCGGCCAGCGCCTGCGCATGGTCGAGTTGCCGATTGCGGTGCCGGTGATCCTCGCCGGCGTACGCACGGCGGTGGTGATGAACATCGGCGTGATGACCATCGCCGCGACCATCGGCGCCGGCGGCCTCGGTGTGTTGATCCTCGCCTCCATCAGCCGCAGTGACATGTCGATGCTTATCGTCGGCGCGCTGCTGGTCAGTCTTCTGGCGATCTTCGCCGACCTCCTCCTGCAGTGGCTGCAACGCACGCTGACTCCAAAAGGACTCCTGAAATGATCGAACTTCAAAACCTCAGCAAAACTTTCCAAAGCAACGGCAAAGACGTCAAAGCCGTGGACTCGGTAAGCCTGACCGTCAATGAAGGCGAGATCTGCGTGTTCCTCGGGCCATCGGGTTGCGGCAAAAGCACCACGTTGAAAATGATCAACCGCCTGATCAAACCGACCTCGGGCAAGATCCTCATCAACGGCGAAGACACCACCGATCTCGACGAAGTAACCCTGCGCCGCAACATCGGCTACGTGATCCAGCAGATCGGTCTGTTCCCGAACATGACCATCGAAGAGAACATCGTCGTGGTGCCGAAACTGCTCGGCTGGGACAAACAGAAATGCCACGACCGCGCCCGCGAACTGATGAGCATGATCAAGCTCGAGCCCAAGCAGTATCTGCATCGTTATCCGCGGGAATTGTCCGGTGGTCAGCAACAGCGTATCGGCGTGATTCGTGCGCTTGCGGCTGACGCCCCACTGCTGTTGATGGACGAGCCGTTCGGCGCGGTCGACCCGATCAACCGCGAGATGATCCAGAACGAATTCTTCGAGATGCAGCGCGCGCTGAACAAGACCGTGATCATGGTCAGCCACGACATCGACGAAGCGATCAAACTGGGCGACAAGATCGCCATTTTCCGCGCCGGCAAACTGCTGCAGATCGACCACCCGGACACCCTGCTCGCGCATCCGGCGGATGACTTCGTCAGCAACTTCGTCGGCCAGGACAGCACCCTCAAGCGCCTGCTGTTGGTGAAGGCCGAAGACGCGGCGGACAACGCGCCGTCGGTCAGCCCGGAAACCCCGGTGGCCGATGCGCTGGAATTGATGGACGAGCACGACCGTCGCTACGTCGTGGTCACCTGCGCCGAGAACAAGGCGCTGGGTTACGTGCGCCGTCGCGACCTGCATCGCCAGACCGGCACCTGCGCGCAATTCCTGCGTGAGTTCAACGCCACCGCAGCGTACGACGAGCACCTGCGTATCCTGCTGTCGCGCATGTACGAGTTCAACCGCGCCTGGCTGCCGGTGATGGATGCCGAACGGGTGTTCCTCGGCGAGGTAACGCAGGAGTCGATTGCGGCGTACCTGAGTTCGGGCCGTTCGCGGGGGATGAAGACCAGTATCGTCTCGCCGGCTGAGGCGGTCGTCGCCTAAAAATACAGGCCCTGTGGGAGCGAGCTTGCTCGCGAAAGCGCAATATCAGTCAACAACGATGTCGACTGTGAAAATGCCTTCGCGAGCAAGCTCGCTCCCACAGGATCCGAGTGATTTTTTCTTCACTCATCAGGCGGAAAAGAATCTCAACATATGATATTCAGAGAGCGTCTGAGAAACTCCGTCTCAAACAGCCAAAATCCCCCTACCGCCCACCTCTCGACGCCAACGTCGCCGATGTTGCCGCCATCACACTTACCTGCGATCTAGCTGACAAAAGCCACGAACGTGCAGATATGTTTAACACTCGAAAATTCGCCGGGAACATCTCCCCGTCATCTCGGTCGGGTAGAAGGAGTGATGAACGCGACGCACGTCAGAACCGTGCAAAAACGCGACATTTTTAGTTGATCTCGCGCCCCTCACGCCCTAAAGTTCGCGCCGAACGTCCATGCTGGAAACGATCCATCCGGCTCAAGTACTGACGACGAGACAGCAAGGCCAAGGGACATTTGGTCCAGATCGTTTGAGAGCGTAGCGAGCGCAGACAAGACAAGGCGGGAAGAGGCGAGGAAGCGGAGTTTACTGGTTGTAAATGAGCATTCCGAGCCTCTTCCCAACGCAGGATTGTCAAGCGCAGTAGCTCTCAAGCGATTTGGATGGCCTTTTTGCTTTCGGCGGCAATGCCTTGGGAAGTAGGCGAACCAAAGTGGGGATACGGAGGGCGTTCATGCACCCATTGTTTTTACGAGTTTGCCCATAGGAGCACCCAGCATGTCGATCCAGGTCGAAGACTATTTCGCGCGCGCTACATTCGACAAAATGAAGGCGTTCGCCGACAAACAGGAAACCCCGTTCGTGGTGATCGACACCGCGATGATCGCCCAGGCCTACGATGACCTGCGCGCCGGTTTCGAATTCGCCAAGGTCTACTACGCGGTCAAGGCCAACCCGGCCGTCGAGATCATCGACCTGCTCAAAGACAAGGGCTCGAGCTTCGACATTGCTTCGATCTACGAGCTGGACAAAGTGATGGATCGCGGCGTCAGCCCGGACCGTATCAGCTACGGCAACACCATCAAGAAATCCAAGGACATCCGCTACTTCTACGACAAGGGCGTGCGTCTGTTCTCCACCGACTCCGAAGCCGACCTGCGCAACATCGCCAAGGCTGCACCGGGTTCGAAAGTCTATGTGCGTATTCTCACTGAAGGCTCGACCACTGCTGACTGGCCGCTGTCGCGCAAATTCGGCTGCCAGACCGACATGGCCATGGACCTGCTGATTCTCGCTCGCGACCTCGGCCTGGTGCCGTACGGCATCTCGTTCCACGTCGGTTCGCAACAGCGCGACATCAGCGTATGGGACGCGGCGATCGCCAAGGTCAAAGTTATTTTTGAGCGTCTGAAAGAAGAAGACGGCATTCACCTGAAGCTGATCAACATGGGCGGCGGCTTCCCGGCCAACTACATCACCCGCACCAACAGCCTGGAAACCTACGCCGAAGAAATCATTCGCTTCCTGAAGGAAGACTTCGGTGATGACCTGCCGGAAATCATCCTCGAACCGGGCCGTTCGCTGATTGCCAACGCCGGTATTCTGGTCAGCGAAGTGGTACTGGTTGCACGCAAGTCGCGCACTGCCGTCGAGCGCTGGGTGTATACCGATGTGGGCAAGTTCTCCGGCCTGATCGAAACCATGGACGAAGCGATCAAGTTCCCGATCTGGACCGAGAAGAAAGGCGAGATGGAAGAAGTGGTGATCGCCGGCCCGACCTGCGACAGCGCCGACATCATGTACGAGAACTACAAGTACGGCCTGCCGCTGAACCTGGCGATTGGTGATCGCCTGTACTGGCTGTCGACCGGTGCGTATACCACCAGTTACAGCGCGGTCGAGTTCAATGGCTTCCCGCCGCTGAAGTCGTTTTACGTTTAAGGAGCAGCTGCAAGTTTTGAGCTGCAAGCTGCAAGTGAAAAGCCCATGACGTGTCATGGGCTTTTTTGTGATCCATGAATAACTGGAGATCCCTTGTGGGAGCGAGCCTGCTCGCGAAAGCGGTGAGTCAGTACAGATGTGGGTGACTGACACGACGACTTCGCGAGCAGGCTCGCTCCCACAGGGTTATGCGGTGCGGGTCAGTTCATCTGCACGCCGCTGGTACCGAGTTGCCAAAGCCTGAATCCGCAAATCTGTCGCATCAGCCAGCGTCTGACTCGCCACCCGCAGAAAATTCAGATTTCCGCCGGCCAAGGCTTTCTCAAGCCAATCGACCGCCTCATCAATCCGCCCCTCATCCGCTAAAACTGCAGCAAAACTGAATTGCCCACGAAAATCCCCACCCTCAGCCGAGCGCCGATACCATTCACGCGCCGCAACTGGATCCGCCGGGCACACCTGCCCTTCCTCCAGATAACGCCCCAGCAGATTCATCGATTTCGCATGGCCCAACTCAGCCGCGCACCGGTACAACGCCAGCGCTTGCTGATGATCTACCGCCACCCCGCGTCCGGTAGCCAGCAGATTGGCGAGGTTGTACATCGCCCAGTCCAGCCCCGCCTCCGCGGCGATTCGATAATGCTGCGCCGCCACCGAGGCATCCGCCGCACAACCCCAACCATGCTCATGACAACGCCCGAGCATGTTGCGCGCCATCAGATGCCCGCGGCCGGCGGCAATAGCGAACCAGCGCAGCGCCAATGGCTGATCCTGGGCGATGCCATGGCCATCCAGCAGGATCTGCCCAAGCAACGCCTGCGCTTCAACCTCGCCCTCGCCCGCCGCGAGCAAAATCGCCTGAGCAGCGCGGGCCGGGCTTTCTTCAAGCATCGCCGCCAGCCCGGCGGCGTCGAGGACTTCCTCGCGGCGCAACTGGAAACTCATACTTCAACCCAACGCCGTAGCAAGTTGTGATACGTGCCGGTGAGGCGGACAAGCGAAGGGTGATCGGGGACGTCCCGAGTCAACTGCTGAATCGCCCCGTCCATTTCGAACAGCAGCGCACGCTGGCTGTCTTCGCGCACCAGGCTTTGCGTCCAGAAAAACGACGCATAGCGCGCACCCCGTGTGACCGCATTGACCTTGTGCAAACTGGTGCCCGGATACAGCACCATGTCACCGGCCGGCAGCTTCACGCGCTGGGTGCCGTAGGTGTCCTGAATCTCCAGTTCGCCGCCGTCGTAATCTTCCGGCTCGCTGAAAAACAGCGTCGCCGACAGATCGGTGCGCACCCGCTCGATGCTGCCCTTGGGCTGGCGCACGGCATTGTCGATGTGAAAGTCGAAACTGCCGCCGGCCGTGTAGCAGTTCACCAACGGTGGAAAGACTTTGTGCGGCAATGCGGCGGACATGAACAGCGGATTCTTCCACAGCCGCTCGAGCATCGCCGCGCCAATTTCCTTGGCCAGCGGGTGGCCTTCGGGCAATTGCAGATTGTGCTTGGCCTTGGCCGACTGGAAGCCGGCGGTGATCTTGCCGTCGGCCCAATCCGCTTGCTCCAGCGCCAGGCGGATGCGCTGCACTTCGTCTTTAGCAAACAGCCCGGGAATGTGCAGCAGCATGGCGATGTCACCTGATGGCAAGAAGGCGGCAATGGTATTGATTCTTATTGACCGTGTAAAACCCGCGAGACGAACGAACAGGCAAAAACCGTAAGGGCAAATTGTAAAGAATGTAAATTCAATGCGAATAACAATGTTTCGCAATTGATACGAATACCTGTTTACCCTATATTCCGCCGCCTCAAATCCTTGGGGAGGGGAATAAAAATGGCACGTCAACACGCACAATTACCGGTCAGTTCACCACGTCTGCTCGCCTCGGCAATCGGTGTCGCAATCACCGCCGGCTCCGCTGGACAGATGGTCTTCGCAGCAGAAAAGACCGACAGCAAAGCGTCCGGCAACGCCATCGCCCTGGACGCCACCGCCATCACCGGCGAAGCCCAGGACTCGACGTCCTATCAGGTCGAAAAAGCCTCCTCGCCCAAGTACACCGCGCCGCTGGTCGACACGCCGCGCTCGGTCACTGTCATCCCGCAACAAGTGCTCAAGGACACCGGCGCGCTGAACATGCAGGACGCCTTGCGTACCGTGCCGGGCATCACTTTCGGCGCCGGTGAAGGCGGCAACCCGCAGGGCGATCGTCCGTTCATTCGCGGCTTCGACGCCCAGGGCGACACCTATCTGGACGGCGTGCGCGACACCGGTTCGCAGAGCCGCGAAATCTTCGCCGTGGAAAACATCGAAGTCAGCAAAGGCCCGAACTCGGCCATCGGCGGTCGCGGCGCGGCCGGCGGCAGCATCAATCTGGTGAGCAAGAAAGCTCATCTGGGCAACTCGTTCGACGGCGGCTTCACCTACGGCTCCGACCAGACCCAGCGCTACACCCTCGACGGCAACTATCAGTTCAGCGACAGCGCTGCCGGCCGTCTCAACCTGATGAGCCACGAGAGCAACGTCGCCGGCCGCGACAAGGTCGATTACGACCGCTGGGGTATCGCGCCGTCGCTGGCCTTCGGCCTGGGCACCGACACCCGTGTCAACCTCGACTACTACCATCTGGAAAGCAACGACACCCCGGACTCGGGCATCCCGTACACCATTCCCACCGGTGGATCGGCCGCGCGCACCAAGTCCAACCCGGACAAGCCGTACGCCGGTGGCGATCACGACAATTTTTATGGTCTGGATCGCGACTTCCGCAAGGGCCGCACCGACTCCGCGACCTTCGCCATCGAGCACGACCTCAATGATGCGCTGACCATCAAGAACACCCTGCGCCACGGCACCAGCATGCAGGATTACATCCTGACCCAGCCGGACGACAGCAAGGGTAACGTCAACAACGGCAGCGTCTGGCGCCGGGCCAACACGCGGGTGAGCAACACCGAAACCACCACCAACCAGACCGATCTGTTCGGCACCTTTTACGTGGCCGGTTTCAAGAACAGCTTCTCCACCGGGGTTGAGTACACCCGCGAGCAGAGCGAGAAATCCTCGTACAACGTCAACACCGACACCACGCCGCGCACCAGCGCTGTCACTACCAACTGCAACCCGGGCCTGATCGGCGCGGCCAGCGGTTACAACTGCACCTCGCTGTCTAACCCGAATCCAAACGACCCGTGGAACGGCGCGATCTCGCGCAACTACGCCGGCACCGACACCCAGGCCGACACCTACGCGCTGTACGTGTTCGACACGCTGGAGTTATCCGAGCAATGGCTGGTGAACATGGGCCTGCGCTACGACCATTTCGACACCGACTACAAGACCTACAACGCCGCCGGTACCACCACCTCCAAGGGTGATGACACCAGCGAGTTCGTCACCGGCCAGTTCGGCGTGGTCTACAAGCCGGCGGAAAACGGCAGCATCTACGCCTCCTATGCAACCTCGGCGACGCCGCCGGGCAACACCCTGGGCGAAGGCCAGGAAGGCAACCCGCTGGGCGGCACACCGGATCGCAGCGGCAATCTGCTGAGCAGCGACATGGAGCCGGAAACCACCAAGAACTACGAAATCGGCACCAAGTGGGACCTGCTCAACGATCGCCTGTCGCTGACCGCCGACATCTTCCGCACCGAGAAGGAAAACGCTCGCGTGCAGGTCGACACCAGTTCCTACGAGAACGCTGGCAAGACCCGCGTTCAAGGCTTCGAACTGTCGGCCAGCGGCAAGATCACCGACAAGTGGCAGGTGTTCGCCGGTTACGCCTTCATGGACAGCGAACAGGTTGATGGTGGCCCGCTGGGTCGCGCCAACGACGGCAACGATCTGCCGAACACACCGAAAAACAGCGCCAGCCTGTGGACCACGTATCAGGTCACGCCGAAGCTGACGATCGGTGGTGGCGCGTTCTACGTCGACGACGTCTACGGCAGTGTGGCGAACACGACGATGGTCGATTCGTACGTGCGTTACGACGCGATGGCGGCCTACAAGCTGACCAAGAACGTCGACCTGCAACTCAACGTGCAGAACCTGACCGACGAAACCTATTACGACAAAGCCTTCTCGACCCACTTCGCCAACCAGGCGGCGGGACGCACGGCGCTGTTGAGCACCAACTTCCACTTCTGACCGATGTGAAAACCTGTGGGAGCGAGCTTGCTCGCGAAAGCGGTGGCTCAGTGAAGTCGATGCTGACTGACACGACGCCTTCGCGAGCAAGCTCGCTCCCACATGAGATCTGCGAAACGGATCAGGCCCCGTTCATTCAGTTGAACGGGGCTTTTGTGTGTTACGCAAAACGCTTCTTGATAACCCACGGCATAATGCGCGCCGTGATGACAATTTCCGAACGGACGGCGAGTGACGTGTTGAAGAAAACCCTGTTCCAGTTGCACTGGTTTTTTGGCATCACCGCAGGGCTGGTGCTGGCCCTGATGGGCATCACCGGCGCGGCCTATTCGTTTCAGGACGAAATCCTGCGCGCGCTGAATCCGTCCGTTCTGCAGGTGGAAAAACAGGTCGCCGGCGTGCTGCCGCCAGTTGAACTGGTGGAACGCATCGAAGCCGCGTCCGGCAAGAAAGTCGCGATGCTCTGGGTCGAGACCGACAGCGGTCACGCCGCACGCGTTTACTTCACCCCACCCAAAGGCGAACGGCGTGGCGAAATGCGCTACTTCGACCCATACACCGCCGAGTTCAAGGGCGACGCCACCGGCCAGGATTTCTTCGGCCTGATGCTGCAGCTGCACCGCTTCCTCGCCATGGGCGACACCGGGCGCAACATTACCGGCGCCTGCACCTTGATGCTGCTGTTCTTCTGTCTCTCTGGCCTGTATTTGCGTTGGCCGCGCCAATGGAACAGCTGGCGCGTGTGGTTGACCCTGGACTGGAAAAAGAAGGGCCGCGCGTTCAATTGGGATCTGCACTCGGTGGCCGGCACCTGGTGCCTTTTGGTCTATCTGCTGCTGGCGTTGACCGGGTTGTCATGGTCGTACGAGTGGTACAACAAAGGCCTGACCCGCCTGCTTTCCGACGCGCCGCAAAACGAACGCGTGCGCGGCGGGCGCGGCCCGGCGCCGGAAGGCCCGGCACCGACCGCCGACTACGCGGCGATGTGGAGCAGCATCTACAGCGCCGCCGGCCCGGGTCTGGCCGCGTACAACATCCGCATGCCAGCAGTGGCCGGCCAACCGGCAACCGTGTTCTACCTGCTCGACAGCTCGCCGCATGATCGCGCGCTGAACCAGATCACCCTCGACCCGGCCACCGGCGTAGTCAAACGCGTCGACCGCTATGCCGACAAAAGCTTCAAGGCACAATTGCTGACCAGCATTTATGCGCTGCACGTGGGCAGCTACTTCGGCCTCGTCGGGCGCATCATCGTGACGATTGCGGCGGTGTGCATGCCGCTGTTTTTCATCACTGGCTGGCTGCTGTATCTGGACCGTCGACGCAAGAAAAAGCAGATCAAGGATGCCCGCCAAGGTCTCGCACAACCGTCCGCCGATGCTTCGGCATGGCTGATCGGTTTCGCCAGCCAGAGCGGATTCGCCGAGCAACTGGCGTGGCAGACCGCCGGGCAATTGCAGGCCGCCGGGCTGCCGGTCAACGTGCAGCCACTGGGCAATCTCAGCGAACAGGATCTGCGTGATTCGAACAACGCGTTGTTCGTGGTCAGCACCTTCGGCGACGGCGAAGCGCCGGACAGCGCCCGTGGTTTCGAGCGCAAAGTGCTGGCCAAGGCCTCGACACTCGACAGCCTCAACTACGCCGTCCTCGGCCTCGGCGATCGGCAGTACGCGCACTTCTGCGGCTTCGCCAAGCGCCTGCATCAATGGCTCGGCGAACACGGCGGCAAGACGTTGTTCGCCCCAGTGGAAGTCGACAGCGGCGATCCCTACGCGCTGCGTCACTGGCAAACGCAACTCGGCCAGCTCACCGGACAGGCGCCGAGCGAAACCTGGCAAGCACCCAGCTACGACAACTGGACACTGGTCCGGCGCGACCTGATGAACCCCGACAGCAGTGGCGCGCCGGTCTACCTGCTCGGCCTCAAAGCCCCGGACACGCGCAGCTGGCTGGCCGGTGACCTGGTCGAAGTGCTGCCGCGCAACTGCCCGTGGGCCATCGAGCATTTCCTCGACGGCCTCGGCATCCGTGGCGAAACTCAGGTGAAGGTCAATGGTATCGACGAACCACTGGAAGTGGCCCTCGCCTCACGGCAACTGCCCGAACACCGCGCGCATCTGGTGGGCCTGCATGCGCAGTCGCTGGTCGACGCGATGGTGCCGCTGGCGATGCGCGAATACTCCATCGCCTCGATTGCCGCTGACGGCGTGCTGGAGCTGATCGTGCGTCAGGAACAGCACAACGACGGCAGCCTCGGCATCGGCTCCGGCTGGCTCACCGAACACGCGCCAGTGGGCGGCAGCATCAGCCTGCGCGTGCGGCGCAACAGTGGTTTCCACCTGCCGAACGAGCCGGTGCCGATGATCCTGCTGGGCAACGGCACTGGCCTGGCCGGCCTGCGCAGCTTGCTCAAGGCACGCATTGCCGACGGTCAGCAACGACAGTGGCTGCTGTTCGGCGAGCGTAACCGCGAGCACGACTTCCTCTGCCGCGCTGAGCTGGAAGAGTGGCTGGTCAATGGTGATCTGGCGCGGCTGGACCTGGCGTTTTCACGGGATCAGGCTGAAAAGGTTTATGTGCAGGATCGCTTGCGTGAGTCGGCGGATGAATTGAAGAAATGGTTGGCAGATGGTGCCGTCATCTATATCTGCGGCAGCCTTCAGGGGATGGCCTCAGGCGTCGACCAGGCCCTCAACGATATCCTCGGCAGCGCCGAAGTCGAACGCCTGATCGAACAGGGCCGCTATCGCCGGGATGTTTACTGACCCAACACCATCCCCTTGTGGGAGCGAGCCTGCTCGCGAAGGCGATTTAACAGTCAACATTGGTGTTGGCTGGAAGTCCGCTTTCGCGAGCAGGCTCGCTCCCACAGGGGACGCGGTGCTCAGACCGGTTGGAGTTTCTGTTCGAAAACAGCGATGCCATCCAGATCCCGCAACACCACACTCATCTCACCGCTCTGCCCGTCGATATTCACCTCGCCAAAAAACTGAAACCCGGCAAACGGCGAGGTGTTCTGCGCCGGCGGCGCCTTCTCGAACACCACCTCAGGCCCGAACGTCTTGTCCAACGGATTCGGCCCGAAGCTGCCGGCATTCAACGGCCCGGCGACGAACTCCCAGAACGGTTCGAAATCCTGAAACGCGGCACGGTCCGGGTGGTAGTGATGCGCCGCGCAGTAATGCACGTCCGCCGTCAGAAACACGAAATTGCGCACCTGCTGCGCACGTAGAAATCCGAGCAATTCGGCAATTTCCAGCTCACGCCCCTGCGCCGGGCCAGGGTCTCCGTTGGCCACGGCTTCCCAACGCGCCACGCCTGGGCTTACCTCGCCGTCCGGGACGCCAAGGCCGATGGGCATGTCGGCGGCGATGACTTTCCACTGCGCCTTCGATGCCTTCAATTCGCGCTTGAGCCAATCCAGTTGCTCACGGCCGAGAAACGGTTTTGCCGCGCCAAGGTTGTCGTCATTGGCTTCGCGATAGCTGCGCATATCCAGCACAAATACGTCGAGCATCGGCCCGTAGCTGAGCTTGCGATAAATGCGCCCGCCGCCGTCCGCCGCTTGCAAACGCATCGGCGCGTATTCCAGCCACGCCTGCCGGGCGCGACCGACCAGCTTGTGGATATCTTTCTCCTGATAGCGCTCATCCAGTTGCTTGCCCGGTGACCAGTTGTTGACCACTTCGTGATCGTCCCACTGCCAGATCTGCGGCACTTCGGCGTTGAAGCGGCGGATGTTTTCGTCCATCAGGTTGTAGCGATAGTTGCCACGATAATCGTCGAGGGTCTGCGCGACTTTGCTCTTGGCTTCAGTGGTGATGTTGCGCCAGATGCGCCCGCTTTCGGTGGTCAGTTGCGCGGGCACCGGGCCGTCGGCATAAATGGTGTCGCCGCTGTGGATAAAGAAGTCCGGCAAGCGCAAGCGCATGGCTTCGTAGATGCGCATCCCGCCGATGTCCGGGTTGATCCCGAAGCCCTGGCCGACGGTGTCACCGCTCCAGACAAAACGGATGTCGCGTTTTGTCGTTGGCACGCTGCGCAGATGGCCGAACCACGGTTCGCTGGCGACGCCGCTCTGGGCATCTTCGAAGTGCACGCGATAGAAAATTGCCTGGTTGGCCGGCAGGCCGGTGAGTTCGACGCGGGCGGTGAAATCGCTGCGCGCATCGGCCAGTGGCGAGACGAATTTGCGCGGGTTGCCGAACAGGCTGCCGGTGTCCCACTCCACCACCATGCGCGCCGGCCGATCGCTGCGGCTCCAGATCATCGCGCGGTCGCCGAGCAGGTCGCCGGACTGCACGCCGTCGGTGAGCTGCGGACGATCCTTGACCGAAGCAATCACCGCCGGCGCCAGCCCCGGCAGCAACAGCCCGGCGCCGACCGCTTGCATGACGCGACGCCGGCCGAGATTGAAATCGCTCATGGTGTTCTCCCTGCAAAAGGGAAAACTTAAGCATGCCTATATGAACTCGCCATGACACCCTTAACCATGTGGGAGCGAGCTTGCTCGCGAAGGGTACCTATCAGTCGAAATTTTTTCGCTGACACACCGCTTTCGCGAGCAAGCTCGCTCCCACAGGTTTTGCGACGTCAGCTAAGCCTTGGCGGGTTCCAGCGCTAACTCGACAGCCTCAGGCCTTTTGAGCAGCGCATACACCACCGCCGTAACCAGGCTCCCCGCGACAATCGCCAGCAAGTACAGCAGCGCATGGTTGATCGCATTGGGGATCGCCAGCACAAACAAGCCACCGTGCGGCGCCATCAGTTTGCAGCCGAAATACATCGACAAGGCACCGGTCAGCGCGCCGCCGGCGATGCTCGCCGGAATCACCCGCAGCGGGTCTTTCGCGGCAAACGGAATCGCCCCTTCGGAGATAAAGCACAGGCCCAGCACGAAAGCGGCTTTGCCGGCCTCGCGTTCAGTCTGGGCAAACTTGCGCCGGGCAATGAAGGTGGCGATGCCCAGACCAATCGGCGGCACCATGCCGGCGGCCATGGTCGCGGCCATCGGTGCGTAACTCTGCGAGGCCAGCAGCCCCACCGAAAACGCATAGGCAGCCTTGTTGATCGGCCCACCGAGGTCGACGCACATCATGCCGCCGAGCAACACACCCAGCAGAATTGCGTTGGTGGTGCCCATGCTATCGAGGAACTGCGTAAGCGCCGCGAGCATGCCGGCGACCGGTTTGCCGACCACGTAAATCATCACCAGGCCGGTGACCAGACTGGCCAGTAACGGGATGATGAGAATCGGCTTCAGCGCTTCCAGGCTCTGCGGCAATTTCACATAGCGGGCGATGGCTTTGGCGGCGTAACCAGCGATGAAACCGGCAATGATCCCGCCGATGAATCCAGCGCCCAGAGTGCCTGCGAGCAAGCCGCCGATCATCCCCGGGGCAAGGCCCGGACGGTCGGCAATCGAGTAGGCAATGTAACCGGCGAGCAGCGGCACCATCAGCTTGAACGCGGTTTCGCCGCCGATCTGCATCAGTGCCGCCGCCAGCGTGCCTTCTTCCTTGTACGCGGTGATGCCGAACACGAAGGACAACGCGATCAGCAAACCACCCGCCACCACCATTGGCAGCATGTACGACACACCCGTGAGCAGGTGTTTGTAGACACCGGTTTTCTCGGACTTGGCCGGAGCCTTGCCGTCGCTTGCTGCGCTTTCCACAGCGCCTTCGGCCAGGGCTTTTTTCAGGGTTGCTTCGGACTGCTTCAGCGCAACGCCCGTGCCGCAGCGATAGATTTTCTTGCCGGCGAAACGCTCGGTGGCGACGTCGATATCTGCCGCCAGCAGCACCACGTCTGCCTCGGCGATGGCCGTTGCGCTGAGTGGGGTTTTCGCGCCGACCGAGCCTTGGGTCTCGACCTGCAATTCATAACCCAGGCGCTTGGCCGTCTGCTGCAACGCTTCGGCGGCCATGAAGGTGTGGGCGACGCCGGTCGGGCAGGCCGTGATGGCGACGATGCGCGGCGCACGGGGCGCATCGATCGCCGGTTCGCCCTCGCTGGCCACGTAGACTTCGGCCTCTTCAGCACCGCGACGCAGCACCGCTTCGACATCCTGCAAGGCCTGCGCCGGAGCGATCTGGAACACGCGCTTGCCGACGAAGCGACTCATGTCCACCGCGCCGGTGGTGACCAGCAACACCCACTCCGCAGCTTCGATGGTCGCCGCCGACAATTCGCGTTCCGGGTGCGCCGGATCGACCACTTCAACGCTGGTGCTCCAGCCCTGACGCTGCGCCGCTGCATCGAGCAGACGTGCGCACAGCACACTGGTGACCATGCCGTTCGGGCAAGCCGTAACAATGGCTAACTTCATCACAAACCCTCTTATTGTTCTGTCAGGGGGCGCACGCGCACGCCCTGTTCGAGCTGCGCCAGTTGCGCAGCGTCGTTGATGCCAAAACCGATCTGGGTCACCGCCATCGCCGCAATCGCGGTGGCGGTGCGCAGGGTTTGCTCGGGGGTATCGGCACTGAGCAAACCGTGGAGCATGCCGGCCAGCAAGGAGTCGCCGGCACCAACCGTGCTGGCCACGCTGACCTTCGGCGGCGAGGCATGCAGGGCCGAGCCGACACTGAACCAGTTGACCCCGTCGGCGCCGTGGGAGATCACCACGTGCTCGATGCCTTGGCCGTGCAAGCGTGCAGCGGCTTGTGCTTCGGCGATCGGCGAGACCACTTCGCAGCCGAGGGCGTGGGCCAGTTCTTCGGTGTTCGGCTTGATCAGCCAGGGGCTGGCTTGCAACGCCGCACGCAAGGCTTCGCCGCTGGAATCGAGGGCGACTTTCAAGCCGAGCGCGTTCAACCTTTCAATCAGCTCGCGCAACCACTGCGCAGTGACGCCGCGCGGCAGACTGCCGGCGACTACGACGGCATCGTGCCCCGGTGCGATCTGCTGCAAGCGATCAAGCAAGGCTTGCTGCGCCGTTGCATCAACCACCGGGCCAGGCCCGTTGATGTCGGTGATGCGCCCGTCCTGTTCGGCGACTTTGATGTTGCTGCGCGTCTCGCCCGGCACGCGGATGAAGGCGTCGACGAAACCGCGCTTGGCGAACAGGGTTTCGAACGCTTGCTGATTGTCTTCGCCGAGAAAACCGCTGACGGTGACCTGATGGCCAAGATCCGCCAGGACTTGGGCGACGTTGACGCCTTTGCCCGCAGCGTGGGTGTGCATCTCCTCGCTGCGATTGACCTGACCGGCGTCCAGCCGCGACAGCTCGACGGTGAGGTCGAGAGCCGGGTTGAGGGTCAGGGTGAGAATCTTGGCCATTTACAGGGCCTCCACTAATGCGCGCACTTCATTCGCGCTGCCCACGGCCAGGGCCTGTTGAGCGAGGGTTTGCGCCTGGGTCAGGCTGAGTTCACGGATGCGCGCCTTGACTTCGGCAATGCTGCGCCCGGAGACGCTGAGTTCGTCGACACCGAGGCCGACCAGCACCGGCACCGCCAACGGATCAGCCGCCAGCTCGCCGCAGACACCGACCCATTTGCCATGGGCATGGGCGGCGCGCACGGTGATGTCGATCAGTTGCAATACTGCTGGGTGCAAGCCATCCGCTTGTGCAGACAGCGTCGGGTGACCACGGTCGATGGCCAGAGTGTATTGGGTGAGGTCGTTGGTGCCGACGCTGAAGAAATCGACTTCCTTGGCCAGCACTGGCGCAAGCAGTGCGGCGGACGGCACCTCGATCATGATCCCCAATTGCAGATCAGCGACCGGAATTTCCTCACGCAGGCGTTCGGTCATGTCGCGGGCCTGGCGCCACTCTTCGACGCTGCCGACCATCGGGAACATGATCCGCAGCGGACGGTTGTCAGCCGAGCGCAGCAAGGCACGCAGTTGCGCTTCCATGATCTGCGGCCGCTGCAGGGTCAGGCGAATGCCGCGCACGCCGAGGAACGGGTTTTCTTCCTTGGCGATCGGCCAATACGGCAACGGTTTGTCGCCGCCGACGTCGAGCGTACGCACCACCAGCGGTCGCCCGGCCAGCCCATCGAGGACGCGACGGTACTCGGCTTCCTGGGTCGCCTCGTCCGGTACCTGCGGGTGGGCCATGAAAATCAGTTCGGTGCGCAGCAGACCAATGCCTTCGGCGCCCTGCTCCACCGCGCTGGTCACACCTGCGCTTTCGCCGATGTTGGCGAACACTTCAACGGCGTGACCGTCAGTGGTGTGCGCCGGTTGATGGCGCTGTTCAGCGGCAATCTTCAGGCGTTGCTCGCGGGTGTCGCGCTCTTCAGCGGCACGCTTGAGGGTCGCGGCATCGGCGTCGACATGCAGACGGCCACGCTGACCATCGAGCAATAGCGGCGTGCCCGGCTCGAGCAACAGCACCGCTGCACCCGCGCCGACCAGCGCTGGAATCCCGAGCGCCCGGGCGACGATGGCGCTGTGCGCGGTAGCGCCGCCGCGCGCGGTGAGAATCCCCGCAACCCGCGCAGGATCCAGGCGCGCCACATCGGACGGGCCGACTTCGTCCATCACCAGAATGTACGGTTGCTCAGGTTCGTTCGCGGTTTGCACGCCACACAATTGCGCCAGCACTCGGCGGCCGATGTCGCGCAGATCGGCGGCACGCTCGGCGAGCAACGCGTCCTGCAGCGACTCCTGCTGTTTGGCGGCGGCTTCGATCACCGCCATCCACGCCGCTTCGGCGCTTTCGCCTTGTTTGAGGCGGGTGTCGACTTCGTCGGTCAGATCCGGGTCGTCGAGCATTTCCTGGTGCGTGATGAAAATTTCCCGAATGGCCTTGGCCTTGCTGCGTTCGATCAAGCCCTGAATGTCGCGACGCACGTCGCTCAGCGCTTGCTTGAGGCGCTCGCGCTCGATCGCAGCAGACTCGCCGCGCAACGGGTAATCGATGGCTTGTTGCACCTGAATGTGCGCAGGGCCGATGGCAATGCCCGGTGCGGCGGGAATCGCCTGCAACAGGCTGCCCGACGCCGGAGCGACCAGCACTTCGGCGATGTCGGCGATCACTTCCCGCTGCTGACTTACGGCCGGCAGCGGCTCGACTTCCTCACCGAGGCCTTCTTCAATCGCCGCGAGCAGGGCCGGCAAGGCATCGGCGGCGATGCTCGGCTCGGCGATCAGCTCCAGCACCTGACCGCGCCGGGCGCCGAGGCTCAGCAGTTTGCTCAGGCTTTTCACCGACACGGCGCTGTCCTGGCTGTCGACAATGCGCACGCGAATTTCGCCGTCAAAACTCTTCGCCAATTGCGCAAGAATCTTCGCTGGTCGTGCGTGCAGACCATGGGCGTTGGCCAGGGCAATACGTGCACTCGGCCAATCGGCAGGCAGTTCACCGCCGAGCACTTCGAGGACTTTGCGACTGCTGGTGGCGCGGCCCAATTCGTGGCCGCGACCTTCAATCAGCAACGCGCACAAACGCTCAAGCAATGCCTGATGCGCTTCGCCCAGACTGGCGAGGCAAAACAGACCGCTGAGCGGCTGGCCGAGGTAGCGCATCGGTTTGTCCGGGGTGACGAACGCCAGCCCCGGTCGCTTCACGGTCTGTTCGCTGTGCAACCACCACAGGCCATCGCCCAGTGGCAGCGCTTCGACTTGCTGCAATACACCGGCAAAACCATTGCTGACGCAATCGGCCTGACGCAACAGACGCGCGCCACGCCAGACCAGCTCTTCGAAATCATCGGCCGACACGCCGAGGCCGATCATCTGCGCATCCAGTGCCAGTTCCTGCGGCGCGCCTTGCAGCAGTTTCAGCAACGCTTCGGGCGAACTGGCGCGACGCAGGGCCTGGCCCAGATCGGTCTCGCCGAGGGCGCGGGTCAGCAGTTGCAGCAGGCGCAGGTGTTCATCCGATTTCGCCGCGATGCCGATCGCCAGATAAACGATCTGGCCATCGCCCCAGTCGACGCCGTCGGGAAACTGCATCAGGCGCACGCCGGTGGCGAATACCTGATCGCGGGTTTCCGGGGTGCCGTGGGGAATGGCGATGCCTTGACCGAGAAAGGTCGAGCCCTGGGCTTCCCGAGCCTGCAGGCCGGCGAGGTAACCGTCGGCGACCAGTCCGTCGGCGACCAGATGACTGGCCAGCAATTGCAGGGCAGCGGGTTTATCCACGGCCGACTGGCCCATGGATATCTGCTCTATAGTGAGCTCGAGCATGCGATCTCCTTTTTGGCGCAGTTCAACGCCAGGTATTGTTTTGAATGGTTCACAGCTTAGGCGCTCTGCCGCGCTTTTCAGCGGCAGTTTTGGCGGTTTCACGGCAGGACCGGCCAAAGGCGTCTAAAACGTAGAAAATACGCTTGCTGAAACGTTTAATCTAGATTGATCGGCACGTTACTCGATAATGTCTCATCCTTGAAGTCCAACTGGTCGGATCTGCCCAGGCAATAAGTCGGCTGCCCTTATCGGGTAGGATTGGCGAAAATGTCGCGGCATGCTCGAAAAAACAAGGAAATACCGGGTTGAAACTCAGTGATATCGCGCGGTTGGCCGGCGTCTCCGTCACCACCGCCAGCTACGTCATCAACGGCAAGGCCGAACAGCAACGCATCAGCAACGCGACCGTCGAGCGCGTGCGCGCGGTGGTCGATCTGCACGGCTTCACGCCCAATCCGCAAGCGGCCGGCCTGCGCAGTCGGCACACGCGCACCCTGGGTTTTATCCTGCCGGATCTGGAAAACCCCAGTTACGCGCGGATCGCCAAGTTGCTCGAACAAGGCGCGCGGGCGCGCGGTTATCAATTGCTGATCGCCAGTTCCGACGATGCGCCGGACAGCGAGCGCCAGTTGCTGCAACTGTTCCGCGCGCGTCGCTGCGATGCGCTGATCGTTGCCAGTTGCCTGCCCGCCGATGATGACAGCTACCGCCAGTTGCAGGCCAAAGGTCTGCCGATCATCGCCATCGACCGGGTCATGGAGCCGGAGCATTTCTGTTCGGTGATCAGCGACGACCGCGAGGCCAGTCTGCACCTGACCCAGAGCCTGCTCGATCCGCAGCCCAAACAGATCGTGCTGCTCGGCGCACGCCCGGAGCTGAGCATCAGCCAGGAGCGTGCCGCCGGTTTCCGCGCAGCGCTCAACGACTTCAAAGGCGAAGTGCTGGTCGAGCACGCCGAGTCGTTCAGCCGCGAGTGCGGCAAGCAATTGATGGAAGAACTCCTGCAGCGGCTGGGGCATTTGCCTGATGCGCTGGTGACGACTTCCTACGTGCTGCTACAGGGCGTGTTCGATGCGCTGCATGATTTCCCGTTGAAATCGCGGCCGCTGCGCCTTGGCACCTTCGGCGACACGCAGTTGCTGGATTTCCTGCCGCTGCCGGTCAATGCCATGTCCCAGCAACATCAGTTGATCGCCGACAAGGCCCTGGAACTGGCCCTGGCCGCGGTCGAGCAGGACGACTACCAACCGGGCGTGCAAGCCATTGCGCGGACCTTCAAGCAGCGTATTCATCGGGACTGAATCGTGGAGCTGATCGACAGCCACACCCACCTCGACTTCCCCGACTTCGACGCCGATCGCGCCGAGTTGCTGGCCGAAAGCCGCGCCCTCGGCGTGCGGCGCATCGTTGTGCTGGGCGTGCATCAGGACAACTGGCAACGGGTCTGGGATCTGGTGCAGAGCGATGCCGAGCTGTACGCGGCGTTCGGTCTGCACCCGGTGTTTCTCGATCGCCATCGTCCCGAGGATTTGCATGCGCTGGGGGACTGGCTGACACGGTTGCGTGGGCATCGGCAGCTGTGCGCAGTCGGCGAGATCGGCCTCGATTATTTCATCGAAACCCTGGATCGCGAGCGCCAGCAATCGTTGTTCGAAGCGCAGCTGCAACTGGCGGCGGACTTCGAGTTGCCAGCACTGATCCATGTCCGCCGCAGCCACGCAGCGGTGATCGCCACGCTCAAACGCTTCAAGCTCAAGCGCGCCGGCATCATCCACGCCTTTGCCGGCAGCCGCGAGGAAGCGCGGGAATACATCAAGCTCGGTTTCAAACTGGGTCTTGGCGGTGCACCGACCTGGCCGCAGGCATTGCGCATGCATCGGGTCCTGCCGGAACTGCCGCTGCAATCGGTGGTGCTGGAAACCGATTCACCGGACATGGCCCCCGCGATGTTCCCCGGCCAGCGCAACAGCCCGGCGCATCTGCCGGCGATTTGTGCGGCGCTGGCCGAGCTGATGAATATCACCCCAGAACAACTGGCCAACGTCAGCACCGCCAACTGCCGCGAAGTCTTCGGCTGGTAACACCGCAAATCCCCTGTGGGAGCGAGCCTGCTCGCGAAAGCAATCTGTCAGTGACATCGCCAGTGCCTGACCCACCGCCTTCGCGAGCAGGCTCGCTCCCACATTTTTGATCCGGCTCCAGCCTTTCAGACGCGAAACGCGCTGATCAGTTGTTTGAGTTCTACCACCTGCGCCGACAGCGCGCGGCTGGCATCTTCGGTCTGGTGCGCACCTTGCGCTGTGCGTTCGCCGGCTCGGTTGATCTCGACGATGTTCTGGTCGATGTCATGGGCCACGGCGGTCTGCTGTTCGACGGCGGCGGCGATCTGCTGGTTCTGGTCGACGATCATGCCCACCGCGCCAAGAATATTTTCCAGTGCCTGCTGGACCTTCTCCGACTGCCCGACCGTGCCATTGGCCATCTGATGGCTGACACCCATGGCCTTCACCGCCGCGCCGACGCCGCCGTGCAACTTGGCGATCATCTGTTCGATTTCTTCGGTCGATTGCTGGGTGCGCTTGGCCAAGGTGCGCACTTCGTCGGCGACCACGGCAAAACCGCGCCCCTGCTCACCGGCCCGGGCCGCTTCGATCGCGGCGTTGAGCGCCAGCAGGTTGGTCTGTTCGGCGATGCTTTTGATCACTTCCAGCACCTGGCTGATCGACTGGCTGTCGCTGGCCAGTTGATTGATCACTAGCACCGACTGATCGATTTCGCTGGCCAGCGCGGCAATGCTGCCTTGCTGCGATTCCACCAGACCGCGCCCGCTGAGGGTTTCGTCGTTGACGCTATGGGCGCTGCTCACCGCGGCCGCAGCACTGCGCGCGACTTCCATTGACGTCGCCGACATCTGGTTCATCGCCGTCGCCACTTGTTCGATCTGCGTACGCTGCCCGGCGACGGCCTGATTGCTTTGCGCCGACACGCTTTCGACCTGTCCGGCCTGACGCTCGACCTCGCCGACGGTGTGACCGACACGTTCGATCAAGTCGTGAATCTTCTTCACCGTGCCGTTGAACACCTCGCCCAACTCGCCCAGTTCATCACGGCTGCTGGCCTTGAAGTTGACGGTCATGTCACCGGCCGCGACCTTGTCCATCATCGCGCCAAGGCTTTTCAGGGTGGTGCGGGTCGAGGCGTAGAAACCGCCATAAAGATAGAAAATCAGCACGAACACCACCGACAGCGCCGAGGCTTGCAGAATCATGTGCGTGCGATTCTGCGCCAGACGCTGCTGCAACTGGCTGCCGAGGAATTTCAGCGTGGCCTGATTGAGCTGGTAGGTGTGTTCCATCAGCCCGGTGACCTGATCGTAGAACGCCTGCCACGGCGCATCGAGGGTGTCGGCCATCACCACTTGTTCTTCGAACAGCTCGCTGGCCTGCTTGAGTGAAGCCTTGCTGGTGTCGGCCTGGGCACTGAGGGATTCGCGTGCGGCGCTGCTGGAACCGAGGGCGTCTTGCAGTTTCAGCGCGTACTCGGCCTGGAGCTTTTCGATCTGCACCAGCAACTCGTCAAAACGCGTGCTCGAGGAACTGTTGAGAAAGCCCTGGCCCAACGAATACGAGCCCATCGCTCGGCCCTCGCCGAGGGTCTGCGTGATGCTAGGGGTAATCAGCGTGACCAGTTCGCTGAGCTGGCGAATGTCGCTCTGGTTATCGCGGCTCAACCCGGCCTGACTGGTGATGATCTGGCTGAAAATCTGCGCATTGGCCAGCAACTTGCCAATCAACGCGCTTTTGCTTTGCAGCGAGCTCTCCGCTTGCTGGGCCTTGAACGCGGCGATCATTTCATCGCGTTTCGCCTCGAACTGCTTGATCTGCTCCGGGTCCTCGGTCATCGCCGCCAGCCCTTCCAGGCGCGCGAGCAAAGCCTGCTCCAGCGTCTGGATCTGCGCTTCGACATTGCCCGCCTTGGCGGACTGGCCGAGGGTGACGTCGATCTGCACCAGATTGTTCAGGGTCTCCAGATCGCGACGCAGGCTCAAGCTGCTGCCCAACAGGTCGAGGCTCTGCAGTTCGACGCGGGTGCCCTGAAATTCGCGATAGGAGTCGCGCACCAGATAGAAATTGGTCACCAGCATCGGCACCAGGAACAGCACGCTGATCAGGCTGAACTTCATGCCGAAGCTCAGACGGTTCATCAGCGAGACGGCGGGATAGAGCAAGCTCTTCACTGGAAGTCTCCCTTGGTTTTTCTTGTTTTTATTGGCAGGCGCGGAGCGACAGCAGATAGCCACTATCGGGCGCTATCTCTGTATAGCGCAAATCGGCGGGAGGTTTTGTAACTTAAGGTTAATGGCGATGCAGTGATCGCCACAGTCAAAAGCGAAAAGATCGTCCGATCGCGGCCCGAGCCTTCGGCAGCTCCTTGTATCTCGACTAACGCTCCGTCAGGAGCGATAGTTCTCGACTGATCATCGAGGGAGGGACTTGGAAGCCGCGCAGCTCCTTAGGCTTTTTGCCTGTGACGTAGATCGTGCTCCAGCCCTCCACACTCACTCGTACAGTTCGCACGGTATCTTGGGCCCGCCTGCGGCGAGAGCCCGCATTCGCAAGGTTGGACAGAGTGACGTGATGATCGCAACAGGGAACAAGTGGAGAAACGATCATGTCCGGTTTCGTTGGCGTCGACATCGCAAAGAACACCTTTGATATCGCTACACACCAGCCCAACGGCAAGCACAAAACCAAGGCCAAGCTGGCCAACGATCCAAAGGGCTTTAAAGAGTTTGAGGCGTGGCTAGAAAAAAACGCCGAGCGTTCGGCCCTGATCGTGATGGAAGCCACGAGCGTTTACCACTTGGAACTCGCGGAGTTCGTTTACAACAAAGGCTTCCGGGTCTGCGTCGTGAACCCGGCTACGACCAAAGCGTACGCTGACAGCGAACTGCGCCGCATCAAGACTGATAAAAGTGATGCCAAACTGATCGCCGACTTTGCCCGGGAAAAAGATCAAAAACTTCACCCATGGGCGCCTGAGCCGCTGAAATACCGCCAGTTGAAAGCAATGGTGCGCCGCTTGGATGACCTTCAGGAAATGGAACAAATGGAGCTTAATCGTCTGGACGTTTCCGACGAAAAGGTCAAAGACTCGATCAACTCCGTTCTGCGCCATATTGAAAAAGAGATCGTAGAAACGCACAAGGCGATCAAAAAACACATCGATGACGACCCGGATATGCGTCAGATGCGGGATCTCATCGTCACCATCGACGGCATCGGACAAAAAACGCTTGAACGATTGCTGGCCGAACTGGGTGACTTGCGCAAATACAGTGATCCTCGCCAACTGGTCGCTGCTGCAGGGCTCAATCCAAAGCTGCAGGAATCAGGAAAGCTCAAAGGTCATACCCTGATCTCAAGAGTAGGGTCGGCACGGCTGCGTGCAGGCCTCTACATGCCTGGCATGGTGGCGCTGAAACACAATAAGGCGATCAAGGCGATGAAAGAACGCCTGGAGGCCAACGGCAAGGCCCCCAAGCAGATCATCTGCGCAGCAATGCGCAAGCTGCTGCACTTCGTTTACGGAGTGCTCAAGTCTGGACTGCCATATGACCCGAAACTTGCGCTTGCCCGGTGAGGCTCAAGACGGTATCTACAGGGAAATGCGATCCCATGTAGGAGTTGCCGCAGGCTGCGATCTTTTGATCTTCTCTAATCAGTGAACCAGAACAGTCCACAAGGCAAACCCGGCATACCACAGCACCGCCGCGCGCAGCAGCAGTTCCCACAGGCAGTCGAGGGTGTTGATGCCGTCCGGGCCGACCACTGGCGGTGGAACCTCCCCGGCTGCCAAGCCCACCTTGTTGATCAACTGCGCAGCGCTGATGTTCCAGTTCAGCAGTTCGTGCAGCATCACTCGACTGACCGCGACGAAGTTGCCGACCAGCGCCAGACTCGCCGCCAGCAAACGCACCGGCACCCAATCGAAGGCATGGCGCAGCTGCGCAGCACGCTCGACCAGCGCCGGGTTGGTCCCGTGCTCTTCGGCCAGCGCCAACAGCCGATAGGCCAATGCCGCCACCGGACCGAGGAGGAAGTACCAGAAGATCACCGCGAAAAAACTCTGATAGGCCTGCCACAACAAATGACCTTGCACTTGCTCGAGCAATTGCTCGCCGCTGTCAGCGCAGATGTTCAGGTCGCGCTTGGCCACGTGCGCCGCCGCTTGCAGATCCTCACGACGCCAGGCATCGCGAAACGGCCCGAGGCCGCCGAGCAGATCGCCACGCCCGAGGCTGTAAATCACCACCAACAAGTGCACCGGCAGCGCCAGCAGACCGTAAGCCACCGGTTCCAGTACCAGCAGCAACAGCGCCAGCAACGCCACCGGGCACAGCACCAGAATCGTCAGCACCAGCCACGGCTGCCTGGCCAGTCGATTGCTGTTTTCGAGTTTGTGCAGTTCGCGGATCCATCCGCCGTCGCGTTGAAGCCGATGGCGCAGGGCCGAAAACTTCTCGATCCACACCGCCAGCAGTAACACCAGAAAACTCATTGTCCTTCCTCTTTTGCCAGGGCGGCGCGGTAGCGTGCCCAGTCGAATGCCGGTCCCGGATCGGTCTTGCGCCCCGGCGCGATATCGCTGTGGCCGCAAATGCGCTGAGCGGTGATCGCCGGAAAACGTTTCTGCAACTGCCGGGTCAGCGCAGTCAACGCGCGATATTGCTCGTCGGTGAACGGCAGATCATCGGTGCCTTCCAGCTCGATGCCCACGGAAAAATCGTTACAGGTTTCACGGCCCTCGAACACAGAAATCCCAGCATGCCACGCGCGCTCCAGACAGGAGACAAACTGGGTGACCTTGCCGTCACGTTCGATCAGAAAATGCGCCGAGACACGCAGCTCAGCGATGCCTGCAAAGTACGGGTGTTCGGTGACATCCAGACGATTCTGGAAAAATTCCTGCACCTTGCCCGTGGCGAATTGCGCCGGCGGCAGGCTGATGTTGTGGATGACCAACAGGGACACTTCGCCCGCCGGGCGCTCATTGAAGTTGGGCGACGGGCAGATCTGCACGCCATGACACCACCCGCTCGCGGGATCCAACTGCATACCGATTCCTTCAACGCCGACCATGTGGGCGCCCAGTATGCCGCGATCCGCCCCCACCGCGCGATCACTTGCCGCGATTGAGTCGCCGCAGGTCGCCCAGCACTGATTCCAGTGCGCGGTCGAACAACAAGGTGTCATCCAGCGCACGCGCCACGCCACGGCTGAACGCCAGAGCGAGATCGGTGCGGCTGCGCTCCAGCACTTTCGTCCCGGTGCGGTCGACGAAGACATATTTGCCGGTCTCTTCGATGATCGCGGCGAGTTTGCAACGCAAGCTCTGTTCGTCGTCCTCGTCGAACACCACCCAATTGCCTACGCGCAACGGCTCGACCTGAGACAGCCCGGCAGCGTCTTTCGCCAGGCGCGGCGCCGGGGTGGCTGCTGCTTGGTCGGCGCTGTGCTGCAAGACCTCGGGCGTGACTTCGATCAGCGGCGTAACGCTGTGATCGGCATCGTCGGAACGCTCCAGCACGCGTACGTGCAGAGCCTCCAGCTCGCTGAAGAATTCACTGGTGGCAAACGGATCGAACGCGGTGCTGCTGAGGCCATCGCGCAGCGACTTGAGCAGCCCCGGGACCAGTGCCAGCAGGCGCAGGCTGGATTCGCCGTCGTCATGGCGTTGCACGCTCCAGACCAACTGTTCCATGGTCTGCACGTCGGCGTGCCATTCGGCGGACTGATCGCCGTGCTTGAGACAGGTCAGCAACAGCACTTTGCTCCAGGCCTGCTGGACGAAACCCACCACCGTCGCCGGCAGCACTTTGCCCAGCAATGCCTGCTGTAACGCCTGCGCGACGCGCCGCTGAGCCAGCTCGGCCTTCGCCCGGCCTTCCTCGGCGTCCCGCAAACGTTGTTCAAGCAGTTCGGTGCGGCGACGTGCCTCCTGGGTGAAGGCGAGGAAGTCCGCGAGCAGTTCGGAGAAGATCGCCGGGTCGTCGACAAACTCGCTCAGCAAGCGCTGTACCACTTGCTCGATGCGCACGTAGAGGCTGTCGCGCTCAGCACCGTCGCAATCGCTCCAGCCCATTGCGGCCTCGGCGATTTCGTTGAGCAGGCGCCGCGCCGGGTGCGTGCTACGGCTGAAGAAACTTTTGTCCAGTACAGCGACCTTGAGCATCGGAATCTGTAATCGGCCGATCAGCGTCTTGAGCGCGTCAGGCACGTTGCGATCATCAAGGATGCAGTCGAAGACCATGGCGATCAGGTTGATCACGTCTTCGTCGGCGGTCGCGACGACGCGGGATCTGCCGCTTCTGACGCTGACCCGGGTCAGCAGTTGCTCGAGCTGGTGGCGCAGATCGAAATCCTCCTGAGCCTCGAGCGCAGGGACGTATTGCTGCAAGTGCGACAACAACCGCAGCAGGTCGCGGGTATTGATCGGATGCGCCGGGGCACCGGGCTCCAAGGTAGGTGTGACGCGGCCGCGCACGTGGGCGAGCAATTGCTGCATCGCTGCGAACACTTCCTCGATGCCTTCGTCCGCTGGCGGCTCGTCGAGATCTTCAATGAATGTGTCGCTATCGGCAGGCTCGACCATGCGACGAGCCACGGCGGGTTTCAGATGTGGCAACACGCCGGTGGCGAGCAGCAACTGATTGGCTTCGGCATACAGTTGCTCGGTGTCGGCCAGCACATAGCGTTCGAACAGTTTGAGCAGGATCAGCTTGACCTTGATCTCGACGCCGAGGTTACGCCCGGCCTGCAGGAAGTATTCGCAGAGCATCGCCGGGCTGAGGGGATTGTGCTGATCATCGAGACGCTTGCCGAGCATCGAGCTGAAACGTGCGGTCAGTTGATCGAGAGCGAAGCCGTCGCGCTTGAGCACACGACTGACCATGGTCTGCACGGCTACGGTGCGCTCCATGGCATCGGTGCGCGGCGCCGAATCTTCGACCACCAGCGTGCGTGGCAGGGTAATGGCGGCAGGATCGTATTGAGTTAGCCCGGCAAAGGCTTCGAAAAACAATTCAAGAAAACCGCGCTCGATGTTCTTGCGCTTGAGGCGCAGGTCGCGCATGGCTTCGAAAAAGATGTTCTGATCGACGTCGTTGCGCGCCCGGTCGGCCATTTCGAACAGGGTGTCATCAGCGTTATCGAACAATTCCTGCAAATCGTGGCGCAACTGCTGCGCGGCCTTGTCGCGAACCTGCAGCAGAATCACCGGCAGGCGGGCAAGTGGCGAGTGGTCCGCCAGATCGGCAGTCGCCCGGTGCAAAGGCACCACTTTCCCGTCGTTGCGCATCCAAGCCTCCTGGAACGGTGATTCGGTTCGTCGCTTTGACACTGCTCCCGTGGAGTCGTTCGTCAAAGCCATGACGTCAAATACAAGGCGGATTATCTGGCAAAAGAGGCCGGCGATGCTATAGGCCTCAGGGTTTCCCCTATACACCACGCACCACGCACTCAGCTCAGGAAAATCGACCAGATGCGTCAGGCACGCGCGTTCTCGCCTTGGGTTGGCTCGCGCCCTGCCCCTATAATCGAACCACTTTGTTTGTGGAGTCCGTTATGCCGAATCTACGTCTCGCCGATCTGACCGCCGAAATCGAAAACAACGTGCGCCGTGCGTTGCTCGAAGACGTCGGCAGCGGCGACATCACCGCGCAACTGATCCCGGCCGAACGCCTGGCCAAAGCCACCATCATCACCCGTGACGACGCCGTCATCTGCGGCACCGCGTGGGTCGATGCGGTGTTTCGCCAGCTCGATCCGCGCGTGGCGGTGCATTGGCAAGTGGTCGACGGCCAGCGGGTCCAAGCCAATCAGCCGCTGTTTCACCTGGAAGGTCCGGCTCGCTCACTGCTCACCGGTGAACGCAGCGCGTTGAACTTCCTGCAGTTGCTGTCCGGTGTGGCGACGCGCGCGCAGTACCTGGCAGACTTCGTCGGCGAGACGCAGGTCAAGTTGCTCGACACCCGCAAGACCCTGCCCGGCCTGCGCCTGGCACAGAAATATGCGGTGACCTGCGGCGGCTGCCACAACCATCGCATCGGTCTCTACGACGCTTTCCTGATCAAGGAAAACCACATCGCCGCCAGCGGTGGCATCGCCGAAGCCGTGGCCGCCGCACACAAGATCGCCCCGGGCAAACCGGTGGAGATCGAAGTGGAAAGTCTTGAAGAACTGAAGCAGGCGCTGGAAGCCGGCGCCGACATCATCATGCTCGACGAACTGAGCCTGGACGACATGCGCGAAGCCGTACGCCTGACCGCCGGCAAAGCGAAACTGGAAGCCAGCGGCGGCATCAACGAAAGCACGCTGCTGCCGATCGCCGAAACGGGCGTGGATTACATTTCGATTGGTGCGATGACCAAGGATGTCAAAGCGGTGGATCTGTCGATGAGACTGAGTCTCTGAGCTGCAAGCTGCAAGCTGCAAGCTGAGCGATTCTGCTTTAACTTGTAGCTTGCAGCTTGAAACTTGTAGCTGCTTTTAAACGACTAGATTGTTCATCTCGCAGTACTCTTCCCACTCGACACCCAATACTTCCGCCGCTTCCTTGTGCAGCACGAGGCGCTGCGCCTCGAACTCCTCCGGCGTGCTGGTGTACTTGAGCGTCAGCTCCCACGGCTGCAAGCCCTGCGCTTCGGCTTCGTCTTCGAAGGCCCACTGGATCTGGTCTTTCTGATCATCGGGACTCAGGTCCTTGATCTCTTCCTTCAGGTCCGGCACATCCAGAAGGTATTTTTCCAGCGCTTGTTCGTGGCGTTGCTCTTGGGTCAATTCAGTCATGGGGTTCTCGCTGATCTTAGGAATGGAGGATGGATCTGGATCATCAAGGATCTCTCTGACGCGGACTGGCCGGCCTTCGGAACCATTCGGGATCATCTGAAAACTGCTAAGCGATGCTCATGCAGGCACCGAATATAGGACGTTTGCATGACGAATTACACGGCTCTTTACATCTCTTGCACAAAAAGCTGACCTGCGGAACATGTATCGACGTGGCGCGCTGAGGCGTTGGTGCCCGAGACAGGAATCGAACCTGCGACCTTCGCGTTACGAGTGCGCTGCTCTACCGGCTGAGCTACACGGGCGGTGGGCTAAACCTAGCACCGGACTCGGGCTGCGGCAAATTTGTGGGTTGCCTGATGGTTTTCTTTTGAGAACTACAATTTCTTTATTTCAGATAAAAAAATGCCCCCGCCGTTTACACGGCGGGGGCATTTTCATTGCGCTAAAGCTTTCGGGTAATTAAACGCCCGAAGCCTTGGCAGCTGCCACGTCTTTGATGGACAGCTTGATACGGCCGCGGTTGTCCACGTCCAGTACCAGCACTTCCACTTCCTGACCTTCTTTCAGGATGTCGGTGACTTTCTCTACGCGAGCGTCGCTCAGCATCGAGATGTGCACCAGACCGTCCTTGCCTGGCAGGATGTTGACGAATGCGCCGAAATCGACGATGCGCTCAACCTTGCCGACGTAGATCTTGCCGATCTCGGCTTCTGCAGTGATGCTCAGAACGCGCTGACGAGCAGCTTCTGCAGCATCCTTGGTTTCGCCGAAAATCTTGATCGAACCGTCGTCTTCGATGTCGATCGAAGCCTTGGTTTCTTCGCAGATCGCACGGATGGTCGCGCCACCTTTACCGATAACGTCACGGATCTTGTCGGTGTCGATCTTCATCGCGATCATGGTCGGAGCGTTGGCCGACAGTTCGGTACGCGACTGGCCAATGATCTGGTTCATCTGGCCGAGGATGTTCAGGCGCGCTTCAAGGGCCTGGCCCAGAGCGATTTCCATGATCTCTTCGGTGATGCCCTTGATCTTGATGTCCATCTGCAGTGCGGTAACGCCTTTGGCGGTACCGGCTACCTTGAAGTCCATGTCGCCCAGGTGATCTTCGTCGCCGAGGATGTCGGTCAGAACGGCGAACTTCTCGCCTTCTTTAACCAGACCCATAGCGATACCGGCCACCGGTGCCTTCATCGGTACACCAGCGTCCATCAGCGCGAGGGAAGCACCGCACACGGAAGCCATCGAGCTCGAACCGTTGGATTCGGTGATTTCCGACACCACGCGGATGGTGTACGGGAACACGTCAGCGGCCGGCAGCATGGCCGAAACCGAACGACGGGCCAGACGGCCGTGACCGATTTCGCGACGACCGGCGCCACCCATGCGACCACACTCGCCCACCGAGAACGGCGGGAAGTTGTAGTGCAGCATGAACGGGTCTTTCTTTTCGCCTTCCAGGGTGTCCAGCAGTTGCGCGTCACGGGCGGTGCCCAGTGTTGCCACAACCAGTGCCTGGGTTTCACCACGGGTGAACAGCGCCGAACCGTGAGTCTTCGGCAGAACGCCGACTTCGATGTTCAGCGGACGTACAGTCTTGGTGTCGCGACCGTCGATACGTGGCTTGCCGTTAACAATGTTTTCGCGAACGGTGCGGTATTCGATTTCGCCGAAGGCTGCCTTGACTTCAGCAGCGCTTGGCTGGCCTTCTTCACCGGACAGCTTGGCAACCACTTGGTCCTTCAGCTCACCCAGGCGAGCGTAACGGTCGGCCTTGATGGTGATGGTGTAGGCCTGGGAGATCGCGTCGCCGAACTCGGCACGGATCGCGCCCAGCAGCTCGGTGGCTTCTGGCGCAGGAGCCCAGTTCCAGGTTGGCTTGGCGGCTTCGGCAGCCAGTTCTTTAACAGCGTTGATCACAACCTGGAATTCGTCGTGAGCGAACAGTACTGCGCCCAGCATCTGGTCTTCGGTCAGCTCTTTGGCTTCCGATTCAACCATCAGCACGGCGTCGGAAGTACCGGCAACGACCATGTCCAGGCTCGAAGCGGCTTGCTGTTCGTAAGTCGGGTTCAGCAGGTAGCCGGTGCTTTCGTGGAAAGCCACGCGAGCGGCGCCGATCGGGCCGTCGAACGGAATGCCGGAAATGGCCAGGGCAGCCGAGGTACCGATCATCGCAGCGATGTCCGGATCGGTCTTCTTGCTGGTGGAAACGACGGTGCAGACAACCTGCACTTCGTTCATGAAGCCTTCTGGGAACAGCGGACGGATCGGACGGTCGATCAGTCGGGAAGTCAGGGTTTCTTTCTCGGAAGGACGGCCTTCACGCTTGAAGAAACCGCCAGGGATCTTACCGGCAGCGTAAGTCTTTTCCTGGTAGTGCACGGACAGAGGGAAGAAACCCTTGCCCGGATCGGCTTGCTTTGCACCGACAACAGTCACCAACACGCTGACGTCGTCGTCAACGGTGACCAATACTGCGCCGGAGGCCTGACGGGCGATACGGCCTGTCTCGAGGGTAACGGTCGATTGACCGAACTGGAATTTTTTGATTACCGGGTTCACGGTGTCCTACCTTCTTTGTGGCTCTTGGGGGAAACGGTTTCTTGCGAATTCTTGGGCAATCTCGGGAATCGGCCCGATGGCAATTGTCCGGGTGCTACGGGTAAAGCCATGCTGCAGATAAAACTTGAGGCTGGGAGCCTGCAAGGCGCCAGCGGAAAACCGCTGACGCCCGACAGACCACCAACCTCATAGCGCAATCGCTGATTAGCGACGCAGACCCAGGCGAGCGATCAGCGCGGCGTACCGGCTTACGTCCTTGCCTTTCAGGTAGTCCAGCAGCTTGCGACGCTGGTTAACCATGCGGATCAGACCACGACGGGAGTGGTGATCTTTACCGTTGGCCTTGAAGTGACCTTGCAGTTTGTTGATGTTGGCGGTCAGCAGTGCAACCTGCACTTCTGGCGAACCAGTGTCACCAACAGCTTGCTGGTAGTCAGCAACGATTTGAGCTTTTTCTTGAACGTCGAGAGCCATGAGGCAATCCTTCCTTATCAGGAAACTGTTTCAGGGAAACAGCTTCAACAGGCCAGGGACAAATCCCTGTATCTATAAATGAGTAGTGACCATGCCTGTTAACAGCCACACTCGCCGGCCCGCTTGCGCAGACCGGTTCCGGTCATTCTGACCGAATCAAGCGACGCGGCGCGATACGCCCGTCTTCGCTCACTTCACCGATACCGATGAAGCGACCATTGTGATCCTGTACTCGTACCATGCCGAACTTCGGTGCATCCGGGGCACGTACCGGCTGGCCGTTGAGCCAGTAGAACGCGCTCGCTTCCGAGAAGTGCAGCAACGGCCAATCCTGCAGGCCGCTGTCCGATGGCATCAGGAAGCGATCGACCGCTTCGTTGCCGCCTTCGGCATGTACCGCTTCCAGCTCTTCGAGGGTCACGGTCTGCGCCAGGGTGAAAGGCCCGGCCTGGGTCCGGCGCAGTTCTGCGACGTACGCACCACAACCGAGTTGCTCACCGATATCCTCCACCAAGGTGCGAATATAGGTGCCCTTGCTGCAGTCCACCGCAAGCCGCGCAGTATCGCCTTCGAAGGCCAGCAATTCCAAGCGCGCAATAGTAACAGAACGCGGTTCGCGCTCCACTACTTCGCCTGCACGTGCCAGTTTGTACAGCGGCTGGCCATCACGCTTGAGTGCCGAGTACATCGGCGGTATCTGACTGATTTGCCCACGAAATTTCGGCAGAACCGCTTCGACATCGGCGCGACCAACGGTCACCGGACGCTCCTGCAAAACCTCGCCTTCGGCATCGGCCGTGGTGGTGGTCTTGCCCAGTTGCGCCAGGGTCTCATAGCCCTTGTCGGAATCGAGCAAGTACTGCGAGAACTTGGTCGCCTCGCCGAAGCACAGCGGCAATACGCCGGTGGCCAGCGGGTCGAGGCTGCCGGTGTGCCCGGCCTTCTCGGCATTGAGCAGCCAGCGCACCTTCTGCAAGGCAGCGTTAGAGGTGAACCCCAATGGCTTGTCGAGCAGGATGATGCCGCTGACGTTACGACGGATACGTTTGACCTGAGCCACCGAATTACTCCTTGGTGTCTTCAGGTGCAGGAGCGGCAACGTGCTGATTGTCTTCAGCGACGGCGCGCTCGATCAGCGCCGACAGGTGCGCGCCACGCACGACCGATTCGTCGTAGTGGAAGTGCAATTGCGGCACGCTGCGCAGCTTCATTTCGCGGGCCAATTGCATGCGCAGGAAGCCTGCGGCGGCATTGAGCACCTTGATGCTTTGCGCGATGTCTTCAGCGTTGTCCTGGCCCATCACGGTGATGAAAATCTTCGCGTGACCAACGTCACGGGACACTTCCACAGCGGTGATGGTGACCAGGCCGACGCGCGGGTCTTTGACTTCGCGACGGATCAGTTGCGCCAGCTCGCGCTGCATCTGATCGCCGATACGTTGGGTACGGCTGTATTCTTTTGCCATGATTTGTTACCTGTTACTGCCCAGCGGTGAAACCCGCAAGGTCTGAAAGCGGCAAACGCCCGGCCTGACAAAAGCCAGACCGGGCGTTGCGTTTAGAGTCCGGACGCTGTGCCGTGCATTTGCATGCTACGGCCCATCGTGGCCCTTGAAGTGCGCGAGTCAGAGGCTGCGAGCAACCTGAACCTTCTCGAAGACTTCGATCTTGTCGCCGACTTTGACGTCGTTGTAGCTCTTCACGCCGATACCGCATTCCATGCCGGCACGCACTTCGGAAGCGTCATCCTTGAAGCGGCGCAGGGATTCCAGCTCGCCTTCGAAGATAACGATGTCTTCACGCAGTACACGGATCGGACGGTTACGGTGCACAACACCTTCGATCACCATGCAACCGGCGATCGCGCCAAACTTCGGCGAACGGAACACGTCACGCACTTCGGCCACACCCAGGATGTTCTCGCGAACATCGCTGCCGAGCATGCCGGTCAGGGCTTTCTTGACGTCTTCGATGATGTCGTAGATCACGTTGTAGTAACGCATATCCAGACCTTCCTGCTCGACGATCTTGCGGGCGCCGGCATCGGCACGCACGTTGAAGCCGAACAGTACAGCGTTGGAAGCCAGTGCCAGGTTGGCGTCGGATTCGGTGATACCACCGACACCGCCACCCACGACGCGCACTTGAACTTCGTCGTTGCCCAGGCCATTCAAGGCACCGTTCAACGCTTCCAGCGAACCACGGACGTCGGATTTGAGGACGATGTTGAGCGTCTTCTTCTCGGCCTGACCCATGTTTTCGAAGATGTTTTCCAGCTTGCCGGCGTGAGCACGAGCCAGTTTGACTTCGCGGAACTTGCCTTGACGGAACAGAGCCACTTCACGGGCTTTCTTCTCGTCGGCAACCACGCTCATCTCGTCGCCAGCGTCCGGGGTACCGTCCAGGCCGAGGATCTCGACAGGAATGGATGGACCCGCTTCCTTGATTGGCTTGCCGTTCTCGTCGAGCATGGCACGTACACGGCCGTAGTTCGAACCGACCAGGACCATGTCGCCTTGACGCAGCGTACCGTCCTGAACCAGCACGGTTGCGACTGGGCCGCGACCTTTGTCGAGACGCGATTCAACCACCACACCACGGCCAGGAGCCGACGGAGTAGCTTTCAGTTCGAGAACTTCGGCCTGCAGCAGAACGGCTTCAAGCAGCTCGTCCACGCCAGTACCCATCTTCGCCGAAACCGGAACGAAAGGCGTGTCGCCACCCCAGTCTTCGGAAGTCACGCCGTGAACCGACAGTTCGCTGCGGATGCGATCGAGATCGGCGCCCGGCTTGTCGATCTTGTTCACTGCTACCACCAGCGGTACGCCAGCTGCCTGAGCATGCTGAACCGCTTCGATGGTTTGTGGCATCACGCCGTCGTCCGCTGCAACCACGAGGATCACGATGTCGGTCGCCTTGGCACCACGGGCACGCATTGCGGTAAACGCAGCGTGACCCGGGGTGTCGAGGAAAGTGACCATGCCGCGATCAGTCTCTACGTGGTATGCACCGATGTGCTGGGTGATACCGCCGGCTTCGCCAGCAGCTACCTTGGCACGACGGATGTAGTCGAGCAGGGAAGTCTTACCGTGGTCAACGTGGCCCATTACGGTCACGACTGGTGCACGGGAGAACGACTCGCCTTCAAACTTCAGGGACTCGGCCAGGGAATCTTCCAGAGCGGTGTCGCTGACCAGGGTCACTTTGTGGCCCAGTTCTTCGGCTACCAGTTGAGCAGTTTCCTGATCAAGCACCTGGTTGATGGTCGCTGGGGTACCCAGTTTGAACATGAACTTGATGATTTCAGCCGCTTTGACCGACATCTGGTTGGCCAGGTCGCCAACCGTGATGGTCTCGCCGATCTGCACATCACGCACGACAGGGCCGGTTGGGCTCTGGAAACCGTGGGCGTTGCGCTTCTTCAGCTTGGCCTTGCCGCGACCACCACGACGGAAGCCATCGCTTTCTTCGTCGGTAGTGCGTGGCGCCACACGTGGCGCCGGGGCTTTTTCTTTGACCGATGCGCGATGCGGAGCGTTTTTGCGCTCGCCATCACCGCCACCGCTGCGACGATTGTTATCGTCGGCACGTGGCTTGTCCGGACGGCGCTGTTCGTTCTGCTTGTTGCGAACGTCAGCCGATGGAGCAGGAGCAGCAGCCACTACCGGTGCGCTTTCGCGAACAGGCTCAGCAGCAGCCGGCGCCGCAACGGCGTCGCTGGCAGCGGTTTGCGCAGCAGCAGGCTGGCGACGCGCTTCTTCTTCGGCGCGTTGCTTGGCTTCTTCTTCAGCCTTCTGACGGGCAGCATTTTCTACTGCGCGACGCTCATCCAGTTCACGCTTGCGCTCGGCTTCGATTTCTTCCGGGCTGCGCTGTACGAAAACTTTCTTCTTGCGAACTTCAACGCTGATGCTCTTGCTACCAGCCACACGCAGGGTGCTGGTGGTTTTACGCTGCAGCGTGATCTTGCGTGGTTCTTCCACTTTCGCCTTGTGACTGCTCTTCAAGTGAGTCAGCAGGGATTGCTTCTCACTGTCAGTCACATTTTCGTCGGCGGCGGTGTGCGGCAGACCTGCCTCACGCATCTGCTGCAACAGGCGCTCTACCGGTGTTTTGACCTCATCGGCCAGTTGTTTCACCGTGACTTGCGTCATGCACTTCTCTCCTCAGGCCGCGCCTAATTACTCGAACCAGTGGGCTCGGGCGGCCATGATCAACTTGCCGGCACGATCATCGTCAATGCCGTCGATGTCGAGCAGGTCGTCAATAGACTGCTCGGCCAGGTCTTCGCGGGTAATTACGCCGCGCACCGCCAGTTCCATCGCCAAATCCTTGTCCATACCCTCAAGCGAGAGCAGGTCTTCGGCCGGATGGGCGTCTGCCAGCTTTTCCTCAGTAGCGATGGCTTTGGTCAACAAGCGATCCTTGGCGCGAGCACGAAGCTCGTTGACGATGTCCTCGTCAAAGCCGTCGATGTTGAGCATTTCCTCCACCGGTACGTAGGCAATCTCTTCCAGGCTGGTGAAGCCTTCATCTACCAGCACCTGAGCCAGTTCTTCGTCGACTTCCAGCTCGTCGATGAAGTTGCGCAGGATGTCGCCGGTTTCTGCTTGCTGCTTAGCCTGGATGTCCGATTCGGTCATCACGTTCAGGGTCCAGCCAGTCAACTGGCTGGCCAGACGCACGTTCTGACCACCGCGACCGATGGCCTGAGCCAGATTGTCTGCGCCAACGGCGATGTCCATGGCATGGGCATCTTCGTCAACGATAATTGCCGCAACCTCGGCCGGGGACATGGCGTTGATCACGAACTGGGCCGGGTTGTCGTCCCACAGCACGATATCAACACGCTCACCGCCCAACTCACCCGATACCGCCTGGACGCGCGAACCGCGCATACCGATGCAGGCACCTTGTGGGTCGATGCGCTTGTCCTTGGAGCGGACGGCGATCTTGGCGCGCGAACCCGGATCACGGGAGGCGGCCATGACCTCGATGAGGCCTTCAGCAATTTCCGGCACTTCGATACGGAACAGCTCGATCAGCATTTCCGGCGCGGTACGCGACAGGATCAGCTGCGGGCCGCGGTTCTCAGTGCGGATTTCCTTGAGCAGCGCACGCAGACGCACGCCGACACGGAAGGTTTCGCGAGAAATGATGTCTTCACGGGCCAGCAACGCTTCAGCGTTGTTGCCCAGATCGACGATCACGTTGTCGCGGGTAACTTTTTTCACGGTGCCGGAGATGATTTCTCCCAGGCGCTCGCGATAGGCGTCGACCACTTGAGCGCGCTCGGCTTCGCGAACTTTCTGCACGATGACCTGCTTGGCAGTCTGTGCAGCGATGCGGCCGAACTCGATGGATTCGATTTTCTCTTCGACGACGTCACCGACCTTGGCGCCAGGATGCGTTTCGGCAACCTTGCTTGGCCAGGTCTCGATGGCCGGATCGTCGAGATCATTCTCTTCGACGACCGTCCAGCGACGGAAGGTTTCGTAGGAACCGGTGTGGCGGTTGATTTCCACACGCAGGTCCACTTCGTCTTCGAAACGCTTTTTGGTAGCAGTGGCCAGAGCCAGCTCCAGCGCTTCAAAAATTACGCTTGCCGGTACACCCTTTTCATTGGATACCGACTCAACAACCAGCAGTACTTCTTTGCTCATCGTACGCCTCGCCTTTCGCAAGCCATTGGATCCGCGGGATCCGCGTCTCAGTCAAAACTGGGAATAATGTTGGCCTTGTCGATCATATCGATCGGCAACAGGAACTCATGGTCTTCTACCTGCACCACGACGTCCTGCTCTTCTACACCGCGCAGAAGGCCCTGAAAGTTGCGTCGACCTTCGAAAGGCGAGCGCAGCTTGATCTTCACTTGTTCACCGGCAAATTTGGCAAACTGCTCAAGAGTGAACAGCGGGCGCTCCATGCCAGGCGAGGAAACTTCAAGGGTGTATTCAACGGAGATCGGATCTTCAACATCCAGAACACCGCTGATCTGACGGCTGACAATGGCGCAATCGTCCACCAGCACGCCACCCTCTTTATCGATATAAACGCGCAACATCGAGTGACGACCCTGAGCCGAAAACTCGATACCCCAGCATTCATAGCCCAGGGCCACGACCACCGGGGCCAGCAAGGCCTGCAACTCTTCTAGCTTGCTCGACACCTGAACCCCCTAGTGCATGATATGTGCATGCTTTGCAAAATAAAAAAATGGGCATAACGCCCATCCTTGAAACGCCGTCGAACAGCGGCGTTGAAAGTATCCAGCTAACAAAAAGCCCCTTAAAAGGGGCTCCTTAAACTGGTTGCGGGGGCCGGATTTGAACCGACGACCTTCGGGTTATGAGCCCGACGAGCTACCAGACTGCTCCACCCCGCGACAAAGCTGGGGCGGAAGTATACGACCGATCCCTTTTAGGGTCAATGTAACCTTCCACCTGCAAGAAAGCCCGCAACAGCGGGCTCTCCTGACTAATTGGTACCGAGAAGGGGACTCGAACCCCTACACCCTATGGGCACAACCACCTCAAGGTTGCGTGTCTACCAATTCCACCACCTCGGCAATACTACGTTTGAAACCCTTCTTACTTCTGCTCTTGAGCTGGAGGCACGTCAGTCGCTGGAGTAGCCGACTTTTGCTCTTGAAGCACCGGGACATCATCAGAAGCCGGTTGTTGCTTAGGAACTTCCAACACTGCTGGATCTGGCAAACCTGCTTGAGTCAGCTGATGAGCCTTCTCTTTAGCAAAGTAACCTAACCCCAAGCTGGTTATGAAGAAACCGGCGGCAAGTATAGCAGTAAACTTACTAAGAAAGGTAGAGGAACCTTGGCTTCCGAACACAGTATTTGAAGCACCTGCTCCGAAAGACGCGCCAGCGTCCGCACCCTTACCCTGCTGCAGCAAAACCAGAGCAACTACGCCCAATGCACCCAGCAGATGAAAAACGACTACGACTGTTTCCAGCATTTTTTCAGTTTCCCGCGGCGCGACAGATCGCACCGAACTCATCTGCATTCAGGGAAGCTCCACCAATGAGCCCCCCATCGATATCCGGCATGCCGAACAGTTCGACCGCATTGGCCGCCTTCACGCTGCCGCCGTATAGAAGCCGCACACCTCGTGCGACTTCAGAATTCTCTGCCGCCAACTGCTCGCGAATGGCCTTGTGCACATCCTGAGCCTGTTGCGGCGTTGCAGTCAGCCCGGTACCAATGGCCCAGACCGGCTCGTAAGCAATCACTGCCTTGGCAAACGCACCGACACCCAGCTCCTCGATGATGCTGCCAAGCTGACGCCCGACAACCTCAAGAGTTTTTCCGGCTTCGCGCTGCTCGAGGGTCTCCCCTACACACAACACCGGAATCAAGCCACATGCCTGTGCCGCTGCGAACTTGCGATTCAGCATCCCGTCTCGCTCGCCGAGAATCTGGCGGCGCTCGGAGTGCCCGACAAGCACCAGGGAACAACCTGCATCCACCAGTTGGCTGGGAGCAATCTCACCAGTCAACGCACCTTGCATGGCTTCCACCGCAGAATTCTGCGCACCGATCGAAATCGACTTGCCTTTCAAGCCATCAATCACTTGATTGATATACAAGCAAGGCGGGAACACCGCGACATCAACACCGCTTGGCAAGGCCAGATGACGAAGGCCGTTGATCAGCTCAGCGACGCTGGCGCGGGTACCGTGCATCTTCCAGTTACCAGCTACCATAGGGCGACGCATGCTGTACCTCGTCGGTCAAAGTGGGCGCAGATGTTACCCAACACATTCATGGCTTGCAAGCCGTATCAGGCAGAAACTTCAGTTACCAGTTTTGCCAGCTCTTCGGCATAGCCGCGAACCTGGTTTTCGTCTTCGCCTTCGACCATGACGCGCACCAGAGGCTCTGTACCGGACTTGCGCAGAAGCACGCGGCCGCGCCCCGCCATCGCCTGAGTGACACGGGCACTGGCCTCCTTGACAGCCGGATGGTCCAGCGGGCTTTCACCGCCGCCGAAGCGGACGTTGATCAGCACCTGCGGGCACTTGCGCAACGCCTGCCGGGTTTGTGCAAGACCTTCGTTACGGGATTTCAGGGCCATCAACACCTGCAAGGCGGCGATGATCGCGTCCCCCGTGGTGGTGTGGTTGAAGCAGACCACATGCCCGGAATTTTCCCCGCCAATGAGCCAGTTGCGCTCCTGGAGTTCGGCGATCACGTAGCGGTCACCGACATTGGCGCGAACGAACGGGATCGACAGATCTGCCAATGCCAGCTCGAGGCCGAGGTTGCTCATCAACGTACCGACAACACCGCCCTGCAGTTTTCCGCGCTCGTGCAGATCGCGAGCGATGATAAACAGCAGATCGTCACCATCGACGATGGTGCCGGTGTGATCGACCATCAACACGCGATCGCCATCGCCATCGAAAGCGATGCCGAGGTCGGCATGTTCAGCCAGCACCGCAGCCTGCAACGGCCCCATGTGCGTGGAACCGCAGTTATCGTTGATGTTCAGCCCGTTCGGCTGAGCAGACAGCACGACGACTTCGGCACCCAGCTCACGGAAGACGCTCGGTGCAACCTTATAAGTGGCACCGTGCGCACAATCGATGACGATTTTCAGACCGGCGAAACTGGTCCCGGTAGGCACACTGCTTTTGCAGAACTCGATGTAGCGACCCGATGCATCATTGATTCGCGAGACTTTGCCGATCTTGCTCGACTCGACGACGGTCATCGGCGTATCGAGCAACTCTTCGATCATCAATTCCAATTCATCCGGCAGCTTGGTGCCTTTGCCGGAGAAGAACTTGATGCCGTTGTCATCATGCGGATTGTGCGATGCACTGATCACGATCCCGGCCTCTGCCTGGAAAGTGCGCGACAGATAGGCGATGGCAGGCGTCGGCATCGGGCCGAGCAGCATCACATCGGCACCCGCCGAGGTCAGGCCCGCCTCCAGTGCCGATTCGAACATATAGCCGGAGATCCGCGTGTCCTTGCCGACCAGCACCTTGCAGGCACCCATCTTGCGGAAAGCCATGCCAGCCGCCCAGCCGAGCTTGAGCATGAAGTCAGGCGTGATCGGGTATTCACCTACGCGACCGCGAATGCCGTCGGTACCAAAATATTTCTTGCTCATAAGTGCTCCATCATTCTTATTCGGCTGATTCTACGGCCGCGATCATTCGCACTACATCGACAGTTTCCGCCACATCGTGGACGCGCAATATCCGCGCGCCCTTGACCGACGCCAGCGCTGCCAGCGCCAGGCCGCCATGCAGACGCTCGCCCACGGGACGATTCAAAGCGTGGCCAATCATACTCTTGCGTGAAACACCTACCAGCAAAGGTCGACCCAGCGCATGCAGGGCCTCCATGTGCTTGAACAAGCTTAGATTGTGCTGCAGGGTTTTGGCGAAGCCGAAGCCGGGATCGAGAATGATCCGCTCGGCAGGGATGCCCGCCTGCGCGCATTGATCCATGCGTTCGGCGAGAAACTCACCGACCTCGCGAGTGACATCCTGATACCGCGGATTGTCCTGCATATCCCCCGGTTCGCCGAGCATATGCATGAGACAGACCGGCAACCCTGTCGCGGCCGCCGCGTCCAGCGCACCATCGCGACGCAACGAACGCACATCATTGATCAGGCCAGCACCGAGCCGTGCGGTTTCGCGCATGACTGCCGGGGTGGAAGTATCGACCGAGATGATGACATCCAGCTCGCGATTGATCAGCTCGACAATCGGCGCGACGCGCTCGAGCTCCTCCAGAGGAGAAACCGCACGCGCACCCGGCCGGGTCGATTCGCCGCCAACATCGATCAGCGTCGCGCCAGCCAACACCATGGCTTCGGCGTGGCGCAAAGCCGCATCGAGCTGGCTATAGCGACCACCATCGGAGAAAGAATCAGGAGTGACATTGAGAATGCCCATGACATGCGTCTGGGCCAAATCAAGAACCCGGTTGCCGCAAGGCAACCGGGTCAGGGACTGAACAGAAGTCATTTCAAGCCTTAAACGTCAGCAGCCGGACCGCCAATCGGTTTTTCCGGACGCTCATCCTGCACGACAGGTGGCGGAGGCGTACCGGTGCCACCCGACCAGTCGCGAGGCTCGCGTGGTGTGCGGCCGGCCATGATGTCGTCGATCTGCTCGGCATCGATGGTTTCGTACTTCATCAGCGCATCAGCCATGGCATCCAGCTTGTCACGGTTATCCGTGAGAATCTGCTTGGCGGTGCCGTAGCACTGATCAATGATGCTGCGCACTTCGGAGTCGATCAGCTTGGCGGTCTCACCGGAGAAGCTCGCAGCCTGACCACCACCGCCACGACCGAGGAACACTTCACCCTCTTCTTCGGCATACATCAGCGGACCGAGTTTTTCCGACAAGCCCCACTTGGTCACCATGTTCCGGGCAATCTGACTTGCACGCATGATGTCGTTGGACGCACCGGTGGTCACACCGTCGAAGCCCAGGGTCATTTCTTCAGCGATACGGCCACCGTACAGCGAGCAGATCTGGCTGATCAGGGCACGCTTGGACAGGCTGTAGCGATCTTCTTCCGGCAGGAACATCGTCACACCCAGCGCACGACCGCGCGGGATGATCGACACCTTGTAGACCGGATCATGCTCAGGCACAACGCGACCGACGATGGCGTGGCCAGCTTCGTGGTAAGCAGTGTTCTGCTTTTCTTTCTCGGACATGACCATGGATTTGCGCTCGGCGCCCATCATGATCTTGTCTTTGGCCAGTTCGAACTCTTTCATCTCGACGATGCGTTTGCCGCTACGAGCAGCGAACAACGACGCTTCGTTGACCAGGTTGGCCAGGTCAGCACCGGAGAAGCCCGGAGTGCCACGTGCGATCACTGCCGGAGCAACGTCGTCGCCCATTGGCACTTTGCGCATGTGCACTTTAAGAATCTGCTCGCGACCACGAATATCTGGCAAGCCAACCACCACTTGACGGTCGAAACGGCCCGGACGCAGCAGCGCAGGGTCGAGTACGTCCGGACGGTTGGTTGCAGCAATGACGATGATGCCGTCATTCATTTCGAAGCCGTCCATCTCCACCAGCAACTGGTTGAGAGTCTGCTCACGCTCGTCATGACCGCCACCCATGCCGGCGCCACGATGGCGACCTACGGCATCGATTTCGTCGATGAAGATGATGCAAGGGGCATGTTTTTTGGCTTGTTCGAACATATCGCGGACACGGCTCGCGCCGACACCCACGAACATTTCGACGAAGTCGGAACCGGAAATAGTGAAGAACGGCACTTTCGCTTCGCCAGCGATCGCCTTGGCCAGCAAGGTTTTACCGGTACCCGGCGGGCCGACCATCAGCACACCGCGCGGGATGCGGCCACCCAGACGCTGGAACTTGCCCGGATCACGCAGGAACTCAACCAGCTCGCCGACTTCTTCCTTGGCTTCGTCGCAACCGGCAACGTCAGCCAACGTGGTTTTCACCTGATCTTCGGAGAGCAGGCGCGCCTTGCTCTTGCCGAAGCTCATCGGCCCGCCCTTGCCACCGGCACCGCCCTGCATCTGGCGCATGAAGAACATGAACACCGCAATGATCACCAGGATCGGGAAGCTGGCTACCAGGAGCTGGGTCCAGATGCTTTGCTGTTCAGGCTGCTTGCCTTCAACCACAACGTGATTGTCTACCAGATCGCCGATCAGGCCATTGTCCTGAATTGCCGGACGAATGGTCTTGAAGCTGTCGCCATCGGTGCGCTTGCCGGTAATCACATAGCCGTCAACAGCTACGCGCTCGACCTTGCCATCCTTGACCTGCTGGATGAAGTCGGAATAGTTGAGGGTCTGCGGCTCGTTAGGGCTGGAGAAGTTGTTCATCACCGTCACCAGGACTGCCGCGATGATCAACCACAGGATCAGATTCTTTGCCATATCGTTCAATTAACTACCCTCTGAAGCAAGCTCCGCTACTGGCGCGCGCTTCGCATGATATTCACCGGCCTAACTTACTACATTACCTACAACTCTGGCAGGCGCCGTCTGTAACCCTTTGTGAAACACTTTCTACACAATATTCGCTTATGCCTGCAGAGCGAAATATGAAAAACCTATCGCCCCGCTGAAAAACCTCGTTTTACGCATCACCGCCGCGATAACCCCAGGCCAGCATGTACTGCTCACGGGAGCTGCCACGGGAAGAGTCTGGCTTGATCATCTGGATCTTGTCGAATTTCTTCCGAGCATCCTTCAGATAAACATCGAACCCTTCGCCCTGAAAAATCTTGATGACGAAATTGCCACCGGGTTTGAGGATCCGTTCCGCCAGGTCCAGCGCCAGCTCACAGAGGAACATGGCCTTGGGCATATCCACTTCGGGCGTACCACTCATATTGGGGGCCATATCGGAAATCACAAGGTCCACCTGCGAATTACCCACGGCCTCAAGGATCTCAGCGAGCACCGAGTCCTCAGTGAAGTCGCCCTGGATAAAATGCACGTCCGGAATGCTGTCCATTTCGAGGATGTCCGAGGCGATCAGACGCCCCTGCCCACCGATCAGCCGACTGGTGACCTGCGACCAGCCACCTGGCGCCGCGCCGAGGTCGACCACGCTCATGCCCGGGCGGATGAGTTTGTATTTTTCCTGGATCTCCAGAAGCTTGTAACTCGCACGCGAGCGGTAGCCATCCTTCTGCGCCTGCTTCACATAAGGATCGTTGACATGTCTTTTCAGCCAACCAAGGCTTGTCTTGGAACGCGCCATTGGGCACCTCGATGATTAGGGTCGTGATTAGTTGGGCGGATCCACGAACCCTCGGGTAAAATGGCCGCCATTTTACAGAATCCAGACGAAAGGGTCAGATTATGCCGCTCACTCCAGAGCAGAAGAAACAGTACAAATCCATCGGCCACCACCTCAAACCAGTGTTGATGGTAGCGGACAACGGTTTGACTGAAGGTGTTTTAGCCGAACTTGAACGCGCCCTGGCGGATCACGAGCTGATCAAGATCAAGCTCAATATCCTCGACCGCGAGTCGCGCCTGGCGCACATCGCCGAGCTGTGCAAGGTCGGCAAAGCGGACCTGGTCCAGGTCATCGGCAAGATGGCTCTGGTCTACCGCAAGAACTTCAGCGCCAACAAGCAGCTGTCGAACGTTCATCGCTTCAAGTGATGCGCAGGGTCAAGGGTGTGCTTCGCGCACCCTGCCACTCCATCCCGGCACCGGCTGCATGACCAGCACCAGCCCGGAAAATCCCAGTACCAGATAACTGAATACCTGCCAGCGCTGGGCATCCGGCCAGCCGACACGCACGGCGACATACATCGCGCACGCGTACAACGCCATCAACAGCACCTGCCCGCGAAAATCCCGCCATAGACTGCCAAGGCCCTCGGCCTGTACCAGCACCAAAGCCTGAAAGATCACGCACAAAGCGGCGAACCCCACCACCAGCACTTCGAATGCACTGGCGACTTCGTCGATCAACAGCGGCGCGAGTCCGATCTGGCCCAACGCCGGCTGCAAACCGATATGAATCAACCATAGGCCACCGACCCAAAGCATCTGGGTCAGTTGCCAAAGCATGGCGCCCGCATGCAGCGGGCGCCTTCTTTCAGATGTGACGAACTTCGACAATCTCGTACTCGATCACGCCGCTTGGCGTTTTGACGGCGACGACGTCACCCTCTTCCTTGCCGATCAAGGCACGGGCCAGCGGCGAACCGACGGAGATCTTGCCGAGTTTGAAGTCAGCCTCATCCTCACCCACGATGTGGTAAGTGACGCTTTCATCTGTCTCGACGTTGGCGATCTCGACGGTGGTACCGAAAATCACTTTACCGGTGTGAGGAATGGTCGTGACGTCGATGATGACCTGATTCTGAATCCGGCCTTCGATATCACGAATACGCGCTTCGACCATGCCTTGCTGTTCGCGGGCAGCATGGTATTCAGCATTTTCCTTCAGGTCACCCAACTCGCGGGCCGTACCGATGTCCTGGCTGAGCTTCGGACGAACGACCTTGGTCAGGTGAGCATGTTCTTCTTCCAGGGCGCGAGCGCCCTGAACAGTCATTGGGTACTTGGTTATGCTCATGCCTTCAATCCTGCGTGTAGATCCTGCAAGCGGCGCACGGTCTTTTCCGGACCGAACTTCAGCGCTTCGCAGATCGCTTCGCCCGCAGCGATGGTGGTGGTGCAGTAGATCTTGTGCTGCAGGGCATTGCGACGAATGGAGTACGAATCGGCAATCGACTGACGACCTTCGGTGGTGTTGATGATCAGCGTGACTTCGTCATTCTTGATCATGTCGACCACGTGCGGACGACCCTCGGTTACCTTGTTCACGCGGCGCACTTTCAGGCCTGCCGCTTCGATCAGCTTGGCAGTGCCGGCAGTGGCGACCACTTCGAAGCCCAAGTTGATCAGATCACGGGCCACGCCCGCAACCAGTGGCTTGTCGTCATCGCGCACGCTGATGAAAGCGGTACCGCCGGTCGGCAGCACTTCGCTGGCGCCCATTTGCGCCTTGGCGAATGCTTCACCGAAGGTGTCGCCGACGCCCATCACTTCACCGGTCGACTTCATCTCTGGGCCGAGGATCGGGTCAACGCCAGGGAACTTGGCGAACGGGAACACCGCTTCTTTAACGCTGTAGAAGTTCGGGATGATTTCTTTGGTGAAGCCGATTTCCTTCAAGGTCTTACCGGCCATCACGCGGGCAGCGATCATGGCCAGGGAAACACCGATGCACTTGGAAACGAACGGTACGGTACGCGAGGCGCGCGGGTTGACTTCGATGACGTAGATGTCTTCGCCCTGCAAGGCCAACTGCACGTTCATCAGGCCGACAACGCCCAGTTCCAGAGCCATTTTCTTGACCTGTTCGCGCATCTCGTCCTGGATGTGCGCCGGCAGCGAGTACGGCGGCAGCGAGCATGCGGAGTCACCGGAGTGAACGCCAGCTTGTTCGATGTGCTGCATGATCGCGCCGATGACGACGTCTTTACCGTCGCAAACCGCATCCACGTCCATTTCGATGGCGCAATTGAGGAAGTGGTCGAGCAACACCGGGCTGTCGTTGGACACTTGCACCGCGTCACGCAGATAGCGCTTGAGTTCGTCTTCCTTGTAAACGATTTCCATCGCACGGCCGCCCAACACGTAGGACGGGCGCACCACCAGCGGATAACCGATCTTCGCCGCAGCGCGAACAGCTTCATCTTCGCTACGCACAGTGGCGTTTGGCGGCTGACGCAGGTTCAGGCGCTCGACCATTTGCTGGAAGCGCTCGCGGTCTTCCGCGCGGTCGATGGCGTCAGGGCTGGTGCCGATGATCGGCACGCCAGCAGCTTCCAGAGCACGAGCCAGTTTCAGCGGAGTCTGGCCGCCGTACTGGACGATCACGCCTTTCGGCTTCTCGACGCGGCAGATTTCCAGCACGTCTTCCAGGGTCACTGGTTCGAAGTACAGACGGTCGGAGGTGTCGTAGTCGGTGGAGACGGTTTCCGGGTTGCAGTTGACCATGATGGTTTCGTAGCCGTCTTCGCGCAGAGCGAGAGCAGCGTGAACGCAGCAGTAGTCGAACTCGATGCCCTGGCCGATACGGTTCGGACCGCCGCCCAGGATCATGATCTTGTCGCGACCCGACGGCGCGGCTTCGCACTCTTCCTCGTAGGTCGAGTAGAGGTAAGCAGTGTCGGTGGCGAATTCGGCGGCGCAGGTGTCAACGCGCTTGTAGACCGGGAACACTTCCAGCTTCTGACGGTGCGTACGCAGGTTTTTCTCGGTCACGCCCAGCAGCTTGGCCAGACGCTGATCGGAGAAGCCTTTGCGCTTGAGCTTGAACATCAGATCACGGTCGATCGAGGACAGACCGAGGGTCTTGACCTTCTCTTCGTCCTTGATCAGGTCTTCGATCTGCACCAGGAACCAAGGGTCAATCATGTTCATGCCGAAGATATCTTCGACCGACAGACCGGCGCGGAAGGCGTCAGCCACGTACCAGATACGCTCGGCGCCCGGCACGGTCAGTTCGCGCTTGAGCACGCTCATGCTGTCCGGATTGCTCAGATCGAGCTTCTCGTCCAGACCGCAAACGCCGACTTCCAGGCCGCGCAGGGCTTTCTGCAGGGATTCCTGGAAGGTCCGGCCAATGGCCATGACTTCACCGACCGACTTCATTTGCGTGGTCAGGCGCGCATCAGCCTTGGCGAATTTCTCGAAGGCGAAGCGTGGCAGCTTGGTGACGACGTAGTCGATCGACGGCTCGAAGGACGCCGGGGTCTTGCCGCCGGTGATGTCGTTCGACAGTTCATCAAGGGTGTAACCCACAGCCAGTTTGGCCGCGACCTTGGCGATCGGGAAACCGGTGGCTTTCGAAGCCAGTGCCGAGGAACGTGAAACACGCGGGTTCATTTCGATCACGACCATACGGCCGGTGTTCGGGCAGATGCCGAACTGCACGTTGGAACCGCCAGTCTCGACGCCGATCTCGCGCAGTACCGCCAACGAGGCGTTACGCAGGATCTGGTATTCCTTGTCGGTCAGGGTCTGTGCCGGTGCAACAGTGATCGAGTCGCCGGTGTGCACGCCCATCGGGTCGAAGTTTTCGATCGAGCAGACGATGATGCAGTTGTCCTTTTTGTCGCGGACAACTTCCATTTCGTATTCTTTCCAGCCGATCAGCGATTCATCGATCAGCAGCTCTTTGGTCGGCGACAGGTCCAGACCGCGGGCGCAGATTTCTTCGAACTCTTCACGGTTGTAAGCGATACCGCCACCGGTGCCGCCCATGGTGAAGGACGGACGGATGATGCACGGGAAACCGAGGGTTTCGAGAACCGCGTTGGCCTCTTCCATGCTGTGGGCGATGCCAGAACGCGGGCACGCCAGGCCGATGGATTTCATCGCCTTGTCGAAACGCGAACGGTCTTCAGCCTTGTCGATGGTGTCGGCGTTGGCACCGATCATCTCTACGCCGAACTTCTCCAGAACGCCTTCGCGCTCCAGATCCAGGGCGCAGTTCAGAGCGGTCTGGCCGCCCATGGTTGGCAGAACGGCGTCCGGACGCTCTTTTTCGATGATCTTGGCCACGGTCTGCCACTTGATCGGCTCGATGTAGGTGGCGTCGGCCATGTCCGGGTCGGTCATGATGGTGGCCGGGTTGGAGTTCACCAGGATGACGCGGTAACCCTCTTCGCGCAGGGCTTTGCAGGCCTGGGCGCCGGAGTAGTCGAATTCACAGGCCTGGCCGATCACGATCGGGCCAGCGCCGAGAATCAGGATGCTTTTAATGTCTGTACGTTTTGGCATGGGTTGTCACTCAAATCCGCAGGTCAGTCGGCAAGCCGTCTTGATCGATTTCTGAAGTCCCGAAGGGGCCACCGGTGCCGGGGCCGCCCTCGAGGGCTTCTCTCTACAGTCTCAAGGCGAACGCTTAGCGTCGCTTGGCCATCTCGTTGATGAAGCGGTCGAACAGTGGCGCAACATCGTTCGGGCCCGGGCTCGCTTCAGGGTGGCCCCGGAAGCTGAACGCGCTCTTGTCGGTGCGCTCGATGCCTTGCAGGGTGCCGTCGAACAGCGATTTGTGGATCGCGCGCACGTTGCCCGGCAGGGTGGCTTCGTCGACCGCAAAACCGTGGTTCTGGCTGGTGATCATTACAACGCCAGTGTCCAGGTCCTGCACCGGGTGGTTGGCACCGTGGTGGCCGTGGCCCATTTTCACGGTCTTGGCGCCGGAGGCCAGAGCCAGCAACTGGTGGCCGAGGCAGATGCCGAATACCGGCGTCTCGGTTTCCAGGACTTCCTTGATCGCCTGGATCGCGTAGTCGCATGGCTCCGGATCACCCGGGCCGTTGGACAGGAACACGCCGTCCGGCTTCAGCGCCAGCACATCGGCGGCCGGGGTCTGGGCAGGCACCACGGTGACGCGGCAGCCGCGCTCGACCAGCATGCGCAGGATGTTGACCTTGACGCCGTAGTCAAAGGCCACCACGTGATACGGCAGTTCGGAGGCTTCGATGGTCGCGTGGCTGTCGGTTTTCAGATCCCAGACAGTCGAGCGCCATTCGTATTGCTTCTGGGTGCTGACGACTTTCGCCAGATCCATGCCCTTCAGGCCCGGGAAGCCTTGCGCAGCGGCGATAGCCGCTTCTTCGGAGATGTTGTCGCCGGCCATGATGCAGCCGTTCTGAGCGCCTTTTTCACGCAGGATGCGGGTCAGGCGACGGGTGTCGATACCGGCAATTGCCACAACATTGTTGGCTTTCAGGTAATCGGACAGGGACATCGTGTTACGCCAGTTGCTCGCTACCAGCGGCAGGTCACGGATGACCAGGCCAGCGGACCAGACGCGGTCGGACTCGGCATCTTCCGGCGTGGTGCCGGTGTTGCCGATGTGCGGATAAGTCAGGGTAACGATCTGTTGGGCGTAGGAAGGATCGGTAAGGATTTCCTGATAGCCGGTCATTGCGGTGTTGAACACCACCTCACCAACGGTCTGACCGTCGGCTCCAATGGCTTCGCCGCGAAAAATGCTGCCATCAGCAAGGGCGAGTATGGCTGGCTTAGTCAAGAAGACCTCCCGTAAATAACGCATGAAAGGGCAATCGCAGGTTGTAAAAAAGCGGAGTGACGTATGGACACGTCACCCCGCTTCTTCACTGAAATTATTCTGCGCGCTTTTAGTGGACACACTAAAGCTGTAGCTTACAGAAAAGGGCGTTTTTGGTCCACCGCTAAAGAGCCCTAAAGGCCGGAGAATGCGACAGGTCGTCGCCAAGCGGTAAAAACCGGCGCAAAACGGGACGTTTGCGCCGGGTTCAGCAACGGCTCAACGCAGGTCGAGCACGTCCTGCATGTCGTACAGGCCCGGCTCGCGACCATCCAGCCACAGCGCCGCACGCACCGCGCCCTTGGCGAAGGTCATGCGGCTAGAAGCCTTGTGAGTAATCTCGACGCGCTCGCCATCGGCAGCGAACAGAACGGTGTGATCACCAACGATGTCGCCAGCACGCACGGTGGCGAAACCAATGGTTTCACGCTCACGCGCCCCGGTCTGGCCTTCACGGCCGTAAACCGCGACCTTCTTCAGATCACGCCCCAAGGCATCGGCAATCACTTCACCCATGCGCACCGCGGTACCGGATGGAGCATCGACCTTGTGGCGGTGATGGGCCTCCATGATCTCGATATCGACATCGTCGCCCAGCACGCGCGCAGCGGTGTCGAGCAATTTCAGGCAGAGGTTGACGCCGACGCTGAAGTTGGCGGCGAAGACGATCGGAATGTCCCTCCCCGCCTCGGCCAGCAATTGCTTCTCTTCAACACTGAAACCGGTGGTGCCGATGATCATCGCTTTGCCGTGTTTGCGGCAGAACGCGAGGTTTTTCAGGGTCACGGTCGGATGGGTGAAGTCGATCAGCACATCGAACTCTTCAACCACACGATCCAGATCACCAGACAGCGGCACGCCGATTCGGCCCAGCGCTGCCAGCTCACCGGCGTCCGCGCCGACCAGCGTGCTGTCCGGACGATCAACCGCCGCCGTCAGACCAGCGCCCGGCGTCTGCTGCACCGCCTCGATCAGGGTCTTGCCCATGCGCCCGGCGGCGCCCATCACTGCAATACGTCGCATGCCGACTCCTTACAAATCGCCGAAGAAACGCTTCACACCGTCGAACCAACCGGTGGTTTTCGGCGAGTGGCTGTTGTCGTCGGCCAGGGAGCTGCGGAATTCTTCCAGCAGTTCACGCTGACGACGGTTGAGATTGACCGGCGTTTCCACAGCGACACGGCACATCAGGTCACCGGCACCACCACCACGCACTGGCGCAACGCCTTTGCCGCGTACGCGGAATTGCTTGCCGGTCTGCGTGCCTTCAGGGATTTTCAGTTTGACGCGACCGTCGAGGGTCGGAATTTCCAGCTCGCCGCCCAGTGCAGCGTCGACGAAGCTGATCGGCACTTCGCAGAACAGATGCTTGCCGTCACGCTGGAAGATGTCGTGTTCGCGCACATTGATCACAACGTACAGGTCGCCAGTCGGCCCGCCCTGGGTACCCGCCTCGCCTTCGCCGGACAGACGAATGCGGTCGCCCGTATCGACACCGGCCGGTACTTTGACCGACAGGGTTTTGTACTCTTCGACGCGACCGTCGCCGTGGCAGGAGTCGCACGGATCGGAAATGATCTTGCCCTGGCCATGGCAGCGCGGGCAGGTCTGCTGCACTGAGAAGAAGCCCTGTTGCATGCGTACCTGGCCGATGCCGCCGCAGGTCGGGCACGTCGTCGGCGAAGAGCCTTTCTTGGCGCCGGAACCATCGCACGGCTTGCAGTTGACCAGTGTCGGCACGCGGATATTCACCGACGTGCCGCGCACCGCTTCTTCCAGATTCAGCTCCAGGGTGTAGCGCAGATCGCTGCCACGCTGAGCGCCGCCACGGGAACCGCCGCGACCGCCGCCGAAGAAGTCACTGAAGACATCGCCGAAGATGTCCGAGAAGTTCTGGCCACCGAAACCGGCACCGCCGCCGCCCATGCTCGGATCCACGCCGGCATGACCGTACTGGTCGTATGCCACGCGCTTGCTGGAGTCGGACAGTACTTCGTAAGCCTCGTTGGCCTCTTTGAACAACTCTTCCGATGCTTTGTCATCGGGATTACGGTCCGGGTGGTGCTTCATGGCCAGACGACGATAGGCCTTCTTCAGGTCCGCTTCGCTTGCGCCTCGCTCGACACCCAATACTTCGTAATAGTCACGCTTTGCCATAAGTTCTTTGCACTCTTAAGGACGTTCGGCAAACCCCTCCTGAGCCTCGCCAAACTCGTTGAGCCCCCATTAAGGCCCGGACCCAACTCACGTCAATTCAACGATCCTGGTCTTGATTGATGCGGTATCTGCGGCGCGAAAAGCAGGAGCATTCCCGGCCATACCGCCAGCATCCGAACGCTTTCGCATGCTGTAAAAATTCGCGTATTCCAGATACGCCAACGCGGGAGGCAAGCTCCCGCGCGGCGACATCCTACCAGTCACCGCCGCAAGGCAGTCAACCGGGCGACCAACAACTTACTTGTGGTCTTTGACTTCTTCGAACTCGGCATCGACAACGTCGTCAGCCTTCTCAGCCGATTCGCCTTGCGGGGCTGCGCCATCAGCTGGCTGAGCCTGTTCGGCGTACATCTTCTGAGCAACCGGAGCGGAGACTTTCGACAGCTCTTCAACCTTGGCTTCGATGGCAGCCTTGTCGTCGCCCTTGACGGCGGCTTCCAGGGCAACCACAGCAGCTTCGATTGCAGTCTTCTCTTCGGCGGTGACCTTGTCGCCCGCGTCAGCGATCATCTTGCGAGTCGAGTGCACCAGTGCATCACCCTGGTTACGGGCAGCGGCCAGCTCTTCGAACTTGCGGTCTTCCTCGGCATTCGCCTCGGCGTCACGCACCATGCGCTCGATTTCTTCGTCGGACAGACCAGAGTTGGCCTTGATCACGATCGACTGGGTCTTGCCGGTAGCCTTGTCTTTCGCGCCGACGTGCAGGATGCCGTTGGCGTCGATGTCGAAGGTCACTTCGATCTGCGGCACGCCACGTGGAGCTGGTGGAATGTCGGCCAGGTCGAACTTGCCCAGCGATTTGTTCTGTGCGGCTTGCTTGCGCTCGCCCTGCAGAACGTGAATGGTCACAGCGCCCTGGTTGTCGTCGGCGGTCGAGAACACTTGCGATTTCTTGGTAGGAATCGTGGTGTTTTTCTCGATCAGCGCAGTCATCACGCCACCCATGGTTTCGATACCCAGGGTCAGCGGGCTGACGTCGAGCAGCAGCACGTCTTTCACGTCACCGGCCAGAACAGCGCCCTGAATCGCAGCACCCATGGCAACAGCTTCGTCCGGGTTAACGTCTTTACGCGCTTCTTTACCGAAGAAATCGGTAACCAGCTTCTGTACCAGCGGCATACGAGTCTGACCACCGACCAGAATCACGTCATTGATCGCGCCGACGTCGATACCGGCGTCTTTCATGGCAATGCGGCAAGGTTCGATGGTGCGCTGAACCAGGTCTTCAACCAGTGCTTCGAGCTTGGCACGCGAGATTTTCACGTTCAGGTGCTTAGGACCGGTCGCGTCTGCAGTGATGTACGGCAGGTTGACGTCGGTCGACTGAGCGGACGACAGCTCGATCTTGGCTTTCTCAGCGGCTTCTTTCAGGCGCTGCATCGCCAGCGGGTCACCTTTGAGGTTCATGCCGCTTTCTTTCTTGAATTCGTCAACGAGGTAGTCGATCAGACGAATGTCAAAGTCTTCACCGCCGAGGAAGGTGTCACCGTTGGTGGCCAACACTTCGAACTGGTGCTCGCCGTCAACTTCAGCGATTTCGATAACGGATACGTCGAAGGTACCGCCACCCAGGTCATAAACGATCACGGTGTGATCGCCCTTGGCCTTGTCCATACCGTAAGCCAGAGCAGCTGCGGTTGGTTCGTTGATGATACGTTTTACGTCCAGACCAGCGATGCGGCCGGCGTCTTTGGTAGCCTGACGCTGGCTGTCGTTGAAGTAGGCCGGAACGGTGATCACCGCTTCGGTGACTGCCTCGCCGAGGTAGTCTTCGGCGGTCTTCTTCATCTTCTTCAGAATTTCAGCCGAGATTTGTGGCGGTGCCATTTTCTGGCCGTTCACTTCTACCCAGGCGTCATTGTTGTCAGCCTTGACGATCTTGTAAGGGACCATCTGGATGTCTTTCTGCACAACTTCTTCGTCGAAACGACGACCGATCAGACGCTTTACCGCGTACAGGGTGTTGTGCGGGTTGGTGACAGCCTGACGCTTGGCCGACTGACCTACCAGAATTTCGCCATCATTGGCGTAAGCGATGATCGACGGCGTGGTGCGCGCGCCTTCAGCGTTTTCAATAACTTTGGCTTTGCCGTTTTCCAGCACGGAGACGCAGGAGTTGGTAGTCCCCAGGTCGATACCGATAATTTTGCCCATGTTCACTCTCCCGAAACTTTGGATTTTGTTGCCGCAGCAGTGGTGGCTGACTGCGGTAGCACTTAAACGCTTGACTTCTAAATGGGGGCCTTGCGGCTAATTTCAAGCCTGCTCGTCAATCGAAGGCGAAACCGGTGCCGGCGCCTTGCTGACCACGACCATCGCCGGGCGCAGCAGGCGACCATTGAGCTGGTAGCCCTTCTGGAAAACCTTCAACACGCTGTTCGGCTCGACGTCAGCACTTTCCTGCATGGCCATCGCCTGATGGTGAACGGCGTTGAACGGTTCGCCATGCGGATCGATCGCTTCAAGCTGGTAGCGCTTGAGGGTGTCGTGGAACATTTTCAGGGTCAGTTCGATGCCTTCGCGCATCGGACGGATGCTTTCGTCGTCCGGGCTCGACAGCTCGAGGCCGCGCTCCAGGCTGTCGACGATCGGCAACAGGTCGCTGGCAAATTTCTCAAGGGCAAACTTGTGCGCCTTCTCGACGTCCTGCTCGGCCCGGCGGCGAACGTTCTGCAGATCGGCAGCAACACGCAGAGACTGATCCTGCGCGGCGGCCAATTGCTCTTCGAGCACTTGCACACGGGTCGCCAGGTCGTCACCCGAACCTTCGGGCGCCTGATTGGCATCTGGGTTTTGCGTATCTACTGTCTGTTCGTCAGCCATAGAATTCTCCTTTCAATTTCGTCCGCGAGCCTGACTCGCGCTTCTGCCCCGATATATGGGGCCGCAAAATCAGGCTTCAAGGGCTGAAAACAATTGTCCCTACCAAAAAGTGCTGAATACTCATTCTTGAATGCGCTAAGAAAACGCTTCTATCAAGCAAATCGAGCTAAGCGAGAGCATTGTCAGGCCTGAACAAAACACTGTATAAATAACCAGACCTCAAGCCTGGGAGCGGCCTTTATGCTGGTGCACCTGTCCGTACACAACTACGCCATCGTTGAACATCTCGATCTTGAACTCGATCGCGGGATGAGCGTGATCACAGGGGAAACCGGCGCCGGCAAGTCGATCATGCTCGACGCCCTGGGCCTGACGCTGGGCGATCGCGCCGACAGCGGCGTGGTTCGCCCAGGCGCTGACAAAGCCGACATTCTTGCCACCTTCGATCTCGCTGATATCCCTGAAGCCAGCGCCTGGCTGGCCGAGCGCGACCTGGAACACGACGGGCCGTGCATCCTGCGCCGGGTCATCACTTCGGAAGGTCGTTCGCGCGGCTATATCAACGGCACGCCCTGCCCGCTTAGCGACCTCAAAGCCCTCGGTGAGCTGCTGATCGATATCCACAGCCAGCATGAACATCAGTCACTGCTGAAAACCGACACCCATCGCCGCCTGCTCGACGAGTACGCCGGCGCGACTGATCTGGCCCGTCAGGTGCAACTGGCCGCACAGCGCTGGCGCCAGACTCGCCAGGAACTGGAGCGGCTCTCCAACTCCGGCGACGAACAGCGCGCACGTCATCAACTGCTCAGCTATCAGCTCGAAGAACTGGAAAACCTCGGCCTCGGCGAAAACGAACTCGAGCAGTTGGAACAGGAACACAAGAACCTGACCAACGCCGAGACCTTGCTGGGCATTTGCCGGCAAGTGGTCGAGCAGTGCAGCGAAAGCGATTCAGGCAATGTGCTGAATGCGCTGACCGCCAGCCTCAATCGACTTTCCAGCGTGAACAGCTCGGTGGGGGCGCTGGGTGAAGCCAGCAGCCTGCTGACCAGCGCACAGATTCAGGTGGAAGAAGCGGTCGGCGAGCTCAACCGCTTCCTTGATAACTTCGATGCCGACCCGGCTCGCCTGCAATATCTGGAAGAGCGTCTCGACGCGATCTACACGTTGGCGCGCAAACACCGGATCCAGCCCACCGAAGTCGGCGAGATGCAGCAGAAGCTGCTGGATGAAATCGAAACCCTCAACGCCAATGATGAATCCATCGAGCGCTTGGGTGAAGAACTGGCTTCCTACGCCCGTCACTATCAAGAGAAAGCGCGCGAGCTGAGCGACCTTCGTCATCAAGCCGCCGGCAGCCTCGCCAGCGCGGTGGAGCAGGAAATCCAGCGCCTGGGCATGCCGGGTGGTCGCTTCACCATCGAACTGAAAGCCAACAGCAGCGACGAGTTGCTGCCGAACGGGCTGGAACAGGTTGAACTGCTGGTCAGCGCCAACCCCGGCCAACCGCTCAAGGCGCTGGCAAAAGTCGCCTCCGGTGGTGAGCTGTCGCGGATCAGTTTGGCGATTCAGGTGATTACCGCACAGACATCTCGTGTGCCGACGCTGGTGTTCGACGAAGTGGACGTAGGCATTGGTGGTCCGACTGCCGAGATTGTCGGCCAGTTACTGCGCCGTCTCGGTGATCGCGGCCAAGTCTTGACCGTGACGCACCTGCCGCAAGTGGCGGCGCAGGGGCATCAGCATCTGTTCGTGCACAAGGTCCGCGACGAGAAGGCGACTCACACCGCCGTCGCCAAGCTCACAAAGAACGAGCGCATCGAAGAAGTCGCACGCATGCTCGGCGGTATCGACCTGACCAAGGAATCCCTGGCTCACGCGAAAAAAATGGTGGTGACTGCCAAGGCTTAATAAAGAGTAGAAAGCACGAAGGCGACCCTTGGGTCGCCTTCGTTCATTTCGCGAATGTGAAATTCGCGCGACATGCTTACTTTTTCTTGCGTACGTACAGCACCAGGTTGTGATCAACCATCTCGAAGCCATGCTTCTCGACGATCGACTTCTGAAGTTTTTCGATTTCTTCGTCGAAGAATTCGATCACTTCACCCGATTCCACGTTGACCATATGGTCGTGGTGGCCACCGTCAGCCAGTTCGAAGACCGCGTGGCCGCCGTCGAAGTTGTGGCGGACCACGAGGCCGGCCGCTTCGAACTGGGTCAGAACACGGTAAACCGTGGCCAGACCGACGTCCTCACCAGCTTCCATCAACGCCTTGTAGACGTCTTCGGCACTCATGTGGCGCTGCTCGGTAGAGTCGAGCATTTGCAGGATCTTGACCCGTGGCAGGGTCACTTTGAGGCCGGCTTTGCGTAGTTCGCTATTTTCAACCATGGTCAGCTTTCTCGCGATGCTGCTTCGCAGCTTCTCTTAATGCGGGTATGATCGGCGTTTACGTTGTCCCAGCCAAGATAGTGGAAGTCGCCCACCGATGCAAAACACCAAGCTCTTGCTAACCAGTTTCACCTTTGTGGGACTGCTCGCACTCGCCGGTTGTTCATTCCCCGGGGTTTACAAAATCGACATCCAGCAGGGCAATGTCGTCACGCAGGACATGATAGACCAGTTACGCCCGGGAATGACCCGGCCGCAAGTACGGTTTATCATGGGCAACCCTCTGCTTGCCGACACGTTCCATGCCGATCGCTGGGATTATCTGTACAGCCTGCAACCGGGTGGCGGTGAACGCCAGCAGGAACGAATCAGCGTTATCTTCAATTCCAATGACCAGCTTGTCAGCCTGTCCGGTGACTTCATGCCCGGCGTGAGCCGTGACGAAGCCATTCTCGGCAAGGACAGCGGCACGAACGTGACCGCGCCTGCTGAAAACACCGACAAGCCAGAAGCTGAAAAGCCAGCCAAACCAGGCTCCTTGCTGGATCAGATCCAGAAGGACGTCGATGGTGTGGAAACCGTACCGGTTCCGACACCAGAGCCGCTGGACACCTCGCCGCAGTAATAGGCGAGGCAATAAAAAACCCGGACATTCCGGGTTTTTTATTGCCTGCCGTTTGGCCTGATCAAATATTCCGCGCTTTCGCCTCAGCAGCCTTGGCCGCACGCAAGCGTCGAACTTCTTTGGGATCCGCCAGCAGCGGTCGATAAATTTCGATGCGATCGCCCGCCTGCACAGCGCGAGAATCGGCGTCAGCCACGACCTTGCCAAAAATCCCCAGCGGGCACTCCGCCAGATCCAGCTCAGGAAACTCGGCCGCGATGCCCGATGCGTGCACCGCCGCCCGAACGCTGACGCCTTCAGCGACGCTGATCGCACGCAGAACCTGGCGATCAACCGCCGCGTACACAACTTCTATCTCGATCACCGGCTCAACCATGCATCTGCTTGGCGCGCTGGCAAAAAGCATCCACCAACTGGTTAGCCGCCTGATTGAACAGCGGGCCCAACGTAGCGCGCACCAACGGCCCGGCGTAATCGAACGACAGATCCAGACTGATCTTGCAGGCCTTTTCGTTCAGCGCCTTGAATACCCAGATGCCGTGCAACTGAGTGAACGGGCCTTCTTCAAGGTTCATCTCGATCGACTGCCCCGGCACCAGCGTATTGCGCGTGACGAAATGCTGACTGAGGCCGCCCTTGGCCACGCCGACGCTGGCGCGCATATGTTCCGCCGAGCTTTCCAGCACTTCAGCCTCCGAGCACCACGGCAGAAACTCCGGGTAACGCGCGACGTCGTTGACCAGTTCGTAGAGAAACTGCGCCGGGTACGGCAGGAGCGCGGATCGTTGGATATGTGTCGTCATGTAAGCGTTACTTCCAGAGCTGAGCGGCAAAGACTACAAGAATGCCGATAGGCGCCACGTAGCGCATCAAGAACAGGGACAGGGCAAACAGAACCGGGTTACGGATGGACAATTCATCCCGCACCGCTTCACGCCCCATCACCCATCCCGCGAACAGCACGAAACACAAGCCACCGAGGGGCAACATGATCCGCGAGGTGAAGAAATCGATCACGCCGAAGAAGTCGAGACCGCTCTGCGCACCCCATTGATAGAGGCTGAACGCCCCGCCTTCGTTCACGAAAAACTTGGCTTCCTTCCAGATATTGAAAGAAAACACTGTACCCAGACCGACAAACCAGCAGGTGAACGCCAGCCAGAAAGTCACCCAGATGCGGCTGATTTTAGTGCGTTCAACCAGGTAAGCCACCATCGGTTCGAGCAGGGAAATAGCCGAACTCCAGGCAGCCACCGCGACCAGCACAAAGAACACCACGCCCATCAACTGGCCGAAAAAGACATTACCAAAAGCAAACGGCAGGCTGACGAACATCAGTCCCGGACCTTCGCTTGGGTTCAGGCCAGCAGCGAACACAATCGGAAACAGTGCCAGACCGGCGACCAGCGATACGAAAGTATCCAGCAGCGCAACACCGACCACCGTGCCCGACAGCGAGGTGTTCTTCGGCATGTAAGCGCCGTAGATCATGATCGAACCGACGCCGACGCTCAGCGAGAAGAACGCGTGCCCCATCGCCGGCAGCAGGCCGTCGAGGACTTTTTCCGGGTGGAAGTCGAACATGAAATGCACGCCTTCCATGAAATGCCCGGTGGTCATGCTGTAACCCAGAAGCACCAGAATCATCACGAACAGCAGCGGCATCATGATCCGCAGGCTGCGTTCAAGCCCGGCGACTACGCCTTTGGCGATGACGAAGGCCGACAGCAGCATGAAAATCGTGTGCCAAAGTGTCAGGCGCCATGGATTGGAGATGACATTGCCGAAATAGGCGCCGACCTGATCGGCCGTGGCGCCCTGAAAATCGCCACGGCCCATGTCGACGATGTAGTCCAGCGACCAGCCGCCGACCACGCTATAAAAAGACAGGATCAGCAGGGCCGTGATCATTCCGGCAAACGCGCCCCACGACCATTTCGCCGAGTGTCCCGCCTCCAGCGCCAGCACCTTCAAGGCGTTCGCCGGACTTTGCCGGGCGCGCCGGCCGATCAGGGTTTCCGCGAGCATGACCGGGACACCGATGAGCGCAATAAACGCCAGGAACATCAGCACAAAGGCGCCGCCGCCGTAGACCCCGACCATGTAGGGGAACTTCCAGATACTACCCAGTCCCACGGCCGAACCGGTCGCGGCGAGTATGAATACCCAGCGGCTAGCCCAACTGCCGTGGACAGAAACCTTGTCTGTCGACATCGTTTATCACGCCCAAGCGTTAGAAAAAGAGGCCGCATTGTCCGGGATTCACTCAACCTGCTCAAGCACGCAGCAACACCGTAGCCGACAGCCGAACAACTCCATATAATGCCGCCCCTATGGCTAAACAGAAGAAACACCCAACAGGGACCATCGCGCAGAACAAAAAGGCGCGACACGATTACTTCATCGAGCACAAGTTCGAGGCTGGTCTGGTCCTGGCCGGCTGGGAAGTAAAAAGTCTGCGGGCGAGCAAGTTGCAGCTGGTCGACAGCTATGTGCTGCTCAAGGACGGCGAAGCATGGTTGCTCGGCAGCCACATCACGCCGTTGATGACCGCAAGCACTCACGTCATCGCCGACCCGGTGCGCACACGCAAACTGCTGCTCAACCGCCGCGAGCTGGACAAGCTCGCCGCCGCCGTGCAGCAGAAGGGTTACGCCTGCGTCTGCCTGTCCTGGTACTGGAGCAAGCACATGGTCAAGTGCGAAATCGCTCTGGGCAAGGGCAAGAAGGAATACGACAAGCGCGACACCGAACGCGAGCGCGATGCCGGGCGTGAACTGCAGCGAGCGGTGCGCAACAAGGGCAAGGAAGATTAGTTTTCCACCCTGATCGTTCCCACGCTCTGCGTGGGAATGCATCCCGTGACGCTCCGCGTCACAACGCGGACGCAGAGCGTCCATTGCTGTATTCCCACGCAGAGCGTGGGAGCGATCGTTTGCAGAACTAACTGACTACATCCCCTTGCGCCGCTCCGCCCGAGCCATGCGCTGCACCTCCTGACGCACCTCTTCCAGCACTTCCTGCACATACAGAATATGTCGGCTGGACACTTCCCGCGCCTGCTCCGCACGCCCTTCGATAATCGCCAGATACAATTCCCGATGCTGCGAGATCAGCATGTCGCGGGTTTCCGTACGCTGCTTGTACATGCCGCCGATATTGGTGACGACGTTGCGCTTGAGCAGGTCGAACAAGCCGCGAATCGTGTGCAGCAAGACGGCGTTATGGCTGGCCTCGGCAATCGCCAGGTGAAACTTCGCATCCGCCGCGCCCTCTTCCGCCCGGCTGACTTCTTCATGGCGCGAGTAGCAATCCTGCAGCTCTTCGAACGCAGCAGTCAGGCGCTCACGATCAACATCGGTAGCGCGCAATGCGGCGTAGTAGGCGCACGATGCCTCCAGGGTGTGGCGGAATTCGAGCAAATCACGCTGCGCTTCGGGATTGCTCTCAAGTAGTTGAAGCAGTGGATCGCTGAACGTTGAACCAAGGCCTTCCACCACATAATTACCGCCGCCCTGGCGACTGACCAACAAACCTTTGGCCGCGAGTTTCTGAATCGCCTCGCGCAACGATGGACGTGATACGCCAAATTGTTCGGCCAGCGTGCGCTCAGCGGGAAGCCGCTCGCCCGACTTCAGCGTGCCCTCAAGGATCATCCCTTCGAGGCGCTCGACAATATCGTCAGACAAACGGCGCTGACGTATCTGATCAAAGCCCATAACTCATTTCTCCACGATCCCGACCGCTCGCCGGGGTGTCTATTCTGGCCTATCCGCGCGCCGCCGACACCTGCCAGACGCCAGTTCGCCAAAGCGGATCAGTTGCCCCCTGCACCGCATCTTCGACGAAAGATTCAGGGCGGCAAATTGACACACCGCCACCAAGGCTTTTACCCTAGCCGACAGCGCTTGTAAATTGGTCTTACCAATTATCCAAGATTGCTCACAGTGCCTGACCAACAACAATTAGGGGCCACCCCACTATGCAAACCTGGCAACAGCTCTACAGCCCGCTCGGCAGTCTTGGCGTCTCCGCTCTCGCAGCCGTCATTCCCATCGTGTTCTTCTTTCTCGCCCTGGCGGTGTTCCGCCTCAAAGGCCACGTGGCCGGCAGCATCACCCTCGCACTTTCGATTGCCGTGGCGATTTTCGCCTTCCAGATGCCCGTGGACATGGCCTTCGCCGCCGCTGGTTATGGTTTCGCTTATGGTCTGTGGCCGATTGCCTGGATCATTGTCGCGGCGGTGTTCCTCTACAAACTGACGGTGAAAAGCGGTCAGTTCGAGGTCATCCGCAGCTCGGTCCTGTCGATCACCGATGACCAGCGCTTGCAGGTGTTATTGATCGGTTTCTGCTTCGGTGCATTTCTGGAAGGTGCCGCCGGTTTCGGCGCGCCGGTAGCGATTACTGCCGCATTGCTTGTAGGACTGGGCTTCAATCCGCTGTACGCCGCCGGTCTCTGCCTGATCGCCAACACCGCGCCGGTAGCGTTCGGCGCACTGGGGATTCCGATCATCGTTGCCGGTCAGGTCACTGGCATCGACGCCTTCAAGATCGGCGCCATGACCGGTCGCCAGTTGCCACTGCTGTCGCTGTTCGTGCCGTTCTGGCTGGTGTTCATGATGGACGGCCTGCGCGGCGTGCGGGAAACATGGCCGGCCGCGCTGGTGGCAGGCTTGAGTTTCGCCATCACCCAATACTTCACCTCCAACTTCATCGGCCCGGAACTGCCGGACATCACCTCGGCACTGGCCAGCCTGATTTCCCTGGCCCTGTTCCTCAAGGTCTGGCAACCACGTCGCGCCGCCGGCCAGCACATCGTTGGCGCCGTATCCGCTTCGGTGGTCAGCGCCAGCGTCGGCGGCTTCGGCCAGAAGCGCACCACCGTCGCTTCGCCCTACAGCCTCGGGGAAATTTTCAAGGCGTGGTCGCCGTTCCTGATCCTCACTGTGCTGGTGACGATCTGGACGCTGAAGCCTTTCAAAGCGATGTTCGCTGCCGGCGGCTCGATGTACGGCTGGGTGTTCAACTTCGCGATTCCGCACCTTGATCAACTGGTGATCAAGAATGCGCCGATCGTGGCCAATCCGACCGCCATTCCAGCAGTGTTCAAACTCGACCCTATTTCCGCCACCGGAACCGCGATTTTCTTCTCCGCGTTGATTTCGATGCTGGTGCTGAAGATCAATTTCAAGACTGGTCTGACCACTTTGAAAGAGACCTTCTACGAACTGCGCTGGCCAATCCTGTCGATCGGCATGGTGCTGGCGTTCGCCTTCGTCACCAACTACTCCGGTATGTCCTCGACCATGGCCCTGGTGCTGGCGGGTACTGGCGCGGCGTTCCCGTTCTTTTCGCCATTCCTCGGTTGGCTGGGCGTATTCCTCACCGGTTCGGATACTTCGTCGAACGCGCTGTTCAGTTCGTTGCAAGCGACCACCGCCCACCAGATCGGCGTCAACGACACTTTGCTGGTGGCGGCCAATACCAGCGGCGGCGTGACCGGCAAGATGATCTCGCCGCAATCGATCGCCGTGGCCTGCGCCGCGACCGGTCTGGTCGGCAAGGAATCGGATCTGTTCCGCTTCACCCTCAAGCACAGCCTATTCTTTGCAACGATTGTCGGTTTGATCACCCTGGCTCAGGCCTACTGGTTCACCGGCATGCTGGTGCACTAAACCTACAAGAAAGACGGAAATAACCGACGCCGGCCCGTGATCCGGCGTCAGCAATTCACCACCGGGTCTGTAAGGCTGCTGAAAGCAACGCGCTTTATATTCGGCAGCCGCAGCAGACGGATAACCGGGCCCACCCGGAGACACGCCTGATGAGCGAGCTTTTTTACAACGCTGTGCCGAACGCGACCCGCGTGGCACCGCCACTGCCCGAACCTCGGCAATACCCCAGCGAAAAACCGTCGCGGGTCTACCTGTTCGGCACGTGTGTGGTCGACCTGTTCTACCCGGAAGCCGGGATGGACGCGATCCATCTGCTGGAGCGCGAAGGGATCCGGGTCGAATATCCGCAAGGGCAGAGTTGCTGCGGCCAACCGGCTTACACCTCGGGTTACACCGAGCAGGCGCGGACGGTAGCGCGCTCGCAACTGGCGCTGTTTGCCGGAGATTATCCGGTGGTGGTGCCGTCGGGTTCCTGCGCCGGCATGCTGCGTGAGCATTACGCCGACTTGTTCAAGGACGAGCCGGAAACATTGAAACAGGTGCAGGCTCTCGCAGCGCGCACTTATGAACTGGCCGAGTTTCTGCTGTTCGTCTGCAAGGTGCAGCTCAAGGACAGCGGCGCACCGGTGAAAGTCGCGCTGCACACCTCATGTTCGGCACGCCGCGAAATGAATACCCACCTGCACGGCCGCGAGTTGTTGGCGCAGTTGAGCAATGTGGAGCGGGTCAATCACGACCACGAAAGCGAATGCTGTGGCTTCGGCGGAACATTCAGCGTCCGTATGCCAGACATTTCCGGCGCGATGGTGGCTGACAAGACCCGCGCACTGAAGGAGTCCGGCGCGCACAAGGTACTGAGTGCCGACTGCGGCTGTTTGATGAACATCAACGGCGCGCTGGAGAAACAGCAGCAAGCGTTACGCGGGCAACATCTGGCGAGCTTTCTCTGGCAGCGAACCGGAGGTGCACAATGAGCACCTCGACGATTATTCCTACGGTCGCCGTAGAAGAAGATTTCCGCACCCGGGCACACAATGCCTTGGGTGATCAGCAGTTGCGGAACAACTTCCGCACTGCCATGGATTCACTGATGACCAAGCGGGCAGCGGCTTTCAGCGATGCCCACGAAAGAGAACACCTGCGCGCACTGGGCAATTCGATCAAGGCCCGCGCGCTGTCCAAGTTGCCCGACCTGCTCGAGCAACTGGAACAGAACCTGACCCGCAACGGTGTGACAGTGCACTGGGCGGAAACGGTGGACGAGGCCAATGGCATCGTCCTCTCGATCATCCGCGCTCACGAGGCGCGGCAAGTGATCAAGGGCAAATCGATGGTCAGCGAAGAGATGGAGATGAACCATTTCCTCGAGGCTCGGGACATTGAATGTCTGGAGTCCGACATGGGGGAATACATCGTCCAGCTCGACCACGAGAAGCCTTCACACATCATTATGCCGGCGATCCACAAGAACGCCGGTCAGGTCGCGTCCTTGTTCCACGACAAACTTGGCGTGGAATACACCAAGGACGTTGACCAACTCATTCAGATCGGTCGCAGGGTCCTGCGGCAGAAATTCTTCGAGGCCGACATCGGCGTCTCCGGCGTCAACTTCGCCGTGGCCGAAACCGGCACCCTGCTGCTGGTGGAAAACGAAGGCAACGGGCGCATGACCACCACCGTGCCGCCGGTACATATCGCCGTGACCGGCATCGAAAAAGTCGTGGAAAACCTGCGCGACGTGGTGCCGCTGCTGTCACTGCTGACGCGCTCGGCGCTGGGCATTCCGATCACCACTTACGTCAACATGATCTCCGGCCCGCGCAAGGAACATGAACTCGACGGCCCGCAGGAAGTGCATCTGGTCCTGCTCGACAACGGTCGCAGCCAGGCCTTCGCCGACAGTGAATTGCGCCAGACCCTGAACTGCATCCGCTGCGGCGCCTGCATGAATCATTGCCCGGTTTACACCCGCGTCGGCGGCCACACTTATGGCGAGGTCTACCCGGGGCCGATCGGCAAAATCATCACCCCGCACATGGTCGGCCTGGCCAAGGTTCCGGACCACCCGAGCGCGTCCTCACTGTGCGGCGCCTGCGGTGAAGTCTGCCCGGTGAAGATTCCGATCCCCGCCATCCTGCGCCGTCTGCGCGAGGAAAACGTCAAAGCCCCGGACGCGCCGAATCAGGTGATGCGCGGCCAGGGCAGCAAGTATTCGCGCAAGGAGCGTTTTATCTGGAACGCCTGGGCCAGACTCAACAGCTCGCCAACGCTGTACCGCTTGTTCGCTTTTTTCGCCACGCGCCTGCGCGCCCTCACGCCGAGCAATGTCGGCCCTTGGACGCAAAACCACAGCGCACCAAAACCGGCCGCGCGTTCGTTGCATGACATGGCCCGCGAGCATCTGGGCAAACAGGGAGAGCGTCGATGAGCGCCAAGCAAAATATCCTCGGCAAGCTGCGGAAAAGTCTGACCGGCACCACGCCGATCACCGACAACTTCGATGTCGACCTGGTCACCCAGCCCTACACCTACAGCGCCGAGCAACGCATCCCGCAATTGCGCAAACTGATGGAAGCGGTGCACACCGAAATCCACCTGACCTCGGCCGAGGAGTGGCCGGCATTACTCTCGCAACTGCTGCGCGACCGCCAATTGCCGAGCCTGCTGATCGCACCGACTACACCGCACGGGCAACGCATCACACAGCACTGGGCGAACAATCTCGAGCTGCCAGAACTGAAGTCCTACGACCGCCCGATGGAAGAGTGGAAAGCCGAGCTGTTCAACGACACCCCGGCCAGCCTCACCGGCACCCTCGGCGCGATCGCCGCGACCGGCAGCCTGATCATCTGGCCTACCCGTGAAGAACCGCGCTTGATGAGCCTGGTGCCGCCAGTGCATTTCGCCCTGCTCAAGGCCAGCGAAATCCGCGACAACTTCTATCAGGTGCAACAGGAATTCGAATGGGCACAAGGCATGCCGACCAATGCGCTGCTGGTCTCCGGCCCGTCGAAGACTGCCGATATTGAACAGGTCCTGGCGTATGGCGCGCATGGCCCGAAAGATCTGGTCGTGCTGATTCTGGAGGATCAATGAGTCTTCCTGCCGCTTTCCTGCGTGATGCCGAGCAACTGATTCCAGCACATCGGCGCTTCGACGATCCGCTGTCGACCCTGGCCTTCGGCACCGACGCCAGTTTCTATCGGCTGATCCCGAAACTGGTGATCCGCGTCGAGTCCGAAGACGAAGTGGTGGCGCTGCTGCACCTGGCCCAGCGCGAGAAGGTGCCGGTGACCTTCCGCGCCGCCGGCACCAGCCTGTCCGGGCAGGCGATCAGCGACTCGGTGCTGATCGTGCTCGGGGATAACTGGAACGCCCGCGAGATTCGCGGCCAGGGCACGCAGATCCGCCTGCAACCGGGCGTGATCGGCGCGCAGGCCAACGCCTGGCTGGCACCGTTCGGACGCAAAATTGGCCCGGATCCGGCGTCGATCAATGCCTGCAAGATCGGCGGCATCGTCGCCAACAACGCCAGCGGCATGTGCTGTGGCACCGCGCAGAATACCTATCACACCCTGGCCGGGATTCGTCTGGTGCTGGCCGACGGCACGCGCCTCGACAGCGAAGACCCTGCCAGCGTCGCGGCATTTCGCTCCAGCCACGGAGAACTGCTCGAACGCTTGGCGACTTTAGGCCGCGAGACCCGCGCCAACGCCGAGCTGGCCGCGAGAATTCGCCACAAATACCGTCTGAAAAATACCACCGGCCTGTCGCTCAACGCCCTGGTGGATTTCGACGAGCCTGTGGATATCCTGAGCCACCTGCTGGTCGGCTCCGAAGGCACGCTCGGCTTCATCAGCGCGGTGACTTACGACACCGTCATCGATCACCCGAACAAGGCCTCGGCGCTGATCGTGTTCCCTGATGTCGAAACCTGCTGCAACGCGGTGACCGTGCTGAAAAGCCAACCGGTATCCGCCGTGGAACTGCTCGACCGACGCAGTCTGCGCTCGGTGCAAGACAAAAAAGGCATGCCCGCTTTCGTACAGCGGCTGTCGGAAACTGCCTGCGCGCTGCTCATCGAATCCCGCGCCGCTTCGTCAACATTGCTGCAGGAACAACTGGCGCAAATTATGGCGTCCCTGCGCGATTTCCCCGTCGAGAAGCAGGTCGACTTCACCGAAGACCCGGTGGAAAACGCCCGCCTCTGGGCCATCCGCAAAGACACCTTCCCCGCGGTCGGCGCCGTGCGCAAAACCGGCACCACCGTGATCATCGAAGACGTGACCTTCCCGGTCGAACAACTGGCCATCGGCGTCAATCGCCTGATCGAGCTGTTCGACAAACATGCCTACGACGAAGCGATCCTTTTCGGACACGCCCTGGAAGGCAATCTGCACTTCGTCTTCACCCAAGGCTTCAACAGCCCGGAAGAAATCGCACGCTACCAAGCGTTCATGGACGACGTCGCGCAACTGGTCGCCGTGGAGTTCGGCGGCTCGCTGAAGGCCGAACACGGCACCGGCCGCAACATGGCGCCGTTCGTGGAACTGGAATGGGGCAGCGACGCCTATCAACTGATGTGGCAGCTCAAACGCCTGCTCGACCCGAGCGGCATTCTCAATCCGGACGTGGTGCTCAGCGAAGATCCGCAGATCCACCTCAAGCACCTGAAACCGCTGCCGGCGGCGGACGAGATTGTCGACAAGTGCATCGAATGCGGCTTTTGTGAACCGGTCTGTCCATCGAAAGGCCTGACCCTGAGCCCGCGCCAGCGCATCGTGATCTGGCGCGATATCCAGGCGAAAAAACGCGCCGGCGTCGACACCACCGAACTGGAAAAAGCCTACGACTACCAAGGCATCGACACCTGCGCCGCGACCGGCCTGTGCGCGCAACGCTGCCCTGTAGGCATCAACACCGGCGAACTGGTGAAAAAGCTCCGTGGCCGAAACGCCACGCATCAGAAAACCGCTGACTGGATCGAAGGAAATTTCGCCAAGACCCTGCAAGGCGCGCGCTTCACTCTGCACGTCGCCAACGGTGCGCGAATGATGCTCGGTGCGCCGCGTCTGGCGAAGTTGTCGGCGACGCTGACGCGCTTGTCCAAAGGCCAGGTGCCGCTGTGGACCAACGCCATGCCACAGCCGGAAAAAGCCATTCGCTTCAGCCCGAGCGTGGCGGACGAGCGCCCGCGCGTGGTCTATCTGGCGGCTTGCGTGTCGCGGGTGATGGGTCCGGCGGCGGGCGACAAGGAACAGATGTCGCTGTACGACAAAACCCGTGGCCTGCTGGAAAAGGCCGGTTACCAGGTGGTCTTTCCCGACAACCAGGACAACCTCTGCTGCGGTCAGCCGTTCGCCTCCAAGGGCTACGCCGAACAGGCCGAGCACAAGCGCCAGGAACTGATCAGCGCCCTGCTCCACGCCAGCCGCGGCGGCCTCGACCCGATCTATTGCGACACCAGCCCGTGTACGCTGCGACTGATTCAAGACATCGGCGAAACGCGGCTGGATCTGTACGATCCAGTGCGCTTCATCCGTACGCATCTGCTGGATCGTCTGGACTTCACACCCCAGGAAGCGCCGATTGCCGTGCACGTGACCTGCAGCACTCAGCACTTGGGCGAAAGCCAGGCGCTGATCGATCTGGCGCGCAAATGCAGCAACACCGTGGTGATTCCCGAAGGCATACATTGCTGCGGATTTGCCGGCGACAAAGGCTTCACCACACCGGAGCTGAACAGCCATTCGCTGCGTACGCTCAAGGATGCGGTGCAGCATTGCAGCGAGGGGATTTCTACCAGCCGCACCTGCGAAATCGGCCTGACCCAGCATGGTGGCATCGACTACCACGGGCTGGTTTATCTGGTGGATCGGGTGACGCGGGCAAAGTCGTCTGAAGAAAAATAGAACTCTTGAGCGAGACGGCAATCCACAGAACAGGCCCCGACAAATCGGGGCTTTTCCTCCATTCGGTGGCTCGCCCAGCGGTCAGCGAAGCTTGGATCCCTCAGTTCAAGGAGATACACATGAAGCGTTCTGTACTGTTAGGTCTGTTCGTTACTGCCTCGATGATGGCGTCCACTTCGTTCGCCGCAGACAAGCCTGCCGATCTGTGCGATGCCAATATTCAAACCATCAATGGTATGAAAGCTCAGCTGTCAGCGAAGCCAGAACTGAGCCAGCGCGCCGAAACCAGCGTGAGCAAGGCCCAAGCGCTGAAAGCCCAAGGTAAAATCGACGACTGCGTTGCCGAAACGTCGCAAACCATCGTTGAGCTACGTAAAAACACCGGCACCAACAACTGATCCAGACTGACGGGCCAACCTGCGGGTTGGCCTCGTCGGCAGATTGACGTACACTGTGCACGCTTGTTGCCCGATCAGATTTACCGGGCAATGAGTTCGGGGCCGTTTAGGATTCGACGCCGGTTGCGAAACTCTAGGTGCATGCCGACTTGGTAACAGAAGTCGTAAATCCACTGTTGCAACTACTTATAGTTGCCAATGACGACCAATACGGTGTTGCTCTCGCTGCTTAATTGCAGCTGACAATGCTCCTGGTACCTTCGGGTCCAGCAATCATCAGGGGATGTCTGTAAACCCGAAATGATTGTCATATAGAACAGAATCGCCGTGCAGTACGTTGTGGACGAAGCGGCTAAAACTTACACAACTCGCCCAAAGCACCCTGCCCGTCGGGTCGCTGAGGGTTAACTTAATAGACACGGCTACGCATGTAGTACCGACAGCGGAGTACTGGCGGACGGGGGTTCAAATCCCCCGGCTCCACCAAATGATCAAAAAAAGACGTCCACGGACGTCTTTTTTTGTGCCTGCGATCCAGTAAATCCGTCGCTTACAGCGCTTTTGCGGTCTTTTGAGATTTTTTGAGTTCCAGCCATTCGGGTATTCCAGACGGTATTCCAGCCCATGCGGTGCTAATCTTTGGAATACCGAATCAGTGCCTGAGGACAATCTCATGCCTGCCCAAAACCTCCGCCTCTCCGATCGACAGCTCAAGGGAGTCAAACCCGCGTCCAAGGATTACGTCCTCACTGACGGTGACGGTTTGCAGCTCCGCGTACGCAGCAACGGCTCGTTGCTGTGGAATTTCAACTACCGAGAACCGGTGACCAAGAAGCGCATCAACATCGGCTTCGGGACCTATCCCGAACTGTCACTGGCGAACGCACGAAAGATGGCAGTTCAAGCCCGCGAGCTGCTCGCCCAGGGCATCGATCCGAAGGTGCAGCGCAACACGCTGAATGAAGCCAAGCGCGCAGAAACGGAACACACCTTCGAGAACGTGGCCACCGCCTGGTTCGAGCTTAAAAAGGACTCGGTCACCCCGGCCTACGCCGAGGACATCTGGCGGTCGCTGACACTGCACGTGTTCCCCGATTTGAAGACGACACCACTTGCGAAAATCACCGCGCCGATGGTGATCGCATTGCTTCGTCCAATCGAAGCGAAAGGCAGCCTGGAAACGGTCAAGCGTCTCAGCCAGCGACTAAACGAGATCATGACCTACGGCGTAAACTCCGGCCTGATCTTCGCCAACCCGCTCAGCGGCATCAGGGCAGTCTTCAAGAAGCCCAAAAAGAGAACATGGCTGCGCTTCCACCCGAAGAGCTCCCGGAGCTCATGCTGGAGATCGCGAACGCCAGCATCAAACGTACCACCCGCTGCCTGATCGAATGGCAGTTGCACACGATGACTCGCCCCGCCGAGGCGGCGACCACTCGCTGGGCAGACATCGACTTTGAAAGGCGTGTCTGGACCATCCCAGCAGAGCGGATGAAGAAGCGCCGTCCGCACAGCATCCCGTTGAGTGACCACGCTCTTGCACTGTTGGAGTCACTGAAGACCCACAGCGGCCATCGCGAATACGTCTTCCCGGCAGACAGAAATCCGCGCACGCACGCCAATAGCCAGACCGCCAACATGGCGTTAAAACGCATGGGGTTCCAGGATCGGTTGGTGAGCCACGGCATGCGCTCGATGGCCAGCACCATCTTGAATGAACATGGCTGGGACCCGGAGCTTATTGAGGTTGCACTGGCGCATGTCGACAAGGATGAGGTGCGGAGCGCCTACAACCGAGCCGACTACATCGAGCGCCGACGACCGATGATGGAGTGGTGGAGTGAGTACATTCAGAAAGCCGCCACCGGCAGCCTACTCGTCTCCGCATATGGCCACGTCAGAGACAAGAACGTGGTGCCGATCCGCTAGCGCTTTACAGGCGCAATAACGGCGGCGACAGCAACTGAGCGCTCAAGATTCAGGGAAAGCAGCCTCGTTTATCCGCTTGTCAGCGCGGGTCCATCCAAACAGGGCTGCAAAGCCGCCCTGTTTGGATGGACCTCACTTTGAAGAGCTAAAAGCCACGACGTTGTCCGGGATTTACCACGGAATTCCACCGATGGATAACCGCTTTTCACGTCCTCAAGGGCGCTTAATTTCGGCCCTTGACCGGGTTTATCCACAGGCGTAGAACTGGCCGTGCAAAGGCTGTCGATGACAGCACCCTAGGTGACCCGAGCCTTAAAGGTCACGCCGCTCCCGCGGTGGTTCAGCCCAAGTACGATTCGCATCCGGCAGCTCGTACGGTCACTACCCATGTGATGGTCTTACACATATAGCGCTCGTGCGCCAGATACACCGTACCTCGCTGCCCTGCAGCAACCTATCCGCTTGGCCGAATACTGCACCAACCTGTGCCCGTCTCTTTCTTCTGGAAAGAGACGGGCACTTCTACCACTGCTGCAGCCCTGATCGCACAAGGCTTTGCGGCATTCCCCCTCGTGACAATCGGCGTGACAAACGCCGATGTCACCAGCAACAGCGCTGTAGATGATGGTACCGCAGACCAAGGAATGGACTGCACCTGACTGACAGTCAGGTATGCCCCGGTCATCGCATTGCTGCGTTCACCCGGCTCAGGATCTTCAGGTGCTGGTTTTGTCAGCCAGCACTGCCTCTACCCGCCCACCGGCAACGGTACTCAGGAGGCCAGATCATGAGATGCCCTTGCTCCCGGACGTAAGGAGCCGCCAGTCCCGCGTAGAGGACATTCCCCACAGGTCGCAGGGGCCTTGATCCCTGATAACACTCAGCATTCTTGGCGGGATGACGTGGGGCGAGGATCGGAGAACGGCAGATGAGGTGATTGTGATGGCATTGGTGGGTAGGCGAGATGGCCGCAATTTCGGCTACGGCAGGCAATTGAGTTACGCAGGTCCGCAGGCGCTCAAAGACATGTTCGGCGGCGGTCACTACGGCACAGTGAGGGCACACTGTGATCGGTGGCAGGCATTCGTAAAGTGGTGCCGCTCCGAACAAGGACCCGGTATCAATGATGCGCGGCAAATTGATCGAAAGGTATTGGCCGACTACGCAGCGTATCTGCGCGACATAGTTAAGCGCGGTGATCTCGCCGTCAGCACCGCGCAAAACCGCCTATCCAGCGTTAACAGGACCATGGCAGCGCTTCGCGGTGATCAGTACGTGAAGTTGCCCAGTCCGAGTAAGGCGTTAGGTATGCAGCGCACCGGGGTTCGACAATCAGTGCCGCAAGGCCAAGACCGCGAACAGGTTAAGCAGATCGTCGATGCGCTTTGCAGCTGTCATCAGCTACGAGCGGCAGCGATCGTTCTGTTGGCGCGAGCCACCGGCATGCGCTTGCGTGAGGCTATCTTGGCTGACCTGCCACGGCTAAGCCGTGAGGCTAAGGATTTAGGCAGGATTAACATTCAGGATGGCACCAAAGGCGGCCGCGCCGGCGCCTCGGCGCCACGTTGGATTGCGGTGGATGGCTATGTTCGAGGTGCACTTGGGTTTGCACGGCAAGTGTCGCCTGCGGGTAGCCGCAACCTGCTTGCGCCACACGAAAGCTACCTGAATCTTCTGCAAGAAATCATCCGCCCTGCGCGGGACATCCTGCATGCACACATCCTCAAAGGCTTCCATGAGCTGCGAGCGGCGTATGCGTGTAAGCGCTATGAGCAAATCACCCAACATCGCGCGCCTATCAACGGTGGCCAATGCTCCTTGGCAGATAGAAACCTTGATCGTGAAGCCCGACGGCAAATCGGCCATGAGCTGGGGCACGGTCGGATCGACGTTGTCGCTGCCTACGTAGGTGGTCGCAGATGAATAAGGTATTTGATATGGAGCTGTTCTTGGCTGCGGTGCTGACCGGATCGTATTCCACACAACAACGCCATTTGCGGCAAGCGAGAATCATCCAACATGAAATCTCAGAGCGCTGGCAACGACAGACGCCTTGGGCTTGGCAGAAAAAACATTTGGCTTGGTTTCTAGAACATCGCATAAATCAACGCAGCGATGCAACGCGGTATTACTACTTGCTGACAGTGCGGCTGCTCACTCGTCGTTTACAAAAAGCATGGAAGTTCAATCGATGAGTGAGACCGGCTGCTATCGTCCCATTTTCGCTGAGTCGGCTAACGGCCAGAAGCCGCCCTCTCGTGCAGAGGCAGCGTCAGGACTGAACTATCTGCATAACTAAATACGATTCATTCCAATGCCTTACCGGACAGCCGAGTACACGCTCTCACCAGCCCCGTAGTAACTCGTGAAAATGTGGTGGAAGGCCAGTTCGCACTTTTCGTTGTAAATCCCCTCGTCGTAGCTCTCAGGCAAGCCTCGATCAAAAACAATCTCTAGAGTACGCCGTACATCGCTCCTGGCCCTGTCTTTCTTCCGCCAGTCCAGCACCAGCTTCTCGGCCTTCAGCGTTTCCAAAAGCTCTTTGCAGACCTTCTTCACTAGCGCCCTATCCTTATCAGCAAGCTCAGGCACTGGATTGGTCAGTATGTCGAACAGTGCTAGTTCTTCCTCAGAGAGGTTCTCGCGGATAGCCCGTTGATCCTCGACCTGCAGATCAGCAGTAAGATCCACCAACTGCTTGAAGAACACCTCGATGTTCATGCTGCCTGAGTTGTAGGCATCGATCAGCTTCTGAAACTTCTCCATGAAGTCCTTGCGAGTGGGGTTCTCAGTCAGCATGGTTTCCAGTTTCATGCTCAGCAAGGCCCGGAGCTTCTCGGCCTCGGTGCGCTTGCGCCCCTGATTGAACTTCTCCTTAAGTTTCTCGAAGTCGATCTGGCCGAGGTCATACAGGGGCTGATCATCGTCGTCCTTGATGATGTAAGGCACCGGAGCGATGGAGCGATCCAGCAACTCCTCAACCTGCTGCATCACATCCAAGATGTCGACGGGTGGAGCCAATGCTTTGATCTTCTGGGCAATCACGGAGATCAGCACAGCGTCAGGAGCGAGCTCATTGGCATCAGGATCGGGAAGAATCGCTCTGTAGACCCGAGACACAATCCGGGCCTGACTCATAAAGCTGTTCTTGGTTTCCTCATTGGCAATGAGTTGCTCAACAGCATCATCCAGCTTGGCCACCTTCTCGAAGCCTTGAGCATCCTTGATGGTCTGGGCATTCACACCATGCTCGGACAGGAACGAGATCCCCCTTGCAAGCAGATGCTTCAAGTACTCGACCAACTCGGCCTTGTTCTTGATCGGCTCTCCCTCACCACCTTCACCAGAAGAAGCCCCGCCATAGATCGCCAAGGCTTCCTGCAGCTTTCGGAAGACACCTACATAGTCGACGATTAGCCCTGCTTCCTTACCGGGATACTTCCGGTTGGCCCGAGCGATAGTCTGCATCAGGGTGTGGTTCTTCATCGGCTTGTCGAGGTAGATAGTCGAGCAAGACGGCACATCAAAGCCGGTGATCCACATGGCGCACACGAAGACCAACCGCAGAGGATCCTTAGAGTCCTTGAACTTCTCGCCCAGGTTCTCCTCGTTCATGCGCTTACGGTGCGGAAGAATGTCCAGCCCTTTGTCGGCTAGCTCCTTCACCTCGTTCTGACCTTGGGAGACGACCACCGCCATGTCGGTCGATGTCATCACCTGAACCTTGTGCTGCAACTCCTCTAGCTGCTCCTTGGGAGCCTTTGCGAGCTGAGCTTTCAGATCAGCCAGATAGGTCTTCCAGTGATCCTGAACCTTGTTGTACATGCGGACGGCAGTGGCCTTGTCAATGCATACCAGCATAGCCTTGCCCTGGTAACCACGACCAACGAAGTGGTTCACCAGATCCTTGGCGATGGCCTCCAGGCGATCCTCTCGGGTGATCAGGTGGTACTCACGAGCGAAGACCTGCTCGACTTTGCGCTCCTGGTCCTCATCCAGTTCGGCCTCTTCGAGTAACGCCGCCATGTCCTCGTTGAGGCTTTCGTTGATGAGCTGCATCTCGGGAATGCGGTTCTCGTAGTAGAGCGGAACCGTGGCACCGTCCGCGATGGACTGGCCGAAGTCATAGACGGAGATGTAGTCTCCAAAGACCTCTTTGGTCTTCTCCTCGCCAGCCATCAGCGGCGTCCCGGTGAAGCCCAGGAAGGCGGCATTGGGAAGAGCCGTCCTCATGTTCATAGCCAGGGTGTCGTACTGGGAACGGTGAGCCTCGTCGGTGATGACAACGATGTCCTGGCGATCCGAGAGCTGCGGATAGACCTCGCCTTTCTTCGTGCCGAACTTCTGAATCAGCGTGAAGACGTAGCGGTGATCCTCACTGAGCAACTGCTTGAGATGAGCACCGCTAGTGGCATGTGCCTCAACCTCGCCCACTGCACCTGTAACGGCGAAAGTCTTGTAGATTTGCTCGTCCAGTTCGTTGCGGTCGGTGACGATCACGAAGGTCCAATTACCTGGGATCTTGCGCAGGATCTTCTGAGCGAAGAAGACCATCGATAGAGACTTGCCTGACCCTTGGGTATGCCAGAACACACCAAGCCGCCCAGCCTGATCCTTGGGCCGATCCTTGATACGCCAGACCTCAGCGATGGCCTTATTGACCCCTAGGTACTGGTGATTCTTGGCGATCTTCTTGATTACACCGCCAGCCACGTCCTCGAAGACGGTGAAGTTCTCAACGATGTCCAGCAGCCTTGAAGGCTCACCGATACCCCGGATCGCCGTTTCAAGGGAGACCACCCCCTTCTCACCTTCGTCGTTGATCCGCTTCCACTCGAACAGATGCTCCCACGGAGAGAAGGTGCTACCCACCACCGTCTGGGAACCGTTCGACAGCATCAGTGCACCGTTGTAGGTGAAGAGCTGCGGGATGACCGTGCGGTAATCGGTGAGGTTATCGTCGTAGGCGGCCTTGAGTGTCTTGTGCGTCGCTTTCAGTTCAACAAACAAGAGTGGGATACCGTTCACGAAGCCCAGCAAGTCAGTGCGCCGGGTGTGGTAGTCCCCCTTCACCCAGAACTGGGACGCGAGGAAGAAGTCGTTCTCCTCAACATTGCTCCAGTCGATGACCTTGGCCACCTTGAGCGTATTGTGTCCATGCTCATCGGTAACCGAGACGGGCACCCCATCCTTCAGCAGCCGGTAGACCTCCTGATTGGCATTGACCGGCAGCAGCTTGGAGCGATCTCGAGCCAATTCCTCGACCACCACATTGATGGCCTCGTTGGGTAGATCAGGATTGAGCTTACTTAGAACAGCCCGCAGACGCCCCTCCAGCACCACATCCTGCTGGGTCTGTCGACCTTCGCTGGAGGAACTACCTGTCCACTCTGCGTAGAGGTTCCCAGTGTCCCAGCCGAGAGACTCGAACAGTGCGATGGCTGGCTGCTCGACCAGCGTGTCCTCAGAATAGTCGTGCGAATGCGGTGCTGCTGGACTCATGCGCCTGAACTCCTTTTAGGTCGGCATGGGGATATCGGATACGTCGATCTCACCGGAGATTAGCTTGGGAAGTAGCAGGTCTCTTTGGGCTCGGAGGTTAGCGTTCTTATCTACTAGCTTACGGCATAAGCGCATCAATGGGTTTGCAATAGCTAACCATGCGTCTTGAAGACTTTGGTTCGGAAGCACAACTTGGAACTTCCTAAAGTCCTTCAGAATTATCCTGGGGATTGCAACACCAGAAACGCAGCCTTTCATTCTGGCTATAGTCTCAGGGTGCCTAAGTAAACAAACCAAGAGATCCGATACGGACTTATTGGTTGGACGAAGAATGGCAATTGACGACAACAGTACCAAATCCTGATCTTTCTCGACCGAAAAGATGTGCTTTAGGTAGCTTCCATCTTTAGCAACCAAGACATCGCCAACCATCGGCTTGCAGTTATTCCTTACAAGCTCATCATAATCCGCTTGAGATATTTTTCTGCACTTCGAGACATCAACACCCCAGTCATGCATATCTTTAACCGAAGCCATGGGCATCCCAGCCTCCGCAGTCGGAGGGCTTTTATGTGCTCCATCAGTAATTAGGTCGCAAACCTCTTCTAACTTAACAACACCCCACCTCTCAGGAATCAAACCAAGCTCACTTTCCCTGAATTCTACCCCATCGTGCCCCGGAAAGCGGAACTGAACGAACCACTCCTCATACAAGCGCCGCGCCATTTCTTCGAGAATCTCGATGCGACGCGTGTTGTTTTCGATTAGGTCGTCGTAACTCGTTATAACTCTTGAGATCCTTTCCTGAGTTTCCACTGGAGGCAGCAAAAATCTAAATCTCTTAATATCCTTTGCGCTTATATGCGGAATGTTTACGCCAGTCAGAATTGAGAGAACATAGTCGGTAAAATCAGTGCTACCAATAACGCAACGCAGATAGTCTGTCTTAAGACTTTCAGTACCACGAAGACGCGCTACTCGCTGAACAAGGAGTGCGGGAGTATCCTTGCGCTTAACTCTGGCATACTTTAGGCCCGCACTGATCCAAGGTCGATCCATCGCGAGAATTATGTCCCCCTCCCTAAGATGAAACGCCTCGTATCTCTGGTAGTCAGCGACAGGCCATCTTTTAGCCTTATCCCAACGCAGTTCTCCCTGAGCAACATTGTCTCCACGCAGCAGACGCACATCGCTTTCCTCGTCTGTATAGCCGGAGCTTTTAAACGCGTACCCGACTACTAAGTCAACATGATCTTCTAGAGTAATCTCCTTCCAAGAAGTACCTACAGTCATGCGGATGCTCCATCGAAGATCACTGCGATGTTATCTGCAATTCTCGACTCGAGTTCTCGTGACTCAGCGTTCAGAACCTCCAGTTCTTCGGCCAACTCCTCTAGTCGCTCAGTGAAGTCCACATCCTCCACCTCTCTTGCAGCAGCCCCCACATAGCGCCCAGGGTTCAGCGACCAGCCCTGAGACTCGATTAGCTCGCGAGAAGCAACCTTGCATAGCCCTGGCACATCCACGTAACCATCGCCCATTCCTTTCTCGGCAAGTAACTCAGCACTTCCCTGCTCTAACTCTGGGGCTTCGTCTCGATAAAGCCGAACGATGTTGGCAATAAATTCGATCTGCTCAGGTTTGAAGTCACGGTGCGCTCGGTCGATCTGCCGGTAGATGTGGCGAGCATCGATAAACAGAACCTTGTCTGCTCGCTCCGCATCACGTTCTTTCGCCCGATCAAAAAACCACAGCGTGCAAGGTAGCGTTACTGTGTAGAAGAAGTTGGAACCAACCGACACGATTACCTCGACAGCGCCGCTCTCAATCAGCTTCTGCCGGATAATCTGCTCGCTACCCCGAGCATCACCTGCCGAGTTCGCCATAACAAAACCAGCGCGTCCTTTTTTGTTCAGCGATGCGTAAAAGAGCTGGATCCAGAGGTAGTTGGCGTTGTCGGTCTTCGGTATATCGAACGGGAACCGCAGATCGCCGTCAAGACGCTCCTTATCTACACCCGATACGTTGAATGGCGGATTAGCCATAACGAAGTCAAAGCGACCGCCATCACGAGTAACAGACTCATGTGGGTCTTCGTAGTAGGTGTTGGCAATACGCACATCGCCCGATAGGCCATGCACAGCTAGGTTCATCTTGTTGAGGTTGACCGTAACCTGCTCTTTCTCGGTGCCAAAGATGGAGATTTCTTCCATCGCCCTCTTGTGGTGACGTTTCACGAAGTCAGCCGACTGGGCGAACATGCCGCCGGAACCACAAGCCGGATCGAAGATACGTCCGTGGAACGGTTCGATGATCTCGACGATCAGCTTTACGATGGCCTCGGGGGTGTAAAAGACGCCGCCTTTCTGTCCTTCCTTCAGCGCGAAGTTGCCTAGGAAGTACTCGTAGACCTTACCGAAAGCGTCCCCGCTGAGATCAACCGGCCCGAGCAGCTTGATCAGCTCCAGCAGCACCTTGTTGCCAAGCTGGACGTAGTTGCGAGGCAGCGCGCCTTTGAGATCGACGTTCTCTTCTTCGACGGCCTTCATGGCTTCGTTGATAGCCAGCCCGATGACATCGCCTTCGGTGAGGGTCTGCAGGTAAGAGAAACGAGCCTTTTCTGGCAGGAAGATCACACCCTCAGCGAGGTAGTCGTCTTTGCTGACCTTACGGCGTCCACCAGAGCCAAGTGGTCCTAGCTTCTCTTCTGCAGCGGCGTACATCTTCTCGGCATATCGCAGGAATATCAGCCCGAGTACAGGAACGGAAAACTCCCCCGGCCTCAGGCCCGTGTTGGCCCATAGCTGGTCTGCAACAGCCCACAAACGCTTTTCCACATCTCCGCTGACCAAAGTCTTCTCTCGACAGTGCTTAAAAATGCGAGAAGCTTACTACAGTGGCTTAAAAATCGATCAGTGTTGCAGGGGTTTTCTGAATGCTGATCGGTACCGCTTCTTCATAAGGACCGATTTGGACCAAATGCTGCCGTTCGTCACCGGCAGCTTTGGATCGACGCCGGCCCGCTACCAACCATCGTTTAGATTCGTTTGCTGCCAATCAGAATAATTGGCCCGCCCACCTACCTCTGGGTGACCATCGGGCCAAATCAGGTAGTACGTGACGGTAAGGTAGTGACCTCTCCGGATGAACGCACCAAGCACGACAAATCGATTCGCGATAGATTCGGCCCCAATTCATATTTGGAGCCGGTTCTCCAAAAGCACCGTCCATCGGAATCCAGACCATGCAGCGTTCCAACTGGTATTCCAAGCAATTTGGCCAAAAAATAATTTACCAGCCAAAACAGATAGATACCGACTGTTTTCAGATTACCCCGGCCCACCAACTCGACGAAGAAGACGCCTTAGGGCGTCTTTTTTTGTGGCTGAAATCCAGTAAAAGCGCGAGCTCTAACGCTTTGCGGTCTGAGATGTTTCGAGCTCCAGCCATTCGGGTAGAGACCTGACCATAGAGGAATTGATGGAGCCTAAGCGAGCTTTTATATGGGCAGGGTAATATCTCTGTGCGCTGACCAAAGCGCTGCTGGATGACGCGGCGCTGTTGATGATGCCCTGAGCTCGAATCGAGCCCAAAGCTTGGCCGTCACCATTACACAACCTCACTTGCGGCCATATCATCGAATTGAGGAAAACGCTCCTTCAATCGCTCGATAGTTGCTCTCCATTTCGGCGTCTTGGGCCGGCAAACCGTATTTTGATTCCCGAACATTCCGATCTCACGAACCGCCAGGCTAACCGGAACGGTTTGCAACCACTGGACCGGGACGAAATATTCACAGTGCTCAGGGTCATCAATGAATTCGGCGTGATAGTTGGCGCGGACCGCGACTTGCATCACCGGTCGCTCCTCGCCATCCTTAATCACCTTGAATTCTTTTGCTGCGACAGCAGGGCCAAGCACGCGTCCAACCCCCACATAACCTTGCTGGGGGATATTGATCCACACACGGTCCTCTGCGGACAACAGCTGGAGGGTCTTGCTGTACCAGGAACCTCCACCGCCGGATATGAACCCGAACTCCACAGCATCGACCCATGAGCGTGAATCCGAGTCTCCAAATGAGCAGTAAAACTCGCCATTCCAAGGCTCACTCAGCCCTTGGCTGGCAGACGCGGCATTCACTTGGGTCTGCACTGGATCAAGCAGCCAAGATCTACTCAGCAATTGCTGCTCGCCTGCCTGAAAGACCTGGAAGCAAAGCACGTTGATAGGGATGTCGCGCTTGCTAAGGTATTGCACGATCCGCTCGCTACTCGCATCCAACTCTGTGGCGACGATTATCAACTGATGGCTGGCATTCAGCTCATCGTCATCCAGCACACGGCCGAAACGTGTTTGGAAGTCGACAGAGAGGCTTTGCCCTGGACGGAAACGTTGATAAATCGCAGCGATATCGCTTTCGGTCAGGCCATCTACCCAGGCGGCGTAATCGAGTGTTTGAGCAACCACCTCGCGAGGGGTGCGGTCTCGTTTGAGCTCAATCAGCACAAGGCTGCCGTCAGGCGCGACAGCTAGCAGGTCGATGCGCCCACCCGCATCTGTAAGCTCTTGCCGTCCTATGAGCATCCATTCTTCGGACAGAATACTCGGCGAGTTGACGATCATTTCCTCTAAAAGCTGCTCGCTTGGCAATTGGCTTTGGTACAGCTTTTTTGGTGCAGAGCCAACGGTCCAAACGTCGGTTTTGATGGGCACGGAGCATTCCTTGATCGCTATGGTTGGCGCTAGTGAAGCATGGATCAGAGAGGCGTTGATAGCTGTTCTTCGGGCACGTCAGAGCCTGGCCATCGTGGAAGTTACGCTTCTGACGACGCCGTTACCGACGGTATCATCAAGGAAGGCAAACCCGGGCAGGACAAAATCTTGAAAGATAAGCCCAACGGGAGTATTTCTCTTCGTGCGCAGGCCGCGATGGAATGAGCCGATTTTCCAGACTCTATAAAAAGACTACGGCGCCGTAGTGTCCGCCCAAGTCACCTTGTGTAAGTCAGGCCGAAATGCGGCTACCCCACAAGCGCTCGATATAGCTGCCAGCAGGGCGTAAGCCATCCTTGTCGGGAAGTCTGGACCAACTATCCGCCTACAATAATTTTTTCTGACCTGAGCGATACTTAATCCGTCCGGCGAGTCTTGGCTAAACACCAAACAAGCAGAATAAAAACAGGCTAGCGATAGTTAGCCGACCCTGACAGTCATGCTGAAACCCTGTGGCTTCACCGCCACAACAGCCCAACTAAAGCAAACCGCTCTGTTGCAGAAACGCTTTAGACACCCCCTCAATCGACTCCCGCCCCACATCCACCCGCGAATTAAGCCCCGCAATCGTCTCATCATCCAGCTTGGAAGACAGCGCATTCAGCAACTCCCCAACCTTCGGATTCGCCGCAAGCACCTCTGTCCGAACAACCGGCGTCAACGCATAACCAGGAAAGAACCCCCTATCATCCTTCAACACCACAAAACCAAACGCCGGTATCCGCCCATCCGTAGACAGCACCAACGCCAGATCAACCTGACCATCCCTAAGCGCCTGATAGGTCAACCCGCCATCCATGCGCACGATGTTCTTGCGCTCGAATTCAAACCCGTACTCCTCCTGAAGAGGACGCAAACCATCAGGACGTGAGAAAAACTCAGCATTCGACGCAAACTTGTAGGCTTTACCCGCTTCGATGTTTTTCGCCAGATCGCTGATCGAGACGACGCCATCCTTTTCGGCGTCCACTTTGCGCATGGCCAGTGCGTAGGTGTTATTGGCCTTGGAAGGGTTCAGCCAGGTGATGCCCTTTTGCGCATCCAGTTCGCTGATTTTTTTGTAGGTTTCTTCAGCGCTGAGTTTGTCGGTGACTTTGTTGTAAGTGATCAGGGAGGTGCCGGTGTATTCCCAATACACATCCACCTGACCGTTCTCTTGTGCCGCGCGCAGTACCGATGAGCCCAAGTCTGCGCGTTTATCGACCTTGTACCCGTTGGCGCGCAGTAGTTGTGCGGTCATTTCGGCGACCAGTTGTTGTTCGGTAAATTTCTTGCCGCCGACGACAATTGTGGTGTTGGCGGAAGCGTTGCCGACAACACCGGCAACGAGACTAAAGCTGAAGATCAGACTGGCCAGTATTCGATAAATCATCGTGCACCTCATGTTATTGATTTAGGTGAAGGGTGTTCGGATTCATTGGCGTCCGGCCATGCGCAAGCCTCGGGAGACTGCAGCGTGCTGAATCAAGCCGCAGCCCAGATCGACGGCAATCGCCAGGAGCGCGGTCGCTACGGCGCCGGCGAGCATCATGCCGAAGTCGTTGAGGTCGATGCCGGTGAAGATCAGCTCGCCCAGCCCGCCGCCACCGACGAGGAAGGCCAGCGGTGCGGTGCCGACGTTGATCGCCAGCGCGGTACGGATGCCGGCGAAAATCACGTTCAGCGCGTTGGGAATTTCGACTTTCCACAGCGTTTCCCGTGGCGTCATGCCCATGGCTTCGGCCGCTTCGACCAGATGCTGCGGCACCGCGCGCAAGCCTTCGTAGGTGTTGACCGCGACGGGGAGCAAGGTCGCGACAAACAAGCCGAAGATCGCTGCCCCGCTGCCGACGCCGATCAAGCTCATGGCCAACGCCAGCAGCGCGAGTTTGGGAATTGCCTGCCCCACGTTCAGGACCTGCATGCTGGCCATGGCATAACGCTGGTTCGCCGGGCGGCTCATCCACACACCCAACGGCAGCGCAATGGCGATGGCCAGCACTCCGCTGACGGCGACGATCTGCAAATGCTGGACGGTCAGGTAGCTGATGTCGCCCCAGTAGAACTGCAGCCCCTGCCAGAATCGGTTGAGTAAGTCCGCCATCGTCAGTGCACCGCCGGAGTGATGTTTTCAACCAGGCGCGCGAGAATGTCTGCCTGGTGCACATAGCCGAGAAAGCGCCCGTCGCTGTCGTTGCACAGCGCCCAGTCCTGGCCGCGACCGAGCAGTTGCGAGAGCACTTGGCGCAGGTCATCACCTGGTTTGACGATCAGGTGCGAGTGCGCGGTGATGGCGCTGTTGCTACCGACGATCTGCATGTGTTCGCGTGGCGCGATTTTGCTGACGACGTCCGCCGCGCGCAGCAGGCGCAAGCGTTTCATGATCCGATCGCCGCCCATGAAGTTCGCCACGAAGTCGCTGTTGGGTCGGGCGAGCAAATCATCCGAGCTGCCGAACTGCTGGATTTTGCCGTTGTGGAACAGGGCGACGCAGTCGGCCATCTTCACCGCTTCATCAATGTCGTGACTGACGAACAACACGGTCTTGTTGACGAGGCGCTGGATGCGCATGAATTCGTCCTGGATCACTTCGCGGTTGATCGGATCGATCGCACCGAAAGGCTCATCCATCAACATTACCGGCGGATCCGCCGCCAGCGCCCGCGCCACGCCTATGCGTTGTTGTTGCCCACCGGACAGCTCACAGGGATAGCGCTTGAGAAATTTCGCCGGATCCAGCGCGACCACTTCCAGCAACTCGGCGGCGCGCTTGCGGCTTTTGCTCTTGTCCCAGCCCAACAGATTGGGCACGACGCAGATGTTTTCCTCAACGGTCATATTCGGGAACAGGCCGACTTGCTGGATCACATAGCCGATGGAGCGTTTGAGGGTGACGCTGTCCAGTTCGGACGTGTCGCGACCGTTGATTCTGATCGTGCCGGACGTCGGCGTGATTAGTCGGTTGATCATTTTCAGCGTCGTGGTTTTGCCACAGCCCGACGGCCCGAGCAGTACGCAGATCTGTCCCTCTTCGACATTGAATGAGACATCTTCTACCGCCGTGATAGCGCCGAATTGCTTGTTCAGGTTTTCGATCTGGATCACGTCGTCGCTTCCTTCAATCGGCCGGTGGCCAGTTTGTTCTTGTTCAAGCCGTTGGGCGTCAGCAAGCGCTGCAAGCCGTACAGCGCATAATCGGCGGCGATGGCGATGACGCTGATAACGATCGCACCGGCCAGTAGCTGTCGGGTATCCGATTGCGCGATGCCGCGAATGATCAGGCTGCCCAGGCCGCCGGCGCCGATATAAGCCGCGATGGCTGCAATGCCTATGTTGATCACGGTGGCCATCCTTACACCCGCCATGATCAGCGGCACCGCAATCGGCAGCTCAACCTTGCGCAGTCGTTGCCCGGTCGACATGCCCATGCCGATGGCGGCTTCACGCAACGCGGGGTCGATGTTGGCGATCGCCGTGGTGGTGTTGCGGATGATCGGCAACTGGGAGTAGAGAAACAGCGCAATGACCGCCGGCACCACGCCGATCCCATAGCCGATCAGCGACAGCGCCGGGATCATCAGCCCGAACAGCGCGGCGGAGGGAATGGTCATCAGCACGGCGGCGAAGGCCAGGACCCAACGGCGTGTTCTGGGGTGCTGTGAGATGACGATGCCGACGGGCACGCCGGTCAGAATTGCCAGCCCCACCGCTATCGCCACGATGAGCAGGTGCTGGCCGAGTAGCAGACCGATCAGCCCCGCGTTTTCCAGAATGAAACTCAAGGTTTCCATGAGGGTTGTGCCTTCTGTACGTCATTGTTGTTTTTATCGGTCGCGCATCTGGAGTGAACGCCGTGTGTGGACGAAACAGTACCGCGCCGGTGCAAGCACTCTGAGCTTGGAGTTCGACGATTTCTATCAAAAAATCGACGTCACGCACCCAGAATGCATGAAGTGCAGGGCGTTGGATGGATGGCAAATGGCTGCAGGCGCAATCGCCAAATGAAAAGACTCGCCAGAGTTCTCAGCTCGGCAGGCCGAGTCATTAGCTAGCTATGGGATTTTGCCGGATTAGAGGTTCTGAAGTTTTACGGTGGATGTTCCGTGTAACAAAATCAGGAGTGCGCATCATCAAATTTCCGCCGCTCCTCTCCGGGCGTACAGCCCCAGACACGACGGTAAGCAGCGCCCAGGTGGGATGCCGAAACGAACCCGCAGCTGTAGGCAATCGACGCAATGGGCTGGGTACTCTCCCGCAGCAATCGGCGCGCTTCATTCAACCGCAGCTCCAGATAGAACTTTTTCGGCGTCATGCCGAAGTGCTGGTGCCACAGACGCTCGAGTTGCCGATGGGACAGGTTGCAGCGGTCGGCAATTTCTTCAATGCCGACGATGTTTTCCAGATTGTTTTCCATGAACGCGATGGCGGCGGTCAGCCGTCGATCGTGAATGCCGAACCGCCACTGGATCGACATTCGCTGATGCTCTTCCGGCGCACGTATCCGGGCGTGCAGAAATTGTTCGGCGATATTTGCCGCGAGCTGATTACCGAAATCGAGCGCGATCTGCGCCAGCATCAGGTCAATGGCCGCCGTGCCCCCGGCGCAGGTCCAGCGGTTGTCATGGTTGACGTAGAGCTCCCGGGTGACTTCGATGGTCGGGAATTCTTCGGAAAACTGGCCGATGGATTCCCAGTGCAACGTACAGCGCTTGCCTTCCAATAATCCGGCGCGGGCGAGGATGAAGGTGCCGGTGCTGAGTGCGCCTACAGTGATTCCGCGCGAAGCAGCACGCTGGAGGAAACGCAATATTTTCGGCGGCTTCTGATGCTCGATGTCCAGACTTGCCAGGACAAACACGCGATCCAGTTCCGGCGCCTGATCAACCGGCACGGTGTGGATTTCGATGCCGCTGCTGGAGCAGACCGGTCCGCCCGTTTCAGTCAGCAGGGTCCAGTCATACAGCGTTTTGCCGGACAGCCGATTCGCCGCACGCAAAGGCTCGCTGGCACCCGCCAGCGCCATCATGGAGAACTGCGGAAGAATCAGCAGCCCGATTCGCTTGGTCGTCGAGTTATTCACAGACGTCGCTGAATCAATGGGGGCTGTCATCGCCAGATCCTTTCATGGAGGCCAGCCGTTCGAGCGAACGGCTTTCGACCCGCATGTTAGGGGCTGGGCACGCATTCAGCCAGACAGGAACAAGCGTCGCGAGGCTGGGGAATCGCTGCGAGACCCCGATATCCGAGGTCTCGCAGGCGAATGGCGAGCGGATCAGGCCCGTGCGCGGATGGCTTGGTCGATGCTCTGGATCATCGATTTGAACACCGGGTGGTCGGCCTGATTCTGCTGACCATGCTGCATCCTGGAAATGATCAACGCATGCGGGCCGGCATCGCCCGGATAGTTTTGATGCAGACGCACGGACTCCGATGGCATGTGCAAAGTATTGTCAGCGCCGTGGATGATCAACGCCGGCGGGAAGCCTGTTGCGCCTTCGATGGATTGCTCCGGGTCATAGTGCACATAGGACGTGTAGGATTTCGCCGTCACGTGGGTGCAGCCCGGCCAACGGTCCGCGCCGCCCGCTTCGGTGTAGCCGCCCAGTTGCTGGTCGACGTAGGCCTGGGTTTCAGGATCCAGCGGGTAGTAGCCGAGTCGGGTCTCATCGGTGCCGGTGTCGAACGGCGGGATCGGCGCGTCATCGGCCAGTTTGGCAATGGCCGCATCGGCCGCCGCCGGATCTGCGCGCAAGGCCTGCAGTTTGCGGATGTTGGTGTAGCTCATCGGCACCCAGAAGCGGATCTGTTCAGCGCCGGCGGCCGCGAGTTCAGCCACCGCTCCAAGGCTGGCCACCGAGCCCATCGCCCACGACGCGACCACCGGCATCTCACCGAAATTCGCCCGTGCCCAGGCAACGGCCCCCAACACTTCATCTTTCTGGTCTTCGAGAATGACGTTGGTGATGACCTTGTCGCCTGACTCGATGGTGTTACGGATGTGCTTGTTGGAAAAGAAACCGGCCACGTCGTACGTCATGACCCGATAACCAAGGGCCGCCAGGGCGCGACCGAACAACTGGCCGTACATCGTGACTCCGCCGGTGAAGCCGGAGTTGAAAATTACCGGTGGCAGTTTTTGCGATTGCGCGTCGTGTTGTTCCGGTTGAAAGACCGTGCCTTTGAGGCTGAGTGTTTCATCGCCGTAGTTGACGCTGAAGTTGATGTCTCTTGTTGTAATTTTCGTCATTTCTGAGTGATCTCGAAGTGAGAGGTGTGGGCGTAGATCAACTTGCCAACTGGCCAGACGCTCCTCGCAGAAGTTGGCCAACAGGAATTTCGCTTGCTTGGGAAACATGCCGTGCAACGGCATCAACAAAGTTGAACGCCTTGCTCGGATCGAACCGCTCGGAATACTTGACTCCTTCGTTGTCCGTTCCGACATGAGGCGCATCGGTTGCTTCCAGCAGGATCCTGTCTGCGCCGACGGCGCGGACGATTTGCGTCACGAAACGAGCGGTTTCTTCGGGCTGGCTGCTGGTGCGATAGCCGGGCCCCTTGAACCACACGTTGCCCCGCGCGCTGGCGTCGGCAAGCAGCGCGATCCAGGCAGGCTCGGTGATGCCGCGCTCGGGATGACAAGTGCCGAGGTGATCGATGAAGACCCGCACATCGCAAGGGATCTGGCGCAGTACGCGCAAATTGGTCTCGGCTTCTTTCGCGTAAATGTGCAGATGCTGGTGCGGTTGCAAGCGTTGATAAAACGCCTGCCACTGTTCATCACTGAACTGGGTGGGAGAAACGCTTTCCGGCCGTGCATCGTGCAAAACGATGCGGGCGCCAATCACCTGTGGGTGCGAAAGCCGTTCATTGGTGGCATAAGCCGGGTCTGCCTTGATCGTGCCCACTAACCTCACACTGCCGTAGCGCTGAGGGTTGGCTGCCTGAAGCTTGTGGAGTTCGTCAAACGAGGCAAATACGTTTTCCGAGTCCGGCAGAATACTGAGATGGACGTTATTGATCAGCGTCGGAGCCATACCGGCAGCCATCAAGTTGTCCAGATAAGCCGTCAGCGAGTGCGGCGCAGGTAATGCATAGGGCAGCGCAGCGGACACTCGGCGCAGGTCTTGCGAAGTAAAAAAATGAACGTGACTGTCTGTTCTTTCAATCGACGGCAGCATGATTAGTGTTTCCTGCTTTTGTGCGAAAACAATAATCGTCGTCAGTCCCTCGTCGCTCCCGCCAACTCGACGTCTAGTATCAAAATTTCGCCATGCGCGAATGTGTGAGCAAAGATGTTCTGAAAATCATCGCTTGGTTTTGCAGGCATTGAAGCCTTTAACTGTTTAGGGATGGCGGCCCCTCAGAAAGTATGGCGAAAAATTGATGCGCCTGTTTCGACATGAATATTTCTTCACCGCCCCCCACCCCGCGAACCGATAAAATCCCCCGCTCATTCAAGAAACTACGGTTCGCCCGCGCTCCTAGCGGGCTTTTTTTGTCTGCCATCCAGCACACCTTGCCGCTCCCCAGCATATGCGCGACTCTGCCCGCAGATCCCTCGCCAAGGAGCGCTCGATGCCGCTGTTATCCCTGCCCTGCCCGCGCCTGACGCTGGCGATCCTCTCCCCCGATCAGGCCGAGCTCGAAAGCGCGTTCTACCAGCGCAACCAGCGTCACCTGGCTCGCTGGTCGCCCATCCGCACCACCGACTACTTCTCCACCGCCAATATCCGCCGTCGCTTGGAGATCCAGGCCAGCGCCTTCGAAGCCGCGTTAGCCATGCATTTCGCGCTGCTGTCGCTGGACGGTCAGCAGATGATCGGGGCGTGCAATTTCAGCGGGATTATTCGCGGGGCGTTTCAGGCGTGTTATCTGGGTTATCACATCGATGAGGCGCATCAGGGGCAGGGTTTGATGCAGGAGGGGCTGGAGGCGGGGATTGGTTATTGGTCGATGTGCAGAATCTGCATCGGATCATGGCCAATTACATTCCTGGCAATGAGCGCAGTGCGCGGTTGCTTGAGCGTTTGGGTTTTGAGCGTGAGGGGTATGCGAAGGCGTATCTGAACATCGCCGGGCGTTGGCAGGATCATGTGCTGACGGCGCTGGTCAATCCGGGGTTCGAGGCGCCGGATCAGCGTTGGTCGCGGCGCTTGGGCTGATATTCAATCCATGTTTTCCTGAACGCGTTCAGAGCGAGACCTCAGGCTGAGCGTTGAAAGTTTTCTGCGTGTTTTGGGCCCGCACCGGTAAATCCAAGCGTGCCCGTCCGTAGAAGGCCAGTGCCGTCAGTAAACAGGTCAGCCAGACGAAGATTCCGGCCCAGAACGTGTGGGACATGTAGTGCCAGCCCTGCAGGACGCGAGTGGTGCCGTAGACCAGGCCCAGCAGCAGCGAGCCCCACAAGATCGCACTGGAAAAACGCCACTGATGCCGTCGCGCGACGAAATACAGCGCCAGCATGGTGAAGCCGCCCGACGCATGGCCGCCCGGCCAGCAACGGCCACTCCCGGCCTCATGGAACAGTTGGAAATTGCTGTACCACTCGATGTGGGGCATTTTCCCGCCGTACAACGTGGTTTCGATCGGGCAGTAGACGCTGGTGTGGGATTTGAGGAAGTGGATCATGCCTGTGCAGAGCGCAAAAGCGACCACGACGAAGAAAAATCCCTACGGTGATCGGCGGCAAATCGCAGCACTGGTGCGACTCTGCTGCGCTGCAGAAAGGCACCGAGTCGTGGACGTTTGTGCGGATTGACCACTGGCCAGATCAGCGACAGGAGTGCGCCGATCAGGGCGATCTCCGCCGTCCAGTTCGGGATGATCCGCGCCCATTTGTGGGTGAGTTTTTCGAAGACATGGATTTTGTCGATCGGGAAGGTCTGGCTCAGCGGGTCGAACAGCAGATTGCTGAAGGCGATGTCGATGTTGCTCATGTCGAACATCAGGAACACCACGGCCGCACAAACCAGCGGAATGCCGAGGTTGTAAGCGTAGAAACGGGATTTCATCGGGTAGTCACCGTGCGCCAGTCGGAAGCTTCAATGAAGCCGAGCATCTTCGGTGCAGCCGGGCTGGCCGCGGATATGAACAAGGACGCGCCGTACCCCATGTTCGAGGCCGGCACTTTCAGGTCTTTTTCGATCTGCGCCATGCACTCGCTGTGGGTCACCAGAACCAGGTTACGCCCGGGAACCTTGTGCGCCAGGGCATCCTGCAACATGCGGCCTCTGCAGTTGATCAACCAGTCATCGCCCCTGGCGGCATGGTTGAACATATAGCCGGCCGTCTGCACCGTGCGCATTGACGGGCTGTTATAGATATCAGCGTCGGCCAGGCCGAGTTGTTCGAAATGAGCACCGACTGCCACTGCGACACTGCGCGAGCGGTCGGTGATGCCGTCACTGCCGCTCAGGCACGCCGCTTTGGAGTGATCGCAACGTTCGACGTGGCGCACCAGCACGATCATCTCGCCCTTGGCCCACCCCGTCGCTAAAGCTTGCGCACCCGCCAGATTACCGTGGGCCAGATCCGGCACGGCGTTCGGCGCCAGCAACCACAGGGTCAGCGGGACCACCAAAATCGATGCCGCCAGCACCACCCATGCATCGCGAAAACGCGCCAGAGCGCTCAGATCGATCGAGCGTTTGACGCCGAACAGACTCAGTCTCAATTCCACAAAAACCGCCTCGCCACTCTGCATCACAGGTCATTCGATGCGGCGAAAGTACAGAGGCGTACGTGGGCAGCCAGTGAAACCCATGTGAAAAAGTCCTTGGGATTCTTGCTCCGGGGACTGTCAGGCAAAAATCCTTTCAGCTCTCGGGTTTGCGGCCGATACAGACCTGCTAACACCCCTGCTGGCTCAAAAGAACAACAATCTTCCAGCTTAACTGACGACCAAGAAACCCAACGTTTCTGGAGGATTTGCATGAATAGCTGGTTCGGTAACATCAGCGTGAACATGAAACTCGGCCTGGGCTTCGGCCTGGTGCTGGCCCTGACCTGCATTCTGGCGCTGACCGGCTGGACCAGCCTCGGCGGCCTGATCGACCGCAGCAACTGGATGAGCGACATCACCCAGCTCAACGCCGGTCTGACCAAATTGCGCGTGGTGCGCCTGCAGTACATGCTGACCAATGGCGACGAAACCGCCGCGCAGAATGTGCAGACCACCCTCGAAAGTTTCGCCGCTCAGCAGCAGGCGTTGATCAGCAAATTCAAGAGTCCGGAGAACGTCAAACTGCTCAAGCAGCAGGCCGCGACCATCACTGAATACCAGACCTCGCTGAACAAAATGCGCAACGCCTATCGCACCGGCAACAGTGCGCGCGACACCATGAGCGCGAATGCCCAGACCGCCTACAACCTGATCGAATCGATCAGCCAGCGCGTGCAGCAGATGGAGATGAGCGATCAGCGTTTCGAGCAGTTCCAGGCGGTTACTGCGGCGAAGGAAGCGTTCATCCTCGCGCGCTATGAAGTGCGTGGTTACACCGCGACCAGCAATGCCGAGACCGAGCAGAAAGCCGTCGGCCAGATCGACGCGGCCATCGCCAGTCTCAAGCCACTGAACGCGCAATTTGCCGCGACTCAGCAGGACGCCTTGCGCCAATTGGAAACCGCGCTGACCAGCTATCGCAGCGCGTTGATGGCGTACAAGAACGCCAACGCCGATGCCGTGCAGGCGCGTAAGGAAATGACCGATCAGGGCAACACCATCGTCGCCCTGAGCGAGCAGCTGTACCAGATCCAGCTTGATCGCCGTGATGCTGAAAGCGCCCAGGCGCGCACCTTCCAGTTGATCAGCACGTTGCTGGCGCTGCTGGTTGGCGTGATTGCAGCAGTGATCATCACCCGTCAGATTACCCGGCCGTTGCAGGAAACCCTGGCCGTGGTCGAGCGCATCGCCAGCGGCGACCTGACTCAGAATGTCACCGTCACCCGCCGCGACGAACTCGGCGTGTTGCAGCAAGGCATCGCGCGCATGGGCGTGACTCTGCGTGATTTGATCAGTGGCATCCGCGATGGCGTCACCCAGATTGCCAGCGCCGCTGAAGAACTCTCCGCCGTGACCGAGCAGACCAGCGCTGGCGTGAACAGCCAGAAAGTCGAGACCGATCAGGTCGCCACGGCCATGCACGAAATGACTGCCACCGTGCAGGAAGTTGCGCGCAATGCCGAAGAAGCGTCGCAAGCCGCTGCCGCTGCGGATGGTGAGGCCCGTGAAGGCGACAAGGTTGTGAATGAGGCCATCGCGCAGATCGAGCGTCTGGCCAGTGAAGTGGTGCGTTCGACCGAAGCGATGAGCGTGCTGCAACAGGAAAGCGACAAGATTGGTAGCGTCATGGACGTGATCAAGGCTGTTGCCGAACAGACCAACCTCCTCGCGCTCAACGCCGCGATTGAAGCGGCACGTGCTGGTGAAGCCGGGCGTGGTTTTGCCGTGGTTGCCGATGAAGTGCGCGGTTTGGCTCAACGCACGCAGAAATCCACCGAGGAAATTGAAGGTCTGGTCGCCGGTCTGCAGAACGGCACCCAGCAGGTTTCGGCAGTGATGAACAACAGCCGCGCGCTGACCGACAGCAGCGTCGCCCTGACGCGCAAGGCCGGCGCCTCGCTGGAAAACATCACCCGCACGGTGTCGAACATCCAGTCGATGAACCAGCAGATTGCTGCGGCGGCTGAACAGCAAAGCGCCGTGGCCGAAGAAATCAGCCGCAGCATCATCAACGTCCGCGACGTGTCGGAACAGACCGCAGCGGCGAGTGATGAGACGGCAGCGTCGAGTGTTGAGCTGGCGCGGTTGGGTGGTCAGTTGCAGCAGATGGTCAGCCACTTCCGCGTTTGACGTTGGTTTTGCGCTGAGGCTGAAATCGAATCGCGGGCAAGCCCGCTCCCACAGGTTTTCGTGGTCGAGCACTGTTGATGTGTTCACCTCGCTCCCACATTGGATTTGTGTGGCTCGCTGGATTTTGATCCCGTCGCATAATCCCTGTGGGAGCGGGCTTGCCCGCGAAAGCGGTTTAAATGACAGAGCAGATTTTCAGACCTGCCACGGATTGATCACTTCAATCCCGGAAAACTCGAAATCCCGGACATTGCGCGTAGCAATCGCGGCTCCGTGGCCTCGGCAGATGGCCGCGATTTGGGCATCGGCCATTGCAATCCCCCGCCCTTTCGCCTCTGCATTGGCTACCAGCGTCGCGTACTCGACGGCTGCGTGGGCATCAAACGGCAAAATCCGCCCGGCAAAATCCTCTTCAAACATTGCCAAAGCATGGACCTGGAGTTTTTGTTTGCGCTTGCCGGAAGGTAATCGAGCGATGCCGTGCAGTATCTCCGCCACGGTGATTGCGCTGATGGCCAGGTCCATGGCCGGTTGCGCATCCACCCAAGCCAACACTCGAGCCTCGGGTTCGATGCGCATGAATTCGGATAGAACGTTGGTATCGAGCACTATCATTCAGAAAAATCCACCCCAAGCGGTTTTTCTGCACGCGCAGGCAGATCGAGCTCGGTTCCGCCCTCGGCGCTGAAACGCTGGTGGATTCGACTGCCCAGCCCTCCGGCACGATCAACCGTGGTGAGCGCTCGGCCCAGAATCAGCCGAGCCTCTTCTTCCATGGAATGTCCGTTGTGTGCAGCGGTAATGCGCAACTGCTCCTTGAGCTTCTCGTCAAGGTTTCGAATGGTGATGCTGGCCATGTCGCCCTCCTGCAATCAATGAAATCATCGATTGCAGGCTAGCATATTCAGGTTTGAATGGAGTCAGGCCCGCCGAGTGGCATCGTCGGTAGCGGCACACTGCAATACCCCCGTGGGAGCGAGCCTGCTCGCGAAAGCGGTGGATCAGAAACATCAACAGTGCCTGACACTCCACATTCGCGAGCAGGCTCGCTCCCACAGGGGTCCAGGGTGTCGGCACTATTCGGGATACCCGGTGATTTTGCGGATGCTTTGATACAGCGGTTTGAGCTGCCGGTACATCCGCAAATACACCTCTCTGTACAACTGTTCATAAACCTTCTGTGCATCAGGCTGCGGTGTGAAAACCGCTCCAACCCGAGTCATCGCCGCAATGGCCGATGGAAAATCCCTGTGCATTCCCAACCCCACCGCACAGCAAATCGCAGCACCCAACCCGGACGCTTCATACACATGCGGGCGTTCTGCCGGCAGGCCGAAGATGTTGGCGGTCAGTTGCATGGCGGCGTCACTTTGTGAGCCGCCGCCGGCGACGCGCAGGCGCTGGATCGAGACCGTTGAACGTCGCTCAATGTTCTCCATGCCCTGGCGCAGCGCGTAGGCCAGGCCTTCGAGAATCGCCCGGTAGATGTGCGCGCGGGTGTGTACGTCGCCGAAGCCGATCATCGCGCCTTTGGCTTCCACGCCCGGTTCGCGGATGCCCGGTGACCAGTAAGGTTGCAGCATCAAACCCATCGAGCCCGGCGGCACCGCGTCGACCAGTGCGTCGAACAATTGCTCTGGTTCGATGCCCTGCTCTTTCGCCTGCTGCATTTCGCGCAGGCCGAATTCATTCTTGAACCAGCTGACCATCCAGTAACCGCGATAAATCATCACTTCGCAGTTGTACTGATCGGGCACGGCCGAGGGATACGGCGGGATCAGCGGGACGATTTCCAAATAGCGCGAGCGGGTGCTGGTGATGGTCGCGGTGGTGCCGTAGGACAGGCACACGGTGCGCGCATCGACCACGCCGGAGCCGATCACTTCGCAGGCCTTGTCGGCGCCGGCGGCAATCAGCGGCAGGCCTTCGGGAATGCCGGTGTGGCGGGCGGCTTCGGCGCTGATGTAGCCGAGGGTTTCGCCGGGTTTGTGCAGGCTTGGCAACTGCTCGGGGCGCACCGCCAGTGCCTGCCATTTCCAGTCGCGCGGTGCCGCCCATTTCAGGCGTTTGAAGTCGAAGGGCAGATAGCCGACGCAGCAGCCGACCGAATCGACGAAGCGCCCGCACAGGCGATGGGTGAGAAAGCCGGAGAGGAGGAGAAACTTGTCAGTCGCCGACCACACTTCGGGCTGATGCCGGGCGATCCAGTTAGCCTCGGCCTGGGCGCGAAAATAATCCACCGTTGCTTGGGCGCCGACCAATTTGAACAGCCAGCCCCACGGCCCTTTGATGCCGCCCTCGACCTCGGTCTGGCGTTGATCGAGCCAGACAATTGCCGGGCGCAGCGGTTTGCCCTCTGCGTCGACATTGATCACCGTGCCGCGCTGGGTAGTCAGCGACACGCCGGCAATCTGCGCACGGTCGATGCCGGTCTGCTGCCAGAGTTGCTGGCAGGCCTCGCCGAGTTTCGCCCAGTAATATTCCGGATCCTGCTCGGCCCAACCGGGTTGCGTCGAGTAGTACGCCTGTAGATCGACTTTGCCTTTGCCGAGCAGATTGCCCTGCAGATCGAAGAGCAACGCGCGCACGCTCTGGGTGCCGTTGTCGATCGCTAACAGGTATTTCATTGCGTGATCTCCGGCAAGCCGTGATCGCGCAGCCACAACGACCGATAACGCTGAGTTTCCGCATGCCAGCGCTCATCGTCCCAGGCCAATCGCGGCTGGCACAGCGTGCGAATCGCCGGCAAATAATCCTCGCCACCGCGCGGCAGCAACAGGCCCAAACGGGTGCGGCGCAGGAGCAAATCATCCAGGTGCAGAATCATTTCCGCCTCGCAGGCGAACGCCAGTTCGGCCCACAACGTATCGCTGGCGCCAACCGTTTCCGGACCGAGTTCGCCGAGCAATTGCGCCAGCCTCGGCAGGTCTCGACCGTGACGTCCGGCCAAGCGTCGCCATTGACTGCCGCTCAGTCCCGCAATCGTCAGCGGCGGCACAGCGGCGAACACCGGCGCGCCGTCATCGACAAAAGAACGCCCGAGCATCGCCGCACAGGCCTTGAGCACTTCGATCGCTTGCGGGCGAAATGTGGTCAGTTTGCCGCCGGCCAACGTCACGCAACCCGGCTCCTGCCACAACACATGCTCGCGGGTCTCGTTGGACGGTTTGCCCTGCTGCGCACCCGTCGCGCTGCCGACCACCGGGCGCACGCCTGACCAAGTTGAAAGCACATCGTCGGCACCAATTTCGGCGCCAGGAAATTGCTGCTGGCAAGCGGCGAGCAGATAGTCGAGCTCTTCGCTGGAAATGCGTGCGCTGTGGTCGAGGTCCTCGCGGTGATCGAGGTCCGTGGTGCCGACCACCGTCGCGCCTTCCCACGGAAACACAAACACGGGGCGCCGATCGCGCTGATGCAGAAAAGTGAACGCCTGCGCCACCGGCAAACGCCAGCCCGGCAGCAACAGATGACTGCCGCGCAACGGGCGCAATTGCTTCGCTGATTCAACGGGACGCAAGCGCTCAGCCCAAGCGCCCGTAGCCACGGCCAGCACGCCAGAGCGCAATTGCAGCGTCGCCCCGCCCTCGCCATCTTCGATCTGAACCCCGCACACCCGCCCACCTTCACGCAGCAGTTGCGTGACGCGCACACCGCTGACAATCACCGCACCATCGGCCCGGGCCTCGCGCAGTACGCGCATCACCAGTCGCGCGTCATCGGTCAGTGCATCGACAAAACAGCTGCCGCCGAGCAGGCCGTTTTCCTTCAGCCCCGGGGCGAGAAAACGCAGTTGCTGGGCGTCATGAAAACCATGGTTGCGCCGCCCCGCCAGCGCGTCGTACACCGAGAGCAAGCCGCCCATGACGCGCGGCCCGGGAAAGCCGCCGCGATAGTGCGGCATCATGAAACTCATCGGCTCGACCAGCCCCGGCGCCTCGTCGAGCAGGCGCTGACGCTCGCGCACCGAATCGCGGGTCAGGCGCCACTGGCCCTTGGCGATGTAACGCAAACCGCCGTGGACCATTTTCGATGATCGGCTGGAGGTGCCCCAGGCAAAATCGCGCTGCTCCAGCAGCAGACAGCGCCAGCCCCGGCGCGCCGCTTCGCGGACAATCCCGGCGCCGCTGATGCCGCCGCCGATGACGATCAGGTCCCAGGCTTCATCCGCCAGCGTCGGCAGAATCTGCTCGCGCCACTGCGCATTCCATTGCGCCGTCATGGCCGCGACTCTGGCAATAACGTGCCCGGGTTGAGGCGCCCTTCCGGGTCGAAATGTTCGCTCAGCGCCTGCAACGTCTGCATCGCCAGCGGGCCTTTTTCGCGCAGCAGATACGGCGCGTGATCCTTGCCGACGCCATGCTGATGGCTGATGGTGCCGTGGTTGTCAACGATGGTCTGGCTGGCCGCGTGTTTGAGCATCCGCCAACGCGCCAGCGTCGCGGCATAGTCCGCTGCCGGGCGAAACACGTAGGTGGTGTAAATGCTCGAGCCCTCGCCGTAAACGTGCGAGAGATGAGTGAACACATGCACACGTTCGCCCTCGGCGGCCAAGGCGTCACGCAGGCTGTTTTCGATCAGGCTGAGCAAGTGGTCGACGTTGCTCCAGTCGGTGGCGGTTTCGAGGGTGTCGACCACGTAACCGGCGTTCCACAGGTTCTCGCGCAGGTAGGGAAAACGGAAGCGGTTCTGCGCCCACTTCTTGCCCAGCAGCGTGCCGGTGAATACGCCGCCGAAGGCTTTCAGATGCTGGCGCGCCTGTTTCAGTGACAGTGCGTTTTGCTGGCGATTGCCGGTGACGCCGAAGGTCAGCAGGCATTTGCCGTCGCCGGCGCCGCGCAGCTTGAGGTACTTTTCCAGCCAGGCGATCTGCTGCGGATGACCGGCCAGCGCCAGTTGCGTTTCGGTTTCCACCGCGTTCGACAGACGCAGCATCGACAGCGGTACGCGCGCCTGCGCCAGTTGCCGGATCGCTTGCAGCGCCTGCGGCCAGTCGGGCAGGAACACACCGTAGAAACGTTCGTCCGCCGGCAACGCACTGACCCGCACTTTGACTTCGGAAATGATCCCGAAACGGCCCTCGCAACCGAGCACCACTTCACGCAGATCGGGACCTGCCGCCGACGCCGGAAACGTCGGAATCTGCAGAGGCCCGGCGAAGGTTTCCAGGGTGCCGCCGGCAAACAATTGCTCGATCCGCCCGTAGCGCAACGACTGCTGGCCGCTGGAACGACTGGCCACCCAACCGCCCAGCGTCGACAGCTCCCACGATTGCGGAAAATGCCCCAGCGTGTAGCCGCGCGCGCGCAACTGGCTTTCGACTTGCGGCCCGCTGGCGCCGGGGCCGAACGTCGCCAGCAGGCTCTGTTCGTCGAGGTCGGTCAGGCGATTCATCCGCGCCAGCGACACCGTCAGCACCGGGCGCGCGGAGTTCGGCGGATTGATGTGCCCGGCCACCGAGGTGCCGCCGCCGTAGGGAATCAGGCACAGATCCTGATCATGGGCGAGCGCCAGCAATTGGCGGATCTGCTCGGCGGTTTCGGGAAACGCCACAGCATCGGGATAAGTACCCAACGCGCCTTCGCGCAACGCCAGCCAGTCCGGCAGGCTCTGGCCGCGCGCGTGCAGCAGGCGATCGTGAGTATCGACGCTGTACAAGCGATGCGGCACCAGGCGCGAAGTCGGCACTTGCGCCAACGCCGCCGCCAAGGTCGCATCGGGCAATGCGCGGCCAGGGCCCAAGCGTTCGTGGAGAAATGTCGCGCCCTGGGCCGGCAGCTCGACCACCGTGCCTGCCTCTCCCCAGCCGTTCCAGCGTCGCATGCGTGTGTCCTTTTTCTGCCGTTGGATCAAGCTTGCATACTAGTCAGCGCTGGAGATCTGTCACGGTCGCATCCGGCCAGATCCTGTAGCGAATGGCGCCAAACGTCCGGGCATTTACTTTCGCCGGGCAATCCACTTACCTTGCGGCATTCATTCGCTCACGCGCCGTCGATCAAAGGACCGCGACCATGCCATCGCTCGGCTTCACTTCCGTTCCGCCGCTGCTCAAATACCTGCGTCATGCCGAACAGTTGGGCATGGCCATCGAGCCTGCGTTGGCGGCGGCCGGGTTGCAGGCGCAGCAGTTGAGCGACAACACCTTGCGCCTGCCGGGTGAGGTTCACGAGCGCTTGCTGGATTATTTCTGCGAGCACTCCGGCGATGGGTTGTTCGGCCTGCATGCGGCGAATTTCGTCTTGCCCAACTCATGGAGCGTGCTCGGTTACATCACCATGAATTGCGCGACGTTGGGCGATGCGATGAGCCGGATCATGCCGTTCGAAAAACTCGTCGGCGACATGGGCGTCAGCCGCGCCGAGGTGCAGGGCGAGCACGTGCATCTGATCTGGACCTGCCGTTACCAGCGCCCACGGATTCGTCGGCATCTGGTGGAAAACGTGCTCGGTTCGTGGCTGCACTACGCGCGCTGGATCGCGGACACGCAGCTGTCGCCGGCCTGCGTATGGCTGGAGCATGCGCGGCCGGATGCGGTGACGCAGGCCGAGTACGAGGCGTTTTTTGGTTGCCCGGTGCGGTTCGATCAGGCGTATTCGGCGCTGGTGGTGCCGCTGGATTATTTGCAGCTGCCGCTGCGTCAGGCCGATGCGCAATTGCTGCGAACCCTGGAAGAACACGCGATGGGTTTGCTGGCGACGCTGGAGGATGCGTCGCTGGCGCAGCAGGTGAAAAACATCCTGCGCGGATTGCTCAAGGCGGGCCTGCCGCGCAAGGAGCAAGTGGCGGAGCAGCTCGGCGTTTCGGTGCGCACGTTGCAGCGGCAGTTGCAGCACGTCGGGACGTCGTATCAGCAGATTCTTGATGAGCTGCGTCAGGAACTGGCCGAGCACTATTTGCTCAACAGCACGTTGCCGATTCAGGACATTGCGCAGTATCTGGGCTTTACCGAATCGCGCTCGTTTCATCGCACCTTCAAGAGCTGGCGCGGGATACCGCCGGGGGAGTTTCGGTTGCGGAATCGGCGGTGATGCTGATGGCCCTATCGCTGGCAAGCCAGCTCCCACAGGTTCGGTGCAAGCCACAGATATAGTGATCAACTCGGACACTGTGGGAGCTGGCTTGCCAGCGATGGCGTCATCGGCAGCGCCGTAAATTTCCGCCAGATACATCGCGCAATAAACACGACGCCCTTCGACTGTTTAAAACCGCCCAGCATTCCGCGAAACCACCCACAATTCCTTGCGCCGCTGCCTACGCCTGCGCCAGAATCCGCCGGCTTGTGCGCCCCAGACCTCATCGCTACTGTGATTGCGTCACTGCCTATCAGTGATCGGGTTTAGTAGCCCGGAGTATTTGGGGTGCATCGTTCATCAGACAGTCAGGTCTCGCCTGAGCTTTATGGTGGCTGTGCGCAGGGCGCTCTCGGGCGCGCCGGTTTCCCAGATCCCCGGTCTACTAACCTGCGCACAGCTGCCTCCACTTTCTTTAGTAGGAAAGCGGTGGCCAGCCAAATGAGGATCTGGATATGTTCAAAATAACCCCAAACCCGCCACCCACCGACTCGGCATCCCCCTACGAATCCGCCGACTCGAAGAAATTCCACGAAGCCGCCGACCGCGCCCTCGACCATTACCTCAGCCCGTCCAGCGCTGAATTCATGGCCCCGCCCTACAAGTCCAACACGCTGTACATGGCCAATCCCGAGGCCGACAACGAATCGCTGCTGGCCGATGCCTGCGAAACCTTGGGATCGGCGACGGTGATGCTCAACGATCAGGCGGGGCTGGTGAACGGCTCGCAGCGCAAGACGTTGCAGGGCATCGCGCAGATTGTGATGGTCGCGGAGATGGCGGTGAATCGGGTGCTGGATCGGTTGGTGCCGACGGAATGAGGTGAGCGCCCGCAAGTGTTACTGATGCCTGCGGGCAATCCCAAGAGGTCAGGTCGCGCCAGGCGTTCAAGTCAAAGACTGATCGCATTGGTAAACACCAACCGATTACCAAACGGATCGGCAATCGTCATGTCCTGACTGCCCCACGGCATCGCCTGAATCTGCGGATGCGAGAACTGGTAATCCTTGGCCATCAGTTGCTGCTGAAACGCCTCCAGCTCATCGGTCTCGATACGCAGCGCCGAACCCGGGCAGGCATCGCCGTGATGCTCGGACAGATGCAGCACACACTCGCCCCGTGACACCTGCAGATACAGCGGAAAATTCGCTTCGAAGCGATGCTGCCAGTCGATCTTGAAGCCGAGAAAATCGACGTAGAACTCGACAGCCTTGGCCTCATCGAAGATCCGCAGGATCGGGGTGGTTTTGCCGAAGCTCATGGGGTGCTCCCTGACTGATTGGCCCCACAGTGTAGACGGGGAGGATGTCAGCAAATCGGCTTGTGGATGGCTTTCTTTAATCGCAATGTGCCATCACTGTGACGCACACCACGAATCCTTAACGAAAGTTGTCGCGCAGGTCACCCTGTCGCGCAAGAAACCGCCCTGCCCTCGCCCCATTTGCCTGCCCGTCGCGATAGCTCAACACGCCGTTGACCCAAACCCCGTCGATCCCCTGCGCCGCCCGCTGCGGATCGTTGAAATCGGCCACGTCACGCACGGTCGCCGGATCGAACAACACCAGATCCGCCCAATGTCCTTCACGAATCTCGCCGCGTTCCTGCAAGCCAAAACGCGCCGCCGACAGGCCGGTCATCTTGTGCACGGCGGTGTGCAGGGGAAACAGGCCGATATCGCGACTGAAGTGGCCCAGCACCCGTGGGAAAGCGCCCCACAGGCGCGGATGCGGGAACGGGTCTTCGGGCAGTCCGTCAGAGCCGACCATCGAAAGCGGATGGGCGAGGATTCTTCTGACATCGGCCTCGTCCATGCCGTAGTACACCGCGCCCGCCGGTTGCAGACGTTTCGCGGTTTCTTCCAGCGACAGCTTCCATTCGCCAGCAATGTCGATCAGGTCGCGCCCGCTGACTTCCGGGTGCGGCGTCGACCAGGTGATGGTGATGCGGTGGGCGTCGGTGACTTGCTTCAAATCCAGCGTCGAAGAACTCGCCGCGTACGGATAGCAATCGCAGCCGACCGGGTGGGTTTTCGCTGCGTCTTCCAACGCTGCGAGCAATTGCGGACTGCGCCCCCAATTACCCACGCCGGCGCATTTGAGGTGGGAAATGATCACCGGCGATTGCGCGTGTCGACCGATCTGAAATGCTTCGTCCATCGCCTCCAACACCGGGGCGAATTCGCTGCGCAAATGGGTGGTGTACACCGCGCCGAACGCCGTCAGTTCTTCGGTCAGTTGCATGACCTCATCGGTGGACGCGTTGAAGGCACTGGCGTAGGCCAGGCCTGTGGATAAACCCAACGCGCCAGCCTCGAGACTGTCGCGCAACTGCTCGCGCATCGCAGTGATTTCAGCGGGCGTCGCGGTGCGCAACAAGTCGTCGAGGTGATTGCTGCGCAGCGCGGTGTGACCGACCAGTGCGGCGACGTTCAACGCGGTGTTGGCCGCTTCGACCGCGGCGCGATAGTCACTGAAACGCGGATAGACGAACGCCGCTGCGCTGCCGAGCAGGTTCATCGGATCCGGCGGATTGCCCTTCAAAGTGACCGGCGAAGCGCTGATGCCGCAATTGCCGACAATCACCGTGGTCACGCCCTGGCTGAGCTTGGGCAGCATCTCGGGTTGGCGGATGACCACGGTGTCGTCATGGGTGTGCACGTCGATGAAACCCGGCGCCAGCACCCGGCCGGCGGCGTCGATTTCTTCGCTGGCGCGAGCATCGTGCAGGTCGCCGATGCGCTCGATGCGACCATTGAGAATCGCCACGTCTGCGCGGTAGCCCGGCGTGTTGCTGCCGTCGATGACCAGCGCGTTGCGGATCAGGATGTCGTACTGCATGTCAGTCTCCCAGCGGCAGGTGATCGTCGCCGCCACGGTATTCGTCGAGGGCGAGTTTGATTCGCCGCAGACGTTCTTGATTGTCTTCAGGGCTGGCCAGCGCCAGCTCGGTGGCGAGCACGTCAATGGCCAGCAGCATGCCGTAGCGCGCCGCCGTCGGTTTGTAGATGAACGAGGTTTCCGCGCCTTGCAGCGGCAGGACGACGTCGGCCAGTTCGGCCAGTGGTGAATCGCCGCGAGTGATGGCGAGAATGCGCGCGCCGTAGTTGCGCGCCAGCTCCACGGTTTCCAAAAGCTCCGGGGTGATGCCGGTCAGCGAGCAGACGATCAGCACTTGCTCGGCGTTCAGACTGGCGGCGGTGACGCGCATCATCACCGCGTCATGACACACCGCAATCGGGTAACCGAGGCGCACCAGGCGCACCTGCAATTCATCGCTGCACAGGGTCGAGCAACCGCCCATACCGAACGCGTGAATCATCCGCGCCTGGCTGAGTAATTTCACTGCGTCGGCGAAGCGCGATTCGTCGAAACCGGCCAGATGCTGGCGCAGCGTGGTTTCGATGTCGCCGACGATCTGCCCGTAAAACGCCGACTGCTCGGGCGTGCCCGCCGGGTCGAGAAAGCGGCTGCCAACGCCGCTGGCCTGGGCCAGTTGCAGGCGCAGATCGCGCAGGTCACGGCAGCCGACCGTGCGGGCAAAGCGCGACAGCGTGGCAGTGCTGACCTCGGCCCGTTGCGCGAGGTCTTCGAGGCTGGCGCTGGCGGCAAAGCCGACATCGTCGAGCATCAACCGCGCAATGCGGCCCTCGCCGGCGCTGAAGGAATCCTGGCGGGCGCGGATCTGGTAGAGGATGTCCATGGGCGGCAGGCTCCGGTTACAGCAGGTAGGAAAGGCCGACGGTCAGCACGAAAGCGACCAGCGAGATCAACGTCTCAAGCACGGTCCAGGTCTTGAACGTCTGCGCGACCGTCATGTTGAAGTATTCCTTGATCAACCAGAAGCCGCCGTCGTTGACGTGGGAAAAGATAACCGAGCCCGCGCCGGTCGCCAGCACTAAAAGCTCAGGGTGTGGATAACCCAGACCGATGGCCACCGGCGCGACAACGCCCGATGGGGTGGTCATCGCCACGGTTGCCGAACCGGTAGCGACACGCATCAGCGCGGCGAACAACCAGCCCATGATCAGCGGCGACAGGTGAAATTCATGGGCGAGGCCAACGATCTGATCGGTAACGCCGGCATCCACTAGAATCCGGTTCAAGCCGCCGCCAGCGCCGACCAGCAAGGTGATGCTGGCGGTAGGCGCGAGGCATTCGTTGGTGAACTTGAGGATCGATTCGCGGTTGAAACCTTGGGCAATTCCTAGCGTCCAGAAGCTCAGCAAAGTCGCCAGCAACAGCGCGATCACCGAGTTGCCGATGAACAGCAGGAACTGGTTGAAAGCGCTGCCGGGAGTGGAAATCAGGTTGGCCCAACCGCCGATCAGCATCAGCACCACCGGCAGCAGAATGGTCGCCATGGTAATGCCGAAACCCGGCAGTTTGTCGCGCGGTTCGCGGTCGAGAAATTGCTTTTCCAGCGGGTTGTCCACCGGCAATTGAATGCGCGGCACGATGAACTTCGCGTACAGGGGCCCGGCGATGATTGCGGTCGGAATGCCGATCGCGATCGCGTACAGCAAGGTCTGCCCGACCGACGCCTGATAGGCCTGCACCGCGAGCATCGCCGCCGGGTGCGGCGGCACCAGCGCATGCACCACCGAAAGGCCGGCCACCATCGGCAGCCCGACCATCAGAATCGACACGCCAACGCGGCGGGCCACGGTGAAAGCGATGGGCACCAGCAAGACGAAACCGACTTCAAAGAACAGCGGCAAGCCGACCAGAAACGCGATGCAGACCATCGCCCAATGCGCGTTCTTCTCACCGAACCTTTCGATCAGCGTGCGCGCCATCTGCTCGGCCCCACCGGACTCGGCCATCATCTTCCCGAGCATCGTCCCCAACGCCACCACCAGCGCAATATGCCCCAGCGTCTTGCCGACGCCAGCCTCATACGCACCGACCACCGCCGACGGCGGCATCCCGGCCACCAGCGCCAGGCCTAGGGAAATCAGGGTGATGACAATGAACGGATTGAGCCGGTAACGGGCGATCAACACGATCAGCGCGATGATGGCCACGGCGGCATAGACCAGCAGCCAATAGCCGAAGGAAGGCGTCATGCGGTACTCCTCGAAAGGGTCACGTTCGAATGGGTTGTGAAACTCATAAATCATTTCGAGAAAGAGATTTCAAACCACATGAAAGTAATTTTCGTGGAGAGACAAGGCGTGTCGCTGGTGGGTATGGCGTGTCGTGATTAATGAAAATCGGAGGGCGGGATTTACATGGCTGTCCAGATCACCCCATAACCCTGTGGAACGAGCCTGCTCGCGAAGACGGCTTCACATTCAACATCTTCATTGCCTGACCTACCGCTTTCGCGAGCAAGCCCGCTCCCACATTTTGATCGCATTTCCTTCAGGCAGACCGCGGTCATCTGTGGGAGCGAGCCTGCTCGCGAAGGCGGCTTCACAGTCAACATCTTCATTGCCTGACACGACGCTTTCGCGAGCAGGCTCGCTCCCACAGTTTTGATCGCATTCCTTCAGGCAGACCGCGGTCATCTGTGGGAGCGAGCTTGCTCGCGAAGGCGGCTTCACATCCAACATCTTCATTGCCTGACCCGCCGCTTTCGCGAGCAAGCCCGCTCCCACATTTTGATCGCATTTCCTTCAGGCAGACCGCGTTCAACCTGTGGGAGTGAGCCTGCTCGCGATTGCGGTGGGTCAAAACGAGATCGTTTGACTGACACGACGCTATCGCGGGCAGGCTCACTCCTACAGTTTTTGATCACCTTCCTTCTGGCAGAACGCGGTCACCTGTGGGAGCGAGCTTGCTCGCGAAGACGGCTTCACATTCAACAACTTCATTGCCTGACCCGCCGCTTTCGCGAGCAAGCCCGCTCCCACATTTTGATCGCATTCCTTCAGGCAGACCGCGTTCAACCTGTAGGAGTGAGCCTGCTCGCGATTGCAGTGGGTCAAAACAAGATCATTTGACTGACACGACGCTATCGCGAGCAGGCTCACTCCTACAGTTTTTGATCACCTTCCTCCAGGCAGAATGCGGTCAACCGGTGGGAGCGGGCTTGCTCGCGAAGGCGTCATCACATCCGACATCTTCATTGGCTGACCCACCGCATTCGCGAGCAGGCTCGCGAATGGCTTCACTCGGTGCGCGCTGGACTCACACCATTTGGTTACGAATCCATTCCACCACCGACGTGCGCTTTGGCGTCCAGCCCAGCAGGTCGCGGGCGTGTTTGCCGCGTACGCGGCTGTTGGAGCCGAGGCCGTAGTTGGCCATTTCGTAGCCCCATTCGGCTTCAGCGTTTTGCAGTGGCCAGTCTTGCGGTTCGCCCAGATTGAGGGCTTCGGCCATGGCGGTGGTCATGTCGATGAACGAGGCTTCACCGCTCTCGACGAAGTAGAAAGTGCCCGGCACGTTTTGGGTCAGCGCCAGTGAATACAGGGCGACGACGTCTTCGATGTGCACGTTGGACCAGATGTTCTGGCCGCTGCCGACGTGGCGAACGACGCCGCTCTTGCGCGCCTGTTTCAGCAGTCGCGGCAGTTGCACGCTGTCGCGGTTGACGCCCAGGCTGTGGCCGTAGATCAGGGTGTTGCAGATCACAGCCGAGTTCACGCCATCCTGCGCCGCCGCGAGTACGAGGTTGTCGATGGCCACGCGCGCCGCCTTATCGACGGTCGGTTCCGGCAGATTGTCTTCGTAATAGATGACATCGCTGGATTTGCCGCCGGAAGCGTCGCCGACAATGCTCGAACCGCTGGTGTGCAGAAAGACTTTATTCGAGCCGCGCAAAGCATCGAGCAACGCTTCCACCGCACCGCGATGATCGCTGCTGGCAGCGTTGATCACCGCGTCGGCAGCACGCGCCTGTTGCGCCAGCAATTGGCTGTCATCGAGGGTGCCGATCACCGCATGCATGCCCAATGCTTTCAGCTCATCCGCCTGCTCCGCGCTGCGCACCAGACCCGTAACTGTGTGCCCGGCCTGCACCAGGCCGGTGGCGATGGAACCGCCGATAAAACCGGCAGCGCCGGTAACGAATACGTTCATGGAGTAACTCCCTGCGTGAATAAGTGATGCAGCGAGTATCGGCCGATGAACTCAGGCGAAAAACCCGCTCTCGGCCAATTCACCCTTGCTTAGGGATCACGAATCAGCCCTTGAATTCGGCGCTTGCGTAGGCGGCGAGTTTGCTCTGGATAAAGTCGAGGAAGCACTGGATGCGCAACGCCAGTTGCGAGTTGCGGTAGTACACCGCGTTGATCGGTTGGCGGTAGCCGCTGTTGAATTCGCCGAGCAGGACTTTCAGGCGTCCGGCGCGAATATCGTCGATGGTCATGAAGTGCGACAGACAAGCGATGCCCTGCCCTTCCAGCACCAAATGGCGAACGGTCTCGCCGCTGGAGGCGCTGATCGCCGGGTTGATCGGCCAACGGTCGCCGTGCACATAGCGCAGCGGCCATTGGTTGAGGCCTTCGTTGTGGGTGAAGCCGAGCAGCGTGTGTTCACTCAGGTCTGCGACCTGCCGGGGCGCACCGTGTTTTTTCAGGTACGAAGGGCTGGCGACGATCAATAACGGACTGCAACCGAGCGAACGCGCGTGCAGCGTCGAATCGGCGAGGGTGCCGATGCGGATGGCGACGTCGGTGCTTTGTTCCAGCAGGTCAATGATCAGGTCATTGCTGTTGAGTTCGAGTTGGATGTCCGGGTACAGCTGCCGGAATTCGTCGATGTAGGGAACGATGGCGTGGAGCATAAACGGGGAGGCGGCGTTGATGCGCAGGCGTCCGGAAGGAGTTTGCTGGCGCGAAGACAGACGCTCCTCGAGTTGCTCCATCTGATCGAGAATCAGCTTGACCTGTTCGAAAAAATACTTGCCCTCCTCGGTCAGGTCCATGCGCCGCGTGGTGCGGTTGATCAGCGTGGTGTCGAGCTTGGCTTCGAGCTTCGATAACGTGCGACTGACGGCCGATGGCGTCTGCCCCACCTGCTCGGCGGCGGCGGAAATCGAACCGCATTCGATCACGCAGACGAAAATCTGCAACTCATCGGATCTGGCTTTCACGGGTGTCCTCGCTGGAATCGCCGATCGCAGCCTGTCGCCATGCCCACTGTAGGAGCTGCCGAAGGCTGCGATCTTTTGCTGTTACCCGGATAGTAGCCCGAAACCCATCAGGCCTTGAGGCCAAACACCTCAGTCAGATGCTGCTCATAACGCGCCACATCGTTCTCGATGTTCGGACGCTTCATCACGTCGACGCAGAGGAAGGTCGGCAGCGCGGTCATGCCCAGAAACTCATTGGCCTTGTGGAACGGGAAGTACACCGCGTCCACGCCTTTGGCTTCGAAGAAATCCGTCGGGTCATCGAAGGCTTGCTGCGGCGCGTTCCAGGTCAGCGACAGCATGTATTGCTTGCCCTGAATCAGACCGCCACTGCCGTACTTCTGCGAAGCATCGGAACGGGTGCGGCCGTCGCTGGCGTAGAGGCTGCCGTGGCCTTCGGTGAAGACTTCGTCGATGTACTTTTTCACCGTCCACGGCGCGCCCATCCACCAGCCCGGCATCTGATAAATGATCACGTCGGCCCAGAGGAACTTGGCCACTTCTTCAGCAACGTCGTAGCCGTCATCAATGAAGGTGGTCTTGACGTCGACACCGCCGCGATCGAGCACGCTCAGCGCGGTCTCGTGCAGGGTGGTGTTGTAGCGGCCATCGGAGTGGGCGAATTTTTTACCGCCATTGAGCAACAGCACTTTCTTCATTGAAAAACCTCGGCGCAGCCTTTGAGGCTGGATTGAAACAGGAATTGGAATGGCGGCAGGTTAACCATCTATCTCGCGCGGAAACAGCCACGTCGGCGCAAAATACATTTGACCAAAACGCACGAATCGACAGCCAATTCGTGCCGTAGCATTTGGCGCTTTCTGCATTCGAGGACGTTGTGATGAGTGAACGCCAGGGTTTCATCCTGCACGCCAAGACCCGCCCGGAAAAAGCCGCCGAGTTCGAAGCGCTGTTCCGCGCCTATGTCGAGCCGAGCCGCGCCGAACCGGGTTGCATCGAGTACCACATGCTGCGCGACAAGGAAGATCCGACGCTGTTTATCTTCTACGAAATCTGGGCAAGCCAGGCGCATCTGGATGTGCACTCAGCGTTGCCGCACATGAAAGCGTTCTTCGCCAAACGGATGGAGTATCTGGAGCACGATTTCGATATCCGCCCGATCGACATGCTTAGCGAATCGTCGGCTAGCCACTGATCAACAGATGGGCGCCGAGCGCGCCCAGTCCGATAAAGAACACCCGCTTGAACAGCACGGCGCTGATGCGCTGACGCAGCCATTGGCCAAGCCACATGCCGAGCATGGCTGGGATCAGCGCCAGCAGCGAGGCGCTCAATTCGCCACCGCCGAGTGCGCCGTGCCAGAGCAGCCCGAGCGCCAGCGCCAGGGTCGAAACCGTGAAGGACAGGCCGAGTGCCTGCACCAGCTCATCGCGGCTCAGCCCCAGCGCTTGCAGATACGGCACCGCCGGAATCACGAAGACGCCGGTGGCTGCGGTGATGACGCCGGTGATCAGCCCACACAGCGGGCCGAGCCAGCGTTCATGAGGCGGGTTGACCTGCAAAGTCGGCAGAAACAGTCCGCTCAATGCATACAGCAACAGCGCCGCGCCAAGTCCACGCACCACCCAATGGCCGCCGGACAGGCCGATCCACAGGGTGCCGATGCCGGTGCCAAGGAAGATCATCAGCAGCATGGGCCAGAGGCGTTTGAGCAAGCTTTTCAGATGGCCGCCGAAGCACAGCTGCCAGAGGTTGGTAAGGGTCGCCGGAATAATCAACAACGCGGCAGCCTGCGACGGCGCCATAGCCAGACCGAGCAGGCCCATCGCAACGGTGGGCAGGCCGAGACCGATCACGCCTTTGACCGTGCCGGCGAGCATGAAGGTAGCGATGACCAGTAAAGACAGGACCAGGCCGAGGTTTTGGTAGAAGTCGATTAGCGTGTGCATTGGGATAATGTGCACTGATCCGGGTTGGGGGAAATCTGCCATATACTGAGGCAGCCTCTTTTATAGCAAGAGGCTGGCGTTTTCAGTGATGCAACTGGCCCCATCGCTGGCAAGCCAGCTCCCACATGATCTCGGCTGTTCATCCATTTCGAGAACACCAATCAACACTGTGGGAGCTGGCTTGCCAGCGAAAGGGTCAGCCCAGCCACCACAAAAACCCGAGGCAACCCCCATGCACTTCGACCTCACCGACCTGCGCCTCTACCTGCACATCCTCGACACCGGCAACATCACCGCCGGCGCCGCCCGCAGCCATTTGTCCCTCGCCGCCGCCAGCGCTCGAATCCGCGCAATGGAAGCCTCACTCGGCGCTGAATTCCTCGAGCGCGGCCGCCGTGGCGTTACCCCGACTCCGGCCGGCAAAGCCCTCGCCCGCCATGCGCGGATCCTTTTGCAACAGGCCGAACGCATGCAGCAGGATCTGGCCGAATACGCGCAAGGCGTCAAAGGTCAGGTGCGACTGTTGTGCAACACCACGGCGATCACCGAGTACCTGCCGGAAGTGCTCGCGGATTTCCTGCGCAGCCATCCCAATCTCGACATCGATCTACAGGAACTGCCCAGCGCGCGGATTACCCATGCGTTGCGCGAAGGCGCGGCGGATCTGGGGATTGTGTCCGACGCGGTCGACGCCAACGGCCTACAGACTCAGGCGTTTCGCGACGATCCGCTGGTGCTGATTCTGCCGCTCGATCACCCGTTGTCTGACGCCGCCGAGGTCAGTTTCAGCGACGCGCTGCAGCACGACTTTGTCGGACTCGGCGCCGACAGCGCACTGGCGATTTATCTGGAAGAACAGGCGCTGCACAGCGGCGCGCGAATGCAGGTGCGCATTCGCGCCGATGGCGTTGATGGCGCGATGCGCATGGTCGCCCATGGCGCCGGACTGGCCATCGTGCCCTTGGCTGCTGTCCAACGCGCGACGCTGGAGCGGTTCAAGTGCGTGACTCTGAATGAGCCGTGGGCGCGCCGCAGGTTATTGCTCTGCGCGAGAGACTTCGCCGCGCTGCCGGGTTATGCCCAGGCATTGTTACAAGCGCTCATCGCTGCGCGTTTCTGAGCACTCCGATGTCGACCCCAGACAACTGAGCGACAACCGGGCGCTATAGGGTGCGACTTCAATTCTCAAGTCCACTTGCCCGGAGTCCCTATGACCGCGACCGCCCCTATCACCGTTCTGCGCGACACTCACCCGCTGCCGGTACTCGACGCCTGCAAGTGGGAAAAACTCGAAGGCGACCCGCACACCGTCAACCTCAACGCCTACACCAGCGAAGACGGCAGCAAGATCATGGGCACCTGGATTTGCACGCCGGGCAAGTGGCGCGTCGATTATGTGAAGTGGGAATACTGCCATTTCCAAGAAGGCTACTGCGTGATCACCCCGGACGGCATGGCGCCGATTCACCTGCGCGCCGGCGATATCTTCGTGGTTGAGCCGGGCATGAAGGGCACGTGGGAAGTGGTCGAGACCGTGCGCAAATATTTCGTCTTCGCCTGATGCAAAAAAGCCGGGAAATCACCCGACGTGATTTCCCGGCAAATGTCCCGGCGTTGCTAAAACCCGTGGCGAGGGGATTCATCCCCGCTCGACTGCGCAGCAGTCGCAAACCCTGAGCACTCGGTTTGCCTGACACAATCCAGGGGCTGCTGCGCAACCCAACGGGGATACATCCCTCACCACAAAGGGCTGATCGCGATTACTGCGGCTTGCGATAGCTGTTGATGATCGCCGAGAAGTCTTTCCCGCCATCACCGCGCTGGCTCATCGCCTGATACAACTGCTGCGCCACCGCGCCGAGCACCACCGGCTGGTGCGCCTGCCGCGCCGCTTCCGTCGCCAGCCCGAGATCCTTGAGCATCAGTTCTGCACCGAACCCGCCGGTATACCCGCGCGAAGCCGGCGCCGTTTCGACGATGCCCGGCCACGGGTTGTACATCTCCGAACTCCAGCAACGGCCAGTCGAGCTGTTGATGATCCCGGCCAGCACGCCGGTATCGATCCCCAGCGCATCGCCCAACGCCATCGCCTCACTGACGCCGACCATCGAAATCGCCAGCAGCAGGTTGTTGCAGATCTTGGCGATCTGGCCGGTGCCGACTTCACCGCAATGCACGATGTTGCGGCCCATCTGCGCCAGCACCGGTTGCAGGGTGGCGAACAGTTCCGGGGTGGCGCCGACCATGAAGGTCAGGGTCCCGGCCGTCGCGCCGCCGGTGCCGCCAGAGACCGGCGCATCGGCCATGGCCACGCCGTGTTTGGCGGCGGCCGCTGCAACGTCGCGGGCGGTCTGCGGATCGATGGTGCTGCAATCCACCGCCGGCACGCCCTGGCGAAGGCCGGCGAGCACGCCCTCTTCGCCCAGCCAGACACTGCGCACATGCACAGCGGCCGGGAGCATGGTGATCACCAGTTCGGCATCTTCCGCCGCCTCGCGCGCCGAAGCGCGGATGGTGCCACCCAGTTGCTCGAGTTCCGCCAGCACGGTTTTGTTCAGGTCGACCAGGTTCAACGAGTGGCCGGCCTTGATCAGGTTGCGCGCCATCGGCGCGCCCATGTTGCCCAGCCCGATAAATGCGATTTTCATGATCGAATCCTCAGCGCAGGTTGATGGTGGTGTTCACGCCGTCGTTGACGCTGTCGTCATCGAACCAGCGCGCCGTGACCGTTTTGGTCTGCGTGTAGAACTGCACCACTTGCTTGCCGTACGGGCCGAGGTCGCCGAGTTTCGAACCGCGCGAACCGGTGAAACTGAAGAACGGCACTGGCACTGGAATCGGGATGTTGATGCCGACCTGACCGACGTCGATTTCAGTCTGGAATTTACGCGCCGCCGCACCGCTCTGGGTGAACAGGCCGGTGCCGTTACCGAACGGATTGGCGTTGACCAGCGCAATCGCCTGATCAAGCGTGTCGACTTCCAGCACCACCAGCACCGGGCCGAAGATTTCCTGGGTGTAGATCTGCATGTCGGTGGTCACCCCGGAGAACAGGGTCGGGCCGACAAAATTGCCTTGTTCATAACCCGGCACGCTGATGTCACGACCGTCCAGTTCAAGCTTGGCGCCTTCCTTGATGCCGCTTTCGATCAGTTCGAGAATCCGCGCTTTAGCCTTTTTCGAAATCACCGGACCGACATCGGTGCCCGGCTCGCTGCCGGCGTTGACCTTGAGCTTCTGCGCCAGCGCTTTCAGATCCGGCAGCCATTGTTTCGCCGCACCGACCAGCACCACTACCGAAGTGGCCATGCAGCGCTGCCCGGCGGCACCGAAACCGGCACCGACCAAGGCATTCAGCGCTTGCTCGCGATTGGCATCGGGCAGCACCACGGCATGGTTTTTCGCGCCCATCATCGACTGCACGCGTTTGCCATGCTTGCCGGCCAGGTCATACACGTGGGTGCCGACAGCGGTCGAACCGACGAACGACACGGCTTTGATGTCCTTGTGCGTGCACAGGCCATCGACCACATCCTTGCCGCCATGAACGACGTTGAGCACGCCCGCCGGAACGCCAGCCTCAATGGCCAGTTCCACCAGCAGCATGGTCGACAGCGGATCCTGTTCCGAAGGCTTGAGCACGAAGGTGTTGCCGCACGCGATCGCCATCGGGAACATCCACAGCGGAATCATCGCCGGGAAGTTGAACGGCGTGATGCCGGCGCAGACGCCGATCGGCTGGCGCAGGGTGTAAGTGTCGACGCCGCCGGCGACGTTCTCGGCGAACTCGCCCATTTGCAGGGTGCCGATCGAGCACGCGTGCTCGACCACTTCCAGGCCACGGAAAATATCGCCCTCGGCGTCGGCAATGGTCTTGCCCTGCTCGGCGCTGAGGACCACGGCGATGCGCTTGGAGTGCTCGCGGATCAGCGCTTGCAGCTTGAGCATGATGCGCATCCGCGCGCCGATCGGGGTCAGTTTCCAGGTCTGGAAGGCACGCTGGGCGGCGCTGACAGCGGCATCGACCTCAGCGGCGGTGGCGAACGGAACCTTGGCCAGCACTTGCTGGGTGGCCGGGTTGACGATGTCGTGCCACTCAGTGGTCTGCGACTCGACCCATTCGCCGTCGATCAGCAGTTTGACCTTTTGCAGCGTGGTGTCGTTGGGCGTAAGCGATGCGTTCATGCTGGTCTCCAGAACTTGTTTTTATCGTAGGAGCCAAGGCGAAAGGTTCGCCCTGAGATGAGGCGTGTGTCCAGAATGGTTGTCGGACGGTTTTTGGAGTATAGATGTGCAAACTTCTAATAAGAACGCACATATAAGCCCGTCCATCATGCAAAAAAACATCACCTCGCTAGGCTCGCTGAACTGGGACGACCTGAAGTTTTTCCTCGAAGTCGCCCGCACCCGCAAGGCCAGCACCGCCGCCAAACGCCTGGCCGTCGACTACACCACGGTGTCGCGACGGATCAGTTCGCTGGAAGCGGCGCTCGGCACATTGCTGTTCGAAAAATCCCGCACCAGCGGCTTCGTCCTGACCACCGAAGGCCAGCGCTTGCTCGGTTATGCCGAGTCGATCGAAAGCACGCTGCACATGGCCTGCGAGCAAGTCTCGGGCTCGGGCGTTGCCCTGTCCGGGCACGTGCGCATGGGCTGCACCGAAGGCTTCGGCAGTTTTTTCATCACCCCGCAGCTGAGCCATTTCGTCGATGCCTACCCGGCAATCTCGGTGGACATCCTGCCGCTGCCGCACTTCATCAGCCTGTCCAAGCGCGAGGCCGACATCGTCATTGCCCTCGAGCGGCCGGAGCACGGGCCGTACGTCTGCTGCAAACTCTGCGACTACCGCTTGCAGCTGTACGCAACCCAGGACTATCTGGACAAACACCCACCGATCCGCCGCCCGGCCGACTTGAGCAAGCATCAATTCATCAGTTATGTGGATGACCTGGCGTTCAGCTCGGAGCTGCTCTACCTGGCCAACGTGCTGCCCGGCGCCAGCGCAAACTTGCGCAGCACCAGCGTGATCGCACAATACGTCGCCGCACAGCAGGGCCGGTCACTGGCGATCCTGCCGTGCTTCCTCGCCGCGCAGGACCCGCGATTGCTGCCGGTGCTGCCGGAGGAAATCGACATCACCCGGCAGTTCTGGATGTACTGCCGGGAGGATCTGCGCAAGTTGAAGCGGATTACGTTGTTGTGGGATTACATTCGCGAAGTGACGGAGCGCAATCAGGCGTTGTTGATGGGGGAAACGCGGGAGATGCGCTTTGCCGATTAATCGGCGCTGACCACAATCGACACCCGGCGATTTTCCGTGCGCCCTGCTGCGGTGTCGTTGGAGGCCACGGGTTCGCTGCTGCCGAGGCCTTGCAGCTGGATGTTCTCCTGCTTCATGCCGACCGTGCCGAGGACGTTGGCGACGCTCTTGGCCCGACGCAGCGACAGTTGCTGATTGTAAGGTTCCTTGCCCGACGCATCGGTGTGGCCATCGACGCGTACCCGCTCAATCCCCACGCCGAGCAGCGCCTTGCCGATGCGTTCGACGATTTCTGTGCTGGGTGCGTTCAGGCTTTCGACATCACTGCCAAACAGCACTTTGCCCGACAAGCCGAATTCCCAGCCGTCGTCGGTCAATTCGAAACCCTGCTGTTTGAGCACGGCGACTTGCGCCGGTGTCAGGCCTTTTTGCTGGGCGCTCTGGCAACCGCTCAGGGTCAGCGCGGCGATCAGCAGCAATGCGGAAAACAGTCGAACGGGAAGTGTGAACACGGGCATCAGCTCCTGGTGTGAACGGAATCGACCGGGCGCTCCGACCCGGCGGTGAATTGCGCGCCGCGCGACAGGCGCTTGGCCTGATACATCGCCGCGTCGGCTGCGTTGAGCAAGGCTCCCGGCGTGGCGCCATGATCGGGATAGACGGCGATGCCGATACTGAGCGAGGTCACCACACTGCTGTCGCCGGGCAGGGTGATCGGCATGTCCATGCTGGCGAGAATCTTGTCAGCGATGTGCTCAGCGTCTTCGACCGTGTGCAGGGGCGCGAGCAGCACGGCGAACTCGTCGCCGCCCAGCCGCGCGACCAGATCATCCTCGCGCAATTGCGCTCGCACGCGATTGGCGATCGCCACCAGCACAGCGTCGCCCGAGGCGTGGCCGAAGTTATCGTTGATGCCTTTGAAGCGGTCGCTGTCGAGAAACAGCACGGCGACCCGCTCATCGTGTTTTTTGCCGTTGCGCAAGGCGCGCATCAAGCGGCCTTCAAAAAACGCGCGGTTGGGCAACCCGGTGAGGCTGTCGTGGGTCGCTTGATGGGCGAGGGTTTCGTTTTCGTTCTGCAGGTGGGTTTGCCAGGACTCGAGTTCGCCGAGCAAGGCATTGAAGTCGTTGCCCAGGTTATCCAGTTCGGCGATTTGCGCCGGCGGCACGCGCCGATCCAGCGCTCGTTCGCTACGGGCGGCGTGGGCGACGGCGGCGAGGCTGTGCAACGGGCCGATGATCGCGCGCAACTGCCGCCGCGCCAGATAGAGCGCGACCCAGGCGCTGATCGCGGTGCACAGCACAATCCCGGCCAGGCCGCTGAGCAGGAAGCGCATCAGGCTGCCGCCGTGGCCGATGAGCAGGACGCGACCGATCTCACGGTCCTGATGCTCGATCGGCAGGCTGACCGGTTTTTCCAGTATGGCGCGGGCGATCCGCATTTCCAGCTCGGAGAACAAGCCGGTTTCAGCGCGCTGCCATTGCGCGATCAATTGGCCTTGCGCGTCGAGCACTCGGGCATCTGCCACTTCCTCGGTGGAAGCGATGATCGCCAGCGCTTCGGTTGCCGCCGCTTTGTCATTGAACACGACGGCCGCTTCGACGGTGTAGCTGATTGAACGGGCGATCAAGTGCAGGTTGTGATCGGCATAGACCCGCAGCGCCAGCACGCCCAGCAGGGTCAGCGAAACACTGGCCATCGCCACCGCCACCAGCGCGACAATCAAATGCCCACGGCCGATGACCGAGCCCAGAGTGGGGCGAGCCTTCCAACTGAACAGCTTCATGGCGCCGCCGCTTTGCGACGGGACAACTGCAACACGCTGGGGTGTATGCGCACACCACTGCGAGCCACGGAGTCGAGATTGACCTCGAACGACACTTGTTCATCGCCAACGCGCAGGCAGAACAGACTGCCGACAGTGCATTGATCGTCCGCTTCGCTGATGCTCAGCACTGGATGCCCGATCAATGATGCGAACAGGCGGCTGCGTTCATCGGCGGTGAGCTTGCCGATGTACACCGCATCGCATTCGCTGACGATGGCCGGGTTGTCCGCCAGCAGACGACGCACCGCCACCGGCCGACCAGTGGCTTGTGTGGTCCCTTTGACCAGGTCATCGGTGTATTCGGTGGGACCGATGATGCACAAGCGCAACTGCGCCGGTTCCACTGGCCAGCGTGCATAACTGAGGATGCCAAGAACCACTTGCGTGACCGCTTTGGCCCGTTGCTCGGCCGGCCCGGTTTGCGCTTGTGCGATGGCGCTGCCCGCCAACAACCAGAGCAAAACGATAAGCAGGGCGCGCTGGCAGGCAACCACACGCTCTGTCGTCCGGACGGCCACCTTCATGCAGGGATTCTCTAGGAGCGTAACGAAATGATGCCGCAACGATAGCACAGCGCCAGAACGCCAGCGAGGCGCCGGCCTCTGACCGGTTGGTCAGTAATCGTTGCCGGTCATTCAGCGCTTCATCCCTGAGGCTCGGTGCCCTCCTCCAGTTCCAGCAACAGCCCGCTCAGACGCTTGACCTTGCGCTGCACCGCTTCCTCAAACACGCCGGCACGCGGCTCGATCAAGGTGAACCAGTGCCGGGCGCGAGTGATGCCGGTGTAGATCAGTTCTTTGGTCAGCACGGGGTTCAACGCATCCGGCAGGATCAGCGCCGTATGGGCGAACTCCGAGCCCTGGGACTTGTGCACCGTCATGGCGTACACGGTTTCGACATCATTGAGTCGACTCGGCAACACGAAGCGCACGCCGCCCTGACCATCGTTACGCGGGAAGGCCACGCGCAGAACCGTTTTGCCGATCTCTGCGCCTTCACGCTCGGGCAGTTTCAGGGCGATGCCGATGTCGCCGTTCATCAGGCCCAGACCATAGTCGTTACGAGTCATCAGCACGGGCCGACCTTCATACCACTGCTGATCGCTCTCGATCAGACGCGCCTTGAGCAACGCAGCGGTGATGCGCTGGTTCAGACCTTCAACGCCCCACGGCCCTTTGCGCACCGCGCACAGCAACTGGAACGTATCGAACGCCTGCAAGACTTCCCGCGCCCAATCGGTCCAGGCCGCATGCTCAAGTGGCCGCGTAGACGGTGGGCGCTGATCGCGCAGTACGCTCAAGTAATGGCGATAACCTTGCGGGCCGATGCCGTGACCTTCGAGCAAGAGGCGTTCGAGCTTCTGATCGTGCTCGCCTTTGAGCGGTAGCGAATACACGTCGTCGTAGCTGCCGGCCGCAAGCAACTGCCGCGCTTCATCGGCCAATTGCTGATTGACCCGACTCGCGAGCTGACCGATGCCACTGCCCTCGCCGAAGCGGCGCGAGTGCCGCAGCATCACCACTTGCTGCGCCAATGGATGGGTGCCGTCGCGGTCCTCATGCAAGCCGCTGCCCTGCAACGACTCGCCACTGACTGACTCCAGCCATTGTCGGGTCTGCGGGCTGTACCAACCGCCCTCGGCATCACGGCACAGATCGCCCAACACCGCACCGGCCTCGACCGAGGCCAACTGATCCTTGTCGCCCAGCAGTACCAGCCGCGCATGGGCCGGCATGGCGTCGAGCAAGTTAGCCATCATTTCCAGGTCGATCATCGAGGCTTCGTCGACCACCAGAACATCCAGCGGTAATCGATTACCGGCATGGTGACGGAAATGCCGGGTACCCGGTCGACTGCCGAGCAAACGGTGCACGGTGGTCACATCGCAGGGGATCGCCGCGCGCACCGCTTCGGCGACTTGCAATGATTGCACTTGCTGACTGATCGACTCGGTCAAGCGCGCGGCGGCCTTGCCGGTCGGTGCCGCCAGACGAATGCGCAGCGGATGACCAGCCTCGACAGCCGGTGCCTGCAGCAACGCGAGCAAGCGCACCACCGTGGTGGTTTTACCGGTACCCGGGCCGCCGGTGATGATGCTGAAGGCGCTGCGCGTGGCGATGGCGCAAGCGAGTTTTTGCCAATCGATGACAGCCGCAGATTCCGCGCCACCGAACAATTCATTGAGGCGCTGCGGCAGATCATCTGGCGTCGGCTCCGATTGCATCAAGCGTTGGCGCAACGCTGCATCGATGCGGCGTTCGTAGGTCCAGTAACGTCGCAGGTACAGGCGTTTCGAGGACAGCACCAATGGACGTGTCTGCGCTGTTTCACTCGGGTCAGCAGCCAGGGCCACCAATGGACTGCTTGCCAGCACTTTGCACCAATGGGCTCCATCGAGCGTTTCGAGCAATTGCGAGGGCAGCAACAACACACCGCCCTGCACATCGCCTTCGGGCGGCAATGACAATGCAAAATCCGGCGCCTTGAGGGTTTCGAACAGGTCCAGACACACATGACCATGGCCGAGTTGGTGACTGGTCAACGCCGCTGCCAGCAACACCAACGGGTCGGTCTCGGGCCCGAGTTCATGCAGGAAAGCGACAAAGGCGCGGTCCAGCGCACGCAGCCAGCCGCGCTCGACCCAACGGCTCAGCAACAACAGCAAATCATCGGCGCGGGTCAGCGGCGAGAGTTTCGACAGGCTGTCCGCTTCCAGTGGTGTCGGCAGCAGATCGGCGAATGTGCGGCTCATAGCAGAACTCCCTGTTCCCAGGCGGGTTCGGACTTGGGTTCGGGTTTGCCCTGGAACATCCGGTCGAGGCGTTCGATCAATTCCCGTGGCGGACGCACGAAGTACACGCCACGACTTTCGGCACGCGTACCGCGCAGATACAGATACAGCGCCCCGCCGACATGGCGGTCGTAATCGTAATCCGTCAGCCGCGCCTTCAACTGGCGATGCAGTGCCAACAGATAAAGTACGTATTGCAGGTCGTAACGGTTGTCGAGAATCGACTGTTCCATGGCCTGCACGGTGTAAGCCTGATCATCGACGCCGAGCCAATTGGATTTGTAATCGGCGACGTAATAGCGGCCGTCGTGCTCGAAGGTCAGGTCGATAAAGCCCTTGAACATGCCGTTGAGTTGCACCGGTTCTGCCGCAACTCGGGCGACGCCGTTGTGGGTATGCTGACGCACCTGTTCGTCGAGCTTGAGCACATCGACCTTGTGGCTGGCGAACCAGAACTCCATCTCGACGCGGTATTGCTTCAGCTGCTCAAGAACCACCGGCGGTTGCCCGCCAGCGATCGGCAACGGCGACTTGAGCAAATGCTGCAGCCAGTCAGTCAGGGTGGTGATCCAGCCTTGCCAGCCGCGCAGGTTGCAGCGCCGAGCAAGCGCATCCTCCAGCGCTTCGCGGGTCACCGCAAAACCTTCAGCACCTGCCCATTCCAGCAAGCCGTGCAAAAACGTGCCGGGATTCGGTCCGCGAGGAAAACGGTGGATATCGGCGCCACCGCTGATGATTTCGCGGGGCGCGTCGGGGTCGAGGCGCTCGTCGTCGAAGAGCTTTTGCGCCTGCGGGCTGTCCGGTGCTTCATCGCTGCCGACGCTCAATACGTCGCTGATGCGTAGGGCGCTGTACGACGCGATCCACCAGTTTTCACTGGCTTTGCGTTTAGGCCGTAGTGTGGCTCGCAGCACTGCTTCATTGCGCGGCGGCTGGTAATGCTCGTCAGTGGGCTGAGGCATTTCGCCGATGCCAATCGCCGCGCAGTCTTGCTGCAGATCCTGCAGCCAGCGATTCAATTCGCTGGACTCGCCCAAAGCGGCGCCGCCACCCAGCAGGTAACCCAGCGCAGAAAGGTGCAGCACAGAGCTGTTGTTATTGCCGCGTTTGAGATCAGTGACGCCCAACCAACAGGCATGTTGCGCACGGGTCAACGCGACATACAGAAGACGCAGATCTTCGGCCAGACGCTCATCGTCAGCCAGCGCGATCAACTCGGCGGTCGGCTTGAGGCTGATATGCGCCTTGCCCGCAGCGTCGTGGTAATGCAGCGGTAAACGGCTGCCATCCACCGGTTTCGCCGAGCAAATGAATGGCAGGAACACCAGCGGATATTCCAGGCCCTTGGATTTGTGGATGGTCACCACCTTGACCAGTTGTTCGTCGCTTTCCAGACGCAGGATCTGCTCTTCACCTGCCTGACCGGACAGTGCCAGCAGCTCGGCCAGATGGCGGATCAACGCTTGTTCACCGTCCAGTTCAGCAGCGGCTTGCTGCATCAGTTCCGAAAGGTGCAAAAGGTTGGTCAGCACGCGCTCGCCGTCACTGCGCTGCATCAGGGTCTGCGGCAAATGGAAATCGTGAAGCAGGCGCCGCAACATCGGCAGCACGCCCTGTTTGCGCCAGAGTTCGCGATAGCCGCGGAACTGCATGACCCGGGCTTCCCAGACCATTTCGTCCTGGTTCAGGCGCTCCAGCTCGATCAGCGGCAGATTCAGAGTAGTGCAGGCCAGGGCAGCCTTCAGCGAACGTTCGACATCGGGTTCGGCGCAAGCCTTCAGCCACGCCAGAAGGTCGTGCGCCTCTTGCGCGGCGAACACCGAATCCTTGTCCGACAGATAAACACTGCGCACACCTCTGGCGGCGAGTTCGGCGCGTACGGCTTGGGCTTCCTTACCGTCGCGGACGAGGATCGCGATGTCCGAAGGACGCAAACCTTTGAAGTCATCTCCCTGAACAAAACCAGCGCTGCCGGTTTGCCCACCATTGAGCAGTGTGGTGATTTGACTGGCGCAGGCGGCGGCCATTTGCTGGCGATACACTGCGCCGGACAGCGGCTGATCGCTAGGCAATAGCCAGACATTCAGTGCCGCGACGTCTTGCCCGGCAATCCGCAGCGTTTCCTTGCGTCCCTGAGATTCAACAGGCAGAAACGGTACCGGGTTTTCGCCGGTTTTCTCGCGAAACAAAAACGCGCCGCGTCCCTGTTCTCGGGACTCGGCGCGTTCGAATACATGATTGACCGCTGTGACCATGCCGTGGCTGGAGCGGAAGTTGGTGCCGAGCGTATGCAAGCGGCCGGTAGTGGCCTGACGTGCGCGCAGGTAGGTGTAGATGTCAGCACCGCGAAAGGCGTAGATCGCCTGCTTGGGGTCGCCGATCAGGAACAGGCCGGTGTCAGGGTGATTGTCTTCGATGCGGTAAATGCTCTCGAAGATGCGGTATTGCACCGGATCGGTATCCTGGAATTCGTCGATCAGTGCCACCGGAAACTGCTCGCGGATCAACGTCGCCAGACGCTCGCCGCCCTCCGATTGCAGCGCTGCATCCAGACGCAGCAGCATGTCGTCGAATCCCATTTCCGCGCGGCGACCCTTCTCTTCTTCGAAGCGTGCACCGACCCACTTGGCAGCGTGTTGCAGAACAGCGGCATCGGGGGTCGGCAAGGCATCAAGACTCGACTTGAGTCCGGACATGGCGTCCAGCCCGGGATGACTCGGGGCCTGGCCTTTCCAGGCTTCGGCCATGCCATCGGGTGTCAGACGGGTGAAGCCGGTGCCAATGTCCAGTTGCTCAAGCGCCTCGTCTTCGGCCCAGGTCTTGAGTTTCTCGAACCAGGGTTCGAAATAACGCGCCTGCATCTTGCGGCCATCGACGGTTTTGCTGGCCACGCCCTCATGGCAGAGAGCAAGCAGCTCGTCTGCCCAGTCACGCCAAGGCATCTTCAGTTCGACCAATGCCGCCCGCCGCTCCAGCAAACATTCGGTGATCAGCTCCGCAGGCACCTTGCCTTCATCGGTGTCACGCTCGCTGGCGAACAAGCCCCGGACCCGAGGCAACAACGCTGCGGGGCCACCCCAATTGCTGCGCACCCAGTTCAGCGCATCGCCCTGCATCGGGTAGCAGAACAGCCGCCAATAATCGCGCAGCACCTCGCCGAGCAAATCGCTGTGATCGGTTTCCAGCGATTGCGTGAACAGGCTGCCGCTATCGAACGCATGCTCGCGCAGCATGCGCTGACACCAGCTGTGAATGGTCGAAACCGCGGCTTCGTCCATCCACTGCGCGGCGATATCGAGACGGTTGGCGCATCCGGACCATTGCTGCGGATCGAACTGATCGCGCAGCTCGGCGATCAGTCCGTCAGGAGCGGGAATCTCGTCGCGGAAGAAACGCGCCGCCTCGGCCAAGCGGGTTCGAATCCGTTCACGCAGCTCTTTGGTGGCAGCATCGGTGAACGTCACAACGAGGATTTGCGGCGGCAGCAATTCGCGCGCAAAACCCCTGGTCTCGCCGCCATGGCCGAGAATCAGCCGCAGATAAAGAGCCGAAATCGTGAAAGTCTTGCCGGTGCCCGCGCTCGCTTCGATCAGCTGGCTGCCGCGCAACGGGAAGGCCAGAGCCAACGGTGTCTTGGTACTCATGCGCGCGCACCTTCGCTGGACAAGGAACGCCATGACGCTTCGAATAACGGGCGATACAAGGTATCGCACCAGCCAGTGAAGGTTTCGTCTGCCAACAGTGCATCGAAATCGGGATATTGCCGGAGCAGTGCCGGGCTTTCACGCCGTTCGCCCTCGCTGGTCTGGCCGTCACCTTCATAGGCTTTTCGCGCAGCGGCTTCGGCTTTGACCGGGTCAGTTTGCGACAACCAGGCGAATGCGGTTTTTATCGCAATCGGCAAGGGTTGGCGCATTCCGGATTGCCAGGCGAGAAGCAGGTCACCGAGCAAACGCAGCGCGCGGTCTCGCTCCATTGGCTCCAGCAACAGTGTGTCGTCACTGGCGACCAATGCCGTCGTCAACGCGTGCTCGCTGGCGCAGGCGACCAGATGGGTGACCCACGGTTTGGTCAGCCGGTGCCACTTGCGCGTTTTGATCGAGCCGATGCTGTTGGGAATGGTGGTGACTGACAGCAGTCCGCCATCGGCGCGTTGATGCAGGCTTTCGAGCCAGCCCTCCAGCCGCATACCTTGCAAGTCGAGACTGACCGGGATCGCACTGGTCAACGGCGTCGGCCATAACGTCAGCAACTGTTGATAACGCTGCAGAAGATCCGGCAGCGGTTCGATCAGTTCACGCTGTAGGCATTCGCCAAAACCGGCCATAGGCAGCAGGCCACTGTTTTGCAGGCGTAGCGCGCGGGCTTGCAGCGCCTGATCGATATTGTCCGGCTGACCGAGCGCGGCTTCCAGCAAGCTGTCGCTGAGCGTGTAGCGCTGCAATGCGTCCAGCACGAAAGGTTCTTCATCGGCCAACGGCGCTTGAGCGGCTTCGAAGTAGACCTTGAGACGCTGGGTGAAAAAATGCCGAACCGGGTTACGCAGAAAGTCCTGGAGCAATGCCAGCGTCAGCGGTTCTTCCTGAACGTACGACGGGAGTAATGGCGCCTCGCTTTGACGTGCGGTGTTTTGATGCAAAACTTGCCATTCATTGGCATAGCTGAACAATGGCTCGCCTTCGTGGAAATAGCGGGCACTGAAAGGCTGCAGGGGGTGTTCTTCGGTCAGCGCGTCCAACAGATCCTGGCATGGGTCGATTGAACGCCAGCCGCTGGCGAGGTGATCGCGCAACTGGCCGATGAGCACCGACGCAGGTCGTTCGCTATTGTCACGGATGCTGCGACCGACCCAACTGATATAGAGCTGAGAGCGCGCGGACAACAGCGCTTCGAGTAGCAGGTAGCGGTCATCTTCACGCCGTGAGCGGTCGCCAGGTCGGTAATCGCTGCCCATCAGGTCGAAATCCAGAGGCGGTTGGGCACGCGGATAGTCGCCGTCGTTCATGCCCAGCAGACAAACCAGTTTGAAAGGAATGGCACGCATCGGCATCAAGGTGCAGAAATTCACCGCACCGGCGAGGAATCGTTGCGATAAACGCCCTTGATCCAGCCCGGCGAGCCAGGCTTCGCGTACGACAGTCAGCGGCAATTCATCAATCAGACCTACCGTCTCACAGGTCTCCAGCCATGTTTCGCGAAGCTCTTCCAGTTGAGTCAGCAGGTAATCGTCGTGCTCATTGCTGGCCTGGAAAAACACCTGCATCAGTGCCTGCAAGCGCAGCCCCCACTCTTTCGGCTGAGCCGGTTGTGTGAGTTGCTGGTGAGCGATTTCCAAGGCATCCAGCAGAGCAACCAGTGGCCCGATCAGAGCGGCATCAAGCCCACCAATTTCATCATAAGGTTCGATACCTGCACACGCCTCGGCGCTGCCGACGGCGTAACCCAGCAGCATTCGGCGTAGACCGAAATGCCAGCTGTTCTGCTCCAGTTCCACCGGCAGACCGAGACCGGCCCGTTGTTCAGCGCTCATGCCCCAACGCACGCCGGCGCCTTCGATCCAGCGATGCAAAGTTGGCAGGTCGCGCTCCTCTACGCCAAAGCGAGCACGCAGGGCCGGCACATCGAGCAGGTCGAGAATCTCGCTGACCGGGAAACGGCTGTCCGGGAGTTTGAGCAGGTGCTCGACTGCGATTAGTAACGGATCGCGGCCACGCTGGCCCTGGTCCGCCAAAGTGAACGGAATGAAGCGCGGGTCAAATCGATCGAGCTGACCGAAAACCGCGCGGATATGCGGCGCATAGCTGTCGATATCCGGAACCATGACGATCACATCTCGCGGGCGCAGATTCGGGTCGGCACTGAAACGCGCCAAAAGTTGATCGTGCAGGATTTCGACTTCGCGCTGAGCGCTGTGGGCTATGTGAAAACGTATTGAATGGTCTTGTGCCAGGTCGACAGCAGGCCAGAGTTCACGCGTCTCGTTGAGTGGACGCAATTCGAGGATGTCGTCCTGAAGCTGGTTAAGCATGTTGTGCGGCTGGGCATCGCTGAACAGGTCGATGCGGCCGTCACGAAAGGCTGCGCGGTAGCTGTTGGGATCGTCGTAGCTGTCGAGCAGATTGATATAGTCGCGACCTTGCTTGCCCCAAGCAGCTAATAGCGGATGTGCGTGCTGATGCAGGGTGTCGGCATCAAGCACGACAGGCATTCCATTTTTGCGCTGCTGCCGCTTGTATTGATGCCGCAGCAGATCCTTGTCGGCGACGATGTCCGCCCAGTGATGACGGCAGGGGTTGTGCACGCAAAGGAGTACCTGGCTGAACCGCGCCAAACCGGCGAGCGCTTCAAGCACCTGCGCGGGTAGCGAAGAAATACCGAAAACGATCACACGCGGTGGCAGCGCAGCCGGTGCCTGGTCGAGTATGTTGATGCGCTCCATGAAACGTTGATGGACACCGGCACGGCTCTGCGCCATGCCTTGTTCGCCGACGTCATCCAGCAGCGCCCGCCACAACTCGGCCTGCCAGCAGCTTGTCGGTGGCAGCGGCTTTATTTCACCTCTGACATTGCGCAGTTGATGACGCCCTTCCGCCCAATCTTCCAGCCAATCAGCCCTGTACACCTGATATTGGTCAAACAGGTCGGCCAGACGCTCTGACAATTGATAGCGCTTGCGCAGATCGCTGTCGTGGGTGAGGAAGCGTTGCAGCGGCTCGAAATGGGCGCGGTCGATTACCTGTGGCAAGAGGCGCATCAGGCGCCAGGTCAGCGGGGCTTTGTCGAGCAGGGATTTCGCTGGAATTTCATCTCTTCCCAGCACCATGCGATACAGCTGCCACATGAAACTTCCGGGTAGTTGCACGTCAATCGCCGCAGCGATTCCGCAACCGCCAAGGTCGTCGTCTTCGGGATCCTCGGCCAATGCCAATTTGAGCCATTGGGCGATGCCGTTGCTTTGCACCAAAGCGATTTCGTTCTCCAAGGGTGCCAATGGGTAACGCCGCATGATGCTGACCACAAGGCTGCGCAGCTCGTCGAGACTGTTGCTCTGAACCACCATGAATGCAGCGTTGAGGGACTGGGCGTCCGACATATGGATTCCTTGAAAGATCGCTTAAGCCGAGGCAGAACCTTAGCATTGTCGGCCGGATGTGACAGCCGGACGAGGTCTGCAAAGGCTGTAAGAACTTTCTCGCAGGCAAAACAAAACCCCAACTGCTTTCGCAATTGGGGTTTCGGAATTTAATCTTGACGATGACCTACTCTCACATGGGGAAACCCCACACTACCATCGGCGATGCATCGTTTCACTGCTGAGTTCGGGATGGGATCAGGTGGTTCCAACGCTCTATGGTCGTCAAGAAATTCGGGTACTGACTCGTGACCAGATGGCCTCGTTTCAGCAAATTGGGTATGTGACAGCTAGGTGTTTGTGCGCTTCGAACTTTCGGTTCGTTTCGTCTTCACACACCGCAATCTGGTGCCTTCTCAGGTCAGCAAATTGCTTGGGTGTTATATGGTCAAGCCTCACGGGCAATTAGTATTGGTTAGCTCAACGCCTCACAGCGCTTACACACCCAACCTATCAACGTCGTAGTCTTCGACGGCCCTTCAGGGAACTCAAGGTTCCAGTGAGATCTCATCTTGAGGCAAGTTTCCCGCTTAGATGCTTTCAGCGGTTATCTTTCCCGAACATAGCTACCCGGCAATGCCACTGGCGTGACAACCGGAACACCAGAGGTTCGTCCACTCCGGTCCTCTCGTACTAGGAGCAGCCCCTCTCAAATCTCAAACGTCCACGGCAGATAGGGACCGAACTGTCTCACGACGTTCTAAACCCAGCTCGCGTACCACTTTAAATGGCGAACAGCCATACCCTTGGGACCGGCTTCAGCCCCAGGATGTGATGAGCCGACATCGAGGTGCCAAACACCGCCGTCGATATGAACTCTTGGGCGGTATCAGCCTGTTATCCCCGGAGTACCTTTTATCCGTTGAGCGATGGCCCTTCCATACAGAACCACCGGATCACTAAGACCTACTTTCGTACCTGCTCGACGTGTCTGTCTCGCAGTCAAGCGCGCTTTTGCCTTTATACTCTACGACCGATTTCCGACCGGTCTGAGCGCACCTTCGTACTCCTCCGTTACTCTTTAGGAGGAGACCGCCCCAGTCAAACTACCCACCATACACTGTCCTCGATCCGGATAACGGACCTGAGTTAGAACCTCAAAGTTGCCAGGGTGGTATTTCAAGGATGGCTCCACGCGAACTGGCGTCCACGCTTCAAAGCCTCCCACCTATCCTACACAAGCAAATTCAAAGTCCAGTGCAAAGCTATAGTAAAGGTTCACGGGGTCTTTCCGTCTAGCCGCGGATACACTGCATCTTCACAGCGATTTCAATTTCACTGAGTCTCGGGTGGAGACAGCGCCGCCATCGTTACGCCATTCGTGCAGGTCGGAACTTACCCGACAAGGAATTTCGCTACCTTAGGACCGTTATAGTTACGGCCGCCGTTTACCGGGGCTTCGATCAAGAGCTTCGCGTTAGCTAACCCCATCAATTAACCTTCCGGCACCGGGCAGGCGTCACACCCTATACGTCCACTTTCGTGTTTGCAGAGTGCTGTGTTTTTAATAAACAGTCGCAGCGGCCTGGTATCTTCGACCGGCATGAGCTTACGGAGCAAGTCCTTCACCCTCACCGGCGCACCTTCTCCCGAAGTTACGGTGCCATTTTGCCTAGTTCCTTCACCCGAGTTCTCTCAAGCGCCTTGGTATTCTCTACCCAACCACCTGTGTCGGTTTGGGGTACGGTTCCTGGTTACCTGAAGCTTAGAAGCTTTTCTTGGAAGCATGGCATCAACCACTTCGTCACCCAAAGGGTAACTCGTCATCAGCTCTCGGCCTTAAGATCCCGGATTTACCTAAGATCTCAGCCTACCACCTTAAACTTGGACAACCAACGCCAAGCTGGCCTAGCCTTCTCCGTCCCTCCATCGCAATAACCAGAAGTACAGGAATATTAACCTGTTTTCCATCGACTACGCTTTTCAGCCTCGCCTTAGGGACCGACTAACCCTGCGTCGATTAACGTTGCGCAGGAAACCTTGGTCTTTCGGCGTGGGTGTTTTTCACACCCATTGTCGTTACTCATGTCAGCATTCGCACTTCTGATACCTCCAGCAAGCTTCTCAACTCACCTTCACAGGCTTACAGAACGCTCCTCTACCGCATCATCCGAAGATGATACCCGTAGCTTCGGTGTATGGTTTGAGCCCCGTTACATCTTCCGCGCAGGCCGACTCGACTAGTGAGCTATTACGCTTTCTTTAAAGGGTGGCTGCTTCTAAGCCAACCTCCTAGCTGTCTAAGCCTTCCCACATCGTTTCCCACTTAACCATAACTTTGGGACCTTAGCTGACGGTCTGGGTTGTTTCCCTTTTCACGACGGACGTTAGCACCCGCCGTGTGTCTCCCATGCTCGGCACTTGTAGGTATTCGGAGTTTGCATCGGTTTGGTAAGTCGGGATGACCCCCTAGCCGAAACAGTGCTCTACCCCCTACAGTGATACATGAGGCGCTACCTAAATAGCTTTCGAGGAGAACCAGCTATCTCCGAGCTTGATTAGCCTTTCACTCCGATCCACAGGTCATCCGCTAACTTTTCAACGGTAGTCGGTTCGGTCCTCCAGTCAGTGTTACCTAACCTTCAACCTGCCCATGGATAGATCGCCCGGTTTCGGGTCTATTCCCAGCGACTAGACGCCCTATTAAGACTCGCTTTCGCTACGCCTCCCCTATTCGGTTAAGCTCGCCACTGAAAATAAGTCGCTGACCCATTATACAAAAGGTACGCAGTCACAGAACAAAGTCTGCTCCCACTGCTTGTACGCATACGGTTTCAGGATCTATTTCACTCCCCTCTCCGGGGTTCTTTTCGCCTTTCCCTCACGGTACTAGTTCACTATCGGTCAGTCAGTAGTATTTAGCCTTGGAGGATGGTCCCCCCATATTCAGACAAAGTTTCTCGTGCTCCGTCCTACTCGATTTCATGACTAAGAGATTTTCGCGTACAGGGCTATCACCCACTATGGCCGCACTTTCCAGAGCGTTCCGCTAATCTCAAAGCCACTTAAGGGCTAGTCCCCGTTCGCTCGCCACTACTAAGGGAATCTCGGTTGATTTCTTTTCCTCAGGGTACTTAGATGTTTCAGTTCCCCTGGTTCGCCTCTTGCACCTATGTATTCAGTACAAGATAACCATCTTATGATGGCTGGGTTCCCCCATTCAGACATCTCCGGATCAAAGTCTGTTTGCCGACTCCCCGAAGCTTTTCGCAGGCTACCACGTCTTTCATCGCCTCTGACTGCCAAGGCATCCACCGTATGCGCTTCTTCACTTGACCATATAACCCCAAGCAATCTGGTTATACTGTGAAGACGACATTCGCCGAAAATTCGAATTTCTCAACTAAGAGAACTCACAAATTTTACCTTAGCCTGATCCGTTACCAGTGAAAGTAACGTTCAGTCTATCTTTCTATCACATACCCAAATTTTTAAAGAACGATCTAGTCAAAGACTAGAAATCAACATTCATCACCGAACCGGTGGAATGCTCATTTCTAAGCTTTCAAACTTCAGAAGCAGTAGTGGTGGAGCCAAGCGGGATCGAACCGCTGACCTCCTGCGTGCAAGGCAGGCGCTCTCCCAGCTGAGCTATGGCCCCGTATTTCTACAGGCGTTTCCCACACAAAATTGGTGGGTCTGGGCAGATTCGAACTGCCGACCTCACCCTTATCAGGGGTGCGCTCTAACCAACTGAGCTACAGACCCAATTTCGGGCTGCTTCTATCGTCTTCTTCAATGAATCAAGCAATTCGTGTGGGAGCTCATGCAGCAGCTGATGTCGTCGATTAAGGAGGTGATCCAGCCGCAGGTTCCCCTACGGCTACCTTGTTACGACTTCACCCCAGTCATGAATCACACCGTGGTAACCGTCCTCCCGAAGGTTAGACTAGCTACTTCTGGTGCAACCCACTCCCATGGTGTGACGGGCGGTGTGTACAAGGCCCGGGAACGTATTCACCGCGACATTCTGATTCGCGATTACTAGCGATTCCGACTTCACGCAGTCGAGTTGCAGACTGCGATCCGGACTACGATCGGTTTTATGGGATTAGCTCCACCTCGCGGCTTGGCAACCCTTTGTACCGACCATTGTAGCACGTGTGTAGCCCAGGCCGTAAGGGCCATGATGACTTGACGTCATCCCCACCTTCCTCCGGTTTGTCACCGGCAGTCTCCTTAGAGTGCCCACCATTACGTGCTGGTAACTAAGGACAAGGGTTGCGCTCGTTACGGGACTTAACCCAACATCTCACGACACGAGCTGACGACAGCCATGCAGCACCTGTCTCAATGTTCCCGAAGGCACCAATCCATCTCTGGAAAGTTCATTGGATGTCAAGGCCTGGTAAGGTTCTTCGCGTTGCTTCGAATTAAACCACATGCTCCACCGCTTGTGCGGGCCCCCGTCAATTCATTTGAGTTTTAACCTTGCGGCCGTACTCCCCAGGCGGTCAACTTAATGCGTTAGCTGCGCCACTAAGAGCTCAAGGCTCCCAACGGCTAGTTGACATCGTTTACGGCGTGGACTACCAGGGTATCTAATCCTGTTTGCTCCCCACGCTTTCGCACCTCAGTGTCAGTATCAGTCCAGGTGGTCGCCTTCGCCACTGGTGTTCCTTCCTATATCTACGCATTTCACCGCTACACAGGAAATTCCACCACCCTCTACCATACTCTAGCTTGCCAGTTTTGGATGCAGTTCCCAGGTTGAGCCCGGGGATTTCACATCCAACTTAACAAACCACCTACGCGCGCTTTACGCCCAGTAATTCCGATTAACGCTTGCACCCTCTGTATTACCGCGGCTGCTGGCACAGAGTTAGCCGGTGCTTATTCTGTCGGTAACGTCAAAATTGCAGAGTATTAATCTACAACCCTTCCTCCCAACTTAAAGTGCTTTACAATCCGAAGACCTTCTTCACACACGCGGCATGGCTGGATCAGGCTTTCGCCCATTGTCCAATATTCCCCACTGCTGCCTCCCGTAGGAGTCTGGACCGTGTCTCAGTTCCAGTGTGACTGATCATCCTCTCAGACCAGTTACGGATCGTCGCCTTGGTGAGCCATTACCTCACCAACTAGCTAATCCGACCTAGGCTCATCTGATAGCGCAAGGCCCGAAGGTCCCCTGCTTTCTCCCGTAGGACGTATGCGGTATTAGCGTTCCTTTCGAAACGTTGTCCCCCACTACCAGGCAGATTCCTAGGCATTACTCACCCGTCCGCCGCTGAATCCAGGAGCAAGCTCCTTTCATCCGCTCGACTTGCATGTGTTAGGCCTGCCGCCAGCGTTCAATCTGAGCCATGATCAAACTCTTCAGTTCAAACATCTTTGGGTTTTTAAGAAACCCTAAACTTGGCTCAGCAATCGTTGGTTACATCTTTGATTTCTCGCGGAGTAACTTGTGATGCTGATAATCTTGTTGACTATCAGTCTGACTGCACAAGCACCCACACGAATTGCTTGATTCAGTTGTTAAAGAGCGGTTGGTTAAGATCTTTCATCTCAACCGAGGCGCGCATTCTACAGCAGCCTCATTTGCTGTCAAGTGATTATTTTCAGAAGTTTTCGAAGAATTCTTCAACAACTTCAACCACTTGCGCTTCCGATCTCTCGTTAGCGGGAGGCGAATTCTACAGCGTTAATCGCTGCTGTCAACACCTCTTTTTCTCCGCTTTCGACCGAGAAGATCGAACCGTTAAAAGAGCTACACATCACCACTCTTTCAACTCCTTCCAGGCTTCGATGATCTGAAGCAAGTCGCTGTCGAAAACCGCGCAACTCTTTGAATCTCAAGGAGTTTTCCGTTTCGACTGCGCCGGAAGTGGGGCGAATTATAGACTTCCAAATTCTCCCGTCAACCCCTATTTTCATATTTCTGTCATATCAGTCAAAAAGCCCCGAAAACGCGAAGGCCGACCTTAAAGGTCGGCCTCCTGCGCCCTCTACCACTTATAAGCTAGGGAATGCGAACTGCGAAGCTTCATGGCTTGCACGCTGCGGCCAGCGCTGGGTGATCGCCTTGCGACGGGTATAGAAGCGCACGCCGTCGGGACCATACGCATGCAAGTCGCCAAACAGCGAACGCTTCCAACCGCCGAAGCTGTGATAAGCGACCGGCACCGGCAGCGGTACGTTGACGCCGACCATGCCGACTTCGATCTCGTCGCAGAACAGCCGCGCCGCTTCGCCGTCACGAGTGAAGATACAGGTGCCGTTGCCGTATTCGTGATCGTTGATCAGTTGCATCGCTTCTTCCAGGCTGTTCACGCGCACGACGCACAATACCGGGCCAAAGATTTCTTCTTTATAGATGCGCATTTCGGGGGTGACGTTGTCGAACAGGCAACCACCGAGGAAGAAGCCCTCTTCATGCCCGGATACGCTCAGCCCACGACCATCGACCACCAGGGTCGCGCCCGCCGCTACACCGTCATCCACATAACCGCTGACCTTGTCGCGTGCCTGACCGGTAACCAACGGCCCCATGTCCAGACCGCATGAGGTACCGGCGCCGATTTTAAGCGCTTTGATCTGTGGAACCAGTTTCGCCACCAGCGCATCCGCGACCTGGTCGCCCACACACACCGCAACCGAGATCGCCATGCAGCGTTCACCGCAGGAACCGTAAGCCGCGCCCATCAATGCGCTGACCGCGTTGTCGAGATCGGCGTCCGGCATCAGCACCGCATGGTTTTTCGCGCCGCCCAGTGCCTGCACGCGCTTGCCGCGCTTGGTGCCTTCGGCGTAGATGTATTCAGCAATCGGCGTCGAGCCGACGAAGCTCAGCGCTTTGACTTCCGGCGCTTCGATCAGAGCGTCCACCGCCGTCTTGTCACCATGAACCACACTCATCACGCCTTTCGGCAGCCCGGCTTCCAGCAGCAACTGAGCGATCAGCAGCGTCGAGCTTGGATCGCGCTCGGATGGCTTGAGGATGAAGCAGTTGCCGCAGACGATCGCCAGCGGGTACATCCACAGCGGGACCATGGCCGGGAAGTTGAACGGGGTGATACCGGCAACAATGCCCAGTGGCTGGAAGTCCGACCAGGCATCGATGTTGGGGCCGACGTTGCGGCTGTACTCGCCCTTGAGGATTTCCGGAGCGGCGCAGGCGAACTCGACGTTCTCGATACCGCGCTTCAATTCACCGGCAGCGTCTTCCAGGGTTTTGCCGTGCTCTTCGCTGATCAGCTGCGAGATGCGCGCTTCGTTCTGCTCCAGCAATTGCTTGAAACGGAACATCACCTGCGCGCGTTTGGCCGGCGGCGTGTTGCGCCAGGCCGGGAACGCTGCCTTGGCGACATCGATGGCTTTCTGAATGGTGGCCTGACTGGCCAATGGCAGTTTGTGGATCGCCTGGCCGGTAGACGGGTTGAACACATCCACTGCGCGACCATTTTCGGTCACCAGTTCGCCATTGATCAAATGCGGGATAACGCTCATCGAACACTCCTGAATTTTTGTCCACGGGCACCCGTTAAGGCGTGCCCGTTTTTGTAGGTATATATAGAAGGAAAATCAGTCGAGCTTGTTCAGCACTTCGCCGACCGCGTCGAACAGACGATCGAGGTCTTGCGGCTTGCTGTTGAAGGTTGGGCCGAACTGCAAGGTGTCGCCGCCGAAGCGCACGTAGAACCCGGCTTTCCACAGGGCCATGCCCGCTTCGAACGGACGCACGATGGCGTCGCCGTCGCGCCCGGCAATCTGGATCGCGCCGGCCAGACCATAGTTACGAATGTCGATCACGTTCTTGGAGCCTTTCAGACCGTGCAACGCGTTTTCGAAATGCGGCGCGACTTCGGCGACGCTCTGCACCAGGTTTTCCTTTTGCAGCAGGTCGAGTGCAGCCAGGCCAGCGGCACAGGCCACCGGGTGCGCCGAATAGGTGTAGCCGTGAGGGAATTCCACGGCGTATTCCGGCGTCGGCTGGTTCATGAAGGTCTGGTAGATCTCGGAACTGGCAATCACCGCGCCCATCGGGATCGCGCCGTTGGTGACTTGCTTGGCGATGCACATCAGGTCCGGGGTCACGCCGAAGCTGTCGGCGCCGAACATCGAACCGGTACGGCCGAAACCGGTGATCACTTCGTCGAACACCAGCAGGATGTTGTGCTGATCGCAGATCTCGCGCAGACGCTTGAGGTAACCCTGCGGCGGAACCAATACCCCGGCAGAGCCGGCCATCGGTTCAACGAACACCGCCGCGATGTTGGAAGCGTCGTGCAGTTCGATCAACTTGAGCAGTTCATCGGCCAAAGCAATACCGCCCTGCTCCGGCATGCCACGGGAAAAGGCATTGCTCGCCAGCAGCGTGTGCGGCAGGTGATCGACATCCATCATCGCCTGACCGAACAGCTTGCGGTTGCCATTGACGCCGCCGAGGCTGGTGCCGGCAATGTTCACGCCGTGATAGCCACGGGCACGGCCGATCATCTTGGTCTTGGTCGCCTGACCTTTCAGACGCCAATAGGCACGGACCATTTTCACTGCGGTATCGGCGCACTCGGAGCCGGAGTCGGTGAAGAACACGTGGTTGAGATTACCCGGCGTCAGCTCGGTGATTTTCTCAGCCAGCTGGAACGACAGCGGGTGGCCGTACTGGAAGCCCGGCGAGTAATCGAGAGTGCCCAACTGTTTCGAAACGGCTTCCTGGATTTCCTTGCGGGTGTGCCCGGCGCCGCAGGTCCACAGACCGGACAGCGAGTCGTAGATCTTGCGGCCCTTGTCGTCGAACAGCCAACTGCCTTCGGCGCCGACGATCAGACGCGGATCGCGCTGAAAGTTGCGGTTGGCGGTGTACGGCATCCAGTGCGCATCCAGCTTCAGTTGGCTGGCCAGTGGCGACGGCGCGTTTTCAGGCATGTTCATCGGGCAAAACCTCGCAGGGCATAAGCGTCAGTGAGATGGAAAGCGTTGTTGCAGCTAAATTGCCACGGCGATAAAGTCGGTGAAATCCAACTCTTCTAACCTTCAGTTAGATCATTGCTAAACAAAGAGAACAAGAAATGAGCAGCCGCCGCGCCGATCCGCTGGCCCAGGTCAGTGATTTTGATATTCGCCTGCTGCGGATTTTTCGCAGTGTCGTGGAATGTGGCGGCTTCTCCGCAGCGGAAACCGTGCTCGGCATCGGGCGTTCGGCGATTAGCCAACAGATGAGCGATCTGGAGCAGCGCCTCGGCTTGCGCTTGTGTCAGCGTGGCCGGGCCGGATTTTCCCTGACCGAGGAAGGTCGTGAGGTGTATCAATCAACGCTGCAATTGTTGAGTGCGCTGGAAAGTTTCCGCACCGAGGTCAACGGTCTGCATCAACACTTGCGCGGTGAATTGATCATCGGCCTGACCGACAACCTCGTCACCCTGCCGCACATGCGCATCACCCATGCCCTCGCGCAGTTGAAGGAGCGTGGGCCGGATGTGCAGATCCAGATTCGCATGATCGCGCCAAACGAAGTCGAGCAAGGTGTGCTCGACGGACGCCTGCACGTGGGCGTGGTGCCGCAGGCCAGTGCCTTATCCGGGCTGGAATATCAGCCGTTGTACAGCGAGCGCTCACTGCTGTATTGCGCGGTGGGTCATCCGCTGTTTTATGTCGACGACAAGCAACTCGATGATCAACGCCTCGACAGTCAGGACGCAATTGCGCCGACCTTCCGTTTGCCGGCGGAAATTCAGGCGCACTATCAGGCGCTCAATTGCACGGCCAGTGCCTCCGACCGCGAGGGCATGGCGTTTCTGATTCTGACCGGGCGCTACATCGGTTATTTGCCGGATCACTACGCCAGCCTTTGGGTGCAGCAAGGGCGGTTGCGCGCGCTCAAGGCCGGCACGCGGTATTACGATTTGAGTCTGGCATCGGTCACGCGCAAGGGGCGGCGCCCTCATTTGGTGCTGGAAAGTTTCCTCGAGAGTCTGGCCGCGACGCGATAGATAAGCGCGCAGAGCCCAGCCCGGCAGGGCCTCATCGACAGAATCCAGGAATAACCTGAGCAAGTGGACAGGTTTTTGCAGAGAAGGGATAACTCTCCTTCAAGAAGCCAAAGCCATGCAGCCAGATTCCGACTCGTCCAGTGAACTGATCTACGGCCTCAACGACCGCCCCAAACCACTCGCCGCCATTCTCGCCGCACTGCAACACGTGCTCGCCAGTTTCGTCGGCATCATCACCCCGCCACTGGTAATCGGTTCCGCGCTCGGGCTGACCGCGCATCTACCGTACCTGATCAGCATGGCGCTGATGGTCTCGGGCGTCGGCACCTTTATCCAGGCGCGGCGACCGTTCGGCATTGGCGCGGGGATGATCTGTCTGCAAGGCACCAGTTTCGCGTTTCTCGGTGCGGTGCTGTCGGCCGGGTTTCTGGTCAAGCAGCGCGGCGGCAGCCCGGAAGATATTCTGGCGATGATTTTCGGCGTGTGCTTTTTCGGCGCAATCGTGCAGATCGTGCTCAGCCGTTTCATCGGTCAGTTGCGCCGAGTGGTGACACCGCTGGTGACCGGCATCGTCATCACGCTGATCGGCATCAGCCTGATCAAGGTCGGCATCACCGATCTGGGTGGCGGCTTCAATGCCCCAGACTTCGGCGCGCCGGGCAATCTGGCCTTGGGCGTGTTCGTGCTGCTGACAATCATTCTGCTCAACCGCTCGAATACGCCGTGGGTGCGGCTGTCGGCGATCATCATCGGACTTGTGCTCGGCAGCCTCGCGGCGTGGTTCAGCGGGAAACTGGTGCCACAGCCGTTGCCTGACTTGCCGCTGGTGAGTTTTCCTACGCCGTTCAAGTTCGGATTCACCTTCGACTGGACCGCTTTCCTGCCGGTCGCGTTGATTTACCTGATCAGCACCATCGAAACCGTCGGCGACCTCACCGCCAATTGCATGCTTGCCCGCCAACCGATCAGCGGCCCTTCTTATATAAGCCGCTTGCGCGGTGGCGTGCTCGGTGACGGCGTGAGTTGCATGATCGCGGCGACTTTCAGCGCTTTCCCCAACACAACGTTCGCGCAGAACAACGGCGTGATCCAATTGACCGGCGTTGCCAGCCGCTACGTCGGCCTGTACATCGGCGCGATCCTGTTCTGCCTCGGCCTGTTCCCGATGATCGGCGCGGTGCTGCAACAGATCCCCAAACCAGTGCTCGGCGGTGCAACGCTCGTGATGTTCGGCGCGGTGGCGGCGGCGGGCGTGCGCATTCTCGCGCAGTCGCCGCTGGACCGACGCAGCATGTTGATCATCGCCACTTCGTTCGGCGTCGGCCTCGGCATCGCCGCGCAACCGAACCTGCTGCACCTGCTGCCGAAACTGGTGCAGAACCTGTTCGACTCGGCGATCACCAGCGGCGGGCTGACGGCAATCTTCCTGTGTCTGTTGTTGCCGGAAGGCAAAACCACAGCGGCAAAAAGTCCCGCGTCGTTGAACAAGGTCGAACAGGCGTAACTGTTTTTCCGCGCAAGGACTTGTCGGATGCCTGTGGGTGCGCTATCAACGCAACTGGTTGCACCCACAGACAATCCCGGAAGTGCCTATGACCTTTGAAGTCCCAGCCCACGGCGGCAAACCCGCCAGCCGCATTCGTCAGAAGAACGAAGAGACCATTCTCAAAGCCGCCGAAGACGAGTTCGCCCGTCACGGGTTCAAAGGCACCAGCATGAACACCATCGCGCAGAATGCCGGGCTGCCCAAGGCCAATCTGCATTACTACTTCACCAACAAGCTCGGTTTGTATGTGGCGGTGCTGAGCAACATCATCGAGTTGTGGGACAGCACCTTCAACACCCTCACTGCCGAGGATGACCCGGCCGAAGCGCTGACCCGCTACATCCGCGCGAAGATGGAATTCTCCCGGCGCCAGCCACAGGCCTCGCGGATCTTCGCCATGGAAGTGATCAGCGGCGGCGAATGCCTGAGCGAATATTTCAATCAGGACTACCGCGCCTGGTTCACCGGGCGCGCGGCGGTGTTTCAGGCGTGGATCGATGCAGGCAAAATGGACCCGGTCGATCCGGTGCATCTGATTTTCCTGCTGTGGGGCAGCACCCAGCATTATGCCGACTTCGCCACGCAGATATGCCGCGTCACCGGGCGCAGCAAGTTGACCAAGCAGGACATGGAAGACGCCGGCAACAACCTGATCCGCATCATTCTCAAAGGCTGCGGCCTCACTCCTTCTCTATAAGACGTTTATGCCTTTCACCCTCAGCGGTTTTTGCGAGTACCGCGAAGAGATTCGCAAAAGCCGCTTTATCACTCTGGCGACACCGATCAGCAGCCCTACCGACGCGCAGGCGTTTTTCGAGCAGCACAGCGACTTGAATGCCACGCACAACTGTTGGGCGTGGAAACTCGGCGCGCAATACCGCAGCACTGACGATGGCGAACCCGGCGGCACCGCCGGACGCCCTATTCTGGCGGCGATCGAGGCGCAGGACTGCGATCAGGTCGCGGTGCTGGTGATCCGCTGGTACGGCGGCATTCAACTGGGCACCGGCGGTTTGGCCCGGGCCTACGGCGGTGGCGCCAACAAGTGCCTGCAAGCGGCGCAGAAAGTCGAATTGATCAGCCGTGTGTCGCTGAGTTGCGCCTGTGGATTTGCCGAGTTGGCGCTGGTGAAGTTGCGCGTGGCCGATCTCGGTGGATTGGTGGTGGAGGAAAACTTCACGGCCAATGGGGTGGAGTTGAAGTTAGCGGTGGGGCAAGCGCAGATCGATATCTTGCAAACGCAACTTGCTGACTTGAGCCGTGGGCGGATTTTGTTGCAGCGATAAATTCAAGATCAAAAGATCGCAGCCTTCGGCAGCTCCTTGTATCTCGACTAACGCTCCGTCAGGAGCGATAGTTCTCGACTGATCATCGAGGGAGGGACTTGGAAGCCGCGCAGCTCCTTAGGCTTTTTGCCTGTGACGTAGATCGTGCTCCAGCCCTCCACACTCACTCGTACAGTTCGCACGGTATCTTGGGCCCGCCTGCGGCGAGAGCCCGCATTCGCAAGGTTGGACAGAGTGACGTGATGATCGCAACAGGGAACAAGTGGAGAAACGATCATGTCCGGTTTCGTTGGCGTCGACATCGCAAAGAACACCTTTGATATCGCTACACACCAGCCCAACGGCAAGCACAAAACCAAGGCCAAGCTGGCCAACGATCCAAAGGGCTTTAAAGAGTTTGAGGCGTGGCTAGAAAAAAACGCCGAGCGTTCGGCCCTGATCGTGATGGAAGCCACGAGCGTTTACCACTTGGAACTCGCGGAGTTCGTTTACAACAAAGGCTTCCGGGTCTGCGTCGTGAACCCGGCTACGACCAAAGCGTACGCTGACAGCGAACTGCGCCGCATCAAGACTGATAAAAGTGATGCCAAACTGATCGCCGACTTTGCCCGGGAAAAAGATCAAAAACTTCACCCATGGGCGCCTGAGCCGCTGAAATACCGCCAGTTGAAAGCAATGGTGCGCCGCTTGGATGACCTTCAGGAAATGGAACAAATGGAGCTTAATCGTCTGGACGTTTCCGACGAAAAGGTCAAAGACTCGATCAACTCCGTTCTGCGCCATATTGAAAAAGAGATCGTAGAAACGCACAAGGCGATCAAAAAACACATCGATGACGACCCGGATATGCGTCAGATGCGGGATCTCATCGTCACCATCGACGGCATCGGACAAAAAACGCTTGAACGATTGCTGGCCGAACTGGGTGACTTGCGCAAATACAGTGATCCTCGCCAACTGGTCGCTGCTGCAGGGCTCAATCCAAAGCTGCAGGAATCAGGAAAGCTCAAAGGTCATACCCTGATCTCAAGAGTAGGGTCGGCACGGCTGCGTGCAGGCCTCTACATGCCTGGCATGGTGGCGCTGAAACACAATAAGGCGATCAAGGCGATGAAAGAACGCCTGGAGGCCAACGGCAAGGCCCCCAAGCAGATCATCTGCGCAGCAATGCGCAAGCTGCTGCACTTCGTTTACGGAGTGCTCAAGTCTGGACTGCCATATGACCCGAAACTTGCGCTTGCCCGGTGAGGCTCAAGACGGTATCTACAGTTGAAATGCGTTCCCCTGTAGTAGCTGCCGAAGGCTGCGATCTTTTAGGGCATCCCCGAGTTGGCAAGTTGCCCACACCTGTTGTGCACCCGCTTGTGGATAACCTGAGCACACACCGCTGTAACCCTTCTGTCATGCGGCTTTGCGCGATTTGTTCACTTTTCGTTCAATTGATCCGACGAAACGGAAATTCAGCCTAAAAACAAACAGTTAACTGCGTTTATCACCATTAGAACAAAGCAATGCAGTGCTTATGCCCGGGTCCCAGGCTTGCGCACAATTACTGTGGAGCAACCTGTGGATAAGCCGTTCATGACCACCGCTGTCGCTGGATCTGTCTAGGCCGCAAGCGTTTGCTCACTTTTTAACCAACTACTCGCGGGCAAAACTGGAGCCTGATCAACGGCTTTGCGCTGAAATGGTGCTCGACCACGGACCAGATCGAGCGCCGATGCGCTGCAATCGGCGTTTGCCAACGGGTTGCGCAAGCGTTCCTGACTCAATGGCCAGGAAATTGCTTTATCCACAGGCACAACTCCAAGTCAGTCGAGCCTGTCATGTCCATCGCCCCTTCCCCGCCGCGCCTGCAACTGCGCCAGATCAGCAAACGCTACCCCGGTTGTCTGGCCAACGACGCCATCGACCTGAGCATCGCGCCGGGTGAGATCCATGCCCTGCTCGGTGAAAACGGCGCGGGCAAAAGTACGTTGATGAAGATCATTTACGGGGTCACCCAGTGCGACAGCGGTGAAATGCTCTGGGAGGGGCAGCGCGTGCAGATGCGCAATCCGGCGCAGGCGCGGCAGTTGGGCATTGGCATGGTGTTCCAGCATTTCTCGCTGTTCGAAACCCTCAGCGTGGCGCAGAACATTGCCCTGGCGATGGGCGCGGCGGCCGGCACGCCGAAGCAACTGGAGCCGAAGATTCGCGAAGTCTCGCGGCGTTACGGCATGGCGCTGGAGCCGGAGCGACTTGTCCACAGCCTGTCGATCGGCGAGCGCCAGCGGGTGGAAATCATCCGTTGCCTGATGCAGGACATCCGCCTGTTGATTCTCGACGAGCCGACCTCAGTGCTGACGCCGCAAGAGGCCGACGAGTTGTTCATCACCCTGCGGCGCCTTGCCGCCGAGGGTTGCAGCATTCTGTTCATCAGCCACAAGCTCGGTGAAGTGCGCGCCTTGTGCCACAGCGCCACGGTGCTGCGCGGCGGCCGGGTTGCCGGGCATTGCGTGCCCGCCGAATGTTCGGACCAGCAACTGGCGCAAATGATGGTCGGTGAAGCGGCGGCTTTGATTGGCGAGTATCCGAAGGTCAGCGGTGGCGCGGCGTTTCTGCAGGTGCAGGGTTTGAGCTGGCACAACCCGGATCCGTTCGGTTGCTCGCTGGCAGACATCGACCTGCAAGTGCGCAGCGGTGAAATCGTCGGCATCGCCGGGGTCGCGGGCAATGGTCAGGATGAATTGCTCGCCCTGCTCAGCGGCGAGCAGCCCTTGCCTCGTGCGCAAGCGGCGACCCTTCGCTTCGCAGAGAAAAACGTTGCCGATTTGCGCCCGGATGCGCGGCGCAAACTCGGTCTGGCCTTCGTGCCGGCCGAACGCCTTGGCCACGGCGCAGTGCCGGAGTTGAGTCTGGCCGATAACGCACTGCTCAGTGCTTTTCAGCACGGACTGGTCAGCCACGGGTTGATTCAACGCGGCAAAGTCGAAGCGCTCGCGCAGCAGATCATCCAGCGTTTCGGCGTAAAGACCCCGGACACGCAAACGGCTGCGCGCAGCCTGTCCGGCGGCAACTTGCAGAAATTCATCCTCGGCCGGGAAATTCTTCAGCAACCGCAACTGCTGATCGCCGCGCACCCGACCTGGGGCGTCGACGTTGGCGCCGCCGCCACCATCCATCGCGCGTTGATTGCCCTGCGCGATGCCGGCGCGGCGATTCTGGTGATTTCCGAAGACCTCGATGAGCTGTTCCAGATCAGCGATCGCCTCGGCGCGCTGTGCGGCGGGCGTCTGTCGGCTCTTCAAGACACCGGCCTTACACAACTGAGCGATGTCGGCGCGTGGATGGCCGGCCAGTTCGATCACTCACCTCGCGCCGCTTCGGTTTAACGGAGTTTCAACCATGCTGCTTTCTCTCGAACCCCGTGGCCAGCAATCGCGCCTGATGCTGTGGTGCTCGCCGTTATTGGCGGCGGCCTTGACCCTCGGCTGCGGCTCGCTGTTGTTCATCGCGCTCGGCCACGATCCGCTGCAAACCTTGCACACACTGCTGATCGCACCGGTCAGCGATTTGTATGGCGTGTCTGAATTGCTGGTCAAGGCGCTGCCGATTCTGCTCTGCGCACTCGGCCTGGCGGTGGCCTATCAGGCGCGAATCTGGAACATCGGCGCCGAAGGCCAACTTCTACTTGGCGCCTTGGCCGGCAGTGCTCTGGCGGTGAACATTATTGGTATGCAAAGTCGCTGGGCGCTGGTGCTGATTCTGCTGACCGGGACGCTGGCGGGCGCCGCATGGGCCGGGCTCACCGCATGGCTGCGCACGCGCTTCAATGCCAATGAAATCCTTACCAGCATCATGCTCAACTACATCGCGCTGAACTTGCTACTGTTTTGCGTGCACGGGCCGTTGAAGGATCCAGCGGGCTTCAATTTTCCCGAGTCGGCGATGTTCGGCGACGCCAGTCGTTTGCCGCTGCTGCTGGAGGACGGCCGCGTGCACGCCGGGGTGTATTTCGCCCTGCTCGCGCTGGTCGCGGTGTGGGTGTTGTTGCAGAAAAGCTTTATCGGTTTCCAGATCAAAGTGCTCGGGCTGGACAAGCGTGCGGCAGGTTTTGTCGGCTTTCGCGAGAAGCGCCTGATCTGGCTGGCGCTGTTGATCAGCGGTGGTCTGGCCGGGCTCGCCGGGGTCTGCGAAGTGACCGGGCCGATCGGCCAATTGGTGCCGCAGGTGTCACCGGGCTATGGCTACGCGGCAATCACCGTGGCGTTTCTCGGACGGCTGAATCCGCTTGGCATTTTGTTCTCCAGTCTGCTCATGGCGCTGCTGTACATTGGCGGCGAGAGCGCGCAGATGTCGCTCAATCTGCCGCAAGCGATCACCCAATTGTTCCAGGGCATGATGCTGTTTTTCCTGCTCGCCTGTGACGTGCTGATTCTCTATCGGCCACGTCTGAAACTGCGCTGGACCCGGCGCGCCTCGACCCCTGCCGTAACCGCCGGAGCGCTGTGATGGATATCGATCTGTTGAGCAATATTTTCTATGCCATGGTTCGCTGCGGCACGCCGCTGTTGCTGGTGGCATTGGGTGAGTTGATCTGCGAGAAGAGCGGCGTCCTCAATCTCGGCCAGGAAGGCATGATGCTGTTCGGTGCGGTGATCGGTTTTATCGTCGCGCTGAACAGCGGCAACCTGTGGCTGGGTGTGCTGCTGGCGATGTTGGCCGGGATGTTGTTGTCGTCACTGTTTGGCCTGGTCGCACTGGTGTTCAACGCCAATCAGGTCGCCACCGGTTTGGCCCTGACGATCTTCGGCGTGGGCCTGTCGACATTTGTCGGCGCGGCCTGGGTGGGTAAGCCGCTGGCGGGTTTCGAGCCTCTGGCGATTCCGTATCTGAGTGAGATCCCGCTGATCGGGCGGATGCTGTTTGCCCAGGATCTGCTGGTGTATCTGTCGTTCGCGCTGTTTGCGCTGGTGGCGTGGGTGATCATCAAAAGTCGTGTCGGCCTGATCATTCAAGCGGTCGGTGAAAACCCGGATGCGGCCAGCGCGATGGGCTTGCCAGTGCTGACCGTGCGCACCCTGGCGGTGCTGTTTGGCGGAGCGATGGCCGGGTTGGCCGGGGCGTATCTGTCGCTGGCCTACACGCCGATGTGGGCGGAAAACATGACCGCTGGCCGCGGCTGGATCGCCCTGGCGCTGGTGGTGTTCGCCAGTTGGCGGGTGTGGCGGTTGTTGCTTGGGGCGTACCTGTTCGGCCTCGCCAGCATCCTGCACTTGGTGGCACAGGGATTGGGACTGGCGATTCCTTCGAGCCTGCTGGCGATGCTGCCGTATGTCGCGACGATCCTGGTGCTGGTGATGCTGTCCCGCGATGCCGTGCGCACTCGGTTGTATGCGCCGGTTTCGTTGGGGCAGCCGTGGCAATCGGGACACTGATCGTTGTCAGAGCGGGCCTCTTCGCGAGCAGGCTCGCTCCCACAGGGGATCTGAGTGAACGCGGGCAAATGTGGGAGCGAGCCTGCTCGCGAAAGCGTCCGCACAGGCAACACTTGAATCACGCCCCACAACTGTTTCTGATCAAACACCCTCGAGAAACTCAAGAAGCCTGGAGTATGCTCCGGGGTCAAAGCCTGTTTTCGCCAAGCGCTGCAACTGTGGCGCGGTCAGGCGTGTCCATTGAATCCTGAATGCTGACTTTCAAGGAAACCCATCATGTCTCAGGCAAAAAACGCACTGATCATCGGCGCCTCCCGCGGCTTGGGCCTCGGTCTGGTGAAGACCCTGCTGGGCGATGGCTGGCAAGTGACCGCGACGGTGCGCAATCCGCAGAAGGCCGAGGCGCTGCAAGCGCTGGGTGACGTGCGCATCGAGAAGCTCGATATGGACGATCAGCAAGCAGTGATCGCCCTCAGCCAGAAGCTCAAGGGCGAAACCTTCGACCTGTTGTTCGTCAACGCTGGGGTCAAAGGACCGGACGTGCAGACCCCGGGCGGCGCGACATTGGCCGAGGTCGGGCAGCTGTTTTTCACCAACGCGGTGGCGCCGATCAATCTGGCCCAGCGTTTCGTCGGGCAGATCCGCGACGGCAGCGGCGTGCTGGCGTTCATGAGTTCGGTGCTCGGCAGCGTGACCATGCCCGACGCGCCGGAGCTGGCGTTGTACAAGGCGAGCAAAGCGGCGCTGAATTCGATGACCAACAGTTTTGTCACGCAACTGGGTGAACAGAAACTCACCGTACTGTCCTTGCACCCGGGCTGGGTGAAGACCGACATGGGCGGCGAAGGTGCTGACCTGGATGTAGAAACCAGCACTCGCGGGCTGATTGATCAGGTCAATGCGTTCACCGGCAAGGGCGGGCATCACTTCGTCAATTACAAAGGGGAAACGATTGCCTGGTAAGCACTGAAAATCCCGATGTGGGAGCGAGCCTGCTCGCGAATACGATCTGTCAGGTAAATCTGTATCGACTGACATGACGCCTTCGCGAGCAGGCTCGCGCCCACAGAGAGTGATGGTGAATGGTCGGGTGGCGCTTGCCCGGCGCTGCGATTTGTTTGAAACTGCGCGCCTCGTCCTTCGCGGCGACCCTGGATCAGCAGACAGGGCAACACTGAGCTGGCAACCCTGAACCCAACTTTCAGAGGAGCCGGCCACAATGCCTGCGACCCGTACCTGGTTAAAAAACCCCTCGCCATTTTCACCTCCAACGAGCTTGATGCCCGTGGCGGCCTTGTCGTGCAAGACGGTGTGATCGTCGAAGTGCTCGCTGCCGGTCAGCAGCCGTCGGCGCCGTGCAATGCAGTGTTCGATGCCCGCGAGCATGTGATCCTGCCGGGCCTGATCAACACTCACCATCACTTCTATCAAACCCTGACCCGCGCCTGGGCGCCGGTGGTCAATCAGCCGCTGTTCCCGTGGCTGAAAACCCTGTACCCGGTATGGGCGCGGCTGACCCCGGAAAAACTCGCCCTCGCGACCAAAGTGGCGCTGGCCGAATTGCTGCTCTCGGGTTGCACCACGGCTGCCGACCATCACTATCTGTTCCCGGATGGTCTGGAAAACGCCATCGACGTGCAGGTCGAAACGGTGCGTGAACTGGGTATGCGCGCAATGCTCACGCGCGGCTCGATGAGCCTCGGCGAGAAGGACGGCGGCCTGCCTCCGCAACAAACGGTGCAGGAAGGTCAGGTGATTCTCGATGACAGCCAGCGGCTGATTCACGAGTACCACGAGCGTGGCGACGGCGCGCAGATCCAGATCGCTCTGGCGCCATGTTCGCCGTTTTCGGTGACTCCGGAAATAATGTCCGCCAGCGCTGATCTGGCGAACAAGCTCGATGTGCGTCTGCACACCCACTTGGCGGAAACCCTCGATGAAGAAGACTTCTGCCTGCAACGTTTCGGCCTGCGCACCGTCGATTATCTGGACAGCGTCGGCTGGCTCGGCCCGCGTACCTGGCTGGCCCACGGCATCCATTTCAACCCCGACGAAATCGCCCGCCTCGGCCAGGCCGGCACCGGCATCTGCCACTGTCCAAGCTCGAACATGCGCCCGGCTTCCGGCATCTGCCCGAGCATCGAGCTGACCGACGCCGGCGCGCTGTTCGGTCTTGGCGTTGACGGTTCGGCGTCCAACGATGCCTCGAACATGATCCTCGAAGCGCGTCAGGCCCTGTACATCCAGCGCCTGCGCTACGGCGCCGAAAAGATCACCCCGGAACGCGTGCTGGGCTGGGCGACCAAGGGTTCGGCGAGCCTGCTCGGTCGCAGCGACATCGGCGAAATCGCCGTGGGCAAGCAGGCGGATCTGGCGTTGTTCAAGCTTGATGAACTGCGCTTCTCCGGCAGCCATGATCCGATTTCGGCATTGCTGCTGTGCGGCGCTGATCGGGCAGATCGGGTGATGATCGGTGGCAAGTGGCGTGTGGTTGATGGGCAGGTTGAAGGGCTGGATCTGAAAGGTTTGATCGCCGATCACAGTCAAGCCGCTCGCCAACTGATCGCCGGTACCTGATCCCCGCATATGATCGTTCCCACGCTCTGCGTGGGAATGCATCTCGGGACGCTCCGCGTCCCAAAAGCGGACGCAGAGCGTCCATGGCGGCATTCCCACGCGGAGCGTGGGAACGATCACAGTCCTAAGAGGGACAGCATGATGAATGTGGCAAACAGCACAAAGTGCGTCATGCCCTCAATGGCGTTCGTCTCGCCGTCATTGAGGTTGATCGCGCTGACGATCAGGGTGATGAAGATCATCACCGTTTGCACCGGGGTCATCGCCATTTGAAACGGCTGGCCGGTGTACAGCGCCATCGCTTCCATCACCGGCACGGTCAGAATCACCGTCGACAGTGACGCGCCCATCGCAATGTTGACCACCGACTGCATGCGATTGGCCAGTGCCGCACGCAACGCAGTCAGAATCTCCGGCGCTGCAGAAATCGCCGCCACCAGAATCGCCGTGATCACCGGCGGCGCGCCCGTGCCTTCCAGGCCCAGATCGAGGGTCTTGGACATTACCTCGGCGAGTGCGCCGATGATCACCACCCCCGACACCAGAATGCCAACCGACAGCGCCAGGCTGACCGGTTTCGGCTCCTGCTCGACCGGCTCCTTCTTGCGACGTTTGTCCGGGTAGCTGTAGCTGAAAAAGTAACTGTGCGGGCCGACCTGCATGCGCAGGAACAGCGCGTAAAGCACCATCATCGCGCCAATGGTGAACGCCGAATACATCTTCCAGTTGGCCTCGGGAATGAACTCCGGAACCACCATCGACACGCCCATCGCGGTAAGGATCATCACGCTATAGCTGCGCGCCGAATCGTCGTTGTAGGACTGCTCGCCGTGTTTGATCCCGCCCATCAAAGCGGCGAGGCCGAGGATGCCGTTGATGTCGAGCATCACCGCTGAATAAATCGTGTCGCGCACCAGTGTTGCCGAGGCTTCGTTGCTCATCATGATCGCCAGGATCACCACTTCGACCAGCACCGCCGAGAGCGTGAGGATCATCGTGCCGTAGGGATCGCCGACCTTTTCCGCTAGCAGTTCGGCGTGATGAGCGACGCGCATCGAAGCGGCGACGATAAAGGCAATCAGCAGCAGACCGCCGCCCAGCGCGACGATCTGGCCGCTGTGCAGCAGCCAATGTTCCAATGGATAAGCGACGCACGCGGCAAGGACTGCCAGCAGCAGGAAGCTTTCTTGTTTGAGGATCGAGAGCATGACGGGCCTTTTGCCGAAAAGAGCTGATGAAGCTACTGACTGCCGCGCGCCGCTAACGTTTCGTTACATCTTTGCGCACCAAACCATGGCGGCTGATTTCAGGCATGCACATTTTTTAGCCATACCGGCCTCTTCGCGAGCAGGCTCGCTCCCACATTGAACTGCGATCCCCCTGTGGGAGCGAGCCTGCTCGCGAAGGCCGCACTGCGGTTGTGGATTATTTATTGTCCTGTTGGTCAGCAATTTGCATTGGCCCTGAGCACACACAACAAAATGGAGTTCGGGTTCATGCCAATACGTCCGCTGCACACACTGCTGTACGCCGCCATCGGTCTGGGAATCAGCCTGAGCGCCAGCGCTGCCGATCCGCTGAAGGTCGGTTTCGTCTACATCGGCCCGATCGGTGACCACGGCTGGACGTATCAGCACGAACAGGGGCGCAAGGCCACGGCGGAAAAACTCGGCACGCAGATCACCACCAACTACGTGGAAAACGTCGCCGAGGGCGCCGACGCCGAGCGGGTGATCCGCAACATGGCCAAGGACAAATACGACCTGATCTTCACCACGTCTTTTGGCTACATGAACCCGACAGTGAAAGTCGCCAAACAATTTCCCAAGGTGACGTTCGAACACGCCACCGGCTACAAGCAGGACAAGAACCTCGGCACCTACCTGGCACGCACTTACGAAGGCCGTTACGTCAGCGGCTTCCTCGCGGCGAAGATGACCAAGACCAAGAAAATCGGCTACGTCGCCTCGTTCCCGATTCCGGAAGTGATCCGCGACATCAACGCCATTCAGCTGGCCTTGAACAAGTACAACCACGGCACCGAAATCAAAGTGGTGTGGGTCAACTCGTGGTTCGATCCGGGCAAGGAGGCCGATGCCGCCAACGCGCTGATCGATCAAGGCGTCGACGTGGTGTTCCAGCACACCGACAGCCCGGCGCCGATCCAGGCCGCTGAACGACGCGGCGTGTATGCCGTGGGTTACGCCTCGGACATGGCCCACTTCGGACCGAAAGCGGTGCTGACCTCGATCGTCAACGACTGGGCGCCGCATTATATTCAGGCGACGCAGAGCGTGATCGACCACACCTGGAAATCCCAGGATTACTGGGGCGGGCTGAAGGAAGGCACAGTGGAACTGCCGATCAGCGATCTGGTGCCGGCGCCGGTGAAAGCCGAAGCCGAGCAGTTGATCGCCGACATCAAGAGCGGCGCATTGCAGCCGTTTACCGGGCCGATCAAGGATCAGGCCGGTGTGGAAAAAATCCCCGCGGGCGTGAGCGCGACCAATGCGGAACTGGCTTCGATGAATTACTACGTTGAGGGCATGAAGGCCGAGATGCCGAAGTAACTTTCAAAAAATACACCGACCCGTGTGGGAGCTGGCTTGCCAGCGATGAGGCCTTCACATTCAACATCACTGTTGCCAGTTAGATCGCCATCGCTGGCAAGCCAGCTCCCACAGTTTTTTCAGTGTTCTCATGTTTGCGTTTCTCAGGACCAGTGCATGAACAGTCTTCCCATCATCGATATCAGCCCGCTCTATAGCCACGACGAAAACGCCTGGCCTGCGGTGGCCGAACAAATCGACCAAGCCTGTCGCGAGTGGGGCTTTTTCTACATCAAGGGCCATCCGATCTCGGCGCAGCGCATCGACGCCCTGCTCGATCACGCCCAGCGCTTCTTCGCCCTGCCCGCTGCGGAAAAACTCAAGATCGACATCACCCAGACCCGCCATCATCGCGGCTACGGCGCGATTGCCACCGAGCAACTGGACCCGGACAAACCCAGTGACCTCAAAGAAACCTTCGACATGGGCCTGCACCTGCCGGACGAACATCCCGAGGTGCTCGCGGAAAAACCTTTGCGCGGCCCCAATCGGCATCCGGCGCAACCCGGCTGGGAAGCGCTGATGGAGCAGCATTACCTCGACATGCAGGCGTTGGCGCAAACCCTGTTGCGGGCGATGACCATTGCGCTGGGCATCGAGCGCGACTTCTTCGATTCGCGCTTTGTCGAGCCGGTCAGCGTGCTGCGCATGATCCATTATCCGCCGCGTCACACCGCCAGCTCCGCCGAGCAGCAAGGCGCCGGTGCCCATACCGATTATGGCTGCATTACCCTGCTCTATCAGGACAGCGCCGGCGGTTTGCAGGTGAAGAACGTCAAAGGTGAATGGATCGACGCGCCACCGATTGATGGTACGTTCGTGGTCAACCTCGGCGACATGATGGCGCGCTGGAGCAACGACCGTTATCGCTCGACGCCGCACCGGGTGATCAGCCCGCTGGGTGTGGATCGTTATTCAATGCCGTTCTTCGCCGAACCGCACCCGGACACGCGCATCGAATGCCTGCCCGGTTGCCAGGACGCACAGCACCCGGCGAAATATCCGACCACCACCTGCGCGCAATTCCTGCTCTCGCGCTTCGCCGATACCTACGCCTATCGCCGCGAGCAAGAGGCGGTTTGATCGATCACCTGGTCAGGTTTTGCCAATTGTTGCAGCCAGCCTCTGTAGAATGCCGGCATTGCACCTGATGAGAAAAGACTATGTACGACTGGCTCAACGCCCTGCCCAAAGCCGAACTGCACCTGCATCTGGAAGGTTCGCTGGAGCCTGAACTGCTGTTCGCCCTGGCCGAGCGCAACAAGATCGCCCTGCCGTGGAGCGATGTCGAAACCCTGCGCAAGGCCTACGCCTTCAACAATCTGCAGGAATTTCTCGACCTGTATTACCAGGGCGCCGACGTGCTGCGCACCTCGCAGGACTTCTACGACCTGACCTGGGCTTACCTGTTGCGCTGCAAAGCACAGAACGTGATTCACACCGAACCGTTCTTCGATCCGCAGACCCACACCGACCGGGGCATCCCGTTCGAAGTGATGCTCAACGGCATCGCCGCCGCGCTCAAGGATGGCGAGACGCAACTGGGCATCAGCAGCGGTTTGATCCTCAGCTTCCTGCGCCACCTCAGCGAAGACGAAGCACAGAAAACCCTCGATCAGGCGCTGCCGTTCCGTGACGCGTTTGTCGCGGTCGGTCTCGACAGCTCCGAGATGGGCCACCCGCCGAGCAAGTTCAAGCGCGTCTTTGATCGCGCCCGCGACGAAGGCTTCCTGACCGTCGCCCACGCCGGTGAAGAAGGCCCGCCGGAGTACATCTGGGAAGCCATCGACCTGCTGAAAATCCAGCGCATCGACCATGGCGTGCGCGCCATCGAAGACGAGCGTCTGATGCAGCGGATCATCGACGAGCAGATTCCGCTGACCGTGTGCCCGCTGTCGAACACCAAGCTCTGCGTGTTCGATCACATGTCGCAGCACAACATCCTCGACATGCTCGAGCGCGGCGTGAAGGTCACGGTGAACTCCGATGACCCGGCGTATTTCGGTGGGTACGTCACCGAGAACTTCCACGCGCTGCACGAACATCTGGGCATGACCCAGGATCAGGCCAAGCGCCTGGCCCAGAACAGCCTGGATGCACGGTTGGTGAAGCCGTAAGCAACATCGCAAAACCTACATAACCCAATGTGGGAGCGAGCTTGCTCGCGAAAGCGGTGTGTCATCCAACGCAGATGTTGTTTGATACACCGCTTTCGCGAGCAAGCTCGCTCCCACAGTTTTGATCAGCGTTAGCCCGTGACTTCGGTTTCGGTAAGCTCCTCAAGGGTCTTGCCCCGCGTCTCCATCCCGAACAGCCACACCACGCCCGCCGCTATCGCAAAGCACGCCGCGCCCAGCGCGAACACGCCGCCCTGCCCGGTTATCGGGAACACCAGCCCGGTCACCAATGGCCCGAGCAGCGAGCCGACGCGGCCGATCGCCGAGGCGAATCCCGATCCGGTTGCCCGTGCCGAAGTCGGGTACAGCTCTGGCGTGTAGGTGTAGAGCACCGCCCACATGCCGAACAGAAAAAATTGCATCAACAGCCCGGTGCCGATCAGCAGCGCCACGTTGCCGCCGAACACCGCGCTCTGCCCATACAGAAATGCCATCACCCCGCCGCCGAGCAGGGTGACGATGCACACCGGTTTGCGCCCCCAACGCTCGACCAGCCATGCCGCCATGAGGAATCCGGGAATCCCGCCGAGCGAAATCAGCACGGTGTAGTACACCGACTGCGTCACGGCGAAACCCGACTGCTGCAGCAACGCGCTGAGCCATGAAGTCAGCCCGTAAAACCCCAGCAATGCAAAGAACCACAGGCTCCAGATCATCGTCGTGCGCTGGCGATAGTGCGGCGACCAGATTTGCTTGAGTGCCGAGAAGAAATTGCCCGGTGGCGTCACCGTGCGGGGCAAACGAACCGGTTCCGGCAACGCTGCAGCGCCCAGCGAAGCACGCACCCGCGCTTCGATGCCGTTCAACACCTTGTCTGCGTCAGCGTCGCGCCCGGCCTGTTCCAGCCAGCGCGGCGACTCAGGGATGAAAAAGCGGATCGCCAGGACAAATACCGCCGGCACCGCCAGCACCAGAAAGATATCGCGCCAGCCAATCAGCGGCAGCAGGAAGTACGAAAGCACGCCCGCCGCGACAAAACCCAGCGGCCAGAAGCCGTCCATAAGGGCGATGTAGCGTCCGCGTCGTTGCGCCGGAATCAGCTCCGACAGCATCGATTGCGCGATGGGAAATTCCATGCCCATGCCGATTCCGAGCAGGATGCGAAACAGCGTCAGCGTCTCCACCGTCTGCGCCGTCGAACACAGGTAACTGGCCAAGCCCCACAGCACGATGCTCCACTGAAACACCGGTTTGCGCCCGAAGCGGTCGGCAAGCATCCCCGACAGCGACGCCCCGAGCACCATGCCGAAGAAGCTCGAGCTGGCCAGCAGCCCTGCTTGCGCACTGCTCAGGCCGAACTCGGCTTTGATCGAGCCGAGCAGGAAAGTCATCATCGCCAGATCCATGGAGTCGAAGAAAAACGCCAAGGCAATGATGATGAAAATGACGCGGTGATAACCACTGAGCGGCAGCCGTTCCAGGCGCTCAGCCGCGCTAAAGCGTTGTGTATTCATGTTGCGCTCCCCATCCGGAAAAATCCCCGGATCGAGTGTGCGCGATGGTCATTCAGAGGTCGTACTGGATGCGACCTGTTCACAGCCGTAGACGACGTTGATTGTCAGCTCACCGCAGGCTGACGCTCTAGAACGCTGTTTCCAGCTCGGTCTCGGCGGCGAAGCGATGGATTTCCCGCTGACCGGTGGCGGTCAACTGCAAGGCGCGGGAATCGTTGGGCAAATTCAGCCAGCCGGACTGCATGAACAACTGCAACAGCGCCGCGCCCAGTGAGCCGCCCATGTGCGGACGGCGCTCGCTCCAGTCCGGGCAGGCGCAAGCGACCTGCACGTTGCGGTGCGCCAGGGCCTGGATGAACACGCCGCGCTGGGCCAGTCGGGTGGAGCCCTTGTGAGTGACCACCACACGCTGCTCGATTTGTTCGATCCAGCCGGCATCGAGCAGGCGCTGATACAGATCAGCTGCCAGGGTGCCGCCCAGATGATCGTCGCAAAACCGCGCGCGCAACAGCGAAGACGGCGCCGCCTCTGGCCTGACCATCGGCGTGGTGCGTTTCAGCGCAGCGGGAATTTGCCGTGGCGCGCTGGCAATGGTGGCGCTGGCCAGTGCCTCGATCGCCGCACCCACCTCCGGGGCTGCCAAGCGGAAGAAGCGTTTGCGCCCACGCATTTCGATGTTCAACAGTCCACCTGCGGACAGTCGCCCCAGATGCGCACTGGCCGACGACGGCGAGAGCCCGGCCAGTAACGCCAGCTCTTCGGCTTGCCGCGCCGAGCCATCCATCAACGCCCACATCATCGCGCTGCGCTTGGGGTCGGCCAGCAATGTCGCGATCTGGCTGATGCACGGTGCATTTTCCATTTGTTCACTCCCTGTCGAATCGTATCGTCTACCGCTCGGAGACATCTTGGCCGCTAATGGGTGATCGGCCAACACGCGAAAACCGCCCTGGATCGGGGCAAGGCCTGCCACCGACACCAGCTGCTCCGGCACACAACCTTGCAGCAGAAGTTGCAACCGCCACCAAAAGCCGGCAACGCGTTACGGGATCTGCGCGCCAGGTGTCAGTGCAAGCATGAGGCGGGCGCTAGTATAAGCGGGTTAAGCCAGACGTCCTGCGCCCGGGCCTGCGTAGGTGGCGATTGTTCCTGAGAGAAATTTCTCTATTTGCCTGCGACTAATGATCAACTTTGAGAAAAGCGGGAAATTGACTACCCAATTCGGCGCAACGGCTGGCGAGCATCTCCCTCAGCAGGTTCACCGGCTTACTCAATTGTGCGCGATGGGCGCACAACAGATTCAGCGGTGCGCGCTCACACAGCAGTTCCGGCATCAGCACTTTGAGGCGCCCGGCGAGCACATCGGTACCCACGTCGAGCCATGACTTGTAAGCGATCCCGGCACCGGCCAACGCCCATAGCCGCACCACGTCGGCGTCATCGCTGAAACGATCGCCGCTGACGGTCAGGCCGACTTCGCGCTTGCCATCGTGAAAACTCCAGTGATCGTGAACGCGGCTGCCAAGCATGTATAAAAGACAGTTGTGCTGGGCCAGTTGCTCGAGCTGGCGCGGCTCGCCATGCCGGGCCAGATAATCTGGAGAGGCGCACAAAACGCGGCGATTGTGCGGGGCAATGGGCAAGGCGATCAGGCTGGAATCTTCCGGCTCGCCATAGCGCAGGGCGATGTCCACCGGTTGCCGGAAGAGGTCGGCGATGCGATCGCCGAGCAACAGCCGCACGGTCAGTTTCGGATGTTCACGCTGGAACGCATCAAGCCACGGCAGCAGCAGATTGCGCCCGAAATCCGAAGGCGCCGACAGCTGCAGAATCCCGCTGACCTGGTCCTGACCGCTGGCGAGCAAGCGACGCCCTTCGTCGAGATTGCTCAGGGCGGCGCGGGCATACTCAAGGAAGCCTTCGCCCTCGGCGGTCAGGCGCAGGCTGCGGGTCGAACGCGCCAGCAGCCGCGCACCGAGCTGCTGCTCGATGCGCTTGAGTGCCGCGCTGGCCACGGCGGCGGACATGTCCATCACCCGTGCGGCCGCCGACAGGCTGCCCAGATCGGCAGCGCGGACGAACAACTGCAGGTCATCAAAACGCAGCATGCGCAGCCTCGATTATCAAAAAAATATTGAAAGAGCCTACTCTTTTAGCCGGTTTTATCGCGCAGAGAAATAGCCAATGATGGCCTCCATCGAATTCATCCTGATTTCTTCTTCTATCAACCGCACGGAGCCATCCATGAAAGCCATCGCCTATTACGCCTCTCTGCCGATCAGCGACGCCAAGTCTCTGCAGGACATCGAACTGCCGGAGCCGGTCGCCGGCCCGCGCGACCTGTTGGTGGAAGTCAAAGCCATCTCGGTCAACCCGGTCGATACCAAAGTGCGGCAGAACGCGGCACCGGAAAACGGCGCGGCAAAAGTGCTGGGCTGGGATGTTGCCGGTGTGGTCAAGGCGGTCGGCAGCGACGTCACCCTGTTCAAGGCGGGCGACAAAGTGTTCTACGCCGGTTCGATCGCCCGGGCCGGTGGCAACAGCGAGTTGCACGTGGTTGATGAGCGCATTGTCGGCCACATGCCCAAGTCCCTCGGTTTTGCCGAAGCCGCCGCACTGCCGCTGACCGCGATCACCGCTTGGGAATTGCTCTTCGAGCGCCTGCAGATCAGCGAAGGCAGCACCGATCAGGGTCAGAGCCTGCTGATCGTCGGCGCGGCGGGCGGAGTGGGTTCGATCCTCACTCAATTGGCCAATCAATTGACCGGCCTGAAAGTCATCGGCACCGCGTCCCGTGCGCAAACCCGTGACTGGGTCAGCGACCTGGGTGCCGATCTGGTCATCGATCACAGCCAGCCGCTGAGCGAAGAATTGAAACGCGCAGGCATCACCAGCGTGACCCATGTCGCCAGCCTGACCCAGACCGATCAGCATCTTGCGCAACTGGTCGAAGCCCTCGCGCCGCAAGGCAAACTGGCGCTGATCGACGATCCGAAGTCCCTCGACATCAGCCTGCTCAAGCGCAAGAGCCTGTCGCTGCACTGGGAGTTCATGTACACCCGCTCGCTGTTCGAAACGCCGGACATGATCGAACAGCACAAGCTGCTCAACCGCGTTGCCGAGCTGATTGACGCCGGCACTTTGAAGACGACTTTGGGCGAGCACTTCGGCGCGATCAACGCGGCCAACTTGCGCCGCGCCCATGAGCTGCTGGAAAGCGGCAAGGCCAAGGGGAAAATTGTTTTAGAAGGTTTCTAAAAAATAAAGCCTCGCAATCGCTGGTGATGCCAGAGCGGTTGCGGGGCTTTTTGCCGTCAGTCGGTTGCCTGACCCTTGTCACAATTACGCGGGTATCGAGGTCTACAATCGAAGCCTCTGCGATACATCTTTTACGCAAGGGAGGTCAGCAATGAAGATCCTGATAAAAGAAGTGGCAACGTCCCAATGGCAGGTGCGCCTGGACCAGCATGTCGTGACCTTTCGCAGTGAAGCCGAGGCCCTGGCTTTCACTCGCACCCTCGAAGCGCGACTCTGCGCGCCCCACCGGATCCCCGAACCCAGCCAGCAGCGCGCCGCTGGCTGAGCTTTCCAGGCGAAGCTTCAAACCTGGGCTTGCGCCAACGCTCGGGCATTCTGCAGACGCCGGGTGAGCAGCGCGACGCTCACCACCAGCAGACCGCACAGGCTGATGACCATGGCCATCGGCACGGCGCTGCCATCGTGCAACACCCCCACCAAGGCGGCGGCACCGGCGGCGATGCTGAATTGCAGACAACCGAGCATCGCCGACGCACTGCCGGCGCGTGCGCCCTGACCGTTCATCGCGCAAGCCGAGGCGTTAGGAATGATGCAGCCGAGGCTGGCGATGCAAATGAACAGCGGAATCAGCAACGGCCACAGCGCATCCGGACGCATTGAGCTGACCGCCAGCAATGTCAGTCCGGCGAGGAAATACACCCACACCGCGCGCACCAGCAAAAACGCCGGGCCGCGCTTGGCGAGCAGGCGCGCATTGACCTGCGCCACCAGAATGAAGCCCGCCGCGTTGGTGCCGAACAGCCAGCCGAAATGCTCGGCAGGTACGCCGTAGAGCTTGATGAACACAAACGGTGAGCCGGCGATGTAGGCGAACATCCCGGCAATCGCGATGCCGCCGGTCAGGGCATGGCCCAGATAGACCGAATCCTTGACCAGTCGCGCGTACTGGCGCAACGCACCGGACAACGGCTGGCGCGGGACGTGGGCCGGCATGCTTTCCGGCAGCCCCAATGCCACCGCCAGACCTGCCGCCGCACTGAACCCGGTGAGCACCAGAAAGATCGACTGCCAACCCGTGGTGTTGACCAGCAGACCGCCGAGCATCGGCGCCAGAATCGGCGCCAGGCCCATCACCAGCATCAGTTGCGAAAACACCTTCGCCGAGCCGACCGCGTCGCACTTGTCGGCAACCACCGCACGGGAAATCACCATCCCCGCGCAACCGCCCAATGCCTGGACGAAACGCGCGCCGATCAGCCATTCCAGGCTCGGCGCGTAGGCGCAGGCCAAGGACGCCAGGGTGAACAGGGCAACGCCGCTGAGCAGCGGCAGCCGTCGACCGAAACGATCGGAAATCGGCCCGTACGCCAGTTGGCCCAGCGACAGACCGAGGAAGTACGCCGCCAGCGTCAGCTGGACATGCTGCTCATCGGTGCCGAACGCCGACGCCATGGCTGGGAAGGCAGGTAAATAGAAGTCGATCGCCAAAGGACCGAAGGCGCTCAAGGCGCCGAGTATCAAAATCGTGCGGAAATTCATCAGGCATCCAGGTGGGCAAGTCGCAGCCCGACAGTCTAGCCGCGCCCGGACCCCTTGAACATTCCGATAGCTCGCTAACGATCAATTTCAGACGAGCTTCACCTCATATCCCTCTTCGCGGATCGCTTCGATCACCTGATCGGCACTAAGCGCACTTTCGACGCCGACTTCCTTGGCCGCCAGATCGACGCGCACGCTGGCTGCCGGATCCAGCGCCTGCACCGCAGTGGTAATGGCTTTGACGCAATGACCGCAGGACATGCCTTGAACGTTGAACACTTGCATGGGAAGACTCCTTTGAGTGAGGTTGCCGGCAGTCTCGAGCTTGCCACGATGGCAAGGTCAAGTTCTGCGCAAAACTGCCGGGCTGGCAATCGGCGTCGCGCTCGGCCAAGCTGCGTGTATCAATGACTGGAATTCAGGAGATTCAGCCATGCGCTGGTCAGCTTTGAGCCTGCTTGGCTTGCTCAGCCTCTTCGCCGCCGTCCCGCAGGTGCAAGCCGCCGGTGAGGACTACGCGGTACTGATCATTTCCCGCGAGCGCCTCGAAGTGGCGACCTCGTGCGAGATCGGCGTGTACATCCAGGACCAGCTCTCGGCGCGCCTGTTCCAGGAGCAGAGCACTTCGTTCAACCTGCCACCGGGCAAGGTTTCGCTGCGCTTGAAACTGCTGCCAGGCCAGGCACCGGGTTGCAATCCCGGCATGCTCGCACCGGGTTCGCAGGAAGTCGTGCTGCACGCCGGGGATGTGCTGAAGTTCCGCCTGGCGATGAATGCCGAAGGCGTGTACCTGAAGCCGGCTGGCCTCGGTTACTGAGCAGACACCCGATCCGTCGCCGATCGTTCCCACGCTCTGCGTGGGAATGCAGCCGTGGACGCTCTGCGTCCCGAAGCGTGACGCGGAGCGTCACAGTAGGCATTCCCACGCGGAGCGTGGGAACGATCAACATCTTGCGGAATGGTGCTTGACCTTGCCCGCATGGCAAGGTTGATCCTGTAGACATCCACTACAGGGAGCGCGACCGATGTCCGAATCCACCACTTTCGATCTGCCGATTGCTGGCATGACCTGCGCCAGTTGCGCCGGGCGTGTCGAGCGGGCCTTGCGCAAGGTCAGCGGCACCAGTGCCGTCAGCGTCAACCTCGCCACCGAACAGGCCCGGGTGCAGGCACCCGGCGACAGCCTGCCGGCGCTGATGCAAGCCGTGGAGCACGCCGGTTACAGCGTGCCCCGGCAAACCGTCGAATTGAACATCGACGGCATGACTTGCGCGTCCTGCGTCGGTCGCGTCGAACGCGCCCTGAACAAAGTCCCAAGCGTGAGCAGCGTCAGTGTCAATCTGGCCAATGAACGTGCGCACATCGAATTGCTCGGCCAGGTCGATACGCAAACCCTGCTCGACGCGGTGAGCAAGGCCGGTTACGCGGCCAGCGTCTGGCAAGCCGAACGGCCACAATCCGATGACCAGCAACAACGCCTGCAGCGCGAGCGTTGGGCATTGATCTGTGCGATCGCCCTCGCCCTGCCGCTGGTGTTGCCGATGTTGCTGCAGCCGTTCGGTATTCACTGGATGCTCCCGGCCTGGGCGCAATTCGCCCTCGCCACCCCCGTGCAATTCATCTTCGGCGCACGCTTTTATGTCGCGGCATGGAAAGCCGTGCGCGCCGGCGCCGGCAACATGGACCTGCTCGTCGCCCTCGGCACCAGCGCCGGTTATGGCTTGAGTGTCTATGAATGGGCCAGCGCCGCCGGACGCATGCCGCATCTGTATTTCGAAGCCTCGGCGGTGGTCATCGCCTTGGTGCTGCTCGGCAAATACCTTGAGAGCCGCGCCAAACGCCAGACCGCCAGCGCCATTCGCGCTCTCGAAGCGTTGCGGCCGGAGCGGGCGATTCAAGTCATCGACGGGCGTGAGCAGGACGTTGCGATCAGCGCCCTGCGCCTCGAAGACCTGGTGCTGGTCAAACCCGGCGAACGCTTCCCGGTGGATGGCGAAGTCGTCGAAGGCCAGAGCCACGCCGACGAAGCGCTGATCAGCGGCGAAAGCCTGCCAGTGCCGAAACAACCGGGCGACAAGGTCACCGGCGGCGCGATCAACGGCGAAGGTCGTTTGCTGGTGCGCACCCAGGCGCTCGGCGCGGAAACCGTGCTGGCCCGGATCATTCGTCTGGTCGAAGACGCGCAAGCGGCGAAAGCGCCGATTCAGAAACTGGTGGACAAGGTCAGCCAGATCTTCGTGCCGACCGTGTTGCTGATCGCCCTGGCCACGCTGATCGGCTGGTGGCTGTATGGCGCGCCGCTGGAAACTGCGGTGATCAATGCCGTCGCCGTGCTGGTGATCGCCTGCCCGTGCGCCCTCGGCCTCGCCACCCCGACGGCAATCATGGCCGGCACCGGCGTCGCCGCGCGTCATGGGATTCTGATCAAGGACGCCGAAGCGCTGGAGCGCGCCCACGAAGTCAGCAGTGTGGTGTTCGACAAGACCGGCACGCTGACCTCGGGTACGCCGCGTATCGCGCACTTCAGCGCGGTCGATGGCGACGAAAATAATCTGCTGACACTGGCCGGTGCCTTGCAGCGCGGCAGCGAGCATCCTTTGGCCAAAGCCGTGCTGGATGCAGCCGCCGAACGCGGCTTGAACGTGCCCGATGTCAGCGACAGCCAGGCGCTGACCGGACGCGGTATCGCCGGCACGCTGGATGGCCGGCGCCTGGCGCTGGGCAATCGGCGGATGCTCGACGAAAGCGCTTTGAGTGCCGGTGAATTGAGCGCATCCGCCGAAGCTTGGGAACGCGAAGGTCGCACTCTGTCGTGGCTGATTGAACAAAGTCCTCAGCCGCACGTGCTGGGTCTGTTCGCCTTCGGTGACACGTTGAAACCCGGCGCTCTGCAAGCGGTGCAACAACTCGCCGCGCGGGATATCCACAGCCACCTGCTGACCGGCGACAATCGCGGCAGCGCACGGGCGGTGGCCGAGGCTCTGGGCATCCGCAATGTTCACGCCGAAGTGCTGCCCGCCGACAAAGCCGCGACCGTCGCCGAGCTGAAGAAAACCGGGGTGGTCGCCATGGTCGGCGACGGCATCAACGACGCCCCGGCCCTCGCCGCCGCCGACATCGGCATCGCCATGGGCGGCGGCACCGACGTCGCCATGCACGCCGCCGGCATCACCTTGATGCGCGGCGATCCGCGCCTGGTGCCAGCGGCGCTGGAGATCAGCCGCAAGACCTACGCAAAGATTCGCCAGAACCTGTTCTGGGCCTTTGTCTACAACCTGATCGGCATTCCGCTGGCGGTGTTCGGCTACCTCAATCCGGTGCTGGCCGGTGCGGCGATGGCGCTGTCGAGCGTCAGCGTGGTGAGCAATGCGCTACTGTTGAAAACCTGGAAACCCAAGGACCTGGAGGAACACCGATGAACATCGGCCAAGCGGCCCGGCAGAGTGGCCTGAGTGCAAAAATGATTCGTTACTACGAGTCGATCGGTTTGCTCAAAGCGGCCAATCGCACCGACAGCGGCTACCGCGTGTACGGCAGCGATGACCTGCACACACTGGCGTTCATCAAGCGCTCGCGGGATCTGGGTTTCTCCCCGGAGGAAGTCGGCAAGCTGCTGACCCTCTGGCAGGATCGCCAGCGCGCCAGCGCCGACGTGAAGGCCCTGGCGCGCCAGCACATCGACGAGCTGAATCAGAAGATCCGCGAGCTCGGCGAGTTGCGTGACACCCTGCAGGATCTGGTCGAGCACTGCAGCGGCGACCATCGCCCGGACTGCCCGATCCTCAAGGAACTGGCGTCGGGCTGCTGCGCGCAACCCGCCCGCGCCTGATCCGCAACAGCGTCACCACGCCCAAGGTGCCGAGCGGGATGCCGTGGAACAGCATGACCACGGCCCCCGGCGTCCACCACGCATAGAACGGCGCGGCGACCAGCATGCCGATGCCGAAACCGCTCATCTGCAGCAAGGTCAGCACGCTGAAAATCGGCAGGCGCAACGCCGCAGGTTCCCGTTGCAGCCGGGACATCAGACTGACTTCGGACACGCCATCGCCGAGCCCCGCCGGCAAGGCGAACAGCAGCAACCCCACGAGGCTTTGCTGCTGGAACATCAGAATGAAACCGCACGACATCAGCGCCACGCCGCAGAAAAATCTTCTTTCGAGGTGGCTGTTCTCCGAGCCTTTGAGGTGACTGGCGATGCGCGCGCCGAGCAGTTTGCCGCTGGCCCATACCGCAAGCGCCAGGCCCAAGGTCGTACTCGCCGCCTCGGGCGTGAGCAGTTTCGAAATGATCGGGAAGCCCACGTTGTGCGCGGCGCTGCCCAAGGTGTCGGCCATGGTCACCGCGAGCATGGCCGCGACCACTGGCACCGAACGCAGGCCTTGCCGCAGCGCAAACCATTCACCGCGTTGCGGCTGTTCGCTGATGTCCGCTTTTTTGAAACGCAGCGGCACGATCAGCAGCGCCGCGAGCAAATAGGTCAGCGCGTTAAGGGCGAAGACCGTTTCGAAACCAAAAGCAGCCACCAGCAACCCCGACACCAGACTGCCGCCGACCATCGCCGCAGAAGAAGCTGAAGTGATCCAGGCGTTGGTCTTGAGCAATTGCGCCGGCTCGATCAAACGCGGCAATTGGCTGTTGAGGCCGATGGCGAACATCGAATTGCCCAGGCCAAGGCCGAAGGCAATGAACGGCAACAGCCATGCCTGCTGACTGGCCGGCGTGATCAACAGCAGCCCCAGCAGCGCGGCGCGCAACAGATCGAAGGCAATCAGCGGCGCGCGGCCCTGCCAGCGCCGGTAGAAGCGTGTGCCGATCAGACTGGCGAAGATTCCGCCACCGACACGGCTCGCGAGGAAGATGCCGACGCTCATGGCGCTGTTGCTCAGCAGGTAGACGTAGGTGGCCAGCGCGACCATGTTGAGGAAGGCGCCGAAATCCGAGATCAGCCGGGCGGTTACGATCAGGTGGGTGTTGCGTGGGGTGGTCACATTCAGTCCTTGAGTGTGCGAAGGCAAGCCAGATTCCCATACAACTTTCAGCAACACCAATATCTCTTGTGGGAGCGAGCCTGCTCGCGAAAGGCATTTGAACCACCGTTATCGGTGACTGACATACCGCCTTCGCGAGCAGGCTCGCTCCCACAGGTGTTTCGCTGGTTCTGGAATGCGCAGGCACAAAAAACCCGGCCGAAGCCGGGTTTCTCATCACGCGATCATTGCATCCACGGCGGTGGAGGCGGTTCTTCGGGTTTGCCTTTCGGCGCGTCGTCCGCCGCGCGAATGGCTTGCTTGCGTTCCTCGTCGAGGCGCGCCGCTTCGATTTCGCGCAACACCCCGCCGACATCGGCCAGGTCTTCCGGATCGTCGAACTCGCCGGTCAGCACACTGTTCGGGTGCAAGGTGCCGGCTTCGTACAACGCCCACATTTCCTTGGCGTACTTGGTCTTCTTCAATTCCGGCGCGAAACGGCCGAAGTACGAAGCCATGTTGCCAACGTCACGCTCAAGCATGCTGAACGCGTGGTTGTTGCCCGCAGCGTCGACTGCCTGGGGCAAGTCGATGATGACCGGGCCGGTCGGGGTCAGCAGCACGTTGAACTCGGAGAGGTCACCGTGCACCAGACCGGTACACAACATCAGCACGATCTGCGAAATCAGGAACGCGTGATACTCGCGCGCCTGATCCGGCTCCAGCACCACGTCGTTCAGACGCGGCGCGGCGTCGCCGAATTCGTCGGCCACCAGTTCCATCAACAGCACGCCGTCGAGGAAGTCATAGGGTTTGGGCACTCGCACACCGGCGCCGGCCAGACGGAACAGCGCCGCCACTTCGGCGTTCTGCCAGGCGTCTTCGGTCTCTTTGCGACCGAACTTGGACCCCTTCGCCATAGCCCGCGCCTGACGGCTGTTACGAACCTTGCGGCCTTCCTGATACTCGGCCGCCTGGCGGAAACTGCGTTTATTCGCCTCCTTGTAGACCTTGGCGCAACGTAACTGATTGCCGCAGCGCACTACATAAACAGCTGCCTCTTTGCCACTCATCAGTGGGCGCAGCACTTCGTCGACCAGACCGTCCTCGATCAGGGGTTCAATGCGTTTTGGAGTCTTCATCAGCTTTTATTGTGGGTCCTTTATTACCAAACACGCGAATGTCACTCGTTATACGGCAATCCTCGCCCGACGGGGAGGGGTTGCCGACCTGTGAACCTTGAGGATGCACACACTGTGCCGGATCAATCGCAGCGACCCGGGCGAATCATAGCCGAGACCGTGGCATTGATTGGTATCGGCCGGCAAGGGCATTTGCGACAGAATCTGACATGCACATGCACCGAAGCCCCTGTGGGAGCCTGCTCGCGAAAGCGGTCTGTCAGCAGAAAATGATGGCGACTGACACGCCCCCTTCGCGAGCAGGCTCGCTCCCACATTGGAATACTGCTTAGCGTTCAATGATCGCGGTGACACCCTGCCCGCCCGCTGCACAGATCGAGATCAACCCTCGGCCCTTGCCCGCCGCATCCAGCAGTTTTGCCAGATTCGCGACAATGCGCCCGCCCGTCGCAGCAAACGGGTGCCCCGCCGCCAGCGAACTGCCCTTCACGTTAAGCCGACTGCGATCAATCGACCCCAACGGTGCGTCGAGACCCAAGCGGGTTTTGCAATACTCGGGATCTTCCCAGGCCTTGAGCGTGCACAGCACCTGCGCAGCGAACGCTTCGTGAATCTCGTAGTAATCGAAATCCTGCAAGGTCAGGCCGTTGCGCGCCAGCAAGCGTGGCACGGCGTACACCGGCGCCATCAGCAGGCCCTCGGCACCGTTGACGAAATCCACCGCCGCCGCCTCGCCGTCGCGCAGATAAGCGAGGATCGGCAAGCCGCGCTCTTTGGCCCATTCCTCACTTCCCAGCAACACCACCGAAGCGCCATCGGTGAGCGGCGTAGAATTGCCCGCCGTCAGCGTGCCCTTGGCGCTTTTCTCGAACGCCGGTTTCAGCGTGGCGAGTTTTTCCAGGGTCAGGTCCGGGCGCAGATTGTTGTCGCGGGTCAGGCCAAGAAACGGTGTCATCAGATCGTTGTGCCAGCCTTCGCTGTAGGAAGCGGCGAGTTTGTGGTGGCTTTCAAAGGCGAGTTGATCCTGTTCTTCGCGAGGAATATTCCAGGTCTGCGCCATCAGCTCACAGTGCTCGCCCATCGACAGGCCAGTGCGTGGCTCGCCGTTGCGCGGGAATTCGGGAATCAGATGCTGGGGCCGCAACTGCAAAAGGGTTTTCAGTTTGTCGCCGGTGCTCTTGGCGCGGTTGGCCAGCAGAAGAATCCTGCGCAGGCCTTCGCTGACGCTGATCGGCGCATCGGAAGTGGTGTCGACGCCGCCGGCAATGCCGCAGTCGATCTGGCCAAGGGCGATCTTGTTGGCCACCAGCAGCGCCGCTTCCAGACCAGTGCCGCAGGCTTGCTGAATGTCATAGGCCGGCGTCGCTGGAGACAGGCGCGAGCCGAGCACGCATTCGCGGGTCAGGTTCATATCCCGTGACAATTTAAGTACCGCGCCCGCCACCACTTCGCCGATGCGCTGGCCGTGCAGATTGTAGCGTTCGATCAGGCCTTCCAGCGCGGCGGTGAGCATCGCCTGATTGCTTGCGGTGGCGTACGGCCCGTTGGAGCGGGCGAAAGGGATGCGGTTACCGCCGATGATCGCGACGCGGCGCAGCTGGGTCATGGATAACTCCTGTGGAATTTGCGGATTCACATGGAAACCTGTGGGAGCTGGCTTGCCAGCGATGGGGGCGGCATTTCCAACCCTTCAGCGGCTGACACTCCGCTATCGCGGGCAAGCCCGCTCCCACAGGGTCAGTGGTCTACTCTGCTAAACCAGCGTAGGCCTTATTGCGGCGATCGAACGATTGATTGCCGTAGACAGTCCACACTTTGAACCCCAACTTCTGGAGAGCGTTCCATGTCTGACCGCTATATCGACTTCGCCAACTCATCCTTCGGCCATCGTCTGGTCGGGGCCTTGGGCCTGCCGTCGCCGGTGCGGCTGGAACGCTGGCAGGCGGGGCGTCTGCGGCCGATCGAGGGCGCCCTGTTGATCGGTGGCGGGCCGCTGGCCGAACGGATCAGCGGATTTGCCAATCGCTTGACCGATGCAATCTACAGCTACGGCGCCGAGCCCTCGCTGGCCACCGCGTGGATCCCCGGCCACGGGCCGAAAATCAAAGCGGTCGTGTTCGACGCCAGCGACCTGCAGCACACCGACCAGCTCAAGCAACTGCGCGAATTCTTCCAGCCATTGATGAAGAACCTCGACCACAGCGCGCATCTGGTGATCCTCGGTCGCGCGCCGGAAACCCTGATCGATCCGTTCGCTTCCAGTGCTCAACGGGCACTCGAAGGCTTCTCGCGCTCACTGGCCAAGGAACTGCGCGGCGGTGGCACCTTGCAGTTGATCTACGTCGGCGAAGGTGCCGAAGATCAACTGGAAGGCCCGCTGCGATTTTTCCTTTCGCCGAAAAGCGCTTTCGTTTCCGGTCAGGTTATTCGCCTGATCGCGTGCGCCACGCCAGTGACTGACTGGACCCGCCCGCTGGCAGGGCGCAAGGCGTTGGTCACTGGTGCTGCGCGCGGCATCGGCGCGTCGATTGCCGAAACCCTCGCCCGCGATGGCGCCGAGGTGATTCTGCTCGACGTACCGCCGGCCAAGACCGACCTCGAGGCCCTCGCCGCCCGCTTGGGCGGACGTGCGATCACCCTCGATATCTGCGCCGATGATGCCGCCGCGCAATTGATCGAACACCTGCCCGACGGGCTCGACATCCTCGTGCACAACGCCGGCATCACCCGCGACAAAACCCTGGCCAACATGACCCCGGAATTCTGGGACGCGGTGCTGGCCGTCAACCTCAATGCGCCGCAAGTGCTGACCAAGGCGCTGCTCGACAGCGGCACCCTGCGCGACAACGCACGGTTGGTCCTGCTCGCCTCGATCAGCGGCATCGCTGGCAATCGCGGGCAGACCAACTACGCGGCGAGCAAGGCCGGCCTGATCGGTCTGGCCCAGGCATGGGCGCCAACGCTGCTGGAGCGCGGCATCAGCATCAACGCCGTCGCACCGGGTTTCATCGAGACGCAAATGACTGCGCACATTCCGTTCGGCCTGCGCGAGGCCGGGCGCCGCATGAGTTCGCTGGGCCAGGGCGGCTTGCCGCAAGACGTCGCCGAAGCCGTGGCGTGGCTGGCGCAACCGGGCACGGGCGCGTTCACCGGGCAGGCGTTGCGGGTCTGTGGGCAAAGCGTTCTGGGGGCTTGAGCATGAGCATCGAATGGCACACGCTGGATCGCGAACCGAGTCTGCGCGCACTGTACTCGCGGGCAGCGACGCGACGCAAAATCACCGGTACGCAACTGCCAGACAGCGGCCTGCGCTGCTGGGTCGATATCGACGGCAAACGGCTGGCGGCCTATCGCAAAGTCTGCGGTTTCGTCGATGACGGCCTGCTGCCGCCGACCTATCCACACATCCTTGCCTTCGCCTTGCAGATGCAATTGCTCACGGCCAGGGATTTTCCGTTCCCGCTGCTGGGGCTGATTCACCTGAGCAACCGCATCCGCGTGCTGCGGCCGATGGGCGCGATCAGCCGCGCGCAAGTCAGCGTGCGTGTGCACAACCTGCAACCACATGCCAAGGGCGCGACGTTCGATCTGCTCACTACCCTGGACGATCAACTCGGGCCACTGTGGGAAGCCGAAAGCCAGATGCTCTGTCGCGGGGTGAAACTCGAGGGCGAGGCCGTGGCTCAAGACTGGCAGCCGTCGCAGGATTTGCTCGAAGTAACGCGCTGGACGGCGCCGGCGGATATCGGTCGCCAGTATGCAAAAGTCTCCGGCGACTACAACCCGATTCACCTCAGTGCGGCGAGCGCCAAACTGTTCGGTTTCCCCACCGCGATCGCACATGGACTGTGGAACAAGGCACGGACACTGGCCGCTCTCTCCGACCACCTGCCCAAAGCCAACCTGGAGATCGCTGTGCATTTTCGTAAACCGGTGCGCCTGCCCAGTGAAGTGACATTGCTGGCCAGTGCCGCGGGCTCCAGCGGTGAGTTGCGCCTGGTCGGTGCCGGCGACTTGGAACATATGGTCGGTCAGTGGCAACCGATCGCCTGATCTGGCGGGGCGGAAAAACCCGTTAATTGTGTGTATATCACTTAAGTTTTTCCGCGCCCTGCCCGCCGCTTTGAAAAAACCGAGCCTTGAATTTCAAGGCTTTTTTTGCCCGTTTATTACCGGGGTATTAGTCCTTCGGCATTGCGCCGGGCCCTCTATATAAAGGGGTTAATACCAACTTGAGAATGGTGAAAAACCTGCCATCGACTGAGATTACAGCCACGGACGAGGCATCGCCGACGACAGATCGGCGAGCCATCGAAGGCAACGTAACGTTGTGACAGGTGCAGGAATCTCAATCATGAAAACTCAAGTGATGTGGTCCAAATCGGCAATCGCGCTGGCACTGATTCTTTCGGTCGGCCTCGTCGGCTGCAGCAGCGGCGGTGGCGGTCATCGCAGCAGTTCGGGCAGCTCGACGGCGGACGGCACGGCGGGCACCGATGGCAGCGGTGGAGCGGGCGGCGGAACCGGCGGCGATACTGCCGGCACTGGTGGCACCGGCGGCGGAACCGGTGGCACTGGCGGTACCGGCGGCGGCAACGATCCGACCAACCCAACCAATCCGACAGACCCGACCGATCCCACCAACCCGACCAATCCCGCTGCACCTTCGCTGGTGACCACAACACTTGTTCAGGATGTCGGCAAAACCGTCAGCGGTGTCGGCGATGGCGTCGGCCAGATCGGCGATTCGCTGAGCACGGTTCCAGTCGCTGGCGGTATCGTGCAAAGCCTGGCCAACACCACCGGCAACGTCGTCAGTACCTTGGGCGATGGTGTCAGCAATGGCATCGGCAAACTGGCCACTGACCCCAATGGCCTGACCACCACCGTCGCCTCGGTTGGCGGCGTGGTTTCCGATGTTGGCGACGGCGTGTCGGACCTCAGCGTCAAACTGAACACCGCGACCCGTAGCGTTCCCGTCGTTGGCGGTGTAGTCACCCGGGTGGCGCCGCTGGTCGATGGCATCGGTGAAAAAGTCACCATGCTTGGCGACACCCTCAACACCTCACTGACCAGCGGCCCGACCAGCCAGTTGACCAACAAGGTCGGCAGCGGCCTGGTGCCGGTGATCGCCATGGTCGAAAGCACCACCGACAAGCTCGGCGATGCCACCGGCCTGGGTGATCCGCTCAAAGGGGTGATCTCGAAAGTGGGCGGCACGGTGAACAGCCTCGGCGGCAAAGTTACCGACGCAGGCAGCGGCAATGCCCTGACCAACACCCTCGGCGGCGCCCTGAGCAACACCGGCACGGCGGTCGGCAAAGCGGGCGGTCTGGTATCCAATGGCACTGGCTCGGGTACTGGCGGCATCGGCGGCATCGGTGGTGGCCTCGGCGGTACCGGCCTGCTGCAAACCGTCGGGGGTGCGGTGGTCAACGTCGGCAGCGGTCTGAATGCCGGCAGCACCAGCGGTGTAGTCAGTGCCGGCGGCGTCACTGCTGGCGGGCTGGGCAACACGATTGCTTCGATCAACACCGTACTCGGTGGCTCGGGCACTCCGATCACTGCAACCACCTCGCCGCTGGCCAGCGTCGGCGCCGCCGTCGGTGCGGGTCTCAATCCGGTCACCAGCGCAGTCACCACTGTGACTCAACAGGTCGGCGCCGCTACCGGTCTCGGCACGCCGGTCGCGGGTATCACAAGTCAGGTGGGCGCCGCAGTCGGCAACCTCGGCGGGGCGATTGCCGCCACCAACAATCCGGTCACCACTGCCGTCGGCGGTCTGGTCACCAACGTTGGCGGCACCGTGGCAGCGGTCGGTGGTCTGGTCAACAGCGGCACTGCCACTGGCGGCACAACTGGCGGTCTGGGCGGGGTACTCGGCGGCCTGACCGGCGCGCTGGGCGGCAACAAACGCTGAATTGCACCTGGCCGATTCGACGGCCTTACCTACAGCGCCTACGCTTGGTTGAGGGCGGAAGATTCCCACGAGTCTTCCGCCTTTTTTCTAAGGAAAAACCTGCCCTGTGCTGTGTTCTGACCATGGAGTGTCCTATGCGCGTACTGGCATCCCTGCTGTGCCTGAGCCTCAGTTCCGCTGCCCTCGCCGACACCTTGCCCAGTTTTCTCAACAGCAACGAAACCATCCGCAACCTGCCCGTACCCAACCTGCCCGCCGACGCCTATCGGCCGAGCGCGGCGCCACTGCAAGTGCCCGACCCGGGTGCGACCGCCGCGCAGCCACTGCTGATGGAAACCAAGGTCAACCTCAAGACCGTGCAGATCGAAGGCGGCACGATCTACCCGCTCAACGAACTCGCGGAAATCTACAAGCCCCTGATCGGCCGCCAGGCCAGCCTTGCCGAACTGATCGAAGCCACGCGCAACATCACCCGTCGCTATCAGCAGGATGGCTATCTGTTGTCCTATGCGTTCCTGCCGCAACAGAACTTCGATGACGGCGTGGCGCGGGTGGTGCTGGTCGAGGGCTACGTGCGCGATATCCAGATGCAGGGCGACATCGGCCGGGTCAAAGGCCTGCTCGACAAACTCGCCGCGAAAATCCAGGCCGAACGCCCGCTGACGCGCAAGACCTTCGAGCGCTACACCACGCTGATGAGCCGCATTCCCGGGGTGACCATCCAAGCGCAAGTGCCACCGCCGGGCACCACCGATGGCGCGACCACCCTGGTTGCTCAGGCCAGTCGCAAACCGTTCACCAGCACACTGAGCACCACCGAAGACAACCGCAACGGCCCACAGGCATTGCTCGGTGTCAGCAGCAATTCGCAGACGTCGATGGGCGAACAGTTGAGCCTCAGCGGCCTGTTCCCACCGGGCGACGACAAAGAGCATTACTACCGTCTCGACTACAGCCAGTTCCTCGACACCGAGGGCACCCAACTCAACGTCTCGGCCTCGCGCTACCGCGCCGACCCGGACACCGAAGTGCTGGTCGGCGGTGGCGGACGCCTGAGTACCCACCGCGAGAACGATCGCTACTCGATCGGCTTCAGCACGCCCCTGATCGCCTCCGCCAACGAACTGCTGACCGCCGGCTCACGTCTGTATGCAGTCGACGACAAGACACGCTACGACGGCATTAACTTTCCCTTCAGCACCGAACTGCGCACCGACGTCCGCGCCCCGGCTTTCGAAGGCGACTGGCGCAAGGCCGACGCCCGCCAACTGCGCATCCTCAGTGCCGGCGTCTACCAGGGCTTCGACAGCCTCGGCGCACACACCAACTACGACGACATCGACCTGGATTTCTTCCGCGTCAGACTGTCCGGCGTGCAGAGCGACAAGTTCCTCGACAACTGGCAAGGCGTGCTCTCCGCGGCGCTGTACTGGAGCGACGACACCTTGCCCGACAGCGAACGCGCCGTATTCGGCGGGCAGAACTTCGGCCGTGGCTACCCCGACGACCAGGCCTCGGGCGACAAGGGTTGGGGCGTGGCCTACGAGGTCAACTACAGCTTCAACCGCGACGGCAACTGGGTGCGCATCCTGCAACCCTACGTCGTCGTCGACCGCTCGCGCAGCTGGTTCAACCAACTGCCGGTGCAGGCCAACAACCTGTCATCTACCGCGCTCGGGCTGAGGTTCGGCGATGCCAAGTACTACAACGTCGCCCTGGAAGTGGCGAAGGCCATGTCCGATGAAGCCCTGGACACGTTGAACCGCAAGCCGCGGTACAGCATCAGTTTCAGTTATCAGTTGTGATGGCCGAGCGGTGTGTCAGTCAGGTTTTTTGACTGACGCACCGCCTTCGCGAGCAGGCTCACTCCCACAGATGCGGCGGCGTTCACGGTTCCTTAGTACAACCGCCGTCCCAGTGGGAGTGAGCCTGCTCGCGAAAGCGTTCGGCTATTCAAACTATTTATCGCAGCGCTTAAACCAGCCGTTTAAACACACGCCCCGTTACCTCGCAACGGCCCACAAATCCTTGCGCCATTGCCTACAGCTACGCCAGAATCCGCCGGCTTGTGCGCCTGGAGCGCGGGTTCTATCGTTTGCCTGCCACTGCTCATCAGTGGTCGGGTTTAGTCGCCCGCTTGTCCACGACGCACAGGTTCCTGTCAGCCAGGTATTGCATACCTGCACTTGATGGTGGCTGTGCGCAGGGCGCCTTCGGGCGCGCCGATTTCGTGGCTCATCGGTCGACTAACCTGCGTGCAGCTGCCTCCCTTTCGTTTAGTCGCGAACCGGTTGCGGCCCTACTCCATCAGGAGACTGAGCCCGTGAAAAAGATAACGCCCGATCCACCCCTTGCCGGTCCAACCTTCGCCGACCCGCTCGTCGAAGCGCAAAAGCTCAAGGAAGCCGCCGACCGCGCCATCGATTACTACCTCAACCCCCGCCTCATCAAAGACCCCGCCGCACCGCGCAAACCCAGCACCCTGTTCCTCGTCGACCCGGCTGCGGACAACGAAACCCTGTTGGTGCATGCCTGCGAATCACTGGCCTCGGCGAGCATCATGGCCAGCGACCTGGCCGGATTTATCGATGGACCGCAGCGCAGCTCCCTGTTGGGAATACAGCAAGTGATCATGCTGGGCGAACTGGCGGTGAACCGCGTATTGGACAGGCTTGTGCCGGAGTGACAAGAGCAAGAGGTTGGTTGCGCAGGTGGTGAGTCAGGCAGAGCGTTGTTGACTGACTGGCCGCCTTCGCTGGCAAGCCAGCTCCCACAGTTTGATCGGGTGCGTTCAGTGAGAAACAGGTCGGCTATCAGGCCGCCTTCGCTGGCAAGCCAGCTCCCACAGTTTGATCGGGTGCGTTCAGTGAGAAACAGGTCGGCTGGCATGCCGCCTTCGCGAGCAGGCTCGCTCCCACAGTTTGAATCGAGTACATCAGCGAGAAACAGGTCGGCTGGCAGGCCGCCTTCGCTGGCAAGCCAGCTCCCACAGTTTGATCGGGTGCGTTCAGTGAGAAACAGGTCGGCTGGCAGGCCGCCTTCGCTGGCAAGCCAGCTCCCACAGTTCGATCGGGTGCGTTCAGTGAGAAACAGGTCGGCTGGCAGGCCGCCTTCGCTGGCAAGCCAGCCCCCACAGTTTGATCGGGTGCGTTCAGTGAGTAACAGGTCGGCTGTCAGGCCGCCTTCGCTGGCAAGCCAGCTCCCACAGGATTGATGTACATCAGGAAGAAATTGGTTGGCTGGCAGGCCGCCTTCGCGAGCAGGCTCGCTCCCACAAAAGCAAAGCAGCGCAGCTGCCCCCGGCGAAGCCGCCCCACTCAACAATGAGCGCAAGCTCGCGTGCTCTTGATCTTGATCCACCGGCGACGTCGGAAGGCTGAGTGGAGGGATTGATCCGGGCGTGGGAGCGCAGCGACCGTCTGGCGCAGCCAGACACAGCGGAAGGAGGTGCAGCGAAGCAAACCGGAGCCGCTGCGCCCGGATCAGTCCCGGAGCGAAGGAACCCGAGCCTGCGAGGGCCGAACGTAGGAGCAAGCGTTTTTTTGCTTACTTTTTTTAGGCGTTTGTAAAAAAAGTGAGTCGCCGTAAGGGCGAAACCGCCAGCCGCCACACCCGCAGCAACGGATATTCACCCAACCCCCACCAACACGGTCGGCCCAAAGGCCGCCGAGTCACCCGGCCTGCACCCGAGGCTTGGGAAACAGATTATCAAGAGTCTCCACCAACCGAACGTGATAAATCGGCTTGCGAAACAGATCCAGCACCTGCAACCGCAACATATCGCTGACATCCTCCATATCCGCATGCCCCGACGTCACAATCACCGGCAAATACGCCCGCGACGTATGCTCACGCAACCGCCTGATCAACGACATGCCCGACTCCTCGGGCATGCGCAAATCAGTAATCACCAAAGCAATATCCGGATGCCGGGTCAACAGATGCAACGCCAGCTTCACCGACGTCGCGGTGTGACAGACAAACCCCTCCCCCTCCAGCAACTCCGCCAACTCCAGCAACGCGTCTTCTTCATCATCAACCAGAAGCAGTTGTTGGCGGGACGACGAAGGCGCGTTCATAGGCAATACCTGAATACTGAAAGGTAAATCCAGTGTAGTGCGATATCAGCCAGGTGCAGTGTTCACAAGCCTCAGGGTGTTGGCCGAGTCACAGCCGTACCATCGAGCGACGTCAGAACATTGTTGAAAATCGCCAGCACCCTGTCGCCAAGCGGGCTAACGAACGCCACAACCACCACCGCCACCATCGCCACCACAATCGCATACTCGATCGCCGAAGCACCCTCTTCACTGCCGGCAAACGCGCGAGCCTTGGCGATCACATAATCAAAAGTCATACGAAACATAGGTCCACTCCTTCGCGCCTCTGGCGCCGACATCACCACCGCGGCATGGTTCCACCGTGCCACTTGAGCATTGTCAACAAACCCCCGCCCAACAACTGTAAGAACGCATTAATCACAAAGCATTAATCCCAATGTGTCCCGGCCATTTCCTGCTGTTAATTGGCCGGGACTCACACTTTGGTGGGTTATTTGCCTGTCATTAATGGCGCTTTTGCTTGGATCAGCTAGCTTGGAAATAGCGAAATAGTTGCATGTTCATAGCTGCCGAAGCAGTCCGCCTTTCGCAAGCAAATGCAGTCGGTTGTGCAGCAGGAAAGGGAGAGCCGTCATGAACAGTCGCGTCACCATGGGCCTCGCCGCGTTGCTGTTGCTCGGCGCGGTTTTTGTCGGTTACTGGGGGCTGGTGCTCAGTCGTCAGCCGGCCCCGGTCGCCGAGGCGCCCGTCGCCCCAGCGGTCAGCATTGAACAGACTGTCGCGATTGCCGAAGACCAGACCCGCCAACCGGTGGTGGTGCTGCTCCACGATGTAGCGCCGTTCACGCCGTTGACCGCCGCCGATGTGACCGTGGAAAAACTGCGCAGCGCACCGACCGGCAGCCTGAGCAGCATCGAACAAGCAGTCGGTCGCACGCCTTGGCGCCACCTCAGCGCAGGCACTTGGCTCAATGACGAAAGCTTCCAGGCCGGCGGTGCGCTGGCGCGGATGATTCGCCGCGACGAACGCGCGCTGACCGTGGCCGTCGATGAAGTGATCGGTGCCGCCGGGCAATTGCTGCCGGGGGATTACGTCGATGTGCTGCTGTATCTGCGCGAGGACGCGAGCAACCTGCAGCAGTCGGCGCAGATCGCCGTTCCGGCTTTGCGCGTGCTCGGCATCGGTGATCAGTACGGCCTGACCAACGACGGCCAACCGGCATCCCCCAACCTCAGCGCCGAAGAAAAACTCAAACAGGACCAGCGCCGCATCGCCGCACGCACCGTGGTGCTGGCGGTGCCGGAACAACTGCTTAGCCGCCTGATGCTCGCCACTCAAGTCGGCACCTTGCGTCTCGCGGTGCGCAGCAGCGAAGAACAACGGCTGGCCAAATACTGGGCCGGCGAAGCGCAATCGCCCGCGCACCTGGATCGCGCCAACAGCCAGCTCTTCCAGTTCACTCAACTCGCCCTGGGCAGCGCGCAAAAAGCACCTGCCAGCGCCAGTGCCGGCGCGGTGTCCAGGCGTGCGGTGGAAATCATTCGCGGCAACCAGATCAGCCAACAAACCCCATGACTGCGCAAGGATTCACGTGCATGCAGAGTCGACTCAGACCGACATTGAAACCGGCGCTCCGGGCCTTGCTGTTGTTGGGATTGACGATGGACAGCGCCTTCGCGGCGGTGGGTAATTGCTCGGCACTGCCGCGCCTGCCCTCGGTGATCGAGATCGGCGAAGGCTTCCAGCAGGACATGCAGTCACCGGTGGCAATCACTCGGCTGGCAGTGGGCGATCCGAAAATTGCCGACGTGCATGCCAATGGCGGTTCGTCCTTTTTGCTCACGGGCGTCGGCCCCGGCGCGACCAGCCTGATGGTCTGGACGGCGTGTTCGGCGCAGCCGCAACAAGCCATGGTCTTCGTCCATGGCGCGGCGACCACGGCGCTGACCAGCAGCGTGCCGTCGGACGATCCGACGCTGCCGTCGCAAGTGCAGACCGACATCCGCTTCGTCGAAGTCAGCCGCACCAAACTCAAGGAAGCCACGGCGTCGCTGATCGGCACGCGCGGCAATTTCCTGTTCGGTTCGCCCGGCACGCTGCCAACGATCGACGGCGTGCCGCAGCCGCGCCTGCCGGTGGATAACTCACTGTTCAATTTCTCCTGGGTCGGCGGCAAGACCATGGCGATCATCAACGCCCTGGAAACCAGCGGCTTCGCCTACACCTTGGCGCGGCCGAGTCTGGTGGCGTTGAACGGGCAGAGTGCGAGCTTCCTGGCCGGCGGGGAAATCCCGATTCCGGTGCCCAGTTCCGGCAGCGACAGCGTGTCGATCGAATACAAGGAATTCGGCATCCGCCTGACCCTGACGCCAACCATCATCGGCCGCGACCGCATCGCGCTGAAGGTCGCCCCGGAGGTCAGCGAACTGGATTTTGCCAACGCGGTGAACATCGCCGGCACCACCGTTCCGGCGCTGACCATCCGCCGCACCGACACCAGCGTGTCGCTGGGTGATGGCGAGAGTTTCGTCATCAGCGGTTTGATCAGCACCACCAACAGCTCGCAAGTGAACAAGTTTCCCGGCCTGGGTGACATTCCCATCCTCGGGGCGTTCTTCAAGGGTTCGCAGATCAAACGCGAAGAGCGCGAACTGCTGATGATCGTCACCCCGCATCTGGTCCAGCCATTGGCGGCGGACGCGCGACTGCCGTCGTTGCCGGGGGAGAAACTGCGCAATTACGACCCGAATTTCTATCGCATGTTCTTCCTCGAGAACGGTAACTTCGACAAGCGCAGCGGGTTGTCGCAATGAACCAGAATCTCAGTCAGACCTTCCTCGCCATTACCCGCAACAGCACCGATCTGGAATGGCTGCAAAGCGCCCTCGCGCCACTCGGCCAGGTCATCAGCGCCGGTGCTGGCAGCCTCGATGAATTGCTCGCACTGGTCGATGTAACGTTCGCCAATCTGGTGTTCGTCGGTCTCGACCGCGAGCACGTCGTCGCGCAGAGCGCGCTGATCGAAGGTGCGCTGGAAGCCAAGCCGATGCTGGCGATCGTCGCCCTCGGTGACGGCATGGACAATCAGCTGGTGCTCAATGCAATGCGCGCCGGCGCGCGGGATTTCGTCGCCTATGGCTCGCGCTCCAGCGAAGTTGCCGGACTGGTGCGGCGTCTGAGCAAACGCTTGCCGGCCGTTGCGCCCAACACCCAGCTCGGTGGTCTCACCGTTCTGTATGGCGTGCAAGGCGCGTCGGACGGCGCCTTGCTCGCCAACCACATGGCCATGGTGGTGCAGAAGAGCGGCCAGCAAACCTTGCTGCTGGATCTCGGCCTGCCCCGTGGCGACAGCCTCGCGCTGTTGGGGCTGGAGAGTTCGTTTCACTTCGGCGATGCCCTGCGTCATTTGCGCCGCCTCGACGCAACGCTGATCGACAGTGCTTTCACCAGTGCCGACCACGGCCTGCGCATTCTTGCCTACGCCAACACTGACGAACCGCTGGAAACCACCAGTGCCGCCGAGCTGTACATGCTGCTCAGCGCCTTGCGCCAGCACTTCCAGCACATTGTCGTGAACCTCACCGGGCAGGCCGACAGTGAGGCGTTGCGCACCTTCGTCAGCCATTGCGACAAACTGCTCTGGTACACCGACCAGAACGTGCTCAATTGCCGACGCAACCTCGCCGTGCTCAACCAGTGGCGCGAGAAAGGCATGAAACTCGAGCACGGGCGCTTGCTGATTGATCGCTACCTGAGCAATGTCGCGCCGGATGCCGAGACCCTGGGCAAGACCTTCAATCTGGAAGTCATCGCCGTGCTGGCCTTCAGTCCCGACGTGCGCCTGAACGCGAAAAACCAGGGCGTGAGTCTGTTCGAACTGGCGCCCCGGGAGAAACTTACCCAGAGCCTGCGCGCCCTCGGCGAGCGTCTGGCCAAGCGTTCCGAGGGCCTGAGCAAACCGAAAGTCACCTGGTTCGACCGTCTGCGAGGTAACTCATGAGCGCAGAAAAACTCTTTGGCGCGACGCCACGCGGAGCGATCGGCAACAGCGATCACGAAGGCCTGAAACTGGTCCTGCACCGCTACATCATCGACGCCATCGAGGAGTCAGGAAAAAACCTGCTGGAAGGTTCACGCCAGCAACTGGCGCAGTTCGTCACCGACAAGGTCGCCGAATACATCGCGCGTTTGCACCTGGCGATTTCGCGCTACGAGATGGAGCGCCTCGGCGAAGAAATCGTCGACGAACTCACCGGTTTCGGCCCACTGGAAGTTCTGCTGCGCGACCCGTCGGTGACGGAAATACTGGTCAACGGTCCGCACCGGGTGTTCATCGAGCGCGACGGCGTACTGCATCAGAGCGATCTGCGTTTTATCGATGCGCATCACGTCGAGCGCGTCATGCAACGCATTCTTGCACCGCTCGGGCGACGCCTCGATGAGTCCTCGCCGATGGTCGATGCGCGCCTGCCCGATGGCAGCCGGGTCAACGCGATCATCCCGCCGATTGCCCTCGACGGCCCGTGCCTGTCGATCCGCAAGTTTCGCAAGGACATGCTCAAAAGCACCGATTTGATGGCGATGCAAACCATCGATCTGGCGATTTTCGAGTTCCTGCAGAACGCCGTGGGCAGGCGCTGCAACATCCTCATCAGTGGCGGCACCGGCACCGGCAAGACCACGCTGTTGAACATCCTCAGCCAGTTGATCAACCCGCACGAACGGCTGGTGACCATCGAAGACGTCGCCGAACTGCAGCTCGGCCATCCGCATGTGGTGCGTCTGGAAACCCGTCCGCCGAATGCCGAGGGTCATGGCGAGGTCAAGGCCAGCGACCTGATTCGCAACGCCCTGCGCATGCGTCCCGACCGGATCATTCTTGGCGAGATCCGTGGCGTTGAAGTGGTCGACGTGCTCACCGCGATGAACACCGGCCACGACGGTTCGATGAGCACCGTGCATGCCAACAATGCCCAGGACGCGTTGCTGCGTCTGGAGACTCTAGTCGGCCTGACCGGGCGCTCGATCGCCGAACGCACCTTGCGCCAGATGATCTGCGCCGCCCTCGACGTGATCATTCAACTGACACGCCTGCCCGATGGCCGGCGCTGCGTCACTGAAGTGGTGGAAGTGGTCGGCATGCGCGAGGACGTCTACGTCACCAACACTCTGTTCCGCCTCGACCGCCGCACAGGTTTCGGCTTCGCCCGCGAAGCGCTCAACCCGGCCGGCGACAAGCTGCGCCACGACGCTCACCTGGGCTGAAGGCGAGGAGCACGCAGATGCTGGGACCGATCATTCTCATCGCCATTTGCCTGATGCTGCTCGGGCTGTCGATCTATCTGTTCCTGCAAGGCCTGCGCAAGACCGCGACGAAGAGAGTCCTCAATCGACTCGCCGCCGGGCAACCGCAACTGGCCGTCGAGCAGACCAGGTGGGTGGGACTGGAGCGCATGTTTCTGCGTGCAGGACTGGGTCGGCCGAGCGAGCGTTTCAGCCTGTGGCTGAGCCTGTGGGCAGTGGCGATGGGCCTGGGATTCCTGCTCGGGAGCTGGGTTGGGTTGCTGATCATGTTGATCGTCCCGCCCGTGGCGTTGCGGCTGTACATCGCCATTCGTTACCGGCGGAGGATCCGCCGCATGATCGAGCAACTGCCGCAATTGCTCGACCACACCGTGCGCAGCCTCAAGTCGGGGCGCACGCTCAGCGATGCGGTGCTGGGCGGCATCGAGGCCAGTGAAGATCCCTTGAAAGCAGCCATGGGCCGGGTGCAGCGCAACGTGCAACTGGGGGTGAACCTGCCCGATGCGGTCAGCGATTTCGCCGAACTCTACGAGCAGGACGAACTGCGCATGTTCGCCCTCGGCCTGAAGGTCAATCACCGCTACGGCGGCAACGCCAGTGAACTGCTGGAGAACCTGATCAAACTGATCCGCGAGCGCGACCAGGGCGCGCGGCAGCTGCGCGCCCTTACCGGGGAAACGCGCATGACTGCTTGGGTGCTCGGTTTGCTGCCGTTGATTCTGGTGAGCTACTTCATGCTGACCAACCCCGGCTACATGCTCGGCATGTGGCACGACGAAAGCGGCCAGACCATGCTGCTCAGCGCCGCCGCGTTGCAGGTGCTGGGCAGTCTGGCGCTGTGGCGCATGTTGCGGAGCGTTTGAAATGGTCTGGCTCGCCGCGCTGCTGTTGCTCCTCGGTTCGCTGTTATTGCTGGGCAATCACCTGCTCACCGAACGCCGCCGCGTGCGTCAGGTGCATCAGCGCTTGCACGGCCAATTGGTCCGGGAGAACCGTTTCGGCCACTGGCTGCGCGCGCTGGGCAACAGCCGTTTCGGCCGGGGCTCGGTGAGCATCGACAGCGAAACCCAGACCCTGCTCGGCCGCCTCGGCTGGCGCCGCGCCAACGAACGCGCGCTCTTCGCCGCCTGCCAGATCGGCACGCCGCTGCTCGCTCTGGGGCTGGCGATCTTTTTGCAGGAAGTGTTTTTCCCGCAGACCAGCCACCGCTGGATGGCGCCGATGTTCGCTGCGGGCGGCGGCTATCTCTTGCCCAAACGCCTGCTCGCCTACGCCGCCGCCCGCCGGCAGAAAACCATCGCCGTGGAAATCTCCACGTTCATTCCGCTGCTGCGCATCCTCTTTGAATCCGGCATGGCCGTGGAACAAGCGCTGCGCGTGCTCAGCGTCGAAGCGCAGAAACTGCTGCCGGAACTGACCAGCGAACTGCGCCTGATCCTCAGCCGCGTCGACTCGGGTCTGGAGCTGGGTCAGGAGCTGAACAAGACCGCGGTGATGCTCGCGGTGGACGAATTCACCGACACCTGCGTGATCCTCCAGCAACTGATCCACCAGGGCGGCGGTGCGATGAAATCACTGCTGGCGCTCAAGCAATTACTGGACGACCGACGCCTGACCCGGCTGCAGGAATACATCTCGAAAATGTCCGCGAAGATGTCGGTGGTGATGATGCTGTTTCTGTTTCCCGCCCTGCTGATCGTACTCGCCGGCCCGGGTTTCACCGCCATCGCCCGCGCCTTCGCAAACTGACCTTGGCTCATGGAGAGCGTTTGATGAAAGTACTGATAGTCATGGCAAGTCTGTTGCTGCTCAGCGGCTGCGCCACGGATGGCCAGGCGCCGTGGACCTCGCTGCTGTCGCCGTCCAGCTGCAGCAAACTGACCTCGGAGCAGGAACTGTCGCTGAACCTCGCCGATGATCTGGCCAGCGACGGCAAGCTCCACGCCAGCCTCGCCAACCTGCAAAGCCTGCCGGACAACCTCAGCGAAGTGCGCCTGCGCAAAGCCAAGGTCTATCGCCTGCTCGGTCGCAGCGAAGCCGAGCCGCTCTACCGCAGCCTGCTCGGCGGCTGCCTCACCGCCCAGGCCGAACATGGCCTGGGCCAGGTCTACGCCGCCCGTGGCGACAACGGCCAGGCCCAGGCCCACCTGCAACGCGCCGCGCGCCTGGCGCCCACCGACGAAAAAATCCGCAATGACCTCGGCGTGGTCTACCTCAACCAACTGCGCCTCAACGAAGCGAAATTCGAATTCCTCACCGCCATCGAGCTGAGCCAGAACAATCAACTGGCGACGCTGAACATGGTCACCCTGCTGCTCTACCAGAACGACTGGCCGCAAGCCGCGGAAATCGTCAGCCGCTCGAAACTGACCCCGGAACAATTCACCGAAGCGCAGCAACGCGCGGAAAAACTCAAAGCCCCGACCCACGCCAAAGCCACACCCGGCGACCGCGTCGCCGCCTTCATCGACCCGCTACCGCCGACGCTCGAATAGGAGACAGCCATGACCATCCGCAAAGGCCTGTGCTACCTGACCCTGCTCACCCTGCCCCTCGGCGCCCACGCCATCGACACCGGCCCGGCCTCGGCGCAGCAACAGGAAACCGAAGGCTGGCTGGTCCTGCAAAGCCGCAACAAAGCCGCCTCGCCGAAACCTCAGAGTGCAACAGCCACCGAACGCGAACTGGCGATGCAGCGCTGGTTGAAGAAATACCAATACGAGATCCCGGATTTTTACGATCCGGATGCGGGCGGGAAGATCGAGAGCAAGAATTAGTCTGGTGGTGCCCTTGAAGGCCCCTTCGCGAGCAGGCTCGCTCCCACAGTTTGCAATGCATTTCCCCTGTGGGAGCGAGCCTGCTCGCGAAGAACGATAACGCGGTCGCAGGTCAGCTCTGCGGATCAACCCGATCCAGCGCCCGATTCACCGCCAACTCCGCCAGCATGACAATCTGCTGAATCGCCAACGCTGTGCTGCGCTGAAACCCGCTCAACTCGCCAGCGAAATTACTCGCCATCGCACTCGCTGACGCCAGCGACTCACAGGCATGCGCCAACAGGCTTTCGGTATCGACATTGGGCACCACCATGAACAGCGTGCTGGGCGGATGCGGTTTTGCAGGTTCGGGGCAGAGATAGAAATCGAGCGCGCGTTTTATCGCTTCGCGGTTTTTCACCAGATCGTCGGCGCGCATGGCGTCTTCGAGCGGGGTGGTGGGGGATGGGGGTGGGTCTGGGATGAGTTTGTCCATGAGAACTCCTACTTGGCTGTGACGCCCTCTTCTGTCGTTTCCACACGACAAAAGGTGGCAGCTGTACGCAGGGTGGAAAACCGATAAGTAGGCAACCGGCCAGACCAAAGTCTGCCCACGCACAGCCGCCGCGACACAGTTTGCAGACGAACGAACACGCCGACAACGATTACGGTAGCAATGCAAAGCAACTACTTGAATTTCAGGTTTCCACACCTGGCCGCTGAGTTGTCAGCGACAGCCAGAGACTAGTGACCCGACGTCCGACGGACAACCTGAAAACCTTGTGGGAAGGTTCTGGTTATTTTGAAACAGATTTAAACGACTTCGAGTTATCGGCGGACCGACTGGCCTCATCGCGAGCAGGCTCACTCCTACAGAACAGCAAAATCAAAATCAAAAGATCGCAGCCTTCGGCAGCTCCTACAGTTGGATCGCGTAAGACTCAAAAACAGGTCGGCTGTCAGGCCGCCTTCGCGAGCAGGCTCGCTCCCACAGAAAGCAAAAGCTGCGCAGCTGCCCGCGGCGAAGCCGCACCACTCAACAATGAGCGCAAGCTCGAGTAGATTTTGATCTTGGAGCCCGTCGGCAGGCTGAGTGGAGGGATTGATCCGGGCGTGGGAGCGCAGCGACCGTCTGGCGCAGCCAGACACAGCGGAAGGAGGTGCAGCGAAGCAAACCGTAGCCGCTGCGACAGGATCGATCCCGGAGCGAAGGAACCCCGAGCCCCAGCGAGCGGGCCGAACGTCAGGGCGAAGACCTTTTGGTTACTTTTGGGGCGTTCCCCCCGTGTCAGCCTACCTGTCACCTCTGTTGATTGACTCAACCATTCATGGGGGCGAAGGTGTCTAGCAATGCCGAAGCGTTATGACGATGACTTCAGAGACTGGGCTGTTCTTCAAATGATGCCGCCCTTAAACCGTTCCGTAGCAGAGCTCGCCGTTGCAATCGGCGTCACCCCACAGTCACTGCGAAACTGGAGGCAAATGGCTAGAGATAAAGGATTGATTGTTCCTGGGAATAATAAAACCAGCAATCAGTGGTCCAGCGCCGACAAATTCAACGCCGTTCTGGAAACCGCGCCGTTGAGCGAGGTAGAGCTTTCACAATATTGCCGAATCAAGGGCATTTATCCTGAGCAGATTCAGCAATGGCGCCAAGCTTGCCAGAATGCCAACACTGCGATGGAGCCTCAGCCCAACAAAAAACCGACCACCGAGCAAATACGGATAAAGGAGCTGGAGCGACAACTGCTTCGATCCGATGCTGATTGCAAGGAGGCGGTCGCTTTACTGGAACTCAGAAAAAAAGCCAATGCGATCTGGGGCAAGGACAAGGAAGGCTGATCAGCGCCCCTGATCGTGTGCAGGCTTTGGGCCTGATCGCTGAGGCAGTAGCAAGTGGTGCTCGTCGGTTTCGTGCATGCAAAGAGATCGGGCTGTGTTTGCGGACGGTTCAGCGTTGGCGACACTGCGAAGCCGACAAGCGCCAGATCATCAAGCGCGAAGCACCGTCCAACAAACTCAGCGTCGCAGAGCGTCAGGCTGTTTTGGATGCTGCTAATCAACCTGGCTACGCGAGTCTGACACCGCACCAGATTGTCCCGAAGTTAGCTGACGAAGGTATCTATCTGGCATCGGAATCAACATTCTATCGGGTGCTGAAAGAGGCAAATCAGAATAGCCGTCGAGGCCGAGCCAAAGCTCCGAAGCGCCGAGCTTTGACCACACATTGTGCTGATGCCCCAAATCGAGTTTGGTGTTGGGATATCACGTGGTTACCCACCACCGTTAAAGGTCGCTTTTACTACTGGTACATGGTCAAAGACATCTATAGCCGCAAATTAGTGACCAACGAAGTACACGAATCCGAACGCGCAGAACATGCATGCGTACTGCTTGAAAAAGGATGCTTACGAGAGCGTACGGCGGGTCGTCCGCTGGTACTGCACTCGGACAACGGTCACGTAATGAGAGGCTCGCTTCTTCGAGAAAGCATGATTGCATTGGGCGTCGAACCGTCGTTCAGCCGACCCCGAGTAAGCAATGACAACGCCTATGCCGAAGCGCTTTTTCGTACGGCTAAGTATTGCCCGCTGTGGCCCGAGCGGCCCTTCGACAACCTCACGGAAGCACGACTCTGGGTGCAGAAATTCGTTGAGTGGTACAACGACGAGCATCGTCATAGCGCCTTGAAATACGTGACGCCCAATGAGCGTCACGAAGGCAAGGCACCTGCGTTACTGCAGGCACGGGAGAATCTTTACAAGGCAGCCAAAGCAACTAACCCTAGCCGTTGGAGCGGCGAAGTACGTAATTGGAAACTCGCAAACGGAGACTGTCAGAAATTTTGTGTTCGGGCATAACATGTAGCTAGAGGTACATGTATGCCGACCAAAAAGAAGTCCGCCAATGCAACAGCGAGGGAGTTGCCCTCGATTCCCCAAGAGCTGATCGAGCAGTTTGTTAAAGGCCCGATGAGCGCCGAAGCCATTCAAGACGCGTCCATGGCGTTCAAGAAGGCTCTGATCGAGCGTGCTCTAGGTGCCGAGCTGGGTCACCACCTTGGTTATCCTCAGGGCGCGGAGCGCCCTGAGGAGTCGACCAATCAGCGCAATGGCAAGAGTGGCAAAACTGTCCTGACTGACGACGGCCCTCTTCGTCTGGATATCCCCAGAGACCGCGATGGTAGCTTCGCCCCGATCCTGATTCCCAAGCACGAACGCCGTTTTACAGGCTTCGACGACAAGATAATTGCCATGTACGCCCGGGGCATGACGGTGCGTGAGATCCGCGCTTTTCTGTCTGAGCAGTATGGAACTGACGTGTCCCATGACTTCATCAGCTCAGTCACCGATGCGGTCATGGAAGAGGTCGGTGCCTGGCAACAACGACCCTTGGAACCGATGTATCCGGTGATCTTCTTCGATGCGCTACGGGTCAAAATCCGGGACGAGGGGTTAGTACGCAACAAGGCTATTTATCTGGCGCTGGGGGTATTACCTGATGGCACGCGCGACATTCTGGGTATCTGGATCGAGAGCACCGAGGGCGCCAAGTTTTGGATGAAGGTGTTCAACGACCTCAAGACTCGTGGCGTTGAAGATGTTCTGATCGCCGTCACGGATGGCCTCAAAGGAATACCGGAGGCGTTGGGGGCGGTTTTTCCTGCCACGACGCTGCAAACCTGCATCGTGCATCTGATCCGCAACAGCCTGGATTATGCTGCTTGGGATAAACGTCGGGCACTGGCCAAAGCACTCAAGCCGATCTACCAGGCGATCAATGCCGATGTGGCTGAGCAAGAGCTTAACGCCTTTGAAGCGGGGCCTTGGGGCAAGCAGTATCCGACTGTGGTTGCTGCATGGCGTCGCGCCTGGGATCGGGTTATACCGTTTTTTGTTTTCCCGGCGGGCATCCGCAAAGTGGTTTACACGACCAATGCCATCGAGAGCATCAATGCCCAGTTACGCAAGATCATCAAAACTCGAGGACACTTCCCGACCGATGAGGCTGCGACAAAACTGATATGGCTTGGGTTGCGCAACATCACCGCCAACTGGGGTCATGCGGCACACGACTGGAAAGTGGCGATGAATCAATTTGCGATCCTGTACGGAGACCGATTTACCAGACCGAGCTGGTAAAACAACGGCCTGCCTGACGGCAGGCCCTAACCAGCCCGAACACAAAAAAACTGATACTCCCCGCAAACGCTGTTTACCTGAATCCAGAGCGCCCTGAAACAAGGGCGTAATAGACTCCTAAAACAGCCTGAAGCGACAGATACGTTGACACGCACCGCGTTTGCCAAAAGTGACCCGCCGTAAGGGCGGAACCGTAATCAGCGACACCAAAAAAACGGATATTCACCCCAACCACCCAAAGCATGGTCGGCCCAAAGGCCGCCAAGTCAATGCGCAGTAACCCGCTGCCGCCCCGCCGAACTACCAGGAGAAAGCGCCAAAGCCAACTGCGTCCGATTATGCATATGCGTCAACCGCAACACCTGCGACACATACAACTTCACCGTGTTCTCGGTAATCCCCAACTCACAGGCAATCTGATAATTGGTCTGCCCCTTGCCCACCAACCGCGCCACGTCCAACTGCCGGGGCGACAATTGACTGAACACCGCCGGCATCTCCACAGACTCAGGCTCACCATCACTCACCACCGGCACGGGCGAGCGCCGCACCTTGTCCAGATCCTGATAAAGGTCATCAATCGACTCGGACAAAAACTGCAACTTCTGATTCAAATGCCCCAGATGCAGATTCTTCTGCCGCTCCTGCAAAGCCAGTTCCTGGCGCTGCACACCCTCAAGCAACTCTGCCAGATCAATCGGCTTCTGATAGTAATCGGCGATCCCCGCACGCAACGCCTTGATCACATCCTGCTTGTCAGCGCGCCCGGTGAGCATGATCGCCTCGAACACCCGCTGTTTGCCGGCCAGCCGCTGCAACGCCTGGATCAACTCGATGCCGTCCATGTCCGGCATGTGCAAATCACTCAGCACCAGACCAATGTCCGGGTCAGCCCTGAACAGCTCGATGGCTTCGAGACTCGACTCGCACGGCACGCAACGGTAACCACTGCTCTCAAGAAACTCACAGAGTTCTTCGACGATCAGCGGCTGATCGTCGACCACGAGGATTTTTACCGCACTAGGCTTGTTCACGAACCACTCCATTTGCTCGGGCCAACGCTGACGATTCCTGCACTTTGGTGGCGTATTCGCCTGAATTGAAAGTAGACCCACTTTCCGACTATGTACATAGGACTAGTGGCACCCCGCGATCAGGTGATCCAGTACAGCGAGAGCACTACACCTACCCACACGAACGGCGCAAATGGCAGCTTTTTTGACTTGTCCGGAGCGAGATGGCGTACGTGCTCTCTAAGCCCTTGACCGATATGGGGCCAGACTTTTGGCGCAAGCAGCAGCCAAATCACGCTGGCTACTCCAGCACCGATAAACGCGCCAAGAACGAATATGCCGTTCGTCGCAAGAGCCAGGGCTGTCATTAATTTCACATCGCCGGCGCCCATGCGTCCCAAGGCGTAACCGGGCAGCGTCAGCAGCAAAGCAATCAGGCAGGCCCATCCACCCTGCCCTGCCTCGGCGCCCAACCAGGTGGTGCCGGTCGCGAGCAACCAGACCAGCGCCAGCGCGCCGACGCCCAACGTCAATGCGTTGGAAATACGCCGCTGCCGGGCATCTTGCGCGGCGCAGATCGCCAGCCAGATCAGAACAAGTGAAATCTGCATCCGCTGAAAGCCGTCCGTTTTGGCTGATTGATTCTATGCTGATACTACGCAGTGACTGTCAGGGTAGACGCACGCATGAAAAACGGCTTTCGCAGGTCGCAAAAAGGTGCGGTGGCGATCGAATTCGCCTTGGTGTTCATCATCTTTTTCGCGGTGTTTTACGGGCTGGTCAGCTACGGCCTGCCCTTCGTGATGATGCAATCGTTCAACCAGGCCACCGCTGAGGCGGTGCGCCGCAGTGTCGCGGTGGACCCGACCACGCCGAACTATTCGACGGTGCTGGTCAACACCGCCAATGCCGCGCTGACCCAGCAACTGCAATGGCTGCCCTCGGCCTTGAATCTGGTGGTCGGGACCGACACCAGTGCGGCGTACGACGCGGGGACTGGCACCCTGACCGTCAGCGTCAATTACCCGGTGAGCAAGCTCAACCAGATCATGCCGTTTCTGGTGCTGCCCGGGATCGGCACGGTGCCCAATCTGCCCACGCACCTGACCGCCCGCTCGAGCCTGCAATTTTGACCGCCGGCGATAAGCTCTTCGGCCGTTTGCTCAAGCGTGCCCCCAGCGCTGTTCTTGAGTTGCCGGACCGACTCGGCGCGCCGCCCACCGGCCTGCATTTCTATCTGAATGGCGACGGCGAGGTGCTGCAGATCGCCGGCCCGCTGCGGCATTTGCTCGCCCAGCACAAACTCAACGACCAGCCGTTGCCGCTCAGCGCCTATCTGCTGCCGCATAGCCTGCTGACCATCGAAGGTCAGCCGCGGGACTGGCACGGGCAATTGCTCGATCTCGACTTTCCCGGCCTGAATGATCAGCCGCTGCACCTGCGTGGTTGGGTACAACCATTGGGTGACGGCTGGCTGCTGCAACTGCTCGACATCGCTGACCTGTTGCTCGAACGTCAGCAATCGCACGACCGCGACGCCTGCCAGACGCTCGCCGCGCAGGTCAGTGATCATCTGCGCACGTGCAGCCTGACGCGCCTGCCGACGGTGCTTGGTGAACAATTGCAGGCGATCGCCCAGCGCTGGCACATCCCCTGTCTGGCCGTGGCCTTGCTCGATGAACAGGCCCAGGGCTGGCAGATTCATCAACAGTTTCGCGGCCATGATGCTCCACAATTGTGGGAGGACGGTCAGCCATTGGGCACACCGCTGGACAGCCTCAACGGTAGCGCGCCGCAACGCCTCGCCGGCCAGCAGGGCCGTTATGAACACTCGCGATTGCAGGCCACGTTCGGCAACGCCAACGGTTTCGCTGTGCCCTACAGCAATGATCAAGGCGTGGTCGCATGGCTGCTTTGCGGGTTTTACACGGTCGACAACGTGGCACCATGGCTGAGCGATCGCGACTGGCTGTCCCTGGCCGGCGCGCTGGCCGGGCCGCTGCTCAGTCGCTTGCGCGAGCAGCGCCATGTGCAATCGATGGAGCGCCTGGACTCACTGCAAAACCTGCTCGGCGCCGGCTGGTGGGAAATCAGTGCCGAAGAGCTGATTGCACTGGCGCCGTCGCTGGCATCGGCACTGAATCTCAGCGATCGCCTGCTGCCGGTAGAAGATTGGCTGTCGCTGTTTCATCACGCCGACCGCGATGAGTTGCGCAGCCGTTTGCGCGCCCTGCAGTTGCAGGGCGAAACGCTGACCCTGAGCGTGCGCCTGCGCCCAGCGGAGGTCGGCGCAACCGCGACGTGGTATCGGATTCAGGGCCAGGTCAGTGGCACGGGTGAACACCGGCGTCTGGTCGGGTTCATGCTCGATATCAGCGACATCCAGAATCAACAGCAGCGCGCCGCCGCAGCCCATGCGCGGCTGGATAATCTGATCGCCAGTTCGCCGGCAGTGATCTACGTGCAGCGCTATGCAGAAGGCGCGCTGGTTCCCGAATTTTTCAGCGCCAGCCTGCAACCCTTGCTGGGCTGGACGCTGGAAGATTGCGATGCAGCAACACTGGTCGAGCACGTCCATCCCGACGACCGTGAACTGTATTTCCAGCGCAACCGTCAGTTGCTGCGCGAAGGCTCGGTGCGTGCGCGTTATCGCTTGCGTGACCGCCGTGGCGAGTACCATTGGCTGCTCGATGAGGCAAAACTGCTGCGCAACGATCTCGGCCTGCCGGTCGAGGCGGTGGGCTTGTGGCTGGACGTCACCGACGCAACGCTTGCTGCCGAGCAGGTCCGCCAGAGCGAAGAGCGCTACCGGATTCTGGTGGAGGATTCGCCGGCAATGATCTGCCGGTATCGCCCCGACCTGATGCTGATCTTTGGCAACCGACCGTTGGCGACTTATCTGGAATGCACCCCGGAACAACTGCCCGGGGTTGATCTGGGCGGCTGGATGTCCGAGGAACAGCGCGGCGCTTTTGTGCAGCGGCTGAGCCAACTGACGCCGGAACAGCCAGTGAGTACAGCGGAAATCAGCCTGCAATTGCCCGGACGCGAACACGCCTGGTGGGTCTGGTCGGATCGCGGCGTGTTCGATGAGCAGGGACAGTTGATCGAAGTGCAGGCGGTGGGCCGCGACAACACCGAGGTGCGCCGCTCGCAACAGCAACTCACCCAAAGCGCGAAAATGGCCACCCTCGGCGAAATGGCCACCGGCCTCGCCCACGAGATCAATCAACCGCTGAACGTCATGCGCATGGCCATCGTCAACGTGCTCAAGCGCCTCGGCAACGGTGATGTGCAGGTCGATTACCTGACCGAAAAACTCAACCGCATCGACGCTCAGGTGCAACGCGCGGCGAAAGTCGTCGACCACATGCGCGTATTCGGTCGGCGCTCGGAAATCGAACAACAGTTGTTCAACCCGGCCCAAGCCATCGAAGGCACCCTGTCGCTGCTGGCCGAGGGCATGCGCGGTAAAGGTGTCGACCTGCGCATCAGCGAGACCGGTTTCGAAGCGCAGGTGCGCGGCCACATCGATCAGTTGGAGCAGGTGCTGATCAATCTGATGGTCAACGCCCGCGACGCCCTGCTCGGCAAACGCGACAGCGACTCAGCGTTCAAGCCATGGATTTCGATCTACGCCGAGCGTGACGAAGAAAGTGTGCGGTTGTGGGTCGAGGATAACGGCGGCGGCATCGATCCACGTTTGCTCGAGCGGATCTTCGAGCCGTTCTTCACCACCAAGCCGATTGGCGTCGGCACCGGCTTGGGCTTGTCGGTGAGCTACGGCATCATCGCCAACATGGGCGGGCAATTGAGCGTGCGCAACTCCACGGAGGGCGCACGGTTCTGCATCGAATTGCCGATCGCCACGGATGATCAGATCACCAGATAAGCCTTGCCGGTCTGCCCGCAGGTCATGTTGGCGCCCACCTCGGTGTTCATCAGATTGATGCCCAGGCCTTTGAGCAGATTGTTCAACAGTGGATCGAGCAATGGGCTGATCAAACCGGTGACCACCGGCAACAAGCGGTTGCTGACGTCGCTGATCAACGAGGCCACACCGGTGACGATGGCGCCCAGCGGATTGCTGCCCACAGGTTTGTAGACGATCAGGTTGATGCCCGACAGGGTGTTCGCCAGGCTGCCGACGATGTTGCTGGTCGGCGCGGCGGACAGCAGGCTCGGCGGCCGGTTTAGATTGGCCGGGGTGGCGAAGGGTGTGGTGCTGGAGAACAGCAGATTTTGCGTGGTCTGCGCGACGCTGGTGTCGAGTTTCAGGGCGATGCCGCCGGCGCCGTACTGGACGTGGGAGGCGGCATCGCAACTGCCGATGCCGAGAATCCTGTGGCAGGTGATGATGCCGAGATCGACCAGCGGCAGCGGCGCCACCGTTGGTTCAGCGACTGAAGAGAACGCTGCGATGGGATCGATCTTGCCGAGCTTGAGATCAGCCAGAGAGGTTGTGGCGGCGGCGGTCAGGCTTTTGCTGCCGCTGTCGCCGGTCGGACAACGGTAATCGGTGACATAGCTTTTCGCCCCGCCGGCATCCAGCGCGATATCGATCCGCGGTGAGGGCAGCAGCTTCGGATCGAGCTGTTGGCAACCGGCGCCCAACAGGCAGAACACGGAATTGAGGGTGTCCACCAGATTCAGGCTCAACAGTGCATTGAGCGTCGGCGTCAGCGTACCGACCAGGCCCAGCACCGCATTCGTCAGCCCCGTCACCCCCGAGAGCACCGGCAAATTCACCGACAACAACGTGCGCACCTGCGCGGTGCGCACATAAATCCGGTCCGGTCCCAACGGATCGGCCTTGGACCGCGCCGGGTCGCCAATCGCCGAGAATTGCGGCGGCTCGATCACCTTCACCCGCACCGTGACACCGGCCAGCCCCAGCACGTTGACCGGCAAGGTCGCCGCCACCGCGCTCTTGCTGTTGGCCAGTTGCACCATGCCCTGCACCAGTTGCAGCAATTGCACATTGGCATCCAGCCCCGCCGCCGTAGTGCCGGTTTGCAGTTGCAGGATCTCGCCGAGTCTGACCGGTGCTGCATTGATGGCGGCGACCTGCAACTGGCCCAGCGCGGTGACCACTTGCGCAGTCGCGCCGTTGAGTTGCACCACCGTTGCGGCGGCCTGGATCAGCTGCGTCACCGTTGCCTGGGTGTTGAGCAACTGGGTGTAATTGCCGGCGCCGACATTGAGGTTGATTGCCAGTTGATCGAGGTATTTGAGCAGGTTGATATCGGTGTGCAGCAAGCCGTCCCAGCCCACCGCCGTGAGGTTGACGTTGCCGCCGAGCAGCCCGGAAAACAGCGGGTTGAGGATGTTCGACTGCGCCGTGTCGATGCTGGCGAGGGTGCTGCGGATATTCAGTTGGGCGACGGTCGGCTGCGGTTTCGCGGCAACTGCCGAAGCATTGAGTGTGGTGTTGAGGCTGACCGGTGTAGCGCTGAACAACGCCCGCACACCACCAGCAAAACTGCTGGTGACCGTACGACTGGCGGCGACTTTGACTGCGCTTGATTGCGTGGCATCGACAGTGAAACTGCGCATACCGCTGGCAGCGGTGGCCAATGTGCCGCAGGTGGTCGCGAGTGTATTGGCGGCATCCACCACGTAACCATTGCGCAGCGCACTTTGCCCGGCATAACTGGCGGCGCTCAGCCCGGGCAGGCAATTGCCGCCGCGACTGACCGCTTCGAGGGCGGCGGTATCCACCACCCGCTGCAATTTGCGCTGTTCCATGTACAGGCGACCGCTGTCGACCACCAGCAACATCATCACCAGCGCCAGACTCAGGGTGGCAGCCGCCATCAAGCCGATCGCCCCGCGTTGCCGGGCCGGGCCGTTGCCTTGCGATCCTGGCGACATGGCGCACTCCTTTGCCGGCGCAGTGCCGAGCTACCTGCGTTGGTAAAAAGGAGTGTAGACACGGAGGAGCAAGCGCGCTGGCGCCGCGTCATTTAGAGGGCTACCGCCCACTGTGGGAGCGAGCCTGCTCGCGAAAGCGCCAGATCAGGCAATCAAAATGTTGAATGTACCGCCGCCTTCGTGGGCAAGCCCACTCCCACAGGGATTTATGCCGGGTTGAAGATCATTCGTTCAACACCGAAACCTGTGGGAGCGAGCTTGCTCGCGAAAGCGCCAGATCAGGCAATCACGATGCTGAATGTACCGACGCCTTCGTGGGCAAGCCCACTCCCACAGGGATTTGTGCAGGGTTCAAGATCATTCGTTCAACACCGAACCCTGTGGGAGTGAGCTTGCTCGCGAAAGCGTCAGGTCAGGCAATCAAGATGTTGAATGTACCGCCGCCTTCGTGAGCAAGCTCACTCCCACAGGGATTTGTGCAGGGTACAAGATCATTCGTTCAACACCGAAACCTGTGGGAGCGAGCTTGCTCGCGAAAGCGTCAGGTCAGGCAATCACGATGTTGAATGTACCGCCGCCTTCGTGGGCAAGCCCACTCCCACAGGGATTTATGCCGGGTTGAAGATCATTCGTTCAACACCGAAACCTGTGGGAGCGAGCTTGCTCGCGAAAGCGCCAGATCAGGCAATCACGATGCTGAATGTACCGACGCCTTCGTGGGCAAGCCCACTCCCACAGGGATTTGTGCAGGGTTCAAGATCATTCGTTCAACACCGAACCCTGTGGGAGTGAGCTTGCTCGCGAAAGCGTCAGGTCAGGCAATCAAGATGTTGAATGTACCGCCGCCTTCGTGAGCAAGCTCACTCCCACAGGGATTTGTGCAGGGTACAAGATCATTCGTTCAACACCGAAACCTGTGGGAGCGAGCTTGCTCGCGAAAGCGTCAGGTCAGGCAATCACGATGTTGAATGTACCGCCGCCTTCGTGGGCAAGCCCACTCCCACAGGGATTTATGCCGGGTTGAAGATCATTCGTTCAACACCGAAACCTGTGGGAGCGAGCTTGCTCGCGAAAGCGCCAGATCAGGCAATCAAAATGTTGAATGTGCCGCCGCCTTCGTGAGCAAGCTCACTCCCACAGGGATTTATGCCGGGTTCAAGATCATTCGTTCAACACCGAACCCTGTGGGAGCGAGCCTGCTCGCGAAAGCGCCAGATCAGGCAATCACGATGCTGAATGTACCGCCGCCTTCGTGGGCAAGCCCACTCCCACAGGGATTTATGCCTGGTTGAAGATCATTCGTTCAACACCGAAACCTGTGGGAGCGAGCCTGCTCGCGAAAGCGCCAGATCAGGCAATCAAAATGTTGAATGTACCGCCGCCTTCGTGGGCAAGCCCACTCCCACAGGGATTTATGCCTGGTTGAAGATCATTCGTTCAACACCGAAACCTGTGGGAGCGAGCCTGCTCGCGAAAGCGCCAGATCAGGCAATCAAGATGTTGGATGCACCGCCGCCTTCGTGGGCAAGCCCACTCCCACAGGGATTTATGCCGGGTTGAAGATCATTCGTTCAACACCGAAACCTGTGGGAGCGAGCTTGCTCGCGAAAGCGCCAGATCAGGCAATCACGATGCTGAATGTACCGCCGCCTTCGCGAGCAGGCTCGCTCACACAGGGACGGTTCAGAGCGGTTCAACGCGGTGGATAGTTGGCCAGGATCCGTGCCACGGTCTCGCGAATGGCATTGCTGCGATCGGCCGGATTCGGGCGGCTGCTGAGCATTTGTTCATCGCTGCCACGCCACACCAGTTTGCCGTCCTTGCCGTCGAGCAGGTCGATCTGAATGGTCGCGACCTTGTAGGTGATGTTGCGCGTTTCGTTGTACATAGGCGCGCCCCAGTAGCCGTTCCACGGGCCGCCCCAACCGCCGCCGTAATTGGTCGTCACCTGTTGCTGCCGGTCCTCGACGATCAGGTAGGTCTGCACGCTCAGATCTCCCTTGCCGCCACCAGCAGCCGGGCGCAAACCGCGCTGATCGAGTTGATCGGACACTGCCTGGCGAATGCGCTGTTCGGTCAGGTCACTCTTGATGCGCGGATCATCGGGGCGGTATTGCAGGGCCGGGTCTTTCCAGCTCCAGCTGCGATAAGCGGCGAAGTCGCGGCTGGCGTCGAAGTCGTGATTGACCTGATTGGCGGCGCAGGCACTGAGCAGCGCGGCAACAGCGAGTAGAGCGAGACGGCGGAACATGATTTTTCTCCGGGTGAAGACATGAACCTGCTGACACGACGTCAGCTGGGAGGATACGCCGCCATGGCTTTTTCCACAGCCTCGCGGATCGCATCGGCGCGTTCGATCTGATTGCCCTGGGTGCCGGTCTCGGCGCTGGCGCTCCACACTGGCTGACCATTGCCGGCATCGAACAGATCGACCCGCACCACCACGACCTGCTCTTGATAGGTGCGCATGACCGGCACGCTGTTGTACATCCCGTAACCGCGACCATAACGATCATAGCCGCCGTATCCACCGTAGTAGCCGTAGTCGTCGCGAACCTGACGCAATCGGGTTTCCAGACGCAGGTCGGCGCTGACCAGCAGGTCGGCCGGGCGGTTGTCGCGCATCGGCCGCAAGCCGCGCTGGTCGAGAGCGTTGCTGACCGCCTCGGCCACCTGCGCCGAGTCGGCCCACGCCGTGCCCGGTGGTAACTGCCCGTCGCGCCAGGCCCAATTGCGGTAGCGCCCGTAATCACGCGGCGGCGCCGGGTAGGCGCTGCGGTCGAAGGTGGTGGCGGCCTGCGGCGGTGCCGGCGGCAACGGCCGTGACTGGGCCACGTAGGGGTTGCTGCCTTGGCAGGCGGCCAACCCCAGACTCATCAGCAATAACCCGCATTGAGCTTTCATGTCGCGCTCCGCTCAGATCGGCCGGCAGATCCAGTGCAAGTAACGCCCAAGCCCGGCGAAGCCTGGGTGACGACGGTGCGCAAGTTCCATTTCCAGCAAGTCCGCCAGTTCGGCGCGGGCCTGGAATTCCACCGGCATGTAGTCGTGAAATACCCGTACGCCGCTCTGACTTTCGACCTGCCACATTCCGGCGAGTTGCGTTGCCAATTCCCGCGGGTCGAGAGGCTGCTGCGGGGTCAGGCTCTGCTTCTCGCCGGCCATGACGTTCTTGCGCATTTTCTTGAAATGGCCCTTGAGCAGATTGCGATAAATCAACGCATCACGGTTGTAGAACGCAAGCGACAGCCAGCCGCCGGGCTTGGTCAGTTGATGCAGCACCGGCAGGATCGCATGGGGCTCGGCGAGCCATTCCAGCACGGCGTGGCAAATCACCAGATCGTAGGGCTCGGCGAGCTGGCCGAGCAGTTCCTGCCATGGCGCCTGAATGAATGTCGCGGTTTGCCCGGCTTCGGCAAAACGCTCGCGTGCGCCTTCCAGCATCGGTTCGGCCGGTTCGGTAAAGGTGACGTCATGGCCGCGCTCGGCCAGCCACAGCGACATGTGCCCAAGGCCACCGCCGATATCCAGCACGCGCAGCGGGCGATCCGGCAAGGCCTCGGTCAGGTCGGCCTGCAACACGGCGAGGCGAATCGCACCTTTGGCGCCGCCGTAGATTTTTTCGGCGAAGCGCGTGGCCAACTGATCGAAATGACGGTCGCTCATCAGCTGAACCGCCGTTCGCTGTCGGCGAGCTTGGCCCGCACCACTTCATTCATGTCCAGACCCAGCTCGCTGCACAGCAGCAACAGATACAGGACGATATCGCCGACTTCCTGCCCGGCATGCGCGAGTTTTTCCGCCGGCAACTGGCGCGACTGGTCTTCTGTCAGCCACTGGAAGATTTCCACCAGCTCGGCCATTTCCACGCTGGCGGCCATGGCGAGGTTTTTCGGGCTGTGAAATTGCCGCCAGTCATTGCGGTCGCGAATGGCGTGCAGGCGTTCGGTCAGTTCAACAAGGTTCATCGGGCTCTCCTGAAGACGCATAGCTTCGGGTGGATACCCACCGAAGGCAAGGGTGCAGGTGAACTAATGTGGGAGCGAGCCTGCTCGCGAAGGCGGTGGATCATCCAGACCGGATTTTGCCTGACACACCCCTTCGCGAGCAGGCTCGCTCCCACACATGATCCGGGCAAACCTTCTATCATGCAGGGAACTCGGCCGCCCTCGGTGTGGCCCAAGGCTCAGCTCTTTCATCAGGGATGCACACATGCGTGTAGAAAGCTTTTTCGAATGGCTCGGCCAGGCACTCGGTTCGGTCATCCGCTTTATCGTCGATGGCCTCAGTGGCCTGTTCAACATGCTCAGCAATGCCGGCGGCAACTTTGTCGACGGCCTGGCGCAAACGCTGGGGATGGACACCTCGATCATCAGCATCATCGCGCTGATCGTCGGTTTGATGCTGCTGTGGTCGGCGATCCGGGCATTCATGAACGCGTCGATCATTGCCGGGATCATCTGGTTGCTGCTGGGGTTGTGGTTGCTGAGCTGGATCATCCATTAACCCACCGCCCCCTGTAGGCCCTCGCCTGCTCGCGATCGCGGTATGTCATTCGAAGCTTGTGTGACTGAACGGGCGCTATCGCGAGCAGGCTCACTCCTACAGTGAATTGCGTTAATCGCTACAATCCCCGCTCCCCCAAGGAGCCTGCATGTCCTCTCTGATTACCGACTGGCGCGACCGCCCGACTCACCGCAAGGTCTGGGCGCTCGCCGCGCCGATGATTCTTTCCAATATCTCCGTGCCGCTGGTGGCGCTGGTCGACAGCACTGTCATCGGCCACCTGCCGCATGCCCATCAACTCGGCGCGGTGGCAGTCGGCGCCAGTCTGTACACGTTTCTCGCCTGGGCGATGGGTTTTCTGCGCATGGGCACCACCGGTTTTGCCGCGCAGGCTGCCGGGCGCAGCGATGGTGCGGCGTTGCGGCAGATTCTCTTGCAGGGCCTGTTGCTGGCACTGGGCTTGGCCGTCGTGCTCGGCGGCCTCGGCGTGCCGCTCAGCGGCGTTGCGCTGCACTTCATGCAGCCATCGGCAGAGCTGGATCAATTGACCCGGGCGTTTTTCCACACGCGCCTGTTCGGCCTGCCCGCCGCGCTGGCGACCTATGCACTGGTCGGCTGGTTCCTCGGCACGCAGAACGCGCGGGCGCCGCTGGCGATTCTGCTGAGCACCAACCTGATCAACATTGTGCTCAATCTATGGTTCGTCATCGGCCTGGACTGGGGCGTGGTCGGCTCGGCGCGCGCTTCGGTAATCGCCGAATGGAGCGGCGCCCTGCTCGGCCTGTGGCTGACGCGCACGGCGTTGCGCGCCTATCCGGGGCAGATCATCTGGTCGGCACTGAGAGTCTGGCAGAGCTGGCGCCCGCTGCTGGCGGTCAACCGGGACATTTTCATCCGCAGCCTCGCCCTGCAATCGGTGTTTTTCCTGATCACCGTGCAAGGCGCGCGGCTCGGCGACGCGACCGTAGCGGCCAACGCGCTGCTGCTCAACGGCCTGCTGCTGACGGCCCATGCACTCGACGGACTGGCGCACGCCGTTGAAGCCTTGTGCGGCCATGCCATCGGCGCAAGAGATCGCCTGGCCCTGCGCCGGTCACTGATGGTGGCCGGCGGCTGGTCGTTGATTGCCAGCCTCGGATTCGCCGTGCTGTTTTTGCTGGCCGGGCACCTGTTCATCGAGATGCAGACCGACATCCAGAGCGTGCGCGACACGGCCTTCGTCTACCTGCCCTACCTCGCCGTGCTGCCGCTGATTGCGGTGTGGAGTTACCTGCTCGACGGCCTGTTCATCGGCGCCACCCGCGCGCGGGAAATGCGCAATGGCATGCTGCTGACGGTGTTGTTGCTCCTGCCATTCGCCTGGTTCTTGCAAGCACTGGGCAATCACGGCCTGTGGATATCTTTCCTGCTGTTCATGGTCTTGCGCAGCGTGACCCTCGGCGCGCAAGCCCTGTGGCTGAAACGCAGCGATGGCTGGTTCAGCGGCAAGGCTCACTGACGGCATCAGTCAGTCCGCCGCACCCCACTGCCGACGCAGATGATCGAGCCGCTCCTGCTGGGTCAGACCCGCCGGTGGAGCAACCAGCACCGCGCGCGGATGCAGCAGGCGCAGCCACAGCCAGCCGTCGAGCACCGCGCGATCACTGAAACCCAGCGCCAGACCCTGTTGCACATGCACAGCGATCGTCTGGTAATCGGCGCACAGGGATTGGCACCAGCGCCAGATGTGTTGTTCCAGCAGACAGGTTTGCAGGCGCTGACGCTGGCGCCGGGTCAGGCTTTCTTCGATGCCCAGCGGTTCGACGAGCAGGCCGGGATTGCGCAGCTGTTGCCAGCCCTGACTGCCGATGGCGCGGTCAGCCCAGGTACCCCCAAACCAGCGCAACTGGCGGATTGGCCCGAGCCAGCGACTCAGTTGCGCGGCATCGCAGGCATCGAAGAAATAGCTGGCGGTCTGCCGGTTGTAATAGCTGAGCAAGGCCCGGTGATTCAAGCCGAATGAGACGGTGAGCATGCGTTGCAAGTGGCTGATCAGCTGCTGCGCTGGTATTTCGCAGCTCAGCAACAGCCCGCGCCAAGTGTCCGGATCGCGCAGGCACAAGGCGGTCAATGCCGGATTCTCACGCAAGTCGACAAGAACCGGGCCGTGCTCGCTGACCGGTTGAAATTCGGTACCGTCGAACAACCGGTGCCGCTGCACATCGGCAAAGCCCTGCCGCAACGTCAGCAGGGCGCGTGACGCGTCAGGGGTATCGAGTAACAGCCATTGCGCCATAGGCTCAAGCGCCGCGCCGCTCATCTTGCGCTGCTCTGATCAAGCGCGGTCAACAGCCGGCAACTGCACACGGACTCGGCACAGTGGTTGAAGCTCCCACCTCCCGGCATCAGGCACAGCAGCAGCAACGGCTCGCCGGACTGCAACAGCTGCTGTAACCCATCGCTCACCAGCAACTCCGGCAACGGGACATCGTCCTCAACCGTATCCTCCACCAGCGCCGGAGGCTGGAGAACGCCGCTGACCATCGGCTGATCGGGGTCGCCTTCGAGGAAACTCACCACGACTTCCACGCCATCGGCCAGCGCCGCTGATGGCAACTCGCTCAGGGTTGGTGCGAGCGGTAGCCAGCAATGGCTCGGCGCTGCGCCTTCGCCCTGATACAGCCAGTCAAATTGCACCGCGACCGGCCGCGAGCGATCGGGTTGCGCTTCATCGACCGAAACCACCCAGGCACGCTGCAGGCTGTGCATGCGTTGCTTGGCTGGCGTCGCGGCGGGCGCAAAGACGGGCACCCGCGCGGCCGCGAACAGGCGATTACCGTAGGGCGGTTCGAGAGACTGATCGGCACGGTGCTCGATGCGGGTCAGCAACCATGGGCGGTTGCATTCGATGAAGGGATGGCCGTCCAACGGCAACCACTGACCGCTGCGCAGGGCGGACAAATCGCTGTGGCCTTCGGCATTCGGTCCGCGCTGGCCGGCCTGTGAATCTTCTTGCAGTTGCCACTGGCGTACGGCTGGAGTGACGCAAAGGTGGTCATGCTCGCCCTGATAGCGCGCGACGTCTGCCTGCGGCATCCGCGTCGGATCATCGCCCAATACCAGACAATGCCTGTCGCGGTGATGCTCGAAGTAATAGTGAATACGCGCCTCTGCGCACAGGCGCTGGAGCAGTTGCAGATCGGATTCCCGGTATTGCGTGCAGAAGGTGCGGGCCGGGTAGTCGCTGTGCAGGTCGAAACGTCGTTGCAGCCCGACGATGCCGTGCTCACGCAGGACTTGGTCGATGATCTGCGGCACGGAGCGGCCGCTGAATATGCGCTGGCTCAAACGCAGGTCGAGGCAGTCGAGCCCGGGCCCCAGACGCACGCGACTCAAGCGCAGGCCATGGCTGTGCTCATGCTGGACAAGGCTGTGCAGTTGCCCGTGCACACCCTGGCCGGGCGGGCCGAAGCACAGGAACGCAGAACGATGCAGCAGGCCGGCAAGATCCAGATGCGGATCGTCGATCACCACATCGATCTCGAAGACAAAGGGTTCGCTGAGCGCTTCCCTTCCGGTAAAGGCGAGAACTTCGAAGGGGTCGGACAGGCCCGCTACATCGAGACGAAACGACGACTCGTTGACTGGATCGAACATGGGCGGATCTCTACAGGAGGGGCGGCCGGGGATTCTCGCCGAGAGGCATGGCCGAGTAGAGAGGCGAAGTACAACTTAGGAAATGACCTACGCGAAAAGCAGACCAGATGAGTTTGCTGACCGTGATCGCACAGGTTTTCGTGAAAAAATCAGGAGATGTCCCACCGGGTCGTCCGAATTTTCCACAGCTTGCGGAAAAAAATCAGACAACCCGGGGGGAACGCTACCGGGTCTCAGGAAGACAGATAGGAGGAGCGGGTCAGGCCCAGACGCAAGGCATCAAGGAACTGCGTGCGCTCGCTGGCACTGATCCGGGCACTGGCGCACTTGTCGCGGTAGTGGGTCATCAGTTCTTCCGGCGACAAGTGCACGTAACGCAGCATGTCTTCGATGGTGTCGTGGGTTTCGATACCGGCGTGGTACACGCTGCCATCGGCGTTCTGGTAGATGTTCACCGAGTCGGTGTCACCGAACAGGTTGTGCATGTCACCGAGGATTTCCTGATAGGCGCCGACCAGGAACACGCCCAGCAGGTAATCTTCGCCTTCATTCAACGCGTGCACCGGCAGGCTGGTTTCGATGCTCTGCTCGTCGACGTACTGGTTGATCTTGCCGTCGGAGTCGCAGGTCAGATCCTGCAGCACCGCACGGCGCAGAGGCTCTTCATCGAGACGGTGCAGCGGGATGATCGGCAACACCTGATCGATCGCCCAGGTGTCCGGCAGGCTCTGGAACACCGAGAAGTTGCAGATGTACTTGTCGGCCAGCTTGTCGTTGAGTTCGTCGAGCACCTGGCGGTGCGAACGCTGACGCGCCTTCAGCGAGTTGTGCAGGCGACGGCACACGGCGAAGTAGCACTGCTCGGCCAGGGCTTTTTCCGCCAGGGTCAGCTTGCCATCGGCGTACTGCGCGGCGACGTCGCTCATGTAGTGCGTGGCGCGCCAGTAGGTTTCGGTGACCATTTCGATGTCGGTCGGGCCAAGCAGATCGACCAGCCACTGCACGGTTTCCGGCAGGCTTTCCTTGTTCTCGATCAGCGGGATCTCGTCGTTGTGTTTCTCGACGTCGGTGACCTGCACCACCAGCATCGCGTGGTGCGCAGTCAGCGAACGGCCGCTTTCCGAGAAGATGTGCGGATGCGGCAGGCTCTGCGCGTCGCAGAATTCCTTGAGCATGCCGACCACGACACCGGCGTAATCGTCCATGTCGTAGTTGATCGAACTGGCGTTGCGCGAGTGGGTGCCGTCGTAGTCGACACCGAGGCCGCCGCCGACGTCGATGTGATCCACCGGCAGACCGAGGTTGCGCAGTTCGCCGTAGTAACGGATCGCTTCCTTGAAGCCGTGCTGGTAGTCAGCGAGGTTGGCGATCTGCGAACCCATGTGGAAGTGCAGCAGGCGGATGCCTTGATCGAGGCCGGCGCCACGGAAGCGCTCGACCACCGACAGCAGTTGCGCCGCCGACAGACCGAATTTGGATTTCTCACCACCGGTGTCCGCCCACTTCGAGGAGGCCAGCGACGACAGCCGCACGCGCAGACCCACCTGCGGCTTGACCTTCAGCGAGGCGGCTTCTTCGATCACCAGGCCGACTTCGGATTCTTTCTCGATGACGATGAACACGTTGTGGCCGAGCTTCTGGCCCATCAGCGCGAGGCGGATGAACTCGCGGTCCTTGTAACCGTTGCAGACGATGGTGCCGCCCTTCGGCGCCAGCGCCAGCACCGCCAGCAGCTCAGGCTTGGAGCCGGCTTCCAGACCGATGGAGACGTTCTGGGTGGCGATGATGTTCTCGATCACCGCTTCCTGCTGGTTAACCTTGATCGGGTACAACGCGGTGTATTTGCTCTGGTATTCCAGGCGCTCGATGTTCGAATCGAAAGCACCGGTCAACTGACGGACACGGTCTTGCAGGATGTCAGGGAAACGCACCAGCAACGGCAAGGACAAACCGCTCTTGCGCAGTTGGTCGACTTGTTCGAACAGGTCGATGGGCGAGCTGCTCGGGCCGTTCGGACGTACTTCGACGCGACCGGCTTCATTGATCGCGAAATACCCGGCCCCCCAATGGCGAATCCCGTAAACGCTGCGGCTGTCCGCAACTGTCCATTGGCTGCCATCGTCTTTACGTGTGCGTCGTACGGACATCGAAGTCCCCTATAAAGAAGTCAGAGTGCGTCGCCTGACGTTCAGGCCGGCGCAGTCTAAAGAATGAAAATGACGGTTCGTCAGTGCGGCGGTAGACCGCACTGACTGCGTGGAGTTTAGAAACCGGTCATGAACAGGCTCTGTGAAAACCATGGCAACGACGCCGGATCCGAGAACACTCGAAGCCGGATCAAGCCGCCGGAGGGTTTCACAGAGACTGCTAGCCGCCGGACTTCTTCGCTTTGAAACCGTGCTTGATCAGCTCTGCCAAGAGTAGCTCGACGTGATCGCCCTGGATTTCGATGATGCCGTCCTTCAGCGCCCCGCCAGTGCCACAACGTTTTTTCAACGTCGTCGCCAGCTCCTTGAGCGCGTCTTCGGCCAGGGGCACGCCGGTGATGGTGGTCACCGTCTTGCCGCCACGCCCTTTGCTTTCGCGACGCACGCGGGCAATGCCGTCACCGGCCGGGATCACGGTTTGTTTGCAGATACAGGCGTCCACCGGTTTGCTGCATTCCGGGCAATGACGACCTGCGTCGGTGGAAAATACCAGGCCGCCCAGGGCGGCGAAGGATGCGGCTTTCTTGGCCACCGGCAATCCTCTCGGGAGGACAAAGACTGATCGCAACCTTGGGCAAGGTCAGCGACCGCGAAGCCCCACTCAGGCAGGGGCAGCGCTACTGCATCGGCGCTTATGGGAAGCGTTCGGTGCAGTTTGAAAAGGTCGCGCAGTGTAACGGCAAAAATCGCGATTGCTAAGTGCCAATCGGCGCCAATTCATGTGTTCTTTGCGACGTTGCTTTGCTGCGCCTTGAGATAGCGCTTCAGCGCGGCCAGAGAGTCCGGGCAATACGGCTTTTCGCTGATTTCGCGCATGACCTGCTCGACGGGAATGAAGCGCGCTTCAAGGACCTCTTCCGGCTGCAGTTTCAGCGGCCCGTCCCACACGGCGGAAAACGCCGAACACCATAGACGGTTGCCAGTGTCTTCGAAGTAGAAGTGATCGTGAGCGGTGAGTTCGACGCCGCTGACGCCCAGCTCTTCCTCCAGCTCGCGCGCCGCCGACTCGGCGTAGCTTTCGTCAGCCTGGACCATGCCGCCTGCGGCAACATCCCAGTACCCGGGGTAAATCGCCTTGCTCAACGTGCGCCGGTGCACGCACAGCTCACCGGCGGAATTGAACAGCATGATGTAGGTGCCCCGGCCAATCAGACCGCGCTCGCGCAAATCGGAGCGCACCAGCGCGCCGAGCAGGTTGTCCTGCTCGTCGACCCAAGCGATCTGTTCGGCGTCCGAGGCGGCGCGATGGGCCGCCTCTCTGGTTGTTTGACTCACGAATCAGCCCTGATTGAGCAGTTGACGCAAATCGATCACCGCCGCATTGGCCCGGGAAATGTAATTGGCCATGACCAGCGAGTGGTTGGCCAAGACGCCAAAACCGCTGCCATTGAGGATCATCGGGCTCCACACCGGCTCTTGCGAAGCCTCCAGTTCACGAATGATCTGGCGCACGCTGACGGTGGCGTTCTTCTTCGCCAGCACATCGGCGAAATCGACTTCGATGGCGCGCAGCAGATGCGACAGCGCCCAGGCCTGACCGCGTGCTTCGTAGAACACGTTGTCGATTTGCATCCACGGGGTTTCCACGACTTCTTCGTCAACCTGCGGCACTTCGCCAACTGCCGGAACTTCGGTCTTCAGCGCGGTATTGAGCTTGACCCGACCGACACTGGCCGACAGGCGTTGCGACAACGAACCGAGACGGGTGCCGACATCGCCCAGCCAGTTGTTGAGGTTGTCGGCGCGGGCGTAGAACAGCGCGTTTTTCTGATTCGGATCCGACAAGCGCGACTGATAACGGCTCAGGGAGTTGATGCCTTCCTGGTATTCCGACTCGCTGGACGGCAGCACCCAGCTTTTGTTGTCGAAGTTGAAACGCGGTTCGGCCTTGGCCAGATCGGCGTCTTCGGCGGACTGTGATTGCGAACGGGCAAAATCCTTGCGCAGGGCGCGGGTCAGGTCACGCACCTGCACCAGCACGCCATATTCCCAGCTCGGCGTGTTGTCCATCCACAGGCCCGGCGGGAAACGATCGTTGGAAATGTAACCGCCCGGCTTGTTGAGCAAGGTGCCGGCAACAGTCTTCAGGGTTTCGACCGTGGTGTAGCCGACCACCATTTGCTTGCCCTCTTTCTCGGCAGCGACCTGGGCGTTCTGCGCCACCGGAAACAGCTCCGGTTCCTGGCTCCAGTACCAGCCCAGCGCGATGGTGACCAGCAAGTACAGACCGATCACTGTGGCCAGCGCCCGGCTGAACAGCAGCCCGCCGACATAGCTGCGGGTGGCCGACTTGGGCTCGGCGGCTCGTTCAGGCGCGCTGCCCGCGCGGTTTTTCCAGTCCAGCATGGCGATATCCTTTCAATCACTTGGGTTCAACGGTTCGACCACAACCATACAACAACGTGCCAAGGCCGGGCACCCGTCGCTAACGATAAGCCGCAAATGGTGCGGCCGGATGACGCTTCGCCACACACTAAGGGATTCCCTGATACGGCAACGCCAGCAACGCAGTGCACTCTGATCTGGATTCGGCCCGAGCAGCGATGGAGAATTCCCGACGCCTCTGCCCCCACCTTCAAGTCGGGCGCCCGGATTTCGGGCATCGAACTGACCTGCAAGTGCATGAGAAAACCGCCCGGTCAGAAACTGAATCGTGTCGTCCAGCAGATTATTGACGTACGACACTCGTCTAAGGGAAAAGAGGTGCTAGCATAGAGCCACCAGTCGATCTCAGCATGCACCCTAACTAGTAGTCAGGATATGACCGAGCCAGAAGACCCCAGCCGTGAGCGTCTCAAGCACCACTTTGCCCAGCGGGTAATTCATCAGGCACGTCAGATTCTTGAGATATGGCAGCGCCTGCAACGCAGTGAGTGGTCCACCGTCGATCTCGCCGAACTGAGCGAGGCGAATCTGCGTCTGCTGCGTTTTGCCGAGCGGTTCGAACAGCCGGAACACACCCAGCTGGCGCATCACATCAGCCAGTCGCTGCAAGCGGTGGATGCCAACCGTGGGCGCCTCAGCAGCGGCCTGATCACTGATCTCAATCGTTTGATGCAGCGCCTGTCGCGCACTGGCCTGCGCCATGGCGATCAGCTCGACCAGACGTTCCTGCCGCCGCTGCGCAAGCCGATCTACGTAATGTTGCAGGATCACGACCGCGCCGAGCGGCTGGCCAAGCAGCTGGAATTTTTCGGTTTGAGCGCGCAGGCGCTGGACAGTGTGGCGGCGTTTCGCTCGTCGATGGTCGAGCGTTTGCCCGCGGCTATCGTCATGGACGTGGATTTCAGTGGCCCCGGCATCGGCCTGAAACTCGCCGCCGAAGCTCAGGTCGGCCTCGAAGAACCCCTGCCGCTGCTGTTCTTCAGCCTGCACGAAACCGACACCCCGACCCGCCTCGCCGCCGTGCGCGCCGGTGGCCAGGAATTCCTCACCGGCACCCTCGAAGCGTCGAGCCTGCTGGAAAAAATCGAAGTGCTGACCTGCGTCGCCCAGTACGAGCCCTATAAAGTGCTGATCATCGACGACTCGCGCGCCCAGGCCCTGCACACCGAGCGCCTGCTCAACAGCGCCGGGATTGTAACCCGCACCTTGATCGAACCGATTCAGGCAATGGCCGAACTGGCGGATTTCCAGCCGGACCTGATCATCCTCGACATGTACATGCCGGCCTGCACCGGCACCGAGCTGGCCAAGGTCATCCGTCACAACGACCGCTACGTCAGCGTGCCGATCATTTACCTGTCGGCCGAGGATGATCTGGACAAGCAGCTCGACGCCATGAGCGAAGGCGGCGATGACTTCCTGACAAAGCCGATCAAACCGCGGCACCTGATCACCACCGTGCGCAACCGCGCCGCACGTGCGCGCAATCTGAAAGCGCGGATGGTTCGCGACAGCCTCACGGGCCTGTACAACCACACGCACATCCTTCAATTGCTCGAAGACTGCTCGTTCCGTGCGCGCCGCGAGAACAAGCCGCTGAGCTTTGCCATGCTCGACATCGATCACTTCAAACGGGTCAACGACAGTCACGGCCACCCGATGGGCGACCGTGTGATCAAGAGCCTGGCGCTGTTTCTCAAGCAGCGTTTGCGCAAGACCGACTTCATCGGCCGTTACGGCGGCGAAGAGTTCGCCATTGTCATGCCCGACACCGATATCGACGCAGCGCACAAAGTGCTCGACGAAATTCGCCAGCGCTTTGCCGAGATTCACTACCCGGCGCAGCCGCAGGATCTGTGGTGCACGTTCAGTGCCGGCGTGGTGGAGATGTGCGATGACTCCGACAGCCTGATGATGGCCAGCCAGGCCGACGAGGCGCTGTACCGCGCCAAAGGTGCCGGACGCAATCGAGTGCAGACCGCGCGGCAGTCAAAGCAAAGTGCCACTTTTTCATCGGAATCCACTGATTCGGTCATAACCCTGTAATAGAACCGCAATAAATTCAGGCGCTTACCATTTCTGCCGTTGGTAGCCGTCATGCGCCTGAAGTTGCTCACCAATCTCAACACTCTGCTGCTGGTCGCCGTCTGCGTGGCCCTTGGCGCCACGCTGTGGTGGTCGCAAAAGCCCTCGAACGCCCCTATCTGTTGATGGAGCGTTACCTCGGGCTGTCGCAACAATTTCAGAATGAAGTGGCGCGCAACGTCGAGGATTACCTCGCCAGCGGTGACGCGCTGCGCCTGAGCAGCGCCGCTCAGGCCATCGACAGCGTGCAGAAACAACTGGATGAATTGCCTCCGCCGCTGGCCGACACCGTGCGGCCAAGTCTGACGAGCCTCGATGAGTTCAGCAAAACCGACCTGCTCGCCGCCGGCAAACTGGCCGGCGATCCGCAGGCGCTGCTGTTGCAGGCCGAACGTGAACTCAGCGCCAGCCTCGACCAGCTCAATACCTATGCCAATGGCAATGCGGCCTACCTCGCGCCACTGCTCGCCGCGTCGCAGCACTTGGGCAAACTATCGCTGGCGCGAGACAAACTGGTCAGCAGCGGGCGCAGTGAACTGGCTGCCGATGTCGAGCGCGAAGTGGGCAACATGCGCGCCCAGGCCGAGTCCATCGATGCCCTGCCCTTGCTCGGTGTGGTCGCCAGCAACGAATCGAGCAGTGACGATTTCGCCGCGTTGATGGGCATCGAAAACACCGACAAAGCCGCCGCCGAAGATGCCGGTATCGCCCTCAAGCGCGAACTGAACAGCTTGCTCGGCCGCTACCCGGCGGAACTGGCGCGCACCCGCGAGCAGATCCAGAAACGCGCCGACCTCAGCGCCGCCACCCACGACAAAATCGCCAGCGTGCAGCACGTTATCGCCGGTCTCGAACCGGTGGTACGCGCGCAACACGGGCAGATCCAGGGCGAAGTGCGCCTGATGCAAGGCGTGATGATCGGCCTGATTCTACTGATCGCCCTGCTCATCGACACCTTGCAGCGGCGCCTCGCCCGCACCCTGACCAACCTCGCCCCGGCGCTGTCGACCTGGGCCGAGGGCGATTTCAGCCAGGATATTCAACTGGGCAAGACCAATCGCGAATTGCACGACATCGAAGCCTCGCTCAATCGCTTGCGCGCCTATCTGGTGGATCTGGTCGGCACCATTCGCGGCAACGCCGAGCAAGTCGCAGGCAGCAGCCGCACCCTCGCCGAACTGAGCAATGACTTGCACAGCGGCGCCGAGCATCAGGCAGGTGACACTGCGCTGATTCGCGACTCGCTGGGTGAACTCGAGGCGACCATTCAGCAAGTGGCCGGCGATGCCCGCCAGGCAGCGGACGCCAGCCGTCATGCCGGACTGGCCGTCGAGCATGGCCAGACGGTGATCGGCCAGAGCCTCACCGGGTTGCATGCGCTGGTTGGTGAAGTTCAAGGCAACGCACAGATGATCGAACATCTGGCGGAAGAGTCGGCAACCATTGGCGGCGTGCTGACGGTAATTCGTTCGATTGCTGACCAGACCAATCTGCTCGCCCTGAACGCCGCAATCGAAGCGGCCCGCGCCGGGGAGATGGGCCGTGGTTTTGCCGTGGTCGCGGAAGAAGTGCGTTCGCTGGCACAACGCACCGCCGGGGCCACGGCAGAAATCCAGACGCTGATCGCCGGCCTGCAGACCGCCGCCCGGCAATCGGTCGAAGGCATGCGCGCGCAGGTCGAACACGCCGAAGCCACGGCCAATCAGGCGCAGGCGGCCGACGGCGCATTGGACAAAATCGTCGGCGCGATCCAGACCATCGCCGATACCGCCGTGCGCATCGCCGATGTCACCGCGCAGCAAAGTGGCGCAGTCAGCGAGATCCGCGACCACAGCGAACGCATCCATCAACTGGGTGGGGATAACCTGCTGCGCATCGGACAGGGGCGTGAACAGGGCGAGAATCTGTTAGTTCTAGGCGGCCGACTGCACACGGCCGTACAAGCCTTCCGCGTCTGACAAACTGCTATCGCGAGCAGGCTCGCTCCTACTTTGCAATGCATCTCCCTGTGGGAGCGAGCCTGCTCGCGAAGAGGCCCATGGCACCACCACTAATGACCGGATCAGCTCACTCGGTCACAAATTTCGCGCAAACATCGCCCATCGTGCCGCCTATTGCATGGAACTGGACAGTCACAAAGGCTTTGCGGCATAGTCGCCGGGTTCTGACGACTGCTCATTGATAACAAGGACAACGCAGATGGCAACCCTACTGGTGCTGCACGGCCCCAACCTGAACCTGCTCGGCACCCGGGAACCGGGGACCTACGGGTCGACGACCCTGGCGCAGATCAATCAGGATCTGGAGCGGCGCGCCCGCGAAGCCGGCCATCATCTGCTGCATCTGCAAAGCAACGCCGAGTACGAATTGATCGATCGCATCCACGCTGCGCGCGGTGAAGGCGTGGACTTCATTCTGATCAATCCGGCGGCTTTTACGCACACAAGTGTCGCATTACGTGACGCGCTGCTGGGAGTGAGCATCCCATTCATCGAAGTGCATTTGTCCAACGTGCACAAGCGCGAACCTTTCCGCCATCACTCCTACTTCTCCGATGTAGCGGTAGGAGTGATCTGCGGCCTTGGCGCCAGCGGTTACCGACTGGCCCTGGAGGCCGCACTAGAGCAGCTTGAACACCAAGCTATACGCCCCTGACCGACCCTTGGGAGTTGATGATTCATGGATATCCGTAAAGTTAAGAAACTGATCGAATTGCTGGAAGAGTCCGGCATCGACGAGCTCGAGATCAAGGAAGGCGAAGAGTCCGTACGCATCAGCCGTCACAGCAAGACCCCGGCGCAGCAGTACTACGCGCCAGCCCCGATGCAGGCTCCGGCCGCTGCCCCTGCTGCCGCGCCAGTCGCTGCCGCTGCTCCGGCTGCCGCTGCTGCACCCGCGCTGAACGGCACTGTGGCCCGTTCGCCGATGGTCGGCACCTTCTACCGTAAGTCTTCGCCAACCTCGCCAGCCTTCGTTGAAGTCGGCCAGACCGTGAAGAAAGGCGACACCCTGTGCATCGTCGAAGCCATGAAGATGATGAACCACATCGAAGCTGAAACCAGCGGTGTGATCGAATCCATCCTCGTCGAAGACGGCCAGCCGGTTGAGTACGACCAACCGCTGTTCACCATCGTTTGAACCGCGGAGAGCCTTTGATGACTGCGAAGTTGGAAAAAGTTCTGATCGCTAACCGCGGTGAGATCGCCCTGCGGATTCTGCGTGCCTGCAAAGAGATGGGCATCAAGACCGTCGCCGTTTACTCCAAGGCCGACAAAGAGCTGATGCACCTGGGTCTGGCAGACGAATCCGTCTGCATCGGCCCGGCGTCCGCCGCTCAGTCTTACCTGCACATCCCGGCCATCATCGCTGCCGCTGAAGTGACCGGCGCCACCGCCATTCACCCAGGCTACGGTTTCCTCGCGGAAAACGCCGATTTTGCCGAGCAGGTGGAGAACTCCGGCTTCGCCTTCATCGGCCCGAAAGCCGACACCATTCGCCTGATGGGCGACAAGGTATCGGCCAAGCACGCGATGATCGAAGCAGGCGTACCGACTGTTCCAGGTTCTGACGGCCCGCTGCCGGAAGACGAAGAAACGGCGCTGCGCATCGGTCGTGAAGTCGGCTACCCGGTGATCATCAAGGCCGCCGGTGGCGGTGGTGGTCGCGGCATGCGTGTGGTGCACAAGGAAGAAGACCTGATCGCCTCGGCGAAACTGACCCGCTCCGAAGCAGGCGCGGCGTTCGGCAACCCGATGGTCTATCTGGAAAAATTCCTCACCAACCCGCGCCACGTCGAAGTGCAGGTACTGTCCGACGGCCAGGGCCACGCCATCCACCTGGGCGACCGCGACTGCTCGCTGCAGCGTCGTCACCAGAAGGTTCTCGAAGAAGCGCCGGCTCCGGGCATCGACGAGAAAGCGCGCCAGGAAGTATTGGCTCGCTGCGTCAAGGCGTGCATCGACATCGGCTACCGTGGCGCCGGTACTTTCGAGTTTCTCTACGAGAACGGTCGTTTCTACTTCATCGAAATGAACACCCGTGTTCAGGTGGAGCACCCGGTTTCGGAGATGGTCACCGGTATCGACATCGTCAAGGAGATGCTCAGCATCGCCGCTGGCAACAAGCTGTCGTTCACTCAGGATGACGTGGTCATTCGCGGTCACTCGCTGGAGTGCCGGATCAACGCTGAAGATCCGAAGACCTTCATGCCGAGCCCGGGCACGGTCAAGCATTTCCACGCTCCAGGCGGCAACGGCGTTCGCGTCGATTCGCACCTGTACAGCGGTTATGCCGTGCCACCGAACTACGACTCGCTGATCGGCAAGCTGATCACTTACGGCGCAACCCGCGACGAAGCCATGGCCCGCATGCGCAACGCCCTGGACGAAATCGTGGTCGACGGGATCAAGACCAACATCCCGCTGCACCGTGACCTGGTTCGTGACGAAGGCTTCTGCAAGGGCGGTGTGAACATTCACTACCTCGAGCACAAGCTGGCCAAACAGTCGTAAGGCTGAAGCGGTGTAAAAAACCCGATCCCTGCGGATCGGGTTTTTTTATGCCTGGAACAACGCCATCAGCTCAGCGACACCAACGAAAAAGCCTGCCCTTGAATCAATTCAGCAGTGGCCAGGCGCCCGCCCTGATCGACCACAGCGCCAGAGGCATCTCGTTGCAACGGCTTTTGACGAAACCGCTGCATGAACAGCTTCGCGCGTTTCGCTACCGGATCGGTGGCATATCCCGCTCGCTGCAAAACCGGCGTATACAGGCGCTCAACCTGATTGGAGGACGTCTTGAACACAGTCGAAACACCGCTGTTCAGATTCAGCGAAACCGCATAGTTATTACCCAGACATGAAGAGTAGGACCAGTAATCCCAGCTTGGCCGCAGCCCCTGCTGGCGCAATGCCCTTCTGACCGCCCCGCCGATATCCGCCCCCGTCAGCCAGTCTCCGCCCACCAGGGTGGCACGAATATCCTTGGCCGAGCCTCCCAGGCGCGCCACTACGTCCTGGACGGTTCGCTCAATCAGAGAGTGAATATTGTGATCGAAATGGATGACCGCGCCGACCTTGGTCGCCGGGTTGTACATCGAGGCAATCACGCAGGTTTGCGCGTTCAGCGAAAACAGATAATTGTCCACAGACCCGGCGACGAACTTCGCTACCACGGCTTCGCCCTGCAACGCCCCACGGCTCAGCGCTGGCTCGACGCGACCGGGAAATGCATCGCGCAGATTGCTTACATGACCAAGGTTGCGCACCTGATCATGGCCGCCGCGCAGCCCGACTCGATCATGGGTCCATTTGCCGCTCGCAGCCAGGCGTATGGGGCGCCGATAAATGGCGGCGGGACGCCGGGCATCGACCAGGCTCAGGCCACCGAAATGCGGGTTTTCCCTGACCTGGAAGTACCTGCCTCTGTGGCGAATGTAATAGCTCGGCTGCGGCTGGACAGCACTCGGCGGACTGCGCCATGTGCCATAAAAAACACCTTCTTCAGTGACCCGCTGCAAATTACCCGGCTTGTTGCTGACGGCCTGCCTGGCATGAAAACGCACCTCGCGAACCGCCGGCAACGCTTCCTTGCGAAGCGGAGCCACGGTGTTCAAGCGCTCGCTGAGCAATGAGGCCGGCCGTGTCGTGTACTTCAGGTTTCTGACCGTACGCCCAAGCAATTTGACCGTACTGCCAGCGCCAACCGAGGCAAACAGCGCGCCCCACGACGCCTCAAGCCAATGCCCGAGCGCGCCCTCGACATCGCCTTCCAGATGCGCCGCGACGGCTTGACCGGCGCTGACGGCAACGAACACGACGTCCAGCAGCAAGGCGAAGGGCGGAAACACCATGCAGAACGGCGCGGCACCGAACATCAGGCCTTTGACCACTTGTCGCTCGATCATTTCTGCGCGACTGGTGGTGATGTCTTCCACATCGGTGACGGTGCGCTCGATATAAGCATTGAATTCGCTGCGAGCATCGCTCACTCGTTGCGCTTCGAACAGCGTATCGACGCGTTGTTTTTTGCCGCTATCGCATACAGCGAACGCGACACCGTGGCGCGCGCAGCAACCGGCGTGCGCGCCAGCAAATAGTCATGCAACGATCCGGCAATGTCGCCATACAGTGACTGATACGCACGCAACACGAGATCATCGGGAGCATCTGGGGTGTACAGCCACCAGGACGGTTCGGGATAGAAACAGGTGAAAACGTAAACCCCGAGCACCACGTGGCTGCGTACGGTAAAGCTGAAAACACCGTCACTGCTGACCACGCTGGCGCCCGGCAAATGCGTACCCGGCGCTGGCGGCTGACTCAACAACGAGACCTGACGGACCAGCGCAAAATAGACCGCGTCGCTTAACCGCGCCTGACTTCTGGCGACGCGCAAATCACGATCCATCTTCGACAGCAGCACGTTGCGCCAGGCGAACCGACGCGGCTCGTAAGCGTCATCGCGGGCGTCGAGATATTTGCTGCGGATCTCGCTGGCGTACTTTTCACCCAACCAGGCCCGGCGCAGATACAAGGCCAGATCGGCGCTGCGCACCCGGCTCAAATCCTGGCCAACGGAGGAGCGCACACCTTTTTTCGGATGATCAATGCCGGCGTTGTCGTCATAGCCGTAGATCGCCAGATCGAGCAGGCTGGCCACCGACTGCTGCCTGCGATCAGCGAGGCCGGCGTTGTAATCGATCAATACGGTGGCCGGGTCGACCGGTTCCAGTACCTGTTTGCTGCGCATATAAGGCGCGATCTCGGCGGCAACCGTGCGTCTGGCGAAGTCGATAAAGACTTCGAAACCGCCGAGCCACTCGTTGAAGACCTGCTGATGGACAACCAGCTCCTGATTCAGGCTGCTGAGACGTCGGCGCGCATCCAGGGGCAGCGTTGAGTACCAGCGCAGTGAGTTGTCCTCTTCGACCTGTTGCAAATTTTTCGCCAGACCCATCTGCACCGCCGCTTCGACGCATTCGGCGAACGGCATGGACGCACGCCGGATATCACTTTTCATTCCCCAAAGGCCAGGATCGGCCGCCACGGCAACAAGATACTTACGGGCTTGACGATGGGCAGTCGGGGAACGCTGCTGCACAAGGTATTCGCGACCGGACTCGCTCTGCGTCCAGCCCCAGACCTCTCCAGTCAGTGCCGCCAGCGAAGGCAGGCGGATCCACTCTTGACCGTCCGGCTTGTTTGGTGCGTACAGCAGCAGGTCGCTCACCGTTGATGGAGTGTCTTCCCGATAAAACACCAGAAAGTCGGCACACTGCATGCCGTTGGGTAGCGCCAGCGCGGCGACGCGCAAGGACGCGTCCATGGCCTTCCCCGCCCACATCGGTTCGAGACGGTCATGCTCTTCCACTGCCATATGCCCTGCACAACGCGCAATGAACGCGCTTTGCTTGAGCCGTGCGATGAACCAGTCGATCGAGGCTTTTTGCACTTCTTCGCGCGCATATTGCCCGGCGAGGGCTCTGAGGTATCCGACCGGGTAATCCTGGCCGGCCAGCATGTCGGCGATGAATGCCGGCTCCAGCGGCTGATTGCGTCGCGAAGGGCCGCCGGTCACTTCCAGCACGACGGCGAAATCCGCGCCGATCGGTCCCGCCGCGAGCAATTCGCTCAGACTGCGGTTCTGCGTCGGCTCGCCAACCGCTGAACGCCATTTCAGGCGAACGTTGATCCGGTCCGGTTCGACCTCCATGTCGAGCTTGAGCCGGATGTAGTCAATCGCCTGTTGCCGGGCATAGGCGCGCAACGAGCCGTAGCCTTCCAGCAGATCATCGAGCGCTGCCTGGGCCTGCGACGTCTGCTCTTGATAACTGCGCAACCTGGCTAACCCGGGTTCATTCAGCACCCGCAACCAATGTGGCAATTGCGCGTATGACTGCGCTTCCAGCCTTTTCTTTTCCGCGCCCGTTGCCAGCGCGGTCAACCGATAGCGGCGAGCGCCTCGTTCCTGAACCTTTTCGATCTGCCTGCGTAATCGATCCGGCGTCAGCCCCGCGAGACGGTCTGGGTGGAACAGCGCATCGATGTCGTTGATGTAGCGCCGCAACTTGCGCAAGACCAACTGATCGAACGCAGTCTCCTGTCCCTTGGTTTGCCAGTGTGTTCGCAGATAATTTTTGTAATGATCAAGGAAATGTTCCGAAACGCTATCTACGGCCTGGATGACCGCTTGACGGCGGCCGGCCGGCAAAGCCCGATCAGCAGCGCCCGGCCAGCGGTACGGAGCGTTACGGATCGCCAGGTACATCAGCGATTTGCCGTCGATGATTTTCTGCAGGATCGCATCAAGCAAAGCCAGCACGAACCCCGGATCGATATTGCCGTGCGGGTAGTGATCGCGCAGCTCGGTCAACGCAAAGTTTTCCATGGCCGCCAGTAAGGTCATCTGGCTGCTCAGACGCTTGTCGATCAGCACCTGCCAACGCGTGATCCGCAGCAGAATCTCCTGGGCCGTTCCTGTGGACGCAGCGGCTTGCGCTCGTTTTTCTTCTACAATCCCTTGTTCACCCGCCATGTCGTCCAGCCCGTTATTGCGTATAAATGAGCTTTCACTCTATTTGCCGGCAACCGCACTCAGGCAATACATATGTATATCGCCCCGGTGATTGTGTAACAGCAAAGCGGCGTGTCCACTTTGCCGGCGACCTGGCGTAAACTGCGCGCTTTTGCAGCTTCGGGCTGCCCCACAGATTTTCAAAGGTGCCCGCCATGCCTTGGCTGCAAGTCCGTCTCGCCATCACCCCGGAACAAGCCGAAACCTACGAGGACGCATTCCTCGAAGTCGGTGCCGTGTCGGTGACTTTCATGGACGCTGAAGATCAGCCGATCTTCGAGCCAGAACTCAACACCACGCCACTGTGGTCGCACACCCACTTGCTGGCCCTGTTCGAAGGCGGCACTGAACCGGAGCCGGTCCTGGCCCATCTGGAACTGCTGACCGGCGGCCCGCTGCCCGAGCACCACAGCGAAGTCATCGAGGACCAGGACTGGGAACGCAGCTGGATGGACGGTTTCGAGCCGATGCGTTTTGGCCAGCGCCTGTGGATCGTACCGAGCTGGCATGCAGCGCCTGAGCCTGACGCGGTCAATCTGCTGCTGGATCCGGGCCTGGCGTTCGGCACCGGCACGCACCCGACCACCGCGCTGTGCCTGGAATGGCTCGACGGCCAGGATCTGAAAGACTGCCACGTGCTGGATTTCGGCTGCGGCTCGGGGATTCTGGCGATTGCCGCGCTGCTGCTCGGCGCCAAGGAAGCCGTGGGCACCGACATCGACGTGCAAGCACTTGAAGCCTCGCGCGACAACGCCGGGCGCAACAACATTGCCGATGAGCTGTTCCCGCTGTATCTGCCGGAAGATCTGCCGCAGGTTCCGGCCGACGTGCTGGTCGCCAACATTCTCGCCGGTCCGCTGGTGTCTCTGGCGCCGCAGCTGTCCAGTCTGGTCAAGAGCGGCGGGCGCCTGGCGCTGTCGGGCATTCTCGCCGAGCAGGGCGAAGAAGTCGCTGCGGCTTATGCGCAGGACTTCGAGCTCGACCCGATCGCCAATCGCGATGGCTGGGTGCGCATCACCGGGCGTCGGCGCTAAAATGACCGCTTGCCTGAACCGGATCGCCGCATGACCGACAGTTTCGTCACCCAGTGCCCGCATTGCCAGACCAGTTTCCGCGTCAACCATGCCCAGTTGAGCGTGGCGCGCGGGGTGGTTCGTTGCGGCTCCTGCCTGCAAGTGTTCAATGCTGCCAAGCAGCTGCTCGAGCAACATGCCGGCAAGGACGCGGTGACGCCACTCGCGCCGCCGCTGCCTGAAGCGCCCGCGCCTGTCAGCGATTCTGCGGTCGTCGAACAAATTCCTGCACCGCGCGCCATCAGCCAGAAGCAATGGAGCGCGTCGGAACTGGATCTGGACAGCCTCGATCTGGACGAAGAACTCGCCCGCCTCGAACAACGCGAAATCCAGCCGGTCGCCGAGTTCGGGCGTGCCCGCGAAGATTCCTTGAGCGCCCGGCGCGATAGCCCGGAACCCGACGAAGGCACTTGGCCCGACAGCCTGTTCAGCGAGCCTGCCGATGAGCGCAGCGTAGCGCCTGATGTCGAGCCAGATATCGAGCCAGATATCGAGCACATCGAAACCCTCGAACCCGAGCGCACCGAACCTTCGCTGTCGCTGGAGCCGGTGGATCTGGACGACGAGCCGCCGATCCCGCAACTGCGCCTGCACGATCCGATCGATCCCAACGCCCGCCGTGAGCGCCTGTCGGCCAGCGACGACAGCGATGACGACGATCTGCCGTTGATCACCTCGCCGCGCAAAAAGCGTGAACGGGCTGAGCCCGGCGTGCGCGCCGAGGTGCTGCAGGATCTGACCGACGATCCGCTGCAACTGGACTGGCAGCAACGCCGTTCCCCTTGGGGCCGGCGCCTGCTCTGGCTGGCGCTGGTGGTGTTGGCCGCCGGCGCTCTTGCCGCTCAGTACGTTGCCTATCACTTCGAGGAACTGGCGCGGCAGGATCAATACCGCCCATGGTTCCAGCAGGTCTGCCCGCAGATCGGCTGCACCGTGCCGTCCAAAGTCGACATCGGCAAGATCAAGAGCAGCAATTTGGTGGTGCGCAGCCATCCCGAGTTCAGCGGGGCGCTGGTGGTCGATGCGATCATTTACAACCGCGCGACGTTTTCCCAGCCGTTCCCCTTGCTCGAACTGCGCTTTGCCGACCTCAACGGTCACCTGATCGCCAGTCGTCGCTTCAAACCCGGCGAGTACCTGAGCGGCGATCTTGAAGGCCTGGCGGAAATGCCGCCGCAGACGCCGATCCACATCGCCCTGGATATTCTCGATCCGGGGCCGAAAGCGGTGAACTACAGCCTGAACTTCCATTCGCCGGAATGAACCGCTTCAGCGTTTCCCGATTGACGGCATTTTTCTGACTGGATCGGAGCCAACCAAACCGTTGGCGATAACAGAATAACTGTTCAGATTTTGTTCAATTCAGCCTTTAACCAGTCATCGAGAGCGGGTATCATGCCCACCCTTTTTCGAACTCTCATGATCCGGCCCCACTTCAGGGAAGTCCTATGTCGGCGGTACGCATCGGCCCATATACATTGCAGAACGGTTTGATTCTCGCCCCGATGGCGGGCGTCACCGACCAGCCCTTTCGTCAGCTGTGCAAGCGTCTGGGCGCAGGGCTTGTAGTCTCGGAAATGGTCACCAGCGACATGAGCCTGTGGAATACCCGCAAGTCGCGCATGCGCATGATCCACGAAGGCGATCCCGAGCCCCGCTCGGTGCAGATTGCCGGTGGCGATGCGCAGATGCTAGCCGATGCGGCACGGGCCAACGTCGAACTGGGCGCGCAGATTATCGACATCAACATGGGCTGTCCGGCGAAGAAGGTCTGCAACAAGGCCGCCGGCTCCGCGTTGCTGAAAGACGAAGCACTGGTGACCGAGATCCTGCAGGCCGTGGTGGCCGCGGTTGATGTGCCGGTCACCCTGAAGATCCGCACCGGCTGGGATCGCGAGAACAAGAACGGCCTGACCGTGGCGAAGATCGCCGAACAGGCCGGGATCGCAGCGCTGGCCGTGCATGGCCGTACGCGCGCCGATCTGTACACAGGCGAAGCCGAGTACGACACGATTGCCGCGATCAAGCAGGCGGTGTCGATCCCGGTGTTTGCCAATGGCGATATCGATTCGCCGGAAAAGGCCCGATACGTGCTTGACGCGACCGGTGCCGATGGCCTGCTGATAGGCCGTGCCGCTCAAGGGCGGCCATGGATTTTTCGCGAGATCGAACACTTCCTGCGCACCGGCGAGAAATTGCCGGCGCCGGAACTGAGCGAAGTGGAACGCATCCTGCTGGAGCATCTGGCTGCCCTTCACGCCTTCTATGGTGACGTGATGGGCGTGCGCATTGCCCGCAAGCATGTGGGCTGGTATCTCGCAACCTTGCCGGGCGCCAGGGAGTTTCGCGCCCGTTTCAATCGTTTGGATGGTACGGAAACACAATGCGCCGACGTTCGGGAGTTCTTCGCCGAGCGTTACAAGAGCCTGACAGGGGACGAAGAAGGGGTGGCCGCATGACGATGATGACCGAGACTTTAGTGAGTGGAACAACACCCGTGAGCGACAACGTGAATTTGAAACAGCACCTCAACACGCCGAGCGAAGAAGGCCAGACCCTTCGCGGGAGTGTCGAGAAGGCGCTGCACAATTATTTCGCCCACCTTGAGGGCGCGTCCGTCACGGATGTGTACAACCTGGTGCTGTCCGAAGTCGAGGCGCCCCTGCTCGAAAGCGTGATGAACTACGTCAAGGGCAACCAGACCAAGGCCAGTGAGCTGCTCGGACTGAACCGCGGCACGCTGCGCAAGAAACTCAAGCAGTACGATCTGCTGTAAGCATTCAATCAAACCAGAAAGGCGCCCGCGTAAAAAACGGTCGCCTTTTTTGCTGACTTCCTTTGCTTTTGATGGAAATTGAGATGACCGATCAGACTACCCGCCTGCCGATCCGCCGCGCCTTGATCAGCGTTTCCGACAAGACCGGGATCCTCGAATTCGCCAAGGAGCTCGAAGCTCTGGGCGTCGAGATCCTCTCCACCGGCGGAACGTTCAAGCTGCTGCGCGATAACGGCGTTGCCGCAGTGGAAGTCGCGGATTACACCGGTTTCGCCGAGATGATGGACGGTCGGGTAAAAACCCTGCACCCGAAAATCCACGGTGGCATCCTCGGTCGTCGCGGTACTGACGATGCGATCATGAACGAGCACGGCATCAAGCCGATCGATCTGGTGGCGGTCAACCTGTACCCGTTCGAAGCGACCATCAACAAGCCAGGCTGCGACCTGCCGACCGCCATCGAGAACATCGACATCGGCGGTCCGACCATGGTCCGTTCGGCAGCGAAAAACCACAAAGACGTAGCCATCGTGGTAAATGCCAGCGATTACGCCAACGTCCTGGAAAATCTCAAGGCCGGCGGCCTGACCTATGCTCAGCGTTTCGACCTGATGCTCAAGGCCTTCGAGCACACCGCGGCCTACGACGGCATGATCGCCAACTACATGGGCACCGTGAACCAGGCCGCTGAAACTTTGAGCACTGAAGGTCGCAGCGAATTCCCGCGTACGTTCAACAGCCAGTTCATCAAGGCTCAGGAAATGCGCTACGGCGAGAACCCGCACCAGAGCGCGGCGTTCTACGTGGAAGCCAAGCCTGCCGAAGTCGGCATCGCCACCGCGACCCAGTTGCAAGGCAAAGAGCTGTCGTACAACAACGTCGCCGACACCGACGCTGCGCTGGAATGCGTGAAGAGCTTCGTCAAGCCAGCCTGCGTGATCGTCAAGCACGCCAACCCTTGCGGCGTAGCGGTCAGCCCGGACGCTGAGGGCGGCATCCGTCAGGCCTACGAACTGGCCTACGCCACCGACACTGAGTCGGCGTTCGGCGGCATCATCGCTTTCAACCGTGAACTGGACGCCGAAACCGCCAAGGCGATCGTCGAGCGTCAGTTCGTTGAAGTAATCATCGCCCCAAGCGTCAGCGCAGAAGCCCGCGCCATCGTTGCCGCCAAAGCCAACGTACGCCTGCTGGCCTGCGGCGAGTGGTCGGCTGACCGCGCGGCTGCCTGGGACTACAAGCGCGTCAACGGTGGCCTGCTGGTGCAGAGCCGCGATATCGGCATGATCAGCGCCGATGACCTGAAAGTAGTGACCAAACGCGCACCGACCGAACAGGAAATCCACGACCTGATCTTCGCCTGGAAAGTCGCCAAATACGTCAAATCCAACGCCATCGTCTACGCCAAGAACCGCCAGACCATCGGTGTCGGCGCCGGCCAGATGAGCCGCGTCAACTCGGCACGCATCGCCGCGATCAAGGCTGAGCACGCCGGTTTGCAGGTCGCCGGTTCGGTCATGGCTTCCGATGCCTTTTTCCCGTTCCGCGACGGTCTGGACAATGCGGCCAAGGTCGGCATCACGGCGGTGATCCAGCCAGGCGGTTCGATGCGTGACAACGAAGTGATTGCTGCTGCTGATGAAGCGGGCATCGCGATGGTATTCACCGGCATGCGCCACTTCCGTCACTAAAAGCAGTCGCAAGCTTCAAGCTGCAAGCTGCAAGAAAGAGCAGACAGGTGTCGCTCCTTCTTGCAGGTGCAGCCTTATTAATTCAAAGCCGTAAGCTGTAATTGAGCGCCACGCAGTCGCTCTTACTTGCAGCTTGTAGCTTGCAGCTTTCTCCGAAGGAGTCTCTCTTTGAATGTTTTGATCATTGGCAGCGGTGGCCGTGAACACGCTCTGGCCTGGAAAGTGGCTCAGGATCCGCGTGTGCAGAAGGTTTTCGTTGCACCGGGCAACGCTGGCACCGCCATTGAAGCCAAGTGCGAAAACGTCGCCATCGATGTGTTGGCGCTGGAGCAACTGGCCGATTTCGCTGAAAAGAACGTGTCTCTGACCATCGTCGGACCGGAAGTGCCGCTGGTGGCTGGCGTCGTTGATCTGTTCCGCTCTCGTGGTCTGGACTGCTTCGGTCCGACTGCCGGTGCTGCGCAATTGGAAGGTTCGAAGGCTTTCACCAAGGACTTCCTCGCCCGTCACAAGATTCCGACCGCCGATTACCAGAACTTCACCGAGATCGAGCCGGCCCTGGCTTATCTGCGTGAAAAAGGCGCGCCGATTGTGATCAAGGCCGATGGCCTCGCTGCCGGCAAAGGCGTGATCGTCGCCATGACCCTGACCGAAGCCGAAGACGCCGTGCGCGACATGCTCGCCGGCAACTCGTTTGGCGACGCCGGTTCGCGCGTGGTGATCGAGGAGTTCCTCGACGGCGAAGAAGCCTCGTTCATCGTCATGGTCGACGGCAAGAACGTGTTGCCGATGGCCACCAGCCAGGATCACAAACGCGTCGGTGACGGCGACAGCGGCCCGAACACCGGCGGTATGGGTGCCTACTCCCCTGCCCCGGTAGTCACCGCCGACGTGCATCAGCGCGTGATGGACCAGGTGATCTGGCCGACCGTGCGCGGCATGGCCGAGGAAGGCAACGTCTACACTGGTTTCCTTTATGCCGGTCTGATGATCGACAAGGCCGGCAACCCGAAAGTCATCGAGTTCAACTGCCGCTTCGGCGATCCGGAAACCCAACCGGTGATGCTGCGTCTGCAATCGAGCCTGGTGCTGCTGGTTGAAGCCGCATTGGCGCAAGCGCTGGACAAGGTTGAAGCGCAGTGGGATCCGCGTCCGAGCGTCGGCATTGTGCTGGCCGCTGGCGGCTACCCGGGCGACTACGCTAAAGGCGCGGCGATCAATGGTCTCGATGCAGCGGCGGGTCTGGAAGGCAAAGTCTTCCACGCCGGTACCGCATTGAAGGACGGTCAGGTCGTTACTGCGGGCGGCCGAGTACTCTGTGCCACGGCCATGGGCGCCACCGTCGGTGAAGCGCAGCATCAAGCCTACAAACTGGCCGCTGCCATCGATTGGGAAGGCTGCTTCTACCGCAAGGACATTGGCTACCGCGCCATTGCCCGTGAACGCGGCGAAACCCAGGAGTAAGCGATCATCAGGCCCGGCGCGGGATGCCATTCCTCGCCGGGCTGTTCGGTCGTCGCGCATCGTTATATTCTGGCATCAACCTACGAAGGGATTTCGCCGTGCGCTGGCTCAGGATTGCCATAAGCTTCACCGTCACGCTGATGACCTTGCTCTGCATGCTCCCGGCCCAGGCCGCGCAAGGCAGTGGCTGGTCGGTATTGCTTGACGATCAGGGCATCCTGCAACTGAGCGACATCCGCTCCGCTCGCTACACCAATCAATTCAGCCCCACCGAGCTTGACCGTCTGACTGCGGCCGAACCCGAGGGCGCCCTGTGGCTGCGCTTCAAACTGGCGCCGGGCAAGCACGAGCAAGTGCTGCGCATCTTTGCCCCTGACTTGTCACAGCTCAATCTCTACGTGCTCGACGGCGACCGGCTGATCGAGCAACGCAATACCGGCAACGAGCGGCCCCAGGCCGAGCGACCGTTGCCGAGCAGCGATTTCATGCTGCCGCTGCCCCAGGCCGACAAGCCCCTCGATGTCTACGTGCGCATGGTCTCCGACCATCAGTTGCGCCCGCACATCACCCTGCAGGCAGCGCTCGAAGGCGCGGCCGATCAGAAGCAGACGCTGATTTTCGGCCTGCTGTTCGGCTGCCTCGCCATGCTCCTGCTGCATAATCTGGTGCGCTACGCCTACTCGCGCTCGCGCAGCAGTCTGTGGCTGGCAATCTGTGAAGGCCTGCTCGGGCTGAGTCTGTTCCTGTTGCTCAACCTTGCCGGTCCGTGGCTGCCGAACTGGCATGCGTTCCAGACGCCAGGGGCTTATCTGGCCCTGTTGCTGACGGCTCCCGCCGGGTTGATGTATGCCCTGCGCTTCTTCGCGCCTCTGGGCCAGCACCCGCTGAACAAACTGCTGTGGGGCGACATTCTGTTGATCGTCACGTGCAGCCTGTTGCTGCTGTTCGTCAACACGTTGCCGCTGAACATCATCACCTACGCACTGGTCGCACTGGCCGGCCTGAGCATGTTGCTGGTGGGCTTCTATCACTGGCAAAAAGGTTATCGCCCGGCGCGTCTGTTCGTAGCCGCCATGGTCGTGTTCAACATCGGCACGCTGGTCATCCTCCCGGCGCTGCTGGGGTTGACGCTGGTCACGCCGCAAGGCCTGATCATGACGCTGATGGTGTTCATCTGCATCAGCGGCCTGTTGATGAGCATTGCCTTGGGTGAGCGACAGCGCAGCATCACCGAAAGCCGCTTCAGCATCAGCCGCGACCTGGCGGCCAGCAACGCCGAAATCAACGCCAAAGCCGAATTCCTCGCCAAGATCAGCCACGAAATCCGCACGCCGATGAACGGTGTTCTGGGCATGACCGAGCTGCTGCTGGGCACGCCGCTGTCGGTCAAGCAGCGCGATTACGTGCAGACCATCCACAGCGCCGGCAACGAACTGCTGACACTGATCAACGAGATCCTCGACATATCCAAGCTCGAATCCGGGCAGATCGAACTCGACGACGTGCAGTTCGACCTCAACGCGCTGATCGACGATTGCCTGAGCATCTACCGGGCCAAGGCCGAGCAACAGAACGTCGAGCTGATCAGTTTCATCCAGCCGCAAGTGCCACGGGTGATCAGCGGCGATCCGACACGCCTGCGCCAGACCTTGCTGAGCCTGTTGGAAAACGCCCTGAAGAAAACCGAGGAAGGCGAAGTGTTGATCGTCGTTGCCCTCGATGAGCGCAGCAGCAAACCGCGCCTGCGTATCGCCGTGCAGGACAGCGGCGCGCCGATGGAGCAGGAAGAGCGTGAAGCATTGCTGCACGCTGAACTGCACAGCAAACATTTCCTTTCGGCCAATCGCCTCGGCGGCAATCTCGGCCTGGTGATTGCGCGACAACTGATTCGTCTGATGCAAGGCGAGTTCGGCATCAAGAGCGGCGCCACTCAGGGCAGCACGCTGTGGCTGACTTTGCCGCTGGACCCGGATCGCCTCGAGCATCCGACGTCCGATCTGGACAGCCCGCTGCAAGGTGCACGGGTGCTGGTGGTCGACGATAACGACACCTGCCGCAAAGTGCTGGTGCAGCAGTGCAGCGCCTGGGGCCTGAATGTCAGCGCCGTGCCGTCGGGCAAGGAAGCGTTGGCACTGCTGCGCACCAAGGCGCACCTGCGCGATTACTTCGACGTGGTCCTGCTCGACCAGAACATGCCCGGCATGACCGGCATGCAACTGGCAGCGAAGATCAAGGAAGACCCGAGCCTGAACCACGACATCCTGCTGATCATGCTCACCGGCATCAGCAACGCGCCGAGCAAGATCATTGCGCGCAACTCGGGGATCAAACGGATTCTGGCCAAACCGGTGGCCGGCTATACGCTCAAGACCACCCTCGCCGACGAACTCAATCAGCGCAACAAGGGCCAGGTGGTGTACCAGCCGCAAGTGCTCACGGCGGCTACGGCAGCCAAAGTGCCGAGCGACTTCCGCATCCTCGTCGCCGAAGACAACACCATCTCGACCAAAGTGATTCGCGGCATGCTCGGCAAGCTCAACCTGCAGCCGGACACCGCGAGCAATGGCGAAGAAGCGCTGCAAGCGATGAAGGCCCAGCGTTACGATCTGGTACTGATGGACTGTGAGATGCCGGTCCTTGATGGCTTCTCCGCGACGCAGCAACTACGCGCGTGGGAAGTCAGCAACCAACGCATCCGCACGCCGGTCGTGGCGTTGACCGCGCATATTCTCGCTGAACACAAAGAGCGCGCGCGTCAGGCGGGGATGGACGGGCACATGTCCAAACCGGTCGAGCTGTCGCAGTTGCGCGAGTTGATCGAACACTGGGTCGCCCAGCGCGATCAGCAGAACCGGGCCACGACCCAGCCGTCGTAAACCGACAGATTGTCCGGTGCCTGATAGACTCCCCCGACTCCATCGCCAGTGAGCTTGCATCATGCTCCATGTGTTGTTCAGCGTTTATCTGAAGATGCTGGTGCTCTACAGCCCGTTCTTCGTGTTGTCCTGTTTTATCAGCCTGACCCGCGGCTATTCGCGCAAGGAGCAGCGGCGCCTGGCCTGGAAGGTGGCGCTTGCGACCTTGATTTCCAGCGTTCTGCTGTATTTGTTCGGGCGAGTGATTTTCGATGTCTTCGGCATCACCGTGGATGCTTTCCGCATTGGCGCCGGCAGCGTGCTGTTCATTTCTGCACTGGGCATGGCGCAGGGCAAACCGGCGGTGCAGGCCGACAATGTGCAGCAGGACGTGACCATCGTGCCGCTGACCATTCCGCTGACGGTCGGCCCGGGCACCATCGGTGCATTGCTGGTGATGGGCGTCAGCCAGCCGCACTGGGACGACAAGCTCACCGCGATCATGAGTATCGCGCTGGCCAGTTTCACTGTCGGTGTGGTGCTGTACCTGTCGAATCGCATCGAGCGGATTCTCGGCGATCAGGGTTTGCAGATTGTCAGCCGCTTGATGGGATTGTTTGTTTGCGCGCTGGCGGCGCAGATCATCTTTACCGGCGTCAAAGGTTATCTGGTGCCTTGAGCGCCCGCAGTTTTACGCACAGGACACGATAAAACGCCGCGAACGGCAACGTTCGCGGCGTTTTATCGTGCAGGCTCAACCCGTCAAGGCAACTGTTCAGTCACGGCCGCCAGCGTAGCGGTGGCGTCGCTGTCCTGCGCAGCCTCAAACGCCAGCAACCATTGCTCCAGCGCGAACAGATACAGGCGACCCGACACGCGGAGCGCCAACTCGCATGCGCTCTGCGCTTGGGCGTTGCGCACGATCAGACTGCGACCATTGTCCGGATCGGCAAGCAACAGCTCGTCAGCAACCCGCGACATCAACCAATGCCCACAGTCCCCCACGTCGAGCGCGAGCAAGCCTGGCTCCGACGCTTCGCTGGCGGACGGACGCCGCACATCGACAACAACACAATCAAGACGCGGCCAGCTATCGGCCGAAATCCGATAGCCCTCCGTGTGCGAACCAAAGCTCAGGATCAATGTGTCCACGCCGTCAACCAGCAGCGGCAGGACTTCGGTGAGGTCATCGCTCACTTGCAGCGTCATGACCTGAGCATCACGGCGGGCATGGCTGCCCGGCAACCAGACGCTGTCGGTCGTTCCGGCACTGAAAACCAGCTCGTCGATCGAGTCGAGCAATAGCGGATTATCGGTATCGCGCGTACCGAGGAACGTCGCCCACTGGCCATCCTCCCGGGCAGTCACATCAAACAGCTGATTCAGCGTCGGCACGTAATACTGGTAACGATTGCCCGTATTTTCGACGGGCAGGAAGGCGGCATGAGATTGTCCGTCCAGCAGTTGCTTCAAACGCTCGCACAATTGTGCGGGCGTTTCGCCGAGGCGATAGGACCAGCGATTTTCCGTGCCGATAATTCGTGCCGGTTGTTGATCCTGCAGTTGCAGCGTCACGCCTTCGCGGGTGCGCCCGAGCAGGCCATCGCCCTGCGGCAGGACTTCGCCGAATGTCCACGATGACCAGACCGGTTCGGCCTGTGGCAAGGCCTGGCGATGCTGCACGACGCTGCTGTTGCCGAACGCCGCGCGAGCTTCCTCGAATGACACTAGCTTTTGCCGCCAGATTGCTCCGGCATCGGAATCCAGCAGCCAGACGGCTTGCCGGTCCGGCGTCAGGCCCAGTAACGTCGGCTCACGGTTGCCAGGCGTTTGCGCCAGTACCAGCTTTTCGTCCACGCACCATGCGGCCAGAAAGGGCTGGCCTGCCTGGGCGCGCAAGCCGATGATCGCAAATGCTGCGCTGTTGTATTGCCTGGCCAGCGCCGGCAGTGCGGCCAGCCAGTCGGGATGTTGTTGCAGCCAGCGCTGGCTGAGGCCGACGAACTGCAGCACATCCCTGTCTATCTCGGACAACCAGTTATCCTCACGGGCACCGAGGTCGATCTCGAACAGTCGACCATCGCTCAACGTGGCGAGATAGCTGTCACCGACACGTCTGATGTCAACCACATCCCGTGCCAGCGCCTGCTGCATGAAAACATTGTCACGCAGTTCGATGCCATGGCTGAGCATCTGGTTTTGCTTGCTGTAGAACAGCCGCGCCGTAGCCGGATCAGCGGATCGCGGCATGAGCAACACTCTGTCCGCGTCACTGTACGGGTCCGCGCGGAAGTAGCGGCCATTTTCCGCGCCGATCCAGGCTCGCTCGAGCAGTTGATCGAAGGAATAAGCCTGCGCATGAATATATGGTGCGTAGCGCCATGTGCTGATGGCCGGAGCCATGCCGGGGGTTTCGTCGGCATAGGGGCGAGGCTGTTTCTGGCGATGACGGAAAAACACGATCCGGCTGCCTTCTTCAGGTTTGAGGGGGAATTTTCCAACCCGCGCGACCTTAGCGTGATATCGGTCAGCGTCACGTCCTTGTCAGCCAGGTGAAATTCCAGCGTGGTTCGCATGTTGAGGTTTTTGCGCTCAACCAACTGCTGCGAGACGCGCAGAGTGCCGTCTGCGAGTTGCGCGAAAGCGCTGATTTTCGTGCCGGTTTCAAGACTCAGCAAACGATAGCGCTGCACGACCAGCCCGCTGAGCACATTGACGCGCCAGACGGTGGCGTGATCGGGATGATAAAACCACGCTTCATCTGCCGTGGCGGCGCCCAGCAGCAAGCCATCGTTGACCGCGCCAGGCAGGTTGCGCGCGTATAACAGGCGTCTGCGCGGGCCATCGTAAAAAGCCGTGGTCCTCAGCGGCTGGCTGGCCGGGGTGAACGGCACGTTGAATCGCTCAAGCCTCAGATAGCCGGCGGCCAGACGATCCTCGTCACCGAGTTTGCTCAGTCGCGCAAGGACATCGCGGGAATGGTGGGTATCGCCAAGGGTAACGGACACCAGGCGCAATGCATTGTGCTGCCAGTCCAGCTCGTACAGTTCACCTCCGGCCAGTTCGATCAGCCCCTCGAAAGCCGAAAGCACGATGCCGTCAATCGTCAATTGACGCCCCGCCAGATATGACCGTGGGCCGTCGTCATCCGCGATCACTGCATCAGCAAAGCGGACCTGCTCGAGATTGACCCAGGGCGCATGCACCAGCCATTTGCCAACGCCGTTAAATTTCACCTCGCTCGAACCGCGAGCCAGGCGCAACTGACAGTGACCGGGCATGGAGGTGATTTCATAGGAAATTTTGTGCAGCCATTCCACCGGCAACGTCGGCACCGCCAACTGACGAACATGCTCGTTGAGCTGCACGCGAATCGTGGTCGGTTTATAAACCGGATGCAGCTTGTAGAGAATGTGTTTGAGCGACGGCGTGCTGTGCAGATAAAAACGCCGGTTGCCTCGCTCATCGTATTCGAGCTTGTCCGCCACACTGTTGCGCAATTGCGGGTAGCGGGTGTGGATGCGCTCATCGAGCTGTATTCTCAGAGTATCGCCCACTGCTATGACCGGATTGAAATACGACAACCAGTTCGGGTCGGGATGTTCACTGGCGCTACGCGGTTCAACCTGCTCTCCCGGCAAGGCCTCGTAAACATAGCCGGCGCCCCCCAGTTGATATTCGTAACCGTAATAGCAAAGCGGCGTGCAGGGCAGCACTACGGTATGCAGCGCAGCATCGTCGCGGATAGCCAGCGCTGCGCTCTCGCGCAGACCGAAGGCCTGGCGAATGTTCAGCGATCGGTGGATCTGCTTCGGATCATCGTTGTACTGCGGCAGCTCCAGCGGGCCGCCGCCCCACGGATAAAACCGCTGGCTGTCGAAACGAACCTGCCGGTCTTGCAGATCAAGCTGGGTAATGACGGCTTCGGGCGGGAACTGCAGCGTCCCGTCGGCAAAAGTAAAAGCGCCTGGCTGGTAAGCGTTGTGGACGGCACGCAAATGACTGCCGACCGCCGTAGCCTTGTCGGCGATTTGCCCCAGATTACTGGCAATCGCGGTGGCACCGATGCCGATACCAAGCAACGGCACCGACAGAATGGCTGCCGCCGCGCCGACCGTTCCACCGACTGCCAGCGCGGCAATGTCCAGCCCCAATGCCGCCACATTGAACGCCAGCGACGTGGAAAAACGTGAGCGCTGCTCGTGGTTCTGCGCCAGCGAAAGGTTGTAGATGTCGAAGCCGATGTTGACCAGCGAGAACGCAAAGCCGACACCAGTGGCTGCCGGCCCGAGCACACGGCCGGCCAGCGACGACTGACGCAACAGCAGCGCCTGCTCACTGGCGGCGACCTGCCGCACCAGGTTGATCACCTGAGCGGTATCGCTGACCACGCCGAAACCCAATTGGGCATAACTGACATAGACCTGCACTTGCAGGGCAATCGACAGGGCTGGCAACTGATCGCCAGCCTGGTAATCGCGCTGGCGCATTTCGGTGATCAGGGTCTGGATCGCAAAGGCAAAGCTCAAGCGACTGCCGCCATCAGACTCACCCGGGGCCGCGGGTTTGGCCGCTTTGACCAACCGCTGCAGATGCTCTTTGAGCGTGTTGAATCGCGGGTCGATGGTACTGACCGTTCGCGCCTGACGCGGGTTTTGCGCATCGACCAGAGTCAGCGAAAAAGCGCCGTCCGCCTGCGGCTTGAGGGTGTCGAGCAACGGCAGATATTCGCGCCCGAGCGAGTGATCGCGGCGCAATTGCCGCGTGGCCTCGCCGAATGCCTGCGCCCAGTATCGTGCATCCACTTGTGCCAGGCTTGTGCCCATGCGCGCGTTTTCGCTGAGCGAGCGCTGGCGCGCCAGCGCTTGTCTGGCCCAGACCGAGGCGCGGCGCGAATCGCTCGATGGCGAGTGTAAGAAACTGTCCACGCGCAACCCCGCCGACAGCTTGCGCTCGGCGATCACATCAGTGTTCAGCTCGATGACGTTGAAGTGCGCACCCGCCATGTCGCCCAGCCCGTAAAGCCTGGCCAGTGCGCTATCGCCTGCACTCAGATAACGCTCCACGCCAAGCCTGGCCTGGGCACCTGTGGCGAACGCGTAAATGGCAAAGTTCGGGTCGTAGAAGCGATAGACGAACCGGCCGTCTACTTGAACCTTGGCCATCAGCAACGCGTGATCGCCGGTGTCGAGCAACAGGACGGTAGAGGCCGTTTTCGCCTCCAGCTTCTGTATCAGCGAGTCCAGATCCTGCACGCCAAGAGGCTTGCCAATGGTGCTGGTCGGCACAGTCCGCAATTCGTTCAGCGCACTGAGCAACGCCCGTGAGCTGGTGTGTTCAGGATCGATGTTGGCCGTAGCGACATGCCCGACCAGCGTACGCTCGGCCGACTCGCCGGCGACCACCGCTGCGCCCATCAACAACACCAGCGGATAACACCGTCGCCCTGGGTCGCTGGGCGTGTGCATTAGCAAATCCTGCGACAGTTGCCGGGCCGAGGTCGCGCCGGCGCTGATGAACATTTCCCGAACCTGCGCACTGCGCTGAACGATCCGGGTGCGGTATTCACGCTGCGCGGTGCGCTTGATCTGCCCGATACGCTCGCGCCATTGTCGCACCGTCAGCGCTTCGAAGAGTGCCTGGACCTTGAGTTCACGCGCCGTCAGCACTTCATGCGCCTCACCCCGCGTCAGCGCCGTCTCGAATACCGGGCGCTGATGAATGGCTTTTTCGATGGCGTCAAAACGCGCGAAAGTGCCGTCTCCATCGGTTGCCACGGCAAGCTCACGCACGGTTTTCCAGACGCTCGCAAAGCCCCCATCATCCAGACTGTCTGCGCCGAAAATCCCGCCGAGCATGACCCGCACCAACGGACTGAGTTGTTGCAGCGGCAGCGCGTCATGGGCAACGCGACTGAACAGTTCGTTGAGATTGCTGGACGTTTCGGCGCCATGGGAAACCGGCAGCTCGCCCTGCGGTTGCGCAGCAATCAACTGCCGCGTGTCGAAGCCGAAGGCAAAAGCATCGGTGAAGGTGATCTCACCGCTGAGTTTTTCGCGCATAGCCCGGACAAAGGGCTCGCCCAGGTCATCCATCCATTGCTGCAGGACCGACGTCAACAATACCGGTTTACCGCCCACCACCGGCCAGCCCTGCTTGAACGTCAGCGTCTGTTGCGGTTTGAGCAGATCCGCCAGTTGGCCGGTATAACGCGACTTGAGTTTGCCGCTGCGCCATTTTTCCTGCTCTTTGGCCAGCCACTGCGCCTCATCGTCATTGACGGTCCAGCCGGAGATCATTTCCTCCTCGGTAAAAACGTTATAGCCCTCGACCAGTTTCAGATGATTGCGGATGCGGTCGATCTGGTCAGGCAGCAAATGTTCTTCGATGTATTTGGTCAGCCCGGCGGCCGCTGCCCCCGGTCCGGTAAGGGTAATCGTGCTTCGAGCACCGACCCGAATGCCGTCCTGATAATAGGAATGGATGGCTTCGATGAGCCTGCCCGCGGCGAAATGGATCGTTGAAGCCGGGAATTTCTTTTGCACGAGCACTTCATTCACGACGTTCTGAATAACCGCGACCAGACGCCCCGCGTCGTTCATATCGATACCGGCGGCGATCGCACGACGCTCCACTTGCAGCAGGCAGTCATAATTCAGACGGATCATCTGCATGTAGGCCATGGTCATGCCACTGCCGGCGTGGGCGAGGATATGCGCGTTCATTTCCCCCGCAACGGATACCCCATGAGCCGTTCCCAGACGCATCGCATCCCGTGGTACCGAATGCTGCTGCGGGGCGACGAAGATCTCCGCTAGAGGAGGCTTGTTGCGAGCAAACGTCTGTAACGCCTCCCGATCTGCAGCAGCAATAGTCTCTACTCTGTCGAGATAGCGATGCCGGTCGCGACCCGGCATCAAGGTTTCATCGTTATTGAGCAACACTTGTAATACGCCAATACGTTGCTCTTCGCTGTAACCGCTGATATCCACGCCACCCAATTTGTCGGCCAACGGTGGCAAGTAATCCATGTCAGTGTAACGACCACCCTCCAGATACTCAGCCTGCAAGCGCACAACATCACTGGCCGCTGCGAAGTTGCCGCGCATCGCCACTTCACGTTGATAGACATCGGCCAGAAAATGCCCGTGAAACTCTTGGCGAACATCGCGCAACTGCAAATCGCTACCGGCCAATTGTTCATGAGTCTGCAAACATTGCTGCCGAAAGCTCTCCAGTGTTGCCCGGTCTTTACCGTAGGCGCGCACCATCAATTCAATACGGGCATGATCGGCTTTGCCTTGCCATTGCGGTTGTTGCAGAAAATCGAACATCTCGTGTTTCAAGACTCGCGCCCGGTCTTCGATCATCTTCGCCAATTCGCCGGGCTTGCTCACGGTGTCACCACCCGACTCCATCGCATCCACTCGCGCGCTGTCGGAAATGACCCGATTCATTTCGAAAGCAAGCAAGGCATCGCTGTCATACCAGAGATTGAACTGGTAGCCCTCTGTGGCCAGAACCTTACGCCAGACATTCATGTAATCACGCTGGATAGCGCCGACCTGGCTGCCGCCGACCCAGACAAAGTGCATTGTTTTTGGCACTGGCGCGGGTATGTCACTGAACATGCTCACGGTTGCCGCCAGGCGCGTCGCGTAATCGCGCAGACCGTTTTCGATTCGATCAATGGCCACCGGCATGGGCGCCTTCTTGCGCTTGGCCAGGCGCTCGAAGTTGTCGAGGAAAAGCGTTACGACTTGCAGTTTTTCAGTGAAATCCGAGGCCCTGCCTGCGCTCTCGTAAAGCGCTGTCAACTGGGCATATTCTTCAGTAGCGGAAAACTCCTTCAAGGCGCGTTGCAGCGCTGAATAATCGTTGGCAGAAATAAGATCCGCTTCGCCGACATACTGTTCCATGACACTCATAAGCCTTCATCCCTGATTCATTAAAGTAAACCTGGACGAAGTTATGCTGCCGATGCATTGACTTCAAAAAACACAAAACTCAAATGATTACCGGGGAAATATCAAATAACAGTGACGTTACTCACGCGCACCATCTGGCAACAGATAAGTTGGCCGCCAGTTACTGGCCAGACAGCCAAAGCGGCGTTCTTGACGCAATCATCGTCCGGTTTCAAAAGGGAAAGATTCAGACAGGAACTTTGACCGGATGTCACGCCGAGACAAGTTACTTACAACTTGCCTCGGCATGCACATCATTAAAGCGGCTTCTCGCCGTACCAACGCGGCGTATAAACCCAATCACCACCACCGGCACGGGCAAAGGTGCAAGTGGTTGAAGAACCGATCAGCACCATCGTGCGCATATCGACCTGTTCCGGCGTCAACGCGCCCAGTGTCGTGGTACGCAGCGTCTGTCCCGGACGGCCAATATCGCGCCCCAGCACCACCGGTGTTTCAGACGCGCGATGTTGCGCGACGATTTCCAGCGCCCGGCCCAACTGCCATGGGCGAGCTCGGGAAATCGGGTTGTAGAACGCCAGGGCCAGATCCGCTTCGGCGGCCAGATCCAGACGTTTCTCGATGATCGCCCACGGTTTGAGGTTGTCCGACAGCGACATCACGCAGAAGTCGTGGCCCAGCGGCGCACCGGCCTGAGCCGCAGTGGCCAGCGAGGCGGAAACGCCCGGGAGGATTTCCAGATCGACGCTGTGCCACGCCGGATCGTCCGATTCATGCAGGGCTTCGAGCACCGCAGCGGCCATGGCGAACACGCCCGGATCGCCAGAAGACACCACGATCACCGAGCGTCCTTCGGCGGCAAGCCGGAAGGCGTGGCGGGCACGCTGCATTTCTTCGCGATTGTCGGTGCAGTGCTGCACCTGATCGTCGCGGAAGGGGCCGGCCATGCGTACGTAGGTTTCGTAACCAAGCACATCGGTCGCGCGGGCCAGTTCGGCTTTCACCGCAGGCACCATCAGTTCGGCGGCGCCGGGGCCGAGGCCGATGACCGCGAGACGACCGCGTGGCCGGCCGATCTGCGCGACGTCCAGCGGTTGCTCGGCAATCGCGATCGCCAGATGTTCTGCGCTGATCACGTTCGCCGTGGGCACCGCAACGCGGGCCAAGGTCTGAAGATCGCTTTGCGCCGCCACAAAGCGCAGCGGCACGCCCAACTCGAGCGCTGCCTCACGCAAATTCGATGCGGCCATTTCAGCGTCTGCTGCCACGAGGCAGGCCAGTGCCGGCACGGCGACGTTGGCCTGTTGTAACGCAGCGCGAAGGACGTTTGGCAGGTCCGTCAGTTCAGCACTCACCGCCACTGCCACACTGCGCGGGTAAATCAGCAATTCATCGGCGCTGGCCACCCGCTGCGCACTGCTCACATGAATCGACCGCTGCGCCTGCGGATCCTGCGGCAACTGCGCCTGATCCAGCCACGGCGCAGCGCCTTCGATGCGCACGCTGTGCCCGGCAAGCAGATCGGAGACGAAGCGTTTGCCCGATTCCAGATCCGCCAGTGCGTAGCCGCTCGGCGGGTTGAGCAGGCAGGTGCCAAAGCGCAATTCGCCGCTGGTGGTGATTGCCGGTGCCACTTGCAGCGCCGCCGCGATCTCACGGGCCATGACGTTGACGCCGCCGAGGCCTCCGAGCAACGGCACCACCGCACTGCCGTCTTCGGCCACCGCCAGCACTGCGGGTTCGGCGCCTTTTTCCAGCAACAGCGGCGCCAAGGTGCGAATGACAATCCCCGCCGCGCACAGGGCAATGATCGGCGTGTCCTGCTGATACAACGCGCGTAGGGTCGCGCCGAATTCCTCATAGCGGCTGTCGGCGCCTTCAACCCGTCCGGCAAGGCCATGGACCTGCGCCGCCGGATAGACCTGTTGAATGCGCCGCGCCGTGGCGAGGCTGCCCCGGCCGAGAATGACGATGGCGGGAGTCGCTTGGCTCATCAACCTTGCCACCGTTCGCCCGGGACGATGATCAGCGAGAAGTACGGCGAAGACATTGGCTCGACCTGATCCATCGGCACGATCTTCTGATTGGCCATGGTCGCGCGCTCGACATACAGAGCGCGCTCGGCGAGACCGAGTTCTTCCAGCACCTGACGCACCTTGGGAAAGTTGCGCCCCAGTTTCATGATCACCGCCGCATCGGCATCGGCCAGACGCCGCTTCAATTCTTCATGGGGCAGCACGCCGGAAAGCACCGACAGGCTCTGATTGCGATACACCAGCGGCGCGCCGAGCACCGAAGCGCCGCCAAGCATCGAGCACACGCCCGGCACGACTTCGGCCTCGTAACGGCTGGCGAGGCGGTCATGCAAATACATGTAGGAGCCGTAGAAGAACGGGTCGCCCTCGCAGATCACCGCCACGTCGCGGCCGGCATCCAGATGCTCGGCGACCGCTACAGCAGCTTCGTCGTAGAAATCGCTGATGACCTGCTCATACGACAGCGGCGCCGGCAACGCCTCGGTGGTCACCGGGTAGACCAGCGGCAGCAGATTCTGCGCCTCGACCAGATGCGCCTCGATGATCCCAAACGCATTACCCTTCTTGCCCTTGGCCACGAAATACGCGACCACCGGCGATTCGCGCAGCAGGCGCAAGGCTTTGACAGTGATCAGCTCCGGATCACCGGGGCCGACACCGAGGCCGATCAGACGTCCTTTGGCCTGCATCATTCGATCTCCGTGGCGAGGGCATTGACGGCGGCGGCGGCCATGGCGCTGCCGCCCAGGCGACCCTGCATGATCACGAACGGCACGCCGCGACTGTCGGCAGCCAGTGCCGCTTTCGATTCGGCAGCGCCGACAAAACCCACCGGGAAGCCGAGGATCAGTGCCGGTTTTGGCGCGCCGGCGTCGAGCATTTCCAGCAAGTAGAACAGTGCGGTCGGCGCGTTGCCGATCACCACCACGCTGCCTTCAAGGTGCGGGCGCCACAGTTCCAGCGCGGCGGCCGAGCGGGTGTTACCCAACTCGCGAGCCAGCTCCGGCACGCTGTCGTCGCGCAAGGTGCAGATCACTTGATTGTTGGCCGGCAGGCGCGCGCGGGTCACGCCTTCGGAGACCATCCGCGCGTCGCAGAGAATCGGCGCACCGGCCGCCAGTGCATTGCGCCCGGCCTTGCCCGCGCCGTCGGAAAATTGCAGACCGTCGACGGCCTCGACCATGCCGCAGGCGTGGATCACCCGCACTGCGAGTTTTTCCAGATCGGCGGGAATGCGCGCCAGATTGGCCTCGCGGCGAATGATCGCGAAGGAGTTGCGGTAGATCTCCTGACCGTCGCGGATGTAATCAAGCATCAAGGGGCTCCGGGAGCGGGCGTCGAGCAAAGTCGCGGCCGCTTCAATAGTAAGGTTGCAGGCGTGCAGCGAGCCGAAACCGGGTTGTGCTGCATCGCGAAAATAAAGGTCGTAATGGCCGGGGCTAACGGCCAGCAGTGTGGCGGGCGCGCAGTGAGCGGCGGCGCAGGAGCGCGAGCAGCCCGACAGGTGCACGCTGAGCCCTGCGGGCAGCAAAGGTGCCAGTTGCCGGGCGTCCTGCTTGGTGTCGGCAAGGCCTTTGCCGCAGCCATCGGCGCCGGTGCAGGCGATCAGGCGCGCCAGTGGTTCGGCCTCGGTCGTCAACAGACCCAACGCCCGCAACTGCTCAAGCACGTTGTCGGTAGCAGTGGCGTTCACGTTCGGCAGCAGCAGGCTCTGCCACGGCGTGAAGCGCAGACTGCCATCGCCAAACTGTCGGGCCAGTTGCGCCGCGCCACGCAGCATCGCCGGATCAAGTCGGCCCAGTGGCGGCACCGCGCCGACGTAGCAGAGACCCTGCGTGTTCTGCTGGTGAGCGCCGATGTGCAGCGCGTCTGCCGACGGCGGGCGCTGCCAATTGCTGATCGCTCTGACCGGCACGCGTTCGCGCAAGTGTTCGAGGAACGCAAGCCTTGGCAACTCTTCAAGCAGATGGCGCATGCGCGTCTGCTCGGGTTGGGCCAGGTCGAGGAACAGTTCCAGCGCGGCGACCACCAGCGCGTGAGCGTTGTCCTGAGTCACAGCGCCGAGAGGGCGATCGGTCGGGCAACCGGCCAGACCGTATGCCCAGAGGGTTTCGCCGTCACGCTCGAACGCCGACAACCACAGATCATGGGGATGCTCGAGCATTGCCAGCGCTTCGCCGCCATCGAGCTGCACGGCGAACTTGGCGCTCAACTCATGGAAGCGCGGATGGCTTTGCAAGGTGTCGAGGATTTGCCCTGCGAGCAGGCGCGTGTCGATCAGCATCTGCCGATCAATGCCGGCGGCCGGGCTGAGCATCAGATTGCGCACATCGTCACCGGCAGCGTTCTTTGGCCCGAGGCCAGCGGCCAGCAAGCGCTCGATCAGCGCCGCCGCTTGCGCACCGATGCCGCGAATCTGCAGGTTGCCGCGATTGGTCGCTTCGATCGCACCGCTCGCAAACGCTCCGGCGGCAGCGGCCACCGCATCGGCCTGATCAGCGCTGATCGAACCGCCATCGAGCTTGATCCGACAGATACCGCCGTCCAGTGCCTGGACGATACGCAGTAACCCCGGACAGGCCGAGGGGCGTATGGCGGTGGACATCGGGCGTTCGTTCAAGGGGCTGACCGGTTGCGTGGCAGAAGCGCTTCGCGGGCGAAGGCGCAGTATTATGCCTGCTTTGCCCACCGGTATGAAAAGTCTGCCCTCTGTCTCGACCGGTGGGGCAGGCAGGCTTCAGTTGTTGCCTCAGCCGCGCTTTCAGGTCAGGGCGATAATCTGCTTTTCGCGCCGCTCACCCAATAACGCAATAATCCTGGCTCTCGAGAAACAGTAATCATCGGCATCTATAAGAGCCTTGTAGCAATCAACAGCAAGGTTGCCCACTATCTGCTCAGCATTGAAGCGTCGCTCAAGCACATTGCCCTGAACAGGCTCTTTGACGGCAAACGAAATGACGACCATCGTAATCGTTGATTCCGCAGATACGCTGCCAAGCATGAAGCGAATCGACTTGCCCTCTTGCAGAATATTTCGCTGAAGCAGCTCAAGGGCAGCACCGTCGCTCTCCAGTTGCGAGGTCAGATTGGCAATTACCTGTTGGTTCAAAACTGCCGGTGCCCAACCTTGCAAGAGTTTTTGAGTCAACTCCAGCAACGTAAACGTATCGGGCGTAGTGACTGGCAAGCTGATAACCGGATCGTCGAAAAACAAAGCACCGGTGACTTTCAAAGCGGTTTTATTGGCATCATTCCATGCCTCGTGCTCGACAGCATCGGGAACTTTATGCGAAGCGACCGTTTGTGAATAAAGCAGCGCATCGAGACTGTCGTCAATGCCAGATGTCGACAGCTCTTTACTCACCAGCACTAATGCCCCTGCGCATACGAAAACCTTCGAAATCGCGAACATTTGCATCTCCCACAAAAAACCAGAGGCTTGCGCCTCTGGCATTAATCACTTTCAGACCGATTGGCCAAATTCGTAGCTGAGCGCTTTCTCACGCTGCTCCGTCAGAGCCTTGACAATCAACGGCTCTACCATTGCATAGTCTTCCTCATCCATATACATCGTGGCGCCGGCGTTATAAATCTCCACAGCAGATGTAGCCCACTCTACAAACAGTACTTTGGTAGGTTGAGCCGAAGCCAGATATTGCACAGCAGCGATTGCCAGGGTGATACCACCTTCATCATCCTGCGAAGCCGCACTCATGCAAAAGTTGCCACCTTCGGCTTTCTTCGAGTTGTTCTCGAACAGCGTCAGGGCCTGTGGTTCATTTTTCAGCGCATCCATGGTCGCATCTGCCACAGTGGACAATACTTTAAGGGCTGCCTGGCCCTGTCCTACTGCTGCACCAACAGCGGTATGCAGAACAGACAGGGCAACATTATCCATGGTCAGTTTTTGCGAAGTAGCGGTATATCGATTATAGGGCTGGCTGAAAGCAAACCAGCCAGCCAGTTTCATTAATCGCATAAACTCGTTATAGCGCTGTTCCTTTTGGTTGGGTGCCGGATATTTGAGCAAGGCAACCAGATCAGCATACATGTAGGTGTTTTTAACGATTCGCTTGCTGCGCTTGGACATGCTTGCATCAAAGCCTGCAATACCCGAGCCCATGATTGCTGCATTCAGTTCATCTTTATCAATCGGCAAGCTACTGCCAACACGTGCCGAACGCGAGCGCAACACTGGCTGCGCTGCGATAAACTCATTGGTTTGCGCAATCAAACTAAACCGCTCAACAGCGGAGATTACATCTTTATTCAGCTCAGTCATAAATGGATTCCTTTCATGGTTAAAACACCGATTTGGTGTGGAAAACAAACTAACCACAGCATCGGAGTTAATCAAATCGAAAATCCATGCATTTAATTTCAGACCATCATACAAACCAGCAAACACAGCTTTCCAACTAATATCAAACGCCCTGAGCCAACTCAATTTCACGCGTGCGCATATCAAGCACTGCAGCAGCCAACTTAATCCGATTTTGATTTATCGCGGCAGACCTGATCAAAAAGCGTCTGGAGCGGATATCAAGCTCCGAACCCGTATGCTGAATAGTCCAGAACAAATAGGTAGAGGACCACTTCGCATCAAGCAAGCGAACATTACTGATGACAATCTCCAACTCCCTATTGAAATTGTACTGAGCAGGGGAAAAACGAAAATCGCTCCATTCACGAGCGCTGGCTCTAAATACGTCTATTGCGTCCGAATGTGTCTCAAGCATGTGAAACGCTTCCTTCATTAGCCCGACTTTTTCCCGACTTAATTGTTGCGCCAAGGATCGCGTCCAGACTTCCAGCGCATTACCGGTAAAACTCTTGTCAACATGGATTACCGGAGCTTGCTCCAGGCTCCAGCCGACAGACCAAAGCACCCCAGAATAATATTCAAACCAAGCAGCTGGCTCACTGTTTCTGTTATGACGCAAATCGGCTCTGTATTCTGCCCAGCGCATACTGTCTTTGACGAATCGTTTGTCTTCCGCAGTCAATCCGGAAAAGAAGGACACCAGATTATTCCCCATCACCGTCGCACTGCCTTGGTCGGGAAGTGCTGAAACATTGTTCAAAACATCGCTCATTTCAATTATCCATCCGATTATTCAATTTACTAAAAAAGTACATTCCAGATAGTCACAAGCATTTCCAGCGGAATGCCAATTCAATACTTGCGAAGAACTCGAAAAATCACAAAAGACAATGTAAACATTCAATGTCGGCGCTCCTGAAAAAGGACAGCAGCCAGTTATCGATTGTCGCGTTATCATGTCGCCCGCTTCGCTGGACGCAGGATCTGGAGTATGAAATGGGCGATTGGCTGACCGTTGTGGGTATTGGTGAAGACGGCTTCAAGGGCCTGGGCAAGAACGCCCGGCGTGCTCTGATGGGCGCTTCGCGGATCGTCGGCGGCCAGCGTCAGCTGGATCTGCTGCCGCCGTGCATTGGCGGCGAGCGGCAATTATGGCCGAGTCCGTTTTCCCTCGCGCCAGTGCTCGAGTCGCGTGGCGAGCCGGTCTGCGTGCTGGCCAGCGGTGATCCGATGTTCTACGGCGTCGGTGCCAGTCTGGCGCGGCAGGTACCGAGCGCCGAGATGGCGATCATTCCCGCCCCTTCGTCCTGCGCACTGGCCGCGGCGCGCTTGGGCTGGCCGTTGCAGGAGGTGACGACTGTGTCGCTGGTGGCGCGTCCGTTGGCGGCGCTCAATGCGCATCTGTTCAGCGGCGTGCGTCTGTTGCTGCTGAGTAACGATGGCAGCAGCCCGGCCGCGGTTGCGCAATTGCTGCGCGCGCGTGGTTTCGGCCCAAGTCGCATGACAGTTCTGGAGCATCTGGGCGGTGACGTCGAGCGGCGTATCGAACGCAGCGCCAGCGAATGGAACGACGCGTCCGTTGCCGATCTCAATGTCATCGCGATCGAATGCCTGGCCCAGCCCGGAATCACCGGTCTGTCACGCCTCGCTGGCCTGCCCGATTCGGCATTCCGCCACGACGGCCAATTGACCAAGCGCGACGTGCGCGCCATCACCCTCGCCCGCTTGGCGCCGACGCCAGGTGAGCTGCTCTGGGATGTCGGCGCCGGCAGCGGCTCGATCGGCATCGAGTGGATGCGCGTCCATCCGAGTTGCCGCGCCATCGCGATAGAGGCCGACGAGGGTCGTCAGCAATTGATCGAACATAACCGCGATGCGCTGGGCGTGCCCGGCCTGCAACTGATTCGCGGCAAGGCACCGCAAGCGCTGGATCGCCTCGAACGGCCGGACGCTGTGTTTATCGGCGGCGGCGTCACCCGTGAGGGTGTATTCGAGACCTGCTGGGACCAGCTCAAGCCCGGCGGCCGATTGGTTGCCAACGCCGTGACGTTGCAAAGCGAAGTCACCCTGATGCATTGGCGCGAACAATACGGCGGCGAACTGACGCGCATTCATGTCGCCCAGGCGCAACCGCTCGGCGAGTTCGACACTTGGCGTCAGGCCTTGCCGATCACCCTGCTGGAATTGGTCAAATCCCTCGATGCGTGACGAAACCGCCGAACAACCCGCGCCCCTGCGCAGCGGCCTGACCACCGGCAGCTGCGCCACCGCCACCAGCCTCGCCGCCGCGCGCCTGTTGCTCACCGACATCGCTGCCGACGCGGTGCAGATCACGCTGCCCAAGGGCAAACAGGTGCAGATGCGCCTGGAGTTCTGCCGCCTGAGCGAGGGCGGCGCCGAAGCCGGGACGATCAAGGATGCCGGCGACGACCCTGACGTCACCCACGGCGCACTGCTTTACTCACAGGTGCGACTGTGTGCCGAGCCGGGGATCCGCTTCAACGCCGGTGTCGGCGTCGGCACGGTGACCCGGCCGGGTCTGGTATTGGCCGTCGGCGAGCCGGCGATCAATCCGGTGCCGCGCAAGATGATCAGCGATCACCTGGCCTTGCTCGCCGCCGAAACCGGCTATGGCGGCGGCTTCGAGGTCACGGTCAGTGTCGAGGGCGGCGCAGAACTGGCGCTGAAAACCATGAATCCACGGTTGGGCATTCTTGGCGGCCTGTCGATCCTCGGCACCAGCGGCATCGTCCGGCCGTTTTCCTGCGCCGCTTACATCGCCTCGATTCATCAGGGCATCGACGTGGCGAAAACCAACGGCTATCTGCACATCGCCGCCTGCACCGGCAACGCCAGCGAAGACACCATGCGCCGGGTCTACGACCTGCCGGAAATTGCCCTGATCGAGATGGGTGATTTCGTCGGCGCGGTGCTCAAGCACCTGCGTAAAGTACCTGTGGATAAACTCAGCCTGTGCGGCGGCTTCGGCAAGATCAGCAAACTCGCCGCCGGGCATATGGATCTGCACTCGCGACATTCGAGCATCGATTTGCCGCAACTGGCCGAGTGGGCGGCGGCAATTGGCGCGGATGCGGCATTGCAGCAAGGCATTCGTGAGGCCAACACCAGTCAACAAGCCTTGGCCATGGCCAATGCGGCAGGCATCACTCTGGGTGACGAGGTGTGTCGTCATGCGTTGAATTTCGCCCGCAGCGTGGTGCCAGCGCAGGTGCAGGTCGAGGTGTTTGCCATTGATCGTCAGGGCGGGATTGTCGGCCATGCCGGAGGTTTTGTATGAAGCGGATCTTGCTGCTCGGCGGCGTGACTGAAGCGCTGGCGATTGCCCGCACGCTCGGCCCACAACATATCTACAGCCTCGCCGGCGTTGGCCGGGTGCCGAGCGATTTGCGCTGCCAGGTTCGGGTCGGCGGCTATGGAGGTGCTGAGGGTCTGGCGCAGTTCATCGCCGATGAAGGTTTCGATCTGCTGCTCGACGCCACGCACCCGTACGCCGCAAAAATCAGCGCCAACGCCGCCCGCGCGGCACAGCTGTCCGGCATCCCCTGCTGGGCCTTGCGCCGCCCGGCGTGGCAACCGCAAGCGGGCGATGACTGGCGTGAGGTGGCTGACTGGGCCGAGCTGATCGCAGCGCTGGAACCGTTCCACCGCCCGCTGTTCACCCTCGGCCGCGAGCCGCTGCAACACCTCGAGGAAATCCCCGCCCACCAGTTCTGGACCCTGCGCGCCCTCGACGTCTATCCCGGCAACCCGCGCTGCGAAGTGATCGGCGCACGCGGCCCGTTTTTGCTGGAAGACGAGCAAGCGCTGTTCGAGCGCCGGCAGATCGATGTGCTGATCAGCAAGAACAGCGGCAGCAGCGCCACCGAGCCGAAGCTCGAAGTGGCGCGAGAGCGTGGCGTGCCGGTGCTGGTGTTGAAGCGCCCGGGGTTGCCGGGGGTTGATCAGGAGTTTGAATCAGTCGCTGAAGTCCTCGCTGCCCTTTCCCACTGAATCGGCACGGCCCTTTGTGGGAGCGAGCCTGCTCGCGAAGACGTCAGCACCGGCAGCCCATCAATGCCTGACAAATCGCTTTCGCGAGCAGGCTCGCTCCCACAGGAACCGTGAATGTTGCTGATATCTGTGCATACTCACAAAACATGTGGGAGCAGGCTTGCCCGCGAAGGCGTCCGGTCTGGCACTGCCAATCCAAGTGGCTACACTCTTTTCAACAGCGCACTGCGACACCAAACCGCACGACGCTTTTTTACTTATCGGCCCTGATCAGGCTAAATGGGCCGCGCCTGATCGCCCACCCAACGGACCTGTCCCATGAACCGACGCCGGTTAGCATTTGCCTGGATCGCCTGCTTTGCAGTGCTGTTCAACATGCTCGCCATGCCGCTGAGCGGGGCGATGGCGCAGGCGGCCGGTGCACCGGCCGAACAGATACTCTGGAGCAGTTTCTGCACCGGCAGTGGGATGAAGATGGTGGCGATCGACATCGGTGCCACGGATCAGAAGGCCCCGCAAAACGACAACCATTCAAACATGCAGCACTGTTGGTGTTGCTCAGGTGGGGCGCCATTGCTGGCGCTGCCGGGGCATTCGCCGCAGCTGTATTTCGCGCAATTTGAAAGCAACCGCAGCGTTGCGCCCGCCTCACTGCAAGCCCCGACGCTGCGCCAGCAATGGCCGAGTCTCAATCCCCGTGCTTCCCCTCTGGTCTGATTTGTTCGCGCCACAAATCCGCGTTTCAAATCGTTCTGGAGAACTGCCATGTTGAAGAAACTCTTCGTCCTCGCTGCGCTGTTGTTGCCGGCGTGCTTCGCCCATGCCCATGAATACAAGGCGGGTGCGCTGGAAATCGCCCACCCGTGGTCGCAGGAACTGCCGCCGAATGCGCCGACCGTCGCCGCCTATTTCATCATTCACAACACCGGTAAAAGCGCCGATCGCCTGCTCAGCGTCGACTCGCCCATCGCTGCACAAGCTCAGTTGCACGAGCACGTGATGCAGGGCGATCTGATGACGATGCAGCAAGTGCCAAGCGTGGAAATCCCCGCCGGCGGCACCGTGACCTTCGCGCCAATGGCTTACCACGTGATGCTGCTCAACCCGAGCGATCGCAGCCTGCTCAGCGACGGCAAGCGTTTCCCGATGACCCTGCATTTCGAAAAGGCCGGTGACGTCAGCGTAGAAGTTGCCGTGCAGAAGAAAGCGCCGGAATCCGCTCAGGGCCATGTGCACGCTCAGTAACCGTTTCGGCTGACTTCGCCCATGCGTCCGTTGCGCGCCAGGCCCGTCCCGCATCACCGTCAGACTCAAGCGCTGACGCGTGGCAGCTGGATCGCCCTGTTCGCCATGCTGATGATTTTCATCGGTCCACTGATTTCTCAGTCGATGCCGATGGATCAACACGCCTCGACGTCGATGCCAATGAGCATGGACATGTCGATGGACATGCCCGGCATGGATCACAGCGGCCATGGAGCCCAGCCTGCGGCCGAGCATTGCCCGCCGCAATCTTCGCACCACGTGCTGTGGGAAAAATGCGGCTATTGCAGCCTGCTGTTCAATTGCCCGGCGCTGACCGGCGGTGTCGATTTCGTCGCCTTCAACATCCCCCCGCTGAACACCTACACCCCACCCTTCCCACGCTTGGGCCACGCCCGCCAAACCTTCTTCCCGGGCGCCCGCACCCGCGCCCCGCCCATCGCCACGTAAACACGCACCTCTGATTGCACACGGTGGAGAAGACAGCTTCAGGCTGCCGGCCGTGGTGTTTACGACTGTTCGATGGAAATTGTCATGTCCAGGTTTACTGCTGTTCCCTGCGCGGAATCTGCCCGCGCGCACTTTGCCCTGAATGAATTGCGGATTCGTTGCAGGCACGCTATTGCCGTACTTTGCGGCGTAATGCTTGCACCATTGGTGTTGGCCGATGATCACGCCGCCCATCAGGAAGAACTGAGCCCAACGGTGATCACTGCCATCGCCCCAAGCTCACCACTGACGATCGTCACCAACCCCAAGGATCCGCGCCAACCGGTGCCGGCCAGTGACGGCGGCGATTACCTGAAGACCATTCCCGGCTTCGCTTTGGTGCGCAATGGCGGCACCAACGGCGACCCGGTGCTGCGCGGGATGTTCGGGTCGCGGCTGAACATCCTCACCAACGGCAGCATGATGCTCGGCGCCTGCCCTGGTCGGATGGACGCGCCGACTTCGTATATTTCGCCGGAAACCTACGACAAACTCACCGTGATCAAAGGTCCGCAAACCGTGCTTTGGGGTCCCGGCGCATCGGCCGGTACGGTGCTTTTCGACCGCGAGCCGGAGAGCTTCGGTGAACTCGGCACTCGCGTAAACGCCAGCATACTGGCCGGTTCCCACGGTCGTTTCGACAAGGTCGTCGATGCGGCTGCCGGCGGTCCTCTGGGTTACGTGCGGGTGATCGGCAACACCGCGCATTCCGACGACTACCGCGACGGCAACAACGACATCGTCGCCTCGCGCTACGACAAGTGGAACGGCGACATTGCGCTGGGCTGGACGCCGGATGCCGACACCCTGATCGAACTCACCGCCGGCAAGGGCGATGGCGAGGCGCGGTACGCCGGGCGCGGCATGGACGGTTCGCAGTTCCTGCGCGAAAGCCTCGGCCTGCGTCTCGAGAGATCCAACATCAGCGATGTGCTGGAGAAACTCGAGGCGCAGGTCTACTACAACTACGCCGACCATGTGATGGATAACTACACCCTGCGCACGCCCTCCCGCACTGGGATGATGGCCGGGCCCATGGCGTCCAACGTTGATCGGCGCACCCTCGGCGCGCGGCTCAAGGCGACCTGGCGTTGGGCAGATATTCAGTTGATCACCGGGCTGGATGCGCAGGCCAACGAGCACCGCGAGCGCAGTGCGATGGGCGTCGACACCTACAAAGAGCTGCCGTACAGCAAGGACGCCGAGTTCCACAACTACGGTGTATTCAGCGAACTGACCTGGTATGCCGCCGAGCGTGATCGCCTGATCACTGGTGCCCGGGTCGATCGCGCTTCGGCTAAGGATTATCGCCAGAGCAGCGGATCGGGAATGATGGCTCGCCCCAATCCGACCGCTGGCGACACCCGCGCCGATACCTTGCCCAGTGGCTTCGTGCGCTACGAGCACGATCTGGCCGACAGCCCCACCACGCTTTACGCAGGCCTCGGTCATGCGCAGCGCTTCCCGGACTATTGGGAGCTGTTTTCGCCAGACGCCGGTCCGGCAGGTTCGGTCAACGCTTTCGATTCGATCAAACCGGAAAAAACCACTCAGCTGGATGTCGGCGTGAATTACAAAAGCGCCGACCTCGAAGCCTGGGCCTCGGCTTACATCGGCGTGGTACGCGATTACATCCTCTTCGACTACACGCCGGCAATGATGAACATGAGCACCTCGCGCGCCGAGAACATCGACGCGCGGATCATGGGTGGCGAACTCGGTGCTGCCTACAACCTGACCGACAACTGGAAAGCCGATGCGACCCTGGCCTACGCCTGGGGCAAGAACAGCAGCGACGGCTCGGCATTACCGCAGATGCCGCCGCTGGATGCACGTTTCGGCCTGACCTACAGCCAGGATAACTGGAGCGCCGGCGCATTGTGGCGGGTGGCCGCCGCGCAGCACCGCATCGACGCGAACAAGGGCAACGTGGTCGGCAAGGATTACGACCAGAGCTCGGGCTTCGGTGTGTTCTCGCTCAACGGCGCGTACCGGATCAACAAACACTGGAAGGTCAGCAGCGGCGTCGACAACCTGTTCGGCAAGGCCTACGCCGAGCACCTGAATCTTGCCGGCAACGCCGGGTTCGGTTACCCGGCCAACAACCCGCAGCCAATTAATGAACCGGGGCGCACGCTCTGGACCAAAGTGGATATGAGTTTCTGACACCTACCCATGTGGGAGCGAGCCTGCTCGCGAAGAGGCCGACGCATTCAATATTGATGTCGTCTGGCATGACGCCTTCGCGAGCAGGCTCGCTCCCACAGGTAAACAAACAACGAAAAAGAACCAAGCCCAGCGGAGCACACGTGATGCAAAAGCCTCAACCCAATTTCTACAACCTGGCCTGGCGCTGGCATTTCTATGCCGGACTGTTCGTCGCGCCGTTCATGGTGATGCTGGCCCTGACCGGGATCATTTATCTGTTCAAACCGCAACTCGATTCGCTGATGTACAGCAGCCTGCTCGACGTACCGGCCGGGCACCACACGGCGCCGGCCGATAACTTGCTGCAACGGGTGAAAGCTGCCTATCCGCAGGGCCAGGTCACCCAGTACCTGCCGCCGGTGAATGCCGAGCGCAGCGCGCAATTCGTGGTGAAAAACGCTGGTCACGAACTGAATGTATTCGTCGATCCGTATCACGGTGACATCCTCGGCGAGCAGGATGCCAAGCAAAATCTGCAAGCCATCGCCCGTGCGATCCACGGAGAATTGATGATCGGCACAGTCGGCGATCGGCTGATCGAAATGGCCGCTGGCTGGGGCGTGGTGCTGGTGGTGTCGGGGCTGTTTCTGTGGTGGCCGCGCGGTCAGGCGGCGGGCATTTTGTGGCCGCGGCTGAACGCGCGTGGGCGCGTGCTGTGGCGTGATCTGCATGCTGTCACCGGGTTCTGGGGCGCTACATTGCTGCTGGTGATGCTGCTCAGCGGCATGACCTGGACCGGTTTCTGGGGCAAACAATATGCGGCGGTATGGAACGTGTTCCCGGCCGCGATGTGGAACAACGTGCCGACCTCCGACATCGAGGCACGCAGCCTCAACAGCGCGACCCGCCAGACCGTGCCATGGGCGATGGAAAACACACCGATGCCGATGTCCGGCGACCACGCCGAACACATGAATCACGGCAACACCCATGCCGGCCCCGCTGCACCCGCGATCAGCCTGCAGGACGTGCAGAACATCGCCAGCGAACGCAAGGTTGAACCCGGCTACAGCATTACCCTGCCGACTACCGCCACCGGCGTGTTCACCATTGCCGTATTCGCCGACGACCCGCGCAACGATGCCACCCTGCACGTCGATCAGTACACCGGCAAGGTTCTCGCCGATGTGCGTTTCGAGCACTACGGTACCGTCGCGCGCGCCACGGAAATCGGCGTGATGCTGCATGAAGGCAAGATGTTCGGCACCTTCAACCAGATCGTCGTGCTGCTGATCTGCCTGATGATCCTGCTCAGCGCCGTCAGCGGCGTGGTGATCTGGTGGAAACGGCGTCCAGAAGGCAAGTTCGGCGTGCCGCCGCTGCGTCATGATTTGCCGACATGGAAAACCGGCGTGGCGATCATGCTGGTGCTGGCGGTGGTGTTTCCGCTGGTGGGGGCTTCGCTGCTGGTGGTGTGGTTGCTAGACCGGTTTGTGCTGCCACGAGTCGTACGGCGCACCGTCGATCTGCCGCGCTGATGTTGTGGCGCGGGCTCAGTGGCCCGCGCCCGACACGGCATTCGAATTACAACTCATCTCTGACCCGTACTGCGCCTTGGGCCGACGGCTGTTGGCGACGGGTTCGCCAGCCACTGCCCAGTTGCCCGGTATGGCGCCAATACGGGCCTGCCACCAACACCTGAAATTCGCCCAATTGCAGGAGTCGGGAGACAAATTGTCCTGGCGTGAGGCGGCTGACCCATTGCCCGTTTTCATAAACAACCGCTCGGGTCAGCATGAGATTGCGTTCGGCGTCAGAGTAAACAGGCGTGTATTTGAGCAACTCATGACTGGGCGTCGAGTAGTAATACGCGCGGATGTCGAAACCTTTGGTTTTCAATTCATGGGTGTGTGCATAGACAAGCGCGGGTTCAGCGAAATTACTGCGGATCTGTTCGCTGTCGACGACCAACAGGGTATTGCCCGACAGGCTGAATTGATGGCTGGCTACCACGGCGTAGCCGTCAGGAAAGCGCGGTGCCGGTCGGCGCCAATCGGTACCAGGGTCTTTGGCAGTGCGAAACAGCCTCAGACGGAGATCTTCCTCGTTGGCGAACCACGCAATCGGCTCCAGCGGAATAAAACGTTGCTGCGTCTTTTCAGCAAGAACTGCCCCTTCATAACCCGTCCGGGTGAGCGTTTCGCTGTCAGTCCGTTGCTGGGCATAGCGGGCTGCGTCGTCGGGATGCTGAAATATCGGTCCGAGCGCCGGAACCGGATGATGTTGCCAGCGAAGGATGCGGGAGGTGTCAGCGAGCCCCGGTTTCCAACCTTCGTCCACCCGACCATGGCGCGACCAGTGAGCACTGGTTTCGATCACTTCAAACTCCCCGGCCCGGGCCATGCGCCCGATGTAGTCGACAAGACTGAAAGTCCCATTGGCAATGGCGCGCTCATCGCTCGCAGCCTGTTCCATCGATACAAAGGCATTGGGGCGTAATTCAATCTGCCCGAACCGATCGTAGAACGTGCCAGGCTCGAAGGCGTGCAGTTGCAGCTTCAACAGTGCGCCGTCGGCGCAGGAGAAGTAGATCGGCTTGTAGCCCTGTGGGGTCGACGCCTGCCGGCATGCCTGCTGAACGTCGACGGGCGAGATCAGCACATGCCGGACATCATTGGACCGTGCGCCCAGTGGTGGCAGGGCGGCACGCAGGTAGATCGAATCCAACAGACAGCCTGACGGCAGCAGCCCTTGCGCGAAAACCCGATCCAGCGCCAGCGCCGAGCGTTGCGTCGTCAGCGGCAGACTGGCAAGAAACAGATCATCGGCCGAGCGAAGAATGACGCCAAAGGTCTCGGTATCTCTGCTCACTGCCAGCTCATGCACATATCGGGCGGCTGCATCGGCCTGGACGAATAACGGGCTGCACACCGCTGCAGCGGTGGCTTTGATGTAATCGTCCATGGCCTGCGGATCGGCCGAGAAAGGCACCCAGCGCAATACCCGCCTGGGCGCTCCCCAGAGGTCACTACCGGTGACGACTCGTAAATAGCCCGTTCTGGCCAGCGAGTCGATCCAGTCAACCAGTTTCAATTCGCCGCGGTAAATACGCTGCTTGATGGTCTCGCCACTCAGCGAGGCGGGCAATCTGTTGTCTGCCGTCAGTGCGATCGACAAATCAGCGCGCAAGCGGTCCCACAACCCGGGCTGATAACGAATCGTCGCACCGTCTGGCGCAAACAGGTATTCATCCCATACCACCGGCTTGCGGGTGAATGCCGAATACAACGTGTCGACCGAAAGCATGTTCAGATATATCCGTTTTTCGACGAGCGAAAATGCAACAGACAGCTCGCGCGCGACCCTGGAGCGGTATCGCGCAACGATCCGACAGCCCTCAGGAAACACTCCGGCCGAGCGGCTTTCATCGGCGAGAATCTCGCTACTGTCAAAGTTCTCACGCGTGACTTCGATCGGCGAAGTGGCGACGTACAGGCCGTCGGGCCTTTTCAGAATCACGCCGCCCCAGGGTTTTTCCGTAACCTCCGGCAAGCGCGACCGGGCATGGACCGCCGCATCGTCGGCACTGTGGAAAACGGGTCCGAGGGTGCGCCGCTGCAGATGTGCGAAGGGCTGCCAGGTTTTCCCAACGATACCCGCTCGGCCCCAGCACAGGCTCGTTCGCAGCACGCTGAGTTGGCCACTGTCAGCCACGATCTGGACAAAATCCGACGGTAACAACGTTTGCGCAGCGAGATCGTTCTTGAGAGCTTCGAGCGTTGAATGCGCACTGTCGCCGTAGAACAACTGACTGTTGCTATCGCGCTGGTACTTCAGCAGGGCACCATCCCCCGAGGCAATGAACAACGTTTTGTACAGATCGGAGGCAACCACCGGCCGCCGGGGCGACAAATACATCGCAACGGTAAGGGTATCGGGGGTAACAAAATAATGTCCAAGCCAGTGCGCCGGATCGCGCGAGGGATTCTCGACACGCTCGTGCGTATAGAAACCGGCATGCAGGTCGAAGCCATCCGGATATTGATACCAGGGCGCCATTAGCCGAGCGCCAAACACCGACTCCAGGCGAAACAGGTTGTCACCGGAATCACTGACAGGTATCAACTCGGTTCCGATGTATTCCTCTCGATCCCTGTGTTTGAGGATGAATCCGAACCATGCCCGGTTTTCGTCGTACAAGTGCCTGTCAGCTGCGTACTGACTGAGCGCCACATCGTCAGCCGAGGAAAAGAACGCACTGAAAAGCACCTTCTCGGGGCGCTTCCAGGGCAACGCCGTGGCGGCAGACAGGAGCATCTGTGAGCGCGGATACGGCGGCAACGTGGGCCACGGCAGTGATGGTGAAGGCAGTGTCGGCAAGGGCGGCTCAAGCCCGGTCGGCGCTGGCAGTTGAGCCACTGGCACGCTCCAGTCGGGCGCGATCTGGCCGCGATAGCCCCACAGTGAATGATTGATCAGAGTCACCAATATCCCGGCTTGAGCTTGTTCGCGGACAAAGTCTTGCGGCCGTTTGCTGCCTCTTTCCAGCTCATCGGCCAACGGACCTGGCTGCTGGCGGGTGCCAAGGCGCTCAGCCAGAACTCGGGCCGGGCTGGTTGCGTGAGGCTCGAACCTGATCAGGCTGTCACCGGCACCGGAACAATACACAACACCGCCATCGCGCAAAGCCTGTCGCACTTCGTCGACACTCAGCATTTGCTGATTCAGAAGGGCCTCTTCCTGTGTCCAGCGCAAGGCCAGGATATGTACCGGATCAAGTGTCGACAGCGCTGCATGGCAGATATAGCGCGCATGCACGAGGTGGTCGTCGGGAAAAATGCTTCGGCCTTTATTATCCATGGGGTACAACCGACCTTCGCTGAGCGTAGCGATATCACCGGGCAAGGGTTCGGTCACGACGAAGCGTTTGTCAGCGCGCTGGAAAACGTAACCGACGTACTGTCGATCACGGCGAACACCGGCCTGTTTGTGAGCGTAGCGGGCCGCGTCATCGGCAGACAGAAAATCAGCGCTCAGGCGCGGCCAGGAAAAGTTCGCGAACGGTTGCCACGTCAGATCCACGGCCCCCAGGTTCGCCCACAACGCACTGCCGCGCACTACCTCCAGCCCGCCGGCCAGTACGAGCATCGTCACAAAGGTTCGCGGACTCAGTTTCCCGGATGCCATTCTGGCCTGCACACCGTTGTCGCTGATCGACCCGTCAGCGTGCGAAACGCTCAGCGCCGCTTCGATGGGGCTGCCACTGAAGCGGTACCTCAACATCGCGTGGTCCGGCGCGCGCATGTACAGCGACAGCGCCCGCCCGACCTTTGCCAGATGCTTGCTGCGGCCTTGCGCTTCGATGGCCAGGGCGAGGTCATAAGGGGCGAAGAAATTCTCGTACAGCCACGGTTGGAGCATTGGAAACTGCGCAGGGTCGGGACTTGAGGAGAAGTAAAATCCTTCCAGCAGGTAACCCTGCGGCAGGCGTAACTGTCCGTCGGCAGCGAGCGGAAAATGCAGTTCGACATCCCATGCCTGCAACCCGGCGGGGCGCGCCTGTGTCGCCACATATTCTTCACCGCTGAGTTTTTTCAGCAGCAGCCCGGCGGTGTGTGCGCCTCTGGATTTCAATGCGGCAAGCACCGCTCGCTCGGCACTGGCGCAGACACGAGTCATCAGTGGTAAATCGCTCACCGCGCCAGCAGAAAATCCATGACCCGGTTGCCAGTCAGGTGGCACCACGCCCACCGAGTGGCCCCAGTCGGCATTCGAAACGATGACTTTCAGCTCCCCGACGCTCGCCAGCTTATTGATGATGCTCAGGACGTCCCGCGTCCATGGCTCGGGGCCCGGTCTTGCCCCGGCTTCGTGCCAGCGGTAGTAATCGAGTTCTGCTTGTGAACCACTGGGCATGTACTTGAGCAACGTTCCATCAGGACCTGACAGGTAGGCGCTGCGAAAGTAGGAGCGTCCGTCTACATCGCCCATGAAATCGGTACTGGAAAAGAAGTTGGTAAACAGGCGCACACCCATGGCATCCAGCTCGGGGTATTCATCCTTGACTTCATCGTGAGCGGCGACGTGGCTGTGCAGCGTTGCAACAAACCGATACCCGGCTGGAGGCTCCAGTTCGCCCGAAGCATCAAAATCGATGATGCTGCTGAATTCGAACGTAAAGGTTTCTCCGGATACGGGTGAAGAGGCAACGTACTTTCCATCTGGCCGGAGCAGAATCAGGCTGCCGTGCTCCGTGGCCGCCCTCAGCGGTATGCGCGCATGCGCCCAATAGGCAGCATCCTCCTCTGACAGAAAAGGCGGACTTAGTTGCGGCACTTTGGATTTGCGCGAGGCCGCAACGGCACGACCGGGCCGGCCTGGAATGTCACTCATGATAAAAATCCTGCGAAAGAAGTCGGGATATCGATCGCATGAGTGTCGGCCGTCGGTGCGCGCGGGCTGTGGTACATGTTTATCGTTTCTGTATCCAAATCCGAGCCCTGGTCCGCGCCCCAATCTGGCGCATCGATGCGCACCATTGGCCACAACCCGTTCAGTCCTGGTGCACCCAGTCAGCGCGCAAACGCTCTGACACGACGTTTCCCTGCGCGATTGCGACCGGGCACAGCCTTTGCAAAACCCCCTTCAGTCGTCCGCATCTGCCAATCAAAAAAATCGAATGTTCATGGAGATCGCACAATGAAGCGTCGCAGTTTGATCAAGGCTTTCACACTCACGGCATCCATTGCCGCGATGGGCATGACCTGGACTGTCCAGGCCGCCGAGACCATCAAGGTCGGGATTCTGCATTCGTTGTCCGGGACCATGGCGATCTCCGAAACGTCGCTCAAGGACATGGCGCTGATGACCATCGACGAGATCAACGCCAAGGGCGGTGTGAACGGCAAGATGCTCGAGCCGGTGGTGGTCGACCCTGCGTCGAACTGGCCGCTGTTTGCCGAAAAGGGCCGGCAGTTGCTGACCCAGGACAAGGTCGCGGTGGTGTTCGGCTGCTGGACCTCGGTATCGCGTAAATCGGTACTGCCGGTGTTCGAAGAGCTCAATGGCCTGCTGTTCTACCCGGTGCAATACGAAGGCGAAGAAATGTCGCCGAACGTGTTCTACACCGGCGCGGCGCCGAACCAGCAAGCAATCCCCGCCGTTGAATACTTGATGAGCGAAGAAGGCGGCAGCGCCAAGCGCTACTTCCTGCTCGGCACCGACTACGTCTACCCGCGCACCACCAACAAGATCCTGCGCGCGTTCCTGCACTCCAAAGGCGTGGCCGACAAGGACATCGAAGAGGTCTACACGCCGTTCGGTCACAGCGATTACCAGACCATCGTCGCCAACATCAAAAAGTTCTCCGCCGGCGGCAAGACTGCCGTCATCTCGACCGTCAACGGCGACTCCAACGTGCCGTTCTACAAAGAGCTGGCCAACCAGGGCCTGAAGGCTACCGATGTACCGGTGGTGGCGTTCTCGGTCGGCGAAGAAGAACTGCGCGGCATCGACACCAAACCGCTGGTGGGCAACCTCGCGGCGTGGAACTACTTCGAGTCGGTGGAGAATCCTGCGAACAAGAAATTCGTCGCGGACTGGAAAGCCTACGCCAAGAAGCACAACCTGCCGGGCGCCGACAAGGCAGTGACCAATGACCCGATGGAAGCCACCTACGTCGGCATCCATATGTGGGCGCAGGCGGTCGAGAAAGCCAAATCCACTGACGTCGACAAGGTGCGTGAAGCACTGGCCGGGCAGACCTTTGCTGCGCCATCGGGCTACACCCTGACCATGGACAAGACCAACCACCACCTGCACAAGCCAGTGATGATCGGCGAGATCCAGAGCGACGGTCAGTTCAACGTCGTGTGGCAGACCGAAGGCCCGATCCGTGCGCAACCTTGGAGCCCATTCATTCAGGGCAACGACAAGAAGCCGGATTATGCGGTGAAGAGCAACTGAGTCACCGGATGTCAGTCTCGCGCCTGGCGTGAGGCTGATGCAATTCCCTGTGGGAGCGGGCCTTTGTGGTGAGGGGATTTATCCCCGGTGGGTTGCGAAGCAGCCCCAAAGCCATCGGTCGCGGTGTATCAGATTGATCGCGTCGACCGATATCACGACTGCTTCGCAGCCGAACGGGGATAAATCCCCTCGCCACAAAGGCTCGCTCCCACAATGTCCGCGTCAAGGCGACTGACTATGCCCACTGCCCTTTTCCGATTCATCTGTGCCATCGCACTGTTACTGCCAATCCTGGCCCACGCCGGCGACGCCGAAGACTTCGTCGCGGCCAATCCGATGCAACAGGCCAAGCTCCTGGAAGCCTGGGCCGCGCAGCCCGATCCGGCGCGTATCGAATTGCTCAACGCCCTGCAGCAAGGCGAGCTGAGTATCGACGGCCAGCCAAAAACCCTGCGCCTGAACAATCGCCTGCGGGGTCTGATCGACACCGCGATGGCCAGCCATCAGTTGCTCGCCGCCGACGCGAAAATCCGCCTGAGCGCCGCGCAGCAATTGCAGAAAAGCGCGAAACCCGCGCAGCTGAAATTCCTCGACCGGCAACTTGCCGGGGAAAAAGACCAAAGCGTGCATGCCGCCCTGAGCCTGGCGCTGGCCAATCTGCAACTGGTCGACAGCGACCCGGCGGTGCGCCTTGCAGCGGTGCGGTTGCTCGGTGAAACCGGCGATCCGCTGGCACGCACACGTCTTGAAGGCCTGCTTGAACCGGGCGTGGAAAGCGATGCCGGCGTGCGTACCGCCGCCGAAACCAGCCTCGCTCAGGTCAAGCGCAAACTGCTGATCGGCGAAGTGCTCGGCCAGGCCTTCAGCGGCATGTCGCTGGGCTCGATTCTGCTGCTTGCCGCCCTCGGCCTGGCGATCACCTTCGGTTTGCTCGGGGTGATCAACATGGCCCACGGCGAGATGCTGATGCTCGGCGCCTACTCGACCTACGTGGTGCAGCTGATGTTCCAGCGCTACGCGCCGCAGGCCATCGAGTTCTATCCGCTGATCGCGCTGCCGGTGGCGTTTTTCGTCACGGCCGCCATCGGCATGGCGCTGGAGCGCACGGTCATCCGCCATCTCTATGGCCGGCCGCTGGAAACCCTGCTCGCGACCTGGGGCATCAGCCTGATGCTGATTCAGCTTGTGCGTTTGTTGTTCGGTGCGCAGAACGTTGAAGTGGCCAACCCGGCGTGGCTGTCCGGCGGCATCCAAGTACTGCCCAATCTGGTGCTGCCGTACAACCGCATCGTCATCATCGCTTTCGCATTGTTCGTGGTGGTGCTGACCTGGCTGCTGCTGAACAAGACCCGCCTCGGCCTCAACGTGCGTGCGGTCACCCAGAACCGCAACATGGCCGCCTGCTGCGGTGTGCCGACCGGGCGCGTGGACATGCTCGCCTTCGGTCTCGGCTCGGGCATCGCCGGCTTGGGCGGCGTGGCGCTCAGCCAGATCGGCAACGTCGGTCCCGACCTTGGCCAGAGCTACATCATCGACTCGTTCCTGGTGGTGGTGCTCGGCGGCGTCGGGCAACTGGCCGGTAGCGTGCTCGCCGCATTTGGCTTAGGCATCGCCAACAAGATTCTCGAACCGCAGATCGGTGCGGTGCTCGGCAAGATCCTCATCCTCGCGCTGATCATTCTGTTCATTCAGAAACGTCCGCAAGGTCTCTTCGCACTGAAAGGACGGGTGATCGACTGATGAACCAGCCTCTATTAGTCACGGCCACACAAAAGGCCGGGCCGAAAGCCACGCTCGCGGTCGGCGGGGTGATCCTCGCGCTGCTGATCGTTCTGCCGCTGCTCTCGTTGTTGTCGCCAGACAATGCCCTGCACGTCTCGGCCTACACGCTGACCCTGGTCGGCAAAATCCTCTGCTACGCCATCGTTGCTCTGGCGCTGGATCTGGTCTGGGGTTACGCCGGCCTGCTGTCGCTGGGCCACGGTCTGTTCTTCGCCCTCGGCGGTTATGCGATGGGCATGTACCTGATGCGTCAGGCCGCCGGCGATGGCTTGCCAGCGTTCATGACTTTCCTGTCGTGGAGCGAATTGCCGTGGTACTGGAGCGGTACCAGCAGCTTCCTCTGGGCCATGTGTCTGGTGGTGCTGGCGCCGGGTCTGCTGGCGCTGGTGTTCGGCTTTTTCGCCTTCCGTTCGCGAATCAAGGGCGTGTATTTCTCGATCATGACCCAGGCGCTGACCTTCGCCGGCATGCTCCTGTTTTTCCGCAACGAGACCGGGTTTGGCGGCAACAACGGTTTCACCAATTTCCGCACGATTCTCGGTTTCGGCATCACCGAACCGGGCACACGCGCGGCGCTGTTTCTGGCCACGGTGTTGCTGCTGGTGGTGAGCCTGTTCATCGGCTGGCGCCTGGCGCAGAGCAAGTTCGGTCGCGTGCTGACCGCGTTGCGCGATGCGGAAAACCGTTTGATGTTCTGCGGCTACGACCCGCGCGGTTTCAAGCTGTTCGTCTGGGTGCTGAGTGCGGTGTTGTGTGGACTGGCCGGCGCGTTGTACGTGCCGCAAGTCGGCATCATCAACCCCAGCGAAATGTCGCCGACCAACTCGATCGAAGCGGCGGTATGGGTGGCCCTTGGCGGGCGCGGCACGCTGATCGGGCCGTTGCTCGGCGCCGGCGTGGTCAACGGAATGAAGAGCTGGTTCACCGTGGCCTTCCCGGAATACTGGCTGTTCTTCCTCGGCGCGCTGTTCATCGTCGTGACGTTGTACTTGCCCAAGGGTGTGATCGGCCTGCTGAAGAAACGAGGTGAACAATGAGAGTCACAGCGAGTGCGGAATTCATGCTCGAACCGGCGTTTTTCCCTGTGGAACCGAACAAGGACGAAGGCACCAGCCGCGACTCGATCGGCCTCGGCCAGCGCGTCGGCCCCGGCCTCGATACGCGTCACGGCACGATCCTGACCCTGGAAGACATCAGCGTCAGCTTCGACGGCTTCCGTGCACTGAACAATCTCAACCTGTACATCGGCGTCGGCGAACTGCGCTGCATCATCGGCCCCAACGGCGCCGGCAAGACCACGCTGATGGACGTGATCACCGGCAAGACCCGGCCCAGCCACGGCAAGGCCTGGTTCGGCGAAACCCTGGACCTGACGCAGATGAGCGAAGTGCAGATTGCCCAGTCCGGCATCGGCCGCAAGTTTCAGAAACCGACGGTATTCGAAGCCTTGAGCGTGTTCGAAAACCTGGAGCTGGCGCAGAAGACCGACAAGTCGGTGTGGGCCAGTTTACGTGCGCGCCTGAGTGGCGAGCAGAAGGATCGCATCAGCGAAGTGCTCGAGACGATTCGCCTGACCACCTCGGTCAATCGCCAGGCCGGGCTGTTGTCCCACGGCCAGAAGCAGTTCCTCGAGATTGGCATGCTGCTGATGCAGGACCCGCAATTGCTCCTGCTCGACGAACCGGTGGCGGGCATGACCGACGCCGAAACCGAGTTCACCGCCGAGCTGTTCAAGTCGCTGGCCGGCAAGCATTCGCTGATGGTGGTCGAGCACGACATGGGTTTTGTCGGCTCGATTGCCGACCACGTCACCGTGCTGCATCAGGGCAGCGTGCTGGCCGAGGGCTCGCTGGAGCAGGTGCAGGAAAACGAGCGAGTGATCGAGGTCTACCTGGGCCGATGAATCGGCCAGCTGCAAGCGACAAGCTTCAAGCAGCAAGTAAAAGCAAAGTCATAAACAGCACTGCTCTTGCTTGCAGCTTGCAGCTTGCGGCTTGAAGCCCAACTAACGGAGTTCCGATGCTACAGGTCCAACAACTTCATCAGTACTACGGCGGTAGCCACATCCTGCGCGGCCTTTCGTTTGACGTGAAGGTTGGCGAAGTCACCTGCCTGCTCGGCCGTAACGGCGTGGGCAAGACCACCCTGCTCAAATGCCTGATGGGCCTGTTGCCGGCCAAGGAAGGCGCGGTGAATTGGGAAGGCAAACCGATCACCACGTTCAAACCGCATCAGCGTGTGCAGGCCGGTATCGCCTACGTGCCGCAGGGTCGTGAGATCTTCGGCCGGCTGACCGTGGAAGAAAATCTGCTGATGGGTCTGTCGCGGTTTCCAGGCTCAGAAGCCAAGGAAGTTCCAGGTTTCATCTACGAACTGTTCCCGGTGCTGCTACAAATGAAGCAGCGCCGTGGCGGCGATCTGTCCGGCGGTCAGCAACAGCAGTTGGCGATCGGTCGTGCATTGGCCAGCCGACCACGCCTGCTGATTCTCGATGAGCCGACCGAAGGCATTCAACCCTCGGTGATCAAGGAAATCGGCGCGGTGATCAAGCAGCTCGCGGCGCGCGGTGACATGGCGATTCTGCTGGTCGAGCAGTTCTACGACTTTGCCGCCGAACTGGCCGATCAATACCTGGTGATGTCGCGGGGCGAGATCGTCCAGCAGGGTCGCGGTGAACATATGGAGGCCGAAGGTGTACGCGGGCTGGTCACGATCTAACGCGGCGGTCTAATCTGTAGCTTCCTAACGATAATCACAAAACCATGAATTCGATTGTTGCACCTGCCCTGTTTACCCCGAGCTGGCACGCCAAGCTGGAACTGGCCTACGCGCGTTTCGGCGATTGCACGCGCCCGGTCATGCGCCGCCACCTCGGCCCGCTGCGCGTGCAAAAGCATCTGTACGCCGAAGGCCCCGAGGTCTGCCAGCACATCATCGTCCATCCACCGGGCGGAATTGCCGGTGGTGATCGTCTGGATATCAGCGCTCGCGTCGAAACCAACGCCTGGGCGCAAATCACCAGCCCTGGCGCGGCGAAGTGGTATCGCGCCGGTGGGCCGGCTTATCAACAACTCGATCTGCGCGTGGCCGCCGGCGCGACACTGGAATGGCTGCCGCAGGAAACCATCGTCTACAGCGCCGCGCAGGCTGAGTTGACCACGACCATCGACCTTGAAGGTGACGCACGGCTGTTTTATTGGGACGTGGTCGCGCTCGGTCGTCCGGCCAGCGGCGAGCGTTTCGACCTCGGGCATTTTCAGGCGCACCTGGACATCCGCCGCGATGGTCGGTTGCTCTGGCATGAACGGCAGCGCATTGTCGGCAACGACGGGTTGCTCGACTCGCCAATCGGCCTGGATGGCAATCCGGTGTTTGCGACGCTGCTGGTGACCGGTGAGATTGAGGCCGGGTTGCTGGAGCGTTGCCGCTCGCTGGGGCACGAAGTGCGTGGTGATTTGACCCAGTTGCCGGGTTTGCTGGTGGCGCGGTGTCTGGCCGGTGAAGCGTTGCTCGCGCGTGCGTGGCTGATTGAGTTATGGCGACTGCTAAGACCTGTGCTGCTGGGCCGCGAAGCCCAGCCACCGCGAATCTGGAACACCTGAAATGCAATCCAAGTGTGGGAGCGAGCCTGCTCGCGAAAGCGTCATGTCAGCCACCCCATACGCTGAATATGAAACCGCATTCGCGAGCAGGCTCGCTCCCACAGGGGATGTGCGCAATCAGACAATTTTTCAATCTGCCCTGATGGAACCCGAACCATGGACCTGACCCCACGCGAAAAAGACAAGCTGCTGATCTTCACCGCCGGCCTCGTTGCTGAGCGGCGGCTGGCCCGTGGCGTTAAACTCAATTACCCGGAAGCCATGGCCTACATCTCTGCCGCGCTGCTCGAAGGTGCGCGTGACGGCCAGACCGTGGCCGAGCTGATGCACTACGGCACCACCCTGCTCAGCCGCGAGCAAGTGATGGAAGGCATCCCGGAAATGATCCCGGAGATCCAGGTTGAGGCGACGTTCCCCGACGGCACCAAACTGGTCACCGTTCACCAGCCGATCGTCTGAGGCCGCACCATGACTTACAGCATTCGCGATGCGAGCCGGGTCGACTTGCCAGCGATCCGCGACATCTACAACGACGCCGTGCTCAACACCACGGCGATCTGGAACGAACAAGCGGTCGACCTCGGCAATCGCCAGGCATGGTTCGACGCGCGTCAGTTGCAGGCGTACCCCATTCTGGTGATCGTCGACCGCGAAAACGCAGTGCTGGGTTACGCCTCGTTCGGCGACTGGCGGCCGTTCGACGGTTTCCGCCACACCGTCGAGCACTCGGTGTACGTGCGCAGCGATCAACGCGGCAACGGCCTCGGCCCGCAGCTGATGACCGCGCTGATCGAACGCGCCCGCGCTTGCGGCAAACACGTCATGGTTGCCGCCATCGAGAGTGGCAATGCCGCCTCGATCCGCCTGCACGAACGCGCCGGTTTCCGCATCACCGGGCAGATGCCGCAGGTCGGCACCAAGTTCGGCCGCTGGCTCGATCTGACCTTCATGCAGCTGACCCTCAACCCCGGCGCTCCGCCGCCGGATGCCCACAAGGAGTGATGTCGATGAACGCTGCCCAGTTGCGCCGCGTCAATGCTGAGAGCTTTGCCCACTACCGCCAGGGGCTGATCGATCTGCTACTCGATGCCGTCGGTTACGGCGCCAGCGTCGGTTTCATGGCCGACCTCGATGCCGCCCAGGCGCGCGCCTATTTCGATGAGGTGCAGGACAACGTCAACAAGGGCAACACGCTGCTGTGGGTGGTGGTCAAGGACGAGCAGGTGCTGGCCAGCGTGCAATTGGGCCTGTGCCAGAAAGCCAATGGTCTGAACCGCGCCGAAGTGCAGAAACTGCTGGTGCGCGAACACGCGCGGCGCCGTGGCCTCGGTCAGCAACTGATGCAGGCGCTGGAACTGGAGGCGCCGAAACACAAGCGCGGCATGCTCTATCTCGACACCGAGGCCGGCTCGCCGGCAGAAAATTTCTACCGGGCGCTGGGCTACGTCCGCGCCGGCGAAATCCCTGATTACGCCTGCGATCCCAACGGCACCTATCGCCCGACCGCTCTCTATTACAAAGTCCTGCAAGGAGCCCAGCGATGATTCCTGGCCAATACCAGATCCAGCCCGGCGACATCGAGCTCAACGTCGGCCGCCGCACCGTGAGCCTGAAAGTCGCCAACAGTGGTGACCGGCCGATCCAGGTCGGTTCGCACTTCCACTTTTTCGAAACCAACGACGCGCTGACCTTTGATCGCGCGGCCAGTCGCGGCATGCGCCTGAACATTCCCGCCGGCACCGCCGTGCGCTTCGAGCCAGGCCAGAGCCGTGAGGTCGAGCTGGTCGATTACGCCGGGCATCGCCGGGTGTTCGGCTTTGCCGGCCGCATCATGGGCGATCTCGACTGACGGATCGTTCCCACGCTCCGCGTGGGAATGCATCCCGTGACGCTCCGCGTCACAAAAGGCGGACGCAGAGCGTCCATGGCGGCATTCCCACGCAGAGCGTGGGAACGATCATTGAATCCCAAGGCAAGCACATGAAGATTTCTAGAAGCGCCTACGCCGACATGTTCGGCCCCACCGTCGGCGACAAGGTGCGCCTGGCCGATACCGAGCTGTGGATCGAGGTCGAAAAGGACTTCACCACCTACGGCGAAGAAGTGAAATTCGGCGGTGGCAAAGTCATCCGCGACGGCCAGGGCCAGAGCCAGCTGCTCGCCGCTGAAGTGGTCGACACGCTGATCACCAACGCGCTGATCATCGACCATTGGGGCATCGTCAAGGCCGACGTCGGCCTCAAGGACGGGCGCATCGCTGCGATCGGCAAGGCCGGCAACCCCGACGTGCAGCCCGACGTGACCATCGCCATCGGCGCCGGTACTGAAGTGATTGCCGGCGAAGGCATGATCCTCACCGCTGGCGGCATCGACACGCACATCCACTTCATCTGCCCGCAGCAGATCGAAGAAGCGCTGATGAGCGGCGTCACCACCATGATCGGCGGCGGCACCGGCCCGGCTACCGGCACCAACGCCACCACCTGCACCTCCGGCCCGTGGCATCTGGCGCGCATGCTCCAGGCCGCCGATGCGTTCCCGATGAACATCGGCCTGACCGGCAAAGGCAATGCCAGCCTGCCGGAACCGTTGATCGAACAGGTCAAGGCCGGCGCCATCGGCCTCAAACTGCACGAGGACTGGGGCACCACCCCGGCGAGCATCGACAACTGCCTCAACGTCGCCGACCAGTACGACGTGCAGGTGGCGATCCACACCGACACCCTCAACGAATCCGGTTTCGTCGAAACCACCCTCGGCGCATTCAAGGGGCGCACCATCCACACTTATCACACCGAAGGTGCCGGTGGCGGCCACGCGCCGGACATCATCAAGGCCTGCGGCTTCCCCAACGTGCTGCCGAGTTCGACCAACCCGACCCGGCCGTTCACTCGTAACACCATCGACGAACACCTCGACATGCTGATGGTCTGCCACCACCTCGACCCGAGCATCGCCGAAGACGTCGCGTTTGCCGAAAGCCGTATCCGCCGCGAAACGATCGCCGCCGAAGACATCCTCCACGACCTCGGCGCGTTCTCGATGATCAGCTCCGACAGTCAGGCCATGGGCCGCGTCGGCGAAGTCATCACGCGCACCTGGCAGACCGCCGACAAGATGAAAAAGCAGCGCGGTCCGCTGCCCCAGGATGACGAGGGCAACGACAACTTCCGCGCCAAACGCTACATCGCCAAATACACGATCAACCCGGCAATCACCCACGGCATCAGCCATGAAGTCGGTTCGATCGAAGTTGGCAAATGGGCGGACCTGGTTCTCTGGCGTCCGGCGTTCTTTGGCGTCAAGCCGACGCTGATTCTCAAGGGCGGCGCGATTGCCGCCAGCCTGATGGGCGACGCCAACGCCTCGATTCCGACGCCGCAACCGGTGCACTATCGCCCGATGTTCGCCAGCTACGGCGGCTCGCTTCACGCCACCAGCCTGACCTTTATCAGCCAGGCGGCGCACGAAGCGGGATTGCCGCAAGCGTTGGGGTTGAAGAAGAAAATCGGCGTGGTGAAGGGATGTCGAGAGGTGCAGAAAACCGACCTGATCCACAACGACTATCTGCCGGACATCGATGTCGATCCGCAGACCTATCAGGTCAAGGCTGACGGCGTGTTGTTGTGGTGCGAGCCGGCGGAAACGTTGCCGATGGCGCAGCGGTACTTTCTGTTCTGATCACAAAAAAAGGCCCTTCAGGGCCTTTTCAATAATGAGTCAGAAACTCCGCGTCATCGTTCATCGCTGGCAAGCCAGCTCCCACAGTTTCTGCGTAGAACTGACATCCATGTTCCAACTCAAAAACCTGTGGGAGCTGGCTTGCCAGCGATGAGGCCAGATCAGCCAAGCGGAAAACATCAGCCTGAGCTACTCAACCACCAACCGCCCCAACCGCTGGCGCAACATGCGGTTTTCAGCACGCAACTCGCGCACCTCATCCAGCAGATCCAGCGCCAGGGCGACGCCTTCCCACTCCAGCTCCAGATCCCGGCGCAGCTTCGCCGCACGCTTGGCCAAGGCCAATTCGTAATCGGTGAAACGCCATTCCCGGGGCTGCGCGCCCTGAGGTTCGAGGATGCCGTGCTCGACGATTTCGATCACGTAGACGTCCGACAAATCGGCCGCCTCACAGAATTCTGCCAGGTCCAGTTGAACGATCAGGGGGCTGCTCATGATGGGCTACTCCGTCGTCGGGTTCAGAAGTTCTCTCGCGGGTTGAACGCGGCTTTCTTCGCCAGTTCCTGCCACAGCGCCTTGACCTCATCGTCGGACGCTTTCGGCATCACGGCCTTGAGCTGCACGAACAGATAACCGCGCTCGCCGGCCTTGTTCAGCAAGCCATGGCCCTTGGCGCGCATGCGCTGGCCGTTCTGGCTGCCGGCCGGGACCTTGAGGTTGATCTTGCCGGTCAGGGTCGGCACGGCCACTTCGGTGCCCAGCGCCAACTCCCATGGAGCCAGGGCAAGGTGATGATCAGGTTTTCGCCTTCAACATCGTATTTCGGATGCGGCGCAAACCGGATGGTCAGGTACAGATCGCCATTTGCCCCGCCACCGATGCCCGGTGCGCCCTGACCTTTCAGGCGGATCCGCTCGCCGTCGGTGACGCCGGCCGGAATCTTCACGTTCAGGCTCTTGCTGGTGTTGCTGACGTGCTGGCCGTGCGCGTTGTATTGCGGCACCTGGAAGGTGACTTTCTTCGATTCGTTCGACAGGGTTTCTTCGAGGAACACCGGCAATTCCATTTCCACGTCTTGCCCTCGGCGTCCGCGTGATTGGCGGCTCTCGGCGCCACCGAAACCGGGGCCGCGATTACCGAAGATCGAACTGAAGAAGTCCGAGAAGTCGCCGGTGTCGGCACCGCCGCCACCGAAACCGCCACGGCTCTGCCAGCCCGGTGGCCCCCGGAATGGCTGACCGTGCTGGCCATAACGGCGCAGTTCGTCGTATTCGGCGCGCTTGTCGGCACTTTTCAGCGCTTCATAGGCTTCCGAGGCGTCCTTGAACTTGGCCTCGGCGTCTTTTTCCTTGCTGACATCGGGGTGGTATTTGCGCGCCAGCTTGCGATAGGCCGCCTTGATGGCCTTGTCGTCGGCTGTCGGCTCCACGCCGAGTATCTTGTAATAGTCTTTGAAGTCCATTGAAGGATCACCATCCGTTATCGATTTCGCGCCGAGACCAGCGTGCGCCCGATTGGCGCGTGCCGGGTTGACCGATCTCAAGGTTGTGACCGGGTGGCGCCGCAGAAGTTTATCGGCAGTGGACGACGGTTCTTGCGACCGCCGGTGTGTCTGCCGGCCCATGCCAGCAAGTTTGGGGCGAAGCGGCGGTTTTCAACTGGGTTGGCGCGAAATAGCGGATGACCGGCCTTCGAATCTGCCGCGCACTGACATACACTGCGCGGCCGTTTTTTGACCGGAATCCGAAAGACATGAAAGACGCCTCTCCAGCCCGTGCCTGCGGCATCGACTTCGGCACGTCCAACTCCACCGTCGGCTGGCTGCGCCCCGGCATGGACACCATGATTGCGCTGGAAGACGACAAGATCACCCTGCCGTCGGTGGTCTTCTTCAACATCGAGGAGCGTCGCCCGGTTTACGGACGCCTGGCCCTGCACGAGTATCTGGAAGGCTACGAAGGCCGGCTGATGCGCTCGCTGAAAAGCCTGCTCGGTTCCAAGCTGATCAAGCACGACACCAGCGTCCTCGGCACGGCGATGCCGTTCAAGGATCTGCTCGGGCTGTTCATCGGCCAGCTCAAGAGCCGCGCCGAAGCCGCCGCCGGTCGGGAATTCGAGCAAGTGGTGCTGGGCCGTCCGGTGTTTTTCGTCGATGACGATCCACTGGCCGACCAGGAGGCCGAAGACACGCTGGTCGAAGTGGCGCGCAAAATCGGTTTCAAGGACGTGTCGTTCCAGTACGAGCCGATCGCGGCAGCGTTCGACTACGAGTCGACCATCGAAAAAGAAGAGCTGGTGCTGATCGTCGACATCGGCGGTGGTACCTCCGACTTCTCGCTGGTGCGCCTGTCGCCCGAACGCCGCGGTGTCGATAACCGTCACGACGACATCCTCGCCACTGGCGGTGTGCACATCGGCGGTACCGACTTCGACAAACAGCTGAGCCTGCAAGGCCTGATGCCGCTGTTCGGCTACGGCAGCCGCATGAAAAGCGGCGCATACATGCCGACCAGCCACCACATGAACCTGGCGACCTGGCACACGATCAACTCGGTGTACTCGCAGAAGTCCACGCTGGCGCTGGGCAGCATGCGCTACGACATCGAAGACACCGGCGGCATCGATCGCCTGTTCAAGCTGATCGAACAGCGCGCCGGGCATTGGCTGGCGATGGAAGTCGAAGAAACCAAGATCCAGCTGACCCACGCCGACAGCCGCCACGTGCCGCTGGACCGCATCGAAGCCGGGCTGAGCGTCGAGCTGAGCCGCGCGTTGTTCGAATCGGCAATCGAAGCCTTGCTGGAGCGCGTGCGCGGCAGCGTTACGCAGCTGTTGAATGACGCTGGCGTAGCAGTCGATCAAGTCGACACGGTGTTCTTCACCGGCGGTTCCAGCGGCATCCCGGCCCTGCGCAACAGCGTCTCGGCAATGCTGCCGAACGCGCGGCATGTCGAAGGCAACATCTTTGGCAGCATTGGTAGCGGTTTGGCGATCGAAGCCCGCAAACGCTATGGCGTTTAGGGGCAGCTGCAAGTTTTAAGCTGCAAGCTGCAAGTAAGAGCAAAAGCAAAAGCCACTGCGGCTCTCGCTTCTGCTTTTACTTGCAGCTTGAAGCTTGCAGCTCGAAGTTGCTTTTCAAACCATCCCGCCCAGTTTCAATTCGCTCTTCAGGTACGCGTAATAAATCGGCCCCGCCACCACCCCCGGCAAACCGAACGCGGCTTCGAACACTAGCATTGCCAGCAGCAATTCCCACGACTTGGCACTGATCTGCCCGCCGACGATGCGCGCGTTGAGGAAGTATTCGAGCTTGTGGATAACGATCAGGTAACCCAGCGCGGCGAGCGCTACCCAGATCGACAGCGACAGGCCGACGATGGTGATCAGCGTGTTCGACATCAGGTTGCCGATCACCGGCAACAGGCCGAGCAGGAAGGTCAGCACGATCAGGGTCTTGGTCAGCGGCAGCTTGATGCCGAACATCGGCAGGATCACAGCGAGGAAGATCCCGGTGAATACGGTGTTGAGCAGGGAAATCTTGATCTGCGCGAAGACGATATTGCGAAACGCCTGCACCAGCAGGTGCAAACGGTCGAACAAAGCGGCGGCCAACGGCTTGCGCTTGGTCACGTCGGGGATGCGCTGCAGGGCGATGATCGCGCCGAGGACCATGCCGATCAGCAGAGTGACGAACATGTGCGCAGCGTCCTTGCCGACCAGTTGCAGGTCGGCCAGATGCTTGCTCGCCCACTCGCCGATCGCTACACGAAATTCCGCCGCGCTGGCCGGCAGATAGGCGTCGATGAACGGCGGCAATTGCCCGCGCGCGCGATCGACCACGCCCATGAACTTGTCGAGCGAGGCGCCGGGGTTTTCCGCTTCATGCAGGAGGAAACTGATGGCGCCGGCGAAGATCAGCGCCAGCACACTCACCACCAGCGTGCCGAGCAGCGCCACCGCCAACCAGCGCGCACGCCGCCCTTCGATCAGCCGTTGCAATTGCGGGGTGAGCATGTTGACCAGCTCGAACACCAGCAACCCGGCCAGCAAGCTCGGCAACAGGCGCAGCGGCAGCACCAGCAACAGTCCGCCAAAAATGATGATGCAACTGACCCAGAACACAACATGACGCTGAGAAAACGTTGGCATACAGCCTCAAAACGAACGGCGTGAAAGGATGGGCAGTCTGCCAGCGATCCGGGGTTAGCACTAGGGATATGCGGGGCGTGGGAATGGCGGTGCATTCACCGACGCTTTCGCGAGCAGGCTCGCTCCCACAGGCGTGCGTGTTTCAAATCTGGGAGCGAGCCTGCTCGCGAAGAGGCCGGCACGCTCACCACATTATTTACCGTTTCACTTTTTCTTCAGACACTCACTCATGAACGCCTTGCGCGCATCACCGGTCAGCGCCTTGGTTTTCGCATCGGCATTGCAGGTAGTCATCTTCTGCTGTTGCGGCGTCAGCACCTTGCCATCGTTGGCCGCAGGCGCCGCTTTCAGGCAGGTGCTCATGAATGCCTTGCGCTCGTCGCCCTTGAGGCTCTTGGCGGTCGCATCGGCATTGCAGGTGGTCATCTTGTTCTGTTGCGCCGTGGCGGCGAAACCCTGGGAACACAGGAGCAGACCGATCATCAACAACGGCACACGCAACATCTTCATGGAGTTTTCTCCTTGTTGCCGCACCGATGGATGCGGCCTCTGTCGCAGTGTAGTCAAAGCTTGTTACACCTTCCTGCCCTCGAGGTGGCTGCGCCGATATTGTTCCGGCGTACAGCCAGCCTGGCGGGCAAACATGGCGATGAAGGCCGAGCCGCTGCTGTAGCCGAGGTCGAAAGCGATTTCCTGCACCGAGCGCGAGGTTTCCAGCGCCTCGATCGCCGCCAGATAGCGCAAGCGCTGGCGCCACTCGCCAAAACTCATGCCCAGTTCACGAACGAACTGCCGCGCCAGCGTGCGCTCGCTGACATGCACCTGCGCGGCCCAATACGCCAACGGTTGGTTGTTGCCCGGCTCGGCCTGCAAGGCTTCGAGCATCGCCAGCAAGCCGGGACTGCTCGCATACGGCAGGTAACATTCCTGCACCGGTGCCTGTTGCAATTGATCGACCAGCACCTGGGCCAGACGCTGATCGGCCTCCTGCTCGGGGATCTTCACATCGCGGGCGGCGAAGTCCTTGAGAATCGCTTTGAGAATGTCGCTGATCGCCAGTGTGCAGGCGCGCCCCGGCAATCGCGCGCAGACCTCGCGATCAAGGCACACCGCGCGGTAGTTGACCGGTTGATGGCTGTAGAAACTGTGCTCGACCTCGGGCGGCACCCACACCGCGTACTGCGGCGGCGACATGAAGCGGCTGCCGTCGACATCCATGTGCAGCACGCCATGGGCTGCGTACTCAAGCGTGCCCCAAGGGTGCCGGTGCGGCGCGGCGTATTCGTGGGCGTTGAAATCGGCGTAGCGGAAGTACACCGCCGACGGCAATTCGCTGAAATCGAGCAGATCGATGTGTTTGCTGTTCATGCTGTCCGGATGCAGAGGCAGGTTGTCCGGTTCGCAGTATAGGCCTGCATCCAGACAGGCGATAATCGCGCTTCATCAACGTTCTGGTTTTGTCCCATGCAATACGCGTTTCCCCTGCTGGCGATTTTCATCTGGGCCGGCAACACCGTGATCAACAAACTGGCGGTCGGTGCGATTTTCCCGGCCGAAATCGGTTTTTATCGCTGGCTGCTCGCCGGCTTGCTGTTCACGCCGTTCATGCTGAGAAAAGTCATTGCCCACTGGCCGCAGATTCGGCCAAATCTCGGACGGATTTTCGTCCTCGGCGTGCTCGGCATGGCGGTGTATCAGAGCCTCGCCTATTTCGCCGCAACACTGACCACCGCAACCAACATGGGCATCATCCTGTCGTTGATGCCATTGATGTCGCTGGCCATGGCGATCATCAGCCTCGGCCAGCGCCTGACCGCCGGTGCGCTGGTCGGTGCGGTGCTGTCGTTCGCTGGCGTGCTGGTGGTGGTGTCGTCCGGCAGCCTCGGTGCGCTGCTGCAACACGGGGTCAACATGGGTGACGCAATGATGCTGATCGCCACGCTGGCCTACGCGGTTTACAGCACGCTGTTGAAAAAATGGCAGCTGCGCCTGCCACCGCTGGTGTTGCTGTACTTGCAGGTGCTGGTGGCGATAGTGGTGTTGTTTCCGTTGTTTGCTGTTTCGCCGAAGACAGGGCTGAATCTGCAGAACGTGCCGCTGGTGCTGTATGCATGCCTGCTGGCTTCGATGGTCGCGCCGCTGGCGTGGATGCAGGCGGTGCAGCGACTGGGGCCGAGCCGGACGACGCTGTTCTTCAATCTGCTGCCGCTGATTACCGCCCTGATTGCAGCAGTGGTGTTGAAGGAACAATTGGCGATGTATCACCTGGTGGGTGGATTGCTGACCCTGGGTGGGGTGGTTTTGTCGGAGCGCTGGACCACGGTGCTGGGCCGGCGGGTCGGCGTTGCCTGATAAGACCCCTTCGCGAGCAGGCTCGCTCCCACGTTGAAATGCAGACACCTGTGGGAGCGAGCCTGCTCGCGAAGAACGATGACGCGGTCTGTTTGGCTATAACCCTGCAGCCTCCAGCCGCGCCGTATGCTCGACAAACAGCCTTACCGGATCCACGCCTTTGCCCACCAGGCCCAGCGACTGATTGACGATGTCGAAATGATCCAGCGGATAGTCATCACCGATCACCGTGCCCAGATGCGAGCTGTAACGGCCGACCATGCCATCGCACTGCCCCGGCTCGCGAACGAAGGTCTTGGCGAACAAGCGACAACTGCGGTTGGTGCCGTCGAAAAGATTGCCGCCACGATCGGTCTTGCCCGGTTGCAGTGTCCCTGACCAGGAGTAGTAGCGCACACCGTTGACCTCTTCCGGCCCCTGCCCACCCCAGCTTTCCGGCAGCCCTTGTGGAAAGCGCTGATTGAACAAGGCGACGCCCGACGTCGTCAGCGATTGGTGAGAGGCGTGGATATCCACCGGCAGTTTCGGCCCATGATAACCGGTGTCGAGCAACGCCATAATCCAGCCGATCAAGCGCAGCAACGCTTCGAGTACGCGCCCTTTTGCACTGTCGGCGGGATAGTGCTGTTCCAGATAATCGGCCAGTTCGGAGCCGTGATTCGGCCCGGCCACCGATGTTACCGACGCCACCAGATCCGGGCGCTTCGCCGCCGCATACCGCGCGGTCAGCGCGCCCTGACTGTGGCCGAAGAGATTGACCTTTTGCGCCCCCGTTTCGCGGAGGATTTCCTCGATCCGCGCCAGCAACTGCTCGCCGCGCACCTCGGTGGAATTGAGTGGCGACACCTGCACGGCAATGACCGTCGCCCTCTTGCGGCGCAACGCCTTGATGATGCCGTACCAATACGGGTAGAACACCAGCCGGACAAACCCGAGCATACCCGGCACCAGCACCAGTGGATAACGTGTCGACATGGGATACATCCTTGTGCGCTGTGTGTGGAGGCCAGACGTGCAAGACGCCCGCCAAGCATCCACCTCGACGATGACAACTCAACGATAACCCTATTCCAGCTCTGACCCTCCCGACATCGCAGTCTTCAGCAGTTCCTGAACCGAGCCCAGCGTAAATCGTATAAAACTTTTCGCTTCGCTCAAGACTCACACCCTGAGTAGCGACCGCGTCTTCAGAACGTGGCGCCCATCGGATTAGCCTCCAGGAGAATGAAATGAGTGACCTGCATTTGTCTGATGTTCAAACCCTGCGCGAGCGCGCACGGCAACACGTGGAAAACGGCGCGGTCACCGAGGGTTACAACGCCAATCGTGAAGAAATACTGCGTTTGCTCAACGAGTCGCTGGCCACCGAACTGGTGTGCACCTTGCGCTACAAGCGCCACTACTTCATGGCCAACGGCCTGAAAGCCAACGTCGCCGCCGACGAATTTCTCGAGCACGCCAACCAGGAAGCCGAGCACGCCGATCGCCTCGCCGAACGCATTGTGCAATTGGGCGGCGAGCCGGAATTCAACCCCGACCTGCTGAGCAAGCTGTCCCATGCGCAATACGTGGCGGGCAACTCGCTCAAGGAAATGGTTTACGAAGATCTGGTCGCCGAGCGCATCGCCATCGACAGCTACCGCGAGATCATTCAGTACATCGGCGACAAGGACCCGACCACCCGCCGCATCTTCGAAGACATCCTTGCCCAGGAAGAAGAACACGCCGACGACATGGCGGACATCCTTAACGATCTGTAATCCTTTCAAATCGCTATCGCGAGCAGGCTCACTCCTACAATTGGAACGCGTTCCCCCTGTAGGAGTGAGCCTGCTCGCGATGGCGTCTTTGTAGACGCTGGAGATTATTTTGTTGGTTTGATCGTTCCCACGCTCTGCGTGGGAATGCAGCCAGGGACGCTCCGCGTCCCAAGAGCGGACGCAGAGCGTCCGTTGAGGCATTCCCACGCAGAGCGTGGGAACGATCAGATACAGGGACTACTTGGTAGGTTTGACGGTCACCGGTGCCTTGCCCTGCTTCATCTGCTCCAGCAACGGCGCGCACTGATTCGGCTCGCCACCGCTCGGCGCCACCAGCGCCAGCAATCCCGCCGCCGGTGCGGCTATCACGCCCAGCGCAACCATCCCCGCCCCGCGCAGCATCAACGGTACGGCTTTGACGCCGGCATCCGGTTTGATGAACTTGCCGCGCACATACAGCGGCGAGCGCAGGGAGATCAGACGCCAGCCTTTGGATTCCGGGGTCACAGTCAGATCGAGTTGTTCAGTGGCCATATTTGCCGTGCCATCGATGTAGATGATTGCGTTCTCGGTATCGAAGACAAACAGCCGCGTGGTCGCCAGGCCGGTCTTGATATCGAAGTCCGCCGCCGCGCAGTTGATCTTCACTTCCTTGTCGCCAAAGATCTTGCCGACCACGTAGTTGCCGACGTTGAGCCCGGCCAGTTCCATCAGCTCGCGACTGATCGCACCGTCATTGATCAACATCTTCAGATTGCCATTGGCGCCGCCGAGCAGCTTCGCCACGGAGTTGCCACGGCCACTGATGTCGGCATCGCCATTGAGCTCACCGAAACTGGTTTTCATCGGCTCGAACGTCGGGAACAGTTCCTTGAGCTTGAACTTGCGTGCGGTCAACCGCGCCCGGCCTTCCAGCGGCTCGGTGCGGCCATTGAGACGAATCTGCGCATCCAGCGTGCCGCCGGCAACGCCAAAGCGCAGCGGCTCCAGGCTGAGCTCGCCGTCGTTGAGTTTCAGATGGGTATACAGATCCTTGAACGGCAGCTTCTCGCTGTGGACGATACGTTTGCCGGTGAACTCGACATCGGCATCCATGGCGCGCCAGCGGTCGGTCTTGAATTCTTCCACCGGCAGGACTTTGTCTGCTGGCTGCTTGCTCGCCCCGCCGCGGGCCTTTTGCTCGGCGTTGGAGTCGGCGCCGATCAACGGCGCAAGGTCAGCGAAAAGCAGTTGATTGGAGAGCAACGCACCCGTGAGTTTCGGCCGTGGCTGGCTGGCCACGTAGGTCAGGTCGCCGTGGATGTCGCTGTCGCCGATCTTGCCGTTGAATTTCTCATAAGTGAACTTTGCCCCGGCTTCGTCATACAGCTTGGCGATCAGGTGGCCGTCGGTGGAATACGGTGGCGTATCCGGCAGGGTCACGCCGGTCAGCGGGTAAAGATTGCCGAGGCTGTCGCCCGCCAGCTTCAGGCGCAGGTCGAGGGCGCCGAGATTCAGCGGGTCAGTCAGGGTGCCGGCCAGTTCGATACGGGTGTCGCCGATTTTCGCCTGGGCCTGCAACGGAAACGGTTTACTCGCGTCCTGCAACGCCAACAAGCCACCAATCTTGCCCTGCCCGGTGAGGTTCTGCCCGTGATACTGGCCTTTGACCTTGAGTGCAAAGGCATAGTCCTGCGGTGCACCGCCCTTGTCCTGAGCAGTTTTCGCCGCTTTGTCGCCGACAATCTCGTTGAATGGAATCGGCTTGCCGAGCGGGTCGATCAGCACATCGAGGTTGGTCTTCAGGGTCTGGTCGTCGAGAGTCACGTGGCCCTTGTCGAAGCCGATGGCACCGATGTCGACCACCCAGTTGGATGGCTCGGCATTCGGATCCTTGGGGTCGAATTTGAACGTCCAGTTGGCGCGGCCATCGGCCAGCCGTTGCAGCTCGGCATTCGGCTCGGTCAGGTCGATGCGCGGAATCACCACGCGCTGCGCCAGCAGGGCCAGCGGCGAAATGCGCAGCTCGACGCGTTTGAGCGTGACCATCTGCGGCTGCTTCGACCAGTCCGGGTTGCCCAGGCTCAAGTCCTCGGCGACCACATGCGGCCACGGCACCCAGGCGCGCCAGCCGCCTTCTTCCGGCTCGCGCTGCCAGATCACCGCCAGGTTGCCATTGATGGCAAACGCCCGATGCAGTTCTTCCGAGACTTTGGCGTTGATGGTGGGTTTGATCCGGTTCCAGTCGAAAAACACGATGATCAGAATCAAGGCTGCCAGCAGCAGCGCGAGGATGGCGAAGGTCCAGCTGAAGATTTTTCCAGTGCGCGTCATGCACAAAGCTCCTGATCACGACCGCACGCCGGCTACCCGACGTACAGCTGAAACGGCAGACCGAAGCGGCCCTTATGCAGTCTGTGACTGGCGAAAGGCTCGCAGGTTTAATTGAAAGGCAGTTTAAGCCATAAAAGGCCCGGCAAAACTGACCGATCGGTCGAGCAGTGTTACCGCGACCCGCACTCTTGCGAGGCGCGAGTGAGTCGAAAATACCCACGACGGTGCATAACCGTCGCCCGCAAAGGCCCGATCTAGAGCCTTCGCGCCGAACAATCAATTCTGTTGATTATTACCATTGCGTTTATGAACTTTTATATCGACTTATCGAGAGTAGCATTGCCCTCGTACCCACTTTATCGCCCTCCCGAGGAGCCACTATCATGAAACGCCAATTACTGCTCAGCCTTACCCTGTCGATGCTAGCCAGCACTGCTTTCGCCCTGCCCGCTGCCGATCAGGCTACTCCGCAAATCAAATCGAGCCACTCGGTGTTCAGCCAGACCGTAGCTTCTGACGGTTCCGAGCGCACTCCACAAGGTCAGACCCTGGCTGAAAACGGCCGCAACCGCCTCGAAGAAAAAGGTCTGGTTCAAGACGGCTCGGATCGCACCCCACAAGGCCAGGCCCTGGCTGAAAACGGTCGCAATCGCCTCGAAGAGAAAGGCCTGGTTCAGGACGGTTCGGATCGCACACCACAAGGTCAGATCCTCGCCTCCGACGGTACCGAGCGCACCCCACAAGGCCAGACTCTCGCATCCGACGGTACCGAGCGCACTCCACAGGGCCAGACCCTGGCTGATGACGGCTTCGATAAAACCCCACTGGGTCAAGCCCTCGCTGAAGGTGGTGGTGACCGTGTGATCGAACGCAACAGCAAATTGAGCTGAGCCCATGACGGCCCGGCAAAAAAGCCCAATCAGCGGATTGGGCTTTTGACTTTTCAGCTTCTGTAAAACCCTCGCTGCACGACTCCCCGTTCGACGCCGACAAAGCCGATTTGCTAGAGTGCGGCGCTTGTCCTGCCGAAGAACACACCCTGCGATGCTGCCCCGCGCCGAACAGAAACAACAGACCCGCAACGCCTTGATGGACGCTGCCCGCCACCTGATGGAAAGCGGCCGAGGATTCGGCAGCCTGAGCCTGCGCGAAGTGAGCAAGACCGCCGGCATCGTGCCCACCGGTTTCTACCGTCATTTTGCCGATATGGACGAGTTGGGGCTGGTGCTGGTCAGTGAAGTCGGTCAGACCTTCCGCGAGACCATCCGCCTGGTGCGTCACAACGAGTTCGTCATGGGCGGCATCATCGATGCCTCGGTGCGCATCTTCCTCGATGTGGTCAACGCCAACCGCTCGCAATTCCTGTTTCTTGCCCGCGAACAATACGGCGGCTCGCTGCCGGTGCGCCAGGCGATTGGCCGATTGCGCGAGAACATCAGCGCCGACCTGGCGGCGGATCTGGCGCTGATGCCCAAGCTGCAACATCTGGACATCGCCGGGCTCAGCGTGATGGCCGACCTGATCGTCAAATCGGTGTTCGCCACCCTCCCCGACATTATCGACCCGCCCGCCGAAGCCTTGCCCGAGCACCTGACCCCGCAGGCGAAGATCACCCAGCAACTGCGCTTCATCTTCATCGGCCTCAAGCACTGGCAAGGGCTGGGCAGTACCGAGTAACCCCTTCTTTATCTGGCACAGCGCAGCCCCTGTGGGAGCAAGCCTGCTCGCGAAAGCGCTGGGTCAGCTGAATACATCTTGGCTGACACTGCGCATTCGCGAGCAGGCTCGCTCCCACATTGACCATCCGTCACGGCCTCGATTTGGTGCATGACAAATCCTTCATGCACCAAAACCTTCCAGAATCACCGCGCCTGTTGAAAGATCAGGCACGCGCCGACAGCTATTTCCTACACATCGCCCGATTGGCGCGGCGCTTGCTCTAGCCCAATCAACGTTCATTGCTGGAAGCTTTCCGATGCTGGTGATTCATCGCAGAATCGACCCTCAACCCGTCTGGGCCGCTGAGTTGCACCTGACCTTCGAAGCGCGCAGCAAAAGCCGTTTGCGCTGTTTCAGTGCCGAAGGCGAAGACGTCGGGTTGTTTTTGGAGCGCGGCCAGCCACCGCTGTATGACGGCGAATGCCTGCAGGCCGAAGACGGCCGTGTGGTGCGCGTCTGCGCCCGTCCCGAACAACTGCTCCATGTCACGTGCGCCAATGCGTTCGAACTGACCCGCGCGGCCTACCACCTCGGCAACCGCCATGTCGCTCTGCAAGTCGGCGATGGCTGGTTGCGCCTGCTCGACGATTACGTGCTCAAGGCCATGCTCGAGCAGCTCGGCGCACAAGTCGAAGCCATCGAAGCGCCGTTCCAGCCGGAACACGGCGCTTATGGCGGCGGCCATCATCATTCCCGCCACGGTGACGAAGACTTCAACTACGCACCGAAACTCCACCAGTTCGGCGTGCGCCTGTGAATCCGGCCTGGGCGCTGCTGCGTCTGGCCAGTCCGCAACTGCCGATTGGCGGCTACAGCTATTCCCAAGGCCTGGAAATGGCGGTGGATAACGGCCGGGTAAACAATCCGGACAGCGCCCGCCGGTGGATCAGCGATCAACTGCTGCTCAATCTCGCCCGTTTCGAAGCGCCACTACTGTTGGCGCATTGCCAAGCCGCAGCAAAAGAAAACTGGACCGAACTACGGCAACTCTGCGAGAGCCACCGTGCCAGCCGCGAAACCCATGAGCTGCATCTGGAGAGCCGGCAGATGGGCTACTCGTTGCAGCAACTGCTCAACGGTTTACCGGAACTCGACACGCCGTCTCGCGACTTTCTCGGACAGATCAGCGAACCGCATCTGGCCTTGTGCTGGGCACTGGCAGCACGGGCCTGGGGCATCAGCCCGCAGGATGCTCTTGCTGCGTGGCTGTGGAGCTGGCTGGAAAACCAGCTCGCCGTGTTGATGAAAACCCTGCCGCTGGGCCAGCAAGCCGCCCAGCGCCTGACCAGCGAACTGCTGCCGCTGCTGCAACAGGCGCAGCACGAAGCGACCCGCATCAATCCCGAACACATCGGCAGCGCCGCTTTCGGCCTGTCCCTGGCGTGCATGGCCCATGAGCGCCAGTACAGCCGTCTGTTCCGTTCCTAGGGCCCGTCCACTTTGGAGAATCACATGAACACACAACCTCTGCGCGTCGGCATCGGCGGCCCGGTCGGTTCCGGCAAGACCGCGTTGACCCTGGCCCTGTGCCTGGCCCTGCGCGAGCGCTACAACCTCGCCGTGGTCACCAACGACATCTACACCCGCGAAGACGCCGATTTCCTGGTGCGCAACGAAGCCCTCGCGCCGGAGCGGATCATCGGCGTGGAAACCGGCGGCTGCCCGCACACGGCGATCCGCGAAGACGCCTCGATCAACCTCGAAGCGGTCGATCAACTGAACCGGCGTTTTCCCGGGCTGGATCTGATTCTGGTGGAGTCCGGCGGCGACAACCTTTCGGCAACTTTCAGCCCCGAGCTGTCAGACCTGACCATCTACGTGATCGACGTTTCCGCCGGCGACAAGCTGCCACGCAAGGGCGGCCCGGGGATCTGCAAGTCCGACCTGCTGGTGATCAACAAGATCGACCTGGCGCCACTGGTGGGCGCCTCGCTGGAAATGATGGACAGCGACACCAAACGCATGCGCAACGGCAAGCCGTTCGTGTTCAGCAACCAGAAAACCGGTCAGGGCCTCGAGGAAATCATCGCCTTCATCGAACGTCAGGGCCTGCTGACCGCTGCCTGATCCACTTATCAACAAGGAAGCTTATCCATGACACTCAAACGCATTCTTGGCGCCGTGGCGCTGCTGCTGACACCGGCACTGGCGTTCGCTCATCCGGGGCATGGCGACAGCGGCCTCGTCGCGGGCATCAGCCACCCGATCGGCGGGCTCGACCACTTGCTGGCAATGCTCGCCGTCGGTTTGTGGGCGGCGCAGCAACAAGGCGCGGCGCGCTGGGCGCTGCCGTGCACCTTTGTCGGCACCATGTTGCTGGGCGGCTTGCTCGGTTTTGAAGGGCTGGAGTTGCCGGCGCTGGAAAGCGGGATTGCTGCTTCGGTATTGGCGCTGGGCCTGGCCGTGGCACTGGCGGTGCGTCCGCCGCTGATGATGGCGGTGGCAGCAACGGCGCTGTTTGCGCTGTTCCATGGCGTGGCGCATGGGCTGGAGTTGCCGGAAATGAGCAGCCCGTGGGCGTATGCGGCCGGGTTCGTCGCGGCGACAGCGGTTTTGCATGCGCTCGGTTATGGCGTGGTGCGAGTTCTTCCGCAGGCAGCGGCGCCGCTGGTGCGGTTGGCGGGTGCGGCTTCGGCGGCGACTGGGGTGTGGTTGCTGGCAGGCTAATCTCTATCGCCTGAGCCGGCCTCATCGCTGGCAAGCCAGTTCCCACAGGTTATTGGATAAGTCCACAATTGTGTGGACACCCAATTTCCATGTGGGAGCTGGCTTGCCAGCGATGACGGCCGATCAGACACCAAACCTTTAAAGGCTGCCTCTCTGCTACCATGTCGCGCAATCGCCCCAGCCCGTGACGCCCGCCCATGCCCCACGCTTCCCGCTCCACCGCCCTGCCCGAATTGACCGCCCTGTTTGGCCAAGTGCAGCAGCACTTCCTCGACGTGATCGTGCCGCTGTGGCAAGGCCCGGGCTGGAATGCCGACATGGCGTTGCCCTATGAGGCGCTGGACGCTACACACCAGCCGTTGCCAGTGCAGCGCTATCGGGCGATGGCCTGCGCACGGCAGCTGTATCTGTTCTCCAGCCTGATCGGGGTTGTGAATAACGCCGAAGTCCGCGCCGCCGCGCTGTTCCGTTCCCTGCAACGGCATTTCCATGATGCCGAACACGGCGGCTGGTTCTACAGCATCGACGCACAGGGCAAGCCGCTGGATCAGCGCAAGGATCTCTACACTCACGCCTTCATTCTGTTTGCCTGCGCGCATTACTGGGGCAAGTCCCGGGATTCGCTGGCCGAATCGACACTCAACGCCGCGCTGGAAATCATCGGCCGCCGTTTTGCCACCGGCGACGGTTTGTACGAAGCCTGCCTGGAGCGTGACTGGCTCACCCTGCAAACCGGCCCGCTGCAGAACCCGCTGATGCATCTGGCCGAAGCCTTTCTGGCGACCCTTGCGGTGCGCGAAGACCCGCAGACGCACAAAGCCCTGCTTGAGTTATGCACAGCCATGCACAAGCAATTCGTCGATCCGCAATACGGCGTGTTGATGGAGAAGCCGCTGGGTGCTGTGGATAACTGGTACGAGCCAGGGCATCAGTTCGAATGGTATTTCCTGCTCGAATCGTCGCCGCTGTTACGCGGTTCGAAACTGCATCGGGCATTGGATCGCGCGTTTGCCTTCACCGAACAATATGGCGTGCTCGAATCATGCGGCGCGGTGCGGGCGATGCTTGATCTGGAAAGCAATGGCCGTCCAAGGGATTCGACCCAGCGCATCTGGGCTCAGGCCGAATACCTGCGTGCGCTGACCTTGCGCGCCGATAGCGAAGCGGTGGTGCTGCGTCAGTTGCAGGCGTTGCAGCAGCGGTTTCTGCATGCCGGCGGCTGGCATGAGTGCCGGGATGAAAATGGTGAAGTCAGCCGCAAGGACATGCCATCGACCACGCCCTATCATTTGGCGACCTGCTACCACGGTTTGGCTGAATATCTTCGCTGACCTGTGCAAAGAAGGATTTTGGGGCTAGAGGATTACTGTGGCGAGGGGATTTATCCCCGTTGGGGCGCATAGCGGCCCTGAAAAGAGCGGGGCCGCTGCGCGCCCAGCGGGGATAAATCCCCTCGCCCCAATAAATCCCCTCGCCACAACTGTGTTCTCAGCAGATATCCGGATCAGATCAAGCAATCCACTTCTTGTCACCCGTGAAGCTGATCGTCAACCAGCGCGCCGCATCCGGCTCGCCCAACTGCGCGGAAATCTGCTCGCGCAACGCATCCAGCTGCGCGACATCGCGCAGCGGATAATCCGCCGGCAACACCACATGAATTTCGATGAACCGCGCCCGACCGTGCTTTTGCACGTAGGACACGTAATCGTCGAAACCATGTTCGACCTTCGCCACCTCCATCACCTGCCGTACCTGCTCATCCAGCGTGTCCGGGGCAATACCCAGCACATCATGCAAGGCCGGGCCGAGGATCTTGAACGCCGGGGGCAGCATGGTCAGGGCCAGCACGATGAGGATCAATGGGTCGACATACACCGCCCACTCGCCATAGCCCTGGGACTTGAGCAGCAGCGCGGCGAGGAAACTGATCAACAGGCCCACCGAGAGCATCGCGTCGACCAGCCAACTGATGTTGTCGAACTGGATGAGGCTGGATTTGAGCGCGCGATTACGCCGGCGCACGTAAAAGAAGTAGGCGAACTCGACGACGGTGAATACCGCCGCGTAGACGATCACCAGACCCAGCTCGATATCGCGGCCACCATTGATGATGCCGAATACGCCGTTGAGAAACGCATAGATCGCGATCAACAGCAGGAAGCTGCCCTCGATCAGCAGCACCATCGGCTCCAGATGCCAGAAGCCGAACTGGAAACGCTGATTGCTTTGCTTGGCAATCAGCCGGGCGGTGATCAGCATCAGGATTTTGATGAACGTCGCGATCAGCGAAAAAAAGCCATCGAACAGGATGGATTGCGAACCTGAAACAAAACCGGTGACGATCCCGGCAATCGACACCGCCAGCATCAGCAGCGTCGACTGTTTGAGCAGTGCCTGCTCACCTCGGTTACTCACTTGAACTCCTCATGAAACCTTGAGCGCCGCGGGGTGCGGCCTGATGGTTGAGTGAGGAGTTTAGCTTATCGTCCTGTCTTGCCTGTGCCGACCCTTTCGCGAGCAGGCTCGCTCCCACAGGGAAAAATGCATGTCCAATGTGGGAGCGAGCCTGCTCGCGAATGGCCTCAACGCGGTATCAAGCCTTGTTACGCTCGATGGCAAACCCGGCCCAGGTCTGGCTCACCGGCATCAGCTCCAGGCTGTTGATGTTGATATGCGCCGGGGTGTTCATGACCCAGAAGATCGTCTCGGCGATGTCCTGCGGCTGGATCGGCTCGGCGCCAGCGTAAGTGGCGTTGTAGCGTTCCTGGTCACCGGCAAAACGTACCAGCGAGAACTCGCTTTCGCACAGGCCGGGCTCGATATTGCTGACCCGCACGCCAGTGCCTTGCAAGTCGCAACGCAGGTTCAGCGAGAACTGTTTGACGAAGGCTTTGCTCGCGCCGTACACGTGGCTGCCCGGGTACGGATAGTTGCCGGCGATGGAACCGAGGTTGACGATACCGGCACCACGGCCGTGGGCGATCAGCCGAGGCAGCAGCAGGCGGGTGGCGTACATCAGGCCTTTGACGTTGGTGTCGACCATGGTGTCCCAGTCATCCAGATCGCATTTCGGCGCCGGGTCGACGCCGAGCGCCAGGCCGGCGTTGTTGATCAGGCCACGGAGTTTGGCAAACGACGGCGGCAGGTTGGCGATTGCCTCCTCCATCGCCTTGCGATCGCGCACATCGAGGACCAGACCATGCACTTCGGTCTGCTTCGACAGTTCGGCGCACAGGGCATTGAGGCGTTCTTCACGACGGCCGGTCAGAACCAGCTTCCAGCCAGCCTCGGCAAAACGACGGGCACAGGCTTCACCAAAACCGGACGTCGCGCCGGTGATAAACAGGGTGTCGGACATCGTGTTCTCCTTGCTTCGGCCGCCACGGCAGCCCTTGGAATAGAAAATCAGCAGGCAGCATGCCCGCCCTCGCGGATACGGGCAACACTTGCCAGCTGTACAAAAATCAACCAGACCCGCCAAGGCCACAGCCAGCGTGGCCTGTAGCCATGTGCACGCATGTTATCCACAGTCTGCTCCACAGTTTCCGGGGGCAAGTGCAAACGCGCAAAGCCGCGCCACACAAGGCTTTGCGCCCGAAATGGAAAGTTTTTTGCTTGACGGTGAGGCGGGGGATGTGCGGGACAGGGCATTTTGCACGACGGGCGGTGCAACCGGGTGATTGCGCGAGGCCAGCAAATACGGCCCTCAGAGAGGTCTTTCCAGAGTTTAGTCACAGACTTATCCACAGGATTGCCGACATGGAATGACTACGTCTTTGTTCCCCAGAAAAAGGTTGACAACCACAGCGCTCACTCCCGCAAAAACGCCTGATCAAAAAACAATCACAAGCCTGGAGGCCACGTATTACAAGGCCTGTAACCATATACACCCACGTTATTCACAGCCAGCTCCACAGTAACCGGGGACAAGTCAAAACTGTGGAAAAACAGCCATTTGCAGCGTCTATATGTTGCGCTTTGGCAGCTTGGGGAATTTGTTTTCCACAATCTTGGACGTTGTGCAAATCCCTTGTAGGAGTGAGCCTGCTCGCGATCGCTGTTATTCGGCCAACATTGACGTGGCTGATGCACCGCGATCGCGAGCAGGCTCGCTCCCACAGGGCACTGTGGTGGATTCCAGAAATGAAAAAGCCCCGGGACGCTCGTCGCCGGGGCTGTGTACAACCGCGAGAAAAATCAGTGCCCGCCCAGATAGGCGTTGCGCACCTCCTCGTTCACCAGCAACTCTTTACCCGTGCCGGTCAGGCGAATCTCGCCGTTGACCATCACATAAGCCCGGTCCGACAGCTTCAACGCATGGTTGGCGTTCTGCTCGACGAGGAAAATCGTCATCCCGGTTTTCGCCAGCTCGCGCAGAGTGGCGAAAATCTGCTTCACCACGATCGGTGCCAGACCCAGGCTCGGTTCATCGAGCAGCAACAGCTTCGGCCGGCTCATCAGCGCACGGGCGATGGCGAGCATCTGCTGTTCCCCGCCAGACATGGTCATCGCCCGCTGATTGCGCCGTTCTTCGAGCCGTGGAAACAGCTCGAACATGCGCTGCATGTCCTCTTTGGCGTACTTGTCGCCAATCGGGATAGTGCCCATCAGCAGGTTTTCCTCAACGGTCATGTCGGGGAACACCCGCCGCCCTTCCGGCGACTGCGCAATGCCGTTGGAGGCGATGTAGTGCGAAGACTTCTGTGTGATGTCGACGCCTTGATAGAGAATCTGCCCGCCTGCCGCTCTCGGCTGGCCGAATATCGACATCAGCAAGGTCGACTTGCCGGCGCCGTTGGAGCCGATCAGGCTGACGGTTTCGCCTTCGTTGATCTGCAGGGAAACGCCTTTGAGCGCCTGGATCGGGCCGTAGAACACGTCCAGATTACGCAGTTCGAGGATCGGTTGACTCATACCAGCTCCTCTTCGTCGGCGCCCAGATAGGCCGCGATCACTTTCGGATCGTTGCGGATCGCTTCCGGCCCGCCCTCGGCGATGACGATGCCGTGGTCGAGAACCACGATGTGATCGGAAATGCTCATGACCATGCCCATGTCGTGTTCGATCAGCACCACGGTCAGATCGTGCTCGTCGCGCAGCAGCCTGATCATCGCGCTGAGCGCTTCGGTTTCCTGAGGATTGAGGCCGGCGGCCGGTTCGTCGAGGCAGATGATCTGCGGGCGAGTGCACATGGCCCGAGCGATCTCCAGACGGCGTTGCTGGCCGTACGAGAGTTCACCGGCGAGACGGTTGGCGCAGTCGACCAGATCGACCACTTCCAGCCAGTAGAACGCGACATCCAGCGCATCGCTCTCGGCCTTGCGATAGCCCTTGGTGTTGAGGATGCCGGCGAGCATGTTGCGGTTGACCCACATGTGCTGCGCGACCAGCAGGTTTTCCAGCACCGACATTTCCTTGAACAGGCGAATGTTCTGGAACGTACGGGCAAGACCGGCACGGTTCACCAAGTGAGTACCGCCGAACATCTTGTAGTACAGGCGGCTGAGGAAGGATTTCGGCGAAACGAAATCGGTCGGTTTGAACGACTCGCCCAGCAATTGAATGACGTTGGTCTGCTGGCCGCGCACGTTGAGTTCGATCTTGCCGCCCGTGGCCTTGTAGAACCCGGTCAGGCAGTTGAACACGGTGGTCTTGCCGGCGCCGTTGGGGCCGATCAGGGCAAAGATCGAATTGCGTTTGACCTTCAGGCTGACATCGCTCAAGGCCTTGATGCCACCGAAATGCATCATCAGTTTTTCAACAGAGAGTACGACTTCACTCATGGCGCAGTCCTCTCGTAGTGAATGGCACCTTTGCGTGGTTTGACCCCGGTGCGGCTGATGCGGATCAGCCCGCGTGGTCGCCAGATCATCATCAACACCATGAGGATGCCGAACAGCAGCACGCGGTATTCAGCGAAGCCGCGCAGCAGTTCCGGAGCGACGGTGAGCACGAACGCGGCGATGACCACGCCGATGGTCGAACCCATGCCGCCGAGCACGACGATGGCGAGGATCAGCGCCGATTCGAAGAAGGTGAACGAAGTCGGGTTGACGAAGCCTTGATAGGTGGCAAAGAACACCCCGGCCAGACCCGCCGTCGACGCACCGATGGTGAAGGCCGAGAGCTTGACCAGCACATGGTTGAGGCCCATCGAGCGGCAGGCGATTTCATCTTCACGCAGGGCTTCCCAGGCGCGACCCACCGGCATTTTCACCAGCCGATGCTTGATGTACAGCACCGCCAGCACCACCAGGAACAGCACCGCGTAAATGAAGTAATACTTCACGTCCGGGTTGTAGGTAAGACCGAAGAACTCATGAAACGGTACTCCGCCATCCTTCGCCCGCTTGCCGAACTCCAGGCCGAAGAACGTCGGCAGTGGCGCCGGCATGCCGTTCGGCCCGCCAGTCAGCGACAGCCAGTTGTTCAGCACCAGACGAATGATTTCACCAAAACCCAGGGTCACGATCGCCAGGTAGTCACCGTGCAGACGCAACACAGGAAAACCGAGAATGCAGCCAGCCAGACCTGCGGTGATCGCCGCCAGCGGCAGCACGGTCCAGAAACCCAGACCCAGATATTGATAACCCAATGCCAGACCGTAGGCGCCGATGGCGTAGAACGCCACGTAACCCAGATCGAGCAACCCGGCCAGACCGACCACAATGTTCAGCCCCAGCCCCAGCAGCACGTAGATCAAGCCGAGGATGACCACGCCCAGCAGGTAGGAGTTGGATACGAACGGCACGATGATCGCCAGCACGATAATCAGCGGGATGATCCAGCGCAGCCGCGATTTGTAGTCCGCCGGCAGCACGTGCACACCGGAACCGGTGCTCTCGAAACCGTCGAGGATCTTCAGGCCCTTGGGTGTTTGCAGGAACAGGCTGAGGGCAAAGCGACCGGCCATGACGATGGCAATGATCCACGCCACGCGAGTCGCTTCGAGGTTGAAGCTGTAGCCGTCGAGGACCACGCCGACAATCGGCCCGAACACGATCAGCGCGATCAGGCCGGCAAGAATCGCCTCGACCAGACTTTTTGATATCGATGGACTTTTCAGTGGTTGCAGACATCGCTTACACCTTCGACACAAGAGGACGGCCCAACAGGCCCTGCGGCCGGAAGACCAGTACGAGGACGAGCAGCGAAAAACTGAACACGTCTTTGTAGTCGGAGTTGACCAGACCGGAGAACAGCGACTCGGAGATGCCGAGGATGATCCCGCCGAGCATCGCGCCGGGCAGTGAACCGATGCCGCCCAGCACCGCTGCGGTGAACGCCTTGATGCCGATGATGAAGCCGGCATAGAAGTCGAACGTGCCGTAGTTCATGGTGATCAGCACACCCGCCAGTGCCGCCATGGCTGCACCGATGATGAACACGTAGGAAATCACCCGATCGGTGTTGATCCCCAAAATCGAGGCCATCTTGCGGTCTTGCTGGGTCGCGCGGCACATGCGGCCGAGCTTGGTGTATTTGATGACGTAGGTCAGCAGCCCCATCCCGACAAACGCGGCGATCAGGATGAAGACTTTGGTGTAGGTCAGTTGCACGAAGCCGCTGCCGACTTCAACACGCCAGGCACCGGTCAGCAGCGTAGGCACGCCCTGTTGTTTGGCGCCCTGAGCGATCTGTGCGTAGTTCTGCAGAATCAGCGAGATACCGATGGCGCTGATCAGCGGCGCCAGGCGGGTCGAGTTACGCAGGGGTTTGTAGGCAACACGCTCGATGACCCAGCCATACACCGCCGTGACGACGATGGTGAAGATCAGCGTGCCGAGCATCAGCAGCGGGAAGGATTCGATACCGAAGTAAGCCAGCAGAGCCAGACTGATTGCCGCCAGGTAAGCGGAAATCATGTAAACCTCGCCGTGGGCGAAGTTGATCATGCCGATGATGCCGTAGACCATTGTGTAGCCGATGGCGATCAGGCCATAGACCGACCCGAGGGTCAGGCCATTGACCAGTTGCTGCAGGAAAATACCATCCATAACGCAATCTCACGCAGTGAGAACCTGCGCGCCATCGGCGCGCGGTTCTTCTAGGAAAAATACAGATGTACGTCGGAGCAATGTCGGAGCGTGATCAGCCCGATCGCCACTGAATCCTGTGGGAGCTGGCTTGCCAGCGATAGCGGTGGATCAGCCAACTTGTGTGTCGATTGACCTTACGCCATCGCGGGCAAGCCCGCTCCCACAGGGTTTCAAGTGAGCCGAGCGATCGCTTCAGCCCTTACTTCTGCTTTTCCAGCTGGTGGTATTTGCCGTCCTTGTCCCACTGGTAAACCACGTAGTCGGAGACTTTCAGGTCGCCTTTGGCATCCCAGGTCTTCTCGCCCATCACGGTTTTCACCGGGTTGGCCTTCAGCCACTTGGCAGCGGCTTCGCCGTCGTTTTTCTTCGCGCCGTTGAACGCCGCCGCCAGGGTCTGAACCGAGGCGTAGGCGTACAGAGTGTAGCCCTCAGGCTCGGTACCGGCCTTACGGAACGCGTCCACTACGGTCTTGCTCTCTGGCAGCAGACGCGGGTCAGCGCCGAAGGTCATCAGCACGCCATCGGTGAATTGCGGGCCGCCAGCAGTGGTCACCAGTTCGTCGGTCACGATGCCGTCGTCGGACATGAACTTGACGTCTTTCAGGCCTTGCTCACGCAGCTGGCGAACCAGTGGACCGGCTTCCGGATGCAGGCCGCCGAAGTAGACGACATCGGCGCCGGCGCCACGGATCTTGGTGACGATGGTGCTGAAGTCTTTCTCGCCACGGGTCAGGCCTTCGTACAGCACAGGCTTGACGCCGCGTTTTTCCAACTGAGCCTTGGTAGCGTCCGCCAGGCCTTGGCCGTAGGTGTCCTTGTCATGCAGCACGACAACTTTCTTGCCCTTCAGCATGTCGACGATGTAGTCGCCGGCGACGATGCCTTGCTGGTCGTCACGTCCGCACATACGGAACATGGCGCTGAGACCGCGTTCGGTAACTTGCGGGTTGGTCGAGCCCGGGGTGATCGCGATGATCCCGGCTTCGTCGTAGATTTCCGATGCTGGAATGGTCGACGAGGAGCAGAAGTGCCCGACCACGCCGGCGACTTTCTGGTTGGTGAGGTCCTTGGCGACCGTCACTGCCTGCTTCGGTTCGCAGGCGTCATCGCCTTTGACCAGGACGATTTTTTCCCCATTGACGCCGCCCGCCGCGTTGACCGCATCGGCCGCTGCCTGTGCACCCTTCATGTACTGCTCGCCGAATGCCGCGTTGGCACCGGTCATCGGACCCGCTACACCGATCTTGATATCGGCTTGAGCAAACGCAGAAACACCCAGCGCAGTAGCGACTGCGAGGGCCAGAAAGCCTTTCTTGTAAAACGTCTGGGACATGAGGTGGTGCTCCAAGGTTTTTTTAGTTGGCACTGCGACTTCACTTCACTCAAAGCTCAGAGCAAGGCCCGTGCCATCGGTTTTTTATTCTTCAAAAAGTCGCTGCGTTGTTGTTATTTCGACTGTTTCGGTCCCATTTTCATTGGGCGTGCAACCGTCTAAACCGCGGAAGGTGAAACCATTTGTTTTTACAGGCGCAACCCTCGCGCGCCATCATTGCAACCGCAGCGGCAAACGACGTGCAACCAGCCTGTAACAGCCCGCGTCACCGAACTGCACACTGCTGGTGCGGGACTGCTACAACCCGCACCATTACAGGCTAGTCGCTGGATGCAAAAGCGCCGCTTGCGGCAACAAATTTCAACACTCAAATGACGATGCGCAGGCACTGGCCCGCGTGATACAGGGAAAATCCGGCCTCGTACAGGCAACTGCGCAAACCCACACCGGCCAGGGGTGCATCGGTGCGAAGGGAATCGGCAGTGCCTGCGGATTGCCGTTGCACAGGTAATCGGCGAAAGCTTTGCCGACCACCGTGCCGGTGGTGACGCCGCGACCGTTATAACCGGTGACGGCCACCAGGCCCGGCGCCGGTTCGAACAGGCGCATCAGGTGATCAGGGGTAAACGCAATGCGCCCGGTCCAGGTGCATTCCCACTCGACCGGCTTCAGATTGGGGAAGTAATGCTGCTGCACCCGATCAGCCCAGGCCTTGAGAAACCAGGTCGGTTTCTGGTTGCCATTGCCGAGGCTGCCGAGCAACAGGCGTCCGTCCTTGTCACGGCGGATGCTGCTCAACACCTGACGGGTGTCCCACGAGCCCTGCCCGCCGGGAAGAATTTCTTGAGCGGCGTCTTCGCTGAGGGGCACCGAGGCGACCTGATAGTAATAACCGGGAAAGAAATTGCGCTTGAGTTCGGTCCAGTCGCCTTCGGTGTAGGCGTTGGAGGCGATGACCACTTGCTCGGCGAGCACCGAACCCTGGGCGGTCTGCACCGACCATTTCTGCCCGATGCGCTCGAGGCGAGTCACTGGTGAATGATCGAACATCTGCCCGCCGAGACCGCGCACGGCATTGGCCAGCCCGGTGACATAGGCCATCGGATTGAGCGTGCCGGCACGGCGATCAAGCAACGCGGCGGCGATTTTCTGCGTGCCGGTGGCTTGCTCGCAGGCTTTGCCGGTCAGCAATTCGACCGGCGCGCCACGGCGCTTCCACTGCTGCTCGCGACTGCGCAGATCCGCCTCGCCCTTGGCGTTGTGAGCCATGTGCAAAGTGCCTTCGCGGCGCAACTGGCAATCGATGTTGTACTTATCCACAAGGTTGAACACCAGCGCCGGCGCCGCACCGAGCATGCGGTTGAGCTGACTGCCGACCGCCTCGCCGAAACCGGCCTCGATCTCGTCCGGAGGAATCCACAGGCCGGCGTTGACCAGCCCGACGTTGCGCCCGGAACCACCGTGCCCTGCGCGATGCGCTTCCAGCACGCAGACGCTTTTGCCTTTTTCCAACAGATGCAGCGCCGCTGACAACCCGGTGAACCCGGCGCCGATCACGCAGACATCGACCTTGACCTCGCCCTTGAGCGCGGTGTTATCCGGCCGTTGTGGCGTGAGCGTTTCCCACAGACATTCTTCGCGTAACGGCATTGCCAAGCTCCTGTCGGAGCAGCCGCAAGCTCCAAGCTACAAGCTGCAAGCCGGTCTGCTTGACGCTTGTAGCTTGAAGCTTGTAGCTGCTTAATCGAATGTAATGCCCTGCGCCAACGGCAATTCCAGCGAGTAGTTGACGGTGTTGGTCTGCCGGCGCATGTACGCGCGCCAGGCATCGGAGCCGGATTCACGGCCGCCGCCGGTCTCTTTCTCACCACCAAAGGCGCCGCCGATTTCCGCGCCGCTCGGGCCGATGTTGACGTTGGCGATGCCGCAGTCGCTGCCGACTGCCGACATGAACCGCTCGGCCTCGCGCACGTCGGTGGTGAAGATGCACGACGACAGGCCTTGCGGCACGGCGTTGTTCAGGCGCAGCGCTTCCTCGAAATCGCTGTAGCCAACCACATAGAGAATCGGCGCGAAGGTTTCGCTGCAGACCACATCGCTCTGCTCGGGCATTTCCACGATGGCCGGTGATACGTAGTAGGCGTTGGGGAATTGCTCTTCCAATTGGCGCTTGCCGCCGAACACCCGGCCGCCTTCGCTCAGTGCCTGTTCCAGCGCATCCTGCATGTTTTCGAAGCTGTGCCTGTCGATCAGCGGGCCGACCAGATTGCCTTCCAGCGGATGGCCGATTCGTACTTTCGAATAGGCAGCCTTGAGGCGGGTGACGATTTCTTCCTTGACCGATTCATGGGCGATCAGACGGCGCAAGGTCGTGCAGCGCTGCCCGGCGGTGCCGACGGCGCTGAACAGAATCGCGCGCACTGCCATGTCCAGATCGGCGCTCGGGCCAAGGATCATCGCGTTGTTGCCGCCCAGCTCAAGAATGCTGCGGGCGAAACGTGCGGCGACTTTCGGCGCCACTTCGCGGCCCATGCGCGTGCTGCCGGTGGCGCTGATCAGCGCAACACGCGGATCATCGACCAGCGCTTCGCCGGCATCACGACCGCCGATCACCACTTGGCAAAGGCTCGCCGGGGCATCACTGAAGTTCTTCACCACGCGATCAAACAGCGCCTGACAGGCCAGCGCAGTCAGCGGGGTTTTCTCCGAAGGTTTCCACACCACCGGGTTGCCGCAGACCAGCGCCAGGGTGGTGTTCCACGCCCACACTGCGACCGGGAAGTTGAACGCGCTGATGACGCCGACCACGCCAAGCGGATGCCAGGTTTCACGCATGTGGTGGCCGGGGCGCTCGGAGGCGATGGTCAGACCGTACAACTGGCGCGACAGGCCGACGGCGAAATCGCAGATGTCGATCATCTCCTGCACTTCACCCAAACCTTCCTGAGTGATCTTGCCGGCCTCCCACGACACCAACTCGCCGAGGTCGGCCTTGTACTCGCGCAATACTTCGCCGAACTGGCGCACCAGCTCACCGCGACGCGGCGCCGGCACCTTGCGCCAGTGCTCGAATGCATGATCTGCGCGACTGATGTGCTGCTCGACTTCGGCAGCGCCTTCCCATTTCACCGAAGCAATCTGGCTGCCATCGATGGGCGAATGCACCGGCACTTTGCCGTTCTGGTACAGGGCCGGGTTGACTCCCAGACGATCAAGCAATGCGGCAACCATCGGTCTCTCCTCAAGCAAAAAACAGAATGTGTGCAGCCATCCTTCGCATGGCCGGGCAGGCCTTTAGTTGTAGCCTCACCAAGGCGATGCAACAAACGACCTTTACGCCAGATATCATTCCGTTTATTCATGCTGCGTATAGAAAGACAAGAAAAAGGACTGGCCATGCTGAACAAACGCCACTTGCCCTCGATCACCGCGTTGCAATGCTTCGAGGCCGTGACCCGGCACCTGAGTTTTACTCGTGCTGCCGAAGAGCTGAACCTGACCCAGAGTGCGGTGAGCAAACAGGTCGCACAGCTTGAAGAATTGTTGCAGCATTTGCTGTTCCGCCGCGTGCGTCGGCGTTTGCAAATGACGCCGGCCGGAGATTTGTATCTGGTCGAGGTCAGAAAAATCCTCAGCCAAGTGGAGATGTCGACGCATTACCTGCGTTCCTACGGCGGCGAGACCGAAGTCCTGCGCGTCTCCACCCCGTCGACCTTCGGCGCGCGTTGGCTGGTGCCGCGCCTGAAAGGCTGGCGCCTGCGTCATCCGTCGATCCATCTGGACCTGTGCAACGAGCAGGAAGCCGATGACCTGTTGCAGGGACGCAGCGATCTGGCTTTCTATTTCGGCCAGGCATCGCGACCGGGCACCGAATGCCTGAAATTGTTCGGCGAAGAACTGGTACCGGTCTGCGCCCCGGGCAGCCTGCCGGACGCGCCATTCACTGACCCGACGCAACTCACTGATCTGGTGCTGCTACAAAATGCCTCGCGACCGCAGGCCTGGCACGACTGGTTCGACAGCCAGGGCTACCACACCGAGCACAGCTACCACGGGCCGCGTTTCGAAACCTTTTATATGTGCATCCGCGCCGCCCAGGTCGGCTGCGGCGTAGCGCTGCTGCCACGGTTTCTGGTGGAAGAGGAATTGGCCGAGGGCAAACTGGTCATACCCTGGCAACATGCGATGCCCAGCAGCGACGCCTATTACCTGGCCTACCCCGAACACGCGGCAGAAGTGCCGAAGGTGCGGGATTTTGTGAAATGGATGCTTGAACAAATCGATAGCCCGGTGTGAGGTCGACCGGGATCCCTGTGGGAGCGAGCCTGCTCGCGAAAGCGTCGGGTCAGCCACATCATCTTTAACTGTCACACCGCATTCGCGAGCAGGCTCGCTCCCACAGTGGATCTGCGGCGCTCTGAAAAAATGCTGGCAATCCCCACCGCCGATATGCGCCACTAGCGCCATCGATATAGACCGCGCCAGGCGCGGCGCAACTGGAGACCCGTTTTATGAGCGAGAGTGTGTTTGCCGATCGCATCGTGCAGAACCTGCTCGACACCGACTTCTACAAGCTGACGATGATGCAGGCGGTGCTGCACAACTACCCCAACGTCGAAGTCGAATGGGAGTTCCGCTGCCGCAACGCCGAGGATCTGCGCCCGTATCTGGCCGAGATCCGCCATCAGGTCGAGCGTCTGGCCGAGCTGAGCCTGAGTGCCGATCAGTTGAGCTTTCTCGAGCGCATCACCTTTTTGAAACCGGACTTCCTGCGCTTCCTCGGCCTGTTCCGCTTCAACCTGCGCTACCTGCACACCGGCATCGAAAACGGCGAACTGTTCATCCGTCTGCGCGGGCCATGGCTCCATGTCATCCTCTACGAAGTGCCGCTGCTGGCGATTGTCAGCGAAGTGCGCAATCGCTATCGCTACCGGGACACCTCGCTGGAGCAGGCGCGCGAACAGCTTTATCGCAAGTTCGACTGGCTCACCGCCAATGCCTCGGCCGATGAGCTGTCGCAACTGCAGGTCGCCGATTTCGGCACGCGCCGGCGCTTTTCCTTTGGCGTGCAGGCTGAAGTGGTCAACGTGCTCAAGCATGACTTCCCCGGGCGTTTCGTCGGTACCAGCAACGTGCATCTATCCCGCGAGCTGGACATGAAACCGCTGGGCACCATGGCCCACGAGTGGATCATGGCCCATCAGCAACTCGGCCCGCGCCTGATCGACAGCCAGATCGCCGCGCTCGACTGCTGGGTTCGCGAGTACCGTGGCCTGCTCGGCATCGCCCTCACCGATTGCATCACCACCGATGCGTTTCTTGGCGATTTCGATCTGTTTTTCGCTAAGCTCTTCGACGGTCTGCGCCATGATTCCGGGGACCCGGTGGCGTGGGGTGAGAAGTGCATCGTGCACTACCACAAGCTTGGCATCGACCCGATGAGCAAGACCCTGGTGTTCTCCGACAGTCTGACCCTGCCCAAATCGTTGGAGATTTTCCGCGCGCTGCACGGTCGCATCAATGTGAGCTTCGGCATCGGTACCAACCTCACCTGTGATATCCCGGGTGTCGAACCGATGAGCATCGTGCTTAAAATGACCGCCTGCAACGGCCAGCCGGTGGCGAAGATCTCCGACGAGCCCGGCAAGACCCACTGCAAAGATCCGAATTTCGTCGCCTATTTGCGACATGTGTTTCAGGTTCCTGCCGAATCCAGTCTATCTAGCAAGGAGTGAATTCATGCAAGCCGTACAGCGTGAGATTGCTGAGCAGCTCAAGGTGCAACCACCGTTCGCCGACGATCAGGCCCTGCAGGCGGAAATCGCCCGACGCCTGTCGTTCATCCAGGATTGTCTGGTCAATTCCGGGCTCAAGACCCTGGTGCTGGGCATCAGCGGCGGCGTCGACTCACTGACCGCCGGCCTGCTGGCCCAGCGCGCAGTGCGTGAACTTCGCGAGAAAACCGGCGACGACCGCTACAAATTCATCGCCGTGCGCCTGCCCTATGAAACCCAGTTCGACGAGCACGACGCCAAGGCCTCGCTCGATTGCATCGCGCCTGACGAAATCCACACCGTGAACATCGGCCCGGCGGTCAAGGCGCTGGCGGCTCAGGTGTCGGCGTTTGAAGGCAAACCGGCGGCATCGGTGGATTTCGTGCTGGGCAATACCAAGGCGCGCATGCGCATGGTCGCGCAGTACACGATTGCCGGGGTGGCGGGCGGTCTGGTGATTGGCACTGACCACGCGGCGGAAGCGGTGATGGGTTTCTTCACCAAATTTGGCGATGGCGCCTGCGACCTCGCCCCGCTCAGCGGTCTGGTGAAAAATCAAGTGCGCGCCATTGCCCGCAGCTTCGGCGCGCAGGAGTCGTTGGTCGAAAAAGTGCCGACGGCTGACCTCGAAGACTTGTCACCGGGCAAGCCGGACGAAGCGGCGCACGGCGTGACCTATGCCGAGATCGATGCGTTCCTGCACGGTGAAACGGTCCGGGACGAGGCGGCGAAGATCATTGTCGATACGTACAACAAGACTCATCACAAGCGGGTGATGCCGTTTGCGCCTTGATTTTTCAACGGCATGAAAAAGCCCGCTGAGGAGTGATCCTCCGCGGGCTTTTTCTTTGGCCATCAGTATTTCGATGAAGCGGATGGCCTCTTCGCGAGCAGGCTCGCTCCCACATTGGCCCTGATTACTTGACGACGATGGTGCCTTTCATCATCGAAATGTGGCCAGGGAACGAGCAGAAGAAGCCGTAGCCACCGTCAGCCACCTTGGCCACATCGAAGGTCACCGAATCGGTTTCCTTGGCGCCAATGATCTTGGTGTGGGCGATGATGCGGGCGTCGCCGTCCTTCAGGTAGTTTTTGTCGATACCGGCTGCCAGGCCGTCGGTAGCGATTGGCTGCATGTCAGCTTCTTTACTGATCACCAGGTTATGACCCATGACGTTCTTCGGCAGGCTGCCGGAATGGGTCAGTTCGACGGTAAAGGTCTTGCAGCTCTTGTCGATCACGATTTCCTTGGTGTTGAAGGACATCTGATCCGTGGAATCAACGGTGGTTTTGCACTCGGCAGCCATCAATTGGCTGCTGGCCAGCGCCAGCAGGGATACCGCAACAACTTTGGAAAACATGGTGAATCTCCAAGGCAGGGTTAACAAAAACACTAGTGGTGGAAAGACTGCCTGAAATCTTCGCAAGTTCCTATGACTTGTGTCAAAAATTGTATACAACTTTCAGGCTATGACACTCATCGACACAATCTAACGGCCATTTCATTCGGCCAGCCCTATGATCGGCCCACCTACTGAAACGGAGTGCCTGTCATGTTCTTCAACGGCTTGTTGTGCAGCTTGCTCGCCGCCTACGCCTGTGGCGCCAGCGGTACTTTTGAATCACCCGAACGCGAAGTCTAGTCCTTGGAGCACGGCGCGCCAGCCGTTACCCTGTGCGCCTGATCGACCCAGGAGTAACGCATGTCGCTGAAATCCGTTTGTGTGTTTTGCGGTGCCAACGCCGGTACCGTGCCGGCCTATACCGAAGCCGCCGTCGCCCTTGGCCGGGCACTGGCCGAGCGTAGTCTGACGCTGGTCTACGGCGGTGGCGCCGTCGGCTTGATGGGCATTGTTGCTGATGCCGCGCTGGCCGCTGGCGGCGAAGTGATCGGCATCATCCCGCAAAGCCTGATGGACAAGGAGATCGGCCACAAAAGCCTCACGCGCCTGGAAGTGGTCGACGGCATGCATGCGCGCAAGGCCCGAATGGCCGAACTCAGCGATGCGTTCATCGCCTTGCCCGGCGGCCTCGGCACGCTGGAAGAACTGTTCGAAGTCTGGACCTGGGGCCAGCTCGGCTATCACGGCAAGCCTCTGGGCCTGCTGGAAGTGAACGGTTTCTACAGCAAACTCACGGCTTTTCTCGATCATATCGTCGGCGAAGGCTTCGTTCGCGCGCCACACCGTGACATGCTGCAAGTGAGCGAATCGCCAGATTCCCTGCTCGACGCCCTCGATCAGTGGCAGCCGACCGTCACGCCCAAGTGGGTCGACCAGAAACCCGGTTAACCCCCGGACACCGATACAGGGCAGAATACGCGCCGCTCAACCTCACCTTCGACCCAAGAGGATCGCCCATGGCCAAACCCAATTACTCCTTCGCCAAACGTCAACGAGACCTGGCAAAGGAACAGAAGAAAGAGGAAAAGCTTCAGCGCAAGAAGCAAACCGCTGAAGAAGCGGCACTGAACCCTGACGGTGAAGCGGCGACCGATGATGATGTTGATGCATCCGATGCACCGAAAGATCAGGCGCCCGACGCCTGAGCCCCACCGGGTTTGATGATCGAATCAGACCCTGCGGATTTGTGACGGGGCTGGCAGTTTTGCTGCCGGCCCTCACAGCCCTGCGTTCCCTGACACACCAAAATCCCTGTGGGAGCGAGCCTGCTCGCGAAAGCGGTGTATCTGTTACAAATCTATTGGCTGACCTGACGCTTTCGCGAGCAGGCTCGCTCCCACATTTGAAAACTCATCAATTCTGAGGCATTACCGTAACCCGCACTTCCGGGTCATGATTACCCCCACCGAGAATCACCCCCCGCAGCGGCGACACATCGGAAAAATCCCGTCCCCACGCCAGCGTGATGTGTTCCAGCGCCGGCTGCACATTGTTGGTTGGATCGAAATCCACCCAGCCCGATACCGGACAGAATACCGATACCCACGCATGCGAGGCGTCGGCGCCGATCAGGCGTGGCTGCCCCGGCGGCGGCTGAGTGAGCAGGTAGCCGCTGACATAACGCGCCGCCAGACCGCGCGAGCGCACACAGGCCAGCATCAGATGAGCGAAGTCCTGACACACGCCGCGCCGACGCTCCAGCACCTCCACCAGCGGCGTCGCCACCTGGGTGGCTTCGGCATCGAAGGTGAATTCGCTGAAGATCTTCTGCATCAGCGCCTGCACCCCGAGCAACAACGGTCGCCCTGGCGGAAAACAGCTTTGCGAGAACTCGACGAAGCTGCGCTTCAAATGCACATAGGGTGACTGGAACCGGTAACGACAGGCTTCGAGCAAGTCGGCGGACAGCGGCTGACTGCTGTAGGTCAGCGCATCGCGGGTCTGCTCCCACGCGGGCGACTGATTGAAATCCAGCGCCGGTCGCGCCAGCACCTCCACCGTCAGCCGGGCGTTGACTTGCAATTGGTCATGGGGCCGCTCAAACGCCAGCCGTGTCAGCGGATTACCGAATACATCCAACTCATCACGGCGCATGGTCGGCTCGGGGCTGATCAGCAACTGCTGCTCGGTGCAGCGCTGCCAGCTGCATTCGCGCGGCCACAAGTGCGCCAGTTGCTGCGCGAGGGAGACCGGGCTGTCGTAGTGATAACAGGTGTCGTGAAAGATCTGATAGTGAGCGCTCATCACACGGACACCGTACGCTGGCTGACATCATCGACATGAGCGAAATGGCGCAACGCCAGACGATCCGAAACCTGGCCGCTGGCTTCGGCGATGTCCTGCAACAGATCGGCCAGACCCTCGAGTGCGGCACGTACGCTGGATTTGCCGAACAGCGGATTCTCCAGACAACCGAGATCAAACCGCGACAGGCGCTCGACCAGTTGCGGCAGCGCGGTTTCCCGAGGCGCGGCGAAATCGTCGTTCAGGCGTTTCAGCGTGCGGGTGACCAGTTTCAGCTGAAACAGCACCGCGTGGGGGTTCTGCTCATCCAGCAGCAGCAAATCCAGCACCGGAATCAGTTGCGCCACCGCCAGATAGCGCGAGCGATAGGTGATACTGCTGTTGCCCAGTTCCAGCAACCATTCCAGCCCCGCCTGATCGAACGCACCCGCACCGCGCAGAAATGCAGCCAGACTGCTGCTGAGAAATTGCAGGCGTTCGATGCGCCGGCCGATCATCAGAAACCGCCAGCCTTCATCGCGGGTCATGTCATCCAGGGCAAACCCCGACAGCGCTGCCAGCGACATCACCAGACGGTTGAGGAAATCCAGCAGTTCGCCGAAGTCCGGTTCATCGACTTCCAGCTCCAGCGCCTCGCGCTGCAATTCGACCAGCGCCTGCCAGTTTTCCCGGGACAGCTTGCCGCGCACTTGCGATGCAGCCCACTGCAAACGCTGCAAATTGGAACGCAGGCTGAACGACCAATCCTCGCCGAGCAACGCCGCGAGCAGGCGCTCCGGCAGTTCGCCCTCATCCGGCAACAGCGCCAGCCGCTCGCCGAGATCGACCGCTGCTTGCAGCGCCTGCGGATCATCGCCATCGACGTAACGCGTGAGCATGATGCGCAGCAGCCGCGCGCTGTCGTCGCAGCGTTCGCAGTAGCGGCCGAACCAGAACAGATTCTCTACTACCCGCGATGGCAGGTAAGGATCGCGCCGCACCAGATCGTGCACGCCGACATTGCGCTGCGCCTTCCACTGCTCACCACTCGGCGCACGGTCGCTGAGCACCCAGGTGTCCTTGCTCGCCCCGCCGCGCTGCATCGACACCACTTCGGCATCAGCCTCGGCCGCCACCCGGGTCAGACCGCCGGGCAACACGCGGTAGCCGTCGTGGCTGGCCACCGCATACATGCGCATGCCGATCGCGCGGGGTTGCAGATGACCGTCCTCGGCTTGCCAGACCGGCGCCTGCGACAGTTGCGCAAGCTCTTGCGCGACGTAGGCATAAGGCCGTGCCTGCATACGCTGCGCCAGCTCGAGGCGCTGACTGTCACTCAAATCACGGCCGAACACCGGGGCGAAGCTCTGCGACGGGAACGCCGGTTTGATCAACAACTCCGGGAGCTTTTCCAGCGCCTGCGCCAGCACCGGCGCTTCACCGCACCACCAGGTGGCGATCGACGGCAGGATCAGTTCTTCGCCGAACAGGAACTGATTGATCTTCGGCAGAAATCCCAGCAGGCCCGGCGATTCCAGCACGCCGCTACCGAGCGCATTGGCCACCAGCACCCGCCCCTGACGCACTGCCTCCAGCAGACCGGGGACGCCGAGCGCCGAGTCGGTACGCAGTTCCAGCGGGTCGCAGAAATCATCGTCGAGGCGGCGCATGATCGCGTGCACCCGGCGCAGGCCACTGAGGGTTTTCAGGTAAACGGTGGCATTGCGCACTGTCAGATCGCCGCCCTCCACCAGCGGATAACCTAGCTGACGGGCCAGATACAGGTGCTCGAAATAACTTTCGTTGAAACGCCCTGGGGTCAGCAGCACCACCAGCGGTGCGTCATCGCCCTGCGGTGCCTGACGCGCCAATGTTTCCTGCAAGGTGCGGAAGAAACCGGCCAGATGCTGAACCTTCAGATCGCGGTACAAATCGGGAAAGGCGCGGGAGACGATGGTGCGGTTTTCCAGCGCATAGCCGGCCCCGGACGGCGCCTGGGTGCGATCGGCAGTGACCCACCAGCGACCATCCGGCGTGCGCGCCAGATCCACGGCATACAGATGCAAAAAGGCTGACTCGGGCGGGGCAATGCCCTGACAGGGCCAGAGAAAATTGTTGTGCCCGAATACCAGCTCGGCGGGCAGCAGGCCTTCGCTGATCAACCGCTGCGGACCGTACAGATCCGCCAGCACTGCATTGAGCAAGCGCGCACGCTGAGCGATGCCGGCGGACAATTGCTGCCACTCATCTGCCGCAATCACATGGGGCAGCAGATCCAGCTCCCACGGCCGGTCAGCGCCCTTGGGATCGGCATAGACGTTGTAGGTGACGCCGTTTTCCTGAATCTGCCGCGCCAGCAAGGCCTGACGCTGCACCAGTTGCGCTGGACTGCTGCGCTGCAACTGATCGAACAGGCGCTGCCAATGCGAGCGCACCGCGCCGCTGCCGTCGAGCAGTTCGTGATAGGTGCCCGCAGTCAGCGGGTAGCGGTCTAACAGGTCAGGCATGGAAAGCTCGGCAGACAGCAGGGAACGGTCAGACTAACGCAGGCACATGACACGCGGATAGACGAAAAATCCGCGTGTTGCGTAGGCTCTAGTAACGGCGCAGGTCGATGGTCATCGGTAGCTCGTCATTGATTTCTACTTTGGGTACGGGAAGTTTCCCCGGCGTGTGTCCGAGGCGGAAAAACCGCGCCATCCGCCGACTTTCCGCTTCGTTGGCATTGACCGGCAAGGTCTCGTAATTGCGCCCACCGGGATGGGCGACGTGGTACTGGCAACCACCCAGCGAACGCCCCATCCAGGTATCGAGCAGGTCGAACACCAACGGCGCGTGCACCGGTATGGTCGGATGCAAGCAGTTGGCTGGTTGCCAGGCTCGAAAGCGCACCCCGGCGACAAACTCGCCCACGCGCCCGGTCGGGTGCAACGGCACCGCGACGCCATTGCAAGTCAGCAGATAGCGCTGTGGCGGCAAGCCGTTGAGCTTGACCTGCAAGCGCTCCAGCGAAGAATCGACGTAGCGCACCGTGCCGCCCGCCGAGCCCTCCTCGCCCAGCACGTGCCAGGGTTCTAGCGCCTGACGCAGCTCCAGCTCGATGCCATTGACGGCGTAGTCGCCGACCTTGGGAAAACGAAACTCCAGATGCGCCGCGAACCACTCCGCACGCAACGGATAGCCGGCGTTGTTGAGTTCGACGATGACGTCGGCGAAATCCTCTTCGATAAAGTGCGGCAGCAAAAAGCGATCGTGCAGCTCGGTGCCCCAGCGTGCCAGTTTCGCGGGCGCATAAGGCTCGCGCCAAAAGCGCGCGACCAGCGCCCGCAGCAGCAACTGCTGAGCCAGACTCATGCGCGCATGCGGCGGCATTTCAAAAGCGCGCAGTTCCAGCAAGCCAAGACGCCCGGTGGCGCCGTCCGGTGAATACAGTTTGTCGATGCAGAATTCGGCGCGATGGGTATTGCCGGTGACATCGATCAGCAAATTGCGCAGCAGGCGATCGACCAGCCACGGCGCACATTCCTCGCCCGGTTCCGGCATCTGCGCGAAGGCGATTTCCAGTTCATACAAGGCATCGTTACGCGCCTCGTCGACCCGTGGCGCCTGGGACGTCGGGCCAATGAAGAGGCCGGAAAACAGGTACGACAGCGAAGGATGGTTATGCCAGTAGCTGATCAGACTGCGCAGCAGATCCGGCCGCCGCAGAAACGGTGAGTCCGCCGGTGTCGCGCCGCCAAGGACGAAATGGTTGCCGCCGCCGGTGCCGGTGTGGCGCCCGTCGATCATGAACTTCTCGGTGGTCAGGCGGGTTTGCCGCGCCTGCTCGTAGAGAAACTCGGTGCGCTCGACCAACTCGTCCCAGGTCGCCGATGGCTGCACGTTGACCTCGATCACGCCCGGGTCCGGAGTGACACGGAAATTGCTCAGGCGCGGATCACTCGGCGGTTCATAGCCTTCCAGCAGTATCGGGCAATGCAGTTCTTCGGCGGTGGCCTCAATGGCCGAGACCAGTTCCAGATAATCCTCGACCCGCTCCAGCGGCGGCATGAACAGATACAGCCGCCCTTCGCGGGCCTCGGCGCAGAATGCGGTACGGGTCAGCCAGTCAGCGGACTCATCGATTTTCGGCACGCGCTCATCCAGCGCAGCCGGTTCGCCGTGCACACCGAGCTGCGCGGCATCCGGCAGTTCAGCGAAGTCCTGATTCGGATCGTTGGGATGGATGAACGGATATTCCGCCGCTTTCACCCACGGCTGCGACGCCAGCGGCAAGCGATAACCCAGCGGCGAATCCCCGGGCACCAAGCGACAGTGCTCATCGCGCAGATACCAACGCCCGCTCTGCCATTGATCGCCCTTGGCCGTGCGCGCCAGCGGCAGCACCTGGCCGATCACCTTGTTCAGGCCCTGACTGAAGACCTTGCGCAATCGCGCGCGCTCCAATGGCTCTTCCAGACGCGAATCTTCGGCGCTGACGTTGCCGGGCAACGCGCCCTCGCGCCAGAGGTAATAGAGATGATCCTCGTAGGCCGGGAAGACGAAGCGTGCCGGCAACTTCAGGCGCTCGGCGACGCTGGCGAGAAAGCGTCCGGCCAGTTCGCCGTCGGCGCCATAGTCCTGCTGCTCGTCGGCGATCAACGCGTCGTTGTGCCAGATCGGCTGACCGTCGCGGCGCCAGTAACAATTGAGCGACCAGCGCGGCAACTGCTCGCCGGGATACCACTTGCCCTGACCGAAATGCACCAGCCCCTGCGGCGCGTATTGCTTGCGCATGCGTTGGAACAGTTCGGCGGACAGCCGACGCTTGTCCGGCCCCAGCGCGGCGGTGTTCCATTCGGCGCCGTCCGGGTCGTCGATGGAAACGAAGGTCGGCTCGCCGCCCATGGTCAGGCGCACATCGCCTGCGAGCAGATCGGCATCGATCTGCCGCCCCAGCGCCTGGATCGCCCGCCACTGTTCATCGGTGTAGGGCTTGGTGACACGTGGCGCTTCCCAGATTCGCTCGACCGACATTTCGTGGCTGAACTGTGTCTCGCAAGGTTCGACCAAACCACTGATCGGCGCCGCCGAGGACGGATCGGGACTGCACGCCAACGGAATATGCCCTTCCCCGGCGAACAACCCGGACGTCGCATCAAGGCCAATCCAGCCGGCACCCGGCAAATACACCTCGCACCAGGCGTGCAGGTCGGTGAAGTCGACTTCGGTGCCCGACGGGCCGTCGAGGCTTTTCACGTCGGCGGTCAGTTGAATCAGGTAGCCGGAGACAAACCGCGCCGCCAGACCGAGATTGCGCAACAACTGCACCAGCAACCATGCCGAATCGCGGCAGGAACCGGAGGCGTGTTGCAGTGTGTGCTCCGGAGTCTGCACGCCGGGCTCCATGCGGATCAGGTAGCCGATGTCTTCGCTGAGGCGCTGATTGAGCGCCACCAGAAAATCCACCGCCGGCAGCGGCGTGCGGTCGATGCTGTCCAGGTAAGCCTTGAACGTTGGCGTCAGCGGCAGGGTTTCGAGGTACGGCGCCAGCTCCTTGCGCTCATCGGCGGCGTAGCTGAACGGGATTCGCTCGGCGTACGGTTCGAGAAAGAAATCGAACGGATTGAACACCGCCATTTCCGCTACCAGATCGACTTCGATGCGCAGCTCTGCGGTTTTTTCGGGGAACACCAGACGTGCCAGGTAATTACCCTGGGGGTCCTGCTGCCAGTTGATGAAATGCTGCTCGGGCGAGACTTTCAGCGCATAGGAAAGAATTCGCGTGCGGCTATGGGGTGCCGGGCGCAGGCGGACGATCTGCGGGCCGAGTTCGACAGCGCGGTCGTAGCGATAATGCGTGACGTGATGCAATGCGACATGAATCGACACGGCGTGCCTCCTGCGAGCCTTGGGCGTATGGGAAAGCGCGCAAGACTTATGCCATGCACAGGCTTGCGCGCTTTCGCGAAATGCTCAAGGCAGTACAGCACCAAAACCGGGCGATGCGAGGAAATGGTTTGGCGAGTGTGCTTCTATTTGTGGCAGGCAGTCATTGATGGAAGTGTCTGAGCGGGCCCCATCGCTGGCAAGCCAGCTCCCACAGGGATCTTTTGTGGCCACCGTTCTTTGACCGACAGAGAAACCTGTGGGAGCTGGCTTGCCAGCGATGGGGCCAGTGGGCTCACCGCATTTGATCGTTCCCACGCTCTGCGTGGGAATGCAGCCCGTGACGCTCCGCGTCACAACCATGTTTGACAATACTGCGAGTAACGGCTGGAACGCGGAGCGTCCCGAGAGGCATTCCCACGCAGAGCGTGGGAACGATCAGCAAAACGCCAACCCGAAGGTTGGCGTTCTGTTCAGCTCAAGCCGTGTTTAGCGCGGCACGACCGGCTTGCGCGTCGGCTTCGGCCCTTTGCCTTTGGCCGCATCCTTGCGTTCCTTGGCCGCCTGCTGGTTGCGGGCGAACGCCGCAGCCTTGGCCTGTTCACGCTTGTCCCACGGATTACCGCCATCACTGGCACGCGGCGGCAAACCGGTGTGCTGGGTGAGAATCTTGGTGGTCTTCTCTTTGGCGACCTTGTGGCTGCCGGCCGGCGTCGAGTTCTTGCGACGGGCGCTCTGGTAGCTGTCGGTGGCTGGCTGATGCGCCGGGATCAACTGATCCTTGCCCGGGCCGATCAGATCGGCGCGGCCCATGCGGATCAGCGCTTCACGCAGCATCGGCCAGCCTTTCGGGTCGTGATAACGCAAGAACGCCTTGTGCAGACGACGCTGATCTTCGCTCTTGACGATGGTCACGCCGTCGCTCTTGTAGGTGACCTTGCGCAGCGGGTTCTTGCCCGAGTGGTACATCGCCGTAGCGGTGGCCATCGGCGACGGGTAGAACGCCTGCACCTGGTCGGCGCGGAAGCCATTGCCCTTGAGCCACAGGGCGAGGTTCATCATGTCTTCGTCGGTGGTGCCCGGGTGGGCGGCGATGAAGTACGGAATCAGGTACTGCTCCTTGCCCGCTTCCTTGGTGTACTTCTCGAACATGCGCTTGAACTTGTCATAGCTGCCGATGCCCGGTTTCATCATCTGGTTGAGCGGACCTTCCTCGGTGTGCTCCGGGGCGATCTTCAGGTAACCGCCGACGTGGTGGGTCACCAGCTCCTTGACGTACTCCGGCGACTCGACGGCGAGGTCGTAGCGCAGGCCGGAAGCGATCAGAATCTTCTTCACACCCGGCAGGGCACGGGCGCTGCGATACAGCTGAATCAGCGACGAGTGGTCGGTGTTCAGGTTCGGGCAGATACCGGGGAACACGCACGACGGCTTGCGGCAGGCGGATTCGATTTCCGGGCTCTTGCAGGCGATGCGGTACATGTTCGCAGTCGGGCCGCCGAGGTCGGAAATGACGCCGGTGAAACCCGGCACCTTGTCGCGAATCTCTTCGATTTCGCGAATGATCGACTCTTCGGAACGGTTCTGGATGATGCGGCCTTCGTGCTCGGTGATCGAGCAGAAGGTGCAGCCACCAAAGCAGCCACGCATGATGTTCACCGAGAAACGGATCATGTCGTACGCCGGGATCTTCTCCTTGCCGTACGCCGGGTGCGGCACACGGGCGTAAGGCATGCCGAACACGTAGTCCATTTCTTCAGTGGTCATCGGAATCGGCGGCGGGTTGAACCAGACATCGAGCTCGCCATGCTTCTGCACCAGCGCACGGGCGTTGCCCGGGTTGGTTTCCAGGTGCAGCACGCGGTTGGCGTGGGCGTACAGAACCGGGTCGTTACGCACCTTCTCCATCGACGGCAGGCGGATCACGGTCTTGTCGCGAGTCATGCGCGGGCTGGCGAGGATCTGCACAACCTTGGCTTCCTGCGGATCTTCGACCGGGCCTTTTTCCTGCTCGATGGCGCAGGCCTGAGTGTCCTGGGTATTCACGTAAGGGTTGATGATCTTGTCGACCTTGCCCGGACGGTCGATGCGCGTGGAGTCGACTTCGTACCAGCCCTGCGGCGTATCGCGACGGATGAACGCGGTGCCGCGGACATCGGTGATGTCTTCGATCTTGTGGCCCCACGACAGGCGCTGGGCAACTTCGACGATGGCGCGCTCGGCGTTGCCGTACAGCAGAATGTCGGCGCTGGCGTCGATCAAGATCGAGTTGCGCACGCGATCCTGCCAATAGTCATAGTGGGCAATGCGGCGCAGCGAGGCTTCGATGCCGCCGAGCACGATCGGCACATGCTTGTACGCCTCCTTGCAGCGCTGGCTGTAGACCAGGCTGGCGCGATCCGGACGCTTGCCGGCCATGCCGCCAGGCGTGTACGCGTCGTCGGAACGGATTTTCTTGTCCGCGGTATAGCGGTTGATCATCGAGTCCATGTTGCCCGCCGCTACGCCGAAAAACAGATTCGGCTCGCCGAGCTTCATGAAGTCATCTTTGGACTGCCAGTTCGGTTGCGCAATGATCCCGACGCGGAAGCCTTGCGACTCCAGCAGCCGGCCGATGATCGCCATGCCGAAGGACGGGTGATCGACGTAGGCATCACCGGTAACAATGATGATGTCGCACGAATCCCAGCCAAGCTGATCCATCTCCTCCCTGCTCATCGGCAGGAATGGCGCTGGCCCGAAACATTCGGCCCAATATTTTGGATAGTCAAATAACGGCTTGGCTGCTTGCATGTCGACGACCGGTGTTGAAGTGAAAAATCGCGGGCGCGGAATATAGCACAAATTTTGACCAATTCCGACGACAGTGGTCGGTTTCTCCATGCGCTGCTCTTGCGCCGTCAACCCGCCACACCTTACGCGTTTTTGCTGAACGCACGATACACGACACGGCAAGGAAGCCGCCCGCGCGTCGCTCTCCCTTCGGGAATAGCGAGGCGGGAAAAATGAAAGGAAGACAGGCAATGCCACCCAAACCGCCCATCAGGGGCACGACGACCGTCTCGGTCCATAGACCGCGGCCCGATGACTCGATACCCCGCCTCCGTTTCCCGCCCCCGTCCGAAAGCGGGCCGCCGCCCAGCCCCTCCACCCGCCCGACGTCGATCACAGCGCCCACGGCGATCGACGTGGAATTGCATCGGATTATTTCCCTGCCACCGCCGGTATCGGTCAGGGCGATAGTCGCTTCATGGCCTTCCCCGATCGCGCACCAACGTCAGTTGCAGGATTACTGGATCCATTCACTCCCTGCGCTCCCTGCCGCCGATGCCCGAGGCATTTCGACTTATCGCGGCCGTCAGTACGTGAAAGTACCGGAGGGTGGGACCGTGCAGGTGGGCCTGGACTCTGCCAGCGGCCTCTATCGGGCCAAGTGGCCCAGCGAATTGCATCCGTCCGGGCCGTTGTTGCAATTCGACGCCGACGGCGGTCTCTGGCAACCGGTCGACACTTCTTCGCCATTGACTTATCCCTTGTCTGCTAGACGGCTGGAGGCGTTTCGCGCCGATCTGGATTTCAGTACGGCCGCTCCGGACAGCGATGGCCTGTATCGCTTCAATGGCAAGCTCTACGCGTTGATAAAGCAACACGCCTATCAAGTCCTGCACGATCTCGATGCCTCGACTCCGCGCAGGAAAGTGATGCGCATCGTTCGCGCCGAAGACCCGGTCGCCACCCAGGAGCACAATATTTACCTGGCTTCACGCCTCGGCAGTTCGGAGCCTGTCGCATTCGATGCCCGGCACGGCTGGCAAGGCACCATTGTGTACGGCGCTGCGGGCATGCCGCGAACTGTGGCCGACTCAATGACTGCGTTCTTGCAGCGCCTCGACGCAGGTTCTGAAATCGACCGTATAAATACGCAAATCCGCGAAGCCAGGAAAAAGCGTCAAGAGCTGTTTTCCGCATGGCTCACTGCTAAGGATGGGGCGGGCGAACACGCCGCCAGGGTCTCTGCTGAACTGACTGCGCTTGTGCAGCGTGAACTGCACAGCCACCGGGAGTTGAAGCAGCTTGGCAAGGCTCTGAAGTTCTATGAGGACGAAAAGTCCGTCATAAAAACTTTCATGACGGAGGGAGATTACCGAGATTCAGTGATTGCGCTGCAAAAAAGCCAAATGCTCGCCTACCAGCAGCTCATCGAATGCGGCATGAGTCGCCGCGCCCTGGAAGGCCCCTTGCTCGACTTCACTCCGGAGAGGCTTGCGCGGACCGTCGGTTTTCTCGCCCGACAGCTGGCCCACTTGAAAAAGCGCCAGCTCATTGCCGACACTCTGCTGAAAAAGTGGAAGGTCTCGGCGGACGATTTGGGTCAGGACGTCCTTTCACCGATGGATACGCATGACGTAGTTGCCTCGTGGGTCCTGAGCAAAAGCGTGCTGCTGGACAATCCTCAATCGCGCAGTGATGCTCCTCAGGCATCGGATCTGGCCGTCCAGTTTGGCCAGGCGACTTTTGTCTACGGAGCACTCGACAGCGTTCCGCAGGCCGCGCACCCCGTGGTACTCAATAACCTGGCTCAGCAATGCGCAGCCATCCGTGACTGGTACGACCGGCTCGACCTGCCCGACGGCCCCGAACACGTCACCTCACGCAATGACATCAGCGCAGAAATCAGCGCGTTTGAACACATGCTGGAAACCCGCCTGAATCGTATTTACCACGCGCAGCCCGACGGTACCGCGCCGCCAGTCCACGAACTGCCGATTGACTTCGACTTCATCCCGCCACAAGTCAAAAATGGTCCGCCACCCAAATCATGGCGACTCTTTCGCGCAAAAAACACGGCGTCTACAAGCTCCACGTCGGCGAGTCTCGGCGCACCGCGCAGGGAGAGGAAGTCATTGGCGTCACGAACACTTTTGATCTGAAACAGTCTGCACAAATCTATGAGCGCAGGGACGGCGAATGGCGCCCGGCGCAGGCGGTTCAGAGTAAACGCCTGCCCACGCTGATTGCCGAGGCCCGTCTACATCTGCAACAAACCGATTCGTACGTGGACATCGCCCTCAGGCAAGAGCAAGCGAAAAATCACCCCGACAACATTGTCGAAACGCTTGAAGGACGGGCCAAAACCCTGGATGACACTGCGCTTGAGCTTCAGCGATTTGAAACAAGCGATGCCAATGCCACACCCCTTGTTCAAAGCCTGAGGGAGCAGAGCCAACGCCTGCGCGAAACGGGCGAAGAAATTCGCATCCGGATTTACAAGGACAAAGACTTCCTGAGCGTCGATCGACTGATTTACCTGATGGACCGCGCGCAGGTGCGCGTGGTGAAGACCGATGACCGAATCAAACGAGGCAAGGGCAAGAACAGAGAATACCTGGACCTTTACTCGATCAGGGATGCCACTGGTGACAAAGAACTTTGGCATGCGCATTTCCATTATCCAGCCCGGAATACCCCAGATCTGAACTTCAATGTGCGCGGCGCCCACCTGAAAACCCTCCAGCAAAGCGCCATGGGCGCCGCCGCGCAACGCCGGGAAGAACGTGCGGGGCGCGAACACGTCGCCATCTGGCGCGAACATTTCGATGGCCGCACGGCGCAAAGAATTTTCAATCTGGCCGCGAGTACTCCTCCCCTCGCGAGTCCCGGGCCATCAACCATTACCAGGCAGGTAGCAAGCCTCTCTATCCATGGCTACTCGCCGACATCTCCCAGGCAATGATGCCGAACAGCCCCGGCGCACCGGATTCAAGCGCTGCGGGGCAGCCCTACAAGGAATGTAAAGACATGCCAATCAAAACACCGCTCAAAGGCACTACCCAGGTCGATGTCCATCTGCGACCGGGCACGCCAGTGGATTCGCCAGTGCTACGCCCCGACGTAACACTGCGGCCGGGCTTCGACACGGCAATCTCACTTGCAGCCCAGCCACGACCGGGCGGACCGACCGGCAACACGAATGCCGACGCAATCGCCCCGGCCCCCAGCGTCACAGTGCATTCCACTGCACAAGTAACGGAAAGAGCTGTGGTCGTCGCCCGGCCGCTGGAGGACTATCGGCTCACCTCAACGGCCGGCTTGCCCGCTGCGAACCTGGACGGCGTAATGCTGTTCAAGGGGCGTCAGTACATCGAGATGGCGGATGGCAGCTTCGTGCAGGTCGGCAAGGATGCGCACAGCGGCCTGTGGCGGGCCAGGCTGGCGAGCGAATCGACGCCCTCTGGCCCCGTGATGCTGCGTGACCCCGATGGTGGACTCTGGCACGCAGTGGACGATTTGCAGCCGAAGACTTTCCCGCTGTCAGCGACGCGTTTGCAAGATTTCCGGACATTGCTGGATTTCAGCAGCGCTCGACACGACAGCGACGGCCTGTATCGCCATGACGGCCGGCTCTACGCGATGATCGACAATCACAGCTATCAAGTACTGCACGACGTTGATGCTTCGACGCCCTGGACGCAGGTGATGCGCATCGTCCGGCCGGACGATCCGGTCGCCGTCGACAGCGATAATACGTATGTCGCGACACGTTCCGGCAGGTCGGAGCCGATTGTTTTCGATGCCGACGCAGGCTGGCTGGGCGCCGAAGTGGGCGGCACGGGTGGTATGAATCGCGGCGGCGATGACAACCCGGGGCGACGAAGTCTGCGCAGCCGGCTCTCGACATTGTTCAACCCGCGCCCCACCGCGCAATCGCGCGCGAGAAAACTGTTTCCGGGCCTCAATGATGAAGACCTGGGCACGCTTCTGCGGGCACAGGGTGACGACGTGCTCGAGTATCTGTCGCGACGTGAAAGCGAATACCAAACGCTCAAGGACAATCTGGCAGCGTGGGTCAAAACATCCGCTGCAGACAGCACTGACAAAACCCGAGTGGTAGCTGCAGAACGGAGCGCTACGGCGATCAGGCGCAGCTGGAAACGACAGACCGGCGACGGGCTCAGACTCGAACTGGGCAACGGTGTGCTTCCAGTATTGCTTGCTGATTTCAGCCATGTGCACGCACTGGAACTGGGCACGGTTAGCTGGTCGGCTGCCGCCGATGCCTTTCTCAACGGCTTTACTGCGCTCAAACGCCTGACCATCGCCCGCTCCAGCCTGGATACGCTGCCTGCCAGCATCGATAAAATGCCTGGGCTGACCGAGCTGAACCTGACCAGTAACCGGCTTCGGCTTACGCAACAAACAGCGGCGCAACTGAGCGGACTGAGCCAACTTCAATACCTCAACCTGTCCCACAATCCATTGGACATAGCACCCGACTTCAGTGCGATGGGCGCACTCAGATCGGTGAGCCTGCGCGACACCCGACTCGAGCAATGGCCAAATGGGCTACAGAATCTGCAAGCCCCGGTAACCGTGGATTTGCGCGACAACCAACTGCACCAGATACCGGAGAAAATTCTCCACCCATCGAGCGATCAATCCCTGGCTAATGCTCGTGTCAACAGCGTGACGCTCATTGAAGGCAATCCGTTCCCGGCAGGCTATTGGCAAACTCTGGAGAAGTATTGGCAACGTGTGAACGTTGCGCACCCTCAGGCAGGCACTGGCGAACAGCCGAAGGCATTCCGGCTCGACGCCGCCGCCGCAGACATCGCCACGGTGCAACGAATGTATCCCGACAAAGATGCACAGGCGGCCAAGGAGTATCTGCTTGAGCTGGAAGAAAGGGCCCCGGGCGAATCATCCCGGCGCCTGGCGGAATTCGACCTGCTCGAAACGCAACTGGAGGCCTATATAACCGACAGTCAGACGGGTTCATCTACAACCGGCCCGGAAGTGATCAAGGCCCGGCGCATTGCCAGACTGATCCGAGGCTGCTGGCTGGGAGATTCGGACGGCGCGTTGAAATTGCATCAGGTGTATGCACAGCTCCCGGTCCTGACGGCGGATTTCAGACACGTCAAGTTGCTCAGCCTAGACGCCGTGTCCTGGTCGGAGGCGGCCGACGCGTTTCTTGGCAAATTCCCGAATGTGGAACAGTTGAGCCTGACTTCCTGCAACATCGAAAAAATGCCGGCAGTCATTGCCAGGCTGCCGCGACTCAGCAGTCTGGATTTGCATGGAAACAAGATAAAACTCGATCAGCAAGGCGCCATTGCGCTGAGCGACCTGCACGCACTCAAGCACATCGATCTGAGCGACAATCCGCTTGAGACAATACCCGATTTCAGTGCCATGTCAGGTTTGCAGACACTGACTCTGAGAAGCACCGGAATCACCGAATGGCCCAATGGACTGCTCGACAAAACGGCTCTGACCTCGCTTGATTTACGTAACAATCATCTACGTGAAGTGCCGCAGGCCAACCTCCACCCGTTGCCGGATGACCTGCCGCGTATCGCACGGATCAATAACGGCACGCGGCTGGAAGGCAACGACTTCCCCTCAGCGTACTGGAGAAAGTTCGATGGTTACTGGCGCCGGCTGAAAGCCTCGCACCCTGACCTGATAGCCCCCACCCACCCCGCCGCGTTCGACAGCGAAAACTCGCGAGCACAGCGCTATCGAAATCTATACCCGGGCAAGAGCATCCAGACGTGCCGCGAATATATCTGGAATCATGAAAAGGCGAGTATCGCGCCCCGGCTGTTGGCGCTGGAGCAAGAGTTCGCGGTACTGAAGGGCCAGCTCGATGACTGGGTTTTTTCGGGCGGCAACAATCGTCAGCGCTACATTCGAGCCAACCAACTGCAGCTCAACGCCCAGACCCGCAGTGACCGCAACGAAGCACGGGATCGAATCCTCAGTTGCTGGCGCCGGGAAACACCGCAAAAACGCGCCTACGACAATAGCGAAATCGGTCTGGAGCTCGACCTCAGCGGCCTGACGTTGCCGACCCTGCCGGACCTGAGCATCGACTTCAGCCACGTAGGTTCGCTCAAACTGAACAATATGAACCTCACCGAGTCGCCGGAAGGCTTTCTCACACGCTTTCGCCATCTGCGCTGGCTGAACATGGCCAACAATCGGCTCAGGGATCTGCCGCCGGCGGTGGGAGAGATGCATGGCATGACACGCTTGTTCCTGCAGGGCAATCAGCTTGAACTCACTGCCGAAACGGCGCAGATACTCGCCGGGCGCACGACTCTCAGAGCCTTATGGATGCAGGACAATCCACAGTTGGGCGTGGTGCCGGATTTCAGCCTGATCACAGACATTCGCGAGGTCGATCTGTCCAACACTGGCATCGACAGATGGCCGACAGGCCTTTTCGATCAACCACAACTGGGCAAGATTACCCTCAGCAACAATCGGATCACCACACTTCCGGATTTTGTCGTCGCCCCTCCAGCAGAACGGCTGGCGCACTCGGTACAGGTCAACAGCGGCACACGGATAAACAATAATCCGTTGAGCGATACGACGCATGAACGGCTGCGTCTTTACAGTGAGCGCCTGGCCGCCGCCGGCACCCCGCTTCAACACCGTTTGAACCTGCTGACCACGGCTCGCCCCGTTTCACGAATACAGGTGCCCATCGAGAATCCGGTGGCGCTGAACCCGCGATGGGTCGCCGGGCTGTCGCCACAACAGGCGGCAACGAGAATCGCCCAAATGAACACCCTGAGGGCACAGGAAGGCTCGGATGGCTTTTTCAACATCATCGCCGGCCTCGCCCATCATCAGGACTTCCGACGGCAGGCCTGGGACGTAATCGAGGTCATCAGCGAAAACAACCCGCAATCGCGCGCCCTGCGCAGAGAACTCTTCGACCGCGCCTGCGAAGCGGGTTGCACGGATCTGGCAGCCGCGACCTTCACCGACCTGCAAGTGCTTGCCATGACCCACAAGGCCCGGGTGAAAGCACGTGAGGACGGTAATGGCACGCCTCTGGTGGAATTGTCCAAAGGGTTGTTTCGACTCAAGCAAGTAGATGACATCGCTGCCGCGCAGGTCGCCGCAAGCAGGGCTATTGCCGATAATCCGCAGATAGCGGCGGGCGAGCGTAACCGCCATCGCCTGCGCATACGCGACCCGCATGAGATGACCATGGCGTATCGCTTCGGTCTCAAGGACCGGCTGCAATTGCCGTTTCAGCCGCAGACGTTGTCGTTCATCGGCATGGCTGACGTCACAACAGAGATGCTTGAGCTGGCATATCGGAAAGTTGTCGCGACGAACGACTCGCCGGAGGAGGTCCAGGCATTGGTTGCGACAGACTTCTGGCAGGATTTCATTACGTACAAATACTCGCCCCAGTTCGACGCGGCCCGCCAGCCCTATCAGGAGAAACAGGCGGAGCTGTCCGCGCAGTTTTCCAACAAAACCCTGACTCAGGCCCAGTACGACACGCAAACTGACGACCTCACCGCACAGTTGGCAATCAGCGAAGCGACGCTGATTCAGGCACTGACCCGACAAGAGTTGCAGCCAGACGCCCCAGTAGCGGTCCCTGCAGTCAGCGACGCGACAGCCGGGGCCAACTGAAACTGGCCCCGTCAGCAGACCGGCGATCCGGTCTGCTGTTACTCGTCGTCGTCGAAGTTGTAACTGCCCGGCGCGAGGTTTTCGAAACGCGTGTACTTGCCGATGAACGCCAGCCGGATAAAACCGATCGGACCGTTACGCTGCTTGCCGATGATGATTTCAGCAATGCCTTTGTGCTCGGTTTCCGGGTGATACACCTCGTCGCGGTAAACGAACATGATCACGTCGGCGTCCTGCTCGATCGCTCCGGATTCGCGCAAGTCGGAGTTCACCGGGCGCTTGTTCGGGCGTTGTTCGAGGGAGCGGTTGAGCTGCGACAGCGCCACTACCGGACAGTTGAATTCCTTGGCCAGGGCTTTCAGCGATCGCGAAATCTCGGAAATTTCGTTGGTGCGGTTATCACCACTGGAACCAGGGATCTGCATCAACTGCAAATAGTCGATCATGATCAGGCCGACGTCGCCGTGCTCCCGCACCAGACGCCGGGTTCGCGCGCGCATTTCCGACGGGCTGATACCGGCGGTGTCATCAATAAACAGTTTGCGATCGTTGAGCAGGTTGACCGCCGAAGTCAGGCGCGGCCAGTCATCGTCTTCGAGCTGGCCGGAACGCACCTTGGTCTGGTCGATACGGCCGAGCGAGGACAGCATACGCATGATGAGCGATTCGCCTGGCATCTCGAGGGAGTAAACGAGGACAGCCTTCTCGCTGCGCAATACGGCGTTTTCCACCAGGTTCATCGCGAAGGTGGTTTTACCCATCGACGGACGGCCCGCGACGATGATCAGGTCGGACGGTTGCAAGCCGCTGGTCTTCTCGTCGAGGTCGGTGTAGCCGGTGGACAGGCCGGTGATCGCGTCGGCGGTGTTGAACAACGTATCGATGCGGTCGATGGCCTTGGTCAGCAACTCATTGACGCCCACCGGGCCGCCGGTCTTCGGCCGCGCCTCGGCGATCTGGAAGATCTGGCGTTCGGCTTCATCGAGAATCTCTTCAGCGGTACGGCCTTCGGGGTTGAAGGCGCTGTCGGCGATCTCGGTGCTGATACCGATCAGTTGGCGCAACGTCGCGCGCTGGCGGACGATCTGCGCATAGGCCTTGATGTTGGCGACGGACGGGGTGTTTTTCGCCAGTTCGCCAAGATAGCCGAGGCCGCCGACTTGCGACGTCTGGCCTTCCTTGTCGAGTTGTTCGGCAAGGGTCACGACGTCGATCGGCGAGTTCTGATCGGCCAGTTTGGCGATCGCGCGGAAGATCAGGCGGTGGTCATGTCGATAGAAATCGCCGTCGGAGACTTGATCGAGCACGCGTTCCCAGGCGTTGTTGTCCAGCATCAGACCACCGAGTACAGCCTGTTCAGCCTCGATGGAATGCGGCGGCACCTTCAGGGCAGCGGTTTGCAGATCGTATTGCTCGGGAGCGGAGATATCGTTCATGGCCACTTGAGTATTAGTGAAAAGCAGGGAATTCAGAAAGACAAAGGGCACGACCTGTAAACAGGATCGTGCCCGATGTTAACCGCCTGACGGACAAGCCGCCAGCCGATCCGTGTTGCTTAAGCTGCTACCACGACAACGCGTACGGTGGCTTCAACTTCGGCGTGCAGGTGCACGGCCACGTCGAATTCACCCACGTTGCGGATGGTGCCGTTCGGCAGACGAACTTCGCTCTTCTGCACTTCAACGCCGGAGGCGGTCAGTGCGTCAGCGATGTCGTGAGTACCGATCGAACCGAACAGCTTGCCTTCGTCGCCAGCGGTGGCAGTGATGGTCACTTCCAGCTCGGCCAGTTGGGCAGCACGGCTTTCAGCCGATGCTTTACGGTCTGCGGCGGCTTTTTCCAGCTCGGCGCGACGCTCTTCGAACGCAGCCAGGTTGGCAGCGGTCGCAGCGGTAGCCTTGCCGAAAGGCAGCAGGTAGTTACGGCCGTAACCGGCCTTAACGTTTACTTTGTCGCCCAGGTTGCCCAGGTTGGCGATTTTTTCCAGAAGGATCAGTTGCATGTGAAAATCCTCTAACTTTTAACCTTCACCGTTCGCGCTGTCGGTGTCTTTCGACACGTGACGACCGCGAAAATCAATCAGGCTGTCGACAATGGCCAGAACCACGAGCAACGGATAGATCAGCTGCATGAACAACAGCAGCGTGACGTACAACCCCACCAGCCAGAAACCGGCCAGTCGCTTCTGCCCGACCAGCCCGTGAATCAAGGCCAGCCCGGCGAACACCAGCGGTACACTGCACAACGGCGTCAACATGGCCATCTGTGCACCGAGATTCGGGCCCAGAAGCATCAACGCCAGCAGTAACATCGCCGGCCCCAGCGGGATGCGGATGGCGCGAAACTCGCGACCGAAACCACCCGGGTTGTACAACAACGCCTGCCAATGCCGCCCGACAATCAGGCTCAGCACGCTGACGATCTGCAACAAGGCCGCAATCAGTCCGGTCAGGACCGGTGCAATCAGGGACGCGAAACGCGCTTGCTCATCGACCGACAATTGCTTGTAAGTCTCACCGAGGAGCGCCGGCATGACCTTTATAAGGGCCTGTGCAAGCATCTCGATCTGGGCCGCAAACGCGACCCCGAGCACCACTGAAAACACCACTCCGATCACTACGCTGACCAGCAGCGTGCGGACCCAGGATTCGCTTGCGCGCAAAACCAACGCAAGCCCCGAAGACCCCAGCAGCACCAGAAGTGCCCGTGGGTCGTCGGCATACAGCCACCAGATCAATGCCGGCAGCAGTCCCAGTGACAGAACGCCAAGGGCGTCCGTCAATCCGCGCCGCAGCAGCACAAGACTCCCGGCGGCAGCACCCAACCAATACAACAACGGCAATGTTGCACATCCGGCCACCACGAGAGTGGCCTGCATTCGGCCTCGCATGATGAACTCAGCTAAGGCGCGCATGCATTCAATCCTTTGCTACTTGTCGACTGCCCGGTCTCAGCGGCCGTGGCTGTCGGTGTAGGCCAGCAGGGCCAGGAAGCGGGCGCGCTTGATAGCGGTGGCCAGCTGACGCTGATAACGAGCTTTGGTACCGGTGATGCGGCTTGGAACGATTTTGCCGGTCTCGGATACGTAGGCTTTCAGAGTGTTGAGATCTTTGTAGTCGATCTCTTTCACGTCTTCAGCGGTGAAGCGGCAGAATTTACGACGACGGAAGAAACGTGCCATTTGATAGGCTCCTTAATAAGGTCCGTGGATTACTCGTCAGCGTTATCGCTGTTGTCGCTGTCATCACTGTCGGTGCCTTCGGCGCCTTCGTGCTCAGGACGGTCGCGACGCTCACGGCGCTCACTGCGGTTTTCTTCAGCCTTGAGCATCTCGGACTGGCCGGTAACGGCTTCGTCGCGACGGATGACCAGGTTACGGATCACTGCATCGTTGTAGCGGAAGTTGTCTTCCAGCTCGGCCAGGGCCTTGCCAGTGCACTCAACGTTCAGCATCACGTAGTGAGCCTTGTGAACATTGTTGATTGCGTAGGCCAGTTGACGACGGCCCCAGTCTTCCAGACGGTGGATTTTGCCGCCGTCTTCTTCGATCAGCTTGGTGTAACGCTCAACCATGCCGCCGACTTGCTCGCTCTGATCCGGGTGGACCAGAAAGATGATTTCGTAATGACGCATGAATGCTCCTTACGGGTTGTAGCCTGCCGCTCAAAAACGGTCAGACAAGGAGTGAATGACACTTATGGACTTGCTGGCGCGGGGCACATGCGTGCCTGCCGTCACAGCAAGGGGCGCAATTGTAGAGAAGGGACTGCGGGGGCGCAAGGCAATTGGTGAATAAATGAACAGCAGCTATGAGCTACAAGCCTCAAGCTGCAAGCGGACCGCTTCTGACTTGAGGCTTGCAGCTTGCAGCTTATAGCTTGCGCGAAGCGCTGGCCTTGGCCTTCGCGCCGCGCTGGCGCTGGGCTTCGAACAGGCACACACCGGTGGCGACCGAGACGTTGAGGCTGCTGACGCTACCGGCCATCGGCAGGTTCACCAGATAGTCGCAGTGCTCGCGGGTCAGGCGGCGCATGCCTTTGCCTTCGGCGCCCATGATCAGAATGGTCGGGCCGGTCAGGTCCTGGTCATAAATGCTGACCTCGGCTTCACCGGCTGTACCGACAACCCACAGGCCGCGCTGCTGGAGTTTTTCCAGCGTGCGCGCCAGGTTGGTCACGGCCACCAGCGGAATCACTTCCGCGGCGCCGCAGGCGACTTTACGCACCACCGGAGTCAGCGTGGCCGACTTGTCCTTCGGCACGATCACCGCCAGCGCACCGGCCGCATCGGCCGAACGCAGGCAGGCGCCGAGGTTGTGCGGATCGGTCACGCCGTCGAGCACCAGCAGCAGCGGCGCGCCTTCGGTGCGATCGAGCAACTCGTCGAGCATTGCTTCGCCCCAGACCTGGCTCGGACTGACTTCCGCGACCACGCCCTGATGCACGCCCTCAACCCAGGCGTCCATTTCGCGGCGCTCGGCCTGGCCCACCTGAACACGGTTTTCGTTGGCCAGTTCGACCAGTGTCTGCACGCGCGGATCGTTGCGGCTTTCCGCCAGCCAGATCTGCTTGACGCGCTTGGGGTGGTGACGCAACAACGCTTCTACCGCGTGAACGCCGTAGATTTTTTCCAACTGACTCATGACTTCGCCTTCGGTTTACGCGCCCCGCCACTTTTGGCTGGAGCGGAACCCGCTTTCGACAGGCCCTTACGGTGTTTGCTCGCCTTGGCTGGTTTGCCGTCGGTCGCCCTGTCAGGCGCCGACCGCCCGGTCTTTCCCCCGGACGCCGCTTTACCACCGTTTTTCGCATCGGCCAGCAAGGCCTTCTTCAATTCACGGCTTTTGCGCAGCTCGGCGTTTTTCGCCACGGCATCGCTCGGGCGATAGGCTTCGGCAACCTTTTCCTTGGCCGGACGACGGCTGGCGGTTTTTGCCGGAGCCTTTTCTTCCGCAACCTTGGCAGCAGGCGCAGCGGTTCCGGCGCCCCGCTTCTTGCGGCCGATCGGCGCGCTGATGGTTTTTTCTGCCATCTCGAAGTCGATCTTGCGCTCGTCGAGGTCGACGCGCATGACGCGTACTTCAACGGTGTCGCCAAGACGGAAACTGCGGCCGGTGCGCTCGCCCGCGAGGCGGTGATGCACAGGGTCGAAGTGGTAGTAATCGCCCGGCAGCGCAGTGACGTGCACCAGGCCTTCGACGTAGATATCGGTCAGCTCGACGAACAGACCGAAGCCGGTCACCGCGGTGATCACGCCCGGGAACGACTCGCCGACGCGATCCTTCATGAACTCGCACTTGAGCCAGTTCACTACGTCGCGGGTCGCTTCGTCGGCGCGGCGTTCGCTCATCGAGCATTGCTCGCCGAGCTGCTCCAGCGCTGCTTCGTCGTACGGATAGATGCGTGCCTTCGGAATGGTCATCGCACCGGCACGACGAACGTGCGGGGTGTCCTGCTTGGAATGGATCACGCTGCGGATTGCGCGGTGCGTGAGCAGGTCCGGGTACCGACGGATGGGCGAGGTGAAGTGGGTATAGGCTTCGTAATTCAGGCCGAAGTGACCGTCGTTCTCAGCGCTGTACACCGCTTGGCTCAACGAACGCAGCATTACGGTCTGGATCAGGTGGAAATCCGGACGATCCTTGATGCTCGCGAGCAAAGCCTGATAATCCTTCGGCGACGGACCGTCCTTGCCTTTGTGCAGGGACAGGCCGAGCTCACCAAGGAACGCGCGCAGTTTTTCCAGACGTTCCGGCGGCGGACCGGCGTGAACGCGGTACAACGCAGGAATTTCGTGCTTCTTGAGGAATTCGGCAGTGGCCACGTTGGCGGCCAGCATGCATTCCTCGATCAGCTTGTGCGCATCGTTGCGCACGGTCGGACGAATTTCGGCAATCTTGCGCTCGGAGCCGAAGATGATCCGGGTCTCCTGGGTTTCGAAATCGATCGCGCCACGTACGTGGCGTGCGGCCAGCAATACTTTGTACAACGCGTACAGCTGCTTTAGATGCGGCACGACGTCGGTGTACTCACCGCGCAATTTGCGCGCTTCGGTAGCCTTCGGCGTTTCCAGCATCGCGCTGACCTTGTTGTAGGTCAGACGGGCATGGGAATGGATCACCGCCTCATAGAAGCAGTAGTCGGTCATTTCGCCGGACTTGGAGATGGTCATCTCGCAAACCATGGCCAGACGGTCGACTTGCGGGTTCAGCGAGCACAGACCGTTGGACAGTTGCTCTGGCAGCATCGGAATCACGCGCTCGGGGAAGTACACCGAGTTGCCGCGAACCTGAGCTTCGTTGTCCAGCGCCGAGCCGATCTTCACGTAGCTGGAGACGTCGGCAATCGCCACGTACAACTTCCATCCACCGGAGAACAGGCGCAGCTTGCCCGGTCTGGCTTCGCAGTAGACCGCGTCGTCGAAGTCGCGGGCATCTTCGCCGTCGATGGTGACGAACGGCAGATGGCGCAGGTCGATGCGCTTCTCTTTGTCTTTTTCTTCAACTTCCGGCTTGAGCTTGGCAGCTTCTTTCACAACCGCTTCAGGCCAGACGTGCGGAATGTCATAAGTGCGCAGGGCAACATCGATTTCCATGCCCGGCGCCATGTAGTTGCCGACCACTTCGACCACATCGCCTTGCGGCTGGAAGCGCGGCGTTGGCCAGTGAGTGATTTTCACCTCGACGAACTGACCGATCTGCGCATTGGCGTTACGGCCCGGAGTGACCAGCACTTCCTGCTGGATCTTCGGATTGTCGGCAACGACGAAACCGATGCCGCCTTCTTCGAAGTAGCGGCCGACGATGGTTTCGTGAGCGCGGGACACCACTTCGACGATCACGCCTTCACGGCGACCACGACGGTCGAGACCGGAAACCCGGGCCAGCGCACGGTCACCATCGAACACCAGACGCATTTGCGCCGGGCTCATGAACAGGTCGTCGCTGCCGTCGTCCGGCACCAGGAAGCCGAAGCCGTCGCGGTGACCGCTGATGCGGCCGAGGATCAGGTCGAGCTTGTCTACCGGCGCGTAAGTACCACGGCGGGTATAGATCAATTGAGCGTCGCGCTCCATGGCGCGCAAGCGGCGGCGCAGGGCTTCGATCTGGTCTTCTGTGGTCAGACCAAACTCTTCAACCAGTTGCTCGCGGGCAGCAGGCGAACCCCGATCGGCGAGGTGCGCCAGGATCAGTTCGCGGCTGGGAATAGGGTTTTCGTATTTTTCCGCTTCACGAGCGGCCTCGGGATCGAGGGACTGCCAATCGGCCATTAGAGAGTTTTCACCTTGTCTATATGCGGGTTAGTTTGGCATAGGCGCCGGGAAACGGGAAATTTCCGCTTCTATAAGGCTTTGCAAGGCCCTGTATCGACGCTCCGATACCGTTTTGAACGCCGCTGGTAAAAAAATTCAGTTTTTTCTACAGCAGGGGTTTACAGTTAAAAAAGCGCTCCGTATAGTGCGCGCCATCGACGACGCACAAGCGCTTTCGATGATGCCCAGGTGGTGAAATTGGTAGACACGCCAGCTTCAGGTGCTGGTGACCTTACGGTCGTGGAAGTTCGAGTCTTCTCCTGGGCACCAATTTCGAGTTTGAGACTAGATCAGTTTCAAGACTCACACAAAACCCGCGAAAGCGGGTTTTTTGCATTTGCGGAAAAGCTTTTGTTCGCACTGATTTATTAAAACCAAATCAGGGGTTTACAGATCAAAAAGGCCTCCGTATAGTGCGCCACATCAACAGCGGCAACGCTTGCGATGATTGCCCAGATGGTGAAATTGGTAGACACGCCAGCTTCAGGTGCTGGTGACCTTACGGTCGTGGAAGTTCGAGTCTTCTTCTGGGCACCAATTCAAATTCAAGGTTCAGGCCTTGGATTTCACAAAAACCCGCGAAAGCGGGTTTTTGCGTTTCTGGCTTCCTGAATTCCTGCAGGTCTTGTAGGAGCTGACGAGTGCAACGAGGCTGCGATCTCTTGATCTTGCTTTTGCCCTTCTCGACTAAACGCAAGATCAAAAGATCGTCCGAACGCCGCCCGAGCCTTCGGCAGCTCCAACACAATCGCCAGTCGCCCCACAAGGCGCACTTGAGAAACAATATCGTTTATCATTGTTGCAAGTTTTTGCAATGCGACAGTGAGGAACCCTGCGAATGACGTTTCGAAATACCCTGCGCCGAGGCCTGACCTTCACCCTCCTCGGCCTGGCGCTCGCCACTCCCCTCACCCAGGCTGCCGATGCGGTTTCCCTGACTCTCTACAACGGCCAGCACAAGGAAGTCGGCGACGCGATTGCCAAGGCTTTTGAAGCCAAGACCGGCATCCACGTCAACGTGCGCAAAGGCAGCAGCAACCAGCTCGCCAGCCAGATTATCGAAGAAGGCGATCGCTCCCCCGCCGATGTGATCTACACCGAAGAGTCGCCGCCGCTGAACAACCTCGGCGAACAGGGGCTGCTGGCCAAGGCCGATGACGCGACACTGGCGGTTCTGCCAGAAAAGTATGTCGCCGCCAACGGCACCTGGATCGGCGTTACCGCCCGCGTACGCGTGGTCGCGTTCAACCCGAAACTGATCGACGAAAAAGACCTGCCGAAATCGGTGATGGAATTCTCCGAGCCGCAATGGCAAGGCAAGGTCGGTTTCGTGCCGACCAGTGGCGCCTTCCAGGAACAAGCCGTAGCAATCATCAAACTGCACGGTCGTGACGCTGCCGAAGAGTGGCTGACCGGTTTGCGCGCGTTCGGCAAGACCTACAGCAACAACATGGTCGCGCTTAAAGCGGTGGAAAACGGCGAAGTCGCTACCGTGCTGGTGAACAATTACTACTGGTTCGCCCTGCAACGCGAGAAAGGCAAGCTCGACTCCAAGCTGCATTATTTCACCGGCGGCGACGCTGGCGGCTTGATCACCGTGTCCAGCGCTGCCGTGCTGAAATCCAGCAAACATCCAAAAGAAGCCCAGCAATTCCTCGCCTTCATGGCCAGCGAAGAAGGTCAGCGCGTGATCACCCAGACCACCGCCGAATACCCGCTGCACAAAGGCATGGAATCGGATCGCGGCCTCAAGCCGTTCAGCGAACTGGAAGCGCCGAATGTCACTCCGGCGGATCTGGGCAATGCTGAAGAAGCGCTGGAACTGGAACGCGAAGTTGGCCTGAACTGATGGCAGCATCGTTATCCGCCCCCGCCGCGCGCGGGGGTTACGTACCGAGACGCAGACGCCCGTCGATCTGGCTGGTGTTGCCGGTTCTGCTACTGGTGGTACTCAGCCTGTTGCCACTGGCCTACGTCGGGACGAAAGCCTGGCAGGCCGGTTGGGCCGAGGCGCTGCACCTGTTGTGGCGCCCGTATGTGTTTGGCCTGTTGCGCAACACTTTGGCACTGATGGTCGGCGTGACGGTGACCTGTGGCGTGATCGGCCTGTCACTGGCGTGGTTGCTGGAACGCAGCAATCTGCCGGGGCGGCGCCTGTGGGGTGTGATCCTGTGCCTGCCGTTTGCGGTGCCGGCGTTTGTCAGCAGCTTCACCTGGGTGTCGCTCAGCGCGCAATTCGAAGGACTCGGCGGGGCGATTTTGGTGATGAGCCTGTCGAAATATCCGCTGATCTTTCTGCCGGTTGCCGCCACCCTGCGCAATCTCGATCCCTCCCTCGAAGAATCCGCCCGCACGTTGGGACAGAATCGCTGGGGCGTGTTTTTCCGCGTCACCCTGCCGCTGCTGTGGCCATCGCTGCTGGCCGGTTCGCTGCTGATTGCCCTGCACATGCTGGTGGAATTCGGCGCGCTGTCGATCATTGGCCTGCAGACCTTCACCACGGCGATCTACCAGCAATTCGAACTGGAATTCAGCAATGCCAACGCCGCGATGCTTTCGGCGGTGTTGCTGGCGCTGTGTCTGCTGCTGTTGTGGCTGGAGCTGCGCGTGCGTGGCAAGGGCCGGCATGTGCGCACCGGCCAGGGCGCGGCACGACAGGCTGAGCAAGTGCAGCTTGGGCCATGGGCGGCGGCAGGTCAGTTGTATTGCCTGTTGCTGGCGATTATCGGCAGCGGCATTCCGTTGGGGATGTTGGCCTACTGGCTGGCGGTCGGCTCATCGGCGGCGTTCCCGGTAGCGGCAATCAGCGAGGCACTGCTGTCATCGCTGGCATTGTCGTTGGGCGGCGCGGCGCTGTGTCTGGTGCTGGCAGTACCGGTCGGGTTGCTGGTGGTGCGCCACAAGGGCCAGTTGGCAATCTGGGCCGAACGCTTGCCGTATCTGCTGCACGCACTGCCGGGGCTGGTGATCGCGTTGACGCTGGTCTATTTCGCCCTGCATTACGTGCCGGTGCTGTATCAGACGTCGGGCTTGCTGCTGATCGCTTATGCGCTGCTGTTTCTGCCACTGGCGCAAGCGCCGATCCGTACCGCGCTGAACAAGGCTGCGCCGCAGCTGGAAGAAGCGGCGCGGACCTTGGGCGCATCGTCGTTCACGGCGTTTTGCCGGGTGACCTTGCCGATCATTTTCCCGGCATTGGGCGCGGCTTTTGCGCTGGTGTTTCTTGATGCAATGAAGGAATTGACGGCGACGTTGCTGCTCAGCCCAACCGGACTGAACACGCTGGCGACCGAGGTCTGGGCGCACACGGCGAATGTCGAGTTTGCCGCAGCGGCGCCTTATGCGGCGTTGTTGATTGTGGTCTCGGGGTTGCCGGTTTATCTGCTGACGACGCGGATGTATCTGAGCCGCTAAAAGAACGCAGCCTTCGGCAGCTCCCACATCGGAATTTGCGTTTCCCTGTAGGCGCTGCCGCAGGCTGCGATCTTTTGATCTTAAGCGCGGAATTGTCCCAGGCTAGCCTTCAATTGCGCCGCCAGACCATCCAGCACCTTGCCACTGGCCGTGGTCTCCACCACTGCCTGCGCCGCTTTCTCGGCCTGTGCATGAATCGTCTCGACGCGCCCACGCACTGCCTGTGCGCCCTGCGCCTGATGCGCTGCTGCTTGCGTCGCCAGACCGATCGCCGCATGCACCTGCTCAACCGAAGCCTGCACCGACTGTTGCAACCGCGCGCTGTCGCGCAACACCAGCAAACCTTCGCTGGCCTGCCGTCCGGCCTGGCCGATCGCCTCGACCGCCTCACGCGCGCCCTGCTGCAGCGCAACAATGTGCGCCTGAATATCACCGGTGGAGCTTTGCGTCTTGCTCGCCAGCGCACGCACTTCGTCCGCGACCACGGCGAATCCCCGACCGGTCTCACCAGCGCGCGCCGCCTCGATCGCTGCGTTCAACGCCAGCAGATTGGTCTGCTCGGCGATACCGTGAATCACCGTCAGCACCACCTCAATCTGTTCGCTCTGCTGCGCCAGGCGCTCGATGACTTTCGCCCCGGTATCGACTTGCCCCGCCAGCGCTTCGATCAGGCCGCCGACCTTCGCCGAGGTTCGGGTGTTTTCATCGGTGGCCTGGCGGATTTCCACGACTTGTTTGAGTGCCGCTTGCATGGCATGACTTTCCGATTGCGCTTCGTCAGCCATCTGCGAGAGCGCACGCAGGCTTTCTGCGACCTCATCACGCTGCATCCCGGCGGCCGCATCGGCGCCGGCATTGCGCAAAGTCATCGCGCCAATTTCCACGCCAGTGCGCTGAGCGACATCGCCCGCCTCGCGTACGATCGGCTGCAACTTGTCGACGAAGCGATTGACCGCTGAGGCCATATCACCGATCTCATCCTTGCTGTTGATCTGCACACGCTTGGTCAAATCGCCCTCGCCTGCCGCCAGATCATCCATTGCCGCGTTGAGCATTTTCAGGCGATTGACCACCCGATGACCAAGCACCACGGCCAGCAACAGCAGCACGCCGCAACCGACCAGTGCCAGGCCGAGGCCGATACGCCAGCGCAGTGTCGCGGCAGCGCCTTGAACGGTTTGTGCGGTGTTGGCTTTCATTTCGCCAGCGGTGCCCTGCGCCGATTGCAGGCGCGCCTGCATTGCCTTGGCGCTGTCCGCCGCTGCGCCTTTGAGGCTGTCGCCGACCAATTGATCGCTGCTGGCAATCAGCGCGAGGAAGCGCTTGTCGAGCTCGGCCAGATCGGTTTCCACCGAGGCCGTGGAAACGCCCATCAGCACTTTGCCGATTTCCACGCCGTTGGGATTGATCGAGGCTTCGAGGTAGTAGACCGAAGGATCGTTCTTTGCCGCATCCAGTACTTTATCCAGCGCACGCTCGCCCTGACCTTTTTCCAGCAAGGCCTTGTTGATCGGGTTTTCACGGTTGAGATAACGGGTCAGATGCTGGCCGGTGGCGTCGTCATACACCACGAACAGCACATTGGGGTTGCGCTGGGCGCGACGAGCGAACTCCGAGAGCGTCGGCACGTCGCTGTCCCACATGGCACGCGGCGCTACCGAGGCGAGCAACTGCGCCATGTCGTTGGCCGAATCCTTGAGATCCTTTTCCAGCGTCGCCCGTAGTTGCGCCTGCTCTTCTTTGAGGCGGGCAGACAAACCGGCGGTCAGGCGCTGACGAGTGCTGGCTGACAAAGCATCAAGGCTTGAAGTGACTTCACGCCCGGCCTGCTCCAGTTCACCGGAGAGTTTCTGGCTGTCGGCACCCAGGCGCACAGCCAGATCGGCTTCCAGCGCCGTCACAGTGCTCCGCGTCAGGGCAACCGCCACCAACACCTGCACCAAAAGGGCGATACCAAGGGTAACGAACACCGGCCGCAACAAACGGCTTTGTAACAGTGAGAGAACGGCTGACACTTTAAATCCCTCTACTTCTGACGCCATTAATTTGATGGCACTCTTGTAGACAGATTCACAGCAAAGGTCATGCCGTCCAACAGGCATAAACGACAAAGGCCCCGATTAAAGGGCCTTTGTTTTTTACATCAACGACTTATCAAGCGAACGGATGACGCAGAACGATGGTTTCGTTGCGGTCCGGGCCCGTCGAAATAATGTCGATCGGCGCGCCGATCAACTCTTCAACGCGTTTGATGTAGGCACGAGCATTGGCCGGCAGCTCTTCCAGGGTCTTGGCACCCACGGTCGATTCGCTCCAGCCCGGCACTTCTTCGTACACCGGCTGCAGACCGACGTAGCTGTCAGCGTCGGTCGGGGCAACAGCGTTGCCTTGGGCATCTTTGTAGCCGACACAGATGTTGATGGTTTCCAGACCGTCGAGTACGTCCAGCTTGGTCAGGCAGATGCCCGAGATGCTGTTCACGTCGATAGCGCGACGCAGGATGACGGCATCGAACCAGCCGCAACGACGGGCGCGGCCAGTGGTAGCGCCGAACTCGTGACCTTGCTTGGCCAGGTGGGCACCGACGTCGTCAAACAGCTCGGTCGGGAACGGGCCCGAACCCACGCGCGTGGTGTAGGCCTTGGTGATGCCCAGGATGTAGTCGAGGAACATTGGACCAACGCCCGAACCGGTCGCCACGCCACCAGCGGTGGTGTTGGAGCTGGTCACGTACGGGTAGGTCCCGTGGTCGATGTCGAGCAACGAACCTTGCGCGCCTTCGAACATGATGTCCTTGCCGGCACGACGCAGGTCGTGCAGCTCGGCGGTCACGTCGAGCATCAGCGGCTTGAGCAGCTCAGCGTATTCCTTGCACTCGGCCAGGGTCTTTTCGAACTCGATGGCTGGCTCTTTGTAGTAACCGACCAGCATGAAGTTGTGGTAATCCACCAGTTCACGCAGCTTGTCTTCGAAGCGCGGCATGTTCAGCAGGTCGCCGACACGCAGGCCACGACGGGCAACCTTGTCTTCGTACGCCGGGCCGATGCCGCGACCGGTGGTACCGATCTTCAGCTCGCCACGGGCCTTTTCACGGGCCTGGTCCAGCGCGACGTGGAAGGACAGGATCAGCGGGCAGGACGGGCTGATACGCAGGCGCTCGCGCACCGGTACGCCTTTCTCTTCCAGTTTGGTGATCTCGCGCAGCAGGGCGTCAGGTGCAACCACCACGCCGTTGCCGATCAGGCACTGTACGCCTTCGCGCAGCACGCCCGACGGAATCAGGTGCAAGACGGTTTTTTCACCGTCGATCACCAGCGTGTGACCCGCGTTGTGGCCACCCTGGTAGCGCACTACGGCGGCAGCATGTTCGGTCAGCAGATCAACGATCTTGCCTTTGCCCTCATCACCCCACTGGGTGCCCAGGACTACGACATTCTTACCCATAACACTTGTCCTCATTCGCGCAAACTTGGTGCCGGCGAAGGCCGGCAGGAAAACTCAAGAAGCCAGTGGCGATACTTGCCAAAGCCCGTTCTGCTGAATCAATTGCCGGTCGCAGTCCGCATCACGGGCGGCGGCCAAAGGTTGTCCAGGCAAGGCCTGAACGACACGCTGACCCTCACTGCGCAACTGGCAAACCTGCTGCCAGAGTGCCGCATCCGTACTGTCAGGCATCCAGATACCGCCAGACGGTAGCTCGATCTCAGCACGCCCCAGGGTCACCAGGGTTTTCAAATCGGTAGAGAAACCAGTCGCCGGACGGGCGCGACCGAAGTCGGCACCGATGTCATCGTAACGACCGCCCTGAGCGATGGACTGGCCAACGCCCGGCACGAACACCGCGAACACCACACCGGTGTGGTAGTGGTAGCCGCGCAACTCGCCGAGGTCGAAATACAGCGGCAGCTGCGGGAAGCGCACGGAAAGACGCTCGGCAATCGCCAGCAGATCTTCCAGCGCCGCCAGCACCGGCGCCGGCGCATTGGCCAGACGCTCGCGGGCAGCGCTCAACACTTCACGGCCGCCGCACAGATCAACCAGTGCGCGCAGCATGCCGGACAGATCGGCCGGCAGGCCTTCGGTCAGCGTAATCACTTCATCGATGGCCTTGCGCTGCAGGGCATCGAACAACTGTTGCTCGACTTCACCGGACAGACCGGCGGCGCGAGCCAGACCACGATAGATGCCGACATGGCCGAGGTCCATGTGCACATCCGGCACATCGGCCAGTTGCAGCATGGCCAGCATCAGGCTGATGACTTCGACGTCGCTGCTCGGGCTGGCATCGCCGTACAGCTCGGCGCCCAGCTGGATCGGACTGCGCGAGGACGACAATGCACGCGGCTGGGCGTGCAGCACGCTGCCGGCGTAGCACAGGCGGCTCGGGCCTTCGCGGCGCAGGGTGTGGGCATCGATGCGCGCGACCTGCGGCGTGATGTCGGCGCGGAATCCCATCTGCCGGCCCGACTGCGGGTCGATGACCTTGAAGGTGCGCAGATCCAGGTCCTGGCCTGCACCGGTCAGCAGGGATTCCAGGTACTCGATATGGGGAGTCACGACAAACTCGTAACCCCAGCTCTGGAACAGATCCAACACCTGACGACGCGCGACTTCAATGCGCGCCGCCTCCGGTGGCAGTACTTCTTCGATGCCATCTGGCAGCAGCCAGCGGTCTACCGTTGCCATTACGCCATTCCCCTTTGATCCGGGCGGCCAGCACGAGGGCGAGCCTTGAGTGAAGCAGAAAATGACCGGGGCGTTCAAAACGCACGCGCATGAACGACGCAGCGAAAGGCCTGTTACCGGCTTCGCCCATCACTTTCCTCGAAAAACGCTCGGGCTGTTCAAACCCGATGCCTGCAACTAAAACAGCAATCAAACGTGCAGACGCAAAAAAGCCGGGAATTTCCCGGCTGCCGCATCATACACACGTTTTCCGAAAGGATCACCCCGCCCGAGGTTTTAGCCGCCGGGCGGAATGATTCAGGTCAACGCCGTATCAAGGCTTGGCTTTTTCCAGATAACGGAAGAAGTCGCTGCTTGGGTCGAGGACCATGACGTCGGACTTGTTCGCGAAGCTTTCGCGGTAGGCACGCAGGCTACGGTAGAAACCGTAGAACTCCTGATCCTGACCGTAGGCCTTGGAGTAGATCGCAGCAGCCTGGGCGTCACCGTCACCGCGAACCTCTTCGGATTCACGATAGGCTTCAGCCAGCAACACGCGGCGTTGACGATCGGCGTCGGCACGGATGCCTTCGGCCAACTCGTTACCCTTGGCGCGGTGCTCGCGAGCTTCACGCTCACGTTCGGTGCTCATTCGCTCGAACACACTGCGGTTCACTTCTTTCGGCAGATCGATCGCCTTGACCCGGACATCGACCACTTCGATACCCAGCTCTTTTTCCGCCATCTTGTTCAGCGATGCAGTGATGTCAGCCATCAACGCATCACGCTCACCCGACACCACTTCGTGCAGGGTGCGCTTGCCGAACTGGTCACGCAGACCGGATTCCAGACGACGGGACAGACGTTCATCAGCGATCTGCTTCAGACCCGAAGTCGCGGTGTAGAAGCGCTCGGCATCTTTCACCCGCCACTTGGCGTAGGCATCGACCATCACGGCTTTCTTTTCCAGGGTCAGGAAGCGCTGCGTCGGTGCATCCAGCGTCAACAGACGCGCGTCGAATTTGCGCACCTGGTTGACGTACGGCACTTTCACATGCAGGCCCGGCTGGACATCGGCCTGAACCACACGACCGAATTGCAGCAGCACCGCGCGCTCGGTCTGAGCGACGATGTAGAAGCAATTCCAGCCCACCAGTACCACGACGACGCCAACGATCAGGGCGATCAGCGATTTATTGCTCATCAGCGGGTCTCCCTTGTACGCGTCTGCGGCACGTCGGTGACATGCGGCGTGACGTCCGTGTTGTTGCTGGCGGCCGAACCGGTCACCGGTGCATTACCCGAACTGTTCTGGATCATTTTGTCCAACGGTAGGTAGAGCAGATTGCTCTGGCCGTTCTTGTTGCCGGTCACGAGTACCTTGCTGGTATTGCTGAAGACTTCCTGCATGGTGTCCAGGTACAGACGCTCGCGGGTGACTTCAGGTGCCTTGCGATACTCGGCGACCAGCTTGGTGAAGCGATCGGCCTCACCCTTGGCGCGCGAGATGGTCTCGTCGCGGTAACCATTGGCATCTTCGATGATGCGCTGGGCCTGACCACGGGCTTCCGGCACCACGCCGTTGGCATAGGTCTCGGCCTGGTTGCGCGAACGCTGCTCGTCTTCACGGGCGCGGATCACGTCATCGAAGGCTTCCTGTACTTCACGCGGTGCCGCTGCGCTCTGTACGTTGACCTGGGTGACGGTGATACCGGTGCGATAGGTATCGAGGAAACGTTGCAGACGCTCCTTGATTTCGCTGGCCATCAATTCACGACCTTCGGTCAGCACCTGGTCCATGGCGGTGGAACCGACCACGTGACGCAGTGCACTTTCGGTCGCGTGCTGCAGACTGATTTCCGGCTGATCGACGTTCAGCACGAAGTCCTGCAGGTTGCTGATCTTGTACTGCACGGTCAGCGGCACTTCGACGATGTTCTCGTCTTCAGTCAGCATCTGGCCCTGCTTGGTGTACGCACGCTCACGCGTCACGTTCTCCATGTACTTCTTGTCGATTGGCGGGAAGTAGATGTTCAGGCCCGGGCCGACAGTCTCGTAGTACTTGCCGAAGCGCAGCACCACGGCTTGCTCCTGCTCGTCCACCACATAGACCGCGCTGTACAGCCAGACAGCCGCCAGCACCACCAGGCCGATGCCGAGCAGACCGCCGAAGCCGCCACTGCTGCGCCCCGACCCGCCGCCGTCATCACCGCGTTTCTTACCACCACCGAACAACCCGTTCAGGCTTTCCTGCAGCTTTCGGAAGGCCTCGTCGAGATCCGGTGGTCCCTTGCGGTCGCCGTTATTGCGGCGCTTGCCACCCCAGGGATCCTGATTGTTCGAGTTGCCACCCGGCTCATTCCAAGCCATAGCGCTCTCCATCTGATAAAGCAAAGACGCACCCACGGCGCGCCGACCAATGCTACAGAATGCCTGCCGTTGCGGCACAACCGCTTTTTCAGGCTTTTATTGCAAAGTGTGTTGCTCGATGAATTCCATCGGCTGCAATCCTTCGCGGCTTACCAATCGATTCAGCTCGATCCGGGGCAAACGAACGGTCAGCAGGCTGACACCTTCTTCATCGTATTCTTCTTTCTGCACCGCCCCGAGCTCGAAGAACTGCGCACGCAGTCGAGCGAATCGTTGCGGCAAGCGCAAGGTGCCGACGAACAGATCACTGCCGAGCAACTCGGCGATGGCCTGCTCAAGCAGTTCCAGACCGCTGCCATCACGCGCCGAGAGCCAGACCCGTTGCGGCTTGCCATCGGCATCGCGCTGGATCTGCGGCTCGACACCTTCGAGCAAATCGAGTTTGTTATAGACCTCGAGGATCGGCAAGTCCTGGGCACCAATCTCGCCCAGCACCACCATCACCTGCTCGATCTGCAACATGCGATCCGGTTCGGCTGCATCGATCACGTGCAACAGCAGGTCGGAATTGCTCGACTCTTCGAGCGTAGACCGAAATGCCTCGACCAGCTTGTGCGGCAGGTGACGAATGAAGCCCACGGTGTCGGCCAGGACAATCGGACCGAGGTCGTCAAGCTCCAGGCGGCGCAGGGTCGGGTCGAGTGTGGCGAACAGTTGGTCGGCCGCATACACGTCGGATTTCGTCACGTTGTTGAAAAGTGTCGATTTGCCGGCGTTGGTGTAACCCACCAGCGAAACGGTAGGAATGTCCGCACGGGATCGGCCACGGCGCGACTGCTCACGCTGACTGCGTACCTTCTCCAGCCGCCCCTTGATCTGGCGCAGGCGAACCCGCAGCAGGCGGCGGTCGGTTTCCAGCTGGGTTTCACCCGGGCCGCGCATACCGATACCGCCACCCTGACGCTCAAGGTGAGTCCAACCGCGAACCAGCCGCGTGCTCATATGGTCAAGCTGGGCCAGTTCGACCTGCAGCTTGCCCTCATGGGTACGTGCGCGTTGAGCGAAGATATCGAGAATCAGCCCTGTGCGGTCGATTACGCGACACTCGAAGACACGTTCGAGGTTGCGTTCCTGACTGGGCGTGAGGATGTGATTGAAAATCACCAGATCGGCTTCTTCAGCCTTGACCAGGTCGCGCAGTTCCTCGACCTTGCCGCTGCCGATCAGATATTTGGCGGTTGGCCGATGACGCGGCACGTTAAAAAACGCGACGGTCTCGGCGCCAGCCGAATTTGCCAACTCCTGAAACTCCTGCGGATCTTCGCGCGCCTCAGGGTCCTGTCCATCCAAGTGAACGAGGATGACTCGTTCACCACCACCGTGGCGCTCAAAGAACAAAGGAGACTCCTATCAGGCGTTACCCGGCGCTGCATCGGCATCGCCCTGTTCGTTTTCGGTTGCGCTAGGCAGACGAATTGGACGAACCGGCACGACGGTCGAGATAGCGTGTTTGTAGACCATCTGGCTGACGGTGTTTTTCAGCAGGATCACGAACTGGTCGAACGACTCGATCGTCCCTTGCAGCTTGATACCGTTGACCAGGTAGATGGAAACCCCGACTTTCTCTTTACGTAAAGTGTTCAGGTAAGGGTCTTGTAGCGAATGCCCTTTTGACATGTGCCGCACTCCTTTAAGGATTCAATAATAAAAACAGGTAAATTCAGATGGCTTCGGCCGTCACACCCCCAAGGATAGACGGCAATTGCAAGGACTCAGCTCAATATGGAGATGGTCCCGAGGTATTTCAAGGCGCGTGGCAGATTGTCGCAATCAAGACTGTCCAGCCAGTGCAAATCGTCCCAGCTGCGCAGCCAGGTAAACTGGCGCTTGGCCAATTGGCGCGTGGCGATGATGCCCCGCTCCTGCATCTGGGCCAATGTCAGCTTGCCGTCCAGGTAATCCCAGACTTGGCGGTAGCCTACCGCACGTATAGACGGCAACCCCGAATGCAGGTCACTTCTTTTACGCAGGGCTACGACCTCGTCGATGAACCCCTGTTCCAACATATTTGTGAATCTTTGTTCAATTCGCTGGTGCAGAACCTGACGATTCGCCGGAGCAATGGCCAGGTTCGCGACAGTATAGGGCAATTGTTGACGTCCCGAAGCGGCTGCTTCAGTACTTTGCGCAGATTGTTGCTCGCGCAGGGCGGTCATGCTCTGCCCGCTGACTCGATAGACTTCCAGTGCCCGACTCAAGCGTTGCGGATCATTGGGATGAATGCGCGCCGCCGACACCGGATCGATCTGCGCCAACTGCTCATGAAGGGCTTGCCAGCCGAGACGTGCGGCTTCGTCCTCGATCTGCGCGCGCACCTCGGGATCGGCTGCCGGCATGTCCGCCAGCCCTTCAACCAAAGCCTTGTAATAGAGCATGGTGCCGCCGACCAGCAGCGGGATCTTTCCCCGCGCAGTGATTTCGGCCATGGACTGCAACGCGTCGCGACGGAAATCGGCAGCGGAATACGCTTCAGCAGGATCGAGAATGTCGATCAGCCGGTGCGGATATTCGGCGAGCAGTTCTTTCGAAGGCTTGGCCGTGCCGATGTCCATGCCGCGATAGACCAGCGCCGAATCGACGCTGATCAATTCGCACGGCAGCACCTTGGTCAGCTCAATGGCCAGGTCGGTCTTGCCCGCAGCGGTCGGGCCCATCAGGAAAATCGCTGGAGGAAGCTGGCTCATCAACGACCGCGCAGGAACAGTTTGTCCAGATCGTCCAGGCCCAACTGGGTCCAGGTCGGTCGGCCATGGTTGCATTGACCGCTGCGCTCGGTGTTTTCCATGTCGCGCAGCAAGCCGTTCATTTCCGGCAGGGCCAGACGCCGGTTGGCGCGAATCGCGCCGTGGCAGGCCATGGTGCCGAGCAGTTCGTTGAGGTGCGCCTGGATACGGTCGCTGGTGCCGTATTCCATCAGGTCCGAAAGTACGTCGCCGACCAGTCGGTTGGCTTCGGCCTGCTTGAGAAGTGCCGGAATCTGCCGGATCGCCAGGGTTTCCGGGCCAAGGCGCTGCAATTCGAAACCAAGTCGCTGAAACCACGCCGCATGTTCTTCGGCGCAGTCGGCCTCGCGCTGACTGACCGCCAGTGACTCCGGCACCAGCAACGGTTGACCACTGAGGCCTTCGCTGGCCATGGCGATTTTCAGGCGCTCGTACATGATCCGCTCGTGGGCGGCATGCATGTCCACCAGCACCAGGCCATGGGCGTTTTCGGACAGAATATAGATGCCCTTGAGCTGCGCCAGTGCATAGCCGAGCGGCGGGATATCTTCCTGACCGGTCGGCAGTGCGCTGGCATTGGCTTCAGGCAGCGGCGCGAAAAACTCCTTGTAAGCAGCTTGAGCTTCGGCAGCGGGCAACGTCGATTGCGGACGCGGCGTGTATTGATACTGATAAGCGCCGCCAGCGCTGGCGCCGGACGAAGTATTGAACACCGGCTGCGCCTGCGGCTGCTCCAGCAGCGCATTGGCGGCCAGACGCATCTCGCCCTGCGGACCGAATTCGCCCGCCTCGATGCCACTAGGTCGAACGATCGCCGTGGTGACCGAGCCGGCCAATTGATCTTCCGGACGCACATCGCCCAGCGCACGGTGCAGCGTGCCATACAGGAAGTCATGAACCATGCGCCCGTCGCGGAAACGCACTTCGTGCTTGGTCGGGTGCACGTTGACGTCGACCGCTGCCGGATCGACCTCGAAAAACAGCGCGAAGGTCGGGTGCCGACCGTTGAACAGCACGTCGCGATAAGCCTGACGCACGGCGTGGGCAACCAGTTTGTCGCGCACCGCCCGGCCATTCACAAAGAAATATTGCAAGTCCGCCTGACTGCGGTTGAAGGTCGGCAAACCGACCCAGCCCCACAGGTGCAGACCATTGCGTTCGATCTCGATCGGCAAAGCCTGCTCGAGGAACCCCGAACCACAGATCGCTGCCACACGCCGCGCACGGGCCGCATCATCGTGGGCCTCGTGCAGGCTGAGGATGGTCTTGCCGTTGTGACGCAGATGAAAAGCCACATCGAAACGCGCCAGCGCCAGACGCTTGATCACTTCCTGCAGGTGATCGAATTCGGTTTTTTCGGTCTTGAGAAATTTGCGCCGGGCCGGGGTGTTGAAGAACAGGTCGCGGACTTCCACCGAGGTGCCCACCGGATGCGCCGCCGGCTGCACGCGCGGCGCCATGTCCCGGCCTTCGGTTTCTACCTGCCAGGCCTGGTCGGCATCGCGGGTGCGCGAGGTCAGGGTCAGACGCGCCACAGAGCTGATCGACGCCAGCGCCTCGCCCCGGAAACCCAGGCTCATCACCTGTTCCAGATCTTCGAGGTTGCGAATCTTGCTGGTGGCGTGGCGGGCCAGGGCCAGCGGCAGGTCATCGGCCGAAATACCACTGCCGTCATCACGCACGCGCAGCAATTTGACGCCGCCCTGCTCGACATCGACGTCGATACGCTTGGCGCCAGAATCGAGGCTGTTTTCCAGCAACTCCTTGATCACCGAAGCCGGGCGCTCAACCACTTCACCGGCGGCGATCTGGTTCGCCAGTCGTGGGCTGAGCAGCTCGATGCGCGCCGTGTTCAATACCTGGTTCATTCTTTGGACGCCAGTTCGGTGCCGGGAATGGTCAGGTGCTGACCGACTTTCAGCTCATCGCTTTTCAGGTTGTTGGCAGCACGCAACGTGGCCGGCGAAACCTGATAGCGCACGCCGATCATCGCTAGCGTTTCGCCCGGGCCGACGCGGTGGTCGCGCGGACCCTGGGCGATCTTGCCGGAATCACGCAACCAGGCGATGTAGGTGCCCGGTGGCGGATTCTGCTGGAAGAACTGGCGCACGCCGCTGCTGATCGAACGGGCCAGCGCCTGCTGGTGGCTCGACGCGGACAGCTTGTTCGCTTCGTTGGCGTTGGAAATGAAGCCGGTTTCGACCAGGATCGACGGGATGTCCGGCGACTTCAGCACCATGAATCCGGCTTGTTCCACGCGCTGTTTGTGCAGCGGCGTGACGCGACCGATGTTGGTCAGCACCTTTTGCCCGACGTTGAGGCTGGAAGTCAGCGACGCGGTCATCGACAGGTCGAGCAACACGCCAGCGAGCATGCGGTCCTTGTCGTCGAGGCTGACGTTACCGGCACCGCCAATCAGGTCGGAACGGTTTTCACTGTCGGCCAGCCAACGGGCGGTCTCGGACGTAGCGCCACGATCAGACAGAGCGAATACCGACGCACCGAACGCGGCTGCGGACGGCGCTGCGTCGGCGTGAATCGAGACGAACAGGTCGGCGCCCTTCTTGCGCGCGATTTCGGTCCGCCCGCGCAATGGAATGAAGTAGTCGCCGGTACGGGTCAGTTCGGCGCGGAAACCTTTCATGCCGTTGACCTGACGCTGCAACTCGCGAGCGATCTGCAGTACCACATCTTTCTCGCGCTGGCCGCGCGAACCGGACGCGCCCGGGTCTTCACCACCGTGGCCGGCGTCGATCACCACAATTATGTCGCGCTTGCCCGCCGGGGCTGGCGGCAGCTTGATCGCCGGCTCAGTCGGGGTCACCGGCACTGCCGGCACGGTCGCCACCGAAGGTGTCGGGGCCGGCGGCGGCGCGGCATCGGCCGGGTTGTCGAACAGATCGACCACCAGACGGTTGCCGTACTGCGCGTTCGGCGCCAGGGAGAAGCTTTTCGGGGTGACGGCTTTTTTCAGGTCGATGACCACCCGCAAGTCGGTCGGCGTGCGCTGGGCTGAGCGCATCGCGGTGATCGGCGTGTTCGCGGTCTGCACATTCAACGGCGCGCCGAGGGTGGCGCCGTTGATGTCGATCACCAACCGATCCGGGGCAGTAAGGGTGAAGACACTGTGCTGCACCGGGCCGCTGAGGTCGAAAACCAGTCGCGTATTGTCCGGCGCCCGCCACAGGCGCACGCTGTTGACCTTTGAATCGGCCACAGCGTTGACGGTTACTGCCATCAACATCAGTCCAGCGGCAGCCACCAACGCGCGAAAGCGCATACCAAACCCCATCATTTAATTGGATTCCAATGCCAAAGCGGCACACCAGGCCTCGCCACGCGAGCCCTGGGCTAAAATTTTCAGCGAACGACCGCTGTCTTGCGGGCCAATGGTAATGGTCAGGTCAGGCTTTGGCAAAAAGCCTGCACCTTTATCGGGCCATTCGATCAGGCACAGGGCATCGTCCTCGAAGTAGTCACGGATACCGAGAAATTCCAGTTCTTCCGGATCAACCAAGCGATACAGGTCGAAATGGAACGCGCGCACTTCACCGATCTCGTAGGGCTCGACCAGAGTGAAGGTCGGACTTTTTACCGCGCCGACGTGCCCCAGCCCGCGAATGATGCCCCGCGACAGAGTGGTTTTGCCCATGCCCAGGTTGCCTTCAAGAAAAATCAGGCCGTGGCCCTGGGTGACGCGGGCGATCCGTGCACCAAAGTCGCTCATCGCCTGTTCATCGGCCAGGTACAGGGTTACTTCAGACACGGTGCATGCTCCTCCAACAACTGACGAATGGCTGGAATCAGATCACTGGCCGCCAGCCCACGGCCGAATTTGCCTTGTTGCAGACCGGCATTGGCGTGCAGCCAGACGGCCAGGCATGCCGCATCGAACGCGCCCAAGCCTTGGGCCAGCAATGCGCCGGTGAGACCGGCCAGCACATCACCCAACCCGCCCGTGGCCATCGCCGGATGGCCCTGATGACAAAGGGCCAGACGCCCGTCGGGATGGGCGATCAAACTGCCGGCGCCTTTCAGCACCACTACCGCTGAATACTTTTTGCTCAACGCCAATGCAGCAGTCAGGCGATCGGCCTGCACTTCAGCGGTGCTGATGCCGAGCAAGCGCGCCGCCTCGCCCGGATGCGGGGTAATCACGCAACCCTCGGGCAACTGTACAAAAGCGCTGGCCAGCAGGTTCAACGCGTCGGCGTCCCACACCTGTGGCAACGGTGCGTTGGCGGCTGCCGACAACAAGGCGCGTCCCCAACTGGCTTGACCGAGGCCCGGCCCGACCACCAGCACCGAAGCCTTTTCCAGCAGGCCCATCAGTTGATTGGCTGACGAGGTGCCGAGAGCCATGGCTTCCGGGATACGGGTCAGCGCCGCTGGCACATGCTCTGGCCGAGTCGCCAGCGAGACCATGCCCGCGCCGCTGCGCAAGGCCGTTTCAGTGCTGAGCAGGATCGCCCCGCCGAAACCATGATCGCCGCCGATCAACAGCACATGGCCAAAACGACCTTTGTGCGAAGTCGGCGCGCGCGGCGCAAGTGCTGGAAGATTAGCGGCGCTCAGGCGTTGAGCGCAGACGGGAATGTCACTGAAAATTTCGCCGGTGGATTGCAAGTCGTTGAAGACCAGTTCACCGATATGATCCGCCGCATCACCGGTCAACAGCCCGATCTTCATAGCAATGAATGTCGCCGTAAGATCGGCGCGCACCGCGACGCCCAGTTCACGCCCGGTATCGGCACATAGCCCTGACGGAATATCGACCGCCACCACCGGCAAACCGCAGGCGTTGATCGCCTTGATCACCGATGCATACGGCTCACGCACTTCGCCGCTCAGGCCAGTGCCGAGCAAGGCATCGAGGACGACACCGCGCAGCTCGCTTTGCCCCTGCCAGCCTTGCACCACAACACCAGCAGCTACGGATTCGGCATGGGCCAGTGCGGCATCGCCCTGCAAACGTTGCGGATCGCCGACGGCGAGGACGCGGACGATCCAGCCGGCACGCAACGCCAGGCCCGCCACCAGATAACCGTCACCGGCATTGTTGCCGTGCCCGGCGAGCACGGTCAGCTCGTTCGCTGCCGGCCACTTGCGCACCAGTGCCCGCCAGGTCGCGCGGGCGGCGCGTTGCATCAATTCGAAGCCCGGCGTGCCGGCGGCGATCAGCCGCGCGTCGAGTTCGCGCACCTGCGCGGCGCGGTACAGCGCGTCGGGTAATTCATCTTTCGTCTGCGGCATGCGTCTTCGGGCTCCGATGTCTGGCAGAATTATACGCACCTCAGCTCCGGTTTCTCTCGCCTCATGTCCGCCATCACCACAGACCTGCCCGCCCTCGCCCAATCGATCAAGGATTGGGGCCGCGAGCTGGGCTTCCAGCAAGTCGGCATCAGCGGTCTGGACCTGGCCGAACACGAGCAGCATCTACAGCGCTGGCTCGAGGCCGGCTACCACGGCGACATGGACTACATGGGCGCCCACGGCAGCAAACGCTCGCATCCCGAAGAGTTGGTGCCGGGTACGTTGCGCGTGGTCTCGCTGCGTATGGACTACCTGCCGGGCGATACCGAAATGGCCAAACGCCTGGCTGAACCGGAAAAGGCTTACGTATCGCGTTATGCCTTGGGCCGCGATTACCACAAATTGATCCGTAAACGTGTTCAACAATTGGCCGACAGGATTCAGGCGCAGATCGGCCCGTTCGGTTTTCGCGCCTTCGTCGATAGCGCGCCGGTGCTGGAAAAAGCCATCGCCGAACAGGCGGGGCTGGGCTGGATCGGCAAAAACACCCTGGTGCTCAACCGCAAGGCCGGCAGTTATTTCTTCCTCAGTGAACTGTTCGTCGATCTGCCGCTGCCGGTGGACGAGCCGCACAGCAGCGAACATTGCGGGCGCTGCACCGCGTGTCTGGATATCTGCCCGACCAATGCGTTCGTCGGTCCCTATGTGCTGGACGCCCGGCGTTGCATTTCCTATCTGACCATTGAGCTGAAGACCGCCATCCCCGAAGAGTTGCGGCCGCTGATCGGCAATCGTGTGTTCGGCTGTGATGACTGCCAGATCGTCTGCCCATGGAACCGTTTCGCCCGGCCGACTGGAGAAAGCGATTTCACGCCCCGGCACAATCTCGATAATGCCGAGCTGGCTGCACTGTTCATGTGGGATGAAGAGAAGTTTCTAAGCAGCACTGAAGGCTCGCCGTTGCGGCGCGCCGGCTATGAGCGCTGGTTGCGCAATCTCGCGGTGGGGCTGGGGAATGCGCCTTCAACGATTCCGGTGCTGGAAGCGTTGAAGGCGCGACGGGACTATCCGTCAGAGTTGGTTAAAGAACACGTGGAGTGGGCGCTTGAACAGCACTCCAGACCTTCACACCCATAACGGGCAGGCGAAGTATTCACAGTGCTCATGTGCGCGTTGTAACCATATTTTTCGCCGATCTCATTATTGCGTTGGTCTCCCCGTCGGACCAATGGCCACCCGCCCGCAGGACTTTGCAAACTCTCTGTTTACTGTCCTCTAGAAGATAAATACGCTCCCCACGTCCTTTCGAGGCTGCGAAAAAAACATGCGTTACTTTTCTTCCATCACCGGCTGCGCCGAATTCCTCGTAATACATCCTGGATTTCCTGGCTGCCTGGAGGGGGGACATATCGCTTTCCACGTACCCGAAGAATTCGTCGGCCATCGTCTTATGAGTGGCATAGAGGTAGCTTTCTGGATCGGGCCTGATTAATTGCCAAGGTCTCTCCGTGACTTCCTCCACGGGCGCCTGGGCTTTTTTGGCCGCGGCCCTTGCGCCTTTTCCACCCTTCTTTAAATGTTGCCCCGCTTTGCCTGCCCCCCTGCCACTGAGCCCTTTGCTAAAAGCTGAAGCCATCTTCCTGCCCGCATTCACAGCAGCTTTTGCACCCGCCGCCAAACCTGCACCGAGCGAAGCCAGCCCGAGACCAAAACTGATCCAGCCCAATATCTCGCCCGCCTGAGAACCCGGTGCCAGCTCATTGACCACCTCGCTGGCAATACCCGCCAGGCCTGAAGTAACCGCCAGCCCCAATGCCGCCACTGCCCATGGCGTCGCCGCGCCCATCGTCACCACGCTGGCAACAATCCCGAGAATACTGAGGCCGATGCCGAGGATCGATTGCCAGGAGAAATGCCCGGTAGGGTCAACCCGATTGACAGGGTCGCCCAGGCAATAACTGTAGGCATTCAATCCGCCCGCACCGAACGGACTCATGCTATCGGGGGAAAGAAAACGCATCAGTGTCGGGCTATAGGCCCGGTAACCGTTGCCCAGCAGATACAGCCCGGTAACCGGATCCAGCTGTTCGCCGTTGAAACCCGCCACGCTGAACAATCCGCCTTCGGCAGGACGGTGCCCATAAGGACTGTAGGCGCAATCGGTGAGGTGCTCCTCCTTACCCAGTGTTGCCAGCACGCTTTGCTGTTGGTCGGTGCCAAACAGCTGCGCGCTGGCGTTCAAACCGAGTTGCCGCTGCCCCACAAGCGCGCCACCGTGACGCACGACACTGGATGAATTTTCACCACTCACCTCATTGGCGACCCGGCCTGCGTGGTAATAACGCTGCACAGTCGCCTTTTCGGGTTGCGACAGTTCAACCAGATCGTCGAGACCGTCGTAATGGTAGCCACGGATCACTGCTCCCCCTGCGTCGGACAATTGCTCAAGACGTCCGAACGCGTCATAGGCCAGCGTTCGCGCCTGGTCGTCCTTGATCATCCTGCCGTTGGCGTCGTATTCCAGTGTCACTGCCGGTGGATAGTCGACATGGGAATGTTTGACTGCGCTGAGCTGTACAGGATCGGGATTGTCATAACTGAACGTGGTCAGATTCACGCCGAGCGGGAACTTCGTCTGCACCGTAAGAATGTTGTCCAGCGCATCGAAGGTGAAGGTCTGCTGGACGATTTCCTTGCCATACGGATCGCGGGGCTTTTGGGTGCCGGCACAGTCGTACTGGATCAGACGCCCGCGCACATCGTAGGTGAATTGCTCATCACGCAAAATCTGCGTGCCGCGCCTGGAGACTTTCTGCGCCAGTTTGCCGGCAAGCGTGTAAGTCGATTGCAGCGTCTGGTCAGGCTGGCCCTGAATCTCGAATGTACGCCGGGTTTCACGACCGATATCGTCATAGACGAACCGGGTGATCATATGACGCTTGATCGACGTGTCTTCGGTTTTCGTCCACTCCAGCATTCCCGTCTGGGCGTCGTAGTGGAACTCGGTTTTCAGCGACCCTTGCGAGGCGGATAGAAGGCGGCCGAACTCATCGTATTCAGATCTGTTGTCGGTACCGAGCACATCAACGTGGGTGATCGGTCGCCCCTGCAGGGACCAGGTACTGGATGTTGCTTTCATGACAGCGCCGAAGGTCGTCGTTTCAGATTTCAGGCGCCCGGAAGGGTGATAGGCAAAGCTGCGTGTCCTGCCGCTTTCGGTACAGGTCAAGGGATTGCCAGTGACGGGGTCGTAAGTCAGTGTCGTGACCTGTTCTCCTGCCTTGCGCTCAGTCAGTAAACCGCCCAGATCGCGCAAATAAGTGAACTCGGTTTTTTTGCCATCAGCACTCTTGTGCCACTGTGGCTGAGTGAAGCCCGCTTCATAACCAGCCTCAGACTTTCGTCCGCCCACGGTACTTTGGATCAAACGACCCAAACCATCATAAGTCTGCTGGCCCAAAACTTTGTCACCGACCTTGATGTCGATCGCAAGCCCTTCATCACTATGCTCCGCGTAGTCGGTTACGACCTTACTGCCGTCGGGCAGAACACTGCGGATCATCCGGTCGAAAACGTCGTACTCATATTTCCTGGTATTGCCGACAGGATCTGTCTGGCTGGTCGTGCGTCCGTAACCGTCATAGGTGTAAACGGTTTTGCCGAGACTCTTGTTCTTCAGATTGAAGCTCTCGACACTCAACGGCTTGCCGAAGTCATTGACCAGGGTGAGTGTCTTGCCCATGCCCTGAAGCCAATGGCTGTGCTGGCGAAGGACCGGATTCGCCTCACTATGTTCAATACGCCCATCGGCATGCAGCGTCTTGCTGACCTGACCCCAGGAATCGAACTCGTAGCGGGTGCTGACCGGATAAGGCTTGTTATCGCGCCAATCGGTCAGCGTCACGTTCACCTTGTGACCGACCGAATCATACAGGGCAGAATAAAGTGTGCGAGCCTGGATGAGACCGTCCTTGTCGGGATGGTCGCAGTCCTTTTCCTGAACGGTGATGATCCGCTCCAGGCCGTCATAGCTCACTCTTTGCTCACCCCCGCCTGGATCGGTGGTCACCATTGTCGCCGGTTGCTGTCTGTTGGCGGCCAGATAGGCCCAACGGGTAGCAGCCGCATAAGGGGTGCCCGAAGCGACCGTTTTGCACACTGCCCGGCCGATCGCATCGTATTCATGCTCGATACGCTCGCCATCGACACCTGTTTCCGACACCAGTAATCCAGTCAGCGTCGAAAGCACTTTCTCACTGGTCTGCACCGTCCCGTCAAATCCGCGGGTGCTGGACTTGACCCGCAATCCGTCACCTTCAAGCTCATAGGTGAATTCGGTAGAGGTTTTTTTCATTCAGGATGAAACTTTGCTCTTTCGTAGCCCCGTGCTTGAGCGGGTCCTTGGGCAGGTCCAGATAACTGCGTTGGGTTTTCGAACGCAGTAGCTCAACACCTTCCACAACTTCGAAAAAACGCTCAGTGACCGGTAACACGGATCCCAGCTCCGCCCCCTCCAGCGCAGTGTGCAGCGCATAGTCATAGTAGGTGACAGTCGAAGTACCATCCGACGCGGCCGCAGTAACCGTCCTCTTACGCGGGAACCTGGAGAAACCCAGCGGATCCTCCGGGCAATTGTCTCCACCACTTGCCGGATAGAATTCGGTCGAAGTCGTGATCCCGTTTGGCTCGATCTGCTTGACCAGGTTGCCTTCGTTATCGAACTCGGTGACCGTAGTTTCCAGCCGTTTTTGCTGGGTGCGCCGATCAAGGTACGTCACCGAATGCACCTTCGGCATGCGGAACTGAGCCACTTGGTCATTGAATGGCTTGGTGACGGAGCAGTGATACTCGGTGATGGCTTCGATCTGCGCGTCGCCACAGGTGGTCGTCTCTGCGACCAGAAGATGAAACTTGTTGTAGGTGCGTTTGATGCGCGTGTGAACCTTACCTTTTACCACCCACTTCTCATCCGAGGTGTACACGTAGTAGCCGGGCGCCTGGTAGAGAGGATCACCGTCACTGTCTCTGGCCGGCGATAGCCCTTGGCCGAGAAAGTTATGATCGGAGTACTCGTACGTCTTGCAGAGCTTGGGCTGGCCGCGCCCCGGGTAAATATCATGAGCGATGACAAACGGCAGTGTCCGCTCAACGCCACTTACGAAACGATGACCCTGGCGCTTGTAGCGAATAATTTCTACGCCGCGCAATGGATTGACGAGGCGGTGCAGATAGCTGGCCCCATGAATGACCTCATATTCCAGATCCCAACCTTTACCGACCGGTAGCTCGATCGCCGTCACCCGAGCGTTTTTCAAGATCAATTTGTAGCTGGAACTGGAAGCAGTCTCGGGATGCCGGGTGAATATCACCTGGCCTGCCTTGCGTATGACTCTCAATAGGCAGCGCTTGGTATCGCTGACTTCGGTCAACCTGGGGAATCCGTTGAAGGACTCGTGCTTCAGCGTAACGCTGACACCGTTCGCTGCGATTATTTTTTCCGCGACGGCGAAATGACTGCCGACCTGGACTTTCAGCAACTCGCGCCGACCATCCTTGTATCGAACTTCATAACGCCCTGGCCCAGTTACCAATACCTTCGCTGTTTGCAGTTTCATTTCCTTGAACTTCAAACCGCTAGACGTCTCGACAGCCTTGTAGCGTTCACCGTTGGACAAGGTCATGACTTTGCTCTGCAAATCATAACTGGTCATGGTCAGCGACAGCCAATACCGAAACCGACATCCACCTGATTGAGCGGATTAAAGCCCAGTGAAAACGCGAACTCAGGACCATTGAGATCCGCCGAGTGCAACTTCCCCAACGAAAAAGCGCAGGTGTACATGCCCGTGCGGGGATCGACGCCTCCCGAAACAAATTCACCGAAGTTGAAAGCGTTTGAATGAACAGCGGAGGATGAATTACTTTCCATAGAAAAAATCTCCCTTTTCCATCTAGAGTTGAAACGATCAAGTCGGCCAGTGAAAATCGCTGGCCACAAAAAATCCATATCAGGAGAATTGTTTTGTTGACCGCTTCGATTCGCCCAAGATAAAAGTTCGCTGCTCTATGTCACCCTCAATAGCAAGCCAGTGCTCTGTACCGAATTCATCAATAACCGCAAGTTCGAACGCGCCTTCATTTCCCGGTTTTTCCTCTGTCTGTAAAGTAGTGCGTTGCACGAGAGTCAGCACACCGGGCACATCATTGATCCGGAAATTAACATAACCGTGACGAGTATGGATCGAAGCGGATTTCCCATAGATGGGGGCCAGATAGCCGTAAAAACTCCTGCCGCCGCCACTGTAGTGGTTAATTGTTCCTGACGAGTAGACCATTACAGCATCATCGGCGTCATATGGATTAAGCGCTATGTCGTTGCTGTACCAATCCAGCAAGTTGATCTGACGGCCGTCAGCTTGGAGCCCGACATGGAAGATTTGAATTCGCTCCTCGTAAACCAGTTCCCTGAACGCACCGAACTTATAAAGAGAAAAGCTGTTCCGGTTATATTTTTTCGGCGGAACTGCCTCCAGCGTAACACTGCTATCGAAACCAATTCCATTGCTACGCAGTACCACGCCGTCCATTACAATCTCGGCGGCCACTTCCATGATTCCAGGCCTGGATGCCGAAACCCAGAATTGAAAAATCTGTACCGGATCAGAGACGTTGCTTACCCGGTTGTCCGTGACGCGCGGGACTTCAGTCAGCCGAGTTGCACCACCCGTCATTTCGTGAGCGTAACGATTTTCCTGCACCGTTACACTCCAGTCACCCTCCAGAGGACGCGCACCGTGATAGGCGATCAGGCGCAGCGACTGCAGGGCAGGGTGTCCATGCAGTGATGCGCCGTCCCCATTGTTATCGATCCCGTGCAGAAGCACCAACACACGCACCTGCATACGACCGTTGGCATAGAGCACTTTGTGCTGGCCAGAGTTTGTGGAGTCGAGCTTAACCTCGATGCGGGATATACCAACTTGTTCATCAATCATTTTACGATACCTTGCTGTTTGACAGATTTTCCCCTTTAAGGACGCAGCAAAGTATTGAGGCTCAACTTGAATTAAAACAGTCGAAACCTTCGACAAATTGTGAGGAGGTAATAATTCAACATCTCTGTCACCCACTCACACAAATGTTCACAAATGGAAGAAACCCAGCGCCACGACAAGAAATAAAAACAACATCTTTTCTGCCCCTTTGATTCCAGCACTCCAGAAACTTTCTCCCCTCCTGATCTCGAATCCATAGAATCAGAAGGGGACGTCATGAGCGCTTACTCTTGTCTGTATATGTTATAAAAACCAAGGATTCGTTACTTCCACCAACATTCAGTCACTGTCTGACCCTGTCGAGAACCCGCTTTCCGAGGACTCACTATCGGAGTCGAAATCAGGAACTTCCTCCTGCGTCTGTATTTCCATCTTGCGGTCCATACTGGAATTCTCGAGAAACTGATTGATTCGTTGCCGCGATGCCTCACTCAGCGGGTTATTCAACAAACCAACGAACAGGTTCTGTGTATCCGGAATCTCGAACAGTTCAAATCCCACGTCGGAAATATGATTATCATGCAAGGCCACGACAGCCAGTTTTCTGAGCGCATCCATGCCTGAAGGAAGGCTGGACAGATTTGCGTTGCTCAGCATCAATCCGGTTAAACCAGCCATGTGGCCTACATGCGGAGCAACTGTCAGAGGGTTGTTTGCCAGATTCAACCGGGTAAGCGTTTCGATTCTGGACAACCCTTCAGCGGTGACGTCGGAAAGAGTAAGGGAGCAGCCGTCCAGGGTAAGCTTGGTTAACTGGCGCATTTGAAATATTCCTGACGGAAATTCCTCGATTTGAATGCCAAATATTCCCAAAGACTGGATATTGGGAAAGCTGTCAAGAAACGCACCTATCCGTGCGCCCGGTTCATTTGCGGTCAATAGCAACTCTGTTACGTACTCAAACCGACCGGACAACCTTGGTAACTCTCCCGGAAAATCGACATAGTAGGAAAACTGATCGTCTCCCTCCCCCATCTGGAATCCGACTTGCGCTGCCAGATATCCTGCAACTTAGCGCTGAACCGCTCTCGAGCCTGGCGTTGCACGGTGGGTGGCGGCGCGTTTTCGGGTCCAGCGGTCCGCGACTGAAGTACCGCCCCATCGGCGCTCCATATCGTCAGTTCATTACGCAATGTCGCGAACTCTTTTTCCAGACGGGCCAGTATTGCCGATGGGTCACTCTGCAAGCGCTCGGTGACAAACGACGTCACCTGCTCATCCGAAAGCTGCGGATAAAGTGCTTTTACACGCTCCGCAGCGGACTTTGTCGATTGCCGATTATTGTCGCCACCGCCCAGCAGCTGCCCCCTTGCCCGTGCAATGCAGCGCTGGAGATGAAGTCAACTGGCAATGGCTCCTCCCCTAACAACTTGCTCACGCTTTGGCGCGACGGCAATGGCTGTGCACGTATCAGCCGTTGTAGAGCCATGCCACCGCCCTGCGCCACATCGAGCAATTGGCGTTGCCCGGGCTGCAACAGACGCCAGACTGCCGAATACAGATCCATCGGTCCTTCGGGTGTCGGTATGTTGCTGCCGCGGATCACATAGCCTTCCAACTGACGCGTCAGTGTGTAATGCACCTGCGACCCTGCATCACCGGTGGCACTCAAGGGTTTGCCGTCCGACATATCCTGATGAATTTCGATACGAACCTCTTGCGGCCACTTCTCGAGCCGCCCGATCATCAGCAACGCCAGCAAATCACTGTCCAGACTGGATGCCGACTCCAGATATATTCCTTCGCAGGCCCTGGCAACACGCACTTCGCGCAGCGCCATCAGGGTCTTTTCTGCCATGTGCCTCGGCATCCCAGGCCGCAGACGCAAATGCAGATGGTCGGCGGCACTGGCCTCTCGCCACAATGCCTGAGCGATTGTCTTGGGCAGGTAAGGAAAAATCCGACGCATCTGCAATGTGTTTTCATCGCAGTCGAGTTCAAACGCCCGCTCACTCCGCTCGAAGAGCAAAGCTCCGTGCCTTTTGCCATCGTGCTCGACCAGCTCGCCTTCCCCTGACGACAGCAAAGCCTGCCATTGTGGGTCCGCCTGCCAGCGTACGGACGGATCGGGATTGTGCATTTGGGTGATGAATCGCTGGATGCCCGAATCGAGGTTAAAGCGCCTGAGCGTGTCCGTCATCAACGCCATAGCGACAGGGTGAATGGGCGAATCGTGTATGAGCATTGCGCCCACACCGCTCGTTGCAAGAGCACGTTTGATAGTGAGCGAGGAGAAATCATCCACCGAATGGCCTGATCGCAGAAACAGTTCCGCTATCTGGCTGTGTTCCGAATAGGTGCTTGAAGAACGATTGTGCCAATCGCCATTTTCCAGAGGAAGCCAGAACCGACCCTCGCTATCCGGCCTCAACAGCGGACCGGAAGGATGCAGCTCACTGGCATGCGTGACACGAAACAGGCCGCTCTCGGCATCCCGAATCACTTGAACGAGACGGCCATCGGCGACGGCCACATACTGTCGCTGTTTGAAAAACATGATTCCCGGCGCACCGGCTTCGTCGAGACTTTTTGGTGTGGGTATCCAATAATTCTCCAGCGAGTTTTTTGCCGGGCTCCTTGCGAACTGGTCAATTGCAGAAAATATCGGACTCGTGCTCACGCTGATGACGGGCGTCATTGCCGTCGAATCTGGCGAAAAGGACGACAGTTCCTGACCGTGTGCGTCAGGCAGATGCGCTACCGTTGAAGGCGAGGACGACAGCGGGCGGGGGCGTTCCACTCCAGGATCGAATGGTTTGGTTGGGGCAGATACAGGTTTGCTCTTTGGCGGTTTGCCAGTCATGAATGCTCATCCTTGAGGAGTGGTTGCGTTGGCCGCTCATTGCTGCGGGGCCAACGCGAGACATCAGAAAACGCAGGTGGCGCGCATCCTGATAATTGGACATGGCAGCTTATCTACAGACGCAATGTCCAACGCATATACTTTTATTGCATCCGCCGACATTGCATCGGGGAATGATCAGGCTCAGCCTCGTTGAAGATACAAATCTCGCTCGTAAAAATCCGCACGAATCGACAATTTATGCTCGGTACCGTATTCATCGATGGCGATGAAGAAAAGTACGCCTCCATATTTCCGCGCTGTAGTATTTTCCGAATATTCGGATAGCGCCTGCACGATAGTCAATTCTCCGTCGCTCTGAGTTATTACTTTATAATGCTTATGACTCCATGTTTGCGCATCTCTGGTAAAGGTGTATACAAACGGATCGCCATTAACAGGCAACGTTACAGTGATATTGGACTTTTCGGGGCGTACAAAAATGCAGTCCATATAATTCGTTTTTATTTCATTAAGACGGTTACCGCCGGCAAAATTATGATTTTCGCCCTCTTTTACGCCCTCTACAATCCAGTCAACCAGCCTGATCTGCTTCCCGCCCGGATAGAGGCCTAAATGGTACTTCCAGATTCGATTGCCGGGCGACTCATTGCCAACCCTGGTTTGATACAACCGAAACACACCATCAACAGAATACGTCGCAGGAGTTTCTGCTTCGATAGTTACACTGCTGTCATGGACACTGGAGAGTGTGGTTCCGTTGCTGAGAATTCTCTCGCCGTCCAGAAACAGTCGAGCACCGATCTGAGTCGGTCCGGCGCTCGATGAGGACACCCAGAATGTGCGAACCTGAGGGTGAACGCTGTCATCCTCCATATCATCAGCTATCTCCCCGACAGACGTTGCGGATCGGGCCTCGACGGTGAATCGACCCTGCACGTTGCTTGCAGCCCAGCCGTCGCGCAAAGTCTTGCCGGTGGCGTAATGAATGAGCTCGATACTCTCCATCACATCTGCCGGAACATGCATGGCTTCGCCGTCAGCATTGACTCCGGAAACGAGTACTTGAACTTTTACCTGCATTCGACCGTTAGCGAAAAGTGCCCTGCTCTGGGCATTATCACTGGCATCGAACTTGACTTTAAAACTGGCAAGGCCCGCAAGAACAGGCGCAGTAATTTGGTGATTATTTGTAGCGTCCATGCTTTCACTCATAATGCAGATCCTTAAAAAGAATGATTTTTATCGACATAGGGAATATGTCAGCAAAAAAAACTACATTCTTGGCAGGGAAATATCAAAGAGCAAAATGTAAGAATATACGCACGCCGGTCGCCAGCGAAAAACCTGGCTTCGCCGCACTACATTCAAAGTACCGCCACCGCGGTCAATGTTCGTCGTTATAGACGAACTTCGGCATTTCCCAATGAAAACGAATGGCCAGCAGACGCAACAAGAATCCGCCAAACAAAGTGATCAGAATGGCTTGTTCACCCGGCACATTCAGATAAAGACACAACATGTAGCACCACGCAGCGGCAAACGAGACGCTGGCGTAAAGTTCGCGACGAAAAATCAACGGAATATCGTTGCAGAAGATATCGCGAAGAATGCCGCCAAAGACGCCGGTGATCACACCGCTGACCGACGCCACCAGCATACCGTGGCCCATCTCCAGAGCGGTCATGCAACCGATCAAGGTGAATGCCACCAGGCCCACCGCGTCGAGTACCAGAAACAGCGAGCGCAAGTGGCGCATCCAGCGTGCGGTGAACACGGTGAACATCGCCGCCACCGACGTCAGCACCAGATACTCCGGGTGTTTGACCCAGGTCAGCGGGTAGTGCCCGAGCAGCACGTCGCGCACTGAACCGCCACCGAGCGCGGTGATGCAGGCGATCAGCACCACGCCAAACCAATCCATGCCGCGTCGTCCTGCGGACAGCGCGCCAGTCATGGCTTCGGCGGTGATGGCGATCAGATAGAGCATCAGCAACATGATGGCAGTCCAGGCAGGAAGGCGCGCAGTCTAGCCATTTCAGCGCCGCACCAGAAGAGGGCGCCTCAGCAAACACAACTCCCTGCAGGAGCCGCCGAAGGCTGCGATCTTCTGATTCTGCTTTTTCAGATTCGAAACAGAGATCAAAAGATCGCAGCCTGCGGCAGCTCCTGCACAGGGATCGCGTCAGAACTTGATGAAGTGCTTGCGGTAGTGCTGCAGCTCGGCAATCGATTCGCGGATGTCATCCAGCGCCAGGTGGGTGCTGCCCTTCTTGAAGCTGTCACGCACATCCGGCGCCCAGCGCGCGGCCAGCTCTTTGAGCGTGGAGACGTCGAGGTTGCGATAGTGGAAGTAGCTTTCCAGTGCCTTCATGTGGGTATAAAGGAAGCGACGGTCCTGGCAGATGCTGTTGCCGCAGATCGGCGATTTGCCCTTCGGCACCCACTTCTCGAGGAAGGCGATGGTTTGCCCCTCGGCTTCGGCCATGCTGATGCGGCTGTCACGAACACGCTGGGTCAGGCCGGAATTGCCGTGGGTGCGGGTATTCCACTCGTCCATGCGCGCGAGTACTTCGTCGCTGTGATGGATGGCGATCACCGGGCCCTCGGCCAATGTATTCAGCTCACTGTCAGTGACGATGGTGGCCATTTCGATGATGACGTCGTTGTCCGGGTCCAGACCGGTCATTTCCAGGTCGATCCAGATCAGGTTCTGCGGGTTTTGCATATTCGGGCTCCTAGGCAATGCTGCGCAGTTTAGCCTAGGCCGGTAGCCGGGCGTGCTAAACTCGCGGCCGTTTTACCTAATCGCTGCATTCTTCAGACGGAACACCCATGGCCAAACGCCAACTCAATCGTCGTCAAAACTGGCGCATCGAAAAGATTCAGGGCGAGCGCGCCGCACGCGCCGCCAAACGCGAGTCCTCGGCGGTCGAAGCCCTCGAGGGCGGCGACCTCGGCCCTGAGCAGCACGGCCTGGTGATCGCCCACTTCGGTGTGCAGGTAGAAGTCGAAGCTGTTGACGGCGAACTCGCCGGTCAAGTGTTCCGCTGCCACTTGCGCGCCAACCTGCCGGCGCTGGTCACCGGCGACAAAGTGGTCTGGCGCGCCGGCAACCAAGGCATTGGCGTAATCGTCGCGCAACTGCCGCGCAGCACCGAACTGTGCCGTCCCGACAGCCGTGGCCAGCTCAAGCCGGTTGCCGCCAACGTCGACATGATCGTCATCGTCTTCGCGCCGCTGCCCGAGCCGCACGCCAACCTGATCGACCGCTACCTGGTCGCCGCTGAACACGCCGGCATCCGCCCGCTTCTGCTGCTGAACAAATTCGATCTGATCGACGAGCAGAACGCCCCGGCGCTGAACGCCTTGCTGGCGGTGTACCGCACGCTGGGTTATCCGGTGCTGGAAGTCTCGGCCCACCACGGCGACGGCATGGAGCAACTGCAAAAGCAGCTCGACGGGCGCATCAGCGTATTCGTCGGCCAGTCCGGCGTCGGCAAGTCGTCGCTGGTCAACAGTTTGTTGCCGGAAGTCGATACCCGTGTCGGGCCGTTGTCCGAGCTGTCCGGTCAGGGCACGCACACCACCACCACCGCGCGGCTGTTCCACTTCCCCGGCGGCGGTGAACTGATCGACTCCCCGGGCATCCGGGAATTCGGTCTGGGCCACGTCAGCCGCGCCGACGTCGAAGCCGGTTTCATCGAGTTCGACGACCTGCTCGGCACTTGCCGTTTCCGCGACTGCAAGCACGACCGCGAACCGGGTTGCGCGCTGCTCAAGGCGCTGGAAGACGGGCGCATCCAGCAGCAACGCATGAACAGCTATCGCTCGATCATCGCCAGCCTGCCTGAAAACGGCTATTAAACAGCCACGCCGGCAGCCCTGCACGATGGGCTGCCGATTATTGGACTGCATCTGACTCACGCCCCTCCTCCTTAAACATCAGCCTCGTCTGTAGGCTTTTGCGCGCCTGCTTGCAGGACATTTCTGTTTTGCCGCGCAGACCTTGTAGGCCCGCGCCAGCGGCCTACATTCGTTTCCTCCTTCGCTCACAGCGACACTCGAGGAAAGCCATGAAAACCTGCGTTTTGTTCTTCATCCATTCGTCTTGCTGCACCGACTTCGGCACGATCCGTCTGCCCACGGTGGTGTAACCATGCGCAAGGCACTGTTTATCGGCATCAACGACTATGCCCATATTTCCGGGCTGAGCGGTTGCTGCAACGACGCCATGGCCATGGCTTCGGTGCTGAAAACCAACGCCAACGGCGATCCCAACTTCAAGAATGTCTTGTTGACGTCCGCCGAGGATTATCTGAGCCGGCAAAAACTCGAAGACCAGATTCGCGAGTTGTTTTCCGGTGACTGCAACGTCGCCCTGCTGTATTTCGCCGGCCATGGCAGTTTCGACGCCGACACTGACGAAGGCATGTTGATCGCGCAGGACTACCGTAACGCCAAGGACGGCATCCGCATCAGCGACATCCTCAACTGGGCGGACAAGGCCACCCGGATCAAAAACAAAGTGATCATCCTCGACTGCTGCGAAAGCGGTTCGGCCGGCGAAGTGCGCGTCTTGCGCAGCGAGAGCAGTATGGTCGGCGAGGGCATGACCATTCTCACCGCCTGCAAAAAAGCCGAGCCCGCGCTGGAGGGCGCGCAGCACGGTGTGTTCACCGGCCTGCTCCTGCAAGCGCTGCATGGCGGCGCGGCGAATATCCTCGGCAAAATCACCCCCGGCAGCCTGTACTCCTTCGTCGACAACGCCCTCGGACCACGGGAACAGCGCCCGGTGTTCAAGACCAATGTTTCGCAGTTCATTTCCCTGCGCGAAGTCTCGCCGCTGATCCCCAAGGACATCCTGCGCAAATTGCCGGACTGGTTCGTCGAAGCCGAATCGGTCTTCCCGCTCGACCCCAGCTACGAACCCACCGAGAAGGCATTCGCACCCAAGCACGGCGAGGTCTTCGCCCAGTTGCAGAAGTGCAATCGTCACAGCCTGATCGAGCCGGTCGACGCCGAGCACATGTACTACGCCGCCCTCAACTCCACCGGCTGCCGCCTCACGGCACTCGGCGCCTATTACCGCGAACTCGCCCTCAAAGGACATTTCTGATGCCAGTCTTTATCAGCTACCGCCACATGGATCGCGCGCATGCGATCGCCATCAACACCCGCCTGAGTCAAGCGAAAATCAGGACCTATCTCGACGTGCTGGATCCGGAATCACAGACCACCGACGACATCACCGGGGTCATCACTCGCAACATCACCGAATGCACGCATCTGCTGGCGGTGGTATCGGAGAAGACTGCACTGTCGTGGTGGGTGCCGTTCGAAATTGGCGAGGCGACGATCAGCAATCGGCGGATCTGCACCTTCAAGACCGGGCCGGCGCAATTGCCGATCTATCTGGACAAGTGGCCGAAGCTGAGCACGGCCAGCGACCTGGATTTCTTCATCGATGCGTATCGGGATGAAGTGTCGAACCAGCGCTCGATCACGCTGGACTCGTTCAGCGACTCGGTGAAAGGGGCTTACAAGCGCGATGCAGAGGTGTTTCATGAACAGTTGAAGAATCGGATTCGTCGGGGATTCTGAGACTGTGCCGGCCTGTCCCCGATTATTTTAGCAACGCTAAGAAAATGGTCAGGGGCATGAACCGATAGCCACAAAAAAGCCGACATCACTGTCGGCTTTTTTCACTTACTGCTTCGGCGCAGGCGCTGGTGCTGCACTCCCCGGCTCAGCCGGTTTCGGCGCCGCATCGTCAAACAGATTCAAGCGCTCGCGCAACTCATGCGCTGGCACCGGCTGTTTGTCCGCCGGCAGCGCATTCGGATCAACCGGGGCTGCCGGAGCAGCACCGTTCTGACCTTCATCCGCCGGTTTCGCCGCCTCAGGCCCCTGCGCACCTTCGATGGCGGCCTGGGCTTTCTTCGTCAGCACGACAATATCGATGCGGCGGTTGACCGGGTTGAACGGATTTTCCCGATCAAACAACGCCGACGAGGCATAACCGACCACCCGCGCGACCTGCGCATCCGGATAGCTGCCCGCGACCAGAGCACGGCGAGCCGCGTTGGCGCGGTTGGCCGAGAGCTCCCAGTTGCCGTAGTCGCCAGTGCCGATATACGGCTTGGCGTCGGTGTGGCCGCTGATGCTGATCTTGTTCGGCACCGCTTTGATGGTGTCGGCCATGGCCAGCAGGATGTCTTCGAAGTACGGCTTCAGGCGTGCGGAACCGGAGTCGAACATCGGCCGGTTCTCGGCGTCCATGATCTGGATGCGCAAACCGTTCGGGGTGATTTCGAAGAGGATCTGATCCTTGAATTTCTGCAGTTGCGGGTTCTCGTCGACCTTGTTCTGCAGTTCTTGCAGGAGCAGTTCGAGCCGCTCCTTCTCGACCTGCTCGGCCATGCCTTCAACCTGATCGGTGTCGACCGTGACCTTGTCCGGTTGCGGCTGCGACTTCACTTCCGGGTTGAGGGTGTTTTCCGGCGCCGGGGTCGGCGTGCCGCCCAAGTCGATGATGTACGGCGTGCCGCTTTCGGAGAAGCCGACCGGGTCCTTGAAATAACCGGCGATGGCGATCTTCTGTTCCGGCGTAGCGGTGGACAGCAGCCACAGCACCAGGAAGAACGCCATCATCGCCGTGGCAAAGTCGGCGAAGGCGATTTTCCATGCCCCGCCGTGGTGCCCGGCGGCAATGCGCTTGACGCGCTTGACGATGATCGGCTGATTATTTTCCATGACTTAGCGACCGCGAACCGCTTGTTCCAGCTCGGCGAAGCTTGGACGGTGCGCCGGATATAGAACCTTGCGCCCGAACTCGACCGCCAGCGACGGCGGCATGCCGGACGCCGAAGCCACCAGCGAGGCCTTGATGGCTTCGTAGACGTTGAGCTCTTCCTTGGCATCGTGGGCCAGGGAATGCGCCAGCGGACCGAAGAAACCGTACGCCGCGAGAATACCGAAGAAGGTACCGACCAGTGCCGCACCCACGTGCAGACCAATCGACGCCTGGTCGCCCTCGCCCAACGAAGCCATGGTCACCACGATACCGAGTACCGCCGCAACGATACCGAAACCGGGCATGCCGTCGGCGATGCCGTTGACTGCGTGGGATGGGTGCTCGAGGTCTTCCTTGAGGCTGTACAGCTCCATGTCGAACAGACCTTCGAGTTCGTGCGGAGCCATGTTGCCGGAGGACATGATGCGCAGATAGTCGCAGACAAACGCAGTCATGCGTTCATCCTTGAGCACGGCCGGGTACTTGGCAAAAATCGGGCTCGCGGCGGCATCTTCGATGTCGCCCTCGATAGCCATCATGCCTTCGCGGCGGCTCTTGTTGAGGATCTCGTAGATCAGCCCGAGCACTTCCAGGTAGAAGGTGTGGGTGAAGCGCGAACCGAACATGCTCAGGGATTTCTTGAGCACGTGCATCGTCATGTAACCGGGGTTGGCCTGGAGGAACGCGCCGAGGGCCGCACCGCCGATGATCATCACCTCGAAAGGCTGGATCAGGGCGGCAATCTTGCCGTGGGAGAGCACGTATCCGCCGAGCACGCTCGCGAATACGACGATGATGCCGATAATTTTAGCCATAGGTAGAAGGTACTTGTTTAAGTCGGGTTCAAGGTCATATTCGGAAGTTAAAAATCTCTTCTTCTACTTATCGGCAAAACTGCGCCAGACTATAGCCAGTTCAGGCGAAAAGCCAATTTAGCCCATGTAGGGCGCGTCTACAGTCAGTGAAGATCTCGTCCAGACATGGCTAATGAAACGAACGTCCCACACGCAAAACCGACCACCCTCGACGGCTGGGTCAAGCTGCTCGACAGCGTCCTCCTGCCCGTACCACAAGAGGCTCACGACAAAGTCTGCCGAGCGATCCGCGACAACCGCAGCTCGCTGCGCGACATCGCCGATCTGATGCAGGACAGCCCGGCGCTGGCCTTGAGCATCATCCGTGAGGCGAATCGTCACACCCACGGCACCATGGCCGCGCCAGCGGAAAATCTCGAAGTGGCAATCAATCGTCTGGGCCTTGCGCGCACCGAAGAATTGCTCGCGCGCCTGCCCGCCGAACCGCACCGGCAGATCCCCAAGGCCTTGCGCCAATTGCAGCTGATCAGCCAACACGCGACACAGCAGGCCAACGGTTTTTTGCCAGTCGCCTGGCGCGACTGTGGCAGGACATCCACTGGGGCAGCTTGCTGTTTTTGTCGCCGCTGTGGCCGTTGGCACTGACCTATCCGCAGTTGCTCGAAGAGTGGGAACTGCGAGTTATCCACAAGGGCGAATCGGCGGGGGTCGTCGAAAAGCAGTTGTTCGGCGTGCGCCTGTTGAGGATTGCCGAGGCACTGGTCCAAGCCTGGCATCTGCCGATCTGGGTCGAGCAAGGCTACAAATTGCTGCTCAGTGAACAACGCGAACTGGTCAAAGTGCTGCGCATTGCCCGCGACAGCGAACACCCGCTGCGCCAGCAGAATCGCCTCGACGACGACCCGACACTGCGGCGCTGGCTCAACCAGCCGGCGAATACCGTGCTGCTCGCCAACGGCCTGGCGCTGTCGGCGCAACAGGCCTGGGACAGTCTGCACAGCAAGCGCTGGCAGTACCTGACCAGCCTGTATCTGCAGATTTCCATGGACGAAGTGCAGCAACAGTTGCACCAGCAAGCGGCGAACAGTGCGCGTCAGCATGCAATGCCCGATCTGTGGCACCCGGCGGTTTCACTGATTTGGCCGTGGAGCACTCGCCGGTTGCCGGCCGGCATGCTCCCGGCCGCAGCGCCGAATGCGGATGATCTGAGCCAGTGGCGTCGGCAATGCGCCGAACTCCTCGCCGAGCCCAGCCGCTTCACCAATGCCATGAGCCTGACCGTCGCGGCCCGCGAGGCACTGGTGGCCAGCGGCATGCGCCGGGTGATGATTCTGATGGCCGACCGCACGCACTCGACCCTGCGAGTACACCAGACCGCCGGCCTGCCGAAGGAGGCGGCGGCGCTGAGTTTTGTCGTCAGCCAGAGCAAAGTCCTGCAGCGCCTGCTCGCTCAGCAGGCGCAGGTGCGGATCTCGCCGGAGAACAACGCGCAATTCTCGGCCTTATTGCCAGCGAGCCTGCGCACGCTGTTTCGCGGTGAGCATCTGTTCCTGCGTTCGCTGGTGAATAACGGCCGGGTGATCATGATCGTCGTTGCCGATCAGGGTGGCGGGCCGTTCGCCGACATCACTGTGCAGGCCTTCGGCAAAACTGCGCAGTGCATCGAAAAAGCCCTGCACAGCTTTAGCAGCCGCGGCCAATGAGCCTGCGCTACAATCCTCCCCTTTGTGCTCTGGAGACCTCACATGTCTGACTTCTCTGGCTTGTCGCTTGTCATCGAGCCGAGCGACCTGCTGCCGCGTCTGGAGTCCCCGGAACTGATCCTGGTGGACCTGACCAGCCCTGCCCGGTATGCCGAAGGTCACTTGCCCGGCGCACGTTTTGTCGACCCGAAACGCACCCAGCTCGGCCAGCCACCGGCGCCGGGTTTGATGCCGGCGAAAGCCGATCTGCAAGCGCTGTTCGGCGAGCTCGGCCATCGCAAAGACGCGGTCTACGTCGTGTATGACGATGAGGGCGGCGGCTGGGCCGGACGCTTCATCTGGCTGCTCGATGTCATCGGCCATGACAAGTACCACTATATAGATGGTGGCCTGCCGGCCTGGCTGGCAGACGGAATGCCGATGTCGATTCAGGTACCACCCGTAGTCGGCGGCCCGGTCTCGCTGATCCTGCACGACGAACCGACCGCCACCCGCGAATACCTGCAAAGCCGTCTCGGCGCGGCCGATCTGGCGATCTGGGACGCGCGTGGGCCGCTGGAATATTCCGGCGAGAAAGTCCTCGCAGCCAAGGGCGGACACATCCCCGGCGCGGTCAATTTCGAATGGACCGCGGGCATGGACCCGGCGCGTCAGTTGCGCATCCGCACCGACATGCCGCAGATCCTCGAAAACCTTGGGATCACCAAGGACAAGGAAATCATTACCCACTGCCAGACCCATCACCGGTCGGGCTTCACTTATCTGGTGGCCAAATCCCTCGGTTATTCGCGGGTCAAGGGCTACGCCGGTTCATGGGGCGAATGGGGCAACCACCCTGACACGCCTGTCGAGATTCAAGGTTTTAAGGACAACTAATGAAAGAGCGTCTGTTTATCCTCAGTCAGTACCTGCTGCCGCATCACCTGCTGTCGCGCCTGGCCGGCTGCATCGCCGAATGCCGCGTGCGCTGGTTCAAGAATGCCTTCACCCAATGGTTTGCCAAGCGTTATCAAGTGGACATGTCGCAAGCGCTGGTCGAAGACCTCACCGCTTACGAGCACTTCAACGCGTTCTTCACGCGCGCCCTGAAAGATGGCGCACGCCCACTGGACGAAACCCCGGGCGCGATCCTCAGCCCGGCCGACGGTGCGGTCAGCCAGCTCGGCCCGATCGAGCACGGTCGCGTGTTCCGAGGCCAAGGGCCACAGCTTCAGCGTGCTCGAATTGCTCGGCGGTGATGCGGCCAACGCGGCGCCGTTCATGGGCGGCGACTTCGCCACCATTTACCTGTCGCCGAAGGACTACCACCGCGTGCACATGCCGCTGGCCGGCACCCTGCGCGAAATGGTCTACATCCCGGGGCGGATTTTCTCGGTGAACCAGACCACCGCCGAAAACGTTCCCGAGCTGTTCGCCCGCAACGAGCGTGTGGCGTGCATCTTCGATACAGAACGCGGGCCGATGGCCGTGGTGCTGGTTGGCGCGATGATTGTCGCTTCGATCGAAACCGTGTGGGCCGGTCTGGTCACACCACCAAAGCGCGAGCTGAAAACCTTCCGCTACGACGAAGCCGCACGCGCACCGATTCATCTGGAAAAAGGAGCGGAACTGGGGCGCTTCAAGCTCGGTTCAACGGCGATCGTGCTGTTTGGCCCGGATCAGGTGAAGTGGGCCGAAGAGCTGGTGGCCGGTTCGCCAGTGCAGATGGGCCAGGGTCTGGCACTGCCAAAAGCGTGACCCTGTTCGCGGAAGCAGCCAAGGCTGCTTCCGCAAACCGCGGCATTTGCTGCTATGGTTTTGCTCATGAGCCAGACCAACTTTTCTCCCAAGCTGCGCGCTCCGACTCCCACGCAAACGCGCCTGTCGTTCTGCGACGCCAGCCCGCGCGACCTCAAGCGCTGGATCGCCGGCCTGCCCAAGGCCAACATCGGCGAAACCGCCCGCCTGCTCTATCAAGGCCTCGGCGAACTGAACCTGTTGCTCACTCCTAGCGACAATCGCCTGCAACTCTTGGAACTGCTGCGGCCCGAGGTGTATTTCGTCTGCCAGCATCTGGAACGGCACTTTCTGCATCAGGCGATCATGCTCGACGAGCGTTCGCGCAAAGTCAGCAACCTGTGTCAGGCCCTGCAAGGCCAGTTGGCCATCGGCTATAAACAGATCGCCCTGCGTATCCTGCCCAAATACAGCAAGGATCGGGCAACATTGGTCAGCACCGCTTTGCAACGTGCCGCGCACGCGCTGAAGGCGCAACTGGTGCGTGCGACGCAGTTGTACAGTTCTCCACCCGAGCATGTGTGGTTCGAACTGCATCAACTGTATCGCAGCGCTTCTGAACTACAGCTGCAGCAACGGCGGCTGCGCGATGATCTGGCTTACCTGACCAGCGAACTGAGCGTCGAGCAAACCTACATCGCCGCTCTGCTATTGGGCAGCGCCCGTTGCAATCAATTGCGCCAGAGCCAGATCGCCCGGCTAGCGGAGGTGATCGAGCCGTGGAGCGCTCTGCTCAAGCTGCATCCCGGCAGCACCGACGACGGCTTGTTTGCGGTCAGTCCGGAACTCGATGTCGGCCCCCGCTACCGCAAGATGTTTCGCAGCGAACAACAAAGCGGGCTGCTGGGCTTCGATCCGCAGCCACTGGTCAGACAGCTCGAAACGCACTTGCAGCACCAGCCGACCTCGACACCTTTGCCTGTCTCCGCCGGTCTCAGCCTCGATACCCTGCAACATCTCCACGCCACTTGGGGCCAGGCTGCGGAACGCAGCTTTCAGCGTATCGCCGGCCAAGGCTCATTGACTGTGTGTGTCGGCATGAGCGCCCTGCACTTCTACCTCGGCGGCGAGCGCACCTTCAGCGAGTTGCTCAAACATCCCGGTGCCCGCGCGGCGAATTTCAGCAGCGTGGTCGCTCAAGGTGAAAAAGACAGCTGGAGTCAAGCGTTCGACGCTGCGCCGCAAGGCAACGATGAGCTGTTGCCGTACGAGGAAATCCATTACTACCAGTTGAGCGAGGACGATGGCCCCGGCAACGCACCGAACTATCCGACTTACGCCCTGCCGGTGATCAACCACAGCCCCGGCGGCTATTGCCTGGCCTGGCCGAGCGAGGTGCCGGCCGAATTGCAGGCCGGGGAAATGCTCGGCATTCAGGACAGCGAGAGCAAAGGCTGGAGCATTGCGGTGATTCGCTGGATCCGCCAGGTGCGGGGCAGCGGCACGCAAATGGGCATCGAACTGGTCGCGCCCCACGCGCAGCCGTGCGGTCTGCAACTGGTACGGACGAAAGACGATCACAGCCAGTATTTGCGCGGCTTGCTGCTGCCGGAAATCAGTGCGATCGATGTGCCGGCCACCTTACTCGCGCCGCGTCTGCCGTTTCAGGAAGGCAACAAGGTGTTGATCAACACTCAGGGCGAGGAACACCGCGCCGGGCTGGATCGGCGGGTGGCGAGTACGCACAGTTTCAATCAGTTCGCCTATCGCTCGCTGGATCCTGCGCAGAATGGCGGGGGCGAGGAGGATTTTGATTCGTTGTGGCATTCGCTCTAGACCGAGGCGCGGCCTTCGCGAGCAGGCTCGCTCCCACATTCAAATGCAGTTCAAATGTGGGAGCGAGCCTGCTCGCGAAGAGGCCAGATCAGCTTACGGAGATCTCAGAGCTGCCCGTCACGATCGCGGAAGCCCAGCAGATACAACACGCCATCCAGCCCCAATGTTGAAATCGCCTGCTTTGCCGACTGCTTGACCAGTGGTTTGGCGCGGAACGCCACGCCCAGCCCGGCGATCGCCAGCATCGGCAAATCATTGGCGCCGTCGCCGACGGCAATGGTCTGCTCCAGACGCAGACCTTCCTTGTGCGCCAGCTCCTTGAGCAAGTCAGCCTTGCGCTGCGCATCGACAATCGGCTCGACCGCCACACCGGTGCACTTGCCGTCGACCACTTCCAGCTCGTTGGCGAACACGTAGTCGATGCCAAGCCCGGCCTGCAGTTGCTTGGCGAAATAAGTGAAGCCGCCGGACAGGATGGCGGTTTTGTAGCCGAGCCGTTTGAGTTCGGCGAACAGGGTTTCTGCGCCTTCGGTCAGGCGCAGCGAGGCGCCGATCGAGTCGAGCACGCTGACGTCGAGGCCCTTGAGCAGCGCCAGACGCTCCTTGAAGCTGGCGCGGAAATCCAGTTCGCCGGCCATCGCGCGCTCGGTGATTTCCGAAACCCGATCACCCACGCCGGCCGCCTTGGCCAGCTCATCGATGACTTCCGCTTCGATCAGCGTCGAGTCCATGTCGAACACGGCCAGACGTCGGTTGCGACGGAACAGCGAATCTTCCTGAAAGGCGATATCGACGTTCAATTCCTGGGCAACGCTGAGGAATTCGGCGCGCAGGGCCTGCGGATCGGCAGCTTCGCCGCGCACGGAAAACTCGATGCAACCCTTGCCCTTGTCGGCCGGCGTGTCCAGCGGCATGCGCCCCGACAGACGGTCGATATGGTCAATGTTCAGGCCATATTTGGCGGTGATCGCGCTGACGGCCTGCAATTGGCCGGCAGTGACCTTGCGCGTCAGCAGGGTGACGATATGGCGTTTCTTGCCCTGATTGCCCACCCACTGCTGGTAATCCTCTTCGGACACCGGGGTGAAGCGCACTTGCTGATCCAGTTCGTAGCCCTTGAACAAGATGTCCTTGAGCACCGATTTGCCCTGCTCGGAATCGGGAATTTCAACCAGGATGCCAAACGACAGGGTGTCGTGGATCACCGCCTGACCGATGTCGAGAATGTTCACACCACCTTGTGCCAGAACACCGGTGATGGCCGCCGTCAGACCCGGACGGTCGACTCCCGTGATGTTAATCAGGACGATTTCGCGCAACGCGCACCCCCGCAACTGGAAAAAAACCGCATTCTACCCACTTTCAGTGACCATCGGGCACCGCGAGCGCTTTGCCGGTCTGGGGCCTGTCGCTATACTGCGCGTCAACTTCACGGACAAAGAGCCGAGCTCAAGTGAACCGGCCCACGCCAGTCAAAACCGATAACTTCTTCCTGCTGATCTTCCGTGCACTGCGCCACCGCCGTGTACCGATTGCATTGCGCATTGCCAGCCACAACGTGATCCTGGTCGCTCTGGCCCTGGTGATCTATGCCGGGGTGATGGGGCTGCAATTCAAGCAGGCCATGCACGAGCAGGCCGATGCGCTGGGCGAAAGCCTGACGACGCAGACCGCCACCTCCGCCACCGAGCTGTTGGTGTCCAACGACATCCTCAGCCTCAACGTGCTGCTCAACAACCTGACCAAGAACAAACTGGTCGCCCACGCGGCGATCTACAGCGTGGACAACCGCATCCTCGCCGAGTCCGGTCAGCGTCCCAAGCACAGCCTGCTGGGCGAAGCCGAGGGCATGTACGAGAGCAAGATCACTTTCCAGGACGTGACCGCCGGGCAACTGCGCATCAGCCTGGACATGGATCAGTTCCAGCAGCCGATGACCATCAGCCTGCAAAGCATGGGCATTCTGAGCGCGATTCTGCTGGCACTGTCGCTGGCTCTGAGCCTGCGCATGGGCCGTTATCTGTCGACGCCACTGCTGCAATTGCGTGTGTGGCTGCGCCGCATCGACGCGCATACACCGGGCATCGATCGTCAGGATGAAATCGGTGATCTGGCGCGCCAGCTGCACGCCAGCTACGCCCCGGAACCGGAGCCTGAGCCCGAACCGGAGCCGGAATTCGCCGAGGAAGAAGACGAGCCGGAATTCGAGGTGCGTAATCTGCGCGATCCAAGCTTCGACGAAAGCCGCCCGCTGGCCGCGAAGAAACCGGCCCCGCGTCACTTGGTCAGCACCGTCGAAGACGATGACGATGATGACGCCTTCGCCGACCTGCGCGACGAGTCGCTCACCAGCGCCGCACAACCGCTCACGCGCAAACCGACGCCTGACGTGCCACAGCACACCGCCGTACTGGCCGTGCAACTGGGCTCGCAGGAACAACTGCGCCGTTTGCCTCGCGCACGTCTGGAAGAATTGCAGGAACGCTATCGCGACTGCCTCGAACAGGCCGCTTCGCTGTATCAGGGCGAAATCGAAACCCTCAACGATGGCAGTACGTTGCTGCTGTTCCACACCGAAGATTGCGGCGACGACTACCTGACCAATGCCATCTGCTGCGGCGAGTTGCTGCGCGCACTCGGTCACCAGTTGCAGATCGAGGTCGCGGACAGCGGCATCACCCTGCAATTGCAGCTGGGCCTGACCTTGGGCGATGAGCTGTTTGGCCTGAGCCAGATTGATTTGCTGCTGACCGATTCGGCCCAGGATGCACTGGCCTTGTCGCAGCACAGCCGCAATCTCTTGCTGGTCGAGCGCAAGATCAGTGATGACGCGCTGATCCGGCAGCGCGCGCGGATCCGGCCGATCGCCAGCCCCGAGGGCGCTTGCTGTGTGGAGCGGTTGATGGAGCCTTATCCATCGATGCTGGAGCGGCAACTGGCGCGGATGCATGAGCGCCGGGCGTAAGGCTTAGGCCCGATACGCAAAAGCCCGCAGATGAGTGAATGTCTGCGGGCTTTTTTGTGCGCGGCGTTACTGGAATGTGTGCATCCCTGAAAAGCCCCTCACCCTAGCCATCTCCCAGAGGGAGAGGGAACCGACCGAGGTGTCTGGCGCCATATATCGACCTGACAGATCTTGGCGATTATGGATTCACCTCCGCGCGTTCACGTCGGTGTAGCTATCGAATATCCCCCAATCGGTCCCCTCTCCCTCCGGGAGAGGGTTAGGGTGAGGGGCTTTTGATCTTCCACCCCACCTCCAGACACAACAAAGCCCGCACAAGGCGGGCTCTGTTCTGACTCGTTCCGCCCTCAGAAGCGAAACACTTCCATATCGGTACGGATCGGCGAGGCCATTGGAATCTTCGGTTGCTTCTCGGCATCCGCCGCCGGCGCTGCGGGCTTCGGCGCGGCTTTGCGCGGTGCCTCGGCCACGGGCGGCTGGTTGGCCAGAGGCTTGAGCGCCACCGACAATTGCTCGGCCAAACGCTGCAACAGGATGCCTTGTGCCTGCACCTGCGAAGCGGTGCTGCCAGCGTGCAGCTCCTGCAGATGAATGATGCGGTTATCGCGCACCTTGCCGCGACGATCGATCAAACGCCACTGTGCATCGAGAATCGCCGGTTGTTTCGCCCCGGAATCCAGACGAGTGATGGTCAACAGCACTTGCACATCCGGGGTAAACCCGGCAGTAGCAGGCGCCAGCACTACACGCTGGCTGTCCAGATGACCGGCGACCTGACGCATCAGCAATTGATCGATATCCGACGAAAGGCTGCCAGCCCAACGACCGTCGGTCGCCGCTTGCAGGCTGCCGTCGGGTTGACGTTGCAACAGGGTTTCGCGTTGCAGGTAATCGGCCACTACCACTGGCCCCAGCAAAACCGCCATGCCCGCGCTTTGCGCAGGCTGAACCGGACTTCCACTGTCCAGTTGATACAGCGACACCGGCTGGTGAACGCTGCAACCCGCCAGGCCAAGAACGCCGGCGAGCAACAAAATAAGGGGGCGTAGCGCAGTCATCATCCCGTCCAGGTGGCCGCCACAAGGCTGACCGCAGTGAAAATACTCAATAAATATGAAGAACGCTCGGCCACGCCGGCGCTTGAAAGGCCATATCATCCGTGAATATGCGTTCCGACTCCAGCGCCAAAGCGTCGATCTACGCGTTTAATCGCAGATCGAACGCTCTAGGATGGCGTTCTCGCCTAATTGAGGTTTTCGACGAGCAGCGCATCGACCCGCTGGAAGCCCCGCGGAAGTTTGTTTCCGCGCCGTCCACGCTCACCTTTGTAGTGCTCGAGGTCGTCGGCTTTCAGCGACAGGGTCCGTTTGCCAGCCTGCAACACCAGGGTGGCGCCTTCCGGCAGGACGGCGATGTCCGTGACATATTCTTCGCGGCTGGCCACGCGCTCACCGGAAATGCCGATGATCTTGTTGCCTTTGCCCTTACCTAATTGTGGCAGATCGCTGATTTTGAAGATCAGCAGGCGACCTTCGGTCGTGACCGAGGCCAGCCAGTTCTGCTCACGATCAGCCACAGGGCGCGGCGCGATGACCTTGGCGTTGTTCGGCAAGCTCAACAGCGCTTTGCCGGCCTTGTTCTTCGCTTGCAGATCTTCGCCTTTGACCACGAAGCCGTAACCGGCATCGGACGCAATCACGTACAGCGCATCGTCTTCGGGCATCAGCACGCATTCGAACGATGCGCCCGGTGGCGGCGTCAGACGGCCGGTCAACGGTTCGCCCGGCCACGGGCCGACGGCAAGGTGTGCGCGGCGACCGAATAGCTGCGGCCGGTGGAGTCGATGAACACGGCAAACTGGTTGGAGCGCCCCGCCGCCGAGGTCTTGAAGCCATCGCCGGCCTTGTACGACAGGCCGGTGGCGTCGATGTCATGGCCCTTGGCCGAACGCACCCAGCCTTTTTCCGACAGCACGACAGTGACTTTCTCGTTCGGCAGCAGATCGTGTTCGCTCAGCGCCTTGGCTTCGGCGCGCTCGACGATTGGCGAACGGCGGTCGTCGCCGTAGGTTTCGGCGTCTTTGAGCAACTCGGTGCGCACCAGTTTCTTCAGCTTCGCTTCGCTGCCCAGCAGCGCTTGCAGCTTGGCCTGTTCCTTGAGCAGTTCATCCTGCTCGTCGCGCAGCTTCATCTCTTCCAGTCGCGCCAACTGACGCAGACGCGTGTCGAGAATGTAGTCGGCCTGAATTTCACTGAGGGCGAAACGCTCGATCAGCTTGGCTTTCGGATGCTCCTCGGTACGGATGATGTGAATTACTTCATCCAGGTTGAGGTAGGCAATCAGCAAACCGTCCAACAGGTGCAGACGACGCTCGACCTTGTCGAGGCGGAATTGCAGACGGCGACGCACGGTCAGTACGCGGAACTCCAGCCATTCGACCAGCAGCGCACGCAGGTTTTTCAGTTGCGGCTTGCCGTCCAGACCGATGATGTTGACGTTGACCCGGTAGGTCGACTCCAGCTCGGTGCTGGCGAACAGGTGCTGCATCAGCGCTTCGTGATCGACGCGGCTGTTGACCGGGATGATCACGATGCGGCACGGGTTTTCGTGGTCGGATTCGTCGCGTAGATCGGCGATCTGCGGCGCTTTCGATGGCTTGGCCTGCATCAGCGCGGCGATCTGCTCCAGCACTTTGGCCCCGGAGACCTGATGCGGCAGCGCGGTGACGATGATGTCGCCGTCCTCGACGTGGTACACGGCGCGCATACGCACCGAGCCCTTGCCGGTTTCGTACATCTTCAGCAGGTCGGCGCGCGGCGTGATGATTTCCGCTTCGGTCGGATAGTCCGGGCCCTGAATGTGCTCACAAAGCTGCTCGACCGTGGCTTTCGGCTCATCGAGCAGACGCACGCAGGCAGTGGCGACTTCACGCAGGTTGTGCGGCGGCACGTCGGTGGCCATGCCTACGGCGATACCGGTGGTGCCGTTGAGCAGAATGTTCGGCAGGCGCGCCGGTAACACCAGCGGTTCCTGCAGCGTGCCGTCGAAGTTTGGCCCCCAGTCGGCGGTGCCCTGGCCCAGTTCGCTGAGCAGCACTTCGGAATAGCGCGACAGCCGCGCTTCGGTGTAACGCATGGCGGCGAAGGACTTCGGATCGTCCGGCGCACCCCAGTTGCCCTGGCCGTCGACCAGCGTGTAGCGATAGCTGAACGGCTGCGCCATCAGCACCATCGCTTCGTAGCACGCCGAGTCGCCGTGGGGGTGGAATTTACCGAGCACGTCACCGACGGTACGCGCCGATTTCTTGTGTTTGGAATCAGCGTCCAGCCCCAGCTCGCTCATGGCGTAGACGATACGCCGCTGTACCGGTTTCAGGCCGTCGCCGATATGCGGCAAGGCGCGGTCCATGATCACGTACATGGAGTAGTTGAGGTAGGCATTTTCGGTGAAGTCAGCCAGCGAGCGGCGTTCTACACCGTCCAGGCTGAGATCAAGGGAGTCGCTCATGCGGGCCTCATCGGTTCGTTGTCTGGCGCAGCAGCATGGTGCCACCGCGCTGGGTAAATTCAAGTTTGTTCAGGGCGCTCATGCCGAGCAGCACCTGATCGCCATGCAGACCCGGCGCCACCAGTGCGCGGACATCCCGCAGGACGATGTCGCCCAATTGCAGGCGAGCAATCTTCGTTCGGTAACCCTGGCTCAGGCCATTGGCCGTGCTCAGGGTCACGCCAAAACCTTCTTGCAGCTTCAAACGCTTGGCCAGATCCGCCGGGATCGCCACATCGGTGGCGCCGGTGTCGAGCATGAACTCGACCGGCTCGCCGTTGATCTGGCCGCTGGCGACAAAATGCCCTTGGGCATTGCTCGCCAGTTTCACTTCGATAAAACCTTCGCCCTGCTCCGACGTGACCACGATGTTCGGATTCTGCTGGCGCTGCTCCCACTGCCCAAAAAACTTCGTCGCAAGAAACAACGCCGCGCACCAGGCGAGGATCATCAACACCCGACCGGCGCGCTTGCCCGGCGGTTGCTGGCTCATGGCCTGGCACTCCAGCCACCGTCCGGCGCGGCGAAGCGCCAGACCACCGGGCGGACTTCGCCGTCAGCACGTGGGCCAAAATTGTTGTCGACGCCGATCCACGCGCCTTCAGCATCAATGATCAGCGCTTCCTCCAGTCCGTAGTTCTGCGAGTAGCGGCGATTTTCCTGCAACAGTTCACCTGCATACGACCAGCACTGCTCGACCTTGGCCGTCTGCGCATCGCGACGACAAATCTCGAACGCGTTGCGCTCGAGGGTAAACAGCTTGCCGTTGAACAACGAAATGTCGGAAAAGTCGCGGTCGACCGCTTTCGCTTTCGGGAACTGCGCCGGCTGCATTTCCTTGCCGCCCTCACTGAGCAGCACGCAGCGACCGTCGCAATCCCAGACTGTTTGCTGACGCTTGATCAGCAGCAGGCCGCGGTTCTGTCGTTCGGCGGCCAGCCACATCCGGTCGCCCGCCGGGTTGATCGCCAGGCCCTCGAAGATCGCATTGAACTTGAGCAGCATGCCACTCGCCCGCGCCTCGCGAACCAGCAGCGGCGAGATCTTCAGCCAGTTCGCCGGACCGCTGACCGGCACCTGCAGCACCGCCGCATGGGCTTCACTGACGATGTAGCGATTACCGGCACTGTCGCAACTGATGCCTTCGAAATCCAGATCGCCGCCGCGAATGAACGACGCCGCCCAGGTGCGCGAACTCAAGCCCCACGGCAAGCCGCTCTCCGGCACGGGCGGCACGTCGATGTGCACGGTTTGCGCCTGCCAGACCGGATCGCGGGTATCGAGCCGATAGATCTGCTCGTCATCGCGATCGGAAACCGTCCACAGCTCATTGCCGCACATGGCCAGACCCGACAGGTTGCCGCCGCGCATGCCCTCGACCGGGTGTTCGGAGAGCAGCCGCAATTCTTGCCGCGGCTCGGCCGACACGCTCAGCGCACTCAGCAGCAACGCACCCGCCAAGGCCCAGCCAAACTGCATCAGGCCAGCACCTCGGCGAGGTTGCCTTTGGATTCCAGCCAGGATTTGCGGTCGCCGGCGCGTTTCTTCGCCAGCAGCATGTCCATCATTTCCGAGGTTTCGGCGAAGTCTTCGCCCAGCGTCAACTGCACCAGACGCCGGGTGTTCGGGTCCATGGTGGTTTCACGCAGTTGCGGCGGGTTCATTTCGCCCAGCCCCTTGAATCGGGTGACCTGCGGCTTGCCGCGCTTCTTCTCGGCGACCAGGCGATCGAGAATGCCGTCGCGCTCGGCTTCGTCGAGGGCGTAGTAGATCTCTTTGCCGAGGTCGATACGGTATAGCGGCGGCATCGCCACGTAGACGTGACCGGCATCCACTAACGGGCGGAAGTGCTGAACGAACAGCGCGCACAGCAAGGTCGCAATGTGCAGACCGTCGGAGTCGGCGTCGGCGAGGATGCAGATCTTGCCGTAGCGCAGCTGGCTCATGTCCGCCGCGCCCGGATCGACGCCAATGGCCACGGCGATGTTGTGCACTTCCTGGCTGGCGAGCACTTCGCTGCCGTCGACTTCCCAGGTGTTGAGGATCTTGCCGCGCAACGGCAGGATCGCCTGGAATTCCTTGTCCCGCGCCTGTTTGGCCGAACCGCCGGCGGAGTCACCCTCGACCAGGAACAGCTCGGAACGCATCGGGTCCTGCCCGGCGCAGTCAGCCAGTTTGCCCGGCAACGCCGGGCCTTGGGTGACGCGTTTGCGCTCGACTTTCTTGCTCGCCTTGAGGCGACGGCCAGCGTTATTGATCGCCAGCTCGGCCAAGGCCAGGCCGGTTTCCGGGTTGGCGTTGAGCCACAGGCTGAACGCATCCTTGACCACACCGGAAACGAACGCCGCCGCCTCGCGGGACGACAAGCGCTCTTTGGTCTGGCCGGAGAATTGCGGTTCCTGCATCTTCATCGACAGGACGAACGCGATGCGCTCCCAGACGTCTTCCGGCGCCAGCTTCACGCCGCGCGGCAGCAGGCTGCGGAATTCGCAGAACTCGCGCATCGCGTCGAGCAGGCCCTGACGCAGACCGTTGACGTGCGTGCCGCCCTGCGCGGTCGGGATCAGGTTGACGTAGCTTTCCTGCACCGCGTCGCCACCTTCCGGCAGCCACAGCAGCGCCCAGTCGACCGCTTCCTTGTTACCGGCGAAGGCGCCGCAGAACGGCTCGTTCGGCAGACGTTCGAATTCGCTGACCGCATCGACCAGGTAGGAGCGCAGGCCGTCTTCGTAATGCCACTCGACTTTCTCGCCGGTGCCTTTGTCTTCGAAGCTGACCAGCAGCCCCGGGCACAACACAGCCTTGGCCTTGAGCACGTGCTTGAGGCGGCTGATGGAGAATTTCGGTGAATCGAAGTATTTCGGGTCCGGCGCGAAGTACACGCTGGTGCCGGTGTTGCGCTTGCCGACGGTGCCGACGATTTCCAGCTCGGAGGCCTTGAAGCCGTCCTTGAAGGTCATCTGGTATTCGTTGCCGTCCCGTTTGACCCGTACGCGCACTTCGGTCGACAGCGCGTTGACCACGGAAATACCCACGCCGTGCAGGCCGCCGGAGAACTGGTAGTTCTTGTTGGAGAACTTGCCGCCCGCGTGCAGCTTGGTAAGGATCAGTTCAACACCGGACACACCTTCTTCCGGGTGAATGTCCACCGGCATGCCACGGCCGTCGTCGCTGACTTCCAGCGAATGGTCGGCGTGCAGGATGACCTGCACCGATTTGGCGTGGCCGGCCAGGGCTTCGTCGACGCTGTTGTCGATGACTTCCTGGGCGAGGTGGTTCGGCCGACTGGTGTCGGTGTACATGCCGGGGCGTTTGCGCACCGGGTCGAGGCCCGAGAGGACTTCGATGGCGTCGGCGTTATAAGAACTAGCGCTGGGAGTGGCCATAAGGTCTCGTCGTCAGTCATTCATGAAAGAGGGGCAAGACTTCACAGCGTGGTGAAATCGATTGCCTGATACATATCGGCAGCCATGCCGGCAAAACTCAGCAACGCCGGCAATTGCCCGGCAAAGCCCTGGAAACTGTGGTCGCCGCCAGCCTGAATGCGCAGGGCACAGGCGCGGTAATACTGTTGGGCGAGGCGATAATCCAGCGTTTCGTCGCCGGTTTGCAACCAGACCTGATAACGCTGCGGATCCTGCGGTGGTGGCACTTCCAGTTCGGCCAGCGCCGTGACGTGGCCGTGGGTCAGTTCCCAGGTTTCATCGGTGTAGAGGTTCTTCTGCGTGCCCAGATAACCATCGAACATCCGGTGCGGGCTGACCGCCGGGTTGACCAGCAGGGCTTTCAGGCCATGGCGCTCGGCCAGGTGAGTCGCATAGTAGCCGCCGAGCGAACTTCCCACCAGCAACGGCCGGCCGAGCTCGGCGATTGCCTGCTCGAGCTGACCGATGGCTTCGCGCGGATGGTGATGCAGCGCCGGCACGCGCAATTGCTCGCTCAACCCCAGCCGCTCCATGACCGCGACCAGCTGACAGGCCTTCTTCGAGGCCGGCGCGCTGTTAAAACCGTGGATATAGAGGATCGAACCGGACATTTGAGCTCCCTGGCTGTCGGCGAAAGATAGCGGAGTTTACAGGGAGTCAGAGCAATCGTGGGTGTTTGTGCGGCCGCCTTCGCGAGCAGGTCGAAGCGTCGCACCGGCGCTCCCACAGGGAATCGCGTTTCAATGTGGGAGCGAGCCTGCTCGCGAAGAGGCCCGTATGGTCTCAGTAACCGTTGGAACCGTAATCAACCTGAAAGTCGAATCCAGTCACGCGCTCAACCCCGGTTTCCAAACGCCCATCCGGCAACAACCGCAGCCAGCGATACCCCGGCGCCTGCTCGCCCACTTTGAAATCCGCACTCCCGGGCTCGAACTGGATGCACGTCGAAGGCGAGGCCATCAAGCGCACGCCATTGCGCTCGCGATCGATTTGCTGATGCACATGCCCCCATAACACCGCGCGAACCTGCGGAAAGCGGTCCAGCACTTCAAAGAACGCTTCCGGGTTGCGCAGGCCGATCGGCTCCATCCATGCGCAGCCGATCGACACCGGATGATGATGCAGGCACACCAGATGATGACGTTCCGGCGCTTCGCTCAGCGCGCGGGCGAGCAGTTGCAATTGATCATCCTGCAGATAGCCCGGCACCGAACCCGGCACCGCCGAATCCAGCATCGTCACCCGCCAATTGCCGATATCGACTACCGATTCGAGCAAGCTGCTCTGCACCGCCGCCTCGGCCATGACCATCGGCTCGTCGTGGTTGCCGGGTATCCAGCGTGCTGGCGCGGCGATCTGTCCACTCATCTGGCGGAAGGCCTGGTACGACTCCAGCGTGCCGTCCTGGGAAATATCGCCGGTGGCCAGCAGCAGATCGATCTGCGCCTGTTGCGCCAACACCAGGTCGATGACCTGTTGCAGGCTCGCGCGGGTCTTCATGCCCAGCAGCTTGCCGTCCGCTGCGGCGAACAGGTGGCTGTCGGACAACTGCACCAGCAGCGCCGGGTCGGCGCTGGTCAATGTCGATACGCTGGGCAAGGCGCTCTCCCGGGGCTAGGCACGCAATGGATGGGTGCGGCAATTATGCTGGGGGATGACACAAAGGGGAAACCGCCGAAGCGGACGCAGTTCACAACTAGCGAACGACTTCGTACTCGTGCCCCAGCGCCAGGCAATGGCTCAGCCATTCGCCCAGAAACACATTGAGCTGGGCCTTTTCATCGGGCTGGTGCATGGCGGCGTTCGGATAAGGATAGATGCCGCGAAAGCGTCGTGCATGTTCGGCGCTGATCACTTCGGCCATGCGCGCGTCGTGGTAGACCTGCACCTCCAGTTGCGGCACCGGCAACCACGGCAGGCTGTGCTCCTGGCGTACCTGCAAGGTCGTGGTGTACGGGCAGGTCTGCAGCACTTCGAGGGCGAGCACGCCGAGCATCTGCTCGCCTTGGGTCACGGCGATACGCCGCGCCTCGGGTTCGTTGCGCATGTCCGGCAGCAGTCGCATCAGGCGCGCGTAGTTGGCCTCACAGGCGGCTTGCAGCCCCACGAGGTCAACCCGATAACGATCGCGCAGCTTGTTTACGACCATAGCCCCCTCACTTCGGCGCGGTTCAGCGCCAGCCACTGCAAGGCGATGATGCTCGCCGCGTTGGCAATCCGACCGTCACGCACGGCCTGCAAGGCATCTTCAAATGCCCAGACCGTCACGCGAATGTCTTCGGCCTCTTCTTCCAGCCCGTGCAGCCCACCGACACCGTCGGTGCTGCAACGCCCCAGATACAAATGCACGAATTCGTTGCTGCCACCCGGCGACGGGAAATACTTGGTCATCGGCCACAGCGCCTTGATGTCCAGTCCAGCTTCCTCCTGCGCCTCGCGGTGAGCAACTTCTTCCGGTTGCTCATCCTTGTCGATCAGACCGGCGACCAGTTCGACCAGCCACGGGTTGTCGGCCTTGCCCATGGCGCCGACGCGAAACTGCTCGATCAGCACCACTTCATCGCGCTGCGGATCGTAAGGCAGGACGCAAACAGCATCGTGGCGCACGAAGATTTCACGATTGATCTCGCGGCTCATGCCACCGGCGAACAACTCATGGCGCAGGTGCACACGGTCGAGCTTGTAGAAGCCCTCGTAGCATTTTTCGCGCCGCACGATATCGACGGCGGTCGGAATGGCGTTGGCAAAGTCCGTCATAAGCATCCTCTTCACTGCACATCCAATACGAGGTTGCTGTGCGTGACCGGCAACCTCGACTTCGCGCCATCCTAACGCGCCCGCACCGTTTGATGCAGCCCCTTTACCGTCAGCGGGATGGACGGTGACGGTGAAACCCACTCTAATTAGCTTAGTGGCGAACTGACTGCTCCGTTGAGAGTCGAAGCGGTAACTTTTCGCCTTCCCCTGCTTTCGAAAGGACGCCCATGTCGCTTTTCAAAATTGCCTCTGTGGCCGCTATTGCCCTGACTCTGGGCGCCTGTGCCAGCCTGTTCCAGCCCAACTATCGCACGCCGCTGGAAACCACCCGCGACGCTTCGGAGCAACTGAAACCCGGCTGTTCCAACCCCGATTGCCCGCTGGTGAACATCGACACCCTGCGCTTCCCGGATGAGCCGGCACTGGACGGCATCATCGAAAAACGTCTGCTGCAAATGACCCGCACCGAGAAGAACGCACCGGTAGCGCCAACCCTGGCCGCCTACCGCGAGCAGTTCCTGGCCAGCGCCGGCCCGCGCAACAGCAGCTATCTGCAAGCGAAAGTACGCGAGCAGCATGACGGACTGGTGATCATCGAGCTGTCGAGCTACCTCGACACCGGCGGCGCCCACGGCACGCCAGGTCGCGGTTTCATCAACTATTCGCGCCAGCAGCACAAGGTGCTGAATCTCTCCGACATGTTGCTGCCGGGTCAGGAAGAGGCGTTCTGGAAAGCCGCGCAAGTGGCGCACAACAGTTGGCTGATCAGCACCAAGCTCGATCAGGAGGCGGAATTCGTTGCGAACTGGCCGTTCGTGAAAACCCCGCACGTGGCGCTGACCTACGGTGGCGTGATTCTCAAGTACGACGTGACCACCATCGCGCCCTATGCGCTGGGCCACGTCGAACTGAAGATTCCTTACCCGCGCCTGAACGGCATTCTCAAGCCTGAGCTGTTTCCCGGCCGTAACTGAAGGCCCGGCCCAGCACAAGTTGTAGCAACCCTGCCAGCACCAGCGCCGGCAGGGTTGCGCCGACATCCGGATACAGATTCGCCAGCAAGTGGTAGGTGCTCACGCCACCCAGCCACGCCAGTAACGCCGGCCAGCGCAATGCGGCTGAGGCGACCTGAGCACTGCGCTTGCGCAGGATGAAGTGATCCACCAGCACCACGCCGAACAGCGGCGCGAACACCGAGCCAATCAACAGCAGGAAATTCTGGTACTGCGCCAACGGCGCCAGCAGTGCGATCAGCGTGCAGATCACGCCGATGGCCAAGGCCAGGTGCTCGACTTTCAGACGCAACAGAATCCCGCTCGAGACCGCTGCCGAATGTATATCGGCAAAAGCGTTTTCCGACTCGTCGAGCAGAATCAGCAACAGCGGAATGCCCAGACCGGCACCGGCCAGAGCCAGCAGCAGCGCATTGACTTCGCCGCTCGGCGCGAACGCCAGGGTGTAGGCCACGCCAAGGCTCATCAGCCAGAAATTACCGATGAAAAAACCGACAGCCGTGCCACCGAAGACATTCTTCGCGCGCTTGCCGAAACGCGAGTAGTCGGCAATCAGCGGCAGCCACGATAGCGGCATGGCGATGGCAATGTCGAAGCCCACCGCGAATGGCATCGAACCGTCACCGGCGCGCGCCCACAATGCCGCGAGGTCGGCTTTGGCGAACAGGTTCCAGGTCAGCCACAGGCACGCGGCGAGCAATAGCCAGATGCCCCACTTGCGCAGAATCTGCCGCACGAACGTCAACGGCCCGCTCACCGCGAGCAAGGTCGCCAGCGCGCCGAAAAACAGCGTCCACAGAATCGGATTGGCCCACAGCGAGCCTTCGCTGAAGGCGCGGGTGCCGAGCAGGCTGGCGGCATCGCGCATGACGATGATTTCGAACGAGCCCCAGCCGATCAGTTGCAGCAGATTGAGCAGCGCCGGCAGGCTCGCGCCTTTGCTGCCGAGGCTGAGCTTCAGCGCGGCCATCGATGACAGGCCGGTGTCGCTGCCGATCACGCCGACCGCCGCCAGCAACAGCACGCCTACCAGCGTGCCGAGGAAGATCGCCAGCAAAGAACCGGACAGACCCAGGCCCGGCGCGAGCAATGCGCCGGTCTGTAGAACCATCAGGCCGATACCGAGGGAGAACCACAGGGAAAACAGATCGCGACCGCCGAACACACGCTTTTCAGCGGGGACGGCGAGGTCGGGAGAATAAGTGCCGGGTTGAATGCTCAAGGGTGTTATCTCAAAGAGGAGCAGGAAAAAGCTGCAAGCTGCAAGTTAAAAGCGGTACGCGGACTGCTTCTAATCTTGCAGCTTGTAGCTTGCCGCTTGTGGCTAGATTTTTTTGTACAGCTGGCTGCCTTCCTGTTTGAACCGCTCGGCCTGCTCAGCTAGCCCCTTGGCGACGTCCACGTCGACCGCGTCGATGCGTTGGTTGGCCGCATATTCGCGGACTTCCTGGGTGATCTTCATCGAGCAGAATTTCGGCCCGCACATCGAGCAGAAATGCGCGACCTTGGCCGAATCCTTCGGCAGGGTTTCGTCGTGGTAGGAACGTGCGGTGTCCGGGTCCAGACCGAGGTTGAACTGGTCTTCCCAGCGGAATTCGAAACGCGCCTTGCTCAGTGCGTTATCACGGATCTGCGCGCCCGGGTGTCCCTTGGCCAGGTCCGCTGCGTGTGCGGCGATCTTGTAAGTGATGATCCCGGTCTTCACGTCATCCTTGTTCGGCAGGCCCAAGTGCTCCTTCGGCGTCACGTAGCAGAGCATCGCGCAACCGAACCAGCCGATCATCGCCGCGCCGATACCCGAGGTGATGTGATCGTAGCCCGGCGCAATGTCGGTCGTCAGCGGGCCGAGGGTGTAGAACGGCGCCTCATCGCAGCATTCGAGCTGCTTGTCCATGTTCTCTTTGATCAACTGCATCGGCACGTGGCCCGGGCCTTCGATCATGCATTGCACGTCGTGCTTCCAGGCAATCTTGGTCAGCTCGCCGAGGGTTTCCAGTTCGCCGAATTGCGCTTCGTCGTTAGCGTCGGCAATCGAGCCGGGACGCAGGCCATCGCCCAGCGAGAAGCTGACGTCGTAGGCCTTCATGATTTCGCAGATTTCGTCAAAGTGGGTGTAGAGGAAGTTCTCTTTGTGGTGCGCCAGGCACCACTTGGCCATGATCGAGCCGCCACGGGAAACGATGCCGGTGACGCGTTTGGCGGTCAGCGGCACGTAGCGCAGGAGCACGCCGGCGTGGATGGTGAAGTAGTCGACGCCCTGCTCGGCTTGCTCGATCAGGGTGTCGCGGAACAGCTCCCAGGTCAGGTCTTCGGCGACGCCGTTAACCTTCTCCAGCGCCTGATAGATCGGCACGGTACCGATCGGCACCGGCGAGTTGCGGATGATCCACTCGCGGGTTTCGTGAATGTGTTTGCCGGTGGACAGGTCCATCACCGTGTCCGAGCCCCAGCGAATGCCCCAGGTCAGTTTCGCCACTTCTTCTTCGATCGAAGAGCCCAGCGCGCTGTTGCCGATGTTACCGTTGATCTTCACGAGAAAGTTACGGCCGATGATCATCGGTTCCAGTTCGACGTGGTTGATGTTGGCGGGAATGATCGCGCGGCCACGGGCGATTTCCTCGCGGACGAACTCCGGGGTGATCTCTTTCGGAATGCTTGCGCCGAAGCTGTGGCCGGCGTGTTGCTGCTTGAGCAGGCCGGCCGCGCGGGCCTCTTGCAGTTTCATGTTTTCGCGGATGGCGACGTACTCCATCTCGGCGGTGATGATGCCTTTGCGCGCGTAGTGCATCTGGCTGACGTTGGCCCCGGCCTTGGCCCGGCGCGGGTTGTTGACGTGGGCAAAACGCAGTTTGGTCAGCTCGGCATCGGCCAGACGCCGCTGGCCGAAGTTCGAGCTCAGGCCCGGCAGGCGCTCGGTATCGCCACGGTCATCGATCCACGCTGAACGCACATCGGCCAGACCTTTGCGCACATCGATGACCACATTCGGATCGGTGTACGGGCCGGAAGTGTCGTAGACAGTGACCGGCGCATTGATCTCGCCGCCGAAATCGGTCGGGGTTACATCGAGGCTGATTTCGCGCATCGGTACGCGAATGTCCGGGCGCGAGCCCTGAACGTAGACTTTTTGCGAACGGGTGAACGGCTTGACCGATTGCTCGTCGACCTTGGCCGAGTCACTCAGGTTGATCGCGTTTTTTTCTTTTGTTGTCATCACAGGCTCTCCAGACGGCATCCAGCAGTGGATTGTCGGAGCAGAACCTGAAAGGCACGGACGCACCAGGACCGGTGCTGTGCATTCGTCATGGCGTTCGATTGTCGAACAATATCCCGGACGAAGCACAAGAGGACTCGCCGGGTGACGAGAAATCTTGTTCCCTACGCAGGCGCTAACCTGATCAGGTTCAACGGGATCCGAAATTATTCGATCTCAGCCTCATAGCAAGGCACCCCGACAAGAACCCGGCCAGTCTAGACACAACCACCGAGGAACGCCAACACCGCAGCGAACGCCATGATGAATGGCGTAAATACACAGGCTGGCCGATTGTTGCCGGAGCAATGCGCAACTACACTCGCTGGGCCTGCTCAGCCTTGACGCTGTGCGGGCTGCGCCTTACCTTTGGCGCCCGGATTACTTCCATAATATTCATGCTAGGGATCGCCTCATGCTGCGCAAACTTTCATTGGCTGTTGCCGTGTCCTGTGCGTCCAACACAATGGCCTGGGCAGCGGAAGCACCCTTGTCGACCAAAACCGATCTGGTCAGCGTCTATCAGGAAGCGGTCGACAACAACGCCGACCTCGCGGCGGCCCGCGCCCAGTATGGCGCACAGAAAGAAGTGGTGCCGCAGGCCCGCGCCGGTCTGCTGCCGAACCTGTCCGGTGGCGCCGAAGTCGCCGACGTGCGCACCTCGATCGACCAGCCTTCGGCCATCGCCAACCGCAGCGCGCATTCCTATCAGGCGACGCTCGCGCAGCCGCTGTTCCGCGCCGATCGCTGGTTCCAGTATCAAGCAGCCAAGGACGTTAACGAGCAGGCCGCGCTGCAGCTCTCGGCGACCGAGCAGAACCTGATCCTGCAGAGCGCCGAAAGCTACTTCAACGTGTTGCGCAGCCAGGACAATCTGGCCTCGACCAAAGCTGAAGAAGCGGCGTTCAAACGTCAGCTCGATCAGTCCAACGAGCGCTTCGATGTCGGCCTCTCGGATAAGACCGACGTGCTGCAATCGCAAGCCAGTTACGACACCGCGCGAGCCAACCGCATCGTCGCCCAGCGTCAGGTCGATGATGCGTTCCAGGCGTTGATCACCCTGACCAACCGTCAGTACAACTCGATTCAGGGCATCGTTCATACGCTACCGATCCTGCCGCCGGCGCCCAACGATGCGAAATCCTGGGTCGACACGGCGGCGCGGCAGAACCTCAATCTGCTCGCCAGCAACTACGCGGTCAGCTCCGCCGAACAGACGCTCAAGCAGCGCAAGGCCGGCCACTTGCCGACCCTCGACGCCGTGGCGAAATACGAGAAAGGCGACAACGACGCCCTCGGCTTCGCCAACCCCAACTCGTTCGGCGCGCCTTATGGCGGCAACGTCGAGCAGAGCACGCTGGGCCTGCAACTGAACATCCCGATCTACAGCGGCGGGCTGACCAGTTCGCAAGTGCGCCAGTCCTATGCGCAACTGGATCAGAGCGAACAGCAGCGCGAATCGCTGCGCCGGCAAGTGGTGGAAAACACCCGCAATCTGCACCGCGCGGTGAACACCGACGTCGAGCAGGTGCAGGCGCGCCGCCAGTCGATCATCTCCAACCAGAGCGCGGTGGAAGCCACGGAAATCGGTTATCAGGTCGGCACACGCAACATCGTCGACGTGCTCGACGCGCAGCGCCAGCTGTACACCTCGGTGCGCAACTACAACAACACCCGCTACGACTACATCCTCGACAACCTGCGCCTGAAGCAGGCGGCGGGGACGCTGAACCCGGGTGACCTGGAAGACCTGCGGCGTTATCTGAAAGCCGACTACAACCCGGACAAGGATTTCCTGCCGCCGGATCTGGCGTCGGCGGCCGAGGCGCAGCTCAAGGCCCGGCCTTAAACAATCTGGATGAATCCCCTGTGGTGAGGGGATTTATCCCCGATCGGCTGCGCAGCAGTCGTAAATCCTGCTTGCCAGATCTGACTGAATCACCGCGCTGAATGGTTTTGGGGCTGCTTCGCAACCCAGCGGGGATGAATCCATGTGGCGAGGGGATTTATCCCCGTTCGGCTGCGCAGCAGTCGTAAATCCGACTTGCCAGATCTAACTGAATCACCGCGCTGAATGGTTTTGGGGCTGCTTCGCAACCCAACGGGGATAAATCCCCTCGCCACAGTAAGGCCCGGCCATGAACAATTTGGAATGAACCCCTGTGGTGAGGGGATTTATCCCCGTCCGGCTGCGCAGCAGTCGCAATAGCGGTGGACACGGTTTTTCTGAATGACCGCGTTGAATGGTTTGGGGCTGCTCCGCAACCCAGCGGGGATAAATCCCCTCACCACAGTAATATTCCAGGCGACTATTGGATCAGCCGCGCCAAGCCATCCAGCAGCCGCTGCAATGCGCCCTGATTGCGCCGCATCACCGCCAGCCCGGCCTCGGCCATGCGCTGCGCATCACGGGGCAGTTCGAACAAACGGCGCAGCTCGACTGCGAGGCCTTCGGCATCATCCACTTCGGCCAATGCCCCGCCTTCACGCAATTGCGCAGCGATGTCGAGGAAGTTGAACAGGTGCGGGCCGCTGAGTACCGGTTTCGCCAGGGCGGCGGGTTCGAGCAGATTGTGCCCGCCGTTCGGCACCAGACTGCCGCCGACAAAAGCGCTGTCGGCCAAGGCATAGAGAAACAGCAACTCACCCATGGTGTCGCCGAGCAGCACGCTCGTCTGCGCATCGACATTAGCCCCGGTCGAGCGGCGTACCGTGGCAAAACCTTCGCGCTGGCACAGGTCGAACACCGAATTGAAGCGCTCGGGATGACGCGGCACCAGAATCAATAATGCATCCGGGTGATTGGCCAACAGGCGACGATGAGCGTCGAGCACCACTTCATCTTCGCCTTCGTGAGTGCTCGCGGCGATCCACACGGGACGATCCTGCGCCTGCCATTGGCTACGCAGTTCGGCTGCGCGTTGCAGCAGTTGCGGATCGATGGTCAGGTCGAACTTGATCGAACCGGTGACTTCAACCGTCTCCGGGCGCGCGCCGAGATCACGGAAGCGCTGGGCCTCGGCTTCGGTCTGCACGGCCAACAGGCTCATCTCGGCGAGCATCGGCGCGGTGAGTTTGTTGAAGCGGCCATAGCCTTTGGCGGAACGCTGCGACAATCGCCCATTGGCCAGCGCCACCGGAATCCCGCGCTTGGCACATTGATGAATATGGTTGGGCCACAGCTCGGTTTCCATGATCACCGCAAGCCTGGGCTGTACGCGATCGAGAAAGCGTGCAGCGGCGCACGGCAAGTCGTACGGCAGATAGCAGTGCTGGATGCGCGGCTCATTGGCGAACAGTGCCTGAATCCGCTCCGAACCGGTCGGGGTCATGCAGGTCACGGTGATCGGCATGGCCGGGTAGCGCTCGAGCAAGGCGCGGATCATCGGCGCGGCGGCAATGCTTTCGCCCACCGACACCGCGTGCACCCAGATGCCACCGGGCTGCAGGGTCGGCATGCCAAGCGTGAAGCGCTCGCCAATGCGTTTGGCATACGCCGGCGCCTTGCGCGCGCGCAGCCACAACCGAATCGCCACCAATGGCAGCCCCAGGTAAAACAGCACGGTGTAGAGAGTTCTATTCATGGCGGCGGAGTTTATCGGCTTTTGTCACCGATCGCCCGCAAGTGCACGGCAAAACGTTCCGCCAGCCAGCGTGCGGCCGGACCGAGCGGTTCGTCGCGGCGCCAGACCAGCTCCACCACCAGCGCTGGCGGCGTCCACTCACTGTCGAGTTCAATCATCTGGCCCTGATACGCCGAGTACTGCACAACGTGACGCGGCAGCCAGGCCCAGCCAAGGTCGCGCACCAGCCATTCAGACATCACGTAGAAGCTGTCGGCACGCCATACCTGCGGGCTGGCCGGCTCGTTGCCGGGATAGACGCTGGTCTGCGTCGACATCAACAGTTGCCGGTGCTGCGCCAGTTGCTGGCAGGTCACGTAAGCCTGCTGCGCCAGTGGATGATTGACGCCGCACACCGTGACCATCTCGACACGACCGAGTACGCGGCGCTCGAGGGCCTCGGGAATCTCATCGTGATAGAACAGCAGGCCGAGATCGGCGCGGCGCTCGACCAGTTTGCGCGCGACCTCGCCTTGGGCGGCGCTGGTCAGTTGCACTTCCAGGCTGGGAAACTGCTCGGCCAGTTCGCCGAAACTTTCCACCAGCGCCTGATAGGGCATCGCCTCGTCCTGGGCCACACGCAACTGCGCCTCCTGGCCGCGCAGCATGGCCATGGCCCTGCCGTTGAGGCGCTCGCACTGGCGCAACACCTCGCGGGCCTCTTCCAGCAATGCCTCGCCCGCCTCGGTGAGACTCGGCTGACGACCGCTGCTGCGCTCGAACAGGCTCACGCCCAGATCCTCTTCGAGCATCGCAACGGCGTTGCTGATCGCCGATTGCGCCTTGCGTTGCCGACGCGCCACGGCGGAAAACGAGCGCTGTTCGGCAACCTCTACAAATAAGCGCAATTGTTCGAGATTCCATTGCATGCGGTTTTTAGACCTATCCTCAAAGCAGATAGGTAATGACTTTACCCCATCTGAGCAATCCCTAGAATGGGCCTCAGCAAGCAACGATTTATTTGAGGACCGAACCATGAACGCCTACGTCTATCTGGCCATCGCCATCTGCGCCGAAGTGATCGCCACCGTTTCGATGAAAGCGGTCAAAGGCTTCAGCACACCTCTGCCATTGATGTTGATCATCGTCGGCTACGGGATCGCATTCTGGATGCTGACGCTGGTGGTGCGCACTGTGCCGGTGGGCGTTGCCTACGCGGTCTGGGCCGGGATGGGCATTGTCATGGTCAGCGTCGCGGCTCTGTTTATTTACGGGCAGAAGCTCGATGTACCGGCGATGCTCGGGATGGCGTTGATTGTGCTGGGTGTCGTTGTGATCCAGCTGTTTTCGAAAACTGCCGGGCATTAAAAAGCAGCAGCAAGCTTCAAGCGGCAAGCCGCAAGCAATGCTGATTTGCTGGTCCGGGTTGCAGCTTGCAGCTTGAAGCTTGAAACTTGCGGCTTCTTCAAGCTCCGAGGTCGCTGCATGCCATCCGTTATTTCCACCGACGTTCTGATTGTCGGCGCTGGTGTCGCCGGCCTCTGGCTGAATGCGCGCCTGCGCGGTCAGGGTTTCTCGACCGTGCTGGTGGAAAGCGCCAGCCTCGGTGGCGGGCAGAGCGTGAAGTCCCAGGGCATCATCCACGGCGGCGCCAAGTACGCGCTGCATGGCGCGCTGACCGGTGCCTCCGAAGCCATCGCCGACATGCCGCGCCGCTGGCGCGAGGCGCTGGCCGGCAATGGCGAGCTGGACTTGTCCGGCGTGCGCCTGCTGTCCGAAGCCCATTACCTATGGTCGCCAGGCACTCTGGCCGGCAACCTCACCAGTTTCTTCGCCAGCAAAGCCGTGCGTGGCCGGGTCGATCAGGTCAAGGGCGACGAACTGCCGCCGGCCCTGCAAGACAAGCGCTTCAAGGGCAAGGTCTATCGCCTCGCCGAATTGGTGGTGGATGTCCCGAGCCTGATCCAGCGTCTGGCCGAGCTGGCCGGTGACGGTTTGCTCGCCGGTAAGGTGATCGAGCCGCTGCTGGAAGCCGGTGTGCTGGTCGGGCTGAAAGTCGATGGTCGCGAAATCCGCGCCCAGCGCATCGTTCTCAGCGCCGGCGCTGGTACCGCCGAATTGCTCGAAGCCTTGGGCCTGAGCCGGCCGGCCATGCAACGCCGGCCGCTGCACATGATCCTCGCCAAAGGCCCCGGCCTGAAACCGCTGTACGCGCACTGCCTGGGCGGCGGCACCAAGCCGCGCATCACCGTGACCACGCATCCGGCGGCTGACGGCCAGTGGGTCTGGTACATGGGCGGCGACATCGCCGAAAGCGAAGGCGTGGCTCGCGAGCCGGCAGAACAGATTGCCACGGCGCAAAAGGAAATCGCCCAGCTGCTGCCGTGGATCGACCTCAGCACCACGCGATGGGCCACCCTGCGCGTCGACCGCGCCGAGCCGCTGCAGACTGGCCTGACCCGCCCGGACAACGCGTTCCTCGCCGAGGAAGGCCGCTTGCTCGTCGGCTGGCCGACCAAACTGGCACTGGCGCCGGACTTCGCCGACCGCGTCATCGCTTCGCTGCAACACGACGGCATCCAGCCGCAAGCGACCGAGCCGCTGCCGCCGTTGCCTAAACCGCCGCTCGGCGTACCCGCGTGGGAGCAACTGCTGCCATGACCATCGCCACTCTGCACGATCTGCATCGCCCGTTGGGCAGCACCGGCCTGACGGTTTCCCCGCTGGGCCTGGGCACGGTCAAACTCGGCCGTGACCAGGGGGTGAAATACCCCAACGGCTTTCAGATTCCCGGCGACGACGAGGCGCGCATGCTGCTGCGCCAGGCGCGCGACCTGGGCATCAACCTGATCGACACGGCACCGGCCTATGGTCGCAGCGAAGAACGCCTCGGCCCGCTACTGCGCGGTCAGCGACAGGATTGGGTGATCGTCAGCAAGGTCGGCGAAGAGTTTGCCGACGGCGTATCGCGTCACGACTTCAGCGCCGCGCACACGCGGATGTCGGTCGAGCGCAGCCTGCAACGTCTGGAAACGGATTTTATCGATCTGGTCCTCGTGCACTCGGACGGCAATGACAAGGTCATTCTTGAGCAGGAAGAGGTGTACGCCACCCTCGCGGCGTTGAAGGCCGAGGGCAAAATCCGCGGCTTCGGTTTTTCCGGCAAAACCGTCGAAGGCGGCTTGAAAGCGTTGGAGCAAGGCGACTGCGCGATGGTCACCTACAATCTGAACGAACGAAACGAAAAAGCGGTCATTGACTATGCTGCTGCCCACGGCAAAGCCATTCTGGTGAAAAAAGCCCTGGCCAGTGGTCATGTCTGTCTGAGTCCGGGAGTCGATCCGGTGCGCGCCAGCTTCGAGTTGCTGTTCACTCAGCCCGGCGTCGCCAGTGCTATTGTCGGCACGATCAATCCGCTGCACCTCGCCCATAACGTAGCGACCGTTGCCCAGGTCCTGCGTGGTCACTGACGCCGCCCCGCGGCCTTAAGCAGGAGCTGATATGCCGCGCACGCTCATCCGCAAGAACCCGAGCAACTTCAAGACGCTGCCGCTGTTCGTCGAAGCCACGCCCGAAGGCCTGAGCTACCAGAGCGTCGGCATGCCGCTGAATTTCGCCCAGACTCTGCAACGACGCAAACCGGTCAGCGTCGCCGACAGCGAGCGCTTTGCCGTCGAATTAGCCAACCTCGGCGTATCCGTGCGCCTGACCCTGCATTGGCAGAACCGCGATTATTGGGTGCTGGTCCGCCAGCGTCGGCAGGATCGCGGCGATGTCGTGCTGAAGCTGATTTCCGGCTACGTGCCGGCCCATGAATTGAATATCCCGCTGCACACGGCGATTCAGGAAATTGCTGAAGAGTGCCTGCTGGAAACCCCGGAAGGCTGGCTCGGCGGGCGCTTCAACGAAACCTGGCTGCCAGCGCCCTACTCCGCTGCCCTGCATTATCGCGAGGCGCTGCCGTTTCGCCTGTCGCCGCTGTCCGGCTCGGCGCGTCCGGTACGCTGCGCCAACCTGCAACTGCTGGAACGGCCACGGGCCTACGTGCATTTGCCGACCGCGTCACTGCAATTGATCTACGACTTGCGCCTGGAAGTGCCCAAGGAAGCCAAATCCCTGAGCCTGTTCCATGTCGATGAACGCCTGGAGGGCGATCAACTGGTGGCGCGGCTGGACCGCAAGCGTCCGGATCTGTATCTGATGCCACTCAAGGACGGCGCGCCAACCGCGGAGCTGTTCACCCTCAAACGCGACAAGCTGATACCGGCGAGCACCCGCGGCATTCACCTGGCTGAAAGCTTCGCTACGCAGCAAGGCTGGGTCGTGCATGACGAACGCATTCGCTGGAAGGACTGGCTGGTGCAACAAGGCCTGCAACCGGCCAAGGCACCGCGCACGGGTCTCAAACAATTGAGCATCAAGGCACTGCGCCTGGTCGGGCTGGGCAGGAAGCGCGCGAGCCGATAACCCCTAGCGGCGACGATCCCGCCAAGTGCGCAACTTCGCGAAGAAATGGAAGTAACGGTTTTCGCGCTTGCCCATGCCACGCTTGGGTGAGAACGACTCTTCGGCAAATGCGCCAGTGATTCGAACGCGCGACGCCTGGATCGGCAACGTGCAGACCTTGGCGCCTGCCTCGAGCAGGGCGTATTTGAGCAAGCGCTCGGAATGCAGCTTGCGGCCGGTCGCCTTGCAGAAATCGAAGATGCGCTCGATGCGTTTGCCATAGGCGATATACGTATCGCGCCCGCATACGGCGAACCGATCATTCAGACCACCCCACCACTGCCAGTCCGGGATATAGACGTTGTGCCGTCGCGCTTCGGCGTGGTTGAACAGGTAGCCCGGCAGCGGCGTGTGGAAGAAATTGTCCGGCCGCACGAACACAACGAAATCCGGATTGAAGGATTCGATCTCGGTGGTAACGGTGTGCAATGAGTTGAGCTGATAAATCAGGTTGCGCAGCGACGCATAGTCGTCGGCCCAGGTATCACCCTGCGCCTTGACCTGCTCGAAATCCCAGCGCTCCAGCACACCTTCAGTCGAGGTGAGCGCGCCGGTCATCGATTCGAAGGGCTGGTAGTTGTCAGCCGCCAGCTCGCCTTTCTCGCCGGAGCGCGAATTCTGCACTTCATCGACTTTATACAGATGATAAAAGCACTCGACCTCGCTGCCCGCAGGCAACTGCGCAAGTACGTTCTGTTCGATTGAAGGGAAGCAGATCGGCGAATTTCTCGGAATTCCGAAAAACGCCACGGCAATTTTCACCACTCGATTGCACCTATGAAGAAATGATTCGGCCCGGCAGGCACCTGACTGCGGCGTGGTTTATTTGCGTTTGAACAGTTTCTGCCACCAGCGTCGGGGTTGCAGCGGCACGACAATGACATTGGACTTTTGCAACCAGTCCCGCTCGTAATCCCAGGCATGGCCACCCCACAGTTTCCCCGCTTCGTTGGAGAAACCCAGGGTCATCAGCTGATAGGTATAAGCGAGATGCCCGCGCAGCCAGTCGAGCAGCACCAGCGTGTTGAAGCCGGTGGAGGGGCCGACGTAGCGCTTGCCGCCCGGGCGGTCGACCGGGTAGTTCCACAGCGGCGGCAACGGTATGCGATCCCAGTACATCGCCACGCGCGGCATCGGGCACATCGGCGCTGCGCAACCCACGAGCATGGTGAAGCAGCGCTCGCCCGCGCGGTCGAACAGTCGCTGTACGTCCTGGTTGCCGGGCAGCCCGAAGAAATAGGCGTCGGGCGCGTTGTAGCCGTGCACGAAGAGATTGACGCTTTGCTCATTGAGCAGCGACGCCTTGATGCAGTGATTGAAACTGACGACGACGTCATTAGCGCCGATATTCAGCGCTGCGAAATCTGCTGCGGTAATCGCGGGATTATTAGCGATCAATACCACCCGCGCCGCACGGCTGAGGCATTCGCGCAGGGCTTCGGGCAAAGCCTGCAAAACCGACTGGTCACCACCGGGCAGCGCATCCAGCGCCATGTATTCGTCCGTCATTCAGGCCGGCACCTTCATGCCGTAACGCAGCTTGACCCAGAACCGAGTGAAAGCCGACGGTGGCTGCCATGGACGCATCTCGCGCTGGATGGCCTCGGCGAGTGCCTGACCGACCCGCGCAAACGAATAGCGACTCTCGGCAAACGCCTGGCCGTTGCTGGCGATGCGTTGCGCCAGCTCGGGGTCGTCCTGCAGCATCTTGATTTTGGCCACCGCCTCGTCTTCGCTGCGATAGAACACGGTGTTGTGCATGTCTTCGAAACCAAGCAAGCGGTCTTCCTCGCCCTGGCTCCAGGCCAGCAGCACACAGCCGCACGCCATGGCTTCGAAGTTCTTGATCATGAACTCGTTCATGCCGATATCGGCGCTGACGAAGATTTTGATGCGATTGAGCGTTTCGAGGTATTCCGCACCCGATTTGGTGCGAGTCACGAGCATGCCGGTACGCTGCGAAAGGGATTCGAGCATGGCCTTGCGCTCGGCGTACTCAGTGCTTTTCAGGCTGCCGAGGAAGCCGATCGGGATGTCGCGCGCGACGCCGGTGTTGCGCAGCATCTGCTCGTCGTAGCCTTTGGAGACGAACACCGTATCGATGCCTTCCGCCAGCATCTTGCGCGCGACAACAGCGCCGGACACCAAGGCCCGGCAGCTCGGCAAACGGCTATACAGGCGCGAATACACGCCGCGGTATTTACTGGCGGGCATGTAGTTCTGGTAGGCATCGTGCTCGAGAAAGACCAGCCCGGGAATGCACTTGAGCACCCGCAGTTGCGGGGCCAGACGCTTGACCCGGGAGAAAATCACCACGCGGTCAAAGGTCTGGTAATCGACCGAAGCCAGAAAAACGCCGAGGTTCATCTGCTGCTGTTTGCTCAGACGATAGATGAAACACTCATCGCAGTTCTGCTGAACGATGTCGTAGAGCCGGTCAAGTATGACCCGTTGCTCGTCCATCACCAGAAGCATGACTTTCATAGATTAGTCGACCACGTAACATAGGCGGGCAAGCGCAGCGGATTCAAACCTGCCTACATCAACGGAAACGGTGAAATCCCCAAGGCAAAATCCGTTCACACGCGGTACACAACGGCAAAAACTCATCTGATCAGCGACTGCGTATTTTTTCGACAATCGCGGTCGTCGAGCTGTTTTCCACCAGCCCCAACACTTTCACGGTACCGCCATAAGCGGTGACGATATCAGCACCGACAACCTGATCGATGCCGTAATCGCCGCCCTTGACCAGCACATCAGGCTTGACCTCGCGCAGCAGGTTCTCAGGCGTACCTTCCGGGAAACTGATGACCCAATCCACCGCACCGAGGCCCGCCAGAACAGCCATGCGCCGGTCGACACTGTTGATCGGGCGACCAGGGCCTTTCAGGCGACTGACCGAGGCATCGTCGTTGACCGCGACAATCAGTCGATCGCCTTGCGCTCGTGCCTGCTCAAGATAAGTCACATGGCCGGCGTGCAGGATGTCGAAGCAGCCGTTGGTGAAGACAATTCGTTCGTTATGCGCACGGGCGTCGGCAACGGCCAGCACCAATTGCTCAAGACCCAGCACACCACGCTCGGAGCCTTCCTCGCGCTGAATGGCGCGACGCAGCTCCGGGGCGCTGATCGCTGCGGTACCCAGCTTGCCGACGACAATGCCCGCCGCCAGATTGGCCAGCGCCACCGCGTGCGGCAGTTCTTCGCCAGCCGCTATGGCCGCTGCCAACGTGGAAATCACCGTATCGCCTGCACCGGTCACATCGAAGACTTCCCGGGCACGGGCAGGCAAATGCAGTGCTGGATGATCGGGCCGTAACAGCGTCATGCCGTGTTCGCCACGGGTGACCAGCAGCGCCCCGAGATCGAGATCATGCATCAGCGCTGCGCCCTTGCTGACGAGTTCGTGTTCGTCAACGCAACCGCCGACGATGGCTTCGAATTCGCTCAGGTTCGGCGTGATCAGGCTGGCGCCACGATAGATGGAAAAATCCTTGCCCTTCGGATCGGCCAGTACCGGAATGTTTTTCGCCCGTGCCGCCTGAATCAGCGCCTGATGATTTTTCAGCGCGCCTTTGCCGTAATCGGAAAGGACCAGCACCTTGATGCCCTCAAGCAGGTCGTCGACCTGCGAGCCAAGTGCCAACGCGTCGGTGGCAAAGGGTTCTTCGAAGTCGATACGCAGCAATTGCTGGTGCCGACTCATGACCCGCAGCTTGACGATGGTGGGCTGGTGCGCGATGCGCTGGAACAATGCGCGTACGCCGGCCCCCTTGAGACTGTTGCTCAGGCTGTCGGCGGCTTCGTCATCGCCGGTCACGCCGACCAGCGATGCCGGCGCACCCAGCGCGGCAATGTTCAAGGCAACGTTCGCGGCACCGCCCGGGCGGTCTTCGATCTGCTCGACCTTGACCACCGGCACTGGCGCCTCAGGGGAAATCCGTGAGGTTCCGCCATGCCAGTAACGGTCGAGCATGACATCGCCGACCACCAAGACAGGGGCTTGATCGAAACGCGGCATGGACAACTTCATGGAGCAACCCACATACAAAATGAACAGGGGCGCGATATTAACACAGGGTAAAGCGCCGTCCGCCTCAATCTCAAAGGTCGCGGACCCAGAACAGTTCGTGGCGGCGAACAGCCTTGCGGAAAAACTCGTTACTGCCTGTGACAGGCCAGCGACGTCCAGCAAGCACCTGTTGAATGACGCGACGCAACTGCCGCTTGAATCCGAGCGGGCCCTGCAGGTCATGCTCCATGGCCAGCGCCATGGCCTTGTCCAGCTGCACGTCCGCTGACAGCAGCGGACTCCACAAACGGTCGGCCGGCAACGGTTCGATCGCCGGCGGCAGTGCAATACCGCCACCGGCCGGGCCCATTGGCCAACGATCATTGTCATGCAGATGGTTGGCGTACATCAGCAAGGTCGACGGCTGCCACGTACTGGCGGCGATGGCTTCCAGCAGGGCACGGGTGGAAGCGACGTGATCGCTGTGCGGGTCCAGTTCGGGATGCGGAGTGACGACGACTTCGGGGCGAAAGTGCTCGAGCAATTGCCGTAAATCGCCGACCAGATTGATCCAGGTCGGCGCGCCATCGACATCGCCCGGCAGGTCGAACGGATTGTGCTGACGGACAGTACGCACATCATTTTCGCCGGATTCGCGCGAGCCGAATGAGGTGTTCGGCTCTTCGGCCATCGCTGGCAATTGCAGGCAGTAATAGCCCAGCTGTACACAACGACTGGCCGGCACCCCGCCCCACAACGGAATACTCAGGCTGTCCCAACTGCGCAGGCGACCTTTCAAACGAGCCGCCTGAGCCTTGTCCAGACCCAGTCGCTGAAAATCTTCGGCTTCGATTTCGCCCTGGGTCAGGGTGACGATGCTTGCTTTTTCGCCGCGACTGTAGAGCCCGAACGCTGCAAGCTCGGCATCATCGGCGTGGGGCGCGATGACCATGACCCGTTGCTGCGCGTAATCGGGATTGCTCATGACCCACAACGTGCCGCTGGAACTCAGCGTGCAATGCCGACCACGCACTGTCAGCGCGTTTTCGCCAAGCGCTGCGGCTTGCCCGGAGAGATTGAGAAAGCGCCGCCCACCGACGCCACGCTCGAAATCCTGGCGATCATTACCCAACTCGACATAGGGATCGCGCCAGCGGCCCAGCCACGTCGCTTTGATCTGAAGTTCCAGCAGCAGCGTTTCTCCCGGCGCCAGCGGCTCGCTCAGATGTACGACTCCGCCATCCAGCTTCACGCTTTGCCGCGCTGTATCGCCGGGAAACTGGTACTGATAGTCGTCGCTTGCGCGGTAGAACAGGTGGTCGGCGAACCACGCTTCGTGCGCCCCCCACGCCAACACCAGTAGCACCGGCACCAGCCACCAGCCCAGCCCGAAACCGGCCGCCACCAGGACGATCAGGAACGCGATGAGGAACAAGCGCTTGCTGCGCCGATGCGCCTTGAGGAGCTGTTGCTTGCGAGCAGTCATGGCTTCAGACCTTGTAGACGGGCACCGTGTGGCACCAGCGATCCTTGTATTCACGGTCGGCACGGCCGAACGAATAGCGCAGCGTCTTGCCCAGTGCCTGAGCATCCGCCCAGGCCTGCTGGGTGTTGACGAAGCTCAGCACACTGCCGGGGCTGAACTCACGGCTTTGCGGATCGACGCCGCCGTTGACGTATTCCAGCGATACCCATTGCGGCGCTTCGACACGGTAGAGGATCTGAATTGCCACTGGCGCCGACTCAAGCATGACCACTGAACCGGTCATGAACTCGCGCAAGAGCGTGAAGACCTCGACCAACCCGGCCTTGCCGGGCACCTCGAACCCCCAGCGACGCTGGAACAGATCACCGTAAGCGGCGGCCTGCTCCTGTGGCGTCAAGTCGGCCATCGGAATCAGCGCACCACCCGCCTCTTCCAGCAGGCGCTGTTCGCGACGCTGGTTGTAGCGAAACTTCTTCGAGTAATCCTCGGGCAGCCGCGCCAGTGCCAGGCCTTCGGGCTGGGCGCGCAGGGTGCTGATCTGCTCGGCGTTGAGTTGCGACACGTAAGCCATGCGCTGGCGAACCGGAACCACGGCATCCGCAGCAATCGGCAGAATCACTTCGGCGTTGCCCATGTCCAGCAGCCCGCGCTTGCCCTCGCGCTTGAGCACTTCCTTGGACAGCGCGGCATGTTTTCCCCAGCAAGCAACAGCCGCGACGACTTCGCCGTCAACGATCCAGCCCAAATAATGCAGCTGGATGCCGACAAATGCCGACAGCCGCTCCACCACATCGGGATGCGTGGCAAAACTGCCACCGAAGCGCTGCCAGGCCTGTGCGTAGGCCGCCTGATCGATCTGGCTCCAGCCGCGCTCCCGCCAAGCGCGAAACGCCGTCAGCATAGGTCGGTCACATGGGTCGGCTGCGGCTCGTCGCCTTCTTCGAATTCCTTCGCATGCAAGCGTGCGTAATAGCCATTTTGCGCGAGAAGGTGGGCATGAGTGCCGCGTTCGACAATCTTGCCGTCATCCATGACCAGAATCAGATCAGCCTTTTCGATCGTGCTCAAACGGTGAGCGATGACCAGCGTCGTGCGGTTCTGCACCACATGATCGAGAGCCGCCTGGATATGCCGTTCCGACTCGGTATCGAGGGCCGAGGTGGCCTCATCGAGAATCAGCAGCGGCGCGTCCTTGAGCAATGCACGTGCGATGGCGATGCGCTGACGCTGTCCACCGGACAGCAACACACCATTTTCGCCGACCAGGGTTTCATAGCCCTGCGGCATCTTGACTATGAACTCATCGGCGTAGGCTTCGGTGGCCGCGCGTTTGACCTCATCGAACGGCGCCCCCGCCAGGTCGCCGTAAGCGATGTTGTTGGTCACCGTGTCGTTGAACAGCGTGACCTGTTGGGTCACGAGGGCTATCTGCCGACGGAGGCTGCGAAGGGTCAGGTCCTGCACCTGCACATCATCGAGCAGAATCTGCCCATGTTCCTGCTCGTGCTGGTAGAAACGCGGAATCAGACCGGCCAAGGTCGACTTGCCACTGCCGGAACGACCGACCAGCGCGACCATTTGTCCTGGTTCGACGACGAAACTGATGTCATCAAGGACTTTCTTCTCACTGTCGGGATAACTGAAGCTGAGGTTGCGCACTTCGAGGCGACCTTGCAGACGGTCGCGCTCGACCGTGCCGTGATCGACTTCCGCCGGCTCGTCCAGCTGCTCGAAAATGCTCTCGGCACCGGCCACGCCCTTCTGGATCGTCGAGCTGACTTCCGAGAGCTGGCGAATCGGTTTTGGCAGCAGGCCGGCCATGGTGATGTAGGCCACCAGATCACCAGGCGATGCATCACCGCGAAGGTACAGGACCAGAAACATCACCACCGCCATGGCGCTATAGGTCACCAATTGCAGCATCGGTGTATACACCGCGCCGGTCTTGGTCATGGTCAGTTGCTTGTCGGTGTTGCTTTGGCTGGCGTCGTGAAAGCGAACCTTTTCGTAGGTTTCGCCACCAAAGCTGCGCACCACGCGGTAACCATGAATCGTCTCGGACGCCACATGCGTGACGTTGCCCATCGACACCTGAATCTTTTTGCTCTGCTTGCGGAATTTCTTGCTGGTGCTGTTCACCATCAGACCGATTACCGGCAGGATGGCGACCATCACCAGGGTCAACTTCCAGTTCATCCACAACAGGGTGCAGAACAGGAAAATCACGGTCATGCCTTCGCGGATCACCACTTTGATCGCGTCGGTGGCGGCGCCGGTGACCATCGTCACGTTGAAGGTGATACGGGAAATCAGGTGACCAGAGTTGTTCTTGTCGAAATAGCTGTTGGGCAGATCGAGCAGCTTGTTGAACAGGACCACACGCAGGTCATGCACCAGCCCCAGCGAAACCCGCGCCAGAAAGTAGTTGCCCAGATACGAGCCGACGCCTTGCCACACGGCAATCAGCACGATCAACAACGGCACACTCTCGAGCAATTGCAACTTGCCAAGGTAAGGATTGCCGGGGAACAGACTGGCCTCGGGATTGGCCAGACCGTCGACGAAATATTTGAGGATGTAGGCGAGCATCGGTTGGGTCGATGCGAAGATCAGGAAGCCGACGATACTCAGGATGAACAAGCCGGCGTAGGGACGCACGTAAGCCAAGAGGCGGAAATAGATCGCCAGCGTTGACTGGGCTTTCGGTTCAGGACTGCTCATGGTAATCCGCGTAAATCAGTGAGGCGGCGATGATATCACAGGCCCTTTTGCGCCGATAAACATCGCCGGACGCCAGCCTTTGGCCAAGTCGGTTAAGATAGCCGGCTCACGATGGGGAGTCAGGCATGCAATCGATTGATCACAGCACTTACGAGGCACTGCGCAAGGGCGCTCAGGTACTCGAAGCCGACGGTTCCGGCGACAAGGTGCTCAGGTTGGCCGACGGTCGCATGCTCAAGCTATTCCGCCGCAAGCGCTTGTTGAGTTCAGCGCTGTTCTTTCCCTACGCCCAGCGCTTCGCCAACAACACCAAGGCGTTGCAGCAGCGCGGCATTCTCTGCCCCGATGTGATCGCGGTTTATCGTATTCCAAGCATTCAGCGCGATGGCGTGTATTACGCACCGCTGGCGGGCGAGACCGTACGGCAATTGCAGGGCACGCCCGAAGAAACCGAGACGTTGCGCGCTCAGTTGGGCGCGTTCATTGCGCAACTGCACGAAAAAGGCGTGTATTTCCGGTCCCTGCACTTCGGTAATGTCGTGCAGACGCCGCAGAATCAGCTCGGGTTGATCGACATCGCCGACCTGCGCTGCCAGAGGCGCGCTCTGAGCGACAGCAAGCGACTGCGCAACTTCGCCCATTTGCTGCGCTACAAACAAGACCGGCAATGGCTGCTCGGCGACGACGCCGGGCACACCTTCCTGGAAGGTTATCGCCAGGCGTTGCCGAGCAAGCGGCAGGCTGCGCTGATCGAACGCCTGCGCCTACTGCTCGATTGAGCCTTACTTGCCGATCACCAGAATCGTCGCACCCTTGCGATTGGCGAAGCGCTCAATGATGCGCATCTTGTGCGCCACCAGCCACTCGCCCAGCCACGACTCATCGCCTTTGCCTTCGATCAGGAAATAGCGATAGTCATCGGCGTGCTCCGGCGACATCGCCTGTTCACGCGTGAGCGTCGGCAGGACATAACCCCGCCCCGCGTAATAGCTGATGCGACCGTCTTCGAACCAGGCGCTGGCCTCAGGCTCAACGTGCGCGGACATCCAGCGCCCGGCGGCCACGTAATGGGTCTTGCCAGCGCCAGTCGAAATCACATTCGACAGCATCACCAGCAACGCTGCCACGACCAGCACTTTGGTCCAGCGCGGAAACTGCCGGGCAAATGCCGCCAGCCCCATCGCCAGTACCGGTACGAACAGCAAATTCAGGAAACTCAGATACCGGGCGTTCATGAACTGCTGCTTGATGAAAAACAGCATCAGCACGACGAGATACAGCAGTGCTGCCCAGGCGAACGGACGATAGTCACGCCAGTAAACACCCAAGACTCCCCAGTTGCGACGCAGGACAAATGGCGCAGCGAACGGCCCCATCAGCTTGACGAAGGTGATCATCATCGTCGCCAGCAGCCCGAAGAACACGATGCGCCCGGCTTCATCCTGGGAGTACTTGTTGATCAGCGAGTTGCCAAACTGTTCAGACAGCATCTGAAACGACTTGTAGACGCCCTGCGGTGCAATCATGTCCAAATACAGGAGGAAGCGTGCCGACATGAAAAATCCGAAGGCCGATGCAACCAGCAGCCCCACCACCGGCAACAGAGCAAACTGCAGCAAACGCGCGCGCTGACCGGAGCGCCACAGCCCCGGCAACTGCCACAGCCCCAGCGCTGGCAATAAAAGCAATGCCTCCAGCCGGAACAGCGCTGCGGCCACGATAGCCAAGTGAATCAGGCCGGCTCTGAGCCAGCCGCCCAAGGCTTGCCAACGCAGCGCCTGCCATAACGCCAGCGTGCAGAAAAACCAGAAACCGCATTCACGGATGATGTCATTTCGAAAGGAATTGACCGCGGGCATTGCCAGCACAACCAGGCATGCCCACCCGGCAAGTTGTGGCGAACGTCGGCGAATACAATCGACCATCAGGGCACTGGTGCCGGCGAAAAACAGACCGCACCAGAGATAGGCGCTCAACTCCAACGGCAACCACAGAAAGCGATGGGTCAGGGCCAGAAGAATGGAGAACCACGGCCAGTCGAAATGCACCCAGGCCACGTCGGCCCCGTGCAAGACAACCTCATGGGCGATATCGATGTACAGCGCGGCATCGCGACCGACCGTTGCGGTACCCCACACGGCGATCAGTGAAAGGAGAATGCTTGCCCAGAACGCGACACTGACCGGTCGCTCATTGATTACCCGAGCTGCCTTGATCACCCACTTGTTATCCGTACCTTTCACCCAGCCCCCTCAACATCACGCGCCACAGGTACGCCAAAAAACAACAGATTTATCGGAACAGCAGGCGCAAGGCTTTGCGCATGTAAGACCAACGCCCGAGAATGCGCCAGTCGGCGCGTAGCGCCTGCATGTAGAATGCTTTCGCCAATGCGTATTCGCCATGCGAATAGCAATCTCGAAACAATGACAGGCATCGTTGAGCGAGATATGCCTGACGCAAATCGTGAAATTCTCGCGGCATCCGCTGACTGGAAAAAACTTCAGCAACCACCTGCTCGGTACCCGCTGCCAAGCTCTGGCGCAAATCATGGCGCATGCTGTCGGCGTGCTTGTAAATGAGTGCCAGTGGCTGTTCGATCACCGTGCAGGGAAAGCGCGCCAGCACTTGCGCAAATACCGGTAAATCCTCAACGTTGCGCAGATGCTCGGGATAGTTGCCCGGCGCGAATACATCACGATGCATTGCGCAAGCACCGTTGGAGATCGACACCGTCTTGTCCAGCAAATAGCCTCTGACCCGCTGGCGCAACGTTGCCGGCAGTGGTTTGACAGCCTGCAGGCTGCGCTTGCCACCGGAGAAGATTGACCAATGAGCGCCGATGATCATCCGCGTTTCAGGGTAACTGGCGATGTGTTGCGATAACGCCGCCAGTGCCCCGGAAGCCATCTCGTCATCTGCGTCGAGAAAAACCAGAAATTGCCCGACGGTTTCCTCGATCCCGCGATTGCGCACTGAAGACAGTCCGCCATTGCTTTGGCGTATGGCACGAAAACGCCCGGGGTGCTCTGCCAGCAACGCTTGTACAACCTCAGGCGTCGCGTCAGTGGAACCGTCATCGATAACCAGCAGATCCGCCGTCGCTTCATGCAACTGCGCCAGCACCGACTCCACAGCCCGAGGCAGCGAACTGGCGTAGTTGTACGCGGGGATCACAACGCTGATCAGTGTTTCAGTCAAGACCGTTTCCTTGCACGCCGTCTTTGACGACAAGAATATCTTCCATGATCAGATATTGCAGGTCAGAACCAAAAAACATATTCAGCGCATCGGTCGGCGAGCAGATCATCGGTTCGCCTCGACGGTTGAGCGAAGTGTTCAGCGATACGCCGTTGCCGGTCAGGTCTTCCAGCGCCTTCATCATGTCGTAGTAGCGCGGATTGTATTCACGCTTGAGCACCTGGGCGCGGGAAGTGCCGTCTTCATGGACAACTTCCGGCACGCGGGTTTTCCATTCTTCGGCGACTTCGAAGGTGAAAGTCATGAAGGGCGCCGGGTGATCGATCTTGATCATCTGCGGCGCGACGGTGTCGAGCATCGACGGGCAGAAAGGCCTCCAGCGCTCGCGGAACTTGATCTGGTGGTTGATTCGATCAGCCACACCGGGAATGCTCGGGCACCCGATGATCGAACGACCACCCAATGCGCGCGGGCCGAATTCCATCCGGCCCTGGAACCAGGCCACCGGATTGCCCTCAACCATGATTTTGGCAATCTCTTGCGGCATGTTGTCGAGCTTGCGCCAGGTCGGCTTGTTCTCATGACGGGCGCACGCAGCGATCACATCTTCGTTGCTGTAGGACGGGCCGAGGTAGACGTGTTCCATCTTCTCGACCGGTACGCCACGGGCGTGCGACACGTAAGCGGCAGCGCCGACCGCGGTGCCGGCATCGCCGGACGCAGGCTGTACGAACAGCTCTTTGATGTCGTCACGGGCGATGATTTTCTGATTCAGCTTGACGTTCAACGCACAGCCACCGGCGAAAGCCAGTTTGCCGGTTTCCTTGAGCACGTCGCCCAGGTAGTAGTCGATCATCTGCAACGCCAGCTTCTCGAACAGCGCTTGCATGCTCGCGGCGTAGTGGATGTACGGCTCGTCGGCGATGTCGCCTTCGCGCTTCGGACCCAGCCACTCGATTAGCTTCGGCGAGAAGTAGAAGCCTTTGCCCTTTTCTTTATAACGACGCAGGCCGATCACGTTGGCGTAGTCGGTGTTGATCACCAGCTCGCCATTTTCGAACGAGGCCAGACGCGAGAAATCATATTTGCTGGCATCGCCGTACGGCGCCATGCCCATGACCTTGAACTCACCGTCGAGCATCTCGAAACCGAGGAACTCGGTGATCGCACCGTACAGGCCGCCGAGGGAATCCGGGTCGAAGAATTCCTTGATCTTGTGAATCTTGCCGTTTTCGCCATAGCCGAAGAAAGTCGTGGCGTATTCGCCCTTGCCATCGATGCCGAGAATCGCGGTTTTCTCTTTGAAACCCGAGCAGTGATAGGCGCTGGAAGCGTGTGCCAGGTGGTGCTCGACCGGCTCGATCTTGATTTTCTTCGGATCGAAGCCCAGTTGCTCGAGGCACCAGACGATCTTGTTGCGATAGCGCTTGTAGCGGCGGTTGCCCATCAGGATTGCATCGAGAGCGCGATCCGGGGCGTACCAATAGCGCTTGGCGTAGTGCCAGCGGGCCTTGCCGAACAGGCTGATCGGGGCGAATGGAATTGCCACCACGTCAACGTCGGACGGCTTGATGCCAGCTTGCTCGAGGCAGAATTTCGCCGATTCGTAGGGCATGCGGTTCTTTGCATGTTTATCGCGTACGAAGCGCTCCTCTTCAGCCGCCGCGACCAGCTTGCCGTCGATGTACAAGGCTGCGGAAGGATCATGGCTAAGGGCGCCGGACAGGCCAAGAATCGTCAATGCCACAGGGGTCTAGCCTCTTTAGTCTGCATGCAGGCGCGATGCGCCTTGAGTATTGATGTGCCTTCGCACAGGGCGAGTGGCAGCTAAAGGGCGGGATTATAGCGTAAACATGACGGGAATTACCTTGTGCGAATTGTCACCTGCGCGAATGGGCCGATTCAACGGACCGAACGACTCAATAGCCGTCTCTGCGCCAGTAAATACTCAGGTTTGAGTCGGCGACCTGGCGATGAATCGTATAGGGCAGCGACAGCGTATCGAACACGGCGGACAGCGGAAGATCAAGCAACACAAAGGGCGCCAGCATGCCCGTCGGATCGGGCGGCGCATTCAACGTGCAAAAATCGAAGGCCAGGCCACTGTATACGCGCGGAATCGATTGGCAGTAGGTCTTCTTCTTGCGCAAGTCACGGGCAGCATCGGCGTCGTCCTGCAATACGGTCGAGACACTGCCACAGCCTGAGAGAACCCAGGAAAGAACGCCCAGCGTCATCAGTTTTTTCATGCTCAAGATTCGCCCTCCAGAATCGACAGGCAAATTAGCATCGAGGCCGAGCAGGGCACAGTTCATGGCTTCTGGAGAAGCTGTAGGACAAGTCGCTGTGTTTTGTCCGTTACTGCCCGCAGACTCGGATCCGCAGGGGACCGAGTCCATCGCCGGAAGCGGCCTGCTCGCGAAATGGAGTCACCCCGCGCTCGAGACCTCTTTCGGCAGGCGCTGATCAATGACGCGATACAACGCACTGCCTGGCGGCCAGTTGCGCATGAAACGCGCGCGATCCCGGGCGTAGGCCGGGGCAAAGCTGCTGACAGAGCCGTGCTGGCACATCGAGTCGAGGTCGATCAAAGCCCAGCGATCCGTCTGCCAGAACAGGTTGTGGCCCTTGAAATCGCCATGACTGATGCGCTCGGCAATCAACCGGGCAAACAGCTGATCCAGTGCCTGCAACTCGGCTTCTGGTGCCTCGCCATTCTCCACGTAAGGCGTGAAGCGCTCGATGATGTCTGGCCCCGGCAGGAATTCCGTGACCAGATAGGCACTGCGGCGCAGCCACAAAAACCGCTTTTCCAGTACCGCCAGCGGTTTCGGCGTGGCGATACCAAGGAAGGCCAGGCGATTGCCTTCGCGCCACGAATGCCAGGCCCGACTCGGGCGCCAGAAGCGCTTGAGCCAGTGGGCAAAGCCCTTGATGTTGTAGCGCTTGATCACCAGCGTGCGGCCGCCCGCCTCGACTCGGCCGACGCTGGCCGCGCCACCGGTCTTGTACAGATGCCCCCGATCAAGCAAGGCGTCGGCCTGTTCGAGTACCGGCAGCATGGCGGTTTCTTCTTCGCGGCGAATGGCGCGCAAGGCGAATGCGCCGCGGTGAACCGCGAACAAGGTGCAGTCGCGGCCGACCTTGATCAGATAATCCCTGAGTCGCCAGCTACGGACCTTGTCGATCTGCTTCTGCAATGCCTCCAGCGGCAGCGCATGTTCGCTGTTGCTCAGCAGGTAATACACCAGCAATTCTTCGGTGAACGGTTCGAGTGACTTGGGCAGTTGGGCGAAAAACACTCCGAGGTTTTCCAGAACCTTTTGCCGGGACAATGGCTGCCCGGGCGTTTCCGCACGCACCCCGGCACCATCGATCAGATACAGCTGGCCGCCGTGACGCAGCAGATTGTCCAGGTGCAAGTCTTCCTGCCAGAGCCCTTTGCCATGCAGGCGACCGATGGCATCCAGCGCTTCGGCCAACACGGCCGTTTGCTCATCGGCCAACACAGGCAGCGACTCGACCTTCGCCCAGGCATCACCGAGGCTTTCGGCGTCTTCGAGAAATTCAAACAGCAGCCAGCCGCCCTCGCCGTCTTCCAGCCCATCGGCCAACAGCAGCGGCGTGGTCAGGCCCTGCGCAGCGAGTAGCCGCACGCCATCCAGCTCACGCTGAAAATGCCGGGCAGCCTTGCTGCCGACCAACAACTTGGCCAGTACCGGCCGACCGCGCCAGACCCCGGCACCGACGTAGCGCTGCCCGGGCAGCACCCGTAACAGGCTCAGCAACTGCAAATCCGCAGCCCCGGCTGCATCCGCCAGAGTCACAGTCAGCGGCAACGAGGGTGAGCGCCCGGATCGGGCCAGTTCGGACAAGCGCATCAGCGGGTCTCCTTGTGACTGCGCCGTGCCGTCAGCCGATCGAGCCAGCGGTCGAGCAGCGAACTGTCAGTCGGCTGATCGAGATAAGCCGCGAGCAACTGGCGCAAGTCCGCCTCGCTCCACTGCGGCGAACGGCGCTGCAACGGCTCCAGATCCTTGACCCGATCACGCGCGCCGAACAGCAGCGGCCGGGTCTTTTCCAGATCAATCAGTTGCGCCTCGAAACCGTCGCCAGTGGCGCGCAGAAAAATATGCTTGGGATAAAAACAGCCATGCACCTGACGCATGCCGTGCAGACGCCGCGCCAGCAATCCGCAGGCCTTGAGAATCGCCGAATGTTGCGCGGCACTGAGTTGAGCCCAGCGTTCAAGCAACGAATCCAGATCGCTCCAGCCGTCCAGTGCGCGGGTCAGCAAAATGGCGCGCACTTCCCCATCAACCTTGCGCTCACCGAAAAACGCGGCCTGCAATGCCGGGATGCCAAGCTTGCGATAGCGGCTGATATTGCGGAACTCGCGGGCAAAGCTCGGCTCGCCAAGCGGTGCATGCAAGGTGCGGGTCAGATAGTTGCTCTGGCGCTTGAGGTAGTAACCCTGGCCTTCCAGGTTCAGGCGGAACACGCTGCTCCAGCCGCCGCCAGAAGTGTTGGGCTCATCCACCGCTTCCAGCTGTTTGGCCCACAGCGCGTCGAAAGTGCCGAGACCGTGGCGTTCCAGCAGCGCACGGTCCTGCTCGGCAATAAAATCAGTCATTCACGTCCCTCAAAAATCTCACCACGTGCCGAATCCGTTTCTTGTCGGCGCCATCGAGCCGATCGCACTGGCGGTACTGCTTATAGAAACGCAGGCGTTGGGTATTGGACAGGTGATATTTGGCCAGCTTGTCGAGACAGGCCAGGTCCTTGGTGATCCGGTACTTGAGCCAGAAGCCGCGCCAGAACTCACCGTTGGGGCAGTCGATGAGAAAGATACGCGCCTGATCGTCGATCAACAGGTTGCGCCATTTCAGGTCGTTATGGGTAAAGCGGTGATCATGCATGGTCCGGGTATAACCGGCCAGTTGCCGGCTGACACCGTCGACCCAGGCGCGATCCTTGAGTTTGGGATCCTTGCGCTCGGCCAGCGCGGAGAGGTCTTCAGTGTTGGGCAATTCGCGAGTGATCATGGCGCCACGATCATAAGCCGCACCACGTCGTTCCAGCCCCCAGGCGACCACCTCGGCGGTAGGGATGCCCCACTTGGCGAAGCGCTTGAGGTTCTGCCACTCCATCTTCACTCGCGGCTTGCCGAGGTAGCGACGCAGGCCCTTACCGGCGCCGACGTAGCGCTTGACGTAATAGTTGACGCCGGCGCGCTGCACGCGAATGACCTCCGAGAGCGGGTCGCGAGTCAGGCGTTCACCCTGCAACGCAAATACGGCGTCGAGGCTGCCAAACTCTTCGGCGAGTTCGCTGTACTGCGGCTCAAGCGTCCAGCCCGCCATCAGAGCGCATCCCCGTAACGCTGCTTGCGTTCGTAGAGCTTGTCGGCCTTGCCTTGCAGCCAGTTCAGCAGCGGCGCCTCTTCTGCCAGAATCTGCCGCAGCGGTTGCTGGAAATAACCCTTGAGGAAACGCAGCTTGTCGCGGCGAGTCAGGCCGATGTCCAGCGCGGAGAAATACAGCGCCGCCAGATCCTTGTTGCGCCAGCGCTGAGTGATTTTCGCGCGGGTCTGGGCACGGTGCAGATCGATCACCGAGAGTTTGAAATCTTCCGGCGTCACCGGTTTGTCGGTGTGCAGCAGGAAGTGGCAGATGTAGCAGTCGCGGTGGTTGACCCCGGCGCGGTGCATCATGCCGGTCATCCGCGCCACTTCGGCAATCAATGCGCGCTTGAGTGTTGGCTCGGGGGGTGCTTGACCCAGTCGATGCTGAAGTCTTCCAGGCTGATGGTCGGCGCCAGTTCTTCGGTGACGATGAACGAATGCTGATCCGCCGGGTTGCTGCCCTTCTCGCCGTAGGCGACGGCGGTCATGGTCGGCACGCCGACTTCCTGCAGGCGCTGAATGGCTTTCCACTCTTGCCCGGCGCCGAGCACCGGCAGCTTGGCGGTCAGCAGGTTCTTGAAGATTTCGCCCCAGCCGATGCCACGGTGGATCTTGACGAAAAAGCCATGGCCGTCGACTTCCGTGCGCAATGTCCGGCGTGCTTCCAGCTCGCGGTATACCTCGCCCTGCAAGCCTTCGACTGCGGCGAACGGGTCGCGTCCGGCCCAAAGGCTTTTGAACGGTTCAGCCAGCATCAACTTCATTAAGCGTGCTCCGCCAGAATCACATCCGCCGCATGCTGCGGCATGCTGTAGAGGTCGGCCGTCTCGGCGAAGGCCAGACCGTTGCGGCTCCAGGCCGCACGTGCAGCGTCATTGCTCAACATCTCGGTCAGGTATTGCGTCAGCTGCGCCTGCTCGAACGGCTCGTCCAGCACTCGCCCGGCGTCGGCCTCGGCAATGTAATGGGCGTATCCGCAGACCGCGCTGACCAGCACCGGCAAACCGGACACCAACGCTTCAAGCAGCACGGTACCGGTGTTTTCGTTGTAGGCCGGGTGAATCAACAGGTCGGCGCCGAGCAGAAAACGCGGGATATCGCTGCGCCCTTTGAGAAAGGTCACGTTGTCACCCAGGCCCAGCGTCGCACTCTGCATCTGGAACAATTTGGGGTCATCCTGGCCGATTACAAACAGCCGGGTGCGTTTGCGCAATTCGGCGGGCAGTGCGGCCAGCGCTTTGAGGCTGCGATCGACACCCTTGGTCTTGAAGCCGGAGCCGATCTGCACCAGCAGCAGCTCGTCGTCCTTGAGATTGAATTCAGCGCGGAAACCGGCGCGAATTTCATCAGCATTCGCCGGACGTCGACGATCCTGGGCGATGCCCGGCGGCAGCAGATGGAAGCGCTCAAGCGGCGTGTCGTAGTGCTTGATGAACAGTGGTTGCTGCACTTCGGAAATCATCAGCACTTCGGTCTTCGCGTCCTTGGCGAACACCGCGCGCTCGTATTCGGCGAAGTGACGATAGCGGCCCCAGCGGCGATACAGCGAGTTGCGCAGGTTCTGCGCCTTGTCTTCGAAGCAGCCATCAGCCGCGTAGTACACGTCCAGGCCCGGCATCTTGTTGAAACCGATCAGACGATCGACCGGGCGCCTGGCCAGATCTGCCGCCATCCACGCGCTGAGTTTCTCATTGCGACGGTGATTGAAGAACGCCTTGACGGGCGCCACCAGCACTTCAAAACCCGGCGGTATATCGCCTTCCCAGATCAACGTGTAAACACGGATCTGATGGCCGCGCTTCTGGCATTCGAGGGCGATGCGCATGAAGTCGCGCTGCAAGCCACCGAACGGGAAATATTTGTACAGGACGAATGCCAATTGCATCAGCGCAGCTCCTCAGCCATCAACAACGTGCTCAGTCGGCTGGCGACACGCTCGGGATTTACACGCGTGAAGCACAAAGGCTGCTCGCGTTTCAGGTCAAACTGACGGGCATCCTGCTCGGTCGGTTGGTAGGTACATTTTTTCTGCATGCAGGGCGCGCACGGGAAGTCGCTGGCCAGATGAATCTGCAGCTTGCCGTAGGCGCCAGTCAGGCCCGGGTTGGTCGGGCCGAACAGCGAGATGGTCGGCACGTCCAGCGCAGCGGCCAAGTGGCCGAGACCGGTGTCCACCGCCACACAAGCCTGCGCGCCGGCGAGGACTTTGCCGACGCCGGCCAGATTGAGCTTCGGCAGCACTTCGGCATGTTTGAAGCCGGCAGCGATGCGCTCGGCGCGGGCTTTTTCCTGTGGGTTGCCCCACGGCAACTTCACGCCAACGCCGAGGTAGCCGACCCGCTCGGCCAGCTCGCGCCAGTAGATTTCCGGCCAGTGCTTGGTGTCCCAAGTGGTGCCGTGGAGGAACACCACGTAGGCATTCTTGCGCGGCAACTCAACCAGTCGCTCGACGTTGAGGCCGTAATCACCGAGGCCTTTGGGCAAGTCGTAACCCAGCGCGATGGCGAACAACTGGCGCACGCGCTCGACGGCATGTTGGCCACGGGCGACAGCGAGTTTGCGATTGTAGAAGCGCGCAGCCATCGGCTCGCGAGCGGAGGTTTTATCGAGGCCGGCCACCGGCGCTTTGACGTAGCGGGTCAGCCAGGCGCTTTTCAGCAAGCCTTGAGCGTCGATCACCAGGTCGTATTTATTGGCGCGCACGCTTTGCTTGAAGCGTTTCCACTCGCCGCTGGTGATGGTGTTCCACAGATTCTTGCGCCAGCGGCGGATGGCCACCGGAATTACCTTATCGACCGCCGGGTGCCAGCTCGGAATCTCGGCGAAGCCTTCTTCCACCACCCAGTCGAACTTGATGCCCGGGATCGCGCGGGCGGCGTCGGTCAGCGCTGGCAACGCGTGAATCACGTCGCCCAGCGATGAAGTCTTGATCAGCAATACCCGCAAGTTAATGAACCTCGATCACGGAGCCCTGCAACTTCTGCAAGGCATCGTTGACCGCGTCCGGCATCAGCTGGCGCAGGCAGTTGTAATGGCCAAAACGGCAGGTGCGATCGAAGCACGGGCTGCATTCGATGCCCAGGCGCACGATCTCGACCTGCTCGGCCAGCGGCGGGGTGAAGCCCGGCGAGGTCGAGCCATAGACCGCGACCAGCGGGCGATTCAATGCCGCAGCGACGTGCATCAGGCCGGAATCGTTAGAGACAACCGAATCAGCACAGGACAGCAGGTCGATGGCCTCGGCCAAAGAAGTGCCGCCGCTGAGGTTGACCGATTCTTCGCGCAGGCCCGGGATCAGCCGGGCGCGAATGTCCTCGCCGACCGCGTGATCGTTTTTCGAACCGAACAGCCACACCTGCCAGCCCTCGCGAATGCGCGCTTCGGCGACCTTGGCGTAGTGCTCGGACGGCCAGCGCTTGGATTCGCCAAACTCGGCGCCGGGGCACAGGGCCAGGACCGGGCGATCGAGGCTCAGGCCGAATTTGGCCAAAGCGGCTTCGCGGGTGACCGGGTCAATTTGCAGGCTCGGGCGCGGATAGGGCTTCGGCAATTCCGCATCGGTTTCATAGGCCAAGGCCATGAAACGCTCGATCATCAGTGGATAGCGTTGTTTGTCGAGGGTGCGCACGTCGTTGAGCAGACCGTAGCGGAATTCGCCGCGCCAGCCGGTGCGCTTGGGGATGCCGGCAAAAAATGGCACCAGTGCCGATTTCAGCGAATTGGGCAGCAGGATCGCCTGATCGTACTGGCCGCGCAGGGATTTGCCGATGCGTCGACGCGTCGCCAGTTCCAGCGCGCCGTGGCCGAGCGGGAAGCTCAAGGCCTTGCGCACTTCGGGCATGCGCTCGAGGATCGGCCGGCTCCATTCGGGCGCCAGCACGTCGATTGCGCATTGCGGGTGGCGCTGTTTGAGACACTGAAACAGTGTCTGCGCCATCACCATGTCACCGACCCAACTGGGCCCAACGATCAGAATATTCATGTGGTTTCCAAAAACGAACCGGGGAGGCATTTACGCCTCCCCGCCTCGATAATCATTGTGGAAGCGGCGCTGCTGGCGATGGGTCATTTCCTTCAACATGACTGTCGACTGTCACTCCGCTATCGCGAGCAGGCTCACTCCTACAGGGTTTTGCATCCGGCCATACATCTGTGGTTCAGCTTAGCCCCAACTCTTTCCAGATCCGCAACACCTGTTGCCGCTCTTCGACAAACTGATCCCCGGCTATCACCCCGGCGTCCTTCTGCAAGGCCTGCCGGTGGGCGGCGGAGCGGAAAGCCTTGTAGGCCTCGCGCAACAGACTGGCATCTTCGGCGGGCATCAGCCCTTCGTGCTCCAGCTCTTCCAGAATGCGGATGTTATCGGTCCAGCGCAGCAGTGGCGGATGGCTGTGTGACCACGCCAGGGCCGCGTATTGCACCATAAATTCAATATCGACGATACCTCCGGCGTCCTGCTTGAGGTCGAACGGCACGCCCGCGTCGAACGCATTCGCCGCCGTGCCGGCCGCGGTGCTGCGGGTGCCGAGGTTGTCGCGCATCTTGGCACGCATCTCGCTGACTTCCTGCTGCAGTTTGGCCAAATCCCGAGGCTTGCCCAGCACCTGCGCGCGGACTTTCTCGAAGGCCTGGCCAACATCCTGGCTGCCCACCAGCACCCGCGCGCGCACCAAAGCCTGATGCTCCCACGTCCAGGCTTCATTTTCCTGATAGCGAGCGAACGCGCCGAGAGAACTCACCAGCAGCCCGGAAGCGCCGGACGGACGCAGGCGCATATCCACTTCATAGAGCTGGCCGGAGTTGGTCTGCGCCGTGAGCAGGTGAATGATCCGCTGCCCCAGACGCGTGAAGAACTGCGCGCCGTCGATGGATTTCGGCCCATCGGTTTCCGCCTGCGGATCGCCGTCATGGATGAACACCAGATCCAGATCGGAACCATGCCCCAGTTCGATACCGCCGACTTTGCCATAACCGACAATGATGAAGCCGGGATCGCACAGCGTGCCGTCGGTGCGCAGCGGCGTGCCGTACTTGGCCACGGTCTGCCGCCAGGCCAGGGCCAGCACTTGTTCGAGAATCGCCTCGGCCAGCCAGGTCAGGTAATCGCTGACCTTCATCAACGGCAGGCTGCCGGCGATTTCCGAGGCGGCGACGCGCAAGCGGTGCGCCAGTTTGAAATGGCGCAAGGCTTCCATTTGTTGCTCGAGGTCGTCCTCGGGAATTCGCGTCAGCCGTTCGCGCAACTCGGCCGCCAGTTCCGGCGCCAGCGGCGGCTTGAACAGCCGGCCCTCGTTGAGCAATTCGTCGAGCAGCAGCGGGAAGCGCGTGATCTGCTCGGCAATCCACGGGCTCGCCGCACACAGGGTCAGCAGGCGGCGCAGCGCGCCGGGGTTTTCCGTGAGCAACACCAGATACGCCGAACGCCGCGCCACCGCTTCCACCAGTGGCAGCACGCGCTCAAGCACCAAATCGGGATTGGCATGCTCCACCGCTTGCGCGAGCAGTCGTGGAATAAACGCATCGAGACGCTCGCGCCCCAGTCGCTGCATCGCGCGCAATTGCGGACTGCCACGCAAACCGGCCAGCGCTTTCAGCGCTTTGCCGGCATCGACAAAACCGCCTTCCTGCAACTGCCGGCACGCGGCCTCTTCGTCCTGTTCTTCCTCCCACAGCGGCAGCCATTCACCACCGACCACCACTTCGCTTTCGCCGCCCTCTTCTTCGTCGGGATCAGCGATCACTTGGGCGAAATGCCAGGCCACACGCCCACGCCAGTACATCAGTTGTTCATGGAAGGCGGGCCAATCGGCGAAACCCAGCATGAAGGCGATGCGCGCCTGATCCTGAGCATTGTCCGGCAGCATTTGCGTCTGGCGGTCAGCGATCGCCTGAATCGCGTGTTCGGTGTAACGCAGAAACTCGTAACCCTCGCGCAATTCACTGACCACCGCCGGCGGCAGATAACCCTGCCCTTCCAGCGTGCTCAGCACCTTTAATAAAGGACGCTGTTGCAGGCTCAGGTCGCGGCCACCATGGATCAGTTGAAAGGCCTGAGCGATGAATTCGACCTCACGAATGCCGCCGGAACCGAGCTTGATGTTGTCGGCCATGCCCTTGCGCCGCACTTCCTGCTGGATCAACTGCTTCATGGTGCGCAGCGCTTCGATCGCCGAAAAATCCAGATAACGCCGATAAACGAACGGCCGCAGCATGTCGAGCAACTGCGCGCCGGCCACCTGATCGCCAGCCACCACCCGCGCCTTGATCATCGCGTAGCGTTCCCAGTCGCGGCCCTGATCCTGGTAATACTGCTCCAGCGCATTGAAGCTCAGCACCAGCGCACCGGACGATCCGTATGGGCGCAGGCGCATGTCGACGCGGAAGACGAAGCCGTCGACCGTCATGGGATCCAGCGCCTTGATCAGACGCTGGCCGAGACGGATGAAGAATTCCTGGTTATCCAGCGAGCGTTTCACGCCGACGGTTTCGCCGCCTTCGGGGTAGGCGAAGATCAGGTCGATGTCGGAAGACAGATTCAGCTCGACCGCGCCGAGCTTGCCCATGCCGAGGATGACCATCTGCTGCGGCTCACCACTGCGCCGACCGGTCGGCGTGCCGAATTGCTCGCAATGACGGCTGTAAAGCCATTGATAAGCCTGATCGATGGTGGCGTCGGCCATGTCCGAGAGGTCGCGGCAGGTCTGCACCAGATCGGCCTGGCGTGTCAGGTCGCGCCAGATGATCCGCACCTGATGGCGCGCGCGTTGGCGACGCAAGGCGCGGCCGAGTTCGTCTTCGCTCTGCGCGCTGTTTACGGCGGCGGCGATCTGTGCGCGCAACTCGCCGGGCGCAAAGGGCCGATCGAGTTCGCCGGACGCCACCAGTGCCAGCAACATCAAAGGGTCACGAATGCTCTGTTCAATGACAAATTCGCTGGCAGCGCTGACGCGGGCGAATTGCGCCCAGCGCTCCGGCGTCCAGCTCGACAGGCCGTGATCGTCTTCAAGGGCGGCGACGGACGTACGGAACGACTGCTCGGATCGGCTGACCAACGGCAGGAGAATGGCGGGCAGTTCGGCAAGCACGGGCAGGGTCATGGTCTATCCTTGATCGGCGTATAAAGGGCCGCTTGTAGTGAATGATGAAAACCCGCTACGTGAAGGACTGTCGAACAAAAGTTAGAAATAGCTGAAATTTCTTCTTCTTTGGCATCCAGCATCAAACTTTCACCTTATTCGGATGGAAATCGACCCGCCTTAACGATTATTTTCACAACGCAGTCGGAGGCCACAAGCCTTTCATCTGTAGTTTTACTACTCGTCTATACATTCGAAAGGCTGAAATGCCGGAAGATTTGTAGTAAAACTACACGCCGCCGGAACAACCTGTCGGCAATCCAAGAATTTTAAATCGTCTGCCCACAAGGCCAGTCGCAAACTCAGGCAACCGATTCTGGAAGCCTTTCCGCCCTGGAGCAAGCCATGCAAGACCTCGATCCCGTCGAAACCCAGGAATGGCTGGACGCCCTGGAATCGGTTCTCGACAAAGAAGGCGAAGACCGTGCTCACTATCTGATGACCCGTATGGGCGAACTCGCGACCCGCAGCGGCTCGCAGCTCCCTTACGCGATCACCACGCCTTACCGCAACACGATCCCCGTTACCCACGAAGCACGCATGCCTGGCGACCTGTTCATGGAACGCCGCATTCGCTCGCTGGTACGCTGGAACGCGATGGCCATGGTAATGCGCACGAACCTGCGAGATTCGGACCTGGGTGGTCACATCTCCAGCTTCGCTTCCAGTGCGACCCTGTATGACATCGGCTTCAACTATTTCTTCCAGGCCCCGACCGACGAACACGGTGGCGACCTGATCTACTTCCAGGGCCACACCTCGCCAGGCGTTTATGCCCGCGCATTCATGGAAGGCCGCATCACCGAAGACCAGATGAACAACTTCCGTCAGGAAGTCGATGGTCAAGGCCTGTCGTCCTATCCGCACCCTTGGCTGATGCCTGACTTCTGGCAGTTCCCGACCGTATCGATGGGTCTGGGTCCGATCCAGGCGATCTACCAGGCGCGCTTCATGAAGTACCTGGAGCACCGCGGTTTCATCCAGCCGGGCAAACAGAAGGTCTGGTGCTTCCTGGGCGACGGCGAGTGCGACGAGCCGGAATCCCTGGGCGCGATCTCCCTGGCCGGCCGCGAGAAGCTGGACAACCTAATCTTCGTCATCAACTGCAACCTGCAGCGCCTCGACGGCCCGGTTCGCGGCAACGGCAAGATCATCCAGGAACTCGAAGGCGTGTTCCGCGGTGCACAATGGAACGTAACCAAAGTCATCTGGGGCCGTTTCTGGGACCCATTGCTGGCCAAGGACGTCGACGGCATCCTGCAGCGTCGCATGGACGAAGTCATCGACGGCGAATACCAGAACTACAAAGCCAAAGACGGCGCGTTCGTTCGCGAGCACTTCTTCAACACGCCTGAACTCAAGGCAATGGTTGCCGATCTGTCCGACGACGAGATCTGGAAACTCAACCGTGGCGGCCACGACCCGTACAAGGTCTACGCGGCGTACCACGAAGCGGTCAACCACAAGGAACAACCGACCGTCATCCTCGCCAAAACCATCAAGGGTTATGGCACCGGTGCCGGCGAAGCGAAGAACACCGCGCACAACACCAAGAAGGTCGACGTCGAGAGCCTGAAGCTGTTCCGCGATCGCTTCGATATCCCGGTCAAGGACGAAGAGCTGGAGAACCTGCCGTTCTTCAAGCCAGAGCCGAACAGTGCCGAAGGCCGCTACCTGGCCGAGCGTCGCGCTGCATTGGGCGGCTTCGTGCCACAACGCCGTGCGCAGAGCTTCAGCGTGCCGACTCCGGATCTGGACACCCTCAAAGCCATCCTCGACGGCTCGGGCGACCGTGAAATTTCCACCACCATGGCCTTCGTGCGGATCCTCGCGCAACTGGTCAAGGACAAGGAAATCGGTCCGCGCATCGTCCCGATCATCCCGGACGAAGCCCGTACCTTCGGTATGGAAGGCATGTTCCGTCAGCTGGGTATCTACTCCTCCGTCGGCCAGCTCTACGAGCCAGTCGATAAAGACCAGGTGATGTTCTACAAGGAAGACCAGAAAGGTCAGATCCTTGAAGAAGGCATCAACGAAGCAGGCGCCATGAGCTCGTTCATCGCTGCCGGTACTTCGTACTCCAGCCACAACCAGCCGATGCTGCCGTTCTACATCTTCTACTCGATGTTCGGCTTCCAGCGTATCGGCGACCTGGCCTGGGCCGCTGGCGACAGCCGTACCCGTGGCTTCCTGATCGGCGGCACCGCCGGCCGTACCACCCTGAACGGTGAAGGTCTGCAGCACGAAGACGGTCACAGCCACCTGCTGGCCGCGACCATCCCGAACTGCCGCACCTACGATCCGACCTACGGCTACGAGCTGGCGGTGATCATTCAGGACGGCATGAAGAAGATGACCGAAGAGCAACAGGACATCTTCTACTACATCACCGTGATGAACGAGTCGTACCAGCAGCCAGCCATGCCGGCCGGTGCCGAAGAAGGCATCAAGAAAGGCATGTACCTGCTCGAGGAAGACACTCGCGATGCGGCGCACCACGTTCAGCTGATGGGCTCCGGTACCATCCTGCGCGAAGTGCGTGAAGCGGCGAAGATCCTGCGTGAAGAGTTCAACATCGGCGCTGACGTGTGGAGCGTTACCAGCTTCAACGAACTGCGTCGCGACGGCCTGGCCGTAGAACGCAGCAACCGTCTCAAGCCTGGCCAGAAGCCTCAGCTGAGCTACGTCGAAGAGTGCCTGAACGGCCGTAAAGGTCCGGTCATTGCCTCTACCGACTACATGAAGCTGTTCGCCGAGCAGATCCGTCAGTGGGTACCGTCCAAGGAATTCAAGGTCCTGGGCACCGACGGTTTCGGCCGCAGCGACAGCCGCAAGAAACTGCGTCATTTCTTCGAAGTCGACCGTCATTTCGTGGTGTTGGCAGCCTTGGAAGCACTGGCTGACCGTGGTGATATCGAACCTAAGGTTGTGGCTGAAGCCATCGCCAAGTTCGGCATCGACCCGGAAAAACGCAACCCACTGGACTGCTGAGGAGACATTTTGTGAGCGAACTCATTCGCGTACCTGACATCGGCAGCGGTGAAGGTGAAGTAATTGAACTGTTTGTGAAGGTCGGCGACCGCATCGAAGCCGACCAGAGCATCCTGACTCTGGAATCGGACAAGGCCAGCATGGAAGTGCCGGCCCCGAAAGCCGGCGTCATCAAGAGCCTGAAAGTGAAGCTGGGCGACCGTCTGAAAGAAGGCGACGAACTGCTCGAACTGGAAGTCGAGGGCGCTGCTGAAGCGGCCCCTGCGCCGGCCGCCGCACCTGCTGCGAAAGCCGAAGAGAAACCGGCTGCCGCCCCTGCTGCTGCCGCGCCTGCCGCTGCTCCTGCTGCCGCTTCGGTACAGCAAGTGCACGTGCCGGACATCGGTTCGTCGGGCAAGGCACAGATCATCGAGATTCAGGTCAAGGTCGGCGACAGCGTCGAAGCTGATCAATCGCTGATCACCCTGGAATCCGACAAGGCGAGCATGGAAATCCCGTCGCCTGCCGCTGGCGTGGTCAAGGCCATCAGCGTCAAGCTCAACGACGAAGTCGGCACTGGCGATCTGATTCTGGATCTGGAAGTGGCGGGTGCTGCGGCCCCTGCTGCGGCCGCTCCGGCTCAGGCTGCTGCGCCTGCTGCTGCCGCTGCGCCAGCCCCGGCTGCTGCTCCGGCCGCACCGGCCGCTGACAGCGTTCAGGACATCCACGTGCCGGACATCGGTTCGGCCGGCAAGGCGAAGATCATCGAAGTGCTGGTCAAGGCCGGCGACACCGTCGAAGCCGACCAGTCGCTGATCACCCTGGAATCCGACAAGGCCAGCATGGAAATTCCATCGCCTGCCGCTGGCGTGGTCGAAAGCGTTTCGATCAAGCTGGATGACGAAGTCGGCACCGGCGACCTGATTCTCAAGCTGAAAGTCAAAGGCGCGGCACCTGCTGCTGCCCCGGCTGCACCCAGCGCGCCGGCACCTGCCGCTGCTGCTCCGGCTGCCGCTGCCGCTAAACCTGCCGCCGCTCCAGCCGCCGCACCGGCCAAGCCGGGCGCGAAGGTTCACGCCGGCCCTGCCGTGCGTCAACTGGCTCGTGAGTTCGGCGTCGAGCTGAGCGCCGTTGGCGCCAGCGGTCCGCATGGTCGCATCCTCAAGGAGGACGTGCAGGTTTACGTCAAGGCGATGATGCAGAAGGCCAAGGAAGCACCGGCCGCTGCTGGCGGCGCTACCGGTGGCGCGGGCATCCCGCCGATCCCGGTGGTCGATTTCAGCCGTTTCGGCGAAATCGAAGAAGTGCCGATGACCCGCCTGATGCAAGTCGGCGCGGCCAACCTGCACCGCAGCTGGCTGAACGTGCCACACGTGACGCAATTCGACTCGGCGGACATCACCGAGCTGGAAGCCTTCCGTGTAGCGCAAAAAGCCGTGGCCGAGAAGGCTGGCGTCAAGCTGACCATCCTGCCGCTGCTGCTCAAGACCTGCGCGCACCTGCTCAAGGAGCTGCCGGACTTCAACAGTTCGCTGGCGCCAAGCGGCAAGGCGATCATCCGCAAGAAATACGTGAACATCGGCTTCGCCGTCGACACTCCGGATGGCCTGCTGGTGCCGGTGATCAAGAACGTCGACCAGAAGAGCCTGCTGCAACTGGCGGCCGAAGCGGCTTCGCTGGCTGAAAAGGCCCGCACCAAGAAGCTGTCCTCGGACGAGATGCAAGGCGCCTGCTTCACCATTTCCAGCCTCGGTCATATTGGCGGCACCGGCTTCACGCCAATCGTCAACGCGCCGGAAGTGGCGATCCTCGGTGTTTCCAAGGCAACCATCCAGCCGGTCTGGGACGGCAAAGCCTTCCAGCCGAAGCTGATGCTGCCACTGTCGCTGTCCTACGATCACCGTGTGATCAACGGCGCTGCAGCTGCACGCTTCACCCAGCGTCTGGGCAGCCTGTTGGGCGACATCCGCACCATCCTGCTGTAACCCAAACGGCCCTCCGGCAACGGAGGGCTGTTTGCTGCACCCTTTCGAGCGCCACACGCTCGTACCTCAACCCCGTCAATTGACGGGGCTTTTTTTTGCCTGAAATAAACCGGATCGCGCCTCTTTCCTACAACCTGCGCTGACATCGGCCACAGGCCTGGTCCACTTAACGCCAATATTTTCCGCCGCCGGCCAACTAACCTCTGCTCAGGAAAGTTGCTTCAATGCGCTCCGCTTATTTAATTCATCTTATTAAAATCTCGAACGGAATCGATCATGTTCAAACCGACTATCGGCCCTATTGTGGGCCACACCACAACTAACGAAGTACGCATTTTCATTCGCGGCGAACAGCAGGACAGAAAAAGAGTGTTTGCCGGAGTCCGCGCTCGCAAGGCCGGTGCGGAAAAATGGTCCAACAGCGTATTTGCACTTTTGAATCCGGCTAATGACATGTCGGGTGTGCTCGTATTGCACGATCTCGATGCCGATTGTGAATACGAATATCAAGCCGGTTGCCTAAGTCCGATGAACCCGGTGCATACCATCGACACGGTGGTCGAGTTTCCATTGCAATGGCCGCGTCAGCTCTACCGCTTTCGCACCCGAACTGCGCAGGGCAACCAGCCCCGCAGCTTTATCGTCGGTTCGTGCCGTTATCTGCGGATCACCGCAGGCATCGCTTCCCTGCCGCAACTGGGCGACCGCATCTTTGGCTCGATCAATCAACTGATCGAAAACAGTCATCTACCGGTCAGTGCGGTAATCATGACCGGCGACCAGGTTTATGTAGATGACTTGAATATCATTGCACCGGATCGCGAAGCCAAAGACATTCTGAAGAAATATCGAACGGCATTTTCGCAACCGAATATTCAACGACTGATGTCCAGTACATCGACTTACATGATGCTTGACGATCATGAAATCGAAGATAACTGGCCCGCCAATGCCAAAGATGCGGACAAGGACTTGTATCGCAATGCCATGGCCGCTTATGAACTTTATCAAGCCAGCCACAGCCCGGTTTATGCATGTAACGGCAAGGGCCAGATAGACCGGGACAGCTTGAAGCATTACTGGTATCAGTTCGGCGACAGCGATATCGCTTGGTTCGTTACCGACAGTCGCACCCAGCGCAACCTGTCGAAAGACGATCGGCGCATTCTCGACGTCGAACAGGAACAAGCGCTGCTTGAATGGCTGATTCACACTCCGGCACGGGTGAAATTCGTGGTGACCAGCGTGATGTTTTATCCCGACCGCAAGCTTCACGGTGACGATGCCTGGAAAGCTTTTCCCGAACAGCGTCTGCGCCTGCTGGAAACCATTCGTACCCATCGGATCAAAAACGTGGTGTTCGTCTCAGGCGATGTCCATGGCTCGCTGACCAGTCGCTTGACTCACAGCGAAGACACCGATTTCGAAGTGCACACCATCGTGTCGTCACCGCTGCACAACAGCAAACTGTTGCCGTATGCCAAAGCCTCGACGTTTATCCTCGATCAACCGCTGGTGCGCACGGCAGCCGGGGATTATCGGCACGAGCTGACCGGTGCCGTGGTGAGTCAGGACAATTTTGCGCATGTGGTCGTTGAGGCTGATCAGATATGGGTCAACTACCATGACCGCGATGGCAAGAAGCTGCAGTCGATCAGTATGAAATTGCGTTGAAACAGCAAAAGATCGCAGCCTTCGGCAGCTCCTACACCAGGCGCATTACCCTGTTGGGGCGGCGTGAAGCTGCGATCTTTTGTTCATTTCAGTCATGCACTGGAGAAATGTTCACTGCAGCCGACATATTCTTATAGCACTTGGCCTTCATCTCTCTTGTCAGTCGGTGCCGCAATGATGCAACCTTGCCGCAGCCAACAGACAAGAGGGCGAGAGCCCGGCGCATTCAGCATATTTCCAAGCGAGTTCCCTTCATGAAGAGCCAACCCGATGCCGCCAGCCGTATGGCGGCCGAGGTAGTGACGCAGTTGCCTGTGCCCTCGCGGCTCGGCATGCTGCGTTTCGAGCGCTTGAATGAAGCCAGTTGGGCGATGCTGTTCCTCGATCCCAACTGCGAACGCCAGTTCGGCCAGCCGGCCGTCGAGCTCTGCGCCCTGGTCGGCTCGCCCTACGCCAGCCTGATGGAGCCCGAAGCGCGCTACCAACTGCATGACGCGATCCAGCAGCAGTTGAGCAAAAGCGCGCATTACGTGGTGCGCTACACCCTGCACACCGCCGCCGGCGCGTTGAACATCCTCGAGCTGGGTGAAGCCTACAAACAGCACAACCGGCATTTGCTGCGCGGCTACCTGCTGGCCGTCGACGAGGTGTTCGACGAAACCCAGGCGCTGCCTTCGGTCGACCTGGAAACCCAGAACTCGCGCCTGCAAATCGCCCTTGAGCTGAACCAGCGTGCCCAGCAGGAACAACTGCAGCATCTGGAACGCGTACGCGCCCAGCAGGATCTGATTCTGCTGCTCGCGCGCCAGCGCTACAGCACCCACAATTCGCTGCAGGAAGCCGCCGAGCTGATCACCCGCTGCGCCTGCGACATTTACGAGATCGACTGCGCCAGCCTGTGGAACCTCGAAGGCCAGCGCTTGCTGCCGATCTCCGCCTACCATCGCGCAACTCAGGAATACATCCTGCCGGAGCCGATCGATATCAGCGGCTTCCCCGATTACATGGAGGCGCTGCACAGCAGCCGCGCCATCGATGCCCACAACGCCATGCACGACCCGCGCACCCGCGAGATGGCCGAGGCGATGCGTCCGCGTGACGTTAACGCCATGCTCGACGCCAGCATTCGCGTCGACGGGCAAGTGGTCGGCGTGTTGTGTCTGGAACAGACCGGCGCGACCCGCGCCTGGCAGTCCGACGAAATTGCCTTTGCCGGCGAGCTGGCCGACCAGTTCGCGCAAGTGATCAACAACCACAACCGCCGCACTGCCACCAGCGCCCTGCACCTGTTTCAGCGCGCGGTCGAGCAAAGCGCCAACGCCTTTTTGCTGGTCAACTGCGACGGCGTTGTCGAGTACGTCAACCCGAGCTTCACCGCGATCACCCAGTACACCACCGAGGAAGTCCACGGTCAGCGCCTGTCGGAGTTGCCGGCGCTGGAAAACCTCAGCGAACTGCTGTTCGACGCGCCCTCGGCGCTGGCCCAGAGCAACAGCTGGCAGGGTGAATTCAAGAGCCGCCGGAAAAACCTCGAACCCTACTGGGGGCAGTTGTCGATTTCCAAGGTCTATGGCGACAACCGTGAGCTGACGCATTACATCGGCATCTACGAAGACATCACCCAGACCAAACTCGCGCAGCAGCGTATCGAGCGCCTGGCCTATACCGACAACCTGACCAACCTCGGCAATCGTCCGGCATTCATCCGCAATCTCGATGAGCGTTTTGCCCGCGACAGCGATGCGCCGATCAGCCTGTTGCTGGTCGATATCGACAACTTCAAGCGGATCAACGACAGCCTCGGTCACCAGACCGGCGACAAACTGTTGATCAGCCTCGCCCGGCGCCTGCGCAACAGCCTCAGCCCGAGTGGGAGCCTGGCGCGTTTTGCCAGTAACGAATTTGCCGTATTGCTCGACGACACCGATCTTGAAGCCGGGCAGCAGATCGCCAGTCAGTTGCTCATGACCCTCGACAAGCCGATGTTCGTCGACAATCAGCTGATCAGCGTCACCGGCTCCGTCGGCCTCGCCTGCGCGCCGCTGCACGGGCGCGATCCGCAGACACTGATGCGCAACGCCGGTCTGGCGCTGCACAAGGCCAAGGCCAACGGTAAACATCAGTTGCAGGTGTTCACTGAAGCGCTGAACGCCGAAGCCAGCTACAAACTGTTCGTCGAGAACAACCTGCGCCGCGCCCTGACCCAGAACGAGCTGGACGTGTTCTACCAGCCGAAACTGTGCCTGCGCAGTGGGCGCCTGCTGGGTATGGAAGCGCTGTTGCGCTGGAACCATCCGGAACGCGGCATGATCCGCCCGGACCAGTTCATCAGCGTCGCCGAGGAAACCGGCCTGATCATTCCGATCGGCAAATGGATCGCCCGTCAGGCCTGCCGCATGAGCAAATCCTTGACCGCCGCCGGCCTGGGCAATCTGCAAGTGGCGATCAATCTGTCGCCGAAACAGTTCTCCGATCCGGATCTGGTCGCCTCGATCGCCAACATCCTCAGGGAAGAAGCGCTGCCGGCGAGTCTGCTCGAACTGGAGCTGACCGAAGGCCTGCTGCTGGAAGCCACCGAAGACACCCACTTGCAGCTCGACCAGCTCAAGCGCCTGGGCCTGACCACTGGCCATGGATGACTTCGGCACCGGATACTCGTCGCTGAGCTATCTGAAGAAATTCCCGATCGACATCATCAAGATCGATCGCAGCTTCATCCATGAAATTCCGGACAACCAGGACGACATGGAAATCACCTCCGCCGTGATCGCCATGGCCCACAACCTGAAACTCAAGGTCGTCGCCGAAGGCATCGAAACCGCCGAGCAACTGGCGTTCCTGCGCCGGCACCGTTGCGACGTCGGCCAGGGTTATCTGTTCGACCGACCGATTCCCGGTGACGAGTTGATCAAAGCCCTCAAGCGCTACCCGCGTGGGCCGCTGTGCCTCTAAAGCCTGCCTCTATGAAGATCCCTTGTGGGAGCGAGCCTGCTCGCGAAGGCGATAAAACCATCGACATCTTCGTCGCCTGACACCCCGCTTTCGCGAGCAGGCTCGCTCCCACAGTTTTGATAGTGCGAATTCCGGCATCATTCGGCACACTGGCGGTCTGACTTTTTACCTCCAACCTGACTGAGAGGAACGCTCATGGTTCTGCGCTCGGAAATTCTGGTGAACAAAAACGTGCTTCCAACCAAAGAACAAGCCCTGCCCGGCCGCGAAACCCCGATGACTCTGCCGGAAAAACACTTCGTCTTCGAAGACACCCCGCTGCTCGGTCCATTCTTTCAGGACGTCGACTTTGCAATCTTCGGGCTGGGTTGCTTCTGGGGCGCGGAACGACGTTTCTGGCAGCGCGAAGGCGTGGTCAGCACAGTCGTCGGTTACGCCGGCGGCTTCACGCCGAACCCGACGTACGAAGAAGTCTGCTCGGGCCTGACCGGCCACGCCGAAGTGGTATTGGTGGTGTATGACAAGGCCCAAGTCAGTTACGAAGAACTGCTGGCGATGTTCTGGGAACTGCACAACCCGACTCAGGGCATGCGTCAGGGCAACGACATCGGCACCCAGTACCGCTCGGTGATCTACGCGACCACCCCGGAGCAACTGGATGCGGCGCTGAAAAGCAAAGACGTATATCAGGCGGAACTGGCCAAGGCCGGTCTGGGTGAAATCAGCACCGAGATCGACCAGGCCCCGACCGTGTACTTTGCCGAGGCTTATCACCAGCAGTATCTGGCGAAGAACCCTGAAGGTTACTGCGGGATTGGCGGCACCGGCGTGTGCATGCCGAGCTAAAAGCTGCTAGCGGCAAGCTTCAAGCTGCAAGCGCTGTTTTCGCTTCAGCTTGTAGCTTGTAGCTTGTAGCTTGTAGCTTGTAGCTTCATTCCGCTATTAACCAATCCATCTGCCAGCCACCCTGGGTCTGCCCCAGTTTCCTCGACAACCACGGCAGCAACTCACGCAACTCTTCCTCCAGCCCCCACGGCGGATTGGCGATCGCCAGCCCGGAACCGTTCAGGCTGTTCGGTGTGTCCAGCGGATGCACCAGCAGCTCCACACGCAGCAACTTCGGTGCACCCGTGCCTGCCAGGTCCTGATAAAAACGCCGCAGTGCACGCTGATCCTTCACCGGATACCAGATCGCAGCCACGGTCTGGCGCATGCGGCCGATGGCTTCTTTCATCGACGCCGCACAACGCTGCATCTCGTCCAGTTGCTCGAACGGCGGATCGATCAGCATCACCGCCCGCTTTTCCTGCACCGGCAACATCGCCCGTGCCACGTGCCAGCCCTCGCCCAGATGCACTTTTACCCGACGATCGCCGGCCATGTTGTCCTTGAGCAACACGCCATCTTCGGGGTGCTTCTCGTTGAGCATCACCCGATCCTGCGGCCGCGTCAGGCGCCGCGCCAGCTCCGGCGAACCCGGGTAATAGCGCAACTGGCCATCCGGGTTCATCTCGTGCAGCACCTTCATATAGTCGGCAGTCAGCGCCGGCAGGTCCGGCTGATCCCACAACCGCGCAATGCCTTCCAGGTACTCGCCGGTGCGATTGGCCTGATCGCCCTGCAAGTCATACAGACCAATGCCCGCGTGGCTGTCGAGATAGGCAAACGGCTGCTCCTTGCGCGACATCAGGGCGATGAGGCGGGTCAAGGTCAGGTGTTTGAACACATCGGCGTGATTGCCGGCATGGAAGGCGTGACGATAATTCATGGCTGCTCCTGCGAGGGCCGCAAAGTTTACCTTTTACCGGGCGGCAAGTCAGGGGTTCACAGCCGAGTGGACAAAAGCCTTTCCCTCACCCTAACCCTCTCCCGGAGGGAGAGGGGACTTACGGTGGCGATCTTGCGAGTTACATCGACCTGAATGATCGACGTGATATCAGGCTTGGCCAAGCGTAGATAAGCGCCCAAGTCGCAAGTCGTCACACGACCAGTTCCCAGAAAGAACTCCACCATCCAGGCTTGGCCAAGCGAAGTTCACCACTGAAGTCGCAGGTCGGCGTACATCACCCAGACAACTCGGTCAGTCCCCTCTCCCTCTGGGAGAGGGCTAGCGTGGGGGGCTTTGCTTTTATGCCGTTAAACTGGCTGACCATGAACGACAGGAAGTCAAAAACTCATGCGATATCTCATCATCTGTTCACTCAGCCTTCTAAGTCCATACCTCGCCCTTGCCGACGAAACTCACATTGAACAGGCACGCCAGACACTAAAGAACTACGGGCTGAGCCACTGCATTCTGAAGCCATACAACGAACGCTCAGCGCTGGAAAAAGACATTGCGCTGTCCGCCAATGCCTATTCATTCATGGGCAACGGCCTACATTCCATCCTGCAAAATGAAGACACGCTGCAAGTGCTGCACGATCCCTATAAAGAAACACTGAGCTACATATCGGCGGCTTACCAGCAGACACCTTCACGCAGCAAACACTCAAATGAAAAAGTGGTGTTCCTTGCGTGCCTGAAGATCTACAACTCCGAAGCGTTCAGCCGCTTTATCAAAACTCAAGATGCCTACATCTCTGACTGACCCCCTGATTTCAATCAACATCAAAAGATCGCAGCCTTCGGCGGCTCCTACACGGGATGGGCGCTCACTCTGCCGAAGGCTGCGATCTTCTGATCTTCAGGCGGGCAAGCTGCGCAGGCGCTTGCCGATGACATCGAGCACGTCACAGCCGTCACGCAATGGGATGGCGCACAGCAGGGCGAAGTCGCTGAGGATCACAGAGTCGCATTCGATCGAGCCGCGCATGCACATGTTTTCCAGAACCTGGACCACGGCGCGGATGCGATGGTTGGCGGCGTCCATGAGGATGTCGAGGGGCACGTGGGTGTCGATGAACAGGCTGGGCATGTCGCTGCAATTGCCGGTGAGGGCCATGAAGCGGTTGTCGGGGTGAGGCGTGATTTTTTCGTAGGGTGGATCAGTATGCATATTGGTCATTTTCCGGGTCCCATGATTGATAAACGTGAGCCGCCATCACACCTTCCTACGGGTTAGGGTGGCAGCTGTGCGCAGGAGTAGGAACCGAGCAATCATGGACCTCGGCCACGCCGAAGCGTGCCCCACGCACAGCCGCCGCGAACGATCTTACGGACTTGAACCAAGTGCCGCAAAAAGCCAACGAACTGTAACGTCATGAATGCGGGGATCCTTCACCCTGCCACCGCTCTCGCAGTGACAACGAAAAGACTATCCCTGCAACCCACCACGCACCAGTTCATGAAAACCGCCGCAATTCGAAGGAAACGTCCGAAGCGTTTGCCCCGAAATTTCATTCTGCCTCTGCCAGTAAAAACTCCAGAAGCGCCGATCGTGACGAATCTTCCGACATCGATAATTTGAAAAACTGCCCGACCTTGCAGCGCAGGACCGTCTCGGGAAACGCCTCGAACACGGCCGGCTGCTCCTCGCTCAGCCACTGCAGAACATTGGCGATGCGTACGCTCGCATCAGTCTGCGCCAACAGCGATTGCGGCACGCTCCACCACGGGAAGACCCGCCCCGAAACCAGCGCACGCCCCCCGACGTCAATGGCTTGGCCATTGATCAAGGCTCGCGAAACGACCGGCAGCAATTGCGCGGGATTGACCTCGCCAGACTGCAAAAGAGGCAGCAGAAAACGACCGTCCCAGAAGCGGAAAAACACCGCTTTACCGTCCGGCATCAGCACTTGAGTCAGGCTACGGAAATGTTCGACCAGCACTTCCAGATCTGCCGAAGACACCGCCAACCATCCCCAATCCCGAGATTCTGTTTCCGCCACCCAACGTAAAAACTCACTGTCCGCAGCGACAATTCCCACATAGGGCATCACCGCATCCCACTCGGCATAAATGGTCTCGGCCCACACTGGACTCGCTGTGCCCTGCCAGGCTTTGAACGCATCGGCGTCGCTGGCGCGGCTGAAAACTGAAAACAGTTGTTCTGACGCCAGCAGCGGCTGACGCGCCAGCCAATCTTCGGGGGTTAACTCTTCAGGCTGCACAAACACCATCCTTACAACGCTCGCACACTTCGCAGAACGGCGCATCACCTTTGAAACTCATGATCTGTGCGGCCGTGAGAATCGCCGCCGGCGCAGCGGCCAGTTTCTCCGCCAAACCCGGCACCACCGGCGCCGCGCTCATCGCCGCCATCGGCGCGCCGCCTACAACAATCGGCACGCTGCTGAAAATTCCGCCGGGGCCGATGTTGATCCACTGTCCGCCGGCCTGAATCGTCGCGCTCGCGCCGCCATCGATGACCACTTGCTGGCCTGCGCTGATATGGATTTGCGCCGAGGCGCTGGTGGCTTGACTGTTCACCCGAACCTGTCGATCGCCGAGCACGGACAAATGATCATCCTGCCTCACTTCGGTCTGACGCTGGCCGTGGGTGATGCGCTGTTCGTCGGCCTTCAGTTCATGGCGGGCGGTGCCGGTGACCACCACACTGCGCTGGTTGTCGACCTGCAACTGCTGGTCGTTGAGCACATGCTGGGTCCAGTTGCGCTGGGCACGCAGGTAGATTTCCTCGGCACCCTTTTTATCCTCGATGCGCAGTTCGTTATAACCGCCACCGCCAGGGCTGCTCTGGCTGCGGAAGATGCTGCGGGTCTTGTCCGCCGGCAGGTCCAGCGGCACCGGAGTCGCCGCATTTGGCAGGCATCCCATGACCAGCGGCTTGTCGGCATCGCCATCAATGAAGCCGACCAGCACTTCCATGCCGACTCGCGGAATCAATACGCTGCCGTAGTGATCGTGAGCCCAACCGGTCGCGACGCGCAGCCAGCAACTGGAGTGCTCGTTCAATTCGCCATCGCGGTCCCAGGCCAGTTGCACTTTGACCCGGCCAAATTCATCGCAATGGACCTCCAGGTCTTTCGGTCCGGTGACCACGGCGGGCTGGTAACCGGACATGCGCGGCTTTTCCGGCGCCAGCGCCGGACGGAAGATCACGTCCCACGGCGTGGCCACGAAAGTATTGCGGTAGCCCTGGAAGGATTCGCCATCGCTGGTCACCGACTCTTCCAGCACTTGCGGCTGGCGCCCGCGATGTTCGACGGTGGTGAGCAACCACAGATCATTCCAGTCGCTGCGTGGATGCTCGGTGAGTTGCAGGAAATGCCCGCAGACCAGTGAAGACTCGTCGCTGCTGCCCTCGGCCTGACGGTAATCGGCAACGTGCCGTTCCAGCGTTCGCCGAGTCAGCTGTTTGCCGGTTTCGCGATCACTGAATTGGCCGGGGAAGTGATAGTCCTCCAGCACCGGACGCTGCTCGCCGTCACTGCGACTTTCCAGAGACAGGCGTGGTTTTTCGAAGTTGTAGTCGCGCCGGGTGACGACGCTGGTGCGGGTTTCCACGCGCACATTGAAACGTTGAATCGCCGGCGCGCCAGCGGACATGCCGCTGCCCGGCAGATAAAGCGTCGGCTCGGGCAGCCTGGGGAACACGGTCTGGTCGTCGCCGAACACCAGCAGATGGCCTTCGGGGCTGTGTTGAAAGTGGTAATGAATGCCGACTTCGGCACACAGACGCTGGATAAAGGCCAGATCGCTTTCGGCGTATTGCACACAGTACTCGCGCTGCGGGTATTCGCTGCCCAGGCGAAATTCAAAGGCATCGCGCAGGATCGAATGGTCCTTGAGAACCTGAGTGACGATTTGCGGCACGCTCTGATGCTGGAAAATCCGCTGGTTGATGCGATGCCCGAGATACGTCAGACGCGGGACGAGGCTGAGGTGATAGCGTGTCAGGCGTTTCCCGGAGTCTCCCTGTCCGACCTGATAAATCTGACCATGAATACCGCAACCCTGAGCCTCGAAACTCAGAAACGCCTGACCATGCAGCAGGCTTTCCAGATCCAGGTCCGGCCGCTCGCTGACCAGTTCCAGTTCGAAGCGAAATGGCTGGCTGATGGCTTCCCTGCCCGTGAACTCAAGAACTTTGAGGTCATGCTGGGCGCCTTCGAGGGTCAACGTGAAACGCGGTTGATTGGCAGGCGCGAACATCCGATGTCTCTCTGCAGTGTGAGGGCGGGCGATTCTGCATGAGGGGCAAGGGGTGCTGAGCAGGTGACGGGAAATTCAGATTTGCCCTACGTGGTTTGCTGAAAGGACCTTTAGAAATTAGCACTTTGCCTGCAGACATTCCTTCAAGCCGGTCAGTGTCCCTGTGGGAGCTGGCTTGCCAGCGATGAGGTTGGCACATTCAACTTATCGCTGACTGACACACCGTCATCGCTGGCAAGCCAGCTCCCACAGGGTTCTCCAGTGTTATTGAAGAATCACAGGCAATAAAAAACGGCCCGCCTCCTGTAGGAAACGGGCCGTTTTTATGTGAGCCGAAGCTCAGTTCATCACTTGTTCAGGTGGAAATCTTTTTCCGCCGCTTCGAAGCGCTGCACCATGCCAGCAGTCGGCGCGCCGAGCTTGCTGACGATGTAGATGGCCAGGCTGGCGAAGATGAAGCCAGGGATGATTTCGTACAGCCCCATTACTTCCCAGTGCTTCCAGGCCACCACGGTGATTGCGCCGACTAGAATACCGGCCAGTGCGCCGTTGCGGGTCATGTCTTTCCAGACTACCGAGATCAGCACGACAGGACCGAACGCAGCACCGAAACCGGCCCAGGCGTAGGACACCAGGCCCAGTACGCGGTTTTCCGGGTTGGCAGCCAGCGCGATAGCGATCAGGGCTACCAGCAGCACCATGGCACGACCGACCCAGACCAGCTCCAGTTGCGAAGCGGACTTGCGCAGGAAAGCTTTATAGAAGTCTTCGGTCAGGGCGCTCGAGCACACCAGCAACTGGCAGCTCAGGGTGCTCATTACCGCAGCCAGAATGGCCGACAGCAACACACCGGCAACCCATGGGTTGAAGAGAATTTTCGCCAGTTCGATGAACACGCGCTCCGGGTTCTCGGTCACAGGACCGGCCACTTCCGGGTGCGCCGAGAAGTAAGCGATACCAAAGAAGCCCACCGCCACGGTGCCGCCCAGGCACAGGATCATCCAGGTCATGGAAATGCGACGCGCCTTGGCAATCGACTTCACCGAATCCGCCGCCATGAAACGCGCGAGGATGTGCGGCTGACCGAAGTAGCCCAGACCCCAACCCATCAGCGAGATGATGCCGATGAAGGTGGTGCCTTTGAGCATGTCGAAGTTGCTCGGATCTTGCGCTTCGATAGCGAGGAACGTGGTGTCGACGCCGCCGGTTGCCAGCAGGACGATGATCGGCGTGAGAATCAGCGCGAAGATCATCAGGGTCGCTTGCACGGTGTCGGTCCAGCTCACCGCGAGGAAACCGCCGATGAAGGTGTAGGCAATCGTTGCCGCCGCACCGGCCCACAGCGCCGTTTCGTAGGTCATGCCGAAGGTGCTTTCGAACAGGCGGGCACCGGCGACGATGCCGGAAGCGCAGTAGATGGTAAAGAACACCAGAATCACGATTGCCGAGATAATCCGCAGCAAGCCGCTTTTATCTTCGAAACGGCTGGAAAAATAATCCGGCAGAGTCAGGGCATCGCCGTTGTGCTCGGTCTGCACACGCAGACGGCCGGCGACAAACAGCCAGTTCAGGTAGGCACCGACGATCAGGCCGATGGCGATCCAGCTTTCGGACAGGCCGGACATGTAGATGGCGCCCGGCAGGCCCATCAGCAACCAGCCGCTCATGTCGGAGGCACCGGCAGACAGCGCGGTGACAACGCTGCCGAGGCTGCGACCGCCGAGAATATAGTCGGAAAGGTTGTTGGTGGAGCGATAGGCCATCAAGCCGATCAGCACCATTGCTGCGATGTAGATCACGAACGTGATCAGGGTTGGATTGCTTACGCTCATTGAGTTACGCCCTGGCTTTGTTTTTATGTAGCGGCGGTGGTGAACCGCTCGCAAACGACGACGTTTGGCAGACGATCCGGGATCCCGCGCATTTAAGACTGATGTTTCCCCAGGAAAGCCATCAGCCGGTACACCGGGTTATTCCCGGTTGCACCTTGGCGGCGAATGCTATGCAACAAAGCAAATAAGGTGCAACCAGTTTCGCGAGAATTAGTTGCACCCAGTCGGATTAATCGACGATCACCCCGTTTTTGCTCCCTTTTGTCGCAGTCATGGCTCTTTGCTAGAAGCAAAAGCACCAAGCAGGAGCAGCGCATTCGTACCAGAAATTATTTCCTGACGAGCTGCGTATTATTCCGGCAAAAAAAGGGTTGCACCCGGTTGCACCTCATTCAGCGCACGGCTAATCTTGCGGCCAGCTGATGCCACGCAACTGTGGCAACCATGAGGATAAAAATATGGCTACCACCACCCTTGGGGTCAAACTCGATGACCCGACCCGCGAGCGCCTGAAGGCTGCCGCAACCTCGATTGATCGCACGCCGCACTGGCTGATCAAGCAGGCAATTTTCAATTACCTGGAAAAACTCGAGGGTGGTGCAACCCTGACCGAGTTGAACGGTTTGACCGCCAAAGACGCCGATGACGTAGGCGAAGTGCAGACCGATCACGCTCACCAATGCTTCCTCGAATTCGCTGAAAGCATCCTGCCGCAATCGGTTCTGCGCGCTTCGATCACCGCCGCCTACCGCCGCCCTGAGCCGGAAGTGGTGCCGATGCTGATCGAGCAGGCGCGCCTGCCGGCCCCGATGGCCGAAGCCACCAACAAGCTCGCGGCGACCATCGCCGAAAAACTGCGCAACCAGAAAAGTGCCGGCGGTCGTGCCGGTATTGTTCAGGGCCTGCTGCAGGAATTCTCCCTGTCGTCTCAGGAAGGCGTGGCGCTGATGTGCCTGGCCGAAGCGCTGTTGCGCATTCCGGACAAAGGCACCCGCGACGCGCTGATCCGCGACAAGATCAGCACCGGCAACTGGCATCCGCACTTGGGCAACAGCCCGTCGCTGTTCGTCAACGCTGCGACCTGGGGCCTGCTGCTGACTGGCAAACTCGTCTCCACCCACAACGAAGCCGGCCTGACCTCGTCGCTGAGCCGCATCATCGGCAAGAGCGGCGAGCCGATGATCCGCAAGGGCGTCGACATGGCCATGCGCCTGATGGGCGAACAGTTCGTGACCGGCGAAACCATCGCCGAAGCGCTGGCCAATGCGAGCAAGTTCGAAGCCAAGGGCTTCCGTTATTCCTACGACATGCTCGGTGAAGCGGCACTCACCGAAGTCGACGCGCAGAAATACCTGGCCTCGTACGAACAAGCGATCCACTCGATCGGCAAAGCCTCCCACGGCCGTGGGATTTATGAAGGCCCGGGCATTTCCATCAAGCTCTCGGCCCTGCACCCTCGTTACAGCCGCGCGCAGTACGAGCGGGTGATGGACGAGCTGTACCCGCGCCTGCTGTCGCTGACCCTGCTGGCCAAGCAATACGACATCGGTTTGAACATCGACGCCGAAGAAGCCGACCGCCTTGAGCTGTCGCTGGATCTGCTCGAGCGTCTGTGCTTCGAGCCGCAGCTGACTGGCTGGAACGGCATCGGTTTCGTCATCCAGGCTTACCAGAAGCGTTGCCCGTACGTGATCGACTACGTGATCGATCTGGCCCGCCGCAGCCGCCATCGCCTGATGATCCGCTTGGTGAAAGGCGCGTACTGGGACAGCGAAATCAAACGCGCCCAGGTCGAGGGTCTGGAAGGCTATCCGGTCTACACCCGCAAGGTGTACACCGATGTTTCCTACATCGCTTGCGCGCGCAAACTGCTGTCGGTGCCGGAAGTCATCTACCCCCAGTTCGCTACGCACAACGCCCACACCCTGTCGGCCATTTACCACATCGCCGGTCAGAACTATTACCCGGGCCAGTACGAATTCCAGTGCCTGCACGGCATGGGCGAACCGCTCTACGAGCAGGTTGTCGGCAAGGTTGCCGAAGGCAAGCTGAACCGTCCGTGCCGTGTGTACGCTCCGGTCGGCACCCACGAAACCCTGCTGGCTTACCTCGTACGTCGCTTGCTGGAAAACGGCGCCAACACCTCGTTCGTCAACCGCATCGCCGACCAGTCGATTTCGATTCAGGAACTGGTGGCCGATCCGGTTGCGCAGATCGAGCAGATGGCCACCGTGGAAGGCGGTTTCGGCCTGCCGCACCCGCGCATTCCACTGCCGCGTGATCTGTACGGTGCCGAGCGCGCCAACTCCAGCGGCATCGACATGGCCAACGAACATCGTCTGGCTTCGCTGTCCTGCGCTTTGCTCGCCACTGCACACAACGACTGGAAAGCCGCGCCGATGCTTGGTTGCGCTTCCAGCAACGAAACGCCGGCGGCCGTGCTGAACCCGTCCGATCACCGCGATGTGGTCGGTCACGTTCAAGAAGCTACCGTCGAAGACGTCGACAACGCCATTCAATGCGCGCTGAACGCCGCGCCGATCTGGCAGGCCACGCCGCCGGCCGAGCGCGCGGCGATTCTGGAACGTGCCGCTGACTTGATGGAAGGCGAGATCCAGCCGCTGATGGGCCTGTTGGCTCGCGAAGCCGGCAAGACCTACGCCAACGCCATCTCCGAAGTCCGCGAGGCCGTCGACTTCCTGCGTTATTACGCAGTGCAGGCGCGCAACGATTTCAGCAATGACGCCCACCGCCCACTGGGTCCGGTGGTTTGCATCAGTCCGTGGAACTTCCCGCTGGCGATCTTCAGCGGTCAGGTGGCTGCGGCATTGGCCGCCGGTAACCCGGTACTGGCCAAACCGGCCGAGCAGACGCCGCTGGTTGCCGCGCAGGCCGTGCGTCTGATGCTCGAGGCAGGCATCCCGGAAGGCGTGCTGCAACTGCTGCCGGGTCGCGGTGAAACCGTCGGCGCCGGCCTGGTCGGTGACGAACGCGTCAAAGGCGTGATGTTCACCGGTTCCACCGAAGTCGCGCGCTTGCTGCAACGCAACATCGCTGGCCGTCTCGACAGCCAGGGCCGTCCGATTCCGCTGATCGCCGAAACCGGTGGCCAGAACGCGATGATCGTCGATTCCTCGGCTTTGACTGAACAAGTGGTGATCGACGTAGTGTCGTCGGCCTTCGACAGCGCCGGTCAGCGTTGCTCGGCACTGCGCGTGCTGTGCCTGCAGGAAGATTCCGCCGATCGCGTCATCGAAATGCTCAAGGGTGCGATGGCCGAAAGCCGTCTCGGCAACCCCGAGCGTCTGTCCGTGGACATCGGCCCGGTGATCGACGCCGAAGCCAAGGCCGGCATCGACAAGCACATCCAGGGCATGCGCGATAAAGGTCGCAACGTTTACCAGGTGGCGATTGCCGACAGCGAAGAGATCAAGCGCGGCACCTTCGTCATGCCGACCCTGATCGAGCTGGAAAGCTTCGACGAACTGCAACGCGAAATCTTCGGCCCGGTACTGCACGTGGTGCGCTACAAGCGCAAAGAGCTGGATAACCTGATCGGCCAGATCAACGCCTCCGGTTACGGCCTGACGCTGGGCGTGCACACGCGCATCGACGAGACCATCGCCAAGGTGATCGACAACGTCAACGCCGGTAACGTCTACGTCAACCGCAACATCGTTGGTGCCGTGGTCGGCGTGCAGCCGTTCGGCGGCGAAGGCCTGTCGGGTACTGGCCCGAAAGCCGGTGGCCCGCTGTATCTGTATCGCCTGCTGTCGACGCGTCCGACCGACGCCATCGAACAATCCTTCGCTCGCGGTGACGCCATCGTCGCCCCGGACGTGCGCTTGCGCGATGCCATGAGCCAATCGTTGAACGCGCTGAAAGCCTGGGCCGACAACAACCAGTTTGCCGACCTGAGCGCTCTGTGCGTGCAATACGCGGCGCAATCGCAGAGCGGCATCACCCGCGTGCTGGCTGGCCCGACCGGCGAGAAAAACAGCTACGCGATCCTGCCGCGCGAACACGTACTGTGCCTAGCGGAAGTTGAGGGTGATCTGCTGACGCAACTGGCGGCGGTGCTGGCGGTGGGCGGTTCGGCGGTGTGGCCGGAAACCGAGCTGACCAAGGCGTTGTTCGCCCGTCTGCCGAAGGAAGTGCAGGCGCGGATCAAGCGCGTTGCCGACTGGAACAAGGACGAAGTGGTGTTCGATGCCGTGCTGCATCACGGCCACTCCGACCAGTTGCGCGGCGTCTGCCAGCAGATCGCCCAGCGTGGCGGCGCGATCGTTGGCGTTCAGGGCCTGTCTCAGGGCGAGACCAACATTGCCCTGGAGCGTCTGGTGATCGAACGGGCATTGAGCGTCAACACCGCTGCGGCGGGGGGTAATGCCAGCCTGATGACGATCGGATAAAAGCAGCTACAAGCTGCAAGCTGCAAGCTGCAAGTAGAAGCCAACTGCTCTTACTTGCAGCTTGAAGCTTGTGGCTTGTGCCGCCCCATCACCCTTATCTATCTTCCTTCCCCATTTTTATGGGCCTACCTAGACTGCGGCATACTTTCTTTAAGGTAGGCCGCCATGTCCGAGACGCTGCTCAGTTCCCGCAATCTGGCTTTCGAGCTGTACGAAGTCCTCGATGCCGAGGGCCTGACCCGGCGCGAGCGCTTTGCCGAGCACAATCGCGAGACCTTCGACGCCGCCATCGGCACCGCGCGCAACATCGCCGAAAAGTATTTCGCCCCGCACAACCGCAAAGGCGATGAAAACGAGCCGCGCTATGAAGATGGCCAGGCCATTCTGATTCCCGAAGTGAAACCGGCGGTGGATGCCTTTCTCGAGGCGGGATTCCTCAACGCCGCGCGCAGTTTCGAGGCCGGCGGCATGCAATTGCCGACCCTGCTGTCGCAAGCTTGCTTCGCGCACTTTCAGTCCGCCAACGCAGCGTCGACCTCGTACCCGTTCCTGACCATGGGCGCGGCCAATCTGATCGAGAGCTTCGGCAGCGAAGAGCAGAAACAGCGCTTCCTGCAACCGATGATCGACGGACGCTTCTTCGGCACCATGGCCCTGACCGAGCCCCATGCCGGTTCGTCACTGTCGGACATTCGTACCCGCGCCGAACCTGCATCCGACGGCACCTATCGCCTCAAGGGCAACAAGATTTTCATTTCCGGTGGCGATCACCCGCTGTCGGAAAACATCGTGCACATGGTGCTTGCCAAGCTGCCGGACGCCCCACCGGGGGTCAAAGGTATTTCGCTGTTTATCGTGCCGAAGTTTCTGGTCAACGACGACGGCAGCCTCGGCCAGCGCAACGATGTGCTGCTCGCCGGCTTGTTCCACAAGATGGGCTGGCGCGGCACCACATCGACGGCGCTGAACTTCGGCGATAACGGCGAGTGCGTCGGCTATCTGGTAGGCAAGCCACACCATGGCTTGAGCTACATGTTCCAGATGATGAACGAAGCGCGGATCGGCGTCGGCATGGGCGCGGTCATGCTCGGTTATGCCGGTTACCTGTATTCACTGGAATATGCGCGCGAGCGGCCGCAGGGTCGGGTGCCGGACAGCAAGGATCCGACCACCGCGCCGGTGGCGATCATTCAGCACGCGGACGTCAGACGCATGCTGCTGACGCAGAAATCCTACGTCGAAGGCGCATTTGACCTCGGCCTGTATGCCGCGCGGCTGTTCGATGACACCACCACGCTGGAAACCGAAGCCGAGCGTAAACAGGCACATGAGCTGCTGGACCTGCTGACGCCGATCGTCAAATCCTGGCCTTCGGAGTTCTGCCTGAAGGCCAATGAACTGGCGATCCAGATTCTTGGCGGCCACGGCTACACTCGCGAATACCCGGTAGAGCAGTACTACCGCGACAACCGCCTGAATCCAATCCACGAAGGCACCCACGGCATTCAGTCGCTGGATTTGCTCGGGCGCAAACTGTCACAAAACGGCGGCGCCGGTCTGAAGCAATTGATCAGATTGATCGCCAACACTGGCGAACGCGCCACTGAGTACGACTCGCTGACTGCGCTGCGCGAACCGCTGGAAAAACTCGTGGCCCGCCTGCAAACCGTGACCATCGGCCTGCTCACGGATCTGGCCCAAGGCAAGGTCAACAGCAGCCTGGCGAACTCGGCGCTGTACCTGAAAGTGTTCGGCCACGCAGTGATCGGCTGGCGCTGGCTGGAGCAGGCGATCCACGCCGAGGAAGGCCTGGCCAAAGGCAATTCGACGGATGTCGACTTCTATAAGGGCAAGTTGCAGGCGGCGCGGTATTTCCTCACGTGGGAAGTGCCGGGTTGCCAGCATGAGCTGGACTTGCTGGAGGCGCGGGACGATACGTGTCTGGGGATGCGGGAGGAGTGGTTCTGATCCGGATTATGCGTAGTGGCTGATGCTGTCTTCGCGGGCGAGCCCGCTCCCACAGGTATTGTGGCGTGTTCATGATGCGTGAACACCCCAGAACCCTGTGGGAGCGGGCTTGCCCGCGAAGAGGCACGAGCTGACGGAGCATCAACTCAACTTGAACCCACCCATCTGCCGCGCCAGATCATCCGCCAGCCGCTGCAACATCTGACAATCCTCACGACACGCACGAACCTCCCCCGCCGTCGCCCGCGCCAGATCGGAAATCCCCTGCACATTGCGGTTGATCTCTTCAGTCACCGCCGACTGCTCTTCGGTCGCTGTGGCCACCTGATGGTTCATATCGCTGATGCGCTCGACCTGGCCGGTGATCGCCGTCAGCGATGCACCGGTCCGCTGGCTTGATTCAACCCCGGTGCCAGTTGCCGCCTGGCCGGTGCGCATCGAAGACACGGCGTTCTCCGCACCTTGCTTGAGGCTGCCGATCATCAGTTGAATTTCGTCGGTCGAGGCCTGAGTCCTGCGTGCCAAGGTGCGCACTTCATCAGCGACCACTGCGAAGCCACGGCCCATGTCGCCAGCGCGGGCGGCTTCGATGGCGGCGTTGAGTGCGAGCAGATTGGTCTGTTCGGAAACGCCACGAATCACCGCCAGCACCGAATCGATCGATGCCACTTGCTGCGCCAGCTCAGCCACCGCCCCCGCCGCCACGCCGATGTCATCGGACATGCTTTCGATATGACGGATCGAGCCGCCGACCACCTCCCGCGCCTGCAACGCTTCATCACGGGCTGTTTGCGAGGCGAGCGCGGCATTGCCGGCGTTCTGCGCGATTTCCTGCACGGTCAGGCCCATTTCGTGAACGGCCGTGGCGACCATGTCGGTCATTTCCTGTTGGCGGCCGGATCGCTCGGCGGTGTTGTCTACCACCTTCGCCACTTGGCCCACGGCCGTGCGCAAGCGCTCGCTGGTGGTCAGCACTTCGCCGATCATCGCGCGCTGGCTGTCGAGGAAACGGTTGAAGCCGCGAGCCAGGTCGCCGAGCTCATCGGCACGACTGGAATCTAACCGGTGAGTCAAATCTCCACCACCGCTACCGATGGCCACCAGCGCCCGTGTTACTTGTCGAATCGGTCGCACCAGCCCCTGCGCCAGCCACACCACAAGCGCCAGGCAAACCAACGCCACCACCAGACCGATGCCGCCACTCATCCACATCGCTTTGCGCGCTTCGGCGTAGATCTGCGACTGCGGCACTTCGGCCACCAGCGTCCAGCCGAGATCGCGCAGGGGCAGGCTGAAGGCGAGGAAGTCTTCACCGTCGCGCTGGAAGCTGCTGTTGACCGCATCCTTGTGCCCCATCAGCGCTTGTGCCGCATTGGCACCGATCTGCTCGGTCAAGGTGCGTTTGCCGCTGAACTGCGCCTCAGGATGGACCTGAATCAGACCGTCGGAACGCACGAGATAGACCTTGCCGCGCTCGCCGAAGCTGAAGTTGTGAATCAGCTCCGACAGCTCTTTCATGCTCAGCCCGAGCCCGGCGACACCGACGACTTTACCGGCCTGCTCGACCTTCAAATCGATGAACAGGGCCAGCTCGCCAGTGGCGCCGTCGTTGTCGATATTGAGGGTGCGCGGCTGATTGCTGTCGAGAAAGGAATAGAACCACGCATCGGCCGGTTTTGAACGGCTGAGGGTGCGGTCCAGGCCTTTTTCGGTGATGTAGTGGTTGGATTCAGTGCCGATGATCAGCGCGGTAAACGCTTTGTGTTCAGCGCGGATGCCTTCCAGATACTCTGCGAAGAGCGCGGTTTTGCTGCTGCCTTCGCCGGATGCCAGCCAGTCACGCACCATGCTGTTGCTGGCGATGTCTTTGGCGGCGGTGAGCGGTTGTACGAGGATCCGTTCGATGTCGTTGCGCGTCGCTTCGATGCTCGACGGCAGCGCTTGTTCGACCAGATAGCTCTGGGCGAGGCGGTTGACCACCAAGGTATAAATGCCAACCACAATCACGATGCTGATCAGCAGGGCCGCGCCCATGCCAATAATCAACTGCCACTGAATACTGCGTCGCCACCACTGCATGGAGCACCCCCAAGGAATAAGTGGCCGAAACACTGCAACAGCCGTGCCGATTGTATACATCCCAACCGACAATCTATTCCCTGGTTGTGCGCAACCTCATCAGCCCTGACTGATGGTCTTGGCAATCGTCTCGACCGTGGCGCTGACTTGCTCTTGATAACGCTCGAGTTCTTCTTTGTGCTGCTTCTTCATTTCGATCTGCTGCGAGCACAGATTCATCGCTGCCAGCACCAGCAAACGGTCACCGATCAGCGTCGGGTATTTGCGCTTGGTGTCTTCCAGCGCTGCCTTGAGCATCATCGCCGCGTCCAGCAGGGTCTGTTCTTCCCCGGCCGGTGCCTTGATCGAATAGTCCTCGCCGAGAATGGAGATGACTTTTACCCCTGCTGTGCCGTGGTTCATGCGCTGACAGGACCGGCATTGACGCGATCAACCAGCGCCTGGATGCGCGCGGCGGTGGCGCCGTGTTTTTCTTCCTGCTCCATCAGGTTCAGTTGCAGGTTTTCGTTTTCATCCTTGGCCTGGGCCAGTTCCGTGGACAGGGTCTGGTTGGTCTGCAGCAGGGTCTGGTTCTGTTGCACCAGGTCGCTGACGAGCTGTTCCAATTGGCTGAGGGATGCTTCCAACATTTTGATCTTCCAAGCGTTTTTCAAAGGGCGCGTACGATAAAGAAAAGTCACCACGGATGCCAGGGTTAAACCGGCGCAAGGCCTTGATTTTCCTGGGTGGCGAAGCTTCTCGCGAGTTTAAAAGACTGTGATTGGTCGATCTGGTTCCTGCACTTCGTCGCTCAAGCCTGTCTGCGACAAATACGCACACCACCTCAAGACTTTAGTCGTATGACCGATAAGTCACCCATACAGCAGTCTCAGCCCGCATGGATGCGGCCCTTTTCGGTATCCGCCCATGTCCCTTCGCAATATGAATATCGCCCCACGGGCGTTTACTGGTTTCGCCCTGATCGGCGGCCTGATGTTGATCCTCGGCGTGTTTGCGCTGAACCAGATGAGCAAGATCCGCGCGGCCGGCGAAGACATCGCCACCGCCAGCGTGCCATCGATCAAGGCCCTCGATGAGTTCACTCAACTGACCCTGCGCCTGCGCGTGCTTTCTTACCGCCTGCTGATCAACCGCGAACCCGACGTGCAGCAGAAAACCATCGAGCTGTTCGACCTGCGCAACCGCCAGATCGCCGATGCGCAACGCGCCTATGAGCCACTGATCGAAGGCCCGCAGGAACGTGCGGCGTACGATCAGTACGTGCAATTGCTGGCGCAGTACCGTCAGCTTGAAGAGCGCATGAAAACCCTGTCGCGCAACAATCAGGTCGACGAGTTGCGGCAGATGCTCAACAGCGATTTGCTGAGCAATTCGGAAGCGGTGAATACCGCGCTGGCGCGCTTGCTGGAGATCAACACCCAGCAGATCGCCGAGACCAATCAAGGTGCCAGTGACCAGTATTCAATGTCGTTCAACCTGGTCGTCACCCTGTTGGTGATTGCCAGCGGCCTGACGTTGCTGTTCGCCTGGTTATTGACCACTAGCATCACCAAGCCGATTTCCAAGGCACTCGAAGCGGCGGAAACCATCGCCGAAGGCAACCTGACCCAGCCGATCCATGTCGATGGCGAAGATGAAGCCGGGCGCCTGCTGGCGGCCATGGCGAAGATGCAATCGAAGCTGCGCGACACCCTGCAGCGCATCTCCGGTTCGGCCACACAGCTTGCTTCTGCTGCGGAAGAGCTGAACAGCGTCACCGACGAAAGTGCTCGCGGCCTGACCCAGCAGAACAATGAAATCGAGCAGGCGGCCACTGCGGTCAATGAGATGACCAGCGCCGTCGAGGAAGTCGCGCGCAACGCGGTCAGCACTTCGGAAGCCTCGAAGAACGCCACCACTTCGGCGGGCGACGGTCGTGATCTGGTGCAGGAAACCGTCAGCGCCATCGAACGCATGAGCGCCGATGTGCAAAGCACCGCGTCCCTGATCGGCGATCTGGCCAATGAATCCCGCGACATCGGCAAGGTGCTCGACGTGATTCGTGGCCTCGCCGATCAGACCAACCTGCTGGCCTTGAACGCAGCGATCGAAGCGGCTCGTGCCGGTGAGGCCGGTCGTGGTTTTGCCGTTGTGGCGGACGAAGTGCGCGCACTGGCCCATCGCACCCAGCAGTCGACCAGCGAAATCGAGCGCATGATCGGCAGCATCCAGAGCGGCACCGAACACGCCGTGGATTCAATGCGCAACAGCACCGAACGCGCCGAATCGACGCTGAACATCGCCCGTGGCGCGGGGATGTCGCTGGACACCATCAACAGCGCCATCGTTGAGATCAACGAGCGCAACCTGGTCATCGCCAGCGCCGCCGAAGAGCAGGCGCAGGTAGCGCGTGAAGTCGATCGCAACCTGGTCAACATCCGTGATCTGTCGGTGCAATCGGCGACCGGGGCGAATCAGACCAGCGCGGCGAGCAATGAGCTGTCGCGCTTGGCGCTGGATCTGAACAACATGGTTGGGCGGTTCAGCCTGTAACACACTTCGCTGGAACTTCCCCTGTGGTGAGGGGATTTATCCCCGTTGGGTGGCGAAGCCGCCCCAAAACAGCGTATGCGGTTCCACCTGAGGACCCGCGTACAACGGTTTTACGACGGCTGCGCCGCCGAACGGGGATGAATCCCCTCGCCACAGTCATCACTCGCCGCATCTGCAAGGCGATTCTGCACAAAAGCTTTTTGACAGCATCACATTTCAACAGGTTAGAATCGCTGGCACGCAGACTGCATGGTCAGTTTGTGCCTCGTCTTTACGCTTCTGGAGTACTGCCTTTGAATGCGACGACCATCAACAGCCTGTTCTTGATCGGCGCGTTGCTGGTAGGCGCAAGCATTCTGGTCAGCTCGCTTTCTTCACGTCTCGGCATTCCGATTCTGGTCATCATTCTCGCGGTCGGCATGGCGGCCGGGGTCGATGGTGGCGGGATCATTTTCGACAACTACCCGACGGCCTATCTGGTCGGCAACCTCGCCCTGGCGGTGATCCTGCTCGACGGCGGTTTGCGCACGCGGGTATCGAGTTTCCGCGTGGCGTTATGGCCGGCGCTGTCGCTGGCCACGGTCGGCGTCTTGATCACCACCGGGCTGACCGGCATGGCCGCTGCGTGGCTGTTCGACCTCAATCTGATTCAGGGTCTGCTGATCGGTGCCATTGTCGGTTCAACCGATGCCGCTGCGGTGTTCTCGTTGCTCGGCGGTAAAGGCCTCAACGAACGGGTCAGCGCCAGCCTGGAAATCGAATCCGGCAGCAACGACCCGATGGCGGTGTTTCTCACCGTGACCCTGATCGACATGCTCGCCAGCGGCGAGACCGGCCTGCACTGGAGTCTGCTGACCCACTTGATCCGCGAATTCGGCATCGGTGGCGTGATCGGTCTGGGCGGCGGTTGGGTGATGCTGCAATTGGTCAACCGCATCAATCTTGCCGCCGGGCTGTATCCGATCCTGATCATCGCTGGCGGGCTGGTGGTGTTTGCGCTGACCAACGCCTTGCACGGCAGTGGCTTCCTTGCCGTGTACCTGTGCGGTCTGGTCATCGGCAACCGCCCGGTGCGCAGCCGCCACGGCATTCTGCACATGCTCGACGGCATGGCGTGGCTGGCGCAGATCGGCATGTTCCTGGTGCTGGGCCTGCTGGTCACGCCCCACGATCTACTGCCGATCGCCCTGCCCGCCCTCGGTCTGGCGCTGTGGATGATCCTGTTCGCGCGGCCGCTGTCAGTGATGGTCGGCTTGCTGCCGTTCAAAGCCTTCCACGGTCGTGAAAAGGCCTTTATTTCCTGGGTCGGCCTGCGCGGCGCGGTGCCGATCATTCTCGCGGTGTTCCCGCTGATGGCCGGCCTGCCGCAAGCGCAGCTGTATTTCAATCTGGCGTTCTTCATCGTGCTGGTGTCGCTGCTGGTGCAGGGTACGAGCCTGCCGTGGGTGGCCAAATTGCTCAAGGTGACCGTTCCGCCAGAACCCGCGCCGATATCCCGGGCGGCACTGGAAGTGCATGTGACCAGCGAGTGGGAGCTGTTCGTTTACAAGCTCGGCGCGGAGAAATGGTGCATCGGTTCGCCCCTGCGTGAGCTGAAAATGCCCGAAGGCACACGCATCGCCGCCCTGTTTCGTGGCCAGCAACTGCTCCATCCGTCGGGTAGTACGGTGCTGGAAGTCGATGATTTACTGTGTGTTATTGGCCATGAACACAACCTGCCGGCCCTCGGCAAACTGTTCAGCCAGGCGCCGCAACGTGGCCTCGATCTGCGTTTCTTCGGCGACTTCGTGCTTGAAGGAGACGCCCAGCTTAAAGCGGTTGCAGCGTTGTATGGCTTACCGGCCGAAGGCATCGATCCGGACATGACTTTGGGCGCGTTCATTGCGCAAAAAGTCGGGGGTGCCCCCATCGTCGGTGACCAGGTGGAATGGAACAACACCCACTGGACGGTGGCGGTCATGGACGGGAACAAGATCGGCAAAGTGGGCGTCAGATTCCCCGAAGGAAGTCGCCCGGGCCCCGGACTCTTCCTCTAAACTGCCTCCACTCTCACTTGCTTGACCGGTCTCTATGCCTACCCTGCGCTCCTTTTTCGCCGCGGCCCTGCTGGGCCTCAGTCTTGTCGTCGGCCCGCTGCATGCTGCCGAACCACCGTCCAGCGATGCCGTGCAGGCCAGCCTCGACAAGCTGGCCGACAGCAAACTGCCGGACGCCGACAAGAAGACCCTGCAGACCGTCCTGCAGAACACCCTGAATCAGCTGAACAACCAGCGTGATTACGAGCAGAAGCTGATCGATCTCAAGCGTCAGCTGGCCAACGCGCCGAAGCAGACGATCGAGAACACCCGCGAACTCAGCCGCCTCAAGGCCACCGCACCAGTGCCGGTCGCGCAGCGTTTTCCGAAAGAGTCGATCCAGCAACTGGAGCAGATCCTCACCGATCGCTCGACCCAGCAAAGCGATCTGCAGAAAGCCCTGGCCGAAGCCAACAGCCTGATCATCACCGCGCAGACTCGCCCCGAGCGCGCTCAGGCGGAGATTTCCGCCAGCCAGACGCGCATCCAGCAGATCAACACCATCCTCAAATCCGGCAAGGACACGGGCAAAACGGTCACCGCCGAACAGCGCGACCAGTTGAACGCCGAACTCGCCGCACTCAATGCACTGATTCCGCTGCGCCGCCAGGAACTGGCCGGCAACACCCAGTTGCAGGATCTGGGCAACGCTCAGCACGACTTGCTTTCGGAGAAATCCGATCGGCTCGACCGCGAGATCCAGGAATTGCAAACCCTGATCAATCAGAAGCGTTTGGCGCAGTCGCAGGAAACCGTCACCCAGCAATCGATCGAAGCGCAGAAGGCCGGCGGCAGCAGCCTGCTGGCGAGTGAGAGCGCGACCAACCTCAAGCTTTCCGATTACTTGCTCAAGAGCACCGACCGTCTCAACGAAGTCACGCAGCAGAACCTGCAGACCAAACAGCAACTCGATACCCTGACCCAGAGCGATTCGGCACTGGATGAGCAGATCAGTGTGCTCAAGGGCAGCCTGCTGCTATCGAAAATTCTCTATAAACAGAAGCAGGCGCTGCCGCACTTGAAGGTCGACCGCGACCTCGCCGACCAGATTGCCGATATTCGCCTGTATCAGTTCGATGTCAGCCAGCAACGCGAGCTGCTGAGCAGTCCGGCGACCTACGTCGACAATTTGCTGGCCACGCAGCCGCCGGAGCAGGTCACGCCGCAATTGCGCAAAAGCCTGCTCGATCTGGCCAACACCCGCGCTGATCTGCTTGAGCGGCTGAACCGCGAGTTGAGCGCGATGCTCAATGAATCGATCACCCTGCAACTCAACCAGAAACAATTGCTGAGCACCGCGCAAAGCCTGCGCGCGACCCTCGACGAACAGATGTTCTGGATCCCCAGCAACAAGCCGCTCGATGTGGAATGGATGCGCGGCGTGCCCGAGCGCCTTGAGCGGCAGGTCAACACCTTGCCGTGGGCGTCGAGCCTGAGCGAGCTGACTGACGGCCTGACCCAGCGGCCATTGTTGTTCCTGCCATTGGCGCTGCTGATCGGCGCCCTGTTGTGGCGACGCAAGGCCCTGTACGGACGACTCAACAAGGTTCACCAGGACATCGGCCACTTCAAGCGCGACAGCCAGTGGCACACGCCGCAGGCGATTCTGATCAATATTCTGTTGGCGATGCCGGTGGCGCTGGGTCTGGCGCTGTGCGGTCTGGCCTTGCAGATCGACGCGCGCGGGCAGAACGCCAATATGGGCGCGGCGCTGCTGCAGATGGGGCAGGCCTGGCTGGTGTTCTACACCGCGTACCGGATTCTCGCGCCCGGTGGCGTGGCGGAATTGCACTTCCGCTGGGAAAAGCCACAGGTCGAGTTCCTTCAGGGCTGGGTGCGTCGACTCGGCCTGGTAGTAATGGCGCTGGTGGCCGTGGTGGCCGTCGCCGAGTTGCAACCGGCGGCGCTGGCCGATGACGTGCTCGGCATGCCGGTGGTGCTGACCTGTTACGCCTTGATGGCCTGGCTGCTCAGTCGCCTGCTGATCAGCAGCCCGACGCACCAGAACGCTTCGCTGTTCCGCAAAGCCGTCGGGGTGATGTTCACTCTGCTGCCGATCGCCCTGTTTGTCGCGGTGTGCTTCGGCTACTACTACACCGCGCTGAAACTCAGCGACCGCTTGATCAACACCCTGTACCTGCTGATGTTCTGGCTGGTGATCGAGGCCACTTTCGTCCGGGGCCTGAGCGTTGCCGCGCGGCGCCTGGCTTACCAGCGCGCGCTGGCGAAACGGCAGGCGGCGAAAGAGGCCGGCGACGGCGAAGCGGTGATCGAAGAGCCGACGCTGGATATCGAAAAGGTCAACGAACAGTCCCTGCGCCTGATCCGCCTGGCCCTGCTCGGCGGCTTCATCGCGGCGCTGTACTGGGTCTGGTCGGACCTGATTTCGGTGTTCTCGTATCTGGACAACATCACCCTCTACGAATACACCAGCGGCACCGGCGCCAACATGAGCATGGTGCCGATCAGCATCGGCGACATGCTCGGCGCGCTGATCATCATCGGCATCACTTTCGCTCTGGCGCGCAACTTGCCCGGCCTGCTCGAAGTGTTCGTGCTGTCCAAGCTCAATCTGGCGCAGGGCAGCGCTTATGCGACAACCACGCTGCTGTCCTACGTGATTGCCGGCGTCGGTTTCGTCACCACCCTGTCGACCCTCGGCGTCAGTTGGGACAAGTTGCAGTGGCTGGTGGCGGCGCTGTCGGTGGGCCTTGGTTTCGGTATGCAGGAGATCTTCGCCAACTTCATCTCCGGCATCATGATTCTCTTCGAACGCCCGGTGCGGATCGGCGACACCATCACCATCGGCAACCTGTCGGGCACGGTAAGCAAGATCCGCATCCGCGCCACGACCATCACCGATTTTGACCGCAAGGACATCATTGTCCCGAACAAGACGTTCATCACCGGGCAACTGATCAACTGGTCGCTGACCGACACCATCACCCGCGTCACGCTGAAACTCGGTGTGGACTACGGCTCGGACCTGGACCTGGTCAAGGAACTGCTGCTCAAAGCAGCTCGGGAGAACCCGCGTGTGCTCAAAGAACCAGAGCCGCACGTGTATTTTCTCAACTTCGGCGAAAGCACCCTCGATCACGAACTGCGCATGCATGTGCGCGATCTCGGTGACCGCAACCCGGTGCTGGATGAGGTCAACCGCTTCATCAACCGAGAGTTCAAGAAGCAGCACATCAACATCTCGTTCCGGCAGATGGAGGTTTATCTGAAGAACCTGCACGGTCAGGAATACAAGATGGTGCCTGTGGAGCCGGAGAACAAAACCATCGTGCCGGTCGTCGACGGGCAGAAACCGTTGCCGGAACCGCCACCGAGCAAACTCGACTAACCGACATGGTCCCAGCAGAATGCTCGGACATTCTGCTGGAGCCGGCCCGTGAAAGCCCTCGACGAACTGACTTTCGACAACCGCTTTGCCCGTCTGGGCGACGCGTTCTCCGCGCACGTGCTGCCCGAGCCGATCGACAATCCGCGCCTGGTGGTCGCCAGCCCGGCCGCTCTGGCCTTGCTCGATCTCGATGCGGCCAGCGCCGACACCGAAGAATTCGCGCAACTGTTCGGCGGCCACAAATTGTGGGCCGATGCCGAGCCACGGGCGATGGTGTATTCCGGCCATCAGTTCGGCGGCTACACCCCGCAACTGGGTGACGGTCGCGGCCTGCTGCTGGGCGAGGTCTACAACAACGCCGGCGAGCACTGGGACTTGCACCTCAAGGGCGCCGGGCAGACGCCGTTTTCACGCATGGGCGATGGCCGCGCGGTGCTGCGCTCATCGATTCGCGAATTTCTGGCTTCCGAAGCGCTGTACGCGCTGAACATCCCGTCTTCGCGGGCCGCCTGCGTGATTGGCTCCGATACCCCGGTCTGGCGGGAAAAGCAGGAACGCGCGGCGATGGTGCTGCGTCTGGCGCCGAGCCACATCCGCTTCGGCCACTTCGAATATTTCTACTACACCAAGCGCCCCGAGCAGCAGAAACAGCTCGGCGAGCATGTGCTGGCGATGCACTTCCCCGAATGCCTCGAACAACCGGAACCGTATCTGGCGATGTTTCGCGAAATCGTTGAGCGCAACGCCGAGCTGATCGCCAAGTGGCAGGCTTATGGCTTCTGCCACGGCGTGATGAACACCGACAACATGTCGATCCTCGGCATAACCTTCGACTTCGGCCCGTTCGCCTTCCTCGATGACTTCGACGCACATTTCATCTGCAATCACTCCGATGATCAGGGCCGCTACTCGTTCAGCAATCAGGTGCCGGTCGGCCAGTGGAACCTCAGCGCTCTCGCACAGGCACTGACGCCGTTCATCAGCGTCGAAGCGCTGCGGGAAACCCTCGGCTTGTACCTGCCGCTGTTCCAGGCGCATTACCTCGACCTGATGCGCCGCCGCTTCGGCTTCACCACCGCCGAGGACGACGATCAGCAACTGCTGGAAAACCTGCTGCAACTGATGCAGAACAGCGGCGTCGACTACACGCTGTTCTTCCGCCGCCTCGGTGAAGAGTCAGCCGAACAGGCCATCGCCCGCCTGCGCGACGATTTTGTCGATATCAAAGGTTTCGATGCCTGGGGCGAACGCTACGTCGCCCGGGTGACTCGCGACGGCAATGCCGATCAGGCACAACGCCGCGCGCGGATGCATGCGGTCAATCCGCTGTACATCCTGCGCAATTACCTGGCGCAAAAAGCCATCGATGCGGCTGAGCAAGGCGATTATTCCGAGGTGCGCCGGCTGCATGCGGTGTTGAGCAAGCCGTTTGAGGAACAGCCGGGAATGGAAGGTTATGCCGAGCGGCCACCGGAGTGGGGCAAGCATTTGGAGATCAGTTGTTCTTCGTAGGCGCTTCAGCTTAGCGGGTCGATTGCACTGATTACACGGTCGACGATGTCAGACATTGTCACGTCATCCAGTCGCTCGATGAATTTGGCCGTGCCGTCTCGTACCCGTTGTTCTATGTCAAAACTGCGAACCTGATTACACACCGCTACACCATTGGTTTCGTGGCCAGTAATGGCGACCGCCAAACCCATATTCCGGCTGAAATTCCCACCGCTAGTAACAGGCACCGTCATGCTCACGCCCAATGCGTTGATCTCTCTGGGCGTGATCACCACAAAGCGATGTCTGTTCATCATCTCCCGCCCCGCCACTGGGTTTGGATCAATCCAGTAAACGTCACCCCGCTGAGGGGGCTGTCGGCGCACCATCAACCCAGCTCCCGGCCGACAGAATCACCTTCAAGGGTCTCGCTAGTCTGGGCGTTAAGTTTCTGCAATTCTTCTGCGCCTTCGAGTAGCTCTGACAAACTATAACGCTTACGCGTAGCGGCTACGGCTGGACGAGCAATCAGTTCGCCATCGACCACATTCAGCTCTAGCTGTGCGCCAACCTCCAGATGCAACAACTTTAAAAGCGTGGGCGGAATCGTAATGACGGCAGCGCCGCCTTGGCGGCGTATCTTGGAAGTTACGGACATTATGTCGCTCCGATTTGATGCATAGGAATCATCGATTCCTGGATTAGTGCAACAAAAGTAGCACTCATATAAAGACAAAGCGATCTCCTCACGACAAGCGTAAAACGCCGAATTGGTCTTCAGACTAGCCATCGATCCCGGAACTGTTTTGAGAAAAATGTGAGCAGTTGCGACATTGATAAGTTGGCAGACCGACTTCAAATCAGTTCTATAGACTGCCTATCAGAGAACCAATCATGACCACCCCACTCCTCATCCCCTGCCCCACCTGCAACGGCCTCAACCGCATCCCCGCCGAGCGCCTGGCTGACCAGCCCAAATGCGGGCGCTGCAAGTCTGCGGTGCTGTTGAGCAAACCGTTCGAGCTCAAGCAAGGCGATTACGCCAGTCAGATCAAGGGCGATCTGCCGTTACTGGTGGATGTCTGGGCGGACTGGTGCGGGCCGTGCAAGTCGTTCGCGCCGGTGTTCGAACAGGCTGCGGCGCAGTTGGCGGGCAAGTGTCGGCTGGCCAAGCTCGACAGCGAGGCGAACCAGCAGTTGTCGGCGCAGTTGGGGATTCGCTCGATTCCAAGTCTGATTCTGTTTAGAAACGGCAGGGAAGTGGCGCGGCAGAGCGGTGCGTTGCCATTGCCGCAGTTGATGGCGTGGCTGCGTAGCCAAGGCATCTGACCCAACACAGAAACCTGTGGGAGCTGGCTTGCCAGCGATTGCGATCGATCAGTCACGAAAGATGCAGAGTCTGCCGCCCTCATCGCTGGCAAGCCAGCTCCCACAGGGATTAAGAATTCTTCGAGGGATCAGTGGTCTTCCAGCAGATTGTGCAGTTCCACAAACTGCTGCGTCAGTTTGTGCCGTGGGTCGAGGTGGATCAGCGGCATGCTGGCCTGGTGCGACTCGCGCATGCGCACCGAACTGCTCAGGTACACCGGCAATACCGGCAAGCCTTCGGCAATCAACTCATCGAGCATCTGCTGTGGCAGGCTGGCCCGCGCCTGAAACTGATTGACCACGATGCCTTCGACTTCCAACCCTTCGTTGTGGTCATCCTTCAACTCTTCGATCTCGGCGATCAGTCCGTACAGGGCCTGACGGGAAAAGCTGTCGCAGTCGAAGGGAATCAGCACGCGATCCGCCGCAATCAGCGCCGATACCGCGTAAAAATTCAGTGCTGGCGGGGTATCGAGATAGATCCGGTCGTAGTCTTCCGATAGCTCATCGAGCAACTTACGCAGCTTGTTGATCTTGTGTTTCGCCTCTAGCTTGGGCTGTAGGTCGGCCAGCTCGGCGGTGGCGGTAATGATGTGCAGGTTGTCGAACGGAGTTTCGTAGATGTCCGCCTGATTCTTTTTCGAGAACGGCCCGGACGACAGTGTCTGTTTGAAGAAATCGGCGATGCCCATCGGAATGTCATCGCCGGTGAGCCCGGTCAGATACTGAGTGGAATTGGCCTGAGCATCGAGGTCGACCAACAACGTGCGATAACCCTCGCTGGCGCTGACCGCCGCCAGATTGCAGGCAATGCTCGATTTGCCCACGCCACCTTTCTGATTGAACACCACGCGCCGCATGACCAAACCTCCGTGTATCAAAGAATGACCGAGTGTAGTTGGCGGTGGCCGCGCTTCGCTACCTTCACCGACATGGACTACGCCGCCAGGTGTAAATATCGGCGCCCACGCATGGAAAAAACCGCCAGCCGTCACAGAGACACCTGACAGACTGACCCCGGGGAATATGGATAATGGCCAAGTGATAGCCACTCCAGCGAACCGCTCGGTACATTTTGTTGAGCAAAATGTAACCAACATTTGCTACACACCCGTCGCACCGGGATAATGCGCGCCACCCGGCGCCCTGCGCCAAGCCAGGCCTGCTGCGGCGCTGGCGACTCAACGCGTCAACGAAAGCCCGCAGGGGCGGGATGAATGTCCGTGATCAACTTCAACATCGCCCAATGGCGCGCGTGGGCCTCGGGGCTCGACAGCGTGGACGCCTGGCAGGCCTGGAGCCGACAACCGGTCGTGCTGCAGAGCAGTGATGCCGCGCCCGATGTGTCGTTTCTGCCGGCCATGCAACGCCGTCGCCTCAGCCGCCTGGCGCGGATGGCGTTCAGTGTTGGCTGGCCGCTGGCCGACGGACGGGACCATCTGCCGCTGGTGTTCGTTTCCCGGCACGGCGAAACCCCCGCACGTTTGAAATTCTCCGCGACCTGGCCACCGAACAGCCCTTGTCGCCGACCCAATTCAGCCTTTCGGTGCATAACGCGATCATCGGTTTGTGGTCGATCATGCGCGGTGAAACCAGCGAAATGACCGCCCTCGCCGCCGCTGGCGACGGTCTGGAGCACGGCATGCTTGAAGCTGCCGCACTGCTCGAAGAAGGTGCCCCGGCGGTGCTGCTGGTGATCACCGAAGAACAACCGCCCGAGGCGTATTCGCAGTGGGTCGATGACGTGCCATTCCCTTACGCGCTGGGTTTATTGCTCACGCCCGGTACCGACTGGCGGCTGACCCTGAGCAGCAGCCCAAAACCCGAGTCCAAAGTGCACTGGCCCCACGCGCTGAACCTGCTGCGAACCCTGCTCGGCCAGCAACCTGACTGCCAACATGCGTGGAAGAATCGTGTATGGACCTGGCATCGCAACCCGTGACCGCCAAATACCGCGACGCCTACTACTGGCGCCTGCTGGCCACTGCTGCGAGCTTCGCTTTGTTCGGGCTCGGCGGGCTGTGTCTGCGCGTGCTGGTATTTCCGGTGCTCGGTTGCCTGCCCGGTGATGCACTTGAACATCGCCTGCGCGCCCGGCGCACGGTCAGCCGATTGTTCTGGTTTTTCGTGCGGTTCATGGCCCGCACTGGCGTGCTCACCTACGACATCGAGGGCGCCGAACGCCTTGGCCGGCCGGGACAGATGATCATCGCCAACCACCCGTCGCTGATCGACGTGGTTTTCCTCATCGGTCTGGTGCGCCACGCCAACTGCGTGGTGAAGAAAACCCTTTGGGAAAACCCATTCACCCGTGGCCCGCTGCGCCGCACCGAGTACATCAGCAACGACGGCAGCATGGACATGCTCGACGCCGCCGCACAGTCGTTGCAGGACGGCCAGACCCTGATCATTTTCCCCGAAGGCACGCGCACCCAGCCGGGGCAGGCGCCGGCCTTTCATCGGGGGGCGGCGGCGATTGCCCTGCGCGGTGCGAAAATCGTTACCCCGGTGATCATCAAGGTCAGCCCGACCACCCTGACCAAAGCCGAGCCGTGGTATCGCATCCCCCATCGCCGCGTGCACTTCAGTTTTCGCGTGGGGGCCGATATAGACCCACAGACCTTCGCCGCGCAAGGCCCCGCACCGCAGGCCTCGCGCAAGCTCAACGATTATTTGCATGACTATTTCATTAAGGAGCTCGCCGCAGATGAGCGAACTGAACACCGCTAGCCTGGTGCGTGACATCAAACTGCTGATCATCGACGCCTTGGGCCTGGAAGACATCAGCCCCGAAGACATCGGCGACGAGCAGACACTCTTCGGCGAAGGCCTCGGCCTGGATTCCGTGGACGCGCTGGAACTGGGCCTGGCGATCCAGAAAAAATACGGCATCAAGATCGACGCCGATGCCAAAGACACTCGTAACCATTTCACCAACGTGGCCAGCCTTGCGGCGTTCGTCACGGCAAAACAGGCAGCTTGAGACCGGACCATGCAAACTCGTGACGATATTTTCAACACCCTGCGCGATGCCCTGGTCGAGCTGTTCGAACTGGATCCGGCCCGTGTAAGCATGGACGCCAACCTGTATCAGGACCTGGAAATCGACAGCATCGACGCCGTCGACCTGATCGATCACATCAAACGCCAGACCGGGAAGAAAATCGCCGCCGAAGAATTCAAGTCGGTGCGCACTGTCGGTGACGTGGTCGAGGCGGTGTTCCGTCTGGTTCAACCGGCCGCATGAGCCGACTGATCGGCCTGGGCCTGCTGCTGGCCGGTCTGCTGTACCCCTTTGCGGTGTATTTCGGCATGGAGCATTTCGCCCCGTGGCAATTTGCGCTGCTGCTGGGCAGCCTGTGGCTGGCGCGCGCCCTGACCGGCGAACGCAAGCCCGGCAGCCTGTGGATGGCCTGCACAGCGATCGGGTTCTGCCTGTTGTTGGCGGTATTCGACAGTCCGCAGCTGTTGCGCTGGTACCCGGTGCTGATCAGCGCGTTCATGCTGGTGCTGTTCGGCGTGAGCCTGAAATACGGCCCGCCGATGGTCGAGCGCCTGGCGCGGTTGCGCGAGCCGGAACTGCCTGAGGTTGCCATTCGCTATACGCGCAAGGTGACGCTGGCCTGGAGCGTGTTTTTCTTTTGCAACGGTTTGTGCGCCGCCCTCCTCACTCTGTGGGCGCCGCTGGATTGGTGGATGTTGTACACCGGCCTGATCTCCTATGGATTGATCGGCCTGATGTTTGCCATTGAATGGCTGATACGACAACGGGTAAGAGGCCGTACATGAATTGGATAAAACTTGAGCAGCTGTTGCTCAAGGCACTGCCGGCACGGGCGATCTGCCATGCGCCGGCCCTCGATCACACGCAACTGCGGGAGCAGGCTCTGAGCGTTGCCGCAGGCCTGCAAAACCGGGGCGTGAAACGTCTGGCCGTGCATCTGGAAGATGCTGCCGACCTCGCCATCGCCCTGCTCGGTGCATGGCGTGCCGGCGTCAGCGTGTTGCTGCCGGCGGATCTGCAAGCGCAGACACGTCAGCGCTGGTCGCAGGAAGTCGATCTATGGCTGACCGATCAATCGGGCGACGCACAGGTGAACGACTTCACCCAACCCGGACTGCCCGGCGCCGCACTGGATCTGGATCAGTGTCGGCTGAGCCTGTGCACCTCCGGCTCCAGCGGCGAACCCAAGCGCATCGACAAGACCCTGCGCCAGTTGGCCAACGAGGTCGAAGCGCTGGAGCAGTTGTGGGGCGCTGACCTCGGTCAAGCCTGCATCATCGGCAGCGTCGCCACCCAACACATCTATGGCCTGCTGTTCCGCGTGTTGTGGCCACTGTGCGCCGGGCGCCCGTTTGTGCGCCGGCAACTGGCCTTTTCCGAAGACCTGCAGCGCGCCAGCCGCGAGCATCCGGCCTTTGCCTGGGTCGCCAGCCCGGCGCTGCTCAAGCGCATGGGCGACAACCTCGACTGGCCGGCCCTGAGCGCGGTGCGCCGGGTGTTTTCCTCCGGGGGCGCGTTGCCACTGGAGGCTGCGCAAAGCCTGCAACAGCGCTTGCAGCAATGGCCGACGGAAATCCTCGGCAGCTCGGAAACCGGCGGCATCGCCTGGCGTCAGGGCGAGTCGTTGTGGCAACCGTTTGCTGGCGTCGAACTGAGCCAGGACAGCGACGGCGCCCTGCTGATCGCCTCGCCTTACCTGCCTGCCGGCCATGTCGAACACAGCGCCGACGCCGCGCGCATCGCCGCCGATGGTCGTTTCGAACTGCTGGGGCGACTGGACCGCATCGTCAAACTGGAAGAAAAACGCATCTCGCTGCCGATGCTTGAGCAGGCCTTGGCAGCCCATGACTGGGTCGCCGAAGCGCGCCTCGGTGTGGTCCAGGAAAACCGCGCCTCGCTCGGTGCGCTGCTGGTGCTCAGCGAATCAGGCCTGTTCGCCCTGCGCGAGCATGGCCGCCGTGGCCTGACCGAGACCCTGCGCAAACATCTGAGCCAACATTGCGAAGCCCTCGCCCTGCCCCGACGCTGGCGCCTGCTGCGGCAAATGCCGTTGAACAGCCAGGGCAAACTGGCGCAAGCCGACGTCGAAGCGCTGCTGCTGGCCGCACGGCCGAAAGCCCCCGAAGTGCTGGAGCAGAGCGCAAGCGACGGCGAGTGGAGCCTGCAACTCAGCGTGCCGCCGGATCTGGCCTACTTCAGCGGACACTTTCCCAAGGCGCCGGTTTTACCCGGCGTGGTGCAGGTGGAGTGGGCGCTGAATCTGGGTCGGCAGTTACTGAAGCTGGACGGCGCGTTTGCCGGAATGGAAGTGCTGAAGTTCCAGCAACTGGTGCGCCCGGGGGATGCCATCCAGCTGCATCTGCGTTTCGATGCCGAGCGCGGCAAGTTGTATTTCGCTTATCGCAACGACACGGCGACGTGTTCCAGCGGACGCATTCTCCTGGGGCCTGCCCATGCATAACCCCTGCGCCGTGATCCCGGTGTACAACCACGAAACCGCGATCACCACCGTGGTCGATGCCCTGCTTGCACAAGGTCTGCCGTGCATTCTGGTCGACGATGCCAGCGAGCCGTCCTGCGCACGGGTGCTCGACGCCCTGGCCGAGCGCGACGGGGTTTTTCTGGTGCGTCTCACAGCCAATCAGGGCAAGGGCGGCGCGGTGATGACCGGTCTGCGTGAAGCCTCGCGTCTGGGTTACAGCCATGCTTTGCAGGTCGATGCCGACGGCCAGCACGATTTACACGACGTCGCGCGCTTCGTCGGCGAATCCCGCGCCCATCCCGAGGCGATGATCTGCGGTTATCCGCTGTACGACGAGAGCGTGCCGAAAGGCCGACTGTACGCGCGCTACCTGACGCACGTGATGGTGTGGATCAACAGCCTGTCGTTGCAGATTCGCGATTCGATGTGTGGCTTCCGCGTTTATCCACTGGCGCCGACTCTGGCGGTGATTGATTCGGCGAAAGTCGGCAAGCGCATGGATTTCGACTCGGACATTCTCGTGCGTCTGGCCTGGCGCAATCAGCCGATGCGCTGGCTGCAGACCAGCGTGCATTATCCGCTGGACGGCGTGTCGCACTTTCGCCTGTTCCACGACAACGCGCTGATCTCCAGCATGCACACGCGGCTGTTCTTCGGCATGTTGCTGCGTTGGCCAGTGATCCTCTGGCGGCGGTGGAAACCATGAGCGAAGAAGTCGACAAGAAGCACTGGGCCGACCGCGAAGAGCGCGGCAGTTTCCTGCTGATGAAATTCACCGCGCTCGCCGCCAAAGTCCTCGGCCGGCGACTGCTCAGTCCGTTGCTGTACGGCATCGTGCTGTATTTTTTCCTCTTCGGCCGCGTCGCCCGGCGCAGTGCCTGGCAGTACCAGCAGCGGCTGGCCGAGTGGAGCCGGCGCGACGACCTGCGCCCGAGCCACTGGCGGGTGTTCGGCCAGTTCATGACCTTTGCCGATTCGCTGCTCGACAAGCTCGACGTGTGGAACGGCAAGCTGAGCATCGAGCAGATCGAAATCATCGACCCGGCCCTGCTGCGCAAGCAGTTGCGTGGCAGTCGCGGGCAACTGCTGGTCGGCGCGCATCTGGGCAATCTCGAAGTCTGCCGCGCGCTGGCGGAGATCGGCGAAAAGGTCACCATGAACGTGCTGGTGCACACCAAGCATGCCGAGCAATTCAACCGCTTGCTCGGCGAGGCCGGGGCGACCAATCTGCGCCTGATCCAGGTCAGCGAACTCGACCCGGTGATCATGCTGCAACTGCATGAACGGCTGGAACGCGGCGAGTGGCTGGCGATTGCCGGCGACCGCGTGCCGCTGCACGGCGGGCGCAGCGTGATGGTGGATTTTCTCGGCCATCCGGCGCCATTTCCGCAAGGCCCGTGGTTGCTGGCCGGCCTGCTCAAGTGCCCGGTCAATCTGCTGATGTGCCTCAAGCAACCCGACGGCCACTATCGCCTGACCCTCGAACCGTTCGCCGACGCGGTGGTGTGGACACGCCGCGAGCGCGAGCAGGTCATTCATCAGTGGGCCACGCGCTACGCGCAGCGCCTGAGTCACTATTGCCTCGAAGCCCCGCAGCAATGGTTCAACTTTTACCCTTTCTGGAAGACCGATGACGACGCCAACCCATGAGCCGGTAACCTTCGGCGAACGCCCTTTGCGCATCGAAGACGTGCTGGCCCTGGCCAACCGTCAGGCGCCCGTGCAGTTGCAGGCTGACGCCGACTATCGCGAGCGCATCGCCAAGGGCGCGCGGTTTCTCGATTCGCTGCTGGACAAGGAAGGCGTGATCTACGGCGTCACCACCGGTTACGGCGATTCTTGCGTGGTCGCGGTGCCGCTGCATCACGTCGAGGCGCTGCCGCGTCATCTCTACACCTTTCATGGTTGCGGCCTGGGCAAACTGCTCGACGCGCAGGCGACCCGCGCGGTGCTGGCGGCGCGTTTGCAGTCGTTGTGTCACGGCGTTTCCGGGGTGCGCGTCGAACTGCTCGAGCGTCTGCACGCGTTTCTCGAATACGACATCCTGCCGTTGATTCCCGAAGAGGGTTCGGTGGGTGCCAGCGGCGATCTGACGCCGCTGTCCTATGTCGCCGCAACCCTGTCCGGCGAGCGCGAAGTGATGTTTCGTGGCGAACGTCGTCAGGCTGCCGACGTGCATCGCGAACTCGGCTGGACGCCGCTGGTGCTGCGCCCGAAAGAGGCGCTGGCGCTGATGAACGGCACAGCGGTGATGACCGGCCTCTCCTGCCTCGCCTTCGCTCGCGCCGATTACCTGCTGCAACTGGCCACGCGCATCACCGCGCTCAACGTCGTCGCGCTGCAAGGCAACCCGGAGCACTTCGACGAACGCCTGTTCGCAGCCAAACCGCACCCGGGACAGATGCAGGTCGCCGCGTGGCTGCGCAAGGATCTGGCAATCGACGCGCCGACTGCACCGCTGCATCGTCTGCAGGATCGCTACTCGCTGCGTTGCGCGCCGCATGTGCTCGGCGTGTTGGCCGACAGTCTGAACTGGCTGCGCGGCTTCATCGAAACCGAGCTGAACAGCGCCAACGACAACCCGATCATCGACGCCGAAGCCGAGCGCGTCCTGCATGGCGGGCACTTCTACGGCGGGCACATCGCGTTCGCCATGGACAGCCTGAAAAACCTTGTGGCCAACGTCGCCGATCTCCTCGATCGGCAACTGGCGCTGCTGGTCGACGAACGCTACAACCACGGCTTGCCGAGCAACCTCTCCGGCGCGCCAGCCGATCGGGCGATGATCAACCATGGCTTCAAAGCGGTGCAGATCGGCACCAGCGCCTGGACCGCCGAAGCGCTGAAAAACACCATGCCGGCCAGCGTGTTCTCGCGCTCCACCGAATGCCATAACCAGGACAAGGTGAGCATGGGCACCATCGCCGCCCGTGATGCGATTCGCGTGCTGGAGCTGACCGAACAGGTCGCCGCCGCCACCCTGCTTGCCGCCAACCAAGGCGTGTGGCTGCGCGCTCAAGCCTTCGATGCGCGTCCGCTGCCACCGGCGCTGGCGGCGATGCACGAAGAACTCGGCAAGGACTTCCCGCCGGTCATCGAAGACCGCGCACTGGAAGGCGAACTGCGCCTGTGCCTGCAACGCATCGCCGCGCAACACTGGAGGCTGCATGCGTAGTGCCGGAGTGCTTCACGCCGATACCGAGATTCTCGTGCCGTTTTTCGACGTCGACACCATGCACGTGGTCTGGCACGGCCATTACGTCAAATACCTCGAAGTGGCGCGCTGTGCGCTGCTGGACAAGATCGGCCACAACTACACGCACATGGTCGAGTCGGGTTACGCCTGGCCGATCATCGACCTGCAATTGCGCTACGTGCGCGGCGCGGTGTTCGGCCAGCGGCTGAACGTGCGAGCCAGTCTGGTCGAGTGGGAAAACCGTCTGAAGATCAATTACCTGATCACCGATCTGCAGACCGGCGAACGCCTGACTCGCGCCAGCTCAGTGCAGGTCGCTGTTGAAGTCAGCAGCCGCGAGATGCAACTGGCTTCACCAAAAGTCTTCACCGATGCCGTGGAAAGGATGCTGCGATGAATGTGTTTTTCAGAAGCCTCGGCGCGCTGGCGCTGCTGGCCGTGTCGTCATGGGCCAATGCCTTCGACCTGCAACAACTCAGTGAACAACTGGCGAAACCGGACGTGATCCACGGCCAGTTCATTCAGGAAAAACACCTGCGCGCCCTGCCGCAGCCGCTGGTCAGCAAGGGCAGCTTCGTCCTCGCCAAAAATCATGGCCTGCTGTGGCTGTTGAAAACCCCGTTGCAACAGGATTACCGCATCACCGCCAATGGCATTGCCCGCCGTGACGCCAGCGGCTGGCAACTGCTGCCGAACAAGAGCGCCGGTGCCGAGCAGAACCGGCTGTTTCTCGCCGTGCTGCAAGGTGACAGCAGCGGTCTGCAACGGGATTTCGAACTGGCCCTGAGCGGCACGGCGCAGCAGTGGCAACTGACCCTGACGCCGCGTTCGGTGCTGCTCAAGCAAGTGTTCAAGCAAATCAATATTGACGGCGGTGCTCTGGTGCAAAGCATCGAACTGCTGGAAACCCAGGGCGACAGCACACTGCTGCGCATGCAGGACAGCACGGCCGGGCAACCCCTGAGCGAAGCGGAGCAACATGACTTTGCCGAGTGAACGCAGGCTGCCCTGGCTGTTTCTGAGCCTGCTGCTGGCCGTCGTCGCGCTGGCTGCCTGGCAGTGGCGCGACGGTGCGCCGCTGTCGGCCAATCTCATGGAGCTGGTGCCTGGCACCAATCCAGACGCGCTGGAATTGCGCGCCGAGCAGCGCATGCAAGAGCCGCTCAACCGCGAAATGCTGGTGCTGGTCGGCCACGCCGATCGCCAGCAAGCGCTGACCATGGCTCAGCAACTGGGCGAACAATGGCAGGCCAGCGGTCTGTTCGAAACCGTGCAATGGAACCTGCAAGCCGACTTACCGGCGCTGCGCAAGCAATTGCTGCAAGGGCGTTTGGCGATGCTCTCGGCGGATGACCGGCAACTGCTCAGCGAGCATCCCGAGGTGTTCATTCAGCAGCGGGTGCAGGCGCTGTTCGACCCGTTCAACGGCTTTACCCTGGTGCCCAGCCAGGACGATTGGCTGGGCCTGACCGGACGCATCCAGAACAGCCAGCCAAAGCATGGCGCGGTGCAACTGGACATCGGCAGCGGCGCATTGGTCGCCGATGCCGACGGCAAGAGCTGGGTGATGCTGCGTGCACGCACCACCGGCAATGCCTTCGACATGAACCTGCCGCTGCAAGTGGCAGAGCTGCTCCAGCACAGCCGCGAGCAAGCGGCGCAAAGCGGCGTGCAGTTGCTCGCCGCCAGTGGCCTGCTCTATGCCGCCAACGGCCAGCAACAAGCTACCCGCGAAATGACCTGGGTCGGCGGTGGTGCGACGGTCGGCATTCTGCTGTTGCTGCTGTTGGCGTTTCGCCGCTGGGGCGTGCTGCTGGCGTTTGTGCCGGTGCTGGTCGGCATGCTGTTCGGCGCGGTGGCCTGCGTGGCGCTGTTCGGTCACATGCATGTGATGACGCTGGTGCTCGGCTCGAGTCTGATCGGCGTTGCCGTCGATTACCCGCTGCACTATCTGTCCAAGAGCTGGAGCTTCAAGCCCTGGCGCAGCTGGCCGGCCCTGCGCCTGACCTTGCCGGGACTGACCCTGAGCCTGATCACCAGCGTCATCGGCTATCTGGCGCTGGCGTGGACACCGTTCCCGGCATTGACGCAGATCGCGGTGTTCTCCGCTGCCGGCTTGCTCGGTGCCTATCTGTCGGCGGTCTGCCTGCTACCAGCGCTGCTGAGGAATGTCCAACTGCGCCCGGCGCAGTGGCCGCTGCGCCTGGCCGAACGCCTGATTCAGCTGCGCGAGGCACTGCTCGCTTGCATCCGCACGCCCGTGTTGCTGGCGCTGCTGATTGCCTTCTGCGTCGGCGGCCTGATGCAACTGCAGAGCAAAAACGACATCCGCCAATGGGTCGGTGCGCCGCAGCATCTGACCGACGAAGCGCAGACCATCGCGCGCATCACCGGGTATCAACCGACCAGCCAGTTCTTCCTCGTCCGTGCGGCCAATCAGGAGCAGTTGCTCGAGCGCCAGGCGGCGCTGAGCGAGCGGCTGCAGCAACTGGTCAACCTCGACAAACTGCAAGGTTTTCTGGCCCTCGATCAACTGGTCAGCGCGCCGAGTCAGCAACAGCAGGTGCGCGAATCACTGAACAAGCTGCCGTCGTTCTGGCAACCGCTGCTCGATCTCGGCGTGCCAGCGGCGGCTTTGCAAAACGAACTGCAGCAGTTACAGACGCTGCCTACTGAAGACATCGACGCCGCGCTGGCCGGCCCGCTCGGTGAGCCGTACCGCACGCTATGGCTTGGCCCGACTGACGACGGCGTTGCGGCAATGACCAGCCTGCAGGGCTTGAACAATCCGTCGTTGCTGCGGGTGCAGGCGCTCGATTTGCCGGGGGTGGTGCTGGTTGATCGTCTCGGTGACCTGAACAAGGTCTTTGCCGCCACACAGGTCAGCGCCGCTGAACTGAAACTCGCCTCCTGCGTGTTGATCGTGCTGGTGCTGATGCTGCCGTTCGGCCTGACCGGCGCGCTGCGTATCGTTGCCCTGCCGCTGCTGGCGGCGCTGTGCAGTCTGGCCAGCCTCGGCTGGCTCGGTCAGCCGCTGACCCTGTTCAGCCTGTTCGGCCTGTTGCTGGTGACGGCGATCAGCGTCGATTACGCGATCCTCATGCGCGAGCAGGTCGGCGGTGCAGCGGTGAGCCTGCTCGGCACCTTGCTCGCTGCGCTGACAACGTGGCTGTCGTTCGGCCTGCTGGCGGTGTCCAGCACGCCAGCGGTGAGCAATTTCGGCTTGTCGGTGAGCCTGGGGCTGGCGTTCAGCTTCATGCTCGCGCCATGGGCCGGGCGCCACGAACCGGCTGCGGAGCCAAGCGCATGATGGTCTTCGGCTTCTGGTTGCTGGCCTTGGCGCTGTTTGCGCTGGCGACCCGGGTCGGCCGCCATGTCGGCCTGATTCCGATCGTCAGTCAGTTGCTGCTGGCGAGCTTCGGTTTGCCGTTGCTGATGTACTTCTGGATCGAACCGGGCTGGCAGCTCAGCGGCGCACAGCTGATCGCACCGGACTGGTTGAAAAACCTCTACAGCCTGAGCTTCGCCTTGCTGCTTGGGCATATCCTCAGCGACGTCATCGACCTGCGTCTGGATCGCCAGAGCGTAAAAATCGCCGTGCCGAGTTTCGCTGTGCCGTTCGCTTGCGGGCTGGCGGTCGCGTATTGGTTGCTGCCGTCGCAGCCGTGGCTCAACGCACTCGCCATCGGCCTGGTCTTCGCGATTACGGCGATCCCGGTGTTGTACCTGTATTTGCGTCACATCGATTACCCGCCCGCTGCCACCCGGCGTCTGGTGCAGACCGCGATCCTTATCGACCTGATCTGCTGGACGCTGTTCGGCCTCGCCCAAGGCAGCCTGCACTTGAGCAGCCTGTTGCTGCCCGTGGCCATGGCCGGCGTGCCGCTGCTTTTGCACCTGCTGCGCGTGCGTCGCCCGCTGACTTACAGCCTCGGCTTCTTCGCGTTGCTGGTGATGGCGGAGCATTACAAACTCAACGCGCTGATTTTCGGCATCGGCTATCTGCTGTGCATGGCGCTGCTGAAAGTGCCGTTGGTGCTGCCGCTGCCGACGCGCTGGATGAGCCGCTTGCAGACGTGGATCGCGATCCCGCTGATCCTCACGTTCGGCATCGTCCAGATCGACGTGCACAGCGCCCTCGCCAGCCTAGACGCCGGGCAGTGGGCGGCGCTGCTGCTGTTGCCGATTGCCAGTAAACTGCTCGGCAACTGGCTCGGCCTCGGTTGGGCGGGCGCCTCGTTTGCCGGCGCCAGCCGCTGGCGCGAAAGCGTGCTGCTGAACATTCGCGGCCTCAGCGAAATCGTCTTTCTCAACCTGTTGTTGCAACAACAGCTCATCACCCCGGCGCTGTATTTCGCGCTGATGCTGATGGGCCTGATCGCGACGCTGCTGCCGGCCCTTAGCGGCCTGCATCGCGCGCCCCTGAATCTGAACAGTCCCTTGCCCCGGAGCTCACGTGCCAATCGTTGAAATGGAATCCCGTCAGGTCGTGATCATCGGTGCCGGCCCGTCCGGCGCTATCGCCGCCGCCCTGCTCAAGCGCAAGGGCCACGATGTGCTGGTGCTCGAGCGCCAGCACTTCCCGCGCTTTTCGATCGGCGAAAGCCTGCTTAGTCACTGCCTGGATTTCGTCGAAGAAGCCGGCATGCTCGACGCCGTCAACGCCGCTGGTTTCCAGCGCAAGACCGGCGCGGCGTTTGCCTGGGGCGAGCGTTACAGCGCTTTCGATTTTGGCGACACCTTCACCGCTGGCAAGCCGACCACGTTCCAGGTGCAGCGCGCCGATTTCGACAAGTTGCTGGCCGATCAAGCGGCACTGCAAGGCGCAGAAATCCGCTATGGCGATGCGATCGTCAGCGTCGATTTCGATCAGGCGAAACCATTCCTTGATGTGCGTCGCGAAGACGGCAGCGAGTACCGCGTCGAAGCCGATTTCGTCCTGGACGCCAGCGGCTATGGCCGCGTGTTGTCGCGTCTGCTCGACCTCGAAGCGCCTTCGAATTTCCCGGTGCGTCAGGCGGTGTTCACCCACGTTGAAGATCACATCGACAACCCGGCGTTCGACCGCGAAAAGATCCTCGTCACCACACATCCCGAGCATCGCGATGTGTGGTTCTGGACCATCCCGTTCAGCAACGGCCGCTGCTCGGTGGGCGTGGTGGCTGCCGCCGAGCACTTCGCCGGTCGCGATGCCGATCTCGATGTCTGCCTGCGCAGTTTTATCGCCGAGACGCCAAGCCTCGCCGGGGTTCTCAATAACGCGGTCTGGGACACCCCGGCGCGCACTCTCGGCGGCTACGCGGCCAACGTGAAAACCCTGCACGGCCCGGGCTTTGCGCTGCTGGGCAACGCCGCAGAATTTCTCGACCCGGTGTTCTCCTCCGGCGTGACCATCGCCATGCGTTCGGCGAGCATGGCCGCTGGCGTACTGCACCGTCAGTTGCAGGGTGAAACGGTGGACTGGCAAAGCGAATTTGCCGAGCCGTTGAAACGCGGCGTCGACACCTTCCGCTGCTACGTCGAAGGCTGGTACGCCGGCACTTTCCAGGACGTGATTTTCTATGAGGACAGCCAGGCGGAGATTCGCCGGATGATCTGCTCGATCCTCGCCGGTTACGCCTGGGACGAGCGCAACCCGTTCGTCAGTGAAGCGCGGCGCCGGCTGAAGATGATTTCCCAACTCTGCGCGCAGGACACCCCATGAATTACCTGAGCGACAGCTACGTCGAGGAAACCCGCTTTGGTCTCTGGTTCCTGCGCAGCCACACCTGGCAGCACCATGTCCTGCGTGTGGCGATCAACGACCTGCGTGGTTTGTTCAGTGAAGCGCTGCCGGAACACCCGGTGCTGCTGGACGCCGGTTGCGGGCAGGGCAAGTCGTTCGGCCACCTGCGCCAGACCTTCGCCCCGCAGCGCCTGATCGGCGTCGACGCCGACCCGCACAGCCTGCAACTCAGCGCCGAAGAGGCCGCGCGCCTGGGCATGCCGGTCGAGTTGATCGGCAGCGATTGCGCCACGCTTCAAGTCGCCGATGACAGTGTCGATCTGCTGTTCTGTCACCAGACCTTTCATCACTTGGTCGAGCAGGAAAAGGCCCTGGCGGAGTTCTATCGCGTACTGAAACCGGGCGGCTATCTGCTGTTCGCCGAGTCCACCGAGGCTTACATTGATACCTGGGTAATTCGCTGGCTGTTCCGCCATCCGATGCATGTGCAGAAGAGCGCCGCCGGCTATCTGCAGATGATCCGCGAGCAGGGTTTCGAGTTTGCCGAGCGCAATGTGTCCTACCCGTATCTGTGGTGGAGCCGGTCGAAGGATTTCGGTTTGCTGGAGCGGTTGCGTTTGAGCAAACCCAAGCCATTCGGTGAGCGTGAAGAGACGCTGGTGAATGTTGTTGCGCGCAAGCCATTGCAAGGTGACACCTGATGCACCACTTTCGACCTGAATACATTGGTCCCTGTGGGAGCTGGCTTGCCAGCGATGGCGGTGTGTCTGTCAAAAAAAATGCTGGATGTGCCGACGCCATCGCTGGCAAGCCAGCTCCCACAAGGTTTGCGGTGTGGTTAGTATTGGTGCTAGTTGCCTTGCTCAGCGCCTGCGCCAGCCAGCCGCCACTACCCGCAGCCAACCCGACTTTGCCCCTGCCGCTGCAACTGCACATCGAACGCGAGCAAGCCGGACAGCGGCAGGACTGGCTGCTGGTGATCCAGCACGAAGGCGCCGGCACGCGTTGGTCGATGATGGATCCGCTGGGCATTCCCCTGGCCCGTCAGCAGCTGATCGACGGACACTGGCAGGCCGACGGTCTGCTGCCGCCGAACCCGGAAGCGCGGGAATTGTTCGCCGCATTGCTGTTCGCCCTGACGCCGTCCGCCGAGCTGCTGCGCAACTATCCCGACGCCCGGCAACAGGCCGATCAGCGTTCACTGCCGGCGCGCTGGAACATCCGCTATTCACAACCGTTGAGCTTCCAATTGAATCTGCCTCAAGGCCCGCACTATCGCGTTTCCCAGTTAGGTGAATCGACGCCATGACCGCTTACCTGAATGCCCTCGGCGTGATCTGCGCTTTGGGCCGCGACAAGTCTGAAGTCGCGCGCAATCTGTTTGCCGGCGACTGCTCGGGGATGCGCCGCGATACCGGCTGGGTCGCTGAACGTGAGCTGCCTGTCGCGGGCGTGCACGGTGAATTGGCGCCGATCCCCGCCGAACTGCTCGAACACAGCAGTCGCAACAATCAGCTGCTGTTGGAAGCCGCGCTGCAAGTCCGCGCTGACATCGATCGCGCGATCCAGACCTATGGCCGTGAGCGCATCGGCGTGGTGCTCGGCACCAGCACCTCGGGCATCGACGAGGCCAGTCGGGGTCTGGCGCATTACATCCGCGAGCAGCAGTTTCCCCGCGAATACGACTATCGCCAGCAGGAACTCGGTGCCCCGGCGAATTTCCTTGCCGAATGGCTACAACTGAGCGGCCCGGCCTACGTGATTTCCACTGCCTGTACCTCCAGTGCCCGCGCGCTGATGAGCGCCCAGCGCCTGCTCGATCTGGGCCTGTGCGATGCGGTGCTGTGCGGCGGCGTCGACAGTCTGTGCAAGCTCACGTTGAACGGTTTTTCTTCGCTGGAAGCCGTTTCAGATGAACGCTGCAATCCGTTCTCCGCCAACCGCAACGGCATCAATATTGGCGAAGCAGCGGTGCTGTTCGTGATGAGCAAACAGCGCGGCGAAGGCCCGGGCATCGCACTGTTGGGTGCGGGCGCCAGCTCGGATGCGCACCATATTTCCGCGCCGGAGCCGAGCGGTCGCGGCGCCCTGCAAGCGATGCAAAAAGCCCTTGGCCGCGCGCATCTGCAAGCCGGGCAAATCAACTACCTGAACCTGCACGGCACCGCCACTGCGCACAACGACGCCATGGAAAGTCTGGCGGTCGCGGCGCTGTTTCCCGACGGCGTCGCCTGCTCGTCAACCAAACCGCTGACCGGTCACACCCTCGGCGCCGCCGGCGCGCTGGAAGCGGCGTTCTGCTGGCTGAGCCTGAGTGCCGAAAACCCTGAACAGGCGTTGCCGCCGCACATCTGGGATGGCCAGGCCGATCCCGCGCTGCCGCCACTCAAGTGGGTGACCGCGAGCGAACGCCTGACGTCCATTGCACCGCGCTACCTGATGAGCAACTCGTTTGCCTTCGGCGGCAACAACGTCAGCCTGATTATCGGAGACGCCCCATGAGCCACTGGCCGCTCGCCGAACTGCTGCCGCACGCCGGCGACATGATCCTGATCGACGCCATCGAGCGCTTCGACGACGAGCAGATTTTCACCCGCCTCACGGTCAAGCCCGACGGCCTGTTCAACCTGCCCGACGGCAGCCTGCCGGCGTGGGTCGGCGTCGAGCTGATGGCGCAGAGCGTCGCCGCTTTCGCCGGTTGCCACGCCCGGCAAAAAGGCAATCAGGTGGAGCTGGGTTTTCTCCTCGGCACGCGCAAATTCGAGTGCAACGTTGAAGCCTTTGCGGCCGGCAGCGAGCTGACCATCCATGGTCTGCGCTCACTGGAGGACGACAACGGCATGGGCGTGTTCGAATGCCATATCCACGGCAACGGCATACTTGCCAGCGCTCGGCTCAACGTTTTCCGTCCACCCGAAGCCAACCAATATCTGCAACAGACAAAGGAGTCGCACGATGACTGAATCCGTACTGGTCACCGGCTCCAGCCGTGGCATCGGCCGCGCCATTGCCTTGCGTCTGGCGCAGGCGGGGCATGACATCGTCCTGCATTGCCGCAGCGGCATGACCGAAGCCCAAGCGGTGCAGGCCGAAATCGAAGCACTGGGTCGCCGTGCGCGCATCCTGCAATTCGACGTCGCCGACCGCGAAGCCTGCAGAAGCATTCTCGAGGGCGACGTCGAAAACCACGGCGCCTATTACGGCGTAGTGCTCAACGCCGGGCTGACCCGCGACGGCGCGTTTCCGGCGCTGAGCGATGACGATTGGGACGTGGTCCTGCGCACCAACCTCGACGGTTTCTACAACGTTCTGCACCCGGTGATGATGCCGATGATCCGTCGTCGCGCCGCCGGACGCATCGTCTGCATCACCTCGGTGTCAGGCCTGATCGGCAACCGTGGGCAAGTCAATTACAGCGCCTCGAAGGCCGGCGTGATCGGTGCGGCAAAGGCGTTGGCGATCGAGTTGGGCAAGCGCAAAATCACCGTTAACTGCGTCGCCCCCGGCCTGATCGACACGGCCATGCTCGACGAAAACGTGCCGGTGGAGGAACTGATGAAAATGATCCCCGCGCAGCGCATGGGCACCCCGGAAGAAGTGGCCGCTGCGGTGAATTTCCTGATGTCGGCGGAAGCCTCGTACATCACCCGCCAGGTGCTGGCGGTCAACGGAGGCCTGTGCTGATGAAGCGCGTCGTCGTCACCGGCATGGCCGGCATCACCTCGCTGGGCAGCGATTGGCCGACCATTGCCGGCAATTTCGCAGCCAATCGCAGCGGCATTCGCCGCATGGACGAGTGGGATCGCTTCACTGAGCTCAATACGCGTCTGGCCGGGCCCATCGATGATTTTCTCGTGCCGTCGCACTGGACCCGCAAGCAGTTGCGCAGCATGGGCCGGGTTTCGCGACTGGCGGTCGGGGCAGCAGAAAAGGCTCTGGCCGATGCAGGCCTGCTCGGTGACGAATCGATCAAGGACGGGCGCATGGGCGTCGCTTGTGGCTCGTCCACCGGCAGCACTGACGAAATCAAAGCGTTCGGCAACATGCTGCTCAACTCGGTGGCCGAGGGGCTGAACGCCAACTCCTACGTGCGGATGATGCCGCACACCACCGCCGCCAATATCAGCATCTTCTTCGGCCTCACCGGCCGCCTGATTCCGACGTCCAGCGCCTGCACCAGCGGCAGCCAGGGCATCGGCTATGCCTACGAGGCAATCAAGTTCGGCCGCTTGCCATTGATGCTCGCCGGCGGCGCCGAAGAACTGTGCCCGACCGAAGCCATGGTGTTTGACGCGCTTTACGCCACCAGCCTGAAAAACGATGCGCCACAGACCAGCCCACGCCCGTACGACAAGGGCCGCGACGGTCTGGTGATCGGCGAAGGCGGCGGCATGCTCGTGCTTGAGGAGCTGGAACACGCCCTCGCCCGTGGCGCACGTATTCACGCGGAAATCGTCGGTTTTGGCAGCAACGCCGACGGTCAGCACACTACGCGTCCAGAGCAAGTGACCATGCGCCGCGCCATGGAGCTGGCGCTGGAAGACGCCGGGCTGGCGCCAGAGGCCATCGGTTATGTAAATGGCCATGGCACGGCTACAGAACAGGGCGACATCGCTGAAACGCTGGCCACCAACAGCCTGTTTGGCGAACACATGCCGATCAGCTCGCAGAAGAGTTTCCTCGGCCACACCCTCGGCGCCTGCGGTGCGCTGGAGTCGTGGTTCAGCATCGAGATGATGAATCGCGATCAGTACGTGCACACCTTCAACCTCGACGAGGTCGACCCGCACTGCGGCAAGCTCGATTACCTGCGCGGCGAATTCCGCCAGATGCACCACGACTACGTGATGAACAACAATTTCGCTTTCGGCGGCGTCAACACTTCGTTGATATTCCGCCGCTGGGCATAACCGAATCAATCCAGGTCAAGGAGACCTTCATGCACTTCAAGAAATTTGCCGCCGTCACCCTGCTGCTCTGCGCTTTGCCAGCGGTCAGCCAGGCCCGCGACACGGCGGTCTACCTGCCATTCGACAAAGCCGTCGCCGAAGCCACCCGCTCGGGCAAGATTGATGGCAGCGTGAAATTCTATCTGGCCGGCAACACCCCGGCCGGTAAAGTCACCGTGGTCAGCCCCGGCGCCGTGACCAACAAGAAAACCAACGCTTTCAATAAATCTGACGAAGTTGCCTGCGAGTGGGTCGCCCAATCGGCAATCATCAGCCTGCACCAGGCCGCGAAAAACGCCGGCGCCAATGCCGTGACCAACATCGTCAGCTTCTACAAGAGCAACGAGCGCAAGGACACGCATACCTACGAATGCCACGCCGGCGCGATCATGGCGGGCGTTGCATTGAAGGGCGATCTGGCGAAGGTTCAGTAAAGGCCAGAAATGACAAAGGGCGCCATTCGGCGCCCTTTCACAGACAGGTTGGCATGTCATCGCCGATTACCTGCTTGGCTCTGCGATGGCTGGTTGCCCAGGATCCTCAAAGTCTCACAAGCCCCTTTCGGGATAGTTACTCATAATTTCAAGACGCGCTCGCTCTATTCAGAAATGATCACTGACCACAGAGTGTGCTGCTACCGGGACCAGCATGTGTGCTGCTTCCGGCTTCTTCGCGAGCAGGCTCGCTCCCACAGGAGCTAGGAGACATACACAATTTCGGTGGAGACCCAGCTCAACTGTGGGAGCGAGCCTGCTCGCGAAAGCGCCGGCCGCCTTCACACCGTCAGCGGCTCGACCTTGCGCGTCAGCAGTTCGACAAACGCCTTGGCCATCGGTGATTTCTGATCTTTGCGCTGCACCAGCCACACCGCCGAGATTGCTTCCGGATCTAGCAGCGAACGGTAGACCACGCCATCGATGCGCATGCGTTGGTAAGACGCCGGCAGTACCGATACACCCAATCCCGCCGCCACCAGACCAATAATGGTCATCGCCTCGCCAGCCTCTTGGGCAAAATGCGGGCTGAAGCCGGCGTCACGGGCCAGACTGAGCAGTTGTGCGTAGAGCCCGCTGCCATAGCTGCGCGGAAAAAACACGAACGGCTCCAGCGCCAGCGCCGAGAGAAACAGGCCTTCGTCTCTGCCTTGGGCCAACGGATGCTTGGAACTGAGCACCGCCACCAATGGCTCGCGCATCAACTCCACAACACTCAGTGAATCTGGCAATCCGAGCGGGCGCATGATGCCGACTTCGATCGACTCGTCCACCAAGGCGTCGGCGACCATGGTGCTGCTCATTTCGCGCAGGTTCAGATGCACCGTCGGAAAGCGCTGACGAAAGGAAAAAATCGCCTGCGGAATGGTCGAGTTGAACGGTGCCGACGAGGTGAAGCCAATCTTCAGTTCGCCAAGCTCACCAAGCTGCGCGCGCCGGGCCACATCCGCTGCCTTGTCGACCTGCGCCAGCACCAGCCGCGCCTCCTGCAGAAACAACCTGCCCGCCTCGCTCAACTCGACCCGACGATTGGTGCGCTCGAACAGGCGTGCGCCGAGCTGCTGCTCCAGCGCTTGAATCTGCTGGCTCAGCGGAGGCTGCGAGATGCCCAGCACCTGTGCGGCCCGGCCAAAATGCAGTTCTTCGGCGACGGCAATGAAGTAACGCAGATGACGCAATTCCATAGGATTTCCATTAGGTCGCTGAAGCTATCAAACAGGTCGAACAATATATTGGATAGAAACATTAGCCAGCTATATGATTTTTTCATTGCCTGCCCGGCTGCGCTCTCTGAGGTCTGAAGTGAAAACTGCTGTCGCGCCCCTTGCCCACGAAATCCCGCCCGCTGCCGACGACGATGTGCGCGCCGAGCTGCAGGAGATCTACATCGAAAAAGGCACGCCGGCGTTCATGCGCACGGTGCTGGCGCTATTCTGTGGCGGCTTTGCGACGTTCGCGCTGCTCTATTGCGTGCAACCGATGATGCCGCTGCTGTCCCACGAATACGGGATCAACGCGGCGCAGAGCAGTCTCATCCTCTCGGTGGCGACCGGCATGTTGGCCTTCGGTCTGCTGATCACCGGGCCGATTTCCGACCGCATCGGACGTAAGCCGGTGATGGTCGCCGCACTGTTCGCTGCCGCGTTGTGCACCATCGCCAGTTCGATGATGCCGAGCTGGCACGGCGTATTGATCATGCGCGCGCTGATCGGCCTGTCGTTGAGCGGGCTCGCAGCGGTGGCGATGACCTATCTGAGCGAAGAAATCCATCCACAACACATCGGCCTGGCGATGGGTTTGTACATCGGCGGCAACGCGATCGGCGGCATGAGCGGACGCTTGATCACCGGCGTGCTGATCGACTTCGTCAGCTGGCACACGGCGATGCTGGTGATCGGCGGTCTGGCGCTGGTCGCAGCGGCGTTGTTCTGGAAGATTCTGCCGGAGTCGCGCAACTTCCGCGCCCGCTCACTGCACCCGCGCAGCCTGCTCGACGGCTTCACCATGCACTTTCGCGACGCCGGCCTGCCGCTGCTGTTTCTTGAAGCGTTTGTGCTGATGGGCGCGTTTGTCACGCTGTTCAACTACATTGGCTATCGCTTGCTGGCGGCGCCGTACAACCTCGATCAGGTGTTTGTCGGTTTGCTCTCGGTGGTCTACCTGTCCGGTATCTACAGCTCGGCCAAGATCGGCTCGCTGGCGGACAAGCTGGGGCGACGCAAAGTGCTCTGGGCGACGATTGCGCTGATGTTCGCCGGACTGGCACTGACCATGTTTACCTCGTTGTTGCTGGTGATCGTCGGCATGCTGGTGTTCACCTTCGGCTTCTTTGCCGCGCACTCGGTGGCGAGCAGCTGGATCGGTCGGCGCGCGTTGACGGCCAAGGGTCAGGCGTCGTCGCTGTATCTGTTCAGTTATTACGCCGGATCGAGCATTGCCGGCACAGCGGGCGGGGTGTTCTGGCATTTGGGCGGGTGGAACGGGATCGGCTTGTTTATTGGTGCATTGTTGCTGATTGCCCTGCTGGTGGCGTTGAAGCTGGCGAAGTTGCCGCCATTGCAGGGCGTCAAAGCCTGACATAAAACCCTGTGTCCGACATTGGATCGTGCAAACAAAAACGCCCGGCATTTGGCCGGGCGTTTTTTATTGGGCGCTGATCACTCGTGATACTGAGCCGACAGCTCATGCACCGCACGCAGGAACGCGCCGGCATGTTCCGGATCCACCTCGGGCGTAATGCCGTGGCCAAGATTGAACACGTGGCCGCTGCCCTTGCCGTAGCTGGCCAGAATGCGCCCGACTTCAGTGCGGATCGCTTCCGGTTTGGCGTAGAGCACGGTCGGGTCCATGTTGCCTTGCAGCGCGACCTTGTCGCCGACACGGGCACGGGCGTTGCCGATGTCGCAGGTCCAGTCCAGGCCGAGGGCGTCGGCGCCGGCTTCGGCGATGCTTTCCAGCCACAGGCCGCCGTTCTTGGTGAAGAGAATCACTGGCACTTTGCGTCCATCGTTCTCGCGGATCAGGCCGCTGACGATTTTTTTCATGTAGGCCAGGGAGAATTCCTGATACGCCGCCGCCGACAGGTTGCCGCCCCAGGTGTCGAAGATCTGCACCGCTTGCGCACCGGCCATGATCTGGCCGTTGAGGTACGAGGTCACCGACTGCGCCAGCTTGTCGAGCAGCAGGTGCATGGCTTGCGGATTGTCGTAGAGCATCGCCTTGGTCTTGCGGAAGTCTTTCGACGAGCCGCCTTCGACCATGTAAGTCGCGAGCGTCCATGGGCTGCCGGAGAAGCCGATCAGCGGTACGCGACCGTTGAGTTCACGGCGGATGGTGCTGACCGCATCCATCACGTAGCCGAGGTCTTTGTGCGGGTCAGGGATCGGCAGGGCTTCGATGTCGGCGAGGGTGCTGACGACTTTCTTGAAGCGCGGACCTTCACCGGTCTCGAAGTACAGGCCCTGGCCCATGGCATCGGGAATGGTGAGGATGTCGGAAAACAGGATCGCCGCGTCCAGTTGCGGGTAGCGGTCGAGCGGTTGCAGGGTGACTTCGCAGGCGAATTCCGGGTTCATGCACAGGCTCATGAAGTCGCCGGCGTGGGCGCGGCTGGCGCGGTACTCCGGGAGGTAGCGACCGGCCTGGCGCATCATCCACACAGGGGTGACGTCAACGGGTTGCTTGAGCAGGGCACGGAGGAAGCGGTCGTTCTTCAGGGCAGTCATGTCGGCATCCGGAAAAAAGTGCGGGCATGGTCTCAAAAGACAGCGGCAAGCAGCAAGCTACAAGCGGCAAGTTAAAAGCAGGATTGCTTTGTAGCTTGCCGCTTGAAACTTGAAGCTTGCCGCTGGCGTCGTCAGACGCCCAGATAATCGAGGATCCCTTCAGCCGCATTGCGCCCTTCGAAGATCGCCGTCACCACCAGGTCGGAACCGCGCACCATGTCGCCACCGGCAAAGATTTTCGGGTTGCTGGTCTGATGCTTGTACTGACCTTGCTCGGGCGCAACAACGCGGCCCTGGCTGTCGGTCTGGATCTCGAACTGTTCGAACCACGGCGCCGGGCTCGGGCGGAAGCCGAAGGCGATGACCACGGCGTCGGCCGGGATGATCTCTTCGGAACCCGGGATCGGCTCGGGGCTGCGACGGCCACGGGCGTCCGGTTCGCCGAGACGGGTCTCGACCACTTTCACGCCTTCGACCTTGTCTTCACCGACAATGGCGATCGGCTGGCGGTTGTAGAGGAATTTCACGCCTTCTTCCTTGGCGTTCTTCACCTCTTTGCGCGAGCCGGGCATGTTCGCTTCGTCACGACGATAAGCGCAGGTCACCGACTTGGCGCCCTGACGGATCGAGGTGCGGTTGCAGTCCATCGCCGTGTCGCCGCCGCCGAGTACCACGACCTTCTTGCCTTTCATGTCGACGAAATCTTCCGGCGACTTTTCAAAGCCCAGGTTGCGATTGACGTTGGCGATCAGGAAATCCAGCGCGTCATAAACGCCCGGCAGGTCCTCACCGGCAAAACCGCCCTTCATGTAGGTGTAGGTGCCCATGCCCATGAACACCGCGTCGTATTCGGCGAGCAGTTGTTCCATGGTCACGTCTTTACCGACTTCGGTGTTGAGGCGGAACTCGATGCCCATGCCGGTGAAGACTTCGCGACGATTGCTCAGCACGGTCTTCTCAAGCTTGAACTCGGGGATGCCGAAGGTCAGCAAGCCGCCGATTTCCGGGTTCTTGTCGAACACCACCGGAGTTACGCCGCCACGCACCAGCACGTCGGCACAACCCAGACCCGCCGGGCCTGCGCCGATGATCGCGACGCGTTTGCCGGTCGGCTTGACCTTGGACATGTCCGGGCGCCAGCCCATGGCGAACGCAGTGTCGGTGATGTACTTCTCAACCGAACCGATGGTCACCGCGCCGAAGCCGTCGTTGAGGGTGCAGGCACCTTCGCACAGACGATCCTGCGGGCACACCCGGCCGCAGACTTCCGGCAGGGTGTTGGTCTGGTGCGACAGCTCGGCGGCCTGGAGGATGTTGCCCTCGGCCACCAGTTTCAGCCAGTTGGGAATGAAGTTGTGCACCGGGCACTTCCATTCGCAATACGGGTTGCCGCAACCCAGGCAGCGGTGGGCCTGGTCGGCCGACTGCTGGGGTTTGAACGGTTCGTAGATTTCGACGAACTCTTTCTTGCGTTGACGCAACAGTTTCTTCTTCGGATCCTTGCGCCCGACATCGATGAATTGAAAGTCGTTACTGAGACGTTCGGCCATCTTCAAAACCTCGTACACGACAGCTTCAAGCTACAAGCTTCAAGCTGCAAGAAAATCAAATTAATCCGCCTCACCGCGCAAGCTTCTAGCTTGTCGCTTGAAGCTTGCAGCTGCTTCACTGTGGGCTTGCCCGCGTACTGGAGAGCAGAGATTTCAGACTCGCTGCCTTCGGTTTGACCAGCCAGAAACGACGCACGTAATCGTCGAGGTTCTCGGCGAGTTCACGACCCCACTCGCTGTCGGTTTCGGCGACGTACTCGTTCAGCACGTTTTGCAGGTGGCTGCGATAGGCTTCCATCGCCTCGCCGCTGATCCGCTGGATCTCCACCAGTTCGTGGTTGACCCGGTCAACGAAGGTGTTGTCCTGATCGAGCACGTAGGCGAAACCACCGGTCATGCCAGAACCGAAGTTGTAACCGGTCTTGCCCAGCACGCAGACGAAACCACCGGTCATGTACTCGCAGCAGTGATCACCAGTGCCTTCCACGACGGTGTGGGCACCGGAGTTACGCACGGCGAAACGCTCGCCTGCGGTACCGGCGGCGAACAGCTTGCCGCCAGTGGCACCGTACAGGCAGGTGTTGCCGATGATGGCGCTTTCCTGAGTTTTATAAACGCTACCCTTCGGCGGCACGATGACCAGCTTGCCGCCGGTCATGCCTTTGCCGACATAGTCGTTGGCGTCGCCTTCCAGGTACATGTTCAGACCGCCGGCGTTCCACACACCGAAGCTCTGCCCCGCCGTGCCTTTGAAACGGAAGGTGATCGGCGCTTTGGCCATGCCTTGGTTGCCGTGCTTGCGCGCGATTTCGCCGGAAATCCGCGCGCCGATCGAACGGTCGCAGTTGCAGATGTCCAGATCGAACCCGGCGCCGCTGAGGTCGTTGATTGCCGATGAGGCCAGCTCAACCATCTTCTCCGCGAGCAGACCTTGGTCGAACGGCGGGTTGCGCTCAACGCCACAGAACTGCGGTTTGTCCGCCGGGATGTGATCGCTGCCCAATAGCGGCGTCAGGTCCAGGTGATGTTGTTTGGCGGTCTGGCCTTCGAGGATTTCCAGCAGATCGGTGCGACCGATCAGCTCTTCGAGGGAGCGCACGCCAAGCTTGGCCAACCACTCACGGGTTTCTTCGGCGACGTAGGTGAAGAAATTCACCACCATGTCGACGGTGCCGATGTAGTGATCCTTGCGCAGCTTCTCGTTCTGCGTCGCGACACCAGTGGCGCAGTTGTTCAGATGGCAGATGCGCAGGTATTTGCAGCCCAGTGCGATCATTGGCGCGGTACCGAAGCCGAAGCTTTCGGCGCCGAGGATCGCCGCTTTAATCACGTCGAGGCCGGTTTTCAGGCCGCCGTCGGTCTGGACCCGGACTTTGCCGCGCAGGTCGTTGCCGCGCAGGGTCTGGTGGGTTTCAGCCAGGCCGAGTTCCCACGGCGCGCCAGCGTATTTGATCGAGGTCAGCGGCGAAGCACCGGTGCCACCGTCGTAGCCGGAAATGGTGATCAAGTCCGCATAGGCCTTGGCCACACCGGCGGCGATGGTGCCGACGCCCGCTTCTGCTACCAGCTTCACCGAAACCAGCGCCTGCGGGTTGACTTGCTTCAAGTCAAAGATCAACTGCGACAAATCTTCGATTGAATAGATGTCGTGGTGCGGCGGCGGCGAAATCAGGGTCACGCCCGGCACTGCGTAACGCAGCTTGGCGATCAGCCCGTTGACCTTGCCGCCCGGCAGTTGCCCGCCCTCGCCCGGCTTGGCGCCCTGGGCGACCTTGATCTGCAGCACTTCGGCGTTGACCAGGTATTCCGGAGTCACACCGAAACGGCCGGTGGCAACCTGCTTGATTTTGGAACTCTTGATGGTGCCGTAACGCGCCGGATCTTCACCACCTTCGCCGGAGTTGGAGCGCGCGCCGAGGCGGTTCATGGCTTCGGCCAGGGCTTCGTGAGCTTCCGGTGACAGCGCGCCCAGCGAGATACCGGCGGAGTCGAAGCGCTTGAGCACCGACTCCAGCGGCTCGACTTCACTGATGTCCAGCGGCGTGTCGAGGGTCTTGACCTTGAACAGGTCGCGAATCATCGACACCGGACGGTTGTCCACCAGCGACGTGTATTCCTTGAACTTGGCGTAGTCGCCCTGCTGCACAGCGGCTTGCAGAGTGTTGACCACGTCCGGGTTGTACGCGTGATATTCGCCACCGTGGACGAACTTCAGCAGACCGCCCTGCTGGATCGGCTTGCGCGGACTCCAGGCTTCGACGGCGAGGGCTTTCTGCTCGGCTTCGATGTCGACGAAACGCGCGCCCTTGATCCGGCTCGGCACACCACGGAAGCTCAGGTCGCAGACTTCTTCGGACAGGCCGATGGCCTCGAACAGCTGCGCACCACGGTACGAAGCGATGGTCGAAATACCCATCTTCGACAGGATCTTCAGCAGGCCTTTGGTGATGCCTTTGCGGTAGTTCTTGAACACCTCATAGAGGTCGCCCAACACTTCACCGGTACGGATCAGGTCGCCCAATACTTCGTAGGCCAGGAACGGATACACCGCCGAGGCGCCGAAACCGATCAGCACCGCGAAGTGGTGCGGGTCACGGGCGGTCGCGGTTTCAACGAGGATGTTGGAGTCGCAACGCAAACCTTTTTCGGTCAGGCGGTGGTGCACTGCACCGGTCGCCAGCGAAGCGTGGATCGGCAGCTTGCCCGGAGCGATATGACGGTCGCTCAGGACGATCTGGGTACGCCCGGCGCGCACAGCTTCTTCAGCCTGATCGGCAACATTGCGGATCGCCGCTTCGAGGCCGAGGCTTTCGTCGTAGTTGAGGTCGATGATCGCCCGTTCGAAACCCGGACGGTCGAGGTTCATCAGCGAGCGCCATTTGGCCGGCGAGATCACTGGCGAGCTGAGGATCACGCGCGAGGCGTGTTCCGGCGACTCCTGGAAAATGTTGCGCTCGGCACCGAGGCAGATTTCCAGCGACATCACGATCGCTTCACGCAGCGGGTCGATCGGCGGGTTGGTCACCTGCGCGAACTGCTGGCGGAAATAGTCGTACGGCGTGCGTACACGCTGGGACAGCACGGCCATCGGCGTGTCGTCGCCCATCGAGCCCACGGCTTCGTAGCCTTGCTCGCCGAGCGGACGCAGCACCTGATCACGCTCTTCGAACGTGACCTGATACATCTTCATGTATTGCTTGAGCTGATCGACGTCGTAGAAAGCCGAACCGTGGTCGTTGTCTTCCATGGTCGCCTGAATGCGCAGGGCATTCTTGCGCAGCCATTGCTTGTACGGATGACGGGACTTCAAACGGTTGTCGATCGCATCGGTGTCGAGGATCTGCCCGGTTTCGGTGTCCACGGCGAAGATCTGCCCCGGGCCGACACGACCCTTGGCGAGCACGTCTTCGGGCTGGTAGTTCCACACGCCGATTTCCGAGGCGAGGGTGATGAAACCGTTCTTGGTGGTCACCCAGCGCGCCGGACGCAGACCATTACGGTCGAGCAGGCACACCGCGTAACGACCGTCGGTCATTACTACGCCGGCCGGGCCGTCCCACGGCTCCATGTGCATCGAGTTGTACTCGTAGAACGCACGCAGATCCGGGTCCATGGTTTCGACGTTCTGCCACGCAGGCGGAATGATCATCCGCACGCCACGGAACAGGTCGATACCACCGGTGACCATCAGTTCGAGCATGTTGTCCATGCTCGATGAGTCGGAACCGACACGGTTGACCAGCGGACCGAGCTCTTCCAGATCCATCAGATCATTGGTGAACTTGGTCCGACGGGCCTGTGCCCAGTTGCGGTTACCGGTGATGGTGTTGATTTCGCCGTTGTGGGCGAGGAAGCGGAACGGCTGCGCCAGCGGCCATTTCGGCAGGGTGTTGGTGGAGAAACGCTGGTGGAACACGCAGATCGCGGTTTGCAGGCGCTCGTCACTCAGGTCTGGATAAAACGCGGCCAGGTCGGCCGGCATCATCAGGCCTTTATAGATGATGGTCTTGTGCGAAAAGCTGCAGATGTAGTGGTCGGTGTCAGCGGCGTTGGCCACCGACGAACGGCGACGGGCGCTGAACAGCTTCACGGCCATGTCCTGATCGCTCAGGCCTTCGCCGCCGATGTAGACCTGCTCGATCTGCGGCAGGCGCTCAAGGGCGAGACGGCCGAGGACGCTGGTGTCGATCGGCACTTTGCGCCAGCCGATCAGTTGCAGGCCTTCGGCAAGGATCTCGCGGTTCATGTTCTCGCGAGCGGCTTCGGCCTTGGCCGGATCCTGATTGAAGAACACCATGCCCACGGCATATTGCTTGGGCATTTCGACGCCGAAGCTTTCCTGGGCAATGGCTCGCAGGAAGGCGTCGGGTTTTTGAATCAGCAGACCGCAACCGTCACCGGTCTTGCCGTCGGCATTAATCCCACCGCGGTGGGTCATGCAGGTCAGGGCCTCGATGGCCGTTTGCAAAAGGGTATGACTGGGCTCGCCCTGCATATGAGCAATCAGGCCGAAACCGCAGTTATCCTTGAATTCATCTGGTTGGTACAGACCTGCTTTCATAGACACTTTCTCACCAGGCTGCCTCTATTCGAGGCAAATTTCTTTTCAATTCAACCACTTGCGTTCCGCGCCGAACGTACGCCGGCTTAGCGGGGGCAAAAGGGTGGTCATTGTACACAGCGACACAGAGGCTCACAAATTTGACGACGAACTGTCGCAAATTCATGTCGCATTTGTGAAAGGTTTAAAGCGATCTGCTGTGCTAGTCAAAACTTTTTTAAATTCTGACCGCAACGACTCAAAAACTACTGTGACGCAGACACCACAAGGCACGCGATCTTTTCAGAAAGCGCGCACTCGTGGAGATTTTGAGGTGCCGGGAGAGGCGGCCTGGGTAAGGCCGCCGAATCTTCAGCGAGTTGTTGCCAGTTCCTGTTGGACGCTGGCGACAGTGCGAGGCCAAGGTTTACCAGCCTGAACCTTCGCTGGCAAGGCCTTGATGGCAGAAACGGCCGCATCACGATTGGCAAAGTTGCCGTAGGTGATCACGTAAAGCGGCTTGCCGTTGAGGACTTTCTTGAAATAACGGTACTCGCCGCCCTGCTCCTTGACGAAGTTCTGCGCGGCGGTCTCCGAGCTGGTGCCGAGAATCTGCACGACATAGTTGCTGGTCGGCTGACCGGCGTACCAGCTGCCACCGGCAGCCTTGGCCACGGTAACGGGCTTGTCGGCAGGCTTGGCCGGAGCAGGAGCCGGTTTCGCAGCTGGCGCTGGCGTGGCCGGAGCAGGCTTGGCCGTGGCGATCTGCGTCGGAGCCGGGGTTGGTGCCGGCTTGGCCGCAGGGGTCGGAACCGGTGTCGGCGCAGGACCGGCCGGAACGCCCGCAGGCGGCGCGGAGGTGGTTACGGTTGGCGGAGTATCGCTGGAGCCTTCCAGCGGCACGCCGTCGTCGCCTTCGGTGATACCACCGGCGGCTTCGGCCAGCGGGCCACGCATGACCGGCTGCGAGTTGCCGACCAAAGGCAGCGGCATCGGCTGGGTGTTGCCAGCGAACTCGACGGATGGATTGGCGCCGTTCGCGGCGCCCTGACCCAATGGCAGTTGCGCCTGTTCATTGGCCGGAGCACCGGTGGTCGGCGCCTTGCTGCGACCCGGCATCAACCAGGCGGCGGCAACCGCGACCACAACGACGGCGGAAATCGCCAATACGTGTTTCTTCGGCATGTTGAACCCCATACTTGGACGCTTGACCGCGGAGCGGCTGGCAATCATGACTTCGATCAGAGCATCGCGAGCGACCTGGTTGATGTTGCCCGGCCAGCCCTCGGAGCTTTCGTGAATATCAGAGATCTGATCTGCAGTGAAAAGTTCGACACCCCGGCCCGCGCCTTCCAGCCGCTGGTCGAGATATTCGCGGGTCTCTTCTTCGGTGTACGGCTGCAATTCGATGACGTGGAAACGCTCTTCTTCGAGCTGCAACGCCTCGAGCTGAGCGATCAGCGACGACTCGCCGAACAGGAACACATGCGGACGACCTTCCGGCGTGCCGGCGCCCAGCGCCATCAACGCTTCCAGCGCCGACTCGTCGAGCTGCTCGGCATCGTCCACCAGCAGATAGACTTCCTGCCCGGTCAGACCGAGTTGCACCACCTGCTCGAGAATCGCGCCGACTTCGGCCTGCGCGACATCCAGCGCTTGCGCCACCTGGCGCAGCACGCCGGCCGCATCCCCGGCGCCACGGGCAGAAACCACCACGCTCTGCACCGATTGTTTATTGGTGCTGGCCACCAGCGCCTGGCGCAGCAGGGTCTTGCCGCTGCCCTGCGGACCGGTGACAACCAGCAGCAACTGGCTGTAACGCGCCAGATGATGCAGTTGACCCAGCACCGGCTTGCGCTGGGCCGGGAAGAATTTGAAGCCCGGCACCCGTGGCGCGAACGGGTCGTGACTTAACTGGAAATGGCCGAGAAACGCCTCGTCGGCATGCAAACTAGTCATCGGAATCGTTTTAACCTTTAAGCTGAGCCAGGGCGCGGTAATCCGCTCCCAGCGTGGCCTGTAGAACCTCTTTCGGATAATCGTCGGTCACTACCGCTTCGCCCATCCGGCGCAGCAGCACCAGGCGCAGACGACCGTCGATCACTTTTTTATCAATTGCCATGTGTTGGAGAAAATCGGCTTCGCTCATCTCTTCAGGCGGAATGACCGGCAGACCGGCCCGCTGGAACAGACGAATGCCGCGATCACGCTCCTGCTCGCTGATCCAGCCCAGGCGCGCGGACATTTCAAGCGCCATCACGGTACCAGCCGCCACCGCCTCGCCATGCAGCCAGACACCATAGCCCATGTGGGTTTCGATGGCGTGGCCGAAGGTATGGCCGAGATTGAGCGTGGCGCGCACGCCGGTTTCCTTTTCATCGGCGCCGACCACCGCAGCCTTGGCCGCGCAGGAACGCTCGATCGCATAGGTCAGCGCGGCCTGATCCAGCGCGCGCAGGGCGTCGACGTTTTCCTCGAGCCAGGTCAGGAACGGCTCGTCGCAGATCAGGCCGTACTTGATGACCTCCGCCAGACCCGCCGACAACTCGCGCTGCGGCAGGGTTTTCAGCGATGCGGTATCGATCAGCACTACGTTCGGCTGATAGAACGCGCCGACCATGTTCTTGCCCAGCGGATGGTTGATGCCGGTCTTGCCGCCGACCGACGAATCGACCTGCGACAACAGCGTGGTAGGAATCTGGATGAAATCGACACCGCGCTGATAACAGGCGGCCGCGAAACCGGCCATGTCGCCGATCACCCCGCCGCCCAAGGCGATCACGGTGGTGCGGCGGTCATGACGGGCGGTCAGCAAACCATCGAAAACCAGTTGCAGGGTTTCCCAGTTCTTGAAGGCTTCGCCATCAGGCAACACCACCGAGATCACCGAGAACTGCGCCAGGCTGCGGGTCAGACGTTCGAGATAGAGCGGCGCGACGGTTTCGTTGGAGATGATTGCCACCTGCCGCCCGTGGATATGCGGCGCCAGCAGTTCCGGCTGATCCAACAGACCTTCGCCAATATGAATCGGGTAGCTGCGCTCGCCTAGATCGACCTTGAGTGTCTGCATGTGTCCCCACAGTGAAGATGGAAGCAGGCATCCTGCCCTGAAATTATTGGTGTTCTGCGGCCTGTAGCGGTATGACGCCGCTCGCCCGGCATCCGCCACACCCTCGGCGGACGCTGACAGGACGCCGAGAATAGCGCATTTCCGCCGATGCTTTAACGGGGTGGCAACTGCGCGAGGCGGTCGAGAATGTCGAGCACCACCATGCGTGGCGGCCGCTCGTCGGTTTCCACCACCAGATCGGCGATTTCCCGATAAAGCGGATCACGGATTTCGAGCAGGTCACGCAAAGTTTTCGCCGGATCGGCGGTGCGCAGCAGCGGCCGATTGCGATCGCGGGAAGTGCGGCCGACCTGCTGCTCGACGGAGGCGTGCAGATACACCACGCGCCCGCCCTCATGCAGGGCCTTGCGATTGGCATCACGCATCACTGCGCCGCCGCCGGTCGCCAGCACCACGCCATCGAACGCGCACAGCTCGGCGATCATCGCCTGCTCGCGGTCACGAAAGCCGGGCTCGCCTTCCTTGTCGAAGATCCATGGGATATTGGCACCCGTGCGCAGCTCAATTTCCTTGTCGGAATCCTTGAACGGCAGGCGCAGCTCTTTGGCCAGCAATCGGCCGATGGTGCTTTTGCCAGCACCCATCGGTCCTACAAGTATCAAATTTCGCACAGAATCAACGACTCACAGCAATCGCCTGGTTATTCATGATACGCGGAGTGAGAAATACCAGCAGCTCGGATTTTTTCTCCGAAACCACATCACGCCGGAAAAGGCGGCCAAGATACGGCACATCGCCAAGAAATGGCACCTTATCTACAACCTTGCTCTGAGTATTTGAAAAAACACCGCCGATTACGATGGTCTCGCCGTCATTCACCAGCACTTTGGCGTTGACCTCGTTTTTCTTGATCGGCGGCACATCCTGCACTTTGTTCAGGTAGTCGGGCTCATCCTTGGTGACCTTGACCTCCATGATGATGCGGTTGTCGGGCGTGATCTGCGGGGTGACTTCCAGTGACAGCGAGGCCTCCTTGAACGACACCGACGTGGCGCCGCTGGAGCTGGCCTCCTGATACGGAATCTCGGTGCCTTTGAGGATTTTCGCGGTTTCCTTGTCCGAGGTGACCACCTTCGGCTGCGAGACGATTTCGCCGTTGCCGGTCTTTTCCATCGCCGTCAGTTCCAGATCCAGCAACACGTTGTCGGTGATGAAAGCGATACCGATCCCCGAAGTGTTGTTGACCGTGCCCATGTCGACGAACGGCGAGTTGGTGCCGGTGCTGCCCGGCGTGCCGATCGTGCTCGACGAACCGTTGACCCCGGAGGCGTTCCAGTTGCCCTTGTTCTGCACCGAACCGCCCCAGCGCACGCCCAGGCTCTTGTCATAATCGACGTTGGCCTCAACGATGCGCGCCTCGATCATCACCTGGCGCACCGGAATATCCAGTTGCGCGACGATCCGCCGCAATTCGTCGAGGCGATCCTGGGTCTGGTAGGCAATGATGTTGTTGGTCCGCTCATCAACGGTAATCGAACCGCGCTCGTCGACCTTGGCTTCGGCACTGGTCACCGACTGGAACAGCTTGGCAATGTCCGCCGCCTTCGCATAATTGACCTGCAGCAGCTCGCGACGCAATGGCGCCAGCTCGGCGATCTGCTTCTGCGACTCCAGCTCCTGACGCTCACGGGCGGCGATTTCATCGGCCGGCGCGACGAGCAGCACGTTACCGATCTTGCGTTTATCCAGGCCCTTGGTTTTCAGCACCAGATCCAGTGCCTGGTCCCACGGCACGTTCTGCAGGCGCAACGTGATGCCGCCCTGCACCGTGTCGCTTGCCACGAGGTTGAGATTGGTGAAGTCAGCGATCAGTTGCAGCACCGAGCGCACGTCGATGTCCTGAAAATTCAGCGAGAGCTTGTCGCCGACATAGGCCTGACGGTCGGCGTTGCGCTTTTGCAGGTCGTCGACGCTCATCGGCCGAACGCTCACGGTGAGCTTGTTGTCGGTCTGGAACGTGGAATAGTCGAAGGTGCCGCTGGGCTCGACGCTGATCACCGTGCGATCGCCGGTAACTGCTGCGTTGACGAACTGCACCGGGGTCGCGAAGTCCTTGACGTCGAGGCGCACGCGCAGTTTTTCCGGCAATTGCGTGCGGGCGAAGCTGAGGATGATCTTGCCATCGTGCTCCTGGATATCCGGGGCAATGGTCGGATCAGAGAGGTCGATGACCACGTTGCCCTCGCCTTCGGTGCCGCGCTGGAAATCGACGCCGCGAATCGCCCGGCTGCGCGGCAGCGAAGATCTGGCGGGTGCCGCACTGGCCGTGGCGGCACGCGGTGCAACGGCGGCCGGGCGCGGCGCAGTCGTCGAGGCGCCCTGGCCGACCACGACGAACAGATTATTGCCTTCGACCCGCGTGCTGTACGGCGCCAATTGCGTCAGGCTGACAATCAGCCGCGTGCGATCCTTGGCTTCGGCTACCGTGGCCGTGCGCGCGTTGCCGCTGCCCAGATCAAGATTCCTGTTGGCCAACTGGCTGGTCACGCCCGGCAGATCCAGTGCAATGCGTGCCGGTGACTCGGTTGTGTAGCCCTTGGGCTGTGGTGGCGGGCCGTCGAACGACAGCTTCAGTTCGACGCGGTCACCCGGCAGCGCGGCGACATCCAGCGCTTTCAGACTGGCCGCCATTACCATCGGTGACACCAGCGCTATCCATAGCGAAAAACCGAGGGTGGAGAAAATCCTGTTCATTGTTCGACTTCCACTATGAGTGCTCTTTCAAAGGAATGGTGCGCGGCCGCTCCAGCCAGGCGCCGGCGCCGTCGGGCACGATCTCGACGACATCGACCTGGGTGGCGCTGATGGCGACGATCCGGCCGTCGTTGCGGCCCAGGTAGTCGCCGACCTTGAGGCGATGCACTCCGCCCGCGCCGCGCAGCAGCGCAAACGAGCCCGAGGCATTGGCAATCGTGCCGACCATTTCGAACTGCTCGATATTGAACCCTTCAAGGTATTGCTTGACCCGGTTGGGGTCGGGTTTGACGTTGCGCGAGCCGTGCTTCTGCCCGGCCAGATCGACCCGCGCCTGCCGCGAAAACGGACTGCGCAAGTTGGCGGCGCTGTAAGTGAATGTGGGGTAAGACCGGAATGTCGGCGTTGGTTCAATCTTGCCCGCCGGGCGCAGGCGCACTTCGTTGAGGTACGCGTCGAGGTCGCTGAAGTCATCGCCTCCACTGCAGCCGCTCAGGACCAGCAGCATCGGCAGGACGAAATAACGAATCGGGGTCATTTTTCCAGCCCCTTATCGTTATAGCGATACGTCTTGGCGAGGATGCTCATGCGCAGCTTCGGCCCGCCTTCGGGGTTGGCCGGCGCCAGTTCGAAATCGTGCAGGGTGACGATGCGCGGAAGGCCGGCGACGCCGCTGACGAAGGTCGCAAGGTCATGATAGGCGCCAGTCACGGTGATCTGGATCGGCAGTTCAATATAGAACGGCTGGGTCACTTCCGGCAGCAGCTTGATCTCTTCGAACTCCAGGCCGCTGCCCAGACCGGTTCGGGTGATGTCTTCAAGCAGGCCCGGGACTTCGGTGTCGCTGGGCAATTGCCGCAGCAACACGCCGAAGGTGTTTTCCATTTCTTTCATCTGCTGGGTGTACAGCTCAAGGTTTGCCGACAGCCGCGCCTTGCTGGCGAACTGCTCCTTGAGGGTGGTTTCCTCTTCGCGCTTGAGCTCGAGCTGATTTTCCATATCACTGATGAAGAAGTAATAGCCAAGCGCGAGGATCAACACCATCACCAGCGCACCGCACAGGGTTTTTACTGCCGCCGGCCAGGAGCCGATATTGCTGGTGTCGAGGTCGTTGAAATCGATATTGCGCAGGCTTAGCAGCCACTCGGAGGCTTTCATTGCTCGTCCTCCGGCACCTTGGGCTGGGTCTGACGAACGGTCAACTGAAAGACATTGGCCTGTTCGACCTGATCGGCGCTGGTCGTCTTGACCTCATTCAGGCTCGGCGCGTCGAACCAGTCGGACGCATCAAGGTTGCGCATCAGCTCGGAAACCCGATTGTTCGACTCGGCCGCACCACTGATGGACAGGGTCTTGCCGGCCATTTTCACATCGGTGAAATACACACCGTCCGGCAACGTACGCGCCAGTTGATCGAAGATCCGCCCGCTGATCTGCCGGTTGCCCTGCAGGTCCTGAATGATGCGCATGCGCTCGACCAGTTGCTGGCGGCGCGCCTTGAGCTCACTGATCTGCTTGATGCGTTCGTCGACCACGGCGATCTGTTTGCCGATGTAATCGTTGCGCGCCATCTGCCGCTCGATCGCTGCGCTGATGATCTGATCGGCAATCAGCACTGCGCCGATCGAGCCGGCGAGCACGCCGATCAGGATCAGCAGGAAGCGTTTGCGCCGCTCTTCGCGGCGCTCCTCGCGCCAGGGTAGAAGGTTGATCCGCGCCATCAGTCGAAACTCCTGAGCGCGAGCCCGCAGGCGATCATCAATGCTGGCGCGTCACTGGCCAGCGCGCCGGCGTTGACCTTGCTGCCCAAAGCCATGTCGGCAAACGGGTTGGCCACTTGGGTCGGGGTGTTCAGACGCTGTTCGATCAGACGATCGAGCCCGGGCACCGAAGCCGTGCCGCCGGCGAGCAGGATATGGTCGACCGCGTTGTATTGGCCGGAGGCGAAGAAGAATTGCAGCGAACGCGAAACCTGCTGCACCAGCGCTTCACGAAATGGCTGCAAGACTTCACTCACGTAATCATCCGGCAGGCCGCCCTGCTTTTTCGCCAGTCCCGCCTGCTCGACCGTGAGGCCATAGCGGCGCTGGATCTCTTCGGTGAGCTGGCGTCCGCCAAACAGTTGCTCGCGGGTGTAGATGATCTTGCCGTTGTGCAGGACGCTGAGGGTGGTCATGGTCGCGCCGATGTCGACCACCGCCACGGTCAGGCGCTCCTGGGAGGCCGCCAGATGCGTCGCCAGCAGGCCGAACGAGCGCTCGAGTGCGTAGGCCTCGACATCGACCACCCGTGCAGTCAGACCGGCGAGCGCCAGCGCTGCTTCACGAACCTCGACGTTTTCCTTGCGACAGGCGGCAAGCAGCACGTTGACCCGTTCCGGGTTGCGCGGCGACACGCCCCGGACTTCAAAGTCGATGGCGACTTCGTCCAGCGGATAGGGAATGTATTGGTCGGCTTCGATCTTGAGCTGGTTTTCCAGCTCGTCGTCGGACAGCCCGGCGTCCATCTCGATGACCTTGGTGATCACCGCCGAACCGGCCACCGCTACTGCCACGCTCTTGACCCCGGTGCGCGCCTTGACCAGTACCCGGCTCAGCGCCTGGCCGACGCCCTCGAGTTCAGCGATGTTCTTTTCGACCACGGCGTTCGCCGGCAACGGCTCCACCGCGTAGGCCTCGACCCGGTAGCGCTCGCCCTGACGGCTCAGTTCCAGCAGCTTTACCGAGGTGGAGCTGATGTCGATCCCCAGTAACGCATTGGTCTTTTTATTGAAGAGTCCCAGCACTACCAATTCCCTATGACTTTCCGTGAGTTACGGACTCTGTAATACGCATTGCGTTCCTTGACCCCCGTCTTGACAGAAGCGTCAATGACGCCCCCGACGGAAAAGTGCTTATAATGCCCAGCGATTTTTTCCGCTTTTTACTGCCCGCGCGGATGGCTCTGTGTGTAACCGCAGCCCCGTGCCAAATTCATTCTTTGCCCTGGATGTACAAAAGCCTTGATTCGTCTGCTGAAATTTTTCGGTTGGTCCATCGTCGCCGTTTTCTGCGGACTGCTCTTAGGTCTCAGCGGCGCTTTTCTTTACCTTAGTCCGGGTTTGCCGTCTGTGGAGGCGCTGAGAAGCATTCAGTTGCAGATTCCTCTGCGCGTCTACAGCAGCGACAACAAGTTGATCGCAGAATTTGGCGAAATGCGCCGTACACCGATCCGTTTCGCCGACATTCCGCCCAATTTCATTAATGCGTTACTAAGTGCTGAAGACGACAATTTTGCCAATCACTATGGCGTTGACCCGAGCAGCCTGATGCGCGCGGCGACCCAATTGGTCAAAAGCGGACACATTCAGTCCGGCGGCAGCACCATCACCATGCAGGTGGCGAAGAACTTCTTCCTCACCAGCGAGCGCAGCTTCTCGCGTAAAACCACAGAAATTCTCCTGGCCCTGCAGATCGAGCGGCAGCTGACCAAGGACGAGATCCTTGAGCTGTACGTCAACAAGATCTATCTGGGCAACCGCGCCTACGGCATCGAGGCGGCGGCGCAGGTGTATTACGGCAAATCGATCCGTGACGTCAGCCTGGCGCAGATGGCGATGATCGCCGGCCTGCCGAAAGCACCGTCGCGCTTCAACCCGCTGGCCAACCCGGCGCGCAGTAAAGAACGCCGCGACTGGATCCTGGGGCGCATGTACAAGCTGGGCAAGATCAGCGAGGCCGACTACACCGCGGCGATCAACGAGCCGCTGAACGCCAGCTACCACGTGCCGACGCCGGAAGTGAACGCACCGTACATCGCCGAAATGGCCCGCGCCGAAATGGTCGGTCGTTATGGCAGCGACGCCTACACCGAAGGTTTCCGCGTCACCACCACAGTGCCGAGCAATCTGCAGGAAATGGCCAACACCGCGCTGCACGAAGGTCTGATGACCTACGACCAGCGCCACGGCTACCGCGGCCCCGAGTCGCGCCTGCCGGGCAAGACCCGCGAAGCCTGGGCCAGCGAGCTGACCAAGCAGCGCACCATCAGCAGCCTGGAACCTGCGATCGTCACCCAAGTCGATAAAACCGGCCTGCAAGTGTTGACCCGCACCGGTGAAGAGCACGTTGCCTGGGACACGATGAAATGGGCGCGACCGTTCCTCAATACCAACAGCATGGGCGCCAACCCGCGTCAGCCGTCGGATGTCGCGCAGGTCGGTGATCTGATTCGCGTGCAGCGCCAAAAAGACAATTCGCTGAAATTCAGCCAGATTCCGCAGGCGCAAGGCGCGCTGGTGTCACTGGATCCGCAGAACGGCGCGATCCGTTCGCTGGTCGGCGGTTTTGCCTTCGAGCAGAGCAACTATAACCGCGCTCTGCAGGCCAAGCGTCAGCCGGGGTCGAGCTTCAAACCGTTCGTTTACAGCGCCGCGCTGGATAACGGTTACACCGCCGCCACCCTGGTCAACGATGCGCCGATCGTGTTCGTCGACGAATACCTGGACAAGGTCTGGCGACCGAAAAACGACACCAACACCTTCCTCGGCCCGATCCGCCTGCGTGAAGCGCTGTACAAGTCGCGCAACCTGGTGTCGATCCGCTTGCTGCAAGCCATGGGCGTGGTCAAGACCATCGACTACATCACCCGTTTCGGTTTCAACAAGCAAGACCTGCCGCCGAACCTGTCGCTGGCACTCGGTACCGCGACGCTGACGCCGATGGAAATTGCCACCGGCTGGAGCACCTTTGCCAACGGCGGCTACAAGATCACCCCGTACATCATCGACAAGATCGAAAGTCGTAACGGCGACACGCTGTTCGTCGCCAATCCGCCGACCGTGCCACAGGGTGGTTCGGCGACCGACGGTATCGCTGCGCCGGCCACCGAGTCGTTCACGGTCAATGCCGCCCCGGTTGCCGGTGAAGCGCCGGGCAACCCGGCAGTGCCGCAAGCGCCGGCCGTAGCCGAGCGGATTGTCGATGGACGTACCACCTACATCCTCAACAGCATGCTGCAGGACGTGATCAAGCTCGGTACCGGCCGTCGCGCACTGGCCATGGGCCGCAGCGACATCGCTGGCAAGACCGGTACCACCAACGAATCGAAAGATGCGTGGTTCTCCGGCTACAACGCCGATTACGTGACCACGGTGTGGACCGGTTTCGACCAACCGGAAAGCCTCGGACGCCGTGAGTTCGGCGGCACCGTGGCGCTGCCGATCTGGATGAATTACATGTCCGCCGCGCTGAAAGACAAGCCGCCACATGTGCAGCCTGAGCCGGAAGGCTTGCTCAGCCTGCGGGTGGATCCGGTCAGTGGCCGCGCCGCGACGCCGAGCACGCCGGGGGCCTACTTCGAACTGTTCAAGACTGAAGACACACCGCCATCGGTGAACGAGCTGGGCAACGGCACCGTGCCAGGCAGCCCGCTGCCGGCGGATGAACAGGCGCCGATCGATCTGTTCTAGGGGAGCAGCTGCAAGCGCCAAGCTACAAGCGGTAAGCAAAAGCGCGAACGATGCACGCTTGCAGCTTGTAGCCCATAAAAAAACCCAGCACCAGGCTGGGTTTTTTTATGGGCGGCTGCTTTTAACCGTTGAACACGTCATCCACGCTTTTCAGCGGGTAGTTCTTCGGATACGGCAGGGTGGCCACGCCGGTCTCGATCGCGGCCTTGGCCACGGCGTCGGAGATCAGGGTGATCAGGCGCTTGTCCATTGGCTTCGGAATGATGTACTCACGGCCGAATTCCAGCGGAGCACCGCCGTAGGCATCGCACACGTCCTGTGGAACAGGCAGTTTGGCCAGTTCGCGCAGGGCGTTGGCGGCGGCGACTTTCATTTCTTCGTTGATGCGCTTGGCGCGAACGTCCAGGGCACCACGGAAGATGAACGGGAAGCCCAGCACGTTGTTGACCTGGTTCGGGTAGTCCGAACGGCCGGTGGCCATGATCACGTCGCTACGGGTGGCGTGCGCCAGTTCCGGGGAGATTTCCGGATCCGGGTTCGAGCAGGCGAACACGATCGGATTGGCCGCCATCGACAGCAGGCCTTCGGCGCTCAGCAGGTTCGGACCGGACAGACCGACGAATACGTCAGCGCCTGCCAATGCGTCAGCCAGGGTGCGCTTGTCGGTAGCGTGGGCGAATACGGCTTTGTACTGGTTCAGGTCGTCACGGCCGGAGTGAATCACGCCGGTACGGTCAACCATGAAGATGTTTTCGATGCGAGCGCCCATGCTCACCAGCAGTTTCATGCAGGAGATGGCGGCAGCACCGGCGCCGAGGCAGACAATCTTCGCTTCCGGCAGGGTTTTGCCAGCGATTTCCAGGGCGTTGATCATGCCCGCAGCGGTCACGATCGCGGTGCCGTGCTGGTCATCGTGGAACACCGGAATGTCGCACTGCTCGATCAGAGCGCGTTCGATCTCAAAGCACTCTGGCGCTTTGATGTCTTCCAGGTTGATGCCACCGAAGGTGATGGAGATGCGCTTGACGGTGTCGATGAAGGCTTGCGGGCTTTCCGAATCGACTTCGATGTCGAATACGTCGATGCCGGCGAAGCGCTTGAACAGCACGCCTTTGCCTTCCATTACAGGCTTGGAAGCCAGTGGGCCGAGGTTGCCCAGGCCCAGAATAGCGGTGCCATCGGAAATGACTGCCACCAGGTTGCCCTTGCCGGTGTATTTGTAGGCCAGTTCAGGATCGCGAGCGATCTCGCGCACTGGTTCAGCTACGCCGGGGCTGTAGGCCAGCGACAGGTCGCGGGCGGTAGCAGTGGCCTTGGTGAGCTCGACACTCAGCTTCCCCGGACGAGGATTGGCGTGGTATTCGAGAGCGGCAGTTTTCAGATCAGACATTTTGGCATTCCGCTTTTTTACTGTTGGACAGACTGGTCAGCGAGGATACGCGCCTCGCAAAGTCCCCACAAGACTGGGCAGTCACTGCTGTCAAGCGCCCTGCCCTACGACTTTGGGCCAAGAGCCACGGCGCACAAGGGCTGGACTGTTCACAATCAATCAGAAAAATGTCTACAATTTTTCTTCAGTGCGGTACGTGCAACATCGAAGGATCAGACAATGGCAGCAACCAGCGCGGCTGATCTTTTTGCAAACCACCGCGCCGCGATCGGTCTACCACCCAGCCACGTGCTTCGACCTGCTTGCCCTTCAGCGCCTGCAAGCGGGCGCTGTCGAATTGTCCCAGCAGATTGGGTGCAACCCGCAATACAAGCGTGTCCTGCAACTCGATCCATATTCCGCCGCGATTGCGCTGCACCTTGCTCACCCGACCGCTGACCACGGCGAAACCCGAACGCTGAATCTGCTGAGCCTTGATTACCGGGGATTGCCGCCAGAGACCAAGTCCGGCCTGTCGCGCGCGGCGTTCGGCGGCCTGCTGGCAGACGACCAAATCGACGTTCGGCGCCACGGCAACCTGAAACCCCAGGCCAGCGGCAAGCATCTGCGCTTCGAGATTGGCACCGCTGACGCTGTAAACATGCGCGAGCGTACGGCCGTAATGGTCTTTCGCCTGCTTGCCAGGCCGCAGACCGACGCGGCCGCCACTGTCATCGACCAGCGCCTGCAGGTGTTTGCGCGCCGCCACGGCGAACGGTTCGTCGCTGCGGCCCTTCTTGCCCAGCTCTGGCGTATTGAGGCCGATCATGCGCACGCTGCGACCATCACTCAGGCGCAGGGTGTCGCCATCGACCACCCGCTGCACGGAAACGCTGGTCAGCCCTGCGGGTGCCGGACAAAAGGCCTGGGCGGCGGACAGCCAAATCGCAGACACAAAAAAGGCGCCCGCAAGGGACGCCTTTTTCATCAGTCTGGAGAAGTCGAAGCGACCTTCCAAAATGATCAGCCTCAGGCTTTTTTGCCGACGCCGAAAGTAGCGAAACGGTCTGCGAACTTCTGCACACGGCCGCCGGTGTCCAGAGTCTTCTGCTTACCGGTGTAGAACGGGTGGCATTCGTTGCAAACGTCGATCGCCAGGGCTTTGCCGTAGGTCGAACGAGTTTCGAACTTGTTACCGCAGCTGCAGGTAACAGCGATTTCCGGGTAGTTCGGATGGATTTCGGCTTTCATGGTGTCTTCCTCAGGCTAGCGTGCCGCCACCCAACACTATTGTTGAATACCGCACGTAATTAGGCCGCGGATTCTACCAGACCTTTTCAATCGCGCAAGCTGTCACCGAGACCGACCGTCTGCTAGGCTCCCGGCCTTGAACGCATTACCCTGTGGGAGCGAGCTTGCTCGCGAATGCGTCGTGTCAGTCAATGTTCAAGCGCCTGATACACCGCCTTCGCGAGCAAGCTCGCCCCCACAATTATCTGCGTTCAACCCTTCTTTTGCGTTTATAGAGATCCCCCGCGTGCCCGACGCCATTCTGCACCTTGCCCTGCCTTCGCCTTTGCGCCGCCTGTTCGATTACCGGGCGCCGGCCGGGGTGCGGCGCGAGCAATTGCAGCCGGGCATGCGCCTGCGGGTGCCGTTCGGGCGGCGCGAGATGATCGGGATTCTGGTCGAGGTCACCGATACCAGCGAAGTGCCGGCAGAAAAACTCAAACCGGCACTGGCTCTGCTCGATACGACTTCGCCACTGCCGCCAGCGCTGTTCAAGCTGTGTCTGTGGACCGCGCAGTATTACCAGCACAGCCTTGGCGACACCTTGAACTGGGCCTTGCCGGTGCTGCTGCGTCAGGGTGAGCTGGCCGAGATACGGCAGGAACGCTTCTGGTCAATTGCCCCCGGCGCCAGCGTTGACGACCCTCGGGTCGCCCGTGCGCCGCGCCAGCGCGAGGCGCTGACCACTCTGGCCCAGCATCCCCACGGCGTGGCGCATCAGTTGCTGAGCAAACTGATGCTGAGCAAGGACAGCCTCGATCTGCTGCTGGCCAAGGGGCTGGTGCAGGTCGAAATCCGTCGCCACGCCCCCGGCGTTCGCCATGAACACTGGCTGGCGCAACCGGAGCTGCCGCTCAACAGTGAACAGCGCGCCGCGTATGAAGCGATTCGCGCCGGCTTCGACAGTTATCACGCCTTCCTGTTGGCCGGCGTCACCGGCAGCGGCAAGACCGAAGTCTATCTGCAACTGATCCGCGAGACCCTCGAAGCCGGCAAGCAGGCCTTGGTGCTGATCCCGGAGATCAACCTCGGCCCGCAGACCCTGGCGCGTTTCGAACAGCGCTTCAATGCGCGCATCGCCCTGCTGCACTCGGCGGTAAATGATCGCGAACGCCTGGAAGCCTGGCTCGCCGCCCGTGATGGCGAGGCCGACATTATTATCGGCACCCGCTCGGCACTGTTCACGCCAATGAAAAATCCCGGGCTGATCATCATCGATGAAGAACATGACGGTTCCTATAAACAGCAGGAAGGTCTGCGCTACCACGCTCGCGATCTGGCGCTGGTGCGCGCGCGGCAGGAAAACATCCCGATCGTGCTCGGCTCCGCCACGCCGTCGCTGGAAAGTCTGCACAACGCTTACACCGGCCGCTACGGCCTGCTGCGCCTGAACGAGCGCGCCGGCGGCGCCAAGCAACCGCGCTTTCTGCGTCTGGACGTCAAAAGCCGTCCGCTCGACAGCGGTATTTCCGGACCGATGCAGCAAGCCATCGGCCAGACCCTCGCCAACGGCCAGCAGGTGCTGGTGTTCCTCAACCGTCGCGGCTTTGCCCCGACCCTGCTCTGCCACGATTGCGGCTGGATGTCCGAGTGCTCGCGCTGCGATGCGCGCATGACCGTACACCAGCGTTACGGCGAGTTGCGCTGTCACCACTGCGGCAACGTTGAGCGCACGCCACGCCAGTGCCCGAAGTGCAGCAAGGTCGATCTGCGCCCGGTCGGCGCCGGTACCGAACGCGCCGAAGAACGCTTGGCGATTCTGTTTCCGGATTACCCGGTGCTGCGCGTCGATCGCGACAGCACCTCGCGCAAGGACGCGATGAATCAGCTGTTCGCGACGATCCAGAAAGGCCAGCCGTGCATTCTGGTCGGCACGCAGATGTTGGCCAAAGGGCACCATTTCCCACGGGTGACGCTGGTGTCGATCCTGGATGCCGACGGCGGCCTGTTCTCCGGCGACTTCCGCGCCAGCGAGCGCATGGCGCAGTTGATTGTCCAGGTCGCCGGGCGCGCCGGCCGGGCTGAGGAACCGGGCAGGGTGATCATCCAGACGCACCTCGCCGACCATCCTTTGTTGGTGCAACTGACCGAGCAAGGTTATTTCGCCTTCGCCGAACAAGCCCTGAGCGAACGCCGCGCGGCCGGGTTGCCGCCGTTTGCCCATCTGGCGCTGCTGCGCGCCGAAGCGCACAAGCCGGGGCAGGCGGAAGGTTTTCTCGATGAAGCGTGCAGCGAGGCCGAGCGCTTGCTGGCGGAATTGAATCTGAGCGGCATCGAATTGCTCGGGCCGGTGCCGGCGCCGATGGAGCGCCGTGCCGGGCGCTATCGCGCGCAACTGTTGTTGCAGGCGACCGCCCGGGCGCCGCTGCACCGGTTGCTGGCCAGCTGGATGCTGGTGCTGGAGCAGATGCCGAGCGGGCGGGCGGTGCGCTGGTCGCTGGATGTTGATCCGGTGGATCTGTATTGAGCTGAAGATCGCTTTCGCGAGCAGGCTCGCTCCCACAGTGGATCAGCGCCGTACATACCTTGTGTGTCCTGCGCAAAACCTTGTGGGAGCGAGCCTGCTCGCGAAAGCGGACTTTTTGTCACCACATATCCACATCCTGCCTGCTAAGGTTGGCAAGCCCGTCTTCGCAACGGATAATGCCCAGTTTTTCCACCCGCGCATCGATGCGCCCGCCGCGCTTGCGGTCGAAAGAGAAGACCATGAAAGACACCATTCGCCAGCTGATCCAGCAAGCCCTCACCCAACTCGTCAACGAAGGTGTGTTGCCTGAAGGCCTGACGCCGGCGATCCAGGTGGAGAACGCCCGCGACAAGACCCACGGCGACTTCGCCAGCAACATCGCCATGATGCTGGCCAAGCCAGCCGGCATGAAGCCGCGCGACCTGGCGGAGAAAATCATCGCCGCACTGCCCGCCGACGAGAACGTCACCAAGGCCGAAATCGCCGGCCCGGGCTTCATCAATTTTTTCCAGAACACCCAGGCCCTGGCCGCGCGTCTCGACGCCGCGCTGGCCGATGCCCATGTCGGCGTACGCAAGGCCGGCCCGGCGCAGCGCACCGTGGTCGACCTGTCGGCACCGAACCTGGCCAAAGAGATGCACGTCGGCCACTTGCGCTCGACCATCATCGGTGACGGTGTGGCTCGCGTACTCGAGTTCCTCGGTGACGAAGTGATCCGCCAGAACCACGTCGGCGACTGGGGCACTCAGTTCGGCATGCTGATGGCTTATTTGCAGGAAAACCCGATCACCAGCGACGAGCTGTCCGATCTGGAAAACTTCTACCGCGCGGCCAAGCAGCGTTTCGACGAATCCGAAGAATTCGCCGACCGCGCCCGTGGCCTGGTGGTCAAGCTGCAGGCCGGCGATGCCGAATGCCTGGCGCTGTGGACCCGGTTCAAGGACATCTCGCTGTCGCACTGCCAGAAGATCTACGAACTGCTCAACGTCAAACTGACCATGGCCGACGTCATGGGCGAAAGCGCCTACAACGACGACCTGATCAACGTGGTCAACGATCTCAAGGCTGCCGGCATGCTGGTCGAGAGCAACGGCGCCCAGTGTGTGTTCCTCGACGAGTTCAAGAACGCCGATGGCGACCCGCTGCCGGTGATCATCGTCAAGGCCGACGGCGGTTACCTGTACGCCACCACTGACCTCGCCGCCGTGCGCTACCGCAGCGGCAAGCTCAAGGCTGATCGCGCACTGTATTTCGTCGATCAGCGTCAGGCCCTGCACTTCCAGCAGGTCTTCGCCGTGGCGCGCAAGGCCGGTTTCGTCACCCATCCGATGGAAATGGAACACATGGGTTTCGGCACCATGAACGGCGCCGATGGCCGTCCTTTCAAGACCCGTGACGGCGGCACCGTGAAGCTGATCGATCTGCTCACCGAAGCCCAGGAACGCGCCTACAACCTGGTGAAAGAGAAGAACCCGACCCTGGCCGAAGACGAGTTGCGCAACATCGCCAAGGTCGTCGGCATCGGCGCAGTTAAATACGCCGACCTGTCCAAGCATCGCACCAGCGACTACAGCTTCAACTTCGACCTGATGCTCAACTTCGAAGGCAACACCGCGCCATACCTGCTGTACGCCTACACCCGCGTGGCCGGTGTGTTCCGCAAACTGGGCAAGGACTTCAGCGAAGTCGACGGCCAGATCGTCCTCGAAGCGGCGCACGAGCAGGAGCTGGCGGCGAAGCTGGCGCAGTTCGGCGAAGTGCTGAACAACGTCGCTGAAAAAGGCACGCCGCACATTCTCTGCACCTACCTGTACGACGTCGCCGGCCTGTTCTCCAGCTTCTACGAGAACTGCCCGATCCTCGCCGCCGACACCCCGGCGCAGATGCAGAGCCGTCTGCGTCTGGCCGCACTGACCGGTCGCACCCTCAAGCAAGGCCTGGAGCTGTTGGGTCTGGAAACTCTGGAGCGTATGTAAGTTGGCTGCCAAGAAAAACCTGCACCCAAACGCGGCGCCAGTCGCTATCAGGCCCCAGCGAAACAACCGATTCCGGGCTGGCTGTGGATGGCCATCGGCCTGACCGTCGGCGCGTTCATCGTGTTTCTGATGAAACTGGAACCGGGCAAGGGCAGCGACACGGTCAAGCGCGAGAAAGTCGAACAGCAGCAGAAAGCGTCGAAGATCGCCGAGGCCAACAAGACCCCGCCGAGCCCGACGCAACCGGTGAAGCCGAAGTACGACTTCTACACCTTGCTGCCGGAATCGGAAGTGATCGTGCCGCCGGACGCAGTACCTGAGAAGACCCTGCCGACGCCGCAAGTGCCGGCCATCCCGACCACGCCGGTGACCCCGGCCGAAGCGGCGAAGATCGACACCGCACGTGCGCAGGCAGCCCTGGCCGGGATTACGCCGCCGCCAGCGCCGCCAGTGAGCAAGGCCGCGCCAGTGACCAAGTTCTTCCTCCAGGCCGGTTCGTTCCGCAAGGAAACCGATGCTGACAAGGTGCGTGCGCAGATCATTCTGCTCGGGCAAGCCGTCGCGGTGGAGTCCGGTACGGTCAAGGATGAAACCTGGTACCGCGTCTTGGTCGGCCCGTTCAGCAACCGTGAACAACTGACAACGGCACAGAAACAACTGGCCGGTGCCGGCTTCAGCAACCTGTTGTTACAACAACGCCAGAGCCGCTAAGGCTCTCAGAGGTCAGCTGCAACTTGCAGGTGACCTTCAAACTTTGTGGCGAGGGGATTTATCCCCGTTTGGCTGCGGAGCAGCCCTGAAACCAGCCATTGCGGTGCAGTAGGCATACCGCAAATGATGGTTTCGCTACTGCTTCGCAGCCGAACGGGGATAAATCCCCTCGCCACCGTCATCACACACACCATTCGTCTCCCATCGTCCCTGCCGGTTGAAATCCCCTCCAGCACCCCCATATGAATGGGCATAAGGCATTTTCGCCCCGCTGCGTGGAGACTCTTCCCTTGACCACCATCGTTTCAGTCCGCCGCCACGGCAAAGTCGTCATGGGCGGCGACGGCCAGGTTTCTCTCGGCAACACCGTGATGAAAGGCAACGCCAAAAAGGTTCGTCGCCTGTACCACGGCCAGGTCATCGCCGGTTTTGCCGGTGCCACCGCCGACGCCTTCACCCTGTTCGAACGCTTCGAAGGCCAGCTCGAAAAACATCAGGGCCACCTGATCCGCGCCGCCGTCGAACTTGCCAAAGAATGGCGCACCGACCGCTCCCTGAGCCGTCTCGAAGCGATGCTCGCGGTTGCCAACAAGGATGCCTCGCTGATCATCACCGGCAACGGTGACGTGGTTGAACCCGAAGATGGCCTGATTGCCATGGGTTCCGGCGGCGCCTACGCGCAAGCCGCCGCCAGCGCCCTGCTGAAAAAGACTGACCTGTCGGCGCGCGAGATCGTCGAAACCGCCCTCGGCATCGCCGGCGACATCTGCGTATTCACCAACCACACCCAGACCATTGAGGAGCAGGATCTCGCTGAATAAGCCTGTTTCGGCCCGTGTGCCACGGCTTGTTTCTGCTTGAGGACCGTCAATTATTATGTCCATGACTCCCCGCGAAATCGTCCACGAACTCAACCGCCATATCATCGGCCAGGACGATGCCAAGCGCGCCGTCGCGATTGCCCTGCGCAACCGCTGGCGCCGCATGCAGCTGCCTGAAGAGCTGCGCGTTGAGGTGACCCCGAAGAACATCCTGATGATCGGCCCGACCGGTGTCGGTAAAACCGAGATCGCCCGTCGCCTGGCGAAACTGGCCAATGCGCCGTTCATCAAGGTCGAAGCGACCAAATTCACCGAAGTCGGTTATGTCGGTCGTGACGTCGAGTCGATCATCCGTGATCTGGCCGATGCTGCGATCAAGATGCTCCGCGAGCAGGAAATGACCCGCGTACGCCACCGCGCCGAAGACGCCGCCGAGGACCGCATCCTCGACGCGTTGCTGCCGCCGGCCCGCATGGGCTTCAGCAACGAAGAAGCGCCGAGCTCCGATTCCAATACCCGCCAGCTGTTCCGCAAGCGCCTGCGCGAAGGTCAGCTGGACGACAAGGAAATCGAGATCGAAGTCGCCGAAGTTTCCGGCATCGAAATCGCCACGCCGCCGGGCATGGAAGAGATGACCAACCAGCTGCAATCGCTGTTTGCCAACATGGGCAAGGGCAAGAAGAAGTCGCGCAAGCTCAAGGTCAAGGAAGCGCTGAAACTGGTGCGCGACGAAGAAGCCGGACGTCTGGTCAACGAAGAAGAGCTGAAAGCCAAGGCGCTGGAAGCGGTCGAGCAGCACGGCATCGTGTTCATCGACGAAATCGACAAAGTCGCCAAGCGCGGTAACGTCGGCGGCGCCGATGTGTCCCGTGAAGGCGTGCAGCGCGACCTGCTGCCGCTGATCGAAGGCTGCACCGTCAACACCAAGCTGGGCATGGTCAAGACTGACCACATCCTGTTCATCGCCTCCGGTGCGTTCCACCTGAGCAAGCCGAGCGATCTGGTGCCGGAGCTGCAAGGCCGTCTGCCGATCCGCGTCGAACTCAAGGCGCTGAGCCCGGAAGACTTCGAGCGCATCCTCAGCGAACCGCACGCCTCGCTCACCGAGCAATACTGCGCGCTGCTGAAAACCGAAGGTCTGAACATCCAGTTCCAGCCCGAGGGCATCAAGCGTCTGGCGGAGATCGCCTGGCAGGTCAACGAGAAAACCGAGAACATCGGCGCCCGTCGCCTGCACACCCTGCTTGAGCGTCTGCTCGAAGAGGTGTCGTTCAGCGCCGGCGACCTGGCCAGCGCCCACGATGACAAGGCGATTCTGATCGACGCCGACTACGTCAACAGCCACCTTGGCGAATTGGCGCAGAACGAAGATCTGTCCCGCTACATTCTGTAGAGCGGCAAGCTACAAGCTACAAGCGGCAAGCTGAGTTAAGCTTGCAGCTTGTAGCTTGCAGCTGAAGGCTGTTTTTCATGATTCCCACCGACATCAAACTGCACAAAGCCTCGAAAACCCTGACGCTCACTTACGCGTCCGGCGAGGAATACACTCTGCCCGCCGAGTTTCTGCGCGTGCACTCTCCCTCCGCCGAGGTCCAGGGCCACGGCAAACCGATCCTGCAATTCGGCAAGCTCAACGTGGGTCTGAGCAAGCTGGAACCGGCTGGCAACTATGCACTGAAACTGACCTTCGACGACGGTCACGACAGCGGCCTGTTCACCTGGGAATACCTCTACGAACTCGGCAAGCGCCAGAACGAACTCTGGGACGATTATCTTGCCGAGCTGCGCGCTGCCGGAAAATCCCGGGATCCGAACGAGTCGTTCGTCAAGCTGATGCTCTAGGCCGTGGCTCTTGCTCTTTAGAGGGCATTTTCTAACTTCATCTGTTTGAATGCTCCGCTCACGCAGCCCAGGATGGGCCGCTTGCGAAAAAAATTAAACTCGGGTAACCAATGGAGCTGGCAAGTTCCCTGCAGTGCTCTACGACTGTAAAGCAGCTATGCAGAATCAACGGTCACCCGAGCAGTAGTACCCGGCATTGGCTGTGGAAGCGACAGCGTGAAACCGGGTACTCGTCTCAGGACAATGGAGCGTCGTAGATGAGTGACAAGAATAACGATGACCTGAAGTACCAAGCCTCGGAAAACACTCTGGGGCTTAACCCCGTCGTCGGGCTGCGCGGAAAGGATCTGCTGGCCTCTGCTCGAATGGTGCTGAAACAGGCCATCAGACAACCGATTCACAGCGTCAGGCACGTGACCCATTTCGGCCTCGAGCTGAAGAACGTGCTGCTGGGCAAATCCGCGCTGCAACCGGCCGGTGATGACCGCCGCTTTGCCGACCCGGCGTGGAGCCAGAACCCGCTATACAAACGTTATCTGCAAACCTACCTGGCCTGGCGCAAGGAACTGCATGCCTGGATTGATGACAGCAGCCTGTCCCCCAAAGACATCGCTCGCGGCCATTTCGTCATCAACCTGATGACCGAAGCCATGGCGCCGACCAATACGGCGGCCAATCCGGCGGCGGTCAAACGCTTCTTCGAAACCGGCGGCAAAAGCCTGCTCGACGGCCTCTCGCATCTGGCCAAGGATCTGGTGCACAACGGCGGCATGCCGAGCCAGGTCAACATGGGTGCGTTCGAGGTCGGCAAAAGCCTCGGCGTCACCGAGGGCGCGGTGGTGTTCCGCAACGACGTGCTGGAGCTGATCCAGTACCGGCCGATCACCGAGCAAGTCCACGAACGCCCGCTGCTGGTGGTGCCGCCGCAGATCAACAAGTTCTACGTTTTCGACTTGAGCCCGGACAAGAGCCTGGCGCGCTTCTGCCTGCGCAACAATGTGCCGACCTTCATCATCAGCTGGCGTAACCCGACCAAGGCCCAGCGCGAATGGGGTCTGTCGACCTACATCGAAGCGCTGAAGGAAGCGGTCGACGTGGTCACCGCGATCACCGGCAGCAAAGACGTGAACATGCTCGGCGCCTGCTCCGGCGGCATCACCTGCACCGCCCTGCTCGGCCACTACGCCGCGCTCGGCGAGAACAAGGTCAATGCCCTCACCCTGCTGGTCAGCGTGCTCGACACCACCCTGGACAGCGACGTCGCCCTGTTCGTCGATGAGCAGACCCTCGAGACCGCCAAGCGCCACTCCTATCAGGCCGGAGTGCTGGAAGGCAAAGACATGGCCAAGGTCTTCGCCTGGATGCGCCCCAACGATCTGATCTGGAATTACTGGGTCAACAACTACCTGCTCGGCAACGAGCCACCGGTGTTCGACATCCTGTTCTGGAACAACGACACCACCCGCCTGCCCGCTGCGTTCCACGGTGACCTGATCGAGATGTTCAAAAACAATCCACTGATCCGTCCCAATGCACTGGAAGTGTGCGGCACGCCGATCGACCTCAAGCAGGTCACCGCCGACATCTTCTCGCTGGCCGGCACCAACGACCACATCACCCCGTGGAAGTCCTGCTACAAGTCGGCGCAGCTGTTCGGCGGCAAAGTCGAATTCGTGCTGTCGAGCAGCGGCCATATCCAGAGCATTCTCAACCCGCCGGGCAATCCGAAGTCGCGCTACATGACCGGCGAAGAGATGGCCGCCACTGCCGATGACTGGCAGGAAAACTCGACCAAGCACACCGATTCCTGGTGGCTGTACTGGCAGGCATGGCTGGCCGAGCGCTCGGGCAACCTGAAAAAGGCCCCGACAAAACTGGGCAACAAAGCGTACCCGGCGGGCGAGGCTTCGCCGGGCACTTACGTACATGAGAGATAGCGGCAAGTTTCAAGCTGCGAGCGACAAGCTGAGGGGTTCTGCTTGAAGCTTGCGGCTTGCAGCTGCTCCCAACTGACCCGAAGGGTTTGACCCATGCCGCAACCGTTCATATTCCGCACCGTCGATCTGGATGGCCAGACCCTCCGCACGGCGGTGCGTCCCGGCAAGCCTCATTTGACGCCTCTGCTGATCTTCAACGGCATCGGCGCCAACCTGGAGCTGGTGTTTCCGTTTGTCGCAGCGCTCGACCCGGATCTGGAAGTGATCGCCTTCGACGTGCCCGGTGTCGGCGGCTCGTCGACGCCGAACCGGCCGTATCGCTTCCCCGGTCTGGCCAAACTGACGGCGCGGATGCTCGATTATCTCGACTACGGTCAGGTCAATGTGATCGGTGTGTCGTGGGGCGGTGCCCTTGCGCAGCAGTTCGCCTACGACTACCCCGAGCGCTGCAAGAAACTGGTACTGGCGGCCACTGCGGCCGGTGCGGTAATGGTCCCGGGCAAGCCGAAAGTGCTGTGGATGATGGCCAGCCCGCGCCGCTACATTCAGCCATCCCATGTGATTCGCATCGCGCCGATGATCTACGGCGGCTCGTTCCGCCGCGACCCGACGCTGGCGGCCAGCCATGCGGCGAAAGTGCGCTCGGCGGGCAAGCTCGGTTACTACTGGCAGCTGTTCGCCGGCCTCGGCTGGACCAGCATCCACTGGCTGCACAAGATCCATCAGCCGACGCTGGTGCTGGCCGGCGATGACGACCCACTGATTCCGCTGATCAACATGCGCATGCTCGCCTGGCGCATTCCCAACGCGCAGCTGCACATCATCGATGACGGCCATCTGTTCCTGATTACCCGCGCCGAAGCGGTGGCGCCGATCATCATGAAGTTTCTCGAAGAGGAGCGTCTGCGCGCAGTCATGCATCCGCATCCGGCGCCGCTGGGCGGCTGATCGCGGCGGCCTGCTTTATGCAGCACTTTTCAAATCAAGCGCGCGGCAGGACGCCGCGCAGGCAGCAACCGGTAACAGCGTCTATGGTGTTCTGGTTCGGTGAGTGAGTTTTTGCCCTGAAGACGAAGGAGTGTTGAGTCATGCGCGAAAAACCAGCGACGGGCGTGGTGCCCAGCCCCGCCGTGTTTATCAACGCCCAGAGTGCGATCGCCGGTCTGCGTGGCAGGGACCTGCTGTCGACACTGCGCAGCGTCGCCGCCCACGGCTTGCGCAATCCTTTGCACAGCGCCAGGCACGCGCTGAAGCTTGGCGGGCAGTTGGGCCGCGTACTGCTCGGCGAAACCCTGCACCCGACCAATCCGCAAGACAGCCGCTTCGCCGATCCGGCGTGGAGCCTCAACCCGTTCTACCGGCGCAGCCTGCAGGCGTATCTGGCCTGGCAGAAACAGGTCAAGAGCTGGCTCGATGAGGGCGACATGAGCCCTGAAGATCGCGCCCGTGCGCACTTCGCTTTCACTTTGCTCAATGACGCCGTAGCGCCATCCAATACCCTGCTCAATCCGCTGGCGGTCAAGGAGCTGTTCAATTCCGGCGGGCAGAGTCTGGTGCGTGGCCTGAGCCATCTTTTCGATGATCTTTTGCACAACGACGGCCTGCCACGGCAAGTGACCAAACAAGCATTCGAGGTTGGCAAAACCGTGGCGACCACCAGCGGATCGGTGGTGTTTCGCAATGAAATGTTCGAGTTGATCCAGTACAAGTCGATGAGCGAAAAGCAGTACGCCAAGCCGCTGCTGGTGGTGCCGCCGCAAATCAACAAGTACTACATCTTCGATCTGAGCCCGCAGAACAGCTTCGTCCAGTACGCCCTGAAAAACAGCCTGCAGACGTTCATGATCAGTTGGCGCAATCCTGATGTGCGCCATCGCGAGTGGGGCCTGTCGAGTTACGTCGAAGCGGTCGAAGAAGCGATGAACATCTGCCGGGCGATTACCGGTGCGCGGGAAGTCAACCTGATGGGCGCCTGCGCCGGCGGCCTGACCATCGCCGCCCTGCAAGGCCATCTGCAGGCCAAACGGCAACTGCGCCGGGTCGCCAGCGCGACGTACCTGGTCAGCCTGCTCGACAGCCAGATCGAGACCCCGGCCACGCTGTTCGCCGATGAACAAACACTGGAAGCGGCCAAGCGACGCTCGTACCAGCGAGGCGTGCTCGACGGTCGCGACATGGCCAAGGTCTTCGCCTGGATGCGCCCCAACGATTTGATCTGGAGCTATTTCGTCAACAACTACCTGCTGGGCAAGGAGCCGCCAGCTTTCGACATCCTCTACTGGAACAACGACAACACACGCCTGCCGGCGGCGCTGCACGGCGATCTGCTGGACTTCTTCAAGCACAACCCGCTGATCCACGCGGGCGGCCTCGAGGTGTGCGGCACGCCGATCGACCTGCAGAAGGTCAACGTCGACAGCTTCAGCGTCGCCGGCATGAACGACCACATCACGCCATGGGACGCGGTGTATCGCTCGACCCTGCTGCTCGGTGGCGAGCGACGCTTCGTGCTGTCCAACAGCGGCCACGTGCAGAGCATCCTCAACCCGCCGAGCAACTCGAAAGCTGCCTACGTCGAGAACGCCAAACTGAGCAGCGACCCGCGTGCCTGGTACTACGATGCCAAACACGTCGACGGCAGCTGGTGGCCACAGTGGCTGGAATGGGTCGCGCAGCGCTCCGGCGCCCTGAATGAGACTCGCACCACCCTCGGCAGTCCGAACTATCCACCGATGGAAGCGGCACCCGGCACCTATGTGCATGTGCGTTGACGCTCAACCGAATTTTTCTAAGAAGACTGGATGAAAACCCGCGACCGGATTCTCGAATGTGCGCTGCAACTGTTCAACGAAAAGGGCGAGCCGAACGTATCCACCATGGAGGTGGCCAACGAAATGGGGATCAGCCCCGGCAATCTCTACTACCACTTTCACGGCAAGGAACCGCTGATTCTCGGTCTGTTCGAACGCTTCCAGCATGAACTCGCGCCCCTGCTCGACCCGCCGCCGGACGTGGAGCTGGCGCCGGAGGATTACTGGTTGTTCTTGCATTTGATCGTCGAGCGGCTGGCGCAATACCGGTTCCTGTTCCAGGACCTGTCGAACCTCGCCGGGCGCCTGCCGAAACTGGCCAAGGGGATTCGCAATCTGCTCAACGCGCTGAAGCGCACGCTGGCGTCGTTGTTGGCGCGGTTGAAGGCTTCGGGGCAACTGGTCAGCGATACCCAGGCATTGGGGCAACTGGTAGAGCAGGTGACCATGACGTTGCTGTTCTCGCTGGACTACCAGCGGATTCTTGATCGGGAGGGGGAAGTGAGACTGGTGGTTTATCAGATCATGATGCTGGTGGCGCCGCATTTGCTGCCGCCAGTGAAGGTGGCGACAGAGCGGATGGCGCTGCAATACCTTGAGGATCATGACTGACCCGAGCGCTGCGCCTACTCACAATTCAATGTGGGAGCGAGCCTGCTCGCGAATGCAAACTTTCAGCTGATTCCTGTGTAACTGATCCACCGCTTTCGCGTGCAGGCTCGCTCCCACAGGGACTTGCAGTGATCGAGATAATCTCCACAAACAAAAACGCCCGACCTTCACAGGCCGGGCGTTTTTGATTTGCCCTGCAATCAGGACTGACTGGATGGGGTCGACGGTGTCGATGCTGCAGTCGGGGTGGCTGCCGCAGTCGGTGCCGCAGCGGAGTTTGCCGCGCTGGCCGGGGCTGTTGGAGCAGTCGATGGCGTAGCGGCCGGTTTTGGCGCAGCCGCTTTCGGCGCGGCCGGTTTTTTCACAGCAGGCTTTTTCGCCGCAACCGGTTTGGCCGCAGGCTTCGCAGCAGGTTTGGCGGCAGCGGTCTTCGCTGCTGGTTTCGCTGCAGTTTTAGCCGCAGGTTTTGCTGCTGCTTTGGCTGCCGGTTTCGCAGCGGCTTTGGCGGCAACCGGTTTGGCGGCAGCTTTGGTCGCAGGCTTGGCGGCCGCAGTTTTGGTCGCAGCTTTCGCAGCAGGTTTTGCTGCCGCTTTGGCCAGTGGCTTGGCTGCGGTTTTCGCCGCAGGTTTGGCCGCTGCAGTTTTACTGGCAGGTTTCGCCGCAGCGGTTTTCGCCGCCACAGGCTGAGCTTTCAGACCGGTGAGTTTCTCGATCTGTCTGGTCAGCGTATCGACCTTGGCGTTGAGTGCCTTGACCTCATTGCGGCTCGGTACACCCAGGCGCGAAATCGCGCTGTTCAGACGCTTGTCGAATGCGCCTTCCAGCTCGTCCCACTTGCCCATGGCGCGGTCCTTCACGCCGCTGATGCGCGACTTGGCCGAGGAGGTCGAGTCCTCGACTTTCTTGCCGACAGCAGTCTTGGTGAGCTTCTCGGCTTTCTCGCCGTCTTTGACCAATGCATCGAAGAGTTTGCTGCCGTCAGTGTCGATCTTCGAGTACACGCCTAAACCAGCCAGCCAGATTTTGCGGGAGTAGGACTCGACCTTCCCGACCCACGAGCTGCTTTCTTTATCGGTGTTCTTTTTGCCAGCCATCCCGTTCTCCTTAAGATTTTCGCGCGACGCGTTCGAGCAATGCCGTCAGCTCATCGAGCTTAGCAGAGAGTGCCTCAACGTCATGTTTAGACGGAATGCCGATTCGATTCAAGGCGCTGGCCACACGGTTGTCGAAGGCCTTCTCGACCTTGTCGAGCTGAACTTCAACGCGGCCCTTGAACGAGCTGACCTGAGTGGCCGCGTCATCGATCTCGGCGTTGGCTGCTAGGAGTTTTTCGGTGACGGCTTTTTTGCCTTTCTTTTCAACAGTTTGACCGGCGGCGACGAGCTCTTGAAAGTACTCGCTGCCCTCCTGCCCGACCTTGGTATAGGCGCCCAGGCCTGCCAGCCAGATCTTGCGGGCATAGGATTTGACGTCGCTCAGAGTGGAAGTCGGAGCGTCGATTTTTTCTTCAAAATGACTTTGGCCATGGTGCACCTCACGCGCAGAAGGTTTGAGGAACTGCCGGACGAGTGTCGGGCTCAGGCACAAAGTAGGCAGAAAAATTAGAAAGGGCACCCTAACCAGCGGGAGCATCATTAAACAAATGTGGGAGCGAGCCTGCTCGCGAAAGCGGTTTGTCAGTCACGAATAATTTGACTGAAAGACCGCCTTCGCGAGCAGGCTCGCTCCCACAGGGGATTGGATTTCAACCTTAATCAGGCCAGGGCTTTATCCAACGCCTTCTCGATCTCGGCTTTGATCATGCCGCTCATGGCCGACATCATCAGGCCCAGTTCGACGTCGACCCGGATCGAATCGTCCGCCACATGCACTTCGCCTTTTACGCCCGAACGCTTGAGGTTCAAGGTATCGCCCGACCACTGCGGCTCAAGGCCGTATTGTTCGTTGAGCTTTTTGGCCAATTTGTCGGCCTTCTCGCGGGCGGCTTCCTTGCCCAGGCTGTGGGCGCGCTCAACACTGATTTTGGCCATGAAATGACTCCTGATGATTGAATGGCTATCGTTGAATCTTGACCGCATCTGCGGCAAATCGTCCCGAGGGTTGCCCATCTTACCTTTAGCCATTCCAAGACAAAGCATGGCGTGGGGATTAGAATGTCGCGCATTCTCTTTTGGTGACAGCGATATGACTGATCAGCGCAAAGGCAGCGATGCCGAACCCACCACTCACTTCGGCTTCAAAAACGTTCCGGAAAGCCAGAAAGCGGAAAAAGTCGCTGAGGTTTTCCATTCCGTAGCCGCGAAATACGACCTGATGAACGACCTTCTGTCGGGCGGCATGCACCGTCTGTGGAAGCGGTTCGCGATCGAGCTTTCCGGCGTGCGCAGTGGCAACCGCGTGCTCGACATCGCTGGTGGCACCGGCGACCTGACCCGCAAGTTCTCGAACCTCGTCGGCCCGACCGGCCAGGTCGTGCTGGCCGACATCAACGAATCGATGCTCAAGGTCGGCCGTGATCGCCTGCTCGATCTCGGCGTTGCCGGCAACGTCGAATTCGTCCAGGCCGACGCGGAAAAACTGCCGTTCCCGGACAACCATTTCGACTGCGTGACCATCGCCTTCGGCCTGCGCAACGTCACGCACAAAGAAGACGCGCTGCGTTCGATGCTGCGCGTGCTCAAGCCCGGCGGGCGCCTGCTGGTGCTGGAATTCTCCAAGCCGACCAACGCACTTATGTCGAAAGCTTACGACGCCTACTCGTTCGCCTTCATGCCGCTGATGGGCAAGCTGATCACCAACGATTCGGAAAGCTATCGCTACCTGGCCGAATCGATCCGCATGCACCCGAATCAGGAAACCCTGAAGTCGATGATGGTCGAGGCCGGTTTCGACCGCGTGACCTATCACAACATGACCGCAGGCATCGTCGCCCTGCACCGCGGCATCAAGCCCTGATGTTGCTTACCGGGCTGCTCGCCAGCGTCGAACTCGGCCTCAACCGGGTGCTGCGTCTCGACAGCACGGCGCTGCCGCGCCTGGCGCATCTGACCGGCAAGGTGATTGCCGTCGACTGCCGCAGCCCGGCGCTGCAATTGTTCATTCTGCCCAGCGATGAGGGCCTGATGCTGGCTTCGCAGTGGGCAGCGGATGTCGATTGCACGTTGCGTGCACCGGCCTCAAGCCTGGTGAAACTGGCCCTGAGCAAAGACAAGACCGCCGTGCTGCACGCACCGGAAGTCGAGCTCGATGGCAACAGCGGCGTGTTGCTGGAACTGGCCGGCGTTCTGCAAGACCTCGAGCTGGACTGGGAGTACGAACTCTCGCGCTGGCTCGGCCCGGTCGCCACGCAACTGCTCGGTGGCCATCTGCGCAGCCGCGCGCGCTGGTATCAACAAGGATTTGCCAGCCTCAACCAGAATCTTGCCGAATACCTCGCCGAAGAATCGCGCACCCTCGTCGGGCAACGCGAAGCCGAGGCGCGATTCAGCGAACTGGACCGGATCAAACTTGATCTGGAACGACTCGAGGCGCGTTTCGAGCGCCTTTCCCGATCCCTCGACCCAAGCGATAACGCATGAAGCTGCTTGCCGTCCGCCGTCTGTTGCGCATCCAGCGCGTCGTGATCCGCTACCGCCTCGATGACCTGCTGTTCGATCTGCCGCTGCCCTGGTTTCTTCTGGCCGTGCGCTTTTTGCTGCCGTGGCGCTGGCTGCCGCGCAAGCCGCTGGAGCTCAACCGTGGCGCGCGCTTGCGCTTGGCGTTGCAGGATCTGGGGCCGATCTTCATCAAGTTCGGGCAGATTCTTTCGACCCGCCGCGACCTGTTGCCGGAAGACATCGCCGATGAGCTGATGCTGCTGCAGGACCGCGTGCCGCCGTTCGATTCGCAAGTGTCGATCAAGCTGATCGAAGAACAGCTGGGCAAGAAAATCAGCGAAGTGTTCAGCCGTTTCGACGTTGAACCACTGGCCTCGGCTTCGGTGGCGCAGGTGCACGCGGCGCAGCTGAAAAGCGGCGAAGAAGTCGTGGTCAAGGTCATTCGCCCGGGCCTGAAACCGGTGATCGCGCAGGATCTGGCGTGGCTGTTCATTCTTGCCCGCGCCGCCGAGAAATTCTCCGCTGACGCGCGCCTGCTGCACCCGGTCGACGTGGTGCAGGATTACGAAAAGACCATTTACGACGAGCTCGATCTGTTGCGCGAGGCGGCCAACGCCAGCCAGTTGCGCCGCAACTTCGAAGGCTCGCAGCTGCTTTATGTACCGCAAGTCTATTGGGATTGGTGCCGGCCGAAAGTGCTGGTGATGGAGCGCATCTACGGCATTCAGGTCACCGATCTGGCGACCCTTGCCGACCAGCGCACCGACATGAAAATGCTCGCCGAGCGTGGTGTGGAGATTTTCTTCACTCAGGTGTTCCGCGACAGCTTCTTCCACGCCGACATGCACCCGGGCAACATCTTCGTCAGCACGGTCAACCCGTGGAGCCCGCAGTACATCGCGATCGACTGCGGCATCGTCGGCAGCCTGACCCCGGAAGACCAGGATTATCTGGCGCGCAACCTGTTCGCTTTCTTCAAGCGTGACTACCGCCGTGTGGCGCAGTTGCACATCGATTCGGGCTGGGTGCCGGCGGAAACCAAACTCAACGAATTCGAAGCGGCGATCCGTACGGTGTGCGAACCGATCTTCGAAAAACCGTTAAAAGATATTTCATTTGGCCAGGTGCTGATGCGCCTGTTCCAGACCGCTCGCCGTTTCAACATGGAAGTGCAGCCGCAACTGGTGCTGTTGCAGAAGACCTTGCTGAACATCGAAGGCCTCGGTCGCCAGCTGTACCCGGATCTGGATCTGTGGAACACCGCGCAGCCGTTTCTCGAGCGCTGGATGCGCGAACGCGTCAGCCCGAAAGCCTTGCTGGGCAACGTGCAGAGCCAGCTGGAGCAGATTCCGCACCTGTCGAACATGGCCCGCGACCTGCTCGAACGCATGTCGCAACCTCACGCCAAAGACCCACCGCCGCCGTGGCGCAAACGCAAGGACGACTGGTTCCTGCGCCTGCTCGGCTGCGCGCATCTGGCCGGCGGCGCGATCCTCGCTGCGGGCGGCCCGTTGACCGAGTGGTCGCACTGGCCCGCCGGAATCATGATCGCGGTCGGTTTGTATCTGGTCGTTCGCCGATAGCACGAATCAGCTGCAAGTTATAAGCTGCAAGCCTCAAGCTTGACGACACAGGTACACCGCGCAACCTGCTTTTACTTGCAGCTTGAAGCTCATGGCTTGCTGCTGCTTTTCGAGATTTGAAGATGAAAAACTGGCTGGACGAGATCAAGTGGGACGCTGACGGCCTGGTGCCGGCGATCGCTCAGGATCACAAGACCGGGCGCGTATTGATGATGGCCTGGATGAATCGCGAAGCGCTGGAACTGACCGCAGCGGAGAATCGTGCAATCTACTGGTCACGTTCCCGTGGCAAGCTGTGGCGCAAGGGCGAAGAGTCCGGCCATGTGCAGACCCTGCATGAAATGCGTCTGGACTGTGACTCCGACGTGATCATCCTGATGGTTGAACAGATCGGCGACATCGCTTGCCACACCGGCCGTCAAAGCTGCTTTTACCGGGTCTTCGAAAACGGCGACTGGAAAACGGTCGACCCGGTTCTGAAAGACCCGCACGCTATCTATTCCGCAGGACACACACATGAGTGACACCCTGACCCGCCTCGCTCAGGTACTTGAAGAGCGCAAAGGCGCAGCAGCCGACAGCTCGTATGTCGCCAGCCTGTATCACAAGGGGCTGAACAAGATTCTGGAGAAAGTCGGCGAAGAGTCGGTCGAAACCATTATTGCCGCCAAGGATGCCGCCATCAGCGGCGATTGCAGTGATGTGATCTACGAGACCGCCGACCTGTGGTTCCACAGCATGGTCATGCTCGCCCAACTGGGGCAGCATCCGCAGGCCGTGCTGGATGAACTGGACCGTCGCTTCGGCCTGTCCGGACACGTCGAGAAAGCCTCGCGTCCGTCCGCCTGAACAACTTTTAGAGAGGAATCGCCACATGGGCATTTTTGACTGGAAACACTGGGTCGTCATTCTGATTGTCGTGGTGCTGGTATTCGGTACCAAGAAACTGAAAAACCTCGGCACCGACGTTGGCGAATCGATCAAGGGCTTTCGCAAAGCCATGAACGACGATGAAAAACCGACCGAGCCGAACGTGACCCCGCCGGCGCAGCCAGTGCCACCGGTGCAGCCGCAAACCACCGCCCAGGCCAACCCGCCGCACACCATCGACGTGCAGGCGCAGAAAGTCGAAGAGCCGATCCGCAAAGACGTGTGAGCACTGACTAATGTTTGGTATCAGCTTCTCTGAATTGCTGCTCGTCGGCCTCGTTGCCCTGCTGGTGCTCGGCCCCGAGCGTCTGCCGGCGCTGCGCGCACCGCCGGTCTGTGGGTCGGCCGCCTGAAGCGCAGCTTCAACGCGATCAAACAGGAAGTTGAACGTGAAATCGGTGCCGATGAGATCCGTCGGCAACTGCACAACGAGCATATTCTGTCGCTGGAGCAAGAGGCGCGGAAGATCTTCAATCCAAACCAGCAGGAGCCGACGCCGGCGCAGCCAACCGCTGAGCCGACGATTCATGCGCCGACGGCGCCTGCGGCTGGTGTCGCGCCGACACAATCCGCTCCCGCAGAAACGTCGGTTGAACATGTAGCCTCGAATACCGCGCCGATTACACCTGCGCCTCACGACACCACTTTGCCGCCGCGAGCCCCATGAGCGATCTTCCGGAAAACGACCAGCACATGCCGCTGGTTTCGCACCTCACCGAGTTGCGCACCCGCCTGCTGCGTTGCGTGGCGGCGATCTTCATTATCTTTGCCGGGCTGTTCGCGTTCACCCAGCAGATCTACACCTTCGTCTCGACGCCGCTGCGCCAGTACCTGCCGGTCGGCGCGACGATGATTGCCACCGACGTGTCGTCGCCGTTCCTGACGCCGCTGAAGCTGACGATGATGGTTTCGCTGTTCCTCGCGATTCCGGTGATCCTGCATCAGATCTGGGGCTTTATCGCGCCAGGCCTGTACAAGCATGAAAAACGCGTCGCGGTGCCGCTGCTGATCTCCAGCATCCTGCTGTTCTACATCGGCATGGCGTTCGCCTATTACTTCGTCTTTCCGCTGATCTTCAAGTTCTTCGCCGCTGCCACCCCGGCTGGCGTGGAAATGATGACCGACATCGCCAGCTACCTCGATTTCGTCATGACGCTGTTCTTCGCCTTCGGCGTGGCGTTCGAAATCCCGGTGGCCGTGGTCCTGCTGGTGTGGATCGGCGTGGTCGACGTCAAATACCTGAAGAAAATCCGCCCGTACGTGATCATCGGCTGCTTCGTGGTCGGCATGATCCTGACCCCGCCGGACATCTTCTCGCAGACGCTGCTGGCTGTACCGATGTGGATGCTGTTCGAGATCGGCATTCTCTTCGGCGCGCTGGTCAGCAAGCGCGAACGCCCGGACGAAACCCCGGCCGACGACCACAACGACCAGCCGCCAGCGACCCAGGCATGAACCTGCTGCTGCTCGAAGAGGCCGATTTCATTGCGGCGGACCGCGTAATCCTGGGTGATCGCCGCCTGACCCACATGCAGGAAGTGCATCGCTCGGAAGTCGGCGACAGCCTGCGCGTCGGGCGCATCAACGGGTTGATGGGTTCGGCCGAGTTGTTGCGTCTGGAAGCAGGCGAAGCGGAACTGCGTGTCAGCCTCGACCAGCCACCGCCGGTCAAGTTGCCGCTGACGCTGGTGCTGGCCCTGCCCCGGCCGAAAATGCTCCGCCGCGTGTTCCAGACCGTTGCGACCATGGGTGTGGCCAAGGTGATTCTGGTCAATAGCTATCGCGTCGAAAAAGCTTCTGGCAGACGCCATTTCTGGAGCCGGAAGCGATTCGTGAGCAGTTGATCCTCGGGCTCGAACAGGCTCGCGATACGGTGCTGCCAGAGATCGTCATCGAAAAGCGCTTCAAGCCTTTTGTTGAAGATCGCTTGCCGGCGATCGCCGAGGGCACCCTAGGCCTGGTCGGCCACCCCGGCAACTTCCCACCCTGCCCGCGCGCCCTGAGCGAACCGGTGACCCTGGCCATCGGCCCCGAGGGTGGCTGGATTCCCTACGAAATCGATCTGCTGGCCAAATCCGGCCTGCAACCGGTGCAACTGGGCGAGCGCATCCTGCGCGTCGAAACCGCCGTTACCGCCCTGCTTGCACGCCTGTTCTGACGCAACCGCGTCGGACAAAAGGCGTTACAGATTGCCATCACCCAGCCGATACAGCCCCTATAAGTCCAATTGAGTGGTCCGAAGGGAGTGGTCGCATGTACCGTTGGTTAGCCGAGAGTCTTGGAAACGTCAGCGTCAAACGCAAGCTGGGCATCGGTTTCGGCCTGGTGCTGTTGCTGACGCTGTTGATCACTTTCACCGGCTGGACCGGCATGAGTGGGATTATCAGCCGTGGCGACAAGCTCGGCTTCATTTCCAGCCTCAACGAGCTGACCAAGGACCTGCGCCTGGCACGCATGGACTACGACATGCGCCGTGGCGAACAGGGTCCGGGCGCGGTCAACGGATACCTCAACCAACTCGAAAGCGGTCTGCAATCGGCACGCGGCATGATCGAGCAGCCGTCCGACGTGGCGATGGTCGATCAGCAATTGGCTGCGGTTGCCGAATACAAACGCGCCTTCGGCGAAATGACCCAGGCCACCGTGCAGCGTGAAGATGCGCGCAGCAAGCTGGGCGCTAACGCTGATAATGCCGTGGCCAAGGTCAGCGAAGTCGAAAGCGCGCTGCTGCAAGGCGACAGCGTCGCCCAATACAACGCGGTGATCGAGCTGAGCAAATTGTTGCAGCAGGCGCGCTATCAGGTGCGCGGTTACACCTACAGCGGCAAGGCCGATGCCGAGCAACCGGCGCTGACCGCCATCGACAATGCGCTGAAAAATCTCGAGAGCCTGCCGACCCGCGTACCGGAGCAGCACATCGCCAACCTGCAGCAAGCCACCGACTCGCTCAAGGCCTACCGCGCTGCTGTTGCCCAGTTCCGTGATTCGCAGGTCAAGAACACCGCCGCACTGGCCAACATGTCGGCTCAGGGCGAGATCCTGATGTCGGTCAGCAAAAAACTCACCGAATCGCAAACCGTGGTGCGCGACACCGATGCCGCCCATGCCAAGAACATGCTGCTGATCGCCACTGCGCTGGCATTGGCCTTCGGTCTGATTGCCGCTTGGGCGATCACCCGGCAAATCATCATTCCGCTGACCCAGACCCTGAAAGTCGCCGAACGCGTGGCCGCCGGCGACCTGACCCACAACCTGGTGTCCCTGCGTCGCGACGAACTTGGCCAATTGCAGCGCTCGATGCAAAGCATGACCCAAGGCCTGCGCGAATTGATCGGCGGCATCAGCGACGGCGTCACGCAGATCGCCAGCGCCGCCGAAGAACTCTCGGCGGTGACCGAGCAGACCAGCGCCGGGGTCAACAATCAGAAGGTCGAGACCGATCAGGTCGCCACCGCCATGAACGAAATGGCCGCTACCGTTCAGGAAGTCGCGCGCAACGCTGAAGAGGCTTCCGAGGCCGCCGTCGCCGCTGACCAACAGGCCCGCGAAGGCGACAAGGTTGTCGGCGAAGCCATCGCCCAGATCGAACGTCTGGCGCTCGAGGTGGGGCATTCCACCGAAGCCATGGGCGAGCTCAAGCGTGAAAGCGACAAGATCGGCAGCGTCCTCGACGTGATCAAGTCGGTCGCCCAGCAAACCAACCTGCTGGCCCTCAACGCTGCCATCGAAGCGGCCCGTGCCGGTGAAGCCGGACGTGGGTTCGCCGTGGTTGCCGACGAAGTGCGCAGCCTCGCCCAGCGCACGCAGAAGTCCACGGAAGAAATCGAAGAGTTGATCGTCGGCCTGCAAAACGGCACCCAGCAAGTGGCGACGATCATGGACAACAGCCGCAGCCTCACCGACAGCAGCGTCGAACTGACCCGGCGCGCCGGCGGCTCACTGGAGAGCATTACCCGCACTGTGTCGGCGATTCAGGCGATGAACCAGCAGATTGCCGCTGCTGCCGAGCAGCAGAGCGCCGTGGCCGAAGAGATCAACCGCAGCGTGCTCAACGTGCGCGATGTGTCGGATCAGACCTCGGCGGCGAGTGAAGAGACCGCAGCGTCCAGTGTTGAGTTGGCGCGGTTGGGAACGCATTTGCAGATGCTGGTGGGCCGCTTCAAGGTTTAACAGCCCAAAAACAAAAGATCGCAGCCTTCGGCAGCTCCTACAGGTGTACACATACCCCTGTAGGAGCTGTCGGAGGCTGCGATCTTTTTTGCGGTTAAAGGACCTGGCGCAGGAAGGCCTGAGCGCGCGGATCCTTTGGCGCATCGAAGAATGCCGCCGGCGCGGCATCTTCGAGCAATTTGCCGTGATCGAAGAACAACACCCGATCCGCCACTTCCCGGGCGAAGCCCATCTCGTGCGTGACGCAAACCATGGTCATGCCTTCCACGGCCAGATTTTTCATCACGTCGAGCACTTCGCCGACCATTTCCGGGTCGAGGGCCGAGGTCGGTTCATCGAACAGCATGACTTTCGGCTCCATCGCCAGCGCCCGGGCAATCGCCACGCGCTGTTGCTGACCGCCGGACAGGCGTGACGGAAACTCGTTGGCCTTCTGCGCAATGCCGACCTTCTCCAGCAACGCCATGGCCTTGGCCTCGCGCTCTTTCTTGCCGCGCTTGCGCACGACTTTTTGCGCCAGACAGAGGTTCTCCAGCACGGTCATGTGCGGGAACAGGTTGAAATGCTGGAAGACCATGCCGACTTCGCGGCGGTAGGCATTGACGTCGGTTTTGGCGTCAGCCAGTTGCAGGCCGTCGATGCTCACCGAGCCGGAGTCGAATTCTTCCAGACCGTTGAGGCAACGCAAGAAAGTCGACTTGCCGGAACCGGACGGGCCGATTACCACCAGCACTTCGCCCTTGGCGACGTTGGTGCTGACGTTATCCACAGCGCGCACAACCTGGCCACGGGTGTCGAAGACTTTTACCAGATCGCGGACTTCAATCACTTTGCGCGAGCCTCCGCTCAAGCCGGCTGGCGATTTTCGACAGCGGCAGGTTGATCAACAGGTACAGACCGGCGACGCAGAACAGGATTTCGAACGGCGAAAACGAGGTCGTGATGACTTCCCGGCCGCTTTTCAGCAGCTCGGTGATGGCGATCACCGACACCAGCGACGTGTCCTTGACCAGACTGATGAATTGCCCGGCCAGCGGCGGCAGCACGCGTTTGAATGCCTGTGGCAGGACCACATGGCGCATCGACTGGCCGGCACTCAGGCCCAGCGAGCGCGCAGCTTCGTTCTGGCCACGGGCAATCGATTGCACGCCGGAACGGATGATTTCGGCCACGTAGGCGCCAGTGAACAGCGACAGCGCGGCGATCCCGGCGAACTCGCGGGACAGGTTCATCACCGTGCCGATGAAGAAATAGAAAATGAAAATCTGCACCAGCAGCGGCGTGCCGCGTACCAGTTCGACGTAGATCGTCGAGAGGTCGCGCAGGGTCGGGTTGTTCGACAGGCGGCAGAGGCCCGTGACCAGACCGATCAGCAAACCGAGAACACCGGACACGAGCGACAGCCAAAGCGTGGTCCACAACCCCCACAACAGCGGTCCTGCCGCCCAATGCCGGGTCACGCCCACGACGTCGCCTTCAGCGACATCGTCGCCCTGAGCGAATTGCAGGCTGTTTTCGTCGACCGTCAGGTGCTGTTCGTCACCGGCATCGTTACGCAGCGTGACCTGGGCACTGCCGCCCTTGCGCACCAGCTCGGTGACCGTGGAAATGTCCGCGGCGCGCTGGGCCTCTTCGGCCTGATAGGCGAAGTACTGCGGCACGCGGTTCCAGCGCCACTCGTAGGACATCAGCGACGTCGCGTGATACAACGCGCCGGCCAGGCCGACCAGCACCAGCACGGTGAGGACGTGCCAGGGCCATTGGGCTTTTTTCTGTTTCATTGCAGGTTCTCGGATGATCGTTCCCACGCTCTGCGTGGGAATGCCGCTCGGGACGCTCTGCGTCCCTGCCTGTTCGTGACGCGGAGCGTCACAGGATGCGTTCTCACGCAGAGCGTGGGAACGATCAGCGGATGCGCGTTATTCCATGTCCTTGAGCCACTCGGTGCTCTTGAACCACTTATCATGGATGCGATCGTAGGTGCCGTCTTCGTGGATCTGGTGCAGGAAGTTGTTGATGAAGTTGAGGCTGTCGAAATCGCCCTTCTTCAGACCGAAGGCCAGTGGCTCGTAGGTGAACGGCTTGTCGAGGAACACCAGTTTGCCGGCGCCGACCTTGTTCAGCGCGACAACGTTGTACGGCGCGTCGTAGATAAAGGCGTCAGCCTTGCCATTGACCACGTCGAGCACGGCTTCCTGTTCGTTGTCGTAGCCGTGGTACTTGGCTTTGGAGATCAGCTTCCCGGCAACCATTTCGCCGGTGGTGCCGAGCTTGGAGGTGATGCGGTAGTCAGCCGTGTTCAGGTCTTTGTAGGACTTGATGGTGCCTTCCAGCTCCTTGCGAATCAGCAGGGTCTGGCCGACGACGATGAACGGATCGCTGAAGTTCAGGCGCAGATTGCGCTCCTGGGTCAGGGTCATGCCGCTGCCGATCATGTCGAACTTGTCGGTCATCAGCGCCGGAATGATGCCGTCGTAACCCGTCGAGACCAGCTCGAGCTTGACGCCCATGGCCTTGGTCATGGCTTTGAGGATATCGACTTCGAAACCGATGATTTCGCCGCGTTTGTTGGTCATCTCAAACGGCATGTAGGTCGGGTCCATGCCGACTTTCAGCGAGCCGCGCTTGACCGCGTCATCGATAGCGCCGGCCTGCGCCGCATTGACTGCAACCAGTGCCGCGACGCCGACCAGCAGCATCGACAGATACTTCTTCATCTTCAAGTCCCCAAAACCATTGCGTGTGCGGCGCGAAAACGACAGAGACGGGCAAAAAAGCCCGGGCGCGCCAATTCGGGGACGGATGCTAACGCACTCGTCCATTAGCACAAGGCTTTTTGCCGGCAATTGTTGTGACGGGTCAGGCCGTACAAGCAAAAATCGCAGCCTTCGGCAGCTCCTACACAGGATCGATGTACACCCTGCAGGAGCTGCCGAAGGCTGCGATCTTTAAAAAAGCCCCGCATTCGCGGGGCAATTTCATCAGGCCGGCTGAGCCTGCAAACTCACCGGTCGCAGCGGCAGCAACGGCGCATGCGGATCGGCTTTCACCGACGATCGCCAGGCGTCCAGCCACTCGGCATGACCTTCGGCCCAGACCTGCTCATGCAGACGCGCCAGTGCGACAGGGTCACTGAGCAGTTGCAAGCGATCATGGTTGTTCAGCCCGGCCGGGCCGACCTTGATCGCGTGACGCACCCGCTCCTGACGCAGCCACTCGATCGGTTCAGCCTGACCGTGACGCGAGGTCGCCAGCGAGCACGCCAGGGCGTTCTGCTGCGGATCGACCACGGCGCGAACGAAGCCGTCGTTGAGGGCGTGATAACGGTTTTCGTGGGTGTACTGATCGGTTGCCAGCAACGCCTGCGGCGGATTGTATTCCTCGGGGATGAGGAACAGGCTCTCGTCGCGGGATTTCAGGCCCAGACCCACACGGCTGGAGATCACCGACACCGGGATCGACAGCATCAGCGAACCGACGATCGGCACCAGCCACCAGAGGAAGCTCGGGTTCAGCCAGATCACCAATAATGCCCAGAGAAAGCCCAGCAACGTCTGCGGACCGTGGCGCTTGACCGCTTCGCTCCACGGCGTCGAGTCGTCGTCACGTTGCGGCGAATTCCAGGTCGCGGCCCAGCCGAGGAACGCGGCGAGGACGAAACGGGTGTGGAAAATCATCCGCACCGGCGCCAGCAGCATGGAGAACAGCATCTCCAGCAGCATCGACAGGGTCACCTTGAACTTGCCGCCGAACTCTTTCGCGCCCTTGGCCCAGATCAGGATGATGCTCAACAGCTTCGGCAGGAACAGCAGCACGATGGTCGTCGAGAACAGCGCGATGGCCTTGTCCGGGTGCCATTGCGGCCACAGCGGATAGAGCTGACGCGGTTCGAGGAAGTACTGCGGCTCCATCAGCGTGTTCACCGCCAGCAGCGCCGTCGACAAAACGAGGAAGAAGAACCATAACGGCGCCGACAGGTACGACATCACGCCGGTGAGGAACACCGCGCGGTGCACTGGGTGCATGCCCTTGACCAGGAACAGGCGGAAGTTCATCAGGTTGCCGTGGCACCAGCGACGGTCACGCTTGAGCTCGTCGAGCAGGTTCGGCGGCAACTCTTCGTAACTGCCCGGCAAGTCGTAGGCAATCCATACGCCCCAACCGGCACGGCGCATCAGTGCAGCTTCGACGAAGTCGTGGGACAGGATCGCACCGGAGAACGCGCCCTTGCCCGGCAACGGCGCCAGGGCGCAGTGGTCGATGAACGGCTTCATGCGGATGATCGCGTTGTGCCCCCAGTAGTGGGATTCACCCAACTGCCAGAAGTGCAGACCGGCGGTAAACAGCGGGCCGTACACGCGGGTGGCGAACTGCTGCATGCGCGCATACAGGGTGTCCATGCCCGACGCACGCGGCGCGGTCTGGATGATCCCGGCGTCCGGCGTGGCTTCCATCAGGCGCACCAGACTGGTCAGGCATTCGCCGCTCATCACCGAGTCGGCGTCGAGCACGACCATGTATTTGTAGTCACCGCCCCAACGACGGCAGAAGTCGTCGAGGTTGCCGCTCTTGCGTTTCACACGACGGCGACGACGGCGATAGAAGATCTTGCCGAAGCCCTTGGCTTCGCGGCAGACATCCAACCAAGCCTGTTGCTCGGCGACGCAGATATCGGTGTCGTTACTGTCGCTGAGGACGAAAAAGTCGAAGCGATCCAGATCACCGGTAGCGGCGACCGATTCAAACGTCGCACGCAGACCGGCGAATACACGCGGCACGTCTTCGTTGCAGATCGGCATGACCAGCGCAGTGCGCGCATCTTTCGGAATCGGCTCGTTACCGGCGCTTTTCCCGGAGATACGGTATTTATCGTGACCAGTGAGCAACTCGAGGAAGCCCATCAGCGCGGTCCAGAAACCGGCCGACACCCAGCAGAACAGAATCCCGAACAGAATCAGGATGCTGGTTTGCAGCGCGTACGGCAGCACTTGCGTGGCGGTTTGCAGCAGCGGCTGATGCAGGACTTCATCCAGATCGACGAACGACCAGCCCTGATACGGCATGATGCCTTTCATGTACCAGCCGGCCACGATGGTCTGGCCGAGCATCAGCAGCAGCAGGATGTAACGGCGGATCGAACCGACGGTGCGCCAGCGCGCGGCCGGCAGGACATTGGCGTCCTTCGGCGGCTGCGGCGGGTTGGTGCGCCCGGTCAGACGGCGCCAGCCACGCACCAGGATATTGGTGCGCCACGGCTCCGGCACAACCTTGGTACGGCGGATCGGCGGCGTCGCCTTGAGGCTGACCCGACCACTGGCGTCGAGCACCAGCATTTCCGCTTCAGCCAGTTCTTCGGCAGTGCTCAGGGTCAGACGCTTGCCCACCGAAGCCTGGGCGGCTTCGGCAGGGGCGTCGAATGTGGAGGATGACAGGCGTTCATGCAGCTCGCTGAACGACTGGCAACCCGCGAGTTCCGCGCGTTGCTCGTCGGTCATCGGCAGATGCGCCAGATACTCGGACAGAGTCTCTGGCTGTACTGGTGAATTACTCATCGGCAGGCAACTGATAGCTCCAGGTCTCGGTCAGGACTTCTTCAGTCGGCGCCGATTCCGGTGTGGCTGGGGCCGCGTCGGCAGCGACTGGCTGCTTGGCGTCTTTATTGGCCTTGTCCTTGGCGTCGACTGCAGGCTTGGCTTCAGCCTGTTTGGCTTCGGCGGCCTTGGCTTCCTTGTCGAGTTTTTCCTGTTGCTTGGCGGCAACCTTGTCAGCCTTGGCGACCGACGAGTTGGAGGCCGGCACCGATTTGGCCAGATCTGCGGTAACCACTGGCTGAACCAGGGCGGCGCGCATTTCGGTTGCCTTGCTCGGATCCTTGATCTTCATCCGCAGGGTCAAGCGCCAGCCCTTGGTTTCCGGGTTGTAGCGCACGCTGTTCTCGACCAGTTCGGCGTTGTCGCCGACGCTGACCTGACTGCGCACGTCGGCATCCGGCGTCAGGGCCGCCAGCGACGGGCCTTCGAAGTCGACCAGATAGGCAACGCTGCCATCGGGCTGACGGATCAGGTTGGATTGCTTGACGTCACCGGTCGAACGCAGGGTCTGCGCCACCCAGGCGCTGTCCGGCGCGTGAATTGCTGCTTCGTCCATGGTCCAGTGCATACGGTAGGCGAAGTCCAGCGGCTGGCCTGGTTCCGGCATTTTTTCCGGGCTCCAGAACGCAACGATGTTGTCGTTGGTTTCGTCAGCGGTCGGAATCTCTACCAGATCGACAGTGCCCTTGCCCCACTCGCCCTTCGGCTCGATCCAGGCGCTTGGGCGCTTGTCGTAGCGGTCGTCGAGGTCTTCGTAGTGGCTGAAGTCACGGCCACGCTGCAGCAGACCGAAACCACGCGGGTTCTCGACGCTGAAGTTGCTTACGGCCAGATGTTTCGGGTTGTTCAGTGGGCGCCAGATCCACTCGCCGTCGCCAGCATGGATCGACAGACCGCTGGAGTCGTGCAGTTCACGACGGTAGTTGAGCACTTTCGACGGCTGGTTGGCGCCGAACAGGAACATGCTGGTCAGCGGCGCGATGCCCAGTTTGCCGACTTTGTCACGCAGGAACATCTGCGCCTTGACGTCGACGATGGTGTCGCTGCCCGGACGCAGGATCAAACGGTAGGCACCGGTGGCACGCGGCGAATCGAGCAGAGCGAAGATCACCAGGTGCTTGTCACCGGGCTTGGGCTGTTGAATCCAGAACTCGCGGAAACGCGGGAATTCTTCGCCCGACGGCAACGCGGTGTCGATCGCCAGACCACGGGCCGACAGACCATAGGTGTGGCCCTTGCCGACGACGCGGAAGTAACTCGCGCCGAGCATGGTCATGATTTCGTCTTGCTTGTCGGCCTTGTTGATCGGATACAGCACACGGAAACCGGCATAACCCAGTTGCTCGGTGGCCTTCGGATCGAATTTCAGATCGCCGAAATCGAAGCGGCTCGGATCGTATTTGATCTCCGAGACGGTGTTCGCGGTGATTTCGTTGATTTTCACCGGCGTATCGAAGTGCATACCCTGGTGATAGAAGGAGAGCTTGAACGGCGTCTTCTGATCGGCCCACTCAGCCTTTTCGGTGAGGAAGCGGATCTTCTGGTAGTCCGCGAACTTCATTTCGCGGAATTCGTTCGGCAGGTTGCTGCGCGGGGCTTCGAACTTCTGCCCGGCCAGCTCTTTGGCCTTGGCCGATACGTCGTCAAGATTGAACGCCCAAAGCTGACCGGCGCTGAGCAGGCACAGGAGCGCCGAACCCGCTACCAGAGCACTTCGCATGCGTTTGGCAGACATTTTTGCTGCATTACAGGGACTAACAATCACGAGCAACCCTCGCCGAAAACAGATCAATAAACCAACGGCCAGCTATCTTTATGCCAGGTTGGCGAGCAATGTTCCGACTCCGCCGGGGCAAAATGATTCCCCAATCGGATCCAGACAAGTCTCTACCTAAGTCAAAACGGATCAACGAATGTCGATCCCCGCAGCGCGCGATTATCTAGTAGCCCGGATGACAACGCATCAGGGGTAACAAAGTATTTATCGCGAAAACAGCCTAAAAACAGTCGAAATTTCCGAAAAAGGTGTTTCAGGCACTGTCAGGTCTGTAACAAAAAGGTCACCGGGCCATCGTTGACCAAGTGCACCTGCATATCGGCGCCGAATCTACCTGATGCCACAGTGCCATGCACCTGTTTCGCCTGGCTCAATAAATAGTCGAACAACTCAGCACCCAGCGCCGGCGGTGCAGCCGTGGAAAAGCTCGGACGCAGGCCGCTTCTGGTGTCGGCGGCGAGTGTGAACTGAGAGACCAGCAGCAACCCGCCACCCACATCCGCCAGGGACAGATTCATCTTGCCCTCGGCGTCACTGAATACCCGATAGTTAAGCAGCTTATGCAGAAGTTTGTCGGCGCTGGTACGCGTGTCGTCGGGTTCTACCGCCACCAGCACCAGCAAACCCTGGTCGACCGCGCCGACTACCTCGCCGGCGACTTCAACACGCGCACCACGTACGCGCTGTAACAGCGCCTTCATGCTTCTTCGAGCGGCAGGTCGAGCAGGCGCTGGGCCATTTTGCTCGCGGCGCGCACCAGCGCATCGGTGATGCCCGGTTCCGACGCAGCGTGGCCGGCGTCGCGGATCACCTGCAATTCGCTGTTCGGCCAGGCCTGATGCAATTCCCAGGCATTGTCGAGCGGGCAGATCACGTCGTAGCGGCCATGGATGATCACGCCGGGCAGGTGGGCGATCTTGCCCATGTCGCGGATCAACTGGTTCGGCTCAAGGAAGGCATTGTTGGTGAAGTAGTGGCATTCGATCCGCGCGATCGACAACGCGCGCTGCGGCTCGGAGAAACGATCGACCACCAGCGGGTTCGGCCGCAGGGTCGCGGTGCGCCCTTCCCAGGTCGACCACGCCTTCGCCGCATGCATCTGGGCGATCTGATCGTTGCCGATCAGGCGTTTGTGGAAAGCGTTGAGCAGGTCGTCGCGCTCGTCCAGCGGGATCGGCGCGATGTAGTCCTGCCAGTAATCGGGGAACAGACGGCTGGCGCCGGCCTGATAGAACCATTCGATTTCCTGCGGACGGCAGAGAAAGATCCCGCGCAGAATCAGACCGTGCACCCGCTCCGGGTGGGTTTGCGCGTAGGCCAGCGCCAGGGTCGAACCCCATGAGCCGCCGAACAGCACCCATTTTTCAATGCCCAGATGTTTGCGGATGCGCTCGAGATCCTCGACCAGATCCCAGGTGGTGTTGTTTTCCAGGCTCGCATGCGGGGTGGAACGACCGCAGCCGCGCTGGTCGAAGGTGACAATGCGATACAGATTCGGATCGAAATAGCGCCGGCTCTGCGCATCGCAACCGGCGCCGGGGCCACCGTGGATGAATACCACCGGCAATCCCTCCGGCGAGCCGCTTTCATCGACGTACAGCGTATGGGTGTCATCGACAGCCAGATCGTGCCGGGCGTGGGGTTTGATCTGCGGAAACAAAGTCTGCATTGCGCGCTCCGTAAGGGGTCGAGGTCATCCCTGGGGGACTCGTATTATTCTGCCGTTGGGCATCATAAACCCGATTTGCGTCAATGAGCATGCTCCGGGGCCTGATCGTTCCCACGCTCTGCGTGGGAACGCCTCTTGGAACGCTCCGCGTCCAGTGACGCGGAGCGTCACGGGCTGCATTCCCACGCAGAGCGTGGGAACGATCAAAGATCGCAGCCTTCGGCAGCTCAGGGGTGCATCAGGCGTTGTGGTGTTTTTCACCCCAAGCGAGCAGTCCCTGCAGCAATTCCCTGAGCACCCCCCGCGTTGGCTCGGCCAGGTCGGCGCGGTAGCGGAACGGTTCGAACTCTTCCATGTAGGTGGACTGGCACAGTTCCAATTGCACGGCGTGGATGTTCTGCGTCGGGTCGCCGTACTGGCGGGTGATGTGTCCGCCCTTAAAGCGACCGTTAAGCACATGGGTGAACTGCTCGTGCCGCGCGCAGATCGCTTCCAGTTGACTCGCCAATTGCGGATCACAACTGGCGCCATTGAAGGTGCCGAGGTTGAAGTCCGGCAACTTGCCGTCGAACAGGTGCGGGATGATCGAGCGGATCGAGTGCGCATCGAACAGCAGCGCGTAGCCAAATTCAGCCTTCAGCCGCGCCAGCTCTTGCTGCAAGGTGCGATGGTATGGCGTCCAGATCTGCTGCAAATAAGTCGCGCGTTCTTGCTGCGAAGGCTCCCGACCCTCCAGAAACAACGCAATGCCGTCGAACAACGTCGCCGGATACAACCCCGTGGTCGCCCCGGCGTACAACGGCTTGTCGTCGGACGGCCGGTTGAGGTCGATGACGAAACGCGAATACTCAGCGGCCAAGGTGCTAGCGCCCAGCTCCTCGGCGAAATCGTAGAGTTGCGGGATATGCCAGTCGGTGTCCGGCAAACTCTTCGCCGCGGGGATCAACCCGGCTTCGACCGCCGGGGTCAGACGCACACCGGCGTGGGGCATGCTGATCAGCAACGGCACGCGGCCTTGTTTGAAATTCAGAACCTTGTCCACAACAGCTCTCCTACAGATTCGATTCAACGCCGTGACGCACGACGCGTTTTTGCAGATCGCCACCGAGCCAATAGGCCAGATCCGCCGGACGCTCGATGTCCCACGCCACGAAATCGGCGACCTTGCCAACCTCCAGCGAGCCATGGGTCTGCGCCATGCCCAACGCCTGCGCGGCATGGATGGTCGCTCCGGCCAAGGCTTCTTCCGGGGTCATGCGGAAACAGGTGCAAGCCATGTTCAGCATCAGACGCAACGACAGCGCTGGCGAGGTGCCGGGGTTGAGGTCGCTGGCGATGGCGATCTTCACCTTGTGCCTGCGCAGCGCGTCCATCGGCGGCAGCTGGGTTTCGCGCAGAAAGTAGAACGCGCCGGGCAGCAGGACGGCGACGGTGTCGGCGGCGGCCATGGCGATCGCGTCGGCCTCGTCCATGAATTCCAGGTGATCGGCGGACAAGGCTTTGTAACGCGCGGCGAGGCTGGAGCCGTGCAGCGAGGACAACTGCTCGGCGTGCAGCTTTACCGGCAGACCGAGTTGTTGCGCGGCGACAAAGACTCGCTCGACCTGCTCCGGCGAGAACGCCAGGTATTCGCAGAACGCATCCACGGCATCCACCAGACCTTCGGCGGCAAGGGCCGGGAGCATCTGCTCGCAGACCAGATCGATGTAATCGTCGGCGCGATCCTTGTACTCCGGCGGCAAGGCGTGCGCCGCCAGGCAAGTGCTGCGAACGCTGATCGGCAGCTCTTCGGCCAGACGCCGGATGACCCGCAGCAGCTTGCGCTCGTTGGCCAGATCGAGACCGTAGCCGGACTTCATTTCCACCGTGGTCACGCCGTCGCGCATCAGGCTTTTCAGACGTTTGGCGGCGCTGGCGAACAACTCGTCCTCCGTGGCTTCACGGGTGGCGCGCACGGTGCTGGCGATGCCGCCGCCCTGCGCGGCGATCTCGGCATAGCTGACGCCTTGCAGACGTTTTTCGAACTCGCCACTGCGGTTGCCGCCGAACACGGTGTGGGTGTGGCAGTCGATCAGGCCGGGAGTGACCCAAGCACCCTGCAGGTCATTGACCGCCGGGTATTCGCCGGACGGCAATTGAGTACGCGGGCCGATCCACTCGATCAGCGTGCCGAATGTCACGATCGCGGCATCCTCGATGATCGAATAGGCGCCGTTGGCCATGGTTGCGACGTGGCAGTGTTGCCAGAGGGTTTTCATCCCGGTTCCTCTTATAGTGATCGTTCCCACGCTCTGCGTGGGAATGCAGCCCGTGACGCTCCGCGTCACTGGACGCGGAACGTCCCTTGAGGCATTCCCACGCAGAGCGTGGGAACGATCAGTGGGTGGATTAGAGGCTCGGCAAAAGCTTCGCCGAAACCAGCTCGGTCAAACACCGCGACGCCAGCAATTCAGTCGCCGCATTGATGTCCGGGGCAAAGAACCGATCCTTCTCATAAAACGGCACTTCCCTGCGCAAAATCGCCCGCGCCTGTTCGAGCTTCGGCGAGGTCTTCAGACCGTTACGCAGATCCAGGCCCTGCACCGCCGCCAGCCATTCCACGGCGAGAATGCCGCGAGTGTTCTCGGCCATTTCCCACAGACGCTTGCCGGCGGCCGGGGCCATCGATACGTGATCTTCCTGGTTGGCCGAGGTCGGCAGGCTGTCCACCGAATGTGGATGGGACAACGCCTTGTTTTCACTGGCCAACGCCGCAGCGGTGACCTGAGCGATCATGAAACCGGAGTTCACCCCGCCATTGGCCACCAGGAACGGCGGCAGTTGCGACATGTGCTTGTCCATCATCAGCGAGATGCGCCGCTCGCTCAGCGAGCCGATTTCGGCGATGGCCAGCGCCATGTTGTCAGCGGCCATGGCCACCGGTTCGGCGTGGAAGTTGCCGCCGGAAATCACGTCGCCTTCAGCGGCGAAGACCAGGGGTTGTCGGAAACCGCGTTGGCTTCCACCGCCAGCACTTCAGCGGCCTGGCGGAACTGGGTCAGGCAAGCGCCCATGACTTGCGGCTGGCAACGCAGCGAGTACGGGTCCTGGACCTTGTCGCAATTCTCGTGCGAGGCGGAGACTTCGCTGCGCTCACCGAGCAGATCGCGATAAGCCGCAGCGGCATCGATCTGCCCTTTCTGCCCACGTGCGGCGTGAATGCGCGCGTCGAACGGCGAGCGCGAACCGAGCACGGCTTCAACAGTAAGACTGCCCAGCGCCAGTGCACCGGCAAACAGATCCTCGCCTTCGAACAAACCGCGCAGCGCAAACGCTGTGGAAACCTGGGTACCGTTGAGCAGCGCCAGACCTTCTTTGGCCGCTAACGTCAGCGGCGTCAGGCCGGCGACTTTCAGTGCTTCGGTGGCTTCAAGCCATTCACCCTTGTAACGCGCCTTGCCCTCGCCGAGCAGCACCAGCGACATGTGCGCCAACGGCGCCAGATCGCCGGATGCGCCGACCGAACCTTTCAGCGGAATGTGCGGATAGACCTGGGCATTGATCAGCGCGATCAGCGCATCGATCACCTGCCGACGAATCCCGGAAAAACCCCGGCTGAGGCTATTGACCTTGAGCACCATGATCAATCGCACAAGGTCATCGCTGATCGGCTGGCCGACGCCGGCAGCGTGCGAGAGCACCAGCGAACGCTGCAGGTTTTCCAGGTCTTCACTGGCGATGCGCGTCGAGGCGAGCAGGCCGAAACCGGTGTTGATGCCGTAGGCGGTGCGGTTCTCGGCGAGGATCTGCTCGACGCAGGCGACGCTGGCCTCGATCTGCGCGCTGGCGCTGTTGTCGAGGGTCAGTGTGACCGGGTTCTGGTAGACGTCACGCAGTTGGGCCAGGCTCAGTTGGCCGGGGATCAGGTTCAGCGCAGTCATTAAAATGCTCCTGTTAGGCATTGTTATTAACTACCAGTCGCTCCGGAGCATTCCGTTATCCGTCGCTTCACGTCTTGTGAACGATCCACGCCTTGGCACGCTGGTATGGGTAGTTGTCAGTGCAAGTCCGGTAGGACGTTGTGCGGCAGATTCGGGTGTTTCAATACGGTCGCAGCGGCAGCGATATCCGGCGCCAGCCAGCGATCCTCGTCGTAGGCGGGGACCGTTTCGCGCAGCAGTTTCCACGCGCGGTCAGTGCCCACGCCAAAGCGCTGTTCCTTGAGGAATTCAAACGCCTGCGCCGCCAGCAGATATTCAATCGCGAGAATCTGCGTGCAGTTTTCCAGCGCGCGGTGCAGCTTCAGCGCGGCGTTGGTGCCCATGCTCAGGTGGTCTTCCTGCAGGCCCGAGGTGATGTAGTTATCGAGCACCGCCGGTTGCGCCAATTGGCGGTTTTCCGCACACAGCGAGGCGGCGACGTATTGCACGATCATCATCCCCGAGTTGACCCCGGGATTGGCCACCAGAAACGCCGGCAAGCCGCTGACGTGCGGATTCACCAGACGATCGAGACGGCGCTCGGCGATCGAGCCGATTTCGGCCATGGCAATCGCCAGCAGATCGGCCGCCATCGCCACGGATTGACCGTGCGGGTTGGCCTGCGACATCACCCGGAAATTGTCCGGAGTGCCCAGCAGTAACGGGTTGTCGGTGCAGCCGTTGAGTTCGGCTTCCACCTGTTTGATCGCATGCTCCAGTTGATCACGGGCGGCGCCGTGGACCTGCGGGATCGAACGAATGCTCAGCGCATCCTGAGTGCGAATGCCTTTGCTCGCAGCGATCACTTCGCTGCCATCGAGCAAGGCGCGCAGGTTGTTGCCGACCTGCTGCATGCCCGGATGCGGCTTGAGCGCAATGATCTCTGCATCGAACGCATCGATCTGGCCGCGCTGGGCTTCGAAACTCATCGCACCAATGACATCGGCCCATTGCAGCAGCCGCGTCGCATCGGCAATCGCCAGGCAACTGAGGCCGGTCATGCACGGCGTGCCGTTGACCAGACACAAGCCATCCTTCGCGCCGAGCTGCACAGGTTGCAGGCCCTCCTCGGCCAGCGCCTGTTGCGCCGAAATGATCCGCCCGCGATAGCTGACATTGCCAACGCCGAGCAGCGCGATGCCGACGTGCGCCATGTGCGTCAGGTAACCCACCGAACCTTGCGACGGCACCTGCGGGGTAATGCCGCGATTGAGCAGCGCCAGCAGCCCTTCGACCACGCGCCGATGCAGCCCGGATTTGCCGTGGCTGTAGTTGTGGATCGCGGCGCAGATGATGGCGCGGGTCTGCTCATCGCTGAGCACCGGGCCGACACCGCAGGCATGGCTGAGCAAGGTGTTGCGCGAGAGTTGGCTGAGCTGTTCGTCCTGCAGCGAAACGTTCGACAGACCGCCCAGACCGGTGTTGACGCCATAGGCGCGCTCGCCGCTGGCGACAATGCGCTGAACGATGGCCTGCGCGTTGTCGATGCGCGCCCAGGTCTCGCTGGAAAGTTCCAGCGGCGCACGGTGACGGGCAACAGCAACCACGTCCTGCCAACGCAGAGGCGCGCCGGTGATGATGATTTTTTCAGCCTGGGACATCTCTAACCTCATACCAATTCTGTTGATGCCGGTAACCCTGTGGTGAGGGGATTTATCCCCGTTCGGCTGCGAAGCAGTCGTAAAGCCTGCCACCGCGGTCTGTCTGACGGATTTGCGGGCATGGTTTGGGGCGGCTTCGCCACCCAACGGGGATAAATCCCCTCGCCACATAGGCCACTCAGTGTCAGACCACCGCCGCCCGCCGCTGCACGAACCGGTCGACATACTCATCGGCCGGTGAATGCAGGATCTCTCTCGGCGTGCCCACCTGGATCAACCGGCCATCCTTGAGAATCGCGATGCGATTGCCGATGCGCACGGCTTCGTCGAGGTCGTGGGTGATGAAGACGATGGTCTTGTGCAGGGTCTTCTGCAGTTCGAGCAACTGGTCCTGCATCTCGGCGCGGATCAGCGGGTCCAGCGCACTGAACGCTTCGTCCATCAGGATGATGTCGGTGTCCGCCGCCAAGGCGCGGGCGAGGCCGACGCGCTGACGCATGCCGCCGGAGAGCTGGTGCGGGTATTTGTTTTCATAGCCTTTGAGACCGACGGTGTTGATCCAGTGCAGCGCGCGTTCGGCGCAGATCTGCTTGCTCTCGCCGCGCACTTTCAGACCGTAGGCCACGTTATCGAGCACGCTCTTGTGCGGCAGCAGGCCGAAGCTCTGGAACACCATGCTGATCTTGTGCCGGCGAAATTCGCGCAGGGCGTCCATGTCGTACTGCAGGATGTCCTCGCCATCGACCAGAATCGCCCCGCTGGTGGGGTCGATCAGGCGATTGAAGTGGCGCACCAGGGTGGATTTGCCGGAACCGGACAGGCCCATGATCACGAAGATTTCGCCGGTGCCGATGCTCAGCGACAAGTCATTCACGCCGACCACGCAACCGGTTTCGTTGAGCACCTGATCCTTGCTCTTGCCCTGGCCGACCATGGCCAGCGCATCCTTGGCGCGGTTGCCGAAAATCTTGAAGACGTTGCGCACTTCGATCTTGCTCACGCTTGCATTGCTCATTTGCTCACCTCATGGCGTGGCCGACCGTACGCTTGAGTGATGCGGTCGATGACCACCGCGAGAATCACGATCGCCAGCCCGGCTTCGAGACCACGGCCGACGTTGAGGGTCTGAATCCCCACCAGTACGTCTTCACCGAGGCCACGGGCGCCGATCATCGAAGCGATCACCACCATCGACAGGGCCATCATCGTGGTCTGGTTGATCCCGGCCATGATGCTCGGCAGCGCCAGCGGCAGTTGCACGCCGAACAGTTGCTGCCAGCGGTTGGCGCCGAAGGCGTTGATCGCTTCCATCACTTCACCGTCAACCTGGCGAATGCCCAGATCGGTCAGGCGAATCAGCGGTGGCGCGGCGTAGATCACCGTGGCGAAAATCGCCGGCACCTTGCCCAGGCCAAAGAGCATCAGCACCGGAATCAGATAAACGAAACTCGGCATCGTCTGCATGATATCGAGCAGCGGCATCAGCACCGAACGCAGGCGGTTGCTGCGCGCCGAGAGGATCCCCAGCGGAATGCCGATCAGCACCGAAATGATCGTCGCGACCATCATCAGCGCCAGCGTTTGCATGAGCTTGTCCCACAGGCCAACGGCGCCGACGAGGAACAGCAGACCGACAATCACCGCAGTGGTGACGACTTTGCGCGTGGCGTGCCAGGCGATCACGCCGACAATCGCCAGCATCAGCCACCACGGCGCCGCACGCAGCAAACCTTCGAGACTGACGATGGCCCAGAGCAGCGTGTCGGAGATATGCCGGAACACGTCGCCGTAGTTGGTCACCAGCGAATCGACCCAACCGTTGACCCAGTCGGCGATGGAAAAGGTAAAGCTTTCGGGAAACATAAGGGACTCTCAATCAAGGGGTTGCGATCAAGCGTCCGGCTGCCGTGCTGGCAGCCGGGCAAACCTGACCTACAAGGCCGCGTCGATTTTCCTGGCTGCGTCGTCGCTCACCCATGCGTGCCAGACTTCAGGATGTTCCTTGAGGAAGATTTTCGCCAGTTTTGCCGACTCGATCCGCTCCTTGGCCATGCGCCCGAGGTTCTGATTGAGCAGGTCGATCGGCAGGTTGACCTTTTCCAGCACGGCGACCAGTTCCGGGGCTTCGTCGTGGAAGGTTGTTGACAGGCCGACCTTGATGCTGATGGTCTTGTTGCCCTGCGCCTGGTCTTCAAGCCTGACCGCATCGATCTGGCCCATCAGCGGCGTCGGCGACCAGTAGTAGAAGAGGATCGGCTCGCCACGCTTGTAGCTCGACAGCACCGCTGCATCCAGCGCAGGGCCAGTGCCCGGGCGGAAGTTGGTGTAGCTGTTTTCGAGGCCGTAGCGCTTGAGCATTTCGCTGTTGTCGAGCTCGCAGGTCCAGCCGGCCGGGCAGTTGTAGAAGCGGCCCTTGGACGGCTCTTCGGCGTCCTTGAACACAGCGGAGTATTTGCCCAGGTCAGCGATGTTCTTCAGGTCCGGGGCTTTCGCCTCAAGCTTGCGCTTGGCGTCGCCTTCGATCACATAACGCGGCACGTACCAGCCCTCGACCGCACCCACCACCGGCGCGCCGACACCGACGACCTTGCCGGCCTTCTCGGCCTTGTTCCAGACCTCGCTGCGGCCGACCCACTCTTCGGCGAACACTTGAATATCGTTGCTGCTCAGGGCGTTTTCCATGGTGATGGAATTGCCCGGCAGGCTGTCGGTCTTGCAGCCGTAACCTTTCTCCAGCACCACTTGCAGCACGTCGGTCAGGAGCATGCCGCTTTCCCAGTTCAGGCCGGCGAATTTCACTGGTTTGCCCGATTCGCACCAGCCGGCGGCTTGGGTCGCACCGGCACTGGCCAACAGGCCCATGGACAGCAATGTGGTCAGCAGGGTCTTGTTCGATTTCATTGTCGTGACGCTCCTAATCATGAATGGGCTTACGGCAGTTCAAGAGGCATCCAGCCTGGTCCACGTCCAGATCAGGCCTGCGCCGCAGCGCGACCGGTCCCGCTGTTTTTTGCTTGTGGGGTGCTGTTCTGCTCGACCGGCAGAATCAGGCGATCGGGCACTGCGCTGTGCCATTTCTTTGCGCAGAAGTAATAGACGGCGGCCGGCAGCACCAGGCCGATGATCCAGGAAATATCCACATCACCGAGGGCCGCCACCAGCGGGCCGGTATAGAACTTGGTCGAGATGAACGGCAACTGCACCAGCACGCCGAACACGTAGACGCTGATACCGAGCAGGTTCCACCGGCCGTAGCGGCCGTTCGGATCGGCCAGCGCCGGCACGTCGTAGCGCTCGCGGGTGATGCAGTAGTAGTCGACCAGATTGATCGCGCTCCACGGTGTGAAGAAGGCGAGCAGAAACAGGATGAACGACTTGAACGCACCGAGGAACGAGTGCTGCCCGAGCAAGGCGATCAAGGTTGCCGCGCCGACGATGAACAGCACGAACACCAGCCGCTGCATACGGGAAACCGTCAGGTGCCCTTTGAAGCCACTGATGATGGTGGCGATGCACATGAAGCTGCCGTAGGAGTTCAGCGTCGAAATGGTCACTTTGCCGAACGCGATGCTGAAATACAGCAGCGCGGCGGTGGCGCCGGTACCGCCGAGGCCGACGATGTAGGCGACTTCATGACCGGCAAATTGACCGTTGGCCGAAGCGGCGGCAAACACGCCGAGGATCATCGCCACCTGCGCGCCAATCACCGAACCTGCACCAGCGGCGAAGAAGGTTTTCACCGACGAAGTGGCGCTCGGCAGGTAGCGTGAATAGTCCGCCACATACGGGCCGAAAGCGATCTGCCACGACGCCGCCAACGACACCGCCAGCAGAAAGCTGCTCCAGCTGAAATGACGAATCTGCAGAAGTGCACCAACGTCGGTCTGGCTCATCAGCCGCCAGAACAGGAACACAAAAGCGATCACGCCAATCACGCTGGCGACGCGGCCGATCCAGTGGATCACCCGATAGCCGAGCACTGTCACCAGCACGATGACACTGGCGAAAATCAGGATGCCAACACTGTCGCTGACACCGAACAACTGCCCCAGCGCTTGCCCGGACAGCACCGTACCGGTGGCGGTGAAACCCAGGTACATCAGGCACACCAGCACGATCGGAATCGCCGCGCCATAAACGCCGAATTGCACACGGCTGGAGATCATCTGCGGCAAGCCCAGTTTCGGCCCTTGCGCGGCATGCAGCGCCATCACGCCACCGCCGAGCAGTTGGCCGATCAGCAGACCGATCAACGACCAGAACACATCACCGCCAAGCACCACGGCCAGGGCCCCGGTGACGATCGCAGTGATCTGCAGGTTGGCGCCCATCCACAGGGTGAACTGGCTGAACAGACGACCGTGTCTTTCCGCTTCCGGGATGTAGTCGATCGAACGCCTTTCGATCAACGGGGTAGTGCCTGCACGTTCGTTGTTAACCGCCATGATTCAACCTCTGTGGATTGCTATTCGGGTTCACTGAGCATCGGTGGAGCTGCTTTTCTGTGGGAGCGAGCTTGCTCGCGAAAGCAATCTGTCTGCCGACACGAATGTTGACTGTGCCGGCCTCTTCGCGAGCAAGCTCGCTCCCACATGAAGCAAAAGCGTATTACTTGCCGCCGGTGATCATCGGCAGGTTCAGCCCTTGCTCTTTGGCGCAGTCGATGGCGATCGGGTAACCGGCATCGGCATGGCGCATGACGCCGGTGGCCGGGTCGTTGTGCAGCACACGAGCAATGCGCTCGGCGGCCTCATCGGTACCATCGCAGACGATCACCATCCCCGAATGCTGCGAGAAGCCCATGCCGACGCCGCCGCCGTGGTGCAAGGACACCCAGGTCGCGCCGCTGGCGGTGTTCAGCAGTGCGTTGAGCAGCGGCCAGTCGGAGACGGCGTCGGAACCGTCCTGCATGGACTCGGTTTCGCGGTTGGGACTGGCAACCGAGCCGGAGTCGAGGTGGTCGCGACCGATCACCACCGGGGCCGACAACTCACCGCTACGGACCATTTCGTTGAAGGCCAGACCGAGCTTGGCGCGCTGGCCCAGACCGACCCAGCAGATTCGCGCCGGCAGGCCCTGGAAGCTGATGCGCTCGCGGGCCATGTCCAGCCAGTTGTGCAGGTGCGCGTCGTCGGGGATCAGCTCTTTGACCTTGGCGTCGGTTTTGTAGATGTCCTGCGGATCACCCGACAGCGCCGCCCAACGGAAGGGGCCGATGCCACGACAGAACAGCGGACGGATGTAGGCCGGTACGAAGCCTGGGAAATCAAAGGCGTTCTCGACACCTTCTTCCTGGGCCATCTGACGGATGTTGTTGCCGTAGTCGAAGGTCGGAATGCCTTGTTTCTGGAATTCCAGCATGGCTTTGACGTGCACCGCCATCGACTGCTTGGCGGCTTTGATCACAGCGGCCGGTTCGGTCTTGGCGCGGGCGCGGTATTCGTCCCAGCTCCAGCCGGCCGGCAGGTAACCGTTGAGCGGGTCGTGGGCGCTGGTCTGATCGGTGACCATGTCCGGACGCACGCCGCGTTTGACCAGCTCCGGGAGAATTTCTGCCGCGTTGCCGAGCAGCGCGATGGAGATTGCCTTGCCTTCCTTGGTGTATTTGTCGATGCGCGCCAAAGCGTCGTCGAGGTCTTTGGCTTGCTCATCGACGTAACGGCTTTTCAGGCGGAAATCGATGCTGACCTGTTGGCACTCGATGTTCAGCGAGCAGGCGCCGGCCAGAGTGGCGGCCAGCGGTTGCGCGCCGCCCATGCCACCGAGGCCTGCGGTGAGCACCCAGCGGCCCTTGAGGTCAGCGTTGTAATGCTGGCGCCCGGCTTCAACGAAGGTTTCGTAGGTGCCCTGAACGATGCCCTGGCTGCCAATGTAGATCCAGCTGCCAGCGGTCATCTGGCCGTACATGGCCAGGCCTTTGGCGTCGAGTTCGTTGAAGTGTTCCCAGCTCGCCCAGTGCGGCACCAGGTTGGAATTGGCGATCAGAACGCGCGGTGCGTTGGCGTGGGTCTTGAACACGCCGACCGGCTTGCCCGATTGCACCAGCAGGGTTTCGTCGTCGTTCAGGTTGGTCAGGCTCTCGACGATCTTGTCGTAGCACTGCCAGTTGCGCGCGGCGCGACCGATGCCACCGTAGACCACCAGTTCTTTCGGGTTTTCGGCAACTTCCGGGTCGAGGTTGTTCATCAACATGCGCAGCGGCGCTTCAGTCAGCCAGCTCTTGGCGGTCAGTGTGTTACCGCGTGCGGCGCGGATCTGCACGTCACGAAACTTGTTGCTGTTCTGGGTATTGTCAGTCACGAAAAAGACTCCTCAGCGATCAATTCAAACCAACCCTGGCAGTGGGCAGCAGCCTGCGCGCTGTGCTGCGCGACAAGCGAATCAGTGGACGCTGCGGGGAGTCTTGACCGACTCATACGCATACGTCTTTACTTGTACATACAAGCATATGCAATCAAGCGGCCAACTTGTGGGAGGAGCGTTCAGGAAAAATCGCGAGCTAGGCTGGAGAGCGCCTGAATCGAGGGTTCTGGCGTGGATGAAATTTTCCGGGAGGGGATTCCGAGGAGATACGGCCAGGCCAGGTCAGCGTGGTTTTGCGCCACGCTGGGGCGTTCGGTAACAAGTTGGTGCGTGGAGGGAAACAAGAGTGGGGATGGCTTGTGGCGAGGGGATTTATCCGCGCTGGGCTGCGCAGCAGACCGCTTTTTTAATCAGGAATGGGGCCGCTTCGCGACCCAGCGGGGATAAATCCCCTCGCCACAGGGGTCAGCTTTGGAGAAGTTCGACTATGCAGCAAGCGCCATGGGTGGAGACTTCGACCAGCCCACTGTTACCGTCCAGTTGCAGACAATCATGCCGACCGAGCTGCGAAACGCCGTCGCCAACACGCACGTCCATCCACTCACTGACACTGAACACCAGCAACGTCGATGCCGAGCTGAAAAACCGCTGCTCACCCTCCAGCCATTGCAACCGCGCGCTGTAACGTTGCGGCGCATAGATCAGATTGAAATCGCGAATTGCACCGCCGAGCAACGTGCAGGACACCTGACTTTCGCCGCTGAAGGCAAACGGGTCGAGCGGTAACAGTGGGCGGGTATCGTCACCGTCGACACACAGAGTCATGCCGTCGCCCTGCAACACGGTGATGACTCGCTGGTAACCGGCGAATGTCGAGAAACCGCCCGATTCAGCGATGTCGGCAATCGACAGGCGCCAGCCGAAACCGTCCAGGCCAGTGCCGGCATCACGAGTGATTTCCTCGGTGCTGCCGCCGCCGTTTTTCCACGGCATGCGCGGGTAACCTTCAGCGCGTAAAACCTTCACTTGATGATTCATTTATGAAAGCGCCCTTCCAGACGATGACGCGAACCCGGATGGATCAAACGCGCCGCCGTCACCGGTTGACGCCCCGACCACGTGCGGCGACGAATCAGCAGGCACGGCTCGCCTTTCTCGATCTGCAGCAACTTGCATTCCGACGGTTCGGCCAGAATCGCTTCGACCACGTGCTCGCCTTCGGTCAGCGGTGCGACCTGATTGAGGTAGGCGTAAGGCGTTTGCAGGGTGAAATCCTGCTTGAGGTATTCCGGCGCGACGAGTGCGTTGACGAAACGGTCTTCGATTTGCACTGGAATGTCGTTTTCGTAATGCACGATCAGCGAGTGGAAGACCTTCTGGCCTTCGCGCATGTCGAGCGCCAGTGCGCGCTCGGAGCCGGCGGCCTCCTCTTCGAGGGTGATGACCTGGCAGGTGTGGCGATGGCCGCGCGAAGCGATTTCATCGGCGATGTTGTGCACTTCGAACAGCGCGGACTGGCTCTTCGGCTCGGCGACAAACGTGCCCACGCCTTGCATGCGCACCAGCAGGCCGTCAGCGGTCATCTCGCGCAGGGCGCGGTTGATGGTCATGCGGCTGAAGCCGAGCTGGCTGACCAGTTCGCTTTCGGACGGCACGCGGTAGTGCGGCGGCCAGTTACCGCTGTCGATCTGCTGGGTGATCATCTGTTTAACGCGGGCGTACAAAGGCGCCGGACTGTCGCCCATGTTCGCGGCCAACGGAGAAACTGGAGGCGGAGTCGGCACGGTTGATCCCTGTTCATTGGATGAAAGTGACTAGCTTGCCGGAGTTTACCGGGCAGGCAAACGTCTGTATATGTATATACAAATAACACACGATGGGGTGCCGAACGATGTCCGCCTTCTTTGCCGAACGCGCACTGCTGCCTAACGGATGGGCCAACAATGTACGTCTCGAGGTCAGCGCCGATGGGCTGTTGACCCGAATCCAGGCCGATTCCAGCGCAGACGGCGCCGAGCGGCTGCGCGGACCGTTGCTGCCGGGAATGCCCAATCTGCACTCTCACGCCTTCCAGCGCGCCATGGCTGGACTGGCCGAAGTGGCCGGCAACCCCAACGACAGTTTCTGGACCTGGCGCGATCTGATGTATCGCCTCGTCGGAAAAATCAGCCCCGATCAGCTCGGCATCATCGCTCGCCAGCTGTACATCGAAATGCTCAAGGCCGGTTACACCTCGGTCGCCGAATTTCACTACGTGCACCACGACAACAACGGCCAGCCGTACGCCGATCAGGCTGAACTGGCGCTACGAATCAGCCAGGCCGCGAGTGAAAGCGGTATCGGGTTGACCCTGCTGCCGGTGCTCTACAGCCATTCCGGTTTCGGCGGGCAAACACCCAATGACGGCCAGCGTCGCTTTATCAACAGCACTGAAAACTATTTGAATCTGCAAGCGCGTTTGCAGCCATTACTGGCGCAGCAGAAAGCGCAATCGTTGGGCCTGTGTTTCCACTCGTTGCGCGCGGTGACGCCGCAGCAGATCAGCGAAGTGTTGGCGGCCAGTGACAAACAATGCCCGGTGCACATCCACATCGCCGAGCAGCAGAAAGAGGTCGACGATTGCCTGAGCTGGAGTGGTCGGCGGCCGCTGCAATGGCTGTACGAAAATACCGAAGTCGATCAGCGCTGGTGCCTGGTCCACGCCACCCACGCCAACCCGGAAGAAGTCACGCTGATGGCCAAAAGTCGCGCGATCGCCGGGCTGTGTCTGACCACTGAAGCAAATCTGGGCGACGGGATTTTCCCGGCGGTGGATTTCCTCGCCCAGGGCGGGCGCATGGGCATTGGCTCCGACAGCCATGTGTCGCTGAGCGTGGTGGAAGAGTTGCGCTGGCTGGAATATGGCCAGCGCCTGCGCGATCAGCGGCGCAATCGCTTGTATGGCGCGGACCAGCCGATGGTCGGGCGCACGCTGTATGACGCGGCGCTGGACGGCGGCGCCCAGGCGTTGGGGCAGCCGATTGGTGCGCTGGAAGTGGGCAAGCGCGCGGACTGGATTGTGCTGGATGGCAGCGATCCGTATCTGGCGACGGCTTCGGGGGACGGGATTCTCAATCGCTGGTTGTTTGCTGGCGGCGATCGCCAAGTGCGCGATGTGCTGGTCAATGGTCAGTGGGTGGTGCGCGATGGCCGGCATGCTGGCGAAGAGGACAGCGCTCGCGCATTCACCCAGGTCCTGCGCGATCTCTTGGGCTGACCCAAAACCAAACTGTGGGAGCGAGCCTGCTCGCGAACGCGGTGTATCAGTCAATATTCATGTCGACTGATACACCCTCTTCGCGAGCAGGCTCGCTCCCACATTTGATTTGTAACGAGGCTTAATTGGACGTCTTGGCCATCTGCCGGTCCGACGCGCGCCAGATCAGGCGTGTGGTGTCGTAACCCTGCTGACGCGCCTTGCTCAGCAATTCTTCGCGTACCACACCGTTAACGGTTGGCGTGCGTGACAACAGCCACATGTACTTGCGACTCGGGTCGCCGACGATGGCGGTCTTGTAATCGTCGCTGACGTACAGCACCCAGTACTCGCCCTTCGCCACGCCCGGCACCAGGCGCGAGAACCAGTTATCGAATTCGACCCAGAGCTTGTCGGTCTTGCCCGGCACCTGTGGATAAGCCGTGCCTTTGGCCTCTTCCCACTGCCACTCCGGGGTCAGGCAACGGTTGAGCACGCCGACGTTACCGTCAGGCTTGAGGGTGTAGTGGGCTTCGGATTGCGCGCAGTGGCGCTGAAAGAACATCGGCAAGCGTGCCAGTTCATACCAGGTGCCCTGATAACGCTTGAGATTGACACTGTCGACGGTTTTGGGCGCCAACGGGTCGACGCCGGAAGTGGCGCAGCCAGCCAGTACCAGGCCAGCGAAAAGGATCAGCAATAACCGCTTCATTTTTTTCTCCGTGGGCGCGAAGCCCCGGTTTACTTCAGGCCTTGGCCGGAAAACATCAGCACTTTGTCACCGGCGTACTGCACGCTGATAAAGCTGTTCTTGTCGCCCCAGGTGCAGCTGGACATACCGAGCGCGCCCGAGCAATCGGTGGGCTTGCCGAGGAGGGTTTCCACTTCGGACTTGGCCATGCCGGCCGAGAGCTTGGAGTAGTTTTCCTGATTGACCTTGCTGCATGCGGCCAACAGCACGCAAAACGACAGCAGGGCGATAGATCGCAGCGACATGGTGAAACTCCTGAAACGAGGGGGGATGGCATGGTGCCAACCAGAAGCTTAGAAGAGAAAAGTGTCATCTGGTTCCGTGCCCGAACGCCTATTTATCAGCCCGCCCGTCTGGCTTTTGCCGATAAATCAAAAACTTTGTGAAGCTGTCGAGCATTTCGTCGACTTTCCCCGCAAGCGCCTAATCTTTGGCGCGGCGCGGTCGAAATAAGAGCAGCGCAACGCTGCCGAATATGGCAAATTGCCGCCCTTTCCTGACCAGCCCCTTCGCGGTAGTTCATTCGATGACCAGAAACATGAAATTCAGCCACAAGATTCTGCTGGCTGCTGCCCTTGTGGTGGCCGTTGCGTTCGCCTGTTTCATCTTCTTCAACGACTATCGCCAGCGTCAGGCCTTGAGCAGCAGCACCGAAGCGACCATGCAGGAGCTGGGCAGCCTGACCACCAGCAACATCCAGACCTGGCTGGAAAGCCGCATTCAATTGCTGCAATCGCTGTCGCAGCAAGTCGCCGTCGATGGCAATGCGCCCGCCAGCCTCAAGCGCATCATTGACCTGCCCGCCTACACCGGCAATTTCCAGCTCAGCTATTTCGGTGGCGCTGACGGTGTGATGTTCTCGGTGCCGGCCGGCAACCGTGCGCCGGACTACGATCCACGGGCGCGCGGCTGGTACAAAGCCGCCAATAGCGCACAGCAGACCATCGTCACCGAACCGTACATCGCCGCTTCGTCGGGCAAACTGGTGATCACCGTCGCCACCCCGGTGCAGCGTCAGGGCCAGATGCTCGGCGTAGCCGGTGCCGATATTGATTTGACCAGTGTCAGCGCGATCATCAACTCGCTGAACTTTGGCGGCCACGGTCATGCATTCATCGTCAGCGCCGAAGGCAAGATCCTGATTCACCCGGACAGCAAACTGGTGCTCAAGACCCTCGCCGAGGCCTATCCGAACGGCGCGCCTCAAGTCAGTCCGGGCCTGAAAGAAGTCGAGTTCGACGGCAAGACCCAGTTGATTTCGTTCACTCGCGTCAACGGAGTGCCATCGGCTGACTGGTACGTGGCGCTGGTGCTCGATAAAGACACCGCGTTCTCGATGCTCAGCGAATTCCGCACCTCGGCACTGATCGCCATGGTCATCGCCGTGCTGATCATCATCGGCCTGCTTGGCATGCTGATTCGCGTGCTGATGCAGCCACTGCTGACCATGGGCCGTGCGATGCATGACATCGCTGAAGGCGAAGGCGACCTGACCAAGCGTCTGGTGATTCACGGCAACGATGAATTCGGCGCGCTGGGCACTTCGTTCAACCGCTTCGTCGAACGCATTCATACGTCGATCCGCGAAGTGTCCTCGGCCACCGGCCAGGTCAACGAAGTCGCTTTGCGCGTGGTCGCGGCATCGAACTCGTCGATGTACAACTCCGACCAACAGGCCAGCCGCACCAACAGCGTCGCCGCCGCGATCAATCAGCTCGGCGCCGCCGCCCAGGAAATCGCACAAAACGCCGCCCTCGCCTCGCAACACTCCAGCGATGCGCGCAGCCTCGCGGTCGACGGCCAGCAGGTGGTGGATAAAACCATTCAGGCCATGCAACAACTGTCGGCGAAGATCAGCGACTCCTGCGGCAACATCGAAACGCTGAACAGCAACACAGTGAATATCGGCCAGATTCTCGAAGTGATCACCAGCATTTCCCAGCAGACCAACCTGCTCGCACTCAACGCGGCTATCGAAGCTGCGCGCGCCGGTGAGGCCGGTCGTGGCTTCGCCGTGGTCGCCGACGAGGTACGCAACCTCGCGCACCGCACTCAGGATTCGGCGCAGCAAGTACAGAAGATGATCGAAGAGTTGCAGGTCGGCGCGCGTCAGGCAGTAACCATCATGACCGAGAGCCAGCGCGAGAGCGAAAGCAGCGTCGGCATCGCCAACCAGGCCGGCGAGCGCCTGGGCAGCGTGACCCAGCGTATCGGCGAAATCGACGGCATGAACCAGTCGGTAGCCACCGCGACCGAAGAACAGACCGCCGTGGTCGAGTCGATCAACGTTGATATCAACGAGATCAACACCCTTAATCAGGAAGGGGTGGAGAACTTGCAGGCGACGTTGCGCGCCTGTTCGGATCTTGAGCAGCAGGCGGCGCGGTTGAAGCATCTGGTCGGCAGCTTCAGGATTTAAGCTGCGGCCTCAGGCCTCTTCGCGAGCAGGCTCGCTCCCACAGTGGAATGCATTTCAATTGTGGGAGCGAGCCTGCTCGCGAAAGCGGCATAAGCCGCACTGAAGATTCAGAATCTTGAACCGGGCCTGGACAGAAACTCCAATTCCTCAGCCGTAGACTCCCGCCCCAACACCGCATTGCGGTGCGGAAATCTTCCAAAACGGGCAATCACCTTCCGATGCCGCTCGGCATAGTCCAGGTTATCGGCAAACACCGCCCGCTCCGATTCCGGCTGTTCAGACACCAATTCGATAAATCTGGAAACCGCCTCGTTCTGCACCGCGAGGTTCTCGCAGTGTTCGAACACCAGGTAAATGAATACGCGCTGAATCGGCTTCAACTGCCGATCAAAATCCGCCGCAACGCCTTGCGCGACGAGTTTCTGCGCGCGCAGATCACCGGAAAACGCTTTGGGGGTATTGCGATAGATCATGCGTGGCAGCTGATCGAGCAACAGCACCACCGCCAGCCAACCTTCGGGACATTGCGTCCACTCGGTCAATTCACCAGCCAGGGCCTGATCGACGAAGACCCCGAAACGCGTCTGCGCTTCGAGGTCTTGGCTGTCTCGCTTGCCGAACCACAACTTGCCCTTTTCAGCCGCTACTGCATTCGGTGATTCAGCGTGTCCGAACCACCAGTCAAGCAACGGCTGCCAGGGTGCAGTCATGTTTATTCCTTGTGGTAAGCCGTGGCGCGTGCGACTTCTTCTTTCGAGCCGAGGAACACTGCAACGCGCTGGTGCAGGCCTTCCGGCTGAATGTCGAGAATGCGCTGGTGACCATCGGTGGACGCGCCGCCGGCCTGTTCGACGAGGAACGACATCGGGTTGGCTTCATACATCAGGCGCAGCTTGCCCGGTTTCGACGGCTCACGGCTGTCGCGCGGGTACATGAACAGACCGCCACGGGTCAGGATGCGGTGTACGTCGGCAACCATCGCCGCGACCCAACGCATGTTGTAGTTCTTTTTCAGTGGACCTTCTTCACCGGCCAGCAGCTCGCCGACATAGCGCTGTACCGGGGCTTCCCAGTGACGCTGGTTGGACATGTTGATGGCGAATTCCTGAGTGGTTTCAGGAATGGTGATGTCTTCGTGGGTCAGGACGAAACTGCCCATTTCACGGTCCAGGGTGAAGCCTTTGACGCCGTCGCCCAAGGTCAGCACCAGCATGGTCTGCGGGCCGTAGATCGCGTAACCGGCGGCAACCTGTTGGGTGCCTGGCTGCAGGAAGGCTTTTTCGTTCAGCGGCTCGTTCTGGCTCAGGTATTCGTTCGGGCAACGCAGTACCGAGAAGATCGTGCCGACCGGGGCGTTGATGTCGATGTTCGAAGAGCCGTCCAGTGGGTCGAAGACCAGCAGGTACGCGCCTTTCGGGTATTTACCGGGGATCTGGTAGGCATTGTCCATTTCTTCGGACGCCATGCCGGCCAGGTGACCGCCCCATTCGTTGGCTTCGAGAAGGATTTCGTTCGACAGCACGTCGAGCTTCTTCTGCACTTCGCCTTGCACGTTCTCGGTGCCCATGCTGCCCAGAACACCACCCAGGGCGCCTTTGGATACGGCGTGGCTGATCTCCTTGCAGGCACGCGCCACCACTTCGATCAAAAAGCGCAGATCGGCAGGAGTGTTGTTGCTGCGGGTCTGCTCAATCAAATAGCGACTCAAGGTAACGCGGGACATGGACGGCTCCGGTGGAATGGGGGCGGAAAACCCGCGCAGTTTACAGGGAGTCTGAAAACCTAGCGAGCGAAGACGCCGGCTAACGTGCGCCTGGGTGTATTTGCCTGTATGAGACGTGATTGTCGGTGCAGAGTTCAGGTGTCGGGTTGAGCGTAGTTCGGTTCAGCATGACCGGTTGAGGATTTTCCGTGTCTGCCCGGGCGCTTTCGCGAGCAGGCTCGCTCCCACAATGGAATGCATTTCAACTGTGGGAGCGAGCCTGCTCGCGAATGGCGCGCAGCGCCGCCATGCTCAGGTATTGGCAGGCGGTTTGCGCAACAGACTGAACGCCATCGCTCCGAGAAACGCCACGCTGAGCAACAACACCGCCCACAAGCCAAACTTCTTCCAGTTGGTCCCGGCCACCGCTGCCGTCGTCGCCGTCGAGGTCTGCGTAGCCAGCGCTTCGCCCTGCACCGTCGCCTTGCCGAGGCTCGCCAGTTTTTCTGGCTTGAAATCCGGAATCAACGTTGCCAGCGGCAGGTTCGCCGTTTTCACCGTGGCATTGCCCAAGGCCAGGCTGTACGGCCCGTCGCCGCGGGCGAGGAAAATCACTTGCGTGGCGCGCACCGCATATTTCAGGTCCGGCGCCTGCTCACCCAACCCGCCGCCGCGCTCATCCACGGTCAGCTTGAGTTGCTGCACGGTCTGCCCGGACAGCGGGATTTCGTTCTGTACCACGTCCTGATTGCTCTGGCTCAGGCGATAGAGCAAACCGCTGCTCAGTGTCTGCCACGGCAAGTTGCTCTCACGCCGACCGGCCAACGTCACCGGCGCCAGACTGTTCGGCTGTTTCAGCTCAACCTGCACCCGCTCGACATTCAGCCCCATCGGCAATTGCCAGGTGTACTCCCCGGACTTGGTGCTGCTGCCGGCTACGCTTGACGACCAGACCAAAGGCAGCGGCAGGTTGCGCGGGTCGCTGCTTTTCAGTTGCGCCGAGGTCAGGATCGGCGCCGAACCCGGCGACTCCCACAGCAGGCGCACGTAACGCGCGGTCTGCCCCGGCAGGCTCACTTGGTGCTGTTCGATGCGCTCATCGGAAAAGGTCAGCCGTGCCACTTGGCCCTCGCCCCATGACTGCCAGTGCTGCAGATCGTCGCTGGCCTCGATGCTGAAACGCTGGAAACCGTCGCGCTCGCTGGTCCAGTCGAGGATCAACTGCTGCAACGGTGCCTTGATTGCACTGGCATCCAGCAGCCAGCCGCGCAGCACTTCTTCGCCCGCCTCCAGTTGCGAGGACGGTTGCACTTCGACCAGCGTGCCGTTGATGGTCGACTGCACGCGCACGTTCGGCGCACGTTCGCTGGCGTCAGCGGCGTTGTACAGCGGGAACCACTTGACCTCGTGCAGCTTGCCGTCGTCGCGGGTCTGCGCCGATTCGCGAGCCAAGGCGTAGGCCTGCGCTTCGCCGGCGGCGTTGAACACACGCAAATCGCTGAGATCGGTCTGGCGCGCCTGCAATTGCGCGCTCAGCGGCAGGTCGAGGCGATACCACGGGCCATTGCCACTCACCGACAACGGCACCTGCGTGGCGAAGTCCGCCGGTTTTTCCTGAGCACCGGCCACCATCACCACGCCCAGCGCCAACCACCCCAGATTCAGCATGCGACTCAAGATGCAACTCCTTCGGTTTCCGGCGCGGGTTTGTCCGCCGCCGGTTCAGCCTCGACGCGTTTGGGTGGCAGCGGCGCGAAGTAGCCGACCACCAGCAGCAACACGCCAACGCCGATAAACGAGACGATCCGGGCGAGGCCGCCACGGTTGCTCAGTTCGACAAAAATCAGTTTGGCCACCACCAGCGCAATCAGCGCCGCGCCGATCAGCCACACTTCGCGGCGGTGGCGCAGATGGCCGCCGATCATCAGTCCCAGCGCCATCAACGTCCAGACGATCGACAGGCCGGCCTGCACCAGCATCGACGCGAGCAGTTGATCGACCTCGAACGGGATGCCGGCCCAGTGATGCGCAGCGCGGGTGACCAGCGCGGTGCAGAACGCGAACAGTGAAACCCCGGCGATCAGTTGCGTGGCGTGGTCGGCGTAGTCCTGGCGGATCGACAACTGCGCAACGGCGCTGCGCGACCAGATGTAAACGCCGAACAGCGCAAACAGCAGACCCAACTCCAGCGGATTAAGCAGCGGCACGTAAGGCAAGGGTTCGGCATTGCCATTGCTGACGCCATTGGCCAGCCAGAACCACGCCAGCATCAGCACCGCCAGCGGTGCCGCTGCGTACAAGCGGTACTCGCGAGCAAAAGCGGCGACCGGCCACGGCCAGTTGCGAGGTGCCGCCATCAGCAGCAGATACAGGCTCGGCAGAATCGCCCAGCCCAGCCAGCGCCAGGCGTTGTATTGCTCGGACAACAACAGCAGGCCGTAACGCAACTCCAGCGCCAGCACGCCAATCAGCAGCCAGCAACCGAGCACATGGGCGGCGCTCAACGCGCGCGCCGGCAACATCGACGCCAAGCGGCGCAAGCTGAAGAAATGCACCGCGAACAGCGCCGGCCACGCCAGCCAGCCGAAGTCGGCGGCCGGGTGGTAGCGCGACTGCCAAGCGCCGAGCAAAACCAGCGCCGCCGCCGGAATCAGCAAGGTGCAGAGCAACCCCAGCGCCGGCCACTTCAGACGCAGCGACAAAATCGTCCACAACGCCACACTGATTGCAGCGACGAACAGGAACAACGCGCCCTGCAGATCCGGCGGAGCAAACCGCAGCACTTCGCTGACCCACGCCAGCATCCACCAGGCAGCACCCCAGACCAGCAGCACCTGCGATAAGCGCTGCAAACTCCAGGCATCAAAAGCAGTGGCATGGTTGCCCAATTGCAAGCGCCACGCACCGATCAGCGCGGCCAGCCCCAGCACCAGCGGTGTCCAGAAGCCGCCATGGGCCAAGGGTTTCAATCCTTCGCTAGACAACGGCCCGAGCCATTCGGGGCCGGCGAGCACAAACGCTGCGCCGCCGATCACCTGCAACAGCAGGCCGAAAACGAAACTCAGACGCTGTTGCAGGTACAGGCTCAGCCAGATGATCAGCAAGCCGCTGGCCGCCCAGACCGCACTCGCGGTTTGCCACGGCAGCACGAACAGCACCGCCAGATTGATCAGCACCAGCCCGGCCAGCAAGATCACCGATAAGCCACGAAGCAAGCGCACATCAGCGCGCACCATCTCATCGCGAGCCGCGAGCAGCATGCCGCCGATCAAGGCCAGCCCGATCAGCGACGCACTGAGCAAACCGCTCCAACCGGCGCTGAACACCGCCGCCGATTCTTCGCCGGCACTTTGCAGGCGCAGCAGGAACAACGCGCCGCCCAGCAACTGCACGGCGAACGCGGTAAACAGGAATGTGCGCGATTGAATTCGCAAGCCAACAAACAATGTCGCCAACCCGGCCAACGCCCAACTGATCGCCGTGCCCTGGATGAACAGGAACAACGGTGCCAGCAGATACAGGAACGTCAGGCCCAGACATGCCAGCACTGGAAGCCCTTGGCGTTCCCACGGCGATGTCTGCTCAGGCGTAGCCTTGCGCAGTTGAAGGAAACTGAACAGCAGCGCGGCGCCGAGCATCAGCGCGCCCAGCGGTGCGCCGTCGAGCAGGCTGCTCTCGCCGAGCTGCAACTGGCTGAGAAACGCCAGCGCCGAACCCAGTTGCAACAACAAGGCAAAAGCGCGGGCAAACGGCCGATGCTGACGCAACCCGAGCCAGAAAATTCCCGCGCCTTCCACGGCCCACGCCGCAGAAGTCCAGCGCGCATCGAGCCCCAGCGGAATCGCCAGGCTGGCGAAAATCACTCCCAGCGCCAGGCAGGTTTCGCCCAGCAGCATCGCGCGCCCGCCCATCAAAACTTTGGCCAGCGCCATATAGATCATGCCCAGCGCCAACGCACTGAACGCCGCCGCAAATTCGAGGTGCTGCACCAGCGCAAACTGCAGACCGAAGCCAATGATCGGCGGGCCGAACAGCATGGTGCCGTCGACGTAATCACCCTTGCGTGCCGACCATTGCAGCAGCGCCTCGCGATCAGCCTCCGCCGGAGCATTCGGCAAGTCGCGCAATTTGCGCCGGGCGAAGAGCAGGCCGATGGCGAGGTACATGAGGAAAAACACAATCAGGAACGGCTCGGTGCTCCACAGCAGTTCCGGCGTGTAGGAACGCAGGCCCCAGGCGAAACCGATACCGAAGGTGCCGACGAAACCGATCAGGTTGAGCAGGCGCCAGGCCTTGAACCAGGCGATAGCAAGAATGCCGGCGTTGAGCAGAACGAAATAGCTGAACAGTGCGACGTGATTGCCTTCGCCTGTAGAGGTGAGAATCGGCGCGGCGAAACCGCCCAAAGCTGCCGCTGCGGCCAACCCCAGCGCGTCCTGGGTAATCGCCAGAATGGCCGAGAACACCGTCACCGCGACCAGCAAACCGAGTGCAGCGGACGGATCAAGCAACGGATGCAGACGCATCGCCGCAAACACCGTCAGGTACAACACCGCGATCCCGGTGCCTTGCAGCATCAATGCATAGTTGCTGTTGCGTCGGCGCAGCCACCAGCCCAGCCCAAGCAGGGCCAACGCCGCTGCCGCGACGCCGGCGTACCGCAACTCGATCGGCACCACCATGCCTTCGGTGGCGTAACGCAGCAAAAACGCCAGACCGAAAAACAGCAGCACCACGCCGACGCGCAGCACCGTGTTGCCGCCGAACAGCCAGTTGCGCGCAGCGCTGATGCCGCGTTCGATCAGGTTCGGGCCACGGGGTTCGGCGGGTTTTTGCGGTGGTGCAACGGGAGCCGGTTCGGCGCGCCAGACATCGGCCGGCAACGGCTGGCTGGTTTCGCGGGCGACGGCGGAAATCGGTTCGAGTTCGGGAGGCAGTTCCCAGATCAGTTCAGTGGTCGGGGCAGCCTGCTCAGCCACGTCGACGGGTGCGGCGACTGGCTCGGCTTCAGGTGGCGGCGCGGGCGCATGCGAGGGCGAACCCTCCAGCACAAACAGCCGCTGAGCCACGCCTTGCAAGGCTTCGCGCACTTGCTCGAGTTGGCGCTGTTGCTCCGCCGCCTGCGCGCCCAGACGCGCGATGCGCAGCATCTGGCCGATGACCAGCCCCAGCAGCGCACCCAACAGCGCACCACTGAACGACTCGTCGAGCAGTCCACCGAGCACCAGCCCGATCAACATGAACATCCATTGCATGGTCGATATCCCTAAGCAGCCCCGGGGCGGGGCGAGTCCGGCGATGGCTTCAGTCTAGGCACAAACCGTGTGGGAGCGAGCCTGCTCGCGAAGGCGGATTGTCAGCCAACATTTCTGTTTAAGTCGACGATCGCTTCGCGAGCAGGCTCGCTCCCACAGGGTACGGCGGTGACTGATGCCTTTTAACCGGTGCTCAGTATATCGATACGGCCCAACAAACGTTGGGCCTTGCGCAGATTTGTCGCGGAAAGTTACTCCAGTGCTTTCCAGATATCCGTGGCGTACTCGCGAATCGTCCGGTCGGAAGAGAACCAGCCCATCCGCGAGGTGTTGAGCACCGCCGAACGCCACCAGTTCTGCGAATCATGCCAGTGCGCATCAACACGCTTCTGCGCTTCCCAGTAGGAGTCGAAGTCGGCGCAGACCAGGAAGCGGTCATAGTCGATCAGCGAGTCGATCAACCCGGTGTAACGCGAGGTATCGTCCGGCGAGAACACACCGCTGCGAATCGCTTGCAGCACATCGTTCAAACGATGGGAGGCGGCGATGTCGGGTACGGCACTGAACTCGTGGTTCTGCTTGCGCGCTTCAACCTGTTGCGCACTGAGACCGAAGATGAACATGTGCTCGGCACCGATGCGCTCGCACATTTCCACGTTGGCACCGTCGAGGGTGCCGATGGTCAGCGCGCCGTTGAGGCCGAACTTCATGTTGCTGGTACCCGACGCCTCGAAACCGGCAGTGGAAATCTGCTCGGACAGGTCTGCCGCCGGGATGATGCTCTCGGCCAGGCTGACGTTGTAGTTGGGCAGAAACACCACTTTCAGCAGGCCGCGCACGGTCGGGTCGTTGTTCACCACCCGAGCGATGTCGTTGGTCAGCTTGATGATCAGCTTGGCCTGGTGATAACTCGCCGCCGCTTTACCGGCGAAGATCTTCACCCGTGACACCCAGTCGACTTCCGGCTCGGCACGAATCGCTTGGTACAACGCCACGGTGTGCAGCAGGTTGAGCAACTGGCGTTTGTATTCGTGGATGCGCTTGACCTGCACGTCGAACATCGCCGCCGGGTTGACCGCAATCCCCAGGCGCTCGTGAATCAGATAGGCCAGCGCCTTTTTGCTGTGCAAACGCTGCTCGGCGAAGGCCTTGCGGAACGCAGTTTTCTCAGCGAACGGCTCGAGCTCGAGCAGGCGTTCTTCGGGATGGTCGAGCACGTCCGGGCCAAGGGCATCGACCAGCATTGAGGTCAGTTCCGGGTTGGCCTGATACAACCAGCGGCGGAAGGTGATGCCGTTGGTTTTGTTGTTGATTCGTTCCGGGTAGAGCTTGTGCAGTTCGGCGAATACGGTTTTGCGCATCAGTTGCGTATGCAGACCGGACACGCCGTTGACGCTGTGCGAACCGAGGAACGCGAGGTTGCCCATACGCACCCGGCGGCCGTTGTCTTCTTCGATCAGCGACACTGCACGTAGCACGTCGAAGTCGTGGATGCCCTTGGCCCGCAACGAGTCGATGTGCTGCGCGTTGATCAGGTAAATGATCTGCATGTGCCGGGGCAGCATGCGTTCCATCAGCCCCACCGGCCAGGTTTCCAGCGCTTCCGGCAGCAGCGTGTGGTTGGTGTACGACAACGTATCGACGGTGACTTGCCATGCCGCGTCCCATGCGACGTCGTAGACGTCGACGAGTTGGCGCATCAGTTCGGCCACGGCGATTGACGGGTGAGTGTCGTTGAGTTGGATCGCCGCGTGATCACCGAGGGTCAGCACCGAGGTGTGCATGTTGCGGTGACGGCGCAGCAGATCCTGCAGCGAGGCGGCGACAAAGAAGTATTCCTGACGCAGGCGCAGCTCTTGCCCGGCTTCGGTACTGTCGGCCGGATAAAGGACGCGGGAGATACTTTCAGCGCGGGCCACTTCCGCCACGGCGCCCAGGTGGTCACCGGCGTTGAAGCGCTCCAGATGCAGGTCTTCCATGGCGCGGGCACGCCACAGGCGCAAAGTATTGACGCTCGCCCCGCGCCAGCCGACCACCGGCGTGTCGTAGGCAATCGCCCGCACGGTTTCCGCCGGCGACCAGACCTGACGAGTCTTGCCCGAGGCATCGGTGACGGTTTCGACGCTGCCGCCGAAGCCGATCGGGTACACCACTTCCGGCCGCTCGAATTCCCACGGGTTGCCGAAATCCAGCCAGTGCTCGGTTTGCTCCTGCTGCCAGCCATCGACAATCGCCTGACGGAACAAGCCGTGCTCATAACGAATGCCGTAGCCATGGCCGGCGATGCCGAGGGTCGACATGCTTTCCATGAAGCACGCCGCGAGACGTCCGAGGCCGCCGTTGCCGAGCGCCGCGTCGGGCTCCAGCAGGCGGATGCGCTCAAGATCCACGCCCAGTTCGGTCAACGCTTCACGGGCCACGTCGAGCAGACCGAGGTTGCTCAGGCTGTCATAGAGCAAACGGCCGATGAGAAACTCCAGCGAGAGGTAATACACCCGCTTCTGGCCTTTGCGATAGATCTGCCGGGTGTGGTCCATCCAGTGCTCGACCATGTGATCACGCGCAGCCAGGGCGATGGCTTCGAACCAGTCATGGTCGAAGGCGTGATCGGGGTCTTTGCCCACGGCGTAGGTGAGTTTGGTCAGGACGGCGTCGCGGAATGCGGCCACCTCTGCTTCGCGAACTAGTGGTTCTTGAGTCATCAACAGGACCTCGAGCGAGCGGGAATTTTCTGAGCCTAGACGGTCTGACCGGCGGTAATGGCTCTGGTTCGGCAGTATTTGCGCGGACTGTGCGCCAGTGCGACATAACCTTGGCGGATGAGCCAATGAATGCAGGGGCCGTGCCGTCCTGTCGGGCAAAATGCGGCGGCTGCGAAAATATCCGGCGAAAGGTTGTTCAAAATTCCACCACTCCCGGTATGATCGCGCGCCCTGATGCATACACGCCTGGTAACTCCCGATGATGAAGCCCAACCTGATCGCCGCCGCCGAGATTGACCGTCTCGATACGTGGGCCAAATACTCGGCGCCGATGTGCGGCTCGTGCATGTCCAGCTGCTGCACGCTGCCGGTCGAGGTCAAGATCAAGGATCTGGTACGCATTGGTGTGGTCGATGAGTTCGAATTGGGCGATCCGCCGAAGAACATCGCCAAGCGTCTGCAAAAGGAAGGTCTGGTCGAGCGCTTCAATCAGAAGTCGGGAATCTTCACCCTTCAGCGCATGAGCAACAACGACTGCTATTACCTGGATCGTAAAACCCGCCTGTGCACCATTTATGACAAGCGCCCGGACACCTGCCGCAACCACCCGAAAATCGGCCCGCGGCCTGGGTATTGCGCATACAAGCCAAAGGAAGTCGAGCGCGTGCAGAATTTCCGCGCGATCGAGAAGTTCTGATCGGTCTTGAGATTTTCAGCGGCTGACCGGCCGCCATCGCTGGCAAGCCAGCTCCCACAATGATTGTGGTCGAACACATATTTTATATACGACCCAAAACCCCGTGGGAGCTGGCTTGCCAGCGATGGGGCCAGCAAAAATATCGTTTAAACCCCAGACAAACAAAAACGCCCCCGGTCTCGCGACCGGGGGCGTTTTCTATTCCAGGGCTGAATTACGCCTTGGCTTTCTTGGCAGCGCGGGTACGCTCGCTTTCGTCGAGGATCTTCTTGCGAAGACGGATCGACTTAGGCGTGACTTCGCACAGCTCGTCTTCCTGGATGTATTCCAGAGCCTGTTCCAGGGTGAAGCGAACAGGTGGGACCAGAGCGATGGTCTCGTCTTTACCCGAAGCACGCATGTTGTCGAGCTTCTTGCCTTTGGTTGGGTTCACACCCAAGTCGTTGTCACGGCTGTTCTGACCAACGATCTGACCGTTGTAGATCTCCTGGCCGTGTTCTACGAACAGCTTGCCACGAGCCTGCAGGGTTTCCAGCGAGTAGGTCAGAGCCTTGCCGGTTTCAACCGAAACCAGAACGCCGTTCTGACGGCCGGACATGTGGCCCGACTTCACTGGAGCGTAACGGTCGAAGATGGAGGTCAGGATGCCAGCACCGTTGGTCAGGGTCAGGAACTGGTTACGGAAACCGATCAGACCGCGAGCAGGGATGTTGTATTCCAGGCGAACACGGCCCTTGCCATCCGGCACCATGTTGCTCAGGTCGCCCTTACGCAGGCCCATCTCTTCCATGACCTTGCCCTGGGATTCTTCAGGGATGTCGATGGTCACGTTTTCGAACGGTTCCTGCTTCACGCCGTCAACTTCACGGATGATCACTTCAGGACGGCCCAGGGCCAGCTCGAAGCCTTCGCGACGCATGGTTTCGATCAGTACCGAGAGGTGCAGCTCACCACGGCCGGAAACCTTGAACTTGTCAGCCGAGTCGCCTTCTTCAACGCGCAGTGCAACGTTGTACAGCAGCTCTTTGTCCAGACGATCCTTGATGTTACGGGAGGTCACGAACTTGCCTTCTTTACCGCAGAATGGCGAGTCGTTTACCTGGAAGGTCATGGAAACGGTTGGCTCGTCAACGGTCAGCGGCTTCATCGCCTCGACGGTGTTGATGTCGCACAGAGTGTCGGAGATGAACAGCTCGTCGAAGCCGCTGATGCAGACGATGTCGCCGGCTGCTGCTTCGTCAACGTCAATGCGGTGCAGACCGTGGTGACCCATCAGCTTCAGGATACGACCGTTGCGGCGCTTGCCGTCGGCGCTGATAGCGACAACCGGAGTGTTCGGCTTGACGCGACCGCGAGCGATACGGCCAACACCGATAACACCCAGGAAGCTGTTGTAATCCAGAGCGGAGATCTGCATCTGGAACGGACCGTCACGGTCAACGGCCGGAGGCGGAACGTGGTCGACTACCGCCTGGTACAGCGGAGTCATGTCTTCCGCCATGGCGGTGTGGTCCAGACCGGCAATACCGTTCAGGGCCGAAGCATAAACAACCTGGAAGTCCAGCTGTTCTTCGGTCGCACCGAGGTTGTCGAACAGGTCGAAGATCTGGTCCAGAACCCAGTCCGGACGCGCGCCTGGACGGTCAACCTTGTTGATTACCACGATCGGACGCAGGCCGGCTTCGAAAGCCTTCTTGGTCACGAAACGGGTTTGCGGCATAGGGCCGTCTTGAGCGTCAACCAGCAGCAGAACAGAGTCGACCATCGACATTACGCGTTCAACTTCGCCGCCGAAGTCGGCGTGGCCCGGGGTGTCCACGATGTTGATGTGGTAGCCGTTCCAGTTGATGGCGGTGTTCTTCGCCAGAATGGTAATACCGCGCTCTTTTTCCTGGTCGTTGGAGTCCATCACGCGCTCGTCGTTGAGCTCGTTGCGCTCCAGGGTGCCGGATTGACGCAGGAGTTTGTCTACCAGGGTGGTTTTACCGTGGTCAACGTGGGCAATGATGGCGATGTTGCGTAGATTTTCGATCACTTGTGTATCTCGATCAGAGGATTCGGTTTGCTGACAAGTCATGGCAGCGATTAGCAGTAGTGTCCGGCATGGCCGTTACAGCTTGACGGCGGTGTCGGGGGGCCGGTGACGCAGGCCACAGGCAAACAGCCCCGGGCACTTAGCTCGGTCGATAAACGCGCACATTGGCATGCCCCTCACTGAGCAAATGGTGGGCATGCAGGCGACTCATCACGCCTTTGTCGCAATACAGCAGGTACTGGCGAGTAGGGTCCAGTTCCTTGAAACGTGCGTTCACTGCATAGAACGGCATCGTCTGTACCTCTATGCCGGCGAGTTCCAGCGGGTCATCCTCGGCGGCATCCGGGTGACGGATGTCGATCACGATCTGACCGGCCAGCGCTTCGCTGACTTCTTCAATCTGCAAATCCTGGCCCAATTCGTCGATTACCCGATCGATCGGCACCAGTTTGGCGTTGGCGAGCGCGCGCTCGAGTACCGCCATGTCGAATTCTTTCTCTTCGTGCTCAACCCGGCCACGTTTGGCGGCGGTCTTGGGGTTGACCGAAATCACGCCGCAATATTCCGGCATGTGCCGGGCAAAATCGGCGGTACCGATCTCGTTGGCGGTGTCGATGATGTCCTGCTTGTGCGCGACGATCAGCGGGCGCAGCACCAGTTTGTCGGTCACGCAGTCGATCACCGACAGGTTCGGCAGCGTCTGGCTCGACACCTGGGAGATCGCTTCACCGGTCACCAGCGCATCGATGTGCAAGCGTTCGGCGATCTCGGACGAGGCGCGCAACATCATACGCTTCAAAACCACGCCCATATGACTGTTATCGACTTTGCCGAGAATTTCGCCCAGCACTTCCTCGAACGGCACACTGACAAATAGCACGCGTTGCGAGCTGCCGTACTTCTTCCAGATGAAGTGCGCGACTTCCATCACGCCCAATTCGTGGGCACGCCCGCCGAGATTGAAGAAGCAGAAGTGCGCCATCAGGCCGCGACGCATGATCTGGTAAGCCGCCACGGTCGAATCGAAGCCGCCGGACATCAACACCAGCGTCTGCTCCAACGCGCCGAGCGGATAGCCGCCGATGCCGTTGTGCTGGCTGTGGATCACGAACAACCGTTTGTCGCGAACTTCGATACGGACTTCGATTTGCGGCGCTTTGAGGTCGATTCCGGCCGCACCGCACTCGCGACGCAGCTTGCTGCCGACATATTTTTCCACGTCCATCGAGCTGAACGCATGCTTGCCTGCACGCTTGCAGCGTACCGAGAAAATCTTCCCGGCCAGCGCATCGCCGTAGTGCTGTTTGCACTTCTCGGTGATGTCGTCGAAGTCACCCAGCGGGTACTCGTCGATCTGCAGAAAGTGCGCGATGCCCGGCATGCAGGTCAGGCGCTCGCCCATCTCTTTCAAGGCTTTGGGGTCGGTAACGCGGGTTTCCAGCTCGAGGTTGTCCCACACGCCGTTCACCACCACGGCCGGGTCCAGGTCACGGAGCACGGTGCGGATGTTCTTGGCCAACTGGCGGATGAATTTCGTCCGGACAGGTCGGCTTTTGATGGTGATCTCGGGGAAGACTTTTACGATAAGTTTCATGAAAACAGCGCGCGAACGGCCAGCCGAAAAAGGGGGCGCGGATTATAGCGGAAATTGCTCAAGGTTTAACCAGTTAATGTGCAGAAGGTTTTGCGCGCACCAAAACAGGTCATTTCTGGAATTAAACGCAACATTACGGGGCGAGATTTGTCGATTCAGTTGCCCGCGCACCTTAATAAGCGTGAATTTGGGGCAAAAAACCCATGCTGGGGCACTGGCATGCAATTTGCTCCCTTGTGAGGCAGGTTGCCTTGGCAGAGTATTCGCGCCGGCATCACCATTATTAAGGGCATCCACTACCCGCCCTAATTCACCCGGAGGACACTATGTCGAAGTCGGTTCAACTCATCAAAGATCATGACGTCAAGTGGATTGATCTGCGCTTCACGGACACCAAAGGCACTCAGCACCACGTGACCATGCCGGCTCGCGATGCGCTGGATGACGACTTCTTCGAAGTCGGCAAGATGTTCGACGGCTCCTCCATCTCCGGCTGGAAAGGCATCGAAGCCTCCGACATGATCCTGATGCCGGTCGACGAAACTGCCGTGCTCGATCCGTTCACCGAAGACCCAACCCTGATTCTGGTCTGCGACATCATCGAGCCTTCGAGCATGCAAGGCTACGATCGCGACCCACGTGCGATCGCCAAGCGCGCCGAAGAGCACCTGAAAGCCACCGGTATCGGTGACACCGTATTCGCCGGCCCAGAGCCAGAATTCTTCATCTTCGACTCGGTGAAATTCAAGTCGGACATCTCCGGCTCGATGTTCAAGATCTACTCCGAGCAAGGTTCGTGGATGTCCGACCAGGACATCGAAGGCGGCAACAAGGGTCACCGTCCAGGCGTGAAAGGCGGCTACTTCCCGGTTCCACCGTTCGATCACGACCACGAAATCCGTACCGCCATGTGCAACGCACTGGAAGAAATGGGTCAGTCGGTTGAAGTTCACCACCACGAAGTCGCAACTGCCGGCCAGAACGAAATCGGCGTCAAGTTCAACACCCTGGTGAAGAAGGCCGACGAAGTTCAGACCCTGAAATACGTCGTGCACAACGTTGCCGACGCTTACGGCCGCACCGCGACCTTCATGCCGAAGCCACTGTACGGCGACAACGGTTCGGGCATGCACGTACACATGTCGATCTGGAAAGACGGCAAGAACACTTTCGCTGGTGAAGGCTATGCCGGCCTGTCCGATACCGCTCTGTACTTCATCGGCGGCATCATCAAACACGGTAAGGCCCTGAACGGCTTCACCAACCCGGCGACCAACTCCTACAAGCGTCTGGTGCCAGGCTTCGAAGCTCCGGTAATGTTGGCCTACTCGGCGCGCAACCGTTCCGCTTCGATCCGTATTCCATACGTGTCGAGCCCGAAAGCCCGCCGTATCGAAGCACGCTTCCCGGATCCGGCTGCCAACCCGTACCTGGCCTTCGCAGCACTGCTGATGGCCGGTCTGGACGGTATCCAGAACAAGATCCACCCAGGCGATGCTGCCGACAAAAACCTGTACGACCTGCCGCCTGAAGAGGCGAAAGAGATCCCGCAGGTTTGCGGCAGCCTGAAAGAAGCCCTGGAAGAGCTGGACAAGGGCCGCGCGTTCCTGACCAAGGGCGGCGTGTTCTCCGACGACTTCATCGACGCCTACATCGCGCTGAAATCGGAAGAAGAAATCAAGGTTCGCACCTTCGTACACCCACTGGAATATGAGCTGTACTACAGCTGCTGATCCGGTAGCGCTGCGTAAAGTGGCGTGACAAAAGAGGCCTCCTTCGGGAGGCCTTTTTTATTGCCTGGATTTTTAGCCCGACGATGAACCCTGTAGGAGTGAGCCTGCTCGCGATCGCGGTGGGTCATTGAAAAAATTGGCGACCGACACGACGCCATCGCGAGCAGGCTCACTCCTACAGGGGATTTGTGGTGTTTGAATGACCTCTGGATGTGTCGCCAGTTGGGCCAACAGCGCCACCTGTCCTATGCTGCTACCCATCGTTTCCAACCCCGGTCGATTTCATGGGTCGCACGCTTCTCTACATCCTGCTGCTGATCGCCCTGCCCGCCGCCGCGCAGATCTACAAGTACACCGATGCCAACGGCAACACGGCTTACAGCAATCAGCCGCCGGACGGCGTACAGGCGCAACCGCTCGAGTTGCCACCCCTCAACCGGGTCGAGCCGCAAGCACCGAGTGCGCCGCAGGGACCCACCGCAGAACAACCGCAACCACCGCGCAACGGCTATGAAGTCCTCGAGCTCGCCGGTCTGCCCACTGACGAGGCGCTGCGCGCCAACAACGGCACCTTCACGGTCAACGTCCTGATCAAACCGCGCCTGCAACCGCCGCATCAATTAAGGCTGCTACTCGACGACCAGCCTTATGGCCAGCCGAGCAACGTGCCGGTTCTGCAATTGATCAACATCGATCGCGGCGAGCATCGCCTGGCCGTGCAAGTGATCGATGGCCAGACTGTCATCCAGCAGAGCCCACCAGCGGTCTTCACCGTGCAACGGGTGCATACGCCGTGATTCGCGCGGGGCTGGCACTCATCCTGGTGTTGATGTCGACGTCCGCCTCGGCGGAGGTCTTTACCTACATCGACGCACAGGGCAACCGCGTCTATACCGACCAGCCACGCGCCAATGCCAAGCGAGTGCCGATCGCGACGAGCAATCGCATGGCGGTCCCTGCCAACACCGCAGCGCCGCTCACCACGGCGAAAAAATCCGCCGAACCAGCGCCCTTTCATTACGACATGCTGCGCATTCTGATCCCAGAGCCTGATGCCACCCTGCGCAGCAGCGCCGGCGAGCTGATCGTCAGTGTCACCAGCGAGCCCGGCCTGCAAAGCGGCCATCGTTATCGCCTGCTGCTGGATGGCAAGGCCACTGGCGAGCCCGGCGTCAGCCCGGTATTTGCACTGAGCAACATTGATCGCGGCAGCCACAGCCTTTCGATCGAAATCCTCGATGCCGACGGGCGCACCGTGGAACGCACCGCCAATCAGCCGTTCCACATGCTGCGCATTTCCCTGGCGCAGAAACGTCAGGTCAAACCCTGTGTCGCCGACGACTATGGCGTGCGCCCGGAATGCCCGCTCAAGGACAAACCTGAAGAACCGAAAAATCCATTTCTGCGCTTCTTTTAACGTCTTCCAAGCATTCGCACTCTATTGGTGCACTAAACTGCATCTCGCCCACAACCCAACCCATTTTGGTTCGAAACTTCCCGTTTGAGCTGGCTTCGTGCCATACAAACGCGCGTCAAACGCCTGTTTCAGGGCTCAAGCGCTTCTTTTCGGAGCCTTGGTTTGGTTTTTGCATTTTCCCGACATCAGCGCTTTGTTCTCGCGCACGCCTTGCTCCAAAAGGGGTCCAGATGACCATAAGCGACGCTATTCACCGTTTGCTGCTCGACAACCTGACCACGGCGACCATCCTGCTCGACGCCGAACTGCGTCTGGAGTACATGAACCCGGCGGCGGAAATGTTGCTGGCCGTCAGCGGTCAGCGCAGCCATGGCCAGTTCATCAGTGAGCTGTTCACCGAGTCTCCCGAGGCGCTCAATTCCCTGCGCCAGGCGGTTGAGCAGGCGCACCCGTTCACCAAGCGCGAAGCAATGCTCACCGCCCTCACCGGCCAGACCCTGACTGTGGATTACGCGGTCACGCCGATTCTGAGCAACGGCGCGACCTTGCTCTTGCTCGAAGTGCACCCGCGTGACCGCCTGCTGCGGATCACCAAGGAAGAGGCGCAGCTGTCCAAGCAGGAAACCAGCAAAATGCTGGTGCGCGGCCTCGCCCACGAAATCAAGAATCCTCTCGGCGGCATCCGTGGTGCCGCGCAGCTGCTGGCGCGCGAGCTGCCGGAGGAAAGCCTGCGCGATTACACCAATGTGATCATTGAAGAGGCCGATCGCCTGCGTAATCTGGTCGATCGCATGCTCGGCTCGAACAAATTGCCCTCGCTGGCCATGTGCAACGTTCACGAAGTCCTCGAACGCGTCTGCCAACTGGTGGAAGCCGAAAGCCAGGGCTGCATCACTCTGGTGCGCGATTACGATCCGAGCATTCCCGACGTATTGATCGACCGCGAACAAATGATTCAGGCGGTGCTGAACATCGTGCGTAACGCGATGCAGGCGATCAGCAGCCAGAACGAGCTGCGTCTGGGCCGCATCAGCCTGCGCACCCGCGCCATGCGCCAGTTCACCATCGGCCACATCCGCCATCGTCTGGTGACCAAGATCGAGATCATCGACAACGGCCCGGGCATCCCGGCGGAACTGCAGGAAACCATTTTCTTTCCGATGGTCAGCGGTCGCCCGGACGGTACCGGGCTGGGCCTGGCCATTACTCAGAACATCATCAGTCAGCACCAGGGCCTGATCGAGTGTGAGAGCCATCCAGGCCACACCACCTTCTCGATCTTCCTGCCACTGGAACAAGGAGCCACATCGACATGAGCCGTAGTGAAACCGTGTGGATCGTCGATGACGACCGTTCTATCCGTTGGGTCCTGGAAAAGGCCTTGCAACAGGAAGGCATGACCACCCAGAGCTTCGACAGCGCCGACGGCGTGATGAGTCGTCTGGCCCGGCAGCAGCCGGACGTGATCATTTCCGATATCCGCATGCCCGGTGCCAGTGGTCTGGATCTGCTGGCGCGGATTCGCGAACAGCACCCACGGCTGCCGGTCATCATCATGACCGCTCACTCCGACCTGGACAGCGCTGTCGCCTCCTATCAGGGCGGCGCGTTCGAATATCTGCCCAAACCTTTCGATGTCGACGAAGCCGTTTCGCTGGTCAAGCGGGCCAATCAACATGCGCAGGAGCAGCAAGGCCTGGAAGTTGTGCCAGCCCTGACCCGCACGCCGGAAATCATCGGCGAAGCGCCGGCGATGCAGGAAGTGTTTCGCGCCATCGGGCGCCTGAGCCACTCCAACATCACCGTGCTGATCAACGGCGAATCCGGTACCGGTAAAGAGCTGGTGGCCCACGCCCTGCACCGCCACAGCCCACGCGCGGCTTCGCCATTCATTGCATTGAACATGGCGGCGATTCCCAAGGATCTGATGGAATCGGAACTGTTCGGCCACGAGAAAGGCGCGTTCACCGGTGCGGCGAATTTGCGTCGCGGTCGTTTTGAACAGGCCGACGGCGGCACGTTGTTTCTCGATGAAATCGGCGACATGCCGGCGGACACCCAGACCCGCCTGTTGCGCGTGCTGGCGGATGGCGAGTTCTATCGCGTCGGCGGCCATGTGCCGGTAAAGGTCGATGTACGCATCATCGCCGCGACCCACCAGAATCTCGAAACGCTTGTCCACGCCGGCAAATTCCGTGAGGACTTGTTCCACCGCCTCAACGTAATCCGCATCCACATCCCGCGCCTGTCGGATCGTCGCGAAGACATTCCGACCCTGGCCCGGCATTTCCTCAGCCGCGCCGCGCAGGAACTGGCGGTGGAGCCGAAGCTGCTGAAAAGCGAGACCGAGGAATACCTGAAAAACCTGCCGTGGCCGGGCAACGTGCGCCAGCTGGAAAACACCTGCCGCTGGATCACCGTGATGGCCTCCGGCCGTGAAGTGCACATCAGTGACCTGCCGCCAGAGCTGCTCAACCTGCCGCAGGATTCGGCGCCAGTGACCAACTGGGAACAGGCCCTGCGCCAATGGGCCGATCAGGCTTTGGCCCGTGGCCAGTCGAGCCTGCTCGACAGCGCGGTGCCGGCGTTCGAGCGGATCATGATCGAGACGGCGTTGAAGCACACCGCCGGGCGCCGTCGAGATGCTGCCGTTCTGTTGGGTTGGGGGCGGAACACCCTGACGCGCAAGATCAAGGAATTGGGGATGAAGGTTGATGGTGGGGATGATGAGGAGGGGGAAGAGGGTTAACCCTTAAGGATTGTCGTGCACAGGATCGATCCCCCTCACCCAGTGAGAGGGGGAAGGGAGCCGATCTCGGGTGGTTTCGAGGCCTGAGTTCGGCTCGGTATCTCAGTCGGCGTAGCTTGACCGGGCAACTCGGTCAGTCCCCTCTCCCTCTGGGAGAGGGTCAGGGTGAGGGCTACGTGCACTGCATCAATGCACAATGACCCGCGATCGCGCACAGCCGTATCGCCACAATCACTCCTGAAAACACTGACAAACCCTTTATTCAAAAACGCGAAAGCCCCGAGTCCCGGGGCTTTCGCGTTCCCAAAGCGGTTTTTTGTCTCAGCAGATTAAAACCTGGCACGCCGCCTGCAATAACTATCACAGGTGATTCGTTTCACCACCCGTTTCGGGGACCTTGGTACAGGCAGGCCGGGGATTCCCCTCTTACATCGGGCTCACAGCGCAACGCGGCGAGCCCAACCTTTTGGGATCCTTGGTACAGGCAGGCCGGGGGTTCCCTCTTTATACCGGGCCGACGCGATACGCGAAGCCCACGCTTTTGGGAACCCTGATACAGGCAGGTCAGGGATTCCCGCTTTTACACCGCCACTGCGCCCCAACGAATTACTCAAGCCGTGGGCGCTTGGGCCGGTGATGTAACGGCGGGTTCTGCCGCCCCCCGTCATATTTTCGTATTTCCGCTTCCAGCCAATCGAGCATTTTCCCAGGACTTGATTCAAATTCGACGATTGTGCTCAGCCACGCTCGCTCCACCGCATCCGCCTGACTGAAATTTTCCAGAACCCGCCAGACTCGACGCTGTAAAAGCGGGCGCTCAACATGAAATTCGGGCGTGCGACTCAGCGTGCGTATACCGTTCAGCAGCGTACTCCAAGGACCTTCGAAACTATCCCAGAGTCTGGCCTTTTCAGCCGCCTGCGCTTGCGGAACATTTCGCAACCAGAGCGCTGCCGACCGATCAGTATGTTGCTCTGCGAGCCAAATATCGCTGCCAGTCTTGATACGGGCATGGATCAGACGTCGAAGAGAAGACGGATCGTTTATCGGGTTGCCGTTGAGATTAAATCCCGCTCTGAGCTCAACGGACTCGGGAATCGATTTGATCCGATTGTTTGAAAGATCCAATACTGTCGTTGGAAGTTGCGGGGTAATGCCTTCCGGGAATTTTTCCAGGCCGGTATTGGACAGATCCAGTTCTCGCAACGCGGTCAGTGTCTTGACTGACGGCGCAAAGTGCAGAGGGTTGTCAGCCAGCTTCAATACTTCCAGATGCTTCGGCCCTCTCTCGGAATCAAGCCCGGCTGGCGGCTTGAATATGCCGGTATCTGTCAGATCGAGATATCGCAGCTCGGCCATGTCGGAAACATTGGGGGCGGCTCTCAATACATTGCGCTGCAACTCAAGTACCTGTAAGCGTCGCAAGTCGGACAGCTGACCGACCAACGCAGAAAGATCTCGACCTGCATATGAGCTGCCGAGCTTTAGTACACGCAATTCGTTCATCCCTGCCACAGAAAAATCCGGCCTCAGCGCACATTCTTCCAAATTGAGCTCTCGCAACCCGGCAAGCTTTTTGAATTGTGCAACCAGAGGCGGGTTAACACTCGGGTGGAAATAAATCTGCCCCGACAGCCGGTTTATTGAAGGCGGTCCGAGTGGCGCCGCGATCTTCAGCGATTCAACATTGGGAAATTGAGCCAGAAATATGTGTACATCCGGCTCCCATCCCGCTCGTAGCGTGAGGTCGGAAATGGACCTGAACTGACGTGATGGAAGCTCTCGAACAGGCCACGAATCGAGATCGAGTTCCAGTTTGAAACCCGTCAGCCGCTCATTTTTGTAGACCCGTTCGTCAGGCTCCCCCAACCACTTGTACAGTCGCCGCAGTTTGGCTCCCACGGCACTAACTGCTGTGTAGGAGTCAGAATACTGATTGACCGAGAGCTCCCGAAGTCTGATCTTGCTGTCCAACTCGGAAAACCCGATCTGAACGCGCCTGAGCTCCACGTCTGCAATATCTTTGTCGCCGATCAGAGCAATGAAGTCGTCAGCCTGCTGATCGGTCGCTTCCGGCAGATATTTTTTCACCTGAGCTCGGGTCGCCTGTTCAACAACCAGGCGAGGGTGCCAGAGACCGCTCGCGGCGTCGCGCAGCAGCACCGGACCTGAAGGTAGCAACTCGCTTGGTCGACGGGCCCGGTACAGTCCGGTATGCGGATCAGCAGCAACCATAGCCATGCCGCCGATTTGCAGGTCAGCGTATGTGCGTTTGTTGATAACCCGAAGACCTTCATTGTTGACTGGCGCACGTATTGCGCGACCGTCAGTGACATAGGCAGCAAGCGACACGTCCGGAGCAATCGGTCGTGCATCAAGGGGAGCCGCGTGAACCACTACGGTATGCGACGGCGAGAAGGCTTCGATATCGGCACCAATGGATGACGGAACTGGGCGCAGCAAAGGATCGAGCGAAGCGCCCATCTCGAAGCCACGACGGCCTGGTAAATCCACCAATGCGGTGTCCAGGTCCGTCGGTCGAGCAGGGCTGGCTGGTGTATCGATATCAACGCGGCTACTGCCGCCGCGGGGTGGTTTGACCGGCATGTTTTTCATCCTTGAAGAGCTTCCCCTGCAGGTGCGCAAGGGCAGCTTGTGGTCGGCATCCTGCCGTTTGAGCGTGAGAGCGGACGATAACGCGCGCTTGCGGTGGCTGGGGGTGGGAAAGGTCAACGGCAGCGGTGGGAAATGCCGTTAAAAAACGTCGGAGGTAACGATGAAGTTCAGATCATTGCTCTCGCAATCGAACTTCCAGCCGCCAGCGGTCATCGACCTCGCTGCCGACCCAGTCACCCTGCAACGGCCGCGCCGCCAGCACCGTCAGCAACAACCCGCCGTCACTCTTGCGCGTGCGCCAGTTCACATCCCTGCCGTCGAGCTTGAGCTGGCCCTTTTGCGGCCGACCTTGCGCCTGAAACAGCAATGCGATGGTGCCGTCGATAATCTCGCCATGCAGCTTCGGCTCGTTGTTGAACCACACCACCAAACCGCCGTCGGTGACCTCGACGCGCTCCAGCACGCTCGGATCCGGCGTGGTCAGTCGACCGATCATCAGGCCGATCATCATTCCGACGATGGCCAGCGAACCGATCACTCGCGGGAATAGTTTCGAACGGTTGTCCACAGGCGGCGTAGAATGCCGCTCGTCTTTACCTTCGGAGCCGTGCATGTTTCACGTCATCCTTTTTCAACCAGAAATTCCGCCGAACACCGGCAACGTTATCAGGCTGTGCGCCAATAGTGGCTGCCACCTGCATTTGATCGAGCCGCTGGGTTTCGAGATGGACGACAAGCGCTTGCGTCGCGCCGGTCTCGACTACCACGAATATGCCACGCTGCAGCGTCACGCTGATCTGGCCAGTTGTCTTGAGAGTCTGGGCAACCCGCGGGTATTCGCCTTCACTACCAAAGGTTCACGGCCGTTTCATGATGCCGCATTCGTGCCCGGCGATGCGTTTCTGTTCGGCCCGGAAAGCCGTGGCCTGCCAGCGGACGTGCTCGACGCCCTGCCCGCCGAACAGCGCCTGCGCCTGCCGATGCGCGAAGGCTGCCGCAGCCTGAATCTGTCCAACACCGTGGCGGTCGCCGTGTACGAAGCGTGGCGGCAGAACGACTTCAAGTAACGCCGCAAAACAAATGTGGGAGCGAGCCTGCTCGCGAATGCGGTGCATCAGTCGACAGATCCGTCTCTGACACGCCCTCTTCGCGAGCAGGCTCGCTCCCACACGGGTGAGGCTGAACCATTATTGAACGGTCGGGGTCTCGCCGCTTTCCTGCATGCGCTGCAGCTCTTGCGCGTACAGGGCGTCGAAGTTCACCGGGGCCAGCATCAGCGCCGGGAACGAGCCACGGGTGACCAGGCTGTCCAGGGTTTCACGGGCATACGGGAACAGGATGTTCGGGCAGAACGCACCCAGGGTGTGGCTCATCGAAGCCGCGTCCAGGTTCTTGATCAGGAAGATACCGGCCTGTTGCACTTCAGCGATGAAGGCCACTTCTTCACCGTTTTTCACGGTAACGGAAAGGGTCAGCACCACTTCGTAGAAATCGCCTTCCAGCGCTTTCTGGCGAGTGTTCAGATCCAGACCGACCGCCGGGTCCCACTGCTGGCGGAAGATCGCCGGGCTTTTCGGGGCTTCGAAGGACAGGTCGCGTACATAGATGCGCTGCAAGGAAAATTGCGGTGCGGTTTCTTCTTCGCTGGCTGCAGTGTTCTGTTGGTCAGTCATCTCAGATCCTTATCGATCTTGGGTCTTTTAGGGAGTGCTGTACGTGGGTGCAGCCATTCAGCCTTTGAGCAGCGCGTCGAGTTTGCCGGCGCGCTCCAGGGCGTATAAATCATCACAACCACCGATGTGCTTTGCGCCGATCCAGATCTGCGGCACGGAGGTGCGTCCGGCCTTTTTGGTCATTTCGGCACGCAGCTGCGGCTTGCCATCGACCTTGATCTCTTCGAAGGCCACGCCTTTGCTGGCGAGCAGATGCTTGGCGCGCGAGCAGTAAGGGCAGTAATCGCTGGAATAGACGATGACGTCGCTCATATCACTTCACCAACGGCAGGTTGTCGCCTTTCCAGCTGGAAATCCCGCCGGACAGCTTGGCCGCGGTGAAGCCGGATTTCATCAGCTCGCGGGCGTGGGTGCCGGCGGTCTGGCCAAGGGCATCGACCAGAATGATGGTTTTGGCCTTGTGCTTTTCCAGCTCGCCGACGCGGGCAGCCAGTTTGTCTTGCGGGATGTTCACCGCGCCAACGATGTGGCCAGCGGCATAATCCTTGGCCGGACGGATGTCCACCACCACGCCTGCATCTTTATTGACCAGTGCGGTCAGTTCGCCAGTGCTCAGGCTTTTACCGCCGCCCTGCATCGTGTGCGCCAGCAACAGAGCCAGCAGTACGACGAAGATACCGACAAGAATGTAGTGGTTAGTGGCAAATTCAATCAGGTGAGCAACCATCGAAGGAGGTTCCAGGGCGTTAAAATGTCGGCCAGTATACACAGCCACTATGGTCGGCCAAACCCCGTCCGGCGGTGACGCGGTCGGAACTTCGCTTTAAACTCCAACTCCGTTTTCCATCGCCCTCTTCTTTATCAGCCACGAGTGGATTCCATGACGACTACGCCCAAACCTTTGGTCCTGATGATTCTCGACGGCTTCGGTCACAGCGACAGCCCCGAATCCAATGCCGTGTTCGCGGCGAAGAAACCTGTGCTGGATCGTCTGTGGGCCACGGTGCCGAACGGCTTGATTTCGGGCAGCGGCATGGACGTCGGCCTGCCGGACGGGCAGATGGGCAACTCCGAAGTCGGCCATATGAACCTTGGCGCCGGGCGCGTGGTGTATCAGGACTTCACCCGCGTGACCAAAGCGATCCGCGACGGCGAATTCTTCGAAAACCCGACCATCTGCGCCGCTGTCGATAAAGCGGTGGCCGCCGGCAAAGCCGTGCACTTCATGGGCCTGCTGTCCGATGGCGGCGTGCACAGCCACCAGGATCACCTGATCGCCATGGCCGAACTGGCCTTCAAGCGCGGCGCCGAAAAAATCTACCTGCACGCCTTCCTTGATGGTCGTGACACACCGCCAAAAAGCGCTGCTTCGTCGATCGAACTGCTCGACGCGACTTTCCAGGCCTTGGGCAAAGGCCGGATCGCCAGCATCATCGGCCGCTATTTCGCCATGGACCGTGACAACCGTTGGGATCGCGTCGCCCAGGCCTACAACCTGATCGTCGACGGCAATGGCGAATTCAACGCCGCCACCGCTCAGGAAGGTCTTGAAGCTGCCTACGCCCGGGGCGAAAGCGACGAATTCGTCAAAGCCACCTCCATCGGCGAGCCGGTAAAAGTCGAAGACGGCGACGCCGTGGTGTTCATGAACTTCCGTGCCGACCGCGCCCGCGAGCTGACCCGCGTGTTCGTCGAAGACGATTTCAAGGAATTCGCGCGCGCCCGCCAGCCAAAACTGGCCGGTTTCGTCATGCTGACCCAGTACGCCGCAAGCATTCCGGCACCGTCGGCCTTCGCCGCCGGCAGCCTGGAAAACGTCCTCGGTGATTACCTGGCGAAAAACGGCAAGACCCAGCTGCGCATCGCTGAAACCGAGAAGTATGCCCACGTGACCTTCTTCTTCTCCGGCGGTCGCGAAGAACCGTTCCCGGGCGAAGAGCGCATCCTCATCCCGTCGCCGAAAGTCGCTACCTATGACCTGCAGCCGGAAATGAGCGCGCCGGAAGTCACCGACCGCATCGTCGACGCCATCGAAAACCAGCGCTACGACGTGATCGTGGTCAACTACGCCAACGGCGACATGGTCGGCCATAGCGGCGTATTCGACGCGGCGGTGAAGGCGGTCGAGTGCCTGGACATCTGCGTCGGTCGCATCGTCGAGGCGCTGGACAAGGTCGGTGGCGAAGCGCTGATCACGGCCGACCACGGCAACGTCGAGCAAATGGCCGACGAATCCACCGGTCAGGCGCATACCGCGCACACCACCGAGCCGGTGCCGTTCATCTACGTCGGCAAACGCGACCTGAAAGTGCGCGAAGGCGGCGTGCTGGCGGACGTGGCACCGACCATGCTGATGCTGCTGGGCCTGGAAAAACCGGCGGAGATGACTGGCACTTCGATCCTGGTCTGATCCGAAGCCGGAAAATACCGCAAAACCCTGTGGGAGCTGGCTTGCCAGCGATAGCAATCTGACAGCCAACATTTATGTTGAATGTGCAGCCGCCATCGCTGGCAAGCCAGCTCCCACAGTGGTTTGTGCTGGTTTCGAAGATTATTTTCAGCTGTATCCCCAGCCAGTTATCACACAGCCCCAATTGGGCGTTTTTTTTGCAGCCTCGGGCGGGCATACTAGGCCGTCCCTTACCCTGGTGCCGCCCGCCCCTATGCTTCGCGTCCTGATTGCCCTTGCTCTGACCTGTCTGCTCCAGCCGGCCTTCGCCGACGAGCGCGCGCAAACCCAACAGCAGTTGGAGGCCACGCGCCAGGATATCGCCGAGCTGAAAAAACTCTTGGGCAAGCTGCAGGAAGAAAAGTCCGGCGTGCAGAAAGAGCTCAAGGGCACCGAGACCGAGATGGGCAAGCTGCAGAAGCAGGTCGACGCGCTGCAGAAAGAATTGCAGAAAAGCGAATCCGAGCTGCAGCGGCTCGATGCAGAGAAAAAACTCCAGAGCGCGCGCACTGAACAGCAGCGACTGATCGCCATTCAGGCCCGTGCGGCTTACCAGAACGGTCGCCAGGAATACCTCAAGCTGCTGCTCAATCAACAGAACCCCGAGAAATTTGCCCGCACTCTCACCTATTACGACTACCTGAGCCAGGCCCGCCTGGAGCAGTTGAAGAACTTCAACGAAACCCTGCGCCAACTGGCCAATGTCGAAAAAGACATTGGCCTGCAGCAGGCGCAGTTGCTGGTGCAGAAAAGCGACCTCGACACTCAGCGCGAAGCACTCGAGAAGGTCCGCAAGGAACGCCAGCAGGTTCTCGCCAAGCTAAATGACGACGTGAAAGCCCGCGATCAAAAGCTGGCCGCCCGCGAGCAGGATCAGGCAGACCTGTCTAAAGTCCTTAAAACCATCGAAGAAACCCTGGCGCGCCAGGCTCGTGAGGCAGAAGAAGCGCGGCAGAAAGCGCTGATCGCCCAGCAGGAAGCGGAAAAAAGCGTTTGCGTGAGGCGCAGGCTGACAACAGCGACGCCCCACGAAAACCCGCCAGATCAAGCCCCGGCGCGCTGGTATCGAGCAGCGGCGAAACCTTTGGCGGGCCTTTTGCTGCAACCCGGGGAAAACTTCCGTGGCCGGTTGATGGTCGATTACTCGCACGCTTCGGTGAAAGCCGTGGCGACGACGCCCGCACCAAGTGGGATGGTGTGATGATCAGCGCCTCCGCCGGCAGCCAGGTGCACGCCGTACACGGTGGGCGCGTGGTATTTGCCGATTGGCTGCGCGGTGCCGGGTTGCTGGTGATCCTCGATCACGGCAACGGTTTTCTGAGTCTTTACGGTCACAACCAGACGCTGCTCAAGTCGGCGGGTGATGTGGTCAAGGCTGGCGAGTCGATTTCCACTGTAGGTAACAGTGGCGGCCAGGACACGCCAGCGCTGTATTTCGCAATTCGTCAGCAGGGTCACCCGAGTGATCCGGCGCAATGGTGTCGTGCGCAAGGATAAGCGCACCATCTAATTCAGGAGTTCGTTCGACATGCTGCATTTGTCCCGCCTTACCTCGCTGGCCCTGACGATCGCTCTGGTGATCGGCGCGCCTCTGGCGTTCGCCGCGCAACCGGCCCCGACTGTCGCTCCGGCAGGCACTGCCGCGACCGCCAAGGCGCCGCTGCCGCTGGAAGAGCTGCGCACCTTCGCCGAGGTCATGGACCGGATCAAAGCCGCGTACGTCGAGCCTGTGGACGACAAGACCCTGCTGGAAAACGCGATCAAGGGCATGCTCAGCAACCTCGATCCGCATTCGGCCTACCTCGGCCCGGAAGACTTTACCGAACTGCAGGAAAGCACCAGCGGTGAGTTCGGCGGCCTGGGCATCGAAGTCGGCGCCGAAGACGGCTTCATCAAGGTTGTCTCACCGATCGACGACACCCCGGCCTCGAAGGCTGGCATCCAGGCCGGCGACTTCATCGTCAAGATCAACGGCCAGCCAACCCGCGGCCAGACCATGACCGAAGCCGTCGACAAGATGCGCGGCAAGATCGGCCAGAAAATCACCCTGACCCTGGTTCGCGATGGTGGCACGCCATTCGACGTGACCCTGGCCCGTGCAGTGATTCAGGTCAAGAGCGTCAAAGCGCAGCTGCTCGAATCGGGCTACGGCTATATCCGCATCACCCAGTTCCAGGTCAAGACCGGCGAAGAAGTCTCCAAGGCGCTGGCCAAGCTGCGCAAGGACAACGGCAAGAAGCTCAACGGCATCATTCTCGACCTGCGCAACAACCCGGGTGGCGTGCTGCAATCGGCGGTGGAAGTGGTCGACCATTTCATCACCAAAGGTCTGATCGTTTACACCAAGGGCCGCATTGCCAACTCCGAATTGCGCTTCTCCGCCACCGGCAAGGACGAGAGCGAAGCGGTGCCGATGGTCGTGCTGATCAACGGCGGCAGTGCCTCGGCTTCGGAAATCGTCGCCGGCGCCCTGCAGGACCAGAAACGCGCCGTGGTCATGGGCACCACCAGTTTCGGCAAGGGCTCGGTGCAGACCGTGCTGCCGCTGAACAACGACCGCGCGCTGAAGATCACCACCGCGCTGTATTTCACGCCGAACGGCCGCTCGATCCAGGCCCAGGGCATCGTGCCGGACATCGAAGTGCGCCGCGCGAAGATCACCAACGAAGCCGACAGCGAATACTTCAAGGAAGCCGATCTGCAAGGCCACTTGGGCAACGGCAACGGCGGCGCCGACAAACCGAGCGGTTCCGGCGGCAAGGCCAAAGCGATGCCGCAGGATGATGATTACCAGTTGGCCCAGGCCCTGAGCCTGCTCAAAGGCCTGAGCATCACTTCCGGCCGCTGAGGATGTTGCTGCGTTCCCTCTGCGTTCTGTTGTGCTGTCTGGCGGGTTTTGCCCAAGCAGAGCCCGCCAGCTCTACGCCGCACAAGGCCTACCTGACATTGATCATCGATGACCTGGGGCAGAACCTGCCCCGGGATCGTCGCGTGCTCGCCCTGCCCGGCCCGGTCACGGCAGCGATCATGCCTGATACCCCCCACGCCACCGAGTTTGCCCGCGAAGCCCATCGCGCCGGCAAGATCGTCATCCTGCACATGCCCATGGACCCGGCCACCGGGCCTTACGCCTGGCACCCCGAGCTGCCCATCGAAGAGCTGCAGAAACGCCTGAATGCCGCGTTCGAAAAAGTACCGTTCACTGCCGGTATCAACAATCACATGGGCAGCCGCATGACCGCCCAGCCGGCGGCGATGGCGTGGTTGATGGGCGAATTGCAGCGTCGGCACAAGTTCTTTGTCGACAGCCGCACCAGCGCGCAGACCGTCGCAGCGCAGCAGGCGCAGAAAATCGACCTGGCCAGCGTTTCCCGGGACGTGTTTCTTGATGATGAGCGCACCGAAGCGGCCATTGCCACTCAGTTGCAGACCGCGATCGCCCTGGCGCACAAACAGGGTTCAGCGGTGATGATCGGCCATCCGTACCCGCAGACCCTCGCGGTGCTGGAGCGCGAATTACCCAAGCTCAAAGCGCAGGGCATCGACTGGATCGATATCCGGCAGATGATCAGCGTGCGCAGCAATCGCGCCATGGCCGGGCATGGCAAGGACGGCGTTTACCGGTAAAACCCTGTGACGCTGGCACATACATAGTTACCACCCGATAACCGTCCCCGTTTCCGATAGTGCGACCTGCAACAGGTCACGACGCCCTCGCGCGTCGCCTTTCAACTATCAGGAATCATCATGACTATCGAAAAAAATATCGCCGCGCTGCCACGGCAAATGGAACCGATCATCCAGGACAACCTGCTGATCAACTTCACCATGGAGTTCAATCGGGTCTGGAGCAGCAACGGCTCGAAAGCGAAAACCGCCACCTTCTGGCGCCCTGCCCCCGCTCCGGATGCACTGCCGGGCTATTTCCCGCTGGGCGACGTGCTGATCCCCGGCGATGCCAATATCAACGGCGAAGTAGTCGCGGCCGTGGTCTGCGAGAGGGATTTGAAAGGACTAGACACCGCCAGAGGCAAGGCACTGGCGCGCCCTGTCGATTTTGAACTGGTCTGGAAAGAAACCGGGGCGCCCAATGTTGCGCGCCTGTCGATCTGGCGCCCTTTGGCACCTGTCGGTTACGTCGCCTTGGGGCAAGTCTGCACCACCGATCATTGCAAACCTTCGCTCAACTCAGTGCGTTGCGTCAGGGTCGACCTCGTCGTTGCGGCGAACCTCGGCGAGTTGATCTGGAATGACAAAGGTAGCGGCGCCAAAATGAGTTTCAGTGCCTACGCCATCGAACCGCCGACTGCGGCAGCAGGCGATATCCTGTTTGCAGCGGGCACATTCGCCGGCATTCAGGGCTACAGCAAGCCTGCGGCACCTTCATCGGCGTACGCGTTGCGCATGCAGATCCCTGTGCAACTGAGCGAACCACCGCAGGCTCCGGTTCTCGGTGGATATGCCAAGCCAGCCGAAAGCGAACCCGCCACGGTCACACATGTTGCCCGCCTGCCCTGGTTCGCGGTGAGAGATCATGCGCATCCCGGTGAACAGTTTCGCAACTCACCTTACTACGCACTCAAAAGGACCGACGAATACGTGCTCATCGGTTATGAGCGCAATGAGTCGGACGCATACCGCGCGACAAAATGGACTGCGCCGCGCGCGCAGAGCGCCGTGACGATGCGGATGTTCCATAGCTTCACCGCGATGGAAATTGTAAAAGCCTGGCCATCCGCGCCTCTGAGCGACATCCGCATGACCAGATTCTCGGCTTGCCTGCCGAAGGCCCTGACCCACACTGAAGCGTCTTCCAACGGCTGGCACGAGCTGCGACCGCAGGTCGTGATTGCCATGGTGCCAAAGCAATCAGCCGTAGCGGTCTATCAGATGCAAAGCCATTACGAACTGGTGAGGGAAGACGGTACTCAAGTGGCGGTCGATTTCGGCTATACCGACGACTCCAGCGTTCTGCTGACGCAATACCCGCCACAAACCATCGAGTCAGTCGACTCGTGTCCATCGCTGAAGACGGCCATCCCCGCTGAGCCAGGCATCGACAGCACCAGCGTAGAAGCGCTGCAAGCGCCTGGTCTGGATGTGGTTACAGATAGCGCGCCATGATTTCATCGACCACGCCTTCCTTGCGCATCTGATCCAGCGCGGTCTGCAGCCTGGCGACGACGTCATCGGAAACATCCTTGTTCAGCGCCAGGTACAACTCGGCGCTGTTGAAGCGCAGCACGGTCTTCAGACCGGTCACGCCATCCTGCCGTGCCAGATAACGGCCGGCAGGATCACCCGTGGCCCACAGATCGATCTGGCCATTGAGCAGCTTTTTAGCGTTGTCCTGATCGCGCAGCACCACCACCGGTTTGAGGCCTTGCTTGGTGAGTGTCTCGGCAATCGCATCGCCCTTGTAGGCGCCGATCTTGTATTTGCGCGCGTCGTTGAGGGTGTCAAGGGTGATCTTGCTGTCAGCCTTGGCCAGCAGGATCCAGTCATCCGGGCCGATCGGGCCGACCCATTTGAACAGTCTTTCGCGATCGGGCAGGCGCGCCATGACGAAGGCGCCGTAACCGGGATTTTCCAGGGCGAGTTTGTAGACACGCTCCCAGGGGAAACGCAGGGTCAGGCTGTAAGTGAGGCCGGCGCGCTGGAACATCTCGCGAACGATGTCAGTGGCAATGCCGTTGATGTTGTCGCCCTGGGCGAAATTCTTGCCGTTCTTCGCCATGTTGTACGGCGGGAAGTTTTCGGTAAGCAGCACCAGGTCGGTGTCGGGACCGTTTTCGGCGCGAGCATTGCTGATCAACAACAATGAGGCGCTGGCGAGAACAACAAGCAGGCGTTTGATCATGTCGGGCTACCGGAATCCATGGCGTGCCCAAGAGTGCCTTGGGCGCGCCATGCTGTCCACTGGCCTGTACGCTTTAGCGCATGATGATGCCGCGATGCGACATGTAGGCCTTGGCTTCCTGCACGGTGTATTCGCCGAAGTGGAAAATACTCGCCGCCAGCACCGCACTGGCGTGACCTTCGAGAATGCCGTCAGCCAGATGCTGCAGGTTGCCGACGCCACCGGAAGCGATCACCGGAATGCCCAGCGCATCACTGATGGCGCGGGTCACGCCGAGGTCGAAACCGTTTTTCATGCCGTCCTGATCCATGCTGGTCAGGAGGATTTCGCCAGCACCGAGGCCTTCCATTTTCTTCGCCCACTCGACTGCGTCGAGGCCGGTCGGCTTGCGCCCGCCGTGGGTGAAGATTTCCCAGCGCGGGGTTTCGCCGGGGCCGGAGACTCTCTTGGCGTCGATGGCGACGACGATGCACTGCGAGCCGAAATGCTGCGCGGCTTCGCCAACGAACTCCGGGTTGAACACCGCAGCGGTGTTGATCGACACCTTGTCTGCGCCGGCATTGAGCAGATTGCGGATGTCCTGCACGGTACGCACGCCACCGCCGACGGTCAGCGGAATGAACACCTGGCTGGCCATGCGCTCGACGGTATGCAGCGTGGTGTCACGGCCATCGACGCTGGCGGTGATGTCGAGAAAGGTAATCTCGTCGGCGCCCTGCTCGTCGTAGCGACGGGCGATTTCCACCGGGTCACCGGCGTCGCGGATGTTCTCGAACTTCACACCTTTGACGACCCGGCCGTTGTCCACGTCCAGGCAAGGGATGATGCGCTTGGCTAACGCCATAAGACTTAATCTCCGATTAAGAAGCTTCAAGCTTCAAGCTGCAAGAAAGGGCGGATTGCGGTCGCGCTTCTAACTTGCAGCTCGCAGCTTGCAACTTGAAGCTGCTTTTATCTGGCCGCGTAGCCATCACAAAAAGCTTGAGCCTCTGCAACATCCAAAGTGCCCTCATAGATCGCGCGGCCCGTGATCGCGCCGATGATGCCCGGTGCCTTGGCGTCGAGCAGCGACTTGATGTCACCCAGGTTATGGATGCCGCCGGAAGCGATCACTGGAATCTTCGTCGCAGCGGCCAGCGCAGCGGTGAACGGTACGTTGCAGCCCTGCATCATGCCGTCTTTGGCGATGTCGGTATAAACGATCGAGGACACGCCGTCGGCTTCGAACTGCTTGGCCAGGTCAATGACCTGCACGGTGCTGATCTCAGCCCAACCGTCGGTGGCGACGAAACCGTCTTTCGCATCCAGGCCGACAATGATCTTGCCCGGAAACGCACGGCAGGCTTCAGCAACGAACGCCGGATCTTTCACGGCTTTGGTGCCGATGATCACGTAGCTCACGCCCGCCTTGACGTAATGCTCGATGGTTTCCAGCGAACGGATGCCGCCACCGATCTGGATCGGCAGGGTCGGGTAGCGCTTGGCGATCGCGGTGACCACTTCGCCGTTGACCGGCTGGCCTTCGAACGCGCCGTTCAGGTCGACCAGATGCAGACGACGGCAACCGCCCTCCACCCACTTGGCAGCCATGCTCACCGGGTCATCGGAGAACACCGTGGAATCTTCCATGCGGCCCTGGCGCAGACGTACGCAGGCACCGTCTTTGAGATCGATAGCGGGGATAATCAGCATGCTTTTTCCTTCGTCAAAAGAGCGGCAAGCTGCAAGCCATAAGCTGCAAGCGCGCACGCGCGTCTATCTCTTGCAGCTTGCAGCTTGACGCTTGCCGCTGCTCTTAATTTTTTCGAGCGCCCACAGGTCGCTTTCGATGCTTTCAAACCGCTCCTTGAGGTGGGTCTGCACATCGAAAATCGCCCTGTTGTAATAGTGCGGAGCAATCTCGCGGGTAAACAGCTCAAGAATTTCCGCCGCCTCGAACGAACCCAGATCCAGTTCGAAACGGTCTTCCATGAACCGCTGAATCTTGCGATTGGCCTCGCTCTCCTGCTCGGGAGTGAGGGTCAGAATCGGCGGTTTGGACTTCTTGACGGCCATTTACCAGCGACCGTCCCACGCAGCGAAGTTCTGCAGCAATTGCAGGCCGTGGGTATGGCTTTTCTCCGGGTGGAACTGCACGGCGAAACGCGAGCCATCGGCCAGCGTGGCGGCGAAGTCGACGCCGTAATGACCGCTGCCCACCACCTGCCGCGCATTGGCGGCGGCGATGTAGTAGCTGTGCACGAAGTAGAATCGCGCCAGATCCGGGATGTCGTGCCACAACGGGTGACTGATGGTCTGCTTCACCTCGTTCCAGCCCATGTGCGGGACCTTCAGGTGCTCGCCGTCTTCGTGCAGATCCTTTCCGAAGAATTTCACCGCGCCCGGAAACAGGCCGATGCAGTCAACGCCTTCGTTCTCTTCGCTGCTGTCGAGCAAGGCTTGCATGCCGACGCAGATGCCGAGGAACGGCCGATCCTGGCTGACCTCACGGACCAGCGAATCGAAGCCGAGGCGACGGATCTCCGCCATGCAATCGCGAATCGCGCCAACGCCCGGGAAGACCACGCGGTCGGCTTCGCGAATCACGTTCGCGTCGCTGGTAATCAGCACCTTGCCGGCGCCGACGTGCTCAAGCGCTTTGGCAACCGAGTGCAGGTTGCCCATGCCGTAGTCGATAACTGCAACCGTCTGCATTACAGAACGCCTTTGGTCGACGGCATTTGCCCGGCCATGCGTTCGTCCAGCTCGACGGCCATGCGCAGCGCGCGGCCGAAAGCCTTGAACACGGTTTCGATCTGGTGGTGAGTGTTGGTGCCGCGCAGGTTGTCGATGTGCACGCTGACCAGCGCGTGGTTGACGAAGCCCTGGAAGAACTCCTGGAACAGGTCAACGTCGAAACCGCCGACGGTGGCGCGGGTGTACGGCACGTGCATCTGCAGGCCTGGACGACCGGAGAAGTCGATGACCACACGCGACAGTGCTTCATCGAGCGGCACGTAGGCATGGCCGTAGCGACGGATGCCTTTTTTGTCGCCGATGGCTTTGGCAAACGCCTGGCCGAGGGTGATACCGACGTCTTCCACCGTATGGTGGTCGTCGATATGCAGATCGCCCTTGCATTCGATATCCAGGTCGATCAACCCGTGACGGGCGATCTGATCCAGCATGTGCTCAAGAAAAGGTACACCGATATCGAATCGGGCCTTTCCGGTGCCATCAAGGTTGATCGAGGCTTTGATCTGGGTTTCCAGAGTGTCGCGCTCGACAGACGCCTTACGTTCGGCCATCACCAGCTCCGCAAAATCATTGGGCGAAAAAGGCAGCCATTATAGGCACGCAGGAGGCAAACAGAAACACGAGAGGTGAGATGCCTGACGGATAGAACGCCCGGCTGTCGCGGGTAGACATGTCCATACAAGCGAGAAGGGATGATGATCGCTCCCACGCTCTGCGTGGGAGTGCAGCCCGGACGCTCCGCGTCCGCTTCAAATGTGACGCAGAGCGTCACGGGAGGCATTCCCACGCAGAGCGTGGGAACGATCAAATGTAAATGACCTTAGTGAAACAGTACCGCCGTCTTCTGCAGGGTCACCCACACACCCCACGCCAACGGAATACCCACCACCAGCCATGCCGCGATCGCCAGAGGCTTGGTGCCCGGCGCCGCTTTCCACTCCAGAACGGTGCTGGCATCGGCACCCTTGTCGTGGCCCAGCGCCTGTTCGGCAGCCAGTTCGGCGTCGGTCATGAAGTACTTGTCGGCCACCGGGCGCACCATCAGGTTGCACAGGAAGCCCAGCACCAGCAGGCCGGCGAGGATGTACAGAGTGATGTCGTAAGCAGCAGCGCGTTCAACGCCGATGCTCAACTGATATTCACGCAGGTAGTTCACCAGCACCGGACCGAGCACGCCGGCAGCAGCCCAGGCAGTCAGCAGACGACCGTGGATCGCGCCAACCATCTGCGTGCCGAACAAGTCGGCCAGATACGCCGGAACGGTGGCGAAACCACCGCCGTACATCGACAGGATGATGCAGAACGCCGCCACGAACAGCGCAACGTTGCCCAGATGGCCCATGTTCGGAATCAGCGCGTACAGGGCAAAACCCAGCGCGAAGAACACGAAATAGGTGTTCTTGCGGCCCAGGTAGTCCGAGAACGAGGCCCAGAAGAAGCGACCACCGATGTTGAACAGGCTCAGCAGACCGGTGAAGCCCGCTGCGATTGCCGCGATCGAGGCCAGTTGGCCAGCGTCGAGTTGACCGAACGGCACATCGACGCCCAGCAGTTTGCCGCCGAACACTTCCTGCAACAGTGGCGAAGCCATGCCGAGGATACCGATACCCGCCGACACGTTCAGGCACAGCACCAGCCATACCAGACGGAATTGCGGAGTTTTCCACGCTACATTCACGTGAACGTGACGGTTGGTGATCATCGCGTTGGAAGCTTTCTTCGCCGGAGCGGTCCAGCCTTCAGGTTTCCAGCCGGTTGGCGGCACGCGGTAGGACAGTGCGCCACCGATCATGAACACGAAGTAGATGGCTGCCATGGCCACGAAGCTCTGCCATACGCCCACGCCTTCTGGCGAAGCGAAGTGGCTCATCAGTGCCGTCGCCAATGGTGCGCCGACCATCGCGCCGCCACCGAAGCCCATGATCGCCATGCCGGTCGCCATACCGCGCTTGTCCGGGAACCACTTGATCAGGGTCGACACCGGCGAGATATAGCCCAGGCCCAGACCGATACCGCCGATCACGCCGGAGCCGATCCACATCAGCCAGATCTGGTGGGTATAGATACCCAGCGCGGAAATCAGCAGACCGCCACACCAGCACAAGGCCGATACAACGCCAGCCTTGCGTGGACCGGCGTGTTCCAGCCAGCCGCCCCATATCGCTGCCGAGCAGCCGAGGAAGATGAAGAACAGCGTGTAGATCCAGCCGAGCATGGAGATCGGCCAGTCGCAGTTCGACGAAAATACCTGTGCGATGAAGCTCATGTCCGGCGCGCAAGCCACCGGCGCGGTAACGCCGAGTGCCTTGGACAGCGGCAACCAGAACACCGAGAAGCCGTAGGCCATGCCGATGCACAGGTGAATGGCCAAAGCGGCCGGTGGAACCAGCCAGCGGTTGAAACCGGGCTTGGCGATGATGCGTTCCTTGGACAGGAACGCAGGCTGGTCGGCTTTGAGGCCGTCCGCCGTGATGCTCGTGCTCATTGTGTATCCCCCAATTGTTAGTATGGTTCGCCAGCCACTGCTCACCCTCGGCCTTATGCACGCAGGCATGACCGTTTTTTTAGGTGAAGCTCCTTGAAGGCGCGACGTTAAGTCGCAGACGGGCGGACGAACTGGCGAAGGTTACCATTCTCAGGTGACAGAAAAACCAAACTGATATCACCTTTTTTCAAGTCATCTGTTCTCGTACGACTCGGGAAGCCGCGAACCCCGCGTCTGCAAAGGCACCACGACGTTTGCTACTTGTCCCATTTGTGCGTGCGAAAAATTACCTGTCGCGTTGGAATGGCTGAACCGCCGGTGAACCAAGCGCAGAAAATGGCATCGCAAATGGGGGCCGAATTACGCTGTCTGGTGCCCGCCGGGCATCCTCAAGCGCAGGGACCAATGGCAAAGTTGCAGGTACCGCTACCGACCCTCGGCGGATGACGCCACACCGAACCGGGTGCTCGCAGCGCTATACTCCCCGGCCATATGACCAATTCGACTAACTACAAGGACTCGCCCATGAAAGCGTTCGGCAAAATCCTGGGTCTGGTACTTCTCGGGCTGTTGCTGATCATTGTGGCGGCAGGTTTTGCCCTGACCCACCTCTTCGATCCCAACGACTACAAAGACGAGATCCGCCAGATAGCCCGCGACAAGGCCCACATCGAGCTGACGCTCAATGGCGATATCGGCTGGAGCCTGTTCCCGTGGCTCGGCCTGGAATTGCACGAGGCCAGCGTCGCCACCCTGGCCAAGCCTGCCGAACCGTTTGCCGACTTGCAGATGCTCGGCCTGTCCGTGCGCGTGCTGCCGCTGTTGCGCCGCGAAGTGCAGATGAGCGACGTGCGCGTCGAGGGCCTCAACCTGCGTCTGAACCGTGACAAGAACGGCCACGGCAACTGGGAAGACATCGGCAAAGTCCCAGCGGCGCCCGGCAGCACTGCGCCCGCCGCACCGGGCGCGACCGCCAGCGAGCCGACCGTCGCCGTGGAAAAACCGGCACAGCCGATCCGCCTCGACATCGACAGCCTGACCGTGAACAACGCCCGCGTTGAATACACCGATGAGCTGACCGGCAAGCAGTTCAGTGCCGAAAGCATTCAACTGAGCACCGGTCCGGTACACGATTCGACCAATATCCCGGTGAAAGCCACCGCGTTCCTCGGCACCAACCAACCGGTGCTGCGCGTGCGCACCGAGCTCAACGGCGAGCTACGCTTCGAGCGCGCCCTGCAACGCTACAAGTTCGAGGATCTGAAGCTGACCGGTGAACTCGCTGGTGATCCGCTGCAAGGCAAGACCATGACCTTCTCCGCTCAGGGCCAGTTATTGCTGGACAAGGCAGCGAACGTCGCCGAATGGACCGGCATCAAGATCTCGGCCAACCAGTTGCGCGCCCTGGGCGAGCTGAAAGCCAACGACCTCGACAAGACGCCACAGATCAGCGGCGGCATTTCCATTGCCCAGTTCGATCTGGCGAAATTCGTCGACAGCATCGGTCAGACACTGCCGGCGATGGGCGAAGGCAGCCTGAGCAAGGTCGAACTGGTCAGCCGCGTTGCGGCCACCCCGACCAGCCTGTCGTTCGACAACATCAACCTGAAACTCGATGACAGCAGCTTCAGCGGCCGCATCGCCGTCGAGGACTTCGCCAAACAGTCGCTGCGCGCGATTCTCAAGGCCGACACGTTCAACGTCGACCGCTACCTGCCACCGAAATCGGCTCAGGCCAATAGCGCGACGCAGACGCGTCAGGCCGAAGTCGCCAGCACTGAGGCCGGTGCCGTCGCAGGCACCACGCCGCTGCCGGACAAACCGAGCAAGACCGCCTGGAGCACCGAGCGTCTGCTGCCGGTCGAACGCCTGGCCAAACTCGACGTGGACGCCGACCTGACCTTCGGCCAACTGACCCTCGACAAACTGCCGATCCAGAACGCCGCGCTCAAAGCCACCGGCCAGGGTGGCTTGCTGACGCTGGCTAACCTGAGCGGTGATCTGTACAACGGCGGCTTCGTCGCCAACGGCACTCTCGACGTGCGCCCGAGCGCGCCGGTGCTGAACCTGCAGACCCGGCTCAATCGCGTCCCGGCGGAAAAAATCATCGAAAGCCAAGGCAAGAATCCGCCGGTCAAAGGTCTGGTAACGCTGACCAGCAGCCTCACCGGCAGCGGCAACAGCCAGCAGGCGCTGATCGATACGCTCAACGGCAACGCCAGTTTCGTCATCAACAATGGTGTGCTGCTCAACGCCAACCTTGAACAGCAATTGTGCAAAGGCATCGCCACCCTCAACCGCAAATCCCTCAGCGGCGAGCCACGGGGCAAGGACACGCCGTTCGAGGAGCTCAAGGGCAACCTGACCGTACACAACGGCGTCGCCAGCAACCCGGACCTGAAAGTGCGCATTCCCGGCATGACCGTCAACGGTGACGGCGACATCGACCTGCGCGTTTTGGGTATGGATTACCGCGTCGGCATCATCGTCGAGGGCGACACCAGCGCCATGCCCGACCCGGCCTGTCAGGTCGGCGAGAAGTTCGTCGGCATCGAGTGGCCGCTGCGCTGCCGTGGCCCGCTGGAACTGGGCGCCAAGGCCTGCCGCATCGACAATGACCGTCTCGGTCAGGTCGCCAGCAAGATGGCCGGCAACAAGCTCAGCGAAAAAATCGACGAGAAACTGGGCGACAAAGTCAGTCCGGAACTGAAAAACGCATTGAAGGGGCTGTTCAAGCGATGACAGCGGAGCAGTTTTCCACGGCGGTGCTGGAGTGGTTCGACCGCCATGGCCGCCACGATTTGCCGTGGCAGCAGGACATCAATCCGTACCGGGTCTGGGTATCCGAGATCATGTTGCAGCAGACTCAGGTCAGCACCGTGCTCAATTACTTCGAGCGCTTCATGGCAGCCCTGCCGACGGTCGAAGCGCTGGCCGCAGCCCCGGAAGACGAGGTGCTGCACCTCTGGACCGGGCTGGGTTATTACACTCGCGCTCGCAATCTGCAGAAGACCGCGAAGATCGTCGTCAGCCAGTACGCTGGCGAATTCCCGCGTGACGTGGAAAAACTCACCGAGCTGCCAGGCATCGGCCTGTCCACCGCCGGCGCGATTGCCAGCATCAGCATGGGCCTGCGCGCGCCGATCCTCGACGGCAACGTCAAACGTGTGCTCGCGCGCTTCACCGCGCAAGAGGGCTACCCCGGCGAACCGAAGGTCGCCAAGCAGCTATGGGCCAACGCCGAGCGCTTCACCCCGCACGATCGGGTCAACGCCTACACCCAGGCGATGATGGATCTCGGCGCCACACTCTGCACGCGCAGCAAGCCGAGCTGCCTGCTGTGTCCGCTCAAGGGTGGCTGTGAAGCGCACATGCTTGGCCTGGAAACCCGCTACCCGATTCCCAAGCCGCGCAAAGCCATCCCGCAGAAACGCACGCTGATGCCCATGCTCGCTAACGGTGAAGGCGCGATTCTGCTTTACCGCCGCCCGTCGACAGGACTGTGGGGCGGTTTGTGGAGCCTGCCGGAACTGGATGATCTGGAAGACCTGCAGCATCTGGCCGATCAGCACTCGCTGACCATGGGCCAGCAGCAGGCGCTGCCGAGCCTCGTCCATACGTTCAGCCATTTCCAGTTGTCCATCGAACCGTGGCTGGTTCAGGTGCAAGAAGCCAGCCATCACGTGGCCGAGGCCGACTGGCTCTGGTATAACCTCGCCACCCCGCCGCGCCTGGGCCTTGCTGCCCCGGTCAAGACCTTGCTCGAACGCGCGGCCGCCGTCTTGAATGCAGGAGAATCGCCATGACCCGCACCGTAATGTGCCGCAAGTACAAAGAAGAACTGCCCGCGCTGGAACGCGCCCCGTTCCCGGGTGCCAAGGGCCAGGATATTTTCGACCACGTCTCGGCGAAGGCCTGGGCCGACTGGCAGAAACACCAGACCCTGCTGATCAACGAAAAGCGCCTGAACATGATGAACGCCGAAGATCGCAAATATCTGCAGGGCGAAATGGACAAGTACTTCTCCGGCGAGGAATACGCCAAGGCCGAAGGCTACGTGCCGCCAGCCGAATAACCCGTATATTTCGTAAGCGACGGAATTAATTTAAGAAATTTTCAAAAAGTCGTTGACGTAAATCCGAAAAACCCTTTTAATGCGCCCCGTTGCCCAGATAGCTCAGTCGGTAGAGCAGGGGATTGAAAATCCCCGTGTCGGCGGTTCGATTCCGTCTCTGGGCACCAAATACCGAAAACCCTGAATCGCAAGATTCAGGGTTTTTTTATGTCCGGGATTTGATGAACACTGCTTACCCCTTACGGAAAAGGGCTATCACTCGATGAATCAGAAACGAACCCGCGTCCTCCTGCCCCATCCCCCGCCGTATCGGCAAAGCCGCTTGAGTTATTGGCTGACCGTCCTCGCCGGTGTGCTGATTGCCATTGCCGTCTGCCTTTCAATCTACATGCTGATCGAAAGCTGGATCAGCGGCTCCATTACCACCAACAATCGTGGGCCGCGCAGCACCTACACCTTGGCACTGCAACCTCGGCGATACTGGTTCGAGTTCGTTTGGCAGAGCTTCTGGACGGCATTCATGCTAGCCATTGGTGTGTTTGGGTTGTGGATTTATCGCAAAGGGCGAGGTCGTGAGCAGAGGCCGAAGGGCAAGCGCTCGCGATGATGCGATTGACTGGGCAAAAGTACGAAATGGACTACGGACATTTACCCCGTTACGCGCCTTCCGGCGGCAGTGTCCTGCAACGCCAATCCCGCGTTTCCTTCCGAACTCGCAGGTTCGCCCGACATACCTGCGTCGCCATTCCCGGCATGCTTGCGCCTCTGTTTCCAGAATGCGGAAGACCCGATGAGCCAGCTAAAACCTGCTGAAACCCAAGACCCGAAAATCGATTCACTGCTGGGCGAACTGGGCGACCTGATTCGCCAGGCGCGGCAAAAAGTGCTACGCGCGGTCGACACGATCCAAGTGCAGACCTGTTGGCAAATCGGCCGGCATATCGTCGAATTCGAACAAAAAGGCGCTCAGCGTGCGGGTTACGGAAAACAACTGATTGCCCTGTTGGCAAAGGATCTGACTGGGCAGTTCGGGAAAGGGTTCGACGAAACCAACTTGTGGAAGATGCGCCTGTTTTATCAAAAATTTTCAATTCGAGACGCACTGCGTCCCGAATTGAGCTGGACCCACTACCGCCGCCTGCTACGCGTCGAAAGCGAGAAAGCGCGCCTGTGGTACATGAACGAATGCGCCGACCTCAACTGGTCAAGCCGTGCCCTTGATCGTCAGATCCTGACGCTCTACTACGAGCGCCTGCTGATGAGTCAGGACAAAGCCGAGGTGGTCGAGGAAGCCACGACCAACATCGACGCGATGAAATGCAATCCGCGGGAATTCATTCGCGACCCAGTCATGCTCGAATTTCTCGGCCTGCCCTCGGCAGGCAAAGTCAGGGAAAGCGGCCTCGAACAAGCCCTGATCGACCACTTGCAAAGCTTTCTGCTTGAACTTGGCAAAGGCTTTTCCTTTGTTGCCCGCCAACAACGCATCAGCACTGATGGCGTCGACCTCTATATCGACCTGGTCTTCTACAACTACCTGCTCAAGTGCTTCGTGATCATCGACCTGAAACGCGGCAAGCTCAGTGCTCGCGATGTCGGGCAGATGGACATGTATGTGCGCATGTATGACGAGCTCAAACGCAGCGAGGGTGACAAGCCAACCGTCGGCATCATTCTCAGCGCGGAGAGCAATGACTCGGTGGCGCGCTACTCCATGCTCAAAGGCAATGAGCAACTGTTCGCCAGCAGCTACAAGACCATACTGCCGAGCGAAGAAGAGTTACGTGCCGAACTCAACCGCGAACAGGCGTTGATCGAAGAACGCATGCTCACTCAATCCGAATGAACCGGCCGGATTGTTCTTGATCAGCGCGGCGACTAAGGTGGGCAGCTAACCACCGAGGTCAAGCGCCATGGGCAGTCAGCCCCCATTTGAGTTGGAAGACGCAGAGTTGAGCCAACCAGTTTCGACTGCAGCTGAAGACACGTCCTTCAAGGAAACTGCCGACGACGGCTACGCACTCGGCGGCTTCACCTGGCGCCATAGTTCGCACGATCCACAGCGCTCGGTGGTCATCATCAACGCCGCCACCTCCGTGCGCTGTCGCCATTACTCAAGGTTCGCAGCCTATCTGTTCAGTCACGGCTTCGACGTGATGACCTACGACTACCGGGGCATTGGCGAATCACGCCGCGAATCGATCAAAGGGCTACGTGCCTCGTGGAGCGACTGGGGCGCGCTGGATTTCGAAGCGATGCTCAAACGGGCGCAGCGGGAGTTTCCCGGTCAGCCAATCGATGTAGTCGCCCATAGTTTCGGCGGCTGCGCGGCAGGCCTGGCAGCGTCGGGCACGGTCATCCGACGGCTGGTTACCGTCGGTGCGCAGTTCGCTTACTGGCGCGATTACGCCCCCGAACAGCGCTGGCGGATGTTCGGCAAGTGGCATGTGGTCATGCCTTTGATGGCGCTGCTCTGCGGCTATTTTCCAGGCAAACGGCTAGGTTGGCTGGAGGACACGCCAACCGGCGTGGTCCGCGACTGGAGCATGCCCACCGCACGTTACGAGCAACGCCCAAGCGGTCGCGCGCTGATGAAAAAACAGGCGCCCTGCCCTTCGCCGACGTCCGCGCGCAGACCCTCGCAATCAGCCTCGCCGATGATCCTTACGGCACAATCCCTGCGATCGAACGCCTGCTCGGCTACTTCAGCAACGCGACAAAAACTCACCTGCGCATCGCGCCGCAGGACATCGGCGAACAACAAGTCGGACATTTCGGCTTTTTTCGCAGCGCATACCAAGCCACACTATGGCACATCGCTCTGACCTGGCTGCAGAACGGCGCGCTGGCCCCCGACACACCCGGCCGGCAAGTCCCGCGCAGTTGAGCCCTTCTCCACGCACGACGGAACACTCCATGGCCTCCGCCAACAAGCAGCAAAAACGCGCCACCCGAGCCAAAGCCAAGGCCAAGCAGAACCGCACCAAACGCGCCGAAGCGCCGGTCGAGCTGGACCCGAACGATAACCGCATCGATTTCGAATCGGTGGACCTGACCGAACTGTTCAAGAAAATGATCGACGCCGAGAAGATCAGCCAGCAAGCCATGTGCAGCGCGTTCCTCGAAGACCCGCTGCTGGAACTGGTGTACGAGCAGGAAGGCGAAGAAGGCGCGATGGATTTCATCCTTGCCGCGCTGATCGAGTATCGCCAGTGGTCGCAGGAAACCGACGAGGCCGGCGCGCTGGCGTGGATCGAATCCCCGGCATTCCAGGCTGACTATGTAGCGGCATCCGACGCGATCGCCGCACAAACCCAACAGAAGAACTGAGCTCCCATGGCATCCCTGAACAAGCAACAGAAACGCGCCAAACGCGCCAAGGCCAAAGCCAAGCAAATCCGCATGGTCGGGCGCAAACCGCTGGATCAGGACGAAGACCTCGGCCACCTCGCCGAGCCGATTCCGGAATACACCCTGGCGATGTTCAGCAAAATGCGCGACGCCGAAGCCGTCAGCCGCGACGAAATGCTGCTGACCCTGCTGCGCGAACTGGCCTTCATCATCGTCGACCATCCCGAACTGCTGGACATGGAAAACGCCGACAACGAAGGCATGGCCGCCACCCACCTGGCCGCCGACATGCTGATCGACTACCGCATGTGGGCCGACGGCATGACCATCGAAGAAGCCCAGGCCTGGCTGAGCGAACCGCAGTTCATCACCGATTTCGGGGTGGCGCTGGATGCTTATGGGAAGTCGGTAGACACCCAGGAAGACAAGAGCGAATAAGCCCTTCTCAGAAACCAAAATGGCCGCTAGTCATCCCTGACAGCGGCCGTTTTCACATCACGCGTTGCGACTCAGTTCAACACCACCGCACCACGCTTTTCCATCTTGCGACGACGCGACACCAGCAGACCGGCAGCCACCACCATCAGGCTCAGCAGACCGGTGGCGAGCATTTCCACGCGGTGGGCTTCCTGGAACAGCATGATGGTCAGCGCGGCGACGATGAAGATGATCACCGCCCAGGTCAGCCCGGGGAACAGCCACATGCTGAAGACGATTTTCTCGCCGCGCGCCATGCGCTGCTTGCGCATGCGCAGTTGCGAGAAGGCGATCACCAGGTACACCAGCAGGGCGATGGCGCCAGAGCTGGCCAGCAGGAATTCGAACACCGCGGCCGGAGCGACATAGTTGGCGAAGGTGCAGAGGAACGCTGCGCCGGTCGACAGCATCACCGCCCAGTAAGGCGTGCCGCTCTTGTTGGTGCGGGTCGACATGGCCGGGGCGTCGCCACGCTTGCCGAGGGAGAACAGCATGCGCGAGGAGGTGTACAGCGCCGAGTTCAGGCAACTGGTCACCGCGACCAGCACGACGATGTCGACAATCATCTTGGCGTTGGGGATGCCCATGCGCTCAAGCACTGTCTGATAGGAACCGAGGTTGGCCAGTGTAGGATCGTTCCACGGCACCAGCGCCACCACGATGAAAATCGAAACCAGATAGAACAGGCCGATCCGCCAGATCACCGAGTTGGTCGCCTTGGAGATCTGCTTGCCTGGGTCCTTCGATTCCGCCGCCGCGATGGTGACAATCTCGGTGCCCATGAACGAGAACATGGTGGTCAGGATCGCCCCCAGTACAGCGCCCATGCCGTTGGGCAGGAAGCCACCGCTGTCGAACAGATGCGACACACCGCTGACCTGACTGGTTGGCAGGAAGCCGAAAATAGCCGCAAGGCCGAGGCCGATGAAGCCGATGATCGCCAGCACCTTGATCAGGGCGAACCAGAACTCGAACTCGCCGTAGTTCTTCACGCTGAACAGGTTGGTCACGGTCAGCAGCAGGGTGATGACCAGCGCGAAAGCCCAGATATCCACCCCCGGGAACCACGCGTGCAAGATGGTTGCGGCGGCGTTGGCTTCCAGCGGAATCACCAGCACCCAGAACCACCAGTACAACCAGCCGATGGTGAAACCGGCCCAGTGACCGATCGCGCGGTCAGCGTAAGTCGAAAACGAACCGGTGTCCGGCGAAGCCACGGCCATTTCGCCGAGCATGCGCATCACCAACACAACCAGAGTACCGGCGGCGGCGTAAGCCAGCAGCACGGCCGGGCCGGCGGCAGCAATGGCGTGGCCGGAGCCGACGAACAGACCGGCGCCGATCACACCGGCGATCGACAACATGGTCACATGACGCGGTTTGAGCCCCTGTTCGAGGCCATTGGAGCTTGGGGTACTGCTCATAGAGACTACCTTTGCAAGGAAAGCGGGTGCATCCGGCCGGTCTGAAAATTCTTTCTCGTAAAAAGAATCCAACGGCCTGTTCCTTATTCTGCACGCAATATTTGCGCCAAAATGTTTCAAGTCCTTGAGGCCCGGGGGCTTCGGCATCCGATGCAAGTCCTTGAGTTTGATGGCTATTCGCCAGAACGTTACCCGGCGACTCACTTTCACGACGAATCCGCGCACCAGAAACACACAGAAAAACCGTGCGACGCACAGAAAAAGGGCGAATAAGGAACGTTCGGCCGGATAGCGCTTCCAACACCCCGTCAAAGCTGGCAACATCGCGCCTTTTTTTACGCAGCACCCACGGGTTTGCACGATCAAACACCCGTTCGGTTGTTGATGGGGCGACAGTCTGCTGCGCCGATGCGACAACCCGCCACAGGCCACCCGTTTACCGCTCGTAGCGCTGTTGGCTGCCATTGAAACGCTATGCTAGCTTGGCCGCCTCGCCAGGAAGGCCCGCCAACAGCAGGAGCGCAACATATATGAGGAACGCACATGGCTGAGGCCACGCCCGCGCTTGAAATCCGCAACTTGCACAAACGCTACGGACAGCTGGAGGTGCTCAAAGGCATCTCGCTGACCGCCCGCGACGGCGACGTGATCTCGATCCTCGGCTCTTCCGGTTCCGGCAAGTCCACGTTCCTGCGTTGCATCAACCTGTTGGAAAACCCGCACCAGGGCCAGATCCTGGTGGCCGGTGAAGAACTCAAGCTCAAAGCCGCGAAGAACGGCGAATTGGTCGCTGCTGACGGCAAGCAGATCAATCGCCTGCGCTCGGAGATTGGTTTTGTATTTCAAAACTTTAATCTGTGGCCGCACATGAGCGTGCTCGACAACGTCATCGAAGCCCCGCGCCGCGTGCTCGGCCAGAGCAAGGCCGAGGCCATCGAAGTCGCCGAAGCGTTGCTGGCCAAGGTCGGCATCGCTGACAAGCGCCACGCCTACCCGGCGCAATTGTCCGGTGGTCAGCAACAACGCGCCGCCATCGCCCGCACGCTGGCGATGCAACCGAAGGTGATCCTGTTCGACGAACCGACCTCCGCGCTTGACCCGGAAATGGTTCAGGAAGTACTTAGTGTCATCCGCGCATTGGCCGAAGAAGGCCGCACCATGCTGCTCGTGACCCACGAAATGGGCTTCGCCCGCCAGGTCTCCAGCGAAGTGGTGTTCCTTCATCAGGGCCTTATAGAAGAGCAAGGATCGCCACAGCAGGTGTTCGAAAACCCGCTTTCGGCGCGCTGCAAACAATTCATGTCCAGCAACCGCTAACGGAGCAACATGCATGCAGAATTTCAAAAAGGTCTTCCTGGCTGCCGCCGTCACCTTGGCGTTCAGCGCCGGTGCCATGGCTGAGACCCTGAAAATGGGCATCGAAGCGGCCTATCCGCCGTTCAACAACAAAGACGCCAGCGGCCAGGTTGTCGGCTTCGACAAGGAAATCGGCGACGCCCTGTGCGCGAAGATGAAAGTCGAGTGCACCGTCGTGACGTCCGACTGGGACGGCATCATCCCGGCCCTGAATGCGAAGAAGTTCGACTTCCTGATCTCCTCGCTGTCGATCACCGACGAGCGCAAGGGCGCGGTGGACTTCACCGACCCGTACTACTCGAACAAGCTGCAGTTCATTGCACCGAAAAACGTCGACTTCAAAACCGACAAGGACTCGCTCAAAGGCAAGAAGATCGGTACCCAGCGCGCGACGCTGGCCGGGACCTGGCTGGAAGACACCTACGGCGATGACATCTCGGTCAGCCTCTACGACACCCAGGAAAACGCCTACCTCGACCTGACCTCGGGTCGTGTCGACGCCATCCTCGCCGACAAGTACGCCAACTATGACTGGCTGAAAACCGACGCCGGCAAGAGCTACGAGTTCAAGGGCGACCCGGTAGTGGAAAGCGACAAGATCGGCATCGCCGTGCGCAAGGGTGATCCTCTGCGCGAGAAGCTGAACGCCGCACTGAAGGAAATCGTCGCTGACGGTACCTATAAGAAAATCAACGACAAGTACTTCCCGTTCAGCATCTATTGATCTGACCTGTGGGACTGGCGCTGTGACCAAGCGGCGCCGGCTCCCGACTTTGCCTGCCGCAATTTGAACAGAAACCCATGATTATCGACCTCTACGGATTCGGCCCGGCGCTCGCCGCTGGCGCGCTGATGACCGTCCAACTGGCCCTCACCGCCCTGTGCCTGGGCCTGGTGCTCGGCCTGCTCGGCGCCTTGGCCAAGACTTCCCCGTACAAGCCGCTGCAATGGCTTGGCGGCACCTATTCGACGCTGGTGCGCGGCGTTCCGGAATTGCTCTGGGTGCTGTTGATCTACTTCGGTACGGTCAACCTGATGCGCACCCTCGGTGAGTACTTCGGCAACCCCGACCTGCAACTCAACGCCTTTGCCGCCGGTGTGATCGCACTGGGCCTGTGCTTCGGCGCCTACGCCACGGAAGTGTTTCGTGGCGCCCTGCTGGCCATTCCCAAAGGTCACCGTGAGGCCGGCCAAGCGCTGGGCCTGTCGAAGTGGCGGATTTTCACCCGTTTGATCATGCCGCAGATGTGGCGCATCGCCCTGCCCGGCCTGGGCAATCTGTTCATGATCTTGATGAAAGACACCGCGCTGGTATCGGTCATCGGTCTCGAGGAAATCATGCGTCACGCGCAAATCGGCGTGACCGTGTCGAAACAGCCGTTCACCTTCTATATGGTCGCGGCCGTCATGTATCTGGGCCTGACGGTACTGGCGATGACCGGCATGCACTTTCTGGAAAAACGCGCCGCTCGCGGCTTTGCGAGGAGCGCGCAATGAACTGGGAAGTCATTATCAAGTGGCTGCCGAAACTGGCGCAGGGCGCGACCCTGACGCTGGAACTGGTCGCCATTGCGGTCATCGCCGGCCTGCTGCTCGCCATTCCGCTGGGCATCGCGCGTTCTTCGAAGCGCTGGTACGTCCGCTCGCTGCCTTACGCCTACATCTTCTTTTTCCGCGGTACACCGTTACTGGTGCAGCTGTTTCTGGTCTATTACGGCCTGGCGCAGTTCGACGCGGTGCGTGAAAGCGCGTTGTGGCCGTACCTGCGCGATCCGTTCTGGTGTGCAACCGTGACCATGACGCTGCATACGGCGGCGTACATCGCTGAAATCCTGCGCGGCGCGATTCAGGCAATTCCACCCGGTGAAATCGAAGCCGCCCGTGCCTTGGGCATGTCCCGGCCCAAAGCGATGTTCTACATCATCCTGCCTCGTGCAGCACGGATCGGCCTGCCGGCCTACAGCAACGAAGTGATCCTGATGCTCAAGGCCAGTGCCCTGGCCAGCACGGTGACCCTGCTGGAACTGACCGGCATGGCGCGCACGATCATCGCCCGCACTTATCTGCCGGTTGAGATCTTCTTCGCCGCGGGCGTGTTCTATCTGGTCATGGCTTACGTGCTGGTTCGCGGCTTCAAGCTGCTGGAGCGCTGGCTGCGCGTCGATGCCTGCCAAGGCCGCTGATACTTCCCACGTGCTGACGGGCGAGGCCCTACTCGCCCGCTTCCGCGCGCTGGATGCTTTTTTGATCAAGCATCAGGCGCTTTGGAAACCTCGTCCGTTTACGCATCTTTCGCTTCCTTGGGAAACGTCCTACCCCGAGTTGTCTTCGTGGCTACGCGGGCGGTCGCTGGAAGATGCAGAACGCGCGCACAACCGTCCGGCTGATCTTGTCGATGCGCCTGAGCCGTTCGCTTCATTGGCGAAGTTATCGGCAAAATTGAGTGCGGTCGGTTCGCTGCCGGGGCATGCGCTTGAAACCGCCGGCCACCGCTTGAATGTCGATGTGCCGGGGCGCAAATGGCAACAGATCGAGGCGTTTGCCAGCCGTTTGGCTTTTTCATCGCAGCCGACGCATTGGCTGGACTGGTGTTCGGGCAAAGGTCATCTGGGCCGGCGGTTGCTCAACGCAGGACAGCAACTGACGTGTGTCGAGTACGATCCTGCGTTGGTTGCCAGCGGTCAGGCACTGAGTCGGCGCCACCATTTGCATGCTCTGCACATCGAACAGGACGCGCTGGCGGCCGACGCATCCGCCGTGTTGAACGCTGCGCACACCCCCGTCGCGCTCCACGCTTGCGGCGATCTGCATGTCCGCTTGATGCAACTGGCCAGCGCGACCGGGTGCCAGCAGATGGCGATTGCGCCGTGTTGCTACAACCGCACCGTCCACAGCGAATATCAGGCACTGTCCTCCAACGGCCTGCGATCTTGCCTACGGGTATCGCGGGAAGATCTGGCACTGCCGATGAGCGAAACCGTCACCGCCGGTGCACGAGTCCGACGCCAGCGCGACACGTCCATGGCGCGACGACTGGCCTTCGACTTGCTGCAACGGCAGTTGCGTGGCGTTGACGAATACTTGCCCACCCCGTCATTGCCGAGCGCCTGGCTGGATAAACCGTTCGCTGACTACTGCCGCGATCTCGCCGCTCTCAAAGACTTATCCACAACCGGCTCGACGGATTGGGAGCATTTGGAAACCGCCGGTTGGCAACGTCTGGCCGAAGCTCGCAACCTGGAATTGCTGCGCGGGCTATTCCGCCGGCCACTGGAGCTTTGGCTGAATCTGGATCGCGCGCTTTTTCTGGTCGAGCAAGGCTATGCCGTGCGTCTGGGCACATTCTGCGAAACGGCGCTGACGCCGCGTAATCTGCTGCTCTTGGCCGAGCGCGGATAACAGCCCGCCAACCTGTGGATAACTCTGTTGATGAAATTTACGCGGATCCAATATCACCGCCTGTTTCGGCCCGTACACTGCTTTGGTCATTTTTTGTTCACATGAATAAAAAACCGGCAAAACAGCAATTTGCATACAAAATGAGAATGCCTGCTAAAAACTGCACTCAGTCAGTGAGCAAGGCTTCAAGTTGTGCATAAGCCGCCAATCAAAACGGCATAACCGCCGAATTTCGGGCATCCAAAGCGAATAATTGCGGGCCCCCGCCAGCCTTGCTATACAAAGCCTCACCGCCTCGCCAGCACACGCCCGAACAATAAAAATCGACCGACAGGAAGCGACCGTGACGTTCATCTCCTATGCACAGAACTTCGAAGACGTCCGCCTGTGGCGCGCGCTCAAGCAGTTCGAACACGGATTCTACATCGACGTCGGCGCCAACGACCCGAACCACGACTCGGTCACCAAAGCGTTCTACGATCATGGATGGCACGGAATCAACGTCGAACCGATGCAGGATTATTACGACGCGCTCTGCCAGCAACGCCCGCGCGACACCACCGTGCAATGCATCGCCAGCGACCAGCCCGGCGCCGTAACCTTCTACGGCATCCCGGACACCGGCCTGTCCACCGCCGACCCCGTCGTTGCCCAACAACGCAAAGACCTCGGCATGACCGTGCAGAGCTTTACGGTCGAGGCCCGCACACTCACCTCGCTCTGCGAACAACACGCCCCCGACCGCCCAATCCACTTCCTCAAGATCGACGTCGAAGGCCACGAAGAAACTGTCCTGCGCGGCATGGACTTCAACCGCTTCCGCCCCTGGATCATCCTCATCGAAACCCCATGGCTGCGCGATCACACCTGGGAACACCTGGTCACCGATGCCGGCTACCAATCAATCCTGTTCGATGGCCTCAACACCTGGTTCCTCGCCAACGAACACCTCAACCTCAAACCCGCGTTCGACATCCCGCCCTGCAACCTCGACAACTTCCAGCTCTGCCGCGGCCACGCCCTTGCGCATCCACTCAGCCCCGACGAGCCCGACACCGCCAGACAACTCGCTGACGCCCTGCATCGCGCCGAACAGGTTGAAAGCCAACTGCATGCACTGCAAAACAGCCGCACAGTGCGAGCACTGCGGAAGCTGCGAAACGTACTGCGCAGAGCGTGATTTGCGGCAACGCAAAAATAGTCTGAATTCAGGGGTTTACAGGATCTTCCCAATCGCTATAATCGTCGCCCACACGCCGGTATAGCTCAGTTGGTAGAGCAACTGACTTGTAATCAGTAGGTCCCGGGTTCGACTCCTGGTGCCGGCACCATTTAAAACAAAGGCTCGCAGCAATGCGGGCCTTTTGTTTTTGCGCTAGACGTAACAAGGGACATAACAACCATTTGTTAACTGCGAGGGCTGCGCTATGGAATGGCTAAAGACTTTCTCCGCTGATTATGCAAATGCAGTTACGGCCGCTGTAGCAATCCTAGCGCTCTTGATCACCAGCATTACCCTTTTCTACTTAAGGCGAGAATACAGGGCGAAATATCGTCCGTACGTAGTGCCAGTCGTGAACGTAGAGCGTTTCAATCCTGCGCCAGAGGAAACGGTATACGTCACTAGCGTCCGTCCATTGAACATTGGGCCGCACCCCTGCTTTGTGATGCTGACCTCTCTTCAACTGCAAGTCGGCGATGAGACATATGACACGCCTAGTAACCAAAGGTGGTCATTGATTGGGCCTGGTGGAGCCGCCTATACGTTCCCCATAGGCCATATCAATCAATTCGGAATGGACGGTGTCCGTGAGGGCCGGTACAGACACAATCGGATCGAGGTGAGATTTCAGCTTCACTCGAAGTCGGTAGATGACGGTCATCAGCAAATTCAGCAATTCATTTTTGAAATTGTCGCTCAAGAAAATCCAATTGCAGTGATCCGGCCCGAGTGGATCACCGACGTAAAGGGGAACTGAGCCACTGTGAGCCATTCGATGACTTTTAACAGTGCGTATATGCAGAATTGTGCAGAATTGGGACAGACCACGTTTTTCAATTAACGACACAGTCGCAACCTGAATTCTTTTTACGATTTTAGTGCTGACGTCATACAAAACGAAGCCCATGCAGAAATGCAGGGGCTTTGTTGTATTCAGTAGCAGACGCCAGGCAAAAGGTTTTAGTGGTATCAAGCACTATGCAGATCCCGCAACGCCTCAGGATGCTGACTTGCCACCCGCAAGAGAGTCTGCGCTGCACCCGTCGGCTGCCGGCGACCCTGCTCCCAATCCTGCAAAGTCCGCAGGCTCACACCGATCAGTTTGGCAAACGCACTTTGAGAAACGCCCACTTTGGCACGTGCTTCAGCTGCCGCAGAGAGCGGCACATGCGTTACACGAGCGGCCTTTCCAGCCTTCATCTGACGTACAGATTCCAGCAAGTCCTGCTGGAATTGCTCCAGTTCATCGACCATCGCTGATTTCCTCCTTCAGTTGCTTAAGGAAGGCTACGGGTAAGTTGTCGAGCTTTGCCTTGGTGTAGGCAATGAGCAACCAAATCGAGCCTTCAGAAAGCGTGTTGTAATAAATGACACGTGTACCGCCTCGCTTACCCATGCCGCTGCGAGTCCACCCCACCTTGCGCATACCTCCACTACCAGGCACGACATCACCAGCCAGAGGGTTTGCAGCAAGCCAATTGATGAATTCATGGCGCTCACCATCGGCCCATATGGCGTCGGCATAGCGCTTGAAAATTTAGGTTTCGATGATTGTATACATGAATCGGAATATACGGCTACGCCGTATAAACAAACCATAAACGCTTATGGGAATAGATCGACGAAATGCGTGGCGCGAAGCCTTGCGAAATCACATCTCCAAGCTACTGACCGCTGACTCCATAGTCTCTCGCGACCCTGACCTTCACGCCTACGCCTCCCAATATCTGCAAGAGTTAAGCAAGGCGCTGATCGATGATGTGGTTAAAGTAATGGATGCGCCGCCAGACAAGCCGTTGATCTAAATCACATATGAAGCCCTCTTTGATCCGAGGGCTTTTTGCGTTTCACACCTGACTGATCTCGAGCACATACGAAATCCTCTGCTCGTTCGCACTCCAGACATAGCGCAAATGCTTCCCCTGCTTCGGAATCGAAACCGCCGGCGGCCGAAGCGCTGCAACACATTCATGCCCTGCCAATCGCACGCTTTTATAGAGCAAGCCCCACGATTCAGCATCGCGCAGCTGCCGCGCGAACGCTTGCGATGGGCCGTAAGCTTCCGGGTCAGGCTGATGCAGACTTTCGAAGCCTTGGCGAACGTCATGCAGCGGCTTGACCACTCGATTGACGTAGGTGCGCATGGTCAACTCAAGATCGGCTTCCTGAGTCGCAGCGAGAAATCGCTCCTGATGAAAGCAGGTCTCAGCGATCGCCGCTGCCTGGCTGCTCGCGGCGTAGTAGACGCCGAAGGTGCCGTCGCTGAAACGGCTGCGTTTGCCGACGTGGGTGAAGGCGGCCATCACCGGGCTGGAGCCGGGGCCGGACAGGCGGTCTTCGGGGCGTACGCGTGCGAGTACGCCAGCCTGTTCGATGAGGCGATCATTGGTCAGCGCTTCGATGGCGTAGGCGATTTCGAGGTCTTCGGGGTCGAGCACGTCTTCGAACAGGGCAATCGGCGGGAAGCTGCTGTTGACAATGCGATACGCCCGCGGCCATGGCACATCGACCAGCGCCGGGGTTTTCAACCGCGCACTCCGTCGAGGTAGCGGCGCACGTCGGCGATGTCGATCACCCTCCCCGCCAGCATGTAATCCAGCGCCGTTTGGCCATTGAACGGTGCTGCGGTGTTCGGGCTGCTGACCCAGGTGTAGGCGCGTTCGCGGCTGTTGCTGAAGATGATGCTCAACGCCTTGTGAATGCCCATCAGGTACGAGATGCGCTCAAGGGTGTCGTGAGGTAAACGGATGTTGGGCGGCAGGTGCTTGTATTTGTAGAACGTGGTGTTGCCGACGCCGCCAAGTAAGGTGCGTTGCTGCTCGGCGCTGCAGCCCCAGTGCTCCATGAGATTGAAGAAAAACTTCAGCGCAACGCGGCCGGCTTCGGGGGCGTCGAGTTGTTCGCGTGGGTTTAACGCAGTAGATGAAGTTGGCATTTGGCCGCCTCCAGAGAAATCATCATGCCTTGAGGTTAGTACATATCTGTACATTTACTCAAAACTAATACACTTAGGAACAACCGTGCAGACTGAAAAATCCATACTGCTTGCACACATTTTTTGATCTCCATCACCCCCATCCCAGCAAAAACCCCGATCCTCTATCAGCCTCCAGCCATCGGCGGGGAAATCAATTCGCTACCAAGTCCGCGACAACTATGCTCAGGTACGGGAATATAGCCAGCATATGGCGCCGGTTCAGTCGTCTCGTAAACAACAATACCAGCCCACTTCAGAGGGCATTACCCATGGATAGCAGAACCTTACGCAACCTGATGCGCATCGTGCAGACTGGCTCGCTGTCGGCTGCAGCCGAGCATTCGTGCCTGACCGTGCAGGCATTGGCCGCACAGTTGAACAAGGTCGAAGAGCAGTTCGGTTTCCGCTTGTTTCGCCGTTCCAACAAGGGACTGACGCTGACGCCGCAAGGCACGGAGCTCACGCCCTACATCGACAAAGTGTTGATCGCCACGCGACAGATGGAAGAAAAGGTCGAGGCGCTGAAGGTGCCCGGGCAGCGGACGTTGAAGGTGGCGTTGAACAACACCCTGTCGCCTGATTTCAACCGACGCATGATCGGACGCCTGATCGAGGTGTTTCCGGATTATCAGATGGAGTTCAGCTACGCCGAGTCGATGGAAAATCTGAGTAAGCTGAAGAACGAAGATTTCGACCTCGCCGTGCTGATCGGTCCGCAGCGCCCGGGCTTGCCGAGCATTGTGCTGCCGGACGTGCAGGTTCAGGTGGTTGGTGCGCATTGTGGGCAGGAAAACGATCCGCTGACGTTGCTGGGCAACAAGTTTCAGGTGCGTCCTGCGGAAGATTGTCCGTATTCCCACAGCTTTTTGCGCTTTCTCGACGCCGGGCTGGGCAATCACGAGAACGGTCAGCGCATGGTCTATTCCTGCAGCGAAACCCTGACGCTGTCGTTGATCACGCAGATGGACGCGGTGGGTATGGTCTCGCGTGAGGCCGCGCAGAAACACGGCCTGACGATATTCCCCGGCTTCGAGGATTTCCTCGAAGTGCGCCTGGCGGTGAACAATCCTGAATTGTCCCACCAGGCCCTGAACGATGTCGTCGATATGCCGCTACATGAACGAGCCGAGCGCAATGTACGCAGCCGTCCCCACCGCCACACTGAGAAAGAGGTTTTTGCTGAAATACGCACATAGCAACGTCGGAATCGCGGCATAGAATTCCGGGCGATCGAGCTGTATCTGCCGGTCCTTGATCAACAAGGGGGTCAGGCTGATCGCGGCGACGATCGCCACCGGCAAGTATTCCAGTGCCCGCGCGATAAATGGCGGCCAATGTTCGGTGTTGATTTGCAGCGGCAGTGCCCGTGGCAGGAACGTCACGGCCATCATCAGCACCACCACCAGAATCAGGAACGTTTGGTCAGGCATACACCCACTCCGCAGCCCACAAACGTGGCGATAAATACGTTGAAGGGCGAACTGCCGATCAGGCTCAGCGCGCCCATGCAGATCACGGCGGCAGCAGCGGCGATCAGTTTGTTGCGCGTGTTGCACAGCGACACCAGCACGTAGAGCATCATCGCCGTCAGCGCGTAGTCGAGCTGATACTTGATCAAGTGCGCCGCGTACTGCGCGCAGACCGCGCCGAGCAAACCTCCGAGCACCCACGAGGTGTGGCAGAACAGGTTGAAACCGATCAGATAACGCACGTTGACCGGTGCGCCGGTACCGAGCTTGACGCTGTGGAAAGCGAAGGACTCATCGGTCAGGCCACCGGCGTAAGCCCAACGCTCCATGCGGCTCAAACCCAGCGCGCGCAGGGCCTTGGCCATGTACACCGACATCAGCATGTGCCGCGCATTGATCAGGAAAGTGGTCAGCACAATGGTGGTCAGTGATGCGCCGCTGGAGATCAGCGCCAGCGCGGCGAATTGCGAAGCGCCGGCATAGACAAACAAGCACATCGCCACCGGCAGCCACATCGGCAGGCCGGCGTTGACCGCCATCAACCCGAAGACAAACGACACGGTGAAATACCCGGCGACCACCGGGCTGGCTTCGGCAAACGTGCGCGACGGCTGATGAGTCGCCATCAGCGGTGCGCTGCCGGACCTTTCATTCATAGATCCCTCTCAAATGTCCGTTCGCCGTGAGGCTCGCAAAAACCCTGGGCAGTCCAGAATCGCTTGCCCGCGAGGTTAGCATCGTCGACGAACAGAAACATCCGCAGCACCCCGACCCGCTTCATGTCGGACGATGCAGCTTCGACAAGGCGCTGTCCCACGCCTTGGCTGCGGTAGCGCGGGCTGACCGCCAGATGGTTGATCGTGCCACGACTGCCGAGCATGCCACCAAGCACCGCGCCGACGATTTCACCCTCCACATCGAACGCCAGATACGCCGTGGTGGTTTTCTGGATCAACACGCCGCGCAGGCATTTGGCGTCCTGCCATTCGCAGAACGACACTTCGTCGAACTGGCGGAAGAAGCGCTCCATGCGTTGCGCATCCTTGGCGGTGGCGCGGCGCAGGACCACTGGCGTCGAGCACTCGACGCCGTCGATTGGGGTGATCTGATTAGCGAACAATGTCGAAAGCGGTCCCGGGCCGCGAGAAGGAAATCGCCAGAATCTGACGGTACGCCATGGCATGGGTGTGGGTGTTGCGCGCCGGGGTCACGTAATGGCGCATGTCGCGATCGAGGAAGTAGGTGGTGTCGAGAATTTCCTCGTAGGTGGTCGCCGCCAATTGATGCTCGTGGATGTCGTACAAACGGCTCTCCGCGCCATCGACGTTATTACGCCCCCAGAAGTGCACGCCGCTGAACGGATAGCCGTCGCAGTGAATGCCTTCAGGCGTGATTTCCAACTGTTTACCGGGTTTGATTTCGATGCGGATCTGATGGATCTGGCACTGCCAGATCTCATCGTGCAACTCTTCCGGCAATACACTTTTGTACACTTCGAAATCAGTGTCGATCAGGCTGCGCATCACCGGGGAAGAGATCACTTCTTCGGAAAAATCCTGAAAGTGCCGTACCACGCCACCGACGTAAGCGTTGTTCTCTTTCGATTGCACATAAGCGCGATGCTCAAGTTGCTTGAGCTCACGGGTTTTCGGGTTGTATTCAAAGTCGCTGTAACGACGGTAACGCATGCCGGCCTCGGCCTGACCGTAGTAGCTGTCAGGCTCCATGTTTTCCCAACTTTTGGTCAGTCTGACGAAGTCGGCAAAATGACCGTAGAGATTGAAGTCACCACCCTGGACGTTGACAAACTTGTCGCGCCGTAGCGATTCGCCCACTTCTCTGTTCAAAACGATCATTACCCAATTCTCCGCTGCGTTGAACGCCCTAATCTATTGGGTGGAGAATTTGCGTCCATGAGAAAGAATTTCAGGCATTTGAAGCACTGCTTGAAACGAAATCTGCAGCGCTTGAAAAACAACTTTTACATGACAAAAACATCGGTTATTTCCGGTTTCCGCTGAAAAACCGTCGAAAAAAACCCCGAACGAATCGGGGTTTTCTCATTTTCCTTACAACGTATCGATCATCAGAAGATGTTGATCGGATAGTCCACGAATACCCGCAGCTCGTTACCGCTGACGTTGTATTCGCTGGATTTCTGCGATACGCGCAGGATCGAGCTGCGCAACTTCACGCTCAGGTCTTTGGCCGGGCCACTTTGCACGACGTACTTGAACTGGTTGAAGATCTCGCGCTCGGTACCGCCTTCGCTGGTGGAGGTGGTGATGTTATCGCCACGCACGTAAGCGAAGTTGTAGCTCAGACCCGGAACGCCGAATGCGCCGAAGTCCAGGCCGTAGCCCAGTTGCCAGCTGCGTTCGTCTTCGGCGTTGAAATCCGACCAGTAGGAGTTGGCCAGGTAGATGGTGTTACCACCGTCACCGACACGACCCTGATCTTTCTGATAACCGCCGTAGGCATAACCCAGGTTGCTGTCACCGGTGGAACGCTGATGCGCCACGGTGAACGAGTGCGGGCCGGTGGCGAAAGTGGCTGCCAGGCTCCAGATCTTGTTGTCGTCACCGGTTACACCGTTTTCGCGGACATAGGAATTGTCCAGCTTGGTGCGGTAGCCGTTGAAGTCCAGGGTGAGGGACTGATCCTTGTTGAACGGGATCACGTAGTTGGCGTTCACGTACTGTTTCTTCAAGACGTCTTCAACGTCGGACGCGTACAGCGCGCCTTTGAAGTGTTCGGTGAACTGATAGCTACCGCCCAATACGTTGATCGCCTTCAGACCGCCGCTGTCACGGCCTTCATCGCTCTTGCGCGACTCGGCGGTGAAGCGACCGGCGTTCAGTTCCAGACCTTTGATCTCACGAGAGGTGATCAGAGTACCGGTGTAGCTTTCCGGCAGCAGACGCACGTTGTCGTAGCTCAGCACCGGCAAGGCCGGCATCTGGTCACCGTAAGTCAGCACGGTGTTGGACACACGGAATTTGACCGCTGCGCCGCCCTTGGCGATGTCATGGGCCGCGCGACCATCGTTTTCCTGTTTGAAGAAGTCGATACCTTGCGCGCCGGTGCGACCCTTGCCGCCGTCCAGACGCAGCGCGTACAGACCAAAGGCGTCAACGCCGACACCCACGGTGCCTTGGGTGAAGCCGGACGAGAACGTCCCGATCGCCGCCTGGCCCCACTCGGCTTTGTCCGGACGACCGTCTTTGTAATCACGATTGATGTAGGCGTTGCGCAGCAGCACTTTCAGGCTGCTGTCTTCAACGAAACCCTTGGATTCGGCCTGGTCGTTAGCCATAGCCTGTGTAGCACTCAACATCCCCAGTGCGATCAGGCTGATTCGCTTGTTCAACATTTTGTTTTCCTTATTACGGGTTGAAACGCGCTGTGTCGAACGGCTGAAACGGCGCTTTTGCACTCTTGTATTCACCCCGAAACAAAAAGACCCGCCAACGCAAACGTCATGGCGGGCCTGCTCCTTGTTTTGAGTCATGGCGGTTAGCCACAGGCGTTGGGCCGAATCGTAGCCGCGCCCTGAACAGTGTGTCAATTTCAAGAATCGTCTTTAAATAGGCGAAAAACGTCTAAGAAACGTAAATTCTTAGCTGGGCGATTGCAAAAAAATGAAGTTAAGCAGGGAGTTTTGGTCTGTGTGCGAGCCTGCTCGCGAAAGCGGTGGCCAGTCAACAAGGCAGTGACAGTGCTGACGCCTTCGCGAGCAGGCTCGCTCCGATCTTTGAACGCCTGTGGATTAAAATCAGGCAAAAAAAAGCGCCGCCATCCCGGCAGCGCTTTACCAATCCCTATTGTTCCTATCCTTCTATCACATCCCACAACGCTTCCAGTTCAGCCTCGCTGAACAGGCCAGCGGGGTAGCGCTCGATCATCATCCGGCGCGGATCAGGTTGTCTGATCTGACGCGTTCCATTGGACTTCAACCAGTGCGCAACCAGCTGGAGCGATTCGCCGTTAACGGCCATGGGATGCACAGTCCGCTCGCTGACTACGTTCACTTCGGCGTTCATTTCAGCGCTCTCTCCCCGTTCATGAGCGGCTACGTTATCCAAGGTTTGTGACAGAACTGTTGAAGTTCCCCTCCCTCCCTAGTGCACCAGAAGCAATACAAGAGGTATGCCAAGGCGCGCAGATTCCCGACCAGCGCGCATGAAAAAGCCCGCGGTCCTGATGGGCCGCGGGCTTGCTTTCATGCCTGGCGAGCTAAACGTTGTGTCGCTGTTTTGCTAACCGACTCAAGCTGTTACGACTCAACTCACTCTTTGTGCGGCGCTGGCTGCTGTTGGGTAAGGCAGTGAATATTGCCGCCGCCCAGTAACAATTCGCGGCCCGGCACCATCACCACTTCATGCTGCGGGAACAGCTTCTGCAGGATTTCCCTGGCCGGCGCATCCATCGGGTCGCCAAAGCTCGGCGCGATGATGCCGCCGTTGACGATCAGGAAGTTCACGTAGGAACCGGCCAGGCGCACGGATGGATTGCGCTCCTGCGAACCGTCCACCGCATCGACTCCGAAGCATTCTTCTTCGGTCGCATACAGCGGCCCCGGAATCGGCATTTTGTGCACCGTGAACGGGCGGCCCTTGGCGTCGGTGCTGTTTTGCAGCACTTGCATTGCGACCTGGCAGCGCGGGTAGTTCGGATCCTGCGGATCATCGGTCCATGCCAGCAGCACTTCGCCCGGACGCACATAGCAGCAGAAGTTATCCACATGGCCGTCGGTTTCATCGTTGAACAAGCCATCCGGCAACCAGATGATCTTGTCCACCGACAGGTTGTCACGGAGCACCGCTTCGATTTCTTCGCGGTTCAGGTGCGGATTGCGATTGCGGTTGAGCAGGCACTCTTCGGTGGTAATCAGCGTGCCTTCGCCGTCGACGTGTATCGAACCGCCTTCAAGCACGAAACCTTCGGTGCGGTAGCGCGGGCTGCGCTCGATTTCGAGAATCTTGCCACCGACCTGCGAATCATGGTTCCACGGCGCATACAGGCCGCCATCGAAACCGCCCCAGGCGTTGAAATCCCAGTTCACGCCGCGCACTTCGCCACGGTTGTTGATGACGAAAGTCGGGCCGCTGTCGCGAACCCAGGCGTCGTCGCTGGACATTTCCACCACGCGGATATTCGGCACGTCGAGACGCGCGCGGGCGTTTTCGTATTGACCGGCGGAGACGGCAACGGTCACCGGCTCGAAGCGGGCGATGGCTTTGGCCACTGTGGCGTGCGCGGCCTGCGCCGGTTTGCCGCCCAGACGCCAGTTGTCCGGGCGCTCGGGCCAGATCATCCAGGTCTGGGTCTGCGGCGCCCACTCGGCCGGCATGTAGAAGCCATCGGCGCGTGGGGTACTTTTCAATGTGGTCATCAGGACTCCAGGGAACCGTCGAGGGTTTTCAACGCGCCGTACAGATTCGGCCGGCGGTCACGGAATGAACCCCACGCGCTGCGAATATGTTCCAGCTCGTCGAGGTTGAACGTGTGCACAAGAATACCTTCTTCGGTTTTATTCAGCTCCTGCACTTTTTCGCCGAACTGGTTGGCGATGAACGACGAGCCGTAAAAGGTGATGTCATAGCCGTCCTGCTCTTCGTTGCCGATGCGGTTGCTGGCGATCAGCGGCATCAGATTGGCGCCGGCATGGCCCTGCTGCACCCGCTGCCAGTGATCGCGTGAAGAAATGGTCTTGTCGTGGGGCTCGCTGCCAATCGCGGTCGGATAAAAAGGATTTCCGCACCTTGCAGCGCCATGCTGCGTGCCGCTTCCGGGAACCACTGGTCCCAGCAGATGCCGACGCCGATTTTCGCGTAACGGGTGTTCCATACCTTGAAGCCGGTGTCGCCCGGGTTGAAGTAATACTTTTCGTGATAGCCCGGGCCGTCGGGGATGTGGCTCTTGCGATAAATCCCGAGGTTGCTGCCATCGGCGTCGATGATCGCGATGCTGTTGAAGCGCGCACGCCCTGCCAGTTCGTAGAAGCTGATCGGCAGCACCACCTGCAGCTCCTTGGCGATTTTCCGGAAATGCTTGATGGCCACGTTTTCTTCAACCGTCGTTGCCAGTTGCAGGTAATCCGGATTCGGCTTCTGGCAAAAGTACGGCGCCTCGAACAGTTCCTGGATGAGGATGATCTGCGCGCCTTTGGCGGCGGCTTCGCGGACCAGTCTTTCAGCGGTTTCGAGGTTGGCTTCCAGGTCCCACGAACAGGCCATCTGCGTGGCGGCGACGGTAACGATACGGCTCATGAATCATCTCCGGGCTAGTGCTTTGACGGTCGAAGAATTCAACCGAAAAGAAAACGCGCGCACCGGACAAGAGATCGCCATGCCGGGGCAATGGCGACTTTATAACCGATAAATATCGGCTTTAAAAGCTATAATACGGGAACCTCTCATTTCAAACGCTAAATAAGCCGATACAAATCGAACTTAAAACCGAAAAAAATGTGGGAGCGAGCCTGCTAGCGAATGCGCTGTGTCAGTCACCGCATGTGGCGGCTGATACACAGCTTTCGCGAGCAGGCTCGCTCCCACAGGGAATGTGCCTTGCTTACAGGCCTTCGCTCAACACCCGGTCCAGCATATCGACAAAGAAATCCACACTCTGGCGCGACGTCACCATCGGTGGCTTGATCTTGAGGATGTTCAAGTCATCGCCGGTCGGCTGCATGAAAATCCCCAGCTCACGCAGCCGATCACACAGCCACGCAGTCTCGGCGGTTGCGGGTTCCAGCGTCTCGCGATTGCGGATCAGTTCCAGCCCGAGGTAGAAACCGGAGCCGTGCACCGCGCCGACCAGCGGATGTTTATCGATCAACGCCTCAAGGCGCTCTTTGAAGTGGGCGCCGACCACCTGGGCGTTTTCCCAGAGCTTTTCTTCGTCCATCACATCGAGCACCGCCATGCCGATCTGGCAACTGACCGGACTGCCGCCCGCCGATGAGAAGAAATAACCCTCGGCCTCCAGCGCCTCGGCGATTTCCCGGCGAGTGATCACCGCGCCCAGTGGCTGGCCGTTACCCATGCCTTTGGCCATGGTGATGATGTCCGGCACCACGCCCTGCTCTTCGAAGCCCCAGAAAAAATGGCCCATGCGCCCGTAACCGACCTGCACTTCGTCAGCGATGCACACCCCGCCCTGCGCGCGGACCCTTTCATACACCTGCGGCAAATAGCCCGGCGGTAAAGAAATCCCCCCGGCATTGCCGTAGACCGGCTCGCAGATGAAACCCGCCAGTTGGCGCTTCTGCTCGGCGAGTTTCTGCAGATGATGTTCGACGCTGCGCACGTAATCCGGCGCTGAATCGACGCCACGGAATTCGCCACGATAAGTGTTCGGCGCCGGCACTGGGTGCACCCAGTCCGGGCGACTTTCCAGCGCCTTCGGGTTGTCGGCAATTGACGTCGATACCGCATCGGCACCGACCGTCCAGCCGTGATACGCCTCGAGCACGCTGATCATGTCGCGCCCGCCGCTGAAGGCCCAGGCCAGACGAATCGCCAGGTCGTTGGCCTCGCTGCCGCTGTTGACCAGAAACACCCGATCCATGCCCTTTGGCGCCAGTTTCAGCAAGCGTTCGGAAAACTCGGCGACTGCCGCATAGTTGAAGCGCGAATTGGTATTGAGCAACGACCACTGCCGTGCTGCGACCGCCGCCATCCGAGGGTGACCATGACCGAGCACGGCGACGTTGTTGAGCATGTCCAGATACGAACGGCCGTGCATGTCGATCAGGTGGTTGCGCCAGCCGCGTTCAATGCGCGGCGGGTCGACGTAATAGTGTTTTTGCGTGCGGGCAAAACTGGCGTCGCGGCGCTCGAGCAGCGTTTTCGCGTCCAGCTCCGGCTCGGCGTCGCAGGCCAACCCGAGCAAGGTCGCCGGTGACGGACACAACGCCTGCCAGGCCGGCGCACGGGACGGCGTGCAAAACAGCGGCGCGTCGAGTTCTGCTTCTCGGCACAACTGCACCAGCAGCGGCCCCGTGACCGCACCGAGTTTCTGGCCTCGATCCACTGCCACCCCATGCTCAAGAACAGGCGTCACGCCCCACAGGCGAAGGCTGAACTGTGGGCCATCGAGTTGCAGCGCACCGTTTGCCGCTTGATTCAGAACGCCGGCGAACGGCGTTTGCACTTCGCTTCCAGACGGCGCACGTAATTCGACATGCAACGCGAACGTATCCGGCTCAGTCGCGCTGTCCGGCCGAGTACGTGACAAGCGGTACTGACCATAACGCGTCGCCGCCAGCCCATGCACCGCTGCGGCTTCGGTCAGCAAGCGCTGATCGATGCCCGGCTGCTCCCAATTGCCCGCCTCGAAGTGCGGACTCAACACGCCCAGATCGATCAGCGCAAATTCGCGCCCGACCAGTCCGGGCAACAGCAGCGCAAATTCTGCGTGTTCGTTCCTCGGTAAAGTCTGGCCCACGGCAGTGAGAATCGCCGCCTCCATCAGCGCCAATGGCACCGAAGTCGCGACGCGGAAGATCTCCCACTCATGATTGAGATTGTCGCGGCTGTAGGTGTTGCCCGGATCGATGCTGACCTGCTGCTCGCCACTGAGCACCAGCACCGCCGCTCGCGCGACGATCAACGGCCAGAGCGCTTGCAGTTCTGCATAGTGCAACGGATTGACCGCGTGATAAGCCTTGATCGCCGGCAGGATGACAAACGGATCGCCATCGGCGTGATGCAGCAATGCCGCGCAGGTCACCGACAGGTCGGTGATACGCCAGGTGCGCACCAGATCACCGAAATCGATCACGCCCTGCAACTGCCAATGCCGCTGGGCATCCCGCGCCCAGACGACGTTGTCATCGGTGATATCCATGTGAATCGCCTGCACCGGCAGTTTGTCCAGCAACGGCTGCAAACGGCGCTCGGCCTGATCGGCAGCTGTGCTAATCACCGTACGCTGCTGCTCATCCTTGATCACTGGCAACAGATGACTGATCAACGCGCTGGCGTGACGCGCGTCCCACTGCAATGTGCGCTCAAGGCCCGGATGATCGAAACCTTCCAGGGCCAGATCCATCTCGCCACAGAGCCGGCCAAACCCGGCGACCACGTCCTGGCCAAGATGATCGAAATCGGTCAACGGCTGCCCGTCGATGTATTCCAGCAATCGCACATGAACCGCTTCGCCATTGGCTTGCAGCGACAACAGGTCTTCACCATTATTGGCGGCGATTACCTGCGGCACCTTGATCGCCGAGTGCTCGGCCAGGTATTTGAGACCTGCGTGCTGGGCTTGCAGCTCCACCAGCGCGTAATCGCCACGACAGATTTTCAACACGAAGCGCCCACGCGCACTGTCAACGCGATAATTCAGATCCTGCTGGCTGCCCAGCGCCTGCAACGTGCCGCTGAGCCCGTAATGCTCGGCCAGCCATTGCAGCGCCTGCGCCTCTGAAACCTGCGGAGCGGGCAAACTGGCGCGATGAATCAACGTGGCGAGCGGCATGAGACGACCCCTGAAGTATTATTAGGCGCTTATATCGCCATTGCGTTGCTCGATACGCAACCCCCGTCCGACATTGACTACGGTATTTGCATCGGTACTCGCACCCGGTAGCACTTTGCGCAAGAATACCGGCCGTTCGCCTCGAATCTATGGAAATACTCATGAATGTAATCACCACCGACCTACCCGGTGTTCTGATCATCGAACCGAAGGTGTTTGGTGACGAGCGCGGTTTTTTCTACGAGAGTTTCAATGCCAAGGCGTTTCTGGAAGCAACCAGCCTGGATGTGCAATTTGTGCAGGACAACCATTCGCGCTCACAAAGAGGCGTATTGCGTGGCTTGCATTACCAGTTGCAGCAAACCCAGGGAAAACTGGTGCGCGTGACCGCCGGTGAGGTGCTCGATGTTGCTGTGGACATCCGCCGCAGCTCGGCGAACTTTGGTAAATGGGTGGCCGTGCGGCTGTCCGACGAGAACCATCGGCAGATGTGGGTACCCGAGGGTTTTGCCCATGGCTTTGTGGTGCTGAGCGATTACGCCGATTTTCTCTACAAGACCACCGATTACTACTCCCCGTCAGACGAACGCGCCATTCGCTGGGACGACCCGGCAATTGGCATCGACTGGCAACTGGACGAAGCACCGACGCTATCGGCCAAGGATCAGGCGGCCGCGCTGCTCAAGGACGCTGACGTCTTCGCCTGAGGCCGGGCATAATGCGCCAGTTACCTCAGGCGCATCCGGCTCATGAAACCACCGCTTCCCCGCAGACCTCGCTGGCGCAGCCTCGCGCTGTTGGCCCTGTGCCTGGCGCCGCTGCTGTGGCCGTTGGAACATCTTGCCGAACGCTATTACCGCAGCGAGCTCGCCGGGCAGAATCGCCAGACCCTCGATCTGTACGTCGCCAACCTGCTCGGCACCCTTCATCGCTATGAAGTGTTGCCGCAGATTCTCGGCGATCTGCCGGCCCTGCGCGCGGTGCTCGGTGCGCCGGACGACGGCGTCACCCAAGGCAACGCCAATCGCCTGCTGAACAACATCGCCGCGCAGACCGGCGCTGAAGTCATGTACCTGATGGACACGTCCGGTCAGACGCTGGCGGCGTCGAACTGGGACAAACGCGACAGCTTCGTCGGCCGCAACTTCGCCTTCCGCCCGTATTTCAGCGAAGCCATGGCCGGGCGCCTCGGACGCTTCTTCGGCCTCGGCACCACGTCGGCCAAACGCGGATATTTCTTCGCCGCCGCTGTGCGCAACGGCGAGAAAATCATCGGTGTGCTGGTGATCAAGGTCGACCTCGACCACACCGAAAGCCTGTGGGGCAAGACGCCGGAACAACTGCTGGTGACCGACCATAACGGCGTGGTCATCCTGACGTCGCGCCCGGAATGGCGTTTTCGCGCCACCCGTGAGCTGAGTGAAACCGAGCGCGCTGCAATCACCGCGATCCAGCCCTACCCGACCCGCGAACCCCGGCCGCTTAACCTGAGCGCCGACGCCTGGCTGACGCAGACCCACGACATCGCCGAAACCGGCTGGAGCGTCAGCATCCTCGCCCCGCGCACGCTGATCGATCGTCCGGTGCGCACGGTGGTCGCGATCGGCGGCGCCACGCTATTGGTGGTGATGCTGCTGGTGGGTTTGATGATGCAGCGCCGCCGGCATTATCTGGAGCGCATCGCTTTCGAAGCCAAGGCCCGGCGCGAACTGGAAGGCCGGGTGGCTGAACGTACCAGCGATCTGGAGGGCCTCAACCGGCGTTTGAAACAGGAAGTGCTCGAGCGTGAGCAGGCGCAGCAGGAGCTGGTGCGCGCCCAGGACGACTTGGTCCAGGCGGGCAAATTGTCGGCGCTGGGGACCATGTCGGCGAGCATCAGTCACGAACTCAATCAACCGCTGGCGGCGATTCGCAGTTATGCGGAGAACGCCGAAGTGCTGCTCGATCATCAGCGCACCGAGGACGCCCGGGGCAACCTCAAGCTCATCAGCGAACTGACCGGGCGCATGGCCTCGATCATCGCCCACCTGCGCGCCTTCGCCCGCCGCGATCGCCACGCACCGGAAAGCGTTGCCCTGCAACCGGCGCTGGACGATGCGCTGGCATTGCTGGCCAAACGTCGGCGCAGCATGGAAGTCGAACTGATCCGCGATCTGCCAGCCGCGACGCTGTGGGTCGAGGCCGGCGAAACCCGCTTGCGTCAGGTGCTGGGCAATCTGCTCGCCAACGCCCTCGATGCGCTCACCGAAAAAGGCCCGCCGCGCAAATTGTGGCTAAGTGCCGAAGCCACCGCCGACGGCGTCAATCTGTACATTCGCGACAATGGCCCCGGGTTCTGCATGGAAGCCCTTGGCCGCGCCAGCGAGCCCTTTTACACCACCAAGACCCGCACCCAGGGTCTGGGCCTGGGGCTGGCGATTTGTGAAACGCTGATGCGCGCCTTTGGTGGCGAGCTGTCGTTCGCCAACCACAAGCAAGGCGGCGCCCTGATCACCCTGCGCCTGCGCGCCGGCGCGCCCGGAGTCAGCCTGCAACCGTCCGAGGACCGAAGTGCATGACCATCGACAATCGCATCCAGGTAGTGTTGATCGACGACGATCCGCACCTGCGCCAAGCCCTCGGCCAAACGCTGGATCTGGCCGGCCTGAAAATCCTGCCGCTGTCCGAAGCCAAGGGCCTGGCCGCGCAACTTGAGCGTGACTGGCCCGGCGTGGTGGTCAGCGACATCCGCATGCCGGGCATGGACGGCCTCGAACTGTTGAGCGAGTTGCATGCACAGGATCCGGAGCTGCCGGTGCTGCTGATCACCGGCCATGGCGACGTACCGCTGGCAGTGCAGGCGATGCGCGCCGGCGCTTACGATTTTCTGGAAAAACCCTTTGCCAGCGATGCACTGCTCGACAGCGTCCGTCGCGCCCTCTCGCTACGGCGTCTGGTGCTGGACAACCGCAGCCTGCGTCTGGCCTTGAGCGATCGCAACGAATTGAGCGCGCGACTGGTCGGCCATTCGACGCCAATGCTGCGCCTGCGTGAGCAGATCGGTGCGCTGGCGGCGACCAAGGCCGATGTGCTGATCCTCGGCGAAACCGGTGCCGGCAAAGAAGTCGTGGCCCGCGCGCTGCACGACTTGTCGAGCCGCCGCAACGGTCCGTTCGTGGCGATCAACGCCGGCGCCCTGGCGGAGTCGGTGGTGGAAAGCGAGCTGTTCGGTCACGAACCCGGCGCCTTCACCGGCGCGCAGAAACGCCGCATCGGCAAATTCGAATTCGCCAACGGCGGCACGCTGTTTCTCGACGAAATCGAAAGCATGAGCATGGACGTGCAAGTGAAACTGCTGCGCATGCTGCAGGAGCGGGTCGTCGAACGTCTGGGCGGCAATCAGTTGATCCCACTGGACATCCGCGTCATCGCCGCGACCAAGGAAGACCTGCGTCAGGCGGCGGATCAGGGACGCTTCCGCGCCGACTTGTATTACCGCCTCAACGTCGCGCCGCTGCGCATCCCGCCGCTGCGCGAAAGGGGCGAAGACGCACTGGTGCTGTTCCAGCACTACGCCGATGAAGCCAGCGCCCGCCACGGCTTGCCGCCCCACGAACTGCAACCGGCACACCGCGCCTTGCTGCTGCGCCACACCTGGCCGGGCAACGTGCGCGAACTGCAAAATGCTGCCGAACGCTTCGCCCTTGGGCTTGAGCTGGCACTGGACAACAGCGCTGATGGCAGCGGCGGCACGCCTGTCGAAGTGGTCAGTGGCGGCCTCAGCGAGCAAGTGGAAAACTTCGAGAAATCGCTGATCGCCGCCGAATTGGCGCGCTCGCACAGCTCGGTGCGCAGCCTTGCCGAAGCCTTGGGCATTCCGCGCAAGACCCTGCATGACAAACTGCGCAAACACGGTCTGAATTTCGGCGACAGCAGCCACGGGGAAGACAACGAATGAGCAGCGTAAGCGCATACCTGCAAACGGTGCTGCATCACGACATTCCGCTGACTGCCGAGATGGGACTTGAAGTTCTCGAATGGCGGGATCAGCAACTGCGCCTGCACCTGCCGCTCGCGCCCAACGTCAATCACAAGAGCACCATGTTTGGCGGCAGCCTGTACTGTGGCGCGGTGCTGGCCGGTTGGGGCTGGTTGCATCTGCGGTTGAAGGAAGAAGGGATTACCGACGGACACATCGTCATTCAGGAAGGGCAGATCAGTTATCCGCTGCCGGTAACCGGGGACGCCGTGGCTATTTGCCCGGCGCCGGATGCGGCGATTTGGAAACGCTTTGTGGCGATGTATCGGCGTTATGGGCGAGCTCGGTTGACGCTGGATACGCGGATCCTGAATGCGGGAAGTGAGGACGTTGCGGTGAGATTTACCGGCCAGTACGTTTTGCACCGTTGAAGATCAAAAGCCCCCTCACCCCAGCCCTCTCCCGAGGGAGAGGGCTGGGGTGAGGGGATTCCGGATCAGAACATTAACCTCGGGCCAACTCCAACAACCGAGCTCGCCACGCAGCCTTCGCCGGCAGCGCCAGAAAGAACTCGTTCAACAGCGATTCCCGCGCCGGATAACAAAACGCTTCACCGCGCAGATCGAGCACTTCTCCACCAGCCCCTTCCAGCACGCCCTGCGCCGCCGCCGTGTCCCACTGTGAAGTGGGCGCAAGACGTGGATAGCAATCAGCAGCACCTTCGGCCAATAGACAGAACTTCAAGGAACTGCCGATATTGGCCAGTTGCAGCTCACCGAGACTGGCGCTCAACCCGGCCAGCAAACGCTCTTGCTCGGGACTGGAATGTCGACGGCTGGCGACCACGGTAAACCCCTCGCCCGGTGCAGGCACATCGCGCACCTGAATCGCCGTCGGCGTACCACTCTTGTCGCCACGCCAGGCACCGAGTCCGGCACCGCCGACGTAAAAGCGACCGTTGGTCGGCATCGTCACCACGCCAAACACCACCCGGCCATTTTCAATCAGCGCGATGTTCACGGTGAATTCCTCACTGCCACTGATGAATTCCTTGGTACCGTCCAGCGGATCCACCAGCCACCAGCGCTGCCAACTGGCGCGCACGCTCTGCGGGATATCGGCGTCCTCTTCCGAGAGCACCGGAATGCTCGGATCCAGCGCCGTCAGCCCGGCGACGATAAGATGATGCGCAGCCAGATCGGCGGCCGTCACCGGCGAATCATCGGACTTGGCGGTGACTTCAACGCCGGCGCGCCAGAACGGCAGAATTGCCTCGCCAGCCTGTAAAGCCAACTCAATTACCGGTGCCATCAGCGGATGGGGAAAATTCATCGAGGTCTCACTCATAGCTGAACATCCCGCGCTGGCGCAGCAGATCACGGGTCAAATACAGCGCCGCCAATGCGCGGCCTTCGGTAAATTGCGGATTCAGCGCCAGCGCCGACAATTCGCGCAGGTTGACCCTGTCGACCCGCATCGGCTCCGGTTCATCGCCTTCCAGCCGTTCTTCGTAGAGATCGGTGGCCAGCACCACTTGGATCTTCTGGCTCATGTAACCGGGTGACAGCGACAGTTCGGTCAAATGTTCAAGTTGGCGCGCGCCATAACCGGCTTCTTCCTTGAGCTCCCGCTCGGCCGCCGCCAGCACGTCTTCGCCCGGCTCAATCAAGCCTTTGGGCAGAGACAATTCGTACTCGTCGGTGCCGCCGCAATATTCCTCGATCAACACCGCGTGTTCGGCATCAAGCATCGCGACGATCATCACCGCGCCGTAGCCCGCACCCTTGCCGACCAGACGCTCATAGGTGCGCTCCACGCCATTGGAAAATCGCAGCTTGAGTTCTTCGACGCGAAACAGGCGACTGGTGGCGACGATCTCGCGGGCGAGTACGGTGGGTTTCTGGCGCATGCAAAGCTCCTTGGCGTGAACGCGCTACTATAACGCGGCTTTCCCGATTGTTTGCGTCGGATATCCTTTCACCGTTCGAGACGTTGCCATGCCTTCTTTACCGTGGTCCGACATCGATACCGTTCTGCTCGACATGGACGGCACGCTGCTGGATCTGCACTTCGACAACCACTTCTGGCTCGAGCACCTGCCCCAGCGCTACGCCGAACTGCACGGCATCAGCCGGGCCATGGCCGAGCTGGAATTGCAGCCGCTGTTCGAACGCCACGCCGGCCAGTTGCAGTGGTACTGCCTGGATTTCTGGAGCGCGGAACTGAAATTATCGGTGCGCGAACTGAAACAGGAAACCGCCCACTTGATCGCCCTGCGCGCGGATGCCGACACCTTTCTCGACGCGATCAAACGCGCCGGCAAACGGGTGATCATGATCACCAACGCGCACCGCGATTCGTTGTCGTTGAAACTGGAACGGATTGAACTGGCACCGTACTTCGAACGGCTGATCAGCTCGCACGACTATGGTTATCCCAAGGAGAACCCGCAGTTCTGGGATGCCTTGCAGGCGGACATCGGGTTTGATCCGGCGCGCAGCCTGTTTATCGACGACACCTTGCCGATCCTGCGCAGTGCGCGGGATTTTGGCGTAGCGCATCTGCTCGCGGTGAAAGAACCGGACAGCCGCAAAGGGCCCAAGGACACGGCCGAGTTTGCCGCAGTCGAGGACTACCGCGATTTGATTGCAGGACTCTGATCCCTGTAGGAGCTGCCGCAGGCTGCGATCTTTTGATTTGCTTTTTTAAAGTCAAAGTCAAAAGATCGTCCGATCGCGGCCGGAGCCTTCGGCAGCGCCTACATGGACAGCGCGTTATTTTGGAATGCGCAGCTTTTGCCCCGGATAAATCTTGTTCACATCCTTGAGCATCGGTTTGTTGGCTTCGAAAATCTTCTCGTACTGGTTGGCATTGCCATAGACGCGCAGGGAAATCGCACTGAGCGTGTCACCTGCCTTGACCTCGACAAACTCGGCAGCCACGACGACCGGTCCGGTCACCGTGATCTGATCATCGACACTGCCTACGCCCGCAATGTTGCCCACCGCGAGCAGAATCTTTTCCTTCTCTTCCTGGCTTGCCACCTCACCGGTGATTGTCACCTTGTCGCCATCCACGGTCGCCTGCACGTTGGGATTGCCCAGCCCGACCTTGCTGATATGTTCCTTCAACTGCTCGCTGGCATTGGCGTTTCCGGGAGTCAACAGATCAAGCAGTTTCTCACCGGCTTCTTTGACAAAACTCAAAAGGCTCATTGCATTCACTCCATGGAATAAAGGGTCAGTCGTCCAAGCCTAGACCACCCCAGCCGAACCCGGTTCCAGTCCGACCAATGACGCTGCCGCGCCGCAGGCGGTAGAATCGCCACACCCCGCCAACCGCCCGGAGCGAAGATGGACATCAAGCAGCTGAAATTCCTCATCGCCCTCGACGAAACCCGCCATTTCGGCCAGGCCGCCGCGCGCTGCCACATTACCCAGCCGACCCTGTCGATGCGTTTGCGCAGCCTCGAAGAAGAACTTGATCTGCCATTGGTCAACCGTGGCCAGCGCTTCGAAGGCTTCACCGCACCGGGCGAACGCGTGCTGGCGTGGGCGCGTACGGTGCTGGCGGCTTACGATGGCCTGCAGGCGGAAGCGGCGGCCTGTCGCGGCAACCTGATCGGTACGCTGCGCCTGGGTGTGGTGCCGCTGTCGAGTTTCGATCCGTTGCCGCTGATGCAACGTCTGCACGCGGCGCATCCGGAACTGCGCTTCGAGCTGTCGTCGCTGAGCTCGGAGCAGGTGCTCGAACACCTGGCGAACAACCGCATCGACATCGGCGTGTCGTATCTGGAACGTCTGGACAGCGAGCGCTTCGATTCGCTGGCCTTCAACGAAACGCGCATGGGCCTGCTCTACGACGAGCGCTCGTTCAGCTTCGGCGAAGCACCGCTGAGCTGGGAATCGCTGATCGAACTGCCGCTGTGCATGCTCACCAGCGGCATGCATTTTCGCCAGTCCATCGACCACAACTTCCACAGCCGTGGCCTGACGCCGCAACCGCTGCTGCAAACCGATGCCGTGCATCAATTGCTGCAAGCGGTCCACGGCGGTTTTTGCTGCGCGATCATGCCCCTCGACGGCGGCGCGGAAACCCTCGCCGATCATCTGCGTCTGCAACCGATCGAGAATGCCCACACCCTCGCGCCGCTGGGGCTGATCATGCGACGAGGGGCACCCCGCTCAGCGCTGGCGGAAGCCTGTTTCGCGCTCTATCAAAAATCGCCAAACGACGCTTGATCGACGGCATCTATCGGTAGATCGGTAATAGCGATTAGACGCGACAACTTGCCGCGCCTAGTCTTGACCTAGATCAAACCGTCGGTGATGCCATGAACGCCAAGCGCCCAGCCTGCGCGGCGCCAGCAATCGAAACGCCCGCGCCTGCCGCCAGCCAGACCTACAGCTACAGCGATTTACCCCTTGAGGCATCGGCCAGCACCGCGCTGGCCGAGGAAGTCGCGTTGGCGATCGCCTACAACGGCATCAGCCAGGCAGTGATGCTGGTCACCCCGACCGACCTCGAAGATTTCATCGTCGGTTTCAGCCTCGGCAGCGGCATCATCGAAGACGCCAGTGATATCTACGATCTGCAACTGACGGGTGCAGGCTCGGCGCAATACGCGCAGGTGACCATCGCCAATCGCGCATTCTGGAACCTCAAGCAACAGCGTCGGCAGTTGGCCGGCACCAGCGGTTGCGGATTGTGCGGCGTCGAAGCGGTTGAACAGGCGTTGCCTGATCTCAAGGTATTGCCTGGCGCAGCCTTGCCACCGATCGAATGGCTCGACGGCTTGCGCCAGCGCATCGGCGCGTTCCAGCCGCTCGGCCAGCACTGCGGCGCGGTGCATGCGGCGGTGTTCATGAATGCCAGCGGTGACTTACTGCTCGGCCGCGAAGACATCGGCCGCCATAACGCGCTGGACAAGCTGATCGGCGGACTGATCCGCCAGAAGATATCCACAGAGGGCGGGCTGGCGATCGTCACCAGCCGTTGCAGCCTCGAATTGATCCAGAAAGTCTTGCGTGCCGGCATCCAGACCCTGGTCAGCCTGTCGGCACCCACCGGCCTGGCCGTGCAATGGGCCCGGCGCCACAACCTCAATCTCATCCACCTGCCGCAGAAAAGTGCGCCGCGGGTGTACAGCCCCGCGATGGAGAATCAAGCGTGAGCCAACATCATCAAGCCGACCAGAAACCTGTCCCGCGTTACAAGCCTTACAAAGGTGCCGCCGGCGGCTGGGGCGCCCTGATCAGTGTGGCCCAGGCGTGGCTGACCAGCGACAACGCCCTGAAAAACCTGCGCATGATGCTCAAGACCAACCAGAACGGCGGTTTCGACTGCCCGGGTTGCGCCTGGGGTGATTCGCCGGAAAGCGGCATGGTCAAGTTCTGCGAGAACGGCGCCAAAGCGGTGAACTGGGAAGCGACCAAGCGTCGCGTCGATGCGAAATTCTTCGCCAAGCACAGCGTCACTTCCCTGCTGGAACAAAGCGATTACTGGCTGGAATATCAGGGTCGCCTGACCGAGCCGATGGTCTACGACGCCGAGTCCGATCGCTACAAGCCGATCAGTTGGGAAGATGCCTTTGCCCTGATCGGCAAGCACCTGCGCAATCTGCCAAGCCCGGATCAGGCCGAGTTCTACACCTCGGGCCGCGCCAGCAATGAAGCGGCGTATCTGTATCAGCTGTTCGTGCGGGCTTACGGCACCAACAATTTCCCTGACTGCTCGAACATGTGCCACGAGGCCAGCGGCGTGGCGTTGGCGCAGAGTGTCGGGGTCGGCAAAGGCACCGTGACTTTCGACGACTTCGAGCACGCCGACGCGATTTTCGTCTGGGGCCAGAACCCCGGCACCAACCATCCGCGCATGCTCGAACCGTTGCGTGAAGCGGTAAAACGCGGTGCCCAGGTGGTGTGCATCAATCCGCTGAAAGAGCGCGGTCTGGAGCGTTTCCAGCATCCCCAGCACCCGATCGAAATGCTCACCAATGGCGATAAGCCGACCAACACCGCGTACTTCCGCCCGGCACTCGGCGGCGACATGGCGGTGCTGCGCGGCATGGCCAAGTTCCTCCTGCAATGGGAACGCGATGCACAGAAGGCTGGCGAGCCGGCGGTGTTCGACCATGATTTTCTCAATGCCCACAGCGCCAACGTGCTGGAGTACCTCGCCATCGTCGACGACACCTCGTGGGAGCAGATCGTCGAGCAGTCCGGCCTGACGCTGGTCGAGATCGAGCAAGCCGCGCGCATGTACGCCAAAGGCAAGAACGTGATCATGTGCTGGGCCATGGGCATCACCCAGCACCGTCATTCGGTGCCGACCATCCAGGAAATCGCCAACCTGATGCTGCTGCGCGGCAACATCGGCAAACCGGGCGCCGGTCTGTGCCCGGTGCGCGGCCACAGCAACGTGCAGGGCGACCGCACCATGGGCATCAACGAGCGCCCACCGGTGGCGTTCCTCGATTCGCTGGAGCGTCGCTTCCAGTTCAAGGTGCCGCGTCATAACGGCCACAACGTGGTCGAGGCGATTCATGCGATGGCCGAAGGTCGCGCCAAGGTGTTCATCGGCTTGGGCGGCAACTTTGCTCAGGCCACGCCGGATAGCTCGCGCACCTTCGAAGCGCTGCGCAACTGTGACCTGACCGTACAGATCAGCACCAAACTCAACCGCAGCCACCTCGCTCACGGTAAAGATGCGTTGATCCTGCCGTGCCTGGGCCGCACGGACATCGATATCCAGACCGAAGGGCCGCAAGCGGTCACCGTGGAAGACTCGTTCAGCATGGTCCACGCCTCCAACGGGCAACTGCAGCCGTTGTCGAACCAGATGCGCTCGGAGCCGTCGATCATCGCTGGCATCGCTGCCGCGACACTGGGCAGCCAACCGGTGGACTGGAACTGGCTGGTGGCCGATTACGGGCGCATTCGCGAACTGATCGCCGATACCATCCCGAACTTCAAGGACTTCAACGACAAGATCAAGAACCCGGGCGGTTTCTATCTGGGCAACTCCGCTGGCGCTCGCAAGTGGAACACGCTGTCGGGCCGTGCCAATTTCCGCGCGAACCAGTTGCCGAAGGATCTGGTCCACGAGCGCACCCGTGCCACTGGGCAAGTGCCGGATCTGATCCTGCAATCGATGCGTTCCCACGATCAGTACAACACGACGATCTATGGTCTCGACGACCGTTATCGCGGCGTGAAGGGCCAGCGTGACGTGCTGTTCGCCAACGAGGCCGACATCATTCGTCTGGGCTTCCGTCCGGGACAGAAGGCCGACATCGTGTCGATCTGGGACGATGGTCGTGAGCGCCGGGTGAAAGGTTTTACATTGTTGGCGTTCGATATTCCTGCGGGGCAGGCGGCGGCGTACTATCCGGAGGTCAATCCGCTGGTGCCGCTGGAAAGTACGGGCGATGGCAGCCACACGCCGACGTCGAAGTTCATTGCGATACGGTTGGAAGCGGCGAGTGAAACGGGGTTGATCATGGCTAAATCGGCCTGAAGGGGTGTCAGTACCGGCCTATTCGCGAGCAAGCTCGCTCCCACATTGGAATGCGTTTCAAATGTGGGAGCGAGCTTGCTCGCGAAGGCGCTGGGACATTCAATACATTTCTTCCTGCCTGCAAGTTTTGAACGTCCACAAAAAAAGGCCGTTTTTGCATAAAAACGGCCTGTCCGAAGTAGCTAAAGACCGGCGAAAATCGGTTAAGTTCCGGTGAAAAAACAGTAACTTGCAATCTTGTATACAAGTCGTGTTATTCGTCGGATTTCGATTGTCACGCCCATTGCAGAGCCTCAGGATCGGCGCCGTCATCCCTTTGAGGCTCATCCTCTATGAAGTTCTCCTCGATTCTCTTGTTGTCCCTTGGCCTGGTCAGTGGCTTCGCTTCTGCCGGAGGCACCACCGAAGCAGGTGTGGGCGGCGCATTGGGCGGGGTTCTTGGCTCGGTCGTCGGTCAATCGCTAGGCGGCAATACAGGTTCCACCATCGGCGCAGCCCTGGGCGGCGCGGGTGGTAGCGCAGTCGGCGCAGACAAACGCAGCCGCGGCGAAGCGGCCATCGGTGGTGCACTGGGTGCAGCCGGCGGTAACGTGGTTGGTCGCAGCCTCGGCGGCACCACCGGCAGCCTGATTGGCTCCGCCGCAGGTGGCGGCGCGGGCGGCGCGCTGGGTAACTACATGGGCAACAAGAGCGACGACGATGATCGTCGTTACGACCGTCGCCATGATGACCGTCGCTACTACCGCGACCGTGGTCATCCAGGTCGCGGCCATGCCTACGGCCACCGCAAGCATCACAAGTACTATCGCCACCACTAAGGCGAAGGCTTGAACGAAAATCGCAGCCCTTGTGGCTGCGATTTTTTTGCGCCTTTAGATGACCAACTGCTCCAGAGCTCCGCGCAAACCGGCAGGAATCGGCACCGGCTGATTGCTCGCCCGATCGACAAACACATGCACGAATCGCCCCGCCGCACACGCCTCGCTTTCGCCGACCTTGAACACAGCCAGTTCGTATTGCACTGAACTGTTGCCCAGCTTGCCGACCCGCAGCCCGATCTCGATCAGATCCGGAAAAGCGATCGAGGCAAAATAATCGCAGGCCGAACTGACCACGAAACCCACCACCTCGCCGTCATGGATATCCAGGCCACCGACCTGGATCAGATAAGTGTTCACCGCTGTGTCGAAGAAGCTGTAGTAGGTGACGTTGTTGACGTGACCGTAGGCGTCGTTGTCGTGCCAGCGTGTGGTGATGGGCTGGAAGTGGGGGTAGTCGCAGCGTTGCGGTGTCGGGTTGGGCATTGATCAGGGATTCCTTCGGATTTTTCGGCGAGTCTAATTCAAACCGTGGCAGGCCCTTCGCGAGCAGGCTCGCTCCCACATTGGATCGCGCTCTTCTGTGGGAGCGAGCCTGCTCGCGAAAGTCAGCACAGCCGACCGGTGTCAACGCTCAGCAAACCCCTTCCCCTGCGCCGCCAGTTCGCCAATCAAGCGCGCCGGCTTCCACTGATCGCCCTGTCGCGTCTCCAGCGCCAGCAAGCGCTGATGAATGTCCGCCAGCCCTTGCTGATCCGCCCAGGCCATCGGCCCGCCCTTCTCCGCTGGAAAGCCATAGCCATTCAAGTACACCAGGTCGATGTCATGGGCTGAGCCGGCTATGCCTTCCTGCAGGATCTTCGCGCCTTCGTTAACCAGCGCCAGCACACAGCGCTCAAGGATTTCTTCAGGGCCGATGTCGCGACGCTGGAAACCCAGCTCCTCGCTGACCCGCAGCACCAGCGCATCCACTTCAGGATCATGCTCGGCCTGGCGGCTGCCCGGCTCATAGTGGTAGTAACCGTTACCGGACTTCTGCCCGAACCGGCCCAGTTCGCACAAGCGGTTATCCACCTGAACTTCCGGCGCATCCTGCCCTTTGCCAGCCAGTTCGCGGGCACGCCACTCCAGATCAATGCCAACCACGTCGTACATGCGAAACGGTCCCATGGCGAAACCGAAGCCCTGTAGCGCGGCATCCACCTGCTGTGGATACGCGCCTTCGAGGAGCATTTTGCGCGCTTCCAGTACATACGGATGCAGCATGCGGTTGCCGATAAAACCGTGACAGTTGCCCGACACCACGCTGACCTTGCCCATGCGCTTGCCGAGCGCCAGCGCTGCCTCCAGCGCCGCCGGCGATGTTTGCGCACCGCGCACGATTTCCAGCAGTTTCATGATATGGGCCGGGCTGAAGAAGTGCAGACCCAGCACCTGTTCCGGGCGCCGGGTTGCGGCGGCAATCGCGTCGATATCCAGCGCCGAGGTGTTGCTCGCCAGCAGAGCCTCGGGCTTGAGCAGTCCGTCGAGTTCGCGAAAGATCTTCTGTTTCAGCTCGAGGTTTTCGTACACCGCTTCGATCACCAGGTCGACATTGCGAATCGCCGCGTAATCCGCCGCCGCAGAGACGCGAACAATGCGCGCGTCCGCCTCGCCCTGATCGATGCGGCCCTGACGCACGTTGTGTGCATAGGTTTCGGCGACCGCTGTCAGCGCTTGCTCGAGCATCTGTGGATTGTTATCTACCCACTGCACGTTCACGCCAGCATTGGCCAGGCACATGACAATGCCACGGCCCATGGTGCCCGCGCCGATCACGGCAGCCTGCTGAATATCGAAGAGTGTCTGGCTCATGTTGTTCTCTTGTTGGCGATCCGAAGACAGATTCCAACCTTAGTCAGGCAACGGCGCTTTTTGAAGTTTATTAGCGTGATGATCGACATTCAGCGGATGAATGCAGCGCCCACAGACTCTCTGCTAATCGAGCAAGTGACTGTCCGCCCAATCGCGGACCTCTGCGTAGGGATACTCTTCCAACGTAGCAAAACCCGGTATCGCCCGCGCCTTGAGTTTGGTGAACAACGGCACGCTGATTCCGCACAGGAATCGCGTCAGGCGTTCGGCCGAGGGAACACCGCCTGTGTGCTGCTCATGCCTGTGGATAAATTCACCACACAGTTCTGCGAAGTTTTTATCCACAAGCGGCGGCAATGGCGGCTCGGGCAACCGCGCGATCTGGCCGTAACATACCGAACAATGGCAGCAATGCTCAGGGGCATTGTGATCACCGAAATACTCGGCCAAGCGATAACCCAGGCAGCGTTCGGTGGCGAACAGGTCAAGCATGGCGTGAATCCGCGCCACTTCGGTCTGCTCGTGGCGAGTGAAGTACTCGTGCAGCTCAGCGCTCAGGGCATCGCTGTGAAAATCGCTGTGCAGCAGGCTGTAAACCTCGGTCATCTGCTTGCTTTCAAGCTCGACCCAGCCCTTTTCCTGGAAATAATCCAGCGCCGTCACCACCCGATTGCGCTCGGCCGAATACTGCGAGTACATCGCCTCGAAATTCACCGTGGCCCAAGTGCGTGCGCGAGTTGACGTCTGGATGATCGCCGCAACGAAATCCCTGCGCTCGCCTTCGAAGCGCTGGAGCAGTGCTTCAGGCTCAAGCAGGTATTTGAAGCGGTACTCGGCGTAATAGGCGTAACGCGGTGCGATCAGACCTCGCAGTTCCAGCTGCACCAGCAAAGTCTTCAACGGCAACGAACGAATATTGCTCTGATCGGCCAGTGGCCCAAGCAGAAACTCCCACTGTCCTTCCGGTACCGAGGCTTTGAGCTCGTCGAGTACATAACGAATCCCGTCGCGTTCGGGCGTGTCGCCATAAACAAAATTTTCCAGCACGTTGAGGCTGTCGCGATTGGCCAGTACCAGGCAATCCGAAGGCTGCCCGTCACGCCCGGCGCGGCCGATCTCCTGACTATAGTTTTCGATGGATTTGGGCAGATCGAAATGCACCACGTTACGGATGTCGCTCTTGTCGATGCCCATGCCGAAAGCGATGGTGGCGACAATGCAGTTGGACTGCCCGGCCATGAAGCGGCGTTGAATGCCTTCACGCTGATCATGCGGCAAACCTGCGTGGTAAGCCTCGGCCTGGATTCCATTGCGTTGAAGGTGCTCGGCGATGTGCTCGGCGGTCTTCTGCAACGTCACGTAGACAATGCTCGGTTGCCCTGGGCGTTCGGTCATCCATTCGACCAGACGCCGGCGCTTGTCCTGACCGCGTACAGGCTCGACCAACAGGTTGAGGTTGGGCCGATAGAAACCGGTGGTGACCACATCGTCCGGAGCAATGGTGAATTTGGCCTGCATGTCGGCGATGACTTTCGGCGTGGCTGTGGCGGTTAGCAGCAGTGCCTGCGGGATGTTGAACTGACGCTGGTAGTCGGGCAGTTTCAGGTAATCCGGCCGAAAGTTGTGGCCCCATTCAGAAATGCAGTGCGCCTCGTCGACCACCAGTAACGAGATCGGCACCTGCTGCAGGAAATTGCGGAAGCGCTCATTTTTCAGGCGCTCGACGGAAATCATCAAAATCTTCAATTCACCCGAACGCGCACGGGCCATGACATCGCTGGCATCCTCGCGGCTCTGCGCCGAATCGATGCTTCCGGCCGAAATGCCGTGGCGCTTGAGAAACGCCAGTTGATCCTGCATCAACGCCAGCAACGGCGAAACCACCAAAGTCAGGTGTGGCAGTAAAAGTGCCGGCAGTTGGTAGCAAAGGGACTTGCCGGAGCCGGTGGGAAAGATCGCCGCCGCCGAACGCCCCGCCAGCACCGCGCTGACAGCGGCTTCCTGACCGGGTCGAAACTGGGGATAACCAAAAACCTGTTTCAGGGTGTCGTGCATTTGCTGTCACTCCTTTGACTGCTGCCATGTCCAAAGACTAGCGGGCGATTGCAGCGAGTCGAGAAAAGGTTGGAGGTAAAATCGATACCGAATAATACAGGGTATCAAGCGCAGACGAGGGTTCATCAGGTAGATGAAGTCTCCAGACAACTAAAAATTGTGGCAATAAAAATTTCATTACAGACCAAACAACAATGGATTTATTCAAACTACAAGAATCGAAACAACGAAAAACTTTATCAATCCAATCAACCCCAACTAGATTGCTTGCTCTTCCAAATAGAACGAGAGCAACAAAATGACAACTTTGACGATATTTTTCTGCGGCACCGGCTCCAACAAGTTTGATGACAAACATAAAAGCTTCTGGGATGGCGAAATCGTTTCTACGCTTGCTGCGCACCACAGCGGACGGGAATTTGCCGAGTGGATCGTCGTCGACGGCCCGGGCAGCGGCAATCTGCAAGCCGATGACCTGTTCACCAAGACCTCTGAATACGGCTTGTCCGGTACTCTGTTCGGTAAAGGCTGGGACGAAAACGTGCAACACGCCGTGAACATTATCAAAGGCAAATGCGACTGGCAGCGAAAACAACTGACTGAGACAGAATATAACCGCCTGAAAGCCGCAGGCATTCCGATTGACGATGTGAAAGTTGAAGGCTCCTGGTTCTGGCGCCAGTATAACTATGGCGATCGTAGTATTACCCAACAGAAATTACAGGAACAAATCATCAAGACTTTCCGCAAGGACGGCGTTATTCCGACACGAGTCAATCTGGTCGGCTGGAGCCGTGGCGGTATCAGTTGCCATATGCTCGCCAACGCAATGTTCAAGGACGCTGCACTCAAACATATTCCCGTGAATATCTTTGCGGTTGACCCGGTTCCGGGAATCGGCAACTTCCAGGAAAACCGCGTGAAACTCGAATCCAACGTCAAGGAATACATCGCCTTCTATGCCCGCGATGAGCGTTCGAAGGGCTTCAGCTGCGTGATTCCGCAAACCGCAACCGGCACAAAAACCTCGATCTATCCAATGGCCGGTCGCCACGCCACCCTCGCCGGCAACGCCACGGCACTCGGCGGCGAGCCGAGCAGCAGCAGCGATCTCAACGCGCTGATCGAACCCGGCCGTATCGTTCGCCATCTTGCCGAGACCTGCCTCAAGCGCTGGGGCGTGCCATTGAGCAAGACCCTTAACCTGAGCGATGCCGACCTGCTTCGTTTCACCGGCGCCATCGTCAGCGACGAAGCCCGCTACAAGAAGATGCACAGCCAGTCCTACACCTATTTCACCGAACTGGATAAAGGCGAGCGCTATGTCTCGCTGGGCAGCAAAGGCGTGCCGTTCTCGGCAGTCAAAGGCACGATTTACCGCCCGGCAACCGGACTGACCACGAGCCTGCTGGATATTTCCGGTTACCAGCATCTGCGTTGAAAGGGGTTGAAGCGACAGTAGTGACTGTCTGACACATTGTTCGTCCCGTTCCTACTTCACGCGATGCCTTGTCGGCTATCGCGAGCGGGTGGTGCGAACCTATAGTCGTGGTGTCGCTGCTTTGGTCAGCGACACCCACATCACCCACACCCTGTATCCGCTGACAGGTCGACTGCGACCTGCTGCAAGTCGCACAGACACAAATGCTCAACTGGAAAGCGCCGGCCTAAGCCGAGCAGCCTTATCACCGCCGATCTCTGTCGGCGATCAAGCACCAATCATCCTCATCAACACTTCAGCATTGCCTGAAAGTAAGTCACTGGCGTACATTGACCATGATTTTTATTGAGACTTCAGTCTTTACCCGCCGAGTAAGAGAGTTACTGGACGACGATGCCTACGCCACCTTTCAAACGCAATTGGTCGCAAACCCGTCTATTGGCGATGTAATCGAAGGAACCGGCGGGGTGCGCAAAGCACGAGTCGCCTCCAAAGGACATGGCAAACGGGGTGGCGCAAGGGTTATCTACTACCACTTCGTTTCAGCATCACAGATCGCGTTGTTGATGATTTATCCAAAAAACGAGCAGCAGGATCTTACCCCTGACGAACGGAAAGCACTGAAGGCCATGATTGGAAACTGGAGGTAACCATGAGCAAATTTTTTGATGAGCTGATGGAAAGCGTGCAGGAAATGGATGAGATTCTTCGGGGTGAAAAAAAGCCGTCCCGCGAATTCTATGTGGATGCATTACAGGTTAAACAGATTCGCAAAGCTACAGGAATGACGCAGGCAAAGTTCGCAGCCTTGATCGATGTTCAGTTGGGAACGTTACGTAATTGGGAGCAAGGTCGTCGTCAGCCGACGGGGCCGGCCAAAGCACTACTCAAGGCCATTCATAACGATCCTGTCCATGTACTGAGTGCACTGGCTGATTGACAGATAGCCAGGGCAAGCCAAGTCTTTGAGTCCAACCAAGCTGCATTTCAGATCGGAAATAAAAAACCGCCCCAAAGGGCGGTTTTTTATTCAGTGCAAACCATTACTTACAACTTCGGCCCAGCCGCCTTGATCGCGTCGCTCACTTCGAACTTCTTGAAGTTCTCGATGAACAGACCGGCCAGTGCTTTCGCTGCCTCGTCGTATGCTGCCTTGTCAGCCCAGGTGTTGCGTGGGTTGAGCAGGTTGGTGTCGACGCCCGGAACGGCCAGTGGCACGTCGAGGTTGATGGTGTCGAGGTGTTCGGTGGCAGCACCGATCAGTGCGCCGCTCTGGATCGCTGCGATCACTGCGCGGGTGGTCGGGATGTTGAAGCGTTGGCCGACACCGTAGCCGCCGCCGGTCCAGCCGGTATTGACCAAGTAGACCTTGGAGCCGAAACCGCGAATGCGCTTGATCAGCAGTTCGGCGTATTCGCCAGCCGGACGCGGGAAGAACGGTGCGCCGAAGCAGGTGGAGAAGGTCGACTTGATGCCGCTGCCTGAACCCATTTCAGTCGAGCCCACCAGTGCGGTGTAGCCGGACAGGAAGTGGTAGGCCGCTTGCTCTTCGTTGAGGATCGACACTGGCGGCAGCACGCCGGTCAGGTCGCAGGTCAGGAAAATCACCGCGTTTGGCTCGCCACCGAGGTTCTTCTCGGAACGTTTGGCAACGTGCTCCAGCGGGTAGGCGGCGCGACTGTTCTGGGTCAGGCTGACATCGGCGTAGTCGGCGTGCTTGGCGTCGTCGATAACGACGTTTTCCAGCACCGCGCCGTGCTTGATGGCTTTCCAGATGACCGGCTCGTTCTTCTCGGAGAGGTCGATGCACTTGGCATAGCAACCGCCTTCGATGTTGAACACCACGCCTTCGCCCCAGCCGTGTTCGTCGTCACCGATCAGGTAACGGCTTTCGTCCGCCGACAGGGTGGTTTTACCGGTGCCCGACAGACCGAAGAACAGGGTCACGTCGCCGTCTTCGCCGATGTTGGCAGCGCAGTGCATTGGCAGCACGTCAGCGGCCGGCAGCAGGAAGTTCTGCACCGAGAACATGGCTTTCTTCATCTCACCGGCGTAACGCATGCCAGCGATCAGCACTTTCTTCTGCGCGAAGTTGATGATCACGCAACCATCGGAGTTGGTGCCGTCACGCTCAGGCACGCACTCGAAGTTGGCGACGTTGAGCACTTGCCATTCTTCACGGCCAGCCGGGTTGTACTGTGCCGGATTGATGAACAGGCAACGACCGAACAGGTTCTGCCAGGCAGTCTGGGTGGTCATTTTCACGGCCAGGTAGTGATCTTCCGCCGCGCCTACATGCACGTGGGAAACGAAGTGCTCTTGCGCGTTGTTGAAAGCCTCGACGCGAGCCCACAGGGCATCGAACTTGTCGGCCGGGAACTTGCGGTTGATCGGGCCCCAGGCGATAGCAGCCTGGGTGGAAGGCTCTTCAACGATGAAACGGTCGACTGGCGAACGGCCGGTGCGGTGACCGGTGCGAACAACCAGAGCGCCGGTATCGGCAAGCTCGCCTTCACCGCGATTCAGGGCTTCTTTTACCAGATCATCAACACTCAGATCGGTGTACACGGCGTTATTGGCTTGCGTCATGAGGTTCCCCGTCGGCCAGTGGCCGAGTGTGCTCCAAACGTTTTGTAGTAGAAAGTCGTGCACTACTACCGCGAAAAAAGTGGGCCGGATTATGCCAGAAAAGCCCAAAAAGAGTAGGGTCCTCCCGTCGTAACGGCGATATTCCGTCATTGCGCAGTGAATTTACCTGCGCTGAACCGTTTTAGTGACGGGTATCTGACGGCGTATCGACGCCCGCGCCAGCGAACAATTGAGCGATATCAGCCGCGTCGAACAGGTACTGCTGATTGCAGAACTGGCAATCGATCTCGACTTGGCCACCCTGCTCGGCGGCCAGCGCCAGCGCATCCTCCAGCCCAAGACTGACCAGCGCATTGCCGGAGCGTTCCCGCGAGCAGCTGCAGCTGAAGCGCAGATGCTGCACATCGAACAGACGTACCTGCTCCTCGTGATACAGCCGATGCAGCACGGTTTCGTTGTCGAGGCTGAGCAGTTCATCGGCGCTCAGAGTGCTGGCCAACGCGGTGAGATGCTGCCAGCTAGCAGCGCGGTCCTCTTCGTCTTTCAAGCGATCGGCAGGGAGTTGTTGCAGCAGCATGCCGCGTGCACGACGACCGTCGGCGAACAGCTTGAAGCGTGTGCCGACCTGCTGCGACATGACGAAATAGTTGGTGAAGCAATCGGACAGGGTTTCGCCGTCGAGATCGACAATGCCCTGATAGCGCTGGCCCACAGTCGGATCGACAGTCAGGGCCAGAACGCCGTTCGGCATCAGGTCGCTGAGGGTAGCGTCGGCCGCGATCTGCTCGGCGTCATAGCGCGCCAGGCCACGGATCTCTCGCTCGCTGGAGCATTCGATCATCAGTAGCGGAATCGGCCCTTCCGAGCGCGCCTGCAAAATCAACAGGCCATCGAACTTGAGCGTGCCGACCAGCAACGAAGCGGCCGCCATCAGTTCGCCGAGCAACTGCGCGACCGGCTCCGGGTACGGGTGTTTGGCGAGGACTTCGGCGTAGCTGCGCTCCAGCGCTACCAGTTCGCCGCGAGTGTCGCTGTCATCGAAGATGAAGCGTTGAGTGAAATCGGTATCCGCTAGGTCGGTCATAGGTCTGGGTATCTGAATGTGATGACAAAATGATTACAAAACGTGAAAATTTGCGCTTGCTGGCACTTTTTTTGGTGCCGGCGCTTTTTCGCCATGGGAGGCATTTTATGAACAATCCGGGTTTGTTCCAATCAAGGTGGAACCTCGGCCGGCTGGTTCTGTGTAACGTAGTGCCGTTGGCGCTACTGGCTTTCTGGTTATGGCCTACCGGCCAGATGCTGTGTGTGATTTTCGACGAGTGGCTGTTCCGCTCACTGAATGCACCGCTGGCCAGCAACCCGATATGGCTCCACATCTGGGCAATTGCAAGTCTGCGCCCGTTCGACATCGTCGTCGGACTGATTCTGCTGACGCTGCTGATCAAGGGCGACTGGGTCTTCAGGGCGATCGACGTGCGCCGCGCATTCTTCGGTTTTTTCTCCATCCTGCTGTTGATGGTGGTGATTCGCGCGCTGTTTTCCAAATTCGCCGACCATATGGGCTGGCAGCACAGCAGCCCGTCGATGGTGCTTGAGGGCGCCGTACACATCAGTGATTACTTTCCGCACCTGGAAAAAACCTGGGAGCTGAAGGATCGCTCGGGCCAGAGCTTCCCGGGTGATCACGCTTCGGTGCTGTTGATCTGGGCACTGTTCATGGGCGTGTTCAGCCGCACGGTCGGGCAATTTCTGACGGTCTGGGGTCTGGCAGTGTTGTTTATGCTGCCGCGTCTGGTGGCCGGCGCGCATTGGGGCCAGGACGATTACATCGGTGGCGTACTGCTGGCGGTATGGGCGTTGGGCTGGGGCTACTACACGCCGTTTGCCTTTCACGCCGCGAACTTCTGGTTGAAGCTGACCGCCCCGGTTTTCGCATTGCTGGCCAAGTTGCCGCTGGTGTCGCGGATGAGTGTGGTGCGTAGCGCCTGATTCCGCGTCGTAGTCGATTCGCAAGCATGCTCGCTGCCACAGACGACTCGATCAAATGTGGGAGCGAGCCCGCTCGCGAAGAGGCCGGCATAACGTTTCAATCTTCGTTGCTGCTACCGCGAAACTTGAACAGATCTCGCCGCTGCTTCTTGCTCGGCTTGCCATCGGTGCTCACGCCCAACGACCCTGCCTTGCGCATCGCCGCAGCTGCTTCGCGCTTGGCGATACTCGCTTCGGTCTCGGCATACAGGGTCTGCGCCTCGGGTGCGCCCCGACGCACGATCGACAACGCCTCGACCCTCACCGTGCGCACTTCGAAGCCGGTGCGAATCTCGAACTCGTCACCGATGCGTGGTTCCTTGCCCGGTTTGCAGCGCTCGCCACGGCAATGCACCTTGCCACTTTCAATGGCTGCTTTGGCCAGCGCACGGGTCTTGTAGAAACGCGCCGCCCACAGCCATTTATCGAGACGGACCTTGTCGTCCTCTTCCTGCTTCTGTCCCATATGAATTCCTCGCTCAGCCAGTAGTCGGAACTGTACTACCGTTTCTGTCGGGCGCAAGAACTCGGCCCACCAGATAGACTGTGATCTTCGCCGCCTGACCGGCCTGGAGTGATCGAGTGACAAAATTTCCGACTTCATTGACCTCGCCAAAGGGCGGTTGCCAGGGCTGCCAGCAGAGCGAGCCGCTGGACTTCGATTTTGCCTTCGCCTACCAGCCGATCGTCGATCTGCGCGACCAATCGGTATTCGCCCATGAAGCGCTGGTGCGCGGTGTGGCCGGTGAGGGCGCGCTGTCCGTGTTAAATCAGGTTACAGAAGACAACCGCTACCGCTTCGACCAGCTCTGCCGGACTCGCGCCATCGAAGGCGCGGCCAGTCTTAATATGCAGACACACTTGTCGATCAACTTTTTGCCCAACGCCGTCTACCGTCCAGAGTTATGCATTCGCAGCACACTGGAGGCCGCACGAAAACACAACTTTCCGATCGACCGGCTGATTTTCGAAACCCTGGAAATCGAGCACGTAGATAATTATCGCCATTTGACCAATATTCTGCGTGAATACCGCGAATTCGGCTTCAAGACCGCCATCGACGATTTCGGTGCCGGTTATTCGGGGCTCAATCTGCTGGCTGATTTCCAACCGGACCTGATCAAACTCGACATGGCGCTGATCCGCGATATCGATCAAGACCGTGTCCGTCAGGTAATCGTGCGGGGGATTGTCACAATGTGTGCGGAGTTGAACGTTACAGTCATTGCCGAGGGCATCGAGAGCGCCGGGGAACGGGACTTCCTCGCGGACTGTGGAATATTTCTGATGCAGGGCTACTGGTTCGCCAAACCTGCTTTCAAAGCGTTGCCCCAGGTGCCAGACGAAGCCTGGAAGCGTTAACCCTTGGTTTTTTCTTTGAAGACATTTGATCATTTGACCGTTGTCGGTCTGCGCGAGTGGGTAGCGCTCCCAGGCCTGGGAGTCGCCGGTTTGCGCGCAAAAATCGACACCGGCGCCAGCACCTCCAGTTTGCACGCCACCGATATCGAACCGTTCGAACGTGACGGCGAGAAATGGGTGCGTTTCACCGCGCACCTCGGCACGGTGGTGCAGCTGCGTCACCGGCGCTGCGAAGCGCCGCTGGTCACGCGCAAAACCATCAAGAGCTCCAACGGCCATGCGCAGGTGCGCTACGTGATCAGTACCACGCTGGCTTTGGGCGATCGGGTCTGGCCAGTGGAATTCACTTTGGCCTGCCGCAAGTCCATGCGTTATCGCCTGTTGCTCGGTTCCAAAGCCCTGATCGATGGCCAACTGGTGGTCAATCCGGGCATCAAGTATGTACAAGACAAGCCGGTGTTCCCGGTATCTACCTCCTCCACAGGTGTTGCATGAAGATCGCTGTGCTGTCGCGTAATCCGCGTCTGTATTCCACCCGCCGTCTGGTCGAAGCCGGAATCGAGCGCGGGCATGAAATGGTAGTGATCGACACCTTGCGCGCCTACATGAACATCGCCAGCCACAAGCCGCAGATCCACTACCGCGGCAAACCGCTGGAAGGTTTCGACGCGGTGATCCCGCGGATCGGCGCGTCGGTGACGTTCTACGGCTGCGCGGTGTTGCGTCAGTTCGAAATGATGGGCGTGTTCCCGCTCAACGAGTCGGTGGCCATTGCCCGCTCGCGGGACAAATTGCGTTCGCTGCAGCTGCTGTCGCGGCGCGGAATCGGTTTGCCGGTCACCGGTTTTGCCCACTCGCCGGACGACATTCCCGATCTGATCGCCATGGTCAACGGCGCACCGCTGGTGATCAAGGTACTCGAAGGCACTCAGGGCATCGGCGTGGTGCTGTGCGAAACCGCGACGGCGGCAGAGTCGGTGATCGAAGCATTCATGGGCCTGAAGCAGAACATCATGGTTCAGGAATACATCAAGGAAGCCGGCGGCGCGGATATCCGCTGCTTCGTGGTCGGGGACAAAGTGATCGCGGCAATGAAGCGTCAGGCCAAGCCGGGCGAGTTTCGTTCCAACCTGCACCGTGGCGGCAGTGCCAGCCTGATCAAGATCACCCCGGAAGAACGCATGACCGCGTTGCGCGCGGCCAAGGTAATGGGCCTGGCAGTGGCGGGTGTGGATATCCTGCGTTCCAATCACGGGCCGCTGGTGATGGAAGTGAATTCGTCGCCGGGACTGGAAGGCATCGAGACCACCACCGGCAAGAATGTCGCCGGGATCATCATCGAGCATCTGGAAAAGAATGGCGGGCCGAATATGACCCGCACCAAGGGCAAGGGGTAGAGAAGCAGCTGCTAGCGGCAAGCTTCAAGCGGCAAGTGAAATCGCTCTTGCTTGTAGCTTGTAGCTGCTTCTAAACCGCATCTCGGGGCAACATCAATCCCAGCGGCAATCTCACCCGCGCCTCCAGTCCACCCCCGGACCGGTTGCGCAATTCGACATTGCCGCCATGCATCGCCGCAATCCTTTTCACGATCGCCAGTCCCAGCCCGGTACCTTTGCCACCGCGGGCCCGATCACCTCGGGTAAACGGGTTGAAGATCGCCTCAAGTTCGGACGGATCGATACCGGCGCCACGGTCCATCACACTCAGGACCACATACGGCGCGCTGGTATCTCCTGACACATAAGCCGCGACCTCAACACCCGTGCCGGCATGGTTCAAGGCGTTGCCGATCAGGTTGTTGAGCAGGCGTTTCATCGATACTCGACGTAGCGGAAACGGCTGGATCGGTTCCAGGCGCAAACGTACCTTCTCTTCATTCTGGTTGTATGGCGCGGCAACTTCGCGCACCAGATCGCTGAGGTCGACTTCTTCTACAGACTCATCGCGACCGTCGCGGATGAACGCGAGGAACTGGTCGAGAATCGCATCCATGTCTTCGATGTCGCGAACCATGTCGTCGGTGAGGTCGGTGTGATCGCCCATCAGTTCCAGCGACAGGCGCAAGCGCGTCAGCGGTGTGCGCAAGTCGTGGGAGACGCCGGCGAGCATCAGCTCACGCTCGCGCCCGGCCTGTTCGACGTCCTCGGCCATCTGGTTGAAGGCGCGGTAAACCTCGGTCATTTCGCTGGGCGTGTCGCTGATCGGCAGGCGCACGCTGCGGCCTTGGCCGAGTTGTCGCGCGGCATACACCAGACGCTTCAGCGGCTGGTTGAGCTGGCTGACGAAAATCCATGCCGACGCCGTCGATAGCAGGCCGATGGCGAGGAACCAGCCGAGCACGTTCCAGATTTTCTGGCCGCGCAGCGGATGTGGATACAGCGGTACTTTCAGCCAGCCATCGCCCAGGCTCGGCGCCCTCACCCACAATGCCGGCGGCGAGTGCATGCGCAAACGCACCTCGGTGTCGGCACCCAGTTCCGCCTGCATCTGACGTTGGTAGATTTCGCTGTACGGCCAGTGCTGCTCGCCTTCCGGCACACCGGCGCCAACCACGCGGATCAGGGTCGCGGCATCGGCGATTTTTGCGCGGTTTTCTTCGTCGGCGGCCCAATAGGCGCGCAGCGTCAGAGCGACGCCATGGCTGTATTGGCGATCCACCAGCACGTCCTCGTTCATCAACAGATAAACCAGGGTCAGCGCCTTGGAAAACAGCACGACGATCAGCACCAGCCAGAGGGTGCGGGAGAAAAACTTTGGGGGAACCAGACGGGGGTTTTCATCTTTAACCGCTACACACTTGCAGGAGCGAGCAATGCTCGCATATTGCGGATTGCGAGTCTGTGGCAATGGCCGTGCGACCAGAGCCTTGCAGACCCGCTCCTACAAATCACCGATCACTTGGTGGCGGTGCCATCCGGTACGAACACGTAACCCACGCCCCAGACGGTCTGGATGTAACGCGGTTTCGACGGATCGGGTTCGATCATCCGGCGCAGACGCGAGATCTGCACGTCGATGGAACGCTCCAGCGCATCCCATTCACGGCCACGGGCGAGGTTCATCAGCTTGTCACGGGTCAGCGGCTGACGCGCGTTCATCACCAGCGCCTTGAGTACCGCGAACTCACCGGTGGTGAGCATGTGCACTTCATCGCCACGCTTGAGTTCGCGGGTGGCCAGCGACAACACGTAATCACCGAAGGTGACGTTTTCGTCTTCGCTGCCCGGTGCGCCCGGTACCGGTGCGGCCTGACGGCGCAACACCGCTTTGACCCGCGCCATCAGCTCGTCCGGGTTGAACGGCTTGGCCAGGTAATCGTCGGCGCCCAGTTCAAGGCCCTTGATGCGGCTCAGCTCATCGCCCTTGGCGGTGAGCATGATGATCGGAATCTGGTTGTTCGCGCCGCGCAGGCGGCGGCACGCGGTCAGGCCGTCTTCGCCCGGCAGCATCAGGTCGAGGACGACCAGATTGAACACTTCACGCGCCAGCAGACGGTCCATCTGCTCGGTGTTCGGAACGGTACGGGCACGGTAGCCCTTGCTGACGAAGAAACGCTCCAGCAGGCTGCTCAGCCCCGGATCGTCATCAACGATTAGAATTTTTTCGCCTTCAGCCGTTTGTGCAGTGCTGCTCATTGGATGCTCCTTTTAGCTCGGCGCGCATTATGGCGTAGCTGCCGTTATACGCACCGTGTGCATTGTTAGCAGATTTTTCCTTCACTGCCAGAAAACCGGGGTTTATGCCTACAGGCTGCAACGCCCCCGAATGACAGAACGCTGGTTATAATGCGCGGCGTTTTGCGCCAGGCAACGTCTGAATCGTTACCGTAAGTGGCCGGTATTTTTTCTGGCCCTGTGCAGCAACTGTTCGATTTTACGGGTCAATGGGCTGCCTCTTGATCCAGGCAGCGGCAATCTACTAGCCGCTCAATCAGCCTCCAGGCCTTTATCTGCGTGCCTGAGAGCCTGCTTTCAAACTATGTCAGGTGGTTTTATGGACAGCATCAACAGCCGCATTGCCGAGGAACTCGGCGTACGCCCACAACAGGTCGAAGCGGCCGTCGCGCTACTCGATGAAGGTTCTACCGTTCCCTTCATCGCCCGTTACCGGAAAGAAGTCACCGGCAGCCTCGATGACACCCAGTTGCGTCATCTGGAAGAGCGCCTGCGCTACCTGCGAGAACTCGACGAACGGCGCATCAGCATCCTCGCCAGCATCGAAGAGCAAGGCAAACTCACTCCTGCCCTCGAGCGCGACATCAAGCTCGCCGACACCAAAACCCGTCTCGAAGACTTGTACCTGCCGTACAAGCAGAAGCGCCGCACCAAGGGCCAGATCGCCCTCGAGGCCGGCCTCGGCGAACTGGCCGACGGCTTGTTCAACGACCCGAACCTGTCGCCGGAAACCGAAGCCGCGCGCTTCGTCGACGCCGAAAAAGGCGTGGCCGATGTCAAGGCTGCACTGGAAGGCGCCAAGTACATCCTGATGGAGCGCTTCGCCGAGGACGCCAGCCTGCTGGAAAAGCTGCGCAATTTCCTCAAGCAGGAAGCGATCCTCAGTGCCCGCGTCATCGCCGGCAAGGAAGAGGAAGGCGCCAAATTCCGCGATTATTTCGAGCACGACGAGCCGCTGAAAAGCATGCCGTCGCACCGCGCCCTCGCCATTTTCCGCGGCCGCAATGAAGGCATTCTCAGCTCCGCGCTGAAAGTCGGCGATGAGCTGCCCGGCACCATGCACCCGTGCGAAGGCATGATCGGCCAGCAGTTCGGCATCCAGAACCAGAACCGCCCGGCGGACAAGTGGCTGGGCGAAGTGGTGCGCTGGACCTGGAAGGTCAAGCTCTACACCCACCTGGAAACCGATCTGCTGGGCGAGTTGCGCGATGGCGCCGAAACCGAAGCGATCAACGTCTTCGCGCACAACCTGCACGACCTGCTGCTGGCCGCTCCGGCCGGCCCGCGCGCGACCCTGGGCCTCGACCCGGGCCTGCGTACCGGCTGCAAGGTGGCCGTGGTCGACTCGACCGGCAAACTTCTCGATCACGCCACGGTTTACCCGCACGTGCCGCACAACAAATGGGATCAGACCATCGCCATTCTCGCCGCGCTGTGCGCCAAGCACTCGGTGGATCTGATCGCCATCGGCAACGGTACTGCCAGCCGTGAGACCGACAAGCTGGCGATCGAACTGATCAAAAAATATCCAGCGATGAAAATGACCAAGGTCATGGTGTCCGAAGCCGGCGCCTCGGTGTACTCGGCCTCGGAACTGGCGGCCAAGGAATTCCCGGACCTCGACGTGTCGATCCGTGGCGCCGTGTCGATCGCCCGTCGCTTGCAGGATCCGCTGGCCGAGCTGGTGAAAATCGATCCGAAATCCATCGGTGTTGGCCAATACCAGCACGACGTCTCGCAACTGAAACTGGCGCGCGGTCTGGATGCTGTGGTCGAGGATTGCGTGAACGCCGTGGGCGTGGACGTGAATACCGCCTCCGTGGCTTTGCTGGCGCGGATCTCCGGGCTCAACGCAACGCTGGCGCAGAACATCGTTGCTCACCGTGACGAACATGGCGCATTCAAAACCCGTGCAGCACTGAAGAAAGTCGCGCGCCTGGGCGAAAAAACCTTCGAACAGGCCGCCGGTTTCTTGCGCGTGATGAACGGCGACAACCCGCTGGATTCCTCGGCGGTGCACCCGGAAGCCTATCCGCTGGTGCAGCGCATTGCTGCTGAAACCGACCGCGACATCCGCTCGCTGATCGGCGATGCCGCGTTTCTCAAGCGTCTGGATCCGAAGAAATTCACCGATGAAACCTTCGGTCTGCCCACCGTCACCGATATCCTGCAAGAACTGGAAAAACCCGGTCGCGATCCACGTCCGGAGTTCAAGACTGCCGAGTTCCAGGAAGGCGTCGAAGACCTCAAGGACCTGCAACTGGGGATGATCCTCGAAGGCGTGGTAACCAACGTTACGGCGTTCGGTGCGTTCGTTGACATCGGCGTGCATCAGGATGGTCTGGTGCACATCTCGGCGCTGTCGGAGAAGTTCATCAAGGACCCACGCGAAGCGGTCAAGGCCGGTGACGTGGTGAAAGTGAAGGTCATGGAAGTCGACATTCCGCGCAAACGCGTGGGCCTGTCGATGCGCATGAGCGACACGCCGGGCGAGAAGGTCGACGGCGCCCGTGGCTCGCGTCCGGGCTCGGCACCGCGCCAGTCTTCGGGCAACGCGCCACGCAAGGAAACTGCGACCGCCGCGCCGGTGAACAATGCGATGGCCTCGCTGTTCGCCAACGCCAAGCAGTTGAAGAAACGCTGATGGAAATGCCGGCCGGGCTCGTCGAGAGCGCGTTTTTCAAGCTGTTGGGCTGCCGCCTGCACAGCCTCGACACCGGGGTGGCGCAAGTCGCCCTGGTGCTTGAGCCCGAACTGCGCAACCGTGGCGGCAAATTGCACGGCGGCGCGCTGTTCAGCCTGGTCGACATTGCCATGGGCCTGGCTTGCTCCAGCAGCCATGGCTTCGATCAGCAGAGCGCGACCATCGAATGCAAGATCAACTACATCCGTGCCGTTTCCGACGGCGAGGTGCTGTGCACGGCGCGGGTGATTCATCCGGGCCGGCGCACGCTGGTGGTCGAAGCCGAGGTGATGCAGGGCGACAAACTGGTCGCAAAAGCGCAAGGCACCTTCGCTGTCCTGTAGATGTTGCTCATCATTTTGAGTTAATTTCGGCGCAACGAATCCTGCAGGAGCTGCCGCAGGCTGCGATCTTTTGATCTTGGTGTTAAAAAACAAAATCAAAAGATCGCAGCCTTCGGCAGCTCCTACGGGTTATGTGTGCGGCTGACAGGCTAGAAAACCAGGCGATAACGCCAGTTTCAACTTCACCCTTGTAGACCGTCCTGCCCACCCCCATATTGGGGCGACTGACGCGTGAAGGAATCCAAATTGAGCGAACTTCTCAACCGCCGCCTGGCTCTGCTTGGCGAGCGCGCTAACCTCTCTCTGCTCAAGCAGTGCCTGCACGGTATCGAACGTGAATGCCTGCGCGTGACCAGTGAAGGTCGCCTGGCGCAAACGCCGCACCCCGAAGCCCTGGGTTCCGCGCTGACCAACGAACAGATCACCACCGACTACTCCGAGTCGCTGCTGGAATTCATCACGCCTGCCCTGCCGGATCCTGCCGACACGCTGGCGAGCCTGGACAAGATTCATCGTTTTGCCTACAGCAAACTCGGCAACGAGTACCTGTGGAGTCCATCGATGCCGTGCCCGTTGCCGGCCGAGGAAGACATCCCGATTGCCTATTACGGCACCTCCAACATCGGTCAGCTCAAGTACGTCTACCGCAAGGGCCTGGCCCTGCGTTACGGCAAGACCATGCAATGCATTGCCGGGATTCACTACAACTTTTCCCTGCCGGAACAACTCTGGCCATTGCTGCGCGAGGCCGAAGGTTTCGTCGGCACCGATCGCGATTTCCAGTCGGTGTCCTACATCGCGCTGATCCGCAACTTCCGTCGCTACAGCTGGCTGCTGATGTACCTGTTCGGTGCCTCGCCGGCGCTGGACGCCGGCTTCCTGCGCGGGCGTTCGCATCAGCTCGAGCAGCTCGACCCGGACACGCTGTATCTGCCGTACGCGACCAGCCTGCGCATGAGCGATCTCGGTTATCAGAGCAACGCCCAGGCCGGCCTGACACCGTGTTACAACGACCTGGCGAGCTATACCGACAGCCTGCGCGAAGCCGTGGCCACGCCGTATGCGCCGTATGTTGAAGTCGGTACGCACAAGGATGGTGAGTGGGTGCAGCTCAACACCAACATCCTGCAGATCGAAAACGAGTACTACTCCAACATCCGCCCGAAACGCGTGACCTACACCGGCGAGCGGCCGATCCAGGCGCTGATGGCGCGCGGCATTCAGTACGTCGAAGTGCGCTGCCTGGACATCAACCCGTTCCTGCCAATGGGCATCGACATCACCGAGTCGCGCTTCATCGACGCCTTCCTGCTGTACTGCGCGCTGAACGACAGCCCGCTGCTGACCAACACTTCGTGCGGCAACGCCACTTCGAACTTCCTTAGCGTGGTCAAGGAAGGTCGCCGTCCGGGCCTGCAATTGCAGCGTGACGGTCAGCCGGTCGAGATGAAGCAGTGGGCGGCCGAGCTGCTTGAGCAGATTGCTCCGCTGGCGGCGATGCTTGATCAGAGCGTTGGCGGTGATGCCCACAGCAAGGCGCTGGATGCGCAACTGGCCAAGGTCAACGACCCGTCGTTGACGCCATCGGCGCAGGTGTTAGCCGCCATGGCCGAGCACAAGGAAAGCTTTGCGCAGTTCTCCCTGCGTCAGAGCCAGGCCCATGCCGAGTTCTTCCGCAGCGAGCCGTTGGCAGCTGACGAGCAAGCGAAGTTTGAAGAACTGGCGCGCGCGTCGCTGGCGCAGCAGACCGAGCTTGAGCAGAACGAAGTCGGCGATTTCGACGTGTTTGTTGGTGCGTATCAGGCGAGTATCCTCGCCATCAGCAATTAAAGCCGCCCCGGCCATGATCGTTCCCACGCTCTGCGTGGGAATGCAGCCTGTGACGCTCCGCGTCGCTTCGGACGCAGAGCGTCCCTTGAGGCGTTACCACGCAGAGCGTGGGAACGATCAGTCAAAAGCTCACATCCTCTCCTGCCTTAGATTTTTCCGCTCATAAGCTCATTCGAAAAAGTTATTTATTTTTGAATTCTTAGATCATTTAGTCTCCGTTCACGCCGACATTCGGTCGCCTGATCTGGAGCTCTCAATTGAAACTGAATTTCCCGCTTCGCCTGCTCGCCGCCGCCTCGCTGGCCGCTGCAAGCTTCCTGGCCCAGGCGGCCGATCTCACCGTTGCCTACCAGACTACCGTCGACCCGGCCAAAGTCGCTCAGGCCGATGGTGCCTACGAGAAAGCCACCAAGGCCGACATCAGCTGGCGCAAGTTCGATAACGGCGCCGACATCATCGCCGCCATCGCTTCCGGCGATGTGCAGATCGGCTACCTCGGTTCGAGCCCGCTGACCGCCGCGATCACGCGCAAAGTGCCAGTGGAAACCTTCCTGATTGCCACGCAGATCGGCGCCGCTGAGGCACTGGTCGCGCGCGACGGCTCCGGCATCAAGACTCCGCAGGATCTGATCGGCAAGAAAATCGCCGTGCCGTTCGTGTCCACCGGGCACTACAGCCTGCTCGCCGCGCTCAAGCACTGGAACATCGACCCGTCGAAAGTCACTGTGCTCAACCTCGCGCCGCCAGCGATCATCGCGGCGTGGAAGCGCGGCGACATCGACGCCACTTACGTGTGGGATCCGGCACTGGGCGTCGCCAAGGAAAACGGCAAAGTGCTGATCACCTCCGGCGAGTTGGCCAAGTTCGGCGCACCAACCTTCGATGCGTGGATCGTGCGCAAGGACTTCGCCGCCAAGCACCCGGAAATCGTCACCGCATTCGCCAAGGTCACCCTCGATGCCTACGCCGATTACCGCAAGGATCCGCAGGCCTGGCTGGCCAACCAGAGCAACGTCGACAAACTGGTCAAACTCTCCGGCGCCAAGGCCAGCGACATTCCATTGCTGCTGCAGGGCAACGTCTACCCATTGGCGGCGGATCAGGTGAGCGACCTCGGCGCGCCGACCACCAAAGCCATCACCGACACCGCCGCGTTCCTCAAGGAGCAAGGCAAGGTCGAAGCCGTGCTGCCGGACTACGCGCCGTACGTCAGCGCCAAATACATCACCAACTGATCGGGAGATAACAGCGATGGCCTTGCTACAGCTGGAGCGCATCAGCGCACAGTACCCGGGCAGCCCGCAGCCGGTGCTGGCGGATATTTCTCTGACCCTGGGGCCGCAGCAACTGCTGGTTGCCCTCGGCCCGTCCGGCAGTGGCAAGACTTCGCTGTTGAACCTGATTGCCGGTTTCGTCGAACCGAGCGCCGGACGCATCACCCTCGACAGCGTGCCGGTCAAAGGTCCGAGCGCCGAACGTGGCGTGGTGTTCCAGGATGACGCGTTATTGCCTTGGCAGGATGTATTGGCCAACGTCGCCTTCGGCCTCGAACTGGCCGGTGTCGCCAAGGACAAACGCGAACAGCGCGCCCGGGAAATGCTCGCGCTGGTCGATCTCGCCGGTTTCGAAGACCGGCGCATCTGGCAATTGTCCGGTGGCCAGAAACAACGCGTCGGCCTCGCCCGCGCCCTTGCCGCCGACCCGCGCGTGTTGCTGATGGACGAGCCGTTCGGTGCGCTTGATGCATTCACTCGCGAGCAGATGCAGGAACTGTTGCTGCAAGTCTGGCAGCGCACTGCCAAACCGGTTTTTCTGATTACCCACGACATTGAAGAAGCGGTGTTCCTCGCCACGGACCTGATTCTGTTGGCACCGAATCCGGGGCAGATCGTTGAGCGGCTGCAATTGGATTTCGGTCATCGTTACGCCGCTGGCGAGTCGGCCCGTGCGATCAAATCCGATCCGCGTTTTATCGAAACCCGCGAGCACGTGCTGAGCAAAGTCTTCTCGCAACGCAGCGCCGTACCCCGGCAGGAGCGCGCATGAGCAGTTACGACGTTTCCGCTGCGGCGGTGAAAACACCTTCGGTGAGCATCCCGGTGCGCCGCAGCCTCAGCACTCGCTGGATCAGCCTGCTGACCCTGTTCGGCCTCTTGGCGATCTGGTGGGCGGTGACCGCGACCGGCCTGATCGAACCGTTGTTCTTGCCACCGCCTTCTGCCGTGCTGCAAAAGGGTTGGCTGCTGGCGACCTCGGGATACATGGATTCGACGCTGTGGCAGCACCTGGGCGCCAGCCTCAGCCGCATTGGTCTGGGCCTCGCTTTTGCGATTCTGACCGCCGTGCCGGTGGGCATTGCCATCGGCGCCAATCGCATCGCCCGTGGTGTGCTCGATCCGCTGATCGAGTTCTACCGCCCGATCCCGCCGCTGGCGTATCTGCCGCTGATCGTGATCTGGTGCGGGATCGGCGAGTTGTCGAAAGTGCTGTTGATCTATCTGGCGATTTTCGCGCCGATTGCCATCGCCACTGCAACGGGTGTGCGCACCGTTGATCCGGCAAAACTGCGCGCGGCGCAGTCGTTGGGTGCGACGCGCGTGCAGTTGATTCGTCATGTGATTTTGCCGAGCGCTCTGCCGGACATTCTCACCGGCGTGCGCATTGGTCTGGGCGTCGGCTGGTCGACGCTCGTCGCCGCTGAACTGATCGCGGCCACCAGCGGCCTGGGCTTCATGGTGCAGTCGGCGGCGCAATTTCTGGTCACCGACGTGGTGGTGCTGGGGATTCTGGTCATCGCCCTGATCGCCTTCGCCATGGAAATGGGCCTGCGCGCGTTGCAGCGCAGACTGGTGCCATGGCACGGCCAGGCGCACTAAATCGCTTTGTGAAAATTCCCCTGCTCGCGAAAGCGTCAGATCAGTCACTGCACTGTCGTCTGACACTCTGCATTCGCGAGCAGGCTCGCTCCCACAAAAGCATGACACTCCGAATTCGAAGAGAACGACCATGAGCACCCTCAACATCACCCCGTTAAGCTCGGCCCTCGGTGCGCAGATCAGCGGCGTCGACATCAGCCAGCCGCTGAGCCTGGAGCACCGCGACGCCATCGAGCAGGCGTTGCTCAAATACCAGGTGCTGTTCTTTCGCAACCAGCCGATCGAGCCGGCACAGCAGGCACGCTTCGCGCATTATTTCGGCGACCTGCACATTCATCCGATCTACCCGAACGTGCCGGAACAACCGGAAGTGCTGATCCTCGACACCGCCGTCACCGACGTGCGCGACAACGCAATCTGGCACACCGACGTGACCTTCCTGCCGACGCCGGCAATGGGCGCGGTGCTCAGCGCCAAGTTGCTACCGGAGTTCGGTGGCGACACGCTGTGGGCCAGCGGGATTGCTGCGTATGAAGCGTTGTCGGCGCCGATGAAAAGCCTGCTCGAAGGCCTCACCGCCACCCACGATTTCACTCGTTCGTTTCCGCTCGAGCGCTACGGCAACACGCCTGAAGCGCTGGCGCAGTGGGAAGAGGCACGACGCAAGAATCCACCGCTGTCGCACCCGGTGATTCGCACCCATCCGGTCAGCGGACGGCGCTCGCTGTTCGTCAGTGAAGGGTTCACCTCGAAAATCAACGAGCTCTCGGAAACCGAGAGCGAGGCGATCCTGAAGTTTCTGTTCGCCCACGCGACCCGGCCGGAATTCACTATCCGCTGGCGCTGGCAGAAAGACGACATCGCCTTCTGGGATAACCGCGTGACCCAGCATTACGCGGTGGACGATTACCGCCCGGCGCGGCGGGTGATGCAGCGGGCGACAGTGTTGGGGGATGTGCCGTTCTTCAAGTGATAGCTGATGATCGTTCCCTCGCTCTGCGTGGGAATGCATCAACGGACGCTCCGCGTTCGGCTTTAGATGGGACGCGGAGCGTCCCGGGCGGCATTCCCACGCAGAGCGTGGGAACGATCCTCTCAGCGGCTTATTCGGCTGTCGAAGGCTTCTCCCAAAGATTGATCCCGCCCTCCTGGGCAAACCGGTCGATCTCCGCCAGCTCTTCAGCGCTGAAATCCAGATTCTTCAACGCCCCCACGTTCTCGATGATCTGCTCCGGCCGGCTCGCGCCGATCAACGCCGAGGTCACTCGTGGATCACGCAGCGTCCACGCCAGTGCCAGTTGCGCCAGACTCTGGCCGCGACGCTGGGCGATCTCGTTCAACGCTCGCACGTGAGCAATGTTTTCTTCGGACAAGTGCGAAGCCTGCAACGAACCGCCGCCCGGGCGATTGACTCGCGCATCCGCCGGCACGCCGTTGAGGTACTTGTCGGTAAGCAGACCTTGCGCCAGCGGAGTGAAAGCGATCACGCCCGTGCCGAGCTCATCGGTGGTATCGAGCAAATCCTTTTCCACCCAGCGATTGAGCAGGTTGTACGCCGGTTGATGGATCAACAGCGGCACCTTCCACTCTTTCAGCAGCGCGGCCATTTCGCGGGTTTTCACTCCGGAATAGGACGAGATGCCGATGTACAGCGCCTTGCCCTGCTGCACAGCGGTGGCGAGGGCGCTGGCGGTTTCTTCCAGCGGGGTGTCCGGGTCGAAGCGGTGCGAATAGAAGATATCCACATAGTCGAGGCCGAGGCGTTGCAGGCTCTGGTCGAGGCTGGCCAGCACGTATTTACGCGAACCGCCGCCCTGGCCGTAAGGGCCGGGCCACATGTCCCAACCGGCCTTGCTGGAGATGATCAGCTCGTCGCGATATTGCTTGAAGTCCTCGCGCAGCAGGCGACCGAAATTGATCTCGGCGCTGCCGTAGGGCGGGCCGTAGTTATTGGCCAGATCGAAATGGTTGATGCCCAGATCGAACGCCGTGCGCAGCAAGGCGCGCTGGGTGTCGATCGGTGTGCTGTCACCAAAGTTGTGCCACAGGCCCAGCGACAATGCCGGCAGCACCAGACCGCTGCGACCGACGCGGCGGTAGGGAATGGAGTCATAGCGGTTTTCGGCAGCGGTGTAAGTCATCGAATCCTCTCTTGTCTGTCTTTTAGTCATCAGAAACCGGACACCTTTGTGGCGAGGGGATTTATCCCCGATGGGTGGCAAAGCCGCCCCAAAACCTGAAACCTAGGTGAATCAGGTGTACCGAGTGCGCTGGTTTTACGACTGCTTCGCAGCCGAACGGGGATGAATCCCCTCACCACAAAGGCCCCATCAATCATGCGAAGCGGTTTACAGGTCGGGCGAGCCCCAGGTTCTGCCGCAACGTGCGGCCTTCATATTCAGTTCTGAACAAGCCACGCCGTTGCAGTTCCGGTACCACGCCACTGGCGAAATCTTCCAGCCCGCCCGGCAGGTGCGGCACCAGCACGTTAAAGCCATCCGCTGCGCCTTGCTCGAACCATTCCTGCAGGCGATCGGCAATCTGCGCCGGCGTCCCGACCAGGCTGTAATGCCCACGTCCGCCAGCGATCCTGCGCCCGAGTTCGGCGAGGGTCAGATTCTCCCGCCCCGCCAGCTCAGTCAGCAGTTTCTGTCGGCTCCGCTGGCCGCTGTCAGTTAGCGGCAACTCTGGCAGAGGGCCGTCCAGCGGGTACTTCGATAAATCGAAGTTGCCCAGCATACGCCCAAGCAGCGCGACGCCCACCTCCGGTTCGACCAATTGCTGAAACGTTTCACATTTTTCCTGCGCTTCAGCCTCGCTGGCACCGACCACGACAAACACACCGGGCATGATTTTCAGCGAATCGGTGCTGCGCCCGAACCTGGCCAAGCGTCCCTTGATATCAGCATAAAACGCCTGTGCGGCGGCCAACGAAGTCTGCGCGGTGAACACCACTTCAGCGGTTTGTGCGGCCAACTCCCGCCCCGCCTCGGAAGATCCGGCCTGAACAATCACCGGTTGTCCCTGCGGCGAGCGCGCGACATTCAGCGGGCCTTTGACCCGGAAATGTTCACCGACATGGTCGAGCACGTGCAGCTTATGCGGGTGGTAATAGGCGCCGCTGGCCTTGTCGCGGTGGAAGGCATCGTCCTCCCAACTGTCCCAGAGCCCGGTAACCACCTGATGAAATTCGCGGGCACGGCTGTAGCGTTCGGCATGGCCGATGTGTGCATCGCGGCCAAAATTCAGCGCCTCGGCGGCGTTGTCCGAAGTCACCAGATTCCATCCGGCACGTCCGCCCGACAAATGATCGAGCGAAGCAAACTTGCGCGCCACGTGGTACGGCTCGTTGTAACTGGTGGTGGCTGTGGCAATCAGGCCGATGTGCTCGGTCAATGCACTCAGTGCCGAGAGCAAGGTCAGCGGCTCGAAGTGATCGGAGCGCGCCATGCGGCTGGCGATGTCATCGGTCGGTGCGGCGACGCTGTCGGCGACAAACAGCGCATCGAACTTTGCCGCTTCGGCGATCTGTGCCAGACGTTTGTAATGGGCGAAATCCAGCCCCGCATTCGCCGGCACATCCGGATGACGCCACGCCGCTACGTGATGCCCGGTGGCCATGAGAAACGCACCGAGTTTCATCTGCTTGCTCATCTCAGAAATCCTTGCGCAGTTGCACGCCGAAGTAGCGTTCGTCATCCCGTGGCACGGCGCGATAGATGTAGCTGCCGCCGCTGGCCAGCAATGGCGAATAGGACTTGTCGGCGAGGTTCTTGCCGAGCAGCGCGACGCGCCAGCCATTGCTGTAATCGGCCAGGGCGACGCTGGCGTTCCACAGCCCATAGGCGCCCTGTTTGGTATCGGGGTTCTGGCTGATGTCGTACTGCACTTCGCTTTGCCAGCTGTAGTCGGTGCCCAGTTCGATATCGAGACCGTTGTCCAGCGGGATGGTGTAGTCGGCACGCACGTAGCTTTTCCAGTCCGGGCTGAATGGCAGAGGTTTGCCGTTGACGTTGCACGACGCCGCCGCGCCGGCCGGGCAAGCGAACTCGTCGATGCGTGCGCGGGTATAGGCCAGTGCGCCGGAGAACTTCAGTTGCTGGGTGGCTTGCAGGGCGTAGTCGAGTTCGACGCCTTCACTGGTGACGCTGCCGGCGTTGATCAACCGCGTCACCACTTGCCCGGCGACGGTGTCGAAAAAGTTCGCCTGATAGTTGTCGTACTCGCTGTGGAAGATCGCCAGGTTGGTGGTCAGGCGATTGTTCCAGGAAGTGGCTTTGATCCCCGCCTCCCAGGTGTTGGACGTCTCCGGTTTCAGCGCTTCGGTATCGCGCGGTTGCATGTTGAAGAACACGTTGTAGGCCGGGCCTTTGTAACCGCGCGAATAGGTCAGGTAAGTGGTGACGGTATCGCTCAGGTCGTACTGCAAACCGAGGCGGCCGGACCAGCCATCTTCGTCCACCGAGCCTGAGCTGCTGGTCGCCGGTTGAATGCCGCTGACCGTGGTCGCCGACGTGGAAACGCGGCGGTGATCGTATTCCAGATCGTCGTGGGTATAGCGCAGGCCGGCGATGCCGCGAAAGTCCGAAGTGAAGTTCAGCGTGCTCTCGCCAAACACCGCGTAGCTGTCATTGGTGGTGCTGTAATCGGCGACACCACGGTCAGTGCGAGCGGTCGTGGTGAGGGTGCGCTGATAGGTCTCGTCGTCCTTGCCATGCATGTAGAACAGGCCGCCGACGTACTCAAGAAACTCGCCTTTCGGCGAGGCCAGACGCAGCTCTTGCGAGTATTGGTCGAAAGCCAGATCGCCCTTGTCCACCGTGCCGGGAAACGCGGCGGTCACGGTGCCAAGGCGATCGCCATCCTGATACTGGGTGTTGTCCCAGCCGCGCCATGCGGTGATCGACGTCAGGGTGTAATCGCCCAATTGCCAGTCGAGCTGGCCGGACAGGCCTTTGTTGACGTCCTCGATGTGAGAGCGGGTGTCGGTGTTGATGTCGCGATTGTGGCTGGTCGCATTCACCGGACGCAGCGCGTTGGCGAAGGCCGGCGTCAGCGCTTGGCTGACGACGCCATTGGGCGCGTCGTCGTGAGACTGCATGTAGTCGGCAATCAGGGTGAAGGTGACGTCGTCGTTCGGGGTGAATTCGAGTTTGCCGCGCACGCCGCGATGGTTGTAACCGTTGACCTCGTGGCCGTTGCGCTGGTTGTCGACATCGCCGTCGTAACTGCCGAACAGCGTGCTGATCGAGCCCTTCAGCGTGTCCGGAATCAGGCTGCCGCCGAGACCGAAACGGGTGCGGCTTTCGTTGCCGCTGTAGTACGACTGATCGATGTAGCCGTGGGTCTCGGCGGACGCTGCTCTGCTGGTGATGTTGAGTACACCGGCCGAGGCGTTCTTGCCGAACAGTGTGCCTTGCGGGCCACGCAGCACTTCGACGCGTTCGAGATCGAGCAGATCCAGCGTGGCCTGACCGGGCCGCGCGTACACCACGCCGTCGATCACTGTCGCCACGGTCGGCTCGACGCCCGGCGAGGTGGAAATGGTGCCGACCCCGCGCACAAACAACGAGGTGTCCTTGTTCGAGGCGCCAGTGCGGAAATTCAGCGAAGGCACTTGCTGAACGATGCTCGCCACGCCGTTACGGTTGTCGCGTTCCAGCTGTTCGCCGTCGAGCACCGAAACCGTCACCGGCACTTTCTGCAGCGATTCTTCACGCCGGGTCGCGGTCACCGTGACCGACTTCAGCGTCGGCTCCTGATCGCTGTTGTCAGCGGCAAACGCCGTGGGCAGCGGCAGCGCCGCCAGCCCGGTAAAAATCCATCCCGCCGCGCGAATCGACTGCGTCAGTGTGTGTGGTGCCCCAGGAAAATCACGCATAGGTATCCGCTCGAAAATGGCCCTGAACCACTGTCGTTCTGCGACGACAGTGCCTGAATCTGTCTTGGGCATTCGCTCGAGCGAGTAGCAGACAACGCGCTTTGTTAGCGCTAACATCGTCAGTATTGGCAACCCCGGCGTAGAGCGTCCAATACTCAAAAATTACTTTTATATTCGATTTGGTTTTTTAGAGGGATTGACTGTTGAACGACGAAAAACCGCGCAAACGCCGGGGCGCCGGCCGTGTGACGTTGAATGCCGTAGCGCGCGCAGCCGGGGTATCGGCGATTACCGTGTCGCGATATTTCAATCAGCCCGAGCAGGTTTCACCCGAGCGCCGCGAGCGTATTGCGGCGGTGGTCGCCGAGTTGGGTTACGTGCCAAATCTGGTCGCCGGCGGCCTGGCCTCGGCGCGGGGAAAAATCGTCGGCATGGTCATCCCCAACATCTCGGGGCCGATCTTCGCCAACACGATCCAGGGCTTCAGCGACACCCTCAGTCGTCACGGTTATCAACTGTTGCTGGCGTCGAGTTATTTCGATATCGAGCAGGAAGAAAATGCCGTGCGCGCGTTTCTCGGCTGGTCGCCGGCAGCGTTGGTGCTGACCAGCCACTTTCACAGCGCAGGCACCGAGAAAATGCTCGCCGAGGCGGATATTCCAGTGATCGAAACCTGGGATTACCAGCCGGAACGCGGGCCGATGCAGATCGGCTTTTCGCATTTCGAGGTGGGCGTGACAGCGGCAAGGCATCTGTTGGAGAAAGGCTATCAATGCATTGCCTTCGTACAGAACAGCGCGCCGGGGGACTTCAGCGCACTGGAACGCCGCGACGGTTATGCCGCCACTTTGCGCGCCGCTGGCCACGAGCCATGGGTCTTCACCCCGGATGCCGACCGCGCACCGTTCGAAGCTGGCAAACAAGCGATGGACGCCCTGATGATCGCCTCACCCCGCCCGGACGCAATCATCTTCGCCAACGACAACCTCGCCGCCGGCGGCCTCCTTGCCGGGCAACGCGCCGGTTTGAAAATCTCCGAAGACTGCGCCGTTCTGGGCTTCGGGGATTACCCGTTCGCCGAGATGCTTTTGCCAAGCCTCAGTACGATCAAACCACCGGCACTGGAGATCGGCGTACTGGCCGCAACACGGGTGCTGGAAAGCCTCGGGGTATTGCCGAGCGACGAAGTACAGCGGCTGAATCTGCTGCAATGCCGGGTTATGGAGCGGGAAAGCACCTGATGAATATGGCGGGGGCTGGATTGGCTATGCTCTAGGTCATACCGAGGTGGCCCCTTCGCGGGCAAGCCCGCTCCCACAGGGTTTTGCGTCGTTCACAAATTTTGTGTCCAAACCCGAAACCTGTGGGAGCGGGCTTGCCCGCGATGGCGACCGATCAGGAACCGCACATCCCGCAGGCACCACAATGCACACCGCCATCATCATTTTCTTCGGTCTGGTCCTGCTCGCGCTGATGCTCTACATCGGTGAGCGCATCGGCTTCAGCCGCCAGACCATGGCCTTCGGCTTCGCCGCCCTGTGGCTGGCGTTGACGGTGATTAATGGCGCGGTGGGGGTGGTGCATGCCGGCCAGTCCGTAGGGTCAGAAATAGCGATTGGCAGTGCGGTATTCGGCGTGCCGATGGCGGCAATGGTGTTGTTCATGGTGCTGAGCGCCGAGGCGTAAAAACGTCTCGGCGCTCGACCGTTGGATCAACGCACCAGATGCAGGAACTGCATGTGCCGTTCGTACTGGTCGAGGATGTCGTTGATGATCTGCTCTTTGGTGTAGCCGACCAGATCGTAGTCCTGACTGCCCTCGCTCAAGTGCACTTCGGCGCGGTAGTAGCGACGATTGTTGAGTTGCTTGGAACCCATGCCGCCGCGCGCGAACGATGGCGTGAAGTAGCCGCGCATCTGTACCTGATAGATGAACGGATGCTGCTCGCCATGGCCGATTTCCAGGCTGACGTTGTCATGCGCCGGATCCGGCTGAGTGACCACGTGCAGGCCTTTTTCGACGAACACGGCGGTCACTTCCTCGATCGCCGGACGCACCGTGCTTTCCATGAAGCGGTACACCTCGTCGCGGGACGGGAAGTGCACGGCCTGACTCAGGCGCTGGCGCCAGCCGCCGGTGCCACGCCGCGAACCGGAGACCGGCGCCAGCGAATGCAGCTGCGCGATCTGCTTCTGCGATTCCAGATAGAACGCCTTGTGCAGGCCCCACATCATCAGCAGCAGAATCAACGAGAACGGCAACGACGTCAGCACCACCGCCGACTTCAGCGCATCAATGCTGCCGGAGAACAGCAGCGCACTGGTGATAAGCGCGGTCATTGCGCCCCAGAACACCCGCAGCCATTTCGGCCCGTCTTCATCCGGGTTGCCGCCCTTGGCCGACAGGGTCGAGAGCACCACGGTGCCGGAATCCGCAGACGTCACGAAGAACACGAAGCTGATGAACACCGTCACGGCAATGACGGTCTTGCTCCACGGATAGGTTTCCAGCAGCAGATAAATGCTCATCGACGGATTATCGATGGCCGACATACCCAGCGCGCTCATGCCGTGGTTGAGCACCTGATCCAAGGCGCTATTGCCGAAGATCGACATCCACGCCAGGGTGAAACCGAGCGGAATCAAGAGCACGCCGAAGACGAATTCACGGATGGTGCGGCCACGGGAGATCCGCGCGATGAACAGGCCCACGAACGGCGACCAGGCGATCCACCAGGCCCAGTAGAACACGGTCCAGCCACCGAGCCAGTCGCTCGGTTTATCGTAGGCGTAAAGATCAAAGCTCTTCATCGGCAACGCGCCGAGGTAGTCGCCGACGTTCTGGATCAGGGTGTTGAGCAGGTGCTGCGTCGGCCCGGCAAACAACACGAATAGCAGCAGCCCGCAGGCCAGCAGCATGTTGATGTCCGACATCACCCGCACGCCTTTATCGACACCGGAGACCGCAACGATGATCGCCGCGCCCATCATCAGCGTAATCAGGCCGACCTGAATCCACTGGGTATGGGCGATGCCGAACAGATAATCCAGGCCCGAATTGAGGTGCAGCACACCGAAGCCCATGTCCGCACCGAGGCCGAACACCGTAGCGATGATGCCGAAGCCGTCGACTGCGTAGCCGATCGGGCCGTTGATGCGTTTGCCGATCAGCGGATACAACGCCGAACGCAGGGCCAGCGGCAGATTGTGCCGATAAGCGAAATAGGCCAGCGCCATGCCGACAAAGGCGAACACGCCCCAGCCATGCAGGCCCCAGTGCAGAAACAGAATTTGCATCGCCTGGCGTGCCGCATCGGCAGTGCCGGCCTCGCCTTGTGGCGGCTGCAGCATGTGCGTCAGCGGTTCGGAGACACAGAAGAAGAACAGCGTGATGCTGATCCCGGCGGCGAACAGCATGCCGGCCCAGGACAGGTAACTGAATTCGGGTTCGTCGTGGTCGGCACCGAGTTTTATCTTGCCGTAGCCGGATAAGGCGGTGACCACCACGAAGACCAGATACAGGGTCATCGCGAGCATGTAATACCAGCCGACCGTATTGGCCGCCCAGTTTTGCGCTTCCAGCAACCAGGCGCCGGCCTGCTCGGGGATGGCGATGACGACCAGACCAAACAGCAGAATGACCGTCGCGGCGAAGTAGAACACCGGCGGATTCATGCGTACCAGACCGCTGGCGGGGGTGGACGATGCACTCATGAAACGTGCACCTCGAAGGGTTGAAACGTGGCTGAAATGATCGGACTCAGCAAAGGCAAGCCTCCTGTTGTGAGCGGGCAGCGAACCACCGGTTTAACTTGAATGAACGTTCAAGTTAAACATGAATGGGGTGGTAAGGACTAATCGCAGGGCTGGGCGGTAGGTTTCCTACAGCGCCCAAAGAGGGGTATGACGCGGGTTTGGAGAGATTCGTTCACTGATGAATTGGCTTAAGGCCACTACCTTGATCCGGCCTGGAAATCTTTCGCGAGCAGGCTCGCTCCCACATTTGCAACGCATTCCAATTGTGAGCGAGCCTGCTCGCGAAGAGGCCCGATACAACAACACAGATTCAAGACCTACTTCTGCGTCCCATCATCATGCTGCAGATTCGCCTGGGTCAGATTCGCCCCCGCCGGCACACTGCGCGTCAGCCACACGTTGCCGCCAATGGTCGAACCCTTGCCGATGGTGATCCGTCCGAGAATCGTCGCCCCGGCGTAAATCACTACGTCATCCTCAACGATCGGGTGACGCGGATGGCCCTTCTGCAACTGGCCGTCTTCATCCGCCGGGAAGCGCTTGGCCCCCAGGGTCACCGCCTGATAAATCCGTACCCGCTCACCAATGATCGCGGTTTCGCCAATCACTACACCGGTGCCGTGATCGATAAAGAAACTGCGACCGATCTGCGCGCCCGGGTGGATATCGATGCCCGTCGCCGAATGCGCGATCTCCGCGCTGATCCGCGCCAGCAGCGGCAGCCCGGCACGGTATAAATGGTGCGCCAGGCGATGGTGAATCACCGCGAGAATGCCCGGATAGCACAGCAGCACTTCATCAACGCTGCGTGCCGCCGGGTCGCCGTGATACGCCGCCAGCACATCGGTGTCGAGCAGCGTGCGCAGACCCGGCAACGCGAGAGCGAAATCCTGCACGATCTGGATGGCCCGCGCCTCGACTTCACTGTCGTCCTGCGCGCTGTGGCGGGCAACGTAACGCAGCTCCAGGCGCGTCTGCGCCAGCAACGCATTCAACGCAACATCAAGCGTATGGCCGACGTAGAAATCTTCACTTTCTTCACGCAGATCCACAGGCCCCAGACGCATAGGGAACAGCGCGCCACACAGCGCTTCAAGGATTTCCGCCATTGCCGCTCGCGATGGCAATTCGCGCCCACCCTGCTCGCCGGATGCCCGGCCGTTCTGCGCACGCCACTGATCCCGCGCACTGCGCAGCTGGCTGACGATGGTCTGCAATTGCCAATGGCTGGAACGCTCGCTCACGGTAAAGACTCCTTACGGGCGGCCGGACTGTCTGGCCGCGTCAACGGCGCCTACTTTACGGCATGCCTCTACCGACGAATTAAGAACCGATAGTGCTGGCGTCAGTCCATTTGGCTATAAGCGATTGGCGGTTGCCCGGGCAAATGCGCCTGCCTATAGTCCATTCATTCTTCTGCGCCAGTACGGACTCATGATCAAACAACAGCTGCAACGCTTTCCCCGTCTCGAACTGCTGAGCCACCCCACGCCGCTGGAAAAACTCGAACGCTTGTCCGCTTGGCTCGGTCGCGAGGTGTATATCAAGCGCGATGACCTGACGCCGCTGGCAATGGGCGGCAACAAGCTGCGCAAACTCGAATACCTCGCCGCCGACGCGCTCGCGCAAGGCGCTGACACGCTGATCACGGCCGGTGCGTTGCAATCGAACCATGTGCGCCAGACCGCCGCGCTGGCCGCGAAACTCGGCCTGGGCTGTGTGGCGCTGCTGGAAAATCCGCTCGGCACCGACGACAGCAACTACACCGGCAACGGCAACCGCTTGTTGCTGGACCTGTTCGACACCAAGGTCGAACTGGTCGACAACCTCGATAATGCTGACGAACAACTGGCCGCCCTCGCCGCGCGCCTGCGCAGCAACGGCAAGAAGCCGTATCTGGTGCCGATTGGCGGCTCCAACGCGCTCGGTGCTCTGGGTTATGTGCGCGCCGGACTGGAACTGGCTGAGCAGATCAAGGACAGCGGCCTCGATTTCGCCGCTGTGGTGCTGGCTTCAGGCAGTGCCGGTACTCACAGTGGTCTGGGGCTGGCGCTGAGTGAGGCGTTGCCGCAACTGCCGGTGATCGGCGTGACCGTTTCACGCAGTGAAGAAGACCAGCAGCCGAAGGTCCAGGGTTTGGCCGAACGCACGGCAGAGCTGCTGGGCGTCGAGTTGCCGGCCAGCTTCAAGGTCGAGCTGTGGGACGAATATTTCGGCCCGCGTTATGGCGAGCCGAATGCCGGCACGCTGGCGGCGGTGAAACTGTTGGGGGCTCAGGAAGGTCTGTTGCTTGACCCGGTCTACACCGGCAAGGCCATGGCCGGTCTGCTCGACGGAATCGGCCGGCAGCGCTTCGATGATGGTCCGATAATCTTTCTGCACACCGGTGGCACGCCGGCGTTGTTTGCCTACAAGGATTTTCTGACAAGATGATCACTGCAGATTGCAGATATCTGTGGCGAGGGGATTTATCCCCGTTGGGTCGCGGAGCGGCCCCTTGCTTTCGCAAGTGAGTACAACGTCGCAGGACTTTGCAACTGTTGTGCAGCCGAACGGGGATAAATCCCCTCGCCACAACTGAACGGGCACATATTCCAAAAAACTATAAAAGAAACACAATCTAGTATTTTCAAGTCTAAAACAGACATCTTATAGTCTCGCCGCAGGCGAATTTCGGGCGAGACGCTTAAGCTGCTTTAAGGCAGGATAGCGCTGTCGACCAAATCACCCATTTGCCTACATTCCTTAAGCGTCTTCCATAAGAAAACACAGGGGCTTGTCATGAATTTTTCCGCACTACGTCGCACTCTGCTGGTCGGTTCGCTGGGTCTTGCGCTGAGCGCCGGCCTGATTGGCCAGGCAGTGGCCGGTGAGCAGTTGCAACAGATCAAGGACAAAGGCGTTCTCAACGTCGGCCTGGAAGGCACTTATCCTCCGTTCAGCTTCGTCGACGAGAATGGCAAGCTGTCCGGTTTCGAAGTCGAGCTGTCCGAAGCGCTGGCGCAAAAACTCGGCGTCAAGGCCAAGATTCAGCCAACCAAATGGGACGGCATCCTCGCTGCCCTGGAATCCAAACGTCTGGATCTGGTGGTCAATCAAGTGACCATCTCTGACGAGCGCAAGAAGAAGTATGACTTCTCTGAACCGTACACCGTCTCCGGCATTCAGGCCCTCGTGCTGAAGAGCAAAGAGTCGGCGTTGAACATCAAGACTGCTGCTGACCTGTCGGGCAAGAAGGTCGGTGTCGGCCTGGGTACCAACTACGAGCAGTGGGTCCGCGCCAACGTGCCGGGTGCCGACGTGCGCACCTACGATGATGATCCGACCAAGTTCGCCGACCTCAACAACGGTCGTACCGATGCCATCCTGATCGACCGCCTGGCTGCGCTCGAATATGCCAAGAAAGCCCCGAAAACCGTGGCTGCCGGTGAGGCTTTCTCCCGTCAGGAATCCGGTATCGCCCTGCGCAAAGGCGAGCCTGAACTGCTCGCTGCCGTGAACAAGGCGCTCGACGAACTGCGTGCCGACGGCACTCTTGAGAAACTGTCGAAGAAATACTTCAACGCAGACGTCACTAAATAATGGAAGAGGCTTTCCAACTCGCGCTGGATTCCGCGCCCTTTCTGTTGAAGGGCGCGTACTACACGGTAGTCCTCAGCCTTGGCGGGATGTTCTTCGGTCTGCTGCTGGGCTTCGGCCTCGCGCTGATGCGTCTGTCGCGCTTCAAATCAGTCAGTTGGCTGGCACGCATCTATGTGTCGTTCTTTCGCGGCACGCCGTTGCTGGTGCAGCTGTTCGTGATCTATTACGGCTTGCCGCAACTGGGCATGGAGCTTGATCCGCTGCCGGCAGCGCTGATCGGTTTCTCGTTGAACATGGCCGCCTACGCCTGTGAAATCCTCCGCGCTGCAATCGGTTCGATCGAACGTGGTCAGTGGGAAGCCGCTGCGAGTATCGGCATGACCCGCGCGCAGACCCTGCGCCGGGCCATCCTGCCGCAGGCGATGCGCACGGCTTTGCCGCCGCTGGGCAACAGCTTCATTTCGCTGGTCAAGGACACGGCGCTGGCCGCGACCATTCAGGTGCCGGAGCTGTTCCGTCAGGCGCAGCTGATTACCGCCCGGACTTTCGAAGTCTTCACCATGTATCTTGCCGCCGCACTGATCTACTGGATTCTGGCCACGGTGCTTTCGCACTTGCAGAACAAGTTGGAAGAGCGAGTCAATCGGCACGACCAGGAGTCCTGACGCGATGATTGTCGTGGAAAAACTGACCAAGCAATTCAAGGGTCAGGTCGTGCTCAACGGCATCGACCTTGAGGTAAAGGAAGGCGAAGTCGTCGCGATCATCGGCCCCAGCGGCTCGGGAAAAACGACGTTCCTGCGCTGCCTGAATTTCCTCGAAGAACCCACCAGCGGCCGGATCAAGGTCGGCGATATCGAAATCGATACCCGCCGCCCGCTGAACCAGCAGCAGAGCCTGGTGCGCAATCTGCGCCAGCACGTCGGCTTCGTGTTCCAGAACTTCAACCTGTTCCCCCATCGCACCGCCTTGGAAAACGTCATCGAAGGTCCGATCGTGGTCAAGAAGATGCCGCGCGACCAAGCGATTGCCCTGGGCAAAAAGCTGCTGACCAAAGTGGGGCTTGCCGGCAAGGAGGACGCTTATCCGCGTCGTCTCTCCGGTGGTCAGCAACAGCGCGTGGCGATCGCCCGGGCGCTGGCGATGGAGCCGGAAGTGATTCTGTTCGACGAACCGACCTCCGCCCTCGACCCGGAACTGGTCGGTGAAGTGCTGGCGACCATTCGCGGTCTTGCCGAAGAAAATCGCACCATGGTGATTGTCACCCATGAAATGGGTTTTGCCCGTGACGTGGCCAATCGCGTGGTGTTTTTCGACAAGGGCGTAATTGTTGAACAGGGTGAAGCCAAGGCATTGTTTGCCAACCCGAAAGAAGAACGCACCCAACAGTTTCTCAGCAAGTTTCTGAATCACGCCTGAGAACTTCCTTTGCAAGACCTCTCAACTTCCACGGATGGAAGTTACCTCTCTCCCGTCATTTCAATTTTTCTACTTTGTTACTTGCGGGCGCAAATATACATTGCGCAACGGTAACTCACATCCTCGATGTCGTCATATTTCCATACGTTTGCCCGCGAACAAACCCGCACCAAACGCTGGGGAATAGGCGTTTATCTGTAGCTGGTTTCGCGCCCAAGCCTAGGCATAGTGCTTCGATGATGTAGGAGCTTTCTGATTAACTTGTAATTCACGGATTAACTAAGCCCCGCTATTGACACCCCTCTCCGCAGACTTTTATCTAGTCGGCAACCGGCGCCCCTTAGTTCAAAAAACCCGCACTAAAACCGAACAAACAGTTGTCGCTTTTATTGCCAGTTGATTCGCGCCTTTTGTTTTCCAGAAACGGATTTCGCTGCAAGACTTCAAGGAGAGAAACCGATGACCCGCACTTCGCACACCCCCGAACTTGCAGCGCCAACACTGGCATGCGCACAGAAGACCGGCATCAACCTGACAACAGCAGCTCACCTGTTGATCGATGTGCCGCCCTACCCTGGCATGGATGATGGTGATCTGATCGAACTGTTCTGGAACAAATGCTATGTCGCCTCAAAAGTCCTCGGCACGGCCGATGTCGGTAAGTCAGTCAGCCTGCGGGTGCCGGAAAGTTTCGTTGCCAACGGTACCGCGCGCATTCACTACCGCGTGATGCAGGTCGGCCAGGGTCCGGCGTTATCGCCAGCCACCCGTGTGCAGGTCAAACTCGATTGCCCCGGAGGCCAGCCAACTGCGCAGTGCGAAGACGAAAATCAGCAACTGGCGCCGGTGGTCATCCCTGACACGATTCGCCGTCAGGGAGTAAATCCCAACCAGATCAAACGCGGCGTGCCGCTGACCATCGAGCCGTACCTGAACATGGCCGAGGACGATGCCATCACCCTGCGCTGGGGCGACGTGCGCATGGATCTGGCGCCTGTTACAGCAGCGGATGTCGGACTGCCGATTCAGGTCTGGGTACCACCGGCAGTCATCGTCGAAGCGGGCGAGGATCTGCGGCTGGACGTGACGTATTGCATCCTCGACCGGGTCGGCAACAACTCGCGCTGGGCGCCGCCGCGCACGTTGAAAATCGGTTGCGTGAATCCGTATGTGAAAGTCCCCTTGAAGCCCGAATTCAAGGCCGCTGAATCGCGCACCAAGTGAGACCTGCTCAGGATGGGAGGTCAGTGACCTCTCACCTGAAACTCACTAACCAATGCTGACATCCCCCTTCTATACATATTCCTAAAAGTTAGTTTATTTAATTTTTATACACGCTTAGGGTATATGCACCGGACCACCGGACATTCTTTCAATCGTCGCACTTCGCGGCGTTTTTCATGAGATGTGAGGTAGGTATGGTCCGGAACACAATCACCCCAGTGCAGATCGCCAGGGCATTGCGTGCAGCCAGGGAGCGGCACTGATGTCCAGTCTGGCAGATGCGAATCTGCAGTCCGATCAGGACATCGCCCCGCTGTTGTTGCCCGCGCAAGTGTTGCGCAACGATGCTCAAGCCATCAAGGCCGCCCATGAGCTGGCGCAAGTCGCCCGCGTGCAGGCGGCCAAACGCGACCGCCAACGCAAACTGCCATGGTCGGAAATCGAACAGTTCACCCGCAGCGGCCTCGGCAGCATTGCGATCCCACGTGAGTACGGCGGCCCGCAGGTTTCCTTCGTCACGCTGGCCGAAGTCTTCGCGATCATTTCCGCCGCCGACCCGGCGCTCGGGCAGATTCCGCAGAACCAGTTCGGCATCATCAATCTGGTGCTCGGCAGCGCCACCGAAGCGCAGAAAAAGCAATTGTTCCAGAGTGTTCTGGAAGGCTGGCGCATCGGTAATGCCGGCCCGGAACGCGGCACAAAAAATACTCTGCAACTGAAAGCGCGAATCACCGCCGACGGCGATGACTACGTGATCAACGGCCAGAAGTTCTACTCCACCGGCGCGCTGTTTGCGCATTGGGTCGCGGTGAAAGCGCTGAACGATGACGGCAGGCAAGTACTGGCCTTCGTCCGTCGCGGCACGCCTGGTTTGCGCATCGTCGATGACTGGTCGGGCTTCGGCCAGCGCACCACTGCCAGCGGCACGATCCTGCTGAACAACGTACGCGTCGAGTCGAGCCTGGTTATCGACAACTGGAAGATCAACGACAAGCCGAACACCCAAGGTGCAGTGTCGCAGCTGATTCAAGCGGCGATCGACGCCGGCATCGCACGCGGTGCTATCGACGACGCCATCGATTTCGTCAAAACCCGCGCGCGGCCATGGATCGACGCCAAGGTCGAGCGCGCCAGCGATGATCTCTACGTGATCGCCGATATCGGCAAACTGAAAATCGAACTGCACGCCGCCGAAGCGCTGTTGCGCAGGGCAGGACAAGTGCTCGATCAGGTCCACGCCGCACCGCTGACTGCCGAAGCCGCCGCCCGCGCTTCGATTGCCGTGGCTGAGGCGAAAGTGCTGACCACCGAGATTTCGCTGCTGGCCAGCGAAAAGCTCTTCGAACTGGCCGGCAGTCGCGCGACCCTCGCCGAATTCAATCTCGACCGTCACTGGCGCAACGCCCGCGTGCACACCCTGCACGACCCGGTGCGCTGGAAGTATCACGCGGTCGGCGCCTATCGCCTCAACGGCACTTTACCGGCTCGCCATTCCTGGATCTGAGACGACCAGACATCTGGAGGAAAAACATGACGCTTTCCCATCACGTCGCGGTCATCACCAGCGATGAGCAAGCCCTGATCGTTGCCAGCGACCTGGCCGAAGACTTCAAACGCGACAGCGCCATCCGCGACCGCGAACGCCGCCTGCCATTGGCAGAACTGGAAGTGTTTTCCCGTTCCGGCCTGTGGGGCATCAGCGTGCCGAAAGAATATGGCGGCGCGGGCGTATCCAATGTCACCCTGGCCAAAGTCATCGCGCTGATCGCCCAGGCCGACGGCTCGCTCGGGCAGATTCCGCAGAACCATTTCTACGCACTGGAAGTGCTGCGCGTGAATGGCAGCGACGAACAGAAACAGCGCCTGTACGCCGAGGTCCTCGCCGGCCAACGCTTTGGCAATGCCTTGGCAGAACTGGGCACCAAAACCGCCCACGACCGCGTCACTAGTCTCAAACGCGACGGCGCTGGTTATCGCATCAACGGTCGCAAGTTCTACTCGACCGGGGCGATTTACGCGCAGCGCATTCCAACGTCGGTGGTCGATGAAAACGGCGTACAGCAACTTGCCTTCGTCCCGCGCGAGAGCAAGGGCCTGACGGTGATCGACGACTGGAGCGGCTTCGGCCAGCGCACCACCGGCAGCGGCTCGGTGGTGTTCGAAGATGTGTATGTAGTGGCCGAAGATGTGCTGCCGTTCCAGAGCGCTTTCGAGCGCCCGACCACGGTCGGCCCGCTGGCGCAGATTCTTCACGCCGCCATCGACACCGGCATCGCCCGCGCCGCTTACGAAGACGCCCTGCATTTCGTGCGCAGCAAGACCCGCCCATGGATCGATTCCGGCAACGACAAAGCCACCGAAGACCCGCTGACGTTGAAAAGCTTCGGCCACCTGAGCATCCGCCTGCACGCCACCGAAGCCTTGCTCGAACGTGCCGGCGAATTTCTTGATGCCGCGCAAGCCGAAACCAACGCCGAAACCGTCGCCGCCGCCTCGATCGCGGTCGCCGAAGCGCGAGCGATCAGCACAGAAATCTCCCTCGCCGCTGGCAGCACGCTGTTCGAACTCGCCGGCAGCCAGGCCACCCTGAGCGAGCACGGCCTCGACCGCCACTGGCGCAACGCTCGCGTGCACACCCTGCACGACCCGGTGCGCTGGAAATATCACGCAGTAGGCAATTATTACCTCAACGATGAAAACCCTCCGCTGCGAGGGACGATCTGATGAGCGCTGCGAAAAAGAAGATTCTGCTCAACGCGTTCAACATGAACTGCATCGGCCACATCAATCATGGCCTGTGGACGCATCCGCGCGACACCTCGACCCGCTACAACACGATTGAGTACTGGACCGAACTGGCGCAGTTGCTGGAGCGCGGACTGTTCGACGGCCTGTTCATCGCCGACATCGTTGGTGTGTACGACGTCTACCAGAACTCGGTCGACGTCACGCTGAAAGAGTCGATCCAGTTGCCAGTCAACGACCCGTTGCTGCTGGTATCGGCGATGGCTGCAGTGACCAAAAACCTTGGCTTCGGCCTCACTGCCAACCTTACTTACGAGCCGCCGTATCTGTTCGCCCGGCGCATGTCGACGCTCGATCATCTGAGTCGCGGCCGCGTTGGCTGGAACATCGTCACCGGTTATCTGGACAGCGCCGCCAAAGCCATGGGCCTGCGCCAACAGGTCGAACATGACCGCCGCTACGACCAGGCCGAAGAGTATCTGGAGGTGTTGTACAAGCTCTGGGAAGGCAGTTGGGAAAACGGCGCGGTGCTTAACGACCGCGAACAGCGCATCTATGCCAACCCGGAAAAAGTGCACAAGGTCGAGCACAAGGGCGAGTTCTATCAAGTCGAGGGGTATCACCTTTGCGAACCGTCGCCGCAGCGCACGCCGGTGCTGTTTCAAGCCGGCAGTTCCGACCGCGGCTTGATATTCGCCGGGCGTCATGCCGAGTGCGTATTCATTAGTGGCCAGAACAAACCGTCGACCAAAGTACAGGTCGACAAGGTCCGCGCCAGTGCCGTCGAGGCCGGGCGTAACCCTGAAGACATCAAGGTGTTCATGGGCCTCAACGTCATCGTCGGCGCCACTGAAGAGGCGGCGTGGGCCAAGCATGCCGAGTACCTCAGCTACGCCAGTGCCGAGGCCGGCGTGGCGCATTTTTCCGCCTCCACCGGCATCGACTTTGCCCAGTACGAAATCGATGAGCCGATCCAGTACGTGAAGAGCAACGCCATTCAATCGGCAACGAAAAACCTGCAGAACAACGACTGGACCCGACGCAAATTGCTTGACCAGCACGCCCTCGGTGGCCGTTACATCACCGTGGTCGGTTCGCCCGAGCAAGTGGCGAATGAGCTGGAAGCGTGGATCGCCGAAACCGGTCTGGACGGCTTCAACCTGACCCGCATCGTTACCCCGGAAAGCTATGTCGATTTCATCGAACTGGTGATTCCCGAATTGCAGCGACGCGGCTCGTACAAGACCGCATATGACGGCGGCACCTTGCGCGAGAAGCTGTTTCACGCTGGGCCACAGCTGCCTGAGCAACACAGTGGATCTTCGTACAGGCATCAGAAGCTTCGCGAGCAGGCTCGCTCCCACATTTGAAATGCGTACCCCTGTGGGAGCGAGCCTGCTCGCGAAGAGGCCCTCCCCGGCACCACAAACTCATGCACTGACTGGAAAAACCATCATGACCAAAAAAATCCTGTCCCACCCAGTCAAAGCACTGGCCCTGGCCTTCGGCCTGTTCAGCTCGGCAGTGTTTGCTGCCGATGCGCCGCTGAAAATCGGCACCACCGCCGCGTTTGCGATTCCGCTGGAAGCCGCCGTCGAAGAGGCCTCCAAACAGGGCTTGAAAGTCGAGCTGGTGGAATTCACCGACTGGATCGCGCCCAACGTCAGCCTCGCCGCTGGCGACATCGACGTGAATTACTTCCAGCACATTCCGTTTCTGGAAAACGCCAAGGCCGCCTCCGGTTTCGACCTGGTGCCGTTCGCCCCGGGAATCATCAACAACGTCGGCCTGTATTCGAAGAAATACAAAAGCTTCGATGAACTGCCCGAAGGCGCCAGCGTCGCCATCGCCAACGATCCGATCAACAGCGGTCGCGGTCTGCAATTGCTCGCCAAGGCCGGTTTGATCACGCTGAAGCCGGGCGTTGGCTACAAGGCTACCGAGGACGACATTGTCGCCAACCCGAAGAAGATCAGGATCCTGCAGGTCGAAGCCGTGCAACTGGTGCGCGCGTACGACGACGCCGATCTGGTCCAGGGTTATCCAGCTTATATTCGCTTGGCGAAGACCTTCGATGCCGGCTCGGCGCTGCTGTTTGACGGTCTCGATCACAAGGAATACGTGATCCAGTTCGTCATCCAGCCGAAGAGCAAAACCGACCCGCGCCTGATCAAGTTCGTCGACATCTATCAGCATTCGCCAGCCGTCCGCGCGGCGCTGGACAAGGCCCACGGCAAGCTCTACCAAGCCGGTTGGGAAAGCTGAGCATGACTGCCGCGATCCAACGGCGACTGGAGCTTCCAGAGCCACAGCATGCCGAACAAACCGAGCTGCATCCCGAGTTGAATCGCGCCCACGTACGCTTTATCGGCGTAGGCAAAACCTACAACGGCCGGCAAGGTCCGGTCGCAGCGTTGCAGGGCATCGACCTGGCGATTCAGCGTGGTGAAGTGTTTGGCATCATCGGCCGCAGCGGTGCCGGCAAGTCGTCGCTGATTCGCACGATCAATCGCCTGGAGCAGCCAACGTCAGGGCGGGTGTTGATCGATCAGGTCGATATCGGCGAGTTCGATGAAAACCGCCTCGTCGCTCTGCGCCGGCGTATCGGCATGATCTTCCAGCACTTCAATCTGATGTCGGCCAAGACCGTCTGGCAGAACGTCGAGTTGCCGCTGAAAGTCGCCGGCGTGCCGAAGGAGCAGCGCGACAACAAGGTCCGCGAACTGCTTGAACTGGTCGGCCTGCACAGCAAGCACAAGGCTTATCCGGCGCAGCTCTCCGGTGGGCAGAAACAGCGTGTCGGCATTGCCCGCGCGCTGGTGCATGACCCGGACATTCTGCTCTGCGATGAGGCGACATCGGCGCTGGATCCGGAGACCACGCAGTCGATCCTCGGCCTGTTGCGCGAGATCAACAAACGCCTGGGCCTGACCATTGTGCTGATCACTCACGAAATGGCAGTGATCCGCGAGATCTGCGACCGCGTCGTCGTGCTCGAGCATGGTCATGTGGTCGAGCAAGGCCCGGTGTGGCAAGTGTTCGGCAATCCGCAACACGCAGTCAGCCAGACCTTGCTCGCACCGCTGCAACACACCTTGCCGGAAGAATTGCAGAGCCGTTTGCTGACGCAATCAACGGTTTCAAATGCAGCGGTGGTGTTGTGTTTGCAGTTCACCGGCAGTGCCGCTGATGAGCCGGATCTGGCCGCGTTGTTTGCGGCATTGGGTGGCCGAGTGAAGCTGCTTCAGGGCGGCGTGGAAAGGATTCAGGGTCATGCGCTGGGGCAGCTTTTACTGGCCGTCAGCGGCTCGGCGTTCAGCGCCGAGCAATTGCGCGAACGCGCCGGGCAATGGGCGCAACGAGTGGAGGTATTGGGCTATGTGGTTTGATCGCTTGCTGCAGGGTTTTATCGACACCTTCCTGATGGTGGGCGTGTCGTCGCTGATCGCGCTGCTGGTGGGGATTCCCATGGCGGTGATTCTGGTCACCAGCGACAAGGGCGGGATCTATGAAGCGCCGCTGTTGAACCGTGCGCTGGGCGCCTTCGTCAATCTGTTCCGCTCGATCCCGTTCCTGATTCTGATGGTCGCGCTGATTCCGTTCACCCGCCTGATCGTCGGCACTACCTATGGCGTGTGGGCCGCGGTGGTACCGCTGACAATCGCCGCAACACCCTTCTTCGCGCGGATCGCCGAAGTGAGTTTGCGTGAGGTCGATCATGGCCTGATCGAAGCGGCGCAGGCCATGGGCTGCCGGCGCTGGCATATCGTCTGGCATGTGCTGTTGCCCGAGGCACTGCCGGGGATTGTCGGGGGTTTCACAATCACCCTGGTGACGATGATCAATTCGTCGGCGATGGCTGGGGCAATTGGTGCTGGTGGGCTGGGGGATATCGCCTATCGTTACGGCTATCAGCGCTTCGACAGCCAGATCATGTTGACGGTGATTGTCTTGCTGGTGGCGTTGGTGGCGGTAATTCAGTTGGGTGGCGACAGGCTGGCGCGCGGGCTGAATAAGCGCTAAGGTCGATGGCGGCAGGTGGCCATCAACCAAGCCCCTGTGATCTCACTATTTTGGGCAATGCCCTTAGTCAAAATCAGATGATTCCTACACGATTTTTAGCGTTTCGCCAGCCCGAACCACGCGGGTTTGCAGGACGATTCCTAGAATAATTTGCCTGCTTGTACCCGAAATATCCGGTAGCTAATCTCCGGTCGTCACTGTTTTGCGGTGACCGGATTCAGTTGTCCGGATTCGCTGGGCGTACAGTCAGGCCTGACCTCGGCAGAGGCTTTAGCTGTCCGATGTTGGCTGTGTGCAGGGCACTTTCGGGTGCATCGATAACCGGCGGCCGGCGACTGATCTGCGTGCAGCCGCCGTCCTGCTCGTTTAGTCGCGAAATGGTTGGCTCCCACTTGATGTCAGGAGTTTACCCATGGAAAAAAATCTCACCGATCCGCCACTCAGCCTTACTTCCAGCAAGCGGTTCACCGAGGATTTGCTCAAGGATCGCTCTGCATTGTGTCGCGCCGTCGACTCGCATCTGGCCGGCACTCAGGTCACGTTGGCGGGACAGAAACGCGTCTACAGCATCAGCGAAGATGTGACGCTGGAGGACGCCCAATTATATGTCGCCGACCTGTTGCGCTGCGCATCGGTGACCGTCCATCAATGCGGTGACCAGCTCGGGGGCGCGGATCGGGCCATGGTGTTCTCGGTCTGGCACCTGCTGGAAATGGCCAAGGCGATGATGGACCGTTCGATCGATTGCCTGGGGGCGAAGCAGCACTGACGCCCCGGCACCCATCGCCGCCTGCGCTGGCGCCAGCGCAGGCGGCGTTTTTTTGCCGGTGAAAAAGCTTATAGTCCGACCTCACATTGCCAATACAGCATCGATCATGAAGCAGACGCCCAGCGACCTCGAACAGATCACCGCCACTACCCTCGGTCACTACAACTCGGTGGCCGAGGATTTCCGTGAAGGCACTCGCGACCACGATGTCAGCCAGAACATCGAGGCCCTGCTACGGCACATTCACGGTGAAGCGCCTTTCACGATTCTTGATTTCGGCTGCGGGCCGGGCCGGGATTTGCAAACCTTCACGCGCATGGGCCACGTCGCGATCGGCCTCGATGGCTCACAGGAATTCGCGCGCATGGCCCGCGAGGACAGCGGTTGCGAAGTCTGGCAGCAGGACTTTCTCAAGCTTGATCTGCCGGCCGAGCGCTTCGACGGGGTCTTTGCCAATGCGGTGCTGTTTCATGTGCCGTTGCAGGTGTTGCCGCAAGTGCTACGGCAACTGCACGGCACCTTGAAACCAGGTGGCGTGCTGTTCAGTTCCAATCCGCGCGGGGACAACCGTGAAGGCTGGAACGGGCCGCGATACGGCTCGTATCACGATCTGGAAGCCTGGCGCGGGTTGCTGACGGCGGCGGGTTTTGTCGAGCTTGAGCATTACTACCGCCCCGCCGGGTTGCCGCGTGAGCAGCAGCCATGGCTGGCGAGCGTGTGGCGTCGAGTTGATTGAAGATCAAAAGATCGCAGCCTTCGGCAGCTCCTACGCTGGAATGCGTTTCCCTGTAGGGGCTGATGTTGGCTGCGATCTCTGGTTCTTGCTTCAGGAAGATTCTTTTTCAGGCTCGCGAATCTTGTACCAGGCCACATACAGCGCCGGCAGAAACAGCAGCGTCAACAGCGTCGCCACCACGATGCCGCCAATCATTGCGTAAGCCATCGGCCCCCAGAACACTTCCCGGGCGATCGGGATCATGCCCATGCTCGCCGCCGCTGCGGTCAGCAGGATCGGCCGGCGCCGGTGTTCGGTGGCTTCGACCACCGCATCCCACGGCGCATAGCCTTTCTGCTCGAACTCATCAATCTGCGTCACCAGAATCACCGAGTTGCGGATGATGATACCGATCAGCGCGAGAATCCCGAGGATCGCCACAAAGCCCATCGGCGTGCCGGTCGGCACCAGCGCCAGCACCACGCCGATCAGCCCCAGCGGCGCCACACTGGCGACCAGGAACATCTTCTGCACGCTGTGCAACTGGATCATCAGGAACGTCGCCATGAGGAACAGCATCAGCGGCAGCACCTTGGCAATCGGCCCCTGGGCCTTGCCGCTTTCCTCGACCGTACCGCCGGTGGCGACCTTGTAGCCGACCGGCAGTTTCGAGGCAAAAGCATCGATTGAGGGCTTGAGCAGTTTCACCAGATCGGTCGGCTGAATCTCGTCGCGCACCGAGGCCTTGATGGTGATGGTCGGCAAGCGATCGCGACGCCACACCAGCGGCTGCTCCAGTTCATAGCGCACGGTGGCGAACGCCAGCAGCGGAATCGAGGTGCCGCTCGGCGTAACGATCTGCAGGTTCTGCAGGGTTTCCGGGGTGCCGCGTTCGGAGTCCACCGCGCGACCGACCACATTGATGAGGTAGATGTCGTCATCGACCTGGGTCAACGGCGAGCCGCTGACAATGCTGTTCATCAAATTCGCCACGTCTTCGGAGGACAACCCGAGTTGCCGCGCCTTGTCCTGAGCGATGTCGATGCGCAGGACTTTGCCCGGCTCGTTCCAGTCGTAAATGATCTCGCCGATGTGCGGGTTCTTGTCCAGCTCGGTTGCCAGATCGATGGCGTGTTTGCGTACCTGATCGACATCTTTGCCGCTGACCCGATACTGAATCGGACGCCCCACTGGCGGGCCCATTTCCAGGGCCTGCACGTAACTGCCGATGCCGACGAAGTCTTTGTGCAGGCGCTCGCGCAAGCGCTGACTCAGGGCCTCGCGGGCTTCGAAGTCTTTGCTGACGATCACCAGTTGCGCGTAGTACGGGTTCTGCAATTGCTGATCCAGCGGCAGGTAGAAACGGATCGCGCCCTGACCGATGTAAGTGCTCCAGCGCACGATGTCCGGATCGCCCTTGAGGGTCGCTTCGAGCTTGTCCACCGCTTTGCGGGTTTCATCGATCGAAGCGTTTTGTGGCAGGTTCAGGTCGACCAGGATTTCCGGGCGGTCGGATGCCGGGAAGAACTGGTTCTGCACGAAACGCATGCAGAACACCGCCAGCACGAACAACAGCACGGTGACGCCGATCGCCCACCAGCGATTGCGCATGGCCCATAGAAGCCCGCCGTTGAACGCCCGGCCGACGCGACCCGGCTCGGCGTCATGGGCCTTCACCTTGTCGCTGAGGATGTGTACGCCAATCACCGGCGCGAAGAACACCGCCACCACCCACGAGACGATCATCGCCACGGCGATCACTGCAAACAGCGTGAAGGTGTATTCACCCGCCGAACTGGCGTTGAGGCCGATAGGCACGAAACCGGCGACGGTCACCAGCGTACCGGTGAGCATCGGGAACGCCGTCGAGGTGTAGGCGAACGTCGCCGCCTGCTCCTTGCTCTCGCCCATTTCCAGGCGCGTAACCATCATTTCCACGGTGATCATCGCGTCGTCCACCAGCAGACCGAGGGCGATGATCAGCGCGCCGAGGGAAATCCGCTGCATGGTGATGCCGCTGTATTCCATGAACACAAAGACCATCGCCAGCACCAGCGGAATCGAGCAGGCCACCACCAGACCAGCGCGCACGCCAAGGCTGATGAAGCTCACCACCAGCACGATGATGACCGCTTCGAACAGCGCGCTGGTGAAACCGCCGACGGCCTCTTCCACCACCACCGCCTGATCGGAAACGGTGTGCACACCGACGCCGACCGGCAGGTCAGCAGTGAGCTGGTCGATCCGCTCGTGCAGTGCTTTGCCGAATTCCTGAACGTTGCCGCCCTTCTGCATGGCAATCGCCAGGCCGATTGCCGGTTTGCCGTCGAAACGGAATTCCGGCGTCGCCGGGTCGACGTAGCCACGGCTGATGTCAGCAATGTCGGCGAGGCGATAGAAACGGTCATTGAGTTTGAGATTGACCTCAGCCAGGTCTTTCTCCGAAGCGAATTGCCCCGATGTGCGCACGGAAATCCGTTCAGGTCCCGCCTCGATCACCCCGGCCGGGGTCACGGCGTTCTGCGATTGCAGGCTCTGCACCACCTGACGCTGATCGATGCCCAGCGCGGCCAGTTTGCGGGTGGAGAAATTCAGGTAAATCGTTTCGTCCTGCTGGCCGACCATTTCGATCTTGCCCAGCCCCGGCACGTTGCGGATTTCTGCGCGCGCCTGCTCCACATAATCGCGCAACTGGCGCATGGTCAGGCCGTCGGCGGTGAAGGCGTAGACCGAGCCGTACACGTCGCCGAATTCATCGTTGAATCCCGGCCCCTGAATGCCCTGGGGAAACTGGCCGCGAATGTCGTCGATCTTCTTGCGCACCTGGTACCAGATTTCCGGGATGTCCTTGGCGCTGGTGGTGTCGCGCAGATACACGTACACCGTCGATTCGCCGGGGCGCGTGTAGCTTTTCACGTAGTCGAGGGAATCGAGCTCTTCGAGTTTTTTCTCGATGCGGTCGGTGACCTGCTTGAGGGTTTCTTCCTGGGTCGCGCCCGGCCATTTGGTCTGGATCACCATGGTTTTGATGGTGAACGACGGGTCTTCTTCGCGGCCCAGATTGAAGTAGGAGAAAACACCCATCAGCAACCCGACAAACATCAGGTACCACACGAAAGACTGGTGCTTGAGGGCCCATTCGGAGAGGTTGAAAGAGCCTTTCATTGACTGTCCTCGTCAAGTTTTACCGATTGTCCGGGTTTGAGACTGTTGACGCCGGCGCTGACCACGCGCTCGCCGTTTTGCACACCGCCGGCCAGCACCACGCTGTTGTCGCCACGGCTGACCACGCTGACGTCGCGGGGGTTTACGGTTTTGTTCTGCGTGTCGATCACCCAGATTCGGGTTTTGCCATCGACTTCCTGCAACGCAGTCAGCGGCAGTTCGATGCGCGGCTTGATCGCCGAGCTGAGGGTCACGCTGATCGCGGTGCCGAGGCGGAAACCGTCCGGCGTTTCCGACAGGGTCAGGCGGGCGCGGCGGGTGCGCGTGGCGCTTTGTGCCTGGGGTTCGATCTCACGGATGATCGCCGTGGTGTTGATGCTCGGGTCGAGTTGCGCGGCCACCGAAAACACCACATCGCTGGGCAATTGATCGACCAGCGTATCGGGCAGATCGATCACTGCTTCCTTGATATCCGGTTGCGCCAGCGTTACCACTTGTTGCCCGGCCGTTACCACTTGCCCGGCTTCGGCGTTCCACGCAGTGACCACGGCTTTATGATCGGAGCGCAACTCGGTGTAGCTCAATTGATCCTTGCTCTGGCTCACCGCCGCGCGGGCCTGATCGAGCGAGGCCTGGGTGGTTTTCAGGTCGGTGTTGGCGACGTCCAGTTGCGCCTGCGCACCGACGCCGCGATCGAACAGCGCCTGCTGCCGGCGTGCGTTGGCCTGGGCGTTGATCAGTTGCGCCTGGATTCTCGCCAGATCGCCCTGGGCCGAACGCAACTGGTTCTGCTGATCGGACGGATCGAGGGTGGCGAGCAAGGTGCCCTTCTGCACTTCGGCGCCAACATCGACGTTACGGCTGGCGATGCGGCCGCCGACGCGGAAACCGGTGTTGCTCTCGTAACGCGCCTGAATGCTCCCGGCAAAGCGCCCGAGACTTTCTTCGTTCAGCGCTTTGACCGTGACCGACAGCACCGGGCGGACCGGCTCCGGCGGCGTTTCCTTTTCCGAACAAGCGCCCAGCAGCAGCGCCATGCACAACAGGCCGAGGCGCTTCATGGCTGCGCTCCCGGTTGCAGATCCTTGTAGGTGTTTTCGGCAATCTCGACTTTCATGCCGGGGTGCAGCAACTGACCGCCGGCGACGATGACTTTCTCGCCGCCCTTGAGGCCTTCGCTGATGATCACTTTGCCGGTCAGATAGCGACCGACCGTGACCGTATGCAACTGCGCTTCGCCTTTGTCATCGACCAGCCACACCGCCGGGTCGCTGATGTTTTTCGTCAGCGCCGACCAGGGCAGTTCCACCGCCGATTTGCCGGTGCCCTTGGCGGTGGCACTGACCACCGAACCGAGCTGCATGCCCGGCGGCAGCTTGTCGAGGCTGACCTTGACCTGCACGGTGCCCGATTGCGCCGACACCGATGGCGTGATCTCACGCACGGTGCCGGTGGTTTTGATCTCGGGATTGTCGAGCAGGCTGACCACGATCGAACGATCGGACGGACGCTCGGCCAGCAGCGATTCGTAGACATTGAACACCGCGTCGCGGTCGCCATCACGGGCGAGGCTGAAAATCGGCGCGGTGGCCTGCACCACCTGGCCGACTTCGGCCTGGCGTTCGGTGATCACGCCCGGCGCATCGGCGATCAGCGAGGTGTAGCTGAGCTGGTCCCCGGCGTTGGCCAATTGCGCCTGCGCCGCGCTCAATGCGCTCTGGCTGCTGCGTAGCGCCGCTTGCGCCGAATCGTATTCGCTCTGGCTGGTGTAGCCCTTGGGCAAGAGTTTTTGCTGACGCACGAAAGCGGCCGCCGCTTGTTTTACGCGGGCCTGTTCAGCGACGACCTGGGCTTGAGCGGAATCGACGTTGGTTTGCAGATCTTTAGGATCGAGTTTGGCCAGCACCTGTTTGGCGGTGACGCGGTCGCCGACGTCGACCATGCGCTGGATGATCTTGCCGCCGACGCGGAACGACAACTGCGTCTGCACTCGCGCCTGCACATCACCGGTGAGGGTCACCGCGGCGGCGTAGTTGGCCGGCTCGACCTCTTGGACAAAAACCCGCGGCAGGTATTCCTGAGCAGGTTTCTTGTCGCCGCAAGCGGTGAGCAAAGTGAACAGACTCAGCATGACCGCTGTTTTCATTCCGGGACTTGCCATGCAGACTCCTTCCTGTGTACGAACGTGCAAGTGACGATACGACTGTGAGCTTAGAACAGGGTTCAACGTTCGCCTGAGCGATCACAACATTTCCGTGTGGAAGCTGCCGAAGAGAGGGAATTCCATGCTTCATACCTTGGCCGTGGCCAATTACCGCTCGATCAACAAACTGGTGATTCCGCTCGGGCGCCTGAACCTGATTACCGGGCCCAACGGCAGCGGCAAGTCCAACCTCTATCGCGCCTTGCGCCTGCTGGCGGAAACCGCCCAAGGCGGCGTGGTCAATGCGCTGGCGCGTGAAGGCGGGCTGGACTCGACGTTCTGGGCCGGACCGGAAACCATCAGTCGACGCATGCGCAACGGTGAGGTGGCGATCGAGCCAACGGTGCGCCACGGCGTGAAAAGGTTGCGACTGGGATTCGCCGGCGAGGATTTCAGCTACGCCATCGGCCTGGGCCTGCCGGAGCCAAGCACTTCATGCTTTGCCCTCGACCCGGAGATCAAGCGGGAATGCATCTGGGCCGGCCCGGTGTTCCGCCCGGCGAGCCTGCTGGTCGATCGCAACGGTCCGATGATCCGCGCCCGCGAAGGTCGCGCCTGGGATGTGCTGGCGCAACACACGCCGAACTTCGACAGCCTGTTCGACCAGGTCGGCAATCTGCGCAGCTCGCCAGAAGTATTCCAGATGCGCGAATTCATCCGCCGCTGGCGCTTTTATGATCACTTTCGCAGCGATGCCGACGCGCCGGTGCGTCAGCCGCAACTGGGCACTCGCACGCCGGTGCTGCACCACGACGGCCGCGATCTGGCGGCGGCCTTGCAGACGATTATCGAGATTGGCGATCCGCAGGCGTTAACAGCGGCGATCAGCGATGCGTTTCCCGGCGCGCGACTGAAAATCGCGCCGTTGGCCGGTGGACGCTTCGCTATCGAGTTTTATCAGGAAGGCTTGTTGCGACCATTGTCGGCGGCGGAATTGTCAGACGGAACCTTGCGCTATCTGCTGCTGGTTGCGGCGTTGCTGACACCGCGACCGCCGACACTAATGGTGCTCAACGAACCGGAAACCAGCCTGCACCCGGACCTGCTGCCGGCGCTGGCACGGCTGATCATCCGCGCTTCGGAGCAGTGTCAGGTGTGGGTGGTGTCGCACGCGCGGCGATTGATCTCGGCGTTGCAGGAAGACCCGGAATGCAATTGCATCGTGCTGGAGAAGACGCTGGGGCAGACCGGGATTGTCGGGCAGCGGGTGCTGGATGAGCCGGCGTGGCATTGGCCAGACTAGCCCATTCGATCGTTCCCACGCTCTGCGTGGGAACGATCAACAGGCAATCACCCCTGCCACTTGCCCCCTTCAACAATCACACTCTCAGGGCGGGTGTCATCGCTCAGCTCTTTGCGCACATATTGGTCATACAGCTTGAGCAGGTATTTCTCCTCGCCCAATTTGGCCAGCTCGCTGTTGACCCAGTCACGCAACTCGAGATTGCCCTTTTTCACGGCCGGCGCAATCGGCGCCTCGGCTCCGAGCTTTTCTTCAAGCACGCGATACCCCGGGTTCTGCTTGGCCCAGCTGAACAGCACCAGATTGTCCTGCGCATAGGCATCGCCACGACCATTGGCCAAGGCTTGCAGCGACTCGGAGTTCTTTTCGAACTTGAGCAGTTTCCAGTCCGGATGGTTTTTGGTCAGCCAGATATCCGCGGTGGTGCCGGTGGTGACAATCGTGGTGCGCGTCGCCAGATCATTGAGTTTCTTCACCGAACTGCCCTGCGGCACCAGTGCCTGCACGGCGACCTTGAGGTTCGGGTTGGTGAATTCCACCGCTTCCTTGCGCTCCGGGGTGACGGTCATGTTGGCGAGGATCAGGTCGACCTTGTCGCTCTGCAAAAACGGAATGCGACTGGCCGGCTCGACGGCAACAAACTCGACCTTGTTTTCATCGCCGAGCAGATCTTTGGCGAAGCGCCGGCCAATGTCGGTGTCGAAGCCAACGTAGCGCCCGGCCTCATCGACGAAACCGAACGGGGGCTTGTCGGTAAATACACCAACGATCAATTTGTCGCGGGCCTTGATCTTGTCCAGATAACCGGCGGGTGCGGCGCTTTCGCTGGCGACCTTCGGCTTTGGTGGCTCTTCGGTTTTACCGCAACCGGCAAGCAAGGCGAGGCTAAGCAGGGGCAATAACAAAGCGGCAGTTTTCATAGCAGTTCCAGTTCCTTTTTCGGATTCGTTTCTGGCGATGTGGCAACGAAGGAGAACTTCTCCAGAAACTGCTGCGCGCGTGCGGTTTGCGGGTTCGTAAAGAAAATCTCGGGTGGGGACTGTTCGAGGATGCGTCCGGCATCCATGAACACGATGCGGTCGGCCACCGCGCGGGCGAAGGCCATTTCGTGGGTGACGATCAATAAGGTCATGCCTTCGCGGGCCAGACCCTGAATGACTTGCAGTACTTCCTTGACCATTTCCGGGTCGAGGGCGGCGGTGACTTCGTCGAAGAGCATGACGCGGGGGTTCATGCACAGCGACCGAACAATGGCGATGCGTTGCTGCTGGCCGCCGGAGAGCTGACGCGGGAAAGCATCGCGCTTGTCCAGGAGGCCGACACGTTCAAGCAAGGCTTCGGCCTGCTGTTGTGCTTCGCGGCGCTGGCGCTTCTGCACCTTGAGCGGGCCGAGCAGCAGATTGTCCAGGACGCTCATGTGCGGGAACAGGTGATAGCTCTGGAAGACCATGCCGATCTGCTGACGGATTTCGCGCCAGTCGATGGCATTGTCCAACAGTTCGCGCCCGATGAACTTCAAGCTGCCGCTGTGGGCCTCTTCCAAGCCATTGAGGCAACGCAGCAAGGTGCTTTTGCCGCAACCGCTGGGTCCGAGAATGACCACCACTTCGCCGCTCTGTACTTGCAGATCGACGCCATTGAGCACCTGCTGGGCACCATAGAATTTGTTGAAACCGTGAAACTCGATCAGTGCACTCATGCTTGCGTCCAGCGTCGCTCCAGCACGCGCGAAGCGGCCGAGAGCGGGTAGCAGATGAAAAAGAAAAACAGGAACAGCGCACCGTAAATCAGTACTGATTCGTAGGTGCGCTCGATGATCTGTTGGCCGACCTTGATCACATCGACGACGCCGATCAGCACCGCCAGCGAACTGGTCTTGATGATCCGCGTGTAGACGTTGATGGTCGGCGGCGTCATGCGCTTGAGTGCTTGCGGCAGCAGCACGTAGCCATACAGTTGCGCTGCATTGAGGCCGATCGACAGCCCCGCTTCACGCTGTCCGCGCGGCAACGAATGCAGCGCACCACGCGCTACCTCGCCAACCTCGCTGGCGCCCCACAGCGACAGCACCAGCACCGCGCACCACAAACTTGGCAGGCTCAGGCCAAAGAAAATCGGCAGACCGAAGAACAGCAGGTACAACCAGACCAGCACCGGTATCGCCCGGAACAGCTCCAGATAGATGCGCAAAATCGCGTTCAGCCACGCTACGTTCAACGTACGCAGAACACCGTAGAGCACACCGCCGACGGTGCTGATGGCGATGCTCAGAAATGAGATCGACAAGGTCTGACCGGCGCCTTTCGCCAGTTGCGGCAACGACACCCAAAGCAATTCAAGACCCGAACTGGCCATGCTGGAGCCTCCTTTCAAGACGGCTGAGCAACAGCGATAGCGGCAAGAACAGCAGCACGCAGATCAGCGTCAGCACGGCGAGCATTTCGTAGGTTTTGTAGTAGAGCGCGATATAGCTCTTGGTGGTGTAGAGGATTTCCGGCACCGCTACCGCCGAGACCACGGTGGTTTCCTTGAGCAGGAAAATGAAATTGGCGAACAGCGACGGCAAGCTGAGGATCCCGGCCTGCGGCAGGATCACGTAGCGCAGCAACTGGCCGTGAGACAGGCCAATCGACCGTCCGGATTCCAGTTGCGCCTGGGGCACCGCATCGACGCCGGCGCGCAGCACTTCGGTGAGATAGGCGCCGCCAAGGAAAGTCATGGTGATGATTGCCGCAGTGAAACCGGAAACCTGGATCCCCACTGCCGGCAGAGCGAAGTAGACGAAGAACAGCTGAATCAGCAACGGCGTGTTGCGCGCCAGCTCTACATAAAGGCCGACCATTTTCTGCAGGTATGGCGTGCGAAACACCAGAATCGTCGCGTTGAGCAGCGCGACCAGCAGCGAAGTGCCGATGGCGATCAGTCCGACCTGCAGCGTCACGCCGACGGCTTTGAGAAAGGCCGGCAGAGTGCTGAGGATAAAGGCGTAGTCGAAAGTCATGAAGCGTCCTGACGCCGCAGGGTAAGCGGCGGTGATGCAATCCATGGACAGCGGGTACCTGTCCGGCAGGCACTGACTTTATAGGTATAAAAACAAGAATTTAAATACCGTTAAAGCATATTGATATCACCCAAAAAACTATCCTGTGGGTTTGCCGGGAAGGAATAAGACGGCTATTTTTCTTTGCGCTGTAGGACGGATCTTTTTTCACGAAAGACCTCCAAGGAACCGCAGCTTTTGGCCAGACTCTCCGGCCCATTCACCACAAGGAAGAAAGACATGGACGTAAAAGTGCCGCAGCGGCTGGATCCGCAGGACATCGTGAAATTGCTCAGGGCGTTGCGCCGGGCGTTGAAAGCGCAGGTGGCCTGAGGTAACGGCAAGATTGATGGTTCCCCGCTCCGCGTGGGAGTGCAGCCCGGGACGCTCCGCGTCCCATTAAGGGCCGAACGCGGAGCGTCCGATGAGGCATTCCCACGCAAAGCGTGGGAACGATCTTTTCAACGGCTTGAAACGCACACACAAAAACGCCGATGCCCATCACTGGCCATCGGCGTTTTTACCTCTGAAGCAGGTTCACTCAAGTCAGATCAGAATGCCGGCAGCACCGCGCCGCTGTACTTCTTCTCGATGAACGCTTTGACTTCCGGGCTGGTCAGGGCCTTGGCCAGTTTCTGGATCGCGTCGCTGTTCTTGTTGTCCTCACGGGCCACCAGGAAGTTCACGTACGGCGAGTCGGCGCCTTCGATCACCAGCGCATCCTTGGTCGGGTTCAGCTTGGCTTCCAGCGCGTAGTTGGTGTTGATCATGTCCAGATCAACTTCTTTCAGCACGCGCGGCAGCAGGGCCGATTCCAGTTCCTTGAACTTGAAGTTGTGCGGGTTCTTGGCGATGTCTTTCGGCGTTGCCAGAGCGTTCTTCGGATCTTTCAGTTCGATCAGGCCGGCCTTTTGCAGCAGGATCAGGGCGCGGCCGCTGTTGCTGCCTTCGTTGGGGATGGCGATGGTCGCGCCGTCCGGCAGCTCAGCCAGAGTCTTGTACTTGCTCGAGTAGCCACCGAACGGTTCAACGTGAACGCCCTGCACGGTCACCAGATACTTCGCCTTGTCGTCCTTGTATTTACCCTGGTTGAAGCTGTCCAGATACGGCTTGGTCTGGAAGTAGTTGGCGTCCAGACGCTTCTCGCCAACCTGTACGTTCGGCTGCACGTAGTCGGTGAAGACTTTGATTTCCAGATCCACGCCTTCTTTGGCCAGGGTCGGCTTGATCAGCTCGAGGATTTCGGCGTGAGGCACCGGCGTTGCGGCAACCACCAGTTTCTCGCCGGCGTTGGCGAAAGAAGCCGTGAGCGCAGCCGCCAATGCGGTAAACAACAGAACCTTTTTCATGCAGTGTCCTTATCGAAAATCACGGTCGTCATCGACGACGGCATTAATACGTGTGCCAGTGAAGTGATATCGCTGGCGTGAGGCGGACAATACCCGGATTTTTTATTCCCGGACAATAACGTTTATTCAGCTTCATATTCCATTTTGTTCATGTTGAGGAAAACGGCTCACACCGCCTCGCTCAACTGAATCAGCCATTCTTTCAATGCCTTACGCTCTGCACCGCTGCCGCCGATGTGGGTCTGCCTTACCAGACGTTCGATCTGAACCTGCGGCGCAGACGCGTCGGGCAGGTTCAGGTGTTCCGGCAGAATCTCGTCACCGGTGCTGACCAACAGAGCGAAGTGGATGACATTTTCCAGCTCGCGGGTGTTGCCCGGCCAGCTGTGTTGTTCGAGTACATGCTGCGCGGCTTCGCTGATCAGCGGCACGGGCAGGTCGAGACGCTGGCTGTAGATGCCAAGGAAATACTCGGCCAGCGAGAGGATGTCGCCGGTGCGCGCGCGCAACGCCGGCAACTCCAGATGACCCTCGCTGAGGTAGTGATAGAGCCGTTCGTGGAATTTGCCGGCGTCCACCGCTTGCGCCAGATCGATGCTGGTGGCCGCGACCAGGCGCACATCCACCGGGCTTGGCTGATGCGCTCCGACACGGGTGACTTCGTGGTTTTCCAGCGCGGCGAGCAATTTGATCTGGATCGGCAGCGGCAGGTCGCCGATCTCATCCAGGTACAAGGTGCCGCCGTTGGCCGAACCGAACCAGCCGGCGCGGCTGCTGGCCGAACCGCTGTAACTGCCGGCGGCGTAGCCGAACAGTTCGGCGTCGGCGTAGGTCGGGCTGATCGCGCCGCAGTTCACCGAAACGAACAGACCGCTGCGGTCACTGGCGCGATGGATATGCCGGGCGAGCAGCTCTTTACCGGTGCCCGTCTCACCGCGAATCAACACTGAAATCGAACGCGGTGCCAGTTGCTCGAGTTCTTCGCGCAATTGCCGTGAACGCGGATCGACAAATACCAGCGCCTTGGCGCGAATGCTCAGGGGGCTTTTTTCCGCATCGGGAAAGGTCAGCAAGGGCTGACCGAAAGTTTCGAAACTCATGGCAGGCTCCCGCCCAAAACCGCCAGCCGACGGGGGCGTTGAATAATAAGGTCAGGCGCGACGGCGGGCGTGGTGTTCCAGACGATTTTGCAGGCGATAGAGATAGGCGAAACCCTGCTCCCAACGCTGATGCCCGGACTTGACGTTGATGTGCCCGGCCCCGGCAAGAATCCCCGCCTCCGCGCCCCAGTTGCGTGCCAGTTCCAATGCGCGCGGCGCACTGACGGCGGCGTCGTTGTCGGAGCTGACGACCTGGCTGGGGAACGGCAACAGATCTATCGGAATCGGTGCGAAGTTGCGCAGTGCTGGCGCGCACGCAGGACGCTCGACATCGGCCGGCGCGACCAGTAAAGCCCCGCGCACCTGACGCAGGTATTGCAGCGGCGCAGTCGCCGCCCAGTGAGCAACAGTGATGCAGCCGAGGCTGTGAGCGATGAGGATCACTGGTGTGCTGTCGGCGCCAATCGCTTCGGCCAGCGCGGCGACCCAGTCCTCACGGCGCGGCGTCAGCCAATCGGCCTGCTCGACCCGCGCGCTGTTCGGCAGGCTGTTCTGCCAATGGCTTTGCCAATGATCTTCTGGCGATCCCTGCCAGCCCGGCACAATCAGGTAACGGATTGATTCATTGCGCATGGGGAGCTCTCCTGCGTCGTGTCTGTTCCGGGTCGAGTATAGGGAGCGGAGTTATATTCGTTAAGGAATAAGAAGCTATTTATTAATACCCATAATGCATATGAGGCACGAATCCTGTGGGAGCGAGCCTGCTCGCGAATAGGGTGCATCAGTCGACGATGATGTTGTGGCGAATGGCGCATTCGCGAGCAGGCTCGCTCCCACATTGGAAAGTGTCGTGGGCAAAAAACGAATAAAAAAAGGGCCGCACCCTGCCAAGGAGACGGCCCCGGAAAAACGAAAATCTGTCACCGCGCGGTGATCACCGACAATTTGGTAATCCCTGCCCGTTCGATCGAAGCCATGGCTCGCGCCACTTCGCCGTAATTCACCCCGTCATCGGCCTGCAATTGCACGCGCACTTCCGGGTCCTTGGCCTTGGCCGACTTGAGGTTGAATTCCAGCAAGTCCGGTTGAATCTCGTCCTTGTTGATAAACAGCTTGCCGGCGCCGTCGATGCTCACCACAAGTGGGTCCTTCTGCTCGACCGGCGCCACCGCTTCAGTCTTCGGCAGGTTGATCGGTATCGCATTGGTCAGCAGTGGCGCGGTGACGATGAATACCACCAGCAGCACCAGCATCACGTCCACCAGCGGCGTCACATTGATCTCGCTGAGCACCTCATCCGTGTCTTGCGTGGAGAAGGCCATATCAGGACGCCTCCTTCACTTTTGCTGCGTTGCCGGGCGCTGCCACCTTGTGCGCGGTCGGGTGGATCAGCACGCGGAACGCGCTCTTCTGCGCCAGGCTGTAGAAGTCGTGGGCAAAATCGTCGAGATCCGCCGCCGTCAGTTTCAGACGGCGCAAAAAGTAGTTGTAAACCAGCACCGCCGGCACCGCGACGGCGATCCCCACGCCAGTCGCGACGAGTGCCGCACCGATCGGGCCGGCCACTGTCTCCAGGCTTGCCGAACCGGCAGCGCTGATGCCTTTCAAGGCCTCCATGATTCCCAATACCGTGCCGAACAGACCAATGAACGGCGAGGTGCTGCCGATACTCGCGACAACCGCCAGACCGGTTTCCAGCGAACGCCGTTCGCGGACGATCTGCTGGCGCAAGGCACGCTCAAGGCGATCCTGATGATTGATCGCCTGGCTCAGATCGTTGGCCTGCGGCGCCTCGCCCACCTGGATCGCAGCGTAACCGGCCTGCGCCACCCGCGCTGCGGCGCCGGGCTGGGTTTCGCTCAACTCGGCGGCGGCATCCAGGCTCGACGCCGCCCAGAAGCGTTTATGAAAGCGCCGATCCTGCGCCTTCAAACGACCGAACTGCACGGCCTTGAGCAACGCCAGGCCCCAGGTGGCGACGGAAAAAACCACCAGCAGCCAGATCACCGCGCTTTCGATGGATTCCAATGGAGATGCCAGTAACGTCATGATGTGTTCCCTCGTGTAAACATTTCGCGCGAATTTGGTTTCGGTTTAATGAATCTTGAAATCGATAGGCACGCTGACCCAGCCGTCCTGGGCGACATCACCCTGCTTGGCCGGGACGAAGCTCCAGCGCTTCACAGCGTTGAGCGCGGCGTCGTCGAGCTGCTGGCGGCCACTGCTTTTGGCAATCTGAATCTCGCCCGGTTTGCCGCTGGCCAACACATGCACGCGCAACAACACCGTGCCTTCCCAACCGCGACGCTGAGCCAGCGACGGATATTCCGGAGCCGGGTTTTTCAGATACGCAGCGTTAGCTGAAGCCGGCGTAACGGGCGCCGGTGCTGGTGGCGCAGGAGGCGCTGGCGCGGCGACCGGGGCTGCCGGTTTCGCTGGCGCAGGCGGTTGCTCTACTGCCTTCGGCGCCGGTTTGGGCGGCGGTTTCACCACTGGTTTGGGTCTGGCGATCGGCTTGGGCGGCGGCGGTTTTACCGCCAATTCCTCTTCCACCGGCGCTGGCGGTTCGACCACCGGTGCCGGTGGTGGCGGCGCAACAACCGGCGGCGCTGGCGGAGCCGGACGCGAAAACTCGATGGTCATCGGCGGAATTTCCGGCGGCACTACCGGCAGCACCGGCGTCGGTTTCTGGCTGACCCAGTAAATCACCGCGCCATGCACCAACAGCGCGAGCACACCGAGCAGAAGGGTTTCGCGCCGACTCAAAATACCCTTGGGCGCTCGCTGCAAACGCAACTGCCCCAACGGCACCCGGTGCGGCCGGCCAAGATCGACCAGTTCGCCACTCGGCGTATGCCGCCACAGCAAATCCCCTGCGCTGGCGGCGGTCTGGACATTGCCCATTGTTCAACTCCCTGCGGTCTCTTTCGTTCTACAAGCCAAAGCGATCAACCCGCCCTTCTTGAAGGCCCCACGGCGTAGTCGATGGGGTAATCATTAGGCTTGCACGCTTATCACCGAAAGTAATCTTTAACGTTATGTATAGACCTTCAAGGAATATACAAATTGCCGGTTTTTACCGAGGCCGCGCGCCACAAGGGCTGCAGCGATCGACGAAAAATCGCATGCTTTTACGGCATGAAAAGTATTCGTTCACGGCATTCATCCGCGCTCGGTTAACGACTGGCATTGGTTTGCTGGACGCCTACGGCAGGCGCGATCACTGCAGTTTCCGAGCGCGGCGTACCGGCCGGCACCCAGTCGTAGCTCACCGGCAGCGCTCGGTACACCCAATTGCTGATCGCGTCCCCACCCGGCGCTTTGCCCAGATACGGACTGACGTATTCCCAAACGTTTTCACCGTTGGCGGTTACCTGGAAAAACCGCCCGTTCATGCCTTCGTCGATCAAGGTGTTGCCGTTGGGCAAACGCCGCGCGCTGCTGATGAACGAGCTGTAGAACGCCCAGCCTGGCTGCTTCGAATTGGCCGCGCTGTACTGCCAGACGATCTGGTTTTTCTGCGGGTCGATTTCCAGCACCCGTGAACCGGATATCAAGCCAAGGGTGACGTTCGGATAGCCCGCCGAACCCTGGTTATCGAACACCAGCAGATTGCCGGCGCCAGGCAGTCCGGCGGGGATGATGTGTGCGTCGTGCTGACCGACGAACTGATCGACCGGGCGCGGCAGTTTCTGCGCGGTTTTCGGATTGATCAGCGGCAGGTTCGGCCCCAGCCGCCAGACCACTTTGCCGCTGGTTTTATCGATGATGGCGATGAAGTTGGCGTTGCGTGAATCGATCAACAGATTGTCCGGGCTGAAGCGCTTGTCACCGGCGTCGAACCACTTGTTCGGCCCAACCAGACTGAGATTGTTGATGTGCAGGTAATCCGGGTTGTCACTGGCGCGCACCAGTTTCAACTGCTCGGCGCTGAAGCCGAATTCGCCCAGATGTTCCGAGGCCAGCCACTGCCATTTCACTGCGCCGTCGGGGCTGACTTCGTAGATCACATCGTCGATGACTTCGGGCGCCTTGAAGCCGTTGACCTTGTGCACCTTGTTCGCCAGCACCACGGTGTTGCCATTGCTCAAGCGACGCTGATCGTGATGCTGCTGCGCCGCGCCATCGGGCGCTTTGTCGCCCCACTGCCAGACGACTTTGCCGTCCCAGTCGAGTTCGCCGACGCTCTGATTGCCCAGGCCATTGCCTGCCGAGCCGAGCTTGCCGGGATCCTTGTCACTCAATTGCAGCAGTACGTGGCCGCGTTTACCGCCGACCAATTGCGGGTCGATGATGGCTGAAGGGAAACCGGCCTGCGCCCAGGCTTTCACTTCGTTGCCGTTCATGTCGATCAGGTGCGTCCGCTTGTCGGCGCCGCTGAAGATCACGTACTGGTTGAACGCCCTGTCCGGGTCATAACGGGTGACGCCGGTCGGGTACACGCTGGGCGCGGCGAAGGCGCTGCTGCTCAGGACTGCGCCGGATAACAGCAGAGGTAAAGCGCTTTTGATGGGCAACATGGTGCAGCTCCTTGAAAGCTCAATCAGAAGTCGTAGCGACCGGTAACGCCGAGGGTCCGTGGCGTGCCGAGCAGGCCTTCATAGCCGCCGTTGCCGCCGGTCCACAAGGTCGTGTAGTAGGTCTTGTCGAAGGCGTTCTTCAGCCACAGCGAGACATCCCACTGGCCCTGATTGAAATCGCCGCGCAGGCCAGTGGAGAGGTTGACCACCGCGTAACTGGGGATCTGCCCATAATCGGAATCCTCCACCGTGCCTACCGCTTTTGAGCGGAACGCATAGCTGCCGGTGACGTAGGGTTCGAAGCCGTTAGCCAGATTCCATTTGTATTCGCCGTTGGCGTTGCCGATCCATTTCGACGCGCCGACGACTTGATGGCCGCTGAGGTCGCACGAGGCCGGTGCACCCGGAGCCTGGCTGACTTCCGGCGGGCACGGTGCATCTTTGTAAGAGAGGTAGCTGACGTCGTTGTACGAACCGTTGAAGTTCAGGGTAAGGCCACGCAACGGCACCACGGTGCTTTCGAACTCGATGCCGCGCGAGCGCACCGAACCGGCGTTGGTCAGGTATTGCACGCGGTTGGCGGCGTCATAGGCGTTGGTCTGGTAGGCGTTGACCTGGGTCCAGAACACGTTGGCGTTGAGTTGCAGGCGGCGATCCCAAAGGGTGCTTTTGAAACCGAGTTCGGCGTTGTTGGCGCGCTCGGTGCCGATCAATAACGAGTCGGCGCCAGCGGTAGGTGCGGAGCCGACCGCAAGGTTGACCCCGCCGGATTTCTCGCCATGGGACAGCGTGGCGTAACCAAGCACATCGTCGGTGATGCGATAGCTCAGGTTGAGCAATCCCGAGGGGCTGGAGCTGTACTGATTCAAGTCTCCGGAATCGTAGACGCCGGCACGGCCGCGGCGCGCATTGGCTGCCGCGCCCGCAACCGCTACACCGCCGAGCGGCGCGTTGCGGCTGACCGAGGCGTTTTTCTCTTCGTAGGTGCCACGCACCCCGGCAGTGAAATCGAGGCGCTCGCTCAGGTGCCAGGTGCCTTGGGCAAACAGGGCGAAACTGTCGGTCTTGATATGCCCCTTGCCGACGCTGGTGACGTTAGCCAGGCTACCGGCCGGCGTGCCGTTCCAGATGTCGGCCTGCGGGCCGTAATAGGCGAAGGATTTGTTGTCCAGATCCGAGCCGAAATAGTAGGCGCCGACGACGTAATCGAAGAAGTCACCCTTGGGCGAGGCCAGACGAAATTCCTGCGAATACTGTTTGTCTTCCACTGACACGCCAGCGTTGTAACTGGCCGGCACGTTGAGACCGTCGTCGTTGCGCGGGGTGAAATTCCAGAAGCGATAAGAGCTGACCGACGTCAAGGTGAAGTCACTCGGCAACGTCCAGTTGGCTTCCACCGACGTGCCGCCCTGATGCACGGTGACGTGCTGGTCGTTGTCGAGATTGACCTTGCGGTGCCGGCCGTTGACCAGCGTCGCTCCGGCCGCGCTGGCCCGCGATTCATACAGATTGACGCCGTTGATGGTCGGCCCGGTGTTGTAGAGCACGCGGGTGCCGGCGCTGGAATCTTCTTCGTTGTAATCGCCGATCCAGCGCAGATTGAAATCTTCATTGGGCTTGAACAACAGCTGCGCGCGAAAGCCCTCGCGCGAACCACCGTTGAGGTCGTGGCCGTCGTATTCGTTCTTGATGTCGCCGTCGCTGCGCGTGCGATAAGCGGAAAAGCGCCCGGCCAACTGATCATTGAGCGGCCCGGAAATCGTGCCCTTGGTCTGGAAGTAACCGTCCTCGCCAACCGAGGTTTCGATGCTGCGTTCCGGCGTGAAACTGGGTGCGCGGGTGCTGATGTTGATGACCCCGGCAGTGGTGTTCTTGCCGAACAGCGTGCCCTGCGGCCCACGCAGGACCTCGAGCTGCTCGATGTCCATCAGATCGAACACCGCCATCCCCGGACGGCCCAGATAAACGTTGTCGATGTACAGGCCAACGCTGCCTTCCAGGCCATCACTGGCCGGGTTGTTGCCCAGGCCACGGATGGACACGCTGGACTGGCGCGCATGCATATAGGCGACGTTGACGCTGGGCACCAGTTGCTGCAAATCCTGAATCCGATAGACCCGCTGCGTCTCCAGATTCTGCCCGCTGACCACGCTCATTGGCGTCGGCACATCTTGCGAGCTTTCTTCGCGGCGGCGGGTGGTGACGGTCACGGTTTCCAGCTGCGAACCATTGGCCGCTGCTGTGCCTGCGGGGACAGGCGGAGGGTTTCGGTTTCGGCGGCATAGCCGTGAGTCCAGCTGGCGCTGCCTGCCAGCAACAGCGCCAAAGGCAGGCGTTTGAGCCGTCGGGGAGATGGGGGTAACGCGAGATTCAACGGACTCATGGCGCGGCTCCTGGTTAAAAAACACACAGACATCTTCACTGCTGCATATTCTTTTCAGTTATTTATTTATGGATTTACAAATATTTACTGCATAAGAGATTGCCTTTATAAGGAGTCGACCTAATGCATATCCAATGCATTTCCCGGATATTTTTTATGTGAAAAATGCATATCGACTTGCGCCAATTGCGTCACTTCATCGCTCTGGTTGAGCAACGCAGCTTCGTCGCCGGCGCGCAGGCGGTGAACCTGTCGCAGTCGGCGTTCAGCCGCAGCATCCAAGCCCTGGAACACAGCGTCGGCTGCCAGTTGGTCGATCGTGGACGCAAGGAATTGCCGCCGACCAAACAGGGCCAGGTGCTGCTCGAACATGCGCGGCGCCTGGTCAGCGGTGCGCAGCAGATGGCTAATGAGATCAGCCAGTTCAATGGCCTCGAAGCCGGGGAATTACGCTTTGGTTGCGGGCCGGCGCCAGCCGCCGGGTTGATCCCGCGCGCGATCGGCGCCTTCATTGGTCGCTACCCGAAAGCGCGGGTGCAGTTTCAGGTCGATGACTGGCAGAGCCTGAGCAAACGCCTGCTCAGCGAAGAGTTCGAATTCTTCGTCGCCGATACCAGGCAATTCGAGGCGGATCCGGATTACCAGACCCACCGCCTGCGAGCGCGCAAATGGCATTTCTGCTGCCGCGCCGGGCATCCGTTGACGGCGTCTCGCACGCATCACCGCTGAGCAGTTGCTGAGTTATCCACTGGCGGTCAGCATCCGTCCGCCGAACTTGCGCAAGGTCATCGTCGACCTCAGCGGTCGTCCGGATTTCACCCCGAATGTGGAATGCGAAAACGGCTCGAGTCTGTTGAGTGTGGTGTTGCGCTCGGAGGCGATCGGAATTGTCGGCGCGTATTCCGATGCGCTGCATCTGGCCAAGGGTGAGCTGGTCTGTTTGAAAATCGAAGGCCTGGCCGATGATCTGGAGGAGCTGTACACCCGCTATGGCATTGTCAGCCGCGCCGGGTATCGGTTGTCGCCACTGGCCGAAGCGATGATCGAGCAGATCAAGGCGATTGATGCGCTGGATGAAGAGGTGTGTTCACTGGAGAATTTTGCGGTCTGAGCTGGCCGCTTCGCGAGCAGGCTCGCTCCCACAGGAATACGCATTTCAAATGTGGGAGCGAGCCTGCTCGCGAAGAGGCTGATGCAATCCCTGCATGATCTTCATTCCCCAAATGCACTTGCCGAACACCCTCACCGACAGCGAAAACCCTCACCTGTCCCACTGACCGGTGAACCCCATGCCTACCCCATCCAACCCCGTGCGCAACGTGTTGTACATCATGTGCGATCAACTGCGCCGCGATTACCTGTCCTGCTACGGACACCCACATCTGCACACGCCAAACATCGATCGCCTCGCTGCCCAAGGCGTGCGTTTCAGCCGCGCCTACACCCAAGGCACGATCTGCGGCCCATCGCGAATGTCGGCCTACACCGGGCGCTATGTCAGCAGCCATCAAGTGGCCTGGAACGCTGTGCCGTTGCCGCTGGATGAATTGACGATCGGCGATTACCTGCGACCTCACGGCATCCGCACCGCGCTGGTCGGCAAGACCCATGCGACGGCCAATGTCGACGCCTTGCAGCGCCTGGCGATCAACCCGGAAAGCGCGCAAACCGAGTTGCTCAATGAGGTCGGCTTCGAACCGTACCTGCGCCACGACGGTATCTACCCCGACGATCCGTCATTCGACGACAAGCGCGAATCCGCGCCCTATACCCAATACCTGCGCGCGCAGGGCTTCGATGGCAAGAATCCCTGGCACGACTGGGCGAATGCCGCCGAAGGCGAGAACGGTGAAATCCTCAGCGGCTGGAAAATGCGTCATGCGAATTTGCCAGCACGAATTCCCGAGCAACACTCAGAGACTGTCTACACTACAAATCGCGCCATCGACTTCATCACCGAGCAAGGCGAGAAATCCTGGTGTTTACACCTCTCGTACATCAAACCCCACTGGCCCTACATCGTACCGGCGCCATACCACGCCTTGTACAGTACGAAATCGATCCTGAAACCGGTCCGCGCGACGCCCTCCGCAGCCAGCAAACACCCCGTATACACTGCCTTTCGCCAGCAGGAGGAAAGCCTCAACTTCTCCCGCGATTCAGTACGATTGAATGTAATCCCCACCTACATGAGCCTGATCAGGCAAGTGGATGATCAGTTGGGGCGGCTGTTCGATTTTCTGCAGGACAATGGGCGTTGGGATGACACGCTGATTGTGTTCACCAGTGATCACGGCGACTTCCTTGGCGATCATTGGCTGGGCGAGAAGGAATTTTTGCTCGAGCAGGCAGTGGGCGTGCCGTTGATCGTGCGCGATCCTCGGGCGGCGGCGGATGTCACTCGCGGCACTGTCGATAAGCGGCTGGCGGAAACCATTGATGCATTGCCGACGTTTCTTCAAGCGTTGGGATTACCGGGTGCGGAACACCGGCTGGAAGGACGCTCATTGATCCCGCTGCTGCACGGGGAAATCCCGATTGGCGCCGTTATGCAATCAGCGAATACGACTACGCCTTTCAGGCCCCGGCGCGTGAACGACTGGGCCAGCCGATCGACCGTTGCCGCATGACCATGGTCCGTAGCGAGCGCTGGAAATACCTGGCGTACGACGACTTTCGACCGCAGCTGTTTGATCTGTTGAATGATCCGCAGGAGCTGAATGACCTGGGTGACGACCCGACGTACGCAGCGGTGCGCGAGGAGCATGCGGGGTATCTGTTTGAGTGGATGCGCGGGCTGAAGCGAAGGACGACGATCAGCCATCAGGAGATCGATTTGCGCGGGCAGCGGTTTCGTTATGGCGAGCCTGAAACCGACAAGGTTGTCCAGATCGGTGTGTGGTGAAAGCCCTTCGCGAGCAGGCTCGCTCCCACAGGGATTGGCGTCGATCACGTCCTAGTGTTCGGCACTAAACAACTGTGGGAGCGAGCCTGCTCGCGAAGAGGCCCGGTCAGACGCCGACGATATCAGAACCTTTGATGGTCTGACTCCGCTGCCCACTCACCCCCACCGGCACTTCGCCTTTGAGCGTCACCCGGCGCACCACCCGATCCTGGGTGCCGTAATCATCAATCGCGTAATGCTGCGTCGAGCGGTTGTCCCAGATCGCCACATCACCGGCCTGCCAGCGCCAGCGCACGGTGTTTTCCTGGCGGATCACATGGCTCTGCAGCAAGCCGAACAGGTGCGCCGAATCCGCCTGCGAATAACCCTTGATGCGTTTGACGAAATGCCCCAGCAGCAAGCTTTTCTCGCCGCTGATCGGGTGCACGCGCACCACCGGATGCTCGGTCTCGTAAACGGTCGAGGTGAAGACTTTGCGGTAGCGCTCCAGCTTCTCTGCCGAGACGTCCGGCTTCGCACCGGCGTAGTCGTACTCGTTGCTGTGCACCGCGGTGAGTTTGTCGGCGAGTTCACGCAGCTCGCTCGGCAAGCCGCTGTATGCCGTTGCGGTATTGGCCCAGAGCGTATCGCCGCCGAAGGCCGGGGCGACCACCGAGCGCAGGATCGAGGCTTTTGGGTACGCGTCGACGAAAGTCACGTCGGTGTGCCAGGAGTTGGCGCGCTGACCTTCGGCGCCGTCCAGCTCGAGCAGGTAACGGGTGCCTTCGCGCGATGGCACGGTCGGGTGCGCCACCGGCTCGCCGAGCAGATGGGCGAAGGCTTCCTGACGCTGATCGTCGAGCTGCGTCTGCTCGCGGAAGAACAGCACTTTGTATTCGACCAAGGCTTGCTGGATCGCTTCGACCGTGGCGGCGTCCAGCTCACCGGACAGGTGCACGCCGCGGATTTCGGCGCCGATACGACCGGCTACCGGGTGAATTTCCAGCGCGTGAGAAACAGGTTTTACGGCGAGTGCGGCATTGCTCATGGGAAGACCCTCATCGACGGTTTACGGTTTTGGCGGCAGCGAAACAACGCTCTATATATATTCCATTTACATCTAATAGATATTCACATGCTTCGTTGACGGAATAAGAGCTTGCATTTAAAACCTCAAACAACCCTCGTCGCAAATGCCTTCGAGCTATTTTTAGGATGCCGGAAAAGCATATGGATCTTCGCCAGTTGCGCTACTTCATCGCCCTCAACGAACACCGAAGTTTTGTCCGTGCGGCCGACGCCATGGGCATCACTCAACCGGCGTTCAGCCGCAGCATTCAAGGGCTGGAGCAGGAGTTCGGTTGCGTGTTGGTTGATCGCGGCAACAAGGATCTGCGCCCCACGCCCGAGGGCCAAGTGGTGCTGCAACATGCCTTGAGCCTGGTGCAGGGCGCAGCGTTGCTCAGCGCTGAAGTGACGCAAATGACCAAGCTCGACGCCGGCGAAGTGCACTTCGGCTGCGGGCCGGCGCCGGCGGTGAAACTGGTGCCGGACGCGGTGGCGCAATTCATCAATGCGCACCCGAAAGTGCGCACCTGTTTCCAAGTGGATAACTGGGAAAAACTCAGCCGCGCGCTGAGCCGCGAAGAGATCGAATTCTTCATCGCCGACATCCGCCATTTCGAGTCCGATCCGAATTTCCAGACGCAACCGCTGACGCCCAAGCGCGGGGTATTTTTCTGCCGGCCAGGGCATCCGTTGCTGGCCAAGGAAAGCCTGTCGACCAACGACATGTTCGACTACCCGCTGGCCGCCACACTGATCCCGCCAGGCATTCGCAAGCTGCTGGCGAACCTCAGCGGGCGCATCGATTTTTCGCCGACCATCGAGACCGAGCACTTTCCGGCGCTGGTCAAAGTGGTGCTGCAATCCAACGCGATCGGCGTCGGCACGGAGGAAGCGTTTGTCGAGGATGTCGCCAAGGGTTCGCTCGCGCTGCTGCACTGGCGCAACCTGCCGCAGAACCTTGAAAGCATGAACGCCCGCTGCGGCATCGTCAGCCGTACCGGGTTTCGGCTGTCGCCGGCGGCGAGGGCCATGATCGAGACGTTGGTCGCGGTGGATCGGCAGGACGTCAGCGTCGCTGTCTGAACCTTTTCGTGAGCAGGCTCGCTCGCTCCCACATTTGGCTATGAACCCGGTTCCAGTGTGGGAGCGAGCCTGCTCGCGAAGCGGTCAGTGCAGACGCTGGAGGTCTAAAGCCTGGCAGCAGAAAGCTCTGGCGCCACCCAATCACTGACCTTGAACGGCTTGCGAATCAGCTTCTGCTGCGCCGCCAGGTCGACCTTGTCCTGCAGGCCGCTCAAGAACACCGGATCCAGCGTCGACGGGAAAATCTCGCTCAAATTTTGATCCTTCAGGTCCTGAGCAAGAATCACCGGCGGATAACTGGCCAGCCCCGACACCAACTGCACATAGGCTTCTTTGTTGCTGTCCTGAGTCAGCCACTCGACCGCCTGCTGCTGTGCCTTGAGCAGTTTCGCAATGACCTCAGGATGGGCGTCGACAAATTTGCCATTACCCAGCAACACCGCCTGCACGCTGCCAGCGCCGCCGAGGTCCTTGGTGTTGAGCGGCAACTCCGCCAGGCCTTTGGCTTGCAAGGCACTCAGCGCGGAGCTGCCCCACGAGGCATCGATCTGCTTGGCCGCGAGTGCCGAGACTGCTGCGTTGAAGTCCAGGTTGATGACCTTCACGTCCTTCTCGCTGAGGCCCTGACTGGCCAGCGCCGCATCGAACGACAGCTGCGTCGCCGTACCGCGGAAGATCGCCACACGCTTGCCCTTGAGATCCTGCAGGGTCTTGATCCCCGAGCCCGGCACCACGCCGAGGTATTGCTTGACCCCGCGCGCCGTAGCGCTGAGCAGGCGCGTGTCCAGACCGTTGGACTTGCCAATGATCGCGGCGAGGTCGCCGAGATAGGCCAGATCGACCTGGCCATTGGCAAACGCCTCGTTGATCACCGGCCCGGCGCCCTTGAAGAAACTCCACTGGATCTTGATGCCCTGCTCGGCGAAGGCCTTCTCAAAGATCTGCTGATCGCGCAGTACATCGACGATGCCGCCGCCGCTGTGTTGAGTGCCGGCGCTGAGGTCGGGCACGGCGATGCGGATTTCCTTGAGCTCCTCGGCTTGGGCGCTGAGCGTGAGAAAGCCTGCAAGCGCCGGGGCGGCCAGCAGGCTGATGATTCGTTTGAAGGGAAGGTTCATGGGCACGGCTCCTTGATCGCTGAGGAGCCGAAAGTAGGCTGAATGCGCACCTTCACTTAAATACTATAAATGCACATTTTTATATCCATATGAGCTAAGCAAGGGCGTGTGCGGCTTGCAGCGCTATATGCATTAACAGCATCGAAAATATTCTTCGAATGCATTGGATGCGCGTAAGCAGGCAAGCCTTAAATGGATTCGCTTATCTCCCGATAGCATCTAATTCATTCTTGTTAGATCAGTTTCATATATGACGAAACCCAATGTGGGAGCGAGCCTGCTCGCGAAGAGGCCATGCCAGCCGCCATCAATGCTGACTGAAACAGCCATTTCACGAGCAGGCTCGCTCTCACATGAAAAGCGGTTCGCCATGCAACCCGACAACGGAGGTCACCCATGGCCCGTCAATCTCTGCTCAGCCTGCCGCTGGCCGCGCCGCCGCTGAAAAGCCGCCGCTCCTGGCCAAGTCTGAACCAACGTCTGCTGCCCTGGTTATTGCCCGTCAGCCTGTTCGTCCTGTGGTGGCTGGCCGCGCGCAATCAGTGGATGAGCGAGCAGATCCTGCCGGCGCCATCGCTGGTGTGGAGCAGCGCTGTGGAACTGGCCCAAGGCGAGTTGTGGAGTCATTTGTGGATCAGCCTGCAACGGTTGTTCTGGGGTTTGTTGGCAGGCGTTTCGACCGGTGCGGTGCTTGGCGCCGCGCTGGGTTTCAGTCGACGTTTGGAGCGCCTGGTTTTTCCGACATTCGCCGGGTTGGCGCAGGTGCCGACGCTGGCGTGGATTCCGCTGTTCATGGTGTTCTTCGGCATCGGTGAAGTGCTGAAACTGGTGGTGCTGATCAAGGCCATTGTGGTGCCGGTGACTTTGCACACACTGGTCGGCGTGCGCGATGCGCAACCGAAACTGCGCGAAGCCGCCGCCGTGTTGCGCCTGCCGCCGCGTCTGTTGATTCGGCGCCTGGTGCTTCCCGCTGCGCTGCCGGCGTTCATGGCCGGTGTACGGCTGGCCCTCGCCGCTGGCTGGACCTCGTTGCTGGCGGTCGAGCTGCTGGCCTCCAGTGAAGGCATCGGTTACCTGATGGTCTGGGCGCGACAGTTGTTCATGCTCGACATCGTGTTCGTGTGCATTGTGGTCATCGGTCTGATCGGCGTGGCGATGGATCGCGGCATTGGTCTGCTCGACCGCAAACTGGTGCACTGGCCGCACCCGGCCACCGCACACATTACTCGCGGCCCGCGCTATCAGGGCTGGCAGCGCCTGCAACCGTGGCTGCTGCCGCTGGGCTTGTTGGCGCTTTGGCAAATGGCCAATGATCAGCAATGGGTCGACGCGAATATTCTGGTCAGCCCGGCGGCTGTACTGAGCACGGCATGGGATGGACTGCTCGACGGCACGCTGGTCCACGGCATGGCGCTGAGCCTGAGCCGCACCCTCGGCGGCTTGCTGATCGGTGGCGGCCTCGGCTTCGCCTTGGGCCTGCTGCTCGGCCTGTCGCGTCTCAGTGAGCGGTTGCTCGGCCCGACCTTCGCCGCGCTGCGGCAGATTGCGATTTTCGCCTGGGTGCCGCTGCTCACCGCGTGGTTCGGTCTCGGCGAACTGGCCAAGTGGGTCTTTGTCGCTCTGGCTGCATTCTTCCCGCTGTTCATCGCCACCCAGCGCAGCGTCGTCAATCTGTCGCCGCAACTCAACGAAGCCGCGCAAGTGCTGCGCCTGAGCCTCGGCCAACGCCTGCGTCGACTGGTGCTGCCCGGCGCTGCGCCGGGGATTTTCGCCGGGCTGCGATTGAGCCTGATCTACGCCTGGCTCGGCACCATCGGCGCCGAATATTTCATGCCGTCCAATGGCGGCATCGGCAGTCAGATGATCGGCGCGCAGCAGCTGTTGCGCATGGATCTGATCATGGCCGGCATGCTGCTGGTCGGCCTCACCGGCGCCCTGCTCAACCTGATCGGCCAACGCCTGGAAATTCGCGCGACCCGCTGGAGACACGCATGAACGCACCAATTGTCAGCTTCAACCACGTAGGCAAATCCTTCGCCGTCAACGGTTTCGAACTGGAGGCGATTCGCGAATTCAACCTGGACATTGCCGAGGGCGAATTCGTCGCCATCGTCGGCTCCAGCGGCTGCGGCAAATCCACTCTGCTGCGTTTACTGGTCGGCCTTGACACCGAGTTTCGCGGGCAGATCAGTGTCGATGGCAAGGCCGTCAGCGGCATCGGCGGCGAGCGCGGCATCGTCTTTCAGGAGCATCGTCTGTTTCCGTGGCTGACGGTTGCCGACAACATCGGCCTGGGCCTGGTCAATGAACCGCTGAGCGGAGCGCAGAAACAACAACGCATCCAAGACTTTATCGAGCTGGTCGGCCTCAGCGATTTCACCGAGGCCTATCCGCATCAGCTTTCTGGCGGCATGGCGCAGCGCGTGGCGATCGCTCGCGGCCTCGTCGCCAGCCCACGAATCCTGTTGCTCGACGAACCCTTCGGCGCCCTCGACGCACTGACCCGCCAGCAAATGCAGGACGAGCTGTTGGCAATCCGAGAACGGGCAAAGATCACCACGATTCTGGTCACCCATGATGTCGAGGAAGCGATTTTTCTCGCTGACCGCGTGGTGGTGATGGAGCCGCGTCCGGGGCGGATCAAGCAAGTGGTCGACATCGCCCTGCCGCACCCGCGCCAGCGCAGCAGTTATGACTTCCATCAATTGCGTGAAGAACTGCTGCACGAGTTGACCAGTGACGACCATTACCAACCGAGCGCAGCGGTGCAGATCCGCGATCTGCCGCTGACGTTCATTGCCTGCTGAACAGGAGTTTCGCGATGCCGCAACGTCCCAACTTTCTGGTGATACTGGCCGACGACCTAGGCTTTTCCGACATCGGTGCGTTCGGCGGCGAAATCGCCACGCCGAACCTCGATGCGCTGGCCAACAACGGCCTGCGCCTGACCGATTTCCACACCGCACCGACCTGCTCGCCGACGCGTTCGATGCTGCTGACCGGCACCGATCACCACATCGCCGGCATCGGCACCATGGCTGAAGCATTGACCCCGGAACTGATCGGCAAACCCGGATACGAGGGCTACCTCAACGACCGCGTCGTCGCTCTGCCCGAGCTGCTGCGCGAGGCCGGTTACCAAACCTTGATGAGCGGCAAATGGCACTTGGGTCTGAAGGCCGAACTGGCGCCCCATGCGCGTGGTTTCGAGCGTTCGTTTTCACTGTTGCCGGGCGCTGCCAACCACTATGGTTTCGAGCCGACCTACGATGAGCAAACACCGGGCCTGCTGAAATCCACCCCGGCGCTGTACATCGAGGACGATCAGTTTGTTGACAAGTTGCCGAAAGATTTCTACTCCTCCGACGCGTTCGGCGACAAGCTGCTGCAGTACCTCAAGGAACGCGATCAGACCCGGCCGTTCTTCGCTTACCTGCCCTTCTCCGCGCCGCACTGGCCGCTGCAGGCACCGGCCGAGATCGTCGAGAAATACCGAGGCCGCTATGACGCCGGCCCGCAAGTGCTGCGCCTCGAGCGCCTGCAAAAGCTCAAGGCGCTGGGCCTGATCGAATCAGACGTCGAGCCGCATCCACTAATACAACTCAGCACACAATGGGACGCGTTGAGCGATGAACAAAAGCAAATTTCCGCACGCGCCATGGAGGTCTACGCGGCGATGGTCGAGCGCATGGACTGGAACATCGGCCGGGTCGTCGATTACCTGCGCCAGCAGGGCCAGCTCGACAACACGTTCATCCTGTTCATGTCCGACAACGGTGCCGAAGGCGCGCTGCTGGAAGCGTTCCCCAAGTTCGGCCCGGAGCTGATGACCTACCTCAACCAGCATTACGACAACAGCCTCGACAACATCGGCCGGGCCAATTCCTACGTCTGGTACGGGCCGAACTGGGCGCAAGTGGCAACCGCGCCGTCACGCTTGTTCAAGGCTTTCACCACCGAGGGCGGGATTCGCGTGCCGGCCCTGCTGCACTATCCGCAATTGCCGCTCAAAGGGCAGATCAGCCATGGTTTCGGCACAGTGATGGACATCACCCCGACCATTCTCGATCTGGCTGGCGTGCGGCATCCGGGCAAACAGTGGAAAGGCAAAGCCGTGGCGCCACTGCGCGGTAAATCATGGCTGGGCTTCTTGTCCGGCGAGACCGCGCAGGTGCATGACGAGCATACGGTCACCGGTTGGGAATTGTTCGGACGTCGGGCGATTCGTCAGGGGTCGTGGAAAGCCGTGTGGATCCCCGGGCCGGTGGGGCCGGCGACCTGGCAGCTTTATGATCTGGCGAGCGATCCGGGGGAGATTCATGATCTGGCGTTGAGTCAGCCGCAGAAACTCACTGACTTGATCGGGCATTGGCAGCGGTATGTGGAAGAGACCGGAGTGATCCTCAGTGCTTCGCCGTTTCAGCCGGATTGATAGGGTCTGACAGATCGTATTCGCGAGCAGGCTCGCTCCCACAGGAAACCGGATTCCAACTGTGGGAGCGAGCCTGCTCGCGAAGGGGCCTTTGAGCGCAACCCATCAAGCCCGGGCTGAACTCACCTCTTCATGCACCATTCCAGCCGGACGCGCAAACCGGTTCGCCCGGCCAAACGTGCCGAAATCATTAAAGCGCACGCCCATCTCGCGCATCACCTTGTGCGCCACCGGCACGGTCATCTGACGAATGTAAAACGGCTCCTTGACCACGAAGTGATGAATCCCGTGACTGCTGCCGAAGTTGAAGCAGAACGCTTGCAACGGCCACAGCCACCACGGGTTCAGCACCTGGCATTGCTGCAGCACATTGCCCGGTTCGACGTCGCCGTAGTAATGCATGTTCGAGCTGATGAAGTGCAGGCAAAAAGTGCGCAACACATTCGGGCCGATGATCACCACGGCGGCGATATCGATCACCTGCATCACCGAAAGCGTGGTGGCCGACCACTCGATGGGCGAGCCGAGCAAATGCGCGATGCCATTGGCCACGTGAAAGCCGAGAAACACATACCATGCGCCCCAATGCAGCAGCGCCAGCGGTGCGTAGACCTTGAGCACGCGTTTGCCGATGCTCCACTTGTGTGCCCAGGTCTTGGCGCGGAGCAGGCGGATAAACGCCGACATGACGTTATCGCCAACCATCAGCAGACGGGCAAACCCCCACGGCTCGCCGTTGGTGATTGCGCGCTCTTCCATGTCGGCTTCAGTGCCGGACACCTTGTGATGGTTGAGGTGCAGATGACGACGGATCCAAGGATTGATCGTGCTCGGCCGCGCCAGCCAGACCAGGCCCATCATCAGGTTGTGCGGCACGCGTTGTTTGCGGAAGTACATGCTGTGGATCAGGTCGTGTTCCAGCTCATGGGTCAGCGAGGCGAAAAAAGCATTGAACAGCAGGCACACCCACCAAGCCATATGGCCAGTGATGTACAGCGCCGCCGAAGCGATCATCCCGGCCAGCGCAAACGCCAGAATCCCCGCACCGAGGGCATCCTGGTGCCGAAGAATCGGGTAGCGCTCACGCAATTCCCCTCCTTTTGCCAGCACCACCTGGCGAATATATGCCGAACGCTGCGCCGCATTCAGTCGTTCAGGGCTTGCAGAAGTACCGTCCATGCTTCCATCCTCGGGTCTAAGATGAATGCATCGTGCCTTGCCGGGGTTCGATCCGCGCTAGCCAAGAACGCCAACCTGTTGACCGGACGCGCCAATCCGCATGAAGGAACCGACCTCCCTTGCCAGCTGGACCCGCGCCTTGCGCAAACAACTCGACGCGCTCGGGCTGGACAGCCTTGCCTTGTGCCAACAGGCTGGGCTCGACCCAGCGCTGATGGACGACCCCAACGCACGCTATCCGCTGTCCGGTACCACGCGTTTGTGGGCGCTCGCGGTTGAGGCCAGCGGCGACCCGGCGCTGGGCTTGCGCGTGTCGCGTTTCGTCAGCCCGACCACGTTCCACGCGCTCGGTTATGCGCTGGTGGCCAGCGGCAGCTTGCGCGAAGTGTTCGAGCGCATCGTGCGTTATCACCCGGTGGTCAGCGATGCGCTGGAGCTGGAGCTGAGCCGCCACGACGACCGCTATCAATTTCGCCTGAAAATCCCCCAGGCAACCCGGCGCCGGCCTTCGAAGCCATCGACGCCTTCGCCGCGATCTACGTGCGCACCTGCCGCAATCGCCTCGGCCGCGACTACGCACCGCTGGCGGTGTACTTGCGCCGCCCCGAACCGAGCGACGCCCAGCAATGGCACAAAGTCTTCCGCGCGCCGGTATGTTTTGCCGCCGCCGAAGACCGCCTGGAATTCGCCCTCAGCGACTTCGATAGCCACCTCGACGACGCCAACCCGGAACTGGCCGAACACAACGAAGCCGTACTCAAACGCACCCTGGCGCAGCTGCAACCGCTGACCTGGGAGCGCAAAGTGCGCGACGCCATCGAAGAACAATTGCCCGAAGGCGAACCGAGCGCCGAGCGCATCGCCCAGGCCTTGCACCTGAGCTTGCGCAGCCTGCAACGGCACCTGGCGGATGAAGGTTGCCGTTTCGACACGCTGCTCAACGAAAGCCGTGAAAATCTCGCGCTGTTGCACCTGCGCGATCCGCAGTGTTCGTTGAGCGAGGTGAGTTATCTGCTGGGCTTCGCCGACACCAGCAGCTTCAGCCGCGCGTTCAAGCGCTGGACGGGAATGACGCCGGGGCAGTTTCGCGATGGGTTGCGTTGAGTTTCAACTGGTGAGCAGGCTGCGCGCCAGACCCGCAGACCATTGTTCGATCATCGCAGCGCCCACCTCAGCGAAGGCAGGATGATTGGCGCTGTACTCCGCCATTTCATCCATCGCTTCCCGTACACCGTGCGCGACCATTTGCAGCAACTGGTTGCAACGCGCTTCACTCAGATTGCAGGCCGTACGGCCAAACTTCGTTAGCATTTTATGCTTGGGCCACGCCTTCGAACCGCCCAACAGCAGTGCCATGCTATCGCTCTTGATGTACACCGACGTGGTGATGATGTCGTACGCCGGAGCCAGCCTGACCAATGAGTGTTCGCCACAATCGTCATACAGCACGCCAAAATTTTTCAAATGAGCATCGCCGTTTTTCAATACCGCTGATAAGGCGACAATCTTGAAGAAAGCTTCCAATGCATCCTTAAGCAGCGAGGGCGAAACAAACGCCTTGATCTGCCGTGCGACTCCTTCGTAAGAACCATCGTATTTGGCCTTCGACGGCCAGCCGTTGAGCACGCAAAAGTCTTCGAAACCGAGGTATCCGGTCTCGCTCAAGTCAAAACGCTCGATGACGAGAAATTTGCCATGCTCGCTGAGTTCGAAATGCGGCACGTCGAGGCCACAAAGTTGCGCAGCGCGCATGCAGAAATATTCGTTGGTTGCCAGCTCGGGATACTCTTCGGCACGGAAGGCTTTGACCAGATGAGTCGAGCCTCGATGCGTCAGTCGGTCTATTGCAGCGGAACTGTCACGCACCAACACTTTGGGCTGCACGCCTGAAACCCCGGAATACTGCCCGTAGGTCTGCAAAAGATCCTCGAACAATCCTTGCGCACCGTCATGAACCAATAACTCAGCGAGCGAGGTTTCAGGTGGACGATCAGTTGTCGATGCGCTCGCGATCGAAAGACGCCCGAGTTGATGCGGGCCGACGATGCCCAGCAAAGCGAAGTCATCGAAGCCGCGCACGGCTTTGCTGAACCGCCGCATCAACTCATCGCGCAACGCACCCTCAGGCAGGTTCATCTCGAATATCGGATGGATGCCGCGTTCACAACCATAACTTTCCAGGCGTGTGGGCATGGTCAGCGAAACGGCATTTTCATCAATCGCATCGTTCCGATAGCTGAACACGCTGTCGACACCTGCGTGCCCGCGCCCCAATCTTCCAACCTCATGGCCGCCGACGCAGACCTGCAAGCGGTCCAATGCCTCAGTCATGGAAGTTCACCTTGCGCAGCGTGTCGAGTGTCGGACGTCGAGAGGCGCGGGGGATTGCGGCCAATTCGTAGCCGAATCCGTTAAGAATCGCTTCGACTTTGCGCAAACCGATTTCCGAGATTGTGTTGTTTTCAATCCCCGAGATTGTTGCGCGGCTCATGCCGTATTGCTGTGCCAAAGCCTGTTGCGACATTTTTTGAGCCTTGCGCAAGCTTCTGATCAATGCGCCAATCTTTTCCATAACCGCCTCTGATGCATTGCTTACGATGCAAACGATGCTTCAACCGAAATAATGCATCTTAAATGATGCAATTCGCGAAGCTTAGCGTAGATGGCCAGTCATCGCTAACGCCTTAGCACCGCATCACAAACCCCAACTCAAACACCGTCCCCGCCACAACACTACTCACCCGTACCTGCCCGCCGTGCAACTGCATGATCGACTGCACGATCGCCAACCCCAGCCCACCCGAATCTCCCGGCTCCGCACGTGAAGGATCGACGCGGTAGAAACGGTCGAACAGTCTGCCCAGATGCTCAGGCGCGATGACCGGGCCGTGGTTGTGCACTTGCAGCCAGCACATATCCGGTTCATCGCGGCGTTGCAGGCTGATCAGGGTGCCGGGGTCAGCATGGCGTACGGCGTTGGCCAACAGGTTGCCGAGGGCGCGTTGCAGCAGTTGCTGGTCGGCGAGCAACTCGCCGTGCATGCGGTTTTCAAGTCGAAGGCCGCGATCATCAGCCAGGGCTTCGAAGTAATCGCAGAGTTCGTCGCCGACGTTGCGCAAATTCAGTGATTGCAGATTGAGCGCGCGTTCGGCCTGCTCAGCGCGGGCGAGGAACATCAGGTTCTCGGCCATGCGCTTGAGCCGTTCGAACTCTTCCATGTTCGAGGCCAGCACTTCCTGATAGTCGGCCGTGCTGCGCGGGTGGTTCAGGGCCTGGCCGTTGCTGGCGAGCAAGGTGTGCAGCGGCGTGCGGATTTCGTGGGCGAGGTCGGCGGAGAATTGCGACAGGCGCTGCACGCTGTCGTCCAGCCGCGCGAGCATGGTGTTGAGCGCGTGCACCGGCTCGCGCAGTTCGCTCGGCGTGCCCTCGGTGGGCAGGCGTCGATCGAGGCTGCGCAGATCGATGCTGCGCACCGCTTCGCTCAACTGACGCAAAGGTTGCAGTCCCCGACGCAGCAACAGCAGGCCCAGCGCAAACGCGAGCAACGCGCCGAGGCCGACGGACAGATACAGACGCAGGCGATAACTGCCGAGCATCTGCTCGCGCTCGCTGAGCACTTTGCCGGCGATCACCGTCAGGGTTTCACCGTCGGGACCCTGCGCCTGGCCGGACAGCAGGGCCAGCTCGGCGCCGTCACTGGCCTGCCAGCTGAGCACGTCACGGCGCTGCGGCATTTGCTCTCGCGCTAATGCATTGAGCGCCGGCAATTCACGTTGGCGCGGGTTGATCGCGATCACGCTGGAGCCGTCGGCCCGGCGCACCAGCAACAGACTGTCGAGATTGCCGAGCATGTTCTGATACAACCGGGGCCGTGCCTGCAGGGCGTCGAGGCTGTCGCTGTCGGCGAGCAAGGCGCGCACTTGTTCTAGGCGCCCGAGCAGGGCCATGTCGTCCCGAAAGGCCAGTTCCGAGGCCAGCGAGCGGTAGAGAAACACGCCGATTGCGCTCAGCACCAGCGCGCAGACCATGGCGAAGGCCAGCGCCAATCGCCAGGCGATCGACTTACTCCACATCGTCCGGCGCTTCCAGTTGATAACCGACGCCGCGCACGGTGTGGATAAGTTTCGGCATGTACGGGTCGTCGACCTTGGCGCGCAGGCGACGCACGGCGACTTCGACCATGTTGGTGTCGCTGTCGAAATTCAGGTTCCACACCTGCGAAGCGATCAGCGTGCGCGAGAGCACTTCGCCCTGGCGGCTGGCGAGCAACTGCAACAGGGCGAATTCCTTGTTGGTCAGGGCAATGCGCTGGCCGCCGCGACTGACCCGGCGGCGCAGCACGTCGATTTCCAGATCGGCGATGGTGTACGACTCGGCTTCGCGCATCGGCCCGCGTCGCAGCAGCGTGCGCACGCGCGCGAGCAACTCGGCGAAGGCGAAGGGTTTGAGCAGGTAGTCGTCGGCGCCCAGCTCAAGACCACGCACGCGGTCTTCGATGGCGTCCTTGGCGGTGAGAAACAGCACCGGTGTGGCGCCGCGCTGGCGGATCAGTTGCAACAATTGCCAGCCGTTCAGACCCGGGAGCATCACGTCGAGGATGATCAGGTCGTATTCCTGCTGCTCGATAAAATAGCGGCCGTCGAGGCCATTGAGCGCCACATCCACGGCGAAACCCGACTCGCCCAGGCCCTTGGCGAGGAAATTGGCGGTTTTGGCTTCATCTTCTACGACCAGCAAACGCATGGCACACCTCGATTGATCAGGCACACAGGCTAGGCGTGTTCGGCGCCGTTGCCCATTACAAACTTGTAATCCGCCTGACGGGGTTCTGACGAAGTGCGCCGGTTAAGGTGCAGACCTTCTCAATCGGAGCCTGCACATGACCGTCAAATACCTTGTCGCCAGCCTGATCCTCGGCCTCAGCGGCGTTGCCAGCGCCACGCCAGAACTGCCGCGCCACGCCGATCTCGACCTGAAAACCGCACGCTGGCTGGCGGACAAGGCGATGAGCAGCTGCACCGGCACGGTGTCGGTACTCGACCGTGGCGGCAACCTGCTGGTGACTCTGCGTGGTGACGGCGTTGGCCCGCACAACACCGCCGCCAGCCAGCGCAAGGCCTACACCGCGCTGTCGACCAAGACGCCGACGCGGCTGTTCGCCGAGCGCGCCCGCAGCAACCCGGAAACCGCCAACCTCAACACCCTCGATGAATTGCTCTTGCTCGGCGGCGGCATTCCGCTGTTCGCCGGCAGCGAACTGGTCGGCGCCATGGGCGTGGCCGGTTCCGGCGGCGGTGAGCAAGACGAAAACTGCGCCCGCGCCGCCGCCGACAAGGCCGGCCTGAGCATCACCCGTTCCCACTAAGGAGATCCACCATGACCACCCTGCGCATGACCCTCGCCGCGCTCGGCCTGAGCGCTGTTTCCAGCCTGGCGCTGGCCGCCGGCAATCCGCTGAGCGTGCACGTGCTCAACCTGGAAAACGGCCTGCCGTCACCGGGCATCAATGTCACCCTGGAAAAACACGTCGGCGAAAACTGGCAGCCACTGGCTCAAGGCACCACTAACGAGCAAGGGCGGATCGCCGAACTGTTCCCGGCCAAACAGCCATTCGAAGCCGGTGAATACCGCGTGGTGTTCAAGACCGGCGAGTACTACCAGAAGATCAAGCACGAGACGTTCTTCCCGGAAATTCCGGTGATCTTTCAGGTCAAGCAGACTGATCAGCACTACCACATCCCGCTGCTGCTGAGCCCGTACGGTTTCTCGACCTATCGCGGTTCGTGATCCAAACGCAGATCCTTTGTTGGAACTGGTCTCTGTGGCGAGGGGATTTACCCCCGTTGGACTGCGCAGCGGTCCCATTTTTCAGGGCCGCTGCGCGCCCCAGGGGATAAATCCCCTCGCCACAGGTGCCAGTTCCGACATTGGATCGGCGTGAGTTTTTAGATCGTGGCCAAGGCACGCAGTCTTGCGGCATCGAGGATTTCGATTTCGCCGTAAGCCAACCCGATAATCCCCTGCCCCTGCAGATCCTTGAGAATCTGATTGGTGGTCTGCCGCGACAGCGACAGCATCGCCGCCAACTGCTCCTGCGGCAGTTGCAGCACCCGACGCGGTGCGTCGAGTTCGCCGTAGCCTTCGGCGATCATCAGCAAGCGATGCGCCAGACGTGCCGGGGCGGGCAGCAGGCTCAGCTGTTCGAGGTTGATGAAGGCCAGGCGCAATTTGTGGCTCATCAACAGCGCCAGATGCCGCCAGTACTGCGGCTGTTCGTCGAGCAATTTGAGCATCGTCGCCTGCGGGATATTCAGCAAGGTACACGGCCCGACCGCATAGGCGTCATGGGTGCGTGGCTGACCATCGAACAGGCAGATTTCGCCGAACCAGTGCGGCGCCTCCACCAGACTCAGCAACGCCTCCTTGCCCTGCTCGCTGACCGCCCCGATGCGTACGGCGCCATCGAGCACTGCATACAGACCGCACGGCGCATCGCCGCGCTGGAATAGCCGTTGCCCCGCCGTCAGCCGCCGCTCTCGGGCTAATGCCAGCAGGCTATCCTGAAAAGATCCGGGCAGATGGCTGAACCACTGACCGCTGAGCAACCGTGCACGAATTTGCATAACCACTCCTGGAGTGTCGCCTGCCCGACAGAACGAACGCGGATCCCGAGGGATGATGCATTCAACCCCACTGGAGGAACAACAATGAAAAGCCTCGTCGACCACCTCAGTCAATACGCCGCCTACCACCGCGACCCGCGCAACATCGCCAGCCACTTCATCGGCATTCCGCTGATCGTCGTGGCGGTGGCTGTCCTGCTGTCACGGCCGCAATGGACGCTGAGCGGGTTATGGATATCTCCAGCGGTTGTTGTGGCGCTGGCTTCGGCGTGGTTTTACCTGCGTCTGGAGTTGAAGCTCGGCGTGTTGATGACCGTGCTGATGGGGCTGTCGGTGTGGGCCGGGCATGCACTGGCGCAGCAGAGCACCCTGGTCTGGCTGAACAGCGGCCTGGCGATGTTCGTGATCGGCTGGGTAATCCAGTTTGTCGGGCATCACTATGAAGGGCGCAAACCGGCGTTCGTCGATGACATCAGCGGGCTGATAGTCGGGCCGTTGTTTGTCGTGGCCGAGCTGGCGTTTCTGCTCGGGCTGCGGCAGGAATTGAAACAAGAGATCGAGTTGCGGGCGGGGGTGGTGCGGGTCAATCCGAATCGCGCTGCTGTATAGATCGCATTCGCGAGCAGGCTCGCTCCCACATTTGGAATAAGTTTTCCCTGTGGGAGCGAGCCTGCTCGCGAAGCTTTTGCCTTTAAATATTGGCGACTTTCTGCCAGACCTTCGGCTTGAAGAACAAGGTCTCACCCTTGGCCAGGCCGATCAGGCTGTCGTGATCCTTGACCACTTCCGCTTCGATCAGATCCGTCTGCCCTTCCACTTTCAAGGTCACCCGCGTCGTCGCGCCCAGCGGGCGGATATCGCGCACTTCAGCGGCATGGTGATCTTCCAGCTCATGCCTGGACAACGACACTTCGTGCGGGCGGAACAGCACATGATTGTCGTCACTCAGCAGCAGGCGGTTCGAGTCGCCGAGGAAGTGATAAACGAAGTCGCTGGCCGGGTTTTCGTAGACGTCGCCCGGTGAGCCGATCTGCTCGATCACGCCTTTGTTCATCACCACGATGCGGTCGGCGACTTCCATCGCTTCTTCCTGGTCGTGGGTCACGAACACCGAGGTCAGGTTGATGTCTTCGTGCAGCCGCGCCAACCAGCGGCGCAGTTCTTTACGCACCTTGGCGTCGAGGGCGCCGAACGGTTCGTCGAGCAGCAGCACTTTCGGCTCCACCGCCAAAGCACGGGCCAGGGCGATACGCTGACGCTGGCCACCGGATAACTGCTCCGGGTAGCGATCCGACAGCCAGTCCAGTTGCACCATGTTCAGCAGTTCGTGAACCTTGGTGGCGATCTGGCTTTCGCTCGGGCGCTGGTTTTTCGGTTTCATGCGCAGGCCGAACGCGACGTTGTCGAACACCGTCATGTGGCGGAACAAGGCGTAATGCTGGAACACGAAACCGACGTTGCGATCACGCACGTCGTGGCCGGAAACGTCCTCGCCGTGAAAAACGATGTTGCCCTGATCCGGGGTTTCCAGACCGGCAATGATCCGCAGCAAGGTGGTTTTGCCGCAGCCCGACGGGCCAAGCAGCGCGACCAGCTCACCGCTGTGGATATCCAGGCTGATGTTGTCCAGCGCCTTGAACGCGTTGAAATTCTTGCTGACGTTACGCACTTCGATCGACATGAATTATTCCTCCGCGGCGCTGGCGCGCAGGCGGTTGATACGGTTTTCGCTCCACTGCTTGAGCAGCAGGATGAAGAGCGCCAGGATCAGCAACAGGCTCGCCACGGCGAACGCGGCCACGTGGTTGTATTCGTTGTAGAGGATCTCGACGTGCAGCGGCAAGGTGTTGGTCACCCCGCGAATGTGCCCGGACACCACCGACACCGCCCCGAATTCGCCCATGGCCCGCGCCGTACACAGCACCACGCCATAGATCAGGCCCCATTTGATGTTGGGCACGGTGACGTGCCAGAACATCTGCCAGCCATTGGCCCCGAGCAGGCGCGCGGCCTCTTCTTCCTGGGTGCCCTGTTCCTGCATCAACGGGATCAACTCGCGCGCCACGAACGGCACGGTGACGAAAATCGTCGCCAGCACAATGCCCGGCAGGGCGAAGACGATCTGGATGTCGTGATCCTGCAACCACGGCCCGAACAGGCCCTGCGCGCCGAACATCAGCACGTAGACCAGACCGGCAATTACCGGCGACACCGAGAACGGCAGGTCGATCAGCGTCACCAGCATGCTCTTGCCACGAAACGAGTATTTGCTCACGCACCACGCCGCGCTGACGCCGAACACCAGGTTCAGCGGCACCGAGATCAGCACCGCGAACACGGTGAGTTTCAGTGCCGACAGTGCGTCCGGTTCAAAGATCGCGGTGAAGAACGCACCGAGGCCATTCTTCAAACCCTGCGATACGACGATGAACAACGGCAGCAGCAGAAACAGGAAAAAGATCAGCCAGCCAAGACCGATCAGGATTCTGCGTGAAGTGGCACTGCCACGCCGCGCAGCGTTGGCCGAGGACGCGGCCGCAATAGACGATTGGGACATGTTCGCGCCTCCTTATGGGGTTTCGATGCGCCGCTGCAGCAAGTTGATCAGCAGCAACAGGACGAAGGAAACCACCAGCATCAGCACGCCGATGGAGGTGGCGCCGGTGTAATCGTACTGGTCGAGTTTGACCATGATCAGCAGCGGCAGGATTTCGGTTTTCATCGGCATGTTGCCGGCGATGAAAATCACCGAACCGTACTCGCCGACACCACGCGCAAACGCCAGGGCGAAACCGGTCAGCCAGGCAGGCAGCAGCGCTGGCAGAAGAATGTGCCGGAACACCTGCAACGGCTTGGCACCGAGGCAGGCGGCCGCTTCTTCGACTTCACGGGGAATATCGGCCAGCACCGGCTGCACCGTGCGCACCACGAAGGGCAAGGTCACGAAGGTCAGCGCGAGGGTAATGCCCAGCGGCGTGTAGGCAATCTTGAAACCGAGGTCGGCGGCGAACTGGCCGACCAGCCCGGTCGGCGTGTACAGCGCCGTCAGCGCGATACCGGCCACCGCGGTGGGCAGGGCAAATGGCAGATCGATCATCGCGTCGATCACCTTGCGCCCCGGGAAGGTGTAGCGCACCAGCACCCACGCCAGCAACGTGCCGATGATGCCGTTGATGATCGCCGCACACAGCGCGGTACCGAAGCTCAGCTTCAACGCCGCCAGCACCCGCGGTGCGGAGATGATCGTCCAGAACTGATCCCAGGTGAGTTGAGCGGCGTGGACGAACATCGCCGCCAGCGGGATAAGCACAATCAGACTGAGGTACACCAAGGTGTAACCCAGCGTCAGCCCGAAGCCGGGTATGACGGGGGAGATACGACGCGACATAAAAGTCCCTGGTTAAAAGCATTCCGCTGAACGCATCAATGTGGGAGCGAGCTTGCTCGCGAAGAGGGAGTATCAATCAACTCGAGGTCGTCTGACACTGCGCTTTCGCGAGCAGGCTCGCTCCCACATTTTCCGCGCCTGGCTTCAGGCTAGATGTGTGGCTGAAGTCAGATTACTGCGCCTGATAAATCTGGTCGAACACGCCGCCGTCGTTGAAGAATTTCGGCTGCGCGGATTTCCAGCCGCCGAAGTCCTTGTCGATGGTCACCAGCTCCAGTTTCGGGAACTGCTGGGCGTACTTGGCCGCTACGTCCTTGTCACGTGGACGATAGAAGTTTTTCGCGGCGATTTCCTGGCCGGCCGGGCTGTACAGGTGCTTGAGGTAGGCTTCGGCGATCTGCGCGTTGCCCTTCTTCTCGGCATTCTTGTCGACCACCGCCACGGGTGGTTCGGCGAGGATCGACAGCGACGGCACGACGATGTCGAACTTGTCCGCACCGCCGTCCTCTTTCAGCGCCAGGAACGCTTCGTTTTCCCAGGCCAGCAATACATCGCCCTGACCGTTGTTGACGAAGGTGATGGTCGAACCACGGGCGCCGGTGTCGAGGATCGGCACGTGTTTGAACAGGGTTTGTACGTATTGCTTGGCCTTGGCTTCGTCACCGCCGTTGGCTTTCAGGCCATAGGCCCATGCGGCGAGGAAGTTCCAGCGCGCGCCACCCGAGGTTTTCGGGTTCGGCGTGATCACCGAGACGTCGTTCTTGACCAGATCGCCCCAGTCCTTGATGCCTTTCGGGTTGCCCTTGCGCACCAGAAAGACAATGGTCGAGGTGTACGGCGTGCTCGCTTCCGGCAGACGCTTCTGCCAGTCGGCCGGCAGGCTCTTGCCGAGCTTGGCGATTTCGTCGATGTCACCGGCCAGGGCCAGGGTCACCACGTCGGCACGCAGACCGTCAATCACCGCACGGCCCTGCTTGCCCGAACCGCCATGGGATTGCTGGATTTTCACCGTGTCGCCGGCATGATCCTGCTGCCAGAACTTGATGAATTCGGCGTTGTATTCCTGATACAGCTCGCGCGTCGGGTCATACGACACGTTGAGCAGCTCGTAATCCTTGGCAACAGCGGAACCGGCAAACACGGCGCTGGCCAGCGCGGCCAGAGCGTAACGGCGAATCGACGACATGGTGAAAGCTCCTGAAATTCCTGGTGGTGGCTTTTTCTTGTGTATTGCTGGAATCGGTCCCGCTTCAAAGATCGCCGCCTTCGCCAGCTCCTGCACACAGCCCCCTGTAGGAGCCGCCGAAGGCTGCAATCTTTTGATCTCAGCCCGGTTGTTTACCGGGTTGCTGCAAACGGAATTTCTCTTTGCGTTCGATCTGTACGACCTGCGCGTTGTGCACAGTGATCTCCACCGCGCCGAACCGCAGATCGCGCAGGGCGCTCTGGATTTCACGCAAGATGGTGCTTTCGTCCTGACCGTCAACGCTGCGAAGGGATGCGCTCATGGTGCTGCTCCTTTGAAGGGGTTTTGCCTGGCAGTGGGCGACACTGCGTTCGGCGTGGGAGCAATATAAGAGAGGCATAGATATTCTTAAAAAGACTATTTAAGAATGTTTATATAACCAGAAAATAATAGGAGGAAGGGCAAGGGGTTTGCGCTGATTTGAACTCGTCAAGAGAACTTGTGGCGAGGGGATTTATCCCCGTTGGACTGCGTAGCAGTCCCATTTCTTGGGGCCGCTACGCGACCCAACGGGGATAAATCCTCTCACCACAAGGTCGGTGATAGCCAGATAGGTCTTTTCAGCCAATCAATGGCGTTTTCGCCCAATCAAGCCGATCCGCAGACACCGGCCGCCCAAACCAGTAGCCCTGCCCCAGATCGCATTCTTGCGCCAACAGAAATGTTGCCTGCTCAACCTGCTCGATCCCCTCGGCGTGCACCTGCATGCCCATGCTCCGCGCCAGCGCGATGATCACTCGGACAATCGCCACGTCATCCTCGTCCCACGGCAACCCGGCGACGAAGCCCTGATCGATCTTGAGTTTCTGCACCGGAAGACGCTTGAGCCGCAGCAGCGACGAATAGCCGGTGCCGAAATCATCGATGGCCAGGCGCACGCCGAGTTCGCGCAAGCGATGCATCTGTTCCAGCGCCACTTCCGGATCGTCCATCACCGCGCTTTCGGTGACTTCCAGTTCCAGATACGCCGGATCCAGTCCCGTGTCGTGCAGCACCTGCGCCACCTGCTGGTACAACTCGCGCCGGGCAAACAGCCGCGACGAAACATTAACCGCGACGAACGCCAGCACCACGCCGCTCTGCTGCCATTGGCACATCTGCCGGCAGGCCTGCTGCATCACCCAGGCATCGATGTCGGCGATCAGCCCGGTGCGCTCGGCAATCGGAATGAATTCCGCCGGCGACACCAGCCCGCGCTGCGGATGCTGCCAGCGCACCAGTGCCTCGACGCCGATCAGACGGCTGCTGTGCAGGTCATGCACCGGTTGGTAGTAAACGCGCAGCTCGTCCTGCTCCAGTGCGCGGCGCAGCTCGAAGGCGATTTCGACCCGTTGCTGGGCATGGGCGGTCAGCTCTTCGTTATACAGCGCGTAGCCATTGCGCCCGCTGCTTTTGGCCTTGAACAGCGCACTGTCGGCATTGCGCAACAACTGCTCGGCACTCAAGGCATCGCTGGGAAACAGGCTGATGCCGATGCTCGCGTTGATGAACAGTTGATTGCCATCCATCAGCAGCGGCTCTTTCAACGCATCCAGAATGCGTTGCGCCAATGCCGCCGCCTGCGTAGGCTGTGGACAACTTTCCGCGAGCACCGCGAACTCATCGCCGCCCAACCGCGCGAGGGTGATGCCGGGGCCGAACAGTGCCTGCAAACGCGTCGCTACGGCTTTGAGCAAGCGGTCGCCGACGTTATGCCCGAGACTGTCGTTGATCAGCTTGAAGTGATCCAGATCGAGCATCAGCAGCGCGCAGCCACGCTTGTGCGTCTGCGCCGACGCCAGCGCCTGCTCGGCGCGGTCGCTGAACAGCAGGCGATTGGGCAGATCAGTCAACGGATCGTGATGCGCCAAGTGTTTGAGCTCGGACTCGGAATCCTTGATTGCGCTGATGTCGGAGAACACCGCCACGTAATGGCTGAGCCGGCCGAAATCATCGTGAATCACCCGGATGGTCTGCCACTGAGGATAAATCTCGCCGGTCTTGCGCCGGTTCCAGATCTCGCCGCTCCATTCACCTTCGGCCTCGAGGGTGGCGAACATCGCCTGATAGAAGCCCGGCGGATGATGGCCGGACTTGAACAGGCTGGGCTGCTGGCCGATCACTTCATCGCGCCGATAACCGGTGATCTCGATAAAGGCGCGGTTGACGTGAACGATCAGGCCCCGGTGATCGGTAACCAGCACGCCTTCGCGGGTGCAATCGAACACAGCGGCCGCCTGACGCAGACGCTCACGGTCGGTGTGGCGCTCGCGCAGGCGGGCACCGATGCCGAGAAACCGACCCAGCCGCGCCCGCGCGAGGAAAATCAGCCCGGCGCTGACCGCTGCCAGCAAATAACCGTTGATCAGTTGCCAGCGGGCCAGCGCACTGGAGTCATCGAAGAATCTGCTTAATAAATGATCAGAAACCTGCAGCCACACGGCGGCCAGTACCAGGTAAAGCAGCGCTGCACGCAAGGCATCGCGGTAAGTCGCAGACATTCGGTCGTCCATGTCCCTACAAAAAGGTTGGAATTATAGGTGAAGAAACATTCAGCGACTTCTTATCTGAAAGGGCGACTGGTTTTATCTGTGTGCTTAGTGATAATGCAACGGCTGTTTTTATCTTTATCGAGGGCCCTATAGCCTATGTGGTACGAAGGTTTTCTTGGCTTGTCGGCCTGGTCACTGGTCGCGGTCACCCTGCTGATGACCCATGTGACGATTGTTGCCGTCACGGTCTATCTGCACCGTTACTCGGCCCACCGCTCGCTCGAGCTGAATGCGGGTCTCAAGCACTTTTTCCGTTTCTGGCTGTGGCTGACCACGGCGCAGAACACCCGCGAGTGGACCGCCATCCACCGCAAACACCACGCCAAATGCGAAACCGAAGATGACCCACACAGCCCGGTCATCAAGGGCCTGTCCACGGTGCTGCGCACCGGCGCCGAGCTGTATCGCAGCGAAGCGCAAAACCCGGAAACCTTGCGCATCTACGGCAAGAACTGCCCGGAAGACTGGATCGAACGCAACCTCTACAGCCGCTATCCGCTGCTGGGCGTGGCGATCATGGGCGTGATCGACCTGCTGCTGTTCGGCACCATCGGTATCACCATCTGGGCGATCCAGATGATGTGGATTCCGGTGTGGGCCGCTGGCGTCATCAACGGTCTGGGCCATGCGATCGGCTATCGCAATTTCGAATGCCGTGACGCGGCCACCAATCTGGTGCCCTGGGGCATCCTGATCGGCGGCGAAGAACTGCACAACAACCATCACACCTACCCCAACTCGGCCAAGCTGTCGGTCAAGAAGTGGGAATTCGACTTGGGCTGGGCGTGGATCAAGGTCTTCTGCTTCCTGCGTCTGGCCAAGGTGCAGCGGGTCGCGCCGATCGCCCACCGCGTCGAAGGCAAGGGCAGCCTGGACATGGACACCGCCATGGCGATCCTGAACAACCGTTTCCAGATCATGGCCCAGTACCGCAAATTGGTAATCGGCCCACTGGTCAAGCAAGAGCTGGCCAAGGTCGATCATTCGGTGCGGCACCAGTTCCACCGGGCCAAACGCCTGCTGTCGCGGGAAACCAGCCTGCTGGAAGACCGTCATCACTTGCGCATTCAAACCATGCTCGAACACAGCCAGGCGCTGAAAGTGATTTACGAAAAGCGCCTGGCGCTGCAGCAGATCTGGGTCAAGACCAGCTCCAATGGCCACGACATGCTCGCCGCCATCAAGGAGTGGATTCACGAGGCCGAGGCCAGTGGCATCCAGTCGTTACGTGATTTTGCCGATCAGCTGAAAACCTACTCGCTGCGTCCTGCGGCGGTCTGACCTGCACTGAGGCTGTGATCTGAAAGAGATCGCAGCCTCGTTGCACTCGGCAGCTCCTACGGCTCACCGCCCGGCGGGACTCGGTACTGGCCGGGAACTTCGCCGAAAATCCCCTATCTCAATGACACTTCGCCATCCCGGCGGGTTGTCCTGTGGCCGTCGTCGACATTGCGGCGCGCCCTTTGAGATTTGTGCCGATGGTCAACAACAACCAGAAAGACACATCCTTCACCCAATGGCCCGAGGCCGCGCAAACGCTGATGGCGCTGATGCACGCGCAAGGCGAAGTTGCGCGCCTGAGCGAGCGCGAACAGCTGATCAGCTCGCTGCTGGTCAGCGTCAACGCCGTGCTCTGGGCATTCAACTGGGAAACCCGCCAGGTGCTCTACGTCAGCCCGGCGTACGAACGGATTTTCGGCCGTTCGGCCGCGCTGTTGTTGGCTGACTACAACCAGTGGCGCGACAGCATTTATCCCGATGACTTGGAGTACGCCGAACAAAGCCTGGCCGAAGTCCTGCACCGAGGTGCGGTGGAAGATCGCGAGTACCGCATCATCGCCGCCGATGGCCAGGTGCGCTGGCTCAGCGACAAATGCTTTATCAATCGCCAGGAAGAGCCCGGGCAGCCGGTGATCATCGTCGGCATCGCCGAAGACATCACCGACAAAAAACACATGGAAACCGAGCTGCAACGCTTGGCCACCACCGATGTGCTGACGCAAAGCAGCAACCGCCGTCACTTCTTCGAATGCGCCCACCGCGAGTTCGCCGAGGCCCGCCGCCAAGGCACACCGCTGGCCTTCCTGCTGCTGGACATCGACGATTTCAAAGTAATTAACGACAGCTACGGCCACCCCGAGGGCGACAACGTGCTGCAGCGAATCGCCGAATGCGGCCGCGGCTCATTGCGCCGCGGTGACCTGTTCGGACGGATTGGCGGTGAGGAGTTCGCCGCGGTGTTCCCCGGCTGTGCACCGGAAATGGCGGTGCAAGTGGCGGAGCGCCTGCAGCAGGAGATCCAGCGACTGCGCTTCAACCATGACGGCCAAGCATTCAGCATCACCGTGAGCCAGGGCCTGACCAACCTCACCGACGAAGACAAGAGCCTGGACAGCCTGTTCGCCCGCGCGGATGCCGCGATGTATGAGGCGAAACGGCAGGGCAAGAACCGGATTATTGCGGCCTGATCCGGTCTCCGCGCCTGGTGCTGGACCTGTGGGAGCGAGCCTGCTCGCGAAAGCATTCTGTCAGTGAACTCAGAGCTGAATGACACACTGCCTTCGCGAGCAGGCTCGCTCCCACATCGGAATGTGGTGATCTGTCATTTGCGCATCCGCAGCAACTCCGGCAGCCCGATCTTGAGCAACCGCGCCGTCCGGCTCTTCGCCAGTTCCTCAACGCCTTCATGCTCGGTCAGCTGCGCCATCTGCGCCGCCATGTTCATCACCAATGCCTCGCGGGAATACACGCCGCCGCCCAACTGATAGACCGAAGCAATCAACTCGCGCAATTCCAGCGGCAGACGCCAGCGGGTGCGCAACGCCGAGCCATAAGAAGCGCCAAACTTCGCCAGCGCTTCACCGACCTCCTCCAGCTCGTCCAGCTCGCCGCCGGCCTGCTGCCATTCCTGCAGGCAGCGCAGCAGCGCCAGATCGCCGAGCCGATGCAACATGCCCGCGCAGTAGCAGCGCTCTTGGTCCAGATCGAGCAAGCGCGCCAGCGTCCGCGCATATTCCGCCGTGTGCAGTGACAGCCCCCAATTACGCTCAGCATAATCTGCCAGGCACGCATTGCTGAGCCGGGCGCTGCGTTTCAGCGCCAGCCCGAGGATCAGGTTCATGCTTTGCCCGGTGCCGAGTCGATGCAGCGCCTGAGCGAGGGTCTGCACGGGCGCTCCGTGATGCTGCGCAGCGCTGTTGGCAGCCGCGATCAGCACGGCGGTAATCTGCGGGTCGGTGCGCACTTCCTGCTCCAGCAGCTTCAGGTCCAGCCCTTCGGGATTGAGGCTGCGTTTGACCGCCACTTGCACGTCGGTCATCAGCGGCGCGCCATCGGCCTGCTCACGACGCCGCTCAAGAAATACCGACAGGGTCATGCCCGGTGCCAGCGCTGGCACTTCGCAAACCACTGCTTCGCCAGCGTTGAGCAGCAACCCCTGCAAGCGCTCGGTCAGGCCTTCCATGTTCAACGGTTTGGTCAGGTACGCCGTCGGCGCCAGCGGAATCGCTTCGCGCACGCTGGCGCTGTCGTTGCGGCTGCTCATCAAAATGAACGGCAGCGGCGGATTGCGTTTGCGCTGACGCACGCTGCGCAGCACATGCAGTCCATCGATGCCGGGCAGTTCCCAATCAACGATGGCCAGGTCATAAGGCACCTCGCCAAGCAACGACATTGCCTGCTGGCCATCGGCGCAAAGATCCAGCCGCGCGTCACAGCGCACGTTGAGCAGCACTTGTTTGAGCAGGTCGCGGGACCAGGGATCGGCCTCGGCAATCAACACTCGAGGTACGGCGGGTAAATCAACGGCAGTCATGCGCGCTCTCCTTGCAATGCCTGAACCTTAGCCAATGCTGGCGATTCGATACAGCGCAAACAGGTCCGATGTGTTTCTACGGGCATAAAAAAACCCGCCGAAGCGGGTTTTTGTCGAGCAGGTCACACCAATGGATCAGAGCTCGGAGAAGCACTCTTCGATGATCGCCAGGCCTTTGTCCAGTTGTTCGTCCGGCGACGTCAGCGGAACCAGCACGCGCAGCACGTTACCGTAAGTGCCGCAGGACAGCAGGATCAGGCCCTTGTCACGCGCCTTGGCCACCACGGCAGCCACGGCAGTCGGGTTCGGCTTGTGGCTGTCGCCGTTTTCGAACAGCTCGACCGCGATCATCGCGCCCAGCGCACGCACTTCACCGATCACCGGGTACTTGGCCTGAATGGCCTTCAAACCGGTGACCAGTCGCTCGCCGACAGCCTTGCAGCGGTCCAGCAGTTGCTCTTCTTCGAAAACTTCCATCACTGCCAGTGCAGCGGCGCAAGCGATCGGGCTACCGGCGTAGGTGCCGCCCAGGCCGCCCGGAGCGATGGCGTCCATGTATTCGGCCTTGCCGCACACGCCGGCCAGCGGGAAGCCGCCAGCGATGGACTTGGCGAAGGTGGTCAGGTCGGCGGCAACGCCCATCTGTTCCATGGCGAAGAAGGTGCCGGTGCGGCCAGCGCCGGTCTGCACTTCGTCAGCGATCAGGAGGATGCCGTGCTGGTCGCACAGCGCGCGCAGACGCTTCATGAATTCCTTCGGCGCAACGTAGAAACCACCTTCGCCCTGCACCGGCTCGATGATGATCGCAGCGATGTCTTTCGGCTCGGCGTCGTTCTTGAAGATGCGCTCGATGGAAGCGATCGAATCGTCGATGCTCACGCCGTGCAGTTCGTTCGGGTACAGCGCGCGAAAGATGCCGCCTGGCATCAGGCCCATGCCCGCCGAATACGGCACGACTTTACCGGTCAGACCCAGGGTCATCATGGTGCGGCCGTGGTAAGCGCCAGTGAAAGCGATCACCCCAGCACGGCCAGTGGCGGCACGGGCGATCTTCACGGCGTTTTCAACGGCTTCGGAACCGGTGGTAACCAGCAGGGTTTTCTTGGCGAAATCACCCGGCACCTTGGCGTTGATTTTTTCGCACAGCTCAACGTACGGCTCGTAAGCCAGCACCTGGAAGCAGGTGTGGGTCAGCTTGTTCAGCTGTTCGGTCACGGCGGCGATGATTTTCGGGTGCACGTGGCCGGTGTTGAGTACGGCGATGCCGCCGGCGAAGTCGATGAACTCGCGACCTTCAACGTCAGTCACGGTGGCGTTCTTTGCCGACTCGGCGAAGATCGGGTGAATCTGGCCAACACCACGAGGTACGGCATTGGTGCGGCGGGCCATCAGTTCAGCGTTAGTCTTGCTCATTACAGTCCTCATTCGCCGCTCATCGGGCGGCGTGGTCCAAGGATGAAGCGGGAGGAATCGGCGGTGGCAGCATGCGATGATCGACTGCCACGGCGTTCTGGCCGCAGAGAAAATTACTGTTTGAAACCACGCAAAGGGACAGCGCTCTCGTGCCCTTTGCGTTTGCAGCGATCCCTTACTCGGCTCAGATGCCCAGGCAGAGGTATTTGATTTCCAGGTAATCTTCGATGCCGTACTTGGAGCCTTCACGGCCCAGGCCCGAGGCCTTGATGCCGCCGAACGGCGCGACTTCGTTGGAGATCAGCCCGGTGTTGACGCCGACCATGCCGTATTCCAGCGCTTCGGCGACACGAAATACACGGCCTAGGTCGCGCGCATAGAAATACGAGGCCAGACCGAATTCGGTGTCGTTGGACATCGCGATTACTTCGGCTTCGTCTTTGAAGCGGAACAGCGGCGCCAGCGGACCGAAGGTTTCTTCCTTGGCCACGGCCGCGTTTTTCGGCACGTTGGTCAGGATGGTCGGCTCAAAGAAGTTGCCTTCCATCGCCTTGCCGCCAGCCAGTACGGTGGCGCCTTTGCTTACAGCATCAGCGATGTGTTCCTGAACCTTGGCCACGGCTTTCTCGTCGATCAGCGGGCCGGTGGTGGTGCCGTCTTCCAGACCGTTGCCGATCTTCAATTTCGCCACCGCCACTTTCAGCTTCTCGGCGAACGCATCGTAGACCGCGTCCTGAATGTACAGACGGTTGGCGCAGACGCAGGTCTGGCCGTTGTTGCGGTACTTGGAGATGATCGCGCCTTCGACGGCCTTATCCAGATCGGCATCGTCGAACACGATGAACGGCGCGTTGCCGCCCAGTTCCAGCGAGACTTTCTTGATGTCCTTGGCGCACTCGGCCATCAACTGGCGACCGATCTCGGTCGAGCCGGTGAAGGACAGTTTGCGCACGATCGGGTTGCTGGTCAGCTCGCTGCCGATGTCGCCGGCGCTGCCGGACACTACGCTGAACACGCCCGCAGGAATGCCCGCGCGCTGAGCCAGTTCGGCCAGGGCGAAAGCGGAGAAAGGAGTTTGCGAAGCCGGCTTGAGCACCATGGTGCAACCGGCAGCCAGCGCTGGGCCGGCTTTACGGGTGATCATTGCCGCCGGGAAGTTCCACGGGGTGATCGCAGCGGTGACGCCGATCGGCTGCTTGATAACGATCAGGCGCTTGTCCGGCTGATGGCCCGGAATCACATCACCGTAGATGCGCTTGGCTTCTTCGGCGAACCACTCGATGAACGATGCGGCGTAAACGATTTCGCCCTTGGCTTCGGCCAGCGGCTTGCCCTGCTCGAGGGTCATCAGGCGCGCGAGGTCGTCCTGGTTTTCGATCATCAGTTCGAACCAGCGACGCAGCTTGCCGGCACGCTCTTTGGCGGTCAGTGCACGCCAGGCCGGCAGCGCCTTGTCGGCGGCCTCGATGGCACGGCGGGTTTCAGCGGCGCCCATCTTCGGCACGGTGCCGAGGATTTCGCCGGTGGCCGGATTGTTCACCTTGATCGTCTGACCGTTGTCGGCATCGACCCAAGCGCCATCGATGAGGGCTTGCTGGCGGAACAACTGGGTGTCTTTAAGCTGCATGTCGGCTTTCCTTAACAGCACCGCGGCCTGCGCGGAGCAAATTATGATTGTAGAAAGGCGCCTCGCAAGGCTGCCGTCAGGGAAATCAGTGAGCGGATTGTGGCGCATCTACAGTGCACGACCGGGCGCACCTGCGCTGCAACATCCCGCCAAAGAGCGTTTGAAATCTCAAACGGATCGTAGGTTCAAAGGGGGTAAAGGACAATAGGTCGTTCGAAAAAAGAACAAAAATGGCGCTTTTCAGATCAACGTATCGAAAATCCGTGCCGCAGGAAAAACCTTAGATCAACCCCGGCAAAGCGCCAAGCGAGGGTTTTGCAGGACGTTACCGCTTTAAGGAATGCAGCGATTTCGCGCCGACACGCACACTGACAAAACCCGCCAAACCCGGCATGGACGCCCCGAGCCGACCTAGGTATGATGTCGCCCGCTGCACCAGTAGCTCAGCTGGATAGAGTACTGCCCTCCGAAGGCAGGGGTCGTGGGTTCGAATCCCGCCTGGTGCACCATGAATCAAACGAGAAAGCCCCGGACTGTGATGGTCCGGGGCTTTTTTGTGGGCGATGACAAGATCGCTTGAAGGCCGTCACTCCGTCGTCCAGTCAAACTCGTCATATTCATCGTCGTCATCCCCCTCCTCCTCAGCTTCGTCAAACACCTCGTCGTCTTCAACGAGGTCTTCTTCCGGCTGATTCAGCAGAAATTCCTTACGTGCCTCGGTTACTGCACGCCGCATTTGTTCGCCCTTTTCCGGGCAGTTGAGTAGCTGGGCGATGCGGTCGATTTTTGCTGCCACGGTGTCCTCCAGCGCATTGGCAATGGCTCGATAGTGCGCGTTTTCGCAGGGCAATGCCAAATGGCTGGGGAATCAGAGCAGTCAGCCGCCCGTGAGCGGCCGAAAACCTCAGCGGTGATAGCGCCGCACCGCGCTGCTGTTGCGCAGCACATGGCCTTTGATCTTTTCCATCAGCTCGGCACGGGTCAGGCCGGCAGGCAGGGCGTCCGGGGCGAGGTCGAGGGCGTAGATCTGGATGATGTAGTGATGCGCGCTGTCGCCCACTGGCGGGCATGGGCCCATGTAGTGGGTGTTGCCTTTGCTGTTGGTGCCGCCGACGCCTTCGAGGGCGGATTTGGCGCCGACGCCGGCCGCGATCTGGTGGGTGGTGGGTTTGATGCCGTAGTGAATCCAGTGATCGACGCCCAAGCCTTTCTGGCCATCCGGGTCGTGCATGACGATGGCGTAGCTCTGGGTACCGGCCGGGCCGGCGTTCCAGCTCAGCGCCGGCGACTGGTTTTTGCCGCCGCAGCCGGGTGCGTCGCTAGCCGCTGCCGAGGTGAACAGGCGGTTATCCGACACGCCGGGGATGCTCAGGGTGAAGCGCTCCTGGGCTTGCGCCGGGAACTGCACGCAGAGGGTCACGGCGATGGCCGCCAGCCATGGGTTGAGAGAGGTCAATCGGGTCATTCCGGGAGCACCTTGTGCAATGAGGCCGTCGTCGGCCCGCAAACTATAGCCGTACCGTTCATGCCTTGGCAGTAGCAAATGGCTGAACCTCACGCCGCAGCACCAACTCACAAGAAAAAGCCTGCGAGGAAGCCAAGATGTCCCTGCACCGTGTCGCCCGTTTTACCGATGTCCCGCAAGACCGTGGCCTGCAAGTCGAAATCGGCGACTGCAAGATTGTCCTGCTGCGTGCCAACGGCGAGTTGCGGGCGTTTCAGGGAGTTTGCCCGCATGCAGGTGCGCCGTTGGCCGAAGGCGCGTTGTGCCACGGCAGGTTGATCTGCCCGTGGCACAAAGCCGCGTACCGGGCCGAGGACGGTGGCCTGTGCGAGCCGCCGTCGCTGGACAGTCTCAAGCGCTATCCGCTGGAGTTGCGCGGCGATGACGTCTGGGTCGATGACCAGCCCCTGCCCGATTCGCACACCCCGCCCGCCGACGATCCAAGAACATTCGTGGTGGTCGGCGCCGGGGCGGCGGGCACGGCTTGCGCAGCGGCCCTGCGCGAGAAAGGTTTCGGCGGGCGCATTGTGCTGGTCGACGGCGAACCGGATGCCGGCTACGACCGCACGGTGTTGAGCAAATTTGTTCTCGCCGGGGAGATGTCGCCGAAAGAAGTCCCGCCCCTGCGCGATGCAGCGTTCTATGAAGCGCAACGCATCGAACGCGTGCAAGGCGAAGTCAGCGCAGTCGACGCCCAGGGCAAAACGCTTCATCTGAACAACGGTGGCATCCTGCGCTACGACGCCGCCGTGCTCGCCACCGGTGGCGCGCCCAACCCGCTGAAACTGCCCGGCGCCGAGCTGGCCAATGTCTTCGTCCTGCGCTCCAAGGTCCAGGCCGAACAGATTATCAACGCCGCGCAACCGGGTCAGCGCGCGGTGATCATCGGTGACAGCTTCATCGCCCTTGAATGCGCATCCGCCCTGCGCGAGTACGGCCTCGATGTCACAGTTCTCGCTCGCCACGCAATCCCGTTCGCCAAGCAATTCGGCGACGCCGTGGGCAAAGCGATTCGCGCGTTGCACGAAGAGCACGGGGTGAAGTTCATCAGCGAGCACGAGGCGAGTGAGATCTTTGGCGAAAAAAAGGTCGAGGGCGTGCTGCTCGACAACGGTCTGCGTCTGGCGGCGGATCTGGTTCTCGCCGGCGTTGGTGTTCACCCGGCCACTGAGCCGTTCGAATCACTGCCCGGGAAGAAGACCAATCGTTGCGCGTCGATGGCGGCATGCGCGCGACTGATGGCTTGTGGGCCATCGGCGATATCGCGACGTTTCCGCTGAGCGGCCAGCCAACCCGCATCGAGCATTGGCGCCTGGCCCAGCAACACGCGCGCATCGCCGCCGCCAACATGCTCGGTGGCGAGGAGCATTATCTGGATGTGCCGTTCTTCTGGACCTACCACTTCGGCAAGAACTACGACTATCTCGGACACGCGCAAGAATGGGACGAGGTCGAGTTCAGCGGCGAGCCGGAGAAGCCGCCATTCATTGGCCTGTTCGCAAAAGACGGCATCGTTGTTGCGGCGGTGGCCTGCGACAAGCAACGCGCGATGGCGCTGTTGGTTGAGCGGATGAAGCAGCCTTTGCGGATGAAAGAGGCGTGGACGCTGATTCAGGCGTGACATCGGTCCGGAGCTGCTTTGGAGCTGACGAGTGCAACGAGGCTGCGATCTCTTGATCTTGTTTTTACATAAGCAAAATCAAAAGATCGCAGCCTCCGGCAGCTCCTACAGCGGAGGTCAGGTCAGGCGGTTAACCGGCTCGCGATTGCCATCTTCTTCGGCATGCAGAAAGATCACCCGCTGTTGCTCCAGCGGCGCCGGCAAGGCCTGCTGTTGTACCGGCCAGAAATGCGTTTCCACGTGGCTGATGTCGCCGTCCTGGTCGTTGTGGATGGTCATGACCCCGGGCGTGCGCAGTTTCTGGAAACGCTCCTCGCACAGCTTGAAGCTTTTGCTCAGCCCTTCATCACCAATCACCGGCGAGGGCAAACGGCGCTGGGCGAAGCTGCGGCTTTTGCTTTGCTGGTACCGCGCCCAACCAATCAGGATCACCGCGTTGACCAGCGCCACCCACATATAAACCTGCAGAGTGCCCAAGGCATCGAATGCCGAGTGCTCGATACGCGGGCCGCCGGTGGTTTCGATCAACGGCCATAAGCCGCGTATCAACAGGAACAACAGACCAACCCAGGCCAGCACCGTGAGAATGACGTCGATCACCAGCAGAAAGGGCCGTTGGCGAGTGCGGATAATTTTCATTTGATCACTTCCTCCTGGTCGTCGCCCAGCGGGCGGATGCCCCGATCAGGACTGACCCAGCGCGCGCGTTTCTTGTGTTGGCTGAACAACACTTTGGGGAAACTGACCAACGTGGTCAGCAGACTGACGAGCCAGAACACCAGCGGGTACCAGACCACCCAGAACATGGTCTTGCCCAGACCCGGCTCATAGCGCCGATCGATGATGATGCTGACCGCGAACTGCATCAGGCAGACCACCGCCAGCAACAGACCGGTGAAGGCCGGTGGCATCAAGCGATCTACAGCGATTGCATCCGGCATGACCATGAACTTGCCCATGCCCCAGAAAATCACCGACAGCAGAAAGGTGAACGCCCAACCGGTGGACAGGCAGTATTCGAACAGCAGCGGCCACAGGTAGCGATGGCGGTACTGCCAGATGCCGCGAATGTTCTTGAACAGCACTTCGGCGCCACCCTGCGCCCAGCGCAGACGCTGTTTCCACAGGCCGCCGAGGGTTTCCGGCATGAGGATCCAGCACAGCGCACGCGGTTCGTAGAAGATGCTCCAGTGATCCAGTTGCAGCTTCCAGCTGATGTCGATGTCTTCGGTGATCATGTCCGGGCTCCAGTAGCCGACCCGGTTCAGTGCGGTGCGGCGGAACGCGACGATCACACCGGAGACGGTAAAGATGCGCCCGAATACCCGCTGCGTACGCTTGATCAGACCGATGATCGAGGAGAACTCGCCGACCTGCACCCGCCCGATCAAGGTCGAACGTGTGCGGATGCGCGGGTTGCCGGTCACTGCGCCAAGGCGCGCGTTATCCAGCATCGGCGCGACCAGATAGGCCGCCGTGTTCGGCGCCAGCAAGGCGTCGCCATCGATGCACACCAGATACTCGCTGCGCGCAGCGATCGCGCCCATGCGCAGGGCCACAGCCTTGCCCTGGTTTTCCGCCAGATGCAGGACCCGCAAACGAGGATCTTCCTTGGCCAGTGCGTCGAGCACTTCAGCCGTGTTGTCCTTTGAGCCGTCATTGATCGCGATCACTTCAATGTTCGGGTAGTGCTGGGCCAGTGCCGCGTGAATCGTATCGGCCGCGTTATCGCCTTCGTTGTAGCAAGGGATCAGGATCGAAATCAGTGGCTCGCCTTCCAGTGGCGGCGGCAGCGTGTCGTCCTGCCACGGCCAGTGGCGCTCCCAGTGCAGCCAGAAATACAGACCGCCAGCGATCCACAACCCGGACATGAACAGCGGGTAGAAGAACACGAACGACATCAGGAACTGGCCGGTCACCACGAAGATCAGCCCCAGCGGAACGCCAAGGACAATCGCCAGAACAAGCAGGGCTAACAGTCTATCCAGCATGTTATGGATTCCATTTGTTGGAGAGTGCAGGCCTTACGGTTTTCAGGTCTGGCAGGTTGTCGAGGAAGTTGTCCGGGTAGTAACCGAAACTGGTCGCGCCCTGACGCTTGAGCCGGCCCATCCAGTCCGCCAGATGCACGGCATCGATATCGGCCTGATCCTTCTGGTTCCAGTCGCGCGCCTGCAATTCGAACACCGTGCGGTTGAGCGCGCCGGGACGTTTTTTCACCGTGGCGACCAGTTCTTCCAGCCACGGGCCGGACTCGGCCAGCGTCTGTTTTTCCATCAACGGCATGGCCATCGGCGCCGTCCAGTCGTAGGTAGCGAGGAAGTCATCGAGGTTCTGTGCGAACCACGCTTCGCTGTCGGGATTGAGCATCGGCTCGGCGAAGATATTGCGCGCGGTCAGCACCTGCGGGCCACGAATCGCACGGACCTTGGCGGTCAGTTCGTTGGTGAAGTCGATCAGGTAGCGGCTCTTGAAACGCGTCCAGCGCTGCATCGCCGCCGGGTCCTCGCGCAGTGCGGCAATCGAACCCGGCAAGCCTTGTGCGGCGTAGGCCTTCAACGCGTCTGGAGTGGCATCTTCGAAATCCGACAGCACCGCGTCGTCATGGTAAAGAACGCCATCGATCGAGGTCAGACTCGCCAGGTCTTCGTAGATTTCCCCGATGATCCTGCGCACCTCGGGATTGAACGGTGACAGGCGTTTGTACTGCTTCGGATCGACCGATGTGGTACCGGTTTTCGGGTCCCAGCGGGTCACGCGCGGCAGCTTCGAATCCAGCTCGAAACTCAGCACCGGCATCCACGCATAGACCTTCACATGAGCGCGGGTGCGCAGTTGCCAGGCGACGCGGTCGAAGAGGTCGGCGCGCACAGGCAAGTGGCGGCTGGGGAAGTACAGCGAGTGCACCAGACCATCGCCCTTGGGGTCGGCAAAAGCTTGCAGAAACACCGTGGTGGGGCCCAGGTCAGAAATGCGCTGCACCAGTTTGCCGAGGTTGATGTCCTGTTGCGCCGGGTCCGGATCGTAGACGTTATCCAGATCGACATGCACCACGCGCATCGCCAACTCTTCCTGCACGCCGACGATGCTGTTGGCAAAATGCTCGCCGTCAGGATCGGACGTCACGAGAAAGCGCGGCCCGCTCATCAGGTTGTCGAGGGTGTCGAGACCGTCGTCCAGCGTCAGGGCCATTTCATAGCCCTCGTCCCCCACTACGCTCAGCGACGTGCCGTCAGCGGCACCGTACGGCCAGACCCAGACTCGCGGTTTGTAGCCAGTGACCTTGCGGATCTTCTCCGAAATAGTCTTCACGTCGGTACGAATGCGTGCCTGGAAATCGGCTTCGGATTCGTAGCGCTTGGTGACGGGGTCATAGCGCCGCGTCGCCGCCGCCGGCTGCAGGTTGCCCTGCGGGTTGGCAAGGATGCCCTTGTGGCTGGCGTCTGTATGGGCGGCGATTTCCACCAGCCCCGATCGGGAAATCTCGCGCACCTGCTCCCAGGTCAGAAAGTCCGAACGCTTGCGCGGCGTGCCGGCAAAGTCCACGGGCTGATTCAGCGGTGTGTCGATCCAGGTGCCGACCGGCGCCAGCAAGGCGTGCCAGTTGTACGCACGCAACACCGGCAAGACGCGGGTATAGAAGCTGGCATAGCCGTCGTCGAAACTGAGCAGCACGGCTTTCGCCGGCAATTCCGGACCACCCTTGCGAGCGGCCATGATCTGGTCGACGGTCACTGGTTTGTAGCCGTTTTCACGTAGCCAGGCGAGCTGCTCGATCATGCGCTCGGTGCGCACTGCCACCACGGCCTGATCGGGATCACGGTCTTCAACGTCGTGGTAGGCAATGCCGAGCACATGATTTTTCGGCCACGGTTTTTCACTGGCCGCGACCGGGCGCTCGGAGGGCGGCGCGAAGGCCGGGGCTTGCTGGGCGCAGGCGCTGATCAGCAGCGCTCCCAGCAGAAGGATGAAACGCGAGATAAAAGGCATCTTCAAACTCTTCTAGAAGCGGAAAGTGAGGTCGACGAGCAGACGCAGATCAGTTTCCCGATCACCGTCATAAGGCCGGTTGATCACACTGAACATGCCGCCCACATCGAACACGTCGTTCCAGGCGTACCGTTGGCCATAACCGAGCAACGCCATGCCGCCGGTGCCGTGGTCGCGTTGGCTGTAGGTGCCGGCGCCGGCCTGGAACTGCTGGCTCCAGGAAGTCTCGTAGCGGTGGTAGAGCACGTGGTTGACGTTGACCAGCGGCATCACGCTGAAGTCCGACTTCGGGTTGAAGTAGGGCACGTCATCGGATTTCGAGTTGTGGCTGGTGCCGACTTCCAGACCGGCGTCGACCTGGATGTTCGGCGCGCTGTAGAGACCTTCGCGCCCGGTGACCAACGCTTCGACACGGTTGTTGCCATCGCTGAAATGCGACGGGCTGACCGACACGCGCCACTCGCGGCTTTCGTTGGCGCGCCAGCGCAAGAACGCACTGCCGCCGTTGGCTTTGATGTCGCTGTTGAGCGCGCGCAGCGGCGTTTCCGCCGAGAGGTATTCGAGGCTGCCGCCGTATTGCCAGTGATCGTTGATGTCGCGGGCAATCGCCAGGCGCGCGCCCTGTTTGTCACCGAAGCCGTAATTGTGATTCGACACTTCGGCTTCGAGGGTCATGTCACGAGTACGCCGCTCCAGGCCGACACGCTGGAAACGATGGTGGCCGGTGCCTTCGGCGAAATCACCGGTGGCATAACCGGCACCGGCAAACACTCGCCAGTCTTCATTGATCGGCGGGCTGTACAGCGTGCTCTGGATACCGAAATCACGGCTGCCGCTGACCGCACCGGCGTCGCCACTGCCGCCACCGTTGGCTTTGCCGCCGTAGGCTTCGACGCGCAGTTCGGCCATGTCATGCACTTCCCGTTCGCGGGCCAGACGCTGCACCTGACGGTTGTCCGGATAGCGCGCGACCACATCGTCGACCAGCGCATCGTTCTGCCGCCACTCCTGCAATTCCATTGCGGTGCGCGCCTGAGCGACCTCCAGACCGGCATCGCGCGGTGCCGCGCTCTCGGCTTCCTTGAGTTGGCTTTCCGCGCGGCGTGGCCATTGGCGGGCGAGGTAGAGATCGGCCTGAGCCAGACGCAAGCCAAGGTTGCCCGGCGCCTGCTCGATCAGGGTCTGCAGCCGCTCTTCGCCGTGGGGCAGATCGGAACTGTAAGTGCCGGCCTGCGCCGCGAGTTGCTGGGCGTCCATCCATTCATCGTTGGGGTTGCCGATTGGCAGCCCCTTGAGCTCGACGCGCGGGCGCTGGGCTTTTGCTGCGTCTTCGGCGACCTTGCGCGCTTCGTCGGCGCGATCGCTTTCCAGCAGCGAGTAGTACAGCGCAGTGCTGTCCTCGAAGCGATCACCGGCGTCGGCGTCCGGCGCCGACAACACTTGGCGATACAGGTCGGTGGCAATCTCCGGCTCACGCTGATCGAGATAAGACGCTGCAACCCAACGCAGGGCATAGGTCGGAATCTGCACGCCCTCGGCTTGCAGCTTTTGATATTCGCTGATGACGTCGGCGGTGCGTGCGCGGGCCTTGAGCGCGCCCATGCGGTCGATGCGCCAGCGCGTCACGTCGTCGTGAGCAGTGGCGTCGGGCGTCCAGGTCGCGAGCAATTTGTCGTAATCGGCCAGCGCGCGATCGGCGATAACGTAGCGTTCCTTTTCATTGCGGGTGGCCAGTTCGGCGAGGCGCACGCGTTCGGCGGCGAGATCGCCTTCGAGACGGCGCAAAGTCACCGGATCAATCAGACCGGGACGTTGACTGGCCAGACGCAGCGCCGGTTCAGGCAGACGGGCCTTTTGCAGGGCGACCACGTACTCGCGGGCCACTTCCGGTTTGTTGCCGGCGCGGATGAAGGCCTGATCGAATTCGAACAATGCGTCGTACTGTTTGCCGGCGCGACCGAGTGCGTAGCCCAAGGCGAGACGGCGTGACGGATCGTCGGGTTTGGCGGCGACCAACGCCTGCGCGCGGGTGACGGCCTGATCGGGTTTGCCGGCATCGGCCTGGGTCAGCGCCAGGCCCAGTTGCAGGTCGGCGTTGTCCGGCTCCAGCGTCAGCGCCTTGTTGTAGACCTGAGTGGCCTGATCCCAGCGCTTGAGGTTGCGATAGGCACGCGCGGCGGCGGTCAGCGCCTGCACCGGCAGGACGCGGTCGCGGCCTTGGGTTTCATAGACTTTGACCACTTCGGCATCAAGACCGGCCCAACTGGCGATTTGCAGGTGATCGCTGACCTGACCGTCGCTGGCCTGGCCCGGCGGCACCTGACGCAACGCCGTCAGCGTAGGCGTGTAGTGCCCGGCACGGGCATCGCGCACCATTTCGTCGTAGGGTGTGTCGGCCAACGCCAACAGCGGCCAGAGCAACTGGCTGCAGAGGGCGAATCGGAACAAAGGGCGCAAACCACGATGTAATACAGGGCCATCAATACGCGGCATTTGTCAGCATCCTTACATGGCCAGCCGGGTCGCAATGCCCTCCTTGCCCATTCGTAACGGTGGCCGACAAAACAGCCTTCGGCCAAGCTTGGTGAGGCAGTCTGCACGCAAGCGTAGTCGAATTTTCACAACGCAATAATTGTTCAGAATCGGCCCATCTGTACAAAAGCCGTACAGCAAAACGCCCGACACCTGTTCACACAGGGGCCGGGCGTCCGGGGGCGCGATGTAGGGTTTATTGCTCTTGGGTAACGCCGGCAAACTTGCTCATGAGGAAGCCAATGAATTGCTCAACGGACATCTTCTGGCCGTTGAATTCGACCTGATTGGCCGCGTAATGCAGTTTGGTCACTACGTTGGTGCCATCGACGACAGCCAATTGCGAGCCGACCGCCATGCCGGCGAACATGTCCGCCGCTTCCCTGGACTGATCGACGATGGCTTTGGCGTCAGTCTGGCCATCGAGTTGCGCCTGCACGCTGAGCAGATCGACCAGCATCGGCTTGGACACCTGAATGTTCAGGTCGAGCAGCGCGATCAGTTGCTTGCCGAGTTGATCCGGCGGCAGATCCATCGATTGCGGCTTGGTCAGGTCGATCACCAGATTGGCACGGCTTTCACCGTTGGCGGTGTTGAATGACAGGTTTTCCAGCGCCAGTTGCGGGCCAGCCGCCAGCAGCTTCTGCAGATCGGCTTTGACCTGGGCGTTTTCCGCTTCGGTCAGATTCAGCTCCGGTGCCGGCAACCCCTGGGCGGCGGCTTCGGCAGCGGCTTTTTCGTATGGTTGCAACTTGGTCTGGTAGATCTGCATCAGCGACATGGTCGAAGGAATGTCGAGGTTCTTCAGGCTCATGGCCATGGCCGCCGAACCTACTTTCTTGTCGTTGAGCGTCACTTCGCCGATTTTGTAATCGGCACGCCCCGAGGCGTTGCTGCCGCTTTCTTCGGTGCGGTTCTTCATTTCGAAGTTCTTCACGCCCAGCACCATCGGCTTGGCGCCGAAAGTGGTTTTACTGCTGGTCACTTCCAGGGTGTTTTCCCCGGTGTAGTAGCCGTAGCTGCTCTTGGCGAGGTTGCTGGCCAGGGTCAGGCCATTGAGCTCGACCTGCACCGGCGCCTGGTCTTCCGACACGGTGACCAGTTTCAGATTGTCCATGTAACCGTCGGCCTTGACCTTCTGCGCCTGGGCGCTGGCGGCGATGTCCATGCTCAGCCCGGAAAACTTCAGGCTCGATTGCTCATCCAGCGCGGTTTCGAACGGCACCAGGTTCAGGGTGCTGGTGGTCGATTCGTCGTAGCCGATGTTAGTCACGCCCTTGAGCGGCGCGGCGCCGTTGGTGGCGGCGAACCATTTTTCCGTGGACGGGCTCTTTTCCAATTCATAGTTGCTGGTGGCCATGACCGGCAGCCACTTCAGCGACACCAGACGCGAGAACGGCAGCGGGCCGTGTTCGATGTGGTCAACGAACAGCAACTCGACCGGCGCATCACCGAACATCTCGCCTTCGCCCTTGAGGCGATAGTGCGCGGTGCTGGTGAAGGTGTGACGCTCCAGCGATACCAGTTCCAGCGACGCGGTGCCGTTGGAGCCGGCCATGGCGGTCTGCAACTCTTTGTTGGCGTTGGTCACGGCGTTGTTCAGTACGCCTTCGATCTTGGTCCCGGTGTACCAGGCCCCGCCTGCGCTGATCGCGCCGATGGCAACAACAATTCCGAGAAGCACGCCTGCTGATTTATTCATGAATGACCTGATCGGTTTCCGTGGCTGTGGATGAAGTCGTCTTCCTTGAACCCGGGATCGGGTCGCGGCTCGACTGTGCGCAATTGAGCGGTGGAGATTAGCACCGGGCGCGGACGACGGCCCAATGTTTAAAGGTTAAAGAGTGTCTATGGGGGGAATGGACCGCTGACAGGGTTGAAGAGTTTCCGCGTCAGGAAGGACGCTATCGCGAGCAGGCTCACTCCTACAGGGGGAACGCATTCCAAATGTAGGAGTGAGCCTGCTCGCGATAGCACCGGGTATATTCACAGCAAATCAGGAATACTGAACCTCGATTTCATCCAACTGATGATCAAAGCTCTTCAGCCGCGCGGTCCAGGTATAAACCAGCACCTCGAAGTCGCGATCGATCACCGCCCCGCCCGTGGTATCCGCGCGCACATCGCAGAAATCCAGCTGATAGCGCTCACGAGCCATGGCCGTGGCGACGTCGGACAGCTCGCGGGCGTTGTTCAGCCAGTGCCAGCCTTCATCGGCGATCTGCTTGTCGAGTTCCAGGCATTGCTTCTTCAGGGCTTCGAGGCTTTTTTCCAGCGGCGTGCCGGTGAGTTCACCCATGACTTCGGCGAAGGTTCGCCCGGGCTGCCAGTAGCTGCCCCAGAAGTAGCGGTCGAACACGGTCTCGACGCGGCGCAGGGCAACTTTGGTGTCCCAGATCAGCACGAGCATCTTGCCGCGCTCGAGCTGGCGCTTCTTGACTCGCTGCAGCTGAATCGAGGTCCACGCGACGACGACGATCGCCATCACCGCGATCAGCGCAACGGCGCTGTCGAGAAAAACCATCGCCGTGTCGATCTGGTGGGCCAGCATGATCCCGTAGAAATACGTGGCCGAGAGCAGCACCAGTGCGACCAGAGCGCACCAGAAGCCGAGAGCGTAAGGGTTTTTCATTATTGGTTTCCCCTGGGCCAGCACGAGCAATGTGCATTGCAGGAGCGCGTGGCATGGGGCGCCCCTCCAACACTTCAAAGCATAGCAACGGCCTCAGGGTTTGCTGGCGCCCGAGGTGTTCGTTCGTCCGCTTTCCCAGCCGCCGCCCAAGGCGAGGAACAAATCGATCTGGCTCATCGCGACCTGAGTATTGGCGGCGGCCAGTTGCGCAGTGACATCGGTGTAGGTACGGGTTGCTTGCAGGTCGGCGAGGAACGACTCGCGGCCGGCCTGGAAGAAGCGGTGAGTCTGCTCGGCGGCGAGCTTGGCCGACTGCTCGGCTTCGGCCAGCGCATCGCGGCGTTGCAGCAGCGCGCTGTACTGGGCCAGACCGGTCTGCGTTTCGCGGATGGCGTTGAGGACCACGCCGTCGAAATGCGCCAGCGCGCCCTGGGTGCTGGCCTCGGCTTCACGAATGCGCGCACGGGCGCCGTTGGTCGGTACTTTCCAGCTCAGCGACGGGCCAAAGCCCCAGCGGTTGGTCGACGGGTCGCCAAGGTCATCAATGATGCCGACGGTGCCGATGGTCGCGCCGATGCTGATGTCCGGGTACAGCTCACCGGTGGCGATGCCGATGCCGGCGGTTGCCGCTGCGAGACGCCGCTCGGCCTGACGAATATCCGGGCGGCGCTTGAGCAGCGCGGCGCCGTCACCGACCGGCACCAGTTGTGCGATCTTCGGCAACTCGGCGCAACTGGCGGTACCTGCCGGCAACTGTTCGACCGGTTTGGCCAGCAGCATCGACAGACGGAACAGCCCCGCCTGACGCGCGGCTTCATAGCGCGGCAAGTCGGCGCGCAGGGATTTGAATTGGGTCTGCGAACGGGTGACCTGAGTCTCGTCACCACGCCCGGCATCGCGCAGGCGCTGGATCAGCGTGGTGCTCTGCGATTGCAGATCGAGAGAGTGCTCGGCGATTTCCCGCTCTTCGTTGGCAGCGCAGACCTGCGTATAGGCGCGAACTACGTCCGCCACCAAGGTGATACGCGCAGTGTCGGCTGCGGCCTGAGTCGCATCGGCATTGGCTTTCGCCGCTTCGATGCCGCGTTGCAGAGTGCCCCACAGGTCGAACTGGTACGAAGCGCTGATACCGATATCGGCGATGTTGGCCACCGGGACTTTCTCTGGCAGGAGGAACGCCTGACCGGATTCCTGCAGGCGTTGGGCGCCCATTTTCACCCCGCCGCTCCAGCCACCAGCGGCCTCGGCTTCATCCACCTGAGCGCGCGCCCGCGACAGGTTCGCCGCCGCTACACGCAAGTCGGTGTTGGACGCCATGGCCTGCTGCACCAGTTGATCGAGGCGCGGGTCTTTATACAGTCGCCACCAGTCCGCCGGCACCGGCGCCGAGATTACCGGTTTGCCGGCAACTGCCAGCTCACCCTGAATGTCCTTGCGCTGCACCGCCGCGTCGGCGGGCAACTGATAATCCGGGCCGACCATCTGACAGGCCGAGAGCATCACGCCCAACCCGGCGATCAACCAGGCCCTGCTCATGGCTGCGACTCCTGCGGCTGATCGTCGATGATCGACACGGTGGCGGTACGCCCGGCGATCATGCGGAAGTCGGCCGGTACATCATCGAAAGCGATACGCACCGGAATCCGCTGCGCCAGGCGCACCCAACTGAACGCCGGATTGACGTTGGGCAGCAGGTTGCTGCCGCTGGTGCGGTCGCGGTCTTCGATGCCGGCGACGATGCTTTCGACATGCCCGCGCAATCGCGCGCTGTCGCCGATCACGCGGATATCCACCGATTGCCCGACATGAATACCGTCAAGTTTGGTTTCTTCGAAATAGCCGTCGATGTGGAAGGAGTTGCTGTCGACCACCGACAACACCGGACGCCCGGCGGTGACGAACTCCTGCGGACGCGGCGCGCGGTCATTGACGTAACCGTCGACCGGGCTGCGGATTACCGAGCGATCGAGGTTGAGCTGTGCACTGTCGACCGCTACCAACGCTTCGGCCAGCGCCGATTGCGCGCGGGCCACCCGCGACTGGCTTTCTTCCAGTTGCTCGGCCGGCACCAGATTGCCGAGGCCACGGTTACGCTTGGCTTCACGCTGGGCCTGGGCGAGGGTTTCTTCGCGATCGGCCACGGCGGCCTTGGCTTGGCGCAGGGCCAGTTTGAAGCGGTCCTGGTCGATGCTGAACAGCACCTGGCCACGCTTGATCAACTGGTTGTCCTTCACCTCGACCTGCTGGATCAACCCCGACACGTCCGGGGCGATCTGGATGATGTCGGCGCGAATGTGGCCGTCACGGGTCCATGGCGCGAACATGTAATACATCACCATGCGCCAGACGAGGACAACGGCAAAAGTCACGATCAGCAGGGTCAGGACCACACGACCGATGGTCAGAAACGGTTTTTTCATGTCATCAGGTATCGACTGAGTGAGTCCACGCCGTACAGCAGCACGGCGTAGAGCGCCACGTTGAACAATGCCCGGTGCCAGACCAGACGGTAAAAGTGCAGGCGTTGCAGCACGCCATGCACCAACAAAAACAGCACGTAAGTAATGCCCATCAGCACCAGCAGGGTCGGCAGGAAAATGCCGCTGATATCCAGATCACCGATCATAGGGGCGCTCCATCGGGCAGCGGTTCTTCGGGTTCGGCGCTGGAGACGAACTCAACGCCGGGCAGCAAGGCCAGACGCAGACCGCTCAGAGCGTGCAACAGGTGTCGACGGGTTTCATCGTCGCCCTCGCCGTTCAGCGCACGGCGGGTACGATCAAGTGTCATCAGCAGACCGCTCGGTGCCGGCAAGCGTTCGTCGGCTTTGAGGCAGGCGCGAAAATACTCGCCGACCTCGCCCACCACTTGTCGCAGCAGGGCGTTTGGTACGCCGGTAACGCGCGGGGTGTAGGCAAGCAAATCGAGCATGTTCAGACCGACACGTACTTCACGCATGGCAATGCCGGTGTCCTGACCGGTCAAGGCCAGACGCGGCAGGTGCTGCATCAGCCGATCAAGCAACTGCACGCCCAAATGACGATGCTCGGCGAGGCTGGCCGGTTCGGTCATGCTGACGATGTCTTTCCAGCTGAACCGGGTCAGACGCTTGGCCGCCAGCTCGGCACCGAACGGTCGCGCCACCAGCGTCCAGATGAAAGCGAACAACAACCCCAGTGGCCCGGCGAGGTTGGAGTTGGCGAAGGCGAAAAAATCCGCGTCGTAGGCACCCTGAATACTGATGAACGAGGAAGTGTTGACCAGCGTCAGCAGCATGCCGAGGTAGAAACGCGGCTGCACCGTCAGCGTGCCGATGCAAATGAACGGCACGGCGAACGCCAGCACCAGCATCGGGAAATCGTGCAGGTTGGGCAGAATCAGAAATAGATAAAGGCTGGCGAACAGCACTGACATCCCGGTCCAGAAAAAGAACCGGTAAATCTGCGGCGCCGGATCGTCCATCGAGGCGAAGAAGCTGCACGCCACCGCCGCCAGAATCACTGCGCTGCCGCCATCCGGCCAGCCGAGCAGGATCCACAGCACCGAAGCCACGATGATCGCCAGAATGGTCGAGGTCACCGAGTACAGCATCAGCCCGCGATCGATGAACGGCGTCAAGCGGCCGAGGCGCCAGTGTCGATAGACCGCGCGCCAGCTGTCCTGGCGCTCGCACAGGATCGCATCCTGCAGGCTGCGGCAGTCCTGCCACAGATCGATGAATTCACCGAGGCGATAGATCGCGTTGGAGAACAGCAACTGTTTGCGGTCCTCCAGTGCTTCGGCGCTCGGTTGCAGCGCGTCGAGTTGATCGCGCAGTGCTTGCCAGCGCTCGAGATTGGCGTCTGCGTGGCCCAACCACTCACGGGTCGACGTCAGCAACGGCTGGAATTTTTCCACCAGTTCCGGCGTGCGACGTTCGAGTGCGTACAGCGAATCCTCAAGGGCATCAATCACCGGCAACAGATGAATCATCCGCCCGCGCAGTTCCTTGGTATTACGCACGGTCTGTGGCCGCGCGCCTTCGTGAGGCAACTGGCCGATCATCAATTCGAGGCTGTTGAAATTGGCGACCATCGCCATGCGCAGCGCGGTGACTTCTTCCGGCTGCACATCGCGGCTGAGAAACTTCAGGCTGTAGCTCGTCGCATCGGCGAACCACTTGCTTACTGCATCGTTGAACACCGGCGCCAGCCGACGCGGCCAGAACATCGCACCGACCACCGCAGCGACGGCGATGCCAAGGAAAATCTCCTCGGTACGCGCCTCGGCCACGTCCCACACCGCCAGCGGATTATCCACCACGGGCAGGGCAATCAGCGGCAAGGTGTAGCCGGCCAGCATCAGCGCATAGCTGTTGGCGGTGCGCAGATGCAGGGACATGAACAGCAGAATGCCGGTCCACAACGCGATCACCACCACCAGCACATAGGGACTCTGTACGAACATCGGCACGAAGAGCACCGCCGCCGCCGCGCCCAGGAAAGTGCCCGCCGCGCGGTACAGCGCTTTGGAACTGGTCGGGCCGAGAAACGGGCTGGAGACGATGTACACCGTGGCCATCGCCCAATACGGACGCGGCATTTGCATGAGCAAGGCGATGTAAAGCGCAATCATCGACGCTGCAAAAGTACGGACCCCGTAAAACCAGTCACGGGCCGGCGGCATGCCAGTGAAAAAACCGTTCAAGAATTGACCACCACAGGCGAACTCGCCGCCTCAAAAGCCCTCAGTACCCGAAGCGTAGCTTCCAGATCGCTGCGCTCGATGCCTTCCAGCACTTCGTGGCGCAAGCGCACCAGCTCGGCTTCGACCGACTGCACCAGCTCGCGACCGGTGTCGGTCAGGCTCAGGCACTTGGCGCGCCGATCCTGGGCATCTTCGGTGCGACAGACGTAACCGGCATGGCACAGCTGATCGAGCAAGCGCACCAGCGAAGGACTCTCCATGCCCGCAGCCTGGGCGACTTGCACCTGGCGCACACCCTCGCCCAAACGCCCGATCATGAGCAACGGCACGGCGCAGGCTTCGGAAATTCCGTAGTTGACCAGCGTGGTCTGGCAGATCTTCCGCCAATGCCGCGCGGCCACCACCATGGCGCTGCTGATGTTCATCTGGAGACTGTCGAGGGAATCGGACACGGGATAACGGACACTGTTAGTTTGCTAACTATCAATATCGCATTGGAGGGGAATTTCAGTCAAGTTTTGAAACAAATCTCCCCACGCTTGGCCGAGGCGTACCACAAGTTGGATTTGTAATTTTTCGAAGAAAAAATCTAATGCGACGGACAGAACGAAATTTTTTTACAGTAAGGAGGTTTTTTTTCATCTGAGCCTTTTCGCGCAATTTTTTTTACATGCTGCGCCTCATGCCAGACGATACATCAACTGATCCCACACGTTGGTGGCCCAGTCCGGTCACTCAAGAATCTCATCGACAAACATCGGCCATTTGAATAAAGCGGGGGCTCGTTCAACGGTTCTTGGCAGTATCGTAAACACTGCTGCGTTCGCGCTTGCCAACCGCTAGCACGGAAACCACGACTCGTTCGTCGATGACTTGGTAAACCAATCGATACCCCGAGGCTTTGAGTTTGATTTTGTAGCAGTCGGGCATGCCGTGGAGTGCGTCAGCCGGGATTCTGGGAAGCTTCAGCCTCTCACCTAGCTTCTTTTTGAATTGCTCACGCAATGTATGACCCAGCTTGTTCCACTCTTTGTGCGCAGACGGCAGAAACTCAAGCTTATAAGTCATCCAGGCTTACCGAAATGGGCGTTTCGTGGAGGCGCGAACGAACAATGTCAGCCAGCTCAAGATCATCAAGCCGCTCCATCATTGCTTCATAAACTTCGGCCGGCACCATATAGCCCATGACGCGATTGTGGTTGAGGACAGCGACGGCCCCCCATGTGCACCGTTCAACACGGCAGTAGGATTTTTCTTTAATTCAGAGACACTGACAGCCATATCGGCGAGAACGCTTTGCATAATAAGAACCTCAAATTAGGACGTGATTTTGGTCTATTTATGCCATGTGGACAACTGTGGCGTTCAACGAGGATACAACTTCGCGATGATCACCCCACCCGCCCCTTACGCAACATCACATTCAACTGATCCACAACCTCCGCCCAATCCGCATCGTCGAGAATCTCCTCGCGCAGAAACTGCGCCTGACCTGCTGTCCAGAAAAACGCGTCAGCCAGATGCAAATCCGGCTTGAGCGGGGAATGGCTGGCGATGAATTGGTCGATGCCGGTCGGATCGTCATCAAGGCCGAGTTGTTTGAACAGGGCCGGTAGACTGTGCTGCGGATTTTCCATGATGCAACTCCTCTGCAATTCAGGTCCGGCGTTAGGCCGTTCGCTGCAATGGAGTTGATCATAGCTGTCGCGGCGGGTTCAGGGTCTGGCGACGTCAGGTGAGCCTGCGGCCAGTTGCGCTGCCGGATAGACCGACTGCCATCCGCCGCCCAGCGCCTTGTACAAACCGACCATCGCCAGGGAAACGCCGGTCGAGCTTTCCACCCATTGTTCCTGCGTGGCGAGCAAGGCGCTTTGCACGGTGAGGACGTTGACGAAATCGACCACGCCTTCGACGTATTGCTGTTGCGCGGTGCGCAAGGCGATCTGGTTCTGGCGCACGGCTTCGGCGAGGCTGTCACGACGGCGCTGACTGGCGTTGTAGGCGGTCAGTTGATCATCGATTTCATGCCAGGCGCGCAGCACGGTTTGCTGGTAGGCGATGGCTGCTTCCTGCTGCTGAGCTTCACGCAATTGCAGCATCCCGCGCAGGCGACCGCCGTCGAATAACGGCAGGCTGAATTGCGGGCCGATGCCGAAGGCACGCGAGCCCCATGAACCGAAATCGCTCAGCTGCATGGCCTGTGAACCGAGGTTGCCGGACAGGGTAATGCGCGGATAGAAATCGCCCTTGGCCACGCCGATGTTGGCGGTGGCGGCGTGCAGACGCGCTTCGGCCTGGCGGATATCCGGACGACGTTCGGCCAATTGCGACGGCAGACCGATGGCGACTTGCAGTGGCGACTGCGGCACTGCCGCGTCTGTGGATAACGCTTGAGCGAGGGCCTGCGGTGGTTCGCCCATCAACAGACTGATCGCGTTGATCAGTTGCGACTGACGCTGCTCCAGCGCTGGCAGGCGTGCTTCGATGGCGGCGACTTGCGCGGCGGCTTCGGCGACGTCGAGATCGGTCGCCACGCCATCGGCCAGCCGCAGCTGCGAAAGCTTCAGGCTGTGCCGGGCGACGTCGAGGTTCTGCTCGGTGACGGCACGGGTGTTCTGCACCCCGCGCAGCTGAATGTAGTTTTGCGCGGTGTCGGCGAGTACTGTCAGCAGCACACCACGACGATCATTTTCCGCCACTTCGAGATTGGCATCGGCGGCTTCAGTTTCACGGCGCACGCGCCCCCAGAAGTCCAGCTCCCATGAGGCGGAGAAACCGGCATCCCACAGGTTGAAGGCCTCGTCGCCGTTATTGCCCGATGGATCGTTCAAGCCTTTGCCACTGTTGCGTTTGCGCCCGTAACTGCCGGTAGCAGAGCTGTTCGGATAACGCTCGGCGGTGATCACTTGGCGCGCGGCGCGGCTTTGTTGCAGGCGGCTGCTGGCCAGCTGCAGGTCGAGGTTGCTGTTCAGCGCGCGCTGGGTAAGCGCGGACAGCTGCGGGTCGTGGAAGGTTTCCCACCAGCGTTCGTTCAAGGGTGCGCTGACGGCCTGGCTTGGCGCGGATTGACTCGGTTTGGCCCAGTCGGCAGGCTGAGGGGCTTCGGGTTTCTGGAAGTCTGGGCCGACGGTGCACGCGCTGAGGCTGACTGCAAGCAAGGCACTCAGAGTGAGTTGCTGCCAATGCCCCCGTCGCTGGCAAGCCAGCTCCCACAAAGATTGTGCAGGTTGTGCAAAATGGTTCAGCCTGCCAATGCCCCCTGTGGGAGCTGGCTTGCCAGCGATGAGGCCAGCCGATTCAACACCGATCATCGCTGCGTCACCTCGCGCCCGGACGCCTTTGAGCTGGCGGTATCAATACTCGCCTCGACCGACATCCCCACCCGCAAGCGCTCGGTCAGTGGCTGGCCCGGCTCCAGCACGATCTTCACCGGAATCCGCTGCACCACTTTGGTGAAATTTCCCGTCGCGTTATCCGGTTTCACCGCCGCGAAGGTCACGCCCGTTGCCGGCGCAATGCTCTCGACGCGGCCAGTCAGGGCTTCGCCGCCGAGGCTGTCGACCCGCACTTGCACATCTTGCCCGGGCTGCACATCGGTCAACTGGGTTTCCTGAAAGTTGGCGACCACGTAGGCCTGTTGCAACGGCACCACCGCCAACAGCTTGCTGCCCGGCGTGACGTAAGCCCCGACACGCACCGCACGCTCGCCGATCATGCCGTCCTGCGGCGCGGTGATGCGCGTATAGGACAGGTTGAAACTGGCGATCTCCAGCGCCGCCTGCGCATGTTTCAGATTGCCTTCGGCGGCGTTGCGCTGGGCGGTGAGAATCTCGACCTGCTTGCGTTCGGCCGCCAGTTTCGCGGTCGCGGTGTCGAGGCGCGCCGACGCCTGATCGATGCGCGTGCGCGCCTGCTGCGCGTTCTGCACGGTGCCGGCGCCGACACCGGCGAGGTGGTTGTAGCGGTTCAGTTCCTGTTGCGCGAAGGCCATTTCCGCTTTGGCCGAGACCACTGCGGCCTGCGCCTGAGCAATCAGCGAAGCCTGCCGCTCCAGGGTCGCGTTGGCGTTCTGCAACTGCGCACGCGCGACCAGGGTTTGCGCATCCGCCGCTTCCGCCGCTGCGCGCAAATCACGGTCATCGATCAGCGCCAGCAACTGCCCGGCCTTGACCTGTTGGTTGTCTTCGACCAGCACCTGCTTGATGAACCCGGCCACGCGCGGCACCACCAGCGTGTAGTCGGCCGAGACAAATGCGTCATTGGTGGTTTGCTCGGTGCGGTGGCCGAAAAGCCCGGGCATCGCCAGGTACACCAGCACGCCCACCGCCAGCGCGGCAGCCACGGCCACCGCGAGTTTTTGCTTGGATTGAGTCATAAAAAACCTTCAGTTTCAGTGCAGCAATCAGGACGGCGCGCGCGGCGGATAAATCCGCGTCGGCAGCCAGAAAATCAGCAGAATCAACGCCACGGCGACGCCAGCCATGCACAGGTACAAATCGGACGAAGTCAGCACCACGGCCTGCTCGTGCAAGCGGTGGGCGAGGCCCGGATCGCTGTGATCGGCCAGCGGCGAATTGCCGAGGCTGTCGACCAACATGCTCGAATGAAAATGCAGGCGCGATGTGGTCAGCGCTTCGATGACGCCGGTGGCAACCACCGCGGCCAGGCCTTTGACGGTGTTGAACCACGCCGACGCGAACGGCCCTTCCATCGGCGTGATACTACCGGTCGACAACATCAACAGCGGCAACACCGCCATCGGCTGGCCGAAAATCTGCAGCCATTGCAGCACGTAGAAATCGTCGCGAATCCACGCCGAAGTCAGGTGCGAACCGCCCAGGCAGGACAGCGCAAGCATGCTCAGACCAATGCCGAGCACCCAGCGGCAATCGACCCAGCGCAAATTGCACAACGCCGCCACCAGCGGCAGCGCGATCAACTGCGGCAACGCGGCGATGAGCATGATCGGCGCGGTTTGCGCCGGACGATAACCCTGCACCTGCGCCAGATAACTCGACGGAATCAGCACCACCGCCAACAACACGATCAGCACGCCGGCGAGGGTGATCAACGCGAACATCAGGTTGCGGATGCCGAGCATCTGCAGCTTGAAAAACGGAATCGGCTGCGACCATTCATTGATCAGAAAAGCCACCAGCAGCAGCGAACCGGCACCGAGCAAGGCGCAGATCAAACTTGATTCGAACCAGTCCAGCCGATTGCCCTGCAACAGGCCGATGACCAACATGCAGATCGCCGGAAAGCCCAGCAGCAAGCCTTTCCAGTTGAATGACTTGAGCCGCTCCAGGCGCAGCGGATCCTGCGGCAAGCCGTAGGCCACGGCAGCCATGGCGATCAGGCACGGCACGATGATCTGCCAGAAGGTCCATTGCCAGCCGACGTATTCAGTCCACAGACCGGCCAGCGGCGTGCCGAGTCCCGGGCCGAAAGTCGCGGTCAGTGCGTAGCCGGCCAGTCCGTACAGTTTGATGTTCGCCGGGAGGAAGCGCAGCGCAACGGTCATCAACATCGGCGGCAATGCGCCGCCCGCGAGGCCTTGGAGGATGCGCATCAGCAGCAGACTTTCGTAGCTCGGGGCGAACGGGCACAGCACGCCGAGCAGGGTAAACAGGCCGATCGCGCAGAGGGTGAAGCGACGCAGCGAGAAGGTCACCGAGCACCACGGCGCGAAGGCCATGGCCGCGACCGACGTGGCGGTGTAGCTGGCGACCAGCCAGGTGCCTTCGTCGTAGCCGATGTGCAGCGCCCCGCGAATATCGGCGAGTGCGACTTTGGTGACCATCTCGTTGAGGCCCGAGACCAGCACGGCCAACAGCACGCCGACCAGACCAATGATGATCCGCGCCCCGAACACCGGTGGCGCAGCCGCCGTCGCCGGGCTGGTCGCGGCGAGAGGCGCCGTGACCGTCAGGGATGTCATGAATGAAAACTCCGGGGGTGAAAATACCGGAGCATTTTAGTGGGGCTTGATGCTGACGAAAATTGACTTATTGGCAGGATATAAGTGCATCTGGTGCAGCAATGAACGCCCTGTGGGAGCGAGCTTGCTCGCGAAGGCGTCGTGCCAGCCAACTTCATCTGTGACTGATCCACCGCTTTCGCGAGCAAGCTCGCTCCCACAAGGTTTTGTGTCGGTCCGAAGGCTAGGGCTGTGCCGCCAGCCACGTTTCATCGCAGCAGGTCTTGAGGGTTTCGCGCAGCCAGCGGTGGGCCGGGTCCTTGTCGAAGCGCGGGTGCCAGGCCTGGGTCAGCATGAGCATGGGCAGCGGAATCGGCAGGTCGAATGAACGCAGTTTCAGGCCCAGCCGCCGCACGCTGAGCAGGGCTTCTTTGGGCACCGGCAGGATCAGGTCGGAGTCGGGCAAGGCAAACATCGCCGCGTGGAAACTCGGCGCGATCACCGCCACCCGGCGCTCCAGCCCCAACGCATTCAACGCCGTGTCGATCGGGCCGCGAGCGATGCCACGTCGCGACATGCTGATGTGGGAAAAACCGGCGTAGCGCTCAGCGGTGATTTCGCCATCGAGCAACGGATGATTCTCGCGCACCAGGCCGACGAAATGCGTGGAGAACAGGTTCTGTACCTTAACCTCCGGCGTAAGCGGACGGGTGTTGCTGACGCTCAGATCGATGCGTCCTTCGCGCAGCGCCTCATCGTCGCCATCGCCTTCCGGGACGAAGCGCAATTCGCAATGCGGGGCGAGCTGGTCGAGGGTGTCGAACAGCTTGCCGCCGTAAACGCCGACGAAGAAATCATTGGCGCGGATGCTGAAACGTCGACGCAAGGTGCCCAGCTCGACGCTATCGGCGGAGCGAAACAGCAGCGCCGCCTGCTCGACCACATCGCGCACCTGTTCGCGCAGCTCGAGAGCCTTGGGTGTCGGCACCAGGCCACGCCCGGCGCGCACCAGAATCGGATCGCCGATGGCTTCGCGGATCCGCGTCAGCGTGCGACTCATGGCCGCCGGGCTGAGATTCATCCGCCGTGCCGCACCGACCACACTGCCCTCGTCGAGCAAGGCATCGAGAGCGACCAGAAGGTTCATGTCCGGGAGTTGCATGCTGAGCACTCTTGGCTGATCTGGATTGATCACGGCGCAATGCTAGCAAACATCCTTAAAGAGTGGCGGCGCCAGCGCTGGCCTCTTCGCAGCAGGCTCGCTCCCACCTTAGAATGCGTTCTCATGTGGGAGCGAGCCTGCTCGCGAACAGGCCGGAACAGCCAACGAAGATCTCAGCGTTGCATTCCCCAGCGCTTGACGGTCACGCGCTCAAGGGTGGCAAACACCAGATTCTCCACCAGCAAGCCAATCAGAATCACCACCGCCAACCCGGCAAACACCTTGTCGGTGTACAGCTCATTGCGATTCTGAAAGATGTACCAGCCCAGCCCGCCCTTGCCACTGGTTGCGCCAAATACCAGTTCGGCGGCGATCAGGGTACGCCAGGCAAACGCCCAGCCAATCTTCAAACCGGCGAGAATCGAAGGCAGCGCCGCCGGAATCAGGATGAACAAGACCAAACGCAATCCCTTGAGGCCATAATTGCGCCCGGCCATTCGCAGCGTTTCGGAGACGCCGAGAAATCCGGCATAGGTGTTCAGCGCCAGCGCCCACAGCACCGAGTGCACCAGCACGAAAATCAGGCTGTTCTGCCCCAATCCGAACCAGAGCAGCGCCAGCGGCAGCAACGCAATCGCCGGCAACGGGTTGAACATTGAAGTCATGGTGCTGAGCAGATCACGTCCCAACTGGGTCGAGACCGCCAAAGTCGTCAGGGCAAAGGCGAGGACGATGCCGATCAAGTAGCCCTTGATCAGCACCACCAGAGATATCCACACCTTGGCCAGCAACTCGCCACTCAGCAGCCCGTCGAACAAAGCCTGCGCGGTTTGCAGAAAACTCGGCAGCATCAGGTCGTTGTTCTGAATCCGCGCGACCACTTCCCAGATAACCGCCAGCACGATCAGGATCAGGCTTTTACGCAGCCAGCCCTGTTGCCAAAGGCGTGTGCCGAGCGGCAATTCACGCTCGACCGGCACTGCGGTCAGCGGCTCGAGCACGGTTTCGAATTCTTCACGCACGGATGATGAATGGCTCATCGGGTAGACCTCCTGGCCGCTCAATAGGCGATGCGAATATCGTTGAAGTCGTGATCACGTTCGGTCTCCGGCACTTGGCCCTCATCGAACAGCAGACGATGAATACGCCGCGCCGACTCCTGAAACGCTACGCCGCCGAGACTGCGCAGATCGTATTGATGGCTGTGCACTTCGGCGCGCACCCGGCCCGGATGCGGCGACAGCAAGAGGATGCGATTGCCCACTACCAAGGCTTCTTCAATCGAGTGGGTGACGAACAACAGGGTGAAGCGCACCTCCTCCCAGAGCAGCAGCAACTCCTCCTGCATCTTGCGGCGGGTCAACGCATCGAGTGCAGCGAAGGGTTCGTCCATCAAAAGAATTTTCGGCTGCATCGCCAATGCGCGGGCGATCGCCACCCGCGCTTTCATACCGCCGGACAAGGTGTGTGGATAGACGTCGGCGAAAGCTGCAAGGCCGACCTTTTCCAGGTAGTGCAGCGCGCGCTCTTCCGCGTCTTTCTTGTTCAAGGTGCGCGAGGCGAGCAGCGGGAACATCACGTTCTGCTTCACGGTTTTCCATGGCGGCAACTGATCGAATTCCTGAAACACCACAATGCGGTCCGGCCCCGGCGCCTTGACGCGCTGCCCCTGCAGACGAATCTCGCCTTCGCAAGGCCGGATAAACCCGGCGACCGCTTTGAGCAGGGTCGATTTACCGCACCCGGACGGGCCGAGCAAAACGAAACGATCAGCCGGGTCGACGGCGAAACTGACTTGGTGGGTGGCGCGCACCACGCGTTGCGGCGTGCGGTATTCGAGGCTGACGTGATCGACGGCCAGCAACGCTTCGCTGCGGGCGATCGGGTTGCTGGCCGCGTGGCCTGGCAAAGGGGCGTTCATGGTCGATCTCCGGCAAATCAGAAAGGCGCGTCGCCCTGGATAGTCGTGCGATACAGCTTGCGGCGTAGATGCGCAGGGCAGCCGGCGGCGAGGTGGATCAGCGAGCGGTTGTCCCAGAACACCAGATCATGCGGTTCCCACTGATGCCGGTAGATGTTTTGCGGCAGCACGCTGTGGGCGAAGAGTTCGCCGAGCAACTGACGACTTTCGTCTTCCGGCAGACCGACAATTCGCGTGGTGAAGCCTTCGCTGACGAACAAGGCCTTGCGGCCGTTTTCCGGATGGGTGCGCACCACCGGATGCACTACTTCGGCGACCTGAGCCAACTGTTCCGGGGTCAGGGTCGGGCGCCAGTTGCCTTCGAATTTGGTTTCGCTGTAGCGCGCTGTGTAGGAATGCGCAGCGGAACGTCCTTCGACCGCAGTGCGCAACGCAGCGGGCAAGTCGTCCCAGGCTTTGTGCATGTCGGCGAACAGCGTGTCGCCGCCCTCGGCGGGCAGCTCCTGAGCGTGCAGCATCGAGCCGAGGCTCGGCAACTCTTTATAGGAAAGATCGGAATGCCAGAACTTGCCGGCGTCGCCGAGACCGAGGTTCTGGCCGTTCTCGATAATGTTGGAAACGATGAGAATTTCCGGGTGGTTGGCCAGCAGAAATTGCTTGAGCACATGGATCTGCAACACGCCGAAGCGGCGGCTGAAATCGATTTGCTGTTGCGGGGTGATCTGCTGATCGCGAAAGACCACGACATGGTGATCCAGGTGCGCGCGGTGAATGCGCGCGAAGTCCTGATCATTGACCGGCCGGCTGAGGTCGAGGCCAACGATCTCGGCGCCGACGGCACCGCTGAAGGGACGAATTTCGAAGATTTGCGGCGCGGCAATTGCGGCGCTTTCGGTGGCAGTAGCGGCGGACATCAATCATCTCCCACGCACGGCGCGCTCACGGACGCGCTCGTCGATCAGACACTCACGCTGGATTGCGTGTCGGTTCAGGTCGTGCGGCGCGCCGATTGGTCGGCAGGTACGCAGGCGGGTGACTTTATAGCTATAAGAATTGGAAATTAAATACCGTTAATGAATAACGATATGGCGATTGGTGAGGGGGTGGGTGACCATTTTTGTCACTTACCGACGGATATGTAGCGCTTCGGAAGACGCCTTCGCGAGCAGGCTCGCTCCCACAGGGTTCGCATATGGACTCCAGATATTTGTTGAAAACAGATAACTGTGGGAGCTGGCTTGCCAGCGATGAGGCCAGCGAGGCCACTGGGGATCAACGCTCGTGCAACGCTTCAGCCCGTGCGCGGATGATCGGCTTGAGCAAATAGCTCAACACCGATTTCTTGCCAGTGATGATATCCACCGAAGCGACCATCCCCGGAATGATCAGCAGTGGCTTTTCATCCGTGCCCAAGTGGCTGCGCTCGGTGCGCACTTTGATCACGTAGTAAGTGGTTTTCTTGTCTTCGTCGGTGATGGTGTCGGCGCCGATCTGCTCCAGCTGCGCCTTCAGCCCGCCGTAGATGGTGTAGTCATACGCGGTGAATTTGACGATCGCTTCCTGCCCCGGATGCAGAAAGGCAATGTCCTGGGGGCGGATCTTCGCTTCGACCAGCAGGGTGTCGTCCAGCGGCACGATTTCGACCATGTCGCTGCCCGGCTGGATCACGCCGCCAATGGTGTTGACCAGCAATTTATTGACAATGCCCCGCACGGGCGAGGTAACCAGCGTACGGCTGACGCGGTCTTCCAGCGCCTTGCCGGTGGCCTGGGCCTTGTTCAGATCGGTGCGCGCTTCGTTGAGCTGGGTCAGCGCTTCGCTGCGGAATTTGCCGCGGGTTTCGTCGATCTTGCGTTGCACTTCCTTGATCGCCGATTCGGCACGCGGAATGGCCAGCGTGGTCGCATCGAGCTGGCCGCGGGTTTCCACTTCGGCACGCTTGAGGCGCAACACTTCCACCGGCGAAACCGCGCCCTGCGCCACCAGCGGCTCGGACATGTTGATTTCCTGACGCTGCAAGCCGAGTTGCTGACGGTACTGCGCCTGCTTGGAGCTGAACTCACGCAGCTCTTGCTGACGCTGGATCAACTGCTCCTGCAGGCCGCCGATTTCATCGTGCAACTGCTGACGGCGGCTGATGTACAGCGACTCTTCGCTTTTCGCCTGGCCCGGCACGGCTTTGAGCACGTCCTCGGGGAAATTCAGCGGACGGTCATCGACTTCCGCGCTCAAACGCTCGACCCGCAGCAACATCGACAGGCGATCGGCCTCGGTTTCGCCGACGTTGGAGGCAAAACGTGTGTCATCGAGACGAATCAGCGGCGCTCCGGCCTCGACGATCTGGCCTTCTTTGACGAACAGCTCGGAGACGATACCGCCCTCCAGGTTCTGGATTTTCTGGATCTTCGACGACGGAATCGCCTTGCCGTCGCCCTTGGTCACCTCGTCGATCACGGCGAAGTTGGCCCAGAGCATGAGGAATACGAAGAAGCCGATGATCGCCCAGATGGTCAGGCGCACGACGCGCGGGGCGTCTTCGATCAGCGCCTTGTTGACCTCCGGCAGCGGCTGGCCCTGCAGCGAGGCAGAGCCCTTGAAGTAGCGACGGATCGACTCCTTGACACCGGACTTAAGCAACACTGATCTGCCCCTTCTTCAACGCTTCCATCACGGCGGCTTTCGGGCCGTCGGCGAGAATCTGCCCGCGATCGATCACCAGCAGGCGATCGACCAGCGACAACAGCGATGCCCGGTGCGTGACCAGCACCACGGTCTTGTTTTCAATTACCGCTGCGAGACGTTGCTTGAGGCGTTCTTCGCCGGTGTTGTCCATCGCACTGGTTGGCTCATCCATCAACAGAATCGGCGGATTGAGCAACAGCGCCCGGGCCAGGGCGACGTTCTGTCGTTGGCCGCCAGAGAGGTTTTGCCCGCGCTCGCCGACTTGCAGTTCATAGCCTTGCGGGTGCAAACGGGCGAATTCGTGGACGCCGGCCAGTTCGGCGGCTTGCAGCACCAGCTCGTCTTCGACGTAGCGCGCGCCGGACACCAGGTTGTCACGCAGGGTACCGGACAGCAGCTGAATGTCCTGCGGCACGTAGCCGATGTTGTAGCGCAGTTCGCTGACATCGATCTGGCGGATGTCCACGCCGTCGACCAGCAAGGCACCGTCGTCCGGTTGGTACAGGCCGACCAGCAGTTTAGCCAGCGAACTCTTGCCCGAGCCGCTGCGGCCGATGATGCCGATTTTTTCGCCGGGACGGATGACCAGGTTAATGTTCTTCAGCGCCGGGTTCTGCTGGTCCGGGTAGGTGAAGCTGAGTTGTCGGCATTCAATAGCCCCCTGCAAGACCTTGCGGCTCAGCGGACGCTCTTCGAAATTGCGCTCCTGGGGCAGTTCCATCATCTGGTCGACCGAAGTCATGGTCACCCGCGCCTGTTGATAGCGCGTCAGCAGACCCGACAGCGAGGCCAGCGGGCTCAGTGCGCGACCGCTGAGCATGTAGCAGGCGATCAGCCCGCCCATGCTCAGGTTGCCGGCGATGATCTGGTACACGCCGAAGACGATCATGATCACCCCGGCCAGTTGCTGGATCAGCAAGGTGATGTTCATCGCCAGACCGGAGAGCATTTTCACTCGCAGCTCGAGACGGCTGAGGGTGCCAATGGTTTGCTCCCACTGATACTGGCGCTCGCTTTCGGCGTTGTTGACCTTGACCGCATCCAGACCGGCGAGGGTTTCGATCAGGCTCGACTGGCGCTCGGCGCCCAGCGCCATGGTGCGCTCCATGGTCGCGATCAGCGGCTTCTGCAAGGCGTAGCCGATCAGCAGGGCAATCGGGAAGGCCAGCACCGGAATCCATACCAGATGCCCGCCGAGAATGGCGATGACGATGAAAATCAGAATGGTAAACGGCAGGTCGATCAGACTGGTCAGGGTCAGCGAGGCGAGGAAGTCGCGCAGGCTCTGAAACTCGTGGATGTTCTGCGCAAAACTGCCGACCCGCGCCGGGCGGTATTTCATCGCCATGCCGACGATGCGCTCGAACAGCGTGGCGGAGATGATGAGGTCGGTTTTCTTCCCGGCCAGATCCAGGCACAGGCTGCGCAGGCTCTTGAGGATCAAGTCGAAGATGTAAGCGCCGGTGATGCCCAGCGCCAGTACCCACAGGGTTGCTTCGGCCTGGTTCGGCACCACGCGGTCGTAGACGTTCATCACGAACAGCGGCGCGGCCATGGCGATGATGTTGATCAGGAAACTGGCGGCGATCGCATCGGCGTACAGCCAGCGCGAACGCTTGAGGGTGTCACGGAACCACGAGCGTGCACGCGGGATCAGCGTGCCGTGGTTGACGTCGAATTTGTGCTGCGGCTGGGCGAAGAACACTTTGCCGGTGTAATCGTCGCTCAGCAGTTCACGGCTGACCACCGACTCGCCGCCGTCGCTTTCGCTGAGCAGCACGCGTGCTTCGTTGTCGCCCTGCCAGCCGAGCAGGACGGCACTGCGGCCATCCTTGAGCAGCAACAGCGCGGGCATGGCGATCGCCGGAATTTCTTCTAGCTTGCGCTGCAACACCCGACCCTGCAGGCCGGCGCGAGCCGCTGCGCGCGGCAGCAGCTCGATACTCAAACGTTGTTTGGGCAGCGGCAGGCCGGTGGTCAGCATCGCCGCGCTGGCAGGCTTCTGGTGCAGCATGCACAGGGCGAGCAGACCATCCAGCAACGGATCGTCATGCAACGCGCGTGGATCATGGCTGAGTTGAACTCGACTGACTTCTGATTCCACGCTCGACACTCTTTAACAGTTGAAAGGGATAACTCAGTTCATCCCAGGCAGCTGGACCTTGGGCTTCACGTCGTTCTGCACAACGGATGCCAACGGCGCGACCACTCCCTGGCTTTTGAGCAATTGGCCCATGGTCGCCTTGATTCGATACTGAGTAAATAACTGAATGTTCTTGATTTCCGCCAGACGCCGCGAAGCAGTGAACAGTTCGTTTTCGCTGTCGAGCAAGTCCAGCAGAGTGCGTTCACCGAGACTGAATTGACGCTGGTAAGCGGTGCGCACCGAAGTGCTGTGATCGACGTATTGCTGAGCGATCGGTACCTGAGCGTTGGCGTTGTTCAGCGCGTTCCAGGCCAGGCCGAGCTCTTCGTTCAACTGCCGCAGGGCGTTGTTGCGGATGTCCAGCGCCTGGTTGGCCAGGTATGACTTGGATTCCAGATCGGCTTTGTTGCTGCCACCGGAATACAGGTTGAAACGCATGCGCAGCATGGCCTGCCATTCGTTGTTGTGGCCATTCTGGCCATCGAGATCGTTGTCGGCGGTACGCCCCAGCTCAGCGTCGAAGCGCGGGTAGAAGGTCGATTTGGCGGTGGCGAACTGCTTTTCGGCAGCGGCGATGTCCGACTCGGCGGAACGCAGGATCGGGCTGTTTTCCAGCATTTGCGCGCGGGCTTCATTGAGGTTGGCCGGCATCATCGCCATGAACGGCGCCGGACGCTCGAGCTGGTCGGGCATCTGGCCGACAGCGCTGAGGAAGTTGGTTTCCGCGTCGGCGAGGTTGGTCTGTTCGGTGATCAGGTTGTTGCGGGCTTGCGCCATACGGGCTTCGGCCTGATCAAGATCGGCACCGCTGCCGACGCCGCGCTGAGTGCGCAGCTGGATCTGGTCGTAGATGCGCTGGTGGCTCTTGAGGTTTTCCTCGGCCAGGCGGACGAATTCGCGACGCGTCAGCACGTCCAGATAGACCTGGGCGACGGTCAGTGCAGTACGCTCGGAAGTGCCCAGCAACGAGTAAGCACGGGAGCTGACGTTGGCTTGTTGACGCGCAACTTCGTTGGACGTCGCGAAACCGTCAAAAACCATTTGCGAGAGACGTAAACTTGACTCGCTGCGGTTCAACGTCTCCCAGTGATTGCCGCCACCGTTGGCTCGGGTGGTCACGCTATCAGTACCTTCACGGCCATAACCGCCCAGCAGATCGACCTTGGGCAGGTATCCCCCTTTCGCAGCCTTCAATTGATAATCCGCCGCCAAACGACTGTTGACCCCTGCCTGAATCTCCGGATGGACATCCAGCGCCCGTTGCATGGCTTCTGGTAAGGATTGTGCTTGTACAAAAGAGGCGGCGAGAGCGAAGGGAGCGGCAAGGAGCAAAAGCGAACGCATGGTTGGAATTTTCCCGGAACTTCTTGTCTTGAATCACAGCAAAAAAGTGGCGCTGCGTCGGATGATGGCAACCCGAAAGACCGTATGTCGGAAAGTTCAAAAAAGGAACTGGATGACAGGCTGAAGGACAGGTCGCCGCGGAAATATCAATGTGACATTAGTGGGGCGATTGTTTAGGATGGCTCCCAGAAGGTCAATAGTTTGGCATAAAGTTAATCGCGATAATTTATAGCCAGATTATTGACGGAAATCCAGCGTCAATAAGTTATCCATTTATAGAAAGTACGTCCAGACTGAAGTGGCGCCGACGCCCGTCAGGCCCATGGAAGTCAACTGAATGTGACACCCCGGAGAGTCTTCAATGAGCAGTGTTGTTGCCGTCGTCAAAAGCATTGTCGGTCAGGTTTTCGTGGTGTCCCCAGAGGGCGTGCGTCGCGTACTCGTTGAAGGCGATCGCCTGTATGTCGGCGACCAGATCGATACCGGTCTGTCCGGCGCGGTGTCGCTGGAACTGGCCGATGGCCGCATGCTCGATCTGGGCCGTGACACCCAGTGGAGCGCCAGCTCGCCTGACTCCAGCACTGACCTGGCCGAAGCCACCGCGCAGGCCGCGCCTTCTGTAGAAGAACTGCAGCAGGCCATTGCCGCCGGTGTCGACCCGACCACCGCGCTCGAATCCACTGCGGCCGGCCCGACCGCCGCAGGTACCGGTGGCGCCGCCGGTGGTGGTCACAGTTTTGTCATGCTCGACGCCACCGCTGGCCGCGTCGATCCGACCATTGGCTTTCCGACGGCGGGCATCAATTCTGCCGGCCAAGTCGCGCAGGACACCACCGGCGGCCTGACCACCGACACCACCACCAACGCGCTGCGTGACTCGACCCTGAGCCTCAGCGCCACGCCGACCATCACCGAAGCCGGCGGCGTGCTGGTGTACACCGCGACCTTGACTCAGGCGCCGCTGACCGACCTGACCATCACCCTCTCCAATGGCGCAGTGATCGTCATCCCGGCCGGCGCCACCACCGGCACCGTCAACGTGCCGCTGGCGCCGAACGACACGGTCTACAACGACCCGACCCAAATCGACGTGACCGTCACCGGCACCAGCGGCGGCAACGGAATTACCGTGACCCCGCCGACCGTCCCGGCGACCACGCAAGTGACTGACACCGTCGACACCACCACTGTTACATTGACGGCTGGCTCAAGCGTGACTGAGGGCGGTCAGATTACCTATACGGCGACGTTGACCAACCCGGCACAAACCCCGGTAACCGTCACCCTGTCGAACGGTTCGACCATTACCATCGGCGCGGGGCAGACTACCGGCACCGTCAACGTGCCGACGCCGGCCAATGACGTCTATAACAATGGCAGCACTGTCAGCACCACCATCACTGGCGCTACCGGTGGCAACTTCGAAAATCTGGTGCCGAACCCGACGCCAGCCGTTACCACCATCACAGATTCGGTCGACAACACCGGCCTGACCCTGACCGCGACCAACAACATCGTTGAAGGCGGCCAGATCACTTACACCGCAACACTGACCAACCCTGCGCAAACCCCGGTAACCGTCACCCTGTCGAACGGCTCGACCATCACCATTGCGGCCGGCGAGACCGTTGGCAGCGTCAACGTGCCGACTGCGGCCAATGACGTCTATAACAATGGCAGCACTGTCAGCACCATCATCACTGGCGCTACCGGTGGCAACTTCGAAAATCTGGTGCCGGACCCGACGCCAGCCGTTACCACCATCAAAGATTCGGTCGACAACACCGGCCTGACCCTGACTGCGACCAACAACATCGTTGAAGGCGGTCAGATCACTTACACCGCGACCTTGACCAACCCGGCGCAAACCCCGGTAACCGTCACCCTGTCGAACGGCTCGACCATCACCATTGCGGCCGGCGAGACCGTTGGCACCGTCAACGTGCCGACTGCGGCCAACGACGTCTACAACAATGGCAGCACCGTCAGCACCACGATCACTGGCGCTACCGGTGGCAATTTCGAAAACCTAGTGCCAAACACCACGCCAGCCGTTACCACGATCACTGATTCGGTCGACAACACCGGACTGACCCTCACTGCGACCAACAATATCGTCGAAGGCGGTCAGATCACCTACACCGCGACCTTGACCAACCCAGCGCAAACCCCGGTAACCGTCACCCTGTCGAACGGCTCGACCATCACCATTGCGGCCGGCGAGACCGTTGGCACCGTCAACGTGCCGACTGCGGCCAATGACGTCTACAACAACGGCAGCACCGTCAGCACCACCATCACCAGCGCGACCGGTGGCAACTTCGAAAATCTGGTGCCGAACGCGACGCCAGCGGTCACCACGATTACCGATTCGGTCGACAACACCGGCCTGACCCTGACCGCGACCAACAACATCGTTGAAGGCGGTCAGATCACTTACACCGCGACCTTGACCAACCCGGCGCAAACCCCGGTAACCGTCACCCTGTCGAACGGCTCGACCATCACCATTGCGGCTGGCGAAACCGTTGGCACCGTGAACGTGCCGACGCCGGCCAATGACGTCTACAACAACGGCAGCACCGTCAGCACCACCATCACCAGCGCGACCGGTGGCAACTTCGAAAATCTGGTGCCGAACGCGACGCCAGCGGTCACCACGATTACCGATTCGGTCGACAACACCGGCCTGACCCTGACCGCGACCAACAACATCGTTGAAGGCGGTCAGATCACTTACACCGCGACCTTGACCAACCCGGCGCAAACCCCGGTAACCGTCACCCTGTCGAACGGCTCGACCATCACCATTGCGGCTGGCGAAACCGTCGGCACCGTCAACGTGCCGACTGCGGCCAACGACGTCTACAACAATGGCAGCACCGTCAGCACCACGATCACTGGCGCTACCGGTGGTAATTTCGAAAACCTGGTGCCGAACGCGACGCCAGCCGTTACCACCATCACAGATTCGGTCGACAACACCGGCCTGACCCTGACCGCGACCAACAACATTGTTGAAGGCGGTCAGATCACCTACACCGCGACCTTGACCAACCCGGCGCAAACCCCGGTAACCGTCACCCTGTCGAACGGCTCGACCATCACCATTGCGGCTGGCGAAACAGTCGGCACCGTCAACGTGCCGACTGCGGCCAATGACGTGTACAACAATGGCAGCACCGTCAGCACAACGATCACTGGCGCTACCGGTGGTAATTTCGAAAACCTGGTGCCGAACACCACGCCTGCGGTGACCACCATCACCGACTCGATCGATGACACCGGACTGAGCCTCAGCGCCAGCGGTTCCGTGGCCGAAGGCGGCCAGATCACTTACACCGCGACGCTGACAAACGCAGCTGGCTCGCCAGTGACCGTGACCTTGTCGAACGGCGCTGTGATCACCATCAAAGCAGGCGAAACCACCGGCACAGCAACCGTTGCTGCACCGTCCGATGACGTCTATAAAGATGCCGGTTCCGTGCAGGCGACGATCACCAGCGCTACCGGTGGCAATTTCGAGAACCTGGTTCCAAGCACTGCGCCAGCCGTGACAACAGTCACCGACACCATCGACACTTCGACGGTCAAGCTGACCGCCGATACTTCGGTCGCTGAAGGCGGCACCGTGACTTACACCGCCACCGTCGGCGCTCCGGTCACCGGCTCGCCTGTGGTCGTGACTCTGGCTAACGGTCAGAACATCACCATCGCTGTCGGCCAGACCACTGGCTCCGTGACCTACACCGCACCGAACGATGCCTTGACCGGCAACGCTCCGCTGACCAACTCGATCACTGGCGTAAGCGGTGGCAACTACGAAGATCTGGTGGCGGACAAAACTCCAGTGTCGACCTCCGTCACCGACGTTGCCGACACCACCAATCTGTCGCTGAGCGCGACCGCTTCCGTGGCTGAAGGCGGCCAGATTACTTACACCGCGACTTTGACCAATGCTGCTGGCTCGCCAGTGACCGTAACCTTGTCAAACGGCGCCGTCATCACCATCAAGGCAGGCGAAACCAGCGGTAATGTGACCTTCCCGGCTCCGTCCGACGACGTCTACAAAGACGCCGGTTCCGTGCAGGCCACAATCACCAGTGCCACCGGCGGCAACTTCGAGAACCTCGTCCCGAGCACCACCCCAGCGGTCACTCAAGTCACCGACACCATCGATACCTCGACGGTCAAACTGACCGCCGATACCTCGGTCGCTGAAGGCGGCACCGTCACCTACACCGCCACTGTCGGCGCACCTGTCACCGGCACGCCGGTTGTCGTGACCCTGGCCAACGGCCAGAACATCACCATCGCCGTCGGCCAGACCACCGGCAGCGTTACCGCCCCGGTATCGAATGACGTGCAGATCGGTCACGCACCACTGACCAACTCGATCACCAACGTCAGCGGCGGCAACTTCGAAAATCTGGTCGCCGACAAGACCCCGGTCAGCACCACCGTGACCGACACCGTCGACACCACCAGCGTCGCGCTGACTGCCACCGGCAACGTCAACGAAGGCGGGCAGATCACCTACACCGCGACGCTGAGCAACCCGGCCGGTACGCCGGTCACCGTCAACCTGAGCAACGGTTCGGTCATCACCATTGAAGCCGGCAAGACCACCGGCACCGTGACCGTTCCGGCACCTGCCGATGACGTCTACAAAGACGCCGGCAAAGTCGAAGTCACCATCAAGGACGCCACCGGCGGCAACTTCGAAAACCTGGTGCCGAGCACTACGCCTGCGGTGACCAACGTCGCCGACACGGTCAACACCACGCACCTGACCCTCAGCGCAGAAAGCTATGTGCTCGAAGGCTCTTCGATCACTTACACCGCAACGTTGACCAACGCCGCGCAGACGCCGGTAACCGTCAACCTGAGCAATGGCCAGACCATTACCATCGAAGCCGGCAAGACCAGCGGTTCGGTGACGATTGCCGCACCGAGCGATGACGTCTACAAGGACGTCAGCAAGCTCACCGTAACCATGACCGACGCCAGCGGCGGTAACTTCGAAAAACTCGACGTCAGCAAGACCCCGGTCAGCACCACGGTCAACGACACCGTCGACACAACCGCACTGACCCTGACCGCCAGCGATACCGTCAGCGAAGGTGGCCAGATCACCTACACCGCGACCCTGAGCAACCCGGCCGGCACTGCGATGACCGTGACCCTGGCCAACGGCGCGGTGATCAACATCGCGGCCGGTGCTACCAGCGGCTCGGTGAATTTCCCGGCGCCCGCCAACACCCCGTACATCGATGGCAGCAACGTGCGGACGGCGATCGCCAGCCACAGCGGCGGCAATTTCGAGCGCGTCGAGGCCGATCGTTCGGCTGTGGTGACCAAAGTCACCGACGCCGTCGACACCACCAACATCAGCCTGAGCGCCACCGGCAGCGTTGCCGAGGGCGGCTCGATCGTCTACACGGCGACCCTGAGCAATCCGGCCGGCACCGCCATGAGCGTGACCCTGAGCAACGGCGCGGTAATCAACATTGCCAAGGGTGCGAGCACTGGCACTGCGACCGTCGCCGCGCCTGGCGATGACGTGTACAAGGACGCCGGCAAGGTCGATGCGAGCATCACCAAAACCAGCGGCGGTAATTTTGAAAATCTGGTGATCGACAAGACTCCTGCGGTAACTGATGTCACCGACACCATCGACAACAGCACTGTTTCGCTGACTGCCAGCGCCAGCGCGGTAGAAGGCGGCGTGGTTGTCTACACCGCGTCGGTGACCGCACCGGTCACTGGCTCGCCAGTGCTGGTGACCCTGTCCAACGGCCAGACCATCACCATTCCGGTTGGCGCCAGCAGTGCCAGCGTCAACTTCACCGCGCCGAACGATGCACAAGCCGGCGGCAACACCCTGAGCGTGAAAATCGACGGCGCCAGCGGTGGCAATTACGAAAATCTCGTGGCTGACCAGACCCCGGCGGTGACCTCGGTGACTGACGTCGCCGACACCACCAACCTGTCGCTGTCCGCGACCGGCTCTGTGGCCGAGGGCGGTTCGATTGTCTACACCGCGACTCTGAGCAACCCGGCCGGCACGCCGGTGACCGTGAATCTGAGCAACGGCTCGGTCATCACCATTGAAGCGGGCAAGACCACTGGCACCGTGACCGTTCCGGCACCTGCCGATGACGTCTACAAAGACGCCGGAAAAGTTGAAGTCACAATCAAGGATGCCACCGGCGGCAACTTTGAAAACCTGGTGCCGAGCACCACGCCAGCGGTTACTGATGTCACCGACACCGTCGACACCTCGACGGTCAAACTGACCGCCACCGAAACCGCGGCCGAAGGTGGCACCGTCACCTACACCGCCACCGTGGGCGCTCCGGTTACCGGTTCGCCTGTGGTCGTGACTCTGGCCAACGGTCAGAACATCACCATCGAAGTCGGCAAGATCAGCGGCAGCGTGAGCACTACCGCGCCGAACGACGTCCTCGCCGGCCACGCGCCGCTGACCAACTCGATCACCAACGTCAGCGGCGGCAACTTCGAAAACCTTGTTGCCGATCAGACCCCGGTCAGCACCACCGTGACCGACACCGTCGACACCACCAACCTGTCGCTCAGCGCGACCGGCGCGGTGAACGAAGGCGGCCAGATTACCTACACCGCAACCCTGAGCAACGCCGCCGGCACACCGGTCACCGTGACTCTTTCGAACGGTGCGACCATCCTCATCGAGGCCGGCAAAACCAGCGGCAGCGTGACGGTCGATGCTCCGAAAGACGACGTCTACAAAGACGCCGGCAGCGTTGAAGCGACCATCCAGAGCGCAACCGGCGGCAACTTCGAAAACCTCGTCACCAGCAAAGAGCCGGCGGTGACCACGGTCAACGACACCATCGACACTTCCACCGTGTCGCTGAGCGCAACCGCGAACGTTGCCGAAGGCGAAACCGTGGTCTACACCGCCACCGTGGGCGCGCCAGTGACCGGTTCGCCGGTGGTCGTAAGCCTTTCCAACGGCCAGACCATCACCATCGCTGTTGGCGAAACCACCGGCAGCGTCAACTACGTCGCGCCGAACAGCCCGCTGGCGGGCGGCAGCTCGCTGAGCGTGACCATCGACGGCGCCACCGGTGGCAACTACGAAAAACTCGTGGTTGACGGCAAGCCCGCCGACACCGTGGTATCGGACACTACCGACACCACCAACCTGAACCTGACCGCCAGCGATTCGGTCGCCGAAGGCGGCCAGATCACCTACACCGCCACCCTGACCAACCCGGCCGGCACACCGGTGACTGTGACCCTGTCGAACGGCGCCACGATCACCATCGACGCGGGTAAAACTACCGGCACCGTGACCGTCGACGCACCGAAAGACGACGTCTATAAAGATGCCGGCAAAGTCGAAGTGACCATTGAAGGTGCGACCGGCGGCAACTTCGAGAACCTTGTTCCGAGCGCGGTTCCAGCGGTGACGAATGTCACCGATACCATCGACACTTCGACGGTCAAACTGACCGCCGATACTTCGGTGGCTGAAGGCGGCATTGTCACCTACACCGCCACCGTCGGCGCTCCGGTTACCGGTTCGCCTGTCGTCGTGACTTTGGCCAACGGCCAGACCATCACCATCGGCGTCGGTCAGACCACTGGCACTGCAACCGCTGTTGCTGCGAACGATGCGCTGACCAGCAACGCGCCGATCACCAATTCGATCACTAACGTAACCGGCGGCAATTTCGAAAATCTGGTGGCGGATAAAACTCCGGTAGCGACCGCAGTTACTGATGTTGCCGACACTACAAATCTGTCCTTGAGCGCCAGCAACTCGGTGGCTGAAGGTGGCCAGATTACGTACACCGCGACTCTGACCAACGCCGCTGGCTCGCCAGTAACCGTGACTCTGTCGAACGGTGCTGTGATCACCATCAAGGCTGGCGAAACCACCGGCACCGCAACCGTTCCTGCACCGTCCGATGACGTCTACAAAGACGCCGGCTCTGTGCAGGCAACGATCACCAGCGCTACCGGTGGCAACTTCGAGCACCTGGTACCGAGCACTGCTCCAGCCGTGACGACTGTCACCGACACCATCGATACCTCGACCGTCAAACTGACTGCTGATACTTCGGTGGCTGAAGGCGGCACCGTGACTTACACCGCCACCGTCGGCGCGCCAGTCACCGGCTCGCCTGTGGTTGTGACTCTGGCCAATGGTCAGAACATCACTATCGCTGTTGGCCAGACTTCCGGGACTGCGACTTTCACCGCGCCGAATGATGCGTTGGCTGGTAATGCTCCACTGACCAACTCGATCACTGGCGTGACCGGCGGCAACTTCGAAGATCTGGTGGCGGACAAAACACCTGTCTCGACTTCTGTCACCGACGTTGCCGACACCACTAACCTGTCGCTGAGTGCGACCGGTTCCGTGGCCGAAGGTGGTTCGATTGTTTACACCGCTACACTGACCAACGCCGCTGGCTCGCCAGTGACCGTGACCCTGTCGAACGGTGCGGTGATCATCATCAAAGCGGGCGAAACCACCGGCACCGCAACCGTTCCTGCACCGTCCGATGACGTCTACAAAGACGCCGGTTCCGTCCAGGCGACGATCACCAGTGCCACCGGTGGTAACTTCGAAAATCTCGTGCCGAGCACCACTCCAGCGATCACTCAGGTCACTGACACCATCGACACTTCGACCGTCAAACTGACTGCTGATGCTTCGGTGGCTGAAGGCGGCACCGTGACTTACACCGCCACCGTTGGTGCTCCGGTTACCGGCTCACCAGTTGTGGTCACTTTGGCCAACGGCCAGACCATCACCATCGGCGTCGGTCAGACTACTGGCACCGCAACCGCTGTTGCTGCGAACGATGCACTGACCGGTCACGCGCCGATCACCAACTCGATCACTGGCGTAACCGGCGGCAATTTCGAAAATCTGGTGGCGGATAAAACTCCGGTTTCGACTGCAGTCACTGACGTTGCCGACACCACTAACCTGTCGCTGAGTGCGACTGGCTCCGTGGCCGAAGGTGGGCAGATTACTTACACCGCGACACTGACCAACGCCGCTGGCTCACCAGTGACCGTGACCCTGTCGAACGGCGCCGTGATCACCATCAAGGCTGGCGAAACCACCGGCACCGTGAACGTGGCAGCCCCGTCCGATGACGTCTACAAAGACGCCGGTTCCGTACAGGCGACGATCACCAGCGCTACCGGTGGCAACTTCGAGAGCCTGGTACCAAGCACTACGCCAGCGGTTACTCAGGTCACTGACACCATCGATACTTCAACGGTGAAGCTGACTGCAGACACCTCAGTTACCGAGGGCGGTACGGTGACTTACACCGCCACCGTTAGTGCGCCAGTTACCGGTTCTCCTGTCGTCGTGACATTGGCTAACGGCCAGGCCATCACCATCGGCGTCGGCCAGACCACTGGCACCGCAACCGCTGTTGCTTCGAACGATGCGCTGACCGGCAACGCGCCGATCACCAATTCGATCACTAACGTAACCGGCGGCAATTTCGAAAATCTGGTGGCGGACAAAACGCCTGTATCGACCGCAGTTACGGATGTTGCCGACACAACCAACCTGTCCCTGAGCGCCAGCAATTCGGTGGCTGAAGGTGGCCAGATTACGTACACCGCGACCCTGACCAACGCCGCTGGCTCGCCAGTGACCGTGACCCTGTCGAACGGTGCAGTGATCACCATCAAGGCTGGCGAAACCACCGGCACCGCAACCGTTCCAGCACCGTCGGATGACGTCTATAAAGACGCCGGTTCCGTACAGGCGACGATCACCAGCGCTACCGGTGGCAACTTCGAGAACCTGGTACCAAGCACTACGCCAGCGGTTACTCAGGTCACTGACACCATCGACACTTCGACGGTCAAATTGACCGCCGATACCTCTGTTGCTGAAGGCGGCACTGTGACTTACACCGCCACGGTCGGTGCGCCAGTTACCGGTTCGCCGGTCGTCGTGACTCTGGCCAACGGCCAGACCATCACCATCGGCGTCGGTCAGACCACTGGCACTGCAACCGCTGTTGCTGCGAACGATGCGCTGGCCGGCAACGCGCCGATCACCAACTCGATCACTGGCATGAGCGGCGGCAATTTCGAAAATCTGGTGGCGGACAAAACGCCTGTATCGACCGCAGTTACGGATGTTGCCGACACAACCAACCTGTCCCTGAGCGCCAGCAATTCGGTGGCTGAAGGTGGCCAGATCACCTACACCGCGACATTGACCAACGCCGCTGGCTCGCCAGTGACCGTGACCCTGTCGAACGGTGCAGTGATCACCATCAAGGCTGGCGAAACCACCGGCACCGTGAACGTGGCAGCCCCGTCCGATGACGTCTACAAAGACGCCGGTTCCGTACAGGCGACGATCACCAGCGCTACCGGTGGCAACTTCGAGAGCCTGGTACCAAGCACTACGCCAGCGGTTACTCAGGTCACTGACACCATCGATACTTCAACGGTGAAGCTGACTGCAGACACCTCAGTTACCGAGGGCGGTACGGTGACTTACACCGCCACCGTTAGTGCGCCAGTTACCGGTTCTCCTGTCGTCGTGACATTGGCTAACGGCCAGGCCATCACCATCGGCGTCGGCCAGACCACTGGCACCGCAACCGCTGTTGCTTCGAACGATGCGCTGACCGGCAACGCGCCGATCACCAATTCGATCACTAACGTAACCGGCGGCAATTTCGAAAATCTGGTGGCGGACAAAACGCCTGTATCGACCGCAGTTACGGATGTTGCCGACACAACCAACCTGTCCCTGAGCGCCAGCAATTCGGTGGCTGAAGGTGGCCAGATTACGTACACCGCGACCCTGACCAACGCCGCTGGCTCGCCAGTGACCGTGACCCTGTCGAACGGTGCAGTGATCACCATCAAGGCTGGCGAAACCACCGGCACCGCAACCGTTCCAGCACCGTCGGATGACGTCTATAAAGACGCCGGTTCCGTACAGGCGACGATCACCAGCGCTACCGGTGGCAACTTCGAGAACCTGGTACCAAGCACTACGCCAGCGGTTACTCAGGTCACTGACACCATCGACACTTCGACGGTCAAATTGACCGCCGATACCTCTGTTGCTGAAGGCGGCACTGTGACTTACACCGCCACGGTCGGTGCGCCAGTTACCGGTTCGCCGGTCGTCGTGACTCTGGCCAACGGCCAGACCATCACCATCGGCGTCGGTCAGACCACTGGCACTGCAACCGCTGTTGCTGCGAACGATGCGCTGGCCGGCAACGCGCCGATCACCAACTCGATCACTGGCATGAGCGGCGGCAATTTCGAAAATCTGGTGGCGGACAAAACGCCTGTATCGACCGCAGTTACGGATGTTGCCGACACAACCAACCTGTCCCTGAGCGCCAGCAATTCGGTGGCTGAAGGTGGCCAGATCACCTACACCGCGACATTGACCAACGCCGCTGGCTCGCCAGTGACCGTGACCCTGTCGAACGGTGCAGTGATCACCATCAAGGCTGGCGAAACCACCGGCACCGTGAACGTGGCAGCCCCGTCCGACGACGTCTACAAAGACGCCGGTTCCGTACAGGCGACGATCACCAGCGCTACCGGTGGCAACTTCGAGAGCCTGGTACCAAGCACTACGCCAGCGGTTACTCAGGTCACTGACACCATCGATACTTCAACGGTGAAGCTGACTGCAGATACCTCAGTTGCCGAGGGCGGCACCGTCACTTACACCGCAACCGTCGGCGCACCGGTTACCGGCTCGCCAGTGGTGGTCACTTTGGCCAACGGCCAGACCATCACCATCGGCGTCGGTCAGACCACTGGCACTGCAACCGCTGTTGCTTCGAACGATGCACTGACCGGCCACGCGCCGATCACCAACGCGATCACCAACGTCAGCGGCGGCAACTTCGAAAATCTGGTGGCGGACAAAACGCCTGTATCGACCGCAGTTACGGATGTTGCCGACACAACCAACCTGTCCCTGAGCGCCAGCAATTCGGTGGCTGAAGGTGGCCAGATCACGTACACCGCGACATTGACCAACGCCGCTGGCTCGCCTGTAACCGTGACTTTGTCGAACGGCGCCGTGATCACCATCAAGGCTGGCGAAACCACCGGCACCGCAACCGTTCCAGCACCGTCGGATGACGTCTATAAAGACGCCGGTTCCGTACAGGCGACGATCACCAGCGCTACCGGTGGCAACTTCGAGAGCCTGGTACCAAGCACTACGCCAGCGGTTACTCAGGTCACTGACACCATCGACACCTCGACCGTCAAACTGACCGCCGATACTTCGGTAGCCGAAGGCGGTACCGTGACTTACACCGCAACCGTCGGCGCGCCAGTTACCGGTTCGCCTGTCGTGGTGACTCTGACTAACGGCCAGACCATCACCATCGGCGTCGGTCAGACCACTGGCACTGCAACCGCTGTTGCTTCGAACGATGCACTGACCGGCCACGCGCCGATCACCAATGCGATCACCAACGTCAGCGGCGGCAATTTCGAAAACCTCGTCGCCGATAAGACCCCAGTCAGCACCACCGTGACTGACACCGTCGACACCACCAATCTGACCTTGAGCGCCAGCAATTCGGTTGCCGAGGGTGGCCAGATCACCTACACCGCGACATTGACCAACGCCGCTGGCTCGCCAGTGACCGTAACCTTGTCGAACGGCGCCGTGATCACCATCAAGGCCGGTGAAACCACTGGCACCGCAACCGTTCCAGCACCGTCCGACGACGTCTACAAAGATGCCGGCTCGGTGCAGGCAACGATTAAAACCGCTACCGGTGGCAACTTCGAGAACCTGGTACCAAGCACTACGCCAGCGGTTACCCAGGTCACCGACACCATCGATACTTCGACAGTCAAACTGACCGCCGACACTTCGGTAGCCGAAGGCGGCACCGTGACTTACACCGCCACCGTCGGCGCACCGGTTACCGGCTCGCCGGTCGTCGTGACTTTGGCCAACGGCCAGACCATCACCATCGGCGTCGGTCAGACCACTGGCACTGCAACCGCTGTTGCTGCGAACGATGCGCTGACCGGGAATGCGCCGATCACCAACTCGATCACTGGCGTGAGCGGCGGCAATTTCGAAGATCTGGTTGCGGACAAAACTCCAGTTTCGACTTCTGTCACCGACGTTACCGACACTACAAATCTGTCCTTGAGTGCCAGCAATTCGGTGGCTGAAGGTGGCCAGATTACGTACACCGCGACCCTGACCAACGCCGCTGGCTCGCCAGTGACAGTCACCTTGTCGAACGGCGCTGTGATCACCATCAAGGCTGGCGAAACCACCGGTACTGCGACCGTTCCTGCACCTTCTGATGACGTCTACAAAGATGCCGGCTCCGTGCAGGCGACGATCACCAGCGCTACCGGTGGCAACTTCGAGAACCTGGTACCAAGCACTACGCCAGCGGTTACTCAGGTCACTGACACCATCGACACTTCGACCGTCAAATTGACCGCCGATACCTCGGTGGCCGAAGGCGGCACCGTGACTTACACCGCAACCGTGGGCGCACCGGTTACCGGCTCGCCAATGGTGGTCACTTTGGCCAACGGCCAGACCATCACCATCGGCGTCGGTCAGACCACTGGCACTGCAACCGCTGTTGCTTCGAACGATGCACTGACCGGCCACGCGCCGATCACCAACGCGATCACCAACGTCAGCGGCGGCAACTTCGAAAATCTGGTGGCGGACAAAACTCCGGTTTCGACCGCAGTTACCGATGTTGCCGACACAACCAACCTGTCCCTGAGCGCCAGCAATTCGGTGGCCGAAGGTGGCCAGATCACCTACACCGCGACATTGACCAACGCCGCTGGCTCGCCTGTAACCGTGACCTTATCGAACGGCGCCGTGATCACCATCAAGGCCGGTGAAACCACTGGCACCGCCACCGTTCCGGCACCGTCCGACGACGTCTATAAAGATGCCGGTTCCGTGCAGGCAACCATCAGCAAAGCCACTGGCGGCAACTTCGAAAACCTGGTGACCAGCAGCACGCCTGCCGTGACCAGTGTTACGGACACCATCGACACCACCACCGTAAAACTGAGCGCAACCGCCACAGCGGCAGAAGGCGGCAATGTCGTCTACACCGCAACCGTCGGCGCCCCCGTCACCGGTTCGCCAGTTGTCGTAACGTTGGCCAACGGCCAGAACATCACCATCGCGGTCGGCCAGACCACCGGCACCGTAACGGCCATCGCACCGAACGATGCGCTGACCGGCAACGCGCCGATCACCAATTCGATCACTAACGTAACCGGCGGCAATTTCGAAAATCTGGTGGCGGACAAAACGCCAGTCAGCACCACCGTGACCGACACCGTCGACACCACCAGCCTGTCGCTGTCGGCAACAAACTCGGTGGCTGAAGGTGGCCAGATCACTTACACCGCGACCTTGACCAACGCCGCTGGCTCGCCAGTGACCGTAACCTTGTCTAATGGTGCCGTGATCACCATCAAGGCAGGCGAAACCACCGGCACCGTGAACGTTCCAGCGCCAGCTGACGACGTCTACAAAGACGCCGGCACCGTGCAGGCGACCATCAGCAGCGCCACCGGAGGCAGCTTCGAAAAACTGGTACCGAGCACCACGCCAGCAGTGACCAGCGTCACCGACACCGTCGACACCACCACCGTCAGCATCACTGGCAGCAGCTCGGTGACCGAAGGCCAGACCGCCAGCTATACCGTCAGCCTCAATCACCCGGCGCAGACCGAAGTGACCCTGAAAATCGTCTACAGCGGCACCGCCGCCGACGGTTCGGACTTCACTGGCGTGTACACCGTGAAGATCCCGGCGGGCGCCAGCAGCGCGCAGTTCAACGTCGCCACCCTCGATGACAAGATCACCGAAGGCACCGAGAACTTCGTGGTCAAGATCGATTCGGCTACCGGCGGCAACTTCGAGAACCTCGCGGTCAGCAGCACCAATGGCAGCGTCAGCACTTCGATCATCGACAACGATGCGCCACCGGTGCTCGATCTGGACGCCAACAACTCCAGCGGTGCGACCGGTGCCGATTACAAAGTGACGTTCACCGAGAACACCCCGGGCGCCGGCGTGTCGATCGCTGACACCGACATCAGCATCACCGACCCGGACAGCACGATGCTGACCGGTGCCACCGTGGTGCTGACCAACCGTCAGGACGGCGATGCGCTGAATCTGGGCAACAGCGTCAATGGCATCACCATCAATGCCAACAGCACCAACGGCACGGTGACCCTGACGCTCTCGGGTAACGCGACCCTGGCCGACTACATGCAGGCCATCAAGAACATCAGCTTCACCAACAGCAGCGAAAACCCGAGCACCGTGCCACGCATCATCACCGTGACGGTGACCGATGGCGGCAACTATTCGAACACCGCGACGACCACGGTCAACGTGGTGGCGGTCAACGATGCACCGGTCGCCGCGCCGAGCAATGTCACCGGCACCGAAGACACGCCGCTGGTACTCGGCTGGTCGATCTTCGGCGTCAGCGATGTCGACAGCCCGGCGAGCAGCCTCGGTATCAAGATCACGCAGCTGCCGGGCGAGGGCAAACTGCAGTATCTGGACGGTTCTACCTGGAAGGATGTGGCCAACAACCAGACCTTCAGCAAGGCTGACATCGACGCTGGCAAGCTGCGTTTCCTGCCGGATGCCAACGAGTCGGGCAGCAACGGTTACGGCGGCACCGGTCTGGGCAACAATCAGGCGGATTACGCACAGATCAAGTTCCAGCCTACCGACGGCCAGGCGCTGGGCAGCACCGGCACAGTGAAGATCGACATCACGCCAGTGGCGGATGCGCCGACCGTAGCCGTGGCTGACAACAGTGTGAAATCCACCGGCCTGATCAAGGAAGTCTGGACCGGTCTGTCGGGCCTGGGCACCGACGGCAGCGGCGCGAACTCGACCACTCTGAAAAGTGTGATCGATGCGGCCGGCAAGCCGAACTCCAGCGGTAACATCACCAATGTGCAGTCCGATGGCAGCGTCGCGGCCGGTACGGCTTCGAAGACCTCTGGCCTGATCTATCTGGAAGCCGGCAAGACCTACAGCTTCAGCGGCGTGGCCGATGACAGCCTGCTGATCACCATCGGCGGCAAGAACGTGGCTTCCGGTACCTGGGGCGCGGGCGGTGCGATCAATGGTTCGTTCACCCCGACCACCAGCGGCTACTACACCCTCGACATCTACCACCACAACCAGAGCGGCCCGGGCAGCTACGACGTCAACCTGTCGGTCAACGGCGGCACGCCGATCGATCTGAGCAACGCCGGCGTGCCGATCTACACCGGTGTGCAGGACCTGATCAACTCGGGCGTGACCGTCTCCGATCTGCACGGCACTAATGGCGAAGGCTATTACGACGGCTACAAGCTCAACACCGGCGCCGAAGGCACCACGGTGAAACTGTCGGCGATCAGCACCGCGCTGACCGACACCGACGGCTCGGAAACCCTGAGCGTGAAGATCAGCGGCGCGCCGGTCGGCTCGGTGCTCAGCGATGGCGCGGGTCATACCTTCACCGTTACCGCGAACAATGGCGAAGCCAACGTCACCGGCTGGAACCTCGGCTCTCTGACCGTGACTCCGCCGACCTACTACAACGGCCAGTTCAACCTGACCGTGACTTCGACGTCCACCGAACAGGTCGGCGGCTCGGCAAGCAGCAGCGCGACCATTCCGGTCACGGTAGTGCCTGCGGTGTACAACGCGGTCACCGCCACCTCGGGTGACGACAACGTCACCGGCACCGACGCCAACGACATCATCGTCGCAGACATCGGCGGCCTGACCGTGGTCCCGGGCACCAATTACAACATCGCGTTCATGGTCGACAGCTCGGGCAGCATGAGCGCCTCGTCGCTGAACGCTGCGAAAGACTCGCTGACCTCGGTGTTCAACAGCCTCAAGCAAAGTCTGGGCGGCAGCAATTCGGGCACGGTGAATATCTTCCTGGTGGACTTCGATACCCAGGTCAACAAGTCGGTGTCGGTGAATCTCAACGACCCGAATGCGCTGGCGCAACTCAAAGCCGTGCTGGATTCGATGGGCTCCGGTGGCGGCACTAACTACGAGGACGTGTTCAAGACCACGGCCAACTGGTTCCAGAGTGCCGACGCGGTGGCCAACAGCGGCGCGAAAAACCTGACGTACTTCATCACTGATGGCCAGCCGACCTATTACCAGACCGGCGAGCAAACCAATCCGACGCTGTATGGCAATGTGAAGCTCGACGACGTGGTGAAAACCAGCAACTACAAGCCGGGCGACACCTTCAGCACGTACATCGACAACACTCACGCATTGACGATCAACAGTGCCGGCACCGTGACTCTGCAGACCTACAGTTCGTGGTGGGGCTGGAGCAGCAGCAATCTGGGCACCATTCACGCTCAGGGTGACGGCACTTACGAGCTGTCGAACCTGGCCGGTACCGGTAACAGCACCAACTCGTCGACCACCAGCAACTCGACCAGCGGCTTTGCCTTGTTGAGCGGATTGTCGAACGTCGAAGCCATTGGCCTGAACAACGACGTCAGCCTCAACGACCTCAAGCCGTACGACTCGGACAAAACGCCGCAAACCAACATCGATCCGAAGGATCTGGCCAACTCGATCATCGGCCATACCGAAGCGACGATGCCAGGTAACGACACCGTCAACGGCGGCGAAGGCAACGACATCCTGTTCGGCGATCTGGTCAGCTTCAACGGCATTGCCGGCGAGGGTTACCAGGCGATGCAGGCGTTCGTCGCCAAGGAAACCGGCGTCGATGTCAGCAAAGTCAGCACCAGCAACGTGCACCAGTACATCACCGAGCACTATCAGGCGTTCGATGTGTCCGGTGCGCACGATGGCAACGACACGCTGCTGGGTGGCGCAGGCAATGACATCCTGTTCGGCTCGGGTGGCACCGACCTGCTCGACGGCGGCAAAGGCAATGACATCCTGCTCGGCGGCACTGGCAACGACACGCTGATTGGCGGTCAGGGCAACGACATCCTGATTGGCGGTTCCGGTGGCGACACCTTCGTCTGGAAATCGGGCGACACCGGTAACGACGTGATCAAGGATTTCAAAGCCAGCGAAGGCGACCGCATCGACCTGCGCGACCTGTTGCAGGGCGAAACCGGCAGCACGATCGACAACTTCCTGAAGATCACCACGGTCGATGGCACGTCGTCGCTGCAAGTCAGCTCGGCGGGCAAATTCAACTCGGGCGATGCCGCTGCGGCCACGCCGGACGTGACGATCAAACTGGAAGGCAACAACTGGGCGAGCGCCAACCTGCACAACCTGATTGCCGGCAGCGATCCGACCATCAAGGTCGACCACAACAACAGCTGAGGCTGAAACCAAAACGGCCGCCTCCTGTGAGGCGGCCGTCGCGTTTGCGGGCGATGCAGCGGTGACGATTTGATCGTCGCCCCGCATACTGGCGCGCAGTTGGCTATGCTGCTGACAGCATGACGCTGTTCATTTGTGAGGGATGCTCAATGTTTTACGTGCAACGCGATGCGCAAGGCCTGTTGATTCGCGTGGAAGCTGCGGCGTACGCCGAGGCCACGGAAACGCTGCCCGCCGATAACCATGAAATTCAGGCGTGGTACGCCAACGAAGCCGTGGAAAACAGCCTCAAACAGCTCAAGCAGAGCGACTTTGAAATGATTCGGGTACTCGACGACCTGATTCAGGTGCTGACCCAGAAAGGCGTGATCCGCGTCACCGACCTGCCGGCGGCGGCCCAGGCCAAACTGATGGACCGCACCCAGGCGCGTGAAGCGCTGGGCGGCTTGAGCCAGTTGATCGATGAGGATGAAGGCGGGTTGATCTGATCCTGGATCTTCACCGACTGGACTGGCCCTTTCGCGAGCAGGCTCGCTCCCACAATGATCGTTCCCACGCTCCGCGTGGGAATGCATCAAGGGACGCTCCGCGTTCCGACCGCAACTTAGTTATCACGGCCCGTCACCGTTGTGACGCAGAGCGTCACGGGCTGCATTCCCACGCAGAGCGTGGGAACGATCAGTTCAGGCCCCAGGGCTTCGGCTCACCGAGCAACTGCCCCTGCACGCCATACAGGCCCATCTCGCGAATCACTGACAGCTCCCCTTCAGTCTCGACCCGTTCGGCAATCAGCGGCAGATCGATGCTATGCGCCGCGCGCTGGATCGCTTCGATAAACAGGCGCTTGTCGCTCTCCTGATCGATCGCGCGGATGTAGCTGCCATCGATCTTCAAGTACGCCAGACCCAACCGCGCCAGATTGCCGATCATGCTGAAGCGCCCGCCGAAGCGCTGCAGGCTCAGCGAGAAACCGAGCTCGCGCAGGCGTCGGGTCAACTGCTCCAGCACTGCCTGTTCAGGCAATTGCTCCTCACCGATTTCCAGCGTCAGCCGCGCGCCGAGATTGGAATGCGCGCGCAGAATCTCGAAGACTTTGTTCAGCGCCTGCGGGTCGGCCAGCGTTGCCGAGGACAGGTTCAGCGCCAGCGAATCCTCGTGCCCTTTCATCTGCTCGAGCACGCGTTCAAGCATCAGGCGATCGAGCCGTGCGGTCCAGCCGAAGCGCTCCAGCCAAGGCAGGAAGCGTCCGGCGGGAATGGTCTGGCCCTGCTCGTCGAGCAGGCGTGACAGCACCTTGTAATGCAGCACCAGTTGCGTGTCCTGCGCAGCGACCACCGGCTGGAAGTACAGCTCGAAACGCTGCTGACTCAAGGCCTGATCCAGCAGTCGATGCCAGGCGTGATGATCGTCACCGACCTCCGCCACCAGACTCTGATCGATGCACGCCCAATTCTGCTCGCCCTGTCCTTCGGCCTGTGCGAGCGCCTGATCGCCCAGGGTCAGCACCGCTTGTGGTGAATCACCATGGGCAAACGGCGCCAGCCCGATGGAAGCCACCGCCGGCACATCGGTCGCGCCAGTGGCGTGCAGGCTGCTCAAGGCGTTGTCGAGATTCTGCGCCAACTGTAATGCTTCCTCGCGCACCAGCCCGGGGGCGAGCACGGCGAATTCACCGCCGCGAATACGCGTTACCAAGTCTTGGGTTTGCGGGTATCTGGCGCACTCGCGGGTCAGTTGCTCGCCGACGGCCTTGAGCAACTGATCAGTGCGCTGGCCGCCGAGACGCTGATTGAGCCCCGCCAGATCCTTGACCCGCAACAGCAGCAGATAACCGGAACTGGCCTGCTCCGGGTTGCTCACGCGGTTGTTCAGTTGCATCTCGAAATAGCGGCGGTTGGCCAGGCCGGTGAGGTTGTCCTGATAAGACTCGGTACGCAGTTTTTCACTGCGTTCGGCCTGCTCCTGGAACAGCGTCTTGAGCTTCTCGACCATCTGATTCATCGCCTGCACCACGCGACGCAATTCAGGCGTGCGCGGCAGATCCGGCAGGCTGAGAAACTCGCGGCGGGCAATCGCATGGGACTGCTGGACCATGTAATCGAGGGGCTTCAACTGCCGACGCAGCAACAGCGCGCCGAGCACCGCGCTCAATGCACCGCAGATCAGCAACCAGCCAAGGCTGCCCAGCGCGCTCTGCCACAGCTTGGCCACGGCGAACATCGGATGGCTGACCACCTCGACCCGCGCCGCCTGCTCCCAGCCACGGCTGACCAGCGCATCGCCACCGGCCGGCTCGAGGCCGATCAGTTTGACGAACCAGTCCGGCACATTGCTCACCGCCGGCGTGCCAGTGCGCTCGACGATGGTCTGGTCGGTCTTCACGTCGACCACGCGGATGCTCGCGTAATAACCGCTGTCGAAGATCGAGCTGACCAGCAGCTCGACCATCGCCGGGTCGTCGATATTCGGCGTCAGCGACAACGCCAGCGCCGTCGCCGCGTCCTGCGCGTGGGAGCGCAACTGGTTGACGTACTGGGTGCGCGAGCTCTCCAGGCTGACCATGAAGCTGCCGGTGAAGGCCACGACCAGGAACAGACAGATAGCGATCAACAGCTGTTTGAACAAAGACATCTGAGCGCGTGCTCCTAGTTAATCGTCTCGACCGGAAAACCTTCGGCCTGCATTTTTTTCAGCACATCCTGCCAGCGCGACAGGCGTTTGGTGTCGCCGACCTTTTTATTGCCCTTGGCGCCGGGCAAATACAGACCTTCGGCATTGAAAGAGTAGACCGGCAGCAAATCGGTCCGCTGCGACGCCGGCTGGATCGGATCGATCAGGCTGTCGAGCACCAGCGGCATGGCATCGGGGGTCGCATAGTACGTCAACACCATGTGCGCGCGGTTCTGGCGCAGCGCCTTGACGTAGGTGATGCGCAGCTTGTCACTGGAAACGCCGAGATGACGCAGGCTGAAATACTTGGCGATGGCGTAGTCTTCGCAGTCACCGGCGCCCTTCCACAGCGCTTCGATCGGGGTTTCCCAATAATCCACTTCGCGCCACAGATCGATGTCTTCGACGTAACGCACCTGCTTGTTGAAGAACAGGTTAACGACTTTGAGCTTGTCCATCTCACTGGCCTGCTTCTGCGTCGCCAGCAGATTCTGCCAGGCATCGATGCGCTGCTGCCCGGCGCCCAGTGGCCCATAGAGAGCAGTGGCCTTGCGGCTGATCGCGGAAAAATCCCAATCGGCGTGCAGACCGCCCAGCATGACGCCGGCCAGCAGCAATGCGCAGCCAAGCCAGCGCAAGGTCCGAGGGATCGCGAAACGTACCGCCACTGCAGGTTTCCAGGAGGACAGAAAGGAAGCGTTTGATGGTGAAGCTTAGCCCGGCAAAAAACAATGGCACCGTGAGATCATCGAACACGCGCTAGACTTGAGATTGCAGCGTTATGTTTTACAAGGTTTGACAACCTGTAGAGCAATCACTAGTGTCATTTGGATCCAAATATTGCGACCTACAGGGTGTGTTGTCGTGACTCAGAAGCCCAAACCGCTGCACAGCATCAAAGTCGAAGGACCGATTCCTGCGCATCTGGCCCGGTCCGTCATTGAAGAAACGCTACGCTCAGCCATCCTCGACGGGCGCTTGCCCTGCGGCACTGCACTCCGCCAGCAGGATCTGGCCGATCTGTTCGGGGTCAGTCGCATGCCGGTGCGCGAGGCCTTGCGCCAGCTCGAAGCGCAGGAGCTGCTCAGCGTCACCACGCACAAAGGCGCCGTGGTCGCGCCGCTGATCCAGGGCGATGCCACCGAAACCTACGAATTGCGCATTCTGCTCGAATCCGAGGCATTGCGGCAGTCGATTCCGTTGCTGACCGACGCCGAGCATCAACTCGCTGCCGGTTATATCGATGAGCTTGAAGCGCAACACGACTACAACGAGATCGGCCGTCTCAACCGTCTGTTCCACATGGCTTTGTACAGCAAGGCGCCGAACCAGCGACTGCTGCGCCTGGTGGAGGATGGCCTGAATGAAGAAGAGCGCTTTCTGCGCTTCAATCTGGAGGCGATGGGCTTGGGTACTCTGTCCCAGGATGACCACCGTGCCATGCTCCAGGCCGTGATCGAGAAGAACGTCCCTCGTTCGCTCGAATTGCTTGAGCAGCACCTCAACCGTGGCGTAGAGGTGATCACCCGCTATCTCGCTACTCCCGCGGCACAGAAGCGCCACACCTCACGCTGATATCCCGCAGCTCGAATAATCCCCTTACAAATCTTCGCGACCGCTCTGCTGCCGGCTCTGGCAGCGGATCGGCGTGCGCTTTTGCCCGCCTTGCCCTGACCGGCGCTTTTTTTGCACTCCACCAATGACCAATCGGTAATAGCCCTGACGGCAATTTACCCGCACTCTTCAAGCGCCAACCCTATAGAACGGGGACGCGCCGCCCTGACGGCACAGTCCCCGCAACAGGAACCTACGGAAGGAGCCTTGTCACGGGAAACAGGAAGTCCTGGCGCCGGTCCCGGCCAACTTTCGCCCCTATGAATTCAACCAATCTCCTTAGTTGAAAGTTGCTTCGAGTGAGGCATTCACTCTTGTTCATCAATTTTGGCCGTTATTAGCCGAAAGGAGTAACTACGCCTGAATAAAACTTGATTGGAAAGTTTTATCGACAACTCTCATATTCAAAAAACAGCCAACTTTAAATAATTGAAAATAAACTTGTTAAATGCTTTTGCCCTGTATTAGCTTTCTCTCGCCAAGTTTGAACCTAGCGGTTCCGCTCGGCACACCTCACGCAGCAAATGCAGCAGCCGTCGCGCCGCAACAGCGCCACACCGCAATCAAGTTACGCCCCGGACAAGTTCCATCCAACTTGCTCGACACTGACAGCAACTGAAAACAACTGTGCACTTCATATCACTGATAAAGGACATCATGATGCCTACCAAGCAGCAACTCGCCTTGAAGAAAGCCGAACTGAGTATTCATCCGATCTTTTCCGAGATTACTTCGTTATCGGTATTACGCCGTTTCATGGAAACCCATGTATTCGCCGTATGGGACTTCATGTCGCTGACCAAACGCTTGCAACAGGAACTGACTTGCACGCGTTTACCCTGGTTGCCGCCGCGCGATCCCCACGCCGCTCGGTTGATCAACGAGATCGTGCTGGGCGAGGAATCGGACGATCGCCTCGATGTCGGCCATTACAGCCACTTCGAGTTGTATCTGGATGCGATGCGCGAAATCGGCGCGAGCACCACGGCGGTGGAGCGTTTCGTCACGTTGCAGCAGGAAGGCGTGAGCTACGACGTCGCGTTGCAGAGCATCGATGTCGATCCAGCGGCGGCGCAGTTTGTCCGCGATACCTTGCGCATTGCCCTGGAAGCACCGGGACACAGCGTCGCCGCCGCGTTCCTGCATGGTCGCGAGAGCGTTATCCCGACCATGTTCCAGCGCATCCTCGATGACTGGGGCATCGGCATCGAACAGGCACCGACCTTTCGCTACTACCTGCAGCGACATATCGAAGTCGACTCCGAAGACCACGGTCCCGCCGCTGAACAGCTGCTGGAGCGTCTGGTCGATGGCGACCCGCAGCGCGCAGCTGAAGTCTACGCCAGCGCCATCGCCGCCGTGGAAAGCCGCATCGCCTTGTGGGACGGGCTGCGCTTGAGCATGAATGCAAAAGTTGCCGAGGTGGCCCAATGAACGCCGCCGACTATCAATCCTTCGCTGATGCCTGGGAAAGCCGCGCGACCATCCGCACTCGTCCGCGCCGGGTGCTGGAAGACGATCAGCGCCTGATCTACCCACTCAGCCGTCAGCCGCTGGTGCTCAGCGAAACCTTCCTGCGTGAATGCCCGCAGCAGCGCGATTTCGCGTTGGTGCAGACGTTGTACAAATTCATCAACGACGTAGTGATTTTCGAGACGGAAATCGTCAACAAGACCGCCCGCAGCATTGCCAAGAATCGCTTCGCCGTGGCTTTCCCTTTTGCCTGTCGCTATGACGCGATGACCGTGGTGGTCGATGAGGATTACCACGCGCTGGTGGCCATGGATTTCATGCAGCAAACGGTGGCGCTGACCGGCATCGAACCGATTCTGTTGCCCGACGAAATCGAACTGAGCCGGGCAATTCCCGCTGCTGTCGCGCTGGCGCCGGAACACCTGCGCAGCGCGGTGGAATTGATCTGCGTGGCGATCGCCGAAAACACCGTGACCGGTGATGTCGCGGCGTTCGCCCGCGACGATTCGGTCAAGCCGTCGATCAAAGGCCTGATGGCCGACCACTTGCTCGACGAGGGGCGCCACTCGAGCTTCTGGGCACGGATGGTGCGCATCTATTGGCACACCGCCAGCGACGCGGACCGCGAAACCATCGCGCAGATTCTGCCGGTGTTCATCGGCCATTACCTGACCAACGACATCCAGAAATCCTTCGACCTGCGCCTGATCGATGCGCTGTCAGTCGACGAAACCACGCGGCGTTCACTGCGCGAGGAGATCGCTGGATTCGCCTTTCCGATCAACCGCCATCACCCGCTGGTGGGCAACATCGTCAGGTTTTTCCACAACAGTTCGCTGCTCGACACACCGTCCGTGCAGCACGCGCTGCGCGACTATCTGGTTTGAGGAGGCCGACATGAAACGTCTCGATATTGTGCTCACCGGTGCCAGTCAGGCGATGACTGATCTGGCTCAGGAACTCGAACAGCACGGCCACGCAGTGACCCGCAGCGGCGCCACTCAAGCGGCGGTGGATCTGATCATCGACGATGGCTTTATCGCTGCCGGAGACTTCTGCGCGATTCCGCACCTGCACCTGCGTCTGGGGGTCGCTGCGCAAGAGCATGGCGGCCTGCCGACCCTCGACCTGCTGTGCTTCCTCGGCTCGTCGCTGATCAGCCGTGTGCCGATCGGCGATGAACCGTCCGGCAACGGTCAGTCGCTACGCCAACGAGCGCTCGCCCATGTGGTCGACGAAGTGGCGTTGCTGGTCAGCCGCTTTTCCCGCGATGCCGATTATTTGCGCCATGCACCGGCTCTTAGAACGCCGGATTTCGAACGCCTGGAAGATCTGCTGTTTCTCGACAAACTGGCGTACGTCCACCGTCTCAACGACACGGCAAACCCGGCGCTTCTGGAGCAGGCGCAAATCCCGCTGATCGAGCGCCTGCAACAGAGCCTGATTGAGCATGCCGAACGACCGGCGCTGCACCTCGGCGGACAGTCCATCAGCTACCGCCAGTTGCACGCCCACAGCCGGGCGATTCAACAGCGGTTGCTGCCCTTGCTTGAGCAACATCCGCAACCATGGGTAGTCGGCGTCTGCCAAGGCAAGAGCACGGCGCTGTTCGCCTCGATTCTGGCGGTTCTCGGCAGTGGCGCGGTGTACTTGCCACTGGAGCCGAGCCATCCATTGCCGCGTCAGCAATACATCCTGGAAAACGCCGGCGCGGTGCTGTTGCTTCACGATGGACAGCAGGCGCTCAGCGAATCGATTGCGGAGCTGGATGTCAGTGGCATCGCGGCGACGGACGCCGATCTCGATCAACCGCTGATGCTGCACCGTCCCGAGCTCGATGCGCCGTGCATGGCGCTTTATACCTCGGGCACCACCGGGCATCCGAAAGGCGTGCTGCTCAGCCAGGCCAATCTCGCCCACTTCACCGCGTGGTACGCCGACTACGTGCAATTGCGCGCCGAGAGTCGGGTGCTGCAGTTCTCGTCGCTGAGCTTTGATTCGTCGCTGATCGACATCTTCCCCAGCCTGCTCGCTGGGGCCGAACTGGTAGTCCCCGACGACAGCCAGCGCCGTGACCCGTTGCAACTGGTGGCGCTGATTCGCCGGCGGCAACTGACCCACGCCTTCCTGCCGCCGGCGCTGTTGAGCATTCTGCCGCTGCAACAACTCGAAGGCGTGCAGGTGATGACCGGCGGCGATGTCTGCGAGCCGTACGTCATCGAACAACTGACCCGCCAAGGCATCCTGCACAACCTGTACGGCCCGACCGAAGCCACCGTGCTGATCACCGCGCGTCGGCTGAAACCGGGCGACAGCAACCGCACGCTGGGGAGGCCGATCGCCAACAGTCGGGTACTGGTTCTCGACGATGATCTGCAACCTGTGCCCGATCAAACCGTCGGTGAACTGTTCATCGTCGGTCCTGGTGTCTGCCTCGGTTACCTGAACAATCCGCAGCAGACCGCCGAGCGTTATCTGAACCTGTCCTTGCCCGGCGGCGAAACACTGCGCGCTTACCGTAGCGGTGACATGGCCAAGTGGGGCGAGCACGGTATCGAGCTGTGCGGGCGGCGCGACAATCAGGTGAAAATCCGTGGCTTTCGCGTCGAACCGGAAGAGATCGAACGCTGCCTGCGAGAGAGCCGCTTGTATCGGCAGATCGCCGTGGTCATCGACAGTCAGCGGCGCATTCTGGCATTCCTCGCCCAGCCACAGACCGACAATGCCCGCGACGAACTTAAAGCCCATGCCCGGCAGTTCCTGCCCGACTATATGCAACCCGTGGCATGGACCGCACTGGCGCAGATGCCGTTCGCCAGTAACGGCAAAGTCGATCGCAAGGCGCTGTTGGCATTGCCGGTGACGGTCCAGAACAGCACGGCGAAATGCCTGCCGGTCAATGCTGACGAAGCGCTGCTGTTGGAGATCTGGGCCGAATTGCTGGAACTCCCGACCAGCGACATTTCCACTGACGAAAGCTTCTTCAATCTCGGCGGTCATTCGATCCTGCTGTCGCGGATGTTGCTGCGCTTGCGTGAGGAGTTCGGCCGGAGCATTTCGATCAATCGCTTCATCGAACTGCCCACTATCAGCAAACTGGCGACGCTGGTGCGCGGCACCGATGACAGCGCCGTGCTCAGCGCTCAGGCCATGGCCGACGCCGAGCGCGCGCTGGACATCGAACCGCTGCCGATCAGCCGCATGGGCGATGTGCACAAGGTCATCGTCACCGGTGCCAACAGTTTTGTCGGCGTGCACATCGTCGAAGCGCTGCTCGGGTGGGGCGCCAGCGAAGTGGCCTGTCTGGTGCGTGATAGCGCCGGGCAAACGGCGGCGCAACGCTTCGCTCAGGCACTGCACGAAAACCGTCTGGAGCACCTCGACCTGAGCCGTGTGCGGGTTTACGCAGCTGATATCAGCCGTCCGCAACTGGGCCTGGGCGATGAGGATTATCAGCACCTGGATCGCGAGTTCGGCGCGCTGGTGCACAACGCTGCCAACGTCAACCACGTGCTCGATTACGAGTCCCTGGCGGCGGACAACGTAGAGCCGATCTTTGCCCTGCTGAAGCTATGCGAAGGGCAGCGCAAAAAGGTCTTCAACTTCGTCTCGACGCTGTCGGCATCCAGCACCGTGGATGATGCCGGTCGGGTGCTGGAACTGCCCGCCGCCGCGACGCCGCCGATCTACATTCGCAACGGCTACAACCTGTCGAAGTGGGTCGGCGAACGCATCCTTGAACGAGCGCGCGAGCGCGGTGTACGGGTCAATCTTTATCGCCCCGGCAACATAAGCTTCAACAGCCTCAGCGGCGTTTGCCAGCCACATAAAAATCGCTTGATGCTGATGCTCAAAGGCTCGATCCAGCTCGGTCAGGTGCCGGCCTTTGCGCTGAATTTCGACCTGATGCCGGTGGACTTTCTCGCCCGCTTCATCGCCTTCCATGCCAGCCGTTATTCAGCGGATCGCGCGGTGTTCAACCTGCACAACCCCGAGCCGCTGAGCTGGGATGCCTACGTCGCTTCGTTCCGCGAAACCGGCAGCGAGTTTTCGCTGGTCAGCGTCGCCGACTGGCAGCAGCAATTGAACCGGGTCGACGCCGACAACGCGCTGTTTGGCGTGCTCGGTTTCTACCTAAATGGTTTCGAAGAAGACATCGGCGACATCTCGCTGATCGGCCACGCCAACGCCGCGGCCGGCGTGCAGCAGATGGGCGCGCACTACCCGCAGAAATCCCCGGCGCTGCTACGTCGCGGCTGCGACTACCTGAAAGAAATCAACTTCATCTGACTCATCCACAAGGAGCAATACCATGAGCAATCTGCAACCCGACACCCTGATCAAAAACCCGCAAGGCTGCCACGTTGTGTCCTCGGTGGAAGTGCCGGCGGACGCGGCGCAAGTCTGGGCGGTGGTCGGCGATTTCGCCGGCTTCAATCATTTCATTCCGGCGCTGTCGCACACCGAAATGACCGGCGAAGGCGTGTCATCGCTGCGCAAGAAAATCTTCAAGGACGGCAACGTCGTGGTCGAACAACTCAACTCCCGCGATGAACAGGCGCGGCACATGACCTGGACGACGATTTACAACACGTTGGGGGTGGCGAATCTGTGGGCGGCGATGCAGGTGGAATCGCTCAGCCAAGGGAAGTCGCGAGCGACCTGGACGATCGTTGCCGAACCGGCTGCGGGTGGGGATGAAGCATTGCCGGGGTTCAGGGATTTCGTGCAGGGGTTTGCCGATGATGCGATGGGCAATGTGCTGAAGCTGTTTGTTTAAGGCATCGGTTTGGCGGTGAGTGAACCGCCGCTTTCGCGAGCAGGCTCGCTCCCACATTTGGAATGCATTTCCCTGTGGGAGCGAGCCTGCTCGCGAAGAACGATAACGCGGTCTGCGATCTGTGAATCAGATCTTGAAACTGTCAACCAACTGCTTCAACCGGTTCGCCTGCTGCGACAACGCATCACAGTCCTTCAGCGTTTCATTGAGGTTGGCCACGCTCTGCTGGTTCAACAGGTTGATCTGGTTGACGTCGACGTTGAGGGTTTCCACCACCGCCGTCTGCTCTTCAGTCGCCGCTGCAACCGATTGGTTCATGCCGTCGATTTCGCCGATGCGCTGGGTCACGCTGACCAGGCGCAAACCGGCCTGATTCGCCACTTCCACGCTCTGCTCGCTAGACGCCTGGCTGGCGTTCATCGTGCTCACCGCTTCGCGCGAGCCGACCTGCAGCGAGGTGATCATCTTGTGGATTTCTTCCGCCGATTCCTGGGTGCGGTGCGCAAGGTTGCGCACCTCATCGGCGACCACGGCAAAGCCGCGCCCGGCCTCACCGGCACGCGCGGCCTCGATGGCAGCGTTGAGCGCCAGCAGGTTGGTCTGCTGCGAGATGCCTTTGATCACATCGAGAATGTGGCCAATGTTGTCGGTGCTCGCGTTCAGGGTTTCGATCTGCGTGCACGACAGGCTGATCTTCTGCGACAGCTCGGTCATCGCCTGAATGGTCTGCTCGACCACCTGACGACCATCATCGGCCTGCTCGGAAGCGCCACTGGCGTGCTGCGAAGCATCCGCCGCGTTGCGCGCAATCTCCTGAGTGGCGGCGCCCAGCTGATTGATCGCCGCCGCGACGCTGTTGGTGCGTGCACTTTGCTCATCGGAACCGACGATCGAAGCGTTGGACGAAGCCATCACCCGTTGCGACAGGTCATGTACGTGACGGGTCGCCGACGACACTTCGGAAATCGATGCGTGGATCCGTTCAACGAACTGGTTGAATGCGCTGCCCAATTCACCGAACTCGTCTTTGCTCTCGACCACCAGACGCCGGGTCAGGTCGCCTTCGCCCTGGGCAATGTCTTTCATCGCGCGGCCCATCGTGGTCAGTGGACGCATCAGGACGTTGATCAACAGGCTCAGCAGCAGCGCAATCGCCGCGACCGCGACAAACATGGCGATCAGCGCCGAGGTGCGGAATTGGCTGAGGGCGGCGTAGGCCTTGTCACGATCGATCGACAGACCGATGTACCACTGAGCGTTCGGCAAATCGCTGACCGGGGTGAATGAGAGAATGCGTTCCTGGCCGTTGAGCACCACGTTCTGGTTACCCTTCTCGATGCGCACGCTGGTGTTCGGGTAAATATCCTTGAGGTTTTTCATCACCTGATCTTTGTCCGGGCTGACGATCACCTGACCGTCGGCACTGACCAGAAACGCATGGCCGAGGCCACCGAAATCCACCGAGTTGATGATCTTCACCAGGGTTTCCAGGCTCAGGTCACCACCGACCACACCGAGCAATTCACCGTCCTTTTTCACCGGCATGGCGATGGTCACCACCAAACCACCGACGGCCGCCATGTACGGCGGGGTCAGCATGGTTTTATCGGCGGCCACGGCCTGCTTGTACCAAGGGCGCTGACGCGGATCGTAACCGTCCGGCATCTTCGCATCGGGACGCTGGGTGAAGACACCGTTGGCCTGCCCGACATAAGTGAACTGAAAGTTCGACGTGAAGGCCGGTTGATCGACGAGGCCGGGGAGGTCGGCAGTTCTGCCTTGATGGGCAACGTTCTGCGCGAGGTTTTCCAGCACCAGAATGCGCCCGCTCATCCAGTTCTGCACGCTGCTGGCGGTGAGGTCACCGGCCTGTTGCACGGAGGACTGCAGGTTCTGGCGAATGGTGTTTCGCTGCAGATAATCGTTGTAGAGCGTGAACAATGCGAACGCCAGGACGACGACGCCCGAAGCGGCAAGGAGGATTTTATGGCTGAACTTGAGATTCATTTCATGGGGCTTCTTATGCCAAAAGTGGGGATGCGTTTCCGGATGCAACATTCCATGTACGACGCAGGCAGCGTTCTTCTGGCCGCTCTACTTTGGTGCACGCATTTCTCACCAGTCTGTCGGCCAGCGGCGGAGAAATCTTAGGGGCGCGTGAGAAATGGACGGGGTTTGTGCAGGATTCCCGCCGAACGGCGTGCCAGAGCCGCTGCGAGGGAATTTTTCGCATCGACATGGGGGCGACAGTTGCAAAATCTGTAACCCTTGATGACAATGCGACTAATTATCATTTGTGACGTTCGGGCTGGCGTGGTCATGTCTTCACCTGAGTTGGTCGTACAGGCGCTTTACGGTAGTCATCACGGCTGGCTCAACGCTTGGCTGCGCGCGCGGCTGGGCAACGCAGCGGATGCAGCGGATCTGGCTCAGGACACTTTCCTGCGCCTGCTGCAACGCACTGAACGCCTCGAACTGAAAGCGCCTCGAGCTTTCTTGCGAACCATCGCGCGCGGTCTGGTGATCGATCATTGGCGCCGCGAGGAAATCGAGCGGGCCTATCTGGAGACGATTGCTCACTTGCCTGAAGGCGAAGTACCTGACGCCGAATCGCGCGCGTTGGTGCTGGAACTACTGGAAAGCATTGCGCGCATGCTTGAAGGACTGAAGCCGAAAGTGCGTCAGGCATTTCTCCTGGCGCAGTGCGAAGGGTTAACGCACAAACAGATCGCCGAGCAGTTGGGCGTGTCGGTACGTTCTGTGGAACGCTACGTCGCCGATGCGCTGTATCACTGCTATGTGTTGCGGTATGAAAACTGATGCCTGTGGATAACCTCTCACTCGCTCGCCGCGTCGAACCGCGCCAACAGGTGGTCAAGCAAGCGATTCACTGGCTGCTGCGGCTGCGTAATAACCACGGCAATTCGCGGCTGACTCGCCAATGCGAGCAGTGGCGCGCCGAGCATCACGAACACGAAATCGCCTGGCAGCGGGTGCAGTCGCTGCAAGCCGAATTGAGTTCCAGTCTGCGCGCCGTGCCGGGTGCGCAGGTCGCTTTCAACACCTTGGAAAACAGTGCGCAGGGGCTGGGCCGACGCCAGGCCTTGAAGTTGTTGTCGGGCGCGCTGTTGGTGGGCTCCGCCGCGTGGCTGGCCAAGGACAGCGCCGCCTGGCAGCAATGGAGTGCCGACTACGCGACGGCGACCGGCGAACGGCGCGGTTTCCAGTTGCCAGACGGCACGCGCATCGAACTGAACACCGCCAGCGCCGTGGATCTGGAGTACACCACGCAGCAGCGCCTGATCAAACTGACCCGTGGCGAGATCATCGTTACCTGCGGCGGCGCTGACGAAGGCGCGGCGGCCGATCGACCGCTGCGCGTACAGAATCGCCACGGCAGTTATGCGCCGGTCGATGCGCGTTTCATTTTGCGTCAGGACGATCAGTGCACGCGGCTCAGCGTTACTCGTGGCCGGGTGTTGGTTCGCGCTGGCGGTCTTTCCCTCGAAGCACTCGCCGGGCAGAGTTTTCTGGTCGATCAAAGCGGTTTGCGCGCAGCGCCGACGCCGGATATGGATGCGGGCGCCTGGCTCGACGGTTTGATTGTCACGCGCAATATGCGGCTGGGTGACTTCCTCGCTGAAGTCGGCCGTTATCGCCCGGGTTATCTCAATTGTTCGGCGGCGATCGCAGACCTGCGCCTTTCTGGGGTGTTCCGTCTGGAGGACACCGACAGGCTGCTGGCGGTCCTGCCGCAGACGCTGCCGGTGCAATTGCGTTATCGCACCCGCTGGTGGGTGACCCTGGAACGTGCAGTGTGATTATTTTTGGCGGGTTTTCGCAGGCAGTCCGGCTTAGTCAGTAAGCACTTCAACTCAGCCCCCGCGACTGCCTACGGAAATCCACAATGACTGTCCGCGCCACTTGTAAGAACCCTCTGAATTTCACTGCAGAATCGACTCTACTGCGCCATGCGGTTCGCGCGGCACTGCTGACCACCGCGCTGGGCGTCAGCGTATTACCGAGCCTGAGTCTGGCCGCCAACACCGGCACCGAGATCAGCCACAGCTACAACATTGCTGCTGGGCCATTGGGCGAGGCGTTGAATCAGTTCGCCCGGCAGGCCGGCATCACCTTGGCGATGACGCCGCAACAGACTCAAGGTCAGCAATCTCCCGGCGTGCAGGGTGAATATTCGACCGACCAGGCCTTGAGCCATTTGCTCGGCGGTTCCGGACTGGAAGCCGTCAGTCAGGACGGCAGCAGTTACATTCTTCGCCCACTCGCTGAAAGCGAAGCACTGGCCTTGCCGACCACCGATATCAAAGGCTTCGCCCTCGGCAACGCGCTGGGCAGCATGGCCGGCTACAACGCCACGCACAGCCAGATCGCCACCAAGACCAGTACCGCCCTTCTGGAAACTTCGCAAAGCGTGTCCGTGGTCACACGTGAGCAGATGGATGACCAAGGCTCACAAACTGTCTCGCAAGCGATGCGTTACGCCCCGGGCGTGCTGACCAATCCGTACGGCGCCACGCACCGTTACGACTATGTAGCGATGCGTGGCTTCAACGACGGCTCGGTGGACAACATCTATCTCGACGGCCTCAAGTCGATGGGCGACAGCGGCACTTACAGCACCATGCAGGTCGATCCGTATTTCCTTGAGCGTGTGGACATTCTCAAAGGCCCGTCGTCCGTGCTGTACGGCCGTAGCTCGCCCGGCGGTCTGGTCGCACTGACCAGCAAAAAGCCGTTGTACGAGGCTTATCATCAGGTTCAGGCCACAGTAGGGACGCAAGGCCAGCGCGGGGTTGGGTTTGACTTCAGCGGTCCGGTCGATGACGACAAGCGCATTGCCTATCGTCTGACCGGATTGAGCGATCAGTCCGACACGCAATTCGATCACAACAAGGAAAAACGCTTCGCCCTCGCGCCGACGTTGAGCATCGATTTCAGCGAAGACACCTCGCTGACCCTGCAGGCCTACCTGCAACACGATCCGGACGGTGGCTACCACGGCGGCGTTCCGGCGGACGGCACGATCCATCAGCGCAATGGCGAGCGCATCTCGCCGCGCTTCTTCGAGGGCGAGCCGGGGATCGACGGCTACTCCCGTGACCAGCAATCGTTCGGCTATCAGTTCGAACATCGCTTCAACGATGTCTTCACCGCCCGGCAGAACTTCCGCTATCTCGATTCCAAAGTGAACATGGATCAGGTCTACGCCTATGGCTGGACCACCCCGACCAGCAATGAACTGAACCGTTATTACACCGGCGGTGACGAGCGCCTGCATGCGTTTATCGTCGACAACATGCTGCAGGCCGAATTCTTCACCGGCGCGACCAAGCACACGGTGCTGATGGGCGCGGATTATCAGCGGCGTAAAACGGTGGTCGACTGGACCAGCGGTGGACTGGCGCCGATCAATGCGTTCAATCCGGTGTATGGCAATTCGGCGATCGAAATGTACGGCGACACCAGCTATCTGCGTCGTCTGGAGCAGACCGGTGTGTATCTGCAAGACCTGATCGAAATGGACAAGTGGCGCTTCTCGCTGGGCCTGCGTCAGGACTGGGTGGAGACATCCGATGAAAACCGTATTGCCGAAGCGGGGCGCCCGGTTGATACAGAGATCAATGATCGCCGCACGAAACTCACTGGGCGTGCCGGCGCTTTATACCTGTTTGATAACGGTCTGGCGCCATACATCAGCTACTCCGAGTCATTCAACCCGAACTCCTATGCCGACAGCGCCGGCAATCCACTGGCCCCCACCGATGGCACGCAGTGGGAAGTCGGTTTGAAGTACCAGCCGCCGGGCACCGACAACCTGTTCACCGCCTCGCTATTCCGCATCGACCAGGAAAACCTCGCCACCAAACTGCCCCAGGAAAACTTCTATCGCGCGGTCGGCGCTGTGCGCTCGCAGGGTCTGGAGCTGGAAGCGCACATGCAACTGACCGACAACTTCAAGGTGCTCGGCAGTTACACCTTCACTGACATCGAATATTCGAAATCGATGATCAGTACCTTGAGTACGCCGACCGATGTCATCGAGAACAAGGGTAACTCGCCGACTCAGGCGCCGCGACACATGGCCTCGCTGTGGGCTGACTACAAGTTCGACAGCGCCGCACTCGATGGGCTGCGCTTGGGCGGTGGGGTGCGCTATGTCGGCTACAGCTGGGCCGATGCGGAGAACACGATGAAGGTGCCCTCTTACACGCTGTTCGACGCCTCGATTGGTTATGACCTGGGCAAGATTGGTTTGAAGGGTGTTGATGTTCGGCTCAATGCAAACAACCTGACCAATGAATCCTATGTCGCGTCCTGCGCCAGTCTGAACTTCTGCTACATGGGCGAAGAACGCAACGTAGCGGCGACCGTCAGCTATCAGTTTTAAAGCTATGTCCTGTGCATAAAAAAGCCAGCCCCTGCTATCAGGGGCTGGCTTTGTCGTTTATTCGGGGTGTCTTGCATGCGTGCATTTCTGGTTTTGTTGCATCGTTATATGGGCTTGGCTACTGCTGTGTTTCTTGTGTTGGCGGGCCTCACAGGCAGTGTACTGGCGTTCAATCATGAACTGGATGAGTGGCTGAACCCGCAATTCTATGAGGCGACTTCACAGGGTGAGCGCTTGCCGCCGGGCGCGTTGGTCGATGCGGTGCAGACTGCGCATCCGAAACTGCAAGTCTGGTACATGGAGTATCCGCAGGAGGCGGGGCATACGGCGCTGCTGGCGGCAGTTCCACGCAAAGATCCAGCAACGGGTCAGCCGTTCAATGAGCGTAATCAGGTGTTTTATCTGGATCCGGTGAGTGCGGAGCACAAAGGCGCGCGTTCTTGGGGCGAATGCTGCTTTCAGCGGGAGAACTTCATCCCGTTCATTCTGGAGTTTCACTACAACCTGACATTGCCCGGTAACTGGGGATTGCTGTTGATGGGTGGGGTGGCCATCGCGTGGGTGATCGACTGCTTTATAGCATTGTGGCTGACCTTGCCGCGCGGCAAGCCCTTCTGGAAGAAGTGGGCGACTGCGTGGAAGGTGAAAGGCGGGCATGCCTACCGTTTGAACTTCGATCTACATCGCGCCGGCGGATTGTGGGTGTGGCTACTGTTGTTACCGATCGCCGTCAGCAGCGTGGCGATGAACTTGCCGAGCCAGGTGTTCAAGCCTGCGGTTTCGTTGTTTTCGCCAATCGAGCCGAGCGTTTATGAAGCCAGAGGACGAATGCCCGCTGATCAACTGGGGACGACACTGTTAAGTTATCAACAGGCGTACGAAAGGGCATTGCAGGAAGGGAAACGATTAGGACTGACGGCGGCAATCGGCGAGTTGTATTACAGCTTTGAGTACAACTTCTACGGCGCAGGGTTTGGACAGCACGATACGGACGCACACGGTAAATCCTGGTTGTTCTTTCACGGTACCGACGGACGCTTGTTAGGACAGGAAATCGCCGGACAGGGCACGCTGGGAGAGCAGTTCTATCGACTGCAGTTGCCGATACATGGGGGACGGATCATCGGGGTGACAGGGCAGATAATGATCGCAGTATTGGGTGTGTTGATTGCGGGGCTGTCAGGGACGGGGGTATATATCTGGTGGCGCAAGTGGCAGGCAAGACGCAGCAGCAAGAGTCGCAGAACGGCCTGATCTTTTATACACGCTTAAATGACAAAACCCCTGTCTGCGTTAGCAGACAGGGGTTTCGGAATTCAATCTTGACGATGACCTACTCTCACATGGGGAAACCCCACACTACCATCGGCGATACATCGTTTCACTTCTGAGTTCGGGATGGGATCAGGTGGTTCCAATGTTCTATGGTCGTCAAGAAATTCTTTATCTGGCCCGTCAACACGGTAACAGGCCAGCAAAAACAGGAACTTCTACTAAAACAAAACCCCAACTGCTTTCGCAGTTGGGGTTTCAGAATTTAATCTTGACGATGACCTACTCTCACATGGGGAAACCCCACACTACCATCGGCGATGCATCGTTTCACTGCTGAGTTCGGGATGGGATCAGGTGGTTCCAACGCTCTATGGTCGTCAAGAAATTCGGGTACTGACTCGTGACCAGATGGTCTCGCTTCAGCAAATTGGGTATGTGACAGCTGGTGTTTGTGCGTTTCGAACTTTCGGTTCGTTTCGTCTTCACACACCGCAATCTGGTGCCTTCTCAGGTCAGCAAATTGCTTGGGTGTTATATGGTCAAGCCTCACGGGCAATTAGTATTGGTTAGCTCAACGCCTCACAGCGCTTACACACCCAACCTATCAACGTCGTAGTCTTCGACGGCCCTTCAGGGAACTCAAGGTTCCAGTGAGATCTCATCTTGAGGCAAGTTTCCCGCTTAGATGCTTTCAGCGGTTATCTTTCCCGAACATAGCTACCCGGCAATGCCACTGGCGTGACAACCGGAACACCAGAGGTTCGTCCACTCCGGTCCTCTCGTACTAGGAGCAGCCCCTCTCAAATCTCAAACGTCCACGGCAGATAGGGACCGAACTGTCTCACGACGTTCTAAACCCAGCTCGCGTACCACTTTAAATGGCGAACAGCCATACCCTTGGGACCGGCTTCAGCCCCAGGATGTGATGAGCCGACATCGAGGTGCCAAACACCGCCGTCGATATGAACTCTTGGGCGGTATCAGCCTGTTATCCCCGGAGTACCTTTTATCCGTTGAGCGATGGCCCTTCCATACAGAACCACCGGATCACTAAGACCTACTTTCGTACCTGCTCGACGTGTCTGTCTCGCAGTCAAGCGCGCTTTTGCCTTTATACTCTACGACCGATTTCCGACCGGTCTGAGCGCACCTTCGTACTCCTCCGTTACTCTTTAGGAGGAGACCGCCCCAGTCAAACTACCCACCATACACTGTCCTCGATCCGGATAACGGACCTGAGTTAGAACCTCAAAGTTGCCAGGGTGGTATTTCAAGGATGGCTCCACGCGAACTGGCGTCCACGCTTCAAAGCCTCCCACCTATCCTACACAAGCAAATTCAAAGTCCAGTGCAAAGCTATAGTAAAGGTTCACGGGGTCTTTCCGTCTAGCCGCGGATACACTGCATCTTCACAGCGATTTCAATTTCACTGAGTCTCGGGTGGAGACAGCGCCGCCATCGTTACGCCATTCGTGCAGGTCGGAACTTACCCGACAAGGAATTTCGCTACCTTAGGACCGTTATAGTTACGGCCGCCGTTTACCGGGGCTTCGATCAAGAGCTTCGCGTTAGCTAACCCCATCAATTAACCTTCCGGCACCGGGCAGGCGTCACACCCTATACGTCCACTTTCGTGTTTGCAGAGTGCTGTGTTTTTAATAAACAGTCGCAGCGGCCTGGTATCTTCGACCGGCATGAGCTTACGGAGCAAGTCCTTCACCCTCACCGGCGCACCTTCTCCCGAAGTTACGGTGCCATTTTGCCTAGTTCCTTCACCCGAGTTCTCTCAAGCGCCTTGGTATTCTCTACCCAACCACCTGTGTCGGTTTGGGGTACGGTTCCTGGTTACCTGAAGCTTAGAAGCTTTTCTTGGAAGCATGGCATCAACCACTTCGTCACCCAAAGGGTAACTCGTCATCAGCTCTCGGCCTTAAGATCCCGGATTTACCTAAGATCTCAGCCTACCACCTTAAACTTGGACAACCAACGCCAAGCTGGCCTAGCCTTCTCCGTCCCTCCATCGCAATAACCAGAAGTACAGGAATATTAACCTGTTTTCCATCGACTACGCTTTTCAGCCTCGCCTTAGGGACCGACTAACCCTGCGTCGATTAACGTTGCGCAGGAAACCTTGGTCTTTCGGCGTGGGTGTTTTTCACACCCATTGTCGTTACTCATGTCAGCATTCGCACTTCTGATACCTCCAGCAAGCTTCTCAACTCACCTTCACAGGCTTACAGAACGCTCCTCTACCGCATCATCCGAAGATGATACCCGTAGCTTCGGTGTATGGTTTGAGCCCCGTTACATCTTCCGCGCAGGCCGACTCGACTAGTGAGCTATTACGCTTTCTTTAAAGGGTGGCTGCTTCTAAGCCAACCTCCTAGCTGTCTAAGCCTTCCCACATCGTTTCCCACTTAACCATAACTTTGGGACCTTAGCTGACGGTCTGGGTTGTTTCCCTTTTCACGACGGACGTTAGCACCCGCCGTGTGTCTCCCATGCTCGGCACTTGTAGGTATTCGGAGTTTGCATCGGTTTGGTAAGTCGGGATGACCCCCTAGCCGAAACAGTGCTCTACCCCCTACAGTGATACATGAGGCGCTACCTAAATAGCTTTCGAGGAGAACCAGCTATCTCCGAGCTTGATTAGCCTTTCACTCCGATCCACAGGTCATCCGCTAACTTTTCAACGGTAGTCGGTTCGGTCCTCCAGTCAGTGTTACCTAACCTTCAACCTGCCCATGGATAGATCGCCCGGTTTCGGGTCTATTCCCAGCGACTAGACGCCCTATTAAGACTCGCTTTCGCTACGCCTCCCCTATTCGGTTAAGCTCGCCACTGAAAATAAGTCGCTGACCCATTATACAAAAGGTACGCAGTCACAGAACAAAGTCTGCTCCCACTGCTTGTACGCATACGGTTTCAGGATCTATTTCACTCCCCTCTCCGGGGTTCTTTTCGCCTTTCCCTCACGGTACTAGTTCACTATCGGTCAGTCAGTAGTATTTAGCCTTGGAGGATGGTCCCCCCATATTCAGACAAAGTTTCTCGTGCTCCGTCCTACTCGATTTCATGACTAAGAGATTTTCGCGTACAGGGCTATCACCCACTATGGCCGCACTTTCCAGAGCGTTCCGCTAATCTCAAAGCCACTTAAGGGCTAGTCCCCGTTCGCTCGCCACTACTAAGGGAATCTCGGTTGATTTCTTTTCCTCAGGGTACTTAGATGTTTCAGTTCCCCTGGTTCGCCTCTTGCACCTATGTATTCAGTACAAGATAACCATCTTATGATGGCTGGGTTCCCCCATTCAGACATCTCCGGATCAAAGTCTGTTTGCCGACTCCCCGAAGCTTTTCGCAGGCTACCACGTCTTTCATCGCCTCTGACTGCCAAGGCATCCACCGTATGCGCTTCTTCACTTGACCATATAACCCCAAGCAATCTGGTTATACTGTGAAGACGACATTCGCCGAAAATTCGAATTTCTCAACTAAGAGAACTCACAAATTTTACCTTAGCCTGATCCGTTACCAGTGAAAGTAACGTTCAGTCTATCTTTCTATCACATACCCAAATTTTTAAAGAACGATCTAGTCAAAGACTAGAAATCAACATTCATCACCGAACCGGTGGAATGCTCATTTCTAAGCTTTCAAACTTCAGAAGCAGTAGTGGTGGAGCCAAGCGGGATCGAACCGCTGACCTCCTGCGTGCAAGGCAGGCGCTCTCCCAGCTGAGCTATGGCCCCGTATTTCTACAGGCGTTTCCCACACAAAATTGGTGGGTCTGGGCAGATTCGAACTGCCGACCTCACCCTTATCAGGGGTGCGCTCTAACCAACTGAGCTACAGACCCAATTTCGGGCTGCTTCTATCGTCTTCTTCAATGAATCAAGCAATTCGTGTGGGAGCTCATGCAGCAGCTGATGTCGTCGATTAAGGAGGTGATCCAGCCGCAGGTTCCCCTACGGCTACCTTGTTACGACTTCACCCCAGTCATGAATCACACCGTGGTAACCGTCCTCCCGAAGGTTAGACTAGCTACTTCTGGTGCAACCCACTCCCATGGTGTGACGGGCGGTGTGTACAAGGCCCGGGAACGTATTCACCGCGACATTCTGATTCGCGATTACTAGCGATTCCGACTTCACGCAGTCGAGTTGCAGACTGCGATCCGGACTACGATCGGTTTTATGGGATTAGCTCCACCTCGCGGCTTGGCAACCCTTTGTACCGACCATTGTAGCACGTGTGTAGCCCAGGCCGTAAGGGCCATGATGACTTGACGTCATCCCCACCTTCCTCCGGTTTGTCACCGGCAGTCTCCTTAGAGTGCCCACCATTACGTGCTGGTAACTAAGGACAAGGGTTGCGCTCGTTACGGGACTTAACCCAACATCTCACGACACGAGCTGACGACAGCCATGCAGCACCTGTCTCAATGTTCCCGAAGGCACCAATCCATCTCTGGAAAGTTCATTGGATGTCAAGGCCTGGTAAGGTTCTTCGCGTTGCTTCGAATTAAACCACATGCTCCACCGCTTGTGCGGGCCCCCGTCAATTCATTTGAGTTTTAACCTTGCGGCCGTACTCCCCAGGCGGTCAACTTAATGCGTTAGCTGCGCCACTAAGAGCTCAAGGCTCCCAACGGCTAGTTGACATCGTTTACGGCGTGGACTACCAGGGTATCTAATCCTGTTTGCTCCCCACGCTTTCGCACCTCAGTGTCAGTATCAGTCCAGGTGGTCGCCTTCGCCACTGGTGTTCCTTCCTATATCTACGCATTTCACCGCTACACAGGAAATTCCACCACCCTCTACCATACTCTAGCTTGCCAGTTTTGGATGCAGTTCCCAGGTTGAGCCCGGGGATTTCACATCCAACTTAACAAACCACCTACGCGCGCTTTACGCCCAGTAATTCCGATTAACGCTTGCACCCTCTGTATTACCGCGGCTGCTGGCACAGAGTTAGCCGGTGCTTATTCTGTCGGTAACGTCAAAATTGCAGAGTATTAATCTACAACCCTTCCTCCCAACTTAAAGTGCTTTACAATCCGAAGACCTTCTTCACACACGCGGCATGGCTGGATCAGGCTTTCGCCCATTGTCCAATATTCCCCACTGCTGCCTCCCGTAGGAGTCTGGACCGTGTCTCAGTTCCAGTGTGACTGATCATCCTCTCAGACCAGTTACGGATCGTCGCCTTGGTGAGCCATTACCTCACCAACTAGCTAATCCGACCTAGGCTCATCTGATAGCGCAAGGCCCGAAGGTCCCCTGCTTTCTCCCGTAGGACGTATGCGGTATTAGCGTTCCTTTCGAAACGTTGTCCCCCACTACCAGGCAGATTCCTAGGCATTACTCACCCGTCCGCCGCTGAATCCAGGAGCAAGCTCCTTTCATCCGCTCGACTTGCATGTGTTAGGCCTGCCGCCAGCGTTCAATCTGAGCCATGATCAAACTCTTCAGTTCAAACATCTTTGGGTTTTTAAGAAACCCTAAACTTGGCTCAGCAATCGTTGGTTACATCTTTGATTTCTCGCGGAGTAACTTGTGATGCTGATAATCTTGTTGACTATCAGTCTGACTGCACAAGCACCCACACGAATTGCTTGATTCAGTTGTTAAAGAGCGGTTGGTTAAGATCTTTCATCTCAACCGAGGCGCGCATTCTACAGCAGCCTCATTTGCTGTCAAGTGATTATTTTCAGAAGTTTTCGAAGAATTCTTCAACAACTTCAACCACTTGCGCTTCCGATCTCTCGTTAGCGGGAGGCGAATTCTACAGCGTTAATCGCTGCTGTCAACACCTCTTTTTCTCCGCTTTCGACCGAGAAGATCGAACCGTTAAAAGAGCTACACATCACTGCTCTTTCAACTCCTTCCAGGCTTCGATGATCTGAAGCAAGCCACTGTCGAAAACTGCTTAACTCTTTGAATCTCAAGGAGTTTTCCGTTTCGACTGCGCCGGAAGTGGGGCGAATTATAGACCTCTGGAATCTGCCGTCAACCGTTAATTTCGCTTTTCTTTCAATAAGTTGCGTATTGGTTAAAAAACATCCAATCAGATGAGAAAAGAGCGCCTTCTATATAGAAGAAGACTTAAAGGACGCCTTCCTCCTTCAACATAGTCACCGCACCTGCCTTCAGACCCAGCACCCGCTGCAGAACCTCTAATGTGTGCTCACCCAATAAAGGAGGCGCATGGCGATATTCAACGGGCGTCTCCGACAATCGAATCGGGCTGGCCACCTGAGGCACCATCCCCGCCAATGCATGAGGCAGTTCGATCGCCAGACCGCGCGCCTTCACTTGTGGGTCTTCAAACACCTGCGACAGATCATTGATCGGCCCACAAGGCACACCCGCCAGCTCCAGTTGTGCAACCCACTCGGCCGTCGTCTTGAAGACAGTCGCCTGGCGAATCAAGGGAATCAACACCGCGCGGTTCGCCACCCGCAGCTTGTTCGTCGCGAAGCGTGGATCATCCGCCCACTGCGGTTGCCCCGCGACTTCGGCGAACTTGCGGAACTGCCCGTCATTACCCACGGTAAGGATGAAGTCACCATCCGCCGTAGGGAAGTCCTGATAAGGCACGATATTCGGATGCGCATTACCCAGGCGCTTTGGCGCAGTGCCCGTGGTCAGGTAGTTCATCGCCTGGTTGGCCAGACACGCGACTTGCACATCCAGCAACGCCATATCGATGTGTTGGCCGCCACCGCCATGATCGCGGTGAGCCAACGCCGCGAGGATCGCCACCGTCGAATACAGCCCGGTGAGAATATCCGTCAGCGCCACGCCCACTTTCACCGGGCCAGCGCCTTCATCTCCTTCAGGTCGACCAGTCAGACTCATCAAGCCGCCAAGGCCCTGGATCATGAAGTCATACCCTGCGCGCTTGGCGTAAGGGCCGGTCTGGCCGAAGCCGGTGATGGAGCAATAGATCAGATTTGGGTTGAGCGCCTTCAGCGATTCATAGTCCAGACCATAGGCCGCCAGACCACCTACTTTGAAATTCTCAATCAGAATGTCCGACTTTGTCGCCAGGTCGCGCACCAGCTTCTGCCCTTCAGGCCGGGTGAAGTCGATGGTTACCGATTGCTTGTTGCGGTTGGCCGACAAGTAATACGCCGCTTCCGACGTATTCTCGCCATAAGCGTCTTTAAGGAAGGGCGGACCCCACGCGCGAGTATCGTCACCATTGCCGGGGCGCTCGACCTTGATCACTTCGGCGCCAAGGTCGGCGAGGATCTGTCCGGCCCAAGGCCCGGCCAGCACTCGTGATAAATCCAGTACCCGCAGATGCGACAGTGCGCCCATGGTCCGCTCTCCTATTAATAGAACGCTTGCAGACCGGTTTGCGCACGCCCGAGGATCAGCGCGTGAACGTCGTGGGTACCTTCATAGGTATTCACTACTTCTAGGTTAACCAAGTGACGGGCCACGCCGAACTCATCAGAGATGCCATTGCCACCAAGCATGTCGCGCGCCATCCGTGCGATATCCAGCGATTTGCCGCACGAGTTGCGTTTCATGATCGAAGTGATTTCAACGGCGGCGGTACCTTCGTCTTTCATACGCCCCAGACGCAGACAGCCTTGCAGTGCCAGGGTGATTTCGGTCTGCATGTCGGCGAGTTTCTTCTGCACCAGTTGAGTCGCGGCCAACGGTCGACCGAACTGCTGACGATCCAGCGTGTATTGGCGTGCGGTGTGCCAGCAGAACTCGGCGGCGCCCAGCGCGCCCCAGGAAATGCCGTAGCGTGCGGAGTTGAGACAGGTGAACGGACCTTTCAGGCCACGCACGTCCGGGAAGATGTTTTCTTCCGGCACGAACACGTTGTCCATGACGATCTCACCGGTGATCGAAGCGCGCAGGCCGACCTTGCCATGAATCGCCGGAGCGCTCAGACCTTTCCAGCCTTTCTCCAGAACGAAGCCACGGATATCGCCGGCATCGTCCTTGGCCCAGACCACGAAGACGTCAGCGATCGGGCTGTTGGTGATCCACATTTTCGCGCCGGTCAGGCTGTAGCCGCCATCGACCTTGCGCGCCCGAGTGATCATCGCGCCCGGATCGGAACCGTGGTTCGGCTCGGTCAGACCGAAGCATCCGATCCATTCGCCGGATGCCAGTTTCGGCAAGTACTTTTGTTTCTGTGCTTCGGTACCGAATTCGTTGATCGGCACCATCACCAGTGAGGATTGCACGCTCATCATCGAGCGATAGCCAGAGTCGACGCGCTCGACCTCACGCGCGATCAAGCCATAACTGACGTAATTCAGACCGCTGCCACCGTACTGCTCGGGAATGGTCGCGCCGAGCAGGCCGACTTCGCCCATCTCACGAAAGATTGCCGGGTCGGTCTTCTCATGACGGAATGCTTCGAGGACACGCGGCGCCAAGCTCTGCTGAGCGAACTGCTCGGCAGTGTCGCGGATCATGCGCTCTTCTTCGGTGAGCTGTTGATCCAGCAGCAGGGGATCGATCCAGTTGAAGCTAGCTTTACCGCCCATGAGTGTGCCCTCGCATCGGGTGAATTAACGTGGCATTCATCCTAGGCGCGGTTCGTCATCGCGGCAAACGAGGATTTCGCATCCTGTTGTGCTAATTTCTCACTTCGAACCGTCGCGGAATGCCATTTATGCGGCGCATTAGTGAGGTTGACGTACATGCGTAGGAAGATCCCCAGCACCGCCGCACTTATCAGCTTCGAAGCTGCCGCCCGCCATGAGAGCTTTACCCGGGCCGCTGAAGAGCTGTCGCTCACCCAAGGCGCCATTTGCCGACAGATCGCCAGCCTCGAAGAGTTCCTCAGTGTGCAACTGTTCCGGCGTTCGCGACGAGGGGTGAAGCTGACGGAAGCGGGACTTTCCTACAGTCGCCGGGTGGCGACTCAGCTCGATGCAGTGGAACGCGACACCCTCTCGGTGATGGGCCAGCAGGGCACCAACGTCATCGAGCTCGCAGTCGTCCCGACCTTCGGCACGCAATGGCTGCTGCCACGCCTCAAGGATTTCCAGCTCAAGCACCCGGAAGTGACCGTCAATCTGACCAACCGCACCCGGCCATTCCTGTTTGCCGACACCCAATTCGATGCCGCGATCTACTTCGGTGATGCCGATTGGTCGGGTACCGAATCCCACAGATTGATGGGCGAGAATCCGATGCCGGTGTGCAGCCCCGCCCTACTCGGCGATCGCAAGCAACTGACAGCGCAAGCCATCGCCGAGCTACCGCTGCTGCAGCAGACCACCCGACCCTACGCCTGGCGCCAATGGTTCAACTCGCAACAACTGAATATCCCTCGCGACATGACAGGTCCACGCTACGAGCTATTCTCCATGCTTGCCCAGGCAGCCATGCACGACATGGGCGTCGCGCTGATTCCGCCGTTTCTGATTCAGCGCGAGCTGGCAGAGAAACGGCTGGTGGTTGCCAACCCTCAAGCGCTCTCCAGCATCAAGGCCTATTACCTAATGATTCCGGAGCGAAAGGTCGAATCGGCATCGCTGAAGGCATTTCGCGACTGGCTGGTAAATCAAGCGCAGAGCTACAGCCTAGAAGAATAAAGGCTCTGCGCAATACTTAACCCCGTAGTCAGAAAAAACAAAGCCCTACAGATATAACTATTTGTCGCTTTCGCGCAGACTGTATCCGAAACTCGTACAGACGTCCCACAAGCTGCCAAACACGTGGCTTTGAGCCTCAAATGGTGACTCATTGCTGCCTATTCACGCCACCGATGCGAAATTTTTCTAAATTCAGCCAGAATCCTTGCAGGGCACGGTCTGCAAGGGGTTCACCTGGCCATCTGCGACATTCGGTCACGGCATGACTTGTAGTTAATTTTCCGTCACCCGTCATAATCCCTTGAAGGGCATAAAGTTCGCCTGCAAAATGCCGCGCCCCGCCCTGATTCGGCGGGATAGTGCTGATCGGCCGCCCCAGTCGCACCATCCGTAGTGCATGGGTTTACTCAATAAGATCACGCAGGAGATTTGACGTGCACATTGGTGTTCCTCTCGAAACCCAGACCGGTGAAACACGGGTTGCTGCAACCCCGGAAACCATCAAGAAGCTGATCAGCCAAGGCCATAAGGTCACTGTACAAAGCGGCGCCGGCGTCAAAGCCAGTGTTGTTGACAGTGCCTATGAAGCGGCCGGCGCAAGCATTGGCAGCGCCAATGATGCGTTTGGCGCCGAGCTGATACTCAAAGTGGTCGCGCCAAGCGATGCCGAACTGACGCTGATCAAGCGCGGTACGGTGCTGGTGGGCATGCTCAACCCATTCAACAACGAGACCATCGCGAAGATGGCTGAGTGCGGCATTACCGCGTTCGCCCTCGAAGCGGCGCCGCGTACCTCGCGGGCGCAGAGCCTTGATGTGTTGTCGTCGCAAGCGAACATCGCCGGTTATAAAGCGGTGCTACTCGCCGCTCACTATTACCCACGCTTCATGCCGATGCTGATGACTGCTGCGGGCACCGTGAAAGCGGCGCGCGTGCTGATTCTCGGCGCGGGTGTGGCCGGTCTGCAGGCGATTGCCACGGCGAAACGTCTGGGTGCGGTGATCGAAGCGTCTGACGTGCGTCCAGCGGTGAAGGAACAGATCGAATCCCTCGGCGCCAAGTTCGTCGACGTGCCGTACGAGACCGATGAAGAGCGCGAATGTGCCGTCGGTGTCGGCGGTTACGCGCGGCCCATGCCGGCGAGCTGGATGCAGCGTCAGGCCCAGGCTGTGCACGAGCGCGCCAAGCAGGCCGATATCGTCATCACCACCGCGCTGATTCCGGGCCGCAAGGCGCCGACGCTGCTGAGCGCCGAGACCGTGGCGCAGATGAAACCGGGCTCGGTGGTCATCGACCTCGCCGCCGCCCAGGGTGGTAACTGCCCACTGACCGTCGCCGATCAGGTCGTCGTGGAAAACGGTGTAACCATCGTCGGCCCGACCAACCTCGCCGGTGAAGTCGCTGCCGATGCTTCGGCGCTGTACGCACGCAACCTGCTGGACTTCCTCAAGCTGGTGTTCACCAAGGAAGGCCAGTTCGACGTCAACCTCGAAGACGACATCGTCGCCGCGTGCCTGATGTGCCGCGACGGCCAAGTCATCCGCAAAAACGCCTAAGCAGGGATTCAGACGATGGAAGAGCTTATCTCCCCCGGTATCTACAACCTGATCATCTTCGTGCTGGCGATTTATGTCGGTTACCACGTGGTCTGGAACGTTACGCCTGCGCTGCACACGCCGTTGATGGCGGTGACCAATGCCATTTCCGCGATCGTGATAGTCGGTGCCATGCTCGCGGCCGCACTGACCGTCACGCCGCTGGGCAAGACCATGGGCACGCTGGCTGTGGCACTGGCGGCGGTCAATGTGTTCGGTGGCTTCCTGGTCACCCGCCGCATGCTTGAGATGTTCAAGAAGAAAGCCCCGAAAGCAAAAGAAGAGGCGCCGAAGTAATGAGCATGAATCTCGTCACGACGCTCTACCTGATCGCGTCGATCTGCTTTATCCAGGCCCTCAAAGGCCTTTCGCACCCGACCACTTCGCGGCGCGGCAACCTGTTCGGCATGCTTGGCATGGCGTTGGCTATCATCACCACGATCGGCCTCATCTATAAGTTGGGCGCTGAGCTGGCTACGGCTGGTATCGGTTATGTCATCGTTGGTCTGCTGGTCGGCGGCACCGCCGGTTCGATCATGGCCAAGCGCGTTGAAATGACCAAGATGCCGGAACTGGTAGCGTTCATGCACAGCATGATCGGCCTCGCGGCGGTGTTCATTGCCATTGCGGCGGTAGTTGAGCCGCAGTCGTTGGGTATCGTTAAACAGCTGGGCGATGCGATCCCGGCGGGCAACCGTCTGGAGCTGTTCCTCGGCGCTGCGATCGGTGCGATCACCTTCTCCGGTTCGGTGATTGCCTTCGGCAAGCTCTCGGGCAAGTACAAGTTCCGCCTGTTCCAGGGCGCGCCGGTACAATTCGCCGGTCAGCACAAACTCAATGCGGTTCTGGGTCTGGCTACGCTGGTGCTCGGCCTGACCTTCATGTTCAACGGCAACCTTACGGCGTTCGCACTGATGCTGGCGCTGGCGTTCGTGATGGGCGTGCTGATCATCATCCCGATCGGCGGCGCCGACATGCCGGTGGTGGTGTCGATGCTCAACAGCTATTCCGGCTGGGCGGCGGCGGGCATCGGTTTCTCGCTGAACAACTCGATGCTGATCATTGCCGGCTCGCTGGTGGGTTCGAGCGGCGCGATTCTCTCGTACATCATGTGCAAGGCGATGAACCGTTCCTTCTTTAATGTGCTGCTCGGCGGTTTCGGCAATACAGCCGATGCAGGTCCCGCTGGTGCGCAGGAAGCCCGTCCGGTGAAATCCGGCTCGGCTGATGATGCTACCTTCCTGCTGACCAACGCCGACACCGTGATCATCGTCCCGGGTTACGGCCTGGCAGTGGCCCGTGCACAACACGCGCTGAAGGAACTGACCGAGAAGCTGACCCATCGCGGCGTAACCGTGAAGTACGCGATCCACCCGGTTGCCGGTCGCATGCCTGGGCACATGAACGTCCTGCTCGCCGAGGCCGAAGTGCCTTACGACCAGGTGTTCGAGATGGAAGACATCAACTCCGAATTCGGCCAGGCCGACGTGGTGCTGGTGCTCGGTGCGAACGACGTGGTCAACCCGGCCGCGAAGAACGATCCGAAGTCGCCGATTGCCGGCATGCCGATTCTCGAAGCGTTCAAGGCCAAGACCATCATCGTCAACAAGCGCTCGATGGCCAGCGGCTATGCCGGTCTGGACAATGAACTGTTCTATCTGGACAAGACCATGATGGTTTTCGGCGATGCGAAGAAAGTCATCGAAGACATGGTCAAAGCGGTCGAGTAATTCACCGTTGCAATAGCGAACGCCCCGACCTTTCGGGGCGTTTTTGTTTGCGCCACACACTGGACAATTTACCGCGTTGTTGCAGATCCGGTAACGGTGTTTTACTGCAAACCCGCGAAATAGAGGCCTCGTTTGCGACCTTGGTAGCGGGACAGGCGCCGGCCAAATTCACTAGACTGCGCATCCTGCTACTCGTTGCCCGAGATAATAATCCATGTACCGTGACCGTATTCGCCTGCCTTCGTTGTTGGATAAAGTGATGAGCGCTGCCGACGCTGCCGCTCTGATTGAGGACGGCATGACCGTCGGCATGAGCGGTTTCACCCGCGCCGGCGAAGCCAAGGCCGTTCCCCAAGCACTGGCCGAGCGCGCCAAGGTCACGCCGCTGAAGATCAGCCTGATGACCGGCGCCAGCCTGGGTAACGACCTCGACAAGCAACTGACCGAGGCCGGCGTGCTGTCGCGGCGCATGCCGTTTCAGGTCGACAGCACGTTGCGCAAGGCAATCAACGCCGGCGAAGTGATGTTCATCGACCAGCATCTCTCGGAAACGGTAGAGCAGTTGCGCAACCAGCAATTAAAGCTGCCGGACATTGCCGTCATTGAGGCAGTCGCCATCACCGAACAAGGCCACATCGTGCCAACCACTTCGGTGGGCAACTCGGCCAGCTTCGCGATCTTCGCCAAACAAGTGATCGTCGAGATCAACCTGGCCCACAACGCCAACCTCGAAGGCCTGCACGACATCTATATCCCGACGTACCGCCCGACGCGCACGCCAATCCCGCTGGTGAAAGTCGACGATCGCATCGGCAGCGCGGCAATTCCGATTCCGCCGGAGAAGATCGTCGCGATTGTCATCACTCAGCAGTCGGACTCGCCGTCTACAGTGTCGGTACCGGACGTTGATACCAACGCTATCGCCGAACACCTGATCACCTTCTTCAAGCAGGAAGTTGCGGCCGGGCGCATGACCAACAAGCTCGGCCCGCTGCAGGCTGGGATTGGCAACATCGCCAACGCGGTGATGTGCGGCTTGATCGACTCGCCGTTCGAAGACCTGACCATGTACTCCGAAGTGCTGCAGGACTCGACCTTCGACCTGATCGATGCTGGCAAGCTGAGCTTCGCCTCAGGCAGCTCGATCACCCTGTCCGAGCGGCGCAACAGCGACGTGTTCGGCAACCTGGAGAAGTACAAGGACAAACTGATTCTGCGGCCGCAGGAGATCTCCAATCACCCGGAAGTGGTGCGCCGGCTGGGCATCATCGGCATCAACACCGCGCTGGAGTTCGATATCTACGGCAACGTCAACTCCACCCATGTCTGCGGCACGCGGATGATGAACGGCATCGGCGGCTCCGGCGACTTCGCGCGCAATGCGCATCTGGCGGTATTCGTGACCAAGTCGATCGCCAAGGGTGGCGCGATTTCCAGCGTGGTGCCGATGGTCAGCCACGTCGACCATACCGAGCATGACGTCGACATCCTGGTGACCGAAGTCGGCCTCGCCGACCTGCGTGGCCTGGCGCCACGGGAGCGTGCACGAGTGATCATCGACAACTGCGTGCATCCAGACTTTCGCCAGGCACTGAATGACTACTTCAGCGCTGCCTGTGCAATCGGCGGTCATACCCCGCACATTCTGCGCGAAGCACTGAGCTGGCATATGAACCTGGAAGAAACCGGGCGCATGCTGGCGGTGTGATTCACACAGATAATCACCGAGGCAAACACAGTTTTGCCTCGGTGGGTGTGCGCGAGAAGCAGGATCGCAAAAAACTGTACTGCTGTACCGGTCTTTTCCTACAGCAAAGTCCTATTCAATCCCCAGATACGAGCCGAAATGCACCAACCGAGTGCAGACAGGTACAGTTTGCCCAATTTCGACCCGTACACCATGCATAAACAGTTAACTGCTCGCTCACAATACAAATGAACTGTATCTACAGAGACTATCCAAACGAGAGGATCATGGGCACCAGTCAAACCACTACCTGATCCCGCCACAAGCGGAAGGATGTCAACCATGGAACGTACACTCAGTTCCGAACTGTTCTTCGAAGACAAAGCTGTAAACACCCAGGCTTCCCTGCCTCTGCGCGTTATTGCCAACCTGATGTTGTGGCAGCGCCGCATCTCCAGCCGCCATCAACTGGCTCGTCTGGACTCGCGTCTGCTGGCCGACGCCGGTATCAGCGAAGCACAACGCTACGAAGAGTTGAGCAAGCCGTTCTGGCGCTAAGCAGCGTCGCTGGCTCTGGTCTTCAGACCCACCGCCAGCAACCCGAATTGCACAAGCAGAACCCGTCGTGGGAAACCACGACGGGTTTTGTCGCTTCAGGGGCTTTGAATGCTCTAAAACGCATAACTGAATGAGCACAGGTACAATTTTCGAATTCTCGTATGACGCCAGTACAGTCATCCAGAACCTTTGGAGTATCACTGGCCACCACTGGGCGAACCGCATTTGCCAGCCTAATATCCCTGCAGAACGTGGCGAACGTTGCGCAACAGGCGTCTGACTCCTCAGATACCGAGCCACCTCTCACTACGGTTTATCCAAAGGAGTTCCATCATGACCCGTCTTCGTCTGCTCAGTGCCGCCGCCCTGCTGGCCGTGGCTGCCAACGCCAGCGCTACCAGCTTCATCGTCACCACCGACTCGATCGTCGGCGCGCTGAAGGCTTCTTCCGATGCCACTTCCGATGTGACCTCCTCTTTCCGTGACGACAAGATCGTCCTTGCCGCCCGCGACGATGCCGCCAGCTTCGTCGCCAGCGAAGGCGACATCCGCGGGGTGAAACTGGAAAGCGCGCTGGACCACATCCGCCATCACGCGCCACAACTCAATGCCACCGACGCCCAATTGGCTCAGGCCATTCTGACCCTCTGATCGTTTGCCGCATGGCGGGACACGCCAGCCGTGTCCCGATGTTTCAATGCTGGCTCTGGCCCGGGCATTTGCGCTAGCCTTCAGGCTCGTCAACAGTTGTCGAGTCCCATGCGCTTTCTTCCAACTCTGCTCATCTCTTCTACTTTATTCGCTGCCTGCTGGGCGATGTCTGCCAACGCCTTCGATGCTTTCAATGCGTCGACCCAAGGCACGGTTGTCAGCGGTTACGCCACCAGCATGGTGTCTTCTGCGCCGTTCGACCGTAAACTGCTGCTCGCCGCCCATGATGACGCGGCTGCCTTTGTTGCCAGTGAAGGTGAATGGCGAGGCGCACGGCTGGAATCCGCGCTGCATTACCTGCGCAAAACCCGGCCGAAACTTCATGCCAGCGACCTTGAACTGGCAGAGGCAATTCTCGTCCAATAGTTATCCTTGTCCTTCCGGAGTCGTTCCATGCGTAGCCCGCTGATTGCTGCCGCCCTTGGCCTGTTTGTGTTGGCCGATGTGGCCCAGGCGCACACCCTGGTAGCCACCAGTAACATCATCGTTCGTGCCTCCCAGCGCACCATCGATTTCACCTCCGATACCACCACGTCGATTCGCGATTCGAAAATCATCCGCGAAGCCCACGACGACGCCGCCAGTTTCGTCGCCAGCAACGGTGACATCCGTGGCGCGCACCTCGAAGCCGCCCTCAACACCTTGCGTACCCGCGTGCCGGAAGCACGCGACGCCAGTGACCAGGTACTCGCCGAAGCCATCCTCGCACTGTGAGGTCCGTTGGCGCCTGGCTGCTGGCCGGAGCGTTGTTGCTGCTTGGCAACAGCGCCCACGCCGGCCTGCAATTGCGGCTCAAGACCGAGGGTTTGAGCCCGGCTCAAGTACAGGCCAGTCAGGCGCTGATCGATGAAGCCATGCACAAGCTGCCGCCGAGTTTCATCGAGCGGCTGGATCGGCGCATTGATGTCGGCTGGACCGATGACATGCCTGCCAACGCTTACGGGCAGGCAACGCTGGTTGCCGAGCTCGATCTGAATCGCAAGCTGCTCGACGGTCTCACCGATGGCAGCGCGGCGAAAGAGAAAACCAATCGCCCCCACGGCACTGTGCGCCAGGAACTGCTGGCCACGGTGCTGCACGAAATCACCCACATTTATGATCGCGCGCGTTTATGGCCAGGCGCCGAACGCACGCTGATCCAGCGCTGCTCCCGACGCTTCAACAGCGCCGGGCTGATCGGCATTCCCGATGAGTGTCGCGGGCAGAACGGTCGCCGCTTCACCATCAGCGACGACCCGCGCCTGCTCGACCTCGCCGGGTGGCAGCAATACGTCGGCCGCCGCGGCGAGCGCGAACAACACAATCGCCAGGTCGCGCGCAGCCCGGATCTTTACGAGATCTCCAGTCCCAAGGAATTCGTTGCGGTCAACATGGAGTACTTCCTCCTCGACCCGAGCTACGCCTGCCGCCGCCCGGCGCTGTATCGCTACTACAAGGACCATTTCGGCTGGGCGCCGCCAGCACTGGGACACCTGCAGCAAGAGCTTCGCCTTTCTCAATGCGGGCAATGACTTCGCCAAGCAGCCCTTGGGACAAGTCGATCCGGAACGGGTCTACGCGGTCGATTACCTGCTGGCCGAGGCCAATCAGAACTGGGTCAGCCGCTGGGGCCACAGCATGCTGCGCCTGGTGATCTGCGCCCCCGGTCGCCCGCGTGGCCCGGATTGCCGCCTCGACCTCGATCAGCACTTGGTGTTGTCCTATCGCGCCTTCGTTGGCGATGTGCAGCTGTCGAGTTGGGATGGTCTGGTCGGCAAATACCCGTCGCGGCTGTTCGTGCTGCCGCTGGCGCAAGTGATCGACGAATACACCAAAACCGAGCTGCGCAGCCTCGCTTCGGTGCCGCTGAACCTGTCTCGCGAGGAAATCGAAGGCGTGGTCGAACATGCCGCCGAGATGCACTGGAGCTACGACGGCAACTACTTCTTCCTGTCCAACAACTGCGCGGTAGAAGGCTTGAAGCTGTTGCGCAGCGGCAGCAATAACAGCCAGCTTGTCGGGCTCGACAGCATCATGCCCAACGGCTTGCTCGAAGTGCTCAAGGGCCGTGGTCTGGCCGATACCAGCGTGCTAGACGATCCGAAAGAAGCGCTACGCCTGGGCTACCGCTTCGACTCGTTCCGTGATCGCTATCAAGCGATGTTCGATGTGCTGAAGAAGCAGCTGCCGATCAAGCAGACCACTGTCGAAGACTGGCTGTCACTCAGCGCTGAACAACGCCGCGAATGGTTTGACCGCGCCGACCTGCGCACCAGCGCGGCGCTGTTGCTGCTCGAGCAGGCGAGTTTTCGCCGGCAGCTGTTGCTGGCGCAGGACGAGGTCAAGCAACGCTACCTCGGCGCCCGCGAGCTGGAAAACGGCGGCATGGACAAAGCCAACGCGACGCTGCAGGAGATCCTCGCCAACAGCGGCTTCCTCAGCCGCCCGGCGGAACTGCTCGATTCCAAAGGTTATGGACTGCCGCAGCCAAACGAGTTCAGCCGACTGGAAGCGGAAAGCAGTCAGCGCCAGAAGAAGCTGCTGGCGCTGTCCGGCGACCTTGATACCGAAGTGCGCAAACTGCTCGAACCCAAGCGCGCCGCCGAGATTGCCGCGAGCGAGGCCAATGTCAAACAGATTGGCGAGCACCTGCGCAAACTGCACAAGGCATCAGGCGGACTGCAATTGCCCTGAGCACAAAAAAAGGCTTCAGAACGATGTTCTGAAGCCTTTTTGGTTTTCCCTGCGGTCTTAGACGCGAGCCTTGCGCACGCCTTGGGACAGCGCCGAACACAGACTCAACACGCCATCGATGGCCTGCTCAGGCGTATCGGCACTGGCGATGTGATCGATCAACGCCGAGCCCACCACCACACCGTCAGCCAGACGCGCGATCGCTGCGGCCTGCTCCGGTGTTCGGATACCGAAACCGATGCTGATCGGCAGGTCGGTATGCCGACGCAGACGTGCAACCGCCTCTTCCACATGCTCCAGAGTCGCTGCACCGGCACCGGTGACACCCGCGACGGACACGTAATAGACAAAACCGGAACTGCCGTTGAGCACGCGCGGCAGACGCGCGTCGTCAGTGGTCGGCGTGGTCAGGCGGATGAAATCCAGACCGGCAGCCTGCGCCGGGTCGCACAGTTCTTCGTTGTGCTCTGGCGGCATGTCGACCACGATCAGGCCGTCAACGCCAGCCTCTTTGGCTTCGGCGATGAAGCGCTCGACGCCGAATTTGTGGATCGGGTTGAAATAGCCCATCAACACCAGCGGCGTGTCGCTGTTGCCTTCACGGAACTCGCGAACCATTTGCAGGGTTTTCGCCAGATTCTGCTTGGCGCCCAGTGCGCGAATGTTGGCCAACTGGATCGCCGGGCCATCGGCCATCGGATCGGTGAACGGCATGCCCAGTTCGATCACATCGGCACCTGCGGCAGGCAGGCCTTTGAGGATTGCCAGCGAAGTGTCGTAGTCAGGATCACCGGCAGTGACAAAGGTCACCAGCGCCGCACGATTTTGTTGCTTGAGGTCGGCAAAGCGGGTTTGCAGGCGGCTCATCAGTGTTTCTCCTGCTGCGACTGTTGCATATGGTGCATCACGGTTTGCATGTCCTTGTCACCGCGGCCCGAGAGGTTGACCACCATCAGGTGATCCTTCGGCAGCTTCGGTGCGCGTTTGAACACTTCGGCCAGAGCGTGGGCGCTTTCCAGGGCAGGAATGATCCCTTCCAGACGGCAGCATTTGTGGAACGCTTCAAGGGCTTCGTCGTCGGTCACCGAGGTGTACTGGACGCGGCCGATGTCATGCAACCAGGCGTGTTCAGGGCCGATGCCCGGATAGTCGAGGCCGGCTGAAATCGAGTGGGCGTCGATGATCTGGCCATCGTCGTCCTGCAGCAGGAAAGTGCGGTTACCGTGCAGCACGCCCGGCACGCCGCCGTTCAGACTGGCCGCGTGCTTGCCGGTTTCGATGCCGTAACCGGCCGCTTCGACGCCAATGATTTCCACGCTCTTGTCGTCGAGGAACGGGTGGAACAGGCCCATGGCGTTGGAACCGCCACCGATGCACGCCACCAGGCTGTCCGGCAGACGACCTTCCTGGGCTTGCAGCTGATCACGGGTTTCCTTGCCGATGACGGCCTGGAAGTCGCGGACCATTGCTGGATACGGGTGTGGGCCGGCTACGGTGCCGATCAGGTAGAAGGTGTTGTCGACGTTGGTCACCCAGTCGCGCAGGGCTTCGTTCATCGCGTCTTTCAGGGTGCCGGTACCAGCGACAACCGGAATCACTTCAGCGCCGAGCAGTTTCATGCGGAAGACGTTGGCCTGCTGACGTTCGATGTCGGTGGTGCCCATGTAGATCACGCAGTCCAGACCGAAACGCGCAGCAACGGTGGCCGTAGCCACGCCGTGCATGCCGGCGCCAGTCTCGGCAATGATGCGCTTCTTGCCCATGCGCCGCGCCAGCAGAATCTGGCCGATGCAGTTGTTGATCTTGTGCGCGCCGGTGTGATTCAGCTCTTCACGCTTGAGGTAGATCTTGGCGCCGCCGCAGAATTCGGTCAGGCGCTCAGCGAAATACAGCGGGCTCGGGCGTCCGACGTAGTCGCGCTGGAAGTAGGCCAATTCTTCTTTGAAGGCCGGATCTTCCTTGGCCGCTTCGTACTCGCGAGCCAGGTCGAGGATCAACGGCATCAGGGTTTCCGCTACATAACGGCCACCGAACGCACCGAACAGGCCGTTGGCGTCGGGGCCGTTACGCAGATCGGAGGTGTGCGAAGTCTGGGTCATGGGTCGCTCCAGGTGGATTCGGTCAGAAGACAATGACGACCACTCTACCCCTGACTTTCCAGGCTGAAAACCGATAAGATCGCCTAAACCTGTCAGGAAAACTCACAGATACCATGAGCCATGACCTTCCCCCGCTGAATGCCTTGCGCGCCTTCGAGGCCACCGCCCGACTGAACAGTGTGAGTCAGGCTGCCGAACAGCTGCACGTCACCCACGGCGCGGTCAGCCGCCAGCTCAAGGTGCTTGAGGAACATCTCGGCGTGAGCCTGTTCATCAAGGACGGGCGCGGCTTGAAACTCACAGATGCCGGCGTGCGTCTACGCGATGCCAGCGGTGAAGCGTTCGATCGGCTGCGCAGTGTTTGCGCCGAACTCACACAAAGCACAGCGGATGCGCCATTCGTGCTGGGTTGTTCGGGGAGCCTGCTGGCGCGCTGGTTTATTCCCCGCCTGGGGCGGCTGAACGCTGATTTGCCGGATCTGCGTCTGCACCTGTCGGCCGGTGAAGGTGATCTCGATCCCCGGCGCCCGGGCCTTGATGCGTTATTGCTGTTCGCCGAACCACCGTGGCCGGCCGATATGCAGGTCTATGAACTGGCGGCGGAACGCATCGGCCCAGTGATGAGCCCATTGTTCAGTGGTTATCAGAACCTGCACGACGCTCCTGCCGCAGAATTGCTCGAGCAGCCCTTGCTGCACACCACCTCTCGCCCGCAAGCCTGGCCCAGTTGGGCGCAGCAAAACCACCTCGATCCCAAGGCGTTGAAGCTCGGGCAAGGTTTTGAGCATTTGTATTATTTGCTGGAGGCGGCTGTTGCAGGTCTCGGCGTGGCAATCGCTCCGGAGCCGCTGGTAATCGAAGATCTGAAGGCGGGTCGCCTGGTTGCGCCGTGGGGCTTTTGCGAAACCCCGGCGCAACTGGCGTTGTGGCTACCCAAGCGCGCCGCGGACGGGCGCGCCCGGCAACTGGCGCAGTGGCTCAAGAACGAGCTGCGCCAGACTGATCACTCGCCGCGCTTGAACAAAAAGTAGGCAGCGAGCAGACCGATGGCACCGACAGCCACGCCGGCTGTGGTCCATGGGTGTTCCTGCGCGTAGTCACGAGTGGCAATGCCGGTCTCGCGGGTTTTCACTTTGACTTCTTCGTACGCGTCGCTGAGCAGATGACGGGAATGTTTCAGCGCACTTTCAGCGTTGCTTTTCAGCGCCTTGAGGGTCTTGCGCGACTCGTCCGAAGCATCGTCTTTCAAGCTTTCCAACGATTTGAGCAGACTCTCGATCTCGGCTTCCATGCTTTGCAACGAGGCTTTACGTAAAGAGGTGTTGGCCATGGTGGCTCTCCTGCATTGGTGATGAGTGGCGTGTGTTGGTTGGGACTTCACCACTTCGAGAAAGTGCAGAAATTCTGAACTTCGGCAGCGCAGCGGCGCCGAAATCAACAGTGCAATTGCCTGCTAGTCTCAATTTCACACGCCATTCCAACCCAAGGAGATCGCCATGAGTGACCATCACACGTACAAGAAAGTCGAACTGGTCGGTTCGTCCACCACCAGCATCGAAGACGCCATCAACAATGCCTTGGCCGAGGCCAACAAGACCCTGCGCAATCTGGAATGGTTTGAAGTGACTGAAACCCGCGGCCACATCGAAAACGGCCAGGTAGCGCACTTTCAGGTCACGCTGAAAGTCGGCTTCAAGATTGCCGCCAGCTGAGTTTGAGCTAGTCTTCTGAACTTGCGCGCTGGCCGAGTGCCATAGGGAATGGCAAAGCGCTACAAGGTGAGCGCATCGGGTGGATGACTCGATGCCCGCCTCTTTCAATCCGACCAGGGAGTGCGACCGATGAAGAAGTTCATGTTGGCAGTAGGTTTGTTGAGCCTTGCGGGTGGTGCATTTGCAGCCGGCAAACCTTGTGAAGAGCTGAAAAGCGAAATCGCAGCGAAGCTCGACGCCAAGGGCGTTTCCGGTTATTCGCTGGAGGTTGTCGACAAGGGTGCAGCGGCTGATGGCGATGTCGTCGGCAGCTGCGAAGGCGGCAGCAAGGAAATCGTCTACAAGCGCGGTTGATTGCGCCTGAAATACAAAAGCCGACGTCGATGCGTCGGCTTTTTTATGCAGAACAGATTTCTTTGTAGGAGTGAGCCTGCTCGCGATCGCGGTGTGACAGTCACAAATGCTGTGACTGAAGAAATGCCATCGCGAGCAGGCTCACTCCTAAAAAAGTGCGCTTTATCCCTTCATGACTTGGGCCAGCAGCTCGTAGGAATGCACGCGATCCGCATGCTCGTACAGGTCAGAGGTGAAAATCAGCTCGTCCGCCTGGGTCTGCTCGATCAACACCTCAAGCCTGGCGCGGATCTTCTGCGGGCCGCCGACCATGGCGAGGCCGAGGAAATCGCCCACCGCTTCACGTTCATGGGGCAGCCACAGACCGTCCATGGTTTTCACTGGCGGACGCTGCACCAGGCTCTGGCCACGCATCAACGCAAGAATGCGCTGGTACACCGACGTCGCCAGGTAATCGGCTTGCTCATCGGTATCCGCTGCCACCAACGGCACGCCGAGCATTACGTACGGCTTGTCGAGCACCGCCGACGGCTTGAAGTGGTTACGGTAGATGCGAATCGCCTCGTGCATGAAGCGCGGCGCGAAGTGCGAGGCAAAGGCGTAAGGCAAGCCGCGCTCACCCGCCAATTGCGCGCTGAACAGGCTTGAACCGAGCAGCCAGATCGGCACGTTGGTGCCGGTGCCGGGCATGGCGATCACCCGTTGCTCAGGGGTGCGCGGGCCGAGGTAGCGCATCAGTTCGGCGACGTCTTCAGGGAAGTCGTCAGCGCTGCCCGAGCGCTCACGGCGCAAGGCGCGGGCGGTCATCTGGTCCGAGCCGGGCGCGCGGCCCAGACCCAGGTCGATGCGTCCCGGGTACAGGCTCTCGAGGGTGCCGAACTGCTCGGCAATCACCAGCGGCGCATGATTGGGCAGCATCACCCCGCCGGAACCGACACGGATCGTTGAAGTGCCACCAGCCAGATAGCCGAGCAACACCGAAGTGGCCGAACTGGCGATGCCGTCCATGTTGTGGTGTTCGGCGACCCAGAATCTTGTGTAGCCGAATTTCTCGGCATGCTGCGCCAGGTCCAGCGAGTTGTGCAGCGATTGCGCCGCGCTGCCGTTTTCGCGCACCGGCACCAGGTCGAGGGTGGAAAATTTAACGTCGGACAGTTTTTTCATGAACCTGCATCTCCGGGTGGGGAGGCAGGTTTTTCTTGCAAACGAAAACCTGCCAAATCCATAAGCGTGTTTTATGGAATGAGGGCATATACCCGAGATTCAATAGCAGCAACGAAATTTCCTACTAAAAAAGTCAACGATTCAGCCAGGCTGAACTTTGTTCTGCCGTCTATCCTCAGAAGCCTTGCTAGTAAAAACCGCGACGGCGCGGCGTTCCGCGCCACATTTGAGGAGGCAGACATGGCTATCGTGAAAAAGGCATCGGCGCATTGGGAAGGCGACCTGAAAACCGGTCTCGGCTCGATCTCCACCGAAACCGGCGTACTGCGCGACGCACCGTACGGCTTCAAGGCGCGCTTTGAAGGCGGCAAGGGCACCAATCCGGAAGAACTGATCGGCGCGGCCCACGCAGGATGCTTCTCCATGGCGTTTTCGATGATTCTCGGCGACGCCGGCCTGAAGGCAGACAGCATCGACACCAACGCTGAAGTTACTCTCGATCAGGTTGACGGCGGCTTCGCGATCACTGCGGTGAAGCTGATTCTCAAGGCGAAGATCCCGGGCGCAACTCAGCAACAGTTTGAGGAGTTGAGCAACAAGGCCAAGGAAGGTTGCCCGGTTTCCAAGGTGCTGAATGCGAAGATCACCCTTGAGGCTTCGCTGGTCAGCTGATTCGGCGTTTGCAGCGCTGACGCGTTCGCGAGCAGGCTCGCTTCCACAGGGGATTTGTGCACATCGCAGATCCGGTGTGGGAGCGAGCCTGCTCGCGAAGGCAATCTCGAAACCAGCTCAGCGGCCGGCAATTAATACAAGGTGTGAGCAAAGTCAGAACCCGCTCTGTAAAAATGTGGTCGAATAATCGACAGCAGCTTCAGCGCACACCCGTGCGCGCTGCCTCAAGGAGCTTCATCGATGAAACGTATTGGCTTGGCGATCCTTTGCAGTGCACTGGCCACGTCCGCTTTCGCAGCCCCCAAGGACTGCGAAGAGCTCAGAAAGGAAATCGAGATCAAGATCCAGGCGAAGGCCATTCCCTCATACACACTGGAAATCATCACGGCCGAAGAGGCGAAGCAGCACGACTCAGCCATGATCGTCGGTTCTTGCGAGAACGGCACCAAGCGCATCATCTATCAGAAAAACGACAGCTGAAGCGCTAGATGATGCAGTTGAACTCGCGGTCTTCAGCAACGATTTCGCGTTTGGCATTGTACAAACGTGCGCTCGGCGTGAATGCCAACGAACGTCCTTCCAGCAGATAACGCTGGCCGGCTTCGAAGTGGTCGTAGCGGATCGTCAGATAACACAAACGCTCGACCGGGCCGGTGAGCAGACTGCCACCGCCGCCAAACACTTCGAAGTCAAAACGCACCCGCAGCTCGTGGCTGCCGGGCGTCACCTGGAAGAAGCGCCCGTCGTTCAAGCGCTGGTTGTCGAGGCGCTCGGCCATCAGCAACTTGCCGCCGGGGCTTGGCGTTGAGAAGTCGACCCAGGCCATGTGCGGGTCAACCGGTGGCAATGGCGTCTGGCAACCGGCGACGAGACCGACAACGAACAACAGCAGCAAGGTACGCATGGTGGATATCCGCAGGTTTTAACAGCCAGCATAGCGCCGATCAACTGCTCTGACAGCCCGCCGGCGTACCCCGACCGACGACCTTGCGCTGTTCGTCATAAAGCTTGGCCCAAGGCCGGAAGCCGATGCTGCCCGCCTGCAACTGATAGCGCTGGCCGGCGTTGAAATCCTTGAATTTCACGCTCAACTGGCAATCGCGCCACAGCGGTTCGGCAGTCGGGCCGATGTTGGTGGCTTCGACCGGAAACTGATAGCGCACCTTCAGCTCATGGCTGCCGGGCTGCACTTCGAAATAACGTTTGTCGACAGCCTGTGTGGCATCGACTTGCACGGCTTGCAGTGCCGTGTCGTGTTGGCGGGCGTCGAGATCGATCCAGGCTTGCGAAGGGTCGGGGTCGGGCATTCCGAATCCGGCACAACCGGCCAGCGTCAGCAGGCCTCCTGTCAGCATCAACATGCGCATAGCGGTGCTCCTTGAGGCGGGATAGTCTTGGGGCAGACTTTCCGGGGAATTTCTTATTTTGATCAGGCCGTATTCCAGCCTTGGGTTACTTGATCGCGTTTTTCCGATTTTGTTTCCGGGTGTGTTGTTTTTGTTGCTCAACGGTTGCGCCAGCGTCAGCTATTACAGCCAGTTGGCCAGCGGACAATTGCAGTTGCTGCGCGCGCGGGAGCCGGTCGAGCAAGTCATTGCCGACCCAAGCCGCGATGCCAAATTGCGCGCGCATCTGGCTCAATCACAAAAGGCCCGCGCGTTCGCCAGCGAGCATCTGCACCTGCCGGACAACCAGAGCTATCGCCTGTACGCCGACCTTGGCCGGCCGTTCGTGGTGTGGAACGTGTTCGCCACCACAGAGTTTTCCCTCACGCCGCAGAATCACTGCTTCCCGATTGCCGGCTGCGTGGCCTATCGCGGCTACTACAGCCAGAGCGCCGCCCGTGGCGAAGCGGCGCTTCAGCGCTTGCAGGGCATGGACGTGTCGATCGGCGGGGTCGAGGCGTACTCGACGCTTGGCTGGTTCAATGACCCGATCCTCAATTCGATGATGGGCTGGGGCGATGAGCGGCTGGCCACGCTGATTTTTCATGAGCTGGCGCACCAGAAGTTCTATGTAAAGGACGACACCGAGTTCAACGAGTCATTTGCCACGTTTGTCGAGCAGGAAGGGACGCGGCAGTGGCGGGCGTTTCGCGGCTTGCCGGCGGAGTCGGATGCCAGGCTCAAGCAGCGTGACCAGTTCATCGAACTGGTACTCGCCACGCGCTCACGACTGGAGAAGCTGTATGCGCAGCCACTGTCGGTCGAGCAGATGCGAGAGCGCAAAGCGGCGGAGTTCGAGCGCTTGCGCCGGGAGTATCGGGTCATGCGCGACAGTCAGTGGGCCGGGGACAAGCGCTATGACGCCTGGGTCAACGCGCCGCTGAACAACGCGCGACTGTTGCCGTTCGGGCTGTATGACCAGTGGGTGCCGGCGTTCGCGGCCGTGTTCCGGCAGGTGGGTGGGGATTGGCCGAGGTTTTATGCCGAGGTTGAGCGGTTGGGACGATTGCCGGTTGATGAGCGCAAGGCGGCTTTGAGGGCCTTGGCCATTCCTGAGTCCTCCAGCGGCTGAACGGCTCTCATCGCTGGCAAGCCAGCTCCCACAGGGCAGCGGTGAGCCTGAAGATATCGCTAACCTGTGGGAGCTGGCTTGCCAGCGATAGCCATCTGATCAGCGCTGCAAAAACGCCTGATGCAACTCGTCCAAGGTTTCAAAGTGATAAGCCGGCGCCTCGGCATTCAACTCCTCGAAACTGCCAAACCCATAGCCCACCGCCGCTGCATCCAAGCCGTTGCTGCGGGCGCCGATCAGGTCATGCTTGCGATCGCCGATCATCAGGGTCTGCGCCGGGTCGAGGCGTTCTTCCTCAAGCAGGTGCGCAATCAGCTCAACCTTGTTGGTGCGCGTGCCGTCCAGTTCGCTGCCGTAGATCATTTTGAAATGCCGGGCGAAGTCGAAGTGCCGGGCGATCTCGCGGGCAAATACCCACGGCTTGGACGTCGCGATGTACAACTGCCGCCCCTGCCCGCTCAAGGTTTCCAGCAACGGCGTCACCCCGTCGAACACCCGATTCTCGTAGAGCCCGGTGACCTTGAAGCGCTCGCGATAGAAATTCACCGCTTCCCAGGCCTTGGCCTCGTCGAAATCGTAGAACTGCATGAACGCTTGCAGCAGCGGCGGACCGATGAAGTGTTCCAGTTTGCTCAGGTCCGGTTCGTCGATGCCGAGGTTGGCCAAGGCAAATTGAATTGAGCGGGTAATGCCCTCACGCGGGTCGGTCAGGGTGCCATCGAGGTCGAACAGTACGGTCTGGTAATGCATGGAAATTCCCGGGCAGGTGTAGGGCGATTCAGAGCTGGTCGTAGCCTTCGGCCAGATGCAGGTCCTTGAGCTTGACGTAATTCGCCGCGCTGTAAGTAAAGAAGGCGTTTTCCTTATCGGTCAGCGGGCGCACTTGCTTGACCGGGCTGCCGACGTACAGGAAGCCACTTTGCAGGCGCTTGCCCGGCGGCACCAGGCTGCCAGCGCCAATGATCACGTCGTCCTCGACCACGGCGCCGTCCATGACAATGCTGCCCATGCCGATCAACACGCGGCTGCCAACGGTGCAGCCGTGCAGCATGACCTTGTGGGCGATGGTCACGTCATCGCCGATCAGCAGTGGAAAACCGTCCGGGTTGAACGGGCCGGCGTGGGTGATGTGCAGTACGCAGCCATCCTGCACGCTGGTGCGCGCGCCGATGCGGATGCGGTGCATGTCGCCACGGATCACCGTCAGCGGCCAGACTGAGCTGTCTGCGCCAATTTCGACGTCGCCGATCACCACCGCCGAACCGTCGACGAATGCGCCGTTGCTCAGGCGGGGGGTGTGATTCTGGTATTTGCGAAGGGACACGATTAGTTCTCTCTCTGTCGCCGATAGCTGCGGTGAGTGTCGATTGTAATTAAGATGGGCGCATGTTTCTTCCAGCCAAGGTGCCAACCGTGAGCGTGAACAACCCTCTTTTGCAGTCCTACGACCTGCCGCCGTTCTCCACGATCCGTGCCGAACACGTCCTGCCCGCCATCGAAACCATCCTCGCGGACAACCGCGCCGCCATCGCCGACATTCTCAAGACCCAGGGCAAGGACCCGACCTGGGCCGGTCTGGTGCTGGCGATGGACGAACTCAACGATCGTCTCGGTGCGGCATGGAGCCCGGTCAGCCATCTTAACGCCGTGTGCAACAGCGCCGAACTGCGCGAAGCCTACGAGTCGTGCCTGCCGGCCCTGAGCGCCTACTCCACCGAAATGGGCCAGAACCGCGAACTGTTCCAGGCGTATGAAGCGCTGGCCAACAGTCCGGAAGCTGCCAATTTCGACGTCGCGCAAAAAACCATCCTGGAACACGCCCTGCGCGATTTCCGCCTGTCGGGTATCGACCTGCCGGAAGCCGAGCAGAAGCGTTACGCCGAAGTGCAGAGCAAATTGTCCGAGCTCGGCAGCCGCTTCTCCAACCAATTGCTCGACGCTACGCAGGCCTGGACCAAGCACATTACCGACGAAGCCGCCCTCGCCGGCCTGACCGATTCGGCCAAGGCGCAGATGGCTGCCGCCGCGCAGGCCAAAGGTCTGGATGGCTGGTTGATCACCCTGGAATTCCCCAGCTACTACGCGGTGATGACCTACGCGCAAGACCGTGCGCTGCGCGAAGAAGTCTACGCCGCCTACTGCACCCGCGCCTCGGATCAAGGCCCGAATGCCGGCCAGAACGACAACGGCCCGGTGATGGAAGAGATCCTCGACCTGCGTCAGGAACTGGCCCGACTGCTGGGTTTCGCCAGTTTCGCCGAGCTGAGCCTGGCGACGAAAATGGCCGAATCCAGCGATCAGGTACTGAGCTTCCTGCGTGATCTGGCCCAGCGCAGCAAGCCGTTCGCCGCGCAGGATCTGCAACAGCTGCGCGCTTACGCCGCCGAACAGGGCTGCGCCGATCTGCAAAGCTGGGACAGTGGTTTCTACGGCGAAAAACTCCGCGAGCAACGCTACAGCGTCGCTCAGGAAACCCTGCGCGCCTACTTCCCGATCGATAAAGTCCTCAGCGGCCTGTTCGCCATTGTCCAGCGTTTGTACGGCATCGAGATCGCCGAGCAGAAAGACTTCGACACCTGGCACCCGGACGTACGCCTGTTCGAGATCAAGGAAAACGGCCAGCACGTCGGCCGCTTCTTCTTCGACCTGTATGCCCGCGCCAACAAGCGTGGCGGCGCGTGGATGGACGGCGCCCGCGACCGTCGCCGCACCGTCGACGGCGTGCTGCAAAGCCCAGTCGCCAATCTGGTATGCAACTTCACCCCGGCCGACAGCGGCAAGCCTGCGCTGCTGACCCACGATGAAGTGACTACCCTGTTCCACGAGTTCGGCCACGGCCTGCATCACCTGCTGACCCGCGTCGAACACGCTGGCGTCTCCGGCATCAATGGCGTGGCCTGGGATGCGGTCGAACTGCCGAGCCAGTTCATGGAAAACTGGTGCTGGGAGCCGGAAGGCCTGGCACTGATCTCCGGCCACTACGAGACCGGCGAACCCCTGCCGCAGGACCTGCTGGAAAAAATGCTCGCGGCGAAGAACTTCCAGTCCGGCCTGATGATGGTGCGTCAGCTGGAGTTCTCGCTGTTCGACTTCGAACTGCACGCCACCCATGGCGATGGCCGTAGCGTGGCGCAAGTGCTCGAGGGCGTACGTGACGAGGTCTCGGTGATGCGTCCACCGGCCTACAACCGCTTTCCCAACAGCTTCGCGCACATCTTCGCCGGTGGTTACGCGGCCGGTTACTACAGCTACAAGTGGGCTGAAGTGTTGTCCGCCGATGCCTTCTCCAAGTTCGAAGAACACGGCGTGCTCAACGCTGAAACCGGTCGCGCCTTCCGCGAAGCGATTCTGGCGCGCGGCGGCTCGCAGGCACCGATGGTGCTGTTCGTCGACTTCCGTGGCCGTGAGCCGTCGATCGACGCGCTGTTGCGCCACAGCGGTCTGAGTGAGGACGCGGCAGCATGAGCGAAGGCCCTGTGATCACCAAGAAGCGCTTCATCGCCGGGGCAGTCTGCCCGGCGTGCAGCGAGCCGGACAAGTTGATGATGTGGAACGAGGACGGCGTGCCACACCGCGAATGCGTGGCCTGCGGTTACTCCGACACCCTCAACGAGCAGGGGTTGTCGGTGCCTAAAGAGCTGGGCACGCGGGTCAATACCAGCGCGCTCAAGCCTGCCGCCGACAAAACGGTCCAGGCCGTGCAGTTCTTCCCCAACCCCAAGTTGAAGAAAAAGCCCGACGAGCAGCAGTGACAATTACCGCCACCTGCCGATGACCATCGGCAGGTGGCGGTAACTATCTACCACCGCGCCCCTGCGCTTCCTGATTAGGCTGGTCAATCCAGCCCTCTCTCACGGAAGACGCCATGCCTGACATCAATCCTCTCCTGCAACACTGGCAGTTGCCGCCCTGGTCGGCGGTACGCGCCGAGCATTTGTTGCCGGCTGTCGAGTACATCGTTGCCGACAACCTGCTGATTATCGATAACGTCATCGCCAATCAGGTCGATCATCCCAACTGGGACGACGTGGTAATTGCCATTGATGAAGCCGACGCGCGCCTGGCGGAAACCATGGCGATCATCGAGTTCCTGACGGTGATCCACTCCGACGATGCCGACTGGTTACTGCAGAGCACACTGAGCAGCAATGCCGCAGCACGATTCAGCGCGACGAGGAGCAGTCATCGGGGGTTGCTCGAAACCTATCAGCGGTTGGCAAAGAGCTCGATTGCCGCCAGCTTCAGTGATTCGCGCAAAACCTCGCTGGCGAAAATCCTGCGCAGATTTCGTCTGGCCGGCACTGAGTTGCCAGCAGCGCAGCGAGCACAGCTGGCGCAGTTGAACGAGGACATCGACCTGCAGGAAAAGCGCTTTCTGGCCAACCTCGCCGCAGCCAACGCCGCCTGGTACAAACACATCGATGATCAGACTGTGCTGGAAGGGCTGACGCCCGATGTGCAAGCGCATCTGGCTGCCAACGCCAAACAGGCTGGGCTTTCCGGCTGGCGGCTTACGCTGAATCAGCACACTTTCGAACAGATCATGACCCACGCGCAGAACCGCGCATTGCGAGAGGAGTATTTCAAGGCTTACTACACCCGTGCCTCGGATCAGGGGCCCACGGCCAGGCGCTTCGACAATGAGCCTGTACTGGCGAGGCTGTTGATCTCGCGGCATGCGAAGGCAAAGTTGCTGGGCTTCGACAATTTCGCCCAATTGCGCCTGCACAACCGCATGGCCACGCATACCGATCAGGTCAGCCGTTTCCTGCATCAACAGATCGCGCTCAATGCCGCGCAACTGGCGCGTGACACCGCAGAACTGCGAGTCTTCGCCCGCCAGTGGGGCATCGCGCAGGTGCAGGCGTGGGATCAGGACTTCCTCGCGGAACAGCTGCGCCTGCAGCAACTGGACGGGGCACTTCATGACCTTCGCGAGTATTTCCCGCTCAATGCCACTCTGCGCAGCCTGTGCCGGTTCGGCGAGCATCTGTTCGGCATCACCCTTGTTGAGGACCCGCAGGGCGAACGCCTCGATGATCAGGTTCGATTATTCGAGGTCAGTGAGCATGGGCAGCCGATCGGCTATATCTACATCGACCCATTCCATCGTGACACTGGCAGCGATTACGCCTGGACCGGTGTGCTGCGCAATCGGCGCATCACCGCCGAAGGCCGGCCGGTACTGCCGATCGCCTCGCTGCAAAGTAATTTCACCGCTGCCGCTGCCGGCCACCCCGATCTGCTTTCTCACCAGGACCTGCGCGTGCTTCTGCACGAGTTCGGGCATTGCCTGCATCACGTGCTGACGCGCTCGCCTCATTACAACCTGTCAGGCATATCGCAATTGAGCCGCGACGCGGCCGAATTTACCGGTCAACTGTTCGAACACTGGGCGCGGTCAGGGGAATTCCTGCGCTGGCTGGGCACGCATCACGAAACCGGCGAGCGTCTTGGCGAAGCGCAGATCAACCGTGCACTGCTTGCTCTCGGCGCTCAGCGCAGTCGAGACACGGCAATGCTGCTGATGAGCGCACTGCTGGACTTCGAGCTGCACCGCAGTCAGGGCGACGGGCGCAGCGTTCAGCAGGTATTCGATGAGGTTCAAGGCGTGTTCCCTCATTTGCAACTGCCGGCAGAATGCCGCTTCGCCAACAGCTGCGACTATCTTGCGACCGGTTACGAAGCTTCGTTGTATGCCTACAAGTGGTCAGGCGTGCTGGCGAGCGAGGCATTCAAACGCTTCGAACGCGAAGGCATGTTCAACGAGCAGACCGGCCGCGATCTGCGTGAAACGCTGCTTTCGGCTGACATGAAATCGCTGCCCGAAGCGCTGCACGCTTTTCTCGGCCAGCCGATCAACCCTGAGCTCTTCGCGGCGCTGCCAGACTGAGCCGATCAACGCTGGACGTGCGCCGAGTCGAACCAACTCTTCATCGAGCACATGGCGAATGCACTGGTGCTGCATTCGCCATTGACCAGCGCCTCGTGCAATCGGTCAACGTCGACTTGCATCACGTAACGCACGCTGTCGTGAAAATGCTGGCTGTCACCAAAACCGCCCTCGGTCATTTCCTTGAGCGCCTGCTCTTTGCTCCAGCCCTGCACTACCACGCGGTACATCGCCGCCATCAGTCCGGTGCGGTCAGAACCGTGCTTGCAGTGCATCAGCACCGGGCCATCAGCTTCAGCGGACTGAATCGCGCGCAGGGCCTTGAGCACATCACTGTCGTCGACATGATTGGTGCGATACGGCAACTGCACCTGCTTGACCCCGGGCGTGGACAGCCAGTCACTATCGGTTTCAGGCAGGAAGTTGATCACTGTGACGACATGCAGACTGTTCAGCAACGGCACCGCGCCACGACTCGGCAGGGCACTGCGATACAGGGTCGGCGACATGCGGAACAGGTTGAACTGCGCCTCGACCGGCTGCGCCCAATCGGCCGGGCGGGGCGATATTGCGTCGGCCGCCCGGGCGGCCATGCCATGCAACAGCGCGACAAGCGAAAAACACAAAGCGGGGAAAAAGCGCACTCGAGACATGCTGGGCTGACCGTTTCGGCAATCTTCATGGAAGGAATCTCAGCTTCGACGTTCGGCGGTCAATGCGCCGTGAGCCGGCCGTCAAAGAAATGTGAATCGTCGCCTCGCCGGGCTTTTTTCCGTGCAAACGGTTTTTCTTGATGCTTAGCCTGCTACCATTTGTCACATGATGTTGCAGACGTGGCGCTCCTTTACCGGGACAGACACCCGTCACCGCGACGCAATATTCCTCGAGCTGCTCGCAGAAGCGGCTGACTTCTATGCCTGATGAGGTACCCCATGTCTGATCAAGATCGAGACAACCCGCGGCGTGAGTTCTTGCGCAAATCCCTGACCCTGATTCCGGTGGTCACCCTTGCCGGTACCGGCCTGGGCAGCAGCGTGCTGCAAGCCGCCCCTGAAAGTGCGCCAGCGCCTGCCGCGCCGAAACCTCTCCTTGCCACCGCAGGCGATTATCAGCCGAGCTTTTTCACCGCTGAAGAATGGGCATTCATCAACGCCGCCGTCGCGCAGTTGATCCCCAACGATGCGCAAGGCCCCGGCGCGCTCGAAGCCGGTGTGCCGGAATACATCGACCGCCAGATGAACACCCCGTACGCCGCCGGTGCCCTGTGGTACATGCAAGGCCCGTTCAATGCCGACGCTGCGCCGGAGATGGGCTGGCAGAGCAAACTGGTGCCCAAAGACATCTATCGCCTCGGCATCGCCGCCACGGATCAGTGGGTAAAAGGTCTCAGCGGTAAAACATTTGCCGAGCAAGACAGCGCTACCCGAGACGATTTGCTCAGGCAACTTGAAGCCGGCAAGCCGCAGTTCGCTGCGGTGCCAGCGAAGATCTTCTTCAATCTGCTGCTGCAAAACACCAAGGAAGGTTTCTTCTGCGACCCGATCCACGGTGGCAACAAAGGCATGGTCGGCTGGACCATGATCGGTTTCCCCGGCGCCCGCGCCGATTTCATGGATTGGGTGGAACGCAACGAGCAATACCCCTTCCCGGCAGTGTCGATTCGCGGCGAGAGGGCGTAAGCATGGCAACGGTAATGAAGAAGGTTGATGCAGTCATCGTCGGTTTTGGCTGGACCGGCGCGATCATGGCCAAGGAACTCACCGAGGCGGGTCTCAACGTGCTGGCGCTGGAGCGCGGGCCGATGCAGGACACTTACCCCGACGGCAACTATCCGCAGGTGATCGACGAACTCACCTACAGCGTGCGGAAAAAGCTCTTTCAGGACATCTCCAAAGAGACGGTGACCATTCGCCACAGCGTCAACGACATCGCCCTGCCCAACCGCCAACTGGGCGCGTTCCTGCCGGGTAATGGCGTCGGCGGCGCCGGGCTGCATTGGTCTGGCGTGCACTTTCGTGTCGACCCGATCGAATTGCGTATGCGCAGCCATTACGAAGAACGCTATGGCAAGAGCTTCATCCCCAAGGACATGACCATCCAGGATTTCGGCGTCAGCTATGAAGAGCTGGAACCGTTTTTCGACTTCGCGGAAAAAGTCTTCGGCACCTCCGGCCAGGCCTGGACGGTGAAAGGCCAATTGGTCGGTCAGGGCAAGGGCGGCAACCCATACGCGCCGGATCGCTCCAACCCGTTCCCGCTTCAAGCGCAGAAGAACACCGTATCCGCACAACTGTTCGGCAAAGCGGCTACAGAAGTCGGTTACAAACCCTACAACCTGCCTTCGGCCAATACTTCGGGGCCGTACACCAATCCCTACGGCGCCCAGATGGGTCCGTGCAACTTTTGCGGTTTCTGCAGCGGCTACGTCTGCTACATGTATTCCAAGGCCTCACCGAACGTGAACATTCTGCCGGCGCTCAAGCCCCTGCCGAATTTCGAACTGCGCCCCAACTCCCATGTGCTGCGGGTCAATCTCGACAGCACGAAAAGCAAAGCCACCGGCGTCACTTATATCGACGGCCAGGGCCGCGAGATCGAGCAGCCGGCGGATCTGGTGATCCTCGGCGCATTCCAGTTGCACAACGTGCGTCTGATGCTGCTTTCCGGGATCGGCAAACCGTACGACCCGATCAGCGGCGAAGGCGTGGTCGGACGTAACTTCGCCTACCAGAACATGGCCACCATCAAGGCGTTCTTCGACAAGGACACCCACACCAACAACTTCATCGGCGCCGGCGGCAACGGCGTGGCGGTGGACGATTTCAACGCCGACAACTTCGACCACGGCCCGCACGGCTTCGTCGGCGGCTCGCCGATGTGGGTCAACCAGGCCGGCAGCCGACCGATTGCCGGCACCTCGAACCCGCCCGGCACACCGGCCTGGGGCAGCGCGTGGAAACGCGCCACCGCCGATTACTACACCCACCAAGTGTCAATGGACGCCCACGGCGCGCATCAGTCCTACCGTGGCAACTACCTCGATCTCGATCCGGTGTACCGCGATGCCTACGGCCTGCCGCTGCTGCGCATGACCTTCGACTGGCAGGAAAACGACATCAAGATGAACCGCTTCATGGTCGAGAAGATGGGCAAGATCGCCCAAGCCATGGGCCCGAAAGCCATTTCAGTGATCGGCAAGCAAGTCGGCGACCACTTCAACACCGCCTCGTACCAGACCACCCACCTCAACGGTGGCGCGATCATGGGCACCGATCCGAAGACCAGCGCGCTGAACCGCTATTTGCAGAGCTGGGACGTGCATAACGTGTTCGTCCCGGGCGCCTCGGCGTTCCCGCAGGGCCTGGGTTATAACCCGACCGGTCTGGTGGCGGCGCTGACCTACTGGTCGGCGAAAGCGATCCGCGAGCAATATCTGAAAAACCCCGGCCCGCTGGTTCAGGCTTAAGGAGCGATGACCATGAAAAATTTCGTTATCGCCACCCTCGCCCTGCTCGGCAGCATGGCAGTCTATGCGGCCAACGTTGATCAAAATCTGATCAAGCACGGCGAATACCTGGCCCGCGCCGGCGACTGCGTGGCCTGCCACACGGCCAAGGGCGGCAAGCCGTTCGCCGGCGGCCTACCGATGGAAACGCCGATCGGCACGATCTACTCGACCAATATCACCCCGGATAAGACCGGCCTTGGCGATTACAGCTTCGAAGACTTCGATCAGGCCGTGCGTCATGGTGTGGCCAAAAACGGCAGCACGCTTTACCCGGCGATGCCGTATCCGTCCTACGCGCGGGTCAACCAGGCCGACATGCAGGCGCTGTATGCGTATTTCATGCATGGCGTCGAACCGGTGGCGCAGGCGAACAAGGCCAGCGATATCCCGTGGCCGTTGAGCATGCGCTGGCCGCTGATGGGCTGGCGCTGGCTGTTCGCGCCGAAGGTCGAGGATTACCAGACCACGTCGGACGATCCGGTGATTGATCGCGGCGCGTATCTGGTTGAAGGCCTCGGCCACTGCGGCGCCTGTCACACCCCGCGCGCGCTGACCATGCAGGAAAAATCCCTGAGCGCAGCGGACGGCAGCGAATTCCTCGCCGGCAGCGCACCGCTGGAAGGCTGGATCGCCAAGAGCCTGCGCGGCGATCACAAGGATGGCCTCGGCAGCTGGAGCGAAGAGCAATTGGTGCAGTTCCTCAAGACCGGGCGCAGTGATCGCAGTGCGGTGTTCGGCGGCATGAGTGATGTGGTGACCCACAGCATGCAGTACATGAGCGACGCCGACCTCACCGCGATTGCCCGCTATCTCAAATCGCTACCGGCCAATGATCCGGCGGATCAGCCGCATCAGTACGACGAGAAAGTTGCCAAAGAGCTGTGGAACGGTGATGACAGCCAACGCGGCGCGTCGGTGTACATCGACAACTGCGCGGCCTGCCACCGCACCGACGGCCATGGCTACACCCGCGTGTTCCCGGCGCTGGCGGGCAATCCAGTGCTGCAAACGGACGATCCGACCTCGCTGATTCATATCGTGCTCAAGGGCGGAACCTTGCCGGCCACGCACACCGCGCCGTCGACCTTCACCATGCCCGGTTTCGCCTGGCGCCTGTCGGATCAGGAAGTCGCGGATGTGGTGAGCTTCATTCGGGGCAGCTGGGGTAACCAGGGCGCGCCGGTCAGTGCCAAAGACGTTGCGCATCTGCGCAGCGAAGATATGCAAAACACCTCCGGAGATGATCTCGGCCAGGTTACCCAACATCAATAAAAACAAGCCCCCTGTATGATGTAAGCATGCAGGGGGCTTTTATTAATTTATTTGTGGCAATTACTTCTGCTTACGGGTTAATGATGGCCACATAAGCTTTGGCCAGTGCGATCAACTTTGCCTTGTCATCGCTATCAATATCGCCGTCGCCATCGACATCTTTCTTGTCAGTGCGAATGGTGAACGTTTTGCCCTTGTCAGCCGATACCGCCACAACGTAAATCGAATCGACCAGTGCTTCGGTCGACAGCTGCTGCTCTGCATTCCAGCCCAGCTCCTTGCGTGCCAGTTGCAGCGAAACAATAGTGTTGGAGTCGGTGATGCTCGGCTGCATCATTTGCAGAAAAACACCGCGTTGATTCAAATAAGACATTCAATCAAATCCTTTTAATTAGTTGCCCGGAGTCTGTCGCCGGGAGTTCCAGAGCCTATATAGGGGACCTGAGTTCAGCAATTAGGCATCTGTATCCTGACTTGTCGTGACCTGATTAAAATTGGTCAGTGAAACGCTGTGCGGTATCACTATTGGCAAAGCATCGCTGAACGGTACTGGATCACAGCGCGCGCCCTCGGATACTGTATGCATATACAGAAGCGAGGCTCGTTCGATGATCATCCAAGTTCCGCCCCGCGGTCGCGGCACCGCAACCAACCCGCACAACCGCTTTGCGCCGAGCCGTTCGGTGGCCGAGGACGATGGCTGGTATCAGGAAGTACCGCCGACGCAAAACACCGAAGTGATCATCGAAAAGGCCAAATCGATCATCAGCCGCAACACCTCGCCGGATCTGCCCTTCGACCGTTCGCTCAATCCCTATCGCGGCTGCGAACACGGCTGCATCTATTGCTACGCACGACCCAGCCACGCCTACTGGGACATGTCGCCGGGCCTTGACTTCGAAACCCGGCTGATCGCCAAGACCAATGCCGCCCAGGTCCTGGAAGAACAGCTGAGCAAACCCGGCTATCAATGTGCGCCGATCAATCTGGGCTCCAACACCGACCCGTATCAGCCGATCGAGCGCGAATACACAATCACCCGACAGACGCTGGAAGTGCTGCTGCGCTATCGCCATCCGGTCACCATCGTCACCAAAGGCTCGCTGATTCTGCGCGATCTCGATTTGCTCACCGAACTGGCGCAGCAACGGCTGGTGTCGGTGATGATCAGCCTGACCACCCTGGACGACGAACTCAAACGCATCCTCGAACCGCGCGCCGCTGCACCCAAGGCACGCCTGCGCGCGATCCGGGTGATGCGCGAAGCAGGCATTCCGGTCGGCGTGCTGTGTTCGCCGATGATTCCGATGATCAATGACAGCGAAATCGAAAGCCTGCTTTCCGAGGCCTACGCTGCCGGTGCGCAAAGCGCTGCCTACATGATGCTGCGCCTGCCGCTGGAAGTCGCGCCCCTGTTCGAGGAGTGGTTGCAGGCGCACTATCCTCAGCGTGCCGCCCATGTGCTGAGCCTGATCCGCCAGAGTCGCGGCGGCGAACTCTACGACAGCCGTTTCGGCGCGCGGATGCGTGGTGAGGGGCCGTTTGCCGACCTGCTCGCACAAAGATTTGCCAAGGCCATCAAAAAGCTTGGTCTGAACAAACGCGAGGGCTATAACCTCGACTGCACGTCCTTCTGTCCGCCGGGTCGCCAGATGTCGTTGATTTAGCGACAATTGGCTTTGGGTTGACGGGTTGGAATCCTTCCGCCGAAACACGCCGGTCACGTTTTTTGTGACCTGGAACACACGTTCTAGAGCGTTTGATTCAGTTTCAGTTAAGTTTCGGCGGCTACCTTGTTCATCGAGTGACTGACGGGTCGGGATGACCCGGATGGTTTAAACAGCCACTGGCTTCATACCGGAATACCGGGGAAGACTCCCTGAATCCGCACAAGAGGATGAATCATGAGTGACAAGGATAAACAGTCGTTGGCTGCCTCGGCGCAAACCCCTGAAGCGGAATCCGCCGATGCAGCACTGCGACAGATCGTTGATGGCTTTTTACGCTTTCATCATGACGTTTTTCCGCAGCAGGAAGAACTGTTCAAGAAGCTCGCCACCGCCCAGGCGCCCAAGGCGATGTTCATCACCTGTGCCGACTCGCGCATCGTTCCCGAGCTGATTACCCAGAGCTCGCCGGGCGATCTGTTCGTCACCCGTAACGTCGGCAACGTGGTGCCGCCCTACGGTCAGATGAACGGCGGCGTCTCCACCGCGATCGAGTACGCGGTACTGGCGCTGGGCGTGCAACACATCATCATTTGCGGCCACTCCGATTGCGGCGCCATGCGTGCGGTACTCAACCCCGACAGCCTGGAAAAAATGCCCACGGTCAAAGCCTGGCTGCGCCACGCTGAAGTCGCAAAAACCATGGTGCACGACAACTGCAACTGCACCGACGAAAAAGAAAGCATGCCGATCCTCACCGAGGAAAACGTCATCGCCCAGCTGCAGCACTTGCGTACCCATCCTTCGGTAGCCTCGCGCATGGCGAACGGTCATCTGTTCATCCATGGCTGGGTCTACAACATCGAAACCAGCGAAATCAAAGCTTACGACGCGGACCAGGGTCGTTTCCTGCCTCTCGACGGCAGCCATCCGATTCCTGTGGCGACGCCCAAAGCGCGCTTCTAAATCTTCCCAACAATCTGTGTGGTATGACGCCGGCCGCTGATTCAGCGGCCCGGCCTCGCCACGCCTGAAGAAAACTTCGGGAGAATCGCCATGCGTGCGGCTCAATTGAAAGCTGTGTTGCCACGGGAGCTGCTCGCTTCCGTGGTTGTGTTTCTGGTCGCCCTGCCACTGTGCATGGGCATCGCGATTGCGTCAGGGCTGCCGCCGGCCAAGGGTCTGATCACCGGTATCATCGGTGGTCTGGTGGTCGGTTGGCTGGCGGGTTCGCCGTTGCAGGTCAGCGGACCGGCGGCGGGGCTGGCGGTGTTGGTGTTCGAACTGGTGCGCCAGCATGGCATGGAGATGCTCGGGCCGATTCTGCTACTTGCCGGTTTTCTGCAACTGGTCGCCGGGCGCCTGAAGCTTGGCTGCTGGTTCCGGGTCACGGCGCCAGCGGTGGTGTACGGCATGCTCGCGGGCATTGGCGTGTTGATCGTGCTCTCGCAAATCCATGTAATGCTCGATGCCAAGCCGCAGCCTTCCGGGCTCGACAACCTCACGGCGTTCCCCTCGGCCGTAGCGCAAGCCTTGCCGTCGTTCGGCTGGCAGGCGGGTCTGCTCGGCTTGTCGACGATTGCGGTGATGTGGCTCTGGGAAAAATTCCGCCCGCATTCGCTGCGCTTCATTCCCGGCGCATTGCTCGGTGTGGGCCTGGCGACGGTGGCGAGCCTGATGCTGGCGTTGCAGGTCAAACGCGTTGAGGTACCGGCAAATCTGGCCGAGGCGATCGATTGGCTCAAACCTGCCGACCTGATGAGCCTGGCCGACCCGACACTGCTGATTGCCGCGTTTGCCGTGGCGTTTATCGCCAGCGCCGAAACCCTGTTGTCCGCCGCAGCGGTGGACCGCATGCACAGCGGTGTGCGTTCGGATTTCGACCGAGAGCTGTCGGCGCAAGGTGTCGGCAACATGCTCTGCGGCCTGGTCGGCGCGCTGCCGATGACTGGGGTGATCGTGCGTAGTTCGGCCAACGTTCAGGCCGGTGCGACCACGCGTTACTCGACGATTTTCCATGGTCTGTGGCTGCTGGCATTCGTGCTGTTGCTGTCGAGCGTGCTGCAAAGCATTCCGGTGGCGAGTCTGGCGGGTGTGCTGGTGTATACCGGTTTCAAACTGGTCGACTTGAAAGCTTTCCGTGGTCTGGGTCGATACGGGCGGATGCCGATGTTCACCTACGCTGCGACGGCGCTGGCGATCATCTTCACTGACCTGCTCACCGGTGTGCTGATCGGCTTCGGGCTGACCATGTTGAAGCTGGCGTTCAAGGCTTCGCGCCTGAAGATCAGCCTGATCGACCTGCCGCAGGACGGTGAGATGGAATTGCGCCTGGTCGGCGCGGCGACGTTCCTCAAAGTGCCGGCGCTGACCCAGGTGCTGGGCAGCATTCCTCACGGCACGACGGTGCATGTGCCGCTGAATAACCTGAGCTACATCGACCATTCCTGTCTCGAGTTGCTTGAGGAATGGGGCCGGGCGAATGCAGCGAACGGGTCGAAGCTGCTGATCGAATCGCGTGGGTTGAAGCGCAGGCTGGAAGGCCGGGTGCGGACCAATACCGGGATTGGTGCGGCGGGTTAGAAGTCGACCTCAAAACGCAAACCCTGTGGGAGCGAGCCTGCTCGCGAAAACGGAACATCAGCCAACAGAGATGTTGAATGATCGACCGCATTCGCGAGCAGGCTCGCTCCCACACTGGATTTATGACACAAGAAAATCAGGCAGCAGGCTGATCCAGCTCAAGCCCCACACCCAAGCGGCGGCTCATGCACGGCCAGCGTTTCCACGCCGCGCCGGTGTCCGGGCTGCTGAGTTTTTCGCGGTAGGCTTCTACCGATTCCAGGGCAAAACTCTCGTCGTTGAGCATCTCGTCGATCGCGTGATGCACCGCTTCGTCCAGTTGGTTGGCGAATGCCTCACCGATCAGTTGGTGAGCAATCAGGTTGGCGACCGTCATGTCCAAGGGGATCAATGGCTGGCCGAAATGCTTGATGTACAGGTCGTTGACCTCTTCGACAAAACGGTGCGCCAGATAGGCCTCGTCGAGCAGGCTGTCCAGGCCGACGTGTCCGGCCATGATCGCCGGCGGCTGGAGGAAATACTGCTCGGCGATTTTCAGTACCGGTTTGATCTGCGATTCGATACCCGCTTCCCTGGCGACTTCATTGGCTGCATCCAGCAGGTCAGGTACTTCATCAATGTAGGCGGCGACAAAACGTGTCAGCACACCATTGGCGTCGGCTTCCGGCAACTGGATCGCCGGGTGCAGGTGAGGCAGCTTGCTTTCCAGCTGACGGGTCAGCAGGCCGGTGTCTTTTTCGTGCTGTTGGGCTTTTTGGATCTGCTCGCGCAATGCGGCGGTGTTCATGAAAACTCCAGGAAACAAGGCAATGAAATAGGGAAGACATAACTTAGCTGGCTTACGAAAAACGCTAAGACGCATTTGTCATAATTATTTCATCCTTGATGCAGCTGCGTTATATCCATTTGCCACCACTCGTCTGCATCCTTCTCCATTCGGGCACTTGAACGCAAGCGGCGGTTGTTTCAGCTCATTTACGTGCGCCAGTTGCATTTCCCGGACGCTGTCTATACTCGCCAATGAATGGAGTTAGCTGATGACGCCCGACTGCACCCGCAGCAAGGCCCGGCGATTCAAGTTCGTAGTCTGATGCAGCCGCTCCCTTGCCGCAGGCGATACGCCGGCGGGATAACAAGAACGATAAGGGGAACCCGCAATGATGCGACATCCACATGTCTGGATGGGCCTCCTGTTGTGGTCGATTTTCAGCCAGGCCAATGCAGCCTGGACTGTGAATATGGCGCCTGGAGCGACTGAAATCAGTCACGCAGTATTCGACCTGCACATGACCATTTTCTGGATCTGTGTGGTGATTGGGATCATCGTCTTCGGCGCCATGCTCTGGTCGATGATGGTGCATCGCCGCTCCACCGGCCAGGTCGCCGCGAAATTCCACGAAAGCACCGGCGTCGAGATCATGTGGACCATCGTGCCGCTGCTGATCCTCGTGGCCATGGCCGTTCCCGCCACCGCAACGCTGATCAAGATGTACGACACCAGCGAGCCGGACATCGATATCCAGATCACCGGTTATCAGTGGAAGTGGCATTACAAATACCTGGGCCAGGACGTCGAGTTCTTCAGCAACCTGGCCACCCCCGCCGAGCAGATTCACAACAAGCAAGCCAAGGGCGAGCATTACCTGCTCGAAGTCGACAAGCCATTGGTGCTGCCGATCGGCGCCAAGGTGCGCTTTCTGGTGACCTCGGCTGATGTCATTCACTCTTGGTGGGTGCCGGCGTTTGCGGTCAAGCGCGATGCGATCCCCGGATTCGTCAACGAAGCCTGGACGCGCATCGACAAGCCCGGTCTCTACCGTGGCCAGTGCGCCGAATTGTGCGGCAAGGATCACGGTTTCATGCCGATCGTGGTCGAGGTCAAGGAACAGGCCGACTACGAAAAATGGCTCGCCGAGCGCAAGGCCGAGGCCGCGCAACTTAAAGAACTGACCAGCAAAGAATGGACCCTCGACGAACTCAAGGAGCGCGGCGACAAGGTTTACCACACCACTTGCGTGGCCTGTCACCAGGCCGAAGGCCAGGGCCTGCCGCCGATGTTCCCGGCGCTCAAGGGCTCGAAAATCGCCACCGGGCCGATCAAGGATCACCTGAGCATCGTCTACCACGGCAAACCCGGCACCGCCATGGCGGCGTTCGGCAAGCAGCTGTCGGAAGTCGATATCGCAGCGGTCGTGACTTACGAACGTAACGCCTGGGGCAACAACAAGGGCGACATGGTCACGCCAAAAGAAGTGCTGGAGCTGAAACAGGCGGAAAGCAAATGAGCCGGTCAATTGCGTATTCAGTGAACCGGTCGGGGCAGCGCGCCCTGGCCTGCCCCGTCCACTTTCGTAAAGGAGACCGGCCATGAGCGCTGTCATCGATGACCACGGTCACGCCGACCACGCCCACGGCCCCGCCAAAGGCCTGATGCGCTGGGTGCTGACCACCAACCACAAGGACATCGGCACGCTGTACCTGTGGTTTGCCTTCTGCATGTTCCTGCTCGGCGGCTCGTTCGCCATGGTCATTCGCGCCGAGCTGTTCCAGCCCGGCCTGCAGATCGTCCAGCCGGAATTCTTCAACCAGATGACCACCATGCACGGTCTGGTCATGGTGTTCGGCGCGGTGATGCCGGCGTTCGTCGGTCTCGCCAACTGGATGATTCCGCTGATGGTCGGCGCGCCGGACATGGCCCTGCCCCGGATGAACAACTTCAGTTTCTGGCTGTTGCCGGCAGCGTTTCTGCTGCTGGTCTCGACCCTGTTCACGCCCGGTGGCGGACCGAATTTCGGCTGGACCTTTTATGCGCCGCTATCGACGACCTACGCACCGGAAAGCGTGACGTTCTTTATCTTCGCCATCCACTTGATGGGCATCAGTTCGATCATGGGCGCGATCAACGTGGTCGCGACCATCCTCAACCTGCGCGCGCCCGGCATGACCCTGATGAAAATGCCGCTGTTCGTCTGGACCTGGCTGATCACCGCGTTTCTGCTGATCGCAGTGATGCCGGTGCTCGCCGGCTGCGTGACGATGATGCTCATGGACATCCACTTCGGCACCAGTTTCTTCAGTGCTGCCGGCGGCGGTGACCCGGTGCTGTTCCAGCATGTGTTCTGGTTCTTCGGCCACCCCGAGGTGTACATCATGATCCTGCCGGCGTTCGGCGCGGTCAGCCAGATCATCCCGACCTTCGCGCGCAAACCGCTGTTCGGCTACACCTCGATGGTCTACGCCACGGCGAGCATCGCGTTCCTGTCGTTCATTGTCTGGGCGCACCACATGTTCGTGGTCGGCATTCCGCTGGTGGGCGAGCTGTTCTTCATGTACGCGACCATGCTGATCGCCGTGCCGACGGGTGTGAAAGTGTTCAACTGGGCGAGCACCATGTGGCAAGGCTCGATGACCTTCGAGACGCCGATGCTGTTTGCCGTGGCGTTCGTCATCCTGTTCTCCATTGGCGGTTTCTCCGGGCTGATGCTGGCGATCGCCCCGGCGGACTTCCAGTATCAGGACACCTACTTTGTCGTTGCGCATTTCCACTATGTGCTGGTGCCGGGGGCGATCTTCGGCATCTTCGCCTCGGCCTATTACTGGCTGCCGAAATGGACCGGGCACATGTACGACGAAACCCTCGGCAAGCTGCATTTCTGGCTGTCGTTCGTCGGCATGAACCTGACCTTCTTCCCGATGCACTTCGTCGGTCTTGCAGGGATGCCACGGCGGATTCCGGACTACAACCTGCAGTTCGCCGACTTCAACATGGTCTCGTCGATCGGCGCATTCATGTTCGGCGCCACGCAGATCTTCTTCCTGTTCATCGTCATCAAGACCATCCGTGGCGGCGCACCGGCCCCGGCGAAACCGTGGGATGGCGCCGAAGGCCTGGAGTGGAGCGTGCCGTCGCCGGCGCCGTATCACACCTTTACCACGCCGCCGGAAGTGAAATGAACACCTTCAGCCTTGTGAAAATCTCTGTGGGAGCTGGCTTGCCAGCGATGGCTGCCTGCCTGACACACCGCGGGGGTGCCATCGCTGGCAAGCCAGCTCCCACAGGTTTCTCGGCAGAGGTCAAACACCATGGCTGACTCGATCTCGCTGAAGAAACTCGTCACCCGTCTGCTGCTGGTGGTGGTGGCGATGTTCGTCTTCGGTTTCGCCCTGGTGCCGATCTACGACGTGATGTGCAAAGCCTTCGGCATCAACGGCAAGACCGGCGGCCAGTATGCAGGCGAGCAAGTGGTCGACACCTCGCGCCAGGTGCGCGTGCAGTTTCTCTCGACCAACACCGCCGACATGCCGTGGGACTTTTACCCGAAACACGACGAGCTGACCGCCAACCCCGGCGCGGTGAACGAGATGGTCTTCATCGCGCGCAATCCCACCGACAAACCGATGAGTGCGCAAGCGGTGCCGAGCATCGCGCCGAGCAACGCGGCGGCGTTTTTCCACAAGACCGAATGCTTTTGCTTTACCCAGCAGGTGCTGCAACCCGGTGAACAGATCGAAATGCCGGTGCGTTTCATCGTTGACCGTGACATGCCCAAGGAAGTGAAGCACCTGACGCTGTCCTACACGCTGTTCGATATCACCGCCCGACATCCGCCGGTGGCTGTTAACACTGGCGGTTGAGCGTGCCCGATAAGGAGAACAATAAATGGCAACTCATGAGCATTATTACGTCCCGGCCCAGAGCAAATGGCCGATCATCGCTACGCTCGGGATGTTCGTCACCGTGTACGGCCTGGCCACCTGGTTCAACGATCTCAAGGCCGCGCGCCCGGAATCCCACGGCCCGCTGATCTTTTTCGTCGGCGGCCTGCTGCTGGCGTACATGCTGTTCGGCTGGTTCGGTGCGGTGATCAAGGAAAGTCGCGCGGGGTTGTACAGTCCGCAACTGGATCGCTCGTTCCGCTGGGGCATGAGCTGGTTCATCTTTTCCGAAGTGATGTTCTTCGTCGCTTTCTTCGGCGCGCTGTTCTACGTGCGCCACGTGTCCGGGCCGGCGCTGGGCGGCGAGGGGCCGAAAGGCATCGCGCACATGCTCTGGCCGAATTTCGAATTCGTCTGGCCGTTGCTGCACACACCAGACCCGAAACTGTTCCCGCCACCCAAAGAAGTCATCAGCCCGTGGGGCCTGCCGCTGATCAATACGATCCTGCTGGTCAGCTCCAGCGTGACCATCACCATCGCCCACCATGCGCTGAAGAAAGGCCATCGCGGCGCGCTGAAACTGTGGCTGGCGATCACCGTGCTATTGGGCGTCGCGTTCCTCGGTTTCCAGGCCGAGGAGTACATCCACGCCTATAAAGAGCTGGGGCTGACCCTCGGTTCGGGCATCTACGGTGCGACGTTCTTCATGCTCACCGGCTTCCACGGCGCCCACGTGACCATCGGCACGATCATCCTGTTCGTGATGCTGATGCGGATCATGAAGGGCCACTTCGACAACGAGCACCAGTTCGGTTTCGAAGCGGCGAGCTGGTACTGGCACTTTGTCGATGTGGTGTGGATCGGCTTGTTCTTCTTCGTCTATGTGCTCTGAAAACAGCTGCAAGTGGCGAGCTGCAAGCTTCAAGTCAAAGCGGGATGGCCTCTAACTTGTAGCTTGCCGCTCGCGTCTACCACGGCGCATGGGACACCAACTGGCCGCTGTAGAAACCCCAGGCCATCAGGCCGACGGTGATTACGGCCAGTGCCACCCGAACACTCAAGGCGATGACCAGCCGATGGGAGCTGCTGTCGTCCTTGACCAGGAAAAACAGGCCGCTGAACAGGCTGATGACCGTGGCAATCAGCATCAGGACGATCGCTGCTTTGAACATGGCAAGACTCCGGGGGACAGGCGATGCACTTGAGTATAGCGATCGCGATGACTGACTTTATGGCGCGCCCATGAAGCGCTTTCGCCCGGGCGTGATCCCCACCTTAGTGGTCGGCCTGTTGCTGCCGCTGATGGTTGCGCTGGGCTTCTGGCAACTGGGCCGGGGCGCGGAGAAAACCGCGCTGCTGGCCAGTTACGCCGAACGTCGCGTGGCCGAACCGATGGCCAGCAGTGAACTGCTCGCCAGCGCCGACCCGGCTTACCGCCGCGTGCGCCTGCACGGCCAGTTCGACCCTGCCCACACGCTACTGCTGGACAACCGCCAGCGTGGCGGCAAGGTCGGCGTCGAGTTGCTGCAACCGTTTCAGGATCAGCGCAGCGGCCTGTGGCTGCTGGTCAATCGCGGCTGGCTGCCTTGGCCCGACCGGCGCGTGCCGCCGCAATTCACTACACCGGCCGAGACACTGACGCTCGATGCCTGGGTCTACGTCGCCCCCGGCGCGACGTTCCAGTTGCACGCCGATCCGGTCAGCCATGTCTGGCCGCAAACCATCACCGCCGTCGAGCCGGACAAGTTGTGGCAAACCCTGGAGCGCGACGGTTTCGCCTTTGAGCTGCGCGCCGAACCCGGCCCGGCCAGCTATCAGACCGATTGGCCGGTAGTCGCGATGGGCCCGGAAAAACACCTCGGCTACGCCGTGCAATGGTTCGCCATGGCCACGGCCCTGCTCGGTCTTTACTTCTATTTCGGCTGGCACCACGCAAAGGAGAAACGCCATGGGAAGCGCCATGAATCCACCCAGCATGTCTGAGGCCAAACCCGTTCCCAGCCGCCGGCGTGGGCGCATTCAGTTGCTGCTGATTGTGCTTGGCGTGGTCGGGCCGATGCTGCTCGCCACCGGCATGTACAAATTACAGTTCTGGGTGCCGGAAGGACGCAGCTATCACGGCGAGCTGATCGGCAACGGCCAGACCCGCGCCGACCTCGGCGTGCAGGCCGATGAGCAGCGCTGGCAGATTCTGGTCACGGCGCCGAAGGATTGCGCAGTCGATTGCCAGCAACTGGTTTATCTGGCGCGGCAGATCCAGATCAGCCTCGGCCGCGAAGCCGGACGTGCCAGCCATGCCCTCGCCGCCGCGCAACCGTTGGGCGCCGACTACGCCGCCAAGCTCGACCGTGAATATCCGCAATTGCAGCGTTACCCACTGGATGCCGGAGTGTTTGCCAGGACCACCGGCGACAAAGCCGTGCCGCAGCTGTGGATCGTCGACCCGCACGGCAATCTGGTGCTGCGCTACGAGCCCAATGTGAAGGGCAAGGATCTGCTTAACGACCTGCGGCATCTGCTGAAACTGTCGAACATCGGATAAGGGCATCGTCATGGCCAAACCTGGATTTCGCCTCGCGCTGTTTGCCACCCTGCTGGCACTGATTGTGGTGCTGCTCGGCGCCTATACGCGCCTGACCCACGCCGGCCTCGGCTGCCCCGACTGGCCGGGCTGTTACGGGTTTATCAGCGTGCCGAAAAGCGAGGCGCAACTGGCCCATGCCGAGCTGCATTTCCCTGACGCGCCGGTGGAGGCGCACAAGGGCTGGAACGAGATGATCCACCGCTACTTCGCCGGCACTCTGGGTCTGCTGATTTCAGTATTGGCCGGGCGCGCCTGGGTCAACCGGCGCCATCCGGGCCAACCGGTGAAACTGCCGCTGTTTCTGCTGGCGGTGGTCATCGCTCAGGCAGCGTTCGGCATGTGGACGGTGACACTCAAGCTCTGGCCGCAAGTGGTTACCGGGCATTTGCTCGGCGGCTTCGCCACGCTGAGTCTGCTGTTTCTGCTGACGCTGAGGTTGTCCGGCGTGCTGCCGGCGCTGACGGTACCGAAGCGCCTGCAATACTGGGCGACGGCCGGGCTGCTGCTGGTGATCGGCCAGATCGCCTTGGGCGGCTGGGTCAGCTCCAACTATGCAGCGGTGGCCTGCATCGACTTCCCCACCTGCCATGGCCAATGGCTGCCGCCGGCGGACTTCGCCAATGGCTTTCACCTGACTCAGCACATCGGCCCGAATTATCTCGGCGGACAACTCGACAGCGATGCGCGCACGGCGATTCACCTGACTCACCGCATCGGCGCTTTGCTGGTGACGGTCGTGCTGCTCGGTCTGGCGTGGCAGTTGAAAGCCGTGGGCATGACCCGTTTGGCCGGATTGCTGCTGATCGCCCTCGCCGCGCAGATCACCCTCGGCATCAGCAACGTGCTGTTTCATCTGCCGCTGCCGGTGGCCGTCGCCCACAACGCTGGCGGCGCGGCGTTGTTGCTGACCCTGGTGCTGGTCAATTATCACGCGCGCACCAGTCTGCTGCGGGTGAGCCAACCGGTGCTGGCGCGCTGGCGCTTCAGTGCACCCAAACCTGCCGTCGCGCCCATTGCATTGAAAGGAGAAACGCCATGGCGAGTCTGATCGGCGAACGTCCAGCGCAGGCGCTGTGGCGCGATTATCTGGAGCTGACCAAACCGAAAGTCGTGGTGCTGATGCTGATCACCTCGCTGGTCGGCATGTTCCTCGCCACCCGCGCGGGCGTGCCATGGACGGTGCTGGTGTTCGGCAATCTGGGCATTGCCTTGTGTGCAGGCGGCGCGGCAGCGGTCAATCATGTGGTCGACCGGCGCATCGATGCGGTGATGGCGCGTACGCACAAACGGCCGCTGGCCGAAGGCCGGGTTTCACCTGCGGCGGCGCTGACCTTCGCCTTGGTGCTGGCATTGCTCGGCCAGGCGCTGCTGCTGACCTTCACCAATCAGCTGACCGCTTGGCTGACTCTCGCTTCACTGCTCGGTTACGCCGTGATCTACACCGGTTTTCTCAAGCGCGCGACGCCGCAGAACATCGTCATCGGCGGCCTCGCTGGCGCCGCGCCACCGCTGCTTGGCTGGACCGCCGCCACCGGCCATGTCAGCGCCGAACCGCTGTTGCTGGTGCTGATCATCTTCGCCTGGACCCCGCCACATTTCTGGGCGCTGGCGATTCATCGCAAAGAGGAATACGCCAAGGCCGACATTCCGATGCTGCCGGTGACCCATGGCGAGCACTACACAAAAGTGCACATTCTGCTGTACACCTTCGCGCTGCTGGCGGTGAGTCTGCTGCCGTACGTGATTCACATGAGCGGCGTGCTGTATCTGGTCTGCGCGCTGGCATTGGGCGCGCGGTTTCTGCAATGGGCCGTGGTGCTGTACCGTGGCACTCGGCCGCACGCGGCGATCAACACCTTCAAGTACTCTATCTGGTACCTGTTCCTGTTGTTCATCGCCCTGCTCGTAGACCACTACTTACTGTTGAACCTATGACCCGAACCCAGAAAACCGTCTTCATCCTCGTTGCCGTGATCGCATTGATCCTCGGGCTTACCGTCAACAAAGTGCTGAGCGGCAAAGGCCAGGGCGACCCGACTGCGCTGATCGACGCCGGCATCATCCTGCTGCCGCAGAGCCGCAACCTGCCGGACGTGACCATGACCGATCAGGACGGCAAACCGGTGGCGATTGACGAGTTGAAAGGCAAGTGGAGTCTGTTGTTCTTCGGCTACACCTTCTGCCCGGACATCTGCCCGACCACCCTGGCGCAACTACGGCAGATCAAGAGCGAGCTGCCGAAAGAGGCGGTGGATAAATTGCAGATCGTGCTGGTCAGCGTCGACCCCAACCGCGATACGCCGAAGCAGTTGAAGCAGTACCTGGGCTATTTCGATCCCCAGTTCATTGGCCTGACGCCAACCTCGATCGAGGAGCTGCAGAAGGTCGCGAACGCGGTGAGCATTCCGTTCATTCCGGCCGATACCAGCAAGCCGAACTACACCGTGGATCACAGCGGCAATCTGGCCGTGATCGGCCCGGACGGCACGCAGCGCGGGTTTATTCGCGCGCCGTTGAACAATGCCAAATTGGTTGCGCAACTCCCGGTGATGCTTGAGCGCCAGTAGGAACACCACTGAACCATTGTGGGAGCGGGCTTGCTCGCGAATGCGGTGGGTCAGATAAAGACATGTTGGCTGACACACCGCATTCGCGAGCAAGCCCGCTCCCACACGGACGATATTCCAGGCACAAAAAAGGAGACGCCATTGGCGTCCCCTTTTTCATTGCAGCAACCGGAATCAGAACGCCGGCAACACCGCGCCTTTGTACTTCTCTGTAATGAACTGCTTCACTTCCGGGCTGTGCAGTGCAGCCGCGAGTTTCTTCATCGCGTCGCTGTCCTTGTTGTCCGCGCGGGACACGAGGATGTTCACGTATGGCGAGTCGTTGCCTTCGATCACCAGCGCATCCTTGGACGGATCAAGCTTGGCTTCCAGCGCGTAGTTGGTGTTGATCAGCGCCAGATCGACCTGGGTCAGCACACGCGGAATGGTCGCGGCTTCCAGTTCACGGAATTTCAGGTCTTTCGGATTCTGCGAGATGTCCTTGATGGTCGACAGGATATTGCTCGGGTCCTTCAAGGTGATCACGCCCGCCTTGGCCAGCAGCAACAGCGCACGGCCGCCGTTGGTGGCGTCGTTCGGGATGACTACGTTGGCGCCGCCGGGCAGGTCTTTCAGATCCTTGAGCTTGCTCGAGTAAGCGCCCAGCGGCTCGAGGTGCACGCCGGTCACGGCAACGAGGCTGGTGCCCTTGGCCTTGTTGAATTCATCGAGATACGGCTGGTGCTGGAAAAAGTTGGCGTCGAGGCGCTTTTCCGCGACCTGGACGTTCGGCTGAATGTAGTCGGTGAAGACCTTGACCTTCAGATCCACGCCTTCCTTGGCCAGGGCCGGTTTGACGAACTCGAGGATTTCCGCGTGCGGCACCGGGGTGGCGGCAACGGTCAGGGTCTCGGCGTGGGCCGAAAACGCCGCAACAGCGGCGAAAGCAGCGATCAGTTTTTTCATTCAGCTAACTCCTTTTCAGAGCGCCCGCCATATTGGCAAGCGCCTTTCTAGATGATCGAAACCAGTTATTTGCGCGAGAAATGCACGACCAGACGGTCGCCCACCATTTGCAGCACCTGTACCAGAATCAACAGCAGCACCACGGTGACGATCATCACGTCGGTCTGGAAACGCTGGTAGCCGAAACGGATCGCCAGGTCACCCAGACCACCAGCGCCGACCACACCGGCCATCGCCGTGTAGGACACCAGTGTAATCGCTGTCACCGTAATCGCTGCGAAGATGCCCGGGCGGGCTTCCGGCAGCAACGCGTTCATGATGATCTGCCGGGTGGTTGCGCCCATCGACTGAGTCGCTTCGATGATGCCGCGGTCGACTTCGCGCAGCGCAGTTTCCACCAGACGCGCAAAAAACGGCGTGGCGCCGACCACCAGCGGCGGGATCGCCCCGGCCACGCCCAGCGAGGTGCCGGTGATCAGCACGGTGAACGGGATCATCACGATCAGCAAAATGATGAATGGCAGCGAACGCAAAATGTTCACCACCAGCGACAGCACTGCGTAGACGCCACGGTTTTCCAGCAACTGACGCGGACTGCAGAGAAACAGCAGGACGCCCAGTGGCAGACCGAGCAGCACGGTGAACAACAGCGAACCGCCGAGCATCAGCATCGTGTCGCCAGTCGCCAACCAGATTTCGTACCAGTCGATATTGGCGAAGAAACTCATCAGGTCAGCCATTAGCGCAACACCTCCATGTGAACGTCAGCGGCGGTGAAGCGGGCGAACGCCGCCTCCATGTCGCCACCGGTGACAGCGAGGGTCAGTTGCCCGTACGGAATGTCTTTGATGCGGTCGATGCGCCCGGCAAGGATGCTGTAGTCGACGCCGGTTTCCCGGGCGACGGTGCCAAGCAGCGGCGCGTAGGTCGCTTCGCCCTGGAAGGTCAGACGCACGATACGCCCCGGCACGTGGGCGAAATCGTCACGCTGTTCGCTCTCGTCGATCTGCTCGCTTTCCTGGACGAAACGCTTGGTGGTCGGATGCTGCGGATGCAGGAACACATCGGCCACCGGCCCCTGCTCGACGATCACGCCGGCGTCCATCACCGCGACCTGATCGCAGACGCGCCGGATCACGTCCATCTCGTGGGTGATCAGGACGATGGTCAGTTTCAGTTCGCGATTGATTTCCGCCAGCAGTTGCAGAACCGATGCGGTGGTCTGCGGGTCGAGGGCGCTGGTGGCCTCGTCGCACAGCAGAATCTTCGGCTTGGTCGCCAGCGCACGGGCAATGCCGACGCGTTGCTTCTGACCGCCGGACAGTTGCGCCGGGTACTTTTTCGCGTGGTCGGACAGACCGACCCGCGCCAGCAGCTCGGCCACCCGTTGATTGATTTCACTGCTCGACAGCTCACCGGCCAGGGTCAGCGGCAAGGCAACGTTGTCGGCGACTGTCTTGGAGGCGAGCAGGTTGAAGTGCTGGAAGATCATCCCGACCTGCTGACGGAAACGGCGCAGGCCGTTGGCATCCAGTGCGGTGACTTCTTCGCCGTCGACGATGATCTTGCCGCCACTGCAATCTTCCAGGCGATTGATCAGACGCAGCAGGGTACTTTTGCCCGCACCGGAATGGCCAATCAGGCCGAACACCTGGCCGTTCTCGATGGCGAGACTGGTCGGGTGCAGCGCGGGAATATCCTTACCGGCGACGCGGTAAGTCTTGTGGACGTTTTGAAACTCGATCACGTAGCGAACCTTGTGGGGCGCGTTGGAAAAGGATCAGCGGTAAGCCGGGCGCGCATTTTAGCCTGTCCGTATAGAGGTTCTTAGCATTTATTTCGCAAATAACCTTCGATTTGGCAATAACGCGATCAAAGGTCAGATAAACGGAACGGCTGAAACGCTCATCAGTCACTAAGTAAGCGACTTGAAACCCTGGGTGCCGTGCCCGGGAATCACTCAAGGGTCTGCGGAAGGCATCCGGGGCCAAACGAGGAGTTTACGTCTGATGAGCATCAAAAAGCCTGCACCTGCTAAAAGCGAGATGGCCGGAACCGACACCCCGGATCGCGCCAACACCAACGCCAAGCTCGACAGCCTGGAAGACTTCCGCTCCGACGCCACCGGTCAGGCACTGCGCACCAATCAGGGCGTGAAGATCGCCGACAACCAGAACACCCTCAAAGCCGGGCCACGCGGGCCGTCGTTGCTGGAAGACTTCATCATGCGTGAAAAGATCACGCACTTTGACCATGAGCGGATTCCAGAGCGTATCGTCCATGCGCGTGGTACCGGCGCGCACGGTTTCTTTCAGACCTACGAGAACCATGCAGCGCTGACCAAGGCCGGTTTCCTACAGGATCCGGGCAAGAAGACCCCAGTATTCGTGCGTTTTTCCACGGTGCAGGGTCCACGGGGTTCCGGCGACACCGTGCGTGACGTGCGCGGCTTTGCGGTGAAGTTCTTCACCGACGAGGGCAACTTCGATCTGGTCGGCAACAACATGCCGGTGTTCTTCATTCAGGACGCAATCAAGTTTCCGGACTTCGTGCACGCGGTGAAACCCGAGCCGCATAACGAAATCCCAACCGGCGGCTCGGCGCACGACACGTTCTGGGACTTCGTCTCGTTGGTGCCGGAATCGGCGCACATGGTGATCTGGGCGATGTCCGACCGGGCCATCCCGAAAAGCCTGCGCAGCATGCAGGGCTTCGGTGTCCACACCTTCCGCCTGATCAACGCCGAGGGCAAATCACGTTTCGTCAAATTCCATTGGCGCCCTACCGCCGGCACCTGCTCGCTGGTGTGGGACGAGGCGCAGAAGCTCGCCGGTAAGGACACCGACTACCATCGTCGCGACCTGTGGGAAGCGATCGAGATGGGCGACTACCCCGAATGGGAACTGGGCGTACAGATCGTCGAAGAAGAGAATGAACACGACTTCGACTTCGACATCCTCGACCCGACCAAGATCATTCCCGAAGAAATCGTGCCGATCACGCCGCTGGGCAAAATGACCCTGAACCGCAACCCGGACAACTTCTTCGCCGAAACCGAGCAGGTCGCCTTCTGCCCCGGCCACATCGTCCCGGGCATCGATTTCTCCAACGACCCGCTGCTGCAAGGTCGGCTATTTTCCTACACCGACACGCAAATCAGCCGACTCGGCGGGCCGAACTTCCATGAGCTGCCGATCAACCGTCCGGTCGCGCCATTCCACAACGGCCAGCGCGATGCGCAGCACCGCACCACCATCGACAAGGGTCGTGCCTCTTACGAGCCGAACTCGATCGACGGCGGCTGGCCAAAGGAAACCCCGCCGGCGGCACAGGACGGTGGTTTCGAGAGCTATCCAGAGCGCATTGACGCGGCGAAGATCCGTCAGCGCAGCGAGTCGTTCAGTGATCACTTCTCCCAGGCCCGCTTGTTTTTCAACAGCATGAGCGAGCACGAGAAAGAGCACATCATCGCCGCCTACAGCTTTGAGTTGGGCAAGGTCGAGCGTGAGTTCATTCGTGCCCGTGAGGTGAACGAGATCCTCGCCAATATCGACCTGACCTTGGCCAAACGCGTAGCGGAAAACCTCGGTTTGCCGGCACCAGCCAAAGGTACGGTCGAAGTGCGCAAGACCTCGCTGGAGCAATCGCCAGCGCTGAGCCAGGCCAACCTGCTGCCGGGCAATATCAAGACGCGCAAAGTGGCAATCCTTGCCGCCAACGGCGTTGATGCTGCGGCCATCGATGCGATGAAGAAAGCCCTTGAAGCCGAAGGCGCCCACGCGAAACTGCTCGGCCCGACCTCGGCGCCAGTCAAGACAGCTGACGGCAAGGCGTTGCCAGTGGATGCGTCGATGGAAGGTATGCCTTCAATCGCGTTCGATGCGGTGTTCGTACCGGGTGGCGCGGCGTCGATTACCGCGTTGAGCGGTGACGGCGTGGCGCTGCATTATCTGCTGGAGGCCTACAAGCACCTGAAGGCGATCGCGCTGCACGGCGAGGCCAAGCAATTGCAGGACTTGCTGAAGCTCGACGCGGATGCGGGGCTGTTGCAGGGCGCGGATGTGGGTGCGTTGACCAAACCGTTCTTCGCCGCGATTGGCGAGCATCGGGTGTGGGCGCGGGAGCCTAAGGCCAAGGCGATTCCGGCTTAAGATCTTTATTGGCTGAGAGGACGCTTTCGCGAGCAGGCTCGCTCCCACAGGTACGCTGTTGCACCTGTGGGAGCGAGCCTGCTCCGGGCGGCGTTCCGACGAAGCTAGTTATGGCTTGCGCGGGCTTAAAACCATCTGCGCCGGCACTGTGCGCAAGATCTGCTTCTCGATCTGCAAATCAAAGTCAGGATCGAGCTTCTTGACTCGCTTGCTCAGCAACGTCGCCAGCCACGGATAATCCGCAGTGCGCGGGGCCTGGATGCTGACGGCGCAGTCGTAATTCACCACATCGGCGGCGATTGCATCGAGCTGTCGTTGCAGCTTGTGAATATCGCCGATGTTCAGCGCAACCGTGGTGCTTTCGGCGGTCGGGTCGATGACCTTGGCTTTCGGCCGTGCTTCAGCAGCCAGCAGCGCCGCTTCAGCCTTTTCCAGCTCGGCCTTGCGCGCTTCGGTAATCGCGCCGTTGACGCCGCCGGTCAGCGCCGGCGCCTTGGGCATCAAAGCACGGGCGCGGCTGAGCGCGGTGGCAGCGGCGTTGACATCGCCTTTCTGCAGGACGATCTGGCTGCGGCGCAGATACGCCTCGGCCAGCTGCCGCTGATATTGTTCAAGGGACTGATCGTTGGGGGTGTCGGCCTGCAACGCGGCCAACTGGTCTTCGGCGGTGGCCAGTTCGCTGCTGGCCAGGCTTTGCTCCAGCTGTGCGATGGCCGTAGCCCGCGCATCCGGGACTTCGGTCACCGGCGGCGTGCTTTGGCAGGCGCCCAGCAGCACGGAAAATGCGACAAGGAGCAGATAACGGGAGGCGAACGGCTTCATTCCTGCGACTCTCTAATTGCGCAAAAAGCGGCCAAGTCTACACCCCACGACGGGGCAGAACAAAACTCAACAGAAACAGCGCGGCTGCCGTCACCACGATAGACGGCCCCGCCGGGGTGTCCTTGAACCACGACAACGCCAGCCCGCCGCACACTGCGAGCATGCCCAGCAGGCTCGCGCCCAGCGCCATCTGCTCCGGCGAACGGGCGTGACGCTGTGCCGCAGCCGCCGGGATGATCAGCAGCGAAGTAATCAGCAGCACGCCGACAATTTTCATCGCCACCGCAATCACCACCGCGATCAACAGCATCAGCGCCAAGCGCAAACCCGCAACCGGCAAGCCTTCGACCCGCGCCAGTTCTTCGTGCACGGTGACCGCCAGCAGCGGCCGCCACAGCGTCACCAGCAACACCAGCACCGCTGCGGTGCCGCCGAGAATCCATGCCAGGTCGCTCGGACTGATAGCCAGCAAGTCGCCGAACAGATAGGCCATCAGGTCGATCCGCACTTCATGCATGAAGCTTAGTACCACCAGGCCGAGAGAGAGCGTGCTCGGCGCAAGAATTCCCAACAGCGTGTCGGACGCCAGCGGCTGGCGCTGTTGCAGCGTCACCAAGAGCACCGCCAGCAGCAGGCAACCGACCGTCACCGCCACCGTCGGGCTGACATCCAGCAAAAAGCCCAGTGCCACACCGAGCAGTGCGGCATGGGAAAGGGTGTCGCCGAAATAGGCCATGCGCCGCCACACCACAAACGAGCCGAGCGGTCCGGCCACCAGCGCCAGCGCCAGACCTGCAAGCAGGGCATACAAGAGAAAATCAGCCATGCTTGCAGCCGTCTCCATGAACGTGAGGTTGCCCGCTCAGCGGGCCTTTGACCACCGAACCGTGCAGGTCGTGGGCGTGGTCGTGATGGTGGTGATAGATCGCCAGGCTCGGCGCGTTCTTGCCGAACAGCTCGACGAATGCCGGGTCGCCGCTGACCTGCTCGGGATGCCCGGAGCAGCAGACGTGACGGTTGAGACAAACCACCTGATCGGTGGTGCTCATCACCAGATGCAAATCGTGGGAGACCATCAGCACGCCGCAACCGTGGCGGTCGCGCAGCCGGGTGATCAGGCTGTACAGCTCGGCCTGCCCGGCCACGTCGACGCCCTGCACCGGCTCGTCGAGCACCAGCAACTCAGGCTCGCGCAGCAGTGCCCGGGCCAGCAGCACGCGCTGCATTTCGCCGCCGGAAACGCTCTGCACCGGGCTGTCGATCACGTGTTCGGCGCCAACTTCCTTCAACGCGGCCAGCGCGCGCGGACGGTCGACACCGGGCACCAGGCGCAAGAAGCGCAGCACTGACAGCGGCAGCGTCGGATCGACATGCAGTTTCTGCGGCATGTAGCCGACGCGCAGCTTCGGCTTGCGCCAGACGCTGCCGCTGTTCGGCTTCAACAACCCGAGCACGGCGCGCACCAGCGTGGTCTTGCCGGCGCCGTTGGGGCCGATCAGGGTGACGATCTGCCCCGGCTCGACGCTCAGCTCGATGTTGTCCAGCACGGTCTGCCCGGCAAACGTGACGGCGACCTGTTCCAGACGGATCAGCGCATTGCTCATCAGGCCCCTGGCAACCGGCGCACAGGCCGACCACTTCGACCGTCTGCGCTTCGACAATGAAACCGACGTCTTTGGCGCTGTCGATAATCGCGTCGCTGATTACTTTTTGTTCAAGTTCGATCGCGGCGTGGCAGTCGCGGCAAATCAGGAACTGGCCCTGATGCGCGTGCTCGGGATGCACGCAGCCGACGAAGGCATTCAGCGAGGAGATGCGATGGACCAGGCCGTTTTCCAAAAGAAAATCCAGCGCGCGGTACACCGTTGGAGGCGCGGCGCGGCGGCCGTCCTGCTCGCTGAGCACCGCAAGGATGTCGTAGGCACCCAGCGGCTTGTGGCTTTGCCAGACCAGTTCCAGCACGCGGCGGCGCAGGGCAGTCAGACGCAGACCTTTTTGCGCGCACAAGGTATCGGCCTCGGACAAAGCGCTGTGCACGCAATGGGAGTGGTCGTGGGGACGGCTGGCAATCGGTGTAATAGGCATGAGCGGCGACGAGATTTGCTGGAGACGTTATTATGTTACCCGTTCTCGCTTCCTTGAGTGGTCATCGTGTCCCGACTTTTTTCTGTTTTTGTGGCTTTTGTTGCCAGTTTTCTGCTGATCGGTACGGCTCAGGCCGAGGTCAAAGTGCTCACCAGCATCAAACCGTTGCAGTTGATTGCCGCTGCCGTGCAGGACGGCGTGGCGATTCCCGAAGTGCTGCTGCCGCCGGGGGCCTCGCCGCACAATTACGCCCTGCGCCCATCCGACGTACGGAAGGTGCAGTCGGTCGATCTGCTCTACTGGATCGGCCCGGACATGGAAGGCTTCCTGCCGCGCGTGCTCAGCGGTCGCAGTCAGCCGAGTGTTGCCGTGCAGGATCTGCCGGGGCTGAAGCTGAGGCATTTTGGCGCGGATAACCACTCCCACGCCGAAGAGGCCGACGAACATGATCACGATCACCGCCCCGGCTCGCTGGATGCGCACTTGTGGCTGTCACCGCTCAACGCGCGGGTGATCGCCGACAAAATGGCCGCCGACCTCAGTGCTGCCGACCCGGCCAATGCCCAGCGCTATCAGAGCAATGCCAAAGCCTTCGATGAACGTCTGGATGCGCTGGACCAGCGCTTGAAGAAGCGTCTCGCCAATGTCGAAGGCAAGCCGTACTTCGTTTTTCACGAGGCGTTTGATTATTTCGAAGATGCCTACGGCCTGAAGCACGCCGGGGTGTTCGCGGTAGCCGCCGAAGTACAGCCCGGCGCCCAGCATGTCGCGGCGATGCGCAAGCGCTTGCAGGAAGTGGGCAAGACCTGTGTGTTCAGCGAGCCGCCATTGCGTCCGCGCCTGGCGGAAACGCTGGTGACTGGCCTGCCGGTGAAGCTGGCGGAACTGGATGCGTTGGGCGGGTACACCCCGGCGACGGCTCAGGGCTATGAGCAGGTGCTGGAAAAACTCGGCAATGATCTGGCCGGGTGTCTGGAATCGTTGTAACCCCATAAAACCTGTGGGAGCGAGCCTGCTCGCGAAAGCGGTGGGTCAGTCAGCAAAAATGCTGAACGGGCCGCCGCCTTCGCGAGCAGGCTCGCTCCCACAGGTTCATGTTTGCTTGGCGAATCTACTCAGAGGGCGAATGGCAACGGTGTATTGACCTTCTGCCGCTGCGCCAGGCGCTGCTCGAATTCCTGCGGATCGTGAATCAACACATCCTGCCCGGCGAACTGCTCAGCGGCGATCAAGCGTGACAACCAGAACCGCACACAGGCCACACGCAACATCGTTGGCCACAACTCAGCTTCCGCCGCCGTGAACGGGCGCAGCGCCGCATAGGCACCGAGAAATGCCCGGGCACGCGGGCCATCGATCACGCCCTCCTCATCCGAACACCAGTCGTTCAAGGCAATCGCCACGTCGTACAGCATTGGCCCCGAACAGGCGTTGTAGAAGTCGATCAGCCCGGTCAGGTGAGTGCCTTCGAACATCGCGTTGTCGCGGAACAGGTCGGCGTGAATGTTGGCGCGAGGCAGCGCAAGGATCCTCTCTTTACGCTCGGTGATCTCATCCAGCGCCTTTTGCAGCAAGGCACGCGGCTCATCGCTCAGGTGCGAGAGAAATTCAGTGCCCTCTTCCAGCATCCAGTCCAGACCACGATCGGTCTTGCGCTTGATCATGCGCTCGCCCTGGGTCGCCAGGTGCAGATGCGCCTGCAATTCGCCGACCTGGGCGCAATGCTGGGCGTTGGCGACCTTGATGTGCTTGCCCGACAGGCGCGGTTGCAGCAATGCCGGCTTGCCTTTGAGTTCACGCAAGGCCACGCCGTCAGTGGTGCGCAGGGCGTAAGGCACGGGCAGATCAGCTTCGTGCAGCACGTCGAGCAGGTCGATGAAAAACGGCATCTCCTGCACCGGGCCGCGTTCGACCAGGGTCAGGACAAACTCGCCCTGCTCCAGGCTGATGAAGAAATTGGTGTTTTCGCTGCCGGCGGCGATCCCCTGGAAATCAAGCAGGCGGCCGAGCCCGTAAGGGGCGAGAAAGGTTTCCAGCTCGGGCCGAGCCAGGGGAGTGAACACAGACATGTCTTAACTGCCAGTACGGGCGCCGCAACGGCGGCGCCGGGTGAATTAAAAATCTACTTCCATTCGAATATCTTCCATGACGGGATCAGCATATCCGGCTGATCCGAGCGGATGAAATTGGCATCCGTCCCGTCGGCGCGCACCAGAAAGTACGGCGGCGCGCCCTTCGGCGTGACTTTGATCGCATAGAGGAAACCGTTCTGACGGTACTCCTGAATAGTCTTGTCGCCCTCCGTGCGGATGGTGACCTCGGGGTCGCCGCCCGGCGCATCATCCGCCGCCATCGCGGCCAGTGGTGAGACAGCGATCAACCCGACCAGCAGCAAGCGATTTAACGTACGCATGATAACCTTGTCCCTTTGTCGTCAACGGTCCCGCTATTCTAGCCCCGGACCCGCCGAAAAGGTTGATCCTGCTCATGAGCCAAGCCCCCTCGTCCTGGTGGACGGTTCGTCTTACCTGTACCGCGCCTTTCATGCACTGCCACCACTGACCACGTCCAAAGGCCTGCCGACCGGTGCGGTCAAAGGCGTGTTGAACATGCTCAAGAGTCTGCGCAAGCAGTACCCGGACAGTCCGTTTGCCGTGGTGTTCGATGCCAAGGGCGGGACATTTCGCGATGAGATGTACGCCGAATACAAGGCCAACCGGCCGAGCATGCCCGATGACATGCGCGTGCAGATCGAGCCGCTGCACCAGAGCGTGATCGCCCTCGGCTTCCCGCTGCTGTGCGTCGACGGCGTCGAGGCCGACGATGTGATCGGCACCCTGGCCCGCAGCAGCGCGGCGGCCGATCGCCCGGTGATCATTTCCACCGGTGACAAGGACATGGCGCAACTGGTCGACGGCCACATTACCTTGGTCAACACCATGTCCGGTAGCTCGATGGATGTGGAGGGCGTGAAGGAGAAATTCGGCGTCGCTCCGGAGCAGATCATCGATTATCTGGCGCTGATGGGCGATTCGTCCGACAACATCCCGGGCGTCCCGGGCATCGGCCCGAAGACGGCGTCCGGCCTGCTGGTCGGCGTCAACGGCGGTCTGACCGAGCTGTACGCCAACCTCGACATCGTGCCGACCCTGCCGATTCGCGGGGCGAAAACCCTGGTGGCCAAGCTTGAAGAGCACAAGGAAATGGCTTTCCTCTCCTATCAACTGGCGACCATCAAGATCGACGTGCCACTGGATATCGGCCTCGATGATCTGCAGATGGGCGCGGAAGATCCGGCCAAACTCTACGAGCTGTATACCCTCTTGGAATTCAAGAGCTGGCTCAATGATCTGGATCGCGATGCCAAGCGTCTGGAACTGAGCGCGGCGGCCGAACCCGCGCAGGCGGGCGATCTGTTCAGCGCGCCGCAAGCCGAGGCACCTGCTGCCCCTGCCGAGGCCGCGTACGAAACCATCCTCGATCAGGCTCGCTTCGACGTCTGGCTGGAAAAACTGCGCAACGCCAAGCTGATCGCCTTCGACACCGAAACCACCGGCATCGACGCGCAGAAGGCGCAACTGGTCGGTCTGTCGTTCGCCGTGCAGGCCAACGAAGCTGCCTACATCCCGCTGACCCACTCCTACATCGGCGTGCCGGAGCAGCTGGATCGCGACACCGTACTGCGCGCACTCAAGCCGATTCTGGAAGACCCGAACAAACTCAAGGTCGGCCAGCACGCCAAGTTCGACATGAACATTCTGGCCAACTGCGCCATTGGCGGCGATCAGAATGAAGGCATCAGCGTGCGCGGCATCGCCTTCGACACGATGCTTGAGTCCTACGTGCTCAACTCCACCGCGACCCGTCACGACATGGACAGCCTCGCGCAAAAGTATCTCGACCACACCACGGTGAGCTTCCAGGACATCGCCGGCAAAGGTGCCAAGCAGCTGACCTTCGACCAGATTGCCCTGGAACAGGCCGGGCCCTACGCCGCCGAAGACGCCGACATCACCCTGCGCCTGCACCAGACCCTGTTCGAGAAACTCAGCGCGATTCCGAGCCTGGCCAGCGTGCTGACCGACATCGAAATCCCGCTGGTACCGGTGCTGGCGCGCATCGAACGCCAGGGCGCGTTCGTCGATGCCGAGTTGCTGGGCATTCAGAGCATTGAGCTGGGCAACAAAATGGTCGCGCTGGAGCGTGAAGCCTTCGAAATCGCCGGGGAAGAATTCAACCTCGGCTCGCCGAAGCAGCTCGGCGTGATTCTTTATGAAAAGCTCGGCCTGCCGGTGCTGAAGAAAACCGCCAAGGGCCAGCCGTCCACCGCTGAAGAAGTGCTGGCGAAACTCGCCGAAGACGATCACCGCTTGCCGAAGGTGCTGATGGAGCACCGTTCGATGAGCAAGCTGAAAAGCACTTACACCGATCGCCTGCCGGAGCAGATCAACCCGCGCACCGGGCGCATCCACACTTCGTATCATCAGGCCGTGGCCTCGACCGGGCGCTTGTCATCCAGTGATCCGAACCTGCAGAACATCCCGGTGCGCACCGCCGAAGGCCGGCGTATTCGTCAGGCGTTCGTCGCGCCAAAAGGCTACAAATTGCTGGCGGCAGACTATTCGCAAATCGAGTTGCGGATCATGGCCCACCTGTCCCGCGACGAAGGCCTGATGAACGCCTTCCGCAACAATCTCGACGTGCACACCGCGACCGCTGCCGAAGTGTTCAAGGTCGAGCTCGATCAAGTGACATCCGACCAGCGCCGCAGCGCCAAGGCGATCAACTTCGGTCTGATCTACGGCATGGGCGCGCAGAAGCTCGGCAAGGACATTGGCGTCGACACCAAGACCGCCAAGGCCTACATCGACACCTACTTCGCCCGTTATCCAGGCGTGCGCGAATACATGGAGCGCACCCGCGCGCAGGCGGCGGATCAGGGTTACGTCGAAACTTTCTTCGGTCGTCGCCTGTATTTGCCGGAGATCAACTCGAACAAGCCACAGGAGCGCGCCGCCGCAGAACGCACGGCGATCAACGCACCGATGCAGGGCACGGCGGCGGATATCATCAAAAAAGCCATGGTGGCTGTGGATAACTGGCTGACCACGTCGGGGCTGGATGCCCGGGTCATCCTGCAGGTGCACGATGAACTGGTGCTGGAAGTTCGCGAGGAGCTGGTCGAGCAGGTCAGCGCCGAGATTCGCCTGCACATGAGCGAAGCGGCGAAACTGGATGTGCCGCTGCTGGTGGAAGTTGGCGTAGGCAACAATTGGGATGAGGCGCACTGAGTGTTGCACAGTTGCCGCGACGTGACGTCGCGGCAAGCCCCAGGAACCGGGCTTAGACCGATAAATGCTTGAGGCTATTCCAAAGCTTTTTGAAAAAAATCTGAACTAATCTGTCGATCGAACACTCAGAGGTACTGAATGGCTGGTGAAGCCCTTCGATGCTCCTATGTTGTGTTAAGTGTTGGCAGATATCTGAACCCCGCCCTAGCGGTTCGGAACTTGAACCCCGGAATTTCTCCCTCCCCAATGAAATCCGGGGCTTTTTTTGCCAAAAAATCGGCTGTAGCGCGGCCATGGTGCGTTAAAAGCATCGCTAAAAATGCTCATTTAGGTCCCCTAAACTCCGCTTTTTAGCGCTACTTTTGCCTTGCCTTGCCACACTACAACCAATTTTTCCCCATTCCGAATTACTCGGCTGCCGCCTCGGCGCCTTTGTCTGCCAGTTCCATCCAGTCGGCCAGCACAGTGTAGGCCTCTTCCAGGCCCATGCGTTTTGGTGCGGAGAACAACTGGATGGTGATCGAGTCGCCCCAGCCTTTGCGGATTTCCGACTGTACTTTCAGCAGGGTGTTCTTGGCGGCGCCGTAAGTGAGCTTGTCGGCCTTGGTCAGCAGAATGTGCATCGGCATGCCGGCGGCGACGGCCCAGTCGAGCATCAGCAGGTCGAAGTCGGTCATCGGATGGCGGATGTCCATCATCAGAATCAGACCTTTCAAACTTTCCCGACCACCGAGGTATGCCTCAAGGTGGCGCTGCCAGTGTTGCTTGAGCGGGATCGGTACTTTTGCATAACCGTAGCCCGGCAGGTCGACCAGACGGCGATCATCGTCTAGCTTGAAGAAGTTCAACAGCTGTGTGCGACCCGGAGTTTTCGAGGTGCGCGCCAGACTGGCGTGGGTCAGGGTGTTCAGCGCGCTGGATTTGCCAGCGTTGGAACGACCGGCAAACGCCACTTCGAAGCCTTCGTCGTCTGGGCATTGATCGACTTTGGCGGCACTGAGCATGAACGTGGACTGTTGGCACAGGCCGAGGATGGGATTCTTGAGTTGCATGGGATTTCCGATGTGGGCGGCGCCGGGATTGGGCGCGGAACGCGGTGTCGCTTCCGTTTCAGTGACGCCAGTATATAATGCCGCAGATTTTGTGTGTGCTTTGTCCCAGCGAAGGATGAAGTTCACGAGAGCGACAGACTTTGATTGCGCATTAGAACGCAGAACGCTCTCAACCCTGAAAAGGTCGTTTTATGACGAAATGGCTGCTGGCTGCCGGAGTCTTGATGCCGCTTTACAGCGCACAGGCTACACAGGATCCGGAAGCTGTGTACAACCGTGTTTGTGGTGCCTGTCATTCCGGCCAACTACCCATGGCGCCCGCAAGAGGCGATCAGGAAGCTTGGACGCCGAGGTTGGCGAAAGGTATGGGGACGCTGGTGCAACACGTGACCCAGGGTTTCAAGGCGATGCCGCCGCGTGGTTTGTGCATGGACTGCAGTGCCGAGGATTACCAGGCCATCATCCTGTGGATGAGCGAGAGTAAGCCCGGTCCATAACTTAACCCTTAGCCGTAGTTGGATTAGCTGATGAACAAATTGATCGTGAGTCTGCTGTTGACCGTGGGAATTTCAGGTATCGCCCATGCTGCCGGCGATGCCGCAGCAGGCCAGGCCAAAGCTGCCGTGTGCGGGGCCTGCCATGGCCCGGACGGCAACAGCATGGCGCCAAACTTTCCGAAACTGGCCGGTCAAGGTGAACGCTACCTCGACAAGCAATTGCACGACATCAAGTCGGGCAAGCGCGTGGTGCTGGAAATGACCGGGCTGCTGACCAACCTGAATGACCAGGATCTGGCCGACATCGCTGCGTACTTCGCCAGCCAGAAAGGCAGCGTCGGCGCCGCCGATCCGAAGATCGTCGCGCGCGGTGAAGCGCTGTTCCGTGGCGGCAACCTGGAAAAAGGTCTGCCAGCCTGCACCGGCTGCCACTCGCCGAACGGCGCCGGCAATGCTGCAGCAGGCTTCCCGCACCTGGGCGGCCAGCATGCGCAATACATCGCCAAGCAACTGACCGATTTCCGCAAGGAAGAAGGCGGTCGCGCCAACGACGGCGACGCGATGACCATGCGCACCATCGCGCGCAAGCTGAGCGACGAAGACATCGCCGCGGTTTCCAGCTATATCCAGGGCCTGCACTGAGGCCTGATTCGAGGGTTGAACGAGGCGCGTAGCGCCTGCCACGTTAACGCTCGATTAATCCTTCGCAGCAAGTATAAAAAGGGTGGCTCTGGCCGCCCTTTTTTGTGGCCGCTGCCGTTACACTACAGCACTCATGCCCGCCAGGATCTGTGTCGCAACAGGTCGAGCGAGGCGACCCAAATTGTTCAGGAGTAAAGCATGCGTAATCTGATCATCAGCGCCGCCCTCGTCGCTGCCAGCCTGTTCGGCGTCACCGCCCAGGCCGCTGAAGCCCCTGCCGCCCCTTACGTCGAACTGGCCAACCCGGTGCCGGTGGCAAAGCCTGGCAAGATCGAAGTGGTCGAGCTGTTCTGGTACGGCTGCCCGCATTGCTACGCTTTTGAGCCAGTGATCAATCCATGGGTTGAAAAACTGCCGTCCGATGTCAACTTCGTGCGCATTCCCGCCATGTTCGGCGGCCCATGGGACGCTCACGGCCAGATGTTCCTGACCCTCGAAGCCATGGGTGTCGAGCACCAGGTGCACAACGCCGTGTTCAATGCGATTCAGAAAGAACACAAGAAGCTCACCGACAAGAACGACATGGCTGACTTCCTCGCCACTCAAGGCGTGGACAAGGACAAGTTCCTCGCCACCTTCGACTCGTTCGCCATCAAAGGTCAGATCGTCAAGGCCCGTGAGCTGGCGAAGAAGTACGAAATCACTGGCGTACCGACCATGATCGTCAATGGTAAATACCGCTTCGACATCGGCTCTGCCGGTGGTGCCGAGCAAGCATTGAAGCTGGCTGACGATCTGGTCGCCAAAGAGCGAGCGGCGAACAAGGCTGCTGCCAACTAAGCGCGGCATCCGCCATGCGCCGCTGGAAGTCCGAACGCATCGTTGGCCTGCATGATCCGCAGGTCAACGAGCATCATCTGGCGTCTACGGGCCTGCCCGCAGACCAGCGTCTGCGCTTGCTCAGCTTCAACATTCAGGTCGGCATCAGCACCGAGCGCTATCGGCATTACCTGACCCGCAGCTGGCAGCATCTGCTGCCGCACACCGGGCGTTCCGGCAATCTGCAGAAGATCGGTGACCTGCTCGGCGACTTCGATCTGGTCGCCCTGCAGGAAGCCGATGGCGGCAGCCTGCGTTCAGGCTACGTCAATCAGGTCGAACACCTGGCCCACCTCGGCGCCTTTCCCTACTGGTATCAACAACTCAATCGCAACCTCGGTCGACTGGCCCAGCACAGCAATGGCGTGCTCAGTCGCCTGAAGCCGTGGGCGATCGAGGATCACCCGCTGCCCGGCCCGAAAGGTCGCGGTGCGATCCTGCTGCGCTTCGGCGAAGGTCCGGAAGCGCTGGTGGTGGTGATGATGCACCTGGCCCTCGGCGCGCGGACGCGCAGCCTGCAACTGGCCTACATTCGTGATTTGATCAGCGGCTACAAGCATCAGGTGCTGATGGGCGACATGAACACCCACGCCAGCGACCTGCTCGAACACTCGCCGTTACGCGATCTCGGCCTGCTGGCCCCGCAGGTGGAAGCGACCTTCCCCAGCTGGCGCCCACAGCGTTGCCTTGATCATATTCTGCTCAGCCCGACCCTGACCCTGGAAAAGGTCGAGGTGCTGGCTCAGCCCATTTCCGATCACCTGCCGGTCGCGGTGGAAATTCGTCTGCCGGGTTCGCTCACGGCCGACGCATTGCCCGCGTTGAGCCCTGCCCCTCGCGGAACCTGTGAATGAGCGACGACGCCCAGCGCTGGAAAGAGAAATACCTCAAGAGCATCGAACAGCAAGACAAGCTCGAGCGCCGCTGGGCCGCGCGACTCGACCTGCTGCGACGCGGTCTGGTGCGCAGCACGCTGGCGGCCGAGGGCACCGACAAGGCCGTCGATCAGTGCATGAAGGAAATGCGCGAAGTCGTGCGCACCGATGACATGGACGCCGGCCTCGCCGCCCTGCTGCCGCGCCTGGAAAAAGCCGTGCTCGACTCCGAGCAGCGCCGTGAAACCCGCATCGATCAGGTCAGCACCGCGCTGACCGCGCTGGTCACCCAGTTGCAGGCCCTGCCCTTGCCGCGCGAAGTTGCGCAACCGCTGAAGAAATTCGCCAAACAACTGGACAGCCGCGTCGGTCAGGCGCGGGAAATGCCGCTGCTGCTGAGCGAACTCAGTAGCCTGCAGGGCAAGGCCTTGAGTCAGTTGGAAACGCCAGCCGAGCCTGGCCGGCCGGGGCTGTTGCAGCGTTTGTTCGGCAGCCGTGACGGTGAGGAAGCCGCTGTACCAGCGGCAGACACACCAGCAACACCAGTGCCACAGGCGGTCGGAGCCCGGCAACCCGAATCGGAGCCTGCGCAAACGGCACCGGTCGCCAACACTGAGGCAGCGATCGCAGCACCCGAGACCATCATCAAGACGCCTGCCCAGACGCCGCCTTCTGAGCCGGAAGTCGTTGCGTACGCTGCGCCTGAGGTCGCCTCGAATGGCGAGCCAGCGCAGGTTGAGCCAGCCGCTCCCGCCGAGATAATCGTCGCTGCGCCAGCCATCGAGGCACTCGATCCCGACGAACTGAGCCATCCCGGCGACCTATCGCCGCTGTCCCTCGACAGCCTGCCCCTCCCGGAGCCGATCGCCCAGGCCTTGGCCGCCATAGACCCGGATCAGTCCGAGCACGACATCCTCTTCGCTCTGCCGGACTCACCCGAACCGTCCTACAGCTCCGTGGCCCGGCATATCGAAGACACGCTGATCGGCCTGCTCGATGACCTGACCCTGCCCGAACGTCACCGGCCGCAAGCCGAAGCCATGCGCGAACGGCTCAAGCACGGATTGAACTGGTACGAATTGCTGCCGATCCTCGACGATCTCGCAACCTTGATGCTGGCGATTACCGACAGCGGCCAGCACGAATTCGAAGCTTATCTGCAACAACTCAACGAACGCCTCGAAGCGTTTCAGAGCAATCTGCAAGCGGCCAGCGAAGGGCATGCCGACAACAGCTCGGCGGCGCGGGCCATGGACACGCAGATCCGCGAGCAGGTCGACGGCTTGCAAAGCAGCGTTCAGCAAGCGGCGGACATCGATGACCTCAAGCATGTGCTGGAGAATCACCTGGAAGGCCTGCTCGGCACCATGGACCAGCACCAGAAACAGCGCGACGCCCGCGAGCAGGAAGTCGCCGCCAGGTTGAAAAGTCTGTCGGAGCGGGTCGCGCATATGGAACAGGAAGCCTTGGGCTTCCGCGAACACCTCGAGGAGCAGCGGCAGAAAGCCCTGATCGATCCGCTGACCGGTCTGCCCAACCGCGCGGCGTGGAGCGAACGCCTAGAGCATGAAATCCAGCAGTGGCAGCAGCACGGCAACACCCTGAGCCTGGCCATGCTCGACCTCGACCACTTCAAGCGCATCAACGACAGCTACGGCCATCTGGCCGGCGACAAGGTGCTGAAGATCATCGCCACGGTATTGCGCAAACGCCTGCGCGGCTCGGATTTCATCGCCCGTTTCGGCGGTGAAGAGTTCGTGCTGTTGCTGCCGGCAACGCCGCCGGCGATTGGCGCGAAGCTGCTGGAAACCCTGCGCGCGGCGATTGAGGCCTGCCCGTTTCATTTCAAGGGCGAACGCGTGACCATCACGATTTCCATGGGACTCGCCTCATTCAGGACGGGAGAACACAGCGATCTGGTGCTTAAAAGAGCCGATCAGGCGCTGTATAGAGCGAAAAATGCCGGGCGTAACCGAGTCGAGCTGGGCTGAGGCAATTGTTCCAATTTGTTTAAATCCGCTCGTTGGCGGCTTGAGGCCAGATCCGTACGTTACACTGTTGCATTATTGTCTTTTGTGTATCGTCCTCTGCCATGAAATTCTTTGCCCTTGCTGCTTCGTTGCTCGTTCTCGCCGGTTGCGTCAGCGGCCCGCGTTATGACACCAGCCACCCTTCGGCCAATTACGACAGCCGCATCCAATTCGTTGTGGTGCATTACACCTCGGCGTCGCTGGAGCGTTCGCTGCAACTGCTGACCCATGGCGAGGTCAGCAGCCATTACCTGATCGGCGATGACAAGAGCGCCACCGTCTACAAACTGATGGACGAAAACCAGCGCGCCTGGCACGCCGGCGAAAGTCAGTGGCAGGGCCGCACCTGGCTGAACTCCAGCTCCATCGGTATCGAAATCGTCAACCCCGGCTACAAGGACACCCCGACCGGACGCCTGTGGTATCCGTACAGCGAAGCGCAGATCCAGTCGTTGATCACCCTGCTCAAGGACATCAGCCAACGCAACGGCATCAGCCCGCGGCACATCATCGGTCACAGCGACATCGCGCCGTTGCGCAAGCTTGATCCGGGGCCGCTGTTCCCCTGGAAACGTCTCGCCGCCGAAGGTCTTGGCCTGTGGCCGAACGAGCAAGCGGTGGCGCGTCAGCAGGCTATTTTCAACAGCAACCCGTTGCCGGAAATCGGCTGGTTCCAGGCGCAACTTGCGCGACTGGGTTACGACACGCCGCAGACCGGTGAGCTGGATATCGCCACGCGCCATGTCCTCGCCGCGTTCCAGATGCATTACCGCCCTGCCCGCTTCGACGGCACACCGGATGCACAAACCGCGGCACTTCTTTTGGTCCTCAACCAGACAAAATAATGACGCCCGCCCGACGGTCAGGGCGAAATCGCAATCAGCAGCTATAACTCATGGTAATTCTTCGGAAATCCATTAATGGCTGCTACCCGAGAGACGCTGCGTAGCTGGTTTTATCGCCCCGGTTTTTTGGCGATGATCGCGGCTGTCCTCAGCGCCAGCCTGTTGATCGCCGGCGGTATGTTCGCGGCGATGCGGCAGATGGAATTGCGCGAGAGCCAGGAAATGAATGCCCAGGGCGAGCGTTTCCTCGCGCGCCTCGAACAATTGTTCGGCCAGTTGCGCGAAAGTCTCGACGACCTTGAAGCCCAACCCTTGCGCGGCTGCGATGAGGAAATGATCGCGACCTTGCAGCAAGTCACCTTCAACTACCGCTTCGTCTATGAAGCCGCCTACATGGACGCCTCGCGGTTCTGCTCCAACCGGCCGCGTCAGGAAGGCCTGTCATTGGCTCGCGCGCCGGACATTCAGGGCCCGACCTACAGCTATTGGCTGAACACCACCACCGAACCCGATGAAAACCGCGCGGCGCTGATGCTCGGTCGCGGTAACTTTCGTGTCGCCACCTCCCGCGGACATTTGACTGACATGGTCGATCTGTCGCCCGGCAGCAGCCTGCTGGTGGTGCTCGATCACGGCAGCCGCGCGATTCCGGTGCTCGGCACAGCGCAGGTCTGGCCGCCGACCGAACCCTGGCCGCCGCAAAGCCGCGACGCGCTGCAAGTCACGCAGACGCGGCTGATCTACCGCATGCCCACCAATAACCCGGAATATCAGCTGGTACTGATCACGCCGCGCACGGGCATGCACGTCCCGGCGGTGTGGTGGTGGCTGCTGCCGGTGTGTCTGATCGCCGGAGCCATTGTCGGCTTTCTGACCTTCCTCCTGGTGCGTCAGCGCCAGTCGCTGGATGCCGAGCTGCACGGGGCGATCCGCCGCGGTGAGCTGCAAGTGCTGTATCAGCCGATCTTCGACCTCGACAGCCGCAACTGCGTCGGCGCCGAAGCCTTGCTGCGCTGGCGGCGACCGGACGGCACGCTGACCAGCCCCGACCTGTTCATTCCGATGGCGGAAAACACCGGGCAGATTCGGCAGATGACCGACTTCGTCTTGCAGCGTCTGCTCGAACAGCTGGGCCAGTTACTACGCGCCAACCCGCAGTTGTACATATCAGTGAACCTCGCAGCCTGCGATGTCATGGTGCCGCGCATCGGCCTGGTCATGGCGCGGCTGCTGGCGTTGCACCGTGTCGCCGCGCGACAGATTGCTTTCGAGGTCACTGAACGCGGCCTGATCGATGTCGTGGTGGCGCGGGAGAACCTGCAAGCCTTGCGCGACGTCGGCCATCAGGTGCTGATCGATGATTTCGGCACCGGCTATTGCAGTCTCGCCTACCTGCAGACCCTGCCGGTGGATTGCCTGAAAATCGACAAGGCGTTCATCGATGCGCTGGGCCATGACGCGGCGAGCAGCGGCGTCGCTCCGCACATCATTCACATGGCGCAGGCGCTGGATCTGAAAGTGATTGCCGAAGGCATCGAGCTGGAATCGCAAGCGACACTGCTCAGCAGTGAGGGCGTGAAATTTGGTCAAGGCTGGTTGTTTGCCCACGCGCTGAGCGCCGTACAGTTCATTGAACTGATCACCCGCGGCAGACGCCTCGCCGGGCGGCGTATGGACGACGAAGCCTAAACCGCCAGCGCCATGTAGAACTGCGTGCCCTGCCCCGGCCTCGAATAGACGCCCATGCGTCCGCCGTGCAACTGGACGATTTCCTTGCACAGTGCCAGGCCAAGGCCGGCGCCGCCCTTCTTGCGCCCGACCTGCACGAACGGCTCGAAGATCCGCCCCTGCTGGCCGTAGGCAATGCCCTCGCCATTGTCTTCGACGCTGATGATCACCCGCTCGCCATGGCGGCGCGCCTGCAGACGGATCTGCCCGTCGCGGGCGGTGTGGCGCAGAGCATTGTCGATCAGGTTGTCGAGAACGCGATCGAGTTGCGCCTGATCGGCCTGCAATCTCGGCAATGGCCCTTGAATCTCGACGTTCAGCGCCACACCTTTGGCCGCCGCCGCGTCGGCAAAGCGCAGTTGCGCCTGCTCGAGCAAGTCCTCGATGGAACATGGCGCCAGGGTGAGTTTCTGCAGACCGTTCTGGTAGCGCGAGAAATTCAGCAAGTCGTTGATCAACTGCATCAAGCGCTGCATTTCTTCGTTGACCGTATCCAGCAGGTCAGCCTCACGCGACTCCGCCGGGAATTTCGCCCGCTCACGAAACAGCCCGAAGGCCATGTGCATGCCCGTCACCGGCGTGCGCAATTCATGGGAAGCGCGCAAAACGAACTCGCTACGAACCCGCTCAAACGCACGCTGCTCGGTGACGTCGTGCAGGACCATGACCGCACCGAGAATATGCCCTTGGGTATGACTGACCGGCGTCAGGCTGTAGGTCAGCAGCCGCGATTCACCATCGACTTCGATACTCAGGTCTTCCGGCGCCCGCTCCAGCGTGCCGCCGCGCAGAACCAATTGCAGTTGCGCATCCAGTTCCGGGCGACCGAGCGCGGTGCCCAAGCCTTGGCCCAGTCGATCGTCTTCCCAGCCCAACTGGCGCTGAGCCACCGGGTTGAGGTGTTCGAGCTGGCCTTGGCGATCAATCATCAACAAACCGTCGTCGATACTGTCGAGCACCGCTTGCAGCCGTTGTTGACCGGCCAACAGTTCGTCGACATTCATCGCCTGATGTTCACGCAACGCCTCGGCCATCAGGCCGAAGCGCCGCGACAACAGGTTGACCTCCATCGCCGTGGAAATCGGCAGCGTCACGTCGTAGTTACCCTGGCCGATGTTGTCGGCAGCCTTGGCCAACGCTTCGATAGGCGCGCCGAAACGTCGGGCGATGCCTTGGGCGGTGACGAAACCGATGATCAGCACCGCCAGCCCGACCAGGCCAAGCAGCCCGGCAATCAGCAAGGCCCGTTCGCGGGCAGCGTGCTGGACGGCGTTGATGGTTTCCAGTGCGTGTTTGTGCTCGGCGATCAAACCGTTACGGAGAATATTGAAGCGCTCGCGGAAATCCGCGCTGGTGCTGGCGTCCTTTGCCGCTTCGGCGGTCACGTCGAATGAGGCGAGGAAATTCAGGTAATCGGCTTTGGCCTGGCGAAACCCGTAAGGCTGGTCGTCGCCCTCCGGCTGCTGGGCGATGCCTTGGTCGAGCAATTCGAAATAGTGCTGCTTGGACGCTTCGAACGCAACGGGATCGGGCTTTTGCGCAAGCATGATGATCAGTTGATCACCGAGGGTCTGGCGCAGCTTGAGGCCCAGATCGAGGGTGACAAAATTGCTGCGCACCAGCGCTTCCTGCGAACCGGCCATCTGCATCACGCTGACCAGCCCGAGCAACAGCCCGAGCAAGGCCACGGTGATCAACGCGGAAATGCTCAGGAACAGGCGCGTGCGCAGCTTGATCGCCAGTTTCATCGCGCGCTGCTCACAGGTTGTACTGCTTGCGTTTGCGGTACAGGGTCGAGGCGTCGATGCCGAGGGTTTTCGCCGCTTGATCCAGGGTGCCGGCGGTGGCCAGCACCGCTCCGATGTGCGCTTTCTCCAGCTCATCCAGGCTCAGCGCCGCGCCGACCCGTGGCGCGTTGTTGGCCGGTTGTTCGGCCATGCCCAGGTGGCTGATTTCCACGCGCTCCTGCGGGCAGATGATGCTGGCCCGCTCGACCACGTTGCGCAGTTCGCGAATATTGCCCGGCCAACGATAGCCGAGCAGTGCTTCCCGTGCCTCGTCGCTGAAGCCGCGCGCTGGCCGCGCGTACTCTTTGACGAAGCGTGCAAGGAAGCGGTCGGCGAGGGTCAGGATGTCCTCGGCGCGCTCGCGCAAGGGCGGCAGATGCAGAGTGATGACGTTGAGGCGATAGAGCAGGTCTTCGCGGAAGCGTCCGTCGCGGACCATGTCTTCGAGGTTGAGGTTGGTGGCGGCGAGAATGCGCACGTCGGCACGGCGAGTGACTGGATCGCCGACCCGCTCGTATTCCTTGTCCTGGATGAAGCGCAGCAACTTGGGTTGCAACGTCAGCGGAAAGTCGCCGATCTCGTCGAGAAACAGCGTGCCGCCGTCGGCCTGGTTAACTCGACCCAGCGTGCTTTCGCTGGCGCCGGTAAACGCACCACGGCTATGGCCGAACAGCTCGCTTTCCATCAGCTCGGCAGTCAGGGACGGGCAGTTGATGGTGACGCAGGACTTTTTCTCGCGCTTGCTCCAGCCGTGGATCGCACGGGCCAGCTCACCTTTACCCGTGCCGGACTCGCCAAGGATAAGAATGTTGGCGTCGGTGCTTGCGACCTGACGGGCCGTTTCCAGCACGACTTTCATCGCCGGGCTGTGGGAATCGAGGCCGTCTTTCGGTTTACGGATCTCGCCCTCCAGCGCTTCAAGACGCGCGGAGAGCTGGCGCACTTCCAGTTGCTTGGCGGTAGCCAGGCGCAGTTGATCAGGGCTGCACGGCTTGACCAGATAGTCGGCGGCGCCGGCCTGGATGGCGTCGACGGCGGTGTCGACCGCTGAGTGAGCGGTGACAATCACCACGCGCATCCATGGCGCTTGAATGCGCATTTGCGCGAGGACGTCGAGACCGTTGTCCTCGCCCAGGCGCAGATCGAGAAAGCACAGGTCGAAGACCTGGCGTTGCAGCAATGCTTCGGCCTGAGCCGCGCTATTGGCGGTGGCTACCGTATAGCCTTCGTCTTCGAGGCAATAACGAAACGTACGCAGGATGGCGGATTCATCGTCCACCAGCAGAATGCGGCCTTGTTGCTCAGTGGCAGATTCCATTTTTCCTACGCTCCATAGTGATTAGTCTTGGGTTAGTCCCGGAAAAATCGGGCAAGTTGCATGGTTGATTCTGAACGATACCAGCCATAGGAGGGTAGCTCTCTACTGCCATAACGGCCAATTCATTGATTTCGTTGAGTTTTAAAACATTCTGCGTTTTGCAGGGCAGATCCTGCGTCCTCTTCTGACATCTGCGTACCGGTAGCAATTCCATATCATCGAAATTTCCCACGAAATAATCGTGCATTGCGCACGACCGCAGAAGAGCCATCGTGCAGGATGCGTCGCAGGAAATTTCTCATAGACAGATAAGTCATTGTTTTTATTGATATTTTTTGACATGAAAAAACTGGCATGCAGGCTGCAATACCTCACTCAGCCCGGGCAGATCAGGACTGCCCCAACTGAACAAGCGTGAGGAACACAGGATGACTCGCCCAACTGCCGCCCAAGTACGTATCTCGCCTCTGCAGATCCAGCAAGGTCTGTTCGGTGTACTGGCGTTGTTGATCACCCTGATCGTCTGCCAGCAATACATGAGCTGGGAAAACAGCCGCAAACCCGAGCCACTGATTTCGATGCAGCACAGCACGCAAAAGCACTTCAGTGCCGTGAGCAGCAGCCAGGCCGAGAACGCTTCGATGCACATGATCGACGTAGACCAGGCGCAACCGCTGGATCAACTGCCACGAGAAGAGCGCTGGGTTTTCTAAGTCGATCAACTGATTCGGACGCCTGAGCGTCGGAAACCGGAAACACCCCTAAATAGAGAAGTAAGGAGAATCACCATGTTGAGCTGGGCAATTACATTCTTGATCATTGCCATCATCGCCGCCGTACTGGGCTTCGGTGGTATCGCGGGCACCGCCACGGGTATCGCCAAGATTCTCTTTGTCGTGTTCCTGGTGATGTTCATCGCTTCCTTCTTCTTTGGCCGTCGCGGCCGAGGTTAACGATGATCGGTCTCAAGACATTGGCCGCCGCCCTGCTTCTGGGCGGCAGTGCCATGGCCATGGCGGCCAATGACGGCCAGACCCGGGTCAACGAGCTGCTCGCCTCTGACGCGCAGTACCGTGAAACCTGGGAAGGCGTGATCAAAAAGGAAGAGCGCGTACCGGAATGGGTGATCAACCTGTCCGGCACCTCCGAACAACAGATGAATGCCGTTACGGAAGATGGCGACAAGTATCTGGTCGGCCCGCTCTGCGAGAGTCAGGACAAATGCCTGAATCATCGTTTGATCGTTGCCTTCAGCTTCGACAAGGATGACGCCTACGCCATGCTGGTCGATGTGCCGGAAGGTCTGCCGCAGGACAAGTCGCCAACGCGGCATGCGACCTATCGCTTCTTCGGCAAACCTGATCAGGGTATGCAGGATCTGCTGATGGAAACCCTGAAGAAAGATCCGAAGTGGTACTGACGCAGGAAGCGCAAGGTTTTCGAACACGAAAGCAGCGCCCCGCTGCTTTCCATTGCGCCACCCGATAAGGGCCGGTGCATGACCAGGGGGCCGGGACGTTCTGACTGATACAGGGTCGGAGTGACCTACGGGTACAGGGAGTACCTGCGCAAGGGCCGGGTCAGGGTAAAAGCTGCGCCGCAGGTTCGTCGACCCGATGGTCTGACGAATCTGCGCTGGGCTTTGAATGTCGTAAAACATTGATCCAGTACGCCAATTCCCTTCTATTAATCGTCGACACTGCGCAAGAAAACATTTCGCGGTGTTTCGCGGCGACCGTATATCGACAAAGATCGCGCTCGGTCCGTGCGACTTCTAGTCTTGCGATTCAGACTTTTTCCAGAAATTTCCGCTGATTTTGCCTGTGCAAAATTTAACCAGCCTACGCTGTAATGGCCGGTTCACGGCACTTATGCCGGCACAAATGTCACAATCGAACCGCTTGGGACGCCAGTTTCAATTGAAAAAGCTCATGCCGATTCGGCATAGGGTAGGCGTTTACGGCATTAGACGGCGCCACCTTGCATCGGAATAGTTGCGCCTTTTTTCGCCTGCCGAAGAGCCGTAAATACGCGCTTCGGGGCACCTTATACGGAGGCAGATGCACAGACTTTTCCGCTGATGAGCGTTCCAGTTCCTGCATGTGCCTGAGTCAAACGCAAGTAAGGGTAAAGATAATGAAGAAGGCAAAAATCAGCCTCGCCTGGCAGATCCTCATCGGTCTGGTTCTGGGGATTGCACTGGGTGCGTTGCTCAACCACTTCAGCGCCGAGAAGGCCTGGTGGATCAGCAACGTCCTGCAACCGGCAGGCGATATCTTTATCCGTCTGATCAAGATGATCGTGATCCCGATCGTCATTTCCTCTCTTATCGTCGGCATCGCTGGCGTCGGCGACGCCAAGAAGCTTGGGCGTATCGGCCTGAAGACCATCATTTATTTCGAAATCGTCACCACCATCGCCATTGTGGTCGGCCTGGTGCTGGCCAACGTGTTCCATCCGGGCACCGGCATCGACATGAGCACCCTGGGCACTGTGGATATCTCCAAGTACCAGGCGACTGCTGCCGAAGTGCAGCATGAACATGCGTTCATCGAGACCATCCTCAATCTGATCCCGTCGAACATCTTCGCGGCCATGGCCCGCGGCGAAATGCTGCCGATCATTTTCTTCTCTGTGCTGTTCGGGCTCGGCCTGTCGAGCCTGCAGTCGGACCTGCGCGAGCCGCTGGTGAAGATGTTCCAGGGCGTCTCGGAAAGCATGTTCAAAGTCACCCACATGATCATGAACTACGCCCCGATCGGCGTATTCGCACTGATCGCGGTGACCGTGGCCAACTTCGGCTTCGCCTCGCTGCTGCCGCTGGCGAAACTGGTGATCCTGGTTTACGTCGCCATCGCCTTCTTCGCCTTCGTCGTGCTGGGCCTGATCGCCAAGCTGTTCGGCTTCTCGGTGCTCAAGCTGATGCGCATCTTCAAGGATGAGCTGGTACTGGCCTACTCCACCGCCTCCTCGGAAACCGTGCTGCCACGTGTCATCGAGAAAATGGAAGCCTACGGCGCACCGAAAGCCATCTGCAGCTTCGTGGTACCGACCGGTTACTCGTTCAACCTCGACGGCTCGACCCTGTACCAGTCGATCGCGGCGATCTTCATTGCCCAGCTGTATGGCATCGACCTGTCGATCAGCCAGCAACTGCTGCTGGTGCTGACCCTGATGGTCACCTCCAAAGGCATCGCCGGGGTACCGGGCGTGTCCTTCGTGGTGTTGCTGGCGACCTTGGGCAGCGTCGGCATTCCGCTGGAAGGTCTGGCGTTCATCGCCGGTGTCGACCGCATCATGGACATGGCGCGTACCGCACTGAACGTGATCGGTAATGCCCTGGCGGTGCTGGTGATCGCGCGCTGGGAAGGCATGTACGACGACGCCAAGGGCGAGCGCTACTGGAACTCCCTGCCGCACTGGCGCAGCAAGGAAAAACTGCCGGCTGGCGAGATTTCCAAGAACTGATGCAAAACCTTGTAGGAGTGAGCCTGCTCGCGATAGCGGTACACCAGACAACAGAGATGTTGAATGTGCTGCCCTCATCGCGAGCAGGCTCACTCCTACAATGGATCGAGTCAGACAAATAAACCCCGGAGCAATCCAGGGTTTGTCGTTTCTGGCCACCCCGCTATCATTCGCGGCATTCTTCGGGGGATTTGACTGATGCTTAATGGCCTGTGGCTTGGCTTCTTCATCGTGGCAGCAGTATCGGCACTGGCGCAGTGGCTGATCGGCGGCAACGCCGGGATCTTCGCGGCGATGGTGGAAAGCATTTTCGCCATGGCCAAGCTGTCGGTCGAAGTCATGGTGCTGCTGTTCGGCACCCTCACCCTGTGGCTGGGCTTTCTGCGCATCGCCGAAAAGGCCGGGATCGTCGAGTGGCTGGCCAAGGTCCTCGGCCCGCTGTTTCTGCGGCTGATGCCGGAAGTCCCGGCCGGCCACCCTGCCCTCGGCCTGATCACCCTGAACTTCGCCGCCAATGGCCTGGGCCTGGACAACGCCGCGACGCCGATTGGGCTCAAGGCGATGAAGGCCCTGCAGGAACTCAATCCCAGCGCCACCATCGCCAGCAACGCGCAGATCCTCTTTCTGGTGCTCAACGCCTCGTCGCTGACCCTGCTGCCCGTGACCATCTTCATGTACCGCGCCCAGCAAGGCGCGCCGGATCCGACCCTGGTGTTCCTGCCGATTCTGCTGGCGACCAGTTGCTCGACCATTGTCGGTTTCCTCTCCGTAGCCTTCATGCAACGCCTGCGCATCTGGGACCCGGTGGTGCTCGCCTATCTAGTGCCAGGCGCGCTGATCCTCGGCGGCTTCATGGCTCTGCTCGGCACGCTTTCCGCGACAGCACTGGCGGGATTGTCGTCGATCCTCGGCAATCTCACGCTGTTCGGCCTGATCATGCTGTTTCTGCTGATCGGCGCGCTGCGCAAGGTCAAGGTTTACGAGGCGTTCGTCGAAGGCGCGAAAGAGGGCTTCGATGTGGCGAAGAATCTCTTGCCGTATCTGGTGGCGATGCTGTGTGCGGTTGGCGTGCTGCGCGCCTCTGGTGCGCTGGATTTCGGCCTGGACGGCATTCGCCATCTGGTCGAGTGGGCCGGTTGGGACACGCGCTTCGTCGATGCGCTGCCGACGGCGATGGTCAAACCGTTCTCCGGCAGCGCCGCACGGGCGATGCTGATCGAGACGATGCAGACTTCCGGCGTCGACAGCTTCCCGGCGCTGGTCGCGGCGACGGTGCAGGGCAGTACCGAAACCACGTTCTATGTGCTGGCGGTGTACTTCGGCGCAGTGGGCATTCAGCGCGCACGGCATGCGGTGGGGTGTGCGTTGCTGGCTGAGTTTGCCGGGGTGGTGGGTGCAATCGCTGTCTGCTACTGGTTCTTCGGCTGATAGATAACCCTGTGGGAGCTGGCTTGCCAGCGATGAGGGCAGCACATCCAGAATCTCTGGTGGCTGACACACCGCCATCGCGGGCAAGCCCGCTCCTACAGAGGTTGTGATGTGTCAGCGGGGTTGTGGGGCGAGTTTCTGGCCTTGCTCCACAGCCCAGGCGACGACCTTGGCCGTAAGGCGATCACTGGCCTGGCCAAACCCGGCGACCACCGCCGGCACCTGCACATCGTTCAACGGCTGGCGCTCTTCGAAGCGACGGCTGGCGAGGATACGCTGGTCATAGCCACGCACCAGCAACGCATCGACCCGCACCACAACGCCGGCCTGGGTGCCCTGATATTCGCTCTGGAATGCCTGCAAACTGCCGCCCAGTTCCAGATCCGCCTGGAAGTTGCTGTCGTCGGTGCTCAGCAGCGTCACCCGGCCATCCCGCGCGAAGCCATCAAGCAAGCGATTGCGCAGCAGCACCGGCGCCGGGTCGCTCCAGCGCGAGCCTTTGTAGCTGCTGATCACATCACCCTGCGGGATCACGGCAATGCTCGGCCGGTTCAGTGCTTCGCTGGCCTGCAATTTGTTCAAGCGCAGCGACCACGACTGCGTCGCCGCCGGGCTGGCCGAGGCGGGCGCTTGGGCGGCGGGCAGGCGGTAGACATCCGAAGGTTCCGACTCGGGCAAGATCGAGCACGCGCCGATCAGGGTCAGGCCGGCGCCGAGCAGGGCGATTCGAGTCAGCTTCATGGGGTGAATTCCTTGTTCTTGTCGCTGCCCAGCAGGTAGCCGCTGGGGTTGGCCTCAAGGCGTTGGGAAATGGCACGCAGCGAGGTCAGCGTCTCGCGCAGTTCGCGAATCGCCGGGGCCAGGCCGTTGAGGCCTTGCATGCCGTTATCCAGCGAATTCTGGTTTTTGCTGAGCAAGCCGTTGATGGTCACGCTGCTGTGCTCCAGCGACTTCATCGCCTGTTCGGCACTGCCCAAGGCCTGCTTGCCCTGATCGTTAAGCAGGCCGTTGGCGTTGCGCATCAACAGTGAGGTCTGCTCGAGCATGCTGCCGGCCTGTTTGCCGACGGTCGCCAGTTGCTGCATGGCTTGTTTGATGTCACCGCGCTGATCGTTGATGGTGCCGGTGGTCTGTTCCAGATGGGCGAGGGTCTTGCTCACGCGGTCGACGTTTTCCGCGGAGAACATATGGTTGGCGTTTTGCAGCAGGGCGCTGATGCCGGTCATCAAGTCGCTGCTGTCGTTGAGCAGGCGCGAAATAGGCGAGGGCGAAGCGATCAGCGTCGGCAACTGGCCATCATGACCGCGCAGCTTCGGGCTCTCTGGAGTACCGCCGCTGAGCTGGATGATCGAGGTGCCGGTAATGCCGGTCAGTGCCAGTTTCGCCTGGGTGTCTTCCTTGACCGGCGTGTCGCCCGCCAGACGAATCCGCGCCAGCACCCGACGTGGGTCCTGCGGGTCGAGGCGCAGGCTGACCACATCGCCGACCTTGATCCCGCTGTACTGCACCGAGCTGCCCTTGGACAGACCGCTGACCGCCTCGTTGAACACCACTTCGTAATCCTTGAACTCGGTGTCGACGCTGGATTTGGCCAGAAACAGGCCGAAGAGCAGGGCGCCGGCCACGACGATCACCGTGAACAGGCCGATCAACACATGATGGGCTCGGGTTTCCATATCAGACCTCGTTGAGCAGTTTGGCGGCGTCCAGCGCCGAGCGGCCGCGCGGGCCGTGGAAGTATTCGTGAATCCACGCGTCGTCGGTTTCCGAGACGACGTCGATCGGGCCGGCAACCAGCACTTTCTTTTGCGCCAGCACCGCCACGCGATCGGTAATGGTGTACAGCGTGTCGAGGTCGTGGGTGACCAGAAACACACTCAGACCCAACGCATCACGCAAGGTCAGGATCAATTGATCGAACTGCGCCGCGCCAATCGGATCGAGGCCGGCGGTGGGTTCGTCGAGAAACAGAATGTCCGGATCCAGCGCCAAGGCCCGCGCCAACGCCGCGCGCTTGATCATGCCGCCGGACAGCGACGCCGGGTATTTGTCCGCCGCCGACAACGGCAGCCCGGCCAGCGCCAGTTTCACCGCCGCCAGATGCTCGGCGTCGTGACGGCTGAGGCCGGCGTGTTCGATAAGCGGCAGGGCGACATTCTCGGTCACGGTCAGCGAGGAAAACAGCGCGCCTTTCTGGAACAAGACACCAAAGCGCCTTTCGATCAATGAGCGTTCATGCTCAGGCAGATTCGGCAGGTTCTGGCCGAAGACTTTGACGATGCCTTCGCTGGGCCGGTTCAGCCCGACGATGCTGCGCAGCAGCACCGACTTACCGGTGCCGGAGCCGCCGACCACGGCGAGGATTTCGCCTTTGTACACGTCCAGATCAAGGTTCTCGTGCACGCTCTGCGGGCCGAAGCGATTGCACAGGCCACGGACTTCGATCACCGCCTCCGAGGGCGCGCGGGGTAGACGACTCACCAGCCCATCTCCATGAAAAACAGCGCAGCCACCGCATCGAGCACGATCACCACGAAAATCGACTGGACCACGCTGGAGGTGGTGTGCGCGCCGACCGATTCGGCGCTGCCGCTGACCTTGAAGCCTTCCAGGCAACCAATCGCCGCGATCAGGAAGGCGAAGATCGGCGCCTTCACCAGCCCGACCAGAAAATGCTGAATGCCGATGTCCGATTGCAGCAGCGAGAGGAACATCGCCGGCGAGATGTCCAGCGACACTGCGCAGACCACGCCGCCGCCGACGATCCCTGAGAGCATCGCCAGAAACGTCAGCATCGGCAGCGCCACCAATAGCGCCAGCACGCGCGGCACCACCAGCAACTCGATCGGGTCGAGGCCGAGGGTACGGATCGCGTCGATTTCTTCGTTGGCCTTCATCGAGCCGATCTGTGCGGTAAAAGCACTGGCGGTGCGCCCGGCCATCAGGATTGCGGTGAGCAGCACGCCGAATTCACGCAGGAAGGAGAAGCCGACCAGGTCCACGGTAAATATCGTCGCGCCGAAACTGGCCAGCACCGTGGCGCCGAGAAATGCCACCACCGCGCCGACCAGAAAGGTCAGCAAGGCCACGATCGGCGCTGCGTCGAGGCCGGTCTGCTCGATGTGCGCGATCATCGGCGTGATGCGCCAGCGCTTGGGCCGCAACAGGCCACGAGCAATGACTTCGAGAATGAGGCCGACGAAGCCGAGCAGCTGCAGCGTGTCGGTCCAGACCTTATCCACCGCGCGGCCGATGCGCGTCAGCAGTTGCACACTGACGCTGACTTCCGGTTCCTTGAGCGGCACGCAGAAATCGTTCAACGAGCAATACACGGTTTGCAGCAAGGCGCGATCGGCTGTCGACAGGGTGCAATCAGGGTGTTCGGCGGACTTGCCGAGGCGCTCGGAGCCGAGCAGTTCGACCAGCAACGAGGCGCCGGCGGTGTCGAGGGCACCGAGGCCGTTCAGATCGATCGGGGTATTGGCGTCGTACTGGCCGTTGAGCTTTTCGCTCAGGTGCTTGAGCGCCGTGTAGTGGGCGAGCGTCCAGTCGCCGGTGACCCGCAGGCGGGCAGGGCTGAGCGCGGTGTCCAGGTGGGCACTGCCGGGGATTGGGCTGCTGGTCATAAGCTCCGTGCTTGTACGGCCGTTACGAGAGCCTACGTAATAGCACGAACCGGATTACTTTTCTTTGGCCGGTGTGCTGTCCGTAATTGCGAAACGCAACACGCCGATCAACTGCCCGTCCTCGGTCAGCACCCGCACCTGCCATTTGCCCGCCGGGTTACCCGGGAAATTCTGTTTGTGCGTCCACGCCCGGTAGCCTTCCTTGCGCCCGCCATGGATGTCGAGGGCGATGCGGTCGACTTCTTTGCCGTTGAAAGTCCACACATGATAAATCCGCTCGTCGAGGCCGCGCGGCGCGTTGATCGCGGTGTAGGCGTAGAGCCCGCCAGCGCGGATCTGCTCAGCGCTGACGGTATCGAGGCTGGCGCCGGGGGTGCGATCCTGCAGCTGCGTGCTGATCGCCACGTCGGTCATCCACAGCGTTGCCGGCGGCACCCACGAACGCAGCGCCCAACCGACGCCGCCGATGCCGACTGTGATGAACAGAATCGCCAGGGCGTTGCGTACCGTGCGGATCGGGAAGATCGACGCCAGGCTCGGGAACGACAGCAGTACGGCAATTCCCAGCGCCCATTTGAAACTCTGCGCGGTGGTCAGATGCATGATCACCGGCAGCGCGGTGAGCAGGGCGGCGAACAGGGTCAGGGTGTGCAGCGCGAGAAACGCCCAGCGCCGTGGCGCCAGCCATTTGTAATAGAGCGGATCGACGATGGAGATCAGGGCGGCAATGCCGAGCAGCCCGGTGAATATCAACTGGCCGCTGTTCCAGGTTGTGGTGATGAAGAAGAACGGCAGAACGAAGAACAGGCTTTCCTGATGGATCATCTGCGTCGCGTAGCGCAGCAGCGGCTGGGGAATCTCGCGCTTGAAGATCCGCGTGAACAGCCCGGTCAGGGTGTTTTCCAGCATCAGCCAGATCCAGCTGAGCAGCATGATCACCGTGATCCAGCTCGCCAGCCCCTGTTGGCGATCGACGAGGATGAAACTGCCGACCCCGGAAATGAAACCACCCGCCGCGATCAACCCGGGGTAGCGCTTCATCAGCTCGAAAAGGCGCTGGATAAGGAGGGTCAGTTTTGGCATTTTGGCGGTTCACGACGATATGGGGAAAATCCCGGAAAGGTTAACGCCGCATGCCCCCTGTGGCGAGGGGATTTATCCCCGATCGGCGGCGCAGCCGTCGTAGATCCTGCGAGCGAATTTTGTCTGGATCTACCGAGCTGCCCTTATTGGGGCTGCTGCGCAGCCCATCGGGGATAAATCCCCTCGCCACAAGTGCTCACTCACAGGATTAATGGCTTCCAGCAATTTTGTGGCGGCGATGCAGGCGCCAGCCGATCACGATCAGCAGCAACACCCCGACACCACCCGCGACCAGCCACAACACCTGATCATCACTGATCAACGGTTTCTCGATCCTGATATACCCCGGCTGCAACAGCAGCTCGCGCATCGCCTTGTTCGCCGCTTCCAGCGTCACCCCCTGCAACTCCCGCGCGGGATTGGCAAAGCGGCCATCCTGATAGTCGGCCAGCGCGCTCCAGTAATAGTCCGCCAGTGCGCTGTTGCCCTGCACGGCCCAGGCCTGGTGGGCGATGGCGGCTTGCTTGATGCGGGCGAAGGTGCTCGGGTCGAGGCCGTTTTTCAGCAGGTCGGCCTTGAGGTCATCGAGTACCTGGATGGCTTCGTCGACGTCATCGCGATCCAGGTCAGCGTTGAGGCTCATGAAACCAACACCGCCGAACACTTCACGCTCGGCCCACGGCCCGTACGACAAGCCATGGTTGAGACGAATCTGCCGGTACAGTGCCCAGTCGAGATAATCCTTGAGAATGTCGAACGTCTGGTCGTACTGATCGTCGAGCACCGGTTCCGGCACCAGCCAGTGCAGCTTGGCGCTGTCGCCGATAAAGCCACGGGTGAGGGTGCGCTCATGGGCGGCGCTGGTGCGGATGTCCGGCAGCGCCCGGTGTTCGGTGGGCTCGACCGGCTCCAGCTCACCCCAGGTGCGCTCGAGATAGGCCGGCAGCAGTTTGTCGAGTTCGCCGACGACGATCAGGGTCATGTTGTTCGGCGCGTACCAGGCCTTGCGTACCTTCTCCAATTGCTCTTGGGTGAGATGGCCGACTTCGGCGCGCTGCGGGCATTTCAGGCCCAACTCGACAGCCAGTTGACTGCTCGCGGTATGACCGAGGTCCTGACGGTCGAGGAAACGTTGCAGCTTGGTGTAATGCCCGCCGTCCTCACGCTCGACCACCCGTTTGGCGGCGTTGATTGCGTTGTCGTCGATGCGTGTCTGGGTCAACAGCGCGAGCAGCAGGTCGAGCACCTTGCGCTGGTTTTTTGCCGGGGCTTCGATGACAAAAGTGGTGTCGGCATTGCTGGTGAACGCATTCCAGTCACCGCCGAGCGCCTGCATGCGCTCTTCCAGACCACCTTCGCCAGTGGCGTCGATACCGCTGAACAGCAGGTGTTCGAGCAAATGCGGCAGCTCTTTTTCGTTGCAGTCGAAGTCATCGAGACCAACGCCGACCACCAACCGGATTGCCACATGTCCACGCTCGGTGCCGGGTTTGAGCATCAGTTGCAAACCGTTGGGCAGCGCATAGCCTTCGACCTGAAACCGATCCAGGGCAAACGCGGGCAGGGAACCGAGCAACAGACAGGCGAACAACAGGCAACGCATAACAGGCTTCCATACGGCTGATTTGGAGATCCGTGTCGTCAGTCAGGGCCGCATCGCTGGCAAGCCAGCTCCCACAAGGATCTGCGGCGCTCACAAAACCCTGTGGGAGCTGGCTTGCCAGCGATGACGGTCTCAAGGCTGAACCACTGTAACTGACTGACCCCAGCCCCAGACGTTCAAGGTGAATGCGTAATGTCAGCCATGTCATCCACCGCCAGCGCGCCGGTGTCCGCGGTTTCCAGCACGACATAGGCGCTGCTGCAGAACAGCGAATTGAGCCGCTTCATGTCGGCGATCAACTCCAGATGCAGCGAACTGGTCTCCAGGCTCTGGACGATCTTGCGCTGCAATCGGCTGACGTGAGCGTGGGCCAGACGCCGTTCCTGCGCGCGAAAACGGCGTTTCTCCCGCAGCAACTGCCGGGCGCTCTCGCGGTCGCCGCTGAGAAACACCGACAGCCCCAGACGCAGGTTGGCGATCAGTTGTTGTTGCAGCCCGGCAAGATCTTCCAGGCCTTCTTCGGAAAACGAACGGCGCTGCGAAGTCTTCTGCTGCTGGATCTTGCGCAGCATGCGCTCGATCAGGTCGGCGGCGAGTTTCAGGTTGATCGCCAGTTCGATGATCTCGGCCCAGCGCCGACTGTCGTGCTCGCCGAGATCCTCGCGGGGCATCTGCGCCAGATACAGCTTGATCGCGCTGTACAGGGCCTCGACATCGTCGGTCAGGCGGCGCATCTCCTGGGTGACGGCGGTCTGCTTGCCGCGCAGCACATCCAGGGAGGCGTCGAGCATGTTGTCGAGCAGATCGCCCATGCGCAGGGTTTCCCGCGCGGCATTGGCCAGCGCCAGGCTCGGCGTGACCAGCGCGGTCGGGTCGAGATGACGCGGTTTGGCGGTACCGTTGACCTCCGGCCGCTCCGGCAGCAGCCACGCACAAAGACGCGCCATCGGCCCGACGCTAGGCAACAGGATCAGGCAGCGCGTGGTGTTGTAGAGCAGGTGGAAGCCGATGACCATTTCCTGCGGGCTGAAATCGAGGCTGTCGATCCAGTGCACCAGCGGATCGAGCACCGGGATGATCAGCAACAGGCCGATCAGTTTGTACAGCAGACTGCCCAACGCCACCTGGCGGCCGGCGGCGTTCTGCATGCTGGTACTCATGAAGGCGAGGATGCCGCTGCCGATGTTGGCGCCGATCACCAGACCGATCGCCACCGGCAAGCTGATCACCGCAGCCCCGGCCAATGTAGCGGTGAGCAGCACGGCGGCGAGGCTGGAGTAGGAAATCATCGCGAACAGCGCGCCGACAAGGGCGTCGAGGAGGATGTCACCGGTCAGCGAGGCGAAAATCACTTTCACCCCTTGCGCGTGAGTGATCGGCGCAGCGGCCTCGACGATCAATTGCAGGGCGAGAATGATCAGCCCCAGGCCGATCGACACCCGGCCCATTTGCCCGAGCCGCGTCTGTTTGCGCGACAGAAAGAAAATCACCCCGAGGAAAATCAGCAGCGGCGACAGCCACGACAAATCAAACGTCAGCACCCGCGCCATCAACGCGGTGCCGACGTCGGCGCCAAGCATGGTCGCCAGCGCTGGCGTCAGCGCCATCAAACCCTGGCCGACAAACGAGGTAACCAGCATCGCCGTGGCGTTGCTGCTCTGGACCATGGCGGTGACGAGAATACCGGCGATGAACGCCAGCCATTTCTTCGACATGTTCTGGCCGATGACATGTCGCAGATTGGTGCCATAAACCCGCAGGATGCCGGTTCGGACGATGTGCGTGCCCCAGATCAGCAGGGCGACGGCGGACAGCAGATTGAGCAGGGTGAGCATGCAGACCCCCTGTAGTAGCAGCGCCCCAGAGGGGCAAGTGGACGGCACCGCGCGGTTTCTACGTTTTTGATACTTAAGCTGTAGTTGGCTAACGGTCTCGGCGCCAGCATTGCACAGCTAAAGAGGGGATTGAAACAAAAGTGTCATCAAAACAAATTCATCCACTCACCGAATCCGACACCTTTCCCCTCTATTGCCCAAAACAACTGTGGGAGCGAGCCTGCTCGCGAAAGCGGAGTGCCAGTCAACATTGTTGTCGACTGGCACTCCGCTTTCACGAGCAGGCTCGCTACCACAGGGATGTAGCGCGCTGCTGGACTACCGGGTTATTGGCCCGGTACATCCTTGCGCAGTTTCACCGGATCCTGCTGCTTCTTCTTGCGCGCGATCGCACCGCGCATCTTGATGTTGATCGCTTCCACCGCCAGCGAGAACGCCATGGCGAAGTAGACGTAGCCTTTTGGCACGTGCACGTCGAACGATTCGGCGATCAGCACGGTACCGACCACCAGCAGGAACGACAGCGCGAGCATTTTCAGCGACGGGTGCTTGTCGATGAATTCGCTGATCTTGCCCGACGCCAGCATCATCACCAGCACCGCCACGACGATCGCCGCAACCATGACCGGAACGTGCGAGACCATGCCGACAGCGGTGATGACCGAGTCCAGCGAGAACACGATGTCGATGATCGCGATCTGGATGATGGTGTAGAGGAAGTTGCCGCCCTTGCCCGACGGTGCGTCGTCGCCTTCTTCCTCGCCTTCCAGCGCGTGGTACATCTCCTGCGAGCTTTTCCACAGCAGGAACAGGCCACCGAAGAACAGGATCAGGTCGCGGCCGGAAATGCCTTGACCGAACACTTCGAAGAGGTCGGCGGTGAGGCGCATGACCCAGGTGATCGACAGCAGCAACAGGATCCGCGTGATCATGGCCAGGCCAAGACCGAAGATCCGCGTGCGCTGCTGCATGTGTTTGGGCATGCGGCTGACCAGGATCGAAATCATGATGATGTTATCGATACCGAGGACGATTTCCAGGGCGGTCAGGGTAAAGAAGGCAACCCAGATTTCGGGGTTGGTCAGCCAATCCATGTGTATTCCTTTGAGCAATTTGTTGAACCGAAAAAGGTCCGGGCTTCAAACCGCGAAGCCAGGACCCGTAACGGTGAGTCTTGGGCTTATAGAGTGCTGAACACCGGGAAAGTCCCCAACAGCAGTGCAGCAATCAGAATGCAGATGCACACCAGGATCGCCCATTTCAGGGTGAAACGCTGGTGATCACCGAAATCGATACCGGCCAGCGCCACCAACAAGTAGGTCGACGGCACCAACGGGCTCAGCAAGTGGACGGGCTGGCCGACGATCGAGGCACGGGCCATTTCCACCGCAGTGATCCCATAGTGGCTGGCCGCTTCGGCCAACACCGGCAACACGCCGTAGTAGAACGCGTCGTTGGACATGAAGAAAGTGAACGGCATGCTCACCAGCGCCGTGATCACCGCCAGGTACGGGCCGAGGAAATCCGGAATCACCGCCAACAGGCTCTTCGACATCGCATCGACCATGCCGGTGCCCGACAGGATACCGGTGAAGATACCGGCCGCAAAGATCAGCCCGACCACTGCCAGCACGCTGCCGGAATGCGCGGCGACGCGATCCTTCTGCATTTGCAGGCATGGGTAGTTGACGATCATCGCGATACTGAACGCCACCATGAACAGCACCGGCAGCGGCAACAGGCCGCCGATCAGTGTGCACATCAGGCCGAAAGTCAGTGCGGCGTTGAACCAGATCAGCTTCGGACGCCGTGCGTCAGGGAATTGCGAGACGCTGATTTCACTGTGATCGATCTCATCGCCGACCAAGTGCAGTTCCCCGAGGCGGGCACGCTCACGCTTGCCGTAGAAGTAGGCAATCAGCAGGATCGCTACGACACCAGCGGCCATGGCCGGGATCATCGGCACGAAAATGTCCGACGGGTCGACATGCAGGGCACTCGCAGCACGGGCAGTCGGGCCGCCCCACGGAGTCATGTTCATCACGCCGCCGGCGAGGATGATCAGACCGGCCATGATCCGCGGGCTCATACCGATGCGGCTGTACAGCGGCAGCATCGCGGCCACGCAGATCATGTAAGTGGTCGCGCCGTCACCATCGAGGGAAACGACGAGCGCCAGAACGGCGGTGCCGACCGAAACTTTCAGTGGGTCGCCCTTGACCAGTTTGAGGATCTTGCGCACGGCCGGGTCGAACAGGCCGGAGTCGATCATCAGGGCGAAATACAGAATGGCGAACATCAACATCACGCCGGTTGGCGCCAGCTTGGTGATGCCTTCGAGCATCATCGGACCGATTTTCGGCGCGAAACCACCAAACAAGGCGAACAGGATCGGGATGATAATCAGGGCGATCAGCGCGGACAGGCGCTTGGTCATGATCAGGAACATAAACGTGATGACCATGGCGAAGCCAAGGAAAGTCAGCATGGGGATACTCCAGGCGTAGCGCGGCTAATGGAATGAGCGGATCGGATGTGATCAGCGCAGAACGGGAGGCGCGAGGCGTACGGGTGGAGTGACCAGCAGGAAGCAGGAGAAACGGCGGGTTGCAGAGGACATCAGAATCACCATTGTTGTTGTTAATTGGGCCGGGCCTGTGGAGCAAACACAGGTCTTGGGCCAACCGGTCTGTTGCCGGGAGTGAGGCGATCCTAATCGGGGAAGCTTTCAGCTACCTTTCGCTATTGAAAGCGGTGAATGAACAGCCAACCGGTGGTCGGATACGGCGAGCGCCAATAAACACGGGAGAAGGGCGATGGATACGAATCAGGCGCATGAGGGTGGCTGTCACTGCGGACACATCCGCTATCAGTTCAGCGGTCCGTTGCGCGATATCGCTCACTGTCATTGTTCAATCTGCCGCAAGGTCAGCGGCGGCATCGTCACCACTTGGATCACCGTGCCGGCGGAAAAATTTCAATGGGTGAAAGGGACGCCGGCCCGCTATGACTCGTCAGCCAGTTGCGTGCGGTTTTTCTGCGCAAACTGCGGCGCGCAACTGGCATTGGTGACCGCGCTCAGCCCCGACAACATCGACGTGACCATCGCTACGCTGGATCATCCGGAAACGGCGCCGGCCGAGCGGCATATCTGGACCGACAGCCGATTGCCATGGCTGCATCTGGATGAACATCTGCCGGGCGAAGCCGAAGAAACCCTCGATTAAAACACCGACAGATCCAGCAGCCGCACCGCGCCCATCCAGATCGCGTGTTCGGTGTGGTCAAGCAAGTCGTCGCCCGTGTCCGGATGCAGGAACACCACCAGGTCTTTGCGGTTGAGCGCCAGCCATGGCAGCACCTCGCCGATCAGCTCGGGACCGAAGGCCAGTTGGCAGCTCCAGTCGGGGTGCGGCCCTACCGGGCGCTCGTGCACACGGCCCATCTTCAGCGCAAACAACTGCGCGGCCTGTTCGCACAAGGCCCGCGCCTGGTCGATGGTCTGCGCGTCGAAATAGACATGGGCGTGATAACCCTTGATCCCTTGCATCGTGTCGCCTCTCAATCGGTTCGAACCCTTGGCTGTTTCCACCGTCACAGGCCATATAGGACAACAATAAGGAAAACAGCCATGAAAAATGCCGAAACCCCAGTGGTGAAAGTGGTGCTCTATGGTGCCATGGCCAGCCTGGGCGGTGCGTTGATGGCTGAATTACTGCGCCGCCAACACGAAGTCATCGCCATTCTCGATGATCTCACTGCGCTGGCGCCGCGTCCGGGCTTGCGCACCAAGACCGGCGATCTGTTCGATGCCGAGCGAGTCAATCAGAGCGTTGCCGGCAGTTCGGCGGTGATCTGCCTGCTGGACGCGCCAGGGCTGCCGTTCAGCAGCGACCACGTCGAGCGCTCGGTGACTCTGGGGCCGGTTGAACAGGTGCTGGCAGTCGACGCGTTGGTCGAAGGTTTGCAACTGGCCAGCGTGCCGCGCCTGTTTCTGGTCGGCAATTTTGCCGTGCTCGACGAACCTGACAGTGACGAACGTCTGCAACGTCACGCTGCCGAAGAAATCCTCGAGGCAGTACAAAGCAGCTCACTGCGCTGGACCCTGGTCAATGCGCCGCATGGCGTGGCCGGGTTGACCATCGAGCACTTCAGTCAGGTCGGCGGCAATCTCGAACCGGGACTGGCCGAACCGCTGGAGCGCCTGAACCGTGTCGCGGTGGGCATCGCCGATGAGCTGCGGTTGAATCTGCATGTCGGTGAGCATGTGAATTTTGTGGCGGCTTCTGATTCGTAAAAGATCGCACCCGTGGAGCTGCCGAAGGCTCGAGCCGCGATCGGATGCTCTTTTACTCTTCACACCGCAATCGAGGGCAGGGCCAGACCGTTCAGCGATTCCGCACTGCTGGCCTGTTCCGCCATTAACCAATCAACAAATTCCCGAATCAACGCACCCCGACGCTTGCGTTGCGGCAACACCACGTAATACCCCAGCCGCGACAGCGTGGTTTCCGCCAGTGGCCGGCACAGCAACCCCTGCACCAGCAAGTTATCCACAAGGTGCCGCCAGCCAATGGCCACACCTTGCCCGCCAATCGCAGCCTGAATCAGCAAAGTGTAATTGTCGAAGCGCAACTGCCCCGGTGCCGGTGGCGTAGTCAGGCCCAACTGACGAAACAAGCCACTCCAGTCGAACCAATTACTGCTGTTTTCCCCACGCAGATGCAGCAGCGGAAACTCCAGCAGCGCCTGCACAGGCAACGGCAATGAGCGGTCCTTGAGCAACAGCGGACTGCACACCGGAAACACTTCTTCGCTGAACAGCCAGTGGCTCTCACCCTGCTTGAAGCGACCATCGCCAAACAGGATCGCCACGTCGATGTCGGTGCGCAGCATGTTGTGGTTGCGCTCGCTGGTGACCAGGCTGACATCGATGTGCGGATTGGCTTCGTGAAAGCGGTGCAGGCGCGGCATCAACCAATAGGCGGCGAACGCAAAATCCGTGGCCACTTGCAGCACTTCATGTTGTTGCTGAGTGCTGATTGCGCTCAATCCTGCGTCGATATTCTGCAACCCGAGGGTAACTTGCTCGAACAGCAGGGCGCCCACTTCGGTCAGTTCAATGCCCCGATAAATACGATCGAACAGACGCGTACCGAGCTGTTCTTCCAGACGTTTTATCTGCTGGCTGATCGCCGGTTGCGTAGTGCCGAGCTCTACCGCAGCAGCGGTAAAGCTGCGATGGCGTGCCGCTGCCTCAAAGGCGCGGAGCAGATCGAGGGACAGGTCACCGAGGGCTTCATACATAAGCTGTGCTTATCCTAGTTATTGTCCGGCGCGGGCTTTACCGAAACAGGCATGGACTCCATGCTCGATCGCAGCACTCTCGCATAAATATTCAACATGGAATGCCGCGATCACATGAAGCGCAAGAACATTCTTTTCATCATGGCCGATCAAATGGCCGCGCCAATGTTGCCGTTCTACGGCCCATCGCCAATCAAACTGCCGAATCTGTCCCGCCTCGCCGCCCAAGGCGTGGTGTTCGATTCTGCTTATTGCAACAGCCCGTTGTGTGCACCGTCGCGTTTCACCCTGGTCAGCGGTCAGTTGCCAAGCAAGATCGGCGCTTACGACAACGCTGCCGATTTCCCTGCCGATATCCCCACTTATGCGCACTACCTGCGCCGTCTCGGCTACCGCACCGCGCTGTCGGGCAAGATGCATTTCTGTGGGCCCGACCAGCTGCACGGTTATGAAGAACGCCTGACCAGCGATATCTACCCGGCGGATTACGGTTGGGCGGTGAACTGGGACGAGCCGGACGTGCGGCCGAGCTGGTATCACAACATGTCTTCGGTACTGCAGGCCGGGCCGTGCGTGCGCACCAATCAGCTGGATTTTGATGAAGAGGTGGTGTTCAAAGCGCAGCAGTACCTGTTCGATCACATCCGCGAAGACGGCGACCAACCGTTCTGCCTGACCGTGTCGATGACCCATCCGCACGACCCGTACACGATTCCCAAGGCCTTCTGGAATTTGTACGACGATGCCGATATCCCGTTGCCTACAGCCATGAACCAGGACGAACTTGATCCACACTCGCAACGCCTGCTCAAGGTTTACGACCTGTGGGACAAGCCGCTGCCTGTGGATAAAATCCGCGATGCCCGTCGCGCCTACTTCGGGGCTTGCAGCTATATCGACGACAACGTCGGCAAACTGCTGCAAACGCTTGAGGAAACCGGGCTGATTAACGACACCATCATCGTTTTCTCCGGTGACCATGGCGACATGCTCGGCGAGAAGGGGCTCTGGTACAAAATGCACTGGTTCGAGATGGCCGCGCGAGTGCCGCTGTTGATCAGCGCGCCGGGGCAATTCGAAGCGAGCCGGATCAGCGCCGCCGTTTCCACCGCCGACCTGCTGCCAACGTTCGTTGATCTGGCCGGTGGCACGCTCGAGCCAGGCTTGCCGCTGGACGGTCGTTCGTTGCTGCCGCACCTGCAAGGGCAGGGCGGGCATGACGAAGTGTTCGGCGAATACATGGCCGAAGGTACCGTCAGCCCGCTGATGATGATTCGCCGTGGCGCCTACAAATTTATCTACAGCGAAAGCGACCCGTGCCTACTCTTCGATGTGGATAACGATCCGCGCGAAGAAGAGGAGCTCAGCCAGTCGCCGCAACATCGTCAGCTGTTCGAAGACTTTCTCGCTGAAGCGCGGACCAAGTGGGACATCCCGGCGATCCACCGGGAGGTGCTCGCCAGCCAGCGCCGACGCCGTTTCGTCGCCGATGCGTTAACCATCGGCAAGCTGAAGAGCTGGGATCACCAGCCGCTGGTCGATGCCAGTCAGCAATACATGCGCAACCACATCGACCTCGATGATCTGGAGCGCAAGGCCCGTTATCCACAACCCTGCCAAAACCAATAATGTTGAGGGGAAGTCCATGCGCAAGTTATCCACAGCTGTGACCGTTGGCCTGATCGCATTGAGCAGCGCCTCGGCCTTCGCCGAGCAAGGCTGCGAAACCGTGAAGATGGCCGATCCAGGCTGGAGCGACATCGCCGCAACCAATGCCATCACCGGATTTCTGCTCGACGGCATGGGCTACAAGGCCAAGATCGACACCCTCGCGGTGCCGATCACCTTCGGCGGCTTGAAGGATGGCCAGGTGGATGTGTTTCTCGGCAACTGGATGCCGGCGCAGCAGGGCTTCTATGACAAGTTCGTCGCCACCGGCGATGTGACGCAACTGGCGAAAAATCTCGAAGGCACGGAATTCACCCTCGCCGTCCCCGACTATGTCTGGGAGGCGGGCGTGCATGATTTTGCCGACCTGAACACATTCGCCGACAAGTTCGACAAGAAAATCTACGGCATCGGTTCGGGCGCGCCAGCGAACATTTCGTTGCAGGAAATCATCAAGAAGAACGACTTCAACATGGGTCAGTGGAAGCTGATCGAATCCAGCGAGCAGGCGATGCTCGCCGAAGTGTCGCGGGCTGTGAAGAAACAGAAATTCGTCACCTTCCTCGGCTGGACCCCGCACCCGATGAACGTGCAACTGAAAATGCGCTATCTGAAAGGCGGCGAAAAATACTTTGGTGACACCGGCAACGTGTTCACCCTGACCCGCAAGGGCTACGCCGAGGCCTGCCCGAATGTGGGCAAGTTGCTGACCAATCTGGCGTTCACCCAGGACATGGAGAACAGCATCATGGCCGAGGTGGTGAACAAGAAGGTCAGCAATACCGAAGCGGCGAAGGCGTGGATCAAGGCCAATCCGGCGGTGCTGGACAAGTGGCTGGACGGGGTGAAGACCTTGGATGGCAAGGATGCGTTGGTGGCGGTGAAGGCCAAACTGTAATGCTATCTGACTGTCGACCACTTACCTGTGGCGAGGGGATTTATCCCCGATCGGCTGCGAAGCAGTCGCCAGATCCGTGAACTCGATACACCTGACTCACCTGGAACTCTGGGTTTGGGGGCCGCTTCGCGGCCCATCGGGGATAAATCCCCTCGCCACAATGATTGCCGTGTCCTGATAGGCTTGCCTGAAAAACCCAACCGCGAGGACCCATGGCCTTACCCAGCCGCCATTCACTGTTTCCTTTCCTGAGCTGGCTGCCAAGGCAAACCCGCGCCAGCGTCGGACGGGACCTGATCGTCGGCCTCAGCGGTGCGATTCTCGCCTTGCCCCAGTCGATTGCCTACGCACTGATTGCCGGGCTGCCACCGGAATACGGGCTTTATGCGGCGATCATCCCGGTATTGGTCGCGTGCCTGTGGGGTTCGTCATGGCATCTGATCTGCGGCCCGACGGCAGCGATTTCCATCGTGCTGTACGCCAGCGTCAGCCCGCTCGCGGTGCCGGCGTCCGAGGACTACATCACCCTGATCCTGCTGCTGACCTTTCTCGCCGGGATTTTCCAATGGCTGCTCGGCTTGCTGCGCTTCGGCGCGCTGGTGAATTTCGTTTCGCATTCGGTGGTACTCGGCTTCACTCTCGGTGCTGCGGTGGTCATCGCCACCGGGCAATTGCCCAATCTGCTCGGTCTGGAACTGCCGGCCAACACCACGGCGCTCGCCAGCCTGATGGATCTGCTGCGACATCTGGGGGCTGTGGATAAACCTTCGTTGATCCTTGGCGTCGCCACGGTAATCGTCGGTGTGGCCCTGAAAAAACTCCTGCCGCGCTGGCCGACGCTGTTGCTCACGCTGGTGCTGGCCAGTCTGCTGGTCTGGATCTGGCCAGCGATGTTCGGCCATGTGCATCTGGTCAGCGCTTTCGTCGGGCGCTTGCCGCCGTTCAGCCCCTTGCCGCTGGATCTGGAGGTAATCCTGCGCCTGCTGCCGAGCGCCGTGGCGGTGGGCATGCTCGGGCTGGTCACCAGCCTGTCGATCGCCCGTTCGATTTCGGCGCGCTCGCAGCAGTTGCTCGACGCCAATCAGGAAGTCCGCGCACAGGGTCTGTCGAACATCGTCGGTGCGTTCTTTTCCGGGTCGCTCTCAGCCGGATCGTTTACCCGCTCGGGATTGAGTTATGAGGCAGGTGCCTGCTCGCCGCTTGCCGGGGTGTTTTCGGCGCTCTGGGTAGCGCTGTTCGCGGTGTTCGGCGCGGGGCTGATCGCCCATATTCCGATCCCGGCCATGGCCGGCAGCATTCTGTTGATCGCCTGGGGGCTGGTCGATCACCGCGGCATTCGCGCCTTGCTGCGGGTCAGCCGCGCCGAGTTCGTGGTGATGGCGCTGACCTGCCTCGCGACTCTGCTGCTGGAATTGCAGACGGCGATCTACGCCGGGGTGCTGGCTTCGTTGTTTTTCTACCTCAAGCGCACCTCGCAACCACGGGTGCAGCATTGGCGCGACGGTGACGACGACGTGCTACGGGTGGGCGGTTCGATCTTTTTCGGCGCCAGCCATTACCTGCAAGTGCGCCTGCAACGGTTGCACGGAGCGCGGGTGGTGATCGAGGCACAGCAGATCAACTTCATCGATTATTCAGGGGTGGAGATGCTGCATCAGGAAGCGCGGCGCCTGCTGGGCCAGGGGCGCAGCCTGACCTTGCGCCGGGCGCGGCCGCCAGTGGTGGAGGAATTGCGCAAATTGGAAGGGCCGGAGAAATGCCCGATCCGGTTTGAAGACTGAGCACCGCATACCTTTGTAGGAGTGAGCCTGCTCGCGATTGCGGTGTGTCAGAGACGAAATTTCAACTGACACACCGCAATCTCGAGCAGGCTCACTCCTACAGGGGTTATTGCGCTAGCTGGCGGCGCAGTTCGGCGAGTACCGGCGCGGTATCCGGGCGTACGCCGCGCCACAGCAGGAACGCCTCGGCCGCCTGCTCGGCGAGCATGCCCAGACCATCCATCGCCAGCGCCGCGCCGTGCTCAGTGGCCCAGCGGCAGAATGCGGTCGGTTCCTTGCCGTACATCATGTCGTAGCACAGGGTCTGGCCCGGCTCGATCAGACTTGGCGCGATCGGCGGCACGTCACCGGTCAGGCTGGCGGAGGTGGCGTTGATGATCACGTCCACCGGCTCGCGCAGCCAGTCGAAACCACTGGCCGACACCGGCCCCAGATCGGCAAATAATTCCGCCAGCAGCTCAGCCTTGTCCACCGTGCGATTGGCGATGATCACCGAGGCCGGTTTCTCCGCCAGCAACGGCTCCATCGCACCACGCACCGCGCCGCCGGCACCGAGCAAAAGGATGCGCTTGCCGGTCAGGCTGAACCCGGCATTGACCGTCAGATCGCGGACCAGGCCTGCGCCATCGGTGTTGTCGCCGAGCAGTGATCCATCGTCCAGTTTGCTCAAGGTGTTCACCGCACCGGCGCGCTGCGCGCGGGCGGTCAGGCTGTTGGCCAGACGGTAAGCGTCTTCCTTGAACGGCACTGTCACGTTGGCGCCGCGCCCTTCGCGAAAAAACGCCGTGGCGCAGCCGGCAAAATCATCCAGCGGCGCGAGCAGCGTGCTGTAATCAAGGCGCTGGCCGGTCTGTTCGGCGAACAGCTGGTGAATCATCGGCGACTTGCTGTGGCCGATCGGGTTACCGAAAACAACGTAACGATCCATCACAAGTCCTCAGGCCTCGGCCAGCCAGTCGCGATCCTGCAGGAAGTATTCGGTCAGGCGCGCTTCTTCGCTGCCCGGCTCGGCCTTCCAGTCATAACCCCAGCGCACTTGCGGCGGCAGCGACATCAGAATCGATTCGGTACGGCCGCCCGACTGCAGGCCGAACAGGGTGCCACGGTCGTAAACCAGGTTGAATTCGACGTAGCGGCCACGACGGAATTCTTGGAATTCGCGCTGCTGAGCGGTGAAGGCGTCATTCTTGCGCCGCTGCACGATCGGCAGGTAGGCCTCGATGTAGGCGTCACCGATGGCGCGCATGAAGGCGAAACTGGTGTCGAAGTCCCACTCGTTCAGATCATCGAAAAACAAGCCGCCTATACCGCGTGGCTCGTGACGGTGCTTGATGTGGAAGTACGTGTCGCACCAGGCCTTGTACCGCGGATAGACGTCGGCACCAAACGGCGCACAGGCTTGCTCGGCGACGCGGTGCCAGTGAATGCAATCTTCCTCGACGCCGTAATACGGGGTCAGGTCGAAACCGCCGCCGAACCACCAGACCGGTTCTTCACCTTCTTTTTCAGCGATGAAAAAGCGCACGTTGGCGTGGGAGGTCGGCACATGCGGGTTGTGCGGGTGAATGACCAGCGACACGCCGAGTGCCTCAAAACCGCGCCCGGCCAGCTCCGGCCGATGGGCGCTGGCCGAGGGCGGCAGGCCGCTGCCGAATACGTGGGAAAAGTTGACGCCGCCCTTTTCGATCAGCGTGCCGTTTTCCAGCACGCGGGTGCGACCGCCACCGCCCGCCGGCCGGGTCCAGGCGTCTTCGGCGAAGCTTTTGCCGCCGTCTTCGGTTTCCAGTGCTGCGCAGATGCGGTCTTGCAGATCGAGCAGATAGGCCTTTACGGCGTCGGTGCGGGTCGTCATGGCTTCACCTTGAATCGGGCGGCGCCCCGGCAGGCGGGCGGCGCAAATGGGCGCGTAGCATACCATCGCGGACCGGCGCGCCGCAGTTGACGAAGATCAAGCAGGGGAGTTGGATAGGGGGCTTACCGATGACCCAAGGAGAGCAGGCAGATGGCAAAGCGTATCCAGTTCCGCGCCCACGGCGGTCCCGAAGTGCTCGAGTATGTTGACTACGAACCGGCGGCGCCCGGACCGAACCAAGTGCGCGTGGCCAACCAGGCGATCGGCCTGAACTTCATCGACACCTATTACCGCAGCGGCCTCTATGCGCCACCCACGTTGCCTTCTGGCCTGGGTTCGGAAGGCGCCGGTATCGTCGAAGCGGTGGGCAGCGGCGTCACCCGGTTCAAGGTCGGCGATCGCGTGGCATACGGCAGCGGCCCGCTCGGCGCCTACAGCCAGTTGCATGTTCTGCCGCAGGACAATCTGGTGCACCTGCCCGATCAAATCAGTTTTGAAACGGCCGCCGGGGTCATGCTCAAGGGCCTGACCGTGCAGTACCTGCTGCGCCAGACCTACGAGCTGCAGGGCGGCGAAACCATTCTGTTTCACGCCGCAGCCGGTGGCGTCGGCTCGCTGGCCTGCCAATGGGCCAAAGCGCTGGGCGTGAAGCTGATCGGCACCGTCAGCTCCAAGGAAAAAGCCGAACTGGCCAAGGCCAACGGCGCCTGGGCCACCATCGACTACAGCCATGAAAACGTGGCCGAGCGCGTGCTGGCACTGACTGACGGCAAGAAAGTCCCGGTGGTGTACGACGGTGTCGGCAAGGACACTTGGCTCACATCCCTGGACAGCGTGGCCCCACGTGGCCTGGTCGTGAGCTTCGGCAATGCTTCGGGCGCGGTCGACGGCGTCAATCTGGGCATTCTCGCCGCCAAAGGCTCGCTGTACGTCACCCGGCCGACACTGGCGACCTACGCCAACAACGCCGAGAACCTGCAGCGCATGGCCGACGAGCTTTTCGAGATGATCATCAGCGGCAAACTGAAGGTCGACATCAGCCAGCGCCATGCATTGGCGGATGCGGCGAAAGCGCAAACCGAACTGTCGGCACGGCGCACCACCGGTTCGACGATTCTGTTGCCGTAATTCCAAGTGGATACTCGGCGAACTCTTCCATGAGTTCGCCGAGTATCTTGCAGCTATATCAAATACATCTTGCGGTGAAGTTTCTTCGCTGCCGGCCTACGCCCTGCAAACTTCCTGCGCAACTTCCTGGATTCATATACAAGCCATTTCTCAGCCCATTCTTCAATCACTGGCGGATCAATACTGGCGGTTGTATTCATCACGATACTCCGGCTGATGCGCGTTCATGTTCACAGGCTGATCCAGGGCCATCAACACTTGCCGCCATTCGGCAGACAACAGCCAATAATCGCCCCGGGCACGTTGCTCGATATGCATTGCCTGCGAAGCAATCGGTGTCAGGCCGAAGCGCTGATACAGTTGCCGCTGTGGCGATCTGCACAAGGCTGTCACTCCCTGATATCCGCGATCGATCGCCCATTCCGCCGCAGTGGCAAGCAGACCATTTACCGACACCGGCCGGTGCTGCTGGGAATGGGTGATCAGGCGGCTGAACTCGACGTGGCGCGCCAATGCCACTGTGGGAGAAACATGGTGCTGGGCCAGTGAGGCCCATTCGAAGGGCGCCGGGGTTGCCCGCAGCACCGCAATAAGCTGATCTCGCTGATACAACAAAAAGTGCGTACTGCGTGAGGTAATCGCCAATCGGGTCTCCAGCGCCCGGGCTCTGGAGGTGAGCATGTAATGCTGCAATCGCAGGCGAAACTGTCGATTGATGAAGCGTTCAAACTCCCCGGCATCCGACCCTGCCTCAAGAATGGCCACACGATACTCGGCCCGTTGATTCTTGAGTGTTTCCTGAAAGCCCTGCAGATAATCCTTGAGGTGTAAATCCGTAATATCCATTACTTCTCCGCAGCCATTAACATTTCGAAGTTGCTTCAAGCACACTGAAGAATGGTTGCTTTTGAAAATCTCGCCACTGCGCGTGTTCTGATAATCACGTGGGAAAACTTACAGATATTGCAGACCCAAAGATTCGTCTGACGCATGAAAGAACAATGGCATCGGATAAGTTTTAAACAGACACCGGAATCAATCGCTGGCATGCGCAAAACTCCTCGGCAATAGCGCCGAGGAGTCCGCAAAAATAAAAAGAATGGCGTCAGTCAGGACGAACGACGTTACCGGTGGCGAGGTCGCGGATCACGCTGGGGTTCTTGCGCCCGCCAAGGCTGCCGCCGAGCACCAGATCGACTTGCCCGCGGAAATACTGCTCGACGCGCAAACGCGTGCGCGCTGGCGGTCGCCCCTGTGGGTTGGCCGAAGTCGAAATCAAAGGCCCGACCAGCGAGCACAAATCGCGCACTTGCGGGTGATCACTAACCCGCAGCGCCACGGTGTCATGCACGCCTGTGACCCATTCCGGCAACAGGTTCTGATGCGGCACCAGCCAGGTATTCGGCCCCGGCCAGGTACTGGCCATGCGGTCGATCCAGTCCTGCGGGAAGTCCTCGAACAGGAAATCGAACTGACGGATGTTGTCCGCGACCAGGATCAGACCTTTGCTGACCGAGCGATTCTTGATCGCCAGCAAGCGGTCCACTGCGTCTTCATTCCACGGGTCGCAACCCAGCCCCCAGACGGCTTCGGTTGGATAGGCAATCACCGCGCCGGCGCGAACTTCACGCGCGGCTTGTTGCACACGCCAACTGTTGACCATGAAAAAACTCTCCACAAACAGGTTTCGCGCAGTTTACCGATCTTCCTCGTAAAACCTAGCTTGTCCGCGCCAGCCAGCGACCGTTTTCGCACACCGCGCGGCCGTCGATCTCCAGCTCGGTCAGCGCCGCCAGCACTTTCGGCAGTGCCCAGCCGCAGCTTGCGGCCAGGGCCTCGCTGGTGTGCGGCGCCGCGTGCAGCAGCGCCAGCAACGGGTGATCGGCCTGCGCCGCCGCCGTGGATAACAGCGGCTGCTGCCAGCCGCGCAGGGCTTCGAGGATATGTTCGATAGTCTCCACCAGCACCGCCCCGTCGCGAATCAACTGGTGACAACCGCGCGCGCCGGGGTGATGGATCGAGCCCGGAATCGCATAAACCTCGCGGCCCTGTTCGGCTGCCAGCCGCGCCGTGATCAACGAGCCGCTGGCAACACTGGCCTCGACCACCAGCACGCCGAGGGACAACCCGCTGATGATGCGGTTGCGCCGGGGAAAGTTGCTCGGGCTCGGCCCGGCGTCCAGCGGAAACTCGGAAAGCACCGCGCAGCCCGAGGCAATCATCGCCTCAGCCAGGCGTTTATTGCGCTGTGGATAAAAATTTTCCAGCCCCGTGCCGAGCACACCCACGGTCAAGCCACCAACATCCAGAGCAGCCTGGTGGGCAGCAGCATCGATGCCCAGCGCCAGACCACTGTTGATGACAAAACCGGCCCCGGCCAGACTGCGGGAAAACGCCGCCGCCGTGTCCATCCCGGGACGCGAAGCGCGACGGCTACCGACCATCGCCAGCTGCGGTTTCTCCAGAATCGACGGATCGCCGGCAACGAACAGGAGTGGCGGCGGATCGGGAATTTGTGCCAGCAACGCTGGATAATCCGCTTGGTCCCACATCAGTAAATGTTGGTCGGGGTGCTCTAGCCAGCGCATTGCGTGGCTGGCGCCGTCACGCACCGTCGGACAGCGCCTTGCCTCGCCACAGTTCGCCGGCAACCCCAGCGAGCGCCAGGCACTGGCTGGCGCGCTGATGGCTTTCGACGCCGAGCCGAAGGCTTCGAGCAGTTTGGCGAAACGCTTGGGGCCGATATCCGGCATGCGGTGCAGGCGCAGACGCGCTTCCAGTTCCGCCGGGGAAATGGCCGTACTGACAGACAACATGAATGGATCATCCTTGATCGTTCTATGCTCCGAACCATTCGGAACAAGCTGTGGATAACTCTGTTGGTAACTTGTTAAGCAAGCTTACGGATTTCGCACCTTGTCGAGCACCGCCAGCGAGCGTGAAGCATTGAGGACCAGGCCGTAACTGAGTTTGTCGTAGGTGCGGAACACCATCAGCAGGCCGGCGCGTTCATCGGGGATCTTCAGCGGCTGGCCAGTGATCCGGTCACGCACGGTTTCGCCGGTTTTCATCACCGCCAGGACATTACCTTCGGCCAGACCGTCTCGTTTGCCCTTGTTCAGGGTGACCACGTCCATCACACCGATCTGCGTGACGCCGCGCGGTACATCGATGATCAGCCCGTCGATGGAACGCTTCGGCGCGCTGGGCATGAAAGTCGAATTGATCGAACGTTCTTCACCGCCGAACAAGCGGTCACCGAGTCTCACTTCCTGGGTGGTGCGTTGCAGGGCGAGAGTGGCGACGTCGCCTTCGCTGGCAACAATTTCGCCGCCACCGATATCGTCGGCGTTGATGCCGAGAAACTCCTTGGTTTGCGGGTCGGTGTAGACCTTGCCCTGGCGGAAGATGCCGTACACCGGTTGCTCCGGATCGAAATGGCCGCGGGCGAAGATGCGGTCACCGGTACCACTGAGCACGCGTTCGGCATCGCCGGCGACGATGTAAGGCGCCTTGTCGAAATCTTCGGCCTTGTCGACGATGCGATTGCTCAGCAGAAAGCTGTTGATCGATTTCAGCGGAATGCTCGGAATCGCCTCGGCCACCGGGCTGGTGCGGATTCGTGGCGAAAGTTTGATGGTGCCGCGCGACTCGCCCCGATTGACGGTCAGTTGCGGCTGGCCGTTGACGTAGCTGAGGGTCAGCGTGTCGCCGGGGTAGATCAGGTTGGGGTTTTCGACCTGCGGGTTGGCCCGCCACAGTTGTGGCCATTGCCACGGCTCGCGCAGGTATTTGCCGGAAATGTCCCAGAGGGTATCTCCGGAAACCACCGTGTATTGCTGTGGAAAACCGTCCTTGAGTTGCACTTGCCCTTGTGCGGCGCCGGCCGAAGCCAGGAGCAGCAGGGCGAGTAGTGTTTTCCTCATGCAGTGAATCCCTTTATCATGTGCATTCGCGTGAATCGTCAGAGCCCCCGTGGCTCGCTTCTGTTTTTCAGAAGCTACGCTTCACAACGGTAGCCTGCATCCTCGGACCCGCCAGGCCATCGACCCGACTTTACTCAACGTGTGCAGCAATCGAAGCCTATGGCCATTTTAAACATCCTCGAATTTCCGGACCCGCGTCTGCGCACTATCGCCAAACCAGTGGCTGTAGTGGACGACGAAGTGCGCCAGTTGGTCGACGACATGTTTGAAACAATGTATGAAGCGCCGGGCATCGGCCTCGCCGCGACCCAGGTCAACGTGCACAAACGTATCGTCGTCATGGACCTGTCCGAAGACCGTACCGAGCCACGGGTGTTCATCAACCCCGAGTTCGAACCGCTGACCGACGAGATGGATCAGTATCAGGAAGGCTGCCTCTCGGTACCAGGCTTCTACGAAAACGTCGACCGCCCGCAAAAGGTCAAGATCAAGGCCCTGGACCGCGACGGCAAGCCCTATGAGCTGATCGCCGAAGGCCTGCTCGCGGTGTGCATCCAGCACGAATGCGACCACCTCAACGGCAAATTGTTCGTCGACTACCTGTCCACGCTCAAACGCGACCGGATCAAGAAGAAGCTGGAAAAGCTGCACCGCCAGAACGCTTGATGCCCCTCTTCAAAGGCTTGCTGCGGCAAGCCTTTTTCTTTTATGAGACGCCTTTCATGACTGAGCCACTGCGCATTGTTTTTGCCGGTACCCCGGAATTCGCCGCTGAACACCTCAAGGCCCTGCTGAGCAGCCCGTACGAGATCGTCGCGGTCTACACCCAGCCGGATCGCCCGGCCGGCCGTGGGCAAAAACTGATGCCGAGCCCGGTCAAACAACTCGCCCTGGAAAATAATATCCAGGTGTTGCAGCCACCGACCTTGCGCAATGCCGACGTCCAGGCCGAACTGGCTGCGCTGAAGCCGGATTTGCTGGTAGTGGTCGCCTACGGTTTGATCCTGCCGCAAGCGGTGCTGGATATACCGCGTCTGGGTTGCATCAACAGCCATGCATCGCTGCTGCCGCGCTGGCGGGGTGCGGCGCCGATCCAGCGCGCGGTCGAACACGGCGATGCCGAAAGCGGTGTGACCGTGATGCACATGGAAGCCGGCCTGGATACTGGGCCGATGCTGCTCAAAGTGGTCACCCCGATCACTGCTGAGGACACCGGCGGCACCCTGCATGATCGCCTCGCCGAGATGGGGCCGCCCGCTGTGGTGCAGGCGATTGCCGGTCTCGCTGCCGACACCCTGAAAGGTGAGGTGCAGAACGACGAACTCGCCACCTATGCGCACAAGCTGAACAAAGACGAGGCTCGAATCGACTGGAGCCGTCCGGCGGTGGAGCTGGAACGTCTGGTCCGCGCCTTCAACCCATGGCCCATCACCCACAGCACGCTCAATGGCGAAGCGTTGAAAGTGCTGGCCGCGACCGTGGCCGACGGCAATGGCGCTCCGGGTGAAATCCTCAGCGCCAGCAAGGACGGCCTGATTGTCGCCTGCGGTGCACGAGCGCTGTGCCTGACCCGCCTGCAATTGCCCGGCGGCAAGGCGCTGAACTTCAGCGACCTGTTCAACAGCCGTCGCGAGAAATTCGCCGTCGGCAGCGTGCTCGGCGCAGCGGTGGACGCGCAATGAACCCGCGTCTGGCCGCCGCCAAGGCTCTCGCCGCTGTGCTCAGCGGCAAGGCCTCGCTGAACAGCTCTCTGCCGACGCAACTGGACAAGGTCGAGGACCGAGATCGCGGCTTCACTCAGGATCTGGCCTTCGGCACCGCGCGCTGGCAGCCACGCCTGTCGGCACTGGCGGAAAAATTGCTGCAGAAACCGTTCAAAGCCGCCGACGCTGACGTCGAGGCTTTGCTGCTGGTTGGTCTGTACCAATTGCTCTACACCCGCGTGCCCGCGCATGCCGCCATCGGCGAAACCGTCGGTTGTGCCGACAAGTTGAAAAAGCCTTGGGCCAAAGGTCTGCTCAACGCCGTGCTGCGCAATGCCCAGCGCGAAAGCGAGACGATCTTCGCCGAACTGGAACGCGATCCGGTGGTGCGCACCGCACACCCGCGCTGGCTGCAAAAATCCCTGAAAGCCTTCTGGCCGGAACAATGGGAGGCGATCTGTGCAGCGAACAACGCGCATCCGCCGATGATCCTGCGGGTCAACCGCCGCCATCACAGCCGCGATGCTTATCTGGCGCTGTTGGGCGAAGCCGGGATTGCCGCGACGCCATGCGTTTACAGCCGCGACGGCATCGTCCTCGAAGCCGCTGCCGACGTGCGCAGCCTGCCGGGTTTCGCCGAAGGCTGGATCAGCGTGCAGGATGAAGCTGCGCAACTGGCCGCCGACCTGCTCGATCTGGCGCCGGGGCAACGGGTGCTCGACGCCTGCTGCGCACCCGGCGGCAAGACTTGCCACATCCTCGAAGCCGAGCCAGCGCTGACCGGCGTGGTGGCAGTGGATCTGGAAGCCAAGCGTCTGGTGCGGGTGAAGGAAAACCTTGAGCGCCTCGGCCTCAACGCTGAACTGATCGCCGCCGACGGTCGCGATATCGATAAATGGTGGGACGGCAAACCGTTCCAGCGCATCCTCCTCGATGCACCTTGCTCGGCCACTGGGGTGATCCGCCGCCATCCGGACATCAAGCTGACCCGCCAGCCCGACGACATCGTCGCCCTCGCGCAACTGCAAGGCGAGCTGCTCGATGCCATGTGGAAGACCCTCGAAGTCGGCGGCATCCTGCTCTACGCCACCTGCTCGACGCTGCCGACCGAGAACACCGAAGTCATCGCCGCGTTCCTCGAACGCACACCCGGTGCGCGGGAACTGGATCTGGCCACCGCGGCCGGGATCAAGCAGCCCCACGGTCGCCAATTGCTGGCCCAGCAGGGCGGACATGACGGGTTCTACTACGCCAAGCTGATCAAGATCGCTGCCGCGCGCGGCTAAACGGATTCATGGAGTGACTGGATGAAAATCATCATCCTCGGTGCGGGACAGGTCGGCGGTTCGCTGGCCGAACATCTGGCCAGCGAGGCCAACGACATTACCGTGGTCGACACCGACGGCGAGCGTCTGCGCGACCTCGGCGACCGCCTCGACATCCGCACCGTGCAGGGCCGTGGCTCGCTGCCGTCGGTGCTGCGTCAGGCCGGTGCCGATGACGCCGACATGCTGGTGGCGGTGACCAATAGCGACGAAACCAACATGGTCGCCTGCCAAGTCGCGCACACGCTGTTCCATACCCCGACGAAAATCGCCCGGGTGCGCGAAGCGTCGTACCTCAATCGCGAGGAGCAACTGTTCCAGAACGAGGCGATTCCGGTCGACGTGCTGATCAGTCCCGAGCAAGTGGTGACCAACTACATCAAGCGCCTGATCCAGCATCCCGGCGCCCTGCAGGTGATCGACTTCGCCGAAGGCGCGGCGCAACTGGTGGCGGTGCGCGCCTATTACGGCGGGCCGCTGGTCGGCCAGCAATTGCGCCAGTTGCGTGAGCACATGCCGAATGTCGAAACCCGCGTTGCAGCGATCTTTCGCCGTGACCGACCGATCCTGCCCCAGGGCGACACGGTGATCGAGGCGGATGACGAAGTCTTCTTCATCGCTGCCCGTGAGGATATTCGCGCAGTGATGAGCGAAATGCGCCGCCTCGACGAGACCTACAAACGCATCGTCATCGCCGGTGGCGGGCAGATCGGCGAGCGCCTGGCCGAGGCCATCGAAAGCCGTTACCAGGTGAAGATCATCGAGATGAGCCCGGCGCGTTGCCGTTATCTCTCCGACACGCTCGACAGCACTGTGGTGCTGCAGGGCAGCGCTTCGGACCGAGACCTGCTGCTGGAAGAGAACATCGCCGACGCCGATATCTTCCTCGCCCTGACCAATGATGACGAAGCCAACATCATGTCCTCGCTGCTGGCCAAACGGCTGGGGGCGAAGAAGGTCATGACGATCATCAACAACCCGGCCTACGTCGACCTGATCCAGGGCGGCGACATCGACATCGCCATCAGCCCGCAACTGGCGACCATCGGCACCTTGCTCGCCCACGTGCGCCGAGGCGATATCGTCAGCGTGCACTCACTGCGGCGCGGCGCGGCGGAAGCGATCGAGGCGATTGCCCACGGTGATGCGAAGTCGAGCAAGGTCATTGGTAAACCGATCGAGAAGATCGGTCTGCCGCCGGGTACCACGATCGGCGCGGTGATCCGCAACGAGAAAGTGATCATCGCCCACGACGACACGGTGATCGAAGCGGGCGACCACGTGATTCTGTTCCTTGTGGATAAAAAGCATATTCGCGATGTGGAGAAGCTGTTTCATGTGGGGCTGAGCTTTTTCTGAGGTTGATCGTTCCCACGCGGAGCGTGGGAACGATCACTCAAACGAGGTTGCAAAAAATGCTCGAATCCCTGGAAAAAATGCTCGCCAAGGGTGTGGATAACGCTTTGTTGCGCTTCGGCCTGGGTAAGGGGTATCTGGATCTGGGCGAAAACGCCAAGGCTGCCGAGCATTTTCAGCGTTGTGTCGCGTTCGACCCGAAATACTCGGCGGCGTGGAAGCTGCTGGGCAAGGCGCAGCTGGCGCTAGGCGATCACGCCGCTGCGCGTGAGGCCTGGGAACAGGGCCTGGAAGCCGCCCGCGCCCACGGTGACAAACAGGCCGAGAAGGAGATGACGGTGTTCCTGAAGAAGCTCGAGCGGCAGGCGCTTTGAGCTACAGACGGGCCAAGGCGTCTGCTTTAACCGTCACCCAAGCGAAGTTGCTCAGTACCAGCGCGCCTCACCAGGCGGACGCTTCTTGAAGCGTTTCATGCTCCACATGTACTGGCTCGGATACGCCGCGACGTAACGCTCGACCACTTTGCTCATGGCTGCGCAGGACTCGGCGGTATCGGTGCTGTACATCGCTTCTGGCGCGGCTTCGAGAATGACTTTGTAGCCCGAGCCGTCAGGCAGGCGCAGGGCATGCAGGAACACCCCGACCGCTTTGCCGCCGGCCAACATGTTCGGCACGAATTTGCTGGTCAGCGCCTGAGTGGCGAAGAACGGCACGAAAATCCCGGCGGATTCGGCCGGCTCCGGGTCGGCGGGGATGCCCACGGCACCACCCTTACGCACTTCCTTGATGACGCTGAGAATGCCTTCCTTGGTCGACGCCGCGACCTTGTTGCCCAGCTGCACGCGCTGTTTGCGCAGCAATTCATCCACTGCCTTGAGCTTCGGCGGACGGTAGAAAATGATCGGTTTGCACTGGCTGCAATAGAAGTGGTTGAGCACTTCCCAGTTGCCGAGGTGGCTGGTGATGCCGACCACGCCTTTGCCCGAAGCCAGCGCGTCTTTCAACACATCGAGACCTTCGACCTCACGGACCAGATCGATCGAGCGCTGCGCCGGCCAGATCCACGCGCAGGCGCTTTCGGTCAGCGACTTGCCGATGTCCTTCAGACTCTGCCCGACCAGACGCTCACGTTCGGCCGCATCCATCTGGGGAAAACACTTGGACAGGTTGATCCGCACCACGTCGCGGGAACGGTTGGGGGTTTTCCACATGATCCAGCCGATCGCCGAACCCACGGCCTGCACGGCCCGCCATGGCAACAGGGCAAACAGCCGCAGAGCGCCTACCAGCAAGGCGCCTTTAAACTTTTCCACAGGTCACTCCTGATCTTTGTGCTGTGCGCGAGGCGGGCATTCTAACCGGCGTTGGCAAGCTGCGCGTAGCGGTCGCAATTCTGGGTGTGGTCCATGACCATGCCCGAGGCCTGCATCAGCGCGTAGCAAATGGTCGGACCGACGAAGGTGAAGCCGGCTTTTTTCAGCGCCTTGCTCATCGCCAGCGCTTCCGGGGTGATCGCCGGGACTTCGCTGCGATCCTTGAAATGATTGATGATCGGTTGCTCGCCCACGAACGACCACAGAAATGCCACCGGATCCTCCAGCGCCAGCCACGCCTGGGCGTTGCGCCGGGCGGCGTTGAGTTTCAGGCGATTGCGGATGATGCCCGGATCAAGCATGAGCTCGTCGATCTCGGCGTCGCTCATCTGCGCCACGCGCTGCACGTCGAAGCCGAACAACACCTCGCGATAGCGCTCACGTTTGCGCAACACGGTTATCCACGACAGCCCGGCCTGGAACCCTTCGAGCAAAAGCAACTCGAACAAACCCTGCGCATCGCGTAGCGGCGTGCCCCACTCCTGATCGTGATAAGCCATGTACAGCGGATCTTCGGTACACCAAAAGCAGCGTGGCATAAGGCTCCAGGGGCGTGCGCAGCAACGAATCGGGTATACTCCCGCTCTTTAAATCGCAGCCCAAGAAACAGGTGAATTTCGTGAGCCAGCCTACGCCAGCCGTGCGTACCTTCCAAGACTTGATCCTCGCGCTCCAGCAATACTGGGCCGAGCAAGGTTGTGTGGTACTTCAGCCCTACGATATGGAAGTAGGCGCCGGCACTTTCCACACCGCGACCTTCCTGCGCGCCATCGGCCCGGAAACCTGGAACGCCGCGTACGTGCAGTCAAGCCGCCGTCCGACTGACGGCCGTTACGGCGAAAACCCGAACCGTCTGCAGCACTACTACCAGTTCCAGGTCGTGCTCAAGCCGAACCCGGACAATTTCCAGGAACTGTACCTGGGCTCACTCAAGCATGTCGGCCTCGACCCGCTGGTGCACGACATCCGCTTCGTCGAAGACAACTGGGAATCGCCGACCCTCGGCGCCTGGGGTCTGGGCTGGGAAGTCTGGCTCAACGGCATGGAAGTCACCCAGTTCACCTACTTCCAGCAGGCCGGCGGCATCGAGTGCTACCCGGTAACCGGCGAGATCACCTACGGTCTCGAGCGTCTGGCGATGTACCTGCAAGGCGTCGATTCGGTCTACGACCTGGTCTGGGCTGACGGCCCGTTCGGCAAAGTCACCTACGGCGATGTGTTCCACCAGAACGAAGTGGAGCAGTCCACCTACAACTTCGAACACGCCAACGTCGACAAACTGTTCGAGCTGTTCGACTTCTATGAAAGCGAAGCCAAGCGCCTGATCGAACTCGACCAGCCGCTGCCGTTGCCGAGCTACGAAATGGTCCTGAAGGCGTCGCACACCTTCAACCTGCTGGATGCGCGCCGGGCGATCTCGGTGACTGCGCGTCAGCAATACATTCTGCGCGTACGCACCCTGGCGCGTTCCGTTGCGCAAGCCTACCTGCTGGCACGCGCCAAGCTGGGCTTCCCGATGGCGACCCCGGACCTGCGTGATGAAGTACTGGCCAAGCTGGAGGCTGCACAATGAGTGCGCAAGATTTTCTGGTTGAACTGGGCACCGAAGAACTGCCACCCAAAGCCCTGAACACTTTGGCTGATGCGTTCCTCGCCGGTATCGACAAGGGCCTGCAAGCCGCCGGCCTGAGCTACGAAAGCAAAACCGTCTACGCCGCACCACGGCGTCTGGCTGTGCTGATCACCGCGCTGGCCACTCAGCAGCCGGATCGCAGCATCAACCTCGATGGCCCGCCGCGTCAGGCGGCGTTCGACGCTGACGGCAATCCGACGCAGGCCGCCCTCGGCTTCGCCAAGAAGTGCGGCGTCGAGCTGAGCGAAATCGACCAGAACGGTCCGAAACTGCGCTACAGCCAGAACATCGCCGGCAAGCCGACCGCGAGCCTGCTGCCAACCATCGTCGAAGATTCGCTGAACGACCTGCCGATCCCGAAACGCATGCGTTGGGGTGCGCGCAAGGACGAATTCGTGCGTCCAACCCAGTGGCTGGTGATGCTGCTCGGTGACCAGGTCATCGACTGCACGATCCTTGCGCAGAAGGCTGGCCGTGACTCCCGTGGCCACCGTTTCCATCACCCGCAAAGCGTGCGCATCAGTTCGCCATCGAGCTACCTCGCTGACCTGCGTGCCGCTTACGTATTGGCCGATGCCAACGAGCGTCGCGAGATCATCAGCAAGCGCACCGAAGAGCTGGCTACCCGTCAGGAAGGCACCGCAATCGTGCCGCCGGCGCTGCTCGACGAAGTGACCGCACTGGTCGAATGGCCGGTGCCGCTGGTGTGTTCCTTCGAGGAACGCTTCCTCGACGTGCCGCAGGAAGCGCTGATCACCACCATGCAGGACAACCAGAAGTATTTCTGCCTGCTGGATGCCGACGGCAAATTGCTGCCACGTTTCATTACCGTGGCCAACATCGAAAGCAAAGACCCGCAGCAGATCATCGCCGGTAACGAGAAAGTGGTTCGCCCACGTCTGACCGACGCCGAGTTCTTCTTCAAGCAGGACAAGAAGCAGAAGCTCGAAGACTTCAACCTGCGCCTGCAGAACGTGGTGTTCCAGGAAAAGCTCGGCAGCGTCTACGACAAGGCCGAGCGCGTATCGAAACTGGCGGCGTACATCGCCGCACGCATCGGCGGCAACGCTTCGTGGGCCGCCCGCGCGGGCCTGCTGTCGAAGTGCGACCTGGCCACCGAAATGGTCGGCGAGTTCCCGGAGATGCAAGGCGTCGCCGGTTACTACTACGCCCTCAATGACGGCGAGCCGCAGGACGTCGCGCTGGCCTTGAACGAGCAGTACATGCCACGCGGTGCCGGGGCTGAATTGCCGGCGACCCTGACCGGTGCAGCCGTGGCCATCGCCGACAAGCTCGACACCCTGGTCGGCATCTTCGGTATCGGCATGCTGCCAACCGGCAGCAAAGACCCGTATGCCCTGCGCCGTGCGGCACTGGGCGTGCTGCGTATCCTGATCGAGAAACAACTGGACCTGGACCTGAACGACGCCGTGGCTTTCGCGGTGAATGCATTCGGCGCCAAGGTCAAGGCTGCCGGCCTCAACGAAGCTGTGCTGGAATTCATCTTCGACCGCCTGCGGGCGCGTTATGAAGACGAAGGCGTCGATGTCGCTACTTACCTGTCGGTCCGTGCCCTCAAGCCGGGATCGGCACTGGACTTCGACCAGCGTGTGCAAGCGGTGCAGGCCTTCCGCAAACTGCCGGAAGCGGCAGCGCTGGCAGCGGTGAACAAGCGTGTGTCGAACCTGTTGAGCAAGGTCGAAGGCTCGGTACCGACCGTGGTCGAAGCCAAGTATTTCGACAACGCCAACGAGTTCTCGCTGTATTCGGCAATCCAGCAAGCGGACCAAGCGGTGCAGCCAATGGCCGCGGCGCGTCAGTACAACGAATCGCTGGCACGCCTGGCCGCCCTGCGCGAGCCGGTCGACGCGTTCTTCGACGCGGTGATGGTCAATGCCGACGATGCCAACGTGCGGGCCAACCGTTACGCGCTGCTGGCGCGTCTGCGTGGCTTGTTCCTGGGTGTTGCCGACATTTCGCTGCTGGGTTGAGGGAATGCTGTTGAAACTGCTGATTCTCGATCGTGACGGCGTGATCAATTACGACTCCGATGCCTACATCAAGTCGGTGGAGGAGTGGATTCCGCTGCCCGGCTCGATCGAAGCGATCGCGCAGTTGAGCAAGGCCGGCTGGACGGTGGCGGTGGCCACCAACCAGTCGGGCATTGCTCGCGGCTATTACGACATCGCCACCCTCGAGGCCATGCACGCGCGCCTGCGCGAGCTGGTCGCGGAGCAGGGCGGCGAAGTTGGCTTGATCGTGTATTGCCCGCATGGCCCGGACGAAGGCTGCGATTGCCGTAAACCGAAACCGGGAATGTTGAAAACCATTGCCGAGCATTACACGGTGCCGTTGACCAATGTCTGGTTCGTTGGCGACAGCCTTGGTGACCTGGAGGCCGCCAAAGCCGTCGATTCACAGCCAGTTTTGGTGAAGACCGGGAAAGGCGAAAAGACTCAGGGCAAAACCCTGCCGGTGGGCACTCTGATTTTTGACGATCTGGCGGCGATTGCCGCAGAACTTATCCACAACTAGAGTACTTCTGAATTTCCTGGCCAGGGATTGCTCGGGAGTGCGCTTGAACAGTCGGGCATTGCCCCGTAACGGTAACCGTCGCCATGTCGATACTGCGGGCCTTCAGAATCTTTGTTTTCTATCTGCTGCTGGGTACAACAGCGTTGCTGTGGTGCAGCCTGAGCTTTTTCATCGCGCCGTTTCTGTCATTCAAGGCGCGCTATCGTTTCATCAATGTCTACTGGTGCCGTTGCGCCCTGTGGCTGACCAAGGTGTTCCTTGGCATCCGCTACGAAATCAAAGGCGCGGAAAACGTGCCAGACCGGCCCTGCGTGATTCAGTCGAACCACCAGAGCACTTGGGAGACGTTCTTTCTCTCCGCTTATTTCTCGCCATTGAGCCAGGTGCTCAAGCGCGAATTGCTGTACGTGCCGTTCTTCGGCTGGGCCATGGCCATGCTGCGCCCGATCGCCATCGACCGCGACAACCCGAAAGCCGCGCTCAAACAAGTCGCAGCCAAAGGCGACGAACTGCTCAAGGACAACGTCTGGGTGCTGATCTTTCCTGAAGGCACACGAGTCCCCTACGGCACCGTCGGAAAATTTTCCCGCAGTGGCAGCGCTCTGGCAGTGAATGCGGCGCTTCCGGTGCTGCCGATTGCACACAATGCCGGCAAATTCTGGCCAAAAATCGGCTGGGGCAAACAGTCCGGAGTGATCACCGTGGTCATCGGCGAACCGATGTATGCCGAAGGCAGCGGGCCGCGCGCCATCGCTGATCTGAATGACCGCGTGCAGGCGTGGAACGAGAAAACCCAGCGCGAAATGGGTTCGCTGCCTCAGGCGCCACAAGCACCGGCAGCCAGTGATCAACTGGCTGTCTGAATTTTGTGGATAACCTGTGTACGCTTTCGTTTAAAAAGTCCGCAATCGCTATCTAACTTATTGTTTTTTAACTATATTTCTATATGGACAAATTGAACGAAATCCGTGCATAAGTTTTATTCCGATGTAAAAAAACCGGTCCTTATAGCCGGTTTTTTTGTGCTTGTTCATTCGGCAATCAGCGGCAACTCGATGCGGAATGTGGTTCCCGCATCGACCACGCTGTGACACTCGATCGTACCGCCATGATGATCAATTACAGCTTTGACCATCGACAGACCCAGGCCCACGCCGTCGATGCCTTGGGCTGAGGAGAAACGCCGATACTGGCTGAACAGGTCAGGCAATTCATCAGCAGCAATCCCTTTGCCCTGATCGGTCAATTCGCAGCGCAGCCATGACCCACAACAGCTGACCTTCAGTTGCACGGTGCTGTTTGCCGGACTGTACTTGATGGCGTTTTCCAGGAGATTGAACAGGGCGCGCGTCAGCAATCCCTGATCGGCGAGAATCAGCCGCTCCTGGCATTCCTCATCAACTTCGTTGAGTAGCTCGATGCGTTTCTGCTGTGCGATGGGCAGGGCCTGATCAAGGACGTCCAATACCAGCATCGCGAACAACGTCGGGCGGAACTGGTAGGTCTCGGACTCAGCTCGCGCCAACAAGACGAAACCATCGGTCAGATCCAGCGCGCGGCGCACCTGACGCTCAATCTGCTCGAACAACGGCGCATCAGCGCCCGCTTGATGGCGATGCACATCGAGCAGGGCGAGGATCGCCGAATGCGGCGCGCGCAGGTCGTGGGAAAGAAAGCGCAGGAGGACGCCGCGTTGCTCCTCGGCGGCGCGCTCGGCGCTCAAATCCGTCAGGCTGAGCAGCCAACCGATCGGTGTATCGCCATCGACCGGTAGCAACGCCGCTCTTTCCAGGCGCAGGCTGCGCTCCTTGTGATCGCGAAACTCCAGTAGCGCCAGCGTGGCCAGCGCCGGTCGCGGTGCTGTGGATAAATCCGGATAGCCGAGCCGAGCCAGTTGCTCGAGTACTTCATCGCCTACCAATGGATCTTCGAACAGCTCACGGGCTTTGCGATTGCCCAGCAGAATCTTGCCCTGCGGATCACTGATCAGCGTCGCCACTGGCAGGTATTCCAGGCCATCGGCAATGAAGCGCCGGGTATCGCGGGTGCGGCTCATGGCTTGTTCGAGCGCCATGATCTGGCCTTGCAGTTGATCAGTTCCGGTGAAACGAGTCCGGCGTCGTTCCGGGAAGACTTTCGGTTCACTGTCCAGACGCGCCAGCTCCCAGCCGAAATAGGTCAGCACCACACTCAAGCGCCGCCAGTTCCAGATCAGGTAACCGAACAACATGCCCAGCGCCGCAGATGTCGGCGACCACCAGTAGCGGATCTCGGCAAGCAGGGCACTGCTGATCAGCGCACCGGCCATGCCGATCAAGGTTACCCACAGCGCCCAACGCGGTCGCCACAGCAACAATCCCAGCACACACGCGACCATCGTCACCGACAGCAGCGCGCCAAGCGCCGGCGACGGATTGTGCAGATTGACCTGAGCGCGATAAGACAACAGGCCAGTCAGCGGTAACAGCACTAGACTTATCCACAACCACTCGCGCACCAACCGCCGGAACAGACGCTGGACCTGGCTCGGCTCCCGACTTTCAAATCGGCGTTGAGGTTTATTCATGGCGCAAACGGCAAAGCGATGTGGGATGTGTTCATAGGTCTCAGGTCTGAGGCGTAGACCCGAAGAATCATAGCGGACGTCGACTACCGACGGGCTGCTTCTTTCATCGCGGCCGGGGAGTCGCTATTGTCGACATCCCAGCCCCAGCGACAAGGAACACCGCCGATGCGCGTTGCCATTCTGGACGACGAACCCGCCGAACTGCGCCGGGTCGAGCAAACCCTGGAGCAAATGGCCGAAGTTGGGGAACAGCCGTGGTCACTGCACAGCTTCGAGCGTGGCGAAGACTTGTTGCGCCAGTTACGCCGGGAAACGTTCGACCTGCTGATCCTCGACTGGCAACTTCCCGACCTCACGGGTCTGGCACTGCTGCGCTGGACCCGTGAACACATGGACGCGCCACCGGCCGCGATCATGCTCACCAGTCGCGACGGCGAAAGCGATATCGTTCAAGCCCTGAATGCCGGGGCCGATGATTATGTCAGCAAGCCGTTTCGCCCCAACGAGTTGAAGGCGAGGGTGGCGGCGGTATTGCGCCGGCATAGCCAACCGCGCAGTGCGGCAGGTGAAGTACAAACGTTTCACGACCTGACTTTCGACGACGCCGAATTGACCGTAACCCGCGAAGGCAAACCGATCCTCATGACTGAGCGCGAATACCGACTGGCGCGGTGTCTGTTCAGCAACCTGGGGCGGCCATTGTCGCGGGATTATCTGTACGAGCGCTTCTGGCCGAACGAGGAAACAACTTCCTCGCGGCCGCTGGATACGCATATCTACCGATTGCGCAACAAGCTCGGGCTGACGGCAGATCGGGGTTGGCAGTTACTGACGATCTATGGGTATGGCTATCGTCTCGAAAGTGTCGCAACTGCGGTCGAGTAGCCCATCCCAAGCAAAATGCCCCGACTGGCTTGGAAGGACAGACCCCGAAATAAAAAAGGCCAACGCGATGCGTTGGCCTTTTTCGTTGACGACAACCTGGATCAGAAATCCAGGTTCGAAACCGCCAGCGCGTTACTCTCGATGAAGTCCCGGCGAGGTTCGACCGCATCACCCATCAGGGTGTTGAAGATCTGGTCTGCGCCAATGGCATCTTCGATGGTGACTTTCAGCATGCGTCGCACGCTTGGGTCCATGGTGGTTTCCCACAGCTGATCAGGGTTCATTTCGCCCAGACCTTTGTAGCGCTGGATGGTGTGGCGCTTGGTGCTTTCGGCCATCAGCCAGTCGAGGGCTTCCTTGAACTCGGTGACGGCTTTCTTGCGCTCGCCACGCTGGATGTACGCGCCTTCGTCGAGCAGGGTGCTCAGTTGCGCGCCCAGGGTGACCACGGTTTTGTAGTCGTTACTGCCGAAGAAGTCGCGGTTGAAGGTGACGTAGTTCGACAGGCCGTGGGAGATCAGTTCGACCTCCGGCAGCCAGACGCCACGTTCACGGTCTTCGCGCAGGCTGGCCTTGTAGACCAGGCCGGACTTCTCGTTGGTGCGCAGGCGAACTTCATACTGGGCCAGCCACTCTTGCATCGCTGCGTGGTCGCCCAGAGTTTCGAGGCTGACGGCCGGCAGATAGATGAAGTGCTCGGTCAGCTCCTGTGGGTACAGGCGCGACAGGCGCTTGAGCGTCTTCATGACCATGCGGAAGTCGTTGACCAGACGTTCCAGCGCTTCACCGGAAATGCCCGGGGCTTCTTCGTTCAGGTGCAGGCTTGCATCTTCCAGGGCCGACTGCGTCATGTACTCTTCCATGGCGTCGTCGTCTTTGATGTATTGCTCTTGCTTGCCTTTCTTGACCTTGTACAGCGGTGGCTGGGCAATGTAGATGTAGCCACGCTCGATCAGCTCCGGCAGCTGACGGAAGAAGAAGGTCAGCAGCAGGGTACGGATGTGCGAACCGTCGACGTCAGCATCGGTCATGATGATGATGTTGTGATAGCGCAACTTGTCGATGTTGTACTCTTCGCGACCGATGCCGCAACCCAGCGCGGTGATCAGCGTGCCCACTTCCTGGGACGAGATCATCTTGTCGAAACGGGCTTTCTCGACGTTGAGGATCTTGCCCTTCAACGGCAGGATCGCCTGGGTCTTGCGGTTACGTCCCTGCTTGGCAGAGCCGCCCGCGGAGTCACCCTCCACCAGGTACAGTTCGGACAGCGCCGGGTCTTTTTCCTGGCAGTCAGCGAGTTTGCCCGGCAGGCCGGCGATGTCCAGCGCGCCTTTGCGGCGGGTCATCTCACGGGCCTTGCGCGCAGCTTCACGGGCACGGGCGGCGTCGATCATCTTGCCGACCACCAGCTTGGCTTCGTTCGGGTTCTCCAGCAGGAAGTCGGAGAAGTACTTGCCCATCTCCTGTTCAACCGCGGTTTTCACTTCGGAAGACACCAGCTTGTCTTTGGTCTGCGAGCTGAACTTCGGATCCGGCACCTTCACCGAGATGATGGCGGTCAGGCCTTCACGGGCATCGTCACCGGTGGTGGCGACTTTGTGCTTCTTCGCCAGTCCTTCCTGCTCGATGTAGTTGTTCAGGTTACGCGTCAGTGCCGAACGGAAGCCCACCAGGTGGGTGCCGCCGTCGCGCTGCGGAATGTTGTTGGTGAAGCACAACAGGTTCTCGTTGAAGCTGTCGTTCCACTGCAGGGCGATTTCCACGCCGATGCCGTCTTCGCGCTGGATGTTGAAGTGGAACACCTGGTTGACCGCAGTCTTGTTGGTGTTCAGGTATTCAACGAACGCACGCAGGCCGCCTTCATACTTGAACAGTTCTTCCTTGCCGCTGCGCTCGTCCTTGAGGACGATGCCGACACCGGAGTTGAGGAAGGACAGTTCACGAATGCGCTTGGCGAGGATGTCCCAGCTGAAGTGAATGTTCTTGAAGGTTTCGCTGGAAGCCTTGAAGTGGATCTGGGTGCCGGTGGTCTCGCTGTCGCCAACGATGGCCATCGGTGCCTGAGGCACGCCATGGACGTAGGTCTGTTCCCAGATCTTGCCACTGCGGCGGACGGTCAGGACCAGTTCTTCGGATAGTGCGTTCACTACCGAAACACCTACACCGTGCAGACCGCCGGAAACCTTGTAGGAGTTGTCGTCGAACTTACCGCCAGCGTGGAGGACGGTCATGATGACCTCGGCGGCGGAAACGCCTTCCTCTTTATGCACGTCTACCGGGATGCCACGACCGTTGTCTTTAACGGTGATGGATTCGTCCGGGTGGATGATGATGCTGATGTCGTCGCAATGGCCGGCGAGGGCTTCGTCGATCGAGTTGTCGACCACCTCGAACACCATGTGGTGCAGACCGCTGCCATCGTCGGTGTCACCAATGTACATACCGGGACGTTTGCGTACGGCATCCAGGCCTTTCAGCACTTTAATGCTCGTTGAGTCGTACGTATTTTCTTCGCTCAATGCCTTCACTCCCGATGGTCGTGGGTCTGGGTGATACGGCCCTGTTCCACGTGGAACAAAGCGACTGGCGTTTCCGTCTGCCAGCCTTCCCTCAGTAATTCGTGATCTACACAGGTGATGAACACCTGGCAGCGTAAGTCTTCCAGCAAGCGGCACAGCGCGCGACGGTGGCTCTCGTCCAGCTCGGACGGCAAGTCATCCACCAGATAAATACACTGTCCGCGACGGGCCTGGCTGACCAGATGCCCTTGGGCAATCCGTAGCGCACAGACCACCAATTTCTGCTGACCCCGGGACAGGATGTCTGCGGCATTGTGTGCGCCCAATCTGAGACGCAAATCAGCGCGTTGCGGTCCGGCCTGGGTGTGCCCCATCTGCTGGTCCCGTTGCACGGAACCGGCGAGGACGGCGCTCAATTCGCGGTCCTTGTCCCAGCCTCGGTAATAGCTGAGCGTCAAACCCTCAAGCTCAACCAGTTCGCTCAAGGTCTGTTCGAAGACCGGTTTCAAGGCTGTGATGTAAGCGCGGCGGTATTCATCAATTTCAGCGCTGGCCTGGCACAGTTCCCTGTCCCATACCGCTTGCGAAACGGCGTCAAGTGTACCATGCCGCAGCCAGGAGTTTCTCTGGCGCAGCGCCTTCTGCAAACGCTGCCAGGTGGCCATGAAACGCGGTTCAACGTGGAACACACCCCAGTCGAGAAACTGCCGGCGAATCTTCGGCGCGCCTTCCAGCAGACGGAAGCTGTCCGGGTTGATCAACTGCAACGGCAGGATCTCCGCCAGCTGCGCAGCGCTACGGGCGTTCTGGCCATCGATGCGAATCTGGAACTCGCCCTGACGGTCGCGAGAAATCCCCAGGGCACTGTGTCCGCCTTCAGCCAGCTCAACCTGACCGAACACGGTACAGGCGAGCTGTTCGTACTGAATCACCGGCAAAAGCCGCGTGCTGCGAAACGAACGGGCGAGCCCCAGCAGATGAATGGCTTCCAGAACACTGGTTTTGCCGCTGCCGTTGGCGCCGTAAAGAATGTTGATGCGGGGAGGGGGAGAAGGTCACCGGGTGCAGATTGCGCACCGCGGTGACCGAAACACGACTTAACGACATTCAGGATCAGCTGATTACAGACGCATCGGCATGACAACGTAAGCCGAGTCGTCATTGTCGGACTCTTGCACCAGCGCACTGCTGTTGGAGTCGGACAGGATCAGGCGAACCTGCTCGGTGGTCATCACGCCCAGCACGTCGAGCAGGTAGCTGACGTTGAAGCCGATTTCCAGCGAGCCGCCGTTGTATTCAACGCCCACTTCTTCTTCCGCTTCTTCCTGCTCCGGGTTGTTGGCCTGGATCTTCAACTGACCGCTGGCCAGTTGCAGACGGATACCGCGGTATTTCTCGTTGGACAGAATCGCGGTACGACTGAACGCTTCACGCAACGCCTGACGATCGCCGAGTACCAGCTTGTCGCCACCTTTGGGCAGTACGCGTTCGTAATCCGGGAATTTACCGTCAACCAGTTTCGAGGTGAAGGTGAACTCGCCCGTGGTGGCGCGAATGTGATGCTGACCGAGGACGATGCTGACATTGCCATCCGGCTCGGTGAGCAGACGCGCCAGCTCAAGGATACCTTTGCGCGGCACGATCACCTGATGGCGATCCGGCTGACCGATATCGGCCTGCATCGAGCACATCGCCAGACGGTGACCGTCGGTGGCCACGGCGCGGATCACACCAGCGGAAACTTCCAGCAGCATGCCGTTGAGGTAGTAACGCACGTCCTGCTGGGCCATGGCGAAGCTGGTGCGTTCGATCAGACGACGCAGTTTGCTCTGCTCCAGGCTGCAGGTCAGCGAGCCCGGGCCTTCTTCGACGGTCGGGAAATCGTTGGCCGGCAGGGTCGACAGGGTGAAGCGGCTACGACCGGCCTTCACTACCAGCTTCTGCTCGTCGACCTTGATGTCGATCAGCGCATCGTTGGGCAGGCTCTTGCAGATGTCCATCAGCTTGCGCGCCGGCACGGTGATGGAACCTGTTTCAGCCGGCTCCTCAAGTTGCACGCGACCGACCAGCTCGACCTCAAGGTCGGTACCGGTCAACGACAGTTGCTGGCCTTCGACGACCAACAGCACGTTGGACAGTACCGGCAAGGTCTGTCGGCGCTCGACGACGCCTGCGACCAGTTGCAGGGGTTTCAACAGGGCTTCGCGTTGAATGGTGAAATGCATGGTCTAGTCCCTTGCCTTAATAAGCTGCGCTGGTATTCATCAGGTGGTCAGTGTACGCAGCAGGTTCTTGTAGTCCTCGCGGATGTCCGCGTCGGATTCCTTAAGTTCATTGATCTTGCGGCAAGCGTGCAGCACCGTAGTGTGGTCGCGGCCGCCAAACACATCGCCGATTTCCGGCAGGCTGTGGTTGGTCAGTTCCTTGGACAACGCCATGGCCACCTGACGCGGACGAGCCACCGAGCGCGAACGGCGCTTGGACAGCAGGTCGGAAATCTTGATCTTGTAATACTCGGCGACGGTGCGCTGAATGTTATCCACAGAGACCAGTTTGTCCTGCAACGCCAACAAGTCTTTCAGGGATTCGCGAATCAGCTCGATGGTGATGTCGCGGCCCATGAAGTGCGAGTGGGCGATCACGCGTTTCAGCGCGCCTTCCAGTTCGCGGACGTTCGAGCGGATGCGCTGGGCAATGAAGAACGCGGCGTCATGGGGCAGCTCGACTTTGGCCTGATCGGCCTTCTTCATCAGAATCGCCACACGGGTTTCCAGCTCAGGCGGCTCGACGGCAACGGTCAAGCCCCAGCCAAAGCGGGATTTGAGACGTTCTTCAAGGCCTTCGATTTCTTTCGGGTAGCGGTCACTGGTGAGAATGACCTGCTGGCCACCTTCAAGCAAAGCGTTGAAGGTGTGGAAAAACTCTTCCTGGGAGCGCTCCTTGCGGGCGAAGAACTGAATATCGTCGATCAGCAAGGCGTCCACCGAACGGTAGAAACGCTTGAATTCATTGATCGCGTTCAGTTGCAGCGCCTTGACCATGTCGGCCACGAAACGCTCGGAATGCAGGTACACGACCTTGGCATTCGGATTCTTCTTTAATAGATGGTTGCCCACTGCGTGCATCAAGTGGGTTTTACCCAAGCCGACGCCACCATAAAGGAAGAGCGGGTTGTAACCGTGCTTGGGATTGTCCGCCACCTGCCAGGCCGCCGCACGGGCGAGCTGGTTGGATTTACCTTCAACAAAATTCTCGAAGGTGAACGTGCGGTTGAGATAGCTGGTGTGCTTGAGCGCACCTTCTACCTGCACGGTGCGCTGTTCGGCGCGAACCGGCGCCTGCTGCGAGGCGGCACCGGCCATCGGGTCGAAGCTGTCGCGGGAAGGCTCTTCACTGACTTCAGCGGTTTTCTGCGTGGAACGCTTGGCCGGAGCAGGCGCGGGCGCTGGTGCCGGGTTGCTCGACGGCGCGTTGTTGGCCTGCGCCTGAGCAACCTGCGCGGCCGCCAGTGGTGCATTGGGTGCGGCACGAGGTGCCGAGCTGCGTTTGCTGCCTATTAACAAGGACAGCGACGGCGTCGAGCCATTGCCATGTTCATCGAGCAATTCGAGGACGCGGCCCAGGTACTTTTCGTTGACCCAGTCCAGCACGAAACGATTGGGTGCGTAGACGCGCAACTCGTCGCCTTCGGCTTCGACCTGTAGTGGACGGATCCAGGTGTTGAATTGTTGGGCAGGCAGCTCTTCGCGCAAAAGCTCTACGCACTGCTGCCAAAGTTCCACTGACACGGATATCCCCTAAGTTGAAAGCCGGTGAGGCAAAAACAAGCGGCCATTGTAGCGGCGAGCGGTTCACTTATCCACATGCAGGTAGGTCCCTCACCATCATTTATCAATGCGTTAAAGCATTAAAAGGCGACCAACGGCATGTGAATAAGCCCTGTGGATAAACACCTCTGAGGGCACTGGACAAGTAGGGGCCAAACTCGGTGGATAACCAGCCTGTGGATAACAGCCCATTCCACGCACAGCTTATCCGACAGCGCAGCACAGGCTGAACACGGTTTTCCACTGTAGTTGTCATTCTCTGTACACCGCACAGAATAAGGCCTGATAGCAGTTATCCACAGAAGATTGCGTGTCTAGCTTTTACAAGCTTTACAGAAAAGCTTTAAATAATTCCCTTCTTTATTTTTATATCTGGCTGACAGGCCTTCGAGCGCAAACCCTGCCTCGATCTATTTATAAGGAAACGCTGGTTGGAAATTGACCTGAGGGCTTGCTTTCTCTAGAATCCCCGGTCTCTTAAAACGGGGGCCATTCCGGCCCGTTGTGGACGAACCAGGTAACACGACATGAAACGTACTTTCCAACCAAGCACTATCAAACGCGCTCGTACCCACGGTTTCCGTGCTCGCATGGCTACCAAGAACGGCCGCGCAGTCCTGTCGCGTCGTCGCGCCAAAGGTCGTGCGCGTCTGGCAGTTTGATAATCCGGTACTGGAGGTGAGTCAGGACTTCAGTCGGGAAAAGCGTCTGCTTACCCCCCGGCATTTCAAGGCAGTCTTTGACTCCCCTACCGGCAAGGTTCCGGGGAAAAACCTCCTGCTCCTTGCACGCGACAACGATCTTGATCACCCCCGTCTAGGGCTGGTTATCGGGAAAAAGAGTGTAAAGCTCTCCGTTGAACGCAATCGCCTCAAACGTCTGATGCGCGAATCGTTCCGTCTGCACCAGGATTCACTGGTCGGCTGGGACATCGTTATCGTCGCGCGCAAAGGTTTGGGTGATGTAGAAAACCCCGAATTGATTCAGCATTTCGGCAAGCTCTGGAAGCGTCTGGCACGCAACAAGCCCGTTCCGGCAGTCAAAACCGAAACTGTAGGGGTAGACAGTACCGATGCGTAAACTGGCCCTCGTTCCGATCCAGTTTTATCGCTATGCCATTAGTCCTCTAATGGCCAGCCACTGTCGCTTCTACCCCAGTTGTTCCTGCTACGCGTATGAAGCCATTGAAAATCATGGCCTTCTGCGCGGTGGCTGGCTGACCTTTCGTCGTTTAGGTCGCTGTCATCCGTGGAATCCCGGTGGTTATGACCCGGTTCCACCTGTCCCTACCTCCCGTTCTTCTTCGATGGCCGAGTAATCATGGATATCAAACGCACGATCCTGATCGTCGCCCTGGCAATCGTGTCCTACGTCATGGTTCTTAAATGGAACCAGGATTATGGCCAGGCTGCCCTGCCGACTCAGAATGTTGCTTCCAGTACGACTACATCCGGTTTGCCGGACACCGCCACTGGCACAAATACTGCCGCCAGTGACGATATTCCGCGCGCCGCCAGCGATACCAGTGCACCAGCGGAAACGCCGGTTGCTGCCAGCAAGGACCTGATTCAGGTCAAGACCGATGTGCTCGATCTGGCGATCGATCCACAAGGTGGCGACGTTGCGCAACTGACTCTGCCTCTGTATCCACGCCGTCAGGACCGTCCTGACGTTCCGTTCCAGCTGTTCGATAACGGCGGCGAACGTGTGTATCTGGCGCAAAGCGGTCTGATCGGTACCAACGGTCCGGACGCAAACCCGGCCGGTCGTCCGGTTTATTCCTCGGAGAAGAAGGTTTACCAACTGGCTGACGGTCAGGATCAACTCGTCGTTGACCTGAAATTCAGCAAGGACGGCGTGAATTACATCAAGCGTTTCACCGTGAAACGTGGCCTGTATGACGTTGCCGTCTCCTACATTGTGGATAACCAGAGCGCTCAGCCCTGGAACGGCGCAATGTTTGCCCAGTTGAAGCGAGACGCCAGTGCTGATCCGTCGTCGACCACGGCTACTGGCACCGCGACTTACCTGGGCGCTGCCCTGTGGACAAGTTCCGAGCCGTACAAGAAAGTGTCGATGAAGGACATGGACAAGGCGCAGCTCAAGGAAACTGTCACCGGTGGCTGGGTAGCCTGGCTGCAGCACTACTTCGTGACCGCGTGGATCCCGGCCAAGGGCGAAAACAACATCGTCCAGACCCGTAAGGACAGCAAAGGCAACTACATCATCGGTTACACCGGTCCTACTCTGACCGCTGCTCCAGGTGCAAAAGTTGAAACCAGCGCTGTGCTGTACGCCGGTCCGAAAAGCCAGGCTGTACTGAAAGAGTTGTCCCCAGGTCTGGAACTGACCGTCGACTACGGCATTCTGTGGTTCATTGCCCAGCCGATCTTCTGGCTGCTGCAACATATCCACGCCATCGTCGGTAACTGGGGCTGGTCGATCATCTTCCTGACCATGCTGATCAAAGGGATCTTCTTCCCGCTGTCGGCAGCCAGCTACAAATCGATGGCGCGCATGCGTGCCGTGGCACCGAAACTGGCTGCGCTGAAAGAGCAACATGGCGATGACCGGCAGAAAATGTCGCAGGCCATGATGGAGCTGTACAAGAAAGAGAAGATCAATCCACTGGGCGGCTGCTTGCCGATCCTCGTGCAGATGCCGGTCTTCCTGTCGCTGTACTGGGTTCTGCTGGAAAGCGTGGAAATGCGTCAGGCGCCGTTCATGCTGTGGATCACTGACCTGTCGATCAAGGATCCGTTCTTCATTCTGCCGATCATCATGGGCGCAACCATGTTCATCCAGCAGCAGCTGAACCCGACGCCTCCGGATCCGATGCAGGCGAAGGTCATGAAAATGATGCCAATCATTTTCACGTTCTTCTTCATGTGGTTCCCGGCGGGTCTGGTGCTGTACTGGGTTGTGAACAACTGCCTGTCGATTGCACAACAGTGGTACATCACGCGTAAGATCGAAGCGGCAACGAAAAAAGCCGAGGCGTAACTTGCACTGTGGATAACACCACTCAAAACGCCCCCTAGTGGGGCGTTTTGCTATCTGCCACTTTTGTCTGGATGCCGCTTTATGAGCACACCCCGTGAAACCATCGCCGCCGTCGCCACCGCTCAAGGGCGCGGCGGTGTGGGCATCGTCCGTATTTCGGGGCCGTTGGCCAGCGTGGCGGCAAAAGCCATCAGCGGCCGAGAACTGAAACCGCGTTACGCCCATTACGGGCCGTTTTTCAGTGACGACCGGCAGGTGCTGGATGAAGGTCTGGCTTTGTATTTTCCGGGGCCGAACTCTTTCACAGGCGAAGACGTGCTGGAACTCCAAGGCCACGGCGGCCCAATCGTGCTGGACATGTTGCTCAAACGCTGTCTGGAACTGGGCTGCCGTCTTGCCCGTCCGGGTGAATTCAGCGAGCGCGCCTTCCTCAATGACAAACTCGATCTGGCCCAAGCCGAGGCAATCGCCGACTTGATCGAAGCCAGTTCTGCCCAGGCTGCACGCAATGCGCTGCGTTCATTGCAGGGTGCGTTTTCCCAGCGTGTGCATAACCTGACCGAGCAGCTGATCGGCTTGCGTATCTACGTCGAAGCCGCCATCGACTTCCCGGAAGAGGAAATCGATTTTCTCGCCGACGGCCACGTATTGAGCATGCTCGACAAAGTACGCGATGAGTTATCCACAGTGCTCCGCGAAGCGGGACAGGGTGCGTTATTGCGTGATGGCATGACCGTCGTCATCGCTGGTCGGCCGAATGCCGGAAAATCCAGCCTGTTGAATGCTTTGGCCGGTCGTGAGGCCGCCATCGTTACCGAGATTGCTGGCACCACGCGGGATATCCTGCGCGAACATATCCACATCGACGGCATGCCGTTGCACGTCGTCGATACTGCGGGACTGCGTGACACCGATGATCATGTGGAAAAGATCGGTGTGGAACGGGCCTTGAAAGCCATCGGTGAAGCGGATCGGGTTCTATTGGTAGTCGATGCGACCGCACCAGAGGCACTCGATCCTTTTGCCTTGTGGCCGGAATTCCTCGAGTCTCGGCCGGATCCGACGAAAGTCACCCTGATCCGCAACAAAGCCGATCTGTCCGGCGAAGCGATTGCTCTGGAAACCAGTGACGACGGCCACGTGACCATCAGTCTCAGCGCCAAGTCTGCCGAAGGCCTCGACCTGCTGCGTGATCACCTCAAGGCGTGCATGGGTTACGAGCAGACGTCGGAGAGCAGTTTCAGCGCACGTCGCCGGCACCTGGAAGCACTACGCCACGCCAGCGCGGCACTGGAACATGGCCGCGCGCAACTCACCCTGGCCGGGGCTGGCGAGTTGCTCGCCGAGGATTTGCGCCAGGCTCAGCATTTCCTGGGTGAAATTACCGGGGCGTTCAGCTCTGATGATTTGCTCGGAAGGATTTTCTCCAGCTTCTGCATCGGTAAATAGAAAAGGGCTGTGGATAATTCATCCACAGCCCTTTTTTTATTCACCAGTTATAGGACACCGTACCGAGCAAAGTACGATCCTCACCCCAATAGCAGCGGCCTGCGTCGTTGCAGCCCGACACATATTCCTTGTCGAACAGGTTCTTCGCATTCAGATCGACACTCCAGTGTGTATCGATCTGATATCCAACAGCCGCGTCGATCAATGTGACGTCGCCGGCATCCAGCTTTCCGTATAGAGAAGGCGAGGTGTAGGTAAACGCACTGTCGAAATAGCGTACGCCACCGGCCACATACAAGCCTTTCAGATCACTGTCGAGGAAGCGATATTTCGCCCAGACCGAGGCCTGATTACGTGGCACGCCGGTCATTTGATGGCCTTTAACCAGCGATGTCGCTGCATCCTTGGTGATCTTCGCGTCGGTGTAGGTATAGGCCGCCGTGACATTGAGGTTCTGCGTCAGATTGCTGTTGAGTTCCAACTCCACACCCTTGGCGCGGCTTTCACCCACTTGGCGATAGGTCGACGTGGTTGCGTCGAAATAGGTGTCGTCCTTCTTGCGCAGGTCATACACCGAAGCGGTGAACGCGGTGTCCCAGCCGATCGGTTCGTACTTCAAGCCCACTTCGTACTGGCTGCTGGTGATCGGATCAAGCGGTGCGCCGGCATTGGAAATCTGCTGCACCGGCACGAACGCAGTGGAGTAGCTGACATATGGCGTCATGCCGTTGTCGAACTGATACATCACGCCGCCCTGATAGGTGAACTTCCTGTCCTCGGAGCTGATGTTGCTGCCTCGCGCCACTTTGTCGCGGAAGTCGCTGTCGACCCAATCTTGACGTCCGCCGACCAGGAACAGCCAATGGTCGTATTTGCTCTGGATCTGTGCATAAACGCCTTTCATCTGCTGCTCAAGCAACGTGTTCTGCACAGCAATTGGCGTCGTCGGATCACGCAGGTAGACCGGGTTGTAGATGTCGATCGGCCCGACAATGCCGGCATTCCAGTCCTGGTTGAACGAGGTGCGATCGTAGCTGGCGCCAAACAGCACGGTGTTCTCCAGTTCGCCAGCCTGGAATTTGCCTTCGAGCTGGTTATCCAGCGAATACACCATGGATTTGTTGAAGCGATCATAGGCGGTCATGTTCAACCGCGTGCCGAAGCCGGCGTTGTTCAGATTGCCCGGCCAGGTTTCGTGGCGGGTGATGCGCGACTGCATGTAGCGCGAGTTCTGGCGGAACTGCCAGTCATCGTTGAACGAGTGGCTGAACTCGTAACCGGTGCTCCAGGTTTCCCGTTCGAAAGTATTCCAGTCCGGGTCGCCGAGCATGGTGCCTTTGGACAATTTCCCGTTGGGATTGCTCAGCAACGTGCCGGCGGCCGGCAGACCGAGCTCCATGTTGGTGTGGTCTTTCTGGTAGTTGGCCAGCAGTGTCAGCGTATTGAAGTCGTCGAAATTCAGGGACAGCGAAGGGGCGATATAAATGCGGTCGTCAGGCACGTGATCGGTCTGGGTATCAGATTTGCGCCCCAGCATCACCACGCGTCCGAGAACGTTGCCGCTGTCATTGAGCGGGCCGGAGACGTCGACGCCGATTTGCCGGCGATTGTTCGAGCCATAGCCCAGCTGCACTTCGCCCTGAGGCGCGGCAGTAGGACGCTTGCTGACCAGATTGACCAGACCGCCCGGCGCATTTTCGCCATACAGCAGCGAAGAAGGGCCGCGGAATACCTCGACCCGTTCAAGTCCGTACGGCTCGGTGCTGGTGTCATAGCGATTGCCCTGCACGCGCAGTCCATCTCGGAGCAGACCGTAGCCGTAATCGGTGGCGTTGAAGCCGCGGATATAGAACAAGTCCCCCGCCAGACTGTCGCCGGCGGCGAACGGTGGGGCGAATATCCCCGGTACATAGCCGAGGACGTCGGTGAGTGTCTGGGATTTCTGATCCTTGATGCGTTGTCCGGTTACCACTGACACCGAACGCGGTGTTTCCGACAGCGGGGTACTGGTTTTCGTACCGATCCGGCTGTTTTGCGCCTTGTAACCGACGTCGGCGGCGTAATCCAGATCCATTGGATTGGCCAACTGCGCGTTGATGTTGGTCGGCGCCAGTTCGAGGGAATCTCCGTTGGGCAAGGCCTGCAGAATGTAACTGCCGGGGGCTTGCGGCACGGCCTGTAATCCAGAGCCTTGCAACAATTGAGCGAAACCCTGTTCGACGCTGAAGTCACCGTTCAACCCGGCACTGCGCAAGCGGCTGGTCTGCTGCGGCGAGAACGACAGAATCACATTGGCGGCAGCGGCGAACTGGCTCAAGGCACTATCCAGCGGGCCGGCGGCGATGGCGAAGCGCTGGGATGGCGACGCCGCGAAGGCGCTGTTGCTGATCACCAAACAAGACGCAGCGCTAGCCATCAATAAGCTGTATGCAATGCAGTGTGGAGAAAAGCGCTGACGGAACGTGGGAAGACGCATAGGTGGATTAGCCCTGAGGGTGGCGAAGAGCCGCGTTTATCGCGATTACCTTTAGGGCCGGGTCAGAGCAGAAAAAGACAACCCTGTTTACGATTATTTTTCCCCAGCCGTTTTTTGATCAAACGCTGTGGCTGATCGAAACCCAGTAACGACTGAAATAGCGGACGTTGATCGGCAACGAAGCCCGAAGGTTGGCCAACACTGTGTCGGTCGAATCGAGCCGGAAAGTCCCGGAGACCCGCAGATCCCGAGCGCGGCGATCACAGTGCAATACACCGCTGCGATAGCGACCCAATTCTGCGATGACATCGCCCAAGCGCGCATTCAGGACGATCAATTGGCCGTTGATCCAGGCCACTTCTGATGACTGGAAGGGACGACTGAGGCCGATATGCCGACTGTCGAAATCCGCGCCTTCGCCTGCTTTCAGGATTTGCACAGCGGTGGATGAGTGCGCAGGTTGGACGCTGACTCGATCCTCCAGCACGCCGACCCGGGTTGAGTTCGGCATCTGATGCACCGAGAACCGGGTGCCCAATGCTTGTATCCGCCCGTCACGGGTTTGCACATAGAACGGCCGCTGATCGCCAGGCTTGCCGGTTTGGACGAGGATTTCACCGGCACGCAGTTGGATCAGGCGTTGTGCTGCGTCGAAAGAGACATTAATGGCCGAGTTGGTGTTGAGCTGGATCTGGCTACCATCGGCCAGGCTGATGGTCCGACGCTGACCTACACCGGTTTTATAGTCGGCCCAGACGTTGCCGAGGGATGTGTGTCGTTGAACGTTCCAGCCAACGAAACCTGTTCCCGCTGCAAGCAGTAGCAGTTTGAGTACCTGGCGTCGTTGTTGGCCATTATTGAGCGCATGTCGTTTCAGATCCTGCGGCAGCGTACCGAGGTGGCGCTGCAATTGTTCCATCTGGTTCCACGCCGCCAGATGCGCCGGATCGCTGTCTATCCACAACTGCCAGACCTTTTGTTCGGCAAGGCTCGGTGGCTGAGATTGAAACTGCACGTACCAACTGGCGGCAGTCTCGAATACCTGACGGTCTGCAGCGGCGGCCATCATGGTTGCGCCAGGATCAGGGCGCATTCAGTCAGGGCGCGGATCATGTGTTTTTTCACAGTGGTCAGCGAGACCCTCAATTGCACGGCGATCTGTTGATAAGTCAGTCCGTCGACTTGCGAAAGCATGAAGATCTGCCGTGTCCGCGTGCCCAGCCCGGTCAACGCTTTATCCACAGCAACCAGGGTTTCAATGATCAGCGCTCTGTCTTCTTCGCTGACGATTGTCGCTTGCGGCCGAGCTGCGAGGGTCTGCAGATAAGCGCTTTCAATCGCCCTCCGCCTATAACGATCGATGACCAAGCCGCGCGCAATGGCCGTCAGGTAATCCCTTGGCTCACGAATATGAGCTGCATTGCGCGCCGCCAGAACTCGCAAAAACGTGTCATGTGCCACATCGGCTGCATCGCAGGCGTTGTGCAGTTTGCCCTTGAGCCAGCCATATAGCCACGAATGATGTTGCTCGTAGATTTGCTCGATCGCAGCTGTGTGGGCGGGTAGGGGCATGGGAGAAACTGGCGAGTTAATGATAATGGCTATTATTAGCCTCTGTAACGTCCTCTCACAATAGCCTTTTCATTTTCTGCCCTTGGCTTGCCAACCGCCACCGATCCCTTCGCTGGCGCTTTTCTTGTGTCCGGGAAAAGCCATGTTGGCGATTTTCTCTGGGTTAAGCCCTGTGAATAACTGCCAATGAGGTCAGTTGATAAACGGGCTTGAAAACTGGATATAAACCCCTCTGTGGATAACCTACCCTTTCATCCACAGGATTACAGCGGTTATCCAAGGGCCTCATTGCCACATGAGCACAGAGTTTTAAACCTCTGTACAGCTTGTTAAATAAGGCTTGTGGCGATCTATCCACAGAAACGGTGCTCACTAAGAATAAACATAAAAACAAAGGTTTTATAAATTTCTCTCTTTTTTATTCTTTTAACCTCGAGTTCTCCACAGCTGGTTAAATTTTGTGCAAAGGGTTCTTTAGAAAGGGCGAAGTCCCTATACTTGCCGACCAGGTCCAGAAACCTGAGCTCAACTATTTCCTGAATGACCTACTTAAGCAGGCACGAGGTGCGTGGTGGATTTCCCTTCCCGTTTTGAAGTGATCGTCATCGGCGGCGGTCATGCCGGTACCGAGGCAGCACTGGCGTCAGCACGCATGGGGGCAAAAACCCTGTTGCTGACGCATAACGTGGAAACCCTCGGCGCCATGAGTTGCAACCCAGCCATCGGTGGCATCGGCAAAAGCCATCTGGTCAAGGAAATCGACGCCCTCGGCGGCGCGATGGCCATGGCTACCGATAAGGGCGGCATCCAGTTTCGCGTGTTGAACAGCCGCAAAGGCCCGGCCGTACGGGCCACCCGTGCGCAAGCCGACCGGATTCTCTACAAGGCAGCTGTCCGCGAAATTCTTGAAAACCAGCCGAACCTGTGGATATTTCAACAGGCTGCTGACGACCTGATCGTCGAGCAGGAGCAAGTCCGTGGTGTGGTTACACAGATGGGTCTGCGTTTCTTCGCCGATTCCGTGGTGTTGACCACCGGTACCTTCCTCGGCGGACTTATCCACATCGGTTTGCAGAATTTTTCCGGCGGTCGCGCCGGTGATCCACCGTCGATTGCTCTGGCCCACCGTCTGCGTGAGTTGCCATTGCGTGTCGGGCGTTTGAAAACCGGTACACCGCCGCGCATTGATGGCAAGTCTGTGGATTTCTCGGTAATGACCGAGCAACCGGGCGATACGCCGATTCCGGTGATGTCGTTCATGGGCAACAAAGAACAGCATCCGCGTCAGGTCAGCTGCTGGATCACCCATACCAATGCCCGCACCCACGAAATCATCGCGGCGAACCTTGATCGTTCGCCGATGTATTCCGCTGCCGGTGAAATCGAAGGCGTCGGCCCGCGTTATTGCCCATCGATCGAAGACAAGATCCACCGCTTTGCCGACAAGGAAAGCCATCAGGTGTTCATCGAACCGGAAGGTCTGACCACCCATGAGCTGTACCCGAACGGGATATCCACAAGCCTGCCGTTCGACGTGCAATTGCAGATCGTGCAATCGATCCGCGGCATGGAAAACGCACACATCGTGCGTCCGGGTTATGCGATCGAGTACGACTACTTCGATCCGCGCGACCTGAAGTACAGCCTGGAAACCAAAGTGATTGGCGGTCTGTTTTTCGCCGGGCAGATCAACGGCACCACCGGTTACGAAGAAGCTGGCGCTCAAGGTCTGCTCGCCGGGGCCAACGCCGCACTGCGCGCGAAGGGCAAAGAAGCCTGGTGTCCGCGCCGCGATGAAGCGTACATCGGCGTTCTGGTCGACGACCTGATCACCCTCGGTACCCAAGAGCCGTACCGCATGTTCACTTCGCGGGCCGAGTACCGCCTGATTCTGCGCGAGGACAACGCCGACCTGCGTCTGACCGAAAAAGGTCGCGAGCTTGGTCTGGTCGATGACGCGCGCTGGGCGGCCTTCTGCAAGAAACGCGAAAGCATTGAACTCGAAGAACAGCGCCTGAAAAGCACTTGGGTACGGCCAAATACCCCGCAGGGCGATGCGATTGCCGAGAAATTCGGCACGCCGCTGACCCACGAATACAATTTGCTCAACCTGTTGAGCCGTCCGGAAATCGATTACGCCGGTCTGGTCGAAGTGACCGGGCAGGGCGCAGAAGATCCACAGGTCGCCGAGCAGGTTGAGATCAAGACCAAGTACGCCGGTTACATCGACCGTCAACAGGACGAAATCGCCCGTCTGCGCGCCAGTGAAGACACCAAATTGCCTGTGGATATCGATTACACCAACATTTCCGGTCTGTCCAAGGAGATCCAGAGCAAGCTCGGCGCCACACGTCCCGAGACCCTGGGCCAGGCCTCGCGCATTCCGGGCGTTACCCCGGCAGCGATTTCGCTGTTGATGATTCATTTGAAAAAACGCGGCGCGGGCCGTCAGTTGGAGCAAAGCGCTTGAGTGCCAAGGTCACTTCGCAACACGCCGAAGAGTTATCCACAGGAGCCCGCGAGCTCGGTGTCAATCTCACAGAAACTCAGCACGAATTGCTGCTGGGTTATCTGGCCCTGTTGATCAAATGGAATCAGGCTTACAACCTGACCGCCGTGCGCGATCCGGACGAAATGGTTTCGCGGCACTTGCTCGATAGTCTGAGCGTGATGTCGTTCATCGAAAACGGTCGCTGGCTCGACGTTGGCAGTGGTGGTGGCATGCCTGGTATCCCGCTGGCGATCCTGTACCCGGACTCGCAAGTGACCTGTCTGGACAGCAACGGCAAGAAAACCCGCTTCCTGACCCAGGTCAAGCTCGAACTGAAGCTGGATAACTTGCAGGTTATCCACAGTCGCGTCGAAGCGTTCCAGCCTGCGCAGCCATTCAACGGGATCATTTCCCGGGCCTTCAGCAGCATGGAAAACTTCACCAACTGGACTCGCCACCTGGGCGATGCCGATACACGCTGGCTGGCAATGAAGGGCGTTCATCCGGCCGATGAGCTGGTAGCATTGCCGGCAGATTTCAAACTCGATAGCGAACACGCCCTGGCCGTCCCCGGTTGCCAAGGCCAACGCCATCTGCTGATACTGCGCCGCACGGCATGATTGGGAACACAAGCAAGAATGGCTAAGGTATTCGCGATAGCGAACCAGAAGGGTGGTGTGGGCAAAACCACCACCTGCATCAACCTCGCAGCATCCCTGGTCGCGACCAAGCGCCGGGTGCTGTTGATCGATCTCGATCCACAGGGCAACGCCACCATGGGTAGCGGTGTGGATAAACATGGTCTGGAAAACTCGGTCTACGATCTGCTGATCGGTGAATGCGACCTGGGCCAGGCCATGCATTTCTCCGAGCACGGCGGTTATCAGCTGCTGCCGGCCAACCGCGATCTCACCGCAGCTGAAGTCGTGCTGCTGGAAATGCAGATGAAGGAAAGTCGTCTGCGCAGCGCGCTGGCGCCGATCCGTGACAACTACGATTACATTCTGATCGACTGCCCGCCGTCGCTGTCGATGCTTACGCTCAACGCATTGGTCGCCGCTGACGGGGTGATTATCCCCATGCAGTGCGAATACTTCGCTCTGGAAGGTTTGAGCGACCTTGTGGATAACATCAAGCGCATCGCCGAGCTGCTCAATCCGAACCTGAAAGTCGAAGGCTTGCTGCGCACCATGTACGACCCGCGCCTGAGCCTGATGAACGATGTTTCGGCGCAGCTCAAGGAACACTTCGGCGATCAGTTGTACGACACGGTGATCCCGCGCAACATCCGCCTGGCCGAAGCACCGAGCTACGGCATGCCGGCGCTGGCTTACGACAAGCAATCGCGTGGCGCCCTGGCCTATCTGGCTCTGGCGGGCGAGATGGTTCGCCGTCAGCGCAAAAATTCACGCATTGCTGCCGCTCAGCCAACTTAAGGAATCCCCATGGCCGTCAAGAAACGAGGTCTCGGACGTGGACTGGATGCACTGCTGAGTGGTCCGACGGTCAGCGCGCTGGAAGAACAAGCCGCGCAGGCTGACACACGCGAATTGCAGCACCTGCCGCTGGATCTGCTGCAGCGTGGCAAATATCAGCCGCGCCGCGACATGGACCCGCAGGCCCTGGAAGAGCTGGCGCAGTCGATCAAGGCTCAGGGCGTGATGCAGCCGATCGTGGTACGCCCGATTGGCGGCGGTCGCTTTGAGATCATTGCCGGTGAGCGCCGCTGGCGCGCCAGTCAGCAGGCCGGGCAGGAAACCATTCCGGCGATGGTCCGCGATGTGCCGGATGAAACCGCCATTGCGATTGCGCTCATCGAGAATATCCAGCGTGAAGACCTCAATCCGATCGAAGAAGCAATGGCTTTGCAGCGCTTGCAGCAGGAATTCCAGCTGACCCAGCAGCAGGTTGCCGAGGCTGTGGGTAAGTCACGTGTGACTGTGGCTAACCTGTTGCGACTTATTGCGCTTCCGGAAGTGATCAAGACCATGCTGTCGCACGGTGACCTGGAAATGGGTCACGCACGTGCCTTGCTCGGTCTGCCGGACAATCAGCAGGTCGAAGGGGCGCGACATGTTGTCGCACGAGGACTGACCGTGCGCCAAACCGAGGCACTGGTTCGTCAGTGGTTGAGTGGCAAACCGGAGCCGGTTGAAGCCGCAAAACCCGATCCGGACATCGCTCGCCTCGAGCAGCGTTTGGCCGAGCGCCTAGGCTCTGCGGTGCAGATTCGCCATGGCAAGAAGGGCAAAGGCCAATTGGTGATTGGGTATAACTCGCTCGATGAGCTTCAAGGTGTGCTCGCACACATCCGCTGAAACATTTCCTCATGTAGCGCGCAGTCGGAAATCACTACCTGACAGTTGAATAGGGGCAGAACCGCCCCTATACTCTGCGCGCATTTTGTCGGCACAAATTATGCCAAGTTATTGAATTTCGGCAGCCGACCATTGGAGAGCAACTGTGATGGAAACCCGCACGCCAAACCGCTTGCCTTTCCATCGCCTGGCGGTTTTTCCGGTGTTGATGGCTCAATTTGTCGTTTTGCTCATTGCCGCTTTGGCGCTCTGGCAATGGCATGGAGTCGTTGCCGGATACTCGGGACTTTGCGGAGGCCTGATAGCCTTGCTGCCCAATGTTTATTTCGCTCACAGGGCATTTCGGTTTTCCGGCGCCCGAGCAGCCCAGTCCATCGTCCGGTCTTTTTATGCCGGCGAGGCAGGCAAACTTATTTTGACGGCAGTGCTGTTTGCACTGGTGTTCGCAGGTGTGAAGCCACTGGCGCCGATCGCAGTATTCGGCGTGTTCGTGCTGACGCAGTCGGTCAGCTGGTTCGCTCCCCTGCTGATGAGAACAAGACTTTCGAGACCTTAGGGCGTTTGAGGCAACCATGGCAGAGACAACCGCTTCGGGCTATATCCAGCACCACTTGCAGAACCTGACTTTCGGTCAGCTACCCAACGGCGGCTGGGGCTTTGCCCACACCGCAGCAGAAGCCAAGGAAATGGGCTTCTGGGCTTTCCACGTCGATACCCTCGGCTGGTCGGTCGCGCTGGGTCTGATCTTCGTTCTTCTTTTCCGCATGGCGGCAAAGAAAGCGACTTCGGGTCAGCCGGGTGCCTTGCAGAACTTCGTTGAAGTATTGGTCGAATTCGTCGATGGCAGCGTGAAAGACAGCTTCCATGGCCGTAGCCCGGTGATTGCACCGCTGGCACTGACCATCTTCGTCTGGGTGTTCCTGATGAACGCCGTCGACCTGGTACCGGTCGACTGGATTCCTCAGCTGGCCATCCTGATCTCCGGCGATGCCCACATCCCGTTCCGCGCCGTGTCGACCACCGACCCGAACGCGACCCTGGGCATGGCGTTCTCGGTGTTCGCACTGATCATTTTCTACAGCATCAAGGTCAAGGGCATCGGCGGCTTCATCGGCGAACTGACCCTGCACCCGTTCGGCAGCAAGAACATCTTCGTTCAGGCCCTGCTGATCCCGGTGAACTTCCTGCTGGAATTCGTCACCCTGATCGCCAAGCCGATCTCTCTTGCTCTGCGTCTGTTCGGCAACATGTATGCCGGCGAGCTGGTGTTCATTCTGATCGCTGTGATGTTCGGCAGCGGCCTGCTCTGGCTCAGCGGCCTGGGCGTTGTTCTGCAGTGGGCGTGGGCAGTGTTCCACATCCTGATCATCACCCTGCAGGCGTTCATCTTCATGATGCTGACCATCGTCTACCTGTCGATGGCGCACGAAGAAAACCATTAAGACCAGTCTCGACTAGTCTGATGTCCTTCCCGGTAAAACGGGAAGGGGCTCCTTGCGGGGCATCTGAAACGATTTGTTTTACCGCTTTAATCTAAAAAACCTAAACCATACGACGTAAAAGTCGGGAGGAAAGATGGAAACTGTAGTTGGTCTAACCGCTATCGCTGTTGCACTGTTGATCGGCCTGGGCGCACTGGGTACCGCAATTGGTTTCGGCCTGCTGGGCGGCAAGTTCCTGGAAGGCGCAGCGCGTCAGCCAGAAATGGTTCCAATGCTGCAAGTAAAAATGTTCATCGTTGCCGGTCTGCTCGACGCCGTAACCATGATCGGTGTTGGTATCGCTCTGTTCTTCACCTTTGCGAACCCGTTCGTTGGTCAGATCGCTGGCTGATTACTCGGATCTTCCGGGTAATTTGGTGTGATGGACAACGTAACTGCGAGGTGTTGGCGTGAACATTAATGCGACCCTGATTGGCCAGTCCGTTGCGTTCCTGATTTTTGTACTGTTCTGCATGAAGTATGTATGGCCTCCGGTCATCGCTGCTCTGCACGAACGTCAAAAGAAGATCGCTGATGGTCTGGACGCTGCCAGCCGTGCAGCTCGCGACCTGGAGTTGGCCCAAGAGAAAGCGGGTCAGCAACTGCGCGAAGCGAAAGCTCAGGCAGCTGAAATCATCGAGCAAGCCAAGAAACGCGGTAACCAGATCGTCGAAGAGGCTGTTGAAAAAGCCCGTATCGACGCTGACCGTGTGAAGGTTCAGGCTCAAGCCGAGATCGAACAGGAACTGAACAGCGTCAAAGACAAGCTGCGTGCCCAAGTGGGCTTGCTGGCTGTTGGCGGCGCCGAGAAGATCCTGGGTGCCACAATCGATCAAAACGCGCACGCAGAGCTGGTTAACCAACTGGCTGCTGAAATCTAAGCGAGGGCGATCATGGCAGAACTGACCACGTTGGCCCGACCTTACGCTAAGGCGGCCTTCGAGCACGCTCAGGCCCACCAGCAACTGGCCAATTGGTCAGCCATGCTCGGCCTGGCAGCAGCGGTGTCGCAAGACGACACCCTGCAGCGCGTGCTCAAGGCCCCGCGACTGACGAGCGCAGAAAAGGCCGCCACGTTCATTGACGTGTGCGGCGACAAGTTTGATGAAAAGGCACGCAATTTCATCAACGTCGTTGCCGAGAACGACCGTCTCCTGCTTCTGCCGGAGATCGCCGCTCTGTTCGACCTGTACAAGGCCGAACAAGAGAAATCGGTAGACGTTGAAGTAACCAGTGCATTTGCATTGAACCAAGAACAGCAAGACAAACTCGCCAAGGTTCTCAGTGCACGACTCAACCGGGAAGTGCGCCTGCAAGTTGCGGAGGACGCTGCCTTGATTGGTGGTGTCGTGATCCGCGCCGGCGACCTGGTTATCGATGGCTCGATTCGCGGCAAAATCGCGAAACTTGCCGAAGCATTGAAATCTTGAGTTTGAAGGGGCAGCAGAGCAATGCAGCAACTCAATCCTTCCGAAATAAGTGAAATTATCAAGGGCCGCATCGACAAGCTCGATGTGACCTCCCAAGCCCGTAACGAAGGCACTGTCGTCAGCGTATCTGACGGCATCGTGCGGATTCACGGTCTGGCCGACGTCATGTACGGCGAGATGATCGAGTTTCCGGGCGGCGTCTACGGTATGGCCCTCAACCTGGAGCAGGACTCCGTAGGTGCCGTGGTATTGGGCTCCTACCAGTCGCTGGCTGAAGGCATGAGCGCCAAGTGCACCGGCCGCATCCTCGAAGTTCCTGTTGGTAAGGAATTGCTGGGTCGCGTAGTCGATGCTCTGGGTAACCCTGTTGACGGCAAAGGTCCACTGGGCAACACCGAGACCGACGCGGTCGAGAAAGTTGCTCCAGGCGTGATCTGGCGTAAGTCGGTAGACCAGCCTGTACAGACTGGCTACAAGGCTGTCGATGCCATGATCCCTGTCGGCCGTGGCCAGCGTGAGCTGATCATCGGTGACCGTCAGATCGGTAAAACCGCTCTGGCGATCGACGCGATCATCAACCAGAAAGACAGCGGCATTTTCTGCGTCTACGTTGCAATCGGTCAGAAGCAATCGACCATCGCCAACGTGGTTCGCAAGCTGGAAGAAAACGGCGCCCTGGCCAACACGATCATCGTGGCTGCCAGTGCTTCGGAATCTCCTGCGCTGCAATTCCTGGCACCGTACTCCGGTTGCACCATGGGTGAATTCTTCCGCGACCGCGGTGAAGACGCGCTGATCGTTTATGACGATCTGTCCAAGCAGGCAGTGGCTTACCGCCAGATTTCCCTGCTGCTGCGCCGTCCACCAGGCCGTGAAGCTTACCCAGGCGACGTGTTCTATCTCCACTCCCGTCTGCTGGAGCGCGCATCCCGCGTTTCGGAAGAATACGTAGAGAAGTTCACCAATGGCGCAGTGACCGGCAAAACCGGTTCCCTGACCGCACTGCCGATCATCGAAACCCAGGCTGGCGACGTTTCCGCGTTCGTTCCGACCAACGTGATTTCCATCACCGACGGTCAGATCTTCCTGGAATCGGCCATGTTCAACTCGGGCATCCGTCCTGCAGTGAACGCCGGTGTTTCGGTATCCCGTGTGGGTGGTGCCGCTCAGACCAAGATCATCAAGAAGCTCTCCGGTGGTATCCGTACCGCTCTGGCTCAGTACCGTGAACTGGCGGCATTCGCCCAGTTCGCTTCTGACCTGGACGAAGCGACCCGCAAGCAACTTGAGCATGGTCAGCGCGTTACCGAGCTGATGAAGCAGAAGCAATACGCACCAATGTCGATCGCTGACATGGCGCTGTCGCTGTATGCCGCTGAGCGTGGGTTCCTGACTGACATTGAAATCGCCAAGGTCGGCAGCTTCGAACAAGCGCTGATCGCTTTCTTCAACCGCGATCACGCCGATTTGATGGCCAAGATCAACGTTAAAGGTGACTTCAATGACGAAATCGACGCTGGCATGAAAGCCGGTATCGAGAAGTTCAAGGCCACCCAAACCTGGTAAGCCGCAGCGGGAGCCGCGAGGCTCCCGCTTGCTAACCTGATAGGTGTTACATGGCAGGCGCAAAAGAGATTCGCAGTAAGATTGCGAGCATCAAAAGCACGCAAAAGATTACCAGCGCCATGGAAAAAGTGGCGGTCAGCAAAATGCGCAAGGCACAAATGCGCATGGCTGCTAGCCGTCCTTATGCGGAGCGTATCCGCCAGGTAATTGGGCATCTGGCCAACGCCAACCCGGAATACCGCCACCCGTTCATGATCGACCGCGAAATCAAGCGCGTTGGTTATGTTGTGGTGAGCAGTGACCGTGGTCTGTGCGGCGGCTTGAACACCAACCTGTTCAAGGCCCTGGTCAAGGACATGGCGGTAAACCGCGAAAACGGCGTCGAGATTGATCTGTGTGTAGTCGGTAGCAAGGGTGCGGCCTTTTTCCGCAACTTCGGCGGTAACGTCGTTGCAGCTATCAGCCACCTGGGTGAAGAGCCGTCGATCAATGATCTGATCGGCAGCGTCAAGGTGATGCTGGATGCCTACCTGGACGGCCGTATCGACCGCCTGTCCGTGGTGTCCAACAAGTTCATCAACACCATGACGCAACAGCCTACCGTGGAGCAGTTGATTCCACTGGTGGCAACCCCGGATCAGGATCTCAAGCACCACTGGGACTATCTCTACGAACCGGACGCCAAGGAGCTGCTTGACGGCTTGATGGTCCGTTACGTCGAGTCGCAGGTCTACCAGGCGGTGGTCGAGAACAACGCGGCTGAACAGGCTGCGCGGATGATCGCGATGAAGAACGCTACCGACAACGCCGGTGATTTGATCAGCGATTTGCAGCTGATCTACAACAAGGCGCGTCAGGCTGCGATCACCCAAGAGATCTCGGAAATCGTCGGCGGCGCTGCCGCGGTTTAACGGTTCAAATATTCAGAGGATCCAGCTATGAGTAGCGGACGTATCGTTCAAATCATCGGCGCCGTTATCGACGTGGAATTTCCACGCGACAGCGTACCGAGCATCTACAACGCGCTGACTGTACAAAGCGCGGCCGCAACCACCCTGGAAGTTCAGCAGCAGCTGGGCGACGGCGTGGTGCGTACCATTGCGATGGGTTCCACCGAGGGCTTGAAGCGCGGTCTGGAAGTCAGCGACTCTGGCGCAGCCATCTCCGTACCGGTCGGTAAAGCGACCCTGGGCCGGATCATGGACGTCCTCGGTAACCCGATCGACGAAGCTGGCCCGATCGACACCGAAGAGCGCTGGGGCATTCACCGCGCAGCACCTTCGTTCGCCGAGCAAGCAGGCGGCAACGACCTGCTGGAAACCGGCATCAAGGTTATCGACCTGGTTTGCCCGTTCGCCAAGGGCGGTAAAGTCGGTCTGTTCGGTGGTGCCGGTGTAGGCAAAACCGTAAACATGATGGAACTGATCCGTAACATCGCCATCGAGCACAGCGGTTATTCCGTGTTCGCCGGTGTGGGTGAGCGTACTCGTGAGGGTAACGACTTCTACCACGAGATGAAGGACTCCAACGTTCTGGACAAAGTGGCACTGGTTTACGGTCAGATGAACGAGCCGCCGGGAAACCGTCTGCGCGTAGCACTGACCGGCCTGACCATGGCCGAGAAGTTCCGTGACGAAGGTAACGACGTTCTGCTGTTCGTCGACAACATCTATCGTTACACCCTGGCCGGTACTGAAGTATCCGCACTGCTGGGCCGTATGCCTTCGGCAGTAGGTTACCAGCCGACCCTGGCTGAAGAGATGGGCGTTCTGCAGGAACGTATCACTTCGACCAAGGAAGGTTCGATCACCTCGATCCAGGCGGTATACGTACCTGCGGACGACTTGACCGACCCGTCGCCAGCGACCACCTTCGCCCACTTGGACGCCACCGTCGTTCTGTCCCGTGACATCGCTTCCCTGGGTATCTACCCGGCGGTAGATCCACTGGATTCGACTTCGCGTCAGCTGGACCCGAACGTGATTGGCCAGGACCACTACGACACCGCTCGCGGCGTTCAGTATGTTCTGCAGCGTTACAAAGAGCTGAAAGACATCATCGCGATCCTGGGTATGGACGAGCTGTCGGAAGCCGACAAACAGTTGGTTAACCGTGCTCGTAAGATCCAGCGCTTCTTGTCGCAGCCGTTCTTCGTGGCTGAAGTCTTCACCGGTGCTTCGGGTAAATACGTTTCCCTGAAAGACACCATTGCTGGCTTCAAAGGCATCCTCAACGGTGACTACGACCACCTGCCAGAACAAGCGTTCTACATGGTTGGCGGCATCGAAGAAGCGATCGAGAAAGCCAAGAAACTGTAATCCCGGCGCCCGGCAACGGGCGCTAATTTAGGTTGAGGCAATCAGATGGCTATGACAGTCCATTGCGATATCGTCAGCGCGGAAGGGGAAATCTTTTCCGGCCTGGTCGAGATGGTGATTGCGCACGGTGCACTGGGTGATCTTGGTATCGCTCTGGGTCACGCGCCGCTGATCACTAATCTCAAGCCGGGTCCGATCCGCCTGATCAAGCAAGGCGGGGAAGCCGAGGTGTTCTACATCTCCGGTGGTTTCCTCGAGGTTCAGCCGAACATGGTCAAGGTACTTGCCGATACCGTGCAACGTGCCGCCGACCTGGATGAAGCTCAGGCTCAGGCAGCTCTCAAGGCTGCCGAGAATGCCCTGAACGAAAAAGGCGCGGACTTCGATTACGGCGCCGCTGCCACTCGTCTGGCCGAGGCTGCAGCCCAGCTGCGCACCGTCCAGCAGATCCGCAAGAAGTTTGGCGGTTAATCCGTCAGCCGCTTGTTGTGCGATTGATAAAAAAGGGTAGCCTCGGCTACCCTTTTTCTTTTCCGAATTCCCACAAACCGGTCGCAGTCGCTGACCACCCAGGATTGGTAGCCAGTCATGTCTCTCGAAATCGTTATCCTCGCGGCCGGTCAAGGCACTCGCATGCGCTCGGCGCTGCCCAAGGTGCTGCACCCGATTGCCGGCAACTCCATGCTTGGTCATGTTATCCACAGCGCCCGACAACTTGATCCACAACGCATCCACGTGGTGATCGGGCACGGTGCCGATGCGGTGCGGGAGCGTCTGGCAGCTGATGACCTGAATTTCGTGTTGCAGGACAAGCAACTGGGCACCGGCCATGCCACCGCTCAAGCGGTGCCGTTCATCGAAGCGGGCACCGTGCTAATCCTCTACGGCGATGTGCCGCTGATTGAAGTGGAAACCCTGCGACGTCTGCTCAAGCATGTCGTGCCCGGGCAGATGGGTTTGCTCACTGTTGAGCTGGATGACCCGACCGGTTACGGCCGCATCGTGCGTGATGCTGACGGCAAGGTCGCGGCAATCGTCGAGCACAAAGATGCCAGCGAAGCGCAACGTGCGATCACCGAAGGCAACACCGGCATCCTCGCTGTGCCGGCCGATCGCCTGGCTGACTGGATGAGTCGCCTGTCGAACAACAACGCGCAGGGCGAGTACTACCTCACCGACGTGATCGAAATGGCGGTCAGCGATGGTTTGGTCGTGGCTACCGAACAACCGCACGACCCGATGGAAGTGCAGGGCGCCAATGATCGCAAGCAGCTCTCTGAACTGGAACGTCATTACCAGTTGCGCGCCGGCCGTCGCCTGATGGCTCAAGGCGTTACCCTGCGCGACCCGGCCCGTTTCGACGTACGTGGCGAAGTCAGCGTAGGCCGCGATGTGCTGATCGATATCAACGTGATCCTTGAAGGCAAGGTGATCATTGAAGACGACGTACAGATCGGCCCGAACTGCGTGATCAAGGACAGTACCCTGCGCAAAGGCGTGATCATCAAGGCCAACAGTCATATCGAAGGTGCCATTCTCGGTGAAGGCAGCGACGCCGGTCCCTTCGCGCGTTTGCGGCCGGGCACTGTGCTCGAAGCGCGCGCCCATGTGGGTAACTTCGTTGAGCTCAAAAATGCGCACATGGGCGAGGGTGCCAAGGCTGGGCACTTGACCTACCTGGGCGATGCCGAAATCGGCGCGCGCACCAACATCGGCGCTGGCACCATCACCTGCAACTACGATGGCGCCAACAAGTGGAAAACTGTTTTGGGCGCGGATGTGTTCATCGGTTCCAACAACTCGTTGGTTGCCCCTGTGGATATCTCCAACGGTGCGACGACTGCGGCCGGCTCGACCATCACGCAAAATGTGGATAACGCTCAGTTGGCGGTAGGCCGAGCCCGTCAGAAGAACATCGACGGCTGGAAGCGCCCGGAAAAAATCAAAAAATCCTGATTTATCCACAATCCCCCTGTGGGAGCGTGCCTGCTCGCGAAGGCGTCGTTTCAGCCAACCTCAACGTTGAATGAACAACCGCTTTCGCGAGCAAGCCCGCTCCCACACTCATTTCAATCTTTCTGAATTTTTCTCCCCGCGTCTTGACGGCAACCTTTCGATAGCGTTTCATTGCTTGCGTTATCTTTCGAAACGAAACTTAGGTCGCCATGTCCAAGCGCAACACTCCCCAGCGTCGTCATAACATCCTCGCCTTGCTCAATGAGCAGGGCGAAGTCAGTGTCGATGAGCTGGCCAAGCGTTTCGAAACTTCCGAAGTTACGATTCGCAAGGATCTCGCGGCGCTGGAAACCCATGGTCTGTTGCTGCGTCGTTACGGCGGTGCGATCACCATGCCGCAAGAACTGGTCGCAGAAGCGGCGCAGAGTATTTCCAAGTACAAGCAGGCGATCGCCCGCGCGGCGGTAAAACGCATCCGCGAACACGCGCGCATCATCATCGACAGCGGCAGCACCACTGCGGCGATGATTCCCGAACTGGGCCAGCAACCGGGCCTGGTGGTGATGACCAACTCGCTGCATGTCGCCAATGCTTTGAGCGAACTGGAACACGAGCCGGTATTGCTGATGACCGGCGGCACTTGGGATCCACACTCGGAATCCTTTCAGGGCCAGGTCGCCGAGCAGGTACTACGCTCCTACGACTTCGATCAACTGTTCATCGGCGCCGACGGCATCGATCTGGTTCGCGGCACTACCACATTCAATGAACTGCTCGGCCTCAGCCGGGTGATGGCCGACGTTGCGCGGGAAGTCATCGTCATGGTCGAGGCCGATAAGATCGGCCGCAAGATTCCCAACCTGGAGCTGCCCTGGAGCAGCATCCATACCCTCATTACCGATGATCGCCTGACCGTCGAGGCACGCGATCAGCTTCAGGCCCGCGGGATCACGTTGATCTGTGCGGCTGTCAGTCAGGAGAAATAACCATGTGTGGCATTGTCGGTGCAGTAGCTGAACGTAATATCACCGCCATCCTTCTTGAAGGCCTGAAGCGCCTCGAATACCGCGGCTATGACAGCGCCGGTGTGGCGGTTTATACCAACGACCAGACCCTGGAACGCATGCGTCGTCCGGGCAAGGTCAGCGAACTGGAAACCGCACTGGCCGAACAGCCGCTGGCCGGCCGCCTCGGTATCGCCCACACCCGTTGGGCGACCCATGGCGCGCCGTGCGAGCGCAACGCTCACCCGCATTTTTCCGGCGACATTGCCGTTGTGCACAACGGCATCATCGAGAACCATGAAGCCCTGCGTGAGCAACTCAAAGCGTTGGGTTATGCGTTCAGCTCGGACACCGACACCGAAGTCATCGCCCACCTGCTGACCCACAAGCTCAAGGAACAACCGGACCTGACGGCCGCGCTCAAAGCGACCGTCAAGGAGCTGCACGGTGCCTACGGTCTGGCGGTGATCAATGCACAGCAACCGGATCGTCTGGTCGCCGCGCGCAGTGGCAGCCCTCTGGTTATTGGCCTGGGTCTGGGCGAAAACTTCCTCGCTTCCGACCAACTCGCTCTGCGTCAGGTCACTGACCGTTTCATGTACCTGGAAGAAGGCGATATCGCTGAAATCCGTCGCGACAATGTGCAGATCTGGGACATAAACGGCAATGCCGTCGAGCGCCAGACCGTGCAATACACCGACGGTGCCGAAGCCGCCGACAAGGGCGAGTTCCGCCACTACATGCTCAAGGAAATCCACGAACAACCGGCCGTGGTTCAGCGCACCCTCGAAGGTCGCCTGGGCAACAATCAAGTGCTGGTTGAGGCCTTCGGTCCGCAAGCCGCCGAGCTGTTCGCCAAAGTGCGCAACGTGCAGATCGTCGCCTGCGGCACCAGTTATCACGCCGGCATGGTCGCGCGCTACTGGCTCGAGGAACTGGCCGGCATCCCGTGCCAGGTCGAAGTCGCCAGCGAGTTCCGTTATCGCAAAGTGGTGGTGCAGCCGGACACGCTGTTCGTGACCATTTCGCAGTCCGGCGAGACCGCTGACACCCTCGCGGCCCTGCGCAATGCCAAGGAGCTGGGCTTCCTCGCCAGCCTGGCGATCTGCAACGTCGGCATTAGCTCGCTGGTGCGTGAATCCGACCTGACCCTGTTGACCCAGGCCGGTCGCGAAATCGGCGTGGCCTCGACCAAAGCCTTTACCACGCAACTGGTCGGCCTGTTGCTGCTGACCCTGTCGCTGGGTCAGGTGCGCGGCACTCTGGCCAACGGCGTCGAAGCCACACTCGTCGAAGAACTGCGTCGCCTGCCGACCCGTCTCGGCGAAGCGCTGGCGATGGACAGCACCGTGGAAAAAATCGCCGAGCTGTTCGCCGAGAAAAACCACACTCTGTTTCTCGGCCGTGGCGCGCAATTCCCGGTGGCGATGGAAGGTGCTTTGAAGCTCAAGGAAATCTCCTACATCCACGCCGAGGCCTACCCGGCCGGCGAGCTCAAACACGGCCCGCTGGCACTTGTGGATAACGACATGCCGGTGGTCACCGTCGCGCCGAACAACGAACTGTTGGAGAAGCTCAAGTCCAATTTGCAGGAAGTCCGCGCCCGTGGCGGTGAGCTGATTGTGTTTGCCGACGTCAAGGCCGCGATGACCAATGGCGAAGGCACTCACGTAGTGCAGATGCCACACATTCACGACATTCTTTCACCGATCCTTTATACGATCCCACTGCAACTGCTGTCGTATTACGTTGCCGTGCTCAAGGGCACCGACGTCGATCAACCGCGTAACCTGGCGAAATCGGTCACTGTGGAATAAGTTATCCACCGTTGATCTACGCTCCCACAATCGCAGCCTCGGCTGCGATTGTCGTATCCGCCACCGAGGAATCCCATGGACCGCTTTCAGGAAATGCAGATCTTCGTTGTCGTTGCCCAGGAGCAAGGCTTTTCGGCGGCGTCGCGGCGTCTGGGTTTGTCGGCGGCAAGTGTCACGCGGGCGGTGGCGGCGCTGGAGCAGCACATTGGTACGCAGTTGCTGGTGCGCACTACGCGCACCGTGCATCTCACCGAAGCCGGGCAGCGATACTGCGATGACTGCCGGCGGATTCTCGCCGAAGTGCAGGAGGCCGAGGATTCGGCGGCTGGCAGCCATGCCTTGCCCCGTGGGCAATTGACGATTACTGCGCCGGTGTTGTTTGGCGATCTTTTTGTCACGCCAGTGATGGCCGATTACCTCTGTCGTTACCCCGATGTGTCGATCAACGCGCTGTTGCTGGATCGGGTCGTCAATATGGTCGAGGAGGGCATCGATGTTGCGGTGCGCATCGGTGAGTTGCCGGACAGCAATCAACATGCGATTCGTGTCGGGGAAGTGCGACGGGTGATTTGCGCTTCGCCGACGTTTCTGGCTGAACACGGCCGACCGGAGCATCCCCAGGCCCTGGCCGCGCTGCCGGTGGTGGCGACATCCGCGATAGGCCAGCAACGTAACTGGCCGTTTCTCGACGGCGGTGAAGCCCTCAGCGTGCGCACCGAACCGCGCCTGACCGTCACGGCCAATCAGTCGGCGATCACCGCCGCGCGCAAAGGCCTGGGCCTGACGCGAGTGCTGTCCTATCAAGTCGCGGACAAGGTGGCGACGGGCGAGCTGGAAATCGTCCTCGCCGAGTTTGAATTGCCGCCGTTGCCGATTCATGTGGTGTATCAGGGCGGGCGCAAGGCGCCGGCGCGGATCCGCAGTTTTGTCGACTTCGCCGTGAAGGCGCTGCGCGAACATCCGGCGTTGAACCCAGCGGCGTTATTGCACGAGATGAAATAATCGATTGCAGCGGCTGGTTATTCTGTTGTCCCGGCAACCCATGGATGATGACGCTATCGGCGCGCTCATCCCCGTAGCGACGTCACTTTCCAGCGGAGTCGACCATGCAAGCGATCAAACTCTACAACTTTCCCCGTTCCGGCCATGCCCACCGCGTCGAGTTGATGCTGTCGCTGCTGCAACTGCCGACCGAGCTGATCTTCGTCGACCTGGCCAAGGGTGAGCACAAGCAGCCGCAGTACCTGGCGATCAACAGCTTCGGCCAAGTGCCGGCGATTGATGACAACGGCGTGGTGCTGGCCGATTCCAACGCGATTTTGGTTTATCTGGCGCAGAAGTATGGCAACGGTCGCTGGCTGCCGACCGACCCGGTGGGCGCAGCCCATGTGCAGCGCTGGCTGTCGGCGGCGGCGGGACCGATCGCATTTGGCCCGGCGGCGGCACGCCTGATCACGGTGTTTGGTGCGCAACTGAATGCCGAAGAAGTCATTGGCCGTGCGCACAACCTGCTCAAGGTGATGGAGCTGGAATTGGGCAAGACAGCGTATCTGGCGGGCGAAGAGCCGACCATCGCTGACGTGTCTGCCTACAGCTACATTGCCCACGCGCCAGAGGGCAATGTCTCGCTGGATGACTACGCCAACGTTCGCGCCTGGCTGGCGCGGATCGAAGCGTTGCCGGGTTTTGTCGCGATGCCGCGTACGGTGGCCGGGCTACAGAAAACTGCCTGACGGACGCAGTCGCGGATATTCGCCAAGCCCCGGCGGCTCATCTACCGCTTCACTTGCGCTCTCGCGGGTAACGCCGGCTTGCGTGGCCTGTCCCGCAAGGACGCGTCGCGCAATGCGCTCGACCAGTTGCTGACTTGCTTCGCGCCAGTCAATCCAGCGCCATTCGTTGACATCCTTGCTGGCAGGGAACTGGCCGCTGGCCTCGAAGGCCTTGATCAGGTCGGTCAGGCTTTGCGGCTCCTGCAGATCGAAATAGGCCATGAACTCGCCGCCTATTTCACGAAATGCCGCGATGTCACTTCCCATGGCCGGCAAGCCTCGTTGCATGGCTTCTACCAGAGGCAGGCCGAAACCTTCGACAAATGACGGAAAGACCAATGAGCTGGCTCGCGTATAAGCATGCTCGAGGCTGGTGTCGCTCAGGTTGTTGAACATGAACAGGCGTCGGTTGAGCTCGGGATGATGCCGTATTCGCGATAGCAACTCGTCGCACTTCCAGCCGATGCGCCCTGCGATGCATAGCCTGGCGCCGGAACCGCCCGCCCAGGCACGCTCGAAAGCATCGAGCAGATACGCATGGTTCTTGCGCGGTTCGATCGTGCTGACCATCAGGAAAACCGGGCCGGGTGCCTCGAACATTTGGTGCAAAGCGGGTTCCACTGCTGCTGCCGAATTGTGCAAGTCCAGCTCGGAGCCCAAATGAAAGTAGTCGAACCAGCGCTTTTCAGCCTGCGCGGGGCCGAGTCGGCGCTGCAGTTCATGGCGCACCTCGTCGCGCACAGTGGCGGAAATGGCCATGTAACCGTCGGCAGTGCGGCACACCCAGTCAAACCACTCACTGAACACCTGCGCGGGCCGGGCTTCGTAGAAATGGGGATGCGTCAGGGGAATGAGGTCATAGATCACCGCAATGATTGCGACGCCTTCGCGCTTGAGCCGTTCGACATGGGGAAAGAAATCCGAATGCCACGACGAGTCCAGCAACACCAGTTGATCATCAGGCTGGTGCTGCAACGGTGAACAGCGCTTGAGTAACTGGAAATGCCGCAGGCGGGTGAACAATCGCAGCGGCAAACCAAATACGGCGAATGAGGTCAGGCGATACGCCACATACAGCGCCCTCCGTGTCAGCTTCGACGGGCATTTGGCGTCGCGGCGCTGATGCCATTGCCAGAAGCGATGAGCGAGGCGTTCCAGGCGATCAGCGAATGTCGCGAGGGCGTTGAACACCGGCGTGTTCAGGGGCGCCAGGCGCAAGACCCGATAGAGCTGGCCATTGAGCAATACCACCGGTATGCACTCGCTATCACCAACACTGGAGGGCAGTTTGTTAATGACATTGCGCACCACCCGCTGAATCCCCGAATTGAGTTTCGGGTGGTTGAATACGTGTGTGCACTCCACCAACAGTCGAGTCATAGCGCGCGCTCCGAGTTCGCCGCTCCTGCGGACACCAAACTTAGGCGCGGAGAGTGATGCGCGAAACTGGCGAGACCCGTGACAAGCAGGCAATTTTTCAAAACCACGACCCCTTGGGCTGATCTTTCGCCATTTCCTACACGCGGTGTAGAAGGGGCTGTCAGACCGAGAGAAAAACCCGGTAGGACAACAGGCGAAACAGTTGTTGTATTTGTTCTGCGATCAATCTGTGCCAATTGCACGACAATTTCAACAGGCCAAACCGTGACCGGTCAGTTCTGGATAGCGTAGACCGATTTATTCACGCGGGACGGTTCCCGAACCCTCGATGGATGTGTTTAGAATGCCCCTTGTCGCGATAATCCGAACGGTGTTTCGGGGGTTGCGGCGCAGAGTGAAACTGACCACTAAAACAAGAACTAAGACGTGCCTGATGAAGGACGCGTGCCGGTACTACCGGGCCGATCCAGTATCTGGTCGTCACAGCATGAAGTTGCCGGTATGGCTGCTTTATCGTGGGATGCCATGAATTTCATTCTTTACTCAGACGTCAACGACAACTCCATCAGCCAGAGTCTTGGTCGTCCCGAATACAGTTATTACTTTGTGCTCAAGGCTTATCGTCCATTGCTGGAAAGCCTCGGTCGTGTGCACGTCGTTTCCACGGTGGCAGAAGTCGACCCGCTCTATCGGCGACTGCTCGCCGCTGGCGAAGACAGCGTATTCCTGTCGTTCGCCCCTCCTCAGAAAACCCCGGCCGATCTTCATTGCCCGACGATGTGCGTCGTGGCGTGGGAGTTCGATTCGATTCCCGACGAACAGTGGGACAACGACCCACGCCAGGACTGGACGCAAATGCTCGCGCGCCAGGGCCGGGTTATCACCTTGTCGAGCCACACTGCCCGGGCGATCCGGCGAGCCATGGGTGAGGATTTTCCGGTGCTGGTGTTGCCGACAGCGCTATGGGAAAAGTTTTCCGATATTCGTCAGGCGCATGTCCCGGCATCGATCAACGCGGGCGCAACCTTGGCGATCAAAGGCTGTATTTTCGATAGCCGCGAACTCGACTTGTCGGCCGATGCGCTGATCCCCGCTCCGTTGACGCCTGAAGAAGAGGCTGCGCTGGCGGCTGAAATAGAAGCCGCGCGTCCACCGCCGCTGACACTCAAGCGCCGGTTCGTCATCGCCCGGCACTATCTGCGCCTGTGGGCACTGGATCTCGGGCGTGACCTGGCAGAGCCGGTCCCAAGGGTAAAATACCTGCAGAACTGGTACTGGGAGGGGGTTCGTGATCGCGTTCCCGACAACCTTCACGCTTGGCTCGAGCAACGTCTGCCCGCCATTTGCGGCGCGCAACCGATTCTGGTCAGCGAACCACCGCCGCTGGACCTGCCGGCCACCGACCGCATCGTTGAAACCCGTGTCGACGGTGTGGTGTACGTTTCGGTGTTCAATCCCAAGGATGGCCGCAAGAACTGGCATGAACTGATTACCGCGTTTTGCTGGGCATTTCGCGAGCAGCCAGACGCGACCCTGGTGGTCAAGATCACCCAGAACGATCTGGCCTTGTATTACAGCGAATTGATGACGTTGCTCGCGCAGCTCAGCCCGTTCGCTTGCCGCGTTGTGGTGATGCACGGCTACCTTGACGACGCGCAGTATGCCGAGCTCTACAAGGCGGCGACGTTCTACGTCAATGCCTCGCGCTGCGAAGGTTTGTGCCTGCCGTTGATGGAATTCATGTCCAGCGGCAAACCGGTGATCGCGCCTGCCCATACGGCCATGGAGGATTACATCGACGAGTCGGTGGCATTCGTGGTCAGGTCCAGCGAAGAGTTGACGATCTGGCCCCAGGACACGCGGATTATTTACCGCACCCTGCGCTACCGACCGGACTGGGGTTCGCTGAAAAGCGCCTACGAAAACAGTTACCGCATGGCCACTGCGCACCCGCAGGATTACCAGCGGATGTCGGCCGCCGCCATCGAGCGGATGCACGATTACTGTGCGTTCGCGCCATTGCAGACACGCCTGGCGGATTTTTTCGCGCTGGCTCCCAAGGCCACTGATATCGAGCCTGTTCTGGATAACGCCTCATGCTGATCATCATTCATTCTGAAACCAATCAGCACACCATTACGCAAAATCTGGGGCGGTCGGAGTACAGCTATTACTTCGTGCTCAAGGAATATCGACCGGTTCTCGAACGAATCGGGCGCGTTATCGAAGTGGCTGATCCGCAGACGCAAGTCGACGCGCTCTATGGCGAATGCCTGGCGCGAGGCGAGCCTTGTGTATTCCTCTCGTTTTCGCCACCGCACCGCACTCCAGTCGATCTGGCGTGTCCGACCGTGCCGGTGTTTGCCTGGGAATTCAGCACGATCCCCAACGAGCCGTTCGCCGGTGAGCCACGCAACGACTGGCGCAGCGTTTTGCACGCCTGCGGAGCGGCTGTCACCCATTCCAATTATACCGTCGCTGCGGTCCGCGAAGCCATGTCCGCGGACTACCCGATCAGCGCCATCCCGGCGCCGGTCTGGGACCGCTTCGCCGCACGCGGGATGCAAGCACAGGATCATTGCGCTGCCGAGCCGCTGCGCTTGACGATCAAAGGGCTGGTGGCCGACAGCCGTCAGCTCGACTTGAATGCCTTCGCCCCAGAGCATTTGCGCAGCGGCGAGGGCATTGATTTTGCCGCACCGGTGACCGAGCAGACCCTGTCCCTTGAGGGCGTGGTGTATACGTCAGTGTTCAATCCCGGCGATGGCCGCAAGAATTGGGAGGACATGCTCAGCGCGTTCTGTGTGAGCTTTCGCGAAGTCGAAGACGCTACCCTGGTGCTGAAACTGACACACTTCGATGCTGAAGAGGCGCTGGCTGACATCCTCCATCATTTGTACAAAAACCAGTCCTATCGGTGCCGTATCGTGTTGATTCACGGTTATCTCGCCGATCCGGACTACGAGCGACTCGTGCAGGCGACTCGTTATGTCGTGAACACGTCCTACGGGGAAGGCCAGTGCCTGCCTCTGATGGAGTTCATGTCTTGCGGCAAGCCCGCAGTAGCGCCTCGAACCACGGCAATGATCGATTACCTGAGCGCTGAGAACGCGTTTCTGATCGAGTCCACCGACGAACTGACAGCCTGGCCGCACGATCCGCGCAAGGCATTTCGCACGCTGCGGTACGTGACCAACTGGGCATCATTATGTGAGGCCTACCGGGCCAGTTACGACGTTGCAAAAAATCAGCCGCAGCGTTATGCCGCGATGTCCGCACAAGCGGTCGACAGCCTGCAGGCTTTTTGCAGTCAGGCCGTGGCAGAGCAGCGCCTGCGGGAATTTCTTGCACAGTTGTTCGAACACCGTGCCGCTGCAGGGGAAGCCTGCCAAGCATGAACGGCAAGCGCATCATGGATATAGAAGTGCTGCGCGCCGTCGCCGTACTGGGAGTATTGTTCCATCACCTGCAGGGCAGTCTGTTCGCGGACCCGGTGCCTTTGCTGGACAGCATTCACGGCAGTCTGCAAACGTGGTGGGGCGTCGATCTGTTTTTCGCCATCTCCGGTTTTGTCATCGCTCGCAGCCTGGTTCCGGCGTTGCAAGGTTGTACCAGTCGCCAGGAGTGTTGGCAGCAGACGCGCAACTTCTGGCTGCGCCGCGCCTTTCGCCTGCTGCCGTCGGCTTGGCTATGGCTCGCGCTGATGCTGCTGGCCTGTGTGTTCCTCAATCGCTCCGGCGCTTTCGGTACCTGGCATGCCAACGTGCAAGCGACCCTGGCCGGCGTGTTGCAATACGCCAATTTCCGTTTTGCCGACAGCTTCTTCCGATATGAATACGGCAGCAGTTTTGTCTACTGGAGCCTGGCGCTGGAGGAGCAGTTTTATCTGCTGTTTCCGCTGCTGATCCTGCTATTTCGCCAGCGCCTGGTCTGGGCGCTGCTGGCGCTGGTCGCGGTGCAGATTCTGACCGTGCGCACCCCGTTTTTGATGGTGGTGCGCACCGACGCGCTGGCCCTTGGCGTGCTGTTGGCGATGTGGAGCGCACGGCCCGGTTATCAGCGCTGGCAGCCAACCTGGCTGGCTCCACCGTGGGCGGGGATTTCAGCCTTGATCGCCCTCGCATTGCTGCTCAGCTTCATGGCCACCGATCGTTTCACCTTCGCGCCTTATCGCATCGGTTCAATCGCCCTGCTCAGTGCCGTGCTGGTGTGGATCGCTTCATACAACCGCGATTACCTGGTGCCTGCCGGTGCGGTGCAACGGTTACTCGCGTGGATCGGCAGCCGCTCCTATGGCATTTATCTGATCCATATCCCGGCCTATCAACTGGTGCGTGAAGTGATTTTCCGTTTGCAGAGCGCCGGTTTGCCGAGTCCTGCCGGGCATCCGGTGTGCACGCTGTTGCTGGCGTGCGCACTTATCGTGTTGCTCAGTGAACTGAACTACCGCTTGATCGAAATGCCGATGCGCAACCGTGGCGCCGCGTTGGTCAAGCGCCTCGGCACGCCCCGATCCGCCCTTCCATCCACTGGAGCCACCTCATGCTGAGCCTTTTGAAGAAACTCACGAACGCCTCGCCGGCGCAGCCTGTTGCGGCGGTTGCCGAGAAGACCGACCCGTACATGCTCGGCCTGCACGATGCGATGCTCAGCGGCTGGTTCAATCAGCAAACCGGCGAACTGTTCACAGGGTTTCCGGTAAGCCCCGACGACACGCTGCTCGACGTCGGCTGCGGCGATGGCGGTAACGTGCATTTTTGCGGCACGCGCGGGGCGAAGATCATCATTGCCGATATCGATGCGGCCAAGGTTGAAGCCACCCGCCAGCGCTTGAGCGATACTCCGGCGCGCGATGTTGAGTGCCACGTCACCGATTGCAATCCGCTGCCGATTGCCGACGCCACGGCGACACGTGTGGTCTCGACGGAAGTGATCGAACATGTCGACGACCCTGCGCAGTTTCTCGCTGAGCTGGTACGGGTTGGAAAACCTGGCGCGTTGTACCTGCTCAGTGTGCCGCACCCGAGCTCCGAAGACCTGCAAAAGGACATCGCCGCACCCGAGTACTTCCAGAAACCCAATCACATACGCATCATCAGCGAAGAGCAGTTCAAGGCGATGGTCAGCGACGCCGGGCTGGAAATCATCAGCCATAGCCAATACGGCTTTTACTGGTCGATGTGGATGATGCTGTTCTGGGAAGCCAAGGTCGAATTCAGCAACCCGGATCACCCACTGCTCAATCACTGGGCCGACACGTGGCAAGCGGTACTCGACTCCCCGCGCGGGGCGCAGATCAAACAGGCGCTGGATGCGGTGGTGGCGAAGAGTCAAGTGATCATCGCGCGTAAACCAGCGGCATCCGTGTAGGAGCTGCGGCACGCTGCGATCTTTTGACCTGGAGTCTTGAAGCAAGATCAAAAGATCGCAGCCTCGTTTCACTCGTCAGCTCCTACGGGTTTTTTGTGTAACCTTGCGGCCTGTGGTCTCAGGGATTTTCAGGGTATGCGGTTTATCGTGGGTCTGTTTCTTGGCGTCTTGCTTGCGGGTTGCGAGCAACACGTCGCACCTGCCCTGGACCAGCAACTCTATGTCTGGCAGCGGCAATGGACGTCCGCGCATGCGCCGGCATTGAGCGATAGTCGCAGTGACTTCTCGACGTTGCGGGTGCTGGCATTGCAGGGTTTTCCCGGTACCCGTTGGAGCAGGGCGCAGGTCGATCCAGCGTTATTGAAAGCGGATGGCCGATCGTTGATCGCGGTGGTTCGCCTCGACGGCCAGCTTCGATCACTGGATCAGGAGCAGGTCACCGCGCAGATTCTGCAAGTCGTCGCCGACTGGCAGGCACGGGGCCTCACGCTGAGCGGCGTCGAGATCGACCACGATGCCGGCAATGCACGGCTGCCCGCGTACGCTGAGTTCCTCAAGCATTTGCGCGCGGCTTTGCCGCCATCTCTACCTTTGAGCATCACCGCGCTGCCGGCCTGGCTCGACAGTGCGCAATTGCCGGCACTTTTGCACAGCGTTGATAGCAGCGTGCTGCAAGTCCATGCCGTGAGCGATCCGCGACTGGGTCTTTTCGACGCCAAGCAGGCGTTGAAATGGGCCAAGGCCTGGGCCCGTATCAGCGACAAACCCTTCTATCTGGCGCTGCCAGCTTATGGCGTTGCGCTGTTGAGCGCTGACGGTGGCGCGCCGGTGGTGGAGAGTGAAGTACAACTGGAGCGCGGCGGGCAGCGCCGGGAGCTGCTTGCCGATCCGCTGCAACTCAGCCAACTGGGCAAGACCTTGCGCGAGGATCCACCCGAGCATCTGGCCGGGCTGATCTGGTTTCGCTTGCCGCTAGCCAACGATCGGCGCGCCTGGAGCCTCACCACTTTGCGTGCCGTGGCTCGTGGCGATGTGTTGAGCAGTCAGTTGCGCTTGTCATTCAAAGAGCAGGGCGGTCTCTATGACATCCAGCTCGAAAACCATGGCAATCTCGACAGCCCTTGGCCCGCGCAAATCACGCTGAAGGCGCAGGATTGTGCAGGCGCCGACGCGCTCGCCGGTTATGCATTGCAACAAAGCGCCAATCTGCTTACCTTCACCCGCCTGCGAGACGGCCGCTTGCCGGCGGGCGGGCAGTGCGCTGTCGGTTGGGCGCGTTGTGCACATATTGATCAAGGAGGTTCGCATGTTGACCCGTAACTGGCCCCGCCATCTGCTTTGCCTGAGCCTCAGCCTGCCGCTGGGTTCGGCGCTGGCCTGCGGCCCGGACTTCCCGATGCGCCTGCTCGACAATCGCGCACAGACCTTGGCCGATCTGCCCGAGGGCAGTTTCAGCTTCGAGGTCAGTCGCCTCGGTAAAACCATTGCCGGGCTGAAAAATGTCACTGCTGCGACCCATAACCCCAACGACTATGCCGAAGACAACGCGTCAGAGTTGGCGCGCGAACAGGCTGAGCAGGTGGGCCTGAGCGCTGAGCAATACGCCGTGGTCAAGCGACTGCGCGGGCTCAGCGATGCGCATCAGGCCGAGGAGCAGGGCGCCAGTCTGCCGGCGGAAATCCGTTTGTACGTCGCCGGCGCCGTGGCCTTTGCCACCGGCGATCAGCAATTGGCCACAGAGTATTTCAACAAAGTGCTGGCGCTGCCGGCAGACCAGCGCCCGTTGCGCAGCACGTGGGCGGCGTATTCCCTGGGGCGCATCGCTTTTGCCCTGAGCAACGAGGCGCACGATCGTATCGAAGCGCTGGAACAGGCGCGTGATGCCTTTCGCCAGGCCCGGCAGTTGAGTATCGATGGCTTCAGCGATCCGCTGGAACTGGGCGTTGCCAGCCTCGGTGAGGAGGCGCGGGTGCTGCGCAGTGCCGGGGACTGGAGCGGCGCCATCGAACTGTACGAAGCACAGAACCTGCACGGTTCGGCCGTCGGTTACACCTCGCTCAAGCAACTGATGAACGAACTGGCCGAATTGCCGGAATCTCAGCTGGCGAAGCTGCTGCAGCAGCCAGCGGTGCAGCAACTGGTCACGGCATCGCTGGTCAGCCGTCAGGGCTGGTCATTTGGTGAGCAGCCGCCAAACGAGAAGAAACTGGTGACGCTGTTGCAGAACAGCACGCGTGGCAGCCTCGACAATGCCGATCGACTGGCGGCGATGAGTTATCAACAGGGCGACTACGCGTCCGCCAAGGCCTTTCTGGTAAACGCCGGCGACGGCGGGCTGGCCTGGTGGCTGCGGGCAAAACTCGCAGTGCGTGACGGCGATACGACTGCCGCTGCCGCCGCCTACGCCAAAGCCGCCCAGGCCTTCCCGCAAAACGAAGACTGGGGTTATCGCCGCACGCCGGACTGGGCGTTTGAAACGGTGCAGCCAAAATGTCGGGTCGAGGGCGAAAGCGCGATCCTGGCGCTGCAACGCGGCGAGTATCTGCAAGCCTTTGTGCAGTTGTATCGCAGCAATAGCCTTTACTGGTTCGATGCCGCGACAGTTGCCGAGCGCGTGATGACGGTCGATGAGCTCAAGCGTTATGTCGATGAGAACGTGCCGGCGCCGCCGCCATTGACCCAACAGGAGCGCGACAACTATGTGCCGCTGTCGGCGGCCGCCAATCTGCGCAATCTGCTCGGTCGGCGCTTGCTGCGTGAGGGGCGTTACGAGGAAGCGGTCGCTTATTTCGCCAGTGACGATCTGCAGCACAAGGCCAGGCTGTATGGCGAGCAACGGCTCAAGGCCGAGTCGGCGTGGTGGCCGAGCAAACGCGCCAGTGCGTTGTACAACGCCGCATGGACGGCCCGGGAGTGGGGCATGGACATCCTCGGTTATGAGATGGCGCCTGATTACGCCACCTTCGGCGGCAATTACACGCTGGAGAGCACGAAGCTGGATGTCGGCCCGCTGATTTCCACGGCGGAAGTGCAGCGCCAGCAGGCCAGCGCCGCGCAACCGGATCAGCGTTATCACTATCGTTTTGTCGCTACGGCATTGGCCAGTCGCGCCGCCGATAACCTGCCGCACACCAGTCAGGCGTTTGCGGCGGTGTTGTGCAACGCGGCCGGCTGGAACAGCAGCCTTGAAGACCAGAGTGCGCTGTACCAGCGCTACGTCAAGGAAGGTCCTTATGTGCTGTGGGCGGTGGACTTCGGTAATCAATGTCCTTACCCGGACTTCGAGAATGCTGACAAGCGCTACGTCACCCAGGTGACCGATGCTGTACGTGCGACGCTGCGGCCGTACAAGTGGCCGGTGCAGATTGGCGTCTTCGTCGTGGTCACGGCCATCGCGTTACTACTCATTACCCGTCGTCAGCGCAAGGTACGCAAGGCTTAAGCCTGCTGAATGAAGCTCAGGCGCACGGCAAAACCAATCAACAGGCTGCCGAACAGCCATTGCTGAATGCGCTGGGCGGTCGGACTGTGTCGCAGCCAACGGCCCAGTGCCGCGCCGGTCATGGCGACAACACTGTCGAACAGCAGCCCGACGCTGACCAGCACCAGGCCGAGCACGGCGAACTGTGTCAGCACCGGCGCGCCGTCGCTGACGATAAACTGTGGTAACAGCACTGAGCAGAACAGCAAGGCTTTGGGGTTGAGCAGGTTGGTCAGCAGGCCGCGCCGGATCGCTTGGCGCCACTGATCCTCAGTAGGTGTCGGTTCTCCTGTTTGCAGGTTGGGAACCAGTGAGCTGCGAAAACATTGAATGCCGATCCACAGCAGATACGCCGCACCCGCGATGCGCACCACATCAAACGTCCACGGTGCGGTTTTGAACAGCGCCGCCAGGCCCAATGCCGCCAGTGCCACGTGACAGGCACGGGCGATGGCCAGGCCCAGCGCTGTGGCCAGCGCCGCACCTCGACCTTGCCGCGCACCGGTTTGCAAGAGCAAGATCATGTCCGGTCCCGGCAGTAGCAGAACCACAGCCAGCGTCAGGATAAACAGCCACAGGCTTGCCACATCACACCCCTTTTCGATGTCGATTTACTTCGGCCAGTCTAGAGCGAGAGGGCAGGGCAGGTGCTTGCGTAGTCGGCTTCAAACCGTGGCGGGTTTGGCATAACCTGCTGGTTTTCAATCGCCAGACTATCGGGATCTGCCAAAGATGAAACTCGACGCCTATGACCGCAAGATTCTCGCCGCGCTGCAACGCAACGGCCGCTTGAGCAATGTCGAGCTGGCGGAGGAAATCGGCTTGTCGGCCTCGCCGTGTCTGCGCCGGGTGCGCATGCTGGAAGAGGCGGGGGTGATTCGAGGCTACCAGGCCAATCTCGATCGCGATGAAGTCGGGCTGGGGCTGACGGTGTTTGTCGGGGTCAAGGTCGAGCGGCACAACGAAGAACGCGCCGAGGCTTTTTATGCCGCTGTTACTGCGCTGCCAGAGGTGGTCTCAGCATTTCTGGTGTCCGGCGAATCGGATTTCCTGTTGCAAGTGGTCGTCCCTGACTTGCGCGCTTATGACCGCTTTGTCAGTGCGCACCTCCTGAAACTGCCGGGGGTGAGCGATATTCGCAGCAACTTTGCCATTCATACGGTGAAAGCGCCGGGGGCGTTGCCGTTGGGGCATCTTCCGCTGTAGACCGAGTAGGGGCCATTCGCGAGCAGGCTGGCTCCCACAGGGGGAACGCGATGCTCCTTGTAGGAGTGAGCCTGCTCGCGATAGCGATTAACCAGACGCCGTATTTCCAAGCTACATCTGCGTCGCCATCCCCTCGACATTCATCGCTGCCTGACGCAACGCTTCCGAGCGCGTCGGGTGCGGATGGCAGGTCAGGGCGATGTCCTCGGCCGACGCGCTGAACTCCATCGCCACACAGAACTCGCCGATCATCTCGCTCACGCTCGGCCCGACCAAGTGCACGCCGAGCACTTCGTCCGTGCGCTCGTCGGCGAGGACTTTGGCAAAGCCTTCTGTTTCGTGATTGATCTTCGCCCGGCTGTTGGCGGTGAAGGGAAACTTGCCGACCTTGTAGGCACGGCCCTCGGCCTTGAGCTGTTCTTCGGTCTGGCCGACGCTGGCCAGTTCCGGTTGGGTGTAGATGACGTTGGGGATCAGCGCGTAATTGACCTCGCCAGCCTTGCCGTGGATCTGCTCGACGCAGGCCATGGCCTCGTCTTCAGCCTTGTGCGCGAGCATCGGCCCGGACGTGACGTCGCCGATCACCCAGACCCCGGCGGCTTCGGTGCGATGTTGCTGGTTGGCGAGCATGCCGCGTTTGTCGGTACTCAGGCCGACGTTCTCCAGCCCTAGGCCCTGGGTGTATGGCCGGCGCCCGATGGCCACCAGCACATAGTCGGCTTCGATCAGCTCAGCCGTGCCACCGGCGGCAGGCTCGACGCTCAGCTGCACGCCTGTAGCTGAACTGGTGGCGCTGGTGACCTTGGAGCTCAATTTGAAGGCGATGCCTTGCTTGCTCAGCGCGCGCTGCAAGGTGTTGCCGGCCTCGCCATCGACGCCGGGGCAGATGCGATCAAGGTATTCGACCACGGTGACCTGCGCGCCGAGTCGCCGCCATACCGAACCCAGCTCCAGGCCGATCACCCCGGCGCCAATCACTACCAGGTGCTTGGGCACTTCACTCAGCGACAACGCGCCAGTGGAATCGAGGATGCGTTTGTTGTCGATTTCTACGCCGGGCAGGGGAGTGGGCTCGGAGCCGGTGGCGATGATGATGTCCTTGGCGCTGAGCTCGGTCTTGTTGCCCTGATCATCGGTCACCGTGACCTTACCTGGGCCGTCGATGTGGCCCCAGCCCTTGATCCAGTCGACTTTGTTTTTGCGAAACAGAAATTCAATGCCCTTGGTCAGGCCAGCAACGCTTTCGTCCTTCTGCTTCATCATCTGCGCGAGGTTCAGTGTTGGTTTGACCTCAATGCCGAGATTGGCGAACTCGGTGCCCACTGCAGCGGCGTACAGCTCTGAGGCGTGCAACAAGGCTTTGGACGGCATGCAACCAACGTTGAGGCAGGTGCCGCCGAGGGTCGCGCGTCCTTCGACGCAAGCGGCTTTGAGGCCAAGCTGGCCGGCGCGGATCGCTGCGTTATAACCGCCGGGCCCGCCGCCTAGAATTACTACGTCATAGTTGCTCATGCGCTTGCTCCACATTGCTCGAAGGGGATAGCCAAGATTAGTCGCGATAAAAATTATGTACGTAATATGAGCTTTGCCGGACATTTCGGTCAAGGCTTCAGGCAAGCGACAGCTGCGGCGTTTTTGAATAGCGGTAAATGTGTACGAATATTTCACAGTTTCCGTTATATCGTAACGCTAAGACCAATTTAGCCGGGGTGATATGCAAGTCGATTTTGAGTTGGACGCTACGCCAGTAGCCGAGCTGCCGCGCTTTCAGCAAGCTGGCGAGCAGGGACGCAAGTTGCGTTGGCTGGCTTGCGGACTCGGCGGGTTGGCCGGGCTGGGCTGGCTGTTGGCGTTTTTCATCGGCTTATTTGCGCCGCAATCCGTGTGGTTGCCGTTGTTGGTCAATCAGAGCGCAGCGTTGCTGGTGCTGGTTGCCGGGCTGCAATCGGCCTGGTGGGTGGCGCAATGGCGCGCGCGGGTGATGCATCCGCCAACTGCGCAACCGGGGGTGGAGGAGGGCGTCGCTGCCGAAGGTTGGTACGAGAGGCTGCTGGAGCGATTGAGTCTGCGCGGCCGGTATTTGCTAGGACAAATCGGCGCGCCGGCATTGTGGCTCGCTGGCTGGGCATTGCTGGTTCTGCTCAGCACCGACCAAGTGTGGAGTCTCGCTTTACCTGCGGCGGCCTTGGGCCTGTCGGCAAACGTTGGTGCAGCATTGACGTTGTTGCTGGCCTTCGCCTTGCTGGTGCTGGAGCGGCAACTGGCGCAGGACCCTCCAGCGCAGTGGCCAGAAGCGGCTGCGCTGGCGCAACTGACCCGCGTGGTGATCATCACCCTGTTGATCGGTGCACTGTGTCTGTTGTTTGCCAGCGAGCACGCCGTCTGGCCGATTCGCGTTGCAGTGCTCAGCGCAATCTTGCCGATGCTGGTTGCCCTTGAACTGTTGTTGCGCGCGGCGCTGTCAGTCTTCAGCCCGCGCCGCGAACAGCTCGAACCGACCCTGCTGGCGCGCAGTTTTATCGCCGATATGCTGCGTTGGCCGCCGCAGCCGTGGCTGGCGTTACAGCATGAAATGCACAACCGTTTCGGCATCGATTTGCGCCAGATCTGGGCCTTCAGTTACATGCGCCGGGCGTTGTTGCCGGTGTTGGCAGTGGTCGCCCTTAGCGGTTGGCTGCTGACAGGGGTACATGAAATTCCCCTGCAAGGTCGCGGCATCTATGAGCGCTTCGGTAAACCGGTACAGGTTTTCGGCCCGGGTTTGCATAGCGGGTTGCCTTGGCCATTGGGGCGTGTGATCTCCGTTGAAAACGGCGTGGTCCATGAACTGGCGACCAGTGTCAACGACAAGCCAATCACCGTGCCGTCCGACTCCGCTGAAGGCCCAGCGCCGCTGACCGCCAACCGTTTGTGGGACGCCAGCCACGTTAATGACAAGTCCCAGGTCATCGCCAGCAGCCGGGGCACGCAGCAGGGCCTGCAAATCGTCAACATGGACGTGCGCTTCGTCTATCGCATCGGTTTGAACGACGAGGCGGCACTCGCCGCGACTTATAACAGCGCCGATGTACCGACGCTGATTCGCAGCATCGCCAGCCGCATTCTGGTTCACGATTTTGCCTCGCGCACCCTCGACGGACTGCTCGGCGACGACAGGGCAGGGCTGGCCGAGGAAATCGGTCGCGCAGTGCAAAGTGATCTGAACAGATTGAACAGCGGCGTGGAGATCCTCGCCACAGTCGTCGAAGCGATTCATCCACCGGCCGGCGCGGCGAATGCCTATCACAGTGTGCAAGCGGCGCAGATCGGCGCGCGGGCGTTGATCGCTCGCGAACGCGGGGCGGCTGCGCAGGCCACTAACGAGGCGCAGTTGCAGGCGAGTACGGCGCGGGATCAGGCAACGGCCAATGCGCGGGAAATCAACGCCGCTGCGCAAACGGCAGACCTTAAATTCAGCGCCGAGCAAAAAGCCTTCGCCAGTGCTGGCCAGGCCTTCGTGCTGGAGCAATATTTCAACCAGCTCAGTCAGGGCTTGAGGAAAGCCAGGTTGCTGGTGCTCGATCATCGACTCGGCGGCAGCGCAAATGCGCCAACCATCGATCTGCGCACTTTCACGCTGCCGGCTGATCCGTCGCCCGCCCGTACCACCGCTCAACCAGGAGCCACCCATTGAGCCAGTCGCCTGTTCAAGACGTTCACGACCACAGCGGGCATCACCATCATCACGGCGATCCGCAAGAGGCCGGTCCATTTCCATGGCGGCGTATGGCTTGGGCTGCGTTGCTGGTGGCGTTTGCCATTGCCGCCGCGAGTCTGGTGCAAGTGCGCTCCGGTGAAGCCACGGTCATCACCCGTTTCGGTAATCCTTCGCGGGTATTGCTTGATCCCGGTTTGAGCTGGCGATGGCCTGCACCGTTCGAGGCGGCGATCCCGGTGGACTTGCGTCTACGTACCACCTCAAGTGGTTTGCAGGACGTAGGCACCAAGGACGGTTTGCGCATCATTGTTCAGGCCTACGTGGCGTGGCAGGTGCAGGGTGATCCTGAACACGTGCAGCGCTTCATGCGTGCCGTGCAGAATCAGCCGGACGAAGCGGCGCGGCAGATTCGCACCTTTGTCGGCTCGGCACTGGAGACCACGGCCAGCAGTTTCGATCTGGCCAATCTGGTCAATACTGATGCCAAACAAGTGCGCATCGGTGATTTTGAAGCGCAGTTGCGTCAGCAGATCGACCAACAGTTGCTCGCCACTTATGGCGTGCGTGTGGTGCAGGTGGGTATCGAGCGGCTGACTTTGCCCTCGGTCACACTCAGCGCCACGGTCGACCGCATGCGCGCTGAGCGTGAAACCATTGCCACGGAACGTACAGCCATTGGCAAACGCGAAGCGGCGCAAATTCGCTCCGCCGCCGAGCGCGATGCGCGAATAGTCCAGGCTGATGCAACGGTGAAAGCCGCTGACATTGAAGCGCAGTCACGGGTTGAGGCTGCGCAGATTTATGGTCGCGCCTACGCCAGCGCGCCGCAGCTTTACAACCTGCTGCGCTCGCTCGATACCCTCGGCACCATTGTCACACCGGAAACCAAACTGATTCTGCGCACCGATGCTGCGCCGTTCCGTGTGTTGGTCGACGGCCCACCGGCGCTCGACAAAAAAGCCGGATCGCAACCATGAGCGAAGAAGTTCCACGTGGAACACATGCGTTGAACAGTCCGTGGATTCAGGCCGGCCGTCTGACCTTCATCGCCTTGTATGTGATCACTGTTTTGGCCGCATTAGCATGGGCGGTCTCGAATGTCCGGCAGATTGATCCGCAAAACCGCGCAGTAGTACTGCACTTCGGTGCGCTGGATCGCGTTCAGAATGCCGGACTGTTATGGGCGTGGCCGCAGCCGTTTGAGCAGGTGGTTCTGTTGCCGACGGCGGATCGGGTGATCGAGCGTCGAGTGGAAAATCTGTTGCGCAGTGACGAGGCGCTGAAGGCAGACCGGGTAGCGTCCTTCGCCACGCCATTGAGCGATGCACTGGCCGGGTCTGGTTATTTATTGACCGGTGACGCCGGCGTAGTGCAATTGGACGTGCGAGTGTTTTACCAAGTCTCCGATCCCTATGCGTTCGTGTTACAGGGCGAACATGTGCTGCCAGCGCTCGATCGGTTGGTAACGCGCAGCGCCGTGGCCCTGACCGCCGCGCGAGATCTCGACACCATTCTGGTTGCTCGCCCGGAATTGATCGGCGCCGACAATCAGGCAGCCGAGCGGCGCGAGCGATTGCGCGGTGATCTGGTGCAAGGCATCAACGCGCGTCTCGCCGAGCTGAAGGCGAGCGGTCAGGGCATCGGTATCGAGGTGTCACGGGTCGATGTGCAATCGAGTCTGCCGGAGCCCGCGGTCAGTGCCTTCAATGCGGTCCTCACCGCCAGTCAGCAGGCCGATAAAGCCGTGGCCAATGCGCGAACCGAGGCGGAAAAGCTTACGCAATCTGCCAACGAACAGGCTGATCGCACGCTGCAGGTGGCTCACGCGCAGGCGAGCGAGCGCCTCGCGAAATCCTCGGCCGATACTGCTACCGTCTCAAGTCTGGCCACGTCTGCCGATCCGCAAATGCTCCTGCGTCTGTATCGCGAGCGCATGCCGAAAATTCTCGGTCAGGCCGGCTCTGTCACTAGCGTGAACCCGAGAGACGATTCCCGGTTGATCATTCAAGGAGCCAGTCAATGACGGCGACTACCGCTGCTCCAAGCCTGTTGTCCTCGGCTGAACAACGTCGCGCCGCGCGTCAGTTGACCCTGGCGATGCTTGCGCTCGGACTGCTGGGCCTGGGTTTGCTCTGGCGCTGGACCGTCCCTGAGCAGATTGGCGTCAGTCAGTTATTGCTCGGTTTTGCCTCTCTATTGGTAGCGGTTCCGGTGATGCGTTCGGCGTGGTACAGCCTGCGTTATCCAAGCCTGCATGGCATCACCGATCAATTGATCGCGCTGGCGATGCTCGGCGCCTGGGCGACCGGTGATCTGCTCACCGCGGCGTTGTTGCCGATCATCATGATCTTCGGCCATGTGCTTGAGGAGCGCAGCGTCATCGGTTCCCAGGAAGCAATCAACGCACTTGGCCAGTTGACCCGCAGCCATGCGCGCAAGCTACAAGCGGACGGTTCGATCATCGAAGTGGACAACGGCATGCTCAGCGCTGGCGATGTTGTCGAGGTGCGGGCCGGTGATCGGGTGCCGGCGGACGGTCGGGTGTTATCCGGCGAAGCGAGTCTCGATACGGCGTCGATTACCGGTGAGTCGGTACCGGTGGATGCGGACGTCGGCATGCTGGTGTTCGGCGGCGCGATCAACCTCGATGGATTGCTGCGTGTCGAAGTCACTCGCACCGGCGACGAATCCACTTTGGGCAAAGTCATCGCTTTGATGCAGAACGCCGAGCGCTCGAAACCGCCGATCACGCGATTGCTCGAACGCTATGCCGGCAGTTATATGGTGCTGGTCTTGTTGCTGTCAGCGGTGACCTGGTTCGCCACCAACGATGCACAGGCGATGCTCGCGGTGTTGGTGGCAGCGTGTCCGTGTGCATTGGTGCTGTCGGCGCCGGCCACGGCAATTGCCGGTGTCGCCGTTGCTGCGCGCCATGGGATTCTGATTCGCAGCTCGGCATTTCTTGAAGAGCTTGCCGATCTGACCTCGCTGGTGGTCGACAAGACCGGCACGCTGACTTACGGCACGTTGCGCTTGCAGGCGATCGACAGCCTGAATGCGGACACCGCCGAAGCGCAGACACTGGCCGCCAGTCTTGGCGCGGCAAGCAGTCATCCGGTGAGCCGGGCACTTGCGGGGATGGCCGATCAAGAGACCTATTGGCCTCTAACTGATATCCATGAGCGCCAAGGGTTGGGTGTAGTGGCGATGACAGGGAAGGGCGAAGCTGCGCTCGGTCGTCCAGAGTTGTTCGCGCAACTGGGCATCACTACAGCCCTTGTTCCCGAACATGATGGCCCGATCGCCGGCCTGGCTTTGAACGGCAAGTTCCTCGCCTGGCTGTTGCTCGCCGACAGCGTCAAACCGGAAGCACGCATTGCCTTAAACGAATTGCGCGAACTGGGGCTGGGACGACAACTGCTGCTGACGGGTGATCGTCAGAGTGTCGCCCGAACCTTGGCGCAGGAAGTCGGGCTGAATGAAGTCCAGGCGCAAGCGCTACCAGAAGACAAACTAAACCGAGTGCTCAAGGAAATCGACCACGGCTTCCGGCCGATGGTAGTTGGCGATGGCATCAACGATTCACTTGCGCTAAAGGCCGGGGTCGTCGGCGTGGCGATGGGCGCTGGCGGCGCCGACATTGCATTGGCGTCGGCGGACATTGTCCTGATCGGCAGCGATCTGCGTCGCCTCGGTACCTGTGTGCGCTTGAGCCGTCAGTGCCGGCGCGCCTTGCAGGTCAATGTAATCATCGGTCTCGGCTGGACGCTGGCCATCGTGGTCTTCGCGGCTTTCGGTTGGCTTGGCGCCGCAGGGGCGATGATCGCAGCGCTGCTGCATAACCTGAGTACCCTGTTGGTGTTGGGCAACGCCGGACGTTTGCTGCGTTTTCAGGAGCCATTGCTCAAGCTCGACGCTCAGGCGAAATGAAAGAAAATTCATCGAACCGCGGGCTGAACAGGCAGTCATTTATCGTAAGGCGCGTGGTATCTGCTGTTCAGCCGAGGCGCTGGTGACGATAGACACGGCTTATCGAATCGATAGCCTGCTATTTTTTCAGGTTGGTCTACCCTCAGATCAGACGTCTGAAACAAGGGGGATTTTCCATGCTCGCGCAACTTCCACCGGCCTTGCAGAACCTGCAGCTACCGCTTCGCCTGCGACTCTGGGACGGCCATGAGTTCAATCTGGGCCCGACGCCCAGCGTGACCATCGTCGTCAAGGACCCGCAGATGGTCACTCAATTTACCCACCCAAGCCTGGATGCGCTGGGTGCGGCGTTCGTCGAAGGCAAGCTGGAACTGGAGGGCTCGATCAGCGAGGTGATCCGGGTTTGCGACGAATTGAGCAGTGCGCTGCTCGACGAGGAAGAAGGCAGCCAGCCAGTGCGTGCGCATCACGACAAAGACACTGACGCCAAAGCCATTTCCTACCACTACGACCTGTCGAATGCGTTCTACCAGCTGTGGCTGGACAGCGACATGGTGTATTCCTGTGCCTATTTCGAAACCGGCAGCGAAACCCTCGAGCAGGCGCAGCAAGCCAAATTCCGCCATCTCTGCCGCAAGCTGCGTTTGCAGCCGGGCGAGTATTTGCTGGATGTCGGCTGTGGTTGGGGCGGTCTGGCGCGGTACGCGGCGCGAGAGTTCGGTGTGAAGGTTTTCGGTATTACTTTGAGCAAGGAGCAGTTGGCGCTGGCGCAGGAGCGGGTTAAGGCCGAAGGGCTGGAAGACCAGGTCGAGCTGCAATTGCTCGACTATCGCGATTTGCCGCAGGACGGTCGCTTCGACAAGGTTGTCAGCGTCGGCATGTTCGAACACGTCGGCCACGCCAATCTCGCCGAGTATTGCGCGACGTTGTTCGGCGCGGTGAAGGAGGGCGGGCTGGTGATGAACCATGGGATCACCGCCAAGCACACCGATGGCCGTCCGGTTGGACGCGGTGCTGGCGACTTCATCGAAAAATACGTTTTCCCCAACGGCGAGTTGCCGCATCTGTCGATGATCTCAGCCGAGATCAGTGAAGCCGGGCTGGAAATCGTCGATGTCGAAAGCCTGCGCCTGCATTACGCGCGCACGCTTGATCACTGGAGCGAGCGACTGGAAGACAACCTCGAAGCCGCGGCGAAGCTGGTACCCGAGCAAGCGTTACGTATCTGGCGCCTGTACCTGGCTGGTTGCGCATATGCGTTCGCGCGGGGCTGGATCAATCTGCATCAGATCCTTGCCGTGAAAGCGCATCCCGATGGCAGCCACGAACTGCCGTGGACCCGCGAAGACATTTACAACCCCTGATACCGAGCGTTCAGAGAATGGGCGAAATCAGCCGGGCGATCCGCATGCCGACCTGTTGCAGGCGGTGGATCTCCCGGCTTTCTTCTTTAGCCACTTCATCGGCTTGGGCGAAATCCTCGTTGAGCATGCGTTCCACGCAGGCGGCGAACTCGCTGTCAACGGTCAGCAACATCACTTCGAAATTCAGGCGGAACGAGCGATTGTCCAGATTGGCGCTGCCGATGGCGCTGATCTCGCTGTCGATCAATACCACTTTCTGGTGCAGAAAACCCGGTCGATAGCGGAACACCCGAACGCCGGCACGCACCGCCTCAAAGGCATACAGGCTGGACGCGGCATAGACGATGCGGTGATCAGGCCGCGACGGCAACAGCAGTCGAACATCGACCCCGCGTAGCACCGCCAGCCTCAATGCCGCGAACACCGCTTCGTCCGGGACGAAGTAAGGGCTGGTGATCCATACCCGCTGCGTTGCCGCATGAATGGCTTCGACGAAAAACAGCGAGCAGGTTTCGTAGGCATCCGCCGGACCGCTGGCGAGCAATTGGCAAAGCACGCCATCCTCCGGATACGCATCCGGGAGGATCAACGGTGGCAATGTTCGAGCAGCCCAGAACCAGTCTTCGGCAAACGATTCCTGCATGCAGGCCACCACCGGCCCGCGTACTTTGACGTGGGTGTCACGCCACGGCGCCAATGGCGGCTTCTCACCCATGTATTCATCGCCGACGTTATGCCCGCCGACAAAGCCGACTACGCCATCGACCACGACGATTTTTCGGTGGTTGCGGAAGTTGACCTGAAAGCGGTTGAGCCAGCCGCTGCGTGTGGCGAAGGCTTTGACCTCGACGCCGGCATCACGCAGCGCTTGCACGTAATGATGGGGCAGGGCGTGGCTGCCAATGCGGTCGTAGAGTAAGTGAACGGAAACGCCTTCGGCGGCCTTCTTCAACAGCAAGTCACGCAAGCGCTGGCCGAGCCGATCGTCGTGGATGATGAAAAACTGGATCAGCACGGCTTCCTTCGCTTGTGCGATCGCCTGGAAAATCGCATCGAAGGTCGCGGTGCCGTTCACCAGCAGTTGCACTTCGTTGTTCGCCAGGCACGGCATGCGCCCCAGTTTAGGCATCGCGCGCAGTGAGGCGTAGGCACTCGAAGCGCGAGCGGCGAGGGCTTCTTCCACCCAAGGGCGCCAGTTCAGTTCGGAGATGGCCAGGCGCATCTGCTCGTTTGCCTGGCGGCGGGCCTTGATGTAGCCATCGAAGGTGCTGCGACCAAAGACCAGATACGGAATAAGCGTGAGGTAAGGAATGAAGATCAGCGACAATGCCCAGGCGATCGAGCCTTGCGCGGTGCGCACGGTGAGCACCGCATGGATCGCCGCGATCGACCCGAGTGTGTGCAACAGGGCGATCAGGTAACCGAAAATGTGCGGTCCGAAAAAATCCATGGGGCAGCCTTGCTCCGCGAAATGCAATGCTTAACAGACCATGTTCTGCGGCGAATGTCTCTATTTAATCGGTGCATGAACCGACGCAACCGGCCGGCGTCTAACGGCCACAACTGATCAGGAGTTTCTCGATGAACGTTCGTCTGCTGGGTTTGGCGCTGGGCATGAGTTTGGCTTTGCCGGTGGTTGCACAGGCACAAATGCTGCAGCCAGGATTGTGGGAGATGACTTCGAGCAATCTGAAGGTCGATGATCAGGCCATGGACGTGCAATCGATTCTTGGCCAGATCCAAGGCCAGATCACTCCGCAGCAGCGCGCGGCGCTGGAGAAGAATGGCATCAATATCGGCGGCAAAGGCATCCGCGCCTGCCTGACACCGCAGCAAGTGGCGACCAACGACATTCCGTTGGCCGACCCGCAATCGGGCTGCAAACAACAGATCACCGAACGCACCGGCAACCAATGGAAATTCCGCTTCAGCTGCCCGAAAGCCCAAGGCACCGGCGTAGCGACATTCCTCAGTGACCGCGAATTCACCACCGTCGCCAATGGCACCTTCAACGCCATTGGTATCAACCAGAAAGGTAGTCTGGAAACCCGTGCGGTGTGGCTGGGTCAGGATTGCGGTACGGTAAAACCTCGCGCATAAACCCTTCGCCGCGCTCCCCAGCTGGAACCCATTCCAACTGTGGGAGCGAGCCTGCTCGCGAATCGCCAGAACACCACACAGCTCATGGCTGGCTCAACGCCTTGTACAGCGTATTGAGGTTGTATTCGAACAGCCCGGTAAAGGTGCTCGCCGGTCCACTCGCCCCCAGTGCATCCGAGTACAGTGTGCCGCCGATGTGCGCACCGCTTTCATCCGCGATCTGCTTGAGCAGGCGCGCGTCCTTGATGTTTTCCATGAACACCGCTTTGACCTTGGCCTGGCGAATCTGCGTGATCAGCGCAGCGACTTCGGCGGCAGAGGGTTCGCGTTCGGTGGACAAACCCTGTGGCGCGATAAAGTCGATGCCATAGGCCTGACCTAAATAGCCGAAGGCATCATGGCTGGTAACAATCTTGCGATTGCCCGGCGGCAGTGCGCCAAGTTTGCTCTTGGCTTCGGCGAGCAGAGTGTAGATCTGTTTGAGATAGGTCTGGCTGTTGCGCTCGTAGTCAGCCTTGTTGGCCGGGTCAGCGGCAATCAGCGCTTTGGTGATGTTGGCGACATACAACTGGGCGTTCGCCAGGTTGTGCCAGGCGTGTGGGTCAGGAACGGTTTCGCCGTCTTCATCGAGCGAACGTGGTATCACCCCGCGACTGGCACTGATCACCGTCGCCCTGCTGTCGGTGCTGGTCACCAGGCGATCCAGCCAAGGCTCGAAACCGAGGCCATTCTTGATGATCACTTTGGCTTTGAGCAACGCCTTGGCATCGTCCGGGGTCGGCTCGTAGGTGTGCGCATCGGCATCCGGTCCGACCATGTTGGTGATCTGAACGTGCTCGCCGCCGACGTGATGAACCATGTCGGCGAGGATGCTGAAGCTGGTGACCACCGGCAGTTTTTCGGCGGCCGACAAGGACATCGACAGCATCAGGCTGAACAGCACGAATAGAGCGCGCATCGGGAAACACCTCATTGGGACGTGAGCAAAGGCGGGCGGCGCAACAAACCGTGAACCGGTCCGAACACTACCGACAGCAGATAGCCGCCCCCCGCGACCAGCACGATGGCCGGGCCGCTGGGCAGCGAGTAGTAGAACGACAGCAGCAAACCCAGCCAGACCGACACGCAGCCCACGACGGCGGCGACGGCAATCAGTATCGGCAAACGGCGACTCCAGAATCTCGACGCGGCAGCCGGAAGCATCATCAGCCCGACTACCATCAGTGCGCCGATGGCCTGAAAGCCGATCACCAGATTCAGCACGACCAGAGTCAGGAACACGCCATGAGCCAGTGGCCCGAGGCGACTGACCGTGCGCAAGAACAACGGGTCGAGTGTGTCCAACAGCAGGGGTTTGTAGATCGCGGCCATGGCCATGAGGCTGATCGCCGAGACCCAAAGCATGCCGGTCAGCGTCGGTCCATCCACGGCTAGCGCCGAGCCGAACAACAGATGCAAAAGATCAAGGCGTTTGCCGGCGAGGCCGAGAATCAGCACGCCGCTGGCCAGTGAGATCGGATAGATCGCGGCGAGGCTGGCGTCCTCGCGCAAACCCGTACGCCGGGTGATCCAGGCCGCCAGTCCGGCCATGCTCAGACCGGCTCCCATGCCACCGAGGGTGAGGGCGGGAAGGCTCAGACCGGCAAACCAGAATCCCAGCGCTGCACCGGGGAGAATGCCGTGGGCGACAGCGTCACCGATCAGACTCATCCGTCTGAGAATCAGAAACACGCCCAAGGGTGCCGTGCTGCACGCCAGCACCAAGCCGCCAAGCAAGGCCCTGCGCATGAACACGAAGTCGCCGAAGGGTTGCCAGAAATGGCTGAGGGTGGCGAGCATCAGGCCACCTGCATGCGCGCTGTCGGCTGGATCAGTTCCCGACTGGTTCCGTACACGCAGTGGCCGTTTTTGATCAGCAGGGTATTCGGAATGTGTTGGCGGACAGCCGCCAGATCATGGCAGATCACGACCAGTGTTCGGCCCCCGGCGTGCCAGTGGTGGATGTGTTGCCAGAGCAGTTGCTGGCCGAGTTCGTCGAGTGCGGCGTGCGGTTCATCGAGCAACAGCACCGGGGCGTCAGCGAGGCTCAGGCGTGCGAGCAAGGCGCGTTGTAACTCACCGCCTGACAGAGCCATCAACGGGCGCTGTTCGAGCCCACTCAAGTGCCAGTCTTCCAATGCGTTTTTCAGTCGCTGTGTGCGCAGTTGTGTCGAGAGCCGACGGCCCCAGAAACCTGCGGCGATGAGCTCTTCGAGGCTGATTGGGAATTGGCGATCAAGGTGCTGCTGTTGCGGCAGGAAGGAAATTCCGCTTTGTCGTGGAACAGCCATGTCTACTTTGCCAGCCAAAGGTTTTTGCAAACCGGCGATGACTTTCAGCAGGCTGCTTTTGCCGCAGCCGTTGGCGCCGATGATGGCGGTCAGGCTGGCGCTTTCGAACTCAAGACTGAGAGGCGTCGTCAGCGGTTGGCCAGGCGTGCCCCAGACCAGCGATTGGCAGCGGATCATGGCTGCTCCCGTTGCCAACTGCTCTCTGCAACAGCGTCGTGGGCATGCAGGCTTTCGGCGTGGATCACGCGAATGTGGAATTGGTTGATGCCGGGCGTGCGTTGCAGTGCCAGGTTGAGACGGCGCGCGGCGTCTTCGCAGAACATCAGGTTCTGCCCATTGGCGAGTGCGAAGGCTTGCTCGTCGGGGCGTTTTACTGCGGTCTGCACGGCGGTGCCGAGGGCTGCTTCAGCGTCATTGATGATCGCGGTCAGCGGTAGCTCATCGATGAAGTTGTCGAGTTGCAGGTGCAGTTGTGCGTAGCTGCGTTGGCTGTGCGGTGTCGCTACGATCCCTTTGGTTGAGCCGAGCCATGCCAGGACATCTTCATGTTGCAGAGTCTTGTTAGCGAAATCGTCAATGAATTGCTGTTGGATCAGCTGTCTTGCCAAGGCTGCGGAGCATGGGCACGTCGAGGAATAGGGCAGTTCAATTTTTAGTTCCACGTGGAACATTTGCTGTTTCAGGCTCGCTGAAATGGACGCCGTATAGGATTTCCAGCCGGCTAAGGGGCTGACCAACGCGGGTCGTTTCAGCAGCAAGTCGGTGTGAATGTTCAGATATGCGCAGGCGGATAGGCCTTGGTGACTTCGCAGAAAACGCTCGAGTACCTGATGCAGCACAGCGGGAGAAAGGCCTCGCTGCTCGAGCGCTTCGAGGGCCAAATACAAGCGCGACATGTGAATCCCGCGCGCTTCACTATCATCCAGACTCACGCCAGCGTCGACTCTGGCGCTGAGGCGCTGGCCTTCAAGCAAAACGGGCAGAGCGATCTCACGCATTCCCACCCAATCGAGAGGCATTGCCTGGCGTGCAGATTGTGCGGCGATATCCGGGAGAGTAAGAGCATTCATGGTTTGAGACCGTCGTATTGAACTCTTTTAACGTTACATTATAGCATTCCATTGAGCGATGTTTTTTTCATGAAAAGGTTTTCACTAGCAGCCCGTCATTCGGCTACAAGTGAACCTTACGCTGCTACCGCCTGAACTGGAAAAGCGGTTGATGGTCGTCCAGCCGACACGACGGGTATAGCCAACCCAAGCCTCGCCATCGGAGGCGATGCCGGTAAAAAAGGTTAATAGGCCGAAACGGCTGTTGGTCTGCGCCCAATAGCGATGGCCGTCCTTCTCGTATCCGCGCAGGTAAAGCGTGGTGCCCACCGTATTGACGCTATAGGCATTGCCGTCGGCGTCCACGCACGCCAGCAGATTAGCGCTGCGTGTGCAGTGCGCGAGCGCCGGCATCTGCGCTTGGGCTTGGCCGGCCAGCGACATAGCAAAGCTCAAGAGCAGGTATTTCAACCCGTTGTGCATTGGGAATTCCCACGGTCGGTGGTGCGGCAATTTGCGTAATCCTGGGTCGGACTGGCAAGCTTGAGTTGTTATACTATAACATAGGCAGCAACCAGCCTGAGTTGCCGATCATTCGATTGCCTTCGTTGCCCCGCATACATGAAGCGCGATACGCCAAGACCGATCTAAAGCGCAGATCGGCTGCCCTTAACAAGGATTATCCAATGTCAGCCAAATTGCCCGTCACCGTACTTTCAGGATTTCTCGGTGCTGGAAAAAGTACACTTTTAAATTACGTACTACGTAACCGAGACGGCTTGCGCGTTGCGGTGATCGTCAACGATATGAGCGAAATCAACATCGATGGCAGTGAAGTCCAGCGCGATGTCCGCCTGAACCGCGCTGAGGAAAAGCTCATCGAAATGAGCAATGGCTGTATTTGCTGTACGTTGCGAGAAGATCTACTGGAAGAAGTCAGCAAACTCGCCCGCGAAGATCGCTTCGATTACCTTCTGATCGAATCCACCGGCATTTCCGAACCGCTTCCGGTCGCTGAAACCTTCACCTTCCTTAATGAACAGGGGCAAAGCCTCGCTGACATCGCGCGCCTGGATACCATGGTCACGGTCGTCGACGGGGTGAATTTCCTGCTGGATTACCAGACGGCCGAGAGCCTTGCCTCTCGCGACGAAATGCTCGGTGAAGAAGACGAGCGATCCATCACCGATCTGCTGATCGAGCAGATCGAATTCGCCGACGTCTTGCTGATCAGCAAAATCGACCTGATCAGCCAGCACGAGCGTGAAGAACTCACCGCCATCCTCAAGCGCCTGAATACCCAGGCTGAAATCATCCCAATGACGATGGGCGAAATCTCCTTGGAGAAAATCCTCAACACCGGTCGTTTCGATTTCGAACAGGCCGCACAAGCGCCCGGATGGCTACAGGAATTGCGCGGTGAGCACGTCCCGGAAACACAGGAATACGGCATCGCCTCCACGGCGTACCGCGCCCGCCGGCCATTTCACCCACAACGCTTTTTCAGCTTCATCGATCGGCCTTGGCTGAACGGCAAGCTGCTGCGCTCCAAAGGCTTCTTCTGGCTCGCCAGCAAACCCACCGATGCCGGTAGCTGGTCGCAGGCCGGCGGCTTGATGCGGCATGGATTCGCCGGTCGCTGGTGGCGTTTCGTGCCAAAGAATCAATGGCCCGAGGATCAGGAAAGCGTCCAGACGATCATGGGAAATTGGACCCAAAGCGTAGGAGACTGCCGGCAGGAGCTGGTTTTCATCGGTCAAAACATAGATTTCCTACAACTGTCCGCCGAACTCGATGCCTGTCTGCTGACCGACGAAGAAATGGCAACGGGTGTAGAAGGCTGGCGCTTGCTGCCTGATCCATTCGGTCCTTGGCACGAAGAGGCCGCCTGATGCTCGCACTCAAAGATCAGCCGCTGCTTACCCGTCATCAGCACCAGGGCGTGACCCCGCAAACGTTGACGCGAATCCTGGAAGACCAGACCAATCTCGCCGTCTGGCAACGTCAGCTGCCCGTGCACATTGCCGATTTTGCGCAATTGGTGCTGTCACTCAACGAGCCCTTGGCCGAGTCGCTGTGTCTGGAATTGCCCGACGAAGATGCCGAACCGGATCTCGCCGGTCTGGCTGCAGGGCTGCGTGATCTGCAAGGTTTCGAAGGTTTCATGAGCGACCTTAAATGGCTGATCAGTGCCTTCGCCTGCCTGCTCGGTGCGCGGCGTATCGGCGTGCGTTTGCGTGTGCTGGACAAGGCCATGTGTCCGCGCTTCCACGTCGATCACGTGCCGGTGCGCTTGATCACTACTTACGCTGGCATCGGCAGCCAATGGCTTGAGGAGGGCGCGATGGATCGCCTGCAACTTGGCCAGGCCGATGCCGAACCGCAAGATCCAGCGTCGATTCGCCAGCTCAACAGCGGCGATGTCGCGCTGCTCAAAGGCGAAAAATGGCACGGCAATGAAGGCTTCGGCCTGATCCATCGATCGCCGCAACCGGCGCCCGGTGAACGCCGTCTGCTGCTGACCCTCGACTGGCTCGGCTGACACATCAGGGCTTGCGCCAGACGCCCTGGCTCTGGCCTTCGCAATACGGCTTGAGATACGCCGCGTCAGTGGCCACGCCGTAATAGTGGATATCCTGGCGATAGGGCATATTGGCGACTTGCGCGTTGCTGCATACGCCGAAAGCTCCGTTCGGGCACTGGTCGACGTATTCCACCTCGACCTTCTGCCCGGCCAGCGTCGGTTGGCAGAAGCCATCATTGAACAATTTCTGCGGAATCGTCCGGTTCTGCTGACAGACTTTGACGTCGAGCCGTTCGCCCTGTGTGTGCACCACGCAGGCCTGAGCCCACGCTTCACTCGACAGCAGCGCCAACAGCAACGACCATCCCGACCAGCGCATCTTCGATCTCCTCAATAACTGTCCGCAGAAAGTACCCGCCATGTTGCAGAACATTCCGACCCACGTCATCGCCGGCCCGTTGGGCGCCGGCAAGACCAGCCTGATTCGCCTGTTGCTGGCGCAACGGCCTGCGGACGAACGGTGGGCGGTGCTGATCAACGAGTTCGGCCAGATCGGTCTGGATGCAGCATTGCTGACGAATGACGCCGATGGTATCGCACTGGGCGAGGTGGCCGGGGGCTGCCTGTGTTGCGTCAATGGCGCGCCATTCCAGATCGGCCTCGGCCGCCTGCTGCGCAAGGCCAGGCCAGATCGACTGTTTATCGAGCCATCCGGGCTGGGCCATCCGGCGCAGTTGCTCAAGCAATTGAACGAGGCGCCGTGGCTGGGCGTGCTGGCGGTTCAGCCCTGTGTGCTGGTTCTGGACGCTCAGGCATTGCACGCGGGTAGAGCCTTGCCGGACGCCCAGCAGCAAGCGTTGGCCAGCGCGGGTTTGCTGTTGTTGAACAAGGCGGAAGATCTCGATGAAGCGGTTCGAGAGAAAATCGCCAGCCAGTTTCCGCCCGTCAGGCTGATCTGGACGCAGCAAGCCCAGCTATCTCTGAGCGAGCTGCCGGGGCTGAAAGCAAAAGCAAACGAAGGCGCAGGTAACCTGCCGCTGCCCACTGGATTGGCACAGCTGCCAGCGGTCTGGGGCGATCCGGCCGAACCGATTTGCCTGAGTCAGACGCAGGAGGGCGGGTGGAGCATCGGTTGGCGCTGGCACCCGCGGCAGGTATTTGATCAAGCGCGCATCGCCGATTGGCTGGCCGCTCTCGACTGGAAGCGGGCCAAACTGGTTATCCACACCGCGAATGGCTGGATCTCGGCCAATGCACTGGATAATGCCGAACTGAGTTGGCAAGCCAGCGAATGGCGTAAAGACTCAAGAATCGAGCTGATCTTTGCCGAGCCGCAGAACATCGAACAGCTGAAGATCGATTTGGCTGCATGCCGGATTCAGTGAGTCAGCTCAAGGCTTCCACTTGGTATGTTCCTGGCGCCACTGGCTCAGCTCGATGACTTCGGCGCGAGGCTTGTGCACTTCGACCACCGGCGGTGTGTCGTCGAACGGCGCCGGGTAGGGCGCCAGTTCAATCTGCGCACTGTGCGCGCCGAACTGGGTGACGGTGCCGTTATGGCGGCTTTCGCCGGTCACGGTGAACTCGAAGTTGTAGACCCGCGCCAGTCGTCGGCGACCGTTGGCATCCTTGATCAAACCGATTTTTTTCAGCGCGACGTTACCGTCCAGCAGCTCGACGCCGACATTGGTGCAATGCTGCTTGACCCGCTCCAGCGCGCGCTCGCGCAGGCCGTGGTTGTGCCATAGCCAGGCGCCGGCAGCGGCGAACAGCATCAGCACGAAGATGTTTTCCAGGGTCAGCATCTACATCGAACTCCAAATGATGGCGTCAGCTTAACTGTCTCGCCGGTCTGTCGTACAGGCTGTGTTTCGTCGCATACTGCGCGGCTTGAATTTCAATCGTTTTACGGAATGACCCGAATGAAACGTACGCCTCATCTGCTCGCCATCCAGTCCCACGTGGTGTTTGGCCACGCCGGCAACAGCGCTGCGGTTTTTCCGATGCAGCGCGTCGGGGTCAACGTCTGGCCGCTCAATACCGTGCAGTTCTCCAACCACACCCAGTATGGTCAGTGGTCCGGTGAAGTGCTGGCGCCACAGCAGATTCCCGAGCTGATCGAAGGCATCGCCGCGATTGGCGAGCTGGGCAACTGCGACGCGGTGCTCTCCGGCTACCTCGGCAGCGCCGCGCAGGGTCGGGCAATTCTCAGCGGCGTGGCGCGGATCAAAGCGGTCAATCCAAAGATGCTGTACCTGTGTGATCCGGTGATGGGCCATCCGGAGAAGGGCTGCAGTCTGCCGACGGAAGTCAGCGACTTTCTGCTCGATGAGGCTGCTGCTGTGGCGGACATCATGTGTCCGAACCAGTTGGAGCTGGACAGCTTTTCCGGGCGCAAGCCGCAGTCGTTGTTCGATTGCCTGGCGATGGCCCGTGCGCTGCTGGCGCGGGGGCCGAAAGCGGTGCTGGTCAAGCATCTGGATTACCCGGGCAAGCCGGCGGATGGTTTTGAAATGCTGCTGGTGACCGCCGAGGGCAGCTGGCATCTGCGCCGTCCGTTGCTGGCGTTTCCGCGTCAGCCAGTGGGCGTCGGCGATCTGACCTCTGGTCTGTTCCTGGCACGGGTGCTGCTGGGCGACAGCCTGCTGGCAGCGTTCGAATTCACCGCAGCGGCGGTGCATGAGGTCTTGCTGGAAACCCAGGCGTGCGCCAGTTATGAGCTGCAACTGGTGCGGGCGCAGGATCGCATTGCGCATCCGCGGGTGAAATTCGAGGCTACAGCGATCAGTCTCTGAGACCGGGTCGTCTTTATTCGCGAGCAGGCTCGCTCCCACAGGAAGAATGCATTCCAAATGTGGGAGCGAGCCTGCTCGCGAAAGCCATTTGTCAGGCAACATCAATCAAGGCTGATCAGGCGTCGCCCTTGATCTCCTGATAACGCTTCTCCAGCTCCTGACGAATCTGCCGGCGCTGCTGCGCCTGTATGAAGCGGCGTTTGTCTTCGCTGTTCTGCGGTTGCAGCGGCGGCACGGCGGCCGGCTTGCGCTGATCATCCACCGCGACCATGGTGAAGAAGCAGCTGTTGGTGTGGCGCACCGAGCGTTCGCGAATGTTTTCGGTGACGACTTTGATACCGACTTCCATCGACGTGTTGCCGGTGTAGTTGACCGAGGCCAGGAACGTCACCAGTTCGCCGACATGAATCGGCTCGCGGAAAATCACCTGATCCACCGAAAGCGTTACCACGTAGCGCCCGGCATAACGGCTGGCGCAAGCGTAGGCCACTTCGTCGAGGTATTTGAGCAGGGTGCCGCCGTGGACATTGCCAGAGAAGTTGGCCATGTCGGGGGTCATCAGTACCGTCATCGACAGCTGGGCGTTTCCGGGTTCCATAACGTTCTCACGGGTCAAGGCTGATGGCTGGAAGCGCCTCTGCGGGCGCTTGGTGGCTTTTCGAAAAGCACCGTTATCGGGACGCCGGGCGACACGCTGCCGTCACGCCGCTATCGATCTGTTTCCATATATTGCACCGGCTTCCAGAGCGAAGTCGCGGTGTTAACCTGCAAAAGCCCTGCCCACGGGCAATTCCTACATCAAAAAGCGGATTTTTACCCTGCTCGCGCAGAACGTTCTGACGTCTGTCCGCGCGCCTCGTCATCAAGGAGCCCACGCCATGCATGCCATCAGTTTTATTCAGGACCTGGCAGTGATCATGCTGGTCGCAGGCGTGGTGACCGTGCTGTTCCACCGTTTCAAGCAGCCTGTGGTACTCGGCTACATCGTTGCCGGCTTTATCATCGGCCCGCACACACCGCCGTTCGGCCTGATCCACGACGAAGAAACCATCAAGACCCTGGCCGAACTCGGGGTGATTTTCCTGATGTTCTGCCTCGGCCTGGAGTTCAGCCTGCGCAAGTTGTTCAAGGTCGGGGCGACGGCGTTCATTGCCGCGTTCCTCGAGATCATCCTGATGATCTGGATCGGCTACGAGATCGGCCGCTGGTTCGACTGGAGCACTATGGATTCGTTGTTCCTCGGAGCGATTCTGGCGATTTCCTCAACCACCATCATCGTCAAAGCGTTGAATGACCTGAAGATGAAAAACGAGCGCTTTGCGCAGCTGATCTTCGGTGTGCTGATTGTCGAGGACATCCTCGGCATCGGCATCATCGCGCTGCTGTCGAGCATCGCCGTCAGTGGCACGGTGAGTTCAGGGGAAGTGTTTTCCACGGTCGGCAAGCTGTCGCTGTTCATGATCGTCGCGCTGGTCATCGGCATTCTGTTGGTGCCGCGTTTGCTGGCTTATGTGGCGAAGTTCGAAAGCAACGAGATGCTGCTGATCACCGTGCTCGGCCTGTGTTTCGGCTTCTGCCTGCTGGTGGTCAAGCTCGAATACAGCATGGTGCTCGGCGCTTTCCTGATCGGCGCGATCATGGCCGAGTCTCGGCAATTGTTGAAGATCGAACGACTCGTCGAGCCGGTTCGCGACTTGTTCAGTGCGATCTTTTTTGTCGCGATCGGGCTGATGCTCGACCCGCAGATTCTCATCGAATACGCCTGGCCGATTGCGGTCATTACGGTGGCCGTGGTGCTCGGCAAGATGTTGTCCTGCGGCCTCGGTGCGTTTATTGCTGGCAACGACGGACGAACCTCGCTACGGGTCGGCATGGGGCTGTCACAGATCGGCGAATTTTCCTTCATCATCGCCGCGCTGGGCATGACCTTGCAGGTGACCAGTAACTTCCTCTACCCGGTCGCTGTAGCCGTTTCGGTGATCACCACACTGCTGACGCCGTATCTGATCCGGGCGGCGGACCCACTGTCGATCAAACTCTCGGCGGCCGTGCCCAAGCGGCTCGGGCGGGTGCTCGGCATGTATGGTGAATGGTTGCGCAGTATTCAGCCGCAAGGGGAGGGCGCGCTGCTGGCGTCGATGATCCGGCGGATCCTGTTGCAGGTCGGGGTCAATCTGGCACTGGTGATTGCGATCTTCTTTGCCGGCGCATACTTCGCCGAGCGCATGTCGTTGTGGCTGCAGGACTGGATCAGCGATCCGAGCTGGCAGAAGGCACTGATCTGGGGCGGGGCGTTGCTGGTCTCGCTACCATTTCTGATCGCGGCTTATCGCAAGCTCAAGGCGCTGTCGATGCTGCTGGCGGAGATGGGCGTCAAGCCGGAGATGGCCGGTCGTCACACACAGCGAGTGCGCCGGGTGATCGCCGAAGTGATCCCGATTCTCTCGCTGCTGGTGATTTTCCTGCTGTTGGCAGCCTTGTCGGCCAGTATCCTGCCGACCAACAAGCTGCTGGTGCTGATCGCCGTCGTGGCGGCCGCCGTAGCGGCGCTGCTGTGGCGCTGGTTCATCCGCGTGCATACGCGCATGCAGGTGGCGCTGCTGGAAACCCTCGACAACCACAAGGAGTCGTCGGGGCATTGACCCTCAGGGGCGTCTGGCGGCTCAGCTTTCCAGCCAGACGTCCCGCGCCCAGTGCCACACCGATTCCCATGATTCTTCGGTGATCAGCTCTTCTTCGCCGGACCACAGCACCACGGTGCCGTCTTCTTCAACGCAGTAGTAATTGTCGCCGTCCTGGCAGATCGGAATCAGGTCGCGCGGCACGCCGGCGTCCCAGGCATTGGCGGCAACGTCCGGCAGGTAAGTGTGCGATTGCGGGTCGGTGACGGTTACCGGCTCGAGGCTGCCATAGACCACGTCGCTGACGGTCAGCAAAAACTCTTTGAAGACGAACGGAATGTTGATGAAGAGTTCTTCTTCGATCTCCACCAATTGGTCTTCGTCAGGCAATTCCAATGGAACCGGCACGGGTTCGTTGGCTTCGCGCAGTTGTTCGATGATTTCTTCCACGTCCGGGATCCTCTTGCTTGAATGGCGCGGTTTATATGGGCCGGTTTATACAGTAGCTCGCTATAGATGCAACCGTGAAATGAAAAACCCCGGCCGAGGCCGGGGTTCTGTTACCGCAAGTGAAGCGCAGCAGGGATCAGCCGTTCTGGCGGATACCGGCGACCAGCCAAGGCTGGTTGTCGCCCTGCGGACGTTCCATGTTCCAGCTTTCGCTGAACACTTCGCCCTGGTCGAAACGCGAGGTTTTCGACACGCCGGTGAAGGTCAGGGTGGCGATGGTCTTGTCGGCACGATCGTCGACGCCGTCCAGTTGCACCTGCAGGTTGTCGATGTAGGTCGACTGGAAGCCGTCGCCCAGATCCGCACGCTCACGCTTGAGGAACTCAAGCATTTGCGGGGTCACGAACTCGGCGATCTTGTCCATTTCGTTGGCGTCCCAGTGCTGCTGCAGCGACTGGAAGTGGCTGCGCGCAGCTTCAAGGAAGCGCTGTTCGTTGAACCAGGCCGGTGCATTGATCACTGGACGGGCGGCAACCGGAGCAGCCGAACCACCGAAGATCGAACCCATGGCGGCAGGCTTCTGCTCGAACACTTCACGCTGCATCGGCGCGCCGGCCGGAGCGAATTGCTCCTGCTGCTTGCGACGACGGGCGGCGATGAAGCGGAAGATCACGAACGCGATCAGGGCCATGATCAGGATGTCGAAGATCTGCATGCCCTGGAAGCCGTCGCCCATGAACATCGATGCGAGCAGGCCACCGGCGGCAATACCCGCCAGTGGGCCGAGCCAGCGCGAAGCACCGCCGGCCTTGGCCGCGGCGCCAGCAGCACCGGCAGCGCCAGCGGTCGCTGCTGCGCCGCCCACGCCAGGAGAAGAAGGAGCCATCTGGCTGGTCTGGTGCGTCGGCGCAGCGCCGGCGCTTTTGCCACCACCAAAGCGCTTGGCGTTGGCGTCGAGGCTCATCGTCAGGCCGATGCACAACGCCATGGCGATGCTAAGAAAACGTTTCATAAAGGGTATTCCCGTTTTGTGGAGACACGCGCGCCATGTTGCACAGCTGAAGTGTTACTGGCTAGCGAGAGAGTGTTTCGGGCTTTTGCCTGACAGGTCGCGTTCAGCTTGGCGAGGCAATCAGCCGATGTACTTTTGTCTGTAGGAAAAGGCGATAGGTTCAGAGAGATATGGGCCTCTTGTAGGAGTGAGCCTGCTCGCGATGAGGGTGTGTCAGCTACACATTGGTGACTGACAGACCGCTATCGCGAGCAGGCTCACTCCTACACAAAAGCAATCGAGCCGGGCGTTAGATGGCCTCGAGCTTGGCATAACCGAGCATCAGCCACTTGCTGCCTTCGCTGAAGTTCACCTGCACCCGGGCCTGGGCGCCGGAACCTTCGAAGTTGAGGATCACCCCTTCGCCGAAGATCGAGTGACGTACAGCCTGACCGAGCACAAGACCGGTTTCCGGGATCTCGCTGCCGCTGAACAGATTGCTGCCGCTCATCGACTGGTTGCCGCCGAACGGACGGCTGACGCTGTTGGACAGGCGCACTTCCTGAATCAGGCCTTTGGGCACTTCGCGGACGAAACGCGACACCTTGTTGTAGGTTTCGCTGCCGTACAGGCGGCGGGTCTCTGCGTAAGTCATCACCAGATTCTGCATCGCCCGGGTGATACCGACGTAAGCCAGGCGCCGTTCTTCCTCGAGACGCCCCGGTTCTTCGAGGCTCATCTTGTGCGGGAACAGGCCTTCCTCCATGCCCACGAGGAACACGTAAGGGAATTCCAAGCCTTTGGCGCTGTGCAGGGTCATCAGCTGAACGCTGTCTTCGTGCTCGTCGGCCTGAGTGTCGCCGGCCTCCAGCGATGCGTGGCCGAGGAACGCCGCCAGTGGCGTCAGTTCTTCGTCCTCTTCGGTGTTTTCGAAGTTGCGCGCGGCGCTGACCAGTTCCTCAAGGTTTTCTACCCGGGCCTGACCTTTTTCGCCTTTTTCCGCTTCGTGATAGGCGATGAGGCCGGACTGCTCGATGACGGTTTGCGTCATCAGGTGCAGCGGCATCTCGGCGCACTTGGCGGCGAGGTTCTCGATCAGTTCGATAAACGCACCGAGCGCACTCGCGGCGCGCCCGGTCAGGCCTTTGTTGGCGACCAGTTGGCGCATCGCTTCCCACATCGACACATCGCTGTGTCGCGCATGTTCGCGAATCGCTTCGACGGTTTTTTCGCCGATGCCGCGGGCCGGTACGTTGATCACCCGTTCCAGCGCCGCATCGTTGCCGCGACCTTCAAGCAAACGCAGATAGGCCATGGCGTTCTTGATTTCGGCGCGTTCGAAGAAGCGCTGACCGCCATAGATGCGGTACGGGATGCGCTCGCGCAGCAGGGCTTCTTCAAGCACCCGCGACTGGGCGTTGGAGCGGTACAGAATGGCGATATCGCTACGGGCCAGACCGGTTTTCAGCGCGCTTTCGATGGTTTCCACCACGTAACGGGCTTCGTCGTGTTCGTTGAACGCGGCGTACAGATTGATCGCTTCGCCGTCGCCACCGTCGGTCCACAGCTCTTTACCGAGACGCCCGGTGTTGTTGGCGATCAGCGCGTTGGCGGCTTTGAGGATGCCAGCGGTGGAGCGGTAGTTCTGCTCCAGACGAATCGTCTCGGAATCCGGGAAGTCGGAAGAGTACTGATGAATGTTTTCGATCTTCGCGCCGCGCCAGCCGTAAATCGACTGGTCGTCGTCGCCGACCACCATCAGGCTGTCGCCGCCCTTGCCGAGCAGGCGCAACCAGGCGTACTGCACGGCGTTGGTGTCCTGGAACTCGTCGACCAGAATATGCCGGAAGCGCTTTTGGTAGTGCGCCAGCAGGCCCGGGTGATCACGCCACAGGTCGAGGGCGCGCAGCAGCAGTTCGGAGAAATCGATCACGCCGGCCCGCAGGCACGCTGCCTCGTAGGCTTCGTAGATGCCGCGCATGGTGGCGAGGAACAGGTCGCCGCTGGCTTGAATGTGTTGCGGCCGCAGACCTTCGTCTTTCTGGCCGTTGATGAACCACTGCGCCTGTCGCGCCGGCCAGCGTTGCTCGTCCAGGCCCAGCTCGCGGATCACCCGTTTGACCAGACGCTGCTGGTCATCGCTGTCGAGAATCTGGAAGGTCTGGCTCAGGCCCGCTTCCTGCCAATGCGCCCGCAGCAAGCGGTGCGCGAGGCCGTGGAAGGTGCCGACCCACATGCCGGCCGGGTTGATGCCCAGCAACTGCTCGATGCGATGGCGCATCTCGGCAGCGGCCTTGTTGGTGAAGGTCACCGACAGGATGGAGTGGGGTGAGGCGTTTTCGACCTGGATCAACCAGGCGATACGGTGCACCAGCACTCGGGTTTTACCGGAACCGGCGCCGGCCAGGACCAACTGACGGCCAACGGGGGCCGCTACGGCCTGGCGTTGGGCATCGTTGAGGGAGTTCAGCAGAAGGGAGAGATCATCGCGCATCGGGGCATTCTAGGGTGCGCCGCAGGCCCGGGCAAACCGCGTGTTGCATTAGCCGATGAAAGTGCTGCCGATGACGACCGGTCGGTCATTGGCTGCAGGCTTCGGCCCGTCTCGCTTGAGGGCTTGCCTCCATGCGCAAGCGGCGGAAAAAATCCCTGAAATTGTGATCCGCGGCAGTTTGGCAACGGGATCGGCTTGTGTATGCTCCGTGCACGTTTCGGGCGCACGCCCTCCTTATAAGAACAAGAACGTTGCCCATGACCCTCAGCGCCGAACTGTCGGGCCCCTCCGTGGAGCCCCGGCTAATCCGCAAGCACTATGCCGTCGAAATGGCGGTGGAGCGCACGCGTCTGCTGTATCAGGGCTCGTTGTTGCCCACGCTGTTCATGTTGATTAACGGTCTGGTCTGCGCCGCTCTGCTCTGGAGCCCGCAGCGCTACTTCGTGGTCAGCGTCTGGCTGGTCTGGCTGCTGTCGCTGGTCGCGTTGCGGGTGATTCAGGTGGCCGCGTTCGATTCGGCGATTCCCGATCGCCAGGCCCAGCCGATCTGGTTCCGCATGTTCTTGCTCGGTTCGACCATGACCGGCCTGACGCTGGCTGGAGCCGGTATCGCTCTGGTACCCGCCGACAATTTCATTCAGCAAGCCTGGGTGTTCGGCCTGATCGGCGCGGCGACGCTGTCGGCCAGTGTCGCCTACGCGGTGAGCCTGCCGGCGTTCCTCTCGTTTACCTTGCCGTGCCTGCTGCCAGCGATCGGCTACCTGTTCTGGGGCGGCGACGATCAGGCCCGGGGCTGGGGCTGGCTGGGGCTGATCCTGCTCGGTTCGTTGAGCGTGGTGGCGTGGCAGGTCAATCGGCTGATTGATCGCGGCTTGCTCCGGCGTTTTCAGAATCAGCACCTGATCGAGCATTTGCAGCAAGCACAAACGCGCAGCGAACAACTCAATCAGGAGCTGGGCAAAGAGATCGAACAGCGCCGCTGTGCCGAAGCGCAATTGCGTGAAGCACAGGTTGATCTTGAAAATCGCGTGGCCCAGCGCAGCCGCGAACTGGATGCGGCCAATCAGGCCCTGAGCAAAAGCGAAGCGCGCCTGGCGCTGGCGCTCAAGGCCAGTGAGCTCGGGCTGTGGGACTGGAACCTGCAGACCGACGAAGTCCATCACACGCAGATTCAGGAACTGTTCGGCCTCGCCCCGGAATACGTCACCGCGCTGCTGCGCGACCTCAAGCCGCGACTGCACCCCGAAGACGTGCCGTCACTCAAGTTCGCCCTGGTCGAGCATTTGAAAGGGCGCACCGAGGATTATCAGGTCGAATATCGCCTGCGCCACGGCGACGGCCACTGGGTGTGGATCGAGGACCGTGGTCGCGCCGTGGAGCGCAGCGCCAGCGGCCGGGTGATCCGCATGGTCGGCACCCGCCGCGATATCAGCGCCAGCAAAAACCTCGAAGAGCAGCAGCGGTTGGCGGCGACGGTGTTCGAAGCAGCCAGCGAAGGCATCGTGATTCTCGACCCGGACTACGCGCTGATTGCGATCAACCAAGCGTTCAGCCGTGTCAGCGGTTATGAGATCGACGACATGCTTGGGCGCAACGTCGTCGAGTTGCCGTGCAGCCGCGATGCCCGTCGTCACTACGTGGCGATCCGTCATGCGCTGGAGCAGTACGGCAGTTGGCAGGGTGAGCTGGTGGAAACCCGCAAGAATGGTGAGCTGTACCCGCAGTGGCTGCAGCTCAATGCGGTGCGCGACAGTCGCGGCAATGTCAGCCATATCGTCGGCTTCTTCGCCGATCTCTCAGCGCGGCGTGCCTCGGAAGAGCGCATGCGCTATCTGACTCATTACGACGAGCTCACTGGCCTGGCCAACCGCTCACTGTTCCGCGAGCGTCTGCACGAAGCCCATCAGCGGGTGCGGCAGGGCGGGCGCCGCAGTCTGGCGTTGCTGCACATCAATCTTGATCGCTTCAAATTGCTCAATGACAGCCTCGGCCATGAAGTCGCCGATCAGCTGCTGCAGAAGATGGCGCGGCGGCTGGTCAATGCCTTGCCGGAAGCCGACACCATTGCGCGCCTGTCCGGTGACGAATTTGCCGTGCTGTTCGATGCCTACGGCAATCTGTCGAGCCTGGCGCGGGTGGCGACGCGGTTGTCGGCCAAGCTGCGTTTGCCGCTGAGTGTCGACGGGCATGAACTGGTGGTCAGCGCTTCCATGGGCATCAGCCTGTTGCCGGACAATGCGCGGGAGATTTCAGCGCTGGTCAGCCAGGCGAACATGGCCATGCAGCACGCCAAACATCTGGGCGGCAACAATTTCCAGTTCTTCACCGACAGCTTGCAGGCCAGCACACTCGAACGCTTGCAGCTGGAAAACCACTTGCGCAGGGCTATTGAGGAACGGCAGCTGACCGTGTTCTACCAACCGAAACTGTGCCTGCAGAGCGGTCGCCTGAATGCCGCTGAAGCGCTGGTGCGCTGGGATCATCCGAGCATGGGCCAGGTGCCGCCGGCGGATTTCATTGGCCTCGCCGAGGAGACCGGTCTGATCGGGCCGATCGGTGAATTCGTTTTGCGTCAGGCGTGCTGGCAGGCGTGCGAATGGCAGCGCCAGGGCCTGGCGCCGATCCGCGTGTCGGTGAACCTGTCGGTGCATCAGCTGCGCCAGGGCAAGCTGGTCACTCTGGTGCGGCAGGTGCTGGAAGAAACCGGGCTGGCGCCGCACTGCCTTGAGCTCGAATTGACCGAAAGCCATTTGCTCGACAGCGTCGAACACATCATTGCGACGTTCCAGCAACTGCGCGATCTGGGGGTGAAACTGGCGATCGATGATTTCGGTACCGGTTATTCCTCGTTGAGTTACCTCAAGCGAATTCCGGTGGATTACGTGAAGATCGATCAGGCGTTCATTCGCGGCTTGAGCGTCGGCAGTGCGGACGCTGCGATCACTCGCGCGATCATCGCTATGGCTCACGGGCTGGCGCTGAAAGTCGTGGCAGAGGGCGTTGAGCGGCAGGATCAGCTGGAATTTCTGCGCGTGGAGCGTTGCGACGAGGTGCAGGGTTATCTGATCAGCCGGCCGGTGGACGCTGCCAGTCTGGCCGGGCTTTTGCGCGATCAGGGAAATCCGCAGTAAGGGCTACATACAGCTCAGCGTGCCTGATGCCGGGACATCGAGTTACGCTTTGAGCAGGCAAAATGCCCATTCATGTAGTATAACTACAAGCTTGCTACATCCTTGCCCACAAGAAGAGTCCAGCCCCTTGAATCTGCTGCAACACATCGCCCAGTCACGTCACCTGTTACGCAAGTCGGAGCTCAAGGTCGCCGACCACGTGCTGCTTGACCCTGCGGCAGTGATGCACAGTTCCATGGCCGACCTGGCTCACAGCGTCGGTATCAGCGAGCCGACCATCGTGCGCTTCTGCCGCGCGATCGGTTGTTCCGGCTTTCAGGATCTCAAACTGAAACTGGCGCAAAGCCTGGCCGCCGGTGCCAGCTTCGGCCAGTTCGCGATCCACGAAGACGACTCCGTCGCCGACTACAGCCTGAAGATTTTCGACACCACGCTGCACACCCTGATGGAAGTGCGCGAGAAACTCGACCCGGTGGAGTTGCAGCGCGCAGTGACGCTGATGTCCCAAGCGCAGCGTGTCGAGTTCTACGGCTTCGGTGCTTCCGGTGCGGTGGCGGCGGATGCACAGCACAAGTTCTTTCGTTTGCTGTTGACCGCGGCGGCGTATTCCGACCCGCACATGCAGGCGATGTCAGCGGTGACGCTGAAGCCCACCGATGTGGCGATCTGTATTTCCCAGTCGGGGCGTTCAAAGGATTTGTTGATCACCGCAAACCTTGTTCGCGAGAGCGGGGCATCGCTGATCACCCTGTGCCCGAGCCAGACGCCATTGGCGGAGTTGTCGACGGTGAACCTCGCGATCGATGTACATGAAGACACCGAAATCTATACACCACTGACTTCGCGTATCGCCCACCTGGTGGTGATCGACGTTCTGGCGATGGGCGTGGCCATGGCGCGCGGGCCGAGCCTGGTCAATCACCTCAAGAGCGTCAAGCGCAGTCTGCGCAGTTTGCGTTTGTCTCCAAAAGCCGTGAAAGCCCTGGATGATTGAGCAAGGTCGTTCCGACCTTGTTCGCGAGCAGGCTCGCTCCCACAGGGGATCTCCTGAGAACATAAATTCTGGGTCATAACGGGATCAAATGTGGGAGCGAGCCTGCTCGCGAAAGCGTCTTCAACAACAGCACATCCCTGCGCACATTTCATCACATTGTCATCCCGGCGCAGCCAAACCGTCATCCCCCACGCCTATCGTGAAACTCCCGTACTCGCCCTGGGAGACTCGAAATGGCTCAGCCCTACGAAGAACGCAACAGCGCCGCGAAAACCCGTCGTCAGCAGGAAGATCAGCGCCGCATGGAATTTCGCCGCGCAATTGAAGATCGCTTCGAACTTCGCCAGCTTCAGGCCGAGATCGGCGATTTTCCCGAGATCACTCACTGGCAGGCAGCGCCCGCAGCTTCCCGTCGAAACGCTCAACCAACGCAATAATCTGCGCCCGTTCGCTGCGGATAAACGCCAGGAAGGCGTGCGCCACCGGTGACAGCCGTTTGGCTTTGGCCTGCACCAGACACCAGCTGCGCATCAGCGGCAACTCTTCGACCGGCAGCTCGACCAGGCCGCCGGTCGCCAGCTCCAGGTTCAGGGCGTGGCGCGTCAACAGCGCCAGGCCCAGACCCGCCAACACGCATTCGCGCTGGGCTTCGGCGGACGCCACTTCCTGGGTCTGGGTGAAGTGCACGCGCTTTTCCTTGAAGTATTCCTCGCAGGCCAGACGCGTGCCCGAGCCTGGCTCGCGGATCAGCAGCGTATACGGCTCGAGATCCTGCAAGCGCAACGGGCCCATGTGCGCCAGCGGGTGATCCGGGCGCGCCACGGCGACAATCGGATTGTTCAGAAACGGCAGAAACTCCAGGCCCATGTCCTGCGGCACCATCGACATGATCACCAGATCATCGCGGTTGTCCGAGAGACGGCGAATGACTTGGCCACGGTTGACCACGGTCAGCTGCAAATTGACTTCCGGATGCTGGCGCTTGAACGCAGCGAACAGGTGCGGCACAAAATATTTGGCGCTCGATTCCACTGCCAGTTTCAGTTGGCCCTGCAGTGATCCCTGCATGTCCGACAGTTGCATATCGAGGTTTTCCAGGCGCCCGAAAATGTCGCGACTGGCACGTTGAAGCGCTTCCGCCGCCTCGGTCATGTAGAGTTTTTTGCCGACATAATCGAATAGCGGCTGGCCGATCAGCTCTTCAAGCTGACGAATCTGTAGGCTGACGGCCGGTTGTGTGAGGGACATTTCCTCGGCGGCGCGGCTGTAGGAGCGCAGATCGCACACTTCATTGAAGATTTGCAGTTGACGCAAGGTCATACGCATCAATGACTTACGCATATTATTCGGGCTCGGTTGGCGGTCGGATATTTCGACTATAAGTGTTTACTTATGCATGACCCAATTATTATTCATTTTTGTTAATCCCTTGGCAGCGCTAGTGTGGACCTGCGACCGAATTGAAACATTTGGTCACGCGTCGACCTGGGTCTAGCAGGTCGTGGTGCCACCGGCTCAAGGGAACCTCCAAGTGATAAAAAAGATCCTGATCGCCAACCGTGGTGAGATTGCCGTACGAATCGTACGAGCCTGCGCCGAAATGGGCATTCGCTCGGTTGCGATTTTCTCCGATGCCGATCGTCATGCCTTGCATGTGAAGCGTGCGGACGAGGCCCACAGCGTCGGAGCCGAGCCGCTGGCCGGCTACCTGAACCCGCGCAAGCTGGTGAACCTGGCGGTGGAAACCGGCTGCGATGCGCTGCACCCCGGCTACGGTTTCCTGTCGGAAAACGCCGAGCTGGCGGAAATCTGCGCCGAGCGCGGTATCAAATTCATCGGCCCGTCGGCGGAAGTCATCCGGCGCATGGGCGACAAGACCGAAGCGCGGCGCAGCATGATCAAGGCCGGCGTACCGGTGACGCCCGGTACCGAGGGCAATGTCTCCGGCATCGAAGAAGCCTTGGTCGAAGGCGACCGCATCGGTTACCCGGTGATGCTCAAGGCCACCTCTGGTGGTGGCGGTCGCGGTATCCGTCGCTGCAACAGCCGCGAAGAACTCGAACAGAACTTCCCCCGGGTCATCTCCGAAGCCACCAAGGCGTTCGGTTCGGCGGAAGTGTTCCTGGAAAAATGCATCGTCAATCCCAAGCACATCGAAGCGCAGATCCTTGGCGACAGCTTTGGCAACGTCGTGCACCTGTTCGAGCGTGACTGCTCGATCCAGCGCCGCAACCAGAAGCTGATCGAGATCGCGCCCAGCCCGCAGCTGACCCCGGAACAACGCGCCTACATCGGCGACCTGTCGGTGCGTGCGGCCAAGGCTGTGGGTTACGAGAACGCCGGTACCGTGGAGTTCCTGCTCGCCGAGGGCGAGGTGTACTTCATGGAAATGAACACGCGGGTGCAGGTGGAACACACCATCACCGAAGAAATCACCGGCATCGACATCGTCCGCGAGCAGATTCGCATCGCTTCCGGCCTGCCGCTATCAGTGAAGCAGGAAGACATCCAGCACCGTGGCTTTGCGTTGCAGTTCCGTATCAACGCCGAAGACCCGAAGAACAACTTCCTGCCGAGTTTCGGCAAGATCACCCGTTACTACGCCCCCGGCGGCCCGGGCGTGCGCACCGACACGGCGATCTACACCGGCTACACCATTCCACCGTTCTACGACTCGATGTGCCTGAAACTGGTGGTTTGGGCACTGACCTGGGAAGAGGCGATGGACCGTGGCCTGCGCGCCCTCGACGACATGCGTCTGCAGGGCGTGAAGACCACCGCCGCCTACTACCAGGAAATCCTGCTCAACCCGGAATTCCGTAGCGGCCAGTTCAACACCAGCTTCGTTGAAAGCCACCCGGAACTGACCAACTACTCGATCAAGCGCAAACCCGAAGAGCTGGCCCTGGCCATCGCCGCCGCCATCGCCGCCCACGCAGGCCTATGAATGAAGCAGCTGCGAGCTTTCAGCTGCAAGCGGCAAGTAAAAGCAGATTGGCTTTTCTTGCAGCTCGTAGCTTGAAGCTTGCCGCTATGAGGAGATACCAATGACTAAGAAGATCTTCGTTACCGACACCATCCTGCGCGACGCTCACCAATCGCTGCTCGCCACCCGCATGCGCACCGAAGACATGCTGCCGATCTGCGACAAGCTCGACAAGGTCGGCTACTGGTCGCTGGAATGCTGGGGCGGCGCGACGTTCGACGCCTGTGTGCGCTTTCTCAAGGAAGACCCGTGGGAGCGCCTGCGCCAACTGCGTGCGGCGTTGCCCAACACCCGTCTGCAAATGCTCCTGCGCGGGCAGAATCTGCTCGGCTATCGCCATTACAGCGACGACGTGGTCAAAGCTTTCGTCGCCAAAGCAGCGGTGAACGGCATCGACGTGTTCCGCATTTTCGATGCGATGAACGATGTGCGTAACCTGCGCGTGGCCATCGAAGCGGTGAAGGCTGCCGGCAAACACGCACAGGGCACCATCGCCTATACCACCAGTCCGGTGCACACCATCGATGCTTTCGTCACCCAGGCCAAGCAAATGGAGTCCATGGGTTGCGACTCGGTGGCGATCAAGGACATGGCCGGTCTGCTGACCCCGTATGCCACCGGTGAACTGGTGCGCGCGTTGAAAGCCGAGCAGTCGCTGCCGGTGTTCATCCACTCCCACGACACCGCCGGCCTGGCCGCCATGTGCCAGCTCAAGGCGATCGAAAACGGCGCCGACCACATCGACACCGCAATCTCCAGCTTCGCCTCGGGCACCAGCCATCCGGGCACAGAGTCGATGGTTGCCGCGCTCAAGGGCACCGAGTACGACACCGGCCTGAATCTGGAGCTGCTCCAGGAAATCGGCCTGTACTTCTATGCCGTGCGCAAGAAGTACCACCAGTTCGAAAGCGAATTCACCGCCGTCGACACCCGTGTGCAGGTCAACCAGGTGCCGGGCGGGATGATCTCCAACCTCGCCAACCAGTTGAAAGAGCAGGGCGCTCTGAATCGCATGGGCGAAGTGCTCGCAGAAATCCCGCGCGTACGTGAAGACCTCGGCTTCCCGCCGCTGGTGACCCCGACCTCGCAAATCGTCGGCACCCAGGCGTTCTTCAACGTACTGGCCGGCGAGCGCTACAAGACCATCACCAACGAAGTGAAGTTGTATCTGCAGGGCGGCTACGGCAAGGCGCCGGGCGTGGTCAATGAAAAGCTGCGGCGTCAGGCGATCGGCAGCGAAGACGTCATCGACGTGCGCCCGGCCGATCTGCTCAAGCCGGAAATGACCAAGCTGCGTGCCGATATCGGCGCACTGGCCAAGTCCGAAGAAGACGTACTGACCTTCGCCATGTTCCCCGACATCGGCCGCAAGTTCCTCGAAGAACGCGCCGCCGGCACTCTTACGCCGGAAGTGCTGTTGCCGATCCCGGAAGCAGGTGCCGTTGCTTCGGCAGGCGGCGAGGGCGTGCCGACCGAGTTCGTCATCGACGTCCACGGCGAAACCTACCGCGTCGATATCACCGGTGTCGGCGTCAAGGCCGAAGGCAAGCGCCACTTCTATCTGTCCATCGATGGCATGCCGGAAGAAGTGGTGTTCGAACCGCTCAACGAGTTCGTCGGCGGTGGCAGCAGCAAACGCAAACAGGCCTCGGCGCCAGGCCACGTCAGCACCACCATGCCCGGCAACATCGTCGATGTGCTGGTCAAGGAGGGCGACACCGTCAAGGCGGGCCAGGCGGTACTGATCACCGAAGCGATGAAGATGGAAACCGAAGTCCAGGCCGCCATTGCCGGCAAGGTCACCGCGATTCATGTGGCCAAGGGCGACCGGGTCAACCCGGGCGAAATCCTCGTCGAGATCGAAGGCTGAGATAACAGTCGCGATCCAACGCTTTAAACCTCGGGGGAGCAGGTGCTCCCCTTTTTTTGCCTGTGATTTTCGATATTTCTCAGCTCGCTTGAGGAGCCGATGTGGGAGCGAGCCTGCTCGCGAATGCGTCGGACGAGCCAACATCATCTGCAAGTGATCCACCGCTATCGCGAGCAGGCTCACTCCTACATCGGGAGCGTGCTTAATCCATCAGAACGCCATGCGCCATTGACCCGCTACGCCATATGTTCGGCTGTCGTTGCCCAGCTCACCCGTCAAGCCCACGCCCAGCGTGTGCGCCGCTGAAATACCAAGATCGACCCCCGCATCCACCGACAGAGCGTTCCTATCCAGTGCCGCGCCGGTCACTTCGAAACGCTTGCCCCCCTTGAGCAGTTGTTGGCGAGTGTCGCTGTCGATCTCGTCGAAAGTATGTTTCCAGCCGGCGCTCAATCGCGGAGTCAAATGCATGCCGTTATCCAGCGTGTTGACCTGCGCAACCCGCAGACCGAAGGTGCTGCTGAAGTTGTCGCGGGTCTGGCCGTAGACTTTCAATGCCGCGTCGCCTCCTTTTTCGTTGTAGCTGTCGCGCTGATAACGCTGATAGCCGAGGCTGGCGAAGGGTTCGAGGGTCACGTTGTTGCGGCCCAGGTTGAACCCGGCCTCGGCAAATGCTTGCTGAGTATTGGCGTCGTAATTGCCCTTGAGACGATCGCTGAAACCCTTGAACGCTACCCGCCGTGTGCTGCTGCCGTCATGGCTGGCGTAGGTAGCGCCGAGACGCAGCGATAGCGGGCCATCCTGACGCACGGCGTAGGCGCCGAGGTGCCAGCTGTCGAGGTCGCCGTCGTACTGGCGGGCATCGAGTTTCGTCTGCGATTTGCCGCCGAGCAGGCCGACATGCCAGTGCTCGTCGAGTCGCCAGTCAGCGCCCATGACCAGCCCTTGAGTGGCATGTTGAAGGATGCCGTCGGCGTCGCGGTCAATCTTGCCGCCGTGGCCCAATGCCTGAAACCACACCCGCCCGGAGCCTTCGCTGCCCGAGGCCTGATGAGTTGAACTGCGCGAGCCGTCAGTAGAGCCGGAACGGTTGTCCAGTTGGCGCATCGCCGAGAGCATGCTCGCACTGACCGGCGTGACACTGCTCAGTGTGGCTTTGGCGAGATTGGCATTGCTGCCGGCGGCGAGTTGATCGAGCGCGATCGGAGCCGTGGCTTTGTCACTGATCAGCAGCGCCGCGACGGCGGTGTTGATGGGCTTTGCAGGCTCGGACGTGGGCTGTGCGGTGGTTTGTGCAGTTACGATTTCGTTGGGTATCGATGATTCCACCGATGCGGAGTCTTCAATCAAGGTCGCAACTGAGGTCAGGGCAGGGGCTGGAGCTGCTATCACCGCTCTCATTGAAGCTGGAGCGGGCGTTGTCGCGATCGGTACAGCGGGAGAAGTCGGCTGCTCTGGCTCGATAATACTGCCTGCAAGTTCGCCTGCATTTTCTGTAAGAGCGAGGCTTTGAAGCGGTTCACCATTGCGAGCGTAAGTCAGTCCAACCGACTTCTTGTTGTATTGAGCTGTGGCGGTCATATAGGCCAGATCGTTCTCTATCCTGCCGAATTCGCCTTTTACCTCTCGGGCCTCAATGATTTTGTATTGGCTGCTCTGCGGATATTCACCGGGAGCCGAAACAATTTTCAGGGTGGCACCTTCGAGTTGGGCTGTACCATCGACCTTGATCGTCTGACCACCAGCGGGAGTGACCTCGTAAGACAAATCGGCACCAGGCGCCAAGTGCAAATTACCTTTCACTCGCGGTGCGCCAAGCGCTGCATTGACGGTGAGCAGCCCACCCACCTCAAGATTTCCCACCGTGCCTTTACCGGCGAAACTGCCGCCATTCTGGACATACACATCGCCCTTGATGCTGCCGAGGTTGGTCAACGCTCCACCGCTGTTGACCAGAACACCTTCATGGAAATCGCCTTTGGAGCTCAGCGTCCAGTTGCCTTGGGCGACGAATAACCCATTGAAGTTGCGCGTGTCGTTCAACGTGCCGCCATCCGCAGCATTAAGGAACAACACATTATCGCCCTTGCCGCCATCCAGCCGACCCGTGAAGCTTGCGCCGTCGGTTAGAGTAATCAAGTCGTTGACGTCAGTCCCTTTGAACAAGGTTTCCGGTGTCGTAAAGGTTATCGGTACCGTGCTCGCGTCGGTGAGAAAACCCTGTAGCCGTTCCATCGCCTGTTGCCTGGGGTTGGTTTCGGGCTGCTCCGTCGTTTCCATGCTTGGGGGCTGCTCTATTGCTTCAGTGGATTGCTCGGCGTTAGCCAGCGCTACGCCACCCATTGCCAATGAAATAGCCAGAGCCAAGTGTTTTGGTGCGAATAGGTGTTGAGTGGGCATCAAGTTCGACCTCCTTATCGAGAAGACCCAACTCTATTGCTGCCCGAAAAAACCGATGTCGGCCGCTTCCCGCATCCACGCAGGCGACATCGGATCGTTGTGTAGAAAATCCTCACTGGTTTTCACAAAACAGAGCTTTTGCGCAGTGGTGGCTGTTCTTTTTCCTACGGCTTTCTCCCGTTGAAGAACCTTCACCGGTGGCACGTCAGACCCTTAACTGCATTAATTTGCGTTCAGCCAGCCACATGGGAATGCTAATCTGCATTTTGTTGCAGATATTCCTGCGCACAAGACTGCTTGGATGCACTATATTGCATGTTATGGGAATTTTTCCTCGTTTAACTGCATTAAAATGCACATGGAATCAACATGTACAGCCTGACACTCCAGATCTTCACCGCCGGGCAATGGCACGACGCGATGATTCTTGATTTCGATAATCCGGAAAAAGGCTTCGAAAGCCGCTGCAGTTTTGGCTATGAAGCGGACTATCTGGTGGAAAACATTGAGTTGATCGGGTCGCCTTTTTCCCAAGCCGTGAGTGCCCTGTATCCGCTGGATTGGGAAGGTCGGCGCGCGAAGACGCCAGCCTTTGTCCACGACATCGCACCGGCAGGCGCAGCCAAGCGGTTTCTACTTGCCCTCCTGGGTCAGGAAAGACCCGCCGAGATCAGCGCCGATCTGTTTCTGCTGGGCCGCAGTACACCGGCCCCCATTGGCAACATGCGAATAAAGGAATCGGCGGAAGCAGTCGATGAAAGGAAGCCGATCGGATTCAAGCGCGAGGAGGTCATTAGCCGCGACAATCGCTTTCTTGAATATGCCTACGAGCTGGGCGCGGCCATCGGTGGCGCGACGGGGGCAGGTGGTGAAGCTCCGAAGAGAACAGTGCCGGGCTTCTGTATCCCGATGCGGTATTGGACGATGAAGAAGTGCGACAGCACTGGTTCGTGAAATTCGCCAGAAACAGGGGCGGGCAGACCGACCAGGACATCCTGCGCAGCGAATTCCATTACTACAAAGCGCTGCAGACACTGGGCATCGAAACGGTCGCGGCGGAAGGCCTGGCCTTGGAAGAGGCGAGCAAACCGAGTGTGTGGATGCGGCGTTTTGATCGACAAGTGAAAGATGGGGCGGTGTCGCGTTTCGCCGTCGAATCGGTTTATTCGCTGGCTGGAGTGACGACGCCAGGCAGTGCCATGAATCATCTGGAAGTGATCCGCATGCTCGCCGGGCTCTGGCGCAAAGCGGGTCAGGCCAGCCAGATTCCCAGCCTCGTCGCCGATTATCTGCGTCGCGACCTGATCAATAAAATCCTCGGAAACTCCGATAACCACGGTCGTAACACGGCGATTATCCGGCAAGAGAACGCTTTCCAGCTCGCGCCTATTTATGACCTCGCCCCGATGGTCATGGATGACGAAGGCGTGACTCGTACGACCAAGTGGCCAAAAGAGTTGGAGCGGGCGGGAGATGTCGATTGGCGAGGTGCCTGCCGCGTATTGGCCGATAGCGCGGATCCGCACGAATCGTTGACGGGGCTGGATGCCTCAGCGCTGTTCGAAGGCCTGCGCGCGGATGCCCGCCGTCTGGCCGCACTGCCGGATATTCTTGCAGCCAGCGGTTTGCCCGCCAGAACCATGAATCACCCGAGCGTTCACCTGAAAAACCTCGAGCAACGTTTGAAAGAGTGGGACCTGCAATGAGTCTGACCGTCCTCGAGCGCACGGCGCTCATCGAAAGCATTCAGCAAGCGCTGGCCGAAGGCACTCTGGAAATCGGTGACGCCGTGCGCCGTTTACGGGTCGAAGTCACCGGTCTGCATCAGACTCAGTTCGCGAAGATGTGCAAGATTTCAGTGCGCACGCTGGTGCATATCGAACATGGCGAAGGCAATCAGACCCTGAAGTCGCTGAACGCGGTGTTCCGCCCCTTCGGCATGAAAATGGGCGTTGTGCGAATACGCCGGGACACCATTTGAATGCACCTCAACTACGCCGCACATACGCCTTGCCGTAATGCCGCTCCATCCGTGCCTGAATCAGCTCCAGCCCGATCGACATCAGCCAGTAGATGATCGCCGCCGTGGTGAGCATTTCGATGTAGCGATAACTTGAGCGCCCATATGACTGGGCGAGAAACATCACTTCCCAGACGCCCATCACCGAGATCAGCGACGAGTCCTTGAGCATCGAGATGAACTGGTTGGTGGTCGGCGGGATGATGGTGCGCATGGCCTGGGGCAGGGTGATGCGCCAGAAGATCACGCTTTCGCGCAGACCCAGCGCCAGGGAGGCTTCGCGTTGGCCGTGATCGACGCCGAGGATCCCGGCGCGGAAGATTTCGCTCAGGTACGCGCCGTAATTCAGCGACAGGGCAATGATGCCGGCGACGATGGCGCCGGGGACGATGCCCAGTTGCGGCAGGCCGAGGTAGATCAGCAGGATCTGGATCAGCAGCGGCGTGCCGCGAAAGAACGAGGTGTAGAAACTGGCGATGCCGAACGCCACGGCGCTGTTCGACAGGCGCGCCAGGGCGGTGATGAAACCCAGCAGCGAGGAGGCGATGATCGAGCAGGCGCAGAGGAACAGCGTCAGCGCTGCGCCTTGCAGAAATCCGTTCGGCGCCAGCTTCAGGCCGACCAGGTTGGGCAACTTGTCGAGGATGATCGCGAACTTCAGGTCGAAGCTGAGAAAGAATCCGGCGAACAGGCAGAACAGCGCAGCCCAGGTCAGATAAAGGCGCGTACGGAAACCGAAGAGCTTTTGCAGGCGTGTCTCAGCCACCGGTTGCGGTGGCTGTGGCGGGGTCGGAAAGGAAGTCATTGGCTGATATCGGCGCCGATCCATTTCTGCGACAGCTTGCTCAGGGTGCCGTCCTGTTTCAGCTGGGCAAACACCTCGCGTACCTTGGCGTCCCACTGCGGGTCACCCTTTTCGATGGCCACCGAGTTGGGTTCCGAGTAGAGCGGTTCGCCGGCCAGTTTGAAACGCTGGTCCTGGTTCAGGCGCGGCTGCGCGGTGACCAGATTGGTGAGGATCGCATCCAGGCGCACGCCGGCGCCCAGGCCCAGATCCTGGAAGGCGACGTTGTCGGTGTCGTACGGAGCGATCTGCACATCCTCGAACGGATACTCCAACTGGGTATCCTCGGCGCCTTCGATGATCAGATTCTTGTTCAGATAGCTTTCGTAGCTGGAGGCGCTGGTCAGGCCGACCTTTTTGCCGCTCAGGTCCTTGGCGCTGTGGATGCGATCGTCCTTGGCATTGACCACAATCACCGCTGGCGAAGCGTAGTACTCGACCGGGAAGTCGAACACTTCGGCGCGGGCCTTGCTCGGGGTCATCGAGCAGATGCAGATGTCGTAGCGCCCGCTCCAGCGGCCGGCGGCGATCACATCCCAGGACGGCGTTTCCAGACGCAGTTTGACGCCAAGCTTGTCCGCCACCGCTTTGGCAACGTCGACATCGAAACCGTCGAGTTGATTCTGCTCATTGAGAAACGAGAAGGGCGGATAACTCTCCATCAGCACACCGACCAGCTCTTTTTTCTGCTCGACACGGTCCAGCGTCGCGCCGCCGAAGGCTTGGGTGGAGGCCAGAATGGTCAGGCCCAGGGCCAATAGCGGTTGGAATTTCACAGTCGATCCCTGTTGAAAAAAGAGGTTGTTATTAACCGAGTGGTGCGTATTAAATAGTTATAAGAACGACTCTGATAGTGAGTTATTTTCATAAGCATATGAGTGAAAAGCATATGGGCGCAGCGAACAGGGTCATTCTCGATGGCGGCATGGGCCGCGAGTTGCAACGCGCCGGCGCGCCGTTTCGCCAACCGGAGTGGTCGGCACTGGCGCTGAGTGAAGCGCCGCAGGCGGTCGAGGCGGTGCATGCCGCTTACATCAACAGCGGCGCGGACGTGATCACCAGCAACAGTTACGCGGTGGTGCCGTTTCACATTGGCGAGGCGCGCTTTGCGGCTGAAGGCCAGGCGCTTGCGGCACTGGCTGGGGAGTTGGCGCGGCGGGCCGTGCAGGCATCGGGCAAGCCAGTGCGTGTTGCCGGTTCGTTGCCGCCGCTGTTCGGCTCGTACCGTCCGGACCTGTTCGAAGCGGATCGGGTAAGCGAATTGCTGACGCCGCTGATCAAGGGGCTGGCCCCGCACGTTGATCTATGGCTGGCGGAAACCCAGAGTTCGATTGTCGAGGCGCGGGCCATTCACGCCGGGTTGCCGAAGGACGGCAAACCGTTCTGGCTGTCGTTCACCCTCAAAGATGAAGACACCGATGCAGTGCCGCGCCTGCGCTCCGGTGAGCCGGTAGCCGAAGCGGCTGCGGTGGCGGCTGAACTCGGCGTCGAAACCCTGCTGTTCAATTGCAGTCAGCCGGAAGTGATTGGCGCGGCCATCGACGCAGCGCGCGCAACGTTCGAGCGTCTCGGTGTGAAGATCGATATCGGCGCGTATGCCAACGCGTTTCCTCCGCAACCGAAAGAAGCCACGGCCAACGACGGGCTCGACCCGTTGCGTGACGATCTCGATCCGCCGGGGTATCTGCACTGGGCGCTGGACTGGCAACAGCGCGGCGCCAGTCATCTGGGTGGCTGCTGCGGGATCGGCCCGGAGCATATTGCGGTGCTGGCGCAGGAGCTGCGTCGTTAAGCCAGACCCCGCCAATTGTGGGAGCGAGCCTGCCCGCGAAAGCGGTCAGTCAGTCAATATTTGCGGTGACTGACAAACCGCCTTCGCGAGCAGGCTCGCTCCCACAGGGGCTTTGTGACGATCAGCTACGGCACTCGGCCAAGCCTTTCACCTGGCCAGCTGGGGTCTGGTTTTCATCGCTCAGCCAGCGCTCGAACCCGGCACCAATCGCCGGCCATTCCGCATCCAGAATCGAATACCACGCGGTGTCGCGGTTCTGCCCCTTGACCACCATGTGCTGGCGGAACACGCCTTCAAAGCTGAAGCCCAGACGCTCGGCCGCGTATTTGGAGCGGGCGTTGCCGTTGTTGCACTTCCATTCCAGGCGCCGGTATCCCAGCTCGAACGAGTACTTGGCCAGCAGGTACACCGCCTCGGTGCTTTTCGGCGAGCGTTGCATTGGCGCACCGAAAGTGACGTGGCCGATTTCGATGCGGCCCTGGGCCGGGACGATCGACATCAGGCTGAGGATGCCTTGGACCTGACCCGTCGCACGGTCGACGACGCTGAAAAAATAAGGGTCGCTGTTGGCCGCATGATTGTTCAGCCAATCGTTGAACGCGCTGCGCTCGGGAAACGGCCCGTAAGGCAAGTAATCCCAGAGTTTCGGATCAGCCCCTGGCCCTTCGAGGGCGGCGAAGAGTTGATCGGCATGGCGCGCCGGGTCGAGTTTTTCCAGGCGAATGAAGCGGCCTTCGAGCAGCGTGGCGGAGGGGGCGGGGACGCCTTTCCAGTCAGCGAGTGAAGCGGTCATGTGCGCGTCTCCTTAAAGGGCTTTACGAAACTGGATGAAGCCCGGGCGTTCAGCGATGCGCTCGTAGAGCTGGATCGCCGTTGCATTGGTTTCGTGGGTCAGCCAGTGGACTTTGCAGCAGCCATCGGCCTTGGCGGTAGCGTAGACATGCTCGATCAACAGCCGGCCGACTCCAGTGCCACGGGACTCGGGTACTACCAGCAGATCCTGGAGATAGCAGGAATTTTCGACGCTCCAGTTCGAGCGGTGATAGATGTAGTGCACCATGCCCAGCGCTTTGCCCTCGGCCCAGGCGAGGGTGGCGTGGGTCGGTTCGTTCGGGTCGAGAAAGCGCTGCCAGGTGCTATGGGTGACGGCGTCTGGCAGCTCGGTATTGTAGAAGCGCAGGTAGGCCTGCCACAGGGGCAGCCAGGTGGCGTGGTCATTGGCGCTGACCGGGCGAATGTCGATCTGGGTCATGCGGGTTTCCTTAGCGCATCAAGCGGGCGAGGGTCTGGTCGTTGGCGTCGGGGCTGGCGGCAAGGCCGTCGCGCACGCCGGCGATATCTTCGGCGCTGCGGTTCTGGCTGAGCTTGCGTTTGCCCTCGAGGCGGTCGATGGGAATGGCAAAACCGACAATGGCCTTGAGCATGCCATCAATGTAATCGGCCGGTGCATCATCGACCGACCATGGCTGGGCACGGCCCGCTTCGTGACGGTCAGTGAGGGTGCTGACGATATCGAGCAGGCGCCCGCCATCGCTGAAGGTTTCGGCATGGCCGTAGGCGTGCACGGCGATATAGTTCCAGGTCGGCACGACCTTGCCGTGCTCGGCTTTGCTCGGGTAGAAGCTCGGGCTGACGTAGGCGTCTGGTCCGGCAAAGATCAGCATCGCCTCGGCGCCGTCCCGCAGGTCCTTCCACTGCGGATTGGCCTTGGCCAGATGGCCATAGAGCGTGCCGTACTCACCCTGTTCGCGATGCAGCAGCACCGGCACGTGGCTGGCTTGCAGGCCGCTCGCACCGTGGCTGACGAGAATGGCCAGGCGCGTGGCGAGTATCAGTTCGTGCAGTTGGGACAAGTCTTCGATGGCAAAGGCGCTTGGCGTGTACATGGACAGATTTTCCTTGGCGAATGCCTGCATCCTAGGCAGGCTATTGGTCCGTTGTAAGAGCCATTGATGAGCCATTTCATAGGTCCATTGCCATGCCTGAACTACCGCCGCTGTCGATGCCTTTCAATCCGGCCGGAATCGAACTCGATCGCCGTCAGGGCCTGAGCCGCCAGCTCTATCAGGCCTTGCGCCAGCGGGTGCTTGATAGGCGCCTCGTTAGCGGCACGCGATTGCCGGCCAGCCGTGACCTGGCCGCGGCGCTGGGCATTTCCCGCAACAGTGTGGTGCGCGCCTACGATCAGTTGTATGCCGAAGGCTTTATCGAAGGACGCGTCGGCGACGGTACTTACGTGGCGCAATTGGTGCAGGCATCCACGCCGAAGAAAAACTATCCACAAATTCATCCACAGGCTTGTCAACAGGCTTACCCACAGCCTTATCCACAAATTGGCTGGATTTACCTGTGAATCCATCCAGCAAAGTTATCCACAGCGACGGATTTTCCCGCATCGAAAAGCATCATTTGCCGCGACCACCGAGCGGTCCGCCGCGCGCTTTTCGGGTGGGCGTGCCGGCATTCGATCTGTTTCCGTTCGAGGTCTGGGCCAAGCTGAACGCGGCTTTCTGGCGTAAACCGGATCTGCAGCAACTGTGTTACGGCGATCCGGCCGGCGATGCACGACTGCGCGGCATGATCGCCGCTTATTTGCGCAGTTCCCGCGGCATGCAGTGCACGGCTGAGCAAATTGTGATCACCAGTGGCGCGCAGCAGGGCATCAGCCTTTGTGCACAGTTGCTGGTCGAGCCTGGGGACGGCGTGGAGATCGAGAATCCGGGCTATCGCGCGGCCGGGCATGCCTTCGCTGTAGCGGGGGCGAAATTGCATGGGGTGGCGGTAGACAGCGATGGCATCGACTGCAGCGCCATGGCTCAGCTCAGCGATTGTCGGGTGGCTTACGTCACGCCGTCCCATCAGTACCCGACCGGCGTGGTGATGAGCCTGGCCCGGCGTCTGGAGTTGCTCGCCTGGGCCGAGCGTGTCGGTGGCTGGATCGTCGAGGATGATTACGATGGCGAGTACCGCTACACCGGCGCACCGCTGGCGCCGTTGGCGGCACTTGATCGTCAGGGTCGTGTGCTCTACGTCGGTACGTTCGGCAAAGTCGCTTTTCCGGCGCTGCGCCTCGGTTATCTGGTGCTGCCACCAGCGCTGGTCGACGCGTTCGCGCAACGCCGCGCCGTCGATGTGCGGCACTCGGAGGTCAGCACCCAAGCGGTGATGGCCGAGTTCATGGCTGCCGGACACTTCCAGCGGCATATCCGCCGCATGCGCCGGGCTGCGCTGAGCCGGCGCAACTGCCTGCTCGAAGGCTGGCCGACGGTCGCCGGCGTCGGTCAACTGCCCGCCGTGCCGGCCGGGCTGCACTTGACCGTCGCCGTGGACAGCATCGAGCGCGAGCAGCAATTGATCGCTCAGGCCGCTGAGGTCGATGTCGAAATCAACGGCTTGAGCAGTTACTGGTTGCCGGACTCGACTACACCGATGGCCCAGCGCGCCGGCCTGGTGCTGGGTTTTGCCGCTGTGCCGGAGTCTGCGATCACAGCGGCACTGGCGCGCTTGCGACAGGTTTGGCGAGGTTGAAGAACAACGCTTCGGCCGAGCGACTGGAAATTTCGCTGCGATGGATTTCAATCAGTTGCTGGTTGCTCGGCTGGCTGGGCTCGTAGGCGCCGCCCATCCGTTGTTGGGCGACGGTTTTCATATGCCCGCGAATGAACGATGGATCAGGCGCGTCGGCGCTGCTGTAGTGAAAATGGGCGTAGCACAGGACCTTGTCATTGTGAGCATCACGAATTCGGTACTCGTCGAGGAAATCATGCTGGCGGTGTCGGATGGGCCGCCGGGTCACGGTTTTATCGATGGTTATTTCCCCTTTTCCTTCAGCCACTGCACGCCCGCCGCCGTAGGTAGCTGCTGTTTGACCAGACGAATGCGCGTGCTGGTGCCTTTCTCTTCCAGGTTTTTCGCCGCCTTGTCGAGCGCGTGATTGAGCGTTTCGGAGGGTTCATGCTGGCCGGCGGTAAGGTTCTTGGCGGTCAGGGATTCGTCGATCGCCGCGATGGCCGTGCGCAGAAGTGCGGCGTGCTGGTGGTATTCCTCCTCGACCTCCACCGGTATCCGCGCGCCGCGTTTGAGGCGCGCCTCGATGCGCCGATGGAATGCCGCCAGACCATCGATCAGCGCCTGGCCGTCGCGAACGCTTTTCTTCAAGTCGGCTGCGGATGTTGGTGTCGGTGCAGGCGGCGTTCGCTGTTCGACCCAGACACCGGGCGACTCTTCGTGAAAAGTGGCAATGACACCCGTCAGAGGAGCGCGAACTTCCATCAGGTCGGTCGTGTTATCACCGACGCTTTTCTTGCGTTCGCCGACCACGGTGCCTTTTGATCGTGTCTGGAAAATCTGTCGATTCGAGGCAGACGCGGATGACGTTGACGTTCCGGCCTGCGGCACCAGCAAATGCCGGTAGCGCAGCAGGTCGGCGAGGCGTTTGTCGGCGGCCGCTTTGAATGCAATCACCCGCGTTTGTACATGTTTGAGTCGGTCAGTGTGGAGCTGGTCGGAGTATTCGCTGGCCAGATCGTTGAAGCGCTGGTCTACCGAGTCGAACTGTTGTGCAACGTTGCTCAAGGCGTCAATGCGTCCGCGCAGATCGCCCAGGCCTTCATCGGCGCTCAGGTCCAGCGAGCTCTGGATATTCAGTGCAGCGTCTTCGACCAGATCGGCCAACGCCTGTTGAGCGCTGGCATGATCCGCGGTGTCGCCAGGCTTGATACATATTCGCTCGGCGAGGCTGATTTGCAGCACCTTGAGGTCATCCAACTGGTAATCCGGCAGGGCGTTCTGATACACACGCATTGCCTCCACAGCGTCTTTTCCCAACAGCTTCATTTCTTCGAAGCAGGCTTGTGCGGCCTCCATTTTCTCGATGATGCTTTGAGTGACGTCATTCAGGCTCACGGCCGCCAGACTGAATGCCTCTGGATCGGCGTTGGTCCCATCCGCGATCATCGTCTGCATACCCTCGACACTCTGTTGAAACTGAGAAGAGTGCTCGCTGAGCCACTCCTGGCCCAAAAACAACTGCATCTGCAAGCGCTCGGTCATGACGGTGCGGTAATTGGGAATAGTCTGGTTGAGGTTCAACTCTTTGATCTGTTGAATGTTCGCCGCGTACTCCTGATGTTGTGCATCCAGTGTCGCGAGATATTCGGTGCGTGCCTGTGCACGGGCCTGTGGCAGAGCATCGCGCAAGGCATCTCGGTCGGCGTTCAGGCGGGTCTCCTTGGTATGCAGTGTTGTATCGAACCTGGCAATTTTCTCGCAGAGCGCTTTCGCGACGGCCTGCCTGCTGTCCCGGGATTTTTGCAGTGCCGAGTCCAGGCCGCCGCCGCGCAGACGCAGGCGCAAATCGATCACCCACTCGCCCCTGGCGGAATAGGCCAGCGTCGGACCGATGCGGTGTGGTTGTTGGCGCGAGTCGATAATCTGTACGTTGCCGTGCGCGTTGCGCATCACTTCGAACCAGCGCCGACCGACCTGGGCGTACCAGGTCTTACCGTGGGCGTAGAGGCCTTGGTGCGTGCCTTTGCTTGCAGCGGCGCCGAGACCTTTGGGAGGGTCGACGGTGAATCCGTCGAGGAGCTTGGCCAGTGCCTGCGGCGACCGTTTCAGTGCGGTGATGATGTCGATGGAGGTAGTGTGGGCGCCGGGCAGTTCAGCGCTGGTGATATCTGGCAGTTGCAGTGCTTTGGGGACTTTGGCGGCCGCTTTGATGGGCTTTGTTTCTTCTTCTGCCTGGGCCACCCGTTCACGTGGCGGTGCTTCGCCAACGGCCGCTCGATGTGCGAGCACCATGCCCAAGGCCAGGAGGATGTCGGCAATTGCGGTCCATGCGACCTTGCCCGACGGCTGGTTGGCGACATCGGTAACCTCTTGCAGATCGTCCATGATTTGCCAGATCCATGCCGCCGTGCCGACGCTGCGTCCCAGGAACGGCAGAGCGGCATTGAACATCAGCCAGCCGCCCTGTTTCAGGGTGGCCCAGCGTGCCTCGGCGTTGGACACCGATTGGCGGTCGGCTTGGGTGAGCAGAGCCTTCACGTTGCGCTCATGCAGCGTGTCCAGCACATTGCCGGTCAGCGCTTGTGTGCCCAGCGCGACCGGGCCGGACATGTCCAGAGCCGTCGTCGGATTGACCAGCATCTGCGGGATTGTCCATATCGATGGCAGCCTGGCGGTAAAGACGAACTGGCTGTAGTTGAAACGTACATCATCGGCCAGCCACGCCAGCACCGAATCGCGCAGATGTCGCGAATGCTGGATCGCGTAGAGGAGGTTGGCGTATCCGGGGAATTGCATCAACGTCATCTCGAAGAGCGGACGGTAAAGCAGGCAGGGACCTTTGTTCGCCTCGCGCGGGCCGATGACGTACATATTGGCCACGCTGTCGGCTGCGCAGCTGCTGCGGTGTGCAACGAAGGCCAGTGGACGGACCACGATTTCCTGACCATCGACGTATCGTTCTGCGTCGGTCGCCGCCAGTGCTGCTGCAACGTAGCGATACCCCGCATCATCAATGTCTGCTCTGCCCTGGATCTTGTGTTGCAACGCCAGCAATGGCAGCTCGATGCGTAACTGACTGGTATATAACGCTTTCAAGGCTGACGCCTGATCGGCGTCGTCTATCAGACGCGCCTTCAGGTGCGCCGGATAGGTCCTGCCGATATCCACGGCGCTGACCAGTTTTTCCAGATAGGCCACAGTCATCCAGTCAGGCGCTGAGCTGGCAGCTTTGTAGTTCACGGTCTTGTTGCCCAATGGCAGGCCGGCAAGGTTCTGCAGGGCCAGTTCCGGCAACGTCAGGGTCTGCGTGCTGGTATTGCCGGGCAATACGAACGTTCCCCAGACCACGAGGCTGGTGATCGTAATCTCGATGTCATCGAGCTTGATGTCCTTGGCACTCGGCTGGTCCTTCGACATCTGCTCCTTCAGGGCATCACGAGTGTATGCGTGCAGGCCGATGACCTCGCTTTGAAACGTTTTGCCGTTGTGTTCATGTTGCACCGTGGTCAGGTCCAGCAAATGCCGGCTGTAGCGCGCCTGATCGACGGCCGACGCATCGTTCAGCCACGGCGGCAGCATCGGTCGCAGACGTTCGAAATGTTCCTCAAGGCGCGGGGTTGGTTCGGCGCTCTGGCCCTGGGTACCGGTGTGCGGATAGACGCGGTTGAGCGGCCGATCAGCAAAAAAATTGATTCTGCCCAGGGCGTCGGCCTCGATCGAAATCAAGGTGCAGGCCTGATGGTCGAAAAAGTTGCCCTGCGGTTCGACCAGCCGCCACGTGAGTTTCGGATCTGCGGGGGTTGCGCCGAAGCGTTGCTGCAGATCTTCGCCAAGCGCTTGCAGCGAATCGAAGGACTGGAAACCCCGGGTGACCGCGTGGGTGAGAATCACGGTACGTTGTGCATCTGTACCAATCAGCACCGCCATATCGAGCAGGGTCATGTGTGCGTTCTGTCCGGCGCCCTCCCGGTCGAGGTCGATCAGGCAGGCGCGGGTGGTGTATTTGTCGGTGGCCATGCGCTGCAGTTTGTCGGGCTCCCGGAAAACCGCCTCGGCGATGGCGGCTTGAGTGGCATCCCGGCCAAGGCTGGCATCGGCTTTCCATAAATTGCGCAACGCTTGCGACAATTGCTGCCAGCGCGGCTGCCCGGGGTAGGTGAACTCATCCCAGTATTTGACGTGCTGTTCTTTGTAAGCGATGAACAACAGGGGGGCGAGTTCATTGAGCAGCAGGCTGATCGCTTCGATTTTAACTGGCAGTTGAACGGGGGCAGGCCACGCGGGCTGCTGGGTCAGATAGTGCTCGCCGTCCAGGTACGTCACGGTTTTGCCGGTCATGCCGAGGCGTACCAGCGCATCCGTCAGCGTTTCAACATTGGGCCGACCGGCGAAGACCTGATCATTGTCGATCTCCCACGTCGGCTCTACGATCATGGCCAGTTGCGGATCGATCTCGAGGTCGGGATACAGCGTCTTCAGTGCCGGGGCCAGCGTTTTCGCGGCCACTTCGTGGAGTGAAGGGCCGGTGACCAGTTGGGTCACGATATCGACGGCACTGGGTGTGGGGAGTTCGGGCATCAGTGATTCCTGCTCTGTCGGGCGCCGAAAGCCGGCGGATCAGGGCAAGGTAAAAGGCGCTACGTTCGCGCGTGCGGTACATAGATCTGCCAGGCAAAAAAGACCCGCGTGTGCGGGTCCTGGATGCGGCGCGGGAATCAGGTCCCGGATTTGATTTTGGTCCACGCCCGCGTCCGCGCGCGTTCGGCATCCCGAGGCAGCGGTTGCAAGGTGTACAGCGTGTTCATGGCAGCGTCGGTCGGGTACAGGTTCGGGTTGTTGCGTATCGCCGGATCGACCAGGCCAGTGGCGTCCTTGTTCGGGTTTGGATAGCCGACAAAATCGCTGACCGGGGCAATCACCGCCGGTTGCAACAGATAGTTGATGAAGGTGTAAGCGTCCTCGGTGTTCTTCGCGCCTTTGGGAATGGCGAGCATGTCGAACCAGATCGGCGCACCCTCTTTGGGCAAGCGCATGTCGACCACCACGCCGTTTTTCGCTTCCTTGGCGCGGTTGGCCGCCTGCGAGAAGCTCCCGGAATAACCGACGGCCACGCAGATGTCGCCGTTGGCGATATCAGCCATGTATTTGGACGAATGGAAGTAGGTCACGTAAGGGCGGATCTTCATCAGCAGCGCTTCGGCCCCGGCGTAATCCGCCGGCTTCTTGCTATTGGGGTCGAGGCCGAGGTGTTGCAGGGCCAGCGGCAGAATCTCCGACGGCGAGTCGAGCAGGGCGACGCCGCACTGCTTGAGCTTGCTGATGTTCTCCTCCTTGAAGATCAGGTCCCAACTGTCCACGGGCGCGTTGTCACCCAGCGCTGCCTTGATCTTGGCCGGGTTGAAACCAATGAGGATGGTGCCGTACATGTACGGCACGGCAAACTTGTTTCCCGGATCATTGGCTTCGATCAGCTTCATCAGTTTCGGATCGAGGTGATTCCAGTTCGGCAGCTTGCTGCGATCCAGCGGCTGGAACACCCCGGCCTCGATCTGCTTGGCGAGAAACACGTTGGACGGCACCACCACGTCATAGCCGGAGTTGCCGGTGAGCAGCTTGGCCTCGAGCGCTTCGTTGGTGTCAAAGATGTCGTAGATCAGTTTGGTCTGGCTGTTCTGGGCCTTGAAGTCGTCCAGCGCCTTGGGCGTGATGTAGTCGAACCAGTTGTAGACGCGCAGCGTGCGTTCTTCGGCGTGGGCGCCAGCACTCAGCAGGGCCGCGCACAGCGCCGAGGCGATCAGTCGCTTTTTCATTGTTCAAAACCTTCCAGCACGTTCACTGCGTTGATGCCGATTTCCTCCACCGCGTAACCACCTTCCATGACGAACAGGGTCGGCTTGCCGAGGGCGGCGATGCGTTTGCCCATGGCCAGGTAATCCGGGCTGTCGAGTTTGAACTGCGAGATCGGATCGTCCTTGAACGTGTCGACCCCGAGGGAGACGACGATGATGTCCGCGCCATAGCGATCGATCTCGTCGCAGGCCTGATCCAGCGCCGCGCTCCAGACATCCCAGCCAGAACCGGCCGGCAGCGGATAGTTGAAATTGAAACCTTCACCGGCGCCTTCGCCGCGTTCGTCGTCGTAGCCGAGAAAGAACGGAAACTCCGCTTCCGGGTGGCCGTGGATCGACGTGAACAGGACGTCGCTGCGTTCGTAGAAGATCGACTGGGTGCCGTTGCCGTGGTGGTAATCGACGTCAAGGATCGCGACTTTCTTGTGGCCCTGATCGAGGAAGGCCTGAGCGGCGATGGCGGCGTTGTTGAGGTAGCAATAACCGCCCATCAAGTCGCTGGCGGCATGGTGTCCTGGTGGACGGCACAATGCGAAGGCCGCGCGTGCGCCACGCTGGATTTCTGCCTGCGCGGTAAGCGCCACTTGCGCCGCGCTGTAGGCCGCTTGCCAGGTGCCGGCGGTAATGGGCGCGCCGCCATCGAAGCTGTAATAACCGAGCTGGCCGTGCAGGCTGGTCGGTTTGATCGCACGCAGGGTGCGCGCCGGCCAGGTGTAGGGCAGCAAGTCGCCGTCGGTGTTGAACTCGGTCCAGCGCTGCCACGCGCCTTTGAAAAATTCCAGATAGTCGCGGCTGTGAATGCGCGCGATCGGTTCCAGGCCGAAATCCTTCGGCGCTTCGACTGCACCGAGGTTTTGCTTCTGCACGCGTTGCAACACATGGTCGGCACGCGACGGCATCTCGAAGCACGGCTTGAGCTGGCCATCGATAAGTTCGCAGCGGCCATGGTGCAAGTGGTGATCGTCTGAGTAGATCGTCAGCATTTGTTGTTCTCCGCAAGGCTGATCCGGTGGTCTTCAGTGTTGCGGCGCAACTTGAATCGGAGAACGTCGGGAGCGGCCAAAAGGGGATCGATATGGCCAAAACCTCTGACCGAAATTCGCCCCTTGATAACGCTGGCTCAAGGGTGAAATACCAACGTTTCTAGGAGTGAGCCTGCTCGCGATAGCGGTCTGTCAGGCAAAGAATGTGTTGGATGATAAATAGCCATCGCGAGCAGGCTCACTTCTACAGGGAGCATCAATGCGGCCGGAACTGACTCGGCGCCACGCCGCTCCAGCGCACAAACGCATGCCGGAAACTCGCGGTCTCGCTGAAGCCCAGCGTCTCGGCGATCCGATAGATCGGCAACTGATCCTCACACAACATCTGTTTGGCTCGCTCGAAGCGCAGTTCGTCGAGCAGTTCCTGATAACTGCTGCCCATGTCTTTCAAATGCCGGCGCAGGGTCCGCGGTGAGCACTTCATCTGCTGCGCCAGCCCCTCCAGGCCCGGCGCGGCATTCAATTGCGCGCTGAGCAACTGCCGAATCCGCCCCAGCCAGGCCTGACGTCCGGTGAACTCCAGATTCTGCTTGCGGCAGCGCTCGGCCATCGCTTGATGGGTAATGGCGTCGGCCAGCGGCAGCGGCTGATCGAGCCAGTGGCGGTCGAAGGCGAAGGCGTTGTCCTTGGCCGAAAAGTGCAGCGGCGAGTTGAAGGGTTCAGCGTAGCTGGCGCGGTAGTCCGGTGCGGCATGTTCGAAGCGCGTGGCGCGCAGCGGCAACGGGTGGCCGAGCAAGTCGTCGCAGATGACTTTCAGCGACACCAGACAGAATTCGGCGTTGAACACCGCCATCGCCGCGCTTTCACGGTAATCAGCAGCGACGAACCAGACCTGCTCGCCATCGTCTTCCAGGCTCAGTTCGAACAACGTGCCCAACAGCGCCGGATAACGGATCGCCAGCCGCAAAGCGTCACCGAAGGTGGCACAGGTCAGCAGGGCGTAACCGAGCATGCCGTAACAGGACACGTGCATGCGCCGGCCCAATTCGAGGCCGATGTCACGCTTGAGCGCGACCGCATTGGTGCAGACCTGCATCTCCTGATGGGTGGTGATGCGCGTATCGGCTCGCTGCAAATCCGCCGCCACGATGCCGCTGCCAGCCAGCAAGGCCTCGCTCGACAGACCTTGGGCCTTGAATGTGTTGAGGATCAGCGAGACCGCATTGAGGGTGGTGAGGTGGGAGTGGAGCATGAGGTCTTCCAGCCTGGAGGTGGCTGGGACGCAGCAATTTATATGCCGTACAAAAATCCCTTGTGGGAGCGAGCCTGCTCGCGAAAGCGGTGTGTCAGCCACACGAATGCCGAATGTGTCATGGCTTTCGCGAGCAGGCTCGCTCCCACAGGGGGATTTGCGTTATGACAGATCAGCTCAGTTCGCCGCAGAGATCCAGTTCGATCAATCGTCGCACTTCCGCCGTTTCCAGCCCGGCCCCCAGCAAGCCATGCAATTTGCCGAACGCCGCCTCGCGGGTCATGCCGCCACCGGACAACACGCCCACGCCCCGCAAGCGGCTTCCCGCCTCGTAGACATCCAGCTCTACCCCGCCTTCATGGCATTGCGTCACTGCAACCACTACCACGCCGTTATCCCGTGCGCGGCCAAGGCTGGCGAGGAACTCGGGGTTGTCGCTCGGCCCTGTACCGCTGCCGTAGCACTCCAGCACCAGGCCTTGAATGCCGCTGTCGAGGAGACCGTTCAGCACTTCTGCGCTGACGCCCGGGAAAAGCGGCAGTACGGCGACCTTGGCCAATTGCTTCGGCTGGTTATAGTTCAGCGACGCTGGAATTGAAGTGGCTTTGACGCCGCCGCCCTGACGCTCCAGGCGCTTGAACGGATGCCGCCCGAAGCTGCGCACTTTCGCGCAGCGGGCCGGTGCCAGCAGTTCGCCGTGGAAGTACAGATGCACGCCCGGCGCCAGGCCCTGGCCGAGGGCGCCCAGCGCGCCGCCGAGGTTTTCCCAGGCATCGCTGTCGGTCACGCCTGCCGGCAACATCGAGCCGGTGAAACACACGCGGGCATGCAGGCCGAGCAACTGAAAACTCATCGCCGCCGCGCTGTACGCCAGCGTGTCAGTGCCGTGCAGGATCAGCACGCTGTCGCAGCCTCGCACGTCTACGGCATCGACTACCGCTTCGCGCAGTTGCTGCCAGTAGGCCGGGGTCATGTTGGCGCTGTCGATCAGCGGCGACATTTCGCGGAATTGCCACTGCGGCACCACCAGCTCAGGCTGGCTGTGCAGGTAGTCGCGCATCCGCGCTTCGAAACCGGACGCCGGGGCCAGACCGTTGGCGCTGGCCTGCATGCCGATGGTGCCACCGGTGTAGAGCACCATGACGTGTTGAGCGGCGGGATAGGTCGACGAGCTCATAGGATTCTCCGAAACGATGAGGGTCCTGTGGGAGCGAGCCTGCTCGCGAAAGCGGTGTGTCATTCAACAATGATGTTGGCTGAAAGCCCGCCATCGCGAGCAGGCTCGCTCCTACAGGTTATTGCATCACAATAACTGACGGGCGCAGGGGATGCGCCCGTCATTCACCTGTCAGCGTTGCGCTGCAGGTACGCCTTGCGGCGCAGTTTCAGTTTGGCCCGCTGCTGCTGGCGGGTTGGCCGGCCAGGCGTTGCGATCCAGGTCCAGGTCGGCGAACTTGCTCGAATCGAACACTGGCTGTTTGACGCCGGCGCGGCGCTGCTCGTCGTAGTCGCGCATCACCCGCAGGCCGACCTTGAACAGCATGGCCAGGGCCACCAGGTTGACGAAGGCCAGGCAGGTCATGGTGATGTCGGCGAAGGCGAATACCGTCGTCAGGTCCTGCATCGAACCCCACACCACCAACGCCAGCACCAAGCCACGGAACAGCATCAGCAAAGCGCGGTTGCGGCTGAGGAACTGCAGGCTGTTTTCGCCCAGGTAGTAGTTGTAGAGGATGCAGGTGAAGACGAAGAGTGACAGCGCGACGCTGACGAACATGCGACCCCAGTCACCGACCACTGCAGCCAGCGAGTTCTGGGTCAGAACGATACCGTCACCCTCGAAGCCCGGGGTGTAGAAGCCTGAGAGAAGGATCAGCAGCGCGGTGCAGGTGCAGATCACGAAGGTGTCGAGGAACACGCTGAAAGCCTGGACCACGCCCTGCGCGCCCGGGTGCTTGACGGCGGCCACAGCGGCGACGTTCGGCGCACTGCCCAAGCCCGCTTCGTTGGCGAACACGCCACGCTTCACGCCCATGACAATGGCGCTGCCGAGCAGACCGGCAAAGGCCGGGTCGAGGCCGAAGGCGCTCTTGAAGATGGTTTCCAGCATGGCCGGCACGTGTTCGATCTGGGTGCCGATCACGTACAGGGTCACGCCGATGTAGGCCAGGGTCTTGATCGGTACCAGCAGGTCGGAGACCGAGGCGATGCGCTTGATCCCGCCGATAAAGGTGATGGCCAGCAGCACCGCGAGGACAATCCCGGTGTGTTGTGGGTTGAAGTCAAAGGCGTTCTGCAGCGAGTGGGTCACGGTATAGGACTGCAGGCCAATGAAGGCGAAGCCGTAGGTGACCAGCAGCAGAACAGAGAAAACGATCGCCATGCCTTTGAGCTTGAGCCCGTGCTGGATGTAGTAGGCCGGGCCACCACGGTACAGGCCGTCGCCATCGGCGCGCTTGTAGACCTGGGCCAGGGTGCACTCGAAGAAGCTGCTGGACATGCCGACCAGTGCGGTCACCCACATCCAGAACACCGCACCCGGACCACCAAGGGTCACGGCGATGCCGACACCGGCAATGTTGCCTGCACCGACGCGGCCGGCAAGGCTGAGCATCAAGGCCTGGAACGAGCTGAGTTGCCCGGCGCTGCCTTTGAGGCTGTCGCGGAACACCGCGAACATGTGGAAGAAGTGACGCAGTTGAACGAAACGCGAGCGAATCGTGAAGTAGCTACCGAGCCCGACAATGAGCACGATCAGTACTTTCCCTGAGAGGAAGTCGTTGATGACTTCGAGCATGGATTTATCCTCGCTGTTTTTTGTGGGTGCAAATGCTGGATCGGAGAAACATCGTGTTACACCGGCATGCACGCGGCACGACGGGCGAGGCGAAGGTTTCGTCCCGGATCCATATCGCGGGTTTTGTTATTAGTTCGGGTTTCGCATGGGTTATGGCCTCGTTACCGACGACCGCTCACGCGAAGAGGGGCGGCACTATACCGATCAGTGGCGCGCCCGTCTGCACGGTAGTGGTGCAAGCGACGAAACGAAGCTTTGAAACACTTGGCGTTTGTGGCGAGGGGATTTATCCCCGTTCGGCTGCGAAGCAGTCTTAAACCATTGCACGCGGTGTTTCTGGTACATCCTTATTGTTGGTATCGGGGCCGCTTCGCAGCCCAACGGGGATAAATCCCCTCGCCACAAGGGCTCACCTCCATATTGTTCAGTCCCCCTACATTCGGGTCTCAGAATAAACAGTTAAAAAAAGGGCTCGGGGACAAAATCCCCAAGCCCTCAAAAGGTGAGAGGTGTCTAGTCCCTCGACCTGGTGAGCGGTGCTGCAAGTTCGCGTCGGCTCAGGCTTTGAGCGGAACCAGACGCGGGGCGATCATGTTTTCCGGGCGCAGGATGTCGGCGAGCATGGCTTCGTCGAGCAGGCCTTCTTCGCGCACCAGTTCCAGCACGCCGCGGCCGCTTTCAAGAGCGATACGGGCGATGCGGGTGGCGTTCTTGTAGCCGATGTACGGGTTCAGTGCGGTAACCAGACCGATCGAATGTTCGACCAGTTCACGGCAGCGTGCTTCGTTGGCGGTAATGCCGACGATGCAGTGCTCGCGCAGCATGTCCATGGCGCGCTGCAGCAGGCGGATCGAGTCGAGGATCTTGAAAGCGATCAGCGGCTCCATCACGTTCAGCTGCAATTGGCCGCCTTCGGCTGCCATGGTCAGCGCCAGATCGTTACCGATGACCTGGAACGCGACCTGGTTCACAGCTTCCGGGATCACCGGGTTGACCTTGCCGGGCATGATCGAGCTGCCCGGCTGACGCGCCGGCAGGTTGATTTCATTGATGCCGGTACGTGGCCCGCTGGACAGCAGGCGCAGGTCGTTGCAAATCTTCGACAGCTTGACCGCGGTGCGCTTGAGCATGCCGGAGAACAGCACGAACGCGCCCATGTCGGAGGTCGCTTCGATCAGGTCGGCAGCCGGTACCAGCGGTTGGCCGCTGATCAGTGCCAGACGCTGAACGGCCAGTGCCTGATAACGCGGGTCGGCGTTGATGCCGGTGCCGATCGCGGTGCCGCCCAGGTTGACTTCGGTCAGCAGTTCCGGGGCCAGCGTTTTCAGGCGCGCCAAATCTTCGCCCATGGTGGTGGCGAACGCGCGGAATTCCTGGCCTAGGGTCATCGGCACGGCGTCTTGCAGTTGGGTCCGGCCCATTTTGAGCACGTGGTCGAACTCTTTGCCCTTGGCCGCGAAGGCCTGGATCAGGCTGTCGAGACTGGCCAGCAGCGCGTCGTGACCGAGCAGCAGACCCAGACGGATCGCCGTCGGGTAAGCGTCGTTGGTCGACTGCGCCATGTTCACGTCGTCGTTCGGGTGCAGGTACTGGTATTCGCCTTTCTCGTGGCCCATCGCTTCCAGAGCAATGTTGGCGATCACTTCGTTGGCGTTCATGTTGGTGGACGTGCCGGCGCCACCTTGAATCATGTCGACCACGAACTCTTCGTGGTAATCGCCGCGGATCAATCGGGCACAGGCTTCGCTGATGGCAGCGTGCTTGGCTTCGCTCAGGTGACCCAACTCGCGGTTGGCGTCAGCGGCGGCCTGTTTGACCATCGCCAGGCCCACAACCAGTTTCGGGTAATGCGAAATCGGAACGCCCGAGAGGCGGAAGTTGTTCACCGCTCGCAGGGTCTGGATGCCGTAATACGCATGGGCCGGTACTTCAAGGGCGCCAAGCAGGTCGGTTTCTGTGCGGAAAGATGCAGCGGAGGACATGATAGAAATCATCTCGATAAGGACCCGGTCTGTGCCGGAACGCTGCGAATGCTAGGCTTGTGGGGATTTTTGGGCCAATGCTGTTAAGCGCTGCCCTATGCACATTCGGCATAATGCCCATGTGACGCCGCCTGTGCGGCAGACGTGTGACCTGTTTTGGTGCGTGTCCGGGAGGACGTGATGAATCTGGAAAGCAAATGGCTCGAGGACTTCAGTGCCCTGGCCGCCACCCGCAGCTTCTCGCAGGCGGCCGAACGGCGCTTCGTGACCCAACCGGCGTTCAGTCGGCGGATCCGCAGCCTCGAAGCGGCACTGGGGCTGACCCTGGTCAACCGCTCGCGCACGCCGGTCGAACTGACGGCGGCGGGGCAGTTGTTTCTGGTGACCGCGCGCACCGTGGTCGAACAACTCGGTGAAGTGCTGCGCCATCTGCATCATCTGGAAGGCGGGCAGGGTGAAGTGATGCAAGTCGCTGCCGCGCACTCGTTGGCCTTGGGCTTTTTTCCGCGCTGGATCGCCCAGTTGCGCAACGAAGGGCTGAACATCGCCACGCGGCTGGTGGCCACCAACGTTGGCGACGCCGTGCATGCACTGCGCGAAGGTGGCTGTGATCTGATGCTGGCGTTCTACGACCCGGATTCGGCGATGCAGATGGACCCGGAAATCTTCCCGTCGCTGCATCTCGGCCAGACGGAAATGCTGCCAGTGTGCGCGGCGGATCTGGATGGCAAACCGCTGTTCGATCTGGAAGGCGAGGCGAGCGTGCCTTTGCTGGCTTATAGCGCCGGGGCGTTTCTCGGCCGTTCGGTCAACGGCCTGCTGCGCCAGCGCCAGTTGCGCTTCACCACGATCTACGAAACCGCCATGGCCGACAGCCTGAAAAGCATGGCGCTGGAAGGCCTCGGCATTGCCTGGGTACCGCAACTGAGCGTACGCGCCGAACTGGCCCGCGGTGAGCTGGTGGTGTGCGGCGGCCCGCAGTGGCATGTGCCGCTGGAGATCCGCCTGTACCGCTGCGCATTGGTGCGCAAGGCCAACGTGCGCTTGCTGTGGCGCAAGCTTGAGGGCGGTGCTGCACAAAACACCTGACCCCATCGAAGAACCCTGTGGGAGCTGGCTTGCCAGCGATTGCGGTGGTTCAGTCACCCTCTCTTTTTACTGATGCGACGCCATCGCTGGCAAGCCAGCTCCCACAGGGATCGGGGGATGTCTTTTCGCTGACCGCAAGGTCAATAAAACCGGGCGTTTCGCTCATTTGACAGATGGTCGTTTCGGGGGCTGTTTATTGCTTTCTTTGCGGTATACTGCGCGGCCTTCGGCCGGCACGTCCGGCCATTTTTCGTACAATCAAGCCACGCAACCTGCGTGGCTTGTTGTTTTATGACGCGCCTGCGGGCGCTCCAGAGAGAAGAGGCGCGACGATGAGTGCACTGGTTGGCGTGATCATGGGCTCCAAGTCCGATTGGTCCACCCTTAGCCACACCGCCGATATGCTGGAAAAGCTCGGCATCCCGTACGAGGTCAAGGTGGTTTCCGCTCACCGCACCCCGGATCTGCTGTTCCAGTACGCCGAAGAGGCTGAAAGTCGCGGCATCGAGGTGATCATCGCCGGTGCCGGTGGCGCAGCCCACTTGCCTGGCATGTGTGCGGCCAAGACCCACTTGCCGGTGCTGGGCGTGCCGGTGCAGTCGGCCATGCTCTCGGGCGTCGATTCGCTGCTGTCGATCGTACAGATGCCGGCAGGCATTCCGGTCGCCACCCTGGCTATCGGCAAGGCCGGCGCGATCAACGCCGCGCTGCTCTCGGCGAGCATCCTCGGCGCCAAGCACCCGCAATTTCACGCGGTACTGAAAACCTTCCGTGCCGAGCAGACAGACAGCGTCCTGGACAATCCAGACCCACGTATTGCCTGAGGTTGTTGAGATGAAGATCGGTGTAATCGGTGGCGGCCAGTTGGGTCGCATGTTGGCCCTGGCGGGCACTCCGCTGGGGATGAACTTCGCTTTTCTCGACCCTGCGTCGGACGCCTGTGCGGCCGCGCTGGGCGAACACCTGCGGGCCGATTACGGCGATCAGGATCATCTGCGTCAGTTGGCCGATGAAGTCGATCTGGTGACCTTCGAATTCGAAAGCGTCCCGGCCGAAACCGTGGCGTTTCTTTCGCAATTCGTGCCGGTCTACCCGAGCGCCGAAGCCCTGCGCATCGCTCGTGACCGCTGGTTCGAAAAGAGCATGTTCAAGGACCTCGGCATTCCGACCCCGGCCTTCGCCGACATCCAGTCGCAAGCTGACCTGGACGCGGCCGTCGCTTCGATCGGCCTGCCGGCCGTGCTGAAAACCCGCACCTTGGGTTATGACGGCAAGGGCCAGAAAGTCCTGCGCAAGCCGGAAGAGGTTGCCGGTACGTTCGCCGAGCTGGGCAGCGTTGCCTGCCTGTTGGAAGGCTTCGTGCCGTTCACCGGTGAAGTGTCGCTGATCGCCGTGCGTGCCCGCGATGGCGAAACGAAGTTCTACCCACTGGTGCACAACACCCACGACAGCGGCATTCTCAAGCTGTCGGTAGCCAGCACCGATCACCCGTTGCAGGCGCTGGCAGAGGATTATTCCAGCCGTGTGCTCAAGCACCTCGACTACGTCGGCGTGATGGCTTTCGAGTTCTTCGAAGTCGACGGTGGCCTGAAGGCCAACGAAATCGCCCCGCGCGTGCACAACTCCGGGCACTGGACCACCGAAGGCGCCGAGTGCAGTCAATTCGAAAACCACCTGCGTGCCGTGGCCGGCCTGCCGCTGGGTTCGACCGCGAAGGTCGGCGAGAGCGCGATGCTCAACTTCATCGGCGTGGTACCGCCGGTTGAGAAAGTCATCGCCATCGAAGACTGCCATTTGCATCACTACGGCAAAGCGTTCAAGGCCGGACGCAAGGTCGGCCACGCCAACCTGCGCTGCGCCGACATGGCCACGCTGCAGGCGCAGATCATCAAGGTCGAAGCGCTGATCGCCGAGTAAAACAGTTTCATGTGGCAGCGGCGGAACCATTCAGGGGCCGCCGTTCTCTCATGGCAGGATGCCAAAGTCTGTCTAGGCTTTGGCATATCTACCAAATCAGAGGGAAATGCCATGGGAATTATCGGAACCATCTTTATCGGCTTGATCGTCGGCCTGCTGGCTCGGTTCCTGAAACCGGGCGATGACAGCATGGGCTGGATCATGACCATCCTGCTCGGTATCGGCGGTTCGCTGGCGGCCACCTACGGCGGCCAGGCTCTGGGCATCTATCAGGCAGGCGAGGGCGCAGGTTTCCTTGGCGCACTGGTCGGCGCGATCGTGTTGCTGGTGATCTACGGTCTGATCAAAAAGAACTGATCGAAAGCGACAAAGCCCTCTCGGCCATCGCGGTCGGGAGGGCTAGAATGCGCGGCGACTCACCGTCCATTCCTTTGCCTGCCGAGCACCTTCATGCGCCGTCTTCTGTTGACTCTCCTCTTGCTGGGCAGCTATCTCGCCCACGCCGGCGAACTGCCGGAAACCGACTGGCTGGAACTGATGCCCAAGTCGGATCAAAAGGCCCTTGAGGCCATGCCTGAAATCGATCACAACTCGCCCGAAGCCACCGGCACCTTCACCGAGAAGGGCGGGATGAAGCAGGCCAAAGGTCTGCCAGCGGTGATGTATTCGACAAAAACCGTGGCGTCGATGAACGACAAACACATCCGCATCGGCGGTTACCCGGTGCCGCTGGAGTCCGATGCCAAGGGCCGCAGCACGTTGTTCTTCCTCGTGCCGTATCCGGGCGCCTGCATCCACGTGCCGCCACCGCCGCCGAATCAACTGGTGCTGGTGCGATATCCCAAGGGCTTGAAGCTGGACGACATCTACACACCGCTGTGGGTGACCGGCACGCTGAAGATCGAGAAGGTCAGCAATGACTTGGCTGATGCAGCGTATGCGCTGGAGGCAGACAAGGTGCGGGTGGTGCAGGAGGCTGACCTCTAAAGCGCGCCGCACATAAATTTAGGAGCGAGCCTTTTTGGTGAGGGGATTTATCTGTGGTGAGGGGATTTATCTGTGGCGAGGGATTTATCCCCGCTGGACTGCGCAGCAGGCCCCAGCTTTTGATTTAGAAAAAGCGGGGGCCGCTGCGCGACCCAGCGGGGATAAATCCCCTCGCCACAGGGCTCTTTGCCCTTTTGTATGGCGCTAGAGCTTAGAGCGGCGTAGCAGCTACGCTGACACCCATGGTATGGCTCGCCCCCGGCGCCAGGGTCACCAGATCATCCATCACATTCGCCGTTTCGATGCACAGCATGCGCTGCCAGCCATCGTTGTCCATGTCCGGCAGGGCGGCGGCGCGGTCGATCCATGGGTTCCAGATCACCGCCGTGCGCGAGCCGGTGGAGGTCAGCACAATGCGTCGCTCCCAGGTCGGATCAACGATGCTCAGCTGCGGCGGAGCATCGAGGTAGATGCGGTCGGTCTCGCCGCTGAAATGCAGATCGCCGCTCTGGCTGGCTGTATTCCAGTCATCCAGGGTCTCGATGTAGTTGAGCCCGGCCACACCGTCGACATGCACATTACGCACGTCACTCACGGCGAAATAGGTGTGCAGCGCCTGACTCAGCGTGACGCTGTCAGTGCCCCGGTTATGGCTGGTCAGGCTGTAATGCAGTTGCTCCGCCAGATGCAGGGTCAGGGTCAGATCGACCTCGTGGGGCCAGCCCGGCAGGCCACCTTCCGGGTAGGGCAGCTTGAACTCGACCTTGATGCCGTCAGCCTCTGATTCGATGTTGCCCAACTGCCAGTCCATCGCCCGCACCAGACCGTGCGCGGGCGCCGGTTGCTCGCCGGTGTACATGGCCTGCACGCTGTGCGGGTTGCGTTCGAACTTGCCGAACCACGGCCAGCACACCGGCACGCCGGCGCGGATGCTCTTGCCGGTCTTGAACTCGGCCTTGTCGTTGAGCCAGATGATCGGCGGCTGGCCGTCGATCTGATAACTGAGGATGTGCGCGCCTTGCTGGGCCACCAGCACTTCGGCCTTGCCGTGGCGGATGCGCCAGCAGTTCAGTTCATCCTGTTTGACGGCTTCAACGTTGGGCGTGTTCATGGGCAACTCTCGATCAGACACTGGGGACGACTATCGACCGCAAAACGGCGGCGAGGTTTAACGCGCGCGTGGCGGCACCGAACGGGTGCGACCGCTGCCGTCGATGGCGACGAAAACGAAAACCGCTTCGGTGACCTTGCGCCATTCGCTGGACAGTGGGTCATCGCTCCACACTTCGACCATCATCTGGATCGAGCTGCGGCCGATTTCCAGGGTCTGGGTATAAAAGGACAGCTGCGCGCCGACCGCGACCGGGACGAGAAACGCCATGCGGTCAATGGCGACAGTGGCGACGCGACCGCCGGCAACGCGGCTGGCCATGGCGGTGCCGGCCAGATCCATTTGCGCGACCAGCCAGCCGCCGAAAATATCGCCAAAGCCGTTGGTTTCGCGCGGAAGGGCGGTGATTTGCAGGGCCAGGTCGCCCTGTGGGATCGGATCTTCTTGTTCGAGCTCTATCATGCCGAGGGGCCTCTGACCCGTGACTCTTCGTGGGTATTGCGAGTGGTAGCCGTCTTCAAGAAAAACGATTCAACACCGAACACACTGCGTTCGTCACGTTTTCCATCAGGCGCCTAAAGGGAAACTCTGCGAAAAAGGCTAAATCCCGAGCAAAGGACGGGCCAACAACGTTTTCGCACAGTAACCTCTTACAAATCCTGCGCAGGTGGCGAGTATATCGGTCGATAGACCCCGCGACGACCACCCGGTTCTGATTTCGACCGTCAATTACGCGCCTCTATGTGCTTTTTCGAACAATTTGCTATGGTGCCGAACCTGTCCGAGCCACCGCCAGCGTTGTTGTGGCGACAGATTCGACTATAAGAGAAGCCCTTGCCATGACCACAGCGCCTTCGAGCCTCGCGCAGCCCGAGCAACCCGCACGACCGTTGACCCGCAATGACTACAAGACTCTGTCGCTGTCCGCCCTCGGCGGGGCGCTGGAGTTCTACGATTTCATCATCTTCGTCTTTTTCGCCACCGTCGTCGGCAAACTGTTCTTTCCTGCCGACATGCCCGAGTGGCTGCGCTTGATGCAGACCTTCGGCATCTTTGCTGCGGGCTATCTGGCGCGGCCGTTGGGCGGCATCGTCATGGCGCACTTCGGTGACCTGCTGGGGCGCAAGAAGATGTTCACCCTGAGCATTTTCATGATGGCCGTGCCGACGCTGATCATGGGCCTGCTGCCGACCTACGCGCAGATCGGCATCTGGGCGCCGATCCTGTTGCTGCTCATGCGGGTGATCCAGGGCGCGGCGATTGGAGGTGAAGTGCCGGGGGCGTGGGTCTTCGTTTCCGAACACGTACCGCAAAAGCACATCGGCTACGCCTGCGGCACCCTCACCAGCGGCCTGACTGCCGGCATCCTCCTCGGCTCGCTGGTCGCCACGGCGATCAACAGCATTTATACGCCAGCCGAAGTGGCGGATTACGCCTGGCGGATCCCGTTCCTGCTCGGCGGCGTGTTCGGCCTGTTCTCGGTGTACCTGCGCCGCTGGCTGCACGAGACACCGGTGTTCGCTGAGCTGCAACTGCGCAAGGCACTGGCCGAAGAAGTGCCGCTGCGCGCAGTGCTGCGTGATCATCGCGGCGCCATTGCCATTTCGATGCTGCTGACCTGGTTGCTGTCGGCCGGTGTTGTCGTGGTGATTCTGATGACGCCGACCGTGCTGCAAACGGTCTACCACTTTTCGCCAACCACAGCCTTGCAAGCCAACAGCCTGGCCATCGTGTTCCTCAGCCTCGGCTGCATTGGTGCCGGCGCATTGGCCGACCGCTTCGGCGCCGGTCGGGTATTCGTGTTCGGTTGCCTGGGCCTGCTGATCAGCTCCTGGACCTTCTACCACAGCCTCGCCGATCATCCGGACTGGCTGTTCCCGCTGTACGCGCTGACTGGTCTGCTGGTCGGCACCATCGGCGCAGTGCCGTACGTGATGGTCAAGGCGTTCCCGCCGGTGGTGCGTTTCAGTGGGCTGTCGTTCTCCTACAACGTTGCGTACGCAATCTTCGGTGGCCTGACGCCGATGGTGGTGAGCCTGCTGCTCAAGGAAAGCGCGATGGGGCCGGCTTACTATGTAGCGGTGTTGTGCGGCGTGGGGATGGTGGTCGGTGCGTGGCTCTGGAAAAACGGCCGCTGATTAACGGCTGATCGTTCCCACGCTCTGCGTGGGAATGCATCCCGTGACGCTCTGCGTCACCTCTCGAAGCGGACGCGGAGCGTCGCTGGCGGCATTCCCACGCGGAGCGTGGGAACGATCTGTCGCGACATACTGGCCTTTCATCCAATTGTCATATTTCAGCCATAGAGTGTTCACATGGCCTGCTGATACTTGGCCCCGACTTAACACACCCTATCTGCTAGGAGTAAGGCATGAAACTGAAGCGTTTGATGGCGGCAATGACTTTTGTCGCTGCTGGCGTTGCGACTGCCAACGCGTTCGCCGCTGTTGACCCTGCTATCCCGAGCTACACCAAGACCACTGGTGTGTCGGGCAACCTGTCCAGCGTCGGTTCCGATACCCTGGCCAACCTCATGACCCTGTGGGCTGAGAACTACAAAAAAGAATACCCGAACGTCAACATCCAGATTCAGGCTGCAGGTTCGGCTACCGCGCCACCTGCGCTGACCGAAGGCACCTCTAACCTGGGCCCGATGAGCCGCAAGATGAAGGACACCGAACTGGCGGCCTTCGAGCAGAAATACGGCTACAAGCCAACCGCCATTCCGGTTGCCGTGGATGCCCTGGCCGTGTTCGTGCACAAGGACAACCCGATCCAGCACCTGACCATGGAACAGGTTGATGCGATCTTCTCGTCGACCCGTCTGTGCGGCGCCAAGGCCGACGTGAAAACCTGGGGCGACCTGGGTGTGACCGGCGATCTGGCCAACAAGCCAGTGCAACTGTTCGGCCGCAACTCGGTATCCGGCACCTACGGCTACTTCAAGGAAGAAGCCCTGTGCAAAGGCGACTACAAGCCTAACGTCAACGAACAACCAGGTTCGGCGTCGGTAGTGCAGTCGATCAGCTCCTCGCTCAACGGCATCGGTTACTCGGGCATCGGTTACAAGACCGCCAGCGTGAAAACCGTACCGCTGGCCAAGAAAGGCAGCACTGACTTCATCGAAGACACCGAAGAAAACGCCCTGAACGGCAAGTATCCGCTGTCGCGCTTCCTCTACGTTTACGTCAACAAAGCCCCGAACAAGCCTCTGGCCCCGCTGGAAGCCGAGTTCGTGAAGCTGGTGCTGTCGAAACAGGGTCAGGAAGTGGTAGTGAAAGACGGCTACATCCCGCTGCCAGCCAAGGTTGCTGCCAAAGCACTGGCTGACCTCGGTCTGCAGGAAGGCGGCGCAGTCGCCAAGAAGTAACACCCTGAGGCCGGCCTGAAGCCGGACTCCTGTGGGAGCGAGCCTGCTCGCGAAGGGGTGGTCACATGCAGCATAAATGTGACTGACCCGACGCTTTGGCGAACAGACGCGCTCCTGCAACCACCAAATTTTCGACTCCGCTGCCGGACTTCCGGCTGGCGGATTTGCTGCGTCACTGCATTGTCATCTTTCTGTCATACAGGATCGCTAGGGTGTGCGCATGAATGATCTGGCCAATTCCCCAATGACTACGACTTCCCCTCCCAAGCGCATTGATTTCAATACGCCTGAGCTGCAACGCAAGCGCCGTATTCGTGCGCTCAAGGATCGCTTCACCCGTTGGTACGTCCTCGTCGGCGGCCTGGCGGTGCTCGCGGCCATCACCCTGATTTTCTTTTTCCTCGCTTACGTCGTCGCGCCGTTGTTTCAAGGCGCTGACCTGACTGCGAAAGACTCGATCACCCCGGCCTGGATGCAGGACGCCGGCAAGCCGCTGATGATCTCGCTCGAAGAGCAGAATCAGGTGGCCATGCGCGTCTCCGACAAGGGCCAGGCGCTGTTTTTTGATATCGACAGTGGCGCTGAATTGAAGCGCGTCGATCTGCCATTGCCGGCCGGTGCCAGCGTAACGTCCATTGGCGAAGACCAGCCGGGTCATCCGCTGGTGGCCGTGGGCTTGTCCAACGGTCAGGCGCTGGTGTTCCGTCATACCTATAAAGTCAGCTACCCGGACGGTAAGAAAACCATCAGCCCGGCCATCGAATACCCGTACGGCGAGGCGCCGATTGCGCTGAACGAGAGCGGCGGTGCGCTGGAACATGTCAGCCTCAACGCCACTGATTCGACACTGATGCTGGTTGGCTCCACTGGCTCGCAACTCAATGTGCTGTCGCTGACCAGCGAAGAAAACATGATGACCGGCGAAGTCACCAACGAGCAGAAGCGTATCGATCTGCCGCAGATGACCGAGCCTGTGAAAAACATCTTCGTCGACCCGCGCCAGCAGTGGCTGTATGTAGTCAACGGGCGCGCCCAGGCCGACGTGTTCAGCCTGCGCGACAAGAGCCTCAACGGGCGTTACAAGTTGCTGGAAAATGCTGACGCCGAAGTCACTGCCACCACGCAACTGGTCGGTGGCATTTCGCTGATCGTCGGTGACTCCAAGGGTGGTCTGGCGCAGTGGTTCATGGCCCGTGACACCGATGGCGAGCTGCGCCTGAAGCAGATCCGCACCTTCCAGATGGGCACCACGCCAATCGTTGAAATCGCTGCCGAAGAGCGCCGCAAAGGCTTCCTCGCCCTCGATGCCAGCGGCAAGCTCGGCGTGTTCCACAGCACCGCGCACCGCACGTTGCTGGTCGATCAGGTGGTTGAAGGGCAAGGCCTGTTCGGTCTGTCGCCGCGCGCCAACCGCGTGATCGTCGAAGCCGGCGGCAAGCTGCAACCGCTGCTGCTCGACAACCCGCACCCGGAAGTCTCGTGGAGCGCGTTGTGGAGCAAGGTCTGGTACGAGAACTACGACGAGCCTAAGTACGTCTGGCAATCGACCGCGGCCAACACCGATTTCGAACCGAAACTGAGCCTGTCGCCGCTGACCTTCGGCACCCTGAAAGCTGCGTTCTACGCCATGCTGCTGGCCGCGCCACTGGCCGTTGCGGCAGCGATTTACACCGCGTATTTCATGGCTCCAGGCATGCGCCGCAAGGTCAAACCGGTGATCGAATTGATGGAAGCGATGCCGACGGTGATCCTCGGTTTCTTCGCCGGCCTGTTCCTTGCGCCGTATGTCGAGGGCCATCTGCCGGGCATCTTCAGTCTGCTGATGTTGCTGCCGATCGGCATTCTGGTGGCCGGTTTCACCTTCAGTCGCCTGCCTGAATCGATCCGCCTGAAAGTCCCGGATGGCTGGGAAAGTGCGCTGCTGATTCCGGTGATCCTGTTTGTGGGCTGGCTGTCGCTGTACATGAGTCCGTTCATGGAGAACTGGTTCTTCGGCGGCGACATGCGCATGTGGATCTCCCACGACCTGGGCATCACCTATGACCAGCGCAACGCTCTGGTGGTCGGTCTGGCCATGGGTTTTGCGGTGATCCCGAACATCTACTCGATCGCTGAAGACGCCGTGTTCAGCGTGCCGCGCGGCCTGACCCTGGGTTCGCTGGCCCTGGGTGCGACGCCATGGCAGACCATGACTCGCGTGGTGATCCTGACGGCCAGCCCGGGCATCTTCTCGGCGCTGATGATCGGCATGGGCCGTGCGGTCGGCGAAACCATGATCGTGCTGATGGCCACCGGCAACACCCCGGTCATGGAGATGAACCTGTTCGAAGGCCTGCGCACCCTGGCCGCCAACGTCGCGGTGGAAATGCCCGAGTCGGAAGTCGGCGGCAGCCACTACCGCGTGCTGTTCCTCTCGGCGCTGGTGCTGCTGTTGTTCACCTTCGTCATGAACACCCTGGCAGAACTGATTCGTCAGCGTCTGCGCAAGAAATACTCGTCGCTTTAAGCAAAGGTAGAAGTCTGTGAAACAGAACTCCCTGAAAGGATGGTTCAAGAGCGGCGCCCCGGGCGTCTGGATCAGCGGTGGCGCGGTGTCCATCGCGGTCATCATGACCATTGGCCTGTTGGCGGTGATTGCCGTGCGCGGTCTCGGTCACTTCTGGCCGGCGGATCTGATCCACGCTCACTACGACGTACCGGGCCAGGCCAATCATCTGGTGATCGGCGAAGTGGTACAGAAAGAAGAAGTGCCGCGCGCGCGTCTGAAGAGTGCCGGTTTGCCGGTGCCGGACGAGGGTCCGGAGTTCATGACTCGCGAGCTGATCAAGGTCGGCAACCGTGACCTGAACGGCAACGACTTCACCTGGATCGTCGGCGAGTGGCTGACCAACCAGACCACGCCGCCGGAGTTGATGGCGATCGAGCGTCGTGAGTGGGGTAACTTCTACGGCTACCTGGTCAACGTCAAACAGGACGGCAAGGTCATCGCGGAGGGCGAGGCCGCATGGCCTGAGCTGCAGGCGCGCATTGATCGTGTGAACGGCCTCGCTGCGCAACTGAAGTCGTTGGAAAAAACCGACATCGGCGCGATCAACGCCGGCCTCGAACGCATCCGTCTGCACGGCCGCAAGCTGGAGCTGGAAGGCAAACTCGACGCCACCGCACAAGCGGACATGGAATCCGAGCGCGCCGAGCTGAACGCGCGCTATCAGGACATCGAAGCGCGCCTGGCCGACCTGCATGCGCAGTTCAACCGCGACGCACTGACTGCTCGCGATGCCAACGGCAAGGAAATCGAAATCGGTCTGGGCAAAGTGGTTCACGCCTACCAGCCGAACGCGATGAGCACACTGACCAAACTCGGTTTCTACTTCAGCAAAATCTGGGAATTCCTCTCCGATGACCCGCGTGAAGCGAACACCGAAGGCGGGATTTTCCCGGCGATCTTCGGCACCGTGATGATGACCCTAATCATGGCGATGATCGTCACCCCGTTCGGCGTGCTGGCGGCGGTGTACCTGCGCGAATACGCCAAGCAGAACACCCTGACCCGGGTGATCCGCATTGCGGTGAACAATCTTGCCGGCGTACCGGCGATCGTTTACGGCGTATTCGGTCTGGGTTTCTTCGTTTACGTACTCGGTGGTTCTGTGGACCGCTTGTTCTTCCCTGAAGCACTGCCGGCGCCGACCTTCGGTACCCCGGGCCTGCTCTGGGCCTCGCTGACCCTGGCGTTGCTGGCCGTGCCGGTGGTGATCGTGGCGACCGAAGAAGGTCTTGCGCGCATCCCGCGCACCGTGCGTGAAGGTTCGTTGGCCCTCGGCGCGACCAAGGCGGAAACGCTGTGGAAGATCGTTATCCCGATGGCCAGCCCGGCGATGATGACCGGCATGATCCTCGCTGTGGCGCGTGCCGCCGGTGAAGTGGCGCCTTTGATGCTGGTGGGTGTGGTGAAACTGGCGCCGTCGCTGCCGGTGGACGGCAACTACCCGTATCTGCACCTGGACCAGAAGATCATGCACCTGGGCTTCCACATTTATGACGTCGGCTTCCAGAGCCCCAACGTCGAAGCAGCCCGCCCGCTGGTGTACGCCACCGCGCTGCTGCTGGTGCTGGTGATCGCGACGCTGAACCTGTCGGCGGTGTATATCCGCAACCACCTGCGCGAAAAATACAAAGCACTGGACAGCTAAAGCCATTAGCCACAAGCGGCAAGCTACAAGCCGCTTTTGCTCAAACTTGCAGCTTGCAGCTAGAAGCTTGCAGCTACGAACGGAGTGAGACCCCATGCAGCACGAAACACACAGCCACGGCATCAACATGTCTGCCCTGGGCCGCGACAAGCAGAGCCTGGACCTGGCGCAGGAAACCGTCGCCATCGAAGTGCCGGGCCTGAGCCTGTACTACGGCGAGAAACAGGCACTGTTCGACGTCAGCATGAACATCCCCAAGCAGCGTGTGACTGCGTTCATCGGCCCGTCCGGCTGCGGCAAGTCGACGCTGCTGCGTACCTTCAACCGGATGAACGATCTGGTCGACGGCTGCCGTGTCGAGGGCGCGATCAACCTGTACGGCAACAACATCTATCGCAAGGGCGAAGACGTCGCCGAGCTGCGTCGTCGCGTCGGCATGGTGTTCCAGAAGCCCAACCCGTTCCCGAAGACCATCTACGAAAACGTGGTCTACGGTCTGCGCATTCAGGGCATCAACAAGAAGCGCATCCTCGACGAAGCCGTTGAATGGGCGTTGAAAGGCGCGGCATTGTGGGACGAGGTCAAAGACCGGCTGCACGACTCGGCCCTCGGCCTTTCCGGCGGTCAGCAACAGCGTCTGGTGATCGCGCGCACCATCGCGGTCGAGCCGGAAGTACTGCTGCTCGACGAACCGTGCTCGGCTCTCGACCCGATCTCGACGCTGAAAGTCGAGGAGCTGATCTACGAGCTGAAGTCCAAGTTCACCATCGTCATTGTTACCCACAACATGCAACAGGCGGCACGGGTGTCCGACTACACCGCGTTCATGTACATGGGCAAACTGGTGGAATTCGGCGACACCGATACCCTGTTCACCAATCCGGCGAAGAAGCAGACCGAAGACTACATCACCGGTCGTTATGGCTGATCGAACAGCTGCAAGCCGCAAGTTTCAAGCGGCAAGAAAGAGCGGTTCGAGTACGACACAAATCAGCTTGCAGCTTGTAGCTTGCAGCTCATGGCTTTTGCGGAGCAAATCATGATTTCGAAGGAAGGTTTAACCCATCACATTTCCGCGCAGTTCAACGCCGAACTGGAAGAAGTGCGCAGCCACCTGCTGGCCATGGGCGGGCTGGTCGAGAAGCAGGTCAACGACGCGGTCACGGCGCTGATCGAGGCCGACTCCGGCCTGGCTCAGCAGGTGCGTGAGATCGACGACCAGATCAACCAGATGGAACGCAACATCGACGAAGAATGCCTGCGTATTCTCGCCCGTCGTCAGCCGGCGGCGTCCGACCTGCGTTTGATCATCAGCATTTCCAAGTCGGTGATCGATCTTGAGCGCATCGGCGACGAAGCGACCAAGATCGCCCGCCGTGCCATCCAGTTGTGCGAAGAAGGCGAAGCGCCGCGCGGTTACGTCGAGGTTCGTCACATCGGCGACCAGGTGCGCAACATGGTCCGCGATGCGCTGGACGCGTTCGCGCGTTTCGACGCTGATCTGGCACTGTCGGTGGCGCAGTACGACAAGATCATCGACCGCGAATACAAAACCGCCTTGCGTGAGCTGGCCACCTACATGATGGAAGATCCGCGCTCGATCTCGCGGGTGTTGAGCATCATCTGGGTCCTGCGTTCGCTGGAGCGCATCGGCGATCATGCGCGCAACATCTCCGAACTGGTGATCTACCTGGTGCGCGGCACCGACGTGCGCCACATGGGCCTCAAGCGCATGAAGGAAGAAGTTGAAGGCACAAGCACTGAAACCGCTAATGTTCCGGGCGAAGCTGACGATAAGTAAGATTGCCTGAGAAAAGCGCCCGGCCCTCTGGCCGGGCGTTTTTGTTTGCGCTTTACACAAGGCAGATCGAATTAAAAAGCAGCACCCGCGAACGAAAAGTCCCGGCGTGACTGAAGAGTTTTGGCAATGTGCCATCAGCCAGCGTTATGCTTGCCGGGATTTTAATAGGGGTGTTGGATGAGCAAGATCAGTGTGTTGGTCGTGGACGATGCTTCGTTCATTCGTGACCTGGTGAAAAAGTGCCTGCGTAATTACTTCCCGGGAATCCGCACCGAGGACGCCATCAACGGCAAAAAGGCCCAGGCCATGCTGGCCAAAGAGGCTTTTGACCTGGTGCTGTGTGACTGGGAGATGCCGGAAATGTCCGGCCTCGAACTGCTGACCTGGTGCCGCGAGCAGGACAACCTCAAGACCATGCCGTTCGTCATGGTCACCAGCCGTGGCGACAAGGAAAACGTCGTGCAGGCGATTCAGGCCGGCGTTTCCGGCTACGTCAGCAAGCCGTTCACCAACGAGCAACTGCTGACCAAGGTCAAGCAGGCACTGAACAAGGTCGGCAAGCTCGACACCCTGATGAACAGCGCGCCGACCAAGATGAATTCGGCGTTCGGCAACGACTCGCTGAGCGCACTGACCGGCGGCAAGCCTGCCGTGGTCGGTGGTGCTCCGGCTGCTGCTGCGGCCAACCCGTTTGCCAAGCCCGCCGCTGCAGCTGCGCCATCGCGTGGTTTGCTCAACAGCCCGCCGGTTCAGGCGCCCGGTGCGTCGAAGGCGCCAGTCGGTGGTCGCGGGCAGGGCCAGCTGCGCCTTCCAAGCGGTACTCAGCAATGCGTGATCAAGGCCTTGAGCATCAAGGAGGCGCTGCTGGTAGTGAAACGCACCGAGACCCTGCCGCAGATCCTCGACAGCGCTGTGCTTGATCTTGAGCAGGGCGACAACGCCGAGATTGCGCGCCTCAACGGTTACCTGCACGCCATCGTCGCCCACGAGCAGAAAGCCGACAGCGACTGGCTGCAACTGACCTTCCGCTTCGTCGACCAGGACGCGCAGAAGCTCGACTACATCTCGCGCCTGATCGCTCGTGGCACGGCGCAGAAGCACTTCGTACCCGGCGCGTGATCTTCATCGCCTGATAGGCCGCCTTCGCGAGCAGGCTCGCTCCCACCTTGGAACGCATTCCAAATGTGGGAGCGAGCCTGCTCGCGAAGGGGCCAGCCAAAACACCAACCATCTCCCGTGCAGGCGAATTTGAAACATCTGTCGACTAGCCTGGTCTGTCTCAGCTGCTAGGCTGATTCCCAGGCCTTCCTTCGACAGACTTTTGCCCATGCTCGCGCGCCTGCTGTTTTTCTGCGGTCTCTGCCTGGCCTCCGGGCTGGCGATGGCCATGACCATCTACAAATCCACCGACGCCAACGGTGTGGTCTCGTACAGCGACCGCCCGAGCAAGGGCGCGAAAGTCTTCGTGTTCCAGGACCGGATGGTCGAGCACCTTGATCGCCAGGTGTACCTGGACATCAAAAAGCAGAAGGGCGTCGACGTGGTGTTTGCGCGCAACGATCTGTATGCGCCGGTCGAGGTTGCCCTGGCCTTCATCGGCACGAGCAATGTGCGTGGCGCGCCCGCGCAGGCGATCCGTCGCGTGCTGCCACCGCGCAGCAACACGCGGCTGGCGCTGCTGACGGCGATCAGCCGTGACCAGCCGCTGGTGTATTCGCCGCAGTTCCAATATTCGCTGGGCGACCCCGCAGGCACCGCGCAGAGCTATCGCTATCCGCTGCCCTGGCGTGGCGGGCCGTTTCGCCTGAGTCAAGGCGCCAACGGCCAGTACAGCCACTACGGGCCGAAGAATCGCTACGCCATGGACATCGCCATGCCGGTGGGCACGCCGATCATCGCCGCGCGAGCGGGAGTGGTGGTCAAGACCGAGAACTCCCAGAGCGGGCGCGGCACCGATGCCTCCGGCAATTTCGTCCGGGTGCTGCACGACGACGGCACCATGGGCGTGTACCTGCATCTGAAACAAGGTTCGGTGAGCGTGCGCGAAGGCCAGCGGGTCAAGGTCGGCAGCCCGCTGGCGCTGTCCGGCAACACCGGCAACAGCAGCGGCCCGCACCTGCACTTCGTGGTGCAGCGCAATACCGGGGAAGGGCTGGTGTCGATTCCCTATCAGTTCAACCAGCCGCTGGGGGCGTTGCCCAACTTTGCGTTGGGCAAGCAGTAGGCGCGATAGGGTGTTGAGGGTTTTTGTGGCGAGGGGATTTATCCCCGTTGGGCCGCGAAGCGGCCCCAAATATTGCAACTGTGTACTAACTGACTGCATTCAATGGTTTTGGGACGGCTGCGCCGTCCAACGGGGATAAATCCCCTCGCCACAAGAGCCCCCCAAACTCCCATCAATCCAGCATCAACACCTTGGCCAGGACAATCTTCGGCCCTTTCATCTTTTTGATGATGATCCGCAGGCCTTCGACTTCCAGCACTTCTTCCTCTTCCGGCACCCGTTTCAGGGTTTCGTAGACCAGCCCGGCGAGGGTTTCCGCTTCAATGTGATCAAGATCGATGCCCAACAGGCGCTCGACCTTGAACAAAGGCGTATCGCCGCGCACCAGCAGCTTGCCCGGCTGATAGGCGAGAATGCCGCGTTCAGCCTTGCGGTGTTCGTCCTGAATATCGCCGACCAGCACTTCCAGCACGTCTTCCATGGTCAGGTAGCCGATGATGTTGCCGTCGGCCTCCTCGACCACGGCGAAGTGCGAGCCACCCTTGCGGAACTGCTCCAGCAGCTGCGACAGCGGCATGTGCCGCGATACGCGCTCCAACGGGCGGGTCAGCTCGGCCAAGTTGAACGACTCGGGAATGTGGTCCAGCGCGGCCAGTTCCAGCAGCAGATCCTTGATGTGCAGCAGGCCGACGAACTCCTGGCGCTCGCTGTCGTACACCGGATAACGGCTGAACTTGTGGCGACGGAACATCGCCAGGATTTCCTTCAGCGGCGCGTTGAACTCCAGGGTGATCAGGTCTTCGCGGGAGTTGGCCCAGTCGACCACTTCCAGCTCGCCCATTTCCACCGCCGAAGCCAATACGCGCATGCCCTGATCGCTCGGATCCTGGCCACGGCTGGAGTGCAGGATCAGTTTCAGTTCTTCGCGGCTGTAATGGTGTTCATGGTGCGGGCCGGGTTCACCTTGCCCGGCGATACGCAGAATCGCGTTGGCGCTGGCATTGAGCAGGTAGATCGCCGGGTACATCGCCCAGTAGAACAGGTACAGCGGCACTGCCGTCCACAACGACAGCAGCTCGGGTTTGCGGATCGCCCACGACTTGGGCGCCAGCTCGCCGACCACGATGTGCAGGTACGAAATGATGAAGAACGCGGTGAAGAACGACACGCCTTTGATGATCTCGGGCGAGTCGACGCCGACCGCGCTCAGCAGCGGTTCGAGAATGTGCGCGAATGCCGGCTCACCGACCCAGCCCAGACCGAGGGAGGCAAGGGTGATGCCGAGCTGACACGCCGACAGGTAGGCATCGAGCTGACTGTGCACGGTGCGCAGGATGTGCCCGCGCCAGCCGTGTTGTTCAGCGATGGCCTCGACCCGGGTCGAGCGCAATTTGACCATGGCGAATTCCGCCGCAACGAAAAAGCCGTTGAGCAACACCAGGATCAGAGCAAAAAGGATCATGCCGAAGTCGGCGAAAATGGTAGCGAGGGACAAGCCAGGGGAAGGGTCCATGATGGAGTTTTGCGGGTTCCGTGTGATTCGAAAGTAGGGACAGACAGCGCCTGAAAGGCAGGCACAAGGCAGCCAATGTAGCGGCTGACTGTGCGATTGCCTAGTGGCGTGTGCCGGGCGGCATCACTCGGTGGCGCTGATCGCCCGTGCGCTGGCCACCTGGGCCGGGGCGAAATGGCAAGTGAACGTGCTGCCGTGGCCGGGCACGCTGCTGATTTCCATGCGCGCGCGGTGGCGCAGCAGCACGTGCTTGACGATGGCCAGGCCTAAGCCGGTGCCGCCGGTATTGGAATTGCGACTGGAGTCGACACGGTAGAAGCGTTCGGTCAGGCGCGGCAGGTGTTTGCTGTCGATACCGATGCCGGAATCCTGCACGCTCAGGTGCGCGCCTTGCTCGTCGCCCCACCAGCGAATGCGGATGTTGCCCTCGGCCGGGGTGTACTTGACCGCGTTGAACACCAGATTGGAAAACGCACTGCGCAGCTCGGCTTCGCTGCCCTTGAGCAGCAGGCGCGCATCGGCTTCAAGGCTGATGCGCTGGTTTTTCGCCCCGGACAACTGCTGCGCATCGCTGGTGATCGATTGCAGCAGCGTGTCGATCTGCACTGGCTGGTTGTCCGACGGGTAGTCGGTGGCTTCCAGTTTCGCCAGCAGCAACAGATCGTTGAGCAACGTCTGCATGCGCCCGCCCTGTTGCTGCATCTGCTGTAGCGCCCGGCTCCAGCGCGGGTTCACTTCTTCGACATTGTCCAGCAGGGTTTCCAGATAGCCGCAGATCACCGTCAGCGGTGTGCGCAGCTCGTGGGAGACGTTGGCGATGAAGTCCTTGCGCATCTGTTCCAGCTGATGAATGCGTGTGACATCGCGCACCAGCATTAGGTGTTCATTGTTGCCGTAGCGGGTCAGATACAGCTGAATGCGCACGCGATCGTTGGTCGGCGAAGGGATTTCCAATGGCTCGGCAAAGCTGTCCTGCTCGAAGTATTCCTTGAAGCGCGGATGGCGCACCAGGTTGGTCACCGGTTGGCCGCTGTCCTGCGGAGTCTTCAGGCCGAGCAGGGTTTCGGCGGCGCGGTTCCACCATTCGAGGTTGCCGTCGCTGTCGAGCATGATCACCGCGTCTTTCAGCGCGGCGGTGGATTCCTGCACCCGGTCGATCACCGCCTGCAGACGCCCGCGCACCCGTTGGTCGCGGCGTTGCAGGTGATAAATGCTGTCGAACACCTCGCCCCACAGGCCATAACCATCGGGCGGTGCTTCGTCGGGTTGATGCTGGCGCAGCCATTCGTGCAGACGCAGCAATTGCTTGAGCGTCCAGGCCAGATAAAGCCCCAGACCCGCCGCCAGGCTCCAGCCGTAATAGCCGGTGATCAGACCGATCACCAGGCAGGCGGTGACCAGCAACAGCATGTGGCGAATCAGGGTGCCATGCCAGTTTTGATTCACGGGGCGTCCTTAGCCGCAGCGTCAAGTTTCAAGCTACAAGCTGCAAGTCAGAGCGGCTCGCTGTTTCTTGCCGCTTATAGCTGAAAGCTTGCAGCTGCTTTTATGCTTTTGTGGAGAACCGATAACCGGTGCCGCGCACGGTTTGTACCAGATTTTCGTAAGCGTCGCCGAGGGCCTTGCGCAGGCGACGGATGTGCACATCGACGGTGCGCTCTTCGACATAGACGTTGCCGCCCCAGACCTGATCGAGCAACTGGCCACGGGTGTAGGCGCGTTCCTGATGGGTCATGAAGAATTGCAGCAGGCGGTATTCGGTCGGGCCCATCTCGGCAGGTTTGCCGTCGATGGTCACGCGGTGGCTGATCGGGTCGAGCAGCAGGCCGCCGACTTCGATCGGCGCTTCGCCATCGGTCGGCCCGGCACGGCGCAGTACAGCCTTGAGGCGGGCGACCAGTTCACGCGGCGAAAACGGTTTGGTGATGTAGTCGTCGGCGCCGACTTCCAGACCCTGGATCTTGTTGTCCTCTTCGCCCTTGGCGGTGAGCATGATGATCGGGATGTCCCCGGTCAGCTCGTCACGCTTGAGGCGTCGGGCCAGTTCGATGCCCGAGGTGCCGGGCAGCATCCAGTCGAGCAGGATCAGGTCCGGCTTGCGGTCGACGATGATGGCGTGGGCCTGCTGCGAGTTCTCCGCCTCGAGGCAGTCATAGCCGGCCATTTCCAACGCCACGGCGATCATTTCGCGAATGGGCGCTTCGTCGTCGACGATCAGAATGCTCCTGCCAACCATGCCTTAATCCTCTTGTCATTTAACTGTCTTGCGCCGCATTAGATAACGGAATTATTGCAGTCGTGTGACAGTATTTCAGCGCGACGGCGTTTGTGCCGATCCTGAACTAAGCTCTAAGTCCGAATCCTGACAACCACAAAAGAAGGTTTCCATGACTCAGATGACTGTTTCTTTCAAAGCCCTGCTGATGGCCGCAGCCCTGACATTACCGGGGCTGGCCATGGCGGCCGATCCGGCGATGGAAAAGGACGGCATGTACACCGACCACAAAGGCATGACCCTGTACACCTTCGCCAAGGACTCCGCTGGCAAGTCTGCCTGCAATGACAAATGCGCGGCGAACTGGCCGCCGTTGATGGCGCAGGCGGGTGACAAATCCATGGGCGACTGGACGGTGATCAAGCGTGACGACGGCTCGATGCAGTGGGCCTACCAGGGCATGCCGCTGTACACCTTCGTGATGGACAAGAAGGTCGGCGACATGACCGGCGACGGCAAAATGGACGGCGCCTGGAAAGTCGCCAAGGCCAAATAACCACGGTCCAAAACCCTGTGGGAGCGAGCCTGCTCGCGAAGCGTTGTGTCAGTTATCGCAGAGGTGACTGACATGACGCCTTCGCGAGCAGGCTCGCTCCCACAGGTGTCATGCATTAGCGCAATGCGTAATCCAGCACGATCCCGACAAATATCGCCAACCCAGCCCAGTGGTTGTGCAGGAACGCGTTGAAGCAGCGCATGCGATCGCGATCACGGGTGTACCAGAACTCCCACGCATAACACCCGGCCGCCACCAGCAAGCCGAGTCGGAACCAGATCCCCAGCTCGAACTTCGACCCGGCCAGCATCAGGCAGCCCAGTGACAATGCCTGCAAGCTGAGGACGATCACCCGATCCGCCTCGCCAAACAGAATCGCTGTGGATTTCACGCCGATCTTCAAGTCGTCATCGCGATCGGTCATCGCGTAATAGGTGTCGTAACCCACCGTCCACAGCAAATTGGCAATCCACAGCAGCCACGCCGCCGCCGGCAACTCGCCGGTCTCGGCGGTGAAGGCCATTGGCATGCCCCAGGAAAACGCCGCCCCCAGCACCACTTGCGGGTAATAGGTGTAGCGCTTCATGAACGGATACGTGAACGCCAGCGCCAGACCGCCCAGCGACAGCCAGATCGTCGGCGCGTTGGTGCACAGCACCAGTAGAAAACTGATGCCCATCAGCACGGCAAAGAACACCAGCGCTTCCTTCGAGCTGATCCGGCCAGCAGCGAGCGGCCGTTGCGCGGTGCGTTTGACGTGGCCGTCGACCTTGCGGTCGGCCCAGTCGTTGATCACACAGCCGCCGGCACGGGTCAGCACTACGCCAAGAACAAAAATCACCACGTTGGCCAGCGACGGCGAGCCCTTGCCGGCAATCCACAATGCCCACAGCGTCGGCCACAGCAGCAGGTAAATGCCGATCGGCTTGTCCATGCGCGTCAACTGAACGAAATCCCAGGCGCGCGGGTTCAGACGGTTGAGGGACTTGAGCAGGCTCTGATACATCAGCAATTCTCCGGATGGGCGCGGGCGGCGTCCCACAGGCTCGGCAGGAAGATTTCCGCGACCAGCACACTCAGCGCGCCACGGTCGAAACGCGAACGCCGGCCCCATAGCTCAGGGGCTTGCACCGCTGGCGGCAACCATTGTTCGGGGTAGTGGCAGACTTCAATGGCGCGGCGCTGAAATGCCCGATCACAAAACAGCAGTTCACCCAACGAGCGGCTGCCCAGTTCATCCATGTGCAAGCCATCACCTTGCAGGGCCGCCCGCGAGGCAACGCTGCGGGCAAACACCCAGGCTTCGCCGTGGCCGCGCAAATAAACCTCACGGACCCAGCCTTCGCTGCCGTCGGCCAGCTCCAACGCCGCGCATTCATCAGCGCGCAGGGTGTCCCAGCCCTCGAACAGCGGCGACACGCTGAAGCCATCCTCGGACAAACGGGTCAACCGGCGGGTCAGCGAACCTTCGTCGAACAACCAGTCGAGGGTCAACGGATCGGGGTGGGGCGTCAGGCGGGCTTGGGTCAGCCAGAGCGGGGCGGGGCAGGCATTTGAATGTTGCACAATGAGTCATTATTGGCCGCAAATGAGGCGGCGAGCTTACCATGGCGGGCGACAAGATCGAGCGGCGCCGGCCGCCGTTGCGCCGAACAGGCTTGCATCTGCCCGGCACCCTCAGTACAAAACGCCCTGGGCCGGATGGCAACGCTGCACCCATCGACCGTCCGCGCCGGCACTACGCCTGAACCCCGAGGAAGTACCTGAATGAAGAAGTGGCAATGTATCGTCTGTGGCCTGATCTATAACGAAGCCGACGGCTGGCCGGATGACGGCATCGCGCCGGGCACCCGCTGGGAAGACGTTCCGGCAGACTGGCTGTGCCCCGACTGCGGCGTCGGCAAGATGGACTTCGAAATGATCGAAATCAACTAAGCAAATCAGAGGAGTAAGGCATGAGCGCACCAGTCGTCATCATCGGCACCGGGCTTGCGGGCTACAACCTGGCCCGCGAGTTTCGCAAGCTCGACAGCGAAACCCCGCTACTGCTGATCACCGCCGACGACGGCCGCTCTTACTCCAAGCCGATGCTCTCCACCGGTTTCGGCAAGCACAAGGACGCCGATGGCCTGAGCATGGCCGAACCCGGCGCCATGGCCGAGCAGTTGAAAGCCGAGGTGCGCACCCACACGCGCATCAGCGGTATCGACGCCGGCCACAAACGCTTGTGGATCGGTGAAGAAGCCGTGCCCTATCGCGACCTGATTCTGGCCTGGGGCGCGGAAACCGTGCGCGTGCCGATCGAAGGCGACGGCGCGGAACTGGTATTCCCGATCAACGATCTCGAAGACTACGCGCGCTTCCGTGCCGCGGCGGCGGGCAAGCGTCGGGTGTTGTTGCTCGGCGCCGGGTTGATCGGCTGCGAATTCGCCAATGACCTGATTCTCGGCGGCTACGAAGTGCAACTGGTCGCGCCGTGCGAACAGGTCATGCCGATGCTCTTGCATCCTGCCGCTGCGGCGGCCGTGCAGGCCGGGCTGGAAAGTATCGGGGCGCAGTTTCACCTCGGCCCGGTGCTGACCCGGCTGGAGAAAGTCGCCGATGGCCTGGAAGCGCACCTGTCCAACGGCCAAATCATCCCGTGCGATGTGGTGGTCTCGGCGATCGGCCTGCGCCCGCGCATCGATCTGGCGGCCGCAGCCGGCGTGCAGGTCAATCGCGGCGTGATGGTCGATCGTTACCTGAAGACTTCCCACGCCAACATTTACGCCTTGGGCGATTGCGCCGAAGTCGACGGGCTCAATCTGCTTTACGTGATGCCACTGATGAGCTGCGCGCGTGCCTTGGCGCAAACCCTCGCCGGAAACCCGACCGCGGTCAGCTACGGGCCGATGCCGATCACCGTGAAAACCCCGGTGTGCCCGCTGGTGGTGTCGCCGCCGCCGCGCGGCAGCGAAGGTGTCTGGAGCGTCGAAGGGCAGGGCGCCGATATCAAAGCGCTGTGCCACAGTGCCGACGGTCATTTGCTCGGTTACGCCCTGACCGGCGGGGCGGTCATGGAAAAACTGGCCCTGAACAAACAGCTGCCGCCGCTGCTGGCGTAAATGCCGGTCGTTCTGTCGTAAACACCGCTCTTTTGCCCCGACAAAGGTCGTGGGGAGACTGGCGCCGCCGCTGGCGGCGTGCCATTCTCACTCCCGTCTGCCGCAGAGTAGAGCCTGCGGCGCCTTGGGCGCTGTTCCAACGAGAACAGCACGGACATAACAACAAAAAACCGTCAAAGGGGCTTCACTAATGCGTAAACCAGAACTCGCCGCTGCAATCGCCGAAAAGGCAGACTTGACCAAAGAACAGGCCAACCGCGTCCTGAACGCCGTCCTCGAAGAAATCACCGGCGCCCTGCACCGCAAGGACAGCGTGACGCTGGTCGGCTTCGGCACCTTCCTGCAACGCCACCGCGGCGCCCGCACCGGCAAAAACCCGCAGACCGGCGAACCGGTCAAAATCAAGGCCAGCAACACCGTGGCGTTCAAGCCAGGCAAGTCGTTGAAAGACAGCGTCAATCCTTGATGGCGGCGTGCTCCCCTGAATAACGGGGAGAACCGCAAATGAAAAATGGGCACACCGATTGCGGTCGGGTGCCCATTTTTTGTGGCTGCCTCTTGGCTTACTGGCGTCGGAAGCAAGCCTTGCCGTTGCCGAAATCCACGGCCAGGCAGTTTGGCTCGATCGCCAATTGCAGGTCCTGGAACAGCCCGCCCAGATCGCTGTTGGAGGCAGGCTTGGTTTTGCTCTTCAGCACCACTGTCTGGTTTTCCACCTTCCAGGTGCCTTTGGCAAAGCCGTCGGCGCTGCCATAGGCCACACCGGCATCAAAGGTGCCGTCCTTTCGCAACAGCAACTCGGCGCCCATTTCCATTGCGCCGGTCAGGTAGTAATGGCCGTCCAATGGTGGGGTTTCCGCTGACGCTTGGGTGATGGGCAGCCACATAAGCGCGGCGAAAAATATGGGTTTCAATTCCATGAGTTAAAGCTCCTGACCATTGGTTTTCATGTAAGAAGTATCCCTGAGTTTTGTCAGAGTATTCTCCGGCATGAAGTGAAGGGATTTCTGGAGACGGATGCATCGATAACTATCGAGTTTGCACTGCAGGGGCGTGTTTCTTGAAGATAAAAGTTTCAAGTTAATGAAATGCCATCATTGTGCTAGCACTTTTCGTGTTGTTCGTTGTCGCGGGCGAATGGTTGAAAGATGGCTATCCGTATTCGGAAGTGTCCTACTTCTATTTTTTTGAATTTGGCATGCTGCACGCCGCTTGGGGGTACGAGCGTAAGGTAAACTCGCCCGGCCGTGGCGCAGGGCTCTGGGTCAAGGGTTTGACAGGGTCATGGAAAATTCGTCGTGTATTAATCGGCCTCAGGGAAACCCCTGCGACATATAGGGCGATCTCCTACAGACCTCAACGAACAGTTCGTCTTGTTGTTTAATCAGATGCTTGCTAGTGGCCATCATAGTGATTACGATGCGCCCACTTGAAAGAGCACATCTCAATTGGATGAGTCGCTGAACTGCTCTTCGATACTGTCCCGCGTTGCTGAAACTCCATTCGCACGCATGACTGTAATCCTTAATAAAGGCCATGGATGTCCTACTCAAGCAAACTTTCCGCCCATTACCTCGAACTCGCAAAAGTCTCTGTTTCCAAAGAGAATTTCGCGGGCGAAGACGTTCGTTTCTCGAGCGAATTCGAGGCGCTGGAAAGTGAGCTGGCCAAGGCTTCGTCGATGCACGAAAGCGGGCAGATCGACTGGCTGAAAATCCGCGAAAACAGCGAAAATCTGCTGCGTACCCAATCCAAGGATTTGCGTGTCGGCGCCTGGCTGACCTGGTCGCTGTACCAGCGCGAATCCTTCCCCGGGCTGCTCGCCGGCCTCGGTCTGCTGCACCATCTGTCGGAAAACAACTGGGCCGACGTCCACCCGCTCAAACCCCGCACCCGTGCCGCCGCGATCGGCTGGCTGGTGCCGCGTCTCGAGCAGGTCATCACCGAAAACATTGCGATCAAAGAGCAGTTGCCGATGTTCCGGCAGCTCTCCGAGCACCTGTCCGGCCTCGAAGCGGCGTGTGCTGAGCATCTTGGCGATGATTCGCCGCTGCTGCTGCCGATCTCCCGTCGCCTGAAAACCATGATCCAGCGCGCGGCCGACAACCAGCCGGCCCCCGGCGTTGTGGGCGCGGCGGTGGCGCAGGTCAAGCAGGCTGCGAGTCAGTTGCTCACCCCCGGCGCGCCGATCGACAACGAGCGCGATGCGCACAAAGCCCTGCGCGCGCAGCAGGAAAGCGCCCGCCCGTTGTGCGCCTGGTGGCTCAAGCAGAAGGCCACCGATCTGCGCGCCCTGCGCCTGAACCGTACGCTGCTGTGGATGACCATCGACGCGGTGCCCGAGCGCAACGCCGAGCAGATCACCGTGCTGCGCGGCCTGCCGCTGGAAAAGCTCAAGCTCTATCAGGACCGTGTCGATCAGGGCAAATACGCCGACCTGTTGGTGGAACTGGAGGCGAGCCTGGCGAAGGCGCCGTTCTGGTTCGATGGCCAGAGGATGGTCTGGGAATGTCTCCAGAACCTCAACGCCGAATTGGCAATGCGCGAAGTGGAAATCCACTTCGCGCTTTTGATTCAGCGCCTGCCGGGCATCATCGAGTTGCGCTTCCATGACGGCGCGCCGTTTGCCGATCCGTCCACCCGGGCGTGGATCGCCGCCAATGTCATGCCGCACCTGCAAAGCGCCAGCGCGCCGCGCAAGGTCGAAAGCGAGAACGTCGAAACCCAGCCGGCGTGGGAAAAAGCCCTCGAGGAAGTCCAGCCGATCCTGCGCAAGGAAGGTTTGAAGCCGGCCGTGCAGATTCTCAAGCAGGGTCTGCAATCTGCCCACGGTGGCCGTGAACGCTTCTTCTGGCAGTTCACCCTCGCGCGGCTGTGTTTCCTGGCCAAGAAATACGAACTGGCCAAGAACCAGCTCGAAACCCTCGATCAGACATTACAGGACTCAGGCCTGCACGCCTGGGAGCCCGATCTTGCATTGGAAGTGCTGCATCTACTGCATAGCTGCTGCGAATTGTTGCCGCAGAACCATGCCGTACGTGAACGCAAGGAAGAGATTTATCGCAGGCTGTGCCACCTCGACCTCGAAGTGGTACTCGAATAGGCCCAGGGCCACAACCGCAAGGAGAAAAGCCATGGCCAAAGAAGGCTCGGTAGCCCCCAAGGAACGCATCAACGTCACCTTCAAACCCGCCACCGGCGGTGCTCAGGAAGAGATTGAACTGCCGCTGAAGCTGCTGGCAATCGGTGACTACACCCACCGCAAGGACGATCGCAAAATCGAAGATCGCAAGCCGATCAGCATCGACAAGATGACCTTCGACGAAGTGTTGGCCAAGCAAGAGCTGGGTCTGACGCTGAGCGTGCCGAACCGTCTGCAGGAAGATGGCGAGGCTGAAGAGCTGGCCGTGCAATTGCGCGTCAATTCGATGAAGGACTTCAACCCGGCCAGCCTGGTCGAGCAAGTGCCTGAGCTGAAAAAACTGATGGAACTGCGCGATGCGCTGGTGGCCCTCAAAGGCCCGCTGGGTAACGCACCTGCGTTCCGTAAAGCGATCGAAGGCGTGCTCGCCGACGACGAATCCCGCGGTCGCGTACTCGGTGAGCTGGGCCTGAACGCCGCAGCCCCGGACGCCTGAGACTCCAGTAGCCAAGGAAGCCAACACAATGAGCACTAGCGCAGCACAAGAGAAGAGCGCCGCCAGCGGCGAATACAGCATTCTCGACAGCATCATCGCCGAAACCCGTCTGACCCCGGACGACGAAGCCTACGACATCGCCAAGCGTGGCGTGTCGGCGTTCATCGAAGAGCTGCTCAAGCCGCAGAACAACGGTGAGCCGGTCAAGAAAGCCATGGTTGACCGCATGATCGCCGAGATCGATGCCAAGCTCAGCCGTCAGATGGACGAGATCCTGCACCACCCGGATTTCCAGGCGCTGGAATCGTCGTGGCGTGGCCTGCAGTTGCTGGTCGACCGCACCAACTTCCGCGAAAACATCAAGATCGAAATCCTCAACGTCTCCAAAGAAGACCTGCTGGACGATTTCGAAGATTCGCCGGAAGTCATGCAGTCGGGCCTGTACAAGCACATCTACACCGCTGAATACGGCCAGTTCGGTGGTCAGCCGGTGGGCGCAATCATCGCCAACTACTACATGTCGCCAAGCTCGCCAGACGTCAAGCTGATGCAGTACGTGGCCAGCGTTTCGTGCATGTCCCACGCGCCGTTCATCGCTGCCGCCGGGCCGAAATTCTTCGGCCTGGAAAGCTTCACCGGCCTGCCGGATCTGAAAGATCTGAAAGACCACTTCGAAGGCCCGCAATTCGCCAAATGGCAGAGCTTCCGTACCTCGGAAGACTCGCGCTACGTTGGCCTGACCGTGCCGCGTTTCCTGCTGCGCAACCCGTATGATCCGGAAGAAAACCCGGTGAAATCGTTCGTGTACAAGGAAACCGTTGCCAACAGCCACGAGCACTACCTGTGGGGCAACACGGCTTACGCGTTCGGCACCAAGCTGACCGACAGCTTCGCCAAATTCCGCTGGTGCCCGAACATCATCGGCCCGCAGAGCGGTGGCGCGGTTGAAGACCTGCCTTTGCACCATTTCGAAAGCATGGGCGAAATCGAAACCAAGATTCCTACCGAAGTATTGGTTTCCGACCGTCGTGAATACGAACTGGCCGAGGAAGGCTTCATCTCCCTGACCATGCGTAAAGGCTCCGACAACGCGGCGTTCTTCTCCGCCAGCTCGGTGCAGAAGCCGAAGTTCTTCGGCATCAGCGCAGAAGGCAAGGCCGCAGAGCTGAACTACAAGCTCGGCACCCAACTGCCGTACATGATGATCGTCAACCGTCTGGCTCACTATTTGAAAGTGTTGCAGCGCGAGCAACTCGGTTCGTGGAAAGAGCGTACCGACCTCGAGCTGGAACTGAACAAGTGGATCCGTCAGTACGTGGCCGACCAGGAAAACCCGAGCGCCGAAGTCCGTGGCCGTCGTCCGCTGCGCGCTGCGCAAGTCATCGTCAGTGACGTTGAAGGCGAGCCGGGCTGGTACCGCGTGAGCTTGAACGTGCGCCCGCACTTCAAGTACATGGGTGCCGATTTCACCCTGTCGCTGGTTGGCAAGCTGGACAAAGAGTAAGAGCGACTCATGGACGGATACGGCAGCCTGTTCGAACGCCTCAACGGCGACGCACAACTACGCAAGGGCAACAGCCTTGAGGCTTGCGCCATGGCGTCAGTGGCTGCCCATCTGGCCAAAATGCTCAGCACCCGGGCCGGCAGCGTGCAAACGCTGGCCGACTACGGGTTGCCCGATCTCAATGACATGCGCCTGAGCCTGCACGACTCGCTGAGTCAGGCCCGCCTGGCTATCGAAAACTTCATCGAAGCCTACGAGCCACGCCTGAGCAATGTGCGTGTCATTTCCCTGCCGCGTGACCACGATCAACTGCGCCTGGCCTTCAGTATCGAAGGCCTGCTGGAAGTTGAAGGGTTCAAGCGTCAGGTCAGTTTTTCCGCGCGCCTGGATGGCAGCGGTCAAGTCAAGGTCACCTAAGGAGATCCCCGATGTCTGGCAAACCCGCAGCACGCGTATCCGACCCCACCGCTTGCCCACTTCCTGGCCACGGTACAAACCCGATCGCCGCCGGTTCCGGCGACGTGTTCTTCGACGGCCTCGCGGCCGCCCGCCAAGGCGATGCCTCGGCGTGTGGTGGTGCGCTGGTTGGCGATCTGGCGACCACGGTCTTGATCAATGGCAAACCGGCCGCCACGGTCGGCTCCGTTGGATCTCACGGGAACAAGGTTACGGCTGGGTCCGGGACGGTGATTATCGGCAATTCGCATACGCCAGCGCCATTTTCGGGGCTTGCCGCTATAGCGCTTGTCGCGGCGCTGGATTACCGACTGGGTTTGAAGTCCGGTGGCAACTCGGTACTGACGCCGCTGGAAATTCCAGACTTCGACGAGCTGAAATCAGGAACATCGAAAAACCGTGAGTTGGTCGATTTCGTTGTCGAGAACCGCATGGACGCAGCTGACAGTGTGAAGCTGGAAGTGCTGGACGGCGAGAAGCTGGTATACGCCGAAGCCAACACTGCGCCGTTCCTGCCACCAGGCAAGCATCCATGGCAATGGGACGGCTACGACACGGCCGGCATCCTTGATACCAAAGTCCTGAAAAGCCCGAACCTGAAAGTGCGCCTCACCGCGACCGGGGCGGGGAAACAGCACGTGACTGAAGTGAAGCTTGATTGCTCGGCTGGAGAGGTGAAGTGGGTCGATACGCGCATCGACCGCAACGCCAAGACCGTTGAAGTCACGTTACGCCCGAGCTTTTCAGACGGCGGCAGTAGTGGTTCCACCGCCGGACTGGTACCCACGCCTTTCAGCACGTTGCTCGGCTGGGCCAAGGAAGGTATCGAGTTGTACTGGTCGCGTAATGGCTCACGCGGCGGCGGTATCGCTGAGGGCATCACGACCAGCAAAGGCCTGTACAAAGTCACCGTCAAAACCGAGATCAACGTCGAGCCCAAAGCCGGGAATTTCCCTCTGATTGATTCGCTATCGGCGGACTTCGGTCGTTCTACCAGTCTTGCGATTGCCAGAAAGGTTTATCACAACGCCGGTTATGCCTTTGACCAACTCGTCAAGCGGCAAGGCCTCACGGCTGCGAATGCTGCCAACTTTGCCCGGGAGGAGTTCAAAGAGACCTCGGCCCACGAGTTTGGGCATTTGATTCTCAACGAATACGGTGGCGGACTCATCCCGAGTTATTCCTGGACCCACAAAGAAACCTCTACGTTGATGCAGAACCCCAAGGCGAACCACCCGACGCCAGGCACGGGGGAAGTGGATGTCATGCATTATTTCAGCAGCTATACCCAGTCGGCTTCCAGTTTGCAGATGCGCATGGCCGCTTCCGAGCAAGACGTTAAAAGCCTGCTCTGGCTGGCAAGGATCGAATTTGATGACTAGATTCGCCGGCTTCATCCTGATGGTTTTTCTCTGTACGGCTGCGCTGCGCAGCAGGTTTACAACAACCACGTGTACATCGAAAACCGCTGCGGCCAGCTTCTGGAATTGAAGGCTTCCAACAGCTCCAACATGCATTCGCTGGACCGCAACATGAAGGTCGGGGAAGGCGAGCGCGCGCTGGTGGCAAGCTTTGTCTCTTATGGCGAAGACGTGTTTGAGCAAATTCCGGGCAATTACCTGCTGACGATCAAGGACGCCGCTGGTACCAGGACCATCGACGGCCATGAGTTGAGTACGCGCCTGAATGGTGTGCGAAAGGTCAGCGAAGGGACACAGCGCGAGTGGACAATCAGCGAGGCATCGGTTTGTCCATGAAACTGCCAAGGACGATTTTGATGATGAGATGGGCAAGCTTCTTCGCGTGCTTCGTTTCGCTGACTGCATGCGCTGCGCAGCAGGTCTATCGCAATGATGTTTACCTGCTGAACACTTGTGGAGTACCACTGGAGCTGACGCTGGCGAACGACTCCAACTATGACGATCAGCCACGCAGTTTCACGTTAAACCAGAACCAGCGCAGTTCCATCGGTAACTACCAGTCATTCGGTGAAGACGTATCGGGTCAGATCAGCGACCAGTACAGCCTGTCGATCAGAAGCCAGAACGCGACTAAGTCTATCGATGCGCAGACCTTGCGAAATGAAATAGCGAGCACCAAAAAAACCGAAGAAAAAGCAGTCCGTTCGTGGACAGTCGATAACGGGGCTCTCTGCCCATGAAGCACTTGTTCGGGTTGGCTCGATGAAACTCAGAGCCTGGCAATGCCTCATCGCTTTTCTCAGCTCGGTCGGTTTGCTGACGATTGTGGTCGGCTTGACGCTGCTGGTGCGAATGGAAAGCTCGACCGAGCCAAAGCTGTTCGCTCATCCCCACGCGTTGTGGGTTGGAGCCGAGGATGGCGGGGTATTCGTCGAGATTACCAAGCACGAAGCGCCGGACTATTACGTGGAAATTCGTCACGAAAATGGTGGGATGTGGACTGAAGGCTGGGTTCGATATGGCACCAGGGACAGCCATCCACTCAGCGCTGCGGCAATTGGTGGCTACGGCGGTGAAGAGCTCTATGTCTATACGGGTGTCGCGATCACGCCGCAAAAACAGGGAGTTGCGCAGCGATGAATAGATACGTGCCAGCGACCCCGGGGCAGGAGGCGGATGCATGACCGATTCAGGTCGCTTCGGAATGATTTGGCTGCAGCGCTTGCTATTCGTGGTGGGAGCGTTCGCCTGCATGCTCTATTTTTCTGCGCACGCGCTTTCCAACGCTTTGATGTTGCTGATGGACCGCGAAAATTTTATCCCTGCGCAGTCGTCCATCTGGACATTCGAACCTTACGAAATCAATCAAGGTTCTTCGTCTTACTGGCTCTACGGTGAGGACAGGGACAACTATTACTTTTTTGCGTACGTCCCTGAACATCCATATCGCGTGATCGCAAAAGACAATGGGTGCGCAGGCTTCGACAAGCGCGATGTCCGCACATGGTGCATGGATCACGCTGTGGAGGTTCGCAGATGACCGACTCATCAAGCGAGATGCTTATGCTCAGTCGCGCGCAACTCAGCTTCTTCATGGCTGCGTTGTGGCTGCCACTGCTGGCGGTGTTGGCGATTACTTCCTATGACCTGTGGAATGGCGAGTATTTAACATCCGAGTCGTCCGGAATTTATTGGCAGTACCTGTTGTGGTGGGGCGTTCCCGGGCTTCTGGGTTTCTCGCTGTGGATGTCCCGATCGGCGCAGCGCCGGAACGAGCAACAGGCATTGCGGATGGTTTGGTGGGCGCCAGTGAAGTTCATCCCGTTCTATGCCGTGCCCTGGATGCTGTATGGCTTGTTCAGTCTGATCGTCCGTCCGCTGAGTGATGCTTACATGGCGTACGGCTGGATCTCGGTTGTGCCGTTCCTGCTGATTGGCGGCTATGTCTGTGCCGGCGTGACCGTCGCGCTCTACAGGATATTTTTTTGATGAGTTCCACTACCAGGCAGGTAACCCGTGTCCTTTAACCACTACTACCAAAGCGAACTCACCGCACTGCGCCAGCTCGGTCGCCGTTTCGCCGAGCGTAGTCCGGCGCTGGCGCCGTATCTGGGGCAGGCCGGGCGGGATCCGGATGTGGAGCGGTTGCTCGAAGGCTTTGCGTTTCTGACCGGGCGCCTGCGGCAGAAGCTTGATGACGAGCTGCCGGAGCTCAGCCATTCGCTGATGCAACTGCTGTGGCCGAATTACATGCGCCCGCTGCCGGCGTTCAGCATTTTGCAGTTCGATCCGCTCAAGCGTTCCGGGCCGGCGTTGCGCGTCGAGCGTGATACGCCGATTGAAAGCAAGCCGATCGAAGACGTGCGTTGCCGCTTCCGCACCTGCTACCCGACCGAGGTGTTGCCGCTGGATCTGGCCGCGCTGAATTACTCGGTGAAGGGCGATGGCTCGCTGCTCAGCCTGCGCCTGGAAATGAGCGCTGACGGCCACCTCGGCGAACTGGAGCTGAGCAAATTGCGCCTGCACTTTGCCGGCGAGCGCTACATCAGCCAGATGCTGTATCTGAGCCTGCTGCGCAATCTTGATGGCATCGAACTGATCCCGCTTGACGGCGCCGGCAAGCCGATCGATGGCGTCAGCGGCAAGCCGATGGCGTTCAAGATTCCCGGCGACCGGGTGAAACCGGTGGGTTTTGCCGAAGAAGAAGCGTTGATTCCGTATCCGCTCAACACTTTCCGTGGCTATCGCTACCTGCAGGAATACTTCGCCTTCCAGGACAAATTCCTGTTTGTCGACGTCAACGGTCTGGACATCCTCAAGGCGCTGCCGGAAGACACCCTCAAGCAGATGCGCGGCCTCGAATTGCGTTTTGACATTCGCAAGAGCGGCATCATGCGCATGCGCCCGACGCTCGATAACGTGAAGCTGTTCTGCACGCCGATCGTCAATCTGTTCGAGCACGACGCGCTGCCGATTCGTCTCGATGGCAAGCAGGACGAGTACCTCCTGCTGCCGGCGGAATACGACCTGGAAAACTGCGGTGTGTTCTCGGTGGAAACCGTGACCGGCTGGAAACCCGGCGGCCTCGGTTATCAGGAGTACGTGCCGTTCGAATCCTTCGAGCACGACCCGAGTTTCGACGTGCCCAATAGCCGTCCGCATTACAGCATCCGCCAGCGTTCGTCGCTGTTGCATGACGGCCTCGACACTTACCTGAGCTTCGGCATTCGCCACACCGAAGCCCACGAAACCCTGTCGATCGAGCTGATGTGCACCAACCAGAACCTGCCGAAAAAGCTCAAGCTCGGCGACATCTGCATGGCCAGCGAGCAGACCCCGGAATTCCTCAGTTTCCGCAACATCACCCCGGCCACGTCGAGCTTCGCGCCGCCGCTGAACCGTGACTTCCTGTGGAAGCTGATCAGCAACATGTCGCTTAACTATCTGTCGCTGGCCGACGTCAATGCGTTGAAGGTGATTCTGGAAACCTACGACTTGCCTCGCTACTACGACCAGCACGCGGAAAAGGTCAGCAAACGCCTGCTCGGCGGCCTAAAGCACATCAAGCATCACCACGTCGACCGCCTGCATCGCGGTCTGCCGGTGCGCGGTCTGCGCACCGAACTGACCATCGACCCGGAAGGCTATATCGGCGAAGGCGACCTGTTCGTCTTCGCTTCGGTTCTCAACGAGTTTTTCGCGCTTTACGCCAGTCTCAATTCATTCCATGAGCTGCGGGTAAAAAGCACACAGGGAGAGGTGTACCAATGGACACCACGTATGGGCCTGCAGCCTCTGCTTTAAGCGGGCTGACCAAGGTAATACGCGAGTACTCGCTGTTTCAGGCCGTGCTGCTGGTGATCGACCGGCTGCGCGAGGCACACCCGCATCTGAGCGAAGACGATCTGTACGATCAGGTCGAGTTTCAGGCCAACCCGAGCCTGGGCTTTCCGCGCAGCGACGTCGATCGCGTGGAGTTTTTCGAAGAGCACGGCAAGATGCGCGCGCGCATGCGTTTCAACCTGATCGGTCTGGTCGGCTCCGGTTCGCCGCTGCCGGCGTTCTATGGCGAACAAGCCCTGGGTGACAGCGAGGACGGCAACCCGACGCGCAATTTTCTCGACCTGTTCCACCATCGTCTGCAACGGCTGATGCTGCCGATCTGGCGCAAGTACCGTTACCGCGCGAGCTTCCAGAGCGGCGCGATCGACCCGTTCTCGGCGCAACTTTTTGCGCTGATCGGCCTGGGCGGCGACGAGATCCGCAAGGCCAAGGAACTCAACTGGAAACGCCTGCTGCCGTACCTCGGCCTGCTCAGTTTGCGAGCGCACTCGGCGGCGTTGATCGAAGCCGTGCTGCGTTACTACTTCAAGCACGAAGACCTGGTCATCGAGCAGTGCATCGAGCGCCGCGTGGAAATTCTCGACGAGCAGCGCAATCGTTTGGGCCGCGCCAACAGCGTACTCGGCGAAGACCTGGTGCTGGGCGAACACGTGCGCGATCGCAGCGGCAAATTCCGCATTCACATCACCGAACTCGACTGGCAGCGATTCCATGAATTCCTGCCGATCGGTTTCGGCTACCAGCCGCTCTGCGCGCTGGTGCGGTTCACCTTGCGTGACCCGCTCGATTACGACATTCGCCTGGTCCTGCGCCAGGAAGAAATCCGCGAACTGCGCATCGGTGAGCAGAACGCCTGTCGCCTCGGCTGGACCAGCTGGCTGGGCCGCGAGAAAGCGGACGGCGTGGTGACCCTGGGCAGCAAAATTCATTAAGGACGTGAGCCATGATCAACGTAGACCTGCAACAACTCATCCAGGCGCTGGACGCCGAAACCCGTCGTGATCTGGAACGTTCGGCCGAGCGTTGCGTCGCCCGTGGCGGCAGCAAGATTCTGGTCGAAGACTTGCTGCTGGGCTTGCTCGAACGCCCGAACGGCTTGCTGTCGCGCGCGTTGCAAGATGCTGACGTCGACGCCGGTGAACTGACCGCTGCATTGCAATCGCGGGTCGAGCACAGCGCTTCGCGCAACCCGGTGTTCGCCCCGGAACTGGTGCAGTGGCTGCAAGACGCACTGCTGGTGGCCAACCTCGAACTGGGCCAGACCCAGGTTGAAGATGCGGCGCTGATCCTTGCGCTGCTGCGCAATCCGATGCGTTATGCCGGCAGCCGTTATCAGCCGCTACTCGCCAAGCTGAACATCGATCGCCTGAAAGAATTTGCCCTGTCGCAACAGGAGCAACCGGCGGCCAATGGCAAACCGCCGGCGCAAGGCGAATCGCTGTTGCAGCGCTTCACCCACAACCTGACCCAGCAGGCCCGCGACGGCAAACTCGATCCGGTGCTGTGCCGCGATGGCGCGATCCGGCAGATGGTCGACATCCTCGCCCGTCGCCGCAAGAACAACCCGATCGTCGTCGGTGAGGCCGGTGTCGGTAAGACCGCCATCGTCGAAGGTCTGGCTTCGCGCATCGCTGCTGGTGAAGTGCCGCAGGTGCTCAAAGGCGTTGAATTGCTGTCGCTGGACATGGGCCTGTTGCAGGCCGGCGCCAGCGTCAAAGGTGAATTCGAGCGTCGTTTGAAAGGCGTGATCGACGAGGTCAAAGCCTCGCCGAAACCGATCATTCTGTTCATCGACGAAGCCCACACGCTGATCGGCGCGGGCGGCAATGCCGGCGGTTCCGACGCGGCCAACCTGCTGAAACCGGCGCTGGCCCGTGGCGAACTGCGCACCATCGCCGCGACCACCTGGGCCGAGTACAAGAAATACTTCGAGAAAGACCCGGCGCTGGCCCGTCGCTTCCAGCCCGTGCAACTGCACGAACCGACTGTCAGCGAAGCGGTGACCATTCTGCGTGGTCTGGCTCAGGTCTACGAGAAGAGCCACGGCATCTACCTGCGTGATGACGCGGTGGTGTCCGCTGCTGAATTGTCCGCGCGTTACCTGGCCGGTCGGCAATTGCCGGACAAGGCTGTCGACGTCCTCGACACTGCGTGCGCCCGCGTGCGCATCAGCCTCGCTGCGGCCCCGGAAAGTCTCGAGCGCCTGCGTGGCGAACTGGCTGAAGGTGGCCGTCAGCGCCAGGCGCTGCGCCGCGATGCCGAAGCTGGCTTGCTGATCGACCACGAAGCGCTGGAGGCACTGGAAGCGCGGCTGGACGAAGCCGAAAGCGAGATGGTTGCGCTCGAGACCTTGTGGACTGAGCAAAAAGCACTGGCCGAGCGCCTGCTGGAACTGCGTCAGCAACTGGCCAAGGCCCGCGAAGCCGCAGCCGTCGAGCCGACCGTCAGCGTGGAAGAAGACGCCGAAGGCACCGTGATTGAAACCGTGGTCGCCGAAGTCGAAGAAGGCCAGAGCGTCGAAGCGCTGGAAGCCCAATTGCATGAAACCCACGCCGCGTTGACCGCTGCGCAAGTCAAAGAACGTCTGGTCAGCTTCGAAGTCTGCCCGCGTCTGGTTGCCGAAGTGATCAGCGCCTGGACCGGCGTGCCGTTGGCGCAGCTGGCCCGCGAGCACAACGCCAAGGTCGCCAGTTTTGCCACCGATTTGCGCACACGCATCCGTGGTCAGGAGCAAGCCGTGCACGCGCTGGATCGCTCGATGCGCGCCACCGCTGCCGGTCTGAACAAGCCTGACGCACCGGTCGGTGTGTTCCTGCTGGTCGGCCCGAGCGGCGTCGGCAAAACCGAAACCGCGCTGGCACTGGCGGACCTGCTGTATGGCGGCGATCGCTTCATCACCACCATCAACATGTCCGAATTCCAGGAAAAGCACACCGTCTCACGTCTGATCGGTGCACCGCCGGGCTACGTCGGTTACGGCGAGGGCGGCATGCTCACCGAAGCCGTGCGTCAGAAGCCGTATTCGGTGGTGTTGCTCGATGAAGTCGAGAAGGCTGATCCGGACGTGCTCAACCTGTTCTACCAAATCTTCGACAAAGGCGTGGCCAACGACGGCGAGGGTCGCGAGATCGACTTCCGCAACACGTTGATCCTGATGACCTCGAACCTCGGTAGCGACAAGATCAGCGATCTCTGCGAAAACGGCGCACGGCCGACCGCCGAAGTGCTCGAAGAAACCATTCGCCCGGTGCTCAGCAAACACTTCAAACCGGCGCTGCTGGCGCGGATGAAAGTGGTGCCGTACTACCCGGTGGGCGGCCCGGTGCTGCGCGAGCTGATCGAGATCAAACTCGGCCGTCTCGGCGAGCGCCTGAACCGTCGTCAGCTGGACTTCAGCTGGTGCCAGAACCTCGTCGATCACCTGTCCGAGCGCTGCACGCAAAGCGAAAGCGGCGCGCGCCTGATCGATCATCTGCTCGATCAGCACGTGCTGCCGCTGGTCGCCGATCGTCTGCTTGATGCGATGGCGACCGGCGAAAGCCTCAAGCGTGTGCATGCCACGCTCGACGGCAACTCCAGCGTGACCTGCGAGTTCGTCTGAGGTGGGCGTGATGTTCACTCAGGTGCCGCAGCCACTGGTCTACGCCGAAGCGTTGCTGGCGCAGTTCGCCAGTCTGTCGCGGGCGGCGGACAGTGCTGCGCTGCTGAGTGAGTTCGTCCGTGGCCTGGCCGAGCTGAGTGGCTGCGAACTGACGCAGCTGTACCTGCTCGACGCCACCCACACCTGCCTGGGGATGAATGCCGAGTGCCTCGACGGCGCGCTGCAACCGCGTCAGGCGGCGAGCCTGCCGGCGGATTACAACGGTGAACAACTGCTTCAATTCGCCCTGTGCCAGAACCGCGTGGTGTGCCTCGACGACCTGACCGGCAGCCTGCACGAAACCAGTTTTCTGCCGGCGACGAGCACGCCGTGGCAGTCGCTGTTGTGCGTGCCGCTGGTCAATCAGCACAAGTCGGTTGAGGGCTTGTTGCTGTGTGCCAGTCGTCGTCGCACTGACTTGCAGGGTTTCGCCGACTCCCTTGGCCAGCTCGGCTCGTTCGTGCTCGGCCAACTGCATCTGCTGCAACGCCTGCGTCAGCCAGCAGCCGAATCGGCCACCGCCACTCGCAGCGTGCCGAGCATCAGCGGCTACGGCCTGATCGGCAAAAGCGCGGCGATGCGCCAGACCTATTCGCTGATCAGCAAGATTCTTCACAGCCCGTACACCGTGCTGTTGCGTGGCGAGACCGGCACCGGCAAGGAGGTGGTGGCACGGGCGATTCACGATTGCGGCCCGCGTCGCTCCCAGGCGTTCATCGTGCAGAACTGCGCGGCGTTCCCGGAAAACCTGCTGGAAAGCGAACTGTTCGGCTATCGCAAGGGCGCCTTCACCGGTGCCGATCGCGATCGTGCCGGGCTGTTCGATGCGGCCAATGGCGGCACGTTGCTGCTCGACGAAATCGGTGACATGCCGTTGTCGCTGCAAGCGAAGATTCTGCGTGTGTTGCAGGAAGGCGAGATTCGTCCGCTGGGTTCCAACGACACCCACAAGATCGACGTGCGCATCATCGCCGCGACGCACCGTGATCTGGCGGCGCTGGTCAGCGAAGGCAAGTTCCGCGAGGACCTGTATTACCGCCTCAAGCAATTCCCGATCGAACTGCCGGCCCTGCGTCAGCGCGAAGGCGACATCCTCGACCTGGCCCGGCATTTCGCCGAGAAGACCTGCACGTTTCTGCAGCGTGATCCGGTGCGCTGGTCGGACTCGGCGCTGGAGCATCTATGCGGTTACACCTTTCCCGGCAACGTTCGCGAACTCAAGGCACTGGTCGAGCGTGCGGTGTTGCTCTGCGAGGGCGGCGAGTTGCTCGCCGAGCATTTTTCCCTGCGCCTGGAAGCGATGCCCGAGGACAACAGCGGCCTGAATCTGCGCGAACGCCTGGAGCAGGTAGAGCGCACATTGCTGCTCGATTGCCTGCGCAAGAACGACGGCAACCAGACCCTCGCCGCCCGCGAACTGGGCCTGCCACGGCGCACGCTGCTGTACCGCCTCGGGCGCCTGAATATCAATTTGGGTGACTTTGATGGTTGAGCTACAGCACTTCTTCGAACCCAACACATACCCTGTGGCGAGGGGATTTATCCCCGTCCGGCTGCGCAGCAGTCGCAGTCCGGCATATACGGTTTCACTGAGAAATCGCGCTGGCAGGTTATGGGGGCGCTGCGCACCCCAACGGGGACAAGTCCCCTCGCCACGGGAGGTCGCCGTACCTCCAGGCTATGGCTCAAGGCCCCGATCTAGAGGCTTCGAGCCCACCTCAAAAACTTATTTCAGCGCCGCCCGCAAGGGTCGGCGCTTTGTGCTTTGTCTACACCTGGAGACCCTCTGATGTCTGTTCGTCACTGGCACGCTGTCCTGCTGACCCTCGTCGTTCTATGCGGCCTTGGCGGCTGTAGCGGCAATTACAAATTCAACGACAACGACTATCGCCCGTTGGGTGATCCGCAAGCGGTCAATCGCGGCAAGTGACCGCAAGGAGCATCAAACATGGAATTGGTTTTCGAAATGCTGAACACCAAGCAGTTCGTGCCCACCGAGCTGTGCCAGCGGACCTTCAAGCAGGCCGGTGGCGTGATCGGGCGCGGCGAGGACTGCGACTGGATCATCCCTGACCGCAAGCGTCACCTGTCCAATCACCACGCGATTGTCAGCTACCGCGAGGGCTCGTTCTTCCTCACCGACACCAGCAGCAACGGTGTCCAGGACGGCAGCAGCGGCGCACGCCTGCACAAGGGCGAGCCGGTGCGCATCGAGCACGGCAGCACTTACATTCTTGGTGACTTCGAGATCCGCGCGCGGCTGGTCCGTGACCCGGCGACCTTCGACGGCGAAGTCGGCCGCCCGCGCGCGGCTGGCAGCATCATTCCGGACGACGCGTTCCTCGATCTCGACCCGCTCAATGCCCTCGAACAGCAAGAGCGCGTGTACTCGGAAATCGACGAACTACTGTCGCCTACCGCTAAGCCGGAAGACTCCCGTCAGCGTGCCGACTACGCGCGCATCGACATGGAAAGCCTGATGGTCCCGGAGCTGATTGCTGCCCCGGTCGAGCCCGAGCCGGCGCCTGCGCCGAAAGCCGTTGAGCGTCAGAGCGAAGGTTTCTGGGAGCACTTCGGCGCGGCGCTGGGCGTCGACGTCAAAGGCCTCAGCCACGACGAACGCGAAGCGTTGGCGCTCAACGCTGCGCGCCTGCTGCGCCAGAGCATCGGCGGTTTGCAGCAAAGCCTGCGTACCCGCTCCGAGCTGAAAAACGAATTGCGTCTGGCCCAGACCACTGTGCAAGGCACCAACAAGAACCCGCTGAAATTCGCCGTCGATCCGAGCGAAGCACTGCAGATTCTGTTGCAGCCAAGCAAGCCCGGACACCTGCCGGCCGAGCAGGCGATCTCCCGCGCATTCCGTGATCTGCAGGCGCACCAAGTGGCTTTGCTCACCGCCAGTCGCGCCGCCGTGCGTGGCACGCTGGAGCACTTCTCGCCAGAACAATTGACCCTGCGGTTCGAGCGCGACAGCAAGCCATTGATCGCCACTTCGGGCGGGCGCTGGAGAGCATTCGGCCGCTACCACCAGGCACTGCGTCAGGACGATGACTGGAGCGAGCGTCTGCTGGCCCGCGACTTTGCCCAGGCTTACGAAGAACAGATCCGCCTGATCTCCACCCTCCACACCGACCACCAAGGATGATGCGCATGTCTCGCCGCTCGACCGCTTTTTCAAGACGCTGACTGCGCTCACCGTGCTGGTGCTGCTGGCCGGTTGCTCGTCGCTGTCGCCGTACTCGAAAGTGACCAAGATCAACCTCAAGCTGACCGGCAGCGATCAGCTCAACCCGGACCTCAACGGGCGGCCGTCGCCGATCGTCGTGCGCCTGTTCGAACTCAAGCACCCGGTGACCTTCGAAAATGCTGATTTCTTCAGCCTCTACGAACGCGCCAAAGAATCCCTCAACCCGGACCTGGTGGCCAGCGAAGAACTCGAACTGCGCCCGGGTGAAACCGTGGAACTGAAACTCAGCGTGGAGGAGGGCAGCCGTTACGTAGGCATCCTCGCTGCCTATCGCGACCTGGCGGATACCCAATGGCGGCACACCGTGCAGATCACTCCGCTGGAACTCACCGAGGCTGATCTGACCCTCGATCAGGCCGGTATCCGCAACACCCAACAAGTGCTCGCCAAGGCGGATGACTGATCATGAACACCCATAAAGTCATTTGGCAGGAAGGCATGCTGCTGCGTCCGCAGCACTTCCAGCACAACGATCGTTATTACGATCACCAGATGAAAACCCGCACGCAATTGCTCGGTGGCTACACCTGGGGTTTTCTCAATCTGGAGATCGACTTGCAGTTTCTCAACATGGGCAAACTGGTGATCAGTGAAGCCTCGGGGATCCTGCCGGACGGCAGCCTGTTCGAACTCGGTGGCAACACCGAACCGCTGGCGCTGGACGTGCCGCCGAACACCGGCAACACGCCGATCTATCTGGCGCTGCCACTGGTCACCGGCAACCACATCGAGGCCCGGCGCCCGGAGCAATCCGATGTGCTCGCGCGCTACACCGCGTATGACGCCGAAGTCGCCGACTCCAACGCCGGCGACGATTCCGCCAGTCAAGTCAGCTGCGGTCGTCCGGATTTCAAGCTGTTGCTCGGCGAGCAGCAGAGCGACCAGGCCTACGTGAAGCTGAAAATTTGCGACGTACTCGACACCACGCCCGACGGCGTGATCAGCCTCGACCCGGATTTCGTCCCGACCTACATTCAGGCCCACGCTTCCAGCTACCTGCTGTCGTGCCTGAAAGAAGTCATCAGCATGCTCAGTCACCGTGGCGACACCATCGCCGAGCGAATTCGCTCCAACGGCAAGGTCGGCGGCGCTGAAGTCGGCGACTTCATGATGCTGCAACTGATCAACCGCACCGAACTGCTGCTGCGCCATTACCTCGGTCTGGAACAAGTGCACCCGGAAGAGTTGTACCGCACGCTGCTGACCATGCTCGGCGATCTGGCGACCTTCTCCGGCGAGAGCAAACGCCCGCGTCTGGACAGCCGCTATTCCCACGCCGATCAGGGCGCAAGCTTCCGCAAACTGATGGAAGCGATTCGTCAGGTGCTGTCGATGGTGCTCGAACAGCACGCCATCGAGTTGATCTTGCAGGCGCGTCAGTACGGCATCATCGTCTCGCCGTTGCACGACCACAAACTGCTCGGCTCGGCCTCGTTCGTGCTGGCAGCCAGTGCCAATTGCGACTCCGAAGAACTGCGTCAGCGCTTGCCGCAGCACCTCAAGGTCGGCCCGGTGGAACGCATCCGCCAACTGGTCAACCTGCACTTGCCGGGGATCAAGGTCAAACCGTTGCCGGTGGCCCCACGGCAGATCGCGTTCCACTCGAACAAAACCTATTTCATCCTCGAACTCAGTTCCGAAGACCTGGCACAACTCGAGCGCTCCGGCGGTTTCGCGTTCCACGTGTCCGGCGAATTCGCCGAGCTTGAACTGAAATTCTGGGCCATCAGGAACTGACCGACATGATCAAGGAAACGGATTACAACCAGGACGACAAAACCGTCCTGCTCGACCGTCAGGGCCACGGACCGGCATCGAGTCCGCTGACCGACTTCGCCGCGCCGCCGCGTTTCGAGCAACTGGAAGAACGCATGATCTACGCCGCGCGCCTGCGTCCGGCGGAGGCGTTCAACATCAGCCTCAACTCGCTGGTCGCGGCCTCGTCCGACCTGCTTTCGGAAGTGGTGCGTCTCAAGCACAGCGAAACACGCGAAGACCTGTATGCGCTGAATGAGCGGCTGACCGCCGGGCTGAAATTGTTTGAAGTACGCGCCCTGCACAATGGCGCAGAAAGCAGCCAGGTGATGGCCGCGCGTTACGTGCTCTGCACCGTGGTCGACGAAGCCGTCGTGACCACGCCGTGGGGCAACGAAAGCGAGTGGTCGCAGATGAGCCTGCTGAGCAGCTTCCACAACGAAACCTTCGGCGGCGAGAAGTTTTTTCAGCTGCTCGATCGGCTGTCGAAAAACCCGGTCAAGCACCTGCCGATGCTCGAACTGATGTACCTGTGCCTGTCCCTCGGTTTCGAGGGCAAGTACCGCGTTCAGGCGCGCGGCATGCTTGAGCTTGAAGGCATCCGCGACGCCTTGTACCGGCAGATCCGTCAGTTGCGCGGCGACGTGCCGCGCGAGTTGTCGCCGCACTGGGAAGGCCTCAACGATCAGCGCCGCAACCTGGTGCGCATCGTGCCGGCGTGGATGGTGGTGCTCTTTACTCTGGTCTGCCTGGTGGTGATGTATTCGGGCTTCGCCTGGGTCCTGAGCGAACAACGCGACACCGTTCTGCATCCTTATCAGCCGCTTGATCCAGCCGCGGTGCAACCGCAGGCGCAGCCGTAAAACAGGGACGTGTGATGAAAAAGTTTTTCAAGAAAGTCGGCGCCTTCCTGCGCCAGACCTGGGTCTGGACTCTGCTGCTGGTGCTGTTCGTGGCGCTGCTGGTGTGGTTCGTCGGCCCGTTGTTGGCGGTCGATGATTACAAGTTCTGGGAAAGCGCGACCTCGCGCCTGCTGACCATCAGCGTGCTGTTCCTGATCTGGGGCCTGACCATGGTCTTCGTCAGCTGGCGCGCGGGTATCCGCAAGAAAGCCGAGGAAGAAAGCGAGGACGGCCAGGACCGCATTCGTCGCGAAGAGCTGATCGACGAAGAACAGAAAGAGTTGAAGGCGCGGTTCAAGGACGCCCTGAAAACCCTGAAGACCTCGAGCCTGTATCGCGGTCGCAGCGAGCGCTGGCGCAGTGACTTGCCGTGGTACCTGCTGATTGGTCCGCAGGCCTCGGGCAAAACCAGCCTGCTGGACTTCTCCGGTCTGGAATTTCCGATCAACAAGATCGACCGCAAGCTGACCCGCGACACCCTCGGCACCCGTCATTGCGACTGGTATTTCGCCGATCACGGTGTACTGATCGACACCGCCGGGCGCTACACCACTCAACCGGACGCGGAAGTCGACGGCAACGCCTGGACCACCCTGCTGGAGCTGCTGCGCAAGCGTCGTCGCGGCCGTCCGTTGAACGGCGTGCTGGTGACCATTCCGGTGGAAACCCTCACCGGCGGCAGCGAGCAGGACATCGACACCCTCGCGCGCCAAGTGCGCAGCCGTCTGCAGGACGTGCACCAGAAACTGCACGTCGACGTGCCGGTGTATCTGGTCCTGAGCAAGGCTGACAAGCTGCTCGGCTTCGACGAGTTCTTCGATCAACTGACCCGCGAAGAAAGCGATCAGGTGCTCGGCACCAGTTTCCGCAAGGATCAGGTCGGCACCGACGTCGCGGTCCTGCGCAACGAGTTCGAAGAGCTGCTGCGCCGCCTGAACAGCCAAGTGATCATGCGCATGCACTCCGAGCGCGACACTCAGCGCCGTGGCCGCATCCTCGACTTCCCGCATCAGTTGGGGCAGATCGGCGAGCGTCTGTGCCTGTTCGTCGACATGGCGTTCACCGGCAACCGCTATCAGCGCGCCACGCAACTGCGCGGTTTCTATCTGACCAGCGCACCGCACCTGACCCAGGAAATGGATTCGACCACCGCCGGCATCGGCGCCAGCCTGGGCATGAACGCCGGCGTGCTGCCGACTCTGCGCAGCGGTCGTTCGCGGTTCATCCACCACTTGCTCAGCCAGGTGATTTTCCCCGAGGCCGATCTGGCCGGTCTGGACAAGCGCGAGCGCAGCCGCATTCATTGGGGCCAGCGTGCGCTGTACGTCGGCGCTCTGGCGGCACTGGCACTGTTCGGCATGCTCTGGGCCGGTGGTTTCTCGGCCAACTACGAGCGTCTGGAAAACCTGCGCACGCTGGCACAGAACTGGACCCAGCAACGTTCGGCCGTAACGCCGCGCGATGACGCCATGGGTGTGCTGAAAGTTCTCGACACCAGCTACGCCGCGACTCAGGTGTTCCCGAGCAAGGGCGACGTCTCGTACCACGAGCGTGGCGGCCTGTATCAGGGCGAAGAGATCAACCCGGTGGTGAAAACCGCCTACGAGCGTGAGCTTGAAGCGCAGTTGCTGCCACGGGTCGCGACCATGCTCGAAGGGCAGATCCGCGCCAACATGAAGGATCGCGATCGCCTGCTCAACAGCCTGCGCGCGTACCTGATGCTGAACATGAAGGATCGTCGCGACGCGGCGTGGCTCAAGGACTGGGTCGCCACTGACTGGTCGCAGCGCTACACCGGCAACACCGCGGTGCAGAACGGTCTGAACACGCACCTTGAGCGTTTGCTCAGGCAGCCGTTCATCTATCCGCTGAACGATCAACTGGTGACCCAAGCGCGTCAGGTTCTGCGCAGCGAATCGCTGGCCAACGTGGTTTACCGCATGCTCCGCGAGCAGGCGCGCAACCTGCCGGATTACCGCTTCAGCCAACACCTCGGCCCGCAAGGCTCGTTGTTCATCGGCACGGAATACGTGATCCCGGGTTTCTACACCCAACAGGGTTATCAGCAGTATTTCTCGGTGCAGGGCGCGGCGCTGGTCACCGATATCCTGCGTGACAACTGGGTGCTGGGCGAAGGCGCGGGCATCAGCGACATGGACTTGCGTCGCCTGATGGTCGAGCTCGAGCAGCTGTACTTCCGCGACTACGCCAACTATTGGAGCGAAGCCGTTGGCCAGGTCGCATTGCCGCCAATCAGCGACGCTGGCGAAGGCGCCGAGCAACTGGCGGGCCTGACTTCGGCTAACTCGCCGGTCCTCGCATTGCTCACCGAAGTACGTGAAAACACCCGCTTCGAAGCCGCTGCTGATCCGGTCGATGAAGCTGGCGAAGCCGCCGATGCGCTGGCCGGGCAGAAGGGCAAGCTGGGCAAGGTCGGCAAACTCGCCGCGGCTGCCGCCGACAAGGCTTCGGCGCTGAACGTGGCGAAGAACCTGCCGGATACCGCGAAGAAATCCCTGCAACGGCGCTTCGAACCGCTGCATCGTCTGCTTGATGACAACAACGGCCCGGGCGCTGACCTCACGCCAGCGTTCAGCGCGCTCAACGACCTGCAACTGCAACTGGCCGGTCTGGCCCGTTCCAGCACGCCGGAGCAAGCCGCGTTCGAGATGGCCAAGACGCGCATGAGCGGCCAGCGTGATGCGCTGACCAACCTGCGCAATGCCTCCGGTCGTCTGCCGCGCCCGCTGAGCGTGTGGTTCAACGTGCTGGCCGAAGACTCGTGGCGCCTGGTGCTCAACGATGCCTATCAATACCTGAACGGTCGTTATCAGAACGAGCTGTACAGCGTGTATGGCAAAACCATCAGCAAGCGTTACCCGTTCAGCGCCAGCAGCACCAGCGATGTGGCGATCAGCGACTTCCGCGAGTTCTTCCGTGCTCAAGGTACCGTCGACCGCTTCTTCGACAGCTACATGCGTCCGTTCGTCAGCGGCGATCCGGGCAACTACCGCATGCGCAGCGTCGACGGTCACAGCCTGCCGGTATCGAAGGTCTACCTCGATCAGATGGCGGCGGCGCAGACCATTCGCCAGAGCTTCTTCTCGATCAACCCGGCCGAGCCGACCGTGCAGTTCAAACTGGAGCCGTACACCCTCGATCCGGCGGTCAGCCGTTCCGAATTCAAATTCGGCGACAAGACCATGGAATACCGTCACGGCCCGATCCTGCCTATGACCTTCAAGTGGCCGACCGATGCTGAAGACGGGCGCACCAGCCTGGTCATGGACAAGATGGCCGGGCGCCCGATCGGGATCGAGAAGAACTCCGGCCCATGGTCGCTGTTCCGTCTCTTCGACCTGATGCAGACCGAGTACCTGAACGGTCGTGACGTGCTGGTACTGAAGGCAGACGTGGGCGGCCTGCGCGCCAACTACCTGCTGACCAGCCAGCGCACGCCGAACCCGTTCGACATGGGCGTACTGCGCACCTTCCGTATGCCGGTGCAGCTCTGATGCTGGTGGCCAGTCCCTGGCGCAGCGCGGCGCGTACCGACCCGGGCAAGGTGCGGGCGCGCAACGAAGATGCCTTCCTCGACTCGCCGCAGCACGGGCTGTGGGTGGTCGCGGACGGCATGGGCGGTCATCAGGGTGGCGACATCGCCAGCCAGTTGATCGTCGCCAGCCTGGCTGAGTTGCCGCAACACGAGGACTTCGACGAACGCCTCAAAGCCATCCGCCAGTGCCTGCACTGGCTGAACCGGCGTTTGGGGCAGGAGTTGACCGTCACCGCCGGACGCCACGACAGCATCATGGGCAGCACCGTTGTGGCGCTGCTGGTGGAAGGCAATCGCGCGGCCTGCATCTGGGCCGGCGACAGCCGTTGCTACCTGTGGCGCGGGCAGCGTTTGTATCAGCTGTCCAAGGACCATTCGCTGCAACAGCAACTGATCGACGAGCAGCAAATGAGCGTCGAACAGGCGGCAGCACACCCGGCGGCTCAGGCACTCACCCGAGCCGTCGGTGCCGCTGACACACTGACCCTGGATGTGCTTGAACTCGAGGTCTATCCGGGCGATGTGTTTTTGCTTTGCAGCGATGGTTTGTATCAGGGCCTGAGCAGCGACGCCCTCGGCAACGCCCTCAGCCTCAGCGCGCCGCATGTCGCGCTGGAACGTTTGTTCGACGGCGCTCTGCGTGGCGCCGCGCGCGACAACCTGACTGCCGTGGTGATCCGCCAATGAGTGAACTCGAATCGCCCATCGATGACCTGCTGATCAGCGAAGAACAGGCCAGCAACCTGACCTACTTCGCCTTCGCCAAGGGCAACAAGGCCGAACCGCTGCTGACGCCGACCAAGGCCAGCATCGGTGCGCTGCCGGATGTACTCGCCGGTCGCTACCACCTCGAGCGTCTGCTCGGGGCCGGTGGCATGGGCGCCGTTTACCGGGCGCGGGATCTGCTGCATGAGCAGTTCGGCGATCCCGACCCTTACATTGCGCTGAAAATCCTCAGCGAAGAATTTGCCGAATCGCCGGATGCCAGTGCCTTGCTCTACAGCGAGTTCGCCCTGACCCGACGCCTGCGCCACGACAACGTTGTGCGTGCACACACCTTTGAAGTCGACACCGATTGCCAGCGGGCCTTCATCACCATGGAATACATGCGTGGCCTGACCCTGGACAAATTGCTCTGCGAGCGGCCCCTCGGCCTGCCGTGGCAAGAATTGCGCGACATCGTCCTGCCGCTGCTCGACACGCTGGCCTATGCCCACCGTCGCGGCGTGCTGCACGGTGATCTGAAACCGAGCAACGTCATGCTCAGCGAAGACGGCCTGCGCCTGTTCGACTTCGGTCTGGGGCAGGCAGAGGAGGGCATCTTGCCCGGCCTGCCGCACCTGAGCCGCGAACGCTTCAACGCCTGGACCCCGGGCTACGCCGCCCCCGAACTGCTTGAGGGCCAACCGTTGTCGGCCAGCGCGGACGTGTACGGCGTGGCCTGCGTGATCTATGAACTGGCGGGCGGCAAACACCCGTTCCGCCGCTTACCCTCGACCCAGGCCCGCGACGAGCACCTGGAGCGCGAGCTGCGCGCCCCAGCGAATCTACCCCAGCACGGCTGGCAAGCGCTGCGAACCGCGCTGAGCTTCAACCCGGCAGAACGCACCATCACTGCCCAACAATTGCGTGACGCCTTGGGCGCCACTTCGTCCTGGCTGCAACGTCTGCGACTTCGGGCGTAACGGATGACATTCGAACAGGGAGCACACGATGTTCAACTCAGCTAACGAAACCCACTTCAGCCTCAAGGTCGAAGACTACGTCGGCGACCTGCAAGTGCTGTCGTTCACCGGCACTGAAGGCATCAGCCAGCCGTATCGTTTCGACCTCGAACTGGTCAGCGAAAACCCCGATCTGGACCTGGAAAAACTCCTGCACAAGCAGGCGTTCCTTGCGTTCGATCCGCAGGGCTCCGGCATTCACGGCCAGATCTACCGCGTCGCCCAGGGCGATGCCGGCAAGCGCCTGACCCGCTACAAGGTCTCGCTGGTGCCGCAACTGCAATACCTGCATCACCGCACCAACCAGCGCATCTACCAGCAGATGTCGGCGCCGAAAATCATCGCGCTGATCCTCGACGAACACGGGATCAAGGGCAACGCCTACAGCTTCCAGCTGAGCCAGCCGTGCCCGGATCGCGACTACTGCGTGCAGTACGACGAAACCGATCTGCACTTCGTTCAGCGCCTGTGCGAAGAGGAGGGCATTCACTACCACTTCCAGCACAGCGAAAAGGCCCACCTGCTGGTGTTCGGCGACGACCAGACCGTGTTCCCCGACCTCGGCCAGCCGACCGCGTACGTGCAGGGCAGCGGCATGGTCGCCGAAGAACCGGTGATCAAAGGCTTCAAACTGCGTTTGGAAACCCGCACCAGCCGCACCACGCGCCGCGACTACGACTTCGAAAAACCGCGCCTGCAGATGGAAGCGGCTTACAAACCCGATGGCGAGAGCACTGAACCGGATCTCGAAGACTACGACTACCCGGGCCGCTTCATCGACCGCGCGCGCGGCAAGTTCCTCAGCCAGCGCGCCCTCGAACGCCACCGCGCCGACTACCGCCAGGCCGAAGGTCGCGGCGACCAGACCAAACTGGTCAGCGGCCACTTCATGGAAATGTCCGACCACCCGCGCAGCGAGTGGAACGACCTCTGGCTGCTCACCGAAATCTTCCACGAAGGCAAACAACCGCAAGTCCTCGAAGAAGGCGTGACCAGCGACACCACCGACAACAAAGACGACTTCCACCAAGGCTACCGCAACACCTTCCTCGCCACCCCGTGGGACGTGTTCTACCGCCCGGCCCTCGAACACCCGAAACCACGCGTGCTCGGCAGCCAGACCGCCATGGTCACCGGCCCCAAAGGCGAAGAAATCCACTGCGACCAGTACGGCCGCATCAAAGTGCAATTCCACTGGGACCGCGAAGGCCTCGCCGACGACAAAACCAGCTGCTGGCTGCGCGTCTCCAGCTCCTGGGCCGGCGACCGCTACGGCGCCATCAGCATTCCGCGCATCGGCATGGAAGTCCTCGTCACCTTCCTCGAGGGCGACCCCGACCAACCGCTGGTGACCGGTTGCCTGTACCACAAGGAAAACCCAGTGCCATACGCACTGCCGGCGAACAAAACCCGCAGCGTGTTCAAAACACTCAGCTCACCGGGTGGTGGCGGCTACAACGAACTGCGCATTGAAGACAAGAAAGGCGCCGAGCAGATCTACATCCACGCCCAGCGCGATTGGGATGAAAACGTTGAGCATGACCAGAAGATTCGGGTCGGCAATGAGCGTCACGACACGGTGGTTAAGAACACCTACACCGAGCTGAAGGCCGAAGAACACCGCACCACGATTTCCGACCGCAAGGTAGAAGCGAAGCTGGATGATCACCTGACGATTGGGCAGAACCAGCATGTGAAGCTGGGGACTGCGCAGCTGACCAGTGTCGGGAAAGAGATACACCTCAAGGCTGGGGACAAGATCGTTATTGAGGCGGGGACGGAGCTGACCATTCTTGGGGGTGGGAGCTTTATTAAGCTCGATGGCGGTGGAGTTACGGTGGTTGGGCCGGTGATCAAGATCAATGCGGGTGGCTCGGCTGGCTCCGGCACGGGGATCGGGATTAAACCGCCAGTGCTGCCGGGGGCGGCGGATAAGGATAAGGCGGGGAGTTTGATGGATCAGGCGTTGGGGAATGCGGTGCCTGAGAAGGTTAAGCCGAAGGCTTTTTTTGTGTTTTCTGAGTGATCACTCATTTGTCTAAAGGGGTTGATACATGAACTGCCAACGTAAATTTTTTATTGCATTGATAATGTCAATGTTTGCATTTCTTTCAAACTGCGCAATGGCAAGTGGAGCTGATTTAAAATCTTGTCCATCGACGACGTTCTCAGAGTTTCTCTCTGTTTATCTGGAAAATCCTTCCGTTCAACAGAAATTTACCCATATTCCGTTAAAAAAAATAATTACTGTAGATGCTGAGCCTGAACCTGAGCAAAAAACAGTCCTGCTGGATAAGAATCAGGTAGTGTTTCCAGTGATTTTCGGAAAAGAGAAACGAGTTGCCGCCGGTGTTGGAGTGACAGTCTTAGAGAATTTCAACGGTGTTGCTAAAATAAAAATAGAGAAGCCGGATACCGATTACCAGGTTTTTTATGTGTTTAAGTTGGAAGGGTGTTGGTTTTTGGACGAAATTCAAGACTATTCACTTTGATAGAAGTTTAATAAGGAAATTGTATGTCTTTCAATGAAGTGATGCTCCGCGTTCTGCCGCCAGTTGATGGTCACCAACCTCATATTACAGGAGTTTATGGCGAGCAGCGTGCGAGTGGCCCTCACGGAGGGACCGATTTTAATTATATTGGTGGCCAAAACGGGATAAATCTGGAGAACCCCAAAGTCTATGCGCCAATAGCCGGTACCGTAACATTTACCGGTGGGAATTACGGGACGATAAAAATCAAAGATGCGGATGGCAATAGCCACGAGATTCTGCATACGAGCAGCCACGTTGTAAGTCAGGGATCTACCGTTGCGGCGGGTGATGAAATTGGCACTATGGGGGGAAAGGGCCGAATGGCGTAACTCAGTATCCACGCCATGTTCACTATCAAATGAAGGATCCGAACGGCAACCTTATTAGTCCAGAGGTCTGGTGGGGGCAACAGACTGTTGCTCCGAGCTCAGCAACACCTGAATCAACTGTGTTTAGCCTTCTTAATTTTCAGTTTCCGTTCCGAAAACCCGGTGGCGGACGGTATAAAGATGCGGAAGAGATTTTTTCTGCAATCCAAGGTGAAACTTCAGGTAATTACCTTCTAGGTAGTCACAAATTTTGGCATGGGGGGATTCATATAAGTAGTTCCAGCGCTCCTCAATGCATTAGTGATGAGCCTATTCGCTGTATGGCTGATGGAGTGGTTGTCGCCTACCGGCTGAATAAAGATTACGAGAAATCAGAATTCGAGGGTGAGGGTGAGCTTAAGTACTCAAGCTCCTTTTGCTTAGTGCGGCATGATTACAAATCTCCGCCAAATACTGAGATTACACCTAGTACGAATAACACGCTGACGTTCTACAGCTTGTACATGCATTTGCTGCCATTTCAGCATTACCCGCTAGAACAGGGTGGAGGAACTATTGCTCGTTCGAAACCTGGGTATTGGCAAGGTAAAGTTCGTGCAAAAGTCACTGGTAGTGGTCTAGTCTTACGGAATGCACCTGCTACATTGACTGATGGAGCCAACGCCGGAGCGAAAAAAGGCAGCTCCATGGTTTTGAGCACTAATAGTATTATCGAATTCGATAGTTCGAAAATCCTCAATCTTAAGCTTAATGGAAAACTGCTTAGGATGGCCGAGTGTGTATTTATTCCGAGCTCCTCGAATCCACCCACCGGACTAAAAAATCAAAGTACAGCTGTGCCGTCAAGCTTTTGGGCGTGCGTAGAGGATGTAAGTCCAAATCGTGTTGTCGAATGGCAGGAGTTAACGCCGGCGAGTTTTGATGCAGTTGTACCAATGAATATGAAAATTAAAGCGGGAGACACGATTGGATACCTTGGCTTGAATGAGGTCTTGGCTGGGCCTAATGGGGGGTAGCCCGTAAGCATCAAGTTCATTTAGAGATTTTTACACTTGATCCAAAAGTCGACGATTTTCTGAAAAATACGGCTGGAATAAAAAAGGGAAAACGATATATTCACCTACCCTCTGGTACTGTTTTGACCAAAAAAACTCCAGAGGTAGGAAGTGTGACGCTGGAAGTGGATCATTGTGTTGAGTTGAGCAAGTCTCCGATATTTAAAGACCCTACTGAATGGTACGAAATATCTGTTAAGGAAAACGGTCAAGATATTAAAGGGTTAATAAAGAAGGCAGAAGCAAAGCTCGTAACTCAACATGACTGGGAAAAGCTGGGCTTTCGTGTTGTAAAGGAAAGCAATTCGAATTCTGACGGTTTTTGGATCCTGATGAAATGCCACCTTTTTTCCAAGAGCTATATGATGATCTGGATAAATTTGGCAATCACGATGACAAGGTGACGCCAGAAGATTTTCCTGAAGCAATGAAAAATGCAGAGTTTCGAGAGCACTGGTCTAAGTTGGTCGCATACCATCCCACTGAGTGGAAGGAAAAATCAGAATCTGCAAAATGGAGTCGTCTAAACCAGCTGCTCGAAGGATCTCCGGCGATTCTTAAGTTAGAAAAGGAACGCATTGATAAGCTGGTTTTTTGGGATGACCCAGTTATTCAAGAAAAGGGTCTTGGTGATGGAGTTATTTGGCATTTTCATCCGATCGCAATGATCGGAAATTTCTTAGCAAAGGAAGCGTCAAAGGCTGGTCAAATTACCTATGATGCTGAAGGCAATGACATCCCGGGTTCACCGTTTTTCAGCCGCCATATTCACTGGCCGGGAAATGACTTGTCAGGGGTTACCTTAGGGCGTGGATATGATATGGGGTTTAGATCCGAAACGGAAATATACAATCATATGATCGCTGCTGGGGTAGATGATGCTCAAGCTACGAAGATATCTAAAGCTCGGCAGTATAAGGGGACTAATGCAAGAAACTTCGTGGCTCAGAATCGCGCCGATATAGGAACGATAACGCTTGAGCAGCAAGAAGCTCTATTTGATTTGATTTATCCGGGGTATGTTGCTAAGGCAATTGCAAACTATAATCACTGGACAACTCCTTTCTCAGAGCGTCTGGAGTGGGATGCATTAAGCCAGATCGTTAAAGATATTCTGGTAGATTTTGTATACCAGGGGTTCACAAAAGGGGCAAATCCAATGAAGGCAGGGATGAAGGATGATGTTGATCAGTTAATAAGCTATATTGAGAACAATCCTACAATTAGACAGTACGAAGAAGGTCGAAAACGTGCTGCTTATCTGAGAAAAAATCGTTAGGAAAATATATGAGAAATTTATTAATTTTTTCTGCTCTCTTGATCCCCTTGTCAGTTGCTGCGGCACAACCGGACTGTGCTAATATTTCTACCAGTCAACAAGTAGATGTCTGCGCAAAGCATGCGAAAGAATCTGCAGATGCGAAGCTTAATAGCAGTTATAAGGATTTAATAAAAAGGGTTGGATCTCAATATCAAGCTGACGCTAATCTTCACGACGAATTCATGAAAAAGCTGAAAGAGTCTCAGCGTGCGTGGCTGAAACTACGTGATACGAATTGTGCTCTTGAGGCATTTGAAGTAGAAGTTGGGCAGCCAGCTTATGTAACTACTGTGAATAACTGCGTCGCGCGAATGAGTCTGGATCGCTCTGTTTATTTAGATAAAACTTTGCCTGATTTGTAGTAAAGAGGGGGAATCTATATTTTATCTGTCCCCCCTTGTTTTTTGAGTAAGAGGGATAATGAAAGGGGTTCAAGAAAAGGAGGCTGTTTTTTTGCTCGACGAGAGATTTTTAATAGATGTTACCCAATTTTTGCACTTTGTCTGGGCCTCCATGCGAACTATCTGGAAATCTGGGAGGTGACTGCACGAATGAGCCGCAGTTGTTTATGCCTCGAAGTTGTTGCGAACGCAGCGCTAGCCCTAGAGCGTAATATTTCTGGTGCATTCGGCTTGATAGGCGTGGGAAGTGGCGTAGCGGGGGTAACGGTACGGATTTATTAGTTTGGCATGCTTGCAGGAATAACAGATTCCAAGCCCTTGCTGCGCAAATGAATATCAACTAAGAGGTCATTTGCTATGCTCCGTTTTTTTATGTTTGCTTTCGTTCTTCTTATCGCAAAATTCAGCAGTGCGCAAGATGTAGATTACCTTCAGGGGCGAGTGCTACAGGGCCCGTTTAAAACTAATGTTGTAAAGGGGGGAACTCTCCTTCTTGCAGACAGGGAACGCAGAATTTCCGGTTTCTTTAGTTTTGGATGTTGTTGGTGTCGATAATAAAAAAATAGAAGCCTTGTCGATAAATATGATGTCGCAGGCTCGGACCCAAAAATCGAGTCGATTTTCTTTTATCCAGTAAAAGGTAAGAAAAATGTACTTGTTTTGGTTTCTTGGGAAATCACGAGTAGAGGAATTGGAACGTACGGTACCCTTTATCAAGTTTATGGGTATGAAAAAAGTGCGGGTAATAAATTGGTTGTGAATAAGCTTGTCAGGTTTGATAAGAACTTGAGTGGGATGGAAGGGTATCAAGAAGGTGATGAGCAACATTTTCCTTACGTTAATGCAGGGTTGATAAAGACCTATATTGCTAAAGTGATTAGCTCTAAATAATTAAAGATAATCTTGGCAATAAAAGGGAGCGGATTTTGTTTGGCTCAATCCGGCCCCTTGTCTAGCTATATTCCACGCCTTGATTCTTTATAGTCAATGCTAGCGTCGCCCGACGAAATGCGATGGGAAGGGCTTACTTGTCGCGCTCCGAAAGGTTTAACATTTGAAATTTGTATCACCCGTTGAGACTTCATTAATGGCTGAATCAATGAGAAACATATTTCCAGTTCCTGGAATTTTATCGTTAGCCTTTTTGCTTTTTAGTACGGTTGCGCATTCCGCGAGTTTTGATTGCGGCAAGGCTTCAACGGACGTAGAAAAGAAAATTTGTAATTCTCCATCTTTGTCCATAATGGATGAAAAGTTGAGTGAATTTTTCAAGCCGTTAAAGATTCGACGGGCTTTTCAAATAATCGAAAGCGATTGGCTGGAGTCGGAGCGTAATTCTTGTGAGTCAGTTGAGTGTTTAGAGGATGCTTATGCTCAGCAGATACAGTTTCTGTCGCCGATCCCTATTGCGCCTAGGCCGATCCAGAAAGACATTAAGTTGATGCTGGGGGATAAGCCATATACGCAGTTTGAGCGCTCATGGAAGGTCGTTGATTTAGCATGGCTTCCCAATGAAAAGGGGGTTGTCGAACGATTTGTAATCTCCGCCGAAACAATCTCAGGCATGTTGTATGTCATCGTATTTGAAGGGCATTTTGATCCAGCGATGATTGCGTACAGGGGCAATCTTTATGAGTACGTTGATCGCAATGACAGGCAAGTACTGCACACCATTGCGAAAGATATCGGCTTTGATGGTGCTCTGAGTCTGGGGTCGAACGACGAAGGCAAAAGGTTTGCGGGAATTCTGGACGGGTCGTTTTACTATCGACAGCAGCTATCGAAAAATCAGTTGCGGGGGATGGTTTATAAACTCGGCTCCAAGCTGCCGCCGGTTGAAAGTAGTTTATTGTTTCAGCAGTGGCCAAATACTGATGAAAATGCTGTAAGTGGTTTGACATTCGGCTGGGGTGGAGAGTATGGAAAGTTGCAAGCGTATTATTCGCATACCCTAGGGTATGAAACGATAGCGCCGGTTGGTGGGCCGGATGCTAGTTGGAATATTTATAATCCAATCTGGAGCAAATCAAGGCCGATTTTTTATTTCAAGAATGGCGATGAAACTGTTTGGCGTGCCAATGTTGCGGATAAGACGCTGACGAAAATTGCGAAGGCCAGTGATGAAGGAATGATTCAGAATCCTACGCCTATCGATGTTAACGGGCGCGAAGCGATCGTTTATCTGAATGGATCTACTCTGAAAATGGCTATCTCACTTGAAGAATAAGTACGACTTAAAAACATACCTTAGAAAGTTGTTAGGATTTTTTTCTGGTGCCACCATTTTCCATTAAACTCCCCACCCCCAAGGAATGCGCTCAGGACACGGAATGCCAGCCCCCTCGACCTCGCTTCGCCCCGCGTTAGTGCTCTGGCTATACGCCGCCGCAATCGTGCACATTCTCGCCGGTCTCACCCTGACCTGGGCCGGTCACTCCGGTTTACTCGACGGCTATCTGCACACCCTCGAACTCGCATTCTGGGGCGTCGACCCGGTGCCCGCCGCAGGCCACGAACAACAAGTCTGGTGGCTCGCGCTGTTCGGCGCGACGCTACAAAGTTATTCGCTGTACATGCTCGCGCTGGTGCATCTGGGCAATCGCTTGAAAGCCCCGGCAGTCTGGGGTTGGTTGATCGCTGGCATCCTGTTATGGGCGCCGCAGGACATGTGGCTCTCGGCGCAACAACAGGTCTGGTCGCACCTGTGGCTCGACGGTTTTGCGTTGCTGGTGTTGTTGCCTCCGTTGTTCTGGCTGTATCGGCATGACCGCCGGAAGGCTTCTTCAGTAAAGGCACCGAGCCAATCCAACCCGTTTTCCGATGGCGCCTACAAACGAGTGCTAATCACCGGCGGCACCGGGTTCATCGGTGAAGCCTTGGTCAATCAATTACTCGATGCGGGCCACTCGGTCAGCGTACTGACGCGCGATCCGTTGAGCGCGGCAAATCTATTCAGCGGTCGCGTCCGCTGCGTGCATTCGCTCAATGAATTCAGCCACGACGACACCTTCGACGTAGTGATCAATCTCGCCGGAGCACCCGTCGCCGGCCCGCGCTGGAGCCCCAAGCGTCAGGCGCAACTGCTCGCCAGTCGAGTCGGCACCACCGAAGCGTTGATGACCTGGCTGAAGAACACCAAGCAAAAACCAGCACTGTGGATTCAAGCCTCGGCCATCGGTTTCTACGGCGTGCGCGATGCCAGCGAAAGCCTCGACGAACAGGCTAGCAAGGGTGACGGTTTCATGGCCGAACTCTGTGCGCGTTGGGAAGCCGCCGCGCAACCGGCCACCGAGTTTGGCGTGCGTCAGGTGGTGCTGCGCCTAGGCGTAGTGTTCGGTCCCGGCGGTGCGTTGACGCCGTTGCTGCTGCCGTTCCGCCTGGGTTTCGGCGGGCGCATGGGCGATGGTCAGCAGATCATGAGTTGGGTGCATCGCGACGATGTGCTTCAGGTGATCGCGCGGGCTTTCAACGACGACACTCTGCGTGGCACCTACAACATGGTCGCGCCCGAAACGGTTAGTCAGGCGGCGTTCGCCGAGCAGGCCGGCAAGGTCCTCAAGCGTCCGGTGTGGTTGCACATTCCCGCCGCGCCAGTGCGTGCAATGGCGGGGGAGATGGCGCAGCTGTTTTTCGATGGTCAGCGCGTGGTGCCGCAGCGTTTGACCGAGGCCGGCTACACATTCCGCTATCCAACCCTCGACGCCGCTCTGCGCGATCTGACCTGAGGCTCGTCCATGAGCAAGCCGTTGATGTACCTGCTGGCCGGCAACGGCAGCGCCGCCGATTGGTGGGATGACGCGCTGCCGCACTTCCAGCGCTACGAAGTCGTGCCGCTGGAGTTGCCGGGCTTCGGCGCCAATCCGCTGCCACCCTGCGAGGATCTGGCGGACTACGCGCAGACCTTGTTGGCGATGACGCAGAGGGGCAGTGGGAAATGGGGACAGACCACGGTTTTAGTAATTACCCGAAAACGTGGTCTGTCCCCTTTTTCTACCATTCAGCGAGCTGTTCCAGAGTGGGGGGCAGGGATACATAATTTATCTCCTATCGGTAATTGTAGTCCTGGCGATGGCCCTAAATATATTGGGAGAGGGGTTATTCAAATGACTGGGCGTGAACTCTACTCGAAATACGGTACCTATCGAGGTAAGAATTTCGTTTCTGGTATGGCCCATTTGGACGTTTCGGACGTAGCAGACAACGCCTGTGATAGTGCTGGATACTATTGGGTAAAAGAAGATTTAAGGGACAGGACCCTCGCTGGTTCTTGGGTTCTAAGAGGTGTAAAAAACATACATAGAGACGCTGACGCACTTAGCGGAACAGAGCTAAGTACCGCAGCGGGATTGGCAGCGGCAGACACGAAAGTTCTTTCTTTGACCCGGCAAATAAACAGGGCTTCTCTTCACCTTGCCAGACGTCGCCACTTTTTTAAACATGCCTACTATTTTCGTTCCGAGTTAGTGTCTACACCGCCGAGTGCTTTTCATAAAAGGTCCTTGTAATGAAAAAATTATTGATTCGTCTCTTTGGGTTGTCTTTAGCCACAGTTTTGTCGGTGGCTCAGTCACATCCTCTGGTTATGTGTGGAGTTTCAATTCCAGACATCCCAGGCTTTAAATTGAACGTAAAACTTGAAGATGGTATTTGCTATGGAGAACTGGTCTCGAACGTAAGCTTGAGGCCAGATATTTTGACAGAGGAGAATGTCTTTTTAATTGAGCCTGTCGAGTTTGAAAAAAGCTTAGATGCATCTGGCCGCTTTGATAGCAATGGTAAATATAAATACAGCTATGCTGCGGATGAAGCTTTGCAACAAGGGTCAGAAACGGGAGAGGTGGATCTTGCTCATTCGTCAGCGTCGGGCTCCGCCGCAGTCAGAGTATTAATGTCCCCTTTTATGCTTTGGGACTCTGAAAAAGACAGAGCTGCAGCTGAGAGTAAGTACTCGGTGAGAAAAAAGGGGCTGTGGTTCGACTGTTTCTATGGGTTGAAAGGCGTGAAAGGTGCAACGGTCAAATTTTCTGCATGCGTGCCTAGGTCAAACCTCAAAAGTGATCCTAAGTTATCTGATATTAGATCTTCATTTGAGGCTATGACACCGAGCAAAAATTAGTAGATACAGCGGGGTAGGGGGACGGGCTGGCAACTTAATCCGTCCCCCCTCGTTCCGTTTACGTTTTCGCTTCCTGTCTCGCCGCTATCAACTCTTCCAGATGATCCAACTCACGTTCCACCATGTGGGAAATGGGTGGGAAATGGGTGGGAAATGGGTGGGAAATGGGAACAGATCACGGTTTTTGTAATTACCCAAAAACGTGGTCTGTCCCCTTTTTTCCATAGCGAATCGAGCATATGGCGGGAAATTAGGTAACGGCAATATATCGTCTGGTGAGGGGTGGAAATATCGTGGTAGAGGTCTTAAACATTTAACGGGTAAAGCAAACTATCAAGCCTTTAAGGATTATCATAAAACGTTCTGGGATGAAGAAGTTGATTTTGTTGGTCAGCCGGATATCTTGCATACACAGTTTAAATACTCTGTTCGTTCGGGTGTTTATTTCTGGCTTAAAAACAATATTTTTGTAGAAGCGGATAAGGGTGATGCGGACGAAAACGTAGATGCTGTTACTCGTATTATTTAACAGAGATACTGATAGTTATGATGAACGTCGGAAGCATTTCCAGAGGATATATAAAAATGAAAAAATATTTGAAACTGTCTAAAATTCGTTGCATTTTTGCGATGGTCATAAGCTTAGTCGTATCCAATGTGTTAGCAGATGCGGCACCTACATTGAGTGAGTTTCATCCAGCGGTCGTGGCTTCAGTAGGAGAAAAAAAGATTGCAGTGTTCTTTTTAAAAAATAGTCTGAAAAAACTGGTGAACGGAGAGTATGTTGCTGACGCCGAAATATATTATTCTCCGATTGGTTCAGATAAAACATTTTTCAAATATGTTTGGAAAGTTGAGGGTGATCAAATTGCCTCCGTCTTCTTCTACGATTGGAAATCTCCGGAGCGACGCGGTAAATCAATGTATGTCTTGGTGAAGAGCAAGCTGTCTGACTCCGCGTTTGATGGTTTTTCGTATTCAGTCATGGAGCTTCCGCTCAGGGTCGATGGTGAAAACGCTTCATTGCTCTATTTCACAGGTGACCCATCTGATCCAGCTTTGGAAAACTGCAAGGATGGAAAGGACTTAGTTTCTGGAGCGAAGGTGGTTTGCAGTTATAAAGACGCTGCAAGTATTAAAAAATATTTTACCGCGCAGGATAAATGAAATTTCGAAGTCGCATGGGGGTTCGGCTTTGTTAGTTTCGTGCGATGGCTATTTTATCGTTGAGCATGAGTAAATCTGCCCCGTTTGGGTGAAATGGAGACATGGGTGAAATGGGGACAGTGAAATGGGGGCAGACCACGATTTTAGCAATTACCCGAAAAACGCGGTCTGTCCCTTTTTTCTTTTATGGTCTGTCCTCTTTTTCTTTTAGCCTGTTATCAAATGGCGGCTGACAAAGGTGACCAGTTGGGCGTCTTCAACGTGGGGCGATTGGGATCGTCAGCCACGGCGCCGATCAAAGCCAGCCACTGCATTTGAATTTCGAGGGGCTGTTTGAGGCGGTTTTTGCAAAAGTTTTGTCTGAATCCCTCACGCTAAAACGTTTAACGCTTGAGCATCTGACGACCGCGATTTTCCTTTAAACTCCCCACCCCCAAGGAACGCGCTCAGGACACGGAATGCCAGCCTCTTCTTCCTCGCTTCGCCCAGCGTTGGTGCTTTGGCTATATGCCGCTGCGATCACGCACATCCTCGCCGGTCTTACCCTGACCTGGGCCGGTGACTCCGGCTTGCTCGATGGCTACCTGCAAGTCCTCGAACTGTCGTTCTGGGATGCCGATGCGGTTCCCACCGCCGGCCACGAACAACAAGTCTGGTGGCTCGCGCTGTTCGGCGCGACGCTGCAAAGTTATTCGCTGTACATGCTCGCGCTGGTGCACTTGGGCAATCGCTTGAAAGCCCCGGCAATCTGGGGCTGGTTGAGCGCCGGCATCCTGTTATGGGCGCCGCAAGACATGTGGCTCTCGGCGCAACAACAGGTCTGGTCGCACCTGTGGCTCGACGGTTTTGCGTTGCTGGTTTTACTGCCACCGTTGTTTTGGCTGTATCGGCATGACCGCCGAAACTCCCCTTCAGTAAAGACTCCGAGCCAATCCAACCCGTTTGCCGGCGGCGCTTTCAAGCGTGTGCTGATCACTGGCGGCACCGGGTTTATCGGTGAAGCCTTGGTCAACCAACTGCTAGACGCCGGCCATTCGGTCAGCGTCCTAACGCGCGATCCGTTGGACGCGGCCAACCTGTTCAACGGCCGCGCTCGCTGTGTGCATTCGTTCAGCGAGCTCAGCCACGACGAAGCCTTTGACGTAGTGATCAATCTCGCCGGCGCCCCTGTTGCCGGCCCGCGCTGGACTCCCAAACGTCAGGCGCAACTGCTCGCCAGTCGAGTCGGCACCACCGAAGCGTTGATAACCTGGCTGAAACACACCAAGCACAAACCAACGCTATGGATTCAAGCATCAGCCATCGGTTTCTACGGCGTGCGCGATGCCAGCGAAAGCCTCGACGAACACGCCAGCAAGGGCGATGGCTTCATGGCCGAACTCTGCGCGCGTTGGGAAGCCGCCGCGCAACCGGCCACCGAGTTTGGCGTGCGTCAGGTGGTGCTGCGTCTCGGTGTGGTGTTCGGCCCGGGCGGTGCGTTGACGCCGCTGCTGATGCCGTTACGCCTGGGTTTCGGCGGGCGCATGGGTGATGGTCGGCAGATCATGAGCTGGGTGCATCGCGACGATGTGCTTCAGGTGATCGCGCGGGCTTTCAACGACGACAGTCTGCGCGGCACCTACAACATGGTCGCGCCCGAAACGGTCAGTCAGGCAGCGTTCGCCGAGCAGGCTGGCAAGGTCCTCAAGCGTCCGGTGTGGTTGCACATTCCCGCCGCGCCAGTGCGTGCAATGGCGGGGGAGATGGCGCAGTTGTTTTTCGACGGTCAGCGCGTGGTGCCGCAGCGTTTGACCGAGGCTGGCTACACGTTCCGCTATCCAACCCTCGACGCCGCTCTGCGCGATCTGACCTGAGGATCGTCCATGAGCAAGCCGTTGATGTACCTGCTGGCCGGCAACGGCAGCGCTGCCGATTGGTGGGACGACGCACTGCCGCACTTCCAGCGCTACGACGTGGTGCCCCTGGAGTTGCCGGGCTTCGGCGCCAATCCGCAGCCACCCTGCGAGGATCTGGCGGACTACGCGCAGACCTTGCTGGCGATGACTGAGCAGGGCAGCGCGATCATGGCGGTCGGGGTCAATGCGTTGCTGGTGTTGCATGCGTTGCAGCGTCGGCCCGGACACTTTTCGCGCAGTGTTCTGTTGGCGCCGGTTGGGGCGTTTTTGTGGCAGCGGCGCTTGCCGGCACTGATGTCGCCGCTGCCGATTCGCAAGACCATTCACTGGCTACTGTCGAACAAACCCACGCTGTTCGCGCGCAAGTTCTCCAACCAGACCTGGACGCCCGCGCAGTACCAGCGCATGGGCGCCGGCTATGCGCGCTGCCGTGCGTTCGTGCCGCACTGGGATCTGATTCGCGGCGATACCGCGTTGCCACTGCTGGAGTGGATCACCAATCGGGTCGAGTTGGTTTGGGGCGATCAGGACGCGGTGCTCGGCATTGAGCAAGCGGCGGCATGGTCGGCGATTCTCGCTCGCGCCGACCTGACCATCAGCCTCAAATCTGGTTGGGGTCATTACCCGTGGATCGACTCGCCCGCGCAGTTCGCGCAGTGGCTGGAGTCCGGCGAGCGCGGGTTTGTCGCGCACACCAAGGGTGGGCGTTTGCGCCTGGCTGAACTGGCCCGGCAAGCGGTACCGGCAGCGCTGACCCTCAACGATTGCAGCGATCCGCGTCTGCCGGGATTTCTCGCCGCCCAACCTGATGTGACCTGGGCGGTGCGCTCCTCCAGTTATGGCGAAGATCAGGCCGATTCGGCGAATGCTGGTTTGAGCACGACCTATCTGCGCGAGCCATCCGCCAATGTGCCGAAACGCATTGCCGATCTGACGGCCGAAGGCGTCGAGGAAGTGGTGGTGCAACGCTTCATCACCCCGGTAGTGTCCGGGATTGCCTTCGTACGCCATCTCTCGGTAGAACTTGAGTGGGTTGAAGGCCATCTCGAATCGCTGGCCGACGGTCACGTCAGCCCCTCGCGAGCAACGCTTTCGCGGCTCGGCGATGCTTGGCGCAGCGGCACGTACACGCCATCCCACGGCTTGACCGAAGACCTGCTCTGGCACTTTCTGCAAGACGTGCTGCGCGTGTTCCACTACGTGCCCGGCGACGTCGAATGGGCTTGGGATGGCTCGCAATTGTGGTTGCTGCAATACCGGCCGATCAGCGATTACGGCTGGCGCCGCCACCTGACTGCCGCCAACATCGCCGAGATCCTGCCGCCGCAACCGAGCGTGTTGGTGGAACACGCCCAGCGCCGCGCGGCAGCGAGTATTCCGGCGATCATGGCGCGTTGGGATGCGCGGGTGCTGCAGGACAACGAGCCGTTCACCGCGGTGTTCGGCGGCGCGTCCTACATCAACAATGACCTGTTTCTCGCCCGGCTGGCCGACTGGGGCATTAGCGCCGATAACTACGCTGGTGAAGTTGGCGGCGCGACGCCACATCTGCCGTGGCAACCACTGAGGATGTTGCGTTCGTTGCCGTTGTTTTGGCGTATGCAACGCAAGGCTCGCGGTCATTTGCTGAACCTTGAAAATGGCTTGCAGCGCTTCGATCAGGAACTCGCCGAACTCGTCGCCCAAGCTGCCGATGGCCAACAACTCGCGGACTGGTTCACCCGGTTTTACGTGTTCGTGGTGCAAGGCAATCTGTGTATCGCCACGGCGCTGGCCAGCAGCGGCGGTGACTGGCTGGGCCGCCCGCCAACCGCTTACGACAACCTTGAAAACAGTCCTCACCGCTTGCCTTGGGAAACCGATCCGGCCACCCCTCGGCCCGCGTCGAGCGATCTGCCGCTACAGCCATTCCCGCAATGGCCGGGGCTGATCCGCCTCGCGCATTCGACTGGCCTGCCGGGCCTGCGCGGTTACTACCTGCAAGTGCGCGAGTGGTATCGCGACAACCTCATGCGCATCTTCTTTCGTCTGCACCACGCCATGCCACTGGCGGATCGCGAGCACTGGTTTGCGCCGCATCCGGATGTGCGCACCCGCGATGGCAGCTTTTGGCAGGACGGTCGCGAAGGTGCGGAGCAGGCCACCGGGTTCATGATTTATCCGGGGCAGGTGCAGGGCATTTTGGGCGAGGATATTTTGCTCGAAGACACCCTCGATCCGGGGCGGCACGCGCATTACCAAACGGCGCGGGCAGTGATTGCACGGATGGGGGGCGGCTGTCGCATGGCTCGACGTTGCTGCGCGAATTGCGCAAGCCATCGGCGGTGATGCCGCAGGTGGATCCGGCGTGGGTGGGGTGTGAGGTGTTGTATCGGGATGGTGAGTTGGAATTGATCAATTCGAAGGATGCGAAGTGAAACGACTGTTGTTGATGTGTTTGGCCTGGTTGCCGATGGTGAGCATGGCAACGGATCTGTGCAATTCGGAGACCGATACGAAGAATTTTCTCTCGCAATGGGTGGAAAGACCCGATTACGTCCTGGACATACATTCAAGTTTTCAAACTGATGGATTCAGTCTGGAGGAGGGCAAGGTGGTGTATCGCGGCGATCTCAACGGCGACGGTCAGGAGGACTTCATTTTCACCTCCTACTCAAGCCGTGGTTCAGCGGGTGACTCGACCTTCGCCTTCCTTATCCAGTGCCACGGTTACTTGAAGCATGTCGGCGGCGATTACTTCGCCGAGGTCAAGGTACTGGACGGACCGCCCAAGAACGGCGGCGATGTAAAAGACATCGAGATCTACTCCTACATCCGCGATAAGCGCGACCAGATCCGCTACAAGGGCAAAGAGGCCATGACCCGGCCCCATCTGTGGCAATTCAATCCGCAGACACAGCTTTATGAAGGGCAGTCTGAGTAAGTCGACGGCCCCCACTGCATTTACGGAGTTATTACGTGAAAGGATTTTCAGTTCTTCTCGGCAGCTTGATATTGGCTGCCGCGTCCATGGCATTCGCTGCCGATCCAGCATTCAAGGATTACACCGTCACGCCAGTTTTCACCGGCCCCAACCATAAACTGGTGCCGCAGGAAAACAGTAGCCCAATGATGGATCAGGCACGGGTGCAAGCCCTGAAAGGCAAGGTCAACTTCGCCGGCCATTACATCCTGCACAGGCTTGGCTGTGGCGGCAGCGCCATTTGCGGCGAAGTGCTGAACGTTCAGACCGGTGAAGTGGTTGGCGGTCTGCCGAATGCTTACGACGGCAGCACGTTCGGCATGGTTTACCAGCCCGGTAGTCGTTTGATTATCGTGTCCGGCATCACGCTCGACGGCGAAGAAGATGCGCAGGGGAATGCTTTGGAAAGTGGTAACCGGGACCGTTATTACGAGTTTGTGAACAATGAGTTTCGGCTGCTGAGCATGACCGACGTGGAATCGTCGCCGATGGATGAGGAGTGAGTGGATGAACCGGTTTTTCATTCGGTCTGTGCTGATTGCGCTTTCGCTATTACCTCATTCACTGCCCGCGACTGCCAGTGAAGGGAGTTGCTACGGCTACCTTACTGAGCTTGTCAGGAGCAGCGATTTTCCGTTTCGTTATGTCGGCAAGGACAAGGTCAATTTGCTGATCGATGAGGACGACGGTGAAGTAGTGCGCGCTCAGTTGTTCTTCGACACCGACGGCACCGGCACGATCGGCTGGATCAAATACACCCCGGCTACCCGTGTATTGCTCAATAGCTCGGCGGAGTTGGAGGAGCCAGTGGCATTGTCGTTCGATGCCAAGTTTGCGGACGGCTATGCGAAGTGCTTGGCGGAACAACAGGCCGGCTAACGGCGACAAGGATTTGCTATGACCAGCCTTAAGTGGGTGTTGATGATCGGCGGTTTGTTCAGCGCTACCAATGTCTTTGCCGTTGACCCGCCAATAGTGGGATCCGCCGGAAACACAGTGACGTTCCGGGCTAAAAAGTGGACGTCACCCGTCGTGGAATCTACCACTGCCTGGTTCACCGCGAATGGAAAAACGTTCCCGTTGTTTCATGCCGGCATTGGTGCCCAGGCTTATCCTGAATGGCTCAGCCCTGACAAAAAATTTCTATTGGCGACTGCGGTGGAGTACGGGGTAGTCATCGGTGAGAACGGTGAGGAAATAGCGACATCACAAGGGCATTGCGATGTGATCTCGATGGAAACCGGTTGCGTGCTTGCTGAGAGTTACGAGCGGTTTTGTGAGGGTAAATGGGTAGGCAAACAATGGGTTTCCGAAGAGGGCGGGGTGCTCAATCCTGTCTTGGAGACTAAGTCACCCAAGGACCTGCTGAAAAATGCTTCGAGTATCCAGCCTGCGCAGTCCCGAGCAGAGTCCATCGAATGGAGCCTGAGCTTTTTAAGCCCGGAATCCTACATGGCGTGTCATCCCCCGGCGCAAAATGTTCAGACTTACAACGACCTCGGTTTCTACTTGGCCGAGGGCGGCAACGATGAGTTGGCGCTGAAGTTTTATCGAGGCGTTGAAGCAGTCGGCAAACGCACGGTGCTGATGCTGAACATGGCTGATTCGCTGTGGCGACTTGATCGGCAAGAAGAAGCGCAGCGTTATTACCGCGAGTACGGCGAAGCGATGACTGCTGCTGGTAAAGCGCAGAAGATTCCGCAACGAGTCGTTGAGCGATCTGAAATTCAGGGACTGAGACAGTGAATATGTTCTTCCGCTTTATCGTGTTGAGCCTTGGGCTGCTAACCACTTCATGCGGACTCGCTGCCCCACAAGTCCTGAAGGAAATTCCGGCTAGCTTGCTGGGTGATGCATCACGGCAAAAGGTGTTTGTGCTGGCGGGCGATGCGGACGAAGTTTCTAACCGATTGTTGATTGCGCCGGAACAAGCGCGTGACGAGGACATCTTGCTCGATACGTCGAAGGCGCTGCCTCTGATCAAGAGTCAGTACTCGTCTGCGCTTCAGGGTGTATTCAGCGTCCATGTACTTAAAGGCCGCCCCGGCGTCATGACTGTCATTGATCCGCAGGCTGAGGAAGCTGTCGTGAAGCAGCCGTTCTTTGAGGAAGGGGATTACATCGCGCTGGTAACCAGCGAAGAAGATAACGCGGTTTACAACTTCAACCTGTTGTTCGCCTTCAACAGAGGTTCAAAGCAGTTTGAGCTGAAAGCTCTGCTGGAAGTGGCGAACAACGACTCCTGTGATCGGTCGCTTGTCAGCGTAGTGGAGTTGCCGGTGCAGACATTGGGCCCCATCACTCTCGCTTCTTTCGATGGGCGTGAAGCGCTGCAGAGGCTGCAGGTTGCTCGTACTGGCAGTATTGAGGGCGTTAGAAAGAAATTGATGACCGTCGATTCGGCTGATTTGCTGGATATGGCGCTGGCAGCCTACCGAAAGGGTGATGACTCTTCCTTCAAGGATACGATGAGCTACGCGTTGATGGGCGGTGGCTCGCATGACACTTGTCCCCCGGCTAGCTATATCGTCGCAAAGTATTACTACCCGCAGCGTCCCGGCTGGTCCAATGACCTCGGTTTTCTGCTCGGCGAGGCGGGTTACTACGCTGAGTCGATTGAGTTGCTCAATGCAGTGATTGCCAACCACCCAAACAGGACGGTTGCTTACCTGAATCTCGCTGACAGTTATTGGGCCGTGAACGATAAAGAGCGGGCGATGGCGGCATACAAGCAATACTCATCGCGAATATCTGAAGCGGGGAAGGCTTCGAAGATCCCGGCGAGGGTGGGTGAGCGCAGTGCTGGAGTCTCCAAGAAATGATTCGGTCCCTATTCCCGTAAAGTTCGCAGAAATGCACTTTCAATTGCCCATAAGTCGCTAAGGAATGATCGGTTTGAAATCGTCGTTTGCGTTTATTTCTGCGCTTCTGCTAATACCGCTGACTGCCCTAGGTGAGGTTACCACCGAGGTTTCCTGCTTCCGTTCGTTGGAAGGCAAGAACATCAATTTCGAGTTTCGATCCTATTACGACACCGTCTCACGTTGGAGCGGAGCAGGGGTCAAGTACACGAAGTCCCGAAAGGTCATTCCCCTTGTCTATCGGAGCGTCGAAGAGGAAGTCATGGCAGAGGGGCGGCCCTCTCAGTTCACGACAACCTGGGTGGAGGTGTCCGAAGACTCGCTGACAGGCGAATATGAAATGGTCAGCCAAGGTGCTCGAATTTACGGGATGACTTACACGAACTACAAATCCGGAAAGAAGTATTCATTTGAACAAGACATCACCGTGGATGCATCTCCAGAGACAGGCTGTCGGTGGTAAGACAGGGATCATCGAGAAAGGGGACTCAACGCCCCCACTTTTTCATCCGCGAATCTCGCTAAGATTTGGCAGCCAGGTTCCGCACTTCAATATGGTCAAGCGTCCCTTCCACCATCAATCGCACCCCGTCCGCCATTCTGCTCAGGGCCAGTGCAACTGAGCGGCGGGAGCCATCTATGTCGTCCGCAAGATCCGCAGCGATGATGCTGATGGATAGCAGGTCTTCCGAGGCGTTGGCCAGGAGGGCTTCGGCGTCGATGTCCGGGTTCAGGCTGAACAAGCCTTCGCGGCGTGGGACCGGTGGATGGCCGGGGTTGCCCAAATGGTGATCGAGGGCGCGTTCGGCGGCTTCATGTAGTTTTCTTGAATCGAAGGATTCGTAGGGGGAGGTGTCCTCGGTGTTGGTCGTTGAATTGGTCATCGGTGTAAATCCCTTGGAGTAAGAAGAAATTGCTCCCGAATTCGGACTTGCACATCCGGTCACCGAATAGCCGATGACGCAGGAAGCCTATCGGTGATCTTCAAGCTCGCCTAGTTCATGGACAGCCCCGCACTTCGCAGGAAATTTTCCATAGATTCGCGGGCCGGAAGATCAAATGATCGCAGGCTTCGCCAACTCCTACAGGGATGTGTTTCAACAGGTGTAGGAAAGGTGAAGGGGAGACGCGGAGCGTCTCGGGATGCATTCCCACGCGGAGCGGGGAACGATCAGTGGGCGAGCGCTGAATCGTGACTTGGTGGTCATCGTGCGGGAAATGGTCTGCATCCTCTTCCAATAGCGTCAGATACTGGCGTTATCGTCCGAATCCCTTACACTGCCCCGGCCGTTCATTTTCCTTTTGAGGCTGTGCGCATGAAATTTCGTTTTCTCCTGTGGATGATGGGTTTGTTGATGGGTAAGGCCAGCCGGACAAATCCTGCGTTCCAGCAGCAGTTGGGTGACAAGGATCTGGTGTTTCAGTTACAGACGCTGGACGGGAAAGTGGCGCGGCATTTCGTGGTCAAGGATCAGCGCATCACCAGCAAGTCTGGCGTGGTGGCGGAGCCGGCGTTTGCGATTGCGTTTAAAGATGCCGGTTATGGCTTTGCAACGATGCAGGCAAAGAACAAGCAGTTGGCGTTTATGCAGGGCATTCAGGACAAGTCGATCCAGCTGAAGGGTAATCCGGCGCTGGTGATGTGGTTTCAGGGGTTGATGAAGTATTTGAAGCCGAGGAAGGCCAAGCCTAAGGCTTGACGCGCCCCTTTTTGAATGCAGCGAGTAATTGCTTTGGCTTGATAAGTCGGTCAATTGGCACGAAATACCATGAACACCTGTCAGGAATGACAGGTGTTTTTGTTTGAGGGCTGAGGCTTCATGGGGCGTCCAGCAGTAAAGGGACTTAACCGGATTGGAGAATCACCGATATGACCGTACAAGCAGGCGAACTTGATTCAACATTCGGCAATGACGGCATAGTGAACTGGGAGTTTTCCGAGTTTGTCAGCGTTGTCCCCCAAGTTGTACTTTCTTTGCCCGACGGTCGGCTGCTTGTTGTGGCAGATGAGTCAGGGGTGTTCCCTGGCTTCGTAGTCGCACGGCTTACTGAAGACGGGCAGCTTGATGTTGACAACGGGTTTGGCACGAAAGGGCAAGGTTTTGCGCGGATCCTGACAGGGGAAAAACTTTTATCAGGGCAATTGAGCGCAAGCTTGCTGATTAATGGGGGCTTGCTGATTACGTTCGCTTACATGTCGCAGCCGCCTGGTATTGAAAGCGGTCTTGTTGCCATCCAGTTGCTGCGGGACGGTCGGCTAAACGACAAGTTTGGCGAAGACGGTGTGGTCTCTTTCCCGTACGATCTGGTCCCGGAAACATTAAATCCGGGGGCAGGGCTGCAGGCGCGCCTCGTGATGCATCTGGAAATATCGAGTCTGCTGTTCAGAGCACCGCCAATTCTGGAGCGTCAGGTATCGAGTTGCCAGACGGCAAAATAGCGCTGGTCTCGTTTGGCTTTGATCCTGTAACGCAACAAACCAAAGGCTTGGTCATGCGACTGAATCCCGACGGCAGTTTCGACAGGACCTTCAACAAGACCGGTTCGGCCACTATTGAATTGGCGGAGTTAAGTCCGGCAGGTGATTACGCCGCCCGTGGCGTGGCTGTCCAAGCAGACGGTGGCTTGGTGGTGTATGGCGACTTTCATGATGACGGTATCTTCGGTGCCTATGCCGTGCGCTTCACAAAAGATGGACTGCGCGACGACAAATTCAAGGCGGCCATTGTGTCCTCTGACCGGCGGCCGATTTTCCGCGATATTGCCGTGAGGAAAAAGGACGGAATGATTGCTTTGATAGGCGGCCAGGCTGGTGAAGGCTTCCGCGAGGGGGAAGGGGTGATTGTCGTACTCAGGGCGGATGGCTCACCCCACCCTATATTCAACAATGGCGAGCCGTTGTATACCAAAGTTGTGCCTGAAATCGGTCAAAATTGGTCGAGCTGCGCCTTTGGCGACGCGGATGACAGCAAATTGATTGTGGCTGGCACCAGCGGCGGAACGATTGTTACTGATGAGATGCACGCTGTCTGTGCACGTTATCGCCTTACCGGCGAGCTCGATTCGACGTTCAACGGTAGTGGATGGGTATCTTTCGATCAGGCAGAGAAACTGGAAAATTGTTTGGATCTGCACGTCACCGCGCAAAATAAAATCGTCATCTGCGGTGAGTATTGGAACGACCGATTGAGTTCGGCTACAAGCGGATGGATAGCGCGTTTCATTGCTTGATCAATAAACGACGCTCTGATGGGCCGCTCTCACGAATAAAAATGATCTCGTGAGAGCGGGTGTTTATGCCTGGCTGAACTGCGAGGCCAGTTCCCGCAGCAGCACTTCAGCCTCAAGCACTTTGCTGACCACATCGTTGGCTTTGTCACGGCTAAGGCCGACGCGTTCGAGCAGTGCATCCGGAATGTCTTCATCCGGCCCGGAGCCGATCCCGCGGCTGCGCAGCAGGCGCACGGCCAGGCAGACGAGGTTCGGGTATTCGGCGTAGGCGCCGTCGTAGCTTGGGTCATGCTGAAAGCGCAGGGCGGTGGCCAGTTCATCCGGCATGTCCCAGTAGCGCATCAGCCACGAGCCGATCTGTTCGCGGCTGATACCGAGCAGGTGTTGCTCGATGTAGCTGTGGCACAGGTGCGGGTTGACCTCCAGGTGGCGGCAGATCAGTGAGAAGTGCGGCGGGAACACGTGGGCCAGCAGCAGGTAACCGAAGTTATGCAGCAGACCAGCGAGGTAGGTCAGGCCGGCTTCCGGGCGCTGGGCGCGCGGCATGGCGCGGGTCAGGCCTTCGATGACGGCGGCGGTGTAGATTGATTGCTGCCAGTACGGTGTGGTGTGTTGCGGGTGGTCTTTGGGCAGGCTCAGGGTTTTGCCGAGGGCCAGGCCCAGCGCAAGGTTGATCACCAGATCGAAGCCGAGTACGCGGACGATCGCGTCTTCCACCGAACGGATCTTGCCCGGCGAGGCATAGTACGGCGATGCGGCCCAGCTCACCACTTGTGCAGCCAGCGCCGGATCGGTTTCGACCACGCCGGTGATGTCGTCGATGGTGGCGTTGGGGTCGACGCGCAGCTTGATGATTTTTTGCGCCGTTTCGGCCAGCGGTGGAATCTCGATGGTCGCTTCCAGGCGCTGCTGAATCCGGCGCGCGGTGAACGCCTGCACGGCCTGGGTGATTTCCTCGCGGTCATCGTCCGGGCGGTCGAGGTTGGGGCGGATACTGCTCAGGGCTTCGCCGAAGTTGGCGGCGCTGGCTTTGGTCAGCATCGATTTGAAGTCTTCGCTGCTGATTTCCAGCAGCAGGCCCGGTTCGCCGGAGTTGATCAGCAGCTTCGGCTCGCGCAGCAGGCTTTCTTCGTAGAGGCACGGCGAACTGGTCAGCGCCGGCAGGCCCGGCAGCAGACTCAGATTGTGTTTGCCGAGCATCTTTTCCAGGCGCTCGGTGGACACGGCTGTGAGTCGGCGACCAGTGAGTTCGGCGAGGCGATTGAGATCCAGCAACTGGCTCTGTGGAAACAGCACCATCAACGCGCCCACGGCGTCGTCCAGCAACACGGCCTGCACTTTGCGCGAGGCATTGAGGCCGTGGTGGTCGAGCACTTCTTCGTAGGCAACGCCCAGCTTGTTGAGCAGCAGCCGAATAACAGACGGAGCTTGCGGAGATTCGGGGACGAGAGCAGCTTCGGTCATGGTCTGTATCCGTTTTTGAAACAATGGCAGGAGTATAACCAGCTCTGTGGGAACGATCCTGCACAAACTGCGACGGTGCTCACACTTGGCCGTATTGCTGCCCATGCCGCAGCCAACGGTCGAGCAATGGGCTGACGTGAGTCGGCCAGCGTTCCAGCAAGGCTTGCGCGGCGTCACGGACGGCGGGCAGCAGGTCGGCGTCGCGCATCAGGTCGGCGACCTTGAATTGCAGCAGGCCGGTCTGGCGGGTGCCGAGCATTTCCCCGGGACCGCGCAGTTCGAGGTCTTTCTCGGCAATGACGAAGCCGTCGTTGGTCTCGCGCATGATGCCCAGGCGCTGGCGGCCGATCTGCGACAGCGGCGGATGGTAGAGCAGCACGCAATGGCTGGCGGCACTGCCCCGCCCAACGCGGCCGCGCAACTGGTGCAGCTGTGCGAGGCCGAGGCGTTCAGGGTTTTCGATGATCATGAGGCTGGCGTTGGGTACGTCGACGCCGACTTCGATCACCGTGGTGGCGACCAGCAGTTGCAGGTTGCCGGCCTTGAACTCGGCCATCACCGCAGCTTTTTCAACCGGCTTCATGCGCCCATGGATCAGCCCGACTTTCAATTCGCCGAGGGCTGCAGTGAGGTCCTCGAAAGTAGTTTCGGCGGCCTGGCAGGTCAGCTCTTCGGATTCTTCAATCAGCGTGCACACCCAATAGGCCTGACGTCCCTCGGCGCAGGCGCTGCGCACCCGTTCGATGACTTCGACGCGGCGGGTATCGGTGACCAGCACGGTGTTGACCGGGGTTCGGCCGGGCGGCAGTTCGTCGAGGATTGAAGTGTCGAGGTCGGCGTAGGCGCTCATCGCCAGCGTGCGTGGAATCGGTGTGGCGGTCATGATCAGTTGATGCGGGCACATGCGCCCGCCGACGCCTTTCTGCCGCAGGGCCAGACGCTGCTGCACGCCGAAGCGGTGTTGTTCGTCGATGATCACCAGCGCGAGGTTCTTGAACTGCACTTCGTCCTGAAACAGCGCGTGAGTGCCGACCACCATCGGTGTGCCGCTGGCGATCTGTTCCAGCGCGGCGACGCGGTTCTTGCCTTTGAGCTTGCCGGCCAGCCACGCGACTTCAATGCCCAGCGGTTCGAGCCAGCGCTTGAAGGTGATGAAGTGCTGTTCGGCGAGAATCTCGGTCGGCGCCATCAGCGCGACCTGATAACCGGCCTCCAGCGCTTGCAGCGCAGCGAGGGCGGCGACCACGGTTTTACCCGCGCCCACGTCACCCTGAATCAGCCGCAGCATCGGTTCGTGCTGGCTGAGGTCGTAGGCGATTTCGTTGCCGACTCGCTGTTGCGCACCGGTCGGGTTGAAGCCGAGGTTTTTCAGGTATTTCGGTGGCAGTTTCGTGGCTTTCGGCATTGCCGGCGCGCGCAGTGAACGCATGCTTTCGCGCAGACGCTGTTGCGACAGTTGATGGGTGAGCAGTTCTTCGAACGCCAGGCGATGCTGCGCCCAGTGATGGCCGAGGGCGAGTTCGTCGACGTCGGCATCGGCGGGCGGGTTGTGCAGGTAGCGGATCGCATCGGCCAGCGGCGCCAGTTGATAGTCGCGGGCGAGTTCGGTCGGCAGCCAGTCGGGCAGGGTGCTCGGCTTGAGCAGCGTCAGGGTCTGCATGCACAACTGGCGCAGGCGCTGCTGGGTCAGGCCTTCGGTGAGCGGGTACACCGGGGTCAGGGTTTCATCCACTGGCGGCGGTTCATCGCCGGTGATCGCGCGGTATTCCGGGTGATAGATTTCCAGGCCTGAGGCGCCGGGTCGGGCTTCACCGTAGCAGCGAACCCGCGTGCCACGCTTGAGACCTTCTTTCTGCGCGTTGCTGAAATGGTAGAAGCGCAGACTCAGTCCGCCCGTACCGTCCTGCAAGCGCACGACGAGGCTGCGACGCCGACCCATGACCACGTCGGCACCGCTGACGGTGCCTTCGACCACGGCGTCCTGCCCCGGCCGCAACGCGCCGATCGGCACCACGCGGGTGCGATCCTGATAGCGCAGTGGCAGGTGGAACAGCACGTCCTGCAGATTCTCGAGGCCGACCTTGGCCAGTTTCTCGGCCATGGCCTCGCCGACACCCTTGAGTGCCGTCACCGACACTTGCGACAGCTCCGTCATGACGCTCGCTTAACCGGCCGTAACCGGCGCGGCAGGCTTGGCTACCGAGCACAGGCGAATGGAGTCGGCAAGAATCTCGATGGCTTTCGGCCGTGGGAAGCTGGCGCGCCAGGCGATCGCCACGGTGCGGAACGGCACTGGCGCGGTCAATGGACGCACTTCGATCACGCCCGGGGCGTAGTGATGGCTGTCCACTGCCGACAGTGGCAGGATCGAGATGCCCAAGCCGGACGCGACCATGTGGCGAATGGTTTCCAGCGAGCTGGACTCGACCGTGGTGTGCTTGGCGCCGTCGTTGCCTTTGGTCAGGGTCGGGCAGGCCTCGAGAACCTGATCGCGGAAGCAGTGGCCTTCACCGAGCAGCAGCAGGCTCTTGTCGTTGAGCAGGCCGGCGTCGATGGATTCTTTCTTGGTCCACGGATGCTGGGCCGGCATGAGCACGTAGAACGGTTCATCGTACAGCGGCAGGGTCAGCACATCGGCTTCGTTGAACGGCAGGGCGATGATGATTGCATCGAGCTCGCCATTGCGCAGTTTGTCGCGAAGAACGTGGGTGAAGTTTTCTTCGATGTACAACGGCATCTGCGGGGCGACCCGGTGCAGTTGTGGAATCAGGTGCGGGAACAGGTACGGGCCGACGGTGTAGATGGCGCCGACTTTCAGCGGTGCGGTCAGTTGGTTCTTGCCGGCCTGCGCCAGTTCGCGGATGCCCTGAGCCTGTTCCAGCACCTTTTGCGCCTGGGCGACGATGCCTTCGCCGACCGGGGTCAGGCGCACGGCGCTTTTGCTGCGCTCGAAAATCAGCACACCGAGTTCGTCTTCAAGTTTCTTCACGCCCACCGACAGCGTCGGCTGACTGACGTGGCAACGCTCGGCGGCATGGCCGAAATGCTGCTCTTGGGCGAGGGTAACGATGTAGCGTAATTCTGTGAGGGTCATAGCGAGCGTCCATGAAGATGCGCCAAGCATACCGGCTGCAATCGATAGACGCACGTTATCAGACTGCGGGCTGAGTGCGACACCGGTCGAAGTCGGTTTGCCGCTGGCAGATACGCGAAAGGCACCTTTCGGTGCCTTTTTTGATTGGTTCTCTCGGCTGGCGAAGAACCTTGTGGGAGCTGGCTTGCCAGCGATTGCGGTGGGTCAGTTGATAAATCCTTCTCTGACACACAGCTATCGCTGGCAAGCCAGCTCCCACAGGTATTGCGATGTTGCTTAACGGCGGCGTTCGAGGGAGTAAACAAACGGCGCAACAATTTCGATCGAGCCGTTGTTGAGCATGTCGGCCGGTGGTTTGGGCAGCGGTTGCGCGCGGCGGATCATGTCCAGGGTGGCCCGGTCCAGATCAGCGTTGCCAGAGCGGCCCACCAGCTCGAACGACAGTACATTACCTTCGCCATCGACCACGAAGCGCAGACGATTCAAGCCCTCCTTGCCCCGCGACTGCGCACTCTGCGGGTACTTCTTGTACTTGGCCAGATGCGCGAGCAGGGTGCCTTGCCAACTGGCCTTGGCCGCCAACTGAGCCGGCGACGGACCCGGCGCAGGCTGGGCGGATTTCTCCGTTGGCGCCTGAGTCGGTTGCGTATCGGCCGGTTTCTCCTCGGAAGGTTTTTCCTTCGGCGGGTCAGGCAGCTTCTTCTCGACCGGCTTCGGCGGTTTGGGCTTTGGCTTCGGCTTGGGTTTCGGTACCGCGATTTCTGCTTTCGGTGCTTCGGCCAGTTTCGGCATCGGCAGCTCTTCCACCGGCGCCGGTGGCTGCGGCGGTGTGACGACTTTCGGCGGAGCCGGCGGTGGCGGGGCAGGCAATGGAGCCAGCTCGACCATCATTGCCTGCGGCGGCAATTCGATGGGCGGGCGGGCAGTCCAGTTCAGCGCCAGCGCGATGGCCAGCGCATGCACACCCAGCACCACGGCCAGGCTACCGCTGTAACGCGTCAGCTTATGGCGCGTCGTGATCATTTCTTGGCTGCCGTCTCGAGACCGACCAGACCAACCTTCAGGTAACCGGCGGCGCGCAGGCTGTCCATCACGCTCATCAGGTCGCCGTAATCCACGCCTTTGTCCGCCTGGAAGAAGATGGTGGTGTCTTTCTTGCCTTGGGTCTTGGCGTCGAGGGTGGCACCGAGGGTTTCGGCTTTCACTTCGTCGTCACCGAGGAACAGGCGCTGGTCAGCTTTCACACTGAGGAACACCGGTTTCTCTGGCCGCGGCGCCGGTTTGGCGGTCGAGGCGGGCAGGTCGACTTTGATGTCCACAGTGGCCAGCGGCGCGGCCACCATGAAGATGATCAACAGCACCAGCATCACGTCGATGAACGGCGTGACGTTGATTTCGTGATTCTCGGCCAGATCGTCGTCTGCGCCTTCTTTTAAATGCAGGCCCATGGCCGATTACCCCACTTTAACCATGTGCGGCTGCGAGCTGCGCTCAGGCTGGTGGTCGAGATCGCGGCTGACCAGCAGCAGGACTTCTGCCGAGGCATCGGAGACCTGCGCCTTGTAACCGGCGATGGAGCGGGCGAAGACGTTGTAGATCACTACCGCTGGAATCGCCGCAACCAGACCCAGTGCAGTAGCCAGCAGCGCTTCAGCGATACCCGGCGCGACAACGGCAAGGTTGGTGGTCTGGGTTTTGGCGATGCCGATGAACGAGTTCATGATGCCCCACACGGTACCGAACAGACCGACGAACGGCGCGGTGGAGCCGATGGTGGCAAGCACGCCGGTGCCGCTGCTCATGTTGCGACCGCAGGCCGCGACGAGGCGCTCGAGGCGGAAGCTGACGCGTTCCTTGATGCCTTCTTTCTCGCGGCTGTTGACCGACAGGCGCATTTCCTCGAGCGCGTCGTGCACCAGCAGGTTGGCGAGGGTGCCTTCCTTGCCGGCCGTGGCGCTGGCTTCTTTGAGAGTGGTGGCTTTCTTCAGTGCGGCGATCTCGCCACGCAGACGACGCTTGGCGCCCATCAGCTCGAAGCCTTTGGCGATCCAGATAGTCCAGGTGATGATCGAAGCGATGGCCAGGCCGATCATCACGATTTTCACGATGATGTCGGCGTTCTGGTACATGCCCCATGGCGACAGGTCGTGGGCCATGCCCAGGGTGTTGTCGGCTTCGAGAACTTCAGGTGCCTCGGCGGCGTCGACAGCCTGCACCGGATCGGTGGCGGCCGGTGCAGCCGGAGCGGCAGCGGGTGCGCTCTGTTCGGTGGCGGCAGGGGTGGCTGGCGCTTGAGCGTCGGCGAAGGCCGCAGTCGGTGCCAGCATCAGGCTGAGCAACAGAGCCGCGACGGCGCTCCAGGCGCGAGGTCGAGTGGTTGGCGAAGCGGGAGTTTGATTACGTGTCATGCTGGCCGGACCTGAGATAGAAAAACGTTGTTGCTCTTCCAGGCCTCGTGAGGCCGAGAACAAAAGTGGCGTGCATTATTGCAAGTAATTCTTGTTAACAAAAGTAATAGAGTATCTTTTTTTCCTTCATTGCTAGCCGTTCGTCCTCTGCCAGCGCTAGTCTGTGCCTTTCCGATGGGAGTTTTCTGATGTCCGCGCCTTCTGTTTTGATTGCCGGTTGTGGTGATGTCGGCAGTCGTCTGGCCACGCAATTGCTGGCGGCTGGCTGGCAAGTCCATGGCCTGCGCCGCGACGTTTCCAAGCTGCCGAACGGCGTCATCGGCGTCGCTGGCGATCTGTTCAACGAAGAATGCCCGGCGACCTGGCCGGTGGGTGCCGTGGATTATCTGGTGTATTGCGCTGCGGCCACCGACCACGATGAAGAGGGCTATCGCAAGGCCTACGTGCAAGGCTTGCAGAACGTGCTGAGCTGGCTGGACGACTATGGGCAAGTGCCCGAGCGACTGATCTTCGTGTCGAGCAGCAGCGTGTACGGCCAGCAGGACGGAGCATGGGTCGATGAGACCTCCGAGACTGTCGCGGCCGGATATTCAGGTCGCTTGATGCTCGAAGCCGAGCAGGTCGTGCTCAATAGCGGCATCCCTGCCAGCGTGCTGCGCCTGACCGGGATTTACGGCCCGGGCCGCGAGTGGCTGTTGACCCAGGTGCGTCGTGGCTATCGCGTGGCAGTCGAGCCGCCGCTTTATGGCAACCGGATTCATGCCGATGATGCAGCGGGGCTGCTGGCGTTCTTGCTGGAAAAAGACCGTGAGGGCGTCAAGCTGGACCAGCTCTATATCGGTGTGGATGACGCGCCGGCGCCGTTGGCTGAGGTGGTGGGCTGGTTGCGCGAGTATCTGGGGGTGACTGAATGGGCGGAAGACGCCAGCGTGCGCCGCACAGGCAGCAAGCGTTGCAGCAATGCGCGGGCGAAAGCGTTGGGGTGGGTGCCGAAGTATTCGAGTTATCGCGAAGGCTATGCAGCGATCCTGGAAGGTAAGTGCTGACTTTCTGCCTTCACAAAACAGCTGTAGGAGTGAGCCTGCTCGCGATACCGTTGTGTCAGTCGACATCAATGTGTCTGACATACCGCTATCGCGAGCAGGCTCACTCCTACATGGGTTCTATGTGAATTCAGAACCGGGTTACTGCTTTTCCAGCAACCACTTGCGCTCACCCGCGGCAAACTGCGGTTGCTCATCCGCCAGCGCAGCATTCACTGCCTGCAGAATCTCCAGCTCTTTGCCCTTGCGCACAAAGATCCAGTTGTTGCCTTGACCGTTGAGTTGCAGCCACATGCTGTCGTTGCCATTGCTCATCGATGCGCAATCACCAGCCAGACACAAGGCATAACGATCAACGCCCGGCAGGCCGGTTACTTGGCCGTCGGCCTGGAACTGTACAGTGCCGCCTTCACCCTGGCCGCTGGCGATGGTCCAGTTGCCGCCCAGATACGCTGAATACAGCGCGCGTTCGAAGCTCGCACCGATTGGCGCGCCTTCGGGCACGGGGATCTGTGCGCGATCGAAGAGTTGTTCGGGTTCGTTGTCGCTGGCAGCTTGCCGCAGGCGTCCGCCATCGCGTTTCAGTTCGCTGGCGGAGCTGCCGTAGAAATCGACTTTCCAGGCGCCGGACTCTTCGCCCAGCAGCCGTCCTTCGACGTTCTCAAAACCGTTGGTGTAGCGGGCCTGACCGGCCTTGGTGTTGACGTCCCATTCCAGGTTCGGGCCGTAGGCCTGCAGCGCTTCACGCAGGGGACCGCCCTTGGCGGCGGCATCGATCGCCACCTGGTTGATCCAGGTGCCGCTGATGTCACGGTCGGCAGGGTCGCTGGCGCAGCCGCCGAGAAACAGGGCGAGCAGCGAGAGAGCTAGCGCTTTGCGCATGGTGGAATCCTTTCAAAACCTTTTCTTGCGGCAGTCGGCGCGGCGTGAAAGCCGCGCCGTGCGCATCACTCGATGACCAGAATGGCATCCATTTCAACCTGCGCACCCTTCGGCAGGGCGGCCACGCCAATGGCGGCGCGGGCAGGGTAAGGCTGGTCGAAATACTTGCCCATGATCTCGTTGACCTTGGCGAAGTGGCTCAGGTCGGTGAGGAAGATGTTCAGTTTGACGATGTCCTTGAACGAACCACCGGCGGCTTCGGCTACGGCTTTGAGGTTCTCGAAGACCTGGACGGTCTGGGCTTCGAAGCCCTCAACCAGTTCCATGGTTTTCGGGTCCAGCGGGATCTGGCCCGACATGTAAACAGTGTTGCCTGCCTTGATCGCCTGGGAGTAAGTGCCGATGGCGGCCGGGGCCTTGTCGCTGGTGATGACGGTTTTGGTCATGTAGGACTCCTTGTAATAGGCAGGTTATGCGCGCATGCGGGTGATGCGGATCACCCCGGTCAAGGCGCGCAGTTTCTTGATCACGCGGGCCAGGTGCACACGGTCGTGGACGCTGACCACCAACTGCACGACGCTGATGCGACCATCGCGTTCGTCCATGCTGATTTTCTCGATGTTGCCGTCGGCCGCGTTGACGCTGCTGGCCAGCAGGGCGATCAGGCCGCGCTGATGTTCCAGCTCGACCCGCAGCTCGACGTTGAATTCGCCGGTGACATCCTTGGCCCATGAGAGCTGGATGCACTTTTCCGGGTTGTGCCTGATTTCGCTGATGTTGCGGCAGTTGTCCAGGTGCACGACCATGCCTTTGCCCGCCGACAGGTGCCCGACGATCGGGTCGCCCGGGATCGGCGTGCAGCACTTGGCGTAGCTGAGCACCAGACCTTCGGTGCCGCGAATCGCCAGCGGGCCTTCCGGGCTCGGCAGCTGCTCGCCTTCGCCAAGCAGACGGCGGGCGACCACGTAAGCCATGCGATTGCCCAGACCGATGTCTTCGAGCAAGTCTTCGATCAGTTCGAGGCGGTATTCGGTGAGCATCGCCTTGACCCGCTCGGCCGGGATCTTTTCCAGCGAGCTGTCGAAACCGTTGAGGACCTTGTTCAGCAGGCGTTCGCCGAGGCTGATGGATTCGGAGCGGCGCTGCAGTTTCAGCGCATGACGAATGTGCGTGCGGGCCTTGCCGGTAACGACGAAGTTGAGCCACGCCGGATTTGGCCGTGCGCCGGGAGCGCTGACAATCTCGACCGTGGAGCCGCTTTGCAGCGGTTCGGACAGTGGCGCGAGACGACGGTTGATACGGCAGGCGATGCAGCTGTTGCCGACGTCGGTGTGTACCGCGTAGGCAAAGTCGACTGCCGTGGAGCCTTTTGGCAGCTCCATGATCCGGCCTTTGGGCGTGAACACGTAGACCTCGTCCGGGAACAGGTCGATCTTCACGCTTTCGATGAATTCCAGCGAGTTGCCGGCGCGCTGCTGCATTTCCAGCACGCCTTTGACCCATTGGCGAGCGCGTGCGTGCGTGCCTTTGGGCTGCTCGTCGCCGCTGGATTTGTACAGCCAATGAGCGGCAATGCCGTTGTTGGCCATCTCTTCCATTTCGCGGGTGCGGATCTGGATCTCGATCGGTACACCGTGCATGCCGAACAGCGTGGTGTGCAGCGACTGGTAGCCGTTGGCCTTGGGAATCGCGATGTAATCCTTGAAGCGTCCCGGCAACGGTTTGTACAAATTATGCACAGCACCCAGTACGCGGTAGCAGGTATCGACCTTGTCGACGATGATCCGGAACGCGTAGACGTCCATGATCTCGTTGAAGGCCCGACGCTTGCCGCGCATTTTCTTGTAGATGCCGTAGAGGTGTTTCTGCCGACCGCTGACTTCGCCCTGGATGCCGTCGATGGCGAGGCAGTGGCCGAGGGACTCTTCGATCTTGTTGACGATTTCCTTGCGGTTGCCCCGGGCGCGTTTGACCGCCTGGTAGATCCGCGCGGAACGCATCGGGTGCATGGCCTTGAAACCGAGGTCTTCGAATTCGATGCGGATCGCGTGCATGCCCAGGCGGTTGGCAATGGGCGCGTAGATTTCGAGGGTTTCCTTGGCGATGCGCCGGCGTTTTTCGCCGGACAGCACTTCCAGCGTGCGCATGTTGTGCAGGCGGTCGGCGAGTTTGACCAGGATCACGCGAATGTCGCGCGCCATGGCCATGGCCATCTTCTGGAAGTTTTCGGCTTGGGCTTCGGCCTTGGTCTCGAAATTCATCTGGGTCAGTTTGCTGACCCCGTCGACCAGTTCGGCCACAGTTTCACCGAACTGCGCCTGCAGCGCTTCCTTGGCGATACCGGTGTCTTCGATCACGTCATGCAGCATTGCGGCCATCAGGCTCTGATGGTCCATGTGCATGTCGGCAAGAATATTGGCCACGGCAAGAGGATGCGTGACGTACGCCTCGCCACTGCGACGGCGTTGACCGTCATGGGCTTGTTCGGCGTAGAAATACGCTCGGCGGACCAGGTTGACCTGGTCATTGCCGAGGTAGGTCGATAAGCGGTCGGCGAGGGCGTCTATGCTCGGCATGATGAATCCTGCCGAAAGCTCTGACCCCGCGCCGTGCTACGTCGACCAGGCATAGGCTTAGACGGCCTCGTTCGACTCGTCCTCGAACGCTGCGAACAGCGGTTCATCCTGGACGATTTCCTGCTCGGCGATGTACTCGTAGCTCATCACGCCTTCAGCAATTTCACGCAGCGCGACAACGGTCGGCTTGTCGTTTTCCCACTGAACCAGTGGCTCTTTGCCGCCGGTGGCCAGTTGACGGGCACGCTTGGTAGAGAGCATGACCAGCTCAAAGCGGTTTTCCACGTGTTCTAGGCAGTCTTCAACGGTTACGCGGGCCATGGTATTCCTCGGAGCGAATGCAATATGCGCGCTGCCCGGTTGGGCGAGCGGACTGAGCAGTTTAAAAATCACCAGCGATTAGGGAAGCGCTGATTTTTTGACCAGACCCTTCAACGCGCTGCAAGCACCAATGTAAAGCGCCTGCGGGCATTTTGGGAAGTGTTGATTTAACCGAGCAGTTCAGCCAGCAATTTGCCGAAACGTACTTGCTGACGTTTCTGTTGCAGCTGATTGGCGCGGAAAATTGCCTTGAGATCGTCCAGCGCGTGGGCGAAATCGTCGTTGATGATCAGGTAGTCGTAATCGACGTAGTGGCTCATCTCGCTGACTGCTTCACGCATGCGGCCGTCGATGATTTCGTCGCTGTCCTGGCCGCGGTTGGTCAGGCGCTGGTGCAAGGCTTGCAGCGACGGCGGCAGGATGAAGATCGAGCGCGCCTGCGGCATCAGCTTGCGCACTTGCTCGGCGCCTTGCCAGTCGATTTCCAGAATCAGGTCGTGTCCTTCGTCCAGTGTCTGCTGCAGGCGGCTTTGCGAGGTGCCGTAGAAGTTGCCGAAGACTTCGGCGCGCTCAAGAAAGTCGCCATGCTCGCCCATCTTCACGAACTCCTCGCGAGTCACGAAGTGGTAGTTCACGCCGTCCACTTCACCCGGGCGCATGGCGCGGGTGGTGTGCGAAACGGAAACGCGGATCTCCGGATCGGCGTCGGTCAACGCCTTGACCAGACTGCTCTTGCCCGCGCCCGACGGCGCAGAAATGATGTACAGGGTGCCGGTGTGTTGGGTCATGTCAGGGTAGCCTTACTCAATATTCTGCACTTGTTCGCGCATCTGCTCGATCAACACTTTGAGGTTGACGGCGGCCTGGGTGCTGCGCGGGTCGAAGGCTTTGGAGCCCAGTGTGTTGGCTTCGCGGTTGAGCTCCTGCATCAGGAAGTCCAGGCGCCGCCCGGCGGCACCACCGGACTTGAGCACCCGGCGAACTTCGATGATGTGCGTGCTCAGGCGATCCAGTTCTTCGGCCACGTCGCTTTTTTGCGCGAGGATGACCATTTCCTGTTCCAGACGCTGCGGGTCGAGCTCGGCCTTCATGTCGGCGAAGCGATCGAGGACTTTCTGGCGCTGGGTGGCGAGCATCTGCGGGACCAGTTCACGCAGGGTCACGACGTCTTCTTCGATGGAAGTCAGACGATCATTGATCAAGCGAGCCAGCTCCGCACCTTCGCGCTCGCGGCCAGCCTTCAAGTCCTTCAAGCCCTGATTGAACAGCGCCAGCGCTTCGGCGTTCAGCGCTTGCGGGTCGGACGCATCGGCTACCAGCACGCCGGGCCAGGCCAGCACTTCCAGTGGATTCAGCGCAGCGGGATTCTTGATCAGCCCGGCTACGGTCTCCGCAGCGGCAACCAGTTGCGCGGCGCGTTCGCGATCGACTTGCAGCGGCTTGCCGGTGCTTTCCTCGGTGAAGCGTAGCGTGCACTCCAGTTTGCCTCGCGACAGGCCCTGACGCAGCGCTTCACGCACGGCACCTTCGAGGTCGCGAAACGATTCGGGCAAGCGCAGGTGCGGCTCCAGATAGCGGCTGTTGACCGAGCGCAGTTCCCAGCTCAGGGTGCCCTGAACGCCGGCTTTCTCGACGCGGGCGAAGGCGGTCATGCTATGCACCATGGCGGTGACCTCGTAATGCAGATCGGCGCGAAACGCTGTTTCGCAGGCGCGATTCCAATGAATATAAGCCGACTGGCAGCAAAGGCGCAGGATTGTAGCGCAGTGCGGCGAATGCGCCCAAACACACGGTGTGACAAAGCGCTGCAGCCCGTCGGTTATGCGCGTTTGAGGGGTTTCGGTCGTCGGCCGGCGGTTTTAACCAGTGCCCACTCGCGGTGCAGCGCTCTATAATGCTCGGCAGTTTTCCGTCCTCAGTACAGGTATCCCTATGAAACGTCCAAGTGGTCGCGCTGCCGATCAGCTCCGCTCGATCCGCATCACCCGCAACTACACCAAACACGCCGAGGGATCCGTACTGGTCGAATTCGGTGATACCAAAGTCATCTGCACCGTCAGCGTCGAGAATGGCGTACCGCGCTTCCTCAAAGGCCAGGGCCAGGGCTGGCTGACTGCCGAATACGGCATGCTGCCGCGCGCCACCGGCGAGCGTAACCAGCGTGAAGCCAGCCGTGGCAAGCAGGGCGGTCGTACGCTGGAAATCCAGCGTCTGATCGGCCGCTCCCTGCGCGCAGCGCTGGACATGTCTAAACTTGGCGACGTGACCCTGTACGTCGATTGCGACGTGATCCAGGCCGATGGCGGCACCCGCACCGCGTCCATCACCGGCGCCATGGTTGCGCTGGTCGATGCACTGAAAGTGATCAAGAAGCGCGGCGGCCTGAAAGGCGGTGACCCGCTCAAGCAGATGATCGGCGCGGTCTCGGTGGGCATGTACCAGGGCGAGCCGGTGCTGGATCTGGACTATCTTGAAGATTCCGCAGCCGAAACCGACCTGAACGTGGTGATGACCAGCACCGGCGGTTTCATCGAAGTGCAGGGCACCGCTGAAGGTGCGCCGTTCCAGCCTGACGAGCTCAATGCCATGCTGGAGCTGGCCAAGCAGGGTATGAACGAAATCTTCGAATTGCAGAAGGCCGCACTGGCCGACTGAGGTTCTTGACCACAAGGAGAGCGTGATGAGTGACGAGCAAGAATTGCTGCCCAAGCCGAGCCAGGAGGTTCGCCAGTGGGCGATGTTCTGTCACTTGTCCGCCTTGCTGGGGATCTGGATTCCGTTCGGCAACCTGATCGGGCCGCTGATCCTTTGGCAGATGAAGCGCGAGAAAGACCCTTTCATCGATGCGCAGGGCAAAGAGGCGCTGAATTTTCAGATCACGGTGGCGATAGCCTCAATGATCTGCTTCTTGCTTATGCTGCTGATCATCGGTTTCTTCCTGTTTGGTTTGCTGGCGATCGCCGCACTGGTCCTGACGATCATTGCAGGGGTCAAAGCCAACGAAGGTTTCCCGTACAGATATCCGTTCACTTGGCGACTGATCAAGTGAAAGTTTGTTGTATCGCAATATGAAAATGCCCCGACTTATCGGGGTATTTTTATTTGTGCAACTTAATAATTGGTTTTTGTTGTAGGACTAGTCTGTTAACGATGTGCGGTTTGGCATTTATTTGCTGATATTTCTCTATTACATCTTTGGTCACAACTAAGTGGGCAAGTGTATATCCCTGTCCTTGTTATTCGCGCGAGCTGGTTGTTAAAGTTGCCCGACGCAATGTTTCGATTGAAACATTTCGATATGTTCAAGGCATCGATGGCACTTGAATTCCCCAGTAATCAGTGTTGAGAAAATCAGCCGGTTCACTAGTCGGGCTCAGGTAAATGCTCGCCTCGTGAATACTTAGCCAAGAATAATCCACATGATTGAGCTCGATTTCTACGGCACGCTCGTGGCCGCTTCTTTAGTACTACTGCTCGGACGCGGACTTGTTGCGCGTGTTGGCTTTCTGCGAAGTTACAATATTCCTGAACCGGTAGCGGGTGGCCTGGTGGTTGCCGTGCTCCTGTTGATATTGCGTACTTTCGATATTGAAGTCCGCTTCGATACATCATTGCAAACACCCTTGATGTTGGCTTTCTTTGCCACGATTGGCTTGAGTGCCGACCTTGCCAGTCTGAAAAAGGGCGGCCGCATAGTCGGTATCTTCCTGCTGGCGGTCATTGGCTTGCTCGTGGTGCAGAACGCCATGGGCATCGGATTGGCGACCCTGCTCGGTCTCGATCCTTTGATGGGCTTGCTGACGGGTTCGATCACATTGGCCGGCGGCCACGGTACTGGCGCCGCATGGGGCGCGGTATTCAGCGAGAAATATGGCCTGGCCTCGGCTTCGGAGCTGGCGCTGGCCTCAGCGACGTTCGGTCTGGTGCTCGGTGGGCTGATCGGTGGGCCCGTCGCCCGGTTGCTGATCAAGCGCGTGCAAGTGCCGGGCTGCACACCCCAGCAAGCGCCGCGACTGCCAAGAGGTTTTGAACAGCCGAACAAGGAACGTTCGATCACGCCGTTTTCGTTCGTCGAGACGCTGGCGCTGATTGCCGTCAGCCTGCTCGCTGGCAATCTCTTGAATGGCTTGCTGCATGGCACTGCGTTCGAACTGCCGACGTTTGTTTGCGTGCTGTTTGTGGGTGTGGTGTTGCGCAACAGTCTGTCAGCGCTTGGCTTGTATCAGGTATTCGAGCGTGAAGTGTCTGTGCTCGGCAATGTCAGCCTCTCGCTGTTTCTGGCAATCGCGCTGATGTCGCTGAAGTTGTGGGATCTGGCGGCGCTGGCATTGCCGATCTTCATCATTCTGGCCGTGCAGGCGCTGGTCATGGCGCTGTTCGCGATTTTCGTGACGTTCCGGGTGATGGGCAGCAACTACGATGCCGCAGTGCTGGCTGCAGGACATTGCGGCTTCGGTCTGGGCGCCACGCCGACGGCGATTGCCAACATGCAAGCGGTGACGCAGCGCTATGGGCCATCGCAAATCGCGTTTCTGGTAGTGCCGATGGTAGGAGCGTTCTTCATCGATATCGTCAACGTCATTGTGATCAAGCTGTACCTGACCCTGCCATTCTTCGCTGCGATCTAGAAAAGGACAGCACATAAAAAATGCCCGCATCTCACGATGCGGGCATTTTCTTTGGCTGCGATACGACGCTTAGATGGTCAGCGTCCAGTCGTAGTCGACGATCAACGGCGCGTGCTGTGAAAACCGTGGCTGACGCGGCAGGCGCGCACTGCGCACCGAGCGACGCAGGCCCGGGGTCAGGATCTGATAATCGAAACGCCAGCCCAGATTGAGCATCTCGGCCTGTTCGTTATCCGGCCACCAGCTGTACTGATCGCCTTCGCGACTGACTTCGCGCAGCGCATCGACATAGCCCATGTTGCCGACAATCTCATCCATCCAGGCGCGTTCCGGCGCCAGGAAGCCTGGAGATTGCTGGCTGTCGCGCCAGTTCTTGATGTCGAGTTTCTGCTGCGCAACGTACAGCGAGCCACAATAAATGTACTCGCGACGTTTGCGTCGCTGTTTGTCCAGGTACTTGCCGAAATCGTCCATGAGCTTGAACTTCTGGTTCAAGTCCTCATCGCCGTTCATCCCCGAAGGAAACAGCAAGGTGGCAATACTGACTTTGTCGAAATCTGCTTGCAGGTAGCGCCCGTAGCGGTCGGCCGTCTCGAAACCGAGACCGCTGATGACAGCCTTCGGTTGCAACCGCGAGTACAAAGCCACGCCGCCTTGGGCAGGGACTTCAGCATCGCAGGCATAAAGGAAGTAGCCATCCAGTTGGAAGGCTGGGTCATCCAGTTCAAAGGCGGAGGCACGGGTGTCCTGCAGGCAGATGACGTCGGCATTCTGGGCTTGCAGCCAACTGAGCAAACCGCGCTCGACTGCCGCCTGAATACCATTGACGTTCACACTGATGATCCGCATAAATGGCCCCAAAAATCGCGTGCGTGTATGATACACGGCGTCAAGCTAATTAGCTAAATCCGTGGTATTTGGGGTTTTTTTCATGCAAGCGTATCAGCGCGATTTCATTCGTTTTGCCATCGATCGCGGCGTTTTGCGCTTCGGTGAGTTCACCCTGAAGTCCGGGCGCACCAGTCCCTACTTCTTCAATGCCGGCCTGTTCAACTCGGGTTCGGCCCTGGCGCAGCTGGGGCGTTTCTACGCCGCCGCCATCGCCGAGAGCGGCATTTCTTTCGACGTTCTGTTTGGCCCGGCTTATAAAGGCATTCCGCTGGCGGCCACGACCGCCGTTGCGCTGGCCGAACATCACGGCCGTGACCTGCCATGGTGCTTCAACCGCAAGGAAGCCAAGGCCCACGGCGAGGGCGGCAGCCTGGTCGGCGCACCGCTGACTGGCGAAGTCTTGATCATCGACGACGTGATCACCGCTGGCACTGCCATTCGCGAAGTGATGCAGATCATCGCTTCCCAGGACGGCGCCAAGGCCGCCGGTGTGCTGATCGCATTGAACCGTCAGGAGCGTGGCAACGGCGAACTGTCGGCGATTCAGGAAGTCGAGCGCGACTTCGGTATTCCGGTGATCAGCATCGTCTCGCTGAATCAGGTGCTGGAGTTCCTCGCCGATGATCCGCAGCTCAAGCAGCATCTGCAAGCCGTGGAAGCGTATCGCGCCCAATTTGGCGTTTGACCAATGTGGGAGCGAGCCTGCTCGCGAATGGCCGTCACCTATCAGCGGTGAGGCAAATTACGCTTTCGCGAGCAGGCTCGCTCCCACAGTAAAAAGACCCGGTTCAGTCAGGCTGAACCGGGTCGTTTTTGTTGGCGATCAACGCAGACTTCGCCATTTCATGAGCAGCCTCAGCGCCAATCCGATATTGACCAGCGCAAACACCAGCAGCGCAACTACCACCATGACGTACAGCGTGCGATCCACATCGAAATCCCACAGATCCAGCGTGCTGCTGCGCACGATTCCGACTGCCGCCGGCAAGTTAACGTAAAACAGCGCCACAAAAGCACACGTCAACGGCAATGCTCGCCAGTAGACAGTGGCCAGAATCCTGTCTCGACTACGTTTTCGAGCCTGCGAACCCTTTTGATATTCATCCTCAGCCAACGCTTCGTTGAGCGCTGGCCACGCCAGATTGAACATGAACGTGGTCAGGGTCAGCAGCAAGCCACTGACCGCGACAATGTCACTGAACGGCATTCAGCCCCAGCGTTGCGCAGAGCAATGCGTGGGAATCTTCGCTGATTTCGAACTGTCCGGCGCTGCCCTTGCGTTTGGTGATGGGTTTGAAGGTCGGCTCGTTTTGGGTAATGAGCATGTTCAGTTCGTCGCGAATCACGTCCGAGCTGATCACCACCAGATACACATTTTGCGCATGTTCGGCGGACTCGATCACCGCGCGCATACTGTGCTGCAGGATGTCGTCGAGTTGGTTGCGAAAGCGCGAAACGGTGTTCTTCAGCAGGGTTTTGCTTTGGCTCTGGGTCAGTTGAAAGATCGTCGATATCTGCGATTCGGTCGGCAGGGTTTGCCCGAAGTAACTCTGGATCAGATACAGCAGGCGATCCTGTTTGGCTTCATCAGCCCGGCTGGGCATGCCGCCCTCGACCAGCATTTTCAGGTACTCGGTCAGGCTGGCCTTGGCGATGCGCTCCAGCGCATGGGCGATTTCAGCGTCGCCGATGCGCAAGGTCTTTTTCACCGGTTCTTTCTGTTCCTGCTCGAAAGCGTCGGCGTCGATCGTGAACGAGATCTGCATGGCTCGGGCGCTCCGGGATTATTTTTTGCTGGCGGCTGGTGTTTCGGATTTCTCCGGGTACGGATCCTGTGGCGCGTCACCTTGGCCGGTGAGGGTTTTCCAGCCGTTCAGGACATGCGCCGATTTGCGAAACTGCGGGCAGGGCGGCATTGAAGTCTTGGCTTGATTGGAATAACGATGGCCGCAGTCCACGCATTCGTAGGTGCCTGCTGAAACATCGCTGCCGTAAGGAACGTAATCTTTCTGCATGAGTGAATCTCCGTTGGATGAGAGGAAGATCCTATGGAGATTTGTTCTGGAGGGATGTCGGACGTTTCGCTGTGTCGAGTCAGGCTTTTCCTGCGCGCACAAAAAGATCGCAGCCTTCGTCAGTTCCTACAAAAGCGGATTCTCGCGTGTGCGAAATCCCTGTAGGAGCTGTTGAAGGCTGCGATCTTTTGCTTCACCGATTGGCGATCAAGGACGCTTGCGATTACTGATCAGCGTGCCCACACCGGTATCGGTGAAGATTTCCAGCAGGATCGCATTCGGCACACGACCATCGATGATCAACGAACTGCCAACCCCACCTTGAACCGCTTCCAGTGCACAACGGATCTTCGGCAGCATGCCGCCGTAGATCGTGCCGTCAGCGATCAGATCGTCGACCTGCTGCGTGCTCAGGCCGGTCAGCACGGTGCCCGACTTGTCCATCAGGCCGGCAATGTTGGTCAGCAGCATCAGCTTTTCAGCTTTCAGTGCTTCGGCAACCTTGCCCGCCACCAGGTCGGCATTGATGTTGTACGACTCGCCGTTCTCACCCACGCCAATCGGCGCGATGACCGGGATGAAGTTGCCTTTGACCAGCAGGTTCAGCAGTTCGGTGTTGATGCCGACGACTTCGCCGACGTGGCCGATGTCGATGATTTCCGGCTGAGTCATCTCCGGGGTCTGACGGGAGACGGTGAGCTTCTTCGCCCGGATCAGCCCGGCATCTTTACCGGTCAGGCCGATGGCGCTGCCGCCATGGCGGTTGATCAGGTTGACGATGCTCTTGTTGACCTGACCGCCGAGAACCATTTCCACCACGTCCATGGTCGCGGCGTCGGTGACGCGCATGCCGTCGACAAAATGGCTTTCGATCGACAGACGCTTGAGCAGATCACCGATCTGCGGGCCGCCACCGTGCACGACTACCGGGTTGATGCCCACGGCTTTCATCAGCACGATGTCGCGGGCGAAGCCGGTTTTCAGCTCCTCGCTTTCCATCGCGTTGCCGCCGTATTTGATCACCAGGGTCTTGCCGACGTAGCGTCGGATGTAAGGCAGCGCTTCGGACAGGACCTTGGCAGTGTTGGCGGCGGCTTCGCGTTCGAGGGTCATTCAGGGCTCCGGGTGGATCAGAACGGTAGTTGGAGATCAGGTGCAACGCGTTTCAGTTGGGCGTGGAACACATCCTTGATGCGCTGCAATTCAGCCTCGTCATCGGCCTCGAAGCGCAGCACCAGCACCGGTGTGGTGTTGGATGCGCGCACCAGGCCCCAGCCTTTGGCGTAATCGACCCGCACGCCGTCGATGGTGGTCAGGTCGGCGCCTTCGCCCCACTGAGCATCGTGCAGTGCATCAATGATGCTGAATTTGCTCTCTTCGGTCACATGGATATTGATTTCCGGCGTGGAAATATCGTTCGGGAAGGTCGCAAACAGCTCTTCCGCAGTGGATTTTTCCTTGCTGAGGATCTCCAGCAGACGTGCGGCGCTGTAGATGCCGTCGTCGAAACCGAACCAGCGCTCCTTGAAGAAGATGTGCCCGCTCATTTCGCCGGCCAACAGCGCGCCGGATTGTTTCATTTTCTTTTTGATCAACGAGTGACCGGTCTTCCACATTAGCGGCCGACCGCCGTATTCCTTGATCAGCGGCACCAAACGGCGGGTGCATTTAACGTCGAAGATGATTTCCGCGTCCGGGTTGCGTGCCACCACGTCGCGGGCGAACAGCATCAGCAGACGGTCCGGGTAGACGATGCTGCCGGTGTTGGTCACCACACCGACGCGGTCGCCGTCACCGTCGAAGGCCAGGCCGATATCGGCGTTGGTTTCCTTGACCTTGGCGATCAGGTCGACAAGGTTCTCCGGTTTGCCCGGGTCCGGGTGATGGTTCGGGAAGTTGCCGTCGACTTCGCAGAACAGCGGGATGACTTCGCAGTTCAGCGCTTCGATCAGTTGCGGGGCGATCACGCCGGCAGCGCCGTTGCCGCAGTCGACCACGACTTTCAGGCGACGAGCGAGTTTGATGTCCTGGACGATTTCGGTGTTGTAGCGGTCGAGGATTTCGACTTGGGTGACGCTGCCCTGGCCAGTGCTCAGGTCGTTGTTCTTGATGCGTTCGTGCAGCACCTGAATCTGTTCGTTGGCGAGAGTGTCGCCGGCGATGACGATTTTGAAGCCGTTGTAGTTCGACGGATTGTGGCTGCCGGTGAGCATCACCCCGGACTTGCCGGCCAGTACGTTGGCCGCGTAGTACAGCGCTGGAGTTGGCACCAGGCCGACATCGCTGACGTGGCAACCGCTCTCGGCGATGCCGCGAATGAGTTCCGCGACCAGCTCCGGGCCGGACAGGCGACCGTCGCGACCGACCGACACATTCGGTTCGCCCTGGGCCAGGCTCTGCGAGCCGATGGCGCGGCCGATCCAGTAGGCGGTTTCACCGTTGAGGTATTCCGGCACGGTGCCACGAATGTCGTAGGCGCGGAAAATGCTGTCAGGCAGCTTCGGGGCGATCTTGGCGGGGGTATTCATCTGCGGAAATGCTCCATCTCGAAAAGGGCGGGACAGACCGGCGAAATCTTCGACGGCAGGCTCAAACTGAAGGGTATGACGGCGTTTTCCACAGAGAGTTCGTGCTATGAAAGGGCCATGACGCCTCGCCTGGCCGGGCTCGCGGCCGGCAAAACCTTGATTTTCCGCGCTTAACCGTTCTGGTGAATCTGCACAAATTTCCGTGTAGGAGTTGCCGCAGGCTCGGGCCGCGATCGGACGATCTTTTGATTTTGCTTTTTAAGATCAAGATCAAAAGATCGCAGCCCGAGCCCGCGGCAGCTCCTACAGGGCGGTGCCAATCATTTGGTGCCAGTGTGGCCAAAGCCGCCGGTGCCGCGCTCGGTCTCGACGAACTCTTCAACCATTTCGAAATGCGCCTGCACCACCGGCACCAGCACCAATTGCGCCAGACGTTCGCCGACGGTCATGGTGAAGTCGCTCTGGCCGCGGTTCCAGCAGGAGACCATCAGCGGACCCTGATAATCCGAGTCGATCAGTCCGACAAGGTTGCCCAGTACGATGCCATGTTTGTGGCCCATGCCCGAGCGCGGCAGGATCAGCGCGGCGAGGTTCGGGTCACCGATGTAGACCGACAGCCCGGTGGGGATCAGCACGGTTTCACCCGGTTTGATCACGATGTCCTGTTCCAGCATGGCGCGCAGGTCGAGGCCGGCGGAGCCCGGTGTGGCGTATTGTGGCAGCGGGAAATCTGTGCCGATGCGTGGGTCGAGGATCTTGGCTTGCAAAGCGTGCATGTAAATTAAACCTGGTTCAGACGTTCGGCGATAAAAGTGACCAGTTGGCGAGCGATCTTGCTCTTGCTGGTCTGGGCGAAAACCGTGGCGTGCAGCTCACGGTCGATGACGCTGCAAGCGTTTTCCTCACTGTTGAAACCGATGCTCGGATTGGCGACGTCGTTAGCGACGATCAGATCGAGATTCTTGTCCTTCAGCTTGCGTGCAGCGTAGTCGAGCAGGTGTTCGGTTTCGGCGGCGAAGCCGACACTGAACGGACGGTCGGGACGGGTCGCGATGGTGGCGAGAATGTCCGGATTGCGCACCATTTGCAGGACGAAGCCGTCGCCGCTCGTAGGATCTTTCTTGAGTTTATGCGGCGCGACGACTTCGGGGCGGTAGTCCGCCACCGCTGCCGACGAAATGAACACATCGCAAGGCATGGCCGATTCGCAGGCGGCGAGCATGTCGCGGGCGCTGACCACGTCAATCCGCGTCACGCGATCAGGCGTCGGCAGGTGCACCGGGCCGCTGATCAACGTCACACGGGCGCCGGCTTCCACGGCTGCTTCGGCGAGGGCAAAGCCCATTTTTCCCGAGCTATGGTTGGTGATGTAGCGCACCGGGTCGATGTTTTCCTGAGTCGGGCCGGCGGTGATCACCACATGCTTGCCGGTGAGGGCCAGGCGCTGGAAGCAATCGGCGGCGAGCAGCGCCAGATCGGTGGCTTCCATCATGCGGCCCATGCCGACGTCGCCGCAGGCCTGACTGCCCGAGGCCGGGCCGAAAGTCTTCAAGCCACGGCTTTCCAGCAGTTGCAGGTTGGCCTGGGTCGCCGGATCGCGCCACATCGCCTGATTCATCGCCGGCGCGACAGCAACCACAGCGTCGGTGGCCAGCACCAGTGTGGTCAGCAGATCATTGGCAATGCCTTGGGCCAGACGAGCAATCAGGTCGGCGGTGGCGGGGGCGATCAGTACCAGATCGGCCCATTTCGCCAGCTCGATATGGCCCATGGCGGCTTCGGCGGCAGGGTCGAGCAAGTCGAGGTGAACCGGGTGCCCCGAGAGGGCCTGCATGGTCAGCGGGGTAATGAATTCGGCGCCGCCATGGGTCATGACCACGCGCACTTCCGCACCCTGATCGATCAGGCGGCGAACCAGATCGGCGCTCTTATAGGCCGCAATGCCGCCGCCGACGCCCAGAACGATGCGTTTCCGATACAGCCGCTGCATAGGTCTGCCTTTCATTTCGTTGATGACGGCGGCGCGATACCCCTCCCCAGGGTTGAATCGACCGCCAAAAAGATGGGCTACGATATCACAGCGACCGCTACGGAACAGCGGCGCCCACAGACAAGGAGGTGCTATGAGTATTCGCGATTGGCCGGCGGCGGAACGGCCGCGGGAAAGGCTGTTGGAGCATGGGGCAGGGAGTCTTTCGGATGCTGAGCTGTTGGCGATTTTTCTGCGCACCGGATTGCCCGGAAAAAGCGCTGTTGACCTCGCCAGACATCTGCTGACGCAATTCGGTGGCCTGCGTTTGTTGCTCGAGGCCGATCAGGACGCATTCAGCAAACAAATGGGCCTCGGCCCGGCCAAGTTCGCCCAGTTGCAAGCCGCTCAGGAAATGAGCAAGCGCCATCTGGCCGAGCGTTCACGACAGAAACCGGCCCTGGAGAACCCTCAGGTCGTCCGCGATTACCTCAAGGCAATGCTGCGGCATGAGCCGCACGAGGTGTTCGGCTGCCTGTTTCTCGATTCAAAGCACCAGGTGCTGAATTTTGAGGCGCTGTTTCGCGGCTCTATCGACAACACCAGCGTGCATCCTCGGGAGGTGGTGAAGCGCGCGCTGGCCAATAACGCCGCAGCGGTGATCCTCTGTCACAACCACCCGTCCGGCAATACCGATCCAAGTCAGGCCGATCGGCTGCTGACCAAGCGCCTGCAGAAAGCGCTGGAGCTGATTGACGTGCGAGTGCTCGATCACTTCATCATCGGAGACGGCGAACCGCTGTCGATGGCCGAGTGTGGCTGGATGTAAAAGAGCAGCGGCAAGCCTCTAGCTGCAAGCGGCAAGCTGGAGCCGTGCGCGGAGTGCTCTAGCTTGCCGCTTGCCGCTTGCCGCTTAGGGCTTGAGGCTGATTTTTGAATAATCCTGCCGGCCAAACGGGCTGACGGAGTAACCCTGAACATCCTTGCGCGTCAAAGCGTAGGCCGTCGGGTGCGCCAGTGGCAGCCACAACGCCTGCTGCTGGATCTGCGCCTGTGCCTGTTCATACAGCTTGGTCCGTACGCCTTGCTCGCTGGTGGTCTTGCCGGCGCTGATCAGCTTGTCCAGATCGGCGTTGCAGTACCGCGCGAAGTTGGTGCCGGACTTCACCGCCGCGCAGGAAAACTGTGGGGTGAGGAAGTTGTCCGGGTCGCCGTTATCGCCGGCCCAGCCCATGAACAGCAGGTCATGTTCGCCGGCCTTGGCGCGTCGAATCAGTTCGCCCCATTCGATCACACGGATCTCAGCCTGAATGCCGATCTCGGCCAGATCCGACTGCAGCATCTGCGCGCCGAGGCTCGGGTTCGGGTTGAGCAGGCTGCCCGATGGCCGCGTCCAGATCGTCGTCTGGAAACCCTCCTTCAAGCCGGCCTTGGCGAGCAGCGCCTTGGCTTTGGCGACGTCGTGCGGATAGCCCGGCAGGTTCTTCGCGTAGCTCCAGGTGTTCGGCGGGTACGGGCCGTTGGCCGCCTCGGCGGTGTCTTCGAACACGGCTTTGATGTAGTTGGCCTTGTCGAAAGCGAGGTTGATCGCCTGGCGCACTTCCGGTTTGTCCAGTGGCGGATGCTGGCTGTTGATGCCCACGAAAGCGGTCATGAACGCGTCAGTCTTTTCGACTTTCAGCGTCGGCTCCTTCAGCGCAGCCTGTACGTCCAGTGGTTTTGGCGACAGGGCGATCTGGCATTCATTGCGCCGCAGCTTTTGCAGGCGCACGTTGGCGTCCGGCGTGATAGCGAAGATCAACGGGTCGACGGCAGGCTTGCCACGGAAATATTCCGGGTTTGCCTTGTAGCGGATCGCTGCGTCTTTCTGAAAGCGGTTGAACACGAACGGGCCGGTGCCGATCGGCTGGCTGTTGAGTTTGTCGGTGGCGCCGGCCTTCATCAGTTTGTCGGCGTATTCGGCGGAATAAATCGAGGCGAAGCCCATGCTCAGGGTCGCGAGGAAAGTCGAATCCGGATGGTCGAGAGTAAAACGCACGGTGAGCGGGTCGAGGGCGTCGATCTTCTTGATCAGCGTCGGTAGTTGCATCGACTGCGCATGGGGGAAGCCGCTCTGGGCGACTTTGTGCCACGGGTTGGCCGGGTCGAGCATGCGGTCAAAGCTGAACTTGACGTCTTCAGCGCTCAGCTCGCGGCTCGGCTTGAAATAATCGGTTGTATGAAATTTCACCTGCGGGTGCAGCTTGAACACGTAGGTCAGGCCGTCGGTGCTGACTTCCCAGCTATCGGCGAGGCTCGGGATGACCTTGCCACTGGCGGTGTCGAAATCCACCAAGCGGTTCATCAGTACGTCAGCCGAAGCATTGGTGGTGGTCAGCGAGTTGTACTGCACCACGTCGAACCCTTCGGGACTGGCCTCGGTACAAACGCTCAACGCGGCGGCCAGGGCGAGGGGGCTCAGCAACAGCGGAGCGAGTAACAGGGGTAGGGCAGCGAGGCGCATGGTCGGTTTCCTTTACAGATCGAAGGCCCATCTGCAAGTGCAGTCTGGAAAAGTCCTACCCTAGAGCTCTGAATTGCAAATGACTATCCCCTTTTTGCATTTTCAGGCGCACTCTTGCGCGGTGTCGAGCATGGGCAGCGAAATGAAAAGTCCGAATTGCCGGTAGGAGCGGATTTCTGCGACGAGTGGTCAAAACCGGTCGCGGCCTTTGTTCAAAGCGTTCGCAGGCCGAAAAAGCGGCATTTTATTGATTCATTGCACAGCGATTGTTGTTGCACCCCGGTCTTTCTGGTATAAAGCAGCGCTCTTTTCTAGGGGCCCGGTTCCTTCACTGTAGGTGTAGCCGGTAAGACCTCTAAAGAAACGCGGCGCCTGGCGCCAAATGACTGAGAGATTAAGCGGCCAACCCATGCCGGGTTGGGCATGTGGTTTTAGAGGGCTGAGGCATGTCGAGAGTATGTCAAGTTACCGGTAAGGGTCCGGTGACTGGGAATAACATTTCCCACGCAAACAACAAAACCCGTCGTCGTTTCCTGCCGAACCTGCAGCATCACCGCTTCTGGGTTGAAGAAGAGAAACGTTTTGTGCGTCTGCGCGTATCTGCCAAAGGCATGCGTATCATCGACAAGCGTGGCATCACTGTCGTGCTCGCCGAACTTCGCCGCGATGGCAAGATTTAAGGGAGCTAATCATGCGTGAATTGATTCGTTTGATCTCGAGCGCCGGTACTGGTCACTTCTACACTACCGACAAGAACAAGCGTACTACCCCGGACAAAATCGAGATCAAGAAATATGATCCGGTTGTTCGCAAGCACGTGATGTACAAGGAAGGCAAAATCAAGTAATTGATTTTTCCTGACTGCGAAAAAGGCCCGTATCGTGAGATACGGGCCTTTTTTGTTTGCCGTGGATTCTGCGGTGACCGGTTGGGCCTCATCGCTGGCAAGCCAGCTCTCACATTGATTGCCGGTCTTCAAAGAACCTGTGTCATGCACAAAACCTGTGGGAGCTGGCTTGCCAGCGATGAGGGCCGATCAGTCAGCAAACATCTCAAGCCTTCTGTTCAAAGATCACATAAACCTTGCGGCAAGCCTCCAGCACTTCCCAGGTTCCGCGAAACCCCGCCGGAATCACGAAGCGATCGCCAACGCGCAAGGTCTTTGCATTGCCATCGCTGTCACGCAATACCGAAACCCCCTGCAAAATCTCGCAGTACTCATGCTCGGTGTAATTCACCGTCCACTGACCCACCGCGCCTTCCCACACACCCACGCCCATTTGCCCACAAGGGCTGTCGTATTGATGAAACACCGCCTGCTCAGGATCGCCCTTGAGCACCTTCGCCGGGTCCGGGCGATAGCGCTCGGCTTCGCTGCTGGCGAGGCTGATATCGACGACGTTCTGGATGTTCATTGTTGTTTTCTCCGCTAGTGACGGCGCGTTGGCTGGAATGGGCCAAAGTCTATGTTTATTAAAATGAACACCGCAAGGCCGTATGGCCAGCTTATGTCAAATATATTGAAACAAACCCGGCCGCTGGTTTAGGGTGGCGGGTGCCTCGGGCCGAAAGTGCAGGCTGGCCGGGCAGAATTCTTGAACAGCGCCGCAGCGCTTGTGGCGCTCGTATTCAATAAGAGGAGGACACCCGAATGACCACCCTGACTCGTGCCGACTGGGAACAACGCGCCCGCGATCTGAAAATCGAAGGCCGCGCCTTCCTGAATGGCGAATACACCGACGCCGTCTCCGGCGAAACCTTCGAGTGCATCAGCCCGGTCGATGGCCGCCTGCTCGGCAAGATCGCCAGTTGTGATGCCGCCGATGCTGACCGTGCTGTAGAAAACGCCCGCGCTACTTTCAATTCCGGCGTCTGGTCGCGCCTGGCGCCGACCAAACGCAAAGCCACCATGATTCGCTTCGCCAGCCTGCTGAAACAGCACGCCGAAGAACTGGCGCTGCTGGAAACCCTCGACATGGGCAAGCCGATCAGCGATTCGCTGTACATCGACGTACCGGGCGCGGCCCAGGCGTTGAGCTGGAGCGGCGAAGCGATCGACAAGATCTACGACGAAGTCGCCGCGACTCCACATGATCAACTGGGTCTGGTGACTCGCGAGCCAGTGGGCGTAGTCGGCGCTATCGTGCCGTGGAACTTCCCGCTGATGATGGCCTGCTGGAAGCTCGGCCCGGCGCTGTCGACCGGTAACTCGGTGATCCTCAAGCCGTCGGAAAAGTCGCCGCTGACTGCCATCCGCATCGCTGCGCTGGCCATTGAGGCGGGTATTCCCAAAGGCGTTCTCAACGTGCTGCCGGGCTATGGCCACACCGTCGGCAAGGCGCTGGGTCTGCACAATGATGTCGACACGCTGGTGTTCACCGGCTCGACCAAGATTGCCAAGCAACTGATGGTCTACGCCGGCGAATCGAACATGAAGCGTGTCTGGCTGGAAGCCGGTGGCAAGAGCCCGAACATCGTCTTCGCCGATGCGCCGGACCTGCAGGCCGCCGCTGAATCCGCTGCCAGCGCCATCGCTTTCAACCAGGGCGAGGTGTGCACCGCCGGTTCGCGTCTGCTGGTCGAGCGTTCGATCAAGGACAAATTCCTGCCGATGGTGATCGAAGCGCTGAAAACCTGGAAGCCCGGCAATCCGCTCGACCCGGCGACCAATGTCGGCGCTCTGGTCGATACCCAGCAGATGAACACCGTGCTGTCGTACATCGAGTCCGGCCATAGCGATGGTGCCAAACTGGTCGCCGGCGGCAAGCGCATCCTCCAGGAAACCGGCGGCACCTACGTCGAGCCAACCATTTTCGATGGTGTGAGCAATGCGATGAAGATTGCCCAGGAAGAGATTTTCGGCCCGGTGTTGTCGGTGATCGCTTTCGACAGCGCCGAAGAAGCCATCCAGATCGCCAACGACACGCCATACGGTCTGGCTGCAGCGGTATGGACCCAGGACATCTCGAAGGCCCACCTGACCGCCAAGGCTTTGCGCGCCGGTAGCGTGTGGGTCAACCAGTACGACGGCGGCGACATGACCGCGCCGTTCGGTGGCTTCAAACAGTCGGGCAACGGTCGCGACAAATCGCTGCACGCCTTTGACAAGTACACCGAGCTGAAAGCGACGTGGATCAAGCTGTAAGCCGTTAACGGCAGCCCGGCCGCTCCGGGCTGCCTGAGCAAACAGAGATCCCCTGTGGGAGCGAGCCTCTGTGGTGAGGGGGATTTATCCCCGTTCGGCTGCGAAGCAGTCGCTAAACCATTGCACGCGGTGTACCTGGTACATCGTGGTTGCCGGTTTTGGGGCCGCTGCGCGACCCAACGGGGATAAATCCCCTCGCCACAGGGGCTCGCTCCCACAGTGTTTTGGATGAACACAAAAAGAATATCCACAGGAGCGTGGAACATGCGGTGGGCGACGTATTTCGCCGTGTTGGCGTCTGTCTTGAGTGTCGGCCTGGCCCTGGGGGTCAGCATGCCGCTGGTGTCGTTGCGTCTGGAGGGCTGGGGCTACGGCTCGTTCGCCATCGGTGTGATGGCAGCCATGCCGGCAATCGGTGTGCTGCTGGGGGCGAAGATTTCCAGCCATCTCGCCGCGTATTTCGGCACGGCGAACCTGATGCGTCTGTGCCTGTGGGCCGGGGCACTGTCGATCGGCCTGCTGGCGCTGCTGCCGAGTTATCCGATCTGGTTGCTGCTGCGCCTGCTGATCGGGGTGATCCTGACCATCGTGTTCATCCTCGGCGAGAGCTGGATCAATCAACTGGTGGTCGAGCAGTGGCGCGGACGTCTGGTAGCGCTGTATGGCAGCAGCTATGCGCTGAGCCAACTGTCCGGTCCGTTGCTGTTGGGCGCGCTGGGCACCGAGCATGATTACGGTTTCTGGGTCGGGGTCGGTCTGCTGACGCTCTCGCCTTTTCTGCTGCTGGGTCGCAGTGGCGCCCCGAGTAGCGAGGCCAACAGCGTCACGTTTGGCGCTCTGTGGGGTTTTGCCCGAGAGCTGCCGGCGATTGCCTGGGCGGTGTCGTTGTTCGCCGCGTTCGAGGCGATGATTCTGACGCTGCTGCCGGTGTATTGCCTGCAACAAGGGTTCACCGCCGAAATCGCGCTGGCAATGGTCAGCACCGTGGTGGTCGGCGATGCGCTGCTGCAATTGCCGATCGGCGCATTGGCCGATTATCTGTCGCGACGCACGCTGTTCGCTGGATGCGCGGTGGTGTTGATGCTGTCGAGTCTGGCCATTCCAATGTTGCTCGACACGCTGCTGATCTGGCCGCTGTGGGTGCTGTTCGGCGCCAGTGCTGGCGGCTTGTTTACCTTGTCACTGATTCTGATTGGCGAGCGCTACCGTGACGATGCGCTGGTCCGCGCCAATGCGCATATTGCCCAGTTGTGGGGTGTCGGTTGTCTGGTCGGGCCGTTGGCGGCAGGGGCGGGCAGTCAGTGGATCAACGGGCATGCGTTGCCGCTGTTGATGGCGGCGGGGGCGTTTGGCCTGGTGCTTTTGTTGTTGCGCCAAGGAGCCTTTGGCACAACGGCGGAAGCTGCCTGAGCGCATTCCTGTGGGAGCGAGCCTGCTCGCGAAAGCGGTGCATCAGTCAGCTCATTTGCTGGATGTGAAACCGTTTTCGCGAGCAGGCTCGCTCCCACAAGGGATCACCAACTTATAGCATCCGCTCGAGGCCAACGCTGGTGCTGAACCATGCGTTGAAGCGCCGCCACCAGCTCCCCGGTTCCTTGGTCAGGGTATGCATCTGGCCGTTGTCCTCGGTGACCCAGACGACCTTACCGTCCTCGAGTTTCGCCTGATAACTCAGGGTCGGCGCCATGCCTTGCAACGCCAGTGCGCGCACGTGCTCGGCCAGTTCCGGGCTGTCGACGAGCACGCCGACTTCGGTGTTCCACAGCACCGAGCGCGGGTCGAAATTGAACGAGCCGATAAACGATTTGCGCCGGTCGAAGATCATCGCCTTGCTGTGCAAACTCGAATCCGAACCGCGAAACGACTTGCTGTAGAACACCCGCGGACCGCTGCCATAGTTATCCCCAGGCTGGCGGCGCAATTCATAGAGTTTCACCCCGTGTTCAAGCAACGCCTTGCGATAGGGCGCGTAACCGCCATGCACCGCCGGCACGTCGGTGGCCTCCAGTGAATTGGTCAGCAGGTTCACGGAGACCCCGGCATCGGCGCGCCCGGTCAGGTAGACCAGCCCCGGCTGGCCGGGCACGAAGTACGCGGAAATCATGATCAGCTCTTTGCTGACACCGGTCAGTTCCGGCGCCAGTTGTGTGGTCAGCAACAGATGCGGATCGGGTTCGCCCTTGGACAGCACCTTGCTCGGCGCATCCCACAACGCCTGGTTCCAGGCCCAGATCAGTTCTTTGCGCCAGATATCCATGCGCGGGTCGGTGGTGAATTTCATCAACTGTTGATACAGCGCGTGGTTCTGCTTGCGGGTTTCTTCCAGTGATTCTTCCAGGCGCGTGCGGGTGTTTTGCAGGTCGGCGGCGGTCGGTTGGCTGGAGAGGAATTCGTCGATCGGCTTGCTCAGCGCGCTGTTCCAGTACTGGTCGAAACTGTGCCCGAGCTGCTCGGCGACCGGGCCGATGCTGAGCATGTCGATGTCGGTGAAATTCAGGTTGGGTTCGGCGTCGAAATATTCATCGCCCAGATTGCGCCCGCCGACGATGGCCGCGCTGTTGTCCGCCAGCCACAGCTTGTTGTGCATGCGCCGGTGCTGCACGGACAGATTGAACAGTCGCCCGGCCGCACGCGTGACGCCGGTGCTGCGACCCAGGTGCAGGGGATTGAACAAACGAATCTGGATCTGCGGATGCGCCGCCAGGGTCGCGATGATCTGGTCGAGGCCGTCGCTGGTGGTGTCGTCGAGCAGGATGCGCACGCGCACACCACGGTCGGCCGCCTTGAGCACTTCCTCCACCAACATCCGCGTGCTGATGCCGTCGTGGACGATGTAGTACTGCAAATCGAGGCTGACCTGGGCATGGCGAATCAGTTCGGCCCGCGCGGTAAACGCCTCGCCACTGTCGGAGAGCAGGCGAAACCCCGACTGCCCTTTGTAGGGCGCGGCCTGAGCCTGAATCGAACGGCCGAAGCTGGAGTCCGACGCTGGCAGTGCCTGGCTTGGTTCGCGCGGCACATCGAGGCTGGCGCAGCCGCTGAGGAACGAGGCGAGTATCAGTAAAGCGAGTAGGGGCTGTCTGAAGCTCACGTAGGATCGTTCCGGTTGGCGGTTGAGGTCGGCATTTTGGACGCCAGGGTCGCAAAAAAGGTCAGTCGGTCTCAGCGAGTAATTTGATCGCCGCGGCGCCGACCTTGCGCACCGCTTCTTCGATCTGTGCTGTTGGTTTGGCAGCGTAGTTCATGCGCAGACAATTGCGGTATTTGCCCGAGGCGGAAAAGATGCTGCCGACGGCAATCTGTACGCCTTGATCGTGCAGCGCGCGATTCAGTTTCAGGGTGTCGAAACCCTCAGGCAGTTCTACCCAGAGCATGAAGCTGCCCTGCGGGCGACTGGCGCGAGTGCCGGCGGGAAAGTAGCGCGTCACCCAGTCGATCATCGCGTCACGATTGCGCTGGTACTGCATGCGCATGCGCCGCAAGTGCGGCTCGAAATGGCCGGCCTTGATGAATTCGGCAATCGCGATCTGCGGCTGCGGCGCGGTGGATCCGGTGCTGATGTATTTCATGTGCAACACCCGCTCGAGATATCGGCCCGGCGCCACCCAGCCGATGCGCAGCCCCGGCGCCAGGGTCTTGGAGAACGAGCTGCAGAGCAGCACGCGGCCGTCTTCGTCGAAGGATTTGATCGTTCGCGGACGCGGATAGGTGTAGGCCAGTTCGCCGTACACATCGTCTTCGATGATCGCCACGTCGAAACGCTGGGCCAACGTCAACAGCGCGCGTTTGCGCGATTCGGGCATGACGTAGCCGAGCGGGTTGTTGCAGTTCGGCGTGAGCTGAATGGCCTTGATCGGCCACTGTTCCAGCGCCAGTTCAAGGGCGTCGAGGCTGATCCCGGTGAGCGGGTCGGTGGGGATTTCCAGAGCTTTCATGCCCAGGCCTTTGAGGGTCTGCATGGCGCCGTGGAAACTTGGCGAGTCCACCGCGACGATGTCGCCCGGCTCGCAGATCGCGTGGATGCTGGTGGACAGCGCTTCGTGGCAACCGGTGGTGATCACCAGCTCGCTGGCGCTCAACTGGCAGCCGGAATCAAGCATCAGACGCGCGATCTGTTCGCGCAGTTCTAGGTTGCCGTGGATGTTGTCGTAATACAGACCGGGCATGTCCTGCCGGCGGCTGATTCGCGCCAGTCCGCGCAGCAGCGGCTTCATGGTGGGTGAGCCGACATCGGGCATGCCACGGCCCAATTGCACGACATCCTTGCGCGGTACCGCGCGAATGAGTTCCAGCACTTGATCCCATTGCGAAATCTCGACTGGCCGCTGCGCGGGGCGGCCTACGGCGGGGAGCTCCGGCAACTCGCGGCCGACTGGGACAAAGTAGCCAGACTTGGGTTTCGGCGTGGCGAGGCCGCTGTCTTCAAGCACGCGATACGCCTGCTGCACCGTGCTCAGACTGACTCCGTGTTCGACGCTCAAGGCGCGCACCGACGGCAAGCGATCACCGGGGCGATAGAAGCCTTGTTCGATACGGGTGCCGAGCAATTCGGCGAGATTTACATACAGAGTCATGGTGGCCTCGGTGCGTCTTGGTGGAAACCAGTACAGATGCGGCAAAAATCGATCATTCAGTCGGCGAATCGGCAAATCTGTATGGAGTTAATACAGGTTCTTTGAGTCTGTAATGGTTTTGCTTGCCCGCGCATCATGGAATCTCTGGCTACCCAAGTAAACAGGAGCAACGAAAATGAACGGCTTGAGCGATGTGCGGCTGACGTTACACAGTCAGGAACTGGCGGCAGGGCAGAAGGACAGCGCGCGCAATCTGCTGCGTAACGCACCGTCCGGCCTCAGTCGCTGGGGCCTGTTCTGGCATCGTCTGCACACGCGCAAGGCGTTGCTCGGCCTGACACCGGAGCAACTCAGGGATGTCGGGCTGACGCGAGAGCAGGCAAGGGAGGAGGGGTTGAAGCCGTTTTGGCGGATCTGAATAACACAGATCGTTCCCACGCTCTGCGTGGGAACGCCGCCCCGGACGCTCTGCGTCCGCTGTGACGCAGAGCGTCACTGGATGCATTCCCAGGCGGAGCGTGGGAACGATCCTGATTCGTCAGACCAACTCTTTCAGCCGATGCCACAGCATCCCCAACGCCAACAACGGCGAGCGCAAGTGCTTGCCGCCGGGAAAGGTGATGTGCGGCACCCTGGCGAACAGATCAAAGCCGCCGCCATGCTGCCCGCTGATCGCCTCGGCCAGCAGCTTGCCGGCCAGGTGGGTGGCATTCACTCCATGCCCGGAATACGCCTGGGCGTAATACACGTTCGGCTGCTCGGCGAGCCGGCCAATCTGCGGCAAGCGGTTGGCACCGATGCCGATCATCCCGCCCCACTGATAATCGATTTTCACCCCGGCCAATTGGGGGAACACTTCAAGCATCTTCGGCTGCATATAGGCGCCGATATCCTTCGGATCGCGTCCCGAGTAATGACACGCGCCGCCGAACAGCAAGCGTCGATCCGCCGAGAGCCGGTAGTAATCCAGCGCTACCCGCTGGTCGCAGACCGCCATGTTCTGCGGCAGCAGGTTGTGCGCCTGCTCTTCGCTGAGCGGTTCGGTGGCGATGATGTAGCTGCCGGCGGGCAGGACCTTGCCGCTCAGTTGCGGGTTGAGGTCATTGAGATAGGCATTGCAGCCCAACACCAGCGTCTTCGCTCGCACCGAGCCTTGCGCGGTGTGTACCTTCACTTCGGGGCCGTAATCGATGCGCGTCACGGCCGAACGCTCGAACAACTGCACGCCCAGTTGCTGCGCCGCTGCCGCTTCGCCCAGCGCCAGATTCAGCGGATGCAGATGCCCGGAGCCCATGTCGATCAAGCCGCCGACATAGCGTTTGGAACCGACCACGGTGTGCATTTCACTGGCCTGCAACAGACGGATTTCGTAGCTGTAACCGAGGCCGCGCAACTCTTCGGCGTCTTCGGCAAAACCGTCGAGATCGGAAGGCTTGTTGGCGAGGTCGCAGTAGCCCCAGGTCAGGTCGCAGGCAATGCCGAAACGCTCGACGCGCCGGCGGACAATCTCCACCGCTTCCAGGCCCATGAGTTTCATCTCGCGCACGCCTTCGGCACCGATGACATTGGCGAACTGATCCAGGCCATGGCCGACACCGCGAATCAACTGCCCGCCGTTGCGACCGCTGGCGCCCCAGCCGATCCGGTGCGCTTCCAGTAAAACCACGCTGAAACCGCGTTCGGCGAGTTCCAGCGCGGTATTCAGCCCGGAAAAGCCGCCGCCGACCACGCACACATCCGCCACCACCTCGCCTTGCAGCATGGGATGGTCAGGCTGCGGCAGGCTGCTGGCGGCGTAATAAGAGGCAACGTGGGGTTGGCTCGCGGTGGTCGGGGCGCGGGCGGTCATGGGCATCATCCAACGGCTGAGTGTCGAGAAAATTTGACGGAGCATAAGCCGCACGCCCGAACGTGGGCAACATCGGTCGGCCTCCGGTTTCTGGATCCGGGCTTTTGCGGCACAATCATCAGCCCGCCACTTTGGTCACCGTTTCAATGAGCTGCAACAGCCAGAAAATCCGCACCCTGCGTCAGCAGATTCCCACGTTCAACTGCGTGCCGGGCTGCCACGACTGCTGCGGGCCGGTGACCACTTCGCCTGAGGAAATGGCCCGGCTGCCGCGCAAGACCCGCGCCGAGCAGGATGCCGCGCTGGAAGAACTCAACTGTGTGCATCTGGGGCCGAATGGTTGCACTGTGTATGAAGAGCGGCCGCTGATCTGTCGACTGTTTGGTACGACCAATACCCTGCCATGCCCGAACGAGCGGCGGCCGGTGGAGTTGATTCATCCACGGGCGGAGAAGCAGATATTTGAGTACATGGCGGCGAATCGGCAGGTGTTGGTTTAGCTGTTGCGTTCAGTTCAGACCGAGTCGACGTCTTCGCGAGCAGGCTCGCTCCCACAGGAGATTGCATTTCAAATGTGGGAGCGAGCCTGCTCGCGAAGGGATCAGCGCATATCTCAATCCGGAATCGGCAGGGACAGGCTTTCTTTCACCTCTTCCATGACGATATAGCTCTTCGATTCACGCACATGCGGCAGCTTCAAGAGAATGTCGCCGAGCAGTTTGCGATACGACGCCATCTCGGAAATCCGCGCCTTTACCAGATAGTCGAAATCCCCCGACACCAAATGACACTCCAGCACATGCGGCAGCTTCAGCACCGCGCGTCTGAATTCTTCGAATGTGTCGCCGGATTTGTAGTCGAGGCTGATCTCGACGAACACCAGCAGGCTACCCTTCAAATGCTGCGGATTGAGCCGGGCGTTGTAGCCCATGATGATCCCCTCGCGCTCCAGACGCCGCACGCGCTCGGTGCACGGCGTGGTCGAGAGGCCGACCTTTTCCCCCAGTTCGGTGAAGGAAATCCGCCCGTCCGCTTGGAGGATGCGCAGGATATTGCGGTCGATCTTGTCCAGCTCACGTTTGGTCTGAGTGTTGGTACGCATAGGGGATGCGCCTCCGTGAAAAGGGTTTTTGCCGAGAATTGTCGCCAAATATAGGCGCTTATATAGTGAAAAGCACTGGCATTTCTTTTTTACACTGCGCCCATCATTGCTCTAACAAACAGTTCGGCGAAAAGCCGCGATGAGGGATTGAAAATGCGCGTCATGGTCTTGGGTAGCGGCGTCATCGGTACCGCCAGTGCTTACTATCTGGCGCGTGCCGGGTTCGAAGTGGTGGTGGTCGACCGGCAGCCTGCTGCGGCCATGGAGACCAGTTTCGCCAACGCCGGCCAGGTCTCGCCGGGTTACGCCTCGCCGTGGGCCGCGCCGGGCGTGCCGCTCAAGGCCATCAAGTGGCTGCTGCAACGCCATGCGCCATTGGCGATCAAGGCCACCGCCGATATCGACCAATACCTGTGGATGGCGCAAATGCTGCGCAACTGCACCGCCAGCCGTTACGCGGTGAACAAGGAGCGCATGGTGCGTCTGTCCGAGTACAGCCGTGACTGCCTCGATGAATTGCGCGCCGAAACCGGTATCGCCTACGAAGGCCGCAGCCTCGGCACGACGCAGTTGTTCCGTACTCAGGCGCAACTGGATAACGCCGCCAAAGACATCGCCGTGCTGAAAGAGTCCGGCGTGCCGTTTGAAGTCCTCGACCGCGCCGGCATCGCCCGCGTCGAGCCGGCTCTGGCCGGCGTGACCGATATTCTCGCTGGCGCGCTGCGTCTGCCCAACGACCAGACCGGCGACTGCCAGATCTTCACCACCCGTCTCGCCGTAATGGCGCGCAAGCTCGGTGTGGAATTCCGTTTCGGCCAGGACATCCAGAAACTCGACTACGCCGGTGATCGCATCAACGGTGTGTGGATTGACGGCAAGCTGGAAACCGCTGACCGCTACGTGCTGGCGCTCGGCAGCTACTCGCCGCAGTTGCTCAAGCCGTTGGGCATCAAGGCTCCGGTGTATCCGCTCAAGGGCTATTCGCTGACCGTGCCGATCACCGATCCTGCCATGGCGCCGACGTCGACCATTCTCGACGAGACCTACAAGGTTGCGATCACCCGTTTCGACAACCGCATCCGCGTCGGCGGCATGGCCGAGATCGCCGGTTTTGACCTGTCGCTGAACCCGCGTCGGCGCGAAACCCTGGAGATGATCGTCAACGACCTTTATCCTCAGGGCGGCAATCTGGCCGAAGCGAGTTTCTGGACCGGCCTGCGCCCGACCACGCCGGACGGTACGCCGATCGTTGGCGCCACGCCGTTCAAGAATCTGTTCCTCAACACCGGTCACGGTACGCTCGGCTGGACCATGGCCTGTGGTTCCGGCCGTTTGCTCGCCGACCTGATGGCGAAGAAAAAGCCGCAGATCAGCGCCGAAGGCCTCGATATTTCCCGTTACGGCAACCAGACCCAGGAGTCCGCAAAACATGTCAATCCAGCGCCAGCTCACCAATGAGCGCATGAGTCAGATCGTCAGCCACAACGGCACCGTGTATCTGGCCGGGCAGGTCGGCGACGACTTCGACGCCGGAATTGAACAGCAGACCCGCGACGTGCTCGCCAATATCGAGCGCTTGCTCGATCTGGCCGGGACCGACAAGCAGCATCTGTTGTCGGCGACAATCTATTTGAACGACATCGAAGCGCACTTCGCCGGGATGAACGCGGTGTGGGACCAGTGGTTGCCAAAAGGCGCTGCTCCGGCCCGCGCCACCGTCGAAGCGAAGATGGCCAAGCCGAGCATTCTGGTGGAGATCTCCATCGTCGCCGCGCTGCCATAACGGTTCCAAGATCCCTCTCCCGGTGCTGTTGGAGGTTCACGCCGTCAGTCAGCGCCGGTTTTTCTTCCCATGACCGCCCAGAAGTCTGCCGCCATGCGTCCTGCCCGTGCCCTGATCGACCTTCAAGCCCTGCGTCACAACTACCGAATTGCCCGTGAAGTCACCGGCGCCAAGGCGCTCGCGGTGATCAAGGCGGACGCCTATGGCCATGGCGCGGTGCGTTGCGCCCAGGCGCTGGAAGCCGAGGCTGACGGATTTGCGGTGGCCTGCATTGAAGAAGCACTGGAGCTGCGTTCCGCTGGGATTCGCGCGCCGGTATTGCTGCTGGAAGGCTTCTTCGAAGCCGACGAGCTGGCGTTGATCGTCGAGCATGATTTCTGGTGCGTGGTGCATTCGCTGTGGCAGCTCGAAGCGATCGAGCAGGCAGTCCTGAGCAAACCGATCACGGTATGGCTCAAGCTCGATTCCGGCATGCACCGCGTCGGCCTGCATCCGAAAGACTACCCAGCGGCCTATCAGCGTCTGCTGGCCAGCGGCAAGGTGGCGAAAATCGTGCTGATGAGCCACTTCGCCCGCGCCGATGAACTGCATGCGCAAAGCAGTGCCGAGCAGGTCGCGGTGTTCGAAGCGGCGCGTCAGGGTCTGGCGGCGGAAGTCAGCTTGCGCAACTCGCCAGCCGTGCTTGGGTGGCCAGAAATTCAAAGCGACTGGGTACGCCCGGGCATCATGCTCTACGGCGCGACCCCGTTCGAAGAAGCCAACGCCGTCGCTGAACGCCTGCAACCGGTGATGACCCTCGAATCGAAAGTCATCAGTGTGCGTGAATTGCCGGCCGGTGAACCGATCGGCTATGGCGCCAGATTCATCACCGACAAGCCAATGCGCATCGGCGTGGTCGCCATGGGCTACGCCGACGGTTACCCGCGTCAGGCGCCGACCGGCACACCCGTGCTGGTGGCGGGCAAACCCAGCCGCCTGCTGGGGCGCGTGTCGATGGACATGCTCTGCATCGATCTGACCGACGTAGCGGAAGCGGGGCTTGGCTCGACCGTCGAGTTGTGGGGTAAGAACATCCTCGCCAGCGACGTGGCAAAGTGGGCCGATACCATCCCGTATCAGATCTTCTGCAACCTGAAGCGGGTGCCAAGGCTCTATTCCGAGGGTTGACGCCGCTGCGGGGGCCAAGTGTTGTAAATACTGAACGCTGTCGCCATGATAACGCTCAATATTCTTACAACATCAGGAGGCTCCCGCCTTGGACGTCGGTGAACGACTGCAATCGATCCGCAAGCTCAAAGGGCTTTCCCAGCGTGAACTCGCCAAACGCGCGGGCGTCACCAACAGCACCATTTCGATGATCGAAAAGAACAGCGTCAGCCCTTCGATCAGTTCGCTGAGAAAGGTGCTCGGCGGGATTCCCATGTCGATGGTCGAGTTCTTTTCCGAAGAGATCCTGCAGGACCAACCGACCCAGATCGTCTACAAGGCCAACGAGCTGATCGACATCTCCGACGGCGCCGTGACCATGAAACTGGTCGGCCGGGCCCATCCGAGCCGCGCCATCGCCTTCCTCAACGAAATCTACCCGCCGGGCGCCGACACCGGCGAAGAAATGCTCACCCACGAGGGCGAGGAAACCGGGATTCTGGTGGAAGGTCGCCTCGAGCTGGTGGTAGGGCTGGAAACTTTTATCCTCGAAGCTGGCGACAGCTACTATTTTGAAAGTACCAAGCCGCATCGTTTCCGTAACCCGTTCGACGTACCGGCGCGACTAATCAGCGCAGCCACGCCGGCGAATTTCTAAGCAGAAGGCGCCAGGCCAATACGGCAGAGGCCCCCGAAACGATTTACCGATGCGCTACAAGACCCCTCTAACCATGGGGTTGTTTCAGTACAGCGGCCTACCCGCTATACTTGCGCCCGCCTGCGAACCGTGGCCGCAGGCGTGAATAGCCACCATTGAGGGTGAACGCGTGAACCTAATTATGAAAATGCTGGCCGCACCAGCAACCGTACTGGCCCTCTGGGCTGTCAGCGCTCAAGCTGCGACAAATGACGACATCGCCAAACGCCTCGAGCCCGTCGGCCAGGTGTGTGTCCAAGGGCAGGAATGCAAGGGTATGGAAGTGGCCGCGACGGCTGGCGGCGGTGGCGGGGCGAAGGCACCTAAAGACGTGATCGCCAAGCACTGCAACGCTTGCCACGGCACGGGCCTGCTTGGCGCGCCGAAGATCGGCGATAAGGCAGCCTGGAAGGAGCGGGCCGATCATCAGGGTGGTCTGGACGGCATCCTCGCCAAGGCCATCACCGGCATCAACGCCATGCCGCCGAAAGGCACCTGCGCCGATTGCTCCGATGAAGAGCTCAAGGGCGCGATCAAAGAGATGTCCGGTCTGTAATCAGCGCCGGCTTTGAAAAAAACCGTCTTCGGACGGTTTTTTTGTGCCTGTGGTTTCTGGTTTCCGATTCATTCAGGCCCTGATCCCTCCAAACCAAATGCTGTCCTTTGCAGCAAACTCAAGGCAATCTCGGTCTACCCCTATCAACGGAACGGGCGGGAGGCTTCAGATGGTGCAGTTGTGTTCGATCGAACAGGCGGTGGACGATGTGCTGGCGCGTTTGCCGGCGCACATCCACATGGGCCTGCCGCTGGGGCTGGGCAAGCCGAATCACTTCGTCAACGCGCTGTACCGGCGGATCAAGGAGCTGCCCGAACGGCAGCTAACGATCTATACCGCGTTGTGCCTCGGTCGGCCGAATCTGGGCGATGGCTTGCAGAAGCGTTTTATCGAGCCCTTTGTAGAGCGGGTGTTTGATGATTATCCGGAGTTCGATTTTCTCGCCGATCTGCAGCGCGACAGCCTGCCCGCCAACATCCGTATCCAGCAGTTTTTCATGCAGCCTGGCAGTCTGCTCAACAGCGCGCCGGCGCAGCAGGATTACGTCAGCAGCAATTACAGCCATGCCGCCCGCGACATCAACGCCGCGGGCCTGAACCTGGTGGCGCAATTACTGGCCAGCAGCAGCGAACATCCCGATCGTCTGAGCCTGAGTTGTAACCCGGACATCACCCTCGACCTGTTGCCGATGATCGCCAAGCGCCGTGAGGCGGGGGAGACCATCGTGCTGGTCGGCCAGGTGCATACTGATCTGCCGTACATGCCCGGCGATGCGGAAGTCGACATCGACACGTTTGATCTGCTAATCGACGAGAAGGACAGCAGCACGCTGTTTTCCACGCCGAACATGCCGGTGGGGTTTCAGGATCATTTCATTGGCTTGCATGCGAGCACGCTGGTGCGCGATGGCGGCACGTTGCAGATCGGCATCGGTTCGATGGGCGATGCGTTGACCGCCGCGTTACTCGCGCGGCAGGCCGATAACGCCGGCTATCAGGCGTTGCTCGATGACATCAACCTCAGCCAATGGGCGCAATTGATCCAGCGCGAGGGTGGCACCGCGCCATTTGCCAAAGGCCTTTACGGCTGCAGCGAAATGTTCGTCAACGGCCTGCTGGTGCTGGCGGATGCCGGGATCATTCGGCGCAAGGTCTATCCGGATGTGCCGACGCAGGAGCAGGCCAACGCCGGTACCCTCGACGAAGCCGCGCAGCCCGACGGTATCTCGGTGCACGGCGGCTTCTTCCTTGGCCCGCGCAGTTTTTATGAACGGCTGCGCGAGTTGCCGCAAAGCAAGCTGCTGGAATTCAACATGACCCGCATCAGCTATATCAACGAGCTGTACGGCCAGGAAGAGCTCAAGCGCTTGCAGCGCATCGATGCGCGCTTCATCAACACCGTGTTCACCATGACTCTGCTCGGCGCCGGCGTGGCTGATCAATTGGCAGACGGACGCGTGCTCAGCGGTGTCGGTGGGCAGTACAACTTCGTTGCCCAAGGCCACGCGCTGGAGGGCGCGCGATCGATGTTGATCCTGCGCAGCTGGCGCGAGTCCGGCGGCGAGGTCAGCTCCAACATCGTCTGGGATTACGGCCACTGCACGATTCCGCGGCATCTGCGTGACATCGTCGTTACCGAGTACGGCATCGCCGACCTGCGCGGCAAATCCGACGCAGCGGTGATCGAAGCGCTGCTTAATATCAGCGATTCACGCTTCCAGCCGGGACTGATCGAACAGGCGCAAAAAGTTGGCAAGCTGCCGAAGGATTTTCGCCTCGATCCACGTTTCGCCGACAACACACCGCAGCGCTTGCAGGCGATTGCCGCACGGCATCCGAACCTGTTTCCGGAGTATCCGCTGGGCTGTGATTTCACCGCGATCGAACGGGATCTGCTGCGGGCGCTGAACTGGCTGAAGAGCAAGTTCAAGCTGACCGAGATTCTCGACTTGGGCAAGGCAGCGCTGGATGCGCCGGAGGCCTCAGCGTTCCCGGAACATCTTGAGCGGATGCAGCTGACGAATCCGGAAGGCTTGAAGGAGGACCTGTTTCAGCGCCTGCTGCTCACCGGCCTCAAAGCCACCGCACAGTAACTGCCGCCACAAAACCGAATGTGGGAGCGGGCTTGCTCGCGAAAGCTGTGTGTCATTCACTCAACAGGGTGACTGAGACAATGCCTTCGCGAGCAAGCCCGCTCCCACAAGGATATTGCATGGTTACTCGATGAAGGTAACGACGCCATCCTTCAGCGATTGCACGCGGGCCAGCGATTCAACGCGGTAGCCCTGCGAGTCCAGTTCGGCGCGGCCGCCCTGGAACGACTTCTCGATGACAATGCCCAGACCGGCCACGGTGGCGCCGGCCTGTTTGATGATCGAAATCAGCGCTTGCGAGGCCTTACCGTTGGCCAGGAAGTCGTCGATGATCAGCACGCGGTCGCTGCTGGTCAGGTGGCGCGGGGAGATGGCCACGGTGCTTTCGGTCTTCTTGGTGAACGAGTAGACGGTCGCCGAGAGCAGGTTTTCAGTCAGGGTCAGGGACTGTTGCTTGCGGGCGAAGATCACCGGCACGCCGAGGTTCAGCCCGGTCATGATCGCCGGGGCGATGCCCGAGGCTTCGATGGTGACGATCTTGGTGATCCCCGAATCCTTGAACAGCGCGGCGAATTCGTCACCGATCAGCTTCATCAGGGCCGGGTCGATCTGGTGGTTCAGGAAAGCGTCGACTTTCAGGACTTGATCGGAAAGCACGATGCCTTCTTCGCGGATTTTTTTGTGCAGTGCTTCCACAACAGCTTCCTCTGTTGGCGCGATGGGCGCCGAAGGTAGATTAAAAAGTAGTCGATTCTAGCGCTTTAACATCGCGCGTATATCGGCCAATGCGCTATTGCCACGCACGGCTTTGACTTCAGTCGGGGTGTCGTCGTTGCCTTCCCAGGCCAGATCGTCCGGCGGCAGCTCATCCAGAAAGCGGCTCGGCGCGCAGTCGATGATTTCACCGTACTGCTTGCGCTTGGCAGCGAAGGTGAAGGCCAGGGTCTGGCGGGCGCGCGTGATGCCCACGTAGGCCAGGCGGCGCTCTTCTTCGATGGTGTCGGCTTCGATGCTGGAGCGGTGCGGGAGGATTTCCTCTTCCATGCCCATGATGAACACGTAGGGGAATTCCAGGCCTTTGGAGGCGTGCAGCGTCATCATTTGCACGCCTTCGGCGCCGTCCTCTTCTTCCTGCTGGCGCTCGAGCATGTCACGCAGCACCAGTTTGCCGATGGCGTCTTCGACGGTCATTTCGCCGTCTTCGTCTTTCTCGAGGGTGTTTTTCAACGCCTCGATCAGGAACCAGACGTTGCCCATGCGGTAGTCCGCCGCCTTGTCGCTGGAGCTGTTGGTACGCAGCCAGTTCTCGTAGTCGATGTCCATGACCATGCTGCGCAGCGCCGAGATCGGATCTTCGCCGGCGCACTGCTCGCGAACCTTGTCCATGAAGCGCTTGAAGCGCGCCAGGCGATCAGTAAAGCGGCTGTCGAGATGTTCGCCGAGGCCAATTTCGTCGGTGGCGGCGTACATCGAGATCTTGCGCTCGGTCGCGTAGTTGCCGAGCTTTTCCAGGGTGGTCGAGCCGATCTCGCGGCGCGGCACGTTGATCACGCGCAGGAAGGCGTTGTCGTCATCCGGGTTGACGATCAGGCGGAAGTAGGCCATCAGGTCCTTCACTTCCTGGCGACCGAAGAAGCTGTTGCCGCCGCTCAGGCGATACGGCACCTGATGGTGCTGCAGCTTCAATTCGATCAGCTTGGCCTGATAGTTGCCGCGATAGAGAATCGCAAAATCGCTGTACGGACGATCGGTGCGCAAGTGCAGGCTGAGGATTTCCATGGCCACGCGCTCGGCTTCGGCGTCCTCGTTGCGGCAGCGAATCACGCGGATCTCGTCGCCGTGGCCCATCTCGCTCCACAGCTGCTTTTCGAATTCGTGCGGGTTGTTCGAAATCAGCACGTTGGCGCAACGCAGGATGCGGCTGGTGGAGCGGTAGTTCTGCTCGAGCATCACCACTTTCAACGACGGATAGTCGTCTTTGAGCAGCATCAGGTTTTCCGGGCGCGCGCCACGCCAGGCGTAGATCGACTGGTCGTCGTCACCCACCACGGTGAACTGGTTGCGCTTGCCGATCAGCATCTTCACCAACAGGTACTGGCTGGCGTTGGTGTCCTGGTATTCGTCGACGAGCAGGTAGCGCACCTTGTTCTGCCACTTTTCGAGAATGTCGGCGTGTTCCTCGAAGAGCTTTACCGGCAGCAGGATCAGGTCGTCGAAGTCCACCGCGTTGAACGCCTTGAGCGTGCGCTGATAGTGGGTGTAGACGATGGCGGCAGTCTGTTCCTTGGGATTGCGCGCATTCTCCAGGGCCTGAGCGGGCAGGATCAGGTCATTTTTCCAGGCGCCGATCATGTTCTTGATTTCGTCGACGCCGTCGTCGCCTGCGTATTCCTTCTGCATGATGTCGGTCATCAGGGCTTTGACGTCGGTCTCGTCGAAGATCGAGAAACCGGGTTTGTAGCCCAGCCGCGCATGCTCCTTGCGGATAATGTTCAAGCCCAGGTTGTGGAAGGTGCAGACCGTCAGGCCGCGCCCTTCGCCGGCACGCAACAGGGTGCCGACCCGCTCTTTCATTTCGCGCGCGGCCTTGTTGGTAAAGGTCATGGCGACGATGTACTGGGCGCGGATGCCGCAGTTCTGGATCAGGTGCGCGATCTTGCGCGTGATCACGCTGGTCTTGCCGGAGCCAGCACCGGCGAGCACCAATAGAGGGCCGCCGACGTAGTTCACGGCTTCTTGCTGCCGGGGATTGAGTCGGGACATACGAAAATTCGGGAGTCGTTGACGAAATGGGCCGGCATTTTAACAGGCTCAGCGATTTCTGCTGCTCTGTCCGACTTGTGACGCAGCACGCGATTCAGATTTGCCGGTTTTGTTACTTTCACGCAGGATGCGCGGGGATTTTGCGGCTAATGTTCTCCTTCTGACGCAAAATAACGTTTTGATGCCGTTGTCATCAGACAACACATTGGTCATTGTTCAGCACAACGGCATAATGCCCCGCCTACATCATTGCAGAGTCTAGGGAGTCAGCTTGTCTACGCCTGTCGAACCCTTGCGTTTGCTGCTACTGGCCGAAGAGCCAGCGTGGACAGCGTTGTTGCGTGAGTGTCTGGCTCCGATGGGGAGCGCGGCGGTGCTGATCAGCGCGCCGAATTGGGATTCGGTCAGCCGCCTGTTCGAGGACAACCGCCACGCGGTACTGCTGACCCTGCCAGCGTTGCAACCGCCGCCCGGGCGTTGCAGCCTGCCGACCGTTCTGCTGCTGGAGCACGAACCGGCCACCGCGCCGATCGGTGTCAGCGACTGGCTGGTGTTCGACGCCCTCGATGCCGGCATGCTCCAGCGTTGCCTGCGCCATGTGCGCGAACGCGGCGTGCTGGAAAACACTTTGCAGCGCCTGGCCGAACAGGACCCGCTGACCGGCATCGCCAACCGTCAGGGCTTTCAGACCCTGCTCACCGCGCGTCTTGCCGAAGGCGACGGTCGCGGTCTCGCTCTCGGCCACCTCGATCTCGACAATTTCCGCCATGCCAACGACGCCCTTGGTCATCAGGCTGGCGATCGCTTGATCCTGCAAGTTGTTGCGCGGCTGAAAAGTCAGCTGGAGGCCGGCGATCAACTGGCGCGGCTGGGCAGTGATGAATTCGCTTTGCTGATCGACACCCGCCGAGCGCCGCAACGCGCCGAGTGGATGGCTGAACGCATTACCGAGGCCTTGGCCGAACCTTATTGGGTCGACGGCGAGAGTCTGCTGATCGGTTCCAGCCTCGGCATCGCCCATGCCCGCGCCAATGGCGGCGCCGATCCGCTGATGTGGCACGCGCACATCGCCATGCAGCAGGCCAAGAGCACACAGGGCTGCACTTTTCATATCTTCAACGAACGCATCAACCGCAACGCGCGCAGCATGGCCGACCTCGAAAGTGAACTGCGCCGGGCCTTGCGCCGCGATGAACTGGAACTGCATTACCAGCCACGCCTGAATCTTGCGGACGGCCAGATTGTCGGCCTTGAAGCGCTGGTGCGCTGGCGTCATGGCGAACGCGGTCTGTTGCCGCCGAGCGAATTCGTGCCACTGGCCGAACAGAGCGGTCTGATCGTGCCGCTGGGTTACTGGGTGATCGCTCGCGCGCTGCGTGACATGCAGGCATTGCGCGAACAGGGTCTGGCGCCGCTGCACATGGCGATCAACCTGTCGTTCCGGCAGTTTCAGGACAGCCAGTTGCTACCGACGCTCAGTCGTCTGATTGCCGAACGCGGCGTCGAGGCGCAGTGGCTGGAATTCGAACTGACCGAAACCGCGGTGATGCGGCGCAGCGATCTGGTCAAACAGACCATGGACGCCCTCGGCCGCCTCGGCGTGCGCTTCTCGCTGGACGATTTCGGCACCGGGTTTTCGTCGTTCGTGCACCTCAACAGCCTGCCGATCACCTTGCTGAAGATCGACAAGAGTTTCGTCGGCGGCATGGAACAGCGCGAAGAGAACCGCAAACTGGTACACGCGATGATCAACCTCGCGCACAACCTGCATCTGGAAGTGGTTGCCGAAGGGGTCGAGACGCCAGAGCAGCTGGATTTGTTGCGCGGGTTCGGTTGCGATCAGGTGCAGGGCTATCTGATCAGCCGGCCGTTGCCGTTGGAGGATCTGGTGGAATATCTGATCTTTGGAGCCAGTCAGCAGGCTTCGGTGGAAGCCATTTAAAAGATCGCAGCCTTCGGCAGTTCCTGCCTTGGAATGTGTTCCCTTGTCGGAGCCGCCGAAGGCTGCGATCTTTTGATCTTAATCCGCGCCGATGGCCTCGAACCTTTCTGCAACTGGCTCGCGCCGAATCATCCGCTGCATCTTCCATTCAAACGCCAGCGTCAGGCTCACCGCCGCGCATGCCAGCCCCAGCGCCAGGCCCCACCACACGCCCGTCGGCCCCCAATTGAGGTGGAACGCCATCCACCACGCCGCCGGTGCGCCAATCAGCCAATAGCAAGCGAGCCCCACGAGAAATGTGGTTTTGGCATCCTTGAGTCCACGAATGCAGCCCATGGCAATCGTCTGTGTGCCGTCGAACAACTCGAACCACGCCGCCACCGCCAACAGGCTCACCGCCAGACGGATCACCTCGGCAAACGCCGGGTCGTTGTGGTCGAGGAACAGGCCGACCAACTGATTCGGCCACAGCCAGAACACCAGGGCGAAGCCGAGCATTACTACTGCTCCGAAGGCGATGCCGACACGCCCGGACATGCGTGCGTCGATCAGTTGCCCGGCGCCGTAGTGTTGGCCGACGCGCATGGTGATGGCATAGGACATCCCGGCCGGGACCATGAACGCCACCGACACGATCTGCAGTGCAATCTGATGCGCACCCATTTGCGTACTGCCCATGGTGCCCATGCACAGCGCAGCGAAAGCGAACAAGCCGACTTCCACCGCATAGGTGCCGCCAATCGGCAGACCCAGGCGCCACAACTCTTTCAGGTATTGCCGGTTCGGCCGCGACAGGCCGGCGCGCAACGGATAAGCGTCATACGCTGGATGCTGGCGAATGTGCCAGGCCAGCGTCAGTGCCATGCAGTTGGCGACAATCGCCGTGACCAGACCAATACCGGTCAGACCCAATTGCGGCAGGCCGAACATGCCGGTAATCAAGGCGTAGTTGAGCAGGAAGTTGGCCACGGTGCCGGCGAGGCTGATGACCATCACCGGCGTCGCCCGGCCGATTGCACTGGTAAAACCGCGCAGGGCCATGAAGCTCAAGTAACCGGGCAGGGCGAAGGGCAGGGCGATGAGGAACTGCCCGGCGGCGTTGACGTTGGTTTCGGTCTGGCCGAACAGCAGTAACACCGGTTTCAGGTTCCACAACAGCAGCCCGGCGCCGAGGGCCATCAGCCAGGCCAGCCACAACCCGGCCTGGGTCAGGCGCGCGGCGCCGAGGATGTCACCGGCACCCTGACGGATCGCCACCAATGTGCCGACCGCTGCAATCACGCCGATGCAGAAAATCGACACGAACGAGTAACTCGCCGCACCGAGGCCACCTCCGGCCAACGCTTCCGGACTCAGGCGCGCCATCATCAGGGTGTCGGTCAGCACCATCAGCATGTGCGCCAACTGCGAAGCAATCAGCGGCCCCGCCAGCCGCAGGATGGCCCAGAGTTCGGTACGCACAGGATGCCGCATGGTCATCACCACCTGATTTCAGAGGGAACAGCAGAGCGTCGATTCTCGGCGCTTGGCAGGCGTTGCACAAAGGGATAAAAAGGATGGGTGGCATGATTAATACTCATCCTGAAACGTACCCGCCGGATTGGCTATATCCCCGCTACTGGAGCTTTGTGTATGTCCCGACGCCTTCCGCCGTTGTATGCCCTGCGCGCATTCGAAGCGGCAGCGCGACACAGCTCGTTCACGCGCGCGGCGGAAGAACTGTCGATTACTCAGAGCGCGGTCAGTCGGCACATCCGCACCCTTGAAGAACATTTCGCCTGCCGGCTGTTCCATCGCAGCGGGCGCAACCTGCAACTGACCGAGTCGGCGCGGCTGCTGTTACCCGGCATCCGCGAAGGCTTTGCCGCCCTTGAACGCGCCTGCAATACCTTGCGCGCCGAGGACGACATTCTGCGCATGAAGGCGCCTTCAACCCTGACCATGCGTTGGCTGTTGGCGCGGCTGAGTCGCTTCCGCCATTTACAGCCGGGCAATGAGGTGCAACTGACCAGTGCGTGGATGGATATCGATTCGGTGGACTTCAACAACGAACCATTCGATTGCGCGGTGTTGCTCAGTGACGGGCATTTCCCGCCGGACTGGGAAGCGAGCCTGCTGTTTCCCGAGGAACTGATTCCGGTCGGCGCGCCGAACCTGCTCAATGATCAACCTTGGGACGTGGCGCGTCTGGCGAGCGCTGAACTGCTGCACCCGACCCCGGATCGCCGCGACTGGCGCAGTTGGCTGGAGCGCATGGGTCTGTCCGATCAGGTCTCGCTCAAGGGCGGACAAGTGTTCGATACGCTGGAGCTGGGCATGATTGCGGCGGCACGTGGTTACGGTGTCTCCATGGGCGATTTGCTGATGGTTGCCGAAGATGTCGCGCAAGGGCGCCTGAGTCTACCGTGGCCGACCGCCGTCGCCAGTGGCCTGAATTATTACCTGGTATGGCCAAAGCCACGCCCGGGAGGTGAACGTTTGCGCCGCCTCAGCGACTTTCTGCAGGGCGAGGTCCGTGCCATGCAACTGCCAACGGTAGAGCGCTTGAGCTGAAACGTTCGAGCCGGCACAATGCCACTACTGCGCCATACCCACGCAAAGTGCTCAAGTATTCGGTTTTACCGCCGACTACGAGCATGTGGAACCGTCGTGCCGGTTCTGCGCTACCCCCATTATTAGAATATTTTCCGGGCAATTACCGCGATCAAGGAGGATTCGGTGGCTCGGCCAGGAGCTGTTCATGTCTCAACCTCGTGCTCGGATCGCCTCGCAGTTGGGCCTCGCCCTTGCTGTGATACTGGCGATAGTCATCAGCGGCAGTACGGTGTTCGCCTTGCGTTCGCTGGATTCCGCCAACCTCGCCACCCGTGAAGAGCATCTGGCCAGTGAGGCCCGGCTGCTGGCCGATCAGCTGAGTACCTTCCACGGTACGCTGCGCGAAAGCACCCTGCGCTTGAGCGGTCTGTTCGAAAAGCGCTTCGGCAGTGGTTTGAGTGTGCACCCGGATCAGCCAGTGACCGTGGCCGGCGTGCAGACCCCGGGCCTGCACCTGGGCAACGAGGTGCTGAACAATAACTTCAAGGAAGTTGACGAGTTCAAGCAGATGACCGCCGGTGTGGCCACGGTATTCGTGCGCAGCGGCGAAGACTTCATTCGTGTCAGCACCAACGTCAGCAAGCAGGACGGCACCCGTGCCATTGGCACCGTGCTCGATCATGCCAACCCGGCGTACGCAAAGCTGATGGCGGGGCAGAGTTATGTCGGCCGCTCGCTGCTGTTCGAGCGTTACTACATGTCGCAGTACACCCCGGTGCGCGATGCAGGCGGCAAGATTATCGCGGTGTTGTACGTCGGCTTCGATTACACCGACGCGCAGAACGCGCAGTTCGCCAATCTCAAGCGCTTCCGCATCGGCCAGACCGGCTCGCTGGCGCTCCTCGACGAGCAGAACAAATGGCTGGTGCCGATTGCCGGCGTCGAAGCTCTGGACCAAGCCGTACCGACCATCAACAACCTGGTGAAAACCCCGGGCAAAGGTGAGTTCTGGAGCGACAAGGGCGAAGACTTCTATAGCATCGCCGTGCCGTTCGAAGGTGGCCCGTGGTCGGTGGTGGCGAGCATGCCGAAAGCCGAGATCCGCGCGGTGACCTGGAGCGTCGGTACGCAACTGGCGATCGGCAGCCTGCTGGCGATGTTGCTCGCGGTCGGTTCCGTGGTCTGGCTGCTGCGCAGCAAACTTGCCCCGCTGGGCGATCTGGTGCGTCAGGCCGAGGCGTTGGGCGCGGGCGATCTGAGTGTGCGGCTGAACGTATCGAGCCACGATGAAATCGGTCAGCTGTCCCGTGCGTTCAACCAGATGAGCCAGGCGCTGTCGACCATGGTCGAGCATATCCGCCGCGCTTCGGAAGAGGTCAACAGCCGTGCGCAGGCGCTGTCCGGTTTGTCCGGCGGTGCTTACGAAGGCATGGAGCAACAGTCGGGCGAAATCACCAGCATGGCCGGCGCCGTGGAAGAGTTCAGCGCGACGTCGCTGAACATTGCCGACAACATGGGTGCGACGCAGCGCCTGGCGCAGGAAAACGCTCAGCAAACGCAGATTGGCCGCAGCTCGATGGAAGAAGCATCGTCGTCGCTGGAGCAGATCGCCGGTGCGCTGAACAGCACCGCCACGGTGATCAACACCCTCGGCCAACGCTCGCAGGAAATCGGCGGCATCGTCGGCGTGATCACCTCGATCGCCGAACAAACCAACCTGCTGGCGCTCAACGCCGCGATCGAAGCCGCTCGTGCCGGTGAGCAAGGTCGCGGTTTCGCCGTGGTCGCGGACGAAGTGCGCAGCCTCGCCTCGCGTACCCGTCAGGCCACCGATGAAATCTCCAGCATGATCCACAGCATCCAGCAGGAAACCGGCAACGCGATCAGCACCATGGAGCAGGGCAACGTGCTGATGCAGGAAGGCCTGTCGCGCAACGCCAATGTCGCCTCGGCGCTGGCGCGGATCGACGAGCAGAGTCGTTCGGCGGGGCAGCAGTTTGCCGCGATCACCACTGCCACTCAGGAACAAAGCAGCACGGCAACGTTGCTGAGCAGCAACTTGCAGAGCATTGCCATGGCCAACAGCGAGCAGCGTGAGGTTGTGTCTAACCTGGCTGTCACCGCTAAAGAGCTGGAGAAGCTGGCGGCGGATCTGCGTTCCGAGGTTGACCGCTTCCGTTGATGCATCTTTGAAACAGCTATCGCGAGCAGGCTCGCTCCCACAGTAGTCGGCGTAATTCACAAATATTGTGAAGGCCCGATGTCACTGTGGGAGCGAGCCTGCCTCGCGAATGCTTTTCTCCCACCGCTTTTTAGGACTTGCTGAAACGTTTCCGCAGCGCTATAAAAATGGCACAACTCCAATAAAGGCTGCTGCCATGACCCCGCTCAAACTCCTCGTCGCCTTCGGCGCATTCTCTGCCGCTTCCCACGCCATGGCCTGGGACTATGTCCTGCTCGACGCCAATACTCCGGCAAAGAACTGGACGATCACCAGTGAGCAACTTGGCGTAAAACCCGCCAAAGCGTTTTCCGTGACCCTGCGTACTCTGCATGGCGGTCGTCAGGAGGGCGTCAGCATTGTCGATATCGATAACGGCACGATGAAGCTGTCGGTAGTGCCGACCCGTGGCATGAACGTGTTGCAGGCTTCGGTGGGCGACGTTCGGATGGGCTGGGATTCGCCGGTCAAAGAGGTGGTCAACCCGGCGTTCATCGAACTCAACGGTCGCGGTGGCCTGGGTTGGCTGGAAGGCTTCAATGAACTGGTCACCCGTTGCGGCTACGAGTGGGTTGGCCATCCCGGCATGGACAACGGTGAACTGCTGACTCTGCATGGTCGTGCCGCCAACATACCGGCCAGCACCGTAACTCTGCACATCGACGAGAAGCCGCCCTATGCCATTACGCTGCGTGGCGAGCTGAAAGAGCAGGCATTCAAGAAAGTCGATTTCTCGGTAGCGACCGAGCTGGTCACCGAACCGGGCAGCGCAAGCTTCGCCCTCAACGACACCCTGACCAACAACGGCGACTATCCAAAGGAATATCAGGCGCTGTATCACAGCAATTTCAGCACGCCGTTTCTCGAGCAGGGCGCGAAATTCGCTGCGCCGGTGAAGCAGGTGTCGCCGTTCAACGACAAGGCCAAGGGCGATCTGCCCGACTGGCAGACCTATCGCGCGCCAACCAAGGATTACGACGAAACGGTCTATAACGTCGTGCCGTATGCCGATGCCAAAGGGCAGACGCTGACCGTGCTGCACAACAAGGCCGGCAGCCTCGGCGTGTCCGTTGGCTTCAATACTCAGCAGTTGCCAGTATTTTCGCTGTGGAAAAACACTGATACCCAAGGGCAGGGCTACGTCACCGGACTGGAGCCGGGGACAAGTTTTTCCTACAACCGTCGCTATCAGCGGCCGTTGAACCTGGTGCCGACCATTGCCCCGAAAGAACATAAACAGTTCCAGATCAGCTACACCCTCCTCGCGGACAAGGTGGCTGTGGATAACGCTTTGAAGCGCGTGACCGAGATTCAGGCCGGGCGCGACACCGAAGTGCGCCAGGCACCGCTGGTTGATCTGACTGAGCATTAAGGTGTCGCTGGCCGGTATTGCAGTGCCTCGGCCAGATGCTCGCGGGTAATCGCATCGGCCTGTTCAAGATCCGCCAGCGTGCGCGCGACCTTGAGCAGGCGATGCGCCGAGCGCAGCGACAGGATCAATCGCTCGCAGGCCGCTTCCAGCCATTTTTCATCGGCTGTGGATAACTTGCAGTGACGCTTGAGCCCCGGCAGATCGAGAAACGCATTGGCACAGCGCTGACGTTTCTGCTGGCGCTCCCGCGCTTCGGCCACAAGTGCTGCGGCGCTGGCGCTGTCCTCGCCGGGCTTGGCTGCCGGATTCAATGCGGTCGCTTCACGCGCCACAGTCAGGTGCAGATCGATCCGGTCCAGCAGCGGTCCTGACAGTTTGTTGCGATAGCGCTGGACCATGTCCGGCGTGCACGAGCATTTGCCGCTGGGCTCGCCAAGATATCCACAGGGGCACGGATTCATTGCTGCCACCAGCTGAAACCGCGCGGGGAAACGCACGCGGTCCTTGGCCCGGGCGATGACGATATGCCCGGACTCCAGTGGCTCGCGCAACACCTCGAGAACCTTGCGATCAAACTCCGGCAATTCATCAAGAAACAGCACGCCGTGATGGGCGAGGGTGATTTCACCGGGTTGCGGCTTCGAACTGCCACCGACCAATGCCGGCCCTGAAGCCGAATGGTGCGGTTGGCGGAAGGGCCGTTGCGGCCAGTGAGTCAGAGGCACCCCGCTGGCTACCGACTGAATCGCTGCCACTTCCAGCGCCTCGCATTCGGAAAGCGGTGGCAGCAACCCCGGCAAACGACTGGCCAGCAATGTCTTGCCAGTGCCCGGCGGCCCGCTGAACAACAGGTTATGCGCCCCCGCAGCGGCAATCAGCAGTGCGCGCTTGGCGGCTGTCTGCCCCTGCACCTCGTTGAGGTCGGGATAGGGTTTGGCAGCGTGCATCAAACCATCGGAAACGTAAGGCTCGACCGGCGTGTGCCCATTGAAATGCGCCACCGCTTCCAGCAAATGATCGACCGCAAATACCTTGAGGCCCGAGGCCAGGCACGCCTCTTCCGCATTTGCCCGAGGCACCACCAACGCCCTCCCGGCCTTGCGCGCCGCCAATGCTGCCGGCAGCACGCCACGCACCGGCCGCACGGCACCCGACAGCGCCAACTCACCCAGACATTCCACCTCATCCAGGGTCAGGCAGGGCACCTGCACACTGGCCGACAGAATCCCCAAAGCAATCGCCAGATCGAAGCGCCCGCCATCCTTGGGCAGATCCGCCGGCGCCAGATTCAAGGTGATCCGCCGCGCCGGAAATTGCAGCCCGGAATTGATGATCGCGCTGCGTACCCGATCCTTGCTCTCCTTCACCGCCGCTTCGGGCAGGCCGACCATGGTCAGCGACGGCAGACCGTTGGCCAGATGGACTTCGACGGTAACAGCGGGGGCTTCCACGCCAATCTGGGCGCGACTGTGGACAATGGAGAGGGACATGGTCGTTCCTTGAGCTGAATCGGGGAGCCGCTTCCTGCGGGTTTTTGAAGGGTAGTAGGGCGAAGCCATTTTAGTGGGGTGAGTGGAGCGCAAAAATTTCGCAGGATGTTGCCGCAAGAAATGCCAGGAACTTGCCAGGCCATGGCAAACGGGAATAGGGGAGAGTTTGTGTAGGAGATAGCAACGGGTTCAGTAAGAACCAGCAAGCATGCGTAGTCCGTTTCTGAAAGTCCTGAGAGAACACCCAAATCGCAAGATCATCTGTTTGCGCTAATGATTTTCACGAATAAACTCAGCGTTAATGCATAACGTTAAGCTTTAAACTATGATCGTTAGCTTCAGATGTCCTGAAACCGAATACCTGTTCCGAAGTGGTAAAACCCGTTTCTGGTCAGCCATATTGAGTGTCGCGGAACGTAAGCTGACGATGCTTGATGCGGCAGCTGCGTTGGCTGATCTCCGATCTCCTCCCGGAAATCGGCTCGAGTCTCTGGGAGGCGATCGGAAGGGGCAATACAGTATTCGTATCAACGCCCAATGGCGAATTTGCTTCGTCTGGGGCCTGAATGGGCCCGAGGATGTTGAAATCGTCGATTATCACTGAGGTGAGTATGACCAAGAATGGTATGCGTCCGGTCCATCCCGGCGAGATCCTCAAAGAGGAGTATCTGGAGCCTTTGAGCCTCACAGCCGCTGCGTTGGCGAGAGCATTGAGCGTGTCTACTCCGACGGTGAACGATATCGTTCTACAGCGCCGGGGCATCAGCGCTGACATGGCTTTAAGACTTTCAATCTGTCTGGACACCACTCCTGAGTTTTGGCTGAACCTCCAATCGACCTACGATCTGCGAAAAGCCGAAATTGAAAGAGGAGCTGCAATCCGTGATCAGGTCGAGCGGCTGGCACATTGCGCTTGATAGTGAATCTAGGCAGTGGAGCTGAAGGCTGCTTGAAGGAAAACGTTTGGAGGTGTTTTTTCGACGCCTTTAAAGCTGAAGAGCGTGCCCAACCTTCACTGTCAGTAGTGGTGCTATTCAGCCGGCGGATTCAGTTTCGCCTCCATCTCCGCCACCTTCGCTTCAAGACTCTCAAGCCGTGCCCGCGTGCGCGCCAACACCACCATCTGACTATCGAACTCTTCCCGGCTGACCAGATCGAGTTTGCTGAAGGCACTTTGCAGCAGCATTTTGAACTGGCTTTCGATTTCGGCTTTCGGCAGCGGGGTATCGCCGCTAAAGAGGCGGGAGGCGGTGCCGCTCAGGGCGTCGAAGAAGTCTTTGGGCGCGAGCATGGGAAATGTCCTGGAAACAATGGCCGGCAGTGTATCACGCAGTGTCTATAGTCAATCCCGTTGCACGGATGCACGCTTTTCGCGCAGGGGGACGGACGGTGGCGCACCGTTGTTGTGCGTATCGGCAAACGCTGTTCTGCCCGAGCGCGTGCAACAGGCGCCAAGAGATTGAAATGCAGGGTTTTTGCCGAGCTGGCAAGGTTTCTGCTTAGTCACCCTCGACCCATGCACTGATGCAGTCGCTGTGACGAATGCAGTGCGGCAGACGAAGCGGGGAGTTTCGTCTGATGCGGTTAGCTGGCGTCAACGATGCGTTACAAAGCCAGGCACTGCGCTTAGACTTGAGACGGGTTTGTTTTCCTGGGGCAAGTCCACCAATTCGGGAGAGAGTTTCATGAAGCTAGTCACTGCCATCATCAAGCCGTTCAAGTTGGACGACGTGCGCGAGTCGCTGTCCGAAATCGGCGTGCAGGGCATTACCGTCACTGAAGTCAAAGGCTTCGGCCGGCAGAAGGGTCACACCGAGCTGTATCGCGGCGCGGAATATGTGGTCGATTTTCTGCCCAAGGTGAAAATCGACGTGGCCATCGACGACAAGGATCTGGATCGGGTTATCGAGGCGATAACCAAAGCGGCCAACACCGGCAAGATCGGTGACGGCAAGATCTTCGTGGTCAATCTGGAACAGGCGATCCGCATCCGTACCGGCGAAACCGATACCGACGCGATCTAAGCGCCGCCACAAACCCAACGCCCCAGGAGAAAACAATATGACTCTGCGTAAATTCGCAGGGCTAGGCGCCCTGTTGTCCATCGTAATGCCCGGCATCGCCATGGCGGCAGACGAAGTGGCAGCGCCAGTCCTCAATTCCGGCGACACCGCCTGGATGCTCACCTCGACAGCGCTCGTGCTGTTCATGACCATTCCCGGCCTGGCGCTGTTCTACGGCGGTATGGTTCGCTCGAAAAACATTCTTTCCGTGCTGATGCAGTGCTTCGCCATTACCGGTCTGATCAGCATCCTGTGGGTCATTTATGGCTACAGCATTGCCTTCGACACTACCGGCATGGAGCAGGGCGTCGTCAACTTCAATTCGTTCTTCGGCGGCATGGGCAAGGCGTTCCTCGCCGGTGTCACGCCTTCGAGCATCACCGGTCCGGCGGCGCTGTTCCCTGAGGCGGTATTCATCACCTTCCAGATGACCTTCGCGATCATTACTCCAGCGCTGATCGTCGGCGCGTTCGCCGAGCGCATGAAGTTCTCCGCGATGCTGATCTTCATGGGCGTCTGGTTCACTCTGGTTTATGCACCGATCGCGCACATGGTCTGGTCCGGTAACGGCGGCCTGATGTGGGACTGGGGCGTGCTCGACTTCGCTGGCGGCACCGTGGTGCACATCAACGCCGGTATCGCCGGCCTGGTCGCGTGCCTGGTATTGGGCAAGCGCAAAGGCTTCCCGACCACACCAATGGCTCCGCATAACCTCGGCTACACCCTGATGGGCGCGGCGATGCTGTGGGTCGGCTGGTTCGGCTTCAACGCCGGTTCCGCTGCTGCTGCCAACGGCACTGCCGGTATGGCCATGCTGGTTACCCAGATCGCCACTGCCGCTGCCGCACTGGGCTGGATGTTTGCCGAGTGGGTCACCCACGGCAAGCCAAGTGCACTGGGCATCGCTTCGGGCGTGGTCGCCGGTCTGGTCGCGATCACTCCGGCCGCTGGCACTGTAGGCCCGATGGGTGCACTGGTGATCGGTCTGGCCGCAGGCGTGGTGTGCTTCTTCTGCGCCACCACCCTGAAGCGCAAACTCGGCTATGACGATTCTCTGGATGCCTTCGGCGTGCACGGCATCGGCGGTATTCTCGGCGCGATCCTCACCGGTGTATTCGCAGCCCCGGCACTGGGCGGCTTCGGCACCGTGACCGACATCGGCGCGCAGGTCTGGATTCAGATCAAAGGCGTCGGTTTCACGGTGATCTACACCGCGATCGTCACCTTCATCATCCTCAAGGTGCTGGACGCCGTCATGGGGCTGCGTGTCACCGAGGAAGAAGAGTCGGTCGGCCTCGATCTGGCACAACACAACGAACGCGGCTACAACCTGTAAGTACGCGCGATAAAAAATTGCCCGGTTCGCCGGGCATTTTTTTGTCCGGGATTTGTCATCCAAGGAGCGGCTGAAAGGATTTTTCTTACGGCTCTGGTCGTCTTTACGACGAGGCTTTTTCTGCGGGCAATCGCTTACATCGCTGCAGGATTATTAGGGCCTTTGTTTTTTTTCAGAGCACGCTAGAATGCGCCCCGAACGAGCGGAGAACTGTATGTGGCAACAGACTCTGATAACCCTGCGGGCACGGCCCCGGGGCTTTCATCTGGTAACCGACGAGTTGCTCGCAGGCTTGCCTGAACTCAGGACCTGTCGGGTCGGTCTGTTGCATTTGTGGCTGCAGCACACATCGGCGTCGTTGACCATCAACGAGAACGCCGATCCGGCAGTTCGCCGCGACTTCGAACGATTTTTCAATCGTCTGATCCCACAAGGAACGGACGGCTACGAGCACAACGATGAAGGCCCGGACGATCTCCCGGCGCACTTCAAGGCCAGCGTGCTGGGTTGCCAGATCAGCCTGCCGGTTTCGGCAGGGCGGCTGGCACTGGGCACCTGGCAAGGGATTTATCTGGGCGAGCACCGTGATCATGGCGGTGCCCGTAAAGTCCTCGCCACCTTGCATGGTGAACAGGCATGAGCCGCTGCCGGGCAGCGGTGGAAGATTTTTCAACGGCGGCTTCGACAGCCGCCAAAGCTGGTCTATAACTAATCTGCTTTTGGCAAGTCATGAGGTAGAACATGAGCGACGATGATCTGGAAAACGACGACCTCGAAGTAGGCGACGAAGACGAGGCCGAGGAAGGCCTGGAAGCGGCAGCGGAAGACGTTGCCGAAGACGATGGCGGTGACGACACGCCGGCCCCGGCTGCCAAAGGCAAAGCCAAGGCTGCGGTATCGGTCGACGAGTTGCCGAGCATCGAAGCCAAGAACAAGGAGCGTGACGCCCTGGCCAAGGCCATGGAAGAATTCCTTGCGCGCGGCGGCAAGGTGCAGGAAGTGGAGGCCAACGTGGTCGCCGATCCGCCCAAAAAGCCGGACAACAAGTACGGCAGCCGCCCTATCTGAGGCGCGTCGCTCGCTTGCTGAAAAAGCCCGCCGTCGCTGCGGGCTTTTTCATGCCTGGAATCAATCCGTTGAAAACAAATGCAGTTCCCTGTGGGAGCGAGCCTGCTCGCGGAGAGGGCATGTCAGCCGACACACATGTTGAATGACACACCGCATTCGCGAGCAGGCTCGCTCCCACAGGGCTATAGATCAGTTCGAGGAAGCATTCCAGCGTGCGAGCACCGCTGGCAAATCGGTCAGGCTGCGAATCTCCGCATCCGGCAAGCGCTCCGCCTCCCAGACCTTGCCCGTCGGGTTGAACCACACCGCGCGCAAGCCTGCCTGCTGCGCCCCGGCGATGTCATCACCGGGATGATCGCCGACATGCACCGCCGCTTCAGCGCTTACGCCGCCCCGTTGCAGGGCTTCCCGGAACAGCCGCGCATCCGGTTTGGCGATGCCGATGTCTTCGGCGCACAAGGCAAACTTGAAGTAATCCGCCAGCCCCAGCCGACGCACGTCGGCATTGCCATTGGTGACCACGCCGAGGGCGTAGTGATTGGCGAGCAGCTCCAGCAGTGGCTCGACTTCGGGGAACACTTCGATCTGATGCCGCGCATGCAAAAACACTTCGAAAGCCTTGTCAGCCAGATCCGACGCTTCGCCGTGGGCATATCCGGCTTCTTCCAGCGCATGGAACAGCACACGTCGGCGCAACGCGCTGATGCGGTGCTTGAGCCCCGGTTCGCCCGCCAGCACGCGCTCGCGGATCGCCCACAAATGCTCCACCGGCACTGCGCCCAGATTCGACGCATGTTCGCTCAGCCATTCGCGCAACACGGTTTCGGCGCTGGCAATCACCGGCGCGGTATCCCACAAAGTGTCGTCGAGGTCGAAGGTGATCAACTGAATGCTCATGAATCATCGCCTTTCATGCGTTTGGCCCGGGGGTGGGCGCTGTCGTAGACCGCAGCCAGATGCTGGAAGTCGAGGTGGGTATAGATCTGTGTGGTTTTGATGTCGGAGTGGCCGAGCAATTCCTGCACCGCGCGCAGATCCTGCGAGGACTCGAGCAAATGGCTGGCGAACGAGTGCCGCAGCATGTGCGGATGCAGGTTCTGCCCCAGTTCACGCTCGCCCGCGAGTTTGACCCGCACCTGAATCGCGCGCGGGCCAAGGCGCCGACCTTGTTGGCTGACGAATACGGCATCGTCCGCCGGGTTGGTCATGGCGCGCAGCGGCAACCACTGTTCCAGTGCTTCGCGGGCCTTTTTACCCACCGGCAACAGCCGCGTCTTGCTGCCCTTGCCGAGCACCTGAACCATGCCGTCGGCGAGGTCGAGTTGATCTAGATTGAGCCCGGTCAGCTCGGACAGGCGCAGGCCGGAGGAATAGAACAGCTCAAGAATCGCCTGATCGCGTCGGGCGAGAAAATCGTCCTCGACTGCACCTTCCAGCAATTGCAGGGCGCGGTCGGTATCGAGGGTTTTCGGCAGGCGTCGTTCGCCTTTTGGTGGGGCCAGGCCGGTGGCCGGGTCGTGGTCGCACAGACCTTCGCGATTCAAGTAGTGATAGAGCCCGCGCACCGCTGAGAGCAGGCGGGCGAGGCTGCGCGAGGACTGGCCTTGCGCATGCAGTCGGGCGATCAGGCTGCGCAGGCGCTGGATGTCCAGCGCGGCCCAGCTGCCGATGTTCTGCTTGATGCACCAGCCAAGGACTTTATCGAGGTCGCGGCGATAAGCCGACAAGGTGTGCGGCGACACCTGTCGCTCACTGCGCAGATGTTCGCAGTAAGCGTCCAGTTGTCGTTCCATGGTCAGCGTACCGAGCGCAGCGAGCTGTTGACCCGTGGCAGCACGCGGCCCATGACCTCGGCGATGTAGCTGAGGAACAGGGTGCCGACCGAACTCTTGTAGTGCTGCGGGTCGCGGCTGGCGATGGCCAGAATGCCGTGAATGCCCTGATGGCTGACGGCAACCACGGCGGTCGAGCCGATCTGCTGGCGCTGTTCTTCACCAAAGAGGAAATCCAGCTCATGTTCACGCAGGCTGCCGCTGACGCTTTTGCCTTCGGTGAGCAGGCCGCCGATCGCGGTTTGCGCATCGGCGTGAGTCACCCAGCGGCCGACCGGTGCCGGGTTGTCGCCGAGCAGGATGAGGCTGACGAAGGGCACCTGGAAATCCTGACGCAGGCTGTCTTCAACGCTGATGACCACGTCTTCCAGAGTCGACGCATCCATCAGCGCGAGGATCAGGCGGCGGGTTTTTTCAAAGAGGCGATCGTTGTCGCGGGCCACGTCCATCAGATGCGAAAGGCGATGGCGCATCTCGATATTGCGGTCGCGCAGGATCGTCATCTGCCGCTCGACCAGCGACACGGTGTCGCCACGTCGGTGCGGGATGCGCAACGATGGCAGCAGCTCTTCGTGCTCGACGAAGAAGTCCGGATGAGCCTCCAGGTAGGCGGCAACCGCGGCTGCCTCAAGGCTCTCGGACGCTGATTCGTCGACTGGTCGGGCGGGTACCTGTGGCTTGTCGGTCATGATTTCTGCTCGCTCAAAGACGCACTTGTCCTTCGTATACACGCACTGCCGGACCGGTCATCAACACCGGTTCGCCCGGGCCGGCCCACTCGATGGACAGACGCCCGCCGGGCAGGTCGATCAACAGCGGCGAATCCATCCACCCCTGACTGATGGCCGCCACCGCCGCCGCACAGGCGCCGGTGCCGCAGGCCTGGGTTTCCCCGGCGCCGCGTTCCCATACGCGCAGTTGCGCGCGGTGACGATCGATGACCTGAAGGAAGCCGACATTGACCCGCGCCGGGAAGCGTGGATGGTGTTCGATCTTCGGTCCCAGCTCATGCACCGGTGCGCTGTTGATGTCGTCCACGCGGATCACCGCATGGGGATTGCCCATCGACACGGCGGCCAGTTCGACCGTGGTGCCGTCGACGTCCAGCTGATAGCTGCTGGCCTGGGCTGGCGCCTGGAATGGAATGTCTGCCGGCACCAGGCGCGGCGCGCCCATGTTCACGCCGATCTGGCCGTCGTTACGCACGTCCAGCTCGATGATGCCGCCCTTGGTCTCAACGCGGATCTGCCGCTTGGCAGTCAGACGCTTGTCGAGCACGAAGCGGGCGAAGCAGCGCGCACCGTTGCCGCACTGCTCCACTTCCGAACCGTCGGAGTTGAAGATCCGGTAGCGGAAATCCACGTCCGGGTTGCTCGGCGCTTCGACGATCAGCAACTGGTCGAAACCGATCCCGGTGTGACGATCGCCCCATTGCTTGGCGTGTTTGGGCTGAATGTGCGCGTGCTGGCTGACCAGGTCGAGGACCATGAAGTCGTTGCCCAGGCCGTGCATTTTGGTAAAACGCAGCAGCATGGGTTACTCCGGCAGCAGGCTTTCGCCGGCAAACAGCTCGGCCACGGTCTCGCGGCGACGCACTTCAAAAACCTGATCACCATCCACCAGCACTTCAGCGGCACGGCCGCGGGTGTTGTAGTTGGAGCTCATGACGAAACCGTAGGCACCGGCCGAATGCACTGCCAGCAAGTCGCCTTCTTCCAGCGCCAGCTCGCGGTCCTTGGCGAGGAAATCGCCGGTTTCGCAGATCGGGCCGACGATGTCGTACTTGCGTGTAGCGCTGTCGCGCGGTTTCACGGCCGTGACGTCCATCCACGCCTGATACAGCGCCGGACGGATCAGGTCGTTCATCGCCGCGTCGACGATGGCGAAATCTTTGTGCTCGGTGTGCTTGAGGTATTCGACCTGGGTCAGCAACACGCCGCCATTGGCAACGATGAAGCGGCCCGGCTCGAACACCAGCGCCAGATCACGCCCGTCGAGGCGCTCGCGCACGGCTTTGATGTAGTCGGCAGCCAGCGGCGGCTCTTCATCGCGATAACGCACGCCCAGGCCGCCACCAAGATCGATGTGGCGCAGGTGAATGCCGCAGTCGCCGAGGCGATCGACCAGATCGAGCAGGCGATCCAGTGCATCGATGAACGGCGGCAGCGTGGTCAGTTGCGAACCGATGTGGCAGTCGACACCGACCACTTCCAGGTTCGGCAGATGCGCGGCGCGTACGTACACGTCTTCGGCGTCGGCAATGGCGATGCCGAACTTGTTCTCTTTGAGACCGGTAGAAATGTACGGGTGGGTGCCGGCATCGACGTCCGGGTTCACGCGCAACGAAACCGGGGCGCGAACACCCAGCTCGGCGGCGACCACTTGCAGGCGTTCGAGCTCGTCGGTGGATTCGACGTTGAAGCAGTGCACGCCGACTTCGAGGGCGCGGCGCATGTCGTCACGGGTCTTGCCGACGCCGGAGAAAACGATCTTGTCGGCGCTGCCACCAGCGGCCAGTACGCGTTCCAGCTCGCCACGGGAAACGATGTCGAAACCGGCGCCGAGACGGGCCAGGACATTCAGTACACCGAGGTTGGAGTTGGCCTTGACCGCGAAGCAGACCAGATGCGGCATGCCGGCCAGCGCATCGGCGTAGGCCAGATATTGTGCTTCGATGTGCGCGCGCGAGTAGACATAGGTGGGTGTGCCGAAGCGGTCGGCGATGGCGGACAGCGCCACACCTTCCGCGAACAGCTCCCCGCCACGGTAGTTAAAAGCGTCCATGGCGATCCCTTATTGGTAGACGTCGTGCTTGTGAGCCTTGGATGGCTGCTTTTGCGAGGACTGGGCTTGTTCGGCCGGGTCCTGGTCGTCATCGGGCAGGTACAGCGGGCCTTTTTGGCCACAGGCCGAGACCAGGCAGGCAACCGCGACGAGCGCAGCAAGGGAAGAGATCAGGCGCTTCATGGCGAAATCCTTGAAAATGCGTTAATTGCGCCGGAGTATACCGGCCACCCGGCAGCTTGCCTATGCGAGGGGGTTCCCGTCCGGCGGGGCTCCTGAGAAGCGCATCATCCCTGTGGGAGCGAGCCTGCTCGCGAAGGCGTCGGCAAATTCAACAGGCTCGTTGCCTGACACACCGCTTTCGCGAGCAGGCTCGCTCCCACGGGGGCGGTGCTGGATGGGCCGACAGGTGCTTGGTCGTTAATCTTTGCAATCGGCCGGCAGCGTCCGTATCTTTCGGCGCTTGAGCCTGATCAGACATTTTTGAGGTTGCCGCAATGAGTTTGTCCGAAGCCCGTTTCCACGATCTGGTCGATGAAACCCAGGAAAAACTGGAAGACATATTTGACGAAAGCGATCTGGACATCGATCTGGAAAGCTCGGCCGGCGTGCTGACGGTCAAATTCGAAAACGGCAGCCAGTTGATCTTCAGCCGCCAGGAGCCGTTGCGTCAGCTGTGGCTGGCGGCCGTGTCCGGTGGTTTCCACTTCGATTACGACCAAGAAAGCGAGCGCTGGATGTGCGACAAGAGCGAAGAGCAACTCGGCGAAATGCTCCAGCGCCTCGTCAAACAACAGGCTGGCGCTGAATTCGATTTCGAAGGTCTGTGATTCGTGACTGATGCCGCGCCTGTTCGCCCGCCGAAACCGCTCTACAGCAACGTCAGCCCGGCGGTGCCTTCGCCCTGCACGGGCATCTGTCGACTGGACGAACAGAAAATCTGCCTCGGCTGCGCGCGCCACGTCGAAGACATTCGCGAATGGCGCTCGGCCGATGACCAGCGGCGCCGGGTGATTTGCCAGCAGGCTGCCGCACGAAAATTTCAAGGCTGTTGATATCGTGGCGAGGGATTTATCCCCGTTGGGTCGCGTAGCGGCCCCAAAATCTATACGGCTGCTGCGCAGCCGAACGGGGATAAATCCCCTCGCCACAAGGGTTTCACCCAGGCAAAAAAGGGCGTGACTTGTATATTTTTTGAGCTGTGATAGTGTCCGCGAACGCCTCAAACCACCGAGGCACGGTGAAAACCCCGTCTTTTTGGCGGGGTTTTGCTTTTTTGTGCAGAAGAAAGGAGTCTGCCTGGATCATGACCGCACCTTCCATCACCCTTACCCGTCTGGACGTGCAACGTCTGGAGCGCCTGATCGACAGCCTGAGCGAGAAAGACCAGGCTGCGCCGGGCGTGATTGCGCTGCAAACCGAGCTGGATCGCGCCGACACCGTGGTTGGCCACGATGAAGTGCCCGCCGATGTCGTGACCATGAATTCCCGTGTGCATTGCCGCGAAGAAGGCAGTGGCAAGGATTATCACCTGACCCTGGTCTACCCGAAGGACGCCAACGCCGACGAAGGCAAGATTTCCATTCTGGCGCCGGTCGGCAGCGCGCTGTTGGGTCTTAAGGTCGGCCAGCACATCGACTGGCCGGCTCCGGGTGGCAAGTCGCTGAAGCTGACCCTACTGGAAGTGGAATCGCAACCGGTCAACGGCGGCGCCTTCCCCGAGTAAATCCTCGCCTCAAACCTGTTCGAGCGCTTCATTCAACGAGCGCTCCAGGTCCGCCTTGTAGCGCAGATACAGATTGCTTGAACTGTGCCCGTCACCGAGCAGACCCGAGAGGTCGAGGTCGGTGATGTAGCAGCGATAGCGCTCGGTCTCGCGGCGCTGCTCGACGATCTCCCGGGCGACCACGCTGAACAGCTGGTCGCCATGCTCCAGCTCGCTGAATTCCCGCTGATTGCAGTACAAGGTGACCTGCACTTCGCCGGGCGCGGCTTTGCCGATGATCGCCTGCACGTCATAGAACGGTTTGTTCACCGGCGTCTGCGGTGCCAGTCGGGTTTCGACTCGGCGCGAGCGGCCCGGACCTGACGGCAACAGTTGGTAATACAAAATCTCGGGGCTGCCCGCCGGGCCAGCGTCCATCGGCAATTGCGCCTCACGGCGGTACTGGATCGATTGCAGAAAACGCTGCAGCGGTACCAGCAGGCTTTGCTCGTCGTGGTACGGCAGTTGCTGTTGCCACAAGGCATTGAATTCATCCAGCACGTACAGCTCGGCCTGCTGCTCGCTGATGCGATAGAACACCTGAACGCATTCAGGCTGGCCCATCGGCAGGATCAGCGCGAGGTCGTGATCCTCCAGTGCCATCGGATCGAGGTGCAGTGGGCTGTAGCGCGGTTGTTCTTCGCCCAGATAGTCGAGCAGCGCCGGCAGGGTGGCGAGGGCAACATGGTTGACCTGACCCGGCACCAGCTCCAGCACGTGATAGTGCTGCTGCACCTGGATCAAATAGCGATGATTCAAATCACTGAGCAACAGTGTCTGCGCGGTATCGATGATTTCCTCGACGCGGCGGGCAATGAATTGCGCGCGGTTGTGGCAGAAGCAGCGCACTTTCAGCGACGGCTGCACCGGGCCGCGCGGCAGGTTGTTGAGGTAATCGCGCAGGCAATCGAGCAGCGCATGGGCGCCGTCGAAACGATTGACCAGCACTTCGTTCCAGCTGTTGAGCGTGACCTGATCGAGGGTCAGCACCAGGTTTTCGCGCACGCCGGCATAGCTCAGCGAGTCGGTGCGCTCGGTGGTCATCAGGATATTCAGATCGCGATGATGCTTGAGCGGGTCGACGCCTACGTTGATCAGCAGCAGCACTTCGCTGGGCACAGCGGCACGCAGCAATGGCTCTTCGGCAACGGTGGGCAAGGGCAGGGCGATGCACTGCTGCAGGCTGCCGAGCAGGTTGAACAGCTCGAACTCGCTCAAGTCGCTGGTGCCTGGATGCAGGGCCAGGCGCGTGCTGCTGTCGATCACGCCGTTGCGGTGGCACCAGGTCAGCAGTTCAAGCAGCTCGCGACTGCGCTTGATAGGCGCGAAATGTTCCCACTCCAGCGCCGTCAGGCTGCCGTTGTACAGGCCCCACTGGGTCTGCCCCGGCTCCTTTTTGTTCGGCGACTGCACCAGGGTCAGGGTGTCTTCGGCCAGATCCGGGGCGATGCCCGGATTGATGAACTCGACCTTGTCGGCCTTGCGCTCGAACGCTGCATACAGGCGCCGACCAAGCACATTGAGGTCGCGCTTGTTGATCAGACTGACGGTCTGTTCGCTGCGGGCGAACTGCGTCAGAAAGCGATAGCTGTAATTGAGTTCGTTGACCAGCGCGCGGCGCTCGGCGCTGACCTGGCGCACTTTCCACTGACTGCGGCTGTCGAGCAGCGCCAGTTGCCGCTGATCCCAATGCCACTCGCCAGCCAGGCGTTCGAGCAGTGCGCGCTGCCAACCCTGGCTGCGGCTATTGCCGGTGAGCTTGCGGTTGACCTTCAGATACAGCGCGCGGCGCACCAGCTCAAGGCGTTCCGGCTCGTTGCGGGCGAGCAGGTATTCCTCGATACGCCGGTACACGACCATGTACGGGTCGAGTTCATCCAGATCGAGCTGATTGGCGAACACGGCTTTCTTGAAGCGCAGGCTCAGGCACTGCACCTGCGGATGTTCGCTGGCGTACACCTCGGTCAGCAGCAGTTTGAGCACCGACTTGTAGGGCGACTCGATGCCTTTGAACAATTGCCACAACCCGGCGCCGATGAACTCGCCGGGCGGAATGGTCGCCATCGGCCCGAGATCGAGGGTTTCGTCGGCGCGAATAAAGCGCTTCGACAGTAGGGTGTGGGTGTAAGCGTCGTAGGCGGTTTCTTCATAGACCGGCACCAGCCACCAGATCGGTGTGCGCCCGGCCAGCCAGATTGCCGTGCGGTAAAACTCGTCGAGGAGCAGATAGTGCTGGGTGCTGCCGCAGTTTTCCGAGCTGAGCTGGGCATCACGTTCGCCTTTGACGAAGCGCGCCGGGTCGATCAGGAAGAAGTGCGCCTCGGCGCCCTGGCTCGCGGCCCAGGTTTCCAGCAACTGGCATTTCTTGCGCAGCTCGGCGAGTTCGCTTTCGCTCAGATCAGGGGCATGGCAGACCCACACGTCCATGTCGCTTTGGTCGGCCTGGGCCAGCGTGCCGAGGCTGCCCATCAGGAACAGACCGTGAATCGGTCGCGGCGGGTTACTGCCATGGCGCGGTTTGTAGGAGAACGAGCGAGTCAGGCGCTGCGCCTCGGTCAGCGCGCTGGCGTCCGGCTCATAATTGGACAAGCCGGCCGGCGTACTGCCCGATACGTAGCCGGGAAGCAGCGGATGATTGACGTGGAAGAACAGCGGCAACAGCGTCAACACGCTTTGCTGGCGCGTCGACAATCCTTCGAGTGCACGGCCGAGGCGGCCTTCATTGAGTTTGAGAAAACGTGCGCGCAGCTGGCTGAGTACCTTGCGGTCAATGCCTTCGTCGAGGTCGGGGCGGATTTCGTGGGTGCGCGTCATGTCAGCTCAAACCGGCTTGCAGGCTCGGACGTGGAGAATCTCGGAATGGCCGCAGTTTAGCCGCTGCGCGGCAGGACGTTTAAGCTGAATTTGTTTTTTGACGTCGGTTTTTTACCGGCAGCGATCGGGCGGGCCCGCGGAAATCCCGTGGCAGGAGTTCCCGTGGGCAAAGTCAGGGGAAAATCAGGCGGTTTCCTGCTCTCTCAGAATCGTCAGTACGGTCTGCACGTTTTGCGCGGCATCGCGACCGAGGCTGGTCAGATATCCGCCGTCGGGCTGATCGGTGAGTTCTTTTTCAAAGAGACGCTGGGCAGCAGCGATGTGTTTCGGGGCAGCGGTCTGATGAATTTTCAGACCTTCCTGGGAACTGTCCAGGTTGAAGAGTGCAAGGACTTCCAGTTCGGCAACCAACTCAGGGGTAAGCGACATAAGGACTCCAGACTTTCTAGGAATTGGACGACAGCGCCTCTAAGGTGAACCTGCTGGTGCGGCATGTCCAGTGCTCGGATCAGGGGATTTTGTCTTGAGGCGAATTCCAGTGTAGTCCGCATAAAAAGATCGCAGCCTTCGGCAGCTCTTACAGGAGATCGGTGTAGAAGCTGCGAAGGCTGCGATCTTTTGATCTTAATGCTTTTCCGGTGGCAGCTCTGGCAAAGCGCGCAGTGCCGCTTCGTACCACTGGGTGTCGAACGGGCGATCTTCATCGAGCATCGCGTCAATCTCGTAGGCCAGCACGTGAGCCATCAGGTTGAGGATCTCCTCACGGTCCATGCCGACCAGTGTCAGCTTGTTCAACGTCGCCTTGGCCGCCGGCGGGTTGTCGCTTTCGATCTGGTTCTCGATGGCTTCGATCAGCGTCGCTTCGGTGAATGCTTCTTCGTCGTCATCGTTGACGATGTCTGTCGGCTCGCTCATGGCAGGCTCCTCAGGGAAAGGCGCCAGTTTACCCGCATTCAGCGGCGTGATGCTGCTGGCGGGAAACGTCGCGGCGATCTATAAACAGGCACTGCCCACCCCGCACGGCCTGGAGGCTCTGTAATGTTCAAGCTCTACGGATTCGCTGTCAGCAACTACTACAACATGGTCAAACTGGCACTGCTGGAAAAAGGCCTGCCCTTCGAAGAAGTGACTTTCTATCCGACGCAAACCTCGGACTCGCTGGCCATCAGCCCGCGTGGCAAGGTCCCGGTGCTGGGCGTGGACGCCGGTTACATCAACGAAACCGCGATCATCCTCGAATACCTCGAACAATCACAAAAGGCCACGCCGCTTTTGCCGAGCGATCCGTTTGAGCGTGCGCAGGTGCTCGCGATTGCCAAGGAGATCGAGTTGTACATCGAGTTGCCGGGGCGCGCCTGTTATGGCGAGGCATTTTTCGGTGTGACGTTGCCGGAGGCGATCAAGGAGAAAACCCGGGCCGAGCTGCTGCTGGGCTTCGCGGCGCTGGGCCGTCACGGCAGGTTCGCCCCGTATGTGGCGGGTGACAGCCTGAGCATTGCCGATCTGTATTTCCTCTACAGCGTGCCGCTGGCCTGTGCGGTCGGGCAGAAGCTGTTCGGGATCGATCTGCTGGCTGAGATGCCACAGGCGAAAGCGCTGCTGGAGCGGCTTGAGCAGAATCCGCACGTGCAGAAGATTGCGGCAGACAAGGACGCGGCGATGCCCGCATTCCTGGCGATGATTGCTGCCAAGAAGTGAATTTTGTAGCGCTCTGAAGGAAGCCTTCGCGAGCAGGCTCGCTCCCACATTGAATCGGTGGTGAACACAAATTTTGTGAACATCCTGATTCCCTGTGGGAGCGAGCCTGCTCGCGAAGCTCTTGGCTTTTAGCGGCTGGCGATCAGGGCCTGACCGCGCGCCACCGCAGCCTTGACCTGCGTCGGCGCAGTCCCGCCGATATGGTCGCGAGCATTCACCGAGCCTTCCAGGGTCAGCACGGCAAACACGTCCTGCTCGATCTGATCACTGAACTGACGCAGTTCTTCCAGGCTCATCTCGGCCAGATCCTGGCCGGTGTCGACGCCATACTTCACCGCGTGGCCAACGATTTCATGGCAATCACGGAACGGCAGGCCACGGCGCACCAGATAATCCGCCAGGTCGGTAGCGGTGGAGAAACCGCGCAGCGCCGCTTCCCGCATGATCGCGTGTTTCGGCTTGATCGCCGGGATCATGTCGGCAAATGCGCGCAGCGAATCGCGCAGGGTGTCGGCGGCGTCGAACAGCGGCTCCTTGTCTTCCTGATTGTCCTTGTTGTAGGCCAGTGGCTGGCCCTTCATCAGGGTCAGCAGGCCCATCAGCGCGCCGAACACACGGCCGGTCTTGCCGCGTACCAGCTCGGGCACGTCGGGGTTTTTCTTTTGCGGCATGATCGAGCTGCCGGTGCAGAAACGGTCCGGCAGATCGATGAACTGGAACTGCGCGCTGGTCCACAGCACCAGCTCTTCGGAGAAACGCGACAGGTGCATCATCGCGATGCTCGCGGCCGAGCAGAATTCGATGGCGAAGTCGCGATCGGAAACGTTGTCCAGCGAGTTGCCGCCGACGGCGTCGAAGCCCAGCAGTTGCGCGGTGTATTCGCGGTCGATCGGGTAAGTGGTGCCGGCCAGCGCGGCGCTGCCCAATGGCATGCGGTTGGTGCGTTTGCGGCAGTCGACCAGGCGCTCGTAGTCGCGGCTGAGCATTTCGAACCAGGCCAGCATGTGATGCCCGAAAGTCACTGGCTGCGCGGTCTGCAAGTGGGTGAAGCCCGGCATGATGCTCGCAGCCTCACGTTCGGCTTGCTCCAGCAGGCCTTTTTGCAAGCGGGTGATCTCGGCGAGGATCAGGTCGATTTCATCGCGCAGCCACAGGCGGATATCGGTGGCGACCTGGTCGTTGCGGCTGCGCCCGGTATGCAGCTTTTTACCGGTGACGCCGATGCGGTCGGTCAGGCGCGCTTCGATGTTCATGTGCACGTCTTCGAGGTCGACGCGCCAGTCGAACTGGCCGGCCTCGATTTCGCCCTGAATGGTGTTCAGGCCATCGATGATGCTGTCGCGCTCGGCATCGGTCAGCACGCCGACCTTGGCCAGCATGGTGGCGTGGGCGATCGAGCCCATGATGTCGTGGCGATACAGGCGCTGGTCGAAAGTGACGGAGGCGGTGAAGCGGGCGACGAAGGCGTCGACGGGTTCACTGAAGCGGCCGCCCCAGGACTGATTGGTCTTGTCAGTGCTCATGAATTCGCTCGTATCGGCTTGAAGAAATGGCGTGAAACGCTGGCGCGGATAATAACAGGGTTGCCAATCCTGTCGCTGACGCCGGTCGACAGGTTTTTTCGCGGATGTGTCAGGCATATCCGGCGCGGTCTGCAGGGAATTTACAAAAGGATATTTTTTGATTGAGCAATATCGTTCCGACGAACGTCTACAGTGGACATAAGGGTCGGTGCGAATGCGGATCATGCAAAGGTCTGGCCACTGGCTATAAGAAGAGGGGGCGGGTGAGTTGTCCTTGAGTCAACCACCGAGAGAAACGCAGGAAACACTGGGCTCCGAGCAGTACCAGGCGGACGCTGGCAAATATTGCTGGCCGACGTACGGCACTTTTTGGCGCTCGGGCTAGTCTTAGCGTGGATCGCGGTGACGGAGGTCACTACACCTGTCTACGCTATCCTTGTGCGAGACTCACGCAGGAATCCAGCGCAATATGAATGTCCTGATCGTTGATGACGAACCCCTGGCTCGCGAGCGCCTAAGCCGTATGGTGAGCGAGCTCGAGGGTTACACAGTCCTGGAGCCCAGTGCCACGAATGGCGAGGAGGCGTTAGCGCTGATCGACAGCCACAAACCGGATATCGTGTTGCTCGATATCCGCATGCCGGGCCTCGATGGCCTGCAGGTTGCTGCCCGACTGTGCGAACGCGAGACGCCGCCGGCCGTGGTGTTTTGCACCAGTCCCGATGAATTTGCCGTGGAAGCCCTGCAGGCCAGCGCCGTGGGCTATGTGGTGAAACCTGTGCGAACCGAACACTTGAATGAGGCCCTGAAGCGGGCTGAACGTCCCAATCGGGCGCAACTTGCAGCCCTGACCCGTCCCGCTGCCGAAAGTGGCAACGGTCCACGCAGCCACATCAGCGCGCGCACCCGCAAAGGCATCGAGCTGATTCCGCTGGATCAGGTGGTCTACTTCATCGCCGACCACAAATACGTGACCCTGCGTCACGAAGCCGGCGAAGTGCTGCTCGACGAACCTCTCAAAGCCCTCGAAGACGAATTCGGCGAACGCTTTGTGCGTATCCACCGCAACGCGCTGGTCGCTCGCGACCGCATCGAGCGATTGCAACGCACACCACTGGGACATTTCCAGTTGTTCCTCAAAGGCCTCAATGGCGATGCACTGATTGTCAGTCGTCGGCATGTGGCCGGTGTCCGCAAGATGATGCAGGGACTTTGACCCGGTCTTTACCGGGCGTTCCAGATTCTTTCACCCGGCATGGCAGGCCAGGGAGGCCACGCCGTTTTCTGATTCAGGTCAAAGTGGAATTGACTGAGCTGTTATTATCCGCCGTATCTATTCAGTACGGATTGTTCCATGTCCCCTCGCGAAATCCGCATCGCCACCCGTAAAAGTGCGCTGGCCCTCTGGCAGGCCGAATACGTCAAAGCCCGTCTCGAGGCGGCCCACCCGGGCCTGCTGGTGACGCTGGTGCCCATGGTCAGTCGCGGCGACAAGCTGCTCGACTCACCACTGTCGAAGATCGGCGGCAAGGGCCTGTTCGTCAAGGAGCTGGAAACCGCGCTGCTGGAAAACCAGGCCGACATCGCCGTGCATTCGATGAAAGACGTGCCGATGGATTTCCCGCAAGGGTTGGGCCTGTTCTGTATCTGCGAGCGCGAAGATCCGCGCGATGCTTTCGTCTCCAATACCTACGCAAGCCTTGAAGCTTTACCGAGCGGAGCCATCGTCGGCACCTCGAGCCTGCGTCGGCAGACACAGCTGCTGGCGCGTCGCCCGGACCTGCAGATCCGCTTTCTGCGCGGCAACGTCAATACCCGTCTGGCCAAGCTCGACGCCGGCGAATACGACGCGATCATCCTCGCCGCTGCCGGTCTGATCCGCCTCGGCTTCGAAGATCGCATCACTTCGGCGATCAGTGTCGATGACAGTCTGCCGGCCGGTGGCCGGGGCGCGGTCGGCATCGAATGCCGCAGCGCCGACCACGAAATTCACGCCTTGCTCGCGCCTTTGCACCACGCCGATACCGCTTCGCGGGTGAACGCGGAACGCGCCCTCAACAAACATTTGAACGGCGGCTGCCAGGTGCCGATCGCCTGCTACGCCGTGCTCGAAGGCGAGCAGTTGTGGTTGCGCGGACTGGTCGGTGAGCCAAGCGGCGGCAAGTTGCTCAGCGCCGAAGCCCGGGCGCCGCGTGCTGACGCTGAAGCCTTGGGCGTACAGGTCGCTGAAGACCTGCTCAAGCAAGGCGCCGACGACATTCTCAAAGCGGTGTACGGCGAGGCGGGTCACGAGTGACGGCCTGGCGCCTGCTGCTGACGCGCCCTGCGGATGACTGCGCGGCGCTGGCCGAACAGTTGGCCGGGCACGGGATTTTCAGCAGTTGCCTGCCGCTTTTGGACATTGTCCCGCTGCCGCTCTCTGACAGTATTCGTCAGGCGATGTCGCGATTGCCCGCTTGCAGCGCAGTGATCGTGGTCAGCAAGCCGGCGGCGCGGATCGCGGTGGATCTGCTCAAGTCCGCAGGCACGGCGCCATTGAGCATGCCGTGGTTCAGCGTCGGCGCGGCGACCGCAGAGATTCTTCGCGATCATGGTCTCGATGTGAGCTTCCCGGCTGACGGCGATGACAGTGAAGCCTTGCTGCAATTGCCACGTCTGCGCGAGGCGGTTAGCGAGCCCGGTGCGCAGGTGATGATCCTGCGCGGTGAGAGCGGTCGTGAACTGCTCGCCGAGCGCCTGCGCGCGCTAGGTGCTAGTGTCGAGTATCTGGAGTTGTATCGCCGCGACCTGCCAGCCTACCCGCCAAACGAGCTGCCGCGGCGGATCGAAGCGGAACGCTTGAACGGGCTGGTGGTCAGCAGTGGACAGGGTTTCGAGCACCTGCGGCAAATGGCCGGCGATGCCTGGCCGAAGATTGCGCAGTTGCCGTTGTTTGTACCAAGCCCGAGAGTCGCCGAGCTGGCACGTGCCGCCGGGGCTCAAACAGTTGTGGATTGCCGCGGCGCGAGTGCCGCGGCTTTGCTGACGGCGTTACGGGAATGTCCCGTGCCGTTTTCTAATGCAAAGGATGGATACGTGAGCGAAACAGCCTTGCCAAAAGATGACGTCCAGCCTGCGCTTGATGCCCAGGTTGAAACTCCACCACCGGCCAAAGAGCCGCGCCGAGGCAATGGACTGGCGATTGTCGCCTTGCTGCTCGGTGCCGCCGGTGTCGCCATCGGTGGCTGGGGTGTCTGGCAGGTGCGCCACCTGCAGAGCAACACGCAGCAACAGTCGAGTCAGGTGCAGGCGTTGAACGATCAGGCGCAGAGTCTGAAGCTCAACGAACAGCGTCTGACCGAGCGTCTGGCGCAGTTGCCCGGTGCTGACGAACTCGCCGAACGCCAGCGTCTGGTCACGCAATTGCAGGGCGATCAGCAGCGCCTCAATCAGCGTCTGGAAACCGTCCTCGGCGCCAGCCGCAAGGACTGGCGTCTGGCCGAGGCCGAGCACTTGCTGCGTCTGGCCAGCCTGCGCCTGTCGGCGTTGCAGGACATCAGCAGCGCCCAGGCACTGGTGCAGGGCGCCGACGAAATCCTCCGTGAACAGAACGATCCGGGTTCCTTCGCCGCGCGCGAGCAAGTGGCGAAAACCCTGGTTGCCTTGCGCAGCACCGAACAGCCGGATCGCACCGGGCTGTTCCTGCGCCTCGGCGCTTTGCGCGATCAGGTCATCGACCTCACCGAGCTGGCGCCGGAGTACAAGGATCGCGGCGAGTCGCTGCTGGGCCTGACTGCCGACGGCGACGGCGCCAGCCGCTGGGCGCAGTGGTGGGACAAGGTATCGCGCTATATCCGCATCGATTTCAACGCTGACAAGAACGTCAAGCCGCTGCTGGCCGGGCAGAGTCTGAGCCAGGTGCGCCTGGCCCTGAGCCTGGCGCTGGAGCAAGCGCAGTGGGCGGCGCTCAATGGTCAGGCGGCGGTCTATACCCAGGCGCTGGCCGAGGCGCGCGACGTGCTCAAGGGCAATTTCAACCCGGACAACCCGCAAAGCAAAGTCATGCTGGAGCAGGTCGCCGAGCTGAGCAAGGAACCGGTCACCGTCCAGACGCCGGATCTGGCCGGCACCTTGAGCGCCGTGCAAGGGTATCTGGAGCGACGTAACGTCAATGCCGAGGAATCGGTGAAACCGTTCGCCAAGCCTGCCGGCAACCAGGCGCAGGAGGCGACCCCATGAAGCGCCTTTATGTAATCGTGTTTCTGGTCATCGCCGCGACGGCAGCGCTGGGCCTGGCGATCGCCGAGCATTCCGGTTACGTGCTGGTGGCGTACAAGAGCTTCCGCTACGAGGCAAGTCTGTGGGCGACACTGGCAGTGATCGCGGTGCTGTGGCTGCTGTTCTGGGGCATCAAGGTGCTGGCCGAGCTGGTGATGACCTCCACCGGCGTGGTCAATCCGTGGTCGCGGCGCAATCGCAGTCGCCGGGTGCAAGTGGCGATCGAACACGGCCAACTGGATCTGGCTGAAGGTCGGTGGGCCAGTGCGCAGCGGCATCTGACCCGCGCAGCGGAAGCCGAACGTCAGCCACTGCTTTACTACCTCGGCGCCGCACGTGCGGCGAACGAGCAAGGTCAGTACGAAGAAAGCGATCGTTTGCTTGAGCGCGCGCTGGAACGTCAACCGCAAGCCGAATTGGCGATCGCCCTGAGTCACGCGCAACTGCAGACCGATCGCGGCGACACCGACGGTGCGCTGGTGACCTTGCAGGCGATGCACGAGCGGCATCCGCGCAGCGCACAGACACTGCGTCAATTGCAGCGTCTGCATCAGCAACGTGGCGAATGGTCGGCGGTGATTCGTTTGCTGCCGGAGTTGCGCAAAGACAAAGTGCTGCCGCCAGCCGAACTGGCCGAACTCGAGCGTCGCGCCTGGGGTGAAAACCTGTCCCTGGCAGCCCATCGCGAAGAAGACGGTACGGTGGGTTTGCAGTCACTCAAGCGAGCCTGGGAGCAGCTGACTTCGGCGCAGCGTCAGGAGCCGCCGTTGGTGCTGGCCTATGCCGAGCAATTGCGCCAGTTGGGCGCTCAGGTCGAAGCCGAAGAAGTGCTGCGCACAGCGCTCAAGCGCAAGTACGACAGTCATCTGGCGCGGCTCTATGGTCTGGTTCGTGGCAGCGATCCTGCGCGTCAGTTGCAGACTGCCGAAGGCTGGCTCAAAGAGCACCCGGCCGATCCGAGCCTGTTGCTGACCCTCGGGCGTTTGTGTCTGCAAACCAGTCTGTGGGGCAAGGCGCGTGACTATCTGGAAAGCAGTCTGCGTGTGCAGCGCAATCCGGAGACCTGTGCGGAATTGGCCCGTCTGCTTGCACAGCTTGGCGATACCGAGCGCAGCAACCAGTTGTTCCAGGAAGGTCTGGGACTGCTCGATGAACGTCTGCTGGCGGCGCCTTTGCCGGTTGCGGCGAAGGTGTGAAAGGCGAGGGAGGTTGCTCCCTCGCGAACTTTTCATGCTGAAAATTCCGCTTCTTTGCGCGCTGGAGGCAATTTCCTACAGTTCGCTTCATCATTTCCTCTTGAGCCTGTCGGGTTTTCCCTACACCTGTGGTGAACTGTCGGCAGGCCCTCGCCTTGAAAGGCTGACACGCTTTCCTCTACCGTAACCGTCTGTCTCTACTGTTACGGAAAAGCCATGTCGTTGGCCTGCTCACGCTCCTTGTTCTTCATGGCTTTCATTGCGGGGGCCTTTGCTCTGGGAGCTTCCTATTACCTCGAATACGCAGTCGGTCTGACGCCTTGCAGTCTGTGCCTGGTGCAGCGGTTGTTCCTCACCCTGCTGTGCATTGGCTGCGGCGTTGCAGCGGTGCATGGCCCCCGGCGTGTTGGCTTATGGTGGTACTGGCTGTTTGCGCTGGGCGCCAGTCTGGGTGGAACCACCGCTGCGTGGCGGCAGGTGTTGATCCAGAGTGACTCCATGCTGCAACTGGTCAAATGCTCGCCCACCGTGGAGTCACTGTTCAGCGGTCTGCCGTGGATCTGTGCCTTGCAGCGGATGTTCAAGGGCGGTGCCGACTGTGCGGAAATCTCCTGGACGCTGTTCGACCTGAGCATTCCGGAATGGAGCCTGCTGTTTTTTGTCGGCGTGTCGATTCTTGCGGTTTATCAGTTGCTGCGACTGATCTGGAGCGCTCTGCAACGACCGGTCAGCGACGAAGCGTCGCACTACACGCTGGTCAAGGATTAAACACTTGTATGAACTTTATCTCCTGCGTACCTTGAAGCCATAGGCGTGCGGGCATAATCTGGCCGGCACGTGTCATTGGAATTATGTTGCTCGATGACGCTCTGCCCGATCGTCCACCCAGTCAAATCAGAACAGGGGCGCGGGTGTAGAGCAGCATGACCCACAAGGGAAGAGAGATCGCCATGCTCGAAAGTTGTCAGAATGCTCAGGAACGTTGGGGTGGGGTTCATCTGCTGATCGACCGCTGGTTGCAGGAGCGTGAAGAGCTGATCGGCGCCTACGACAAACTCGGTGCGCAGCCTGATTCGCTGTCCGAAAGCCGCAAACCTCTGTTGGAGTTCTGCGGCGTGCTGGTCGATTACGTATCGGCTGGGCACTTCGAAATCTATGAACAGCTGACTGGCGAAGCCAAGGCGTTCAACGACAAGCGCGGTCTGGAACTCGCCGAGACAATTTACCCACGCATTGACGTCATTACCGAGAAGCTGCTCGCGTTCAATGATCTGTGCGATGAAGGCAAATGCGTTGCGGAGAAATTCAAGGAATTGGGCGGCTTGCTGCATGAGCGCTTCGAACTTGAAGACTGCCTGATCGAAGTGCTGCACACGGCACACAAGGCAGAAGATCCGGTTCAGGCCTGATCCACGTCCTTCATGAAAAACGGTGCGCCCGAAAGCGCACCGTTTTTTTATGCCTGATCAGCTCGTCGCGCCACGCAATTCCACTTCAAATACCAGTGGTGTGAATGGCGCAATCAGGTCGCCGGCACCGTCGGCGCCATAAGCCTGATCCGACGGAATCACCAATCGCCATTTCGCCCCCACCGGCATGCTCTGCAAAGCGGTGCGCCAACCGGTGATCACGCTGTCGAGGTTGAACCATTGCGGCTGGGTGTTCTGATCGAACACGGTGCCGTCCGGCAGCTTGCCGACATACAACACCTGCACTTTGCCGTCCGGGCCAGCCTTGGCGCCAGTGCCCGGAACCAGTTCAGTCAGGAGGATGCCATCGGCCAGTTCCTTCACCCCCGGTTTGGCTTTTTCCGCACTGAGAAAGCGTTGCTCGTTTTCCATCGCCGCATCGCTCGACTGCCGTGATGCCTGCTCGGCATTGCGCGATTCGTGGTCGGCCAGAATCTGTTCGATACGCGCTTCACTCAGCGCCAGCGGCTTGCCCTGATACGCCTGTTGCAGACCTTCGATCAGTGCCTGGATTTGCAATTGCGGCACCTCCTGACGCAGCCGTTCGCCGAGGCTGGCACCGAGGCTGTAAGCCAGGTCATGAGCATCGTTTGCCGTAGTTTTTTCATCGGCATACGCCGCCGAAAAAACCATGCAGAGGGACAACATAAAGTAGCGCGACATGGGCACTCTCCGACCTGAGATGCGGGGGATTATGCCAGTGCCGACGCCTGCATCGGTGAACTGCTTTTTCCGCACGCAGAACATTTGGGCTTCGGTGCAACGCAACGGCAGAGATACTGTCAACATGCCCTAGCGGCGGTATCAGCAGAGGTCTAGTATGAGCCGCACTCACGTCAGCCAGGAGGTAAACCATGTCGGCCACCAAGAAGCCTGTAAATACTCCGTTGCACTTACTCCAACAGTTGTCGGGCAGCCTGCTCGAGCATTTGGAAAACGCTTGCTCGCAAGCCTTGGCTGATGCTGAAAAACTGCTCGCCAAGCTGGAAAAACAGCGTGGCAAAGCGCAGGAAAAACTGCACAAATCGCGCACCAAACTGCAGGACGCCGCCAGCGCCGGCAAAGCCAAGGCACAGAACAAAGCCAAGGCTTCGGTGAAAGAACTCGAAGACCTGCTCGACGCGTTGAAAGATCGTCAGTCCGAGACCCGCAGCTACATTCTGCAACTCAAGCGCGATGCTCAGGAAAGCCTGAAGCTGGCCCAGGGTGTTGGCCGCGTTCAAGAAGCAGTGGGCAAAGTTCTGTCGTCGCGTTCGGTCAAACCGGCAGCAGCACCAGCGAAGAAAGCCGCCGCCAAACCTGTTGCAAGCAAAGCCCCGGCGAAGACCGCAGCGGCCAAGCCTGCTGTTGCGAAAACCGCCGCCAAACCAGCGGCCAAGGCGCCAGTGAAAGCGGCTGCCAAACCAGCGGCGAAAACTGCAGCGAAGAAGCCAGCGGCGAGCGCGGCAAAACCGGCGGCTAAAACCACCGCAGCCAAACCTGCTGCAGCCAAGCCAGCAGTGAAAGCCACCCCTGCCAAAGCCGCTGCAAAACCGGCCGCGAGCAAAGCTGCACCGGCGAAAACCGCAGCCGCCAAACCTGCTGCCAAAGCAGCGGCAAAACCTGCAGCGAAACCTGCTGCCAAGACCGCCGCTGCGAAGCCTGCTGCCAAGACTGCGGCCAAGCCGGCCGCCGCCAAACCTGCTACGAAAGTGGCGGTAAAACCGGCTGCCAAACCAGCCGCCACATCGGCAGCAAAACCTGCGACAAAAACTGCTGCGAAACCGGCCACCAAGCCTGCTGCGAAACCCGCTGCTGCCAAGCCTGCGACCGCTGCTGCAAAACCGGCCGCCAAGCCAGCCGCAAAACCAGCGGTGAAAAAGCCTGCTGCTGCCAAGCCAACCGCGACCAAACCGGCTGCTGCTCCAGCCGCCAAGCCTGCGCCTACCCCGGCTGCTCCAGCTACCTCGACACCGTCGTCCGCTGCTCAATCGACCCCTTCGACTGCGCCAGCACCAGCCGCTTCGTCGAACGTCAGCAGCACCCCGACCAGCGCTTCCTAAGTGCCGGTTGCCGCGACGCGCAGCACTTGCAGCGCGTCGCGGTTCAGGCTGGCGGCAGTGCCGGCCAGATCTTCCAGCCAGGTCACCGAACCTGCATCGTTGCGCGCCCACTCCTGCGCCACACCTTCCAGCCGTGACAGCAAGGTTCGCTCAGCTTCAAGCTCAAGTGACTTGATCTGCTCGCGCATGCCCGCCATCACCGCATCATCGACGGCCCGCGCTTTCCATTGCATGCGCAAGGTTCGCAGCGGTTGCACCACCTCGATATCCCACGGCGCGGTCAAGGCCTTGAGCAAACGAACGCGCGACTCATCGCAGGTCACTGCGCGCTGCTCAAGCCACAAACCGCACAGCAACAGGCAGACATTGGCGCCCGCCGTTTGCAATTGCAGGCAGGCATCTTCCACACCCGGCCGGGCGTAGACATCAAGGGCAAAGCTCCACAGGTCAGAGGACATCGTGCTACTCGCGCCAGTTGTGAGCGAAGCTGGTAGACTCCGCCGCCATTATGATCCGACTTCAGAACCTGACTTTACAGCGTGGCCCGCAACGTCTGCTAGAAGACGCCGAGCTGACCCTGCACGCCGGCCACAAAGCCGGCCTCATCGGCGCCAACGGTGCCGGCAAATCCAGCCTGTTCGCCTTGCTGCGCGGCGAGTTGCACCCGGATTCGGGCGACTGCCTGCTGCCGGCCGACTGGCGCATTGCGCACATGCGCCAGGAGGTCGACACCCTCGAACGCCTGGCGGTCGATTATGTGCTCGATGGCGACCTGCGTCTGCGTGAGGTGCAACGCGAGCTTGCCGCCGCCGAGGAGGCCCACGACGGCACCGCACTGGCGCGGCTGCACGCCGAACTCGACAGCGCCGACGGCTACACCGCCGATGCGCGGGCGCGCAAGCTGCTCGCCGGCTTGGGTTTCACCAATGAGCAGATGGACCGTCAGGTAGGCGATTTCTCCGGTGGCTGGCGGATGCGTCTGAATCTGGCGCAGGCACTGATGTGCCCGTCGGATCTGCTGCTGCTCGATGAACCGACCAACCACTTGGACCTCGACGCGATCATCTGGCTCGAAGAGTGGCTGAAGAGTTATCCGGGTACCTTGCTGCTGATTTCCCACGACCGTGATTTCCTCGACGAAGTGGTCGATCACGTCGCCCATGTCGATCAGCGCAAACTGACGCTATATCGCGGCGGCTACACCGCGTTCGAACGCGCTCGTGCCGAGCGTCTGGCCCAGCAGCAACAGGCCTACGAGAAGCAGCAGGCGCAGCGTGCGCACATGGAAAGCTACATCGCCCGCTTCAAGGCGCAAGCGACCAAGGCCCGTCAGGCGCAGAGCCGGATCAAGGCACTGGAGCGCATGGAAGAATTGTCGGCGGCCCACGTCGACTCGCCGTTCGACTTCGTCTTCCGCGAGTCGACCAAGATCTCCAGCCCACTGATCGACCTGTCCGATGCGCGCCTGGGTTATGGCGACAAGACCATCCTCGAGAAGGTCAAGCTGCAACTGACCCAGGTGCGCGGATCGGTCTGCTTGGGCCGAACGGTGCGGGTAAATCGACGCTGATCAAGAACCTCGCCGGCGAGCTCGAACCGCTGGCCGGGCGCCTGACCCGTGGCGAAAACACCGTGGTCGGCTACTTCGCCCAGCATCAGCTCGACTCGCTGGACTCCAAGGCCAGCCCGTTGCTGCACTTGCAGCGCCTGGCACCGAGCGAGCGTGAGCAGACCCTGCGTGACTTCCTCGGCGGTTTCGACTTCCGTGGCGCGCGCATCGATGAGCCGGTGCTGAATTTCTCCGGTGGCGAGAAGGCCCGTCTGGCCCTCGCTTTGATCGCCTGGGAACGGCCGAACCTTCTGCTGCTCGACGAACCGACCAACCACCTCGACCTGGAAATGCGTCTGGCGCTGACCATGGCCCTGCAGGAATTCAGCGGTGCGGTGCTGGTGGTCTCTCACGATCGGCACTTGCTCAAGAGCACCACCGACAACTTCTATCTGGTGGCCGATGGCAAGGTCGAAGAGTTCGACGGCGATCTCGAAGACTACGCGCGTTGGCTGGTGGAATACCGTCAGCGCAATGCGCCGGTCAGCAACACACCGGTCAATCCGGACAAGACTGACAAGAAGGCGCAGCGTCAAGCGGCAGCAGCGTTGCGTCAGCAACTGGCGCCGCACAAGCGCGAGGCTGACAAGCTTGAAGCCGAGCTGGGCAAGCTGCACGAGAAACTGGCCAGGATCGATGCCAGCCTCGGTGACAGCAATATCTACGAGCCGGCGCGCAAGAATGAATTGCGTGATCTGCTCGCCGAACAGGCCAAATTGAAGGTGCGCGAATCCGAGCTGGAAGAGGCCTGGATGGAAGCCCTGGAAACCCTGGAAAGCATGCAGGCGGAGCTGGAGGCGTTGTCCTGATGGAAGCCTTCAAGCTGCCCTTTGCGGCGGTGTGGGTCGAGCCCATCTGGTTCACCGCGCAGATTCTGCTGATTCTGCTGGCCGGTTACCTCACCCAGCGTTTCGTTGCCAAAGGCCTGACTCGCCTGGGTGAGCGCTATCCGTTTCCACCGCAGTTGCTGATGCCGCTGCGCGGCGTGTTGCGCTGGCTGATCATGGGCAGCGCGCTGCTCTTCGTGCTCGAGCGCCTCGGCGTTTCGGCCACGGTGCTGTGGACGGCGCTGTCGGGATTTGTCGCGGTGGCGGCGGTGGCGTTCTTCGCCATGTGGAGTGTGCTGTCGAACCTGCTCTGCGCAATTCTCATTTTCACCGTCGGGCCGTTCCGCCTCGGCGACGTGGTCGAGCTGGTGGACACCACCGACAAGCCTGGCGTCAAAGGCCGGGTGATCGCGATCAATCTGCTCTATACCACGCTGGTCGAGGCCGAAGAGCTCGGCACCGGCAGCGCCATGGTGCAGGTGCCGAACAGCCTGTTCTTCCAGCGTTCGGTGCGGCGTTGGCGCGGGACCGATGTGTTGCCGTCGAGCGGGTTTGAGAAGTAATTTCTACGTCGTCTGTTCCGACGCCTTCGCGAGCAGGCTCGCTCCCACATTGGAATGCGTTCCCCCTGTGGGAGCGAGCCTGCTCGCGAAGGGGCCCTCAGCTTCCTGCAATATTTAGCAAAAAACTGGTAGTCATCCACACGAAGCCGCATTAGCTTAGGCATTTGTCACAAGCATCAGCCGAGGTATGCGATGGAGCTTCAAACATGGCTGGCATTCTTTGCCGCCTGCTGGGTGATCAGTCTGTCCCCGGGCGCAGGCGCCATCGCGTCGATGTCCAGCGGTCTGCAATACGGTTTCTGGCGCGGCTATTGGAACGCGCTGGGCCTGCAGATCGGTCTGGCGGTGCAGATTGCGATTGTCGGCGCGGGTGTTGGCGCCGTGCTCACTGCTTCGGCCACGGCGTTCCATGCGATCAAATGGTTCGGCGTTGCCTATCTGGTTTATCTGGCGATCAGGCAATGGCGCGCGTTGCCCATGGACATGAGCGATGACGCTGCGGTTCGGCCGATCGGCAAGCCGCTGGCCCTGGTGTTTCGCGGCTTTCTGGTGAATATCAGCAATCCCAAGGCATTGATATTCATGCTCGCGGTGCTGCCGCAGTTCATCAATCCCCATGCGCCGCTGCTGATTCAGTATCTGGTGATCGGCGTGACCATGGTCTTTGTCGACCTGATTGTCATGGCCGGCTACACCGGGCTGGCGTCGAAGGTGCTGCGCCTGTTGCGCACACCCAAGCAGCAGAAACGCATGAACCGCACCTTTGCCGGGCTGTTCATCGGCGCAGCGGCATTCATGGCGACGTTGCGCAAAGCGGCGGCGTAAACCGCTCGGGCAGAAAAAAGGCGACCTCAAGAGGTCGCCTTTTTCATTTCTACCGAGACATCGGGGCAAGCGAGCTTTTGTGGCGAGCGGATTTATCCCCGTTGGACTGCGCAGCAGTCCCAATCGTCTTGAATCAATAGCGAGGGCCGCTTCGCGACCCAACGGGGATAAATCCCCTCGCCACAGAGCCCTTCGCCACAAAAGTCCTCAGATCCGGCTCAGCGTAAAATCACCGGCGCCGTGTCACGCGGCAGATTGTTGCGCTGCGGCGCCTCACGCGGCTGCTCATAACCGTCACCACCACCGAGCTGCATGCTCAGTTGCCCGGCCACGTCTTCGCCCAACGCCTTGGACACGTCACGCACCACCCGCGGACGGTTCAGCGAGATCTTGATGTCGCGGTGGTTCACCAGTTTGGTGTCCTGCGCTTCGCCCATCGCCGTGAAGGCCGAGGTGATCTCGTAGGTCTTGGTATTGATCAGGCTGAAATCCGCCACCAGCGTCAGGCCCAGCACCGCCGAATAGCTGTCGGTGTGCGCCAGCTCGTTGATGTCCTGGGTGAAGTCGATGTCGGACACAGTGCCGAACAGCACATAGTCGGCGCCTTTGAAGTTGCCGGCCTTGATGCGCTTGATCACGTCATACACATCGCCCTTGGACGAGGCGGTGTACGGTGTGCCCTGCACCAGCTGGAACATGCCGGTACGCAGGATTTCACCCTTGATGTCGCCGGTGAATTTGCGCAACTCGCCCTGTTCGATGTAGCTGGTGGTCGCTTCGATCTCGTTGTAGCTCGAAGAACCGCTGGCGCTGTAGTAACTCTCGCGGTGGTTGCTTTGCGCCGAAACGATGTGGATGTATTGCTCCACGCGTTCCTGATACGCCAGATCCGTCACCGCGACTTTCGGGGCCGCCTGCGCGCTGAACGCGCAAGCCAGGGCCATCATGCCAATCCATGTGCGCATCGATTAACGCTCCGTGGTTTTGCGGATCTCTTTTTCGTCCATCCACTCGGCCAGACCGCTTTCAACGTCGATCAGTTGCAGGCTGAATTTGTAGAAGACGTCCTTGTAGTCGCTGCTGCGCTTGACGATCGAGCTGATCGAGCCTTCGATGCGGTACTTGGCGGCAACCATGTTGCCGGTCTTGGCCACGGTGCTTTTCTTGTACAGACCGCTCTGGTTTTGCAGCTTGAGCTGGTCAACCTGGCTCTGCATGGCGTTGTTGTCACTGGCGAAGCGCGCAACACCGGTCTTCATCAACTGAGTCTTGATGCTGGTGGTGATTTCGCGAGTGTCGATGTACTCGCTGGTCTTGTTCTTCACGTCGTAGACCTGAACCACCGGACGACCCTGCAGAATGCCGGACTGGGCCAGCGAGCGGGTCATCGACTCGGCGATCATTTGCAGGTCGGTCGAACCGAATTCGTTGGTCACGGTTTCAACCGCTTTGGTGTCGCCGTAGCTGATGTTCTTGCTGCCCAGGGTCGGCGAGGTGTTGGCGCAACCGGAGGCGAGCAGGGCGATGACGGCGATGCAGGAAAAGCGTGCAAACATGAGAAAGCTCTCTCAATCAGAAATAGGGTGGCGGGCTTAAGGCGTCTTGATTTCCAGACGGAAATCCACGGCTTTCGGGGTCGGCGCGATGGCCTGAATGAAGCTGGTCTGAGCGCCGTACATCATCTGGCTTTTCCAGACTTCTTCTTCGGCAACCGGGAAACCTTCGGCGCCAAGCCAGGCGAAGCGGTAGTAGAAGATCTTGTTGCTGTTGAGGGTGTTGCTCAACTGCACGTTGACGGTCATGAAGCCGTTTTCCCGGGCCACGCGCATGGCGCCGACGACGATGTGTTTCTGCGGGCCCATGGCCACGACTTTGCTCGCGGCGCTGCCCGGCTCTGGCGGTGGCGGGGTGGCGCAGCCTGCCAGCAAGGCGAGGGCGGCGACGGCGATGATCTTCAAGCGCATTGCAAAGACTCCGTTCTTAAGGTTGTTTGAGGCTGGCGACGTTGGTCGCGGCAGCGCTCGGCATTACGTGAGCGGCGATGCCGCCAGCGAATACCTGGTTGCCCACGGCACGCAGGCTGACCACTTGATAACGCTGGTCGACGGTGACCTTGACCACCGAGCCGCCGACGGCGCTCGGCAGGGTAACCTGATGCTCGCCTTTTTTCAGGCGCAGGCGCACCACTTGCGTGTTGTCCGGCAGGGTGCGCCATGTACGGGTATCGGCACCTTCGAGCACTGCTGAAGAAATACCCACAGCGAGACCGGCCAGCGGATTGGTTTCGTTGATCTTCTTTTGCGCCACGCCTTTGGTGATCGCGCGCACGGTGGTGCGCACGATGATCCCCGGCATGTCATCGCGCAGGGCGCGGCGCGACATGGCGGTGGTGCTGTTCAGCGCGGTCAGGTCGACTTGCTTGCCGTCGACGCCGATCTGCGCAAACGGCGCGGTGGAGGTGTCAGGCTTGATGATCGGGAACGACAGCGGAGTGATCACGACGTTATTGGAGATCGGTAATGGCAGCGGCACACGAATCGAGTCGCGGGCCGGGGCCAGACCGCTCTGCACGACGATGAGAATGTCGCTGTCGTCGGACTTCGACGGTTTGTCGAGATTGACCAGCGCCTGTTCGAGCAGTGGCGTGTTCGGGCGTAATTCGGCGGCTTTGCGATAACCCGGCGCGGCCAGATCTTTCTCGCCCAGTGCTTCGTAGACGAAACCGGCGAGGTAATGGCTGAATGCACTCTGGTAGCTGTTTTTCAGGCCGACCACTTCCGGTGCGTCGAGGCTGGCCACCGGATAACCCTGCAGATCCTTGTACTGAGTCTTTATGCCTTCTTTCTCGGCCTGTTCTTCGCTCTTGAGGTATTCCTTGTCACGCAGGTCGGCGATCACCGCTTCGCGTTCGTGGGTCTTTTTGATCGCCGTGCGGGCGCCATCGAAATCGTTGACCGCCAACAGGTTCAGGGCCATCTGCGTGGTCAGCATGACTTTTTCGTAGTCATAGCCTTCGTAGCGACGCACCTTGTCGTTGACGATGAAGCTGCCGAACTGTGCCAGGTACTTGGCCGAGTCGAGCTTGACCGCGTCTTCCCACTGACCGACCACCTGATCGGCACTGCCCCAGGCGTTCTGGCTGCCTGACAGGTCGCCCTTGGCGCGCAGCAGTTCACCTTTCTCGAAGTAATAGAGCAGGTCTTTGTCGGTGCCGGTGTTGTTCTTTTCCAGCAGGGTCAGCGCCGCGTCGACGTTGCCGGAAGCCAGTTGCTGATTGGTCTGGGCCAGTTCGGAATCGTAGTTGCGAAACGCTGCGCAGCCGGACAACAGCGTGACAGCGCTGAGCGCGAGCAGCATGGGAGCGCGGAATGCCATGGGTACTTCTTCCCTGAGTAACAAGACTTGCAGCCGCGTGTGCTGGTCGGGCTGGTGTGACCTATCGACGGCGGCGCTGGCCTCCTGCCAATTCCTCATGAGTGAGGAGCTTTTGATGCCGGCTCGCTGGGCGAGGGCGCGGCATTATAAGCGCGTGATGATGGCTATGTAATGTCTTTTTGGTGGCGTGGAGGGCGTTCGTGCCATCACCTGGTTTAGTTGTTCACGACGCGTTCGGCCGCTGTTTTGCCGGGCCCGAACGCGCTGCCATTGGCGAAAACCCGATCGCCGAGGGCGCGCAGGGCGATGACCTGGCGGTTCTGATCAATCCGGATCTTCAGCGGTGCGGCGTTGTTGATGTGGGGCAGAGTGATCGCGTGTTCGCCTTTCCTCAGGCGCACGCGCAATACCTGAGTCAGGTTGGGCAGGGTGCGCCAGGTACGCGTATCGGCCTGTTCGAAACCATCCCAATGGGTCACGTACGATGCTTTGCTCGGGTCACGTCGGTTGTCGGTGGCTTGCACGTCGGCTGCCAGAAAGGCCCGGTAAGTGGTGCGCTGGATAATGCCGGGCATGTCATCGCGCAGCGTGCGCAAGGACATGTCGGTGATGCTGTTGACCGCGATGAGTTTCTTCTGCCGGCCATCGATGCCGATCTGATTGAAGGCCGGCGTCGAAGTGTCGGGCACCATCACCGGGAACGAGATGTTGGCGACAATGACCTGCCCGTCTGCCAGCTTCACCGGGTACGGCACACGCAGCGAACTGCGTGCGGGAGCGAGGCCGCTTTGCACGATGATCAGCACATCGCTTTCGTCACCCTTGAGGCCGGGACTGTCGAGGTCACGCAATGCCTGCTGAAAGAACGGCAAGTCCGGGCGCAATTCGATGGCCTGGCGATAGCCGGGCGCGGCGAGATTCTTTTCCCCTAGCGCTTCATAGGTAAAGCCCGCGAGGTAGTGACTGAACGCGCTTTGGTAGCCGTTCTTCAAGGCGATCACCGCCGGCGCGTCCAGCATGACTACCGGATAGCCCTGCAGATCCTTGTAGTGCACACGCACGCCCTGCTTTTTCGCTACCTCTTCGACGCGCTCATATTCGAGCTCGCGCTGCCGGGCGATCAGCGCTTCGCGCTCATGGGTTTTCTTGATGTCGGCGCGAGCACCATCGAAATCATTCACGGCCAGCTGGTTGAGGGCCATCTGCGTGGTCAGCATGACTTTTTCATAGTCATAACCATCGTAGCGCCGCAGCTTGTCATTGATGATGCTGCCCCAGTGATTACCCATGGCGGCCAAGAGTTTGTCGCCGGTGGTTTCAAGGGTGTCCTGGCGCTCGATCACCATTTGCTCGGCACTGCGCCATGCCGCCTGACTCTGGGGCAGTTCACCGCCCGCGCTCAACACCGCGCCTTTCTCGAAGTAATAGAGCAGATCCTTCTGCTCGTCCGGGTTATGGGCCTCGATCAAGGCCAGCGAGCCGGCGACGTTGCCTTGTTTCAATTGCTCGGTGGTCTGTTCCAGCTCTAGGTCGTAATTGCGATAAGCCGCACAACCCGCCAGTTGTGTCATGGCGGTCAGCAGCAGGGGAAGCAGCAGGCAAGGGCGCATTGAAAGGGTCTTCCTTGAACAAAGCGGGAACATTTACGTTATTGGAGCCGATGGTGGCACATGGCTTCAACGATATGAATCATTCCCTGCCAACATCGACAAAGCTTGAGAGAAACGTCTACGAAGTGAACAATATGTAACTTCGCATTTCCATTTGAGATTCGTTCATGATTGCCTCGTCCCGATTGCTGGCCTGGCTGCTGTTCCCGTTATTGTCCCTGAGCAGCCTGCCGCTGCTGGCCGATACCGTGGAAGGCGCGCCGCAAGCGTTGCACCTGCTCGATTACATCAGTGCCGATTACCCGCCGACGGTCGCGGCAGGCAAAGTCATCGACGATGGCGAATACCGCGAGCAGCTGGAATTCACCCAGGTTCTGCAAGGCTTGATCACTGCATTACCGGCCAAACCGGAAAAAGCCGCGCTGGAACAGGGCGTCGAATCTTTGCACGCCGCCATCAGTGCGAAGCAGGACGGTGCTGATGTCGCCCGTCAGGCCCGACAGTTGGGGGCGAAACTGGCGGTGGCGTATGAAGTCAGTCAGGCGCCGATCATCACCCCGGACCCGACACGCGGTGCGCCGTTGTATGCGCAGAATTGCTCGGTGTGCCACGGCGATTCCGGTGCCGGCGACGGCCCGGCCGGCGTAGGTCTGACCCCTGCGCCAGCCAACCTGCGCGACGCTGCGCGCATGGATCACCTGAGCCTGTACGCGATCTACAGCACCCTCGGCCAGGGCGTCGAAGGCACCGACATGCCGGCGTTTGCCGATCAGCTCGATGATCGCCAGCGCTGGGATCTGGCCACCTACATCGCCGGCTTCAGTGCCGATGCGGCGGCCGCCAAGTCCGACAAGGTCTACAACATCGCCGATCTGGCCCGCCAGACCCCGGCCGAAGTGCAGGCGGCGGAAGGCGCAGAGGTTGCGGCGACGTTCCGGGCTCAGCGCGCACAACCACCGCAGGTCAAACGCGGTCCGGCGCAGTTGCTCGATTACACTGCCGCCACGCTGGACAAGAGCCTCGCGGCCTACCGCGCCGGTGAACATGATCAGGCCTATGACCTCTCGGTGGCGGCGTATCTGGAAGGCTTCGAACTGGTCGAAAGCTCGCTGGACAACGTCGATGCCAATGTGCGCAAGGACACCGAAAAATCGCTGATGGCGTATCGGCAGTCTCTGCAGGACGGTCTTCCGGTCGAGCAGGCCGAGCAGCGACTGGATGCGGCCAAGGCCAAACTCAAGGAATCCGCCGGCCTGCTGGGCAGCGATGGTCTGAGCTGGTCGCTGAGCTACATCTCCGGTCTGCTGATTCTGCTGCGCGAAGGTCTGGAAGCGATTCTGGTGCTGGCGGCGATCCTCGCCTTCCTGCGCAACACCGGTCAGCAGTCAGCGGTGCGCAGTGTCAACGTTGGCTGGGGCCTCGCGTTGCTGGCGGGCTTGGGCACCTGGGCGCTGGCGGCGTATGTGATCGACGTCAGCGGTTCGCAGCGTGAGTTGCTGGAAGGCGCCACCGCGCTGTTTGCCAGCGTCATGGTGTTGTGGCTCGGCGTGTGGATGCATGACCGCCGTCACGCGGCGGCCTGGCAGGATTACATCAAGAGCAGCCTGGTCGGCGGCGGTGGACGTTTCGGCTTTGCGATCCTCGCGTTCTTCTCGGTCTATCGCGAGTTGTTCGAAGTGATCCTGTTCTACGAAACCCTCTGGCTGCAGGCCGGGCCCGCCGGGCACAACGCGGTGCTGGCCGGCGGTGCGACGGCGTTGGTGCTGCTGGTCGGCTTGGCCTGGGTGATTCTGCGCGGCTCGGCGAAACTGCCGCTGACGCTGTTCTTCAGCATCAACGCCGCGTTGTTGTGCGCGTTGTCGGTGGTGTTTGCCGGGCATGGCGTGAAAGCCTTGCAGGAGGCCGGGATCTTCGGCACACGGCCGGTGGCGTTCTTTGAATTCGACTGGCTGGGGATCCATGCCGATGCCTATTCGCTGATTGCGCAGGCGGTGGCGATTGTGGCGATTGTTGTGTTGTACGGGCGTAGTTGGGTGGCGGAGAAGCGCCGGGTTTCGGCTGCATAAAGGCATTCGCTGCGCTCATATTCGCGAGCAGGCTCGCTCCCACAGGTTCGGTATGTATCCTGTGGGAGCGAGCCTGCTCGCGAATTTTTTGGAGGCAAGAACATGCGTGTATGGATCGATGCCGACGCCTGTCCACGGGCGGCGAAGGATCTGGTGGTGAAGTTCGCGTTAAAGCGCCAGTTCGAAGTGGTGCTGGTGGCCGGGCAGCCGCAGACCAAGCCGGGGCTGGCCATCGTCAAACTGATCGTGGTGCCGAGCGGGCCGGATGCGGCGGATGATTATCTGGTCGAGCACGCCGTGCCGGGTGAGCTGGTGATCTGCAGCGATATCCCGCTGGCCGATCGGCTGGTGAAGAAGGGCGTGGCGGCGCTGGATCCGCGCGGCAAGGAGTTCGATGCGCAGAACATGGGCGAGCGTCTGGCAGTGCGTAACCTGTTCACCGATCTGAGGGAGCAGGGCCAGATGAGCGGCGGGCCGGCGCCGTTTGGTGAGCGTGAAAAGCAGGCGTTTGCCAATGCTTTGGACCGGATTCTGACCCGGCTCACCCGCAAGGACTGAGTCTTGCACAATCGCTGTGGGAGCGAGCCTGCTCGCGAAGGCGTCGTATCAAACAGATTTGAATTGAATGACACTCCGCTTTCGCGAGCAGGCTCGCTCCCACAGTCGGGTTTGCAGGCAGGCAGGGATCAAGCGTCGTTTTCGTGAGTCAGTTCGAGCACGCGGTCGACCAGTTTGTTGATCCCCGAAGCCGCTTCACTGATGGTCTGCGCCAGCATGTACGCCGGGGTGGTGACCAGTTTGCGCGCCTTGTCTTCGACGATTTCGGTCACCGCGCACTCTTCGTGGGTGGCGCCCATTTTGTTCATGGCCGCCGCGGTGTCGGCGTCGTTGCCAATGGTGCAGGTCACGCCCGGGCCATAGATTTTCGCCGACAGCGCCGGGGAAATACAGATCAGCCCGACCGGCTTGCCCGCTTCGGCAAATGCTTCGGCCAGGGCCAGCACTTCGGGTTGCACGGTGCAGCCTGCGCCTTCGATGGCAAAGTTCGACAGGTTCTTCGCCGCGCCGAAACCGCCGGGCACGATCAGCGCATCGAAGTCTTCGACGTCGGCATCGCGGATATCCTTGACGTTGCCCCGGGCAATCCGCGCCGATTCCACCAGTACGTTGCGCGACTCCGGCATTTCTTCGCCGGTCAGGTGATTGATCACATGCAATTGCGCGATGTTTGGCGCGAAGCACTGCACCTGTGCGCCGCGCTGGTCGAGGCGCAACAGGGTGATGACACTTTCCTGGATTTCGGCGCCGTCGTATACGCCACTGCCGGACAGGATCACTGCAACTTTTTTGCTCATGGGCTTCTCTCCAGATTCATGGCGCTCAATGTCCCTTAAATCGTCACGCGTTGCCATAGGGCATGGGCGACGCGCGCGGGAACAGAGCGCTCTCTCAATGGATCGCAACGGCGGCGGGGTGTTCATTATTTGCCTGGGCTGCGCGTGGAAGCCGCCAGCGAATGGCTTATTCGGCTGGCGTTTTCGGTTCAGCAGGAGGGCTCGCTTCGACCTGGCGCAACTGCTCGGCCTCGGCGGCTTTGGCGAGTTGCTCGTCCTGATAGATTTTCTTCGCCAGTTGCGCATTCTTGAAGCGGCGTCGCAGCCACAGGCCCAGCCCCAGAATCAGCAAGGCGCCGAGCACCCACAGCTCGTACTTCTTGATGCTGCCGAGCATGCCTTCCAGCACTGCGCCGAAGTGGTAAGCCGCCGCAGCCAGTGCGGTGGCCCAGATTGCCGCGCCAATGCCGTTGAGGAGCAGGTAGCGTCCCGGCGGATACCCGGACAGGCCGATCGCCACCGGCATCACCGTGCGCAGGCCATAAACGAAGCGGAAGCTCAGGACCCAGATGTCCGGATGCTTGCGAATGTGCTCCAGGGCACGGTCGCCCATCATCTGCCAGCGCGGTTTGCGCGCGAGCAATTTGCGCCCGTGCTTGCGCCCCAGGAAGTACCACAGCTGATCGCCGGCGTAGCTGCCGAAGAACGCCACGACCACCACCAGATTGATGTCCATGTATCCACGGAACGCAAGGAAGCCTGCGAGCACCAGAATGGTTTCGCCTTCGAAGAACGTGCCGAGAAACAAGGCAAAGTAGCCAAAGTCGTGCAGAAATTGTTGGAGCATTGTCTGGGTGCTGGCGAAATGAACGCGCAGCCTAACCCTTCGGGCACATTCATGAAAGTGTCCAAATGTGTCTCGACGTGAACATTTCCTACATCGACAATGGATTGCGGCTACCTGTCACAGAGCACACACAACTGTCATCTGTTGGTCATAATGGCCGTCTATAACTGTCACGCTCGCCCGTTTGCCCGGGCTCAGGAGTCTGCCGTGAGCTTTACCCCCGCCAATCGTCTGTTCCCAGCCACTCGTCTGCGCCGCAATCGTCGTGATGATTTTTCGCGGCGCCTGGTGCGTGAAAACGTATTGACGGTCGATGACCTGATCCTGCCGGTGTTCGTGCTCGACGGTGAAAACCGCCGCGAAGCCGTGGCCTCGATGCCGGGCGTCGAGCGACTGAGCATTGATCTGCTGCTTGAAGAAGCGGCGAAATGGGTCGAGCTGGGCATTCCGGCGCTGGCTCTGTTCCCGGTCACCCCGCCTGAGCTGAAATCCCTTGATGCCGCCGAAGCCTGGAATCCCGAAGGCATCGCCCAGCGCGCCACTCGCGCCCTGCGCGAGCGTTTCCCGGAGCTGGGCGTGATCACTGACGTGGCGCTGGACCCGTTCACCACCCACGGTCAGGACGGCATTCTCGACGAAGACGGCTACGTGCAGAACGACATTACCGTCGATGCGCTGGTGCGTCAGGCGCTGTCCCACGCCGAAGCCGGCGCGCAGGTCGTGGCGCCATCGGACATGATGGACGGTCGCATCCAGGCCATCCGTGAAGCGCTGGAAATTGCCGGTCACGTCAATATGCGCATCATGGCCTACTCGGCGAAGTACGCCAGCGCCTACTACGGCCCATTCCGCGATGCGGTGGGCTCGGCGTCGAACCTCGGCAAGGCCAACAAAGCCTCTTATCAGATGGACCCGGCCAACAGCGACGAAGCGCTGCACGAAGTCGGTGCGGACTTGTCCGAAGGCGCGGACATGGTCATGGTCAAACCGGGCATGCCCTACCTGGACATTCTTTTTCGGGTCAAAGATGCCTTCAAGGTGCCGACCTTCGTCTATCAGGTCAGTGGCGAATACGCCATGCACATGGCCGCTATCCAGAATGGCTGGTTGAGCGAAGCGGTGATCCTCGAGTCACTGACCGCCTTTAAACGTGCCGGTGCAGATGGCATCCTGACTTACTTTGCCGTTCGTGCCGCTCAATTGTTACGAGAGCAGAAATAGCCCTCCCAGGAACATTCCATGAATACCGAAGGACTCACTGAAGTTGCCGTAAAAGAAGCTCAGCCGGTGGTCGAGCAAATCACCGAAACTCCGCCGGAACTGGAGCCTGCGCCACCCGCGCCGGTCGCTGAAACCGCCGCGGCGGTGCCGGCGATCGCCATTCCCGGCCTGGATGACAGCAGCCTGTACATCCACCGCGAGCTTTCGCAATTGCAGTTCAACATCCGCGTGCTGGAACAGGCGCTGGACGAGTCCTACCCGTTGCTGGAGCGGCTGAAGTTCCTGCTCATCTTCTCCAGCAACCTCGATGAATTCTTTGAAATCCGCGTCGCCGGGCTGAAAAAGCAGATCACCTTCGCCCGCGAACAGGCCGGCGCTGACGGCTTGCAGCCGCATCAGGCGCTGGCGCGGATCAGCGAGCTGGTCCACGGTCACGTTGACCGCCAGTACGCGATCCTCAACGACATCCTCCTGCCGGAGCTGGAAAAGCATCAGGTGCGCTTCATCCGTCGGCGCAACTGGACGACCAAGCTCAAGACCTGGGTCCGCCGCTATTTCCGCGACGAGATCGCGCCAATCATCACCCCGATCGGCCTCGACCCGACGCACCCGTTCCCGCTGCTGGTGAACAAGAGCCTGAACTTCATCGTCGAGCTCGAAGGCATCGACGCCTTCGGTCGCGACTCCGGTCTGGCAATCATTCCGGCTCCGCGTCTGCTGCCGCGGATCATCAAGGTGCCGGAAGAAGTCGGCGGCGCCGGCGACAACTATGTGTTCCTGTCGTCGATGATCCACGCCCACGCCGATGACCTGTTCCAGGGCATGAAGGTGAAAGGCTGCTACCAGTTCCGTCTGACCCGAAATGCCGACCTGGCGCTCGACTCCGAAGACGTCGAAGACCTCGCCCGCGCCCTGCGTGGCGAGTTGTTCTCGCGGCGTTACGGTGACGCGGTGCGTCTGGAAGTCGCCGACACTTGCCCAAAACACCTCTCGGACTACCTGCTCAAGCAGTTCAACCTGAGCGAGACCGAGCTGTATCAGGTCAATGGCCCGGTCAACCTGACGCGGCTGTTCAGCATTACCGGTCTCGACAGCCACCCGGAGCTGCAATACACGCCGTTCACCCCGCAGATTCCGAAACTGCTGCAGAACAGCGAAAACATTTTCAGCGTGGTCAGCAAGCAGGACATCCTTCTGCTGCATCCGTTCGAGTCGTTCACGCCGGTGGTCGACCTGCTGCGTCAGGCGGCGAAAGACCCGCACGTTCTCGCCGTTCGCCAGACCCTGTACCGCTCCGGCGCCAACTCCGAGATCGTCGATGCGCTGGTGGATGCCGCGCGTAACGGCAAGGAAGTCACGGCGGTGATCGAGCTGCGCGCGCGCTTCGACGAAGAGTCCAACCTGCAACTGGCCAGCCGTCTGCAAGCGGCGGGTGCCGTGGTGATCTACGGCGTGGTCGGCTTCAAGACCCACGCCAAGATGATGCTGATTCTGCGCCGCGAGGCTGGCGAGATCGTCCGTTATGCGCACCTCGGCACCGGTAACTACCACGCCGGTAACGCCAAGCTCTACACCGACTACAGCCTGCTGACCTCCGATGACGCCTTGTGCGAGGACGTCGGCAAACTGTTCAGCCAGTTGATCGGCATGGGCAAGACGCTGCGCATGAAAAAGCTGCTGCATGCGCCGTTCACCCTGAAGAAGGGCATGCTCGACATGATTGCCCGCGAAACCCAGTTCGCCCTCGAAGGCAAACCGGCGCACATCATCGCCAAGTTCAACTCGCTGACCGATCCGAAGATCATCCGCGCGCTGTACAAGGCCAGTCAGTCCGGGGTGCGCATCGATCTGGTGGTGCGCGGCATGTGCTGCCTGCGCCCGGGCATCGCCGGGGTCTCGCACAACATTCATGTGCGCTCGATCATTGGCCGCTTCCTCGAGCACACGCGGGTGTTCTACTTCCTCAACGGCGGCGACGAGCAGATGTTCCTCTCCAGCGCCGACTGGATGGAGCGCAACCTCGACAAGCGCGTCGAGACCTGCTTCCCGGTGGAAGGCAAGAAGCTGCTGACCCGCGTCAAGAAGGAGCTGGAGCTGTACCTGACCGACAACACCCACAGCTGGAGTTTGCAGTCGGACGGCCGCTACATCCGCAACACGCCCACTGGCAACCAGAACCCGCGCAGTGCGCAGGCGACGTTGCTGGAGCGGTTGGGCAGCCCGATATTGCCGGTGAGCAGTTGACCGTCAGCCCAATAAAAAAGGCGATCCCTCGGGATCGCCTTTTTTGTATCTACACTGATTCCGACCTGTGGCGAGGGGATTTATCCCCGTTGGGCGCGAAGCGACCCCTTGAGGCAAAATCAGGCCTGCTGCGCAGGCCAGCGGGGATAAATCCCCTCGCCACAATCAGTGTCAGTGCACCGTGAGAACAATCCCCACCCGCGTCAACCAGTCCGCCTCAAGTCCGAAATCCGCCTGGGTCAGCTGATTTTCATCCAGCCAGTTCTCCGGGAATTGCACATCGAGATGGTCGCCATTGGCGTGCAGCACCACCTGCGGCATCGCCTGGGTTCCGCGAATGTGATGGAACAGAATGGCAAACCGCAGCAGCACGCACAGGCGAATCAGCTTGATGCCGTCATCGCCGAATTCGGCAAACTTGTCCTTGGGAATATTGCGCCGATGGCCACGCACCAATAGCGCGAGCATCTGCTGGTCTTCTCGCGAGAAGCCGGCCAGATCGGAGTGCTCGATCAGGTAGGCACCGTGCTTGTGGTAGTGATAGTGAGCGATGTCGAGGCCGACTTCGTGGACTTTCGCCGCCCAGCCGAGCAGTTCGCGCCAGATGCCGTCGTCCAGTTCCCAGTCGACGGCGACCTGATCGAACGCGTGCAGGGCCTTGCGCTCGACCCGCGCCGCCTGTTCCAGATCGACGTGATAGCGCTCCATCAATGAGGTCAGGGTGCGTTCGCGCACGTCTTCGTGATGATGGCGGCCGAGCAGGTCGTAGAGCACGCCTTCACGCAGCGCGCCTTCGCAATGGTCCATGCGTTGCAGTTCGAGGGCGTCGAAGATCGCTTCGAGAATCGCCAGGCCCGCCGGGAAGATCGCGCGGCGGTCAGGCTTGATGCCTTCGAAATCGATCTTGTCGGCGTCGCCAAGCTTGAACAGCTTGCGCTTGAGCCACGCCAAGCCTTCGGCGTTGACCTCGCCGCTGCCATGGCCGCCAGCCTTCAGGGCCAGGCCGATGGCGCGAATCGTACCGGAAGAGCCGATGGCTTCATCCCAGGTCAGGCGATGCAGGGCGTGCTCGATGCTCATGATTTCCAGGCGCGCCGCCGTATAGGCCTGGGCGTAGCGGGCCGGGGTGATTTTGCCGTCCTTGAAGTAGCGCTGGGTGAAACTCACACAGCCCATTTGCAGGCTTTCGCGCAGCAACGGCTCGAAGCGCTGGCCGATGATGAATTCGGTACTGCCGCCGCCGATGTCGGCGACCAAACGTTTGCCTGGGGTGTCGGCGAGTGTGTGCGAAACGCCGAGATAGATCAGGCGCGCTTCTTCACGGCCGGAGATGACTTCAACCGTGTGGCCGAGGATTTCCTCGGCGCGGCGGATGAATTCGCCGCGGTTGCGCGCTTCACGCAGGGCGTTGGTGCCGACGATGCGCACGGCGCCGAGCGGCATACCGTTGATCAGTTGGGCAAAGCGCTTGAGGCAATCGAGGCCGCGCTGCATCGATTCTTCGTTGAGCTGGCGCGCGTCGTCGATGCCGGCGGCCAGTTGCACCTTCTCGCCGAGGCGCTCGAGGATGCGGATTTCGCCGTTCTGGGCCTTGGCCACGACCATGTGAAAGCTGTTGGAGCCCAGGTCGATTGCGGCGATCAGGGACAGATTCTTGGCTTGGGATTGCGGCATGGTCAGGGGGTCTCGGTCGATAACCCCGACATCGTGCCACGATCAAACGCTGGCGCCAACGCGCATGGTTCAAACCTGATCGTTCCTACGCTCTGCGTGGGAACGATCAGGATGAGGCTGCTTCAGGCTGTCGCCTCCACCGTGCCAATAAAGTTCGCCAGCTCCGCCGTCTGCGGATTGGCAAACAACACCTTCGGATCGCCCACCTCATGCACCTTGCCGTGGTGCATGAAAACCAGTTTATCGCCGACTTCCCGGGCAAAGCGCATCTCGTGGGTGACCATGATCAGTGTCATGCCATCCTTTGCCAACTGCCGCACCACGCTGAGCACTTCATTGACCAGCTCAGGGTCGAGCGCCGAGGTGATCTCATCGCACAGCAGCACTTTCGGCGACATCGCCAGAGCCCGGGCAATCGCCACGCGCTGTTGCTGGCCGCCGGACAGGCGATCCGGAAAGGCATCGAATTTTTCCCCGAGCCCGACCCGCTCGAGCATTTCGCGCGCCAGTTCGGCTGCCTTGGCCTTGGATACTTTCTGCACCACTTGCGGCGCGAGCATGACGTTCTCCCCGACGGTCAGGTGCGGGAACAGGTTGAACTGCTGGAAGACCATGCCGACCTTCTGTCGCAGGCTGCGCAGATCGGCGCGGGCGGCGTCGAGGTATTCGCCGTCGACTTCGATCACGCCGTCGTTGATCGACTCCAGGCCATTGAGCGTGCGCAACAGGGTCGATTTGCCCGAGCCACTGCGGCCGATGATCGCCACGACCTGACCTTCCTCGACGCTGAGGTCGATGCCTTTGAGTACGTGGTGATCGCCGTAATATTTATGCAGGGCGGAAATTCTAAGCAGAGGCATGCAGTCTCCTTTCCAAGTAGCGCGCACTGAGGGACAAGGGGTAGCAGAGCAGGAAGTAGCCGAGGGCGACGAGGCCATAGACCATGAACGGTTCGAACGTGGCATTGGCGAGCATGCCGCCGGTCTTCGTCAGTTCGGTGAAGCCGATGATCGAGGTCACCGCTGTGCCTTTGACCACTTGCACCGAGAAGCCCACGGTCGGCGCCACGGCGATGCGCAGCGCTTGCGGCAGAATCACGTAGCGCAGCTGCTCCAGCGGACTGAGCGCCAGGCTCGACGAGGCTTCCCACTGACCGTGGGGAATGGCCTCGACGCAGCCGCGCCAGATCTCCGCCAGATAGGCGCTGGTGAACAAGGTCAAGGCGATCGCGGCGGCCATCCATGGCGAAATCTCGATCCCGGCCAGCGCCACACCGAAGAACACCAGAAACAGCTGCATCAGCAGCGGCGTGCCCTGGAACAGCTCGATCCAGGTGCGGGCGATGCTGCTGGGCAGGGTGTTCTTGGAGATGCGCATCACCAGAATCAGCAGGCCGACGAGGCCGCCGCCGATGAATGCCACCAGCGACAGCGCCAGGGTCCATTGCAGGCCGGTGAGTAGGTTGCGCAGGATGTCCCAGAAAGTGAAGTCGCTCATTGGCTGCTCCTCGCAATGAACCGCCGGCCGAACCAGTTGAGCAATTGGCGGATCAGCAGCGCCATGCACAGGTAGATCAGGGTAGTCAGCGCGTAGGTTTCAAAGGCGCGGAAGTTGCGTGACTGAATGAAGTTGGCGGCGAAGCTCAATTCTTCCGTGGCGATCTGCGAACACACCGCCGAGCCGAGCATGACGATGATGATCTGGCTGCTCAGCGCCGGCCAGACCTTACCCAGCGCCGGCAGCAGGACGACGTGGCGGAACGCTTCGAAGCGCGTCATCGCCAGTGCCGCAGCCGCTTCCAGCTGCCCGCGCGGAATCGCCTGGATGCCGGCGCGGATGATCTCGGTCGAATAGGCGCCAAGGTTGATCACCATCGCCAGCACCGCCGCCTGCCACTCGGAAATCTGCACGCCGAGCGACGGCAGGCCGAAGAAGATGAAGAACAGTTGCACTAGAAACGGCGTGTTGCGGATCAACTCGACGTAGACGCCGAAGATCGCCGAGAACGGGCGAATCTTCCACGCCCGCACCAGCGCCCCGACAATGCCCACGCCGACCCCAAGCAGCGCGCCGATGGCGGTCAGCTCAAGGGTGAACAGCGCGCCGCGCAGCAGCAGGTCGGTGTTTTCCACCACCGGCAGGAAATCGAACTGATAAGCCATGAAGGTCTCCCGCGCAGTCGATCAGAGATCGGCCGGCAGCGGCTCTTTCAGCCAGGTCTGCGAGTTCTTTTCCAGCGCGCCGTCAGCTTTTGCGGTGTTGAGGATGTCGTTGACCCCGGCCAGCAGCGCCGCTTCGTTCTTGTTCACACCGACGTAGACCGGCGAATCCTTGAGCTTCACTTTCAGCGCCGGTACGCGCTTGGGGTTCTTCTCGCTGATGGCCACCATCACTACGTTGCCGCTGGCGATCAGATCGACTTGCCCTGCCAGATAAGCGGCGATGGTCGAGTTGTTGTCTTCGAAACGTTTGATGGTCACGCCTTCGGGGGCGACTTTGCTCAGCTCGATGTCTTCGATGGCGCCACGGGTGACGCTGATGGTCTTGCCCTTGAGGTCGTCGAGGCTGGTGATCGCAGCGTCTGGCGGGCCGAACACGGCGAGGTAGAACGGCGCATAGGCGCGAGAGAAGTCGATGACCTTCTCGCGCTCGGCGTTTTTGCCAAGGCTGGAAATCACCAGATCGACCTTGCCCGTGGTCAGGAACGGAATGCGGTTGGTGCTGTTGACCGGCGTAAGCTCGAGTTTGACCTTGAGTTGGTCAGCCAGCAGTTTCGCCGTGTCGATATCCAGGCCGCGCGGCTTCATGTCCGGGCCGACCGAGCCGAAGGGCGGGAAGTCCTGGGGCACGGCGACTTTCAGCGTGCCGCGTTTGACCACGTCGTCCAGACCGTCGGCGTGAGCGGGAGCCTGGCACAGCAGCAGGCCGGCAAACAGGGAAGCGAGGAGGGCGCTGTAACGCTGGGTCATGGACAATCTCCGGATCGGCGGGAAGTGGTTGCTCCGATCGGACAGAGCATGGGCCGTGCCAAGAGGTGGATTTCGCCCCGGCAGGCCGCGGTAGCAGCGGTTTGGTTCGGTCTTACTGGTCTGAACAGTCAACTCGGTTTTCGCACTGCGATGGCGCATCGGCTGCCCGCGCCGAACCCCGCTGGGGCACGACTTGCCGGACTCGGCGAATAGCTTTACAACTAGCCGCACCTTGGCCCTGATGCGTCCGCAAACCATGAATTCGATCTCCCGCGCCGTACCTGAAGTGGCGCTGCAAGCGATCCGCAAACTGATCACCGAACAGGGCTTCGGCGCCGGCGATGCGTTGCCTTCGCAACGGGATCTGGCGCTGCAACTAGGGGTCAGCCGCGCTTCCTTGCGTGAGGCGCTGTCGTCGCTCAGTGCACTGGGCGTGGTCAGTATTCAGCCGGGCAAGGGCGTGTTCGTGCAGTCGCCGGTCGAGTTGTCGCGCGGCGAAGCGCCGGGCTGGCCATTCGCGGCGCAAGCCTCGCCGCTGGACATCTTTCAGTTGCGCTACGCGCTGGAGGGCTTTGCCGCCGGGCTTGCCGCGACAACCTTGAGTACGTTTGATCTGGATGCGCTGGAAGACAACGTCGCGGCGATGCGCGAGCACTTGCGCGGCGGCGACTTCGAAGCAGCGGCGAAACTCGACTTCGAATTTCACCGGCGCATCCTTCTCGCCAGCGGCAATCAGGCGATGCTGAGCATTCTCACCGCCAGCGCCGAGATCTTTCTCGAGAGTCAGAAACTGCCGTTCATCCGCGCCGAGCGCGCCATGGAAACCTGGCAGGAACACCGCAAGATCCTCCGCGCACTGGCCCGCCGTGCGTCGGGAGCTGCGCAGAAAGCCATGCAGGAACACGTGCGTAACGCCGCACTGCGCACCGGAATCGCCTTCATCGCTCCCGCCACGGCGTGACTTGAGCTATACCCAAACTCATCAGGGGCCATAGCAACACTCAATCATCTGCGGCTTCCTGAACAAGGGAAGGGCGGCTATGATGGGCCACGTTTTTTTGCTTACAACCTGGAGAATTCCATGAGCAGCGATCTGATCAAACACGTTAGCGACGCTAGCTTCGAAGCCGACGTACTCAAGGCCGAAGGCGCTGTCCTGGTCGACTACTGGGCTGAATGGTGCGGCCCTTGCAAAATGATCGCACCGGTTCTGGACGAGATTGCCGAGACTTACAAAGGCAAGCTGACCGTCGCCAAACTGAACATCGACGAAAACCAGGAAACCCCGGCCAAGCATGGCGTGCGTGGTATCCCGACGCTGATGCTGTTCAAGAACGGCAACGTTGAAGCGACCAAAGTCGGCGCACTGTCGAAGTCGCAACTGGCGGCTTTCCTCGACGCCAACATCTGAGCGTCGCAGTAAAACGCTGAAAAAAGCCCCGCAAATCGCGGGGCTTTTTGCGTATTCAGGGCTAGACGCTCCGAAACTCAGGTGGTACATTCGGCCCCGCACTGGTTTCTCCACTGCCCCCTGCTAGCCGTCGCCGACGCACTCCTTTTCGAATTAGTTCGCGATCCTGTCGCCTTCTCCGCGGCGCGGCCTCATTAAGCCAAAAGCTTAATTTCCCCCTCCATAAATGATTACGTCATTCCTATATGAATCTGACTGAACTCAAGCAAAAGCCGATTACCGAACTGCTCGAATTAGCCGAACAGATGGGCATAGAAAATATGGCCCGTTCGCGCAAGCAGGACGTGATTTTCTCCCTGCTGAAAAAACACGCGAAAAGCGGCGAGGAAATCTCCGGTGATGGCGTGCTGGAGATTCTCCAGGACGGCTTCGGCTTCCTGCGCTCCGCAGACGCTTCCTACCTCGCCGGCCCTGACGACATCTACGTCTCGCCGAGCCAGATCCGCCGCTTCAACTTGCGCACCGGTGACACCATCGTCGGCAAGATTCGTCCTCCGAAGGAAGGCGAGCGGTATTTCGCTCTGCTCAAGGTCGACACGATCAACTTTGATCGTCCGGAGAACGCGAAAAACAAGATTCTCTTCGAGAACCTGACCCCGCTGTTCCCGACCGTGCGCATGAAGATGGAAGCCGGTAACGGTTCGACCGAAGACCTCACCGGTCGTGTGATCGACCTGTGTGCACCGATCGGCAAAGGTCAGCGTGGCCTGATCGTCGCACCGCCGAAAGCCGGTAAAACCATCATGCTGCAGAACATCGCAGCGAACATCGCCCGTAACAATCCTGAAGTTCACCTGATCGTGCTGTTGATCGACGAGCGTCCGGAAGAAGTGACCGAAATGCAGCGCACCGTGCGCGGCGAAGTGGTTGCCTCGACCTTCGACGAGCCGCCGACCCGTCACGTGCAGGTTGCTGAAATGGTGATCGAGAAGGCCAAGCGCCTGGTCGAACACAAGAAAGACGTGGTGATCCTGCTCGACTCCATCACCCGTCTGGCCCGAGCCTACAACACCGTGATCCCGAGCTCCGGCAAGGTCCTGACCGGTGGTGTCGATGCCCACGCCCTGGAGAAGCCGAAGCGTTTCTTCGGCGCCGCGCGTAACATCGAAGAAGGCGGCTCGCTGACCATTATCGCCACCGCGCTGGTTGAAACCGGCTCGAAGATGGACGAAGTGATCTACGAAGAGTTCAAGGGTACCGGCAACATGGAACTGCCTCTGGATCGCAAGATCGCCGAGAAGCGTGTGTTCCCGGCCATCAACATCAACCGCTCCGGCACCCGCCGCGAAGAGTTGCTGACCGCCGACGACGAACTGCAGCGCATGTGGATTCTGCGCAAGCTGCTGCACCCGATGGACGAAGTCGCCGCCATCGAGTTCCTGGTCGACAAACTGAAAACGACCAAGACCAACGACGAGTTCTTCTTGTCGATGAAGCGCAAGTAGTACGCCGCTGATAGAAGGAGCGCTCCACAAGGGGCGCTTTTTTTGTCTGCGATTTATTTGTATCTGGATTGAAGTTTGCGCGGCTGCTAACGTCGCGCCTTCAAGGGATTCTGTATCCAGAACAGGTAAGGTTTTTCATGCACACGTTTGGCAATCGCCGTGATATCGACGGCTTACGCGCGCTCGCGGTACTTCCCGTCGTGCTCTTTCATTTCGGATTCAATACATTCAGCGGCGGCTTTGTCGGCGTGGATGTTTTCTTCGTCATCTCCGGATTCCTGATCACCTCGATCCTGTTCCGTGAAATCAGCGCCAAGCGTTTCAGCTTTGTCGATTTCTGGGCGCGCCGTGCCCGCCGCATTATTCCGGCCCTGACGGTGGTCATGCTGGTGACGCTGGCGCTGGGTTGGCTGCTGCTGACAGCGAAGGATTTCTCCGAACTTGGGCGGACGGTGCGTTATCAGTCGCTGTTCATCTCCAATATCCTGTTCATGCGCGAGGACGGCTACTTCCAGCCGGCCTCCGATCTGAAACCGTTGTTGCACACCTGGTCGCTGGCGGTTGAAGAGCAGTATTACATCTTCTTCCCGTTGCTGATGGCGGTGCTGGTTCGCTATGTCAGACACTGGCGCTGGATGTTGCTGGGATTGCTGCTGATTTCCTTTGGCCTGAACATCGCCTGGATTGAGCACAAGCCGGAATTCACCTTTTTCTCTCTGCCGACCCGTGCCTGGGAATTGTTGTGCGGGGCAATGCTTGCGGTAATGCCTGCGCCGAGACAGGCCGTACGACCGTGGCTGTACCAGATGGTCGGCATTGCCGGTCTGGCAGCGGTGCTGCTCGCCGTGTTCACGTTTGATCGCTCAACGGTGTTTCCCGGGTGGGCGGCGTTGCTGCCGGTATTGGGCACCACTGCCCTGATCTGGTCAGGCGCCCAGGGACCAAGCTGGGCCGCGCGACTGTTGAGCCTGCGACCGCTGGTCTGGATCGGCCTGCTGTCTTATTCGCTGTATCTGTGGCACTGGCCGATTTACGTTTACGCCAACGCCATTTCCATCGACGGTATCCAGCCGCTCGAGGCGCTCGCCTGGATGGTGCTGGCAGTGGGTCTGGCGTGGCTGAGCCTGCGCTACATAGAATTGCCGTTTCGAGAAAAGCGTTTGCTGGGCGAACGTAAATCGATACTGGCGGGTGCGGTAGTGGCCATTGCTGTACTGGTCGCGGTCGGTTCGGCGATTCGCTCGGCCGACGGTATCCCCGGGCGCCTGAGCGGCAAGGCTCTGGAATATGCGCAGGCCCGCGAATGGCGTGCCGGGCAGATGAAATGCATGGTGGTGACGCAAGACAAATCGATCGACAAGGCCTGTCTGGTCGGCGGCGAACAGAGTACGCCGCCGACCCAGGCGTTCTGGGGTGACAGCCATGCGGCTGCGTTGATGCCGGCCATCGAGGCCAATGCCCGCCGCGACGGTCGTTCGGTGTGGTTGTTCAGTATGAGCGCCTGTCCGCCGATTCTCAGCGACGAGCCGCGCCAGCGGTGCAAGGACTTCAACCAGCAGACCATGGACAAAGTGCTCAGCCTTGGCATCAAGGACGTGGTATTGGCGTCCAATTGGAGTCTTTACGTCTATGGTCGCGAGGATGGCGACAGAAAGGTTTTGCTCAACGCCCATGACGATACCGCCCAGGCTGAGGAACGCATGGCCGCCGCGTTGCGCACGCGGGTGGCCGCCTTGCGCGCAGCCGGCGTGCAGGTCTGGCTGTTCAAGGAGGTGCCGCTGCAACGCAAGGGCGCCATTAACCGCCTGACCAGTCTGGCAAGGATTGGCCGGTCCGCCGAAGGTCTGGGGCGTCCGCTTGATGAGCATCTGGCGCGCCAGCATTTTCTCGGCAACTTGTTCACGTCCATGAGCGAAGCCGATCCGGGTGTTCACGTCATCGACCCGACGCCGATGATGTGTGCTGACGGGGTCTGCAGCATCGAGGTCAACGGCCACTCGCAGTACAAGGATGAGGACCATCTCTCGGACATTGGCAGCGCCAGGCTGAGCCCGTTGTTTGCACCAGTATTGCTGGGCACAAATCGACATTGAGTACTGTCAGGCTCTGACGGACTGCTGTTTGCCCTTCAGAGCAGGTAGGATGTACGCCTATTTTGAGGGTGCCATCGTCAATGAAATTCAAGGATCTTCGGGATTTCGTGCAGCAGCTTGAGCAGCGCGGAGAGTTGAAACGCATCCAGATTCCCGTCTCGCCGGTGCTGGAGATGACTGAGGTGTGCGACCGCACGCTGCGAGCCAAGGGCCCGGCGCTGCTGTTCGAAAAACCCACCGGTTACGACATTCCGGTGCTCGGCAACCTGTTCGGCACCCCCGAGCGGGTGGCCATGGGCATGGGCGCCGAGTCGGTCAGCGAGCTGCGTGAAATCGGCAAGCTGCTGGCCTTCCTCAAGGAGCCGGAGCCGCCGAAGGGCTTGAAGGACGCGTGGTCAAAACTGCCGATCTTCCGCAAGATCATCTCCATGGCGCCGAAAGTGGTCAAAGACGCGGTGTGCCAGGAAGTGGTCATCGAAGGCGACGACGTCGATCTGGCCATGCTGCCCGTGCAAACCTGCTGGCCCGGCGACGTCGGCCCGTTGATCACTTGGGGTCTGACCGTCACCAAAGGCCCGAACAAGGAACGCCAGAACCTCGGTATCTATCGCCAGCAAGTGATCGGCCGCAACAAGGTGATCATGCGCTGGCTCAGCCACCGTGGCGGCGCCCTCGACTTTCGCGAGTGGTGCGAGAAACATCCGGGCCAGCCGTTCCCGGTGTCCGTGGCCCTTGGCGCCGATCCGGCGACGATTCTCGGTGCGGTGACGCCGGTACCGGACAGCCTCTCCGAATATGCTTTCGCAGGGCTCTTGCGCGGCAATCGCACGGAACTGGTCAAGTGCCGTGGCAACGACCTGCAAGTGCCGGCCACCGCCGAAATTATCCTTGAAGGCGTGATTCATCCCGGCGAAATGGCCGACGAAGGTCCGTATGGCGACCACACCGGTTACTACAACGAAGTCGACAGCTTCCCGGTGTTCACCGTCGAGCGCATCACCCACCGGATCAAGCCGATCTACCACAGCACTTACACCGGCCGTCCGCCGGATGAGCCGGCGATTCTCGGCGTGGCGCTGAACGAAGTGTTCGTGCCGATCCTGCAGAAGCAGTTTCCGGAGATCACCGACTTCTACCTACCGCCGGAAGGCTGCTCGTACCGCATGGCCGTGGTGACGATGAAGAAGTCGTATCCGGGGCATGCCAAGCGCGTGATGCTTGGCGTCTGGTCGTTCTTGCGACAGTTCATGTACACCAAGTTCGTTATCGTCACCGACGACGATATCAACGCCCGCGACTGGAACGACGTGATCTGGGCCATCACCACGCGCATGGACCCCAAGCGCGACACGGTGATGATTGATAACACGCCGATCGACTACCTCGACTTCGCCTCGCCGATCTCCGGCCTGGGCTCGAAAATGGGCCTGGATGCCACCCACAAGTGGCCGGGCGAAACCACCCGCGAGTGGGGCCGCGTGATCGTCAAGGACGACGCCGTCACCCAACGGATCGATGCCATCTGGAACCAGTTAGGAATAGATTGATGCGTGTAACCCTGCAGCCTTCCGGAGCCGTGCTCGAGATACAACCCGGTGAGCGGATTCTCGACGGCGCGCGGCGCCTGGGCTATGACTGCCCGCAAAGCTGCCGCAACGGCAATTGCCACGTGTGTGCCGCGCTGCTGGTCGAGGGGCGCGTCGAGCAGGCCGGCAAAGTCCACGACCATGGCGAGTTCTACACCTGCATCGCCGCACCGCTGGAAGACTGCGTGCTGTTGTGGGATGGCGTGCTCGCATTGGGTGAGCTGCCAGTGCGCAGCCTGTCGTGCCAAGTCATCGAATGCCGCGAGGTCGGCGGCGACACCTGGCGCGTGCGTCTGCGCGCACCGGCGGGCAAGCCGCCGCGCTATCACGCCGGGCAATATTTGATGATCGAGCGCGAGAGCGGCGAGAAATCGGCGTTCTCCATGGCTTCGGCACCGCACGGCGGACGTGATCTGGAAATTCATGTGCTGGCGCGCGAAACCAGTGCGTTAAGCCTGGTCGAGCAGTTGCAACGCAACCCGATGGTGCGTGTCGAGCTGCCCTTCGGCGACACACATCTTGCTGAGCTACCTGACGGTCCTCTGGTGTTGATCGCTGCCGGCACCGGCATGGGCCAGATTCACAGCCTGATCGAACATTGCCGCGCCGAAGGCTTCAAGCATCCTGTGCATCTGTACTGGGGCGTGCGCCGGCCCGAGGATTTCTATCAGATCGAGCACTGGGACGAATGGCTGAAGCTGCCCAATCTGTTCCTGCACAAGGTGGTCAGCGACCAGTGCGGCTGGGAGGGGCGCTGCGGGATGTTGCACGAGGCGGTTTGCGAGGATTTCCCCGACCTGAAGCCGCTGCACGTCTATGCCAGCGGTTCGCCAGCGATGGTCTACGGCACGCTGGACGCGCTGGTCGAGGCGGGCATGGATGCGCATCAGATGCGCGCCGATGTGTTCGCCTACGCGCCGCGCTCTTGAAAATGTGGGAGCAAGCGCGCTCCCACACTGGTTTAATGCGTAGCGCTCGCAACGCGTTATAACTCTACATATAGCCGATCGGTATTTATCTAATTGCATAAATACCGCTAGGTTATATATCAATCAGGCGATTAATCAGTGGCACTTAAATTGCCTTAAAACATATGTGCCTTATTGTTACAGCGGTGCGTTCTATTAAGTAATTCTTCACCCGCGGGGAGCTGAACGCTATTCGCCATGAGCGCCATTGAAAACGCAATTCTGAACCTGGCTTATCCTCCGCGGCTCGATCTTGGGCCGCAGCTGACGCACGAACAACTTCTCGCTTCCATGCAATCGACCATGGCGCGCCACAAAGGCGGGCCGGTGTGGTTGTTCGCCTATGGCTCGCTGATCTGGCGGCCGGAATGCACGGCGGTTGAGCGCATGCGCGGTCGCGTGCATGGCTATCATCGTGGCTTGTACCTGTGGTCCCACGAGCACCGGGGTACGCCGGAAATGCCCGGCCTGGTATTCGGTCTGGATCGCGGTGGCTCATGCAGTGGCTTTGCCTACCGTTTGCCGGAAGACGATCTCGATACGGCGCTGTATGCCTTGTGGAAACGCGAGATGCCGTTTCCGTCGTATCGCCCGCACTGGCTCAATTGCCGGCTCGAAGACGGCACTCAGGTGCAGGCCTTGGGATTTGTTCTGGAGCGTCACCTGCCGAGCTATGCCGGCAACTTGCCGGATCATGTGCTCAGCCAGGTCTTTGCCAGCGCCAGCGGGCGTTACGGCACCACTCGCGATTATGTCGAGCAGACCGTGCACGCCCTGCGCAGCCACGCCATGCCGGATCGAAATCTGGAGGCGCGGCTCAAGCGCTGTAAATCACACAGCGATCAGGCGACCGCTTCACGGCTTTGACTGGCAACTTGCTTGTGCCATAGCGTTGGCGCAAGGAAGGCCATCGCCAGCAAGCAGGCGCCGACCAGCAGGACGAAACCGCCATCCCAGCCGAAGTGATCGACGGTGTAGCCCATCGCCGCACTGGCTGCGACCGAACCTCCCAGATAACCGAACAGGCCGGTGAAGCCCGCTGCGGTACCGGCGGCTTTCTTCGGCGCCAGTTCCAGCGCTTGCAGGCCGATCAGCATCACCGGACCGTAGATCAGGAACCCGATCGACAGCAGGGCGATCATGTCGACCATCGGGTTGCCGGCCGGATTCAGCCAGTACACCAGGGTCGCAACAGTCACCAGCGCCATGAACACCATGCCGGTCAGGCCACGGTTGCCACGGAAGATCTTGTCCGACATCCAGCCGCACAGCAGCGTGCCCGGAATCCCCGCCCACTCGTAGAAGAAATAGGCCCACGAGGTTTTATCCACGGTGAAGCCCTTGGCTTCCTTCAAGTAGGTCGGCGCCCAGTCCAGCACGCCGTAGCGCAGCAGGTAGACGAAAACGTTGGCCATGGCGATGTACCAAAGCATTTTGTTGCGCAGCACGTACTTGACGAAGATTTCCTTGGCGCTGAATTCGTCTTCGTGGCTGGCGTCGTAGCCTTCCGGGTAATCGTTCTTGTACTGCTCGATCGGCGGCAGGCCGACCGATTGCGGGGTGTCACGCATGGTGATGAAGGCGAATACCGCCACGCCCAGCGCTACCGCTGCCGGTACGTAGAACGCCGCGTGCCAGTCATTGAACAGGCCCATGCCGATCAGGAACAGCGGGCCGATCAGACCGCCGCCGACGTTATGCGCCACGTTCCACACCGAGACCACGCCACCGCGTTCCTTCTGCGACCACCAATGCACCATGGTCCGCCCGCTCGGCGGCCAGCCCATGCCCTGCGCCCAGCCGTTGATGAACAACAGAATGAACATCATCGTCACGCTGGACGTTGCCCACGGCGCGAAACCGAAAATGAACATCACCCCGGCCGACACCAGCAGGCCGAACGGCAGGAAGAAGCGCGGGTTGGAGCGGTCGGACACCAGGCCCATGAGGAATTTCGACAAACCATACGCAATGGCGATCGCCGACATCGCCAGACCGAGGTCGCCACGGCTGTAGCCTTCATCGATCAGATACGGCATGGCCAGGGAGAAGTTCTTGCGCAGCAGGTAGTAACCGGCGTAGCCGATAAAGATACCGGCGAAGATCTGCCAGCGCAGGCGGCGGTAGGTGCTGTCTATTTTTTCTTCAGGCAAAGGAGCCTGATGTGCGGCAGGACGAAAGAAAGCAAACATTCAAGAGCTCCAGTTTTCTTGTTTTGACTGCGGATGCGAATGTTACAGTTTCGTTACCGAAAATAGCATCGCTTCACGTCGGCAAAACAGCGGAAATTTGGGCAGGTGAGCGTTCCTTTATGAACATGTCGCTCTGAGACAAGTACGGGGCGCGGAGGGAATGGTGGCTCGGGTGGGTTTCTGCGGTTTTGCGTATTTCAGAGGCGCATGTCAGTGCTGAGGCGATCCGGATCGCTGCTCCGGATCGCTCCATGTTCTTAACGAACCTGAACGACAACCTTGCCCACGGCTTTGCGCTGGCCAAGATCATCGATTGCCTGTGCGGCGTTGCTCAGTGGGTACAGCTGTGACACCAGCGGTTTGAGCTTGCCCTCGGCAAACCAGGCGAACAGCTGCTGAAAGTTGGCTGCGTTGTCCTGGGGTTGGCGCTGGGCAAAGGAGCCCCAGAACACGCCGAGCACCGCCGCGCCTTTGAGCAGCGCGAGGTTGACCGGCAGTTCGGGGATGCGGCCGCTGGCGAAGCCGACTACGAGCAGGCGGCCGTTCCAGGCGATGGCGCGGATGGCCTGGTCGAACAGGTCGCCGCCGACCGGGTCGTAGATCACGTCGGCGCCCTGGCCGTCGGTGAGGCGTTTGATCTCGTCCTTGAGGCTGGCTTCGCTGTAGTTGATCAGTTCTTCGGCGCCGGCAGCCTTGGCCACCGCGAGTTTCTCGGCACTGCTGGCGGCGGCGATCACGCGGGCGCCCATGGCTTTGCCGATCTCCACCGCGGCGAGGCCGACACCACCGGATGCGCCGAGGACCAGCAGGGTTTCGCCCGGTTGCAGGTTGGCGCGTTGTTTGAGCGCGTGCATCGACGTGCCGTAGGTCATGCTGAATGCAGCGGCGACGTTGAAATCCATCGACGGCGGAATCGGCAGGACGTTGTAGCCCGGCACCGCCACCTGCTCGGCAAAACTGCCCCAACCGGTCAGGGCCATGACCCGGTCGCCGACTGTCAGGTGGCTGACCTTTTCGCCGACTTCGCGCACCACGCCCGCCGCTTCACCGCCTGGCGAAAACGGGAAGGGCGGTTTGAACTGGTACTTGCCCTCGATGATCAGCGTGTCCGGGAAGTTGACCCCGGCGGCGTGCACGTCCAGCAGGATTTCATTCTTCTTGGCGACAGGGCTGGCGACGTCTTCCAGCACCAGCGATTCGGCAGGGCCGAAGGCTTTGCACAGCACGGCTTTCATCAGGGCTATTCCTTTGGGAGTGATGGCCGATAAGTGTAGGTGTGTGAATCAACGGGTCAACGAGCATGCCCGGCCCTGATAGTCAGCCATAAGCTTGTGCTTGCGCGGCGGGTCGCTATGCTAGGCCGCAAACCGGATAAGGAGCGAATTGTGAAAGCGTGGATCATGTTGTTGCTGGCCCTGTCTCTGCCTGTGGCAGCACTGGCCGAAGAAGCCAAAGAAGGCGAGGCGCCGAAGGTCAATTACATCACCCTGAGCCCGCCGTTCGTCGGCAACTATGGCCTCGACGGCACCGCCAAGCTCAAAGTCTACAAAGCTGACGTGGCCCTGCGCGTCACTGGCGAAGAGGCGACCAAACTGGTCAAGGCCAACGAGCCGCTGATCCGCAATCAGCTGGTGGCGTTGTTCACTCAGCAGACCACCGAGGCGATGGGCAGCATTGAAGGCAAGGAAAAGCTCCGTCAGGAAGCGTTGAAACAGACCCAGCAAGTGATGAATGACGAGACCGGCAAGCCTGTTGTTGAAGATCTGTTGTTCAACAACCTGATCATTCAGTAAGTCATTCGCTGTCCGGGCAGGCCTCTTCGCGAGCAGGCTCGTTCCCACATTGGACTGCATGTTCCTGTGGGAGCAAGCCTGCTCGCGAAAGCTATTTATCAGGCAAAAATGAATCAGGGTTTGAGCCCGATAACCGCCGTCCACTGTTCTGGTGTAACCGGCATCACCGACAACCGTGAGCCCTTCTGCACCAGCGGCAGCTCCGCCAGCGCCGTCTGCTGCTTCAGATAATCGAGCTTCAACACCCGCGCAAACGTTTCGACATGCTCGACATCGATCGCGCTCCAGGCATTTTTCTCCAGCGTAGCCTTCGGATCGAAGTAATGGCTGTCCGGCTCCAGTGCCGTCGGATCGGGATACGCTGCTTCGATTATCTTGCCGATCCCGGCAATCCCCGGCTCCGGGCAGCTGGAATGGTAGAAAAAGAACTCGTCACCGACCGCCATCGCCCGCAGGAAGTTGCGTGCCTGATAGTTGCGAACCCCGTCCCAGCGCGCCTTGCCGAGCTTTTCCAGGCCCTTGATCGAGAGTTCGTCGGGCTCTGATTTCATCAGCCAGTAGGCCATGTGGTGTGCTCCTGAAGCGGTCATTGGGCAGGTTGTCGGGCAATTTTATGACAAACCGACAGTCGGTTGACGTCAGCGTTTGCGCACAGGTTCACGTTGCCGCAAAATGCCGGCCTTTAAAGCTTGACGCTGCTGCACGGCCTACGAACGGAAACCGCTGCTGTCATCGTGATGATGTGCCTTGAGGGGGCAATCGATGAAACGCAAACCGGATTTGCTATGGACTTTGGTAATTTTGTTTGGCCTGGGCGTGGTAACCACCGGTTACGCGCAGAGCCTGTGGGCGAACAAGGCCGATGCGCCGATTGAAGTGGCGCAACAAGTACAACAGTCGACCGCTTTCAAACGCTGAACCTGTCTCTCGACGCCGCTGTTCTGTGCGGCGTCTACTCTGCGAAATACCACGCCTTGTCGGTGACCGTGCCTTGTAACGGGACATCCCAACTCGCCTGCGCCAAACGTTCGACCTTCTGACATTCATGGGCCAGGCCCAGCAGCGTCGGCTTGCGCCAGTTCTTGCGCCGGGCCAGATAGGCGAGGCTGCGATCATAAAATCCGCCGCCCATGCCCAGGCGCCCGCCGACATCGTCAAACCCCACCAGCGGCAACAACACCAGATCCAGCGCCCAGACCTTGCGTTGCCTAGCCAGATTGGCCCGGGGTTCAAGAATCCGGAAACGATTGGGCTTGAGCTTCTCGTCGGGCCGGATGCGCTGGAAGACCATTTTCGTTCGCGGCCAAGCGCTGAGTACCGGCAGATAAGTCGCCTTGCCACGCCGCTGGGCTTCGCGCAGGAGCAGGCGTGGATCGATTTCACCGTCGGTGGGTAAATACAGAGAGATATGTTTCGCCCGGCGAAAATGCGGGTCTTGGGCCAGTTGCCGGAACAGGCCTTTGGCAGCCTGGCGTTGTTCGCCCGGCGTCAGTGCGCGGCGCGCCTTGCGCAGCAGGCGGCGGAGTTGCGGGCGGGGCAGCAGCGCGGGTTCGGTCATGGTTCGGCTTCGGCAGGTTGGACGAAAACGTACGCATAAAAAATCCGATGTCGGCATACACCGACATCGGATTCGAATCAGGCTCCCCGGATGAACCGCTGTCAACTCAGCCCTTGAACCCGAAAGTTCAAGGTGGAAGAAGCAGTAGACTTTAAGGCTTTCCGTCTAGCGGACATGCACACCAGCCCAACGTGCAACTTCCAGGGTAGTGCGAATCGGCTCCGGGACATCGTCAACTGGCAAGCACCCCAGGGAGTGCCGCGAGTATACCTCAAGCTGCCAGTCGAATCAGCCCTTGGCGGTACTCTGATCGTCGGCCAGGACCAGGTCGACACGATCGAGCAAGTCGCGCACCTGTTCGCGGGTCGAGCCACTGGCCTGAATATCCGGGCGCTCTTCTTTGTGCAACAGGTCGTGGGTGATGTTCAACGCGGCCATCACGGCAATGCGGTCGGCGCCGATGACTTTGCCGCTGCTGCGGATCTCGCGCATCTTGCCGTCCAGGTAGCGGGCGGCGCTGACCAGATTGCTGCGTTCTTCCGGCGGGCAGATGATCGAATACTCTTTGTCGAGGATCTGCACGGTAACGCTATTGCTTGAACTCATGAGTCTTGCTCCAGGGCCTTGAGGCGCGAAATCATCGATTCGACCTTACGCCGGGCGATTTCGTTTTTTTCAATGAGGTGAGCGCGTTCCTCGCGCCAGGTTTTTTCCTGAGCTAGTAAGAGTGCGTTTTGACTCTTAAGTTGCTCGACTCGGCCAATCAGCAGTTCGAGTCTGGCCATCAGCGCTTGCAGGTCGGTGTCTTCCATTGGGTCCACGTGTTCGTCTGATGGGTGGTAACTGGCGGACAGCCTTTAATGGTCTTGGCGGGGCTGTCGATGTAGGATACAAGGCCTTCATTCTAGACATAGCGCCGTCTGGCGCCTAGCTGCCCATGACCATTGCGAATTCCCCGTACCAAGCCTTTGCCACCCTGCTGACTGCCAGCGGCCACAACGTCTCGCCTGCCGAACTGCACGGCGTGCTGCTCGGGCGCAGTTGCGCCGGGGCCGGCTTCGATCACGAAGGCTGGCTGATCGACGCCGCCGAACTGCTCGAAGGCGATATTCAGGACAACGTCCGCAACGCTCTGATCGGCCTGCAGGAGATGGTCAAGGGCGAGCTGACCGGCGACGACGTCGCCGTCGTTCTGCTGCTGCCGACCGACGATGCACCGCTGGCCGACCGCGCTGCTGCGCTGGGCGAGTGGTGTCAGGGTTTCCTCAGCGGTTTCGGCCTGAACTGCCGCGACAGCAGCATGCTCAGCACCGAAGCCACCGAAGTGCTGCAGGATCTGGCGGCCATTTCCCAGGTGCAGGATGCGCTGGAAGAATCCGAAGACGGCGAAACCGACTACATGGAAGTCATGGAATACCTGCGCGTCGCGCCGCTGCTGCTGTTCTCGGAAACCAAAAAAGCCGATGTGCCGCCAGCCGCCAAGCCGTCGCTGCATTAATCGCGTGCCAGGGAAAGCCATCTGCCCATGACCCATATCCCCAAAGCGGAATACAGCCGTCGCCGCAAGGCCCTGATGGCGCAGATGGAACCCAACAGCATCGCGATCCTGCCCGCCGCCGCGGTAGCCATCCGCAACCGCGACGTCGAGCACGTCTACCGGCAGGACAGCGATTTCCAGTACCTCAGTGGTTTCCCCGAGCCACAGGCCGTCATCGTCCTGATGCCCGGTCGCGAGCACGGCGAGTACATCCTCTTCTGCCGTGAACGCAACGCCGAGCGCGAATTGTGGGATGGCCTGCGCGCAGGGCAGGAAGGCGCGATCCGCGAGTACGGCGCCGACGACGCCTTTCCGATCACCGACATCGACGACATCCTCCCCGGCCTGATCGAAGGCCGCGACCGGGTGTATTCGGCGATGGGCAGCAACCCGGAATTCGACCGGCATCTGATGGACTGGATCAACGTGATCCGCTCCAAGGCGCACCTCGGTGCGCAGCCGCCGAATGAATTCGTTGCCCTGGATCATCTGCTGCACGACATGCGCCTGTATAAATCGGCGGCAGAAGTGAAGGTGTTGCGCGAAGCCGCGCGGATTTCGGCGCAAGCGCATATCCGCGCGATGCAGGCCAGTCGTCCGGGGCTGTATGAATACAGCCTCGAAGCCGAACTGGATTACGAATTCCGCAAGGGCGGAGCGAAGATGCCGGCCTACGGTTCGATCGTCGCCGCCGGGCGCAACAGCTGCATCCTGCATTACCAGCAGAATGACGCCTTGCTCAAGGACGGCGATCTGGTGCTGATCGACGCCGGGTGCGAGATCGACTGCTACGCCAGTGACATCACCCGCACATGGCCGGTCAACGGCAAGTTCTCGCCGGAGCAGAAGGCGATCTACGAGTTGGTGCTGGCGTCACAGGAAGCCGCGTTCGCCGAGATCGCACCGAACAAACACTGGAATCAGGCGCACGAAGCCACGGTGCGGGTGATCACCGCAGGTCTGGTCAAGCTTGGTTTGTTGCAGGGCGAGGTTGACGAATTGATCGCCAGCGAAGCCTACAAGGCTTTTTATATGCACCGCGCCGGCCACTGGCTGGGCATGGATGTGCATGATGTTGGCGAGTACAAGGTCGGCGGCGAATGGCGCGTGCTGGAGGTCGGCATGGCGCTGACCGTGGAGCCGGGTATCTACATCGCCGCGGACAATCAGAACGTGGCGAAGAAATGGCGCGGCATTGGCGTGCGCATCGAGGATGACGTGGTCGTGACCCGATCCGGCTGTGAAATCCTCACCAGCGGCGTGCCGAAAACCGTCGCCGAGATCGAAGCGCTGATGGCACAAGCAAGGACACATGCAGCATGAGTCGAGTCAATCTGGCAATCATCGGTGGCGGTCTGGTCGGCGCCAGTCTGGCGTTGGCGTTGCAGGCCGGGGCCAAGGCGCAGGGCTGGAAAATCGTCCTGATCGAACCGTTCGCCCCCGGCGACAGCTGGCAGCCGAGCTACGACGCCCGCTCCTCGGCGCTGTCGTACGGCTCGCGGCAGATTTATCAGCGCCTGGGCGTGTGGCAGGAAATCTCCCGCCGCGCCGAGCCGATCAAACAGATTCATGTCTCCGACCGTGGCCGCTTCTCCACCGCGCGCTTGTCGGCGATGGAAGAGGGTGTGCCAGCGCTCGGTTACGTGGTGGAAAACGCCTGGCTCGGCCAGTGCCTGTGGCAGCACCTCGACAAAGACGTGATCACGTGGCGCTGCCCGGCGGAGGTCACGCGCATGGAGCCGTTGGCCGATGGCTATCGCCTGACCCTCAACGATGAAACCACGCTGGAATGCGACCTCGCGGTGCTCGCCGATGGCGGCCGCTCCGGGCTGCGCGAACAGTTGGGCATCAACGTGCGCACGCGCCCTTACAACCAGAGCGCACTGATCGCCAACATCACCCCGAGTGAAGCGCATAACGGCATGGCCTTCGAGCGCTTCACCGACGAGGGGCCGATGGCCCTGCTGCCGTTGCCGGACAATCGCTGCGCACTGGTGTGGACGCGACTGGGCATGGATGCGCAGCGTCTGACTGAATTGAGCGAGCGTGAATTCCTCAGCGAATTGCAAAGCGTGTTCGGTTACCGCCTCGGCACTTTGAAACAGGTCGGCGCACGGCATCTGTATCCGCTATCGCTGATCGAAGCTGAAGAACAGGTGCGCTCGCATCTGGCCGTGCTTGGCAACGCCGCACATAGCCTGCACCCGATCGCCGGACAGGGCTTCAACCTGTCGCTGCGTGACGCCGACGCCTTGGCTGCCGCGCTGCTGGCCAGCGACAAGCCGCTGGGCGACTTCGCCACGTTGCAGGCCTATCGCGAACGGCAGCGCCTCGATCAGGACCTGACCGTGGGCTTCTCCGATCAGGTCACGCGGCTGTTCGGCAGCACCCAGCCGCTGGTGTCGCTGGGGCGCAACCTCGGCCTGCTCGGCCTCGACCTGCTGCCGCCAGCCAAACGCTGGTTTGCCCGGCAGGCGATGGGCCTGGGAACCCGTCCGGATGCTTGAGTGGCTGAGCAACACATTCGGCAAGGCGCGGTTGATGCGCTGGGTGATGACCTTTTATCCGCCGTATCTTGGCGCCGGCGTGCGCGTTCGGCACATCAGCGATGACTTTCGCGACGTGCAGGTGTCCATGGGGTTGGGCTGGTACAACCGCAACTACGTCGGCACCCAGTTTGGCGGCAGTCTGTATTCGATGGTTGACCCGTTCTTCATGTTGATGCTCATGGAAAACCTCGGCCCGAAATACATCGTCTGGGACAAGGCCGCCGATATCGATTTCATTGCGCCGGGCAAAGGCCCGGTGTTCGCCCGGTTCAACATCGACCAGACCCTGCTCGACGAGATCCGCCGGCAGACCGCCAACGGCGAGAAATACCTGCCGCAGTTGCAGGTCGACATTCATGACGGCGCCGGCAACCTTGTGGCGCGGGTCGGTAAAACCCTTTACGTGCGGCTCAAGCCGCAAGCGAGACAGGCCTAAAGCATGGAAATGCGCGCAGATCTGCTGATTGTCGGAGCCGGAATGGTCGGCAGCGCCCTGGCGCTGGCGCTACAGGACAGCGGCCTGGAAGTGCTGCTGCTCGACGGCAGCCCGCTGAGCGTGAAACCGTTCGCTGCCGAAGCGGCGTTCGAACCGCGCGTCAGCGCGTTGTCGGCGGCGAGCCAGCGCATCCTCGAACGCCTCGGCGTCTGGGACGGTATCGCCCAGCGGCGCAGCAGCCCGTACACCGACATGCACGTCTGGGACGGCAGCGGCACCGGGCATATTCATTTCTCGGCGAGCAGCGTGCATGCCGATGTGCTCGGGCATATCGTCGAGAACCGCGTGGTGCAGGATGCGCTGCTCGAGCGTTTGCATGACTGTGACCTGGGCATGCTGGCCAATGCGCGGCTGGAACAGATGCGTCGCTCCGGCGATGACTGGCTGCTGACCCTGGCCGATGGCCGCACCTTGCGCGCGCCGCTGGTGATCGCGGCCGATGGCGCCAATTCAGCGGTGCGCCGTCTGACCGGCGTGGCGACTCGCGAGTGGGATTATCTGCATCACGCCATCGTGACGAGCGTGCGCTGCAGCCAGCCGCACCGCAAAACCGCCTGGCAGCGCTTTACCGATCACGGACCGTTGGCGTTTCTGCCGCTGGAGCGTGATGGTCAGCAGGACTGGTGCTCGATCGTCTGGTCGACCACACCGGGTGAAGCCGAGCGCTTGATGGCGCTGGAGGAAACTGCGTTTTGCGCTGAGCTGGAGCGAGCCTTTGAAGGGCGCCTCGGTGAGGTCATCAGCGCCGATCCACGTCTCTGCGTGCCGCTGCGTCAGCGCCACGCCAAACGCTATGTCGCAGAAGGCCTGGCGTTGATCGGTGATGCGGCGCATACCATTCACCCGTTGGCGGGGCAGGGTGTAAACCTTGGTTTCCTCGATGCAGCGGTGCTGGCCGAAGTGCTGCTGCAAGCGCATGAACGTGGGGAGCGGCTGGCGGACGTGAAAGTGTTGAGTCGCTACGAGCGTCGACGCATGCCGCACAATCTGGCGCTGATGGCGGCGATGGAAGGCTTCGAGCGGTTGTTCCAGGCCGACCCCCTGCCACTGCGCTGGTTGCGCAATGCCGGGTTGAAACTGGTCGAGCAGATGCCCGAGGCGAAGGCGTTGTTTGTGCGTGAGGCGCTGGGGCTGACCGGGGATCTTCCAGCTCTTGCAAAGCCCTGAGATGTTTTAAAGGCTGATGGCCTCATCGCGAGCAGGCTCGCTCCCACAGTTGAGATGCATTCCAATGTGGGAGCGAGCCTGCTCGCGAAAGCGTCCGCCCGCTCGCCGCAGTTTTGAGTCGTGCAACATCTGGTAACGCCTTCCCCCAGTGTTCGATTGTGGTGGTAAATGTGAGTCCTTATCATTTGGCCCACATTTCCCGACCGAGAGACCACTCCCATGTTGGCACCCAAGCGTCTTCTGACCGCACTGGCCTTGACCCTGATCGGCAGCACCACTGCCCAGGCTGCCGATGAGGTGGTGGTTTACTCGTCGCGTATCGATGAGCTGATCAAACCGGTATTCGACGCCTACACCGCCAAGACCGGGGTGAAGATCAAGTTCATCACCGACAAGGAAGCGCCGCTGATGCAACGGATCAAGGCCGAAGGTGAAAACGCCACCGCCGACCTGCTGCTCACCGTCGATGCCGGCAACCTGTGGCAGGCCGAGCAGATGGGCATCCTCCAGCCGTTCACTTCAAAGACCATCGACGCCAACATCCCCCTGCAATATCGCTCGTCCACCCACGCCTGGACCGGCCTGAGCCTGCGCGCGCGGACCATCGCCTATTCCACCGAGCGAGTGAAACCGGGCGAACTGACCACCTACGAAGCGCTGGCCGACAAGAACTGGGAAGGCCGCTTGTGCCTGCGCACGGCGAAGAAGGTCTACAACCAGTCGCTGACCGCGACCATGATTGAAGTCCACGGCGCCGAGAAGACCGAGCAGATCCTCAAGGGCTGGGTCAACAATCTGTCCACCGATGTGTTCTCCGATGACGTTGCAGTACTTGAAGCGATCAACGCCGGGCAGTGCGACGTCGGCATCGTCAACACCTACTACTACGGTCGCCTGCACAAGCAAAAGCCAGAATTGCCAGTGAAGCTGTTCTGGCCGAACCAAGCCGATCGCGGCGTGCACGTGAATCTGTCGGGCATCGGCCTGACCAAACATGCACCGCACCCGGAAGCGGCCAAGGCTCTGGTTGAATGGATGACCACGCCTGAGGCACAGAAGATTTTTGCAGATGTGAACCAGGAATTCCCGGCCAACCCGGCGGTGGCGCCTTCGGAAGAAGTGGCGGCGTGGGGCAAGTTTGTCGCCGATACCTTGCCGGTTGAGGTGGCGGGCAAACGTCAGGCTGAGGCGATCCGGATGATGGATCGGGCGGGGTGGAACTGAGGCGTTTGCGATTGATCGTTCCCACGCTCCGCGTGGGAATGCAGCCTTCGACGCTCTGCGTCGTGCCGCTGAAAGCGTGACGCGGAGCGTCACAGGATGTGTGCCCACGCAGAGCGTGGGCACAATCATTTGAACGAGATTGTTTCCTTGGCCCACCCCGCCCAACGCCGCTGGTACCCCATCGTCTTCGCCATCGCCGCGCTGGTGCTCTTGCCGCTAAGCGTGCTGCTGTTGTCGTGGCAGACCATCGATCAGCAGATCTGGTCGCACCTGTGGCAAACCCAGATGCCGCGTCTGCTCGGTAATACCCTGACGCTGATTCTCGGCGTCGGTGTCGGTGTGACCCTGTTGGGTGTGAGCCTTGCCTGGCTGACCAGCCTCTGCGAATTTCCCGGTCGGCGCTGGCTCGACTGGGCGCTGATGCTGCCCTTCGCCATCCCTGCCTACGTGCTGGCGTTTGTCTTCGTCGGCCTGCTGGATTTCGCCGGCCCGGTGCAAACCCTGCTGCGCGAATGGTTCGGCAGCGGCCTGCGCCTGCCGCGAGTGCGCTCCACCGGCGGGGTGATCGTGGTGCTGGTGCTGGTCTTCTACCCCTACGTTTACCTGCTGGCGCGTACTGCGTTTCTGGCTCAGGGCAAAGGCCTGATGGAAGCGGCGCGGGTGCTCGGGCAGTCGCCGTGGCAGGCGTTCTGGCGGGTTGCGCTGCCGATGGCGCGTCCGGCGATTGGCGCGGGCGTGGCGCTGGCGCTGATGGAAACCCTCGCCGATTTCGGCGCAGTGTCGGTGTTCAACTTCGACACCTTCACCACGGCCATCTACAAAACCTGGTACGGCTTCTTCAGCCTGCCCAGCGCTGCGCAACTGGCCACTCTGTTGCTGCTGGTGGTGATGCTGGTGCTGTACGGCGAGCGCCGCGCGCGCGGGGCGAATCGGGCCAGCAATGAGCGGCCACGGGTGAAGGCGCTGTATCACTTGCGCGGGCTCAAGGCGTTGGCGGCGACAGGCTGGTGTGGAATGGTGTTCGCCTGCGCCTTCGTCATTCCGGTTCTGCAACTGGTCGTCTGGTTCTGGCAGCGCGGACGCTTCGATCTGGATGAACGCTACGCCGGGCTGATTCTGCACACGCTGTATCTGGGCGCGATGGCCGCTCTGATCACCGTCAGCGTTGCGCTGTTGTTGGCGTTCGCCCGGCGTCTGGCGCCGACCCCAGCCATCAACTCCGGCGTCGGCCTGGCCAATCTCGGCTACGCCTTGCCTGGTTCGGTGCTGGCGGTGTCGATCATGCTCGCCTTCAGTTATCTGGATCGTGAACTGGTGATTCCGCTCTCCGCCTGGCTCGGTGGTGCCGGCAAACCGTTGCTGCTTGGCAGCCTCGCGGCGTTGCTGATGGCGTATCTGGTGCGCTTCATTGCCGTGGCGTATGGACCTCTGGAAAGCAGTCTGGCGCGTATACGGCCATCTTTGCCCGAAGCGGCACGTAGCCTGGGTGTCAGTGGGCCGCGACTGTTTTTCAAAGTGTATCTGCCGCTGTTGCTGCCCGGCACCTTGAGCGCCGCGTTGCTGGTGTTCGTCGATGTGCTCAAGGAAATGCCTGCGACCCTGCTGATGCGCCCGTTTGGCTGGGACACGCTGGCGGTGCGCATCTTCGAAATGACCAGCGAAGGCGAATGGGCGCGCGCCTCATTGCCGGCATTGACGCTGGTGCTGGTTGGCCTGTTGCCGGTGATCGGGTTGATTCGACGTTCCGCGCACCGAAACTAGGGGGCGTTCTCGATTGGTTTCCCCACCGCGCCGGGTCTGCTGTTGTGCAGGGCAAGACGCGAGAAGCGTGGTTTGGTTGTTCCAAATAAGCTTCGAGCAACGCAGCCCTGCACAACAGCAGGCCCGGCCCTCCGGGTTGTGCCTAAAAGCGAGCCAGCCTGCGTTGCAGGCCTTGAAAAGGGAATACCATTCCCAGCGGCCTGCGCCTTGCCTGGCTCGCTTTTAGGCGACAACGCGGTGGGGAAACCAATTGAGAACGCCCCCGTAGTAGTGAGTCCTACATCATGCGGCTACAATGCGCGGCATTCGGTGCGGTTCGTCTGACAGACCCGTGCGCTGGAATCGACTGAAAGCCTTATCCATCAAGGCTTTCAGCCGTATAGCGGCGGTCCGCACCCTCGCCACGCCCGGAAGGAGAAACCCATGGGACAGCGTACGCCTCTGTATGACCTGCACCTCGCGCTTGGCGCGAAGATGGTCGATTTTGGCGGTTGGGACATGCCATTGCATTACGGCTCGCAGGTCGAGGAGCACCACGAAGTGCGCCGCGATTGCGGGGTGTTCGATGTTTCCCATATGACCGTGATCGATGTCACCGGCGCCCAGGCCAAGGCCTGGCTCCAGCATTTGCTGGCCAACGACGTCGAACGTCTGCACAGCCCCGGCCGGGCGTTGTACAGCACCATGCTCAACGAGCGTGGCGGCATCGTCGACGACATGATCGTCTATCGCCTCGACGATGCGTACCGGCTGGTATTCAACGCCTCCACCCGCGATCAGGATCTGGCCTGGATGAACGCCCAGCTCGGCGCTTACGACGTGCAGTTGCACGAGCGCGCCGAGCTGGCGATGCTCGCCATTCAGGGCCCGCAGGCGCGGCACAAGATTGCCGAACTGGTCACCCAGTCGCGCGCCACGCTGATCCAGCAACTCAAACCTTTCGAAGGCGCCATCGACGGCGACTGGTTCATCGCGCGTACCGGCTACACCGGCGAGGATGGCCTGGAAATCTGCCTGCCGGCGAATCAGGCGCCGGGTTTCTTCAACGACCTCGTCGGCGCCGGCATTTCGCCGATTGGCCTCGGCGCTCGCGACACCTTGCGGGTCGAGGCTGGGATGAACCTGTACGGTCAGGACATTCATCAGGACGTTTCGCCGCTGGCTTCGAACATGGCCTGGAGCATTGCCTGGGAGCCGGCCTCGCGGCAGTTCATCGGCCGCGCGGCGCTGGAGGCGGAAAAAGCCGCCGGCGTGGCGCACAAACTGGTCGGTCTGGTACTGGAAGAACGCGGGGTTTTGCGCGCTCACCAGGTGGTTCGCATCGCCGATGTTGGCGAAGGAGAGATCACCAGTGGTAGTTTCTCTCCTACGCTGAGCAAATCGATTGCCCTGGCGCGTGTACCGATGGCAACTGCCGACCGCGCCGAAGTGGAAATCCGTGGCAAGTGGTACCCGGTACGCGTGGTCAAACCGACCTTCGTACGCCATGGCAAGACTTTGATCTAACCTTTTCCGGCGGGCACGACCGCTGACCAATTCCTGAGGAAACCGAAGATGAGCGATATCCCTGCCGAACTGCGATTTGCCGAAAGTCATGAATGGGCGCGTCTGGAAGCCGACGGCACTGTCACCGTGGGCATCAGCGATCACGCGCAGGAAGCGCTGGGCGACGTGGTGTTCGTCGAACTGACCGAAGTCGGCAAGGTGTTCGCTGCCGGTGATCAATCCGGTGTGGTCGAGTCGGTAAAAGCCGCTTCCGACATCTACGCCCCGGTCAGCGGTGAGGTCATCGCGATCAACGAAGACCTGAGCGGCTCGCCTGAGCTGCTGAACTCCGACCCGTACGGCGCGTGGATCTTCAAGCTCAAGCCAAGCGACGAGGCCGAGCTGGACAAGCTGCTGGATGCTGCCGCTTATCAGTCTGCCATTGGCGAGTAAGCGTTAAGCACACCGCAAAGCCCCGACCTGTCGGGGCTTTTTTGTGCACGATGATTTCCCCCTGTGGGAGCGGGCTTGCTCGCGAAGGCGGTGTATCAGACACATTCATGTCGACTGACAAACCGCCTTCGCGAGCAAGCCCGCTCCCACAATGGAAATGCGTTTGATACTGGAATATTGGGCGCGATACGGGCTGCTATGCTGGTTTGACCGTGTTGCAATGACGCCGAGCGCAAGCCAAGAGAGAGCCCGTCATGTCCCAGTCGCCGTCCCTGAGCCAGTTACGCGATTCCGAAGCCTTTCTGCGCCGCCACCTCGGCCCGGATGCCGCCGAGCAGCAGGCGATGCTCGACAGCCTCGGCCTGGGTAGTCGCGCCGAGCTGATCGAGCAGACCGTGCCGCCGGGCATTCGCTTCAATCGCGCACTGGATCTGCCGCCGGCACTCGACGAACAGACTGCGCTGGCGAAACTGCGCGGTTATGCCGAGCAGAATCAGCTGTTCACCAGCCTGATCGGTATTGGCTACCACGGCACCGTCACGCCGACCGTCATCTTGCGCAACGTGCTGGAAAATCCCGGCTGGTACACCGCGTACACCCCATATCAACCAGAGATCGCCCAGGGCCGGCTCGAAGCGCTGCTGAATTTTCAGCAACTGACCATCGACCTCACCGGCCTGGAACTGGCCAACGCCTCGCTGCTCGATGAGGCTACCGCAGCGGCCGAAGCCATGGCTTTGGCCAAGCGCGTGGCGAAGTCGAAGAGCAATCTGTTTTTTGTGGATGAAAATTGCCATCCGCAAACCCTCTCCGTGGTACAGACCCGCGCCGAAGGTTTCGGCTTCGAGCTGATCGTCGACGCGGTGGATAACCTGGCGCAGCACGAGGTGTTCGGCGCGCTGCTGCAATACCCCGACACCCACGGCGAAATCCGCGATCTCAAACCCTTGATCAACCACCTGCACGCACAACAGGCCCTGGCCTGCGTCGCCACCGATTTGCTCAGCCTGCTGGTGCTGACGCCGCCGGGTGAGTTGGGTGCCGATGTGGTGTTCGGTTCGTCCCAGCGTTTCGGTGTGCCGATGGGTTATGGCGGCCCGCACGCAGCGTTCTTCGCCAGCCGCGAGGAATACAAACGGGCGATTCCGGGGCGAATCATCGGTGTATCGAAAGATGCTCGCGGCAACGTCGCGCTGCGCATGGCCCTGCAAACCCGCGAGCAACACATCCGCCGCGAGAAAGCCAATTCGAACATCTGCACGGCGCAGGTGCTGCTGGCCAATATCGCCAGTTGCTACGCGGTATATCACGGCCCCGAGGGCTTGAAGCGGATTGCCCAGCGCGTGCATCGCCTGACCTGCATCCTCGCCGCGGGACTTGAGCGCAACGGCATCAGCCGGCTCAACAGGCAGTTCTTCGACACGTTGACTCTTGAGGTTGGCGGCGCACAAACGGCGATCATCGAAAGTGCTCAGGCAGCGCAGATCAACCTGCGCATTCTTGGTCGCGGTCGCGTTGGGCTGAGTCTGGATGAGACCTGTGATGAGCACACCGTGGCAAAACTGTTTGATGTGCTGCTCGGCGCCGATCACGGCTTGAGCATCGGCGCACTGGATGCCGAAGACATCGCTTCGGGCATTCCCGGCGAACTCCAGCGCAGCACGCCGTACCTGCGCCATCCAGTGTTCAACGCGCATCACAGCGAAACCGAGATGCTGCGTTACCTCAAACAACTGGAAAACAAGGATCTGGCGCTCAACCAGTCGATGATTCCCCTCGGCTCCTGCACGATGAAACTCAACGCAACCAGCGAGATGATCCCGATCACCTGGCCGCAGTTCGCCCATCTGCATCCGTTCGTGCCACGGGAGCAGGCTGTCGGTTACACGCTGATGATCGAGGAGCTCGAGCGTTGGCTGTGTGCAATTACCGGTTTCGATGCGATCTGCATGCAGCCCAACTCCGGCGCCCAAGGCGAGTACGCAGGCTTGCTGGCAATTCGCAAATATCACGAGAGCCGAGGAGAGGGCGCGCGGGATATCTGCCTGATTCCGTCGTCGGCCCACGGCACCAATCCTGCCTCGGCGCAGATGGCCGGGATGCGTGTGGTGATTGTCGAATGCGATGAGGCGGGAAACGTCGATCTGGATGATTTGCAGCTGAAAGCCGCGGAGGCCGGGAATAAGTTGTCGTGCCTGATGGCGACCTATCCGTCGACCCACGGGGTTTACGAGGAAGGCATCAGCGAAATCTGCGCAGTGATTCACCAGCACGGCGGCCAGGTGTACATGGATGGCGCCAACCTCAATGCGCAGGTCGGCCTGGCCAGACCGGCGGACATCGGCGCCGACGTGTCGCACATGAATCTGCACAAGACCTTCTGCATTCCCCATGGCGGCGGCGGGCCGGGCATGGGCCCGATCGGCGTTCGTGCACACTTGGCGCCGTTTGTGGCCAACCATCCAGTGGTGCCGATCGACGGGCCGCTGGCGCAGAACGGCGCAGTCAGCGCAGCGCCGTGGGGCAGCGCGAGCATTTTACCGATCAGTTGGATGTACATTGCCATGATGGGCCCGCACCTGGCAGACGCCAGCGAGGTGGCGATTCTGGCGGCGAATTATCTGGCGCAGCATTTATCCGGCGCGTTTCCGGTGCTGTATACCGGGCGCAATGGCCGGGTGGCGCATGAATGCATTCTTGATCTGCGCCCGCTGAAGGCGCAGACCGGCATCAGCGAGGAAGACGTTGCCAAGCGGCTGATGGATTACGGTTTCCACGCGCCGACCATGTCCTTCCCGGTGCCCGGTACTTTGATGGTCGAGCCGACCGAGAGCGAATCCAAGGCGGAGCTCGACCGCTTCATCGCGGCGATGCTGAGCATTCGCGCCGAGATCAATGAAGTGCAGAAGGGCAACTGGCCGGCGGAAGATAACCCGCTGAAACGCGCGCCGCATACCTTGGCCGATGTCACCGGAATCTGGGAACGGCCCTATAGCCTCGAACAGGCCATCACCCCGGATGCGCACACACGCTTGCACAAATATTGGCCGGCGGTGAATCGGGTGGATAACGTTTACGGCGATCGCAATCTGTATTGCGCTTGTGTGCCGGTGGATGATTACCGCTGATCTCTAAATCCACCACCGTCCCTGTGGGAGCGAGCCTGCTCGCGAAAGCAATCGTCCAGCCAGCATTTTCGGTGACTGGCTCACCGCTTTCGCGAGCAGGCTCGCTCCCACAAGGCATGGTGGTGAGGCGGTAATCCGGGCAAAAAAATGCCGCTCGATCGAGCGGCATTTTTGAGGGTGCGAGGCTTACTCGGAAGCCACGGCGTTCTTCGCCAGAATCGCGTTCGCCAGTTCCATGTCCGAAGCCTGGAGGCCAGGGTTGTCGGCGCGGACTTTCTGCATCGCTGCTTCCAGGTACGGGCCACGGATGCCGCCGTCGCTGGCGACGAAGCTGCCGGCGTCGTCCTGGGCCGCGACGATCAGCTTGTGATCCTTGAAGGTCAGGTAGGTCGAACCGGTGGTGGCACCGGAGGAGATGACGTTACGCCAAAAGCTGTCCGCCATGGCCGAACCAACGGGAAGCGACAGCAGGGCCAAGGTGGCGACAGCAAGTTTGAGACGCATGATGAGGTGACTCCTGGGGATTGACTACGGCGTTGGATAGGCGATTCCCCGGTCCAGTTCCGTGCCGACTTATTTCAACTCACTTTGTGGCGTCACCCGCAGCACTTCTTCCACCGTGGTCAACCCTGCGGCCACTTTCTGCGCACCGGACAGACGCAGGCTGCGCATGCCTTCCTTGAAGGCTTGGCGGCGAATCGCGGTGAGGTCGGTATCCGGGGTGATCAACGCTTTGAGGCTGTCGCTCAGTTGCATGATTTCGTACACGCCGGCGCGGCCGCGATAACCGGTGTCGCGGCATTCCAGGCAGCCGATAGCCCGTTGCGCATTGCTCGGCAGCGGCGCCTGCCACGGCCGGGTCAGGGTTTGCCAGTCATCATCATCGAGCGTCAGCGGCGCCTTGCAATGCGGGCACAAAGTGCGCACCAGACGCTGGGCCATGACCCCGAGCACGGTGGCTTTGATCAGGTAATGCGGTACGCCGAGTTCGAGCAAACGACTGATGGCGCTCGGCGCATCGTTGGTGTGCAGCGTCGACAGAACCAAGTGCCCGGTGAGCGCGGCCTGAATCGCCATTTCCGCAGTTTCCAGATCGCGGATCTCGCCGATCATGATGATGTCCGGGTCCTGCCGCATCAGCGCCCGGACCCCGGCGGCGAAGGTCAGCTCGATGTTGTGCTGCACCTGCATCTGGTTGAAGGCCGGCTCGACCATTTCGATCGGGTCTTCGATGGTGCAGAGGTTGACCTCCGGTGTCGCCAGTTTTTTCAGCGTGGTGTACAGGGTCGTGGTCTTGCCCGAACCGGTCGGCCCGGTGACCAGAATGATGCCGTTGGGTTGCCGGGTCATGTCTTGCCAGCGGCGCAAATCGTCGGCGCTGAAACCCAACTGGTCAAAATTCTTCAGCAGCACTTCCGGGTCGAAAATCCGCATGACCATTTTTTCGCCGAACGCCGTCGGCAAGGTCGACAGCCGCAACTCCACTTCGCCGCCATCGGGGGTCTTGGTCTTGACCCGGCCGTCCTGGGGTTTGCGCTTTTCCGCGACGTTCATGCGGCCAAGGCTTTTCAGGCGGCTGACGATCGCCATGGTCACCTGTGGCGGGAATTGATAGACGTTGTGCAACACGCCGTCGATGCGAAAGCGTACGGTGCCGTGCTCGCGGCGCGGTTCGATGTGGATATCACTGGCGCGCTGCTGGAAGGCGTACTGGAACAGCCAGTCGACGATGTTGACGATGTGCGCGTCGTTGGCGTCCGGCTCCTGGTCGCTGGCGCCGAGGTTGAGCAGTTGTTCGAAATTGCCGAGGTTACCGCCCTGGGCGTCGGCATTGCTGGCGCCGCTGACCGATTTGGCCAGCCGGAAAAACTCCACGCTGAAGCGCTGGATGTCGACCGGGTTGGCCACAACCCGTTTGATCGGCAGCTTCAACACGTGGGTCAGGTCAGCTTCCCAACCGTTGACGTAGGGCTGAGCGCTGGCCACGGTGACCGAGTCGCGGTCCACGGCGACGGCGAGAATCCTGTGCCGTTGCGCAAAGGCATAGGACATCAGCGGCGTGATCGCCGCAACGTTGATTTTCAGCGGATCGATGCGCAAGTACGGCTGGCCGGCCTGCTGCGCCAGCCACAGGGTCAGGCTTTCCAGATCCAGATATTTGCCCGGACGGCTGAGGTCGTCGAGTTGCTGGCTGGCGATGAATTCCAGCGGATGCATCTGCCCGTGAGCCGCATGGCGACGGCGGGCATTGAGCGCCTGTTCCGCCGCGTCCTGGCAGATGAAGCCTTGGGCGACCAGTTCTCGCAACACATCGTTGAGGTCGAGCCAGCGGTCCTGAGTGACAAATTGAACGGACATGCGGCTTTCCTTTTTGAGCGTCATGCGCAAAAGGATAGTCGTGGCCCCGCTGACCGTTGGGCCACTACCCGACGAAGCCGTTGCCGGATTTGTCAGCCGGCAGCCTGGGCGGGCGCCTGCCACGCCGCGTCGGCGTTGCGCAGGTCCACCGCGCAGACGCTGATCAGGTTGCGCAGTTTTTCCGCGATCACTTGCGCGCGGTGCCAGCTCAGGCCGCTCATGAGCAGATCGATCGACAGCAGATCGTCCTGGCGCTGGACGTTGACCTGCTCCGGAGTCAGAAACTGCAAGGCGAACAGATTCAGCACGCGCACCAGCAGATCCGGCTCGGCCTCGGCGAGGATTTGGTATTGCGCCAGGCAGTGGGCGTTGTTGACGTTCCAGACATCGGCGCGGGCAGGCGCGCTGTTCACGGCTTCAAGGTGCGGCATGGCGAATCTCCAGATCAGTGGAGAAATTTTTACATTCGGTGCGGGGTATTTCTTGGCTATGATCGGCCTTTATAGCGATTTGTCGAAACGGATAATTCGTTAAAGGCGATCTTGGAGGAATTGTTATGCACAGCGAGCTGGACGCTTACGACCGGAAGATCCTCGCCCTGCTGCAGGAAGACGCTTCGCTGTCGAGCGCGCAGATCGCCGAGCAGGTCGGCCTATCGCAATCGCCGTGCTGGCGGCGGATTCAGCGGATGAAGGAGGAGGGCATCATTCGCGGTCAGGTGACCTTGCTTGATCGCAAGAAGATCGGCCTGAACACGCAGATCTTTGCCGAGATCAAACTCAACGCTCACGGCCGCTCGAACTTCACCGAATTCACCGAGGCGATTCGCGGCTTTCCGGAAGTGCTGGAGTGTTATGTGCTGATGGGCGCGGTGGACTTCATGTTGCGCATTGTCGCGGCGGACATTGAGGCGTACGAGCGGTTCTTCTTCGAGAAGCTATCGCTGGTGCCGGGGATACAGGAAGTGAACTCGATCGTGGCGCTGTCGGAGATCAAGTCCACCACCAGCCTGCCGGTCTAGTGCGGATGGCCTTTGTGGCGAGGGGATTTATCCCCGCTGGGCTGCGCAGCAGTCCCGCTTGATCGTTCCCACGCAGAGCGTGGGAACGATCAGGTGGGAAGGTGTTTAGCTGCGCAGCAGGATTTTCCAGGCGCGGTTCTGGTACACCGCAATCGCCTGATGCTTGCGCGCATCGAGCAGTTCGTCAGTGATGGTCGGCTCGTTGGCCAGTTGCGCCAGTTTGTTCAGCTCACCGTACAGGCGATCCATTTCCGGAATGTCCAGTACGTTGCGCGCATGGTGCAACCAGACCTGAATGCGCTCGATACGCGGCAGTTGCTCGGCGAGATCTTCCGGCTGCTGCTGATAGCGCTGCAGCTGCAGAGCGGTGGCTTCTTCGCCCAACAGACGCGGCAACCAGCTGTGCAATTGCGCGTCACCCTGACGGTTGCCACGGGTGTTGCGGTCGGAGGTCCAGGTGCGGGCCAGCAGCCAGCGTGAAGCGTTCAGCGAGAACTGGCCCCAGCGCGGGTCTTTCAGCTCTTCAAGGAACTGCTCCGGCGCGGCCTTGCGCACGTCTTCGTCTTCGATGCCGACTTGCACCAGCGGGCGCCAGTCTTCCAGCAAGGCATCGAGGGCCGCGCGCAGGTCGTGGGTCGACTGACGCGGTGCGGCCTGGCCGAGGCTGCTGAGCAGGGCGCGCATTTCCGCAAGGTTCTCGACCCAGTCTTGCAGCAGGCGCCAGTGGCCGTTGAAACGATATTGCTCGGCCAGCCGCTGGCTGCTACCGAGCAGATGCCAGCTCAGCGCGGCGAAGGCGTCGTCGAGGCGGGTTTCGCTGGTCAACTGCGGCGCCGGCAGGCTCAGCGAATAGCTGTTTGCATCGTGAAGACGATAGCCGCGCTCGGCCTTGCTGATATCGCACGGCATCAGCGCCAGGGTTTCGGCCAGTTCGGCAGCCAGTTCCAGCAGCGCGGCCGGCTCGCCTTCGCGCAGTTCCAGTTCCAGCTCGCAGATTTCTTCCTTCTGCTTGCCGACCACCACATGACCGAGGTCCAGGGCGGCTTCGATGACCACTTTGGTCTTGCCACGGCCCCAGGCGATTTCGGCGCGCTCGCGGACGAAATCGGTGGTGAAGATCGGCTTGAGGGTTTTCTTGTCCAGCTCGGCCAGTGCCTCGGGCCAGCATTCGCCGTCGAGTTTCTTTACGTCGAGCTTGGCTTTCGGCAGTTTCCAGTCGTACTCGTTACGCTCGGACAGACCGGCGACGCTTTGGCCACGGGTCTTGAGGGTCTGAATCACTTCGTCACCGTCCTTGCGCAGGCGCAGGGCGACCTTGGCCTGGGCGAGGTCGCGCTCGGGGGTGTCGAAGTACTGGTTCATCAACTCACGGCGTTCCCAGCCACTTTTGTTGCGTTTCTTCAGCAGCGGGTGCTCGCGCAGGGCAGCGAGGGTTTCGCGGCTGACGCGGAGTTTGATTTCAGTTTCTTTTTGCATGGCCGGAACATCCAGAATCGGGAGCGCAGCCGGGGGAATGTGTGGCTGCCAAGGCCGTGCAGTGTACAGGAGTCAAACTTCCTACGCCCTGCGGCGGTTTATTCCGCGCGCCGGATGGTTCTATAGTGGGCCTCAATCCGGGACCTGGAGTCAGTGATGCCATTGCCGTCCATGCAAGACCAGTTCGCCGCGCTGATTGCCGCGCCATCGGTCAGCTGTACTCAACCGAACCTGGACCAGTCCAACCGCGCCGTCATTGATTTGCTCGCTGGCTGGCTCGGTGACCTGGGTTTCAGCTGCGATATCCAGCAGGTCAGCCCCGGCAAATTCAATCTGCTTGCCAGTTTCGGCAGCGGCCCCGGTGGCCTGGTGCTGGCCGGGCACAGCGACACTGTGCCTTATGACGACGCGTTGTGGCAGACCGACCCGCTGAAGCTCACCGAAGTCGATGGCCGCTGGGTCGGGCTGGGCAGCTGTGACATGAAGGGCTTCTTCGCGCTGATCATCGAGGCGGTGCGGCCGCTGCTCGATCAGCCGTTCAAACAACCGCTGCTGATTCTCGCCACCTGCGATGAAGAAAGCTCGATGTCCGGCGCCCGAGCGCTGGCCGAGGCCGGGCAACCGCTGGGCCGCGCGGCGGTGATCGGCGAGCCGACCGGGCTCAAGCCGATCCGCATGCACAAAGGCATCATGATGGAGCGCATCGACATCCTCGGGCAGAGCGGCCACTCGTCTGATCCGCGTCTGGGCCACAGCGCCCTTGAAGCGATGCACGATGCTATCGGCGAACTGCGCGGTCTGCGCCTGTTGTGGCAGCGCGAATTCAGCAATCCACAATTCAGCGTGCCGCAACCGACGATGAATTTTGGCTGCATCCATGGCGGCGACAACCCCAATCGCATCTGCGGCCAGTGCTCGCTGGAGTTTGACCTGCGGCCGCTGCCGGGCATGGACCCGAGCGTGCTGCGCGCGGAAATCCTGCGCAAGCTCAACCCGGTGGCCGAGCGGCACAAGGTGAAGATCGACTACAAGCCGCTGTTCCCGGAAGTGCCGCCGTTCGAGCAGGCCGAGGACGCAGAATTGGTGCGTATCGCCGAAAAGCTCACCGGCCATCGCGCCGAAGCAGTGGCGTTTGGTACCGAAGCGCCTTATCTTCAGCGCCTCGGCTGCGAAACCATCGTCCTCGGCCCCGGTGACATTGGCTGTGCGCATCAACCCGGCGAGTACCTTGAAATGTCACGTTTGCAGCCTACCGTGCATCTGATCCGGCAGTTGATTGAACATTATTGCCTGACGACAGACGAACGATGACGGCCCTGTGTGGGAGCGAGCCTGCTCGCGAAAGCGTTTTGTCAGTCGCCATTGATGAACCTGATCCACCGCTTTCGCGAGCAGGCTCGCTCCCACAGGGTTAAATGTCTTGCATCAACCCGGTAAATTGCCTGCACCCCAACCCGTATTCATGAGGAGAGCGCGCGTGTCGCCAAGCCTGTTCCGACGATAACCATCAGCCCGCTGTGCGTTTTTCGTTTCGCCCCTTTTTTCGGCTGCTCTTTATTACAGGCCCAGGTTCATGCCCGAATACGTCAATTGGCTCCGCCACGCGTCTCCTTACATCAATGCCCACCGCGATTGCACCTTCGTCGTCATGCTGCCCGGCGACGGCGTCGAGCATCCGAATTTCGGCAACATCGTCCACGACCTGGTCTTGCTGCACAGCCTCGGCGTGCGCCTGGTGCTGGTGCACGGTTCGCGCCCGCAGATCGAAACCCGCCTCGCCGCCCGTGGCCTGACCCCGCATTACCATCACGGCATGCGCATCACCGATGCCGCAACGCTGGAGTGTGTGATCGATGCGGTCGGCCAGTTGCGCATCGCTATCGAAGCGCGGCTGTCGATGGACATGGCCTCGTCGCCGATGCAGGGCTCGCGTCTGCGCGTGGCCAGCGGCAATCTCGTCACCGCGCGGCCGATCGGCGTGCTGGAAGGTGTCGACTATCACCACACCGGCGAAGTGCGTCGGGTCGATCGCAAGGGCATCAACCGCCTGCTCGACGAGCGCTCGATCGTGCTGCTGTCGCCGTTGGGCTATTCGCCGACCGGCGAGATCTTCAACCTCGCCTGTGAAGACGTCGCCACCCGCGCCGCGATCGATCTGGGCGCGGACAAGCTGCTGTTGTTCGGCGCCGAACTCGGCCTGATCGACGAGAACGGCAAACTGGTGCGCGAACTGCGCCCGCAACAAGTGCCAGCCCATTTGCAGCGTCTGGGCATGAGCAACTATCAAGCGGAGTTGCTCGATGCCGCCGCCGAAGCTTGCCGTGGCGGCGTGGCGCGCAGTCATATCGTCAGTTACGCCGAAGACGGCGCGCTGCTGACCGAGCTATTCACCCGTGACGGCGGCGGTACGCTGGTCGCGCAGGAGCAATTCGAATTGGTGCGCGAGGCGGCGATTGAAGACGTCGGTGGCCTGCTCGATCTGATCAGTCCGCTGGAAGAGCAGGGCATTCTGGTGCGTCGCTCGCGGGAAGTACTGGAGCGAGAGATCGAGCAGTTCAGCGTGGTCGAGCGTGAAGGAATGATCATTGCTTGTGCGGCGCTGTATCAGATTGCCGATTCCGATGCTGGCGAGCTGGCGTGTCTGGCGGTGAATCCGGAGTACCGCCACGGCGGCCGCGGTGATGAGTTGCTCGAACGCATCGAAACCCGGGCGCGAGCGCAGGGGTTGAAAACCCTGTTCGTGCTAACCACCCGGACGGCGCACTGGTTCCGCGAGCGCGGGTTCGAGCCAAGCAGCGTAGAACGCCTGCCAGCAGCGCGGGCATCGCTGTACAACTATCAGCGCAACTCGAAGATCTTCGAAAAGACTCTCTGAACAACAGCGAGGTCTCCTGTGGCGAGGGGATTCATCCCCGCTGGGTCGCGTAGCGGCCCCCTGTGTTTTCACCTGAAAACGCAAGGGGACTGCTGCGCAGTCCAACGGGGATAAATCCCCTCACCACAGGGTTCTGCATTCAGTCAGTGATGAATTTAGCGCTGACGTACGGCGAGTAATCCGGCAGCACCGTCTCGACCTTGCCCTGTTCCTTCAAGAATTTCGCCGTTTCGGCAATGGCCTTCGCGGTGCCGCCGTCCAGCAGCGCCGTGGTTTGCTGCGCCTGCGCGTCGGGGAATGCCGAACCGGCCAGCAGTTCCGGTACATCCGCCGCATTGGCGCCGGTCAATTTGGCGATTTTCTGCACAGGCACCGAGTCCGCCGTCCAGCTGTCCTTGTGCGCGGCGTAATCAGCGAACGAGTCCAGGGTGACCACGGCAAACTTGGCCACGACCTCGGGATGCTTCTCGGCAAAGTCCTTGCGCGCCACCCACACTTCGAAGGTCGGCGCGCCCCACTGGCCGACTTGGGCAGCATCGGTCAGGGTCTTGCCGGTCTTGCGGATCTCGCCCAGCGCTGGTGACCAGACAAACGCCCCGTCGATGTCGCCGCGCTTCCACGCGGCGGCGATCTCGGCCGGTTGCAGATTGACCACTTTGACTTGCGAAGTCGTCAGGCCCCAGTGCTTCAGCGCCCCAAGCAGACTGTAGTGCGAGGTCGACACGAACGGCGTGGCGATGGTTTTACCGATCAGATCCTGCGGCTTGTCGATGCCGCTGCCGTTGCGCACCACCAAGGCTTCGGCGGCATTGATCTGCGCCGAGACGATGAAAGCCACGATCGGTAAATTGCGCGAGGTAGCCGCTGCCAAGGGACTCGAGCCGAGGTTGCCGATCTGTACGTCGCCAGAAGCAATGGCTGTCACTACTTCCGGGCCGCTGTTGAAGCGTCGCCAGTCGATCTTTTCGCCGATGGTTTTTTCATAGACACCATCGGCCTGCGGCACTTTGCTCGGATCAATCCCGGTCTGGTAGCCGACCGTCAGACCGGCGGCATGTGCGGAAAAACAAAACAGTGCCGACACACAAACTGTAACAAATTGACTTGATAGTGCGCGTTTCGCCATGATGCGTCGCCTTTTCGATGGGATTTGCCGTGTTGGGAGTACGGCAAAGCTAATCGATCTAAAAAAAGGTCAACAAATACCATTTAGGAATGAGCTTAGGCGCCGATACGCTGTTTCCCAGCGCGGATGGCCATTAATGGGCCATATGCCTGAATGGCATGAAAAAGAACGAATAAATTCTTTTTGGGTTTATCAGGAAGTCTTTACGCTGCAGGGACCAAATCACTCGCGATTAGACGATGGTCGTAGACATACAAGGTTACGATTGACTTGGCAGTCACGGTCTGGCGCTAATCGCGAATCTTAGGATTCAGGGCAAATCGACCCCGAACCAGGAACACAAGAATTAGAACGAGAGGAGCGATACATGAACAAGTCTACCTTGGCCCTGGCTGTGGCCGTTGGGGTTATGGCGCAGCAGGCAGGCGCCGCCGGTTTCATCGAAGACAGCAAGGCTACTCTGGGTCTGCGCAACTTCTATATCAACACTGACAACCGTGACGGCGCTGGCGCCAACAAGAACGAAGAGTGGGGTCAAGGCTTCGATCTGCGTTTCATCTCCGGTTACACCCAAGGCACCGTAGGTTTCGGTCTCGACGCCATCGGCCTGCTCGGCATCCGTCTTGATTCGGGCGGCGGCACCAACGGCAACAGCGGCACCGCTTACGGCGGCACCGTGTTCCCGAGCGAGTCCAACGGTAAAGCCGTGGACAACTTCTCCAGCCTGGGTCTGACGGCCAAAGCCAAGATCTCCCAGACTGAATTGAAGCTCGGCACCCTGCAGCCGAAACTGCCAGTCATCGTCACCAACGACGGCCGCCTGCTGCCACAAACCTGGCAGGGCGGTCAGATCACTTCCGGCGAGATCAAGGACCTGACCCTGGTCGGTGGTCAGATCGAAGCGGTAAAAGGTCGTAACTCCAGCAACAACGAAAACCTGTCGATCGGCGGCGCCAACACCCGCGGCACGGCTTTCCGTGACAGCAACAAGTTCATCTACGCCGGTGGTGACTACAAGATCACCAAAGACCTGACTGCCCAGTACTACTACGGCAACCTGGAAGATTTCTACAAGCAGCACTTCCTCGGTCTGGTACACAACTGGTCGATCGGCCCGGGTGTGTTGAAGTCTGACCTGCGTTACTTCAACAGCTCCGACGACGGCAAGAATGGCACTGACTCGGCTTACTACAGCTCGGGTAACTACACCGGTTTCCGTAACGGCCGTGGTGAAGTCGACAACAACCTGTACAGCGGCCTGTTCCTGTACACCGTTGCCGGTCACACCTTCGGTGGCGGTTACCAGGTTTCCAACGGCAGCAGCGACTTCCCTTGGCTGAACCAGGGTGACGGTTCGTCGAACTACACCATCACCGATATGCAGATCCAGAAGTTCGGTCGTGCCGGTGAGAAAACCTGGCAGGCTCGCTACTCCTACGACTTCGCCAAGGTCGGCGTACCTGGCCTGACCGCCGGTGTGGTTTACCTGAAAGGTGACAGCATCGACACCGTGGGCACCAATGGTCGTGAGAGCGCGTCGAACCGCTCCGAGTGGGAACGCGACTTCACCATCGGTTACGTAGTACCGGAAGGCCCGTTCAAGAACGTCGGCCTGATGTGGAAAAACGCTGTATGGCGCACCGACCTGCCGAACACCCGTTCGCAGGATGAAAACCGCCTGATCGTCAGCTACTCGATCCCGCTGCTGTAATCACGCGGCTCGACACGCAGACAAAAAAGCCCCGTCCGGCATCGCGCCGGACGGGGCTTTTGCGTTTCGAGTCAGGCTCACCCCCGTAAGCCCTTCTCGATTTCCCTCTTTGCTGCAACTCAAGGCCTTCTCGAACCTTGCGTTGGATGTTCGTCGCGATGCCGGTCGGTGTCCAATGAACAGATGTTTAATATTCATTAATGATCTAGATATCTAGTTATTTATTCTTTTTCACGCTGACCGATCACGAGCTACAGTTGTTGTCTCCCATCCCTCATCAGGAGCAGCACCATGAGCCTCAGACTCGGCGACATCGCCCCCGATTTCGAACAGGATTCCAGCGCCGGCAAGATTCGTTTCCACGAATGGCTGGGCGATAGCTGGGGTGTGCTGTTTTCCCATCCGGCGGATTTCACTCCGGTGTGCACCACCGAGCTGGGTTTCACCGCCAAGCTCAAGGATGAATTCAGCCAACGCGGCGTCAAGGCCATCGCGCTGTCGGTCGACCCGGTGGACTCGCACCACAAGTGGATCGAGGACATCAACGAAACCCAGAACACTATCGTCAACTTCCCGATCCTGGCCGATGCCGATCGCAAGGTCTCCGATCTTTACGACCTGATCCATCCGAACGCCAATGACACGTTGACCGTGCGTTCACTGTTCGTGATCGATCCGAACAAGAAGATCCGCTTGACCATCACCTACCCGGCGAGCACCGGGCGCAACTTTCACGAGATTCTGCGGGTGATCGACTCGCTGCAGCTCACCGACAACTACAAGGTCGCCACTCCGGCCAACTGGCAGGACGGTGAAGAGGTGGTGATAGTGCCGTCGCTCAAGGATGAGGACGAGATCAAGCAGCGCTTCCCGAAAGGCTATCGCGCGGTGAAGCCGTACCTGCGCCTTACGCCGCAGCCGAACAAATAAGTCAGTGAGATTTTGATCGTTCCCACGCTCTGCGTGGGAATGCCGCCCGTGACGCTCCGCGTCACAGTGGACGCGGAGCGTCCATGGATTCATTCCCACGCAGAGCGTGGGAACGATCTTCGTGTGACTACAACGCAGGGGATTTCCGGCCGTTTCGACGGCCTTTTTTTTCGCCTGAATTCTGTCCGTCCGCATATCTCTTAAATGCATAACCAAATGAATAAATATGATTTATGGATATATAAATCAGCTGGTAAGGTCACTGCCATTGAAGCGAGATCGCAGCCTGCGAATCGCCTGTAACGCTTAAAGGAATCTGCAATGCTGGTCGTCTCACTCGGTGGCAGCCCCAGCCTGCGCTCCCGTTCCGGGGTGCTGCTGGAGCGTGCGCAACGCTGGTTGCAACAGCAAGGGGTGGAAGTGGTGAGTTATCAGGTACGGGATTTCCCGGCCGAGGATCTGCTCCACGCCCGCTTCGACAGCCCGAAGGTCCTCGACCTGCTGCAACAGATCGCAAACGCCGACGGCCTGCTGATCGCCACGCCGGTGTACAAGGCCTCGTTTTCCGGAGCGCTGAAGACCCTGCTGGATCTGCTCCCCGAGCGTGCGTTGAATCACAAGATCGTCTTGCCGATGGCCACCGGCGGCAGCATCGCCCACATGCTGGTGGTCGATTACGCCCTCAAGCCTGTGCTGTCGGCACTCAAAGCGCAGGAAATGCTTCAGGGCATTTTCGCCGAGGACAGCCAGATCGCTTACGGCGAAGGCAGTGCCACCGCGCAACTGGCGCCGGCCCTGGAGCAGCGCTTGCACGAGGCCCTGGACCAGTTCATCGGCGCCATGGCGCGCCGGCCGAAACCGCTGGAGCCGGGCCTGCTGAACGAACGTTTGTTGAGTGCTCGCTGGAGCATTTAAGCCTCATCGAAATTTGAAGTACTGGCCTTACTCGCCCGCCAACGGGCAAGCAGGTGCAGCCAAAACCCAACAGCAAAAAGGAGAGCGCTATGCGCACTGTATTTTTGCGTCGTGGTCTGGTCGCTCTGTTTGCTGCGGCTGTCACCTTCGGCGCCATCACCCAAGCTCAAGCCGAGACATTGCGGATCGGTTATCAGAAGTACGGCACGCTGGTGCTGCTCAAAGCCAAGGGCACGCTGGAAAAACGTCTCGCCGCGCAAGGCGTCGATGTGCAATGGACCGAGTTTCCCGGTGGCCCGCAACTGCTTGAAGGCCTTAATGTCGGCTCGATCGATTTCGGCGTGACCGGCGAAACCCCGCCGGTTTTCGCTCAAGCTGCCGGCGCTGATCTGCTCTACGTTGCCTACGAACCGCCAGCGCCGAACAGTGAAGCGATCCTTGTGCCGAAAGACTCGCCGATCAAATCGGTGGCCGATCTCAAGGGCAAGAAAGTCGCCCTGAACAAGGGCTCCAACGTGCACTACCTGTTGGTGCGTGCACTGGAAGACGCCGGTCTCAAGTACAGCGACATTCAAACCGTATTCCTGCCGCCAGCCGATGCCCGCGCCGCGTTCGAGCGTGGCAGTGTCGACGCCTGGGTCATCTGGGATCCGTACCAGGCCGCTGCCGAGAAACAACTGCAAGCGCATACCCTGCGTGACGGCAAAGGCATCGTCGACAACCACCAGTTCTACCTCGCGACCAAACCTTACGCGCAGAAAAATCCCGAGGTGATCAAGACCCTCGTCGAAGAAGTGCGCGCGGTGGGCGAATGGTCGAAAGCCAATCCCGAAGACGTGACGCAACAAGTCGCGCCGCTGCTCGGCCTGCCGGCTGACATCACCCTGACCTCGGTGAAACGCCAGGGCTACGGCGCGTTGTTCCTGACCCCGGAAGTGGTGGCCGCGCAACAGAAAATCGCCGACACGTTCTTCCAGCTCAAGCTGATTCCCAAGCCGTTGAGCATCAAAGATGTGATCTGGACCCCGCCGGCCGCTGTGGCCCAAAGCTCTCAAGCCCAGTAATTCGAATCCACAAGGAGACCACTCCATGAGCCTCAATATCTTCTGGTTCCTGCCTACCCACGGCGACGGCCATTACCTTGGCACCGCCGAAGGCGCCCGCGCGGTTGATCACGGTTATCTGCAACAGGTCGCCCAAGCGGCGGATCGTCTGGGTTTTGGCGGTGTGCTGATTCCCACCGGGCGTTCCTGCGAGGACTCATGGCTGGTCGCGGCCTCGCTGATTCCGGTCACCCAGCGTCTGAAATTCCTCGTCGCCCTGCGCCCCGGGATCATTTCCCCGACGGTCGCGGCGCGGCAGGCAGCGACGCTGGATCGTTTGTCGGGCGGCCGTGCGCTGTTCAATCTGGTCACCGGTGGCGATCCGGAAGAACTGGCCGGCGACGGTCTGTTCCTCAACCATGAAGAACGCTATCAAGCCTCGGTGGAATTCACCCGCATCTGGCGCCGTGTGCTGGAAGGCGAAACCGTCGATTACGACGGCGAGCACATCAGCGTGAAGGGCGCCAAGCTGCTCTATCCGCCGATCCAGCAACCGCGTCCGCCATTGTATTTCGGTGGTTCTTCGGAAGCGGCGCAGGATCTGGCCGCCGAACAAGTGGAGATGGTCCTGACCTGGGGCGAGCCGCCGGCCGCAGTGGCCGAGAAGATCGCACAAGTCCGGGCCAAAGCCGCCAAACTCGGCCGTACCGTGCGCTTCGGCATTCGTCTGCATGTGATCGTCCGTGAAACCAACGCCGAAGCCTGGCAGGCGGCGGACCGGCTGATCTCGCATCTGGACGACGACACCATCGCTCGCGCTCAGGCTTCGCTGGCGCGTTTCGATTCGGTCGGCCAGCAACGCATGGCCGCGCTGCACGGTGGCAACCGCGACAACCTTGAAGTCAGCCCGAACCTCTGGGCCGGCGTCGGTCTGGTGCGTGGCGGTGCCGGTACAGCGTTGGTCGGCGATGGCCCGACCGTGGCAGCGCGGGTCAAGGAATATGCGGATCTGGGCATCGACACCTTCATCTTCTCCGGTTATCCACACCTCGAAGAATCGTATCGGGTGGCCGAGCTGCTGTTCCCACACCTCGACGTCGAACGCCCGGAACTGCCGAAGAGCGCCGGTTATGTGAGCCCGTTCGGCGAGATGGTCGCGAACGACATCCTGCCCAAAGCCGCATCGCAGAGCTGAGGCGCGGCCATGAACAAATTTATCCACAGCCTCGCGCCTTGGGCGTTGCCGGTGTTGCTGCTGGCGGTGTGGCAGCTGTCGGTGTCGGCGGGCTGGTTGTCGACGCGGATTTTGCCGGCGCCGGTGGCGGTGATTGAAGCCGGTGTCAGTCTGGTACGCAGCGGCGAGATCTGGACGCACCTGGCGATCAGCGGCTGGCGCGCGGCACTCGGTTTCGCTATCGGCGGTAGCATTGGCTTGGTGCTGGGTTTTATCACCGGCCTGTCGAAGTGGGGCGAGCGCCTGCTCGACAGCTCGGTGCAGATGATCCGCAACGTGCCGCATCTGGCGCTGATTCCGCTGGTGATCCTGTGGTTCGGCATCGACGAGTCGGCGAAGATTTTCCTCGTCGCGCTGGGCACCTTGTTCCCGATTTACCTGAACACGTATCACGGCATCCGCAACGTCGACCCGGCGCTGGTGGAGATGGCGCGCAGTTATGGCTTGAGCGGTTTCAGCCTGTTCTGGCAGGTGATTCTGCCGGGTGCGCTGCCGTCGATTCTGGTCGGCGTGCGCTTCGCCCTGGGCTTCATGTGGCTGACGCTGATCGTCGCCGAAACGATTTCGGCCAGCTCCGGCATCGGCTATCTGGCGATGAACGCCCGCGAATTCTTGCAGACCGACGTGGTGGTGCTGGCGATCCTGCTTTACGCGGTCCTCGGCAAACTCGCCGACCTCGCCGCCCGTGGACTTGAACGTGTGTGGTTGCGCTGGCATCCGGCCTATCAGGTTGCCAAAGGAGGTGCGGCATGACCGCTCAACAACCTCCACGCCTGTTGCGCGGGATTCCACTGGCGGTGCGCAACCTGCAAAAAACCTTCGGCGCGCGCCAGGTGCTGCGCGACATCGATCTGCACATTCCGGCGGGGCAATTCGTCGCCGTGGTCGGGCGCAGCGGTTGTGGCAAGAGCACGTTCTTGCGCTTGCTCGCCGGCCTCGATCAACCCACTGGCGGCGACCTCCTCGCCGGCTCCGCAGCGCTCAGCCAGGCGCGCGATGACACGCGATTGATGTTCCAGGAAGCGCGGCTGCTGCCGTGGAAAAGGATCATCGACAACGTCGGTCTTGGCCTCAAGGGCAACTGGCGCCAGCAAGCGCTGGATGCACTGGAAGCAGTGGGTCTGGCTGATCGCGCCAATGAGTGGCCGGCGGCGTTGTCCGGCGGACAGAAACAGCGTGTCGCCCTGGCGCGGGCGCTGATCCATCAACCGCGTCTGCTGCTGCTCGACGAACCGCTCGGCGCATTGGATGCACTGACCCGCATCGAGATGCAGCAACTGATCGAACGGCTGTGGCAGCAACACGGTTTTACCGTGCTGCTGGTGACCCATGACGTCAGTGAAGCGGTGGCGATTGCCGATCGGGTGATTCTGATCGAGGACGGCGAAGTCGGCCTCGACCTGCACGTCGAACTGCCGCGCCCCGGGGTGCGTGGCTCGCATCGCCTCGCCGCACTGGAAACCGAAGTGCTCAACCGTGTTCTGTCCCTGCCCGGCGAACCGCCGGCGCCGGAACCCGTTTCACCCCTGCCTACGCAATTGCGTTGGGCGCAATGACGCAGCTGCAAGCTACAAGCTACAAGCTGCAAGTAGAAGCACTGCTTTTACTTGCCGCTTGTAGCTTGCCCCTTGCAGCTTATTTCGACCTCAGGAGAAATATCATGACTATCAAAGCCATCAACGTGCGCAACCAGTTCAAAGGCTCGATCAAGGAAATCGTTCTCGGTGACGTGCTGTCGGAAATCGACGTGCAGACCGCTTCGGGCATCGTTACTTCGGTGATCACTACCCGCTCGGTCAAGGAGTTGGAGTTGGTCGTGGGTAGCGAAGTGATCGCCTTTGTGAAATCCACCGAGGTGTCGATCGCCAAGTTGTGAGCCGATGAGCAAGAAACAACCCCGGAGGGTGTGAGCCCTGCGGGGTTTTTTGTGCCTGTCGATCGTTCCCATGCTCCGCGTGGGAATGCCTCTAGGGACGCTCCGCGTCCAGTGACGCGGAGCGTCACGGGCTGCATTCCCACGCAGAGCGTGGGAACGATCATGTCTCAGCGCTTGGGTAGATACGGCGGTAGGTACAACCCGATATAGGCATCAAACACCCGCATCCCTTCCTCGGCCATGCGCGAGGTGATCTGTCCGTGTTGCTGCACCGAACGTGCATACACCCGGTCGCCGAGTTCCATCGCCAGGGCAAACACATCGACATCGTCCGGCAGCCTCGGCAACTCGAAATGCTGGTCGAACAGCTTGTGCATCAGGTCGCCCAGTTCGAGGTCGTGCTGGCGGTCAGCCTGGGTCACTTCGGTCAGGCCGTGTTGCGCCAGGATCAATTGCCGTGCGGCCGCATCCTGGTCGTAGATCTCGAGCATGCGCTGTTCGACCAGTCGCGACAGGTCACGCCAGTCACGCAACGCATCGTGATCGATCGGCGCTTGCAGGCAAGCACGAAATGCTGCGTGGACATCGGCGGTCAGCGCTTCGAGCAGCGCCGGGACGCTGGCGAAGAAGTGATACACGGAGGAGGGCGGAATCTGCGCGCGCTCGGCGACGCTGTAGATCGACAGACTGGCCACGCCCTCGGCCGCCAGCAGCGTGCGTGCGGCATCGAGTATCGAATCGATCCGCGCCTGACTGCGGGCACGGGGTTTGCGGACGGTGGCGGGACGCGTCATGGAAGTCTCCTGCGGGGCAGCGGGCATTGTACGAGGCGGTTCCTGTGTTGTCTGCCAGTACCCTGTGGCGAGGGGATTTAGCGAATCGTCGCACCGCCCCGTTCGGCTGCGCAGCAGTCGTAAACCCTGAGAGCCGGGTATTCCTGACACACCGAGTGGGATGGATTTGGGGCTGCTTCGCAACCCAACGGGGATAAATCCCCTCGCCACAGGTTTTGTGTTCGGCCATAAAAAAACGCCGCTGGCTGAATCAGCCAACGGCGTTTTCCTGAAACTGCAATCCGCTTAAACGGTATGCAGATACCAGTTGTACTCAAGGTCGGAGATGGAGTGTTCGAATTCCTCCAGCTCGCTTTCCTTACAGGCGACGAAGATATCGATGTACTTCGGATCGATGTACTTGGCCATCACCTCGCTGTCGTCCAGCTCGCGCAGGGCATCGCGCAAGTTGTTCGGCAGGCTCTGTTCGTTCTGTTCGTAGCTGTTGCCTTCGACAGGCGCGCCCGGTTCGATCTGGTTGACCAGGCCATGGTGCACGCCGGCCAGTACCGAAGCCATCAGCAGGTACGGGTTGGCGTCGGCGCCGGCCACACGGTGCTCGATACGTACGGCATCGGCCGAGCCGGTCGGTACGCGGATCGCCACGGTGCGGTTGTCCAGGCCCCAGCACGGCGAGTTCGGTACGTAGAACTGCGCGCCGAAGCGACGGTAGGAGTTGACGTTCGGGCAGAGGAAAGCCATCTGCGCCGGCAGGGTCTCGAGCACACCGCCGATCGCGTGACGCAGCGCGGCGTTCTGCTCGGGATCCTCGCTGGCAAAAATGTTTTTGCCGGCTTTGTCCAGAATCGAAATGTGTACGTGCAGACCATTGCCCGCCTGGCCCGGATACGGCTTGGCCATGAAGGTGGTGTCCATTTCATGGTCGTAGGCGATGTTCTTGATCAGACGCTTGAGCAGGACGGCGTAGTCGCAGGCCTTGATCGGGTCGGCGACGTGGTGCAGGTTCACTTCGAACTGCGCCGGGGCACTTTCCTTGACGATCGCATCGGCCGGGATGCCTTGCTCTTTGGCACCTTCCAGAATGTCCTGGAGGCAGTCGACGTATTCGTCGAGGTCGTCGATCAGGTAGACCTGCGTCGAGTGCGGGCGTTTGCCGGAGATCGGCGAGCGTGGCGGCTGTGGACGGCCGTTCACGTTTTCCTGGTCGATCAGGTAGAACTCGAGTTCGAAGGCGGCGCAGATGGTCAGGCCGAGCTCGTCGAACTTGGTCACCACTTGGCGCAGCACTTCACGGGGATCGGCGAAGAACGGATCGCCTTCGAGTTCGTGCATGGTCATCAACAGCTGCGCGGTCGGGCGCTTCTGCCATGGCTCGTTGCACAGGGTATCGGGGATCGGATAGCAGATACGATCGGCGTCGCCGATGTCCAGGCCCAGACCGGTGCTTTCCACCGTGGAGCCGTTGATATCCAGGGCAAATAGAGAGGCCGGCAGGTTGATGCCTTTCTCGTAAACCTTGTGGAGGCTGGTGCGTTCAATGCGCTTGCCGCGCACCACACCATTCATATCCGCAATCAGAAGGTCAACGTACAGAACCTCAGGATGTTCCTTAAGGAACGCGTTCGCTTCGTTAAGCTGAACGGCACGCGGGGGTACCGACATGATGCAACACCTTTGTTGTTAAAAATATCAATCATTGATCTTTTCTGGTTTCAGTCAACCCGAACGGCCTGCCGAAGTCAAGCGAGGCCTTTTTTGCCCCGAAAAAGCGCTTGAGGGGCATTTATGGGGCACTTTGGGGCGTTTTTTCCAACCTTGAACGTTGCTCAGCTGCGGGCTTGAGCAGGCCGTGTTGTATTTTTTACGGGGGTGTTGTGTAAAAAAATGAACAAGGCTAAGCTCCGGTCAAACCCATAACAGCAATAATACCGGGGTGCTTCATGTCTCGCCTGCCGTTAATCGGCATCACCGACTGCTCGCAACAGTCCGGTCTGCATGCTCATCACATCAGTGGCGATCCATCCGTCCGTAGCGCAGCCAGCAAGGCGCGCAGCCTGTCGACGAGACTCTCGTCAGCATCGGGAAAAACGGCAGCGTCCGATATTCTGGACGTCGGACACAGCATCCGCTTTATGGCGTCTCCTTCCACTATAGAACTCTTTCCCTCCCAAAGCCCGTGCCGCACTCAGCGTCGTGCCTGTGATTCTGCACGTTTGCAAAGTGCACGGGAAATGCAACGCCAGCGTCAAGGGCAGGTAAGCTCCTCTTTCATTGTCTATGCGCGGTGCCAGGCGTAAGCCGGCACTGCGCGAGCAAGCCCCTTTAACGCGACGCCGCAAGCGTCAAAATTGCCTGACATTGCGTCAGGAGACTCAGCCCAGAGGCATTTATGAGTAACAACCTCGACCAGCTCACCGATTGGTTGAAAGACCGCAAGATCACAGAAGTCGAATGCATGATCGGCGACTTGACCGGGATCACCCGGGGCAAGATTTCGCCGACCAACAAGTTCATCGCCGAGAAAGGCATGCGTCTGCCGGAGAGCGTGCTGCTGCAGACCGTGACCGGCGACTACGTCGAAGACGACATCTATTACGAACTGCTCGACCCGGCCGACATCGACATGATCTGCCGTCCCGACCAGAACGCCGTGTACCTGGTGCCGTGGGCCATCGAGCCGACCGCGCAGGTGATCCACGACACCTACGACAAGCAAGGCAACCCGATCGAGCTGTCGCCGCGCAACGTCCTCAAGAAAGTCTTGAAGCTGTATGCCGACAAGGGCTGGCAGCCGATCGTCGCGCCGGAAATGGAGTTCTACCTGACCAAGCGCAGCGACGACCCCGACTATCCGTTGCAGCCGCCGATCGGCCGCTCGGGCCGTCCGGAAATCGGTCGACAGTCGTTCTCCATTGAAGCGGCGAACGAATTCGACCCGCTGTTCGAAGACGTCTACGACTGGTGCGAATTGCAGGAGCTGGACCTCGATACGCTGATCCACGAAGACGGCACGGCGCAGATGGAAATCAACTTCCGTCACGGTGACGCGCTGTCGCTGGCCGACCAGATCCTGGTGTTCAAACGCACCATGCGTGAAGCCGCGCTCAAGCACGACGTGGCGGCGACGTTCATGGCCAAGCCGATGACCGGCGAGCCGGGCAGCGCCATGCACCTGCACCAGAGCATCATCGACATTCAGACCGGCAAGAACGTCTTCTCCAACGAAGACGGGACGATGAGCCAACTGTTCCTGCACCACATCGGTGGTTTGCAGAAGCTGATCCCCGAGCTGTTGCCGCTGTTCGCGCCGAACGTCAACTCGTTTCGCCGCTTCCTACCGGACACTTCGGCACCGGTGAACGTCGAGTGGGGCGAGGAGAACCGCACCGTTGGCTTGCGCGTGCCGGATGCCGGCCCGCAGAACCGTCGCGTGGAAAATCGCCTGCCGGGCGCCGACGCCAACCCGTACCTGGCGATCGCTGCCAGCCTGCTCTGCGGCTACATCGGCATGGTCGAGGGCCTGAATCCGAGCGCGCCAGTGGTCGGTCGTGGATACGAGCGCCGCAACCTGCGCCTGCCGCTGACCATCGAAGACGCGCTGGAGCGCATGGAAAACAGCGCGACCATCGAGAAGTACCTCGGCAAGACCTTCATCACCGGCTACGTCGCGGTCAAGCGGGCCGAGCATGAAAACTTCAAGCGCGTGATCAGTTCCTGGGAGCGTGAGTACCTGCTCTTCGCCGTCTGATACGCCGGGCGCGGCGGCCAGCCGTCGCGCCTTCACCGATAACAAGGAGAATTGGCATGACCAGCAACAACCCGCAAACCCGTGAGTGGCAAGCGCTGAGCAGCGATCACCACCTGGCCCCGTTCAGTGATTTCAAGCAACTGAAAGAGAAGGGCCCGCGGATCATCACCAACGCCAAGGGCGTTTACCTGTGGGACAGCGAAGGCAACAAGATCCTCGACGGCATGGCCGGCCTGTGGTGCGTGGCGATCGGTTACGGTCGCGATGAGCTGGCTGATGCTGCTGCCAAACAGATGCGCGAGCTGCCGTACTACAACCTGTTCTTCCAGACCGCCCACCCGCCGGCACTGGAACTGGCCAAGTCGATTGCCGACGTGGCGCCGGAAGGCATGAACCACGTGTTCTTCACAGGCTCCGGCTCCGAAGGCAACGACACCATGCTGCGCATGGTTCGCCACTACTGGGCGATCAAGGGCCAGCCGAACAAGAAAGTCATCATCAGCCGCAAGAACGGTTATCACGGTTCGACCGTGGCCGGCGCAAGCCTTGGCGGCATGACGTATATGCACGAGCAGGGCGACCTGCCGATCCCGGGCATCGTCCACATCGCCCAGCCGTACTGGTTCGCCGAAGGCGGTGACATGTCGCCGGAAGAGTTCGGCATCTGGGCGGCCAATCAGCTCGAAGAAAAGATTCTCGAAGTCGGCGTCGACAACGTCGGGGCCTTTATTGCCGAGCCGATCCAGGGTGCCGGCGGCGTGATCATTCCGCCTGACACTTACTGGCCGCGCATCAAGGAAATCCTCGCCAAGTACGACATCCTTTTCGTTGCCGATGAAGTGATCTGCGGTTTCGGCCGTACCGGTGAGTGGTTCGGTAGCGATTTCTACGACCTCAAGCCGCACATGATGACCATCGCCAAGGGCCTGACCTCAGGCTACATCCCGATGGGCGGGCTGATCGTGCGTGACTCGGTGGTGGCCGTGCTCAATGAAGGCGGCGATTTCAACCACGGCTTCACTTACTCCGGCCACCCGGTGGCCGCAGCGGTGGGTCTGGAAAACATCCGCATCCTGCGCGACGAAAAAATTATCGAGAACGCCCACAACGAAACGGCACCGTATTTGCAGAAACGTCTGCGCGAGCTGAACGATCACCCGTTGGTGGGTGAAGTTCGCGGCGTCGGTCTGCTGGGGGCGATCGAGCTGGTGCAGGACAAGGCCACGCGCAAGCGTTACGAGGGCAAGGGCGTGGGCATGATCTGCCGGCAGTTCTGCTTCGACAACGGCCTGATCATGCGCGCGGTGGGTGACACCATGATCATTGCGCCGCCGCTGGTGATCAGCAAAGCCGAGATCGATGAGCTGGTTACAAAGGCACGCAAGTGTCTGGACCTGACCCTCGGTGTGCTGCAGGCCTAGGTGCTAGGCTTTGAGCGGGGGAGCTGCGGCGCACTCGCTCAAAGCTGTCAGAAAGGCTGGTCTTTTGTTGAAAGACCGCCTCGGATCTTGCCAGACTAGCCGCGGTTCCAGTTGTCCGGGTTCGGCCGCTGAACAAAGTGGTTCAAAAAAGAAAAATTTGGAGCATGACGCATGAAGGCATTAGGTAAAAAGCTAGCTGGCAAGACTCTGCTCGCGCTGTCCATGGCGGGCATGATGGCAGGTGCGGTGCACGCGGACGACAAAGTACTGCACGTTTACAACTGGTCCGACTACATCGCGCCGGACACCGTGGCCAACTTCGAAAAAGCCACCGGGATCAAAGTCGTCTACGACGTCTTCGACAGTAACGAAACCCTGGAAGCCAAGCTGCTGGCCGGCAAGTCCGGTTACGACATCGTGGTGCCTTCCAACAACTTCCTCGCCAAGCAGATCAAGGCCGGCGTTTACCAGGAGCTGGACAAGTCCAAGCTGCCGAACTGGAAAAACCTCGACGAAGACCTGCTCAAGGCCGTTGGCGATGCCAGCGACCAGGGCAACAAACACGCCTTCCCGTACATGTGGGGCTCGATCGGCATTGGCTACAACCCGGCCAAGGTCAAGGCTGCGCTGGGCATCGACAAGATCGATTCGTGGGACGTGGTGTTCAAGCCGGAAAACATCGAGAAACTCAAAAGCTGCGGCGTGAGCTTCCTCGATGCCCCGACCGAAATGATTCCGGCGGCATTGCACTATCTGGGCAAGCCGACCAACAGCAAGGACAAGGCTGATCTGAAAGCCGCCGAAGACCTGTTCCTGAAGATCCGTCCTTCGGTTGCCTACTTCCACTCGTCCAAGTACATCTCGGACCTGGCCAACGGCAACATCTGCGTCGCCGTCGGTTACTCGGGTGACCTGGAGCAGTCCAAGACCCGTGCTCAGGAAGCCGGTGACAAGGTCAAACTGGCCTACACCATTCCGAAAGAAGGCGCCGGTACTTTCTACGACATGGTCGCCATTCCCAAGGATGCCGAAAACGTCGAAGCCGCCTACAAGTTCATGAACTACCTGCTCGAGCCGCAAGTGATGGCCGGCATCACCAACGCCGTGCGTTTCCCGAACGGCAACAAGGCGGCGACGCCTCTGGTGGACAAGGACATCACCAGCGACCCGAGCATCTACCCTTCGGCTGAAGTGAAGAAGCAGCTCTATGCGATCAGCGATCTGGACGCCGCCACACTGCGCCTGATCACCCGTAGCTGGACCAAGATCAAATCGGGCAAATAAGCCGGTTTGTTGCCACAACCACTGGCCGTCGTCGCTGCGACGGCGGCCAGCGGATAATTAAATGACAGAAAGTTTTGCTGGATCGGTTTTTCGAGGGTAAGTTGCGCGCCGGTTTTGTTGTCGGGCAGCCATGGCTGTCATGCAGCGCGGGGCAACTTGGGCCCAATCCATTTAGAGGACCTCCACTTGCCTGTATTTTCTTCTTTGCGCAAAGCCCTACTGGCCGCTGCCGGCCTGACAATCGCTGTCGGAGCCCAGGCCGCCGGTACGGTGCATATTTATAACTGGTCCGATTACATCGGCGAATCGACCCTGGCCGACTTCGAAAAAGAGACCGGGATCAAACCGGTCTACGACGTTTTCGACTCCAACGAAACCCTGGAAGGCAAACTGCTCGCCGGGCGTACCGGTTACGATGTGGTCGTGCCGTCGAACCACTTCCTCGGCAAGCAGATCAAGGCGGGCGCGTTCCAGAAGCTCGACAAGGCGCAGCTGCCGAATTATTCCAACCTCGACCCGGTGCTGCTCAAGCGCCTGGAGCAGAACGATCCCGGCAACCTCTACGCCGTGCCGTATCTGTGGGGTACCAACGGCATCGGCTACAACGTCGACAAGGTCAAAGCCGTGCTCGGTATCGACAAGATCGATTCCTGGGCCGTGCTGTTCGAGCCGGAAAACATCAAGAAGCTGCACAGCTGCGGTGTCGCGTTCCTCGATTCGGCTGATGAAATGATGCCGACCATGCTCAATTATCTGGGCCTGAACGCCAACAGCACCAACACCAAGGACTACGAAAAGGCCACCGCCAAGCTGCTCGCGGTGCGTCCATACGTAACCTATTTCCATTCCTCGAAGTACATCGGCGATCTGGCCAACGGCGACATCTGCGTGGCCATCGGTTTCTCCGGCGATATCTTCCAGGCGAAGAACCGTGCCGAGGAAGCCAAGAAGGGCGTCAACATCGCCTATTCGATTCCGAAAGAGGGCGGCGCGCTGTGGTTCGACATGCTGGCGATCCCCAAGGATTCTTCCAACGTCAAAGAGGCCCACGCCTTCATCAACTATTTGCTGAAACCTGAGGTGATCGCCCAGGTCAGTGATTACGTCGGTTACGCCAACCCCAACCCGGGTTCGGACAAGCTGATGGAACAATCCATTCGCACCGATGAAGCGGTTTACCCACCGCAAGCAGTCCTCGACAAGACCTACGTGTCGACCGAGTTGCCAGCCAATATTCAGCGTTTGATGACCCGCAGCTGGACCAAGGTCAAGTCGGGCAAATAACGCACAAACTATCCAGGGTTCGTCTTGCGGGGCGAACTGCTGCTTCTGTTGGGAGTTTCGTAAATGGCAGTTGCCTCCGGCGCCTACAAGAAAGCCCTCGAGGGCGACCAGACACCGAAACAGGTGCTGGTCAAAATCGACCGGGTCACGAAGAAGTTCGACGAGACGATTGCCGTGGACGACGTGTCCCCGGAAATCAAGAAGGGCGAGATCTTTGCCCTGCTCGGCGGTTCGGGATCGGGCAAATCCACCTTGCTACGGATGCTTGCAGGCTTCGAACGGCCCACGGAAGGGCGGATTTTCCTCGACGGCGTCGACATCACCGACATGCCGCCGTACGACCGTCCGATCAACATGATGTTTCAGTCCTACGCACTGTTCCCGCACATGACCGTGGCGCAGAACATTGCCTTCGGCCTGCAGCAGGACAAGATTCCCAAGGCTGAAATCGACGCCCGCGTGGCCGAGATGCTCAAGCTGGTGCAGATGAGCCAGTACGCCAAGCGCAAGCCGCATCAACTGTCCGGCGGTCAGCGTCAGCGCGTGGCCCTGGCCCGCTCGCTGGCCAAGCGGCCGAAGCTGTTGCTGCTCGACGAACCGATGGGCGCACTGGACAAGAAGCTGCGTTCGCAGATGCAACTGGAACTGGTGGAAATCATCGAGCGCGTCGGCGTGACCTGCGTGATGGTGACTCACGATCAGGAAGAGGCCATGACCATGGCCGAGCGCATCGCGATCATGCACCTGGGCTGGATCGCCCAGATCGGCAGCCCGATCGACATCTACGAAACCCCGACCAGCCGTCTGGTCTGTGAATTCATCGGCAACGTCAACATTTTCGAAGGCGAAGTGATCGACGACGCCGAAGGCCACGCGACCATCACCTGCAAGGACCTCGACCGGCAGATCTACGTCGGCCACGGCATCAGCACCTCGGTGCAGGACAAGTCGGTCACCTACGCGATTCGCCCGGAAAAACTGCTGGTCACCGCCGACATGCCGACCTGCGAGTACAACTGGTCGAGCGGCAAGGTCCACGACATCGCTTATCTGGGCGGGCACTCGGTGTTCTACGTCGAATTGCCGAGCGGCAAACTGGTGCAGTCGTTCGTCGCCAACGCCGAACGTCGCGGCGCGCGTCCGACCTGGGGCGATCAGGTCTACGTGTGGTGGGAAGACGATAGCGGCGTGGTACTTCGCTCATGAACATGCGCAAATTCAAACGCCGTATAAACCGAATCATCCCCAATGGCCGGCAAATGGTCATCGGGGTGCCGTTCATCTGGCTGTTCCTGTTCTTCATGCTGCCGTTCTTCATCGTTCTGAAGATCAGCTTTGCCGAAGCCGACGTGGCGATCCCGCCGTACACCGAGATCTACACCTACGCCGAACAGAAGCTGCAACTGCTGCTGAACCTCGGCAACTACGCGATGCTCGGCGACGACGAGCTGTACATCGCCGCCTACCTCGGCTCGCTGAAAATGGCCTTTATCAGCACCGTGCTCTGCCTGCTGATCGGTTACCCGATGGCCTATGCCATCGCCAGCGCGCGCAAAGAGCTGCAAACGGTGCTGGTGCTGCTGATCATGATGCCGACCTGGACGGCGATCCTGATCCGCGTCTACGCGTGGATGGGCATTCTCAGCAACAACGGTCTGCTCAACGGTTTCCTGATGAGCATGGGCCTGATCGACGAGCCGCTGCAGATCCTCAACACCAACCTCGCCGTGTACATCGGCGTGGTCTATTCGTACCTGCCGTTCATGATCCTGCCGCTGTACGCCAACCTGGTGAAGCACGATCAAAGCTTGCTTGAAGCTGCTTCCGACCTCGGTTCGAGCACCTTCAACAGCTTCTGGAAAATCACCATTCCGCTGTCCAAGAACGGGATCATTGCCGGCTGCATGCTGGTGTTCATTCCGGTGGTGGGCGAGTTTGTGATTCCGGAACTGCTCGGTGGCCCGGAAACCCTGATGATCGGTAAGGTGCTGTGGCAAGAATTCTTCAACAACCGCGACTGGCCGGTGGCATCCGCGCTGGCGGTGGTGATGCTGGCGATCCTGATTGTGCCGATCATCCTGTTCAACCGCAGTCAGGCCAAGGAAATGGAGGGTAAAGAATGAAACGCTTCCGTTTCTCCAGCCTGATGCTGGTATTGGGTCTGCTGTTCATCTATCTGCCGATGCTGATCCTGGTGATCTACTCGTTCAACGCCTCGAAACTGGTAACGGTGTGGGGCGGCTGGTCGATCAAGTGGTACGTCGGCCTGCTCGACAACTCGCAACTGATGGGCTCGGTGTTGCGCTCGCTGGAAATCGCCTGCTACACGGCGGTTGCCGCGGTGGCGCTGGGTACGCTGGCGGCATTCGTGCTCACGCGTATCACCCACTTCAAGGGTCGCACGCTGTTCGGCGGCCTGGTGACTGCGCCCTTGGTGATGCCGGAAGTGATCACCGGTCTGTCGCTGTTGCTGCTGTTCGTGGCCATGGCGCAGATGATCGGCTGGCCGCAGGAACGCGGCATCGTCACCATCTGGATCGCCCACACCACGTTCTGCGCGGCGTATGTGGCAGTCGTGGTGTCGGCGCGCTTGCGTGAGCTGGACCTGTCGATCGAAGAGGCGGCGATGGACCTGGGTGCACGGCCGTGGAAGGTGTTCTTCCTGATCACCATCCCGATGATCGCACCGTCGCTGGCAGCGGGCGGGATGATGTCGTTCGCGCTGTCGCTGGATGACCTGGTGCTGGCGAGCTTCGTGTCCGGCCCGGGTTCGACGACCCTGCCGATGGAAGTGTTCTCGGCCGTGCGCCTGGGCGTGAAGCCGGAAATCAACGCCGTGGCCAGCCTGATTCTGCTGGCGGTGTCGCTGGTGACCTTCCTGGTGTGGTTCTTCAGCCGCCGTGCCGAAGAAGCCCGCAAGAAAGCCATCCAGCAAGCCATCGAAGAGAGCGCGGCTGATTCGTGGAAGCAACCGGACGCACGTCGCGCGCCTGCGCCACAGACCGTGTGAGCCGACGGGGTGGTCTCATTCCCGAGGCCAACCCAAATCAAAATGTGGGAGCGGGCTTTTGTGGTGAGGGGATTTATCCCCGATGGACTGCGCAGCAGGCCTTTTTTGGGGTCGCTTCGCAACCCAACGGGGATAAATCCCCTCGCCACAGGGCCCAGTTCCAAATCTGGTTTTAAGCAGTCCAGGGAGACTGCCGGATAACCTCGACGAAATTCATCGGTTTGAACCCCGGCTCCTGATCCACCAGCACATCAGTCTTCACATTGCCAAACGTAGTCTGCGGGCGATGACGCAAGCCATCGGCAAACGCGCAGATGATGCACTCCTTGAAACCTTCCCCGCGTGGATGCGCATGCACCACGGCTTCGCGCTGCACGCTGCTGAACGCCGCGTAATCCATGCCCAGCACGTCCATTTCCACCCCGGCTGTGACCAGCGCGACGGTCGGGCGCAGATGCTTGGGCACGCCCGGCGTGGTGTGCAATGCGATCGACAGCCAGACTTGCTCAATATCGTCGTCGCTCAGCCCGTACGGCTTGAGAAAGGCTGCGGCGGCGTTGGCGCCATCGACTTCGAAGCGCTCTTCATCGCTGCGATGGCCTGCGACCAGGCCGAGGTCGTGGAACATCGCACCGACGTACAGCAGCTCCGGGTTATAGGCCAGTTGCTGGCGCTCACCGCTCAATGCGCCGAACAAAAACACCCGGCGCGAATGGTGATAGAGCAGATCGGATTCAATGTCGCGGATGTATTCGGTGGTGGCCCGGGCGAGGGCGCTATCAGGGATCTTGATGCCGGCGATGGTGCTGGTCATAACGGTTTCCTCGTCGAAAACGCCGTCGTGGCGCTGCTGGAGAAAGTCTGTTCCCGGCGCGCATAGCGAACAATCGAGGCATGGCTGCGATCCTTGCCAATCCACCTGCAAATCGTGCCAGGCTCGCTTGTCGGGTGTGGATTGGCTAGGGTGACCCGGGCAACAAGCCAGGCACGGCCCATGTGGGAGCGAGCCTGCTCGCGAAGGCGGTGTGTCATTCGACAGCTATGTTGCGTGTGACGGCCTCTTCGCGAGCAGGCTCGCTCCCACAGGTTTGTGTGTTTGCCAAAGGATCGAGGACGTTTCAGTCATGAACAAATCCGTCGCCATTGTGGTGTTCCCCGGCGTGCAGTCACTGGACGTCAGCGGCCCCATGGACGTGTTCGCCGAAGCCAACCGCTTTCTTGCGCCGCAGGATCACTATCGGCTGGAAGTGATCGGCGTGGAGCATGGACCGATGACCTGTTCCAACGGAATGAGTCTGAACGCCCACTGCCATTTCAGCGAAGTAACGGATAGCCCCGACCTGTTGCTGGTCGCGGGTGGGCCGCAATTGCCGTTCATGGATTTTGGCCCCACGTTCGACGCCTGGTTGCGTGAAGCCTGTGGCCGCGCCCGGCGTTTCGGCTCGATCTGCAATGGCGCGTTCATGCTCGCCCGCGCCGGTTTGCTTGAGGAGCGCACCGTCACCACGCACTGGAACGATGCCGACGCGTTGGCGCAGTTGTGCCCGAGCACGCGGGTCGAGGCGGATCGCCTGTATGTCGAGGATGGCACGCTCTACACCTCGGCCGGGGTCACGGCGGGCATCGACCTTTCGCTGTACCTGCTGGCGCGCGACCACGGCGCTGAAGTGGCCCTCAGCGTGGCGAAACGGCTGGTGGTGTTCACCCAGCGCTCGGGCGGGCAATCGCAGTTCAGCCCGTTCCTCACGCCGCATGCCGAACCGACGTCAGCGGTGGCGCTGGTGCAGTTGTATGTGCTGGCCAATCTCACTGGCGATCTGACGATTGCCGACTTGGCCAATGCGGCGAACATGAGTGCGCGCAATTTCTCCCGGGTGTTCGCGCGGGAAGCCAAAGTGACCCCGGCGGAGTTCGTCGAACGGGCGCGGGTGGATGCGGCGCGGGTCATGCTGGAAAGCACCACGGCGCCGTTGAAGACTGTGGCGTATCAGTGCGGTTTTCGTGATGCGCAGCATATGCGCAGTGTGTTCAACCGCAGATTAGGCGTGACGCCGCAGCAGTTTCGGCTGAATTTTGCCGTGAAGCTTTGAGTTTCCGGTTGCTGCTGATGGCCTCTTCGCGAGCAAGCTCGCTCCCACATTTGGAATGCAAACTCCTGTGGGAGCGAGCTTGCTCGCGAAAGGGCCGGTGCAGATTGCATCAATCTATTGCGCAGCCCGCGCAGGCAACAGCTTCAACGTATTGCGCGTATTCGCCAGCACCTCTTCCTCGCTGAAATGCGCCTGAACATAAATCCCCTCCACATACGCCTCGGCCTGGTCGTCATAGTGACTGTCCAACGGTACGCCACTCTGGCCGACCGGGTTGATCGTCAAGCCATGCACCGGATCGGCAAAGTCCACCAGACGCCGGGTCGACGGCCCATAAGTCACCGGCCACGGCGCCGGGCCGATCTTCGCCGAGAGGTTGTTCGGCACTTCGTGGCTGCCCGGCGCTGCGAACGGGCCGACGTTGAACAGGCGATCCAGCGGCTTCTGCTGCCCCAGCGGATGGCCGTGAGTCAGGGTGTGCGCCGCGCCCCACTGCCAACCCGCCACGTTGGCGCCGAGGGTCAGTTTCAGATGCTGCATGCTTGCCAACCACGCCGTGCGCACGACATCGGCGCGGGTTTCTTTGGCTGGCGTGCTGCGATTGTCCCACCACGCTGAATCCGCCTTCGCCGCCAGGCGTGGCAAGGCGGAATCGATCACCCGCGTCGACAGCATCGTTTCGAAAAAGTCATTGCCCAACTCATCGCGCATCGCCGCGTCGGCAAGGTCGTAGAGGAACTGGTTGAACACCGTCGCGCTGACCGAATCCAGCGGATAGTCGCCGGGCCATTGCGCCAATTGGTCGACCAGTTTGCGTTGCGCCGGATCACTCACCACTTCACGCAACACCGGCAGCAGCGGCGCCAACAGGCGCGGGCCGTAACTGGTTGCCGTGCCCAGTTGCAGTTTCTGGTTGGCCTCGTTGCTCCACTTCACCCGGTTGTCGCTGAGTTGACGATCGAGCTGCTGGCCGCGATCGGCAAGGTTGTAGTAACCGGGAATCTCCATGCCGGTCGGCGACACGGGCTGGAAGTTGGCCGAGACGATATAGCCCCGCGCCGGGTTCTCTTCCTGCGGGTTGGCGCTGAACGGGTAGTAACCGTCCTTGTCCGCCTGATTGGTGCTGCCATCGAGAATGAATTCCGGTTTCACCCCGGCCGGCCGCTTGGGCAGCAGCGCCGACGCCCACCAGGCGATATCACCTTTGGCGTTGGCGTAAATCAGATTCAGCCCCGGTGCCTGGACCTTGGCCGCAGCCGCGCGGGCCTTGGCCAGGGTGTCGGCACGGTTGAGCTGGTAGAAGCCTTCAAGGATCGGGTTCGGCGTTTCCAGAAAGGCCCACCACATGGCGATCGGTGTTTTCCCGGCAGCAGTGCCCAGCGCATCGTTGACGATCGGCCCGTGCGGGGACTGGCGCAGGGTTATCGTCACCGGCGCCTGCCCCTTCACATTGATCTGCTGCTCGCTCACGAGCAGGTCGGTCCACTGGCCGCGATACCAGACCTGATTGGTATTGTCCGGGTTGACCTTCTCGGCGATCAGGTCGAGATCGTCGTTCTGGAACATGGTCAGGCTCCAGCCGAAATCGAGGTTGTGTCCCAGAAACGCGAACGGCACCAGCGCCTGATGATGGCCGTACAACTCGAAACCCGGCGCCGACAGCTGCGCCTCGTACCACACCGACGGCACCGAGAAACGGATATGCGGATCGCCGGCCAGCAATGGCTTGCCGCTCTGGCTGCGGTTGCCGGCAATCACCCAGGCGTTGCTGCCCTCGAACTGCGGCAGACCGTTGTCGAGCAGCGCGTGTTCGCTGAGGCGGGCGAGGGCGGTGAGGTCCTGCCAGTCGCCGGCGGCCAGGGCCGGCGCGTGCCGGGTGTGATCGGTAGCCAGAACGCCTTTGGCCTGCCAGTCCAGATCGAACACATTGAGATAATCGGCACCGAGCTGATCGCGCACGTAAGTCAGCAACGGCTCGGTGCGAAACGCGGCGGCAAAGCTGTAGGCCATGTAACCGGCGACGCTGATGCTGTCCTCGGCCGTGAACGGCCGCTTGGGGATGCCCAGCACGTCGAACTCGATCGGCGCGGCGTGGCTGTCCTGATATTGGTTGATGCCGTCCAGATAAGCTTGCAGGCCCTTCCACGCCGGCGACTGCCTGTCGAGGCTGGCGACGTAACTGGCCGCGCGCTCGCGGATGCGCAGGCTGCGAAACAGCTTATCGGTGTCGAGCAGCTTCGGCCCGAGCACTTCGGCCAGTTCACCGCGGGCGAGGCGGCGCATGGCTTCCATCTGGAACAACCGGTCCTGCGCGTGGACATATCCGAGGGCGCGATAGAGGTCGGTTTCGTTCTCGGCGCGGATATGCGGCACACCGCGCTCGTCGTAGCGCACGGTCACCGAGCCTTGCAGATTGCGCAGCTCGACCTGGCCCTGGCGCGTTGGCTGCTTGCTGTAGATATAGCCGCCAACGGCGCAGAGCAGGACAACGATGAGCAGGGCAACAACGGTGAACGCACGCTTCATGGTGACTCCTTGTGCAGGCGGGAGGGCCGCCCATCGGGCTGCAAACATTTAGCACAGAGCATCTGTGCGCTGCAGCGCTGTCCTTGAAAAGTCCGGAATGCCTTACTTCGCGTCCGCCGGCCACGGGCAATAACACCCCACCGCCAGCGTATGCGTGGCATTGACCGGGCGATCCTCGGTCAGGGCATGCAGGATCGGTTCGATAAAGCTGTTGCTCGAGTTGCAGGCCAGGCCTTCGCTGTAAGGGCCGAAGTATGCAAGTTTGCCGCTGCGATCCCAGATCGCCACGGCGGGACTGGCGGGTATTTGTTCGGAGCCGGGCAGGACGATGATGGTTTTCAGGCTGGCGAGGGTGGCGGGCAACTGGCCGTGGCTGCCAGGCTTTTGCACGGCGAAGAACTCCACGCCGCGAGGACCGAACTGTTCGACCATCTCGCTCAGGTGCTGTTGATTGCCGACGTTGCATGGGCAAGCCGGGTCCCAGAAGTGCACCAGGCGAATATTGCCTGGCCCGGCGAGGTTGTCCGGCAAGCGCAGCGGGTCACCGGAAAACATCGCGGTGTGCTCGCTGAATGCACGCAGATAGCGGCCCTGAAACCAGTCATACGCCGCCCACAGCACCCCGGCGCAGATCAGCGCGAGCAGGCTGGCGAACAGTGCGGTGCGGTACGGCGAACGCATGGATTTGCTTCCTCAGAGGCGAGCTAGCTTGCCATGTCTGTCTCTACAGATGAATATCGCAGGCCGATAAAGTCCGTTTACCGCTCTGGAATACCCGCATGCCTGATACTTTCGACCCCGATCATTTGCGCGCGAGCCTCAAGCCGTTGGCCGAGTGGCAGCCGTTATCGGATGAGGCGAAGGCTTATCAGCGCTTCTACAAGACCGACTTCGTCGAGCGCGATGTGTGGCGCGGCATGGGTCGTTTCGAAGTCGATGGCTACGAGCTGGTCAGCCATTGCTGGTGGCCGGAGAAGGTCAAGGCGACGCTGTTTCTGCTCCACGGTTATTACGATCACATCGGCCTGTACCGGCATGTGATCGAGTGGGCGCTGGATCAGGATTTCGCCGTGATCGCCTGCGACTTGCCGGGGCATGGTCTGTCGAGCGGGCCGCGGGCGAGCATTCGCGATTTCGCCGAATATCAGCACATGCTGCAGGCGCTGTTTGCCGAAGCTCATTCGATCACGCTGCCGCAGCCGTGGCATTTGTGTGGGCAGAGCACCGGTGGGGCGATTGTCGTCGATCATCTGCTTAATCATGGCGAGAACAGTCCGGCGCAGGGGCAAGTGATTCTGCTGGCGCCATTGGTGCGACCAAGGGCGTGGGGCTGGTCGCAGTTGAGTTATTACCTGCTGCGGCCGTTTGTACGCGGTGTGGCGCGACGCTTCAGCGAGAACTCCAACGATCCGGATTTCCTGCCGTTTCTGCAGGCCGATCCGTTACAGCCAAGGCGTCTGCCGACGAAATGGGTGGGCGCGCTGTCGCGCTGGATCATTCGCGTCGAGCACGCGAAAAAAGCCCGCGACGGCCGCTGATCATTCAGGGGCAGGCGGACATGACGGTCGATTGGCAGCACAATCTGCAGGTATTGAAATGGAAGTTCGACCGCCCGCAGATTCTGCTGTTGGCCGAGGCACGGCATCACCTGGCCAATGAGACGGCGGAGATGCGTGAGGAGTATTTCGAGTTCTTGAGCAAGCGGATCAGGGGCCGAAACCTTTAGCGCTTGTGAGGGCCTCTTCGCGAGCAGGCTCGCTCCCACAGGGGAGTTGGGCTGTTCACAAATTTTGTGTCCGCTGGAGACCCAATGTGGGAGCGAGCCTGCTCGCGATAGCGGTGTAAGAGACGACGAAGATCACTGGCCGACCGCCAACCCCGCCCGAATCGCCGCCAGCGCCGCCTGGTAATAAGCCTTGCCCTCGGTCGACTCGGCAAACGTCGCAAACTCTTCCAGCTCTTCATCCGACAAATCGCGATAAACGTAGAGCAGCGTATTGTTCAGATCCGCGCCGATCTGATCCATCAGCCGCTGGCGCTGACCGTTCAACATACCCTGCGCCTGACCGCCACCGAGCAAACCCGGGATCATCGAACTCAAACTGTCCGCCGCCACACCGGCAATCGCCAGACTGACCTCGGCGCCAGCCTCACGGGCCGGCAGTGCCTGAGCGAGATGGCCGATGATCAGCAAACGACTGTCGCTCGCCTGCATCTTTGGCAGGCCCTGGGCATTTTTTGCCAGTTGATCGCGACGAGTCGCCAGCAATTCGGCGGCGACGATTTTCTTGCCCAGCGGCGACTGGAAGAAGGTCAGCGCCGGTTTCGGGTCGGCGAGTTTCTGCCGCAGTTGCGCTTCGGCGCGTTGATCCATGGCCTGTGCGGCGAAGCGCTGGTTGCTGTTGTTGACCAGCGCCTGAAATACCGCAGGCGGCAGGCTGTTCTGATAGCGCTGCTGGGCGGCGCTCAGGGCATCGTTGAAATGCGCGCGTTGTTCTGGCCAGCCGGCGACCTTGTACAACTGATCGTGGCCGTCCGCCCAGGCGGGCAATACGCAGAACATCAACAGTGAAAAAAGCAAACGGCGCATAGGGACTCCTGTCAGCAGCGGACTATTGTCCGTGCGGTGCCGGTACTTGTCGAGAATTCGTAGCAAGCCGCTGCGTGGCTCTGTCGGATTTGTTGCCGTCGGCATACTATGCGCGCCATGCCGATATCCTCTGAACACCCGCTGCTGTTACGCATTGTCGACGACCTGGCCGAACACGGCTGGTCGCAGCAGAACATCTTCCTGCCCGCCGGTCTGACCCGGGCGCTGGCGGCCGAGTGCCGTAAACGTGAAGCCGAGGGTGAGCTGGCGCCGGCGGCGGTCGGGCGCGGGCCGTTTTCGGAGATTCGCGAGGGTATTCGTGGCGATCACATTCAGTGGATTGACCCGGGCCAGGCCGAGGCCACTGATCGCTATCTGAGCCTGATGGACAGTCTGCGCGAGGCACTCAATCGCGGTTTGTTTCTTGGGCTTGAGGATTTCGAATGCCATTTCGCCCTGTACCCGCCCGGCGCGTTCTACCTCAAGCACGTCGACCGCTTTCGCGATGACGACCGGCGCATGGTGTCGGCGGTGATCTATCTCAATGACGCATGGCTGCCGGAGGACGGTGGCCAGTTGCGCATGTATCTGGGTGATGAGCGCGTGCATGACGTACAGCCTACCGGCGGCTGCCTGGTGGTGTTTCTCTCCGGCGAAGTACCCCACGAAGTATTGCCGGCCCATCGCGAGCGGCTGTCGTTGACCGGCTGGTTTCGTCGCCGTGGCAACGAGCCGTTCTGAACATGGAAAAAATCCTGGTCAGCCGCTGCCTGTTGGGCCATCGCGTGCGTTATGACGGTGGCGCGAGCGGGCCGTTTGATCTACTTGAGCAATGGATCGAAGAAGGACGCGTGGTGCCGTTGTGTCCGGAAGTGGCCGGTGGTTTGCCGACGCCGAGAGCGGCGGCGGAGATTCCCGGCGGGCAGGGCGGTGAGGTGCTCGATGGCACTGCTGCTGTGATCACTACCGATGGCGAGGATGTCAGTGCGCAGTTTCTCGAGGGTGCGCGGCAAGCGCTGGAACTGGTGCAAAAGCACGGCATTCGCGTGGCGGTGCTCAAGGCCAACAGTCCTTCGTGCGGGAATCTGCTGACGTATGACGGTACGTTCAGCGGGACCAAGGTCAATGGCGAAGGGGTGACGGCGGCGTTGCTCAAGCGTCATGGGGTTCGGGTTTTCAGTGAGCTTGAACTACGGCAAGCCGCGCAAGCCCTGACCCGACTCGATTAAAAGCTTCATCGCAAATCCAGCTGTAGGAGCTGACGAGTGAAACGAGGCTGCGATCTTTTGATCTTCAAAATCAACATCAAAAGATCGCAGCCTGCGGCAGCTCCTACGGTTCGGTGAGCCACTTCTGCGACAACGCCGCCAATCGCCCATCCGCCTTGATCCTCTCCAGCGCACTCTTGAGGCTGGCCTGAAACGCCGGGTTGCCCTTCTGGAAAGGAATCGCCAGCTCGACCGGCGCTGCCGCTTTCGGCTTCTCTTCGGTCAACGCCTGCACCAGCACCATCGGCCGCGGCGTCTCGTCCTTCTTCGCCAACAACTGCCCATCAACCTCGCCGTAAGGCTCGCTGAAGTCGAAACGATCCTTGAGTTCGGGTGTCAGTGCTATGTGGTTGAGCGCGACGTCGTACTTGCCGCTTTCAACGCCCTGGAGCAGTTCGCCCTCGTCGGTGACGATGAAGTCGGCGCGCACATCCAGCTCCTGGGCCAGAAGTTGCCCAAGCTCGACCTCGAACCCCGTGAGGGTGTCGCCTTCCTTGTAATTGAAGGGCGGTGTATTAGCCTCAAGGGCTATGCGCAGCTCGCCACGGTCGTTGACGTCATCAATCAGTTCGGCGTGAACCAGCGGGCTCAGAAGGGGTAGCAGGCAGAACAGGCCAGGCAGCAAGCGCATGGTCACTCCTTTGAAATCATTATCGCGACGCTCTGATTCAGGCTCGCTTTGCTATGGTTGTCGAGTGCCTTCGACAACGAATGGTCATGAAGTTGTCATGACCGTGCGGATTTTACGGAAAAACTGGAGAAGAAAATGAAAAGCTTTATGTCACGTGCAGCGTTGGCCGGTGTGCTGATGGGTGTTTCGGTGCTGGCCAGTGCGGCGACACCGGCGCCGAAGGATGCTGAAGTGTTCATCGTTTCTCCCGAGGATGGGGCTACCGTCTCGCAGGAATTCAAGGTCAAGTTCGGCGTCAAGAACATCGCGCTGGCCCCGGCGGGTGACACCACCAAGAACACCGGCCACCATCACCTGCTGATCGACGTCGACGACCTGCCGGCCGAAGGCGCGCCGATCCCGACTGACGCCCACCACATGCATTTCGGCAAGGCGCAGACCGAAGCCACGATCAAACTGGCCCCGGGCAAGCACACCTTGCAACTGATCCTCGGCGACAGCGGCCACATGCCGTTCGACCCATCGATCGTTTCGGAAAAAATCACGGTTAACGTGAAATAAAAAAGGGAGCCCTGCGGGGCTCCCTTTTTCATTCAGCTTCGAGTGGCTAGCTGCAAGCGGCAAGTAACGGCAAAGCGCTTTCACTTGCCGCTTGTAGCTTGCGGCTTGTAGCTGCTTTTAGAAAAGCACCCGACTACGGATAGTACCGTTGACGTGTTGCAGCTTCTCTTGCGCCAGCTCGGAATATTCGGCGTCGACGTCGATCACCACATAGCCGACTTTCTCGTTGGTCTGCAGGAATTGACCGGAAATGTTGATGCCGTTTTCGGCGAAGACCTTGTTGATCTCGCTCATCACACCCGGGATGTTCTCGTGGATGTGCAGCAGGCGGTGCTTGCCGGGGTGAGCCGGCAGGGCCACTTCCGGGAAGTTGACCGACGACACCGAAGTACCGTTGTCGCTGTACTTGACCAGTTTTTCCGCCACTTCCAGACCGATGTTGGCTTGCGCTTCGGCGGTCGAGCCACCGATGTGCGGGGTCAGGATCACGTTGTCGAGGCCACGCAACGGGCTTTCGAACTCTTCGTCGTTGGAGCGTGGTTCCACCGGGAACACGTCGATGGCTGCGCCGATCAGGTGCTTGTCCTTGATCGCATCCGCCAGGGCGTCGAGCTCGACCACGGTGCCGCGCGCGGCGTTGATCAGGATGCCGCCCTTCTTGATGGCGCGGATTTCCTTCTCGCCGATCATCCACTGAGTGGCGGCGGTTTCCGGTACGTGCAGGGTGACGATGTCGGACATGCCCAGCAGCTCGTGCAGGTTGTTGACCTGCGTAGCGTTGCCCAGCGGCAGCTTGGTCACGGTGTCATAGAAGAACACTTGCATGCCCAAGCCTTCAGCCAGCACCGACAGCTGCGTGCCGATCGAGCCGTAGCCGACGATGCCCAGCTTCTTGCCACGGATCTCGAACGAGTTGGCGGCGGATTTGATCCAGCCGCCACGGTGGCAGGATGCATTCTTCTCAGGGATGCCGCGCAGCAGCAGGATCGCTTCGGCCAGTACCAGCTCGGCTACGGAACGGGTGTTGGAGTACGGCGCGTTGAACACGGCGATACCGCGCTCGCGGGCCGCACTGAGGTCAACCTGGTTGGTGCCGATGCAGAAACAGCCGACCGCGACCAGTTTCTTCGCGTGATCGAAGATCTCTTCGGTCAGTTGCGTGCGCGAGCGAATGCCGATGAAGTGAGCGTCAGCGATCTTCTCCTTGAGCTGGGCTTCCGGCAAGGAACCAGTCAGGTATTCGATGCTGGTGTAGCCCGCCGCCTTGAGGACGTCGACAGCCGATTGGTGGACGCCTTCGAGAAGAAGGAACTTGATCTTGCTCTTATCGAGAGAAGTCTTGCTCATCTGCGTAAACCTGTATCCCGGAGAAAAATGGCAGGGAGGGAGCAGCCTGGAGCTGACCCGCACGGCAACAAAGCCGTCACCGCGGATCTGGCCTTGGGCACTGTCCTGCGGGGTCGGTATGCTAGCATAGCCACCCCGCTAAACACTCATTCCTGCGACGTGAAGCGTTCTCAGGATGACCATGAATTGTTCGAGAGTTCTGTCGATGACCAATCCTGCGCTGATTGATGAACTGAAGACCCTGGTTGAGCCTGGCAAAGTCCTCACCGACGCCGACTCCCTGAACACTTACGGCAAGGATTGGACCAAGCATTTCGCCCCGGCGCCGAGCGCCATCGTGTTTCCCAAGACCATCGAGCAAGTGCAGGCCGTGGTGCGTTGGGCCAACACCCACAAGGTCGCACTGGTGCCGTCCGGCGGGCGCACCGGGCTGTCCGCCGCAGCAGTGGCGGCCAATGGCGAAGTGGTGGTTTCGTTCGATTACATGAACCAGATTCTCGACGTCAACCTCACCGACCGCACCGCCGTGTGCCAGCCGGGTGTGGTCACCGAGCATCTGCAGAACGTCGCCGAAGAAAACGGCCTGTACTATCCGGTCGACTTCGCCTCGGCGGGTTCCAGCCAGATTGGCGGCAATATCGGCACCAATGCCGGCGGGATCAAAGTGATTCGCTACGGCATGACCCGCAACTGGGTGGCCGGCATGAAAGTCGTCACCGGCAAGGGCGACGTGCTCGAGCTGAACAAGGACCTGATCAAGAACGCTACCGGTTACGACCTGCGTCAGCTATTCATCGGCGCCGAAGGCACCCTCGGTTTCGTCGTCGAAGCGACCATGCGCCTCGATCGCGCGCCGAAAAACCTCACGGCGATGGTCCTCGGCACCGCCGATTTCGATTCGATCATGCCGGTGCTGCACGCCTTCCAGGGCAAGCTCGACCTGACCGCTTTCGAATTCTTCTCCGACAAGGCCCTGGCCAAGGTCATGGGCCGCGGCGACGTGCCGGCTCCATTTGAAACCGAGTGCCCGTTCTACGCCCTGCTCGAATTCGAAGCGACCACTGAAGAAGTGGCCAACAGCGCGCTGGAAACCTTCGAACACTGCGTCGAGCAGGGCTGGGTGCTGGACGGCGTGATGAGTCAGAGCGAAACCCAGCTGCACAACTTGTGGAAGCTGCGCGAGTACATCTCTGAAACCATTTCCCACTGGACGCCTTACAAGAACGACATCTCGGTGACCGTCTCGAAAGTGCCGGCGTTCCTGCGCGAGATCGACGCGATCGTTGGCGAGCACTACCCGGATTTCGAAATCGTCTGGTTCGGCCACATCGGCGACGGCAATCTGCACCTGAACATCCTCAAGCCCGAAAACCTGAGCAAGGACGAGTTCTTCGCCAAGTGCGCCACCGTCAACAAGTGGGTGTTCGAAACCGTCGAGAAATACAACGGTTCGATTTCGGCCGAGCACGGCGTCGGTATGACCAAGCGCGACTACCTGACTTACAGCCGCTCGCCGGCCGAGATCGAGTACATGAAAGCGGTCAAGGCAGTGTTCGACCCGAACGGCATCATGAACCCGGGCAAGATTTTCCCGGTTTGATCGGTAATCTCTGTTGAATCAATGAAGGCAGGAGTCGGTAAATGAGCTATCAGCACCAGTACGTCGACGGCACGCGCATCCACTTTCCGATCGGGAAAGTCGTGTGCATTGGCCGCAATTACGCCGAGCACGCCAAGGAACTGGACAACCCGGTGCCGACCGAGCCGCTGCTGTTCATCAAGCCGGGCAGTTGCGTGGTGCCGCTGGAAGGCGGTTTCAGCATTCCGACCGAGCGCGGTTCGGTGCACTACGAAGCGGAAATCGCTGTATTGATCGGCAAGCCGTTGTCGACCAAGCCGAGCCGTGAAGAAGTCCTCGATGCGATCTCCGGCTTCGCCCCGGCGCTGGACCTGACCCTGCGCGACAAGCAGGCCGAGCTGAAAGCCAAGGGCCTGCCATGGGAAATCGCCAAGTCGTTCGATGGCGCGGCGGTGATCGCCCCCTTCGTGGTCGGCAGCACCTTCGCTGACCTGACCGACATCGGCATCCGCCTGACCATCAACGGCGAAGTGCGTCAGGACGGCAACAGCAGCGCGATGCTCAACCCGATCGTGCCGATGATCCAGCACATGGCCGGCTGCTTCTCGCTGCAGGCCGGTGACGTGATCCTCACCGGTACGCCAGTGGGCGTCGGCCCGCTGAACGTCGGCGATGAGATCGTCCTCGAACTGCCGGGGCGAGCAGCTTCAGCAGCAGCGTGCGCTAACCGCAGAACCCCTTTAGGGGGTGAGCTTTGTGGTGAGGGGATTTATCCCCGGTGGCGCGCGAAGCGGGCCCCTCTTGATCTTAAAGAGGGGCCTGCTGCGCAGTCCAACGGGGATGAATCCCCTCGCCACAAGGGCCATTCCATATCTGTAATGTGTTGCTGCTGGCAAAATGCACACGGCGATCCCGCCATTTCCCGTTTTTTTCACATCCTCTCTGGATAATTTCCGCGATTCTGGCGTCTCAGCCGGCCTCTTTGTGCTATTACCCTTGGCCTGAATTAACGGAACGCATCCCTCGATGGCACCTCCAACTCAGCAGAAACCCTCCCTCCGATCCCGCTTCGTCCTGCGCTGGTATGTCTGGCTGTTGCTGGTCATCGCGGCAACCTATGGGCTGGCGTTCGCGATGCACTGGGATGATCGCGGCGTGCTTTGGGTGCTGGAGCGCTTCGAGAGCAAGGCCGAGCAGAAGGAGAGTGTGTGGCTGCCCGATTATCAGGTGGTGATTGATGCCAAGCCGCTGCCGGGCATGGAAAAAGACGAAGCTTCCGACCTGGCTTACAACCCGCAGACCAAAACCCTGTTTTCGGTGATGGGCAAAAATCCGTTCCTCGCTGAGCTGACACTGCAGGGCGATGTCCTGCGCAAGATGCCGCTGGTGGGCTGGAGCAATCCGGAAGGCCTGACGGTCATGGAAAACGGCCTGCTGGCGATCGTTGATGAACGTCAGCACACACTGTCGATCGTCAAGGTCGACGCCGGTACACGCGAGCTGAACATGGCCGACTTTCCGAAGTACGACCTCGGGCCGTCGAAAGACCAGAACAAAGCCTTTGAAGCCATCACCTGGGATCCGCGTAATCGACAGCTGGTGTTGGGGGAAGAACGCCCGCCAGCGCTGTTCACCTGGAAGAGCGACGGCAGCCAGACACTGACCGGCGAAAAGCAGAAACTGGCCAGCGACGAGCTCGACATTCGTAACCTCTCGGCGCTGGCGGTCGATCCGCGCACCGGCCATCTGCTGGTGCTGTCAGCCGATTCGCACCTTCTACTGGAACTGGACGAGAGCGGCGAGCAGGTCAGCTTCATGACCCTGCTCGGCAATTTCAACGGTTTGAAAGACACCATTCCCCGCGCCGAAGGGGTGACGATGGACGAGGACGGCACGCTGTACATGGTCAGCGAACCGAACCTGTTCTACCGCTTCGAAAAACACCGGTAATTTTCCCTACGGCAATCGCGGAATTGTGCGGTTGTAGTGGCAGGCAAGTGGCCATTAAGCTTCAGTTCAGACAGGCGTGATATTTCATCGGCCTGTTTTGAATCCGAGCCCCCCAATGCGTCGACTTGCCCGTCCCAAACCGCTGATTCTTGTCCTGTTGATGATTGCCCTGATCGCGTTGGTCGCGATCGGCCAATACCTGCGCCTGTTCGAGCGCGCCTGGTTCAACCTGCACACGTTGTGGCAGCCGTTGAGCAGCGAGGCGATTGGCCTGGATCAATATCGGGTGACCATCGAAGCGCGGCCGATCGACGGGCTCGACGATGACGTTTCGGCGCTGACCTACGATCCGGTGCGCAAAAGCCTGTTCACCGTGACCAACAAGAATTCCGAACTGATCGAACTGTCGCTGGAAGGCAAGATCCTGCGGCGCATTGCCCTGGTCGGGTTCGGCGATCCGGAAGCGGTCGAGTACATCAGTGCCGACACTTACGTGATCACCGACGAGCGCCAGCAACGCCTGATCAAGATCCACCTTGAAGCCGACACCACTTTCCTCGATGCCGAAGACGCCGAGCAGATGACCCTCGGTGTGCACATGGCCAGCAACAAGGGTTTCGAGGGGCTGGCTTACGATTCGGTGGGCAAGCGGCTGTTCGTGGCGAAAGAACGCGACCCGATGCTGATTTACGAAGTCCACGGTTTCCCGCATTTCAAACCCGACAAGACCTACGCCGTGCACGTGATCAACAACCCCAAGCGCGATGCCGGGATGTTCGTGCGTGATCTGTCGAGTCTGCAGTACGACGAACGCAGCGGGCACTTGCTGGCACTGTCGGACGAGTCGCGTTTGATTATCGAGCTGGATGTCGACGGCCGTCCGTTGAGCACCATGTCGATCAGCGGTGGGCGCCAGGGGTTACAGAAAACCGTGCCGCAGGCCGAGGGAATTGCGATGGATGATGACGGCACGTTGTACCTGGTGAGCGAGCCGAATCTGTTTTACGTCTTCAAAAAGCCCACGCAAAACTGACCAACACCACAAAACACTGTGGGAGCGAGCCTGCTCGCGAATGCGGTTGGCCAGTCAATAAAGATGTTGGCTGAACCGGCGCATTCGCGAGCAGGCTCGCTCCCACTGGTTTATTTGTCTGCCCATGATTCGGGCAGTCTGTTACTCAGCCTTCAGGGTTTTCACGCCTTCGCTGGTGCCCAGCAACAACAGATCCGCCGGGCGCGCGGCGAACAGGCCGTTGGTGACCACGCCGACGATGGCATTGATCTGCGCTTCCAGCTCCACCGGGTTGGTGATCTGCAGGTTGAACACGTCGAGGATGATGTTGCCGTTGTCGGTCAGCACGCCTTCGCGGTACACCGGGTCGCCGCCCAGCTTTACCAGTTGGCGGGCCACGTGGCTGCGGGCCATCGGGATCACTTCCACCGGCAGCGGGAATTCACCGAGCACCGGCACCAGTTTGCTGGCGTCGGCAATGCAGATGAAGGTCTTGGCCACGGCGGCGACAATCTTCTCGCGGGTCAGGGCCGCGCCGCCGCCCTTGACCAGGTTCAGGTGCGCGTCGCTCTCATCGGCGCCGTCGACGTAGAACTCCAGATCGCTGACGGTGTTCAGCTCATACACCGGAATCCCGTGGCCCTTGAGGCGCGCGGCGGTGGCTTCGGAACTGGCGACCGCGCCATCGAACGCGCCCTTGTGCTGGGCCAGGGCATCAATGAAGCAGTTGGCGGTGGAGCCGGTGCCGACGCCGACGATGCTCTTGTCGTCGAGTTTCGGCAGGATGAAGTCGACGGCGGCCTGGGCCACGGCCTGTTTGAGTTGATCCTGGGTCATGCGGGCTCCGAAGCGGGCAAGGGGTGGGCAGAAAGGCCGGCATTATAGGCCTCGCGGTGGTACGGGGGAAACAAGCTGTGGTGAGGGGATTTATCCCGTTCGGCGACGCAGTCGTCGTAAAACCCAGGAACGCGGTGTGACTGAAAAAAGCAGGGGAGCGCTTCGCACTCCAACGGGGATAAATCCCCTCGCCACAACGGTGCTCACTCAAGAATGGGTTTCCAGACCTTAAAACCACCTGTTTAGTGTGGTCGCCTCGGCAAAAGGCGGGTTAGACTCGCTGGTCCCGCCCAATCGCCAGTGATGCTTTCCGATGCTCGAACAGTACGTCAAAAAGATCCTCACCTCGCGCGTTTATGACGTTGCCGTAGAAACCCCGCTGCAGAACGCTCGCCAGCTCTCCGAGCGGCTGGGCAACGACATCTGGCTCAAGCGCGAAGACTTGCAGCCGGTGTTCTCGTTCAAGATTCGCGGTGCCTACAACAAACTCACCCAACTGACCGACGAGGAGCGCGCCCGTGGCGTGGTCACCGCGTCGGCGGGCAATCATGCGCAGGGTCTGGCTCTGGCGGCGAAAGTGTTGGGCGTCAAAGCCACCATCGTCATGCCCAAGACGACCCCGGAAATCAAGGTCGAAGGCGTGCGTTCGCGCGGCGGCAAAGTGGTGCTGCACGGTGACTCGTTCCCGGAAGCGCTGGCCTACTCGCTGAAACTGGTCGATGAAAAAGGCTACGTCTACATCCACCCGTACGACGATCCGCACACCATTGCCGGGCAGGGCACCGTGGCCATGGAAATCCTCCGTCAGCACCCGCAGCCGCTGGACGCGATTTTCGTCCCGGTCGGCGGTGGCGGGCTGATCGCCGGTATTGCGGCGTACGTGAAATACCTGCGGCCGGACATCAAGGTGATTGGCGTCGAGCCGGACGATTCCAACTGCCTGCAAGCCGCGATGGCGGCGGGCGAGCGCGTGGTTCTGCCGACCGTGGGCATCTTCGCCGACGGCGTGGCGGTGGCGCAGATCGGCCAGTACACCTTCGATATCTGCAAGGATTACGTCGACGAAGTGATCACCGTCAGCACCGATGAGATCTGCGCAGCAATCAAGGACATCTACGACGATACCCGCTCGATCACTGAACCTGCAGGCGCTTTGGGCGTGGCAGGGATCAAGAAATACGTCGAGCAGCGTGGCGTCAGCGGCCAGACCTTCGTCGCCATCGACTCCGGCGCCAACGTCAACTTCGACCGCCTGCGCCACGTCGCCGAGCGCGCCGAACTGGGCGAAGGTCGCGAGGCGATCATCGCCGTGACCATTCCGGAAAAAGCCGGCAGCTTCAAAGCGTTCTGCGAAGCCATCGGCAAGCGCCAGATCACCGAATTCAACTACCGCTACAACACCGGCAGCGAAGCGCACATCTTCGTCGGCGTGCAGACCCACCCGGACAACGATCCGCGCAGCGCCTTGCTGGCGAGCCTGACCGAGCAGGGTTTCCCGGTCATCGACCTGACCGACAACGAACTGGCCAAGCTGCACATCCGCCACATGGTCGGCGGTCGCGCGGCGCAGGTGGTCGATGAAGTGGTGCTGCGTTTCGAATTCCCGGAGCGTCCGGGGGCGCTGTTCAACTTCCTCAACAAGCTCGGCGGGCGCTGGAATATCTCGATGTTCCACTACCGCAACCACGGCGCGGCGGACGGCCGTGTGGTTGCCGGCCTGCAAGTGCCCCATGACGAGCGTCATCTGGTGCCGGCGGCACTGGCGGAAATCGGCTACCCGTATTGGGATGAAAGCGACAACCCGGCCTATCAGCTGTTTCTTGGCTGAGCGGCTACGCTGATGGGCATGGATCTACGGAAGAGAATGACATGGAAACCCTGACCACTCTGAAAGTCCTCCACGTCGCGGCGACCGTGGTCATCCTCGCGAGCGGGCTGGGGCTCGCCGCCCTGACCTGGCGTAATCGCAGCGAAGGGCCGGCCAGTACGATGCGCCGTCCGTGGCTGTTCATCTGGTGCCTGATGCTGATCGGCATGCTCAGCATGCCTTTCACCGGCTGGTGGCTGGTGCATCTGGTTGGCTGGCCATTGGGCCAATTGTGGATTCTGGGGTCCAGCGTGATCTATGCCGTGGCCACATTCAGTGCGGTCTGGCTGCTGGTCCGGCTGGATCGGCTGTGGACAACCGGCGTGGGCAATCGCAAGTTCAATCTGGCGCTGGCGATTGTCAGCGGCGTCGGATTTGTCGCCATCGCGGGGTTGATGGGGGCCAAGCCGGTTTAAGGCTTGAGACCGGGGCGCCCCTATCGCTGGCAAGCCAGCTCCCACAAGGATTTTCAGTGAACACAGATTTTGTGACCACCCGAAAAACCTGTGGGAGCTGGCTTGCCAGCGATGGCCATTTCAGCCGCGCAGACTGATCACCGGCCAGCCCCGCTTCTCGGCCTCGGCACGCAAATTCGGATCCGGGTCTACCGCCACCGGATTCGCCACCTGTTCAAGCAGCGGCAGATCATTCATCGAGTCGCTATAGAAATAGCTGCCCTCCAGCGAATGCCCGGTCTCTTCCAGCCAACGATTCAGGCGCGTGACCTTGCCTTCACGGAAGCATGGAATGTCGGTGCTGCGCCCGCTGTAGCGGCCGTCGATCATTTCGCATTCGGTGGCGATCAGGGTTTCCACGCCCAGGCGCACGGCGATCGGCGCCGTCACGAAACGGTTGGTCGCGGTGATGATCACCAGTTTGTCGCCGGCGTCGCGGTGCTTTTTCAGCAGCTCGAGTGCCTTGGGCAGCACGATCGGCTCGATGCAGTCGCGCATGTAATCGCTGTGCCAGGCGTCGAGTACGGCCATTTCGGTGCGGCCGAGAATTTCCAGGCAGAAGTTCAGGTAGGCGGCGTTGTCCAGCTTGCCGGCCAGGTAATCCTGATAGAAGTCGTCGTTGCGCGCCTTGTAGGCGATCGGGTCGAGGAAGCCGCGCTCGCACAGATAATCGCCCCAGGCGTGATCGCTGTCGCCGCCCAGAAGGGTGTTGTCCAAATCGAATAGAGCCAGGCGCATTGCAGTTACCCGCTGAAAAGTCAGTAAAAAGGCGACAAGAATACGGTCTTTTCACAAGAGTGCACATAAGGTAGGAACCTTCGTTGCCGCCTGCTCAAGCTTTGTGGAACAATGCGGCGACATGCGTTTGCGAGGTTGTTGCCGTGATCGACCCCGATGGTTTCCGCCCCAATGTCGGGATCATTCTGACGAATGACGCCGGCCAGGTGCTATGGGCTCGCCGTATCAATCAGGACGCCTGGCAGTTTCCGCAAGGGGGATCAACCCCGAGGAGACGCCGGAAGACGCCTTGTACCGCGAGCTGAACGAAGAAGTTGGCCTGGAACGTGAAGATGTTGAAATACTGGCCTGTACCCGAGGCTGGTTGCGCTATCGTTTGCCGCAACGCCTGGTGCGTACCCACAGCCAACCGCTGTGCATCGGCCAGAAACAGAAATGGTTTCTCCTGCGCCTGATCTCCAACGAGCAGCGGGTGCGGATGGATCTGACCGGTAAACCGGAGTTCGATGGCTGGCGCTGGGTCAGCTATTGGTATCCGTTGGGCCAGGTGGTGACATTCAAGCGCGAGGTGTATCGACGCGCTCTCAAAGAGCTTGCCCCGCGCCTTTTAGCGCGCGACTGACGACGGAGTTCGACCCCGAGCCATGCTCAATACGCTGCGCAAGATCGTCCAGGAAGTTAACTCCGCCAAGGATCTCAAGGCGGCGTTGGGGATTATTGTGTTGCGCGTCAAAGAGGCCATGGGCAGCCAGGTCTGCTCGGTCTACCTGCTTGATCCGGAAACCAATCGCTTCGTCCTGATGGCCACCGAGGGCTTGAACAAGCGCTCGATCGGCAAGGTCAGCATGGCCCCCAACGAGGGTCTGGTCGGTCTGGTCGGCACGCGTGAAGAACCCCTGAACCTCGAGAACGCTTCGGTCCACCCGCGCTATCGCTACTTCGCCGAAACCGGTGAAGAGCGTTACGCCTCGTTCCTCGGTGCACCGATCATCCACCACCGCCGCGTCGTCGGCGTGCTGGTCATCCAGCAGAAAGAACGCCGCCAGTTCGACGAAGGTGAAGAAGCCTTCCTCGTGACCATGAGCGCGCAGCTCGCCGGCGTTATCGCCCACGCCGAGGCCACCGGTTCGATCCGTGGTCTGGGCCGTCAGGGCAAGGGCATTCAGGAAGCCAAGTTCGTCGGCGTGCCGGGCTCGCCGGGTGCGGCCGTCGGTACCGCGGTGGTCATGCTGCCGCCAGCGGACCTGGACGTGGTGCCGGACAAGACCATCACCGACATCAACGCCGAGCTGGCGCTGTTCAAGACCGCCATCGAAGGCGTGCGCGCCGACATGCGCGCGTTGTCCGCCAAACTCGCGACCCAACTGCGCCCGGAAGAGCGCGCGCTGTTCGACGTCTACCTGATGATGCTCGACGATGCCTCGCTGGGCAGCGAAATCACCACCGTGATCAAGACCGGTCAGTGGGCTCAGGGCGCGCTGCGTCAGGTGGTCACTGAGCACGTCAACCGTTTCGAATTGATGGATGACGCCTACCTGCGCGAGCGCGCCTCGGACGTCAAAGACCTTGGCCGTCGGCTGCTCGCCTATTTGCAGGAAGAGCGTCAGCAGAACCTGGTCTACCCGGAAAAAACCATTCTGGTCAGCGAAGAGCTGACGCCGGCGATGCTCGGCGAGGTGCCGGAAGGCACGCTGGTCGGTCTGGTTTCGGTACTCGGTTCGGGTAACTCTCACGTCGCGATTCTGGCCCGGGCCATGGGCATTCCGACGGTGATGGGCCTGGTCGACCTGCCGTACGCCAAGGTCGACGGCATCGAAATGATCGTCGACGGCACCCGTGGCGAGGTCTACACCAACCCCAGCGAAGTGCTGCGCAAGCAGTTCGCCGAAGTCGTCGAAGAAGAGAAACAACTGGCGCTGGGCCTCGATACCTTGCGCGACCTGCCGTGCGTGACCCTTGATGGCCACCGCATGCCGCTGTGGGTCAACACTGGTTTGCTCGCCGATGTGGCGCGGGCACAGAAGCGTGGCGCCGAAGGGGTCGGTCTGTACCGCACCGAAGTGCCGTTCATGATCAACCAGCGCTTCCCGAGCGAGAAGGAACAACTGGCGATCTACCGTGAACAGCTCGCCGCGTTCCACCCGCAACCGGTGACCATGCGCAGCCTCGACATCGGCGGTGACAAGTCGCTGTCGTACTTCCCGATCAAGGAAGACAACCCGTTCCTCGGCTGGCGCGGTATCCGTGTAACCCTCGACCACCCGGAAATCTTCCTGGTGCAGACCCGCGCGATGCTCAAGGCCAGCGAAGGCCTGAACAACCTACGGATTCTGCTGCCGATGATCTCCGGCACTCACGAACTCGAAGAAGCCTTGCACCTGATCCACCGTGCCTGGGGCGAAGTGCGCGACGAAGGCACCGATGTGCCGATGCCGCCGATCGGCGTGATGATCGAAATCCCCGCAGCGGTGTACCAGACCAAGGAACTGGCGCGGATGGTCGACTTCCTTTCCGTCGGCTCCAACGACCTGACTCAGTACCTGCTGGCGGTCGATCGCAACAACCCGCGCGTCGCCGACCTCTACGACTATCTGCACCCGGCGGTGCTGCAAGCCCTGCAAACCGTGGTTACCGACGCCCACGCCGAAGGCAAACCGGTGAGCATCTGCGGTGAAATGGCCGGTGATCCGGCGGCAGCAGTATTGTTGATGGCGATGGGTTTCGACAGCCTGTCGATGAACGCCACCAACCTGCCGAAGGTAAAGTGGATGTTGCGTCAGGTGAACCTGAGCAAGGCGCAGGAGATGCTGGCGGAACTGATGAAGATCGATAACCCGCAAGTTATCCACAGCTCGCTGCAACTGGCGCTGAAGAATCTAGGATTGGCGAAGATGAATTCGCCTGTGGTGAACAAGGCTCTCTAACAGGCTGATGTCCTCTTCGTCGGAACGCCGCCCGGAGCAGGCTCGCTCCCACAGGGATTCGTATCGATCACGAAACCCAGGTGGGAGCTAGCCTGCTCGCGAAGGCGCCAGTTCAGGCACCGCTAAACCACAATCTCCACTTCGCCCAAATGCCCGCCATATGGCCCAAAACTGCGCTCCACCATCCGCCGCGTCCCGTCTGCCTGCACGATCAACGCTGTACTCGCCCGGGTGCCATAACTCTGGCTGGCAATAAACACACTCGACAACAACGCTTCCGTCGCCATGCCCACCCCCGTATCCGGCAACTCCGCCTCGGGTGCTGTCTGCGCATCGCTCAGCAAGGCCAGCAACCGCTCAGGCTGCGGATCATCCAGCACCGCGCTCAACGCCGCCCTGGCCTTGAGCAGTTTCGGCCACGGCGTATCCAGCCCCGCGTTGGATAACCCATACAGCCCAGGCTGGAGCATCACTGGTTCCGACGCCCTCGCATTGAAATGCCACAGCTCATGGGCGTTGCCCAGCAGCAGGTTGAACCCGGCGTATTCGCCCGCACGACCCACCACATCGCTCAAATAATCATCAATCGACAGGTCGCCCATGAGAAACCGCGCCACCAGCTCGCCCCGGGATTTGGTTGCCGCCGGCTGTTGCGGATCGCGGATATTGGTCAGCGCGGCGAAGCGTCCGTTGGCGCCGATCCCCAGCCAGGTGCCGCCGGCTTCAAGATCACGCCCGGCATGCACATGCGGCGCCTCGGGCCACGGCGCCAATGGCAGACTGGGGCGGGCGTAGAACTCGTCGCGGTTGGCCGCGACGATCAGTGGCTGGGCATGGCCCGGGCGCCAGGCGAAAACAATCAGGCACATAAGGTGGTCCTTGTGTGTTTTTTGCCCACTCTACGCATCCGGCGTCCGTGCATCCATCGCCAGTGGAGCAGAAGGCTGCGCATCCGTTAACATGCCGCTCCTGTTTTGCCGATGCGTGCTGGAGACGGTCATGGAATTTCTGCTCTACCTGGCGCTCGGCGCCTGTGCGGGCGTGCTCGCCGGGCTGTTTGGCGTTGGCGGCGGGATCATCATCGTCCCGGTGCTGGTGTTCAGCTTTACCTTGCAGGGTTTCGATCAGTCGATTCTCACGCACCTGGCGGTGGGCACGTCGCTGGCGACGATCATTTTCACCTCGGTCAACGCCGTACGTGAACATCACCGCCGGGGCGCGGTGCGCTGGGCGATTTTTCGCTGGATGACCGTGGGCATTCTGCTCGGTGCCGGTTTCGGTGCGCTGACCGCAGAAGCGATCTCCGGGCCGAACCTGCAAAAGATCATCGGCGTATTCGCACTGATTATCGCCGTGCAACTGGCGCTGGACGTCAAGCCCAAGGCCAGCCGAACGGTGCCGGGCAAACTCGGTCTGACTGCCGCTGGTACGGTGATTGGCTGGGCCTCGGCGATTTTCGGCATTGGTGGCGGCTCGCTGACCGTGCCGTTTCTGACCTGGCGCAGCGTGCCGATGCAGCAGGCCGTGGCAACCTCATCGGCCTGCGGCTTGCCGATCGCTCTGGCCAGTGCAGCAAGTTTCATGATTCTGGGGTGGCACGATCCGTTGTTGCCGGCCCATAGTCTCGGTTTTGTGTATTTGCCGGCATTGTTGGGCATCGCCCTGACCAGCATGGTGTTTGCTCGGCTCGGCGCGCGTCTGGCGCACAGGTTGTCGCCGCGCTTGCTGAAAAGGCTGTTCGCCGCTTTGCTGTTCTGCGTGGGTTTGAGCTTTCTGCTCTGACCGCGTGGCAATCCTGGCTTAATCCTGAGGTGGCAGCGTCGCCCGGGAATTTCGCTTTCCACTCTAACAAGGAGTCGCAATGCTGCCTTACCCGCAGATCGACCCGGTGGCCCTGGCCATCGGTCCGCTGAAAATCCACTGGTACGGTCTGATGTACCTGATCGGCATCGGCGGCGCGTGGCTGTTGGCGTCGCGCCGGCTCAACCGCTTCGACCCGACCTGGACCAAGGAGAAACTCTCCGATCTGGTGTTCTGGCTATCAATGGGTGTGATCGTCGGCGGCCGTCTGGGTTACGTGCTGTTCTATGATCTGAGCGCGTACCTGGCCAACCCGACGCTGATTTTCGAAGTGTGGAAGGGCGGCATGTCGTTCCACGGCGGATTCATCGGCGTGATGCTGGCGGCCTTGTGGTTCGGCAAGCGCAATGGCAAGTCGTTCTTCCAGTTGATGGACTTCGTCGCGCCGATGGTGCCGATCGGCCTGGGCGCCGGGCGCATCGGCAACTTCATCAACGCCGAGCTGTGGGGCAAGGCCACCGATGTGCCATGGGCGATGGTGTTCCCGCCGTTCAGCGATCCGGCGCAACTGCCGCGTCACCCGTCGCAGCTTTACCAGTTCGCCCTCGAAGGCGTGGCGCTGTTCCTGATCCTGTGGATTTTCTCGCGCAAACCACGCCCGACCATGGCGGTCTCCGGCATGTTCGCGCTGTTCTACGGCATCTTCCGTTTCATCGTCGAGTTCGTCCGCGTGCCTGATGCGCAGTTGGGCTATCTGGCGTGGAACTGGCTGACCATGGGTCAGGTGCTCTGCGTGCCGATGATTGTCGGCGGGCTGTTGCTGATCTGGCTGGCCTATCGTCGCGCCCCGGCAGCGCCGCTCGCGCCGACGGCTTAAACTACGAACCCCGGCGCGCGACGCCGGGGCTCAAAGGACACAGGTAACTCATGAAGCAATATCTCGAACTGGTCTCGCACGTCATAAAGAACGGCACCAAGCAGGCCAACCGCACCGGCATCAACACCATCAGTTTCCCGGGAGCGATGCTGCGTTTCGACCTGCAGGAAGGTTTTCCGGCGATCACCACGCGCAAAATGGCCTTCAAATCGGCCATCGGCGAGATGTGCGGCTTTCTGCGTGGCGTGAACAACGCCGCTGAATTCCGCGCGCTGGGCTGCAAGGTCTGGGACCAGAACGCCAACGAAAATGCGCAGTGGCTGGCCAACCCGTTCCGTCAGGGCGACGACGACCTCGGCGAAATCTACGGCGTGCAATGGCGCAAATGGCCGGCGTACAAGCAAATCCCGCTGAGCAACACCGCCGCCATTGAACAAACCCTGGCCAACGGCTACAAGCAGATCGCTCAGGGCGAAGAAAATGGCCAGGCCTACGTCGTGCTGTACAAGGCGATCGATCAGGTGCGCCAGTGCGTCGACACGATCATCAAGGATCCGGGCAGCCGGCGCATTCTGTTCCACGGCTGGAACGTCGCCCAGCTCGATGAAATGGCCCTGCCGCCATGCCATCTGCTGTACCAGTTCCACCCGAACGTCGAGACCAAAGAGATCTCCCTGACCCTGTACATTCGTTCCAACGATCTGGGTCTGGGTACGCCGTTCAACCTCACCGAAGGCGCCGCCCTGCTGAGCCTGATCGGTCGCCTGACCGGCTACACGCCGCGCTGGTTCACCTATTTCATCGGCGACGCGCACGTTTACGAAAACCACCTCGACATGCTCAACGAACAGCTCAAGCGCGAGCCGTTTGCCATGCCGAAACTGAAGATCTCCGACCGCGTACCGGAGTTTGCCAAGACTGGCGTGTACCAGCCAGAGTGGCTGGAATTGGTGGAGCCGAGCGATTTCTCGCTGGAAGGTTACGAGCACCATGCGCCGATGACCGCGCCGATGGCGGTCTGACGGTCCTCACGCACAACCCTTGTGGGAGCGGGCTTGCTCGCGAAAGCGGTGTATCAGTTAACGATGATGTCGACTGACATACTGCCTTCGCGAGCAAGCCCGCTCCCACATTTGGCTTTGTGTAGAGCTCAGTGGCCGTGGCTACGGCCCACATGGGAATGTTCAACTTCGGTCGCGACAACCCCGCCACTGACTTCCAGCCGCTGCAAGATCCCGCATTGATCTGCCTCCGGCCCTTCGCCACAGCGTTGGCGCAGGTCGAGCAGTTGTGTCTGCAAGGCCAGCAAGCCATCAATCCGCGCTTTCACATGCTGTATGTGCTCGTCGATCAGAGCGTTGACGCTCTCGCACTGATCCTGCGGGCTGTCGCGCAGGGCGAGGAGGCTGCGGATTTCTTCGAGGGTCATGTCGAGGGTGCGGCAGTTGCGGATGAAGGTCAGCCGCTCGGCGTGGGCCTGGGTGTAGACGCGGTAGTTGCCATCGCTGCGCGCCGGTTCTGGCAGGAGGTTTTCGCGCTCGTAGTAACGGATGGTTTCCACCGCGCAGTCGGTGAGTTTCGCCAGTTCGCCGATCTTCATGACGGCCATCTCCAAAGGGTGCTTGACCCTATAGTGGCTACAGGGTCTTTACTTGGCAACAGGCACCTTCATGGACGCGACCAATGAGCGATTCCCTGCACACCCACAAGCCCGGCGACGGCCACGATCACAGTCATAAATTGCAGCCCGTGCACGAACACGACCACGGTGGCGATTCCTGCTGCGCTTCGAAAGTTGCGCCGGCCCCGGTTCATTCCCACGCAGATTCCTGCTGCTCGTCGAAAGCCGCAGCGCCTGCCTTGGTGCAATTGAGCGAAAAGACCAGCGATGATGCACGCCTGAGCAGTTTCCGCATCGAGGCGATGGACTGCCCGACCGAGCAGACGCTGATCCAGAACAAGCTCGGCAAACTGGCCGGTGTGCAGCAGCTGGAATTCAATCTGATCAACCGCGTGCTTGGCGTGACCCACAATCTGCCGGGTACCGAGCCGATCACCGAGGCGATCAAATCCCTCGGCATGCACGCCGAGCCGCTGGAGGCGGGCGTCGATGCGCCGGCCCCGGCGCCAGTAAAAACACTGGTGGCCACTGGCGCTGTCCGGCCTGACCGCGCTGGGCGCCGAAGTCATCCACTTCACCAGCGCCGCACCCGACTGGGTGGTGGCAGTCGTTGCGCTGGTGTCGATCCTCAGCGGCGGCCTCGGCACTTATAAAAAGGGCTGGATCGCCCTGAAGAACCTTAACCTCAACATCAATGCGCTGATGAGCATCGCCGTAACCGGCGCCATCCTCATCGGTCAGTGGCCGGAAGCGGCGATGGTGATGTTCCTGTTCACCGTCGCCGAGCTGATCGAAGCACGCTCGCTGGACCGCGCGCGCAATGCGATCAGCGGCCTGATGCAGATGACCCCCGAGCAGGCCACGGTCTTGCAGGCCGACGGCAACTGGCTCGAACAAGAGGTAAAAAGCGTCGAACTGGGCGCCCGTGTGCGGGTGAAACCCGGCGAGCGCATTGCGCTCGACGGCGCGGTGATCAGTGGCAGCTCGACCATCGATCAGGCACCGATCACCGGGGAAAGCTTGCCGGTGGAGAAAACCATCGGAGACAAAGTCTTCGCAGGCACGATCAATCAGGCCGGGTCGCTGGAATATACGGTGACCGCAGCGGCGAACAATTCGACGCTGGCGCGGATCATTCACGCCGTCGAACAGGCCCAGGGTGCGCGGGCGCCGACTCAGCGCTTCGTTGATCAATTCTCGAAAATTTATACCCCAGCGGTGTTCGTCTTCGCTTTGGCAGTGGCGGTGATCCCGCCGTTGTTCATGGGCGCGGCTTGGTTCGACTGGATCTACCGCGCGCTGGTGTTGCTGGTGGTTGCCTGCCCGTGCGCACTGGTGATTTCCACGCCGGTGACCATCGTCAGCGGCCTCGCGGCGGCGGCGCGCAAGGGCATTCTGGTCAAGGGCGGCGTGTATCTGGAGGGCGGCTTCAAGCTCGATTACCTGGCGCTTGATAAAACCGGCACCATCACCCACGGCAAACCGGTGCAGACCGATTACTTGTCGCTTGATCCGACAGCCGATGCCAGCGCGCCGGCCATCGCTGCCGCGTTGGCCGGGCGCTCCGATCATCCGGTGTCGCTGGCGATTGCCAGTGCCGCTGTGGATAAGAATTCCGCCGCGCTGGATGTGGATAACTTCGCAGCATTAGGCGGGCGGGGCGTCAAGGGCGACATCAATGGCCAGACCTATCACCTGGGCAATCATCGTCTGGTCGAAGAATTGGGCCTTTGCTCGCCGCAACTGGAAGAGAAGCTGTTCGCGCTGGAAAAGCAGGGCAAATCCGTGGTCCTGCTGCTCGACAGCTCAGGCCCACTGGCGCTGTTCGCCGTGGCCGACACGATGAAGGAGACCAGCCGCGAAGCGATTCGCCAGTTGCATGAGCTCGGGGTGAAAACCCTGATGCTGACCGGCGACAACGTCCACACCGCGCAAGCGATTGCCGCCCAGGTCGGCATCGACGAGGCGCGCGGCGATTTGCTGCCGACCGACAAGCTGCAAGCCATTGAAGATCTGTACAAGCAGGGTCACCGGGTCGGTATGGTCGGCGACGGCATCAATGACGCCCCGGCATTGGCCCGCGCCGAAATCGGTTTCGCCATGGCCGCCGCGGGCACCGACACTGCGATCGAAACCGCCGATGTTGCCCTGATGGACGACGATCTGCGCAAGATCCCTGCCTTCATCAGCCTGTCGCGCAATACCGCGAGCATCCTCAAACAGAACATCGCCCTGGCGCTAATGATCAAGGCGATCTTTCTTGCGGTAACCTTCGCCGGGCTCGCCACCATGTGGATGGCGGTGTTTGCCGATATGGGCGTGAGCCTGCTGGTGGTGTTCAACGGTTTGCGCCTGCTGCGCAAATAAACGTGAGGGATGGTTGTGCTGAGTGCCGAGCTGAAAGCGTTTTACATGGTCGCCCGCCTGGGCAGCATCACGCTGGCGGCGAAAAAACTCGGCCTCAGCCAACCGACCGTGACCACGCAGATCCGCAATCTGGAGAGTCAGTATTCGGTGGAACTGTTCTACCGTGGCGGGCGCCGACTGAGCGTCAGCGACGAAGGCGCGCGGCTGCTGCCGATGGTCAAGACCCTGTTGCAGCAAGAGGCCGACATCGAGTTTTTCCTGCGCAATAGCGGGCAAGTGGAGGGCACGCTGCGTATTGCCGCGACGGCGCCGTATTACATCCTCGATCTGGTGAAGACCTTCCGCGAGCGTTTGCCGCAGGTGGAAGTGTCGGTGGAAATCGGCAACTCGCAGCAGGTGCTGGAAGCGCTGGAGGATTACCGCGTGGATGTCGCGGCGTCGTCACAGCTGCTCGACGATGCGCGGCTGATTCGCCGGGTACTCGGCAGCGATCCGCTGGTGCTGGCGGTGCATCGCAATCATCCATTGGCCGCGCAGGAGCATGTGACGCTGAGTGCGCTGGCCGGGCATACGTTGTTGACGCGCGAGCCGGGTTCGACCACGCGGCGCTTGACCGAAGAGTTGCTGGCCAGCGCCGGGGTCAGCTTCGGGCCGTTGCTGGAAATTGGTAGCCGCGAGTCGATCCGTGAAGCCGTGCTGCGCAATATCGGCATCAGCATCATTGCCCGCCAGGAGGTGCCGCATGATCCGCAACTGAGGGTGCTGACCATCGAGAATGCGCCGCAGATTCCGGAGTATCTGTATTGCCTCAAAGAGCGCAAGGGTGCGCGGTTGCCGGCGGCGTTCCTAGGCTTGGCCCAAGAGATGTCTCCCGCGTAATGATCGTTCCCACGCTCCGCGTGGGAATGCAGCCCGGGACGCTCTGCGTCCCAAAAGCCGAACGCGGAGCGTCCGTTGAGGCATTCCCACGCGGAGCGTGGGAACGATCGGCGGCGAACCAAAATCCCCGAATACCACTATCAGCCGTTTTTGCCTCGCTGCCACATGACGGACGCATTACAACTCTAGGATTGGCCTCATCTGCTTGATGAGGTCCGTCCATGAATCCCGCCATCGCAACAGCCCTGACCAACCCCGGTGCGCCGATGAAAGTGCGCGGCGTGCACAAGCGTTTCGGCGCGTTCACTGCGCTGGATAACGTTTCCCTCGACGTCGCCGCCGGCGAACTGGTGTGTCTGCTCGGCCCGTCGGGCTGTGGCAAGACCACGTTGCTGCGCTGCATTGCCGGGCTGGAGCAGCAGGACAGCGGCGAGCTGTACCTGGGCGATCGCGATGTCTCGCACCTTGCCCCGCAGGCCCGCGACTACGGGATTCTGTTCCAGTCCTACGCGTTGTTTCCCAATCTGACGGTCGAGGCGAACATTGCCTACGGCCTTGCCGGCAGCGGTCGCGATGAAGTGCGTCGGCGTGTCGGTCAGATGCTGGAGCTGGTCGGCCTCAGCGGCAGTGAGAAAAAGTACCCCGGCCAATTGTCCGGCGGTCAGCAACAGCGAGTAGCACTCGCTCGCGCATTGGCGCCGGCGCCGTCGCTGTTATTACTCGACGAACCGATGTCGGCCCTCGACGCGCGGGTGCGCGAGCATCTGTGCACCGAGCTGCGCCAGCTGCAACGCAATCTCGGCATCACCACGCTGATGGTCACGCACAATCAGGACGAAGCGATGTTGATGGCCGATCGCATCGCGGTCATGAATAACGGCCGCGTCGAGCAGTACGCCACCCCACAGGAAATCTACAACCGCCCGGCCACGCCGTTCGTGGCCGAGTTTGTCGGCCAGGGCAACTGGCTGCCGTTTCAGCGCAGCAGCGACAGTCACGCCCGGGTCGGCGGGATGAATCTGCGTCTGGCCGATGGCAGCGTGCACGGCGCATCGGGTCGACTGTTCTGCCGCCCGGAGGCGATCAACGTCAACCCGCTGGTACACGAAGAGAACCTGTTCCCCGCCAAGGTTCGCGAAATCACTTTCCTCGGCAACCGCTGCCGGATGAGCTTCGAACTCGATCAACTGCCGGGCCATGCGCTGCTCGCCGAACTCGCGCCAGAAGCCATGCCGCGCCTCGGCGCCCAGCAGATCATGGTCGCCTTGCCGCCGCGCAGTTTGCAGGTGTTCGCCTGATGAACAGCAACCTCGCGCTGCCGCTACCGCACAAGCAGGTGCGACAGTCCTCGAAAGCCGAGATCGGCGATCGCCTGTTCGTGGTCGGCGGCAAAATCCTCCTGCTGGTCTTGCTCGGCCTCGCGGTGCTGCTGCCGTTGCTGGCGATCTTCTGGCGCGGCTTCAGCAATGACGCCGGGCAGGGCGGTGGCTGGCTCGCGGCGAAGGAGTTGGTGACCAGCGCCAATTTCCACTGGCTCCTCGGCAATAGCCTGAAAGTATCCCTCGGCGTTGCGGCCATTGTCGTACCGCTGGCCTACCTGTTTGCCTACGCGCTGCAACGCACGCTGATTCCGGGCAAAGGCATCTGGCGCGGTATCTCGTTGCTGCCGCTGATGGCGCCGTCGATGCTACCGGGGATTGCGCTGGTCTATCTGTTCGGCAACCAAGGCATGCTGCGTGGGCTGCTCTCGGACAATATCTACGGGTTCTGGGGCATCGTGCTCGGCGAGGTGATCTACACCTTTCCCCATGCGCTGATGATTTTGCTCTCGGCATTGTCGTTGGCCGATGCGCGTTTGTTCGATGCCGCGTCGAGCATGGGCGCCAGTCCGGCCAAGGCGTTTCGCAGCATCACTTGGCCGGCGACCCGCCAAGCGGTGTTTGCGGCGTTCTGTCTGGTGTTCACCCTGACCATCACCGATTTCGGTGTGCCGGTGGTGGTCGGTGGCGATTATCAGGTGCTGGCGCTGGAAGCCTACAAAGCCGTGGTCGGCCAGCAGCAATTCGGTCGCGGCGCGTTGATCGGCATGGTGCTGTTGCTGCCGGCGCTGTTCAGTTTCGGTGTCGATACGTGGTTGCGTCGGCGTCACGGCGATTCCATGAGCGGGCGCGCGCAGGTGTTCAAGCCGCTGCCGTCCAGGCTGCGCGACGGCTGCTATCTGGCGATCGTTTTGCTGATTTGCGCCGCGTTGATTCTGGTGTTCGGCATGGCGGTGTTCTCCTCGCTGGTGAAGTTCTGGCCGTACAACCTGTCGCTGTCGCTCAACCACTATCAGTTCAACGAGACCGCCGGCGGTGGCTGGCTCGCCTACAGCAACAGTCTGAAAATGGCGCTGGGCACCGCGCTGATTGGCAGCGTGGTGATTTTCACCGGCGCCTATCTGATGGAGAAAACCCGCACTCAGCGCGGGCTCAACCTGGCTTTGCGTATGCTCAGCTTTGTGCCGATGGCGGTGCCGGGGCTGGTGCTGGGCCTGGGCTACGTCTTCTTCTTCAACCTCAGCGGCAATCCGCTGCACGTGCTCTACGGGACGATGACGCTGCTGATCGTCTGCACCATTGCGCACTACCTGACCACCGCACAAATGACCGCGACCACCGCGCTGCGCCAGCTCGACGCCGAGTTCGAAGCCGCCGCGCTGTCGCTCAAGGCGCCGCTGTACCGGCATTACCTGCGCGTCACCGTGCCGATCTGCCTGCCGGCGCTACTCGACATCGTGCGCTATCTGTTCGTCTCGGCGATGACCACCGTGTCCGCAGCCATCTTCCTTTACAGCCCCGACACCATTCTCGCGGCGGTGGCGGTGCTGAACATGGACGATGCCGGCAACGTCGGCGGCGCGGCGGCGATGTCGACCCTGATTCTGTTCACCTCGGCGGGCGTGTCCTTGCTGCTGGCGTGGGCTTCGCGCGGCTTGCTGCGCCGTTCCCAGGCCTGGCGGCAAACCGCGCCCGGTCACTGAAATCCGACCTTCTCTCACCACAGGAAACCGATCATGTTCAAGCCTATGGCCCTGGCCGCTGCTGTGCTCGCGACTTTCAGCCTGAATGCCTTCGCGGCAAAAACCGAGTTGACGGTGTACACCGCCCTCGAAGCCGAACAACTGAAGTCCTACAAGGACGCTTTCGAAAAGGCCAACCCGGACGTCGCGATCAAATGGGTGCGCGACTCCACCGGGATCATCACCGCCAAACTGCTCGCCGAAAAGGCTCGTCCGCAGGCCGACGCGGTATGGGGCCTGGCCGCGTCGAGCCTGGCGATTCTCGATCAGCAAGGCATGCTGCAAAGCTATGCGCCGAAGGATCTGGGCAAGATCGGCGCGAATTACCGCGACGCCGCCAACCCGCCAGCCTGGGTCGGCATGGACGTCTGGGCCGCGACCATCTGCTTCAACACTGTCGAAGCCGAGAAGCAGGGGCTGAGCAAACCGGTGAGCTGGCAGGACCTGACCAAGCCTGAGTACAAGGGCAAGGTCGTCATGCCCAACCCGGCGTCGTCCGGCACCGGTTTCCTCGACGTCAGCGCCTGGCTGCAAACCTTTGGCGAGAAGCAGGGCTGGGCCTACATGGACGGCTTGCACCAGAACATCGGCCAGTACGTTCACTCAGGTTCCAAACCGTGCAAACTGGCGGCGGCGGGGGAGTTTCCGATCGGGATTTCCTTTGAATATCCAGCCGTACAGTTGAAACGCCAGGGCGCGCCGCTGGACATCATCCTGCCGAAGGAAGGTCTGGGCTGGGAGATCGAAGCGACGGCGGTGATTAAAGGCACACCGCATGAAGAAGCGGCGAAGAAGCTCGCCGATTTCTCCGCCAGCGCCGAGGCGATGGATCTGTACAAGGAAAACTTCGCCGTGCTCGCCCAGCCGGGGATTGCCAAGCCGCAAACCGAATTGCCCGCCGACTATGAGCAGCGCCTGATCAAGAACGACTTTGCCTGGGCCTCGAAGAATCGCGACGAGATCCTGGCTGAATGGCGCAAGCGGTATGACGGCAAGTCCGAGAAAGTTGTCGCCAAGTAACCGGTGCCGATCGTTCCCACGCTCGTGGGAATGAATCCCGTGACGCTCTGCGTCACAAAGGACGCGGAGCGTCCTCGGCTGCGTTCCTTTGCTCCGCGTGGGAACGATCATTGAGGTGGCTTCATGACACAACCCAAAGACCTGCTCATCATCGGCGCCGGCATCCTCGGTCTGTCCCACGCCTACGCCGCCGCCAAACGCGGCCTGAAAGTCGCGGTATTCGAACGCACCGCCACGCCCCTCGGCGCTTCGGTGCGCAACTTCGGCCAGGCGCTGGTGACCGGTCAGCCGCCCGGCATCATGCTTGAATTAGCCAAGGCCAGTCGCGAGATCTGGGGCGACTGGGCGCAACTGGCCGGCCTGCAGATCAAGCGCAACGGCTCGTACCTGTTCGCCCGCAGCGAAGCCGAAGAACACCTGCTCGAAGCCTTCTGCGCCGGCCGTGCCGTCGAGCATGGCTACGACGTCGAGCTGCTGCGCGGCGCGGCGTTGCGTGATCTGTATGGCGGCCAGTTCAGCCATCACCGCGCCGCGCTGCACGGTGTCGATGATCAGCAGTTGTACTCGCGCGAAGCGATTCCGGCGCTGATCGATTATTTGCGCCGCGAGCTCGGCGTCGAGTTTCACTTTTCCACGCTGGTGCGCGACGTCGAGCCGGGGCGACTGCGCAGCACTGCCGGTGAGTTCTGCGCCAAGCAGATCATCGTCTGCTCCGGCCACGACTATCAGACCTTGCTGGCCGAGCCGATTGCTGCGCTCAATCCGCAGATCTGTCGTTTGCAAATGCTCCGCGCCAGACCAAGCATCGAGTTGAACCTGCAACACGCCGTGCTCACCGGCCTGAGCTGCGTGCACTACGGCGCTTTCGCCGATTTGCCGCAAGCCGCGGCGGTGCAGGCGCAGATCCTCCGTGAACAACCGCACCTGCACGCCAACGGCATTCACCTGCTGATCAGCCCGACGCCGTATGGCGAACTGATCATCGGCGATTCGCATGATTACGGCAGCGATGCTTCACCGTTCAACGCTGAGCAGGTCGACAACTGGATGCTCGAACTCGCCGAGCAGACCCTGGGCTGCCAGGTGCAAGTGGTCGAACGCTGGCAGGGCGTCTATGGTTCTCGCGGGCCGGGGCCGTTCTCGTTCCTGCGTCCGGCACCGGGCCTGAGCGTGGCGCTGATGCACACCGGCGTCGGCATGAGCGTCGGCCCGGCGCTGGCCGAACGCAACGTCGCGCAGCTACTGGAGGGGGCATGAATCACGAGCAGGTGATCGCGCGGGTGTTCGGCCTGTATGAACGCTTCGGCGCCAGCGATTACATCGGCGAACCGGTGTCGCAATTCGAGCACATGTCCCAAACCGCAGAACTGGCCATGGCTGAAGGCTGTGACGATGAAGTGGTGCTGGCGGCGTTCTTTCATGACATCGGCCATCTATGTGCCGAGGGCGCAGAAAACATGGGCGGTTATGGCGTGGTCAGCCATGAACGGCTCGGTGCGGATTATCTGCGTGAGGCAGGTTTCAGCGAACGGCTGGCGCGACTGGTGGAATATCACGTGCAGGCCAAGCGCTATCTGACCTTGCGTGAACCGGGGTACTACGCGCAGTTGAGTGAGGCGAGTCGGCGTACGCTGGAATATCAGGGCGGAGTGATGAGTGAGGCAGAGGCGGATGCGTTTGCGGCTGATCCGTTGTGTGCGCTGAGTTTGCGCATACGGCGCTGGGATGAGTTGGCGAAGGATAGGGCGGTGCCGGTGATGGATCTCGGTTTGCTGAAGGAGAAGGCGGCGCGGCTGCTGGCGGCGTAATCCAAGTAACCGAGTCGCGCCATTCGCGAGCAAGCTCGCTCCCACAGGGTTTTGTGTTGTGACCACGATCCAATGTGGGAGCGAGCTTGCTCGCGAAGAGGCCGGCTAAGACGCTACAAATCTGCTGCCAGCAAATCAATCTGCTCCTGCCTTTCCCCCTGATTCAACTTCGCCTGCGGATTGAGCGACGACCACTGCGGATGCGCGCGCGCCTTGTTCAGCGCCTCCGGCAACTTGCCTTCGCGCCAGGTTTTATCCACAGGTGTGGCCACCTGAATGCTGTCCATCGCCGCATGCCCACGCTGATCGAGCGCCAGCAACAACTGGCGCTGGCGCAAGGCCAATAGGCGCAGCACGGCGTCGTCCACCGTCAATTTCCGCTGGCCTTTGATCTTGCCGAGCAGGCGACTGCCATAACTGCGCGCGGTTTGCAGCGCACCGCCGGCAATCGCGCCGGCCAGTGCCGCTGCGCCGAGGGTAATCCCGCCGACCAGCAGATCCACACCAGCGCCGGCCGCCGCACCGGCCGCAATGCCGCCGCCGACGCGCACGCCGAGTTGCTTCAGGGTTTCCGGGTTGAACAGGTCATCGCCCCAGCGCCCGTCGAGCAACGGCAAATCACTGGCCGCCGCGTCCTGCGGGCGAAACGCGTAGAGCTTGAGCAGCGCCTCAACGCACTTCTGCTCACGCTGACGTACGGCTTTGCGCAGCTCGCTGATCGCCTGTTGTTCCTGCTCGGCTTCGCTGACCACACTGCGCCGGCACGCAGCGCAGTCGATCAGCAATTCGGCAATCAGGCGTGCGGCGCTTTGCTGACGGGCGAGGCGCTGCGCCTGCTGGTCGGCGATCAACCGCTCCAGTTGCGGCCGGGCGTTTTCCAATAGCAGGGCGAGGCTCTCGTACAAGCGCCGCTCGCCATCCTCGGGCGGTGCGACGCTGTCGAAACGTACCAACGCATGCAGCCCCAACCGCGCCAGCGCCTCGCGCCAATCGGGTTCGCGATGGTTGGCGCTGCTGACGAAATTCAGCACCGGCAGCAGCGGTTTGCCGCAACTGGCGAGCACTTCCAGTTCGTCGCGGTACTTGGCCAGCACCGGTTCGCGGGCGTCGATCACATACAGACCGGCATCGGAGTCCAGCAGTTGTCGTAGTACCTTGGCCTCCTGCTCGAAACGCTGGCGCGCCTCGCTGCCGTCGAGAAACCGCGCCAGTCGTGCCGGGCCGTCGAGGCGTTCGCCGGGGCGTTCCAGACGCTCGAGAAAATCCAGCAGGGCGATGGCATCTTCCAGCCCCGGCGTGTCGTACAGATCGAGCAACGGCTCGCCATCTACCGACAACCGCGCGCCTTCGACATGCCTAGTGGTGCTTGGCCGATGCGAGACTTCGCCGAAGCCGACATCGCGAGTCAGCGTGCGCAGCAGCGAGGTCTTGCCGACGTTGGTGTGGCCGACCACCGCGAGTTTCAGCGGGGCCTTGCGTGCATCAGTCATGTCCGCTCTCCAGCCAGTTCATCGGCGCGCAATCGGCGAACGGCAACTCCAACTGTTGCAGCGCCGCGTGCCAGTCACCCAGACGTTGCCCGTCCAGCGCTTCGCCGGGTGGCGCTTGCAGCAGCCAGACGCGAGTGGCGCCGGCGTTGCGCGCGAGTTCGGCGATCAATGCGAGGCTGCCGCGATCCGGCGAACGTCGCGGATCACAGGCGATGGCCAGCCGCGCCGGCGGGAAGCGACTGAGTTGTTCGAGCAGCTTGTGCCGCGATTCGCGACTGTCGAGGATGCCCGCGTTGCTGACATTTTTCGGCAGCACGGGTGGCCACGGACGCTGTTCGTCCAGCTCGATCGCCACCAGCAGCGCGCCCTCGCTGGCGAGTTCGCCGACGTTGCTTTCGATGCGATGCAGCTGCGCCGGCTCCGGGTCGTTGACGCCGAGGCGCTCGCTGGTTGGCATCAACCGTTCGCGCAGTTGCGCGTAGCCGGGCAGGTTCAGATCCAGGTGCAACGCGGCTTTGCCGCTGTTCCAGCGCCACAGGCACAACAGCGCGAGCAGCAGGCGCGGCAGCACGCCGTAGACCACCAGCACGCCGACCAGCCAGGTCGCCCAGGCCTGTCGTGCGCTTTCGATGTCGAGGGCACCGGCGCCGCTGGCGCGGATCATTTCCTCGGTCGGCACGTTGAAGCCGAGCAGCGACGGCAGATAGCCGAGAGCCTGGGTGATGTGGATGAAAGTGTCGGCGCCGAGGATCGTGGTTTCCCAGACAAAGCCGTAGCGCCGCGTGGCCATCAGCGTCAGCAACAGAATCAGCGCGCTGAGCATCGCCAGCAGCCACAGGCCATTGACCAACGCGCCGAGTGCCCAGCGATTGAGTTTCTTGCGTTGCAGCAACAACAGCAGGGCCGGCGCCAGTTGCGCGGCTTTGGCGTCGCGGGCGAATTTTTCGCTGAGCCACAGCCACAAGCGCCCGAGGGTGGCGCCGTGTTCGCCAGCGAAAATCAAGCCCAGCGCCCAACTCAGCAGCAAAATCAAATTGATCCCGAGCAGACTGCCCAGCGCCCAGAACACATTCACCGGCGTCTGGCCAAGTGCGGCGAAAGCCAGACCGGCGCCGCTGAGCACGGCGAAAATCATCAACAGCACCAGCGCCAGGCGCGCGCCTTGCAGCCAGTGCATGAGGGCGGCGGTGAGCCCGTCACGCTCGGCCAGCCATAGCGCCCGGCGCACAATTCGGCTCGGCAGATCGCCGCCAGCGGCACGGGCCAGACGATTGGCTTCCAGATCATCCAGCGGCCCTGCGTGTTCTTCGCGCAGGCGGATGGTTTCGGTGAGCCAGAGGTTTTGCAGTGGAGTCAGTTCAGTCACGCGGCGTCCCGTCGCTAAATCGAGCGCTGAGCATAACCGCTGTGGCGCTTATCGGGGTAAGCGCGGCTCTGGTATCCTCGCCGGCATGACTAAATCACTGCCCCTCAGCCTGATCGCAGCCCTCGGTGAAAACCGCGTGATCGGCGTCGACAACAGCATGCCCTGGCACCTGCCGGGGGACTTCAAATACTTCAAGGCGACCACGCTCGGCAAGCCGATCATCATGGGTCGCAAGACTTGGGATTCGCTCGGCCGGCCGCTGCCGGGGCGTTTGAACATCGTGGTCAGCCGCCAGTCCGATCTGCAACTCGAAGGTGCCGAGGTCTATCCGTCGCTGGAAGCCGCCGTGGCCCGCGCCGAGGAATGGGCGAAAGCCCAGGGCGTTGATGAACTGATGCTGATTGGCGGCGCGCAGCTGTATGCGCAGGGACTGGCGCAGGCCGATCGGCTGTACCTGACCCGCGTGGCGCTGAGCCCGCAAGGAGACGCGTGGTTTCCGGAGTTTGACTTGAGCGAGTGGAAACTGGTCTCGAACGTGCCGAATCCGGCAGAGGGCGACAAGCCCGCGTACAGCTTCGAAGTTTGGGAGCGCGCATGATCGTTCCCACGCTCTGCGTGGTAACGCCTCAGGGGACGCTCCGCGTCCAGTGACGCGGAGCGTCATGGGCTGCATTCCCACGCGGAGCGTAGGAACGATCATCTTGGCTCAAGCCTGAGCAAGTTCCGCATGCTCATCGGCATCGAGCAGTGCCTTGTCAGTCTGCTGCATCACCTGGCTGGTAATCGCCCCGGCGGTAATCGAGCCACTCACGTTCAACGCCGTGCGACCCATATCGATCAGCGGCTCGACCGAAATCAGCAGGGCCACCAGTGACACGGGCAAGCCCATCGCTGGCAGCACGATCAGTGCGGCGAACGTCGCGCCGCCACCGACCCCGGCGACACCGGCCGAGCTCAATGTGACAATCGCCACCAGCGTCGCGATCCACAGTGGATCCAGCGGGTTGATGCCGACCGTTGGCGCGACCATTACCGCCAACATTGCCGGATAGAGACCGGCGCAACCGTTCTGGCCAATCGTTGCACCGAAAGACGCAGCGAAACTGGCGACCGACGACGGGATGCCCAGACGACGAGTCTGCGCTTCGATGCTCAGCGGAATGGTCGCTGCGCTGGAGCGGCTGGTGAAGGCGAACGTCAGCACCGGCCAGATCTTGCGGAAGAACCGCAGCGGGTTGATCCCGGCGGCCGACACCAGCACACCGTGCACGACGAACATCAGGCCCAGGCCGATATACGAGACCACGACGAAACTGCCGAGCTTGATGATGTCCTGCAGGTTGGAACCGGCGACCACTTTGGTCATCAGCGCCAGCACACCGTACGGGGTCAGCTTCATCACCAGACGCACCAGACGCATCACCCAGGCTTGCAGGGTGTCGATGGCGGTGATCACTTTCTGGCCTTTCTCGACGTCGTCCTTGAGCAGTTGCAGCGCAGCCACCCCGAAAAATGCCGCGAAAATCACTACGCTGATGATCGAGGTCGGCTTGGCCCGGGCCAGGTCGGCGAACGGGTTCTGCGGGATGAACGACAGCAGCAATTGCGGCACATTGAGGTCGGCGACCTTGCCGGCGTAGTCGTTCTGAATGGTTTGCAGGCGCGCCATTTCCTGAGTGCCGGCGACCAGACCTTCAGCGCTGAGGCCAAACAGATTGGTCAGGCCGATGCCGATCAGCGCGGCGATGGCGGTGGTGAATAGCAGCGTGCCGATGGTGAGGAAACTGATCTTGCCCAGCGACGAGGCATTGTGCAGACGGGCGACCGCGCTGAGGATCGAGGCGAACACCAGTGGGATCACGATCATCTGCAGCAATTGCACGTAGCCGTTGCCGACCAGATCGAACCAGCCGATCGAGGCTTTCAGCACCGGGTTGCCGGCACCGTAAATCGTGTGCAGCGCGACACCGAACGCCACGCCGAGGACCAGTGCAAGCAGAACTTTTTTCGCCAGGCTCCAGGTGGTGTGGCGGGTTTGCGCCAGACCGAAGAGCAGGGCAAGGAACACCAGCAGGTTGAGAATCAGCGGTAGATTCATGAGGACTCCAGTAAAGACTGTGCCAACAGCCATCCGGGGCTGCTGCGAACCGGCAAGCCTAACAGCTTGATTTGCAATGAATTAATACCAAAATCGCAGGGCGTCCGTCGTTTTTGGAATAAGCCTGTGTCGCTGTCGGCAATGCAACTGGCGCGCAGGGGACGCAGGCGGTCGCTGACAGGCGAGGGTTGTCACACTTATTTGTTAGCGTCGAACTCTTTGTATCGGGGAGTAGCGCTATGAAAATTGCACGCACGTTGTTGGCTGTGGCACTGGCGGCTGGCCTCGCTGGCCATGCATTGGCCACGGACCTCAAGCATTGGCCGGCGGATCAGGCCAAGGCGCTGGACGCGATGATCGCTGCCAACGCCAACAAGGGTAATTACGCGGTGTTCGACATGGACAACACCAGTTACCGCTACGACCTCGAAGAATCCCTGCTGCCGTTCATGGAAAACAAGGGCCTGATCACCCGCGACAAGCTCGATCCCTCGCTGAAACTGATGCCCTTCAAGGACACCGCCGAGCACAAGGAAAGCCTGTTCAGTTATTACTACCGCCTCTGCGAAGTCGACGACATGGTCTGCTACCCGTGGGTGGCGCAGGTGTTCTCCGGCTTCACCCTCAAGGAGCTCAAGGGCTACGTCGATGAGCTGATGGCTTCGGGCAAACCGGTGCCGGCGACGTATTACGAAGGCGATGTGGTGAAGAAGCTCGACGTCAATCCGCCGAAGATCTTCACTGGCCAGCAGGAGCTGTACAACAAGCTGATGGAGAACGGCATCGAGGTCTACGTAATGACCGCCGCCTCCGAGGAGCTGGTGCGCATGGTCGCGGCGGATCCCAAGTACGGCTACAACGTCAAACCGCAGAACGTCATCGGCGTTTCACTGCTGCTCAAGGATCAGAAGACTGGCGAGCTGACCACTGCGCGCAAACAGATCACCGCCGGCAAATATGACGAGAAGGCCAACCTCGGGCTCGAACTGACGCCGTACCTGTGGACCCCGGCAACCTGGATGGCCGGCAAGCACGCGGCAATCCTCACCTACATCGATGAATGGAAAAAACCGGTACTGGTCGGCGGCGATACCCCGACGAGCGACGGTTACATGCTGTTCCATGATGTCGACGTGGCCAAGGGCGGCATTCACTTGTGGATCAACCGCAAGGACAAGTACATGACCCAGATCAACGGCATGATGGCCAAGCACGCGGCGGCGCAGGCCAAGGAAGGCTTGCCGGTGACAGCGGACAAGAACTGGGTGATCGTCAAGCCTGAGGAAATCCAGTAACTCACGATCGCATGTAGGAGCTGCCGAAGGCTGCGATCTTTGATCGTTCCCACGCTCCGCGTGGGAATGCAGCCCGTGACGCTCCGCGTCACTGGACGCGGAGCGTCCCTTGAGGCATTCCTACGCAGGAGCGTGGGAACGATCAGTGTCAGACGGATAAAAAAATGCCCCGCACGTTGGCGGGGCATTTTTGTTTCTGCACCTGGACGCTTACAAGCCGTCGAGCATCGCTTTGTTGCGCACAGCACCCTTGTCGGCACTGGTCGCCAGCAGGGCGTAGGCCTTGAGGGCGGTGGTCACTTTGCGTGGACGCACCTCAACCGGTTTCCAGCCTTTCTTGTCCTGCTCGGCGCGGCGTGCCGCCAGTTCTTCGTCGCTGACCAACAGGTTGATCGAGCGGTTTGGAATGTCGATCAGCACCTTGTCGCCATCCTGCACCAGACCGATCGCGCCACCGGCCGCGGCCTCTGGCGAAGCGTGACCAATCGACAGGCCGGAAGTACCGCCGGAGAAACGCCCGTCGGTGAGCAGTGCACAGGCTTTGCCCAGGCCTTTGGATTTCAGGTAGGAAGTCGGGTAGAGCATTTCCTGCATGCCCGGGCCGCCTTTCGGGCCTTCGTAGCGAATGATGACAATGTCGCCTTCCTTTACTTCGTCGGCGAGGATGCCGCGCACGGCGCTGTCCTGGCTTTCGAAGATTTTCGCGTTGCCTTCGAAGACGTGGATCGACTCATCGACCCCGGCGGTTTTCACCACGCAACCGTCCTGCGCGATGTTGCCGTAGAGCACGGCGAGGCCGCCTTCTTTCGAATAGGCGTGCTCGAAACTGCGGATGCAGCCGTTTTCACGGTCGTCGTCCAGGGTTTCCCAACGGGTCGACTGGCTGAACGCGGTCTGGGTCGGGATGCCCGCAGGACCTGCCTTGAAGAAGTGATGCACGGCCTCGTCGCTGGTCTGGGTGATGTCCCACTTGGCGATGGCTTCTTCCATGCTGCGGCTGTGCACGGTCGGCAGGTCGGTGTGCAGCAGGCCGCCACGGGCCAGCGAACCGAGGATGCTGAAAATGCCGCCGGCGCGGTGCACGTCTTCCATGTGGTACTTCTGGATGTTCGGCGCGACCTTGCACAGCTGCGGCACGCTGCGCGAAAGACGGTCGATGTCGCGCAGGTCGAAATCGATCTCGGCTTCCTGGGCGGCTGCGAGCAAGTGCAGGATGGTGTTGGTCGAACCGCCCATGGCGATGTCGAGCATCATTGCGTTCTCGAACGCCTTGAAGTTGGCGATGTTGCGCGGCAATACGGAGTCATCGTTCTCGCCGTAGTAACGCTTGCACAACTCGACGATGGTGCGCCCGGCCTGCAGGAACAGCTGTTCACGATCACTGTGGGTGGCCAGGGTCGAACCGTTGCCCGGCAAGGCCAGGCCCAGTGCTTCGGTCAGGCAGTTCATCGAGTTGGCGGTGAACATGCCGGAGCACGAACCGCAGGTCGGACAGGCGCTGCGCTCGTACTCGGCGACTTTCTCGTCAGAAGCGCTGGAGTCGGCGGCGATCACCATGGCGTCGACCAGATCGAGACCGTGGGAGGCGAGTTTGGTCTTGCCGGCTTCCATCGGGCCACCGGAAACGAAGATCACCGGAATGTTCAGGCGCAATGCAGCCATCAACATGCCGGGGGTGATCTTGTCGCAGTTGGAAATGCAGACGATGGCGTCGGCGCAGTGGGCGTTGACCATGTACTCGACGGAGTCGGCGATGATCTCGCGGCTCGGCAGCGAATACAGCATGCCGTCGTGGCCCATGGCGATGCCGTCATCGACGGCGATGGTATTGAACTCCTTGGCCACGCCACCGGCGCGTTCGATCTCGCGGGCGACCAGCTGACCCAGGTCCTTCAGATGCACATGCCCCGGGACGAACTGGGTGAACGAGTTGGCGATGGCAATGATCGGCTTCTTGAAGTCGTCATCTTTCATGCCGGTGGCGCGCCAGAGGGCGCGGGCGCCGGCCATGTTGCGGCCGTGGGTGGAAGTTTTCGAGCGGTAATCTGGCATGGAGCACTCCGGGCGGCTAATCACGTACTAAAGGGGAGTGAGCTTCTGTTGACCTCTGAAACACCCGAAAAATGGCCGTGTGTCCGGAAGCTGCCGATGACGTTGCGGGATCGCCGCTGGTCTCAGCCTGAGCTCATAAACCCGCCGGGGATGAATGGCGATGAATGAGGCGATTCTACACCGCTGGCGTCGCGAGGGAATGGCGCAAAGCGTTGTTCCCGTGCTGAAGGGGCCGGTGCAATGACGACTGGCAGGGTCAATGGTCGCCTCCCGGCATCACCGGATTGCTGCGCAGGTTGCTGACGCGACGGCCAATCACGCTGTTGAGCAACAGCGATACGCCGCTCAACACCACAAAACCGTAACCCAGCGTCGCTTGCAGGTTGGCCGGGCCGAGGCTGATCAGGGCGCTGACCAGCCCGCCACAGATAAAAATGATGGTGCTACCGGCGGATGCCGATGCGCCGGCATTTTCGGCAAACACGCTCATGGCGCGGGAGGTAGCCGGGGGGCGCGCAATGGTGGTGCCCACGGTGCAGATGAGCATTGGGACCAGCACCGCCGCGGCTGACAGCTCATGGTTGGTGGCCAGATAGAGCATCACCAGACCCGAGAGCAGGATCAGGCTCAGGCCGGTGAAAATCTGCTGTTGCGCATTGATAAGCCGGTTCAGCACGCTGGCGAGCAGGCCGCCGAAGACATAAGCGGCGCCATAGATCAGCAGAATCAAGGCGAAATCGTAAGGCGCCATCTGCAACTGCTCCATGAAGATCAGCGGCGAAGTGACGATGAAGGAAAAGTGGCAGGCGAAAGCGAACGCGGAAATCAGCCAATAGCCGACAAACGGGAAGTTGCTCAGCACCCGTCTGTAGGACTGAATGAAACCCAGGTGTGGACCGTTCTGAACAGGCCGGCTGTTGTCGAGCAGTCGCCAGGTTTTGATCAGAACCACAGCCGCAAGGGCGATGAATACCCAGAAGCTGCCGCGCCAGCCGAGCGTGGCTTGCAGAAACGTACCCGCCAGCGGCGATAGCGAAATGAAGATGCCCGTGGCAGTGACCATCAGGATCCGCAACCGGTCACGCTCCTGGCCTTCAAACAGATCCTGCACCAGTGCCTGAGACAGCACGAAACAACCGCACCCCATCGCCTGCATCACCCGGAAAACGAGGAACAGCGTGTAGTCATTGCTCAGCACGCAACCAAGGGCGCCGAGCAGCGACACGCTCATGCCGGCCAGCAGCAAACCCTTGCGTCCAATCACGTCCGATAGCGGGCCGATCAGTAGCTGAGCGAAGGCAATACCGACGGCGAACAGACTGATCGACAGCGCGATGTCGCTCGGTGATCGACCAAAGTGTGCCGCCAGCGCCGGGAACGAGGGCAGCAGAACATCCAGCGGGAACACGCCGAGCAGGATCATTGCCAGTAACAGCGTGACTGCTCCGCGCCGTTGTCGGCGGCTGACTGCACAGCTGTGTTTATTCATCGATCAATCCTGCTTTGGCGAAAAGTGTCTGGTTATGGGGCAGAGCAAAAAACCAGCCTTGCGCAGGGCCTCCAGCGTGGGTTTGCAGCCGGCGCGAGCGCGAGCACGGCTGGCCTGCACAGTTGCCATCGCACCGACAATCTCTTTCATGTCACTTTCGGCAATACCGGCCGAGCGCAGGCTTTGTTGCAGCCAGCTCTCGTCGACCTCGAAGAACAGGGGGATGATCTCCACAAGAGTCCTGGCGGCGAACAGGCGCTGGCGACTGTTCATCGCAATCCAGAAGTAATGGAAGGCTTCTGCGAAGTAACGGCTGTGCCGGGCTTCGTCGGCAAGATGATCACGCAGCATGTCGTTCACACTTGAAACCATCGTGTTGCGGCAGACCTCGAGCAACTCCCGGGCGATGATGGTTTCCGAGACAAATCCGAGCAGAAACCAGGCCAGTGCGCGGTTCTTCTCCGGCGTGCGCGCGATCAGAGCGTTCATGCGTGTGATCCGCTTCGGAATGACCGGTCGCCGGGTGATGCTGTAGAACGCGGCGATCTGCTCGGCTATCTGGTTGGAGAAAAGCGCGTGGTAACCCTCGTCGGTGTACAGCTGCAATGCAGCGTGTTTCATTGGCAGCGGTATATAGATGGGCAGTTCGCGGTGGACGATGACCTCCACTGCGCGGTTGACGATGCGGTGTTCGAGCAGGGTGGTGTAATCGAGGAAATACACCAGATGATTGGCGGTCAGACGGTGCAATGTTTCGCGACCTTTGGCCTGGATCGCCGGATGCCCCAGATAAGGCAGAAAGGCCGGGGAAACCAATAGCGATTTTGCAGTTGCTGCTCGACATCGCCCGGCAAACGATAGTTATGGGTACTGCTGCGCACCGATGCGCGGCTTTCCCAGTCGGGAAGGGTGAATTTGAGCGACCACGACACCGGTGCCTCGCCCTCATCCAGCGCTGTGGAAATCATGACGGTACCCCGGCAAGCAAATCACGCATTTCCTGGCACATGGCTTGGCCATCGCTTTCGCCGCAACCGACAAAAAACAACGGTTGCTCAGCGCTGCCTTCGAGCCCGAGCAGGGTTTCAACCTGGGCGTCGGCAAACGCGCCGGTCAGCCAGGTATTGAGCCCCAGCGTCGTCGCGACGAGCTGGAAGGTTTGCGAAAGATGGCCAGCCTCGATGAACGCCATGCGATAGGCGCGCGAGTGTTCGTACTTCCACCAGAGTCGATCAAACCTGGCGGTGATGAATACGCCCAGCGGCAGATTGTTGATGAAATGCTGGCCGCCGAGCATTTGACCCAACGCCGGTTCAGGCAAAGGGTTGATCCGGCTCAAGGCATGCTCGCCACAATGGTAGGCGTAGATGCCCGGTTCAAGCCCGACGATGTTCTGAGCCAGAAGAAAGCCTTCACAAGCGTTCAGACCACCACCTGAGGGACTGCTCCGGCGGGCCTCAAGGCCGGGTGCGACAGGGTCGTCCTGCGAATGATTGCGCTTGGGAAGATAGCCGAGCGTGAAATACAACAGCGTTGCAACCTCGGCCAGTGTCACCGCCGCACCGGTGTAGGAGCGACAGGTTTTGCGCGTCCGCAATGCCTGAGTCAGGCTGTCATCAATCATTGCGCCGGGTGCAGGCAAGTTGATAAGCGCCTCCGCTGGCCGGCGCTCGCTGTCTGTTGAAGGTTCTGGCTTCGCCAATACTTCGCTGCAGTGCGCCAGATAGTGTCTGGACCACTCCTGAATATTCTGTGGCGTATATTCGCAGGGGATATTTTGCGTGCCGATGTGATAAATCTTCGACAGTTCATCCCAGCCCCAAGTTGGGCTGTCTATTTTTAAAACTGTTAGAATGCCTGCGTCCAGAAGTTGTGTATCTATTATGTTGTTTGGGTCAAACAGGTTTGGGTTGTCTATAAGAATGGCGAGGCGGTGGGAATAGTCAAGATCAAGCTCGTGCTGAGTATGGTTCTTGTAGTTCCACACAACTTGTCCAGGCGGGCGCGGCAATATAAACAGAAAGGGATTGATATGCATTGGTTCAGATCACTCAGGGAAAGTCATGAGGACGCCGAAGTGCCGGCACTCTCCGGCGTCCAGACTTACTTAGCGGGCGTTGGCTGCAACCAGGAAGGCGAGGTTGGCGAGTTTATTTGTTTCCAGATAAATGGTTTTCATGATGTGAACTCCTTGTTCATCAGTAGTTGAAGTCGCCTCATGGCGACAACTTCATAATAGTTTGTAATCGAATATTGGCAAGGGGATATTAAGTAGGAATATTCCAGTAATTCTGTCGGAGTGATCGAGTGCTGGATATCTACGCTGTAGGTTAATTTCCCGCAACTAACAGGTATGGCGAAACGTCCTGCAAGGAAGCTGGAAAGTAATTGTAGGAAGACGACAAAACACTCATGTTGAGTGTGAAGGAAAGAGGGGAGGGTGGTGGAAAAAAACGGGGAGCTCAGCGGCTCCCCGTGTTCTATCGCAATCAGCTGTTGGGCAGCAGGCGGCAGGTAATGCTCTTGATGTAGCGGGTTTCGGCGATGGCCGGGTGCACCGGATGATCAGGGCCCTGACCGCCACGCTCGAGCATTTGGATGTTGCGGTCCAAATGGCGCGCGCTGGTCAGCAGAATATTCTGCAAATCGTCTTCCGGCAGGTGCATGGAGCACGAAGCACTGACCAGAATGCCGTCCTTGGTCAACAGGCGCATGGCTTGCTCATTCAGACGACGGTAGGCGCCTTCGCCGTTCTTCATGTCTTTCTTGCGCTTGATGAAGGCTGGCGGATCAGCAACGATCACGTCGAAGCGCTCTTCGCTGGCTTTCAGTTCCTTCAACGCTTCGAAGACGTCGCCTTCGATGCAGGTCATTTTGTCAGCGAAGCCGTTCAACGCCGCGTTGCGTTCGACGCCGTCGAGGGCGAATGCAGAGGCGTCGACGCAGAACACTTCGCTGGCGCCGAACGCAGCGGCCTGCACGCCCCAGCCACCGATGTAGCTATAGAGATCAAGTACGCGTTTGCCTTTGGCATAAGGCGCCAGGCGCGCGCGATTCATGCGGTGGTCGTAGAACCAGCCGGTTTTCTGCCCTTGAATGACCGGCGCTTCGAACTTGACGCCGTTCTCTTCCAGCGCGACCCACTCCGGGACCAGACCGAACACGGTCTCGACGTAGCGGTTGAGGCCTTCGGCATCACGGGCGGCGGAATCGTTCTTGAACAGGATGCCGCTTGGCTTGAGCACCTGGGTCAACGCGGCGATCACGTCGTCTTTATGCGCTTCCATGGTCGCCGAGGCGATCTGCACCACGAGGATGTCGCCGAAACGATCGACCACCAGACCCGGCAGCAGGTCGGAGTCGCCGTAGACCAGACGATAGAACGGCTTGTCGAACAGACGCTCGCGCAACGACAGCGCGACGTTCAGACGGTGCACCAGCAGCGACTTGTCGAGTGCCAGTTTGATGTCGCGCGACAGCAGGCGCGCGCAGATCAGGTTGTTCGGGCTCATGGCGACGATGCCCAACGGCTTGCCGCCAGCGGCTTCGAGCACCGCCTGATCGCCGGCCTTGAAGCCGTGCAGAGGCGTGGCGGCCACGTCGATTTCGTTGCTGTAGACCCACAAGTGGCCGTTGCGCAGGCGACGGTCGGCGTTGGCTTTGAGGCGCAGGCTAGGCAGGGACATGACGTCGCTCCGGAAAAAGAGCGGGAGTATAGCGTGTTGAGGTTTGCGCAGGGCTGAGGATGCGATGAAACGCTGATGCCTTCGCGAGCAGGCTCGCTCCCACATTGGAATGCATTCCAAGTGTAGGAGCGAGCCTGCTCGCGAACGGGATCGCGAAGATTACGCAGCCAATGCGTCAATCAGGGCCTGACTGAACGCCGGCACATCGTCCGGCTGGCGACTGCTGATCAGGTTGCCGTCCTTGACCACTTCCTGATCGACCCAGTTGACCCCGGCATTGACCAGATCGTCCTTGACGGTTTTGTAGCTGGTCATGGTCTTGCCATTGACCAGTCCCGCCGAGATCAGCAACCAACTGCCGTGGCAAATCACGGCAATCGGCTTGCCCGCCGAAGCGGCAGTCTTGACCAGATGCTGAGCATCCTGGTCGATACGGATGGTGTCGGAATTCTGCACGCCTCCGGGCAGCAGCACGGCATCGTATTGATCGATGCTCACCGCCTGGAAAGTGTTGGCGACGGGGAAGTCGTCCGCCGGTTTGTCATGGTTCCAGCCTTTCACCGTGCCGGCTTCGGCCGAGAGGATATCGACCTGCACGCCGGCCTGCTCCAGGGCATCCTTGGGGCCGGTCATTTCGACCTGTTCGAAACCATCGGTAACCAAAATAGCGACGCGTTTGCCATTGAGGAAGTTGCCATCGGTAAGCTCCTGAGTCTGTGGAGATTTTGCCTTCGCAGCGAACCGTTGAGGTCCGCTGCGCCCTACAGATTCCGAAGCCTGGGCACAGATGAAAGTTCCAGCGATGTGCCCATCGGTGTGTCGCCCTGCGGTTTCAGCGGTTAGAATCGCCGCCTGCCCCGGAGTGTGTACTTATGTCCCAAGAGCTGACCACCGAACAGATTCAACAATCGCTGCAAGGCATCAGTGTGCCGGCGCAACCGCAGATCATGGTGGATCTGCAAATGGAGCAGTACATGCCCGACCCGGACCTGGAGGTGATCGCCAAACTGATCTCCCAGGACCCCGGTCTGTCCGGCGCGCTGCTGAAAATCGTCAACTCGCCGTATTACGGCCTGAGCAACAAGATCACCTCGATCCAGCGTGCGGTGAATCTGTTGGGCAGCCGTTCGATCATCAACCTGATCAACGCTCAGTCGATCAAGGGCGAGATGAACGACGACACCATCGTCACCCTCAATCGTTTCTGGGACACCGCGCAGGATGTGGCGATGACCTGCCTGACCCTGGCCAAGCGCATTGGCACCCAGGCCGGTGACGAAGCCTATGCCTTGGGCCTGTTCCACGATTGCGGCGTGCCATTGATGCTGCAGCGCTTCCCCAATTACATGACCGTGCTGGAAGAGGCCTACGCCAGCGCCAGCCCGGAATGCCGCGTGGTCGATACGGAAAACCGTGTGTTCAACACCAACCACGCCGTGGTCGGCTACTACACCGCCAAGTCCTGGCGCCTGCCGGAGCATGTCAGCGCTGCCATCGCCAACCACCACAATGCGCTGGCGATTTTCAGCGACGAATCGTCGAAGAACAGCCAACTGAAAAACTTGCTGGCGATTCTGAAAATGGCCGAGCACATCTGCGCCTCTTATCGCGTGCTGGGCAACCAGAGCGAGGATTTCGAGTGGAGCGCGGTCGGCCCGCTGGTGCTCGATTACGTCGGTCTGTCGGACTACGACTTCGAAACACTCAAACAAACGATTCGCGACCTCGGCGCGCATTGATCCGAGGACACCATGCCTGAACTGCCGGAAGTCGAAACCACCCGTCGCGGGATCGCCCCGCACCTGGAAGGCCAGCGGGTCAGCCGCGTCATCGTTCGTGACCGGCGTTTGCGCTGGCCTGTCCCGGAAGACCTCGATGTGCGCCTGTCCGGGCAGCGCATCGTGCTGGTCGAGCGGCGCGCCAAGTACCTGTTGATCAACGCCGAGATCGGCACGCTGATCAGCCATTTGGGCATGTCCGGCAATCTGCGTCTGGTCGAGGCCGGGTTGCCGGCGTTGAAGCACGAGCACGTCGATATCGAACTGGAATCGGGTCTGGCCCTGCGCTACACCGACCCGCGACGCTTCGGCGCGATGCTGTGGAGCAACGACCCGCTCAATCACGAATTGCTGATTCGCCTCGGGCCGGAGCCGCTGACCGATCTGTTCGATGGCGAGCGCCTGTTCCAGCTGTCACGCGGGCGCTCGATGGCGGTCAAGCCGTTCATCATGGACAACGCAGTGGTAGTCGGGGTCGGCAATATCTACGCGACCGAAGCGCTGTTCGCCGCCGGCATCGACCCGCGCCGCGAAGCCGGGGGTATTTCCCGCGGGCGTTATCTGAAACTGGCGATCGAGATCAAACGCATCCTCGCCGCCGCCATCGAGCGTGGCGGCACAACCTTGCGCGACTTCATTGGCGGCGACGGTCAGCCGGGCTATTTCCAGCAGGAACTGTTTGTCTACGGCCGCGGTGGTCAGCACTGCAAGGTCTGCGGCACCGGCCTGCGCGAAGTGAAGCTGGGTCAACGCGCCAGCGTGTTTTGCCCGCGCTGCCAGACCTGAAAAATCCTTCGGTCTATAGTGAGAAGTCTCACTGCTCAGCCCGAAGGATCGTGCCATGAAAGTCCTGCAAGTCTTCTTCGTCACGCTGCTGTTGTGTTCCAGCCTGGCTGTTCAGGCCTCGGAGACCGGCAGCGGTGATCCGCGTTACACCATCCAGAATCCCCCGGCCTACGCCATGCTTGGCGACCTGCTGATTGCCCGACCTTTGCTGGTGGTGGCCACGGTGATCGGTGCAGGAGCGTTTGTGGTGTCGTTGCCGTTTACCGCGCTGGGCGGCGGTGTTGGCGATGCGGGACAGGCGCTGGTGGTTGATCCGGCGAAAGCGGCGTTTGTGCGGTGTCTGGGGTGTACAGGGGAGGGGTTCGAGCAGCGCGAGTGAGCTGATCGGGTTTCAGTGGTGTGGCTGATGGCCCATTCGCGAGCAGGCTCGCTCCCACAGGGGAATGCATTGCAAATGTGGGAGCGAGCCTGCTCGCGAAGAGGGCGGTATAGGCGCTGAAGTGATCAGGCCTTGCCGGTGATCTTGCGGTACTTCTCCATCAACTGTTCTTCAGTCTCCGGATGGGCTTCGTCCAGTGGAATGCAATCCACCGGGCAGACCTGCTGGCACTGCGGCTCGTCGTAGTGGCCGACGCACTGGGTGCACAGGTTCGGGTCGATCACGTAGATCTCTTCGCCTTGGGAAATGGCGGCGTTCGGGCACTCGGGTTCGCAGACGTCGCAGTTGATGCAATCGTCGGTGATGATCAGGGACATGCTAACTCCAGCCGGGGCGGCAGGCCCGGGCGCTATATATCAATGCGCGCAATTGTGCCGCATTGGCGAGCGCAGTGCACGCGGGGGCGATCAAGGGCACGAGACTGCAATCTTTAAAAGCAAAGATCGCAGTCTGCAGCAGCTCCTACTTCTTGAAGCGTAGGGTCAGCGCGTCGGCCACGGCCGGGTGGACGAACTTGCTGATATCGCCGCCCAGCGCGGCAATCTCCCGCACCAGCGTCGACGAAATGAACGAATAACGCTCCGACGGCGTGAGGAACAGGCTCTCCACATCCGGCGCCAGTTGGCGGTTCATGTTGGCCAGCTGGAATTCGTATTCGAAATCCGACACCGCGCGCAGACCACGCAGGAACACATTGGCGTTCTGCTCTTTGGCGAAATGCGCGAGCAGCGTCGAGAAACCGACCACTTCCACGTTCGGCAGGTGTTTGGTGACCTCGCGAGCCAGTTCGACCCGTTGTTCTAGCGGGAACAGCGGGTTCTTTTTCGGGCTGGCGGCGACCGCAATGATCACGTGATCGAACAGGCGCGAGGCGCGTTCGACCAGATCGCCATGGCCCTTGGTAATAGGGTCGAAGGTACCTGGGTACAACACTCGGTTCATCGCGTCGTCCTGGCGGGAGTCCGTTGGGGAGTCGGATGGTATCGCAGCATTCCCGGTCGGCCAAGTCGCCTGTTGGGTAAGAAAGCACTATAGACGATAGGAATACTCTGCTTTTTCATGGATTTTTCAGTCGGTCAGCCAAGGCTGTCGCCAGTTGCGCGGTCAGGCCATACACCGACAGCTGCGGGTTGGCGCCGATGCTGGTGGGAAAAAGCGAGCCGTCGTGAATCGACAGATTGCGCAGTTGATGATGGCGACCGAGGCTGTCGGCAACCGCGCTTTTCGGATCTTCACCCATCGCACAACCACCCATCACATGGGCGCTACCGAGTCGCGTGCGGTACAGCTCCAGGCTCAGTCCATCGATCATTGAGCGCGCCTCGGCCAGGGTCTTCACATAGCGGCCGTCGGCGTGCATCGGCATCACCGATTGCGCGCCGCCGGCGAACTGGATTTCGGCCATGACGTGAAAGGCCCGGCGCAAACCGTCCCATGCGTATTGCGAAACCTGATAGTCGAGCACCGGCGAGCCATCACCGCGCAGCTCCACCGAGCCACCGCTGCTGTCCGGGTGGAAGCCATCGCGTAGCAGCGCCAGCATCGCGTGGGTGTGCGGCAGGTCGGCCATATGCTGGGCGTTTTCCTTGCCGAAACCACCGAGCAGTGTGGCGGCCAGCGCCGGATGCAGCGGTGGCACTTCAAGTTTGAATGCCATCGGCCCGGTGGTGCCGTCCTTCCATTGAAAATGGTCGGAATAAATCGACTGCGGCGCGCCGTAGAACGGATTGACCACCTCGGCGAAACGCGCGGCGGACATGTTCACCGGGTGCAGAAAGGTGCGCTTGCCCACGCGCTCATGCGGATCCGGCGCGTCGGAGCGCAGCAACAGCGCCGGGCTGTTGATGCCGCCGCCGGCCAGCACGTAATGCCGCGCCTTGACGGTGATGCTGCGCCCGGTCGGCTCGACGCAGCGCTCGTCCATCGCCACGCAATGCAGCCCGGTAACCTTGTCGCCACTGATCAGCAGTTTCTCCACCCGCGCCAGATACAGCAGCTCGCCGCCCTTTTCCAGCGTCGCCGGGATGGTCGTGACCATCATCGATTGCTTGGCGTTGCTCGGACAGCCCATGCCGCAATAGCCGAGATTCCAGCAACCGCGAACGTTGCGCGGGATCACGTGCCAGCTGTAGCCGAGTTGCTCGCAGCCTTTGCGGATCACATCGTTGTTGGCATTGGGCGGCACCATCCACGGCGCGACGCCGAGGCGCTGCTCCATTTTTTCGAACCACGGCGCCATCTCTGCCGGACTATGGCCTTTGACGTTGTGCTCGCTGGCCCAGTGTTCGAGGGTCGGCTCGGGCGTGCGGAAGCTTGAGGTCCAGTTGATCAGCGTCGTACCGCCGACCGCGCGGCCCTGCAGGATAGTAATCGCGCCGTCCTTGCTCATGCGCCCGATGCCTTCCTGATAGAGGCTGCTGTAGGCCTCGTCTTCGAGCAGTTTGAAATCCGAACTGGTCTTCAGCGGGCCTTCTTCGATCAGCAGGACTTTGTAGCCGGCCGCGCTGAGGATCTCCGCTGTGGTGCCGCCGCCGGCGCCACTGCCGATGATCGCCACGTCGGCTTCGAGGGTGAGGTCGTCGCTCAGTTGCGCGCCGTTGTAGGTTTTCCAGCCTCGGGCGAGGCCTTCACGGAAGGGATCGGGTACGGGCATCGGTCAGGTTCTCTTTATTATTCTGGATGCTGAGGTGATGCAGTTGGCCCCTTCGCGAGCAGGCTCGCTCCCACAGGGACATGCATTTCAAATAGGGGAGCGAGCCTGCTCGCGAAGGCCGCGCCCCGGTTTCAGACCTTTGGAGGCCCGGGATAACCGCAGTGAGCCCAGGATTCGGCGCGGGTGTACCAGGCCATCATCACTATCTGCTGCAACGAGCTACGGCCCATGCGCAGCAAGCTCAGTGAACTGTTCTCCCAGCGTTCGAGGAAATGCCGCATCGCTTCAGGGCTGGCGTTTTCCCAACTGCCCCAGATGCCGGTGAGCGGGCCACGGGTCACGGCCATACCCAGCACGTCGAACAGTTGCCGAGTGAGCTTGAGCATTTCCGGCGACACGTGATTAAGGCTGTAGTCCAGCGACTTCAGCGTGCCGTCGACCGCTGCGGGCATTTCCCCGACGGCGCCGTCGAGCATCACCGGGACCAGCGCGCGCAGGAACAGCAGATCGCCGACGCGCAAAACGACAAAGCCGTTGGCGCTGACGCTCGACGAGCAGCCAGTGAGGCTGGCGCCAAGGCCGGCGGTGGCGAGAAACGCGGTGGCGCCGAGGCTGAATTTCAGCAGGCCACGGCGCGACAGGGCGGGTGTTTCGGTCAGGCTTGGGTGCATTGTTGTTATTACCCGGCGTCGACGAACGTTTAGCGAATGAACAGCTTCTGAATCAGTTTCTGAATTGATCTGCCGTAGGGCGGGTAAATCAGCCGGGCAGCGTTGAAGCGCTGTTTGATCAGCACGCCCTTGGCCTTGCTGAACGTCAGGAAACCTTCGTGGCCGTGGTAATGGCCCATGCCCGAGGGGCCGATGCCACCGAAGGGCATGTCGTCCTGAGCCACATGCAACAAGGTGTCGTTCAGGCACACACCGCCGGAATGGGTCTCGTGCAGTACGCGATGCTGCTCGCGTTTGTCGTAGCCAAAGTAGTAAAGAGCCAGAGGACGAGGCCGCTGATTGATGTAAGCGAATGCCTGCTCCAGATCGCGGTAAGGCACGATTGGCAGCAATGGGCCGAAGATTTCGTCCTGCATCACGGTCATCTCATCGCTGACATTGAGCAGCACGCTGTGCGGCATGCGGCGGCCCTGGCCTTGTTCGAACAACGGGATCAGCAGCGCGCCTTTGCTGGTTGCGTCGCTGACGTATCCGTTGAGCCGGGCCAACTGGCGTTCGTTGATGATTGCTGTGTAGTCGGCGTTGTCGGCCAGGGTCGGGTAGAAGCCTTTCACAGCCTGACGATAGGCCTCGACGAAAGCGCCGACGCGGTCTTCCGGCACCAACACGTAGTCGGGCGCGACGCAGGTCTGCCCGGCGTTGAGGGTTTTGCCGAAGGCGATGCGTTCGGCGGCGTCCTTGAGCGGTACGTCTCTGGAGACGATGGCCGGCGACTTGCCGCCCAGTTCCAGGGTGACTGGCGTGAGATTTTCCGCCGCAGCGCGCATGACGTGTCTGCCGACGCTGGTGGAACCGGTGAACAGCAAATGATCGAACGGTAGACGCGAGAACGCCACGCCGACATCCGCCTCACCCAGCACCACGCACACCAGGTCTTCGGGAAAGATCCGCGCCAGCAGTTCTTTGAGCAGCAGCCCGGTAGCCGGGGTCGATTCGCTGAGCTTGAGCATTACCCGATTGCCGGCAGCCAGGGCGCCGACCATCGGCCCCACGGCCAGATACAGCGGGTAGTTCCACGGCACGATCACACCGACCACGCCCAGCGGCTGATAAACCACCTTCGCCGAAGCCGGCTGGAACGCCATGCCGACCTTGCGCCTTGAGGGCTGCATCCATTTTTTCAGATGACGACTGGCGTAGTGAATGCCGTGCAGGCTCGGCATCAATTCGGCGAGCAGGGTTTCGTCGGCGCTGCGATGACTGAAGTCGGCACTGATCGCTTCGATCAACGCCTGACGCTCGCTGCTAAGCAAATCGCGTAAAGCCTTAAGCCACTGTTGACGTTGCGCGGCCAGCGGCATCGGGTTGGCCGAGTACGCGGCTCGTTGCGCATGGAACTGCCGATCGAGCGTTTCAAGAGGCTGTTGCAGGGTTTGCAGGTAGGCAATGTCGGCAGTCATCGCAGGCTCCGGATTTTATTGTAATGAGCACTTTTTAGAGTCGATGCTCTAGAAAGTCAAACGACTTCCGCGCACGTCAGTGTTTTATCCATTTCCGGTTAGGTCGTAAGATGCGCCGTCAACGCACTCTGAATTAAAGCTCAAGCCATGGCCCCACGAATAAAAACCAGCGAGCGCATCGTTCAGAACAGCCTGGAGCTGTTCAATCAGCAGGGCGAGCGCAGCGTCAGCACCAACCACATCGCCGCGCACATGGAGATTTCTCCGGGCAACCTGTACTACCACTTCCCCAACAAGCAGGCGATCATCGCCGTGTTGTTCAGTGAGTACGAAGCCCTGGTGGACAGCTTTTTGCGTCCGCCTCAGGGCCGCCCGGCGACCGTCGAGGACAAGCGTTTCTATCTCAAGGAACTGCTCTCGGCCATGTGGCGCTACCGCTTTTTGCACCGCGACCTCGAGCATCTGCTCGACAGCGATGCGGAACTGGCCGCGCGTTATCGGCGCTTCTCCCAGCGTTGCGTGATCCAGGGTGCCGCAATCTACGAAGGTTTTGTCGCCGCCGGCATTCTGAAAATGGATCGCGTGCAGATCGAATCGCTGACCCTCAACGCGTGGATCATCCTGACGTCGTGGGTGCGTTTTCTGTGCACCACGCGGGAAAACTCCAATCACCTCAGCGAACAGGCCGTGAAGCGTGGCGTGTATCAGGTGCTGGTGCTGGAAGCAGGGTTTGTTACCGATCAGGCGCGGGATGAAGTCAACGCATTGTTCGACGAGTTCTACGTGCCGCTGGCGCAGGCCCTTGAAGACGTGAAATAAACCGTTCAGCCGAATTCCACAGGAGCCCGTTATGTCGATTGCGCAGTTGATCAGCCCACAAGCACTGGACGCTCGCAAAGAGCAGCCGGGGCTGGTGATTCTCGATTGTCGTTTTGCCCTCGAAGATCCGGATTACGGCCAGCGCAGCTACGCCGAAGGGCACATTGCCGGAGCGAGTTTCGCCGATCTGGAACGGGATCTGAGCGGTAAAGTCGAGAAGGGCGTGACCGGGCGTCATCCGTTGCCCGAGCCGGCGGCGCTGATCGAACGCCTGCAAGCCTGGGGCATCAGCAGCGACAGCGATGTGGTTTTGTACGACGACGGCCCGGGTGCATACGCGGCGCGGGCGTGGTGGTTGCTGGCATGGCTGGGCAAGCGCGACGGCGTATTCATTCTCGATGGCGGGCTCAAAGCCTGGCACGCGGCCGGCCTGCCGCTGAGCCTGGATCCGCCGAGCGTGACGCCGGGTAACTTCAGTGGTCAGCCGGACATGCGCCTGTTGCTCAGCGCCGAGCAATTGCAGGAACGCCTCGGCCAGCCAACCCTGACCCTGCTCGACGCCCGCGCCTTGCCGCGCTTCAAGGGCGAAATGGAACCGATCGATCCGGTGGCCGGACATATTCCCGGCGCGCAGTGCGCGGCGTTCACCGACAATCTCGGCAGTGATGGTCGCTTCTTGCCGGCCGAGCAGCTCAAGCAGCGCTTTGCCGCAAAACTGGGCGATCGCTCACCGTCGGAACTCGTCGCCTACTGCGGCTCCGGGGTGACGGCGTGTCACAACCTGTTTGCGCTGTGCCTGGCCGGTTATCCGCTGGGTGCGCTGTATGCCGGATCGTGGAGCGAATGGATCAACGAGCCATCGCGTGGTATTGCCACCGGCGAATAAACACCGTCATCTCCCTGTAGGAGTGAGCCTGCTCGCGAAGGCGTCCTGTCAGGCATTGAATTTCAAGACTGACCCACCGCCATCGCGAGCAGGCTCACTCCTACAAGGGACATGCGGCGCTCAGTGGTCGAGTGCGGCCAGCCATTGCGGTATGCGCCGCTCCAGGTAATACCCGGGCCTGCGCACCGAGCCGTCGACGAAACCTACGTGACCGCCACGCGCCTGTAATTCGAACTGGGTGCAGGCTGACAACTCGTCGGGTTGCGGCAAGCTGTGCGGGAACACGAACGGATCGTCCGCGGCCTGAATGATTAGCGTCGGCGTGCGGATTTCGCCAAGGTAGTAGCGGCTCGATGCGCGGCGGTAGTAATCCTCGGCGTCATTGAAACCGTGCAATGGCGCGGTAACCCGGCCGTCGAAATCCCAGAAAGTGCGCATGTTCTCCAGCGAGCCGAGCGCGGCCAGTTTTGCCAGGCCGTCTTCGCGCCCGTCATGCTGGAACTGACGCTGCTTGTTCCTGATGTAGGCGACCATTTCGCGCATGAAATGCGCCTGATACACCCGCGAAAACCCCTGGCCGATACGATCGGCACATTGATCGAGACGGAACGGCACCGACACCGCCACCGCGCCGAGCACGCCGCTGTCGCTGCCGGTTTCGCCCAGATGCTTGAGCAGCACGTTGCCGCCCAGGGAATAGCCAACCGCATACAACGGCGCCAACGGTCGTTTCGCGCGCAGGTGCTGGATGGCTTCGGCAAGGTCTTCGCTGGCGCCGGAGTGGTAGCTGCGCGGCAACAGATTCGGCTCGCCGGAACAACCGCGCCAGTTCAGTGCGACGCTGGCCCAGCCCTGGTCGGCCAAGGCCTTTTGAATGCCCGCCACATAGGGCGAATTGGAAGAACCGGTCAGCCCGTGTAGCACCAGCACCAACGGCGCCTCGGCGCTGTGCGGGCCGTGCCAGTCGAGGTCGAGGAAATCGCCGTCCTCGAGCCACAGGCGTTCGCGTTCGCGCTCGATGTGCACGGTCTTGCGCCACAGCGGCCCCCACAAGGTTTGCAGATGCGGATTGCCGAGGCCGAAGGCGGGGATGAAGCGTTCTGGCGAAGGGGGCACGATGATTCTCGATGGGCTTGTGGCGAGGAAGCTCGCCCCCTCGCCGCAGGTTGCTTGCGACCTTGTCAGCCGGCGATGTCCGCCGTGCGCTGCCACAGCGCGTAAAAAACCCGACCGGATTTCTGTTCACGATGCAGGCGCCAGTTGCCCGGCAGGCCCAGCGTCGATGGCGCTGTTTCGCTTTCAGTGTAGATCCACGAATCGGCCGCCAGCCATTGGCGCTCTTCCAGCAAAGTACAAACCGCTGGCAACAGGTTCTGGTTGAACGGCGGGTCGAGGAAAACCAGATCGAACGGCGTCGCGGTCTGGGTTTCCAGATAGCGCAGCGCGTCGGCGGTCTGTACCTGACCGTTGGTGCAGCGCAGGGTGCCGAGGTGTTCTTTCAGGCTGGACACTGCAACGTTGCTCGCGTCCAGGGCCTGAGCAGTGGCCGCGCCACGGGACAACGCTTCGAGAAACAGCGCGCCGCTGCCGGCGAACGGGTCGAGCACTTTCGCCCCTTCGACATACGGCGCAAGCCAGTTGAACAGGGTTTCGCGCACGCGATCCGGGGTCGGGCGCAGGCCCGGTGCGTCGGGGAAGCTCAGCTTGCGGCTGCGCCACTGGCCGCCAATGATGCGCAGCTGATTGACGCCGTTGTGCACGTTTTGCACAGGTTTTTTCGGTGCTCGAGTCGCCATTAATGCTCCGGAACCCCGAGCGGTTGCTCGGCAGGTTTATCAGATGGGGCCGGTAACGGCTTTTGCGGCACGGTCGGGCCAGCGGTGACGATGACCATTTTCTCCGTGCTCAAGTGTTTGTTCAGCGCATCGCGGACCTGCTCCACAGTCAGGCTCTGCGATTGCCGCATGAAATCGTCGAGATAGCTCAGCGGCAGATTATAGAAGCCCATCGCGCCGAGTTGGCCAACGATGTCGGCGTTGCTCGCGGTGGACAGCGGGAAGCTGCCGGCCAACTCGCGCTTGGCATCGTCGAGTTCTTTCTGCGTCGGCCCGGTTTTCAGGTAGTCGGCGAGCACGTCCTGGACCAGTTTCAGGGTGCCTTCGCTCATCTCGGCGCGGGTCTGCAGGTTGATCATGAACGGCCCACGGGCCTGCATCGGGCTGAACGCCGAATACACGCCGTAGGTGAGGCCACGCTTCTCGCGCACTTCGCTCATCAGGCGCGTACCGAAACCACCACCGCCGAGGATCTGATTGCCCAGCGACAGCGCGGCGTAATCCGGATCGTCGCGATCAATGCCCAGTTGCGCGAGCATCAGGTTGGTCTGTTTCGACGGAAATTCGATGTGGTTGACGCTGGCCTTCGGTTCCTGCGGCGCAGCGATCTTCGCCAGTGCCGGGCCTTTCGGCAGGGCAGAGGAGACCTGATTGGCGATCGCCTCGGCTTCGGCTCGCGACAGGTCACCGACCAGTGCAATCACAGCGTTGCCGGCGGCGTAGGTCTTGGCATGGAATTCGCGCAATTGCGCGACGGTGATCTTCGGCACGCTTTGCGCATTGCCATCGCTGGAATGCGCGTAAGGGTGATCGCCGTACAGACGCTTCATCAGCTCGAGGCTGGCGAGTTTGCCGGGGTTCTGCTTCTGGTATTCGAAACCGGCGAGCAGCTGGTTCTTGATGCGCGCGAAGGAGTCGGCGGGGAAGGTCGGTTTGCCGACCACATCGGCGAACAGCTTCAACGCCGGTTCACGCTGCTCAGGTGCGCTGAGGCTGCGCAGCGAAGCCAGCGCCATGTCCTTGAACGCACCGTTGCCGAAGTCGGCGCCGAGGCCTTCAAACCCTTGAGCGATGGCGCCGACGTCTTTGCCGGCGATACCTTCGTTGAGCATGGCATTGGTCAGCACCGCGAGGCCCGGCACGTTGCCGTCCTGGCTGCTGCCGGCGGCGAAGATCAGGCGCATGTCGAACATCGGCAGCTCATGCGCTTCGACGAACAGCACTTTCGCGCCTTCAGCGGTGTTCCAGGTCTGCACATCGAGCTTGCGGCTGGCCGGGGCCTTGCCGTCGAGTTCGGCCAGCGATTGCAATTTTTGGCTGATTTTGGCGTTATCCAGTGCTTCGCTGGCGTGGGTGTCAGCGCCTGGCGACAGATACATTGCCGCCGAGCCGATCACCGCGACAGCGAGCAGGCCAAGCAGCATCAAGCGTGGGGTTTTGCGCTCACTCATGAGTCGTCTCCATTGGCAGGACGTGGGCGACGCTGAGACGTTCGCGGGTGAAATACTTTTTCGCGGCGTTCTGGATGTCTTGCGGGGTCACGCTTTCCAGATCGGCCAGTTCGGTGTCCATCAGCTTCCACGACAGGCCGACCGTTTCCAGTTGACCGATCGCGGTGGCCTGGCTGGTGATCGAGTCACGCTCGTAAACCAGGCCGGCAATGACTTGAGCACGGACGCGTTCCAGCTCTTCGGCAGACGGCGCGGTGGTTTTCAGCTGCTCGAGCAGTTTCCATAAACCGGCTTCAGCCTGAGCGATGGTCTTTTTCTTCTGTGTGTTCGGCGTCGCCGACAGGGTGAACAGACTGTCACCACGGGTGTAGGCGTCATAGTCCGACGAGCCGCCAGAGACCAGCTCTTCGCCGCGTTCCAGTTGCGCCGGGATGCGCCCGCTGTAGCCGCCGTCGAGCAGCGCCGAGATCAGGCGCAGGGCGTTGACCGAGCGTTTGTCTTCAGCGGTTGCAATGCTCGGCACGTTGAAGCCAAGCATCAGGCTCGGCAGTTGGGTTTGCACGCGCAGGGTGATCTGGCGTTCGCCGGGCTCGGCCAGTTCCAGCGGTTTTTTCGCCGGTGGCACGTCGCGTTTGGCGACCGGGCCGAAGTAGCGCTGGGCGAGGGTTTTCACTTCGTCTGGAGTGACGTCACCGACCACCACCAGCGTGGCGTTGTTCGGCGCATACCAGGATTGGTACCAGTGGCGCAGTTCCTCGACTTTCATACGGTCGAGGTCAGCCATCCAGCCGATCGTCGGCGTGTGATAACCGCTGGCCGGGTAGGCCATGGCCTTGTAGCGCTCGTAGGCCTTGGACATCGGCTTGTCATCGGTGCGCAGGCGGCGCTCTTCCTTGATGACTTCGATTTCCTTGGCGAACTCGTCGGCCGGCAGGCGCAGGTTGGCCATGCGGTCGGCTTCCAGCTCAAACGCCACGCCGAGGCGATCGCGGGCCAGCACCTGGTAATAAGCCGTGAAGTCGTCGCTGGTGAACGCGTTCTCTTCGGCGCCGAGGTCACGCAGGATCAGCGAAGCTTCGCCGGGGCCGACTTTTTCGCTGCCCTTGAACATCATGTGCTCGAGCGCGTGGGACAGACCGGTCTGGCCCGGAGTCTCGTAGCTGGAGCCGACCTTGTACCAGATCTGCGAAACGACCACCGGCGCACGATGGTCCTCGCGCACGACGACCTTGAGGCCGTTGTCGAGGGTGAATTCATGGGTCGGTTGCGGGTCGGCCGCCAGGGCCGAAAGGGGCAGGCAGACTGCGCTGAGCAGCAGGCCAGCAGCGCGGCGGGCTAGAGCATTCATTCGTTTTTCAACCTGTTGGGCTGCCCGCTTGGTCTTAGCGTCGGCGGGCGAGAGGGTGCTAGGATACTGATCCGTTTTACTGGCGGCCACGCCTATCAGGCTTCGAACGCTGATCGGGCTGTTTGGGTTCATGGCAGAATGCTGCGGTTTATCGACTAGACAGCGCTTTTTCGCCGATTTTTACCGGTTTAACCCTTCGTTAAAACGATCCTTGAGGTGCCTTTGGCGCCTCGACAAAATGTTGCGCGTGAACAAGCTGGGTGAAACACAGTCTGTTCTGCATCGAATATTTATTTGCCGGGGCGCCCTGTTGGCGCGTCGCTACCGTGAGATAGCCGTCCTCCATGTTTGGTTCCAACGACGACAAGAAGAGCCCAGCTGCGGCTGGCGAGAAGAAAAGCCTGTTCGGATGGCTGCGGAAGAAACCGCAGGAACCCGTCGTCGAACAGCCGCCCGCGATTCCTGAGCCGGCCCCCGCGCCAGCACCTGTAATAGAAGAAGAACCGGCGCCGATTGTGCTGCCGATCGCTGAGCCGGTGCTGCAACCGGAAGCTGAGGCCGAGCCCGAAACGCCGGCCGCTGCCGAGTTGCCGCTGACGCCCGCTGCCGAGCCGTGGCTGACCTTGCCGGTGGCGGAAGAGCCGGTGGCCCTGGTTGAAGAAGCGGCGGCGCATGTGACGCCAGTGATTCCTGCGCCGGTTGCCGAGGTGGCGGCGCAGCCTGTGCCTGAACCGGTTGTCGCGCCAGCGCCGGTCGTTGCCGAGCCGGTTGCCCCGGTTGTCCAGCCGTCCGAGCCTGAGCCTGCACCGCTTGCCGCTGCGCCAGTTGTCGCTCCGGTTGTGCCGATTGAAGCGCCTGTAGAAACGCCCGTCGAAACCCCGCGCAGCGAAGAAACCAAAGCCGGTTTCTTCGCCCGCCTCAAGCAAGGTCTGTCGAAGACCAGCGCCAGCATCGGCGAGGGCATGGCCAGCCTGTTCCTCGGTCGCAAGACCATCGACGATGACCTGCTCGACGACCTCGAAACCCGTCTGCTCACCGCCGACGTCGGCGTTGAAGCCACCACGCAGATCATCCAGCGCCTGACTCAAAAGGTCGCCCGCAAGGAACTGGCCGACGCCGACGCCCTGTACAAATCCTTGCAGGCCGAACTGGCGGCGATGCTCAAGCCGGTTGAACAGCCACTGAAAATCGCCTCGCAGAACAAGCCGTTCGTGATTCTGGTGGTCGGCGTCAACGGCGCCGGCAAAACCACCACCATCGGCAAACTGGCGAAGAAGCTGCAACTGGAAGGCAAGAAAGTCATGCTGGCGGCTGGTGACACCTTCCGTGCAGCGGCCGTGGAGCAATTGCAGGTCTGGGGCGAGCGCAACAAGATTCCGGTGATCGCCCAGCACACCGGCGCCGATTCGGCTTCGGTCATCTTCGACGCGGTGCAAGCGGCCAAGGCCCGTGGTATCGACGTGCTGATCGCTGACACCGCCGGTCGCCTGCACACCAAAGACAACCTGATGGAAGAGCTGAAAAAGGTCCGCCGGGTGATCGGCAAGCTCGACGCCGACGCGCCGCACGAAGTGCTGCTGGTGCTCGACGCCGGCACTGGCCAGAACGCCATCAACCAGGCCAAGCAGTTCAACCAGACCGTCGAACTGACCGGCCTGGCGCTGACCAAACTCGACGGCACCGCCAAGGGCGGGGTGATTTTCGCATTGGCCAAGCAGTTCGGCCTGCCGATCCGCTACATCGGCGTCGGTGAAGGCATCGACGATTTGCGCACCTTTGAAGCCGAACCCTTTGTCCAGGCACTGTTTGCCGAGCGGGAGCGTTCATGATTCGTTTCGAACAGGTCGGTAAACGCTACCCGAACGGTCACGTCGGCTTGCATGAGCTGAGCTTTCGAGTCCGTCGTGGCGAGTTCTTGTTTGTCACCGGCCACTCCGGTGCCGGTAAATCCACGCTGTTGCGCCTGTTGCTGGCAATGGAGCGGCCAACCAGCGGCAAACTGCTGCTCGCCGGGCAGGACCTGAGCACCATCAGCAACGCGCAGATTCCATTTCTGCGCCGGCAGATCGGCGTGGTGTTCCAGAATCACCAGTTGCTGTTCGACCGCACGGTGTTCAACAACGTCGCCTTGCCGCTGCAAATTCTCGGCCTGTCCAAGGTCGAGATTGCCAAGCGCGTCGATTCGGCGCTGGAGCGCGTGGCACTGTCGGACAAATCCGATCTGTACCCGGGCGACCTGTCCACCGGTCAGCAACAGCGCGTCGGCATCGCCCGCGCCATCGTCCACCGCCCGGCCTTGCTGCTGGCGGACGAACCGACCGGTAACCTCGACCCGCGTCTTGCGGCGGAGATCATGGGCGTGTTCGAAGACATCAACCGTTTAGGCACCAGCGTGCTGATCGCCAGCCACGACCTGGCACTGATCGCGCGCATGCGTCATCGCATGCTGACCCTGCAACGCGGCCGCCTGATCGGCGACGGGGAGGCTGGGGTATGAGTGCGACACGCAGTCCGAAGGTTTCCGAGCGTGTGGCCCCGAAGGCCGCCGACCCGCAACCGCAAAAGAAGAAAAAGCACGACGATGACGATGGTCCGGACTTCGCCACGCTGTTTCGCGCCTGGATCGAAAGCCACCGCGCCAGCCTGCTCGACAGCCTGCGCCGCCTCGGCAAACAGCCGATCGGCAGCTTCTTCACCTGCATGGTGATGGCCGTTGCATTGAGTCTGCCGATGGGGCTGTCGCTGTTGCTTAACAACGTCGAGCGTCTTGGCGGTTCCTGGCAGCGCGCGGCGCAGATTTCCCTGTACCTGCAACTCGACGCCAGCCCGGAGCAGGGCGAGTCGCTGCGTGAGCAGATCAAAGGCATGCCCGGCGTAGCCGATGCGGAATATGTTGGCCGCGATCAGGCGCTGGAGGAGTTCCAGCAGCAGTCCGGCCTGGGCGAAGCCCTGCGTGAGCTGCCGGAAAACCCTTTGCCCGGTGTAGTGCTGGTGACACCGAACGAAGTCGACAAGCCGACACTCGAAGCATTAAGACAAAAACTTTCCGAGCTGCCCAAGGTACAACAGGCGCAACTTGATCTAGTCTGGGTCGAGCGTCTGGCCGCCATCCTCAAGCTTGGCGACCGCTTTGTCTTCGGTCTGACGGTGCTTTTGGTGTCTGCATTACTTTTGGTGATAGGCAATACCATTCGTCTTCATATTGAAAACCGCCGCACCGAGATAGAAGTGATTAAACTCGTCGGCGGCACTGACAGTTATGTGCGTCGCCCTTTCCTTTATATGGGCGCGTTGTATGGCTTCGGTGCAGGGCTGTTGTCCTGGGGTGTATTGGCGTTCGGCCTCAACTGGCTGAACGATGCGGTGGTTGGACTGGCCGGCTTGTACGGCAGTGATTTCGCCCTGGCCGGCGTGCCAGTGGCCGACGGTCTGTCGCTCTTGCTTGGCGCGGTGCTGTTGGGTTATATCGGTGCATGGATTGCAGTCGCACGTCATCTCAGGGAGCTGGCGCCGAAGTAGAATCTTTTTTGCGCGTGATTGACCTTGCGGTTTTTATGGGAACTTGTACCTGAGTTCCCGGTCAATTTTTCGCAGTGCCGAGAGGCACGAGTATGTAAGTGGGAGGTTTTTTCGTATGACCAATTCTTTGCAACCTGCGTATGCGCTGGTTCCGGGTGCGAACCTGGAAGCCTACGTGCACACCGTCAACAGCATTCCATTGCTGACGCCGGAGCAGGAGCGTGAACTGGCCGAGAGTCTCTACTATGAGCAGGATTTGGGGGCGGCTCGGCAGATGGTGCTCGCCCACCTGCGTTTTGTCGTACACATCGCCCGTAGCTATTCCGGCTACGGTCTGGCTCAGGCTGACCTGATCCAGGAAGGTAACGTCGGCCTGATGAAGGCCGTCAAGCGCTTCAACCCGGAAATGGGTGTGCGCCTGGTGTCGTTCGCCGTGCACTGGATCAAGGCGGAAATTCACGAGTTCATCCTGCGCAACTGGCGCATTGTGAAAGTCGCGACCACCAAGGCCCAGCGCAAGCTGTTCTTCAACCTGCGCAGCCAGAAAAAGCGCCTGGCGTGGCTGAATAACGAGGAAGTCCACCGTGTGGCGGAAAGCCTTGGCGTCGAACCACGTGAAGTGCGCGAAATGGAAAGCCGCCTGACCGGCCATGACATGGCCTTCGACCCGGCTGCCGAAGCCGACGACGACAGTGCTTTCCAGTCGCCGGCCAACTACCTGGAAGACCACCGGTACGACCCGGCGCGTCAACTGGAAGATGCCGACTGGAGCGACAACTCGAACACCAACTTGCACGAAGCACTCGAAGTGCTGGACGAGCGCAGCCGTGACATCCTCTACCAGCGCTGGCTGGCGGAAGAAAAAGCCACGCTGCACGACCTGGCGCAGAAGTACAACGTGTCGGCCGAGCGAATTCGTCAGCTCGAAAAGAGCGCGATGAACAAGCTCAAGTTGTCGATCGCCGCGTAACTGGCGAAGCCGCGACAAAAAAACGCCCCGATCAGCGATGATCGGGGCGTTTTCATTTCTGGCTTCACGCAAAACCCATGTGGGAGCGAGCTTGCTCGCGAAAGCGGAGTGTCAGTCACCGCCACTGCTGAATGATCCACCGCTTTCGCGAGCAGGCTCGCTCCCACATTGGTATTTCGGTGTTATTCAGCCCAAGGCGCCCGTCGCGAATCATTCAGCCCGAGCAAATAACTGTCCCCGCCCAACTGACTCATCTGCTGCCGAATCCATCCGGCACGGCGCGATACGTAACCGGTCGGATGACTCGCGCTCCACACCCGTGGATTGGGCAGTACGGCAGCCAGATAACTCGCCTGCTGGCGCGACAATGACTTCGCGCTTACGCCAAAGTGATGCCGCGCCGCCGCTTCAGCGCCAAACACGCCGTCATCCCACTCGACACTGTTCAGGTACACCTCAAGAATCCGCTGCTTGGGCCAGAACACCTCGATCAGCGCGGTAAACCACGCTTCCAGACCTTTGCGCAGATAGCTGCGGCCCGACCAGAGAAAGAGGTTTTTCGACACCTGCTGGCTCAAGGTGCTGGCGCCGCGAATCGAGCCGCCCAGTTCGTTGTGGGCCAGAGCGGCCTGGATTGCGCGCAGATCGAAGCCCCAGTGCTCGGGGAATTTCTGGTCTTCGCCAGCAATTACCGCCACTTTCAGGTCATCGGAGATCTCGTCCCAGGGTTTCCAGGTGCGCTGCAGGTCAATCGGCTCGCCGTCGACCCAGGATTCGACCTTGCGCTCGACCATCAACGCCGTACCCGGCGGAGGCACGAAGCGAAACACCAGCACCAGCAAGACACTGCCGCCGGCGAACCAGAGCAGGGCCTTAGTGAGACGACGGAAAATTGAACGCAGCATAGAGATGGCTTGGCCGAACCCGTGGAGCGGGCCATTATACAGACCCTGCCGATGGCGTCTGACTGGAGTTCCCCATGCTGCGTGGCTTTTTGATGCTGGCCGCTTTTTTCGGATTCACCGGCGTTGCGCTGGGCGCGTTCGCCGCCCATGGCCTGAAAAACCGCCTGACCCCGGAATACCTGACGATTTTCCAAACGGGCGTCACCTACCAACTGGTGCACACACTCGCGCTGTTCGGCGTTGCGCTGCTGGCCACGCAGATTCAAGGGCGACTGATCACTTGGGCCGGCGTGTCCTTCACCATCGGCATCCTGTTGTTCTCCGGCAGCCTGTACGTGCTGACCATGACCGGCATCAGCAAGCTCGGCATCATCACGCCGTTTGGTGGTCTCGCGTTTCTCATCGGTTGGGTTTGCCTCGGCCTCGCCGCCTGGCGCTTGCAGCTAACCGCTTGACGCTTGGTACTGACCTTTAGGTCATGATCGGGCTAGAATGCCAGCCCCTAAAAATGATGGCGGCGTTGTGCATGCGCATTCAGTTGAACGGCGAGTCCTTTGAATTGCCCGACGGTGAAACCGTTGCGGGCCTGATCACCCGTCTGGATCTGACCGGGCGCCGTGTGGCCGTAGAGCTCAATCTGGACATCGTCCCGCGCAGCCAGCATGCCGATACCAGGCTAAACGACGGTGACAACGTCGAGGTAGTACACGCCATCGGCGGCGGCTGATCGCCCCGGCCTGCAAGGGCACAGAATTCTGCAAGACCCTCACCCCTCAAGAGGATTCCTTATGAGCATCGTTCGTAGCGACAAGCCTTTTGTGCTGGCCGGTCGTACTTACCAGTCGCGTTTGCTGGTCGGTACCGGCAAGTACCGTGACATGGAAGAAACCCGCCAGGCCATCGATGCCTCGGGTGCCGAGATCGTCACTTTCGCCGTGCGCCGCACCAACCTGGGCCAGATCGAAGGCGAGCCGAACCTGCTCGACGTGCTGTCGCCGGAGCGCTACACCTTTCTGCCGAACACCGCCGGTTGCTACGACGCCATCGAAGCCGTGCGTACCTGCCGCCTGGCGCGTGAGCTGCTCGACGGCCACAACCTGGTGAAGCTGGAAGTGCTGGCCGACCAGAAAACCCTGTTCCCCAACGTGATCGAAACCCTCAAGGCCGCCGAAACGCTGGTCAAGGAAGGCTTCGACGTGATGGTCTACACCAGCGATGACCCGATCATCGCTCGCCAGTTGGCCGAAATCGGCTGTATCGCCGTGATGCCGCTGGCCGGTCTGATCGGCTCCGGTCTGGGCATCTGCAATCCGTACAACCTGCAGATCATCCTCGAAGAAGCCAAGATCCCGGTGCTGGTCGATGCCGGTGTTGGTACCGCTTCCGACGCGACCATCGCGATGGAGCTGGGTTGCGACGCCGTACTGATGAACTCGGCCATCGCCCACGCCCAGCAACCGGTGATGATGGCGCAAGCCATGCAGCACGCCATCGTCGCCGGTCGCCTGGCGTACCTCGCCGGCCGCATGCCGAAAAAACTCTATGCCAGCGCCTCTTCGCCGCTGGATGGTCTGATCAAGTAAGAGCCATTGATGACTGAATCGAACGACACGCCTGTCCAGCCGGACGAAGGCGACGAGCGCCAACACCGCCGCATCAAGAGTTTCGTGATGCGCGCCGGGCGCATGACCGAAGGCCAGCAACGCGGCCTGGACCAGGGCGCGCCGCTGTACGTGCTGCCGCTGGCCGATGCGCCGGTCGATTACGACCAGGTGTTCGGCCGCTCGGCGCCGCGCTCGCTGGAAATCGGTTTCGGCATGGGCCACTCGCTGCTGGAAATGGCCGCTGCTGCTCCAGAGCAGGATTTCATCGGTGTTGAAGTGCACCGTCCGGGTGTCGGCGCGCTGCTCAATGGCGTGCTGACCCAAGGGCTGACCAACCTGCGGGTCTACGATTGCGACGCGATCGAAGTGCTCAACCGCTGCATCGCCGACAACAGCCTCGATCGCCTGATGCTGTTTTTCCCGGATCCGTGGCACAAGAGCCGCCACCACAAGCGCCGCATCGTCCAGGCCTCGTTCGCCGAACTGGTGCGCAGCAAGTTGAAGGTTGGCGGCATTCTGCACATGGCCACCGACTGGGAACCGTACGCCGAGTACATGCTGGAAGTGATGAACGTCGCCCCCGGCTACCGCAACCTTGCCGAAGACGGCAAATGCGTCCCACGCCCTGCCGAACGCCCGATCACCAAGTTCGAACGCCGCGGCGAACGTCTTGGCCATGGCGTGTGGGATCTGAAGTTCGAGAAGATCGCTTAAGCATCACGCAATAAAAAACTGTGGGAGCGAGCCTGCTCGCGAAAGCGGATGTTCATTCAACACTGATGTTGACTGACACACCGTATTCGCGAGCAGGCTCGCTCCCACATTTTGTTTCGGGGTGTTTGCGAAGTCAGCGGCGATCAGCAACCACGCCGATCAGCACCAGTACCACCAGCAACACCGGCGCCAGGCTGTAGTTGTTGAACTGGCTCAGGCCTTTGATCACCCATGGCGTGGCGTAGATCAGCGCGGCGCCGCTGCCAATCAGGCAGAGCAGGGCCATCAGGGGCACGCGCAGGGCGCCGGCGATGCTGCCCAGGCGTTGCTCGACCCAGCCTTTGAAGTCAGCGCCGAACAGCACCAGCAGGCAACCGACCAGCGCCAGAGCGATTTCCGAGAGATTGCTGCGGCTCCAGCGGGAGACGGTGGCCAGCAGGTCGAGTATCAAATCCATGCGTTTTCCCTTTGAGCTGAAGTCAGTTCAGAAATTGTTGCAGCAAGTCGTTGAGGAACAGCTGGCCGCGTTCGGTCGCCGCCAGGCGTGACGGTTCGACCTGCAACAGGCCGCTTTGTTCGGCCTCGCGGCGGCCTTCGGCGAGGGTCTCCAGCGACAGGCCGGTGCGTTCCGGATACAGGCGCGATTCGACCCCGGCGGTCAGGCGCAGGGCGTTCATCAGGAACTCGAACGGCATCTCGTCATTGCTCAGGGATTTCTCGCCGGCCTGAAAGCTTTTCGCCGGGTTCAGATAATCCTTCGGCAGGCGGGTTTTCCATGTCCGCACGATGCGCCCGTCCGGGTGGCTCAACTTGCCATGGGCACCGGCGCCAATGCCGATGAAGTCGCCAAAACTCCAGTAATTGAGGTTATGTCGCGCCGGGCGACCGGCCTGGGCATACGCCGACACTTCGTATTGCGCGTAACCGTGCTCGGCCAGTAGCGCTTGGCCGGCTTCCTGAATGTCCCACAGCGTGTCGTCTTCCGGCAGCACTGGCGGCTGGTTCCAGAACACCGTGTTCGGCTCCAGCGTCAGTTGATACCAGGAAATGTGCGTCGGCTTCAGCGCGATGGCCTGGCGCAGATCGCTCAAGGCATCGTCCAGCGACTGATCAGGCAAGCCATGCATCAAGTCGAGGTTGAAATTATCGAACCCGGCCTGTCGCGCCATGCCTGCCGCACGCACGGCTTCGTCACCGTTGTGAATGCGGCCAAGGGCTTCAAGTTTTTCCTGCTGAAAGCTCTGGATACCGATCGACAGGCGATTGATCCCCAGCTTGCGATAGGCGACAAACTTCTCTTGCTCGAAGGTGCCCGGATTCGCCTCAAGGGTGATTTCGATGTCGGCGGCGAACGGGATGCGCTGCTCGACGCCCTGCAACAAACGCCCGAGGGCTTCGGCGCTGAACAGGCTTGGCGTCCCGCCACCAAAGAAAATCGATGTCAGCTCACGGCCGTACACCGCATGCAGATCCTGATCGAGATCGGCCAGCAACGCGTCGACGTATTCCTGCTCCGGCAGCACCGGGCTGGCGGTGTGCGAGTTGAAATCGCAATACGGGCATTTGCGCACACACCACGGGATGTGGATGTACAGCGCCAGGGGCGGCAGGGTTGGCAGCGGTGCCCGAGGCGAGGACGCGGCGCCGCCGATGATCAGCGACGACGCGGAAGAATCAGTGGTCATTTCAAGCCCAGACGCTGGCGCAGCAGATCCATTGCACGGGCGCGGTGGCTGATCTGGTTCTTGTCGGCCGGGCTCAGTTCGGCGCTGGAACAGTCGCGCTCCGGCACCCAGAACAGCGGGTCGTAACCGAAACCGTGTGCGCCGCTGGCTGCGGTGAGGATGCGCCCATGCCACAGGCCTTCGCAGAGGATCGGCAGCGGATCATCGGCGTGGCGCACCAGTGCCAATACACAGACGAACTGCGCGCCGCGCTCGGCTTGTGGCACGTCCTTGAGCGCATCGAGCAGTTTGGCGTTGTTCGCCGCATCGCCCTGGCCGTCGGCGTAACGCGCCGAATAGATGCCCGGTGCGCCGCCGAGGAAGTCCACTGCCAGCCCGGAATCGTCGGCCAGTGCCGGCAGCCCGGAAATGCGCGCGGCGTTGCGGGCCTTGAGGATCGCGTTCTCGACAAACGACAGGCCGGTTTCTTCCGGCTCGACCTTGCTCCATTCGCCAATCGAGCGCAGTTGCACCGAGTCGCCGAGCATGGCCTGGAGTTCTTTGAGTTTGCCGGCGTTATGGCTGGCCAGTACGAGCTGCTTGATGTTCATCATTCGCCGGGAAAGAGTTCTTGGTTGAAATTGATGGTGTTGATCTTGTCGCCATTCTGCACCTTGATTTCAAAGGTGCGGGTTTCCTGCTGCGGCACCGGGTACTGGGCGATGTAGTAGATCGCGCCCTGTTCGGTGACCTGACGGAATTTCAGCGCCACGCTGTTGCTGGTCAGGTCCTTGATCGTGCCGGTGACGCTGGCGATCACCGGTTTGCCGTCCTTGACCACCGAGACGTTGATCACGCCCTGGTTCTTGCTGCGGATCAGCTCGGCAGCCTTGGCGATGTCCGGTTGCAGGAACGTCGAGTTGAACGTGTTGTAGTGCACCGTGATGTCGCCGAAGGTTTCCTTGCGTTCACCCTTGATGACATCCGCCGCCATGGCGCTGGCGCTCAGGCAGGCGGTGAGTAACAACAATGCTATACGACTCATGTTCGTGCTCCTTCGAATGCCCAGGCTCAGACCGCGACTCGGTGGTCCGCCAACTGCGGACTGCTGACGCGATAGATGCCGATTTCACCTAACAGATTAGGCCATAGCTTACTGGCCCACCCGTGGCGGTGCTGTTGATCCACGGCAAGCCGATCAATGACCTTTGCGTCACGTTCGCGGCACAGTTCTTCGAAATCCTCGAAGGTGCAGAAGTGGATGTTCGGCGTGTTGTACCAGGTATAGGGGAGGAATTCCGAGACCGGCATACGGCCCTTGCTCGCCAGGTACCAGCGGCAGCGCCAGTGGCCGAAATTGGGGAAGGTGATGATGCACTGACGGCCGACCCGGAGCATTTCGTCGAGGATCCTGTCCGGGTAATGCACCGCTTGCAGGGCCTGAGTCATGACGACGATGTCGAAACTGTTGCTGGCAAAATTGCCCAGGCCTTTGTCCAGATCCTGCTCGATGACGTTGATGCCCTTGGCCACGCACTCGGCGATGTTGTCGGCGTCGTTTTCCAGGCCATAACCGGTGACGTTCTTGTTGTCGCGTAGCCAGGTCAGCAGCTCGCCGTCACCGCAACCGAGGTCAAGGACGCGGCTGCCGGCGGGGATCCACTCCTGGATGATTTCCAGATCAGCTCTCATGGCTTTCTCACAACGAAATGCGGTTCATGTAATTGCCGAACGCCTGCAAATAACGCGGGATCGGAATCAGGAAGGCGTCGTGGCCTTGGGGCGCGTCGATTTCCAGATAACTGACGTCCTTGCGCGCAGCCATCAGCGCATCCACCAGTTCCCGCGAGCGCGCAGGGGAGAAGCGCCAGTCGGTGGTGAACGACATCACGCAGAATTTTGCCGTAGCGTTTTCAAAGGTTTTCGCCAGATCATCGTCGAAGTTCGCCGCCGGATCGAAGTAATCCAGCGCTTTGGTCATCAACAGATAGGTGTTGGCATCGAAGCGCCCGGAAAACTCTTCGCCCTGATAACGCAGGTAGCTCTCGACCTGAAACTCGACACTGTGGAAGTCGTAGTTGAGCTTTTCGCTCTTCAGGCCACGGCCGAATTTCTCACCCATGGAGTCGTCGGACAGATAGGTGATGTGCCCGACCATGCGCGCCAGCATCAGCCCGCGCTTGGGGATCACGCCGGCTTCCTGGAACGAACCACCGTGGAATTCCGGGTCGGTGAGGATCGCCTGACGCGCGACTTCGTTGAAGGCGATGTTCTGCGCCGACAGTTTCGGCGCCGATGCGATCGCCAGACAGTGCCGCACGCGATCCGGGTAAGTGATGGTCCATTGCAACGCCTGCATGCCGCCGAGGCTGCCGCCGATTACCGCTGCCCACTGGCCGATGCCGAGCAAGTCAGCGAGGCGCGCCTGGCTGTGCACCCAGTCTTCGACGGTGAGCACCGGGAAATCGGCGCCGAACGGCTTGCCGGTTTCCGGGTTGATGCTGCTCGGGCCGGTGGAGCCGTTGCAGCCGCCGAGGTTGTTCAGACTGACCACGAAGAATTTGTTGGTGTCGATCGGCTTGCCGGGGCCGATGCAGCTGTCCCACCAACCGGGCTTGCGGTCGTCGACGCTGTGATAACCAGCGGCGTGATGATGACCGGACAGCGCGTGGCAGATCAGCACGGCGTTGCTCGCCTGAGCGTTCAGCGTGCCGTAGGTTTCATAGATCAGGTCATAAGCGGCCAGCGAACGGCCACAGGCCAGCGCCAGCGGCTCGCTGAAATGCGCGGTTTGTGGCGTTACCAAGCCAACAGAATCGGCGGGAAAGGCAGTTGGCATCGACCCTGCTCTCGTTGAAATGAGGCGTAAGTCTAAAGACCGGGGGGTTAGCGGCAAGCAACGATCAGGTCCGGCGTTTTCGCTTCGGATCGAGGTGCAGCCATTCGCGAGCAGGCTCGCTCCCACAGTTGAAATGCATTCCAATGTGGGAGCGAGCCTGCTCGCGAAAAGGCGACTCGGTCAGTCAGACCGAACGCACTCGGTTACATCAGCAAACGCAGAATCTCCGGCATCATCGTCATCGCTGCCAGATTGTTGATCACCAGCATGTCGATCAGTTTGAGCGCAAGGAAGGCGAAGATCGGCGACAGGTCCAGGCCGCCGAGGTTTGGCAGGAAGCGGCGGAACGGTGCCAGTGCCGGCTCGCAGATCTGATTGACCAGCTCGGCGCCCGGATTGTGGCTGCCCGGTGCGACCCACGAGAGGATCACGCTGATGATCAGAGCGAAGAAGAAGATCTTCAAGAACAGTGCAGTGACGCCGATCAGCGACCAGATCAACAGTTGCAGCGGGTTGCCGGTGGTGCCGTAGGTCAGCAGCAGGGTCAGCGCCATCAGCAGCAGTTGCACCAGAATCGCCAGCACCAGCGAGGACATGTCGAGGCCGAACAGGCTCGGGATGATCCGGCGCAAAGGCTTGAGCAGCGGCTGGGTGGCCTTGACCACGAACTGGCACAGCGGATTGTAGAAGTTCGCCCGCACCAGTTGCAGGACGAAGCGCAGCAGCACGATCAGCAGGTACAGGCTGCCGAGGGTTTGCAGCACGTAAACCGCTGCGGTGTTCAATCCGATCATGTAAGGCTCCTTATTTGCCCAGTTGTTCGGCCATTTCGGCCGAGCGGTGCGCGGCGGCGCCGAGTGCGGTTTCAACCAGCGCTTGGAAGCCGCCAGCCTGGAATGATTTGATCGCAGCTTCCGTGGTGCCATTCGGCGAGGTCACGCGGCGGCGCAGTTCGGCCGCGTCGACATCGCTGGACACCGCCATGTGCGCGGCGCCCAAGGCAGTCTGCACGGTCAGTTGCTCAGCGATTGCTTTCGGCAGGCCCAGTTTGACGCCAGCGGCGGTCATGGCTTCGATCAGCAGGAAGAAGTACGCCGGGCCGGAGCCGGACACTGCGGTGACTGCGTCCAGTTGCTGTTCTTCGTCCAGCCACAGGGCGATGCCGACGGCGGACAGCAGCTCTTCGGCTTGCTGACGCTGCTGGGCGGTGACTTCACTGGTCGCGTACAGACCGCTGACACCCTGACGCAGCAGCGCCGGAGTATTGGGCATACAGCGCACGATCGGCTGCTCGCCGAGCCATGCGGTCATGCTCGCGCAGGTGATGCCAGCGGCAATCGACACTACCAGTTGATTGGGCTGCAGGCTTGGGCGAATCGCCTCGCACACGGCTTTCATCGCCTGTGGCTTGACCGCCAGCACGACAACATCGACTCCGTCGATGGCCTGGGCGTTGTCAGCGAAGGTTTCGATGCCATGTTCGGCGCTGACCTTGGCACGGGTTTCTTCGCCCGGATCGCTGGCGCGGATCTGCGCCGCTTCCAGACCCTTGGCGCGCAAGCCGCCAATCAGACTGGCCGCCATGTTGCCCGCACCGATAAACGCAATACGTGTGTTGCTCATGTGTGGTCCTTATCTGGAAACGTTCAAGACTGGGAATAATCTCTGGCGCCAAACAGCGCGGTACCGATCCGCACCCAGGTGGCTCCTTGGGCGATGGCCGACTCGAGGTCGTGGCTCATGCCCATCGACAGTGTGTCGAGCGGCAGATCGAGGCTCGCCTGCAATGCCTGCACGGCGGCGAAGGCAGCGTCCTGTTCGGCGCGCTCCTCGGTCGGCTCGGGAATCGCCATCAGTCCGCGCAGCTTCAAGCGTGGCAACGCGCTGATGGCCTCGGCCAGCGCTGGCAGATCGGCCGGGGTGCAACCGGATTTGCTCGCCTCGCCGCTGACATTGACCTGAATGCAGATGTTCAGTGGCGGCAGTTCGGGCGGACGTTGTTCGGACAGGCGTTGGGCAATTTTCAGACGATCCACGGAGTGCACCCAGTCGAAATGCTCGGCAATCGCGCGAGTCTTGTTCGATTGAATGGGGCCGATGAAGTGCCAGATCAAGGGCAGGTCGGCCAGCTCCAGCTGTTTGCCCAAGGCTTCCTGCAAGTAGTTCTCGCCGAAGTCGCGCAGGCCGGCGGCGTAGGCTTCGCGCAGGGCCTGGGCGGGTTTGGTCTTGCTCACGGCGAGCAAATGGATGCTGTTTTCGTCGCGGTGCGCGGCTTTGGCCGCTGCCTGGATGCGCGAACTAACCTGAAGGATGTTGTCTGCTATCGTGGACATCAAGAGGCGCCGGCGGTCTGTAGGTTCGCGGCATTCTACTGGAATTGAGGGACGCTATGGATATCACTGAATTGCTGGCCTTCAGCGCCAAACAGGGCGCTTCCGACCTGCACCTGTCGGCCGGCCTGCCGCCGATGATCCGCGTCGATGGCGACGTGCGACGGATCAATCTGCCGGCGCTGGACCACAAGCAAGTGCACGATCTGATCTACGACATCATGAACGACACTCAGCGCATCGAATTCGAGAAAAATCTGGAAACGGATTTTTCCTTCGATGTACCCGGCGTGGCGCGCTTTCGCGTCAACGCCTTTAACCAGAACCGTGGTGCCGGCGCTGTGTTCCGTACCATTCCGTCGAAAGTGCTGAGCATGGAAGACCTCGCCATGGGCGATGTTTTCCGCAAGATCACCGATGCGCCGCGCGGGCTGGTGCTGGTCACCGGGCCGACCGGCTCCGGCAAATCGACCACGCTGGCGGCAATGATCGATTACCTCAACACCCATCGCCATCACCACATTCTCACCATCGAAGATCCCATCGAGTTCGTTCACGAATCGCGCAAATGCCTGATCAATCAGCGCGAAGTCCATCGTGATACCCGCAGCTTCGCCACCGCACTGCGTTCGGCGCTGCGTGAAGATCCGGACGTGATTCTGGTTGGCGAGATGCGTGATCTGGAAACCATCCGCCTGGCGCTGACCGCCGCCGAGACCGGGCATCTGGTGTTCGGCACGCTGCACACGACCTCGGCGGCGAAGACCATCGACCGTGTGGTCGACGTGTTTCCCGGCGACGAGAAGTCGATGGTCCGTTCGATGCTGTCGGAGTCGTTGCTGGCGGTGGTGTCGCAGACGTTGATCAAGAAGATCGGCGGCGGGCGGGTGGCGGCGCATGAAATCATGCTCGGGACGTCGGCGATCCGTAACCTCATTCGCGAGGACAAGGTGGCGCAGATGTATTCGGCGATTCAGACCGGTGGGTCGTTGGGCATGCAGACACTCGATATGTGCCTGAAGGATCTGGTGACCAAGGGCTTGATCAGCCGCGAGCATGCGCGAGAGAAGGCGCGCACCCCGGATAATTTTTGAGGGAGTGATCGTTCCCACGCTCTGCGTGGTAATGCAGCCCGGGACGCTCTGCGTCCCTGCCGAAGCGGACGCGGAGCGTCCATTGAGTCATTCCCACGCGGAGCGTGGGAACGATCGATATGGTGTTAGCGCTGGACTACGCGCATCTGCTGTTGCTCTTTCGGCAATACGCGCTTGGCCACGACGTAGTGCTTTTCCCAGTACGGCTTGTTCAGCGTGTCGATGCTCACCGCTTTGCCTCGGCGTGGGGCGTGGATGAAGCGGTCGTTGCCCAGGTAGATGGCAACGTGGTTGACCCGGCGGCTCTTGATGTTGAAGAAAATCAGGTCGCCCGGCTTCAGATCCTTGCGTTCGACCTTCTCGCCGTGACCGCTGGCCATGGCGTTGGAGGTGCGTGGCAGGTCGAACGTAGCGTCGTTGAACGCATATTTCACCAGACCGCTGCAATCGAAGCCTTTACTTGGGCTGCTGCCGCCCCAACGATAAGGTGTACCGAGGACGTTTACCGCACGGCTCAGCACATTGCTGCTTTCCTTGCTCGCCATCGGTGGCACCAGCTTGCTGCGGCTCTTGCTGCTCAGCGTGGTGGTCTTGGACTTGCTGCTTTTGCTCGATGGAGCCGAAGCATGGGATTTAGGGGTGAAGCCGTTGACGTTAGGAAGACGTTGCTCACGATTGGTGGCGTGGGCGGCCAGTGGCATTAATAGGCAAATAGTCAGCCATGTCTTGAAAAATGGTCGCATTAGGCGTGGCTCGTAAGTGATAGCGCGCAACTTTATAACAGCTTTTTTTGCCGTTCCGAGGCCGTTCATCGATTCATGCCGCCGGCTACGGAACCAAAAACGCTCAAAAAGTACGCAATTGTCCGACAGAAGTCAGGTTCTACAAGGGTTTCGCGCTAGCAACGGTAACATTTGCCATACGTCGGCCACCTGTAAAAAAGTCACAAAGAAATGAAGAATATTTATCTATCGAGTTCAATGAGGTCTTAATGAACAGCTATCAGCTACCCCCCGTGAAGGAAAAAGACACTCACAGCAAAGTTATCGGCTACCTGCTGTGGATTTTCGGATTCACGGGAGCGCACCGCTTTTATTACGGCAAGCCGGTGACCGGGACGATCTGGTTTTTCACTTTCGGTTTGCTGGGGATTGGCTGGCTGATCGACGTGTTTCTGATCCCGGCGATGGATCGCGAAGCCGACCTGCGCTTTGCCGCCGGGCCGATCGAGTACAACGTCGCGTGGATCCTGCTGACTTTCCTCGGAGTGTTCGGTGTGCACCGCATGTATCAGGGCAAGTGGATCAGCGGTTTGCTGTATCTGCTGACGGGTGGGTTGTTCTTTATTGGCGTGCTGTATGACTTCTGGACCCTGAACGACCAGGTGTCGGTGCGCAACGCGAAAAATCGCGGCGCCTTCCAGTAAGTTGTGGCGAGGGGATTTATCCCCGTTGGGCCGCGAAGCGGTCCTGAATCCGAGAACGCGGTGGATTTGTTCCACCGCGTGCAATGGCTTCGCGACTGCTACGCAGCCGAGCGGGGATAAATCCCCTCGCCACAATCTCCCTCAAGTCAAGCCTGGTGCGTAATCCGCCCATCCACCAGCGTATAGCGCACCACACCCGGCAGGCTGTGCCCGATGAACGGGCAGTTCTCGCCCTTCGACAGCCATTGCTCGCCGGCTACCGTCGAAGACTTCGGATCGAACAGCACGATATCCGCCGCACCACCCACCGCCAGTTTGCCCGCCGGCAGACGCAGCGCTTCGGCCGGGCCTGCGCTGAGACGTGCCAGCAGCGTCGGCAAGTCGAGCAAACCATCCTCGACCAGCGTCATCGCCAGTGGCAGCAGCAGTTCAACACTGCTGATGCCCGGCTCGGTGGCGCCGAACGGGGCCAGTTTGGCGTCGCGCTCGTGGGGCTGGTGATGGCTGGAGATGGCCGAGACCACCCCGGACTTCACCGCCTCACGCAGGCCATCGCGGTCGGCGCGGGTGCGCAGCGGCGGTTGCACGTGATAGAGGCTGTTGAAGTCGATCAGCGCTTCATCAGTCAGAATCAACTGGTACAGCGCCACATCGGCAGTGACTTTCAGACCACGGGCCTGCGCCTGAGCAATCAGGGCAACACCGCGCGCACTGGTCAACTGGCTGAAATGCGCACGCACGCCGGTCTGCTCGACCAGCAGCAGATCGCGGGCGAGCGCCACGGTTTCGGCGGTTTCCGGGATACCCGGCAGACCCAGGAAACTGGCGACCGCGCCTTCGTGGGCGAGACCGCCCTCGGCCAGATCGTGATCCTGCGAGTTGAAGATCACCGTCAGGTCGAAAGTCGCCGCGTATTCCAGCGCCCGGCACAGGGTGCGGCTGTTGCGGAAGCTTTCCAGGCCGTTGCCGAACGCCACGCAACCAGCGTCGCGCAGGGCCACCAGTTCGGCCAGTTGCTCACCATCGAGACCTTTGCTCAGTGCGCCGATCGGGAACACCTTGGTGTTGCCGGCTTCGCGGGCGCGGTCGAGGATCAGTTCGGCCACGGCCGAGGTGTCGAGCACCGGTCTGGTCTTCGGCGGGCAGCACAGGCTGGTCACGCCACCGGCAGCGGCGGCGCGGGTTTCGCTGACGATCGAGCCTTTGCGGCTGTAGCCCGGCTCGCGGAGGGCAACGTTGAGGTCTACCAGGCCAGGCGCGGCCACCAGGCCATGCGCGTCGATGGTTTCTATTGCGCTGAAACCGGCCGGCGCGGCGCCGAGGGCGACGATCTTGCAGGCTTCAACGTGGATGTCGGTGATTTGATCCAGGCCGCTGCTGGGATCGATGACGCGTGCGCTGAGAATGCTGAGCTTCACTGGGCGTTCTCCTGCTCGAATTGACGTTGCGCAGTCTGCCCGCTCATGGCCATGGACAGCACGGCCATACGAATCGCGATGCCGTAGGTCACTTGATTGAGGATCACCGAGTGCGGGCCGTCGGCCACCGCCGACTCGATCTCCACGCCACGGTTGATCGGCCCCGGGTGCATCACGATGCAATCGGGTTTGGCCCCGGCCAGACGCGCGGTGGTCAGGCCGAACAGGCGATAGAACTCGCCTTCGCTGGGCAGCAGGCCGCCGGTCATGCGCTCGCGCTGCAGGCGCAGCATGATCACCACGTCGACGTCTTTCAGGCCTTCGGCCATGTCGGTGTAGACCTTGACGCCGTATTGCTCGATGCCGATCGGCAGCAGGGTTTTCGGCGCGATCACGCGGATGTCCGGGCAGCCGAGGGTTTTCAGCGCGAGCATGTTCGAGCGCGCCACCCGCGAATGGAGGATGTCGCCGACGATCGCCACCGAGAGGTTTTCGAAACCGCCCTTGTGCCGACGGATGGTGAGCATGTCGAGCATGCCCCGGGTCGGGTGCGCATGCCGGCCGTCACCACCGTTGATGATCGCCACTTGCGGGCAGACATGCTCGGCGATGAAGTGCGCCGCGCCCGAGTCGCCGTGGCGCACGACGAACATGTCGGCGGCCATCGCCTCAAGGTTGCGCAGGGTATCGAGCAACGTTTCGCCCTTGCTCGCCGACGATGTCGACACGTTCAGGGTGATCACGTCTGCCGACAACCGTTGGGCCGCCAGTTCAAACGTGGTGCGGGTGCGCGTGGAGTTCTCGAAGAACACGTTGCACACGGTCTTGCCGCGCAGCAACGGGACTTTCTTCACCGCCCGGGCGCCGACTTCAAGGAACGAGTCGGCAGTGTCGAGGATTTCCGTCAGCAACTCGCGGCGCAAACCGTCGAGCGAGAGGAAGTGGCGCAGCTGGCCCTGATCATTGAGCTGCAGCGGGCGCTTGGTATCTAGAGGCGTCATCGCGAGGGGGACTCTCAATAGGGCGGATTAAAGGGTGACGTCTTGCAGTTCGAGCGTCAGCGGCTCGGGGCCGGACAACTTGACCCGCTGGTTGCCGGCCAGGGTCAAGGTGGCGCCGACCACGTTCGGGCGGATTGGCAACTCGCCGGCGTCCAGGTCCAGCAGGCAGACCAGCGTCACGCTGGCCGGGCGGCCGTAATCGAACAGTTCATTCATGGCGGCGCGGATGGTCCGACCGCTCATCAGCACGTCGTCGATCAGCACCAGATGCTGGCCTTCGATCTCGAAGGGCAGGGCGGACGGGCGCACTTGCGGGTGCAGGCCGTTCTGGCTGAAGTCATCGCGATAGAAGGACACATCCAGCGTACCCAGTGGCGCATCGCTGGCCAGTTCCTTGAGCAGCGCCTGCGCGACCCAGATGCCGCCGGTGCGGATGCCGATGTAACGCGGTTCGCTGATGTCACGCTGGGCAAGGTGCGCCTTGAGGCGGGTCGCCATCTGGCTGATCAGATCGGCGGGATTGGGCAGGCTCATGGTTGCTCCTTCGTGATTCCGCGCTGCGTCCTGCCGGACGAAGCTCGGTTTATAACCAAAAGAAAAGCGCCGAAGCGCTTGTCAGGATTCAAACAATGCAGTGTTTTCATCGAGCCAGCCCTGCAGCAGCAGGGCAGCGGCGATGGCGTCCACCGGGTTGTCGCGGTAACTGCCTTTCTGCCCGCCACGCACCAGTCGCTCGCCCTTGGCTTCGAAAGTGGTCAGGCGTTCGTCGTGGGTATAGAAGGGCAGGTTGTAGCGGCCGTTGAGGCGGCGGGCGAATTTCTTCGCGCGTACGCACATCTCGCTGGGCGTGCCGTCCATGTTCAACGGCAGGCCGACCACCACGGCGTCGGGTTTCCATTCCTTGATCAGCGCTTCGACCTGATCCCAGTTCGGCACGCCGTTTTGTGCCTTGAGCGTGCACAGTTCGCGGGCCTGGCCGGTAATCACCTGGCCGACCGCGACGCCGATCTGTTTGGTGCCGTAGTCGAAGCCGAGAATCAGGCGCAGGGCCATCAGGCGTGACCTGCCTGGCTGGTGAGCAGATTGAGATCGATGCCCAAGTGCCGCGCCGCCGCTTCCAGGCGCAATTCGCTGCGGGTATTGAACAGAATGTCGGCGTTGAACGGGCAGGTCAGCCAGGCGTTGTCGGCCAGTTCAGCCTCCAGCTGCCCGGCCTCCCAGCCGGCGTAACCGAGGGTGATCAGGCTCTGCGCGGGGCCGACGCCGTCGGCGATGGCGAACAGCACGTCCTGCGACGTCGACAGGGCCAGGTCGCCGTCCAGCTGCGCGGTGGCCTGGAAAGTCTGGCCCGCCGGGTGCAGGACGAAACCGCGATCGGTCTGCACCGGCCCGCCGATGAAGATCGGCACATCCTGGCAGCGCGCGGGCGGCTCGATGTCCGGGCGCAACTGTTCGAGGATGTCGGCCAGGTTCAAGTCTTGCGGCCTCGTTGACCACCAGCCCCATCGCGCCATTGGCCGTGTGCTCGACGATGTAGGTCAAGGTGTGGGCAAAGTTCGGGTCGGCCATGTGTGGCATGGCGATCAGGAAGTGATGCTTGAGGTAGCTGGGGCTGACGTTTTTCATGAGCGCTAGTGTGGCGTTCGAGGGGCGAACTGACAAGCTGGAGATGCTGACAACACAATTCCGATGTGGGAGCGAGCCTGCTCGCGAATGCGGTGGATCAGTCACATTAATATTGAATGACACACCGCATTCGCGAGCAGGCTCGCTCCCACAGGGTTTTGCAGGGTCTTTAATTGCTGGAGAGCTTGTCGCCCCGGGCAAATTTCCAGGTGCGGATGATTTCCAGGCGGTCGATGTCCGACAGATCGCCGGTAAACGGTGCAAACGGTGCGGCCAGGCGGACGATGCGCTGCGCCGCCTGATCAAGCAGCGGCTGGCCGGAGGATTCCAGCACCAGCACTTCATACAGCGAACCGTCGCGGTTGATCGAGACCATCAGGCGCAAATTACCGTAGATCTGCTTGCGTCGCGCTTCTTCGGGATAGTTGAGGTTGCCGATGCGCTCGACCTTCTTGCGCCAGTCGTCCTTGTACCAGGCGCCTTTGTCGCGCATGGTCGAGGCCGCGCTCAAGCGGTGGATGCGTGGGCGTTTGGCGTAAAGCTGTTGTTCCTTGGCCAGCTCCGCCTCAAGGCTGGCGATGTCGCTGGACAACTGCGAGCTGTCGAACGCCGGCGCGTCGACGGTCGGTTTGACTTCGGTTTTGCTTTCTTCTTTCTTGGTCGGCGCTTTCTTTGGTTTCGGCGCGACGGTGGTCACCGCTGCTTTCGGTGCGGCTTCCTGCACCTCTGGCTTGGCCGCGGGCGGCGGGGTGACCTTTTTCACCTGATTGTCCTGGAACGGCGCGACTTCGGTGGTCTTGGGCAGGGCTTTCTTGTCCAGCGTGCCGCTGCCTTCCTGGTTTTCCTGAGCGAGAAAATCTGCCTTTTCCGGTTTCTTCTCGGCCTTGAAGGTGGCCAGGGTGATTTCCAGGGTTTTGCTGATCTGCTGCGGCTCGACCATGGTAAAGCCGACGCCGAGCAGCAGCGCCAGGTGAATCAGCGCCGCGAGAAACAGGGTAAAACCGAGGCGATCGGCCGGGCGCACGCCACGATGGGCGAGTTCAGCAGGCAGATCGGACGGCAGAGTCATCGTAGAAAAACCAACATCGCGTTTTTTGGGCTCGGCATGATAACGCAATGTTGGTTTTTAGCTGCAAGCGACGAGCTTCAAGCGACAAGCTGCATAGGGGCAGCTGCAAGTTTCGAGCTGCAAGCTGCAAGTTAAGAGCTTGCCGCCTGGCTTTAAGCTTGTGGCTTGCGGCTCGAAGCTTGCAGCTTGCTTTCGATAGCATTCATGAGCATGCCGCCGATATCGGTGCCGAACGCATTGTCGATTTCACGGATGCAGGTCGGGCTGGTGACGTTGATTTCGGTCAGGTGCTCGCCGATCACGTCGAGGCCGACGAACAGCAGGCCTTTCTCGCGCAGGGTGGGTCCGACCTGGGCGGCGATCCAGCGATCCTTATCGGTCAGCGGACGCGCTTCGCCACGGCCACCGGCGGCGAGGTTGCCACGGGTTTCGCCCATGGCCGGGATCCGCGCCAGGCAATAATCCACCGGCTCGCCATCGATCATCAGGATGCGCTTGTCGCCATCGACGATCGCCGGCAGGTAACCCTGAATCATGATCTGCTGCTTGCCGTGCAGGGTCAGGGTTTCGAGGATCACCGAGAGGTTCGGGTGGCCGGCGGTGTGGCGGAAGATCGACGAACCGCCCATGCCGTCCAGCGGCTTGAGGATCACGTCACCGTGATGGTCGGCGAACTGACGCAATACGTCCGGGCGGCGGCTGACGATGGTCGGCGGCGTGCACTGCGGAAACAGCGTGGCAAACAGCTTTTCATTGCAGTCGCGCAGGCTCTGCGGCTTGTTCACCACCAGCACGCCGGCGGCTTCGGCCTGTTCCAGCAGGTAAGTGGAGTAGACGAACTCCATGTCGAACGGCGGATCCTTGCGCATCAGGACCACGTCCAGGTCGCTCAGCAGTTTGTCCTGCTCGGCGTCCAGTTCGAACCATTTGTCCGGGTTGGCGAAGACTTTCAGCGGGCTCATCCGCGCCCGCGCCTGGCCCTCGGCCTGATACAGGTCTTTCTGTTCCATGTAGAACAGTTCCCAGCCACGCTTTTGCGCGGCCAGCAGCATGGCCAGCGAGCTATCCTTTTTATAGGAGATGCTGGCGATAGGGTCCATGACAATCCCGACGCGAACGCTCATTGGGTTTTCCTCGAAATTTGGCTACCGGATCGGTATTGAAAAAGTGCCGCCAGAGTGGCGCCGGGCGGGTTTTCGGTCAAGGAAAAACCCGTCGATAGATTGCATCTGGAGACTGTGCTAAAAAGGCTGGCAGATCGCGCCGACCCTTGGCTATCAAGGGTTTCAGGCCATTATTCACAGCAAAACGGACAATTTGATTCGCAAAGGCGACGGTAGAACCCTCTTATGGAACAGCAGTCCAGCGCCTTGAAGGTCATGGTGATCGACGACTCGAAAACGATTCGCCGCACCGCCGAAACATTGTTGAAGAACGTCGGTTGCGAAGTGATCACTGCCATCGACGGTTTCGATGCGCTGGCGAAGATCGCCGACCACCATCCCGGGATCATCTTTGTCGACATCATGATGCCGCGTCTGGATGGTTATCAGACCTGCGCTTTAATCAAGAACAACAGTGCGTTCAAGGCCACGCCGGTGATCATGCTGTCATCGCGTGACGGGCTGTTCGACAAGGCCAAGGGGCGGATTGTCGGCTCTGATCAATTTCTGACCAAGCCGTTCAGCAAAGAAGAACTGCTCAACGCGATCCAGGCCCATGTTCCGGGCTTCGCCGCCGTTTTGCCGCAGTAACACACGCACAGTGACGCTCGGCCAGCGGGCCGGCAGTCGACCAGAAAAATGGGGAAGACCATGGCACGTATCCTGATCGTCGATGATTCGCCGACTGAAATGTACAAACTCACCGGCATGCTCGAAAAGCACGGCCATGAAGTGCTCAAGGCCGAGAACGGCGCCGACGGCGTGGCCCTGGCCCGTCAGGAAAAACCCGACGCCGTGCTGATGGACATCGTCATGCCCGGCCTCAATGGTTTTCAGGCGACCCGCCAGTTGACCAAGGATGCCGACACCGCGCACATCCCGGTGATCATCATCACCACCAAGGATCAGGAAACCGACAAGGTCTGGGGCACCCGTCAGGGCGCCAAGGATTACCTGACCAAACCGGTCGACGAAGACACCCTGATCAAGACCCTGAACAACGTCCTCAAAGGCTGATCGCGCGATCATGAGCGAATCGCTGACTGCGTTCGAACTGCTCTGGCAGATCGACCAGCGCTGCCGCTTGCTGGCGGCGGACCTGCCGTCGCAAGCGGCGCGCCCGGATCGCTGGAGCGGCATCGGCTTTCGCCTCGGCGAGCATTGGTATGTGGCGCCGATGGGCGAAGTCAGCGAAGTTTTGCATGAGCCGCGCTTCACCCAGTTGCCCGGGGTCAAGCCGTGGGTCAAGGGGGTGGCTAACCTTCGCGGGCGGCTGCTGCCGATCATGGACCTGTGCGGGTTCTTCGGCCATGAGCTGTCGCCGCTGCGTAAACAGCGGCGGGTATTGGTGGTGGAACATGAAGACGTGTTCGCCGGGGTGATGGTCGACGAGGTGATCGGATTGCAGCATTTCGAACAGGGCAGTTTCGAACCACTGTCGATCAGCAAGCGCCAGGGCTCCAAGGCCGAATTCGTCAAAGGCTATTTCCGCCGCGAACAGAATTGGCGGGTGTTCAGCCTGTTTGCGTTGGCCAAATCCCCGGTGTTCATGGGTGTGGCTCTATAGCACGAACAACACAGAACCCATTGGGTGGAATGGGCCATGTGATCAGGAAAATTGTGGGTCAGACAGACCTGTGGCGAGGGGATTTATCCCCGATGGTTGGCGAAGCCGACCCAAGACCTGTATTTGAGATGTAGCCGATACGACTCAGGTTTTTGGGGCCGCTGCGCGACCTATCGGGGATAAATCCCCTCGCCACAAAATTTCTTCATCATGAGGTTGCCTCCCACAGGGATTGCAGCAGGCCTCAAAGGTGTGGGTTAAGGCGAGGACCGATGACAAAAGCAAAAACAGGCAAGTCGGCAGAAGCATCGCGCAGCCGTGCGCAGATCATCGTGCTGTTTATCGCACTGATCGTGTTCATCATGCTGCTGTTCGCCAACTTCGCTTACCTCAACACCCAGGCGAACTACGACAAGCAGTACATCGGCCACGCCGGTGAGCTACGCGTGCTCTCGCAACGCATCGCCAAGAACGCCACCGAAGCGGCGGCGGGCAAGGCGGCGGCGTTCAAACTGCTCAGCGATGCGCGCAACGATTTCGCCCAGCGCTGGGGTTACCTGAAAAAGGGTGACCCGAACACCGGCCTGCCGCCGGCACCCGTCGCCGTGCGCCCGGAAATGCGTGCGGTGCAGATGGACTGGGAACGCCTGCTGAAAAACACCGATGCGATCCTCACCAGCGAACAGACCGTGCTGTCGCTGCATCAAGTCGCCGCGACACTCGCAGAAACCGTGCCGCAATTGCAGATCGAATACGAGAAAGTCGTGGAAATCCTCCTGCAGCGCGGCGCCCCGGCGGCGCAGGTGGCGATGGCGCAACGGCAATCGCTGTTGGCTGAACGCATTCTTGGCGCAGTCAACACCGTGCTCGCCGGTGACGAAAACTCGCAGCAGGCCGCCGACGCCTTTGGCCGCGATGCCGCGCGTTTCGGTCTGGTGCTCAACGGCATGTTGCAAGGCAACCCGGCGCTGAAAATCAGCCAGGTCGAAGACCGCGACGCCCGTGCGCGTTTGAGCGAAATCTCCGAGCTGTTCCAGTTCGTTTCCGGCTCCGTGGATGAAATCCTCGAAACCTCGCCTGAGCTGTTCAAGGTCCGCGAGTCGGCCAGCAACATCTTCACCCTGTCGCAAACCCTGCTCGACGAAGCTTCGCACCTTGCTACAGGTTTCGAGCACCTGGCCGGCGGGCGCAACACCGACACCATTGGCGGCTATGTGCTGGGCTTGCTTGCGCTGGCCTCGATCATCCTCATCGGCCTGGTCATGGTCCGCGAAACCAATCGCCAGTTGCGCGAAACGGCCGAAAAGAACGAGCGCAACCAGAACGCAATCATGCGCCTGCTCGACGAAATCGAAGACCTTGCCGATGGCGACCTCACGGTGACCGCGTCGGTGACCGAAGACTTCACCGGCACCATCGCCGACTCGATCAACTATTCCGTCGACCAGTTGCGCGATCTGGTGGCGACCATCAACCTCACCGCCGGCCAGGTTGCCGCCGCCGTGCAGGAAACCCAGGCCACCGCCATGCACCTGGCCCAGGCCTCGGAGCAACAGGCCCAGCAGATTTCCGAAGCCTCGACAGCGATCAGTGACATGGCCGAGTCCATCGATCAAGTCTCGGCCAACGCTGCCGAATCGTCGGCGGTGGCCGAGCGCTCGGTGGAAATCGCCAACAAGGGCAACGAGGTGGTGCACAACACCATCCACGGCATGGACAACATTCGCGAACAGATTCAGGACACCGCCAAGCGCATCAAGCGCCTCGGCGAATCGTCCCAGGAAATCGGCGACATCGTCAGCCTGATCGACGACATCGCCGACCAGACCAACATCCTCGCCCTCAACGCGGCGATCCAGGCATCGATGGCCGGGGATGCCGGGCGCGGTTTTGCCGTGGTTGCCGACGAAGTGCAGCGGCTGGCCGAACGTTCGTCCGCCGCGACCCGGCAGATCGAAACCCTGGTGCGAGCGATTCAGGCCGACACCAACGAAGCGGTGATTTCCATGGAACAGACCACCACCGAAGTGGTGCGCGGCGCGCGACTGGCGCAGGATGCCGGTGTGGCCCTGGAAGAAATCGAAGGCGTGTCCAAGACCCTCGCGGCGCTGATCCAGAGCATTTCCAACGCGGCGCAGCAGCAGACCTCTTCGGCCGGGCAGATCTCGCTGACGATGAACGTGATCCAGCAGATCACCTCGCAGACTTCGTCGGGGTCCACGGCCACCGCCGAGAGCATCGGCAACCTGGCGAAAATGGCCAGTCAGTTGCGCCGTTCGGTGTCCGGTTTCACCTTGCCGGCGGCGACAGATAAAGCGTGAGTGGAGTGGTTATGGGTGATCGGCACGACTACGTGGCCCTGGAATGGGTCAAGGGCGAAATTGCCGAAACGCTGAAGCTGGCGCATCAGGCGATCGAGGCCGTGCTCGACGATCCGCAGGCCGTCCCCGGGCTGGACGAGTGTCTGGCGTACATTCATCAGGTCCACGGCAGCCTGCAAATGGTCGAGTTCTACGGCGCAGCGTTGCTCGCCGAAGAAATGGAGCATCTGGTCGAAGCCCTGCAACATCAACGCGTGCCACACCGCGACGAAGCCTTGCACCTGATGCTGCAAGCCCTGGGGCAATTGCCGCTTTACCTTGACCGCGTGCAGAACGCCCGCCGCGACCTGCCGCTGGTAGTGTTGCCGCTGATCAACGATCTGCGCAGCGCTCGTGGTGAAAGCCTGTTGGCGGAAACCAGCCTGTTCAGCCCGCCGCTGCCCGAGCTCGCGCCGATCAGCGACGCGGCACTCGCGACACTGGAACCGCCCGATCTGCCGAACGTGCTGCGCAAACTGCGGCAGATGCTGCAAATGGCATTGGTCGGTCTGCTGCGCGAACAGGACGACCAGACGCACCTTGGCTATCTGGCCAAGGTCTTCAGCCGTCTCGAAGCGCTTTGCGGCGACGCGCCGTTGAGCCCGTTGTGGCAGGTCGCCTCGGCGTTGGTCGAGGGCATGCGCGAGGGCGCCATCGCCAACAGTCCGGCGCTGCGCAGCCTGTTCAAGGACGCCGACCAAGAGCTCAAGCGCCTGCTCGAACAGGGCATCGTCGGGCTCAATCAGCCGGCGCCGGCCGAGCTGCTGAAAAGCCTGTTGTTCTATATTGCCAAAGCCGAACATCCCACCGGGCAGATGCTGACCATGAAAGATCGCTACTCCCCGGACGACGCGTTGCCCGACAGCGCGATGGTCGATGAAGAACGCGCGCGCCTCGCCGGCCCCGACCGCGATGCCATGCGCTCGGTGCTGGCAGCGCTGTGCGAAGAGCTGGTGCGGGTCAAGGAGCGCCTCGATCTGTTCGTGCGCAGCGACCGCCAGCACGCTTCGGATCTGGACAGCCTGCTCGCGCCGCTGCGGCAGATCGCCGACACCCTCGCGGTGCTGGGTTTCGGCCAGCCGCGCAAGGTCATCATCGACCAATTGGCGGTGGTGCTCAGCCTCGCTCAGGGCCAGCGCGAACCGAACGACGCAATCCTCATGGACGTCGCCGGGGCCTTGCTCTACGTCGAAGCAACGCTGGCCGGCATGGTCGGCACGGTGGAGACGCAAAGCGCCGACGACACGCGCCTGCCGACCACCGACCTGACACAGATCCATCAGATTGTGATCAAGGAAGCGCGCATCTGCCTGCAACAGGCCAAGGACATGATCGTCGATTACATCGACGCCGATTGGGACCGCCAGCATCTGCAATCGCTGCCCGAACTGCTGACGCAGGTGCGCGGCGCGCTGGCGATGATTCCGCTGGCCCGCGCAGCGAGTCTGGTCGAGGCCTGCAACGGCTTCATTCGCGAGCATTTGATGCTTGATGCCCACGAACCGGGTTGGGAACAACTCGACCATCTGGCCGATGTGATCAGCAGCCTGGAGTATTACCTCGAACGCCTGAGCGACGACCCGCAGGCGCCCGCCGAGCATCTGCTCGATGTCGCGCAAAACAGCCTCGCCAGCCTCGGCTTCTTCGCCAACGAGCAGCCCGGCGAAGCGCAAGTGCCGGTGCTCGATGAGGTACTCAGCCCCAGCGAAGCCCAGGTCATGCAGGATCTGCAAACTCTCGACGACCCTGACGTCGTGCAGTCGCTGGCCGAGGTGCTGGCCAGCCCGTTGTCGGCGCTCAACCCGCCGGCGCGCAACAGCCCCGACAGCCTGATGCCGCCGCCGGCCGATGAAGAACCGGTCGACGATGAACTGCGCGAAGTGTTCCCGGAGGAAACCGACGAAGTTCTCGCAGTTCTCCACGAATACCTGCCGCGCTGGACCGCCAATCCCCAGGACCGCGCCGCGCTGACCGAACTGCGCCGGGCTTTCCATACCTTGAAGGGCAGCGGTCGCATGGTCCGCGCGCTGGTCCTCGGCGAGCTGGCCTGGGCGGTGGAAAACCTGCTCAATCGCGTGCTCGAACAAAGCGTCGAGCCCGGCGCAGTGCTGCGCCAATTGCTCGACGACACGGTGTTGCTGCTGCCCGAGCTGATCAACGAATTTGCCACCCAGCGCCAACGCCAGCGCAGCGATGTCGACCAACTCGCCGCACGCGCCCACGCGTTGGCCAAAGGCGATGAGCCGCTGGCTGCCGAAGACACCGACGACGTCGCCGCCCTCGATCCGCTGCTGCTGGAAATCTTCCGCAAAGAAGCCGAAACCCACCTTGCCAGCCTCAACCGTTTCCTCGATCAGGCCGCCGAACAGGTGCCGTTGCCGGCCAGCGACGAACTGCAACGGGCGCTGCACACGCTCAAGGGCAGTGCCTCGATGGCCGGCGTATTGCCGATGGCCGAACTGGCGGCTTCACTGGATCAACTGGCCCGCGAGTTCAAGGCGCATCAGTTGCCGCTGGATCTGGACGAGGTCGAATTGCTGCTCGAAGCCGAGGGCCTGTTCCGCGTCGGCCTGCGCCAGCTCAAACACGATCCGCTGGCGCCGATTGTCGGTGCGCAGTCGCTGATCAAACGCACCGAGGCGCTGCTCGCCGAGCGCCTGCAAGGCAGCACCGATGGCGCTGACAGCGGCCTGCGCCTCAAGCGCGATCCGCAACTGATCAACAACTTCCTCGCCCAGGGCATGGACATCCTCCTCGACGCGGAAAACCTCTTGCAGCGCTGGCAGCAGCACCCCGGCGAACGCCAGGAACTCAGCGCCTTGCTCGATGAACTGACCACCCTCGGCGAAGGCGCGCATCTGGCCGATCTGCAGGCGGTCGATGGCCTCTGCGAAGCCTTGCTCGACTTGTATGGCGCGGTGGAAGAAAGCAGCCTGGCGGTCAGCGAGCGGTTTTTCCACGAAGCGCAACTGGCCCACGAAGCGCTGATCAACATGCTCGACGAACTCGCCGCCGGCCAGGAAATCACCCCGCAGCCGGAGCGGATTCGTGCCTTGCAGGAACTGCTCGACGAAGGCCTCGACCCGGCGGCGATGGGCCTGATCCGCAGCGATGGCAGCCGCACCCTGGACATTCGCGAGCTGGGCAGCGCCACCACCCAATTGCAGCAATCGGTTGCCGCCCTCGAGCCGGACGATGAAATCGTCGAAATCTTCCTCGAAGAGGCGGTGGACATTCTCGACAGCGCCGGGCAAGCCTTGCAGCGCTGGCTCAAGGACCCGGACAACGCTGCGCCACTGTCGTCATTGCAGCGCGACTTGCACACGCTGAAGGGCGGCGCGCGCATGGCCGAGGTCGAGGCCGTCGGCGACCTCGCCCAGGAGCTGGGAAATCTCTACGAAGGGCTGGTTGATCGACGCTACAACCACAGCGCCGCGCTCGAAGGTTTGTTGCAGCACAGTCATGAGCGTTTGGCACTGATGCTCGAGCAACTGCAAGCGCATCAAGCGCTGACCCCGGCGCAGGATCTGATCGACGCGATCCGTCAGTTGCGTCAGAGCCAGGCCGCCAGCGAATCTGCCCCCGCAACGGTCGAACACGACAACGCCGGGCATGATCCGGAGTTGCTGGAGATCTTCCTTGAAGAAGGTTTCGACATCATCGAAAGCTCCGGCGCCGCGCTGTTGCGTTGGCAGGCCGAGCCGGGCAACCGTCAGGAAGTCGAAACCCTGCTGCGCGATCTGCACACCCTCAAGGGTGGCGCGCGGATGGTCGAAATCGGCCCGATCGGCGACCTCGCCCATGAGCTGGAATTTCTCTACGAAAGCCTCTCTAGCGGTGCGCTGCAACCGTCCGCCGAGCTGTTCGCGCTGGTGCAGCGCGGCCATGACCGACTGGCGCAAATGCTCGATGGCGTGCGCGCCGGGCAGCCGTGCCCGCCGGCCGATCGGCTGATCAGCGCGATCCAGAATTTCAGCCATCCGGCGCAGGTTGAAGCGCCGCTGGCGCCAGCTCCGGTGATCAAGCCTGAGGCAGCGCCACCGGCGGCCGATGCTGGCGCGGACATGGTCAAGGTTTCTTCCGAACTGCTCGATGAACTGGTCAATCTGGCCGGGGAAACCTCGATCTTTCGGGGGCGAATCGAGCAGCAAGTCAACGATGCGCAGGTTGCTCTCAACGAGATGGAAACCACCATCGAGCGCATGCGCGATCAGTTGCGCCGGCTCGACACGGAAACCCAGGGGCGCATCCTCAGCCGTCAGCAAGTCGACGGTGAGCGCCTCGGTTATGAAGATTTCGATCCGCTGGAAATGGACCGCCATTCGCAGCTTCAGCAACTGTCGCGGGCGCTGTTCGAATCCGCCTCGGACCTGCTCGACCTCAAGGAAACCCTCGACCGCCGCAACCACGATGCGGAGAACCTGTTGCAGCAACAGGGGCGGATCAACACCGAATTACAGGAAGGCCTGATGCGCACGCGCATGGTGCCGTTCGAACGCATGGTGCCGCGTCTGAAACGCATCGTGCGTCAGGTCGCCGAGGAGCTGGGCAAGGATGTCGCCTTCGTCGTCGGCAATGCCGATGGCGAGATGGACCGCAACGTGCTGGAGCGCATGGCCGCGCCGCTGGAACACATGCTGCGCAACGCCGTCGACCATGGCCTCGAATCCGCCGAGGTGCGGTTGGCGGCGGGCAAACCGGCGCAAGGGCAGATCACCCTTGATCTGTCGCGCGAGGGCGGCGACATGGTTTTCGACATCCGCGATGACGGCGCCGGGGTGCCGCTGGAAGCCGTGCGGCGCAAAGCGATCAAGCGCGGTCTGCTGGCGCCCGATGCCGAGATCAGCGACCGCGACGTGTTGCAGTTCATCCTTCAGCCGGGTTTCTCCACGGCAGAGAAAATCACTCAGATTTCCGGGCGTGGCGTCGGCATGGACGTGGTCCACGAAGAAGTGCGCCAGCTCGGCGGCAGCATGAGCATCGATTCGGTGCCGGGGCAGGGCGTGCATTTCCGCATTCGCTTGCCGTTCACCGTGTCGGTTAACCGCGCGCTGATGGTGCAGTGCGCTGAGGATCAGTACGCGATCCCGCTGAATACCATCGAAGGCATCGTGCGTGTGTTGCCGAATGATCTGGAAGGGCACTTCCGTCAGGATCCGCCGAGCTATCAATACGCCGGCCAGCGTTATGAGCTGTGCTACCTCGGCGAGCTGTTGAAGACTGCGCCACGGCCAAAACTGCTCGGGCAGAACCTGCCGTTGCCGGTGCTGTTGGTGCATTACAACGACCGCCACATTGCCGTGCTGGTCGACGCCATGGCCGGCACCCGTGAAATCGTGGTCAAAAGCCTCGGCGCACAATTCGCGGCGGTGCAGGGCGTGTCGGGGGCGACGATTCTCGGCGATGGCCGGGTGGTGCTGATTCTGGATCTGCTCGCACCGATCCGCGCGATGCAGGCGCGCCTGGCGCAGGAGCCGTCACTCACGGAGATCGACAGCGAACCGCACAAGCCGCTGCTGATCATGGTCGTCGATGACTCGGTGACGGTGCGCAAGGTCACCAGCCGTTTGCTCGAGCGTCACGGCATGAACGTGCTGACCGCCAAGGACGGTGTCGATGCGATGCTGCTGCTTGAAGAACACACGCCCGACCTGATGCTGCTCGACATCGAAATGCCGCGCATGGACGGCTTCGAAGTCGCCACCCAGGTGCGCGCCGACGAACGCCTGCGCCACTTGCCGATCATCATGATCACCTCGCGCACCGGGCAGAAACACCGCGACCGCGCCATGGCCATCGGCGTCAACGACTACCTCGGCAAGCCGTATCAGGAATCGGTGTTGCTGGAGAGCATCGCCCAGTGGAGCAAGAAACATGCATGAACACCGGCACAACCCGCGCACCGGCCAGTTGACCGGGCTGCTGCTGCCGCTGGCCGATCGCAACCTGATCCTGCCCAATGTCGCCATCGCCGAGCTGATCGACTACCAGGCCAGCGCCTTCGACCTCGACACACCGCCGTGGTACCTGGGGCGGGTGACCTGGCGCGAGCGGCAGATTCCGCTGATCAGTTTCGAATCGGCCTGCGGGCAGAAAATCGTCATCGGCGAACGGGCGCGGATCGTCATCCTGAATGCGCTGGGCGGCTTGCCGGAGCTGAGATTCATCGCGCTGCTGGTGCAGGGGATTCCTCGCTCCTACAAGCTGGACAGTCAGTTGAGTTATGTCGATGTGCCGTTGTGCGCGCTGGAGCAGGCAGCGGTGCAGGTGGGCGAGCAGGTGGCGAAGGTGCCGGATTTGTTGGGGCTGGAGAAGTTACTGGTGGATGCGGGATTGGTTTATTGATTTGCGTTTGTGGTGTCCTGGCGGGCGTATTCGCGAGCAAGCCCGCTCCCACAGTGGAGCGATGTCGTACACAAAATCTGCGTACCCTGAAGCTCCCATGTGGGAGCGGGCTTGCTCGCGAAAGCGCCAGTCGCGGCAGCAAATTCCTACGGGTAGATCCCCAATCCAGATCAGCCAATAAACAACAATTGATTGAGGTGTTTAAAGACACCCAGTGTTACGCCGCACCAGCCTACAAATCCTTGCGCCGCTGCCTACGCCTGCGCCAGAATCCGCCGGCTTGTGCGCCCAGGGCTTGCTGCGTAACTTGGATCGGGTCACTGATTCCCAGTGATCGGGTTTAGCAGCCCGTGGTCAATCTGAGGTTGCACGAGCACCGTCAGCCAGGCTTCACGTCTGCACTTGATGGCGGCTGTGCGCAGGGCGCTTCGGCGCGCCGGCTTCCTTAGGTTCCCCGGTCTGCTAACCTGCGTTCAGCTGCCACCCCTTCTTTTAGCAGAGATGCGGTTGCGGCTTTATCCGGAACCTGAAGATGAAAAAACCATCGCCCAATCCGCCGACCAAAGACCCGGCATCGCCCTACCAATCCCCCGACTCAAAGAAATTCCACGAAGCCGCCGAGCGCGCCCTCGACCATTATCTCGGCCCACCCAGCGCTGACTTCATGGCCCCGCCTTACACCCCCAACACGCTGTACATGGCCAACCCCGAAGCCGACACCGAATCCTTGCTGGCCGACGCCTGTGAAACCCTGGGTTCGGCGACGGTGATGCTGCACAACCACGCAGCTTCCGTGGACGGCTCTCAGCGCAAGACCCTGCAGGGCATCGCGCAGATTGTCATGGTGGCAGAGATGGCGGTGAACCGGGTGCTGGACAAACTGGTGCCAACCGACTGAGCGAGTGCGCTGAGGCGACTGGCCTCTTCGCGAGCAGGCTCGCTCCCACAATTGGAATGCGTTCGATCGTTCCCACGCGGAGCGTGGGAGCGATCAATGTGGGAGCGAGCCTGCTCGCGAAAGCGATCGTGACCATTACTCTCAGCGTAATGATTCACCACCCAGCTTGATTGATGCCCTCATCGCACACGCCTAACTTGGCTCCACGACAGCGAACCCGTGGAGCGAGCATGACAACAACAATTTCCCCGACTCGCGCTGGACGCGGCGACGTGACGAGAAGCAGCGCCGGCTCGACAAGGTGCGCGGGCTGGCCGATGGGGCGGTGTTGCCCAGCGACAAAATCGTCGCCGCGCTTGAAGCGCTGATCCATCCCGGCGACCGCGTGGTGCTGGAGGGCAACAACCAGAAGCAGGCGGATTTCCTTTCGCGTTCGCTGGCCAAGGCCGATCCGGCCAAGCTCCATGATCTGCACATGATCATGCCCAGCGTCGGCCGCTCCGAGCACCTTGATCTGTTCGAACGTGGCATCGCCCGCAAGCTCGATTTCTCTTTCGCCGGCACCCAGAGCCTGCGCATCAGCCAGTTGCTCGAAGACGGCTTGCTCGAAGTCGGCGCGATCCACACCTACATCGAACTCTACGCCCGCCTCGTTGTGGACCTGATCCCCAACGTTGTGCTCTCGGCCGGCTTCATGGCCGACCGCGCCGGCAACATCTACACCGGCCCGAGCACCGAAGACACCCCGGCCCTGATCGAACCGGCGGCGTTCAGCGACGGCATCGTTATCGTTCAGGTCAACCAATTGGTCGATGACGTCAGCGAACTGCCGCGCGTGGACATTCCCGCTTCATGGGTCGATTTCGTAGTTGTGGCCGACAAGCCGTTCTACATCGAGCCGCTGTTCACCCGCGACCCACGCCACATCAAGCCTGTGCACGTGCTGATGGCGATGATGGCGATTCGCGGGATCTACGAAAAACACAACGTACAGTCCCTCAACCACGGCATCGGTTTCAACACCGCCGCCATTGAGCTGATCCTGCCGACCTACGGCGAATCCCTCGGCCTCAAAGGTAAGATCTGCCGCAACTGGACACTCAACCCGCACCCGACGCTGATCCCGGCGATCGAAAGCGGCTGGGTCGAGAGCGTGCATTGCTTCGGCACCGAACTGGGCATGGAAAATTACATCGCCGCGCGGCCCGACGTGTTCTTCACTGGCCGCGACGGCTCGCTGCGCTCCAACCGCATGGTCTGCCAACTCGCCGGGCAGTACGCGGTGGACCTGTTCATCGGCGCGACGTTGCAAGTCGATGGCGACGGCCATTCCTCAACCGTAACCCGTGGCCGTCTCGCCGGTTTCGGTGGTGCGCCGAACATGGGCCACGACCCGCGCGGCCGCCGTCACGGCACCCCGGCGTGGCTGGACATGCGTCACGCCGATGGGCCGCAACCGATGCTCGAACGCGGCAAGAAACTCGTGGTGCAAATGGTCGAGACCTTCCAGGAGGGCGGCAAACCGACCTTCGTCGAAACCCTCGACGCCGTGGAAGTGGCGAAGAAAAGCGGCATGCCGCTGGCACCGATCATGATCTACGGCGACGACGTTACCCACCTGCTCACCGAAGAGGGCATCGCCTATCTGTACAAGGCGCGCTCGCTGGAAGAACGCCAGGCGATGATCGCCGCGGTCGCCGGAGTTACCGCCATCGGCCTGCGGCACAACCCGAAAGACACCGAACGCATGCGCCGCGAGGGCCTGATCGCCTTGCCCGAAGACCTCGGCATCCGCCGCACTGACGCTACCCGCGAATTGCTCGCGGCGAAAAGCGTGGCCGATCTGGTCGAGTGGTCCGGCGGCCTGTACAACCCGCCCGCCAAATTCAGGAGCTGGTAATGCACGCATTCAACCTGCAAGCGAAACCGCTGTCCCTGGCTGACCGCTTGGCCGATCTGGCGGTGGACGCGCTGATCGACGAAGCCGATCTGTCGCCGAAACCGGCGCTGGTCGACCGTCGCGGCAACGGCGCGCACACCGATCTGCACCTGGGCCTGATGCACGCGTCGGCGTTGGCCTTGTGGCCAGCGTTCAAGGAAATGGCTGAGGTGGCGCTGGAGCTGGGCGAAGTCGGTGTCCCGTTACGCGAAGCGATTGGCCGCATCGGTCGCGAGGGCGAACAAGCCATGCTCGTGACCACCAACGGCGTCAACACCCATCGCGGTGCGATCTGGGCGTTGGGACTGTTGGTGACGGCCGCCGCGCTGCAACCGAAATCCATCGCCCTGTGCGCCGCCCGCCTGGCACTGCTCGACGACCGCTACGCACCGACACCACTCAGCCATGGCGCACAAGTTGCCCAGCGTTACGGCGCACGCGGTGCTCGCGAGGAAGCGCAACTGGGCTTCCCGTCCGTGCTGCAACGCGGCTTGCCGCAACTGCACAAAAGTCGCGCCAACGGTCACGGCGAACAGAACGCCCGGCTCGATGCGTTGCTGGCGATCATGACCGAGCTGGCCGATACCTGCGTGCTCTACCGCGCCGGGGAACCGGGCCTGCACGCCATGCAGGCCGGCGCGCAAGCGGTGCTCGATGCCGGTGGCAGCGCCAGCCTCAGCGGTCGTCGGCGCCTGCACGAACTGGATCAACAACTCATCGCATTGAATGCCTCGCCCGGTGGCGCCGCCGACCTGCTCGCCGCGACGCTGCTGCTCGATCGCATCGAGCGCGACGGCATCTCTCAGGGAGCGTTTTGATGGAAACCCTATCGTTTGAATTCCCCGCCGGGCAGCCGCCACGCGGGCGTGCGCTGGTCGGTTGTGTCGGCTCGGGTGATCTGGAAGTGCTGATCGAGCCGGGTCTGGCCGGCAAACTGACGATCAACGTGCAGACCTCGGTCAACGGCGCGCAGCAGCGCTGGCAGCACCTGTTTGCGCGGATGTTCGACGGCACCACGCCGCCGGCGATGGCCATCGACATCCACGATTTCGGCGCGACGCCGGGGGTGGTGCGCTTGCGTCTGGAACAGGGTTTCGAGGAGATCGGCCATGACTGACAGCGCAGCGTTGCTCAACAAACACAGTTTCGTCGAACTCGGCGCGCGGCAGCGGGCGAAAGCCTTGCTCGACGCCGGGACCTTTCGCGAACTGCTCGATCCGTTTCAACGGGTCATGTCGCCATGGCTTGAGCGCCAGGGCGTAGTGCCGCAAGCCGACGATGGAGTGATCATCGCCAAGGGCAGCCTCGACGGTTTGCCGGTGGTCATCGCGGCGATTGAAGGCGCGTTTCAGGGCGGCAGCCTTGGCGAAGTCGGCGGGGCGAAGATTGCCGGTGCGCTGGAACTGGCCGCCGAAGACAACCGCAACGGCATCCCCACCCGCGCCGTGTTGCTGCTGGAAACCGGCGGCGTGCGCTTGCAGGAAGCCAATCTCGGTCTGGCGGCGATTGCCGATATCCATGCGGCGATTGTCGATCTGCAGCAGTACCAACCGGTGGTCGGCGTGGTCGCCGGCAGCGTCGGTTGCTTCGGCGGCATGTCGATCGCCGCTGCGCTGTGCAGCTATTTGCTGGTGACCCAGGAAGCACGTCTCGGCCTGAACGGCCCGCAAGTGATCGAGCAGGAAGCCGGGATCGAGGAATACGACTCCCGCGACCGGCCCTTCATCTGGAGCCTGACCGGCGGCGAACAGCGTTTCAACACGAGGCTGGTGGACCGTTATGTCGGCGATGATGTGGCGCAGATTCGTCAGCAGGTCGGCGAACTGCTCCAGCAAGGCCTGCCGGCACAGCCGCGCAGCCAGCGCGCCGAGTGGTTCCTGCAGCGCCTCGGCAAGCTGAACACTGACCTGCAAATCGAACCGTCGGTGGTTCGCGATCTGTATCAAGGAGAGCGCTCATGAGCAGTTATTCATTGCGCGGTTTGCACTGGTTCAATGCGCTCAGCGCTGGCGCCAGTGTCGTCGAAGGTTTGCCGCCGTCGTTGAAAGTCGCCGACGCTGAGCTCGGCCGGTTTATCGCCGTGGTGGCTGACCCGGACAACCGTTTCCCACGCGCCCGCCACGGCGAAGTCGGCTTGCTCGAAGGGTGGGGTCTGGCCAAGGCTGTGGATGACGCGATCAGCGCTGATCGTGATAAAGCGCAAAAGCGCCCGATCATCGCCATCGTCGATGTGCCGAGCCAGGCGTATGGCCGCCGCGAAGAAGCCCTCGGCATTCATCAGGCGCTGGCCGGCGCGGCGGACAGTTATGCCCGTGCGCGTCTGGCCGGGCATCCGGTGATTGCGCTGCTGGTGGGCAAGGCCATGTCGGGTGCATTTCTCGCCCACGGTTATCAGGCCAATCGCCTGATCGCGCTGCGCGATCCCGGCGTGATGGTTCACGCGATGGGTAAGGCCTCGGCGGCGCGGGTCACCTTGCGCAGTGTCGAGGAACTGGAGGCGCTGGCCTCCAGCGTGCCGCCGATGGCCTATGACATCGACAGTTACGCCAGCCTCGGATTGCTTTGGGAAACCCTGTCGGTGCAGCAAATTGAACAGCCGACGGCGGAAGATCTGGCGCGCGTGACTGAGTGCCTGAAGCTAGCGATCAACGATGTGAGCAGCACTGATTTGAACGGGCGCCTTGGTGCGAATAATCGTGCCGCCTCCAGCAAAGTCCGCGAATTGCTGAGGGCGCAGTGGTGAACCTGCCCCTGGCCCACGATCTGCTCTGGGGCATGACCCCGGCGCAGTTGCCGGCGGATGCGCCGGCGTGGGCGATCGCGGCGCTGGCGGTCGGGCAACCGGTGGTGGTTCGCCGTGCCTTGAGCAAGGAAGGTCTGGTCGCGGTCGGCGTTCGTGGTGTGTTGCGCGAGCAGCGGCTGGCGACGTTTATGCCGCTCGACTCGATTGCCTGTCGGGTCAGTCCCGAGGCCCTTCGTCATGTTGAGTGCGAGCGAGATCTGCCGGTGATGCAGGGGCTCAAACAACTGCGGCCGCTGCTCGATGGCTGCGGTTGGGTCTGGGGTGTCAGCGGCAGTGTCGGGTTTGAATTGGCCAGTGGCTTCAGAGCAATGCATGCGGCCAGTGATCTCGATCTGATTCTGCGTGCGCCGCAGATGATCACGCGCAATCAGGCACGCAAACTCGTGGAGCTTTTCGATCAGGCTGTGTGCCGGATCGACATGCAATTGCAAACGCCGTTCGGCGCTGTGGCCTTGCGGGAATGGGCCAGCGGTTCGTCCAGGGTGCTGCTGAAATATGCCCATCAGGCGGCATTGGTGGTCGATCCGTGGAACCCGCAGGAGCAGGCAGCGTGAGCAGTCTGCTGGTGTTTCCCGGCCAGGGCGCGCAGCAATCCGGCATGCTCCAGCGTTTGCCTCGGGAAACGCTGGTCGAGGCCAGTGATGTGCTCGGCGAGGATGTTTTGCAGCTGGATTCAGCCGAGGCATTGCGCACGACCAGAGCGGTGCAACTATGCCTGCTGATCGCCGGTGTCGCTGCTTCGCGGCAGTTATTGCAGGATGAACTGAGCGCGGATTACGTCGCTGGCCTCTCCATCGGCGCCTACCCGGCAGCAGTGCTGGCGGGAGCCTTGAGTTTCAGCGATGCGCTGCATCTGGTCAGCCTGCGCGGTGAGCTGATGCAACAGGCTTATCCACAGGGCTACGGCATGACCGCGATCATCGGCTTGCAGTTGTCCACCGTCGAAACCCTGCTGGCGCAAGTGCACAGCGAAGATGCGCCGGTGTACCTGGCCAATATCAACGCCGATAACCAAGTGGTCATCGCCGGCTGCGACAAGGCCATGCACGCGGTGGCCGAACTGGCGCGCGGTCGTGGTGCCGGAGTGGCGAAACGGCTGGCGGTGAGCGTGCCGTCGCATTGCCCGTTGCTGGAAAAACCGGCGCAGGCGCTTGCCGAGGCCTTCGCCAAGGTTGAACTGAAGAACCCGAAAATCGCTTATCTGAGCGGCAGTCGCGCGCGGCCTGTGAGCAAAGTCGAAGCGCTGCGCGATGACCTCGCTTTCAACATGTGCCGCGTGGTGGACTGGCGCGGCACCGTGCAAAGCGCCTACGAGCGCGGCGTACGTCTACAGATCGAACTGCCGCCCGGTGCGGTGCTGACCGGGCTGGCGCGCCGGGTGTTCGAGCAGGGCACCGTCACTGCCTTCGACAGTGCCCGCCTCGACACCCTGCAAGCGCTGTTGCGCGAGGAGGGTGGCCGCCAACTCTAAAACCGCCGCGACTCAAGCTTCGAACAACAAAAACAACATTCGACGATGCACTTTGAGGACTACAACAATGATTATTTACGGTGTGGCGTTTCTCGCCTTCTGCACGCTGGTCGGTATCTGGGTCGGTGAACTGCTCGGCAAGCTGATCGGCGTGCCGGCCAACGTCGGTGGCGTCGGCATTGCGATGCTGCTGTTGATCGGCCTGGGCAGTTATCTCTACAAGAGCGGCTGGCTCAAGGGCAAGACCGAGCAAGGCGTCGAGTTCTGGAGCGCGATCTACATTCCCATCGTGGTCGCCATGGCCGCGCAGCAGAATGTCTACGGTGCGCTGAAGGGCGGGCCGATGGCGATTCTTGCCGGCACCCTCGCCGTAGTGATCGCTTTTGCCCTGGTGCCGGTGCTGACACGCATGGGCAACAAGCAAGAGACGCCGATTGCTCCTGCCAAGACCGCGGGGTAATCGCCATGTACGAATCAATGATGAAAGTGATCACCGGTTACGGTCTGATCAGCGGCTTCCTGATTGTCGGCCTGACCATGTGGGTGTCCTACTGGATGTCCAACACCTTCACCAAGGGCCGTCTGCACGGTTCGGCGATCGCCATTCTTCTCGGGCTGGTGCTGTCGTATATCGGCGGCGCACTCACCGGTGGGCAAAAAGGCGTGGTGGATATTCCCCTGCTGTCCGGCATCGGCCTGCTCGGCGGCGCCATGCTGCGGGATTTCGCGATTGTCGCCACCGCGTTCGGCGTCAGTGTCGACGAGCTCAAACGCGCCGGGCTTGTCGGCGTGCTGGCGCTGTTTGTCGGCGTTGGCACCTCGTTCGTCGCCGGCGTCGGTGTGGCGATGGCGTTCGGGTACACCGATGCGGTGAGCTTGACCACCATTGGCGCCGGTGCGGTTACTTATATCGTTGGCCCGGTGACCGGTGCGGCGATTGGCGCCAGTTCCGAGGTGATGGCGCTGTCGATTGCGGCGGGGCTGATCAAGGCGATTCTGGTGATGGTGATGACACCATTCGTGGCACCGATGATCGGCCTGAACAACCCGCGCAGCGCGGTGATTTTCGGCGGCTTGATGGGCACCTCAAGTGGCGTCGCCGGCGGGTTGGCCGCCACCGATCCGAAGCTGGTGCCGTATGGTTGCCTGACGGCAGCGTTTTACACCGCGCTAGGGTGTCTGCTCGGGCCTTCGCTGCTGTTTCTGGCGATGCGCGGATTGATGGGCTGACCGAGCTCACGCTGATCGTTCCCACGCAGAGCGTGGGAACGATCATGGGCTCGCCTGCCGGTTGGCATACATCCGACACTCCGCCAATAACGCCAGCAAATTCGGATCGCGCTCCTTGGCCTTGAGAAACACCACGCCAATGTGCTGCTGCAACCGGTACTTCTCCTGCAACGGAATCAGCTTCACCCGATTCTCGTACACCGCCGCAATCCGCCCCGGCAACAAGGCGTACCCCACCCCGGAGCTGACCATGCTCAGCAAAGTGAAGATGTCATTGACCTGCATCGCCACTTTCGGCTCGAACCCCGCCTGCTTGAACACCCGATTGCCATCCTGATGCGTCGCAAATCCCTGGGTCAGGGTGATGAAGGTTTCATCCCGCACCTCGGCCAGATCGACTTCACTGCGCTGAGCAAATTTTGAATCGGCCGGGGTGGCGAGGAAGATGTCGTCGGAAAACAGCGCAATCTGTTCGCAGTCCGGATCGTTGATGCTGTCGTCCAGTGACACCAGAATCGCGTCGACCTCCATGTTTTTCAGCTTGTAGAGCAGGTCGATGTTCGAGCCGAGGATCAGGTCGATGTTGAGTTCGCTGCGGCGGATTTTCAGGCCCATGATCAGTTGCGGCACGGTTTTCACCGTCAGCGAATACAGCGAGCCAAGCTTGAAGCGCTCAGCGGAGAATCCGGCGGCTTCGCGGGTCAGGCGCACGCTGTCGACCACATCGTTGATCAGCTTCTGCGCGCGCTCTTCCAGCACGTAAGCACTTTCCAGCGGCGTCAGATTGCGACCCTCGTGTTTGAACAGCGGGCAGCGCAGGGCGTTTTCCAGTGAGTGAATCGCGCGGTGCACGCTGACGTTGCTGGTCTGCAATTCGGCGGCGGCGCGGGCGAGGTTGCCGGTGCGCATGAAGGCGAGGAACACCTCGAGTTTTTTCAGGGTCAATTCTTCGTCGATCAGCATGGCGCGGACTCTTTTTGGTATCGGCCGATTGTGCCCAATTCCGACGGGCCGCGCAGGCGAGGTTGAACAGAAACATTGCGCTTTTACGCTCAAGGCCCGAGCCTTGCGCGCTTGCGCTAGTGACTACGAGGTCTGCGACACATGTATCACGGGGAAAAACTCAACGCCTGGACCCATCTGGTCGGAGCCATCGCCGCGTTTATCGGCGGCGTTTGGATGCTGGTGATTGCCAGCCTCGACGGCAGTCCATGGAAGATCGTCAGCGTGGCGATCTACGCCTTCACTTTGCTGGTGCTCTACAGCGCTTCGACCGTGTACCACAGCGTGCGCGGGCGCAAGAAAGCGATCATGAAAAAGGTCGATCACTTTTCGATCTACCTGCTGATCGCCGGCAGCTACACGCCGTTCTGCCTGGTGACGTTACGCGGGCCGTGGGGCTGGACGCTGTTCGGGATCGTCTGGGGGCTGGCGCTGATCGGCATTCTGCAAGAGATCAAACCGCGCTCCGAGGCACGGATTCTGTCGATCGTGATTTACGCGGTGATGGGCTGGATCGTGCTGGTCGCGGTCAAACCGCTGATTGCCGCGCTGGGCACGGCGGGGTTTGCCTGGCTGGCGTCGGGCGGGGTGCTGTATACGGTGGGGATTATCTTTTTTGCCCTCGATCACCGGCTGCGGCATGCACATGGGATCTGGCATTTGTTCGTGATTGCCGGGAGTTTGCTGCATTTTGTCGCGATTCTGTTTTACGTCCTGTAAATGCGATCTCTGTGGGAGCGAGCTTGCTCGCGAAGGCGTCAGGTCAATCAACATTTTTGCTGAATGACACACCGCATTCGCGAGCAAGCTCGCTCCCACACTGGATCTAGGGCGTTCACATAATCGGTGCTCACTGGAGATCTACTGTGGGAGCGAGCTTGCTCGCGAAGAGGTCTTAGAAGTCGCCCCAAAGTTGCTGGGCCACCGCCAACGCCACCACCGGCGCAGTCTCGGTGCGCAGCACGCGTGGGCCAAGGCGGGCGGCGTGGAAGCCATTGCCTTTGGCCTGCTCGACTTCGCCGTCCGTCAAGCCACCTTCCGGCCCGATCAGGAACGCCAGCGTCGCCGGTTTGGCATGACTCACCAACGGCTCTGCCACCGGGTGCAGCACCAGTTTCAATTCGGCTTCGGTCTGCTTGAGCCAGTCCGCCAGCAACACCGGCGGATGAATCACCGGCACCCGTGAACGCCCGCACTGTTCGCAAGCACTGATTGCTACCTGACGCCAGTGCAGCAAGCGCTTGTCGGCGCGTTCGTCCTTGAGGCGCACTTCGCAGCGTTCGCTGAAGATCGGTGTGATTTCCGTGACGCCCAGTTCGGTGGCTTTCTGAATCGCCCAGTCCATCCGCTCACCCCGGGACAAGCCCTGGCCGAGGTGGATCTGCAGCGGCGATTCGACTTGCCCGGCGAATTGCTCGTCGATATGCACGACGACGCGTTTCTTGCCGACGTCCACCAAGGACCCGCGAAATTCATGGCCGGAACCGTCGAACAACTGCACCGTATCGCCCTCGACCATGCGCAGCACGCGGCTGATGTAATGCGCCTGGGCTTCCGGCAGTTCGTGTTCGCCGGTGCTCAGCGGGGCGTCGATAAAGAAGCGGGACAGTCTCATTTCGGGTCTCTAAAAAAATGGCGCGTAGTCACTGTAGTGAAGAGCTTCTGTGGCGAGGGGATTTATCCCCGTTGGGTGGCGAAGCCGCCCCAAAATCAGCACACGCGGTGACTCAGGAGTACCGCGTGTGCTGATTTCACGACTGCTGCGCAGCCGAACGGGGATAAATCCCCTCGCCACAGGGTCCTTCTCAAACCTTTGGTATCGATCAGCCCGGATCGCGAAATCCCGGGTGGAAGTCTTTCGGCACCGCCACGCTGACGCTGTCACGCGTAGCAATGTCGATACCTTCGCTAGCCACCTCAGCAAGGAAATCGATCTGCTCCGGGGTGATCACATACGGCGGCAGGAAATACACCACGCTGCCCAGCGGCCGCAGCAACGCGCCTCGCTCCAACGCATGCTGGAACACCTTCAAGCCGCGACGCTCCTGCCAAGGGTAGGCCTCTTTCGTGGCTTTATCCTTGACCATCTCGATGGCCAGAACCATGCCGGTCTGGCGCACTTCGGAAACGTTCGGGTGATCGACCAGATGCGCCGTCGCCGAAGCCATGCGCTGAGCCAGGGCCTGGTTGTTCTCGATGACGTCGTCCTGCTCGAAGATATCCAGCGTCGCCAGTGCCGCAGCGCACGCCAGCGGGTTGCCGGTGTAGCTGTGCGAGTGGAGGAAGGCGCGCAGGGTCGGGTAGTCGTCGTAAAACGCGCTGTAGACCTCATCGGTGGTCAGGCACGCCGCCAGCGGCAGGTAGCCGCCGGTGAGGGCTTTCGACAGGCAGAGAAAGTCCGGGCGGATGCCGGCCTGTTCGCAGGCGAACATCGTCCCGGTGCGGCCGAAGCCGACGGCGATTTCATCGTGAATCAGGTGCACGCCGTAGCGGTCGCAGGCCTCGCGCAGCAGCTTGAGATAAACCGGGTGATACATGCGCATGCCGCCGGCGCCCTGAATCAGCGGCTCGACGATCACCGCCGCGACGCTGTCATGGTTTTGCGCCAGGGTCTGTTCCATGGCGGCAAACATGTTGCGCGAGTGTTCTTCCCAGCTCATGCCGTCGGGGCGCAGATAGCAATCCGGGCTCGGCACCTTGATGGTGTCCATCAGCAGCGCTTTGTAGGTCTCGGTGAACAGCGGCACATCGCCGACCGCCATTGCTGCCATGGTTTCACCGTGGTAGCTGTTGGTCAGGGTGACGAAGCGCTTCTTGTTCGGCTGGCCGCGATTGAGCCAGTAGTGAAAGCTCATCTTCAGTGCGACTTCGATGCAGGACGAACCGTTATCGGCGTAGAACACTCGGTTCAAGCCTTGCGGGGTCATTTTCACCAGACGCTCGGACAGCTCGATTACCGGTTGGTGGCTGAAACCGGCAAGGATCACGTGTTCGAGTTGATCGACCTGATCCTTGATGCGCTGGTTGATACGCGGGTTGGCGTGGCCGAACACGTTGACCCACCAGGAGCTGACCGCGTCGAGGTAGCGCTTGCCTTCGAAGTCTTCGAGCCAGACGCCTTCGCCGCGTTTGATCGGGATCAGCGGCAGCTGTTCGTGGTCTTTCATCTGGGTGCAGGGATGCCACAACACCGCGAGATCGCGTTGCATCCACTGGTTATTCAGGCCCATTTACAGTCTCCTCGAGGCGGCTCGCGTCAGGCGCGGGCGAACAATCGCGCAAGCCTATGCAATGCATCGCGCGGGAACAACCCATTGTGTCGATTGAGCTACTTTGTCTGAGCTGATAGACGTCGCTGGCGGCGTTTTGATGGCTAACGTATTCTTCGCGGTTCTTTGAGTCGTCTGGCTCGCAAACTGCTTTTCCCACCTGTTTTTCCGGAGTTCGCTGAATGTCTGTCGGTTGGCTGCGCGCCTGTGCGCTGGTGATGTTGGGGCTGTTCAGCGTTACGGCGCTGGCCAAGGATAAAACCGCAATCGTGATCGGCGGCGGCCTCTCGGGTCTGACCGCTGCTTACGAGCTGCAGAACAAGGGCTGGCAGGTCACCCTGCTGGAAGCCAAACCGAGCCTGGGCGGTCGCTCGGGCATGGCCACCAGCGAGTGGATCGGCAACGACAAGACCCAGCCGGTGCTGAACAAGTACGTGTCGACCTTCAAGCTCGGCACCACGCCGGCGCCGGAATTCGTGCGTACGCCGAGCTATCTGATCGACGGTGATTATTTCTCCGCTACCGATCTGGCCACCAAGCAGCCAGCCACCGCCGACGCACTCAAGCGCTACCAGAAGACCCTCGACGATCTGGCGCGCTCGATTGACGATCCGCAGAACCCGGCGGCGACTGCCACCCTGCATGCGCTGGATCAGATCACCGTATCGAGCTGGCTCGACAAGCAGAACCTGCCGGCCACCGCGCGTCAGTTGATCAACCAGGACATCCGCACCCACTACGACGAACCTTCGCGTCTGTCGCTGCTGTATTTCGCTCAGCAAAACCGCGTCTATCGCGGCGTTTCCGACCGCGACCTGCGCGCCTCGCGTCTGGTCGGCGGCAGCCAGGTACTGGCCCAGGCCTTCGTCAAACAGATCAAGACCATCAAGACCAGCTCTCCGGTGTCGGCCATCACTCAGGACAAGGACGGCGTGACCGTCAAGGTCGGCAGCGTCGGCTACCAGGCTGACTACGTGGTGCTGGCCGTGCCGTTGCGCGCACTGAACAAGATCGCCCTGACCCCGGCGCTGGATGCCCAGCACCTGGCGGCGATCAAAGGTACCAACTACGGTTGGCGCGACCAGATCATGCTGAAGTTCAAGACGCCCGTGTGGGAAAGCAAGTCGCGCATGTCCGGCGAGATCTACAGCAACACCGGTTTAGGCATGCTCTGGATCGAGCCGGCGCTGAAGGGCGGCGCCAATGTGGTGATCAACCTGTCCGGCGATAACGCCCGTGTAATGCAGGCGTTCGGCGACAAGCAGATGGTCGATCAGGTGCTGATCCGTCTGCATGCGTTTTATCCACAGGCCCGTGGCTCGTTCACCGGTTATGAAATCCGTCGCTACAGCACCGACCCGTCGATGGGCGGCGCCTACCTGGCTTACGGCCCGGGGCAGATCAGCAAGTTCTGGCGCCTGTGGGAACGTCCGCTGCAACGCGTAGCGTTCGCCGGCGAACACACCGACACCCTGTACCCGGGCACCCTGGAAGGCGCACTGCGCACCGGCCAGCGCGCGGCCAGCCAGGTTGAAGATCTGGCGGCCGGCAAGTCGTTCGAACCGGTCAAAGTGGTTCCGGCTGCAGCAGCGGCAGGCGCAGCGGGCGCGGTGGCGGCGAAGAAGGGCAACTTCTTCACTAACCTCTTCGGCGGTTCGGATGACGAGAAAAAGCCTGAGCCTGCGAAAGCGCCAGAGCCAGCACCTGCTCCGGTCGCTCCAGCGCCTGCACCGACCCCGGCACCTGCGCCAGCGCCGGTGGAAGCACCGAAGCCAGCGGCCCCGGTAAAAGCCGAGCCGGCAAAGAAAGCAGCGACCAAGCCTGCGGCGAAGAAGCCTGCAGCCAAAACCGATACGAAAAAGCCGGCTGCCAAACCCGCAGCAAAAAAGGCTGAACCGGCGAAGAAACCAGCGGCCAAGCCTGCTGCAACGACCGAGACCAAGGCGCAGTAAACCTTGCGGTGAATGAAAAAGCGCGGCTTTTACGCCGCGTTTTTTTGCCTCCGAGACCGCTTTCGCGAGCAAGCCCGCTCCCACCTTTGACCGTGTTGCTTGTTGGAATGCAATCGCTGTGGGAGTGGCCTTGCTCCCACATTTGACCGTGTTTCCTCAGTTGGAATGCAATCACTGTGGGAGCGGGCTTGCTCGCGAAGGGGCCGGCGCAGGCATTCCGATTCCAATGCCTTGCACCAACATCCCGCCACACTTTTGCCTTTAATCTTTCCTTAACACGCCACTTCCAGACTCTTGATCGTATTTCTCGATATTTCAAAGCAAAATTTTCCGCTTTAATTCGATAGATAACTCGCTAGTCTTGGTTCGCAGTTCTCACAGGATTTGGGCAATGCAGCTACGTAACTCTTCTTCGCGCTATGGTTGGGTCAGCATTTTCATGCACTGGGGCGTGGCGCTGGCGGTCTTCGGGCTGTTCGCGCTGGGTTTGTGGATGGTCGGGCTGGATTACTACAGCACCTGGCGCAAAGACGCGCCGGACCTGCACAAGAGCATCGGTCTGGTGCTGCTCGGTGTGATGCTGTTGCGGGTGTTGTGGCGCTTCATCAGCCCACCGCCTTCTACGCTGCAAAGCTACAGCCGCATGACCCGTATCGGCGCCAAATTCGGCCACGGGTTTCTGTATCTGGCGCTGTTCGCTGTGATGATTGCCGGTTACCTGATTTCCACCGCAGACGGTGTCGGGATCCCGGTGTTTGGCCTGTTTGAAGTCCCTGCTCTGCTCTCCGGACTACCGGATCAGGCAGATACCGCTGGGGTGATTCATCTGTGGCTGGCGTGGGCACTGGTAATTTTTTCCGGTCTCCATGCGTTGGCAGCATTGAAGCACCACTTTATCGATCGTGATGCGACCCTCACTCGAATGCTCGGTCGCAAAGCCTGAAATTCAACCTCGACTCAAAGGAAAAGAAAGCATGTTGAAAAAGACTCTGGCCGCTCTGGCAATCGGTTCCGCCGTGCTGTCCGCCAACGTAATGGCTGCTGACTACGTAGTAGACAAAGAAGGCCAGCACGCCTTCGTCGACTTCAAGATCAGCCACCTGGGCTACAGCTACATCACCGGTACCTTCAAGGACATCGACGGCAAGTTCAGCTTCGACGCCGCCAAGCCTGAAGACAGCAAGATCGAGTTCAACGTCAACACTGCCAGCGTGTTCACCAACCACGCCGAGCGCGACAAGCACATCGCCAGCGCTGACTTCCTCAACGCCAGCAAATTCGGCAAGGCCACTTTCGTTTCCACCAGCGTCAAATCCACCGGTGCCAACACCGCTGACGTGACCGGCGACCTGACCCTGCTGGGCGTGACCAAGCCAGTTGTCGTCAAGGCCACCTTCCTGGGCGAAGGCAAGGATCCATGGGGCGGCTACCGTGCCGGCTTCGAAGGCACCACCACCATCAAGCGTTCCGATTTCGGCAAGCAGAAAGACCTCGGTCCGAAGTCCGATGCGGTCGAGCTATATGTTTCGTTTGAAGGTGTGAAAGCGAAATAAATTTCGCCGCCACATGAAAAACGCCCCCGGTCGCAAGGCCGGGGGCGTTTTTTATTGTCTGATACATCACTTCGCGTCACTGAAAACCTATGGGAGCGAGCTTGCTCGCGAAGGCGTCAGGTCAATCACTTGATTTGTTGAATGACGCACCGCTTTCGCGAGCAAGCTCGCTCCCACAGGGATCTGAGTGATCTTGCGATTTTCACAAGTCAAAAAAATGCCCCGGCTCTTTCGAGTCGGGGCATTTTTCATGGCGGCTTGAAACTCAGCGATTGCGGGTCAGCAAAGCCGGTTTCTCGCCACGCGGGCGGCTTGGCAGTTGATCGAGCTGTTCAGGCGTCGGGAAGCGGTCGGCTTTCGATTCCTTGTGCATGATCTTCGGACCGTTGCTGCGCGGGTTCTGCACGGCCGGTTCGCTGCGTGGCTGATCGTCACGGGCCGGACGGCGGTTGCGCGGCGCGGATTCGTCACGACGACCCTGACCGTCACGCGGAGCGCCATTGCGCGGGCCGCTGCGTTTGGCCGGTGGCGTGCCGGTGCTCGAGCCGTTGCTGTTGCGCGGACCGTTCTGGCGACCCTGTGGCTGACCGCCGCGCGGTGCGCCAGTGCCTGAGCCTTGCGCCGGTGCGCCCGGACGACGGCCACGGCCACCGGCAGGAGCGGCTTTCGGCACGTAGTCGACGCGGTTACCGAAGTTATCGATATCGTCGTCGAGGAATTCGTCCGGAGCACGATCAGCCGCTGCACGCGGTGGTTGGCTTGGGCGTTGGTCGCGGCTCGGGGTGCCTTCGCGCGGTTTCTGTTGACGGGCAGGGCGCTCGCCACGTTCACCGGCCGGTTTTTCCTTGCCCTTGTCTTTGCCTTTGTCCTTGCGACCGCCGCCACCGCCGCCACCGCCGCCGCCATTCGGGCCATCGCCACGTGGGCCACGGGAATTGCGCGGGTTGCGGATGTCGGGACGCTCGCGGGCTTCCGGCTTCTCGGCTTCGATGGTGCTGGAGTCGAAGCCCATCAGATCGCCGTCGGCAATCTTCTGCCTGGTCATGCGCTCGATGCTTTTCAGCAGTTTTTCTTCGTCCGGCGCGACCAGCGAGATCGCTTCGCCGGAACGACCGGCGCGGCCGGTACGGCCGATACGGTGCACATAGTCTTCATCGACGTTCGGCAGCTCGAAGTTGACCACATGCGGCAACTGATCAATGTCCAGACCACGAGCAGCAATGTCGGTGGCAACCAGAATGCGCACTTCGCCGGCCTTGAAGTCGGCGAGGGCTTTGGTGCGGGCGTTCTGGCTCTTGTTACCGTGGATCGCCACCGCCGGCAGGCCGTGTTTGTCCAGGTATTCAGCGAGACGGTTGGCGCCGTGCTTGGTGCGGGTGAAGACCAGCACCTGTTCCCACGCGCCAGCGGTGATCAGGTGCGCCAGCAGCGCACGTTTGTGGCTGGCGGGCAGGCGGAACACGCGTTGTTCGATGCGCTCGACCGTGGTGTTCGGCGGCGTGACTTCGATGCGCTCCGGGTTGTGCAGCAGTTTGCCGGCGAGGTCGGTGATGTCTTTCGAGAACGTTGCCGAGAACAGCAGGTTCTGACGCTTGGCCGGCAGACGCGCGAGGACTTTCTTCACGTCATGCACAAAACCCATGTCGAGCATGCGGTCGGCTTCGTCGAGAACGAGGATTTCCACGTGGGACAGATCGACACTGCCCTGGCCGGCGAGGTCGAGCAAGCGACCCGGGCAGGCGACGAGGACGTCGACGCCACGGGACATGGCCTGGACCTGCGGGTTCATGCCGACGCCGCCGAAGATGCAGGCGCTGACGAATTTCAGGTCACGGGCGTAGATCTTGAAGCTCTCGTGCACCTGGGCCGCGAGTTCGCGGGTCGGGGTCAGGACCAGTACGCGCGGTTGGCGCGGGCCGTGACGCTGGGATTTGTCCGGGTGACCGTTGGGGAACAACCGCTCCAGAATCGGGAGGGCGAAACCGCCGGTTTTACCGGTACCTGTCTGAGCCGCCACCATCAGGTCGCGACCTTGCAACACGGCGGGAATGGCCCGCTGTTGCACCGGAGTAGGCTCGGTATAGCCCGCATCTTCGATGGCACGGACTAAAGCCTCGGAGAGACCGAGGGAAGCAAAGGACATGAGTAATCCTGTTTTAGTTAGGGCTTGGCCCAATGGGAGTCTTGCCTGGCGCGAATCACGTTTAAGAGGACGCAATCCCGTCCGGTCCAGCGGCGGTTCCGAAGGCACGTCAGGAGTGCTCGCGCGGGCTGGAAGCTGCGCTGTAGCGGGTCGAGAGGCCTGTTACGGTTCCGGGCGTCCGGGCGTGAGCCTGGCGGGAACGCCGGAGTATAACAGAGCAATCACTGCGCGCTGCTTTCCTGCTGCTCAACGGTTTTGCCGCTGGCCGTGGCTGAGCGCAGTGAGGCGTTGTCGACGGGCGCAGCGCCATAGCGCGCGCTGAGCTCGGCGTAGGCTGGTTCGCGCTTGAAACGCTTGAGTTCGGCACCGAATCGCTGCACCAGCAAGTCCATGCCGGCATTGCGCCGAACTGCCAAAAACTGGCTCTGACGGCTGATAACTGTCGGGTTTTCGGTGATCAGATTGCGAATATTCAGCTCATCGAGCAAATGCTGGCCGACGCGGCGATCGGTAATCAGCAGGTCGATACGCCCGCGTACCAGTTTGCCGAAGTTGGCTTCATGGGTTGGCGCCGGCTCCCGGGTAAACAGCTCCGACTGGCTGAAGTCAGGGCTGTACAGATAACCCGGCGAGGTGCCGATGGTCAGGCCTTTGAGTTGTTCGAGGGTGCGGAAAGGATGCGGCCGGTCGTTGGCGTAGAACATCACGAATTCGACGTCGGACAACGGTTCGCTGGGATAGAGCAGGGTGGCGTCACGCTCTGCGCTGTGAAAGATGTCCAGCGCACCGTCGGCCTGACCGGTTTCGAGCATCGACAGGCAGCGCTTCCACGGCAGGAACTGCCATTCGACTTCAATGCCCAGACGCTTGAACACGATGGCGGTGGTTTCGTAGTCCAGCCCGAGATTCTGCCCGCCCTGTTCGTACACGTACGGCGCCCAGGGCTCGGTGACAATACGCAACTTCTCGCCCCGAGCGGCGAAGCTCAGGCAAGCAAAAACCAGCACGGCGAATAACTGCGTGATCAAAGGCATGGCTGGAGATTACGACGAGAAACCCGAAAGAGCCAGAAAGTGCCTGCACAAGCTCTGTTCCGAGGTTCAAAACGCAAAAAATCGCAGCCGCGACACCCCTGCAGGAGCCGCCGAAGGCTGCGATCTGTTGCTTGTAGCTTTCAACTTGAAGCTTGCGGCTGCCTCAACGCGGCAACTTCAGGTTATTCCAGATCGCCAGGCTAGGTTCGGCCTGGTTCATGGAATAAAAATGCAGCCCCGGTGCGCCGCCCTGCAGCAGGCGTTCGCACATTTCGCTGACGACTTGTTCGCCAAAGCATTGAATGCTTCGCGTGTCGTCGCCGTAGGCTTCCAGTTGCTTGCGGATCCAGCGCGGGATTTCCGCACCGCAGGCATCGGAGAAGCGCGCTAGCTTGCTGTAGTTGGTGATCGGCATGATCCCCGGCACGATTGGCAGATCCACGCCCAGCGCCTGCAAACGGTCGACGAAGTAGAAATAACTGTCGGCGTTGAAGAAGTACTGGGTGATCGCGCTGTCGGCACCGGCCTTTGCCTTGCGCACGAAGTTGGCGAGATCGTCTTCGTAGTTGCGCGCTTGTGGATGCATTTCCGGGTAAGCGGCGACTTCGATGTGGAAGTGATCGGCGGTTTCTTCACGAATGAATTCCACCAGCTCATTGGCGTGACGCAGCTCACCGCTGGTCATGCCCATGCCGGACGGCAGGTCGCCACGCAGGGCAACGATGCGCTTGATGCCGGCAGCCTTGTATTCGTTCAGCAGGCCGCGCAGATCGTCCTTGCTGTCACCGACGCACGACAGGTGCGGAGCGGCGGGAACTTTGACTTCGCTTTCCAGCTGCAACACGGTGTTGAGCGTGCGATCACGGGTCGAACCGCCAGCGCCGTAGGTGCAGGAAAAGAAATCAGGGTTGTAAGTGGCCAACTGACGGGCAGTGGCGAGCAGCCTTTCTTGCCCGGCATCGGTCTTGGTCGGGAAAAACTCGAAGCTGTAGCGACGGTCTTGGGACATTGGAGGGGGCCTCCAGCTGCAAGCTGCAAGCTTCAAGCTGCAAGAGGGCGGAGCGCCGGGATCCTGTACCTGAAGCTTGCAGCCAGCGGCTGCGTAATAACGATGAAGAAGCCAGCGACAGCTACAAGCCTCAAGTAAACCAACCGCTTTTACTTGCCGCTTGCAGCTTGAAGCTCGCAGCTGCTCTTAATAGCGATAGGCGTGCGGCTTGAACGGGCCTTCGACGGTGACGCCGATGTAGTCAGCCTGTTGCTTGGTCAGTTGGGTGACCACGCCGCCGAAGCCGCGAACCATTTCCAGGGCCACTTCTTCGTCGAGTTTCTTCGGCAGTACTTCAACGGTCAGACGCTCGGCTTTCTGCGCTGGCGACAGGTCGGCGTATTTCTGGCCGAACAGGAAGATCTGTGCCAGAACCTGGTTGGCGAACGAACCGTCCATGATGCGGCTCGGGTGACCGGTGGCGTTGCCCAGGTTCACCAGACGGCCTTCGGCCAGCAGGATCAGGTAGTCGTCGTTCTGAGGGTCGAAGCTGCCGGCGCCGGTGCGGTGAACCTTGTGCACCTGTGGCTTGACTTCTTCCCATGCCCAGTTCTTGCGCATGAAAGCGGTGTCGATTTCGTTGTCGAAGTGACCGATGTTGCAGACCACGGCGCGCTTCTTCAGGGCCTTGAGCATGTTCGCGTCGCAAACATTGACGTTACCGGTGGTGGTCACGATCAGGTCGATCTTGCCCAGCAGTGCTTTGTCGATGCTCGCTTCGGAACCGTCGTTGATACCGTCGATGAACGGCGACACCAGTTCGAAACCATCCATGCAGGCTTGCATGGCGCAGATCGGGTCGACTTCCGACACTTTGACGATCATGCCTTCCTGACGCAGCGACTGAGCCGAGCCCTTGCCCACGTCACCGTAACCGATGACCAGCGCTTGCTTGCCGGACAGCAGGTGGTCGGTGCCGCGCTTGATTGCATCGTTCAGGCTGTGACGGCAGCCGTACTTGTTGTCGTTCTTGGACTTGGTCACCGAGTCGTTGACGTTGATGGCCGGGATTTTCAGCTCGCCCTTGGCCAGCATGTCCAGCAGACGGTGTACGCCAGTGGTGGTTTCTTCGGTCACGCCGTGAACGCGATCGAGCACTTGCGGGTATTTCTTGTGCAGCAGCTCGGTCAGGTCGCCGCCGTCGTCGAGGATCATGTTGGCGTCCCATGGCTGGCCATCCTTGAGGATGGTCTGCTCCAGGCACCACTCGTACTCTTCTTCAGTCTCGCCTTTCCAGGCAAACACCGGGATACCGGCAGCAGCGATTGCGGCAGCGGCCTGATCCTGAGTAGAGAAAATGTTGCAGGACGACCAGCGTACTTCGGCACCCAGGGCAACCAGGGTTTCGATCAGCACGGCGGTCTGAATGGTCATGTGGATGCAGCCGAGGATTTTCGCGCCCTTGAGCGGCTGCTCGGAAGCGTATTTGCGGCGCAGACCCATCAGGGCAGGCATTTCCGATTCGGCGATGATGGTTTCGCGACGGCCCCAGGCAGCCAGGGACATGTCGGCAACTTTGTAATCGGTAAAATCGGCAGGCGTGTTGACAGCGCTCATGAAGAGCCTCCATTCGTAATGTAAGCGAATGGGCGCCGTTGTGCGTTTAGTGTCCGGCGCAGGCCGGTCAACGCCCCATCCGAGCCTGACAGGTCAAACCTGCTGCAGCGCCCCTCGGACAGGTGGCGGGAAAACGGCATAGCCGTTCTGAATCGGTGGCGATTATAGCGGTCTTCGCCCGGCTAGTGGCAAGCGGCAAGCTACAAGCGGCAAGTAAAAGCCAATCCGCTTTTACTTGCAGCTTGTAGCTGAAAACTTGAAGCTGGGGGCCAATACCCCTAACGCTCAAACGCCTCGACCCAGGAGCCCCCCATGAATTTCCACACCCGCAAATGGGTTAAACCCGAAGACCTCAACCCCAACGGCACCCTGTTCGGCGGCAGCCTGCTGCGCTGGATCGACGAAGAAGCGGCGATCTACGCCATCGTGCAACTGGGCAACCAGCGTGTGGTGACCAAGTACATCTCGGAAATCAACTTCGTCAGCGCCTCGCGCCAGGGCGACATCATCGAACTGGGCATCACCGCCACCGAATTCGGCCGCACCTCGATCACCCTGACCTGCGAAGTGCGCAACAAGATCACCCGCAAGAGCATCCTGACCGTCGAGAAGATGGTATTCGTCAACCTCGGCGAAGACGGCCTGCCGGCGCCGCACGGGCGCACCGAGATCAAATATGTGAAAGACCAGTTCAAGGATGACGAGGCCGTTCAATAACCTCAGCGGCGCATTCTTCGCGAGCAGGCTCGCTCCCACAGGTACAGCGTGATCCTTGTGGGAGCGAGCCTGCTCGCGAAATCGCTTGCCAGGTCAGCGAAGATTCGCCTGGCCACTGAACAGCCATGAAGCGCAACGGTCGTAGCTACATCGCCCCCCACCGGTTGCCACGCCATGACCACCCCCACCAGCGAAAAGACCCCCGACCTTTCGGCCAAAGAGCAGCACGAAGTCGAGAAGAGCCAGCCGCCGCGCGCGGCCGTTCTGCATGAAATCATCCGCACCCAGGGCGATCAGGAACTGGAGCGCAGCATTGCCGCGCTGTGGTGGTCGGCGCTGGCGGCGGGCCTGACCATGGGCCTGTCTTTGATGGGCATGGGATTGCTCAATTCACGCCTGCCCGATGGCGACGAATTCAAGGTGATCGCCAGTTTCGGCTACTGCGCCGGTTTCCTCGCGGTGATCCTCGCGCGCCAGCAACTGTTCACCGAAAACACCCTGACCGCCGTGCTGCCGGTGATGACCAAGCCGACGCTGAAGAATTTCCTGCGCCTGATCCGTCTGTGGACAGTGGTATTGGTCGGCAACCTCTGCGGGACGATTCTGGTGGCCTACGTGATGCTGGAACTGCCGATCTTCGACAGCAAGACCGACGTCGCTTTCCTCGAAATCGGTCGCAAGGTCATGGAACACAGCGCCAGTCAGATGTTCGCCAAGGGCATCGTCTCCGGCTGGATGATCGCCACCATGGTCTGGATGATCCCGTCCATGGAGAGCGCGAAGATGTGGATCATCATCCTCATCACTTACTTCATGGCGCTGGGCGACTTCACCCACATCGTCGTCGGATCGGCGGAAGTGTCGTATCTGGTGTTTGCCGGCGAGTTGCCGTGGAGTGACTTCTGGGCAGTCTTCGCCGCGCCGACGCTGGCGGGAAACATCATCGGCGGCAGCTTCATCTTCGCGCTGATCAGCCATGCGCAGATTCGCAGCGAAAGTGGTGCGCCGAAGGAATCAGCGGATCAGACTCTCGAGCCCGATCCGCAGTCGATCAAGAAATGATCAGTGGTGGGCTGGCTCAGGCACGCTGGCCGGCTCATTGCGCGTTGCGTGCTTGACCAGTTTGCCGATGGTCAGGCCCTGCAGCAGGATCGACGACAGCACCACGATGTAGGTGATGCTCAGCAGCAGGTCGCGCTCCGGGCCCAGCGGCAGGGCCAGCGCCAGTGCCACCGAGACACCGCCGCGCAGACCACCCCAGGTCAGGATGCGGATGGTGCCGGCCGGCACTGAGCGCCAGCGCCGCAGCAGCAGGATCGCCGGGGCCACGGTGAGCAGGCGCGACAGCAGAATCGCCACCGCCAGCAGACCTGCGGCGGCCATGTGCAGCCAGTTGAACGGCAGCAGCAACAGCTCCATGCCGATCAGCGCAAACAGCAGCGCGTTGAGCATGTCGTCGAGCAATTCCCAGAAACCGTCCAGATAGCGCCGGGTCATGTCGTTCATCGCCAGATTGCGCCCGAGGTTGCCGATGATCAGACCGGCCACCACCATCGCAATCGGCGCCGAAACGTGGAGTTCGGTGGACATCGCCGAACCGCCGATCACCAGGGCCAGGGTCAGCATCACGGTGATCTGGTGCTGCTCGACGCTTTTGATCATCCGATAGACCAGATAACCGATCAGTCCGCCGAACAACACACCGCCGATCGCCTCGTGGACGAAGAGCATGGCCGTGGCACTGACGGTCGGGGTTTCGCCCAGTTGCGCGATGCCCAGCAGCACGGTGAAGACCACGACAGCCGTGCCGTCGTTGAATAGCGATTCGCCGACGATGGTGGTTTTAAGTGGTTTCGAGGCGTTGGCGGTACGCAACACGCCGAGCACGGCAATCGGGTCGGTCGGTGAGATCAGCGCACCGAACAACAGGCAGTAGAGGAAGCTCACGTGCCAGCCGAACAGGGCAAAAATGTAGAACGCCAGGCTGCCGATCACTACGGTGGCGATCAACACACCGAAGGTGGCCAGCAGACCGATCGGCCAACGATAGCTGCGCAAGTCATTCAAGTTGACGTGCAGAGCGCCGGCGAACAGCAGGAACGAAAGCATCCAGTTCATCAGCAGATCACCGAAATCGATCTGGCCGATCAGTTGCTGCACGCGGTCTTCGAGGCCGGGAAAGCCGAGCACGCTGAGGCCTTGCAGGAGCAATGAGAACAGCAGGGCGGTAACCATCACACCGATGGTCGGCGGCAAGCCGATAAAGCGGAAATTGACGAAGGTCAGGAGGGTGGTGAGGCAGATGAAAGCGGCGACGAGTTCAAGCATCCGGGGTCCTTTGGATGAAGGGTGAATGGCGCGCGACCGGAGGTTGGACGCAGGGGTTTGATGGGCGAACAGCGACATGGGACACACCACTGTTCATTGTGGCGAGGGGATTTATCCCCGCTCGGCGGCGAAGCCGTCGCAATCCGGCTTATCGATTATTTCTGACAAAACCCGATTGAAGGTTTTGGGACTGCTGCGCAGCCCAACGGGGATAAATCCCCTCGCCACAGGTGGTTAGTCGCAGAGGTCTCAGCCAGTCACATTGACCGCACTCGCCCGCCGACGTTGCAGGTAAATGAACAGCAGTGCCGTCAGCACCGTCAGCCCGCCAACCAGCGCCCCGGTCCACGGCAGGTCCGCCAGATCCGCGCCGCTGGCGACGACGAGTCCGCCGATCCAGGCGCCTGCGGCATTGCCGAGGTTGAACGCGCTCTGGTTCAGCGTCGAGCCGAGATTCGGCGCTTCGTGGGCCTGGTCGATGATCAACAGCTGCAGAATCGGGCACAGCGCGAAGGCAAAAATGCCCCACAGCACCAAGGTGATCGCCGCCGGAATCACTGCACGGCTGGTTTGGCTGAACGCTCCGAGAACCACCACAACTGCCAACGCCACGCCGACCAGTGAAGGCAATAAGCGACTGTCGGCCAGGCGCCCGCCGAGCATGCTGCCCGCCGTCAGGCCGACACCAAACAACAGCAGCATCACCGTCACGCCGTGGGGGCTGACGCCAGTGATGTCTTGCAGAATCGGAGCGATATAGGTGAACACGCTGAACAGACTGGTCGAGGCCAGCACGCTCATGCCCAGCGCCAGCAGGACGTTGACCTTGCTCAGTACTTTGAATTCGCTGGCGAGGTTGGCCTTGTCCATCGCGATGTGTTTCGGCAACCACAGCCACTGCGCCAGCGCGGCGACAATGCCGATCACCGACACCGCCCAGAAGGTCGAGCGCCAGCCAGCGTATTGCCCCAGCGCTGTGCCCAGCGGCACGCCGAGGACGTTGGCAAGCGTCAGGCCGGTGAACATCATGGCAATGGCTTGCGCGCGTTTGTTCGGCGCCACCAGGCCGGCGGCCACCACCGAGCCGATGCCGAAAAACGCCCCGTGACACAGCGCCGTGACCACGCGCGCCGCCATCAGGGTCGCGTAGTTGGGTGCCAGCGCGCAGAGCACGTTGCCGAGAATGAACATCAGCGTCATGCCCAGCAGTGTCGCTTTGCGCGGCATGTTGGCGGTACCGATCGCCAGAATCGGCGCGCCGAACACCACGCCCAGGGCGTAACCGGTGATCAGCAGGCCTGCGTGAGGAATGCTCACCGCAAGGTCGCGGGCGACATCGGGCAGCAGGCCCATGATGACGAATTCGGTGGTGCCGATGCCGAACGCGGCAACGGCGAGTGCAAGCAGAGCGAGGGGCATGCGCAAGGTCTCTGTCGGTAGTCTTGACGCTTTGATCAGGCATACGTGTGCCAGCGACCGTTTTCGAAGAAAGCGGAGCAGGCAGCTTTTATTGGAATTTTTGGGTGTGCAGCTGAGTACGGCGTGGTGGGTTGCAGTATAAACAGCTGCTGACACATGGCGAATCAATTCTGACCAGTCGGTTCTGCAATCGCATATTCACCGTAAACGCTGCCGTGAAATATCCGCCTGAAAGAACCTTTCGGCCGGCCACGGCTCTTAGCCTGTGGGCAGGTGCTGATCGGCATGCTGGTGATGAAGCTCTGACCGCTCGCCAATTATTCGAATCGAAAAAGGACGACGTTATGACAGTGGCTCTGTGGTGTGTGTTGATCGCGATTTTCCTGCCTTACGTGTGCACGATCGTGGCGAAGGCCACCGGCGGTTTCCGCTTGAAGGACAATTACGATCCACGGGATTTTCTCGATAGCGTCGATGGCGTCGCCCGTCGCGCCCATGCGGCGCAGTTGAACAGCTTTGAAGTCACACCGGCGTTTGCCGCCGCGGTGATCGTCGCGCATCTGGTCGGCACTGCGGAGCTGGTGACGGTCAATGTGCTGGCGGTGCTGTTTATCACCAGTCGCCTGCTGTACATCATCTGCTACCTGGCTGACTGGGCTGCACTGCGTTCGGTGGTGTGGTTTATCGGGATGGGGCTGATTGCTTCGTTTTTCTTTGTGTCGATCTGATTATCGGCTGTTGCTGCCGGCCTCTTCGCGAGCAGGCTCGCTCCCACATGGAAATGCATTCCAAATGTGGGAGCGAGCCTGCTCGCGAAAGCGATGGATCAGACGACGAAGAACCTAAGACTTTTGCTTCGGTGTATCCGCCACCTGCGGCACTTGCGGCAATTCTTTTCCTTTAGGCCAGAGCATCCATATCTGCCCCTGCTGTTTCATGTCTCCGGCCAGTTGCCCGGCCGCATCGCCAGTGCCCCAGAACAGATCCGCGCGCACCTCACCGGCAATCGCGCCGCCGGTATCCTGCGCGGCGACCGGGCGCACCAGCGGTGTGCCGTCCGGCTTGGTGGTCGACAGCCACAACAGACTGCCCAGCGGAATCACTTTGCGATCCACTGCCGCGCTGTAGCCGGCGGTCAGCGGTACGTTCAGCGAGCCGCGCGGGCCTTCGTTGCTGTCCGGGTTGCGGGTGAAGAACACATAGCTCGGGTTGCTGGCGAGCAGTTGCGGAATGCGCGTCGGGTTGGCCTTGGCCCAGTTGCTGATCGCGCTCATGGTTACCTCTTCCTTCTTCAGCTCACCTTGCTCGACCAGCCAGCGACCGATCGGCCGGTACGGGTGGCCGTTCTGGTCGGCGTAGGCGATGCGTAACTGTTTGCCGTCCTCGGTCTGAATCCGGCCTGAGCCCTGGATCTGCAGAAATTGCAGATTCATCGGATCAGTCAGATAGGCGACCACCGGCGCTTTCACGCCTTTGGATTCAATGGTCGCCGCGTCGTCGTAAGGCTTGAGCACGCGGCCTTCGAGGCGGCCGCGCAGGCGCTTGCCTTTCAATTCCGGGTAGATGCTGTCGAGCGAGACGATGATCATGTCTTCCGGCACGCCATACACTGGCACGTTTGCCGTTGCGGTGGGCGTCAGGCTACCGGGATAGACCGGTTCGTAATAGCCCGTGATCAGACCGTTGGGGTTGTCGTTCTCGGCGCGCAGGCCGTAGACATCGAGGTTCTGTTTGAGGAATGCACGAATCTCGGCGGCGCTTTGCGGCACATTCGCCGCCGCAGTGCAGGTCGGCCCCCAGACCGCGTCGGTTTTGAGTCGCGTGCAGGCGCTGCGCCAGGATCCGAAACCGGCGACCAGATCGTTGTCGGAGACCGCGGGCAACGCTTCCCAGGTCGCGCTGGAATAAGTGGCCAGCGCATGGGTTTTCGGTTCGGCATTGTCGCCGCCGGTGCAGCCTGCGAGAGCCGCCAATAAGGGCAGGGTAGCGAAGAGCGGGTGACGCCAGGCCGTGAAGCGGCTGTTCATGGAGTGATTCCTGTGCCGGTTGGCCGAGTGCTCCATGCGCTCGACCAACCCGTATTTTTAATAGGGCTATTGGTGTTTGGCGGTGAGCCGAGGATACTGGCCGCCGATTTCCGCGACCTGAAGCCACCATGACTCTGAAACCCATTGCTGTTGTATTGCTGGCCTGCCTGACCTTGTCCGCCTGTGGCGGCGTCGACCCTAATTCGCCGTTGGGCCAGCGCAAAGCCATCTTCAAGCAGATGCTCAAGACCAGCGAAGACCTCGGCGGCATGTTGCGCGGGCGCATTGCTTTTGACGGGCCGAAATTTGCCGAGGGCGCAGTCAGGCTTGATGCGTTGGCCCATGAGCCGTGGAAGCATTTCCCGCAGGTGCGCGAAGAAGATCACACCAGCGCCAAAGATGATGTCTGGCAGAAACAGGCGCGTTTTCAGGAACTGGCCCGCGCGCTGGAGGCAGCTACCGGTGAACTGGTGGTCGCCAGCCAGATTCAGCCATACAAGGCCAGCAATCTTGGGCCGGCAGTGCAGAAAGTCGAGGATGCCTGCAGTGCTTGCCATAAAGAGTTTCGCGATCATTGATTCCTGAGGCTGCTGAGTACCTTGTGGCGAGGGGATCTATCCCCGATGGGCTGCGAAGCAGCCCCAGCACCATACAACCGGATTTTTTCAGTCGGACCCGACCAGCCGAATTTGCGACGGCTTCGCCGCCGGACGGGGATAAGTCCCCTCGCCACAGGGCTTTGGTTACTTGTCGATCTCGTCCAGCGCGTCCTGCAGTTCCTTGCGCGACTCGGCGAGCTTTTCCTTACGCTTGTTGATCTTCTCCGGATCGCCTTTCTTCATGGCCTTGTCGAGGTCTGCCTGACGCTGGCTCACCTCATGCTTGGCCTCAAGCACCTTATTCTCACGTTCCTTTTTCAGCCCGGCGTCGGTGCAGTGTTCGTTCACTTCACGCAGTGCGGTTTCCAGACCCGCCTGCTGCTCCATGTTGCCGCGCGACTTGGCCTGTTCGATCTGGTTGATGATGCCCTGCTTCTTGGCAGCGCAACCGGTCAGGCCCGGGCCGTCTTCCTCGGCCATGACCGGGGCGGCCATGACGCCGCAAAGAGTGAGCAGGGCGAGCGGTGCGAGAAATTTCATAAAAGCTCCATGTGCAAAGGCAATCGGGGTTGGAGGGCACTGCGCTGTTGGAGCGTCTGGCCGGCCGTTGGGTTCCCGCCGGGCGGGGATTGCAGGTTCAGAAGCCGTCGATTCCGGCGGCTTTCAAGGTTTCACTCAAAGCCACTACTTGCGGGTCGCGAAAGAATGCGCTCAGTTGCGCCGCGCGTCCCGGGCCGATGCCGGTTTCTGCCTGCCATTGTTCCGTGTCGCGTTGTGCCAGGGCCTGCCACGAATCGTTCAGTTGTGCCTGTCCGGTCGGCGGCATGCCCAGCGCTTTCAACCATCGAGCGAACGGCTGTTGCCGCGCGCCGTGAAAACTCTGGATCAGACGTGCGCTGCTGCGCTCGCCGAGGCCGGCAATGGTAGCAAGCTCTGACGCATCGAGGGTCAGCCAATCCAGCAGGTGTTTCAGACGGCCTGTTTCCAAAAGTTTCTCCCAGGTGCCACGACCGACATGCTGCATGGCCAGGCCCTGCTTGCCACTGAGCCAGGTCAGACGCGCGAGAAACTGGCTTTCACACCCCGGCGTCAGTTGCCAACAACTCAGGACGTGGTAGTCGTCGCCATTGGGAATACTGATGTCTGCCCGTTCGCTGGTGCGCAGCACGACACTGTCGAGGCGCGGAATGGTCAGCCCGGCCAGACTGATTGCCACCTGATCGCCGGGACGGATGTCGAGGCTTTTCCAGCGTTTCAGCGAGCTGACGCTGACTCGTTTGATTTCGCGGTCATCGAGTCTGACCGGCAGCAGTTCCAGCACTGGTGTGATCCGCCCTGTACGGCCGATCTTGAAGTTGACCTTGCGCACTTCGGCCAATGCCTGGGCGAACGGGTACTTCCAGGCAATCGCCCAATAAGGTGCCTTGGCCTGCCAGCGCTCGGCGGGTGGCCGTTGGCTCTGACGCAGCACCACGCCGTCGCTGGCAAAGGGCAGAGGCGAGCGATACCAGTGCTCGCGCCATTTTTGCGCGTCTTCGTATTGGCTGATGGGCTGCGTAAAGGGCTCGGTTGCGGCGAACCCCAATGCCTGAAGTTCGGACAATCGCTCCGGCAGTCGCACAGGGCCTTGCGGCCAGTCCCAGACAAACAGCCCGATCCCGGCAGCCTGTTCGGCATCCAGCGATTTGCGCCCCATCAGACCGGCGACGGTGGCGCGGGCATTGACGCTGCCGGACTGTGATTGAACATGGGCGTTCAGGCGCCAATAGAGTTCGCCCTGTACCAGCAGATCCCGTGGCTGCCTCAAACGTTGCGGAATGGCTGCGATCCTGCGCGCGGAGGCTGTCCAGTCCTGACCGCTGACGCCGTCACCACGGCTTATTGCCTGCTGGAGTATTCCCTGGCGGTAGATCAGCGTGACAGCCACGCCGTCGACCTTGGGCTGCACCCAGACGTTCTGGCGATCGCGCAGCCAGTGGGCGACGTCTTCGGCTTTGTGCAGCTTGTCCAGGCCGGTGTGGGCGATGGGGTGGGTGACCGTGCCGGACGCGGTGCGCAACGGTTGCGGGGATGAGGTGTGGTTGAAACAGGCCTGCCATTCTTTCAGTCGCAGTTGGGACTGGTCATAGAGTTCGTCGCTGATCAATGAGCGGCCTTCGCGGTGGTAGGCGTCGTCCCATTGATCGATCCGGTTTTGCAGGGCGGTGATTTCGCGTTGGGCTTGGGGTAAGGGCCAGTCGGGGCAGTTGGCTTGGCTGACGAGGGTGATGAGTGCCAGCAGAAAGGCCAGCAACAGGCGCAGTGTGAAGAGCATTGTGAGCATCCTTGCTCGGGGGTGATGCTTGAAGGGTAGGTGAGGATCAGAAGAACGTTGCGCGGCTTTTTTGCGAACTGTTTCGGGGCAGGGGAACTGGTGTTGCCGGGGCGAGCGCCTTCGCGAGCAGGCTCGCTCCCACACGGATCTCAAAAATCTGTCAGGCATGAAAAAGCCCCGCACGGCGCGAACCGTGCGGGGCTTTCATGCAGCCAGGGTTTTACAGGCCAGCGGCGGAACGCAGGGCGTCGGCGCGGTCGGTTTTTTCCCAGGTGAACGTGGTGAAGCTGTCTTCGCCAACGGTCTTGGTCTGCGGTGCCCGACCGAAGTGGCCGTAGGCTGCGGTTTCCTGATACATCGGGTGCAGCAGGTCGAGCATGGTGGTGATCGCGTATGGACGCAGGTCGAACACTTCACGCACCAGTTTGATGATCTTGTCATCGCTGATCTTGCCGGTGCCGAAGGTGTTCAGCGAGATCGACGTAGGCTGGGCCACACCGATTGCGTAGGACACCTGAATCTCGCAACGCTCGGCCAGGCCGGCCGCAACGATGTTCTTGGCCACGTAACGGCCAGCGTAGGCAGCCGAACGGTCAACCTTCGATGGATCCTTGCCGGAGAACGCGCCGCCGCCGTGACGGGCCATGCCGCCGTAGCTGTCGACGATGATCTTGCGGCCGGTCAGACCGCAGTCGCCTACCGGGCCGCCAATGATGAACTGGCCGGTCGGGTTGATGTGGAACTGGGTGTCCTTGCTCAGCAGTTCGGCAGGCAGCACGTGCTTGACGATCAGCTCCATCACGCCTTCGCGCAAATCTTTGTACGAGACTTCCGGGTTGTGCTGGGTCGACAGAACCACAGCGTCGATGCCGACAACCTTGCCGCCTTCGTAACGGCAGGTCACTTGCGACTTGGCATCCGGACGCAGCCAAGGCAGCAGGCCCGACTTGCGTGCTTCAGCCTGACGCTGCACCAGCTGGTGCGAGAAGGTGATCGGCGCTGGCATCAAAACGTCGGTTTCGTTGCTGGCGTAGCCGAACATCAGGCCCTGGTCGCCGGCGCCCTGATCTTCAGGCTTGGCGCGGTCAACGCCCTGGTTGATGTCGGGGGACTGCTTGCCGATGATGTTCATCACGCCGCAGGTCGCGCCGTCGAAGCCGACTTCGGAGCTGGTGTAGCCGATGTCGCAAATCACGTCACGAACGATCTGCTCCAGGTCGACCCAGGCGCTGGTGGTCACTTCACCGGCAACGATGGCCACGCCGGTCTTGACCAGGGTTTCCACGGCCACGCGAGCGTGTTTGTCCTGGGCAATAATGGCGTCCAGCACCGCATCGGAAATCTGGTCGGCGATTTTGTCCGGATGTCCTTCAGACACGGACTCGGAGGTGAAGAGGGAGTATTCGCTCATCTCGATGTTTTCCTGAATTTACCGATGGTGAGTGTCGCCAGCCGGTCGCTGAAAGTGGCGAACCTGGATCTGGAAACCATTACGTAAGCCTACATAGAGGCTTTCCCCGGGAACGAGTCCCGCAGCGGTGGCCCAACGGGCCAGATCGTCCTGTTCAAACCCCAACCAGAGATCACCGCAGGCCTCCCTGGCCCAACTCTGGTTGTGGCTACATAACTCTGTCACGAGCAGGCTACCGCCCGGTTGCAGCAAGTCGGCCATGTGCCTGAGCGCATCGGCCGGGGCGGCAAAATGGTGCAGGACCATGTTCAGCACCACGCAATCAGCCGTAAGGCTCGTGCCGTTCAATGCATCGGCCAATTGCAGGCTGACGTTAGCCAGCTGTTCACGTTCGCATACCTGACGCGCCAGTTCGAGCATCGCCGGGCTGTTGTCCAGCGCGGTGACGGTGCCGAAGCGACAGGCCAGTTCCGGCAGAAAAGCACCATCGCCGGGGCCGACTTCAATGGCCGTGGCTGCACCATCGAAGTTCAGTTTGTCGAGCAGGGCCAGCACGCTGTCACGGTACTGCGGCAGGCCTGCGATCAAGTCTTGCTGGGCACGGAATTTTTCCGCGACCCGGGCGAAAAAGTCCTGACTGGCCGCGGCACGCTGGCCGTGAACCTGCTCGATGCGCGCTCGCACCTCGTCAGGCAGATCCAGATTGTCGACTTCTTCCAGCAATGCCGCGTGCAGCTTGCCGCCGAGCAATTCGCTGTGGGGCAGGGCGCGACGATAGAAAATCGCATTGCCTTCACGGCGTGTCGCCACCAGATCGGCTTGCGCCAGCACCTTGAGGTGATGGCTCATGCCTGACTGGCCGATGCCGAAAATCTGCGCCAGCTCCAGCACGCCAAACGAATCGTTGGCCAGCGCGCGCAAGACATTCAGCCGCAGCGGATCGCCGCCGGCCTTGCACAGGGCCGCCAGCTCGTCGCAATCGTCATGGCGAATGGAAGGCACGCGTAAGTTCATAGGGCTGGCAGTCTAGAGACGGGGGCAAGGCACCGCAAGGTCAATATCAAAAAGTTTTGATATTGCTCGATAAATGGCACTTCTCAACGCACGGTAGTCTCTACAAACGAACAGCGGAAAGGTTTCACCAGGCGAAACCTGCGCTATCGATTGGAAAAACGCCTGCCGATGACTATCTGTCATTGCCCCCAGACGCATGGGTGAGGGAAAATGCCCTCCTTTTTTCCGTTTCAGTCTATTCACACCCAGGAGATCAGCGATGCCTAGCCGTCGTGAGCGTGCCAACGCCATTCGTGCCCTCAGCATGGATGCCGTGCAAAAAGCCAACAGCGGCCATCCCGGTGCCCCTATGGGTATGGCAGATATTGCCGAAGTGCTGTGGCGCGACTACCTCAAGCACAACCCGAGCAACCCGTCGTTCGCCGACCGTGACCGCTTCGTGCTGTCCAACGGCCACGGCTCGATGTTGATCTACTCGCTGCTGCACCTGACCGGTTACGACCTGTCGATCGACGACCTCAAGCAGTTCCGTCAACTGCACAGCCGCACTCCAGGCCACCCGGAATTCGGTTACACCCCGGGCGTCGAAACCACCACCGGTCCGCTGGGTCAGGGTCTGGCCAACGCCGTCGGTTTCGCGCTGGCTGAAAAAGTCCTGGGCGCGCAATTCAACCGTCCTGGCCACGACATCGTCGACCACCACACCTACGTGTTCCTCGGTGATGGCTGCATGATGGAAGGCATTTCCCACGAAGTCGCCTCTTTGGCCGGCACGCTGGGCCTGGGCAAGCTGATTGCCTTCTACGATGACAACGGCATTTCCATCGACGGCGAAGTCGAAGGCTGGTTCACCGATGACACGCCGAAGCGTTTCGAAGCCTATAACTGGCAGGTGATCCGCAATGTCGACGGTCACGATCCGGAAGAGATCAAGACCGCCATCGAAACCGCGCGCAAGAGCGCTCAGCCGACGCTGATCTGCTGCAAGACCACCATCGGTTTCGGTTCGCCGAACAAGCAGGGCAAGGAAGATTGCCACGGCGCCCCACTGGGTGACGCGGAAATCGCCCTGACCCGTCAGGCGCTGAACTGGAACTACGGCCCGTTCGAAATCCCGGCCGACATCTACGCCGAGTGGGACGCCAAAGAAGCTGGCCGCGCGGTCGAAGCCGAGTGGGATCAGCGTTTCGCTGCTTACTCCGCTGCATTCCCGACCGAAGCCAACGAGCTGATCCGACGTCTGAGCGGTGAACTGCCGGCCGACTTCTCGGAAAAAGCCTCGGCCTACATCGCCGAAGTCGCGGCCAAGGGCGAAACCATCGCCAGCCGCAAGGCCAGCCAGAACACCCTTAACGCGTTTGGCCCGCTGCTGCCGGAACTGCTCGGCGGTTCGGCTGACCTCGCCGGTTCCAACCTGACCCTGTGGAAAGGTTGCAAGGGCGTCAGCGCTGAAGATGCCAGCGGTAACTACATGTACTACGGCGTGCGCGAATTCGGCATGACCGCGATCATGAACGGCGTGACCCTGCACGGCGGCCTGGTGCCTTACGGCGCGACCTTCCTGATGTTCATGGAATACGCGCGCAACGCCGTGCGTATGTCGGCACTGATGAAGAAGCGCGTGATCCACGTCTACACCCACGACTCCATCGGCCTGGGCGAAGACGGCCCGACGCACCAGCCGATCGAGCAACTGACCAGCCTGCGCACCACGCCGAACCTCGACACCTGGCGTCCAGCCGATGCCGTTGAATCGGCAGTCGCGTGGAAAAACGCACTGGAGCGCAAGGACGGCCCGTCGGCGCTGATCTTCTCGCGGCAGAACCTGCAACACCAGGAACGCGATGCTGGCCAGATCGCCAACATCAGCCGTGGTGGTTATGTACTCAAGGACTGCGCAGGCGAGCCTGAGCTGATCCTGATCGCCACCGGTTCGGAAGTCGGTCTGGCGGTTCAAGCCTTCGACAAACTGACCGAGCAGGGCCGTAAGGTTCGCGTGGTATCGATGCCTTGCACCAGCGCGTTCGATGCTCAGGATGCGGAGTATAAGCAGTCGGTGCTGCCGTTGCAGGTCGGCGCACGTATTGCCATCGAAGCGGCCCACGCCGATTTCTGGTTCAAGTACGTAGGTCTGGAAGGTCGTGTGATCGGCATGACCACCTACGGTGAGTCGGCGCCGGCCTCGGCATTGTTCGAAGAGTTCGGTTTTACCCTGGAGAACATCCTCGGTCAGGCTGAAGAGCTGCTGGAAGACTAAATCTGACAGTTGTGTTGTCCGGGCTGGCCTTCGCGAGCAGGCTCGCTCCCACAGGGAAATGCATTCCAATGTGGGAGCGAGCCTGCTCGCGAAAGCGTTGGTTCAGGCAACATCGCAGTGCCTGATTCACCACGGTAATCGAGAACCCCATGCCTCAACCGCGTCCCTACAAAGTTGCACTCAACGGCTATGGCCGCATTGGTCGTTGCGTCTTGCGGGCGTTGTTCGAGCGCGGCGATAAGGCCGGGTTTGAGATTGTCGCGATCAACGATCTGGCCGACATGGCCAGCATCGAATACCTGACACGCTTCGACTCCACCCACGGGCGATTCCCCGGCGAAGTGCGGGTTGAAGGCGATTGTCTGCATATCAATGGCGACTGCGTGAAGGTCCTGCGCAGTGCCACCCCCGAAGGCATCGATTGGGCGTCGCTGGGCGTCGATCTGGTGCTCGAATGCTCCGGTGCCTATAACACCCGTGCCGACGGCCAGCGCTTTCTCGATGCCGGCGCGCCGCGCGTATTGTTCTCGCAGCCGATGGCCAGCGAAGCGGATGTCGATGCCACCATCGTCTACGGCGTCAATCAGGACTGCCTGACCGGCGACGAACTGCTGGTCTCCAACGCTTCGTGCACCACCAACTGCGGCGTGCCGTTGCTGCGTCTGCTCGATCAGGCGATTGGCCTGGATTATGTGTCGATCACCACGATTCACTCGGCGATGAACGATCAGCCGGTGATCGATGCCTATCACCACGAAGACCTGCGCCGCACGCGTTCGGCGTTCCAGTCGGTGATCCCGGTGTCCACTGGTCTGGCGCGGGGCATCGAGCGCCTGCTGCCGGAACTTGCCGGACGAATTCAGGCCAAAGCCGTGCGCGTGCCGACAGTCAACGTGTCCTGCCTCGACATCACGATGCAGACCGCCACGGCGACTGATGCCAATGAGGTCAACCGGATCCTGCGCGAAGCCGCCACCAGCGGCCCGCTCAAAGGCCTGCTGGCCTACACCGAGTTGCCGCACGCCAGCTGTGATTTCAACCATGACCCACATTCGGCCATCGTCGATGCCAGTCAGACCCGTGTTTCCGGCCCCAAACTGGTGAACATCCTGGCCTGGTTCGACAACGAATGGGGTTTTGCCAACCGAATGCTGGACGTTGCAGACCACTATCTGCAAACAGCAACTTCAAAAAAACCGTAGGAAGTGCGACCCATGACCGTGTTGAAGATGTCCGACCTCGATCTGCAAGGTAAGCGCGTATTGATCCGCGAAGACCTCAACGTCCCCGTCAAGGACGGTGTTGTCACCAGCGACGCGCGCATCCTGGCTTCGCTGCCGACCATCAAGCTGGCCCTGGAAAAAGGCGCGGCAGTGATGGTCTGCTCGCACTTGGGCCGTCCGACTGAAGGCGAGTTCTCCGCCGAGAACAGCCTGAAACCTGTCGCCGACTACCTGAGCAAAGCGCTGGGCCGTGAAGTGCCGCTGGTGGCTGATTACCTCGGTGGCGTTGAGGTCAAGGCTGGCGACGTCGTGCTGTTCGAAAACGTGCGCTTCAACAAGGGCGAGAAAAAGAACGCCGACGACCTGGCCCAGCAATACGCGGCCCTGTGCGACGTGTTCGTGATGGACGCTTTCGGCACCGCTCACCGCGCCGAGGGTTCGACCCACGGCGTGGCCAAGTTCGCCAAAGTCGCTGCCGCTGGCCCGCTGCTGGCCGCTGAACTGGACGCACTGGGCAAGGCCCTGGGCGCGCCGGCCAAGCCAATGGCGGCCATCGTTGCTGGCTCCAAGGTGTCGACCAAGCTCGACGTGCTGAACAGCCTGAGCCAGATCTGCGATCAACTGATTGTCGGCGGCGGCATCGCCAACACCTTCCTCGCGGCCGCTGGTCACCCGGTTGGCAAGTCGCTGTACGAACCGGATCTGCTCGACACCGCCCGTGAAATCGCGGCGAAAGTCAGCGTGCCGTTGCCGGTTGACGTCGTGGTCGCCAAGGAATTTGCCGAAAGCGCTGAAGCGACTGTGAAGCTGATCGCTGATGTTGCGGCTGACGACATGATTCTCGACATCGGCCCGCAAACCGCCGCCAATTTCGCCGAACTGCTGAAGTCGTCGAAAACCATTCTGTGGAACGGCCCGGTCGGCGTGTTCGAGTTCGATCAGTTCGGCAACGGCACCAAAGTGCTGGCCCAGGCCATCGCCGAAAGCTCGGCATTCTCCATCGCGGGCGGTGGCGACACCCTGGCGGCGATCGATAAATATGGCGTGGCTGAGCAGATCTCCTACATTTCCACCGGTGGTGGCGCGTTCCTCGAATTCGTCGAGGGCAAGGTGCTGCCTGCCGTTGAAGTCCTGGAAAGCCGGGCCAAGGCCTGAGGCCGCCCGTTTGGCCAGGCAAAGGAGTGTTCACATGGTCAAGTCGTTAGCGCTGTTGTTGCTGACCGGTACGCTGGCGGCCTGCGGGAGCACCCCGAAGGCCGACGCGACGCCGGCACCGAGCGAGCCGCAGAAGGGCTGTTATCAGGCCGACTGGCAGGCCGAAACCAACCCGGTGCTGAACAAGCGCTCGGGCCCGGACGGCCTGGACAAATACGAGACGCAAACCCCGGTCAAGGAACATGGTTGTCCTTGACGGGTCTGACTCTTTAACTCAGGGCTGGCGGCATGCGTCGTCAGTCGAGGAACACGGATGAAAGGCTTGATCGCCGTTGCGGCGTTGGCATTGTTGGGTGGTTGCGCGCAGTTGAGCCTGTTTCAGTCGTCAGCCCCGGCAGACAACTGGACGACCTGGACCTGCGACAGTCAGGCCAAGGTGTTGTGGCGTTACGCCGATGCCGGCCAGAAGGAAGTCGATGTGCGACTGGGCGGCGCTGATCAGGTCTATCGCCTGAAAGAAGAGCCGGGCGCCTCGGGCACGCTGTACAGCGATGGCATGCTGGCGTTTCACGTCAAGGGTGACGAAGGCCTGGTGTACTGGGTCGCCACCAATGACCTGATTGGCCGTGGTTGCAAGACCGAGTAAAACGATTGATTTGATTCACAGCGATCCAAATGTGGGAGCGGGCTTGCTCGCGAAGGCGGTGGATCAGCTCGCATAGATGTTGAATGTTTAACCGCATTCGCGAGCAAGCCCGCTCCCACAGTGGTTGTCTGTAGTTCTTGAGATTTTGTATCACCGAATTCGCAGCCCGGGCCTCAACCCCCGATCTGCATTAACTTGAATAGCCGCCGCCGCTCCGGCAGGCTGGCACGATCAACGACCCTCAACCGGGAGAGACACACACAATGGCACTTATCAGCATGCGCCAGATGCTGGACCACGCAGCCGAGTTCGGCTACGGCGTTCCAGCTTTCAACGTCAACAACCTTGAGCAGATGCGCGCCATCATGGAAGCCGCTGACAAGACTGACTCCCCGGTGATCGTCCAGGCTTCGGCCGGCGCCCGCAAATACGCCGGTGCGCCATTCCTGCGTCACCTGATCCTGGCCGCGATCGAAGAATTCCCGCACATCCCGGTGTGCATGCACCAGGACCACGGCACCAGCCCTGACGTCTGCCAGCGTTCGATTCAACTGGGCTTCAGCTCGGTAATGATGGACGGCTCGCTGGGCGAAGACGGCAAGACCCCGACCGATTACGACTACAACGTCCGCGTTACCCAACAAACCGTGGCCATGGCTCACGCCTGCGGTGTTTCGGTAGAAGGCGAGCTGGGCTGCCTGGGTTCGCTGGAAACCGGTATGGCCGGTGAAGAAGACGGCATCGGCGCCGAAGGCGTTCTGGATCACAGCCAGATGCTGACCGACCCGGAAGAAGCCGCTGACTTCGTCAAACGCACCCAGGTCGATGCCCTGGCCATTGCCATCGGCACCAGCCACGGCGCCTACAAGTTCACCAAGCCACCAACCGGCGACGTGCTGGCGATCGACCGCATCAAGGAAATCCACAAACGCATCCCGAACACCCACCTGGTGATGCACGGTTCGTCCTCGGTTCCGCAAGAGTGGCTGGCGATCATCAACCAGTACGGCGGCGACATCAAAGAAACCTACGGCGTGCCGGTTGAAGAAATCGTCGAAGGCATCAAGCACGGCGTGCGCAAGGTCAACATCGACACCGACCTGCGCCTGGCATCCACCGGCGCCATGCGTCGCCTGATGGCCACCAACCCGAGCGAATTCGACCCACGTAAATTCTTCGGTGCCACCGTGACCGCAATGCGTGACGTGTGTATCGCTCGTTACGAAGCGTTCGGTACTGCTGGCAATGCTTCGAAGATCAAACCGATCTCGCTGGAAGCGATGTATCAGCGTTATCTGAAGGGTGAGTTGAACGCTAAGGTCAACTGAGCCTGAGAGTTGAGCTGATTAAAAAGAAACCCGCCGAGAGGCGGGTTTTTTGTGGGCGGGATTTCTCGTGGTAACGATGCTATCCAAAAGTCAGAGAAAATGGCGCTGCCGCGTGCTTAATGGCGTTGAACACTTGGGGCGCCTGTTCGCGATACTGAGGATAGCGATCGAGCACCGTATCAACCGAGGCAAGCAGATGCTGAATGCGCTCTTTGGGTTGGTCGATTTCACAGGTGTGAGCGAACTCCAGGAGTCCTTGTCGTGAGGGGAACATTGACTTGTTGCCCGCCAGATCCAATGCCAGAACATCTTCTGGAATATAGGCCGTGGTGTTGACGATGTCGTAAGCCGGAGCCAGATGCGCGTCGCGTCGCGTCGGTTCGGAATAGAGCAATCCGAAGTTTTTCAAATGAGCGTCGCCATTCCCAACAATGCAGCTCAGAGCGACGCTATCGAAGAGTTGATCAAGCGACGTACGCAAGTGTTTCGCTGGGCAAAACACTCGAACAGCCTTGGCGATTGCCGCATAACTCTTGCTGTACTTCTCGTTAGCCGACAGCCCCATCAGCACCGCCATGTCTTCAAACCCAATCGGATTGAGCTGGTCGTCGCGGTCAAAGCGGCGCATGACAAACAGTTTGGCGTTGTCGGAAAGGTAAAACGGTGGAACGGGAATACCCGCCTCTTTCGCCATGGACATGCAAAGGAATTCGTTAATCGCCAGGCCCGGGAATTCGTCTCTGCCACTCTTGATGATCAGATCCGAGGTTTTGGATGTCACTCTCGGCAACGCTATTTCTTGCCGCTCCGGCACCAGCAACTTGGGTTGAACACCTGAAATGCCTGCCCGCAGGATGTAGCGATCGAGCATGTCGGCGAAGATATCTTCCGTACCGTCCCACGTGAGAATCTCTTCGAGTTTTTCTCCCGGAAATTCTTGAGCCTGCAACAATGCATCAACGGTTTCAGAGCGTACGTGAACCCTGCCAATGGGCGATGTACTGCCGGAAAGCGCCAGTAGCAGCATTGGGTCGACGTTCACAGTCTTGGCCAAGCGGTTGCGCAACTGCTCCAGTACGTAGCCTTCGGGCAGGTTCATTTGGAAGACAGGGTGCAACTCACGCCGACGAAACTCGTCATGCCGTACAGGCATCAGGAGGCTGATCGCCATTTGTGGCGATGCATCTTCGTGATAACGAAAAGTGAAATCCTCGGCATCGCTGAAAAGCCTGCCGCTATTACCTTCAGGGGTACGGACTTGAAGAGAGGCCATTTTCATTCGAATAAATCTCCGATCTCTTCAAGGGTTGGCATCGTTGCTGGAACCACCGAGAGTTCGCAGTCCAACGCAGCCAAAACCCGCGCGTAAGCGATCATGCCGACAGAAAGGGTGCCTTTCTCTACCGCAATGACTTTGTATCGTGTCAGTCCCGCCAGATCGGCAAGTTGAGCCTGCGTCAGGCCACGATTTATACGTTTTTCACGTAATTGAATCCCGAGACGGGTAATTAAAAGAGAGTAATCCATGTTTCGCTACCGTAACATTTTGGTGTCAATGTACCGTATGCGGAACATTTAATCCATTTGGCTCAAGAAACCCGCCCTCAGGCGGGCTCTTCTGAACGATTATTCTTCAGTTCAACGTGACCGAATGCCTGTCGGGCGCGCTCGCCAGCTCCTTGTGGTGTTTGGGTTACTTGTCGTGGTCAATATCCAGTTTGGTAAACGTCACCTGTCCACCTTCACTGGTGTAGCCGGTGTTGTCCTGCACATATACCCCGGCCTTGAAGTACAGCGGCTTGTTGCGCCAGGTCGCGCTGATCTGCGAATCCCACTGATATCCCGCCGCACTGACGCCCAACGCGCCACCAGGACTCAGATGGATAAGGTAGTTGAATTCGCGATCGAGCTTCACGCCAGTGGCGAGGGTGATGACGCGGCTTTCGTCATCATCGGGGCGCATGCGCACTTTGATCACCAGGTTGCCGGTCTCGGTTTTTTCCTTGTACTGGTACTCAAGTTTGAGCATCGGCTTCTGGCTTTCATACGCATGGATCTGGCCGATGACGATCTTGCCCGAGCTGGGCACTTTGTTTACCGCGAGGGTGGCGCGCAGCAGGTTATCGGCGTCCGGGTAATACCAATTGCGCAGGGTGCCGTTGCTGTAGGTTTCGCGCAGTTCGGTGCGCGGGTAGACGGCGTTTTCGGTTTTTGAACCGGTGACCGGTGACCAGAAAAACAAGGTCCCGGTATCGGAATGGAAGTATTGATCCTTGAAGCCTTTCACCAGTTTTTCGGTTTCGACGGTGTATGGCGGGCTGCCAACGGGAACGCTGAGGTTCCAGGTTGCGAGATCGATCATGTCGGTTCTTCCACTCGATTCATCCTGAACGCGGGTGCCAGAAGCTCTAGCCCGCGCCTTTTCGGGGCGCCTTTATAAGCGTAGCGGCTATTTTTGTTAATGCCCGTCCGGCGGTTGATTGGCGTCAACATCCTGTCGAAATGCCATCCTTCCCGGTTTTCGGGGGCTGTAGGCGTGACCGTTAGTCGGCTCGACGGAACAATGGTCGAATGATGGCGCCATGACAGCTTCTGCTTTATGGGAACCGCGACTAGAGTGAAGGCTCAGTACGTCTATGGTTTTTGCCGGCAACGGCTTGATAAGAGAAGCAGCATGGAATGCGCGCAACCCCAGCCAGGTGAAGGCAGCTCGGTCCTTTTGATCGTCGATGATTACCCCGAAAACCTGATCAGCATGCGCGCGTTGCTGCAGCGTCAGGATTGGCACGTGATGACCGCCGCCTCCGGTTTCGAGGCGCTGAACCTTTTGCTCGAATACGACATCGATCTGGTCCTGCTCGATGTGCAGATGCCCGGCATGGACGGTTTCGAGGTTGCGCGGCTGATGCGCGGCAGCCAGCGCACGCGGCTGACGCCCATCATTTTCCTGACCGCCAACGAGCAATCCCAGGACGCCGTGATCAAGGGCTATGCCAGTGGCGCGGTGGATTACCTGTTCAAGCCGTTCGATCCGCAGATTCTCAAGCCCAAGGTCCAGGCGTTGCTTGAGCACCAACGCAATCGCCGTGCCCTGCAACGCCTCAGCCATGACTTGGAAGTGGCGCGGGCCTTCAATGCTTCAGTGCTGGATAACGCCGCCGAAGGCATTCTGGTGCTGAGCGAGGACGGCGTGATCCGTTTTGCCAATCCGGCGATTTCACGGCTGCTCAATGCGCCGGTGAAGGAACTTGAGGGCAAGGAGTTTCTCGATTTCCTGCAGAAGCCGCACATTCCGCTATGGGCCGATTCCGAGTTCTACGCCGGCTACCAGCGCGGTGAAACCCTGCGTCTGCATGATGCATTGTTGCGTACGGCGCCGGGGCAGCAAGTGCCGGTGGCCTTGTCTTGTGCTCCGCTGCCCTCGGAGCAGCATGCAATGGTGGTGACGGTGCTGGACATGTCGGTGGTGCGTCACTTGCACCAGCAACTGGAGTTCCAGGCGGTGACCGATCCGCTGACCGGGTTGCTCAACCGACGCGGGTTCTACCAGACCGTGGAAAACCTGCTGCTGCGCGGCGAGCGCAGTGACAGCAGCTGGGTGTTGCTCTACCTCGATCTCGACGGTTTCAAACGCGTCAACGACTCCCTTGGCCACGATGCCGGCGACCGCGTGTTGCGCTGGGTTTCCGAGCAACTGAAGGCGTGCCTGCGGCCGTTCGATATTCTCGCGCGCATGGGCGGCGATGAATTCACCGCGCTGCTGGATCTGGAGTTTCCCGAGCAAGCGGCGAAGATTGCCGAGAAGCTCATCGAGCGTGTGTCGGTCTGTCAGCAGATCGAAGGTCTGGATATCGTCCTTGGCGCCAGTATCGGCATCGCTACTTATCCCGACTGCGGGCGCAATCTCGACGGTTTGCTGCGCGCCTCGGACATTGCCATGTACGAAGCCAAGCGTGCCGGGCGTCAGCAATATCGCTTCTATGATCATGAGATGAACGGCCGCGCACGCTCGCGTCTGATGCTTGAAGACAGCGTGCGCGAGGCCATCGAAAACCGCGATTTCAACCTGGTCTATCAGCCGCAGGTAGCGATCGGCAGCGGGCAGATCCGTGGGTTCGAAGCGTTGCTGCGCTGGCAGCATCCGAGCGTCGGCGATGTGCCGCCGGGGTTGTTTCTGCCGTTGCTGGAAGAGGCGCGCTTGATCAGTCGCCTCGGCAGCTGGATCTATCACCGTGGCGCCGGCCAGCGCAAAGCCTGGGAAACCTTGTTCGCCGACGATCTGGTGCTCGGCGTGAGCCTGAGCAACACCCAGTTCGGCCTGCCGAATCTGGTCACTGAATTGCGTCAGGTCATGGAGCGCCATGCGCTGCTGCCTCGGCAACTGGAAGTCGAAGTCACCGAAGAAGCGTTGATGCATAACCCGGACGAGACCCGCAAGCAACTGCGGCTGCTGCGTCATCTCGGGGTGCGCGTGGCGCTGGACGATTTCGGTTCAGGGCCGTGCTCGCTGGCGCATCTGCGCGATCTGGAACTGGACACGCTGAAGCTCGATCGCCACTTGATCGCGCGCCTGCCGGACTCGCCACGCGATGCGGCGCTGGTGCGCATGGTCATCGACCTGTGCAAGCAATACGGTCTGCTGGTGATCGCCGAAGGTGTAGAAACCATCGAACAATATCAGTGGCTGCAAGCCCATGGCTGTGAGTACGTGCAGGGCTTCCTGGTGGCGCGCCCTCTGGTCGCCGAGGACGCCGTGCGCTTTGCCGAACCGTTTGACTGGAGCGCGCTGGCCGGCTGAATTCGCTACACTGGCGCACCTTTTCCGAACCGCGTCGCTCGTCCATGACTGTGTTGAAATACCTCCAGGCCTATCCCGAGCGTTTGCAGGATCAGGTGCGCCAGCTGATCGCCGAAGGGCGGCTGGGTGATTACCTCGATCAGCGCTATTCGGGACGGCATGACGTACAGAGCGACAAGGCACTGTACAGCTACGCGCTGGATCTCAAACAGCAGTATATGCGCAACGCGCCGGCCATCGACAAAGTGCTGTTCGACAACCGCCTCGACCTGACCCATCGCGCGCTCGGTCTGCACACCACGGTGTCACGAGTGCAGGGCGGCAAGCTAAAGGCAAACAAGGAAATCCGCATCGCCGCGCTGTTCAAGGACGCCGCGCCGGATTTTCTGAAGATGATCGTGGTGCACGAGCTGGCGCACTTCAAGGAATCGGACCACAACAAGGCGTTCTATAAACTGTGCGAGCACATGCTGCCGGGGTATCACCAGATCGAGTTCGATCTGCGTGTGTACCTGACGTGGCGGGATATGCAGGCTTGACCAATCAGGAAGGTGTGATGGACGTCAGCAAGACCAAAAGCAGTTTCTACCGCCGTTTGTACGTGGCCTATCTGATCGACAGTGGCTTGGCGCCAAGCGTGCCGGCGCTGACCGAAGTCACCGGCATGCCTCGACGCACGGCGCAGGACACCATCGCCGCGCTGGCTGATCTGGACATCATCTGTGAGTTCGAACAGGAGGAGGGCGCGCGCAATCATGCCGGGTGCTATCGGATTCGCGAGTGGGGAGCGATTGATTGCGGCTGGATCGAGCGCAATTTGCGGCAGATAAAGGCAGTGCTTGAATACCCCTGATTCCTGCGCCGACGGTTCTGACGCCTTCGCGAGCAGGCTCGCTCCCACAATGGATGCGCATTCCCTGTGGGAGCGAGCCTGCTCGCGAAAGGGCCTTCAGGACCGACGCATGCCGATATGTGGAATGTCATCCTCGAGATATTCCTCGCCGACTGCGACAAATCCGTACTGGCCGTAATACCTCTGCAAGTGTGCCTGCGCCGACAGATAGATCGGTACCTGCGGCCAGTGCTTTTCGGCCTGCTTCAGCGCCTGTTCCATCATCGCGTGGCCCAACCCTTTGCCACGGCCGGCGGGCGCGGTCACCACGCGGCCAATCACCACGTCGCCGCCCTGGGATTCCGGATCCAGCAGGCGCAGGTAAGCCATCAGTTGATCATCCTCCCAGCCCATCAGGTGATGGGTATCGCCGTCCAGATCCTGGCCGTCGAGATCCGGATAGGCGCATTTCTGTTCGACCACGAATACATCAGAGCGCAGCTTCAACAAGGCGTACAACTGCTCTTTGCCCAGATCACGATGATGTTTGCAGATCCACTCGATTGTCATTTTTCGATTCCTTGACCATGTCGCCCGATACTAAGCGCAGCAGCGCCGTATGTCTGTATGGCGCAACAGTCTGTGATAAAGGTCAAAATGCCACTATTCCTTTCTCACGCTGGCTGCGACTTTGTGTAATCTGCTGAAGAGCACTGTCCACTGGCTCCCATGAGCTAATGTTCAATGCTTGGGTTTTGCCGGTAAGGGGCCTTGGATTTTGACGTGAAACCACGTCGGGCGGTTGCCCGCTGAGGATGTTCAAGCATGCTGCGATTGCTTCAAGCCGTTGCGTTGATCGGACTGCTGGTGCTGGGCCAGGATGCTGCGGCGCAGAAGCTGCGGCTGGCGTTCGATAACTGGCCGCCGTTTACCGACGATGCACTGGTCAACGGTGGCCTGGCTACCGACATTGTCAGCACCGCACTGGCTCGCGCCGGTTATGCCAGCGGTTATGAGCAAGTGCCGTGGGCGCGAGCATTGCTGGGGATTGGCGAAGGGCGTTACGACGTGCTGGTCAACGCCTGGTACAACGACGAGCGCACGCAGATCGGCCAGTTTTCCGCTGAGTACCTGATCAACCGCATCCGCTTCCTCAAGCGTAAAGACGCACCCATTGAATACAACAGCCTTGAGCAACTGCACACCTATCCGATTGCGGTGGTGCGCGGCTATGCCTATTCCGCACCGTTCGATGCCGACACGGCGATGCAGAAAGTGCCCGTGCACAACTTCGCCATGGGCGTACGCATGCTCGCGGCGGATCGGGTCAAGCTGACGCTGGAGGATGAGTACGTAGCGAAGTATTACCTGGCGCGGGAATCGGCCAAGGTGCGCAATTCGGTGGAATTTCTAGCCAAGCCGTTGAGTGAGAACAGCCTGCACATACTGGTCAGCCTGCAGAACCCACAGCATGAGCAGATTGTCGCGGGGTTTGATCGGGCGATTGCCGCGATGAAGGCTGACGGCACCTATGAGAAGTTGTTGCGGCGGCATGGAATGTAGTTGGGAGCTACAAGTTTCAAGCTGCAAGCTTCAAGTTAGAAGCCGGGGCGGCGTCTGGCTTGCAGCTTGCAGCTTGCAGCTAGACCTCTTTGATCAGATGCGCCGCCAACGTCCGAAGTGGCCCCAGCTGCCGGCAAATCAGCGCCAGCTGCGTCTGCACCAGTCGCTGGCCCTCATCGATTTCATCTGGCATCTGTTCCAGATCATTGGCCAGCGCTTCTTCTTCATCACTTTGAATCGCAATCGACTGCTTGCTCGCCAGGCCTTGGGCGATTTCGTCGATGCTGGTGGCCAGTCTCACCCCGGCGCCTTCGATCAGATGCTCGCGCACATCCGCCGGCAGTTGCGTTTCGCGGTGCGCGCCGAGGCCGGACAGGTAACTGAGCAACGTGTGCGACAGCACCAGGAAACGGAAGCCGACATCCGCCTCCTTACGGAAATGCCCCGGCTCCATGAGCATGTTCGCCAGTGTTGTCGACAGTGCCGCGTCGGCGTTGTGCGCGTTGCGGCGCGCCAGGCGATAGGCGAGGTCGTCGCTCTTGCCGGCGGCGTATTGCTGCATGATCTGGCGCAGGTAGATGCTGTTACAGGTCAGGGTATTGGCCAGCACTTTGTTCAGGCGCCGACCCTGCCAGTCTGGCAGGAACAGGAACACCGCCAGCCCTGCGATCAAACTGCCCAGCAAGGTATCGAACAGCCGTGGCAGAAACAGTCCGTAGCCATCGCCGACCTGATTGAAGCAGAACAGCACCATGATCGTGATCGCCGCCGTCGCCAGGGTGTAGCGGGTGGTGCGGTTGGTAAAGAACACCACGCCGGCAGCAATGGCGAAGCACGATTGCACCACCGGGTTGGGGAACAGATCGAACAGCGCCCAGGCCACCGTCAGACCAATGGCCGTGCCGATGATCCGCTGGCCGAGCTTGCGCCGGGTGGCTCCGTAGTTCGGCTGGCAGACAAACAGCGTGGTGAGGATGATCCAGTAGCCTTGCGACGGGTGGATCAGGTGCACCATGCCGTAGCCGATGCTGAGTGCCAGCGGCAGGCGCAGGGCATGACGGAACAGCAGAGAAGTCGGCGTCAGTTGCGTACGCAGGCGAATCCATACGTCCTTGAGATTGCGCGGTGAGCGGTCGAGCAGGCTGCTGTCGGTGGCGTCCGCCAGAGCATCGGGGTTGCTCGCATCGCTGAGCAGGCGGTCGAGGGTGCCGAGGTTCGCCGCCAGTGCGCGCAACGAGCGCAGCAGGCCGCGCCATGCCGGGTTGCTCTGGATGCGCAAGTGTTCGAGGGAGGCATGCAGGTCGCTCAAAGCTTCGGCGAAACTGGCGTCGTAGATGAACGGCTGGCGCATCTGGATTGACTCGGCCAAGGCCCGGCAGGCCTTGCCTTGCTGGCGCAGCAGGCGCTGGCAGCGAAACAGCACGTCGCTGTGGAAGAATGCCTCGGCCAGCGCGTTGTAAGGGTAGTGCGAAGAGCTGGCGCGTTCGTGGATGTCCTGCGCAAGAAAATACAGCTTCAGATAACGGCTGACTTTCGAGCCCGGTCGACCATTGCCGACCCGGTGCAGGATGATTTCCTTGGCGGTGTTGAGTGCGGCGACCACCCGGCCGTTCTGTTGCGCCAGTTCGAGGCGGCGGGCTTCGACGTCCATCTGCCGGATCGGCTCGAACAGCGAGGATTTCAGCTTCAGATACAGGCCCAGTTCGCGGAACAGCCGCGCCAGACTCTGCTGCACCGGTTGATTGGAAAACAGCGCCTGCCACAGCACCGAGAGCAGGCCATACCACGCTGCACCGGCGACCAGCAGCATCGGTTCATGCCAGAAATCGGTAACCGCGCCGCCGCGCTGATCGACGCCGATCATCGTGTACACCGAGAGAATCAGCGTCGCCGAGGCGATCGCACCGTAACGCTCGCCCAGCGCGCCGAGCATGGTCAGGCCGAAACTGGCCAGCGCCAGGGCCACGGCAAAAATGATCGGGTAGGGAAAGAGCAATTCCACCGACAGCGCGGCGATGCTGAAACACACCAGCGTCACCGCCAGAGCGTTGAGACGACCCTGCCAACTGTCGTCGGTCTCGGCCAGGGCGCTGGCGATGATGCCGAGGAACAACGGGATCAGCAGGCCCATTTCATCCTGATACCAGCACAGCGCCATGCTGCCGGTCAGGGCGATGAATACCCGCACGCTATAGCTGAATTTATCCAGCGCCCACAGGCGCCGCAAAGACTGACGAAACGAGGTCGAGGACATGAAGTGCGAAGGCCTTCCGAGGCGATGCCGCTAAATTGAGCCAGTAATGACGCCGACGCAATGGCGCCGAGCACATCTGACAGCAAAAAGTGTTCCTTTGAGGTCTTGTGCCGAACTAAATCTCAAATGGCGTACATATCCATGTGGGAGCTGGCTTGCCAGCGATGGCGGTCTGACATTCAACATTGATGTTGGATGTACCGGCCTCATCGCTGGCAAGCCAGCTCCCACAGAGATTGCATTTCACATTCGAGAGAATGGGATCAGACGTATTGCGCGGCAGCGTAACCGGAGGCCCACGCCCATTGAAAGTTGAACCCGCCCAGATGCCCGGTAACGTCGAGCACTTCGCCTATAAAATACAGCCCCGGGCTTTTCAGCGACTCCATGGTCTTGGACGACACCTCGCGGGTATCGACGCCACCCAGGGTCACTTCAGCCGTGCGATAGCCTTCAGTCCCCGCCGGTACAACCTTCCAGCTGCCAAGCTTCTCGGCGATCTCCGCCAGTTCCGCGTGGGTGTACTGCTTCATTGGTTTGGAAACGAACCAGTTATCCGCCAGCAGGTTGGCCATTTTCTTGGTGAAAATCTCGCCAAGCAAAGTCTTCAGTTCACTGTTCGGGCGTTCGGCGACCTGCTCTTGCAGCCAGCTCGCCGCGTCGTGATCCGGCAGCAGGTTGATCTCCACCGTGTCGCCGGGCTCCCAGAACGAAGAGATCTGCAGAATCGCCGGGCCACTGAGGCCGCGATGGGTGAACAGGATGTTTTCGCGAAAGCTCTGGTCATTGCAGCTGACCAGACAATCCACCGAGGTCCCGGACAGCTCTGTGCACAACTCCTTGAGCTGGTCGGTAATGGTGAACGGCACCAGCCCGGCGCGGGTCGGCAGCAGTTCATGGCCGAATTGTCTGGCGACCTGATAACCGAAACCGGTAGCGCCCAGGGTCGGGATCGACAGGCCGCCGGTGGCGATCACCAAAGACTGGCACTGAACCTGGCCAAGTGTGGTGTCGAGGAGATAACCGCTGTCGATTTTTTCAATGGTCTGGATCGAGGTGTCCAGACGCAGATCGACGCCGGCCTGATCGCATTCATCGAGCAGCATGCCGAGGATGTCGCTGGATTTGTTATCGCAGAACAACTGGCCGAGTTTCTTCTCGTGGTACGGCACGCCGTGCTTGCCGACCAGACCGATGAAATCCCACTGGGTGTAACGCGCAAGCGCCGACTTGCAGAAATGCGGGTTCTGCGAAAGGAAATTGCTCGGTTCGGTGTACATGTTGGTGAAATTGCAGCGTCCACCGCCGGACATGAGGATTTTCTTGCCGGCTTTGTTCGCGTGGTCGAGCAGCAACACCTGACGCCCGCGCCCGGCGGCGGTCAGGGCACACATCAAGCCGGCCGCGCCAGCGCCAATGATCACGACTTCGGTAGAGCGCAAAACGGTGTCCTCACACAAAATTCAAAATCACCTGTGACCCATGTGGGAGCGGGCTTGCCCGCGATGAGGTCTGCACATTCAACATAAATGTTGTCTGTCAGGCCGTCATCGCGGGCAAGCCCGCTCCCACAGGGATCTCCTCTGGATGGAAGATCGCTTACAGAATACGCACGCGCAACGAGCGGCCCTTGATCTTGCCGTCGTTCAGGCGCTGCAAGGCCTGCATGGCCACGGTGCGCTCGACAGCGACGTAGGCCTGGAAATCGAAGATGGCGATTTTGCCAACCTGCGCGCCGGGAATGCCCGCTTCGCCGGTCAGTGCGCCAAGAATGTCGCCCGGGCGCACTTTGTCTTTGCGGCCAGCGCCGATGCACAGGGTAGTCATCGGCGGTTGCAGCGGTGCCAGGCCCTGGGACTTGAGGTTGTCGATCTGATCCCAGTTCAGCGGCGCTTTCTGCAACTGTTCAATGGCTTGCGCACGATGAGCTTCGGACGGCGCGACCAGGCTGATGGCGATGCCTTTCTCGCCCGCGCGACCGGTGCGGCCGACGCGGTGGATGTGGATTTCCGAATCGCGCGCCAGCTCGACGTTGATCACCATGTCCAGCGCATCGATGTCCAGGCCACGGGCGGCGACGTCGGTGGCGACCAGCACCGAGGTGCTGCGGTTGGCGAACATCGCCAGCACCTGATCGCGGTCACGCTGTTCCAGATCGCCGTGCAGGCCAACAGCGGAAATGCCTTTGGCGGTCAGGTGGTCGACGGTTTCCTGCACCTGCTGCTTGGTGAAGCAGAACGCCACGCAGGACGCCGGACGGAAGTGGTGCAGGACTTTGGTCACCGCGCTCATGCGCTCTTCCGGGGAAATCTCGTAGAAGCGCTGCTCGATCTGCGTGTCGTCGTGGAAGGCTTCAGCCTTGACGGTCTGCGGATCGCGCATGAATTTCGAGGCCAGTTGCTTGATGCCCACCGGGTAGGTCGCGGAGAACAACAGAGTCTGGCGCCGCTCGGGGGTCTTGATGATGATGTCTTCGATGGCGTCGTAGAACCCCATGTCGAGCATGCGGTCGGCTTCGTCGAGGATCAGCGTGTTCAGGCCGTCGAGCACCAGCGAACCCTTGCGCAGGTGCTGCTGAATGCGCCCCGGAGTGCCGACGATGATGTGCGCGCCGTGCTCCAGCGAAGCGATCTGCGGGCCGAATGACACGCCACCGCACAGGGTCAGGACCTTGATGTTGTCTTCAGCGCGGGCCAGACGACGGACTTCCTTGGCCACCTGGTCGGCCAGCTCGCGGGTCGGGCAGATCACCAGCGCCTGGCAACCGAAGTAGCGCGGATTGATCGGGTTGAGCAGGCCGATGCCGAACGCGGCGGTCTTGCCGCTGCCGGTCTTGGCCTGGGCGATCAGGTCCATCCCCTTGAGGATCACCGGCAAGCTCTGCGCCTGGATCGGCGTCATCTGGGCATAACCGAGTGATTCGAGGTTAGCCAGCATGGCGGCGGACAGCGGCAGAGTATTAAAAGCGGTGGCGATGGTGGTCACGGGACTGGCCTGCAAAACAAAATGTCGCGCAGTGTAGCAGCCCCGTGCCCGTTTCCTCGACAGTTCTGGACGAACAGCGATTGAACCCGAGGCAGGGATTACCTGTGGCGAGGGGATTTATCCCCGCTGGGGTGCGTAGCGCCCCCAAAAAAGATGAATGCGATCAGCCTGACTGGCGGAGGCGACAGCAGAAGCAGAGGGGCGCTACGCGCCCCAACGGGGATAAATCCCCTCGCCACAGAGCTCTCCCCCACACATCAGTGCTCGATGTGCTCTTCCGGGCGCTTGGCGCGGCGGCCGTCTTCCTTCGATAGCTGGGAGAAAATCGTCGCGGCGAGCATGGCCATGATGCCGACCGTGACGAAGGTCAGTTGGAACGCACCGAGTACGGTTTCCACGCCGTCGTTGCCGACCTTCGCAGTGAATCCCCCAAGCAGCGCACCGGCGCAAGCCACGCCGAGGCTCAGCGACAACTGCGCGACCACCGACAGCAAACTGTTGCCGCTGCTGGCGCTGGCATCGTCGAGGTCGATCAGCGTCACCGTATTCATTGCAGTGAATTGCAGCGAGTTGATCGCACCGAGCACCGCCAGCAGGCACAGCAGCAGCCAGTACGGCGTCTGCTCGCTGACCAGGCCCATGCTCGCCAGCATGATCCCCAGCGCCAATGTGTTGCCGGTGAGGACGATGCGATAGCCGAGGCGTTCGATCAGCGGCCGCGCGACCCACTTGGCGATCATCGCCGCAGCGGCCAGCGGTAACATGCTCATCCCGGCTTGCGAGGGGGAGTAACCCAAGGCCACTTGCAGCAACAACGGCACCAGAAACGGCAGGGCGCCGCTGCCCAAGCGTGCGAACAGGTTGCCGAGAATACCGACGGCGAAGGTACGTGTCTTGAACAGCGACGGCGCGAACAACGGATTGTCGATATGCCCGGCGCGCAGCCAGTACGCCGCCAGACAGGCCATGCCGGCGAACAGCAGCAACATCACCCGCAAGTGCGGCAGGTGGAGTTCGCCGAGGCCTTCCATGGCAATGGTGATGAGGATCATCGCCGCGCCGAACAGCAGAAAACCGAGGCTATCGAAGCGCGTGCGCTCCGTACCGCGCAGGTCAGGAATGAATTTCCACACCGCATAACAACCGATCACCCCGACCGGCAGGTTGATCAGGAAGATCCAGTGCCACGTCACGTATTCCACCATCCAGCCGCCCATGGTCGGGCCGATCAGTGGACCGAGCAGACCCGGAATGGTGATGAAACCCATGATCCGCACCAGTTCCGAGCGCGGGTAGGCGCGCAGCACCACCAGCCGCCCGACCGGCAGCATCAGCGCACCGCCGAGGCCCTGAATCACCCGCGCACCGATGAGCATGCTCAGGCTGCTGGATAACGCGCAGAGCAACGAGCCGAAACTGAACAGCAGAATGGCGCCGAAGAAGATCTTCTTGGTGCCGAAGCGGTCGGCGATCCAGCCGGAGGCCGGGATCAGCAGGGCCACGGTGAGCATGTAGGCGATGATCACGCCCTGCATGCGCAACGGGTCTTCGGCCAGATCGCTGGCCATGGCCGGCAGCGCGGTATTGAGGATGGTCCCGTCGAGGGACTGCATGAAGAACGCAATGGCGACGACCCACGGCAACCAGCGTGCGGTGATGGCGTCGAGAGGCGGGCGGTTGGGCATGGAACCTCTTGTGGGTGGTTAATACAGATTTTTGTTCAAACATGAAACCCTGTGGCGAAGGGATTTATCCCCGCTGGGTCGCGCAGCGGCCCCAAAAAGCGGGACTGCTGCGCAGTCCATCGGGGATAAATCCCCTCGCCACAGTTTCTATTCCAATAGTTGATCCCCTGTGTGCCGGGGAGCTTTGTTTTACAGCGTTAGGGTCAACCGGCTGACCAGCGCCCCCGGCAACAGCGATGACGAGGTATTGCGCTGGCTGTAGGTACTGGCCGACAGCAGCAATTCACGCTCGGTAGTCAACGCTTCCAACTGCGAGCCGAGCAGGTTGTAGGCGCTGTCGTCGAAACGCATGGCGCTGACCGGCGCCTGGATTTCGCCATTTTCGACCCAGAAGGTCGCGAAACGGGTCATGCCGGTCATGCGCGCCGCCGGTTGATCGGAGTAGTTCAGGTACCACAGGTTGCTGATGTACAGCCCGGTGCCCAACTGCTTGAGAATCTCTGCTTGCGACAGATCACCGGCGGCCATGTTCAATGCGCTGGGCATCTCGCCGCCGCCCGCACCGTTCGCCGCCAGACCATATTCGGCGGCGCTGCGCGAACCGACCAACTGATCCCCGGCCCGGCCTTCGATGATCAGACGCAGATCGCTGCGCGGATAACCCTCGGCGGAAAACGCCGGGCTCAGGGACTCGCTGACTTTTTCATCCAGCGACACCAGCGGGCTGAACGCCTGATCGCCGACGTACAGTTTCTGCAACGGACTGCTCTTGCTGGCGATCGATTGCGCCGAAAAACCGCCCCAACTGAGCATGCCCATGATTTCTTCCAGCGCCGCCGGTGCCAGATAGGCGCGGTACTGACCCGGCGCCAGAGTGCGTAACGGTCGACCGAGAAACTCCAGCTGTTCGCGGGCCTGGGCGAAACGTCGGGCGAAGCCCTCGTCGCTCCAGTCGTGCCCGGCATAGCTGGCCTTCACCGCTTCGCCGTTTTCATGGAACAGGCTGAAATCGAAATTGAAGCTGTTGGCTTCATGCCAGCCGAACGCACCGGCGGAGCTGGCGAAACCGCGGCTGATCGGACCGGCGGCATAGAAACCGACCAGATCCAGACCTTCAGCGGCGGCGCAGATTTGCCCGACGACATCTTCGGTGTCCGGCAGCGGATGCGCTTGTACGTGCGTGCTCTGCCAGCTGTTGTGATTGAGCAGCAGGTACGGATCCTGCGGCAGCAGCGGCAAGGTTTCGCGCAGTTGTTGCAGACCTTCGGCAAGCCGTTGCAGATCGGCTTCCTGATCCCCGGACAAGGTAATCTCCAGGTCGGCGTGGCGACCGTCGTTGATCAGTTTCAGGCCGACGTCAGCTTGTTGGACCTGCCCGGCCTGACGCACCTTGGCGTGATTGAAACGCACGAACGCCGACGTTTCGCCGGCATAGCTGAGCGTGAACTGTTCCGGCTCGCGTACGCTGTCGCGCAGCCAGTTGACCATGACCTTGAAGGCGTCGGACTGACGCTTCGAAATGCTCATCAGGCGTCTCCCCCAAACACATCAATGTTGCTGAATACGCAGGCCGGCGAAGCGTGGCCGACGCGAATCACCTGGTTCGGTTCGCCCTTGCCGCAGTTCGGCGTGCCCAGCACCCTGACGGTGTTGGCATCGCCGACGGCGCGCAGGCTTTTCCAGAAGTGCGCGGAAATGGCCCGGTAGTTGGGATTTTTCACCACGCCTTTAAGTTCACCGTTCTCGATCAACTGGGCCCATTCGCAGCCGAACTGGAATTTGTTGCGCGCATCGTCGATCGACCACGAGCGGTTGGTGCTCATCAGAATGCCATGCTCGATACCACCGATCATCTGCTCCAGCGTCTGATCGCCCGGCTCGATATTCAGGTTGGCCATGCGGTCGATCGGCGGGCGGTTCCAGCCGCAGGCGCGGCTGTTGGCAACGCCATCGAGGCCGGCGCGGTATTGCGACAGTGCCCCGCCCAGTGGTCGCAGCAAGAGGCCGTCGCGAATCAGGAATTGTTTGCTCGCCGCAGTGCCGTCGTCGTCATGGCCGTAGCTGGCGAGTTCTTCGGGGATGCCCGGATCGAAGGTTACGTTGAGCAGGTTCGAGCCGTATTGCAGGCTGCCGAAATCGCTGGTCTTGACGAAACTGGTGCCGGCGTAATTGCGCTCATCGCCGAGGATGCGGTCGAGCTCCAGCGGGTGACCGATGGATTCGTGGATCTGCAACATCATCTGATCGGGCATCAGCAGCAGGTCGCGCGGGCCTTGCGGCGTGTTCGGCGCGAGCAGCAGTTGCAGGGCCTGATCGGCGACTTGCGGACCGGCACCGACCAGGCCGCAGCGGCTGATGACATCGGCGCCACCCTGTTGGCCGAAGTTCTCGCGACCGAGGCTGCGGGTCTGGCTGTCGTTGCCGTCGTAAGCGGTGACGTCGAGGCTTGGATAAACGAAGCGCTGGGCCTGACGCAATTCGGCGCCGGCGCTGCTCAGGTAGATCTGCTCGACATGGGTGATACCGATGCTCACCTGCCAATTGACCAGGCGCTCATCCTTGGGCACCGAGGCGGATTCCGCACCAAGCAGATCGAAGCATTCGCTCAGGGACGGGAAGGGCTGTTCGAGGTTAGGCGAAAAATAATCCGCGCGGTCGCTGGAAAGCGGCTGCTCGCGCAGATCGAGCAAGGCGTGCGGCTTGAGGCGGCGGGCCTGTTGCTCGGCGCGTTCGAGGGCGGCTTGCAGGCCTTGTTGCGAGAGGTCATTGGTCGCCGCGTAGGCTTCGACGCCATTGACGCGCACGGTAAGCATCGCCCCTTCATCGCGGCTCAGGCTCGGCGGTTCGGCGACGTTCTTGCGCACCGACAGAAACTGCCCGGACTCACGCACATACCGCAGGGAAAAAATTCAGCGCCCGTGCGCAAGGCAGCGAAGCGCTGCTTGAGCTGGGGGTGGAAATCGAACATTCGGGAACCTCCTTGTAATGGAGTAGCGGCATGGCGACAGCGGGGAGGGATGAAACGATTGCGCGAGGTCTAGAGTAGGCCTGCGTGGGGGTAGGATCAAGTGAAGAGGGGGTGTAGGGGGATTTACTGTGCAGCAGAGGAATTTGTGCTGGTTGTGAGGGCCTCATCGCTGGCAAGCCAGGCTCCCACAGGTTTTTTGCTGAACACAATATGTGTGAACGACGCAAAGCCCTGTGGGAGCTGGCTTGCCAGCGATTAGCCGTGACGCGGTGTCATGTCTTACTGGGTAACGGGGGTGATATCACGCATCGGCTTGCCTTTGACCGGTGCACCATTGGCAACGTAATAAGCAGCATTACTGCGCGGCAGCGGCTTGCGGCCGCGGATCTTGTCGGCGATTTTCTCGGCCATCATGATCGTCGGCGCGTTGAGGTTGCCGGTGGTGATGATCGGCATGATCGAAGCATCAACCACGCGCAGGCTCTGCATGCCGTGCACACGACCCTCGCCATCGACCACGGCCATCTCGTCGGTGCCCATCTTGCACGAGCAGGACGGGTGGAACGCGGTTTCGGCGTGCTCGCGGATGAACTTGTCCAGTTGCTCATCGGTTTGCACGTCGATGCCCGGGCTGATCTCCCGGCCACGGAATGCGTCCAGTGCCGGCTGCTGCATGATTTCGCGGGTCAGGCGGATGCCGTCGCGGAATTCCTGCCAGTCCTGCTCAGTGGCCATGTAGTTGAACAGGATGCTCGGGTGCTGGCGCGGGTCCTTGGATTTGACCTGGATGCGGCCACGGCTCGGCGAACGCATGGAGCCCATGTGCGCCTGGAAACCGTGCTCTTTCACGCCGTTGCTGCCGTTGTAGTTAATCGCCACTGGCAGGAAGTGGTACTGGATGTTCGGCCATTCGAATTCCGGACGCGAACGGATGAAACCGCCGGCCTCGAACTGGTTGCTGGCGCCGATGCCGGTGCCGTTGAACAGCCACTCGGCACCGATGGCCGGCTGGTTGTACCAGAGCAGCGACGGGTACAGCGAGACCGGTTGGGTGCAGGCGTATTGCAGGTACAGCTCGAGGTGATCCTGCAGGTTTTCACCGACGCCGGGCAGGTCGTGAACCACCGGGATGTCGAGGCTTTCCAGCAGTTTCGCCGGGCCGACACCGGAGCGCTGCAGAATCTGCGGCGATGCGATGGCACCGGAGCACAGCAGGACTTCCTTGCGCGCCTTGGCTTCCACACGTTCTTCAGCGTCACCAATCAGGTAACGCACGCCGACCGCACGCTTGCCTTCAAACAGAATCTTGTCGGTCAGGGCGTGAGTGACGATGGTCAGGGTCGAACGCTTCTTGGCGATGTCGAGGTAGCCACGGGCGGTCGAAGCACGACGGCCGTTCGGCGTCACGGTGCGGTCCATCGGGCCGAAGCCTTCCTGCTGATAACCGTTGAGGTCTTCGGTGCGCGGGTAACCGGCCTGGACGCCGGCTTCAACCATGGCGTGGAAAAGCGGATTGTTACCGGCTTTCGGCGTGGTCACGCTGACCGGGCCGTCGCCACCGTGGTAATCGTTCGGGCCGATGTCACGGGTTTCGGCTTTGCGGAAATACGGCAGGCAATCGAGGTACGACCAGTCTTCCAGGCCCGGCAGTTTCGCCCAGCCGTCATAGTCCATGGCGTTGCCACGGATGTAGCACATGCCGTTGATCAGCGACGAACCACCAAGGCCCTTGCCGCGACCGCATTCCATCCGGCGGCCGTCCATGTGTGGCTCCGGATCGGTTTCGTAGGCCCAGTTGTAGCGACGCCCCTGCAGCGGGAACGCCAGTGCGGCGGGCATCTGGGTGCGGAAGTCGAGGCGGTAATCCGGGCCGCCCGCTTCGAGCAGCAGAACGGTGACGCCTTCGTCTTCAGTCAGACGGGTCGCAAGTGTGTTACCTGCAGAACCGGCGCCGATGATGATGTAGTCGTATTCTTGAGTCATAAATTCTCCTGCGGGAGCTACAAGCCACTAGCTTCAAGCTGCAAGAAAAAGCAGCGAGCTGTGGCTTCGAAATCGGGGAGGCCGGCAAGCCCAAACTGCTTTTACTTGCAGCTTGAAACTTGCCGCTTGCAGCTGATCAGCTAGCTGATCAGAACACCGAGACGTAATCGCCCAGCTCGACCTGTACCGATTTGATGCGGGTGAAGTTGTTCAGCGAGCTGATCCCGTTCTCACGGCCCACGCCCGACTGCTTGTAGCCGCCGACCGGCATTTTTGCGTCGGACTCGCCCCAGGCGTTGATCCAGCAGATACCGGCTTCCAGTTGATGAATCACGCGGTGGGCGCGGTTCAGGTCTTTGGTGACGATACCGGCGGCCAGGCCGAAGTCGGTGTCGTTGGCGCGGCGGATCACTTCTTCTTCGGTTTCGTAGGAGAGGATCGCCATCACCGGGCCGAAGATTTCTTCGCGCACGATGGTCATGTCGTCGGTGCAGTCGGTGAATACGGTTGGAGCCACGAACGCGCCTTTGGCGAATTCGCCGTCGGTCAGACGACCGCCGCCGCACAGCACGCGTGCGCCTTCTTCTTTACCCTTGGCGATGTAAGCCAACACGCTTTCCATGTGCGGGAAGCTGACCAGCGGGCCGAAGTTGGTGTTTTCGTCTTCCGGGTTGCCAACGCGGATGCGGGCAACGCGCTCAACGATCTTGGCTTCAAAAGCGGCTTTCAGGTGCGCCGGTACGAACACGCGAGTGCCGTTGGTGCAGACCTGACCGGAGCTGTAGAAGTTGGCCATCATCGCGGTGTCGGCGGCGCGATCGAGATCGGCGTCGTCGCAGATGATCAGCGGCGACTTGCCGCCCAGTTCCATGGTCACGTCTTTGAGCGACGAAGCCGAAGCGCTGGCCATGACTTTCTTGCCGGTGTCGGTGCCGCCAGTGAAGGAGATTTTCTCGATGCGCGGGTGCTCGGTCAGCCAGGTGCCGACTTCGCGGCCGCTGCCGGTCAGGACGTTGAACACGCCGTTCGGTACGCCGGCCTCGGTGTAGATCTCAGCCAGTTTCAGGGTGGTCAGCGAGGTAACTTCGCTTGGCTTGAAGATCATCGCGTTACCGGCCGCCAGGGCTGGAGCGGATTTCCACAGGGCGATCTGGATCGGGTAGTTCCACGCGCCGATACCGGCGACCACGCCCAGTGGTTCGCGACGGGTGTAAACGAAAGAGGTGTCACGCAGCGGGATCTGCTCGCCTTCGATGGCGGGCACCAGGCCTGCGTAGTATTCCAGCACGTCAGCGCCGGTGACGATGTCGACGTACTTGGTTTCGGAGAACGATTTGCCGGTGTCCAGGGTTTCCAGCGCGGCCAGCTCATCGTTGCGCTCGCGCAGGATATCGACGGCGCGACGCAGGATGCGCGAACGCTCCATGGCGGTCATTGCGGCCCAGATTTTCTGGCCCTTTTCGGCGCTGACCACGGCGCGCTCGACGTCGTCTTTGGTCGCACGTTGCACCAGTGCGAGGACTTCACCGTTCGCCGGGTTGATGGCTTCGAAGGTGGCGTCGCTGCCGGCGTCGGTGTACGCGCCATCGATGTAGAGTTTTTGCAGTTCGAAACGGGCCATAGTGTCCTCGCAAGTGCATTGGTGGTTGGCGTTGACCACCGCGATGACGCTGCGGTGGAGTTCAGGGGCCGAGCATTTTCTGTGTGCTCTAGCTCACCTTCTTGGCCAATTGGAAATCCATGTATTCGTAAGCGATCTGTTGCGCCTGCGCTGTGTCGAAAGCGTCTCCCGACAGCGCGCCGCGCAACCACAAGCCGTCAATCAACGCTGCCAGACCCCGGGCGGCGCTGCGCGCATCTTCGAGCGGCAGCACACGGCGGAACTGGCAGCACAGGTTGGAATACAGACGGTGATCGTTGATCCGCTGCAACCTGTGCAAAGACGGCTGGTGCATGCTGGTGGCCCAGAAGGCCAGCCAGGTTTTCATTGCCGGGCCATTGACCTGGCTGGCGTCGAAGTTGCCTTCGATGATCACCTGCAGATGCGCCCGTGGGCTGTCATCTGCCAGCGCCTGACGGCGCGCGGTGACGCTCTCGCTGAGGGCGGTCATCAGGTACCGCATCGTGGCGGCGATCAGGCCGTTCTTGTCCTGAAAGTAATGACTGATGATGCCATTCGAGACACCGGCCAAACGGGCGATCAGCGCAATGCTGGCGTCCCCCATTCCGACCTGATCGACCGCTTGCAAAGTGGCTTCGATCAATTGTTGGCGGCGGATGGGTTGCATACCGACCTTGGGCATCTTGCACATCTCCTTAGGCCTTCCGAGGGGCGAATGACGCCGATCGGATTGAGGGCCAGTCTATTTTGTTTTGATTGAACGTTCAATCAACAAAGAATAAGATCTGCGACAATTCGTCGCTGCCTACAGAAAATTCCTACGCGTGATGACGATAAAAACCGACACCTGAAACGGCTCGAAACCTGCGTGGGGCATGGCGCGGTTCGCGACTCGAAGGACGTGTTGAAAGGGCAAGACGCTCGGGGCCAGGTTTCGGATGAACGTCCGTCGCCTCTGGCCACGAAAGCGAATACGCAACGCCATTTCGGCAGGTTCGGGCTTTTTTCGGAGTGTCTTTATATCACCCGCCGGTCGGCTGCCAACTAACCGATTGGTCGGGTTCCGTGATGCCTTGTGTTCTTCTCTCGCACTGCCTGGAGCATTTGTGCCATGAGTTCTGCCTCGCTAATAAAGACCCCGCCCGAGAAGGTGACGGTCAACGGTTGGGTGTTCTACACCTCGACCGCGCTGATTCTGTTGTTGACCGCCATTCTGATCATCGCCCCGCAAGAGGCCGGCAGAATGTTGGGCATGGCCCAGGCCTGGCTGTCGCGCAGCTTCGGCTGGTACTACATGGTAGTGATCGCCGCCTACCTGGTGTTCGTGGTCGGTCTGGCGTTTTCCTCGTACGGCAAACTCAAACTGGGCAGCAAGGACGACACCCCGGATTTCAGTTATGGCGCCTGGGCGGGGATGCTGTTCTCGTCGGGCATCGGCATTTCGCTGTTGTACTTCGGCGCGTCCGAGCCGCTGGATCACTACTTCAATCCGCCGGAAGGCACGTCGGCCAGCAATCTGGCGGCGCGGCAGGCGGTGCAACTGACCTTCCTGCACTGGGGCCTGCACGGCTGGGCGATTTACGCTTTGGTCGGTCTGGCCGTGGCGTATTTTGCCTATCGGCATAACCAGCCACTGGCGCTGCGTTCGGCGCTGTATCCACTGGTCGGCGAGCGTTGGGTCAAAGGCGCGGCCGGGCACGCGGTGGACGGCTTCGGCATGTTCGTGACCCTGCTGGGTCTGGTGACCAACCTGGGGATCGGCTCGCTGCAAGTGTCGTCCGGGCTGGAAAACCTGTTCGGCATGGAGCACAGCAACACCAACCTGCTGATCGTCATCATCGTCATGAGCACCGTGGCGACCATCGCCGCTGTGTCAGGTGTGGAAAACGGCATCCGTCGTCTGTCCAACCTGAACATCGTGCTGTTCAGCGGTCTGCTGATTTTCGTCCTGCTGTTCGGCCCGACTTTGCACCTGCTCAACGGCTTCGTGCAGAACATCGGCGACTACCTCAACGGCGTGGTGCTGAAGACTTTCGACCTGTACGTCTATGAAGGCGACAGCGCCAAGTCCGATCGCTGGCTGGGTCTGTGGACTCTGTTCTACTGGGCGTGGTGGATTTCCTGGGCGCCATTCGTGGGCATGTTCATCGCGCGGATTTCCCGTGGCCGCAGCGTGCGTGAGCTGGTCGCCGGCGTGCTGCTGATTCCGCTGGGCTTCACTCTGGCGTGGCTGTCGATCTTCGGCAACTCGGCGCTGGATCTGGTGATGAATCAGGGCGCGGTGGAGCTGGGCAAGACGGCACTGGAACAGCCGTCAATGGCGATCTATCAGTTGCTTGAGCATTATCCGGCGTCGAAAGTCGTCATCGGGGTGTCGATCTTTGTCGGCTTCGTGCTGTTCCTGACCCCGGCCGACTCCGGCGCGGTGATGATGGCGAATCTTTCTTGCAAGGGCGGCAACGTCGATGAAGACGCGCCGCACTGGCTGCGGATCTTCTGGTCGGTGGTGATCACCCTGGTGACCATCGGCCTGCTGTTCGCCGGCAACTTCGAAGCCATGCAGACCATGGTCGTGCTGGCCGGCCTGCCGTTTTCGGTGGTGCTGATCTGCTTCATGTTCGGCCTGCACAAGGCGATGCGCCAGGACGTGCAGATCGAACAGGAGCAAGCGCAACTGGCCGAGCGCGGACGCCGTGGTTTCAGCGAGCGCTTGACGCAACTGGATCTGCAGCCGAGCCAATCGGTGGTGCAGCGCTTCATGGACAAACACGTCACCCCGGCGCTGGAAGATGCAGCGGCGCAATTGCGCAATCAGGGCATTGAAGTGCAAACGCTGTTGGGCAAGGCCAAGCGCTGCATGGGCGTGCGGGTCGAGATGGAAGAGGGCAACCCTTTCGTTTACGAGGTGAGCCTGGATGGTTATCTGGCGACCCCGACCGAGTCGGCGCAATCGGATGAAGCGCGTCAGCGTTATTACCGCGCTGAGGTGTATCTGCACAATGGCAGTCAGGATTATGACTTGATGGGCTTTACGCCGGAGCAGATTACCCGGGATGTGCTCGATCAGTTTGAAAGCCATCGGCAGCTCCTTGGCCGGGTGTATAGCTAAACCTTGAGATTCAGCGGTGCAGTCAGCTGCACCGCTGAACCATTGTGGCGAGGGGATTTATCCCCGTTGGGCTGCGAAGCAGCCCTGAAACCGTCAAACGCGGTTTTACTCAATTACCGCGATTGACGACTTGGGGCCGCTTCGCGCCCCATCGGGGATAAATCCCCTCGCCACAAGTTCTCTGTTTGCAGTTGAATATCTGTACGAACAAAAACGCCGCGATAGTCTCGCGGCGTTTTCGTGTCTGCGGGTTTACCCCAGATTCTTGCCCAACAACGCGTGATACAACTCGCTGTCGCCGAGAATCCCCACCACATGGTTGTTGTCGTGCAGCACCAGCTTGTTGCCGGTCTGATAACGGATCTGCAGCGCGTCACGCATGCCGATGTTCGAGTCCACCAGCGTCGGTTTGCGCTCCAGGCCTTCCACCGCTTGCCCCGGTGCCCAGTTCTGCAGGTTCAGCACCGAGCCGTTCTGGCGTGCGCCTTTGATGGTGTTGCCTTCGGCCAGGTCCAGCCACGAATCGCCGCCCGGATCGAGGCACACCGAACCGTTGATTCGTTTGCACTTGTCCAGCGTGCGCATCAGGCTGCGCCCGCAGAGCACGTTGAGCGGGTTGGTGTGGGCGACGAAGGTGCGCACATAGTCGTCCGCCGGGTTGAGGACGATTTCTTCCGGCACGCTGTACTGGATGATCCGGCCGTCCTTCATGATCGCGATGCGGCTACCCAGTTTCAGGGCTTCATCGAGGTCGTGGCTCACAAACACGATGGTCTTGCTCAGCTTGCGTTGCAGCTCCAGCAGTTCATCCTGCAAGCCTTGGCGGATCAGCGGGTCGAGGGCCGAGAACGGCTCGTCCATCAGCAGAATATCGGCGTCCATCGCCAGCGCACGGGCGAGGCCGACGCGTTGCTGCATGCCGCCAGAGAGCTCATCAGGCTTCTTGTTGCGCCACTGGGTCAGGCCCACCAGTTCGAGTTTCTCGTCGACCAGTTTCTTGCGTTCCTTCTCCGGTCGGCCCTGCATTTCCAGACCGAAACTGATGTTCTCGCGCACCGTCAGCCACGGCATCAGAGCGAACTTCTGAAACACCATGGCAATGCGCTTGGTGCGCATCATTTTCAGCTCGGCTGGAGTGCACGAGGCGATGTCGATCTGACGGTTTTCATGCTCGACGAACAGCTTGCCGCGGCTCACGGTGTTGAGGCCGTTGATGCAGCGCAGCAGGCTCGACTTGCCCGACCCGGACAGGCCCATCAGCACGCAGATCTCGCCCTTGTTGATGTCCAGCGTGGCTTTTTCCACACCGACGATCTGCCCGGTCTTCTTGAGGATCTCGTTGCGGGTCATGCCCTGATCGAGCAGCTTGAGCGCCTCGCGCGGATCTTTGGAGAAGATTACGTCAACGTCTTCGAAGCGAATTATGCTCATGCGTCACCCCCTACTTTAGCGTCGGGTTGTTTGCAGATACGGTCGAGCATGATCGCCAGCAGTACGATTGCCAGGCCTGCTTCGAAGCCCAGCGCAATATCAGCAGTGTTCAGTGCGTTGACCACCGGTTTGCCGAGTCCGTCAGCGCCGACCAGTGCCGCGATCACCACCATCGACAGCGACAGCATGATGCACTGGGTGATGCCGGCCGCGATGCTCGGCATGGCGTGCGGCAGTTCGATCCGTGAGAGTAGCTGGCGACGCGAGCAGCCGAAGGCCTTGCCAGCATCCATCAGTTCTTGCGGGACATCGCGGATGCCCAGGTAGGTCAGGCGGATCGGCGCCGCGATGGCGAAGACCACCGTGGAGATCAGGCCCGGTACCACACCCAGCCCGAAGAGGGTCAGGGTAGGAATGAGGTAAACGAAGGTCGGTACGGTCTGCATCAGATCGAGCACCGGCCGCATCATGGTGTAGAACATCGGTTTGTGCGCGGCGACGATGCCCAGCGGCACGCCGATCAACACGCAGACCAGGGTGGCGAACAACACCTGGGCGAGGGTTTCCATGGTTTCCTGCCAGTACCCCAGGTTGAGGATCAGCAGGAACGAGGCGACCACGAACGCGGTCAGGCCCCACTTGCGTTGAATCAGATGGGCGATGATGGCGATCAGGCCAACCAGCACCAGTGGATTGAACCAGGTCAGCGCAAACGTCACGCCGTGGATCATCGTTTCCAGTGTCACGGCGATTGCGTCGAAGGTGTTGGCGCCGTGTTGCGTCAACCATTCGACGAAGCCCGCGATGTACTGGCCTAAAGGTATTTTCTGATCAATCAGCATGGTAGTGAACGTCCGCATGCAAGGAAATTAACAGCCCGGGCAGGCACGCCTGCCCGGCATAAGCGGTGCCTTTCAAATCAAGGCGCGAGCTTGGCTTTCACGGCCTCCAGGCCTGGTTTACCGTCAATGGTGGTCACGCCAGCGAGCCAGGTATCGAGCACCTGTGGATTCTTTTTCAGCCAGGCCTTGGCGGCCGCGTCAGGCTTCATCTTGTCGTCGAGGATGTTGCCCATCAGTTCACTTTCCATGTCGACGGTGAACTCCAGGTTTTTCAACAGTTGACCGACGTTGCTGCATTCTTCGGCGTAACCCTTGCGGGTGTTGGTCGCCACGGTGGCTGCGCCGAAATCGGGGCCGAAGAAGTCGTCGCCGCCGGTCAGGTATTGAATCTTGAAGCGCTTGTTCATCGGATGCGGTGCCCAGCCGAGGAAGACCACGGCGGTGTCGCGCTTCTGCGCCCGGTCGACTTGCGAGAGCATGCCGGCCTCGGAAGATTCGACGATCTTGAAGCCTGCGGTCTTCAGGCCGAAGGCGTCCTTGTCGATCATGCTCTGGATCAGCCGGTTGCCGTCGTTGCCCGGCTCGATGCCGTAGATCTTGCCGTCGAGCTCTTTCTTGAATTTGGCGATGTCGGCGAAGTCATGCAGGCCTTTGTCGTACAGGGCTTGCGGCACGGCGAGGGTGTACTTGGCGCCCTTGAGGTTGGTGCGCACGGTGTCGACGGTGCCGGCATCGCGATACGGCTTGATGTCGTTCTCCATGGTCGGCATCCAGTTACCGAGAAACACGTCCATGTTCTTGCCGTCGGCCAGCGACTTGTAGGTCACGGGCACGGAGATCATGGTGGTTTTGGTTTTGTAGCCGAGGGCGTTGAGAACAACAGAAGTGGTGGCGGTGGTCGCGGTGATGTCGGTCCAGCCGACATCGGAGAAGTTAACGAGGCTGCACTGTGCCGGTTCTGCGGCTTGCGCCAGTAACGGCAGACTCAGCAGGGCGGCCAACAACAACGACGGGGAACCTTTCATGGATGGACTCCTTGGTGTTTTTTTTGGCAGTGTTCCGACTGTGGACCACCGCACTTATGGGTTGCGGTTGGTGGCGTTCTGACGACAGCTCTACCGCAGCGCCTTGCAATCGAGTCATCCCGATCATGTACCAGTGAAAATCTGACGCCTACAGGGAGGGTCGTATCCAGTACAGGGATGGTCGCTTCCAGTGTCGGTGACGTCGCTTACAGCTTTTTTCCGCCCCCGATGGCCTGCTCAACGGCATAAAAACGGCGTATTTGCGGGGCGAAAACGTAACGACGCTGCTGGACATGAGTGCGTCGGTGTCAGACGCCGTGCGCGCCGACAAAAGCCCGATGATGCCGGCATTCGGCGGATCGCAGCTTGAGCGTAGCAGCTCCGCCAGCGGGCGCTTTGGCCGCCCGGTCCGGTATTCTCAGGAGCTCTGCAGCAATGGCTATCAGCGTTTTCGACCTGTTCAAAATCGGCATCGGCCCTTCCAGTTCCCACACCGTCGGGCCGATGCGCGCCGCCGCACTGTTCGTCGAGTCGCTGCGCGGCAAGCATCAGCTGGAACAGGTGCGGCGCATCGAGGTGCAGTTGTTCGGCTCGCTTTCCGCCACCGGCATCGGTCACGGCAGCGACAACGCAGTGATCATGGGCCTGATGGGCGAGTGGCCGGACGCAATCGACCCGGCGCAGATCGGCCCGCGCATTCAGGCGCTGCGTGAAACCCATACGTTGTTATTGGATGGTCGCCTGTCGGTGCCGTTTGTGTGGGCGCGGGACATGCGCCTGATCGATGAAAACCTGCCATTCCATCCCAACGCCATGACGCTGGTGGCCGAAGGCGAGTTCGGTGAGTTGCACCGTGACACCTACTATTCGGTTGGCGGCGGCTTCGTCGTTGATGAGGCGCAGGCCAGCAGCGGCGTAGTCGATCTGGATCGCACCGAATTGCCTTACGATTTTTCAAGCGCGGTCGAGTTGCTGCAGTTGTGCCAAACGCACAACCTGCGCGTCGCTGAACTGATGATGGCCAACGAAAAGGTCTGGCGCAGCGAAGAAGAAATCCGCGCCGGCCTGATGAAGCTGTGGCGGGCGATGCAGGATTGCGTCGAGCAGGGCCTCAAGCACGAAGGCATTCTGCCCGGCGGCTTGAATGTGCGCCGGCGCGCGGCGAAGTTGCACCGCAGCCTGCAAGAGTTGAATAAACCCAATGTCATTGGCTCGACGTTGAGCGCGATGGAGTGGGTCAATTTGTTCGCCCTGGCCGTCAATGAAGAGAACGCTGCCGGCGGGCGCATGGTTACCGCGCCGACCAACGGCGCGGCGGGGATCATCCCGGCGGTGCTGCACTACTTTATGAAGTTCAGCGAGGCGGTCACCGACGCCAACGTCGTCGACTATTTCCTCGGCGCGGCGGCAGTCGGCATTTTGTGCAAGAAGAATGCTTCGATCTCTGGGGCCGAGGTCGGTTGTCAGGGCGAGGTCGGTTCGGCCTGCGCGATGGCAGCGGCGGGGCTGGCGGAGATTCTTGGCGCCACGCCCGAGCAATTGTGCAACGCGGCGGAAATCGGCCTGGAGCACAACCTCGGCCTGACTTGCGATCCGGTCGGCGGGCTGGTGCAAGTGCCGTGCATTGAGCGCAATGCGATTGCGGCAGTGAAAGCGATCAACGCGGCGCAAATGGCCCTGCGCGGCGACGGTCAGCACTTCATCTCGCTGGACCGGGTGATCCGCACCATGCGCGATACCGGCGCGGATATGCATGACAAATATAAAGAGACTTCGCGCGGTGGGTTGGCGGTCAGTGCGGTTGAGTGCTGAAACGGCGTTGCCCTTATCGCTGGCAAGCCAGCTCCCACAGGTTCTTCAGTGTTGATGCCATTTGGTTCACACCACAAATCCCTGTGGGAGCTGGCTTGCCAGCGATAGGGCCAGACCAGTCAAAACTGCTCAGCAATCGATCACCACATTTCAACCGCGCCACCTTTTGGCGCGTCGCAATCAGACAAGCGTCATTGTCAGGCGTGACTTGTCAGTCGTTACCTGACCGTACGTCGCTCGCGCTTGCGGTGACACTCTGTGCAAATCCTCTGCAGGCCAGTTCCCACAAGTGCTACCGATCTGCTCACAGGCTGCGCGGCAGGGCTCTGGCGGCGCCTGATGGCAATTCGAAATGGCATGTTCCGAGGTCTCGTATAGACGCGTCGCGAGGTCGTTTTCAGGAGTTATTGAATGGCCGTCCAATTTCAGGCACGGCAATTGCTCTGTCATAACAAAGCCTGCTTCCCTCGTGTGAACGCCGGCAATAACAAGAGCCTCCGCCTGAGGCCATCACCCGCTTTGTGTGAGGAGATACCGCGATGACGTCGTTCAACTCCGGGGCCCAACCCCAGAACCGTGCGCCTCAATCCATCGGCTTTCTGCTGCTGGACAATTTCACGCTGATTTCCCTGGCGTCCGCCGTTGAGCCACTGCGCATGGCCAACCAGTTGTCCGGTCGCGAGCTGTATCGCTGGAGCACCCTCACCGTCGATGGTGGCCAGGTCTGGGCCAGTGACGGTCTGCAGATCACTCCCGACGCCTCCATGCACAAAGCCCCGCAACTGGACACCGTTATTGTCTGCGGCGGGATCGGCATTCAACGCACCGTGACCCGTGAACACGTCTCGTGGCTGCAAAGCCAGGCGCGTCAGTCCAAGCGTCTTGGCGCGGTGTGCACCGGCAGTTGGGCGCTGGCCTGCGCCGGTCTGCTCGATGGCTTCGATTGCAGCGTGCACTGGGAATGTCTGGCGGCGATGCAGGAAGCCTTCCCGCGGGTGGCCATGAGCACACGCTTGTTCACCCTCGACCGTAACCGCTTCACCAGCTCTGGCGGCACCGCGCCGCTGGACATGATGCTGCACCTGATCAGCCGCGACCACGGTCGTGAACTGTCGGCAGCGATCTCGGAAATGTTCGTCTACGAACGCATCCGCAACGAACAGGATCACCAGCGCGTGCCGCTCAAGCACATGCTCGGCACCAACCAGCCGAAGTTGCAGGAAATCGTCGCGCTGATGGAAGCCAATCTGGAAGAGCCGATCGATCTGGATGAACTGGCGGTGTATGTCGCGGTGTCGCGTCGACAGCTGGAGCGGTTGTTCCAGAAATACCTGCACTGCTCGCCGTCGCGCTATTACCTGAAGCTGCGGCTGATCCGCGCCCGGCAACTGCTCAAGCAGACGCCGATGTCGATCATCGAAGTGGCGTCGGTGTGTGGTTTCGTCTCCACGCCGCATTTCTCCAAGTGCTACCGCGAATACTTCGGCATCCCGCCGCGTGATGAGCGCGTCGGCTCCAACACCACCCAGCAAGTGGCGATGCTGCCGCTGCCGCAAGCGATCGTGATGTCGCCGCTCTCGGGGCCGATGTCGGCGCTGAGTCAGGCGCGCAATGAGTCGACGTTTGCCAGCGTAAGGCTGTAGACCGAGTCTGATCGTTCCCACGCTCTGCGTGGGAATGCAGCCCGGGACGCTCTGCGTCCCAAAAGGCCGAACGCGGAGCGTCCGTTGAGGCATTCCCACGCAGAGCGTGGGAACGATCAGGTAGGCGCGAGCCTGCTCGCGAAGGGGTTTCTCAGGCGCTGTGGGACTGCTGGTAATCCGAAAGGGCCGGCAACAACTGTTTATCGATCGCCTGGCGCACCGCCGGCTGAATGCTGGCGCCGCTGGTGTACATGTCCTTGACCATCTTGCGCAGTTCAAACGCGCGAACGTTATCCAGGCCACGCACCGCACACTCGCAGGCCTGCTCGGCGGTGGTGCCGCTCGGCACCTGAATACCCAAGGCCTTGAGCTGGCCCAACAGATCTTCCTGGTCGATCAAATCGGCGTACATCATCACGCAAATCCTTCTGTGGCAACGGAGGTCTTGGCTCGATTCTGGTGGCCCCGACCGGACCCGGCAAGGGCGTTTTGTCGCAGTGGCCGGGACGACTATGAACAGGTCGTTTTCGGCTAACCGACTGGATCGTCGACTAGGCACACTGGCGCCAGCTCGCTTCACGAAGGTTTGGTCACCCTCGCCTGGCAGCTCCTCAACAGTACCCTCCTCAGCTCCGATCCTGTCACGGCTTGATCGGAGTTTTTTTGCCTGTGAATCTGGGTTGGGATGTTGATCGAGCTGACGCCATCGCTGGCAAGCCAGCTCCCACGGATCTACCTCTGCAACACCAGAATCCGCGACAACAGCTCATCCCGGTCGACATAGCAGCCCTGGAAATGCCGCGCCCCGGTGGCTGGATCAAAGGCATTGCGCGCATGCAGCGTGCGGCGGTTGTCAAAGCACCACAATTCGCCCGGGTTGAGCCGCTGCACCAGCCGAAACCGCGGCTCGCGGGTCATCGCAATGAAGCGCCGATAGGCTCGATACAGCAACGGCATCTGCGCCACCGACGTATCGAACGCCCCGCGCAGAAAGTTGGCCATGCGAATCTCCGCCATCCGGCCCAGCGCATCCACAGCAATGATCGGCGCCAGGCAGCGATAGTCGCTGTGCCGGTCCTTGTTGCGAAATTCCACGGGTATTTCACACAGGGCCTCAAACAGCTGCGGCTCCTCCTGACGCAAGGCGTCGGCGATCGCAAAACCATCGACGAAAATACTCTCGCCGCCCTCGGCCTCATTCACCAGGCAATGCAGAAATTGCAGCCCCGGTTGCAGCTCGCGAGTCGGCAAATCCGTGTGCAATGGCAGGTTGAAGGCGGTGTAGGCGTTGCTGTCGGCGTCGGCTTTGGATTGCACATTGAACAGCACGCCGAAGTTGCTTTCGCGGATGAAGGAAATCCGCTGCGCGATGAGCTTTAGCGAGCCCGGCTCGGCGGGCACGCCGCGCACTTGGGTCAGGCCGATGTCGCGCACGGCGAGCAACCATTGCAGCAGCGCGGCGTTGTCGTTCATCAGTGCGGTGTATTCGAACACCGGCAACTGCAGATCGCTGGACCACAAACGGGGCTGCGGTTTGCCGACCAGGCGTTCGGCGCGGGATTCGTCGTCATAGGCATGAGCGCGCAACCAGCCCGGGTCGAAGCGGCTGAGGTGACCATCCTGCCAGTCGATGCGCAGGCAGCCGTCGGTGTCGATGCGCGTGGCGTGCGGTTGCAAGTCCTCGGCGGCATCGACGCTCTCGAAGACCTGTTCGCGGGTGACGCTATAGACGCAGCGATCACACGGGCAATTGTCGCGCAGCCATACGTGGTGAAACGGGCTGATACGACCGTCAGCCCACTCAATGACAACGCGATCCGCCAGACCCTGCACGCCTCGCAGCGCGCTGATCAACGGATAAGTACGAAAATCGGCAACAGCGACGGCGGTGTGCATGGCGGCTCCTTGGCAGTGGGGGATTTACCGGGCGGGTGGCAGCGCAATCACGCGGCCGAGGTAAGCGGGAGCGGGCAGGTCGGTCTGATCAGCGACGATGGCTTGCAGGCGATGCAACGTATCGGGGCTGAACGGCGCCGAGCGCGGGCCGGCGAGGTCGACGTGCAGGAGCATCTGTTCATTGCCGGCCAGCGCTTGCTCATCGCCGATCTTGTGCAGGCTGTGATAGAGGTGGAGGCGCTTGCTGTCGTGGCCGATGATTTGCGTGCGCACTTCGACCTCGGTGTCGAGCTTCACTTCGTGCAGGTAATTGAGGTGCAGCTCAAGGGTGAACAGCGAATGGCCGCTGGCCTCGCGGTTGCTGCTGTCCATGCCGAGGCGGTCCATTAGCGCGTCGGTGGCGTAGCTGAAGATCAGCAGGTAGAAGGCATCGCGCAGGTGACCGTTGTAGTCGACCCAGTCGGAGATGATGGTGGTTTGGTAAGTGGTCAGGTGGGGCATGGTTTCTCCTGGCGGTGATCGTTCCCACGCACTGCGTGGGAACGCCTCTTGTGACGCTCTGCGTCACGCTTCTGAGACGCGGAGCGTCCCGGGCTGCATTCCCACGCAGAGCGTGGGCACGATCAGGTAGCGAATCACTCGCTGAACGCCATCCCATGCTTCTCTTTGGTGGTCTTCACCGCCTCGAGCACCGCCAGCAAACAATCATCACGATAGCGCTCCAGCGCCGAAATGCTGTGGCGACCGAGCTGATCAGTGGTGCCATCGACCACATCATCGATCAGCTTGTCGGTCAGCTCCGGTGCTGGCAGATATGTCCACGGCAATTGCAACGCCGGGCCGAATTGCGACATGAAGTGGCGCATGCCGGCATCGCCGCCGGCCAGGGTGTAGGTCAGGAACGTGCCCATGAACGACCAGCGCAGACCGGCGCCAAAGCGAATCGCATCGTCGATCTCGCCGGTCGTCGCCACACCGTCGTTGACCAGGTGCAACGCCTCGCGCCACAGCGCTTCGAGCAGGCGATCGGCGATGAAACCCGGCACTTCCTTGCGCACATGCAACGGGCGCATGCCGAGGGATTTGTAGACTTGCATCGCCGCTTGCACCGCCTCCGGCGCGGTGTTTTTGCCGCCGACCACTTCCACCAGCGGCAACAGATAAACCGGGTTGAACGGATGCCCGACCACGCAGCGTTCAGGGTGCGTCGAGCTCTCGTAGAACTCGCTGGGCAAAAGGCCTGACGTGCTGGAGCCGATCAGCGCATCGGGCTTGGCCGCAGCGCTGATCTTGCTGTGCAGATCAAGCTTCAGTTCCAGCCGCTCCGGGGCGCTTTCCTGGATGAAGTCGGCGTCACGCACGCATTCCTCGATGGTCGCGACAAAGCGCAGACGATCCTGCGAAGCGCCGGGTGCCAGGCCGTTCTTCTCCAGCGCGCCCCAGGCATTGGCCACGCGTTGGCGCAATGCCGCTTCGGCGCCGGGCGCCGGGTCCCAGGCCACCACGTCGAGGCCATGGGCGAGGGCGCGGGCAACCCAGCCACTGCCGATGACACCGCTGCCCAGAGCGGCGAAGGTTTTGATTTCGGTGATAAAGCGCATGGTGATTTCCTGAGAGAGTTCGGTGATCCCTGTGGAAACTCTGTTCTCGTGGCGAGGGGATTTAGCCCCGATCGGCTGCGAAGCAGTCGTAAAACCTGTGCTCTCGGTCTATCTGATGCCCCGGGTTGTCAGGTTTTGGGGCGGCTTCGCCACCCATCGGGGATAAATCCCCTCACCACAAAATTTATGTTCACAGGGAGAAAGGGTGAGGTTCAGCCGCGCTGAATCAGGCCCATTTTTTGCGTCCTTCCGCCGGGGTCAGCACGCGGGCACCGAGGCGGCTGAGGATTTCCGTGGCGCGTTCAACCAATTGGCCATTGGTCGCGAGCACGCCTTTGTCCAGCCAAAGATTGTCCTCCAGCCCGACCCGCACGTTGCCGCCGAGCAGCACCGCTTGCGCCGCCATCGGCATCTGCATGCGGCCAATGCCGAAGCCGGCCCACACCGCGTCGGCGGGCAGGTTGTCGACCATGGCCTTCATTGTGGTGGTGTCGGCCGGCGCGCCCCACGGGATGCCCAGGCACAGCTGGAACAGCGGGTTGTCGAGCAAGCCTTCCTTGATCATCTGCTTGGCGAACCACAGATGCCCGGTGTCGAAAATTTCCAGTTCAGCCTTCACCCCCAGCTCGGTGATGCGCTTGGCGCCGGCGCGCAATTGCGCCGGGGTGGAGACGTAAATGGTGTCGCCATCGCCGAAGTTCAGCGTGCCGCAATCGAGGGTGCAGATTTCCGGTAGCAGTTCTTCAACATGGGCGAGACGGGTCAGCGGGCCGACCAGATCGGTGTTCGGGCCGAACTCCATCGGGTTCTCGCCGGCGCCGATTTCGAGGTCGCCGCCCATGCCGGCGGTGAGGTTGACGATGATGTCGACGTCCGCCTCGCGGATGCGCTCCATCACTTCGCGGTACAGCGCCACGTCACGGCTGAACTTGCCGGTCTGCGGGTCGCGCACATGGCAGTGCACGACGGTGGCGCCGGCCTTGGCCGCTTCCACCGCGGCAGCGGCAATCTGTTTCGGGGTGACCGGCACGTGTGGACTCTTGGCGGTCGTGTCGCCAGCACCGGTGAGTGCGCAGGTGATGATGACGTCGTGGTTCATGGTGCGTTTCCTTCAGGCGTGATGGGTCTGTCCGCAGCCCTTTTTCGGGCTGCGAAGCGTCGTCCGGTTCCCTCTCCCTCCGGGAGAGGGCTAGGGTGAGGGGCTTTTAAATGAAAGGGTTATTTGCTGGTCAGCTGCAGGTTTTCAGCAGCCGGTTTGCCATCGAAAGTCGTCACACCTTCAAGCCAGCGCTGTTTGTCTTCGGGGTGATCCTTGAGCCACTGCTTCGCCGACTCGAAGGCATCCTTGTGATCGAGCAGCGGCTGCATCATCCGGCTCTCGGCTTCGGCGGTGAACGTCAGGTTGGTCAGCAGGCGGCCGATGTTCGGGCATTGCTCGGCGTACTTCGGTGATGTGACCGTCCACACCGTGGCCATGCCTTCGTTCGGGCCGAGGGCGTCTTCGCTGCCGGTCAGGTAGGTCATCTGAATGTTGACGTTCATCGGGTGCGGCGCCCAGCCGAAGAACACCACGGCTTCCTTGCGCCGCACGGCGCGGTCGACGGCAGCGAGCATGCCGGCCTCGCTCGATTCGACGAGCTGGAATTTACCCAGACCGAACTGGTTTTTGGCGATCATCGCTTTGATCTGGGTGTTGGCACCTGAGCCTGGCTCGATGCCGTAGATCTTGCCGCCCAATTCCTTCTCGAATTTGGCGATGTCAGCGAAGGTTTTCAGGCCCTTGTCAGCCAGATAGGTCGGCACGGCGAGGGTGGCGCGGGCGTCTTTCAGGCTCGGTGCTTCGAGCACTTTCACCTGATTGGCCTCGACGAACGGGGTGATGGTCTGGGTCATCAGCGGGTTCCAGTAGCCGAGGAACAGGTCCAGGCGCTGATCGCGAATCCCGGCGAAGATGATCTGCTGGGAGGCGCTGGTCTGTTTGGTGCTGTAGCCGAGGCCGTCGAGCAGGACCTGGGTCATGGCACTGGTGGCGATTACATCGGTCCAGTTGACCACGCCCATGCGTACGTTCTTGCAGGAGGCCGGTTCGGCCGCCATCACGCCGGTGCTGAAGAAAGCGGTACCGCTGAGTGCAAGAACGCAGCTGCTGATCAGTCGTTTCATGTCGGGTTCCTCGGCAGTTCGATTATTGTGGTTCCCGGCATCTGCGCGCCGGTGAGGCCAAGTTACGCAGCTATGCGCCCGTGAAAGCGCACTGCGGCGACGGGCATTTGCACTGTAGCGACCTGCACGCTTGAACGGCGCCGATAATCGGCGTATCAACGAGCCACGCGACCCGCCAACCGAGTGCGCCCATGTCCCAGGATTTCTACTTTTTGCTGATGCCGGGGTTCTCCGCCATCGGCTTTATTTCCGCGATCGAACCGTTGCGCGTGGCCAACCGCTTTCGTGGCGAGTTGTACCGCTGGCATGTGCTCAGCACTGACGGCGGCGCGGTACTGGCAAGCAACGGCATGTCGGTCAACGCCGATGCGGCGCTGGAGCCGCTGAAGAAAGGCGCGACCTTACTGGTGGTGGCCGGCTTCGAACCGCTGAAGTTCGTCACGCCGACGCTTGAGCACTGGTTGCGCAGGCTGGACAAGGACGGCGTAACCCTCGGCGCCATCGACACCGGCAGCTTCGTCCTCGCCGAAGCGGGCCTGCTCGATGGCCATCGGCTGACCCTGCACTGGGAAGCGATCGATGCGTTCAAGGAGTCTTATCCACAGCTCAGCGTGACCCAGGAACTGTTCGAGATCGATCGGCGGCGGATCACGTCGGCGGGAGGTACGGCCTCGATTGATCTGATGCTCGACCTGATCGCCCAGGCCCACGGTCCTCAACTGGCGATTCAGGTCAGCGAGCAGTTTGTGCTTGGGCGCATCCGCCCGCGCAAAGACCACCAGCGCATGGAAGTCGCCACACGCTACGGGATCAATAACAAGAAGTTGGTGCAGGTGATCGGCGAGATGGAGCAGCACAGCGAACCGCCGCTGACCACGCTGCAACTGGCCGAGTCGATCAAGGTGACCCGGCGGCAATTGGAGCGTTTGTTCCGGCTGCACCTGAACGATACGCCGAGCAACTTCTATCTGCGGTTAAGGCTTGAGAAGGCGCGGCAATTGCTGCGCCAGACCGACATGAGCGTGCTCGAAGTCAGCATTGCCTGCGGGTTTGAATCACCGTCGTATTTCACCCGCAGTTATCGCGCGCGTTTCGCCCGCTGCCCGCGCGAAGACCGGCGTACCGCGCAGGCCTGAATGGTTTCAGCAACACTCTAGAACCCTGTGGGAGCGGGCTTGCCCGCGATGAGGCCAGCACATCCAACATTGTTATTGCCGGACACACCGCCATCGCGGGCAAGCCCGCTCCCACAGGTTCCAAGGTGATTTCGGGAATCGGGTTATTTCTTCACCAACGCCGAACACGCCGCCTTGTAAGCCTCATGCTGATACTTGTTCAGCGTCCCCGGCAGTTCAAAGTTGTGCTTCTTGGCCTGGGCGTTGATCGTCTGCGGCGACAGCAGCGTCACCTCACACCCGTCCAGCAGCTGAAACACGCCTTCGATCTTGAACGTCGTCGGCCCACCGGCAAACTCACCTTTCTTGCTGCGCTTCTTGATCGCAATTCGGTCCACCGAGTTCTCCCGCACAAACGACGCGACCTGCGCCGCAAACCGCCGCACGTTCGCTGCCTCGTCATCGTCATCCAGAGCAATTTTTTTGTGGCTAGAGGGACATGGCTCAACGTCGAACCGTCGAGCGCCGCCACGGCGATGATCGCTTCGCTGCCTTTGATTTCAATGCCGCAGATGTTCATGACAATTCCTTTGAATAAAGAGGGCAGCCTACAGCTCAAGCTGACTGGCTGTGATGCCGAACGCGGCGGCGATTTTCTCGCGGGTGGCCTTGCGGGGTTTGGCGACTGTTTCCTGCTGGGCAAACGCCGGTTGCGAGATGCCCATGCGCTTGGCCACTTCTTCCTGCGTCAGGTTGAGATGTTCGCGCCAGGCGCGGATCGGTGTTGCGCCATCAACCATATGGCTGACCACTTCATGAGGAATCATTGATTTATCCTTTGTATGTTTATTCCTGCCCGATCGACTCCAAAAACTCCGACCGTTCATCACTCATCCGCGCGACACAATCATTCTGCGCAATGGTGAACGCCTTGCTCCCCGCTGTTGCCGGGAAGGCTTCCACCGCGCAATCCGCATCCCGCGTCTTCAGCCACTGCTGCTGGGCGGTTTTCAGTTTGGCGGTGATGTCGGCCAGTTGCGTCGGGTTCTTGCCGTACGCGGTCTGCATGCGTTCGTTGAGGCTGGCGTAGTTGTCTTTGAGCAGGTCTTCGGCGGTGCTGCGGCTGTAGGCGGAGCATTCCAGGGTCTGGATGTCGTTTTCCACCGCATCGCACGGGTTGTTCTCGGATTCTTCGGCGGCGTGGGCGCCGGTCGCAATCAGTGCCAGGGCGAGGAAGATCGATTTCATTGGGGTCGCTCTAATCCGTGGGTAAGTGCAGGCTGCGGCAGATTCTGGCGCAAGCGCGCGGGCTTGAACAGCCAGCCGAGGCGGGCGGCCGACGACCCTTTGTCGCGGATTGACGCTTTCGGCAATTCCCCTGTCGTTTTTGCACCCGGTCGCCCCGGCACCGAGGCATATGCTGGCCCCAAAGCGCCGGCAGACGATTCGGCGCATGAATCGCCAATAAGGGGACGCCTGATGAGCCCAGCCGAATTACACGCCGACAGCATCGTTATCGACGGTCTGATCATTGCCAAATGGAACCGCGAGCTGTTCGAAGACATGCGCAAGGGCGGTCTGACGGCGGCCAACTGCACTGTGTCGGTGTGGGAAGGTTTTCAGGCGACCGTGAACAACATCGCTGCCAGCCAGAAACTGATCCGCGAAAACAGCGACCTGGTGATGCCGGTGCGCACCACCGCCGACATCCGTCGCGCCAAGGAGCAGGGCAAAACCGGCATCCTCTTCGGCTTCCAGAATGCCCACGCGTTCGAAGACCAGATCGGCTATGTCGAGGTGTTCAAGCAGCTCGGCGTCGGCATCGTGCAGATGTGCTACAACACCCAGAATCTGGTCGGCACAGGTTGCTACGAGCGCGACGGCGGACTGTCGGGTTTCGGTCGCGAGATCGTTGCCGAGATGAACCGCGTCGGCGTCATGTGCGACCTGTCCCACGTCGGTTCCAAGACCTCCGAAGAAGTCATCCTCGAATCGAAAAAACCGGTTTGCTATTCGCACTGCCTGCCATCGGGTCTTAAAGAGCATCCGCGCAACAAGTCCGATGCCGAGCTGAAGTTCATTGCCGACCACGGCGGTTTTGTCGGCGTGACCATGTTCGCGCCGTTCCTCGCCAAGGGCATCGATTCGACCATCGACGATTACGCCGAAGCCATCGAGTACACCATGAACATCGTTGGCGAGGATGCCATCGGTATCGGCACCGATTTCACTCAGGGCCACGGCCAGGATTTCTTCGAATACCTGACCCACGACAAGGGCTACGCCCGCCGCCTGACCAGCTTCGGCAAGATCATCAACCCGTTGGGCATCCGCACCGTCGGCGAATTCCCGAACCTCACCGAGACCCTGCTCAAACGCGGCCATTCCGAGCGCGTGGTGCGCAAGATCATGGGCGAGAACTGGGTCAACGTCCTCAAGGACGTCTGGGGCGAATAACGCTTTCACGACCGCCGCCGAACTGCCCCCTCTCCTGCGGGAGAGGGCTGGGGTGAGGGCCGCGGCCACCACTGAACCATAATTTTTCTGGAGTTAAGTTTCCATGGCCAAGATCGCCCCGCAATTGCCTATCGAAGTCGACAGCGAGACCGGTGTCTGGACCTCCGACGCCCTGCCAATGCTGTATGTGCCGCGTCACTTTTTCGTCAATAACCACATGGGCATCGAGGAAGTGCTCGGCGCCGAAGCCTATGCCGAGATCCTCTATAAGGCCGGCTACAAATCCGCCTGGCACTGGTGTGAAAAGGAAGCCGAATGCCACGGCCTGGAAGGCGTCGCGGTGTTCGAGCACTACATGAAGCGCCTGTCGCAGCGCGGTTGGGGGCTGTTCAAGATTCAGGACATCGACCTCGATAAAGGCACCGCCAGCGTCAAGCTCGAGCACTCGGCATTCGTCTATGTCTACGGCAAGGTCGGGCGCAAGGTCGATTACATGTTCACCGGCTGGTTCGCCGGCGCCATGGACCAGATTCTCGAAGCCCGTGGCAGCAAGATCCGCACTGTCGCCGAACAAGTCTACGGAGGCTCCGAAGAGGGCCACGATGACGGCTTGTTCATCGTCAAGCCGTTGTAAGCCGAGGACCGTGCCATGGCTTTCGAAGCAATGTTCCAGCCGATCCAGATCGGCAAACTGACCATCCGCAACCGCGTGCTCAGCACCGCGCACGCTGAGGTCTACGCGACTGACGGTGGCATGACCACCGACCGCTACGTCAAGTATTACGAAGAGAAGGCCAAGGGCGGCATCGGCCTGGCGATTTGCGGCGGTTCGTCTGTCGTGGCGATCGACAGCCCGCAGGAATGGTGGAGTTCGGTCAATCTGTCCACCGACCGGATCATTCCGCACTTCCAGAATCTGGCCGACGCCATGCACAAGCATGGCGCCAAGATCATGATCCAGATTACCCACATGGGTCGTCGCTCGCGCTGGGACGGTTTCAACTGGCCGACCTTGATGTCGCCCTCGGGCATCCGTGAACCGGTGCACCGCGCCACTTGCAAAACCATCGAGCCGGAAGAGATCTGGCGAGTGATCGGCAACTACGCCCAGGCTGCGCGCCGGGCCAAGGCTGGTGGCCTCGATGGCGTCGAACTGTCGGCCGTGCACCAGCACATGATCGACCAGTTCTGGAGCCCGCGCGTCAACAAGCGTACCGATGAATGGGGCGGCAGCTTCGAAGGGCGGATGAAGTTCGGCCTGGAAGTCCTGAAAGCCGTGCGCGCCGAGGTCGGTGACGACTTCTGCGTGGGCATGCGCCTGTGCGGTGACGAGTTCCACCCGGACGGCTTGTCCCACGAGGACATGAAGCAGATCGCCAAGTATTACGACAACACCGGCATGCTCGATTTCATCGGCGTGGTCGGCTCGGGTTGCGATACCCACAACACCCTGGCCAACGTCATTCCGAACATGAGTTATCCACCGGAGCCGTTCCTGCACCTGGCGGCCGGGATCAAGGAAGTGGTCAAGGTGCCGGTGCTGCACGCGCAGAACATCAAGGACCCGAACCAGGCCACGCGCATCCTTGAAGGCGGTTACGTCGACATGGTCGGCATGACCCGCGCGCACATCGCCGACCCGCACCTGATCGCCAAGATCAAGATGGGCCAGATCGACCAGATCAAGCAGTGCGTCGGCGCCAACTATTGCATCGACCGCCAGTATCAGGGGCTGGACGTGCTGTGCATCCAGAACGCCGCAACCTCCCGTGAATACATGGGCGTGCCGCACATCATCGAGAAATCCACCGGGCCAAAACGCAAAGTGGTGATCGTAGGTGCCGGCCCGGCCGGGATGGAAGCCGCGCGCGTGGCCGCCGAGCGTGGCCACGACGTCACCCTGTTCGAGAAAAAAGACTTCATCGGCGGGCAGATCACCACCGCATCGAAAGCACCGCAGCGTGACCAGATCGCCGGCATTACCCGCTGGTTCCAGCTGGAACTGGCGCGGTTGAAAGTCGATCTGCGCCTGGGCACGGCGGCGGACGCCGATACGATCATGGACCTGCGTCCGGATGTCGTGGTGCTGGCGGTCGGTGGTCATCCGTATCTCGAGCAGAACGAACACTGGGGCGCGGCCGAAGGACTGGTGGTGAGCAGCTGGGACGTGCTCGACGGCAAGGTCGCGCCGGGCAAGAACGTGCTGGTCTACGACACCATTTGCGAATTCACCGGGATGTCGGTGGCCGACTTCCTCGCCGACAAGGGCAGCCAGGTCGAGATCGTCACCGACGACATCAAGCCGGGCGTGGCCATCGGCGGTACGTCGTTCCCGACCTACTACCGCAGCATGTACCCGAAAGAAGTGATCATGACCGGCGACATGATGCTGGAGAAGGTCTACCGCGAAGGCGACAAGCTGATCGCGGTGTTGGAGAACGAATACACCGGTGCCAAAGAGGAGCGGGTGGTCGATCAGGTGGTCGTCGAAAACGGCGTGCGCCCGGACGAGGAAATCTACTACGCCCTCAAGGACGGCTCGCGCAACAAGGGCCAGATCGACGTCGAAGCGCTGTTCGCGATCCAGCCGCAACCTTCGTTGAGCGAGGCGGGCGAGGGCTACTTGCTGTTCCGCATCGGCGACTGCGTGGCGCAGCGTAATACCCACGCCGCCATTTACGACGCACTTCGGCTCTGTAAGGATTTTTGACGGCTCAGCTGCAAGCTACAAGCTGCAAGCTGCAAGAAAAAGCACAGCCAATCCATGCTGCTCTTTCTTGCCGCTTGTAGCTTGCAGCTTGCCGCTCGCCAGAGGTGACTCTGATGTTGAACACCCTTCTTCCAATCCTGTTGTTCGCAGCCACTGGGCCTTGCTGTCCTCGGTGCGTTGCGGCGGATGAACATGTGGCGCCGAGGGCGGGCGGCGAAGGTCGATCTGCTCGGCGGTCTGCTGGCCATGCCCAAGCGCTACATGGTCGACCTGCACCACGTCGTCGCGCGGGACAAATACATTGCCAACACCCACGTCGCCACGGCGGGCGGTGCGGTGGCGTCGATTGTGCTGGCCATTCTGGTGCACGGCTTCGGCCTGCATAACCGCATCCTCGGCTACGCCTTGCTTCTGATGTCGGCGGTGATGTTCGTCGGCGCGATTTTCATGTACCTGCGCCGGGTCAATCCGCCTGCGCGTCTGTCGAAAGGCCCGTGGATGCGCCTGCCGAAAAGCCTGCTGGCCTTCTCCGCGTCGTTTTTCCTGGTGACCCTGCCGGTGGCGGGAATCCTGCCGGAAAACTTCGGCGGCTGGGTGCTCGCCGCCATTCTCGGTGTTGGCGTGCTGTGGGGCGTGTCGGAACTGTTCTTCGGCATGACCTGGGGCGGGCCGATGAAACACGCCTTTGCCGGTGCGCTGCACCTGGCCTGGCACCGTCGCCCGGAACGCTTTGGCGGCGGGCGCTCGACCGGTTTGAAGCCGCTGGACCTGAACAATCCCGATGCGCCACTGGGCGTGGAAAAACCCAAGGATTTCACCTGGAACCAGTTGCTCGGTTTCGACGCCTGCGTGCAGTGCGGCAAGTGCGAAGCAGCATGCCCGGCCTTCGCCGCCGGCCAGCCGCTGAACCCGAAAAAACTGATTCAAGACATGGTCGTCGGCCTCGCCGGCGGCACTGACGCGAAGTTCGCTGGCAGCCCGTATCCAGGCAAACCGATCGGCGAGCATGGCGGCAATCCGCACCAACCGATCGTCAACGGTCTGGTCGATGCCGAAACCCTGTGGTCGTGCACCACCTGCCGCGCCTGCGTCGAGGAATGCCCGATGATGATCGAGCACGTCGATGCGATCGTCGACATGCGCCGGCATCTGACCCTGGAAAAAGGTGCGACGCCGAACAAGGGTGCCGAAGTCCTCGAAAACCTGATCGCTACCGACAACCCCGGCGGTTTTGCCCCGGGCGGGCGGATGAACTGGGCGGCGGATCTGAACCTCAATCTGCTCAGTGAGAGGAAATCCACCGACGTGCTGTTCTGGGTCGGCGACGGCGCCTTCGACATGCGCAACCAGCGCACCCTGCGTGCGTTCGTCAAAGTGCTGAAAGCGGCCAACATCGACTTCGCCGTGCTCGGCCTTGAAGAACGTGACAGCGGCGATGTGGCGCGGCGTCTCGGCGACGAAGCGACGTTCCAGTTGCTGGCCAAGCGCAACATCCAGACGTTGGCCAAATACAGCTTCAACCGCATCGTCACCTGCGATCCGCACAGTTTCCATGTGCTGAAAAACGAGTACGGCGCCTTCGATGGCAACTACCTGGTGCAACACCACAGCACCTACATGGCCGAGATCATTCAGGCCGGCGCGCTCAATCTCGGTCAGCACAAAGGCAGCAGCGTGACCTATCACGATCCGTGCTACCTGGGCCGCTACAACGGCGAGTACGAAGCGCCGCGCGAAGTGCTGCGTGCCCTCGGCATCGAAGTCAAAGAGATGCAACGTTCCGGCTTCCGTTCGCGCTGCTGCGGCGGTGGTGGCGGCGCGCCGATCACCGACATTCCGGGCAAGCAGCGCATCCCCGACATGCGCATGGAAGACATCCGCGAGACCGGCGCCGAACTGGTGGCGGTGGGTTGTCCACAGTGCACGGCGATGCTCGAAGGTGTGGTCGAACCGCGTCCGCTGATCAAGGACATCGCCGAACTGGTGGCCGACGCGTTGCTCGAGGACGCCGCGCCAAGCAAGCCTGCCACCCCGGCCAAACGTGAACCTGCGGAGGTGCACTGATGAGCGACATTATCCGCCGCGACCCGCGCGCCGAATGGATTGCGCGCAACCGCCTGCATCCGCTGCACGCGGCGATGCAACCGGCGCAGCACAGCTGGATGGGGCCCAACGGCGTCATCCGCAAGAATCTGCACGGCATGGGTTTTATCGGCCCCAACGGCATCAAACGAATCGACCGCAGCGGCGCGCAGCAGGGCGGGGCGGTCAAACGCTCGGCTGCTGTTGAAGTGCAGTTGCCGCTGCATCAGGTACCGGCCCCGGCGTTCTACATCAGTGTGGTGCCGGACATGGTCGGTGGTCGCCTGAGCAGCCACGACCGCGATCTGCTCGGCCTCGCTCACCAACTGGCCGGCAGCGATGGTGCGGTGCTCGCCGTGGTGTTCGGCGAGCACAAGGAAAGCGCTTTCGAAACCGCTGGCGTCGATCGCCTGCTGCTGCTCGAAGGCGAAGAGTTCAGCGGTTATGCACCGGAACAACGGGTGCAGGGTTTGCGTGCTGTGGATAACCAGTTCAACCCGCGTCACTGGTTACTGCCGGACAGCCGCAGCGGTGGCGGCGAACTCGGCCGGCGCTTTGCTGCAGCTTTGGGCGAACGCCCGGCCACGCGGGTCTGGCAGGTCAAGGATCAGGAGTGCATCGGCCGCGCCGGGGCCGGATTGCAAGACCTGGCGCGTCCAGTGGCGCGGTTGATTCTCGCCGCTGCGGAATGCGCCGAACCGGTCAGCGAAACCCGTCACGAAGCGTTGCCGGTGGAGTTATCCACAAGCGTCGCGCGCAGTCTGTCGCGAATCGAAGATCTTGGTGCGGTGGCGGTGGATCCGGCAGCTATCCCGATGGCCGAAGCCGAGTTCATCTTCTCCGGCGGTAACGGCGTCAAGGACTGGCAGCTGTTTCACGAAACGGCAGCAGCTCTCGGCGCCACTGAAGGCGCTTCGCGCGTTGCGGTGGACGACGGCTTCATGGCCCGCGACCGCCAGGTCGGCGCGTCCGGCACCTGGGTCACCGCGCGGGTTTATGTGGCTGTGGGTATCTCGGGAGCGATCCAGCACCTGCAAGGCATTGGCGCCTGCGACAAGGTGGTGGCGATCAACCTCGATCCGGGGTGCGACATGATCAAGCGTGCCGATCTGTCGGTCATCGGCGAAAGCGCAGAGATTCTGCAAGCGTTGATCGAAGCGGTCGCGGCTTACCGCAACGAAGCCAAACGCGATGCGGCTTAAGGGAACGCTATGAACACGAACGTTATCAGTCTGGTTTCCATCGGCGCTCACCCGACCTCGGGTCGGCCACGGCGCGCCGATCAGGATGCGCGCGCGGTGGAACTGGGCCTGCAACTGGCTGGGGATAACCTGCAAGTGCTGCACGCCGGTGATGTTGCCGAACCGGTCCTGCGTGCCTATCTGGGCATGGGCCTGGAACAACTGCATGTGCTGGAACAACCCGCTGGCGCCGATGCCTTGCCGGCGCTGACTGCGTACCTGCGCGATGCCGGGGCGCAAGTGGTGCTGACCGGCAGCCAGGCGGAAACCGGGGAGGGTTCGGGGATGTTGCCGTTCCTGCTGGCGGAAGGTCTGGGCTGGCCGCTGGTGGTGGGCCTGGCGCAGGTCGAGTCGATCAACGACGGATCGGCGCTGATCTTGCAGGCGTTGCCGCGCGGGCAGCGGCGCCGTTTGAAGGTCAAACTGCCGTTTCTGGCCACTGTGGATAACGCCGCGCCGAAGCCTCGGCAGAGTGCCTATGGCCCGGCGCGACGGGGTGAATTGGCCGCCGATGACGTTGAAGTGGTGGAGGACCAATTGTTGGCCGTCGCCACGCTGCAACCGGCCAAGCCACGGCCCAAGCGCTTGAAAGTGATCAAGGCCAAGAGTGGGGCGGACCGGATGAAGGCTGCGACGGCCAAGGCCAGTGGCGGCGGGGGACAGGTGCTCAAAGGCGTCACCGCACAGGCTGGGGCGGAGGCGATTCTGAAGCTGCTGATTGAAGAGGGCGTTGTCCGCTAGTCACCTCTTCCTGGCATGGAATAACCACTGTGGGAGCGAGCCTGCTCGCGAAAGCGGAGTGTCAGCCGACACATGCATCGACTGAGCCGACGCTTTCGCGAGCAGGCTCGCGCCCACATTGGTATTCATTCACAGTCAATCCTTACTGTTTACCCACAATCCCTGTTGGTGAAGCTGTGGATAACGTGTTCGCCCTTGCTCGCACCCCGCGCCATTCAAGCCTTTCAGCCATAAGATCAAAAAACGATCAGCGTAACTCACGGATTTCTCGGGCTTTTCCCTCGATATAAATCGACAAGTTGCCCCCAATCTCTGTTGGCGCTTCTGTGGATAAGATGTTCGCTCTCAGCTGTAGGCCATATGGAGCAGGGCTTACATGGGTTTGATTAATTATTGATCAAATGTGCTTCCCGGGCGCCGAGAGCTGTTAAGACGAAGGTGTTTTCCCCAGCCGTAGGTGTTTTCCACAGAAGATTGAAAGTTGTCCCCGATCTCTGTTGGCGCTTCTGTGGATAACGTGTTTGCTACCCGCTATAGGCCTTTGAATCCGTGCGTTGTACGGGAGCGATCAAAAAATGATCAATTGTTTTGAGAAACCGTGATTCAGAATAAGTCACGGTTTTTCTTTGCAAATCAGCAGGATATTTTCTGACTCCTCCACAGTTACCCCCATTTGCTGTGGGCGGGTATGTGGATAACTTGTTTGCGGAAGGCTGGAGGGCTTGGTGGGTATGGGGGTGGAGATGGCTGATTGGAAATTGATCAATCAGACTTGTGATGTAGGTCAGGACGCCTTCGCGAGCAGGCTCGCTCCCACAGGGGAACGCATTCCACCTGTAGGAGCTGCCGCAGGCTGCGATCTTTTGCTCTTGATCAGCCCTGAACCGGAACGCCTTTGAGGTAAGGCGCAGGCTCGGCCCCGAGGTTGTTCAACATGCGCTCGCTGTACCAGTCGACGAAGTTGACCACGCCGAATTCATAGGTTTTGGAGTAAGGCCCAGGCTGGTAAGCGGTGGAGTTGATCCCGCGCTGGTTTTCCTCAGCCAGACGGCGGTCCTGATCGTTGGTCGCGTCCCACACCTGGCGCATGCGCTCGACGTCGTAATCGACACCTTCCACCGCATCCTTGTGCACCAGCCACTTGGTGGTGACCATGGTTTCCTGGGCACTGATCGGCCACACGGTGAAGACGATGATGTGGTCGCCCATGCAGTGGTTCCACGAGTGCGGCAGGTGCAGGATGCGCATCGAGCCCAGATCGGGGTTCTTGATGCGGCCCATCAGTTTCGCGCAGCCCTGTTTGCCGTCGAGGGTCATCGACACGGTGCCCTTGAGCAGCGGCATGCGCACGATGCGGTTGCGCAGGCCGAAACTGGCGTGGGCGTAAGGAATCTTTTCCGCTTCCCAGGCAGCGGCGGACGCAGCAACGTGATCCTTGAACGCCTGATCGGCGCGCGGGTCTGTGACGTCGTCCCACTCCAGCAGGGTTTTCAACAGTTCCGGGTGCGAGGCGTTGCAGTGGTAGCACTCACGGTTGTTTTCCAGCACCAGTTTCCAGTTGGCCTTTTCCATCAAGGTGGTGGTGATCGCCACCTTGGTGTTCTCCATGTCATACGGTTCCATGTAATGGTTGAGCGTCGACAGGAAGTCATCGATGGCCGGCGGGTTTTCCGCCAGGCTGATGAAGATGTAGCCGCCAGCGGTTTTCACATTCACCGGTTTCAGGCCGTACTGCTTCATGTCGAAGTCGGCGCCCATCTCGGTGCCGGCGAACAGCAGGCGCCCGTCCAGTTCGTAAGTCCACTGGTGGTAATGGCAGACCAGTTTGGCGACTTTGCCTTTCTCACTCGTGCACAGGCGCGAGCCACGGTGGCGGCAGACGTTGTGGAACGCGTGCACCACGCCCTCGGCGCCACGGATGACGATGATCGGGTTCTTGCCGATCTGCAGAGTCAGGTAGTTGCCTTTGGCCGGGATCTCACAGGTCATGCCGGCAATCAACCATTCCTTCTGGAAGATCTCCTGCATATCGATATCGAACAGGCGCTCATCGCTGTAGAACGGTTGTGGCAGCGAAAAAGTGCGCTCGCGCTCCTGCAGCATTTGTGCGGTGGCCTTGCGTGCGGGTTCCAGCGGATCGCCCAGGCTGATTTTTGCGGTGACGTCCATCGATGTAATCCTCATGGCCCTCTGCGTGGCCGGCGAAAGTGGCTGATCAGGTGTGCTGCAAAACGGTTGCTACGCAAGGTGTAAAGAAGTCGTCTTGTGTTGGGGCGAGTGTGGGGCCGGCGCTGGGGCGAACCTTATCCATGCGCGACATGGCGCAATCTGTTCCCGACGCGCAAGGCCCGGTGTTCAAGGGCTGGTCGCGATAAGTATGTCAATGTCGCGGATAGGTAAACGCACGGTCTGCGCTATACGCAGAATCGCCGACAAGAGGCCGACAGTCGGCCGTGGAGAACAGCATGTCCAACAGCTTCCTGAATCCGGTCACCACCCAGACCTGGGCCAATGGCCGACACATTGTCCGTTGCGTCAAAGTCATCCAGGAAACCTGGGATGTGCGCACCTTCTGCTTTATGGCCGACCAGCCGATCCTGTTCTTCTTCAAACCGGGGCAGTTCGTCACCCTGGAGCTGGAAATCGAAGGCCAGCCGATCATGCGCTCGTATACGATTTCCAGCTCGCCGTCGGTGCCGTACAGCTTTTCGGTCACGATCAAGCGCGTGCCGGGCGGCAAAGTGTCGAACTGGCTGCATGACACGCTGCATGAAGGGCAAGAGCTGGCGGTGCACGGGCCGGTCGGTCTGTTCAATGCCATGGACTTCCCGAGCCCGAAAGTCCTGTACCTGAGCGGTGGTGTCGGGATCACCCCGTGCATGTCGATGGCGCGTTGGTTCTACGACACCAACGCCAACGTCGACATGACCTTCGTGCACAGCGCGCGCTCGCCAAAAGACATCATCTATCACCGCGAGCTCGAGCACATGGCGTCGCGGATCGACAACTTCAGCCTGCACCTGATCTGCGAAAAGCATGGCCTCGGTGAGCCGTGGGCCGGCTATCGCGGTTACCTGAATCACAAGATGCTCGAACTGATGGTCCCGGACTTCCTCGAGCGCGAAGTGTTCTGCTGCGGCCCGACGCCATACATGAACGCGGTCAAGCGCTTGCTGGAAGTGGCCGGCTACGACATGTCGCGCTACCACGAAGAGTCCTTCGGCGCCACGCCACCCGAGGCCCGCGCCGACGCGGTGGAACAGGCCGAACAAGCCGCCGATGCGCCGGAAATCGACGCAGCGGATCTGCATCAGGTGGAATTCACCGCCTCCGGTAAAAGCATTCGCGTCGGCCCGGGCGAAACCGTCCACGCAGCCGCCGCCAAACTCGGCCTGATGATCCCGAAAGCCTGTGGCATGGGCATTTGCGGGACGTGCAAGGTAATGAAGCTGGGCGGCGAAGTGGAGATGGAGCACAACGGCGGGATTACCGAGGAAGATGAGGCCGAGGGGTTCATCCTGTCGTGCTGCAGCGTGCCGAAGGGGGATGTGCGGATTGAGTTCTGAGGCTTTTATGATCGTTCCCACGCTCCGCGTGGGAATGCCGCCCGGGACGCTCCGCGTCCCATTTCAATACCAGCGCTGGACCTCGATCATTCCCTCCATTCCAGCGTAGTCCCTGGCACTCGAGTAACGCCAATGCTCCGGTAAATCCACATATCCGCGTTTCACCGGATTGTTGTGGATATATTCAAGCTTCTGACGCATCACTGATTCGCTGTAGACCATCTCTGCGTGTGCACCTTCTTGCCATAGCTGATAAACCCGATCCTGTTTGTGCGCACGCTTGCTGGAGCGCAGGCGCTGGAACGCTTTGTCGGCGCCTTTTGTTTGCAAGTCATTGATGATTTGTCGCGCGGTGAAGGACTTGAACTGGCTGAGGCATTTGCTCAGATCGGGTGCTTGGGCGACGAAGTGCAGGTGGTTTTCCAAAATCACGTAGCCGTATAGCTTCAGGTCATGATGAGTCTGCTGATATCGCCAGCAGTTGAGCAGGTGCTCAACGATGTACGGGCGAATGAATAACGGCAACCACTCCATTACTGTGCAGGTGAGGAAGTGCGGTTTGTCGGCTTCGGTAATCGTATAGCGGCTGCGGCCCATGGGATTCGATCCTTGAATCTTGCGGTGCGAATGAGATGGAACGCGGAGCGTCCCGAGATGCATTACCAAGCGGAGCGTGGGAACGATCAGAATGGGGCGGGCGACATAATTGCGCTAGAAGAGGCTTCTGGTACCACGGTGGGAAAAGTCATTCCGGTCCAAAGATCGTTCCCACGCTCTGCGTGGGAATGCAGCCATTGACGCTCCGCGTCATAGCGGTTTTCAGCCTGTCGCCAAGGGTGAAGCTGGAACGCGGAGCGTCCCTGGAGGCGTTACCACGCGGAGCGTGGGAACGATCAGGGTGGGGCAGATGGGAGATAAAGATCGTTCCCACGCTCTGCGTGGGAATGCAGCCATTGACGCTCCGCGTCATAGCGGTTTTCAGCCTGTCACCGAGGGTGAAGCTGGAACGCGGAGCGTCCCGGGAGGCGTTCCCACGCGGAGCGCGGGAACGATCAGTGTGGCGGGGGTAATCAGGCCGACATGACCTCGCGAATATCGTGCGCCAGTTCGCGCACGCGTTCTTCTTCGGTGTCCCAAGAGCACATGAAGCGGGCGCCGCCCTTGCCGATGAAGGTGTAGAAGCGCCAGTTTTTTGCAGTCAACGCAGCGATGGCCGGCTCGGACAGTTGCAGGAACACGCCGTTGGCCTGCACCGGGAACATCAGTTCGACGCCGGGAATGTCGCTGACCAGTTCTGCCAGCAGTTGCGCGCAGTGGTTGGCGTGGCGGGCGTATTTGAGCCAGGCGTCGTTTTCCAGAATGCCGACCCACGGTGCCGACAAAAAGCGCATCTTCGACGCCAGTTGCCCGGCCTGCTTGCAGCGGTAATCAAAGTCTTCGGCCAGTTTGTGGTTGAAGAACAGGATCGCTTCACCCACCGCCATGCCGTTTTTCGTGCCGCCGAAGCACAGCACATCAACGCCGGCTTTCCAGGTGAGGTCGGCGGGCGAGCAGCCGAGGAATGCGCAAGCGTTGGAGAACCGTGCGCCGTCCATGTGCAGGTGCAGGCCCAGTTCCTTGCAGGTTGCGCTGATGGCGCGGACTTCTTCCGGGGTGTAGACGCTGCCGACTTCGGTGGCCTGGGTCAGGGTCACCACGCGCGGTTTCGGGTAGTGGATGTCCTGACGCTTGAGTGCGACTTCGCGGATCGATTGCGGGGTGATCTTGCCGTTTTCAGTGCCGGCGATCAGCAGCTTCGAGCCGTTGGAGAAAAATTCCGGAGCGCCGCATTCGTCGGTTTCGACGTGGGCGGTTTCCGAGCAGATCACGCTGTGGTAACTCTGGCACAGCGACGACAGGGCCAGCGAGTTGGCGGCGGTGCCGTTGAAGGCGAAGAACACTTCGCAGTCGGTTTCGAACAGTTTGCGGAAATGATCGGCCGCGCGGGCGGTCCATTCATCGTCGCCGTAGGCGCGCTGGTGGCCGTGGTTGGCCTGTTCCATGGCGGCCCAGGCTTCTGGGCAGATACCGGAATAGTTGTCGCTGGCGAATTGTTGGCTCTTGTCGGTCATGGCCGGCTTCCGTAATCGAGACTCTTGTGAAGGCTCGTGGTCAATGAGGATGCGCACTTTACCGAAGATCTTCCGGGGAGCACATGCGATGTCGGGTGGGGAAAATTACCAGTTTATGGGCCGATTATGCACCTGAGCCAACGCGACGGTGCCCTGGATCTGCTCAAGTGGCTGGCGTTGCTGAGCATGTTGCTCGATCACCTGCGATATGTCGGCTTCTCCGCCGATTGGCTGTATGTGCCAGGTCGTCTGGCGTTTCCGTGGTTTTGCTTGGCGATGGCGGCGAATCTGGCACGAGACGGTTCACGCAAAATGGAATGGCGCTATCTGGGCTGGCTGTTGCTGTTCAGCGCCATCAGCGAAATCCCCTATCGCTTTTATATCCCCGACCCTGACACCTTCAACGTGATGCCGACGCTGGCGCTGGGCTTGCTGGTGGCGCGCGGCTGGCAGGACCCAGCGTTGGTGGCGCGGTTGCTCGCATTGGCCGCACTGGTGGTTGCGGCGGTTTTTCCAGAACGACTGATGTTCGGTTTCTTCGGCGTATTGTTGCCGCTGGCGATGCTGCTGGTGTTCCGCCGACCCTGGTATTTCAGCCTGTTGCCGGGGCTGGTGTGTCTGGCGGCGAACCAATGGCAAGTGCTGCTCGAATCGGCGCGCTTCGGCAACAGCGTGGCGATTCTCGGCCTGGCGACATGTCTGCTTGCGCCAATGCTGGGAATGTTCCTGTTGCGACATGGGCGACATCTGCAGCCACCACCGATGCGGCGCTGGGCGTATGCGCTGTATCCCGCGCATTTTTTCCTGCTGCTTGCCATCCGCCAAATCATCGCCTGACCTCTGTGGGAGCGAGCTTGCTCGCGAAAGCGGTGTGTCAGTCAACAATGATGTTGACTGACATGGCCTCTTCGCGAGCAAGCTCGCTCCCACAAGGGATCTTCAGCGCTTGCAGGTTTGCGCCTAACAGGTCATTTCCAGCCATGTCGTAAACGCACCTTTGCGTGGCGTCCGCAGGCATTTGAGCTGTCTGTGCCGGTCATACCATCGCATCAAAGGGCACCGCTGCGATTGCCGGTGCCTCACCGAGACGAAATGGCGCACAGATGCCGCTGGGAGAGACGCGATGTTCAGCAAGCAAGACCAGATCCAGGGTTACGACGATGCACTGCTGGCGGCGATGAATGCCGAGGAGCAACGTCAGGAAGATCACATCGAGCTGATCGCGTCGGAGAACTACACCAGCAAGCGTGTCATGCAGGCGCAAGGCAGCGGCCTGACCAACAAATACGCCGAAGGCTATCCGGGCAAGCGCTACTACGGTGGCTGCGAGCATGTGGACAAAGTCGAAGCGCTGGCCATCGAACGCGCCAAGCAACTGTTCGGTGCCGACTATGCCAACGTCCAGCCGCACTCCGGCTCCTCGGCCAACAGCGCCGTGTACCTGGCGCTGATCCAGCCGGGCGACACCATTCTCGGCATGAGCCTGGCCCACGGTGGTCACCTGACCCACGGCGCGAAAGTGTCGTCCTCGGGCAAGCTCTACAACGCCGTGCAGTACGGCATCAACACCGACACCGGGCTGATCGACTACGACGAAGTCGAGCGTCTGGCCGTCGAGTGCAAACCGAAAATGATCGTTGCCGGTTTCTCTGCTTACTCCAAGACTCTGGATTTCCCGCGCTTCCGCCAGATCGCCGACAAGGTCGGTGCGCTGCTGTTCGTCGACATGGCCCACGTCGCCGGTCTGGTCGCTGCTGGCCTGTACCCGAATCCGCTGCCGTACGCCGACGTGGTCACCACCACCACGCACAAGACCCTGCGCGGCCCGCGTGGCGGGCTGATCCTGGCCAAGTCCAACGAAGAGATCGAGAAGAAGCTCAACGCCGCCGTTTTCCCCGGCGCCCAGGGCGGCCCGCTGATGCACGTCATCGCCGGTAAAGCGGTGTGCTTCAAGGAAGCGCTGGAGCCTGGGTTCAAGGCCTATCAGCAACAAGTGATCGACAACGCCCAGGCGATGGCTAGCGTGTTCATCAAGCGTGGCTACGATGTTGTGTCCGGCGGCACCGACAACCATCTGTTCCTGGTCAGCCTGATCCGTCAGGGCCTGACCGGCAAGGACGCCGACGCCGCGCTGGGCCGCGCGCACATCACGGTGAACAAGAACGCCGTGCCGAACGACCCGCAGTCGCCGTTCGTGACCTCGGGCCTGCGCATCGGCACCCCGGCGGTGACCACGCGCGGCTTCAAGGTCAGCCAGTGCGAAACCCTCGCCGGCTGGATCTGCGACATCCTCGACAACCTCGGCGACGCCGATGTCGAGGCCAATGTCGCCCAGCAGGTCTCGGCCCTGTGCGCAGACTTCCCGGTTTATCGCTGAGTCGGTTCTGGAGTAAATGACTATGCAACGCTATTCCGGCTTCGGCCTGTTCAAACACTCGCTCAGCCACCACGAAAACTGGCAGCGCATGTGGCGTACGCCCACCCCGAAAAAGTCTACGACGTGGTCATCGTCGGCGGCGGCGGGCACGGCCTGGCGACGGCCTACTATCTGGCCAAGGAGCACGGCATCACCAATGTCGCCGTGGTCGAGAAAGGCTGGCTGGGCGGCGGTAACACCGCGCGCAACACCACCATCGTGCGTTCCAACTACCTGTGGGACGAGTCGGCGCACCTCTACGAACACGCGATGAAATTGTGGGAAGGCTTGTCGCAGGATCTCAACTACAACGTGATGTTCTCCCAGCGCGGCGTCTACAACCTGTGCCACACCCTGCAGGACATCCGTGATTCGGAACGTCGGGTCAGTGCCAACCGCCTCAACGGCGTCGACGGCGAATTGCTCGACGCCAAGCAGGTTGCGGACGAGATTCCGTACCTGGACTGCTCGAAAAACACCCGCTACCCGATCATGGGCGCGACCGTGCAGCGTCGCGGCGGCGTCGCCCGTCACGATGCCGTGGCCTGGGGCTTCGCGCGTGCCGCCGATGCCTTGGGCGTGGACCTGATCCAGCAGACCGAAGTGATCGGTTTCCGCAAGGAAAACGGCGTGTGCATCGGCGTTGAAACCAACAAGGGTTTCATCGGCGCCAAGCGCGTCGGCGTGGTGACGGCCGGTAACTCCGGGCACATGGCCAAGCTGGCCGGTTTCCGCCTGCCGATCGAATCCCACCCGCTGCAAGCGCTGGTGTCCGAGCCGATCAAACCGATTATCGACAGTGTGATCATGTCCAACGCCGTGCACGGTTACATCAGCCAGTCCGACAAGGGCGACCTAGTGATCGGCGCCGGTATCGACGGCTACAACGGCTACGGCCAGCGTGGTTCGTACCCGGTGATCGAGCACACCATCCAGGCCATCGTCGAGATGTTCCCGGTGCTCTCGCGGGTACGCATGAACCGCCAGTGGGGCGGCATCGTCGATACCACGCCGGACGCTTGCCCGATCATTTCGAAAACGCCGGTACCGAACATGTTCTTCAACTGCGGTTGGGGTACCGGCGGCTTCAAGGCCACACCGGGTTCGGGCAACGTGTTTGCCGCGAGTCTGGCCAAGGGTGAAATGCACCCGCTGGCCGCACCGTTTTCCATCGACCGTTTCCACAACGGCGCTCTGATCGACGAACACGGCGCTGCTGCCGTCGCCCACTAACAGGAGAAATACCTATGTTGCACATCTTCTGTCCTCACTGCGGCGAGCTGCGCTCCGAAGAGGAATTTCACGCATCCGGCCAGGCGCACATTCCGCGCCCGCTGGATCCGAACGCCTGCACCGATGAGGAGTGGGGTGACTACATGTTCTTCCGCGATAACCCGCGCGGTCTGCACCACGAGTTGTGGGACCACGTTGCCGGTTGCCGCCAGTACTTCAACGTCACTCGCGATACCGTGACCTACGAGATTCTCGAGAGCTACAAGATCGGCGAGAAGCCGCAATTCACCGACAAGGCTGGCACTGCGAAAACAGCCACGACGGCGCTGGGAGAGAAGGTATGAGCCAGACCAATCGCCTGTCCAACGGTGGACGGATCGACCGCAACAAAGTGCTGAGCTTCACCTTCAACGGCCAGACCTACAAAGGCTATGAAGGCGACTCGCTGGCCGCTGCACTGATTGCCAACGGCGTCGATATCATCGGCCGCAGCTTCAAATATTCGCGCCCTCGCGGCATCTTCGCCGCCGGTTCCGAGGAGCCGAACGCCGTGCTGCAGATCGGTGCCACCGAAGCCACGCAGATTCCCAACGTGCGCGCCACGCAACAGGCGTTGTATCAGGGGCTGGTCGCCACCAGCACCAACGGCTGGCCGAGCGTCAACAACGACATGATGGGGATTCTCGGCAAGGTCGGCGGCAAGCTGATGCCGCCGGGTTTCTACTACAAAACCTTCATGTACCCGCAATCGTTCTGGATGACTTACGAGAAGTACATCCGCAAGGCTGCCGGCCTCGGCCGTTCGCCGACCGAGAACGATCCGGACACCTACGACTACATGAATCAGCACTGCGACGTGCTGATCGTCGGTGCCGGCCCGGCCGGTCTCGCCGCTGCCCTGGCCGCTGCGCGCAGCGGTGCCCGCGTGATTCTGGCCGATGAGCAGGAAGAGTTCGGCGGCAGCCTGCTCGACTCGCGCGAAAGCCTCGACGGCAAACCGGCGATGGAATGGGTTGCCAGTGTCATCGCTGAATTGAAGAACACCCCGGACGTGCTGCTGTTGCCGCGCGCCACGGTCAACGGTTACCACGACCACAATTTCCTGACCATTCACGAACGCCTCACCGATCACCTCGGCGACCGCGCGCCGATCGGTCAGGTGCGTCAGCGCATCCACCGTGTCCGCGCCAAACGTGTGGTGCTGGCGACCGGCGCCCACGAGCGTCCGCTGGTCTACGGCAACAACGACGTGCCGGGCAACATGCTTGCCGGCGCGGTGTCGACTTACGTGCGTCGTTATGGCGTAGCGCCGGGCAAAAAACTGGTGCTGTCGACCAACAATGATCACGCCTATCGCGTCGCTCTGGATTGGCTCGATGCCAGTCTGCAAGTGGTCGCCATCGCTGATGCCCGCAGCAATCCGCGCGGTGCATTGGTCGAAGAAGCACGTGCCAAAGGCATTCGCATCCTCACCGGCAGCGCCGTCATCGAAGTGCGTGGCAGCAAGCGAGTGACCGCTGCCCGCGTCGCCGCGATTGACGTAAAGGCCCACGCCGTGACCAGTCCGGGCGAATGGCTCGATTGCGATCTGGTCGCCAGCTCCGGCGGTTACAGCCCGGTGGTTCACCTGGCTTCGCACCTCGGCGGCAAACCAGTCTGGCGCGAAGATATTCTCGGTTTCGTACCGGGCGAAGCTCCGCAGAAACGTGTGTGCGTCGGTGGCATCAATGGCGTCTACGCGCTCGGCGATTCGCTGGCCGACGGTTTTGAAGGTGGCGTGCGCGCTGCCGCCGAAGCCGGTTTCCAGACTGTCGAAGGCGTGTTGCCGAAAGCCCTGAGCCGACTCGAAGAGCCGACCCTGGCGCTGTTCCAGGTGCCGCACGAGAAGAACTCGGCGCGTGCACCGAAGCAATTCGTCGACTTCCAGAACGATGTCACCGCCGGTGGCATCGAATTGGCGACCCGTGAAGGTTTCGAGTCGGTCGAGCACGTCAAACGCTACACCGCGCTGGGCTTCGGCACCGATCAGGGCAAGCTCGGCAACGTCAACGGTCTGGCCATTGCCGCCCGTTCGCTGAACGTGACCATCCCGCAGATGGGCACCACCATGTTCCGTCCGAACTACACGCCGGTGACCTTCGGCGCCGTGGCCGGCCGGCACTGCGGGCACATCTTCGAACCGGTGCGCTACACCGCGCTGCATGCCTGGCATGTGAAGAACGGCGCCGAGTTTGAAGACGTCGGTCAGTGGAAGCGTCCCTGGTACTTCCCGAAAAACGGTGAAGACCTGCACGCGGCGGTCAAGCGCGAATGCAAAGCCGTGCGCGACAGCGTTGGCCTGCTCGATGCTTCGACCCTCGGCAAGATCGACATTCAAGGCCCGGATGCCCGCGAGTTCCTCAACCGCGTGTACACCAACGCCTGGACCAAGCTCGACGTGGGCAAGGCTCGCTACGGTCTGATGTGCAAGGAAGACGGCATGGTCTTCGACGACGGTGTGACCGCGTGTCTGGCCGACAACCATTTCGTCATGACCACCACCACCGGCGGCGCCGCGCGCGTACTGCAGTGGCTGGAGCTGTACCACCAGACCGAATGGCCGGACCTGAAGGTGTACTTCACGTCGGTCACCGACCACTGGGCGACCATGACCCTGTCCGGGCCGAACAGTCGCAAGCTGCTCAGCGCCGTGACCGACATCGATCTGAGCAACGAAGCGTTCCCGTTCATGACCTGGAAAGAAGGTCTGGTCGGCGATGTGCCGGCGCGGGTGTTCCGTATCTCGTTCACCGGTGAGCTGTCGTACGAAGTCAACGTGCAGGCCGACTATGCGATGGGCGTGCTGGAAAAAATCGTCGAGGCCGGCAAGCAGTACAACCTGACGCCGTACGGCACCGAAACCATGCACGTGCTGCGCGCCGAGAAGGGTTTCATCATCGTCGGCCAGGACACCGACGGCTCGATGACCCCGGACGACCTGAACATGGGCTGGTGTGTCGGTCGCACCAAACCGTTCTCGTGGATCGGCCAGCGCGGGATGAACCGTGAAGACTGCGTGCGTGAGCAGCGCAAGCAACTGGTGGGCCTCAAGCCGATTGATCCGAACGTCTGGCTGCCGGAAGGCGCACAACTGGTGTTCAACACCAAGCAGACGATTCCGATGACCATGGTCGGCCACGTGACCTCCAGCTACGCGCACAACTCCCTCGGTTATTCGTTTGCCATGGGTGTGGTCAAGGGCGGTCTCAAGCGCATGGGCGAGCGGGTGTTCGCACCGCTGGCCGATGGCAGCGTGATCGAGGCGGAGATCGTTTCTTCGGTGTTCTTCGATCCGAAGGGTGATCGCCAGAACATCTGACAGCTTCGGGCCCTGTGGGGTGGCGGATATCGCCTTCGCGAGCAAGCTCGCTCCCACAGGTTTCGGGTTGTTAATGGGATTTGTGTCAGGCATCAGTCCAGTGTGGGAGCGAGCTTGCTCGCGAAGGCGGAGTCACAGCCACCACAAGGGCCGGAACCAACAGAATTGATAAAGGTGCTTTATGACCACAGCCAACGTGTACCAACAACGCCCGACCACCGGGGCCCGTGCCGAGTCGTCGCTGCACCATGCCGACCTCGCCAGCCTGGTCGGCAAGGGCCGCAAGAACGCCGGCGTGATCGTGCGTGAGAAAAACTCCTCGGCCACCTGACCCTTCGTGGCGATGGCCACGATGCAGCCTTCGCGGCCGGTGTGCACAAGGCGCTTGGCATTGAATTGCCCGGCGCGCTGAGCGTGATCGTCAAAGGCGAAACCAGCCTGCAATGGATGGGCCCGGACGAGTGGCTGCTGATCGTGCCAAGCGGCGAAGAATTCGCTGCCGAGCAGAAACTGCGCGAAGCGCTGGGCGATCTGCACATTGCTATCGTCAACGTCAGCGGCGGTCAGCAGATCCTCGAACTGAGCGGGCCGAACGTGCGTCAGGTGCTGATGAAGTCGACCAGCTACGACGTGCACCCGAACAACTTCCCGGTCGGCAAAGCGGTGGGCACGGTGTTCGCCAAGTCGCAACTGATGATTCGCCATACCGCCGAAGACACCTGGGAACTGCTGATCCGCCGCAGCTTCTCGGATTACTGGTGGTTGTGGTTGCAGGATGCTTCGGCCGAGTACGGGCTGAGCGTTCAGGCCTGAGACTGAATGGCTATCGTGCCTGCTTCTGTGGCGAGGGGATTTATCCCCGTTCGGCTGCGAAGCAGTCGCAATACCTGTGAATTCGATCTACCTGATAAACCGCGGTGATTGGTTTTGGGGTGGCTTCGCCACCCAACGGGGATAAATCCCCTCACCACAAAAGCAGTTCAGCGCAGGTCAGTCTGGTTCAGAGTTCACTTTGCTCACCGTTGTTGTAACAGGAGTCACCGCACCATGAGCCGCGCCCCAGACACATGGATTCTGACCGCCGACTGCCCCAGCGTCCTCGGCACGGTGGACGCAGTCACGCGTTTTCTGTTCGAGCAGGGCTGCTATGTCACCGAGCACCACTCGTTCGATGACCGCCTCTCGGGGCGCTTCTTCATCCGCGTGGAATTCCGTCAGCCTGATGGTTTCGACGAACAATCTTTCCGCGCAGGTTTGGCCGAGCGCGGACAGGCGTTCGGCATGCTCTTCGAGCTGACCGCGCCGAACTACCGGCCGAAAGTGGTGATCATGGTGTCCAAGGCCGATCACTGCCTCAACGACTTGCTCTACCGCCAGCGCATCGGCCAGCTGTCGATGGACGTGGCGGCGGTGGTGTCCAACCATCCGGATCTCAAGCCGCTGGCCGACTGGCACCAGATTCCCTACTACCATTTCCCTCTCGACCCCAACGACAAACCGGCGCAAGAGCGTCAGGTCTGGCAGGTGATCGAAGAGGCCGGTGCCGAACTGGTGATCCTTGCCCGCTACATGCAGGTGCTGTCGCCGGAGCTGTGCCGCAAGCTCGATGGCAAGGCGATCAACATTCATCACTCGCTGCTGCCGGGCTTCAAGGGCGCCAAGCCGTATCACCAGGCTTACAACAAGGGCGTGAAACTGGTTGGCGCGACGGCGCATTACATCAACAACGACCTCGACGAGGGGCCGATCATCGCCCAGGGCGTCGAGGCGGTGGATCACAGTCATTATCCCGAAGACCTGATTGCCAAGGGCCGGGATATCGAAGGCCTGACCTTGGCGCGGGCGGTTGGGTATCACATTGAGCGACGAGTGTTTCTCAACGCCAATAGAACAGTCGTTCTTTAGCTTCAAGCTCCAAGCCGCAAGAAAAAGCGGTCAGCACACTTCTTGCGGCTTGTAGCTTGCCGCTTGAAGCTCAATCAACTCTCTACCCAACAACAAATATAGAGGTGATGGCATGTCTGGCAATCGTGGTGTGGTGTATCTCGGCGCTGGCAAGGTCGAAGTACAGAAAATCGACTATCCGAAAATGCAGGACCCGCGTGGTCGCAAGATCGAGCACGGGGTCATTCTCAAAGTGGTTTCCACCAACATCTGCGGCTCCGACCAGCACATGGTGCGCGGTCGGACCACGGCGCAGACCGGTCTGGTGCTGGGTCACGAAATCACCGGCGAGGTGATCGAAAAGGGCTCCGACGTCGAAAACCTGAAGATCGGCGATCTGGTCTCCGTTCCGTTCAACGTGGCTTGCGGGCGCTGCCGTTCCTGCAAGGAGCAACACACTGGTGTCTGCCTGACGGTCAACCCGGCCCGTGCCGGTGGCGCATACGGTTACGTCGACATGGGCGACTGGACCGGTGGCCAGGCTGAATACGTACTGGTGCCGTACGCCGACTTCAACCTGCTGAAACTGCCGGATCGCGACAAGGCCATGGAGAAAATCCGTGACCTGACCTGCCTCTCCGACATCCTCCCGACCGGTTACCACGGCGCCGTTACGGCCGGCGTCGGCCCGGGCAGCAGCGTTTACATCGCCGGCGCTGGTCCGGTCGGTCTGGCCGCTGCCGCTTCCGCACGTTTGCTCGGTGCGGCGGTGGTGATCGTCGGCGACGTCAACACCATCCGCCTGGCCCACGCCAAGGCCCAGGGCTTTGAGGTTGTCGACCTGTCCAAGGACACCCCGCTGCACGAACAGATCGCCGCGCTGCTGGGCGAGCCGGAAGTCGATTGCGCGGTGGACTGCGTCGGTTTCGAAGCACGTGGCCACGGCCACGACGGCGTCAAGGCCGAAGCCCCGGCCACGGTGCTCAACTCACTGATGGGCGTCGTGCGCGTTGCCGGCAAGATTGGTATCCCAGGCCTGTACGTCACCGAAGATCCGGGTGCTGTGGACGCCGCCGCGAAAATGGGCAGCCTGAGCATCCGCTTCGGCCTGGGCTGGGCCAAATCCCACAGCTTCCACACTGGGCAAACTCCAGTGATGAAATACAACCGCCAGTTGATGCAGGCGATCATGTGGGACCGCATCAACATCGCTGAAGTGGTCGGCGTGCAAGTGATCAGCCTCGATCAGGCGCCGGAAGGTTACGGCGAGTTCGACGCGGGCGTGCCGAAGAAGTTTGTGATTGATCCGCATAAGTTGTTCAGTGCGGCGTGAGTTCTACCCATATAAGAAGGGCAGCCGATCGGGCTGCCCTTTTTTGTTCTGAACACGACCAGTTATTTAAAGGCGCATTTGCGGGCGTCACCATCCTTGGTTGCACACTCATCACCGTTCCAATTGCTACCGGTGGCTTGAACTGGAGTGTCGTTTCTGTAGCCGGCCGAGACGCCAAGGTCTGCCTCACCTTCGTATCGGCAGATGACAACTGAATTAGCAGTGTCTTTATCTTTAAGTCGGGCAGAAGTGAAGGTGACATCTTCGGCGCCTTGCGCATGGGTCACTGATATCGTTGGGCAGGTTGCAGCATAGGCAGTACTCATCATGGTCAGACCAAGCAGGGCGCCAGTGACAATTTTCAACTTCATCATTTCGTACTCCGTTACGTAATCGGAGTGGAGATATTCACTTGCGTCGTTATGACTGCCAACTGTCAGATCTGACAGTTGGTTAGTTCTAATTGAAATAAATAGTCGGGTTTTCAGTTTGAAGTCGAATAGTGAAGGGGCTATTCAACGATTGAACAATTCATTTAGGTGAGTGCGTAGAGAAGGGGATGCGCCGCGAGGAACATGCCGCCCAATACCCGGTCAAACCGGCAGTTTCGTCGCCGTTATCCGGTGGCAGCTTTTCCCCAAGAGGATGTCTGAATGAAGATTTCACGCGGTTTTGCCCTGGCATCGCTCCTGACTCTGGCCGCCGGGCCGGTGTTTGCCGGTTTCAGTTTGAACGATGTGGCCGGGGCGGTAGCGGGGATGCAGGGTGGTGACAAGGCGGCCGCTGCGGCGCCGACCTCGGAGACCGCTGGTTTGTTGAGTGCTCTGAGTGCGCTGGACGTCACGCCGGAGCAGGCCGTTGGCGGCACCAGTGCGATGCTCGGGCTGGCGAAGAATCAGTTGAGCAGCACCGACTATTCGCAACTGGCCAAGGAAGTGCCGGGCATCGACAAGTTGTCCGGTGGCAGCGGCAATCTGGCGGCGCTGGGCGCGTTGCTCGGTTCGTCCGGCAAGTCCGCTGGCCTTGAGAATGCGTTGGGCAATGTCAAAGACACCAACGACCTGAACAACGCGTTCAGCGCGCTGGGCATGGACAGCGGCATGATCGGCCAGTTTGCCCCGGTGTTGCTGCAATATCTCGGTCAGCAGGGCGTCGGTGGTTCGCTGTTGAGCAGCCTGGGCAGCATCTGGAGCACCGGCACCGGCACTTGAGTCAGCGGCGCTCGCTGCGCAGCTCGGCGATGCGCTGATCCTTTTCGGTCCAGAGCTGGTTGACCCAGTTCTGGACACGCTGGCGAAACGCCGGATCCTTCTCGTAATCGCCCTGCCACAGCGTCGGGTCGAGTTCGCGGGTCCTGATGTCGATGATCACTCGCGGCACGTTGCCGCTGATCAAATCCCAGAAGCCCGGGATCTTCTCCTGCGGATACACCACCGTCACATCGAGCATCGCGTCGAGTTGTTCACCCATCGCCGCCAGCACGAACGCCACGCCGCCGGCCTTGGGTTTGAGCAGGTGGCTGAACGGTGATTCCTGCTGGGTGCTTTTCGCCAGGGTGTAGCGCGTGCCTTCCAGATAATTCACCACCGTCACCGGTTGGCGCTTGAACAGCTCGCACGCCGCTTTGGTGATTTCCAGATCCTTGCCCGCCAGTTCCGGGTTCTTCGCCAGAAAGGCTTTGGTGTAGCGCTTCATGAACGGGTAATCCAGCGCCCACCACGCCAGGCCGAGGAACGGCACCCAGATCAGCTCTTTCTTGAGGAAGAATTTGAAGAACGGCGTGCGCCGGTTGAGGGTCTGGATCAGCGCCGGAATATCGACCCACGATTGATGGTTGCTGACCACCAGATAGGACGTGTCGCGGCGCAGATCGTCGCCGCCGCGAATGTCCCATTGCGTCGGGATGCACAGGTGGAAGATCAGCTTGTCGATTTCGGCCCAGGTCTCGGCGATCCACATCACCGCCCCCGATGCGTAATCCCGCCAGCGCCCGGGTGCGACCAGTTTGAGCAGGGCAAACACCATCAACGGCCCGATCAGGATCAGGGTGTTGAGCAACAGCAGCAGGGTGACGAAACAGCCGGTGAGCAGGCGGCGCATAAGCAACTCTATGAAGTGGCAGGGGCGAGCCATGATAAGCAGCTTCGCGCGACAGGCCAAATCGGTGCTGACGAATGTTTCACTTTTCGCCGGGTATGCTTCGCTCAAGTGTTGCGTTGCCTGAGCTGGCCCCTTCGCGAGCAAGCCCGCTCCCACATTTTGAAATGCGTTCCCCCTGTGGGAGCGGGCTTGCCCGCGAAGGCGGCCTATGGCGAACGAATGACTTCGCTGGTGTCTAAAATCCCGCGCCTGCCGCCCTTAAATTTTTCCAAGGAAGCCCCTTACGTGAAATCCCTCCTTGCTCTGTTTGCCCTCATCGCGCTGCCGGTCATGGCCGCCGAGCCGACGCTGTACGGTCGCTACGAATACATCGCGCTGCCGGAAATCGGTGGCGAAGTGCTCAAGGCCAAGATGGACACCGGTGCGCTGACCGCCTCGCTGTCGGCCAAGGACATCGAGACCTTCACCCGCGATGGCGAAGACTGGGTGCGTTTCCGCCTCGCCACCAAGGACGCCAGCAACAAGGTCTTCGAGCACAAGGTCGCGCGCATCAGCAAGATCAAAAGCCGTTCCGACGAGGATGATGAAGAGCGCGACAGCAGCGATGTCGCCAAGCGTCCGGTGGTCGATCTGGAACTGTGCCTGGGCAACGTCAAGCGCACCGTCGAGGTCAACCTGACCGACCGCAGCCACTTCAACTACCCGCTGCTGATCGGCGCCAAGGCCTTGCGCGAGTTCGGCGCTGCGGTCAATCCGGCGCGGCGTTACACCGCCGACAAGCCTGACTGCTAAGTGGTCTGATTGACGTAACCCCGGGCTTGGGGCACGGTTCGCGCACTAACTGCCACGGGCTCGGACGCCATGCCGCACATCCTGATTGTCGAAGACGAAGCGGCGATTGCCGACACACTGATTTTTGCCTTGCAGGGCGAGGGGTTCAGCACCACGTGGCTGAACCTCGGCGCAGCGGCGCTGGAGCATCAGCGGCAAACCCCGGCCGACCTGATCATTCTCGATATCGGCTTGCCGGACATCAGTGGCTTCGAAACCTGCAAGCAGTTGCGGCGCTTCACGGAAGTGCCGGTGCTGTTTCTCAGCGCCCGCGACGCCGAGATCGACCGCGTCGTGGGTCTGGAGATCGGTGCCGACGATTACGTGGTCAAGCCGTTCAGCCCGCGTGAAGTGGCGGCGCGGGTCAAAGCCATCCTCAAACGCATGGCGCCGCGCCCTATCCCGGAAGCAGGCTCAACGCTGTTTCGCATCGATGCCGAACGCGTGCAGATCAGCTATCGCGGCCAGCCGCTGAGCCTGACCCGCCATGAATTCCGCTTGTTGCAATGCCTGCTCGAACAACCCGAACGAGTGTTCAGCCGCGAGCAATTGCTCGATGCGCTGGGCGTTGCCGCCGATGCCGGTTACGAGCGCAGCATCGACAGCCACATCAAAAGCCTGCGCGCCAAGTTGCGCCTGGTGCGCGCCGAGGCCGAGCCGATCCAGACCCATCGCGGCCTCGGTTACAGCTACAGCCCGGGGCACAGCTGATGTCGCTGGGGCTGCGGATCTTTCTGGTGTACGTGCTGTTTGTCGGCCTGACCGGTTATTTCGTGCTCAACACGGTGATGGAGGAAATCCGCCCCGGCGTACGCCAGTCCACCGAAGAGACGTTGGTTGACACCGCCAACCTGATGGCAGAAATCCTGCGCGACGATTTCAAGGCCGGCACCCTCAGCGAGAACCGCTGGCCGCAACTGCTCCGTGCGTATGGCGAGCGTCAGCCGCAAGCGACCATCTGGGGCTTGCCGAAGAACCAGGTCAACCATCGCATTTACGTCACCGACGCCAAGGGCATCGTCGTGCTCGACTCCAGCGGCGTCGCAGTCGGCCAGGATTATTCGCGCTGGAACGATGTTTACCTGACCCTGCGCGGCGAGTACGGCGCGCGCTCCAGCCGCAGTGATCCTGCCGATCCGAGCTCGTCTGTGATGCACGTCGGCGCGCCGATCCGCGACAACGGCAGGATCATCGGTGTGGTCACTGTGGCCAAGCCCAACAGTTCGCTGCAACCCTACGTCGATCGCACCGAGCGGCGTTTGCTGTTTTACGGCGCCGGACTGATCGGCCTCGGCCTGCTCTTCGGCGCCTTGCTCTCATGGTGGCTCAGCCGCGCGCTGCACCGATTGACCGGTTATGCCCAGGCGGTGAGCCAAGGCCGGCGCGTGGAAGTGCCGCACTATCGCGGCGGCGAACTGGAGCAACTGGCCACAGCGGTCGAGCAGATGCGCACGCAGCTCGAAGGCAAGGCGTATGTCGAGCGCTACGTGCACACGCTGACCCATGAATTGAAAAGTCCGCTGGCGGCCATTCGAGGCGCGGCGGAGTTGCTGCAAAGCGAAATGCCGGCCGTCCAGCGTTTGCGCTTTGTCAGCAACATCGACAGCGAGAGCGCGCGGATGCAGCAGTTGATCGAGCGCCTGCTTAATCTGGCTCAGGTCGAGCAACGCCAAGGGCTGGAAGAACGGGTGGCAGTGCCGCTGGCGCTGTTGGTCGCAGAACTGCTCAAGGCGCAGGCCGCGCGGATCGAGGGCAAACAAATGCGCGTCGAGCAAGCGATCGGCGAGGATCTGCTGTTGATTGGCGAGCCGTTTCTGCTGCGCCAGGCGTTGGGCAACCTGCTGGAAAACGCGCTGGATTTCACTTCGGCGCAGGGCTTGTTGCGCTTGCGTGCCGAGCGGGTTGGCGAGCAGATCGAGTTCCGCCTGTTCAACCAGACCACACCGATTCCCGATTACGCCTTGCCGCGTTTGACCGAACGCTTCTACTCGTTGCCGCGACCGGACAGCGGACGCAAGAGCACCGGGCTGGGGCTGAACTTCGTTGAAGAAGTGGTCAAGTTGCATGGCGGGGCGATGCGCATTGGCAATGTCGAGGGCGGGGTTGAGGTGGTATTGCGCCTGCCGTGAGACCGAGTCGCGGCCTTCGCGAGCAGGCTCGCTCCCAAAGGGGAATGCATTCTCCACACAATCTCCATATTCCCCCCACACTCCCACCACACCGCATCAGCAGACTCCCCCCATCCAAACAGGGAGAGTCCCATGAACAAGAATCTGACCATCAAGCTCGGCGCGATTGCCTTGCTGATCCTGCTGTTGCTGATCCCGTTGCTGATGATCGACGGCATCATCGATGAGCGTCAGCAACTGCGCGACGGTGTGCTCGAAGACATCGCGCGCAGTTCCAGTTACAGCCAGCAACTGACCGGGCCGGTGCTGGTGGTGCCGTATCGCAAGGTGGTGCGCACCTGGAAGACCAACGAGAAAACCAACAAGCGCTACGAGGACATCAGCGAAGCGCGCGGGCGTTTGTACTTTCTGCCGGAGCGTTTCGAACTCGACGGCCAGGTGCAGACCGAACTGCGCAAACGCGGCATTTACGAGGCGCGGCTGTTCCACGCCGATAACCGTATCGACGGGCATTTTTCCCTGCCGGCACAGTTGGGCATCAAGGAAAATTTTGCCGATTACCGATTCGACGCGCCGTACCTCGCCGTGGGTATCAGCGACATTCGCGGCATCGAAAACGCGCTGAAACTCGAGCTCGCCGGCCAGCAACTGGACTTCGTGCCCGGCAGCGAAGTGGCCTGGATCGGCGAGGGCGTACACGTGACCCTGCCGGCGCTCGACGCCAGCAAAGCCACGCAACTGACTTTCGGTTTCGACCTGCGCCTGCAAGGCACCGGCTCGCTGCGTGTGGTACCGGTAGGCAAGACCAGCAGCGTCAGCCTCGCCGCCAACTGGCCGCATCCCAGCTTCGTCGGCAACTTCCTGCCGGCCAAGCGCGAGATCAACGATCAGGGTTTCAGCGCCGACTGGCAGACCTCGTTTTTCTCCACCAATCTGCAAGAGGCGATGGAGCGCTGTGTCGCTGGCGACTGTGATGCACTCAACGGCCGCAGCTTCGGCGTCAGCTTCATCGATCCGGTGGATCAGTACCTGAAGAGCGACCGGGCGATCAAATACGCGCTGCTGTTCATCGTCCTGACCTTCGCCGGTTTCTTCCTCTTCGAAGTGCTCAAGAGCCTGGCGGTGCACCCGGTGCAATATGCCTTGGTCGGTGTCGCGCTGGCGTTCTTTTACCTGCTGTTGTTGTCACTGTCGGAACACATCGGTTTTGCGCTGGCGTATCTGTTGTCGGCCAGTGGTTGCGTGTTGTTGATCGGCTTCTATGTCAGCCACGTCCTGCGCAGCGCGCGGCATGGCTTGAGTTTCTCGGCCGGGCTGGCGGCGCTGTATGGCTTGCTGTACGGCTTGCTCAGCGCCGAGGATTACGCGCTGCTGATGGGCTCGCTGATGCTGTTCGGTCTGCTCGGGGTGTTCATGGTGCTGACGCGCAAACTGGACTGGTACGGGATTGGTTTGAAGCCGGCCAGGCCGCTGGAGTTTGACGTGGAGGCGATGCAATGAGCCGGGTGGGATTGCGTGAAGATCAGCGGGAGCTGGAGGTTTTGATGACGCTGATTTTTGCAGCGCTGCCATCGGAACCGAGGTGGTGCATTCGCGAGCAAGCCCGCTCCCACATTGGATTTTTGTTGCTGCAACCATGGCATGAACAACACAGATCAACTGTGGGAGCGGGCTTGCTCGCGAAAAGGCCGGAACAGGCGCCGCCGGCTTAAGGCTTGGGCATCGTAGCGATCATGGACGGTCGCTGACTCGCCTCAACGAACCAGTTGGCCAGTTGCGGGTTGGCATCCCGCCAGTCCATGTCCGGGAAGCGCAGATCCAGATAGCCCAATGCGCAGGCCACGCTGATCGCCGCGACATCGAAATGGCTGGTCAGCTCGGCAATCGCTTCCTTCTCAAGCACGGCGAGGGCGCGGCGGATCTTGTCGCGCTGGGCGTCGAGCCATTCGTCCCAGTGTTTTTCCACCGGGCGCAGCACAGTTTCATAACGCACCATCACCGAGGCATCCATGATCCCGTCAGCCATCGACGCCAGCGTCAGGCGCCGCCAGCGCGCCGCACCTTCACGGGGGATCAGCGGATTGCCGACGTGCTGCTGGTCGAGGTACTCGAGGATGACGCGGCTGTCATGGATGACATTGCCGTCGGCCAGGCGCAGGGCGGGGATCTTGCTCAACGGGTTGTCGGCGATCAGCGCCGGGTTCGGGCTGACCGGGCTGAGCACACATTCCTGCAGCGCGACACGATCCTGCTGACCGGTTTCGTGCAGCAGCACCATGACCTTGCGGACGAAGGGCGACAGGGTGTTGTGGTACAGGGTCATGCTGGGGGCGGACATGGAGGAACCTCGGTGGTCGGCGAAGAGCAGGAGATTAGCCTAATCACATCACGCTTGGCTGGCGAGGATTCGATGGTGTGCTGACTGACGCCTTCGCTAGCAAGCTCGCTCCCACATTTGAAATGCGTTCCCCTGTGGGAGCGAGCTTGCTCGCGAAGGCGCCATGTCAGGCAACAGTAATCACCCGCGCTGCAGCAATCCCCTTATGGCCAAAACCGCTGGCACACCAAGCCCGACCCAGCTCAACGCATCCCAGATTCCATCCCCCAGCAACGCCGCAAACAGCCCCGCCGCACTGAGCAGGGCGATCACGATCGGTGTGCTGAAGACCTTCCAGAAACTCGACTGACGCGGCTTCATGCCGAGGCCTCCGCCGTTTCCAGAACAGGCTTGGCCGCCTTGCGCCGCACTACCCAAAGGTAAACGCCACTGGCCAGCACGATGATCGTCAGCACATCCAGGGTCGCCCAGAGAATCTTCATCGGCATGCCGCCGTAGTCACCAAAATGCAGCGGTTGCGACATGCCCATGGCGTCCATGTACCACGGACGTTCCGCCACAGCGGTGACTTGCAGAGTCGTGGCATCGATCAGCACCGGCGTCAGCAGGTGCGAGGTCAGGTGCGTGCCGCCCTTCATGAACACCGCGTAATGGTGCTCGCTGGAAAAGCGCGTGCCGGGGAAGGCGATGAAATCCGGCTTCATCCCCGGTGCGACTTCCTCGGCGATGTCGAGCAGCCGCGTAGCCGGCGCCAGTTGCGTCAGCGGCGGCGCATCGCGATACGGCGCGATCAGCGTGGTCAACGCGTCGTTGCGCCAGGCGGCGATGAGCAGGTCGGCGCATGCGCTGATCACCCCGGTCACGCCCACCACCAGGCACCAGGTCAGGGTGACCACACCGATCAGGTTATGCAGATCGAGCCAGCGCAGCCGCGTGGATTTGTCCTGACGCACGGTGCCAAATTTCAAGCGGCGCATGAATGGCAGGTACAGCACCGTGCCGGAGATGATCGCCACGACAAACAACAGACCCATGAACGCCAGCAGCAGCTTGCCCGGCAGCCCGGCGAACATGTCGACATGCAGGCGCAGGATGAACAGCATCAGGCCACCGTTCGCCGAAGGGGTTTCCAGCGCTTCGCCAGTGCGCGCATCGAGCATGAAGGTGTGCGAAGAGTTCGGCTCGGTGTCGGCAGTCTTGGCCATGATCGCGAACGCCGCGTTCGGCTCTTCGTCGTCGTAGCCGAAGTACTGCATCACTTCGCCCGGGCGATGCTTCTGCGCGGCATCGACCAGTTGCTGCAGATTGAGTTGCGGCGTGTCGGCCGGCATCTCGCGCAGCTCCGGGGCGTTGCCCAGCAAGTGATCGATCTCGTGGCTGAAAATCAGCGGCAGACCGGTCAGCGCCAGCATCAGCAGAAACACCGTGCAGATCAGGCTGGTCCAGGTGTGGATGAACGACCAGCGGCGGATGGTTTTACTTTTCATTGCATGACCTTCAAAAACACCAAAGCCGCCCGGTGCGGACGGCCTGGGAACAGGGCCTGTTTCAGCTCACTGGCTTACCACTTGTAAGTGGCGCTGGCGACGACACTGCGCTGGTCGCCGTAGTAGCAGTAGAAGCTGTCGCAGGTGGAAATGTAGTCCTTGTCGAACAGGTTGGTCGCATTCACCGCCAGCGATGCACCCTTCAGACTGTTGTCCAGACGGCCGAGATCATAATGCACGCTGGCGTCGAACACGGTGTAGGCGTCAGCCTTGCCCAGCCAGGTGTTGGCCTTGTCGCCGTAGGTGTTGCCGGTGTAGCGCACGCCGGCACCGATACCGAAACCGTCGAGCACGCCGGCGTGCCAGGTGTAGTCGGTCCACAACGAGGCCTGCTGGTTGGGCATCAGTTGCAGACGGTTGCCCTTGTCGACGCCTTTCTGCACTTCGGACTTGGCCAGGGTGTAGGCGGCGATGACTTTGAGGTTGTCGGTCACATCCGACACCGCTTCCAGCTCGAGACCTTTGACCTTCACTTCACCGGTCTGGCTGGTCACTGAAACGTTGTTGACGAAGGTGTTCACTGCGACATTCTTCTGGGTCAGGTCATACACGGCGGCGGTCAGCAGGGTCTTGCTGCCCGGCGGCTGGTATTTGATACCCAGCTCCCACTGCTTGCCTTCGGTTGGCTTGAGCGAACCGGTTGAGGTGACATCGGCGCCAGTGGTCGGCTGGAACGACTCGGCGTAGGACAGATACGGCACGAAGCCGTTATCGAAGACGTAGCTGAGCGCCGCGTTGCCGCTGAATTTCTTGTCGCGCTGGGTATTGGTGGCATCGCCCTTGTTGAAGAATTCAGTGCTGGTGTGCACCCAGTCTTCACGGCCGCCGAGGGTCAGGCGCCACTGGTCGAGAGCCATCTGATCCTGCACGTAGAGACCGGTCTGGTAGGTCTTCTGGTTGTAGTCGTAAAACGCGGTGGAGCGTGCTGGACGTACGATCGGCTGGCCGTAGATCGGGTTGATGACGTTGGTTTGCAGACCATCGCCAAAAATCGAGGTGTAGTTGGTGTTGCTGCGCTGGTGATCCAGACCCAGCAGCAAGGTGTGGCGAATCTCACCCGTGGCGAAGTCGGCCTGGAAGTTATTGTCCACGGCGAACTGGCTGATGTCTTCATCGACGCTGGTGCTGGTGCGGCCGACGTTGCCCTCTGCATCCACGGTAGTGAACGGGTAGGAACCGGGTGTCAGCGACTGGAACGACAGGTCCGACTTGGTGTAGCGCAGGTTCTGTTTGAACTGCCAGACATCGTTCAACCGATGTTCGAAGGCATAACCCAGCGCGTAGTAGGTGCGGTCGTAGTATTCCCAATCCGGATCGCCGAGATTCTTGTGATGGGAAATATCACCGAGCGGCGATTTGATCTTGGTGCCCTGGATCGGCAGAAACTGGCTGGTGATGCCGGTGTCGTCGCGGGTGAACTGGCTCAGCAGAGTGAGTTTGGTGTCGTCATCGATGTTCCAGGTCAGGCTCGGCGCGATGTTGTAGCGCTTGTTGTCGACGTGATCGACCTGGGTGCCGCTGTCGCGCACCACGCCGCTGAGGCCATAGAGAAACTGCCCGGCGTCATCGATCTTGCCGGTGCTGGCGAAGTTGATCTGGCGGTGATTGTCGCTGCCGTATTGCAGCTGGATTTCGCTGCTGGCCTCGGCGCTCGGACGGCGGCTGACCATGTCGAGCAGACCGCCCGGCGGGGTCTGGCCGTACACCGACGAAGCCGGGCCACGCAGCAGGGCGAGGCGGTCGAGGTTCCAGGTTTCCTGTTTCGGATTGGCGTACACGCCTTTGGGCAGCGGCAGGCCATCGAGGAACTGGGTCGGCTCGAAACCGCGTACGCGCAGCCAGTCGGCGCGGGTGTCGCTGCCATAGCTGCTGGCGGTGATGCCGGGCATGTAGCGCACGGCGTCATCAAGGCTGTGCACGCTGCGGTCATCCATCTGCTGACGGGTGGCCACCGAGATCGAACGCGGTGCTTCGACCAGGGCGGTGTCGGTCTTGGTGCCGGCGGCGGTGCGGGTCGCGGTGTAGCCTTCGACCGGGCCCCAGGCGCTTTCGAAGTTTTCCACACCGATGACCGAAGTTTCCGGCAGGGCCAGCGTGCCTTCCGGCATGGCCTCCAGTGTGTAAGTGCCGGCGCTGCTCTGTTCCAGTTGCAGACCGGTGCCCCGCAAGGCTGCGCGCAGGGCGCCGACGGCATCGTATTGGCCGTTGACCGGTGCCGAGGTCTTGCCGGCGGCCAGCGCAGGATTGAGCGACAGGGCGAGGCCGCCCTGACTGGCGATCTGGTTCAGGGTGGTCGACAGCGGCGCCGCCGGCAGGTTGTAGGCGCGCACGCTGGACGCTTGCTCGGCGGCGAGCAACGGACTGCTGATCAGCGGCGTGCCGAAAGCGATGGCAAAAGCCAGCAGACTGGGGCGCAACAAGGTGTCTGGCGAACGGGACATACGGCGGCTCCTGAATGGAAATATTTCTCAATTGCCTGTGTGCCGGACGAGATTGGAAAAGTGATAGGGCTGGGTGGAAATTCTTTTGGCTGGAAATGGTTGTGCGGCTGATGTCGCCTTCGCGAGCAGGCTCGCTCCCACATTGATCGTTCCCACGCTCCGCGTGGGAATGCCTCAATGGACGCTCTGCGTCCGCTTCGGCAGGGACGCAGAGCGTCCCGGGCTGCATTCCCACGCAGAGCGTGGGAACGATCATGTCAAGGGGCGGAGGGCTCCGCCTTCGCCACGGTGACCCAATACGGCGTATGCCGCTCGATCTGCACCGGCAAGGTCGGCAGCAATGCACTCAGGGCCTTGTCGGTGTCGTGCAATGGAAAGCTGCCGGTAATGCGCAGATCGGCCACATCCGGCGCCACGCCGAGATGCCCGCGGCGATAGCGCCCCAATTCATGCACCAGATCGCCCAGCCGTGCGTTGTCCACCACCAGCATGCCGCGCGTCCAGGCATCGGCGCCGGGGGTGAGGGCGGCAATCGAGCCCAGCCCGTCACTGCGCAGCAACACCTGCTGGCCTTCGCGCAGAATCTGTTCTTGCGGGTTGGCCTGGGCATGCGCCGCCACCGCTGACTGCAACACGCTCAGGCGCGTGCCGTCGTCCTCGCGCTTGACCAGAAACCGCGTGCCCAGCGCACGCATGCTGCCTTCGCGGGTTTCGACGATAAACGGCCGCGCATCGCCATGCCCGGTCTCGATGAGGATTTCGCCTTCCTGCAGCACGATCAAGCGGCGCTTGTCATCGAAGCGTACGTCGACCGCGCTGTGGGTGTTGAGGTTGAGCAGAGTGCCGTCGGACAGGCGCAGGGTGCGCTGTTCACCGGTGGCGGTACGCTGATCGGCAAGCCAGTAATCCAGCGGCAGATAGCGCTCACTGACAAACAGCCCCAGCCCGACGACCATCACTACACTGGCCAGCCCGCTGCCGAGTTTGCGCACGCGCCGGCGAATACCTTCGCGCGATTGCAGCAACGCATTGCGCGCCGGGCCCTTGGCGACGCTGAAACGCTGATCGAGCATGCCCAGCTGGCGCCAGGCGCGAGCATGTTCTTCATGCGCCGCATGCCATTTGGCGAACTCCTCGCGCTCCAGCGCGGTGCTCGAATCGAGAGTCAATTGCCAGGCAATCGCCGCGTCCAGCACGTGCGCCGGCACCGGGCGCGAACTGGCCGCGGTCATGTCGGTTCACCGTAAAGGGCGATGTAGCACTGACGCAGACCTTGCGCCAGATACTGACGCACGCGCGGCACCGAGACGCCGAGTTTACCGGCGATCTCGGCGTGGCTGAGGCCGTCGAGGCGGTTATACAGAAACGCTGCGCGGGCCTTGGTCGACAACTTGCCGAGCAGGCGATCGATGGCTTTGAGGTCGTCGAGGATCATTTGCTGTTCTTCCACCGACGGCTGCTCGTCTTCGGGGATCAGCATCAGTTCGGTGAGGTAGGCCTGTTCCAGCGCCGCGCGGCGGAAGTAGTCGAACAACAGGCCCTTGGCGATCGCCACCAGAAACGCCCGGGGTTCGCGCGGCGTCAGCAGTTCGTCGCGGTTGAGCAGGCGCACGAAGGTGTCCTGGCTCAAGTCCTCGGCGCGTTGCGGACACGCCACATTGCGCCGCAACCACGCCAGCAGCCAACCGCGATGGTCGCGATACATCGCACCGACGAGCTCACTGTGGGGGTTGGGCACTGATGACACCGGACATCACCGATTGGGAAATGTTAACTAACGAGAATAGTTCGCGATTCTGGCAGAGGTGGGAATGGTTAGCAATTGGCCACTGGTCAGGTGATCTGAAGCAACGCGTTGCCTTGTAGATACTCTGTTCACGGTCAAGCTTTTTGGACGTGTTTACCGCTAAAAAGCTTGGCCGTGTCGAAGTCTTCTCCGGCCTGCATGCAGGCCCATAGTCCGGTCAGGTATTTGCGCATGACTGCGACGATAGCTTGCATCTTCCTCTTTCCTCGGGCCACCAACGCTTCGTAAAACGCTTTCACGTTCGGGTCGCAACGTATGGCGGTCAGCGCAGGCATGTACATCGCTGAGCGCAAATAGGCATTGCCGCCCTTACTTATCCGGCCGGGTTTATCAATGCTGCTTCCTGATTGCGTGAGTCGGACATCGAGTCCGGCATGGCGGCTAACCTGCGCGGATTTAAGCGTCACCGGTAAGGTCGTCAGTTCAGCCAGCGCTGCAAATACTGAGATCTCACCCATGCCTGGAGCGGCAATCATGTGTCCAAACTGGGCGCTCAACATTGGGCAGTTGTCGATCAATGCCCGACCAGCGACACGGAAACGCTCGATTCGTTTGTCAAAGGCGTTGATGGCCTCTTCTTCATCCTCAATCAGCATCGGGAGTGTTGTTTGAGTAGCTTTTAGCGCATGCAGCTCGTTTTTGGCGCGGGTGCGGTGACCTGTCAAACGATTGATGTGGCGGCCGATAGCACGCAGCTCAAGCTGTATTGAAGTGGGCGGCGTCCACAACCTTGGGCTCATCCGTTCGCCGTATTCAGCTAATAATTGGGCATCGATTGCGTCCGTTTTGCTGTTTTTCAGCATCAGCTTTGCAAAGTTGTGAAAACTCTTCGGATTGATAACCGAGACTGGCAAACCCGCCGCAGCGAGCTCCATGGCCAAGTCCAGGTAGTAGATACCGGTGGCTTCCATCACCACAGATATCGGCTTGAGCTCAAGCAATTTGCCGACAGCAGCCTTGCGCCCCGCCGGCGTCTGGTCGATATTGCACTGACCTGCAAAGCGGCCGCCATTGCGCCAGCCCATCGCTGTAGTGCGAGATCCCACATCCAAACCGACGTGCATGTTCATGCTTTCAACTCCAAGAGAACTGAGTTAAAAATGCTTCCTGGTTCCCCTGACCTCGAACTTCATGCCACTGCAACCTTGTAATGCGAAGTCCGACTCGTCGGCTTCTCGATACTCTTCGTGGTGGGCAATGAGGCGGGGGGACCTCTCTACAGACAAGGTCAGGAGCAAGTCCTGCCTTAAGGAGCGATCGGTCTCCCCCAGAAACACATCTTCGTATGTCGCACCAGCGAGCTTAGATCTCATTCATGCTGGTGTCTGGGGAACATACAAGGAGCGAGCCTGCTCGCGAAGGCGGCTGGGGAGGTGCCGAAAAGCTAGAAGGACGGCGCCTGCTGCCGCCGCTTCCACTGGCTCAACCGCTGCTGCAGATTCAACGGACTGTAAATCTGCTGCGCCCGCGCCCGGCTGAACAGAATCAGTGCGAGTTCCGCCGTGGCCAGCGCATCGGCACTGGCGTTATGCCGTTCGAACACTTCAAGCCGGAACCACTCGATCCACTCATCCAGCCCCGCCTCGCGAATCTGCGCCTGCGGACATAACAGCGGCGCAATGTCCGCCACATCCAGAAATACATGTTGCAGCTTGTGCCCCAGATGTTCCTTCAGCGCGCGCCCGAGCATGTGCTGATCGAACGGCGCATGAAACGCCAGCACCGGGCTGTCGCCGATGAACTCCAGCAACTCCAGCAACGCTTCCGCCGGGTCGCTGCCTGCGGCAATTGCACTAGGGCCGAGGCCATGAATCAGCACGCTGGGGCTGAGCTTCAATTCGCGGCATTGCAAGGTGCGTTCGAACTGCTGACGGAAATCGATCGCGCCGTCCTCGATCACCACCGCGCCGATCGACAGGACCCGATCCTTGCTCATATTCAGGCCGGTGGTTTCCAGGTCCAGCACCACCCAGCGCTGCTCGCGCAGGCTGCATTCGTTCAGCTCGGCAAGCGCCGGCAGCTTCGCCAGCCGCTGCTGCAAGTCCGCCGACACCACGGGGCTGGCCGGGCGCAGCCAGGAGAACAGGCTCATAGCTGATACCGCAAGGTCAGGCTGCTTTGCAGGCGCTGCGCCTGGCGCAGGGATTCGCGCAGGATGCGCCGGTCGAGATGATTGAGGCTGTCGGGATCGACGCGGTTGGAGTACGGCTGGTTCTCCCGGGTTTGCAACTGATGCTGCTGCATCCGCGTTTGTTGAATGAAGTGATAGGCCTCTTCATACGCCGCGCCGTCGAGTGGCTCGATGACCTCTTTATCGACCAGTTGGCGAAAGCGTTCGAGGGTGTTATTGGCGTCGATGCCGTTGGCCAGCGCCAGCAAGCGGGCGCCGTCCACGAACGGCGTCAGGCCCTGGATTTTCAGATCCAGCGTGGCCTTCTCGCCGTTCTTGCGTGCCAGCACGAACTCACGGAAGCGCCCAACGGGAGGGCGATTGCGCAGCGCATTTTCGGCGAGCATGCGCTGGAACAGACGATTGTCAGCGACTTGATCGAGGATGCCCCGGCGCAATTGCTCGCAGCCTTGCTCATCGCCCCAGACCACACGCAGGTCGAAATAAATGCTCGAGCCCAGCAGGTTCTCCGGCGTGGCTTCGCGGATGAACGCGGCAAAGCGCCGCGCCCATTCGGCCCGCGACAGACACAGCTCGGGATTGCCGGCCATGATGTTGCCCTTGCACAGGGTGAAGCCGCACTGCGCCAGGCTGTGGTTGATCTGCTGGGCAATCGGCAGCAGCTTGCCGCGAATCTCTGCTGCGTGCGCCGCGTCGTGGGCATCGAACAGGATGCCGTTGTCCTGGTCGGTGTGCAGCGTCTGCTCGCGCCGGCCCTCGCTGCCGAAACACAGCCAGCTGAACGGCACGCCCGGGTCGCCTTTTTCCGCCAGGGTGAGTTCGATCACCCGGCACACCGTGTGATCGTTGAGCAGGGTGATGATGTGGGTGATCTGCGTCGACGACGCGCCGTGGGCGAGCATGCGCTCGACCAGTTGGCCAATCTCGCCGCGCAGGGTCACCAGTTGTTCGACCCGTTGCGCGCTGCGGATGGTCCGGGCGAGGTGGACCAGATCGACCCGTTGCAGGGAGAACAGATCACGCTCGGACACCACGCCGCACAAGCGCTGATCCTTGACCAGGCAGACGTGAGCAATGTGCCGCTCGGTCATGGCGATCGCCGCATCGAAGGCGCTGTGATCCGGCGACAGATAAAACGGTGATCGAGTCATGTGCTGTTCGATGGCGTCGCTGAAATCACCGACACCTTCGGCGACCACATGGCGCAAATCGCGCAGGGTGAAAATCCCCAGCGGCGCCTTGTGCTCATCCACCGCGACGATGCTGCCGACCTGTTGCTCGTGCATCAGCTTCACCGCTTCACGCAACGGCGTCTCGGCGCTGCAGGTCACCGGATGGCGCATCGCAAGTTCACCGAGACGAGTGTTCAACGAGTATTGGGTGCCGAGGGTCTCCACGGCTTTTTGTTGCACTTGCTGGTTGACCTGATCGAGCAGGCTGCTGACCCCACGCAAGGCGAAATCGCGGAAGGCGCTGGACAGGGCGAACAGTTTGATGAACGCCAGTTTGTTCAGTTGCAGGCAGAAGGTGTCTTCGCCCGCCAGGTGCTCGGTGCGTGTGGCGCGTTCACCGAGCAGCGCGGCCAGCGGAAAGCATTCGCCGGTGGTGATTTCGAAGGTGGTCTCGGTGCCGGGCTTGGTGATGTGCTGGCGTTCGCCGACCACCCGACCCTGTTTGACGATATGAAAGTGTTCCACCGGGCCGTCGGCCGGTTTGATGATGCTCTCGCCCTGGGCGAAAAAACGCAGCTGACATTGCTCCACCAGATAGGCGAGGTGGGCGTGTTCCATCTGATTGAAGGGCGGGAAGCGCTGGAGGAATTGCAGGGTGCCCTGAATGTTCTGCAACACCGCGGTTTTCCCTGCCTGGGTGAAGGCGTCCGCTTTGCTCATAACCATTACCGCAGTCTTTTTCGAATTGTTGTGGTCGGATCGTTGCGGCCATGGTCGACCCCGGCGGGCAGAGTGCCCATTGGACGTAAGTCTAGGTTTAGCCACCATTGGCCGATTTTCGGAAATAACCTACACAAAAGCTCGGAAAAGCTTGCGCTAGCCACTTGGAAAAAATTCCGACGAAGTGCACATTGAAGCGCTGTCCGGCGATGTCTGACGACTTGCCAGGGATTGTTTGAACATTTAGAGAACGCCATGTCCGACCACGATATTTTGAGCGACGCCGAGCGTGAAGCGCTCAGCGCAGTAATGCTCGAACCTGATCTGCCGCCGCAGCGTGTCCTGATCGTCGACGACGACAAGGACGCCCGCGAGCTGTTGTCGGAGATTCTCGCGCTGGACGGCATTCGCTGCATGACCGCAGCCAGCGGTGAAACCGCGCTGAAAATGCTCGATGAAAAGCCTTCGATCGGTCTGGTGATTACCGACCTGCGCATGGGCAATGTCGACGGCCTCGAGCTGATTCGCCAGGTGCGTGAATCGGTACGGGCAGCGATGCCGATCATCATCGTCTCCGGCGATGCCGACGTGAAAGACGCGATCGAAGCGATGCATTTGAGCGTGGTGGACTTTCTGCTCAAGCCGATTGATACGGGCAAGTTGCTTGAGTTGGTGAAACACGAATTGGGCATAGAACCTTAAGACATATTTCGTCGCCCAGCAGATGATCGTTCCCACGCAGAGCGTGGGAACGATCAAAGAATTCAATCCACCTCAAAAACAAAAAGGCCCTGAACTCTCGATCAGGGCCTTTTTCATTCCAACCATCAACTCAAGTCACAGACCATTTGCGGCCTTGAACTCACGACGACGGCGGTGCAGCACCGGCTCGGTGTAGCCGTTCGGTTGCTTGGTGCCTTCGATCACCAGTTCGACCGCCGCCTGGAAGGCGATGTTGCTGTCGAAGTCCGGTGCCAGCGGGCGATACAGCGGGTCGTTGGCGTTCTGGCGGTCGACCACCGGCGCCATGCGCTTGAGGCTTTCCATCACCTGTTCCTCGGTGACGATCCCGTGGCGCAGCCAGTTGGCGATGTGCTGGCTGGAGATGCGCAGCGTCGCACGGTCTTCCATCAGGCCGATGTCATTGATGTCTGGCACTTTCGAACAACCGACACCCTGGTCGATCCAGCGCACCACGTAACCGAGAATGCCTTGGGCGTTGTTGTCCAGTTCGTTCTTGATCTGCTCTGGTGTCCAGCTTGGGTTCACTGCCAATGGAATGGTCAGGATGTCGTCCACCGAGGCGCGCGCACGTTTGGCCAGTTCGGCCTGACGCGCAAATACGTCAACCTTGTGGTAGTGCAGCGCGTGCAGCGCAGCGGCGGTCGGCGATGGCACCCAGGCAGTGTTGGCGCCGGCGAGTGGGTGAGCGATTTTCTGCTCGAGCATCGCGGCCATCAGATCCGGCATCGCCCACATGCCTTTGCCGATTTGCGCACGACCCTGCAGGCCGGTGCTCAGACCGATATCGACGTTCCAGTTTTCGTAGGCACCGATCCACTTCTCGGCCTTCATGTCAGCCTTGCGCACGACAGGGCCGGCTTCCATGGAGGTGTGGATTTCGTCGCCGGTGCGGTCGAGGAAACCGGTGTTGATGAACACCACACGCTCGCTGGCCGCCTTGATGCAGGCCTTGAGGTTGACCGTGGTGCGGCGCTCCTCGTCCATGATCCCGACTTTCAGGGTGTTGCGCGGCAAGCGCAGGACATCTTCGATGCGCCCGAACAGCTCGTTGGTGAATGCCGCCTCTTCCGGGCCATGCATTTTCGGTTTGACGATGTACACCGAACCGGTGCGGGTGTTGCGCCGCGAGGTGTTGCCGTTGAGGTTGTGCATTGCGGCCAGGCAAGTCACCAGACCGTCGAGGATACCTTCCGGTACTTCGTTGCCTTGGCTGTCGAGGATCGCATCGATGGTCATCAGATGGCCGACATTGCGCACGAACAACAGCGAACGACCGTGCAGGGTCACTTCTCCGCCATTGGGCGCGGTGTAGGTGCGATCCGGGTTCATGGTGCGGGTGAAGGTCTGGCCGCCCTTGGACACGGATTCCGCGAGGTCGCCCTTCATCAGGCCGAGCCAGTTGCGGTAGATCACCACTTTGTCGTCGGCATCGACGGCGGCCACGGAATCTTCGCAGTCCATGATCGTGGTCAGCGCCGCTTCCATGAGGATGTCTTTGACGCCGGCGGCGTCGGTCTGGCCGACCGGGGTGCTGGCGTCGATCTGGATTTCGAAGTGCAGGCCGTTGTGCTTGAGCAGCACCGCGATCGGTGCGTTGGCGTCGCCCTGGAAGCCGATCAACTGGGCGTCATCGCGCAGGCCACTGTTGCTGCCGCCCTTGAGCGTCACGACCAGTTTGCCGTCAGCGATCTTGTAGCCGGTCGAGTCGACGTGGGAGCCCGCTGCCAGTGGCGCGGCTTCGTCGAGGAAAGCACGGGCGAAGGCGATGACTTTGTCACCACGCACCTTGTTGTAGCCTTTGCCTTTTTCCGCGCCGCCCTCTTCGCTGATCGCGTCGGTGCCGTAGAGAGCGTCGTACAGCGAACCCCAGCGGGCGTTCGAAGCATTGAGCGCGAAGCGCGCGTTCATCACCGGAACGACCAGTTGCGGGCCGGCGGTGCGGGCGATTTCATCGTCGACGTTTTGTGTCGTCGCCTGGAAATCAGCCGCTTCTGGCAGCAGATAACCGATCTCTTGCAGGAAAGCTTTGTAGGCCACGGCATCGTGCGCCTGGCCGGCATGCTGCTGATGCCAGGCATCGATGCGCGCCTGGAAGTCATCGCGTTTGGCGAGTAGGGCTTTGTTCTTCGGCGCCAGGTCGTGAATGACCTTGTCGGCACCTTCCCAGAATTGTTCGGCGGTGAGGCCGGTACCGGGAATGGCTTCGTTGTTCACGAAGTCGAACAGGACTTTGGCGACCTGCAGGCCACCGACTTGAACGTGTTCAGTCATTGCTTGCCTCACTCTGCTCAGCTATTTCGCTTTTCAGCTCGTCAATTTAACAATGAAGCTTCTGGCCATTTAAACCACAAACCTGCGGACCAGTACATGCCATTGCTGGCGGCTGGGCTAGGACCAATCAACGGCTTGGAGGCCTTGCTGACGGGGCTTTCAGGGTTGCGAAGGGCCTTGGGCAGACATCGATCCAGCGTTATGTAGTGCGCGCTGCGGCATACTACATGATGAGTTGCGCTTGTGAAAATCAGACTAATTACGTCGTTCTGCGACCTCATGACGCATTGCGGTCACGTCGCGGAACGGGATGTTCTCAAAAAAGCATTGGATTGTTCCAGCTAAATATCGAAAGTTGTACACATAAATGCTGTTTGGCTGCTATGGCGCAGTCTGGCGTCTCCACCTTTGCGATGAGCGAATCTGTGGCGAGGGGATTTATCCCCGTTGGGTGGCGAAGCCGCCCCCTGCGCTCCGGCTGGCAGACCCAATTGGCAGGACTCACGACTGCTGCGCAGCCGCACGGGGATAAATCCCCTCGCCACAGGCCATCATCTGCCAGCACTGGGTCAGGCTGAATCAAGCCGCTTGCCTATACTTGCCCTTCGATAACAAAAGTCATGACAAGAGGGCTGCGCCATGGATCATCTCGTACTCACCGTTTTTGCCCCGGACAAGCCCGGGCAGGTCGAGCGCATCGCCCAATGCATCGCCGAGCACGGCGGCAACTGGCTGGAAAGCCGCATGTCACGCATGGCCGGGCAGTTCGCCGGGATCCTGCGCGTGGGCGTGCCGGCGGAGGCTTACGATGAACTGGTCGATGCCCTGCAAGCGCTCTCGGCCCATGGCATCCGCGTATTGATTGCCGAAAGCGGCGTCGAGCAGTCCTGCACGTGGAAACCGATCGCCATGGAACTGGTCGGCAATGACCGACCGGGTATCGTCCGCGATATCACTCGGCTGTTGAGCGAGCAGGGCGTAAACCTGGAGCGACTGGTAACTGAGGTGCGCCCGGCGCCGATGAGCAGCGAGCCGCTGTTTCACGCCGAGGCGATTCTGGCGGTGCCACTCACCTTGTCGCTCGACGTTCTGCAGGCGCGCCTGGAAACCCTGGCCGATGATCTGATGGTCGAGCTGGTGTTGCGCACAGAGGTTTAAGCGCAAACAGGGTTATTCAGGTTTAACGTGCACCTGCCTGTGGATAACCTGTAGAGACGGGCCGCCACGCCACGCCGGCCGTGGCTTTGCGCCGGTTGATCAAAAAACCGCCAACATTCAGTGACTTGCGCACAAACGGCGGGGATCACGCTGTGGATAAGCTTGGGAAGGAACGATGCAGGCCACGAGAACCGTGGCCTGTAGAGGTTTGTGCGTTTTTTGATCAGGTGCGTCGGCGCAAACTTATCCACGCGTCAACGCTATAGACCGCCAACCCGGCCCAGATAAACATGAACGCGACCAGCGTGCTCGAAGACAAATGCTCGCCAAACAGCAGCACGGCTTGCAGCAACACCAGCGTCGGCGCGATGTATTGCAGGAAGCCGATGGTGGTGTAGGGCAAGTGGCGGGTGGCGGCGTTGAAACACACCAGCGGCACCAGCGTCACCGGGCCGGCGGCCACCAGCCACCAGGCTTCGGAGGTGGTCCAGAAGGCCGGCTGCACGCTGGTGGCAGTCTGGTTGAACAGCAACCACGCAATCGCAATCGGCACCAGCATCCAGGTTTCCACCACCAGCCCCGGCAGCGCTTTGACCGGCGCCTGCTTGCGGATCAGGCCGTAAAAACCGAAGGTCAGCGCCAGCGCCAGCGACACCCACGGCAGGCTTCCGACTTGCCACACCTGCTGCGCCACGCCCACCGCAGCCAAGCCAACGGCCACCCACTGCATGCGCCGCAGCCGTTCGCCAAGGATCACCATGCCCAACAGCACGTTGACCAACGGATTGATGTAGTAACCCAGACTTGCTTCGAGCATGCGGCCATTGTTCACCGACCACACGTAGGTCAGCCAGTTGGCCGCGATCAGCGTGCCGCTCAACGCAAGGATCGCCAGGCGTTTAGGGTTGTCGAGCAGCTCGCGCAGCCAGCCCGGGTGCTTCCACACCATCAGCAGCAACGCACCGAACAGCGCCGACCACAGCACCCGGTGAATGATGATCTCGACGGCCGGGACTTCGGCGATGGCTTTGAAATAGATCGGGAACAGGCCCCAGATGATGTAGGCGCTCAGGCCCAGAATGTACCCGCGACGCGGGTTGGCGGCTTGCATGCAGAATCCTTGTTCAGGCAGCTGACAAAGGAGTGATTGTAAGGAGATTTGTCTGCGAATGTCGCAGACCAATGTTCATGGAATTGTGAACACCGAATGTGGGAGGGGCTTGCTCCCGAAGGCGGTGTATCAGCCAACATCAATGTTGAATGCCAATCCGCTTTCGGGAGCAAGCCCCCTCCCACATTAGCCAAGCGTTGAATCAGAACAGTTTCAACGGCTCTTCATTCAGTGCCGCCAGTTGCTCACGCAACGCCAGCACCTGATCGCCCCAGTAACGCTCAGTGCCGAACCACGGAAAGCTGTGCGGGAATGCCGGGTCATCCCAGCGCCGCGCCAGCCAGGCGCTGTAGTGCATCAGGCGCAAGGCGCGCAACGGTTCGATCAGCGCCAGTTCGCGCGGGTCGAAATCATGGAATTCGTTGTAGCCGTCCATCAATTCCGACAACTGCCCCAGACACTCCTGGCGATCGCCGGCGAGCATCATCCAGATGTCCTGCACCGCCGGGCCCATGCGGCAGTCGTCGAGGTCGACGATGTGGAACATCTCGTCGCGGCACATCATGTTGCCGGGGTGGCAGTCGCCGTGCATGCGGATGTTCTGGTGCGGCGTGGCGGCGTAGACGTCTTCGACGCGTTTGAGCAGGTCGCGGGCAACCGACTCGTAAGCCGGCAGCAGGCTTTTGGGAATGAAATTGCCCTCAAGCAGGGTGTTCAGCGAAGCATGGCCGAAGTTCTGCACGGCGAGGGCTTCGCGGTGTTCGAACGGCTTGGTGCCGCCCACCGCATGCATGCGCCCGAGCAACTGGCCGAGGCGATACAGCTGATCAAGATTGCCCGGCTCCGGCGCACGGCCCCCACGGCGCGGGAAAAGCGTGAAGCGGAAACCGGCGTGCTCATGCAGGGTTTCGCCGTTGTGGATCAGCGGCGCCACCACCGGGATGTCGATGTCGGCCAGTTCGAAGGTGAACTGGTGCTCCTCAAGGATGGCCTCGTTGGTCCAGCGCTGCGGACGATAGAACTTGGCAATCAGCGGCTCGGAGTCTTCGATACCGACCTGATACACGCGGTTTTCGTAGCTGTTGAGCGCCAGAATGCGCGCGTCGCTGAGGAAACCGATGCTTTCAACAGCATCCAGGACGAGATCGGGGGTGAGGGTTTCAAACGGGTGGGCCATGCTGACTCCTGCGCGCAGCAGGCTGCTGCGTCCGGCTCGGCATGGTAGCGCAGACTGTAGCGGTTGAGGGTTTTGCCTTGGAAACGGGTTGCCTGTAAGGGCCTCTTCGGGAGCAAGCCCCCTCCCACAATGGATCTGCAGTGTGCTGATCTCATTCACACAGGCGATCAAATGTGGGAGCGAGCCTGCTCGCGAAAGCGGATTATCAGGCGCCGACGATCCCACCATCCTCGCGAGTAATCGCCATCACCGACGACCGCGGCTTGCCGTTGGGCAGGTGCTCGGGGAAGGTCGAACCGCCGTTTTCGCCCGGATGCTGAATCCCGACAAACAGGGTTTTCTGATCCGGCGAGAAGCTGATCCCGGTCACTTCGCAACCCACCGGCCCGACCATGAAACGGCGAATCTCACCGGTCGCAGGATCGGCGCAGAGCATCTGGTTGTTGCCCATCCCGGCGAAGTCGCCAGCGTTGCTCGAGTCACCATCGGTGAGAATCCACAGGCGGCCGGCCTTGTCGAAACCCAGACCGTCGGGGCTGTTGAACATGTTCTGCGGGGTGATGTTGGATGAGCCACCCTTCGGCGTCCCGGCATGCACACCGGGGTTGCCGGCGACCACGAACAGATCCCAGGCAAACGTCTTCGAAGCGTGATCGTTGCGGTCGGTGCGCCAGCGCAGAATCTGCCCGTAAACGTTCTTCTCGCGCGGGTTCGGCCCGCCCACCGGTTGCCCGTCTTCGCCGCGTTTGGCGTTGTTGGTCAGGGTGCAATAAACCTGGCCGTCCTTGGGGCTGACGACGATCCACTCCGGGCGGTCCATGCGTGTTGCCCCAACCACGCTGGCGGCGAGTCGCGCGTGAATGAGCACTTCAGCCTGATCGGCAAACCCGCTGCTGGCGTCGATGCCGTTCTTGCCGTGGGTCAGTTCGATCCACTGGCCCTGGCCTTTCGGGTGATCAGGGTTGCCGTCGCCGGCATCGAATTTGGCCACATACAACGTGCCGTGATCGAGGATGTCGCGGTTGGCTTTCTGATTGCGATGGTTGATGCGATCGCGGCTGACGAATTTGTAGATGAACTCACCGCGTTCGTCGTCGCCCATGTACACCACAGCGCGACCATCGTCGGTCTCGGCCAGTGCGGCGTTTTCATGCTTGAAGCGGCCCAGCGCGGTGCGTTTGACCGGAGTCGATTGCGGATCGAACGGATCGATCTCGACCACCCAGCCGTGACGGTTGAGCTCGTTGGGGTTCTTGGCCATGTCGAAGCGCGGGTCGTGCGGGTGCCAGTTGATGTCTTTGCTGCTGGCGACAACGCCGTAGCGCTTTTGCGCGGCATCGAATTGCTGCTGGGCGTTGCTGCTGCCGAAGCAGTCGGTGAAGTTTTCTTCGCAGGTCAGATAAGTGCCCCACGGCGTCTTGCCGTTGGCGCAGTTCTGGAACGTGCCGAGGACTTTTTTGCCGTGCTTGTCAGCGGCGGTTTTCATCAGATCGTGGCCGCGGGCCGGACCGCTGATGCGCAGCGGCGAGTTACCGTGAATCCGACGGTTGTAGCGCGAGCCTTGGACGAATTGCCACTGGCCGTTCTTGCGCTGCACTTCGATCACCGACACGCCTTCGCAGGCCAATGCCTTGCGCACGTCTTCAGCCGACTGCGGCATGCCGCCATGCGGATATAGATAGCGATAGTTGGTGTATTCGTTGTTGATCGCCATCAGCGCGCGGTTCTTGTCGTCCGGGAAGGCGAACAGGCTCATGCCGTCGTTATTGTCGCCGAACTGCACTTCCTGTGCGGCAGCGGTGCCGTTACCGCTCGGATCGAAGGCCGGGCCGTTCTTGTGCAGCGGCTGGCCCCAACTGATCAGCACCGAAGACTTGTAGCCCTTGGGCAGGGTGATGGCGTCGGTGGTCGCCGCCGGAATGCTCTCGAAACCGAGCAGGCGGCTGTTGCCGGCGCTGACGCTGGCGGCCATGACGCTGCGGCTCAACAGGTTGCCGCCAAGGAACATCGCCGCCCCGCACAACGCGCCGGCGCTGATGAAACCGCGACGGCTGAGGCCGACCATTTTTTCCAGATCAGTGGATTGGTTTTCTTCTAATAGGCTCACATCAGGCTCCCTGCTTGGTTATGGGCAACACCTTAATGCGGGTCGATGACGCTTTTGTGGCAAGGGCCGATCAGAGCGGCGTGCCGATCAGCACGTTGGAGGGCGCACATTGCACCTGCACCGCAGACCCCACGGCGAGTTGCTGGCGGCGCAAGTGCAGCGGTTCGGCCAAGGCGCAGAGGGTGTGGCCGTTAGGCAGGGAAATACGCACTTCGCTGGGGCCGTCCTCGGCATCAAGAATCGCTTCGATAGTGCCGCGCAGGACATTGTGTCCGGGCGTGGCCGGCTGATCGGCGCCGAGCAGTTCAAGCCAGCCGGCCTTGATCAGCGCCATCACTTCGGTACCGGGCTGCAATTCCAGATGCACGGTGCTGTCGTGGGTGATCTGTGCCTCCAGAGCAATGCCCTCGGCGAGTTCGAGGCGGATCAGATCGTTGCGTCCCTGCGCCTGAATCGCTGCCACCGTGCCATGCAGTTGATTGCGCGCGCTGGTCCTGAGCATCAGCCGACCGAGCAGGTCGAGATCGCTGGCGTCTTCCGCCGCTTCCAGCACCTGCGCCTGCAGCGCCTGCAATTTCTGATACAGGCGCAGCACCCGCTCGCCCTCGCTGGACAGTCTGGCGCCGCCGCCACCCTTGCCGCCCACCACGCGCTCGACCAAGGGTTTCTGCGCCAGGTTGTTCAGCTCATCGATCGCATCCCACGCCGCTTTGTAACTGAGCCCCGCGCTCTTCGCCGCACGAGTGATCGAACCCTGCTCGGCGATGTGTTGCAGCAGGGCAATGCGCTGCGGACGGCGAACGATGTGCTGGGAGAGCAGGGTGGGCAGGGACATGGCAGAACGCTTCTGGCTCGGGCGATGAGAAGGACGTTGGCCACTTGCAACGCGCGAGTCAAGCCTTACGCCGAACCCCTGTGGGAGCGAGCCTGCTCGCGAAAGCGGTTTGAGCAACAACATCTTTGTTGAATGTGATGCCCATTCGCGAGCAGGCTCGCTCCCACATGAGATATGTATTCGCTTCAGGTACCGGGCTTCGGCGTACGAGCCAGGCAGTACACATCAACCCGCGCCGCACCAGCATTCATCAACAACCGCGCCAGCGCCTGAGCGGTCGCGCCCGTGGTCAGAACATCATCCACCAGCGCGAAATGGCGGCCGCTTACCTCTGCATCAGGCGCCAGCGCAAAGGCATTGCGCAAGTTGCGTTTGCGCGCCTTGGCGTCGAGATCCTGTTGGGCATCGGTGTGCATGACTCGCCTTAGAAGCTGTTCTTCACAGGGCAAATCCAGCGACACACTCAACCAGCGCGCGAGCATCCCTGCCTGATTGAATCCGCGCCGACGCAGGCGTTTATTCGCCAACGGCACCGGCAGCAGCACATCGGGGCGCGGCAAGTCCTCGGCGAAGCGATGCTGCAGGTATTGACCGAGAACGTCGGCGAGCAGGTGACCAAACGGCCATTTCGCGTTGTGTTTAAAGCGCGTGATCAGACTGTCCACCGGGAAGCAATACACCCAGGGCACCGCGACCTGCTCGAAGGCCGGAGGCTCTAGCAGGCACTCGCCGCAAGTCAGGCCATCCGCCGCCAGCGGCAAAGCGCAGCTCTGACAATGGCTGCCGAGCCAGGGCATCTCGGTTTCGCAGGCCTCGCACATTGGCATTTGTGCTTCCGCGGGCTCATCGCACAGCAAACAGGTCTGTACGTTTTTTAAACAGATGTAAACCTGTCCTTGGTATTGCGGTTGACAGCGCATCGCTCTTCCTTAAATATGCCGAACATCCGTGTAGCGCCTGTGGATATTCCATTTTCCCCGGCGCCCGCCAAGCATAACCAAGGAATTGCCCATGAGCGCGAGCACCACCGCCACCCTGCGTCACGATTGGTCTCTGGCCGAAGTCAAAGCACTCTTCGTACAGCCATTCAACGACTTGCTATTCCAGGCGCAAACGGTGCACCGCGCACATTTCAACGCCAACCGCGTGCAAGTCTCGACACTGCTGTCGATCAAGACCGGCGCCTGTCCCGAAGACTGCAAGTACTGCCCACAGTCCGGGCACTACAACACCGGCCTGGAAAAAGAAAAACTGATGGAAGTGCAGAAGGTCCTCGAAGAGGCGGCCCGCGCCAAAGCCATCGGTTCGACGCGGTTCTGCATGGGCGCGGCGTGGAAACATCCGTCGGCCAAGGACATGCCGTATGTGTTGAAGATGGTTGAAGGGGTGAAAGCCCTGGGCCTGGAAACCTGCATGACCCTCGGTCGTCTCGATCAGGAGCAGACCGAAGCGCTGGCCAAGGCCGGTCTCGATTACTACAACCACAACCTCGACACCTCGCCGGAGTTCTACGGCAGCATCATCACCACCCGCACTTACAGCGAGCGTCTGCAGACACTGGCCTACGTGCGTGAGTCGGGGATGAAAATCTGCTCCGGCGGCATTCTCGGCATGGGCGAATCGCTGGACGATCGCGCCAATCTGCTGATCCAGTTGGCCAACCTGCCGGAGCACCCGGAGTCGGTGCCGATCAACATGCTGGTGAAAGTCGCTGGCACGCCGCTGGAAAACGCCGAAGACATCGACCCGTTCGACTTCATCCGCATGCTCGCCGTGGCGCGCATCCTCATGCCGCAATCTCACGTACGTCTGTCCGCCGGTCGCGAAGCGATGAACGAGCAGATGCAGGCCCTGGCATTTTTCGCCGGCGCCAACTCGATTTTCTACGGCGACAAATTGCTCACCACCGCCAACCCTCAGGCGGACAAGGACATGCAGCTGTTTGCGCGCCTAGGTATCCAGCCGGAGGCCCGTGAAGAGCATTCCGATGAGGTTCATCAGGCTGCGATCGAGCAGGCACTGGTGGAGCAGAAGAGCAGCGAGCAGTTCTACAACGCTGCGGTGTAAAAACCCGCGCGGATTGTTCTGAAGGAATGCAAAACCCCTGTGGGAGCGAGCCTGCTCGCGAAAGCGGTTTGGCCGCCAACATCCATATTGGATGTGACGCCCATTCGCGAGCAGGCTCGCTCCCACAGGGGATCTGTGTCATTTGAAAATCGAGGCCTGCATGTCTTTCGATCTCGCCGCACGCCTTGCTGCCCGCCGTGCCGAAAACCTCTACCGGCAGCGTCCGCTGCTTGAATCGCCGCAAGGTCCGCAAGTGGTGGTCGACGGCCAACCGCTGCTCGCTTTCTGCAACAACGACTATCTGGGCCTGGCCAATCATCCGCAGGTGATCGAAGCCTGGCGCACCGGTGCCGAGCGCTGGGGTGTCGGCGGTGGCGCGTCGCATCTGGTGATCGGCCACAGCAGCCCGCATCACGCGCTGGAAGAAGCCCTCGCCGAACTGACCGGCCGGCCGCGTGCGCTGCTGTTTACCACCGGCTACATGGCCAACCTCGGCGCGGTCACCGCGCTGGTCGGGCAGGGCGATACAGTTCTGGAAGACCGGCTCAATCACGCTTCTTTGCTGGACGCAGGCCTGTTGTCCGGTGCGCGTTTCAATCGCTATCTGCACAACGACGCCGAGAGTCTGGCCAAGCGCCTGGAGAAAGCCACTGGCAACACACTGGTGGTGACCGATGGCGTATTCAGCATGGACGGCGACATCGCCGACCTGCCGGCGCTGGCCCGCGCGGCCAAGGCCAAAGGCGCGTGGCTGATGGTCGACGATGCCCACGGCTTCGGCCCGCTGGGCGCCAACGGTGGCGGCATCGTCGAGCATTTCGGCCTGAGCGAGGACGATGTGCCGGTGCTGGTCGGCACCCTCGGCAAAGCCTTCGGCACCGCCGGGGCCTTTGTCGCCGGCAGCGAAGAGTTGATCGAAAGCCTGATCCAGTTCGCCCGGCCGTACATCTACACCACCAGCCAACCGCCGGCGCTGGCCTGCGCGACGCTGAAAAGCCTCGAACTGCTGCGCAGCGAACACTGGCGTCGTGAGCACTTGCAGGCCTTGATCCGCCAGTTCCGCCACGGTGCCAAGCAGATCGGGCTGGAGCTGATGGACAGTTTCACGCCGATCCAGCCGATCATGATCGGCGATGCCGGCCGCGCGGTGCGGTTGTCGCAAATGCTCCGCGAGCGCGGGCTGATGGTCACTGCGATTCGCCCTCCGACCGTGCCGGCCGGCAGCGCGCGACTGCGCGTCACGCTGACCGCCGCCCACAGCGAGGCGCAGGTGCAACAGTTACTGGAAGGGCTGGCGGATTGTTTCGCCCGATTGTCGTTGGAGCCAAGCCATGCGTAATCGTCTGATCCTGTTGCCCGGCTGGGGCCTCGGCGTGTCGCCGCTGGAACCGCTGGCCGCAGCATTACGTGGCCTCGACGAACATCTGCAAGTCGAGATTGAACCGCTGCCGGAGCTGGACTCCGCTGACCTTGAAGACTGGCTCGACGAACTCGATGCGCGCATTCCACAGGAAGTCTGGCTCGGTGGCTGGTCGCTGGGCGGCATGCTCGCCTCTGAGTTGGCGGCACGACGCGGCGAGGCGTGCTGCGGGGTGCTGACGCTGGCGAGCAATCCGGCGTTTGTTGCGCATGAGCAGTGGCCGGATGCGATGCCTGCCGAGACCTTTGATGCATTTCTTGCCGGTTGCCAGGCCGATCCGCGTACGACGCTCAAGCGTTTTGCTTTGTTATGTGCGCAAGGTTCGCCAGACCCGCGTGGCTTGTCGCGCTTGCTGCTCGGTGGCGCGCCAGCCATCGCGCCGGCCGCGCTGATGGCAGGTCTGGAGCTACTCGCGCAGCTGGATACGCGACAGGCGCTGCAGGGGTTTCGCGGCCCACAGTTTCATCTGTTCGGCGGGCAGGACGCGCTGGTCCCGGCGGAAGCGGCCGGCGCATTGTTCGCGCTGTTGCCGGATATCGAAATTGGTCTGATCGAACAGGCCAGCCATGCTTTTCTGCTGGAGGACCCGCACGGAGTCGCGGGCGCGATCCAGGCGTTTCTACATGAGTGCGCTGATGACTGATCTGTCCCTCGTGCTGCCTGGGGGCTTGCCTGACAAGCGCCAGGTGGCGGCGTCTTTTCCCGCGCCGCGGCCAGTTACGACAGCGTCGCCGAGTTTCAGCGTGACGTCGGCACGCAGTTGCTTGAGCGCTTGCCTGCGAGTTTCACGCCGTCGCGGTGGCTCGATCTCGGTTGCGGCACTGGCTATTTCACCCGCGCGCTGGCCTCGCGTTTCACCCAGAGCAGCGGTTTTGCGCTGGACATTGCCGAGGGCATGCTCAATCACGCACGGCCGCTGGGTGGCGCTGAGCATTTCATTGCCGGCGATGCCGAAAGGCTGCCGTTGCAGGACGCTAGCTTCGATTTGATTTTCTCCAGCCTGGCGGTGCAGTGGTGCGCCGACTTCGAAACGGTGCTCAGCGAAGCTTTTCGCGTGCTTAAACCGGGCGGGATTTTTGCCTTTGCTAGTCTGTGTACAGGGACGCTGTTCGAGTTGCGTGAGAGTTGGCAGCAGGTCGACGGGCTGGTGCACGTCAATCGCTTCCGCGAGTTCGCCCGCTATGAACAGTTATGTGGCGGAAGTGGCATGCGCGCAGTGAGTCTGGAAAATCTGCCGCACGTGTTGCATTACCCGGATGTGCGCAGCCTGACTCACGAGCTCAAAGCGTTGGGTGCACACAATCTGAACCCTGGCCGGCCGGGTGGTTTGACCGGGCGGGCGCGGATTCTCGGGCTGGTCGACGCGTATGAGCGCTTCCGTCAGACGTCGGGGCTGCCGGCAACGTATCAGGTGGTGTACGCCGTGTTGGAGAAACCTCTATGAGCGCAGCCTATTTCATCACCGGTACCGACACCGATGTCGGCAAGACCACCGTCGCAGCCGGATTGCTCCATGCAGCGCGCTCGGCAGGCTTGAGCACGGCGGCGGGCAAACCGGTGGCTTCCGGGTGCGACGTCACGCCCAAGGGCTTGCGTAATTCCGATGCCTTGGCGCTGCTGGCCGAATGTTCCTTGCCGCTGACTTATCAACAGGTCAACCCGGTGGCGTTCGAGCCAGCGATCGCTCCCCATCTGGCGGCGCGCGAAGCAGGTGTGGCGCTGACGGTGCAATCGCTGCTGGCGCCGATGCGCGGGATTCTGGCGATGAACGCCGATTTCACCCTGATCGAAGGCGCGGGCGGCTGGCGGGTGCCGTTGGCCGATCAGGACAATCTCTCGGACTTGGCGATTGCGCTGAAGCTGCCGGTGATTCTGGTGGTGGGCGTGAGGCTGGGGTGCATCAGTCATGCGTTGCTGACCGCCGAGGCGATTGCTCGCGACGGTCTGCAGTTGGCGGGTTGGGTGGCGAATATCATCGATCCGAAAACCTCTCGGCTGGAGGAAAACTTAGCGACGCTCGCCGAACGCATACCGGCGCCGTGCCTGGGCCGGGTGCCGAAACTCAAAGCGTTGAGCGCCGAAGCGGTGGCCGAGCATCTGCAACTGGATCTGCTCGACTAAGTTTTTCACTATGAACAGGCACTGTGCTATTAGTGTTTTTGACGGGTGTTTTGCTGGCGCGTCTGCTTCAATGGCGACCATTGATCCTTTGCAGGGATGAGAGTGACTATGGAAATCTCCGGCAACACAGCTTTTTATGCGGGCCTGAGTTCGATTCAGTCCGGGCAGAACCGGGTCGATCAGGCGGCCAGTCAGATCGCCAACAACACCATCGAACGTTCGGTGACCAGCCAGTCGTCCGAAGTGCAGGTCAATCGCCTGCGCGGCGTGGATCGCGCGCAGGAATCGGATCTGGCGAGCAATATCGTCGAGCTGTCGCAGGGCAAGATCCAGGCAGAGCTGGGTGTGAAAGTGGCCAAGGCGTCCGACGAAGTGCTCGGGACGATCATCGATACGTTTGCCTGAATGAGTTTGTTCTAGATCCCGAAACGCCGCGCCCTGTCGCGGCGTTTTTCGTTTAAGTCCTTCTTGCTCAACTAATCTTTTTACAACGTCCGTGGCTAACGTGAAGGCGCGGCGATTTGTCGTCTCCGGCATTTGCGAAAGGCTGATGACGAATGGCAAAAGAACGACGCTTGACAAGATTTCGGCGTAAACGTATGTTTCAAACAACTGTTTGACCGTCACAACAACTCAACACGGTCGTTCATTCCCGGTTACATCAGCAGAGGTTTATCGCTATGCCTGACTACAAGGCCCCCTTGCGTGATATTCGCTTCGTTCGTGACGAGCTGCTCGGCTACGAAGCGCACTATCAGAGCCTGCCAGCGTGCGCAGACGCCACGCCGGACATGGTTGACGCCATCCTCGAGGAAGGCGCCAAGTTTTGTGAGCAGGTACTGGCGCCGCTGAACCGCGTGGGCGATCTGGAAGGTTGCACCTGGAGCGAGTCCGGCGTGAAAACCCCGACTGGCTTCAAAGAGGCGTACAAGCAATTCGTCGAAGGCGGCTGGCCAAGTCTGGCGCACGACGTTGAGCATGGCGGTCAGGGCCTGCCTGAGTCGCTGGGTCTGGCGGTCAGCGAAATGGTCGGCGAAGCCAACTGGTCGTGGGGCATGTACCCAGGCCTGTCGCACGGCGCGATGAACACGATCTCCGAGCACGGCACCCCTGAGCAGCAGGAAGCCTATCTGACCAAACTGGTCTCCGGCGAATGGACCGGCACCATGTGCCTGACCGAACCGCACTGCGGCACCGACCTGGGCATGCTGCGCACCAAGGCCGAGCCTCAGGCCGACGGTTCCTACAAAGTTTCCGGCACCAAGATCTTCATCTCGGCCGGTGAACACGACATGGCCGACAACATCGTCCACATCGTACTGGCCCGCCTGCCGGATGCTCCGGCTGGCACCAAAGGCATCTCGCTGTTCATCGTTCCAAAGTTCCTGCCAAACGCCGATGGCACCATTGGCGCGCGCAACGCAGTGAGCTGCGGTTCGCTGGAACACAAGATGGGCATCCACGGCAACGCCACCTGCGTGATGAACTTCGACGGCGCCACCGGTTACCTGATCGGCCCGGCGAACAAAGGTCTGAACTGCATGTTCACCTTTATGAACACCGCCCGTCTCGGTACCGCGCTGCAAGGTCTGGCTCACGCCGAAATCGGCTTCCAGGGCGGTCTGAAGTACGCTCGCGATCGCCTGCAAATGCGTTCGCTGACTGGCCCGAAAGCGCCGGACAAAGCCGCTGACCCGATCATCGTTCACCCTGACGTGCGCCGCATGCTGTTGACCATGAAGGCGTTCGCCGAAGGCAACCGCGCGATGGTCTACTTCACCGCCAAACAGGTCGACATCGTCAAATACGGCGTCGATGAAGAAGAGAAGAAGAAGGCCGACGCACTGCTGGCGTTCATGACCCCGATCGCCAAAGCGTTCATGACCGAAGTCGGTTTCGAATCCGCCAACCACGGTGTGCAGATCTACGGCGGCCACGGCTTCATCGCCGAGTGGGGCATGGAGCAGAACGTTCGCGACAGCCGCATTTCGATGCTGTACGAAGGCACCACCGGCATCCAGGCTCTGGACCTGCTCGGCCGTAAAGTGCTGATGACTCAAGGCGAAGCTCTGAAAGGCTTCACCAAGATCGTCCACAAGTTCTGCCAGAACAACGAAGGCAACGAAGCCGTCCAGGAATTCGTCGCGCCGCTGGCTGCACTGAACAAGGAATGGGGCGAGCTGACCATGAAGGTCGGTATGGCTGCCATGAAAGATCGCGAAGAAGTCGGCGCGGCCTCCGTGGACTACCTGATGTACTCCGGTTATGCCTGCCTGGCCTACTTCTGGGCGGACATGGCACGTCTGGCTGCGGAAAAACTGGCTGCCGGCACCACCGACGAGGCGTTCTACACCGCCAAGCTGCAGACCGCGCGCTTCTACTTCCAGCGCATCCTGCCGCGTACCCGCACACACGTGGCCACTATGCTGTCGGGCGCTGGCAACCTGATGGACATGAAAGAAGAAGACTTCGCGCTGGGCTACTAAGCCTCAACGCAGTCTGACGAAAACCGCTGCTCCCGTTAGGGGGCAGCGGTTTTTTTGTTGGCGGATCGCTCAGATAGTCGAGCTTCCGGCCGTTATAGAGACCGTGTGTGATCTGGATCACATTGTGTGGGCTTGGCCGCACTTTGCAGGCACAATGCCATCTCTTTGCTATGACGGGTCGGAGCTTACCCTTGCCGCGTTCTTCCGCTGTACGTTTCAGCCATTTCCTGCCATCACTGCTGTTATTGCTTGCGGGGCTGGCGGCTGCGTACGTCAAAGACCTCAGCGTGTTTTTCACGTCCCTGTTCAATGTCTTGCCGACCCTGGTTCTGTTGCTCGGCGGGGCGTATTGCGCGGTGTACCGACGACAGCGCGAACTGTTTCTGATGCTCACGGTTTACATCGCCTATTTTCTGCTCGATACCCAGACCGACTTTTACCGCGACAACGGCAAAGTCCGCGAAGACGCTGCGGTGGTTTTCCATCTGGTCTGCCTGTTGCTGCCATTGTTGTTCGGGCTGTTCGCAGCGTGGCAAGAGCGTACGCATCTGTTTCAGGACATGGTCGCGCGGTTCGCTGTGCTGCTAGCGTTTGGCAGCGTGGCGCTGGGGCTGGAGCAAAGTTACCCACAGGCGCTGCTGCTGTGGTTGTCGGAGATCCGCTGGCCGGCGCTGCACGGCGCGTGGATGAGTCTGATCCAGTTGTCCTATCCGGTGTTCATCTCGGCCTTCCTGCTCCTGGCCTGGCAATACTGGCGTAACCCGCGCCCGCTGCACGCGGCGCAACTGGTCGGCTTGCTCGGGGTCTTCTGGATGTTGCCGAAGACTTTCATTCTGCCGTTCACCCTGAACATCATGTGCAGCCAGGTGATGCTGATGATCGCCGCCGCCGTTGCGCATGAGGCCTATCAAATGGCCTTCCGCGACGAGCTCACCGGCCTGCCGGGACGACGTGCGCTCAACGAACGCATGCAGCGACTGGGGCGCAACTATGTGCTGGCGATGAGCGACGTCGATCACTTCAAGAAATTCAACGACACCCACGGCCACGACGTCGGTGATCAGGTGCTGCGGCTGGTCGCCAGCAAACTGTCGAAAATCAGCGGTGGCGGTAGGGCGTATCGCTACGGCGGTGAGGAATTTGCCTTGGTGTTTGCAGGCAAAACCCTTGAGGAATGCATGCCGCACCTGGAAGTGATCCGCGAATCGATCGCCTCCTACAGCATTCAGTTGCGCAACCAGGAAAACCGCCCGCAGGATGATCAGCAAGGTCGACAGCGCCGCAGCGGTTCCGGGGCTTCGGCGGTGTCGGTGACGGTGAGCATCGGCGTCGCCGAACGCGTCGAGCAGCGCACTCCGGAAGAAGTGCTCAAGTCCGCCGACCAGGCGTTGTATAGCGCCAAGGGCGCCGGGCGTAACTGCGTCATGGCGTTCGGGCAGAACCGCCGTGGCGCGGTGCGCATGGATACCGCTGCGGGTTGAGTGATGACGGCGCATTCAGCGCCCGCACATTGATTGTCGCGCGTGGTGGCCAGCAGTAGGTTGGAGGAATCTGCTGACGGAGAAGCCACCATGCCTGAGTACAAAGCTCCCCTGCGCGACATGCGCTTTCTGATCGATCACGTCTTCGACTTCCACTCCAGCTACGCCAGTCTCGGCGCGCATGACGCCAGCCCGGACATGATCAGCGCGATCCTCGAAGAAGGCGCGAAGTTCTGCGAGAACGTGCTGGCCCCGCTCAATCGCAGCGGCGATGAAGAGGGCTGCCATTTCGACAACGGCGTGGTAACAACGCCTACAGGCTTCAAGCAGGCCTTCGCACAATATGTCGAGGGCGGCTGGCACGGTTTGGCGGCTGATCCGGCTTACGGTGGTCAAGGGCTGCCGAGCTCGCTGGGACTGGTGATCAGCGAGATGGTCGGTTCCAGTAACACGTCCTGGGGTATGTACCCGGGCCTGACTCACGGCGCGATGTCGGCGATCCACGCCCACGGTACCGCCGAGCAGAAAGACACTTACCTGAGCAAACTCACCGCTGGCCAGTGGACCGGCACCATGTGCCTGACCGAAGCCCACTGCGGCACTGATCTGGGCATCATCAAGACCCGCGCGGTGCCACGGGCCGACGGCAGCTACGCGATCACCGGCAGCAAGATCTTCATTTCTGCCGGCGAGCATGACCTGAGCGATAACATCATCCATCTGGTCCTGGCCAAGCTGCCGGACGCACCGGCCGGAACCAAGGGCATTTCCCTGTTTATCGTGCCCAAGTTTCTCCCCGACGCGGCAGGCGAAGCGGGGGAGCGCAATGGCGTTTCCTGTGGTTCGATCGAGCACAAGATGGGCATCAAGGCTTCAGCCACCTGCGTGCTGAACTTCGATGCCGCCACCGGTTACCTGATCGGCGAGCCGAACAAGGGCCTCAACTGCATGTTCACCATGATGAACCACGCGCGACTCGGCACCGGCATGCAGGGCCTGTGTCTGGGCGAGGCGAGTTTTCAGGGTGCGATCAAGTACGCCAATGACCGCCTGCAGATGCGCGCGCTGACCGGTGCCAAGGCCCCGCAAAAACCTGCCGATCCGATCATCGTTCACCCCGATGTGCGGCGCATGTTGCTGACCATGAAAGCCTTCAACGAAGGCAATCGGGCGCTGACCTACTTCACCGCACAGATGCTTGATGCCGCGCACCTGAGCAGCGATGCCGAGGCGCGTCGGGAAGCCGAAGACCTATTGGCGTTCCTCACGCCAATCTGCAAAGCCTTCATGACCGACACCGGGCTGGAAGTGACCAATCACGGCATGCAGGTGTTCGGCGGCCACGGTTTCATTCGTGAGTGGGGCATGGAGCAACTGGTGCGCGACTGCCGGATTGCGCCGATCTACGAGGGCACCAACGGCATTCAGGCGCTGGATTTGCTCGGGCGCAAAGTGCTGGGCAGTCAGGGCAAGCTGCTGCGGGGCTTTACCAAAATCGTCCACAAGTTCTGCGCAGCGAACGCCGACCATCCGCAGTTGGGCAGCTTCGTCGCGCAACTGAACGGGCTCAATCAGCAGTGGGGCGACCTGACCATGAAGGTCGGCATGGCCGCCATGAAGAACCCCGACGAAGTCGGCGCCGCATCGGTGGATTACCTGATGTACAGCGGCTACATCATCCTTGGCTACCTGTGGCTGCGCATGGCGTTGGTTGCCCAGGCACAGCTGGAGGCTGGCGAGGGTGAGGCTGATTTCCTCAAGGGCAAACTGGCGACGTGCGAGTTCTACTTCAAGCGCTTGCTGCCGCGTACGTCTACGCATCAGGCGGCGATCGAGGCGGGGAGTGATTGTTTGATGAATTTGCCGGCGGAGGCGTTTGCTTTGTAGGGCAGATCGAAAGATCGCGGCGATTTTTTACGGTGACTAAAAATAACAAATCAGTCACCGGTTGACCCTATGTGTCGCAAAAGTTGTTGAGGTACACTCAGGCTCAGAAAACATCATTCCACGAACCACCTGTTTAGATCTTGCGAGGTTTGCCATGGCTGACTACAAAGCGCCGCTGCGCGATATGCGCTTCGTCCTCAATGAAGTGTTCGAAGTCGCCAAACTCTGGGCCGAGCTGCCGGCGCTGGCCGAGACCGTCGACGCCGAAACCGTTGAAGCGATTCTCGAAGAGGCCGGCAAGGTCACCAGCAAAAGCATCGCGCCGCTGAGCCGTGCCGCTGACGAGGAAGGTTGCCATTGGGCGGACGGTGCCGTCACCACGCCGGCCGGCTTCCCACAGGCCTATCAGACTTATGCCGAAGGCGGCTGGGTCGGCGTCGGCGGTGATCCGGCCTATGGCGGCATGGGCATGCCCAAAGCCGTGTCGGCGCAGGTCGAAGAAATGGTCAACTCCGCCAGCCTGGCGTTCGGTCTGTATCCGATGCTGACCGCCGGCGCCTGCCTGTCGATCAACGCTCACGCCAGTGAAGAACTCAAAGCTGCGTACCTGCCGAACATGTACGCCGGCATCTGGGCCGGCTCCATGTGCCTGACCGAGCCGCATGCTGGCACTGACCTGGGCATTATTCGCACCAAAGCCGAACCTCAGGCCGACGGTTCCTACAAGGTCAGCGGCACCAAGATCTTCATCACCGGCGGCGAGCACGACCTCACCGAAAACATCATTCATCTGGTCCTAGCCAAGCTGCCGGACGCCCCGGCCGGTCCGAAAGGCATTTCGCTGTTCCTGGTGCCGAAGTTCATGGTCAATGCCGACGGCAGCCTCGGTGCGCGTAACCCGGCCAACTGCGGATCGATCGAACACAAGATGGGCATCCAGGCGTCGGCAACCTGCGTGATGAACTTCGACGAAGCGGTGGGCTATCTGGTCGGCGAACCGAACAAAGGCCTGGCCGCGATGTTCACCATGATGAACTACGAGCGCCTGGGTGTTGGTATTCAAGGCCTGGCCACGGGCGAGCGCTCTTATCAGAACGCCGTCGAATATGCGCGTGATCGCCTGCAGAGCCGTTCGCCGACCGGTGCGCAGAACAAGGACAAAGTCGCTGACCCGATCATCGTTCACCCGGACGTGCGGCGCATGCTGCTGACCATGAAAGCCTCGAACGAAGGCGGCCGGGCGTTTTCCACTTATGTGGCGATGCAACTCGACACCGCCAAGTTCAGCGAAGACGCGACCACCCGCAAGCGTGCGGAAGATCTGGTGGCGTTGCTGACGCCGGTAGCGAAAGCCTTCCTGACCGACCTGGGTCTGGAAACCACCGTTCATGGCCAGCAGATTTTCGGCGGCCACGGTTACATCCGCGAGTGGGGCCAGGAGCAACTGGTGCGTGACGTGCGCATCACCCAGATTTACGAGGGCACCAACGGGATTCAGGCGCTGGACCTGGTGGGTCGCAAGATCGTTGGCAGTGGCGGTGCGTTCTACAAATTGTTCGCTGACGAGATCCGTCATTTCACCGCCACCGCCAGTGCCGATCTGGGCGAGTTCACCAAGCCGTTGAACGATGCCGTCGACACCCTCGACGAGCTGACCGCGTGGCTGCTGGACCGGGCGAAAAACAATCCGAACGAAATTGGCGCGGCCTCGGTCGAATATTTGCAAGCGTTCGGATACACCGCTTACGCCTACATGTGGGCGTTGATGGCCAAAGCCTCGCTGGGCAAGGAAGCGCAAGATGATTTCTATGCGAGCAAGCTGGGTACCGCACGCTTCTATTTCGCCCGTCTGCTGCCACGTATTCACTCGTTGAGCGCGTCGGTCAAGGCCGGTAGCGAGTCGCTGTTCCTGCTGGATGCGGCACAGTTTTGATCCTGTAGACGTCATGTAAGCATTTGCTTACGTGACGTGCTGCTGTTCTCCCATATGCGTACATTGGATCCACGGCTAATCTACGTTTCATGGACGTCGCGCAGGAAGCGCAAAGTAAACAACACGGACACGTAGGATTCTGCCAGGGTGGCGGAGTGAAATGGATGTCAGGGAAACAGTCTGCAAAGCCCCGCTTCGGCGGGGTTTTCTTTTGCCTGAAGAAAAGTTTCAGGCGAGCGGATCGAGGGGCGGCTTCACTTCGCGATCGATCACCTCTTCAAGCAATGTCCGCAGCAATGCCAACGAGGCCTGCTGGCGTTGTACATCGCGGCACACCAGGCCAACTTGCAACGGCACCCGTGGCTCGCTCAGCGGTTTCCACAGCAGATCTTCATCGTCGTATTCCTTTTGCGAACGTCCCGGTAGCACCGTCGCCAGCCGGGTGTGTGGCAGGCTGTCGAGAATCCCCAACATATTGTTCAACTCGGCCTGCACCTGCGGGCGTCGTCCGAGGCTGGTCAGTTGTGCCTGCCAGATCTGCCGGATCTGGAATTCTTCGCCGAGCAGCAACATGGGCAACTCAGCGGCCTGGCGCATCGAGACTTTCTTGAACTCGCGCAATGGATGGTCTGCCGGGATCACCAGCGTCAGTTCGTCTTCATACAGCAACACCCCGTGCAGACCGGGTTGGCGCGGTGGCAGATAGCTGATACCGATGTCCAGCGAACCATTGAGCAGACGCCGCTCGATTTCCAGTCCGGTCAGTTCATAGATCTGCACCACCAGATGTGGCTGCGCCTTGCGCACACGCTCGAGCATTTGCGGCACAAGGCTGGTGTGCACCGTTTGCAGCACACCGATCGCCAGGGTGCGCAACGCCTGCCCCTTGAAATTACCCAATGCCTCGCGCGCCCGCTGCAAGCCATCGAGCAGCGGCAACGCGTGGTTGTACAGCGTGTGCGCAGCGAGAGTCGGCAGCAGGCGTTTACTGCTGCGTTCGAACAGGGTGACGTCGAGGTTCTGCTCCAGCTGTCGGATCTGTTGCGACAGCGCCGGTTGCGAGATCGACAAGCGCTCAGCCGCACGGCCGACATGGCCTTCTTCGTAGACCGCGACGAAATAACGCAGTTGCTTGAAATCCATAAGTAGCGCTTATAGAAATGGCTGGGAAATCGAAATGGCTTGAAGCCGGTTGCGCGCCTAGTCTAACCGCATTCACAAGGCTTACAGGGCCAGAAAGCGTGATGCATCCCATTTGCTTCGTTAGTGCTTACATAGGCAGTTCAAAAAACCTCAAGCGAGGTTTTTTCGCATGAATCTGTTCAGTTTGCGGCGCCAGACGCCAAGTCTGGATGACCTCACCTTCGAGGCGGGGCCATCCACTATGACCGATCACCTCAATGCCCAACGCCTGATGCCCGGTGTCGAGCGACCGTATCAAGTGTTCGTTCGGGGCCAGGGTTCCTGGCTGTGGGACAGCAACGATCGCGCCTACCTCGACTTTTCCCAGGCTGGCGGCGCCAACAGCCTTGGCCACAGCCCCACGGCGCTGGTCAAAGCCATCGCCAATCAGGCCCAAGCGCTGATCAATCCCGGGTGCAATCTGCATAATCGCGGCATGCTCAGCCTCGCCGAATGTTTGTGCGCCAGCACGTCCAGCGATCAGGCGTACCTGCTCAACAGTGGCAGCGAGGCTTGTGACGCGGCGATCAAACTGGCGCGCAAATGGGGGCAACTGCATCGCAGCGGCGCCTCGCGGATCATCGTGGCGCAGCAGGGTTGCCATGGCCGCAGTCTGGCGACGGTCGATCGAGTGCCATTCAATGACCTGCCAGCGCTGCATGCGGCGGTCGACGCGCAAACCGTAGCAATCATGCTGGAGCCGATCCAGAGCGATGCCGGGGTCATTCCGGCGACCGAGCATTACCTCAAAGGGGTCGAGCGACTGTGTCGTGACCTGGGCATTCTGCTGATTCTCGACGAATTGCAGACGGGTATGGGCCGCTGCGGCAGCTTGCTTGCCGAACAGTCCTACGGGATTCGCGCCGATATCGTCGTGCTCGGCAAAGGCCTCGGCGGCGGCTTGCCGTTAGCGGCCTTGCTGGCGCGAGGCAAGGCTTGCTGTTTCGCCATCGGCGAGCTGAGCGGCACCCATCACGGCAACGCCTTGATCACGGCGGCCGGTCTGGTAGTGCTCGACAGCATCCATGACCGCAGCTTCTTTCAGCAGGTCAACGACAGCGGCCAGCACCTGCGCGAAGGCCTGGCGCGACTGGCGCACCGCTACGGGCACGGCGAGTTGCGCGGCCAAGGCCTGTTTTACGGGCTGACGCTGTCCGCCGAATGCGCCGACGCCGTCGTTCACGCCGCACTTCACGAAGGCCTGATATTGAACGCTGCGCAGCCTGACTGCCTGCGCTTCACCCCGGCCCTCACTGTCAGCAAAGCCAACATCGACGAAATGCTCCTGCGCCTGGGCCGCGCCTTCTCGCGAGTGCGCACCGTCCAATTGCAATGCCGCAAGGGCATTGCCGTCTGAGCTGAGGTGCCCCAACCGATTACCCGAACCGTCTCGCGGTATAACGCACGCCCCACGCCTGATTCTTTTGGCGTGGGGCGTTTTTTTGTGATGCTGGCGATCAAATAGCAAGCGTAATGAACCCTGACGAACGGCGCGGGTCGATTAGCTTGTATGGCTCAAGTGAGCCAACCCCCATTCAGGAGCTGCCCCATGGATTTCATTCGCATCATCATCGCTATTCTGTTGCCGCCACTGGGCGTGTTTCTGCAGGTCGGGTTTGGCGGGGCGTTCTGGCTGAACATTCTGCTGACGTTGTGCGGCTACATTCCGGGGATCGTGCATGCGGTGTATATCATCGCCAAGCGTTGAGTTCAGTGGCGTCTGATCAATAGCTATCGCGGGCAAGCCCGCTCCCACAGTGTTATGAGGGATCACAATTTTTGTGTACACCAAATAACCTGTGGGAGCGGGCTTGCCCGCGATTGAGCGACGCAGTCTCAAAGTGAGGGCTCAGTCATTCAGCCCATCACCCGCCGATAAAACGTCCACTCCTGCTCCAGTGCATGCGCCTGGTTAGCCGCGCGACGAAAGCCGTGGCGTTCGTCAGGGTAGTAATGCGCTTCGACCGGGATGCCGTTGTGCTCCAGCGCCGCGACCATGTCGCGGGTCTGTTGCGGCACGACCACCGCGTCCAGTTCACCCTGGAAGAAAATCACCGGCACGCGAATGTTGTCTGCGTGCAGCAGTGGCGTGCGGGCGGCATAGCGTTCGGCATCTCGCTCGGGATCGCCGATCAGCCAGTCCAGATAATCGCCCTCGAACTTGTGCGTGGCCCGTGCCAAAGCCACCGGATCGCTGACGCCATAAAGGCTGGCGCCTGCGCGGAAAACCTGTCTGAACGCCAGCGCGCACAATGTCGTGTAACCACCTGCACTGCCACCGCGAATGAACGCGCGCTCACCATCGATCAAACCTTGGTCCGCGAGGTAGCTGACCACCGCGCAGGCATCCTCGACATCCACCCCGCCCCAGCACAGATGCAGCGCTTGCCGATATTCGCGACCATAGCCACTGCTGCCGCGATAGTTGAGGTCGGCGACGGCGAAGCCGCGCTGGGTCCAGTACTGGATACGCGGATCGAGGGTCGGATAGCACGCCGACGTCGGGCCGCCGTGGATAAACACCACCAGCGGCGGTTTCGCTTCACCGTTCATGGCCGAATAGAAGAAACCGTGCGCTTCGCCGGAGCCGCTCGGATAACGCAAGGTCTGCGGACGGCTGATGCGTTCGGCGGGCAATGGCGCCACGCCGCCAGCGAGGACTTTCACTGCGTGAGAAGCACGATCGATGGCAATCACTGCCGACGGGCTGACCGGCGAGGCGGCAATGCAGTAGATGAACTGCTGATCAACTGCCAGGTGACGGAAGCGGCTGTAGTCGCCGCTGAAATCCTCACTACCAAGGGCCAGGCGGCCGAAACCAGCCTCGCTCCAGCTGGCTAAAAATTGATCACCGACAGGCAGCCAAGTGCAGCCGCCCAGTTGCCAGGGCGCGGGCGCGTGATCGGCCTCGGCACTCGGTAGCGCGTGCAAACCGTCAGATGTTTCGACCCACGGCTGCCAGTAGCCGCCACGATCTGTCAGGCAGTAGAGCCGGCCGTCGGCGTCGAAACGCGGCTGCTGGATCGACTCCTCAATCTGCTCGCCGGCAATACAACGAGGTCCGGAAAAATCACCTTCCGCGACGATCAAGCGCGTCGAGGTCCACGGCTGATGCGGTTGGCTCCACTCGATCCATGCCAACCGCTGGCCGTCCGGGCTCAGCGTTGGCGACGCATAAAAATCTGCACCTTCGGCCAGCACCTGTCGCGTTCCGGTGTCCAGATCAATCGCCACCAGTCGATGCTGATCATGCTGCTCTTCAACTGCCAACACCCGGCCAGCGGCGAATTGCAGATCGCCGTAGCGGCAGTCAGTCGACGTCAGCGCGACCGGCGCGCCATCCAGCGCCTGCCGATACATCTGCTGATCCGCTTCATTGATGAAAACCACCCCGTCAGGCGTCAGACAAAACGCACCACCGCCATATTCGTACACGCGGCTACGCACGCTGAAACCGTCCGGCGTCAGACGTTTCGCCACGCCATCGCGCCAATGCCAGATTCGGCACGCGGCGTCCTCGGGGCGGTATTCATTCCAGAACACGCCGTGGACGCCGAGTTGCAGTTCGGCGAAGTCGGTTCCGGCGGCGACGGCCTGGGCGGCGCTGAAAGGCTCAGCCCTTGGCGATGAGGCGTGAGTTTCGTTCATTGCGAAAGGCCAGTTGTTCGATGGTTTGAGTGGCGGTCTCGGCTTCTTCGCGGGCCTTGAGGATCACGCCGTGATGTTCGGACTTGCTGCACACCGGGTCGGCGTTACTGGCGTCGCCGGTGAGCATGAACGCCTGGCAGCGGCAGCCGCCGAAGTCTTTTTCTTTCTCGTCGCAAGAGCGGCACGGCTCGGGCATCCAGTCGTAACCGCGAAAACGGTTGAAGCCGAACGAGTCATACCAGATGTGCTGCATGCTGTGATCGCGCACGTTGGGAAACTGCACAGGCATCTGGCGCGCACCATGGCAGGGCAGGGCGGTGCCATCCGGGGTGACGGTCAGGAAGATGCTGCCCCAGCCGTTCATGCAGGCTTTCGGGCGTTCTTCGTAGTAGTCCGGCGTGACGAATATCAGCTTGCACGGATGCCCTTCGGCTTCCAGCCTGGCCCGGTATTCGTTGGTGATGCGTTCGGCGCGCACCAGTTGTTCCTTGGTAGGCAACAGACCCACACGATTGAGCTGCGCCCAGCCGTAGAACTGGCAAGTGGCGAGTTCGACGAAGTCGGCCTCCAGCGCAATGCACAGTTCGATAATGCGGTCGATCTTGTCGATGTTGTGCCGATGGGTGACGAAGTTCAGCACCATCGGATAGCCGTGCGCCTTCACCGCACGCGCCATTTCCAGCTTCTGCGCAAAGGCCTTTTTCGAGCCGGCGAGCAGGTTGTTCACTTGCTCGTCGCTGGCCTGAAAACTGATCTGGATGTGATCGAGCCCGGCCTTTTTGAAGTCGCTGATTTTCTGCTCGGTCAGGCCAATGCCGGAAGTGATCAGGTTGGTGTAGAAACCCAACTGCCGCGCTTCACGGATCAGTTCGGCCAAGTCCTGGCGCACCAGCGGTTCGCCGCCGGAAAAGCCCAATTGCGCCGCGCCCATCTCGCGCGCTTCGCGGAACACCTTGATCCATTGCTCGGTGGTCAGCTCTTTGCCCTGCTCGGCGAAATCCAGCGGATTGGAGCAGTACGGGCATTGCAGCGGGCAACGGTAGGTCAGCTCGGCGAGCAGCCACAGCGGCAGGCCGACTTCCGGTTTGGCCGGCACATCAGCCAAGGGTGAGCCAGTGTTGCTCACGGGCAACCTCCATGAATTGCTCGACGTCATCACCGAGCTCGGGCACGCCGGGGAACTGCTTGTCGAGTTCGGCAATGATCGCCGCGACATCACGCTCACCGTCAATCAGGCCGCCAATCAGCGCGGCCGTTTCGTTGAGCTTGATCATGCCCTCTGGGTACAGCAACACATGGCCCTTTTGCGCCGGTTCGTACTGGAAGCGATAGCCCGGGCGCCAGCTCGGCACTTTGCTGCGGTCGAAACTCATAAGATGATTCCTTTATGCCAGACCCGTTGTTCGGTCACGCTGTGATACGGCGGACGGTTCAGTTCGTAGGCCATGCTCATGGCATCGAGCATGCTCCAAAGAATGTCCAGTTTGAACTGGAGAATTTCCAGCATGCGCTCCTGGCCTTCACGGGTCTTGTAGTGCTCAAGGGTGATCGCCAGCCCATGCTCGACGTCACGCCGCGCCTGACCGAGACGAGTGCGGAAATATTCATAACCGGCCGGGTCGATCCACGGGTAATGCTGCGGCCAGCTGTCCAGGCGCGACTGGTGGATCTGCGGCGCGAACAATTCGGTCAGCGAGCTGCTTGCCGCCTCCTGCCAACTGGCGCGACGGGCGAAGTTGACGTAGGCATCGACGGCGAAACGCACGCCGGGCAATACCAGCTCCTGGGAGCGCAACTGATCCGGATCGAGGCCGACAGCCTGACCCAGACGCAGCCAGGCTTCGATGCCGCCGTCTTCACCGGGCGCGCCGTCGTGGTCGAGCAGGCGCTGAATCCACTCGCGGCGGATTTCCCGATCCGGGCAGTTGGCGAGGATCGCTGCGTCTTTCAGGGGAATGTTCACCTGATAGTAGAAGCGGTTGGCGACCCAGCCCTGAATCTGCTCGCGAGTCGCGCGGCCTTCATACATCGCCACGTGGTAGGGGTGATAGATGTGGTAATAGGCGCCTTTGGCGCGCAGGGCCGCTTCGAATTCGGCGGGGGACAGCGGGGTGTCGGTCATGTCTGTTCTCCGGGAACAACCACTGGAAATCTTTGGTGTCAGTGCTGGCCACTTCGCGAGCAGGCTCGCTCCCACAGTTGATCGCATTCCATTGTAGGAGTGAGCCTGCTCGCGATAGACCGCGCAGCGGTCTCGATTGCTTAAAGCACGATGCTCATGCCATCAAACGCCACTTCAACATTACGCCGCGCCAGCTCGGCACGCTCCGGCGAATCCTCGTCAAGGATCGGGTTGGTGTTGTTGATGTGGATAAGCACCTTGCGCTGCTCGGGCAACTGCTCCAGCACTTCGAGCATGCCGCCGGGGCCGTTCTGCGCCAGATGGCCCATCTCGCGACCGGTGCGGGTGCCGACGCCACGGCGCTGCATTTCATCGTCATCCCACATTGTGCCGTCGACCAGCAGGCAATCGCTGCCGGACATGATTTCCAGCAGCGGCGCATCGACCTTGCCCAGCCCCGGCGCGTAGAACAGCTTGCCGCCGGTGTTGAGGTCTTCAACGATCAAGCCGATGTTGTCGCCCGGATGCGGATCGAAACGATGCGGCGAATACGGCGGCGCGGCGCTGCGCAACGGTAACGGGGTGAAACGCAGGTTCGGGCAGGCCGCTACAGTGAAGCTCTGGTCGAGTTCGATGCGGTTCCATTCCAGCCCGCCGTTCCAGTGGGTGAGCATCTTGAACAGGGGGAAACCGGTGCTGAGGTCTTCGTGAACCATGTCCGTGCACCAGACCTGATGCGGGCAGCCTTCGCGCAGGCTGAGCAGGCCGGTGGTGTGGTCGATCTGGCTGTCCATCAGGATGATCGCGCTGATGCCGGTGTCGCGCAGGGCCCGGCCCGGTTGCATCGGGGCAAAGCTTTGCAGTTGCGCGCGGATGTCCGGCGAGGCATTGCACAACACCCAGTTCACGCCGTCATCGGAAATGGCGATGGACGATTGGGTGCGGGCCTTGGCATTCAGGCTGCCGTCGCGAAAGCCTGCGCAGTTGACGCAGTTGCAGTTCCACTGCGGAAAACCGCCACCGGCGGCCGAACCCAGAATCTGGACGAACATGAACGCTCCATCATTTCAACGCGGAAAATAAAACGCCTCGGCGAGCCGAGGCGTTGCACTGCGAATCTGCGTAAGCAGAACTCAGCGGCTGGCGAAGTACATGGTGACTTCGAAGCCGATGCGCAGGTCGGTGTAAGCAGGTTTGGTCCAGGCCATGAGATGTCTCCTTCTGAGGGTTGGGATAGCGCTATCCATAGTTATAGTCCACGGCAGCGCGGTGATGTTCCAATTAGTTAGGCGGCTATGTTACTCAAAATTTCAACGGCGTGACCCGTGAATCTTTGAGAAAGCTCCTTGCAGCCTCGGTAATGATCAATTTGTCGCTTGCCACGGCGCGCCGGGCATCGGTTCATTGGCCAGACAGTGGTAGCCGCCATCGGCATTGATCAGACGCTGCGCAGCGGCCAGCAAAGCCTGGTGATCCAGCTGCTGGATCGCCGTAACCAATTGCTCACGGTAATCCGACGAATGGCCGGCGAGTTTACCCTGCCACAGAAGTTCGGCAGCGTCCTTGTTGGACTGTGTCGCCGGATTGAATTGGTCGGCGAGGTTTTGGCTTTGTTGCTTGAGGCCTGCATCACCAAGCGTTTCGATCATCGCCGGAATGCCGTTGAAGAACGCTTGGATGTGTTCAAGCAGGATCGCCGCAGAGGCTGTCGGCGATTGCACGCCAAAGACAATCGCAGTCGTGCCGTGCACCTGACGCAGCGCGCTGAACACGGCGTACCCCAATTGCAATTCGACGCGCAGGCGCTGATAGAAAGGCGTCTGGCACAGCTGTGCGAGCAGGCGCCACGCGGCTTCATCAGCGATGTCACGACTGGCGGTCGGGCAGATCAGCAGCAAGGCGTGTTCGCTGGAAGCCGTGTTGATCTGGCTCCAGTGGTACTGGCCTTGGGTGATCGGTGTCACTGGTAGCTGATTGTCCGGTGTGCCGGGAATGCGGCTCAGCGCCAGACCCATGGCTGATTGGGTCTGTTGATTCAGTCCAAGAGCGAGGCCGTCCCAGCGCGAAGTTGTCCACAGCTGTTTGGCGTCATCGCGGGTTTCAATCGTGGGCAGGTATTTTTCCGGCAACGCTTCGAGCAGTTGGCGGATCGGCATCGACGGTATCTGCACCTCGTCGCGCGGCGAATCGGCATCGATCATCGTCAGACATTTCAGCGCGTGCTCCAGGACGCTGGGCATCGGGTCATGTAATCCGGTCATTTTCAACAGGCATTGGTTACCTGCGGCGCTGAAAGACAAGTCCACTCCGGCTTCGGACGCATCCTGTCGGATCTGACGCAGACCGCGCTGCAGTCTTGCGCGCAGATCGGCGCTGGCTGCGGTCTCGACCTGCCAGCGCAGGTAAATCGCGCCCTCATCGCTGTTGTCTGGCAGTGCCTGGCTGAAGTGCATCGGCGACCGTTCGCGACGACTGCGCGAGCGATCCTGGGCGAAGGTGCGCAGGCCTCGGTGGGCGCTGGTCTGGCCGCGAATCAGCCCGGCGTTGGCTAGCGGTTCATTGGCGCGCAGGAACGGGTTCGCGGCGGGCAGGTGCCAATGATCGCTGAAGTTATCCACACCACCGATTTCGCGAAGGATGTGCGCAAGTCCGGCAACACCCGACTCGGACAGACCTGATTCTTTCTGCTCAACGTCGATGCGCGCTAGTTGCAACGCGCCGCTGACTTGCTGCTGGCGCTGAAGCAGGGCGGCGTATTCCTCGCGCAACGGCGTCCAGTCCTGGCGGGCGAAGAAGCTCAGCCAGTCCAGCAGTTGTTCGCGAATGGCACCCAGTCGTTCGCCGGCGGCATTGAATTGAAGATGCAGCAGGGATTGCCCGGCAAATAGATAAAGCGGCGCGGCTTTCAAACCATCGGCCAGTTTTTGCTGGCGCAAATGTGCAAGCAATCCACCGGGTTTGGCGCTGTTTAACCATCGGCAGAGAAAGGCCATCGCTTCTGCGGAGGAAGCGTGTAAGCCGTCGAAGGCGAATAACAGGTTCGCGTGAGCGCCAACCTGTTGATAACTTCTCACCGTCAGCGGTGGCGGTGCAGCCTGGGCAACTTTATCCCCAACCGGCAACACCGCTGCGAATTGCCGCGCCAGCTCCCGCAATTCATCAATACTCTGTGGACCGACCAGACTGAGGCTCATTTGCCCGGTTCGATAAAAGCGCTGATGGAAATCTTTCAGCGCCGACTGAAACCCTGACGATTCGACCTGCAAGCTGTCCCGATTGCCCGCATGAAACCCGCGCAACGGGTGCTCCGCTGGCAAACCTTCATACAAGGCAAACTGCTGTTGCGCTGTCGGATCCTGCGACCAGGCGACGAATTCCGCCTGGAGCACTTCCCGTTCACGCAGTTGATCGTCCAGATTCATACGCGGTCGGGCGAGCATTTCTGACAGACGCTCGAGCCCGGCGCTGAACGACGATACTGGCAGCTCGAAGAAAAAATCCGTGGTGCGCTCACGGGTGCTGGCATTTACCTGCCCGCCGTGACGCTGCACGTAGGCCATCAGCGCTTCATCTGTGGGAAAACGCTCGGTGCCGAGAAACAGCAAATGCTCAAGGAAATGCGCCAGCCCCGGCCATGCCAATGGCACGTCATGGCTGCCGGCCGCCACGCGTAACGCGGCAGCGCTGCGCTTGAGACCGGGCACGTGGCGCAGGGTCACGCGCAGGCCGTTGGCCAGTGTTTCAGTGTGGGGGCGGGGATGAGTCGGCGCAGGCATGGGCACTTCCAGAACAGTGAAGTGCCCATGCTAGCGGATTAGCGGCGGTTGAGCGCGCCGTAAAGCTCTGGCCTGCGATCGCTGAGGTAGCGGTTGGCCTGGCGTGAGTCGTTCATCAATTGGCGGTCCAGTTCACCGACGATCAACGCCTCGTCCAGACCTGCCAGGGCGATACGGCTACCGTCCGGCGCGGCAATACTGCTTTGCCCGCAATACTGGATATCGCCTTCATGTCCGCAGTAATTGGCGTAAGCCACGTAGCACTGGTTTTCGAAGGCGCGGGCACGCACGGTGACGTCGGCGACGAAGTCGAACGGAACCATGTTTGCTGTCGGTACGACGATCAGCTCGGCGCCGGCCAAGGCCAGACGACGCGCGTTTTCCGGAAACTCCAAGTCATAGCAGATCAGGAAGCCGAGCTTCCAGCCGTTCAATTCAATCACCGGCAACTCGGAGTCACCGGGGCTGAACATCGACCGGTCGAGATCGCCAAACAGATGCGACTTGCGGTAATTGCACAGGCGCTCGCCGTGGGCGTCGATCAGTTGCACGGCGTTGTAGATCTGCCCGTCGGCGGTGCGCTCGGGGTAGCCGTATACGATCGCCAGACCCGCAGCCTTGGCGATCCGGCCGATCTGCTGCGCCCATTCGCCGTTATAGACCTCGGCCAGCGTGCTCACCGCTTCGGCGCCGATGTTGTAGCCGGTCATGAACATCTCCGGCAGCACCAGCAGATCAGCGCCCTTGGCCTCCATTGCTACTTGATGCAGACGCTGCAGGTTGGCGGCGGGGTCCAGTGGCAACGGTGGACATTGGTAAACGGCTACGCGCATCGGGGAATCCTCTTACTCGGGCAGGGCGATAGGGCCGATGTCTTTGAACACATCACCCGGGCCCGGGTTCTCTTTATGTGTCGAACCGCCGAAATGCTTCATGATGCCCCACACCGCGTTGAGCGAAGTCTGCACCGCGCCTTCGACCCACGCCGGTGTCCACGACACATCGTCGCCAGCGATGAAAATACCGCGCTGCTCCGCTGGCATATCGTCCTGCATGAAGTGCGCGTACATGCGCTGGTTGTAGCGGTAATGGCCGGGCAGGGCGCCTTTGAAGGCACCGAGGAAGTACGGATCGGCTTCCCACGACACAGTGATCGGATCGCCGATGATCCGCGCGGCGATGTCGACTTTCGGGTAGATCTTTTTCAACGAGTTCAACGCCAGCTCAACGCGTTTTTCCACCGGATGCGGGAGCATTTTCAACGCGTCGCTCATCCACGAGTACGACAGGCAGATCACCCCCGGCTTGTCGTCGCCGTTGTCGAACAGATAGGTGCCACGGGTCAGGCGATCGGTGAGGGTCATGCTCATCACGTCGCGGCCGGTCTCCGGATCTTTGTCTTTCCAGAACGGCCGATCGACCATCACGAAGGTTTTTGACGCTTGCATGTAGCGGGTGCGGTCGAGGGCCATCCACATTTTCTGCGAGAACAAGGTTTCGTCGCACTCGATCTGGGTAGTCAGCAGCCAGCTCTGGCAGGTTGTCAGCACAGCGGCGTATTCGCGGGTGTCACCATTGTTGTCGGTAACGGCGAAACGGCCCTCCGGTGCGTGGGCAATTTTCTTCACGCCCGAACGCGGCGCGCCACGGTGCAGGGATTTCAGGCTGGTGCCGGCCGGCCAGTGCACGCAACGTTCCGGTACATGGCGCCAGATGCCCTGCGGCACCTGCTCGACGCCACCGACCACCAAGTGCTGATGATCGTCGCAGTTGGTCATCACCACGCGAAAGATTTCCAGCATCGAATTGGGGAAGTCCGAATCCCAGCCGCCGGTGCCGAAACCGACCTGGCCGAACACTTCGCGGTGCTGGAAAGACAATTTGGCGAAGGCCTTCGAAGTGGCGACGAAGTCGTAAAAGGTCCGGTCGTCCCACAGCGGCACCAGCTTGTTCCACAGCTCTTTAAGGCGCGGCACATCACGGTCGCGAATGGCTTGTTGGATATCGGAAAACTGCGAGCCTGCTTCCAGCGCATCCGCCCAGGCATCAGCCACTTCCTGGAACAATGCCGGAAGATCCTTCAGGCTTTCGGCGTAATAGGTTTCGCCTTCCAGATCGATCACGGTGCTGCCAGACGCGCCGGTCAACGGGTTGGGAAAAGGCTTGGTTTCGAGGCCGAGCTTGTCGACGTAGTGGTAGAACGCCGTGGAGGACACCGGAAAGCGCATGCCACCGAGCTCGGCGACGATGGCGTCTGTGCCGTTGAAGGCCTGCGAGCGCAGACGACCACCGAGTTTCGACGCCTCGTACACCACCGGTTTCAAACCGAGCTTCATCAGCTCATACGCGGCCACCAGACCGGCGATGCCCGCTCCGACAATCGCCACTTCAGCGCCATGGTGCTGCTCGGGAATGCTGCCCAAACCAGCCGGATGCTCGATCCAGTCGTCAAACGCGAACGGAAAGTCCGGACCGAAGATGGTGATGGGATTCTTGCCGTCTGCAGGGTGACGATTGTTGTTGTTCATGGCTGACCTTGTTGGCGACCCGACGCAGGATTCGCGTCTGAGTATAGGAAAAGATGCCGCCATTCTAGGGAGCGTGGAGCGCGTTAATAAGACGCAATGTGTCGTCGTTTTGCCTGATTGTTGTGCAGACTGACGAATGCAGGCTGCATACCGACCAAAATGTGGGAGCGAGCCTGCTCGAGAAGAGGCTTTGAAATTCAGTCGAGAAGCTCGATCAAAATCTTAAACCGGCTGACCCCGATCTATCTTGCTACTCAGAATGATCGACGTTGTGGTCTTCTCCACCCCATCGACGCTGCCAATCTGATCCAGCAACTGATCAAGCTGCTCCGGCGAATCGGTGCGCAACCACGCCACATAATCAAACTCGCCACTCACCGCACACAGCTGCTGCACCTGCGCCATCGCACTCAAGCGCCGCAGCACATCCTTGCCGGAACGCGGTTGGACCTTGATCCCGACATAGGCTTGCAGCCCCCCATCGACAACACGCTGACCGAGTCGCACGCCGTAACCGGTGATCACCTTGGCCTTTTCCAGCCGGGCCAGACGCGACGTCACCGTCGTGCGAGCAATGCCTAGCTGACGGGCGAGCATGGCCACGCTTTCGCGGGCATTGATTTGCAGCGCGGCGATCAGTTGGCGGTCGATTTCGTCGAGGATGGGGTGGCGGGTGTCTGGCAAGGGGGGCTCCATTAGCGTTGGGTCGAAGAGAGGCTCACTTTACAGGCAAACAACGATAGGCTTCTGCGCCACAGCAAAGTGCTCACGGATGATTTTGCTGAAACAAATGTTCTGACAATTGATTTGACTTGTCTGCCCTGTTTCCCAAGAATGCCACCAAGAGCGCGAAATCTGCTGCCTTGCAGGGCATCAGCAGATGTAGGTACCTCAGCGATGCTGCAACATCGGTGTCAGGTGAGACCTCTTCATCCCATTTCCTGAGGATGCAAATATCAGGATTCAGATGTTACGGGCAGCCAATGGCTGCCCTTTCTTTAGTCGATGAAAATGTACCGCTTATACAAAAGCTCGCTTTTTCGATGCCTGTTCATGGCTCTCGCGGGAGCGTGCATAAAATTCCAAAGAACGTGTCCATCCCTAATGTCCACAACCACGAGCATGTCATTTTTTGCCTCATAAGCATTGATGAATGCCACGCGGTGTCCGCCGTTATCGTAACGGACTTTCCAAATTTCAAAGGGGCCCGTTAAAGTATCGATAGCATGTCGAACATAGCGTTCGCGGGAGTCCGGGCGTTTCTCAACAATATGGGCAAGTTTGTCTCTCGCAACCGCAATGTTTCCAATGGGCGTCAGGATCGTGACGGCCATAACCGACTCATCGATGAAACCGAAGTATTCCAAGAGTATTCCCAAGGCGCCCGCTGCATCGTCAGCCCTTTTGATTTCTGCAATTGCGGCTGATCGAAGTTCTTTCGAGAGTGTTCTCAAGTCGGGTAGGGCAAGATCGATCCAGGTTGCTTGGCCGGCTGCTTCCCTGATTGATGGAGCAGCATTCATGAGCATGGAAACGATCCCGGGCGGCGATGCGTCAGGAGATTAATTGCTCGCAGGAAAGCCTAACAAGGCTGCAAACGTCCTGGAAACGTCGCTTCAGAATGTTCCTACAGATAGCGCAGCTTTCTTCCGAGCGTCGGGATTAGCATGACTGGGAAATCAAAGCCCATAAAAAAAGCCGCGCATTCAGCGCGGCTTTTCAATTTGGTGGGCCCACACGGACTCGAACCGTGGACCAAAGGATTATGAGTCCTCTGCTCTAACCAACTGAGCTATAGGCCCTCAGTAGGCCGCGGATTATAGCGACGGTTTCGCGGCTGTGCTATCCGAAAAATCCGATACGGTTACATGCAGAAACGTCGCGGCGAATTCCTCCGGGGGCAGCGGCAGGCTGACGATGTAGCCCTGGATCTGTTCACAACCTTCCGCGGTGAGGAACTGTTGTTGCGCCTGGGTTTCCACGCCTTCGGCAATTACGGTGAACTGCATGCTGCGGCCGAGTGCGATGATGGCACGCACGATCGCCGCGTCGTGGGGATCGTCAGGCAGTCCGCGGACAAAGGACTGGTCGATCTTGAGGATGTCCAGCGGCAGCCGTTTGAGGTAGCTGAGCGAGGAGTAGCCGGTGCCGAAATCGTCGATCGCCAGTTGCACGCCGAGGTGTTTGAGCTGGTGCAACACCGCCAGCGCTTCTTCGGCCTGACTCATGATGAAATTCTCGGTAATTTCCAGTTGCAGTAAATCCGGCCTGAGGCGGTTGTCCTTGAGCAGTTGTTCGATGCGCACCAAGAGGTTGGGCTGACGCAATTGCGCACCGGCGAGGTTTACCGAAAGCGGACCGAGCGGTTGGTAGATCTCGTTCCACTCGAACATTTGCCGGCAAGCGGTCTCCAGCACCCAATCGCCGATCTGCAGGATCATGCCGTTCTCTTCGGCCAGTGGAATGAAATGCTCGGGCGGCACGTCGCCGAAGGTCGGGTGGCGCCAGCGAATCAGCGCTTCGGCGCCGACAAGGCTGTGGTCGACCAGGCTGATTTTTGGTTGGTAATAGAGAAACAGCTCATCACGCTCGATGGCGCGGCGCAGTTCGTGCTCCAGCGCTATGCGCTCGCTGGCCTGGGCGGTGAGATCCCGGGTATAGCTTTCGACGCGGTTGCGTCCTTTGGCTTTGGAGCGGTACATCGCCGCGTCGGCGTTTTTCACCAGCGTGGCCACATCGCAACCGTCGCGGGGATAGAGGCTGGTGCCGATGCTGGCGCTGATAAAGAACTCGTGTTCGCCGGCCTGGAACGGCGCTCCGAAGCAGTTGAGCAGTTTCGTCGCGATGTTGTCGGCGTCGCTGGCTTGCTGCAAACCTGGCAACAGGATGATGAACTCGTCACCACCCAATCGCGCGACCGTGTCGATATCGCGCAGTTGTTCTTTCAAGCGCACGGCAATGCCCTTGAGCAACAGGTCGCCGACCGGGTGGCCGAGGCTGTCGTTGATGTGTTTGAAGCGGTCGAGATCGAGAAACAGCACCGCTCCCTGGCCACCATTTTCCTGTTGGCTGGTCAGGGCCATTTGCAGGCGACTCTCGAACAAGGTGCGGTTGGGCAAACCGGTGAGGGGGTCGTGGTGAGCCTGGTAATCGAGCTTGGCCTGGGCATGCTTGAGGCTGGAAATATCGGCGAACACCGCGACGAAGTGAGTGATGAACTTGTCGCGATTGCGCACCGCGCTGATGGTAAGCCAGCTCGGGTACAGCTCGCCGTTCTTGCGCCGGTTGGAAATCTCGCCTTGCCAGTGTCCCTCGTCGGTCAATTGGTGCCACATCGCCGCGTAGAACGCGCTGTCATGCAGCCCGGACGCCAATAGCCGGGGGTGTGGCCCAGTGCTTCGCTTTCGCTATAGCCGGTGATTTCGGTGAAAGCTCGATTGACCGCACTAATGTGTTGTTGGGTATCGGTGATCAACACGCCCTCGGCAGTGCTCTCGAAAACCGTTGCCGCCTGCTGCAGTTTTTCCTGCATGAGATGGCGTTCGGTGATGTCGCGGGCGATGGTCAGCATGCAGTCTTCGTCACCGATCGGCAGTGGACGACTGGACACTTCGCACAGGCGGATCTGCCCGTCGCTGCGACGGATGTGGCAGGTGAAGTCGCGGACAAAACCGTCGCGCTGCAGCAGGTCGATCATCTGTTTGCGTTCGTTGAGGTTGACCCAGATACCCAGGTCCAGCGTCGAACGATCCACCGACATGGCGCTGTTGAAACCGGTGATGCGACTGAAGCCTTCGTTGACCTCCAGCAACAGGCCGTCGCTCTGGCGCGACAGCAGAAGGCCGTCCGGCGACGCATGAAAGGCCTTGGCAAACTTCTCCTCCGATGTTTGCAGTTGCTGTTGGGTTTCCTTGAGTTGGCTGATGTCGCGCACCACCACCACCAGCGCCGGGGTGGTGTCGAGGTCGAATGGCTCGGCGGAGATCAGCCCGGTGAACACCTGGCCGTTGTTGCGGCGAAAGGGCATTTCCAGGTTGCGGATGCTGCCGGCCTGCAAGCGCTGCAGCAGGCCCGGCCCAACCCCGGGAATCCCCCAGATATTAAGGTTGGTGGCGGTTTGACCGATCACGTCCTCGGCGCGCAGGCCGATCTGTTCCTCGAAGGCCTCGTTGACCTCCAGCAGGCAGCCGTCGGACAGGCGCGCAATCACCAGAATGTCCGGACATTGCTCGAACACCGAAGCGAACTTCTGCTCCGACAGGCGCAGCGCTTCTTCAGTGCGCTTGATCTCGCTGATATCGATCATCAGACCGCGCATCACTGGCTCGTGGCCGTGCTCAATCAGGCTGACGATGTCGCGCACCCACAGGCAGCGACCGTCGGCGGTGATCACGCGGTAGTCGACGATGTGATCGCGGCCCTGGCGCAGCGCTTCCTTGCAGTAGTTCTGCGTGCGGGTCAGGTCGGCGGGGTGAATGATGTTGTGCCAGAAGCCCGGAATCAGCCAGTGAGATTGTGGATAACCGAGCAAGTCTTCAGCGTGCGGCGAGACATAGCTGTAGGTGAAGTCGCTCATCCGCGCTTCCCAGGCAATCGCCGACAAGCTCTCCACAAGGCCGCGGTAGTGATATTCGCTACTGCGCAATTCCTGCTCGAGGTCGATGCGCCGGGTGATTTCCGAGCTCAGACGGCGGTTGATGCGGATCACCGCGGCGAGGACTGTTATCAGCAGCAACAGGCCGGGCAGGCCGTACATCAGCAGGTCCGACCAGAACGTGCGGTGGTCAAGCACGTTGCCGACCCAGTGTTCCTGAATGCTGCTGATTTCCGCCGGCGTCATGTCCGCCAGGACTTTGTCGAGAATGCCCACCAGTACCTTGTTGTCCCGGGGCACGGCCATCGCCAGTTGATAGCGATACGGCGTTTCGCCGCTGACGTAGAGGCCGTCAAGCTTGAGCTGGCGCAGGCTCCAGACGCTGGAAGCCAGATCGCCGACTACCGCGTCCACTTCGTCAGTCGCCAGGGCTTGCAGCGCTGAACTGACGTTGGGCATGGCTACCAGATTCAGATCAGGGTGGTGAGTGCGCAGCAGTTCGTGGGGGGCATAGTTTTCGACAACGGCGATTTTCAGCCCGTACAGGTCGTCGAGTTTGCGCGGCTGGGCGCCGCCGACATGGGCGAGGATGACGATCGGGAAGTCGAGGTACGGCCGGGTGAATGACAGATAACTCTGGCGCTCTGGCGTCGACATGATCCCCGGCAGCAAATCGATCCTGCCCTTCTTCACCTGCTCCAGCACCACCGTCCAGCTCACCGGTTCGATAGGCGTCAGCTTGATGGACAAGCGCTGACGGATCACCTCGATATAGTCGGCAGCCAGTCCCTGATAACGGTTCTGATCGTCACGAAACTCGAAGGGCGGCCACGACGCGTCGACACCCAGGCGCAAGTCGGGGTGAGCCGCCAGCCAGCTGCGTTCTTCATCGGTGAGAGTCAGCGCGTCAGCCGTGGCGGTGCAGATCATCAATGACAGCAGAAACAGCACGGGCGCCAGTCTGGGCATAACGCTCTCGTTAGGGCTGGGGGGTGATTGTTTCGAGTGTAGACGCGGTATGCGGCGGGGAGGGCGGAGCGGGGAATTTAATCTGCCATAAAACAAAACCCCCGGCCTGGGCCGGGGTTCTGGTATCACTCGTCGAGGAAGGAGCGCAGATGCTCGCTTCGCGTCGGGTGGCGCAGCTTGCGCAGCGCCTTGGCTTCGATCTGACGGATCCGCTCACGCGTTACGTCAAACTGTTTGCCCACTTCTTCGAGCGTATGGTCGGTGTTCATGTCGATACCGAAACGCATGCGCAATACCTTGGCTTCACGGGCAGTGAGGCCGGACAGGACTTCGCGAGTCGCTTCCTTCAGACTTTCCACCGTGGCGACATCGATCGGCGACTGCATGGTCGAGTCTTCGATGAAATCGCCCAGATGGGAGTCTTCGTCATCACCGATCGGGGTTTCCATGGAGATCGGCTCTTTGGCGATCTTCAGTACCTTGCGGATCTTGTCCTCAGGCATTTCCATGCGTTCGCCGAGCTCTTCCGGGGTCGGTTCGCGACCCATTTCCTGCAGCATCTGCCGGGAAATACGGTTGAGCTTGTTGATCGTCTCGATCATGTGCACCGGAATACGGATAGTGCGGGCCTGGTCGGCGATCGAGCGAGTGATCGCCTGACGGATCCACCAGGTGGCATAAGTCGAGAACTTGTAACCACGACGGTATTCGAACTTGTCCACCGCCTTCATCAGACCGATGTTGCCTTCCTGGATCAGATCGAGGAATTGCAGACCGCGGTTGGTGTACTTCTTGGCGATCGAGATCACCAGACGCAGGTTGGCTTCAACCATCTCTTTCTTCGCGCGGCGGGCCTTGGCCTCACCGATCGACATGCGACGGTTGATGTCCTTGATTTCGGCGATGGTCAGGCCGGTCTCGGTTTCCAGTGCGATCAGCTTCTGCTGGCAACGGATGATGTCCGGCTGCACGCGACCGATGGCTTCGGCATACTTGCTCTTGCCTTTGGCCAGGGCGTCGGACCAGCTTTCGTCGACTTCGTTGCCCGGGAACTGACGCAGGAAATCGGCGCGCGGCATACGTGCATCACGTACGCACAGCTGCATGATCGCGCGCTCTTGCTGACGCAGACGATCCAGGGCACTGCGCACACGCTCGACCAGGGCTTCGAATTGCTTCGGCACCAGTTTGATCGGCATGAACAGCTCGGCCAGGGCCAGCAACTCGGCAACCGCTGCCTTGTTGTGACGACCGTGCTTTTTCAGGGCCTTGCGGGTGATTTCCATCTGGTCGGCCACGGCGCCGAAGCGCTGCGCAGCGATAACCGGGTCCGGACCGCTTTCGGCTTCTTCTTCGTCATCGGAAGATTCGGCTTCATCGTCGTCGGTATCGTCGTCGGCCTTGACGGCTTTCGGGTCGACCGGCGGCGGCACTTCTGCCGCAGGCGGCGCGATGCCGTCGTCCGGGTCGATATAACCGCTCAGGACGTCGGACAGGCGACCACCTTCGGTGGTGACGCGGGTGTACTCGGAGAGAATGTGGTCAACCGTGCCAGGGAAGTGCGCGATTGCGCTCATCACTTCACGAATGCCTTCTTCGATCCGCTTGGCGATTTCGATTTCGCCTTCACGGGTCAGAAGCTCGACCGTACCCATTTCACGCATGTACATGCGCACCGGGTCAGTGGTGCGACCGATATCGGTCTCCACCGCCGCCAACGCAGCGGCTGCTTCTTCCGCAGCGGCCTCGTCGGTATCGGCGTCGGCCAACATAAGGGCGTCCGCATCCGGAGCACTCTCGTGTACGGGGATCCCCATGTCGTTAATCATGCGGATGATGTCTTCCACCTGCTCCGGATCTGAAATATCCTCGGGCAGGTGGTCGTTGACCTCGGCGTAAGTCAGATACTTCTGCTCACGACCCAGTTTGATCAACTCAATAATACGAGACTGCTGTTGCGCTTTTCCGGACATAACACCCTATCCACTGAAGGTCTTGGCGGGCAAAAAACAAGCCGAGGATTATACCTGAGCTATGACCTCACGCGCCAGTTGAGGTCGGGTTTGATGCGGAAACATTGCGACTTAAAAGGTCGCGCAGTTGATTTTTCTCTTCGACGCTCAGTTCGCTTTGCCGCGCTTTCCTGAGTAACTGTTCGAGATTTCGCTCGCGTTGGCGGGCGGACAAGCTAGTAATGGTGTCGAAAAACTGTTGTTCAAGGTTATCTCCGTCAATCAGCCATTCCTTTTCTGCCAGCGCCTTGAGCAAACGACCCTGTTCAGTACCGTGCCACCGCGCGATCAACTGAAATGAGTTTAGCTTGGGATTCTTCTGTACGGCTTCGAGCAGTGCCACAAGCAACTGGGCGTTGGTCTGATTTTCATCGGCAATGTGCCCGGCGTCTTCGACGCGCTTGGCCAGTTGCGGATGATGGAGCAATGTTCTAAGGGCCGTCAGGGTCGGCGATTCGACGCCAATCGGCGTGCGCGGGCGCTGCTGTTCGCGATCGCCACCACGCTTGCCGTTCTTGTCCCATGGTTTCTTGTCCCACTTCTTGCCGCCGGCGCCGGGTTTCTTCGGCGTCCATTCCTGCTGCGGCGCGTACATGTCCTGTGCCTGCGGCTGATGGTAGTCGCTGTAGTCCGGCATGGCGTCGTAATCGAAGCCCGGATCGTAGGCGGGCGGTGCTTCCTGCGGCGCACTCTGAACCAATTGGCTGACGGTCTCGCTGCTCAGGCCGGTAATCTCGGTCAGGCGCTGACGCATGAGGATGCGCAGGTTCGCGCCTGGAACCTTATCGATCAATGGCGCGGCGAGGGTGGCCATGTGCGCCTTGCCCTCAAGTGAACGCGGGTCGGCTTCTTCGGTCAGTTGCTGGAAAAAATAATCGGCCAGCGGCTGCGCGTGCTGATTGATGCGCGCTTTGAAAGCGTCGGTGCCTTCGGCGCGAACCAGGGTGTCCGGGTCTTCGCCTTCGGGCAAAAACAGGAACCGCGCGCGACGACCGTCCTGCAGGCACGGCAGGGTCGCTTCCAGTGCGCGCCACGCGGCGTTGCGGCCCGCCTGGTCGCCGTCGAAGCAGAACAATACGTTCGGGACGACGCGAAACAGACGCTTCAAATGTTCTTCGCTGGTCGCGGTGCCCAGCGTGGCAACGGCATTGCGCAAGCCTTGCTGCGCTAGGGCAATGACGTCCATGTAGCCTTCGACGACAATGATCTCGTCAAGGTTGCGATTGTTCTTGCGCGCTTCATAAAGGCCGTAGAGTTCCTGGCCTTTATGGAATACCGGGGTTTCCGGTGAGTTCAGGTACTTGGGCTTATCGTCGCCCAGTACGCGACCGCCGAAGGCGATGATCCGTCCACGGGTGTCGCGGATCGGGAACATCACGCGATCACGAAAGCGATCATAGCGTTTGCCGGTTTCGGCGTTCTCGATCAGTAGGCCGGCTTCGATCATGGCTTTTTGTTGCAGGGTGTCGCTGCTCAGATGCTTGAGCAGGTTGTCCCAGCCCGGCGGCGCAAAACCGAGGCCGAAATCCCGGGCGATCTCGCCGGTCAGGCCGCGCCCCTTGAGGTAATCCACTGCAGCCTTGCGCGACGGATGACTCTTGAGCGCCTGCCGGTAGAAATCGGCGGCGGCGGTGAGCAGCGGATACAGCGGCGAATCGGTCGGCTGACGCGGCTTGCGCTCGCGACCGCTTTCTTCGCGAGGGATTTCCATGCCGGCGGCTTTGGCCAGATCTTCGACGGCCTGGGGGAAATCCAGGTTGTCGTGATCCATGAGAAAGCCGAGGGCGTTGCCGCCAGCACCGCAGCCGAAGCAGTAATAGAACTGTTTGTCGGGGCTGACACTGAACGACGGGGTTTTCTCTTTGTGGAACGGGCAACAGGCGGTGTAGTTCTTGCCGGCCTTCTTCAATTGCACGCGCGAGCTGACCACGTCGACGATGTCGGTGCGGTTCAGCAGGTCGTCAATGAAGCTCTGGGGAATCAGCCCGGCCATGGCGTTCTCGTCGTCTGCGCTGCAATAGGTCCGTTGCGACAGGCTGTCGGACGCGGGCCATTGCTGGAAACGCACAAAAAGTGCGGCTCGACCGGTGTCGTCTGCGTGATCGCTGTCGGGAAGTGTATCTGCCGAAAATCCACTGACGTTAGTACCTATCAGTCTTCGACTATGTGAAAGTGTTGCGCTGAATCCGCTGACGGCCGGTTGTCGGCCTCGGATAGCTCAATAAAGCGGGCACGCATGCAGGTGCCTTGGGCTGATCGTCGTAAGAGGAATCAGTGGGTGTGCTCGTCAGTAGCCTTGAAAGGCTCGTCAGAAAAGACGTGCACCGCTGGCAAAAGAGCCAGGCCTGACGCGGTGAAGCAGATTTGTCTCGGTCGCATCGGCGGCGTCGACGGTGAAGCATCAAGCGTTTTACGCAAATGCCATTAGCCCGGCTGAGGGCCGGGCTTAGGCAAGAAGCTTGCTACGAACGTCTGTGTATTAGTACAGACGAACGGCGCGGCGCTGTTCGCGCTGAACTTTCTTGGCGTGACGCTTAACAGCGGCTGCTGCCTTGCGCTTACGCTCAGAAGTTGGCTTCTCGTAAAATTCGCGGCTACGAACTTCAGCCAGTACACCGGCTTTTTCGCAGGAGCGCTTGAAACGACGCAGAGCTACGTCGAAGGGTTCGTTCTCTTTTACTTTGACGGCTGGCATCCAGAGCTACCTTCATTCATTACCGGGGTCAACATCCTCGCGGCAAAAGAGCACTTGAAGACGTCGGTTTTTAAGGGTTGCGGATGTTAACCCCTCATCGCTCGGAATGCAAAGCCTCTGATCGAAAACCGCTGGTCGGGGCATCACGTGGCGACTATTATGCGCGCCTTCGAATTCAGCCTAAACAAGGCGCAAACCCATGCTAGTACTGGGATTAGAAACCTCTTGCGACGAAACCGGCGTCGCATTGTATGACAGCGAACGCGGCCTGTTGGCCGACGCGCTGTTCAGTCAGATCGACCTGCACCGCGTCTACGGCGGTGTGGTGCCGGAGCTGGCTTCGCGTGACCACGTCAAACGCATGCTGCCCTTGATCCGTCAGGTGTTGGCCGAGGCCGACTGCGTGCCGACCGAGATCGATGCAATCGCCTACACCGCAGGTCCTGGCCTGGTTGGCGCGTTGCTGGTCGGTGCTTCCTGCGCACAGGCGCTGGCGTTTGCCTGGGGCATTCCGGCCCTCGGTGTGCACCACATGGAAGGCCACTTGCTGGCACCGATGCTGGAGCCAAAACCACCTGAATTCCCGTTCGTCGCTTTGTTGGTCTCTGGCGGTCATACCCAGTTGGTTCAGGTCGACGGCATTGGCCAATACAGCCTGCTCGGCGAGACGCTCGACGATGCGGCCGGCGAAGCTTTCGACAAAACCGCAAAGATGATGGGCCTCAATTACCCTGGCGGACCGGAAATCGCCAAGCTGGCCGAGAAAGGCGTCGCAGGACGTTTCACCTTTCCGCGTCCGATGTGTGACCGTCCGGGGCTGGACTTCAGCTTCAGCGGCCTGAAAACCTTCGCCCTCAACACCTGGCAGCAATGCGTCAGCGCCGGGGACGACGGCGAGCAAGCCCGTTGCGACATCGCGCTGGCGTTCCAGCAGGCTGTGGTGGAGACTTTGACCATCAAGTGCAAGCGCGCCCTGAAACAGGCGGGCATGAAGCGGCTGGTGATTGCCGGCGGCGTCAGCGCCAACAAGGCTTTGCGCGTTTCGCTGGAAAAAATGCTCGGCGATATGAAGGGCGATGTGTTCTACGCGCGCCCGGAGTTCTGCACCGACAATGGCGCGATGATCGCGTTTGCCGGTTGCCAGCGCCTGAAGGCCGGTCAGCAGGAAAGTCTGGCAATCACCGTGCAGGCACGCTGGCCGATGGAGCAGTTGTCGGCACTGTGATGAGCGATGCTCACGAAAGGCATTTAAAAATGCCGTTCGCGCCCGGCAAACAGGTCGCGTAGATTGCCGCGATGACGCCAGACAATCAGCAAGGTCAGCGCGCTCATTGGCAGCAAGGCTTCCGGCTCTTGCCAGGCCAGCAATGGCAGGGTCAGTGGCGTGGCAATCAGCGCCGCCAGCGAGCTGGTGCGGGTCAGGTAGAACGTCAGCAGCCAGGCACATACGGCCAGCAGCGCGGCGGGTGGATACAGGCCGAGCAGCATGCCGGCGGCAGTGGCAACGCCTTTGCCGCCGCGAAAGCGGAAGTACAAAGGGAACAGGTGACCGATCACGGCGCATACGCCGATCCAGGCCTGATCCTGCAGCGAAAGGCCAGCGCTGGAGGCGATCAGCACCGGCAGCAGGCCTTTGCACAGATCACCGAGCAGGGTCAGGATCGCCAGTTTGCGACCGGCCAGGCGCAGCATGTTGGTGGCGCCGGCATTACCCGAGCCACTCATTCGCGGATCCGGGTTTCCGGTCAGGCGGCTGAGCAAAATGGCGAAGGACAGCGAGCCGAGCAGGTAGGCGAGAATCGCCAGTAACCAAAACATGCTAACTATTCCGGGCGAGGACGCCCTGATTCTAACGGCGCATCGCGCCCTTGTCGTGCAGCGGAGAGAAGTGCTTGGACAGAGTGTTTATCGAGGGCCTGGAAGTCGACACCGTGATCGGTGCCTACGACTGGGAGCGCGGCATCCGTCAATGCCTGCGTCTTGATCTGAGCTTCGCCTGGGACAATCGCCCGGCCGCCGCCGGTGACGATCTGACCCTGGCGCTCGATTACGCCAGTGTTTCCACGCGCATCCAGGCCTTTGCCGAGCAGGCGCAGTTCCAGCTGGTCGAGACCTTTGCCGAGCGTCTGGTTGAAGTGCTCATGGCCGAATTCAAGATCACCTGGGTGCGGCTGAAACTGACCAAGCCGGGCGCGGTGCCGGCGGCCAAGGGTGGTGTGGGTGTGGAGATCGAGCGCGGATGTCGCTGACTCAGGTCTACCTCGGGCTCGGTAGCAATATCGAGCGCGAAACCCATTTGCGCGCCGGTCTCGATGCGCTGGCCAAGTTTCTGGTGGATATCCGTTGTTCGGCAGTGTTCGAGAGCCAACCGGTGGGCATCAAGAGCGGGCCGTTCTTCAATTTCGTGGTCTCGGCCTACACCGATCTGCCGTTGATGGAGCTCGATCGCCGCTTGAAATTCATCGAAGCGGACAACGGTCGTTATGCCCCGGATCGCAAGGGTCTGCCGCTGGATATCGACGTGCTGCTGTATGGCGATCTGGTGGGTAACTTTGATGGATTGATTCTGCCGCGTGTGGAAATCCTGAAAAATGCTTTTGTACTGTGGCCGCTTTCGCTGATTGCGCCGCAGCGGGTTCACCCAGGGGTGGGCAAGAGCTTTGCGACGTTGTGGGCCGAGGCGCAGATTGATCAGGTGTTGGCGCCGGTTGCGTTCGAATGGAATGGGCAGCAATTGACTCCGTCGAATCTTTAAAGCAAAAAGATCGCAGCCTTCGGCAGCTCCTACCGAGGAATTTGCGTTTCCCTGTAGATACCGTCTTGAGCCTCACCGGGCAAGCGCAAGTTTCGGGTCATATGGCAGTCCAGACTTGAGCACTCCGTAAACGAAGTGCAGCAGCTTGCGCATTGCTGCGCAGATGATCTGCTTGGGGGCCTTGCCGTTGGCCTCCAGGCGTTCTTTCATCGCCTTGATCGCCTTATTGTGTTTCAGCGCCACCATGCCAGGCATGTAGAGGCCTGCACGCAGCCGTGCCGACCCTACTCTTGAGATCAGGGTATGACCTTTGAGCTTTCCTGATTCCTGCAGCTTTGGATTGAGCCCTGCAGCAGCGACCAGTTGGCGAGGATCACTGTATTTGCGCAAGTCACCCAGTTCGGCCAGCAATCGTTCAAGCGTTTTTTGTCCGATGCCGTCGATGGTGACGATGAGATCCCGCATCTGACGCATATCCGGGTCGTCATCGATGTGTTTTTTGATCGCCTTGTGCGTTTCTACGATCTCTTTTTCAATATGGCGCAGAACGGAGTTGATCGAGTCTTTGACCTTTTCGTCGGAAACGTCCAGACGATTAAGCTCCATTTGTTCCATTTCCTGAAGGTCATCCAAGCGGCGCACCATTGCTTTCAACTGGCGGTATTTCAGCGGCTCAGGCGCCCATGGGTGAAGTTTTTGATCTTTTTCCCGGGCAAAGTCGGCGATCAGTTTGGCATCACTTTTATCAGTCTTGATGCGGCGCAGTTCGCTGTCAGCGTACGCTTTGGTCGTAGCCGGGTTCACGACGCAGACCCGGAAGCCTTTGTTGTAAACGAACTCCGCGAGTTCCAAGTGGTAAACGCTCGTGGCTTCCATCACGATCAGGGCCGAACGCTCGGCGTTTTTTTCTAGCCACGCCTCAAACTCTTTAAAGCCCTTTGGATCGTTGGCCAGCTTGGCCTTGGTTTTGTGCTTGCCGTTGGGCTGGTGTGTAGCGATATCAAAGGTGTTCTTTGCGATGTCGACGCCAACGAAACCGGACATGATCGTTTCTCCACTTGTTCCCTGTTGCGATCATCACGTCACTCTGTCCAACCTTGCGAATGCGGGCTCTCGCCGCAGGCGGGCCCAAGATACCGTGCGAACTGTACGAGTGAGTGTGGAGGGCTGGAGCACGATCTACGTCACAGGCAAAAAGCCTAAGGAGCTGCGCGGCTTCCAAGTCCCTCCCTCGATGATCAGTCGAGAACTATCGCTCCTGACGGAGCGTTAGTCGAGATACAAGGAGCTGCCGAAGGCTGCGATCTTTTGATCTTGCTTCAGGCGCTGTCTTTGTAGTTTTTCAATGCTTTCAACCGTTCACGCTTCAGCGCTTCGCCCAATTCCGGCCCCTTGAGTCCCTGCTCCAGCAAAGGCTGCACCGCCACCGCTCGCGCAGCTTGCGCCGCTCCGCGCAAATAATCCGCCTGTGGATAACTGCGCTGCTCCAGGCCCTTGCGGCCACGGGCGTCCATCTCGCACGCGACGATAAACTCTTCGAAGCGCTGCGGCCGGCGATAGATATCGAAGCTCTGCAATAACTCCAGCAGCGTCGAGGCTTTCAGCTCCAGCGCCCGGTGCCCATGGGTGTGATACTGCCCGACCAGCAGCGCCAGTTCCTGACAGTCCTTGGGGACCTTGAAGCGCTCGTTGACCGCTTTGATCAGCTTCAGCCCCGTGTGCTCATGGGCGATATGCCGGGGCCATTCTTCTTCCGGCGTCAGACCTTTGCCCAAGTCGTGCAGCAGGCAGGCCCAGCGCACCGTCAGCGGCTGCTTGTGCAGGGCCGATTGCTCCAGCACGCTCAAAGTGTGCAGGCCCGTGTCGATTTCCGGGTGATGAGTTTCCGGCTGCGGCACGCCGAACAAGGCGTCGACTTCCGGCATCAGTACTTTCAGCGCGCCACAGTCGCGCAATACCTGGATGAACACCTGTGGGTGATCTTCCATCAAGGCGCGGGAAATTTCCTTCCAGCTGCGCTCGGCAGTCAGCGCTTGCAGTTCGCCGGACTCACTGAGCTGCCGCATGAGGTCCATGGTTTCATCGGCGACCGTGAAGCCCAGCCCGGCATAGCGCGCGGCGAAACGGGCAACGCGCAGCACACGCAGCGGATCTTCGGCGAACGCCGGGGAAACATGGCGAAGGATTCGTGCTTCGAGGTCGCATTGACCATGATACGGATCGGTCAGGTTGAGTTGATCGTCCTCGGCCATGGCATTGATCGTCAGGTCGCGGCGAATCAGGTCTTCTTCCAGCGTGACTTCCGGACTTGCATAGAAGGTGAAGCCACCGTAACCGCGACCGCTCTTGCGCTCGGTGCGGGCGAGGGCATACTCCTCGCCGGTTTTCGGGTGCAGAAACACGGGAAAATCTGCGCCGACCGGGCGAAACCCTGGGCGAGCATTTCCTCCGTGGTAGCGCCCACCACGACCCGGTCGACATCGGTGACCGGCAACCCTAACAGGCGATCACGTACCGCGCCGCCAACCTTGTAAACCTGCATAAAAAACCTCCGTCAGTCCGACAGGATAACCCTTGCGTCAGACTTTCGGAGGCCGGAACCGGATCAAAGATGAATCACGGCCAGATCGAGCCGGCCGTAATCGCCCTCGTTGTGCTCACTGCGTGGCGGCACGTGATGGGTTTTCATGATCTGGTCGCCCTGCAGGGTTTCCAGATGAATGTCGAAGCCCCACAGCCTATGCAGATGCTTGAGCACTTCCTCGGTGGAGTCGCCCAACGGTTTGCGGTCGTGCTGCTGATGACGCAGGGTCAGCGAGCGATCGCCGCGCCGGTCAATGCTGTAGATCTGCACGTTCGGCTCACGATTGCCGAGGTTGTACTGCGCAGCCAGGGTTTCGCGGATGATTCGGTAGCCGCCCTCGTCATGAATGGCTGGCACCAGCAGGTCGTCCTTCTGGTCGTCATCGAGGATGCTGAACAGTTTCAGATCGCGAATCACCTTCGGCGACAGGTACTGCAGGATGAAGCTCTCGTCCTTGAAACTGCTCATGGCGAACTTGATGGTCGACAGCCAGTCGGAACCGGCGATGTCCGGGAACCAGCGACGGTCTTCTTCGGTGGGCTCTTCGCACATGCGCCGGATGTCGCGGTACATGGCGAAACCCAGCGCGTAGGGATTGATGCCGCTGTAGTACGGGCTGTCAAAGCCAGGCTGAAACACCACGCTGGTGTGCGAGGTAAGGAATTCCATCATGAAGCCGTCAGTGACCAGACCCTCGTCATACAGATCGTTCATCAGCGTGTAATGCCAGAACGTCGCCCAGCCTTCGTTCATCACCTGGGTCTGGCGCTGCGGATAGAAATACTGGGCGATCTTGCGCACGATTCGCACGATCTCGCGCTGCCAGGGTTCGAGCAACGGTGCGTGTTTTTCAATGAAATAAAGAATGTTTTCCTGCGGCTCGGCCGGGAAGCGGGCGTTGTCCTTGTCGCTGTATTTGTCAGCGCCCTTGGGGATGGTGCGCCACAGATCATTAATCTGTTTCTGCATGTGCTCTTCACGATCCTTCTGCCGCCGGCGCTCTTCTTCGGCGGAAATCGGATACGGGCGCTTGTAGCGGTCGACACCGTAATTCATCAGGGCGTGGCAGGAATCGAGCAGATCTTCCACTGCATCAATGCCGTGGCGCTCTTCGCACTGCATGATGTACTGCTTGGCAAACACCAGGTAATCGATGATCGAACTGGCGTCAGTCCAGGTGCGGAACAGGTAGTTGCCCTTGAAGAAGCTGTTGTGGCCATAGCAGGCATGAGCCACCACCAGGGCCTGCATGCAGATGGTGTTTTCTTCCATCAGATAGGCGATGCACGGATCCGAGTTGATCACGATCTCGTAGGCCAGGCCCATCTGACCACGACTATAGGATTTCTCAGTGCTGAGGAAGTGTTTGCCGTAGGACCAGTGGTGGTAACCCAGCGGCATGCCCACCGAGGCATAGGCGTCCATCATCTGCTCGGCGGTGATCACTTCGATCTGGTTGGGATAGGTATCCAGCGCATAGCGGGCCGCAATCCGGGCGATTTCGCGGTCGTAGGTCTGGATCAGCTCGAATGTCCATTCAGAGCCGGTGGAAATCGGCTGGCGTTTCTGCTCTTTGGCGGTCATGTCACTAACCTGCGCTGGAAGAGTTCACGGAAGACCGGATAGATATCTCCGGCCGAGACCAGTTGCTGCTGGGCAAATGTGTCAGAGAAGGCTTCGGCGATGCGTTCGTACTCGTACCACAAGGCCTGATGTTCGCGCGGGGTAATCTCCACATAAGTGTAGTACTGCACAAACGGCATGATCTGGTTGATAAGGATGTCGCGGCAGATCGGCGAATCGTCATTCCAGTTGTCGCCATCGGAGGCTTGAGCGGCGTAGATGTTCCACTCGTTGCTCGGATAGCGCTCTACCATGATTTCCTGCATCAGCTTCAGAGCGCTGGAAACAATGGTGCCGCCGGTCTCACGAGAATAGAAAAACTCCTCTTCGTCCACTTCCCGGGCGCTGGTGTGGTGACGGATGAATACCACGTCGATCTTGTCGTAGTTACGCTTGAGGAACAGGTACAGCAGGATGAAAAAGCGCTTGGCGATGTCCTTGGTCGCCTGCGTCATCGAGCCGGAAACGTCCATGAGGCAGAACATCACCGCTTTGGAGCTGGGGTTCGGTTGCTTGACCAGCAGGTTGTATTTCAAGTCGAAGGTGTCGAGGAACGGCACGCGATGGATACGTGCGCTGAGTTTCTCTATTTCAGCTTCGAGTTCCTGGATATCGCCGAAGTTGTCCGGTTCTTCGCGTTTGAGCCGCGCCAGCTCTTCCTTGGCCTCGCGCAGTTTCGCGCGACTGCTGCCGGACAAGGCAATACGACGCGCATGTGCTGAGCGCAGGGTGCGGATGATATTGATGCGTGAGGGGTTACCTTCGTTGCTTATCCCCGCGCGTACGGTTTTGAACGTGTCGGTGCCGGTCAGGTTGCGTTTGACCAGGTTCGGCAATTCGAGGTCTTCGAACATGAATTCGAGGAACTCTTCCTGAGTGATCTGGAAGACGAACTCGTCCATGCCTTCGCCGGAATTACCCGCCTTGCCCGGACCGCGTCCACCGCCGCCTCCCGGTGGACGGGCAATATGTTCACCGGCCGTGAACTCTTTGTTACCGGGATGCACCACGGTCTGTTTGCCGCCGCGTCCGTGATGAAGCACCGGTTCGTCGATGTCGCGACCGGGAATGCTGATCTGTTCACCATGCTCCATATCGGTGATGGAGCGCCGGCTGACTGCCTCTTCGACAGCCTTCTTGATGTGGTCACGGTAACGTCGCAGAAAACGCTGACGGTTCACCGTGCTCTTGTTCTTGCCATTGAGGCGTCGGTCGATCACATAGCTCATAAGGCCCCTCCGGGGAGCTTCAAGTTTTGAGCTGCAAGCTGCAAGTCGAAGCGATTGGGCCAGGATTCAGCCTCCGCGCGCTCTTTCTTGCAGCTTGTGGCTTATAGCTTGCAGCTGCCTCACTGCGACTTGCGGACCCGCAGGTACCATTCGGACAGCAGGCGTACCTGTTTATCGGTGTAGCCACGTTCAACCATTCGCGTAACGAAGTCGTTGTGTTTCTGCTGATCCTCCTTGCTGGCCTTGGCGTTGAAACTGATGACGGGCAGCAGGTCTTCGGTGTTGGAGAACATTTTCTTCTCGATGACCACCCGCAGTTTTTCGTAGCTGAGCCAGGTCGGGTTCTTGCCGTTGTTGTTGGCCCGGGCGCGCAGGACGAAGTTGACGATTTCGTTACGGAAATCCTTCGGATTGCTGATGCCGGCCGGTTTTTCGATTTTTTCCAGTTCTTCGTTCAGCGCCACGCGGTTGAGGATCTCGCCGGTTTCCGGATCGCGATACTCCTGATCCTGGATCCAGAAATCCGCGTACAGCACGTAGCGGTCGAAGATGTTCTGACCGTATTCGCTGTAGGACTCGAGGTACGCCGTCTGGATTTCCTTGCCGATGAACTCGATGTAGCGCGGTGCCAGATATTCCTTCAGATAGCGCAGATAACGCTCGCGGGTTTCGGCCTGGAACTGTTCCTGTTCGATCTGCTGTTCCAGCACATAGAGCAGGTGCACCGGGTTGGCGGCGATTTCGTGCGGGTCGAAGTTGAACACTTTGGAGAGGATCTTGAAGGCGAAGCGGGTCGACAGGCCATTCATGCCTTCGTCGACACCGGCCGAGTCACGGTACTCCTGAATCGATTTGGCTTTCGGATCGGTGTCCTTGAGGTTTTCACCGTCGTAGACGCGCATCTTCGAATAGATGTTGGAGTTTTCCGGCTCCTTGAGGCGCGACAGCACGGTGAACTGCGCGAGCATCTTCAAGGTGTCCGGTGCGCAGTGCGCCTTGGACAGAGAACTGTTGAAAAGCAGTTTGTCGTAGATCTTCACTTCGTCGCTGACGCGCAGGCAGTACGGCACTTTGACGATGTAGATCCGGTCGATGAACGCCTCGTTGTTCTTGTTGTTGCGGAAGGTATGCCACTCCGATTCGTTGGAGTGAGCCAGCAGGATGCCGGTGAACGGAATCGCGCCGAGGCCTTCGGTACTGTTGTAGTTACCTTCCTGCGTAGCGGTCAGCAAAGGGTGCAGCACCTTGATCGGTGCCTTGAACATTTCGACGAATTCCATCAGGCCCTGGTTGGCCCGGCACAGCGCACCGGAGTAGCTGTAGGCGTCGGCGTCGTTCTGCGGGAATTCTTCAAGCTTGCGGATATCGACCTTGCCGACCAGCGCCGAGATGTCCTGGTTGTTCTCATCACCGGGTTCGGTCTTTGCCACGGCGATCTGATTGAGGATCGACGGGTACAGCTTGACCACGCGGAACTGGCTGATGTCGCCGCCGAATTCGGCCAGGCGCTTGGTCGCCCAGGGCGACATGATGGTGTTCAGGTAGCGCCGTGGAATGCCGAAATCTTCCTCGAGGATTGCGCCATCTTCGGTGGCGTTGAACAAACCCAGGGGCGATTCGAAAACCGGTGAGCCCTTGATGGCGTAGAAGGGCACCTTCTCCATCAATTGTTTCAGCTTCTCGGCCAGGGACGATTTACCGCCACCGACGGGGCCGAGCAGGTAGAGGATCTGTTTCTTCTCTTCCAGGCCCTGGGCCGCGTGGCGGAAATAGGAGACGATCTGGTCGATGCATTCTTCCATCCCGTGGAAGTCTTCAAAGGCCGGATAGCGGCGGATCACCTTATTGGAAAAAATGCGCGACAGCCTCGAGTTGGTCGAAGTGTCGAGCAGTTCCGGTTCGCCGATAGCCATCAATAGACGCTCGGCGGCGGAAACGTAGGCGCTCCGGTCTTTCTTGCACAGCTCCAGGTACTCTTGCAGCGAGAGTTCTTCCTGGCGTGTGGACTCGAAGCGTTGTTGGAAGTGGCTAAAGATACTCATGACGTCACCTCGCTCGATACGTGGAGCCGACGCCGGATCACTCAGTCGATGCTGGCAGCAGTCGCTGTGGCAGCTGCTGTTTACCCCCAGAATTCTTCCACGGTCGACAAACCGCGAAAGCTACTCCCGATGACCCGCGCGCCGGTGTACCGGCTCTCCCCTGTTTTGGATGGCCTGCGCTTAAGGATAGTTGGGAATTCGAGAGGTAAAGGCGAGATACGTAATTAGTTGTGGCAGACCGTTCGTCTGCCGCGCGCAGGCCCACGGCAGCCGGGGCCTGCGCCGCGCAAAAATTATTCGGCGGTGCCTTGCGCGGTTTCCGACGGATAAGTCGTACGCCACAGCTCAAAGCCGCCGTCCATGCTGTAAACGTCGGAGAAGCCCTGGCTGACCAGATAGGCGGCTGCGCCCTGGCTGGAATTGCCGTGGTAGCAGACCACCACGGTCGGTGCATCAAGGTCGGCACCTTGAATGAAAGCGTGCAGCGAATGGTTGTCGAGATGCTTCGAGCCGCTGATATGCAGCGCGGCGAAGGTCGCTGGATCGCGTACGTCGACTACGACTGCGCCCTGTTCACGCAGGGCCTGCGCCTGTTCTGGGGGATTCGTTTGAATTCGCTCATGGCGGGTTCCTGTAGCTCAACTGAAAGTGCAGTCTAACGCGGTGCGCCGACTGGCGAAGATTCGGGGATAAGTGGCGCGACCGTGTGTGCAAGCCCGCCGTGTTCATCACATTTGCATGACAGACGTTCGCCGCTGTCGACGTTCATCAGTGTCAGGCTGCCGCCCCATACGCATCCGGTGTCCAGCGCTGAAATGCCCGGCTCGTGGATGTTGCCTTCGAGCGCTGCCCAGTGGCCAAAAATGATGCGCAGGCCTTTGGTCTTGCGTTCTTTGTGCTGAAACCACGGTTTGTAGCCGGGCGGGGCGCTGTCGAGGCCTTCCTTGCTCTTGAGGTCAAGCTTGCCCTCGGCGGTGCAAAAGCGCATGCGCGTGAAGTAATTGGTGATCACCCGCAGGCGATCGATGCCTTTGAGGTCGTTGTCCCATTTTGCCGGCTCGTTGCCGTACATGCCGTCAAGGTAGGCCGGGAAGACATTGTCGTCGCGCAGTGCAGTCTCGACTTCGGCGGCGCATTTAAGGGCACGGCGCAGCGACCATTGCGGCGGGATGCCGGCGTGGACCATGGCGACATCACGGATTTCGTCGTAATGCATCAGCTTCTGCTGGCGCAGCCATTCCATCAGTTGCGGGCCATCGGGCGCCTCGATGATTTCGCGCAAGGTGTCGCTTTTCTTCAAACGCTCGATCTTTTTCGCGGCGGCCAGCAGATGCAAATCGTGATTGCCGAGGACACAGACCAGCGATTCGCGCATCTCATAGAGAAAACGCAGGGTTTCCAGCGACTGCGGGCCACGGTTGACCAGATCGCCAACCAGCCATAGCCGATCCAGCGCCGGGTCGAAGGCAACTTGCTGGAGCAGGCACTTGAGCGGCTCGAGGCAGCCTTGCAGGTCACCGACGGCGTACGTCGTCATCAGTGCAGGGCTCCGGGTACAGCGAGGCGAAACGGTTTGATGACTGCATCGAAATGTTTGCCGTCATCGGCGAGCATTTGATAAGTGCCCTGCATGGTGCCGACCTTGGTGGTCATCACCGTGCCGCTGGTATACGTGTGGCTCTTGCCTGCATCGATCAACGGTTGCTGGCCAACGACGCCTTCACCGCGTACTTCTTCGACATGGCCGTCACCATCGGTAATTACCCAGTGCCGGGCCAGAAGCTTGGCGGCAAGCTCGCCGTTGTTCTGCACGGTGATGGTGTAGGCGAAGGCGAAACGGTCGTGTTCGGGTTGCGATTGGTCTGCCAGATAGTGAGTGACGACGCTGACATCGACCTGATAACGGGAATCGGACATGCAAGAGGGCCTTAACGAAGCGGAACGCGGGGCGTAGCTGATGGGGAATCAGTCTAGGCAAGTATCGGGCAGTAAACCAGAGTGGTGTGCTGCCCGATAGCGTTCATCGCGGGTCAGTCGGCGGCGGGAGCTGCCGGGACCTGTATCGCGAGCTGGTCGGCCAGACGCACGAATGCGGCCAGATCCAGTTGCTCGGGACGCAGGCTGCCATCGACGCCAGCGGCTTCGATCTCGGCATTGCTGAGCAATTGCTTGAGGGTATTGCGCAAGGTTTTGCGGCGCTGGTTGAAAGCTTCGCGCACCACGCGCTCCAGCAGCTTGTGATCCTTGGCCGGGTGCGGCAGTACCGCGTGGGGCACGAGACGAACGATCGCCGAATCTACTTTCGGCGGCGGATTGAACGCGCCCGGTCCGACGTTGAACAGATGTTCTACACGGCAGTGATACTGAACCATGATCGACAGACGACCCCAATCACCGCCACCCGGGCCTGCGGCCAGACGCTCGACCACTTCTTTCTGCAACATGAAGTGCATGTCACGAATGATGCCGGCGTTGTTCAGCAGGTGAAAAATCAGCGGCGTGGAGATGTTGTAGGGCAGGTTGCCGACTACCCGCAGGCTGTTTGGCGCGGCGTTCAGCGAATTGAAGTCGAACTTCAGCGCATCGCCCTGATGCAGGTTGAAATTGCTCATGCCAGCAAACTGCTGATTGAGGATCGGAATCAGATCCTTGTCCAGTTCCACCACGTCGAGTTGCGCGCCAGAGCCAAGCAAACCTTGGGTCAGGGCACCCTGACCGGGGCCGATTTCCAGCAGGCGGTCGTCAGGCTTGGCGTGAATGGAGCGCAGAATGCGGTCGATAACGCCGGCATCGTGGAGGAAGTTCTGACCAAAGCGTTTGCGCGCCTTGTGTTGGTATTGCTCGTTCATAAACGGGTCTCGGCCATCTGGTAGGCGGTTTCCAGGGCGACTTGCAGGCTGCCGGTGTCGATCCTGCCGCTGCCGGCCAGATCCAGGGCGGTGCCATGGTCGACCGAAGTGCGGATGATCGGCAGGCCCAGCGTCACGTTGACGGCAGCGCCGAAGCCCTTGTACTTGAGCACGGGCAAGCCCTGGTCGTGATACATCGCCAGCACTGCGTCGCAGTGCTCCAGATATTTGGGGGTAAACAGAGTGTCGGCAGGCAGCGGGCCACGAAGGTCCATGCCCTCGCCGCGCAGGCGCTCTAATGTCGGTTCGATAATGTCGATTTCTTCATGGCCCAGGTGGCCACCTTCACCGGCGTGCGGGTTGAGGCCGCAGACCAGGATGCGTGGCCGGTCAATGCCGAATTTTTCTTGCAGATCGGTGTGCAGGATTCGCGTCACTCGCTCCAGCCGTTGCGGGGTGATCGCGTCGGCAATCTCGCGCAGAGGCAGATGCGTGGTGACCAGCGCCACGCGCAAACCGCGAGTGGCAAGCATCATCACTACTTGCGCGGTGTGCGTCAGATCAGCGAGGAACTCGGTGTGTCCGGAAAACGCGATGCCCGACTCGTTGATCACGCCTTTGTGCACCGGCGCGGTGATCATCCCGGCGAAGTCGCCGTTCAGGCAGCCATTGCCGGCACGGGTCAAGGTTTCGAGGACGAACGCCGCGTTGGCCTTGTCCAGTTCCCCTGCGACTACCGGTGCGCTGAGCGGAGTGTCCCAGACGTACAGGCTGTTGGTCGGCGCTGGAACATCTGGCCACTGCCCTGGCGCGACATCCAGCAGATTGACGACCAGCCCCAGTTGCGCGGCCCGCTCAAGGAGCAGGTCGCGGCTGGTAATGGCAATCAGGGGATGTGGCTGGGCTTGCGAGGCGAGCAGCAGGCACAGGTCGGGACCGATGCCGGCTGGTTCGCCGGGTGTCAGCGCGAAACGCTTGGGTTTCACTGCGCTGCCTGGTCTGCACCAGGGAGTTTTATTTCTACGTACGCTTCGTCACGGATCTGCCGCAGCCAGGTTTGCAGCTCTTCGTCGTATTTGCGGTTGCGCAGTACGGTCATGGCTTGCTGCTCACGGGCCTGTTCGGTGCTGTCGGTGGCGCGACGGCCAAGGACTTCCAGCACGTGCCAGCCGTATTGCGTCTGGAATGGCTTGGACAGCTGACCTTGTGGGGTCTTGGCCATCACCTCGCGGAATTCCGGCACAAGTACGTTCGGGTCGATCCAGTTCAGGTCGCCACCATTGAGCGCGGAACCCGGGTCTTCCGAGTAGTTCTTCGCCAGCTCGGCGAAGTCTTCGCCGGCAGTGATGCGGTCGTACAACGATTGCACCAGTGCCTTGGTCTTGGCCTCGTCGCGGATCGGGCTCGGCTTGACCAGGATGTGGCGCACATGAACCTCGTCGCGCATCTGCGCTTCGCCGCCACGTTTGCCCAGTAGCTTCAGAATGATGAAACCGCCCGGTGTACGTGCAGGTTGGGTGATGTCGCCGACGGCCATGCTGCTCAGTTCACGATCGAAAGGCGGTGGCAGTTGCGCGGCTTTACGCCAGCCCATGTCGCCGCCTTCCAGCGCATTGTCGCTGCCGGACTTGGCAACAGCCATCTGACCGAAGTCGGCGCCTTGCTTGAGCTGCTGGTAAACCTCCATGGCCTGACGCGCGGCGCTCTGAATAGCATCAGAGTTGGCGCTTTCCGGAGTCGGGATCAGGATGTTGGCCAGGTGCAGTTCTTCGGACAGCTGCATTTTGCCAAGGTCGGAGGCGAGGAAGTTTTTCACTTCCTGCTCGGAAACCTGAATACGTTCGGCCACACGACGCTGACGCACACGGCTGATGATCATCTCGCGCTTGATCTGATCACGGGCGTCATCATAGTTCAGGCCATCGCGAGCGAGCGCAGCACGAAACTGATCAACAGTCATGTTGTTGCGCTGAGCAATGGTGCCGACAGCCTGGTTCAGCTCTTCGTCAGTAATGCGGATGCCCGAACGTTCGCCGATCTGCAGTTGCAGGTTTTCTACGATCAAACGCTCGAGCACTTGCTGATCGAGCACGCCCGGAGGCGGCAGACCGCCACCGCGCTTGGCGATGGTCTGCTGAACTTCGTGAACGCGCTGGTCCAGTTGGCTCTGCATGACCACGTCGTTATCGACGATCGCCACCACTTTATCGATGGACTGTACGGCGGCGTTGGCCGCCGTACCGGAACAACGCGCCCAGCAGCACCGGGCGCAGACAATCAGAAAGCTTGGTCTTCACGTTCACGATAACCTTGAATGCCTTTGTCGAGGAAGCTCTCTACCTTGGCGCCAGTCAGGCCGCCGAGTCCCTTCAGAACAATTTGGAGGAAAATGCCGTGGTCGCCTTTCTCGTTTTCCGGAGCTTCCTGACTGAACTCGTCATAGGAGACCCAGTAACGGTTGATCAGGCGCAGTTTCCAGCAGCAGTTGTCGTATTCGAAACCACCGAAAGCTTCCAGCGTGCGATTGCGGTTGTAGTCGTACTGCCAGCGGCTGATGGCGTTCCACTGCGGAACGATCGGCCAGATGACCGAGAAGTCATGCTGCTGGATCTTGTAGTAGTCCTTCACGTAGCCAGGCTGCCCGGGAACGCCGTAGTCACCACCGCCCACAGTCCATTTACCGGTGTTCTGGTCATACCGGACCTGGTCGTTGCGATAGCGATAGCCCGCGTTGATGACCTTGTTCGGGTTGTCGGCTGGCTGGTAGTGGAACATCGCACTGCCGGAGCGCGGGCTGCGGCTGTCCGGGTCCCAGTTGTAGTCGGCTGTGGCGCGCCAGTCGCGGTTCCAGCGGTATTCATATTCAAGCGCGTATGGCGAAACACTGGATTTCGCATCTTCGCGCGTTTTTGGATCGATACCCGGCAATTGAACTTCGCGGTTCTTGAAGTAATAGGCCTGACCCACGCTGATGCGTTGACGTTCAAAGCCGTTCTCTTCGATCCAGCGGCTGGTCACGCCCAGCGATAGCTTGTTCTCGTCGCCGACACGATCGGAGCCGGTGAAGCGATTATCGCGGAACAGCGACGAGTAGTTGAACGTAGTCTCGCTGGTATCAAACACAGGGATGTCTTCCTGGTCGACCTCTGGGACATAGAGGTAGAACAGGCGTGGTTCCAGGGTCTGGCGGTAGTCTTTGCCGAAATAGGAAGTATCGCGGTCGAAGTACAGTCCGCTATCGATGCTCGCAATCGGCACTGCGCGATTCTGGTTACTGCTGAAATCGCCGCTGATGTATTTGGTGCCTGTGGCTGCGGCATTAGCCTTTTGATCGATGATGTCCTGTTTGCCGCTGCTATCCAGATCCAGTTGATATTGGGTGTATTGGTACTTGAGCGTCGGTTTGAAGAAACCGTAAGTCCAGTTCAACGGCAGACTGATGGCGGGCGCCAGGTTTAAGCGGTCGCCGTTGGCGCGAGCCAGACCGGTTACGTTTTCGTCGAGGCGGTCTTTCCCGTAGAGACCGGTAAGCGGGTCGAATGGACCACCGTTCTCGTCCAGATATCTGCCAGTTCTGAGATCGCGGTCAAACCTTACGAGCTCGGTGTTGTACGAGAAATCCAGGCCGCCAGGATGATAGGGCAGAGACCCCATGAAGGTGATCTGCGGCAAGCGGTCATACGGTGTAATGGCCGAGACGGTCGCGAGCTGGTAGGACTGTGCATTGATCGCAGCGGCGTAGCTGTCGCCCCGATATGTCACTGTGCCTTGCTGGTTCACGAAGTCCGAGGTCTTCACACCGATCTGGTCGGTTTCGAGATCCTGGAAGTAATAAGGATCGCTGATTTTGGTGTAGTCAACCGTGGTCAGCACACGGGAGTCGAGCCCGCCCTTGTGTTGCCAGTTGTACATGTAGCGGGTTTTCTTGGAGTCGGTCTGCAAATCGCGCTCATCGCTCTCGTCGTTGAGATACGCAGCACCGAACTGACCTTCACTCGACTTGGTCAGGTAACGGAATTCGCCTTCCACCAGCATGCCGCGCTTGCTCATGTAGCGCGGGTACAACGTGGCGTCATAGTTCGGCGCCAGGTTGAAGTAGTAAGGAGTGACCAGCGTGAAGCCGGTGTCGGTGCTCGAACCGATGGTCGGCGGCAGGAAGCCTGACTGGCGACGGTCGTCGATCGGGAAGTAGATGTACGGGGTGTACAGAATCGGGATGTCTTTGACGCGCAACGTCACGTTGGTTGCGGTACCGAAACCGGTCGCCGGGTTCAAGGTGATGTTGTTGCCCTTGAGCTGCCACGCGTTGCTGTTAGGTTCGCACGTGGTGTACGTGCCGTCCTTCAAGCGGATGATCGCGTTTTCGGCACGCTTGGCATACAGCGCATTACCGCGGATACGCGATTTGTGCATCACGTATTCGGCGTTGTCGACCTTGGCTTCACCGGTGTCGAGCTGCACATCGGCGTGGTCGCCGACGATCAGTGCGCCGTTGTCGCGGATGCGCACGTTGCCGGCCAGTTCGCCACGGCTCTCGGCCTGATACAGATTAGCCTCGTCAGCTTCGACCTGCATGCTGCCCTGACGCATGATCACGTCACCGGCGAGGCTGGCGACCTGGGTGTCCTGCTCGTAACGCGACGCTTTGGCACCAATGAAGGTCGGCGCGTCACTTTTATTCGTCTTGTCATTCATGCCAGGACGAATCGGTTCGATATAGGAACCAGAGCAGTAAGGACCAGTCTCGGCCAATTGCGCAGCGGTGAGCTTCTCGCGCGGAACCCAGTCGAGGTGACTGTAGTCTTCGCTACGGGATTTCAGGCCGCGGCCCTTGGACTCAGTGACCAGTGCGGTTTTTGCACCGGTCTCTGCGCCGGAACCGTTGTCGGCCGGGGCCTCGCCAGCAGAGCTGACGGCACTGCCGTCATGCACCGGACGCGGCGGCAATGCCGCGGTGGGCGACTTGGGCGCACAGTCCCAGCCACCCGTAGCCGAGACGGAGCAGTCATACTGCTCGGCGGCAACAACGAATTGACTGGCCAGAGGTTGCATAGCCAGCAGACTGCCGGTTACCAACAACGGAAATTTTTTACGAAACGCGGGGGATTTCAATGCCATCTTATTAGTCCGGGCTTCCTGCGTGCCATCTGCCCGCGGTGTGGGCCGCACGCCTCTCGATGGTCTGAAAAAGATGCTGGATAATAAAGCATGACCCGCTTGACGGCTAGCGCCGTCGGAGACCCTTGCAATGCCTGACCAAGATGTACGCTTGCAACACCTGAAAGTTTGGCTCGATGAGCAGTTGGCAAAGCTGTTTGCCGAACAGGGCTGGGGCACCGTGCCCCCGGCCACGTTGACTGCGGCCAGCAGCGACGCGAGTTTCCGCCGCTACTTCCGCTGGGAGGGCGATGGTCGCAGCTTCGTCGTGATGGACGCGCCGCCCCCCAGGAAAACTGCAAACCGTTCGTGGATATCGCCTTTTTGCTGGCGAAATCCGGAATAAATGTGCCGAAAATTTATGCCGAGGACCTCGAGCGCGGTTTTCTTTTGCTCAATGATCTGGGCAACAAGACCTATCTCGACGTGATCGATGGCGAAAATGCCGACGCGTTATTCCACGATGCCCTGCAAGCGCTGTTGGCTTTTCAACAGTTGCCGATGGTTGCGCCGTTGCCGAGTTACGACGTCGCCCTGTTGCGGTGTGAGCTGGAGTTGTTCCCCGAGTGGTACGTCAAGCATGAGCTGGGCATTGAATTCGATGCGGCTCAGCAGCAACAATGGCAGCACATCAGTGAGCTGCTGATCGACAGCGCGCTCGCGCAGCCGAAAGTGCTGGTGCACCGCGACTACATGCCGCGCAACCTGATGCTCAGCGAGCCCAATCCCGGCGTGCTGGATTTCCAGGACGCGGTATACGGCCCGGTGACCTACGACGTGACTTGCCTGTTCAAGGACGCCTTCCTCAGTTGGCCTGAAGAACGCGTGCGCGGCTGGCTGGAAAGTTATTGGCAGCAAGCCTCGGCGCTGGACATCCCAGTGCAGCCCGACTTCGAAGACTTTCTGCGCGCCAGCGACCTGATGGGTGTGCAACGTCACCTGAAAGTCATCGGCATCTTCGCGCGCATCTGTCATCGCGACGGCAAGCCGCGTTATCTGGCGGACGTGCCGCGCTTCTTCGCTTATATAGAAGCAGTGATCGCGCGCCGCCCTGAACTGGCGGAGCTGCAAGCGCTGTTCAGCAGCTTGCGTGCTGGAGCGACGGCATGAAGGCAATGATTCTGGCGGCGGGCAAAGGCGAGCGCATGCGCCCGCTGACCCTGACCACGCCGAAACCGCTGGTGCGTGCCGCTGGCGTGCCGCTGATCGAGTATCACCTGCGTGCCCTCGCGGCCGCAGGTTTCAACGAAATCGTCATCAACCACGCCTGGCTCGGTCAGCAGATCGAGGATCATCTGGGTGACGGTTCGCGTTTCGGCCTGAGCATCCAGTACTCGCCGGAGGGCGAGCCGCTGGAAACCGGTGGCGGGATTTTCCGAGCGCTGTCGTTACTTGGTGACGATGCGTTTCTGGTGGTCAACGGCGACATCTGGACCGATTACGACTTCAGCGTGCTGCACCAGCCGATCAATGGCCTGGCGCATTTGGTGCTGGCGGACAATCCGGCGCATCACCCGAATGGCGACTTCACTCTCATCGACGGCAAAGTGCAGGACGGCGAGCCTGATCAGCAGACGCTGACTTACAGCGGCATCGCCGTGCTGCACCCGCAGTTGTTCGATGGTTGCAGCGATGGCGCGTTCAAGCTCGCGCCGCTGCTACGCAACGTCATGGCCAAAGGTGAAGTGACGGGCGAGCGGTTGAAGGGGCATTGGGTAGATGTTGGTACCTACGAGCGTCTGGCCGAAGCCGAAGCTTTGATAGAAGCGAGTCGCTGAGATGCTGTGGCCAGGGACTCTGATTGGAGCCGGAGTGGGGTACGCGATTGCCAGCATTCCGGGGGCCATGCTTGGGGCGTTGTTGGGGCAGGCGCTGGATCGGCGCTTGCACTTGCAGAGCTGGGGACATTTACGCGAAAAGCTCGGCGGCCGGCCGATGCTGCGCAACGACGAATTGCTGTTCGTGTTGCTCGGGCGTCTGGCCAAGAGCGACGGGCGCGTCACTGACGGGCATATCCAGCAGGCGCGCAATGAAATGCGTGCGCTGGAGATGAGCGAGCCGGCGACTCGACGGGCCATCGCGGCGTTCAATCGCGGCAAGTCCGGCAGCGATAATCTGCGCGGCTATCTGCGCCGGTTAAGTACTCAGCCCCATGCGGCCGAAGGCGTTTTGCGTGCCTGCTGGCGCATGGTCTGGGCCGATGGTCGCGCTGGTGTCAGCGAACGTGAGTTACTGGCGCAGTGGGGCAAATGGCTGGGCTGGACGCCGCAACAGGTGCAAGCGCTGGCCAGCGATTATGAACCGGGCAAGCGGCCGATCGTCAGTGCGGCGGTGAGCTATCAGGAGGCGATGAAATTGCTTGGGGTGTCGGCGAGCAGCGAGCCGGCACAGATCAAGCGCGCCTACCGGCGATTGCTTAGTCGCCATCACCCGGACAAGATCGCCGGCAGCGGCGCGACGCCGGCACAGGTGCGTGAGGCGACCGAGCGGACGCGGGAATTGCATAGCGCCTATACGTTGATTCGGGAGCGGCGGGATTTTCGCTAGGCATTGAAGATGTGACGCCTGCAATGGCCCCTTCGCGAGCAAGCTCGCTCCCACATTCGACCCGGGTCCTTCAGATAAAACACGGTTAGATGTGGGAGCGAGCTTGCTCGCGAATGGGGCGACTCGGTTATCAGTCAACAGCCTGCGGATTCAACCAGCCCCGCACCCGCCGAAACAATTGTTCCTGCTCAGCCTTCTTGTCCGGCAACACCTTCAGCGCCACCTGGCTGAACGCCGAGGACTTCAGACGCTTGCTCGCCTGCATGCGCTCCAGCGCCGCGTTGCGATCCAGCGCTTTGTCCATATAAAAAATATCCACCGTCGGCAGCTTCAGCGTCGGCGTCAGTTCGGCGAGTGGCGGCAGGGCTTTGGCCGGTGCTTGCGCGTCAACCATGACCAGTTTCTCCACCTGAGGCGTTTGTCGCTCGCTGAGAAAGCGCGCCGCCCAATAGGCGCCGGTGCCGTGACCGAGTAGGACAATGCTGCGCGCGCTTTGCTGTTCGGCGTAGGCAATCGCCGCGTCAATCCTTCCGAAGATGCGATTGGCATCAGCCTTGGCCTGTTCTTCGCTGGTCTCGGCGACCACCTGTTCGGCAACTTCCGCTTCACCACCAGCGGCTTGTTCGATCGGTTGCGCGGTGGTGGCGTCCTTGCTTGTGGTTTCCGGGGCTTTCGGCGCGGCGGCCGGTTCGATCACGCGCGGGGCGATAGCGTCGCCTTGCAGGTCCGGCAGGGTAATGCTCAGGCTGCTCCACTCGGCATCCGGCAATCTGCGTCGCAACGGGCCGACTGCCTGCGGCCAGTCAGCGGTTTCGCCGGTGCCGGGAACGATGATCACCGCGCCTTTGGGCTCGGCGCTGTTGGCCGGTTTCCACAGGGCGAGGAAGGTGTCGCTGCCAGCCTGCAGTTGTTGCTGCTCTTGCGCCGGCAGTTTACGTTGCAGTGCGGCGGCCTCTTCCTGACTACGCTCAAGCAGTGGCTGGCGCTCGGCCGGTTTTTCTTCGGCGGGTTTATCCGTGGCGGCAGGCGCCGGGTCGGCGGCTTCGACGGAAAACGCACAAGGCAGGATCAGCGACAGGCACAATGCTGGCAGTGCCAGGCGGTAGACAGAGGGCATCGGTTATTCCAGGCCAGAAAGTATCCCGGCAGCCTAATGGGTTGGTCAGAATTTGTCAGTGTATGAGACTTCAATGAAGCGATTTTGCTGCCTGTGGGTTATCGGCTGTTTGTGGTTTCCCTTGATGGGCTGGGCGGCGCCTGCGCCACCGGATCATGCCGCGCAATTGTCGCCAGAGCAGCAGCAATGGCTGGCGCAGCACAACGAATTGCGCGTCGGCCTGGTCTTGCAAGCACCCTACGCAACCTACGATCGGCGCTTGCAGCGATTGTCCGGGGCCAATGTCGAGTTGATGAAACTGCTGGCCAAAACCCTCGGCGTGGAACTGAGCTGGCGTAACTTTCAGGATATCGGGGCATTGGAAAGCGCTTTGCGCGAGGGTGAAATCGACATCGCCCCGGGCCTGAGCCAGACTCCCAGCGCGCTGCGCCTCTGGCAGTTTTCCGACCCGTACATGCGCGTGCCGCAATTGGTGGTCAGCGATCAGAAAAGCAGCGGCGCGGTCGATCTGGAAAAACTCGACAGCCAGACCCGCGTCGCCGTGCGCATGCCGAGCAGCACCGCCGATTACCTGCGCAGCAACTATCCGCACTTGAATCTGCAAGGCGTACCGCTGGAGCGTCAGGCCTTGCAACTGCTGTTGAGTCAGCAAGCCTCCTACGCGGTGGTCGACGAAGCACAGTTGGGCCGGCTGTCGGTGGAGCCGGAATTTGCCGAACTGGTAGTGGTCGGCGATATCGGCCTGCCGCAACTGCTGCGCGTGGCCTCGCGGCGCGATTGGCCGGAACTGGCCGGCATCGTCCAGAGCGCCTTGCGCGCGATCCCGGCCAAGGATCTGGAACAACTGCACAACCAATGGCTGCAGCCGAAATACCCACGGCTGACCGAATCGCCGGGGTTCTGGCAGAACCTCAGTCTGTTGTTCGCGGTGATGCTGCTCAGTTGCGCGGCGATCATGGTCTGGCAGCGGCGCCAACAGCACAGCCTCGAACAACGCCTGCTCAGCGCCCGCGAAGACATTGCCTTGCGCGCGGCCAGTGAAGAGGCGCTGCGGCTGACACAGTTTTCCATCGACCAAAGCACCGTCGGCATTCTCTGGGTCAATTGGGACAGCCATGTGCGTTACGCCAACCGCGCGGCGGAAAACATGCTCGGCTATCCCTCGGGCGGGCTGATCGAACGGCCGCTGATCGATTTCGAGCCCGGCCTGCACATGGATCGCTGGCTCAATCTGTGGAAGCGTGCACGGGCCAGTGAAGAAGGGCCGCTGAGCTTCGAAAGCAGCTGCCTGCGTGCCGATGGCAGCGTGTTGCCGGCTGACGTTTCCCTGAGCTTCCTGCGTTTTCGCGACAGTGAATATCTGGTGGTCTACCTCACCGATGTCACCGACCGTCGCCGTGCGCTCGCCGCGCTGCAGGAAAGCGAGGCGCGTTTGCAAGGCATCGCCGCCAACGTCCCGGGTCTGGTGTTCAGGCTGGAGCGGGCACCGGTCACTGGGCAGATCGACTTTGCCTATATCAGCGAAGGCAGCGAAAGTCTGGTCGGTTATGCGCCGGCAGCCATCGCCCATCGCGACATGGGCCTGCGCAGTCTGGTGCATCCCGACGACAAGGCCAGTTATCACCGCACCCAGGATCAGGCGCTGGACACCGACAGCGACTGGTCATGGCAGGGGCGCATCGTCACGCGCCAGGGCGAGCAGCGCTGGGCCGAGATCAAGGCGATCACCCGCCAGTTGGAGGACGGCGCCTATGTGTGGGACGGCATCGTCTGGGACATCAGCGAAAGCAAACGCATCGAGCTGGAACTGGCGGCCTCGCGCGAGCAACTGCGTGAACTGTCGGCGCACCTGGAGAGCGTGCGCGAAGAAGAGAAGGCGCGCATCGCCCGCGAAGTCCATGATGAGTTGGGACAGATGCTCACCGTGCTGAAACTGGAGACATCGATGTGCGAATTGGCCTACGCGCAACTCGATCCGGGACTCAACGAGCGGCTCAACAGCATGAAGCGCCTGATCGCACAGTTATTTCAGCTGGTGCGCGATGTGGCGACGGCGTTGCGTCCGCCGATTCTTGATGCGGGGATTGCCTCGGCCATCGAGTGGCAGGCTCGGCGTTTCGAGGCGCGCACACAGATACCGTGTCTGGTGCAGGTGCCGGACAACCTGCCGGCGCTCAGCGATGCCAAGGCGGTGGGGCTGTTCCGGATTTTGCAGGAAGCGCTGACCAACGTGATGCGCCATGCTCAGGCGCATACGGTGGAATTGACGCTGGCGCTTACGGGCGATGAATTGTGTCTGACCGTCAGCGATGATGGCGTAGGATTTGTCGCCGCCGAGGGTCGGCCGACGTCGTTTGGTCTGGTCGGCATGCGTGAGCGAGTGTTGATCATGGGCGGGCGGCTGGAGCTGGTGAGTGAGCCGGGGGAGGGCACCAGTCTGGTGGTGCGAGTGCCGGTGCGTGAGGTCTGAAAGTCTGTGGTGTTTGGGCTGACGCTATCGCGAGCAGGCTCACTCCTACAGGGATTGGTGTGTACCTGAAATCTGGAGAAGAACGTGATCCGTGTACTGGTAGCCGAAGACCACACCATCGTCCGTGAAGGCATCAAGCAATTGATCGGCCTGGCCAAGGATCTGCAAGTGGTGGGGGAGGCGAGCAATGGTGAGCAACTGCTGGAGACTCTGCGCAGCGTGCCTTGCGAGGTGGTGTTGCTGGACATCTCCATGCCCGGCGTCAATGGCCTGGAAGCGATCCCGCGTATCCGGGCGCTGAACAGTCCGCCGGCGATTCTGGTGCTGTCGATGCACGACGAAGCGCAAATGGCCGCGCGAGCCTTGAAGGTCGGCGCGGCCGGGTATGCGACCAAGGACAGCGACCCGGCGCTGCTGCTCACGGCGATTCGCAAAGTCGCGGCGGGTGGGCGTTACATTGACCCGGAACTGGCCGACCGCATGGTCTTCGAAGTCGGCCTGACCGATACCCGGCCGCTGCATTCGCTGCTGTCGGAACGCGAATTCTCGGTGTTCGAGCGCCTGGCCCAAGGCGCCAACGTCAACGACATCGCCCAGCAACTGGCCTTGAGCAGCAAGACCATCAGCACGCACAAGGCGCGGCTGATGCAGAAGCTCAACATCACCTCGCTGGCCGAGCTGGTGAAATATGCGATGGAGCACAAACTCCTCTAAAAATCACCGCGGTCAAAACTGTGGGAGCGGGCTTGCTCGCGAAAGCGGTGTACCAGTCGCCGAATGAGTTGAATGACCCACCGCATTCGCGAGCAAGCCCGCTCCCACAAGGGATGTGCTTTGAGGCTGGCATCTTGGGCATATCTGTTAGCGACAAACGCTTTTGCCTGTTCTTGCCGCTTGCAGCTTGCCCCTTGCCGCTGCGTTTGCCCAAACGCGCCATCCTTGTAGGGCAATCCCTACCCCCAGCCTTCCATTACGCTTAAGCGATTCTCTCCTGCGCCCCGATTTGCGTGGCCGCCGCCAGCCACTAGGCTTGATGAACAAGCAGTCATCAACAACAAAGGTGTGGGTATGAGCCAGGTCGATACAAACGCAGGGACCGGTGATGTGCTGGTCAGCTTTCGTGGTGTGCAGAAGAGCTACGACGGCGAGAACCTGATCGTCAAAGACCTCAACCTGGACATTCGCAAAGGCGAATTCCTCACCCTGCTCGGGCCGTCCGGTTCGGGCAAGACCACCAGCCTGATGATGCTCGCCGGATTCGAGACGCCGACCGCCGGCGAGATTCTGCTGGCCGGGCGTTCGATCAACAACGTGCCGCCGCACAAGCGCGACATCGGCATGGTGTTCCAGAATTACGCGCTGTTCCCGCACATGACCGTTGCCGAAAACCTCGCTTTTCCGCTGTCCGTGCGTGGCCTGAACAAAAGCGACGTCAGCGAGCGGGTGAAGAAAGTCCTCAGCATGGTTCAGCTCGATGCCTTCGCCTCGCGTTATCCGGCGCAGCTGTCCGGTGGTCAGCAGCAGCGTGTGGCACTGGCACGCGCGCTGGTGTTCGAGCCGCAACTGGTGTTGATGGACGAGCCGCTCGGCGCACTCGACAAACAACTGCGTGAACACATGCAGATGGAGATCAAGCACCTGCACCAGCGCCTCGGCGTGACCGTCGTCTACGTGACTCACGACCAAGGCGAAGCGCTGACCATGTCCGATCGCGTTGCCGTGTTCCATCAGGGCGAGATCCAGCAGATCGCGCCGCCGCGCACGCTTTACGAAGAGCCGAAAAACACCTTTGTCGCCAACTTCATCGGCGAGAACAACCGTCTCAACGGCCGCCTGCTCAGCCAGAGCGGCGAGCGTTGCGTGGTCGAACTGGGCCGTGGCGAAAAGGTCGAGGCGCTGGCGGTCAACGTCGGCCAGACCGGCGAGCCAGTGACCCTGTCGATCCGTCCGGAGCGCGTCAGTCTCAACGGTTCGAGCGATCAATGCGTCAACCGCTTCTCAGGGAGGGTGGCGGAATTCATCTATCTGGGCGACCACGTCCGGGTGCGCCTGGAAGTCTGCGGCAAGACCGACTTCTTCGTGAAACAACCGATTGCCGAGCTCGATCCTGCGCTCAGCGTCGGCGACGTGGTTCCGCTTGGCTGGCAGGTCGAGCACGTTCGCGCGCTTGATCCGCTTTTAGAGGCGCACTAAGCGCCCCGGCAATACCAACCCACCAATCCTGCACGTGGAGAGAACAATAAATGTTGAGATCCCTGAAGTTCACCGCCCTGACTCTGGGCCTGATGGGTGCGACCGGCGCGATGGCCGCCGGCCCGGACTTGACCGTGGTGTCGTTTGGCGGGGCGAACAAGGCGGCGCAAGTCAAAGCCTTCTATGCACCGTGGGAAGCGGCGGGTAACGGCAAGATCGTTGCCGGCGAATACAACGGCGAGATGGCCAAGGTCAAAGCCATGGTCGACACCAAGAGCGTGTCGTGGGATCTGGTCGAAGTTGAATCGCCAGAGCTGTCCCGCGGTTGCGACGAAGACATGTTCGAGCAGCTTGATCCTGCGCTGTTCGGCAAGACCGAAGACTACGTCAAGGGCGCCATTCAGCCGTGCGGCGTAGGTTTCTTCGTCTGGTCGACCGTGCTGGCTTACAACGCCGACAAGCTGAAAACCGCACCGACCAGTTGGGCGGATTTCTGGGATACGAAGAAATTCCCGGGCAAGCGCGGCCTGCGCAAAGGCGCCAAGTACACCCTCGAATTCGCCTTGATGGCCGACGGCGTGGCGCCGAAAGACGTCTACAAGGAGCTGGCGAGCAAGGGCGGCCAGGATCGGGCGTTCAAGAAACTCGATGAGCTCAAGCCAAGCATTCAGTGGTGGGAAGCCGGCGCGCAACCGCCGCAATACCTCGCTTCCGGCGACGTGGTAATGAGTTCGGCCTACAACGGTCGCATCGCTGCGGTGCAGAAAGAATCCAACCTGAAAGTCGTGTGGAACGGCGGCATCTACGACTTCGACGCCTGGGCCATCCCGAAAGGCCTGGACGCCAAGCGCGCGGAAGCGGCGAAGAAATTCATCGCCTTCTCGGTGCAGCCGCAGCAGCAGAAGACCTACTCGGAAAACATCGCCTACGGCCCGGCCAACACCCAGGCTGTGCCGCTGCTGGCCAAGGATGTCCTGAAGGACATGCCAACCACCCCGGAAAACATCGCCAACCAGGTGCAGATCGACGTCAGCTTCTGGGCTGACAACGGCGAGCAACTGGAGCAGCGCTTCAATTCCTGGGCGGCGAAATAACCACTTTTTTACCTGTATGGAGATGGCAAGGGCGCTTTTGTGGCGAGGGGATTTATCCCCGTTGGGTTGCGAAGCAGCCCCGAAGCCATACCCGCTCGGTGGGTCAGGTAAACCGCATTCTCAGGTTTTACGACTGCTGCGCAGCCGAACGGGGATAAATCCCTCGCCACAAAGGTTCGCTGCCACAGGAGGACTCGCTCCCACAGGTAGCAGTGTTCCAACACAACAGAGGTGGTTCGCCACCTCTGTAACGATCAAAGATTTGCGGAGTACGTCATGGCCATCGCCGTTCCCCTGAACGAGGGCGCCAGCCCCACCTTGAAGCAAAAGCTCAAGCACGCCGAGCGGGTCAACCGCTGGAAGGCCCAGGCGCTGATTGCGCCGCTGGTGCTGTTTCTGCTGCTGGTGTTTCTGGTGCCGATCGTGGCGCTGCTCTATAAAAGCGTCGGCAACCCGGAAGTGGTTGGCGGCATGCCGCGCACTGTCACTGCCATCTCAAGTTGGGACGGCCGTGGTCTGCCCGCCGAGCCGGTGTACAAGGCGGCCAGCGAAGACCTCGCCGAAGCCCGCAAAAACCAGACGCTGGGCGATCTGTCCAAGCGCTTGAACATGGAGTTGGCTGGCTACCGCAGCCTGCTGACCAAAACCGCCCGGGCGCTGCCGTTCGCCAGCGAACCGGCCTCTTATAAAGAAGCGCTGGAAGCGCTCGACGAACGCTGGGGCGATCCGGCTTATTGGCAAGCGGTGAAACGCAACACCAGCAGCATCACTCCGTATTACCTGCTGGCGGCGGTCGATCACCGTATCGATGACCTCGGCGAACTGGCACCAGCCACCCCGGATCAGGCGATCTACCTCGACATTTTCGCCCGCACCTTCTGGATGGGCCTGGTCATCACCGTGATCTGCCTGTTGCTCGCCTATCCATTGGCTTATCTGCTGGCGAATCTGCCTTCGCGCCAAAGCAACCTGCTGATGATCCTGGTGCTGCTGCCGTTCTGGACCTCGATTCTGGTGCGGGTTGCAGCCTGGATCGTGCTGCTGCAATCCGGCGGCCTGATCAACAGTGCGCTGCTGGCCATGGGCATCATCGATAAACCGCTGGAACTGGTGTTCAACCGCACCGGCGTGTACATCTCGATGGTGCACATCCTGCTGCCGTTCATGATTCTGCCGATCTACAGCGTGATGAAAGGCATCTCGCCGACCTACATGCGCGCGGCGATTTCCCTCGGTTGCCATCCGTTCGCCAGCTTCTGGCGTGTGTACTTCCCGCAGACCTATGCTGGTGTCGGCGCCGGCTGCCTGTTGGTGTTCATCCTCGCCATCGGCTACTACATCACCCCGGCGCTGCTCGGCAGCCCGAACGACCAAATGGTCAGCTACTTCGTCGCCTTCTACACCAACACCAGCATCAACTGGGGCATGGCCACCGCGCTCGGCGGGCTGCTGTTGCTGGCGACCGTGGTGCTTTATCTGATCTACAGTTGGCTGGTCGGCGCCAGTCGCCTGCGCCTGAGCTAAGGGGAATTTGCGATGCTGAGTCCTTACATGTCGCCCATCGAACGGGTGTGGTTCTACAGCCTGCGGATTCTCTGCGGCCTGATCCTGTTGTTTCTGATCCTGCCGGTGCTGGTGATTATTCCGCTGTCGTTCAACTCGGGGAGTTTTCTGGTCTATCCGCTGCAGGGCTTCTCGCTGCAGTGGTATCACGACTTCTTCGCCTCGGCGGAATGGATGCGCGCACTGAAAAACAGCATCATCGTCGCCCCGGCGGCAACGGTGCTGGCGATGATCTTCGGCACGCTGGCGGCGATCGGCCTGACCCGTGGCGACTTCCCCGGCAAGTCGCTGGTGATGGCGCTGGTGATCTCGCCGATGGTGGTGCCGGTGGTGATCATCGGCGTGGCGAGTTATCTGTTCTTCGCGCCGTTGGGACTGGGCAACAGCTTCTTTTCGCTGATTGTCGTGCACGCGGTGCTGGGCGTGCCGTTTGTGATCATCACGGTTTCGGCGACGTTGCAGGGTTTCAATCACAATCTGGTGCGTGCCGCTGCGAGTCTCGGCGCTTCACCGCTGACGGCGTTCCGCCGGGTGACCTTGCCGCTGATTGCGCCGGGGGTGATTTCCGGGGCGCTGTTTGCCTTTGCGACGTCGTTCGATGAAGTGGTGGTAACGCTGTTTCTTGCCGGGCCCGAGCAGGCGACGTTGCCTCGGCAGATGTTCAGCGGCATTCGCGAGAACCTCAGCCCGACGATTGCCGCTGCGGCGACGTTGCTGATTGCTTTCTCCGTCATCCTGCTTCTGACCCTTGAATGGCTGCGCGGGCGTAGCGAGAAACTGCGTACTGCGCAGGTCTGACACCAGCCCCTCTGCCGGAACCGAATCGTTTTCTGTAGGAGCTGCCGAAGGCTGCGATCTTTTGATTTTGCTTTTAAATCAAGATCAAAAGATCGCAGCCTTCGGCAGCTCCTACAGGTTATCCGTTGGTCATTCATGACCTGAATAGCAGACAACCCCAAATCCCCAGCTAATCTTGTGCCCAGCTCCCACATCTATAAGAGGCTGCGCACCATGAGTCTGTCCCAGTTCAAAATCGCTCACAAACTGATCACCGGCGCCGCAGCCATCGAGCAACTGGCCGCCGAGCTCACGCGCCTTGATGTCGACAACCCGCTGATCGTCACCGACGCGGCGCTGGTCAAGTCCGGCACCGTCGAGCTGGCGCTGGTGCAACTCGGCGGGCGCGAGTACGAGATTTTCGACCGTGTGCTGCCCGATCCGGAAATCGCCATCGTCGAAGACTGCATGCGCGCCTATCGCGAGGGCGGGCATGACGGTTTGATCGGCCTTGGCGGAGGCAGCGCCATCGACATTGCCAAGAGTGTCGCCGCCTACGCCGGTTACCACGGCGCGCTGGAAGATCTGTTCGGCGTCGATCAGGTGCCGCGCAAAGGCCCGCCGCTGATTGCCATTCCGACCACCGCCGGCACTGGCTCTGAAGTCACCAACGTGGCGATCCTCTCGGACAAGGTCGCGCAGTTGAAGAAAGGCATCGTCAGCGACTATCTGCTGCCGGACGTGGCGCTGGTCAGTCCGCAAATGACCCTGACCTGTCCGCGCAGCGTCACCGCCGCCAGTGGTGTCGATGCACTGGTGCACGCCATTGAATCCTATCTGTCGGTGAATGCCTCGCCGATCACCGACTCCCTCGCCATTGGCGCGATCAAGTTGATCGCCAGCGCCTTGCCCAAGGCCTACGCCAACGGTGCCAACTTGCAAGCGCGCGAAGACATGGCCACCGCCAGCCTGATGGCCGGCATGGCGTTCGGTAACGCCGGGGTGGGTGCGGTGCATGCGCTGGCGTATCCGTTGGGCGGGCGCTTCAACATTGCCCACGGCGTCAGCAACGCCTTGCTGCTGCCCTATGTGATGACCTGGAACAAAATGGCCTGCGTCGAACGCATGCAGGATATTGCCGAAGCCATGGGCGTGAAGACCGCTCATCTGAGCGTCAGCGAAGCAGCGGAAAAAGCCGTGCAGGCCATGACCGACCTGTGCGCGGCGGTGGAAATCCCTGCCGGGCTGCGCAGTTTCGGCGTGCCGGAGGAAGCGATCCCGGCGATGGCCGTGGAGGCCGCCGGCATCGAGCGGCTGATGCGCAACAATCCGCGCAAACTCAGCGCCGGCGATATCGAGAAGATCTACCGCGCGGCTTACTGAGGCGCGGTCGCTGAGGGCTCATGGCACAACCCAATCATCGCGGTCCCGGTGCGCGCGTGGAAACTTGAGGTATACAATGCGCGCCATCGTGATTTAGCTCAGCACAGGTGCGTCATGCAGCCCTTCGTAATTGCTCCGTCGATCCTCTCCGCCGACTTCGCCCGCCTCGGCGAGGAAGTGGACAACGTTCTCGCCGCCGGCGCCGACTTCGTCCACTTCGATGTCATGGACAACCACTACGTACCGAACCTGACGATCGGCCCGATGGTCTGCGCGGCGCTGCGCAAGTACGGCGTCACCGCGCCGATCGACGCGCACCTGATGGTCAGCCCGGTGGACCGCATCGTCGGCGACTTCATTGAAGCCGGCGCGACCTACATCACCTTCCACCCCGAAGCTACTTTGCACGTCGATCGCTCGCTGCAGCTGATCCGTGAAGGCGGCTGCAAGTCCGGCCTGGTGTTCAATCCGGCGACTCCGCTGGACGTGCTCAAGTACGTGATCGACAAGGTCGACATGGTCCTGCTGATGAGCGTCAACCCGGGCTTCGGCGGGCAGAAGTTCATTCCCGGCACCCTCGACAAGCTGCGTGAAGCGCGCGCCATCATCGATGCCTCGGGCCGCGACATCCGTCTGGAAATCGACGGCGGCGTCAACGTCAACAATATCCGCGAAATCGCCGCTGCCGGCGCTGACACCTTCGTCGCCGGTTCGGCCATTTTCAACGCGCCGAACTATCAGGAAGTCATCGACAAGATGCGTTCCGAACTGGCACTGGCACGCCCATGAGCGGTTTTGAGCAGTTGTTCCCGGGGCAACTGCCACGGTTGGTGATGTTCGATCTGGATGGCACGCTGATCGATTCGGTTCCCGACCTGGCGGCGGCGGTGGACACCATGCTGCTCTCCCTCGGCCGTCCGCCGGCGGGCATCGAAGCAGTGCGCGAATGGGTCGGCAATGGCGCGCCGGTGCTGGTGCGTCGGGCCTTGGCCGGTGGCATCGATCATTCGGCTGTGGATGACGCTGAAGCCGAGCGCGCATTGGAGATTTTCATGGAGGCGTACGGCGCCAGCCATGAGCTGACCGTGGTCTATCCCGGTGTGCGCGACACGCTCAAGTGGCTGCACAAGCAAGGCGTGGCCATGGCGCTGATCACCAACAAGCCCGAGCGCTTCGTCGCGCCGCTGCTCGATCAGATGAAGATCGGTCGCTACTTCAAGTGGATCATCGGCGGCGATACCCTGCCGCAGAAGAAGCCTGACCCGGCAGCACTGTTTTTCGTGATGAAAATGGCCAATATTCCGGCCTCGCAATCGTTGTTCGTCGGCGACTCGCGCAGCGATGTGCAAGCGGCGAAAGCGGCGGGGGTCAAATGTGTGGCGCTCAGTTATGGCTACAACCATGGCCGGCCGATTGCCGAGGAATCGCCGGCGCTGGTGATCGACGATTTGCGCAAACTAATTCCCGGTTGCCTGGATCTGGCCGGTGGGATAACGTTGCCCGACGCTGTTCAACCCCCTTCTGGAAACGCCATCGTGGTGGTCACCCGCAAACTCTGGATGAAAGTCATCAAGGCCCTGGCCCGTTGGCGTTGGCGCGCCTGACTGATTCTGGCCGGCCCTGCCGGCGCGTTTGCATACCTGACTGATTGCACCTCACACCACGAGGCACCTTATGAATCGCGAAGAATTCCTGCGTCTGGCCGCTGACGGCTATAACCGCATCCCGCTGGCCTGCGAAACCCTGGCTGACTTCGACACGCCGCTGTCGATCTACCTGAAACTGGCCGACCAGCCCAACTCCTACCTGCTCGAATCGGTGCAGGGCGGCGAGAAATGGGGCCGTTACTCGATCATCGGCCTGCCGTGCCGCACTGTGCTGCGGGTGCACGACCATCACGTCAGCATCAGCGTGGATGGCGTCGAGACCGAGAGCCACGAGGTTGAAGACCCGCTGGCGTTCGTCGAAACCTTCAAGGCGCGCTACAACGTGCCGACCATCGCCGGCCTGCCGCGCTTCAACGGTGGTCTGGTCGGCTACTTCGGTTACGACTGTGTGCGCTATGTCGAGAAGCGTCTGGGCAAATGCCCGAACCCGGATCCGCTGGGCGTGCCGGACATTCTGCTGATGGTCTCCGACGCTGTCGTGGTATTCGACAATCTGGCCGGCAAGATGCACGCGATCGTCCTCGCCGACCCGGCGCAGGCCGATGCCTTCGAACAAGGCGAGGCGCGGTTGCAGGAACTGCTCGAGCAACTGCGTCAGCCGATCACCCCGCGTCGTGGCCTGGATTTCAGCAAACAGCAAGCGGCCGATCCGGTGTTTCGTTCCAGTTTCACTCAGGACGATTACGAAAAAGCCGTCGACACCATCAAGGAATACATCCTCGCCGGCGACTGCATGCAGGTGGTGCCGTCGCAGCGCATGTCGATCGACTTCAAGGCTGCGCCGATCGATCTATACCGCGCGCTGCGGTGCTTCAACCCGACGCCGTACATGTACTTCTTTAACTTCGGCGATTTCCACGTCGTCGGCAGTTCGCCGGAAGTGCTGGTGCGTGTTGAAGACAATTTGATCACCGTGCGCCCGATCGCCGGCACTCGCCCACGCGGCGCCACCGAAGAAGCCGATGTGGCGCTGGAGCAGGATCTGCTCTCGGATGACAAGGAGATCGCCGAGCACTTGATGCTGATCGATCTGGGCCGCAACGATACCGGGCGAGTCTCGGAAATCGGTTCGGTGAAGCTCACCGAGAAAATGGTCATCGAGCGTTATTCCAATGTGATGCACATCGTCTCCAACGTCACCGGCCAGTTGAAAGAAGGACTGACCGCGATGGACGCACTGCGGGCGATTCTGCCAGCGGGCACCTTGTCGGGCGCGCCGAAGATTCGTGCGATGGAAATCATCGATGAACTGGAGCCGGTCAAGCGTGGCGTGTACGGCGGTGCGGTCGGTTACTTCGCCTGGAACGGCAACATGGACACCGCGATTGCCATTCGCACGGCGGTGATCAAGAACGGTGAATTGCACGTGCAGGCCGGCGGCGGCATCGTCGCCGACTCGGTGCCGGCGCTGGAATGGGAAGAAACCCTGAACAAACGCCGCGCGATGTTCCGCGCCGTGGCGTTGGCCGAGCAGACCCCGGACGCCTGATCCACGCAATTTCCCATGTGGGAGCAAGCCTGCTCGCGAAGATGGGGTGTCAGTCACCGTTGATATTGACTGACCCAGCGCTTTCGCGAGCAGGCTCGCTCCCACATTGGGTTTTGTGTTGAGGCATAAAAAAGCGGCGCCCTGTCAGGCGCCGCTTTTTTGCATCTACGACTCAGAAATCCAGCACGACCCCGACATTCACTCCCTGCTGCTTGAAGTCATCGTCCTTGCGGAACGTATAACCGCCACGCAGCGCCAGATCCGCCGTCAGCTTGTGACTGACACCGAGGCTCAAGCGGTTCAGGTGACTTGCCGGTGTGTAGCCTTCCAGGGTGAAGTCATTGGCCGGCAGGGTGTTGAGTGCGATGTTGACCTTCTGCACGTCATCTTCGTACTCACGCTCGTGGGCGTATTCGCCGTACACCTGGGTTTGCGCGGTGAAGTTGTACTTGCCCTGGATGCCCAGGCCCAGGCGTTTTGAATCGCGGCTCTGGTCATCGAAGGTCAGCGCGGTGGCGCGGTTGCTCTTTTCCGAGTAACCGTCGACATCGACACTGGCGTAATCGGCGCTGACAAACGGCGACAGGTGCCATTGGCTGCCCGGTTGCGCAATGTCATAGCCGAGACGCGTGCTGAACGCCCACAGGCTGCCGTCGGTATCGCCTTTCTCCGCGCCCTCGCTGGCGCCGAGGTCGAACTTGCGCTTGAGGTTGTCGTAGTCGAGTTTGCCGCCGGTCAGCGCCGCGTCGGCCCACCAGCGGTTCTGCTGGAACTGGGCAAACGCGGTGGCCATGTAGCTGTTGAGTTTGTAGTCGGAATCGTTGTGCCCGGCCTCGAGATTCTGTCGGTACAAACCGGCCGCCACGCCCACGCGCCAGGCTTCGTTCAGGCGATAGCTGCCGCCGACGTTGAGGTTGTAACCGCTGCCATCGGCACTGGCGCCGCTGCTCTGGCTGTCGACATCCAGACGTTGTCCGCCGGCCGAGACAATCGCGCGCCATTGGCCGACCGCTTGCCAGTTCTCCCAGTCCGCCTGCCATTGGTTACGCAATTCATCCTGATGCGCACGCACAGTGCCGTGGGCCATTTCCGGCAACAGGCTCAGTTCCCACGGCGCTGCCAGTAGAGAGTAGGCGTAATCGGCGATCAGTTTCTGCCCGGATTCGGTCGGGTGCACGCCATCGTTGTAGATCAGTTTGGTCGGATCCGGCGTTGCACTGTTGATCCCGTAGCGGGCGTTTTCCGGGCAGCCGCCGCCGCTGAAGCAAGTCGCGGTGAGGTTCTGATCGATGGCCAGACCGAAGCGTCCCGGGTCGGCGAAAACTTCCGACAGCAGCACCGGAATATTCAGCGGAATGACTTCGGCATTGATGCCCTGCAGGCGCGTCACCAACTGGCTGTTGAACTGGTTGGCGAGGGTGCTGCTGAATGCTTGCAGCGGCGTGCCATTGAGGGCCGGGGTCAGGCCCACGTCGGGCAGCAGCCAGACCATCACGTATTTGGCGCCGGCGGTCTGCAGGGTTTGCACGCTGTCGGCCAGGCGATCGGCTGCGGCGTTGGCCTGGGGCAGGCTGAGAATGCGGCCCTGGAGGAAGTCGTTGCCGCCACCGGAAATGTAATACAGCGCATTCGGGTCGGCGCGCAGGCCGTTCGAAGGAAGGTAACCGGGCCGCGTGCGTTCGCCAGTGGCCGACTGGGTAGTGATCGAGTCGAGAATCTGGTCGGTGCGATAACCGCCGACCGCCCAGTTGTTGCCGTCGGGTTGACCGTTTGCCGCGCGCACCGCAGAACTGGAGGAGGCTGTCTGGTCAGGCGAATAGCCCAGGCGGGCACCGAGCAGTTGCGTGGAATTCAATGAATAAACTTCGCCGCTGCCATTCTGATACACCGGCCCGGTGCGGTTGGTGTAGCGCTCGGTGGAACCCGCGGGGCCGCCGGTGTCGGCGAAGGTCCCAGCATCGTTGAGGCTGTCGCCGAACACAATGAAACTGGAATAAGGATTGGGCGCCGCATTGGCCTGGGCGCAGGCCAGTGCGAGCAAGCAACTGGCCAGCGGTACAAACAACGTCTGTCTGATCATGAGCAAGTCCGTTTATTTATTGTTGTAGGTGAACGAAACGACAGTACCAAAAACGTTCGGCATTTTGCCATCGGTCGCGAATCCTTCTGCCGTTTTATAACCCGCAGGCCCCGCCATATTGCACGGTCCGCCCAGCTAAGTTACTGTGCCGGAACGTATGAACGAGACCTTCCCCGTGTTGATCACCAGCAAACTCCTGGATCAAGTCATCAAGGCACACGCCCGCTGGCGTTGGCGCGCCTGAATCTTCTCTGCCGGCTCCGCCGGATCTGTATCGCTTTGCCTTCCTTGTCTGTTTGAAATGCCGCTGTGCTGGCGCTCTCTGCGCGTCCGACATCGCGCAGCGCCCTGCGGGCAAGTCATCTGAAGGCTGTCATCAAGTCAGAATTCAAGAGGTTCGAAACGCCATGTTGCTGATGATCGACAACTACGACTCCTTTACCTACAACGTTGTGCAATACCTCGGCGAGCTGGGTGCCGAGGTCAAAGTGGTGCGCAACGACGAACTGACCATCGCCGAAATCGAGGCGCTGAATCCCGAGCGCATCGTGGTTTCCCCCGGGCCGTGCACGCCTACCGAGGCAGGCATTTCCATCGACGCGATCAAGCACTTCGCCGGCAAACTGCCGATCCTCGGCGTTTGCCTCGGCCACCAGTCCATCGGCCAGGCCTTCGGCGGTGATGTGGTGCGTGCCCGCCAAGTCATGCACGGTAAGACTAGCCCGGTATTCCACGAGAACAAGGGCGTGTTCGCCGGCCTCAATCACCCACTCACCGTTACCCGTTACCACTCGCTGATCGTCAAGCACGACAGCCTGCCCGATTGCCTCGAGCTGACCGCATGGACCCAGCACGATGACGGCTCGGTCGACGAGATCATGGGCCTGCGTCACAAGACCCTGAACATCGAAGGCGTACAGTTCCATCCCGAATCGATCCTCACCGAGCAGGGTCATGAACTGTTTGCCAATTTCCTCAAACAAACCGGCGGCACGCGCTAAGGACTTCCCATGAATATCAAGACAGCCCTGAGCCGTATCGTCGAGCATCTCGACCTGAGCACCGAGGAAATGCGTGACGTAATGCGCGAGATCATGACCGGCCAGTGCACCGAAGCGCAGATTGGCGCGTTCATGATGGCCATGCGCATGAAGAGCGAGAGCATCGACGAAATTGTCGGCGCGGTGTCGGTGATGCGCGAGCTGGCCGATCAGGTCCAGCTGAAAACCCTCGATGGCGTGGTCGATGTGGTTGGTACCGGCGGTGACGGTGCGAACATCTTCAACGTCTCGACCGCGTCTTCCTTTGTTGTCGCGGCGGCCGGTTGCACCGTGGCCAAGCACGGCAACCGCGCAGTGTCCGGCAAGAGCGGCAGCGCCGATCTGCTGGAAGCTGCCGGCATTTACCTGAATCTGACTCCGGTACAGGTCGCGCGCTGCATCGACAACGTCGGCATCGGTTTCATGTTCGCCCAGACCCATCACAAAGCGATGAAGTACGCCGCCGGCCCGCGTCGCGAACTCGGCCTGCGCACGCTGTTCAACATGCTTGGCCCGCTTACGAATCCGGCCGGTGTGAAACATCAGGTCGTCGGCGTGTTCACCCAGACGCTATGCCGGCCACTGGCCGAAGTCTTGCAGCGGCTGGGCAGCAAGCACGTGCTGGTGGTGCATTCGAAGGACGGTCTGGATGAATTCAGCCTCGCCGCGCCGACCTTTGTCGCCGAGCTGAAGAACAACGAAATCACTGAGTATTGGGTCGAACCGGAAGACCTCGGCATGAAGAGCCAGAGCCTGCACGGCCTGTCGGTCGAAGGCCCGGAAGCTTCGCTGGCGCTGATCCGTGATGCCCTCGGCAAGCGCAAAACCGAAAACGGCCAGAAAGCTGCCGAGATGATTGTGCTCAATGCCGGTGCGGCGCTGTATGCCGCCGACCTGGCAAGCAGTCTGAAACAGGGTGTGGAGCTGGCGCACGACGCGCTGCACACCGGCCTCGCTCGAGAAAAGCTCGAGGAGCTGGGTGCCTTTACCGCGGTATTCAAAGTGGAGAATGAAGGATGAGTGTACCGACGGTTCTGGAAAACATTTTGGCGCGCAAGGTTGAGGAAGTCGCCGAGCGCAGCGCCCGGGTCAGCCTGAGCGAGCTGGAAAGTCTGGCCAAGGCGGCCGATGCACCCCGTGGTTTTGCTCAGGCTTTGCTGGCGCAAGCGAAGAAGAAGCAACCGGCCGTGATTGCTGAAATCAAAAAGGCCTCGCCGAGCAAAGGCGTAATCCGCGAAGACTTCGTGCCGGCCGACATCGCCAAAAGCTACGAGAAGGGCGGGGCGACCTGTCTGTCGGTGCTGACCGACATCGATTACTTTCAGGGCGCCGATGCCTACCTGCAACAGGCGCGCGCCGCCTGCAAATTGCCGGTGATCCGCAAGGACTTCATGATCGATCCGTACCAGATCGTTGAAGCCCGCGCGCTGGGCGCCGATTGCGTGCTGCTGATCGTCTCCGCGCTGGACGACGTGAAGATGGCCGAGCTGGCCGCGGTGGCCAAAGGCGTCGGTCTCGACGTCTTGGTGGAAGTGCACGACGGTGACGAACTTGAGCGCGCGTTGAAAACCCTCGACACGCCGCTGGTCGGGGTCAACAACCGCAACCTGCATACTTTTGATGTCAGCCTGGAAACCACCCTCGACCTGCTGCCGCGCATCCCGCGCGATCGCCTGGTGATCACCGAGAGCGGCATCCTCAATCGGGCCGACGTCGAGCTGATGGAAATCAGCGATGTGTACTCGTTCCTGGTCGGCGAAGCGTTCATGCGCGCGGAAAACCCTGGCGTTGAATTGCAGCGCTTGTTCTTTCCGGAGCGTGGTGTGCCGATCAGCGGGTCGACCCTCGACTGATATTCTTTCAGACCGAGTCGACCGTTTCGCGAGCGAGCTCGCTCCCACATTTGGAATGCATTTCCCTGTGGGAGCGAGCTTGCTCGCGAAGACGTCCTCATAACCTCTAAAGATTCCAGATCTTCCGGAGTTATCGATGTCGCTGCCAACCCCTCTGACCATCGAATCCGGCCTGCAAGCCGAACAGGACTTGCTGGCCTCGGTCTGCGCTGGCGACGCCGAATTTGGTCTGCTGTTCTGGCAACCCACCGACCGCGCCCTGGTCATGCCGCGCCGTCTCAACCGTCTTCCTCAATTCGAACACGCCTGCGAAGTTTCCGCTGCCGCTGGCTGGCCAGTCCTGCTACGTGAAACCGGCGGCGAACCGGTCCCGCAATCGGCTGCAACAATCAATATCGCACTGGTGTATGCGCCACCTCGCAGCGAAGGCGATCTGAACCGCATCGAAACCGGCTACCGCCGTCTGTGCGATCCGGTCTGTCAGTTGCTGGATGAGTTGGGTGGCACGTCGTCAGTCGGGGAAATCGACGGTGCGTTCTGCGATGGCCGCTTCAACGTCAATCTCGACGGCCGCAAGATGGTCGGCACCGCCCAGCGCTGGCGTCAGAGCCAGGGCGGACAACGTCCGGTGGGCCTGGTGCATGGGGCGATGCTGATGGAAGACGAACGCGAGTCAATGGTCGCCGCGGTCAATCGTTTCAATGAAGCCTGCGGCCTGGAGCAGCGGGTGAGGGCGCAAAGCCATATCGCCCTGCATGAAAAATTCAACGCGCCACTGGCGCTGGCGCGTCTCGATGAATTGTTTCGTTTGATGCTGGCGCAGATTTACAGCCCTTGATTCACGGGCTCAACGCGTGCCGAAGACCACCATGGTCTTGCCCTTCACGTCGACCAGATTGCGTTCTTCCAGATCCTTGAGCACGCGGCCGACCATCTCTCGCGAACAACCGACGATTCGACCGATTTCCTGACGGGTGACTTTGATCTGCATGCCGTCCGGGTGGGTCATGGCGTCCGGCTGTTTGCACAGCTCCAGCAGGCAGCGGGCGACGCGACCGGTGACGTCGAAAAACGCCAAGTCGCCGACTTTGCGCGTGGTGTTGCGCAGGCGTTGTGCGATTTGTCCGCTGAGGGCGTAAAGAATGTCTGGATCCTGCTGCGACAGTTCGCGGAACTTGGCGTAACTGATTTCTGCGGTTTCACATTCGACCTTGGCCCGCACCCAGGCGCTGCGTTCCTGCTCCTGACCTGCCTGCTCGAACAGACCCAATTCGCCGAATAAATCCCCGGCGTGGAGGTAGGCGATGATCATCTCGCGACCATCGTCGTCCTCGATGAGGATGGTCACCGAACCCTTGATGATGAAGTACAGCGTGTCCGAGCGATCGCCGGCGCAGATGATGTTGCTCTTGGCCGCGTGACGCCGGCGCTGGCAATGCATCAACAGCTTGTCGATGTTCTTGATTTTGGGTGTGGGGGTAATAGCAACCATGGTTGTATCCCGAAAAGACTGCACGGTGATGTTTGAGTTTTTATGAGGCGCTGAAGGCGGTCGCTACAGGGCTGACGAATGGGCGCCAGCGAATTGGCGCCAGCTTACCAGACACTTCGTCGAAAATTCGAGAAATTACCTACAGCCAGAAAGCATCCGTCCTAGGACGTCGTTCCTGTCGGGACAAAGTGCTGTGCTAAGCTGGCGACCCTTTTTTACAGTGGAGTCTGGGCGATGAAGGCACGCATCCAATGGGCTGGCGAAGCCATGTTCCTCGGCGAATCCGGCAGCGGTCATGTCGTGGTGATGGACGGCCCGCCGGACGCCGGTGGCCGTAACCTCGGGGTTCGTCCGATGGAAATGCTTTTGCTGGGTGTCGGCGGTTGCAGCAACTTCGACGTGGTCAGCATCTTGAAGAAGTCGCGTCAGGCCGTTGAAAGCTGCGAGGCTTTCCTCGACGCCGAGCGTGCGACTGAAGATCCCAAGGTCTTTACCAAGATCCACATGCATTTCGTGGTCAAGGGCCGCGGTCTGAAGGAAGCTCAGGTCAAGCGCGCCATCGAGCTGTCGGCCGAGAAGTATTGCTCGGCGTCGATCATGCTCGGCGCGGCTGGCGTTGCAATCACCCACGACTATGAAATCGTCGAACTCGGCTGAACCGACATTCAACTATCATAAAAGCAGTGCAGACTCTGGCGATCCCCCGCTGACGTCTGCATAATGCGCCACTTTTTTCAGGGCAGTGATCGGTCAGCCGACGGGTCATCCGCCTGAACAGATAACCAAAATCGCCATCGCGAAGAGGTGTTAACCGTCCTACGCAGGTGCGTTGTTCGCACTTGACGGGCATGCTTGATCACGCGGCCGCGCCGCATACATAGAGAGTTTTTAACGGTGAAAAGCAAACTCAAGCTCCACGGGTTCAATAACCTGACAAAGACCTTGAGCTTCAACATCTATGACATCTGCTACGCGGAGACCCCGCAAGACCAGCAGGCTTACGTCGAGTACATCAATCAAGAGTACAACGCGAAACGCCTGACGCAGATTCTCACAGAAGTTGTCGAGATCATTGGTGCCAACATCCTGAACATCGCCAGTCAGGACTATGAACCCCAGGGCGCCAGCGTCACGATTCTGATTTCGGAAGAGCCGGTGACCCCGACTGACAGCCAGATCGAAGAATCGCCGGGCCCGTTGCCCGAAATCATTCTGGCCCACCTCGACAAGAGCCACATCACGGTGCACACCTATCCGGAAATCCATCCGGACGACGGTATTGCGACCTTCCGTGTGGATATCGACGTGTCGACCTGTGGTGTCATTTCACCGCTCAAAGCGCTCAACTTCCTCATTCACCAGTTCGATTCGGACATCGTGACCGTGGATTATCGTGTGCGCGGCTTCACCCGTGACGTTGAAGGCAACAAACACTTCATCGACCACGAGATCAACTCGATCCAGAACTACCTCTCCGAAGACACCCGCGACGCGTACCAGATGACCGACGTGAACGTGTACCAGGAAAACCTGTTCCACACCAAAATGCTGCTGAAGAACTTCGAACTGGACAACTACCTGTTCGGCGACGCGACCAGCAACCTCTCGCCCGAGCAACGTGCCCAGGTGACCGACCGTGTGAAACACGAAATGCTGGAAATCTTCTACGCGCGCAACATGCCGACCTAAGATTACCGGACACAAAAAAGGCGACCTCCTGGTCGCCTTTTTCATGCCTCACACAAAACCCCTGTGGGAGCGAGCCTGCTCGCGAAGAGGCCATCAGCACCGACACAGATCTCAGATCCGATAAGTACTCTTGGTCATCACCTTCGCCAACAAACTCATGCCGAATTTCACCGGCGCCGGAAAACGAAACCCGCCCGCATCCAGGGCACTTTCCGCATGGTGTTCTTCATCGATGCGCATCTGCTCGAGAATCGCCCGGGACTTCTCGTCTTCGGCCGGCAATTGCTCCAAATGTTCGTTCAAGTGCTTGCACACCTGATGCTCGGTCGCCGCAACGAAACCAAGACTGACCTTGTCACTGATCAGCCCGGCCACCGCGCCGATGCCGAACGACATGCCGTAAAACAGTGGATTCAGCACGCTGGTGTGGCTGCCCAGCTGATGGATGCGCTGCTCGCACCAGACCAGATGATCGACCTCTTCTTCAGCCGCGTGCTCCATGGCTTCGCGTACCTGCGGCAACTTGGCCGTCAGCGCCTGGCCCTGATACAGCGCCTGGGCGCAAACTTCACCGGTGTGGTTGATGCGCATCAGACCGGCGACATGGCGGGTGTCTTCATCGCTCATCTGCGTATCCGGCTGCAGAATCGCCGGCGACGGGCGGTACGGCTGGCCACTGAAGGGCAACAGCGTGCGCATCGCGGCATCGGCTTGCAGCAGCAGACGGTCTATGGGCGAGTAGTGACGTTGGGTAGTCATGCTGACCTCCGGGAAGAATCTCGGCGGCCAGTTTAACCGAATCGGCCGGCGAGGGTTTGTGCTGGGTCACTTGCTGGGCGGTCAGGTTTTTTGTGGGAGCGAGCCTGCTCGCGAAAGCGGATTATCGGATACTGAAGTGTTGAATGTATCGGCGCCTTCGCGAGCAGGCTCGCTCCCACAGTGAGTTGTCGCCAATCAGCCCGGCGGCCAATTCATCTGGCGCTGCCCCAGCACGTGCATATGAATGTGATAGACAGTCTGCCCGCCAAGTTCATTGCAGTTCATCACCACGCGGAAGCCTTCTTCGCAACCCAGCTCCAGCGCTAGGCGCTGGGCGGTGAACAGGATGTGCCCGGCCAGCGCCTTGTCGTCTTCGGTCAGGTCATTGAGCGTGCGCACCGGTTTCTTCGGGATCACCAGAAAGTGCACCGGAGCCTGGGGGGCGATGTCGTGGAAGGCCAGAACCTGGTCGTCCTCGTAAATGATCTTCGCCGGGATTTCCCGGTTGATGATCTTGGTGAACAGAGTATCCACTGCTGTTTCTCCGTTGAGTTGGGCTGAAATGAGTGTACCGCTGCGAAGTTGTCTTGCTAGCGGGGGCAGTAAGCTTTATTGACCATGCCGACAATCGTCCGGTTAAGCCAGCGCGAACCCAGTCGCGGCAGGAACGCCAGCCAGCGGTTGCGTCGTCCCGGAATGATGATCGCGCGGTTTTTTTCCAATGCACGTACGGCATGCAGCGCCACTTCTTCCGGACTCATCAGCGAGTGGCTGCTTTCGATCTTTTCGCTAGTCATCTGCGCCGTACGGAAGAACGGTGTGCGCGTGGGCCCGGGGCACAGTACCGAGACTTTCACGCCGCTTTGTTTGAGCTCCACGCGCAAGGCTTCGGAAAAATGCAGCACATACGCTTTGCTGGCGTAGTACGTGCTCATCCACGGGCCGGGGCTGTACGCGGCCACCGAGGCGACGTTGAGAATCTGCCCGCCGCCCAGCAGCGCCATGCTGTTACCCAGCGCATGGCAGAGGCGGGTGAGGGCGAGGATATTGACCTCTATGAGGTCCTGCTCGGTCATCCAGTCTTGCGCGAGAAAGGGCCCGCAGGTGCCGATGCCGGCGCAATTGACCAGCAGATCGATCTGCCGGTCGCCTTCTTCCAACTCCAGCAAAAAGCCGGACAGGCGTAACGGTTCGCCGAGATCGCAGGCACGAAACAACACTTCGACATCGAAGCGCTGGGTCAGCTCGATGGCGATACTTTCCAGCTGATCACGCTGTCGTGCCACCAGAATCAGGCTGCGGCCGCGCCGGGCCAGTGCTTCGGCCATGGCCAGGCCGATGCCGCTGGAAGCGCCAGTGATCAGAGCGTAACGGGTCATGCAGTTCTCCATCGCAACAGCTCCGCGCCGGCGACGCGGTTGTCGCGGCGAAGAGCGCTGTTCATTCTTGCGCAGAGTCTACAGGGGCCTGCGCCGGTTCGGCTGCCTCGTCGGCGGAAATCGCTGGCGGTTCGACGACCTCAACTTCGTCGGTGATCACCGAGCCGCTGTCATAGCTGCTCTCCAGATTGCTTTCATATTCTTCCTGCACGGCCGAGAAACCGCCAAGCAGGCCTGCGGCAAAAATCAGTGCGAAGAATACGATCCACAACGAGCACAGCACTTTGACCGCCGTGCTGTTCGGCGGAGGTGGTGGGCCATAGCGGTTGGCGCCGGTATTGCCGGGAACAACCATGATCACCAGTGGGAAGAAGCTGCCCACGAACGGCACCAGATTCAACAGCCACAGCCAGCCCGACCAGCCGATATCGTGCAGGCGCTGAACGCTGAACAGAATGCTGACGATCATGAAGCCAATGAACAGGAATACCGCCAGGATCCCGCCGAGGATCAGGCCTGTGGTCGAGTCGCCATTGACCAGGCCCAAGGCAATCAAGGCGAACACACCGACGATGGGCAGGGTCACTAGGCTCAAGACCATGGTCCAGGCCAGAAAGCGCAAGCGACCGATACGGCCTTCGACGCTGAATGGCTTGAGCGTAGCAAACGCTGGCAGGCTTTCTCCGACGTTCGCCCGAGGTGGTGCGTAAGGCGAATCCGGCTCAGCCACAGCTGCCGGGTTGTCATGAACATCCGCCAGATTGAGCTCGATGGCCGTTTCCGCTTCTATACGCGCATCGATCCCGGTTTTGTTCAACGCTTGCAGATATGTCTGCGCATCGCTGTGGGACAGATCACGCTTGAGGGCGACGGCGCGGCCACTGAACAGGCGCTCGATGGCAGCCACATCGCTTTTGAACAGATCCGCCAGATTCAGCTTGGCTGTGGTGATGTCGACGCCGGGTTGCAGCGCGCCGTCGAAGACGATCTTGTAACGGGGTTCGCTCATGGCCGAGGCATCCTTGTCGCGATTGGGTTTGCTGTATTCAGTTCAATGCCAGTCTGCCAGCGACTGGTCGGGGTATCTTCAGCGCGGCCAGCGTTGTGGCAGCTGTGCGGCGCGCGTTTGAGCTTGACGATATTCACCATCCAGCCTTGCGATCAACTGATCGACGCTCGGCAGGTCGTCAATCTGTCCTACGCCCTGGCCTGCCGACCATACGGTCTTCCAGGCTTTGGCTTCATCGTTGATCGGCTTGAGCTTGTCGCCGAAATTCACCTCGCCTTTGCCTTGCAGGGCTGCCATGTCGAAACCGGCCGCCTCCAGACTCTGGCGCATGAAACTGGCCGGCACTCCCGACACCGCTGGAGTATGAATGATGTCGGCAGCCTTGGCTGTCAGCAGCATCTCTTTATAAGCGTCAGGCGCGTGACTTTCAGTGGTGCCGATAAATCGCGTGCCGAAGTAGGCCAAATCCGCGCCGAGCAGCTGCGCGGCGAGAATCTCATGGCCGTGGTTCAAACATCCTGCAAGCAACAGCGTCTTGTCGAAAAACTCGCGGATCTCGGCAATCAGCGCAAACGGGCTCCAGGTGCCAGCATGCCCGCCGGCGCCGGCCGCGACGGCAATCAGCCCGTCGACACCGGCTTCAGCGGCTTTCTCGGCATGGCGCCGCGTGGTCACGTCGTGAAAAACCAGACCTCCGTAGCTGTGCACCGCGTCGACCAGTTCCTTCACTGCGCCGAGGCTGGTGATAACAATCGGTACCTTGTGCTCGACGCAGATGTCCAGATCCGCCTGCAGTCGCGGGTTGCTGTGATGAACGATCAGGTTCACCGCATAAGGGGCCGGATTATCCAGCGTCGCCAGGCCCGCTTCGATCTGTTCCAGCCAAGCCTTGAACCCACTGCTTTCGCGTTGGTTCAGAGCCGGAAAACTGCCGACCACGCCGTTGCGGCAGCAGGCGAGCACCAGTTCCGGATTGGAGATCAGAAACATCGGCGCTGCTACTACGGGCAGACGCAGACGTTGTTCGAGCAGAGCGGGCAGCGACATTGTGAACCCCAGGGATCTGTATCGATTGAAGTTAGAACGGCTTGATCACGACCAGAATTACGATAGCCAGCAATATCAGAACCGGCACTTCATTGAACCAGCGATAAAAGACATGGCTGCGGGTGTTTTCGCCACGGGCAAAGCGTTTTACCTGCGCGCCACACATATGGTGGTAACCGATCAGCAGCACGACCAGGGTCAGTTTGGCGTGGATCCAGCCGCCCTGGCTGAAAAGGCTTGGGTTGAGGTAGATCAGCCAGCCACCGAAGATCAGCGTGGCGATCATCGCCGGGCCCATGATGCCGCGGTACAGCTTGCGCTCCATGACACTGAAGCGTTCCTGGCTGATCGTGTCTGCGCTTTGCGCGTGGTAAACGAAAAGGCGGGGCAAGTAGAACAGCCCGGCAAACCAGCAGACGACGCTGACAATGTGAAACGCTTTGAGCCATAGATAGAGCATTTTTGGTTATTCCCTCATTCACGGTAGCCAGATAGTAGAGGCTTGAGCGTCCGCGCGTCACCTTGGCGGTTGTCGCAGGCGCGCGCGGCCCCTATTATCGACGGCTTTCCAGTGGGTTCGTTGAGGGCAGGTTTATGGTCAAGGTCGGTATCGTCGGCGGCACGGGTTACACCGGTGTCGAACTGCTGCGTCTGTTGGCACAGCATCCGCAGGCAGAAGTGGTCGTCATCACTTCCCGATCCGAGGCCGGTCTGGCCGTGGCTGACATGTACCCGAACCTGCGTGGCCACTACGACGGCCTTGCGTTCAGCGTACCGGACGAGAAAACCCTCGGCGCCTGCGATGTGGTGTTCTTCGCCACGCCACATGGTGTGGCACACGCCTTGGCAGGCGAGCTGCTGGCGGCGGGTACCAAGGTCATCGACCTGTCCGCCGACTTCCGTCTGCAAGATGCTGATGAGTGGGCCAAGTGGTATGGCCAGCCACACGGCGCCCCGGAATTGCTGGACGAAGCGGTCTATGGTCTGCCGGAAGTCAATCGCGAGCAAATCAGGAAAGCGCGCCTGATCGCGGTGCCCGGTTGCTATCCGACCGCAACGCAGTTGGGTTTCCTGCCATTGCTGGAAGCCGGTCTGGCCGACGCATCGCGTTTGATCGCCGACTGCAAATCCGGTGTCAGTGGTGCCGGGCGTGGTGCGGCTGTAGGTTCTTTGTACTCCGAGACGTCGGAAAGCATGAAGGCCTATGCGGTAAAAGGTCATCGTCACCTGCCGGAAATTCGCCAGGGCCTGCGTCGGGCGGCGGGCAAGGATGTCGGCCTGACCTTCGTCCCGCACCTGACGCCGATGATTCGCGGCATCCACTCCACGCTCTACGCGACAGTAGCGGATCGCTCGGTTGATCTGCAGGCACTGTTCGAAAAGCGCTATGCCAACGAACCGTTCGTCGATGTCATGCCAGCCGGCAGTCACCCGGAAACCCGTAGCGTGCGCGGCGCCAACGTGTGCCGCATCGCCGTGCATCGTCCACAGGATGGCGACCTCGTAGTCGTGCTCTCGGTGATCGACAATCTGGTCAAGGGCGCCTCGGGCCAAGCGGTGCAGAACATGAACATCCTGTTCGGCCTGGACGAGCGCTTCGGCCTGTCCCACGCCGGCATGCTTCCTTAAAAGCAGCTACGAGCTTCAAGTCACAAGCGACAAGAGATCAGAGGCAAGCTTGAAGCTCACCGCTTGAAGCTTGCCGCTGCTCCTCTAATAGTTGACCAATTTTCTAGGACAAGCGGATAATGCGCGTCATCACGCATTATGGCGGCGTAACGCCGGGAGATAGTCAGCATGAGCGTCGAATCCTTCACCCCCACGGCTTTGCAATTCACTCAAGGTGCTGCGCACAAGGTGAAGAGCCTGGTCGATGAAGAGGGGAATGATCGCTTGAAGCTGCGCGTATTCGTTACGGGCGGCGGTTGTTCAGGGTTTCAATACGGTTTCACCTTCGATGAAGACGTGGCCGATGACGACACCATTGTCGAGCGCGAAGGCGTGAGCCTGGTGGTCGATCCGATGAGCTTCCAGTACCTGGCCGGTGCCGAGGTGGATTATCAGGAAGGTCTGGAAGGTTCGCGCTTCGTGATCAAAAACCCGAATGCCACAACGACTTGTGGTTGCGGGTCGTCGTTCTCGATCTGATCGCACTTCACTGCACACAACAAAACGCCGCAGAACCTTTCGGTTTTGCGGCGTTTTTGTATCTGAAGCTTATGCCGGGTAGATGGCGCCGAGTACGCGCAGGCCGCGAGCACCGGTGACGCTTGGCCGGTTAGCAGCGATGCCTTCGAGGCAGCAATGAGCCAGCCAGGCGAAGGCCATGGCTTCTACCCAGTCCGGATCCACGCCGTGAGTTGCGGTGCTGGCGACCTTTGTGTCCGGCAGTAGATCCGCCAGGCGTTTCATCAACGTGGCGTTATGCGCGCCGCCGCCACAGACCAGCAGTTCCATCGTGTCCGATTGAGCACTTTGCAGCGACTCGACGATGGTCAGCGCCGTCAATTCGAGCAGCGTGGCCTGAACGTCTTCGGCTGCGAAGGTTGGCAGGTTCGAAAGATGCTGTTCCAGCCATGGCAGATTGAAGACTTCCCGGCCGGTACTTTTCGGGCCTTTGGTGACGAAGAACGGGTCGCTTAGCAGTGCCGTGAGCAGGGCTGGTTCAACCTTGCCGGTCGCTGCCCATTTGCCGTCCCGGTCATAGTTTTCGCCGCGTTGCCGGTGAATCCAGGCGTCCATCAGAACATTCCCCGGGCCGCAGTCGAAACCGGCTACAGGTTTGCTTGGCTCAATCAGGCTGAGATTGCTGAATCCGCCGACATTCAAGACTGCCTGGTTACCGCTACGCTCTTCAAACAACGCTTCGTGAAACGCTGGCACCAGAGGTGCACCTTGACCTCCCGCCGCAACATCGCGGCTGCGGAAATCACTGACGACGGTAATACCGGTCAACTCAGTCAGCAGAGCTGGATTGCCGATCTGCACGGTAAAACCACGCGCCGGTTCATGGCGAATGGTCTGACCGTGGCTGCCGATGGCACGGATGGCATCGGGCTTGAGTTGTTGTTGCGCGAGGAGGGCGTGAATACCTGACGCGGCAAGGTCAACCCAGTGTTGCTGGGCAATCGCCGAGCGGGCGATCTCGTCGGCGCCGCTGGCGCACAAGCCAAGCAGCTCGGCGCGCAGGGATTCAGGCATTGGCAGGTAGTGGGTGGCGATCAGTTTGATCGCCGAGGTCTGCTCGATCAGGGCGATGTCCAGCCCGTCGAGACTGGTTCCGGACATCACACCGATATACAGGGCCATGACTTAGCGCTTGCTCGAAGCCAGCATCGTGGCCTTCTCTTGGTCCATGCGCGCCATCAGCGGCTGGCTTTGCGCAAGGAAGCGTGCGCGTTCGGACTTGGCGATCGGATCGGCCATCGGCAGCTTCTGGCCCAGCGGATCGACGTGAACGCCGTTGACCTGGAACTCATAGTGCAGATGCGGGCCGGTGGAGAGGCCGGTGGTACCGATGTAGCCAATGACTTGACCCTGCTTGACAGTGCCGCCGGTTTTCACGCCTTTGGCGAAGCCCTGCATATGGCCATAGAGCGTACGATAAGTGTTGCCGTGCTGAATGATTACGGTATTGCCATAACCACCACGACGGCCGGCCAGCAACACTTTGCCGTCGCCGGCAGCCTTGATCGGCGTGCCCCGTGGCGCTGCATAGTCGACGCCTTTGTGGGCGCGAATCTTGTTGAGAATCGGGTGTTTGCGGCCCATGGAGAATTTCGAGCTGATGCGGGCGAAGTCAACCGGCGTACGGATGAAGGCCTTGCGCATGCTGTTGCCGTCAGCCGTGTAGTAGCTGCTGTTGCCTTGTTTGTTGGTGTAGCGAACGGCGGTGTAGGTCTTGCCGCGGTTGGTAAAGCGCGCGGACAGGATCGGGCCGGTGCCGACCGCTTTGCCGTTGATGACTTTCTGCTCGTAGATCACATCGAATTCGTCGCCCTGACGAATGTCCTGGGCGAAGTCGACGTCGTAGCCGAAGACGCTGGCCATATCCATGGTCAGGCTGTGAGAAAGGCCGGCACGCGCAGCCGACTGCGACAGTGAACTGTTGATCACGCCGTGAACGTACGCGGTGCGCACGGTTGGCTTGGCGGTAATGCGGTTGAAGGAGTAGCCCTTGTCGTTCTTGGTCAGGGTGATGGTTTCAACGTCGCTGACCTTGCTGTGCAGACTGGTCAACTGGCCTGCCGGATCCAGTTCGAATTCGAGTTTCTGGCCACGCTTGAGCTGGCTGAACTGTTTGGCTTGCTTGTCGCTTGCCAGTACTTCGTGCACGGAGGCTGCTGGGAGGCCGACTTTTTCAAACAGGGTAGACAGCGTATCGCCTTTGGAAACCACGACTTCGCGGTGACCAGGCTCTTTCGGTTTTTCAGCAGGTGCAACAGTTGCCGGCGCCGTTTCAGCGGTTTGCGCAGCGTTTTCGGCGCTGTTTTCGATTTGTGCGAACGGGGAAGCTGCGGGTTCGTTTGTGGCTTGAGCCGCATCAGCAGCGTCTTGATCTTGTGTCAGTTGTTCAGCAGGACTTTCCAGTTCAAGACTCAGAGTCGTCTTTTTGGCTTCAACATCGCTGGAGGGAAATACCAGCAGCGCCAGGCTGAGAAGGGCGGCGATTCCACTTGCGGCGAGCAGGTGGGTCTTCGGGTAAAGCGGGGGCGCTTTAGACGGTTCAGTGGTCATAGGTAATTTTTGACTTTGAAATAGATGAATTGGAAAAGATGAATGACATGATGAAGATGAAATAACTGTATAAAATATAACCAAATCATCGTTGAAGCAAGTCTGCAGACCTCGGGTCTGTGGATTGGTGTCCGTGCGCCGGGCAAAACTTGTAATTGGTGCGCGTTCTTGTATGGTTGGTTCCCTTTGAATCTGAGCCTTGCGGGTCTGTTATGAAGTCGGTTGAAGAGCAGCTAGCGCTGATTAAACGTGGTGCGGAAGAACTGTTGGTCGAGTCCGAGCTGGTCGAGAAGCTCAAGCGTGGCCAACCGCTGCGTATCAAGGCTGGTTTCGACCCAACCGCTCCGGACCTGCATCTGGGTCATACGGTGCTTATTAATAAGCTGCGTCAGTTTCAGGAGCTGGGGCATCAGGTGATCTTCCTTATAGGTGACTTCACCGGGATGATCGGTGATCCGAGTGGCAAGAGCGCCACGCGTCCGCCGCTGACGCGTGAGCAGGTTCTCGAAAATGCCGAGACCTACAAGACTCAGGTTTTCAAGATTCTTGATCCGGCGAAAACCGAAGTTGCCTTCAACTCCACTTGGATGGACAAGATGGGGCCGGCGGATTTCATTCGTCTGACTTCGCAATACACCGTGGCCCGCATGCTTGAGCGCGATGACTTCGACAAGCGTTACACCGCCAACCAGCCAATCGCTATTCACGAGTTTCTCTATCCGTTGGTTCAGGGTTATGACTCGGTCGCGCTGCGCGCGGATGTCGAGCTGGGCGGTACTGACCAGAAATTCAACCTGCTGATGGGGCGCGAGCTGCAGCGTGGTTATGGTCAGGAAGCTCAGTGCATTCTCACCATGCCATTGCTGGAAGGTCTGGATGGCGTGAAGAAGATGTCCAAATCGCTGGGCAACTACGTCGGTATCCAGGAGGCGCCGGGCGTCATGTACAGCAAGCTGGTTTCCATTCCGGATGCGCTGATGTGGCGTTACTTCGAGTTGCTCAGCTTCCGCTCGATGGATGAGATCAACTCATTCCGGGCTGACGTTGAGGCTGGCGCGAACCCGCGTGATATCAAGATCAAGCTGGCTGAAGAGATCGTTGCGCGTTTCCATGGTGAAGAGGCAGCGGCAAATGCTCACCGTGGCGCTGGCAACCGCATGAAAGATGGCGAGCTTCCGGATGACTTGCCTGAGGTTGAGCTGGCTTCGGCTGAGGACATGCCAATCGCTGCCGTCCTTAATAAGGCTGGCCTGGTGAAGAACTCGGCGGCGGCGCGTGATCTGTTGGCGGCGGGTGGGGTGCGCGTTGATGGTGAAGTGGTTGATCGCTCCTTTATATATGTACTGGGCGCGACTCACGTTTGCCAGGCCGGCAAGAAGGCTTTTGCACGCATCACGCTGAAATCTGAATAAAGTTGGAATTAGGGGTTGACGGCGAATTTTAGAGGTCTATAATTCGCCCCACTTCCGGCGCAGTCGAAACGGAAAACTCCTTGAGATTCAAAGAGTTACGCAGTTTTCGACAGCGGCTTGCTTCAGATCATCGAAGTTTGGAAGGAGTTGAAGGAGTGGTGATGTTTGGCTCTTTTAACGGTTCGATCTTCTCGGTCGAAAGCGGAGAAAAAGAGGTGTTGACAGCAGCGATTAACGCTGTAGAATTCGCCTCCCGCTAACGAGAGATCGGAAGCGCAAGTGGTTGAAGTTGTTGAAGAATTCTTCGAAAACTTCTGAAAATAATCACTTGACAGCAAATGAGGCTGCTGTAGAATGCGCGCCTCGGTTGAGACGAAAGATCTTAACCAACTGCTCTTTAACAACTGAATCAAGCAATTCGTGTGGGTGCTTGTGCAGTCAGACTGGTAGTCAACAAGATTATCAGCATCACAAGTTACTCCGCGAGAAATCAAAGATGTAACCAACGATTGCTGAGCCAAGTTTAGGGTTTCTTAAAAACCCAAAGATGTTTGAACTGAAGAGTTTGATCATGGCTCAGATTGAACGCTGGCGGCAGGCCTAACACATGCAAGTCGAGCGGATGAAAGGAGCTTGCTCCTGGATTCAGCGGCGGACGGGTGAGTAATGCCTAGGAATCTGCCTGGTAGTGGGGGACAACGTTTCGAAAGGAACGCTAATACCGCATACGTCCTACGGGAGAAAGCAGGGGACCTTCGGGCCTTGCGCTATCAGATGAGCCTAGGTCGGATTAGCTAGTTGGTGAGGTAATGGCTCACCAAGGCGACGATCCGTAACTGGTCTGAGAGGATGATCAGTCACACTGGAACTGAGACACGGTCCAGACTCCTACGGGAGGCAGCAGTGGGGAATATTGGACAATGGGCGAAAGCCTGATCCAGCCATGCCGCGTGTGTGAAGAAGGTCTTCGGATTGTAAAGCACTTTAAGTTGGGAGGAAGGGTTGTAGATTAATACTCTGCAATTTTGACGTTACCGGCAGAATAAGCACCGGCTAACTCTGTGCCAGCAGCCGCGGTAATACAGAGGGTGCAAGCGTTAATCGGAATTACTGGGCGTAAAGCGCGCGTAGGTGGTTTGTTAAGTTGGATGTGAAATCCCCGGGCTCAACCTGGGAACTGCATCCAAAACTGGCAAGCTAGAGTATGGTAGAGGGTGGTGGAATTTCCTGTGTAGCGGTGAAATGCGTAGATATAGGAAGGAACACCAGTGGCGAAGGCGACCACCTGGACTGATACTGACACTGAGGTGCGAAAGCGTGGGGAGCAAACAGGATTAGATACCCTGGTAGTCCACGCCGTAAACGATGTCAACTAGCCGTTGGGAGCCTTGAGCTCTTAGTGGCGCAGCTAACGCATTAAGTTGACCGCCTGGGGAGTACGGCCGCAAGGTTAAAACTCAAATGAATTGACGGGGGCCCGCACAAGCGGTGGAGCATGTGGTTTAATTCGAAGCAACGCGAAGAACCTTACCAGGCCTTGACATCCAATGAACTTTCCAGAGATGGATTGGTGCCTTCGGGAACATTGAGACAGGTGCTGCATGGCTGTCGTCAGCTCGTGTCGTGAGATGTTGGGTTAAGTCCCGTAACGAGCGCAACCCTTGTCCTTAGTTACCAGCACGTTAAGGTGGGCACTCTAAGGAGACTGCCGGTGACAAACCGGAGGAAGGTGGGGATGACGTCAAGTCATCATGGCCCTTACGGCCTGGGCTACACACGTGCTACAATGGTCGGTACAAAGGGTTGCCAAGCCGCGAGGTGGAGCTAATCCCATAAAACCGATCGTAGTCCGGATCGCAGTCTGCAACTCGACTGCGTGAAGTCGGAATCGCTAGTAATCGCGAATCAGAATGTCGCGGTGAATACGTTCCCGGGCCTTGTACACACCGCCCGTCACACCATGGGAGTGGGTTGCACCAGAAGTAGCTAGTCTAACCTTCGGGAGGACGGTTACCACGGTGTGATTCATGACTGGGGTGAAGTCGTAACAAGGTAGCCGTAGGGGAACCTGCGGCTGGATCACCTCCTTAATCGACGACATCAGCTGCTGCATGAGCTCCCACACGAATTGCTTGATTCACTGAAGAAGACGATAGAAGCAGCCCGAAATTGGGTCTGTAGCTCAGTTGGTTAGAGCGCACCCCTGATAAGGGTGAGGTCGGCAGTTCGAATCTGCCCAGACCCACCAATTTTGTGTGGGAAACGCCTGTAGAAATACGGGGCCATAGCTCAGCTGGGAGAGCGCCTGCCTTGCACGCAGGAGGTCAGCGGTTCGATCCCGCTTGGCTCCACCACTACTGCTTCTGAAGTTTGAAAGCTTAGAAATGAGCATTCCACCGGTTCGGTGATGAATGTTGATTTCTAGTCTTTGACTAGATCGTTCTTTAAAAATTTGGGTATGTGATAGAAAGATAGACTGAACGTTACTTTCACTGGTAACGGATCAGGCTAAGGTAAAATTTGTGAGTTCTCTTAGTTGAGAAATTCGAATTTTCGGCGAATGTCGTCTTCACAGTATAACCAGATTGCTTGGGGTTATATGGTCAAGTGAAGAAGCGCATACGGTGGATGCCTTGGCAGTCAGAGGCGATGAAAGACGTGGTAGCCTGCGAAAAGCTTCGGGGAGTCGGCAAACAGACTTTGATCCGGAGATGTCTGAATGGGGGAACCCAGCCATCATAAGATGGTTATCTTGTACTGAATACATAGGTGCAAGAGGCGAACCAGGGGAACTGAAACATCTAAGTACCCTGAGGAAAAGAAATCAACCGAGATTCCCTTAGTAGTGGCGAGCGAACGGGGACTAGCCCTTAAGTGGCTTTGAGATTAGCGGAACGCTCTGGAAAGTGCGGCCATAGTGGGTGATAGCCCTGTACGCGAAAATCTCTTAGTCATGAAATCGAGTAGGACGGAGCACGAGAAACTTTGTCTGAATATGGGGGGACCATCCTCCAAGGCTAAATACTACTGACTGACCGATAGTGAACTAGTACCGTGAGGGAAAGGCGAAAAGAACCCCGGAGAGGGGAGTGAAATAGATCCTGAAACCGTATGCGTACAAGCAGTGGGAGCAGACTTTGTTCTGTGACTGCGTACCTTTTGTATAATGGGTCAGCGACTTATTTTCAGTGGCGAGCTTAACCGAATAGGGGAGGCGTAGCGAAAGCGAGTCTTAATAGGGCGTCTAGTCGCTGGGAATAGACCCGAAACCGGGCGATCTATCCATGGGCAGGTTGAAGGTTAGGTAACACTGACTGGAGGACCGAACCGACTACCGTTGAAAAGTTAGCGGATGACCTGTGGATCGGAGTGAAAGGCTAATCAAGCTCGGAGATAGCTGGTTCTCCTCGAAAGCTATTTAGGTAGCGCCTCATGTATCACTGTAGGGGGTAGAGCACTGTTTCGGCTAGGGGGTCATCCCGACTTACCAAACCGATGCAAACTCCGAATACCTACAAGTGCCGAGCATGGGAGACACACGGCGGGTGCTAACGTCCGTCGTGAAAAGGGAAACAACCCAGACCGTCAGCTAAGGTCCCAAAGTTATGGTTAAGTGGGAAACGATGTGGGAAGGCTTAGACAGCTAGGAGGTTGGCTTAGAAGCAGCCACCCTTTAAAGAAAGCGTAATAGCTCACTAGTCGAGTCGGCCTGCGCGGAAGATGTAACGGGGCTCAAACCATACACCGAAGCTACGGGTATCATCTTCGGATGATGCGGTAGAGGAGCGTTCTGTAAGCCTGTGAAGGTGAGTTGAGAAGCTTGCTGGAGGTATCAGAAGTGCGAATGCTGACATGAGTAACGACAATGGGTGTGAAAAACACCCACGCCGAAAGACCAAGGTTTCCTGCGCAACGTTAATCGACGCAGGGTTAGTCGGTCCCTAAGGCGAGGCTGAAAAGCGTAGTCGATGGAAAACAGGTTAATATTCCTGTACTTCTGGTTATTGCGATGGAGGGACGGAGAAGGCTAGGCCAGCTTGGCGTTGGTTGTCCAAGTTTAAGGTGGTAGGCTGAGATCTTAGGTAAATCCGGGATCTTAAGGCCGAGAGCTGATGACGAGTTACCCTTTGGGTGACGAAGTGGTTGATGCCATGCTTCCAAGAAAAGCTTCTAAGCTTCAGGTAACCAGGAACCGTACCCCAAACCGACACAGGTGGTTGGGTAGAGAATACCAAGGCGCTTGAGAGAACTCGGGTGAAGGAACTAGGCAAAATGGCACCGTAACTTCGGGAGAAGGTGCGCCGGTGAGGGTGAAGGACTTGCTCCGTAAGCTCATGCCGGTCGAAGATACCAGGCCGCTGCGACTGTTTATTAAAAACACAGCACTCTGCAAACACGAAAGTGGACGTATAGGGTGTGACGCCTGCCCGGTGCCGGAAGGTTAATTGATGGGGTTAGCTAACGCGAAGCTCTTGATCGAAGCCCCGGTAAACGGCGGCCGTAACTATAACGGTCCTAAGGTAGCGAAATTCCTTGTCGGGTAAGTTCCGACCTGCACGAATGGCGTAACGATGGCGGCGCTGTCTCCACCCGAGACTCAGTGAAATTGAAATCGCTGTGAAGATGCAGTGTATCCGCGGCTAGACGGAAAGACCCCGTGAACCTTTACTATAGCTTTGCACTGGACTTTGAATTTGCTTGTGTAGGATAGGTGGGAGGCTTTGAAGCGTGGACGCCAGTTCGCGTGGAGCCATCCTTGAAATACCACCCTGGCAACTTTGAGGTTCTAACTCAGGTCCGTTATCCGGATCGAGGACAGTGTATGGTGGGTAGTTTGACTGGGGCGGTCTCCTCCTAAAGAGTAACGGAGGAGTACGAAGGTGCGCTCAGACCGGTCGGAAATCGGTCGTAGAGTATAAAGGCAAAAGCGCGCTTGACTGCGAGACAGACACGTCGAGCAGGTACGAAAGTAGGTCTTAGTGATCCGGTGGTTCTGTATGGAAGGGCCATCGCTCAACGGATAAAAGGTACTCCGGGGATAACAGGCTGATACCGCCCAAGAGTTCATATCGACGGCGGTGTTTGGCACCTCGATGTCGGCTCATCACATCCTGGGGCTGAAGCCGGTCCCAAGGGTATGGCTGTTCGCCATTTAAAGTGGTACGCGAGCTGGGTTTAGAACGTCGTGAGACAGTTCGGTCCCTATCTGCCGTGGACGTTTGAGATTTGAGAGGGGCTGCTCCTAGTACGAGAGGACCGGAGTGGACGAACCTCTGGTGTTCCGGTTGTCACGCCAGTGGCATTGCCGGGTAGCTATGTTCGGGAAAGATAACCGCTGAAAGCATCTAAGCGGGAAACTTGCCTCAAGATGAGATCTCACTGGAACCTTGAGTTCCCTGAAGGGCCGTCGAAGACTACGACGTTGATAGGTTGGGTGTGTAAGCGCTGTGAGGCGTTGAGCTAACCAATACTAATTGCCCGTGAGGCTTGACCATATAACACCCAAGCAATTTGCTGACCTGAGAAGGCACCAGATTGCGGTGTGTGAAGACGAAACGAACCGAAAGTTCGAAACGCACAAACACCAGCTGTCACATACCCAATTTGCTGAAGCGAGACCATCTGGTCACGAGTCAGTACCCGAATTTCTTGACGACCATAGAGCGTTGGAACCACCTGATCCCATCCCGAACTCAGCAGTGAAACGATGCATCGCCGATGGTAGTGTGGGGTTTCCCCATGTGAGAGTAGGTCATCGTCAAGATTAAATTCCGAAACCCCAATTGCGAAAGCAGTTGGGGTTTTGTTTTGCCTGCGAGAAATGTGTCCGCTTGATTTCTATGCAACGGCCCGGGGCATGGCTATTATGCGGACCTCATTGTGAGGCGATACCTGCATGCTGACGTTGGTGAATCTACTGAAGGATGGACGATTCCATTCCGGACAGGACTTGGGCGTTGCCTTGGGAATTAGCCGAAGTGCTGTATGGAAGCAGCTACAACAGCTTGAAGCTGAACTTGGCCTGTCGATCCATAAAGTTCGCGGTCGCGGATATCAATTGTCGACGCCTCTGACGCTCCTTGATCCTCTTGAAATAACCAAGAAGATGCCTCCATGGCCGGTGCGTGTGTTCGACTCTGTTGACTCGACAAATGCCGAAGCTCTGCGCTCCATCAATGACGGTGCCCCCGCGCCGTTTTTGCTGCTCGCGGAGCGACAATTGGCAGGCCGTGGTCGTCGAGGTCGTAAGTGGGTAAGCCCATTTGCGGAAAACCTTTATTACAGCCTTGTGCTCCGTATCGACGGCGGAATGCGCCAGCTTGAAGGGCTGAGCCTTGTTGTTGGCTTGGCCGTCATGCAGACCTTGCGAAGCTCGGGGGTATCGAACGCCGGTTTGAAATGGCCCAATGATGTCTTGGTGGGAAACAAGAAGATTGCCGGGATCCTACTTGAGCTCGTCGGAGATCCGGCAGATGTCTGTCATGTTGTGCTGGGTATAGGAATCAATGTGAATATGCAGGTTGCACAAGAGGTCGACCAGCAGTGGACTTCCATAAGGCTTGAGTCTGGGCAGGCCTGTGATCGCAACGCTTTGGTGGTTGAGCTTAGCACTCAACTGAACACCTATATCCATAGGCACCAAGCCCATGGATTCGCTGGTTTGCAAGCAGAATGGGCGGAAAATCATTTGTGGCAGGGTCGCACTGTTTCATTGATTGCGGGTAACAGTCATATCGAAGGGGTTGTGCTCGGCATCGATAATCAGGGCGGGTTGCGCTTGATGGTAGGCGGTGTTGAACAAGTCTTTAGTGGCGGAGAGCTCAGCCTGAGGTTGCGTGATGATTCTTGAGCTTGACTGCGGCAACAGTTTTATAAAGTGGCGCGTGCTCAATGGCTTGGCGAGCGAAGTGGTCTCGGAAGGGGTGGTAGATTCCGATCTGGCTTTGATTGAGAGCCTGCGCATCATAAATGCGCTGTCACTGCGCAACTGTCGTTTGGTCAGCGTCAGGACTGACGAAGAAACAGGCGCGTTAATCGATCTTATTGAGCGTGAATTCACTATACCTGTCGTATGTGCAAAATCCGCTCGTGAGATGTCCGGCGTTCGTAACGGCTACGAGGATTATGAGCGTCTAGGGCTTGATCGCTGGCTAGCGATGCTTGGGGGTTTTCACCTGGCTGCCGGCGATGCTTGCCTGATTCTCGACTTTGGTACAGCGGTCACTGCTGATTTTGTTGCGGCTGACGGTGAGCATCTCGGTGGGTTCATCTGTCCTGGTTTGCCTTTGATGCGAAACCAGCTGCGCACTCATACTCGTAAAATTCGCTACGGGGATCAGGCGGCGGAGCGCGCCCTCTCCAGTCATGTGCCGGGGCGGACTACCGCAGAAGCGGTGGAGCGCGGGTGTTCGTTGATGTTGAGGGGCTTCGTGCTCACTCAATTAGAGCTGGCTCAAGCATATTGGGGCGAAAACTACCTCGTTTTCATTACGGGAGGGGATGCTGATCTGGTTGGTGGCGTCGTGCCTGATGCTCGGGTTGTACCCGATCTTGTTTTCGTCGGCTTGGCCATGGCGTGTCCCTTGTCCTGAGGTTTATATGCGTTGGTTGTTCCTGCTCCTCGTAGTTCTCAACGGTTTCTATTATGTCTGGCATCAGCAGGAGGCGCCCTTGCGAGCCAAAGACGTAACGCCTCTGAACCTGTATCGCGGTTCGCAGCAGGATATTCGTTTGCTTAGTGAAACAGCCGGTGATGGGCGCAGGATGGAGGGTGCTGCGCGTCAACAGTGCCTGTTTCTTGGTGGGTTTTCTGATGAGGATTCAATTGCCAAGTTGCAGCAGCGTCTGGGGACGATGAGGGTCAGTGTGCAATCCGTGCCGAAAGATGCTGCCGGGAGCGGTTATTGGCTGGCGGTTGCTCCGGACGGCCAGCGTTTGTTGGGCGATCAACAGTTGCAAAACCTTTCCAAGGAATTCAATGAGTTAAAACATAAAATAATGCTGTGTGAAGGGGTTGCACCCACTCAATAGTTTGCATAGAATGGCGCCCGCTCCACAGCGAACACCTTAATCGGCATTCAGTGTGAAGTGTGTCAACGCAGCTAACCTCAGGTTTTTAAATGAGAAAATGCTTGACAGGGGTTTGGCATGATATAGAATGCCGGCCTGATTAGGAGGGGTTCCCGAGCGGCCAAAGGGATCAGACTGTAAATCTGACGTCTACGACTTCGAAGGTTCGAATCCTTCTCCCTCCACCAGATTTAAGCGTGAGCTGCAGGCTCCGCGGGTATAGTTTAGTGGTAGAACCTCAGCCTTCCAAGCTGATGATGCGGGTTCGATTCCCGCTACCCGCTCCAAGTTTGCAGGTTGTGCAAAAGGGTTTTGCTCTTGTAGCTCAGTTGGTAGAGCACACCCTTGGTAAGGGTGAGGTCAGCGGTTCAAATCCGCTCAAGAGCTCCATATAACAAGGCAGATATGAAAATATCTGCCTTTGTTTTAATGGTTGATATTGTTTGTCTAATTTCTTCTGTAGAGGGTGATATCGATGGCTAAGGAAAAATTTGATCGTTCCCTGCCCCACGTCAACGTTGGGACCATTGGTCACGTTGACCACGGTAAAACCACTCTGACTGCTGCTCTGACTCGCGTCTGCTCCGAAGTTTTCGGTTCGGCCGTCGTTGAATTCGACAAGATCGACAGCGCACCAGAAGAAAAAGCTCGCGGTATCACCATCAACACCGCTCACGTTGAGTACAACTCGACTATTCGTCACTACGCTCACGTTGACTGCCCAGGTCACGCTGACTACGTGAAGAACATGATCACCGGTGCTGCTCAGATGGACGGCGCGATCCTGGTTTGCTCGGCCGCTGATGGTCCGATGCCGCAAACCCGTGAGCACATCCTGCTGTCCCGTCAGGTAGGCGTTCCGTACATCGTGGTTTTCCTGAACAAGGCTGATCTGGTAGACGACGCTGAGCTGCTGGAACTGGTTGAGATGGAAGTTCGTGACCTGCTGTCGACCTACGACTTCCCGGGCGACGACACTCCGATCATCATCGGTTCGGCTCGTATGGCGCTGGAAGGCAAAGACGACAACGAAATGGGCACCACTGCCGTTCGTAAACTGGTTGAAACTCTGGATACCTACATCCCAGAACCAGTTCGTATGATCGACAAGCCATTCCTGATGCCAATCGAAGACGTGTTCTCGATCTCGGGTCGCGGTACTGTTGTGACTGGTCGTATCGAGCGCGGTATCGTTCGCGTTCAGGACGCGCTGGAAATCGTTGGTCTGCGTGACACCACCACCACCACCTGCACCGGTGTTGAGATGTTCCGCAAACTGCTCGACGAAGGTCGTGCTGGCGAGAACTGCGGCGTTCTGCTGCGCGGTACCAAGCGTGACGACGTTGAGCGTGGCCAGGTTCTGGTCAAGCCAGGTTCGGTCAAGCCGCACACCAAGTTCACCGCAGAAGTTTACGTTCTGAGCAAGGAAGAAGGCGGTCGTCACACTCCGTTCTTCAAAGGCTACCGTCCACAGTTCTACTTCCGTACTACTGACGTGACTGGTAACTGCGAGCTGCCAGAAGGCGTTGAAATGGTAATGCCAGGTGACAACATTCAGATGACTGTTACCCTGATCAAAACCATCGCGATGGAAGACGGTCTGCGTTTCGCTATCCGTGAAGGCGGTCGTACCGTCGGCGCTGGCGTCGTAGCCAAAATCATCGAATAAGCGGTTGTAATGTATTTTTCGGGCCGGCATAATGGTCGGCCTGATTTTGTTTTAGGTCAGTAGCTCAATTGGCAGAGCGACGGTCTCCAAAACCGTAGGTTGGGGGTTCGATTCCCTCCTGACCTGCCAGATTCACTTGGTGTGTCTGGCTTTCTTTTCACAGGATCTTCATAGATGACTCCTAAAGCTGAAGCTCAAGGCTCTCGCTTCGATCTGCTCAAGTGGCTTGTAGTAGTCGCTTTGGTAGTTGTTGGCGTTGTTGGCAATCAGTATTACGCTGCTTCGCCGATCCTGTACCGTGTACTCGCTTTGCTTGCCATTGCTGCTGTAGCTGCCTTTGTAGGCCTGCAGACTGCGAAGGGCAAGTCTTTCTTTGTGCTGGTTAAGGAAGCTCGCACCGAGATTCGTAAAGTCGTGTGGCCAACTCGCCAAGAAACCACGCAGACCACGCTGATTGTCGTGGCTGTTGTTCTGGTTATGGCGTTGCTGTTGTGGGGTCTTGATTCCCTGCTCGGCTGGCTTGTTTCCTTGATTGTCGGCTAAGGGTGTCCCGTGGCTAAGCGTTGGTATGTTGTGCATGCTTACTCGGGTTACGAGAAGCATGTGATGCGCTCGCTGATCGAGCGCGTAAAGCTGGCTGGCATGGAAGATGGCTTCGGCGAGATTCTGGTTCCCACTGAAGAAGTGGTTGAAATGCGTAACGGCCAGAAGCGCAAAAGCGAGCGCAAGTTCTTCCCGGGCTATGTGCTGGTCCAGATGGATATGAACGAGGGTACCTGGCACTTGGTCAAGGATACTCCTCGAGTGATGGGTTTCATCGGCGGTACCGCTGACAAGCCTGCGCCAATTACCGATAAAGAGGCAGAAGCGATTCTGCGTCGCGTTGCTGACGGTAGCGACAAGCCGAAGCCGAAGACGTTGTTCGAGCCAGGCGAGACGGTACGTGTCAATGACGGTCCATTCGCTGATTTCAATGGCGTTGTGGAAGAAGTTAACTACGAAAAGAGCCGGATCCAAGTGGCAGTGCTCATTTTCGGTCGCTCTACTCCGGTGGAGCTCGAGTTCAGTCAGGTCGAGAAGGTCTAACTGGACAAGCAATCCCAACCCCGCAGCCTTAGGCTGTGGGGTTTTGTCGTCACTGGGATAAACGCGCAAGTAACCGGGGAGCCTTTCGAGGCGTTCGAACCCGTAATTGGAGTGCCTCATGGCCAAGAAGATTACCGCTTACATCAAGCTGCAAGTGAAGGCCGCTCAGGCTAACCCAAGTCCACCGGTTGGTCCTGCTCTGGGTCAGCACGGCGTGAACATCATGGAATTCTGCAAGGCTTTCAACGCCCGTACTCAGGGTCTTGAGCCAGGTCTGCCGACTCCAGTGATCATCACTGTCTACAGCGACCGTAGCTTCACTTTCGAAACCAAATCCACCCCTGCTTCGGTTCTGCTGAAGAAGGCGGCCGGTCTGACCAGCGGTTCCGCTCGTCCGAACACCGTTAAGGTTGGCACCGTTACCCGTGCTCAGCTGGAAGAAATCGCGAAAACCAAAAACGCGGATCTGACTGCAGCTGATATGGATGCAGCCGTGCGTACTATCGCCGGTTCTGCTCGTAGCATGGGCCTTAACGTGGAGGGTGTGTAATGGCTAAGCTGACCAAGCGTCAAAAGGCTATCGCCGGCAAAATCGAAGCAGGCAAGGCCTACAACATTGTAGACGCCGCTGCTTTGCTGGCCGAGCTGTCGACTGTCAAGTTCAGCGAGTCGTTCGACGTTGCTGTAAACCTGGGTGTAGACCCGCGTAAATCCGACCAGGTTGTTCGTAGCGCTACTGTGCTGCCACACGGCACTGGCAAGACCGTTCGCGTTGCTGTGTTCACCCAGGGTCCAGCTGCTGAGGCCGCTCTGGCTGCCGGCGCTGACCGTGTAGGTATGGACGACCTGGCTGCCGAAATGAAAGGCGGCGATCTGAACTATGACGTAGTGATCGCATCCCCGGATGCCATGCGCGTTGTAGGTCAGTTGGGTCAGATCCTCGGTCCACGTGGTCTGATGCCTAACCCGAAAGTCGGCACCGTGACTCCAGACGTAGCCAACGCGGTCAAGAACGCCAAGGCTGGTCAGGTTCGTTATCGCACCGACAAAAACGGCATCATCCACACTTCCGTTGGCAAGATCGGCTTCGACGCCGTCAAGCTGAAGGAAAACGTTGAGGCCCTGATCGCTGATCTGAAGCGTATCAAGCCAGCTTCCTCGAAAGGCATTTACGTCAAGCGCGTTACCCTGAGCACTACCATGGGCCCAGGTCTGGTTATCGATCAGAGCTCGCTCGACGCGTAAGACAAAGGTTGGCGCGGATTGCCGCGCCAATTGAAAGATTGGGGTCCCTGCCTGGCGGGGGCTATCCAAGACCGTAGGCGGCGCAAGCCTTAAACCTCAAGCCTACGCAGATGGTGCTCCCGGTTCCTTACCGAATCAGACACCAAAACGACATTCGGTTCCGATCGAATGAAACGGTAACAAGCAGGAGTTAAACCCGTGGCAATTAATCTCGAAGACAAGAAGGCCATCGTCGCTGAAGTCAACGAGGCTGCCAAAGTCGCTCTGTCCGCTGTCGTGGTTGATGCACGTGGCGTAACAGTAGGCGCAATGACCGGACTCCGTAAAGAGGCTCGTGAAGCTGGCGTTTACGTACGTGTTGTACGTAACACCCTGCTCAAGCGCGCCGTTGCTGACACTCAATACAGTGTCCTCAACGACGTGTTCACCGGCCCGACCCTGATTGCATTCTCGAACGAACATCCGGGCGCTGCTGCCCGTATCTTCAAAGAGTTTGCCAAGGGTCAGGACAAGTTCGAGATCAAGGCAGCTGCGTTCGAGGGCAAGTTCCTCGCAGCTAATCAGATCGACGTACTGGCAACTCTGCCGACCCGTGACGAAGCAATTTCCCAGCTGATGAGCGTGATTCAAGGCGCTACCAGCAAATTGGCTCGTACTCTGGCGGCAATTCGCGACCAGAAAGAAGCTGCCGCAGCCTGAGGCTCGTCACTTCTCGCGTTTTTTGTTTATTTCGATGGTCGCGTAGGCCGTCCCCCAATTCAGGAATTGAGTCATGTCTCTGACTAACGAACAAATCATCGAAGCAATCGGCCAGAAATCCGTAGTGGAAATCGTTGAGCTGATCAAAGCGATGGAAGAAACCTTCGGTGTTACCGCTGCTGCCGCTTCGGCTGGCCCAGCTGTAGCTGCTGCTGCTGTTGAAGAGCAAACCGAGTTCAACGTTGTTCTGCTGGAAGCTGGCGAGAAGAAGGTTAACGTGATCAAGGCAGTTCGTGAACTGACCGGTCTGGGCCTGAAAGAAGCCAAAGAGAAAGTAGACGGCGCTCCTCAGGTTGTAGCTGAAGGCGTTTCGAAAGAAGCGGCTGAAGACGCCAAGAAGAAGCTGGAAGAAGCAGGCGCTAAAGTCGAGCTGAAGTAAGCATCGACTTTGCTCCTCCAGCCCGAGCGTCAAGCGACAGGCTGATGGCTGGTGGCTCTTGCCACCGGCCTTTTTCCGTTATTGGCAGCCGACTGGGTCGGTGCTGATAAAGGCGCTGTAACCACCCGATGCGGTGGCGCAAACCATGGGGTTTGCACGATTTTCTGGCTGCTCCCGTCGGGAGGGGCCAAACAAGCAGGTGACCAAGCTGGGGAACGCTGATGGCTTACTCATATACTGAGAAAAAACGTATCCGCAAGGACTTTAGCAAGTTGCCGGACGTCATGGATGTGCCTTACCTCCTGGCCATCCAGCTGGATTCGTATCGTGAATTCTTGCAAGCGGGAGCGACTAAAGATCAGTTCCGCGACGTGGGCCTGCATGCGGCCTTCAAATCCGTTTTCCCGATCATCAGCTACTCCGGCAATGCTGCGCTGGAGTACGTCGGTTATCGCCTGGGCGAACCGGCATTTGATGTCAAAGAATGCGTATTGCGCGGTGTAACTTTCGCCGTACCTTTGCGGGTAAAAGTGCGCCTGATCATTTTCGACAAAGAATCGTCGAACAAAGCGATCAAGGACATCAAAGAGCAAGAAGTCTACATGGGTGAAATCCCCCTGATGACTGAGAACGGTACCTTCGTAATCAACGGTACCGAGCGTGTTATCGTTTCCCAGCTGCACCGTTCCCCGGGCGTGTTCTTCGACCACGACCGCGGCAAGACGCACAGCTCCGGCAAACTGCTGTACTCGGCTCGCATCATTCCTTACCGCGGTTCGTGGCTGGACTTCGAATTCGACCCGAAAGATTGCGTCTTCGTGCGTATCGACCGTCGTCGCAAGCTGCCGGCCTCGGTACTGCTGCGCGCGCTCGGTTACACCACCGAAGAAGTGCTGGACGCGTTCTACACCACCAACGTATTCCACCTGAGCGGCGAAACCCTCAGCCTGGAACTGGTGCCATCGCGTCTGCGTGGTGAAGTTGCGGTTCTGGACATCCAGGACGAGAAGGGCAAGGTCATTGTTGAGCAAGGCCGCCGTATTACCGCGCGCCACATCAACCAGATCGAAAAAGCCGGTATCAAGACGCTGGATGTGCCACTGGACTACGTCCTCGGCCGCACCACCGCCAAGGCTATCGTGCACCCGGCTACCGGCGAAATCCTGGCCGAATGCAACACCGAGCTGAACACTGAAGTCCTGGCAAAAATCGCCAAGGCTCAGGTCGTTCGCATCGAGACCCTGTACACCAACGACATCGACTGCGGTCCTTTCGTCTCCGACACGCTGAAGATCGACTCCACCAGCAACCAATTGGAAGCGCTGGTCGAGATCTATCGCATGATGCGTCCAGGCGAGCCGCCAACCAAAGACGCTGCCGAAACCCTGTTCAACAACCTGTTCTTCAGCCCTGAGCGTTATGACCTGTCTGCGGTCGGCCGGATGAAGTTCAACCGTCGTATCGGTCGTACCGAGATCGAAGGTTCGGGCGTGCTGTGCAAGGAAGACATCGTCGCGGTACTGAAGACTCTGGTCGACATCCGTAACGGTAAAGGCATCGTCGATGACATCGACCACCTGGGTAACCGTCGTGTTCGCTGCGTAGGCGAAATGGCCGAGAACCAGTTCCGCGTTGGCCTGGTACGTGTTGAGCGTGCGGTCAAAGAGCGTCTGTCGATGGCTGAAAGCGAAGGCCTGATGCCGCAAGACCTGATCAACGCCAAGCCAGTGGCTGCGGCGGTGAAAGAGTTCTTCGGTTCCAGCCAGCTGTCGCAGTTCATGGACCAGAACAACCCGCTGTCCGAGATCACCCACAAGCGTCGTGTCTCTGCACTCGGCCCTGGTGGTCTGACTCGTGAGCGCGCAGGCTTTGAAGTCCGTGACGTACACCCGACTCACTACGGTCGTGTCTGCCCGATTGAAACGCCGGAAGGTCCGAACATCGGTCTGATCAACTCCCTGGCTGCGTACGCTCGCACCAACCAGTACGGCTTCCTGGAAAGCCCGTACCGCGTGGTGAAAGAGGGTGTGGTCACCGACGAGATCGTGTTCCTGTCCGCTATTGAAGAAGCCGATCACGTGATCGCGCAGGCTTCGGCGACCATGAACGAGCAGAAAGTCCTGATCGACGAACTGGTTGCCGTACGTCACCTGAACGAATTCACCGTCAAGGCGCCGGAAGACGTCACCCTGATGGACGTTTCGCCGAAGCAGGTTGTCTCGGTTGCAGCGTCGCTGATTCCGTTCCTCGAGCACGACGACGCCAACCGTGCGTTGATGGGTTCGAACATGCAGCGTCAGGCTGTACCGACTTTGCGCGCTGACAAGCCGCTGGTAGGTACCGGCATGGAGCGTAACGTAGCCCGTGACTCTGGCGTTTGCGTCGTGGCTCGTCGTGGTGGCGTGATCGATTCCGTCGATGCCAGCCGTATCGTTGTTCGTGTTGCCGATGACGAAGTTGAAACCGGTGAAGCCGGTGTCGACATCTACAACCTGACCAAGTACACCCGCTCGAACCAGAACACCTGCATCAACCAGCGTCCGCTGGTGCGTAAAGGCGATCGCGTTCAGCGTAGCGACATCATGGCCGACGGCCCGTCCACCGACATGGGTGAACTGGCACTGGGTCAGAACATGCGTATCGCGTTCATGGCATGGAACGGCTTCAACTTCGAAGACTCCATCTGCCTGTCCGAGCGTGTGGTTCAGGAAGACCGTTTCACCACGATCCACATTCAGGAACTGACCTGTGTGGCCCGTGACACCAAGCTTGGCCCAGAGGAAATCACTGCGGACATCCCGAACGTGGGTGAAGCTGCACTGAACAAGCTGGACGAAGCCGGTATCGTTTACGTAGGTGCTGAAGTAGGCGCAGGCGACATCCTGGTGGGTAAGGTCACTCCGAAAGGCGAGACCCAACTGACTCCGGAAGAGAAACTGCTGCGTGCAATCTTCGGTGAAAAAGCCAGCGACGTTAAAGACACTTCCCTGCGCGTGCCAACCGGCACCAAAGGTACTGTCATCGACGTACAGGTCTTCACCCGTGACGGCGTTGAGCGTGATGCGCGCGCACTGTCGATCGAGAAGTCCCAGCTGGACGAGATCCGCAAGGATCTGAACGAAGAGTTCCGCATCGTTGAAGGCGCGACTTTCGAGCGTCTGCGTTCCGCACTGGTAGGCCACAAGGCCGAAGGCGGCGCCGGCCTGAAGAAAGGTCAGGACATCACCGACGAAGTCCTCGACGGTCTTGAGCACGGCCAGTGGTTCAAACTGCGCATGGCTGAAGATGCTCTGAACGAGCAGCTCGAGAAAGCTCAGGCCTACATTGTTGACCGTCGCCGTCTGCTGGACGACAAGTTCGAAGACAAGAAGCGCAAACTGCAGCAGGGCGATGACCTGGCTCCAGGCGTGCTGAAAATCGTCAAGGTTTACCTGGCAATCCGTCGCCGCATCCAGCCGGGCGACAAGATGGCCGGTCGTCACGGTAACAAGGGTGTGGTCTCCGTGATCATGCCGGTTGAAGACATGCCGCACGATGCCAATGGCACCCCGGTCGACGTGGTCCTCAACCCGCTGGGCGTACCTTCGCGTATGAACGTTGGTCAGATCCTCGAAACCCACCTGGGCCTCGCGGCCAAAGGTCTGGGCGAGAAGATCAACCGGATGGTCGAAGAGCAGCGTAAAGTCGCTGAACTGCGCACCTTCCTGGACGAGATCTACAACCAGATCGGCGGTCGTAACGAAGATCTGGACAGCTTCTCCGATCAGGAAATCCTCGATCTGGCGAACAACCTGCGTGGCGGCGTTCCAATGGCCACCCCAGTGTTCGACGGCGCCAAGGAAAGCGAAATCAAGGCCATGCTGAAATTGGCAGACCTGCCGGAAAGCGGCCAGATGCAGCTGACCGACGGCCGTACCGGCAACAAGTTCGAGCGTCCAGTTACCGTTGGCTACATGTACATGCTGAAGCTGAACCACTTGGTAGACGACAAGATGCACGCGCGTTCTACCGGTTCTTACAGCCTGGTTACCCAGCAGCCGCTGGGTGGTAAGGCGCAGTTCGGTGGTCAGCGTTTCGGGGAGATGGAGGTCTGGGCACTGGAAGCATACGGTGCTGCTTACACTCTGCAAGAAATGCTCACAGTGAAGTCGGACGATGTGAACGGCCGTACCAAGATGTACAAGAACATCGTGGATGGCGATCACCGTATGGAGCCGGGCATGCCCGAGTCCTTCAACGTGTTGATCAAGGAAATTCGTTCCCTCGGCATCGATATCGATCTGGAAACCGAATAACACGTGACGCGAATCGAGAGCGGGGCAGGATTGCCCGCTCTCTGCTCCGCCAGGAGGAAAGGCCTTGAAAGACCTACTGAATTTGCTGAAAAACCAGGGTCAAGTCGAAGAGTTCGACGCCATCCGTATCGGATTGGCCTCGCCGGAGATGATCCGTTCGTGGTCGTTCGGTGAAGTTAAAAAGCCGGAAACCATCAACTACCGTACGTTCAAACCTGAGCGTGACGGCCTGTTCTGCGCCAAGATCTTTGGCCCGGTAAAGGATTACGAGTGCCTGTGCGGTAAGTACAAGCGCTTGAAGCACCGTGGTGTGATCTGCGAGAAGTGCGGCGTTGAAGTTGCACTGGCCAAGGTTCGTCGTGAGCGCATGGCGCACATCGAACTGGCTTCGCCGGTTGCCCACATCTGGTTCCTGAAATCGCTGCCGTCGCGTATCGGCCTGCTGATGGACATGACCCTGCGTGATATCGAACGCGTTCTCTACTTCGAGAGCTATGTCGTTATCGATCCAGGCATGACCACCCTTGAAAAAGGTCAGCTGCTGAACGACGAGCAGTACTTCGAAGCGCTGGAAGAGTTCGGTGACGATTTCGACGCCCGCATGGGTGCCGAAGCTGTCCGTGAACTGCTGCACGCTATCGACCTGGAACACGAGATTGGCCGTCTGCGCGAAGAGATTCCGCAAACCAACTCGGAAACCAAGATCAAGAAGCTGTCCAAGCGTCTGAAGTTGATGGAAGCCTTCCAGGGTTCCGGCAACCTGCCAGAGTGGATGGTGCTGACCGTTCTGCCGGTTCTGCCGCCAGATCTGCGTCCACTGGTCCCGCTGGATGGCGGTCGTTTCGCGACCTCCGACCTCAACGATCTGTATCGTCGAGTGATCAACCGTAACAACCGTTTGAAGCGTCTGCTGGATCTGTCCGCTCCGGACATCATCGTGCGCAACGAAAAGCGTATGTTGCAGGAAGCGGTCGATGCACTGCTCGACAACGGTCGTCGTGGCCGCGCTATCACAGGTTCCAACAAGCGTCCTCTGAAATCCCTGGCTGACATGATCAAGGGTAAGCAAGGTCGTTTCCGTCAGAACTTGCTCGGTAAGCGTGTTGACTACTCCGGTCGTTCGGTAATTACCGTAGGCCCGACCCTGCGTCTGCACCAGTGCGGTCTGCCGAAGAAGATGGCTCTCGAGCTGTTCAAGCCGTTCATTTTCGGCAAGCTCGAAATGCGCGGTCTGGCGACCACCATCAAAGCCGCCAAGAAAATGGTCGAGCGCGAGCTGCCAGAGGTTTGGGACGTTCTCGCTGAAGTGATTCGCGAACACCCGGTCCTGCTCAACCGTGCACCGACCCTTCACCGTCTGGGTATCCAGGCGTTTGAACCGGTACTGATCGAAGGTAAGGCTATCCAGCTGCACCCTCTGGTCTGCGCCGCGTACAACGCCGACTTCGACGGCGACCAAATGGCCGTGCACGTACCGCTGACGCTGGAAGCCCAGCTCGAAGCGCGTGCATTGATGATGTCGACCAACAACATTCTGTCGCCAGCCAACGGTGAGCCAATCATCGTTCCGTCGCAGGACGTTGTATTGGGTCTGTACTACATGACCCGTGAAGCGATCAACGCCAAGGGCGAAGGTCGTGTGTTCGCGGATCTGCAGGAAGTCGACCGTGTGTTCCGTGCCGGCGAAGCCGCACTGCACGCCAAGGTCAAGGTTCGTATCAACGAAACCGTAAACGACCGTGACGGCAACAGCGTGAGCGGTACCCGTATCGTCGACACCACTGTCGGCCGTGCGCTGCTGTTCCAGGTTGTGCCGAAAGGTCTGTCGTTCGACGTCGTCAACCTGCCGATGAAGAAAAAGGCGATCTCCAAGCTGATCAACCAGTGCTATCGCGTGGTTGGTCTGAAAGAGACCGTGATCTTCGCTGACCAGTTGATGTACACCGGTTTCGCTTACTCGACCATCTCCGGCGTTTCCATCGGTGTTAACGACTTCGTTATCCCGGATGAAAAAGCCCGCATCATCGGTGCAGCCACCGACGAAGTGAAAGAGATCGAGAGCCAGTACGCCTCCGGCCTGGTAACCCAGGGCGAGAAGTACAACAAAGTGATCGACCTCTGGTCGAAGGCGAACGACGAAGTTTCCAAGGCGATGATGGCCAACCTCTCGAAAGAGAAAGTCATCGACCGTCACGGCGACGAAGTTGATCAAGAGTCTTTCAACTCGATGTACATGATGGCCGACTCGGGTGCGCGGGGTTCCGCAGCACAGATTCGTCAGCTGGCCGGTATGCGTGGTCTGATGGCCAAGCCGGACGGTTCCATCATTGAAACGCCAATTACTGCGAACTTCCGTGAAGGTCTGAGCGTACTTCAGTACTTCATCTCGACTCACGGTGCTCGTAAAGGTCTGGCGGATACCGCGTTGAAAACCGCTAACTCCGGTTACCTGACTCGTCGTCTGGTAGATGTGGCGCAGGATCTCGTAGTAACCGAGATCGATTGCGGCACCGAACACGGTCTGCTGATGACTCCGCACATTGAAGGCGGCGACGTTGTAGAGCCGTTGGGTGAGCGCGTATTGGGTCGTGTCATTGCCCGTGACGTATTCAAGCCGGGTACCGAGGACGTTATCGTTCCTGCCGGCACTCTGGTTGACGAGAAGTGGGTCGAGTTCATCGAGCTGAACAGCATCGACGAAGTGATCGTGCGTTCGCCGATCAGCTGCGAAACCCGCTACGGCATCTGCGCCAAGTGCTACGGCCGTGATCTGGCTCGTGGTCACCAGGTGAACATCGGTGAAGCGGTCGGCGTTATCGCTGCCCAGTCCATCGGTGAGCCGGGTACCCAGCTGACCATGCGTACGTTCCACATCGGTGGTGCGGCAAGCCGTACTTCCGCAGCTGACAGCGTTCAGGTGAAAAATGGCGGTACCGTCCGTCTGCACAACCTGAAGCACGTTGAGCGAGTGGATGGCCACCTGGTTGCTGTGTCCCGTTCCGGTGAGCTGGCAATCGCGGACGACTTCGGTCGTGAGCGCGAGCGTTACAAGCTGCCGTACGGTGCTGTGATTTCGGTTAAGGAAGGTGACAAGGTCGACGCTGGCGCAATCGTGGCCAAGTGGGATCCACACACTCACCCGATCGTTACCGAAATGAAAGGTACCGTGACCTACGTGGGCATGGAAGAAGGCATCACGATCAAGCGTCAGACTGACGAATTGACCGGTATGACCAACATTGAAGTACTCGATGCGAAAGATCGTCCAGCTGCCGGTAAGGAAATCCGCCCAGCAGTTAAGATGGTCGACGACAACGGCAAGGATCTGTTGCTGCCAGGCACTGACGTTATCGCTCAGTACTTCCTGCCAGCCAACGCCTTGGTCGGTGTGGCTGACGGTGCGAAGATTGCGATCGGTGATGTTATCGCTCGTATCCCGCAGGAAACTTCGAAGACCCGTGACATCACCGGTGGTCTGCCGCGTGTTGCCGACCTGTTCGAAGCCCGTCGTCCGAAAGAAGCGTCGATTCTGGCTGAAGTCAGCGGCACCATCGCGTTCGGTAAAGAGACCAAGGGCAAGCGCCGTCTGGTCATTACCCCGAACGACGGTAGCGATCCGTACGAGGAGCTGATTCCGAAGTGGCGTCACCTGAACGTCTTCGAAGGCGAGCAGGTAAACCGCGGCGAAGTTATCTCCGACGGTCCAAGCGATCCGCACGACATCCTGCGTCTGCTGGGTGTAAGCGCGCTCGCCAAGTACATCGTCAACGAGATCCAGGACGTTTATCGTCTGCAAGGCGTGAAGATCAACGACAAGCACATCGAGACCATCCTGCGTCAGATGCTGCGTAAAGTTGAGATCTCCGAGTCCGGCGATTCCAGCTTCATCAAGGGCGACCAGATGGAACTGACTCACGTTCTGGTAGAGAACGAGCGTCTGAGTGCGGAAGACAAGTTTGTCTCCAAGTTCACTCGCGTTCTGCTGGGTATCACCAAGGCGTCGCTGTCCACCGAATCGTTCATCTCGGCGGCTTCCTTCCAGGAAACCACCCGCGTACTGACCGAAGCGGCAGTCACCGGCAAGCGCGATTACCTGCGCGGCCTGAAAGAAAACGTAGTCGTGGGTCGTCTGATCCCGGCCGGTACCGGTCTTGCCTATCACAGCGAGCGCAAGCGTCGCCGTGATGCCGACAAGCCGTTGCGCGTAAGCGCCAGTGAAGTGGAAGCTGCACTGACCGAAGCGCTGAACTCGAGCGGTAACTGAGTTCTGCGATAAACGAGCGTGAGGCCCTGATCGCTCCGTTCGTCGAATCGAGACATCAAGTCAAGGTTCGATGGACGGGGAGGTCGGGGCCTTGCCTTGACTGGAATCAAGATCCTCTTTAGACTCTTGATCCCCTAAATTTGGCGGGAATTCGTTCCTGCCATTTTGCTTTTCTTGCAAGACAATAGCGTCGCAAGACAACAGTGGAGCTAGTAGATGGCAACTATCAACCAGCTGGTACGTCAGCCGCGTAAGCGTATCGTCGAGAAATCCGACGTACCTGCGCTGCAGAACTGCCCGCAACGTCGTGGCGTGTGCACCCGTGTGTACACCACCACGCCGAAAAAACCTAACTCGGCACTGCGTAAAGTATGCCGTGTGCGTCTGACCAACGGTTTCGAGGTTTCCTCGTACATCGGCGGTGAAGGCCACAACCTGCAAGAGCACAGCGTGGTACTGATCCGCGGCGGTCGTGTAAAAGACTTGCCAGGTGTTCGTTACCACACCGTTCGCGGCTCCTTGGATACTTCCGGCGTTAAAGGCCGTAACCAGGGTCGTTCGAAGTACGGTACCAAGCGTCCGAAGTAATCGGCCGTTTTGCAGATTTTTATTTTATTGAGTCGATAAGAGTAAGGTCGGGCACGCATCCTCTGGATCTGTCCCGAGCTAACCTGAAGACCGCTTGAGGGCTTATCATGCCAAGACGTCGCGTAGCAGCAAAGCGTGAGATTCTGGACGATCCGAAATACGGAAGCCAGATCCTCGCCAAATTCATGAACCACGTTATGGAGAGCGGCAAGAAAGCCGTTGCCGAGCGTATCGTTTATGGTGCCCTGGAAACCGTTGCGGCCCGTAAGGCTGGCACCGATCCCCTGGAACTCTTCGAAAAAGCACTCGACGCCATCGCTCCGCTGGTCGAAGTGAAGTCGCGCCGCGTTGGTGGTGCTACTTACCAGGTTCCGGTCGAGGTTCGTCCTTCCCGTCGTAACGCTCTGGCAATGCGCTGGTTGGTAGACTTCGCCCGTAAGCGCGGCGAGAAGTCTATGGCTCTGCGTTTGGCTGGCGAACTGCTGGATGCTGCTGAAGGTAAAGGTGCTGCTGTTAAGAAGCGTGAAGACGTGCACCGTATGGCCGAAGCTAACAAAGCTTTCTCGCACTACCGCTTCTAATTTTAGCTTCACTAATTTTGCGAGGGCTTTATGGCTCGTACTACTCCGATTAGCCGCTACCGTAACATCGGTATCGTCGCTCACGTGGATGCTGGTAAAACCACCACCACCGAGCGCGTACTGTTTTACACCGGCAAAAGTCACAAAATGGGCGAGGTGCATGATGGCGCCGCGACCACAGACTGGATGGTTCAGGAGCAGGAGCGTGGTATTACCATTACTTCTGCTGCCATTACCGCCTTCTGGAAAGGTTCCGAGAAGCAGTACTCTCACGAGCACCGTTTCAACGTAATCGATACCCCGGGCCACGTTGACTTCACCATTGAAGTTGAACGTTCCCTGCGCGTACTCGACGGCGCTGTCGTTGTGTTCTGCGGTACTTCGGGTGTTGAGCCGCAGTCGGAAACCGTATGGCGTCAAGCCAACAAATACGGCGTTCCACGTCTTGTTTACGTAAACAAGATGGACCGTGCCGGCGCCAACTTCCTGCGCGTGATCGGTCAGATCAAGCAGCGTCTGGGTCACACTCCGGTGCCGATCCAGTTGGCCATCGGTTCCGAAGACAACTTCCAGGGTCAGATCGATCTGATCAACATGCAAGCTGTCTACTGGAACGACTCCGACAAAGGTATGGTCCCTGTTCGCAAGGACATTCCTGCCGAGCTCCAAGAGCTGGCTGAAGAGTGGCGCAACAATATGGTTGAAGCTGCTGCCGAAGCCAACGAAGAGCTGATGAACAAGTACCTGGAAGGCGAAGAGCTGTCGATCGAAGAGATCAAGGCTGCTTTGCGTCAGCGTACTATCGCCGGCGAAATCGTTCTGGCCGTTTGCGGTTCTTCGTTCAAGAACAAGGGCGTTCCCCTGGTTCTCGACGCCGTTATCGACTACCTGCCTGCTCCGACCGACATTCCTGCTATCAAGGGTTCCAACCCTGATAACGAGGAAGAAGAGATGGAGCGTCATGCAGACGACAATGAGCCTTTCGCGGCTCTGGCGTTCAAGATCGCTACCGACCCATTCGTGGGTACTCTGACCTTCGTCCGCGTTTACTCGGGCGTGTTGAACTCCGGCGACGGCGTGATCAACTCGGTCAAAGGCAAGAAAGAGCGCGTGGGTCGTATGGTGCAAATGCACGCAAACGCCCGTGAAGAGATCAAGGAAGTACGCGCTGGTGACATCGCGGCCCTGATCGGCATGAAGGACGTCACCACCGGTGAAACCCTCTGCAACGCTGACAAGCCAATCATCCTGGTTCGCATGGACTTCCCGGAGCCGGTTATTTCGGTTGCCGTAGAGCCTAAGACCAAGGATGACCAGGAAAAAATGGGTATCGCTCTGGGCAAGCTCGCTCAGGAAGACCCGTCTTTCCGCGTTAAAACTGATGAAGAGACTGGTCAGACGATCATCTCCGGCATGGGCGAGCTGCACCTGGACATCCTGGTTGACCGGATGCGCCGTGAGTTCAACGTCGAAGCCAACATCGGCAAGCCTCAGGTTTCGTATCGTGAGCGCATCACGAAGAACTGTGAAATCGAAGGCAAGTTCGTTCGTCAGTCCGGTGGTCGCGGCCAGTTCGGTCACTGCTGGATCCGTTTTGCTCCTGCTGACGAAGGTCAGGAAGGTCTGCAATTCGTGAACGAAGTTGTAGGTGGTGTGGTTCCTAAGGAATACATCCCGGCTATCCAGAAGGGTATCGAAGAGCAGATGAAGAACGGCGTTGTTGCCGGCTATCCGCTGATCGGCCTGAAGGCTACCGTGTTCGATGGTTCTTACCACGACGTCGACTCCAACGAGATGGCGTTCAAGGTGGCTGCTTCCATGGCGACCAAGCAACTGGCCCAGAAGGGCGGTGGTGAGTTGCTCGAGCCGATCATGGCGGTAGAGGTTGTTACGCCTGAAGACTATATGGGTGATGTGATGGGCGACCTTAACCGTCGTCGCGGCATGATCCAGGGTATGGAAGACACAGTGTCCGGCAAGGTTATCCGTGCCGAGGTTCCACTGGGTGAGATGTTCGGTTATGCGACCGACGTTCGTTCCATGTCCCAGGGTCGCGCAAGCTACTCTATGGAATTCAAAAAATACGATACGGCTCCGTCGCACATCGTCGAATCCGTAACCAAAAAACAAGGCTGATTCAGCCCCTTTAGGCTAGGAGTTAATTGTCGTGGCTAAAGAAAAATTTGATCGTTCCCTACCGCACGTCAACGTTGGCACCATTGGTCACGTTGACCACGGTAAAACCACTCTGACTGCTGCTCTGACTCGCGTCTGCTCCGAAGTTTTCGGTTCGGCCGTCGTTGAATTCGACAAGATCGACAGCGCACCAGAAGAAAAAGCTCGCGGTATCACCATCAACACCGCTCACGTTGAGTACAACTCGACTATTCGTCACTACGCTCACGTTGACTGCCCAGGTCACGCTGACTACGTGAAGAACATGATCACCGGTGCTGCTCAGATGGACGGCGCGATCCTGGTTTGCTCGGCCGCTGATGGTCCGATGCCGCAAACCCGTGAGCACATCCTGCTGTCCCGTCAGGTAGGCGTTCCGTACATCGTGGTTTTCCTGAACAAGGCTGACCTGGTAGACGACGCTGAGCTGCTGGAACTGGTTGAGATGGAAGTTCGTGACCTGCTGTCGACCTACGACTTCCCGGGCGACGACACTCCGATCATCATCGGTTCGGCTCGTATGGCGCTGGAAGGCAAAGACGACAACGAAATGGGCACCACTGCCGTTCGTAAACTGGTTGAAACTCTGGATACCTACATCCCAGAACCAGTTCGTATGATCGACAAGCCATTCCTGATGCCAATCGAAGACGTGTTCTCGATCTCGGGTCGCGGTACTGTTGTGACTGGTCGTATCGAGCGCGGTATCGTTCGCGTTCAGGACGCTCTGGAAATCGTTGGTCTGCGTGACACCACCACCACCACCTGCACCGGTGTTGAGATGTTCCGTAAACTGCTCGACGAAGGTCGTGCTGGCGAGAACTGCGGCGTTCTGCTGCGTGGTACCAAGCGTGACGACGTTGAGCGTGGCCAGGTTCTGGTCAAGCCAGGTTCGGTCAAGCCGCACACCAAGTTCACCGCAGAAGTTTACGTTCTGAGCAAGGAAGAAGGCGGTCGTCACACTCCGTTCTTCAAAGGCTACCGTCCACAGTTCTACTTCCGTACTACTGACGTGACTGGTAACTGCGAGCTGCCAGAAGGCGTTGAAATGGTAATGCCAGGTGACAACATTCAGATGACTGTTACCCTGATCAAAACCATCGCGATGGAAGACGGTCTGCGTTTCGCTATCCGTGAAGGCGGTCGTACCGTCGGCGCCGGCGTCGTAGCCAAAATCATCGAGTAAGACTTTTAAAGTCAGCTTGATGGATTGAAAAAGCCCCCGCTCAGCGGGGGCTTTTTTATTGGGTTGACACCTATCGGGGGCGTCTATAGAATTGCGCCTCCTTTTAACGGGCGTATTGCGCCCGGTGGGAATAGCAGCCGGAGTCTGAAATCCAATGCAAAATCAGCAAATCCGTATCAGGTTGAAGGCTTTTGACCATCGCCTGATCGACCAATCAACCCAGGAAATCGTGGAAACCGCGAAACGTACTGGTGCTCAAGTGCGTGGTCCAATTCCACTGCCTACCCGTAAAGAGCGGTTCACCGTTCTGGTTTCCCCGCACGTCAACAAAGACGCGCGTGACCAGTACGAGATCCGCACTCATAAGCGTGTTCTGGACATCGTCCAGCCAACGGATAAAACCGTTGATGCGCTGATGAAGCTTGATCTTGCGGCCGGTGTGGAAGTGCAGATCAGCCTCGGCTAAGACTCGGTCTTGGTCGTGTAACGCTCTGAAATGGGCGGCCATAGCGGGTGAAAGCCCCGTACACTCATGAGGTTTACAACATGACTATTGGTGTAGTCGGTCGTAAATGCGGTATGACCCGTATTTTCACCGAAGAAGGTGTCTCCATTCCGGTCACGGTCATTGAGATCGAGCCGAATCGCGTCACCCAGTTCAAAACTGAAGAGACCGATGGCTATCGTGCAGTGCAAGTCACTGTCGGCGAGCGTCGCGCTTCGCGTGTAACAGCAGCTCAGGCTGGCCACTTCGCTAAAGCGAACGTTGCCGCTGGTCGCACCACCATGGAATTCCGCCTTGAAGAAGGCGAGTACCAGGCAGGCGATCTGATCAACGCTGAAATCTTCGCCGCTGGTCAACTGGTTGATGTAACCGGTCAGTCCAAGGGTAAAGGCTTCCAGGGTACGATCAAGCGTTGGAATTTCCGCGGGCAAGATAACACCCACGGTAACTCCGTATCCCACCGCGTCCCAGGCTCTATCGGCCAGTGCCAGACTCCTGGTCGTGTATTCAAGGGCAAAAAAATGTCCGGTCATATGGGCGCTGAGCGCGTGACCGTGCAGTCCCTGGAAGTAGTGCGCGTGGACGCTGAACGCAATCTGTTGTTGGTCAAGGGTGCTGTTCCTGGCGCTACTGGCGGCAACCTGGTTGTACGTCCAGCAGCCAAGGCTCGCGGTTAAGGGGAAGCTGACATGCAATTAAATGTAAATGACGCTCAAGCGATCGAAGTTTCCGAACTGACATTTGGCGGCGAATTCAACGAGACGCTGGTTCACCAAGCAGTCGTGGCCTACATGGCCGGCGGCCGTCAAGGTAGCAAGCAGCAGAAGACCCGTTCCGACGTTCGTGGTGGCGGCAAGCGCCCATGGCGTCAGAAAGGTACTGGCCGTGCTCGTGCCGGTACTATCCGTAGCCCAATCTGGCGTGGCGGCGGTACCACTTTCGCAGCTCGTCCACAGGATCACTCCCAGAAGCTGAACAAGAAGATGTATCGCGCAGCAATGCGTTCCATCCTTGCTGAGCTGGTGCGTACTGATCGTCTGGTCGTGGTTCAGGATTTCGCTGTTGAAACTCCGAAAACCAAAGATCTGCTGGGCAAACTGAACAACATGAGCCTGACCGACGTTCTGATCGTGTCGGACGCTGTTGATCAGAACCTGTACCTGGCTGCTCGCAACCTGCCGCACGTAGATGTACGTGATGTGCAAGGTTCCGATCCAGTTAGTCTGATCGCATACGACAAGGTGTTGATCACCGTGTCGGCCGTGAAGAAATTCGAGGAGCTGCTGGGATGAACCAGGAACGCGTATTTAAAGTTCTGCTTGGCCCGCACGTTTCCGAGAAGGCTACGGTTCTGGCAGACAAGAAAGGCCAGTTCGTTTTCAAGGTTGCTACCGATGCAACCAAGCTGGAAATCAAGAAGGCCGTCGAAAGCCTGTTCAGCGTGAAAGTAGAGCGCGTCACTACCCTGAACGTTCTGGGTAAGAGCAAGCGTACTGCTCGCGGTCTGGGCAAGCGTAATGACTGGAAGAAGGCAGTTATCTCCCTTCAGCCAGGCCAAGATCTCGATTTCAGCAGCAGTGCTGAGTAAGGAAGGGGTGCATCATGGCAATCGTTAAATGCAAACCGACTTCCCTGGCCGCCGTTTTGTGGTCAAGGTGGTCAACCAGGAGCTGCATAAAGGCGCTCCTCACGCACCGCTGCTCGAGAAAAAATCGAAGTCTGGTGGTCGTAACAACAATGGCCGTATTACCACTCGTCACATCGGTGGTGGTCATAAGCAGCATTACCGTATGGTCGATTTCCGTCGCAACGACAAAGATGGCATCGTCGCCACTGTCGAGCGTATTGAATACGATCCAAACCGTACTGCTCACATCGCACTGCTCTGCTACGCAGACGGCGAGCGCCGCTACATCATCGCCCCTAAAGGCGTGAGTGCTGGCGACCAGCTGATCGCAGGCGCTCTGGCTCCAATCAAGCCAGGCAACGCTCTGCAGCTGCGCAACATTCCAGTCGGTTCTACCGTACACGGCATCGAATTGAAGCCAGGTAAAGGTGCACAGATCGCTCGTTCCGCTGGTGCTTCGGCTCAGCTGATCGCTCGTGAAGGTGTCTACGTGACCCTGCGTCTGCGTTCCGGTGAAATGCGTAAAGTCCTGGCTGAATGCCGTGCGACCCTGGGTGAAGTCTCGAACTCCGAGCACAGCCTGCGTTCGCTGGGTAAAGCTGGTGCCAAACGCTGGCGTGGCGTTCGCCCAACCGTTCGTGGTGTTGCCATGAACCCGGTTGACCACCCACATGGTGGTGGTGAAGGTCGTACCTCTGGTGGTCGTCATCCGGTATCGCCATGGGGCTTCCCGACTAAGGGCGCGAAGACTCGTGGTAATAAGCGTACCGACAAAATGATCGTCCGTCGTCGCAAGTAAATAGAGGGATACGACAGTGCCACGTTCTCTGAAAAAGGTCCTTTTATTGATCTTCACCTACTGAAGAAGATCGAAGTGGCGGCGGAAAAGAACGATCGCAAACCAATTAAAACCTGGTCGCGTCGTTCGATGATCCTGCCACAAATGGTCGGTCTGACCATCGCAGTACACAACGGTCGTCAGCACGTCCCAGTTCTCGTTAACGAAGACATGGTCGGCCACAAACTGGGCGAGTTCGCCGGTACCCGCAACTATCGCGGGCACGTGGCTGACAAGAAAGCCAAGCGTTAAGGGGTAAGGAAATGGAAGTAGCCGCTAAGTTGTCGGGCGCTCGAATCTCCGCCCAGAAAGCCCGCTTGGTCGCCGACCAGATCCGCGGGAAGAAGGTGGGCGAAGCGCTCAACCTGTTGGCTTTCAGCAGTAAGAAAGCCGCCGAGATCATGAAGAAAGTGCTGGAGTCGGCCGTAGCCAACGCCGAGCATAACGAAGGCGCAGACGTTGATGACCTGAAGGTCAGCACCGTTTTCGTCAACGAAGGGCGTTCGCTGAAGCGCATCATGCCACGTGCCAAAGGCCGTGCTGATCGCATCGTCAAGCGGTCTTGCCATATCACTGTCAAGGTTGCTGACAAGTAACGGAGTCGAAGAGATGGGTCAGAAAGTACATCCCATTGGCATTCGCCTGGGAATCGTCAAGGAGCACACCTCCGTCTGGTACGCAGACGGTCGGACTTATGCGGACTACTTGTTCGCAGATCTGAAAGTGCGTGAGTATCTCCAAGACAAACTAAAAAGCGCGTCCGTAAGCCGTATCGATATCCATCGTCCGGCCCAAACTGCACGCATCACCATCCACACCGCTCGTCCAGGTATCGTTATCGGGAAGAAAGGTGAAGATGTTGAGAAACTGCGTCAGGACCTGACCAAGCAAATGGGTGTGCCTGTGCACATCAATATCGAAGAGATCCGCAAGCCGGAGCTCGACGGTATGCTGGTTGCGCAGAGCGTAGCTCAGCAGCTGGAGCGTCGTGTAATGTTCCGTCGCGCTATGAAGCGCGCTGTACAGAACGCCATGCGCATTGGTGCCAAAGGCATCAAAATCCAAGTGAGCGGTCGTCTCGGCGGTGCTGAAATCGCACGTACTGAATGGTATCGCGAAGGTCGTGTGCCACTGCACACCCTGCGTGCCGACATCGACTATGCCAACTACGAAGCTCACACCACTTACGGTGTGATCGGTGTAAAGGTTTGGATCTTCAAAGGCGAAGTTATTGGTGGTCGCCAAGAAGAACTGAAACCACAAGCACCAGCGCCTCGTAAAAAAGCTGCTAAGTAAGGGGTACGCCAAATGTTGCAACCAAAGCGTACGAAGTTCCGCAAGCAGATGACCGGCCACAACCGTGGTCTGGCACTGCGCGGTAGCAAAGTCAGCTTCGGCGAGTTCGCGCTGAAGTCTGTTGCTCGTGGTCGTCTCACCGCTCGTCAGATCGAGTCAGCGCGTCGTGCTCTGACCCGTCACGTAAAACGTGGCGGCAAGATCTGGATCCGTGTATTCCCGGACAAGCCGATCTCCAAGAAACCTCTCGAGGTTCGTATGGGTAAAGGTAAGGGTAACGTGGAGTACTGGGTTGCCCAGATTCAGCCAGGCAAAGTCCTGTATGAAATCGAGGGTGTTTCTGAAGAGCTGGCGCGTGAGGCTTTCGCCCTGGCTGCTGCAAAGCTGCCGCTCGCCACCTCCTTTGTTAAACGGACGGTGATGTGATGAAAGCGAATGAACTTCGTGAAAAATCCGCACAGCAGCTGAACGAGCAACTGCTCGGCTTGCTGCGCGACCAGTTCAATCTGCGCATGCAGAAAGCAACTGGCCAGTTGGGGCAGTCTCATCTGCTCTCGCAAGTTAAGCGTGACATCGCTCGCGTGAAGACTGTGCTCAACCAGCAGGCAGGTAAGTGATCATGGCTGAAGCCGAAAAAACTGTCCGTACGCTGACTGGCCGTGTTGTCAGCGACAAGATGGACAAAACCATCACCGTTCTGATCGAGCGTCGCGTAAAGCACCCGATCTACGGTAAATACGTTAAGCGTTCGACTAAGCTGCACGCGCACGACGAAACCAATCAGTGCCACATCGGCGACAAAGTCACTATTCGTGAAACTCGTCCGATGGCCAAGACCAAGTCTTGGGCGCTAGTTGATGTTCTCGAACGCGCTGTGGAAGTCTAAGGGCTAGGGGTCGGAGAAATTATATGATTCAGACTCAATCCATGCTCGATGTGGCCGATAACAGCGGCGCTCGCCGTGTTATGTGCATCAAGGTGCTGGGTGGCTCCCATCGTCGTTACGCTGGTATCGGTGACATCATCAAAGTTACCGTGAAGGAAGCAATTCCTCGCGGTAAGGTGAAAAAAGGCCAAGTGATGACTGCTGTTGTAGTCCGCACTCGTCACGGCGTACGTCGTGCTGATGGCTCCATTATCCGCTTTGATGGCAACGCTGCTGTTCTTCTGAACAACAAGCAAGAGCCGATCGGCACCCGTATCTTTGGGCCAGTGACCCGTGAACTTCGTACTGAGAAGTTCATGAAGATCGTCTCGCTCGCCCCAGAAGTGCTGTAAGGAGATCCGACATGCAAAAGATTCGTCGTGACGACGAGATCATCGTGATCGCCGGCAAAGACAAAGGTAAGCGCGGTAAGGTGCTGAAGGTTCTTGCTGACAACCGTCTGGTTGTTGGTGGTCTGAACCTGGTCAAGCGTCATACCAAGCCTAACCCGATGTCGGGCGTACAGGGCGGTATCGTCGAGAAAGAAGCGCCACTGCACGCTTCCAACGTCGCCATCTTCAACGGCGAAACCAACAAGGCTGACCGCGTTGGTTTCAAAGTAGAAGACGGTAAGAAAATTCGTGTCTTCAAGTCGACCCAAAAAGCGGTTGATGCTTGAACACTGCTAGGTAGAAGACCATGGCACGACTAAAAGAGATTTACCGGAAGGAAATCGCTCCGAAACTTAAGGAAGAACTTAAGCTTTCGAACGTGATGGAAGTTCCGCGCGTTACCAAAATCACCCTGAACATGGGTCTGGGCGAAGCGATCGGCGACAAAAAAGTCATCGAGCACGCTGTTGCTGACCTGGAAAAGATCACCGGCCAGAAAGTCGTTGTGACCTACGCTCGTAAATCCATCGCTGGCTTCAAAGTCCGCGAAGGATGGCCGATCGGCGTCAAAGTGACCCTGCGCCGTGAGCGTATGTACGAGTTCCTGGATCGTCTGCTGTCGATCTCCCTGCCTCGGGTTCGCGACTTCCGCGGCCTGAATGCCAAGTCCTTCGATGGTCGTGGCAACTACAGCATGGGCGTGAAAGAGCAGATCATCTTCCCGGAAATTGACTACGACAAGATCGATGCTCTCCGCGGTCTGGACATTACCCTGACCACCACTGCCAAGAACGATGATGAAGGCCGCGCTCTGCTGCGTGCTTTCAAATTCCCGTTCCGCAACTGATTGGAGTAGGAAAATGGCCAAGAAGAGCATGAAGAACCGTGAGCTGAAGCGTCAGCTCACCGTTGCCAAGTACGCCACCAAGCGTGCAGCGCTGAAAGCTATCATCGTCGATCTGAACGCAAGTCCAGAAGCGCGTTGGGAAGCTACCGTAGCACTGCAGAAGCAACCACGTGACGCAAGCGCTTCGCGCATGCGTAACCGTTGCCGCCTGACTGGTCGTCCGCACGGCGTGTACCGCAAGTTCGGCCTCGGCCGTAACATGCTGCGTCAAGCCGCAATGCGTGGTGACGTGCCAGGTCTGGTTAAAGCCAGCTGGTAATAGTTGTCAAAGTCTCGATGTTCGGGTTCGCAAGAACCTGACCATCGGTGGCCTTGAATCTGAATCAAGCCCCTTTTGGGGCTTGATTCATTTCTGGGGTGTGTCTAGAATGACCGGCTCGCCTGAGCCCGTGTTTTTCTGCCCGGAAGTTCTCGGCGACAAGTAGTAGCCGCAAGGCTAATTTTTTGTATTAGGAGCGTCTAGCCCATGAGTATGCAGGACCCGTTAGCGGACATGCTAACTCGAATCCGTAATGCCCAGATGGCTGAAAAGTCTGTCGTAAGCATGCCGTCTTCCACGTTGAAGGCAGCTGTAGCAAAAGTCCTGAAGGACGAAGGTTACATCGCGGATTTTCAGATCACCACCGACGCCAAGCCGTCGCTGTCCATCTCGCTGAAGTACTTCGAAGGCCGTCCGGTTATCGAAGAAGTGAAGCGCGTTAGTCGTCCAGGCCTGCGTCAGTACAAGTCCGTTGAAGATCTGCCGAAAGTTCGTGGCGGTCTTGGCGTGTCTATCGTCTCCACCAACAAAGGTGTGATGACGGATCGTGCTGCGCGCGCTGCCGGTGTCGGCGGCGAAGTTCTTTGCACTGTGTTCTAAGGGGGATAAGCATGTCTCGCGTCGCTAAGAACCCCGTTAAGCTGCCAGCCGGTGTCGAAGTCAAATTCGCAGGCCAACAGCTTTCGGTGAAGGGTGCCAAGGGCACTCTTGAACTGAACATCCATTCGTCCGTTGAGATCGTTGAAGAAGCTGGTGAGCTGCGTTTCGCTGCTCGCAATGGCGATCAACAAACTCGCGCAATGGCCGGTACCACGCGTGCGTTGGTAAACAACATGGTCCAGGGCGTAAGCCAAGGCTTCGAGCGCAAGCTCCAGCTGGTCGGTGTTGGTTACAAAGCGCAAGCAAAAGGTCAGGTTCTGAACCTGGCTCTTGGCTTCTCGCACCCAGTGGATTACGAACTGCCGCAAGGCATCACCGCTGAGACTCCTAGCCAGACCGATATCCTGATCAAGGGCATCGACAAGCAGCTGGTAGGTCAAGTGGCCGCCGAGATCCGCGACTTCCGTCCACCAGAGCCGTACAAAGGCAAAGGTGTGCGCTACGCGGACGAAGTCGTCCGTCGTAAAGAAGCCAAGAAGAAGTAGGGCATAGCAAATGACCGACAAAAAAGTTACTCGACTGCGTCGCGCTCGCAAAGCACGCCTGAAAATGCACGAACTCGAAGTCGTGCGTCTCTGCGTGTTCCGCTCGTCGCAGCACATCTACGCCCAGGTCATCTCGGCCGACGGCAACAAGGTCCTGGCAAGTGCCTCGACTTTGGATAAAGAACTGCGTGATGGTGCCACTGGCAACATCGACGCGGCCACAAAGGTTGGCCAGCTGGTCGCTACGCGTGCTAAGGCCGCTGGCGTATCGCAAGTGGCTTTCGACCGCTCTGGCTTCAAGTACCACGGCCGCGTTAAAGCGCTGGCTGATGCTGCTCGTGAAGCTGGGCTGGAGTTCTAAGTTATGTCAAATAACGACCAAAAGCGCGACGAAGGCTACATCGAGAAGCTGGTTCAAGTTAACCGCGTAGCCAAAACCGTTAAAGGCGGCCGTATCTTCACTTTCACCGCGTTGACCGTGGTTGGTGATGGTAAAGGGCGTGTTGGCTTCGGCCGTGGCAAGTCACGTGAAGTGCCTGCTGCGATCCAGAAGGCAATGGAAGCTGCTCGCCGCAACATGATTCAAGTTGACCTGAACGGCACCACCCTGCAGTACGCAATGAAGTCCGCTCACGGCGCTTCGAAGGTGTACATGCAGCCTGCTTCTGAAGGTACCGGTATCATCGCTGGCGGCGCTATGCGTGCTGTCCTCGAAGTTGCTGGCGTTCAGAACGTTCTGGCCAAGTGCTACGGCTCGACTAACCCGGTAAACGTGGTTCACGCCACTTTCAAGGGTCTGAAGGCTATGCAGTCTCCTGAGTCCATCGCTGCCAAGCGTGGCCTGCGTGTTGAGGAGATCAAGTAATCATGGCTACCGTTAAAGTTACGCTGATCAAAAGCATGACCGGCCGCATCCCTAACCACAAACTGTGCGTTAAGGGTCTGGGTCTGCGTCGCATCGGTCACACTGTAGAAGTCCAGGATACTCCCGAGAATCGCGGGATGATCAACAAGGCTTACTACATGCTGCGTGTCGAGGGTTAATCGATGAAACTCAATGATCTGAGTCCAGCGCCGGGTTCCCGTCGCGAAAAGCATCGTCCGGGCCGTGGTATCGGTAGTGGTTTGGGCAAGACTGGTGGCCGTGGTCACAAAGGTCAGACCTCCCGCTCCGGTGGCACCATCGCTCCAGGCTTTGAAGGCGGTCAACAGCCGCTGCATCGTCGCCTGCCTAAGTTCGGTTTCGTTTCCCTGAAAGCCATGGATCGCGCAGAAGTGCGTTTGTCCGAACTGGCCAAAGTGGAAGGCGACGTCGTTACTGTGCAGTCCCTGAAAGATGCCAACGTGATCAACGTCAACGTACAGCGTGTGAAAATCATGCTGTCCGGTGAAGTGACTCGCGCTGTCACTATCGGCAAGGGAATCGGCGCCACCAAAGGTGCGCGTGCGGCTATCGAAGCAGCTGGCGGCAAGTTCGAGGAATAAATGGCTAAGCAAGGTGCTCTCTCTGCGCTCGGCAAAGGCGGTATGTCTGAACTCTGGGCTCGTCTGCGTTTTCTGTTCCTGGCGATTATCGTCTACCGAATAGGCGCACACATCCCGGTTCCAGGTATCAACCCGGACCGACTCGCAGACCTGTTTCGACAGAATGAGGGGACCATTCTTAGCTTGTTCAACATGTTCTCCGGCGGCGCGCTGGAACGGATGAGCATCTTTGCACTGGGGATCATGCCGTACATTTCGGCATCGATCATCATGCAACTGATGACCGCCGTCAGCCCGCAGCTGGAGCAGTTGAAGAAGGAAGGTGAAGCTGGCCGTCGCAAGATTAGCCAGTACACCCGCTACCTCACCGTCGCTCTCGCTCTGGTCCAGGCTATTGGCATGTCCATTGGTCTGGCCGGGCAGGGCGTCGCGTTCACTGGTGACTTTGGCTTCCATTTCGTCGCGGTAACCACATTTGTGGCTGGTGCGATGTTCATGATGTGGCTGGGTGAGCAGATTACTGAGCGTGGTGTTGGCAACGGTATCTCGATGTTGATTTTTTCGGGTATCGTCGCCGGTCTTCCGAGAGCAATCGGGCAGTCTTTCGAGTCTGCGCGTCAGGGTGATATCAACATCTTCGCCCTGGTTGCCATCGGTTTGCTGGCAGTAGCGATTATCGGTTTCGTGGTGTTCATTGAGCGTGGCCAGCGTCGTATCGCTGTTCACTACGCCAAGCGTCAGCAGGGCCGCAAGGTTTTTGCGGCGCAGACAAGCCACTTGCCGCTGAAGGTGAACATGGCCGGTGTTATTCCGGCTATTTTCGCGAGCAGCATTTTGCTGTTTCCGGCTTCGTTGGGTGCCTGGTTCGGTCAGTCTGAAGGTATGGGCTGGTTGCAGGACATCTCGCAGTCGATCGCTCCTGGTCAGCCGTTGAATATTCTGCTGTTTAGTGCAGGGATTATTTTCTTCTGCTTCTTCTATACGGCGTTGATGTTCAATCCGAAAGACGTAGCGGAAAACCTGAAGAAGTCCGGTGCCTTTATTCCGGGCATCCGTCCAGGTGAGCAGTCTGCGCGCTATATTGATGGCGTTCTGACCCGCTTGACCCTGTTCGGTGCTCTTTACATGACGGCCGTGTGCCTGTTGCCCCAATTCCTGGTGGTTGCAGCAAACGTTCCGTTCTACCTTGGCGGGACCTCGTTGCTGATCGTGGTCGTGGTTGTGATGGACTTCATGTCCCAAGTACAATCGCACCTCGTTTCGCACCAGTACGAATCCCTGATGAAGAAAGCCAACCTGAAGGGTTACGGCAGCGGCATGTTGCGCTGAGTACCCATAAGGTTCGAGGAGTTGGTGATGAAAGTTCGTGCATCGGTGAAAAAGCTGTGCCGTAACTGCAAGATTATTCGCCGCGAAGGTGTTGTTCGAGTAATTTGCAGCGCGGAACCGCGTCACAAACAGCGCCAAGGCTGAGTGTGATTGTGCTTCAAGCCCGGTAGCTAGTGCGCTACCGGGTTGATTATTTGTTATTACAGCGATATTATCTCGCGCCCTATTTCTTGGCTTCCGGGGCGTAGGTAGCTGTCAATTGGAGTCCCACTGAATGGCCCGTATTGCAGGCGTTAACATTCCAGATAACAAGCATACTGTTATCTCGCTGACCTACATCTATGGTGTTGGTCGCACTACTGCGCAGAAGATCTGTGCAGTGACTGGGGTAAACCCAGCAGCAAAGATCAAAGATCTGAGCGACGAGCAAATTGAACAGCTGCGTGGCGAAGTGGCGAAGTTCACCACTGAAGGTGACCTGCGTCGCGAAATCAACATGAAAATCAAGCGCTTGATGGACCTCGGTTGCTATCGCGGTCTGCGTCATCGTCGTGGTCTGCCAGTACGCGGTCAGCGTACCAAGACCAACGCGCGTACCCGTAAAGGTCCGCGTAAGCCGATCCGCAAGTAATCGCCCCAGCGAATCGACAGGAATTTAATCATGGCAAAACCTGCTGCTCGTCCTCGTAAAAAAGTTAAAAAGACAGTGGTTGATGGCATCGCCCACATCCATGCATCTTTTAACAACACCATCGTGACCATTACCGACCGTCAAGGTAACGCTCTTTCCTGGGCTACCTCCGGTGGTTCGGGTTTCCGCGGTTCCCGCAAGTCCACCCCGTTCGCTGCTCAAGTAGCTGCTGAGCGTGCTGGTCAAGCTGCGCTGGAATACGGCCTGAAAAACCTCGACGTCAACGTCAAGGGTCCAGGTCCAGGTCGTGAATCCGCAGTCCGCGCTTTGAACGGCTGTGGCTACAAGATCGCCAGCATCACCGACGTGACGCCAATCCCGCACAACGGGTGCCGTCCGCCGAAGAAGCGCCGCGTGTAATCCAGGAGATTGTAAAGAATGGCTCGTTACATTGGTCCAAAATGCAAACTCGCTCGTCGCGAAGGCACCGATCTCTTCCTGAAGAGCGGCGTGCGCGCGATCGAATCGAAGTGCAACATTGAAGCAGCACCTGGTATCCACGGCCAACGCCGCGGTCGCCAGTCCGACTACGGCACCCAACTGCGTGAAAAGCAGAAGGTCCGTCGTATCTACGGCGTTCTCGAGCGCCAGTTCAGCGGCTACTACAAAGAAGCTGCTGGCAAGAAAGGTGCAACCGGTGAAAACCTGCTGCAACTGCTCGAATGCCGTCTGGACAACGTTGTATACCGTATGGGCTTTGGTTCGACTCGTGCCGAATCCCGTCAACTGGTATCGCACAAGTCGATCAGCGTTAACGGTCAGACCGTAAACGTTCCGTCGTATCAGGTTCGTGCTGGTGACGTGGTTGCAGTTCGCGAGAAAGCAAAAAACCAACTTCGCATTGTCCAAGCTCTCGATCTGTGTGCCCAACGTGGCCGCGTAGAATGGGTAGAAGTAGACACTGAGAAGAAGTCGGGCGTTTTCAAGAACGTTCCTGCTCGCAGTGATCTGTCCGCCGACATCAACGAAAGCCTGATTGTCGAGCTCTACTCCAAGTAAGGGCTAGAAAATAGGTGCATCCATGCAGATTTCGGTAAATGAGTTCCTGACACCCCGCCACATTGATGTGCAGGTTGTCAGTCCAACCCGCGCCAAGATCACTCTCGAGCCTCTCGAGCGTGGTTTTGGCCACACCCTGGGCAACGCGCTGCGCCGCATCCTGTTGTCCTCAATGCCCGGCTGCGCAGTAGTCGAGGCCGAGATTGACGGTGTGCTCCACGAGTACAGCGCCATCGAAGGTGTACAGGAAGACGTAATTGAAATCCTGTTGAACCTTAAAGGTCTGGCCATCAAGCTGCACGGTCGTGACGAAGTTACGCTGACCTTGTCGAAGAAGGGTTCGGGGGTGGTTACCGCTGCCGATATTCAGCTGGATCATGATGTCGAGATCGTTAATCCCGATCACGTAATCGCTAACCTGGCGTCTAACGGCGCCCTGAACATGAAGCTCACCGTAGCTCGTGGTCGTGGTTATGAACCAGCCGACTCGCGTCAGAGCGATGAAGACGAAAGCCGCAGCATCGGTCGCTTGCAGCTTGACTCTTCGTTCAGCCCGGTTCGCCGTATCGCTTACGTGGTGGAAAACGCCCGTGTCGAACAGCGTACCAACCTGGACAAGCTGGTTATTGATCTGGAAACCAACGGTACCCTGGATCCTGAAGAGGCTATCCGTCGCGCTGCAACCATCCTGCAACAGCAGCTGGCTGCGTTCGTCGACCTCAAAGGTGAAAGTGAGCCGCTGGTTGTCGAGCAGGAAGACGAGATCGATCCGATCCTGCTTCGCCCGGTTGACGATCTGGAACTGACTGTACGTTCGGCTAACTGCCTTAAGGCGGAAAACATCTACTACATCGGCGACCTGATTCAGCGTACCGAAGTAGAGCTGTTGAAGACTCCGAACCTGGGCAAGAAATCCTTGACTGAAATCAAGGACGTTCTGGCCTCCCGCGGTCTGTCCCTCGGCATGCGCCTCGACAACTGGCCGCCTGCAAGTCTTAAGAAGGACGACAAGGCGACTGCCTGATCGTCGTAATCACCGAACGTAGTGTTTGGTAAGGAATGAACCATGCGTCATCGTAAAAGTGGTCGTCACCTGAGCCGCACCAGCTCGCACCGCAAGGCCATGTTCCAAAACATGGCGGTGTCGCTGTTCGAGCACGAGCTGATCAAAACTACTCTGCCAAAAGCCAAAGAACTGCGCCGCGTTGCCGAGCCGCTGATCACTCTGGCCAAGACAGACAGCCTGGCTAACCGCCGTCTGGCTTTCGACCGTACTCGTTCGAAAGCTATCGTTGGTAAGCTCTTCAACGACCTGGGCAAGCGTTACGCTACCCGTGAGGGTGGCTACCTGCGCATCCTCAAGTGCGGTTTCCGCGCTGGCGACAACGCGCCTATGGCGTACGTTGAGTTGGTTGATCGTGCTACTGCTGGCGAAGCTGTATCCGCCGAGTAAGACGTCAGTCTGAAACAAAGAACCGGGCCTAGTGCCCGGTTTTTTGTGCCTGGAAGAAATGCGCCGTCCGTACAAGTTTCTGACATGGTTGAACTGCCACTATGTGCCGGGAAAACATAATTAGTAATTATCTATCGATGCCTGCAAGTTAATGAATTTGTAGCTGTAACGTCGATGATCAATACTTCCCGCCAAGCCCATTAGCCGGCAGTTCAAGACTGACAGAGGAAGAAGACCGCATGAGCCAGACCAAGACGCTTACAACCGCCAGTGGCGCGCCAGTCGCTGACAACCAGAATTCCCGTTCCGCCGGCCCACGCGGTCCGCTGCTTCTCGACGATTTCCATCTGATCGAAAAACTCGCGCACTTCAACCGTGAAAACATTCCTGAGCGCCGTGTCCACGCTAAAGGCTCGGGCGCCTACGGCACGTTCACCGTTACCCGTGACATGACTGAATACACCAGTGCGAAGTTGTTCGAGTCGGTAGGCAAACAAACGCCAACCTTTCTGCGCTTTTCCACCGTAGGTGGCGAGCGTGGTTCGGCCGACACCGAGCGCGATCCGCGCGGCTTCGCCTTGAAGTTCTACACCGAGGAAGGCAATTGGGACATCGTCGGCAACAACACGCCAGTGTTCTTCATCCGCGATCCGCTGAAATTTCCTGACTTTATCCACACGCAAAAGCGTCTGCCGCAAAGCAACCTGAAAAGCGCGCAGATGATGTGGGATTTCTGGTCGCATTCGGCTGAAGCGCTGCACCAGGTCACCATTCTGTTCTCTGATCGCGGTATTCCTGACGGCTATCGCCATATGCATGGCTTCGGCAGTCACACTTACAGCCTGATCAACGCCAAAGGCGAGCGTCACTGGGTAAAGTGGCACTACAAGACTCAGCAAGGCATCAAGAACCTGGCGCCGGCCGAGGCCGCTCGTTTGGCCGGTACCGACCCGGACTATGCGCAGCGTGACCTGTTCGAGGCCATCGAGCGCGGTGAATTCCCGAAATGGCGCGTGTGCATTCAGATCATGACCGAAGCCCAGGCGGCGGCTCATTACGAGAACCCATTCGACGTGACCAAGACTTGGTCGCAGAAGGAGTTTCCGTTGATCGAAGTTGGTGAGCTGGAGTTGAATCGCAACCCGTTGAACTACTTCGCTGAAGTTGAACAGGCTGCATTTGGCCCGAGCAACATGGTGCCAGGTGTCGGTCTGTCGCCAGACCGCATGCTGCAAGGCCGTGTATTCGCCTACGCTGACGCGCACCGCTACCGTGTGGGCACCAATCACCAGCAATTGCCGGTAAACGCTCCGCGCAGCCCGGTGAATACTTATCAGCGTGACGGCTCCATGGCTTTCGGCAGCAACGGCGGCGCGGCGCCGAACTATGAACCGAACAGCTACGTTGAGTCGCCGAAACAAGCGCCACATTACGCTGAGCCAGCGCTGGCCTTGTGCGGTGCCGCTGATCGTTATGATCACCGGGAAGACACCGACTACTACAGCCATGCCGGTGCCTTGTTCCGCTTGATGAGCGATGAGCAGAGGGCGTTGCTGGTCAGCAACATCGCTGGTGCCATGGCAGGTGTTTCCAGCGATGTCGTCGATCGCCAGCTGCAACATTTCTACAAAGCCGATCCGGCGTATGGAGAAGCAATCGCAAAGCTGCTTAACGTACAGCTTAACGAAGTCTAAACGAGAAGCAGAACCGCCCTCATTTGGGCGGTTTTTGCGTTATTTGGCCTGCTTTTCTCAGAATATCTTCGCTTTTATTGCGCTTCGTGAGTGACCTTCCGGTCATGTTGGTTCAAACTACAGACTTTCAGGAAGGGAGATGTAGGGCGATGCAAGGCCACCCAGATGTAATCGATTACCTCAATACGTTGCTGACCGGCGAACTGGCCGCGCGTGATCAATATTTCGTTCATTCGCGGATGTATGAGGACTGGGGGTTCACCAAGCTCTACGAGCGCATCAACCACGAGATGGAAGAAGAAGCCGGCCACGCCGATGCATTGATGCGGCGGATTCTGATGCTCGAAGGTACGCCGCGCATGCGTCCGGATGATCTGGATGTCGGCACCACGGTGCCTTCGATGCTCGAAGCTGATCTGCGCCTCGAATACAAAGTCCGCGCTGCGCTGTGCAAAGGCATCGAGCTTTGCGAGCAACACAAGGACTACGTCAGCCGTGAGATTCTGCGGGTTCAACTCAATGACACCGAAGAAGATCACACCTACTGGCTGGAAAAGCAGCTGGGCCTGATCAAACTGATCGGTCTCGAGAACTACCTGCAATCCCACGCGTCCTGATTGCAACGGCTATAAAAAAGCCCCTGTCACTTCAACGGTGACAGGGGCTTTTTCATGCCTGGCGGTCAGGCCCGATCGCGGATCAGCAGCGGCTTGAGATAATGGCCGGTGTGAGATTGCTTCATCTCGGCCACTTCTTCCGGCGTACCGGTGGCGATGATCTGCCCGCCCTTGGAACCGCCTTCAGGACCGAGGTCCACCAGCCAGTCAGCGGTCTTGATCACATCAAGGTTGTGCTCGATCACCACCACGGTATTGCCGTGGTCGCGCAGGCGATGCAGAACGTCGAGCAATTGCTGGATATCGGCGAAGTGCAGGCCGGTGGTCGGTTCGTCGAGGATGTACAGAGTCTTGCCGGTATCGCGTTTGGACAGTTCTCGCGACAACTTGACTCGCTGTGCTTCACCACCGGACAAGGTCGTCGCCGACTGCCCCAGCTTGATGTACGACAGGCCAACATCCATCAACGTCTGCAGCTTGCGCGCCAGTGCCGGCACCGCGTCGAAGAACTCCCGCGCTTCCTCGATGGTCATTTCGAGGGTTTCGTGGATGCTCTTGCCCTTGTATTTGATCTCAAGGGTTTCGCGGTTGTAGCGCTTGCTCTTGCACACATCACAGGGCACATAGATGTCCGGCAGGAAGTGCATTTCCACCTTGATAAGGCCATCGCCCTGGCACGCTTCGCAGCGACCGCCCTTGACGTTGAACGAGAAACGCCCCGGGCCGTAACCACGGGAGCGCGACTCGGGCACGCCGGCAAACAGTTCGCGGATCGGTGTGAACAGCCCGGTGTAGGTCGCCGGGTTGGAACGCGGCGTACGGCCGATCGGGCTCTGGTCGATGTCGACGACTTTGTCGAGATGTTCCAGACCTTTGATGCTGTCATGCGCGGCGGCTTCCAGCGTGGTCGCACCGTTGAGTGCCGTTGCGCTCAGCGGGAACAGCGTGTTGTTGATCAGTGTCGATTTGCCAGAACCGGAGACGCCAGTCACGCAGGTCAGCAGGCCGATCGGGATGTCCAGATCGACATTGCGCAAGTTGTTGCCACGCGCACCTTTAAGCGAGAGGTTGAGCTTCTTGTTGCGCGGCGTGCGTTTGGCCGGCACTTCGATCTTCACCCGCCCGGACAGGTATTTGCCGGTCAGCGAGTCCGGGTGCGCCATGACTTCGTCCGGCGTGCCCTCGGCAACGATCTGCCCGCCGTGCACACCGGCGCCCGGGCCGATATCGACGACATAGTCAGCCAGACGAATCGCGTCTTCGTCGTGCTCGACCACGATCACCGTGTTGCCGATATCGCGCAAATGCTTGAGCGTGCCGAGCAGGCGGTCATTGTCGCGCTGATGCAGGCCAATGGACGGTTCGTCGAGGATATACAGAACGCCGACCAGGCCCGCGCCAATCTGGCTCGCGAGACGAATCCGTTGCGCCTCGCCACCGGACAAGGTGTCGGCGCTGCGATCCAGCGACAAATAGTCGAGGCCGACGTTGACCAGGAACTGCAGACGCTCGCGGATTTCCTTGAGGATCTTGTCGGCGATCTCGCCGCGGCGCCCGGTCATCTTCAGCGCGCCGAAATATTCGCAGGCATCGCCAATCGGCAGGTTGGTCACTGCTGGCAAGGTTTTCTCGCCAACCCAGACGTGCCGTGCTTCGCGGCGCAGACGCGTGCCACGGCAATCCGGGCAGGCCTGATGGCTGAGGAACTTGGCCAGCTCTTCGCGCACGCTCGCCGATTCGGTTTCGCGGTAACGGCGCTCCAGGTTCGGCACGATGCCCTCGAAAGGGTGCGAGCGTTTGACGATGTCGCCACGGTCGTTCAGGTATTTGAAGTCGACGTTCTGCGAGCCGCTGCCGTGCAGGATGAACTTCTGCTGCTCGGCGCTAAGGTCGTTGAATGGCTTGTCCAGACTGAACTTGTAGTGCGAGGCAAGTGAGCCGAGCATCTGGAAGTAATAAACGTTGCGCCGGTCCCAGCCGCGTATCGCGCCCTCGGCCAGTGTTAGCTCGCCATTGACCAGACGTTTGATATCAAAGAACTGCTTCACGCCCAGACCGTCGCAGGTCGGGCAGGCGCCGGCCGGGTTGTTGAAGGAAAACAGCTTGGGTTCCAGCTCGCTGATCGCGTGGCCGCAGATCGGGCAGGCGAAGCGTGCGGAGAAGATCATTTCTTCACCCGGCTCGTCGTCCATCGGTGCGACCAGGGCAATGCCGTCGGCGAGTTTCAGCGCGGTCTCGAAAGACTCGGCCAGACGTTGCTGCAGATCAGCGCGAACCTTGAAGCGGTCAACGATCACATCGATCGAATGCTTCTTCTGTTTATCCAGCTTCGGCAGCTCGTCGAGCTCGCAAATGCGTCCGTTGACCCGGGCGCGGACGAAACCTTGCGCACGCAATTCTTCGAAAACCGACAGGTGTTCGCCTTTGCGTTCGCGGATCACCGGCGCCAGCAGCATGAGTTTGCTGCCTTCTGGCTGCGCCAGCACCAGATCGACCATTTGGCTGACGGTCTGCGCCTCCAGTGGAATGTCGTGATCCGGGCAACGCGGTGTACCGACGCGGGCATAGAGCAAGCGCAGGTAGTCGTAGATTTCGGTGATGGTGCCGACCGTGGAACGCGGGTTGTGCGAGGTCGACTTCTGTTCGATGGAGATCGCCGGCGACAGGCCTTCGATGGTGTCGACGTCGGGTTTTTCCATCATCGACAGGAACTGCCGGGCATAGGCCGACAGCGATTCGACATAGCGGCGCTGACCTTCGGCATACAGCGTGTCGAACGCCAGGGACGACTTGCCGGATCCGGACAGGCCGGTGATGACGATCAGTTTGTCCCGTGGCAGGGTCAGGTCGATGTTCTTCAGGTTGTGGGTACGGGCCCCACGTATCAGGATCTTGTCCAAAGTGGCCTCGCTCGGCGGGCGTCGAAAACGTAGGAGTATACGGGCAAATACTGGATGGATGCACACTATCAAACGAAGGGCGTTTTGCCGTTCATGAAGAGAGTTTCATCTATACGCGTCATAGCGTCGCGATATACCCCGTCTTCCGATGGGACTGGTAGAATCGCCGCCGGTTCACACGAGGTTTTTCCATGCACGATCCCCACAGCGAACGCATGAGTGGCAGCGAGACCCGCGCGGCGAGCGGTCTGGCCCTGGTGTTCGCCTTCCGTATGCTTGGCATGTTCATGGTGTTGCCGGTGCTGGCGACCTATGGCATGGATCTGGCGGGAGCGACCCCGGCCCTGATCGGGCTGGCGATTGGCGCTTACGGCCTGACCCAGGCAATTTTCCAGATTCCGTTCGGCATCATTTCTGACCGCATCGGCCGCCGGCCAGTGATTTACCTCGGCCTGATCGTCTTCGCTCTCGGCAGTGTTCTGGCTTCCCAGGCCGATTCGATCTGGGGCGTGATCGCCGGGCGGATCCTGCAGGGCGCCGGGGCGATTTCTGCAGCGGTGATGGCGCTGCTGTCCGATCTGACCCGCGAACAGCATCGCACCAAAGCCATGGCGATGATCGGCATGACCATCGGCCTGTCGTTCGCCGTGGCCATGGTGGTCGGGCCGTTACTGACCAGCGCGTTCGGGCTGTCGGGGCTGTTCCTCGCCACCGGCGCCATGGCGCTGGTCGGTATCCTGATCATCATGTTCATGGTGCCGCAGTCCACCGGGCCGTTGCAGCACCGTGAGTCCGGCGTCGCCCGGCAGGCACTGATGCCGACGCTCAAGCACCCGGATCTGCTGCGCCTCGATCTGGGCATCTTCGTCTTGCATGCCATGTTGATGTCGAGCTTCGTCGCCTTGCCCCTGGCACTGGTGGAAAAAGCCGGCTTGCCCAAGGAGCAGCACTGGTGGGTTTACCTGACCGCGCTGCTGATTTCGTTCTTCGCCATGATCCCTTTCATCATCTATGGCGAGAAGCGACGCAAAATGAAACGAGTTTTGCTCGGTGCCGTCATGACACTAATGCTGACTGAACTATTCTTCTGGCAGTTCGGCGACAGCCTGCGCACTCTGGTGATCGGCACGGTGGTGTTTTTTACCGCGTTCAATCTGCTCGAGGCCTCGTTGCCGTCGCTGATCAGCAAGGTTTCACCGGCAGGCGGCAAGGGCACGGCCATGGGCGTGTACTCCACCAGCCAGTTCCTCGGTTCGGCACTCGGCGGGATACTCGGCGGCTGGTTGTTCCAGCATGGCGGTCTGTCGGTTGTGTTCCTTGGATGCGCCGCGCTGGCTGCACTTTGGCTGGCCTTTGCTGTTACCATGCGCGAACCTCCCTACGTGACGAGCCTGCGCTTGCCGTTGTCGCCCGAAGCGATCCGCGAAGCGGGTCTGGTCGAGCGCCTCAAGGCCCTGGTAGGGGTAACAGATGCAGTGATAGTCGCGGAAGAGGCGGCTGTTTACATCAAACTGGACAAAGAATTAGTGGATCGCACCACCCTCGAACGCCTGGTCAACAACCCGGCCGGGGCTGCGTGCGACGCTTAGGAGAACGTTATGGCCCGTGGGGTTAACAAAGTCATATTGGTCGGCACTTGCGGCCAGGATCCCGAAGTTCGCTACCTGCCTAACGGTAACGCCGTGACCAACCTGAGTCTGGCCACCAGCGAACAATGGACCGACAAGCAGACCGGTCAGAAGGTCGAGAAGACCGAATGGCACCGTGTGTCGATGTTCGGCAAGGTTGCCGAGATCGCCGGTGAATACCTGCGCAAGGGTTCGCAGGTGTACATCGAAGGCAAGCTGCAGACCCGCGAGTGGGAAAAGGACGGCATCAAGCGTTACACCACTGAAATCGTGGTCGACATGCAAGGCACCATGCAATTGCTCGGCGGCCGTCCACAACAGGGCGACCAACAAGGTGGCGGCAACAACTACCAGCAGCAGGCGCCACGTCAGCAGGCTCCACGCCCGCAGCAGTCGGCTCCGCAGCAGCGTTCGGCTCCGCCAGCGCCACAGCAGGCCGCACCGCAACCGGCTCCGGATTTCGACAGCTTCGATGACGATATTCCGTTCTGATTCGCCGCTGTAACCGCTTTAAATGAAAAGGCCCGTCGCTTGAGCGACGGGCCTTTTTTGTTCAGGAAATTCCTGGCTATTCACAATCTCCTGTGGGAGCGAGCCTGCTCGCGAATGCGTCAGATCAGTCGATGCACCTGTAACTGACAGGACGCTTTCGCGAGCAGGCTCGCTCCCACAAGGTAACTTCGTCTTAATCCAGAATCAGATGCGGCAGGAAGCGGCTGGAGTCCTTGGTTATCAGGCTATTGTCCTCACGCACACCAATCCCTGCCGCCTCATCTCCAATCACCCACGAGCCAATCAGCGTGTAGCTGTCGCCAAACTTCGGCAGCGGTGCGAACTCCTGCAGGATGAATGGCGCATCGGTGTAGGGCCCGTCCTCTTTGACGATCAGCCCCTCCGCTGTTTGCAGTTCGATATTGGCGCCCTCGCGGGAAAAGTACGGCTTGCGCACCCAGCCCTTCGGCACCGCACTCTGCGGATTCGGATCAAGGTGCGCGGCGAGCAGATTCGGATGTCCCTTGTGCAATTCCCACAGCAGCGGCAGCGCACCTTTGTTCGACAGAATCGCCTTCCACGCCGGTTCGAAAAACTGCGTGTCACACTCGGCGATCGCCGCGCCGAACGGTTCATGGAAGATGAATTCCCAGGCGTGCAGCTTGAACAGATGCGGGATCCAGCGATCTTGCAGATCGACGAAACGGCCCTCAGCCGTCAGGCCGATGTCTTCGATGTCGATGTGGCGTGATTCGATGCCGACCTTTTCCGCGATCAGCCGCAGGTAGTCGGTGGTGCCTTTGTCCTCGACCGAGTCCTTCATCGAGGCAAAGTAGAACGGCCGCTTCAACTGCAATTCGGCGAAGGCCCGATGCAGCTTGGTGTCGATGCTGTTGAACTGGTCGGCATGCCGGGGCAAGGTGCCGCGTTCGATGCATTGCTCCAGCCAGCCCCACTGAAACGCCGCCGCTTCATAGAGGCTGGTCGGTGTGTCGTAGTTGAGCTCCAACAGTTTCGCCGGCCCGCTCCCGCTGTAGGAAAAGTCCATACGACCGTACAGATGCGGATGACCTTCACGCCAAGAGGTGCGGATCATGTCGTAGTACGCCGCCGGGATACTCAGGCGATCAAGCAACTCCTCGCTGTTGACCACGCGATCAACCAGGTCCATGCACATCTCGTGCAGTTCGGTGGTCGGGTCTTCCAGATCGTTTTCGATCTGCGCGAGGCTGAACTGGTAGTAGGCGCTTTCGTCCCAGTACGGTTCGTCGTCGATGGTGTGGAACAGGAAACCGAGGCTTTCGGCGGTGTGTTTCCAGTCGGGGCGCTCGGCGCAGTGGATCTTTTTCATGTCAGCTGCTCGAGCGTCCGGAACTGCTGCCCCAGCCACCCCAACCGCTGCGGGCGCTGGACTGGCTGCCGAAACCGCCGCGCGAAGTCGACGACGCAACGTTCACCGGTTTGCTCTTGCTGCTTTCGTAATCCGCCTGGCTGCGCGAGGTTGTGTCAGCTCGGCGGTACTGCGTTGAGGTGTTGTACGGCTGGCGCGTTTCGCGATCACGGTAAACGCTGCGTTCGGCGTTGTTGCTCATGGCGTTGCCGATCAGCCAACCGGTCAGCCAGCCATTGCCGCCACCACCTGAGCCACCGGAATAGTGCGAGCCGCCGTGGCTTGCACTGCTGCTGGTGGTGTCGCCCGCCGGCATCTGCGCATTGGCAATGGCATCCAGATTTTGCGGCTCATCACCCTTCTGCGGCACTTTGAAACCGCCGAGTTTCGGCACGAAACGACCATCGGAATTTTTCTGACACCAGCCAGCGGCAAAGTCTGCGTCGCACTTGGCCTTGTCGGTGTAGGCCGGGGCGATGCGCCGATGTTCGTTCAGAGCGGCGACGTAGGCGCTGGAGCAGAGATCGGCGGCCACTTCGGCGTCGACACATTGTTCAACGCTCTGGAAATTGCGCGGCTGATCCAGCGCTGCTGCTTCACCGGAGATCGCCATCGCCACCGACGCGGCGAGGGACAACTGCACGTATTTGCTGCGTTTCATCGAGAGGCTTCCTGCCGGTCAGTGGGACGGGGTCATGCACGCGGCATTGAGCATACCGACGCTGATCGCCACGGCGGCGACATAAATGCCGGCGGCGACTTCGCCGTTGGCGATGCGCTGGGACGTGCCCTTGAGCACCAGCCCGGTAGCGACGAATGCCAGCAACTGCACAACGGCAGCGATGACAGCCCACAGCACGAAATCGAGCAGGTTGACCGAGTAGGCGATCACGTTGCTCGCCGGAATGGCGAAACCGATGATCGCCCCGGACAGGGCAATGGCGGCGGCAGTGTTGCCGGCACGGATCAGTTCGAATTCCTTGTGCGCGGTAATGCGCGTGTAGACGAATTGAAACAGCATGAACAGCAACACGGCGCCGATCAGGTAGACGACAAAACCGACCAGCGCGGTTTTGTTCAGGGAAACGGCCAAGACTTCCAGCATGAAAAACTTCCTTTTTAGATGGCGCTCAAATCAGTCGTGTACAGCGAGATGCCCAGCGAGGTGCTCAGGCTGACGGTGCCTTCTTCATCCTGTTCGACGGAGAACAGCAGCAGTTCGCGGCGATCGGTCAGGCCGGTGTCGCGGGCATACAGCATGGAGTGGTGCTTGATGGTGTAGGACTCGTCCGGGTTGACTACGTGTTCGGTCATCGGCACCAGTTCGGTCTGCTGCAGTTCGGTGCCCCATTCACGGGTGTATTCAACACCGTCGTGGGTGTAGGTCGGCAGACCGATCAGACTGTTCGGCCCGGCCAGACGCTGCAGTTCCGCATCACTGTTGACCGTCACGTAGCTGAGGTAATTGAACAGGGTGACCGACTCGACCTGATCGTCGCCGGTGACGTGGATCTGCACCCAGAAATCCTCGTCGTTCATGTAATAGCGGTGCAGTTTGTTGGACTGGCCGAGATCGACCCAACCGGCGCTCCACACCGCTTGATCGAATGGCACCCGCACCGAAGTCGAGCCTTCCAGCAGCAATGCCAGGGTCGTGTCGAAGCGCACGCCTTTGCCTTGTGCCATGCCCAGTGGACCGCTGGCGCCGGTGCTCGTTGGCGCAGCGGTCTGCCAATTGCTGGTGCCGAGCAAGTCTTTAAACCATCCCATGGGTACGTTCCTTGAAGCGGGTGGAGGTGTTCGGGGGTGAAAAAGTGGCGGTAGTGTAACGGGCGAAGCGGTGAACGACACGCCGCAAACCGTGTGGGAGCGAGCCTGCTCGCGAATGGGCCGTGTCAGTCACCATCAATTTTGACTGTCACGACGCTTTCGCGAGCAGGCTCGCTCCCACAAGTTACCGTTCAGTCATTACTGCGCGGACTTCTGCTTCAGCCGCTCAAGGATCGCGTTGGCGCTGCCTTCGTTCGGCGTGATGCCGGCGTCGCGCAGTTTGCGTTCCAGGTCGTTGCCGGTAGAGGCGTCGGCCAGTTCATCTGCGGCGTTCAGTTCGGCAGCGCGTTGCTGCTGCTTGGCTTGCAGGCGGTTCAGGGTGCCGACCGCAGTTTCCAGTTTGCCGTTGGCGCCGCCGCTGGCAATCGAGGCGCTGACCTGGGCTTTCTGCACGCTGTCGCGGGCCTTGGCCATGTCCACTTGCTGGCGCAGGCTCTTGATCCGCGATTCGGCTTTGCTGATGTCTTTGCGCATGTTGTCGGCGTAGGCGCCGAATTCATCGCTCAGTTTCTTCTCGGCAGCAAGGTCGTTGGTCAGGGTTGAAATCGCTTCGGCCACTTCCAGCGCCAGGTCTTCACGGCCGGCATTCAACGCGGCTACAGCCTTGGCTTCGAGGTCCTTGATCTTGGCGTCGTATTCGCTGACGCGGTCGGCGGCGAGTTTGTGCTTGGCCATGATCGTCACCAGTTCGCGGCGGGCATTGGACAGCGCGGTGTCGGCGTCGCGGATTTCCTGATCGAGGATGCGCAGCGCCTGCTGGTCGGCGATGGCTTCGCCGACTTCATTGGCGCCGCCGCGCAGTGCGGTGAACAACTTGCTCCAGATGGACTGAGTCATTGGATATTCCCTGTTGATTACTTGAAGAAGTGTTCGAAGGCTTCGCTGGCGCGCTGCACGTTGTCGACCAGGGTTTTCACCTCGGTGACGACATTGGTCAGGCTCGAGTCGGCGCTGAGGGCGCCGAACATGTTGTAGACGGTCTGCCCGTTCGGCATCGACTCGATACCGATCGACGACAGCGGGAACATCTCGCGGCTGCGCAGCACGGCATCGTTGAACGCCTGGACGTTGCTGATCGAATCGATGTCCACCAGCACGGTGTCGACGATGATCTGCTGGCCGGCCAGGGCGATGTGAATCGGCAGGCCGCCGAATTCGTTCATTTCCAGCTTGATGCTCGGCTCGGAGCTCTGGATCAGGGACAGCGAAATCTCTTGGGAAGCCACCTCGTCCAGCGCCTTGAGGGCATTGAAGAGGCTGTCGATGGTCCAGTTGTTGCCTGCGCTCATGTATTTCTCCGACATGAAAGAGCCAGCCAGAATCGGTTGGCGTAGCTGTTGCTCCATTTGCTTGAGCAAGCTTCGGTTTTCCGGAAGCACCCAAGTTTCGTGTTTCACATAACCGGCGGCGGCCAGGCCTGCGCGCATCTGCTTCATGTAGAAGCTCGACGGTTTTTTCGCCGACGTCTTGGCACGCTCACCCCTGGGGCTGGCTGCGGCAGTCGTCTGAGTGCGGCTTGTCATGGCTGTTTTCCGGTTATGAACGTCTCACGCGTGGGCCACACTACAACCAATGCAAAGTGCCATCAATGACTCACGCGTGAGATTTTCATGACAGACGCAAAAAGGCCCGCAACGTGGCGGGCCAGTGAGTTGTGCAGTTGTTGCTAGGCGTTGCTGCTCAGGAACTGGTCAGTCGATACCACGTTGGCATAGGCGAAACCCAGCGCCGCCATGAAGGCTGCGTGCACCTGGGCGGCCGGCACCGTCAGGCCATTGAATTCCAGATCACGGCTGGCGCAGGCATCGTGAATCACTGTGACGCCGTAACCCATGTCCGCCGCCGCGCGGGTGATGCCATCGATGCACATATGGCTCATGCTGCCGGCCACCACCAGATCGGTAATGGCTTGTTCGTCGAGCACCGCTTTCAGTTCGGTCTCACGGAACGAGTTGACGAAGTGCTTGAGCACCACCGGCTCGTCGGCGCGGTTGAGCACTTTCGGATGCAGTTTCGCGCCCTCGGAGCCGGGAGTGAAAAACGGCGCATCGTCGGAGGTGAATTCATGCCGAATGTGCACCACCGGATCGCCCGCTTCGCGAAAGGCTGCGATCAGCTGAGCGGCGTTGTCGGCAGCGGCATCGGCACCGACCAGCGGCCACTTGCCTTGGGGGAAGTAGTCGTTCTGGATATCGACTACGATGAGCGCTTGCTTGGCCATGGGATTGTCCTCGAGGCAGTGATTGGTTGTGGCCTCAGTATCGGCGCTGGCCGAGGATTCGGGGATTGGCCGCACCGACAATAGACGGGGGAAAACTGACAATGGCTGCACAAAAAGCCGCGACTGCTGAACTGGGCGTGCTGATTTACCCCGGCGCGCAACTGGCGGCCGTGCACGGTCTGACTGATCTGTTCGCCGTGGCCAACCGCATCGCCGCCGACTATCAGGCAGTGCAATTGCCGTTGCTGCGAGTCAGTCACTGGCAGGTCGAGGGCGAGCAGCTGCCGACGCGGGTTTTCGACAGTCATCCCGGTGCGGAAGACGCTTTGCTCGCCGTGCTGATTCCGCCGTCCCTCGGCGGGTTCGATGCGGCGCAGATGACTCCGAGCCTGACGCAATGGCTGCGCGATCAACATGCCCGCGGCGCAACCCTTGGTGGTGTTTGCGTAGGCTCGTTGATGCTCGCTGAAAGCGGCTTGCTCGACGGTCGCAGCGCCACCACCCACTGGACCTCGGCACAGGCTTTTGCCGAGCGTTACCCGAAGATCAAACTGAAGGCCGACACGCCAATTGTCGACGACGGCGACCTGATCACCACGGCCGGGCTGATGGCCTGGTCGGAACTGGGACTGCGCCTGGTCGATCGCTTGCTCGGCCCGAGCATCGCCACCGCGACCGCGCGTTTTCTGGTGATGGAACACAGCGACAGCGCCAGTGAATGCGGGAGCAATTTCGCGCCCATCCTCAGCCATGGCGACGCGGCGATTCTCAAGGTCCAGCACTGGCTGCAAAGCACCGGGGCGACGGATGTTTCGCTGAACGCGATGGCCGAGCGCGCGGGCCTTGAAGAACGCACTTTCCTGCGCCGATTCCGCGCCGCCACAGGCTTGAAACCGACCGAGTATTGCCAGCATCTGCGGGTTGGCAAGGCGCGAGAAATGCTCGAATTCACCAATGGCACGATCGATCACATCGCCTGGACGGTGGGCTATCAGGATCCGGGTGCGTTTCGTGCGATTTTCAAGAAGATTACCGGGCTGGGGCCGAGTGAGTACCGGGGGCGGTTTGGTCTGACGCGGTAAGCTGAATCAATGAGCTTCCTGTGGGAGCGAGCTTGCTCGCGAATTCGGTGTGTCAGATGTATCAGCTTCGATTGACACCCCGCATTCGCGAGCAAGCTCGCTCCCACAATAAACTCTGCAAGGATGAGAGATCGTGCAATTTGCCGGAATTTTGCGCGCCGTCGTGCAGTTTGAAACAGGCGTGATGCCAGCACTTCAGGGGCAAACACCCGATTACCGGGCGGTCCGTGGGGATCGTTGATTGGCCTGATCTCTGCACTTTCCCTGAGTGAACCCATCGACTGATAAAAGGGGAACGCATGACCCCGACACCCAGCAAGAAAATCGTCGTTGCTCATTCGGTGCGTACCGAGGCACCGCAACATGAAGTCGAGACCAACAAGGCCCTGGCGCGCTGGCTGGCGCAAATCCTCGGTTGCAAATTCGGCGGCAGTTACGATCCGGCCAAACATCAGGGTCGCGAGCTGTATCTGCTGCCAACGCAAACCATTGTTGGCGCTGCCCACGCTCAAGCGCTGGGAATCAAAGGCCCCGATGACTTGTGGGGCGGTTACGTCGAATACGATTTCATCTGCACCAAAGCCATCAGCCACGGCTTGCGCAGCCATTTGGCGCACGCGCCGCAGGGCTGGTCGCCGCTGTTCTCGGAGCGGGTGCGCAACGTTGTGCTCGACGGTCTCAGCGTATTCGCCCTGGAAGATGCGCGGCCCGCCGCCGAGCATCTGCTGTACGCCGGGCCGATTCGCCTGAAGCCGGTTCATGCTTGCGCCGGGCGCGGTCAGGAAGTGGTCAAAAGCCTCGACGCGTTCGATGAGATCCTCGCGCGGCCCGAGGCGCAAAGCCTGTTCAGCGACGGCGTAGTGCTGGAGCAGGACTTGAGCAACGTCGTCACCCACAGCGTCGGCCAGTCGTTCATCGGCGGAAAGGTGTTGAGCTACTGCGGCGAGCAGTACTTGACCGAGGACGGCCAGGGCGAAGAGGTCTACGGCGGTTCGAATCTGCTGGTGGTGCAAGGGGGCTATGACCAATTGCTCGCGCTGGATCTGCCTGATCATGTGCGTCTGGCCATCGAACAGGCGCAGGTATTCGACAGCGCCGCCAACGAAGCCTACCCGCGCTTTTTCGCCTCGCGGCGCAATTACGATATCGCCCAAGGTCTCGACGCCAGCGGCAACCCGCGCAGCGGCGTGCTCGAACAATCCTGGCGCATGGGCGGCGCCAGCAGCGCTGAAGTGGCCGCGTTGCAAAGCTTCGTCAACGATCCACAGATGCGCGCCATCCGCGTGTCGTCGGTGGAAACCTATACCGATCAGGCGCTGCCGGCGGACGCCATCGAGGTCTATCGCGGCCCGGCGGAAAACAGCGCGTTTCTTCTCAAATACGTAACGGTCCAATCCTATGACGGCTAGAAGCGAAAGCATTCAAATCGACATCGATGACGAACAGATGAGCGGGACGTTTCTCAGTCCCAAATCGAAAGTCCCGGGGGTGTTGTTCGTTCACGGTTGGGGCGGCAGTCAGGAACGTGATCTGGAACGGGCCAAAGGCATCGCCGGCCTGGGTTGCGTTTGCCTGACCTTCGACTTGCGCGGGCACACCGGCGGCACCGGAATTCCGCTGACCCGCGTGACCCGTGAAGACAATCTGCGTGACTTGCTGGCGGCTTATGATCGCCTGTTGGCGCACCCGGCGCTGGATACCTCTGCGATCGCTGTGGTCGGCACCAGTTATGGCGGCTATCTGGCCTCGATCCTGACGTCATTGCGCCCGGTGCGCTGGCTGGCGCTGCGCGTGCCGGCGCTGTACCGCGACGAGCAATGGCACACGCCCAAGCGCGATCTGGATAAAGCCGATCTGCGTGACTACCGCAGCACGCTGGTACGCGCCGACAGCAATCGCGCCCTGCATGCCTGCTCGCAATTCACTGGCGACGTGCTGCTGGTGGAGTCGGAAACCGACGACTTCGTGCCGCACGCGACGATCATGAGTTACCGCGCCGCGTGTCAGCAGACTCACTCGTTGACGCACCGGATCATCGATGGCGCGGATCACGCCTTGAGTGATCCGGTGTCGCAGCAGGCCTATACCTCTATCCTGGTGGACTGGATTACCGAGATGGTGGTGGGGGAGCGGTTGAGCATTATCCAATCCAGATGATGTTTCGCATGTACCGGCCCCTTCGCGAGCAGGCTCGCTCCCACAGGTTGAGCGCATTTCAAATGTGGGAGCGAGCCTGCTCGCGAAAGGGCCATCAGCAGCAATGCATGGTCAGGAAGGTTTCTTCTCGATGCGCAACGCCTTGGCCTTGGCTTCCACCACCAGATACATCACCACCGTAATCAACAGCGGCAGCAGGAAATAAATCGCCCGATACGCCAGCAATCCCGCGACCAGACTGCCCCGCGATGCCTCATGTTGCAGCAACGCCACAAACACAGCTTCAAGCACACCCAGCCCCGCCGGAATGTGCGTGATGACCCCGGCAATCGCGCTGATCAACAGCACGCCCAGCACCAGCGGATAATCCAGTTTGCTTGGCAGCAGAGTGAAGATTACCGCCGCCATCAGTGACCAGTTCAACGCGCCCAAGAGCAATTGCAGGACCGCCATGCGCAGCGACGGCAGGTTGATTTCCACGCCGCGTATCGACCACTCGCGACGTTTGGAAAACTGGCACGCCGCCAGATACCCGGCGCTGACCAACAGCAACAACACACCCACCAGTTGCAGCGCATCACTGCTCAGTTTCCAGCCTGGCGGCATACGCACCAGACCGCTGCTGAACACCACGCCGGCGATGGTCATGTAGCCGAACCAGTTGGTCGCCAGGCTCAGGCCAAGAATCTTGGCGATGTTGCCCTTGCTCACGCCGAGCCGCGAATACAGGCGATAGCGCATGGCGATGCCGCCGACCCACGCGCTGAGATTGAGGTTGAAGGCGTAACTGATGATGCCCACCGGCAGGATCTGCTTCCAGGTCAGATCTTGCCGAATGTAAGTGCGGCCGATCAGGTCGAAACTGGCGTACACCAGAAAGCTCAGCAGGGTCAGGCTGGCGGCGATGATCAGTGTGCGCACTTTGAAATCGGCGAGGGTCTCCAGCACCTCGGTCCATTCGATGCGGGTGGCGAACATCGTCAACAGGACGATCAACGCGAGGAAAAACAGGAGGGTCAGCGGACGTTTCCAGCGGCTCCATTTCGACGGCGCCGCTGGTGCCGAATGGTTATCGGAGTGCACTTCGAAATGACTCATGGACGCGCACCTCGGAAAGGCTTCAGACGCGGTTTATGCGCCGGCAGCCAACCGGCCATGGCCGGGAAGTGCCGCAGGAAGTGGAACACCAGAAAGCCCACGGTCATGTGCCAGATGCGCCCACGCGGCAACAGCTTCGCGTCCATGGCTTTGCAGTGGTTCTGGCTGAGGTCTTCGAGACGCTCGTACAGGTGCTGATTGAACGCGCGATCGCGGATCAGTACGTTGGCTTCCAGATTCAAGGACAGGCTCAGCGGGTCCAGATTGCTCGAGCCGACGGTGCTCCAGTCATCGTCGACCAGCGCGACCTTGCCGTGCAGCGGGCGCTGGCAGTATTCGTGAATCTGCACGCCGGCACGCAGCAGATAATCGTAGGTCATGCGCGCTGCCAGTTTGGCGACGAGCATGTCCGGCTGGCCTTGCAGGATCAGCCGCACCTCGACGCCACGGCGCGCGGCGTTGCGGATCTCGCGCAGCAAACGGTAGCCGGGGAAGAAATAGGCGTTGGCGATGATCACCCGGCGCTTGGCCTTGCGCAGCACCTGCAGATAGACGTCTTCGATATCTGTGTTGTGTTGATCGTTGTCACGGAACACCAGGCGTACCTGGCCATCGTGATCGGTGAAGGCCATTTCCTCCAGACGCTGGCGCCGGCGTTGCCACCAGAACCGCGCGCGTCCGGGGCGACCGCTTTGCAGCAGGGCGAAGTGGTGGATATCGGCGACCACCGGGCCCTGGATTTCGACCGAGTAATCCTGCTTGGCTTCAGGGCCGAAGTCGGCCAGATGATCGCCGGAAAAATTGATCCCGCCGATGAACGCGATCAAACCGTCGACCACCACGATCTTGCGGTGCAAGCGGCGGAACCAGTTGGTGCGAATGCCCAGGTGCTTGGGCGCGGGATCGAAGATCTGCAAATGCACGCCGGCATCGCTGAGGGCCGACAGATAGCCGGTGCTCAGCTCGCCGCAGCCGAAGCCGTCGAGGCTGACCGTGGTGCGCACGCCGCGCTGGGCGGCTTCGATGAGGATCTGCTGCAACTCGGCGCCGACCTTGTCTTCGAAGACGATGAAGGTCTCCAGCAGGATCTCGCTCTTGGCCGCGCGCATCGCTTCGAACACGCGGGGGAAATATTCCTCGCCGTTCTCCAGCAGCTCTACGCGGTTGTTGCTGTGCCATTGATACTCGACGTCAACGTGGCCGGGTTCGCGCACCGGCGGGTTCAGCGTGACCGGGTCGACGGCGGATTTCTCCAGTGGCGCACTGTTCATAGTTCAATCTCCACCGATAACGGTGCGTGGTCGGAAAGATGGGACCAGGGCCGGTTGGTCAATACTTTTGGCCGGCTGGCCTTGAGGTTGCGCACGTAGATGCGGTCGAGTCGCAGCGCTGGCAGCCGCGCGGGAAAACTGCGCGCCGGTTTGCCGTGGTGTTCAGCGAACACTTCACGCAGGCCACAGGGCTTGAGCTGCGCATCGGCACGCTGGCGCCAGTCATTGAAATCACCGGCGACGATCACTGGCGCATCGTCGGGCAGTTCGGCAAGGCGTTGCATCAGCAAATCCAGTTGCGCATTGCGATGGCTCTCGCGCAGGCCCAGATGCACGCAGATCGCGTGCACTTCGGTGCCGTCACCGGGCAGGCGCAGCACGCAATGCAACAAGCCGCGGTTTTCATGGCCGCTGATCGACACGTCGAGGTTGTCGTGGCGGATGATCTGGAATTTCGACAGCAGCGCATTGCCGTGATCGCCCGCCGGGTACACCGCGTTGCGCCCGTAAGCGAACTGCGGCCAGAGGCTGTCGGCGAGGAACTCGTATTGCGGCATCGTCGGCCAGTTGTCGTAGCGTTTCGGATGCTGCTCGTGGGTGCCATGCACTTCCTGCAGAAACACCACGTCGGCGGCGACGCTGCGCACCGCCTCACGCAGCTCCGGCAGAATGAAACGCCGGTTCAGCGCAGTGAAGCCTTTGTGGGTGTTGACCGTCAGTACGGTGAAGGTGCGCACCGAGGGCGCAACCACGGAGCCTTCGTCGGTGAAACCGACCGGTTCGGGAATGCTCATGACAGAACTCCTTCTGCGGCAACTTGCCCGGGAGTCGTGGCCAGGTCTTTATCGAGGTCGAAGCGCTGCAACAGGTTGCGTGCGTCGTAGGGCGCGCGGACTTTGATGTCGTTGTCGAAGTAGCAGAACACTTCGCGCGATTTGCGTGCGCGGGGTTTCAGGCGTGGCGCTATCAGGTGGGCGTCCTCTGGCTGTTTACCGTGATGCCAGGCGTCGATACGCTCGGCCCAGCGCTTGAGCGCTTGTTCGGAATAACCGCTGGCGTAGAGCTCTTCGGCGCCGTGCAGGCGCAGGTAGACGAAGTCGCTGGTGAGGTCTTCGCGGTACGGCCATTTGCCGGCGGTGTCAGCGACCACCAGCGCCACGCTATGGCGCTTGAGCAGGCGTACGAACTCCGGGTCAATGAAACTTTCATGACGGATTTCCACTGCGTGGCGCAGCGGTTTTTTGCGCCAGACCTTGACGCTGGCGTGGCCGGGCAGATGCGAATCGTGCTGGCGGGCGAGGGCGGCTGCAGCCTCGGTATCGTGGGGCAGTTGCGCGAGAAACTGGTCGAAGCGCTCGGCGTCGAATTTGAAATTCGGCGGAAACTGCCAAAGGATCGGCCCGAGTTTTTCCTTCAGCTCCAGCACGCCCGAGGCAAAGAAATTCGCCAGCGGTTTTTCGATTTCGCGCAAACGGCGCACATGGGTGATGAAGCGCGGCGCCTTGACGCTGAACACGAAGTCATCGGGGGTTTCGGCGTACCACTGGGCGTAACGTTCAGGGCGTTGCAGGGCGTAGAACGATCCATTGATTTCGATGCTGTTGACTGCGCGGGAGGCGAACTGCAATTCGCGCTTCTGCGCCAGTCCCTTCGGGTAGAAATCCCCGCGCCACGGGGCGTAGCGCCAGCCTGAAATACCGATGTGAATCGTCGCCATCCCATCCTCCCGTAGAAAGTCCTCGTGTTGCCGATGTTCTGTGATGACTGCGGCGGGGGCGGGAAAGTTTCGGTGGTGTTACGGACGGTCGCGATTGGGAATTCCTTGCGACTCATTGTGGGAGCGAGCCTGCTCGCGAATACGGACTGTCGGTAAATGATCCGTTGACTGAGCCAGCGCTTTCGCGAGCAGGCTCGCTCCCACAGGGGCTGTGTGTGGCTCTGGTCGCTGAACTTGCCGCGCAATTACCGATCAGTTCCTTATCAGGGTCAGCCACGGGAGATCGGAGTTTTGCGCCATTTCAGGATCGCCATTGTGCTGGGAGCGCTGCTGTGCTTCAGCGTCAACATATCGCAAGCCGCCGCGCTGCCGGGCGTTCCAGCTCCCGCTGAGACGGCGGAAAAACCTGCCGAACCGGAGCCGCTGGTGCAGGGCGGTCTGCTCGGGGCGATCAGTACGAGCATTGACGATGTGCAAGAAAAACTCGATCTCAACGAACACTTGGTCGACGCCTGGCGTTTGCGCGCCGATCGCGCGGCGGATGAGGTCGACAGGCTGGTCAAGCAGCCATCGAACCGCTCGGGCTGGAGCGTGGCCGGGGATTTCCTCACGTTGTCGGGCGTCTGGCTGGGCAGTTTCGCCCTGCTGACGGTGCTCGGCAGTTTGCTGGCCAAGCGTCTGCGTGAGGGGCGCTGGCTGCGCACCCGCCAGCGCAGTCAGGATCTGCTCGGCTACGTGCTGCCGTTCACCGTGCCGGCGCTGATCTGCCTGCCGCTGACGCTGTATGTCAGCCATTTTCTGCAAGGTTCGGTGGGGCGGGCGCTGGCGCTGTGTCTGGCTTACGCCACCAGCAGCGGGATTTTTTCCACGTCGATGTTGCTGTGCGTGGTGGTGATGTTCAACGTCGGCCACAAGCGCACCGCCGCGCTAATCATCCGCGAATACTGCCCGCGCCCGCTGTTCCTGATCGGCTTTCTCGCCGCCCTAAGCGATGCCCTGACCAGCCCGCAGATCGCCCGGCAACTGGGCGGTAATATCACCAGCAGTATCGCCGTGTTCACCGGGCTGATCGCCTCGGTGATTTTCGGCTTGCTGGTGATTCGCCTGCGCCGGCCGGTGGCGCACCTGATCCGCAATCGCCCGTTGACCCAGCGTTTGAAACAACCGTCGCTGCAGGAGTCGCTGCGGATATTTTCCGGGCTGTGGTATTGGCCGATCGTGCTGATGGTGCTGGTCTCGGCGGTCAGCCTGATCGGCATCGGCGAGGACAATCAGAAAGCCCTGCGCTGCGCCTTGTTCACCACCGTGCTGCTGATCGCCACGGTGTTTCTCAGCACGGTGTTGCAGCACCTGTTCAAGTCGCGCAAGGCTGAGGCGATCCAGCGCAGCAGTGCCTACAAGGAACGCTTTCTCAGCCTGTTGCATGCGTTGCTGCGGATCGTCATGGCGATTGTGTTCATCGATATTCTCGGGCGGATCTGGGGCGTGTCGTTGCTCGATTTCGCTCAGAGCAGCACGGTCGGCCGGGCGATCAGCAATGCCTTGAGCAGCATCGGCCTGATCTTTTTGGTGACGTGGCTGCTGTGGGTGGTGCTCGACACGGCGATTCAGGAAGCGCTGAAGCCACCGGTCAGCAAACGCGGAGCACGCCAGCCGAGCACACGGGTGAAAACCATCCTGCCGCTGTTGCGCAACGCGATCAAAATCATCCTCGTGGTGATCTGCGCGATCACCACCATGGCCAATCTCGGCATCAACGTCGCGCCGCTATTGGCCGGTGCGGGGGTGGTCGGTCTGGCCATCGGCTTCGGTTCGCAGCAACTGGTGCAGGACGTGATTACAGGCCTGTTCATCATCATCGAAGACACCCTGTCGATCGGCGACTGGGTGGTGCTCGATTCCGGCCATGCCGGCACCGTGGAAGGCCTGACCATTCGCACCTTGCGCCTGCGTGACGGCAAGGGTTTTGTGCACTCGGTGCCGTTCGGCCAGATCAAGGCCGTGACCAACCAATCACGCCAGTTCGCCTTCGCATTTTTCTCGGTGCAGTTCACTTACGACACCGACGTCGACAAGGCCATCGAGCTGATCCGCGAGGCCGGCGATTCGATCCGCGAAGACCCGTTCCTCAAGTACAACCTGCAAGGGCCGCTGGATGTGTTCGGGGTGGACAAGATGGACCTCAACGGCGTGGTGTTGACGGCGCAATTTCGCACGGTGTCCGGTGGGCAATATGCGGTGAGCCGCGCGTTCAACCAGCGCTTGAAGAAGCTTGTGGATAACACCCCGAACGTGCATTTTGCGCAGACTTATCCACAGCAGGTGCTGTTGCCGAAGCGGCAGGAGGAGGGGGCGGTGGTTGCGGCGGATATGCCTCAGGAGTCGCGGACCTGATCTGAATTATGCGTGCATGTCCCGGCCTCATCGCGGGCAAGCCCGCTCCCACATTGGTTTTGTGTACAACGCAAAAAACCCTGTGGGAGCGGGCTTGCCCGCGATGAGGCCAGAACAGACACCCTCAATTGCGGATGAGTTTCCTGCCTATCTGCTCAACGATCACCTGATCCCATTCCCCCCAGATCTGCGGCTTGCCCGCAACCATCGCCGCCACCGGCACCCCATCGCGATACACCAGCCGATTGCTCGCCAGCGCCGGTACTTTCGCACCCGGCAACAACGTCCCGGCCAGGTTCAATGGATCAACCCCGCACACCGCCACCAGGCTGCCGTCCTGCGGGCGTCGGCGTACTTCGCGCAGCAAGGGAATGGCTTCGGGCAAGGCAAACTGCTCGCCAGCCAGACCACTGACAAACCGCCCGCCACGAATCTCGCCCCGCGCCTCCAGGCGATGAAAGGTGCGCAGCAATTCCCGCCAGCTCGGCAGCCAGTCCGCTTCGCGTTCCAGCAAGCGCCAGAACACCACGCCGTAGCGGCGCAGCAGGGTCATGGCGACATGTTCGAGCGTCTCGGCGGCGTCGGCTGACGAACCTCGGCGCAGCAATGCCCAGCGCCCGGCATCGTCCATACCTCCGATAAACGCGCCGCGCCCGCGACGACTGCTGCGCTGCTGGCGTTTGCTCGCCGGGGTGATCAGCGCGCGCAGGCCGGCGAAGCTGTCGGCGTTCACCAAACCTGCTGCGACCAGTTCCTGCAGGGCGATTTCCAGTTCGCTGCGCAGCAGGCGCGCTTCGTGTATCAGCTCATCAAAAAACAACGCGCCTTGCTGACTCAGCGCCTCGAAGACTTTCTGTGTTTTCGGCGATAACTCGCTTACGGGCGTCTGTTCAGACAATGCACTCCACAAACCCACTTGGCCACGCGGCAGCAGCACAATCGGTGTACTGCGCAATGCCGAGCCGCCGACCTTCTGCCGCGCGCTGATGCGCGTCCACACCAGTTTGCCGTTGCGGCACAGGTCGTCCAGCCAGCTCGGCGAATAGTCCTTGAGGCGCGCCGGCAGGATGTCGCTGTCCCACGCCGAAGCTGCCGCCGGGTAGCCTTCGAACTGGCCGACAATCGCCGGCAACACCGCGCTGCCCTGACCTTGGGTGGCTGGCGTCAGATGCTGCCAGTCGAACAGAAAGCGCATGAAGTCCTGTAATGCCACCGGTTCGATTTCCCGGCGCAGGCGCTTGACCGTATAGCGATGGATGCGCGCCAGCAGATGGCGTTCGCACCATTCTTCTATTGCGCCGTTTGGCGTGAACTGGCCGCGCAACACATAACCTTCGCGTTCCAGTTGCGCGAGGGCCTGATTGACTTGCGCGGCTGGCAAGGCCAGCGGCTCGGCGATGGCCGGCAACGGGGTTGGCCCGAACGCACCGAGGCGGGCGCGAATCACTTCGACCAGCGCCTCATCGAATGTCCACGCCTCGTCGAAGCCGGGCAGTGCCACCGCCTCAGTCAGCAGCGTGGCCTGTGGATAAAGTGCCTGCAGGCAACTCAAGCGTTCGCGAGCCAGCCACAACTGATGCTCGGCGTCGATCTGCAACAGGCAGGCGCGGCCGCTGGCCATCAGCTTTTGCAGCCAGTCCGGCCAGCCCGGGTTGGCACGCGCTTCGGCGTCGCTGATGCCGGCGAGGCTCATCAGCGCCTCGTGCATTTCATCCATGGAATCGGGCGACGGCCAGGCTTCTTCGCGCACTGCGGTGATCGCGTCGGCATCGAGCGCGCCGAGGTCATCGGTCGACTGCGGATCGCTCCAGCGTCGATTGATCACCGCTTGCGTGCGGCGTTCCTCAAGCGGCGCGTCGTCGAGAAACGTGTAGGGTCGGGCGCTGAGGATTTCTGCCGCCAGCGGCGACGGCGCCGGTAAATCCCGGGCGATCAGGCGCACCTCGCCACGCTCCATGCGCCGCAGCAGGGTCAGCCAGCCTTCGCTGTCCATCGCTTCGTGCAGGCAATCGTCGAGGGTCTGTTCCACCAAGGGATGATCGGGGACTTCGCGCTCGCCGGCGAGGTTTTCCAAGCAGGCGATTTGATCGGGGAAGACGCTGGCGATGAGGTCTTCGCTTTTCATCCGTTGCAGTTGCGGAGCGACTTTGCGCCCGCCGGTAAAACGCGGCAACGCCAGCGCCACCCCGGCATTCCAGCGCCAGCGCACGCCGAACAATGGCGCATCAAGCACCGCTTGAATGAGCGTGTGTTCAGCGCTGTTGCTGTGCAGGTAACGCCAGACTTCATCGAGCTCGAAACTGTGGCTGGTCGAGAGCGACAAGACGATCGCGTCTTCGCTGGCAGCGGCCTGCAACTCGAAGTTGAAGGTGCGGCAGAAACGCTTGCGCAGGGCCAGGCCCCAAGCGCGGTTGATGCGGCTGCCGAACGGCGTGTGAATGATCAGTTGGGTGCCGCCGGACTCGTCGAAAAACCGCTCCATCAACAGCGTGTCCTGCGAGGGCAGGGCGCCGAGGGTTTGTCGTGCGCGCGCCAGATATTCGACCAGTTGCTCGGCGCTGGCGAGGTTGAGGCCGAGTGTAGTGGTCAGCCAGTCGAGCGCCGGTTGCAGATTGCCCGGGGTTGCGCTGAGCAGCTCATCCAGCTGCGCTTGCAGGCGCGCGGCGGCGGCCGACAATTCATCACTGCGCCCCGGCGCTTCGCCGAGCCAGAACGGAATGGTCGGCGGCATGCCCTGGGCATCCTCGACGCGCACCTTACCGCTCTCCACCCGCAGGATGCGGTACGAGGTATTGCCGAGCTGGAACACATCGCCGGCGATACTTTCCACGGCGAAGTCTTCGTTGACGCTGCCGATGTTCAAACCCTGGGGTTCGAGCAGCACGCTGTAGTCGGCGTTGTCCGGGATGGTGCCGCCGCTGGTCACGGCGGTCAGTTGCGCACCACGCCGGCCGCGCAAGGTGCGACTGACGGCGTCGCGGTGCAAGTAGGCGCTGCGGATGCCTTGGCGGCCGTTGTAGCCTTCGGCGAGCATGCTCAGCAGGGCCTGATAGTGTTTTTCGTCGAGATCGCGATAGGGCCAGGCACGGCGGAACATCGCCAGCAAGGCGTCCTCCGACCATTCCTGACAACTGACCTCGGCAATGATCTGCTGCGCCAGCACGTCCAGCGGTTTTTCCGGAATGTGCAGCGTATCGAGCTCGCCCCGGCGCACGCAGTCGAGCAGGGCGGCGCACTCGATCAGGTCGTCGCGGGTGGTGGCGAACAGACGACCCTTGGGCGTGCCGCCGACCTGGTGTCCGGAGCGACCAACCCTTTGCAGAAACGCGGCAATCGAACGCGGCGAACTGATCTGGCAGACCAGGTCGACTTCACCGATATCGATGCCCAGCTCCAGCGACGCGGTGGCGATCAGTACCTGCAACTCGCCACGCTTGAGGCGCTGTTCGGCGTCGAGGCGAAACTCTTTGGCGAGGCTGCCGTGGTGCGCCGCCACCGCCTGCTTGCCGAGGCGTTCGCTCAGATGGCGGCTGAGGCGCTCGGCAAGGCGTCGGGTGTTGACGAAAATCAGCGTGGTGCGGTGCTCGCGGGCGAGTTCGGCGAGGCGGTCATATACCAGTCCCCAGACATCAGTGGCCATCACCGCCGACAACGGCACCGGCGGCACTTCAATGCCCAGGTCTCGCGGGCGGGCGTGGCCGATGTCGACGATTTCGCAGGGGCGATCGTGACCGACCAGGAACTGCGCCACGGCTTCCACCGGTTTTTGCGTGGCGGACAGGCCGATGCGGGTCAGCGGTTCGGCGCACAGCGCTTGCAGGCGTTCAAGGCTCAAGGACAGATGACTGCCGCGCTTGCCGGCGGCCATCGCGTGGATTTCGTCGATGATCACCGTGCGCGTGGTGCCGAGCATCCTGCGCCCGGATTCCGAGCCAAGCAGCACGTACAGCGATTCCGGCGTGGTCACGAGAATGTGCGGCGCGATCTTGCGCATCGCGGCGCGGTCTTTCTGCGGCGTGTCGCCAGTGCGTACGGCGGTGGTGATGGTCAGCTCCGGCAGGCCCATTTCGCGCAACTGCGCCGTGATGCCAGCGAGCGGATTCTGCAGATTGATCTGAATGTCGTTGGACAGTGCCTTTAACGGCGAGACATAGACCACCAGGGTTTCAGCGGGCAGACCGTCAGGATGCTCCAGACCTCGGTGCACGAGCTCATCGAGCACGGCGAGGAACGCGGTCAGGGTCTTGCCCGAGCCGGTGGGCGCGGCGATCAGCGTCGACCGGCGCTGGCGAATCAACGGCCACGCACGCGCCTGAGCGGCGGTGACCGCCGGGAAAGTCTTGTTGAACCAGGCGCTGACGGCGGGGTGAAAGCCGGCCAGCGCGCTGTTGGCAGGGAGGGGCAGATTCATGACGGAAGTTATGCGGGCGGAGGCGGGAAGATGCAAGTACCGCCGGAGATCTCAGAGACAGTCAGGCCCTTATCGTCGGCAAGCCAACTCCCACAGGATTAATCCCTGGCACAAAACCTGTGGGAGCTGGCTTGCCAGCGATGAGGCCGGTTGCCTCAACACAAATCCCCGCATCTACACTTTACGGATGACGGTTGCGCACTAAACCCGCAAAATGCAACGATTCCGGCAATTATCGACGACGGTTCCACGAGCTCCGTCGCTAAAGCCATCGTTCCAATCAGACTGGGCCTGCTGACTCTATGCGAATGCGCCTTATGTTACTGGGCGGCGGAAATGCCCTTGGGCAGGCGCTGATTCGCCTCGGTGCGGAAGAAGACATCGGTTTCCTCGCCCCCCGCCCGCCCGAAAACGGCTGGGATGCCGCGAGCCTCACGCAACTGCTCGACGACACCCGTCCCGATGCGTTGATCAACCTCGCCTACTATTTCGACTGGTTCCAGGCCGAAAGCGTCAGCGAAAGCCGCATGACCGGCCAGGAACGCGCCATTGAGCGTCTGGCCGAGCTGTGCCAGCACCACAACATTGTTCTCGTGCAGCCGTCGAGCTATCGCGTGTTCGACGGCTCACGTGCTACGGCCTACAGCGAAAAAGACGAACCGGTGCCGCTGGGCCTGCGCGGTCAGGCCTTGTGGCGCATCGAGCAAAGTGTGCGCGCGACCTGCCCGCAGCATGTGCTGCTGCGTTTCGGCTGGCTGCTCGATGACAGCGCGGACGGCACCCTCGGACGCTTCCTCGCCCGTGCGGAAAAACCCGAAGAGTTGTTGCTGGCCGATGATCGTCGCGGTAATCCGACTCCGGTCGATGACGCCGCGCGAGTGATCATCTCCGTGCTCAAGCAACTCGACTGCGCCGCGCCGCTGTGGGGCACTTACCATTACGCCGGCCATGAAGCGACCACACCGCTGGCGCTGGGCCAGGCGATTCTCACCGAAGCACGCAGCCTGCATCCGCTAGCGATCGAAGCACCGACCGCGCAGGCCCACGCCGCGCGCCCGGACGCCGCCGAAGAACCGCAGCACGCGGTGCTGGCCTGCAAGAAAATTCTCCACACTTTCGGGATCAAGCCGCGCGCGTGGCGTGCGGCCCTCCCAGGCTTATTGGACAGGTTTTACCGACATGGCTGAAGGAACGGTTTTAATCACCGGCGGGGCCGGATTCATCGGCTCGCACCTGAGCGATGCCTTGCTCGCCAAGGGCTATGCGGTGCGTGTGCTCGACGACCTGTCGACCGGCAAGCGCAGCAACCTGCCGCTGGACAATCCCAAGGTTAAGCTGGTGGTCGGCGATGTCGCCGATGCCGCATTGGTCGCCCGCGCCATGCAAGGCTGCAGCGCTGTTGCGCATCTGGCGGCGGTGGCCTCGGTGCAGGCCTCGGTGGACGATCCGGTGAAAACCCATCAGAGCAATTTCATCGGCACCCTGAATGTCTGCGAAGCCATGCGCCTGACCGGGGTCAAGCGTGTGGTGTACGCCTCCAGCGCGGCGGTGTACGGCAACAATGGCGAGGGCGAGTCGATCGACGAAGACACGCCGAAGGCGCCATTGACTCCGTATGCCTCGGACAAACTGGCCGGTGAACAATATTTCGATTTCTACCGTCGCCAGCATGGCCTGGAACCGGCAATTTTTCGCTTCTTCAACATCTTCGGCCCACGCCAGGATCCGTCCTCGCCGTATTCCGGGGTGATCAGCATTTTCAGCGAACGCGCGTCGAAAGGTTTACCGATCACCGTGTTTGGCGATGGCGAGCAGACCCGGGATTTTCTTTATGTCGGTGATCTGGTCGATTTGCTGGTGCAGGCGCTTGAAAAACCTGAAGTGCAGGAAGGTGCGGTCAACGTCGGTTGGAATCAGGCGATGAGTCTGAAGCAGATGCTCGAAGCGTTGAAATCGGTAGTCGGTGAGCTGCCGCCCGTGAGCTACGGGCCGGCGCGTTCGGGCGATATCCGCCACTCGCGAGCGGATAACCGACGTTTGCTGCAGCGCTTCGAAATGCCGCCGCAGACGCCGATGAGTGTGGGCTTGGCGCGCTTGCTCGGGCGCGGATGAAACAAGCTTTCGGACATGAAAAAGGCGCCCTTCATAAGGCGCCTTTTTCACGGCCGGAATATCGCTATTCCTGTGGCGAAGGAATGTTATCCCCCGATCAACTGCGTACGGTCGTCGTCAGGTCTGAGCCTGCCCGTCACCAGGCCTCATTCACCACCACGTGAACGTTCGGTCAAAGTCAGCTTAGAACTTATAGCCCAGGCCGACCATGTAGATGAACGGATCGACATCCACATTCACCCGTGCACGGGTGCCCGGCGCGACGGCGTTGTTCTCGACGGTCGCGCGGGTGTCGATATCGATGTAGCGCACCTGGGCGTTGAGCATGATGTTGTCGGTGATCATGTAGTCGGCGCCGACCTGCCAGGCCAGGCCCCAGGAGTTTTTCGCCTTGAAGTTGCTGAAACCGTTGGCGCTGGCTTCGCTGCCGACGTGTTCGTCGTAGATCCAGGTGTAGTTGATGCCACCACCCACATACGGCTGGAAGGCCGATTTCGAATCCAGCGGGTAGTAGACGACGCTGAGGGTCGGCGGCAGGTGCTTCAGGGTGCCGAGCTTGCCGTTGGCGGCGGGCAGCGCGGTGCCCTTGAGCTTGACATCATGCTCGAACGGCGTGGCTGCCAGCAGTTCGATGCCGATGTTGTTGGTGAGCATGTAAGCGAAGTTCAGACCCAGTTGGGTGTCGCTGCTCATGGTCGCCTTGCCGCCCAGATTGGTGCCACTCAGCGGACCCTGATCGACCTTGACGCTGGAGCTGTCGGCCTTCGGGTTGACGGTGATCGCGCCAGCGCGCACAAGAATGTCACCGGCTTCGTGGGCGTGGGCGAGCGGGGCTGCGAGCGCGAGGGCAAACAGCGAGGCGCTGAGCAAGGACTTGTTCATGGGGGCTCCGAAAGGACATAAAAATTCGATGTCCTAGGGTACGAAGCCGTCTGATACGGTGTTTTGACTCAGCTCAATGAAACAGTGAAGGGGCGGGGTTTTGTGGAACCTTTGAGGGCCTATTCGCGAGCAGGCTCGCTCCCACCCTGGAATGTGATCACCTGTGGGAGCGAGCCTGCTCGCGAAGACGATAGACCAGCCAATACAAAACTACCGGGACTTACTCCGGCAGTTCATACGCATAAATCTTCTCCGCCTCCATCTGATACCCGGCATCGGCCAGTTCACTGCTCGAGGCTTTCACCTGCAACGGTCCTTCAACCCAATACGGCTGATACAGCTCATCGAGCTTCACACCGAGTTCGCTTTTCACGTGGACGATCTGGTTCGACGGCGGTGGCGGTACGTGGATGCAGGCTCCGAAATACGGCACCAGCAAGAAGTCGGTGGTGCGCCCCTCCTCGCTGACTTCCAGCGGCACGATGTAGCCGGGCAGGCGAATGTTCTGCCCGTCAAGGCTCTTCACTACCGGGGCATTGGGCATGTCCTGCTTCGCCGCTGGCGCGGACTCGGCGGAAAGCGCGTCGCCCATCTTCGACAGATCGTGCAGCGGGGTCATGTTGGGTACTTCCGGCGCGGCGTCCGGCGGGATCATTTCCGACCAGGTCAGGTCTTTCGGCGCTGCTGCCCACACGGGTAGAGCGACCAGCATCAGCAGCGCAAGCAGGGCGCGGGGCATGGTGAACATCCTCATAAACGGATCGACAGGCCATCGGCCAATGATTGGCGATACGCGCGCCAGGCCGGCACGCTGCCCATCAGCAGCGCGGCCGCCAGAATGCCACCGAGCAGCGTCCATTCATACTCGCTCGGCCATGCCAGTGGCAGGTACAAACCGTAATTGGCTTGCACGTACCCTTGCGCAGCGGCGATACCGACGTACAGCAACGCCAGCCCGGCAATCACCCCGGTCAGCGCCAGGGCGAACGCTTCCAGCACCAGCAGGCTTGCGATGTTCCACGGCCGTGCGCCCACCGAACGCAGTATCGCCATCTCCCGGCGACGCTCGTTGAGGCTGGTGAGAATCGCCGTGAGCATGCCGATCAACCCGGTCAGCACAACGAAAAGCGAAACCACGAACAGCGCTTTTTCAGCGGTGCTCATCAGGCTCCACAATTCCTGCAAGGCCACGCCCGGCAGAATCGCCAGCATCGGTTCGCCGCGGTATTCGTTGATCTCCCGCTGCAAGGCGAAGGTGGAAATCTTGCTGTTGAGGCCGAGCATGAACGCGGTGATCGCTTGCGGCGTCAGGTCCATGTTGCGCGCCTGATCGGCGCTGATCCGCCCATTGCCGCGCGCCGGCACACCGTTGTGCCAATCGATGTGAATCGCCTCCATACCGCCGAGGCTGATGTGCAACGTGCGGTCCACCGGGGTACCGGTGCGCTGGAGGATGCCGACCACGGTGAAGGGTTTGTCGTCGTGCTTGACCAGGCTGATCGCCGCCACGCCGTGGGCCAGTACCAGTTTGTCGCCGAGCTTGTAGTGCAGCGCTTCGGCGACTTCGGCGCCGAGCACCACTTCAAAAGGATCGGTCGCGAACGCGCGACCGTCGGCCAATGCCAAGTGCTGCTGGCGCCCGTATTGATAGTGCTCGAAGTAGGCTTCGGTGGTGCCCATTACGCGATAGCCGCGATGGGAGTCGCCGAGGGACATCGGGATTGCCCACTTCACTTTCGGATTGTTGGCGAAGTGTTCGAAGCTGTCCCAGCGAATGTTGTTGGTAGCGTTGCCGATGCGGAACACCGAATACAGCAGCAGGTTTACCGAACCGGAGCGGGCACCGACGATCAGGTCAGTGCCGCTGATGGTGCTGGCGAAACTCGCCTTGGCTTCGGTGCGCACGCGCTCGACGGCGAGCAGTAGACACACCGACAGGGCAATGGCGAAAGCGGTGAGCAATGCGGTGAAACGGCGGTTGGCCAGGCTGGCCATGGCCAGACGAAACAGATACATCTCAGACCTCGGCGGACGTGGCGGCGCGATTGAGTTCGGCCAGGGACAGATGACGGTCGAACAGCGGCGCCAGGCTCTGGTCGTGGCTGACGAACAACAGACTCGATCCGGCGTCGCGGCACTCGGCAAACAGCAGGCGAATGAAGTTCTCGCGGGCGTCGTAATCCAGTGCCGAGGTCGGTTCGTCGGCGATCACCAGTTCCGGTTGGCCGATCAACGCACGGGCGGCGGCGACCCGTTGTTGCTGGCCGATGGACAAGGAATCGGCGCGGCGACTGAGCAGGCTTTCGTCCTTCAGACCCAAGTGCGCGAGCAGGGTGGCGGCGGCCTGATCGACGCTGCCGTGGCGCTCTTTCGCTCGTTGCGCGCGCAGTTTCGAGAAGTGACACGGCAACTCAACGTTCTCGCGCACCGAGAGAAACGGCAGCAGGTTGAATTGCTGGAAAATGTAGCCGGTGTGATCGACACGGAAGGTGTCGCGGGCGCCAGCGGAGAGTTCGGTCAGCTCTTGGCCGAGGAGGCGAATGCTGCCGCGACCGGGCTTCTGCACTCCGCCGAGCAGGCCGAGCAGGGTGGTCTTGCCGCTGCCGCTGGGGCCTTTGAGAAACAGGGTTTCGCCGGCTTCCAGACGAAACGACGGAATGTCCAGCAGCGGCGGGTGACCGGGCCAGTTGAAGCCGAGGTCGGAAAGTTCGATGAGTGCTTGGGTCATGGCACCGATTTTCATGAGGTGAACACATAACCCTGTGGGAGCGAGCCTGCTCGCGAAAGCGCTGGGTCAGACACCCACATGTCAGCTGACACGCCGCCTTCGCGAGCAGGCTCGCTCCCACAGGGGATTTCGGTGGATCCTAGAATTTCAGCGCAGCCGACTTGGCCGTGACTTCCGTACCTTGCTGGCCGCTGGCGCTGATCAGTTGTACCTGAATCTTCTGCGTCGCCGGGAAGGTTTTGAAGATGTTCGCAAGATCCAGCGTGTTCAGCGCCCCCGGTGTGGCGCAGCTGAATTGGTAATGCGCATGGATCTCGCTGTGGTCGTGGTGATGCTCGTGACCGTCCTTGTCTGCCTCATCTTCGTCGTGATCATCGGCGTCCGGCTTGTCGCCGAACAGCGGACTTTCCAGTTCCTGGCTGACCACTTTGCAACCGGCCGCAGCGGGCAGACTGAACAGGGCCAATGGTTTTTCCAGCTGCGCCCGAGCGGCAGCGACTTTGGCCTTGTCGGCGTCCGACGTGGCCGCGTGTTCAAAACCCACCAGATTCATCGCCGGGCTTTCCAGCTCCAGCTCCAGGGTCTGACCATCGAGCGCGGCGTTCAGCCGACCCACGCCATGTTCGTGAGCGCCGAGGCTGCCGTGCTCATGATCATGATCGTGCTCATCAACCGCATGGGCAGCGGCCAGCGGCAACAGGGCAAACGGCAGAGCGAGCAACAGACGACGCATGACGGACTCCGAGAAAAATGAAAAGTTTGTTATGTAATCTTATAACGAAAGTGCGCAGAGTGTGCCCGTGCGTTTGAGATTGCGCAAGACATGGCTAAGCACCGCCCGGGATGAGTTCGCGGGCGGTGCTGGGATTGGATGTCATGCTTGCAGAATCAGAAGCCTGCGCCGGGATAGTCGAACCAATAGTGTCCCGAAAGAACATCGTTGATCAGATTTGCGTCGAGCACGCTCGGGGCATCGCGACTGAAACGCTGTCGCCAAGCCGGAAGCCACCAGTAGTTGATGGCTGTTCCGCGCGGAAATACCACCAGAGTCAGCACCTCCTTATCCATTTTGCCCTGCGTGTAGAGTTGATGACTGCGATCCATCAGGGCCATGTACTGGTCGATTGGCAGTCTGAACATCAGTGCGATGGTGAAGATTTTTTCACTCTGACTGAACGCAGGACTCTGCAGTACCCGCAATGCTTCGCAAGTGTGTGAATTCGGTTGACTCGCTATGCTCTGGCCTTCGGGGGTTGAAAGTATGTCGAAACGATCATCCATGTCTCGCCAGTCGGTCCGGCTATTGCGCTCAAAGTAATCACGAATAACAAGGGTCAGTGGACCTGCAGTTTCCCCGTCAGCGGGACAAGCCGAAAGATCGGCAGGCAACCAGATGCGCCATGCCACGATGAGCAAAAACGGAATTATGAGGAGGAGCGAATAAGGGCGTTTCATTACATGGTGCTGTGAGAAAAAGAACACTGTAGATGAATGCCCGATAACCGCCACACTGGACGACTTTACTTGGCGTTGCACAAGTCCCATGGGAGCATGCAGGTCAGAAAAATGCAGGAGCGAACTTGATGTTGCGGATACGCGGAACGGTCGGCGAGTTGCCGGTGGATTTGACGGTGGAGCTGGATGACAGCGATTGGGCGAGGCTGGGTTCCGCGCTAAGCGGGCAGGCGCCCATTGCGCAGTCTGAGGCGGTTGCGCCGGCTCCGGCGGCGAAGCCAGTGAGTCAGGACGATGCGCTGTGGCAGGTGGCCAAAGACTTGTTGCGCAACGCCGGGCAACTTAGCGGGCCGGATCTGCTCGATCAGTTGGAGGCGCTCACCGGCAGTGCGGCGGCGGGCAAGCGTTTGCTCGTGCGTTTGCGCCACAGTGCCGATGTGAAAGTGGCGAGCGGCGGGGATACGCCGCTCTATAGCTGGATCGGGTGAACCGCTAAAAATCGCAGCCTTCGGCAGCGCCTACCGAATCAGCGTTCATCCACAAAAACGCGGTGAACCCGATCCGATGTAGGAGCTGCGGCATCCTGCGATCTTTTGCTCTCAATAAAGCGCAGCAAACATCTTGCGGCGATACACCGTCACCAGCGGATGATCATTGCCCAGCAGTTCGAACACCTGCAGCAAGGTCTTGTGCGGCAGGCCTTCACCGTAGCTGCGGTTGCGGATGAACAGTTTGAGCAGGGCGTCCAGCGCCGCTTCGTATTGCTGGCGTGCCAGTTGCTGGATCGCCAGTTGATACACCGCTTCATCGTCCTGCGGATTTTGCGCCAGGCGGCTCTTCAGGTCGGCGGCGTCCGGCAGGTCGCGGGCGAGGCCGAGGAACTGGATCTGCGCCTTGGCCCCAGCGAGTGCGGCTTTGTGCTCATCGCTCTTGACCGCGTCGAGCACGGTTTGCGCTTCGCCCAGCTCACCGCGTTCGGTCAGGCAGCGTGCATAGAGGATCAGCGCCTTGGCGTTGGTATTGTCTTCACTGAGCAGGGTCACCAGCAACGCTTCCGCCTCGGCGAAGTGACCGTCGTCGAACATCGCCTGAGCCTGTTCGAACGGGTCGGCGGCGGCCGGCGGCGGCATTTGCACATGCGGTTCCAGCAGCGCGCGCACGGCGGATTCCGGTTGTGCGCCAGCAAAGCCGTCGACCGGCTGACCGTCCTTGAACAGCACCACGGTCGGCAGGCTGCGAATGCCGAAGCGGGCGACGATGTCCTGCTCGATGTCGCAGTTGACCTTGGCCAGCAGCAACTCGCCCTGATAGCTCTCGGCAATGCCTTGCAGCATCGGCATCAGCGCCTTGCACGGCGCACACCATTCGGCCCAGAAATCCACCAGCACCGGTTTGTTGAAGGAGGCTTCGATCACCGACTGGTCGAAATCGGCAGTCGTGGCGTCGAAGATATACGGCGTTTGCTGACTCATGGGGGATCTCGTCGAAGAAGCTTGGAATGGGGCAACTATACGGCTTGGTGGGGGGTGGCCGGAAGCGGGGCGGGTTCGAGAGCTGTGTTGCATGGGCGGACGCCTTCGCGAGCAGGCTCGCTCCCACAGGGGATCTATGAACGACACAGATCCAGTGTGGGAGCGGGCTTGCCCGCGAAGCTTTTAGCTAGCGCCGCGCATGGTAGAGGCTGACATGTCTGAATTCCTCAGGCTCGGCCAGATCCGGCAAGGTCATCGCTTCGAGCATTTCAATTCGCTCATACAACGGATGACGAAAATCCCGCACCCGTGAATCCGCCACCAGCGCCTCGCGTCCGCGACTGAGAAACGCGTCGAGCAGCGGCAAGTTCGCCCGGTCGTACAACACGTCGGCAACCAGAATCAGATCGAAACGATCGGCCTCGGCAAAGAAATCCGTCGAATAGCTCATCTGCACATCGTTGAGTTCGGCATTCGCCCGGCATGCGGCGATTGCCAACGGATCGAGATCGCAGGCCACCACTTCCAGCGCTCCGGCCTTCACCGCCGCGATCCCGGCAATCCCGGAGCCGGCGCCGAAATCCAGCACGCGCTTGCCGCGCACCCACTCTGGAAACTGCGCCAGATAACGCGCCACGGCCAAGCCGCTGGCCCAGCAAAAACTCCAATAGGGCGGTTCATGCAGGATGCGCTGGGTTTCTTCCCGGCTGAATTCGCGGGCCATGTTGTCGCCGTCGATCAACCACAGCTGCAAATCAGTGCCGGGCAACGCGCAGGCTTTCAGTCTGGCGTCGCCGAGCAATTCCCCCAAGGCCTGCTGCAGGTCGAGCGGTGCCTTCATGGCGCTTTGATGAATTGCAGTTGGCCCAACGCCTGAGTGGTTGGTTGCGTGATGGTCTGCGACGGCAGGTGCAGGATCAGTTGCCCGGACTGGCTGGCGCGACCGCGCAGCTCAACCCGTGCGCCGGCCGGAAATGCCTCGGGGTTGAAGCGCAGGTGGAACGGCAGGATCTGGTTGTTGCCGATCAGGCTGGAACTGGCGAGCAATTGTTGCGGGCGATCCTTTTCGTCGATCACCAGCAGCGCCAGTTCGACTTCGGCGCCGGCCGGCACGCCTTGCAGGGTGCCGCTCAGTTCGCGCTGATGCGCGGGCAGCGGGCCGAGTTCGGCGGCCTCTTTGGCTTTTTTCTGCGCCTGCTGCGGGGCGGGGCCCGGGGTTGGCGGTTGCGGCTTGGGTGCGTCGCTGCCACAGGCCACCAGCAGGCTGAAAAGACTGAGCAGAACGAGCGGACGTAACGGCATTGGAGGCTCCGGCAGAATGAATTCCATGGATCAGACGATCATGCCGTTCTGTATACCGCAAAGCCTATGGCTTGTCTTGCCACGGGGATGCGCTACCATGGCCCTCCCATTTTTTGTTGCCAGCCACCATGCACTGTCCCTTCTGCGGTGCCAACGACACCAAGGTCATCGACTCGCGTCTGGTCGCCGAGGGCGAACAGGTGCGCCGCCGGCGTGAATGCCTGGCCTGCGGCGAACGTTTCACGACGTTCGAGACGGCCGAACTGGTGTTGCCGCGCCTGATCAAAACCGACGGCAGCCGCCAACCGTTCGACGAAGAAAAACTCCGCGCCGGCATGCAACGCGCGCTGGAGAAACGTCCGGTCAGCGTCGAGCGCCTCGAATCCTCTCTGGTTCACATCAAGCACAAGCTGCGCGCCACCGGCGAACGCGAGGTCAAGTCCCTCGTGGTCGGCGAACTGGTAATGGCCGAGCTGCAAAAGCTTGATGAAGTCGCCTACATCCGCTTCGCTTCGGTGTACAAACGCTTCCAGGACCTCAATGAATTCCGCGAAGAGATCGACCGCCTCGCCCGCGAACCGGTGAAAGAATGACCACCGCCGCCGAGCAGGCGATCCTCGACGCGCATTTCATGGCCCGTGCGCTGGAACTGGCGCGCAAGGGCCACTACACCACCCATCCCAATCCACGAGTCGGTTGCGTGGTGGTGCGTGACGGCCAGATTGTCGGCGAAGGCTGGCATGAGCGCGCCGGCGAACCCCATGCCGAAGTCCACGCCTTGCGTGCCGCCGGCGAGCAGGCCCGGGGCGCCACGGCGTACGTGACCCTCGAGCCTTGCAGCCATCACGGGCGCACGCCGCCGTGCGCCGACGCCTTGGTGACCGCTGGCGTTGCCCGCGTCGTGGCGGCGATGCGTGATCCCAATCCGCAGGTCGCCGGGCGCGGTTTGCAGCGCTTGGCTGATGCCGGTATCGCCACTGAAAGTGGTGTGCTGGAGGCTGAGGCACGCAAGCTCAATCAAGGTTTTCTGAAGCGCATGGAGCATGGCTTGCCATTCGTGCGGGTCAAGCTGGCCATGAGCCTCGACGGTCGCACAGCGATGGAAAGCGGCGAGAGCCAGTGGATTACCGGCCCGGCGGCGCGTTCTGCGGTACAGCGTTTGCGCGCTGAGGCGGCGGTGGTACTGACTGGCGCCGACACGGTGCTGGCCGATGGTGCACGCTTGACCGTACGCGCGGACGAGCTTGGTCTGGACGGCGAGCAAACCGCGCTGGCCATGAGTCGCCCGCCACTGCGGGTGTTGATCGACGGCCGTCTGCGGGTGCCGCTGGATGCACCGTTTTTCAAGGCCGGGCCGGCGCTGGTCGCCACCTGTGTCGCGGTCGAAGAGCAATACGCCAATGGCCCGGAATGCCTGATCGTGCCGGGTGACGACGGCCAGGTCGATCTGCATCAATTACTCATCGAACTGGCTCATCGTGGCACCAACGAGGTGCTGATCGAGGCAGGCCCGCGTCTGGCCGGAGCCTTTGCGCAACTGGGGCTGGTCGACGAATTCGTGATCTTCATTGCCGGCAAGTTTCTCGGCTCCACGGCGCGTCCGCTGCTCGACTGGCCGCTGGCGCAGATGAAAGATGCGCCGGAACTGAAAATCACTGAAATCCGCGCGGTGGGCGATGACTGGCGAGTCACTGCGATCCCTGTCCCTGCAGCCCGCGTATAATTCCCGGCCATCGCGTTAGCGCTGGCCTCGTTCTCAAGGAGAACCGCATGTTCACCGGCATCATCGAATCCATCGGCAGTATCCGCGCACTGACCCCAAAGGGTGGTGATGTGCGGGTTCACGTCGCAACCGGCAAGCTCGACCTGAGCGACGTCAAACTCGGCGACAGCATCGCGGTCAACGGCGTTTGCCTGACCGCCGTCGAATTGCCGGGCGACGGCTTTGCCGCCGACGTCAGCCGCGAAACCCTTGATTGCACCGCCATGAATGACCTGAAAAGCGGCAGCCCGGTCAATCTGGAAAAAGCCCTGACCCCGACCACTCGCCTCGGCGGGCATCTGGTCAGCGGTCATGTCGATGGTGTCGGCGAAGTGGTATCGCGCAGCGACAATGCCCGCGCCGTGGAATTTCGCATCCGTGCGCCGAAAGAGCTGGCCAAGTACATCGCCCACAAGGGCTCGATCACCGTCGACGGCACCAGCCTGACCGTGAACGAAGTCGATGGCGCCGAATTCATGCTGACGATCATTCCGCATACCCTCAGCGAAACCATCATGGCTGCGTACAAGCCGGGCCGCCGGGTGAATCTGGAAGTCGATCTGCTGGCGCGTTATCTGGAACGTCTGCTGCTGGGTGACAAGGCCGCCGAGAAGACTGCCGGCAGCACGATCACCGAAAGCTTTCTGGCCCAAAACGGCTACCTCAAATAATTCAAAAGAAGGGGGTGCCTTGTGGCGCTCAATAGCATCGAAGAACTGGTTGAAGACATCCGCCAAGGCAAGATGGTCATCCTCATGGATGACGAAGACCGCGAGAACGAAGGCGACCTGATCATGGCCGCCGAATGCTGCCAGGCCGAACACATCAACTTCATGGCCAAGCACGCCCGTGGCCTGATCTGCATGCCGATGAGCCGCGAGCGCTGCGAGCTGTTGAAGCTGCCGCTGATGGCGCCGCGCAACGGTTCCGGTTTCGGCACCAAGTTCACCGTCTCGATCGAAGCCGCCGAAGGCGTGACCACCGGCATCTCCGCCGCCGATCGCGCGCGCACCGTACAAGCGGCTGCCGCCAAAGACGCCAAGGCTGAAGACATCGTCAGCCCGGGCCACATCTTCCCGCTGATGGCCCAGGCCGGCGGTACGCTCGCTCGCGCCGGCCACACCGAAGCCGCTTGCGATCTGGCGCGCATGGCCGGTTTCGAGCCGAGCGGGGTGATCTGCGAAGTGATGAACGACGACGGCACCATGTCCCGTCGCGCTGAACTCGAAGCTTTTGCCGCTGAACACAACATCAAGATCGGCACCATCGCCGACCTGATTCACTACCGGATGATCCACGAACGTACCGTTCAGCGGATTGCCGAGCAGCCGCTGGATAGCGAACTGGGCCAATTCAACCTGGTGACCTATCGTGATTCGGTGGAAGGCGACGTGCACATGGCCCTGACGCTGGGCACTGTCTGCGCCGAAGAGCCGACTCTGGTCCGGGTGCATAACATGGACCCGCTGCGCGACCTGCTGATGGTCAAGCAACCGGGCCGCTGGAGCCTGCGCGCCGCCATGGCTGCGGTCGCCGAGGCTGGCAGCGGTGTGGTGCTGCTGCTCGGGCACCCGCTTGATGGTGACGTGCTGCTGGCGCATATCCGTGAAACCGGTGAGCAGGCAGCGCCGAAAAAGCCGACCACCTACAGCATTGTCGGGGCCGGCTCGCAGATCCTGCGTGACCTGGGCGTGCGCAAAATGCGCTTGATGTCGGCACCGATGAAGTTCAATGCGATATCCGGTTTCGATCTGGAAGTTGTAGAATACGTGCCCTCCGAATAATGACCGGCTGTTTCCGGACTCCAATTCGCGGCAAATAATCACTGAGGGACGCGTAGCAGACGCGTCCCGGCTCTTTAAGAGAACTGACGAATGACCCTGAAGACCATCGAAGGTACCTTCATCGCCCCTAAAGGCCGCTACGCTCTGGTAGTGGGCCGTTTCAACAGCTTCGTGGTTGAAAGCCTGGTCAGCGGTGCCGTTGATGCCCTGGTTCGCCACGGCGTGAGCGAAAACGACATCACCATCATCCGCGCACCGGGCGCCTTCGAAATCCCGCTGGTTGCGCAGAAAGTTGCCCAGAAAGGCGAGTTCGCAGCCATCATCGCCCTCGGCGCGGTCATTCGTGGCGGTACTCCGCACTTCGAATACGTGGCTGGCGAGTGCACCAAAGGCCTGGCCCAAGTCTCCATGGAATTCGGCGTACCGGTCGCGTTCGGCGTGCTGACCGTGGACTCTATCGAGCAAGCCATCGAACGTTCCGGCACCAAGGCCGGTAACAAAGGTGCCGAAGCTGCCCTGTCCGCTCTGGAAATGGTCAGCCTGCTGGCGCAGTTGGAGGCCAAGTGATTAGCGACGAAAGCGATCGTTTCAACCCGCGCGATCCGAAACCTGCGGATGCCGGCAAGCCGTCGAAGAGCGTCAAGCGTCGCGAAGCCCGTCAGCTCGCGACTCAGGCGCTGTACCAGTGGCACATGGCCAAGCAATCGCTGAACGAGATCGAAGCGCAGTTTCGCGTTGATAACGATTTCACCGATGTCGACGGCGCCTACTTCCGTGAAATCCTTCACGGGGTTCCGCAGTTCAAGACCGAAATCGACACTGCCCTGACGCCTTGCCTGGACCTGACGATCGAAGAGCTGGACCCGGTTGAACTGGCGGTTCTGCGCCTGTCAACCTGGGAGCTGCTCAAGCGCGTCGACGTGCCGTACCGCGTTGTGATCAACGAAGGTATCGAACTGGCCAAAGTGTTCGGTTCGACCGACGGCCACAAGTTCGTCAACGGCGTGCTCGACAAGCTGGCCCCGCGCCTGCGTGAAGCTGAAGTGAAGGCGTTCAAGCGCTGATCGGCGCTTGAATACTTTTCTCGGCCATGGGCGAGTTTGAGCTGATCCGCAATTTCTTCGCCGCCGCGCCTTGTGCGCAGGGCGGCGAAGGCGTTGCTCTGGGGATCGGCGACGACTGCGCCTTGCTGGCGGTTCCCGTTGGGGAGCAGCTGGCGGTTTCTACCGATACGCTGGTGGCCGGTGTGCACTTCGCCGACCCCTGCGATCCGTTTCTGCTCGGTCAGCGCTCGCTGGCCGTCGCGGTCAGTGACCTGGCCGCCATGGGCGCCGCGCCCGTTGCCTTTACCCTTGCCTTGACCTTGCCGACGGTAACTGCCGATTGGCTGCAAGCCTATGCCCGTGGTTTGAACCGCATGGCGCAAAGCTGCGGCGTCGCGCTGGTCGGTGGCGACACCACGCGCGGGCCGTTGAGCCTGACGGTCACCGTGTTCGGCCGCGTACCCGCTGGCCAGGCCTTGACCCGCAGCGGCGCGCAGCCCGGTGATCTGCTTTGCGTCGGCGGCGAACTGGGCAATGCCGCCGGCGCCTTGCCGCTGGTATTGGCCCAACGTGATGCCGAAGCGCATATCGCCCAGCCGCTGTTCGATCATTACTGGTCGCCACAGCCGCAACTGGCCCTCGGTCAGGCCTTGCGGGGCAAAGCCACAGCGGCGCTGGACATCTCTGACGGCCTGCTCGCCGACTGCGGTCATATCGCGCTGGCGTCGAAGGTGCGACTTGAGATTGAACGCGAGCGTGTACCGTTGTCGGATGCTTTAGTCGCGTTTCTCGGTCAGCGCGGTGCCGAGCGTGCGGCATTGAGCGGTGGTGATGATTACGTACTGGCCTTCACCTTGCCGTCCGCCGGGTTGCCGGCACTGCTGGCCGACGGCTGGCCGATCCATGTGATCGGGCGCGTGGCGTCTGGCCAGGGCGTGGTACTGCTGGACCGCGACGGGCGCGACATCACTCCGCAGATTCGCGGCTACCAACATTTTCAGGAGACACCGTGACAGATCACCCGAAACAGGTCCCTGCCGAATTCGTGCCTCCGTCGGTCTGGCGCAATCCTTGGCATTTCCTCGCGTTCGGCTTCGGCTCCGGCACCCTGCCCAAGGCGCCGGGCACGTGGGGCTCACTGGTGGCGCTGCCGTTCATTCCGTTGTGGCAGATGCTGCCCGACTGGGGCTACTGGCTGATGCTCGGCATCACCATGCTGTTCGGCTTCTGGCTGTGCGGCAAAGTCGCTGACGATTTGCGTGTGCACGACCACGAAGGCATTGTCTGGGACGAAATGGTCGGCATGTGGATCACCCTGTGGCTGGTGCCGGAAGGCTGGTACTGGCTACTCGCGGGTTTTCTGGTATTCCGCTTCTTCGATATTCTCAAGCCGTGGCCGATCCGCTGGATCGACAAGCACGTGCATGGCGGCGTCGGCATCATGCTCGACGACGTGCTGGCCGGTGTGTTCGCCTGGCTGGCGATGCAAGGGCTGGTCTGGGTATTCGCCTGATTCGACTCACGTGAGGAAACACGCAATGCTGCGACGCGGGTTGGCCCTGCTGCTTCTGGCTCTGCTGGGCACGTTCGCCCAGGCGCAGGCCGCCGCGCCTGTGCCTGCGGTCATCCATCTGGCCAGCGAAGACTGGGAGGACTACACCGCTGCCGACGGCCATGGTCTGGCTTGGGACGTGTTACGCAAAGTGTACGAACCGGCCGGTGTGAAGCTGGATATCCGCACGGTGCCGTACACCCGTTCTATCGGCCTGGTGCAGTTGAAGGAAGTCGACGCATTGGTCGGCTCCTACCGCGACGAGGCCGAGCAGGTGCTGTACCCGAAGTGGAATTTCGATTCCGATCACGTCTACGCGCTCGGCCTGGCCAGCAGCCTGCCGCCGACCCAGGCGACTTTGGGCAAATATCGTCTGGCCTGGGTGCGCGGCTACCGCTACGACAACTACCTGCCGAATATCAAACGTTTCAACCAGATCGAACGGCGCACCGGTATTTTGTTGATGCTCAAACAGGGGCGCGCGGACTATTACATCGACGCGCTGACCGAAATTCAGGCCGTCATGCGCGACGCAGCGGATCCTGCGCAGTACCGTTATTCGCATCTGGCCGAATTGCCGCTGTTTCTCGGTTTCGCCGATACCCCACAGGCTCGGGCGTTGATGGCGCTGTATGACCGGCGCATGGCCGAACTGGTGCAGAGCGGAGAGTTGAAACCGATCTTCGAGAAGTGGCAGCAGCCGTATCCGTTTGACGCTAACTGAAGCCCAACACAAATCCCCTGTAGGAGTGAACCTGCTCGCGATAGCGGACTGACATTTAACAATGATGTCGCCTGATCAACCGCTATCGCGAGTAGGCTCACTCCTACAAGGGACCGATGCAGGGCAGTCTGTCATCAAACTTTTTGATGGTTATGCCCGATAATTCAGCCTAAGCGTCTACAGGAACCTGCTGTTACAATGCCGGCCTGCGAATTTTCAGTCTTCTAGATCAGGAGCACATCGGTGCCTGTCGTCTTCGTCGCCGCTTCCAAGCTGCCAACGCCTTTTGCGCAATTCACCATGCACGGCTTTCTCGATGAGAGCACCGGGCGTGAGCACGTCGTGCTCAGCCTCGGTGAAATTGCCGACGGCGCCCCGGTACTCGGTCGCCTGCATTCCGAATGCCTGACCGGCGATGCCTTGTTCAGCCAGCGCTGCGACTGCGGCTCGCAACTGGAAGCCGCGTTGCAGGCGATTGCCCGCGAAGGCCGTGGCGTGCTGCTGTACCTGCGTCAGGAAGGGCGCGGCATCGGTTTGTTGAACAAGATCCGCGCTTACGAGTTGCAGGACGGCGGCGCCGACACCGTGGAAGCCAACGAACGTCTGGGCTTCGCCGCCGATCAGCGCGACTACGCCATGTGCCTGCCGATGCTCGAACATCTGGGCGTGAAATCCCTGCGCCTGATGACCAACAACCCGCGCAAGGTCAAAGCGCTGACCGACATGGGCATCGTCGTCGCCGAGCGCGTGCCGCTGCACACCGGGCACAATCCGCACAACAAACTCTACCTGGCGACCAAGGCCAGCAAGCTCGACCACATGATGGGCAACGAACATCAGGGCGAGGTCGACCGCGCGTGACCCGCGGCCAGGTACGGCGGCGGTTGGCGGTGGCCTGGTGGCAATACCTGGCGCTGGCCCTGTTGCCGCTGTTCGTGCTCAACGCGTTGTTTGGCGAAGGCCAAGGCCTGCTGCCAGTGCTGGCGATGCCCTTGTTCATCGCCGGCGTCGCCTCGATGTTTGTCAGCCTGAAGTATTTCTCACGTTACAAACATGCACTGATTGCCACGCAAAAAGCCCTCGATACCGCCGATGAGCCCGCTGCCTGGATCGCCCTTGCGGCGCGTCGGCGTGCGGCGTTGCTGGTGGCGTCTTTGCCGGCATGGATTGGCGCACTGGCGGTATTCGTCGGCCTCGAAGCCGTGCCGTTGATGCTGCTGGCGCTGTCCACCGCCGTGCTGTTCTACCTCTACCGTATTCCGCGTCAACTCGGTTGATGCCTCGCCTGTGGCTGGCGGTTGTGCTGCTCGCCCTGAGCGGCCCGGTGCTGGCCGCATTGCGGGTGGTCAGCCTAGCCCCGTCGCTGTCTGAAATCGTCGTTGAGCTGGATTCCGCCGACCTGCTGGTCGGCGTGCTGGATGCCGGCGAGCGGCCGGCGGCGATTGCCGATGTTCCATCAGTAGGCCGCTATGGCCAGCTCGATATGGAGCGCTTGCTTAGCCTGAAACCGGATTTGTTGTTGCTCTGGCCCGGAAGTGTTGGCGCGGGGCCGCGTGATCAGCTCAAGCGCCTGAACATTCCCACCTTCGTCGCCGAACCGCACACTTTGACGCAACTCGCCGCGCAGATCGAAGCCATTGCCGAACAGCTCGGGCGTCCTGAACGTGGGGCGGAACGAGCGGCCGAATTGCGCAAGCAGCTGAATGATCTGCGCCAGCGTTATCGTCGTGATGAACCGCTGCGGGTGTTCTATCAGGTCTGGGACAAGCCGCTGTATACCGTCGGTGGCGGGCAGATCATCAGCGATGCGCTTGAGGTGTGCGGTGCGCGCAATGTGTTTGCCGACCTGAATCTGCCAGCGCCGCAGGTGAGTATCGAGGCAGTATTGCAGCGTGATCCCGAGACGATTGTCGCCGGTGATCAGGCGCAGCTTGAAGCGTGGAAGGCATGGCCGCAGGTGGCAGCAGTCAGGCAGGGGAGACTGCTATTGGTCACTGACAAAGGCCTCGAGCGACCGAGCGGGCAGATGATCAGCGCCACCGCCAAACTATGCCAATTGATCGCGCCGGATCGGTAGACCGCATCGCCTGTATTCGCGAGCAGGCTCGCTCCCACACTGGATTTGCGGTGAAAACAAAAGGTGTGGCCGCACTCAATCTACTGTGGGAGCGAGCCTGCTCGCGAAGAGGCCTGCCAACCAACACAAATCTCAGTTCAGAGTTCAGGGGTCCACGTCACCCCAAACATCCACGCCCGACCTTCCTCGCGATAGCCATACTGCGCGCCGTCATAGCTGTAATTCGCCCGGCTGTAACCCTTGTCCAGCAGGTTATCCACCTTCAGATCCAGCTTGATCTCACGATTGAGCGCCCAACTGCTGCGCAGCCCGAGCGTGCCGTAGCCGTCCAGCGACTGGGTGTTGTTCAAGTCATCGTAACTGCCGCTGACCAATTGCCAACTGGCGCCGAGCCCCAAGCGATCAAACTGCCGGTCGACATCCCAGCTGGCCGTGCGCCGCGCCCGTCGCGCCAGGGTATGCCCGGTATCGCGATCACGTGGATCGATGATCGCCACGCCAAGATTGCTCTGCCAGCCAAACAGCTCCTGCTTCAACGCTGCTTCAAAACCGTTGATGCGCGCTGACGCAACGTTCTGCGGGCGGGAGTTGCTGCCGAAGATGATCGCGTCTTCCAGGTCGGTGCGGTAAATCGAGGCTTCCAGCCGCGCGCTGTCGCTCAACTGGCTGCGCCATTGCAGTTCGTAGCTTTTCGAAGTTTCCGGTTTCAGGTCGGGATTGCTGAAATCCGGGTAGTACAGGTCGTTGAAGGTCGGCGCGCGGAAACCTTCGCTGTAGCTCAGCAGCACGTCGTTGTCCGGGTTCAGCGGCAGGGTGAAAGTGCCGCTCCAGGTGTTCTGGCTGCCGAACTGCTGGTTGTCGTCGTGGCGCAGGCCGATCTCGGTAGAGAAGCTGTCGGCCTGGTAGCGATGCTGGATGAACGCGGCGCGATTCCAGCGGCTGTCCTCGTCAAACGCAGTGCTGCTGTTGACCCGGTCTTCGTACCAGTCGCCGCCCAGAATCAGGCTGTTGCGCGCGTCCAGCGTCAGGTCGTTCTGCCAGTTCACCGAGTCGCGATAAGTGTTGAACACCGTTCGCTCGTCGCTGAGCTTGTCGAAGGTCTTTTCGCGGTTTTCGCTGTGGCCGAATTCAATGCGGGTTTTCCAGGTTTCGTTGACCCGCGCATCGACATAACTGCTGATGCTGCTGACATTGAAATCACTGTATGGCTGCTGTTGCACCGACTCGAACGTGGCCATGTCGAAGCGGCCGAACGGGTTGTCGAATTCGCTCCGGCCACGGTTATCCAGCAGATTGGCGCCGATTTCGATGTCTTCGGTCAGCGCGTGGCTGAGGCTCAGGCTCAGGGATTTGTTGCGGTAGGCGTCATGGTCGCCGTCGCTTGGATACGACTCGTGGGTACGGTCGATCCCGGCCGTTTCGTCGAGGCTGGCGCCGAGGTTGAAGCGGGTTTTGTCGTCGCCGCCGGACAGGCCGAGGCTGCGTTCCCATGTCTGCTGACTGCCAAAGCCCAGATGCAGGCGTGGCTGCAAGCCTTGCTCGGTGCCGCGCCGGGTGAAGATCTGGATCACCCCGCCAATCGCGTCGCTGCCGTAAATCACCGAGCGCGAACCGCGCAGCACTTCGATGCGCTCGATCTGCTCGATGTTCAGATGCTGCAGGTTGCTGTCGCCGGAGGTCGAGTTGCCGATGCGCTGGCCATCGACCAGCACCAGGCTCTGCGCCGATTGTGTGCCGCGAATGTAGATCCCCGGCAGACTGCCGCGCCCGCCGGTCTGCGCCACTTGCACGCCGGGCACGCGACGCAGCAGATCGGGCACGTCGCTGGGTTGCAGGCGATCAATGTCTTCGCGGGTGAAAACGGTGTTGGCGGCGCTGCTGTCGTTGCGCGCCTCGACCTGACGATTGGCGCTGATCAGCGTGTCCGGCAGCTTCAGCGCCTGATCGCGTTCGAAGGTGTCGGCGAGGGCGCTGGCGGTTGGCAGCAGGAGGAAGGGCAGGGCGAGGCGGAGGTTCATCGGTGGTCCGTGAGAAATTGCAGATGTACACAAATTTTATGCTTCCACAAAACACTGTGGGAGCGGGCTTGCCCGCGAAGAGGCCGGTACATTCAACATCGAGGTTGAATGTGCCGAAGCCTTCGCGGGCAAGCCCGCTCCCACAGGTATTGTGTGTTCAGCGAGTTAGCGGGCGAGCAATGCCAGGCGCTGGCGAATCGACGCTTCGATTCCGGCCTCATCCAGCCCGCATTCGGCGAGCATCTGCGCCGGTTTCGCATGCTCGACATAAATATCCGGCAAGCCCAGATGCAGCATCGACTTGAGGATGTTCTCGCGGGCGAGGAATTCGCTGACCGCGCCGCCGGCGCCGCCCATGATTGCGTTCTCTTCGATGGTCACCAGCAGCTCGTGGCTACCGGCGATCTCGCGCACCAGCGCTTCATCCAGCGGTTTGACGAAACGCATGTCGACCACGGTGGCATCGAGTTTCTCGGCGACTTTCAAGGCTTCGCTCAGTTGCACGCCGAACACCAGCATGGCGACCTTGCTGCCCTGACGACGAACGATGCCCTTGCCGATTTCGATCGCTTCGAGATCTTTTTCGATGACTGCATTCGGCCCGCTGCCACGCGGGTAACGCACCGCCGCCGGGCCGTTGTAGAGGTGGCCGGTGGTGAGCATCTTGCGCAGTTCGTTTTCATCGCTCGGGGTCATGATGACCATGCCCGGGATGCAGCGCAGGTACGACAGGTCGTAGCTGCCAGCGTGGGTCGGGCCGTCTTCGCCGACCAGACCGGCACGGTCGATGGCGAACAGCACGTCGAGGTTCTGCACCGCGACATCGTGCACCAACTGGTCGTAACCGCGTTGCAGGAACGTCGAGTAGATTGCCACCACCGGTTTCGCGCCTTCGCAGGCCATGCCGGCGGCGAACGTCACCGCGTGCTGCTCGGCAATCGCCACGTCGAAATAGCGCTCGGGGAAACGCTCGCTGAACGCCACCAGATCCGAGCCTTCCTTCATCGCCGGGGTGATCCCGACCAGACGCGCATCAGCCGCGGCCATGTCGCACAGCCACTCGCCGAACACTGCCGAATACTTCGGCCCGCTGGCGACTTTCGGCGCAGCGGCCGGGGCGTCCAGAGGTTCGAGTTTGGTGATGGCGTGATAACCGATCGGGTCGACTTCCGCCGGGGCGAAGCCTTTGCCTTTCTTGGTGACGATGTGCAGGAACTGCGGGCCTTTGAGGTCACGCATGTTGCGCAGCGTGGCGATCAGGGTCGGCAAGTCGTGGCCGTCGATCGGGCCGATGTAGTTCCAGCCCAGTTCTTCGAACAGGGTGCCGGGGACCAGCATGCCCTTGGCATATTCTTCGGTGCGACGGGCGATTTCCCGGGCGCCGGGCAGGCGCGAAAGGACTTTCTTGCTGCCCTCGCGCATGCTCGCGTAGGTGCGGCTGGACAGGATCTTCGCCAGATAATTCGACAACCCGCCGACGTTGCGCGAGATCGACATATCGTTGTCGTTGAGGATCACCAGCATGTTGGCGTTGACTTCCGGCGCATGGTTGAGCGCCTCGAAAGCCATGCCGGCGGTCAACGCGCCGTCGCCGATCACGGCGATGGCTTTGCGATCGCTATCCTGCAGGCGGGCGGCAATGGCCATGCCCAGCGCGGCACTGATCGAGGTGCTGGAGTGGCCGACGCCAAAGGTGTCGTACTCGCTCTCGGAGCGGCGCGGGAAGGCGGCAATGCCGTCCTTCTGACGCAGGCTGGCCATGCGCTCGCGGCGACCGGTGAGGATCTTGTGCGGATACGCCTGATGCCCGACGTCCCACAGCAGACGGTCGTCCGGGGTGTCAAAGACGTAATGCAACGCGATGGTCAGCTCGATTACGCCCAGGCCGGCACCGAAATGCCCACCGGTCTGGCCGACCGTGTAGAGCAATTCCAGGCGCAACTCATCGGCCAGGGTTTCCAGCTCGGCTTCGCCTAACCGGCGCAGGCCGTCCGGCGTGTTCGCACGGTCGAGCAGGGGCGTGGTCGGGCGCTTGCGGGGAATCTCATGAAACGTCGTGGGCATCAGGCGAATCGTTATAGGTATAAAAGATGCGGCAGTTTACCTGATGCATCGGCCCCTGCCCACGCGTTGGTCTTTTTGGCCGATACGCCGTCAGTTGCGCCGCTCGACGATATACCGGGCCAGCTCGCGCAACGGCTCGGCGGCCGCGTCAAACGGTCGCAGCGCCTGCAAGGCCTGATCGCGCAGTTCCAGAGCGTAGGCCTTGGCGGCGTCGAGGCCGAGCAGGGCCGGGTAGGTCGGCTTGTCGCGGGCAATGTCGGCGCCCTGGCGTTTGCCGAGGGTGGCGGTATCGCTTTCCACGTCGAGGATGTCGTCCTGCACCTGAAAGGCCAGACCGATGGCCTGTGCATAAGTCTGCAGGGCCTGTAGCTGATCGGGTTGGGCGTGGCCGCTGGCCAGGGCGCCGAGCCTGACGCTGACTTCAATCAGCGCGCCGGTCTTGTGCCGGTGCATTTGTTCGAGAGCTGTTTGATCGAGCTTGACACCGACCGACCCGAGGTCGATGGCCTGGCCACCGACCATGCCGGCCGGGCCGGCTGCATGGGCCAGCGCCGTGACCATCTGCAGACGGATTTCGCTGCTGCAATCGCTCAGACGCGGGTCGAGCAGCGCGCTGAAGGCCAGGCTCTGCAAGCCGTCACCGGCGAGGATCGCGCAGGCTTCGTCGAATTTCTTGTGGGTCGTCGGCTGGCCGCGACGCAGATCGTCGTCGTCCATCGCTGGCAAATCGTCATGCACCAGCGAATAGGCGTGGATCAATTCGACCGCACACGCCGCGCCACTGGCCTGTTCAGCCTGGCCACCGAGGGCTTCGCACGCGGCGTACGCCAGCAATGGGCGCACGCGTTTGCCGCCGTTCATCACGCTGTAGCGCATCGCTTCGTAGAGCCGCGCCAGTTCCGGCAGCGGCGCGTTGAACAGCGTCTCCAGCGCCGCGTTGACCCGGGCCTGACTGCTCGCCGAATACGCCGCGATCATTCTGGCTCATCCGCGTCGAAGGGTTCCTCGGCGAGCTCGCCATCGCGCTCCAGCAGCACCTGCACTTTCTGCTCGGCCTGGGCCAGCGCCGCCTGGCAGTCACGGGTCAGACCGATGCCCTGCTCGAAAGCGGTCAGCGAGTCTTCCAGCGACAATTCACCGTTCTCCAGACGCTCGACCAGTGTTTGCAGGTCGGCGAGGGATTGTTCGAAATCCAGTGCAGCTTTTTTGCGGGCCATGGCGGCAATTTCCGGTAGACGTTAAACCGGCGCGACACTAGCAGATAGGGGGTATGGGCAAATGAGACGCCCCACCCAAAGCCGCGCACATGACCCCGTGGCGAGGGGATTTATCCCCGCTGGGTTGCGTAGCAACCCTAAAACCAGACAACCGATACTCTCAGGAAAATCGAAGTCGCCGGTTTTACGACTGCTGCGCAGCCGAGCTGGGATAAATCCCCTTGTCACAAAGTTAATGAGAAGTTTCGGGGCTGAGGCTTATTCGGCTCATTTTATGAGCCGAATAACTTCGCTATTCGGCTCACGCCCTCTCGAAAGCGCAATTCCTACAGCAATCACACATGTATCCGATTGTTAAAAAACTGCCGAATCGCTAATCTTCGCGGCTTCTACGGCCCCGACAGTTGCGGGGCATTCAGACGAAACGCAGTTCACCGCTGTGAAGTACCGAGGATCGGGTGCGAGGTTTCGTTCAAGGCATGGCAGGAGGCGTCACATGCGTTCATTTCTTTTGCTGCTGATCGGCCTCGCCTGCGCGCCTGCGCTGTGGGCGGCGCCGACTGCGCAGTTGTCCGAGCCGGTCGGCGGCTGGCGTTATCACGGTTTGCTCGATCGTTCGGAAAATCCGCAGGTCGCCTACTCGACGCCGCCGATCGATCGCGGCATCCAGCGCAATCGCACGATGATCCAGGGCCAGCTCAAGGCTCTGGGGCACATGCGTCCTCCGCACAGCCTCGCCGTCAACGGTAATCCATTGAATCTGTACACCGACGACGATGGGCGTTTCGCCCGGCCCTACGCATTCGGCGCCGGTTCCAACAGCGTCGAAGTGATCAGCGCCGAAGGCCAGTCGCTCAAGCGCGTGCAATTTTATGAAGCAAATAATCTGCGCACGCCGGCGAAGATTCGTCTTGTCTTGGGATGGGACGACCCGAAAGCCGAACTGGATCTGCATATTGTCACCCCCGACGGTCAGCATGCGTTCTGGGCGCGGCCGGCGCTGAGCAATGGCGGCGGCCTCGACCCGGATGGCGTCGACGGCCCCGGCCCGGAAATGTTCACCATGACCGCGCCGCTGCGCGGCACGTATCTGGTCTACGTCAACTATTGGGGCAACTACGGCGATGGTGGCTATAACTTCGAGGAGACCAGCAATCAGAACGAGGTGATCACCTCGCAGATCACCCTGGTGCTCAACGAAAACACCGTCGACGAAAAACGCGAAACCTTCATCGTGCCCCTGCGGGCGATCGGTGATCTGTTGCTGGTCAAGACTTTCAACTATTAAGCATCCCGCCACGGATGAACTCGGATGTTGTGAACATGAGCGATAACACTGTGACTCCAACTGCCGCGACACCGGCGGCCAAACCTTCGCGGCGCTGGCCGCTGGTATTGCTCGGCCTGTGCCTGGTGGCCGGTGTCGCGGGCGGTTTCGGCTGGCTGCTGCTCAAGCCCAAAGCGCCGCCGGCGACACTTGCCAGTGACAAGCTCGGCCTCGGCCGTCCGGATGCCTTGCTCGAAACCCGTTCACTGAGCCAGTTGCCCAAGGACCTGCTGACGGTGCCGTTCCTCAAGGCCACGCTCACCGAGGATTTCGTTTTCTATTACGAAACCCACGCCGACCGACTTGGCCTGATCGGCAGCCTGCGGCGGATCATCTACGAGCATGACCTGAAGTTGCAGGACAGCCTGATCGAACAGCTTTTTGATCAACCGGCCGATGTTGCGCTGTGGCGTGGTGCGGATGGTCGCTTGAAGGATTTCCTGCTGGTGATGGATCGCGGCGGCTTGGCCAAGCTGCTCGAGCCATTGGCGAAAGTGGCGCTGGATGACACCCAGCTCAGCGTCTTCGGCAATCTCAAGGTCGGCAGCGACGAAGTGCCGCTGTATCAACTCAGCTACAACGCCAGCAAATCGCTGCTGTTCGCGTCGCGCGGTGACAAGCTGGTGGTGCTGTCCAATCCAGCCAAGTACTACGACCCGGAGAGCGGCGTCTCGGAAGAATCCGGCCGCGTCTCAGCGCAAGCGCTGGCGGCGTTGCTCAACGGTGAAAAACTCTTTCCGGAAGCGTTCGGCCTGCCAGCGAAGAGCCCGGAAACCAAACAGCGCCTGTCGGTCAATTCCAGCGTGTTCGCCATGGGCTATCAGCGCTTCATCCCGAATTTCGCCGGCCTGCGTTTCGACATGGACGACAAGGGCTGGCACAGCTATCTGGCCATGGATGAACTGGAAAACCAGCCGGACTTCGATTTCAAACCGGTCTGGCAGGCGATGCCGCTGGGGGCGAGCGCTTGCGTGACCCTGCCGGTGGCGGCCGAGCCGCAGAAACCGATATTGATGAAACTCGGTGCCGATGAAGCTGTTGCGCAAACGCTGACCGAACACGTCGCTGGCGCGGCCGGTCTGTGCTGGTACGCCGATTCGCGGCTGTACACGCCGTTGCTGGTTGCCAGTCTCAAAGACGAAGACAGCAGCAAGCTCGACGCTGATCTGGGCAACTTGTTCGGTTCGATGGTCGGCGCGTTCGAAGCCAACGTCGCCGAAAACGTATTCCCGGTGATCGACAAGCAGGAAGGCCAAAGCCACGTCTGGCAGCGTCAGGTCAGTTCCAGTTTCGGCCCGTACGCGGCGAAGACCGCCGAGAACCCGGAGGCGATTTCCGGCAAGGCGTTCATGAAAGTCAGCCTTGCCCGTCACGGCTCGACGCTGCTGTTTTCCCTCGACGACAAACTCGTCGACAAAGCCCTCGGCACCCTCGACAAGCGCTTCCCGCCGATGGCCGACGTGCTGCCTAAAGACGTGCTGATGCCGATCTACTTCGGCCCGGACGCGATGGCGCAACTGATGCAGCGCGAAACCCTCGACAGCCTGCCGCAGGACATGGAGCCAGTGTTCTACAACGCTGCGCAAACCTACCTGATGCCGAAACTGCGCACCCTCGGCGGCTACGGCAAATATGCCCTGACCCTGCCCGAAGGCAGCGAGCCCGACGGCCACTGGCAATGGCTGCCGCTGGAATGGAAGGCGCTGTGAACGCACTGATCCGCAGCCTCGGCCTGCTCGCGTTGCTGCTGAGCGCAGGCGCCCATGCGGTTGAGGCGCTAGCACTCGATCCGGCGCAATCACAAGTGTTTCGCGCCTGGTTTGTGCGTATTGCTCAAGAGCAATTGAGCCAGGGCCCGAGCCCGCGCTGGTATCAGCAGGACTGCGCGGGGCTGGTGCGCTTTGCCGCCAACGAAGCGCTGAAAGTCCATGACGACAAATGGCTGCGCAGCAATGGTCTGTCCAATCGCTATCTGCCGCCGGAACTGGCGCTGAGCGACGCGCAACGCAAACTCGCGCAACAGTGGCAGCAGGGCGGCGGCAAGATCGGGCCGTACGTCAACGCGATCAAACTGATTCAGTTCAACAGCCATCTGGTCGGCCGCGATATGTCGCAGGCGCGGCCCGGTGACCTGATGTTTTTCGATCAGGGCGACGACCAGCACCTGATGATCTGGATGGGCCGCTACATCGCCTATCACACCGGCACCACCACCCCCACTGACAACGGCATGCGTTCGGCAAGCCTGCAGCAACTCATGACATGGAAGGACACCCGATGGATACCCGACGCAGCCAACCCCAACTTCATCGGCGTCTATCGACTGAACTTTCTCTCCCAATGACCGGTGCCCGCATGTTGCGTATCTGTTCGCGAATTTCCTTGCTGTTGGCGTTGTTGCTACCGTTTACCTGCGTCAACGCCGAAGACTCGGTGGAACCGAGCAATTACACGCCGGTGGCCGGTGAGAGTTTCTTCCTGCTCGCCGACAGCAGTTTTGCCAGCGACGAGCCGGCGATGGTCCGCCTCGAAGCCCCGGGTCGTGACTACCGGCGTTTCCGCATGGAGCCGTACGGCGGCGCCGACATCCGCGTGTATCGCATCGACAAGCCGCTGGACTTTCTCAAGCGCCAGAAGAACCTGCACCGCGTCGTCAGTGACGGCCAGTTCAAGGGTGAAGGTTTGTCCAACACCCTCGCGTATCTGTGGGACAACTGGTACCGCAAATCCCGCCGGGTGATGCAGCGTGCGTTCTCTTACGAGTCGCGCAAGCAGGTCACCGAAGAAGTGCCTGAGCTGAAAATGGGCGAGGCCATGGCCGCGCCGACGCCGTACGACGCGCAGCCACAATTTGCCTTGATTCCGGGTTTGCCGGTGGTCAGCCAGTTTCGCTATCCGCTGTGGCAGGCCAAGCCGATCCAGCCACCGGCCGGGGTCAATCTGGCTGGGTCTTCGAGTGACTTTGTCAGCGTCGCACCGGGCAACGTGTACATCCCGTTGGGTAACCTGAAACCGGGGCTGTATCTGGTTGAAGCGCTGATCGGCAAGTACCGCGCGACCACCATGGTTTTCGTCTCCAACACCGTCGCGGTGAGCAAGATTGCCGGTGATGAGCTGCTGGTCTGGGCCGCACGCAAGCATGAAGGCAGCTCGGTGCCGAAGGTCAATGTGCTGTGGACCGATGGCCTCGGCGTGATGAGCAGCGGAGCTACCGATGCCGACGGTCTGCTGCGTCTGAAACACGTCAGCCCGGAGCGCTCGTTTGTCATCGGCGAGGACGAAGAAGGCGGCGTATTCGTCTCGGAAAACTTCTACTACGACAGTGAAATATACGACACCAAACTCTATGCCTTCACCGACCGGCCGCTGTATCGCCCGGGCGATTGGGTGTCGCTGAAAATCGTCGGTCGCGAGTTCAAGAATGCCCGTGATTCGGTGCTGCCGGGCGCGGCGGATGTCGGTGTCAGCGTGCTTGATGCCACGGGGACCGAACTGCAAACCCTCGATCTGAAGCTTGATTCGAAAGCAGGAACCCAGGGCCGTTTCCAGTTACCGGATAACGCCGTGGCCGGTGGTTACGAAATCCGCTTCAACTACAAAGATCAGGCCTACAGCAGTGCTTTCCGTGTGGCTGAGTACATAAAGCCGCACTTCGAAATCTCGCTGAATCTGGCCAAGCAGGATTACCGCACCGGTGAGCCGGTGAAAGGCAGTCTGGTGTTGCTCTACCCGGACGGCAAACCGGTGGCCAACGCGAAATTGAGCCTGAGCCTGCGTGCCCAGCAACTGTCGATGGTCGACAACGAGCTGCAATACCTCGGGCAATTCCCGGTGGAGCTGACCAGCACCGAACTGACCACCGACAGCAAGGGCAACGCAACCCTCGACCTGCCAGCCGCCGACAAGCCAAGCCGCTACATGCTCACCGTATTCGCCAGCGACGGCGCGGCGTATCGGGTCAAGACCACCAAGGAAATCCTCATCGACCGTGGTGCGGCAAGTTTTCGCTTGAGCGCACCGCAGCGTTTCAGCGCGGTCGGCGACAAGGTTGCCTTCAGCTACGCCAACGAGGGTGGCACTGAACAAAGCAAAGCCGTGACGCCGAGCAGCTACGCCTGGGTGCGCCTGGAGGACCAGAGCACTGGCGAAGGCAAACTCGCCGCAACGGATAAAGGCTTCAGCCTCGCCTTCGAGCGCCCGGGCACCTACAACCTGACGCTGAAGGATCAACACGGTCGCGTCCTCGGCGCCACCGGCCATTCGGTCACCGGCGACGGTGTGAAAGCGGTGCCGGGTACCGTGGAAATCGTCCTCGACAAGCCCGAGTACAAGGCGGGCGAAGAAGCGCTGGCGCTGATCACCTTCCCTGAGCCGGTCAGCGATGCACTGCTGTCGCTGGAGCGCGACAAGGTAGAAGCGACCGCGCTGTTGGCCAAGGGCGGCGACTGGCTGAAGCTGGAAAAACTCAGCGACACCCAATACCGCGCGCGCATTGCGGTGAAGGATAACTTCGCGCCGAACCTGACCTTCTCCGTGCTCTACACCAAGGGCGGTCAGTACAGCTTCCAGAACGCCGGGATCAAAGTGGTCGCGCCGCAAATCGACGTGGCGATCAGCACCGATAAAGCTGTGTATCTGCCGGGCGACACGGTGACGGTCGACCTGACCACGCAGTTCGCTGGCAAAGCCGTTCCGGCGCATCTGACGGTCAGCGTGGTCGATGAAATGGTCTACGCGCTGCAACCGGAAGTCGCGCCGGCCATCGACCAGTTCTTCTATCACCCACGGCGCAACAACGTGCGTACCAGTGCCAGCCTGTCGTTTATTAGTTACGACGTGGCGTTGCCGGGCAGCCCCGGCGCACCCGGTAAAGCCAATCGCAGCGAACGCGGCGTGAAAGTGCTCGAGCGTCCGCGCCGTGAAGATGTCGACACCGCTGCGTGGCAGCCGGAATTGTTGACCGGCGCCGACGGCAAAACCCGTTTCACCTTCAAAATGCCGGACTCGCTGACCCGCTGGCGCATCACCGCGCGGGCGATTGCCGATGACGGTCAGGTCGGGCAGAAGAAGCAGTTTGTCCGTTCGGAAAAACCGCTGTACCTGAAGTGGAGCGGGCCGAGCAAATTCCGCAAGGGCGATCAGCCGCAACTGGGGGTGTTTGCGTTCAGCCAGGCGGAGAAACCGGTCAAGGCTGAACTGGTGACTCACTATGCCGGTAACGAACAACGTCTGCCGGTGACTCTGAACAGCGGCATCAATTACCTGCCGCTGCCGGCGTTTGCCTTGGCCTCTGGCGAGTGGACGGCGGAGCTGGTGCAGGACGGCAAAATCGTCGATGCCCTGGCTGTGCGCTTGAGTGCCACCGGCGACGGCTGGCAGGTCACTCAGACGCAAAGCCTCGACGTGGCCAGCGGCGATACGCCGTTGAGTTTGCCGGCGGATGCCACGGATATTCGCCTGCGCCTGGATGACAGTCCGCAAGCGCTGTTCCGTTCCGCCCTCGACGATCTGCTCAGCTACCCGTACGGCGGCGTCGAGCAGACCGCCAGTCGCTTGTTGCCATTGAGCATCGCTTATCCATCGCTGGCCTCGAACCCGCAGACTCGCGATCGCTTGCGTCTGATCATGCAGAACAGTCGTCTGCGCCTGGTGCAAATGGCCGGACCGTCGGCCAGCTTCACCTGGTGGGGCTACGACGGCGAGCCGGATGCATTTCTCACCGCCTATGCCTATTACGCCGACTGGAACGCCAGCCGCGTACTCGAGCTGAACCTGCCGCCTGAGCACTGGCAGCGGGTACTCGAGGTGTACGCCAAGCAAGCGCCGAACACGCCGTTGCTGCAACGGGCGCTGATCCTGTCGTTTGCCAAACAGATGCAGTTGCCAGTGAACACGCTGCTCAGCGGTTTGATCGACGATTTGGTCAAGGCCGGTGAAGGCAGTGCCGAAACCTTGCTTGATGACGGCCAGGACAGTCTGGTAATGGGCGACCCGGCCTCGGCACTCGGTCTGGCGGCGGCGCGGGTACTCACTGCATCGTTGGCCACGCAGGCGAAAGTTGCTTTGCCGGAGGCGTTCAATCGGCAACTGGGCGCAGCGCAACGACGTCTGGCGACCAGTTCGCAGCCTTTTGTCGAAGCGCTGAACCTGTCGCTGCAACCGTTTGATCAGGCTCGCGCCACGGCATTGCTGCAACGCTTGCTGCCGCAGCAATCGACGCTGGAACGCGCACTGGCGCTAACCTGGCTGCAACGCAGCATCGCTCAGGCCTCGCCAACCATCGCGTTGATGCCGGGTGAGGGCTGGAAGAAAAACTACGGCGCCAGCGGCGAGATGTACTGGACATGGCAAGGCGCAACGCCGCTGCCGAATGTGCTGAGCGTGTCCGGCACGCAAGAGCGGCCGCTGCGTGCGGCGCTGAGCTTCCAGACTCAACAGCCGCAGGTCGATCCGATGGCCGTGACCATCACCCGGCGCCTGTTGCGTCTGGTGCCGGGCGACGAAGCGTTCACCTTCAAACTCGAGCCGGTCGGCACGAAGCCGCTGTCCAGCGACAGCCTGTACCTGGACGAGGTGATCCTCACCAGCAAGGCAGCGAAACCGCTGCGCTACGGCATGCTTGAAGTGCCGCTGCCACCGGGCGCGGATGTCGAGCGCACGACGTGGGGCATCAAGTTGCAGGGCAAGGACGGCACCGAACCGACCGCGCTGGAGAAGGCGCGTTTCGAACCGGGTCAGTTGGCATACGCGGTGCCGGTCGACGCGCTGAGTGGCGAGTTGCGCCTGCGTCATCTGGTGCGCTTCTCGCAGAAGGGCCAGTTCAATCTGCCACCGGTACGCTTCAAGCAAGTGTATGCACCGCAGCACCAGGCCCAGGAGGCGAAAGCCGCCCTCGGTCAGGTCACGGTCAACTGACATGCGCCGGCCGCTGTTGTGGCTGCTGATGTGTGTGATGCCTGCGCTGGCGACAGCGCAGGACGAGCCATTGCGCGTGGCCTATCAGGGCGAGTTGTTGTCGTTGAGTCAGACGCAACTGATCAAGCGCGAACCGTTGCCAGCGTCGCTGGATGCGCCGCTGGGCAGTCTGTGGAAGTTGTTCGTCTACGCGTGGCTGGTGGATACCGGTGCACGGGAACCGGCGTATGAATGTCGCGGGCAGTCCAAAGAAGAAGTTTATTGCTGCGCGGCGGGCGGCAGGATCGAGCGGGATCACGCACTGGTGAAGTCCTGCGGTTTGTATTTCGAACCGGCGCGGTTGGGCATCGCAGCGACGGATTGGCGAGCGTATTGGCAGGCGCGGCAGGCGCCGTCGTGGTTGCTCGATTTGCCAGCCGTGCAACCGGCAACAAGGGTTTCGGTTGCCGAGTTGTTGAGCGTTCTGGCGTTGCTGCCAGCGCAGGATCAGGCGCGCCGCGTGCTGCTCGATGTCGTACTGAATGCGGCGGACGGCAATGTCGTCGGCGAGTTGGGCGGGCGCCTGCGGGTGAAAACCTGGAGCTGGCTCGGCGACCAGGATGCACAATCGCGCCAGGGTGGATTCGCTGGCTGGAGCGCCGACGGCGCGCCGATCTGGGCGGGTGGACGCGGTACCAGTCAAATGGTCCTGCGTCATTACGCTCAGGTGCTGGCCAGCGTATTACCGACGGCTTGGCCAGCGGACGCAGGGCGCTGTGTGGAAGTCGGGCTGTTCTCGAAATACCCGGTTTCGAAAGTTCTGGCCGGGGATCGTGTTGCCACGTCCGGGCCATTGCGCGGCGACTACCGCGTCGAGTTCGCCAACGGCAACGCGCTGGATATCCACAGCGACGGCGAACTGTTTCTGCTCGACGACAAACTCGTCGCAAGGCTTGATCGCGAGGAGTATGTCGCTCGCGTCCTTGAGCGCGAAGCCAAACCGCAACCCGCCGAAGCCGCCAAAGCGCTGGCCGTAGCGATCCGCACCTATCTGCTGCAAAACGCCACGCGCAACGGCGATTGCCTGAGCATCGACGACAGCAGCAATCGCCAGCGCGTCGCCCCGCGTCCTGCTTCCGCCGAGTCGCGCAACATTGCGGCGTGGACGGCGGATCTGGTACTGGCCGGCAGCACCGTCACCTATCACTCCGACCAACCCGGTCCGGACAAACTCGCTTGGCAGCAAGCCGTCGAGCAAGCGAACGCCGGCCAGCGTTACGACGCGATTCTGCTGCACGCTTATCCGCGCGCCAGCCTCAGCCGCTGGGACAACCCGGTCGCCTCCTGCGAAGCATTGCCCGCCGCGCAAGACTGGCTGCAGAAACAGCGACGCGGCTGGCGTCCGAGGCTCGAAAGCGAAACCGGCTACAACGAAGTCAGCACGTTTGCCGTATGCAAACTCGCCTTCGGCCGGCCCTTCGTCGACCGCGAACGCCAGCGCATTTACGTGCGCGGCGTGCTGACCCTGCAGGATCGCCTCGACCTGACTCATGAATATCTGCACCTGGCCTTCGAAGCACACCCCCACGGCCAGGATGAAACCTACATCGAAGGGCTCGCCCGTCACCTTTTGCTGGAATAGACCATGACACTCCGTTATCCACAGGTCTTGCTGCTGCTCTGTGCCCTCAACGTGCTGCCGCAAGCGTTCGCCGCCGAGGGCGTCAAACTCGACACCCCGGTCGCCGGCTGGCGCAGCGGCGCGCCAGAAGGCGAGGGCGAGAGCTTTCGCCAGACCATCAACTACCCGGCCTCGTCGGTCAACACACCGCTTGGTCAGGCCAATACCGCCAGAATCAGCGGTCAGATCAAAGCCGTGCCGAAGAACGACGAACCCGGACGCCTGATCGTCAACGGCGTCAGCATGCCGCTGAAAATCGATCCAACCGGCGGATTTGATCGGCCGTTCTCCTTCCCCAACGGCAGCAACAGCGTCGAAGTGCGCAGCGCCGACGGCCAGCAACGCCACCGCACGCAGTTCCTCAACGCCCGCGGCGGCGCCACCCCGGCTAAATTGCGCGTCCTGCTGGCCTGGGACAGCGATGGTACCGACCTCGACCTGCACCTGATCACCCCCGACGGCGCCCACATCTGGTACGGCAACCGCAGCGCCGCCAACGGCGCCGCCCTGGACGTCGACGTCACCACCGGCTACGGTCCCGAAATCGCCGCCATGCCCGCGCCGATCAAGGGGCAGTATCTGGTGTACGTGAATTATTACGGCGGCGGGTATCGCGGAGATGACGAAGGAGGGGATGAAGCGGTGCAGGCGCTGACCACGGCGCAGGTGACGGTGATTACTGAAGAAGGCACGCCGAGCGAGAAGATGGAGACGTTTGTAGTGCCGATGCGGACAGCGGGGGAGCTGACGTTGGTGAAGTCGTTCAGTTATCCGTGAATTCCCGGCTAATTTGGAAAAACGCCGCAAAGCGCATTGCCCTGATAACCATGCACAATCGGCCCCAGCATCATGAACGGGCCGCAGGCGTAGAACGGCGACGGCACCGTTTGTTTTGAATAGAGCAAAACGGTTTCATCTCCAGATTCGTCGCTGCCAAAGGACTGCTCGGAGTACGACGTACACACGGGCAATTTCAGCGGAACAGGAATGATCAACGCCCAAACCGTGACGCCACACCATTCTCGGGTAGGCGCTGATTGCACGGTTCGGGTAATCGCTGGCGTGAGCGAACGAGCACTTAGAGCTTTGTACTCGTCAGTTCTGAGTGTGGTTTTCTCAGGCAACGCCACGATGGCACCGACGCAGCCTGAGAGATAAAAACTTATCGCAGCGATCAGGATGACCGGTCCAAGCAGCGTGAAACGAGGGGCGAATCGCATGTTTTAACTTCCTTGTGAAGCGCTTCGGAATTGTAGTGCCCAGCTTGTTCGATTCCTTCCAAGCGAGAGGCGTATCCTTTTTGCAGGCATTAAAAAGCCGGCTTGTGGCCGGCTTCTCGGGGACTGGCTTGGTTTATTTTTGGTAAACCGCGCCAGCCTTCAAAACGTACATCCGGATCTTGCGTCCGGCTGTGGGACTTGGTCAGACGTTGGTCTGCCGCGTCGGGCGTCATCCGAGCCGCTGGGCGGGTCGATGCGCGAATGTGGGGCGCAGGATACTGAGTTTTGCTCTGGATTCCCAGCCTCAAGTGCGGTTTAGAGCGACTGAAGCGGTACAAACTCGGGATTTGTATCGGTTGTCAGGGCCTCTTCGCGTGCAAGCCCGCTCCCACAGGTTCGAGTGAACTGTCATAGAAACGGCACCACCGGCCGGCGCTTGCCCAGTGTCGACCACCAGAACACCCAGCCAAGAATGTGAATCCGCTGCTCTTCGATCTGCGCCGGCCGGAAAACCTCGTCGGGATATTCGGCGCTGTTGTGGCTGCGCATGCGCAGGCCGTTGCCGGGCATGCGGTGCAGGTATTTGATGCGCAGCATGCCGTCGTGCTCTATGGCGTAGATTTCGCCGTCGACGACCTGGGTCAGGCCGCGGTCGATGGCGACGATAGAGCCGTCTTCGATGCGATCGGCCATGCTGTTGCCGATCATGTGCGCGCAGATGGCGTTGGCGTGCTGGATGTCGAGTTGATCGAGGTGGGCGCGGGGCAGGCGCAGGGATTGGTCGGGGTCGAGAATGACGTGGGTTTTGCCATCACCATTGGCGATCGGGGTTTCCTTGAAGAAGGCCAGATCGATGTCGCTGGGGTTGATGACGGTGTAGACGCCGCAGATCGACTGGGCGTCGAACGTGTCGCCATTACTGGCGGGTGGGTGCAGGCGCGGGACCTCCTTGACGCCTTCCCCGGTTTTCAGCCATTCACTATTGACCGACAACAGGCGTGAGACTTCTTCCATGCGATACGCCGGGACGCCCCGGGTGTACCAGTTATGAACGTTTTGGGCTTCCGTGCCCCAGAACCTTGCGAAATCCGTGGTGCTGATGTTCGCTGCTTCCAGGAGTGCCTTGAATCGTGGACCGCTAGTGTTCTTTCTCATAAACACGGAGTCTACGGCCGGACCAGAGCGGTTTGAATAAACCGGGCGTTCAAAAAAAGCCTGTATTTTGCGACGGGATGTAAGACGTGCTTGTGGGAAATTAAACAGATTAAAACTGCATGTAGGAATTTAAACGGTTTGTTTAGTCGGGCTTTTTCAAGAGGCCCTTACCCCAACCCTCTCCCGGAGGGAGAGGGGCCGACCAGGGTGTATTTCGAGTGACATCGACCTGAACAACCGAGTCGATTATGCAGACGCCAATAACAAAAAACCCCGGAAGTCCGGGGTTTTTTCAAGCGTCACGCAAAGCGCAATGGCTTAGCCCTTGTAGGCGGCAACCGACTTGGTGATCGCTTCGCGGGCAGCGTCTGCACCGGCCCAGCCTTCGATCTTGACCCACTTGCCCTTCTCGAGATCCTTGTAGTTCGCGAAGAAGTGCTCGATCTGCTGGATCAGCAGGGGTGGCAGGTCGGTATATTCCTTCACATCGACGTACAGCTGTGACAGCTTGTCGTGTGGCACTGCGATGACTTTGGCATCGCCGCCGCCGTCGTCGGTCATGTTCAGGATGCCGACCGGACGGGCGCGGATTACCGAGCCTGGCGCTACCGGGTAAGGGGTCACGACCAGCACGTCGAGGGGATCACCATCGTCAGCCAGGGTGTTCGGGATGTAACCGTAGTTGGCCGGGTAGAACATTGGGGTGGCCATGAAACGGTCAACGAACAGGCAATCGCTGTCTTTGTCGATTTCGTATTTGATCGGCGCGTGGTTGGCCGGGATCTCGATCGCGACGTAGATGTCGTTCGGCAGGTCTTTGCCAGCCGGAATCTTGCTGTAGCTCATTGGGCGTTGCCCCCGTAGTTGACCAAAAACACTTGGCCGGATTGACCAAAAAGTGGCGGCGATTATAGGCACATTCCTACGTCGACGCCACGTACCAGAAGTCGTGCAGAGCTTAGTCGTGCGCCCGATAGACCGGGTCTGTGGCTTGAAGTTGCCGCAGTCTGCCCAACGGATCCTGCCGGTAGAAAAGCTGCAGCTGCAAGTAGACCTGTGGATAAGCCTCATGCAGCAGATCCGGGGCGCTGAAGAAGTATTCGCTGGTGACGGCGAAGAACTCCGCCGGGTTCTCGGCGGCGTAGGGATCGATGGCGGTTTCGGCGTCTGGATCGTGATCGAGCTGGCAGTTGAGGTCGTCGTAGGCGGCCTGCATCACCGTGGCCCAGTCGCTGACGCGCATGTCGGCATGCAGCGGCGGCAGGCCGTTGGCGTCGCCGTTGAGCATGTCGAGCTTGTGCGCCAGCTCGTGGATCACCAGGTTGTAACCTTCCCAGCCACCGCTGGCCTGTACGCCGGGCCAGGCGAGAATCACCGGCCCCTGCTGCCAGGCTTCGCCGCTGTGTTCGCCATCCCACTCATGTTCGACGCCGCTGGCATCGCGATGGCGTTGCGGGCTGAGGAAGTCATCGGGGTATAGAACGATCTCGTGGAAGCCCTGATACCAGTTCAGATCGCCGAGATGCAGCAACGGCAACTGCGCCTGGGCGGCGAGCAGCAGGCGCTGTTCCTGATGCAGTTCGACGCCGGGCAGGGCGGTCAGGTGTTTGTCGTCGAGAAACAGCACACAGGCTTCGCGCAGCCACTGGTCTTCAGCCGCGCTGATGCCGTCGAGGAAGGAGAGTTGGTGGCGCACCCGTTGCCACAGGTCGTCGGCAATCGGGTGGCTGGCCAGGATGCGCCGGCGACGCCAGGCGCTCAGAGACCACATCGGATCAGTGCGATTGCACTTTGGTGCCGCCGAAACGGCTGCGCACCACGCCGATGATCATCGGCACCAGCGACAGCAGGATGATTGCCACCACCAGCAGCGAGAGGTTTTTCTTGATGAACGGCACGTTGCCGAAGAAGTAACCCAGAGTGACCAGACCGCCGACCCAGAGGATGGTGCCGAGCACGCTGAAGCCGAAGAAACGCGGGTACGGCATCCGCGCCACACCGGCAACGAACGGCGCGAAGGTGCGGATGATCGGCAGGAAGCGCGCCATGGTCACGGTCTTGCCGCCGTGCTTGTCATAGAAGTCGTGGGTTTTTTGCAGGTAATCGCGACGGAAGATTTTCGAGTTCGGGTTGCTGAACAGCTTCTCCCCGGCCGTGCGTCCGATCACGTAATTGGTGCTGTCGCCCATGATCGCCGCCAGCATCAGCAGGCCACCGAGCAGCACTGGATCCATGCCGCCGCCGGCCGCCACCGCGCCCGCGATGAACAGCAGCGAGTCGCCCGGCAGGAACGGCATCACCACCAGACCGGTTTCACAGAAGATCACCAGAAACAGGATGGCGTAAATCCATGGCCCATAGTTGTTCACCAGCAAATCGAGGTACACGTCGAGATGCAGGATAAGGTCGAGCGGGTTGAAATCCATGGGGGCACCTGTATGACGGCCCGACTCGGCAGGCCTGTGCGGATGACTTCGTGTAAGCCTACAGCGGGGTGTAGTTTTTCTTACAAGCCGGAAAGATCGGGATTATACGGTCTGACCGCTGAAAAGCGCGCCGGTTTTGTAGCGGGGAGTGTCGCGAAGTGAGCAATTGTCAGGGAAGGGGCGGCCGTGGCGAGGGAGCGAACTCCCTCATCACCGAAGCCGTTGGAGTCAGAGCTCGTCGCTGATCGGCAGTACGTAGTTCTTGAACTCGGTGTCTTCCTTGAAGCCGATCGATTCGTAGGTTTTCTGCGCCACTTCGTTGTTCGCGCTGGTCGAGACGCGCATGCGCACGGCCTGGGTTTCCTTGGCCATTTTCTTCGCAGTGCGGATCAGGTTGTCGGCGACCAGTTGCCGGCGCGCGTCTTCAGCAACGTAGATATCGTTGAGAATCCACACGCGTTTGAGAGACAGCGACGAAAAGCTCGGATATAGCTGGCAGAAGCCCATGAGTTTCTTGTCGTCATCGTCGGCCAGGGCCAGATAGATCACCGACTCTTTGCGGCGCAGGCGTTTTTCGAGGAACGCGCGGGAGGAATCCGGGTAAGGCAGGGAGCCGTAGAACTCGCGATATTTGACGAACAAAGGAGTCAGCAAATCCAGATGTTCGAGGGTCGCTTGAATAATCCGCATGATAGGTCTCGTCTTCAAGTGGCTGTCTTCAACTGCTCTGACGGCGATGGGAAACCCGGGCGGCCGTGCGTCGATCCTGCCTGAAAGCAGCGCAGAAAGGCAATGCGGAAACGGTTCAGGCTGGGGGTGGATCGAGCAGGAAGTTGCCTTTCATGTCGACAGCGTCGTCGGCCTCCAATGTGTGCAACTGAGCTTCATCCTTCAGATTGACCCCCGACAGCTGCCGCCGACAGGCCTCGCGCATCAGATACAGCAAGCGATGCGCCGCCATGCCGTAGCTCAAGCCTTCAAGCCGGACATTGGAAATGCAGTTGCGATACGCGTCGGTGAGGCCGACCTTCGGCGCATAGGTGAAATACAGCCCGAGGCTGTCCGGCGAACTCAGGCCCGGACGCTCGCCGATCAGCATCACCACCATTTTCGCCCCGAGCAACTGGCCGATCTCGTCACCGATGGCGACGCGACCCTGCTCGACCAGCACCACCGGCGCCACGGACCAGCCGTCGCCGCTCATCTGTTCTTCCAGGCGCGTCAGGAATGGCAGGGTGTGGCGGTGCACCGCCAGTGCCGACAGACCATCGGCGACGATCATCACTAGGTCGACCCCGCCTGGGTGGGCGCTGGCGTAGTCGCGCAAGGTCTGCGCCGACTCATCGCTGAGCTTGCGCCCCAGGTCCGGGCGTTGCAGATAGGTGTGTCGGTCCGGCGCGGCGCTTTGCAGCGCCAGGGTTTTCCGCCCGCGCTCGCTCAGTTGTGCGCTGATTTCGCTGTGATCGAAGGCCAGGTGCACGGCATCGCGGGCCTGGGCGTGGGCAAACTGAAAATCCAGCTGCGCCCGCGTCGGCAGACTGGTGCCGGTGCGGCCCAGGGCAATGCGCGCCGGGGTCAGGCGGCGCAGTTCCAGCCAGGGGTTTTGCGGATCGACCGGTGGTTTTTCCATAAGACTCATCCCAAGTGCGCCAAGGCCTGGCGGAACGCCGGCGGCAGGTTGTTGCCGAAGCGAACCTTGCCGTCCGCCTGCGTGAAGATGCCCATGTTCGCCAGCCACTGCTCGAACTCCGGCGCCGGTTTCAGGCCCAGGGTCTGGCGGGCGTACAAGGCGTCGTGAAACGAAGTGGTCTGGTAATTGAGCATGATGTCGTCGGAGCCGGGGATGCCCATGATGAAGTTGATCCCGGCGACGCCGAGCAACGTCAGCAGGGTGTCCATATCGTCCTGGTCGGCTTCGGCGTGGTTGGTGTAGCAGATGTCGCAGCCCATCGGCACGCCGAGCAACTTGCCGCAGAAATGATCTTCAAGGCCGGCGCGGATGATCTGCTTACCGTTGTAGAGATACTCCGGGCCGATAAATCCTACGACGGTGTTCACCAGGAACGGTTTGAAATGTCGCGCTACGGCGTAGGCCCTTGTCTCGCAGGTCTGTTGATCGACGCCGTGGTGGGCGTTGGCCGACAGCGCGCTGCCCTGACCGGTTTCGAAATACATCAGGTTCTGCCCGAGGGTGCCGCGCTTGAGACTGAGGCCGGCGTCGTAGCCTTCCTGCAAGACGTTGAGGTTGATGCCGAAACTGGCATTGGCAGCCTCAGTGCCGGCAATCGACTGGAACACCAGATCCAGCGGCACGCCACGGTTGATCGCCTCGATAGAAGTGGTGACGTGGGTCAGCACGCAGGCCTGGGTGGGAATATCGTAGCGCTGGATGATCGCGTCGAGCATCTCCAGCATCGCGCAGATCGAAGCGATGCTGTCGGTGGCCGGGTTGACCCCGATCATTGCATCGCCGTTGCCGTAGAGCAGGCCGTCGAGAATACTCGCGGCAATGCCGGACGGCTCGTCAGTCGGATGGTTGGGTTGCAGGCGGGTCGACAGGCGCCCGCGTAAACCGAGGGTGCCGCGAAATTGGGTGACCACGCGGATTTTCTGCGCGACCAGCACCAGGTCCTGCACGCGCATGATCTTCGACACGGCGGCGACCATTTCCGGGGTCAGGCCGGGGGCGAGGGCGCGCAGGCTGGTTTCTTCCGCCGCATCACTGAGCAGCCAGTCGCGAAAGCCGCCAACGGTGAGGTGGCTGACCACGGCGAAGGCTTGTTTGTCGTGGGTGTCGATGATCAGCCGAGTCACTTCATCGGCTTCGTAGGGAATCAGCGCTTCTTGCAGGAAGTGGGTGAGCGGGATGTCCGCCAGGGCCATTTGCGCGGCTACCCGTTCGCCGTCGTTGAGCGCGGCGATCTCGGCGAGAAAATCCCCGAGCGGGCGGGGCTGGCCTTGGCCATGACATCTTTGAGGCTGTCGAAGCGGTAAGTCTGCGCGCCGACCGTGTGAGCAAAACTGGCCATTCAGCGTTCTCCGTGACGGCGCAGAATGCGTCTGCGCCGTGGTTTTCGACAATCAGTGCAAGGCTTGTTCAGCTTTTTGAATCGCCGCGAATTCCTCTTCCGGCGTGCCTGCTACCAAGTGATGCCGACTGTAGAAAGCAAAGTAAGCAATTAACACTCCATAGATGATCGCGGCGCCGATCACCACCCGTGGATCGACCAGGAAGCCCGCCACCACGGCGATACAGGCCAATACCAGCGCGACACCCGAGGTGAAAATGCCGCCCGGCGTGCGGTACGGCCGGTCCATTTTGGGGCGACGGATGCGCAGGGTGATGTGCGCGGCCATCATCAGCACATAGGAAATGGTAGCCCCGAACACCGCGACCAGAATCAGCAGATCGCCTTGGCCAGTCAGCGATAGACCGAAGCCGATGATCCCGGGAATCACCAGGGCCAGCACCGGCGCCTTGCTCTTGTTGGTCTGCGACAGTTTGCGCGGCAGGTAACCGGCCCGCGACAGCGCGAAGATCTGCCGCGAGTAGGCGTAGATGATCGAGAAGAAGCTGGCGATCAGTCCGGCCAGACCGACGAGATTGACGAAGCTGCCCATCCACGTCGAGCCACCGTAGGCCTTGCTCAGTGCTTCGACCAGCGGGTTACCCGAAGTCAGCAGCGAATTCGCACCGGCGCCGCCGGGGCCGACGATCAGAATCAGCAGTGCGAACATCAGCAGCACCAGCATCGCCCCGATCAGCCCGCGCGGCAGGTCGCGCTTGGGGTTTTTGGTTTCTTCCGCCGCCAGCGGCACGCCTTCGACGGCGAGGAAAAACCAGATCGCATAGGGAATCGCCGCCCAGACGCCGACATAGCCGAACGGCAGAAACGGACTGGCACCGACCGCAGTGGTCACCGGGATGTCGAGCAGATTGGCGACGTCGAAGTGCGGCACCATCGCCACCAGAAACACCCCCAGCGCCAGCGCGGCGACGGCGGTAATGATGAACATCAGCTTGAGCGCTTCGCCGACGCCGAAAATGTGGATGGCGATGAAGATGATGTAGAACGCCAGATAGATCATCCAGCCGCCAATGCCGAACAGCGACTCGCAGTAGGCGCCGATGAACACCGCGATGGCAGCGGGGGCGATGGCGTACTCGATGAGGATCGCGGTGCCGGTGAGAAACCCGCCCCACGGCCCGAACGCACTGCGGGCGAAACCGTAGCCGCCGCCAGCGGTGGGAATCATCGAGGACAATTCGGCCAGGGAAAAGCACATGCACAGGTACATCGTCGCCATCAGCAGCGTGGCGAGAAACATGCCGCCCCAGCCACCCTGGGCGAGGCCGAAATTCCAGCCGGCGTAGTCGCCGGAAATCACATAAGCGACGCCGAGGCCCACCAGCAGGACCCAGCCAGCGGCGCCTTTTTTCAGTTCGCGTTGTTGGAAGTAGTCGGAGCCGACTTTTTCGAAGTCGACGGAGGAGCCGGTCGCCGGAGCGCCGGCCGGGGATTCGCTTGGCATAGGGTTCACCATTTTTATTGTTTTATTGGCCCGGCTACAGCCAGGAACCTGATCGTTCCCACGCTCTGCGTGGGAATGCAGCCCTAGACGCTCCGCGTCCCTTCGAAACCGAACGCGGAGCGTCCGTTGAGGCGTTCCCACGCGGAGCGTGGGAACGATCAGCATCGCAGGATCAGAAGAATCCCAACGGATTGATGTCGTAGCTCACCAGCAGGTTCTTGGTCTGCTGATAATGGTCGAGCATCATTTTGTGCGTTTCACGCCCGACGCCGGACTTCTTGTAACCGCCGAATGCGGCATGCGCCGGATACAGGTGGTAGCAGTTGGTCCACACCCGACCGGCCTTGATCGCCCGGCCCATGCGGTAGGCGCGGTTGATGTCGCGGGTCCACAGGCCGGCGCCGAGGCCGAACTCGGTGTCGTTGGCAATCGCCAGGGCTTCGGCTTCGTCCTTGAAGGTGGTGATGCTCACCACCGGGCCGAAGATTTCTTCCTGGAACACGCGCATCTTGTTGGTGCCCTTGAGGAGGGTCGGCTGGATGTAATAACCGGTGGCCAGGCTGCCCTCGAGTTTTTCCACCTTGCCGCCGGTCAGCAACTCCGCGCCTTCGCCCTTGGCGATTTCCAGGTACGAGAGGATCTTGTCGAATTGCTGCTCGGATGCCTGGGCGCCGACCATGGTGTCGGTGTCCAGCGGGTCGCCACGTTTGATCTGGCTGACTTTCTTCATCACGGCCTGCATGAATTCGTCATAGATCGATTCCTGCACCAGTGCGCGGGAAGGGCAGGTGCACACTTCGCCCTGATTGAAGAACGCCAGCACCAGACCTTCGGCGGCCTTTTCGATGAAGCTCGGCTCGGCCTGCATGATGTCTTCGAAGAAGATGTTCGGCGACTTGCCGCCCAGTTCCACGGTCGACGGAATGATGTTTTCCGCTGCGCATTTCATGATGTGCGAGCCGACCGGGGTCGAGCCGGTGAAGGCAATTTTGGCGATGCGCTTGCTGGTCGCCAGCGCCTCGCCAGCTTCTTTGCCGAAGCCTTGCACGACATTGAGCACGCCCGGCGGCAGCAGGTCGCCGATCAGCTCCATCAGTACGCACATGCCCAGCGGGGTTTGCTCGGCAGGCTTGAGCACCACGCAGTTACCGGCGGCCAGCGCTGGCGCAAGTTTCCACGCGGCCATCAGCAGCGGGAAGTTCCACGGGATGATCTGGCCGACTACGCCCAGCGGTTCATGAATGTGGTAGGCCACGGTGTTGCCGTCGATTTCCGCAGCGCTGCCTTCCTGAGCGCGCAGGCAACCGGCGAAGTAGCGGAAGTGGTCCGCGGCCAGGGGGATGTCGGCGTTGAGGGTTTCGCGGATGGCTTTGCCGTTGTCCCAGGTTTCGGTGATCGCCAGCAATTCGAGGTTTTCTTCGATGCGGTCGGCGATTTTCAGCAGGATCAGTGAGCGCGCCTGCACGGAAGTGGCGCCCCACGCATCGGCGGCGGCGTGGGCAGCGTCCAGCGCCTTGTCGATGTCTTCGGCGGTGGAGCGGGGGAATTCGGCAATTGGCTGGCCATTGACCGGCGAGGTGTTGGTGAAGTACTGACCTTTGACCGGTGCGACGAACTCGCCGCCGATGTAGTTACCGTACTTGCTCTTGAACGAGACTTTGGCGCCGTCAGTACCGGGGTGGGCGTAACGCATGATGATGTTCTCCTTGGCTTTGTACTTATTAGAGAAACGCGCAAGTGCGCTTGCTATAAGCGTAGAGCAAGGGCCGGGCCACTGCCGTGCAGCGCAGGCAAATCAAGGGCTTGGCCGGTTTGTCTCGGACGAACGGAGAGGCGCTGTGACGGATTCGGTACAGCGCGGGTGACAGTTTGTACCGCTTGCGACACAGCCCGTGACCGGACGGTCTTGCCAGCATTGCATTGCCGGAGCCGCTGGAGGATGCTGGGCGTCACCTCATGCTTTGGGCCATCGCGCCCCGGGGAGAACAATAAAAAATGCACGACAACCATTTGAGTCGCCATGCCCGTCAGGTTCTCACCGTCACCCAGGGCAAACCGCACCTGCACGGCCCCGGCGCCGATCCATCGATCGCCCGTTCGTGGCTGCGTTGCCTTGAGGACTATCACCTCGATCCTTCTGTGACCATGGCGCCGACCGTGCTCGAGCATGGCCGAGTGCTGGAAAGCCGCGAACGTCTGCAGCAAGTGCTGCAAATCGCCGGCGCGGAAATGAGCAGCCTGCATCAGCAACTCTCCGGCGCCGGCCACGCGGTGCTGCTGACCGACGCGCGCGGTGTGGTTCTCAATTGCGTCACCGCGCCGGCTGAACGGAAGATTTTCGAGCGCGCCGGTCTCTGGCTCGGCGCCGACTGGAGCGAGGCCTGCGAAGGCACCAACGGCATCGGTACCTGCCTGGTCGAACGGCAGGCGCTGACCATTCACCAGGATGAACACTTTCGCGGTCGCCATACCGGGCTGACCTGCTCGGCCAGCCCGGTATTCGACCCGCACGGTGAATTGCTCGCGGTACTCGATGTGTCCTCGGCCCGTCCGGATGTTTCGCGACAGAGCCAGTTCCACACCATGGCGCTGGTCAATCTGTCGGCGAAGATGATCGAGAGCTGCTATTTCCTGCGCTGTTTCGACAATCAATGGTTGCTGCGTTTTCATCTGCAGGCCGAGTCCGTCGGCCTGTTCAGCGAAGGGTTGCTGGCGTTCGACGGCGAAGGGCGGATCAGTGCGGTGAATCAGAGTGCGCTGAACCTGCTCGGGCATATTCGCGGTGGTTTGCTCGGGCAACCGGTGGACGCGTTTTTCGATTGTTCGCTGGATGACCTGCTAGGGCGGGCGAGTGCCAACGCCAGCGCCAGTTGGCCGCTGCGAACCCGTGATGGCCGGCATCTGTTTGCCGTGTTGCGCGGCGAATCGCGCAAGCCGACAGCCATCGTTCCAACGCCAATCGCTGCACCTGCGCCACGCCTGTCCGGCATCTGCCTCGGTGACGAAGCGTTGCAGGCGGAATTTCGCAAAGCCCTGCGCGTGTTCGAGCGCGACGTGCCGCTGTTGATCAACGGCGAAACCGGCTCGGGCAAAGAGGCGTTTGCCAAGGCTGTGCATCAGGCCAGCCAGCGCTGCGGCAATGCCTTCGTCGCACTCAATTGCGCAGCCATTCCGGAAAGCCTGATCGAGAGCGAACTGTTCGGCTATCGCGGGGGCAGCTTCACTGGCGCGCGCAAGGACGGCATGCGCGGCAAGCTGCAACAGGCCGATGGCGGCACGTTGTTCCTCGATGAAATCGGCGACATGCCACTGGCCTTGCAGACGCGCTTGCTGCGTGTGCTGGAAGATCGGCAAGTGGTGCCGATTGGCGGTGAACCGCAAGCGGTGGACGTGCGCATCATCAGTGCGACGCATCGCAATCTGCTCGAGCGGGTCGAGGACGGCAGCTTTCGCGAGGATCTGTATTACCGCTTGAACGGCCTGGAAGTGGCGCTGCCGGCGTTGCGTGAGCGCAGTGATAAATCGCAGCTACTGGATTTCCTGTTGGCCGAGGAGGCTGGCGGCGAAACGATTCTGATCGACGAACCGGCACGGCAGGCGCTGCTGGCGTTCAATTGGCCGGGTAATGTGCGGCAGATGCGCAATGTCCTGCGTACGCTGGCGGCGTTGTGTGATGGCGGGCGGGTCGGCGTTGAGGATTTGCCGGTGATGATTCGGCAGGCGCGGCCGGCGGTTGTGCCTGCGCAGACTGCCGCGCAGCCATTGGATGACGCCGAGCGCTTGGCATTGCTTGGCGCGCTGGAGCAGGCGCGGTGGCATATGAGTCGTACGGCAGAGCAACTGGGGGTCAGTCGCAATACGCTGTACAGAAAGCTGCGCAAGCACGGTATTGCCCGCTCTGCCTGACCGACCTGATCGTTCCCACGCTCCGCGTGGTAACGCCTCTCCGGACGCTCCGCGTCCGCTTTGGGACGCAGAGCGTCCGGTGCTGCATTCCCACGCAGAGCGTGGGAACGATCAGGTCGAACAGGCCCACCCCTCAGCTAAAGAGTGCCATTTCCCCCTCCCTACGCTAACCTGCGGCCATGTTTTACGAGGTCGACTATGCACATTCATATTCTGGGTATCTGCGGGACTTTCATGGGCTCGATGGCCGTATTGGCCAAAGAGCTGGGCCATCACGTCACCGGCTCCGACGCCAACGTCTATCCGCCGATGAGCACGCAGCTCGAGGCCCAGGGCATTCAGCTGACGCAGGGCTATGACCCGGCGCAGCTCGATCCGGCGCCGGATCTGGTGGTGATCGGCAATGCCATGTCCCGTGGCAACCCGGCGGTGGAATATGTGCTGAACAAAGGCCTGCCGTACGTCTCCGGCCCGCAGTGGCTGGCTGACCATGTGCTGCAAGGTCGCTGGGTGCTGGCCGTGGCCGGTACGCACGGCAAGACCACCACCAGCAGCATGCTCGCCTGGGTGCTGGAACACGCCGGCATGAGCCCGGGTTTCCTCATCGGCGGCGTGCCGCAAAATTTCTCGGTATCGGCGCGCCTGGGCGGTACGCCGTTTTTTGTGATCGAGGCTGACGAATACGACAGCGCCTTTTTCGACAAACGCTCGAAGTTTGTCCATTACCGTCCGCGCACCGCCATCCTCAACAACCTTGAGTTCGATCATGCGGACATCTTCCCCGATCTGCCGGCCATCGAACGTCAGTTCCACCACTTGGTGCGGACCATCCCGAGCGAAGGGCTGGTCATCCACCCGACCACCGAGCCGGCCTTGCAACGGGTGATTGAAATGGGCTGCTGGACCCCGGTGCAAACCACCGGCGCCGGCGGTCAGTGGCAGGTCAAGCTGCTCAGCGAAGACGGTTCGGCGTTCGAAGTGATGTTCGAAGGCGTGTCGCAAGGCACCGTCGAGTGGGAATTGACCGGTCAACACAACGTCGCCAACGCCCTTGCCGCTCTGGCCGCAGCGCGTCACGTTGGCGTCGTGCCGTCGATGGGCATTGCTGGGTTGAGCGCGTTCAAGAACGTCAAACGGCGTATGGAGAAAGTCGCCGAAGTGCGCGGCATCACCATTTACGACGACTTTGCTCATCACCCGACCGCCATCGCTACCACCCTCGACGGCCTGCGCAAACGCATCGGCGACGCACCACTGATTGCGATCATCGAGCCGCGTTCCAATTCGATGAAGCTCGGCGCGCACCGTGACGGTCTGCCGGACAGCGTGGTCGATGCCGATCAGGTGATCTGGTATGCCCCGGCCAACCTCGGTTGGGACCTGGGCGCCACCGCAGCGTTATGCACCGTGCCCTCCATCGTCAGCGATTCCTTGGAAGGCATCATCGAACGCGTGAAGAGCCAGGCCCAACCCGGCACGCACGTGGTGATCATGAGCAACGGCGGCTTCGGCGGCCTGCACGGCAAACTCGCCGAGGCACTGCAATGAACACTTTTTCTCAGGCCGGCGGTCCGGAACGCATCACCCTGGCGATGACCGGCGCCTCCGGCGCGCAGTACGGCTTGCGCCTGCTCGATTGCCTGGTGCGCGAAGATCGCGAAGTGCACTTCCTGATCTCCAAGGCTGCGCAATTGGTCATGGCCACCGAGACTGACGTGTCGCTGCCGAACAAACCGCAGATGATGCAGGCGTTTCTCACTGAATACACCGGCGCCGCAGCCGGGCAGATTCGCGTGTACGGCAAGGAAGACTGGATGTCGCCGGTAGCCTCCGGCTCCGGCGCGCCGGCGGCCATGGTGGTAGTGCCGTGTTCGACCGGCACGCTGTCGGCGATTGCCACCGGCGCCTGCAATAACCTGATCGAACGCGCGGCGGACGTTACGCTGAAAGAGCGCCGTCAGTTGATACTGGTGCCGCGCGAGGCGCCGTATTCGAGCATTCATCTGGAGCACATGCTCAAGCTGTCGAATCTGGGCGTGACCATTCTGCCGGCCTCGCCGGGCTTCTATCACCAGCCTCAAACCATCGATGATCTGATCGACTTCGTTGTGGCGCGGATTCTCAATCTGCTCGGCATCCCGCAGGACATGCTGCCGCGCTGGGGCGAGCATCACCTGAGCAGCGATGAATAAGCTGCTGGTGCTTGTGCTGGCGCTGCAATTGGGCGGCTGCGCGACGGCGCGCACGCTGGATGCGGCGAAACCCGGCGCACCGGTGGTGTACGCCGGGACGCGGCTGGATTTGTATGCGTTGAACGGCGGATGTTGTGCAAAGGACAGGTTCGGTGCCGAGGCGCCGAGCTACCCGGGAGTGGACCTGCCGGCCAGTGCGCTGCTCGATACGTTGCTGTTGCCGTTGTCGTTGCTGACGGTGATTGGCGTGGGCTTTCAGGCGACTGGCGGATTGTAGGGGGCGGACAACCTCTGTGGCGAGGGGATTTATCCCCGCTGGGGTGCGAAGCGCCCCCCAAAAAAATTGTAAAAGCGACGACTGCTGCGCAGCCGAACGGGGATAAATCCCCTCACCACAAAGTCCCGGAGTTATTTGCCTAACTTGCGCAGCTCATCCGATTCAATCACCCGCACGCCATCCTGTTCTTCCAGCGCCAGCCGCCACATCGCTCGCGCCAACTGGCACGCTTCGATGCCGTGATATTTCCCCGGAATCAGCTTCGACAACGGCCCGGCCAGTTGCTCGACCAGACGCGGTTCGGTGCGTTCGCCGAGCAACAGCGAAGGTCGGCAAATGGTCAGCTGCGGCCAGTTCTGCGCGCGCAGGGCCTGTTCCATTTCGCCTTTGACGCGGTTGTAGAACACCGAGGAATTCGGATCGGCACCAATCGCACTGATCACGATCAGATGCCGCGCGCCCATCTCCCGCGCGCGTTTGGCAAACGCCACGACCATGTCCAGATCGACTGCGCGAAAGGCTTCTTCGGAACCGGCCTGCTTGATCGTCGTGCCGAGGCAGCAGTAGGCGATATCGACCCGGCCGCTGAGCTGCGGCAGAAACGCCTGCGGGTCGCCGACCGGGTTTTCCAGGTGCGGATGCTCGGCCAGCGGCCGGCGTGAAGGGGCGAGGACACGGGTAATCGTTGGCTCGTTGAGCAAACGGTCGAGCAGATGTTCACCGGTCAGTCCGGTGGCTCCGGCAAGCAATACGTGCTGAGGCGTCAAGTACATAGTGTCTCTCCCTTGATACTGTTCAGCTTAGTTGCCTTTTTTCGCCGCGTCGTTCAATGCGCTGCTTTGCAAAGCTTTGCGCGCCTGCTGTTTTCGCAGCATCTGCCAGTGCGACAGCACGGTTTTCGGCGCCCAGATCTGCGGCTCCGAGGCTTCAAAACCGTCGGCCAGTTCGCGCTCGGCGACGGTGGCCTTGGCCAGTTTGAATGCCTGCTCCAGATCATCAGTCTGGTTCAGCGCCTGGGCGAACAGCGCATCGCCGAAGTAGGTGAAGTTGGCTTCTTCCGAGCAACCGAACGACACCCGATCCGCGCGTGAGGCGGTCATGATCAGCGTGCGTTCGTCTTTCAGCGCCGGGATGAAACCGCCGGAATAGCACGAGGAAATCACGATGACCTTGTCGCGATGCTTCAGCGGCGCGAGCACGGCGGCGAGTTCATCGGCGGGCAGGTCTGCCAGTTCCATGCGCGGCTGATCGAGCACCAGTTCATGCTCGGCGGTGCCGTGGCTGGTCAGATAGATGAACAGCAGATCTTCCGGCCCGCTGCGTTCGGCAAGGGCTTGCGCGGCGCGGCGCAGGTTTTCCCGGGTGGCCATCGGCCGGTCGCCGAGATGATCGCGGTGATTGACCAAGCGGATCTGGCCGAAGGCGCCGAAGCGCGTATTGAGCATGTTGGCGACGTAATCGGATTCGCGCAGGAATACGCTTTGCTTGCCGTCGCCGCCAAGGGTCAGGGTGTACAACTCGACGGCCGGAGTCGAAGCAGGGATCGCCGCCAGCGCCTCGTCGAGCAAACGACCTTGGGCGAGCAAGCCGAGCTCGAGGGTGTCGGGCAGCAATTTGCCGTCGGCGTCGCGCACGCGTTGGCCGTTGATCCAGGTGCCACTGAGCACGCTGCCATCGGTCAGCACCAGCGTGCCGCGTCCTGAATAGCTGTCGTTGTCGAAGCCGCCGATGTAGAAGCTGCCATCGGCGAGGTTCAAGCGGCCCTGACCGGTGAAGCGCCAGTCATTGAATACACCGATGTAATGGCTGCCATCGGCACCGATCAATTCGCCCTTGCCAGTCAGCGCGCCTTCCTTGAACTGGCCGAGCCAGACGTCGCCGTCGGCGTTCTCGTAGCGGCCCTTGCCGTGCAGTTGATTGTTCTTGAAGCCGCCGACGTAGATATCACCGTCGGCGCTGGTGTAAGTGCCGTTGCCTTCCAGTTGGCCGTTGACGAAATGCCCGCTGAACGAATTGCCGCTGGCATCGCCGCGCTGGCCTTCGCCGTTGGGTTTGCCGTGGGCGAACTGGCCTTGATAGGAGCTGCCGTCGTCCATTTCCAGGCGGCCGAGGCCGGAATACTGGTCAGCCTTGAACTCGCCGCGATAGGTCATGCCGTTTTCTTTCAGCGTGCCTTCGCCCTCGCGCCGGCCCTGCTTGAAACCACCGGTGTAGCTGCTGGCATTGGTGCTCAGGCTGCCCTGACCATCAAACAGACCTTGCTGGAACTGGCCGCGATAGACCTCGCCATTGCTGCCGTGCCATTCGCCTTGGCCGTGCCACTGACCCTTATCGAATTCCCCGGCGTACCAGCTGCCGTTGGGGTAATCGACGCGGCCCTGACCTTGCAGCAAGCCGTCGACCAGTTCCCCGCGATAGCGACCGCCATCGGGCAGGCGCGCATCCGGCGGCAACAGCGATTCGCCGTCGCCGCAAGCGGTAAGCATCAGGGTCAGGGCAAGGGGTGCAAGTCGAGCGATTGAGCGCATAGCGGGATCCGGGCAATTAGGCGACCGAGTATGCCGCAGCTATGCGTCGCATATATACAGACGTGACGCGAAACAGCGTGCGCTGCTTCGCATCCGGGATGATCAGACGAAGCAGAGCGACAGTGGCTCGGCGATGTAAGCCGGTTTGTCCGAGCCTTCTATCTCCAGTGTCGCGGTAGCCTTGAGCAACCACTGGCCGGGTTTTTTCTCGGTGACTTCGACCATGTCGACCTTCAGTCGGACTTTCGAGTTGACCTTGACCGGCTGGATGAAGCGCACGCTGTCCAGGCCATAGTTGACGACCATCTTCACGCCTTCGGGCAGCACGAGGATGTCTTCCATCAGTTTCGGCATCAGCGACAGCGACAGGAAACCATGGGCAATCGTGCTGCCAAACGGCGTTTGCGCAGCCTTGACCGGATCGACGTGAATGAACTGAAAATCACCGGTGGCTTCGGCGAACAGGTTGATGCGCTCCTGATCGATGGTGAGCCATTCGGAACGTCCAAGTTCCTTGCCGACATAATCTTTGAGCTCTGCAACGGGAACATAGGGCATTGAGACTCTCCTTGGGTTCATCGGTTTTATAGTTTTTCAGGGCGGATTTGACCGGCCTGCGAACCACTGTAGATCATCATGGCGATTTGCTCAGGTCAACCGACCATGCTTTTGGCGAATGCCGGTCCATAGCGCCGGCATGCTTATAATGCCGAGGTCTGCTGGCTGAAAATGTAAGACGGAGATGTCGGATGTTGTTACGTGGCCTGACCCTGCTGGTGCTGTTCCAATTGCTCGGCACCGCGCTCAATCATTTGCTGTTGCCGATATTGCCGGGGCCGATCATCGGACTGCTGCTGTTGCTGGTGTTCCTGATCATTCGCGGTGAAGTGGGCGAGCCGCTGAACCAGGCGGCGGGCAGCCTGCTGCGGTATCTGCCGTTGCTGCTGGTGCCGCCTGCGGTAGGCGTGATGGTGTATGCCACGGCGATTGCCGCCGATTTCTGGGCGATCGTCGGCGCGCTGGTGGTCTCGCTGATCGTGTCGATGGCCTTTGCCGGCGTGCTCATGCAACGGCTGGTCAAACGTCACGCGCCGCCGGCGGAGGAGTCCTGATGCTGTTCGACTGGCAAGGCGCGTGGGCCTCGGTGATTCATCATCCGCTGTTCGGCATTGGCATCACCCTCGGCGCCTATCAACTGGTGCTGGCGGCGTTCGAGAAAACCCGCTGGATCTTTCTGCAACCGGTGCTGGTCTCCATGTTGTTGGTGATCGGTGTGCTGGTCGGCTGCGGCCTGACTTACGCGGAGTACCGCAAGAGCACCGAGATCCTCAGCATTCTGCTGGGGCCGGCCACGGTGGCGCTGGCGGTGCCGCTCTACTTGAACCTGCGGCGCATCCGCCAATTGTTCTGGCCGATTTTTACTACGCTGGTGATAGGCGGGGTGGTCGCAACGGGCATGGGTGTGGCGCTGGGCTGGTGGTTCGGTGCCGATCACATGATCCTGATGACCATGGCGCCGAAATCGGTGACCTCGCCGATCGCCATGCTGGTCGCCGAGCAGATCGGCGGCGTGGCGGCGCTGGCCGCGGTGTTCGTGCTGATCACCGGGGTGATTGGCGCGATCTTCGGCCCGGCGCTGCTGACCCGCCTCGGCGTGCACAGCCCCGAAGCGCGCGGCATGGCGCTGGGCATGACCGCGCATGCGGTCGGCACGGCGGTGGCGATGCAGGAAAACGACGAGTGCGGCGCGTTCGCCGCGCTGGCAATGAGTCTGATGGGCGTGGCCACGGCGGTGTTCCTGCCGTTGGCGGTGTCGATGGTGGTGTAAGGAAAATGTCTATGAGTCTGCCGCTTTTCCCGCTGAACACGGTGCTGTTCCCCGGCTGCAACCTCGACTTGCAGATCTTCGAGGCGCGCTATCTCGACATGATCGGCCGTTGCATGAAGCAGGGCGTCGGTTTCGGTGTGGTGTGCATCCTTGAGGGCAGCGAAGTCGGTGTGGCACCAGAAGGTTTCGCAATGGTCGGCTGCGAGGCGCGGATCACCGATTTCCAGCAACAGGACAACGGCCTGCTCGGCATTCGCGTGCAAGGCGGACGGCGTTTCACGGTGTTGCGCACCGAAGTGCAGCGCGACCAGTTGATTCTGGCCGATGTCGAATGGCTCGACGACGAGCCCGAGCAACCGTTGCAGGAGGAGGATGCCGATCTGGTAGCGCTGCTCAAGGCACTGGCCGAGCACCCGATGGTCGAAGCGCTGGACATGGGCACCGAAGCCGGCGGGCAGCAATCGCTGGCCAATCAGCTTGCCTACCTGTTGCCTTTCGCTGAAGAAGACAAGATCGACCTGTTGCAACTCGATGATCCGCAGCAGCGGCTGGATGCGATTCAGGCGTTGCTTGATGAGTTGCAGGGGGAGTTGTTCGCCTAGTTTTACTTTGAATCAACTACTGCCACCTGCCAGCATTGTGTTGCTTTTGTCTTTGTCTTAATTTCGAGTTGCCCGCAGGACGCGGGTAATTCGATAACAAGGATGAAGTGATGACGTTATATGAAGATGAACGGGCGTTCTGGGACGATATTGCCGGCAAGTATATTTTGAAACACGCCGGCGCCGACCAGAACGTCAGTAAGCATATCGATGCTGCCACAACTTATGCCGACCGTATGGTCATCGCGCGACGTAAACGAAAGATAGAAAAAGTTCCGGTCAGCGATATTCCGCAGATGTCGGCTACTGCCAGCAAGACAGTAACCGCGAGCGCAGTTTAATTCATTCCCTTTTTTACTTTGCCTGCCGTTGCGGTTGAGCGGCGGAGCGTTTACAGGTGGGCGAGCCCATGTCTACAGCAATAATCAACAATGAAGAATTCACGGCAAATCTTTATCTGGATGGCCGGCCGTTAGTACTCAATCAGTACCGATTGCAAAAAATTGTGCGCGACCCGCGTATCACTCAACGCGAAAAGCTGGATGCAGAGGTAGGACTTGCGAGTCTGCGCCTCGCCAGCTTCATCACGCTGGCCGACCACGAAGATCACAAGCCGCTGCTATTCAGGTTCGTTTCTCACACGGATGGCTATGCGATCAGCGTGGTCCATTCTGGAAAGTTTGGAGGCGCACGGTTATTCATTGAAGACAAAACCCATAATTTGTTGGTGAGTACCGATGCGCCGCTCCAGCATTTCTCAATGAGCACGCTGGGCGCGACCAAAACCTCTCTCAGTCACATCGAGGCCGGGCCGGCCTATATTGAGTTGTGCAGTGAGCCGAAAAGCAAACCCATGTATCGAAATATCAGTGACGGCATGAGCACGTTTCTGGACGCCGACCCTAATCTCACGACGCACAACGCGTTCAATAACAAACCCGCTCAATTGGTGATCAAGGTGATCAAAGCCAGTCCTTCGGCTGCGTGACCAGAGGCGCCATTCACTCTGGAGTGAATGGCGCCGCGCCGTGTGTCAGGGCCTGTAATGTTCGGGGACTGGCCAGACGATGTCGTTGGCATCGGTGTCCGTGCCTTTGGGCAGTGTCAATACCACCCCGCCCGAGTGAGCGACGCCAGCGATGAGACCATCGTAGGGGGTCGATCGAGACCACACATCGAGATCGGTGCCTTCCCAGGTCGACGTCTCGATAGCCACGGCATCCTCACCGGCTTGTCGGAACACATCCTCGACACGCGCCGCGAGACTGTGATCCGAATTCACCAGCCAGATCCGTTCTGCACTGATCCCACGGGTCGGCATGGAGATCCGGCCTTCCAGGCTGTCTCCATCAAAATCTCTGTTGATGAGGTAAAGATTTTCCACGCGAGGGACTACTTCGATATTGCGAGTATCGATGATGTAGAGGAAGCCATTTATCTGTTTGCGCCGCAGCAACGGATAGTCGCGCGAGTTATCCATTTCAAACGATGTATCCGATTCTCCGTCGGTACTGTGCCGATGCCCGCTGGAGGAGTCACTGTCGGAAAAGTGCCCGGGATATCGATTGGCCTGACTGTTGTAATGCCGCGGGTTGGAATAGTAATCGAACCCCATGTAGTTCAAGGCGTCGGACAGAGCAAACGTCGCGCTGAACGCGCGTTTGCTGGTGGAATCCGAAGGGTTGCCGCGAAGTTTGACGAGCCGTTTGTCGCGGGCCAGTTCAAAAGGCGTGCGTAAATCGGCGCGAAACATGGCAGGGATGTCCGTGCGATAAAGATAGTCATGCCTGTTGCGTTTATAACCGGCATGCGCCAGATAACCTTGCAGAAAATCGTCTTCATAACGCTGATTGACTGGCGGTAAGTCGCCCTCATGGCCCTCGCCGTGATTGCGCAGTTTCAGCGTGAAAGGGCCGAGCTCCTCGGCGATATGCTCGAACCGTTTGGTGTCCAGTGCATTTCGGGAGAGTTCTTTGTGCGTTTCGGCCCATTCCGGGAAGCCGTTTTCCATCTCCGGGCGCAAGCGTTTCTGCTGAGCGATGCTCAGGTTGTAAGTACGTAACAGTTCGGCGCATTCGCTGCGGGATTTCTGCGGGTGAGACCACTTCATGGAGTCCAGAAGAAACTTGTGGTCATCCTCGGTATTTCTGCGCCTTGCCCAGGCCGGCGGACCGCCTCGGACCTCGGCCTCGGCACGAAAGGTGAGGATCTCTGCATCGCGCAGGTGGTAAACATCCCAGATTTCGGCATCGGTCCAGTGCGCCAGCTTTAACGGCACTGAAGTGTCCCCGCGAGCTTCGCTCGGGTCGACTTTGATCATGCGACCGTATTTGCCCTGAAATGCGAAACCGACATTTGGCCGGGCAATCATTGGTTCCCGATTTGTCGTTTCCTTCCATTCATGTACCGCGTAATAGCCTTGCTCATCTGGTACGGGGGTGGAACGCGCCTTGGCCCACCCCAAGTCGTGCAGGGTGTAGCGATCCGGTGGGTACATCTCGATGGGCTTGTTCAAGCTCCACAAATCAGTGTCGGCGACTCGATAAAGCGGTGGGCCCGATGGCACTCGCTCGCTGGACAGTCTGGCCCGGTAGGCCTTGGTCAGGTCGTGGTAGGCAACCATCACCGTCAGCCCGGCGGCAGAACCGTCATCGTTGGCCATATCGGCGAACTGTCGCCCCTTGTAAGTCCTGAGACCTTGCGCATCGTGCCTCAAGTCGGCACTGACGCTTTGTACATAAGGTTCAAGGGGCGATTTTGCTGGACCTCGCGGCGGCTTCTGCATATCAGGCATGCGGGTGACCGTGATGCCGGGCCGTAATGTCGCGTGGCTGGCGGCAGGAGCGATGGTTTCGATGCCCGCCAAGGCATTCGAGCCATCCTCTCGAATCCGACCGGGCAGGCGCAGATCCAGATCGATCGGACGATCAGGGAGGCCGGTCGCGCTGTCGAGCTGCCGGGCGTTTCGGTGGTTGGTGAAGGGCGCAAAGGCCCGGGTTTTTGGCGCATGAATAAACTCCTTCTTTATGAATCAGCCTGTCCATCGGCTGAGGTGATCGAGTGCCAGCGCGGTGTTTGTCCGCGCTGGCAAGGGGTTGCAGGCGCGCTGAGCGCACTCAGCTATCTGTCGGGATATGCAAATCCTTTGGATTGATTCGCACCTGCGGGTCGTCAGTCAGTCCCCAATGCTGGCGCATCGAGTGATAAACCACGGTACTGACGGTGTCCTTGTATCCAATGTGGGTCACGTAAATCCGTGCCGCCAGTTCATTGCGCTGTCTGTGTTGTTCGATGTCGCTGTGCAGCGCCGCGACGCTGGCGTAGCGGCGAGCGTCGATGACGTACAACTGCAACACTTCGAACAGCAGCGAAACCTCATAGATATGGCCGGCCGAAGTCACCACACTCACCGATTCCACCGGCGTGTCCTCGTCAATGTCCGGCAGTTCGACGGTGACGCTAGCGATGCGCAGGCGATTGCCATCAAGGTGGATATCTTCGCGCTTCACCGTTTCGCTCAAGGCGCGAGTGAACAGATTCCACGTCGAGGCGTTAGCTGTTTTTGCAGCCGCAGCGGGTGTTGACAGGCGCACGATGCAGTTGCTGACCAGATGGATATCGTAAGTCGAGCTTTTGCCTTCCAGCAGATAAATCCCTGTGTGGGGTCTGGACTCGATCACCACTTTGCAGGGGCGGTCGGTCAGCTCGGGCTTTTCGCTGACCACGGGGCGCGTGAACGGATACGTTCCGTTGCGCTGCTTCAGCCAGCTTCGGTTGCTGACCAGTCGTGTGCCGGGGGCCTTGGCGTCGGCTGCGTAATCCAGCTGCGGCAGTTGCAGGCGGTAGGAGACTTCGTCCCGCATGATCAGCACCAGATCTTGCGTCAGCAGCGGTGTGGTCACTTTCAGACTGTTGCGGCCGCCGTAACCGGTGGCGGCGGCGCTCGTCTTGATCACGTCTTTGAACGCAACCACTTTGGAGGGCAGTAGCAACGACAGGCAGATATCCTTGTAGGTCAGGTGCGTATTGCCCGATACACCCTGGCGAACTTCGACGTCATAGGTGATCACGACATCGACAATCTCGCTGGCCAGGTAATCGAGGTAGACACTCCCTTGCGTGGCAGTTTCGCTACGCTCGGCGGCAAACTCGACCCTGTGCGGCGTGCGTGACACAAAGTGTCGCGACGCTGCTTGCGCCTGCAAGGCCACCGTGCCGCTATTGACGATGGCAGGGGCCTGAGCGGGCTGACCGTTAACGGTGATGGCGACCTCGATATCCTGAATCAGCGCCTGGCCTGGCTGATTGGGCAGCAGAGCCAGCAGTTCATAACCATCCTGCGTGCGAAACAGCCACTGTGCATTCTTCAGGTGGCGCTGGCCGTCGATCGTCTGGTAGACGTTTCTCAGAGTCAGCACGTGTTCGGGATCACTGCCATCCTTGCCGCGCAACGAGGTGATCACCAGTGAAGTGTCGATGATTTGCCAGCGTTGAATGAGGGCCCGCGGCCAGCCGAACTCGACCCGGCTCGAGTGCTCGTCATTTTCGATGATCGTTGTGCGGGCGTTGGTATTGGCGATGTAATAACGGTCTTCACCGCTGCCACCATCCACCTCGCATTCGGTGCCGAAAATGGCAATGGTGTCGTTGCCGCCACCGACGCTGATGCGATCATAGCCATTGGCAGATATCTGGTTGGCCGCGTCGGTACCGGTAACGTGGCTGGTGCCCTTGCGCAGCGTCGAAGCGTTCTCGATCGAAGTCAGATGGGCGATTTCCAGCCCTTCGGCCGCCGGATCCAGACCGCGCAACGAGACCTTGCCGGTCTGCAGATTGATGTCATGGCCGACGTAGCGAGTGTCTCCGGTCGAGCGGCTGCCTTCGAACGCCACGGTGTCGGCGCCAGCGCCGCCGTCCAGAATGTTGATGTGCGCGGGTTTGGCGGAGCGGTCGAGCTCCTGGTCCGAAATTTCTTGATAGAACGCATCGGTCTGGTCGCCACCGGTCAGGGCTTTGTGCCCTTCTCGGTAAGTGAACAGATTGGACTGCGCCTTGACGCCAGCGACCCGGTCGTTGCCATCACCCAGGCGCCAGAACACCCCTTTGCCTTCTCCGGCGCTGCCGCTGACCTTGCCTTTGAGATCTGCCGGCAAGCCATCGGCAGCATCGATCACATCGTCTGCGCCGACGATCACAGCCTGGCTGTCGCGTTTGAACGGTTCCTGGCCGGCGCTTTCATCCCACTGATAGCGCCACAGTTCGACCGATTGCAGTTCGGTGCGGAAGGCGCCGTTGACTACGTGTTCAATGGAGTTCTTATAGGCGCCTTCAAGCAGGTCTCTGGCCGACAGTTCGAGGCGTTTTTCGTGATCGCTATAGCCTTTGGTCAGCTTGAAGCGATCCATCACTTGGTTATCCAGTTCCTGGCCGGTGAAGGCGAACCAGCCTGAGCGCAAGCGTTCCAGTGCGGTCAGTTCGATGTAGTCATCGATATCGTCCACGACCCGAGCGGCCTGGTAAATCATCGAGCCGGCGATCAGCACAGCCGCCGCCGCGAGGCCGACCGGCCCGGCGACGCTGCCGAAACCGGCCAGTGCCGCGACGCCGAGCACCAGGCTGATGCCCGCTCCCGCCACGCTCAGGGCGCCGCTGACGTAATGATCCTGCGCGATTTTTCCCGACGAAGCGGCGGCAGCGTTGAACGATTTGACCGCATCGATGATGTCGAACGGCAGGGTGATCGCGCTGGCGAACATACCGGCGCCCCGGCTCATGTATTTGCCCACCGAGGTCAGCGGGAAATATTTGAAAAGATTGCCGCCGTTGGTGAGCATCGCCTCGCCTGTCCTGGTCAAGCCGCGTTCGATGATCAGAGAGCCGAACTCGGCGGCAATGGAGCCACCCTGGAAGACCGCTTCGAGTTTTTCCCCTTTGCTGATCGCATCGATCATGGCCATGTAACCACTGTAGATGCCGAAGGCTTGCAGACCGACGCCGGCGCCGCTCATCAGGTAGCTTTTGCTTTTGTTGACCCAGCCGGGTGCGTTTTCAAAAGCGTCTACCTGATGAATGTCCAGCTTCTGCGCGGCTTTGCCCAACTGGTTGAGCCGGTCTACCGCACTGCCAGGGTCGATTGGTAGAGGGCTGACAAACATGGGGCCGGCGTCGACCGAGCGCTGGCAGGCAATTTCATAAAACAGCATCGCGGCCGTGCCGTTGTCGGCAACCTCAGCGGATCTCAAGTGGTTTTCAACGGCCGCTGATTCGAAATGCAGACCATCGAGAAACATCTGATCCGGGACTTTCAGATCGGCATTCGCCGGACCGATCGGTTGACCGTTGACCGCAGCACCCAGTCTTTGCAGCTCGACCCGACTGACTTTGACTTCCCCGATGGACAAGGGCCCGAAATGCTTGTCGAGCGATGCCAGCGTTTGTCGATGCCTGGCTTCAGCGCCCTTGCCGGCCGAGGGTGCAGGCATATGAGAGAGATTGGCTGTAGAGGGCGCATGGTCATTGGCCGAGGCATCAAGCGGCGTGACCTGAAGCAGGCGCACATTGGAAACATGCGCGGAAGGTAAGATGAGTTTCGACACGTCTTAATCCCTTAACGTTGTGTATGAACACCGGTTTCCTTACCGATGGTGCGGGCAATCCCGGGGTTTCACGGCCAGACAATGTCATGACCAAATTCGTTTCTATTGCCGGACAGTCTGAGAATGGGCAGACCTGCTGCCTCGACATGGTCGATCAACGTGTCGTACTCGAAGTGGTTGGCATGCCCGGCGTGGGTGGCAGCTTCGATGCGTTCGGCACGGGCACCTGCCATGTCCTTGATGTCCGTTACTTTGGCGCCTTTGGTCTGGTCGGCGTTGAGCAACCAGATGCGCTCGGCGTCCAGTCCGCTGCGGGTAACTGAAATCAGCCCTTCAAAATCGTCGGAGGGAAACCAGGTAGGCGGCGTGTCGCGGGCGGTCGAATTGAACATCATGTTTTCTTCATGGGGTACGACCTCCAGATGGCGGGTGTCCAGGGCGTACAGGAACATGACCGTCTGTCGAGTGCGCTCGGATCGATAGCCGCGCTCGTGATCCCAGGCAATCGGCCGGTCGCCATCCGACCAGTCGGAGGAGGCGCTGCTGCTGGAATCGCTGGCGTCGCTCGCACCACTCTCCGAGCTGCTGTCACTGGCGTCGCGGCCGGGATATTTGTGGGTCTGGCTGTTGAATCGCAGGTATTCGGGATCAGGCGCGCTGGCATACGTCTGGCCTTCATTGAGGCTGAACGTCGCGCTGATGGGTTTGTGCGTGGTGGCGCCGGGTTCATGGTGGTAGCGCGGCAGCATGGTGCCGTCGTTGGCCAATTCGAAAGGTGTGCGTTCGTCACCGCGAAACAGTGCCGGAATATCGGTGCGATACAGGCAGTTGTTTTTGTTGCGCAGATAGCCGAGTTTTTTCAACAGTGCTTCACGCACCTCGAACGTCAGGCTGTTTTCAGGGTGATACCAATCGTGGCGGGCGTTGCGCTTGAGATTGAGTTGCTCGACGGCGTCCCTGGCAAATTGCTCGAGGCGTTGCGGGTTGTCGAGTTCGTCGAGCAGGCGCTTGTGCGCTTGCGCCCACGGCGGAATAGCCAATTGATTTTGCAGGTCCTGCTGTAATCGCGTCAGTTGGTTCGGCAGCAGGTTATAAGACTGTAGAAACGTTTCGCGCTCCTTCAAGGTCATGGCCGGGTGCAACCAGCGCAGGGTGTTGCGCAGCAAGTCGGTGACAGGGTTGCCGGTATTGGCCGCCTCGGCCCATTGCGGTGGGCGGCCGGTGGCCTGTGCTTCCGCCCGGAAGCGAGTGATGTCCTGGCCATGCAAGCCGTAGAGTTGCCAGATCTGTTGGTCAGTCCATTGTCGCAAGTGCGCAGGCTGCGCGCCGAACCCGCCCTGCGGTGCGTCGACTTGCATCAAATTGCCGAACTCATCGCGCAGCGCGAAACGGGTATCGGTGTCCTTCGTACCCGGCCGGGGTGTCATTTCGTGATACCCCTGAGAGTCCGGGGACCGCCACGAAGGGCGATAACGGCGTTGATCCACCGGCACCGCTGCAGCAACCGGACGCGGGCGTTTGGCTGCCGATGCCTGGTCGGGTTGTTCGCTTGCGCTCACGGCCGGGCGTTTCGGCGCGACCTGTTCTGTCAGACGCCAAGTCGGGCTGTCGGCGTTTTTGTACAAGCGCGGGCCTGAGGGCAATCGCTCGGTCAGCAGCTTGCTGCGCCAGGCTCCGGATTCATCCTGGCCGACGTGGGTCGTTTGCAATCGGCCGTCTACTTCTACGTCGGCAAATTTTCTGCCGACCACCCAGCGAAACCCGTCGGCATCGGCCGGCTTCATGCCGTGCAGAAAAGCCTCCGACAGCCAGTAGTTATTTACCCTGTCAGGTTGCAGCGCAGCGGCGCCCGTTGCCGGCATGCGTGAGATTTCCACGGCCTGTATTGCCGACGATGGTCCGGGCACGTGAATATCCGCAGTACGGTTTGGCACTGCCAGATCGGTAAGAGTGGGAGGGCGAAAATAGTCGGAAACGCCATCAAGCGGTAAGTTCTCGTTCCGGCGCGGTGCAGTATTGCTCGAATCAAATGGATGGGTAATCGTCGCAGTTGGCTTGCGAGGTATTTTGGGGCTCATTGAATGCTCTGAACTAGCGAAGTTTCATGAATTTAATTTCGATGTCAATTTGTAACTGGCTGAAGCAACATTGAAATTAATTGGCTAGTTCAATCTAACGTTTTTTAAATGATATGAAAGTCGATATTGGTGCGGTTTCAATTGTTTGTGTAACGTCAGTTTTATATTTGTTGCGGGCAGGGAATTATGCCGGTTTCAGTGTGGAAGTTTAACCGGGCAGGAGAAAGATCAAGTAGGCAACTAACGCCGCTCTTGTCGGAGTTTTCCGAAAGAGCGGCGCGAAACAAACAGTGCTTGCATGTCGATGTTCAGTAGGCGTAGCGCAACAGCGTATGAGGCAAATGACGCAGCACGAAGAAACCGAACAGCGCGATCATCGAAGGCAGGATCAGCCACCAGATCTTGAATGGCATCGGGTTGAGGGACGTCTGTCGTTGGCTCAACCACAGCATCCCGGCGCAGACGCAACTGGCGAGCATCGCGCCGGCGAGGATGTCGGTCGGCCAGTGCGCGCCGAGATAGACCCGCGACAAGGCAATCGCCAGTGCCGGGATGCAGGCAATCAACAGCCAGGTCAGGCGCATGCGCGGCGGCTGCCCACGGCCGGCGAGCACGCCCAGCGTCAGGAACAAGGCAAACGCGCCGGAGGCATGGCCGCTTGGCATGCTGAAAGTGGTCAAGGGATCACTGAGCACTTCCGGGCGCACTCGGGCGAAAAAGTATTTGGTTGCGGTGTTGGCCATGGCGGTGATCAGCATGGTGGCGCCGGCGAACACCGCCTGGCGCCACTGCTTGCACAGCAACAACAGCACGACGAGCAGGGCGCTGAACAGCAACATGTTGCGGAATTCGCCGATCAGGGTCAGCGTCACGGCGATTTCATCCAGCGCTGGCTGGCGATGTTCCTGCACCAGAGTCATCACGCCATTGTCGAGCGCGGTCAGGTAGGGATAGCCGATGAACAGACTGATCAGGATCAACAGACTCATGCTGCCGATCCAGATCGTCGCGCGACGATGGCGACGCACGCTGCTGTTGACGCTCAGGCCGACCATCACCGCGAGGCTGGCGGCGACGATCCCCGCCTCCAGCCAGAACCCTTCAGGCAATGGCAGGCGGAACGCTGCGCCCGTGGCCCAGCCCGGCAACAGATAAGCCAGGCTCCAGCCAGCGGCGGCGAGCAAGCTGACGGCGAAGAAACGCGGGAAGGGCATGTCGCACATCCCGGCGACCATCGGCAGCATCGGTCGCAGCGGGCCGATGAAGCGCCCGACCAATAGGCTGGCGATGCCGTAGCGCTGGAAGTACGACTCGGCGCGGGCCATCCATTCCGGGTGATGGCGTAGCCCGGGCAGGCGGCGTATGTTCTGGTGAAAATGGCGGCCGAGGAAATACGAAATCAGATCACCGAGGATGCCACCGAGAAAGCCCAGCAGCAGCGTTTCGCTCAAGGACAACGCGCCGCTGCCGGCCAGTACCGCCACGGCAAACAACAGCACCGTGCCCGGCACGATCAGCCCGGCAATCGCCAGACATTCCACGCAGGCAACGATGAACACCGCTGCGGCCAGCCACTGTGGATTGGCGCCGAGCCATCCGGTGATGCTATCGAGCCATGGGCCCATACAGAAAAACTCCAGACTATTGATAATCCCGGTAGGAGCTGCCGCAGGCTGCGATCTTTTGATCTTGTCTCTTTAAAGCAGAATCAAAAGATCGCAGCCTGCGGCAGCTCCTACAGGGGTAAGCGTTTACAGAAGAATATAATCCCGGCCTTCGACCTGACCCCGTCGCAGCGGGTTCCGCGTGCACCATTGCGCATACGCGGCGTCAACGAAGCGATACATCAAGTGTTCATCGCGACCCAGTGGAATCCCCAGCCGGGTGGTTTGAATAACGTGAGAAGGGGCCGGCCCCGTATCTTCGACCAGCAGCAATTCATGATCGAAACGCTTGGCGTCCCACATCGGTACTTTCAAACCGAGTGCCTTGCACAGCAAGGTCTGCCCGGCGCACAACTTCTGCGTCGAACGCGGCCGTCCCTGGGCATCGGGATTGTTCAGCAGCATTTGCGCCAGACTCGCCGGACCGCTGACTTCATCGACCCACGGATAGGCGGATTTGATCAGCACCGCATTGCCCGGACCTTGCGCGCTGAAATTCAGCGAATCACCGCCGCGGGCGTAGTACATATAGATGTGCCCGCCGTCCAGAAACAAAGCCTTACGCTTTTCTGTGTAACCGAGCGAGGCATGGCTGCCTTTTTCCGCGAAGTAATAGGCCTCGGTCTCGATAATTCGCGCGCTCAACCATAAGTCGCCGACGCGATGGCGGATGACTTTGCCAAGCAACGCCTGCGCCAGTACTTGGGCGTCGCGGTCGAAAAAACTGTCCGGCAGGCCCACGGGCAGGCGCGCGGACTCGGGGCAAAGGGGCACGTTGGTCATGATGGGCAGGGTTTATCCAGGCTCAAGAGGCCGTGATGATAACAACGCTCAGCTTAATTACGTCTGAACGATGGCCAAACGCAGTTCATTTCGACCATCCGCCCGTCACCGCTGTTAGTCCCGGGACGCGACAGCTATAATCTGCCGCTTTCCTCTTTGCCAAGACCCCAGCAGACCATGACTGAGTCCGTTCTTGACTACATGACCCGATTGGGTCGCGCCGCCCGCGCTGCCTCCAAGGTCATCGGTCGCGCCAGCACCGCGCAGAAAAACCGCGCCTTGCAGGCTGCCGCCAATGCGCTGGACGCCGCGCGCGCCGAGCTGGCCGCAGCCAATGAGCTGGATCTGGCCGCCGGTCGCGCCAATGGTCTGGAGCCGGCGCTGCTGGAACGTCTGGAACTGACCCCGGCACGCATCGACGGCATGATCGTCGGCCTGCGTCAGGTTGCTGCACTGGCGGATCCGGTCGGCGCGATCCGCGACATGAGCTTCCGTCCGTCGGGCATTCAGGTCGGCAAGATGCGTGTACCGCTGGGCGTGATCGGGATCATCTACGAATCCCGGCCGAACGTGACCATCGATGCCGCCAGCCTGTGTCTGAAGTCCGGCAACGCGACCATTCTGCGCGGTGGCTCCGAGGCGATTCATTCCAACCGCGCGATTGCCGCGTGCATTCAGCGCGGTCTGGCCGAGGCCGAACTGCCCGCTGCCGTGGTGCAAGTGGTCGAAACCACCGACCGTGCCGCTGTCGGCGCGCTGATCAGCATGCCGGAATACGTCGACGTCATCGTGCCCCGTGGTGGCCGTGGCCTGATCGAGCGCATCAGCCGCGATGCCCGCGTGCCGGTGATCAAGCACCTGGACGGCATCTGCCACGTCTACGTCAGCGAACACGCCGACCTGGCCAAAGCCCAGCGCATTGCCTTCAACGCCAAGACTTACCGTTATGGTATCTGCGGCGCGATGGAAACCCTGCTGGTCGATCAGGCTGTCGCCGGGGATTTCCTGCCGTCGATGGCTACGCAGTTCCGCGAAAAAGGCGTCGAGCTGCGCGGTTGCGAACGCACCCGGGCGATCATCGAAGCGGTCGCGGCCAGCGAAGACGACTGGCACACCGAGTACCTGGCGCCGATTCTGTCGATCCGCGTGGTCGACGGTCTGGAGCAGGCGATCGAGCACATCAACCATTACGGCTCCCATCACACCGACTCGATCGTTAGCGAAAACCTCGCCGACACCCGCCGGTTCGTGGCGGAAGTCGACTCGGCCTCGGTGATGATCAACACCCCGACCTGCTTCGCCGATGGATTTGAATACGGACTGGGTGCCGAAATCGGCATTTCTACTGATAAGCTGCACGCCCGCGGCCCGGTAGGGCTTGAGGGGTTGACCTGCGAGAAGTACATCGTGGTCGGCGATGGCCAGTTGCGCGGCCAGGCGACGGTCTGACTTGACCGACCTCGACCTGACAGCGCCGCACACCGGCAGCGAGTCGCGCCCGCAGCGCATTGGCGTGCTGGGCGGTACGTTCGACCCGGTGCACATCGGTCATTTGCGTGGCGCGCTGGAAGTTGTCGAAGCGCTGGCGCTGGACGAGTTGCGCCTGATGCCGAACGCGCGCCCGCCACATCGCGGGACGCCGCAGGTGTCGGCGCAGGATCGGCTGGCGATGGTCGAGTGCGCGGTGGCCGGATTGCCGCCGTTGGTGGTGGACGCCCGCGAATTGCAGCGGGACAAGCCGTCCTGGACCATCGATACCCTGGAGTCGCTGCGCGCAGAGATGCCCGCCGAGACCCAGGTTTTTCTGCTTTTGGGCTGGGACGCATTTTGCGGCCTGCCCACTTGGCACCGCTGGGAAGAGTTGCTCCAGCATTGCCACATCCTGGTGCTACAGCGCCCGGACGCCGACAGCGAACCGCCGGATGCCTTGCGCAACCTGCTGGCAGCGCGTTCGGTGAGCGACCCGCTGGCCCTGAAAGGGCCGAGCGGACAGATTGCATTCGTCTGGCAGACACCGCTCGCGGTTTCCGCCACCCAGATCCGTCAACTGCTGGCCAGCGGTAAGTCGGTACGTTTCCTGGTGCCCGACGCGGTCCTGGCCTACATCGATGCGCACGGTCTGTACCGTGCGTCGAACTGAACAAGGCGTGCTTCACTGATACGAATCACCGTATCCCCAAGCCGCCGAATACATGAGCAAAACGAGTTTCATATGACTGATAAAGATCTACCGAAAGTAAAGCGCAAAGGCACGTTCAAGAGCGCGCCACTGCCGGAAGCCGTCAACACCAACGAGCCGCTCAAGGGCGACGAACTGGTCAAGATTGCCGTCGCTGCGCTGGAAGACGTCAAGGCCCAGGACATCCAGATCATCGATGTGCGCGACAAGCAGAGCATCACTGACTACATGATCATCGCCACCGGTACCTCCAATCGCCAGATCAACGCGATGCTCGACAAGGTTCGCGAGGAAGTGAAAAAGCAGGGCGCCAAGCCGCTGGGCGAAGAAGGCAAGGGCGACAGCGACTGGGTACTGCTCGACCTCGATCTGGTGATCGTGCACATGATGACCGCCTCGGCGCGTCAGTTCTACGATCTGGAGCGCCTGTGGGCCGGTGCCGAACAAAGCCGTGCTGCTGACGCCAAGCACCACAGCCCGGAGAATACCCACGAGCATTTCACCAAGCTCAACAAAGACCAGTTCTAAGGGATTGCTGTGCGACTGCGCCTGATCGCCGTCGGTTCACGCATGCCCAAGTGGGTGGAAGAAGGCTGGCATGAATATGCCAAGCGTCTTCCGTCCGAGCTGGCGCTGGAACTGGTGGAAATTCCGCTCAATACCCGTGGCAAGAATGCCGACGTGGCCCGTTTCATCCGCCAGGAAGGCGAAGCCATGCTGGCCAAGGTCGGGCACAACGAGCGGATCGTCACGCTGGAAGTTCACGGCAAGCCCTGGAGCACCGAGCAACTGGCGGTCGAACTCGATCGCTGGCGCCTGGATTCGCGCACGGTCAACTTCATGGTCGGCGGCCCGGAAGGGCTGGCACCGGAAGTCTGTGCCCGCGCTGACCAGCGCTGGTCGTTGTCGCCGCTGACCTTGCCGCACCCGCTGGTGCGAATCCTGATCGGCGAACAGTTGTACCGTGCCTGGACCGTGTTGTCCGGCCACCCTTACCACAAGTAAGCCTGCCCTCATGTCTCAGCCGATCCGCATCAAGGACCACGAAAAGGACGCCCGTCTGGTGCGTAGCCGTGTCGTGTTCGGCGCGATCGTGATCGTGACGCTGATCTGTGTGCTGATCGCGCGTTTGTATTACCTGCAGGTGATCCAGTACGAGTACCACTCGACCCTGTCGGAAAACAACCGCGTCCACGTGCAGCCGATTCCGCCGACGCGCGGGCTGATTTTCGACCGCAACGGCGTGGTTGTGGCCGACAACCGGCCGAGCTTCAGCCTGAGCATGACCCGCGAGCGCTCCGGCGACTGGCAGCAGGTGCTCGACGTTATCGTCGAGGTGCTGGAGCTGACGCCCGAGGACCGGGTGATCTTCGAGAAACGCATGCGGCAGGGGCGTCGGCCGTTCGAGCCGGTGCCGATCCTGTTCGAGCTGACCGAAGAGCAGATCGCCCGCATCGCGGTGAACCAGTTCCGCCTGCCCGGGGTGGAAGTGGTCGCGCAACTGGTCCGGCATTACCCGCAGGGCGCGCACTTTGCGCACTCGGTGGGCTACATGGGGCGGATCAACGAGAAAGAGCTGAAGTCGCTGGATCCGGTCAACTACAGCGGCACCCACCACATCGGCAAGACCGGCATCGAGCGTTTCTACGAGCCGGAATTGCACGGGCAGGTCGGTTACGAAGAAGTCGAGACCAACGCCCGTGGCCGCGTATTGCGCGTGCTCAAACGCACCGATCCGATTCCCGGCAAGGACATCGTCCTGAGCCTCGACATCAAGTTGCAGGAAGCCGCCGAGGCCGCGCTGGGCGGGCGACGTGGTGCGGTGGTGGCGCTCGATCCGAAAACCGGCGAAGTGCTGGCGATGGTCAGTCAGCCGAGTTTTGACCCGAACCTGTTCGTCACCGGCATCAGCTTCAAGGCCTACGCCGAGTTGCGCGACTCCATCGACCGGCCGCTGTTCAACCGCGTGCTGCGCGGTCTGTACCCGCCGGGCTCGACGATCAAACCGGCGGTGGCGATTGCCGGTCTTGACGCCGGGGTGGTCACGGCGTCGAGCCGGGTGTTCGACCCGGGCTATTACATGCTGCCCAACTACGACCACAAATACCGCAACTGGAACCGTACCGGTGACGGCTTCGTCGACCTCGACACGGCGATCATGCGGTCCAACGACACCTACTTCTATGACCTGGCGCACAAGCTCGGCATCGATCGGCTGTCGACCTATATGAACAAGTTCGGTATCGGTCAGAAGGTCTCGCTGGACATGTTCGAAGAATCCCCCGGCCTGATGCCATCGCGCGAATGGAAGCGAGCAACGCGCAAACAGGCGTGGTTTCCCGGCGAAACCCTGATTCTCGGGATCGGCCAGGGCTACATGCAATCGACGCCGCTGCAATTGGCCCAGGCCACGGCGCTGGTGGCCAACAAAGGCATCTGGAACCGTCCACACCTGGCCAAATCTCTCGACGGGGTGAAACCGGTGGATGAGAACCCGATGCCAAACATCGTCCTGCGCGACCCGTCCGACTGGAACAAGGTCAACCACGGCATGCAGCAAGTGATGCACGGTGCCCGGGGTACCGCGCGCAAAGCGGCGATCGGCGCGCAATACCGCATCGCCGGCAAGTCCGGTACCGCGCAGGTGGTGGCGATCAAGCAGGGCGAGAAATACGACCGCTCCAAGGTCCAGGAACGCCACCGCGACCACGCCTTGTTCGTCGGCTTCGCCCCGGCCGATGATCCGAAAATCGTCGTGTCGGTGATGGTCGAGAACGGTGAGTCCGGTTCCGGCGTTGCCGCGCCAGTGGTGCGCCAGGTCATGGACGCCTGGTTGCTCGACCAGGACGGCCATCTCAAAGCCGAGTACGCCAGCCCAATCACTGCGGAGGCCACGGCCCGTGATGAATAACTTCGATCGCATGCTCTCCAGCGAGGATGTGATGCGTCGCCGCGCGACGTTGCTGCAAAGACTGCATATCGATGGCCCGCTGTTGATCCTGTTGCTGATTCTCGCCGCCGGCAGCCTGTTCGTGCTGTATTCGGCCAGCGGCAAGAGCTGGGATCTGCTCGGCAAGCAGGCCACATCGTTCGGTATCGGTCTGGTGGCGATGATCGTCATCGCCCAGTTCGAGCCGCGTTTCATGGCGCGTTGGGTACCGCTCGGTTACGTGATCGGCGTGGTCTTGCTGATCGTCGTCGACATCATGGGCCACAACGCCATGGGCGCCACGCGCTGGATCAACATTCCCGGGGTGATCCGCTTCCAGCCCTCGGAATTCATGAAGATCCTGATGCCGGCGACCATCGCCTGGTACCTGTCCAAACGCACCTTGCCGCCACAGCTCAAGCACGTCGGCATCAGCCTGATGCTGATTGGTGTGCCGTTCATTCTGATTGTGCGCCAGCCGGACCTCGGTACCTCGTTGCTGATTTTAGCCGGTGGCGCCTTCGTGCTGTTCATGGGCGGCTTGCGCTGGCGCTGGATTCTCAGCGTGCTGGCGGCGGCGGTGCCGGTATCGGTGGCGATGTGGTTTTTCGTCATGCACGACTACCAGAAGCAGCGGGTCCTGACCTTTCTCGACCCGGAAAGTGATCCGCTGGGCACCGGCTGGAACATCATCCAGTCGAAAGCCGCGATCGGTTCCGGTGGCGTATTCGGCAAAGGCTGGTTGCTCGGTACCCAGTCGCACCTGGACTTTCTCCCGGAAAGCCACACCGACTTCATTATCGCCGTGCTTGGCGAAGAGTTCGGTCTGGTGGGGATTTGCGCGCTGCTGCTGATCTATCTGTTGTTGATCGGTCGTGGGCTGGTGATCACTGCCCAGGCACAAACGCTGTTCGGCAAATTGCTCGCCGGTGCGTTGACCATGACTTTTTTTGTTTACGTTTTCGTCAACATCGGTATGGTCAGTGGCCTGTTGCCGGTCGTGGGGGTGCCGTTGCCGTTCATTAGCTACGGAGGAACTTCGCTGGTGACGCTGCTGTCAGCGTTTGGGGTTTTGATGTCGATCCATACCCATCGCAAGTGGATCGCACAGGTTTGAATAAGGTGAAGAGTGCAATGCAAGTAATGCGTGGCTGGGCGACTCGATGCGCGCCGCTGGTTGGCCTGGTGGGCCTGCTGGGAAGCGTGCAGGAAGCGCTGGCCGGCGACTATGAAGGCTCGCCGCAGGTGGCCGAATTCGTCGGCGAAATGACCCGCGACTACGGTTTCGCCGGTGAACAACTGATGGGTGTGTTCCGCGAGGCGCAACGCAAGCAGTCGATTCTCGACGCCATCTCCAAACCCGCCGAACGGGTCAAGCAGTGGAACGAATATCGACCGATGTTCATCACCGACGCGCGCATCGCCCGGGGTGTCGACTTCTGGCGTCAGCACGAGGCGACCCTGGCCCGCGCCGAGCAAGAATACGGCGTGCCGGCACAAGTCATCGTGTCGATCATCGGCGTCGAGACCTTTTTCGGACGTAATACCGGTAATTTCCGCGTGATCGATGCTTTATCGACCCTGGGCTTCGACTATCCTCCCCGTGCCGAATTTTTCCGCAAGGAACTGCGTGAGTTCCTCCTGCTGGCCCGTGAAGAGCAGGTCGATCCACTGACCCTCAAAGGCTCTTACGCCGGGGCAATGGGGCTGCCGCAATTCATGCCGAGCAGCTTCCGCGCCTACGCGGTGGACTTCGACGGCGACGGTCACATCAATATCTGGAACAACCCGGACGATGCCATTGGCAGCGTCGCCAGCTATTTCAAGCGCCATGGCTGGGTCGCCGGTGAGCCGGTGGTCAGCCGCGCCGATGTACGCGGCGAGCAGGCTGATGAAGGCCTGACCAGCGGTATCGAACCGGTGAAAACGGTCGCAGAGTTGCGGGCGCTGGGCTGGTCGAGTCATGATGCGCTGCGCGATGATATGCCGGTTACCGCATTTCGCCTCGAAGGCGACAACGGCCCTGAATACTGGATGGGCCTGCAGAATTTCTACGCGATCACGCGTTATAACCGCAGCGTGATGTACGCCATGGCCGTACATCAACTGTCTGAACAGCTGGTACAAGCACGGGGCGTCAAGTAATGCAGGCATTGCCTAACAATAAACCCCTGAAGCTGGTGGCTTTCGCTGCGTTGGCAGTCCTGGTTGCCAGTTGCACGACCAGCCGCACGCCGACGCAGAAATCCCCGTCCACCGCTGTCCGCGCCCAACCGGGCCTGGACATCAATCGCGCGCACAAAGACGGCGCGCCTTGGTGGGATGTCGATGTTTCGCGCATCCCCGATGCGACACCGACCCTGCACACCGGCCCGTACAAGGCCAACCCTTACACCGTGCTGGGCAAGACCTATTTCCCGTTGCAGGAATCCAAGACCTACGTGGCCTCAGGTACGGCGTCCTGGTACGGCACCAAGTTCCATGGCCAGAACACCGCCAACGGCGAAGTGTATGACCTGTACGGCATGAGCGCTGCGCACAAGACCTTGCCGCTGCCAAGCTACGTCCGGGTGACCAACCTGGACAACAACAAGACGGTGATCCTGCGCGTCAACGACCGTGGGCCGTTCTATTCCGATCGCATCATCGATTTGTCCTACGCGGCGGCGAAGAAACTCGGCTATGCCGAAACCGGCACCGCGCGGGTCAAGGTCGAAGGCATCGATCCGCAACAGTGGTGGGCAGCCAAGGGCCGTCCGGCGCCGCTGATGCTCAACGAGCCGCAAGTAGCGCAGAATAGCGCGCCAGCGATTACAGCGTCGGCCGGCACCGTCGAGCAATGGACACCGCCACCGCAGCAACACGCGGCGGCCGTGGTGCCGGTGCAGATCGATGCAAAAAAACGCTTCTGCACCAGCGTCTGGCCAGTATCTGCAGGTGGGCGCGTTCGCCAACCCGGACGCTGCCGAGCTGCTGAGGTCGAAGCTCAGCGGGATGGTGAGCGCGCCGGTGTTCATCAGTTCGATCGTGCGCAATCAGCAGACCCTGCACCGGGTACGCCTGGGGCCGATCGGCTCGTCGGGTGAGATCGCCCAGGTGCAGAACAGTGTGCGTCTGGCCAATCTGGGTTCGCCCAGCGTGGTCAGCGAGTAATACGTAGACCTTGATTGACGGTTCACTTGCGGTATTCGGGGGTGAACCAGGTTGTTGGCTCTTCGAAGAACAAAAGCCCGGCAAGGGTGACTGGAGTGAGCAACTGAACACGCGATGGCCCGTTAGAAGGCTGTCTGAATAAGTTTTGCCTTCGGGCAAGTTTCCATTAGCGATTTCGAGAGACGGATGAACATCACCACCTTTGCCAAACGCCTGTGTCTGCTAGTCCCGCTGCTCCTCTCGCCAGCCGCCTTCGCGGCCGAGATGATGCCGTCGCCACCACAACTGGCCGCCAAGGCCTATGTTCTGATGGACGCCAGCAGCGGCAACGTGCTGGTCGAAAACAACGGCGACCAGCGTCTGCCACCGGCCAGCCTGACCAAGCTGATGACCGCGTACATTGCGACCCTGGAAATCCGTCGCGGCCAGATCGGCGAGAACGACCCGGTGACCGTCAGCGAAAACGCCTGGCGCACCGGCGGTTCGCGGATGTTCATCAAGGTCGGCTCGCAGGTGACTGTCAGCGACCTGCTGCACGGCATCATCATCCAGTCCGGTAACGACGCCAGCGTCGCCCTGGCCGAGCACATCGCCGGCAGCGAAGACGCCTTCGCCGACCTGATGAACAAGACCGTCACCGAACTGGGCATGACCAATACCCATTTCATGAACCCGACCGGTCTGCCGAATCCTGAGCACTACTCGTCGGCGCACGACATGGCGATTCTGGCCCGTGCGATCATCCACGAAGACCCGGCTCACTATGCGATCTACTCGCAGAAAGAGTTCTTCTGGAATGGCATCAAGCAGCCTAACCGCAACCTGCTGCTGTGGCGCGACAAGACCGTTGACGGTCTGAAAACCGGCCACACCGACGAAGCCGGCTACTGCATGGTGTCCTCGGCGGTACGTGACGGCCAGCGCCTGATTGCCGTGGTGTTCGGCACCAATAGCGAAGTGGCCCGCGCCGCTGAAACCCAGAAGCTGCTGACCTACGGTTTCCGCTTCTTCGAAACCCAGACCTTCTATCAGAAGGGCACTGAGCTGGCGCAGGCGCCGGTATGGAAAGGCACCACCAGCCAGGTCAAGGCCGGCCTGGCGCAAGACCTGACCATGACCCTGCCGAAAGGCCAGTTGAAGAAGCTCGCTGCCAGCATGACCATGAACCCGCAACTGGTTGCGCCAATCGCCAAGGGCGACGTGATCGGTAAAGTCGAAGTCAAACTGGAAGACAAGGTGGTGCACAGCGCCGACCTGATCGCTCTGGATGGCGTCGAGGAGGGTGGTATCTTCCGCCGCATGTGGGATAGCATCCGTCTATTCTTCTACGGCTTGTTCAACTGATTCAGTGTTGACCTGCATGGCCCCGCCCCGATCCGGTGCGGGGCCATGTGCGTTACCACGGCTTGCACTCTAGAGGCCGTTACGCCATGACCGATACCGAAGTAAAGGCGCCAAAGATCGAATTCCCTGTCACGGACTATCCCGTCAAGGTGATCAGCGATACCGGTGTAGGCAACAAAGACAAGATCATCGACATCGTCAAGAAACACGCGACCATCAATGATGAGCGTATCGACGAACGTCAAAGCACCAACGGCAAATACACCACTATTCAGTTGCACATCGTCGCCACCGACCAGGATCAGCTGTACAACATCAACAGCGAACTGCGGGCGACCGGCTTCGTGCACATGGTGTTGTGATGCACGGCACGCTGGGCTTTCGCGAGCTGGGCCAGATGGCTTACGAGCCGGTCTGGCATGCCATGCAGCGCTTCACCAACGAACGCGGCAGTGCTGCCGCCGACGAAATCTGGCTCGTCGAACACCCGCCGGTGTTCACACAGGGCCAGGCCGGCAAGGCCGAACACCTGTTACTGCCGGGAGATATTCCGGTGGTGCAGGTCGATCGTGGCGGCCAAGTGACTTATCATGGCCCCGGGCAACTGGTGGCCTATCTGTTACTGGATGTGCGCAAGCTGGGTTTCGGCGTGCGTGATCTGGTCAGCCGCATGGAAGCCTGCCTGATCGAACTGCTGGCCAGCTACGGCGTCACCGCCGCCGCCAAGCCAGATGCTCCCGGCGTGTACGTCGATGGAGCGAAAATCGCTTCTCTGGGTTTGCGCATTCGCCACGGTTGTTCCTTTCATGGCCTGGCCCTGAACGTGGATATGAACCTGGAACCGTTTCGACGGATTAATCCCTGCGGCTACGCCGGGCTGGCCATGACCCAGCTGAGCGATCACGCAGGATCGATTGAATTTGCCGAGGTAAGTGCCCGGCTGCGCGCGCAGCTCGTCAAACACCTCGACTATGCTGAGCAGACGACCCTCACGGGCGGAATCGACTGATATGACTACTGATGCAGTGCAAACCATGATCCCGACGCTCGACGTGACCGAGCGCCCGGCCCCGCGTCCCAAGGTTGAAGCCGGCGTCAAGCTGCGCGGCGCCGAGAAGGTTGCACGCATCCCGGTCAAGATCATCCCGACCACCGAACTGCCGAAAAAACCCGACTGGATCCGCGTGCGCATCCCGGTTTCGCCGGAAGTCGACCGCATCAAGAGCCTGCTGCGCAAACACAAGCTGCACAGCGTCTGCGAAGAAGCGTCCTGCCCGAACCTCGGCGAATGCTTCTCCGGCGGTACCGCGACCTTCATGATCATGGGCGATATCTGCACCCGTCGCTGCCCGTTCTGCGACGTTGGCCACGGTCGTCCGAAGCCACTGGACGTCAACGAGCCGGAAAGCCTGGCGATCGCTATCGCCGACCTCAAGCTCAAATACGTGGTGATCACCTCGGTTGACCGTGACGACCTGCGTGACGGCGGTGCCCAGCACTTTGCCGACTGCATCCGCGAAATCCGCAAACTGTCGCCGAACGTGCAGCTCGAGACCTTGGTCCCGGACTACCGTGGCCGCATGGACATCGCCCTGGAAATTACCGCCGCCGAGCCGCCGGATGTGTTCAACCACAACCTGGAAACCGTGCCGCGCCTGTACAAGGCTGCGCGTCCGGGTTCGGACTACCAGTGGTCGCTGACCCTGTTGCAACGCTTCAAGCAGATGATGCCGCACATTCCGACCAAGTCCGGCCTGATGCTGGGTCTGGGCGAGACCGACGAGGAAGTCATCGAAGTCATGAAGCGCATGCGCGAACACGACATCGACATGCTGACGCTCGGTCAATACCTGCAACCGTCGCGCAGCCACTTGCCGGTGCAGCGCTTCGTCCATCCGGACACCTTCGCCTGGTTCGCCGAGGAAGGTTACAAGATGGGCTTCAAGAACGTTGCTTCGGGCCCGCTGGTACGTTCCTCGTACCATGCCGACGAGCAGGCGAAGCTGGTCAAGGCTGAGCTGCTGGGTTCCTGATTCAGTGCCGATGCAAAAATGCCCGCCGAGGACTGTCCTTCGGCGGGCATTTTTTTGCCTGAGACAAGGGGCTTTTGTTTGCCTCTTCAGCTGACTACTGTGTGTGCATGACTTTACCGCTGGAGCCCAAGGATGACCGTTCGACCGAGCCACACCCTGATTGCTCACCGAGCCGTACCGGCGCTGCCCTCTGAGGGGACGATCGGCGTCATCGCGCCGGCCGGTCCCGGCGCCCTCGACACTGAAAAAGCGCTGCAATGGATGCGTGCGCGCGGCCATGGGCTGAAGGTGTATCCGGGTGTCTACGAGAAGGACGGCTATCTGGCCGGCAGCGACGACGTACGGCTGCACGATCTGCATGCGGCATTCGCTGATCCCGAGGTCGACGCGATCATATGCCTGCGCGGTGGCTACGGTACGCCGCGTCTGCTTGATCGCATCGACTACGATCTGCTCAGCCGCAACGCCAAACCCTTTATTGGCTACAGCGATATCACCGCGCTGCACCTGGCGATCAGTCGCTACTCCGGGTTTGTGACCTTCCACGGGCCGCTGCTCAATGCTGACCTGCTGGGCGACAAGGAGCCGCCGACCGTCACCTCATTCTTCGCCATGCTGCGCGGGCAGATGAAGACAGGGAGTGTGCTGAGCCATCCGGCGGCTTATCCGCTCTCAACCGTCGAGCCGGGTATTGCTCACGGACGTCTGCTTGGCGGCAATCTGGCGATGATCGCCGCGACCTTGGGTACGCCTTACGAGATTGATGTCGAAGGGGTGATCCTGTTTATCGAAGACATCAACGAGCCGCTGTATCGGATTGATCGGCTGCTGACCCAGATGCGCCTGGCCGGCAAGTTGGCCAGACTGCGCGGTGTGCTGGTCGGCGATATCGCCGGGGTGGATGTCGACGCGCTGAATCGCTTGCTCAAGCAAACCTTTGAGCCGCTGCGGATTCCGGTGTTGTCGGGTTGGCGCAGCGGTCATTGCGACCCGAACCTGACACTGCCGTTGGGCGCGCTGGTGCGCCTGGATGCGGGGAAGCAGGAATTGCTGCTGGAGCAGGATGTGGTGATCAAGGCTGAAACGGTTATTGCCTGACAGTCAGACTTCGCGAGCAGGCTCGCTCCCACAGGTTTTGAGTCGAATTCACAATTGTGTTTCAACCAGAACCCCTGTGGGAGCGGGCTTGCCCGCGATGCTTTTATTGGGCGCGAAGGCTCTCGAGCAACTTGTGCGTCGGATAGCCATCCGCCGGCCAGCCCAGCGCCTGCTGGGCACTGCGAATGGCCTTGCGCGTGTTGGCGCCGATAATTCCGTCGGCCGTGCCGGCGTCGTAATTGCGAGCGCTCAACAGCGTTTGCAGTTCGATGCGCTCGGTGCGACTCAGCGGCAGGTCATCTTTCGGCCAGTTACCGTTGATCAGCCCTGCACCTTCAAAGCGCTCGGACAGCAGACTCACCGCCAGCGCATACGACGACGAATTGTTGTACTTGAGAATCGCCCGGAAGTTGTCGAGGATCAGGAACGCCGGGCCACGATAACCGGCCGGCAGCAGCAGGGCAGCGGACAGTTGTTCGGAACCGGCTGGCACCTGCGCGCCGTTCGGCAGGTTCACACCCAGTTGCCGCCATTCGGCGACGCTTTTGCGAATCGCGCCATCGGCCAGCGTGTAGTTGAAACCGCTGGGCAATTGCACTTCAAAACCCCACGGCTGGCCACGTTGCCAGCCCGAGCTTTGCAGGTAATGCGCGGTGGAGGCCAGCGCATCGGCCGGGCTACCCCAGATGTCGCGGCGACCGTCACCGTCAAAATCCACGGCGTGGGTGTTGTAAGTGGTCGGAATGAACTGGGTCTGGCCCATCGCCCCGGCCCAGGAGCCGAGCATTTTCTCCGGGGTGATATCGCCTTGTTGCAGAATTTGCAGGGCGGCGATCAATTGCGCATGAGCAAAGCCCGGACGACGGCCTTCGTAGGCGAGGGTGGCCAGCGAGTTGATCACCGACTTGCTGCCCTGAAACTGGCCGAAGTTGCTTTCCATGCCCCACACCGACACCAGTGCCTGGCGATCAACGCCATAACGCTGCTCGATGCTTTGCAGAATATCGGCGTACTGATTGATCAGCGCCTGGCCCTTGCGTACGCGCAGTGGCGACAGCGCGCCATCGAGGTATTCCCACACCGGGCGGGAAAACTCCGGCTGACTGCGATCGGCACGGATCACGCTGGCGTCGAAGCTGATGTTGGCAAATGCCTGATCGAACAGCTCGGGACGAATCCCGGCGGCGAGGGCGTCCTTGCGGAAACCTGCCTGCCATTCGGCGAAGGTCTGGGTCGGTTGAATATCGAGCGGATCGGTGGACGGCACTACCGGCGGAATGATCGCTGGGGCCGTGGTGACCGGGGCAGCTTGAAGCGGTTGTGCATCGGCGGCGGTGGGTTTTTCCGCGCAGGCGACAAGCAGGATGAAGCTGGAGGCAGCGATCAATTGGCGCACGGGCCAACGACGGGAAAGACTTGGGGGCATGCACAGTTCCAGGGGAAACGAATCAGGTGCAGACCTTAACATGAGCGGGGGTGGTGCGCTTCAGGCAGCCAGAAAGTAAAAAGCCTCCCGGTTGTCAGACCGGAAGGCTTCGCGGCGGTAGCTGCCTTTGCCCTTGGCTGGTCGTTCCTGGCGGCTGCGGAACAAGGGCTGGGCGACGATGGATTTGGCCTTGTTGGGGCCATGCTTTGCAGGCTTTTTGCTCATTAGGGTTCTCTCGGTGTGGTGGTTTTGCGCCGAGAATAATCTGCCGATGTGGCGCGTCTGTCCAGTAGCTCATGCGTAGGAATATTCTGGCGCTTTCGCGAGCAGGCTCGCTCCCACATTGGAACGCGGGCACCTGTGGGAGCGAGCCTGCTCGCGAATGGACGCTACGCGATCAAATGCCTTACTCGGCAGGCAATGACAGTCGCTGGCCTGACATCAATAAAGCCAGGCGGCTAAGGCTCATCCACGGCGAACCCGCTGCCTGACCTTTGATCTGGGCATCGATACGCTGCGCTTCGAGCAGCAATTGCGCCCAGCGTTGCGCCGAGTAGCGTTGCAGGGCTTTGCTCATCAGCGGCTTGCGCTTGTCCCAGACCGGCGGTTTCGACTGGCTGAAACACTTGTCCAGTGGCGTGCCCTGGCTGTATTGCAGGGAGATATTGGCCAGCAGGCGCAACTCCCGCGCCAGTGCCCAGAGGATCACGGGCGGCTCGACGCCTTCGCCGCGCAAACCCTCGAGCATGCGCAAGGCGTGGGCCGGTTCACCGTTGAGCACCGCGTCGGTCAGGCCGAACACGTCGAACCGCGCACTGTCGGCGACGGCGGCCTGCACGGTTTCGACGGTGATCTGCCCACCTTCGGCCATCAGTTTGAGCTTTTCGATTTCCTGCGCGGCGGCGAGCAGGTTGCCTTCGACACGCGCGGCAATCAATTCGACGGCGTCCTGACTGGCCGACAGACCGGCCTGAGACAGGCGCTGACGAATCCAGCTCGGCAGCTGATTGCCATCCACCGGCCAGATCTGCACGAACTGGGTTTGTTGGCCTTCGACCAGCGCCTTGCCCCACTTGGTTTTCTGCGCGCTGCCATCGAGCTTCGGCAAGCTGATCAGCAGCACGGTATCTTCAGCGGGGCGCGAGCAGTATTCGATCAGCGCGGCGGCGCCCTTGTCGCCAGGCTTACCGGACGGCAGGCGCAGTTCCAGCAGGCGTTTTTCGGCGAAGAGCGACATGCTCGCGCCGGCCTGCAACAACGTACCCCAATCGAAATTGGCGTCGGCGGCGAAGACCTGACGTTCGTCGAAACCTTGCTGGCGGGCAGCGGTGCGGATGGCGTCGGCGGCTTCCTGACACAGCAACGGGTCATCGCCGCTGATGATGTAGACCGGCGCGAGTGCGCCTTGCAGGTGTTTGCCGAGTTGCGCGGGAGCGAGCTTCATAAGGAAGGGCGAGCGGGGCGCCTGGGCGCCCCGACCGTCTTACTGCTGCGGGATTTCGAGCGGCGACTGACGCGGAGTTTCCGCCTCGGCCTTCTGCGCCGCTTCCAGCGCATCGGCTTCAGCCTTGGCGCGGTCATTGGCGGTTTGCTGCAGTTGCTGCAACTGGCCCGGAGTCAGCTGCGACAGGCGCAGCATCATGCGCTGCACCAGCTCGCGGCGGATTTCATGACGGGCGTCATTGGCTTCCTGATCGGAGCCGACGAGGTTGTTGCCGTCGTGAATGAAGACTTTCTGCACTTCGAGCTTGTCGCTGACCAACGACAGGTTTTTCTCGCCGCGGATGTCATAGCTCAGCACGGTGCTGACCTGATACTCGCCTGTGCGACCGGCACCGGCATAGCTGAGAATTCGCTGGCTTTCCTGCTCGTCAGCCAGATACAACTTGTACGGCGCGCCGCTGTAAACCTTGACGCCGCTGGACTCCAGCGTCTGACGCAGCTGTGTCACGGTTTCGCCGTAAGCGTTACGCGCGCTCAGGTCGATTTCCTTGATCGACAGTTCGTTGGTGCCAGTACCACGCAACTGGAAACCGCAGGCGCTCAGCAGAACGGCGAGGCCCATCACCAGCAGATTGCGTTTGATCATTGTGTTGCTCCCCTTGAAACCAGGTGAGCCGACTCTGCGGCCCGAAAGGTTTTACTGGGTGCCAGGCGAGCCCGGCACCCGATCCAATTTAGCTGGCGACGATATTGACCAGTTTGCCCGGCACCACGATCACTTTGCGAATGGTCAGGCCGTCGACGAAACGCAGCACGTTTTCGTTGATGCGCGCGGCGGCTTCGATCTCTTCGCGAGTGGCGCTGGCCGGCATTTCGATCTGCCCGCGCAGCTTGCCGTTGACCTGAATCACCAGGGTCAGGTTGTCCTGCACCAGCGCACTTTCGTCCACAGCCGGCCAGCCTGCATCGATCACCGCATCGGCGTGACCCAACTGCTTCCACAGTTCATGGCTGATGTGCGGGGTGATCGGCGCCAGCAGCAGGGTCACCGCTTCCAGACCTTCGTGCAGCAATGCGCGGTCCTGTTCGGTGGCTTGCGCGGCTTTTTCCAGCACGTTCATAAGCGTCATCACCTGAGCGATGGCGGTGTTGAATTTGTGGTTCTGGCCGACGTCATGGCTGGCCTGCTTGATCGCCAGGTGAATTGCACGACGCACGGTTTTCTGCTCGTCGCTCAGAGCGGCGATATCCAGTTTGCCCGGCAAGCCTTGGGTGACGTGAGCCTGCGCCAGACGCCAGACGCGCTTGAGGAAACGGTGCGAACCTTCAACGCCGGAGTCGGACCACTCCGCGCTCATGTCAGGCGGCGAAGCGAACATCATGAACAGACGGCAGGTGTCGGCGCCGAACTGGTCGATCATCGACTGCGGGTCGACGCCGTTGTTCTTCGACTTGGCCATCTTCTCGGTGCCGCCGATTTCTACCGGCAGGCCGTCGGATTTCAGCTTGGCGCTGATGACCTTTGCTTTGCTGTCACGCTCAAGTTCCACGTCTGCCGGATTGAACCAGGTGTAGGCCCCATTGGCTTCGCGACGATAGTAAGTCTCGGCGATCACCATGCCCTGGGTCAGCAGGTTCTTGAACGGCTCGTTGGAGCTGACCAGACCTTCGTCACGCATCAGTTTGTGGAAGAAGCGCGCATAGAGCAGGTGCAGGATGGCGTGTTCGATACCTCCGATGTACTGATCCACCGGCAGCCAGTGATCGGCTGCGGTTTTCTCGACCAGGCCACCTTCAAAGTGCGGCGAGGCGTAACGCGCGTAGTACCACGACGATTCGACGAAGGTGTCCATGGTGTCGGTTTCACGCTTGGCCGGCGCGCCGCATTTCGGGCAGCTGCACTCGTAGAACTCGGGCATGCGCGCCAGCGGCGAACCGGCGCCGTCCGGCACCACGTCTTCCGGCAGGACGACCGGCAGTTGATCTTCCGGCACCGGCACATCGCCGCACGTGGCGCAATGGATGATCGGGATCGGGCAGCCCCAGTAGCGCTGGCGGCTGATGCCCCAGTCGCGCAGGCGGAACTGGGTACGCGAGGCGCCCAGTTGTTTCTTGATCAGGGCGACTTCCATGGCGTCGAACGCGCCGGCAAAGTCGAGGCCGTCGAACTCGCCGGAGTTGATCAGTGTGCCGTGCTCGCCATAGGCGTCTTGCCACGGCGCCGGGTTGGTGTCACCGGAGCTGGTGCGCACCACCGATTTCACCGGCAGGTTGTACTTGTGGGCGAATTCGAAATCGCGCTCGTCGTGCGCCGGAACCGCCATGACCGCGCCGTCGCCGTAGTGCATCAGCACGTAGTTGGCGACCCACACCGGGAGCTTTTCGCCGGTCAGCGGGTGCTCGACGAACAGGCCGGTCGGCAGGCCTTTCTTTTCCTGGGTGGCGACATCGGCTTCAGCGACGCTGCCGCCCTTGCATTCAGCGATGAACGCTTGCAGCTCAGGGTTGTTCTGCGCGGCCAGGGTGGCCAGCGGGTGCTCGGCGGCGACGGCGACATAAGTCGCGCCCATCAGGGTGTCCGGACGAGTGGTGAAAACTTTCAGGGTGCCGGCTTCGCCGATCGAGTCGACGTTGTACGGGAACTGCACTTCCATGCCACGGGATTTGCCGATCCAGTTGCGCTGCATGGTCTTGACCTGTTCCGGCCAGCCAGTCAGTTCGTCGAGGCTTTCCAGCAGTTCATCCGCGTAAGCGGTGATCTTGAAGTAGTACATCGGGATTTCGCGCTTTTCGATCAGCGCGCCGGAGCGCCAGCCACGGCCATCAATGACTTGCTCGTTGGCCAGCACGGTCTGGTCGACCGGGTCCCAGTTCACGGTGCCGTTCTTGCGGTAGATGACGCCTTTTTCGAACAGGCGGGTGAACAGCCATTGTTCCCAGCGGTAGTAGTCCGGCTTGCAGGTGGTCACTTCGCGGGACCAGTCCACCGCGAGGCCGAGGCTGCGCAGTTGCGACTTCATGTAGGCGATGTTTTCGTAGGTCCACTTGGCGGGCGCTACGTTGTTTTTCATCGCGGCGTTTTCCGCAGGCATGCCGAACGCATCCCAGCCCATTGGCTGCAGAACGTTCTTGCCCTGCATGCGCTGGTAGCGCGAGATCACGTCGCCGATGGTGTAGTTGCGCACGTGGCCCATGTGCAGCTTGCCGCTGGGGTAAGGGAACATCGACAGGCAGTAGTAGGTTTCCTTGCCCGGTTGTTCACTGACTTCAAAGGACTTTTGCTCATCCCAGAACGACTGGGCGGCGGCTTCGATCTCACGGGGCTGATATTGTTCGTGCATGGCTACTTTTGTACTGGATAGGGGTGGCCTAATCCTCTTCGACGGCGGCATCCGGGATGGCCCGGGTGCGCTGGAAGTGGAATGACAGGAAGCGCCGTAGCATACATGACCGCGCTTGGCCGAGGGAAACCCTGATTACAGCTGATTGTCCCCGCGTTTGCGTGGCGAGGGCCGTTGGTCGCGGCGTGTAGCCGGTTCGTGCAGCGAAGCTAAGCTCTAACTGGGGAGTGAGTCTTATCTTCAATGAGGTGAGGGATGGTGGAGCAACGGAAAAAAACGTAACGAAACCCGAGTTGTACGAAAGGTTGATCGATCGTCTGGGCATGGCGCTGGACGCCGTGAAAACCGCCGACCGGCTGCGCGACGAGCGCCCCCTGGAACTGGAATTGCGTGGCTTGAGCCCCGCCGAGTTCAAACTGGTCAAGGCCTATCTGGATCGCAGTGAACGTGAAACGCAGGGATGCCTGTCTCAAGCAGTGAAGCAGCTCGATGCGGCACATTCGGCCAAGGTCATCTGGCTCAAGGACAAGGCGCCGCGCAGAGACACCGGCAAGGTGCGTTCTGTGCAGGCCAAGTAAGCGCATGGCAGGTCATGAAACGGATCTTTTGCAACAGGATCCCGCCTATTGGTTGTAACTCGTAATTAACACTCTTAGGCTTCGGGCATCTTTGGAGATGCCCGATGCCCTTTCGCTATTTCATCAAACAACTTTTACTGCCGCCCGGCATTCTTTTGCTGCTGTTGCTGGCCGCCTGGTGGCTGCGCCGCTCCCGGCCGCGCCTGGCGGGCGTGTGTTTTGCCCTCGGTTTTGGCGGCCTGTGGTTGATGAGCCTGCCGGTGGTGGTGCAGTGGGGCGCCAAGGCATTGGAGCGCGAGCCACCGCTGGCCCGTCAGGAATGGGCAACCCTGGCGCAACGCGCCGATGCGATTGTGGTCTTGGGCTCGGGGCGTGAGCGCGGTGATCTGGCCTGGGGCGAAGATCAGCCGACCGGCGTCGGACTGGAGCGTCAGCGTTACGCCGCACGCCTGGCCAAGGCATCGGGCTTGCCGATCCTGACCAGCGGCGGTCTGCATTACGGTACGCCACCGACCGAGGCGAAATTGATGGCGGATTCGTTGCGTGATGATTTCGACGTAACGGTGCGCTGGCAAGAAGGCGCGAGCCGCACCACATGGGAGAACGCGAAGATGACGGCGGATATTCTCCTGCCGCAGGGGATCAAGCGGGTCGTCGTGGTGACGCACGCGTGGCACATGCCGCGGGCGGTGTGGAGCTTTGAACAGGCGGGGTTTGAAGTGGTGCCGGCACCGGTGGGTTTCCTCGGTACCGATAACGCTCGCCCGTTTGGCGGCTGGTTGCCGGAATTCAAATCGATCTGGCAGAGCGGCCAGTTGCTCAATGAAGCGGTGGGGCAGGTGGGGTATTCGTTGTTTTACCGCTGAAGATCATTGTGGCGAGGGGATTTATCCCCGATGGGGCGCGTAGCGGCCCCTCTCTTACCTTCAGAAGAGGGGACTGCTACGCACTCCAACGGGGATAAATCCCCTCGCCACATTTCTCAGAGGGTCTTCGACATGCGGCTGGCCATCAACGCCCAGCCAAACAGCAGCAGGCACAATACGATCAGCGGCCACGAGCGCCATTGCAGATATGGCGTCAGGTCGTGCATCGGCACCACTTCGCCGTACAGCACGCCTTGTTCGAACTGCGGAATCTGCTCGGTGATCTGCCCGAACGGGTTGATCAGGCCGGTAACGCCGTTGTTGGTCGCGCGGATCATCCAGCGTCCTGCTTCCAGTGCGCGCATCTGCGCCATTTGCAAATGTTGCAGCGGGCCGATCGAGGTGCCGAACCAAGTGTCGTTGCTGATCGTCAGCAGCAGATCGCTGCGTGCCGACAGGCCAGCGGCGAATTCCGGATAGACCACTTCGTAGCAGATAAACGGTGCAATCTGGTAACCCTTGGCCTGTAGCAGTGCCTGATCGGAAGGGCCGCGCGCGAAGTCCGACATCGGCAGGTCGAAGAACGCGATCAAACCGCGCAACACATCCTGCAACGGCACGTATTCGCCGAACGGCACCAGTTTTTGCTTCAGGTAAGTACCGTCGCCTTCGCCGACCACGGTGATGCCGTTGAAGAAGCGCCGCTCGTGATGCACGGTCTGACGAATCGGCACACCGGTGATCAACGCCGATTTACGCTCGGCGGCGAAGTTGCCCATCATCGTCAGGTAGCCCTCGGCGGACTCCTTCAACACCGGCACGGCGGTTTCCGGCCAGATCAGCAGATCGACCGGTTTGGAGCGGAAGCTCAGATCACGGTACAGCGCCAGTTGCGCGTTGAGCTCGGCCGGGTCCCATTTCATGCTTTGCGCGACGTTGCCCTGAATTGCGGCGACCGTCAGTGGTGCGCCGGACGGGCTGGTCCACGCGTGGCCTTTGAGGGCGATACCCGCCACCCAAGGGCCCAGCAGAAATACCAGACCGGCCGCGATAAAGCCTTTGCGACGCGTCTGCAACAAGCGCGGCGCGTTGTAGATCAGCGCTGCGGTCAATGCTAGAACGAACGACACCAGCCACATGCCACCGACCGGCGCAAGCCCGGCCAATGGCCCATCAAGCTGACTGTAACCGGAGTACAACCAAGGAAAACCAGTGAGGAACCAGCCGCGAAACGCTTCCTGCCCGACCCATAACGCAGCAAATGCCAAAGCATCCGCCAGCGGTGCTTCGTTACGCCGCAACCAGCGCGCCCACAGCCAAGCGGGCAAGGCGAAGAACCAGGCAATCGCCGCCGTGAACAGCAGCATCAGGAACCCGGCGAGCAACACCGAAGCGCCGCCAAAATGGTGGATGCTGTAATAGATCCAGCTGGTGCCAGCGCCGAACAGGCCGAAGCCGAAGCACCAGCCACGGCCCAGCGCCTGACGCGGGCTCAGCTCACGCAAACCGGCGTAGAACAGACCAACCGCGAGCAAAGCCAGCGGCCAGATGTTGAACGGGGCGAGAGCGAAGGTGGTAATTGCACCGGCCGCCACGGCCAGCAGGTTACCGGGCCAGCCGGGGCGGGTTGTCCAGCGCATTTCAGTCCTTAGATTTCTTACCGGGCGATTGGGGTCAGTCGCAGCAAATGAATCCGACGGCTGTCGGCATTCAGGATGCGGAAGCGATAGGCGCCGATTTCAGTGATTTCGTTGCGTTTTGGCAAGTGGCCGAACGCGCTCATCACCAGACCGCCGACAGTGTCGAATTCGTCGTCGGAAAATTCGCTGTCGAAAAACTCGTTGAAGTTCTCGATCGGCGTCAGCGCCTTGATCAGGAAATCACCGCTGGGCAGCGGCTTGATGTAGCTGTCTTCTTCGACGTCGTGCTCGTCTTCGATATCGCCGACGATCTGTTCGAGGACGTCTTCGATGGTCACCAGACCGGCCACGCCGCCGTATTCGTCGATGACGATGGCCATGTGGTTGTGGTTGGCGCGGAATTCACGCAGCAACACGTTCAGGCGCTTGGACTCCGGCACGAAGGTGGCCGGGCGCAGCAGGTCCTTGATGTTGAAGCTGTCGCCGTTCTCCTTGAGGATCAGCGGCAGCAGGTCCTTGGCCAGCAGCACGCCCATCACGTCGTCATGGCTTTCGCCGATCACCGGATAGCGCGAGTGGGCCGAGTCGACCACGGCAGGGAGGAATTCGCGGGGTGTCTGGGTCGCCTTGATGCTGATCATCTGCGAGCGCGGCACCATGATGTCGCGTACTTGCAGGTCAGCCACCTGGATGGCGCCTTCGACGATGGCCAGCGCTTCGCTGTCCAGCAGTTTGTTCTGATGTGCATCACGCAGCAGCTCGAGGAGCTCCTGACGGTTCTTCGGCTCGTGGGCAAAAGCCTGGGTCAGTTTACCCAGCCATGACTTCTGCCCGTTGCTCGATCGATCTTCGCTCATAGCGATTACTCTGAATCCTTTGTTGTAACGATGGGGGAATGTTCGGTTTCGTCGTCCGCGTACGGATCGGGATAGCCCAGTTCAGCAAGCAACTCGCGTTCCAGTGCTTCCATTTCCTCGGCTTCGTCGTCATCTATATGGTCGTAACCGAGCAGATGCAAGCAGCCGTGAATGACCAGATGTGCCCAGTGGGCCTTTAGTTCCTTGCCCTGCTCGGCGGCTTCGCGTTCGACCACGGCCGCGCAAATCACCAGATCGCCGAGCAGCGGGATATCGAGAAACTCGTCAGGCACTTCGGCCGGGAACGACAACACGTTGGTCGCGTAGTCCTTGTGGCGCCAGGTGTGGTTGAGTTCGCGGCCTTCTTCCTCGTCGACCAGACGAATGGTCATTTCCGAGTCGGCGCTGCGCTGACGCAGGGCCAGCTCGCACCACTGGCGGAACTCGGCTTCACTCGGCGCGCTGGCCTCGGTGGCGATTTGCAGATCCAGCTCAAGCATCGCGCGAGGCTTCCTTCGCGGCTTCGGCACGGGTCTCGAAGCGCTCGTAGGCCTCGACAATCCGCTGCACCAACGGGTGGCGCACGACGTCTTTGGGCTGGAAGTGGGTGAAGCTGATGCCCGGCACGTCTTTCAGTACTTCGATGACGTGGTGCAGCCCGGACTTGGTGCCGCGCGGCAGGTCGACCTGGGTGATGTCGCCGGTGATCACGGCGGTAGAGCCGAAGCCGATCCGCGTGAGGAACATCTTCATCTGTTCGACGGTGGTGTTCTGGCTTTCGTCGAGAATGATGAAGCTGTTGTTCAGCGTGCGACCGCGCATGTAGGCCAGCGGCGCGACCTCGATCACTTGTTTCTCGATGAGTTTGGCGACGTATTCGAAACCGAGCATTTCGTACAGCGCGTCATACAGCGGGCGCAGGTACGGGTCGATCTTCTGCGACAGGTCGCCGGGCAGGAAGCCGAGTTTTTCACCCGCTTCGACCGCCGGACGCACCAGCAGGATGCGGCGGATCTGCTCACGTTCCAAGGCATCAACCGCACAAGCTACCGCCAGATAGGTCTTGCCAGTACCGGCCGGGCCGATGCCGAAGTTGATGTCGTTGCCGAGGATTTCCTTCACGTAGCGCTGCTGATTCAAGCCGCGCGGGCGAATCATGCCTTTCTTGGTGCGCAGGGCGACGGTCGGTTCGGCGGGGGCTGGATTGTCGAGATCGTCGCCGGCCGATTCCTGGATGAACAGGTGCACCAGATCGGGCGACAGCTCGGTACCCTTGGTTTCCCGGTACAGGCGGCGCAGCAGGTTTTCCGCGGACGTGGTGAGTTTTGGGTCGCCAATCAGCTCGAACTGGTTTCCGCGATTGCGGATCTCGATGGCCAGGCGCTGTTCGATCAAGCGCAGATGCTCGTCGAATTGCCCGCACAGATTGGCGAAGCGGCGAGCTTCAAAAGGCTCGAGGAGAAAACGATGTGGTTCGATAGGTGCGTTCAAGGTCGTATTTAGCCGCCCTGGGGCAATTAGGATGAAATCAAGGATAACGCCAGTGGCGTGGGTGCGAAAGCTCTTAAATATCTCAGCCGATCAGCGCCGCTGCGCTTTACCTGTGGGAGCGAGCCTGCTCGCGAAGGCGCCGACACATTCAACATTGATGTGTCTGACAGACCGCCTTCGCGAGCAGGCTCGCTCCCACAGGAGAAATGCGGCGTTATTGAATTAAAGAACCACGCAGTGAGTGCGGTTGCGCGGCGTCGATGTGCACATCGGCGAACTGGCCGATCAGGGTGGGATTATCGCAGCGGAAGTTGACGATACGGTTATTCTCGGTGCGGCCCTGCAGTTCGCCCGGGTCTTTCTTTGAATAATCGGTCACCAGAATGCGCTGGATCGAGCCGACCATTTGTCGGCTGATTTCGAAACCCTGCTGATTCAAACGGTGTTGCAGCGCGTTCAGGCGTTCTTTCTTCAATTCCTCCGGGGTGTCGTCGGCCAGATCGGCAGCGGGCGTGCCCGGGCGCTGGCTGTAGACAAACGAATAGGAGAAATCAAAGCCGACATCGGCGATCAGCTTCATGGTCTGTTCGAAGTCTTTCTCGGTTTCGCCGGGGAAGCCGACGATGAAGTCCGAACTGATGCAGATCCCTGGTACGGCGGCGCGCAATTTGCGCAGCTTGGATTTGTACTCCAGCGCCGTGTGGTTGCGCTTCATCGCCGCGAGAATACGATCCGAGCCTGACTGCACCGGCAAGTGCAGGTGTTTGACCAGTTCCGGCACTTCGGCGTGGGCCTGGATCAGGCTGTCGGAGAACTCCAGCGGGTGCGACGTGGTATAGCGAATGCGGTCGATGCCTTCGACAGCGGCGACCACACGAATCAGCTCGGCCAGATCGGCCAGACGACCGTCGTGGGTCTGGCCGCGATAGCCGTTGACGTTCTGCCCCAGCAGGGTGACTTCACGCACGCCGTGTTCGGCGAGGTGAATGATTTCCGCGATCACGTCATCGAACGGTCGGCTGACTTCTTCACCGCGGGTGTACGGCACCACGCAGAACGTGCAGTACTTGCTGCAGCCCTCCATCACCGACACGTAAGCACTCGGGCCGTCGATACGCGGCTCGGGCAGGTGGTCGAATTTTTCGATTTCCGGGAACGACACGTCGACCTGCGGCAGCTTGCTGCTGCGTGCGGCGTCGATCATTTCCGGCAGGCGGTGCAGGGTCTGCGGGCCGAACACCACGTCGACGTACGGTGCGCGATCGCGGATCGCCGCGCCTTCCTGGCTCGCCACGCAACCGCCGACGGCGATGACCATGTCCGGATTGGCCAGTTTCAGTTCGCGCCAGCGGCCGAGCTGCGAATACACGCGGTCTTGCGCGCGCTCGCGGATCGAGCAGGTGTTGAGCAGAATCACGTCGGCGTCTTCGGCGCGGGCGGTGACTTCCAGGGCCTGATGTTCGCCCAGCAGATCGACCATGCGCGAGCTGTCGTACTCGTTCATCTGGCAACCGTGGGTTTCGATGTAAAGCTTCTTGGCCATGGATTCGGGTCGTCACGTGATTCAAAGAACCGCGCATTATAGGGAACAAGCCGTCAGGTTCCTACCGCTGTGCGTCCGGTGGCTATGCTATAGTTCGCGCCCTCATTTTTACCCCGATGTTATCCGCCCGCCATGACCAAACGCGAAGCTCCAATCTACAAGGTGATTTTCCTCAACCAGGGCCAGGTGTTCGAAATGTACGCCAAGCAGATCTATCAGAGTGATCTGTGGGGTTTCCTGGAAGTTGAAGAATTCGTCTTTGGCGAGCGCACGCAAATGGTCGTCGATCCGAGCGAAGAAAAGCTCAAGGCGCAGTTCGAAGGCGTGGTACGCAGCTTTGTGCCGATGCATTCGATCGTACGCATCGACGAGGTGGAACGTCTGGGCACACCGAAAATCAGCGAAGCCCGTGGTGCGGTCGGCAATGTCATGCCGTTTCCGATGCCGATGCCTGAAAAGTAACAGCGGATTCTGGATTGGAATGAGCTTGTGGTGAGGGGATTTATCCCCGCTGGGCTGCGAAGCGGCCCTAGACCCTACAATCAGGTTCTGTCTGACACATCTCGCTGAATGGATTTGCGTCTGCTTCGCAGCCGAATGGGGCGGTGCGACGTTTCGCTAAATCCCCTCGCCACAGGTCATCTCCACAGCGCTTATGGCAGTGGTGAGAACGGCGTACGCCCATCGGCGCTCTGCAGTTCCATGAGGTATTTGCGGAAAATCTGCCCGAGTACCTGGGTGGCGGTTTCGAGATCTTCGCGGGACATTTTTTCCGAGACTTCATCAGCCGTGTCCAGCGCCTCTTCGGCCCCGTTGACCGCTGCCATCTTAAGCACGATGTAGGCCTGGATATTGTTGGCCTGCACGCCTTCACCGTGGAAGAACATGCTGCCGAGCTTGAATTGCGCCTGGGCGTGGCCTTGCAGCGAGGCCTTTTCGAAATAGCTCAGGGCTTGATTGAGGTCGCGCGGCGCGTTCTTGCCGTCGTAGTAGAACTCACCCAACTCGTATTGCGCTTGCGCGTCCCCTTCGTCCGCCGCTTTCTGGCAGGCGGCCAATGCCTGCGTGACGTCTTGCGGCTGAGTATTGAGGGTGCAACGACCCATCGCCGGGATCAACAACGAGTTGCCGCCTGCTTGTGCATGCGCGAGCAGGGGCTGAAGGAGCAACAGGCAGCCCAATGCAAGGGTGCGGCCGGTGCGGTTCATGGGAATCGACTTACCTCTGAAGGGCACGCGGACCCGTCGAGGGATCCAATAAGCGCGCATTATGAAATAAGCGAGGCCAACCTTACAAAGTCTTTACTCGTTTTTCTGCTGCGTGGGGAATATATCGGCCGATTCAGGCAGGTTTTGCGCAGACACGTCGGAAAAACCGTGGCTATGTAGGTGAAAGCTGACGCTGGCTATAGCCAACGTCAGCGGTGCGGCGATTATTTCAATGCGGCGAAGGCGCGCTCGGCAGCGTCCAGCGTCAGTTGCAGCTCGGCTTCGCCATGGGCGATCGAGGTGAAACCGGCTTCGAACGCACTCGGCGCCAGGTACACGCCACCTTCCAGCATCAAGTGGAAGAAGCGCCCGAACAGTGCCGCGTCGCTGGCCATCACGTCGTCGAAGGTGACGATGTCGTCGGCGCCGCTGAAATACAGGCCGAACATGCCGCCGGCCTGAGTGGTCACGAACGGAATGCCGGCGGCATCGGCGCGCTGTTGCAGGCCGTCGAGCATGCGCGCGGTGTAGTCGGTCAGTTCGGCATGGAAGCCCGGGCGGCTGATCAGACGCAGAGTCGTCAGGCCGGCGGCCATCGCCAGTGGATTACCCGACAGCGTACCGGCCTGATATACCGGACCCAGCGGGGCGATGCGCTGCATGATCTCGCGCTTGCCACCGAAGCAACCCACCGGCATGCCGCCGCCGATGATCTTGCCGAATGTGGTCAGGTCTGGCGTCACGCCGTAATGCGCCTGGGCACCGCCGAGGGCGACACGGAAACCGGTCATCACTTCATCGAAGATCAGCACCACACCATGTTTGTCGCACAGCGAGCGCAGGCCTTCGAGGAAGCCCGGCGCTGGCGGCACGCAGTTCATGTTGCCGGCGACCGGCTCGACGATGATGCACGCCACCTCTTCGCCCACTTCGGCGAGCATCGCTTCAACTGCGTCGATGTCGTTGAACGGCAGGGTCAGGGTGTGTTTGGCGAACGCTGCCGGCACGCCGGCCGAGCTCGGTACGCCCTGGGTCAATGCGCCGGAACCGGCCTTGACCAGCAGGCTGTCGGAGTGGCCGTGGTAGCAGCCTTCGAACTTGATGATGCTGTCGCGGCCGGTGAAACCACGGGCCAGACGAATCGCGCTCATGGTCGCTTCGGTGCCGGAGCTGACCATACGCACCATGTCCATCGACGGCACCAGCGAGCAGACCAGATCGGCCATCTCGGTTTCCATCGAGGTCGGCGCGCCGTAGGACAGGCCGTGTTGCAGCTGATTGCGCACCGCGTCGAGCACGTCCGGATGGCTGTGGCCGAGGATCATCGGCCCCCACGAACCCACATAATCGACATAACGCTTGTCGTCTTCGTCGGTGACGTAAGCGCCTTCGGCGTGTTTGAAGAACAGCGGGGTGCCGCCGACACTCTTGAACGCGCGCACCGGCGAGTTTACGCCGCCGGGGATGTGTTTCTGAGCATTGGCAAACAGGGTTTCGGAACGAGACATGATCGGGCTCTCAAATCAGATTTTCAGAAGTTCGTTGAAGGCGCGGGCGCGGCGGGTCACTTCGGCGCTGCTCTCGGCGCCAAACAAACCGTGGATCACGGCGAGCAGATCGACACCGTGCTCGACCAGCGGCGCGGCGTTATCGAGGGTGATGCCGCCAATCGCGCAGACCGGGAGGTGCAGTGTGCGTTTGGCTTCGTCGAGCAAGTCGAGGCTGCAACTCGGTGCACCGGGTTTGGTGGTGGAATTGAAGAAGCGGCCGAAGGCGACGTAGCTCGCACCTTCTTTGGCGGCCTGTTCGGCCAGGGCGATCTGCCCGTGACAGGTGGAGCCTATGATCGCTTTCGAACCGAGCAGGGCGCGGGTCGGCGACAGCGGGCCGTCGGTCTGGCCCAAATGCACACCGACGTTGAGGCGCGCGGCCAGTTCGGCGTCATCGTTGATGATCAACTGCGTCTTGTAGCGCTCGCACAAGTTGCGCAGCGCTTCGGCCTCGCGCAGGCGGCGGGCCTCGTCGCTGCTCTTGTCGCGGTATTGCAGCAGGATGACGCCACCTTCCAGCGCCGCCTCCACGTAAGACAGAAACTTGCCGGCCAGCAACTGGCTGTCGGTGATGGCATACAGGCCACGTAGTTTCATCGGGCAGACCTCACGAGGTTACGAGCAGAAATCCAGCGGCAGGCGACGCGGCACGAACTGGCCTTTGCCCAGTTGTTCGGCATCGCGCAGCGTCCGCCAGGTGTAATCCAGCGCACTGCGCACGGCACTGGCCAGGTGTTCGCCCTGAGCGAGTCGCCCGGCCAAAGCGCTGGCCAGCGTACAGCCGGAGCCGTGATAGCTACCCGGCAGACGCTGGCAGATAAAGGTTTCGCGCAGGCCGTCGCGGCTGTACACGCGGTTGTGGATTTCAGTTTCGTCGCCGTGGCCGCCGGTGATCAGCAGATTTTTGATGAACGGCAGAAGTTTTTCCGCGCATTCGTCGGCCGTACCCTCGGGCAGTTCGGCAAGGATTCGCGCTTCGGGAAGATTCGGGGTAGCAATGATCGACAGCGGTAACAGACGCTCGCGCATCGCATAGCCGACCTCGTCCTTGCCCAGGCGTCCGCCGCCGCCGGCACGCAGCACCGGGTCGCAGACCACTGGCAGATGCGGGTGCGCCGAGAGCAGTTCGACGACCGTGTCGACCATCTCCAGCGAGCCGAGCATGCCCAGTTTCACTGCGGCGACTTCGGAGTCATTGAGCACGGCGTTGGCCTGGGCCAGTACCCACTCACGGTCGAGGACGCGGAAGTCCGTGACGTTGACGGTGTCTTGCACGGTCAGGGCGGTGACGGCCGGAGCCGCATGGCAACCCTGCGCGAGCAAGGCTTCGATATCTGCCTGCAAGCCGGCGCCACCACTGGGGTCGTGGCCGGAGAGACAGAGGACAACGGGGCGGGAGCTGTAGATATTCATGGTGCGCGAGCTTACCACCAAAGCTGATTTTGGGGTGTGGGTGGCAGAGCAAGATAAATGCAGGAGCTACCGGAGGCTGCGATCTTTGACGTTCCTGACCATTCCAACAGCTCTATCTCGGTGCTTTGCCCTGGAACGCCCGTTCTAGAGCCGTTGTAGGAAAAATTTCCATGGTGCTCAATGGCCATCAACGGCTATGCTAGGCTGGATCCAAACAATCACAGGTAATACCGGTTTTACGTCTACTCAAAGGGAATGGGGGGCTTCCTGACACAACCGGACGAGCCACGCTGGGGCTTCAATGCGCTATTTGCTGATGTTGCTGTTCTGCTTGCCCCTCATGGCGAGCGCCGTCGAATTCGACGAATTCACCCAGAGCCTGCCACTGGGCCGATCGCTGCAAGTGTTCGAAGACCCGAGCGGTCAGGCGACGATTGCCGACGTCCGCGCACAGGATGCCGCCGGCCATTTCAAAGCCCACGACAAGGCCACGCTCAATGCCGGTTACTCGCGTTCGGCGTTCTGGCTGAAGATCGATCTGCATTACCGCCCGAGCAACCCGGTCGCCCAGCGCACCTGGCTGCTGGAACTGGCGTATCCGCCGCTTGATCACCTCGATCTGTACTTGCCCGACGCCAGCGGCGACTACCGACTGGTGCGCCAGACCGGCGATGCTTTGCCGTTCGCCAGCCGCGAGATCCGCCAGAACAATTACCTGTTCGATCTGCCGTTCAAACCGAATCAGCAACAGACGTTGTACCTGCGCCTGGCCAGCGAAGGCTCGATCCAGGCGCCGGTGACGTTGTGGTCGAGCACCGCGTACCTCGAAGACCAACCGGTGCGCCTGTATGTGCTCGGCATCATTTATGGCGTGCTGCTGGGGATGCTGGTCTACAACCTGTTCATCTACCTGAGCGTGCGCGACACCAGTTACCTCTATTACATCTTCTACATTGGCTCATTCGGCCTCTATCAATTGTCGGTGAACGGCGCGGCGGTCGAGTATTTCTGGCCGGACAACCCGTGGTGGGCCAACGCCGCGACGCCGTTTTTCATCGGTTGCGCCGGGCTGTTCGGCAGCCAGTTCGCTCGCAGTTTCCTGCAGACCAAGACTCACAGCCCTTGGCTGGACCGTTTGCTGATCGGTCTGGTTGCCTTCAGTGCGCTGGTGATCGGTCTGTCGCTGATGACCAGTTACGCCCTGGCCCTGCGCCTGGCGACCACACTGGCGCTGACCTTCACTGTGGTGATCTTTGCCGCCGGGATTCTCGCCTGGTGGCGCGGCTTGCGGGTGGCGCGTTACTTCATCATCGCCTGGTCGGCATTTTTGCTCGGCGGCATCGTCAATACGCTGATGGTGTTGGGCCTGCTGCCCAACGTGTTCCTGACCATGTACGCCAGCCAGATCGGCTCGGCCATCGAGGTGGCTCTGCTGTCGCTGGCGCTGGCCGATCGCATCAACGCCATGCGCGAGCAGCAGGCGCAGACGCTGTACGACGCCGGGCAGAAACTCGAAGTGCTCAACCAGCAACTGGCCCACAGCAACAAACTGAAAGATGAATTCCTCGCCACGCTGACCCACGAACTGCGCACGCCGATGAACGGCGTGATCGGTTCGCTGGAGCTGATGCAGACCGTCGACCTCGATCCCGAGCTTGAGCAATATCAACAGACCGCCGCCGGTTCTGCCCGCGACATGATGCGCATGGTCAATGGCATTCTCACACTCACCGAATTGCAGGCCGGCAAGCTCAAGGCGTCGCCGGGTACGTTCAGCCTGCGCGGCGTAGTCGAGGCATTGCGCGTGCAGTTCGAGGGGAATGCGACGAGCAAGTCGCTGGATTTCAAGGTCGAGGTCTTGCCGACCCTGCCGGATCGCCTGCATGGCGACAGCGCGAAACTGGCGCAGTGTCTGGAATGCCTGCTCGACAACGCCATCAAGTTCACCCGCGTCGGCGGCCTGGCGCTACGCGTTACCGGGCGGCCGTCGACGGATAACCGCATGGCGCTGTCGTTTGCGGTGATCGACACCGGTATCGGTTTCACTGATCTGGGCGAGGCCACGCTGTATCAGCGTTTTTTCCAGCTCGACGGTTCGATGACTCGCGAATACGGCGGCCTGGGGGTGGGTCTGGCGATCTGTCGGCAACTGGTCGAATTGCTCGGCGGCAAACTCACCCACCGCTCCGAGCCCGGAAGCGGCAGCCGCTTCCAGCTCGATGTCGAATTCGAACTGCCCGTGATCGAAACACCTGCGGATCAGCCGACCCGCGATTGCACGCGTGCGCCGCAGGACTGCACGGTGCTGCTGGTGGACGACAACAGCGTCAACCAACTGGTGATGCGCGGCATGTTGCTCAAGCTCGGTTTCCGCGTGCGCAGCGCTGATAACGGCGCCGCTGCGCTGGACTGCCTGCAACGGGAAAGCTTCGATGCGGTGCTGATCGACTGCCAGTTGCCCAGCCACGAAGGCGCATCGCTGTGCTGCCAGATCCACGCGCTGCCGGGCTGCGCGCACCTGCCGGTGTTCATGCTGGCGCTGGGCGCGGATCGCGAGCAATGCGCGCCCAGCGCGGCGATCGACTATCTGCCCAAACCGGTGAAATTCGAGGATCTGCAAGCTGCATTGCAGCGCCGCGTGCTCAGTTGCTGATGGGGTAAAAGCGCCGCAAAAACGGCGCGTATGACACTTTGTTCAAAAAAGCACCAGTGCTTAACTGGTGCCATTGCTGAACACGGAGTGCCGTCATGAACCTGCATCAGTTCGCCGAAACCCACGAAGTCACCAATCAGCCGCCGTCGCTGGACGGCACCAACCTGTACCGCATCGACCTGCCGCTCCAGGAGTGGTCGCGGCGTTTTGGCGCCGGTTGGGCCGAGTCGCGTATCGATGCCTACGGCGCACTGGCGGGCGGGCCTTTGATGGAGGCGGGGTTTCTCGCCAACCAGAACAAACCGGTATTTGCCAGCCATGATCGCTACGGTCACCGCATCGATCTGGTCGAATTTCACCCGGCTTACCACGAGCTCATGCGCAGCGCGATCGAGCATGGCCTGACCTCGCTGCCCTGGGCACACCCGCAGGACGGTGCCCATGTCGCCCGCGCTTCGATGACCTATCTGCATAGCCAGGCCGAAGCCGGCAGTGGTTGCCCGTTGACCATGACCTTCGCCAGCGTGCCGGCCCTGCGCTTGCAGCCGAACCTGGCCGAACAGTGGCTGCCGAAAGTCCTCGCCACCGAATACGATCCGCGCAACGTCGGCATGGCGCACAAGGCCGGCGTGACCATCGGCATGGCGATGACCGAGAAGCAGGGCGGCACCGACGTTCGCGCCAACACCACCAAGGCTTACCCGGTCGGCGCCAGCGGCCCGGGTCAGGCTTATGAGCTGGTCGGGCACAAGTGGTTCTGCTCGGCGCCGATGTGCGACGCCTTCCTCACATTGGCGCAAACCGACAAGGGCTTGAGTTGCTTCCTGCTGCCGCGCCATCGCCCGGACGACACGCGCAATCAGTTCTACATTCAGCGTCTGAAAAACAAACTCGGCAACCAGTCCAACGCCTCCAGCGAAGTGGAGTTTCGTGGCGCGCTGGCCTGGATGATCGGCGAAGAAGGGCGCGGCGTGCCGACCATTATCGAGATGGTGGCGATGACCCGTTTCGATTGCATGGTCGGCTCCAGCTCGCTGATGCGCCAGGCGCTGACCCAGGCCAGCCATCACTGCGCGCACCGCAAGGTTGGCGGCAAATTGCTCAGCGAGCAGCCGCTGATGCAAAACGTACTCGCCGATCTGGCCCTGGAGAGCGAAGCCGCGCTGGCCCTGAGTCTGCGCATGGGCAAGGCGCTGGGTCATCTGAATGATCGCCACGAAGCGCAATTCGCGCGGCTGGTGACGGCGGTGGGCAAGTACTGGATCTGCAAGCGCGCGCCAGGAATGATCAACGAAGCCGCTGAATGCATGGGCGGCGCCGGTTATGTCGAAGACAGCATCCTGCCACGCCTGTACCGCGAAGCGCCGGTGAACTCGACGTGGGAAGGTTCGGGGAATGTGCAATGTCTCGACGTGCTGCGCGCTCTTTCGAAGGAGCCAGGCGTGCTCGATGTGCTGTTCAGCGAATTGGGCGACGGCCATGGCGACAAACGTCTGGCCGTGCATATCCAGCAATTGCAGGCGCAGTTCAAGGACACCAGTGACATTCAGTATCGGGCGCGGCAGTTGACCGAAGACATTGCCCTTGGATTGCAGGCCAAACTCCTGTTGGAGGCGGGGAATTCAGCCGTCAGCGATGCTTTTATTGCCAGCCGTCTGAGCGGTGGAGGTCGCGTCTACGGCGCGTTGCCGCGTGGGCTGGACGTCGAAGCCATCGTCGCCCGCTCAACCCCACAGCTTTTCTGACCGCAATTTTCCCGACACCACAAAACCCTGTGGGAGCTGGCTTGCCAGCGATGGCGGTCTGTCAGTCAACATCGATTGAATGTGACGGCCTCATCGCTGGCAAGCCAGCTCCCACAGGGATTCGGGTTACCTGAAAGATTTCGGTACACCCACAACGCCACTGTTCCCGTGCGTCCACGATGCAGGCAAGATGAAGCCCTGCAAGTCAGAACACAGGAAGCTGATCGTGACCGAAGCGTTTATTGTCGTTCAAACCGCCGAACAAGCCGTGGATCGTCTGGCCGAGCTGCATGAGCGGGCCACCACTGCGTTGAATTCCGCGCTCAAGCGTTACCTCAAGGACCGCGTCGAGCCCGACGCCGAACAGCGTGCCCTGTTTCGTTATCCCGAATTGCGTCTGACCTACCACTGCCAGGGTGAAGTGCCGCAGACCACCCGCGCTTACGCCAAGGTGCAGTTGCCGGGCACTTACAGCGTCACCGTCACCCACCCGGCGGCCTTCCGCAAATACCTGCTCGAACAGCTGACACCGTTGATGCATGACTTCACCGTGACCGTCGAAGTCGGCGTCAGCCAGCAGAACATTCCGTATCCGTACGTGGTTGAGCAGGGCGATGAACTGGCCGGCTCCGGTGTCACTGCGGCAGTGCTGGCGCGGGTGTTCCCGAGTACTGACCTTTCCGCCGCCACCGATGGCATCGCCGACGGCCTCTACGATTGGGAAAACACCGATCCGCTGCCACTGGCGCTGTTCGACGCCGCGCGCGTGGACTTCTCCCTGCGCCGTCTGGTGCATTACACCGGCAGCGACTGGCGCCATGTGCAGCCGTGGATTCTGCTGACCAACTATCACCGCTACGTCGACCAGTTCATCGTTCATGGTCTTGAGCAGTTGCGCAACGATCCGCGTTTCGTGCGCATGGTCCTGCCGGGCAATGTGATCATCGAGAAGAGCATGGACCACGGCGAAGCTTCGGCAATCGCCGCCGGTGTGGTCTGGCACCGTTACCAGATGCCGGCCTATCACCTGATCGCCAGCGATGGCCACGGTGTGACGCTGGTGAATATCGGCGTCGGCCCGTCCAACGCCAAAAACATCACCGATCACCTGGCCGTGCTGCGCCCGCATTGCTGGCTGATGATCGGCCACTGCGGCGGCCTGCGTCAGTCGCAGACTATCGGCGACTACGTGCTGGCTCACGCCTACATGCGTCGCGATGGCATTCTCGATCGCGTGGTGCCGCCGAATATTCCGATCCCGGCACTGGCCGAAGTGCAGCTTGCTCTGCAGCAGGCAGCGGCGAATGTCACCGGCGAGAAGGGCGACGATCTGAAGAAGCGCCTGCGCACCGGCACGGTTCTGACCTACGACGACCGTAACTGGGAATTGCGCTGGGCTCAGGAACGGCCACTGATCAACCTGTCCCGCGCAGTGGCGGTGGACATGGAAAGCGGCACGATCGCCGCGCAGGGTTATCGCCTGCGGGTGCCCTACGGCACGTTGCTCTGTGTTTCGGACAAGCCGCTGCACAGCGAAATCAAACTGCCGGGCTCGGCCAATGCCTTCTATGAACGCGCAGTCAGCCAGCATTTGAAAATCGGCATCGAAGCGGTGGATCTGCTGCGCACCGAACTCAATTCGCTGCACTCGCGCAAACTGCGCAGCTTCGACGAGCCGCCGTTCCGGTAACGCTTAGTCGTGGTCATTTGGCGGTCGGGGCACTAGCATTGTCAGCCCTGATCGCTAAATGTTCTGTCTCTTATGTCCCGTCCCCCGCGTCCACCTTCCCGCCGCCCCGGCGCGAAGCCTCAGTCTTCTGCCCCGCGCCGTGTTGCCAAGGCACCACCGGCCGAGCCGAAACTGATCCTGTTCAACAAACCCTTCGATGTGCTGACGCAGTTCAGCGACGGTGAAGGGCGGGCGACGCTCAAGGATTACATCGATGTGCCGGGGATTTATCCGGCCGGACGTCTGGATCGCGACAGCGAAGGTTTGTTGCTGCTGACCAACGACGGCCAGTTGCAGGCGCGCATCGCCGATCCCAAACACAAGCTGGCGAAGACCTATTGGGTGCAGGTGGAAGGCGAGCCGACGGCCGAGCAGTTGCAGCGCCTGCGTGATGGTGTCGAGCTGAATGACGGCATGACCCTGCCCGCCGAAGCGCGACAACTGGCTGAGCCGCAATTGTGGCCGCGCAATCCACCGGTACGCTTTCGCGCGACCATACCCACTTCATGGCTGGAACTGGTGATTCGCGAAGGGCGCAACCGTCAGGTGCGGCGCATGACGGCGGCGGTCGGGTTGCCGACGTTGCGTCTGGTGCGGGTCAGGATTGGCGACTGGACCATCGAAGGGCTTGATCAGGGCCAGTGGCGGGAAGTACCGGCGCGCTTATAAGGCGCCGGATTCGATCAGGCCGATCACCACACTCTTGATGATGAACGCGGCCACGCCCAGGCCCAGCACGAAAAACAGAATGAACGAGCCGAACCGCCCGGCCTTGGACTTCTTCGCCAGATCCCAGACGATGAAACCCATGAAAATGATCAGGATGCTGACCAGACCGGTCATCATCCATTCTTCGAACAGTGCTGGATCCATTGGCGATCTCCGGCGCGGACAGAGCTGAAAGGGCGGCGGCGAGTATACGCCATGGTCGGATGGCGAGGCATTGATCTGCGTCGCCTGTGCGGGCCCCTTCGCGAGCAGGCTCGCTCCCACAGGTTGAAATGCATTCCCCTGTGGGAGCGAGCCTGCTCGCGAACGCGATTTCAGCTACGCAAATGAGTCAGCGGCAGTTCGGTGCTGTTGAGCACCTGATTCAGCACAAAACTCGACCGCACACTCGTAACCCCCTCAATCCGGGTCAGATGCCCCAGCAGCAGTTTCTGATAGTGATCCATATCCGGCACCACCACTTTCAACTGGTAGTCGGCATCCACCCCGGTCACCAGGCTGCATTCCAGCACTTGCGGCAATGTGCGGATCGCCGCTTCGAAGTTTTCAAAGCGCTCCGGCGTGTGCCGGTCCATGCCGATCAGCACATACGCGGTCAGGCTCAAGCCGAGCATTTTGCGATCGAGCAGCGCAACCTGGCGGGAGATATAGCCATCGTCTTCCAGTTGCTTGACCCGGCGCGAGCAAGGCGAGGGCGACAGACCGATGCGCTCGGCCAGTTCCTGGTTGGAAATACGGGCGTCGCGCTGCAATTCCGCCAAAATACTCAGGTCATACCGGTCGAGTTTGCTCATCAATCTGTCCTTGGTCGTAACTATTGCGGCGGATTATCTATCCAGGGTTAAAAATTGCGCAAGCAGTGTTTAATTGAGCAATTTTCGCAATCATCTGTCGCGCCCTCAGGCCTATTCTTATCACCAGAATCACTGCTCGGTAACACAGTCCACGCGGTTCGCCCAATCAGGCCCGCCGCGGCCGCCACCCCCACCGGGGATGTGCCGGCCCCCGAGCTGCACACTGTCCAGAAGACGGCGTGAGGTGAGCCGACGTCAAAAGCGTCGAGCCAGGACGAAGTATCTCCAGAAGGGAGGCCGACGGGTCTCCCTTTTTCTTGCCTGCGATTTCATGTTGGCGCCTCAATAAATAAGTCGCGCGACTGATAACCTGTTGCAGAACCCGGTGGGGTAGTTCCGAGTCTCAGCAACAAGCCCTCCCAACGACAGGCTCCCGCAGTGAGGAAAAGCATGAATTCGCGCATCTGGCGTCTGGCCGGTGTTGGTTTGCTCTGTGTGGGTGTCAGTGCGCAAGCGCTGGCCGATGAGCCGCAGAACCGAGGGCCTGGCAACGGGCCGCAGAACGACGGGATCATTCGTGGCGACAATAGCCGTCAGTTCGAGCACAACGGCCAGCCGCATAACAATGACGGTCAATGGCAGAACCGTGATCAGAACCGCCCGGCCTACAACCCCAACCCGGTTCGCCAACCGCCACCGCCGCCACAATTACCGGCCAACAGTCTGCCGATCCAGCCACGTCCCGACGCCGTGCGCCAGACCCAGGAGCCGCGTCAGGGTTACTACCGCGACGAGCGCCCGCAGAACGGTTACCACAATCAACAGTGGCAGACGCAGCCGCGTCCCGATGACAACCGCTGGCCGGGACGGCCGAACGGTCATGGCAATGGCTGGGGGCCGGGCCCGCAGTATCGTCCGGGCCATGTGATCGATCGCTTCCCGGATCGTGATTACCGCGTGCCGTATCGCGGTCAGGATTACTTCTACTCCGGCGGCTACTGGTATCGCCCGCAAGGCCCGCACTACATCGTCGTCCAGCCACCGCGCGGGATTCGCATCCAGTATTTGCCGGATTACGCCCGTGAGGTATGGATCGGCGGCTCGCTGCTGTTCCTCGCCGCCGGCTCGTATTACGCCTATCAAGAGGCGACGCAGGATTACGTGGTGGTCGAGCCGCCGCTGCAGCAACCGCCGCAACCGCAAGCTCAGGGCTATGACGTCGAAGCCTACCCGGCCAACGGCCAGTCGCCGCAGCAAGTGCAGCAGGACGGTTACCAGTGCTCTCAGTACGCCGTGCAGCGAAGCGGTTTCGACCCGCGCACCGCGACCTACCAACCGGCGCCTGAAGTGGTTCAGGCCTATCGCCAGGCGCAGGGCAACTGCCTGAGCAGTCGCGGTTATCAGGTCAGATAGGGGCAGCTACAAGCTACAAGCTACAAGCTACAAGCTACAAGCTTGAAGCTAGAGGCTTTTCGCTTGTGGCTGTTTTTACAGGATCGGCGTGGACCAGTACCTCGGCTCTGGGATAAGCCTTGTGTATTGCCGCCGCTGCTTGATCGCTGATGCCATGAGCGACTGACAAGGTCAGTTCGCCCGGCAGTTCCAGGTGCAATTGCACGAACCAGTGGTTGCCGGATATTCGCGTGCGCAGGTCATGTGCACCGAGCACGCCGGGGACGCTGCAGGCCAGTTCGAGCATGTGCTGGCTGACATCGGTCGGCAGTTCCTCGTCCATCAGCACCGAAAAACTTTCCCGGGCTATCTGGATCGCGCTCCAGAAAATGTACGCGGCGATCCCCAGGCCGAACCACGCGTCCAGTTGCGCAAAACCCATTCCCGCCAATACCAGCGCGATGAGGATGCTGCCGTTGAGCAGCAGGTCCGAACGGTAATGCAACGAGTCGGCGCGTACCGCGTTGGAGCCGGTCTGCTTGATCACTCGATGCTGCAACATCAGCAGCGCCGCCGTCAGCAACAGCGAAAATACGATCACGCCGATGCTCAGCCACGGCGCGCCAAGCGGCTCCGGCGTATGCAAGCGTTGGTAGGCCTGAAACGCGATCAACACCGCGCTGCCACCGATGAACAACGCCTGCGCCATGCCCGCCAGCGATTCGGCTTTGCCGTGGCCATAACGGTGATCGTCATCCGCCGGGCGCAAGGCGTAGTGCACTGCCAGCAGATTGAGCATCGAGGTGACGCCGTCCAGCGCCGAGTCGGTGAGGCCGGCGAGCATGCTCACCGATCCACTGAGCCACCAGGCAATCGCCTTGGCGACGATCAGCGTGCAGGCGACGGCCACCGAGGCGCGGGTCGCCAGTCGCAGCAGGCGGGCGTGTTCGGGGCTGGAGGTCATTGATCGTCCTTATTCAAGCGGCGGGTTGCAGGCCGAACATCGCCAGTTGCTGAGTGCTGCCCTTGTGCTGGATCAAGCGTGGATCGTCGAGGGGAAAGTCTCTTCCCAGCTCGCTCTCAAGAATCGCCTGCAACTTGTGATTGTCGACCTGTCCATCCGGGCCGATGGCTTGCTTGAGCTTGGCCGGATCGATCTGCGCGGTGTGGCCCGGTTCGAAATAGATCGCGCCAGTGGCGAAGTCGACAGCAAACGCGATCAGTCCGGGAATGATGTAGAACAGCAGGCCGACGGCATCGAGCACGGCAATCGCCGGGTCGATCTTGCCGTCGATCTGGCCACGGCGGTCCGGGTAGAAAATCGAACCGCACGCCGACAGTTGCGTGAGCAGAGTGGCAACCAGAACACCGCCGATCAGGCGAGAGGGTAAGCGCATGGAAATGTCTCCTGAGTCATCAAATTACGAAGCTTCGTCTTGTGAAGTTAAGACCCTGACGAACGTCAGACAGTTCGTCGTTATACTCGCGGCGGGCAGGGCGTACCCACAGTAAATTGCGGCCTCGTCTCACCCCTACTGAAATACGTTGAGGATTGAAGTTGTTTTCTCCAGATCGACACCGCGTGAAGGCTGATGAATTCTATCGGGGTTCGGCCCTCCGGGCTAAAGCTGTGAACGCGCCATGCTGCGTTGCGGGACTTGGCAAGGAAACGACCCTTGCCCGCGTCCGGCGCCTTGCCTGGCACGCTCACAGCTTTAACGCGACTCGCAATTTACTTGGGGCACGCCCTGGGGAGCCAGCATGATTTCTTTGCCGATCGACGATGTTTTACCCGCCCTGCGTGAAGCCCTCGCGTCACGCCACGAAGCCGTGCTCGAAGCACCGCCCGGCGCCGGTAAAACCACCCGCGTGCCCTTGGCCTTGCTCAACGAAGCCTGGCTGGCCGGGCAGACCATCGTCATGCTCGAACCCCGACGTCTGGCTGCGCGGGCGGCGGCGGAGCGTTTGGCCAGCGAGCTCGGCGAGCAGGTCGGTGAAACCGTCGGCTATCGCATCCGCCTCGACAGCAAGGTTGGCCCGAAGACGCGTATCGAAGTGGTCACCGAAGGCATTCTCACCCGGCGCTTGCAGGACGACCCGGCGCTGGACGGCGTGGGTCTGCTGATCTTCGACGAATTTCATGAACGCAGTCTCGACGCCGATCTGGCGCTGGCGCTCAGTCTGAACGGTCGTGAGCTGTTTCGCGCTGAACAGCCGCTGAAGATTCTGCTGATGTCGGCCACCCTCGAAGGCGAGCGGTTGGCGGGGTTGCTTGATGACGCGCCGATCCTGCGCAGCGAAGGGCGCATGTATCCGGTGACGATGCGCTGGGGCCGGCCATTTCAGCCGGGCGAATACATCGACCAGCGCGTTACCCAAACCGTACTCGAAGCGCTGCACGACGAGACCGGCAGCCTGTTGGTGTTCCTGCCGGGACAGGCGGAAATTCGTCGCGTGCATCAGCAATTGGCCGACGCCATCGGTGAGCGCAAAGACGTTCTGCTGTGCCCGTTGCACGGCGAACTTGACCTCAATGCGCAACGTGCAGCGATCGATCCGGCGCCCCCCGGTCAGCGCAAAGTGGTGCTGGCAACCAACATCGCCGAGACCAGCCTGACCATCAACGGCGTGCGCGTGGTCATCGATGCCGGATTGGCGCGGGTGCCGCGCTTCGACCCGGGCAGCGGCATGACCCGCCTCGACACCCAACGCATCTCCAAGGCCAGCGCCACCCAGCGTGCCGGCCGCGCCGGGCGATTGGAGCCGGGCGTGTGTTATCGCCTGTGGTCGCAGGATCAGCACGAACAACTGGCGGCTTATGGCAGCGCGGAAATTCTCTCGGCGGATCTGGCCAGCCTCGCTTTGCAACTCGGGCGCTGGGGCGTGACCCCGGGCGAACTGGTCTGGCTCGACGTACCGCCCGCCGCCGCGTATGCCCAGGCGCAGGATTTGCTGCAACACCTCGGCGCCTTGCACGGCGACACGCTGACGGCCCACGGCCAGGCCATGGCCGAACTGCCGGCGCATCCGCGTATCGCGCATTTGTTGTTGCGCGGTCAGGCATTGGGGTTGGCGGCGATGGCCTGCGATGTGGCGGCGCTGCTCGGCGAGCGCGATATCCTGCGCGGCGCTGGCGCGGATCTGCACAGCCGATTGGTCCTGCTTTCCGGCGAAGAACGTGCCGGCCGTGGCGCGCAGGGCGGGGTGCAACGTGCCCGGCAATTGGCCCGGCAGTATCGCGGCTACCTGCGCGGCAAGCCGAGTGAGCCGGTCAACGATCCCGAGCATCCGCGTTGGCTTGGCGCTCTGTTGGCGCTGGCCTACCCGGATCGCGTCGCCCAGCAACGGCGTGCCGGTGGTGCCGAATACCGTTTGGCCAACGGTCGCGCGGCGCTGTTCGCCGAGGCCGACAGCCTGATGAAGCACGAGTGGATCGTTATCGCCGACCTCGGCAGCCGTCAGGGCCAGCGCGAAGAACGCATTTATCTGGCGGCGGATTTCGATCCGGCGCTGTTCGATTCGGTGCTCGCCGAGCAAGTGCGCAGCGTCGATCAACTTGACTGGGACGAACGTGAAGGCGTGCTGCGCGCCGAGCGCCAGCGCAAGGTCGGCGAGCTGATTCTCAGCCGCGAACCGTTGACCGGTCTGGATGAAAACGCTCGCAGTCAGGCGCTGGTCAATCTGGTACGGCGCAAGGGCCTGGAGCTACTGCCGTGGACGCCGGAACTGCGCCAGTGGCAGGCGCGGGTGGGGCTGTTGCGTCAGCTGGATCTGAGCACTCAGGACGACAGCCAATGGCCGGATGTCAGCGACGCGGCATTGTTGAATATGCTGGAGGACTGGCTGATGCCGTATCTGGGCAAGGTCTCGCGGCTCAGCCATTTCGCCAACCTCGACCTGTCGAGCATCGTGCGCAATCTGCTGCCGTGGCCGCTGCCGCAGAAGCTCGACGAACTGGCGCCGCATCATTTGAGCGTGCCGTCGGGGTCGTCGATTCGTCTGGATTACAGCGAACACCCACCGATACTCGCGGTGCGTTTGCAAGAGCTGTTTGGTCTGGCCGATACGCCACGGATCGCCGGTGGCCGGCAAGTGGTCAAGCTGCATCTGCTGTCGCCGGCGCGGCGGCCGGTGCAGGTGACGCAGGATCTGGCGAACTTCTGGCGCAGCACCTATGCCGAGGTGAAGAAGGATCTGAAGGGGCGTTATCCAAAACATTATTGGCCGGACGATCCCTTGGTCGCCGAGGCCACGGCGCGGGCAAAACCACGCGGTACTTGAAGACCAGTGGCAGCGCGCCATTAGCCCATCCGTGCTAATTGCCCTTGGTTGTTCAGGCTCGCAAAATCGCCGCCTGAACAATAACCAGCCTTGTTGCCTGGCAACTTGCGCCCAAGGAACGGAGCTGCCCATGACCTCTTTCTTCAAGCTCAAGAAGTTGATCTTCTTGTCGGCTGCGCTATTGGCCGCCTCCAGTTCGGCCCTGGCCGAAGAGCCCAATCCGATTGGCGACTGGTGGATTATCTACGGCAACGGCGTGCCCCAGAAAAACATCATGTACGTCGCCGATGCGACGTCGGTGGTGCCTTCGCAGAAAACCAAAGGCGCAACCATGGTCGCGGTGACTCTGGTTTATGAAGAGCCGGGCAAACCGATGATCGACGTCTACAACCTCGAAGCCCAATGCTCTACGGGCAAGGTGCGTTTTATCAATGGCCAGTCCATCGAGCGTCTCGCCTACACCATGCGTCATCTGAAAGTTGCCAACCAATGGCAGACCCCGAAAGAGTTCTGGGTCCAGCAAGCGCTGAAGTTTGCCTGTGCGCCGGGCAGTCGCGCGAAAAACGACATGGCCGCCGTGGGCAAGATGGAATACCTGCAGATGATCGAAATGCTGCAGCAGATGTTCTTCAAACTCGCGCCGATTCAGCAAAAGAGCCAGATGATGGACAACATCGACAGCCTGCTCGAACTCAAGAAATAAGCCGGAGCATCCAATGACTACCACACGTTTATGGCTGGCAACCCTGCTGGCAGGATGGCTGTTGAGCGGCTGCTCGACCATTGCGCAGAGCCGCTGGGAAGGCCGTGATATGCAGGAGGCACTGGACCTGTTCGGCACACCCGATTCGATGAAAAAAGAAATCGGCCCAAACGGCGAACCCTTGGCCGTGCTGACGTGGTACAAGTCCTCGAGCTGGACCACCACCGAAGCGGCTGGCACTTCGATGAACCATACCGGCAATGGCATGGTGTACACCGAGCATTACCAGCAGGTCGGGCACAGCTCAAACTGCAAGTTGCAGGCGAAGGTCAATCAGCAGAAGAAAATCGCCCAGTTTCTGATCGAAGACGGGCGAATCCTGCATGGCAAATGCACCAACGTTCGCTATGTTCCCGGCTACGTTCCGCCCGGCCTGTGAGGGCTACAGCGATTACGGCGCAGCGGGCAACAGGAACCGCGCAATCACCGGCAAGTGATCGGAGATGCGCAAGGTATCGTCCTGCCGCACCTGCGCTTGCAGGCGTTTGAGCTTCGGGCTGTAGAACAGATAATCCACTGTGCGATCCGGCCCGTTGAGGCCAGGGTCGTTGGGGTAATGGGTCAGCCATTTGGCTCGATCGATACCGCCGGCCTCGTTGTTGGTCGGGATCATCGGGTACTTGTCCCACAGCAGATGCAGTTCGCTGTCGGCAGAGTAGGGCGTGCGGCGCTCGACGGGCAGGCGTCGATACTGGCCCAGCGGCAGCAGATTGAAATCGCCACCGATCAGCCACGGCAGGCCTTGGCTTTCATATTTGTCGAGGACTTTGGCCACGGCAGCCACTTGCGCCTGCACGTTGCCCTCCGCCTGGCTGGCGCGCTGCAAGTGGGTGTTGAACACGGTCAGTTGTCCGCCATCGCTGAGCGGCAGTTTGACGGCGAGCAAAGCGTCTTTGGGCTGGAACTGGCGGCTGATGAAGTTGCTCGGTGCGACGGGCAGTTGCAGGCGTTCGGCGTGTTCGATGCGATAGCGACTCAACGTGGCCAATTGGCGGCCGACGCTGCCGTAGATGTGTGGCTCAGGGACGAAATCAGCTTTCCAGTCGAAGGCGCTGGTGCTGCACGGGTAAAGGTCGGCGACGCGTTCCTGCAACAGTTTGAGCTGATTCTGGTAATCGCTGGCCTTGGCGCCCTCGTCGAGCTCCTGCAACAGCACCACATCCGGTTGTTCGTCACGAATCACCCGCGCTACTTCGTCGAGGCTGAACGCCATGTCTTCGGCAGTCGGCGCTTCATCGTCGCCTTCGGCCAGATCATTCCAGAATACGTAGCGCTTGCCGGCGAGGAACTGCACGTTCCATGTCATGACTTTCAGCGCTTGCCCGGGCACCAGCGTTGGCGCGGTAGCGCCGCAACTGACCGGCAGGGTTTCGCGAGCGTCGGGGCGCCAGGTCAGGCTGAACAGCAGTACGCCGAACAGGACGACGGCGAGAATGATGAGGAGCAGGGTGTAGCGCAGCAGACGGGTCATGGCTCGGCTTATAGCGTTACAGAAAGTGGCCCCGAGCATACCTGACGGCAGCGGCGAAGCCCAAGCGCGGCGCGGTCAGACCGCTCCGTTACGTTTGTCAGGCAATTCGCTGATCAGCATGAACAGGCGGAACAGCACCACACTGGTGAACAGTTGCAGGAAGCTGTGAGCGCTGTCGATCAGCCCGGCGATCAGCGGATTCTGCGGCTCGGGATAGACCGCCAGCGTCGCGCCCTTGAGCAGCCACAGCGGCGTCATCACACAGAGAATGCACAGCAGAATGCGCCAGAAATGCCCACGGGTCAGACGCAGGCTTTCCTTCATCGCCTGCAACGGGCCGAGGCCGCGCAGGACCAGCAGGTACTCGGCGAACGCGAGCATGACCATCAGCATCAGGCCCGGCAGGAAGTACAGCGACAGGCCGAGCAGAATCAGCAAGGTATTGAGCGCGGTGAGCACGGCGAAGCGCGGCCACAGGGTGGCGGCCATCGCCAACAGGTCGCGGTTGCGCGGCGCCTCGCCACGGCTGCGCGCATCGAGAAACAGGATCAGTGCGGCGGTGTACAGCGGATACACCAGCAGACCGACGATGATGCTGACGCCGGCAAAGGTGTCCGGCCCGGTGGCGTGATCGACTGCCTGCTGCAAGAAGGCTTCGACAATCACCAGCGGCAGGCACAGCTGCACGATGCTGCCCAGATGGCGTTTGAAAAAATACAAAGAGTCGCGCAGTACTTCGAGGGCATTCATCAGTCGGTATCGCAGGTCGAAAACAGTGGCTCACTTTAACCGATGCAACGCGGGGCGACACAAACGTAAACATTCGGTAAAGGCCATTGAAACGTTTTGTCACTGTCTCCATTACGGGAGAGCACCGCGCTCAGAGTGGGCACGGGCACGTTATTACCGGCAATCTACGAGGTCGCCATGAACAGCGAAGAGCAAACCCTGATCGATGGACTGTTTTCCCGGCTGCAACAGGCCGAAACGGAGGCAGCCCCGCGCGACGCCCAGGCTGAGGCGCGGATCAAGGAACACCTGACGCGCCAACCGGCGGCAGGCTATTTCATGACCCAGGCGATTCTGGTGCAAGAGGCCGCGCTGAAAAGCCTCGACGAGCAGAACAAGCAGCTGACCCAGCAAGTCCAGCGTCTGCAGGCCGAACTGCAATCGGCCAAGGCCCAAGGCGGCGCACCGGCATCCAGCGGTGGCGGCGGTTTCCTGTCGAGCATTTTTGGCGGCGGCAATTCGCGTCCGGCGCCGAGCCAAAGCGCAGCGCCATCGTCCACCGGCGGCTGGCGTGAACCGGCGCCACAGCAGAGCTACCAGGCTCCGGGACCGCAACAGAGCTTCGGCGCCGCGCCGCCCAACTATGCGCAGCAGGCAGCCCCGGCGGCGGGCCCCAGCTTCCTCGGCGGCGCGCTGAAAACCGCCGCAGGCGTGGCCGGTGGTGTGATGCTCGCGCAGGGCATCAGCAGCCTGTTCCATCACAACCAAGCACCTGAAGAAATCGTCGAGATCATCAAGGAAGAACCGGCACAGGTCGCCGACCAAAGCAACAATGGCTGGGGCGATGATCAGCGCGTGGCGGACAACGGTTTTTCTGGCAATGACCAGGGCGGTTTCAGCGACGCCGATTACAGCAGCGACAACTCCTCGTTTTTTGATGACGACGACTCCTTTGTCTGACATCGCCTTTGAAGACTGACATCGCCTCTGAAGGCTGACATAAACACTGTGGCGAGGGGATTCATCCCCGTTGGGCTGCGCGGCAGTCCTCGCTTTAATCGGGAAAAGCGGGGCTGCTGCGCAGCCCAGCGGGGATAAATCCCCTCGCCACAACACCGTTTGTCAGGGACACCTCGGCGTCAGCCGGTGATTATTCGCTGAATCTTTCTCTTGGCTGGCATACTGAGCGCCTTTTTCGGGCCTGATCGCCTGACCCCGCTTCGTGCGCTTGCGCGCTCACAGGAACTCCGGTGAAAAAATCGCAGTGTTCGCCGATGTGCAGAACCTCTACTACACCGTGCGTCAGGCCTATGGTTGCCACTTCAACTACGCCGCACTGTGGGCGGACATCAGCAAGAACGGGCAGATTGTCGAGGCCTACGCGTACGCAATCGACCGTGGCGACAGCAAGCAGCAGCAGTTTCAGCAGATCCTGCGCAACCTTGGTTTCACGGTGAAGCTCAAGCCCTACATCCAGCGCAGCGACGGCTCGGCCAAGGGCGACTGGGACGTGGGCATTACGCTCGACATCATGGACGCTGCCGACCATGTCGACGAAGTGGTGCTGGCCTCCGGTGACGGCGATTTCGACATGCTGCTCGAACGCATCATCAACAAGCACGGCGTGCAAGCAGTGGCCTACGGCGTCCCCGGCCTGACCGCCAACTCGCTGATCCGCGCCGCCAGCCGCTACGTGCCGATCGAAGGCGCGCTGTTGCTCAAGAGCTGAGCTGAACAATAGATTTGAACGGAGTACATCCCGGTTTGGAACGCATTGCAGTCATCGACTTTGAAACCACCGGCCTGTCGCCGAACAGCAGCTGCCGCGCCACGGAAATCGCCGTGGTCATGCTGGAAAACGGCCGCATCGTCGAGCGTTACCAGAGCCTCATGAACGCCGGCGTGCGCGTCCCGGCGTTCATCGAACAACTGACCGGAATCAGCAACGCCATGCTGCGCACCGCGCCGCCGGCCGAGCGGGTGATGGAGGAGGTCAACGAATTCGTCGGCTGCACGCCGTTGCTGGCGCACAACGCCTCGTTCGACCAGAAGTTCTGGGATTTCGAACTGGGCCGGATCAAACGCACACGCTTGCAGAATTTCGCCTGTTCGCTGCTGCTGTCGCGGCGCCTGATGCCGGCTGCGCCGAATCACAAGCTCGGCACGCTCACCACTTTCGCGCAGCTACCGCATACCGGCCAGGCTCACCGGGCCATGGCCGATGCCGAGATGGCGGCCAATCTGATGGCGCATCTGGCGCAAGAGTTGCGGGGCAAGCATGGGGTGCGCGAGTTGAATCACGACCTGCTGTGCAAATTGCAGAAAGTCCCCGCCGCCAAAGTGAGCGAGCATTTGCAGCGTTATCGCTGATGTCGGGCACCACACAGTAACCTTGTAGGAGTGAGCCTGCTCGCGATGACGGAGCATCAGTCGATGGAGATGTTAACTGCCACTCCGCCATCGCGAGCAGGCTCACTCCTACACTGGATCGGTGGTGATCCGAATTATTTACCGTTGCCTTCGATGTGTCCCAACGGCACACGCTTTTCGACTGCGCTTGAAAGCACAATCGACGTCTTGCTGAATCCGAACTTCGCCACCCGATCGATCAACTCTTCCAGCTCCGGCATCGAGGCCACCGCCGCTTGCATGATCACGCACGGGTCGCCGGTGACCCGATGGCATTCGGTGATCTGCGGGATTTTGATCAGTTCATCGTAGGCCTTCTGGTTGCCGTGCTGGTTCAGGCGCAGTTCGATCACGCACTGGATCGGCAGGCCGATTTTCGCCATATCGATTTTTGCTTGATAACCGGTGATCACCCCGGCCGCTTCCAGTTTGGCCACGCGCTCGGCGACGGCAGGGGCGGAGAGGTTAACCTTGCGCGCCAGATCAGCGTAAGACGCGCGGCCGTTGTCCAGAAGTGCGCCGAGCAGCATGCGGTCATATTTGTCCAAGGCGAACTCCTGAAATGGCCAGACTTTCGAAATCGCGGCTTGACCCGGCGATCTCCGTGTTTTCCAAAGTGTAGCGGCGCGAAAAACAGCTTTTGTAACTTATTTTTGCGCGGCAGCCTTTCTAGAATAACCCGTCCATAGAAATCTGACTGTCGAGCTGCCCATGCCTGCCTTGCGCCGTTTTTCGCTGCCGTTGATCGCTGCGTTTTTTGCGTTGTATGTGATTTGGGGATCGACCTATCTGGTGATTCGCATCGGCGTCGAATACTGGCCGCCGCTGTTGCTGGCCGGGGTGCGCTTCGTCATTGCCGGCAGCTTGATGTACGCCTGGCTGCGCTGGCGTGGGGCTCCGGCGCCGACCTGGGCGCAATGGAAAGCGGCGGGGCTGGTCGGCATTCTGCTGCTCAGTTTTGGTAATGGCGCTGTGAGCGTGGCGGAGCACACCGGCGTGGCGTCAGGTGTCGCTGCGCTGGCGGTGGCGACGGTGCCACTGTTCACCTTGTTGTTCGGTTACTTCTGGGGCGCACGCAATACGCGGCTGGAATGGGCCGGTGTGGCGCTGGGGATCATCGGCATCGCCATGCTCAATATGGGTTCCAACCTGCAATCGAGCCCGCTCGGTGCGATGTTGCTGATCTTCGCGGCGGCGAGCTGGGCGTTCGGCTCGGTGTGGAGCAAATACCTGCCATTGCCGGCGGGAGCGATGGCCAGTGCGGTGGAAATGCTGGTTGGCGGCGTGGTTTTGTTGACCGGCAGTGCGCTGAGTGGCGAGCACCTGCAAGCCATGCCGCCGCTCGAAGGCTGGCTGGCGCTGGCCTATCTGATTTTCTTCGGCTCGATCATCGCCTTCAATTCCTACATGTATCTGCTCAAACACGTGCGCCCGGCGGCAGCGACCAGTTATGCCTACGTCAACCCGGCAGTGGCGGTGTTGCTCGGCGTGGTGTTTGTCGGCGAGACCATCGGCATCGAAGAAGCGCTGGCGATGCTGGTGATCATCAGCGCCGTGCTGCTGATCAGCCTGCCGCAGTGGCGTCGACCGCCGCAGCTTCCGGTCGAAGAGGCGAAAGCCGTTCCGACGGAAGCGCGTACGAATTAGGGTAAACTGCGCGGCATTGCATCCCCGCGTCATTTTTTCCTACGGTACTCCCATGACTTTCGCCTCCCTTGGCCTGATCGAACCCTTGCTGCGCTCCCTCGAGACGCTCGGCTACCAGACCCCGACGCCGGTGCAGGCGCAAGCCATTCCGGCGGTGCTGGCCGGTCGCGACCTGATGGCAGCGGCCCAGACCGGCACCGGTAAAACTGCCGGTTTCGCCTTGCCGCTGTTGCAGCTGCTGGCTATGGAAGGGCCGAAAGTCACCGCCAATTCGGCGCGTGCGCTGATTCTGGTGCCGACCCGCGAGCTGGCCGAGCAGGTCCACGAAGCCGTGCGCCAGTACGCAGAAAACCTGCCATTGCGCACTTATGCGGTGTACGGCGGAGTCAGCATCAACCCGCAGATGATGAAGCTGCGCGGCGGCGTCGATGTGCTGGTCGCCACACCCGGTCGCTTGATCGACCTGTTCCGCCAGAACGCGCTGAAACTCAATCAGCTGCAAACGCTGGTGCTGGATGAAGCCGACCGTATGCTCGACCTGGGCTTCTCGGAAGAACTGGCGAACATTTACCGCATGCTGCCGAAAAAGCGCCAGACCCTGCTGTTCTCCGCGACTTTCTCCGATGACATCCGCCTGCTTGCCGGGCAGATGCTCAACGATCCTCTGAGCGTCGAAGTCAGCCCGCGCAACGTCGCTGCCAACACGGTCAAGCAGTGGATCGTCACCGTGGACAAAAAGCGCAAGGCCGAACTGTTCGTGCACCTGATGCGCAAGAACAAGTGGAAGCAGGTGCTGGTGTTCGCCAAGACCCGCAACGGCGTCGATGCGCTGGTGGAAAAACTTCAGGGCCTCGGTGTGAATGCTGACGGCATCCATGGCGACAAACCGCAGGCCACGCGCCAGCGCGCGCTGGACCGGTTCAAGCTCAGCGAAGTGCAGATTCTGGTGGCGACCGACGTCGCCGCTCGTGGTCTGGACATCGAAGACCTGCCGCTGGTGGTCAACTTCGACCTGCCGATCGTCGCCGAGGATTACATTCACCGCATCGGCCGGACTGGCCGCGCGGGTGCCACCGGTGAGGCGATTTCGCTGGTTTGTGCCGATGAAGTGAACATGCTCTCGGCAATCGAAATGCTCACGCGGCAGACCTTGAAGCGCCAGAACGAACCGGATTTCGTACCCGAGCATCGCGTGCCGGACACCGATGCCAGCGGTCAGGTGATCAAGAAGCCGAAGAAACCGAAGAAGCCGAAAGCCTCGGGCGGTGGCGGTGGTAAACGCAATCTGGGCAAGTGGGTCGACAGCGGCGAGACCTCAGCACCGGAGCCATCGATCAAACCGGTGCGCAAAGTGCCGGTGTTCAATACTGGACCGCGTAAGCGCAAGCCCTGAAAGCAGCTTCGAGCGTCCAGCTGCAAGCTGCAAGTTAGAAGCGCTTTGCTTTGGCTTGCAGCTTGCGGCTCAGAACTGGCGGCTGCTTTTCAGCCACTGCACGATTCCCAGCCCTGCCGCGCGCCCGCTGGCGAAACACCCGGTCAGCAAGTAGCCGCCCGTCGGCGCTTCCCAGTCGAGCATCTCGCCGGCGCAAAACGCCCCCGGCAACGCCTTGAGCATCAAGTGCTCATCCATCGCTTCGAATCTCACGCCACCGGCACTGCTGATTGCCTCATCCAGCGGACGGGTTTTCACCAAGGTCAGCGGCAATGCCTTGATCGCTCGCGCCAAGCGAGCCGGATCAGCAAACGTTTCGGCATCGGTCAGCTCACGCAACAACGCTGCTTTCACCCCGTCAATCCCGACCTGACTGTGCAGATGCTTGGCCATTGAGCGAGAGCCGCGCGGTTTGCTCAGCGCCGCCTGCAATTTATCCACAGGCCGGCCGGGTAGCAGGTCGATGTGGATAACCGCTGCGCCGTAGCGATTGATCGCCTCGCGTATCGGCGCCGATAGCGCATAGATCAGGCTGCCTTCAATGCCGGTCGCGGTGATCACGCATTCGCCCAGACGCGGGATATCGTCGTTCAGGCCGATGGCAATGTTTTTCACCGGCGCGCCGGCGAATTTGCTCACCATCAGCTCGCTCCAGGCCTGCACCTCGAAGCCGCAGTTGCTCGGCTGCAGCGGCGCCAGATCCACGCCGCGCTGCTCCAGCGGCAACATCCACGCGCCATCCGAGCCCAGGCGCGACCAACTGCCGCCGCCGAGTGCCAGCAGGGTGGCGTCGGGGTTTACGCTGATTTCGCCTTCTGGGCTGGCGATGCGCAATGCCCCATTTGCGTCCCAGCCGAGCCAGCGATGGCGGGTGTGGATAACCACGCCGCTGTCGCGCAGGCGCTTGAGCCAGGCGCGCAATAGTGGGGCGGCTTTCATGTCGGTGGGGAATACGCGGCCGGAACTGCCGATGAAGGTTTCGATGCCTAGACCGTGAATCCACTGGCGCAGCGCATCGGCATCGAACGCGCGCAGCAGCGGGGCGATGTGCGATGCGCGCTCAGCGTAGCGGGAGAGGAACGCCGGGTAGGCTTCGGAGTGGGTGATGTTCATGCCGCCGACACCGGCCAGGAGGAATTTGCGCCCGACCGAGGGCATGCCGTCATACACGTCGACGCGGATTCCGGCCTGGCTCAGCACTTCGGCGGCCATCAGGCCGGCGGGGCCACCGCCGATAATGGCGACGTGGGTGTTGGCGGGAGCGGAATTCTGGGTCATGGGCGTGCGCTGCGGTATGGCGGGACAAGGCGCGCATTCTAACAGCGCTGAACCCTGTGGGAGACCCCATGTGGGAGCGAGCCTGCTCGCGAACGCGGTCTGTCAGTCAATTAGATGTTGTGGGTGCTAAAGCTTTCGCGAGCAGGCTCGCTCCCACAGGGACGGCGGTGTATTTCGGCGCTGGTTAAAAAATAAACACTGCGCTGTACGCCACGCCTAGCATGGCCTGCAGTCCCTTTCGCTCAGGTTATCCACAGGCAGTTCCACAGCGATTGTGGGTAACGCAGCACGTTTCAGTGACAACCGTGTGAATCCCATACTCGTTGCGCGCTGTGATGGAGGATGCCGTGGCGGCGGGCGAGGGCGTGGCGGTCCTTGCTGTAGCCGCCGCCGATCACCCCGACCACCGGGATGTCGCGGCCCAGGCAATGGCGCATCACCCGTTCATCGCGCTCGGCTACGCCCTCGTCGGTCAGTTGCAGATAACCGAGGGCATCGTCCTTGTGCACATCAACGCCGGCGTCGTAGAGCACCAGATCCGGTTGATACAACGGCAACAGGTAGTTGAGCGTGTCATCCACCACCTGCAGATAGTCGGCATCGCCCATGCCTTTGGGCAGCGGAATGTCCCAGTCACTTTCGGCTTTGCGCGCGGGAAAATTCTTCTCGCAGTGCAGGGAAACGGTAATCGCCTCCGGCGTGTCATGCAGAATCCGTGCGGTGCCGTCGCCCTGATGCACGTCGCAATCGAAAATCAGCACGCGATTGACCCGGCCGCTCTGCAACAGGTGCTGGCTGATGATTGCCAGGTCATTGAAGATGCAGAAGCCGGCGGGGTAATCGTAGTGAGCGTGATGGGTGCCGCCGGCCAGATGACAGGCCAGGCCATGTTCCAGGGCTTTCTCTGCCGCCAGGATCGAGCCGCCAACCGCGCGCACCGTGCGTCGCGCCAGCGCTTCGTTCCACGGCAGGCCGAGGCGCCGTTGGTCTTCGCGAGACAACTCGCCGCTCATGTAGCGTTCGATATAGCTGCGGTCATGGGCGAGGGCGAGGATGTCGTTGGGACAGATCTGCGGGCGCAGCAGGTCGGCGTCGCGGGTCAGGCCGCTGTCGACCAGGTGATCGCGCAGCAGACGAAACTTGTCCATGGGAAAGCGGTGATCCGCGGGAAACTCGGGGCTGTAGTCGTCGTGATAGATCAACGGCAAGGGCATGGCTTGTTTCGCGCAGAACCAGGGAAAGAATGAACGATCCTACCAGCGATGTAGACTCAACGGCATGGAAATGGAGGGGACGATGGAGCCGATACTGGAGCTGCAAAGCGCGCGGTTGTTGATGCGTCAGTGGCAGGACGAGGATTTGCCGGGATTCGCCGCGATGTGCGCCGATCCGCAGGTGATGCGCTACTTTCCGGCGCCGTTGACCCGGCTCGAAAGTGCCGCATTGATCGGCCGTGTGCGAGGGCATTTTGCCGAGCACGGCTTTGGCCTGTGGGCGCTGGAGCGCAAGGACACCGGCGAGTTCATCGGTTTCACCGGGTTGGGCGTGGTCGGCTTCGATGCGCCGTTTACCCCGGCGGTGGAGATCGGCTGGCGTCTGGCCAAGGAACATTGGGGCCTGGGTTACGCCAGTGAAGCGGCGTGGACAGCTCTGCGCGCAGGCTTCGATCGTTTGAAACTGGAGGAAATCGTCTCGTTTACCGCCGGGCAGAATGCGCAGTCAGAGAAGGTCATGCAGGCGATCGGCATGCATCACGACCCGCAGGATGATTTCGATCACCCCAGGCTTGCGCTCGATCACCCGTTGCGCCGCCATGTTCTGTATCGCATCAGCCGCGAACAATGGCTGCAAACCTTGCATGAATAAGCCGACACGGACGTTTACAATGGCCGCCATCGTATTTGGCCCGTGCCAGAACCTGAATCGTCCGCCGCAGTCAAGACTGCGCGGCCATTGCTTTGTGTGAGGAGAGTCTGAATGAGCCAAGTGCTGGAAGATCTGGTCGATCTGCTGACCCTGGAGCCGATCGAAGAAAACCTGTTCCGCGGCCGCAGCCAGGATCTGGGGTTCCGCCAGTTGTTCGGCGGTCAGGTGCTCGGCCAGTCGCTGTCGGCGGCCAGTCAGACGGTGGAAGAGGCGCGCCATGTGCACTCGCTGCACGGTTATTTCCTGCGCCCGGGCGATGCCAAGTTGCCGGTGGTCTATTCGGTTGATCGCGTGCGTGATGGCGGCAGCTTCAGCACCCGCCGCGTGACGGCAATCCAGAAGGGCCACCCGATTTTCACGTGCAGCGCTTCGTTCCAGTACGACGAACAAGGCTTCGAGCATCAGGGCCAGATGCCCGTGGTGGTCGGCCCGGAAAATCTGCCGTCCGAACTGGAACTGACCCAGCAGCGTGCGCACCTGATTCCCGAGCACATGCGGGAAAAACTGCTGTGCCCGAAACCGATCGAAGTACGCCCGGTCACCGAAAAGGACCCGTACAACCCGCAACCGGCCGATCCGGTGAAATATGTGTGGTTCCGTGCCGACGGCGCCCTGGCTGACATTCCGGCACTGCACAAATACCTGCTGGCGTACGCCTCGGACTTCGGCCTGCTGACCACGTCGATGCTGCCCCACGGCAAGTCGGTCTGGCAGAAAGACATGCAGGTCGCCAGCCTCGATCACGCGCTGTGGTTCCACAATGATCTGCGCGCCGATGACTGGTTGCTCTACGCGATGGACAGCCCGTGGGCCGGCAACTCCCGTGGTTTTTCCCGTGGCAGCGTGTTCAACCGTGCCGGGCAACTGGTCGCTTCGGTGACGCAGGAAGGCCTGATCCGCCATCGCAAGGACTGGGCATGAGCCTGACCGAGGTTCGTCATTGGGTGTTCGACATGGACGGCACGCTGACCGTCGCCGTGCATGACTTTGCGGCGATTCGCGTGGCCTTGGCGATACCTCCGGAGGACGACATCCTCACCCATCTCGCAGCATTGCCAGCGGATGAAGCAGCGGCCAAGCATGCCTGGTTGCTGGAACATGAACGCGATCTGGCGTTGGGCTCGACCCCGGCCGCCGGTGCGGTGGAACTGGTGCGTGACCTGCATGCGCGCGGTTACCGCCTGGGCATTCTCACGCGCAATGCGCGGGAACTGGCGCACGTGACGCTGGAGGCGATCGGTCTGGCCGACTGCTTCGCGGTCGAGGATGTGCTGGGCCGCGACGAAGCGCCGCCAAAGCCGCATCCCGGCGGTTTGCTGAAACTGGCCGAGGCCTGGCAAGTGCCGGCCAGTGACATGGTGATGGTGGGTGATTACCGTTTTGATCTGGATTGCGGCCGAGCGGCGGGGGCGCGGACGGTGTTGGTGAACCTGCCGGATAACCCGTGGCCGGAGTTGGCGGATTGGCATGCGAAGGATTGTGTTGAGTTGCGGCGGATGCTGTTTGCCTGACATCTTCGTCGCCTGAGCCGGCCCCTTCGCGAGCAAGCTCGCTCCCACATTGGATCTTCAGTGCACACATATTTTGTGCATGTCATAGAGCTATGTGGGAGCGAGCTTGCTCGCGAAGGGGCCAGTGGATTCAGCAAAAAACTCACTGATCAAACAAAGCCTTCTGCCCCTCCGCCGAAGTCAGCATTCCATCCCCGTCATGCCCAACCCCGGGCACTTCAATCAGCCGCTGATTGACCCCCTCGGGATGCCGACGCAGCAAATAGCCGAAATACATTTTCCCGCGCATCAACCGGTAAGCCCCTTGCGCCTCAGCCGCGCAGCTCTTGTCCAGCGCCGGATGTTCCGGGTCGACGTCCTGCTGCCCGAGCAGATAAATCACCTCGCGTTTGACGTAAGCGCTCTCAACCTGCAACGGCGTTTGCCCACCGGCATACACCGGCATGTCCGCCAGCCCGTACTTCCAGCGATTGAAGCCCGGGCATTGCGCGTGGTCGAACGCCACTGGCCGCTGCTCGTTGAAGTACGCATAGGACGAAGGATTGGCCACCACATAGCGCAAGCGAATGCCGTTGGCCTTGAGCGCCGGCTGATCCTTGGCCAGCAAGGCGTAACGCTGCACCACCTGGCCCCCGCCGGAGTGGCCGAAGATCACGATCTGCTTCACGTCCGGAAATTGTTTGCGATCGCTGACCCGCGCGACGATTTCATCCAGCGCCGCGTAGGAGCTCAGCGGATTCGGCCCGGTGGACAAGCCGCCGCCCATCCACTCGTTGCCCTGCCAGCGCAGTACCGTTGGTGGCAGGGAATATAGGGTGACGTCGCTTTCATTGAGAAACTGCGGAGCGATCACCAGCGTGTGCGCGGTCTGCCCGGCGAGTTCGGCGGCGCTTTCTGCGCTTTTGCGATAAGTCTCGGCGTTGCGCAAGCGACCGTGAATGACGATCAGCACACGCTCGATCTTCTCCGGTGCCGGGCCGATGCCCACTGCCATTTCCCCGGCCTTGAGTTGCAGGCGACCGGGGCTGATCGCATCGACGCCGGCCGCTTGCGCAGTGCCGGCGATGAACAGTAACGCCACAAGCCATTTATGCATTTACAGGGTTTTCGCCGCGAAGGTGTCGCACTGGCTTACCTGGCCTTGCGCGAAGCCGGTTTTGAACCAGCGCACCCTTTGCGCTGACGTACCGTGGGTAAACGAGTCCGGGACCACGCGGCCCTGACCCTGTTGCTGCAAGCGATCATCGCCGATGGCGTTGGCAGCGTTCAAGGCTTCTTCGATGTCGCCGGGTTCGAGCCAGTTCAGGCGCTTTTGAGCGTTGTAAGCCCAGACACCAGCGAGGCAGTCAGCCTGCAATTCCTGGCGGACCAGCAAGCCGCCGTCGCCTTCCATTTGCCGACCTTGCTGGCGCGCCGTCTGCATCTTCGCCGAGACGCCAAGCAGGGTCTGCACATGGTGGCCGACTTCGTGCGCAATCACATAAGCCTGAGCGAAATCGCCGGCGGCTTTGAAACGCTGCGACATTTCCTGGAAGAAGGCCATGTCCAGATAAACCTTCTGGTCAGCCGGGCAATAGAACGGGCCGGTGGCAGAAGTGGCCATGCCGCACGCGGAGTTCACCCGATTGCTAAACAGCACCAGTGTCGGGTCTTTGTATTGGCGCCCGGCCTGCTGGAAGATCGGACCCCAAGTGTCTTCGGTGTCGCCGAGGATCGAACGGACAAATTCGGCCTGTTCATCATTGGCCGGCGGCGCCTGACGGGTCTGCGAGGTGGGCGCCGGTTGGTCCATCTGCCCGGTCAACTGGCCGAGGATCTGCATCGGGTCCTGGCCGGTGAGCCAGCCGATGCCGACGATCAGCACGATGGCGGTCAGGCTCAGGCCCTTGCCGCCACCGAAGCGCATGCCGCCACCGCCGGCATCATCACCCCGGGCGTCGACGACGTTGTCACTGCGTCGGCCTTTTTTCCATAGCATGTGGGAATCCTCTTTTATTGCCGGTGATGAATCTGCTGGTGATGAGTGTTGCCGCTGTGTGAGTGTGGCGCCAGTCCGGTCGTCCGTCCATGCGCACGCGCCCACATGGTGCGGGCCTGGTATTGACGGTCGAGCGGGCCGTGAATTCAATCCCGAGAGGAATTTCTTCGGTTGAATTGATGAACCCGCTGTTTCGACGGCAGTCTGTGATGTTGCACACTGGCCGGACGCCGAAGTGGCGGGAATCTTGCCTCAAGGTTTTGCCTGGCGGCGGTTTCCCGGCGAAGAAGAGTGCAGCCTGTGCGGTTGCTGAAAGCTCAGCCGACTATGATTGCCACAACGATTGCCGCCAGCGCGAACGCTCGCCCGGATATTTTTTTCAGAGATTGCCAATGACCGTCAGCACCCCGCTCTCCGGTGTCAACCAGCCCTTCAAGGGGATTCTGCTGATTGTCGTGGCGACGTTCCTGTTTTCCAGCCACGACGCGTTGTCGAAATACCTCTCCGGTTTTTATCCGATCGTGATGGTGGTGTGGGCGCGCTATGTGGTGCACACCTTGTTGATGGCGGGGATTTTTCTGCCGCAGTCCGGCTTGCGTGTGCTGCGCACGAAAAAACCGTTATGGCAGCTCGCCCGTGCCCTGTGCCTGCTCGGCACCAGCCTGTTTTTCACCACGGCGCTGCTGTACATCCCGCTGGCCGAAGCCACGGCGGTCAACTTTCTCGCGCCAGTGTTGGTCACCGCATTGTCGGTGCCGCTGCTCAAGGAGCGGGTGACGCGCGGGCAATGGATCGCGGTGATCTGCGGGTTCATCGGCGTGCTGATCATCGTCCACCCGGGCGGCGAACTGTTCACCCCGGCGATCCTGCTGCCGTTCTGCTCGGCGCTGTTTTTCTGCTTCTACCAACTGCTGACGCGCAAGCTTGCCGAAGTGGACAGCCCGACCACCAGCAACTTCTTTGCCGGCCTGTGCAATACCCTGGTGATGAGCGCGCTGGTGCCGTTCTTCTGGCAAGTGCCGACGTTGACTCACGCCGCGCTGATGCTGGCGCTGGGCAGTTGCGGGATGACGGCGCATCTGTTCCTGACCCAGGCCTTCCGCCACGCCGCCCCAGCGTTACTGGCGCCGTTCGGCTATTGCCAGATCGTCTTTGCCGGGTTGTTGGGCTGGCTGCTGTTCAATCACACCCCGAGCGGGTTGACGGTGATCGGCATCGCGGTGATCTGTTGCAGCGGATTGGCGGCGGCTTGGCAGCAGAGCCGGCGCTGATCAGCAAACGCCTTGGGCCTTTGGGAGAACCTGTGGGAGCGAGCTTGCTCGCGAAAGCGGTGTGCCCGTCAGCCTGTTAGTTGGCTGACTTGACGCCTTCGCGAGCGAGCTCGCTCCCACAGGGTTGACGTGTGTAGCGGGATTATTCGCTGACAGTCGGAATCTTGCGCGGTGCCATGAAGTACATCCACGTCAGTGCGAGGAAGTACATCGCCGGGATCAGCGTGAACAGCACCGTGTAGTTGTTGTTGGTGACGGTGAGGATGTGGCCAACGATCTGGGTCATGAACATCCCGCCGATCGCCGCGCACATGCCGCCGAAGCCGAACACCGTGCTCATCATGTGCTTGGGCGTGTAGTCCATCACCAGGCTCCAGATGTTCGCGGTCCAGGCCTGATGCGCGCCGATCGCCAGCGAGATCGCCGCCACCGCCACCCACAGGTTCGCCGAGCCGGCGGCCATGACCACGCCGATGATGCAGCAGGCAAACAGCAGCATCGACAGCAGTCGCGCCTTGATCGAGTTCATGCCGCGACCGATCAGGAACGAGGACAGAATCCCGCCGCCGACACTGCCGAAGTCAGCCGTCACGTAAATGATGATCAGCGGAATACCCATCTGCGTCACGTTGATGCCGAGGTTGTATTGCTGATTGAGAAACGGCGGCAGCCAGTACAGATAGAACCAGAACACCGGCGCGGTCAGCGAGTAGGCGAGGGCGAAGGCCCAGGTGCCGCGCATGCGCAGGATCTTGCTGAACGGCACGCGGGCCTGTTCCGGTTCGACTTGCTGCTGGATGTAATCGAGCTCCGACTGTTTCACCGTCGGGTGATCTTCCGGATTGAAATACTTCAAGCCCCAGAACAGCAGCCAGATGCCGCCGAGTGCCGCCATGCACAGGAACGCCGCTTGCCAGCCCCACACATGCAGGACCAGTGGCAGCAGCATCGGCGTGAACATCGCGCCGACGTTGGTGCCAGCGTTGAAAATGCCGGTAGCCACTGCACGTTCACCGGCCGGGAACCACAGGCGCGTGGTTTTCACGCAGGCCGGATAGTTGGCCGCTTCCGTCAGGCCGAGGATAAAGCGGCAGACCATGAAGCCGACCGCCGAGGTCGCCAGGCCATGGGCGCCGGTCGCCAGGCTCCAGAGCAGCACGGCGCAGAAGAACACGCGCTTGACGCCGACCCGGTCGATCAAACGTCCCTGCAGGACAAACCCGATCGCGTAGCCGACCTGAAACCAGAAGTTGATGTTGGCGTAGTCCATCGCCGTCCAGCTCATTTCCTTGGCGAGGATTGGCTGCATGACGCCGAGGGCGGCGCGGTCGATGTAGTTGAGGGTGGTGGCAAAAAACACCAGCGCCAGCATGCCCCAGCGGGTCTTGCCGACCGCCATGGCGCCGCGGATCTTGTCGCCAATGCCACCCGTGGCAGTGCTCATGGCCGGAGCCATGCGGGAAGTCTGTGAAGGAATCATGTGTTCCACCCGTTTTTGGATTTGTTATTTGGTGTTCTTTTCTGTCGAACACCTTGCCCGGTGGTTAGTGGCCGGACTCGATGTGCAACCGATGTTGGGCAGTGAACAAAAAATCGTCAATTCGCCAAATCGCCTTAGTGTTCGATAATCGCACGCAAAACTAACCGGGTAGTACACTTTAAATTGCTGCGCGCAGGGATGCAGCCAATAATTTGCTCATCCTATAAAAGCGGCGCGGCTCACGCAGCCGCCGTCTCCAAACGGGAGTTGAAACATGCAGCGTTCCATTGCCACCGTTTCCTTGAGCGGCACCCTGCCGGAAAAACTCGAAGCCATTGCCGCCGCCGGGTTCGACGGCGTGGAGATTTTCGAAAACGACCTCCTGTACTACGACGGCAGTCCGCGGGAAATTAAACAGATGTGCGCCGATTTGGGGATCGCCATCACCCTGTTTCAGCCGTTCCGTGACTTCGAAGGCTGCCGCCGCGATCGCCTGGCGCGCAATCTCGAGCGCGCCGAGCGCAAATTCGATCTGATGCAGGAACTTGGCACCGACCTGGTGCTGGTCTGCAGCAACGCCTCGCCGGACAGTGTCGGCGATCAACAAATCCTCGTCGATGATTTGCGCCTGCTGGCCGAACGCGCCGGCGCCCGTGGCTTGCGCATCGGTTACGAAGCGCTGGCGTGGGGCCGCCACGTCAATACTTATCAACAGGTCTGGGACATCGTCCGTCAGGCTGATCACCCCAACCTCGGCGTGCTGCTCGACAGCTTTCACACCCTGTCGCTGAAGGGCGATCCCAGCGCGATCGCCGACATTCCCGGCGACAAGATTTTCTTCGTGCAAATGGCCGACGCGCCGATCCTGGCCATGGATGTGCTGGAGTGGAGCCGGCATTTCCGCTGTTTCCCGGGGCAGGGCGAATTCGATCTGCCGGGTTTCCTCGCGCCGATCATCAAGAGTGGCTATACCGGGCCGCTGTCGCTGGAAATCTTCAACGACGGCTTCCGCGCCGCGCCCCCGCGAGCCAACGCCGCCGACGGTTTGCGCTCGCTGCTGTATCTGGAAGAGAAGACCCGTCAGCGTCTCGAGCAGGAAGCGACGCCGGTGGCCAACCGTGAAGTTCTTTTCGAAACGCCGCCGGCCAGCGAATACAACGGTGTGGAATTTCTCGAGTTTGCCGTCGACGAAGCGCTGGGCGCGAAGCTCAGTCACTGGCTGCAACGCCTCGGTTTTGCCAAGGCTGGCCAGCATCGGTCCAAGAGTGTCAGCCTGCTGCGTCAGGGCGATATCAACCTTATCCTCAACTCCGAGCCGTATTCGTTCGCCCACAGCTTTTTCGAAGCCCACGGCCCGTCGCTGTGCGCCACGGCCGTGCGGGTCAAGGACAGCGCCAGTGCGCTGGCCCGCGCCGTCGCTTACAAGGGGCAGCCCTATCGCGGGCTGGTCGGGCCGAATGAACTGGAACTGGCGGCGGTGCGCGCACCGGACGGCAGCCTGATTTATCTGGTCGATGAAGACGCCGACGTTTACGGCACCGATTTCAATCTGTTGCCCGACGTGCAGACCGGCGGCGGCCTCAAGCGTATCGATCACATGGCCATGGCGTTGCCGGCGGACAGCCTCGACAGTTGGGTGCTGTTTTACAAAAGCCTGCTGGATTTCGAAGCCGACGATGAGGTGGTCTTGCCCGATCCGTACGGCCTGGTGAAGAGCCGCGCACTGCGCAGTCGCGACAGTTCGATCCGTTTGCCCCTGAACATTTCCGAGAACCGCAATACCGCCATTTCTCATGCGCTATCGAGTTATCGCGGCTCCGGTGTGCACCACATTGCCTTCGATTGTGACGACATCTTCGCCCAGGTCAGTCGCGCCAAAGAAGCCGGCGTGCCACTGCTCGACATCCCGCTGAACTATTACGACGACCTCGCGGCGCGCTTCGATTTCGACGATGAGTTTCTCAGCGAGCTGGCCTATTACAACGTCCTCTACGACCGTGATGCCCAGGGCGGCGAGTTGTTTCATGTTTACACCGAGCCGTTCGAGGGACGTTTCTTCTTCGAGATCATCCAGCGCAAGAACGGTTACGCCGGTTATGGCGCGGCCAACGTTGCCGTCAGGCTGGCGGCGATGGCTAAATCGCGCAGTGGCGCGGTGCGTCAGGCTAAGTTGTAGGGAATTCGTAAACGCGGGATCAAACACGGGCTGCGCGGCTTCCTTCACTGTCCCGCGCGGCCCATAATCGCCAGCTTGTGCAGTGATGGCCGTGAGCCCGCGATGACCATGAATTCAGAACTTTCCGCCGCTGCTGTCGAGTCCGACGCAGTGCCGCGCAAGAGTCGCAAGAACAACCCGGAAAAGACCCGCGAAAACATCCTGCAGGAGGCGATCGTCGAGTTCGTCCAGCAGGGCCTGTCCGGCGCCCGCGTCGACGCGATCGCCGAGCGCATCCACACCTCCAAGCGCATGATCTATTACTACTTCGGCAGCAAGGAGCAGTTGTACGTCGAGGTGCTGGAGAAACTCTACGGCGATATCCGCAGCACGGAAAACCGCCTGCACCTGGACGAACTGTCGCCCGAACTGGCGATCCGTCGACTGGTGGAATTCACCTTCGATCACCACGACCGCAACGTCGATTTCGTACGCATCGTCAGCATCGAAAACATCCACAACGCCGAATACGTAAAGCGTTCCGATGCGATCAAGGCGCTGAACAACACGATCCTCGATACCTTGGGCGGGATTCTGCAACGGGGGGCGGACGAGGGTGTGTTCCGGCGTGGCATCGATGCGCTGGACGTGCACCTGCTGATCAGTTCGTTCTGCTTCTATCGCGTGTCGAACCGCCACACGCTGGGGGAAATCTTCCAGATCGACCTGCCGGATGAAACCATCAAACAGCGTCATCGCGAGATGATCTGCGAGTCGGTGTTGCGCTACCTGAAGGCCTGACTCGATGTCCCCTGTGGGAGCGAGCCTGCTCGCGAAAGCGGTGTGTCAGTCGCCATGTTCGTTGACTGACCCAACGCCTTCGCGAGCAGGCTCGCTCCCACAATAGTTACCCTATTGTTCAGGCATTCATGCTCTGAAAATGCGCAAGCATGCGCTGCGCATCCGGCACCACGCCGCTGAACAGTTCAAACGCCTTTACCGCCTGAAACACCGCCATGTTGCCGCCATCCAGCGTGCGGCAACCCAAGGCACGGGCATCGCGCAGCAGTTCGGTTTCCAGCGGGAAATACACAATCTCCGCGACCCACATTTCCCTGCGCAGCAACCCGGCCGGCACCGGTGAACCCGGCAGCTTGGCCATGCCCATCGGCGTGGTGTTGACCAGACCCTCGGCCTGCGCCAGTGCCCCGGGCAAATCCCCTCCGGCCTGCGCGCGACTGGCGCCAAAATGTTGATTCAGATTGTTTGCCAGGCTCTCGGCACGCTCGCGGTCGACATCAAAAATCGTCAATTGCGGTACGCCTTCGCTGAGCAGCGCGTGGGCCACCGCCGCGCCAGCGCCACCGGCGCCCATCTGGACGACACGTTCACGGGCAGCGTCTGTCAGACCCCGACGAAAACCCTCGGCGAAACCGAGACAATCGGTGTTGTGGCCGACGCGCTTGCCGTCCTTCAGCACCACGGTGTTCACTGCGCCGATGCCCCGGGCTTCCGGCGACAATTCGTCGAGCAGCGGGATGACGGCCTGTTTGCACGGGAAGGTGATGTTCAGCCCGGTGTAATTCATCCGCTCCGCCGCTTGCAGCAAGTCGGGCAGAGCCGTGCTGTCGAGGCGCAATTGATCGAGGTCGATGAGCTGGTACAGATAACGCAGGCCCTGCGCATCACCTTCGTGCTCATGCAGTGCCGGCGTGCGTGAAGCTTGAATCCCGGCGCCGATCAGCCCGGCGAGTATCACCTTGGAACGCGACATGGTTCTTACCTCTGCAACCGCTGGCTGAAATGCTCCAGCGCCAGGCGATAGCCATGGCTGCCGAACCCGCACATCACCGCCGTGGCAATGCCGGAAACAAATGAATGATGACGGAACGGCTCACGGGCGTGGACGTTGGACAGGTGCACCTCGATCACCGGCAGTTCACTGGCCACCAAAGCATCGCGAATCGCCACCGACGTATGCGTCCACGCCGCCGGATTGATCACGATCCCGGCACAACGATCGCGCGCGGCGTGAATCCAGTCGAGCAGCTCGCCTTCATGATTGGTCTGGCGAAATTCCACGTTCAGGCCGAACTCGTCAGCCGCGCGACCACACAGCGCGGAAATATCCGCCAGGGTTTCATGACCATAAGTCGCTGGCTCGCGGGTGCCGAGCAGGTTCAGGTTCGGGCCGTTAAGCACCAGAACGATAGGGGACATGGGGTAACTCCACTTATTGTTTTTGGCATCGGCCGAGAGGGTTCAGCCTGTGGAGGTAAAATGTACTAGATGGTTACATCGGTCAATTGGACAACTTTAAGCGCAGTAATTTTCGTTCGGTGATCGCACAGGAGGGATCATGCCAAGCGTAATTTCAAAACGTAACGACAGCTTTTCTTACGTTTTTCTCGACTCATTTCTCGAGCCCCAACCCCACGCCCACTAGTCTTCAGTGACCTCCGGCACATCGCTTTGTGTTAACCGGTCGTCGGACTCGAAAGGAAATTCGAGATCTGGAAATCAATTAACCTAACGGATGGGTTAGCATGAAGATATGCAGCTACAAAGGAATGTCGATTCGCATCATGTTGAGAGACGAACACTGCCCACCGCACGCCCATGTAGATGCGGGTGCCTGGAATGCCCGCTTCCGGTTCAGCTTCTGGCACAACGAAGTTGATCTGTGGGATGTCGTGCCGTTGTCCCGACGACCACCGCTCACTGTGCTTAACGGCTTGTGTCTGTCACTTGGACAACCGGCGCACTTGCGTAGAGCACGAGGGATCTGGTGGTCGGCCGTGAAGACCGCTTGTCTCGATAATCAGATATGGGACTGCCAGGCAAACGAAGTGCCCGTAATGAAACCAGTCACCGACGAGACCTACAGGATCGGATCGGCGCGCTATGACCCGGATGAAGACAAGGTGCTGCTGTCCTTGATCGGCAAGTTGGAAGGAGTTGAGATCGAATTATGAAAGTCATCAAGGCAAAACCGTCGGTGCATCGCCCCCTGACGGAAGAAATGCTCGATGCCGCCATCACACTTGGCGAAGCACGACAGGCCAACAGTTTGCAGGCCGTGTCAGTGAGCTTCGAAGAATCCTCTCTGGTCATTCGTTTCGAGGACGGCAGCGGTGTGCTGCTTCCGGTGAAGCTGTATCCAGAATTTGAGGGGTTTGAAGCGGCCGATTATGCAAGCCTGACGATCGGCTTCGCCGGCACTGCCCTGTGCCATGAGGGCAAGGACCTGGCTATTTCCATTGCCGGAATGATTTCAGCGAGCCCGCCGCTTATGCGGATGGCCGCGTCGGTCGTCGCCTCGCGCAACGGGCGTCAAAGCAGCGCTGCGAAATCTGCGGCAGCGCGAGCCAATGGCAAAAAAGGCGGGCGTCCACGCAAAACTGATATCGCGCCATAGCACCCACAAAAAAGCCGTCAATCACGACGGCTTTTCCGTATCAGCTAAAGGCAATCAACGCCGGGTCAGCAGCACACCGGATTCCATGTGATGAGTCCACGGGAACTGGTCGAACAATGCGCACTTGGTAATGCGGTGGGTGTCATGCAACTGGGCGATGTTGGCCGCCAGGGTGTCCGGGTTGCAGGAGATGTAGAGGATGTTGTCGAAGCGCCGGGTCAGTTCGCAGGTGTCCGGGTCCATGCCGGCGCGCGGCGGATCGACGAAGACGCAGCCGAATTCGTAGCTCTTCAGATCGATGCCGTGCAGGCGACGGAACGGGCGCACTTCGTTGAGCGCTTCGGTCAGCTCCTCGGCGGACAAGCGCACCAGCGTGACGTTATCCACCGCGTTTTCGCTGAGATTGCTCAAGGCAGCGTTGACCGACGTCTTGCTGATTTCGGTGGCGAGCACTTTGCGCACGCGAGTCGCCAGCGGCAGGGTGAAGTTGCCGTTGCCGCAGTACAACTCGAGCAGATCGTCGCTGCGATCGCCCAAGGCTTCGTATGCCCAGTTGAGCATCTTCTGGTTCACCGTGCCGTTGGGCTGGGTGAACGCGCCTTCGGGCTGGCGATAGCTGAAGGTGCGGCCGCCGACTTCGAGTTTTTCGACGACATAGTCCTGACCGAGCACTTCGCGCTTGCCCTTGGAGCGGCCGATGATGCTCACGCCGAGATCGGCCGACAACTGAGTGGCTGCCGCGTGCCAGTGCTCGTCCAGCGGCCGGTGATAGCACAGGGTGATCATCGCGTCGCCGGCCAGCGTGGTCAGGAATTCGACCTGGAACAGCTTGTGGCTCAGCGCCGAACTGGCCTGCCACGCAGCCTTCAACTGCGGCATCAACTGGTTGATGCGCAGGCTGGCAATCGGGAATTGCTCGATGAGGATCGGCGTGCGCTTGTCGTCCTGAGAGAACATCGCGTAATGCCGTTCGCCGCCCTCGCGCCACAGGCGGAATTCGGCGCGCAGGCGGAAGTTCTGCAACGGCGAATCAAACACCGTCGGCGCGGGTGCATCGAACGGCGCCAGCAGATCACGCAAGCGCGTGACCTTGGCTTCGAGTTGTTCGGCGTAGGCTTGGGAATCGAAACTCATGCGTTGAACCAACCCAACTTGATCACAAACAGAATCGACAGAATCACCAGTGCCGGGTTCAGCTCACGGGCACGGCCGGACAGCAGCTTGATGGCGGTCCAGGCGATGAAGCCGAAGGCGATGCCGTTGGCGATCGAATAGGTGAACGGCATGGCCAGTGCGGTGACCACAACCGGCGCAGCCACGGTGATGTCGTCCCAGTCTATTTCCGCCAGGCCGGATGTCATCAGCACGGCGACGAACAGCAGCGCTGGCGCAGTGGCGAACGCCGGAACGCTGGCCGCCAGGGGCGAGAAGAACAGCGCCAGCAGGAACAGGATTGCCACGACGATGGCGGTCAGGCCCGTGCGACCACCGGCACTGACGCCGGCAGCGGATTCGATGTAGCTGGTGGTGGTCGACGTGCCCAGCAGCGAGCCGGCCATGGCCGCCGTACTGTCGGCGATCAGCGCGCGACCCATTTTCGGCATTTGGCCGTCCTTGCCCATCAGGCCGGCGCGCTTGGCGACGCCGATGAGGGTCCCGGAGTTGTCGAACAGGTCGACGAACAGGAAAGCGAAGATCACGCTGACCAGACCGATGTCCAGTGCACCTTTGATGTCCAGTTGCAGGAAAGTCGGCGCCAGCGACGGCGGCATCGACAGGATGCCGCCGAACTTGGTGACATTCAGCGCAATCGAGGCGATGGTCACAGCGAGAATGCCGATCAGCACCGCGCCGCGCACTTTCAGCGCTTCGAGGGCGACGATCACCGCGAAGCCGATTGTCGCAAGGATCGGTGCCGGTTTGGTCAGATCACCGAGGCCGACCATGGTCGCCGAATTGCCAACCACGATTTCCGCGTTGTGCAAGGCAATCAATGCCAGGAACAGGCCGATACCGGCGGCGATTGCCGAGCGCAGTGGCAGCGGGATGGCGTTGATGATCCATTCACGGATGCGGAAGATCGACAGCAGGAAAAACAGCACGGCGGAAATGAACACCGCACCCAGCGCCACTTGCCAGGTGTGGCCCATGTGCAGAACCACGGTGTAGGTAAAGAAGGCGTTCAGGCCCATGCCCGGAGCGAGGGCGATCGGGTAGTTGGCGATCAGGCCCATCACGGTCGAGCCGATGGCAGCCGCCAGACAGGTGGCGACGAAGATCGCGCCCTTGTCCATGCCGGTCTCGCCGAGGATGCTCGGGTTGACGAACAGAATGTAAGCCATGGCCAGGAAAGTCGTGACGCCCGCAAGAATTTCGGTGCGCACGTTGGTGTTGTGTGCCTTGAGTTGAAACAGCCTTTCCAGCATGTCTGCTCCCCGTGGCGCGCGTGGCGCCGTGAATGTATCGACCTCAACAGCAAAGCACAGACCGTCGCAAGCGCCTGGAAAATTGTCGTGGGCCGGAAAAAGCCGCGCATCATACCAGCCGCGTGAGGAATTTGGCGGATGTTGGTGTCGATCGTCGGCGAAGTTTTGCGCAGCCGACAACTGCGCCATACTGCGCGCTGATTTTTGGAGTGGGCAGGCATGCGCAACGGTTGGATCAGGATTTTCGGATGGATTGCAGCGCTGCTGACAGCTCCGGCGTTCGCGGCCTCGGCGCCTCCGCTCACCGAAGTGAAGGTGATCAAGGTTCAATCACCGTCCTGCGGCCTGGAAGATATTGCCGATAACCAACCGCAAACCCAGTGCGATCACAGCGGGCCGAATATCAAGGTCTACGTGCTGGAAGTCGGCTATGGCCAGAACCAGCCACACGTGACGCTGGATGGCTTCGAGGTCAACGGCACACGAGGCCCGGTGTGTGCCTTCGATAGTGGCAACCTCACCGAATGTACCCCAGGCAGCAAAACCGTCGGTTCTCTGTATACCTTCGATCTGGCCGGCAAACAGCAAGGCACCTTCAGCTTCCGCAACACCTCGATCAACGCTCCGCGCAACACGCTCTCGGCTCAGCTTTACATCAAGTAACGGCTGTCTGCGAACAGGCTGGGACAAAGCTGACTACGCTTTACAGACTACCCAGCGGAAAGCACCCATGACTTCCAGAGCCCTGATTGCCCTCGCCGAGGGCATCGATGATTTGCAAAGCGTGACCCTGATCGACGTACTACGCCGCGCCGGCATCGAAGTGGTCGCCGCCAGCATCGAAGGTCGGCGCATGCTGACCTGTGCGCGCGGCACCCGGCTGACAGCCGACGGCATGCTCGTCGATGTACTGGCACAGACTTTTGACCTCATTGTCCTGCCGGGCGGTGTCGTCGGTTCGCAGCATCTGGCGGCGCATCAGCCCTTGCAGCAGTTGCTCAAGGACCAGGCCAGCGCCGGCCGCCTGTTCGCCGCCATCGGCGAAGCCCCAGCTACCGCCCTCCAGGCATCAGGCGTGCTGCGCCAGCGACGCATGACCTGCCTGCCCGGCGCCAGCCATCAGTTGTCCGGCTGTACGTTTGTTGATCAACCGGTGGTGGTCGACGGCAGTTGCATCACCGCCCAAGGCTCGGGCGCGGCACTGGAGTTTGCCTTGACCCTGGTTGAGCAGCTTGGCGGCAAGGCGTTGCGGGCGAGGGTGGCGGGGGAGTTGATGGCCTGACGGGTCAGCCGTGGGCTGCGAGGGGTTCTATCATTGGTTGCTCACGGTGCTCCGCTTGCCAAAGATCGTAGTCGGTTTGGACGCCTAGCCAAACGCGCGCCTTGCCGATCCCTGCACGCTCAAGTCGTACTGCCAGATCCGGGCTGATTGGCGCGTGTCCGTGCAGTACGCGCGAAAGATGCGGGCGTGCAAAGCCAAGGTGCCGGGCCAATTCGCTCACGCTGATACCAAGCTCGGGCAAGACATCCAGCAGCAGGGTTTGACCGGGGTGTGGCGGGTTGTGCATGGGCATGAGCCTGCCTCCTGTCAGTGGTAGTCCAGATAATCGACCAATTCGATATCCGAACCGACAAAACGAAAGATCACTCGCCAGTTGCCTGAAACGCTGAGCGACCAGTATTCACTCAGCTCGCCTTTCAACGGATGCAGACGCCAGCCCGGCAAGTCCAGATCGCCGGGAAGTGTTGCTCGATCCATGAACTGCAACATGCGCGACAGCCGTTTTGCATGGTCGGCACGAATTCCACGAGTCGTACCTGTTTCATAGAAGCCACGAAGGCCTTTGTGCTGAAAGGATTTGATCATGGCGGCGAGTGTAAGGCGATACATTACACTCAGTGCGGTAACTATGTACCGCACGTTGTCGCTTGATATGTGCTGAGCAGGTGAGTTTTTTCCAAAAACGTCAGGCCTTCTCTTCCACCGGCGCATGCATCCGGTCCCGATTTGCCAACGTCGGAAACAGTTTGATCCACGTCCCCGTCACCACCAGGGTGCCGATCCCGCCCATCACCACGGCCGGCACGGTGCCGAACCAGTGGGCGGTGAGGCCGGATTCGAATTCGCCCAACTGGTTCGAAGCGCCGATGAACAGCCCGTTGACCGCGCTGACCCGGCCGCGCATTTCGTCAGGAGTTTCCAGCTGTACGAACGAGGCACGGATGACCATGCTGATCATGTCCGCTGCGCCGAGCACCACCAGCACCGCCAGGGAGAACCAGAACGAGGTCGACAAACCAAACGCGATAGTGGCGACGCCGAAGATGCCGACGGCGGTGAACATCACCCGGCCGACATTGCGTTCCACGGCAAATCGCGCCAGAAACAGTGACATCAGCAACGCACCCACCGCCGGCGCCGAGCGCAACAGGCCAAGGCCCCACGGGCCGGTCAGCAGAATGTCCTTGGCGAACACCGGCAGCAACGCCGTGGCGCCGCCGAGCAACACGGCGAACAGGTCCAGCGAGATCGCGCCGAGGATGTCCGGGCGGCTGCGGATGAAGCGAATCCCCGCCAGCAGCGAGTCCAGCGTGGCTTTACCTTTATTCAATGGCGTCTGGCGTGCCGGCAGGTTGAGCATCAGCGAACAGGCGATCACGTACAGCAGCACGGTCGGGCCGTAGACCCAGACGCTGCCGAATGCATAGAGCAAACCGCCGAGGGCCGGGGCGACGATGGTGGCCGACTGCTGCGCCGATTGCGCGGCGGCAACTGCGCGGGGGAAAAGCGCACTGGGGACGATGCTCGGCAGCAGCGCCTGAGTCGTCGGCATCTCGAACGAACGGGCGGCGCCGAGCAGAAAGGCGAGGATGAAAATCATCTCGCGGGTGACGTGGTCTGTCGCACTGCCGATAGCCAGCGCCAAGGCAATCAACGCCTGCAACGACTGGCAAAGCGCGGCGACCTTGCGCCGATCGTAGCGATCAGCGACATGCCCGGTATGCAGCATGAACAGCACCCGTGGGGCGAATTCGACCAGACCGACCAGGCCCAGATCCAGCACGTTGCCGGTCAGTTGATACAGGTTCCAGCCGATCGCCACGGTGAGCATCTGGAACCCGCTGGCGGTGAAAATACGCGCCAGCCAGAAAGCCATGAACGGACGATGGTGACGTAACAGCAGGGGCTCTTGTGTGGGCATCTGAAGGCAGGTCTTGGACGAGTGAACGGCGAGATTATCACCAGTCTGTAACAGGAAGTTGCTGCGAGAAACAATTCAGTTAGCCAGACATCGATCTCTCATGCTGACAATCAGCCCTGTGGTGAGGGGATTTATCCCCGTTGGGTAGCGCAGCGGCCCCAAAATCTCGAAACGACGACGACGACTGCTGCGCAGCCGGACGGGGATAAATCCCCTCGCCACAGGAGTGAGACAACTTGCCACGCGGCAAACGACCACGCAGTTCATTGGCAAAAATGGGACTACTCTTTCAACGTTGCTTGATCCAGATCAAGACCGCATGCGGAACCGATCTGACGGCCAGTTGGCCAGACTCCCTGCGTTGCGATGGTTGTAAAAAAGAACGAATCCGAATTCGCCGCACTCCATATCCGTGGGGGCAGTGGTTGCAGGCCTCCGGGTCCGCTACCCGTACTACCTGACAGAGGAAGCCATATGTTCGGTTTAGAGGCTCTCGATCTCGCCCGAATTCAGTTCGCGTTCACCATCTCGTTCCACATTCTGTTCCCGGCCATCACCATCGGCCTGGCGAGTTACCTGGCGGTGCTCGAAGGCCTGTGGCTGAAAACCCGCAACGATACCTACCGTGACCTCTACCATTTCTGGTCGAAGATTTTTGCCGTCAACTTCGGCATGGGTGTGGTCTCCGGACTGGTCATGGCCTATCAGTTCGGCACAAACTGGAGTCGTTTCTCCGACTTCGCCGGCGCCGTCACCGGGCCGTTGCTGACTTATGAAGTGCTCACGGCGTTCTTCCTCGAGGCCGGTTTCCTCGGCGTCATGCTGTTCGGGTGGAACAAGGTCGGGCGCGGCCTGCACTTTTTCTCGACGGTGATGGTGGCGATCGGCACGCTGATTTCGACCTTCTGGATTCTCGCCTCCAACAGCTGGATGCAGACCCCGCAAGGTTTTGAAATCGTTAACGGCCAGGTGATTCCGACCGACTGGCTGGCCATTGTCTTCAACCCGTCATTCCCCTACCGCCTGATGCACATGGCGACTGCCGCATTCGTCGCGACGGCGTTCTTCGTCGGCTCTTCAGCGGCCTGGCACCTGCTGCGCGGCAGGGACAACCCGGCGATCCGGACCATGCTGTCGATGGCGATGTGGATGGCGTTGATCGTCGCGCCGATCCAGGCTGTGATCGGCGACTTCCACGGCCTCAATACGCTCAAGCATCAGCCGGCTAAAATCGCGGCGATCGAAGGCCACTGGGAAAACCATGGCGACGAAGCCACGCCGCTGATCCTGTTCGGCTGGCCGGACATGAAAGAAGAACGCACTAAGTTTGCCGTGGAGATTCCCTATCTCGGCAGCCTGATTCTCACGCACTCGCTGGACAAACAAGTGCCGGCGCTGAAGGAGTTTCCACCCGAAGACCGGCCGAATTCGACCATTGTGTTCTGGTCGTTCCGGATCATGGTCGGCCTCGGTTTTCTGATGATCTTCACCGGTCTGTGGAGCCTGTGGCTGCGCAAGCGTGACTCGCTGTACACCTCACGTCCGTTCCTGCATCTGGCCTTGTGGATGGGGCCGTCCGGGCTGATCGCGATTCTCGCCGGCTGGTTCACCACGGAAATCGGCCGTCAGCCGTGGGTGGTCTACGGCCTGATGCGCACTGCGGATGCTTCGTCCAACCACAGCTTCATGCAGATGAGCATCACCCTGATCATGTTCGTCGTGGTCTATTTCGCGCTGTTCGGCGCAGGTCTTGGCTACATGATGCGTCTGGTGCGCAAAGGGCCGAAGATCAGCGAAGGCAGCGACACGCCGGACGGTGGTCCAGGCAAGAAACGCACTCCGGCGCGTCCATTGTCCGCAGCCGACGATCCGGCCGAGGGCGAGCACGAAGATAACACTCGCTTGACCAAGGAGATTTGACTCATGGGTATTGATCTTCCGCTGATCTGGGCCGTGATCATCATCTTCGGCATCATGATGTACGTGGTCATGGACGGCTTCGACCTGGGCATCGGCATTCTCTTCCCGTTCGTGCCAGGCAAGACCGATCGCGACGTGATGATGAACACGGTCGCCCCTGTGTGGGACGGCAACGAGACCTGGCTGGTGCTGGGCGGCGCGGCGTTGTTCGGCGCATTCCCGCTGGCCTATTCGGTAGTGCTGTCGGCGCTGTACCTGCCGCTGATCTTCATGTTGATGGGCCTGATCTTCCGTGGCGTGGCTTTCGAGTTCCGCTTCAAGGCCAAGGATGAAAAACGGCATCTGTGGGACAAGGCATTCATCGGTGGTTCGATCGCGGCGACGTTCTTTCAGGGCGTGGCGCTCGGTGCGTTCATCGATGGTCTGCCGGTGGTCAATCGCCAGTTCGCCGGTGGTTCACTGGATTGGCTGACCCCGTTCACGCTGTTCTGCGGTGCGGCGCTGGTGGTGGCCTATGCCTTGCTCGGCTGTACTTGGCTGATCATGAAAACCGAAGGCAAGTTGCAGGAGCAGATGCATGACCTGGCGCGGCCGCTTGCGTTTGTTCTGTTGGCAGTGATCGGTATCGTTAGCCTGTGGACGCCACTGTCGCATCCGGAAATCGCCTCGCGCTGGTTCAGCATGCCGAACCTGTTCTGGTTCATGCCGGTGCCGATTCTGGTGCTGGTCACCTTGTACGGCCTGATCCGCGCGGTGGCACGCAATGCCAACTACACGCCGTTCCTGCTGACCCTGGTGCTGATCTTCCTCGGCTACAGCGGCCTGGGCATCAGCCTGTGGCCGAACATCGTGCCGCCGTCGATCTCGATCTGGGACGCCGCTGCGCCGCCGCAAAGTCAGGGCTTCATGCTGGTGGGCACGCTGTTCATCATCCCGTTCATCCTGGGTTACACCTTCTGGAGCTATTACGTGTTCCGCGGCAAGGTCACCCACGAAGACGGCTATCACTAATCCAGTGCGGGGCTTGCCCTGTGGGAGCGAGCCTGCTCGCGAAGGCGTCCGCAGTGGCGCCTTCGTCTAACGGAGATCGATGCAATGACCGGCAAACATTCTCTGCACGACATTGAAGAAGCCGAAAAAAAGCCGCTGTGGCAGCGGCTCGGCTGGTTGGCCCTGATCTGGGTTGGCAGTGTCGGCGTGCTGTTCATCGCCGCCAGCCTGATGCGCATGTTCATGAATGCCGCAGGTTTGACCACCCACTGAAACATCCCGTCCCGGCGCCTTCGGGTATGGACTCGCAACCCTCCCCACGGAGGGTTTTTTATGCGCGAAATTTATTTGCGCGCCTTGAGGATGACGAATTTCGGCGTCGCCGCGACTTGCTCGACGCCGCGAAACAGGCGCGCCAGTTTGCTGTGATAGCCCAGATGCCGGTTGCCGACGATGTACAGCGCACCACCGACCACCAGCGCCTCGCGCGCCTGCTGGAACATGCGCCAGGCGAGGAAATCGCCGACCACCTGCTGCTGATGGAACGGTGGGTTGCACAGCACCACGTCCAGCGACTGTGGCGCCTGCCCGGCCAGACCATCGCCAGCGCGCACGATGACTTCGCGATCGCCCAATGCCGCGCGCCAGTTCTCGGCAGCCGATTGCACCGCCATGAACGATTCGTCGACCAGCGTGTAATACGCATCCGGGTTCTGCAGGGCGCTGGCAATCGCCAGCACACCGTTGCCGCAACCGAGATCGGCGACCCGCGCGTTGCCAAGGTTCTTTGGCAGATGCGGGAGAAATGCGCGGGTGCCGATGTCCAGGCCTTCGCGGCAGAACACGTTGGCGTGGTTAAGCAGTTCGATCGCTGGTTCGTCGAGGCGATAGCGAGTCGGGTAGGGCGATGTGGCGAGCACTTTGGTTTCAGGCGTGGCGATCAGCAGTCGCGCCTTTTTTACCGCCAGCGATGCCTGCACCGGACCGACGTAGCGCTCCAGCAGATCGCCTGCGGCACGGGGCAGATGCTTGACCATGGCCGCCGCGATCACTTGCGCGCCGGGAGCGAGTTGCCCTTGCAGGCGGATCAACTGCTCTTCCAATAGCGCCAGGGTTTTGGGGACTCGGATCAGCACCCGATCAAACGGCCCGACCAAAGGCTCACTGGCCGGTATCGGGCGGATCGCGTCGAATGCCTGGCCATTGCGCAGCAGGTTCTTTTCCAGCCCGATAAAACCCAGGAACGAATCGCCGCTGCTGCTCACCTCGACCTTGCCCAGCAGACTGATCGCCAACGCCCCAAAGCTGTCATTGAGCACCAGCACGCGAGTGCTGCTTGCCGGTTGTTCGCTGGCGAGATAATTGAGCAGGTATTCGTCCGCCGCATCGAAGGCTTGCAGCGGTTCATTCTGCTGTTCGGGCTGGCGGATCAGGTCGAGTTGAGCGAAAGGCGTTTCGAGCAAAGGCATGGGGCGGGGACTCAGGATATTCGGCGGGTGTCCCGTTGCTGGCTGTCGTGCGACGGGATCCTACCGAGTGGACAGCGATGCAAGCAGGTTGCGTCATCACTCGGAGAGGCCGCAATGGTACGTTTTTTGCGTGTAAATACATGCGGGATTGAGGCGCGTTACCCCTGGGTTATTCAGATGATTCCGGCACGGGCGGCCGCGATCACCGCAGAAATCTTGTTGCAGACGTTGAATTTCTCGATGACGTTTTGCACATGGTAGTTAACGGTGCGCTCGCTCAGGCTCAGGATCCGCGAGATATCGTGAGCTGTCTTGCCCACGGCGGACAATTTCATGATCTCCAGCTCCCGGGACGATAGCCTGGGCCTGCTGGGCTTGGCCTGAACAGGAACGGTGCGGGCATACAATTCGCTGAGGTGCCGGTTGGCGTAGAACAGATAACCATAATGCTCATACAGCTCGAGCGGGCTGATCGGGCAATGAGTACGCGCCAGGCTGATGATGCTGCACAAACCGCTGGCTTCGTCATGAAACGCTTGCGACCAGCCATGTTGCAGCCCGTTCTGTTTCAGCGCCTGCCACAGTTCGGGCGCGTCTGAAAACACGGTCTCCTCCCAAACGATCGGCAGTATTGAGTGATTGCAATGCGCTATTACCGGATCAATATTGCGGTAGTTCTGTTTTTTGTACTGGACGTTCCATTCTTTCGGATAGTTATTGATTTGCAAGGCGTTAAGATGCACTTCGCGATTCGGTGACGTGACTGCGATTGCGCAGAAATTAAAGCCCAGGTTTTCGGCGAATCTCAGCAATATTGCGTAAGCCGATTCTATGCCCTTGGCAAACGTCAGTTGTTTCAATTGTGATTCTTTCCACGTTTCCATGAACTATCGCCTCCATAGCCTGATATCGGGGCGCCGAATGGATCCAAAAGATCCGGCACGAATCGAAGTGTAGGGTCTTTCCTGCGAATCGCCTTACATTATTTCGAGATTGAAACTTTGATGTTTTTTATAAAGCGTTCTTAGCAATACAGGCTGTTATATTTTAATTGGCATCTTAAAGTTATTGCTCTAGATCCAGGATTGACGAAAAGTCGAATGCGCGGTGCCGATCCTGTTAATACCATTACCAATGACAGGTGTTTGGCAGCGCGATTTTGCGGGACACTGGGGGTAATCGTTTCAAGGAGTGCCTCATGACTGCCAGCGCCGAGAAGTACACCAGCCAGACCTTGCTCGATGTGCAACCGTTGACCCCGAACCTGTTCACGCTGCGCACCAGCCGCGATCCCGGCTTTCGCTTTCGTGCCGGCCAGTTCGCCCGGCTGGGCGTGACCAAGGCCGATGGCAGCACGGTCTGGCGCGCCTATTCGATGGTGTCGTCGCCGTTCGACGAGTTTCTCGAGTTCTTTTCCATCGTTGTGCCGGGCGGTGAATTCACCAGTGAGTTGAGCCGACTCCAGGTCGGCGACACTTTGATGGTGGAGCGCCAGGCGTTCGGTTATCTGACGCTGGATCGCTTTGTCGACGGCCGGGACCTTTGGCTACTGTCCACCGGCACCGGGGTGGCGCCGTTCCTGTCGATCCTGCAGGACTTCGAAGTCTGGGAGAAATTCGAGCGGATCATTCTGGTTTACAGCGTGCGGGAGGCGCGGGAACTGGCCTATCAGGAATTGATCGCCGGGTTGGCGCAACGTGACTATCTGAGCGAACACGTCCACAAGCTGCAATTCATTCCAACGGTGACCCGCGAAGCGCACCCCGGCGCGTTGCAGGGCCGGATCACCACGTTGATCGAAAATGGCGAACTGGAGCGAGCGGCGGGCGTTGAGCTCTCGCCAGAGCATTCGCGGGTGATGCTGTGCGGCAATCCGCAAATGATCGACGACACCCGCGCCTTGCTCAAGCAGCGCGATATGCGCCTGAGCCTGACGCGCAAGCCGGGGCAGGTCGCGGTAGAGAATTACTGGTAACGAAAACGGCACCCGCGGGTGCCGTTTCAATGTGAAGCAAATGCCTCAGGGCCGCTCGTTCTGCGCCTTGAGCAGGTCGCGGATTTCGCCCAGCAGCTGCTCTTCCTTGCTCGGGATCGGCGGCGCAGTGGGTGCTACGGCTTCTTCGCGCTTGAGGCGGTTGATGGCTTTGACGCCCATGAAGATCGCGAAAGCGACAATCACGAAATCCAGCACCGTCTGCAGGAATTTGCCGTAAGCCAGCACCACGGCGGGCGCATCGCCCTGGGCGGCTTTGAGCGTGACGGCCAGATCACTGAAGTCGACCCCACCGATCAACAGGCCGATCGGCGGCATGATCACGTCGCCGACAAACGACGAAACAATCTTGCCGAACGCTGCGCCAATGATGATACCGACGGCCATGTCGACCACATTGCCTTTGACCGCGAAGGCCTTGAACTCGCTAAGCACGCCCATAGTTATTTCCTTGTTACAGATGAGTTTGGTGTAGGCAGTGTAAATCAGCGAAACGCCTCCTGCGCGAAACACCTTCTTACAATGCCCGTTTTTATCGACACATCAATTGACGATTAGTTTGCAAAATGCCAGCAATCGCGCGCGAAATACGCGCTAAAGCGCTGATTGCACAGCCAATTTCTTCAATCATGGTGTTACGTTCTTTCTATTTATGTTCCGCTGCACAGGCCTCTAGCCTTGGCGTGGCGCACCTGGATGCGCCCAATAAAACCAGAGGAACCTGATATGACATCCATTCCTGGACTGGGGGCTTTTCCCCATCGCCGCACCTTCGGTGTGCTGACCGCCAGCCTGCTGACCTTCTCGGTCAATGCCGCTCCGCTGACCCGCGATAACGGCGCTGCGGTCGGTGACAATCAGAACTCGCAAACCGCTGGCGCCAGCGGCCCGGTACTGCTGCAGGATGTGCAACTGATCCAGAAGCTGCAGCGCTTCGATCGCGAACGCATCCCCGAGCGCGTGGTGCATGCACGCGGCACCGGCGCTCACGGCACGTTCACCGTGACCGATGACCTCAGTGACCTGAGCAAGGCCAAGGTATTCGCCGCCGGCCAGAGCACCCCAGTGTTCGTACGCTTTTCGGCGGTGGTGCACGGCAACCACTCCCCGGAAACCCTGCGCGATCCGCGCGGTTTCGCCACCAAGTTCTACACCGCTGACGGCAATTGGGATCTGGTCGGCAACAACTTCCCGACCTTTTTCATCCGCGATGCGATCAAGTTCCCGGACATGGTGCACGCCTTCAAGCCCGATCCGCGCACCAACCTGGACGACGATTCTCGCCGGTTCGATTTCTTCTCCCATGTACCGGAAGCGACCCGCACACTGACCGAGTTGTATTCCAACTACGGTACCCCGGCCAGTTATCGCGAAATGGATGGTAATGGCGTTCATGCCTACAAGCTGATCAATGCAAAAAATGAAGTTCACTATGTGAAGTTTCACTGGAAGAGCTTGCAGGGGATTAATAATCTGCGGCCGAAACAGGTTGGCAAAGTTCAGGGACAGGATTACAGCCATATGACCAATGACTTGGTCAGCAATATCAATAAAGGCAACTTTCCGAAGTGGGACTTGTACGTGCAAGTTCTGAAGCCACAGGATTTGTCCAAGTTTGATTTCGATCCATTGGATGCAACCAAGATCTGGCCGGGTATTCCGGAGCGCAAAGTTGGACAGATGGTCTTGAACCGTAACCCGGCCAATGTCTTCCAGGAAACCGAACAAGTGGCCATGGCACCCGCCAACGTAGTTCCGGGTATCGAGCCTTCGGAAGATCGTTTGTTGCAGGGCCGAGTGTTCTCTTATGCCGATACGCAGATGTATCGCCTCGGTGCCAACGCATTGCAATTGCCGATCAACGCACCGAAAACCGCAGTGAACAATGGCAATCAGGATGGTGCGATGAATTTCGGCGCCAGCCAGTCCGGCATCAACTACCAGCCAAGCCGTCTGCAACCGCGTGAAGAGACGCCATCGGCGCGTTACAGCCAATCGGCGCTGGCGGGCACCACCCAGCAGGCGAAGATTCAGCGTGAGCAGAACTTCAAACAGGCCGGTGATCTGTATCGCTCGTACAGCAAGCAGGAACGTCGCGACCTGATCGACAGCTTCGGCGGCTCGCTGGCCACCACTGATGACGAGAGCAAGCACATCATTCTGTCGTTCCTGTACAAGGCCGACCCTGAGTACGGCAGCGGTGTGACCGAGGTGGCCAAGGGCGACCTCAGCCGTGTGAAAGCGCTGGCGGCCAAACTGACCGACTGATAGCCATGCGGCGCACGCGAGGGCCAGTAAGGCCTCGCGTGCGCTCAAGGAGAGTGCTCGATGCGTATTTTTCTTTTAGGCCTGGCCGCGTGCCTGTCGACCCTCACCTGGGCGGCACCGGTCGAGCAAAGTCCCGAAGCGATCAAGGCGCAGTTGCAGGATTACTACTTCGACGCCGCCCGCCGTGGCGATGTGCCGATGCTCGAGACGTTTATCGAGTCCGGCTATTCCCTCGATACCCGCGACAGCAAGGGATACACCGCGCTGATTCTGGCGGCTTATCACGGTCAGGCGCCGGCGGTGGAACGCCTGCTCGCCGCTGGCGCCGATGCCTGTGCTCAAGACCAACGCGGCAACACCGCCCTGATGGGCGCGATATTCAAAGGCGAGTTGCAGATCGCCCGGCGCCTGATGGCCACCGATTGCAGCCCCGACCAACGTAACGGCGCCGGGCAGACCGCGGCGATGTACGCCGGGCTGTTCAAACGTCTGGAATTGCTTGACGCGTTGAAAGCCAAGGGCGCCGACCTGAATGCCGAGGATCCGCTGGGCAACAGTGCCGTGCGTCTGGCCAGCGGCGAAATCCGGACTGCCGCGCCGCGCTGATCGGCGATGGCTGCGTTATCATCGCGTCTTTTCTTTCGGGGGTTCTGATGGCCAAGGCCAAGCGCATGTACGGCTGCACCGAGTGCGGCGCAACCTTTCCCAAGTGGGCCGGGCAGTGCGGCGAGTGCGGTGCCTGGAACACCCTGACCGAAACCATGATCGAAAGCGGCGGCGCTACGGCACCCACCGGGCGCACCGGCTGGGCCGGGCAGCAGGCACAGATCAAGACGCTCGCCGAAGTCAGCATCGAAGAAATCCCGCGTTTTTCTACCGCCTCCGGTGAACTCGATCGCGTGCTCGGCGGCGGCCTGGTTGACGGTTCTGTGGTGCTGATTGGCGGTGATCCGGGGATCGGCAAGTCGACAATCCTGCTACAGACCCTGTGCAACCTGGCCAAGAGCATGCCGGCGCTGTACGTCACCGGTGAGGAATCCCAGCAGCAGGTGGCCATGCGTGCACGCCGTCTCGGCCTGCCCCAGGATCAGCTGCGGGTGATGACCGAGACCTGCATCGAAGCCATCATCGCCACCGCTCGCCAGGAAAAGCCCAAGGTGATGGTGATCGACTCGATCCAGACCATTTTCACCGAACAACTGCAATCGGCGCCGGGCGGCGTATCTCAGGTGCGCGAGAGCGCGGCGTTGCTGGTGCGTTACGCCAAACAGAGCGGCACGGCGATCTTCCTCGTCGGCCACGTCACTAAAGAAGGTGCGCTGGCCGGTCCGCGTGTTCTGGAACACATGGTCGACACGGTGCTGTATTTCGAAGGTGAATCCGATGGTCGTCTGCGTTTGCTGCGCGCGGTGAAGAACCGTTTCGGCGCGGTCAACGAGTTGGGCGTATTCGGCATGACCGATAAGGGCCTGAAAGAAGTCTCCAACCCATCGGCGATTTTTCTCACTCGCGCTCAGGAAGAAGTCCCGGGCAGTGTGGTCATGGCGACGTGGGAAGGCACCCGGCCGATGCTGGTGGAAGTGCAGGCGCTGGTCGATGACAGCCATCTGGCCAACCCGCGTCGGGTCACGCTGGGGCTGGATCAGAACCGTCTGGCAATGCTGCTCGCGGTGCTGCACCGTCATGGCGGCATTCCGACTCACGACCAGGACGTGTTCCTCAACGTGGTCGGTGGCGTGAAGGTGCTGGAAACCGCCTCGGATCTGGCGTTGATGGCGGCGGTGATGTCGAGTTTGCGCAATCGGCCGCTGCCCCATGATTTGCTGGTGTTCGGCGAAGTCGGCCTGTCCGGCGAAGTGCGCCCGGTGCCGAGCGGGCAGGAGCGGCTGAAAGAAGCGGCCAAGCATGGCTTCAAACGCGCGATTGTGCCCAAGGGCAACGCACCGAAGGAAGCGCCGGCGGGGTTGCAGATCATTGCCGTGACCCGTCTCGAACAAGCCCTCGACGCACTGTTTGAGTGAACGCCGAACCTCTGTGGTGAGGGGGTTATCCCCGTTGGGCTGCGCAGCAGACCCGCTTTTCAGGGCCGCTGCGCGCCCCAACGGGGATAAATCCCCTCGCCACATAAATCCCCTCGCCACATAAGTCCCCTCACCACATAGATCCCCCTCACCACAGGGCATTCCAAATTGGGATTGGGGGGCCTAGATTTCGATCAGTGCACCCAGTTCGCGCTCCAGCTCGGCCTCATCCGCCAGATTCAGTTCGATCAAGCGGCGCAGGCGCTGGATCGATTCCAGGCTGATGTGCCGGCAGATAAACCCCAAGTGGCCGTTTTCCTCGTGGGCCAGATGCACGTCCATTTCGATATCGACGTCTTCGCTCAGATGAATGTCGACGAAGAAGTCCTGGTCTTTATCCCCGAGCCACGGCTCCGGTCGCTCGATCAGCAGGCCCTTGAGCGACAGGTCGATCAGTTTGACCGGCCAGATGTACTCGCCCTGTTTCAGCTCGGTTCGGGCATCGAACGCAATACGTTTGAAACGACGTCGATTGGCAGGGTGCTCGCTCATGGCGCAATCCTCATGAAGGTTCGCTGACTATAGACCGCGAATGCGGGCGCCAGCCAATCACTAAGGCGTCTAGACCTATGTCGGGGTATGGCCTTTGGCGCCGTAAGCGCTAAACTCGGGGTGGCTGTCTTTCTTGTCCACCCTGGCTGGAATAATAAAATGAAAAATAATAATAGCCTGCTGCGCCACTTACCCTGGCTCGTGCTGGCAATCGTAGGAGCGTGCGCCCTCGGCGTAGTGGCATTGCGCCGCGGCGAGGCGATCAACGCCTTGTGGATTGTGGTCGCTGCCGTGGCCATTTATCTGGTTGCGTACCGTTACTACAGTCTGTTCATCGCCAACAACGTGATGCAACTGGATCCGCGTCGGGCCACCCCCGCCGTGCTCAACAACGATGGTCTGGACTATGTGCCGACCAACAAACACATTCTTTTCGGTCACCACTTCGCGGCCATCGCTGGCGCGGGGCCGCTGGTCGGTCCGGTGCTGGCGGCGCAGATGGGGTATCTGCCCGGTACACTCTGGCTGATTGCCGGTGTGGTGCTGGCGGGCGCGGTGCAGGACTTCATGGTCCTGTTCATGTCGACCCGACGCAACGGCCGTTCCCTGGGCGATATGGTGCGTGAAGAAATGGGCCGGATTCCCGGCACTATCGCACTGTTCGGCTGCTTCCTGATCATGATCATCATCCTCGCGGTGCTGGCGCTGATCGTGGTCAAGGCCCTCGCCGAGAGCCCGTGGGGCATCTTCACCGTGATGGCGACCATCCCGATCGCGATGTTCATGGGCATCTACATGCGCTACATCCGCCCGGGTCGCATCGGCGAAATCTCCGTGGTCGGTGTGTTGCTGCTGCTCGGTTCGATCTGGCTGGGCGGGCAGATCGCTGCCGATCCGGTATGGGCCAAAGCCTTCACCTTCACTGGTGTGCAGATTACCTGGATGCTGGTCGGTTACGGCTTTGTCGCCGCTTCGCTGCCGGTGTGGCTGATCCTGGCGCCGCGTGACTACCTGTCGACCTTCCTCAAGATCGGCACCATCGTCGCCCTGGCGATCGGCATCCTGATCACCATGCCCGAGCTGAAAATGCCGGCGCTGACCCAGTTTGTCGACGGTACTGGCCCGGTGTGGAAGGGCGGTCTGTTCCCGTTCCTGTTCATCACCATCGCCTGCGGCGCGGTATCGGGTTTCCACGCACTGATCTCGTCGGGCACCACGCCGAAGCTTTTGGATAACGAAACCAACGCCCGCTACATCGGTTACGGCGGCATGCTGATGGAATCGTTCGTGGCGATCATGGCCATGGTTGCCGCTTCGGTGATCGAGCCAGGCGTGTACTTCGCCATGAACAGCCCGGCCGCAGTCGTCGGCAGTGACGTCGCTTCGGTGGCGCAGGTTGTCACGAGCTGGGGCTTTGCGATTACGCCGGAAGCGCTGCAAGCGGTTGCCCATGACATCGGCGAAACCACCATCCTGGCTCGCGCCGGTGGTGCGCCGACGCTGGCGGTCGGTATTGCGCAGATCCTGCACAGTGTCCTGCCGGGTGAAAACACCATGGCGTTCTGGTACCACTTCGCGATCCTGTTCGAAGCGCTGTTCATCCTCACCGCTGTCGACGCCGGTACCCGTGCCGGGCGCTTCATGCTGCAGGATCTGCTCGGCTCCTTCGTACCGGCGCTGAAACGTACTGAGTCGTGGGGTGCCAACCTGATCGCCACCGCCGGTTGTGTGGCGATGTGGGGCTGGTTGCTGTATCAGGGCGTGATCGATCCACTGGGCGGCATCAACACCCTGTGGCCGTTGTTCGGTATCTCCAACCAGATGCTCGCCGGTATCGCGCTGATGCTCGGCACCGTGGTTCTGATCAAGATGAAGCGTCAGCGCTATATCTGGGTCACGCTGTTGCCGGCCACCTGGCTGTTGATCTGCACCACCACGGCTGGCTTCATCAAGCTGTTCGATGCCAACCCGGCGATCGGCTTCCTGTCCCTGGCCAAGAAGTACAGCGATGCGCTGGCCAACGGTCAGGTGCTGGCACCGGCAAAAAGCGTTGAGCAGATGCAGCACGTGATCTTCAACGCCTACACCAACGCCACACTCACCGCGCTGTTCCTGTTCGTGGTGTTCAGCATCCTGTTCTATGCGCTCAAGGTCGGCATCGCCGCCTGGGGCAAAAAAGAGCGTACGGATAAAGAATCGCCATTCCAGGCCCTGCCGGATGCGTAACCAGAGGATTGCACCATGTTCAATGACCTGAGTCGCCTCGGTAAATACCTCGGTCAGGCCGCGCGCCTGATGGTCGGCATGCCCGACTACGACACCTACGTCGAGCATATGCAAACCAAACACCCGGACAAACCGGTGATGAGCTACGAGATGTTCTTTCGCGAACGTCAGGAGGCCCGTTACGGTGGCAAGGGTGGGCCGAAGTGCTGTTGAGCTGACAGCATCAGGTTGAGGTAATCCCCTGTGGGAGCGAGCCTGCTCGCGAATACGGAGTGTCAGTTGATGAATGATTTGACTGGCACACCGCTTTCGCGAGCAGGCTCGCTCCCACATTTGTTTTTGTGTTCTTTTCAGGAGATCGGGTTTTGTCTTCTCCCATTCCGGTAACGGTACTCAGCGGTTTCCTCGGCGCCGGCAAGACCACTTTGCTGCGTCATCTATTGAAAGCCGAGCACGGTCTGAAAATCGCCGTGATCGAGAACGAATTCAGCGACGCCGGCATCGACACCCAATTGCTGGGTGACGAGCCGGTGCAAGTCATGACTCTGGCCAACGGCTGCGTCTGTTGCACCATTCACACCGACTTGACCAAGGCGCTGTACTTGCTGCTCGAGCGCCTGGATAGCGGCGAGATTGCCTTCGACCGTCTGGTGATCGAGTGCACCGGTCTGGCCGATCCCGCGCCGGTGGCGCAGACGTTTTTCATCGACGAAGAGCTGCGCGAGCGTTACTTGCTCGACGGCATTATCACCCTGGTCGACGCTGCCCACGCCGATGTGCACCTGACTCAGACCATCGCCCAGGCGCAAATCGGTTTCGCTGATCGCTTGCTGGTGAGCAAGACTGATCTGGTCGATGAGCCGACGTTTACCGCGCTGAGCGAACGCCTCACCCGAATCAACCGCCGCGCGCCGATCCGCGTGGTCGAGCATGGCAACATCGATCTGGCCGAACTGTTGGATGTGCGTGGTTTCAACCTCAATGCTGATCTGGGCGGCGGTTTGAGCCTGCGTCCGGTGAGCAAGGCGCCGTCGATCGATCGCATCTCCAGTCTGGTGCTGCGCACCGATCAGGCGCTGGATATCGATCAACTCAGCGAATTCATGAACGAACTGCTGGAAGAGCACGGCAAGCAATTGCTGCGCTACAAAGGCGTGCTGAACATTGCCGGCGAAGACCGGCGGCTGGTGTTTCAGGGTGTGCTGAAACTCTATGGTTTCGACTGGGACACCGAATGGGCCGAGGGCGAGGCGCGGGAGAGCGTGATCGTGTTTATTGCCGATGACTTGCCGGAAGAGAAGATTCGGGCGGGGTTTGCCAGGGTAGCTTCTGACTGATGATTTTTCGGTGTCAGCACTGACGCCATCGCGGGCAAGCCCGCTCCCACAGGTTTATTGGTGTACCCACAATCTGTGAGCGACAAATAACCCTGTGGGAGCGGGCTTGCCCGCGATGGCGATTTAACTCACAACACAATGTTGAAAGGTTGTGCCCAGCAGTGTCAGCTCAAGATGATCCAGATGCCGATTCATCAGCATCCCGGCCTTGGAAACATCACCTCGCTCCACAACCTCAACCAACGCCAAATGCTCCTGCCATGCGCAACAGCTTCGCGTCGAACACTGACTTCGCGCAATCGCCAGCGACGTCAGCGGCACCAGACTGCGCAGAAAATGCGCCAGCGGCAGATTTCCCGCCATACGCGCCAACTGCAGATGAAAGTCTCCCGACAAGCGAATCGCCGCCCCGCGCCGATTCTGCTCGATGGCGCGCTTCTCGCGCGCTATCAACGTGCTCAAGCATTTCAAATCGTCTGGCTGCGGACGCTGACAAGCCAACCGCACCAAGGTGTTCTCAGCCAGCCGCCGCGCATGCAAGGTCTGCCGGATCAGTTCCCGATCAGGCGCGGCCACTCGCGGTCGATGATTGGCGCGCAACACCACGATCTGCTCGTGGGACAGTTGCGTCAGCACGCGGCGCACATCGGCACGGCTGGCGCTGAACATCGCCTTCAGACTGTCCTCGGTGAACCGGCAGCCTTCATCGATTCGCCGCTCGAGGATCGCATCGAACAGTCGCGGATACAGATCCTCCGTCGGCGTGCCCAAGCGAGAGACGGGCAGGGCGGTCGAATGCGCGTGGGACGCTGAAGCAAAACTGTTCATGGCCGTTCTCCTGGCAAATCAGGTGGGCAGGTTGTCGTCCGGGATGTTCAGCTCAACGCCCATGCGCTGGCCTTCGCGCAGAATGTGCCGGCGCATTTCGGCGCTGGCCTGAGCGCTGTTCTTACTGCGGATCGCGCGGACCACGGCTTCGTTTTCTTCCAGGCGTTCGGCCAGATGTTCCGGGGAATTGCGCAACACTTCGGCGCTTTGCTTGAGCGCGTTACTGGTCTGCTGCACCACGCTCTGGAAAATCGGGTTCGAGGTCAGGGTGAACAGTTCTTCGTGGAAGGCGATGTAGGCGCTGACCCCGGCTTCACTGTCACCGGCCTCGAGGGCTTCGCGCATGTCCATCAGGGTCAGGCGCAACTGGCCGACTTCCTTGCTGCTGATCGATTGCGCGACCAGCCCGACAATGAACGGCTCAAGGGTGTAGCGCAGTTGCAGCACGTCTTCGAGACTGGCGCCGGCCACCGCGCTGTCGTGGCTCTGAGTGTCGCTGAGTTGCACGTCGAGTACGACCACGCCTTTGCCCGGCATCGAACGCACCAGACCGAGGGTTTCGAGGACGATCACCGCTTCGCGCAGGCTCGGCCGGCTGATGCCCAGTTGTTCGGCCAGTTCGCGCTGGCCCGGCAGCATGTCGCCGGAGCGCCACTGCCCTCGGGCCAACGCGGCGCGGAGTTTTTCCACCACTGAGTTGACGACGGTTGAAGTTGTAATCACGTACTGGCTCCCTGGGCCGTGCCTGCGCATTGGCAGGCACGGCACTCATTCAAAATTCTTTGGCCGCCGCCTGAGCGACGGTTTTTCGCGGTTGAAAGTTATAGCCCTGCTCGCCGTTGAGCACCTTGTTCGCGCGCTGCACGTCGATGTCCTTTTCCCAGCGGGCGATGGCCACGGTGGCGACGCAGTTGCCGATCAGATTGGTCAGCGCGCGGCCGATGCCCATGAACCAGTCCACGGCCAATACCAGCACCAGACCGACTACGGGAATCGCCGGGATCGCCGTCAGTGTCGCCGCGAGGATCACCAGCGCCGAACCGGGAATGCCATGGGCACCTTTGGAGGTAATCAGCGACACCAGCAGAATCGTCAGCAGATCGGTCATCGCCAGCGGTGTGCCGGTGGCATTGGCGATGAACACGATGGCCAGGGTCAGGTAGATCGAGAAACCGTCGAGGTTGAACGAGTACCCGGTCGGGATCACCAGGCCGACGGTCGAGCTGCCGATGCCGAGGTGTTCGAGCTTGCGCATGATCTGCGGCAGCACGGCGTCGGAAGAGGCGGTGCCCATGACAATCAGCAGTTCTTCACGCAGGTATTTGAGCAGCGGCCACATGCGCAGACCGGACGCGCGCATGACCAGGCCGAGAATCACACTGACAAAAGCAACGCAGGTCAGGTAGAACAAGCCGACCAGACTGCCCAGGTGCTGCAGCGAATCGAGGCCGTATTTGCTGGTGGTGAAGGCGATGGCGCCGAACACGCCGATCGGCGCCAGCCGCACGATCATGCCCATGATGCGGAAGATCACATGGCTCAGTTCGTTGATCAGCCGCGAAATCCCGGAAGCGGCTTCGCCGACCAGATTCAGTGCACTGCCGAACAGCACCGAGAACAGCAGTACCTGCAGAATGTTGTTGTCGGCGAAGGCGCCGATCACCGAGGTCGGGATCAGATCCATCAGAAACTGCGTGGTGGTGTGCATGTGCTGGCCGCGCTCGGCGAGGTCGCCCATGTCGGCGCTGGAGAGCTGCTCCAGATGAATGTTCGCGCCGCTGCCAATGCCGGTGCTGAAGGCGAACACCAGACCGATCACCAGAGCGATGGTGGTCAGCACTTCAAAGTAGATCACCGACTTGAGGCCGATGCGCCCGACCTTCTTCAGATCGCCCGCGCCGCTGATACCGCTGACGACCACGCAGAACACGATCAGGCCGATCAGCATCTTGATCAATTTGATGAAGCCATCGCCAAGCGGTTTGAGCTGGGCCGAGTATTCCGGAAGGGTCAGCCCGCAGACGATGCCGAGCATCAGTCCGAGAACCACTTGGAGGAAAATTGAACGCGAGCACCATCTGAGCATGGGAGGAATCCTGGGTCGGTGTCCTGGCTGCCGTACGCGTGGCGCAGCGGATTCAGGACTTAATTATTGTGGTCTTACCGGTATGTCCAGTGCAGGCGCAGTCTAGGCGCAGGTTTTCCAGGTTCGCAAGGAGAAATTTAGACAATTGGCATGACCGGTCTTACCAGTTGCCGGAAAGGCCCGGTCTTGAGCATTTGCGAAAAACGGTAAGGCTGTCTGTTGCCGGATGGGAAGTGGCTCACCTTTTGATGTCAGGTACATGTCTTTCGACAACGCTCAGGATGAAGGTGATTTTCGAGCGCTCTTCGGTTTTGCCCAGATAGACGTACGGCAAACTTCTGATTTTTATGCCGCCCAAGTAGTCGTGGCTTTCCAGTTTCAAACAAACGGGTGTGTGTTCGGCCTGTAAGTTGTCCCGGGTAATAGCGGTGCCATAACGGTCGAGGAGGACAAACTTGCTCGGGCTGTCAGTGTCTGGCTTAACGGCCTCGACAGTGTCCAGCCAGTGATTGCTGATCACCTGATTGAAATAGGGCCCCTGGTTTTTTACGGTGAGGATATAGCCGTCAGGGGTATGACCGAAGTGCAGCTTCAACGGCTTTATCCTGCCGCTCTGCTCGTTGATCCGGATGCCGAGCAAGTGGGATTGATCCCGTATTTGCGGACGTCCGGTATAAAAACCGCCGCTGAACAGACTGATGGTAGCCATCGCCGGTTTGCCGTACAGGTGTTCAAGAAAGCCGACTCTGTGGTCGAACATTCTCAATGTTGCAATGAAAGATTTTTCGATATTGCTCGTCATGACGAAACCCTTTTATCAAGTCGGGTTTCAGACTAAGCGGTTTTCATTTGTGGCGGTTTGCATCTGTGTTGCAAGAGTTTGGTTTGAAAAAAGGGATGAAAAGCCCTGCGGGACGGGATTAGCAGATTGCAGTTTTCTTCGGGTGGTATTGAGTTATCTGATGACTGGCCATAAAAAAACCGGCCAATGTTGGCCGGTTCTTTTATGCAGGTTAACGGGGCTTATCAAGCACCGTACACTGGCAGTTTCTTGCAGATGGTTTTGACTTTCTCACGAACGGCGTCGATTACCGCTTCGTTGTTCAGGTCAGCCAGGATGTCGCAGATCCAGCCGGCCAGCTCTTTGCACTCGGCCTCTTTGAAGCCACGGGTGGTTACAGCCGGAGTACCGAAGCGCAGGCCGGAAGTCACGAACGGCGAGCGTGGATCGTTAGGCACGGAGTTCTTGTTCACGGTGATGAACGCTTTGCCCAATGCGGCGTCGGCGTCTTTACCGGAGATGTCCTGCTTGATCAGCGACAGCAGGAACAGGTGGTTTTCAGTACCGCCCGAAACCACGTCAAAACCGCGCGCGATGAACACTTCGGCCATGGCCTTGGCGTTCTTCACCACTTGTTGCTGGTAAGCCTTGAATTCAGGCTGCAGCGCTTCCTTGAAGCAGATCGCCTTGGCCGCGATCACGTGCTCCAGCGGGCCACCCTGGGCGCCCGGGAATACTGCGGAATTGAGCTTCTTCTCGATCTCGGCGTTCGCTTTGGCCAGGATCAGACCGCCACGTGGACCGCGCAGGGTCTTGTGGGTGGTGGTGGTCACGACGTCGGCGAACGGCACCGGGTTCGGGTAGACGCCCGCGGCAACCAGACCGGCGACGTGAGCCATGTCGACGAACAGGTAAGCGCCGACCTTGTCGGCAATTTCGCGGAAGCGCGGGAAGTCGAGGATCTGCGAGTAGGCCGAGAAACCGGCAACGATCATTTTCGGCTTGTGCTCGACCGCCGGGCGCTCGACTTCGTCGTAGTCGATCAGGCCGTTGGCGTCGATGCCGTATTGGATGGCGTTGTACAGCTTGCCCGAGGAGGAAACACTGGCGCCGTGGGTCAGGTGACCGCCGTGGGCCAGGCTCATGCCCAGAATGGTGTCGCCAGCCGACAGCAGCGCCAGGTACACCGCAGCGTTGGCTTGCGAACCGGCGTGCGGCTGAACGTTGGCGTAATCGGCGCCGAACAGTTCCTTGGCGCGGTCGATGGCCAGTTGTTCAACCACGTCAACGTACTCGCAACCACCGTAGTAGCGCTTGCCCGGATAGCCTTCGGCGTACTTGTTGGTCAGGACCGAGCCTTGAGCTTCCATCACCGCTGGGCTGGTGTAGTTTTCCGAAGCGATCAGCTCAATGTGTTCTTCCTGACGCTGAGCTTCTTGCTCCATGGCGGCAAAAAGGTCGGCGTCGTACTTGGCAATAGTCAAATCACGGCTGAACATGGCGGTCCTCAAGGATCGGGGGCAGAAAAGGGGGCATTCTAACTCAACCGCTTTTAGAAGGGCTATGAAACACAGTCAGGTTGTGGATAAGCGGGCTTCAAGCTGCAAGCTGCAGCTCCTCTTCATGTTCGACTGACCTGAGCCGCCCGAAGCGGCTCAGGTCAGTCGAACATGAAAAGCGCATCATTGCTGAACTGCGCCTCGAACCGTCCCGCCGGCATCGGCCGGCCGAACAGATATCCCTGCACTTCATCGCAACCGTGCTCACGCAGGAAGTCCAGTTGCTCGTGGGTTTCCACGCCCTCGGCGATCACCGCCAGATTCAGGCTGTGGGCCATGGCGATAATCGCCCGGGCGATCTGCGCGTCCTGTTCGCCGGACGGCAGGCCATCGACGAAGGTGCGGTCGATCTTCAGCACGTCGATCGGGAATTGTTTGAGGTAGTTCAGCGATGAATAACCGGTGCCGAAGTCGTCGACCGCGATACTCAGGCCGAGGTTTTTCAATCCGGCGAGAATCTGCATTGCCTCGCTGACTTCGCGCATCAGGATACTTTCGGTCAGCTCCAGTTCCAGACACGCCGGGGGCAGGCCGGTTTCGCGCAAGATCGTCGCGATTCGGGTGCCCAACTGGCCATCGGAAAACTGCCGTGCGGAGATGTTCACCGACACCTTCGGCACCCGCACCCGTTGCTGGTGCCAGGTTTTCAGCTGTCGACAGGCCTCGCTGATGACCCAGTCGCCAACATCCACCACCAGGCCGAGCTCTTCCAGCACCGGAATGAAATCCCCCGGCGGTACCAGTCCGCGACGGGGATGGCGCCAGCGCAGCAGTGCTTCGGCGCCGGTCAGACGTTTGCCGTCGCCGCTGAACTGCGGTTGGTAATACAGGACGAATTCGTTCTGCTCCAGCGCATGGCGCAAATCGCTTTCCAGCTCCAGACGCTCCAGCGCACTGGCGTTCATGTCGGCCTGATAGAACTGGAAGTTGTTCTTGCCGCGTTCCTTGGCGTGGTACATCGCCGTGTCGGCGTTCTTCATCAACTGGCTGAGTTCGTTGCCGTCCTGCGGGCTCAACGCGATGCCGATACTGGCGGTGACGAAGAACTCACGACCCTCGAGCACGAACGGCCGCACCAAGCTGGCGAGAATCTGCTCGGCGACATGAATCGCCCGGTTCAGCGCCAGTTCGCGGTTGGAGCGATGCTGCAGCAGCAAGGTGAATTCGTCGCCGCCCATGCGCGCCACGGTGTCGTCGTCATCGACGCAGGCCAGCAGGCGCGTGGCCATATCCTTGAGCATGCGGTCGCCGGCGGCGTGGCCCAAGGAATCGTTGATCGGTTTGAAACGGTCGAGGTCGAGGAACATCAGCACCACCCACGACTTCTGCCGTTCGGCCGCTTGCAGCGCGGTATGCAGCCGATCCTGGAACAGCGTGCGGTTCGGCAGGTGGGTGAGAGCGTCGTAATAGGCGAGGCGGTGGATGCGCTGCTCGCTGGCCTTGCGCTCGCTGATGTCGCTGAAGAAGCACACGTAACTGGCCAGATCGCCCTCGTCGTCGAGTACGGCAGTGATGCCGACCCACGCCGGGTAATGCTCGCCGTTGCGGCGCTTCATCCACACCTCGCCTTCCCAGGTGCTGTGCTCGTGCAACTGCTTGAGCACATAGCGCAGGTGGGCATCCTGCTGCTCGTCGACGGTGAGCATGTTTGGCAACTGGTCGAGGACTTCGCCGACGCTGTAGCCGCTGACCCGACTGAAGGCTTCGTTGGCCTGGACGATGTAGCCGGCCGGGTCGGTGATCAGGATCGCCGAGGTGGAGTGCTCGAATACCGTGGCGGCCATGCGCAAATCTTTTTCGGCACGGCGCTGTTGACTGATATCGCGGCCGACGCCGAGCACGCCTTCGAACGCGCCGTGTTCGTCCCACACCAGCACCAGGCGCAGCTCGATCGGAATCTTGCGGCCGTCGGCGCGCAGGCAATCGAAGAGGAACAACTGCGTTTGCACCTGATTGCGCAACAATGCCAGTTGCTCGGGCTTGTCCAGCGCTTTGCTGACGCGGTCCATCAGCGCGTAGATGCCGTTCAATTGCCCGGGGTTGGCGATGGTCGATTGCCAGCCGTTCTGGAAAATCCACTCGGCGTTGTAACCGAGCACGGCTTGCACCGAGGGGCTGACATAGTTCAGCGAGAGCTTGCTGTCAGTGGAGAAAATCACGTCGCTGATGCTTTCGGCGAGCATGCGGTAGCGCTGCTCGCTGTCACGCAGCGATTCGCTGGCCTCGATCTGTTCGGTGATGTCCTTGGCCACACCGATGATCCGCGTGACCTGATCGTGCTTGTCCCTCGCCAGCGCCTGTTCACGGATGTCGAAGCGCCGCCACTTGCCGTCGCGATGGCGGAAGCGCAACTGGCATTGCAACAACTGGCTGTAACCGGCGTGGCGCTGCAACTGCCGCGAACGATGGTAATAGTCGGCGTCTTCCGGGTGCAGGAGGATTTCCCAGAAGTACTCGCCCATCTGATGCAGTTCGGTGCGGTTGTAGCCCAGGGTCTGGCCGAGGTGGTGGTTGCTGAAAATCATCCGCTGGCTGATCACGTCCTGCACATACAGATGATCCGGAACGGTGCGCACCACGTCCGACCAGAAACCCTCACGCTCCAGCAGCGACAGCTCGATCAGCTTGCGGCTGGTGATGTCATTGATGCTGAGGATTACGGCTTTATAGTCGTGCTGCTCGCTTGGCAGGCGCAGGACCATCCACAAGTGCTGGTCGCGACCGTTGCTGTTGGGCAGTTTGATTTCCAGTTCCAGCTGCTTCTGCTGCTGCAGGACGGCGTCGAGAATCTGCTGACCGATCGCGCACTGCGGATGGCGCTGGCCGTCGATCAGCAGTTGCCAGGCATCGTCGCAGGAGTGCACATCGAGCAGTTGCAGGGCGACCTGATTGACCTCGGTGACGCGCATTTCCGCAAGCAACTGCTGGCGCTGCTGCGGCTGGTCCAGCCAGGCCTTGAGCTGGTCGCTGGTCTGGATCTGCGTCTTGTCGAACATCTGCTTGAGGCCGGACAGGTCAAGCACGCACAAGGCCACGCCGGTGCCTTCGAAAATATCCTGATAGCGCCGCCGACCTTCATGCACTTGGCGCTGGCGCCGACGCATGTTCAGCAGCGCGATCACTGGCAACATCGAGAACGCCAGGCCGAGCAGGCATTTTCCGATGAACGCCGGCAGCAATTCTTCCAGTACGCGCTGGCGGTCGAACAGCCCGCGCAGTTGCCAGTCGCTACTGCTCAGCGGCACGGTCAGCACGGTGTTGGCGACATCGTCGGGCGTCAACCCGCCAGCCTTGTTTGACGGCAGCCCGGCCTCGCGGCTGATGATCTGGTGGTTGAGGCGGTTTTCCACCAGCCACAGCGGGCGCAGGGCGGTGGCGTCCTGTTTGGTCAGCGAATCGAAGAAGGTCGGCGTCAAGCGCAACGCCCAGTAACCACGACTGCTGCCGCTGGCCTGATGCAGCAGCAGATGCACCACCGAGCCGTCATCGGCATTGCTGAAGTAGTGCGCCTGGGCGCGGCTGCGGCGCACCAGTTCGGACAGGTAATCGGCGTCGGAGCTGTCAGTGGCGCTGTCGCTGATGATCCGGCCGGAGGGCGAGAGCAGGGCCATGCTGCGCAGGTCGGGCAGCGAGCGTTGCAACTTGCGCAGGAGCATCTGCTGTTCGTCGGCGGTTTGCGGTTGTTCGACGATCGGTAGCAGGTTGAGGGCGATTTGCGCGTTCAGCGCCATGTTCAGGCTGACCTGGGCGGCAAGGTCGGCGGTGTAATCGATGGTGTACTGACGCTGATTCTTCTGGGTTTCGCGCAATTGATCGAGCAGTTGCCAGAACAGCAACGCGAGCAATAACAGCACGAGGGTGGCCAGCGCACCCTTTAATGTTCCGCGCAGGGGCGAGCCGGGCGCCGGTGGGGTGCTGCTCACAGAGGCTGGCGGAGTGACATTGGTCAAGCTGTGATCCTGCGATTTGGCTGGACTGGCGCGACGTGCACTATAAGCCGGACGCCCGAAGGGCGGCTAGCATGCCTTGACTCGTGGCTAAGTGCCAGCCCCTCTCGGCTGGACTGCCATCGGTCATTCAGGTAGCTTTGCCGGTTAGACGGGGGCGTTCCAGCCCCTACAATCAGACTTTTTCCAGCGCGCACGCATTGATCGTGATCAAGTGAACGACGCGCACAGTCTGGCCAGGCATCGCCTGCGCTCCAATCATTCATCTGTCACTGACCCAAGGTTCTCCATGGCTCAATACGTCTTCACCATGCATCGGCTGGGCAAAGTTGTTCCGCCGAAGCGGGAAATTCTCAAAAACATTTCGCTGTCCTTCTTCCCCGGCGCCAAGATCGGCGTGCTCGGCCTCAACGGTTCGGGTAAATCCACGCTGCTGAAAATCATGGCCGGCGTCGATACCGAGTTCGAAGGTGAAGCACGTCCGATGCCAGATTTGAACATCGGTTACCTGCCGCAAGAGCCGCAACTCGATCCTGCCAAGACCGTGCGTGAAGTGGTCGAGGAAGCGGTCAGCGTGATCAAGGATGCACAAGCGCGTCTGGACGAAGTCTATGCAGCCTACGCTGACCCGGACGCCGACTTCGATAAGCTCGCCGCTGAACAGGCCAAGCTCGAAGCGATCCTGCAGGCCAGCGACGGCCATAACCTCGAGCGCCAACTGGAAGTCGCCGCCGACGCGCTGCGTCTGCCGGCTTGGGACGCGAAAGTAGAACACCTGTCCGGTGGTGAAAAGCGCCGTGTCGCCCTGTGCCGTCTGCTGCTGTCCGCTCCGGACATGTTGCTGCTCGACGAACCGACCAACCACCTGGACGCCGATTCGGTGGCGTGGCTGGAGCATTTCCTCCACGATTTCCCGGGCACCGTGGTTGCGATCACGCACGACCGCTACTTCCTCGACAACGTCGCCGGCTGGATTCTGGAACTCGACCGCGGCGCGGGCATTCCTTACGAGGGCAACTATTCGGGCTGGCTCGAAGCCAAGTCCGATCGTCTGGCCCAGGAATCCAAGCAGCAGTCGGCTCATGAAAAAGCCATGAAAGAAGAACTGGAATGGGTGCGCAAAGGCGCCAAGGCCCGCCAGTCGAAATCCAAGGCACGTTTGCAACGCTTCGAAGAAATGCAATCGCAGGAATTCCAGAAGCGCAGCGAAACCAACGAGATCTACATCCCGGCCGGTCCACGCCTGGGCGACAAGGTCATCGAGTTCAAGAACGTCACCAAGGGCTACGGCGATCGCGTGCTGATCGACAACCTGTCGTTCTCCATGCCGAAGGGCGCCATCGTCGGCGTGATCGGCGGTAACGGTGCCGGTAAATCGACGCTGTTCCGCATGCTGATGGGCAAGGAAACCCCGGATTCGGGCAGCATCGAAATCGGTGAAACCGTGCAGCTGGCCTGCGTCGACCAGAGCCGCGAAGACCTCGACGGCAGCAAGACCGTGTTCCAGCAGATTTCCGACGGTTCCGACCAGATCCGCATCGGCAACTACGAGATCCCGTCGCGCACCTACGTCGGTCGCTTCAACTTCAAGGGCGGCGACCAGCAGAAGTTCGTCAAGGATCTGTCCGGCGGTGAGCGCGGTCGTCTGCACCTGGCGCTGACCCTGAAGGAGGGCGGCAACGTCCTGCTGCTCGACGAACCGTCCAACGACCTCGACGTGGAAACCCTGCGTTCGCTGGAAGAAGCCCTGCTGGACTTCCCGGGCGCCGCCATTGTGATCTCCCACGATCGGTGGTTCCTTGACCGTGTCGCCACGCACATCCTGGCGTACGAAGACGACTCGCAAGCGGTGTTCTTCGAAGGCAACTACACCGAGTACGAAGCTGACCGCAAAAAGCGCCTCGGCGAAGCAGCGGCCCAGCCTCACCGGGTACGTCACAAGAAACTGGCCTGATGTCGGGTTGGTTAGAGAAAGAGCGGAGCCTTCGGGCTCCGTTTTTTTCTGTGTTTTTCAGGTTTAACCGAGTCGAACCCTTCGCGAGCAAGCTCGCTCCCACAAGAGAACGCATTTCAAATGTGGGAGCGAGCTTGCTCGCGAAGGGGTGTAACTGTTGGTGCATGACGTGAGTCTGATCTCACCATTAGAGTGCAAAGCAGGGTCAAAAACCGACCTGATTTATATCCTGTGCACCATTTAATTTCATAACTGCGACATTTTGCTCTGTTCCTGTGCGTAATTCGTTTGTTACAGTCCGGCCCAATCTCCTCCAACGACAATAAATTTGCCGAGACTTTGCCCATGATCGAACCCGTCGAATCCTTCCTTGCGCGCCTGAAAAAACGCGACCCGGATCAACCCGAATTCCACCAGGCTGTCGAAGAAGTCCTGCGCAGTCTGTGGCCATTTCTTGAAGCCAATCCGCATTACCTGACTTCGGGGATTCTCGAGCGCATCTGCGAGCCGGAGCGTGCGTTGGTGTTTCGGGTGTCGTGGGTCGACGATCAGGGCAAGGTCCAGGTCAATCGCGGCTTCCGTATCCAGATGAACAGCGCCATCGGCCCGTACAAGGGCGGCTTGCGTTTTCATCCGTCGGTGAACCTCGGCGTGCTGAAATTCCTCGCTTTTGAGCAGACCTTCAAGAACTCGCTGACCTCGCTGCCCATGGGCGGCGGCAAGGGCGGTTCGGATTTCGATCCCAAGGGCAAGAGCGACGCCGAAGTCATGCGTTTCTGCCAGGCGTTCATGAGCGAGCTGTACCGCCACATTGGCGCCGACGTCGACGTGCCGGCCGGTGACATCGGCGTCGGTGCGCGGGAGATCGGTTTCCTGTTTGGCCAGTACAAGCGCCTGAGCAACCAGTTCACCAGCGTCCTCACCGGCAAGGGCATGACCTACGGCGGCAGCCTGATTCGCCCGGAAGCGACCGGTTTCGGCTGCGTGTACTTCGCCGAAGAAATGCTCAAGCGCCGTGGGCAGACCGTCGAAGGCAAGCGTGTGGCAATTTCCGGTTCTGGCAACGTTGCGCAATATGCGGCGCGCAAGGTCATGGATCTGGGCGGCAAAGTGATCTCGCTGTCCGACTCCGAAGGCACGCTGTATTGCGAAGCCGGTTTGAGCGAAGAGCAGTGGCTGGCGCTGCTGGAGCTGAAGAACGTCAAACGCGGGCGCATCAGCGAACTGGCGAGCGCCCATGCTCTGGAATTCCGCGCCGGCCAACATCCGTGGTCGTTGGCGTGCGATATCGCATTGCCCTGCGCAACACAGAACGAACTCGACGCCGAAGCCGCACGCACGCTGCTGCGCAATGGCTGCGTCTGTGTGGCCGAAGGCGCGAACATGCCGACTACGCTGGAGGCTGTGGATATCTTTATCGAGGCCGGCATTCTGTTTGCGCCGGGCAAGGCCTCGAATGCCGGCGGCGTGGCCGTGAGTGGTCTGGAGATGTCGCAGAACGCCATGCGCCTGCTGTGGACGGCGGGCGAGGTCGACAGCAAGCTGCACGCGATCATGCAGTCGATCCACCACGCCTGCGTGCATTACGGCGAAGACAACGGTCAGGTCAATTACGTCAAAGGCGCGAACATTGCCGGCTTCGTCAAAGTCGCCGATGCGATGTTGGCGCAAGGCGTGGTTTAAGCCGGTTCGATGCGGATCACTTCGATCAGTTGATCGCCGGCAGGCCGCTGCCAGAGCACTTCATCGTTGAGCCGGGCGCCGAGCAAGGCCCCGCCCAGCGGTGAGGCCCAGTTGATCAGGCCCTGAGTGGCGTCGGCCTGATCCTCGCCGACCAGTTGCACGCGGTGTTCAGTGTCGTGTTCATCGGCAAAGGTTACCCAACTGCCGATCTGCACCTTGTCGGTGGAGGTCGCAGCGACTGCGACTTGGGCGCTGCTCAGACGTTGGGTGAAATAACGCAGATCCCGTTGCAGATCGGCCAGGCGCTGTTTGTCAGCCTGCTCGCCTTTGGCCGTTTGCTCGGCGTGCAGGCTCTGCAACTCGGTAACCTTCGCCTGCAACTGCGCCAGACCTTGCGGGGTGACGTAGTTGGGCTGCGTGCTGACCTGACGTTCGACCGGCTGATCGGCCTGCGCGGCGGCGTTGTCTTCGTTGACGAATGCGCGACTCATGAAGTCCTCCTGTTAAAGGATTTGGGCCATCATTGCCGGCATTTGGTTTCAATGGATGTCTGCAGGCGACCTATTGCGAGCGATAAGCCCGCCCGGCGCCCTGGTCCTTCTGTTGCTGCCAGGCGCGCTCGCGCTCGTCCCAATGCTCGTTGCGATACTGTTCGCGATCCTTGTTTTCGAGCATCGCCTGACATTGGCGGAAGCCGTCGACCCAGCCGTCGGCGTATTGCTGGTCCTTGAGATAGCGCGGCACGTTCTTGCGAAACTCGCCGCTGATCGAGCCCGCCGCTTGCCGGCCGCTGACGCAACCGTCATCGAAACCGTCGGCGAAGGCCGGTGGATAACCCTTGGCGATCAAGTCTTCATGGGTGGTCTGGCAACCGCCCAGCGCCAATACAACGCCCAACAACCCCACGCACCGCCACATCGCACTCTCCCGCGCCGATACTCGGCTCATAAGGAAAGTCTAGAAGGGGATTCATGAGGCGGCTGTCGAAGGCCTGTGAAAAATCCATTGCACACCACAAAGCCCCTGCGGGAGCGAGCTTGCTCGCGAAGGCGTCCTGTCAGGCGATTCTAATATCGACTGACCCACCGCTTTCGCGAGCAAGCTCGCTCCCACATTGGTTCTGTGTTGTGTTCGAAGTCAGTAGTGATACCACTTCACTTCCAGCATCACTTCGGTTTCCGGCGTGGCGAGATGGCTGAATTCACGCTGTGCAGTCAGGCGCAAACCGAGGTTGCGCGACAGCTCCCACTGCTGATTCAGGCTCAGGCTGCGGCGCACTTCACCGTTGAAGAAGTAGTCGCCCTTGGCTTCCAGACTCAGGTTGCCCAGCGGGTTTTTCCACAGCACCCCGGTGTTGAAGCCACCGGCCGGGGAAACAAACTCGGCAAAGTCGTTGTTGTGCTCCACGCGCACCGTGCCCAGCGCGAAGCCGAGCACGTCTTCGCCCAATTGCCAGGTACCGCCGCCGCCGCCGTTGACATGGCTGACCAGTGTTTCGTCGTCATGCTTGCCCGGCACCCGCTCCAGGCCACCGGTGACTTGCCACGACAGCGGTTGCAGCAGCTCGTTGCGCGGAGTCAGCGAACGAATGGTCGCCAGATCCAGTTGCTGCAACTGCCAGTCATTGCCTTCGTACTGACGCAGCTTCAGTTGCAGGATCTCGATCTGTGCGCCGAGGGGAAAGCTCTCTGCGTTGTCGTTAAGGTCGTGATAGGCCATGCGCAAGCCGTATTCGCCAAATGCACGATCGCCGCGCGTACCAAGGCCGGCCTGCCAAGTGCGCGATTCGTGGCCATCTTCGGGCAGACCGGGTTGCGGAATTTCCAGCTCCGGCGCCGGGTTCTTGTTGATCGCCCGCAGCAGTTCGAAACTGCGCTGCGCTCGTTGCGGGTCGCGCTCCTGACCGTTGGCGCGGTAGCGCTCCAGACGATAGGCGGCGTCAACGATCAACGCCTGACGTGCGCGCGGCAGGGCTTTGAACGTTGGCTCTTGCAGGACTTTTTGATCGGCGCTGACCTTGAGCACCCATTGCTGTTCTTCATCGCTCAACGGTTCGGCGCGACTGAGCAGTTCACGTTCGCGGGACGGGCGATATTCGATGTGTTCGACCAGCCCGGCCTCTTTCACCGCTTTGACGGTGTCGGTCGGGATTGCGGTCAGCGGAAACTGTTCGGTCAGGCGCAGGCTCGGCCGCGCCACTTGCAGCAGTTCCAGCAAGCGATACGAGCAGTTTTCGTCGAAGAAGAAGTAGTCGAACTGGATCTGCTTGAGCTCCCACACATGTTCGACCATGCGTGCGGTTTCTTCCTGAGTCAGATTGAGCCGGTATTCCCACAGATCGCGGTTTTCCAGGCTGCGGTATTCCGAGAGTTTTTCCTGATACGGCACCAGCGCGAACAGCCCCGGGTAGCCGCCCATCAAGCCTTTCCAGGCATACAGAATGCTGTTGTCCGAGCCTTCGATGTAGGCACCGAAATTGATCGCATAGCTGAGCAGCGAGGTCTTGTCGGCCTGCACATCCGCCTGATCGATGCGCAGCAAAGTGTGGCCGAACATCGACGAAGGACTGTTGAGATACGCCGCCGGGAAAATCATCACCGCGCTGTGCGGCGAGACATCCTTGAACCATTTCTTGTATTCGGCGCATTCCGGCGTTGGCAAGTCGGAGAGGGTGAGCTGCGCTTTCAGCCAGCGGGTACGCGCCGGGTATACGCACTGTGCGTGTTGCTCGCCGAGGCTGGCCGGGGCGTACAGCGCCTGCACGGTGGCGGCCAGTTCGCGGTCCGGATGCTCGTTGCCGTCGGGGGCGAGAAAGAACTTCTTGTCGCTGACATAGCTGCGCCAGCCGCCGAGTTTGGCGGTTTCGTAATGACCGAGGGAAATCCAGAAGCGGTCGTTGGCCAGTTGCTGCAAACGTTGAGGATCGATGTGAGGCGCGGCGGACAGCGGGGCGCAGACACAGAGCGCCAGCCAGGCAAGGCGTTTGAGCATAGGTGGCAACTTAAGTCGAAAGAAAACAAATCCCGGATCGGGGGTAATCACACACCCTGTGGCGAGGGGATTTATCCCCGCTGGGCTGCGAAGCGGCCCCATAAGCTGTGTCACCAATGCATCGGATACATCGCATGCACAGGTTTTACGACTGCTTCGCAGCCGAACGGGGATAAATCCCCTCGCTACAGACTGTATTCAAAATAAAACCCGCTTCCCGAAGGAAGCGGGTGGGGTCGAGCTTAAGCCTGAGTTGCGTACTTGGCCAGACGTGGGTCCGATTTCAGTACTGCCAGGGTGTTGGTATGCACGTCTTCGGCGGTCACGTCAGCTTTGCTGAAGATCTGCTGGAAGTGCTCGTGGGTCACTTGCGCGAAGTGTGCGCGGTCTTCCGGTGCTACGCCCAGTACCACGGCATAGGTGGTCAGCGCTTCGCCGTTGCCTTTGGCCATGTCTTCGGACAGCTCGTTCATCATGCCATTCATGGCGAACCAGGATTTGCCGCCATAAGTCAGGGACGCGTTGGTCGAGCAGCCGTTGGTGCCGGAGGTCATACCGAAGGTAGCGTTACCGGAAGTGCCGTTGGTGGTGGAAGCAAGGAAGTGCGCCGGGGTGCCACGCTGACCTTCGAACAGCATGTTGCCCCAACCGCAATCCGGGCCGCCCGGGGCTTGCGCCATTGCGTTGATGGATACAGCGGTGAAGAGAGTACCGAGAAGAATCCGTTTCATAGCTTTGTTCTCTTTATGTGCATACCAATGGACAGGGTTCTGGCCTTTCGTACTCTGCCCGAGGACAGCGCCGAAAGTGTCAGTGGGCCGGTATTAGTTCCAGCCGCGCAGTTTGGAGTTTAGGCACGTTCCAGCGGTTCCGTGACTTTTTGCAAAATATTTGGAATAAACCTCTGATTTATCGGGACGCGTCGGCCGGCCGCGCGCTTGTCTATGCTTTGTCATGTGGCGCGCCTTGCCAGTGGGGCACGGGCAGCGCCAGAATGCCGCTACCTGCCCCGCCTGATTGTTAAGGAAGCCCGATGCCTGATCCTGTTGCTGCCAGCCTGCGTCTTGCGCCCGAAGCGCTGACTCGTCCGTTTTCCGCTGAACAGTTCAGCTTCACTACCACCAATGATCTGGAGCCCTTTCGCGGTGTGCTCGGCCAGGAACGCGCGGTCGAAGCCTTGCAGTTCGGTGTGGCGATGCCACGCCCCGGTTACAACGTATTCGTCATGGGCGAGCCCGGCACCGGCCGTTTCTCGTTCGTCAAACGCTACCTGAAGGCCGAAGGCAAGCGCCTGCAGACCCCGGCGGACCGGGTCTACGTCAACAACTTCGATGAGCCGCGCGAACCGCGCGCACTGGAGCTGCCATCGGGCACGGCGGCCTCGTTCATCGGCGACATCAACGGCTTGATCGACAACCTGCTGGCGACCTTCCCGGCAGTCTTCGAGCACCCGTCCTACCAGCAGAAAAAAGCGCCATCGACCGCGCGTTCAATCAGCGCTACGACAAGGCGCTGGACATCATCGAGCGCCTGGCCCTGGAAAAAGACGTCGCCCTGTACCGCGACAGCAGCAACATCGCCTTCACCCCGATGCTCGACGGCAAGGCCCTGGACGAAGCCGAATTCGCCCAGTTGCCGGAAGCCGAGCGCGAGCGTTTTCACAATGACATTTCCGGCCTCGAAGAGCGCCTGAACGAAGAGCTCGCCAGCCTGCCGCAGTGGAAACGCGAGTCGAACAATCAACTGCGTTCGCTCAACGAGGAAACCATCACGTTGGCGTTGCAGCCATTGCTCGCGCCGCTGTCGGAAAAGTACGCAGAGAACGCTGCGGTCTGCGGTTACTTGCAGGCCATGCAGGTCTACCTGCTGAAAACCGTGGTCGAGCAACTGGTCGATGACAGCAAGACCGACGCCGTGGCGCGCAAACTGCTCGAAGAGCAATACGCACCGAGTCTGGTGGTCGGGCATCCGGCCAGCGGTGGTGCGCCAGTGGTGTTCGAGCCGCATCCGACCTACGAAAACCTGTTTGGCCGCATCGAGTACACCACCGATCAGGGCGCGCTCTATACGACCTATCGACAGTTGCGCCCGGGCGCGCTGCATCGCGCCAATGGCGGTTTCCTGATACTTGAAGCGGAAAAAATGCTCAGCGAGCCGTTCGTGTGGGACGCGCTGAAACGCGCCCTGCAATCGCGCAAGCTGAAAATGGAATCGCCGCTGGGCGAGATGGGCCGCTTCGCCACCGTGACCTTGAATCCGCAGCACATTCCGCTTCAGGTCAAAGTCATCATCATCGGCGCGCGGCAGCTGTATTACACGCTGCAGGACCTCGATCCGGACTTCCAGGAAATGTTCCGTGTACTGGTCGATTTCGACGAAGACATTCCGATGGTCGACGAAAGCCTCGAGCAATTCGCCCAGCTATTGAAAACCCGCACTTCGGAAGAAGGCATGGCGCCGTTGACCGCCGATGCGGTGGCGCGTCTGGCCACTTACAGTGCACGGCTGGCCGAACATCAGGGGCGCTTGTCGGCGCGCATTGGCGATCTGTTTCAACTGGTCAGCGAGGCGGATTTCATCCGTCATCTGGCCGGCGATGAAATGACCGATGCCGGGCACATCGAACGTGCGCTGAAAGCCAAGGCTACCCGCACCGGGCGGGTCTCGGCGCGGATTCTCGACGACATGCTCGCCGGGATCATCCTCATCGACACCGATGGCGCGGCAGTCGGCAAGTGCAACGGGCTGACGGTGCTGGAGGTCGGTGATTCGGCGTTCGGCGTGCCGGCGCGGATTTCCGCCACGGTGTACCCGGGTGGCAGCGGCATCGTCGACATCGAGCGTGAGGTCAACCTTGGCCAGCCGATTCACTCCAAAGGCGTGATGATCCTCACCGGTTATCTAGGCAGCCGTTACGCCCAGGAATTCCCGCTGGCGATCTCGGCGAGCATTGCGCTGGAGCAGTCGTACGGTTACGTCGACGGCGACAGTGCGTCGCTGGGCGAGGCATGCACGCTGATTTCGGCGCTGTCGAAAACCCCGCTCAAGCAATGTTTCGCTATCACCGGTTCGATCAACCAGTTCGGCGAAGTGCAGGCGGTCGGTGGGGTCAACGAGAAGATCGAAGGTTTCTTCCGTCTCTGCGAAGCGCGTGGCCTGACCGGCGAACAGGGCGCGATCATTCCCCAGGCCAACGTCGCCACGCTGATGCTCGATGAGAAAGTCCTGGCCGCCGTGCGCGCCGGGCAGTTCCATGTATATGCGGTGCGTCAGGCCGATGAAGCGTTGAGCCTGCTGGCGGGCGAACCTGCCGGTGAGCCGGATGCCGACGGCGAATTCCCCGAAGGCAGCATCAATGCGCGAGTGGTCGAACGCCTGCGCGACATCGCCGAGATGGTCAGCGAAGAGGACTTGAAAGAGGCCGAAAAGGAACTGGCGCAGGAGGCTCTCGCCGAAGCCAAACCGGCCTGATCAGTTCACGCCAGACCCTGTGGGAGCGAGCCTGCTCGCGAAAGCGCTGTATCAGTCGACGAATGAGTTGGCTGATCCATCGTCTTCGCGAGCAGGCTCGCTCCCACAATGCTTTTCCAGATTGATCTCTGCGGGGATCTTCGTGGAATGTGTCACGACTCTGACGCCAAACTTCACACAATGACCATTCGGCGCCTTCTGGTTCCATTTGGCTTGCGCGGGACACTTTTCTTCTATTCTCAGGTCAAGGATATCGACAGTATCACTGGATCGAGCCAGTCCTCCCGTGGGGGCTGAATACCGGCTTTACCGAGGGTCGCCGCCATGTCGCGCAACCTCTGTCTCACCCGTCAATGCCTGGGTCTGGTGACCCGGATCGAATGCGCCGTCAAGCCGCTGGCCGGCGACAACGGCATGTGGACGCTGCTCTTCGCGGCCGGCATGGCCGGCGAACAACCTTCCGCGATCAAAGCCCAAGGCCCGTTCCACGGCCCGGTGGCGGCCGAGTCGATTCTCGACACGATTGTTGAAAGCCTGACCTTGCACGGCTACGAACTGGCCGATGATCCGCAGATCTGGAGCCTGCACCTGCAAGCTCAGTTGCGGCAGATCAACGGCGGCCGGGGTCGCAGTCTCAACGGTTAAGGCGCCGTCTGGTCCGCCGGCGCCTTGTCGAGCTTGACCTCAAAGCCGTATTGCACGGTCGCGAGGTCGGTGCGCTGATAGGTTTCCACGCGAGTCGGGCGACCATAAAAGTAGTGCACGCCAAGCAGCGCCGGGCCTTCGGTGCTGGCGTCGTGGCTGACCGAAAGAATCTGCTTGAGGTAGTGGCCACTGTCGTCCTTGACGAAGAAACGCCATTCGTTGGCCGGGAAGGTTTTCAGGTCGACCACCAGCGTGTTGTCCTTGATCGCCAGGCCTTTGGGCAATGCCTGCGCGTCGTAGGATTGCTTGGCCACTGTCGCCAGGAACAACGGCATCGAACCTACGGCAATCGCCGGGGTTTCCGGAAACAGAGTCAGATCATAAGTAATCGTCGCTTGCAGCGGATCGACCTGGTACGCCTCGGGCGGCAGTTCGATCGGCTCGTCGAGTTTGCCGCCGCGCTTTTCCGTGAAGAAAGTCACCGGGCTGACGCCGGGATTGAGTTCGTCGCCGAGCAGTTCGTCATTGAAGGTGCGGCGGTGGGAAAACTCGATCCGCGCCGCGCTCGGCTCTTCCACCGATTGATGAATGCGCACGCCGGCCTTCAATTGTTCCTCGGTCAGGTCCGCGCCTTTGAGCCAGTTGGCGGCGAGATCGTCATACACCACAACTGGCAGGTCCAGCGGCTGCACGGCTTTGGCCGTGGTGTGCGGATTGAAGGTGCGCACCGGCAGGTCCAGCGGTTTGCGCGTCACCGTTGCCGAGGAGAAATCGAGCACGCTGACTTCCAGCGTGTCGATCGGGCCGTGGAAATACACCTTGTTATAGCGGCGCGGGTGATCCTTCTCGAAGGCTTGCTGGTCGTCGCTGAGCTGTTTTTCCAGGGTGTCGCTCCAGCTCGTTTGCTTCTGTAGCTGAGCCAGTTGTTGCTGATAAAACTCCACCTGCTCCGGGCTTTCGTTGATCGAACCGGCGCGCACCAGGTATTGGCCGCTGGCGTCGCGGGCCTGGACGATCAGCGGATTGATGCGGGTCTCGGCGACTTCTGCGGCCAGCGGCAGGCTGTTGCTGACTTCGACTTCGGCGTAGTTCTTTTCCAGTTTGAGCAGTTTGACGCTGAGGTTGTCGTTGCTGCGAGTCTGGCCGACGTCTTTCTGTGTCAGGTCGAAACTGTACAAGCGACGCGGCGCAATGACTTCGATCTGGCCTTGAAGGCTGACCGGTTGCGGCAGGCTTTTCTTCTCGACGTTGAGGCCATCGATAAACGGGTAGGTCACCGTCAGGTCATCGGGATTGGTCACGTTGGAACTGGACGGGCTGAGCTGAATGCCCGGATCGGTTTCCGACCACTCCGGCTGCCAGGCGATCACGCGTTTGTTGCTCAACGTCACCGAGTGCCACTCGATGCCGTGCGGGAACAGAAAACCGCCGGGAATGTTCAGGTTGAACGGGAATACCGGCTGCAGATCGGTGAGGTAATCCGAGCTGGCGTCCTTGTGCAGCACGAACAGGCCATTGATAAAGGTATCGACCAGCGCTTGCGGGGTAGGGTAGTGCTTGAGCACGGCGAGGGCGTCGGCGCCGTATTCGGTGTGCGGGGTGATGTCGTCGAGCTTGAGTCGGGCCCTTTCGAGCAACAGCAGCGAACCGCCGAGTTCGGTGATGGCGTCCTTGAGCTTCGGGTCGCTGATCGCGTCCAGTGACTGTTCGAAGGTGGCGGTCTTTTCGTCGAGGTTGGCGACGTGCTTTTCATCGCTCGGCGAGCAACCGCCGATGAGTAAAGCAATGCAGAATCCGGCAGTCGTCAAGGCTGATCGCACATCCATTTCCACGCGTCCTGTCCACTGTCATTGGGCTGTCAATGCTTTGGACACTAGCAGAAAAAATTTGTCACACACACGCAGGTAGCGGATTTTCCGGCGGTTTCTGGCTGTCACAGCGGGCTGTTATACTCGCCGCCATTTCCAGCCCCTTGTGTGAGAGTCAATGGAACGCTTTATCGAAAATGCAATGTACGCCACCCGCTGGCTGCTGGCGCCGATCTACATCGGCCTGTCCCTCGGTCTGCTGGCGCTGGCATTGAAGTTCTTCCAGGAAATCATCCATATCCTGCCCAATGTCTTCGCCATGGCTGAATCGGACCTGATTCTGGTGCTGCTGTCGCTGATCGACATGGCACTGGTGGGTGGTCTGCTGGTGATGGTGATGATTTCCGGCTACGAGAACTTTGTCTCGCAACTGGACATCGACGAAGGCAAAGAGAAGCTCAGCTGGCTGGGCACCATGGACTCGTCGTCGCTGAAGATGAAAGTCGCGGCGTCGATCGTGGCGATTTCTTCGATCCACCTGTTGCGCATCTTCATGGATGCCAAGAACGTCGATCCCGAGCATCTGATGTGGTACGTGATCATTCACATGACTTTTGTGGTGTCCGCGTTTGCCATGGGTTACCTGGACAAGGTCACCAAGCACTGATCAGCCGATCTCTGCAAAAGAGCCGCCCGTCTGTTGCGAAACAGACGGGCGGTTTTGTTTGTGGCTTGTGCTTTCAAGCGCAGCGGCCTATCCCTGTAACGGTGCGATTCGCCACGGTGTGAGGTGCTCCCATGAACCTGCAAGAGTTGAATGCGTTTGCCATCGCCGGCAAGGTCGATGAGTTGAATCTGATTTCCATGGAGGGCGGGATCTATTTGCTGGAAGCACGCATGCACGGCGCGGCTCATCCGCTGCATGATCCGCTGGGGAAAACCCTGACTCTGCGCTCGGTCGAGCACGCGCGGGACGTGCTGCACGCGTTTCCGGTGCTGCCGTTCAATCTGGTCCACACCTCGGTGCACGATGAAATGTGCGGGCTGGGCGGTGGCATTAATGAAAGCCTCAAAGTGCCGCTGGCCTGGCGTTCGGCCCTGTAGGCCCGGCCCCAACCCCGGGTATCTGTGCTAGTCTGCTCGCCCTTTTGGTTCCGGGCGCGCCGGGACGCGCTGTGCACGCACGGCAAGTCCTGAGGCCGTCCGCACAGCGGAGCAGTGTCATGTCCGAAGTAAATCTGTCCACCGACGAAACCCGCGTCAGCTACGGTATCGGCCGTCAACTCGGCGACCAGCTGCGCGACAACCCGCCACCGGGTGTCAGCCTGGACGCGATCCTGGCCGGTCTGACCGACGCTTTCGCCGGCAAGCCAAGCCGTGTTGGCCAGGAAGAGATGTCCGCCAGCTTCAAGGTTATCCGCGAAATCATGCAAGCCGAAGCCGCTGCCAAGGCTGAAGCCGCGGCTGGCGAAGGCCTGGCCTTCCTCGCCGAAAACGCCAAGCGTGACGGCATCACCACCCTGGCTTCCGGCCTGCAATTCGAAGTACTGACTCAGGGCGACGGCGCCAAGCCGACCCGTGAAGACCAGGTGCGTACGCACTACCACGGCACACTGATCGACGGCACGGTGTTCGACAGCTCCTACGAGCGCGGCCAGCCTGCAGAATTCCCGGTTGGCGGCGTGATCGCTGGCTGGACCGAAGCCCTGCAACTGATGAATGCCGGCAGCAAATGGCGCCTGTACGTGCCGAGCGAACTGGCGTATGGCGCACAAGGCGTTGGCAGCATCCCGCCGCACAGCGTTCTGGTGTTCGACGTCGAGCTGCTCGACGTTTTGTAATACCGAGCCTGCCTTGGTGGCAGGCTAACCCTGTGGGAACGAGCCTGTTCGCGAAGGCGGTGTGTCAGTCAACTCAATCGTCGACTGCAAATCCATCTTCGCGAGCAGGCTCGCTCCCACAGATTTTGTATTACCGCTCATATTTCGATCTTGTTGTGCAGCTCACTGGTCGGGCGCAACGCCCGGGCATAGCAGAACAGGAACAGATTGCGCACCAGCTCCTTGAGCACCAGCGGCTCGCTGGAATTGAGGCTGCTGACGTCCAGATCGCCTTGATCCTGCAGCTCATGCAGCGCTTCTTCTTCAAGCACCGCGCAGACTTCGCCGGTTTCCCGATGGAGAATTCTGAGGTAAGGGTGTGGGCGATCCAGCCAGGCGTCGATCAAATAAGTCATGGGTCTCATCTCCTTGAAAGGTTTCAATGAGAATAATTCTTATTCATCAAATAGCAAGTGCCTATTGGCGGATCGTGGAGTTTTCCGGGTAAAGGTTGTGTCAGGTCAAAACGACTGGCTGATGGCCATGCGCGGATTCATTGAGCCGAAGGGGGAGGGCAAAGCTCCATCCCACGGCTGGCGCAGGATGGATGACGCAAGGATCAGACTTTTCTGACGAACTCGGATTTGAGCTTCATCGGGCCGATGCCGTCGATCTTGCAGTCGATGTCATGATCGCCATCGCACAGGCGGATATTCTTGACCTTGGTGCCGACCTTGACCACCAGCGACGTGCCCTTGACCTTGAGGTCCTTGATCACGGTGATGGTGTCGCCGTCCTGCAGGACGTTGCCGACCGAATCTTTCTTCACGGCATCATCGGCCGCCACTTCGGCTTCGCCGCTGGCAGACCACTCGTGGGCGCACTCGGGGCAGACCAGTTGGGTGCCGTCTTCGTAGGTGTATTCGGAATTGCATTTCGGGCAGGGTGGCAACGTGCTCACTAAGGTTCCTTGGGTATCAGGAGGGCTAAAGGGCGCACATTGTATAGGGTTTTAGCTTTTCAGGCAGGCAAAAGCAAAAGATCGCAGCATCGGCACCCCATGTAGGAGCTGCCGAAGGCTGCGATCTTTTGATCTTGTTTCAGCAATATCAGTGCGTGCGGGCTACCGCGAACTCGCTCAGTTCCACCAGCGCATCGCGGTATTCGCTGGCCGGCAGCGCCTCGAGGCACTTGATCGCGCGGGCTACGTAATCGCGGGCCAGTTGCGCGGTGTACTCCAGCGAGCCGGACGCTTCGACGGCGATGCGGATGCTTTCCAGGTCTTCGATCCCGCCTTTCTGGATCGCCTGACGCACCAGCGCTGCCTGTTCGGCGGTGCCTTCGCGCATGGTGTAGATCAACGGCAGGGTCGGCTTGCCTTCGGCCAGATCGTCACCGACGTTCTTGCCCAGGGTTTCCGCGTCGCCTTTATAGTCGAGCAGGTCATCAACCAGCTGGAACGCCACACCCAGGTGATCGCCGAAGGTGCGCAGGGCTTCGCTCTGCTCGGCGGTCGCGCCGGCGAGCGCGGCGGCGCTGTGGGTCGAGGCTTCGAAGAGCATCGCGGTCTTGCCGCGGATGACTTCCATGTAGGTTTCTTCGCTGGTGCTGGCGTCACGCACCTTGGACAACTGCAACACTTCGCCTTCAGCGATGATGCGCGTGGCCTGGGAGAGGATCTTCATCACCGGCATCGAGCCCAGTTCGACCATCATTTCGAACGAGCGCGAGTACAGGAAGTCGCCGACCAGCACGCTCGGGGCATTGCCCCACATGGCGTTGGCGGTCGAGCGGCCACGACGCATGCCGGACATGTCGACGACGTCGTCATGCAGCAGGGTGGCGGTGTGCAGGAATTCGATGGTGGCGGCCAGCAGGCGCATGTCGTCGCCTTCGCGACCCAGGGCCTTGCCACACAGCAACACTAATAAAGGACGCAGGCGTTTGCCGCCGGCCGACGTGATGTAATCGCCGATTTTCGATACCAGCGGCACTCGAGACGTCAGCTGCTTCTTGATGATGCCGTCGACGGCGCTAAAATCGTCCGCCACCGCGCGGTAGAAAGCTTGGGGTTGCATCAGCGAGAGTCGCTCCAGAAGGGTTGCGCGGCATGCTAGGACCCCCGTCCAGACCTGTCAAGGCGCGATGGACGGCCACTTGCGCGAGGCAGATTGCTTGCGTACAATCGCGCACCCTGAACTTCCTGGGCAGCACCTGCCTTACGCAATTGCACTTGGGCCGTTCCAGCCCCATGCAGCCATGCCAGCCAATACCTCTTCTTATAAAGAGCTGGGTGAGCAGGATTATCGGAGAAATACCATGTACGCAGTAATCGTTACCGGCGGTAAGCAATACAAGGTCGCTGAAGGTGAATACCTGAAGATCGAAAAACTGGAAATCGCTACTGGCGAATCCGTGACTTTTGATCGCGTTCTGCTGGTCGCCAACGGCGACGACGTGAACATCGGCGCACCAGTTGTTGCTGGCGCAACCGTCAAGGCTGAAGTGATCTCCCAAGGTCGTCACGATAAAGTCCGCATCATCAAGTTCCGTCGCCGTAAGCACCACATGAAGCGTATGGGCCACCGCCAGTGGTTCACCGAGATCAAAATCACCGGTATTCAGGCTTAATTACAGCCTAATTCCTCACTAGGAGAATTGAACTCATGGCACACAAAAAAGCTGGTGGTAGTACCCGTAACGGTCGCGACTCAGAAGCCAAACGCCTTGGCGTGAAGATGTATGGCGGCCAGGTCATCAAGGCCGGCAACATCATCGTGCGTCAGCGCGGCACCCAATTCCACGCTGGCTACGGCGTTGGCATGGGCAAGGATCACACTCTCTTCGCTAAAATCGAAGGCGTGATCAAGTTCGAAGTAAAGGGCGCCTTCGGTCGTCGTTACGTGAGCGTAATCGCGGCTTAATCGCGAGATCGCTGGAGAAGCCCTGTCTTGCGACGGGGCTTTTTCGTTTGTGGGGTGAGTCTCTTGCAAAGCTGTTTGTATGGGCTGTCGGCGTGCGATGCAGGTCGTGTCTTGGGGTCGCTGCGCTCATTTTTGCAAGAGTCTTATGTCTTGATTGTTTTTCGGCTCGTCCGTACGGCGAGAGGCGTTGGTTATGAAGTTTGTTGATGAAGTATCGATTCGCGTAAAGGCCGGTGACGGTGGCAACGGTGCCATGAGTTTCCGCCGGGAAAAATTCATTGAAAACGGCGGCCCGAACGGCGGTGATGGCGGTGACGGCGGTTCCATCTACATGATGGCCGACGAAAACCTCAACACCCTGGTCGACTACCGTTACACCCGTCACTTCGATGCCGAGCGTGGCTCCAACGGCGGCAGCACCGACTGCACCGGCAAGAAGGGCGAAGACCTGATCCTGCGCGTGCCGGTCGGCACCACGGTGATCGATTCCGCTACTCAGGAAGTCATCGGCGACCTGACCAAGGCCGGTCAGAAGCTGATGGTCGTGCAGGGCGGCTGGCACGGTCTGGGCAACACCCGTTTCAAATCCAGTACCAACCGTGCACCGCGTCAGACCACGCCAGGCAAGCCGGGCGAGCAGCGCGACCTGAAACTGGAAATGAAAGTGCTGGCCGACGTCGGTCTGCTGGGCTTGCCGAACGCCGGTAAAAGTACCTTTATCCGTTCGGTCTCGGCCGCCAAGCCTAAAGTCGCCGACTACCCGTTCACCACGCTGGTGCCGAACCTGGGTGTGGTCAGCGTCGATCGCTGGAAGAGCTTCGTCATTGCCGACATTCCGGGTCTGATCGAAGGCGCTTCCGACGGTGCCGGCCTGGGCATTCGCTTCCTCAAGCACCTGGCGCGTACGCGTCTGCTGCTGCACCTCGTCGACATGGCGCCACTGGATGATTCCAGTGCGCCGGACGCGGCTGAAGTGATCGTCAACGAGCTGATCAAGTTCAGCCCGTCGCTGGCCGAGCGTGATCGCTGGCTGGTGCTGAACAAGTGCGACCAGATTCTTGAGGAAGAGCACGATGCTCGCGTCAAGGAAATCGTCGATCGCCTGGAGTGGACTGGTCCGGTGTACGTGATCTCGGCCATCGCCAAGATCGGTACCGAGCGTCTGTGCCACGACATCATGCGCTACATGGAAGACCGTGCCGATCGCTTGGCTGCAGACCCTGCGTACAAGGAAGAGCTGGCCGATCTCGATCAGCGCATCGAAGACGAAGCCCGTGCGCAGTTGCAGGCGCTGGACGACAAGCGTGCCCTGCGTCGCAGTGGCGTGAAGTCGGTCCATGACATCGGCGACGATGACTGGGACGAAGAAGATGTGGATGACGAAGACGGTCCGGAAATCATTTACGTGCGCGACTGATCCGTTGCGATAAACTTGAACGCCGCTCAATCGAGCGGCGTTTTAGTATCCGGAAATCGATCGTTGGTCAGCAATCGCCACGATTAACGTCACGGGCAGTGCCAGGTCGCGCTGCCCTCAAGCTAAGGTTGAAGATGATGCGGAGCAAGGTGACAGGTGCGCAGCGTTGGGTCGTGAAGATCGGCAGCGCTTTGCTGACAGCTGACGGCAAAGGGCTGGATCGCGCGGCAATGAGTGTCTGGGTCGAGCAGATGGTGGCGCTGCATGAAGCGGGCGTCGAGCTGGTGCTGGTGTCCTCCGGGGCGGTGGCGGCCGGCATGAGTCGCTTGGGCTGGACCGCACGACCCAGTGCCATGCACGAGCTCCAGGCGGCCGCTGCAATCGGTCAGATGGGGTTGGTGCAGGCGTGGGAATCAAGCTTCGCCGAGCATGGCCGGCACACCGCGCAGATTCTCCTGACCCACGACGACCTGTCCGACCGCAAGCGCTACCTCAACGCCCGCAGTACCTTGCGTGCGCTGGTCGAGCTGAAAGTCATTCCGGTGATCAACGAAAACGACACCGTGGTTACCGACGAAATCCGTTTCGGCGATAACGACACGCTGGCGGCGCTGGTGGCCAACCTGGTCGAGGCGGATCTGCTGGTGATCCTCACCGATCGCGACGGCATGTTCGACGCCGATCCGCGCAACAACCCCGATGCGCAGCTGATTTATGAAGCGCGTGCCGATGATCCGACGCTCGATGCGGTTGCAGGTGGTACCGGCGGTGCGCTGGGGCGCGGCGGCATGCAGACCAAGTTGCGTGCGGCGCGCCTGGCAGCGCGTTCCGGTGCGCACACCATCATCGTCGGCGGGCGCCTTGAACGTGTGCTTGATCGTCTCAAGGCGGGCGAGCGCATCGGCACGCTGCTATCGCCGGAGCGCGGCATGCTCGCGGCGCGCAAGCAGTGGCTGGCCGGGCATTTGCAAACCCGTGGCACTCTGGTGCTGGATGAGGGAGCGGTGTCGGCGTTGTCCAAGGGCAACAAAAGTCTGCTGCCGGTGGGGGTGAAACTGGTTCAAGGCAGTTTCCGTCGTGGTGAGATGGTCGTCTGCGTAGCGCCGGATGGTCGGGAGATCGCTCGGGGTCTGGCCAATTACAGCGCCCTGGAAGCGCAAAAAATCATCGGTCAGTCGTCGGATGCGATTGTCGGTTTGCTCGGTTACATGGCAGAGCCGGAGCTGGTTCACCGTGACAACCTGATTCTGGTCTAAGGAAAATTCGATGCGTGTAGCGAAAGGATTATTGGGTCTGCTGATGGCCATGCCATTGCTGGCCTCGGCCGAGGAAATCGGTCAGGTCTCGACGGTATTCAAGTTTGTCGGGCCGAATGACCGGATCGTGGTCGAGGCGTTCGACGATCCGAAAGTCGAAGGTGTGACCTGCTACCTGTCACGCGCCAAGACCGGTGGAGTGAAGGGTGGTCTCGGTCTGGCAGAGGATCGCGCCGAGGCCTCGATCGCCTGTCGCCAGGTCGGGCCGATCAAGTTCAAGGGAGAGCTGAAGGATGGCGACGAGGTGTTCAAGGAGCGCACCTCGCTGGTGTTCAAGACGATGCAGGTGGTGCGTTTCCTCGACAAGAAGCGCAACACGCTGGTGTACCTGGTCTACAGTGATCGCTTGATCGAGGGTAGTCCGCAGAATGCGGTCACGGCCATCCCGATCCTGCCGTGGGTGCCGGTCCAGCAATAAGCCCCACCAATCCGAACTGTGGGAGCGAGCCTGCTCGCGAATTCGATCTGTCAGTTGATATTTGTATCGACTGACATGACCTCTTCGCGAGCAGGCCCACTCCTACATTTTTTTGCGTTGGATTCGTTAAATCACAGGCAATAAAAAACCGACCCTGAGGTCGGTTTTTTAATGACTACGTCGATTAAGCAGCTTCTTTCAGCGCTTTGACGTGGCCATTCAGGCGGCTCTTATGACGAGCAGCCTTGTTCTTGTGGATGATGCCTTTATCGGCCATACGGTCGATAACTGGCACAGCCAGAACGTATGCAGCTTGAGCTTTTTCAGCGTCTTTTGCGTCGATGGCCTTAACTACATTCTTGATGTAGGTACGAACCATGGAACGCAGGCTGGCGTTGTGGCTGCGACGCTTCTCAGCCTGTTTTGCACGTTTTTTGGCGGAAGGTGAGTTGGCCACCGTCGAGCTCCTCGAAAGACTTTTTAGGAAATAGCAAACAAAATAGGCCGCGAATCATGCCGATGAAGACTTGTCTTGTCAAGGGCACTTGAATCGTTCCGCTAAGTGGTAGGTATAAAGAGGCGGGATATTTATTTCCGGCGCTTGACCTGTAAACTCGCGAGCTTTGGCTCTGTGCTGTTGCGGCGCGGAGTATCGCACAAGTGGGCGCATTGTTCGCCTGCTGTTTATCGACAGGCACAAACTCTCTCAATGAATCTGCTCAAATCGTTGGCCGCCGTCAGCTCTATCACGATGCTTTCCCGGATTCTGGGTTTTGTTCGTGACACGCTGATCGCGCGGACATTCGGCGCCGGGATGGCCACGGATGCCTTCTTTATTGCGTTCAAACTGCCCAACCTGCTGCGGCGGATATTTGCCGAAGGGGCTTTCTCCCAGGCGTTCGTGCCGATCCTGGCCGAATATAAAAGCCAGCAGGGCGAGGAGGCGACGCGCACCTTTATTGCCTATGTATCGGGCCTGCTGACGCTGGTGCTGGCGATAGTGACGGCGCTGGGCATGATCGCCGCGCCCTGGGTGATCTGGGCCACGGCGCCCGGTTTTACCGATACCCCGGAGAAATTCCAGCTCACCTCCGATCTGTTGCGGGTGACCTTTCCTTACATATTGCTGATCTCGCTGTCGTCGCTGGCCGGCGCGATCCTCAATACCTGGAACCGCTTCTCGGTGCCGGCCTTCGTGCCGACTCTGCTCAACGTCAGCATGATCGTATTTTCGCTGTTCCTGACGCCGTACTTCGATCCACCGGTCATGGCCCTTGGTTGGGCGGTGCTGGTCGGCGGTCTGGCGCAGTTGCTGTATCAGCTACCGCACCTGAAAAAGATCGGCATGCTGGTGCTGCCACGCCTGAACCTGCGCGACAGCGGCGTGTGGCGGGTGATGAAGCAGATGCTGCCAGCGATTCTCGGCGTGTCGGTCAGTCAGATTTCGCTGATCATCAACACCATCTTCGCCTCGTTTCTGGTCGCAGGTTCGGTGTCGTGGATGTATTACGCCGACCGCTTGATGGAATTGCCGTCGGGTGTGTTGGGTGTGGCACTCGGCACGATTCTGCTGCCGACACTGGCCAAGACCTATGCCAGCAAGGATCGCCACGAGTATTCGCGAATCCTCGATTGGGGGCTGCGCCTGTGCTTTGTGCTGGTGCTGCCGTGCGCGCTGGCGCTGGGGATACTTGCCGAACCGTTGACCGTTTCGTTGTTCCAGTATGGCCAGTTCAGCGGCTTTGATGCCGAGATGACCCAGCGAGCGCTGATTGCCTATTCGGTCGGCCTGCTCGGAATTATCGTGATCAAAGTGCTGGCGCCGGGCTTTTATGCGCAACAGAACATCCGCACCCCGGTGAAAATCGCAATTTTCACCCTGGTCTGCACGCAGCTGTTCAACCTGGCGCTGATCGGCCCGCTGGCGCACGCCGGTCTGGCATTGGCGATCAGTGCCGGTGCTTGCCTGAACGCCGGGCTGCTGTTCTATCAACTGCGCAAGCAAAAGATGTATCAACCGCAGCCGGGCTGGGGCAAATTCGGCTTCAAGCTGGTCGTTGCAGTGACGGTGATGTCGGCGGTGTTATTGGCCGGCATGCATTTCATGCCCGCGTGGGATGAGGGCCATATGCTTGAGCGCTTCTTGCGCCTGGGCGCGCTGGTGATTGCTGGCGTGGTGGCGTATTTCGGTATGTTGTTGCTGTTGGGTTTTCGCCTGCGCGACTTCAATCGCAAGGCCTTGAGCTGAGGTTTCAGTCTTTATCGACGGGCATGGGCCGGCGGTTTTGTCGGCTCGTTCACTTTGCGTTACGGTGTTGCCTGTCGTCGGCCGTCGGGTGTGGTTATAATCGACCACTTTATGAGCAAGAAGCGCGTTATGCAGCTGGTTCGAGGCCTCCACAACTTGCGCCCCCAGCATCGGGGCTGCGTCGCCACTATTGGCAACTTTGACGGTGTTCACCGTGGTCACCAGGCTATCCTGGCCCGACTGCGTGAGCGTGCGCTTGAGTTGGGCGTACCCAGCTGCGTGGTGATTTTCGAGCCGCAGCCACGGGAGTTCTTTGCTCCCGACACCGCACCGGCACGTCTGGCGCGGTTGCGCGACAAGCTGCAATTGCTGGCCGCTGAAGGCGTTGACCGGGTCTTGTGCCTGGCCTTCAATCAGCGCTTGAGCAAGCTCAGTGCCAGCGAGTTCGTCGACACCATTCTGGTCGATGGTCTCGGTGTACAGCATCTGGAGGTCGGTGACGATTTCCGTTTCGGTTGTGACCGCCTCGGCGATTTCGATTTTCTGATGCAGGCCGGGCAGGTTCACGGATTCACCGTCGAAGCTGCGCAAACCGTCGAGCTGGACGGCATTCGCGTCAGCAGCACGCAAGTGCGCAACGCTTTGGCTGCGGCCGATTTTGCCTTGGCCGAACGCTTGCTCGGGCGTCCGTACCGCATCGCCGGTCGCGTGCTGCATGGCCAGAAACTGGCCCGGCAACTGGGCACGCCCACTGCCAATATTCAACTCAAACGCCGTCGCGTGCCGTTCACCGGGGTGTATCTGGTGAACGTCGACATCGACGGCAAGACCTGGCCCGGCGTCGCCAATATCGGCGTGCGCCCTACGGTGCAAGGGGATGGCAAAGCCCACCTCGAGGTCCATCTGTTAGATTTTGCCGGCGATCTGTATGACCGGCGTTTGACGGTGGTTTTCCACCAAAAGCTGCGTGAAGAGCAGCGCTTCGCCTCTCTGGAGGCATTGAAAACGGCGATCAATGCGGATGTCGCCACCGCCCGTGCACTAGCCGCACCTAGCGCCCATCGCTAATGAAGAGCCTTAAATGACCGACTATAAAGCCACGCTAAACCTTCCGGACACCGCCTTCCCAATGAAGGCCGGCCTGCCACAGCGCGAACCGCAGATCCTGCAGCGCTGGGACAGTATTGGCCTGTACGGAAAGTTGCGCGAGATTGGCAAGGATCGTCCGAAGTTCGTCCTGCACGACGGCCCTCCGTACGCCAACGGCACGATCCACATCGGTCACGCACTGAACAAGATTCTCAAGGACATGATCATCCGCTCGAAAACCCTGTCGGGTTTCGACGCGCCGTACGTCCCGGGCTGGGACTGCCACGGCCTGCCAATCGAGCACAAGGTTGAAGTGACCCACGGCAAGAACCTCGGCGCGGATAAAACCCGCGAGCTGTGCCGTGCCTACGCCACCGAGCAGATCGAAGGGCAGAAGTCCGAGTTCATTCGTCTCGGTGTGCTGGGCGACTTCGCCAACCCGTACAAGACCATGGACTTCAAGAACGAGGCCGGTGAAATCCGTGCCCTCGCCGAAATCGTCAAGGGCGGTTTCGTCTTCAAGGGCTTGAAGCCCGTGAACTGGTGCTTCGATTGCGGTTCGGCGCTGGCTGAAGCGGAAGTCGAATACGAGAACAAGAAGTCGTCGACCATCGACGTTGCGTTCCCGATCGCTGATGAAGCCAAACTGGCTGCCGCGTTCGGTCTGGCTTCGCTGAGCAAACCTGCTGCGATCGTGATCTGGACCACCACCCCGTGGACCATCCCGGCCAACCAGGCGCTGAACGTGCACCCGGAATTCAACTACGCCCTGGTCGATATCGGCGACAAGCTGCTGGTGCTGGCTGAAGAGCTGGTCGAAGCCTGCCTGGCGCGCTACGGCGTGGAAGGTTCGGTCATCGCCACCACCACCGGTAAAGCACTTGAGCTGATCAACTTCCGTCACCCGTTCTACGATCGTCTGTCGCCGGTGTACCTGGCTGACTACGTCGAACTGGGCGCTGGCACCGGCGTGGTTCACTCCGCCCCGGCCTACGGCGTGGACGACTTCGTGACCTGCAAGAAATACGGCATGGTCAACGACGACATCCTCAACCCGGTGCAGAGCAACGGCGTATACGTGCCTTCGCTGGAATTCTTCGGCGGCCAGTTCATCTGGAAGGCCAACCCGGCCATCGTGGAAAAACTGACCGAAGTCGGTGCGCTGATGCACACCACCGTCATCGAACACAGCTACATGCACTGCTGGCGCCACAAGACCCCGCTGATCTACCGCGCCACTGCGCAGTGGTTCATCGGCATGGACAAGGAGCCAACCAGCGGCGACACCTTGCGCGTGCGCTCGCTCAAAGCCATCGAAGACACCAAGTTCGTTCCGGCCTGGGGCCAGGCGCGTCTGCACTCGATGATCGCCAATCGTCCGGACTGGTGCATCTCGCGTCAGCGCAACTGGGGCGTGCCGATCCCGTTCTTCCTCAACAAGGAAAGCGGCGAGCTGCACCCGCGTACCGTCGAGCTGATGGAAGAAGTCGCCAAACGCGTTGAAGTCGAAGGCATCGAAGCCTGGTTCAAACTCGACGCAGTCGAACTGCTGGGCGATGAAGCGCCGCAGTACGACAAGATCAGCGACACCCTCGACGTCTGGTTCGACTCGGGCACCACGCACTGGCACGTCCTGCGCGGTTCGCACCCGATGGGCCACGAGAGCGGCCCGCGTGCCGACCTGTACCTGGAAGGTTCCGACCAGCACCGTGGCTGGTTCCACTCCTCGTTGCTGACCGGTTGCGCCATCGACAACCACGCACCGTACCGCGAACTGCTGACGCACGGTTTCACCGTCGATGAGTCCGGGCGCAAGATGTCCAAGTCGCTGGGCAACGTGATCGCGCCGCAGAAGGTCAACGACACCCTGGGCGCCGACATCATGCGTCTGTGGGTCGCTTCGACCGACTACTCCGGCGAAATGGCCGTGTCCGAGCAGATCCTGCAGCGCAGCGCCGATGCCTACCGTCGTATCCGTAACACCGCGCGCTTCCTGCTTTCCAACCTGACCGGTTTCAACCCGGCCACCGACCTGCTGCCGGCCGAAGACATGCTGGCGCTGGATCGCTGGGCCGTGGATCGTACGCTGCTGCTGCAACGCGAGTTGCAAGAGCACTACGGCGAATACCGTTTCTGGAACGTGTACTCGAAGATCCACAACTTCTGCGTGCAGGAGCTGGGTGGTTTCTACCTCGACATCATCAAGGACCGCCAGTACACCACCGGCGCCGACAGCAAGGCCCGTCGCTCGTGCCAGACCGCGCTGTTCCACATCTCCGAGGCGCTGGTGCGCTGGATCGCGCCGATCCTCGCCTTCACTGCCGACGAGCTGTGGCAATACCTGCCGGGCGAGCGTAATGAGTCGGTCATGCTCAACACCTGGTACGAAGGGCTGACCGAGCTGCCGGAAGGCTTCGAGCTGGGTCGCGCCTACTGGGATCGCATCATGGAAGTGAAAGTCGCGGTCAACAAAGAGATGGAAATCCAGCGTGCGGCGAAAGCCGTCGGTGGCAACCTGCAGGCCGAAGTGACGCTGTTTGCCGAAGAGGCGCTGAGCGCCGATCTGGCCAAGCTGAGCAACGAGCTGCGTTTTGTCCTGATCACCTCGACTGCCAGCGTTGCGCCGTTCGTGCAGGCTCCCGCCGATGCAGTGGCCACCGAAGTCAGCGGTCTGAAATTGAAGATCGTCAAATCGACGTTCCCGAAATGCGCGCGTTGCTGGCATTGCCGCGAAGACGTCGGCGTGAACCCGGAGCATCCGGAAATCTGCGGGCGTTGCGTCGACAACATCAGCGGCGCGGGCGAGGTTCGTCACTATGCCTGATGCCATTGGCCGTTTCGGACGGCTGAGCTGGCTGTGGTTGAGCCTGCTGGTCCTGGTCATTGACCAGGCCAGCAAGTTCTACTTCGAAGCCAGGCTCGAAATGTTTCAGCAGATCGTGATCATTCCCGATCTGTTCAGCTGGACCCTGGCCTATAACACTGGCGCTGCCTTCAGCTTCCTCGCCGACAGCTCCGGCTGGCAGCGCTGGCTGTTTGCCCTGATCGCGATTGTGGTCAGCGCCGTGCTGGTGGTCTGGCTCAAGCGTTTGGGCCGCAACGACACCTGGCTGGCCGTCGCCTTGGCACTGGTGCTGGGTGGCGCGCTGGGCAACCTGTATGACCGCGTTGCCCTGGGCCATGTGATCGACTTCATCCTGGTGCACTGGCAGAACCGCTGGTATTTCCCGGCGTTCAACATTGCCGACAGCGCGATCACCGTTGGCGCGATCATGCTGGCACTGGACATGTTCAAATCGAAGAAAACCGAAGAGGCCGCTCATGACTGAACCGCTATCGACTGAGCAACGCATCGGCCAGAACACCGAAGTCACGCTGCACTTTGCCTTGCGCCTGGAAAACGGTGACACCGTCGACAGTACCTTCGACAAGGCCCCGGCGACCTTCAAGGTCGGCGACGGCAACCTGCTGCCGGGTTTCGAAGCCGCACTGTTCGGTTTCAAGGCCGGCGACAAGCGCACCCTGACCGTCGAGCCGGAAAACGCTTTCGGTCAGCCGAACCCGCAGAACGTGCAGACTATCCCGCGTTCGCAGTTCACCGACATGGAGTTGTCGCCGGGGCTGCTGGTGATCTTCAATGATGCGGCCAATACTGAATTGCCAGGCGTGGTGAAGGAATTCGATGACACGCAAGTGACCGTCGACTTCAACCACCCGCTGGCGGGCAAGACGCTGACCTTTGACGTGGAAATCATTTCCGTCAAAGCGATCTAAAAATGCAGGAGTGAGCCTCTGTGGCGAGGGGATTTATCCCCGCTGGGGAGCGAAGCGCTCCCAGACCAGTCAACGGATTCTGAGATAAGTCCGTTGATAGTCTACGACTGCTACGCAGCCGAGCGGGGATGAATCCCCTCGCCACAACAAGCAGGTCTCCACAGTCTGTTTTCCATTGTTTTCGCGCGCAAGACACGAGGCACAGCATGCAAATCAAACTCGCCAACCCCCGTGGCTTCTGCGCCGGTGTGGACCGGGCGATCGAAATCGTCAACCGCGCCCTGGAAGTCTTCGGGCCACCGATCTACGTGCGCCATGAAGTGGTGCACAACAAATTCGTCGTCGAAGACCTGCGCAGCCGTGGCGCGATATTCGTCGAAGAGCTCGATCAGGTGCCCGATGACGTCATCGTCATCTTCAGTGCCCACGGGGTTTCCCAAGCCGTACGCAACGAAGCCGCCGGTCGTGGCCTGAAAGTCTTCGATGCAACCTGCCCGCTGGTGACCAAGGTGCACATCGAAGTCGCCAAATACAGCCGCGACGGTCGCGAGTGCATCCTGATCGGCCACGCCGGTCACCCGGAAGTTGAAGGCACCATGGGCCAGTACGATGCCAGCAACGGCGGCGCGATCTACCTCGTCGAAGACGAAAAGGACGTGGCAGCATTGCAGGTCCGCGATCCGGAAAGACTCGCTTTCGTCACCCAGACAACCTTGTCGATGGACGACACCAGCCGCGTTATCGATGCCCTGCGCACGCGCTTCCCGGCCATCGGTGGCCCGCGCAAGGACGACATCTGCTACGCCACACAAAACCGCCAGGACGCCGTCAAGCAACTGGCCGACGAGTGCGACGTGGTGCTGGTGGTCGGCAGCCCGAACAGTTCCAACTCCAATCGTCTGCGTGAACTGGCTGAACGTATGGCGACTCCGGCGTACCTGATCGACGGTGCCGAAGATCTGCAACAGAGCTGGTTCGACGGCGTCGAGCGCATCGGCATTACCGCTGGCGCCTCGGCACCGGAAGTGCTGGTCCGTGGTGTCATTCAGCAATTGCAGGCCTGGGGCGCGACCGGTGCCGACGAGCTGGCTGGCCGTGAGGAGAACATCACGTTCTCGATGCCGAAAGAGCTGCGCGTCCGTTCGATCTGACATTTCTGCTTTTGTCGCACAGCGCCTGCTTGGTTTCCTGACTGCTCAGGCGCACGCGACCGGTCGCCGCCAGCACGATCTGGCGCTGGCTGACCGGTTCGTGTGGCGAACAGATATGTAATGTCCCCGCCTGAAATCGCCGTCCCGGCATCAGCGGTTGCCCCAAATGACTGAACCGCACGTAGCGGCTCACCCACCAATTGCCGACGATCGGCACCTTTGCCTCGCTGGCGCGTTCAAGCAACAGCGGATTGCTGCTGTCCTCCGGCCCCTTGCCGCTCCGATCCAGAATGATCCGCCAACCCTGACTCCAGTCCCCATCGATGCCATGGATCACCACGCTCTGATTGTGCGTGATGGCCAGTGTGCGAGCGTGGCGGATGCCTTCGAGCAGCGACTGCGCCGCGTGGTCGCGTTGCGTCGCCTGTTTGAGTGCGGCGAACGCCGGACTGACCAGCAGCAGAACAATTGCACCAATCGCCAGTCCCATAAGCAGTTCAATCAGGCTGAAACCGTGTTGCGGCATGAAAAATCCCTCCTTGGAATGGTATGAGCGGCGCGATCCGTGCGCCGCGCAGGGCAAATCAGTCGGCACGTGCCGAGCGAATGTTCTAGCGTGTAAAGGCAGGTATAGCCGACAGCAACGGAGGGCATCGATGGATCTTCGTACAAAAGGTTTCACGCTGGTCGAGTTGCTGGTCGCGATCGCGGTGTTCCTGGTACTGATCACGCTGGCGGTGCCGGCCTTTACCCGTACGATCCAGAGCAGCAAGGCGGATACCGAAGTCGGTGACTTGCAGCGGGCAATCAATTTCGCCCGGCTCGAAGCGATCAACCGTGGCGTGACCACGCGTCTGCGTCCGACCGCTGGCGGCAGTGTCTGGACCGGTGAGCTGGCGGTCTACGACAGTACTGGCAATCCGGCCAATGTGTTGCGGGTTGTTCCAGCGATGAGCAGTGGCGCAACTCTGACGCTACCCTCAGGAGTGACCGCACTGGATTTCAACAATCTTGGTGGTCTGGCGGCACCGTCGACGGCGGTGGCCATCGGTTACACGCTGGGCACGCAAAGCAGGACGCTGAACGTGTGTTTGAACGGACGCATTCAACTGGGTGGAAATTGCGGATGAGGGCAGGGAGCAACAACGCACAGGAGGGCATGACGCTGATCGAAGTGCTGGTCGCGTTGCTGATTCTGACCGTCGGGCTGTTGGGCGCAGCGGCGGTGCAGCTCAATGCGCTGAAGTACACCGACAGTTCGCGGATGACCAGTCAGGCCAGTTTCATTGCCTATGACATGATGGATCGCATTCGCGCCAATTCTGGCGCCGACTACACCGTCACGCCGCCGACCTCGGGCAATCTCAATGTTGCTCGGGATCAGGATCTCTACGACTTCACCACCAATATCGCCAACTTTGGCGGCCCGACCGCGACGGGCAGCATCACCCTCAACCAGCGGGTCTACACCATCACGATCACCTGGAGCGATGCCCGCGCGGCCAACGCTGCCAGCGCTCAGCGCAGTTTCGTCCTGACCAGCCGTGCGGCGGTCGATCCGGTAGCGACGCCATGAGGCGCTCCAGCCGAGGTTTCGGCCTGATCGAGTTGCTGATTGCTCTGGCTTTGGGGTTGATCGTCGTACTCGGTGTGGTGCAGATTTTCATCGCCGCGAAAAACACCTACGTCAGTCAGAACAGCGCCGCAGCGATGCAGGAAGACGCGCGCTTCGTCCTCAGCAAAATGATTCAGGAAATCCGTATGGTCGGCATGTTCGGCTGCCTCGGCACCATCGTCGACTCCAGCTCAGCGGGGGATTTCAACGCCGCGCAGATCGCCCCGATCAGTTGGGATAACGCCAACCTGAAACTGACCCTGGTCACTGCCGATGTCGGCAGCGGGGGAGGGACGCCAACCTGGACGGTGGTTTCCGATTGCCGTAACAGCGCGATCGCTTACAGTGGATTGCGCAGCCCGACCACGGGCCAGATCGCTTTCCCGATCCGGCGCCTGATCTACAGCTTCAGCAATAACCAGATCCTCATGGGCACAGGTAGCGGCAATCCGGCGCAGCAAGTGCTGGTGAACAACGTCAGCGCCTTCAACGTCACCTTTGGTATGGCCAGCTCGGCCACCGATGTGGCGGCCTCCACTTACAGCAGCAACCCCGGCGATCCAGCACGCATCCGCAGCGTGCGCCTGAGCCTGACCCTCACCGACCCGAACAATCGGGTACGCAATCAAACCTTCAACGTGGTTGCGGCATTGCGCAACCGCTTGCCATGAGGGCGCGTCGATGAGGATTTCCTTGCAGCAACGTCAGGCCCAGCGCGGCATGGTCTTGCTGGTCAGTCTGGTGTTTCTGCTGTTGCTCACATTGATCGGTTTGTCCTCGATGCAGAGCGCCAACCTGCAAGAGAAAATGGCCGGCAGCGTCAGCTTGCGCAATCAATCGTTTCAGGCGGCCGAAGCGGCATTGCGTGTCGGCGAAAGTGCAGTACAACTGGACAGCTATTCTTTGGCGGTGTGCAGCGGCACGAGCCAATGTCTGCCGCCGGCCGAATCGTCATCGGTCAGCTCGGCAGGTTTCAATTCGACCTCCGGGGTGACCTGGATCGCTGCCGGTAATGGCTTTTATGGCGTGCAGAACATCGGCACGACCCTGACGGCGGTGAACGTGCCGAGCAACACTTCGGCGACGTTGTATCGAGTCACTGCGGTCGGCATCGCCGGCAATTCGCGTAGCGTGGTGGAGAGTGTCTATGCGAAGTATTGAGCGCGGCCTGTCGCTGCTGATCGGCATGCTCCTGAGTTTCTATCTGGCGGCGCCGGCCTGGGCGTTCACGCCGTCCGATTCGCCATTGTTGAGCGCGGCTGCGGTGGCGCCAAACGTGATGCTGCTGATCGACGATTCAGGAAGCATGAACAGCATCATCTACGCCGCCGGATTTGACCCGAACGTCAACCGCACTCCAGCTAGGCAGTGCAATGCCTTCCTCGGATTGTGCACTGCGCTCAATGCCCCGCAGATAACCGGCGACACGGTATTTTTATCGAGCCTGCCAACCTCCGGTTGCTCGGGAGGCGCCTATGCGTTTTACAACAACAGTGTGGCGCCGTTGTGCCTGAAATTGCCCGATCCCGTAGGCAACGAGAACACTCGTTATTCCGCCGATTACATTTCCTACATCGTCAGCCTGGCCAACAGCAACGGCACCCGTGATTTCACGACTGGGACGATCCCCAACGATTACCGGATGAACGTGGCGCGCAACGTTTCCACTGCGTTGGTGAGCAGCAACCGCACCTTGCGCATGGGCCTGTCGACATTCAATCCGGCCACCAGCAGCAACCCCGGCAACGGCGGCTTCATCGCCCGCTCGATCACCGATCTGTCGCCGGTCTCCGGCAGCGTGACCCAGGCCCAGGCCGATACCAACTACAACGCGCTGATTTCATCGATCAACGGATTGAACGCGGTGGCCAACACGCCGTTGGCCGAGAGCTATTACGAAGTCACGCGCTACATGCGCGGCCTGGCGCCTTACTACAACGGCACCCCGGCGACCTATACCAGCCCCATCCAGTATCGCTGCCAGAAAAACTACGGCGTGGTGATTACCGATGGCTTGCCGACCTATGACCGTACTTTCCCTACCAACGACCCGCTGGGGGGCAGCCGCTTGCCGAACTGGGATGGCGTCAATAATGACGGTGACAATCTCAACGGTGATGGAGAAGGCGACACCCTTTATCTGGATGACATTGCCAAATTCGCCTTCGACATCGACATGCGCTCGACCGGCACCGACGCCGCCGGCAAGAGCTGGAACGCGGTGGATTTTCCGCGGCAGAACATGAATACCTACACCGTCGGTTTCGCTGCGGACAACGACATGTTGTCCGACGCCGCCAGTTATGGGCAGGGCAGGTATTACCAGGCGACCGACAGCTCCGGGCTCAATGCGGCGTTGTCGTCGGCGTTGAGCGATATCACTTCCAAAGCCGGCTCCGGTGGCGCCGGTGCAGCCAGCAGCAGCACGTTGACCACTGGCAGCAGTTTCTACCAGACCACTTACGATCCCAAGGATTGGCGCGGCACGATCAGGTCGTTTGGCTTTACCTCGACCGGCACGGTAAATACCTCGGCGGCGCAATGGTCGACCGACACCACCATCGTGCCCTCCGCGACCGCGCCGACTTTCCAGTCATGGAACACCGTGAGCAATGCGCCGATAACCCTGGCATTCGGCAACTTTTCCCCGGCCCAGCAGACCACTCTGAATCAGGGCCTGCCTACCGGGATCAACGGTAATGATCTGGTGGAGTGGAGCAAAGGCACCAACAAGGCCGGGCTCAAAGTGCGCAGTGTGCTGCTCGGTGACATCATCAATTCGCCGCTGGTGCTTGCCTCGCCTGCAGACAAGACTGCGTCGGATCTGTCGGGCGATAGCAGTTACACCAACTACCTGACGACCAAGGCTGCGAACATGAATACCAGTCTGGTGGTGAACGCCAACGACGGCTTCGTCAATGTGATCAATTCGGCGAACGGCACGCGCCGTTATGCCTACATGCCTTCCAGCGTGCTGCCTTCCTTGCGGCTGATCGCGGATACGAACTACGTCAACGGCGTCAGCCACAAATTCCTGGTGGACGGTCAGGTCGGTGTGTTCGATGCGCAGGCCGGCACTGCCTGGAAAACTCTGGCCATTGGCGGGACGGGGGCAGGTGGCAAAACCTTCTATGGGCTGCAACTGTTCGATGCCTCGGCGGGTAACGTGATCAGAGCACTGTGGGAAATCAGTGCGCCGGTCACCGCCAACACGTCGAACGCGTTCAATGACATGGGTTACGCCTACGCGCGTCCGGAAGTGGCACGCTTGGCCAATGGTCGCTGGGCGACATTCATCGCCAATGGTTACGGCAGCAATTCGGGGGTTGCGGCTTTGTATGTACTGGATGCAATGGATGGTTCGCTGATCAGGAAAATCGTCATCGATAGCACGGAAACCAGCAACGGTCTGTCATCGGTGGAACTCAGGGTCAACTCTTCGAATGTGGTACAGGCGGCCTATGGTGGAGACCTGAAAGGACGCATGTGGAAATTCGACTTGAGCGCGACGGCGCCGGAAAGCTGGGGCGTGGCGTTTGCCGGCAAGCCTCTGTTCACCGCGCCGGGCGGGGCAACGCAACCGATCACCGCGCAACCGCTGCTGGCGGATAACCCACAGGGCGGCAAACAGGTGTTTTTTGGCACCGGCAAGTTCAACGAGACTGCCGACAAGACCAACAAGGATCTGCAGGCGTTCTACTCGATCTGGGATGCAGAGGGTGGTGCCGGGCAAATCACCGTCAGCAGTTTGCAGTCGCAGGCGATCACCGGTTCGTTCTCCGGCAGCTCCGGGCAGTTCCTGACCACTAGCCAGAATGAAACGACGTATCCGGGAGAAAAAGGCTGGTACCTGCCGCTGGTGTATAACAACGTGCTGACCGGCGAGCGCGTGATCAATCAGGCCAGTATTGTTTTGGGGCGAGTTGTTTTTACCACCGCCAGCGTCGATACCACCGACCCTTGTTCGAGCTTTGGTACGGGCCGACTCGTCGAACTCGATGCGTTCAACGGTAAGATGCTCAACTACGCCGTGATCGACACCACCGGCGACCGTTTGGTCGACAGCAACGATACGATATCCAGCGGCGTGATTTTTACCGGCGGCATTCCGACCCTGAACTTCATCTCCGCTAACGGAGAGCGCAAGGGCACGACTGACACCAGCGGCGCGGTCACGGTCATTGTGGAAAAAGGTGGCGGCGGCAGCCGTCGTATCATGTGGCGACAAATCCAGTAAGCGAGAATTTGAGGCATGCGCAGATCCAGCCGAGGTTTTACCCTGATCGAGATCATGATCGTCATCGCGATTATCGGGATCATCCTCACCATCAGCATCCCTAGCTACAACGAATACGTGAAGAAGGGCCGTCGCGCCGAAGTGGTCTCGCTACTCTCGGAGCAGGCGCAGACTCTTGAACGCTTCTACACCCGCAACAATGTCTACACCGGCGTCACCGGACTGAGCGCGGGCAATGATTTCTACACCATCACCCCAACGCTGACCGACCAGACCTTTGTGCTGACGGCGATTCGTAAAACCGGTACGGCCATGGCCACCGACAAGTGCGGGGATTTCACCCTGACCAACACCGGCGTGCGAAGCATGAACAACGCGACCACCGGAGTGACCGCCAAGGATTGCTGGGGCCGCTGACGCATTCTTTTTCGGGCGCCTTTTGCGCCCACTGTCTTTTTACGGTTGGATCAAACATGATCAGGCAACAGCAAGTGGTGATTGTCGGTGGCGGAGTGATTGGCCTGCTCACCGCCTACAATCTCGCCTCCGAAGTGCGCAGCGTAGTGCTGCTGGATCGCTCGAATGTCGGCCAGGAGTCGTCCTGGGCTGGCGGCGGTATCGTGTCGCCGTTGTACCCGTGGCGCTACAGCCCGGCGGTCACCGCACTGGCGCATTGGTCGCAGGATTTTTATCCACAGCTCGGCGAGCATTTGTTTGCCAGTACTGGCGTCGATCCTGAAGTGCACACCACCGGCCTGTACTGGCTGGACCTGGACGATGAAGCCGACGCACTGGCCTGGGCCGAGCGGGAAAACCGGCCGCTGCGGGCTGTGGATATCTCGGCGGCGCATGACGCGGTGCCGGTGCTCGGCAGCGGTTTCAGTCGGGCGATCTACATGGCCGATGTCGCCAATGTGCGCAATCCACGGCTGGTCAAATCGCTCAAAGCCGCGTTGCTGGCGCTGCCCAATGTCACGATTCATGAGCAATGCGAAGTTGGAGGCTTCGTCCGCGAGGGCGAGCGCGTGGTCGGCGTGCAGACTCCGACGGGCGTGATCAACGGCGACGATATTGTCCTGACGGCGGGAGCGTGGAGTGGTGATCTACTGAAGACGCTGGACCTGACGCTGCCGGTCGAGCCGGTCAAAGGCCAGATGATTCTCTACAAGTGCGCGGCTGATTTCCTGCCGAGCATGGTGCTGGCCAAGGGGCGTTATGCGATCCCGCGTCGCGACGGTCACATTCTGATCGGAAGCACGCTGGAGCACGAAGGTTACGACAAGACCCCAACCGATGCAGCGCTGGAAAGCCTAAAGGCCTCGGCGATCGAATTGTTGCCGGCGCTGGCGGATGCCGAAGTGGTCGGGCACTGGGCCGGGCTGCGGCCGGGGTCGCCGGAAGGCATTCCCTTTATTGGCCGGGTGCCAGGGTTCGAGGGGTTGTGGCTGAACTGCGGGCATTACCGCAACGGGCTGGTGCTGGCGCCGGCGTCGTGTCAGTTGTTTGCTGACGTGATGCTGGGGCGGTCGCCGATTATTGATCCGGCGCCGTATGCGCCTGAGGGCCGGATTTAGTCAGAGGCTGGTAGACCGCCTTCGCGAGCAGGCTCGCTCTCACAGGAATACTCATTCCAAATGTGGGAGCGAGCCTGCTCGCGAAGGGGCCTTTAATCCAGGCCCAACTTCTTCAGCCGATAGCGCATCGACCGAAACGACAGACTCAACCGCTGCGCCGCCGCTGTGCGGTTCCAGCGGGTTTCCTCCAGCGCCTGCAAAATCAGTTTGCGCTCGACGCTCTCCAGATAATCCTCGAGATTGTCGATCTGCGTCAGATCGGCCAATGCGCCATCCGCCGAGCAATTGCCTTCGCTCAAGCGCAGATCCTGCGCTTCGATCGTGCGGTTTTCACACAAGGTGTGCGCGCGCTCGAGGACGTTCTCCAGTTCGCGCACGTTGCCGGGAAAGCGATAGTTCTTCAGCGCCTCCAGCGCCTGCGGATGCAGGCGCGCTTCGGGTTGTCCGGTGTCTTTGGCCAAGCGTTTGAGCACGTGCATGGCAAGCGCCTCGATGTCGTCGCGGCGTTCGCGCAGGGACGGCACGCGCAGTTCGATGACGTTGAGCCGGTAATACAGATCCTGGCGGAAGCGTTCGGCCGAAACTTCTGCTTCAAGGTCTTTGTGCGTGGCACAAAGGATACGTACGTCGACCACTGTTTCCTGCTGGCCGCCGACGCTACGCACGGCTTTTTCCTGAATCGCCCGCAGCAGCTTGACCTGCATCGACAGTGGCAGGTCGGCGACCTCATCGAGAAACAATGTGCCGCCGTGTGCCGCTTGAAACAGCCCCGGCTTGTCGTCGACGGCTCCAGTGAAACTGCCTTTGCGGTGGCCGAAAAACTCGCTTTCCATCAGCTCTGACGGAATCGCCCCGCAGTTCACCGGCACAAACGGCTGGCTGGCGCGCGGACCTTGTTCGTGGATCAAACGGGCGACCAGTTCTTTGCCGCTGCCGGATTCGCCGCTGATGTACACCGGCGCCTGGCTGCGTGCGAGCTTGTCGATCTGCTTGCGCAGATTGGCCATCGGCGGCGAGTCACCCAGCAGCCTTCGCTCGATCGCGGTGCTGAGCCCGCTCGCTGTCGGCATGCGCAGCGCCGAACTGACCAATTCACGCAATCGCGGCAGCTCCACCGGTTTGGTGAGGAAATCGAACGCGCCGGCTTTCAGCGCATTGATTGCGGTTTCGAGGCTGCCATACGCGGTGATCATCGCCACCGGAAGGTGCGGATCGCGTTGCTGGATGTGCTGCACCAGTTCCAGCCCGGTGCCGTCGGGCAGGCGCATGTCGGTCAGGCACAGATCAAAGTGCTCGCGCTGTAACAGCGCCCGCGCCTCGCCCATATTGCGTGCGCTGAAGGTCTCGAGTTTCATCCGTCCCAGGGTGATTTCCAGGAGCTCGCGGATATCCGGTTCGTCGTCGACGATAAGAATTTTTGCCGTGGGCTTGTATTCAACTTTGTTTCCGTCCGTGAGCAAAGGTGATGCGAAAGCAGCCGCCGCCTTGGCGTGATTTGAAGTCTAGGCGTGCCTGGTTGCTTTCGCACAGCTCACGGGACAGATAAAGGCCAAGACCGGTGCCTTGGCTGCTGGTGGTGAAGAACGGTTCAAAGAGGTGCGCCTGTTCATCGGCCGACACGCCGGGGCCGTTGTCCTGGACTTCGAGGACTGACAACTGGCTGTCGGGGTCGACGAACAGTGCCAGCCAGACGTCGGCCTGCTCGTGCAGTTGGGCACTGTGACGCCAGGCGTTGCGTGTCAGATTGTCGAGAATCTGCCGCAGCTGGTTGGGGTCCATCAGCGTGGTGAAATCGCCGGAATTGATCCGCAGATGAATGTGCTGGCGCTCGTTGGCTTGCTCGCGGGTTTCGCCGACGAAGTTTTCCAGCCACGGTTTGAGGTCCAGGCGTTGCGGTGCGCTTTGCTGGCGCCGGGACAGTTGCAGGACGTTTTCGATGACTCGGTTCATGCGCTGGGAGTGGTCTTGAATAATCTGCGTCAGACGCCGATCGGCGCTATCGAGTTCCTCAGACTCGGCCAGCAACTGCGCGGCGTGACTGATGGCGCCCAGCGGATTGCGAATTTCATGGGAGATGCCGGCGGTCAAACGCCCGAGCGCAGCGAGCTTGAGTTGCTGCGCCTGTTGGGTGATTTGCGCCAGGTCTTCGAGAAACACCAACGTCTGCTGGTTCGGACTCTGCTCAAGGGCGATGAAGCTGGGTTGCAGCTCAAGCCCATTGCCGGGGATTTTCAGGCTCTGCGGGCGCAAGGTCGGGTTGTTGCGCCACAGCTGCAGGCGATCGACTAGCGCGGGCGAATACTCGTCGATCAGATGTCCTTGCAGGTGGCTATGGGCGAGCAGGCTTTGTGCACTGTGATTGGCCAGTTGCACTCGGCGTTGTTCATCGAGCACCAGAATACCGGTGCGCATGCGTTGCAGGATCAACGCGTTGAGCGCCTCCAGGCTGACCACTTCGCTGGCGCGCCGTTCGGCCAGGGTCTCACTGACTTCCAGTCGGCGGATCAGCCCCTGCACCAGCAACGAGGCGGCAAAGCACAGTGCGCCGAGGGTGCCGGCTTGCAGGTAGGCGTTGGCGCTGAGGGGCTGGCTGAGACCCAGCAGAAAGCTCAGGCCGACAATGCCGATCGCCGCGATCGCGGCAATCAACAGGCCGATGCGCCTTCGCAGCAGCGTGTTGCTGATCGCCACCGAGACGACCAGCAAGTTGCCCAGCGCACTGGCCACGCCGCCGGCCGCGTAGAACAGGCCGCACAACAGCAGCACATCGACCAACGCTAAAGTGAACAGTTGCGCCGGGCGCCGGGTGTTTTCGAGGAACACCACCAGCAGCATGTTGATGATCAGGTACAGCCAGCTGCCGCCGCGCAGCAATTCGTCGTTGGCCGAAGTCAGCAGGCGATTGTCCATGTTGCTGGAGATCAGCAGCACCAGGGTGATGCCAACACTCAAACGGTACAGATGATAAAGGCGCAGCAGACGCTGAGCCTGTTTTTGGTCGGTCTCAGCGACCACTGGCGCCCGGGCCTTGCTCAAGATGAGCCTGGCTGCAATACCACTGCTGTTGGTTGCCCAGCGCGCGGTCGCGTGGCAAATGCACGCCGCAGTGGGCGCAGCGCACCATCGGCGGCGCGTCCTGTTCGCGCGGCGAGCGGGTGGACGAGGCGGGGGCCTTGAATTTGCGCCAGAGCCAGATGGCGGCGAAGATCAGGGCAATCCAGAACAATAAACGAAGCATGATGAGCGGCTTTTCGACTGATGATCCGGCAGTTTAGCCAAGGACCCGATCAGCGCACAGCCAATTAAAGCGCGGCAATAAAAAAGGGAGATCCGCAGATCTCCCTTTTTCGTACCGCCGGTGTGATCAGTCGAACACGCCGAAGGTCATGTAGCTGAACCACGAGCGGTCGGTGTCGCTGGACTCCGGCTCTGGCTCTTCGATCACGTCGCCGTTTTCGTCTTTAGGCTTGAGCTCGTTCGGGATCGCGTCTTTCGCGTCCTGGAACTGCTTCTGCACGTCCTGGTTGGCGCGGGTTTCGCCCGGCGGCAGCGGTGGACGCGATTCGATCAGGCCCAGAGTCGCCTTGCTCAGGAACGAACGGTTGTCGGCCTCGGCTACGCGCGGCACGAACTGGCCGTCCTGCAGGCTCGGGTGATCCGGGTAGTTGAGCTTGAGGGTTTCCAGGCTGGTGGCCGCCAGATCGTCGAGATGCAGACGCTGGTAAGCCTCGGTCATCACCGCCAGGCCGTCGCCGACCGATGGGGTTTCCTGGAAGTTCTCAACCACGTACTTGCCACGGTTGGCAGCGGCTACGTAAGCCTGACGGGTCAGGTAGTAGTCAGCGACGTGGATTTCGTAGGCCGCCAGCAGGTTGCGCAGGTAGATCATGCGCTGCTTGGCGTCCGGCGCGTAGCGGCTGTTCGGGTAGCGGCTGGTCAGTTGCGCGAACTCGTTGTAGGAGTCACGGGCGGCGCCCGGGTCACGCTTGGTCATGTCCAGCGGCAGGAAGCGCGCCAGCAGGCCGACGTCCTGGTCGAACGAGGTCAGACCCTTGAGGTAGTACGCGTAATCCACGTTCGGATGCTGCGGATGCAAACGAATGAAACGCTCGGCGGCAGACTTGGCAGCTTCCGGCTCGGCGTTCTTGTAGTTGGCGTAGATCAACTCCAGCTGAGCCTGATCGGCGTAGCGACCGAACGGATAACGCGACTCCAGAGCCTTCAGCTTGGCTGTGGCGCTGGTGTAGCTGTTGTTGTCCAGATCAGTCTGAGCCTGCTGATACAGCTCGGCTTCGCTGAGGTTTTCGTCTACGACTTCCTTCGATGAGCAAGCAGCGGTCAATGCGAGGATGGCGATCAGCAGCAGGTGTTTCACTTGCATGGCGGCTTGCGTCCCTATGACGGCCGCTGTCTTGGGCGGGGCCGTCCTGTTATGATGAGCGCCCCGTTGAAAAGCCTCGGGGCAAAAGACGCCGTATTTAACCACAAGCGCGCAGCCGAAACCAAAGGCTGTGCCGACGCCCAGTCCGAGCATGTCCGATAAAATAGAACTTCGCGCAGAGGTGCCGTCCGAATTGGGCGGCCAACGCCTCGATCAAGTCGCCGCCCAACTCTTCGCTGAGCACTCACGCTCGCGCCTTTCCGCCTGGATCAAAGAAGGCCGCCTGACTGTGGACGGGGCGGTGATCCGTCCGCGCGACATTGTGCATGGCGGTGCCGTCCTTGAGCTGACTGCCGAGCAGGAAGCCCAGGGCGAGTGGATTGCCCAGGACATCGAGCTCGACATCGTCTATGAAGACGACGACATCCTGGTGATCAACAAGCCTGCGGGCCTGGTGGTGCACCCGGCTGCCGGTCACGCCGATGGCACTCTGCTCAACGCTTTGTTGCACCATGTGCCGGACATCATCAATGTCCCGCGCGCCGGTATCGTGCATCGTCTGGACAAGGACACCACTGGTTTGATGGTGGTGGCCAAGACCATTCAGGCGCAGACCAAACTGGTTGCGCAGTTGCAGAGCCGCAGCGTTAGCCGCATCTATGAGTGCATCGTGATCGGCGTGGTCACCGCCGGTGGCAAGATCAACGCACCGATCGGTCGTCACGGTCAGCAACGCCAGCGCATGGCGGTGATGGAAGGCGGCAAGCCTGCCGTCAGCCACTACCGCGTGCTCGAACGCTTCCGTTCGCACACCCACGTGCGGGTGAAATTGGAAACCGGTCGGACCCACCAGATCCGCGTGCACATGGCGCACATCAACTTCCCGTTGGTCGGCGATCCGGCGTATGGCGGGCGTTTCCGCATTCCGCCAGCGGCCAATCCGACCATGGTCGAGTCGCTCAAGCACTTCCCGCGTCAGGCCCTGCACGCGCGCTTCCTCGAACTCGATCACCCGACGAGCGGTGAGCGCATGAGCTGGGAATCGCCGCTGCCGGAAGATTTCGTCTGGCTGCTGACCCTGCTCAAACAGGATCGCGAGGCCTTCGTCGGATGAACTGGCTGACGCCGGACTGGCCTGCGCCGGCCAGCGTCAGGGCCTGTGTAACCACCCGCGAGGGTGGTGTCAGCGAGGCGCCGTTCGACAGCCTGAATCTGGGCGATCACGTCGATGATTGCCCGCAAGCGGTGGCCGAAAACCGTCGTCGTTTGACCGATCACTTTTCCATACAGCCTGCCTGGTTGCAGCAAGTGCATGGGGTCACCGTTGCGCATGCTGATCCGGGCGTCGTTGCGACTGCAGATGCCAGTTGGACCGCAACGCCGGGTATCGCCTGCGCGGCGATGACGGCGGATTGCTTGCCGGCGTTGTTCTGCAATCGTGCGGGCACCCGTGTAGCGGCGGCCCATGCCGGTTGGCGTGGTCTGGCGGCTGGTGTGCTTGAAGCCACGCTCGACAGCCTCAATGCTGCACCTGCAGACGTGCTGGTCTGGCTCGGTCCGGCGATTGGCCCGCAAGCCTTTGAAGTCGGCGCGGAAGTGCGCGAAGTCTTCGTCAAGCAGTTGCCGGAAGCGGCGACTGCCTTCGTGCCGAGCAGCAATGCCGGCAAGTTCATGGCCGACATCTATCAACTGGCGCGCCTGCGTCTGGCTGAATGCGGTGTTACCGCTGTTTATGGTGGCGGTTTCTGCACCGTGACCGATCCGCGCTTCTTCTCCTATCGCCGTGCGTCGCGCACTGGACGCTTCGCCTCACTCGTTTGGATCACCCGCTAGACTTGCCTGACCTGTATCAACTCTCCGACGCTTGAATCTTGCAGAATCGACCGCATCTATAGCGGTATCTGGCAGGTTTCTTTATTCAGGACGGTTTCTTAGGTCCGGCCTGCTCAAAAGGAAGGTGACCCATGCGTATAGACCGTTTAACCAGCAAATTACAGTTGGCCTTGTCCGACGCTCAGTCGTTGGCGGTTGGCCACGATCATCCGGCCATCGAGCCGGCGCACCTGATGCAGGCCATGCTTGAACAGCAGGGCGGCTCGATCAAGCCGCTGTTGATGCAAGTAGGCTTCGACGTCAACAGCTTGCGTAAAGAGCTGACCAAAGAGCTCGATCAACTACCGAAAATCCAGAACCCGACCGGCGACGTCAACATGTCGCAGGATCTGGCGCGCCTGCTCAATCAGGCCGACCGTCTGGCTCAGCAGAAGGGTGACCAGTTCATCTCCAGCGAACTGGTGCTGCTAGCCGCGATGGACGAGAACAGCAAGCTCGGCAAGCTGCTGCTCGGCCAGGGCGTGAGCAAAAAAGCCCTGGAAAATGCGATCAACAACCTGCGTGGCGGCGAAGCGGTAAATGACGCCAACCACGAAGAGTCGCGGCAGGCGCTGGACAAGTACACCGTCGATCTGACCAAGCGCGCCGAAGACGGCAAGCTTGATCCGGTAATCGGCCGTGACGACGAAATCCGTCGCACCATTCAGGTTCTGCAGCGTCGCACCAAAAACAACCCGGTGCTGATCGGTGAGCCTGGCGTGGGTAAAACCGCGATCGCCGAAGGGCTGGCGCAGCGCATCATCAACGGCGAAGTGCCGGACGGCCTTAAAGGCAAGCGCCTGCTGTCGCTGGACATGGGTGCGTTGATTGCCGGCGCCAAGTATCGCGGCGAGTTCGAAGAGCGCCTGAAAGGCTTGCTCAACGAACTGTCGAAGCAGGAAGGGCAGATCATTCTGTTCATCGACGAACTGCACACCATGGTCGGCGCCGGTAAAGGCGAAGGCTCGATGGACGCCGGCAACATGCTCAAGCCAGCGTTGGCTCGCGGCGAGTTGCACTGCGTCGGCGCGACCACGCTCAACGAGTACCGCCAATATATTGAGAAGGATGCGGCGCTCGAGCGGCGTTTCCAGAAAGTCCTGGTGGACGAGCCGAGCGAGGAAGATACCATCGCAATCCTGCGTGGCCTTAAAGAGCGTTACGAGGTTCACCACAAGGTGGCGATCACCGACGGCGCGATCATTGCCGCGGCGAAACTCAGCCATCGCTACATCACTGATCGGCAACTGCCGGACAAGGCCATCGACCTGATCGACGAGGCCGCCAGCCGTATCCGTATGGAGATCGACTCCAAACCGGAAGTGCTCGATCGTCTGGAGCGGCGCCTGATTCAGCTGAAGGTTGAATCCCAGGCACTGAAGAAAGAAAGTGACGACGCAGCGAAGAAACGCCTGGAAAAACTCCAGGAAGAAATCGAGCGTCACGAGCGTGAGTATTCCGATCTGGAAGAAATCTGGAACTCGGAAAAAGCCGAGGTGCAGGGTTCTGCGCAGATTCAGCAGAAGATCGAGCAATCGCGTCAGGAGTTGGAAGCCGCACGCCGCAAAGGCGACCTGAATCGCATGGCCGAGTTGCAGTACGGGGTGATCCCGGATCTGGAGCGCAGCCTGCAAATGGTCGACCAGCACGGCAAGAGCGAAAACCAGTTGCTGCGCAGCAAGGTGACCGAGGAAGAGATTGCCGAAGTCGTGTCGAAGTGGACCGGTATCCCGGTGTCGAAAATGCTTGAAGGCGAGCGCGACAAGCTGATGAAGATGGAAAGCCTGTTGCACAAACGGGTGATCGGTCAGGAAGAAGCGGTCGTGGCCGTGGCCAACGCCGTGCGGCGTTCCCGCGCCGGGTTGTCCGACCCGAATCGTCCGAGCGGCTCGTTCATGTTCCTCGGCCCGACCGGCGTCGGTAAAACCGAGCTGTGCAAGGCCTTGGCCGAGTTCCTCTTCGATACCGAAGAGGCTATGGTACGGATCGACATGTCCGAGTTCATGGAGAAACATTCCGTGGCTCGTCTGATCGGCGCGCCACCAGGCTACGTCGGTTATGAAGAGGGCGGTTATCTGACCGAAGCGGTGCGTCGCAAGCCGTACTCGGTGATCCTCATGGACGAAGTCGAGAAGGCCCATCCGGATGTGTTCAACATCCTGCTGCAAGTGCTTGAGGATGGCCGGCTGACCGACAGTCACGGGCGTACGGTGGACTTCCGCAACACGGTGATCGTGATGACGTCCAACCTGGGATCGATGCAGATCCAGGAACTGGTCGGTGATCGTGAGGCGCAGCGCGCTGCGGTGATGGACGCGCTGACGTCGCACTTCCGTCCGGAGTTCATCAACCGGGTCGACGAGGTGGTGATCTTCGAGCCGCTGGCGCGGGATCAGATCGCCGGGATTACCGAGATCCAGTTGGGTCGTCTGCGCAGTCGTCTGGCCGAGCGCGAGCTGAAGCTGGAGCTGAGCCCGGAAGCGATGGACAAGCTGATCGCGGTCGGTTACGACCCGGTGTATGGCGCACGGCCTCTGAAACGGGCGATCCAGCGCTGGATCGAAAACCCGCTGGCGCAGTTGATCCTGTCGGGTCATTTCATGCCTGGCGACACCGCCACCGGCAAGGTCGAGAACGACGTAATCGTTTTCGGCTAAGCCTTGGCGACAATGAAACCGGGAAGGCCTCGCAATGCGAGGCCTTTTTTCGCCAGGCTGTTGAACTCAAAGGAAAAGGCTTGTAAAGTGCGCCCCGCAGTCAGTCACCGGCAGCGTTTCAACCCACTGGGTTGGAATCTGAAATAAGTTGCAAATCATTAACTTGAAAGCAATTTAGGGGGTTGACAGAGGTGTTCTAGGTTGTAGAATAGCGCGCCTCAGACACACGAACGCAGCGATGCGAACGGGTGGCGAGATGCAACAAAGCTTCACCGTTGTAAATTGAAATATGTAGTTCCGTGATAGCTCAGTCGGTAGAGCAAATGACTGTTAATCATTGGGTCCCAGGTTCGAGTCCTGGTCACGGAGCCAATTTCAAACCGGGGTATAGCGCAGTCCGGTAGCGCGCCTGCTTTGGGAGCAGGATGTCAGGAGTTCGAATCCCCTTACCCCGACCATATTTGGGTCGTTAGCTCAGTTGGTAGAGCAGTTGGCTTTTAACCAATTGGTCGTAGGTTCGAATCCCACACGACCCACCATTTTTGAAACCAGTTTGCGCTGGGATCGAATCTTAAGATCAGAGGCCAAAAGCGCTGATCGAAGAAGGCGATCTTTGAAAGGTCGCCTTTTTTTACCGGGGTATAGCGCAGTCCGGTAGCGCGCCTGCTTTGGGAGCAGGATGTCAGGAGTTCGAATCCCCTTACCCCGACCATATTGAAAATCCTCGTATCGAAAGATACGGGGATTTTTTTGCCTGCCGAAAGGCGAATCCCTTCAAGTCGTCATACAACCTGCCGATAGCCCGCTAACACGAGGGGACTGCCAACGCTTCGCCCCTTGATCTGGCCATTACAAGAATAAGGGCGTTCGTCATGTTGCTTCGTCAGTTGAATATTGCTCCCCGGGCTGCCCTGGGATTTGCCCTGATCGCGGTATTGGTGGCCTTGCTCGGCGTGTTTGCGCTAGGGCAGATGTCGAGCATCCGCGACAGTGAGGTGGCGGTGGAGAACCGCTGGTTGCCGAGCATCCGTGGCGGCGACGAGATCCGTGAACTGATGCTGCGCATCCGCACTATCTCCCTGCGCATGGCGCTCGATCAGGATCCGGCCAACATCGCCACCTATCGCGGCCAGATGGACACCCGCGACAAGGAGCTGAGCGAGAAGATCGCCGCCTACGACAAACTGGTCGACACTGCCGAAGGCCAGCAGCTGTACGACCAGTTCAAGAAAACCTTCGCTGCGTACCGCACTGGCATTGCCCAGTCATTCACCCTCGCCGAGCAGGGCAAGCGTGACGAGCTGACCAAATTGCTGTTGGTCGATATGAAGACTGTGGTCGACGGCTCCGGCAAGCAACTCAACGATCTCGCCGATCTGTTCGCCCGCCAGGTCGCTGCCGAAAGCGAGAAGTCCGCTGCGCATTATGAAACCTCGCGCACCATCGTTACTCTTTTCATTGCCTTGGCAGCGCTGGCCACGGTGGCGCTGGCGATGTTGCTCACACGCAGTATCGTGCGCCCGCTGAGCAGCGCTGTGGAGGCCGCTGAAAGTGTCGCCAAGGGCGATCTGACCCGACCGATCGAAACCCATGGCAATGACGAAGTCAGCCGCTTGCTCAAGGCCTTGGCGACGATGCAACAGAACCTGCGCGAGACCCTGCAAGGTATCAGCGGCTCAGCCACACAACTGGCCACTGCCGCTGACGAACTGAGCGCCGTCACCGTCGACAGCACCCAAGGCCTGCAAGAGCAGAACAACGAAATCGAGCAAGCCGCCACTGCGGTCAACCAGATGACCGCTGCGGTGGAGGAGGTCGCGCGCAACGCGGTGTCGACCTCCGATGCCACGCGCCAGTCCAGTCAGTCGGCGCAATTGGGCCAGGAGCGCGTCAGCGAAACCGCCAGCGCGATCAATGCGCTGGCCAGCGATGTGCAGAACACCGGTGAACTGGTGCAGTCGCTGGCCAATCAGTCGCAGGACATCGGCAAGGTTCTGGACGTGATTCGCGCCATCGCCGAGCAGACCAATCTGCTGGCGCTCAATGCTGCCATTGAAGCGGCACGTGCGGGTGAAAGCGGTCGCGGTTTTGCGGTAGTGGCCGATGAGGTACGCGCGCTGGCGTATCGCACCCAGCAATCGACGCAGGAAATCGAGCAGATGGTGCAAGGCATGCGCAGCGGTTCGAGCCAGGCGCTGGAGTCAATGCAGGCCAGCGCATCTCGTGCGGCGAGCACTTTGGTTCTGGCCGAGCGGGCGGGTGAGGCGCTGGTGACGATTACGGCGTCGGTGCACGAGATTCACGAGCGCAACCTGGTGATCGCCAGCGCTGCCGAGGAGCAGGCGCAGGTGGCGCGGGAAGTGGATCGCAATCTGGTGAACATTCGCGACCTGTCGGTGCGTTCCGCTGCCGGGGCCGATCAGACCAGCGCGTCGAGCCATGAATTGTCGCAGCTGGCCAATGCCCTGCAGGGCATGGTGCGACGCTTCCAGCTGTGATCGACAGCCAATAAAAAGCCCCGCGCGATGCGGGGCTTGGAATAAAGATCAAAGGTGGGAGCGAGCCTGCTCGCGAATGCGCCGGATCTTCGAGCAGCACGAAAACCTGTGGGAGCCGGGCTTGCCCGCGATAGCGGTGGGTCAGGCAACAGAAATATCAACTGACCCGGCGCCATCGCTGGCAAGCCAGCTCCCACAGATGTTGGCCTTAGTGCAGTTTCAGACGCGGTTCGGTGCCGCGGCCAATCTTGCTGCCCAACATCAGCATCGCCGTGCGAAACGGCCCGTACAGCGCCATCTGGTGCATGCGGTACAGCGACACATAGAACATCCGCGCCAGCCAGCCTTCGAGCATCACGCTGCCGGTCAGGTTGCCCATCAAGTTACCCACAGCCGAAAAGCGCGACAGCGAAATCAGCGAACCGTAGTCGGTGTACTTGTACTCCGGCAGGGTCTTGCCTTCGATGCGCAGTTTCAGCGACTTGGCCAGCAACGAGGCTTGTTGATGCGCCGCTTGTGCCCGTGGCGGCACGTTGCGATCAGTGCCCGGTTGCGGACAGGCCGCGCAGTCACCGAAGGCAAAGATGTTTTCGTCGCGCGTGGTTTGCAGAGTCGGCAGCACTTGCAGCTGATTGATGCGGTTGGTCTCCAGACCGTCAATGTCCTTGAGGAAACCCGGTGCGCGGATGCCGGCAGCCCAGACTTTCAGGCTGGCCTTGATCTCGTTGCCATCGGCGGTGATCAGGCTGTCGGCAGTCACTTCGCTGACTGCTGCGTTGGTCATCACATTGACCCCGAGCTTCTCCAAGGTCTTGTGCACCGGCCCGCTGATGCGCTCCGGCAGGGCAGGCAGTACCCGTGGGCCGGCTTCGATCAAAGTAATGTGCATGTTTTCCGGTTTGATCCGGTCCAGACCATACGCGGCCAATTCATGGGCGGCGTTGTGCAGCTCTGCCGCCAGTTCGACGCCAGTGGCGCCAGCGCCGACGATGGCCACGCTGATCTGCTCGACCACATCGGTCTGACCGGCGTGGGCGCGCAGATAATGATTGAGCAATTGCTGATGGAAGCGCTCGGCCTGTTTGCGCGTATCGAGGAACAGGCAATGCTGCGCCGCGCCCTGGGTGCCGAAATCGTTGGTGGTGCTGCCGACGCTGATCACCAGCGAGTCATAAGCCACTTCACGCGCCGGCACCAGCTCGACGCCGTTTTCGTCGTATGTTGCGGCCAACTGGATTTTCTTCTGCGCGCGATCAAGTCCGCTCATGCGCCCGAGCTGGAACTCGAAGTGGTTCCATTTCGCCTGGGCAACATAGTTGAGTTCGTCTTCAGAAGAGTTCAGGGAGCCGGCGGCCACTTCGTGCAGCAGCGGTTTCCAGATGTGGGTCAGGTTCGCGTCGACCAGCATCACGCTGGCCGTGCCGCGCTTGCCCAGAGTCTTACCCAGACGGGTAGCCAACTCCAGACCGCCGGCGCCGCCGCCGACAATGACAATACGATGGGACATAGGGATAACTCGCAAGGTTTTTAAAGGAAATCTTTGTGGTCACCCAAGCGAGCGCGATGCAGCTCATAGCGTCAGGTAACTGATAAATCGGCTCAACAGGCCCAGACCAATGGTCACTGCCAGCACCAGCACCAGGAGCATCCACGGCCGGAAAGGCCGGCGCTCGACACGGTGTTGGGACAGTTGCAGGTACTCTTCGACATGCTTTTGGTCTTCGGGGTTCAGGCGGCTGGTCATATTTGCCTCGTCAGGTAGACGTTACTGAATGAGCACAGGCTACAGCGGTTTCAGCCCGGGTTGAAGGCAGCGTAGCCGCTGTCCGGAACCGGTTCGACGCACACGCTATCGTCGAGGCGAATGATGCCGCTTTGTAACACCCGGGCGGTGATCCCGCCATGCCCGCGCACGGCCTGGAAAGTGCCCGGGCCAAGATTGTTCTGCAAGCGTGCGCAGGGCTGACACCAGCCAGTGGTTTCGAGTATCGCTTGCCCGATGCGAAAGCGCCGCCCCTTCAGGCTAAACAAATTGATTCCGCTTATAACGAGATTGCGCCGCAGATCTTCAGGCCGGATCGGCTGGTCATCGGGACGGCCCATCAATGCGTTGATTACCGCCAGGTGCTCCCACTGAATCAGCGTCACCTGTCGCGCATTGCGAATGCCCGGGCGGGCGTGGTCGCCGGTGAGCCCGGCTTCCAGCCGCGCCTCGACCGCGTCGAGCTCAAGCATCGGCCCACGGGATTCTGGACGCACGCCGATCCAGCGCACACGACCGGTTTGCGGAACCTCGGCGATCAGTTGCTGCAGCGGCGTCACAGGCTGATGCCCACGTCGAACACAATGCTGCGGCCGAGGTTGCTGCGAAGAAAGTCCGGTGCGTCGGGATGGGCGAACAGCACGCGGGCGAACGTCGGGCCGACCAGCGACAGCGAGCGCCAGCCCTGACGCAGATATTCGGTCGGTGGCGGGAAATGACTGTTGAGATCCAGCACTTCGCGCTTGAGGCTGGCGAAGGCGATGATGTCCAGCTCACCCAGATCCATGCCGCGTTCCTTGTAGTTGTGCGCCTTCTTGCGCAGGGTCGGCGCCAGACGCAGGAGAAATTCGTTGGCCGGGATGCGTTTGGGCTTGGCTTCGCGGCGCACCAGTTGGCTCAGGGAAAACGCGCTGCGCCGACGCTGCAATTCGTCGCGCCACTCGTCATTGAGACGGCGGCCTTCGTCGAGGACGAAAAAAACTTCGAAATTGGCATCGCGGAACAACACATCCGGCGGTTCACCCGCAGGGGCGAACTCATCGGCGCGGTAGGGGATGTTCAAACCTTGCAGCAGGCGCTGGCAGACCCAACGCTCACGCTCCCATTTGCGGGCATTGGACAGGAACGCATTGGCTTGCTCGGCCGCGATGGTCAGCAGGCGTAAATAATCTGAATCATCCATAAGCCCAAGCTTAGCGTCCAAATGCGACAAGCAGAAAGCTTTGCATCGGCTGGTGCACATACATCGGCGGTGTAGACTGCGACAAAGCGGTAAGCCTATGGAGAAGGTGAGGGAATCATGATCGGTGCCGAACTGCTGTCCTCGGCAAGCCTGACGCTCGGCTGGCTGATTTATCCACCGGTGCTGCTCTGGGCGATCATGCGTGCGCCATGGGTCGAGCTGTTCAGCGACAGTCGCCGGCAGCACTTGCTGTTCGGCACGGTGTTCGCGCTGTTTCTGCTGTGGCTGGTGCGCAGGGATTTCGACACCGGCGTGTCCTATCACTTCATCGGCATGACGGCGGTCACGCTGCTGCTCGATTGGCCGCTGGCGATCGTCGGCGGGCTGGTTGCGCAGATTGGCCTAGTGCTGCTTGGGCGTCAGGATCTGGCTGCGGTGGGCGTCAATGGCGCGTTGCTGATTCTGCTGCCAGTGCTGATCACCGAGTGCGTGGCGATTCTGGTCGAGCGTGCGCAGCCACGAAATCCGTTCGTTTATATTTTCTGTTCCGGTTTCTTCGCCGCTGCGTTGTCCGGCCTGTTGTGCCTGATCCTCAGCCTGACGCTGCTGTGGTACGACGGCCTCTTCGCCATGCCGGAATGGCTGGAAGATTTCGTCGGCTACCTGTGGTTGCTGTTGTTTCCAGAGGCCTTTATCAACGGCATGGTTGTCAGTGCGTTGGTGGTGTTCTGCCCGGAATGGCTGGAGACCTTCAACCGCACCCGTTACCTTTCAGCGCCCTGGAAGGACGACGATCCGAAGTATTGATCCACTCCGAACCGCCATCCTCGCGGGCATTACGCAACCTGATCAGCGATCAATGACGCGGATCGAAATCGCCGGAAAACAATTCGTCTTCGGCATCCGGAGCGACCGGAATCTTGTGCTCTTCCGAGGCCCAGGCGCCGAGGTCGATCAGTTTGCAGCGGTCGGAGCAGAACGGACGGAATTTGTTTGCCGGGGTGAATTCGACAGGGGCGCCGCAGGTCGGGCATTCAACGGTTGGAATCTGGCTCATGCTTGGCCTCCGGATAAAGTCAGATAAAAGTGATGCAGACGCTCGACCTCGCTGTGCAGCCAGGCGAGATCGCGGTCATTGACGATAACGTCGTCGGCACGGCTCACGCGGTCTTCACGGCTCGATTGCGCCTTGAGGATCGCCTGCACCTGCGCTTCGCTGGCCTGGTCACGCTGCAAGGTGCGTTCGATCTGCAGTTGTTGCGGCGCATCGATGACCAGAATGCGCTGAGTCATCGCGTATTGCCCGGACTCGATCAGCAGCGGTGAAACCAGAATCGCGTAAGGCGATTTTGCCTGCGCCAAGTGATGAGCGATTTCCTCGCCGATCAACGGATGCAACAGCGCTTCGAGCCAACGTCGCTGTTCCGGGTCTTCAAAAATCAGTTTGCGCAGGGCGGCAGTCCATCGGCCTGCAACACGCCAGAACCGATGTGCTCGGCGATTTTCGCCAGCGCCGGACGCCCCGGTTCGACTACCCAGCGCGCCGCATGATCGGCATCCACCACATGCACACCGAGATCGATGAAGTGCTGTGCCGCTGCACTCTTGCCGCTGCCGATGCCGCCGGTCAGGCCGAGGATCCAGGGTTTTTCCACAGGGGTATTCATTTCAAACCGACAGACTGCCAATAGAAGTCGGTTATTTGACCACCCCAGAGCAAGGCAATCCAGCCGGCAATTGCCAGAAAGGGTCCGAAGGGGATCGGCATCGAGGTTGCCTGGGCGCGCAGACGCAGCATGACGACGCCCAAAATCGCCCCAACCAACGATGACAACAGAATCGTCAACGGCAGAATCTGCCAGCCACCCCACGCGCCGAGCAAGGCCAGCAGTTTGAAGTCGCCATGACCAATGCCGTCCTTGCCGGTGAGCAGTTTGAACAGCCAGAACACCGACCACAGCGCCAGATAACCCGCGACCGCGCCCCACAACGCATCGGGCAACGCCACGAACACGCCGAAGCTGTTGACGATCAGCCCCAGCCACAGCAGCGGCAGCACCAGTACATCGGGCAGCAGCTGATGTTCACAGTCGATCAGACTCATCGCCAGCAAGCCCCACGTCAGCAAGATCAGCAACCCCGCCGGCCAGCCGAAGCCCAGATGCCAGGCGATGAATGCAGAAAGCAGGCCGCAGGCGAGTTCAGTCAGCGGGTAACGTTTGCTGATCGGCGCCGCACAGGCCGAGCAGCGCCCGCGCAGGCACAGATAACTGAGCAGCGGAATGTTTTCCCACGGGCGGATCCGGTGCCCGCAGTGCGGGCATGCGGAGTGCGGCAGCATCAGGTTGTAAGTCGGCACAGGCGTTTCAGTGGGCAGGCCGAGCACATCATGGGCCTGCTGCCGCCAGTCGCGCTCGAGCATCTTTGGCAGGCGCCAGACCACAACATTGAGGAAGCTGCCGACCACCAGCCCGAGCAGCAGCGCGCTGACCACAAAGGCCAACGGATACACGGCAAACAGTTCGTCGATAGGCATGTCAGATCGCTGAGCCGAGTTGGAAGATCGGCAGATACATGGCCACCACCAGTCCACCGACGATGACCCCCAGCACCACCATGATGAACGGCTCCATCAGGCTGGTGAGGTTGTCGACCATGTTATCGACTTCCGCCTCATAAAAACCGGCGACCTTGTCGAGCATGTCATCCAGCGCGCCCGATTCTTCGCCGATGGCGGTCATCTGCACCGCCATGTTCGGAAACACACCGGTGCTGCGCATCGAGAAATTGAGCTGCATGCCGGTCGAGACGTCTTGCCGCACGCGCAGCACCGCGCGCTTGAACACCACGTTGCCGGTGGCGCCGGCGACCGAATCCAGCGCCTCCACCAACGGCACCCCCGCCGCGAAAGTGGTCGACAGGGTGCGGGCGAATCGCGCGACGGCGGACTTGTACATCAAGGTGCCCACCAGCGGCAGCTTCAGCAGCCAGGCATCGCGACGGTCGCGCAGCGCCTGTGAAGTTTTCAATGCGTGGCGAAGGCCGAAAAAGGCTGCCACCAGGGCAAAAAGAATCGCCCACCACCACTGCTGCATGAACTCCGACAGGCTGATGATCATCAGGGTGAAGCCCGGTAATTCGGCGCCGAAGCCGGAAAACACCGACTGGAACTGCGGCACCACTTTGACCAGCAGAATGCCGGTCACCACCGCCGCCACCAGCACCACGGCGGTGGGGTAAGTCATGGCTTTTTTGATCTTGGCCTTGAGCGCTTCGCTTTTTTCCTTATAAGTCGCGACCCGTTCGAGCAAGGTGTCGAGGGCGCCGGACTGTTCGCCGGCGTCGACCAGATTGCAGTACAACTCGTCGAAGTATTGCGGTTTCTTGCGCAGGGCGGTGGCGAAGCTGTTACCGGCGGCAACTTCCTGTTTGACCTCATCGACCAGTTTGCGCATGGCCGGGTTTTCGAAGCCTTCGCCGATGATGTCGAAGGACTGCAACAGCGGTACACCGGCCTTCATCATCGTTGCCATCTGCCGGGTGAACAGGGCGATGTCCTTCGGTTTGATGCGTTTGCCCAAGCTCAGCAGGGAAGCGGATTTCTTGCGCACCTTGCCCGGGTTGATCCCCTGTTTGCGCAGCTGCGCCTTGATCAGTGCGGGGTTCTGCCCGCTCAACTCGCCCGTGACCTTGCTGCCTTTGCGGTCGGTGCCTTCCCAGGCGTAAACGCTGACTTTCGCTGCCTTGACCGCCATGTTCAATCCTTGGTGACCCTGTTGATTTCCTCAAGGCTGGTGATGCCTTGCATGGCCTTGTGCAGCCCGGAAGTGCGCAGATCGGCGAAGCCGTCGCGACGCATCTGGATGTCGATTTCCAGCGAATTGCCTTCGGCCATGATCAGCCGTTGCAGGTCCGGTGTGTTCTTCACCACTTCATAAATCCCTACGCGTCCTTTGTAACCGCCATTGCAGTGATCGCAACCGACCGGCTCGTAGATCGTGAAATGACCGATGCGTTCCTCGGGGAAGCCTTCCTTGAGCAAGGTTTCATGAGGGATTTCCAGCGGCCGCTTGCAGTGCGTGCACAACTTGCGTGCCAGACGCTGGGCGATGATCAGGCTGACCGAGGTGGCGATGTTGAAACCGGGAATGCCCATGTTGTGCAGGCGCGTCAGGGTCTCAGCCGCGCTGTTGGTGTGCAGGGTCGACAGCACCAGGTGGCCGGTCTGCGCGGCCTTGATCGCGATCTCGGCGGTTTCCAGGTCGCGGATCTCACCGACCATGATTACGTCCGGGTCCTGACGCAGAAACGAACGCAGTGCCTGGGCAAAGTCCAGCCCTTGCCGGGGATTGACGTTGACCTGGTTGATGCCTTCCATGTTGATCTCCACCGGGTCTTCAGCGGTGGAAATATTGATGTCGACGGTGTTGAGGATGTTCAGCCCGGTGTACAGCGACACGGTTTTACCGGAGCCGGTGGGCCCGGTGACCAGAATCATCCCTTGCGGCTGTTTCAGCGCGGCGAGGTACAAGGCCTTTTGTTCGGCCTCGTAACCCAAGGCGTCGATGCCCATTTGCGCACTGGACGGGTCGAGAATCCGGATCACCACTTTTTCGCCCCACAGGGTCGGCAGGGTGTTGACGCGGAAATCGATGGATTTGCTTTTCGACAGGCGCATCTTGATCCGCCCGTCCTGCGGTTTGCGCCGTTCGGAAATATCCAGACTGGCCATCACCTTCAGGCGAGCGGCAATGCGCCCGGCCAACTGGATCGGCGGCTTGGCCACCTCGCGCAGCATGCCGTCGGTGCGCATGCGCACCCGGTAGTTTTTCTCGTAGGGTTCGAAATGCAGGTCAGAGGAGCCGCTCTTGATCGCATCGAGCAGCATCTTGTGCACGAAGCGTACGACCGGAGCGTCGTCGGCATCGAGGCCGCCGATGACGTCCTGTTTGCTGTCATCGACGGACTCGACGTCGAGGCCGTCGAGATCAACATCGGCCATTTCTTCCAGACCCGAGGCGTGGCTGTCGAAGAACTTGTCGATGGCGTCGCTGAGCTTGTCGTCCTCGACCAGAATCGCTTCGGTGCTCAGGCCGGTGCTGAACTGGATGTCGCTGATCGCCTGCTGATTGCTCGGGTCGGAAAGGCCCACGAACAGCTTGTTGCCGCGCCGCCACAGGGGCAGGGCGCAGTGCTGACGCACCAGTTTTTCACTGACCAGGCCCTTGGGCTGAGTCTCCTTGTCGAGGCAGTTGAGATCGAGCAGGGCCATGCCGAAGTGTTCCGAAGCGATCTCGGCGATCTGCCGGCTGTTGACCAGCTTGTTGTGTACCAGGTAATTGACCAGCGACACGCGATTGCGCTGGGCCTGCGCCCAGGATTGCCGGGCGCTTGTTTCCGTGAGCAGTTCGGCCTGGACCAATTGCTTGGCCAGACCGCTCAGAGCGATGTCATTCATGGGGATTCCGCACGCTTGCCGTTCATGACTTATAGCCTAGTCAAGTGACAGCGCCAAACACGGCCGGTGCAGGTGACAAAAAGTGTCAGATAGTGCGGTTGCGGGTTGTAGGAAACGACGCAGGGGATTGCGCGCGCCCAGCAGGCGGGGTCTGAAAGGCGTTGGCATGGGCTGTGCTGAGCCTTGTTCAGGTCATGAGATTTCGACTCATGCATGGAGCGTGTCTATGAAAAAACAACAAGGTTTCACATTGATCGAGCTGCTGATCGTCGTGGCGATCATCGGCATTCTGGCGACTATCGCCTTGCCTCAGTATTCGAAGTATCAAGCGCGGTCGAAGGTGACGGCGGGGCTGGCGGAGATTAGTGCATTGAAAGTGCCGTTCGAGGACACGATCAATCAAGGCACAGCTCCAACTCTGGCCAACGTTGCTAATGGTGCGACTACTACTTCCAACTGTACGTTGGCAGTTACCGGTACAGCCGCGACTGGCGAAGGCACGCTTACCTGCACCCTGCTCAATGCACCAGGTCCGGTGTTAGGTAAAACCATTACGCTTTCTCGTTCCGGGGCGGCTACGGGGAATACCTCCGGTGTTTGGACGTGTGCGACGACGGTCAACGCTGATTATTCTCCGCGCGGTTGCACGGCCAGCGGTACGTAATCACAAAGGTGAATAACCAGAATGCCCCGCATTGCGGGGTATTTTTGTATCTGCGATCGCTTCACAAAAGCTCCAATAATTTCAGCAGCTTATGAACTTTCCAAAAAACCGCAACTTGCATGTGATTTTCACGCAAGTCATGCATTTTGCATGAAAACGAAAATAGCCTGTTTTCATAACTCGTTGTTTTTTAAAGAGTTTACATGCCAGGAAAAGTTGGCACAGCGTTCGCAATATCTCTGGTAACCCTGCTGACAAGCGTTACAGCAGACTTCCAGTAAAAACAGGAGTTACTCGTATGAAGAAGTTCGCTATCACTGCCGCTGCTACCGCTCTGACCCTGACCATGGCTGGTGGCGCTTTCGCCCAGTCCGCTCAGGCTACCCAAGCGCCAATGGTTCTGGCTGCTGGTGAAGTTACCAAGGCTAAAGAAGCTACTTCCGACACCTGGATCACCACCAAAGTGAAAAGCGATCTGGTTACCGAAAAAGGTATTCCAGGCACCGACATCAAAGTCGAAACCAACAAAGGTGTAGTTTCCCTGTCTTCTGACGTAGCTGTTACCGAAGCTCAGAAAACCACCGCTGTGAACATCACCAAGAAAATCAAAGGCGTTAAAGCGGTATCCGCTGACGGCCTGAAAGCCGAGTAAGGCAAGACTTCTCGCCTGAACCGGGAGAAGACGCGACAGACGGGCCGAGTAATACGTCTGCCGCAACTTTAGAGTTCATGCGAACGGTCACACGGATGTGACCATTACAGGCCCCGGCACTTGTGTCGGGGCCTGTTCTATTTCAGGGATCACACAAAACAAATGTAGGAGTGAGCCTGCTCGCGATGGCGGTCTGTCAGTTGATTCATTGTTGACTGACAGACCGCCATCGCGAGCAGGCTCACTCCTACAGAGGGACGATATGTTGATCAGTTACCGCGTTTGCTGTTGATCTGCCGCAGGCGATTGCCTTCGAAGCGCAGATATTGGTACATGCCATTGTTCGGGCCGTAGGTCCATTCCTCGACCTGAAACTCCTCGCGGCGATTGGCACTGCGCTTGTAGCCAAGCACGTCACGGCTCACCGGCTCGCCACATTTTTGCAGCACCTCGCTTGCGCGGTCGCCAAGGCTGATCAACTGGCTGCCGCAGCGCAAGGTATCCGAGGCCGACGCGTGGCCAGCAGCGCACGTCAGCGCGAGCACGGCCAGCCAGTTACGCACGGTCATTCGGCATCCAGGTGCATTTGCGTGACCACGCGGCCATCGCTTTCGGCCTCGCCAAGGTTGGCATCGATGAAGTACACCCGGTCATCCTCAAGCTTGCCCTTGTCGACCAGATAATCCTTGATGGTGCTGGCGCGATCCTGGCCCAACTGGCGCAACAGCACATCGCTGCCGCTCCAGAACGCGATCACGCCCTGGCGCATTTTCGCCGTGCGTTCTTCCTTGCCCAGATCTTTCCATTCTGCCGGTGGCTGGGTCTTCAGGCGAGTGCGGTAGATGCCTTCGAGCAACGCGCCTTTCTCGCTCTCGGGCACTTGCAGCAGCGAGGCCTGGGCCGGGACTTTATCGCCACGGCGCTGGAGCATCTTGTAGTAGTTGTACTGATATTCGCGTTCCAGACGTTGCTCGGCCAGCAGTGGTCCATCGCTGCTCTTCGCGGCAGTGCCTTCGATTTCCAGGCGCAGCGCCGGACGTTCCTTGAGCGCTTGCGAGAGTTTTACCAGCGCCGCTTCGGCGTCTTTGTTCAAGTCGCTGGAACCCGGCGCGAAGGACACCGTGCCAAGGTCTTCGGAGCCACCGCCACTGACCAGCCCGCCGATCATTTTGAATGGCGCGGCGGCCGCTTTGACGATCAGGTTGCGCAGGGTTTGCCAAACGATCGGCATCACGCTGAACTGCGGATTGTTCAAGTCGCCGGTGACCGGCAATTCGATGGAGATCTTGCCGTCGACATCCTTGAGCAGGGCGATCGCCAGCTTTAGCGGCAGGCTGACTGCATCGGGGCTGTCGACTTTCTCGCCCAGTTGCAGTTGCTCGACGACGACTTTGTTCTCGGCTTTCAATTGTCCTTTGATGATCAGGTAGTGCAGGTCAAGGTTGAGCCGGCCCTTGCGGATGCGGTATCCGGCGAATTTGCCGGAGTAGGGCGTCAGGGTCGTCAGTTCGACGCGTTTGAAACTGGTGGCGATGTCGAGGCTGGCCATCGGGTCGAACGGATTGACCGCGCCCTTGATGGTCACCGGCGCATAACGGTCGACTTTGCCTTTGATATCGACGCTGGCCGGCTTCGCCTGACGACTGTCGATGGTGCCGATCTGGCCGTTGAGCTGTTGCACGGCGGTGGCGAAGTTGGGTGTCAGACTGAAGTCGGCGAAGTTGGCCGAACCATCGTTGATCGCAATCGCGCCGATGTGAATGCCCAGCGGTTTGTCCTTGCCCGCCGGTTTGGCTGCGGTGCTTTTTGCACCGCTGTCGGCCGGTTGCGGGATCAGCAGGTCGTCGACGTTGGTAGTGCGATCGTCGTTGATCATGAAGCGCACATACGGCTGCAACAGGTTGACCTTGTCGATCGACAGGCTGTCGCCGTGCTGATAGTTGATGCCGTCGATCACGACTTGCTGCCATTTGAGGAAGTCGCGGGTCTTCAGCGTATCGAGGGTGTGCAGTTGATCGATCTGCGCGCGGCCGGTGACGCTGAGCGCCAGTGGCTCAGTGCTCTTCAGGTTGACCTTGAGGTCGCTGCCGAGCATGCCGCTGCGCAGTTCCAGGCGAATGAACGGGTTGATGTAGGACTGCGCGACACGCAGGTCGATGTCCTGGGTTTTGACGTTGAGCTGTGCGTTGACCGGGGCCAGGTTGACCGTACCGTCGGCGCTGATCTTGCCTTGCTTGCCCAGGCCGCTGTCGAGCTTGAGCTTGAAAGGCGAGCCGTTGAGGCTGTCGAAATCCTGCAGATCGACGTTCAGCGGAGTGATATCCAGCGCCACCGCCGGTTGCGCCGAGCGGTCGGCGAGATGGACCGTGTAGTTGCGCAGCTGCACATCTTTGACCAGCACCTGCCATGGCTTGCTCGGTGCGCTTGGCTCAGGTTTCGGCGAGTCGGCGGCAGCCGGTGCATCGACCGGTTCGGCAGCGGCTTTGGCCGCTGGTTTCGACGGTTGGCTGGCGAACAGTTTCTGCCAGTCCAACTGGCCGTCGGCTTCCAGCGCCGCCCAGGTTTCCAGCTTGTTGCTGCGGACCTTGCCGACCACCACTTGCTGCTTGGCCAGGTCCAGCGAGGTTTCGCTGACGTCGAGGCGTTCGAGCCTGGCCAGCGGACGTCCGTCTGGAGCCTTGATGGCGAACGGCGCAATGCTCACCGCGACGTTGTTGAGCAACAGTTCGGTCTGTTTCGACAGGTTGAGTTTGTAGTCGGTGCTGAGGCTGACAACGCCGTTTTCCAGCACCAGCGGCACTGCGTCGCGCACGTAAGGCCAGAAGGATTTCATCTGGCCATCGGTGACTTTCAGGGTGCCTTCGGAGGTAAAGGGAATCAGACTGAAATTGCCGGTCCAGTCGATCCGCCCGCCAGCGGGGCCGATCGCGACAAGGGTCATGTCGGCGCTGTCCTCGGGCAGGGTGCTGAGGTTTTTCAGCTCGAAACTGAGATCGTCGTAAAGAAATTCGATTGGCTCGCTAGGGCGTACATCCTCGAAATGCACCACGCCGCCAGCCAGTTTGATGTTGTCGATGCGCAGCGGGAATGGCTTGGCGTCGGGATCGGCGGGTGTCGGCTCGCTCGGCGGCACGTTGAACAGGCCAAGCAGGTTGAGCTTGCCGTCCTTGGCGAAGAGGATTTCGCTTTTGGGTTTGTCCAGTTCGATGTCGGACAGATGCAGCGCTTTGGTCCACAGGCTGTCGATTTGCAGGTTGGCATAGAAGCGATCGAAGCCGACCTGCTCCTTGCCCGGCTCGCCGATGACCAGGCCCCACAGGGTGACCTCAAGGCTGAAGGGGTTCAGTTCGATGCGCTGCAGATGCGCCGGCACCGTCGCGTAGTTGGCCAGTTGCTGGTTGGCCACGCGCAAGGCGATGCCCGGCAGGATCAGAAACCCCAGCAGGCTGTAGAGGGCCAGGGCTGTCAGCAGTGCGCCAATCGCGCGAATCAATCCTTTGGGCATGTGCGGCTTCATCTGTCTGAATCGGAGTGCCTTGGAGTATGGCACGCGATTCTGGTTCCGAAGTGCTTGATGTGGGACAGGATTGTTCAGTTTTATCTGTACGAACAAAATCCCATGTGGGAGCGAGCTTGCTCGCGAAGGGGTCGTATCGGGCAGCCTTTTTGGTGACTGATGCACCGCTTTCGCGAGCAAGCTCGCTCCCACAGTGGAGTGTGGCTATCCGAGAATTGGGAATTACAGCTGCAGAATGAGCGTCTTCAAGGGTGGCTGCTGGTCCAGCGAAGGGAAGTCGGCGCCCGGGGGCATCACGCTCCATTCGCGTACCGGGCGGCCGGCTTTTTCGGCGCAGCGCAGCACTTGTTCGCGCCAGTCGTCCATGCTGACTTTCGCCAGGTTGTTGCAGCAGATCAGCACGCCGTCATCGGCGGTGGTCAGCAGCGCGGGTTTGAGCAGGCTCTGATAATCGCGCAGCAGATCGACGGTGCCGAATGCACTTTTCGCCCAGGCCGGCGGGTCGAGCAGGACCAGATCGTATTGGCGCTGTTCGAGGCGCTGATAGCTCGGCAGCTTCTGCCCGCGACGCACGCTGATCGGCAGGCCAGCGAGCTGACGGATCGCCGGAAAGTAATCGGACTGAATGAATTGCATCGGCGGCAGCTGCGGGTTGAGCAAACCATTCTCGCGACCGACCGCGAGATTGCCCTCGGCAAAATCGAGGTTGCACACCTCGCGCGCACCGCCCGCCGCTGCACTGAGGCCAACACCACAGGTGTAAGCGAACAGGTTGAGCACGCTTTTGCCTTGCGCGTGATCCTTGACCCAGCCACGGGTGTTGCGCAGGTCGAGGAACAGCAGCGGATCCTGCCCGGCATGGCGCCCGCGCACGCGATAGTTCAGGCCCCATTCATGCCCGACCAGATCCGCCAAAGCAGCGTCATTGGCCTTGTAGACGCTGTCCTCACGATCGATCCGCGAGTTGCCACGGGAGCGGTCGTTGTAGACCAGCAGGGTGTCGAAGCCCAGCGCCTGGTTGACCATGGCATGCAGTTGCAGCAGATCGTCGCGTTCGAGTGTCTGGTGAAAACTCTGCACCAGCAATTGCGGGCCGTAGCGGTCGATGGTCAGGCCGCCGGCGCCTTCCTGGCTGCCATGGAACAGCCGATAACAATCGGTGCCCTGGCTGTGCAGCACAGCGAGCAGGTCCTGGCGTTGATCGAGGGCGGCGCGCAGCGCCTGATTCAAGGAAGACATGCGGGCGCCTTGCTGAAAAAAACGCGAAGCTTAGCAGTCGCGGAGCTACAAGCGGCAAGTTTCTAGCTGCAAGCTAAAAGCGAAAAGCCGCGCGGACCGCTTTAGCTTGCGCTTGTAGCTAGAAACTGCAGCTCTCAAGTATTGAGCCGCTTGTCGACCAGATCCTGCACCACACTTGGATCAGCCAGCGTCGAAGTATCGCCCAGACTGTCGAGCTCATTGCAGGCAATCTTGCGCAGGATCCGCCGCATGATCTTGCCCGAGCGGGTTTTCGGCAGCGCCGGCGCCCACTGGATCAGGTCCGGTTTGGCGAAGCTGCCGATCTCCTTGCTGACATGCGCCAGCAGGTCTTTCTTCAGCTCTTCGTTGGCCTCGGTGCCGTTCATTGGCGTGACGAATGCGTAGATGCCCTGGCCTTTGACGTCGTGCGGATAACCGACCACGGCGGCCTCGGCGATGCTGTCATGCAGCACCAGCGCGCTTTCCACTTCGGCGGTGCCGATGCGGTGGCCGGAGACGTTGATCACGTCGTCGATGCGTCCGGTGATCCAGTAATCGCCGTCCTCGTCGCGGCGGGCGCCGTCGCCGGTGAAGTAATAGCCGGGGTAGGGTTTGAAGTAGGTGTCGATCATCCGCTGCGGATCGCCGTAGACGCTGCGGATCTGCGCCGGCCAGCTCGATTTGATCGCCAGCACGCCGCTGCCGACGCCTTTGATTTCCTTGCCGACTTCGTCGAGCAACACCGGTTGCACGCCAAACATTGGTTGCGTCGCGCAGCCCGGTTTGATCCGTTGCGCGCTGACCAGCGGGCTGAGCATGATGCCGCCGGTTTCGGTCTGCCACCAGGTGTCGACGATCGGGCAGCGCTGTTCACCGACGGCATTGAAATACCATTCCCACGCTTCCGGGTTGATCGGCTCACCGACGCTGCCGAGCAATCTGAGGCTGGCGCGCGACGTTTCCTTCAATGGTTCGGCGCCTTCGCGCATCAACGCGCGCAGGGCGGTGGGGGCGGTGTAGAAAATGTTGACCTTGTGCTTGTCGATAACCTGCCAGAAGCGCGAACTGCTCGGGTAGCTCGGCACGCCTTCGAACATCAGTGTGGTCGCACCGTTAGCCAGCGGCCCGTAGACGATGTAACTGTGGCCGGTGACCCAGCCGACGTCGGCGGTGCACCAGAACACTTCGCCGTCGCGGTAGTCGAGCACGTACTTGAAGGTCATTGCTGCTTGCAGCAGGTAGCCGCCGGTGGTGTGCAGCACGCCTTTGGGTTTGCCGGTGCTGCCGGAGGTGTAGAGGATGAACAGCGGATCTTCGGCGTCCATCGGTTCCGGCGGGCAATCGTCGTCGACTTCGCGTACGGCCTGGTGATACCAGAGGTCGCGGCCTTCGACCCAGTCGACCTGGCCCTGCGTACGCTCGACCACCACCACGGTGCTGACGTTCGGGCAACTTTGCAGGGCTTTGTCGACGTTGTTTTTCAGTGACACGAAGCGGCCGCCGCGCACGCCTTCATCGGCGGTTATCACGGTACGGCAGTCGGCGTCGAGAATTCGATCACGCAGGGAATCCGGGGAAAATCCGCCGAACACTACCGAGTGAATCGCGCCGATTCGCGCGCAGGCGAGCATGGCGTAGGCGGCTTCGGGGATCATCGGCATGTAGATGCACACCCGATCGCCTTTCTTCACGCCACGGCTTTTCAGCACGTTGGCCAGACGGCAGACGTGGTGATGGAGTTTGTTATAAGTGATCTGCGCCGATTCGGCTGGGTCGTCGCCCTCCCAGAGCAGGGAAATCTGTTCGCCGCGTTGTTCAAGGTGGCGGTCGATGCAGTTGTAGCTGACGTTGAGCTTGCCGCCGGCAAACCAGACCGCTTCACCGGTTTTCAGGTCATAGCGCTGCACGGTCTGCCACGGCGTGCTCCAATCGAGGAAGCGCGTTGCCTGCTCGGCCCAGAAGGCACTGGGGTGTTCAATCGATTCGCGGTACAGGCGCCGATACTCGTCCTGGCTCAACTGAGCGGCCTGGCGCACGGCATCGGCTTTGGGGAACGTGCTGATATCGAACATGACGGTTCCTTATTCTTGTGGTGCGACACGAATAAAGATGCGCCGAGCGCTGCACAGGTTCAAGTCATGTGCCAAAACAACTGTGGGAGCGAGCCTGCTCGCGAATACGGTGTCTCAGTCAACGAAGGTGTTGAATGAAGAACCGCTTTCACGAGCAGGCTCGCTCCCACAGGGGAACAGCGTTGTGCCCGGAGGCTTGGATCAGCCGCGATGACGCCCGCGGAAGTAGTTGATCAGGCCCTGAGTCGAGGCATCGTCAGCCACGGTCTCGTCGCTGCCGACCAGGCGGTTGTAGACGCCTTTGCCCAATTCCTTGCCCAGTTCCACACCCCACTGGTCGAAGGCGTTGATGCCCCAGACCACGCTTTGCACGAACACTTTGTGCTCATACATCGCAACCAGCGCGCCGAGGCGACGCGGGCTGATGCGTTCGACTACCAGAGTGTTGCTCGGACGATTGCCCGGGATCACCTTGTGCGGCGCCAGTTTGCGCACGTCGTCTTCGCCCATGCCTTTGTCGCGCAGTTCGGCTTCGGCTTCCGGCAGGGTCTTGCCGAGCATCAGCGCCTGGCTCTGCGACAGGCAGTTGGCGTACAGCCACTGGTGGTGGTCGGAGACCGGGTTGAAGCTGACGATCGGCACGATGAAGTCAGCCGGAATCAGCTGGGTGCCCTGGTGCAGCAACTGGTGGTAAGCGTGCTGACCGTTGCAGCCGACGCCGCCCCAGATCACCGGGCCGGTATCGGTCGACACCGAGGTGCCGTCCTGACGCACGCTCTTGCCGTTGGATTCCATGTCCAGCTGTTGCAAGTGCTTGGTGATGTTGCGCAGGTAGTGGTCGTACGGCAGGATCGCGTGGCTTTGCGCGCCCCAGAAATTGCCGTACCACACGCCGAGCAGAGCCAGCAGCACTGGCATGTTCTGTTCGAACGGCGCGGTCTGGAAATGCTGGTCCATGGTGTAGGCACCAGACAGCAGTTCCTTGAAGTTGGACATGCCGATGGCCAGGGCGATCGGCAAACCGATCGCCGACCACAGCGAATAACGGCCGCCGACCCAATCCCACATCGGGAAGATGTTTTCTTCACGGATACCGAAGGCCACCGCAGCGGCGTTGTTGCTCGATACCGCGATGAAGTGGCGATACAGCTCGGCTTCCGAACCGCCCTGCGCCAGGTACCAGGCGCGTGCGGCCTGAGCATTCTTCAGGGTTTCGAGGGTGTTGAACGACTTCGACGAAACGATGAACAGCGTGGTCTCGGCGCGCAGTTTCTGCGTCAGCTCGTGGAATTCACTGCCGTCAATGTTCGCCAGGTAATGGCAACGCACGCCTTTCTGCGCATAGGACAGCAGCGCTTCGGACACCAGCTCCGGGCCGAGGAACGAACCACCGATGCCGATGTTGACCACGTCGGTGATCGGCTTCTCGGTGTAACCACGCCACAGTCCGTCGTGAATGCGGCCGACCAGATCGGTGATCTGGTTCAAGACCTTGTGCACTTCCGGCATCACGTTGACGCCGTTGACCGACAACTTGTCGCCGACCGGGCGGCGCAGGGCGGTGTGTAGTGCCGGGCGGCCTTCGGAAGCGTTGACGATTTCGCCGTCGAACAGCGCTTTGATCGCGCCCTTCAGATCGACTTCATTGGCCAGACCCACCAGTAGATTGCGGGTCTCGGCGTTGATCAAATTCTTCGAATAATCGAGAAACAGGCCGCAGCTGCTGAGGGTGAACTGATTGAAACGCTGCGGATCGGCGTTGAAGGCTTCGCGCATGCTGAAATCCTGCATGGCTTGGCGGTGATCTTTCAACGCTTGCCAGGCGGGCAGAGCGGTAACGTCGTGAGGAGTGCGGTAGTACGCCATCGCTGCGGTTTTCCTTTTTACTTGAACGGCCTTTTGAACACGGTGCAGATCAGCCATGCCCTTTTAGCGCATGGGATCAACTGCGTCGACACGATATCTGGACACAGGGCGAATACAGTAAACCTCGCGCTGCGTTCTGTCTTGACTTTGTCTGACCAGATCCCTGTACTTTTTTAACATCCGAACGGGGATTTGCCCGACAAACGGAGGTGCCCGGAAGAGTCTCGCCCAACCGGCATGCACCGAAAACACTTGTGGGAGCGAGCCTGCTCGCGAAGCCGTGGTGTCAGGCAACTTATAAGTCGCTGATACACCGTCTTCGCGAGCAGGCTCGCTCCCACAGGGACATTCGTTGCTGCTTAAATCGGGCTATCGAGATTCAGGTGCAGGTTGTCGATCAACCGCGTGGTGCCGAGGAACGCTGCCGCCAGAATCACCAGATCGCGGTCTTCCGCCGTCGCCGGACGCAAGGTCAGACCATGACGGATTTCCAGATAATCCGGACGTAGACCCGCCGCTTCCAGCACCTGCAACTGTGCAGCGATCAGCGCCGGGTAATCACGCTCACCTTGCTTGATCGCTTCGGCAATGCTGCTCAGCACGCGATACACCACTGGTGCCACGGCGCGCTGGTCTTCATTGAGGAAGCCGTTGCGCGACGACAACGCCAGGCCGTCCGCCGCACGCACGGTCGGCTCGCCGATGATCTGGATCGGCATGTTCAGGTCGTGCACCAGTGCGCGGATCACCGCCAGTTGCTGGTAATCCTTCTGGCCGAAGATCGCCAGATCCGGCTGGACCATGTTGAACAGCTTGCTGACCACCGTCGCCACACCTTCGAAGTGCCCCGGACGGCTCGCGCCACAGAGGCCTTCGGACAATTGCGGCACGCTGACCCGGGTTTGTCCGGCCATGCCGTCCGGGTACATCTCATCGACCGTCGGCGCGAACAGCAGGTCGCAACCGGCTTCGAGAAGTTTTTCCTGATCGGCGGCGAGGGTGCGCGGGTATTTGTCGAGGTCTTCGCCGGCGCCGAATTGCAGCGGATTGACGAAAATACTCGCGACGACGAAATCCACTCGCTGCGTAGCCTTGGTGATCAATGCGACGTGGCCGCTGTGCAGGTTGCCCATGGTCGGCACGAAGCCGATGCGCTTGCCTTCACTGCGCGCGCGGGCGACGGCGGCGCGCAGTTCGCGTACGGTTTTGACGGTGTTCATGCAGAGAATCCGTGTTCGATGCCGGGGAACGTGGTGGCTTTGACTTCGCTGACGTAAGCCTTCAGCGCGGACTGGATGCTGTCCTGACCGTGCATGAAGTTCTTGACGAATTTGGGGACGCGGCCGGTGATCGACAGGCCGAGCATGTCGTGCAATACCAACACCTGACCGTCGGTGGCGTTGCCGGCGCCGATGCCGATCACCGGAATGCCCACGGCCTGGCTGATTTCCGCCGCCAGTTCGCTCGGTACGCACTCGAGCAACAGCATGGCCGCACCGGCCTGCTCCAGCGCGATCGCATCGGCACGCATCTGCCGCGCCTGGTTCTCGTTGCGGCCCTGCACTTTATAGCCGCCGAGAATGTTCACTGCTTGCGGGGTCAGGCCCATGTGCGCACACACCGGCACACCGCGCTCGGCGAGCAAGCGGATCGACTCCGCCAGCCACAGTTGACCTTCGACCTTGACCATGTGCGCACCGGCCTGCATCAGCATGGCGCTGTTGGTCATGGTCTGTTCGAGGGTGGCATTGGCCATGAACGGCAGGTCGGCGAGGATCAGGGCATCACCATTGCCACGCTTGACGCTGGCGACGTGGTAGGCCATTTCCGCCGTGGTCACTGGCAGGGTGCTGTCATGACCCTGCAGAACCATACCGAGGGAGTCGCCGACCAGCAGCACTTCGACACCGGCCTCGTTGCAGGCGTGGGCGAAGGTCGCGTCATAGCAGGTCAGCATGGTGATCTTTTCACCTTTCTGCTTGAGGCTCTGGAGCGTGGTCAGGGTGATGGCTGGCATGTAAAAAATCCTCGTTCAGGCGCTCTGGAAACTGCTGCGAGTCACGCGCGTGATTCTTCATCTACTCAGGCGCACGGTCTTGTGTCGTGCTTTGAAAAGCCTGGATTGCGCCCGTTCATGCCGGGTTGGCGGCAGCGGGACGCCTATAGTCGTGATGAGCCAACCGGAAGTCAATTGCGTGTGTTACCGCATTGTTACGCGGGCGGTGTTACCGCCGTTACTGATGCGATTCAGCGGCGCTGCGGGCCTGATTCGGGGGATTTTTGTCTGACAAAAACTGGAGATTGGCAGGTGACCTGTGGCGAGGGGATTTATCCCCGTTGGGTCGCGGAGGGGCCCCATGTTTGTATGCAGCTTGGTCAGATTTGGGCCTGCTTCGCAGTCCAACGGGGATAAATCCCCTCGCCACACAACCACTGTTACAGAAGATTATTGTCAGGGCTGGGAGAGGCGTTCAAGGCCGACGAACGGGCAGGCGGCCAGAAGGTCGGAGAGGGCGCGGCCATCGGCCAGCCGCAGGTCTTGCGGCGCCAGTTCAGCGAGGGGGTAGAGCACAAAGGCCCGCTCCTGAATCTGATAATGCGGGACTTTCAGCCGTGGCTCATCGATCAGACGATCGCCGAACAGCAGAATATCCAGATCCAGCGTGCGTGGCCCCCAACGCTCCAGACGCTCGCGGCCCTGCTCATTCTCGATTGCCTGCAAGGCGTCGAGCATCTCTAACGGTGCGAGCGAGCTGTCGAGGGCGACGACGGCGTTGGTGTAACGCGGCTGGCCCGGCAACAGCGAATCGCTTTGATAAAAGGCTGAGACGCCAGAAAGAGTGGTCTGCGGCAATTGCCCCAGCGCCGCAACGGCGCTGCGCAATTGCCCGGCCGGGTCAGCGAGGTTGCTGCCCAGACCGATGTAGATGCGCTCCATGACTTACTCGCCCGTCGCGCTCGAAGCGCCGGCGCGCTTGCGCTTGGAGCCGCCGCTGCGGCGACGTTTGCGTGGCGCGCCGCTGGCATCGTCACCCTTGCCGCTGAGGTCGCGGATCATGTCGCGGCGCTCGCTGTCGTTGGCGTCCTGATAATCGGTCCACCATTCGCCGAGACCATCGGTCTCCTCACCGGCGCTTTCGCGCAGCAGCAGGAAATCGTAACCGGCACGGAAGCGCGGGTTGTCCAGCAACAGATCGGCGCGTTTGCCGCTGCGCCGTGGCAGGCGTTCCTGCATGTCCCAGATTTCGCGGATCGGCATGGTGAAGCGCTTCGGAATCGCGATGCGCTGGCACTGTTCGGCGATCAGCTCGTGAGCGGCTTCCTGCATCGCCGGAATCGGCGGCATGCCACGTTCCTGCAGACGCAACACGCGGGCGGGCAGCGCAGGCCAGAGCAGGGCGGCAAAGAGGAACGCCGGGGTCACCGGTTTGCTCTGCTTGATGCGCAGGTCGGTGTTGGTCAGTGCTTCGCTGATCAGCGTGTGGGTGTATTCCGGGTTGTATTCCAGCGCCTCGGCACTGGCCGGGAACAGCGGCGCGAACAGCTGCAGATCAACCAGCATTTCAAAGGTGATCGCGCCGTGGCCGGAGAGGAACAGCTTGAGCACTTCTTCGAACAGCCGCGCCGAGGGAATCTCGCGCAGCATCGGCGCCAGTTCGCGGATCGGCTGCACGGTGTGCTTCTCGATCCCGAAGTTGAGCTTGGCGGCGAAACGCACGGCCCGCAGCATGCGCACCGGGTCTTCCTGGTAACGCTGCTTCGGGTCGCCGATCAGACGGATCAGGTGATTGCGGATGTCGTGCACGCCATTGGCGTAATCGAGGATGCGCTCGCTGACCGGATCGTAATACAGGGCGTTGATGGTGAAGTCGCGACGTTGCGCGTCTTCTTCCAGGGTGCCGTAGACGTTGTCGCGCAGAATCCGCCCGCTCTCGTTGCGCGAAGACTGGTTGCTGTCTTCGTCGTCTTCGTTGACCGGGTGATTGGCGCGGAAGGTCGCGACTTCAATGATTTCGCGACCGAAATGGATGTGCACCAGCTTGAAGCGGCGGCCGATGATTCGCGCATTGCGGAATTCGGCACGGACCTGCTCGGGGGTGGCGCTGGTGGCGACGTCGAAATCCTTGGGCGTGATGCCCAACAGCATGTCACGCACGCAACCGCCGACCAGATAAGCCTGGTAACCGGCACCTTGCAGGCGTTCGACAATATTCACCGCATAGCGGCTGAACTGCGTTTTCTGCAGCGAATGTTGGCCGCTGTTGAGCACTTCAGGGGTGCTGCGGATGTGTTGCGTACGACGCACGGGAGTTCGGAATGACTGGAACAGCTTCTTCAGCATGGGATGCACTGTTTGAAGGAATGTTCGGCCATACCAAAAGAATGACCGCATGATGGGCGCAGATTCTAGCATTTAGTCGGGGGATGGTGTAGGACGCGGCAGATATGAGCTGCAAGCCCCAAGCTGCAAGGGTCGAGCGAGGAAAACGGGGGGATTTCACGGAAGGGAGAAACTACAAGGGAGCCGAAGCTCCCCAAGAAGTAGTTGCGTGCTCTTTTTATTATTGATTCGGGCTTCTTGTTTTTGTTGAGTGCCCTCGCCACGAAGTGTTTCCTTCGTGACCCTCCCAATCGGGAGCCAAGAGCAAACGGATTGCTTTGGTCGCTGAATTGCAGTGATCTGTCGATCCAACCAGTACAGGCTCTGTCTTAGGACAGTTTTTGTTGTTCTCGGCCTGGTCGTGGGGCAAGCCCCAAATACAACGCCTCTCCAAAAGAATCAGTTAGCTGCGCCTCTCGCCGTCTTGTTTTTATTGTGCGTGAGTCGATTCGTCTTATTTTTATTGTCTTGTGCATTGCTTGTTATTGTTCTTGTACCAAACATATAGCAGGGTGCGTGCCAACTTTTGCCAGGCCCAGAAAAACAAGGGGTTAGGTCGATATAGCCGTTTTGCAGGGGCGAAAAAAAGCCGGGGTTTCGTTACCGATAACCCCGGCTTCTGTTACGTGAATCGACTGCGGTAACAGTTTTTTCACATTGTCATGCGTTACCCGCGCACGCGGTGGGTAACGCTCAGCTCTCGCTGGCGACCCCGGTCTTGCGCCGTGGAATGCCCAGACGCTGGCGGCGTTCCCACAGACATTTACGGCTGACGCCGAGTTTGCGCGCCAGCTCGGTCTCGGTCATGTGGTCCTGATGCTCAAGGACGAAGTGCTGGAAGTAATCCTCCAGCGACAGATCCTCGGTCGGCTCATGGCTGCTGTTGCTGGCGTTACCGCCGGTTTGCGGCGGCAGACCGATGAACTCGTCGTCTTCCAGATCGCTCAGCTCGATGTCGATGCCCAGCAGGTCGGCCGAAATCTCCGGGCTTTCGCTGAGAATCACCGCACGCTCAACCGCGTTCTCCAGTTCACGGACGTTACCGGGCCAGGAATAGTGCCGGATCGCCTGTTCGGCATCGGCGGCGAATTTCAGGTCGGTGCGATTGATCCGCGCGCTCTGGCGAGCGAGGAAGGCATTGGCGATTTCGTTGACGTCGGCGCCACGCTCGCGCAGCGGCGGCAGCTTCAGGGCAATCACGTGCAGACGGTAATAAAGGTCTTCACGGAACTGGCCGATTTTCGCCAGGCTCTTCAGATCGCGGTGAGTTGCAGCGATCAGGCGCACGTCGACTTTCTGCGATTGCACCGAACCTACGCGGCGAATCTCGCCCTCCTGCAAGACCCGCAGCAGGCGAGCCTGGGCTTCGAGGGGCAGTTCGCCGATCTCATCGAGGAACAAGGTGCCGCCATCCGCCGCTTCGACCAGACCGGCGCGACCGGCACTGGCCCCGGTGAACGCGCCTTTTTCGTGGCCGAACAGTTCGGACTCAATGAGGCTTTCCGGAATCGCCGCGCAGTTCACCGAAATCATCGGCGCCTTGGCGCGTTTCGACAGATTGTGCAGAGCGCGGGCCACCAGTTCCTTACCGGTGCCGGACTCACCCTGAATCAACACATTGGAATCGGTTGGCGCGACCTTGCGGATCTTGCTGTACAGGTCCTGCATCGGTGGGCACGAACCGATGATGCCAATTTCACCATTGCTGTTATCCACAGCGGCTTTGCCGTTGCCAGCGGCAGGCTTGCTCGCCGTGGCTTCGCCGGCAGCCGGCGCCGACTGGCGATCGCGCAGAATCCGCGCAACCGCCTGGAGCATTTCATCGTGGTCGAACGGCTTGGCGATGTAATCGACCGCGCCCATTTTCATCGAGTCGACCGCCGAGCGCAGGCTGGCGTAACTGGTCATGATCAGCACCGGTGTGCCTTGCCCGAGCTTGATCAGCTCGGTGCCCGGAGCGCCCGGCAGGCGCAGGTCGCTGACGATCAGATCGAACGTAGGAATGGTGAAGCGTTCTTGTGCTTCCTGCACTGATCCGGCTTCGCTGACCTGGTACTGGTTGCGTTCCAGCAGGCGGCGCAAGGCGGAGCGGATAATGGTTTCGTCTTCGACGATCAAAATGTGCGGCATTGATTCGATACTCTCGACGGTCTCAGTTCACAGCGGACGTCGCTTCGACATGACGCGGTAAGGTCACCCGAATACGGGTGCCGCGTTGGCTTTGTACATCAGCCGGGCTGTCGATGGTGATTTGTCCATAATGCTCTTCAACGATGGAATAGACCAGTGCAAGGCCCAGACCGGTGCCTTCACCCGGGTCCTTGGTGGTGAAGAAAGGTTCGAACAATCGGTCCATGATGCTCGACGGAATGCCACTGCCTTCGTCTTCGACGATCAGATCGACCGTGTGTTCGCCGGCTTCGCTCTTGACCCGTACCGCACTGTGCGGCGGCGAGGCGTCGCGGGCGTTGGAGAGCAGATTGATCAGCACCTGGGCAAGCCGTTGCGGATCACCTTCGACCCAATGGTCGGGATCGCACAGGTTGTAGAACTGCACTTCGAAATTGCGCCGGTTCAGCGCCAGCAGGCCGATGGCGTCCTGCGCGACTTCGGCCAGACACACTGGTTCGTCGCTGTGCTGATGGCTGCCGGCATGGGCGAAGCTCATCAGCGACTGGACGATGCGCGAAACGCGTTTGGTCTGCTCGAGAATCTGCCCGCTGATTTCCGTCAATTCGCCGTCATCTTCGCGCTCCTCGCGCAGGTTCTGCGCCAGACAGGCGATGCCGGTGATCGGGTTGCCGATTTCGTGGGCCACACCTGCTGCGAGTCGGCCGATGCTGGCCAGCCGTTCGGAATGCACCAGTTTATCTTCGAGCATCTGCGTTTCGGTCAGATCCTCGACCAGTAACACCAGGCCACTGTTACCCGGGGCCAACGGCTCGTCGATTGCCGCTTTGTGCAGGTTCAGCCAGCGAGTCTGACCATCCAGCGCCAGGTGCTGTTTGTGCAAATGCTCGTCGGGCAGATTGATAAAACCTTGCAGCAATTCTTTCCACGGATTGGCGATGGTGCTCAGGCGCGAACCGACCACCCGTTGCGCGGCGATGCCGGTCAGCTCTTCCATGGCCTTGTTCCACATCAGGATCTCCTGATCCTTGGCCAGCGAGCAGACGCCCATCGGCAGTTCCTGCAAGGTCTGGCGGTGGTAGCGGCGCAGGGCGTCGAGCTCGGCGGCCAGGCCGGTGAGGCGCGAGTGGTAATCCTCGAGACGGCTTTCAATGAAGTGAATGTCTTCGGTGACGTAGTTTTCGCCGCCAGCCTTATAGGGCAGGAAGGTTTCCACCATATCCTGCGCAACGCTCGGGCCCATCAGGCCGGACAGGTTGGCCTCAATGCGGTCGCGCAACCGGCGCAAGGCATACGGCCGACGTTCATCGAAGGGCAGATACAAGTCGCGCAGCGCTTGCTCGACTTCTTTCTGCGCAGCCTTGGCACCCAGCGGCTTGGCCAACTGCGTGGCGAACTCCTGCGGCGAGGCGGCGTGCAGTTCGCGGCGTTGCGGGCGGCGCACGTTATCCACCGCACAGGCTTCGGCGGCGCTGGCTTCTTCCGGGCTGGCGTTGGTAAACAGCGAAATCAAAGTGAACATCAGGACGTTGGCCGCCAGCGAGGCGATAGCTGCCATGTGCCAACTGGTGTCGTCGAGCACGTAGATCATGTTCAGCAGCGGGATATAGAAACCCTGCAGATTGCCGACCAGCGGCAGCAGCATGGTCACCACCCAGACCGTGATCCCCGCCAGCAGACCGGCAATGAAGCCACGGCGGTTGGCGGTCGGCCAGTACAGCACCGAGAGCACCCCGGGAAGAAATTGCAGGGTCGCAACAAACGCGACGATGCCGAGGTTGGCCAGATCCTGCTCGACGCCGAGCATCAGATAGAAACCGAAACCGGCCATGATGATCGCCACGATCAGTGCCCGGCGGGTCCATTTCAGCCAGCGGTAGATATTGCCCTCGGCCGGCGGCTGATAGAGCGGCAGCACCAGGTGGTTCAGCGCCATGCCGGACAAGGCGAGGGTGGTGACGATGATCAGGCCACTGGCGGCGGACAGACCGCCGACGTAGGCAAGCAAGGCCAGCGGTTTGCTGTTGGCGGCAATGCCGATGCCGAGGGTGAAATATTCCGGGTCGGTGGTGGCGCCGAGTTTCAGACCGGCCCAGAGAATCAGCGGTACGGCGAGACTCATCAACAGCAGAAACAGCGGCAGGCCCCAACTGGCGCTGACCAGCGAGCGCGGGTTGAGGTTTTCCGTAAACGTCATGTGGTACATGTGCGGCATCACGATCGCCGAGGCGAAGAACACCAGCAGCAGCGTGCGCCACGGGCCTTCCTGCAACGGCGTGTGCAGGGCGGCGAGGGCGGTCTGGTTTTGCAGCAGCCACAGTTCGAGCTGTTGCGGGCCGTCGAACACGCCATACAGCGCGTACAGCCCAACACCGCCGAGGGCGATCAGTTTGATGATCGACTCAAAGGCAATCGCGAACACCAGCCCTTCATGTTTCTCGCGCGTGGCGATGTGCCGGGAACCGAAGAAAATCGTGAACAGGATGATCAGCGCGCAGAACGCCAGCGCCACGCGACTCTGCACACGTTCGCCGGTGAGGATACCGATCGAGTCGGCCACGGCCTGAATCTGCAGAGCCAGCAATGGCAAGACGCCGATCAGCATGAAAATCGTGGTCAGCGCACCGGCCCAGGTGCTGCGAAAGCGGAAAGCGAACAGGTCGGCCAGCGACGACAGTTGGTAAGTGCGGGTGATTTTCAGGATCGGATAAAGCAGCACCGGCGCCAGCAGAAATGCTCCGGACACGCCCAGATAGCTGGACAGAAAGCCGTAACCGTACTGATAGGCCAGGCCCACTGTGCCGTAGAACGCCCAAGCACTGGCGTAAACCCCCAGCGACAGGGTGTAGGTCAACGGGTGGCGAATGATCGCGCGCGGGATCATGCCCCGTTCGCTGACCCAGGCTACGCCGAACAGCGCCGCCAGGTACGCGGCGCTGATCAGGATCATCTGGGTCAGGCTAAAGCTCATCGGCATCTTTTTGGCTCTGCAGGATGAAGGTCACGACAATCAGGATCAGCCAGAGCAGATAAGGGCGATACCAGGCGCCCGTCGCGTCGATCCACCAATCCATGATGGCGGGGGAGAACAGGTAGATCCCGACGACCAGAAGCAGGACCAAGCGATAGATGTACATCCCGGCCTCTCTTTTTTATGCGCGTGCCCGAAAACGTGCGGCGATGGTAACGGATGGGGGCGCGACTGCAAGTGTCGTCATTGCAGTTGCGCTTCAGGCAGGGTCAATGTGCGCGGGATCCTGTCGGCATCCCAGTGCGCGCAGCCCCAGGCCAGCAGTTCACGCGGCGAAGCGTGCGCCAGTTCGGTGCCGGGGTTTTGCCCCAGTGCGCGCAAGGCCCGCAGCAGCAATGGCGTGGCCTGATCGGCTTCAAGCGGCGGCGAGCGGTAGGACTTGCCGAGTTTGTTGCCGTCCGGCTGGGTGATCAGCGGCAGGTGCAGATAGCGCGGCTGTTTCAGGCCGAGCAGTTCTTGCAGGTACAGCTGACGCGGCGTCGAATCGAGCAGATCGGCGCCACGCACAATGTCGGTGATGCCTTGCCAGGCGTCATCGAGCACCACCGCGAGTTGATAGGCGTAGAGACCATCGCGCCGACGGATGACGAAGTCGCCGACGTCGCGGCCCAGGTGCTGGCGGTATTCGCCCTGCACGCGATCAATAAAGTGGTATTCCAGCTCCGGCACGCGCAGGCGGATCGCGGCGTCGTGCTGATCATGCCCGGCATTGCGGCAAAACCCCGGATAAAACCCGTTATAGGGCTCCAGTTGTTTGCGCGAACACGTGCAGGCGTAGGCCAGACCATGGTTGAACAGGCTGTCGAGCACTTCGGCATAAGCCGCATGTCGATCGCTCTGGCGGACCATTTCGCCGTCCCATTCGAAGCCGTAGCTTTCCAGCGCCTTGAGAATCGCCGCTTGCGCACCGGGCTCTTCGCGCGGCGGGTCGAGATCTTCCATGCGCACCAGCCAGCGCCCCCCGACGGAGCGGGCGTCGAGGTAAGACGCCAACGCAGCGACCAGCGAACCGAAGTGCAGGTGACCACTGGGCGTGGGGGCGAAGCGGCCGATGTAGGCGGGGGATTTGGCAGTCATGGAGGCGATAAAGGCTATTCAGAATTTGAGCAGGTTACCTCTGTGGGAGCGAGCCTGCTCGCGAAAGCGCTGTGTCAGTCAATAATGAGCTGTCTGAAGGGACGCTTTCGCGAGCAGGCTCGCTCCCACAGAGGCAGAAGCAGGTTCCGCGGGCAAAAGGCACAAACAAAAACGGAGCGTTCGCACGCTCCGTTTTTCGTTCAGGTCGAGATTACTTGCCGACCTGCTTTTCCTTGATTTCCGCCAGGGTCTTGCAGTCGATGCACAGATCCGCTGTCGGGCGGGCTTCGAGGCGCTTGACGCCGATCTCGATGCCGCAGGACTCGCACCAGCCGTACTCTTCGTCTTCGATCAGTTGCAGGGTCTTGTCGATTTTCTTGATCAGCTTGCGCTCGCGATCGCGGGCACGCAGTTCGAGGGCGAACTCTTCTTCCTGGCTGGCACGGTCGGCCGGGTCAGGGAAATTGGCCGCTTCGTCTTTCATGTGATCAACCGTGCGGTCGACTTCCTGCATCAAGTCCAGTTTCCACTTGTTCAGGATCTTGGTGAAGTGCGCGCGCATAGGAGCGCCCATGTACTCTTCACCCGCCTTCGAAACGTAAGGTTCGAAGCCGCTGATCGTGTCTTTCTGTTGTTGCTTTGCTTGGGTGGACATGAAATAGACCGCCTCTACTCTTGTAATCCATTGCGCAGGATTGCTCCATCACCGACACCTGCCGGCCCTGCGGCTGCAAGCGGGCGAACTTACCAGATCAAATCAGCCTGCGCTACTCCCGGATGTCGAGCCCCCGGCGGGTGGCGCTTGCAGATGTCTGACAAGCCGTGTCTGTGGGAATGGAGACCTGTTCAATCACTGATTTTAGTCAATCCTGGAGCGTACGTTCAGATCGTTACAGTCCAGCGTTCTTGAGGCTGTGACCTTCACGGGTTCTCGCTCGTTCCGGCAGACAGGTAGAATCGTCTCTTTTTTCCGTCGAAGGCATTCCAATGGGCCCCTACAGTGCGCGCAGTCGTGCGATCGAACCGTTCCATGTGATGGCGCTGCTGGCGCGGGCCAATGAATTGCAGGCCGAAGGCCACGACGTGATCCATCTGGAAATCGGCGAGCCGGACTTCACCACCGCCGAGCCGATCATTCGCGCCGGACAAGCTGCGTTGACTGCCGGCAAGACCCGTTACACCGCCGCCCGTGGCATTCCCGAACTGCGCGAGGCGATCGCCGGTTTCTACCATTCGCGTTACGGCCTGAACATCGAGCCACGGCGGATTCTGATCACGCCGGGGGGCTCCGGCGCGCTGTTGCTGGCCAGTGCGCTGTTGGTCGATCCGGGTAAACACTGGCTGCTCGCCGACCCGGGCTACCCGTGCAATCGGCACTTTCTGCGCCTGGTCGAAGGCGCGGCGCAATTGGTGCCGGTCGGGCCGGAGGTGCGTTATCAACTGACCCCGGATCTGGTCGAGCGGCATTGGGATCACGACAGTGTCGGCGCCCTTGTCGCTTCGCCGGCCAACCCGACAGGCACTTTGCTGACGCGCGATGAACTGGCCGGGTTATCCACAGCGATCAAGGCCAGGCACGGACACTTGGTGGTGGATGAGATCTACCACGGCCTGACCTACGGCACTGATGCCGCCAGTGTGCTGGAAGTCGATGACAGCGCTTTTGTCCTCAACAGTTTCTCCAAGTATTTCGGCATGACCGGTTGGCGCCTGGGTTGGCTGGTGGCGCCAGACGCAGCGGTCAGCGAACTGGAAAAACTCGCGCAGAACCTCTACATCAGCGCGCCGAGCATGGCGCAGTACGCGGCGCTGGCCTGTTTCGAGCCGGCCACCATCGCGATTCTCGAAGAGCGCCGCGCCGAGTTCGCCCGCCGTCGTGACTTCCTCCTGCCAGCGCTGCGTGAACTCGGCTTCAACATCGCCGTTGAACCGGAGGGCGCATTTTATCTCTACGCCGATATCGGCCAATTCGGGGGGATGCCTTCGCGTTCTGCCGGCATTTCCTCGAAACCGAGCACGTCGCCTTCACGCCGGGACTGGATTTCGGTCGTTATCAGGCCGGCCATCACGTGCGCTTCGCTTACACACAAAACCTCGCACGTTTGCAGGAAGCGGTGGAGCGTATCGCCCGCGGTTTGAAGAGCTGGCAAGGCTGATGCGCTTTTATCCTGCTCTGGAAGAAGCGCGGCTGATTCGCCGGTACAAGCGTTTTCTCGCCGATATCGAGACCGTTGGCGGCGAATTGCTGACCATTCACTGTCCCAACACCGGTTCGATGCTTAATTGCCAGGTCGAGGGCGGGCAGGTCTGGTTCAGTCGCTCCAATGACCCGAAACGCAAATTGCCCGGCACTTGGGAAATTGGCGAAACCCCGCAGGGCCGGCTGTTTTGCGTCAACACCGGGCGCGCCAATGGCTTGGTCGAAGAAGCGCTGCAGGCCGGCGTAATCACCGAGCTGGCTGGGTTTACCGCGTTAAAACGTGAAGTCGCGTACGGGCAGGAGAAAAGCCGCATCGACTTCCGCCTCGAATACCCCAGTGGCCCGGCGTATGTCGAAGTGAAAAGCGTCACGTTGGGCTTCGACGGTACGGCGGTGGCGGCGTTTCCCGATGCGGTGACCCAGCGCGGCGCCAAGCATCTGCGCGAGCTTGCGCATCTGGCGCGCGACGGTATCCGGGCAGTGCAGTTGTACTGTGTGAACCTCACCGGCATCGATGCGGTGCGCCCGGCGGAGGAGATCGACTGGGCTTACGCCGAGGCGCTGCGTGAAGCGGTTGCTTGCGGTGTCGAGGTGTTGGCGTACGGCGTGCGCCTGGACCATGAAGAGATGGTCATCGACCGCCGACTCGACGTGCGGCTAAACGGTTAAACATTGACCCACACGCCTTGTGTGTCTTCCCGGCATTCAATCGCCGTCAGCGACTGCCCGGCGCAGGGGCCGGCAACGCATTCGCCGTTCTCGATCAGAAACAGTGCGCCGTGGGTGGCGCACTGGATCAGGCTGTTGCTCGGATCGAGAAACTGGTCAGGCTGCCATTCCAGCCCGACACCCCGGTGCGGGCAGCGATTGAAATAGACAAAGACTTGGCCACCCCGACGTACGGCAAACAGCTTTTTGCCTTCGATTTCGAAACCGCGACTGCCGGCTTCGGCCAGATCGCCGCCGGCGCAGAGAAACTTCATGGCTATCCTCTAATGTCCGCTCGTGTCGGGATATGTCCGAGCTTGACGTTCAAATGCAAACAATTATCAAATGGCGGCCTTCTCCCACAGGGAGTCTGGCCGTTTGCCGAGGATACTTGGCTCGCTGCGCCGATGCCCGGGAAACCTTGTTCAAGGAAGCTGTGTATGCGCCTGAAAACCCGCGTTGTCGTGCTGTGCGCCGGCCTTTTGCTCTGCCATCAGGCGGCCGCAGCGGATTTACCGCAACGCTGGGTCAGCGCCGGCGGCGCGCTGTCGGAATGGGTCAGCGCACTGGGCGGCGAGTCAAAACTGGTTGGAGTCGACACCACCAGTCAGCATCCCCAATCGTTGCAGGCGCTGCCGAGTATCGGCTATCAGCGTAGCCTGTCGGCGGAAGGCATCTTGAGCCTGCGCCCGGACATTCTGGTCGGCACCGAAGAAATGGGCCCGCCGCCGGTTCTGGCGCAAGTCAAAGCGGCCAAGGTCAAGGTCGAGTTGTTTTCAGCCCAGCCTGATCTGCCGACACTGGAAAAAAATGTCACTCATCTGGGCCAGTTGCTCGGCGCGCAAAGCCAGGCGGCGCAGTTGCTGCAGACTTATCAACAGCAACTCCAGGCGCAGAAAGCGCGCGTTGCCCAAGTGCAGACCACGCACAAAGCCCCCGGAGTGTTGCTGTTGCTCGGGCATGCGGGCGGCAAGCCGTTGATCGCCGGCAAGGACACTGCCGCCGATTGGCTGCTGCAACAGGCCGGCGGCCATAACCTCGCAACGCATACCGGCTACAAGCCGTTTTCCATGGAATCTCTCGCCAGCCTCGATCCCGAAGTGCTGGTGTTCGCTGACCGTGCGCTGACCGGTGAAGCGGCAAAAGCGGCATTGTTCAAGGAAAACCCCATCCTCAATTCCAGCCGCGCGGCCAAGAGCGGTCGGGTGATGGAGCTGGATCCGACGCTGCTGGTTGGCGGTCTCGGGCCACGGTTGCCGGCTGCGCTGAAAACCCTGACTGACGGCTTCTACCCGGCCAAGGGCGGCCAATGATCACACTGGTCAAACCCCGTGGCTTGTTTATCGGCCTGACATTGCTGTGTCTGCTGGCGATCTGGCTGTCGCTGGCGCTGGGGCCGGTAAGCCTGCCGTTGTTCGATACCTTGCGCGCGGCGCTGCGTCTGATCGGCGTGCCGTTGGCGCCGCAAGGGTTGGAGCAGGCTGAGCTGATTCTCGGCCAGATCCGCATGCCGCGAACCTTGCTCGGCTTGGCGGTCGGCGGCGTACTGGCGCTGTCCGGGGTGGCGATGCAAGGACTGTTTCGTAATCCGCTGGCAGATCCGGGGCTGGTCGGCGTGTCCAGTGGCGCGGCACTTGGCGCGGCGATTGCGATTGTCGGCGGTTCGTTCTTTGGCGGCCTGCCGGAGTGGTTTGGGCCGTATCTGTTGTCGGTGTGTGCGTTTCTTGGCGGGCTCGGGGTGACGGCGCTGGTCTATCGGCTGGGCCGGCGCAACGGTCAGACCCATGTGGCGACCATGTTGTTGGCCGGTATCGCGCTGACGGCGCTGGCCAGTTCGGCGGTCGGTCTGTTCACATATCTGGCCGATGACGCCACGCTGCGCACCCTGACATTCTGGAACCTGGGCAGCCTCAACGGCGCCAGTTATGCGCGGCTGTGGCCGTTGCTGATCATTACCGTTGGCGTTGCGCTGTGGCTGCCGCGCAGGGCCAAGGCGTTGAATGCCTTGTTGCTCGGTGAATCCGAGGCCGGTCATCTGGGCATCGATGTCGAACGACTCAAGCGCGAACTGGTGTTCTGCACCGCGCTGGGTGTCGGCGCGGCGGTGGCGGCGGCCGGCATGATCGGTTTTGTCGGGCTGGTGGTGCCGCATCTGGTGCGCCTGCTGGCAGGCCCCGATCACAAAGTGCTATTGCCAGCTTCGGTTTTGGCGGGTGCGAGCCTGTTGTTGCTCGCCGATCTGGTGGCGCGCCTGGCGCTGGCGCCGGCGGAGTTGCCGATCGGCATTGTCACCGCGTTCATCGGTGCGCCGTTCTTCCTTTATCTGCTGCTGCGAGGGCGTGCCTGATGTTGTCTGCACGCGATCTGCATGTCCGCCGTGGCCGCAAGACTGTGCTCAGCGGGGTCACGCTCGGGCTCGAACCCGGTGAAGTGCTTGGCGTGCTGGGACCGAACGGCGCCGGCAAAAGCACCTTGCTCGGCGCCTTGTGTGGAGAGTTACTCGCCAGTGACGGCAATGTCTCGCTCGATGGTCAGGCGTTAAGTCATTGGAGCGGAACGCAGCGGGCACAACGACTGGCGGTGCTACCGCAGGTGTCGACGCTGGATTTTGCCTTCGCCGTGGAAGAGGTCGTCGGCATGGGCCGTTTGCCGTACCAGACCGGGCGCGTGCGCGACGACGAGATTGTCGCGGCGGCGCTGGCCGCCGCCGACGCCGGGCACCTGAGTGGGCGCAGCTATCTGGCGTTGTCCGGTGGCGAGCGTCAGCGCGTGCATCTGGCGCGGGTGCTGGCGCAACTCTGGCCGGGCCAGGCCGGGCAAACCTTGTTGCTCGACGAACCGACATCGATGCTCGATCCGCTGCATCAGCACACCACCTTGCAGGCGGTTCGCGACTTCGCCAATCGTGGCGCGGCGGTGCTGGTGATCCTGCATGATCTGAATCTGGCGGCGCGCTATTGTCATCGCGTGCTGTTGCTGGAGCAGGGGCGCCCTGTCGCGCTGGATACTCCGCAGCAAGTGCTGCGTCCGGATACGCTCAAAGCGGTGTTCGGCCTGGAGGTTTTGGTGCAACCGCACCCGGAGCGTGGGCATCCGCTGATCATCGCCCGCTGAATCATCATTGAGGTGTTGCATGCGCGGATTGTGGTTGTTGGCGCTGGTGTTGCTCGCGGGGTGTCAGCACGTGGCGGTTCCGCCAGTGGGCGGTGAAATCCGCGATCTGCGCAGCGGCGAGACGCTCACCGCGCAGCAACTTCTGGTGCGTCTCGCTGAACCGGAGCGTTTGATCATCGGTGAGCAGCACGACAATGCCGACCATCACGCGGCGCAATTGTGGCTGTTGCAGGCGCTCGGCGAGCAGCGAACGCAAGGCAGTCTGCTGCTGGAAATGCTCACGCCGAATCAACAAGCGAAAGTCGATGCGGCGCGCCAGGCGAAATACGCTCCGGCAGATCTGCCTGCGGCATTGGCCTGGCAAGAGGGCTGGGACTGGAATCTTTACGGGCCGATCGTGCGCTTCGCCCTGACGCAGCCCTATCCGCTGCTGGCGGCCAATCTTGATGACAGCGAAATCCGCGCGTTCTATCGCAATCCACCGGCTCTGAACGGTCCGCGCAGTAATGCGCTTTCGGTTAAAAAACCTTGCTTGGGCAAATCAGTGAATCCCACTGCGGCCTGCTGCCCGAATCACAGATGCCGGCGATGCTGACGATTCAGCAGCAGCGTGATCGGCGAATGGCCGAACGCATGCTGGCGGCGCCGACACCTGCGATCCTGCTGGCCGGTGCCTGGCATGCGCGCAAGGATGTTGGCGTGCCGCTGCATCTGCTGGATCTCGGTGCAGCGGAGGCACCGACCGTTTTGATGCTGGCCGAGCAGGGCGATGCGGTCACGGCGGCGATGGCCGATTACGTCTGGTACACGCCGGCCACGCCGAAGCCGGATTACTGCGAACAGATGCGCCAGCAATTCGCCAAATGACTTTTCCACAGGCAAAAAAAAGACCCGGTAAAAACCGGGTCAAATAACCGTGATTAGCCTGATGAGGAGATAATCTGAGAGTCCGAACCAAGGGCTTTTCAGAATATCGACTGATCTCGCGACCAGTTGTGATAATCATAGCGATTCTCATTAACGCGTCAACCGCTGATTTTGCAAATCTGTAATTTAGTTTTGCGAACGGTCGTGAGACCCCGTGAATAAAGGGCTTTGCGCTAGCTGCGATGCGCCGTCAATTGCGTGATCTGTCGATTCAACTGGCCAATGCGGCGAGCCATGCCCTCAATCAGGCTGTGGGCGATCTTCGGATTGCTGCGGGTCATGCTCAAAAATTGATCACCGGGAATCAACATCACCGTGCTCGGCTCTGACGTCACTACCGTGGCGTTGCGCGGCTCGCCGGTAAACAACGCCATGGCGCCGAAAATCTCGTCCCTCGGCACGTCGCCGACCTTGTGCCCGTCAACAAATGCCTCGGCGTGCCCGTCGATAATCACGAACACATGATCCGCCGCATCGCCCTGTTGAATCAGCACGGCGCCGGCTTCAACGCGTTTGAAGGCGTTAGTGCTGCGAAACTCCCGGGGTTTCAACTCGGCCACGGCGTGGGCGAGCAGCGCCATTTGCCCAAGCAGATAGCTCAGCAACTGTTCCGCTCGATTAGGATCGGCGTACACGTGCTGCACAACCTCCGCGCGTCCGTAGGGCACTAGTCGCACAGTGCCCTCGCTGCGCAAGCGGCAGTCATTCCATTGCTCGCCGCGTTGCAGGCCGAGCAGATCACCCTCCTGCCAGTAGAACAGCGCACGACCAGCGATGCAGCCATGCACCACGCCCTCGGCCAGTAGAAACAACTGGTCGCTCGGCACTTGCGCAAACAGATCATCGGTCGCCTCCAGCTCGATGACTGGCGCGCATGGCGACAAATCCTCCAGCCACTGCCCAGGAAGATTCTGCAAGCGATTGATCAACGCGTCGGCGTGCGCCGATTGCTCCCCCAGTAAATACATGGCGTCAGCGCCTGTTCAGTTCTTGTGGCGCGCGGAAATGGCTTCGAGCTGTTTGTTCAAGGCGTCCTTGCGCTCGGCGGGGATGTCGTTCCAGTGCACGTCCATCAACGCGCCCTCGATCGCATACAACAACACCTTCGATGCGCGAAACCCCCGAGTACGCACGGCCCGGTAGGCATCCACCGCACCGAGGCGACGCAAGTCCGAGGCGCTGTGGATGCCCACGGCATGCAGCCACTGCGCCGACGTCTTGCCAAGATTTTTCAGGTGTTGCAGTTCATCATTCATCAAGCCTCCTTGCGACGGCCGAATGGTGCGTGGGCGAGCTTCTCAGCAGTGTAGCCATCAGTAGGAAAAGCGTGGTTGTTTGGTCGGATTCGACGCAAAAGCTTCTAAGAAAGGGGAGTGAAAGACCTGCGAACGCAGAGAGGAGGGGCGTAGCGCATACAATTGGAGTGAGCCTGCTCGCGATAGCGGTATAACAGCCGACATCCATTTTGAATGTCAGTCAGCTATCGCGAGCAGGCTCACTCCTACAAGGGGAGGGTGGTGTCAGGGGCTGACGATGATTCTCAACGGGTGCGATAGCGCAACCGAGTGCCGAAATTCATCGACATCAGGATCTCGTCGGCACTCAGCTCCGGCGGAAAGTACGCCCCGGAGATCTGCGCATGCGCCAGGCTGGCGCCTTCGAGCGAGGCCTTGCGGAAGTCGATGCCACGCAGATCGGCGGAGCGGAAGTACGCATCGCGGAAATCCACGCCGTCGGCGTTCAGTTCGCGCAGGTCGAGGCCACGGAAATCGCCGCCGACCATGTCGATCGGGCCATCCTGTGGGCGTTCCTTGTTGAAGCCTGCAACGTCGTCTTTGTGCAGCAGGGCGTAAAGCGGAGTGTCGAGCAGTTTTGGCTGGCTCATGTCAGATCACCTGTTGGTTTTATGACGCCAGTATAGTGCCACTATTTGACGGCCGTGAAGCGAGCGAGGGCTTCACGGCCGAAATAGTTTTTTACAGACCCGGCAGGCGCTGACGGATCTGCGCGACCACGGTGTCCAGCGTGCCGGATTCATTGGTCTGCACGCGTTTGCTGCGCAGGATTTCTTCCGGCGTCAGCGCTTCGCGATTGGCCTGTTGCGCTTCGATCACCGCAAGGGTGGCGTCGGACGGATCCTTCTGATCGGCCTGACGGATCGCCAGCCAGCTCTCGATCACTGCTTGTGGGGCGTTGCAGTCGAGGATCAGGAACGGCGTGCCGGTGGCTTCGGCGATCTTCGCCGCGTCGTCGCGCTGCTCACGCTTGAGGTAAGTCGCGTCGATCACCACCGGGAAGCCGGCGTGCAGGATCACCTCGGCGATTTCATGCAGACGCGCGTAGGTCGCGGTACTGGCGTCGGCGCTGTAAATGCCCGCTTGCACATCGTTGGCAACGGTCTGCTCACCGAACAGGCGCTTGCGTTCGACATCGGAACGCAGGCGAATCGCGCCCAGCGCCTCGACCAGACGCATGGCCACATGACTCTTGCCGACAGCGGAAACGCCGTGGGTGATGGCCATGAAACGCGAAGGAATGGTGCTGTAGCTTTCCGCCAGGTTGGCGTAGTTGCGGTACTGGCGCAGGGTGGTGGCGCGCTGCACCGCAGTCGCGTCCGCCGGCATGCTGAACAGCGCCACCTTGGCTCGCACCAGCGCGCGATAGGCTTTATAGAAGTTCAGCACTTCCAGGCCCTCATAGTCGCCGGTCAGTTCCAGGTATTGGCTGATGAGGCGACGCGCCAGCGATTTCAGGCCACGGTCTTCCAGGTCCATGGCGAGGAAACCGGTGTCGGCCCAGACGTCAGTGAAACGGAATGGCTCGTTGAACTCGATGCAGTCGAAGATCACCACGTTGCCATCGATCACAGTGGCGTTGCCCAAGTGGATGTCGCCGTGGCATTCACGGGTGAAACCTTGCGCCTTGCGCTGGGCGAACAGCGGCTTGAGACGTTCGAAGCTGCTTTCGGCCCAGGCTTTCAGGGCCTCGAGTTGGAGCAAATCGTTCTTGTCGCTGAGGAACGGCAGGATCTGCTCGAAATTCTGCGCGACCGGCGCCATCACGCTGTCCGGCGTGCCGGCGTCGTGTTCGGCCGGGACTTTCGGGGCGTTGAGATGGAAGTGTGCGATCTGCTCGGCCAGCGCATCGATGTGCTGCGTGGTCAGTTCGCCATTGGCTTGCAGGGTGCTGAGCAAGCCGCTCTGGGGGAACTGGCGCATTTTCAGCACGTATTCGATAGCCGGGCCGTCGCCGCCCAGTTGCGGTGCTTCGACGCTGCCGGTGACCGGCAACACGTCCAGATACAAATCAGCGGTCAGGCGCTGGTTGAGGCGCAGCTCTTCCGCGCAGAAATGCGCACGTGCGTCGAGACTGGTGAAGTCGAGGAAGCCGAAATTCACCGGCTTCTTCACTTTATAGGCAAAGGGCCCGGTGAGAATCACCCACGAAATGTGGGTTTCGATGACCTGAAATCCTTCGACGGGATGCGGGTAGAGGGCCGGGTTTTGCAGGGCAGCGATCAGGGACTGGCTCACGGGCGATCCTTCAGAGACGGGGAATTCGAGGCGGCCATTATGGCTGCTTGCCCGCCTGACGCAAACCTCTGCGCGCGCCTGTTGAGGATCGATAAAGTGCGTATAATCCGCCGCCATGACTCGATCCCGATCCCCCCGTACCAAGAAAAAACCACCAGCCAAGGGCCTTAGTCCGTGGTTGAGCTGGGCCATTAAACTCAGCCTGGTCGGCCTTGTAGTGCTGGCCGGCTTCGCCGTTTACCTCGATGCCGTGGTGCAGGAGAAATTCTCCGGCAAGCGCTGGACAATCCCGGCCAAGGTGTACGCGCGCCCGCTTGAGCTGTTCGTCGGACAGAAGCTCAGCAAGGACGATTTCCTCACCGAACTCGATGCCCTCGGCTATCGCCGCGAAGCCGTGAGCAACGGCCCGGGCGCCGCAGCGGTTAGCGGCAACACGGTCGACCTGAACACTCGCGGCTTCCAGTTCTATGAAGGCCTGGAAAAACCGCAGCCAGTGCGTGTGCGTTTCTCCGGTGATTATGTTGCTGAGCTGTCCTCGACCAACGGTTCGAAACTGTCGGTTGTGCGCCTCGAGCCGCTGATGATCGGCGGCATTTACCCGAAAAATCTCGAAGACCGCATCCTGATCAAACTCGATCAGGTGCCGCCATACCTGCTCGAAACCCTGATCGCCGTTGAAGACCGCGACTTCTACAGCCACTGGGGCGTGTCGCCGAAATCGATCGCCCGCGCGGTGTGGATCAACACCTCCGGCGGCAAGATGACCCAGGGCGGCAGTACGCTTACCCAGCAGTTGGTGAAGAACTTCTACCTGACCAGCGAACGCAGCCTGACCCGCAAGCTCACCGAAGCGATGATGGCGTTGCTGCTCGAACTGCATTACGACAAGAAGGAAATCCTTGAGGCCTACCTCAACGAAGTCTTCGTCGGCCAGGACGGTCAGCGTGCGGTGCACGGTTTCGGTCTGGCCAGCCAGTTCTTCTTCGGCCAGCCGTTGTCCGAGCTGAAGTTACATCAGGTGGCGATGCTGGTCGGCATGGTCAAGGGGCCGTCCTACTACAACCCGCGTCGCAACCCGGAGCGCGCGCTGGAGCGGCGTAATCTGGTCCTCGACGTGCTGGCGCAGCAAGGCGTGGCCACCGCCGAACAGGTCGAAGCGGCGAAGAAAATGCCGCTCGGTGTGACGACTCGCGGCAAGCTCGCCGACAGCTCGTTCCCAGGCTTTATCGACCTGGTCAAACGCCAGTTGCGCGAAGACTATCGCGACGAAGACTTGACCGAAGAAGGCCTGCGCATCTTCACCAGTTTCGATCCGATCCTGCAGATGAAAGCCGAAGCTTCGGTCAACGACACGTTCAAACGTCTGGCGGGGCGCAAGGGCTCGGATGACGTCGAAGCGGCGATGGTCGTGACCAACCCGGAAACCGGCGAAGTCCAGGCAATGATCGGCAGCCGTCAGGCCAGCTACGCCGGGTTCAACCGTGCACTGGATGCGGTGCGCCCGATCGGCTCACTGATCAAACCGGCGGTATACCTGACCGCGCTGGAGAAACCGAGCCAATACACGTTGACCAGTTGGCTGTCGGACGATCCATTGTCGGTCAAAGGCGCCAACGGTCAGGTGTGGAAGCCGCAGAACTACGATCGCCGCTCCCACGGTACGGTGTTCCTCTATCAGGGCCTGGCGCATTCCTACAACCTGTCGACCTCGCGTCTGGGCCTGGAAGTCGGCGTGCCGAACGTGCTCAAGACTCTCGGTCGCCTGGGCGTTACCCGTGAATTCCCGGCGTTCCCGTCAATGCTGCTGGGCGCCGGCGGCATGACGCCGATCGAAGTGGCGACCATGTACCAGACGCTGGCCAACGGTGGTTTCAATACGCCGATGCGCGGTATTCGCAGCGTGCTGACCGCCGAGGGCGAGCCGCTCAAGCGTTATCCGTTCCAGATCGAGCAGCGTTTCGACCCGGCCTCGATTTACCTGATCCAGAACGCCATGCAGCGGGTGATGCGTGAAGGTACCGGCAGTTCGGTTTATAACGTGCTGCCCAAGACCCTGACGCTGGCGGGCAAGACCGGTACCAGTAATGATTCGCGCGACAGTTGGTTTGCCGGCTTCAGCCAGGATCTGCTGGCAGTGGTCTGGCTCGGCCGCGACGACAATGGCAAGACGCCGTTCACCGGGGCCACCGGTGCGCTGCAGGTCTGGACCAGTTTCATGCGCAAGGCCGATCCGCTGCCGCTGGACATGCCGCAGCCGGACAACGTCGTGCAGGCCTGGGTCGATTCACGCACCGGACAGGGTTCCGATGCCAACTGCCCCGGCGCTGTGCAGATGCCGTATATTCGCGGCAGCGAACCGCCACCCGGCGCCGCGTGTGCAAGCGAAACACCTGCCTCGCCGGAGTCGGTGATGGACTGGGTCAAGGGCTGGATGAATTAAGCAAAGAGGGTTTCAAGTGAACAAGTGGTTGATTCCAGCGGTGACCGCCGTGGCTTTGCTCAGCGGCTGCTCCACCGTACAGCGTGGTTCGATTCCGGTAGTGGATTCGGGTACGGCCGTGTCCAACAGCGAACGTATCGGCGCCAATGGCGGTTTCCGCCAGACCACAGTCAAGCGCCCGGCGCAGGGCCAGACTCAGGCGATTCCGCAAGGCGATACCGGCGTGGTGGTCATGGTGCCGGGCGGCGGTGCTGCGGTGTCGACACCGATCAGCTCTTCGCCGATCGTTCCGGGTCCGGCATCCGGAGGCATCACGTCGGGGCCTTACAACCCATCGGCGGTCGAACCGGCGCCGGTCAACGCCGGCAGCTACAGCATGCCGTCGACACCCAGTGGCATCCCTTCGGCCAGCAGTGGCGGTGGCCTTTCGGCGGATGAGCAACTGGACGGCCCGGTGCTGGCCTTGCTGACCACTGCGCAACAGCAGCAGGCCGGCGGTGACCTCAACGGCGCGTCCTCCAGTCTTGAGCGGGCGCAACGTGTCGCCCCGCGCGAGCCACAAGTGCTTTACCGTTTGGCCCAAGTGCGCATGGCTCAGGGCGATGCGCCGCAAGCCGAGCAGTTCGCCCGTCGCGCGCTGACCATGGCCAACGGTCGTCCGGATCTGCAAGCCAGTTTGTGGGAAATCATCGCTCAGGCCCGCGAGAAACAAGGCGACTCCGCCGGCGCCGCTCAGGCCCGTCAGAAGGCCAAGGTTTCCCTGTGATGGATGCGCGCTTCCCGAAAATCGCCGATCAGCTGTTGCTGATCGAGCGAGAGCTGCGCACCCAGGGCTGGTGGGACGAGGTTGAGCCGTCGGCCGAAGCGCTGAGCAGTGTCGAGCCGTTTTCGGTCGACACGCTGGACTTCGAACAATGGCTGCAATGGATCTTCCTGCCGCGCATGAAGATGATCCTCGAACAGGATCTGCCGCTGCCGAACGCCTCGGGGATTCAGGAAATGGCGGAAATGGTCTTCGCCCAGCGTAATCTGGGCGGCAAGGATCGGCAGTTGCAGGTGCTGCTCAAAGAGTTTGACTTGCTGATCACTGCCTCGCGCTGAATACAGGGACTGTAGGAGCTGCCGAAGGCTGCGATCTTTTGATCTTGTTTTAAAAGCAAGATCAAAAGATCGCAGCCTCGTTACACTCGTCAGCTCCTACACCGCTCCAGAGTTCCTACGCTGCGATTACGAGCAATTCTCGGCAATCTGCTTCTTCGCTTCGACGATGCGTTCCTGACGCTGTGTATCGTTGAGCCTGCGCAAATCCCCCTCGACCTCCTCACGCAAACGCGGATTGTTCTGCAGTTGCGCCAGGTTCGTGCGTGCCTGCTCGCAAAATGCCTTGAGCTGCGCCTGCTGCTCGGCGACCTGTTTCTTCACCTTGGCATCAATGGCTTTCTGATCGCCCAGTACGCCGCCGCCCGGCATCGGCGCAGCTTTCGGCGCGGGTGAGGAGGGCGTCTGTACGGTCGTCGACGGTTGGCCCTTCGGAGGCTGCGCATCGAAATGCGTGACGCCTTGGGCATCGACCCATTTGTAGATTTGAGCGGCCGAGCACCATGGGCTGAAGCCGATCAGTAATGTGAGGAGGAGCGTTCGCATGCTGATTCCTTGGCAAAAATGCGCAATTGACGCTAACAGAGTAGCGCTTTTCAGGTTTTTTCTTGCGTTCTCATGTGCTTACCCACAATTAACCTCACAGACGACTTGACTTGCAGAGGGCGAAACAGAAGAATCCAAAGTCCGCTGTAGAGGGACTGCCAGAAGCAGACCCACTCGGTAGATCATGAGGCGCACATCCGCGCCGACCTGTTACACCCGCAACGCGTTACCTCGCGCTGGGTGGGAAAGGCCCGCAACACTTGGGACGATCCCAATACTTGCTCAGTCAGTGCTGACGTAGTCGGCGACCACCGTCGCTCATGCTCTGCCGAGAAGTAAACCTATTAAGACCCGCCCCTTTTTGTGGACGGTATTCTGGCGTTTTAGAGGTGAACAACGTGGAGCTTTTATCTGGCGGTGAGATGCTCGTCCGCTTTTTGCGTGACGAAGGCGTCAAATATATCTACGGGTACCCGGGTGGTGCTCTCCTGCATGTTTACGATGCCCTGTTCAAAGAGCCGGAAGTGACCCACATCCTGGTTCGTCACGAACAAGCGGCTACCCATATGGCTGACGGCTACGCCCGTGCCACCGGTAAAGCCGGCGTGGTATTGGTGACTTCCGGTCCAGGCGCCACAAACGCCATCACCGGTATCGCCACCGCCTACATGGACTCGATTCCGATGGTGATCATTTCCGGTCAGGTGCCAAGCACCATGGTCGGCACCGACGCGTTTCAGGAAACCGACATGATCGGTATCTCCCGGCCGATCGTGAAGCACAGCTTCATGATCAAGCACGCTTCGGAAATCCCGGAAGTCATGAAGAAGGCTTTCTACCTCGCGCAATCCGGTCGTCCGGGCCCGGTCGTGGTCGATATCCCGAAAGACATGACCAATCCGGCCGAGAAGTTCGAATACGTTTTCCCGAAAAAAGCCAAGCTGCGCTCCTACAGCCCGGCCGTTCGCGGTCACTCCGGGCAGATCCGCAAAGCAGCGGAAATGCTGTTGGCAGCCAAGCGACCAGTGCTGTACTCCGGCGGCGGCGTCATCCTCGGCAACGGTTCTGCACAGCTGACCGAACTGGCGAAAATGCTCAACCTGCCGGTGACCAACACCTTGATGGGGCTGGGCGCTTTCCACGGCACTGACCGTCAGTTCATCGGCATGCTCGGCATGCACGGCAGCTACACCGCCAACCTGGCGATGCACCATGCCGACGTGATCCTCGCGGTCGGCGCACGCTTCGACGACCGGGTGATCAACGGCCCGGCGAAGTTCTGCCCGAACGCCAAGATCATCCATATCGACATCGACCCGGCGTCGATCTCCAAGACCATCAAGGCCGACGTACCAATCGTTGGTCCGGTCGAGAGCGTCCTGACCGAAATGGTCGCGATTCTCAAGGAAATCGGCGAGACCCCAAACAAGGAGTCCGTGGCCAGCTGGTGGAAGCAGGTCGATGAATGGCGTGGCGATCGCGGCCTGTTCCCTTATGAAAAGGGCGACGGCAGCAAGATCAAACCGCAGACCGTGATCGAAACCCTCTGCGAAGTGACCAAGGGCGACGCCTTTGTGACTTCGGACGTCGGTCAGCACCAGATGTTTGCCGCGCAGTACTACACGTTCAACAAGCCGAACCGCTGGATCAACTCCGGTGGTCTGGGCACGATGGGCTTCGGTCTGCCAGCAGCGATGGGCATCAAACTGAGCTTCCCGGACGACGACGTTGCCTGCGTCACCGGCGAAGGCAGTATCCAGATGAACATCCAGGAGCTGTCGACCTGCCTGCAATACGGCTTGCCGGTGAAGATCGTCATCCTCAACAACGGTGTGCTGGGCATGGTTCGCCAGTGGCAGGACATGAGCTACGGCAGCCGTCACTCGCACTCCTACATGGAATCGCTGCCCGACTTCATCAAGCTGGCTGAAGCCTACGGCCACGTTGGCGTACGCATCACCGAATCGAAAGATTTGAAGTCGAAGATGGCAGAAGCGTTCGCCATGAAGGATCGCCTGGTGATCATCGACGTTGCGGTCGACACCAGCGAGCACGTCTACCCGATGCAGATCAAAGACGGCTCCATGCGCGATATGTGGCTGAGCAAGACGGAGCGTACTTAATCATGCGGCACATTATTTCCCTGCTTCTGGAAAACGAACCCGGCGCTCTGTCTCGCGTAGTCGGCCTGTTCTCGCAGCGCAACTACAACATCGAAAGCCTGACCGTGGCCCCGACCGAAGACCCGACCCTGTCGCGTCTGACGCTGACCACCGTGGGTCACGATGAAGTCATCGAGCAGATCACCAAAAACCTGAACAAGCTGATCGAAGTGGTCAAGCTGGTGGACCTGTCGGAAAGCGCTCACATCGAGCGTGAACTGATGCTGGTCAAGGTCAAGGCCACTGGCGCCCAGCGCGCCGAGATCAAACGCACCACCGATATCTACCGTGGACAGATCGTCGACGTCAGCGCCAGCGTGTATACCGTTCAATTGACCGGTACCAGCGACAAGCTCGACAGCTTCATTCAGTCCATTGGCACCGCATCGATTCTGGAAACCGTCCGCAGCGGCGTGACCGGCATTGCTCGCGGCGACAAAGTACTCAGCATCTAAACCAAATTAGCGCATGGCCTGAATGGCCGGATATAAGGGGAAATTCATGAAAGTTTTCTACGATAAAGACTGCGACCTGTCGATCATCCAGGGCAAGAAAGTTGCCATCATCGGTTACGGCTCCCAGGGCCACGCTCAAGCGTGCAACCTGAAAGATTCCGGTGTCGACGTAACTGTCGGTCTGCGTAAAGGTTCGGCCACCGTTGCCAAAGCCGAAGCTCACGGCCTGAAAGTGACCGACGTGGCCTCCGCCGTTGCCGCTGCCGATCTGGTCATGATCCTGACCCCGGACGAGTTCCAGTCCTCGCTGTACAAGAGCGAAATCGAGCCGAACATCAAGAAAGGCGCCACCCTGGCCTTCTCCCACGGCTTCGCGATTCACTACAACCAGGTTGTTCCGCGTGCCGACCTCGACGTGATCATGATCGCGCCGAAAGCCCCGGGCCACACCGTACGTTCCGAGTTCGTCAAAGGTGGCGGTATCCCTGACCTGATCGCGATCTACCAGGACGCCTCGGGCAACGCCAAAAACGTTGCACTGTCCTACGCCGCCGGCGTTGGTGGCGGTCGTACCGGCATCATCGAAACCACCTTCAAGGACGAGACCGAAACCGACCTGTTCGGCGAACAAGCCGTTCTGTGCGGCGGTACCGTTGAACTAGTGAAAGCCGGCTTCGAAACCCTGGTTGAAGCTGGCTACGCGCCGGAAATGGCCTACTTCGAGTGCCTGCACGAACTGAAACTGATCGTTGATCTCATGTACGAAGGCGGTATCGCCAACATGAACTACTCGATCTCCAACAACGCCGAATACGGCGAGTACGTGACCGGCCCGGAAGTCATCAACGCCGAGTCCCGTCAGGCCATGCGCAACGCCCTGAAACGTATTCAGGACGGCGAATACGCCAAAATGTTCATCAGCGAAGGCGCAACCGGCTACCCTTCGATGACCGCCAAGCGTCGTAACAACGCCGCTCACGGTATCGAAATCATCGGCGAGCAACTGCGCTCCATGATGCCGTGGATCGGTGCCAACAAGATCGTCGACAAAGCCAAGAACTGAGTCGTCGTTACTTGAGCGAAAAACGCGGCCTCGGCCGCGTTTTTTCGTTTGGGCCGGTGCTTCTGGTATAAAGCTGCATCGTTTGTGGCCGAACTGTCGTCCTCAAGCCTCTGTCGAATTTTTTCCAAACCGTTGCAAGGTAATGTCCATGAGCGAACGTCCCGAAGAGCCGAACAAGGCTTCCGACGCCGAAAGCCTGCTGCCCATCGATGAGCACATCGAAGAAGGGCACGACGCTGAAGGTCGTAAAGTCCGGCATCGTGGTATCTATCTGCTGCCGAACCTGTTCACCACTGCCAACCTGTTCGCAGGCTTCTATTCCATCATCAACTCGATGAGCGCGCAGGCCGCCTTGAGCGCCGGCGACTCGGTTAATGCGAGCAAGTATTTCGCGTTCGCTGCGATCGCGATTTTCGTCGCGATGGTCCTCGACGGCCTCGATGGCCGCGTGGCGCGCATGACCAATACGCAAAGTGCCTTCGGCGCCGAGTACGACTCGCTGTCGGACATGGTCGCCTTCGGCGTCGCGCCGGCATTGCTGGCCTTCGGCTGGGCGCTGGGCGATATGGGCAAGGTCGGCTGGATGGTCGCCTTCATTTATGTCGCAGGTGCGGCGTTGCGTCTGGCGCGCTTCAACACCCAGGTCGGCACGGCGGACAAACGCTATTTCATTGGTCTGGCCAGCCCGGCGGCGGCAGGTGTGGTGGCCGGTATTGTCTGGGCGTTCAGCGATTACGGCATTCAGGGTTCGAAGATGTCCTTCCTGGTGGCCTTGATGGTGGCGGCGGCTGGCATGCTGATGGTCAGCAACATCAAGTACAACAGCTTCAAGGAGCTGGATCTCAAAGGGCGCGTGCCGTTCGTGGCGATCCTCGCGGTGGTGTTGGTATTCGCTGTCGTGTTCAGTGATCCGCCGCGCATTCTGCTGCTGGTATTCCTCGCCTATGCCGCTTCCGGTCCGGTGCAGTATCTGTTGCGTCTTCGTCGTCACAAAAACGCCGAGTGATGTAATTTCGCGCATACTCCGCAGTCTATGGGTGCACCTGTCCTCCAAAGCTGCGGAGTTGTCATGTTGATCAAGATCCCCAAAGCATCCGACTGCCATGAGTCGGATGTCACGCCTGAAGCCATTTATCTCTCCCGCCGCCAATTGCTCGGTGCCACCGCTGCCGGTATTGCCATGAGCAGCTTGCCACGCTGGGCCAGTGCCGCCGATGCCCCGCGCTACTCTGATGTCGAATCTGGCAAGGCGCCGGCCTGGTTTGCCGAAAAGCTCCCTTCTACTCAATGGGGGCGGTCAACGTCAAGGACGAGGCGATCACGCCTTATAAAGACGCCACGCACTACAACAACTTTTATGAGTTCGGTACCGGTAAGGGCGATCCGGCTTCGAATGCTGGCGACCTCAAAACCGAACCCTGGAGCGTAGTGATAGACGGGGAGGTGGGTAAACCGGGGCGTTATGCACTGGAGGACTTCATGAAGCCGTATCAACTGGAGGAACGTATCTATCGTCTGCGCTGCGTCGAGGCGTGGTCGATGGTCATTCCCTGGATCGGTTTCCCGATCTCGGCCTTGCTCAAACAGGTCGAGCCGACCTCCAAAGCCAAGTACATCCGCTTCGAAACCCTGCAGGATCCCAAGAGCATGCCCGGCCAGCGTTCCGGTTTTGCCTTGATCGACTGGCCGTATGTCGAAGGCTTGCGTCTCGATGAGGCGATGAATCCCTTGGCGATCCTGGCGGTGGGCATGTATGGCCGCGAACTGCCGAACCAGAACGGCGCGCCTTTGCGTCTGGTGGTGCCGTGGAAGTACGGCTTCAAAAGCGTGAAATCCATTGTGCGCATCAGTCTGGTGAGCGAGCAGCCGAAGACCACCTGGCAAAGCATTGCTGCCGATGAGTATGGCTTCTACGCGAATGTGAACCCGACGGTTGATCACCCGCGCTGGACGCAGGCGCGCGAGCGACGTCTGCCGAACAGTCTGTTCAAGCCGAATGTGCGCGATACGCAGATGTTCAACGGCTACTCGGATGAAGTCGCTTCTTTATATGCAGGGCTCGATCTGCGGAAGAACTACTGATGCGCTATCCGTTCTGGCGAGTGGGCGTGTTCATTGCGGCAGCGATCTGGCCATTGCTGTGGTTCTATCAGGCGTTCGCTGATTTGCTTGGGCCTGATCCGGGCAAGGTATTGGTTGATCGTCTCGGGCTGGGGACGCTGGTGTTGCTGTTGATCACGCTGAGCATGACGCCGCTGCAAAAGCTGAGCGGCTGGGCGGGATGGATTGCAGTGCGCCGGCAGTTAGGGCTTTGGTGTTTTGCTTATGTGACGCTGCATCTGTTCAGCTATATGGCGTTTATCCTCGGGTTCGATTGGTCACAGCTGGGCGTTGAGCTACGCAAGCGGCCTTACATTATTGTCGGTGCGCTGGGCTTTCTCGGATTGCTGATACTGGCGGTGACGTCCAATCGTTATAGTCAGCGTCGTTTGGGGCCTCGCTGGAAGAAGCTGCATCGCCTGGTTTACCTGATTCTCGGACTGGGTTTGCTGCATATGCTGTGGATCGTGCGGGCCGATCTGGAAGAGTGGACCATTTATGCCTTTATAGGTGGCGTGCTTTTGCTGCTTCGTCTGCCGCCGGTGATGAAGCGAATCCCGCGTTTACTGGGTAAAAAGCAGAATCTGCAAGAAAAGCGAAATTAACGGTTGACGGCAGATTCCAGAGGTCTATAATTCGCCCCACTTCCGGCGCAGTCGAAACGGAAAACTCCTTGAGATTCAAAGAGTTACGCAGTTTTCGACAGTGGCTTGCTTCAGAACATCGAAGCCTGGAAGGAGTTGATAGAGCAGTGATGTGTAGCTCTTTTAACGGTTCGATCTTCTCGGTCGAAAGCGGAGAAAAAGAGGTGTTGACAGCAGCGATTAACGCTGTAGAATTCGCCTCCCGCTAACGAGAGATCGGAAGCGCAAGTGGTTGAAGTTGTTGAAGAATTCTTCGAAAACTTCTGAAAATAATCACTTGACAGCAAATGAGGCTGCTGTAGAATGCGCGCCTCGGTTGAGACGAAAGATCTTAACCAATCGCTCTTTAACAACTGAATCAAGCAATTCGTGTGGGTGCTTGTGCAGTCAGACTGATAGTCAACAAGATTATCAGCATCACAAGTTACTCCGCGAGAAATCAAAGATGTAACCAACGATTGCTGAGCCAAGTTTAGGGTTTCTTAAAAACCCAAAGATGTTTGAACTGAAGAGTTTGATCATGGCTCAGATTGAACGCTGGCGGCAGGCCTAACACATGCAAGTCGAGCGGATGAAAGGAGCTTGCTCCTGGATTCAGCGGCGGACGGGTGAGTAATGCCTAGGAATCTGCCTGGTAGTGGGGGACAACGTTTCGAAAGGAACGCTAATACCGCATACGTCCTACGGGAGAAAGCAGGGGACCTTCGGGCCTTGCGCTATCAGATGAGCCTAGGTCGGATTAGCTAGTTGGTGAGGTAATGGCTCACCAAGGCGACGATCCGTAACTGGTCTGAGAGGATGATCAGTCACACTGGAACTGAGACACGGTCCAGACTCCTACGGGAGGCAGCAGTGGGGAATATTGGACAATGGGCGAAAGCCTGATCCAGCCATGCCGCGTGTGTGAAGAAGGTCTTCGGATTGTAAAGCACTTTAAGTTGGGAGGAAGGGTTGTAGATTAATACTCTGCAATTTTGACGTTACCGACAGAATAAGCACCGGCTAACTCTGTGCCAGCAGCCGCGGTAATACAGAGGGTGCAAGCGTTAATCGGAATTACTGGGCGTAAAGCGCGCGTAGGTGGTTTGTTAAGTTGGATGTGAAATCCCCGGGCTCAACCTGGGAACTGCATCCAAAACTGGCAAGCTAGAGTATGGTAGAGGGTGGTGGAATTTCCTGTGTAGCGGTGAAATGCGTAGATATAGGAAGGAACACCAGTGGCGAAGGCGACCACCTGGACTGATACTGACACTGAGGTGCGAAAGCGTGGGGAGCAAACAGGATTAGATACCCTGGTAGTCCACGCCGTAAACGATGTCAACTAGCCGTTGGGAGCCTTGAGCTCTTAGTGGCGCAGCTAACGCATTAAGTTGACCGCCTGGGGAGTACGGCCGCAAGGTTAAAACTCAAATGAATTGACGGGGGCCCGCACAAGCGGTGGAGCATGTGGTTTAATTCGAAGCAACGCGAAGAACCTTACCAGGCCTTGACATCCAATGAACTTTCCAGAGATGGATTGGTGCCTTCGGGAACATTGAGACAGGTGCTGCATGGCTGTCGTCAGCTCGTGTCGTGAGATGTTGGGTTAAGTCCCGTAACGAGCGCAACCCTTGTCCTTAGTTACCAGCACGTAATGGTGGGCACTCTAAGGAGACTGCCGGTGACAAACCGGAGGAAGGTGGGGATGACGTCAAGTCATCATGGCCCTTACGGCCTGGGCTACACACGTGCTACAATGGTCGGTACAAAGGGTTGCCAAGCCGCGAGGTGGAGCTAATCCCATAAAACCGATCGTAGTCCGGATCGCAGTCTGCAACTCGACTGCGTGAAGTCGGAATCGCTAGTAATCGCGAATCAGAATGTCGCGGTGAATACGTTCCCGGGCCTTGTACACACCGCCCGTCACACCATGGGAGTGGGTTGCACCAGAAGTAGCTAGTCTAACCTTCGGGAGGACGGTTACCACGGTGTGATTCATGACTGGGGTGAAGTCGTAACAAGGTAGCCGTAGGGGAACCTGCGGCTGGATCACCTCCTTAATCGACGACATCAGCTGCTGCATGAGCTCCCACACGAATTGCTTGATTCATTGAAGAAGACGATAGAAGCAGCCCGAAATTGGGTCTGTAGCTCAGTTGGTTAGAGCGCACCCCTGATAAGGGTGAGGTCGGCAGTTCGAATCTGCCCAGACCCACCAATTTTGTGTGGGAAACGCCTGTAGAAATACGGGGCCATAGCTCAGCTGGGAGAGCGCCTGCCTTGCACGCAGGAGGTCAGCGGTTCGATCCCGCTTGGCTCCACCACTACTGCTTCTGAAGTTTGAAAGCTTAGAAATGAGCATTCCACCGGTTCGGTGATGAATGTTGATTTCTAGTCTTTGACTAGATCGTTCTTTAAAAATTTGGGTATGTGATAGAAAGATAGACTGAACGTTACTTTCACTGGTAACGGATCAGGCTAAGGTAAAATTTGTGAGTTCTCTTAGTTGAGAAATTCGAATTTTCGGCGAATGTCGTCTTCACAGTATAACCAGATTGCTTGGGGTTATATGGTCAAGTGAAGAAGCGCATACGGTGGATGCCTTGGCAGTCAGAGGCGATGAAAGACGTGGTAGCCTGCGAAAAGCTTCGGGGAGTCGGCAAACAGACTTTGATCCGGAGATGTCTGAATGGGGGAACCCAGCCATCATAAGATGGTTATCTTGTACTGAATACATAGGTGCAAGAGGCGAACCAGGGGAACTGAAACATCTAAGTACCCTGAGGAAAAGAAATCAACCGAGATTCCCTTAGTAGTGGCGAGCGAACGGGGACTAGCCCTTAAGTGGCTTTGAGATTAGCGGAACGCTCTGGAAAGTGCGGCCATAGTGGGTGATAGCCCTGTACGCGAAAATCTCTTAGTCATGAAATCGAGTAGGACGGAGCACGAGAAACTTTGTCTGAATATGGGGGGACCATCCTCCAAGGCTAAATACTACTGACTGACCGATAGTGAACTAGTACCGTGAGGGAAAGGCGAAAAGAACCCCGGAGAGGGGAGTGAAATAGATCCTGAAACCGTATGCGTACAAGCAGTGGGAGCAGACTTTGTTCTGTGACTGCGTACCTTTTGTATAATGGGTCAGCGACTTATTTTCAGTGGCGAGCTTAACCGAATAGGGGAGGCGTAGCGAAAGCGAGTCTTAATAGGGCGTCTAGTCGCTGGGAATAGACCCGAAACCGGGCGATCTATCCATGGGCAGGTTGAAGGTTAGGTAACACTGACTGGAGGACCGAACCGACTACCGTTGAAAAGTTAGCGGATGACCTGTGGATCGGAGTGAAAGGCTAATCAAGCTCGGAGATAGCTGGTTCTCCTCGAAAGCTATTTAGGTAGCGCCTCATGTATCACTGTAGGGGGTAGAGCACTGTTTCGGCTAGGGGGTCATCCCGACTTACCAAACCGATGCAAACTCCGAATACCTACAAGTGCCGAGCATGGGAGACACACGGCGGGTGCTAACGTCCGTCGTGAAAAGGGAAACAACCCAGACCGTCAGCTAAGGTCCCAAAGTTATGGTTAAGTGGGAAACGATGTGGGAAGGCTTAGACAGCTAGGAGGTTGGCTTAGAAGCAGCCACCCTTTAAAGAAAGCGTAATAGCTCACTAGTCGAGTCGGCCTGCGCGGAAGATGTAACGGGGCTCAAACCATACACCGAAGCTACGGGTATCATCTTCGGATGATGCGGTAGAGGAGCGTTCTGTAAGCCTGTGAAGGTGAGTTGAGAAGCTTGCTGGAGGTATCAGAAGTGCGAATGCTGACATGAGTAACGACAATGGGTGTGAAAAACACCCACGCCGAAAGACCAAGGTTTCCTGCGCAACGTTAATCGACGCAGGGTTAGTCGGTCCCTAAGGCGAGGCTGAAAAGCGTAGTCGATGGAAAACAGGTTAATATTCCTGTACTTCTGGTTATTGCGATGGAGGGACGGAGAAGGCTAGGCCAGCTTGGCGTTGGTTGTCCAAGTTTAAGGTGGTAGGCTGAGATCTTAGGTAAATCCGGGATCTTAAGGCCGAGAGCTGATGACGAGTTACCCTTTGGGTGACGAAGTGGTTGATGCCATGCTTCCAAGAAAAGCTTCTAAGCTTCAGGTAACCAGGAACCGTACCCCAAACCGACACAGGTGGTTGGGTAGAGAATACCAAGGCGCTTGAGAGAACTCGGGTGAAGGAACTAGGCAAAATGGCACCGTAACTTCGGGAGAAGGTGCGCCGGTGAGGGTGAAGGACTTGCTCCGTAAGCTCATGCCGGTCGAAGATACCAGGCCGCTGCGACTGTTTATTAAAAACACAGCACTCTGCAAACACGAAAGTGGACGTATAGGGTGTGACGCCTGCCCGGTGCCGGAAGGTTAATTGATGGGGTTAGCTAACGCGAAGCTCTTGATCGAAGCCCCGGTAAACGGCGGCCGTAACTATAACGGTCCTAAGGTAGCGAAATTCCTTGTCGGGTAAGTTCCGACCTGCACGAATGGCGTAACGATGGCGGCGCTGTCTCCACCCGAGACTCAGTGAAATTGAAATCGCTGTGAAGATGCAGTGTATCCGCGGCTAGACGGAAAGACCCCGTGAACCTTTACTATAGCTTTGCACTGGACTTTGAATTTGCTTGTGTAGGATAGGTGGGAGGCTTTGAAGCGTGGACGCCAGTTCGCGTGGAGCCATCCTTGAAATACCACCCTGGCAACTTTGAGGTTCTAACTCAGGTCCGTTATCCGGATCGAGGACAGTGTATGGTGGGTAGTTTGACTGGGGCGGTCTCCTCCTAAAGAGTAACGGAGGAGTACGAAGGTGCGCTCAGACCGGTCGGAAATCGGTCGTAGAGTATAAAGGCAAAAGCGCGCTTGACTGCGAGACAGACACGTCGAGCAGGTACGAAAGTAGGTCTTAGTGATCCGGTGGTTCTGTATGGAAGGGCCATCGCTCAACGGATAAAAGGTACTCCGGGGATAACAGGCTGATACCGCCCAAGAGTTCATATCGACGGCGGTGTTTGGCACCTCGATGTCGGCTCATCACATCCTGGGGCTGAAGCCGGTCCCAAGGGTATGGCTGTTCGCCATTTAAAGTGGTACGCGAGCTGGGTTTAGAACGTCGTGAGACAGTTCGGTCCCTATCTGCCGTGGACGTTTGAGATTTGAGAGGGGCTGCTCCTAGTACGAGAGGACCGGAGTGGACGAACCTCTGGTGTTCCGGTTGTCACGCCAGTGGCATTGCCGGGTAGCTATGTTCGGGAAAGATAACCGCTGAAAGCATCTAAGCGGGAAACTTGCCTCAAGATGAGATCTCACTGGAACCTTGAGTTCCCTGAAGGGCCGTCGAAGACTACGACGTTGATAGGTTGGGTGTGTAAGCGCTGTGAGGCGTTGAGCTAACCAATACTAATTGCCCGTGAGGCTTGACCATATAACACCCAAGCAATTTGCTGACCTGAGAAGGCACCAGATTGCGGTGTGTGAAGACGAAACGAACCGAAAGTTCGAAGCGCACAAACACCTAGCTGTCACATACCCAATTTGCTGAAACGAGGCCATCTGGTCACGAGTCAGTACCCGAATTTCTTGACGACCATAGAGCGTTGGAACCACCTGATCCCATCCCGAACTCAGCAGTGAAACGATGCATCGCCGATGGTAGTGTGGGGTTTCCCCATGTGAGAGTAGGTCATCGTCAAGATTAAATTCCGAAACCCCAATTGCGAAAGCAGTTGGGGTTTTGTTTTGCCTGCGAGAAAGTTTTCAGCGTTACGGCGAACAAAATTGCACAGTTATTTTCGAATCAGAACACTAGAATAGCCCCATCTTTATCGGAGCCAGAGCCTGTATGTCAGAATCGGTTGACGCCCCCGGGCTGTCAGATTTACCGCTGGAAGACTTGATAGCCTGCCACGAGTGCGACCTGCTGATGCGCAAGCCGACACTTGCCCATGGTGAGAAAGCGCTCTGCCCGCGTTGTGGTTATGAGTTATACGCCCACCGCCATAACGTGGTGCAGCGCAGCCTCGCCCTGGTGATCGCGGCGTTATTACTTTACGTACCGGCAAACTTTTTACCCATCATGCAACTCAATATCCTCGGGCAATCGTCGCAGGATACGGTCTGGAGTGGCGTGGTCGGTCTGTTCAACACCGACATGCAAGGAGTGTCGATTGTCGTCTTCCTTTGCAGCATGGCCATACCGTTACTCAAGTTGTTGTGCCAGCTGTTTGTGTTACTGACGATTCGTTTCGAAGTCGGCCGAAGCTACGGTTTGCTGCTCTATCGTATTTACCACCACCTCAGAGACTGGGGCATGCTCGAGGTCTACCTCATGGGCGTCCTCGTCGCGATCGTGAAGCTTGCGGACATGGCAGCCATCACCGTCGGCCTCGGGCTGGCATGTTTCATTGGCTTGTTGTTGGTACAAGTCTGGCTGGAGGTGGTGATGTCACCGCATCAGATCTGGCAGGCATTATCAGGAGAGGATGCCCATGCGGGCGATTGATGCGGGCATTCTGGTCTGCACCGAATGTCACGAGCTGAACAAGCAGGAAGCTGACGTCGACGAGCAGAACTGCACCCGTTGTGGCGCGCAGGTTCACGCTCGCCGCCCGAACAGCCTGACCCGTACCTGGGCGCTGTTGATCACGGCAGCAATTATCTACATTCCGGCGAATGTCTTGCCGATCATGACGGTCAGCTCTCTGGGTCAGGGTGATCCGAGCACCATCATGTCCGGGGTTATTCAACTGGTGCAGCACGGCATGATTCCGATCGCGGCCGTGGTGTTCATCGCCAGTATTCTGGTGCCGACCTTCAAACTGGTCGGCATCGCGCTGTTGCTGTTTTCTGTGCAGCGTCGGCAACCATTATCGGCCCGCCAGCGTATCTGGATGTACCGTTTCATCGAGTTCATTGGCCGTTGGTCGATGCTCGATATTTTTGTGATCGCCATTCTCGTGGCGGTCGTCAACTTCGGCCGGATAGCCAGTGTCGAAGCCAACCTGGGCGCCGTCGCCTTCGCCTCTGTGGTGATTCTGACGATGCTCGCGGCAGTTACTTTCGATCCCCGACTGATTTGGGATAACACGGAGTCGGACGACGACCATGACTGATTTGCCTGTAGCGAAAACCCGACCCGCTTCGAACTGGTCGGCCATTTGGGTGCTGCCTCTGATCGCGCTGATCATCGGCGGCTGGCTCGGCTGGCGTGCTTATTCCGAGACCGGTATAGAGATTCAGGTGCGCTTCGAAAGCGGCGAAGGCATCCAGGCCAACAAGACTGAAGTGGTCTACAAAGGCATGCCGGTCGGCAAGGTCAAAACGCTCAAGCTCGACGATGAAGGCAACTCCAAAGGCGTGATCGCCACCATCGAAATGAACAAGGACGTCGAGCAGTACCTGAAGACCAGCACACGGTTCTGGCTGGTCAAGCCGAGCGTGACCCTGGCCGGTATCACCGGTCTGGAGACATTGGTCTCGGGTAACTACGTTGCCATCAGTCCCGGTGAAGGCGAGCCGGTGCGCAAATTCAAGGCATTGGCCGAAGAGCCGCCGCTGTCCGACGCCAAGCCCGGTCTGCACCTGACCATCAAGGCCGATCGCCTCGGTTCTCTGAATCGTGGCAGCCCGGTGTTCTACAAGCAGATCAAAGTTGGCCAGGTCAAAAGCTATGTGCTTTCCGAGGATCAGAGCACTGTTGAGCTGAAAGTGTTCATCGAGCCGACCTACGCCAAACTGGTGCGCAAGCACACGCGTTTCTGGAACGCCAGCGGCATCAGCATCGACGCCAACCTGTCCGGCGTGAAAGTGCGCAGCGAATCCCTGGCCAGCATCGTCGCCGGTGGTATCGCGTTCGCGACGCCGGAGAATCGCAAGGACAGTCCGGCAACCGATCCGAGCCTCCCGTTCCGTCTCTATGAAGACTTTGACGCTGCCGCTGCCGGGATTCGCGTGAAGGTCAAGCTCAGCGATTTCGAAGGTCTGCAGGCGGGTCGCACGCCGGTGATGTACAAAGGTATTCAGGTCGGCAACCTGAAAGCGTTGAAGGTCGATCCTGACCTGAACAGCGCCACCGCCGAGCTGACCCTTGATCCGTTGGCCGAAGACTATCTGGTGGAGGGCACGCAGTTCTGGGTGGTCAAACCGTCGATTTCCCTTGCCGGTATTACCGGCCTGGAAGCGCTGGTAAAAGGTAACTACATCGCCGTGCGTCCGGGTGACAAAGGCGCCGCGCCAAAGCGGGAATTCGAAGCACGACCAAAAGCTCCGCCGCTGGACCTGCGATCGCCGGGCCTGCATCTGGTGCTGTTCACCGATTCGCTCGGCTCGATCGATGTCGGCAGCCCGATTCTGTACAAGCAGGTCAAGGTCGGTTCGGTGCAGAGCTACCAGTTCTCCCGAACCAAGAAGCAACTGGTCATCGGCGTACACATCGAGAAGGAATACGAAAACCTGGTCAACGCCTCGACGCGCTTCTGGAACGTCAGCGGCATTACCCTCACCGGTGGCTTGACCGGCGGCATTCAGGTGAAGAGTGAATCCCTGCAAACCCTGATGGCCGGCGGTATTGCATTCGAAACACCGCAAGCCAATGCGCCGTTGAAGAAACGCATCCCGCGCTTCCGTCTGTTCGCCGATCATGACGAGGCGAACAAGAAAGGTGCGGTAGTGACCATTAAAGTCGATCGCGCTGACGGTTTGAGCAGCGGCACTCCGGTGCGTTTCAAGGGGCTGGATGTTGGCAAGATCGAGAGCGTGGATCTCACCGACGACATGCAGTCGGTGATCCTCACCGCACGCATCACCGAAGTGCCGGAGAAAATTGCGCGGGTCGGCAGTCAGTTCTGGGTGGTCAAGCCGGAGCTGGGCCTGATCAAGACGCAGAATCTGGAAACCCTGGTCACCGGCAAATACATCGAAGTCCAGCCAGCGGCGAAAAATCTCGGGCCGCAAAAAACTTCGTTGCTTTGGCCGAGGCGCCGGAAGTCACCAAACAGGAAGCCGGTTTGAGTCTGGTGTTGAGCGCTGCACGTCGTGGTTCGCTGAAGCCCGGCGTACCAGTCACCTATCGTGAAATCACCGTCGGCAAGGTGACCGGTTATGAGTTGGGCCAGACCGCTGACCGTGTATTGGTGCACATCCTGATCGAGCCGAAGTATGCGCCATTGGTGCGCAGCGGCAGCCGCTTCTGGAACACCAGCGGTGTGGGCTTCGATTACGGTTTATTTAAAGGCGTGACGGTGCGAACCGAGTCGCTGGAGACGCTGATTCAAGGTGGTATTGCCTTCGCCACCCCGGACGGTGAACGCATGGGCAACCCGGCGCGGGCCGAGCAGACGTTCCCGTTGTTCGACAAATTCGAGGATGAATGGCTGACCTGGGCGCCGAAGATTCAGCTCGGTAAGTAACCTGAAGTTTATGGGGCGTCTATCAAGACGCCTTCGCGAGCAAGCTCGCTCCCACATTTTGTATGCGTTTCTATGTGGGAGCGAGCTTGCTCGCGAAGAGGCCCTCTGATTCAACCCAAATCCCAGGCGATAAAAAAGGGCCGCGATCCCAGCAGATCGCGGCCCTTTTTTGCCTTCAGCTAAAGCCGATCAAACCGCATCCAGCTCCGGCTCATCCGCCTGCACATTCAGCGTGGCCTTGACCACATCGTGGCGGCGGATGTACTTCCAGTCCGCCTCATCGATGTAGATACCGGCCGGGCCGCTGCCGCCTTCCAGGTCGATCGCGACACTGGCGCAGACCTGCGGCTTCACGCTCGCCAGAATCGGCACGAAGCCCAGTTGCAGACTGGTTTCAAGCAGCGCCGCCTGGTTCTTCTCGTCGATATCCGCCGCCTCGTCGAGGTAGTACGGTAGACGCACGCGACCGGCCAGATCGCGATCCATCAAATGCAGCAACAAGTACATGTTGGTCAGCGCCTTGATGGTCATGGTCGTACCGTTGGACGCCGCGCCGTCGATGTCGGTGTGGATGACCGGTTGGCCGTTGACCTTGGTGATCTCGAAGGCGAGTTCGAACAAGTCCTTGAGACCGAGCTGGTTGTGGTTGGCCGCCACCAGCCGTGCCAGATATTCCTTGGCCTCTTCGTTCTTGTTGTCCTGCTCGGCGCTCTGGCTGAGGTCAAACACCGACAGGGTTTCGCCTTCCTCATACTGCCCGGCGCTGTGGATGATCTGGTCGATGTGCTTGAGCGCTTCCTTGTTCGGCGCGAGGACGATGCGGAAGCTCTGCAGGTTGGAAACCTGACGCTTGTTGATCTCGCGGTTGAACAGCGCCAGTTGATGCTCGAGGCTGTCGTAGTCGCTGCGAATGTTGCGCAGGGTGCGGGCGATGTCGGTGACCGCCGCACGCCGCGCCTTGCCCAGCGTCAGTGCTTCGTCGGTGCGGTGTGCGTAAGCGTTGATCAGCAGCGACAGACGCCGCTCCATGTCGTCTTCGCTGTCGAACTTGGCCACGCCTTTGAGACGCACCTGCGCGTACAGTGCCTCGATCTGGCCATCGGCACGCAGCAGACCCTGCCAGCTGTCCTGATAGTCGTTGAGCAGCGGCAGCAGGTTGTCCATCGAATCGTCGACCGGATCCATGAACGGCGTACCGAACGGCAGATCCGCCGGCAGCAACTGACGACGACGCAAGGCATCGTCGAGGGTGCGCTGCTTGGCTTCCATGTCGGCAATCTGCCGACCGACCAGTTGCAGCTTGGCCGACAGTTGCTGGACGCGCTCGGTGAACGCATCGCTGGAGCGCTTGAGTTCGTCCTGCGCGGCTTCCATCTGCGCCAGTTGCTCGAGCTTGTCGCCTTCTTCGGCGCTCAGCGTCTGGGTGCGACGGAAATCTTCCAGCGCCTTCTGTGCGTCCAGCACCTGCTGGTACAGCGCTTCGGTCTGGGTCTTGCTCGCGGCGCGGTCGGCGGCCACGGCTTGTTGGGTTTTCAGCTGCTTGAGTTCTTTTTCCAGACGTTCCTTCTGATCGCGCAACGCCGCGCGGTCAGCCAGCGCTTGCAAGGCCGGCGGCTCGATGTGCGAGATGTCGATCGACAGGCCCGGCACCTCGAAACGCTCGCCTTTGAAGCCGTCAAGAATCAGCTCGACCGATTTGACCCACTCGCCGTTCTCGTCGAGGGTGATGCCGTGCTCGCCCAGCGGCAGGCTGAACAGCGCGCTATTGAACAGACGCATCAGGCGTTCGACGTCCTGTTGCGAGAACTCTTCGCGCAGGCGGGCGTAGCTGTTGTTATCAGCGTGATCGAGTTGCTGCTTCACCGACTTCAGGCGTTTTTCCAGATCGCGCAGACGCTCTTCCAGATCTTCGGCGCTGAACTGACGCGACTGCGCCAAGGCACCGGCCAGTTCGTCGTGAGCGTCCTTGGCGGCGAGCAATTGTTGCTCGAGCACTTTGACGTCATCGACCAGGGCGAAGCGGTTCTTTAATACCGACAGCTCACCGAGCCAGCGCTGAATGCCGGAAATTTCCCGCTCCAGACGCATCAATTCCTGAGTGCCGCCGCGCTGATCGTTTTGCAGATCGTCCTGCTCGCGACGGTAGTGCTCGGCCTGGATGGTCAGCTCTTCCTTACGCGCCGTGGCGTAGTCCGACCAGGTGCCGAGCAGGGAATCGAGTAGCGGCGACAGGCGATGCAGTTTGCCGCGCAGCACGTCGCGCTGTTTCACGCCGTTGGCCAAGGCTTCGACCAATGGGCCGGCGGCGACCAGCGAGTTGTAGTCCTGTTCCATGCGCCGCACGTCGCGGAAGGCTTCTTCGCACGCGGCGATGTAATCGACGCTGCCCGAACGCAGGCTGTGCTCGAAGGCATCGAGGAACAGTTGCTTGAGCTTGGCCGCGGTGATTTCGCGCATGTGCAGCAGGTTGATGAACAGCGCGCGGAAGGTCTTCAGGCTCTGCTCGCTGGTGGAGCGCAGCGGGATCAGCGTCAGGTCGAGCGGGATCGAGGTGTGGCCGCCAACCAGCAAGCGGCGCAGTTCGTCCGGCTTGAGCTCGTAAGCCTTCAGGCCTTCTTTTTCGAGATTGCTGAACAGTTCTTTCTGGCGCAGGCAGGTGTCGTTTTTCTGGTAGTGGGCCAGATCGAGCTTGCCGGCGTAGGCGAAGAACTGGTGCCCGAAACCGCCCCCCGGGCCGCGACCGACCACGCCGATCACGTGCGGGCCGTGGGGCAGGTTGACTTCGACGAGGATGTAACTGGTGTCGGAGGCGAAGTAGAAACGCCGCGATTGCTCGAGGCTGTACTTGCCGAAACTCATGTCCGACATGCGCGCCAGAATCGGAAACTGCAAGGCGTTGATCGACGCCGACTTGCCGAGGTTGTTCGCGCCATAAACCGACAGCGGTTCTTCCAGCGGGAACAGGCCGAGGCTGTAACCGGCGGTATTCAAAAGGGCAAAGCGGCGGATGCCGTAGCGTTCCTGGCTCATGCATCGGACTCCTGTTCTTCGGCAATGGCGCGGGCCAGTGCGTCGTCTTCGCTTTCTTCTTCAAACTCGCTCAAATCCAGTGGATCGTCGGTTTCGAGGAATTTCGCTTCGGCTTCTTCGTCGATCAGCACCGGTGCCGGCAGCGGCAGTACGCTGTGCACGCTGGCTGCCAAGTCGCGGTCCTGCTGCACCGACAGGCACACGTCGAGGAAACGGTGCATTGGCGGCAGGAAGCGGTAGACACCGTTTTCTTCGCCGGCAAAACCGAGCTGAGTCATGCGGCGCATGATTTTTTCTTCGAGTTCTTCGACGGTCTGCACTTCGGCCTGAATGAACAGATCGCGGTACTTGTCCAGCAGCGACGGCAACTCTTCGCGGCCAAGGCTGCCGCCGTCGAGCACGGCAATCGGGTCGCGGCCCTGATCGGCCAGGTGCTCGACGAGGATGAAGGTGAACAGCGCCAGTCGCTGGGCGGTCTTGTTCACCGCTGCGGCGGCCATGTCCGGCACGAAGTAGTAGAAACCACGGGTGTCGCAGACCAGTTCAAAGCCCAGCGCCTTGAACAGCGTGCGGTACTGGTCCTGGAAATTCGACAATTGCGCGTACAGCTCGGGATCACGACGGCTGACGTGGTAACCCTTGAACAACTCGCGGAAGATCGGCGCCAGTTGCGACAGTTCGGAAAGATCAAGATGCATTTGGGATGCTCGCAGAATTCTCGGCGGCGGTGTCGCTGGCCGAGAGCAGGGCGAAGGAGCGCAGGCTGACCTGGTGCTCGTGAGTGTGGTATTCGCGGCGTTCCAGACGCTCGCGCTTGAAGCGTTTTTCCCGCGACAGGCGCGAGAACCAATAAAGCAATTCGTCGGTGGCGCCGTCCGGTTCCTGCTCCAGCAGCCAGGTCATCAGATCCGGCATCGGCAGCGATTCTTCGCAACGATCGACCATCTCGCGCACGGTGCGCGGTGCACGTGGAGCGTCGCCAGCCTTTTGGGTTTTGTGCGCCTTGGGAAAGCGCGCCGGTTTCGGCTCGAAACGCGCCAGCGCATAAACGTAGGCTTCGACCTGACTGGCGCTGCCCAAGAAAGTGCTCTGTGGGCGGGTGAACAGCGGCATCGCCGCTTGCGGCACGGCGTCGATGCCTTTACGCCGGATCGCCGCCAGCGCCAGTGCGGCGCCACGGGTCACGGCGTTATGCCGACGCGCTTCTTCACGCAACGGCAGCAGCAGTTCGCGGGCATGGCGCAACGTGAGCTGGGCGCTGGTTTGCATTTCGAGAATGCGCGCGTGGGTGCGCAGGAGCATGTCGTCATCGACCAGATGGCCGAGGCGCTGCTGTTCGCTGAGCATTTTCAGCAGCACGGTTTCGACCTTGCGCACGCCTTGTTCGAAGGCGCCGTCGGCGTTGACCAGATCAATCATCGGCTCGACGTATTCGTCCCACGTCGCCAGCACTTCGGCGTAACGCTGACGCAATGGAATCTGCCGGTCGCTGGTCTTCGCCCGTTCGGCGACTGCCACCAAGGCCTGTTCATCGTTGTCGAGTTTCTTCAGTACGTCGCGCACGCGCATGTCGAGCAAGCGCAGCTGGCGCGCCAGATCGTTGCCGTCGCGAACGTCGAAGGCGTCCTGGATGTAACCGGCCAGACGTTCGAGGTGACGCAGGTAGGCTTCGATTTCCAGGCACAGACCGAGGCGGTGTTCGCGGCGCAGGTAGGCGAGGAAGTCGTGGATCTGCGCGTTGAGCTCGAAGCGGTTCGGGCTTTTCGCCACCGGAACCAGAATATCGAGGCGGATCCACACGTCGAGCAGGCTGGTGATGTCCTGCGGCGTGCTGTCGAGTTGTTGGGCGGCCAGTTGCGTGCGCAGTTCGTTGAGGCTCAGGGTGCCTTGGTCGAAGTGCTCGCACAGTGGCTCCAGAAGTGCCCAGTGTTCAGCGAGGGCGCGCAAGACGCGCTTGGGTTCGATCATCGGAATGGCCGGCTGGTTGGCGGTTAAAAGCGGCGATTGTACTGCATCACAGGCGTGGCGATTCACTCTCGGGACGGGCTGTCGCATTCTTTGCTCGAAGCGCAGTGGCGCAGGCTAGCGATCAACAGCAAGCGATCTTGTGCGAAGGGCGGTAGAATCAGCGCACTTTCCGTTATCCACAAGTGGCCGACCTTTGCTTATCGAGTCCCGCCGCCGCGCCTATTTGAACGCCATGCAGGTGGTCAACTGGCTGCCGCGCACCGAACTGCCTTTCGCCGCACCGTCGCGGCCCGAGCTGCTGGAGATGCCCGAGCCTGAGCTTGAGTTGCCGGTCACTCCGGCGCCCCAGGCCGAAGCACCGGCGCAGCCTGCCGTGCGTCAGGCCGAACGGCCGAAAGTCGAAGTGCCGCGCCCGTCGCTGGCCAGCACCCGCAACGGCGCCAAACCGGTGGAAGAAATCGACGAGACGCCGGTGGTGGTCAAGCCTGCGCCAGTGCCGCCGCCGCGTTTCGCCCTGCAACTGCTGCGCGCCGGGCGCTGCCTGCTGCTGGTCGAGTTACCCACAGGCGAAGCGTTTCAAAGTCGCGATCCGGCCTACCTGCTGCTCAAGGACATGCTGCGCGCCGCTGGTCTGCCGGATGCGCCGCAAATCGTCGGTGAACCGGTGCGCTGGCCGTGGCTCAATCGCGGCACGCTGGATCAAGGCCCGGAAGCGGCGCGCGACTTCGTGCAGGGTTTTCTCTCGGTGCAGATGGAAGCGGCGCCCTGCGCCTGTCTGTGGCTGATCGGCCTGCCGGCGGTGAAATTTGCCGGGGAAGCGGACGCCGAAGCGTTCAATAGTGAATTGCAGATCGAAGGTCTGGGCCTGGCCTGGGCGATTCCCGGTCTGGAACTGTTAATGGAAGAGCCACAGCGCAAGGCCGCTGTGTGGCAAGCCATGCGTCGGCTGATGGCGCGCTGGAAACAATCCGATGAGTGAGGCTGTAACCTTTCGCCCGATGACCGAGGCGGATCTGGACGCTGTGTTGAAGATCGAATATGCCGCGTACAGCCATCCGTGGACCCGGGGGATTTTTCTCGATGGCCTGGGCAAATACCAGATCTGGCTGATGTTCGAAGGTCAGCAGCAGGTTGGCCACGGTGTGGTGCAGATCATTCTTGATGAGGCGCACCTGCTCAATATCACCGTCAAGCCGGAAAACCAGGGGCGTGGGTTGGGCTTGACGTTGCTTGAGCATTTGATGTCGCGAGCGTATGCGGCTGAGGCTCGGGAATGCTTTCTCGAAGTGCGCGACAGCAACACGGCTGCGTTCAGGTTGTATGAACGGTATGGCTTCAACGAGATTGGCCGGCGTCGTGATTATTATCCGGCGGTGGGTGGGCGTGAGGATGCCGTGGTGATGGCCTGTACCCTGGTTGACTGAGACCCTGTAGGAGCAGCCTTCGGCAGCTCCTACAGGGGGCGAACTTCAAATCAGCTGGTCAGCGCTTGCCATTCAGCGGATCCAGATCCGCCAGTTCCGCTTCATCCAGCCCGTCACCGCCGCCGATGTCGTTTTCACCGACCTCGCTCAAATCCCAATCCGCCGGATTGCCCTCGCCGATTTCATCGGCATCGCGCGCGCCGTCCTCGCGAATCAACGTTTCCGGGCTCAGGTCATCGTCGGTCGGCTGATGATCATCCACCGAAGCCCCGGTCATACCCGCCTCACGCACCCGCTCAGCCGGCATCAACTGGTCGCGTTCGCGCTCGGGCAGCTCATCACCGATTTTCGCACTGGGTTCTTCGTCGTCAAAATCCAGCTCGTGCACCGAGCCCATGCGGTCTTCGTTATCATCGATGGGTTCCGGTTGCACCGCATCATAAGGGCGTCGTGAATCAGTCATGGCAATTCCTCATAGTGTGGGCCTTACTGAGTGGACTCACCGGGCGCGCGAGAATTCCAACGGAAACACTTTGCGCTGGTGGCGTGACTTCGACGGATGGTCGTCTATCAAACCTGCGCATCTTTCTTGAGGCCTTATCCATGCACGATCTACAAGACCTGATTGATAACAACGAGCGTTGGGCTGACGCGATCACCAAGGAAGACCCGGACTTCTTCGCCAAACTGGCGCGCCAGCAGACCCCGGAATATCTCTGGATCGGCTGCTCCGACGCACGCGTGCCGGCCAACGAAATCGTCGGCATGCTGCCGGGCGATCTGTTCGTACACCGCAATGTCGCCAATGTCGTGCTGCACACCGACCTCAATTGCCTGTCGGTGATCCAGTACGCGGTTGATGTGCTCAAGGTCAAACACATCCTCGTCACCGGCCACTACGGCTGCGGCGGCGTGCGTGCTTCGATGCAGGATCGTCAGTTCGGCTTGATCGACGGCTGGCTGCGCTCGATCCGTGATCTGTACTACGAGAAACGCGAAGAGCTGGCCAAGCTGGCGACCGAAGAAGAGCAGGTCGACCGCATGTGCGAACTCAACGTGATCCAGCAAGTGGCCAACGTCGCGCACACCAGCATCATCCAGAACGCCTGGCATCGCGGACAGCCGCTGTCGATCCACGGCTGCATCTACGGGATCAAGGATGGCCGCTGGAAAAGTCTGAACACCACCATCAGTGGTTTCGAGCAATTGCCGCCGCAATATCGTCTGCGCCCGGTCGGCGCGCCGTAACCGTCGCTCTCAACCACGCCCCGCGTGACGCCAGCGCTGTAAAAAGTGCTGGCCTTCAGGCGTGGGGTGCTCATCGTAACCGGTGATCCAGCCACGGCAGCGCGGCGAGCCGCAATCGCAGGCGAACTGGTGCAGCAGTTTGTCTTCGGTCGATGCGTAATCGATGCTCAGGCGCTCGCCGCTATGGATATCCTTCAAGGCCCACAGCCACAGTTCGCTCATGTCGAGAAAGGCATTCGGGTCGCAGGCGTGTTCCAGCACTCCACAAAAGCGCGGATCGTAAACATGGATGCCGGTTTGCAACTGACGGGTCTGTCGACAGCGATAGGGCAGCAATTGCCCTGACACCCGACACATTCGGCTGATGCGCAGAAATTCGCGACGCGCGACCACTGCCGTGGCAACGCCTCGTTCGTTGTGGATGATCTGGAAGTCGTCGCAGGATGGATAGCCCAGCCGCACGGGAAGTCCGGCGAAGGGATAGATGCCTTCGGTGTCGCGGGGCGGATGCCGGCCCATGGCTTGGTTGTTCATAACGATCCTTGTTGGTAGGTGTTGCCTCCGGGTTGTGCCCATGCCTCGCCTGCGGGACATGATTGGATCCAAGCCTCGCGTATTTGAAGCTACCGGTCTACTGTCAAACCTGACAGGCGCGATCACCGTTATCCCGCGTCAGCATTGGCTGACACGGGGGCTCCGGCAGCGACTACAGAGCGGGTGCGGGCACAGCGGCCGCAGGCAAGGGCGCTTTCAACTGCTGCAGTTGTGTCTTGACCGGTGGCGTGGCGCACTTGGCAGCCGCTTCTTCGACGCTGAGGTCGCGGATCGAGGTGTAGAACAACTCGCAGGTTTTGACCTTTTGCGTCACCTGCCATGTTTGCGTGCAACTGTTCAGCGTGGTCTTGGCATCGCTGCCCGGTTTGCTGCCCATCGCCGCCTGCCAGCAGGCAGCACTCAAATCCTGGCCCATGACTTTCAGGCCCGCCGCGTCTGCCTTGGCCTGGGCATCGTCGCCGGTGTAGCTCTTCGGATCGGCGGCGTACCAGATATAGCTCGGATGATTCGAGCCGAGCACCGGCACATTCACCCCTTCGCTCGGACTGATGCTGGCCAGGCCCAAAACGCCAACCGTCGGTCCATATTGTTCCTTGATCCAGTTGCGCACTGGCGCCCCGAACGCAACCATCGGCAGCGTCGTGCCGCTGGCGGTCTGGCTGAACTGCTTGACCAGTGTGGTCTGGTAATCCTTGAAGTAGTCGTAGACGTCCTCCAGATCCCCGCCGGCATTGGATGGTGCGGCGATCGGCGCGATGTCGATGATGGTCTGGTAAGCCGGCGTCTGCTCGGCGGGGATGCCGTTATCGGTCAGCAAGGTTGCCCAGCGATCGGTAGTATTCGAGCGCAAATAGTCCTGCGCCTGCGTCAGCGAATAATCCGGCGGGAAGTGCAATAGCTCGACAGTTTTGCGGTTTTCCAGCGCCATGCCCAGCGGCAGGAACAGATACCAGCTATAGGCCCATTTGCCATCGGCATTGAGCTTGCTGGCGCCGGCATAAGCCAGATCGCCGGCGTCGAGCAACGCCGACAGCGGCTTGTCGTAGCCGTCGGGGACACCGCTGATCTCGGCGTAGAGCTGATCGTTGTCGGTTTTCACCAGCACCTTGGCGTTGGCATAACCGTCGCGTTGCACACTCTGGCTCAGGTAATGAGCGACGGTCTGCTCCAGCGTCCAGTTGCGGAAGCAGATCACGCTGCAGTTGTTGGGGTAGGCGAAGAGGCGGGTGACGCGCTCGGTGCTGCCCAGTTTCACGTCGACATCGGCGTGAGCGGCGGCGCTTAGCGTCAGTGCAGCGAGGGTAAGTCCTGCGAGTTTGAACATGCTCAGATCCTTTTCAGCGTGGGTTCCCCTCGATGTGGGGGCGCTTCATAGTGGATCAGCGGTGTTTGACAGAAAAGCGGTTGAGTGTGGATTCTTGCCTGAATGCGGTATTACCCAAGCAGCGCACATATTGTTACGGCTGTGCCAACAAGCACGCTGCCTGGTGCGCGTCCGCACTGCTAGACTGCAGCGACATCGAATTTTCCAAGGGTGAGTCATGAAGCCTTCTACTGCTCTCGACATGCAAAGGTCCGCCGTCCGCGAAGTCATCAGGCGCTTTCGTGTGGCCAACCCGCGTGTATTTGGTTCAGCATTGCTGGGGACGGATCTGGACGGTAGCGATCTCGATCTGCTGGTTGACCCGCTGCCCGGCACGACGCTTTTTGATCTGGGCGGACTTCAGGTTGAGCTTGAAGACCTGTTGGGTGTTGCGGTCGAGGTGCTGACCCCCGGCGACCTGCCAGTGAAATTTCGTCAGCAGGTGCTTGATCAGGCGCGACCCGTATGAACGAGAACCGGCGAGATGATTATCTTGAACATATTCGTCAGGCCGCGAGCGATGCGCTTATCTTCGTCGAGGGCCTGAACAAAGATGAATTCGCTGAAGATAAGAGAACGCAACAAGCGGTGATCATGAGCCTGATCATCATTGGAGAGGCAGCGACCAAGATCATGGATCGTTACCCTGAGTTCACTGTTGAAAACGCGCAGGTGCCGTGGCGCAGCATGCGTGGGATGCGTAATCGAATTGCTCACGGTTATTTCGATATCAATCTGGACGTTGTCTGGGAAACCGTTCAGGTTGCGTTGCCTGCACTGTTGAAGTCCCTTCCGACCGCTCAAGGTTGAATACGCCTGTCCGCAGACAGGCGAATTAAAGTCTACCTACGGCATCACCGGCGGCGTATACGCCAATGTCGTCCCCAACGCCCACAACAACAGCAGCACCAGCGGCGTGTGCACCAGCAGTTGCACGAACGAGAAACCGATCAGGTCCCGCGCCTTCAACCCGAGCACGCCCAGCAGCGGCAGCATATAGAACGGGTTGATCAGGTTCGGCAGAGCTTCGGCGGCGTTGTAGATCTGCACTGCCCAGCCGAGGTGGTATTGCAGGTCATTGGCGACTTGCATCACGTAGGGCGCTTCGATAATCCACTTGCCGCCGCCGGACGGTATGAAGAACCCGAGAATCGCCGAATACACGCCCATCAGCAGCGCATAGGTGTCGTGGGAGGCGATGCTGACGAAGAAAGTCGAAATGTGATGCGCGAGGGTTTGCGCATCGGCGCCTTTGACCGTGGTCATCAGCGCGGCGATCGAGCCGTACAGCGGAAACTGGATCAACACGCCAGTGGTGGTTGGCACCGCACGGGCCACCGCATCGAGGAAGCTGCGCGGGCGCCAGTGCAACAGCGCGCCGAGCATGATGAACAGGAAGTTGTAGGTGTTCAGGCCGGAAATCGCAGTGATCGCCGGTTTGGTCGAGAACTCGTGAAACAGCCATCCCGCCGCCAGCAGCACCAGCACGATGATCAGCAACGGGCTGTGTTCCAGCCATTCGCCGGGGCGAGTGCGCGGTTGCAGCGGTGGCAGATTGAACGCCGGGTCGATGCCACAGGCCTTGGCGTCGCGTGCCGAGTTCGGCCCCGGGGCGGTGGCGTAGGCGATGATGATCGAAATCACGATCAGTGCCAGCAGCATGACCCCGGACTGCCAGAGAAAAATGGTTTCGGTGAACGGGATCACGCCGGTGATCGACAGGATCGACGGCGGCAGGCTGCCGGGGTTGGCCTGCAACTGGGCGGCCGACGATGACAAGCCCAGCGCCCACACCGCACCGAGGCCCAGATACGCCGCAGCGCCTGCGGCGCGATAATCCATTTTCAGGTCGGTGCGGCGGGCGAGGGCGCGTACCAGCAGTCCGCCGAATACCAGCGACAGACCCCAATTGAGCAGCGATGCGACCATCGAGATCAACGCCACCCAGGCCACGGCGGAGCGGCCGTTCTTCGGGATGCGTGCCAGTTTGTCGATCAGTTTGACTGCGGGCGGAGAGCTGGCGACGACATAACCGCCGATCACCACGAAGGCCATCTGCATGGTGAACGGGATCAGGCTCCAGAACCCGTCGCCGAAGGCCATCGCTGCAGCGGTGGGTTTGGCGCCCATGGCCAACGTGGCCAGCGCAACGATGATCACGGCCAACGCGGCGAATACCCAGGAGTCGGGAAACCAGCGTTCGGCAAAACTGGAACAGCGCAGGGCAAAGCGCGCGGAGCGGCTATCTTCGATATCAACGGCCACGGGGAGTACCTCGGGTTTTTTATGGTTATTTTGATCTCTGGCCACAATCTCAACATGGTCAGCGCCTCTTGTGGGAGCGAGCTTGCTCGCGAAGGCGTCAGGTCAGTCAACAGTGATGTTGAATATACCGGCCTCTTCGCGAGCAAGCTCGCTCCCACAGGGATTGATGGTGGTTTGTAAGCTGTGGCCCAGCAGACAGGCACTAACAGTAAATCAAGCGCCGCCCTTTTGTTGAGCAGGTTTTCGCAAACCGAGACTATGGTCTGACGGGTTGTCGATCCGCGCTTTTGCGTAGACCATGAGCGCCTTGGTTTTTGCCGATGCCTGAGTTCTTTGTCATGACTGCCAATTCTCCAGCCCGACCGGCGCCATTCAGCCGTGCCGACTACAAGACCCTCGGCCTTGCGGCGCTCGGCGGGGCGCTGGAAATCTACGATTTCATCATTTTCGTGTTCTTCGCGCTGACCCTGAGCCAGCTGTTCTTCCCGCCGGAAATGCCCGAGTGGCTGCGCTTGCTGCAGAGTTTCGGCATCTTCGTCACCGGTTATCTGGCACGGCCGCTGGGCGGGATTCTGATGGCGCATTTCGCCGACCGTCTCGGGCGCAAAAAGGTGTTCAGCCTGAGCATCCTGATGATGGCGCTGCCGTGTCTGCTGATCGGGATCATGCCGACCTACGCGCAGATCGGCTATTTCGCGCCCTTGCTGTTGCTGGCGCTGCGCATCCTGCAAGGCGCTGCGGTGGGTGGTGAAGTGCCGAGTGCCTGGGTGTTCGTCGCCGAGCATGCCCCGACCGGCCATCGCGGTTACGCCCTCGGATTCTTGCAGGCCGGCCTGACATTCGGTTACTTGATCGGTGCACTTACCGCGACCTTCCTCGCACAGGTATTCACGCCCGCCGAAATTCTCGATTACGCCTGGCGCTATCCGTTTCTGCTCGGCGGCGTGTTCGGCGTAGTGGGCGTTTATCTGCGCCGCTGGCTCAGCGAAACCCCGGTGTTCATGGCCATGCAAGCGCAGCGCGAGGCGCGGGTCGAGCTGCCGTTGCGCACGGTGCTGCGTGAACATCGTCTGGCCATGTTGCCGGCCATGTTGCTCACCTGCGTACTCACCTCGGCAGTGGTGGTGTTCGTCGTCATCACCCCGACCATGATGCAGAAAACCTTCGGCATGACCGCCAGCCACACCTTCGGCCTCAGTGCCTTGGGCATCGTCTTCCTCAATATCGGCTGCGTGGTCGCCGGTCTGCTGGTCGACCGCATCGGCGCCTGGCGCACGGTCATGCTCTACAGCCTGTTGCTGCCATTGGGCATTGGCGTGTTGTATGGCTGTCTGATCATGGGCGGGCATTGGATCGGCATGGCCTATGCGGTCGCCGGCCTGGCTTGCGGGGTAGTGGGTGCGGTGCCTTCGGTGATGGTCGGGCTGTTCCCGGCGCGGATTCGCGTGTCGGGCATTTCCTTCACCTACAACATTGCCTACGCCGCCTGGGCAAGTATCACACCGCTGTTGCTGATTGGTCTGATGCCGTGGAGCCCGTGGGTCTGCGTGATGTTCTGTGCAGTGATGGGCGCGGTGGGCATTCTGACAGCGGCGTATTTCGGTGCGCGCATGCCGCGCACCGGCCCGTGTCAGGCTGCCGGCGCGGCTTGAACCGACAGCGCCGGACTATTTTCGACTGACGGGTCTTGAGCCCGCTTCAGAAAAGCTGTGCAAGGCCGATGGCTAGGTTGTATCCGCTTACTACCTGCCATCGGTGCTTTCCCATGTTCAATAAACGCTTGAAGCAAGAGCTGGCCGCTCTTCGTGAAGAACTCTCCAGCCTTGTACAAGTGAAGGAAAGCCTGGAAAGCGAAATGCTCGCGCTGACCCTTGAGCCCGACGGGCGGATCCGTTCGGTCAACCAGAACTTTCTCGATGAAATGCTCTACAAGAGCCAGGACCTGGTCGGCCGGGCAATCGAAGACATCGTGCCGGCCCACGTCAAATCCGACGAATTCCATCAGCGCTTCAAGAACTCGATGAGCCGTGGCGAGCACTTCGCCGGCGCCGTGCGCCTGTTACGCGGCAATGGCGACGAGGCGTGGCTGCGTTCCATCGTGCAACCGGTGCGCTCGTCCGATGGCCGGATCAGACACATTTCCTTCTACGCCAGCGACCTGACCCGCACCATCGAAGCCTCCCGCGAGCATGAGAACCTGATCGGCGCGCTGGTGCGCTCCACCGCCGTGATCGAGTTCGACCTCAACGGCAATGTGCTCAGCGCCAATGATCGCTTCCTCAACGGCATGGGTTACAGCCTGGCGCAGATCAAAGGCAAACATCACCGCACGTTCTGCGCCCCGGATGAGTACAACAGCGCCGAGTACCAAAACTTCTGGCGGCGCCTGAACAGCGGTGAATTTGTCGCTGGCCGCTTCAAGCGTATCGACAGCCATGGTCGTACGGTGTGGCTGGAAGCGTCCTACAACCCGGTGGTTGATGCCAACGACAAACTGTACAAAGTGGTGAAGTTCGCCACGGTGATCACCGATCAGGTCAACCGCGAGCAGGCGGTTGCCGATGCAGCGAGCATCGCTTACAGCACCTCGCAACAAACCGACAGCACCGCGCAACGGGGCACCACGGTGGTCACCGAAGCGGTGAACGTGATGCGTGATTTGTCGCGGCACATGCAAGCCGCTGGCGAAGGTATCGAGGCGCTCAACGAGCAGTCGCTGGTGATCGGCACCATCGTCAAAACCATCAGCGGCATTGCCGAACAGACCAACCTGCTGGCGCTCAACGCCGCCATCGAAGCCGCTCGCGCCGGCGAGCAGGGCCGTGGTTTTGCCGTGGTCGCGGACGAGGTCCGGCAGTTGGCCTCGCGCACCAGCCAGGCGACCGATGAAATCGTTGGCGTGGTACGGCAGAATCAGGAAATGGCCCGCAATGCCGTGGCGCTGATGACCGACGGCAAGCTTCAGGCTGAACAGGGCCTGGCGCTGGCGGCGGAGGCGGGCACGGTGATCGTCGAGATTCAGGACGGTGCGCAGAAAGTGGTGGATGCGGTGGGGCAGTTTGCCAATCAGCTGTCTCACTGACACCGCACTGATCGTTCCCACGCTCTGCGTGGGAATGCCGCCCGGGACGCTCCGCGTTCCTTCGCTGGCGTGGCGCAGAGCGTGGGAACGATCACCGAGGGGCAGCGCCGCATCTGCTCATTCCCACAGGTTCTGTGATTCTCCAGTGACAGCGCTACAATCGGCTCCTTTTCCTCCGGAGCAAATCCCATGAGCGTCTCCCACCGCCGTCCGGTGCCTCTGAACAAAGCCTACCGCCTGCTCAACCACGGGCCGACCGTGCTGGTCAGCGCCGCTCACGACGGCCAGCGCAACATCATGGCCGCCGCTTGGGCCATGCCGCTGGATTTCGAACCACCGAAAGTCGCCGTCGTCCTCGACAAATCCACCTGGACCCGCCAGTTGCTCGAAGCCTCCGGCACTTTTGTGCTGAATGTGCCGTGCGTCAATCAGGCCGATATCGTGCAAACCGTCGGCAACACCTCCGGCCTGGAAATCACCCGCGCCCAGGGTCAGGACAAGTTTCAGGCGTACGGTCTGCAAACCTTCGCTGGCGAACAGGTTGAAGCGCCGCTGCTCGACGGCTGTGTCGCCTGGCTCGAATGCCGCCTGCTGCCGGAGCCGCGCAATCACGAGCAATACGACCTGTTCCTCGCTGAGGTCATCGCCGCCCAGGCGGACGAGCGTGTGTTCAGCGATGGGCGCTGGCATTTCGAAGGGCAGGATGGATTGCGTACGCTGCATCACGTTGCGGGCGGGCATTTTCTGACGATTGGGGATGGGGTGGATGGCAAGACGTTGGCGGTCTGATTTACTCCCGGGAGAAGGCCTGCTGCTCGGCAGGCCTTTTTCAATGCAGTGTTTCAGTCCCCCAACGCTTCTCCCTCACGCCGAGGATCGGCACCCCCGTCAAGGTCGCTTTGCCCTGCGCATCCTTCACCCGCACGATCGCCTGGGTACCGCTGGTCATGTCGATTTCGCTGAGCGTGTGGCCCTTGTCCTTGAGTGCCTGAATCAGCGCCGGGCTGAACTGTCCCTGTTCCAGTTCGGTGGGGCCATTGCGGCTGCCGAAGTTGGGCAGGTTGATCGCACTTTGTGCATCGAGGTTCCAGTCGAGCAGGCCGATGGTGGTTTTCGCCACGTATTCGATGATCTGCGAGCCGCCGGGGGAGCCGACCGTGGCGACAAATTCACCGGTGTTGCGATCAAAGATCAGCGTCGGCGCCATCGACGAGCGTGGGCGTTTGCCCGGTTCGACGCGGTTCGCGACTTTCTGCCCGTTCTCTTCGGGGATGAACGAGAAGTCGGTCATCTGGTTGTTCAGCAGAAAACCTTGAACCATCAGGTGCGAGCCGAACGCGGCTTCGATGGTGGTGGTCATCGACACGGCGCCGCCGAGATCATCCACCGCGACCACTTGCGAGGTCGAGATGCGCAACGGCGAGCGGTCCGGTGCGTAGGCAACCTGTACGCCCGGCGGTGTGCCCGGTTTGGCGCTGCCCATGCTGCGCTCGCCGATCAGACTGGCGCGGCTGGCCAGGTAGGCAGGATCGAGCAACCCTTTGACCGGCACCGGTACGAAGTCGGTGTCGGCCACGTATTGCGCACGGTCGGCATAGGCCAGACGTTCAGCCTCGGCGATCAGATGCACCGCTTGCGGCGCCGGTTCGATGCCGGCCGGCCTGTTGGTGTTCACTGGTTTGAGCGGCGTCAGCGACAGGCGTGGGTCGCGAGTCTCCAGCGCCTGCAATGTGCCGAGAATCTGCGCCACGGCGATCCCGCCTGACGACGGTGGCGGCATGCCGCAGACCTGCCAACGCTTGTAGTCGGTACACAGCGGCGCGCGCTCCTTGGCCTGATAACGCTGCAAATCGGTCAGCGACAGGCTGCCGGGGTTGGCGTGCTGTTGAACCACGGCGACGATCTCTTCGGCGATCGGACCTTTGTACAGCGCATCGGCACCTTCGCTGGCGATACGTTTGAATACGGCCGCCAACTTCGGGTTTTGCAGGCGCGTGCCGACAGCTTTGACGCTGCCATCCTCATTGAGGAAGTACGCAGCCATGTCTGGCGACTGGCGTATCAGAGGATCGGCAGTCAGCAGCGAATGCAGGCGCGGGGAAATCGCAAAGCCTTGTTCGGCCAGTTTGATCGCCGGCTCAAACAGCTTCGCCCATGGCAAGCGACCGTGTTGCCGATGCGCCAGCTCCAGGGCGCGCAATACCCCGGGCGTACCGACCGAGCGCCCGCCGATCTGCGCTTGCGTGAAAGCCATCGGTTTACCGTCAGCCTTCAGGAACAGCTTCTCGGTGGCCCCGGCCGGCGCCGTTTCGCGGCCGTCATAGGTGCGCACCTGCTTGCCATCCCACAACACAATCATCGCCCCGCCACCGATCCCGGAAGACTGCGGCTCAACCAGCGTCAACACCGCCTGCATCGCAATCGCCGCATCAATCGCCGAACCACCCTCACGCAACATCTCCCGCCCGGCTTCGGCCGCGAGTGGATTGGCAGCAGCGGCCATGTGCCTGTTGGCGTGACGGGTTTGCAGATCAGTGCGATAGCCGGATGCAGCTTCCGGTGCCAGCGGCAACGAAGAAGAGGGCGGGGCGTTGCATGCGTTGAGGGTCAGAGCGCTGACAAGCAGTGTCAGGGCTGGCAGGCGAAAGCGCTTCAAGGGCTGGGCTGGAAACACGCGGGCTCTCCGTCCGTGGGGTAAAAGTCTTGGGGGACTTTATCGAGCGGGCGGGTGGGGTGCAAACTGCGTGAGGATTACAGCACTCCCGCTCAGCGGCCGCGCCAATCGATTGGCCGAAAACGATGCCCTTGTGGGAGCGAGCCTGCTCGCGAAAGCGGTAACTCGGATGGTGCGATCTTCTTGGTTCTTAGTCGGTGTGAAGCGTGCCGTCGGCCATTTTGCTCGGCAGAATTTCCAGCACGAACACGCTGGCCGGCCCGCCGGCGCCACGGATGGCCCTGTTCAGGCGCTGTTGCAAAAAAACGCCGCCGGCCAGACGTCCCAAAGCCAGGTGGGCACCTATCGCCGTCGCGACCGCCGGATTTCTCATACAGATTATTCAGGTCGACAGCCTACACGGCGTTGCCTGAGGATGGTTTCTGTACGGTTCCCAGGAGGGGCTTCACTTTTGCTGGGCGGTGGAACAAAACAAAGGCAGCAACACGACATCGATCAATCAAAAGAAATCTAAAAGGCGCTGAAGAGGTAGCTCAATGAAAAGCGTAAGCAATCACGAGGACAGTGTTCTCGAAATGCTGCGCACGGACGAGAATGTCGCTCTCGAATATCTCGTTGCAGCATTGGAAGAAATTGATGAAGAGGGCGGTGAGTCTGTGTTTCTCACCGCGGTGCGACGTGTGGTGGAAGCGAGAGGCGGTTTTGCCGCTGTCTCCAATGCAACCGGACTCAATAGAGGCAATCTTCCGCCAATTTTCAGCAGATGGGAACCCAGGCCTTTCTACGCTACTGAAGGTGCTGTCTGCTGTGGGGCTCGGTTTGTCGAAGGTGGTCGCTCACAGTCAGGATGATCAGGAACACACAGCAGCGTGATCCACCGTGGTAATAAGAAGCCCGGCTCGATGTCGGGCTTTCTGATTTTTTCCCTGCGGAATTTCTCTGATGGGGGAACGTGGAATTGATCCGCTGACATTAAGCGGTAGGTTGCGAGTGAAGCAGAGCGCAACTTTTCTCGAGGCATAAAAAAACGGCCTACCTTTCGGTAAGCCGTTTTTAGTACTTGGTGGCTACACAGGGACTTGAACCCCGGACCCCAGCATTATGAATGCTATGCTCTAACCAACTGAGCTATGTAGCCAAGTGGCGCGCATTATTCCCCTGAAATGGCAAAGCGTCAAGCGTAAATCGAAAATATTTCTTCCTGTTTTCAACCGCTTATCCTCCAGCCCCGAAAATCGGGGCCGGGGAGGGCGTCAGCGCAGTTGGAATCTGGCGGTATTGGCGCTCAGGGCTTCGCTGCCCTGGCTCAAGGTGTCGGCCGCGAGGTTCACCGCCCGTGCGCCTTCAAGCAAACGCACCGCCGCTTGATCGACCTGCTGGATATTGCCGCTGACTTCGTCGGCGGTGCTGGCCTGTTCTTCAACCGCCGTGGCGATTTGCGCCAGGGTGTCGGTGACGCTCTGTACGGCGCTGGCGATTTCTCCCAAGCGTTCGCCGAGTCCGGTGACCGCCTCGGCATCCGATTGCGCCTGGCCGCAGGCGGCTTCCATCAGGCTCACCGCTTCGTTGACCGTCGCGCGCAGGCTGTCGACGGTGCCAGCGATCTGCGCGGTGGACGATTGCGTGCGTTGCGAGAGGCTGCGCACCTCGTCGGCGACCACGGCAAAGCCGCGACCCTGTTCGCCGGCGCGGGCGGCTTCGATGGCGGCGTTGAGCGCGAGCAGGTTGGTCTGCTCGGCGACGCCGCGAATCGTGTCCACTACCAGTTGAATCTGTTGGCCTTGCTCGCTGACCCGGCCGAGCGCGGCGGCAGTGTCGTTCAGGCGCTGATTGAGCTGCTGAATGCTGGCCGTGGTGCGCTGGCTGTCGCGGCTGCTGTCGGCGGCGATGCGCCGGGTCTGCTGGGCGCTGCCGGAGGCCTGTTCGCAACTCTGCGCGACGCCTTGCGAGGTGGCGGCCAGTTGTGTGGCGGCAGCGGCGATCTGGCTGATCTGCAACTGCTGCGCCTCGACTTCGCTCAGGGCGCCGCTGGAGTGTTGGTTGAGGCTCCGCACCGCGTTGCTCAACTGCGAGGTCTCGTGGTCGACGCCAAGCATGCTGCTGCGCAGTTGCACCACAGCGACGTTGAGCGCGGTGCTGATCGCTGCCAGCTCATCGCGCCCCACCACCGGCACTTGCAGGCTCAGGTTGCCGTCGCGCAAAGCTTCGGCGAGTAGGGTGATGCCGCTGGCGCTGCGGCGGATCGAGGCTTGCAGGCAAACGAACAGGTACAACGCGGCCAGCAGCAGGCAACCGAAGATTGCGGCGACAAGAATGAACTGGCGGATCGCCGAGCTGTAATACGCATCGAGCCGCTGATCCAGCGCGACCAGGGATTGCTGGCGCAGGGACGCGAGGTCGGTGAGCAGCGCGTCGAGGCTGCGTTCGAAGTCTTCCGGCTTGAGGTTGATGCTGCCGCCGAACACACCGTCGTCGAGGACTTTCAGGCCGCTATCGAGGTGTTTCAGGCTGTCGTGATACTGACCGGCCCAGGCTTGCAGCTCGACTGGCAGACGCGCCTCCAGCAGGCCGGCGGTTTTCACCAGTTGCTCGCGGGCGTCGCCGATGCGGCTGCGCAGGTCGCGCAACTGCAAGCGGCTCTGCAGGGTGAACTGCCCGGAGACCACCGAAGCCTGGCCGACTGCGGCGAGACGCCCGACCCGCTCGATCAGGTCAGGTGCGTGTTGCGTGGAAATCTGCGTCAGCAAGTAGGTTTCCAGCCACGGCGCTAGGGTCAGGCGATTATCCATGACGATCTGCTCGCGCAAGGCTTGCAGCGCGCCCAGGGCATTGGTGAAGCGGTCGTAACCGTCCGGCCACCAGCCAACGCTGCTGAGACTTTTCGAATCCAGACCATTGAGTGCGGTTTGCAGCGCCTGATAGCGCGCGAGGATTTCGTCCTCGGCGCCTTGCTGGCTCAGTGCATTGCCCAACTCCGTGGTGGCTTGCAGCACCGCCGGTTGCACGCCGTCGAAGGCAGCCATGGCGGCGAGGGTGGCCGGTGTCGGCTGACGATTGGTCTCGGTGGCGCGCCAGCGGGCGGCGCGGTCGCGTTGCGCGGCGAGCAGGTTGTCCAGCGCATCCAGCGCGAGCAATTGACGCACACCGGCACGTTCGCCGGAGATCAGATTGAGCTTCTCGCGATAGTCATGGCCGATCATCAACAGGCTGCCGGCCAGCGGCAGAATGAACAGCAGAAACAATAATTGGAATTTACCTGCGAAGCCAAACCGCCCCAGCAATTTGATCCCCGGTGAAAGGAAAGCCTGCATGCCTCATGACTCCTCTGGACACCACGCACCATTGGCGTGCATCGCGAACCTTTGGGCTGCGACCTGTGCCCTCTAAAAGGCCTCGAAAGTTCACCCATGCCCGCTCTGTAGGCCGGCTCTGTAGCGAAACTTCCCATTGTCGAGCGCCTTTGTAAGGCGATCGTGTTCAAGGGCAGAAGCAAGGCAAGATTCAGACCATGGCGTTGCGCTATCACCGTTCGCTCGACGACCAGTTAGTTAGCTGCCTAAGGGGATAGCGCGAGCGCACCGAAAAATGGCACATTGACGCACCTGCCTGCGGGCACTCATCTGCTGTCCGGAAATTTTCATGGCTATCAGCAACGTTCAGACCGCCGCTGCCTCGGCGACCGCTGCTCCGCAAAGCAGCCCCTTGGTGATGCGCATCATCGGCGCGGTGGCGCTGGCGCATTTGATCAACGACCTGATCCAGTCGGTGCTGCCTTCGATCTATCCGATGCTCAAGGCCAACTACGGCCTGACGTTTACCCAGGTCGGCCTGATCACCTTGACCTTCCAGTTGACCGCGTCGCTGTTGCAGCCGTGGGTCGGTTATCACACTGATCGCCACCCGAAACCGTGGCTGTTGCCGGCGGGCACGGTGTGTACGTTGATCGGCATTCTGATGATGTCGGTGGTCGGCAGCTTCCCGATGATTCTGCTGGCGGCGGCGCTGATCGGCATTGGCTCGTCGACCTTTCACCCGGAAGCCTCGCGTGTTGCGCGTCTGGCTTCGGGTGGACGCTTTGGCCTGGCACAATCGACCTTCCAGGTCGGTGGCAATGCCGGCTCCGCGTTCGGCCCGTTGCTGGCGGCGGCGATCATCATTCCCTTCGGCCAGGGCAATGTGGCGTGGTTCGGTCTGTTCGCGGTGTTTGCGCTGTTTGTGCTGTACCGCATCAGCCGCTGGTACGCCAACCACCTGAACCTGTTCAAGCTCAAGGCCGGCCAGGCGGCGACGCACGGCTTGTCGAAGGGCAGGGTGACCAGTGCGCTGGTGGTGCTGGGGCTACTGGTGTTCTCCAAATATTTCTACATGGCCAGTTTCACCAGCTACTTCACCTTCTACCTGATCGAGAAGTTCGACCTGTCGGTGGCCAGCTCGCAGCTGCACTTGTTCCTTTTCCTGGGCGCAGTGGCGGCGGGGACGTTCTTCGGTGGACCGATTGGCGACAAGATCGGGCGCAAGGCAGTGATCTGGTTTTCCATCCTGGGGGTGGCGCCATTCACCTTGATCCTGCCGCATGTCGATCTGTTCTGGACCAGCATTCTCAGCGTGGTGATCGGCTTCATTCTCGCCTCGGCGTTCTCAGCGATCGTGGTGTACGCGCAGGAACTGGTGCCGGGTAATGTCGGGATGATTGCCGGGATTTTCTTCGGCCTGATGTTTGGTTTCGGCGGGATTGGCGCCGCGCTGCTCGGGCATCTGGCGGATGTGCACGGGATTGAGTACGTGTATTTCCTGTGCTCGTTCCTGCCGTTGTTTGGTGTGTTGGCGATCTTCCTGCCGCGTACTAAAAAGGCGTGATCAGACGAATCGAACTGTGGGAGCGAGCCTGCTCGCGAATGGGTGGGTCAGTTGACGAATGCTTAGCTGACACGCCGCATTCGCGAGCAGGCTCGCTCCCACAGGGAAATGTACGCAGTCACTGAATTTCAGGCACAAAAAAGCCGCGTATCAAACGCGGCTTTTTCTTGCCCGGCTGTTGCTTAGACGTTGAAACGGAAGTGCATCACGTCGCCGTCCTTGACGATGTAATCCTTGCCTTCCAGGCGCCATTTGCCGGCTTCCTTGGCGCCGGCTTCGCCCTTGTACTGGATGAAGTCGTTGTAGGCGATGACTTCGGCACGGATGAAGCCTTTTTCGAAGTCGGTGTGGATCACGCCAGCGGCCTGTGGTGCGGTGGCACCGACCTTGACGGTCCAGGCGCGGACTTCTTCGACACCGGCGGTGAAGTAGGTCTGCAGGTGCAGCATTTCGTAGCCGGCGCGGATCACGCGGTTCAGGCCAGGCTCTTCCAGGCCCAGAGCCTCGAGGAACATGTCCTTCTCTTCGCCGTCATCGAGCTCGGCGATCTCCGCTTCGATCTTGTTGCACACCGGAACGACCATGGCGCCTTCTTCTTCAGCGATGGCCTTGACCACGTCCAGGTGCGGGTTGTTGTCGAAACCGTCTTCGGCAACGTTGGCGATGTACATGACCGGTTTGGTGGTCAGCAGGTGGAAGCCCTTGATCACTGCCTTTTCGTCAGCGCTCATGTTCTTCATCAGGCTGCGTGCAGGCTTGGCTTCGGTGAAGTGCGCGATCAGTTGCTCGAGCAGCGCCTTCTGAACCACAGCGTCCTTGTCACCGCCCTTGGCGTTGCGCGCGACTTTCTGCAGTTGCTTCTCGCAGCTGTCGAGGTCGGCGAAGATCAGTTCCAGGTCGATGATTTCGATGTCGCGTTTCGGGTCGACGCTGTTGGAAACGTGAATCACGTTGTCGTCTTCGAAGCAGCGCACGACGTGAGCGATAGCGTCGGTTTCGCGGATGTTGGCCAGGAACTTGTTGCCCAGGCCTTCACCTTTCGAGGCGCCGGCGACGAGGCCAGCGATGTCGACGAATTCCATGGTGGTCGGCAGGATGCGCTTCGGATTGACGATGGCTGCCAGAGCTTCCAGGCGCGGATCTGGCATCGGCACGATGCCGCTGTTCGGCTCGATGGTGCAGAAGGGGAAGTTCTCGGCCGCGATACCGGATTTGGTCAGGGCGTTGAACAGGGTGGACTTGCCGACGTTAGGCAGGCCGACGATGCCGCAATTGAATCCCATGGTGTTTCCCCTCGGGTAAAAGTCAGGCCTTCTGGCTGTGCAGGTTTTTCATCGCGCGGTTCCATTCCCCGGCGAGGATATCCGGCAGCACGCCGAGGGCAAAGTCGATGCTGGCATCGAGTTTTTCCTGTTCGGCGCGTGGCGCACGACCCAGGACGAAATTTGAAACCATACTGGCAACGCCCGGGTGGCCGATGCCAAGCCGCAGGCGGTAGAACGTATTCTGATTGCCCAGTTGCGCAATGATGTCGCGCAACCCGTTGTGACCGCCATGACCGCCGCCCTGCTTGAGCTTGGCAACGCCCGGAGGCAAGTCGAGTTCGTCATGCGCCACGAGGATTTCTTCAGGCTTGATGCGGAAGAAACCGGCGAGTGCCGCCACGGCTTGGCCGCTGCGGTTCATGTAGGTGGTGGGAATCAGCAGACGAACATCCTGACCCTGATGCGAGTAGCGCCCGGTCAGGCCGAAATATTTGCGATCGGCCACAAGAGTCACATTCTGTGCGTGGGCGATGCGCTCAACAAAAAGGGCCCCTGCGTTATGCCGGGTCTGTTCGTATTCAGCGCCTGGATTTCCCAGGCCAACGATCAGTTTGATGGCAGTCACGATAGGGGCCCTTCCTTGGAGTGGTGGATAACATCGCCGCGATCAGGGAAAGCGGCGAAAGTGGACGAAAAATGCTCATTTACCATGGATGTAAACTCCGCGTTCTCGCCCGCTTTCTCGCTACGTTCCAGTCCGCGATGTTACTTGCTCACTCCGGCATGACAGAGTGAATTACTCTGCTGCGCCTTCTTCGGTAGGTTCTGCAGCTACACGTGGAGCGTGGACGTTGGCAACAGCCTTGTCATCGCCGTGTGCCAGAGCAACGAACTCAACACCTTTAGGAGCTTTGAGGTCCGACAGGTGAATGATGGTGCCGATTTCTGCTTTCGACAGGTCGACTTCGATGAACTCAGGCAGATCTTTTGGCAGGCAGGAAACTTCGATCTCGGCAACAACGTGCGAAACTTCGCCGCCTTTCTTGACTGGAGCTTCTTCGCCAACAAAGTGCACAGGCACGATGGCGGTCAGTTTCTGGCCGGCAACAACGCGTACGAAGTCAGCGTGCATCACGTGGCCTTTGGCCGGGTGACGCTGCAGAGCCTTGATGATGACGTTCTGCTTGGTGCCACCAACGTTCAGCTCGATGATGTGGCTGTAAGCCGCTTCGTTTTCGAGCAGTTTGGCAACTTCTTTGGCCAGCATGCTGATGGATTCAGGGGCTTTGTCGCCACCGTAAACTACAGCTGGAACCAGGCTTGCGAGACGACGCAGGCGGCGGCTCGCACCTTTCCCCAGGTCGGAACGCACTTCAGCATTCAGAGTAAAATCGTTCATTTTGTATCTCCAAAATAGCCATGACCGAGTGGCGTTTGCGACCAGCGCCGAACACGGTATGGGCAAAAAAGCCCCGCCCCGACAGGAATGCCGGGGCGGGGCGCTTTTCGTCAACGAGACATTTCGTGAAGGGCAGGGCCCTTAACGGAACATCGCGCTGATCGATTCTTCATTGCTGATGCGGCGAACCGCTTCGGCAACAACCGGTGCGATATCCAGTTGACGGATACGTGCACAGGCTTGTGCTGCAGCGGACAGCGGGATGGTATTAGTGACCACCAGCTCGTCCAGCACGGAATTTTCGATATTCTCGATGGCCCGGCCCGACAGCACAGGGTGTGTGCAGTAGGCAAAGACCTTGGCTGCGCCATGCTCTTTCAGGGCCTTGGCCGCGTGGCACAGGGTGCCGGCGGTATCGACCATGTCATCGACGAGAATACAGGTACGCCCTTCGACATCACCGATGATATGCATCACTTCAGAGTGATTGGCTTTCTCACGGCGTTTGTCGATGATCCCGAGATCGACGCCCAGCGACTTGGCAACAGCCCGTGCACGCACGACGCCACCAATGTCCGGGGACACGATCATCAGGTTTTCGAAGCGCTGATCTTCAATGTCATCCACCAGAACCGGGGAGCCGTAGATGTTATCTACCGGAATATCGAAGAAGCCCTGAATCTGGTCAGCATGCAGATCAACCGTGAGAACACGGTCGATGCCGACTACGGTAAGCATGTCAGCGACGACTTTCGCGCTGATAGCCACACGTGCGGAACGCGGACGGCGATCCTGACGGGCATAACCAAAATAAGGAATAACAGCAGTGATACGAGTAGCCGAGGAGCGGCGGAAGGCATCAGCCATCACTACCAGTTCCATCAGGTTATCGTTGGTCGGAGCGCAAGTCGGCTGAATAATGAAGACGTCTTTACCGCGAACGTTTTCATTGATCTCGGCTGTGATTTCACCGTCGGAAAACTTGCCGACAGAGATGTCACCGAGAGGGATATGCAGCTGACGTACGACACGCCGAGCCAGATCGGGGTTGGCATTCCCCGTAAAGACCATCATCTTGGACACGCGCAGTACCTAGAGGCTGAGGGTAACCTGGATGAGTAGAGAAAATGGCAGGGGCGGCTGGATTCGAACCAACGCATGGCAGGATCAAAACCTGCTGCCTTACCGCTTGGCGACGCCCCTGTATCTGTTGCTTTCAAGTGCCGGGCACTTGATTCCTTTAGAGCAGACTTTGCAGCTTGCGATGCAACATCGAAACGTTGCTTCCTTTCGCTACAAACCCTGTAAGGGTCTCTGTCAGAAGGGCCGAGACTTTATCAGCTTCAGCTTTGCTTGGGAAGCCCCCAAACACACAACTTCCAGTTCCGGTGAGCTTTGCTTCGGTAAATTTACCTAACAAATCCAATGCGTTACGTACCTCTGGATAACGCCTTGCTACCACCGGCAAGCAGTCATTTCGACTGTTTCCCTCGGGAACGGGGCGCACTTTAATGGGCGGTGTGTTACGTGTCAACAAAGGATCGGAAAAAATTTCTGCCGTACTAACAGCGACTTGCGGCACGAGCACCAGATACCACGGTTCTTCGGGATCGACCGGGGTCAGTTTCTCACCGACGCCCTCGGCAAACGCCGCGTGGCCGCGGACGAAAACCGGCACATCGGCACCGAGTGACAAGCCCAGTGCGGCGAGGCGATCTTCATCCCAGCCCAGTTGCCAAAGATGATTGAGACCGAGCAGGGTCGTCGCCGCGTTCGAACTGCCGCCACCGATGCCGCCGCCCATGGGCAGGACTTTGTCGATCCAGATGTCGATGCCGAGCGCGCAGCCGGACTGTTGCTGCAACATCTTCGCTGCGCGCACGATCAGGTTGCTGTCGTGGGGCACGCCGGCGAACTCGGTGTGCAGTTGAATCACGCCGTCATCGCGCACGGCGAAAGTGAGTTCATCGCCGTAATCGAGGAATTGAAACAGCGTCTGCAACTCGTGATAACCGTCTTCACGGCGACCGAGAATGTGCAGCATCAAGTTGAGTTTGGCCGGCGAGGGCAGGGTCAGGCGTGCAGCGGTCATGCGTTATTGCCCCAACTTGCGCGGTTGCCAGGTCTTGATCACCAGCGTCACGTCGAGGTCGGTGCCGTGCAGCTTGATGCGTTCGGGCAGCCAATAACCATTCTGTTCGGTGTAGGCGGTGTATTCGACTTTCCAGCCGTCCTGCTCAAGGCTGGCCAGACGACTGTCGGCGTCCAGGTTCAGACGACTTTTACTTTCCGGAGCTGGCAGGCCACGAACCCACCAGGCCAGATTCGACACCGGCAATTTCCAGCCGAGCTGTTCTTCGAGCAGCGCTTCAGGTGATTGCGATTCGTAGCGGCCCTGGTTGGCAACTTCCAGCGACACCTTGCCCGGACGCCCGGTCAGGCGTGCCGCGCCACGACCCAGCGGGCCGGACAGGCGAATGTCGTAATAGTCCTGCCGCTGCAGCCAGAACAACGTGCCGCTGCCGGAATCCTTCGGCGCGTGGATGCCGATCTTGCCGTCGATCTGCCAGCCATCGAGGCCGGTCAGTTGCTGTTTGTTAGCCGCCCACTGGGCCGGGCTGCCGTGGCCCTCGACCGACTCGCGAGTGCCGAACCCCGAGCAGCCGGCGAGCAGGGCGATGAAGCTGAAAACAATAACGTGGCGCAAAAACATGGGTTAAAGAGTCTCGGATCCGGTCAGGCGCTTGATGGTGCTGCGCAGAATGGTGCTGTCGGGTTGGTCCTTGAGGAACTTGCCCCACACTTGTTTGGCTTCGCGTTGATTGCCCTTGGCCCAGAGGACTTCGCCAAGGTGCGCGGCGACTTCGTGATCAGGAAAACGCTCGAGCGCCTGGCGCAAGTATTTCTCCGCATCATCCAGATTGCCCAAGCGGTAGTTCACCCAGCCAAGGCTGTCGAGAACTGCCGGGTCTTCCGGGTTGATCTGGTGCGCCTGCTCGATCAACGTTTTCGCTTCAGCGTAGCGGGTGGTGCGATCGGACAGGGTGTAGCCCAGCGCATTCAGCGCCATGGCATTGTCCGGATCGCGCTTGATGATCAGGCGCAGGTCTTTTTCCATCTGCGCCAGGTCATTGCGTTTTTCCGCGAGCATGGCCCGGGTGTAAAGCAGGTTGAGATCGTCCGGATATTTCTGCAGCGCTTGTTGCAGGATTTTCCAGGCTTTGTCGTCCTGTTTATTGGCCGACAGGCTTTCCGATTCGATCAGGTAAAGCTGGATTGCGTAGTCCGGCTGCTCGTCACGCTCGGCCGCCAGTTTGCTCTGCGCTTCGGCGGTCTTGCCGTTGCTCATCAGGATATCGGCCTGACGCAGCTGTGCCGGCAGATAGTCATTGCCCGGGCCGACCTGGGCGTATTCGATGAGCGCGCCTTGCGGGTCGTTGCGCTCTTCGGCAATCCGACCGAGGTTCAGGTGCGCCGAATCGACGTGGCTTTCGCGAGCGATCAAGTCTTCCAGATAACCCTTGGCCTCATCCCACGCCTTGGCTTCCAGGCACACCAGCGCCAGCGAGTAACGCAGTTCATCGTCTTCCGGGTATTGCTGAACAAGGGTGGAGAACTCGGCTTTGGCGTCGTCCATGCGGTCCTGTTCGACCAGCATGCGCGCGTAAGTCAGGCGCAGGCGTTTGTCTTCCGGGTATTTCCTGATGTTTTTCTGCAACAGCGGCAGCGCTTCGTCGCCACGGTTAAGCAACTGAAGCAGGCGCGCGCGCAGCAGGATGGGAGCGATCTCGCCATCTTCCGGCGGATTGTCTTCAAGCAGAGTCAGCGCACCTTGATTGTCGCCGTCCTGCTGCAACAGCAGAGCCTTGCCGAAAATCAGCTGGTTGTTGTTCGGGTGACGCTGGAGCAAACGGTCGAAGCTTTTCATCAGACCGTTGCGGGTTTCCTGATCGGTGTCGGCGGCCGACAGCGCGAGGAAGTCAAAATGGGTGTCGCCCTTGCCCTGCAGGACTTTCTCCATGTAGACCATGGAGTCGTCGTAACGCCCGGCGCGGGCCAGTTGCACGGCGGCGGCGCGTTGCGCTTCGAGGTCGTCCGGAGCATTGCGGGCCCAGATGAGCGCGGTGTCGAGGGCCGGTTGATCGGCGCCCAGATACTCGGCGATGCGAAAAGCACGCTCGGAGACGCCCGGATCCTGGGTGTTGATCGCCTGGGTCACGTAATTGTCCAGAGCAATGTCGAAACGATTGCGCTGGCCGGCGAGTTCGGCGCTCAGCAGGCTGAACACGGTTTCCTCGCTGAACGAGCTGTAAACCTTGGGCTTTTCAGGCGCGGGCGTGGTGTCTTCGGCCGGCGGGGTGCCGTTCGGCGCAACGGGCGCCATGGTCTGGCAGCCGCTGAGGAAGACAAAAGCGAGGAGCAACGCGGAAGATCTATTCATATAGGAAGAGGACGACTAACCTGCGGTCGGATCATCATGACACAAGCCTTCGGCCAAACATAACCGAGACTCAATTGTGGCCATTATAGGGGCCGACAATTGGGACAATAGTCAGCGGTAGTTGTTCTGAATCTTTCGAAGTAGGACAATTGCCGGCTTCACGTCACCACCAGCGACCTTGAATGGCCTTCCTTGCACTCGGTATTAACCACAAGACTGCTTCAGTAGACGTCCGCGAGCGCGTGGCCTTTACCCCTGAGCAGCTGGTTGAGGCCTTGCAGCAGCTCTGCCGACTGACCGACAGCCGCGAAGCCGCGATCCTCTCCACCTGCAATCGCAGTGAGCTTTATATAGAACAGGATCAGCTTTCGGCGGACGTCGTGCTGCGCTGGCTGGCCGATTATCACCATTTGAGCCTCGATGAGCTGCGCGCCAGTGCCTATGTGCATGAAGACGATGCGGCTGTTCGTCACATGATGCGCGTCGCCTCCGGGCTCGACTCGCTGGTGCTGGGCGAACCGCAGATTCTCGGTCAGATGAAATCGGCCTACGCCGTAGCCCGTGAGGCCGGCACTATCGGGCCGTTGCTGGGGCGGCTGTTTCAGGCCACCTTCAATGCCGCCAAGCAGGTGCGTACCGATACTGCGATTGGCGAAAACCCGGTGTCGGTGGCGTTTGCCGCAGTGAGCTTGGCGAAACAGATTTTCAGCGATCTGCAACGCAGCCAGGCGCTGCTGATCGGTGCCGGCGAGACGATTACGCTGGTCGCGCGCCATTTGCATGAGCTGGGAGTCAAGCGCATCGTCGTCGCCAACCGCACGCTGGAGCGCGCCAGTCAGTTGGCCGAGCAGTTCGGCGCCCACGCGGTACTGCTCTCGGACATTCCGGCGGAGCTGGTGCGCAGCGATATCGTCATCAGTTCGACCGCCAGCCAGTTGCCGATTCTTGGCAAGGGCGCGGTGGAAAGTGCGCTGAAGCTGCGCAAGCACAAGCCGATCTTCATGGTCGACATTGCGGTACCGCGCGATATCGAGCCGGAAGTCGGCGAACTCGACGACGTTTACCTGTACAGCGTCGATGATCTCCACGAAGTGGTCGCCGAGAACCTCAAGAGCCGTCAGGGCGCTGCACAAGCGGCGGAGGAAATGGTCTCGGTCGGCGCCGACGATTTCATGGTGCGCCTGCGCGAACTGGCGGCGGTCGATGTGCTCAAGGCCTATCGTCAACAGAGTGAACGCCTGCGTGACGAAGAATTGCAGAAGGCCCTGCGTCTGCTGGCCAACGGTGGCAACGCCGAAGATGTGCTCGGGCAACTGGCCCGTGGCCTCACCAACAAACTCTTGCATGCGCCCAGCGTGCAGTTGAAAAAGCTGTCTGCCGAAGGCCGCCTCGATGCGCTGGCCATGGCCCAGGAACTCTTCGCCCTTGAGGGCTCACCGGATAGTTTTTCGGATAAAAAACCGCAATGAAAGCGTCACTGCTCAACAAGCTGGACATTCTCCAGGACCGTTTCGAGGAACTGACCGCGCTGCTCGGCGACGGTGAAGTCATTGCCGATCAGGCCAAATTCCGCGCCTATTCCAAGGAGTACGCCGAACTCGAGCCGGTAGTGGCCGCGTATAAAAAGCTGCTCGGCGTACAAAGCGATCTCGAAGGCGCGCAGGCGCTGCTCAAGGACAACGACCCGGACATGCGCGAAATGGCCGTGGAAGAAGTTCGCGAAGCCAAGGAGTTGCTGGTCACGCTGGAATCCGACCTGCAGCGCATGCTGCTGCCGAAAGATCCGAATGACGGGCGCAACGTCTTCCTCGAAATTCGCGCCGGCACCGGTGGCGACGAGGCGGCGATTTTCTCTGGCGACCTGTTCCGCATGTACTCGCGCTATGCCGAGCGGCGTGGCTGGCGTGTCGAAATCCTCTCGGAAAACGAAGGCGAACATGGTGGCTATAAAGAAGTCATTGCGCGCATCGAAGGCGACAACGTTTACGGCAAACTGAAATTCGAGTCCGGCGCGCACCGTGTACAGCGTGTACCCGCCACCGAATCCCAGGGCCGTATCCACACTTCAGCCTGCACAGTCGCGGTATTGCCCGAGCCGGACGAGCGCGAGGCCATCGAGATCAACCCGGCGGATCTGCGCGTCGACACGTTCCGCTCCTCCGGCGCTGGTGGTCAGCACGTCAACACCACCGATTCGGCGATCCGCATCACCCATATCCCGACCGGCACCGTCGTTGAATGCCAGGAAGAACGTTCCCAGCACAAGAACCGTGCCCGGGCGATGGCGTGGTTGTCGGCCAAGCTCAATGATCAGCAAAACGCAGCGGTAGCCAACGCGATTGCCAGCGAGCGCAAGTTGCTGGTCGGTTCCGGCGATCGATCCGAGCGCATCCGCACCTACAACTACGCCCAAGGCCGGGTCACCGACCATCGCGTCAACCTGACCCTGTATTCGCTGGATGAAATTCTCGCCGGTGGCGTCGAGGCGGTGATTGAGCCATTGCTGGCCGAGTATCAGGCAGACCAACTCGCAGCGATAGGTGAATAAATGACCATCATCGCCAGCCTGTTGCGCGCTGCCGAGCTGCCGGACTCGCCCACTGCACGCTTGGACGCTGAACTGCTCCTCGCCGCCGCACTGGGCAAGTCGCGCAGTTTTCTGCACACCTGGCCCGAGCGCATCGTGCCGAGCGAGGCTGCGCTGACCTTTGCCGAATATTTGCAACGGCGGCGTAGCGGTGAACCGGTGGCCTACATTCTCGGCCAGCAGGGTTTCTGGAAACTCGATCTGGAAGTCGCGCCGCACACGCTGATCCCGCGCCCGGACACCGAGTTGCTGGTGGAGGCAGCCCTTGAGTTGCTGCCTGCAACCCCGGCCAAGGTCCTCGATCTCGGCACCGGCAGTGGCGCGATTGCGTTGGCTTTGGCCAGCGAACGTCCGGCGTGGAAAGTCACCGCCGTCGATCGCGTGCTCGAAGCCGTGGCCCTGGCCGAACGCAATCGCCAGCGTCTGCACTTGAACAACGCCACGGTGCTGAGCAGCCATTGGTTCAGCGCCCTTGAAGGCCAGCGCTTTCATCTGATCATCAGCAACCCGCCATACATTGCCGCCGCCGATCCGCATCTGGTAGAGGGCGATCTGCGTTTCGAACCGGCCAGTGCACTGGTCGCCGGTGAAGATGGCCTCGACGATTTGCGCCTGATTGTTGCGCAGGCGCCGGATCATCTTGAAACCGGCGGCTGGCTGATGCTCGAACACGGCTATGATCAGGCCGAAGCCGTGCGTGATCTGCTGCTCACTCGTGGCTTTGAAGAAGTCCACAGCCGCACCGATCTGGGCGGCCATCAACGCATCAGTCTGGGGCGCCTGCCGTGCTGAATGATCAGGAATTGCTGCGCTACAGCCGGCAGATTCTGCTGCAACACATCGACATCGACGGGCAGCTGAAGCTCAAGGCCAGCCGCGTGCTGATCGTCGGCCTTGGCGGTCTCGGCGCGCCGGTGGCGTTGTATCTGGCGGCAGCGGGCGTCGGCGAGTTGCATCTGGCGGATTTCGACACGGTCGACCTGACCAACCTGCAACGACAGATCATTCACGACACCGACAGTGTCGGCATGTCCAAGGTCGATTCGGCGCTCAAGCGTCTTGGTGCGATCAATCCCGAAATTCAATTGATCGCCCATCGCCAGGCGCTGGACGAGGATTCTCTCGCCGCAGCGGTGGCGGCGGTGGATCTGGTGCTCGATTGCTCGGACAATTTCTCTACGCGTGAGGCGGTTAACGCCGCCTGTGTTGCCGAGCGCAAGCCATTGGTCAGCGGCGCGGCCATTCGTCTGGAAGGGCAGCTGTCGGTGTTCGACTCACGGCGTGCCGAGAGCCCTTGCTATCACTGCCTGTACGGACACGGCAGCGAAGCCGAGCTCACGTGCAGCGAAGCGGGTGTGGTCGGGCCGCTGGTCGGTCTGGTCGGCAGCTTGCAGGCGCTGGAGGCGTTGAAGGTGCTGGTCGGTTTTGGCGAGCCGCTGGTGGGGCGGCTGTTGCTGATCGACGCCTTGGGCTCGCGCTTCCGTGAACTGCGGGTCAAGCGCGATCCGGGCTGCAGCGTCTGTGGCGCCCGCCATGCGTGAAGCGCCAATCGGCGTGTTCGACTCCGGGGTCGGCGGCTTGTCGGTCCTCGGCGAGATCCAGCGTTTGCTGCCCAACGAATCGCTGCTTTACGTCGCCGATTGCGGACACATTCCCTACGGCGAAAAGACCCCGGAATTCATCCGCCAGCGTTGCAGTGTGATGGCCGGGTTTTTCCGCGAGCAGGGCGCCAAGGCTCTGGTGCTGGCGTGTAATACCGCGACCGTGGCCGGTGTTGCCGACTTGCGTCGCGATTTTCCCGACTGGCCGATTGTCGGCATGGAACCGGCGGTCAAGCCGGCCGCAGCGGCGACCCGTAGCGGCGTGGTTGGCGTGCTGGCAACGACAGGTACGTTGCAGAGCGCCAAGTTTGCCGCTTTGCTCGATCGCTTTGCGGCTGACGTAAAAGTCATCACTCAGCCCTGCCCGGGGCTGGTTGAGCTGATTGAAAGTGGCAACCTGCACAGTCCCGAGTTGCGCACGTTATTGCAGGGTTACGTCACGCCTTTACTGGCTCATGGCTGCGATACGATCATCCTCGGATGCACCCATTATCCTTTTCTCAAGCCGTTGCTAAGGTCGATGATCGCCGACGATATCACCCTGATCGATACCGGAGCTGCCGTGGCCCGACAGCTGCAACGGCTGCTGGTCGAGCGTCATCTGCTGTCACAGGGGCCGAGCGTGCCAGTGAAATTCTGGACCAGTGCTGATGCGCAATCCTTCAGAAAAATCCTACCTCTGCTGGGCCAAACTGCGTCGAATGTGCAAAACTTCGACTTGTAAAAAAAATGTGAAATAACTCGAAATACGCTGAACTTCTGACCACGCGCAGATTTCTATAGCGACAGCAGCAACTAAAAACCAAACGATCGTTCCGGAAAAGGAAGTTTCAAAGTGAAGCGACTATTCTGCTTGGCCGCGATTGCGGCCGCACTGATGGGGCAAAGCATTTCTGCACAAGCCGCTGGCGTTGAATTCGCCGTCGGCGGTACCAGCGATTCGACAATGACGTATCGCCTGGGCATGAATTTCGACTGGGACAAGAGCTGGCTGCAGAGCGACGTCGGTCGCCTGACCGGCTACTGGAGCGGTGCCTACACGTACTGGGAAGGTGACAAGACTTCCAGCAACAACAGCCTGTCGTTCTCGCCTGTATTCGTTTACGAGTTTGCCGGTCAGTCGGTCAAACCCTACGTTGAAGCGGGTATCGGCGCGGCGTTCTTCTCCAACACCGAATATGAGAGCAACAAGCTGGGCGGGTCCTTCCAGTTCGAAGACCGCATCGGTTTCGGCCTGCGCTTCAATGGCGGCCACGAAGTCGGCATCCGCGCCACGCACTACTCCAACGCCGGCCTGTCCAGCGACAACGATGGTGTAGAAAGCTACGCGCTGCATTACACGATGCCGCTGTAATCCGCCGCTACGCGGAACCAACGTGGGAGCGAGCCTGCTCGCGAAAGTTGAGTGTCAGTCAATTCAAATGGTGGCTGACACACCGCTTCGCGAGCAGGCTCGCTCCCACAGTTGTTTCTGCGTTGTCAAAAAAATCAGCGGTAGGCTGTGGCAATACCCCGGCGTTCTTCGATGCACTCCGGCGCGCCCATTTCGAACTCGCGGCAGATCAGCGGGCGGCGTTCGTAGATCGTGCACATCATGCTGTCGCGATCCAGCGCGGCGCACCAGCCGTCGTCCAGACGCAGCATTACTTCACCGCCCCATTCATCGGTATCGATAAAGCGATCAGGCACGCCGGTGTCGGTGATCAGCATCACTTCGAGCTGGCAGCAGCATGCCGCGCAGGTCGAGCAGGTGACGGCCGGTTCTTCGACTTGTGTGAGGGGGATGGTTTTCATGGCGGCAGTGTAAGGCAGTGATCGCTGTGGGTGTGAAAGCGCTGACGGACGCTCACGGCACCAGACGCCGCGCCATCAAATGCAACAACGGAAACAGCCCTGCCCAGAGCAGCCCGATGACGATCAGCGTCGACACTTCGCCGTATGGAAATTGCACGCCGGCCAGTCGTCCGCCGCCGTAGTAAGACAACGCACCGCCCACCGCACCAAGTGCGCTGGCCAGCCACCATGGCCGTGCGCTCCAGGCCAGACAATGACGCAATGTGGTGGCGAGCAGCGCCCAGAGCAGCATCAGCCACAACGGAATCAACGGAGACGCATCCGCAAAGCGGAACACGCCGAGCTGACGCAAAACGCTGTCCACCGCCGTGCCGACAATCACCACGCACAAGATCAAACGGCCTTCCTCCGCCCAACTGCTGATCCAGCGCAGATGAATCACCAGCGTCGCCAGTGCAAGTAACAGCCACAAACTGTTGCCGCCGAGCACGCAGGCGAGCCAGCCGAGCTGAAACAAGAGGGCATTGGCGACACGCTCACGCATCGAAGCGCCCGAGCAGCGGCGCGGTCATTGCCGCCGGTTTCGCCAGCAACAGTTGTGCGGTGCCGATGGTGCGCTCCAAAAACCGCCCTCGCAGTAGCACAGGTAGAACTCCCACAAACGCAGGAAATAATCGTCGTAGCCCAGTTCGCTCAGGCGGCCCTGGGCGAGGCGAAAGTTCTCGTGCCACAGGCGCAATGTCTTGGCGTAATGCAGACCGAAATCTTCCATGTGCAGCAGGTTCATGTCGGTTTCGCGGCTGACCACATCGAGCATCTTGTGCACCGAGGGCAGGGCGCCGCCGGGGAAGATGTAGCGCTGGATAAAGTCGACGCTGCGCTTGGCCTGTTCATAACGTTGCTCGCGAATGGTGATCGCCTGGAGCAGCATCAGGCCGTTGCTTTTGAGCAACTGCGCGCATTGCTTGAAGTAGGTCGGCAGGAACCGATGGCCGACCGCTTCGATCATCTCGATCGACACCAGTTTGTCGTACTCGCCGCTGAGGTCGCGGTAATCCTTGAGCAGCAAGGTGATGCGGTCCTGCAAGCCCAATTGTTCGATGCGTTTGGCAGTGAACGCGAACTGCTCTTTCGACAGCGTCGTAGTGGTCACGCGGCAACCGTAATGCTGCGCCGCGTACAGCGCCATGCTGCCCCAACCGGTGCCGATTTCCAGCAGGTGATCGCTGGGCTTGAGCGCGAGTTTCTGGCAGATGCGTTCGAGTTTGTTCAGTTGCGCCTGTTCCAGAGTGTCGCTCGGCGAAAGGAACTGGGCGGCGGAATACATCATGGTCGGGTCGAGAAACTGTTCGAACAGTTCATTGCCGAGGTCGTAGTGCGCCGAAATATTTTTCTGCGAGCCTTTACGCGTGTTGCGATTGAGCCAGTGCAAGCCTTGCACGAACGGCCGGCCCAGACGCGCCAGGCCACCTTCCATGGCATCGAGTACATCGAGATTGCTGACGAACACGCGCACCACAGCCGTCAGGTCCGGCGAGCTCCAATAGCCGTGGATGAATGCTTCGCCGGCGCCGATCGAGCCGTTGCTGGCGACCATGCCCCACAGGGCTGGATCAAGCACGTGAACCTCACCGAGCAAAGCACTGCCCGGGGTGCCGAAAAGCATTTGTTCGCCATCCTCAACGACCATCAGTTGTCCGTGTTTGAGCTGCGCCAATTGGCGCAACACGCCGCGCCGCAGCAGCGTGCCGGTCAAACCGTTGGTGCTGAAGCGACTGAGCGGCAGGCTAGAGGATTTCATGGTGCGGCTCCTTCGGAGGCACGGTGGCGGTTTTAAAGCTGCCGTCGGCAGCCTGATGAGCGAAGATCGGCGCGCGCTTGAACAGCAGTCGCAGCGCTTGCCAATAAATCGCCAGAGCGGTTTTTGCGGTCATCCACGGGAAGCGCCGCAGGTAGCGATGCAGGCTGCGACGATCGAGCGGTTCGCGGCGCAGATTGAGCGTGGCGTCGAACAGTTTCTCGTTGCCCTGCCAATCGGCCATGTGCACGCCAAGGCTTTGCGCAGCGGGGCTGAAGCTCATGCGGTATTCGAGGTCGCGGGGCAGAAACGGCGAGACGTGAAACGCCTTGGCCACAGCGAAATGCTGATGGAAATCCACCAGGCTGGTCGGTGTCTGCGCCGGCAGCACATAGTGATAACGCTCGCGCCACGGCGTGTTGGTCACTTCACAAACGATCGCCGCCAGTTGCCCGTCGGCTTCATGGCAATAGAAGAAACTCACGGGATTGAACGATAGCCCCCAACTGCGCGGCTGCGTCAGCAGGCACACCGCGCCTTGTGGCTCATGACCGATGGCTGCACCGACCTGCTGGCGCACCGCGTCGATCAGGCGCATGCCCTTGCCGGTGAAGGCTTTCAGGTAATCGGTTTCGCGAAACGAGAACGGCGCGAAACGACTGCGCCCCGCCAGCGGCGACAAGGCCAGCACGGCGTCCTGTTCGCTCAGGTCGAGGTAGAGCAAACCGATGCGGTAGCGGAATTCGTGGCGGCGCGGCGAAAAACGTCGGTGGCCGATAACGCCGCTGTACAGAGCGCTGTTCACAGGGTTTCACCGAACGCGGCGGCGACGCGCAAGCCGCTGACCACGCCATCTTCGTGAAAACCGTTGGCCCAGTAGGCGCCGCAATAATGCGTGTGCTGCTCGCCATCGAGTTCGCCCCAACGGTTTTGCGCGGCCGCTGCGGCGAGGGTGTATTGCGGGTGGGCGTAGGTATAGCGGGCCAGCACTTTATCGGGGCTGATCCCGGCGGTCTGGTTGAGGCTGACGCAGAACGTGGTGTCGCTTTCGATGCCCTGCAGGATGTTCATGTTGTAGGTGACCGCCGCGCGCGTATGGCCGGCGCCCCCGAGGCGATAATTCCAGCTGGCCCAGGCCAGTTTGCGCGTCGGCAGCAGGCGCGTGTCGGTGTGCAGCACGACATCGTTGTCGGCGTAGAGCAGGGCGCCGAGAATCGAGCGCTCGGCGTCGCTCGGGTTGGCCAGCAGGTTCAGCGCCTGATCGCTGTGACAGGCGAACACCACTTTGTCGAAATGTTCGAGGCCGGCCGGGCTGTGGATAACTACGCCGTGCTCGTTGCGCTCGACGCGCTTGACTGGGCAGTTCAGGCGGATCCTGTCGCTGAACGAAGCGGTCAGCGGCGCCACATAGGCACTGGAACCGCCTTCAATGACCTGCCACTGCGGCCGATCACTGACCGACAACAGGCCATGATTCTTGAAAAAACGCAGGAAAAACTGCAGCGGGAAATTGAGCATTTCCGCCATCGGCATCGACCAGATCGCCGCGCCCATCGGCACGATGTAATGCAGGATGAAACGCTCGCCGTAGCCGCCAGCCTTGAGGTAATCATCCAAGGTGGTGTCGGCGGCGATGCGCAGTTCGATCAGGTCGCGCTGGGCTTCTTTATTGAAACGCAGAATATCGCGCAGCATGCCCCAGAAACCCGGCGACAACAGATTGCTGCGCTGGGCGAACAGACTGTTGAGGTTGTTGCCGTTGTACTCCACGCCAGTGTCGGGGTCGGTTACCGAAAAGCTCATTTCGGTCGGCTTGAACGCCACGCCAAGCTGGTTGAGCAAGCGGATGAAATTCGGGTAGGTCCAGTCGTTGAACACGATGAACCCGGTATCGATGGCGAACGATTGCCCGGCCACGCTCACCGGTACGGTGTGGGTATGGCCGCCGACCCAGTCACTCGCTTCGAACACGGTGATGTCGTGGCGGCGGTTCAGCAGGTAGGCGCAGGTGAGCCCGGCGATACCGCTGCCAATTACGGCGATTTTCATATCGGGTCCCGCTGCGGAGGGTTCTTGCGCACCATGCGTTTGCCGATCGCCAGTTGCGCGCGAGCGGGCAGCTTGGACAGCGGCCACAGCGCGGCCATGAACAGCCCCGGGAAGGCAATTTCCAGCGGCCGGTCCTTGAGTTTGGCGAAGATGTGCCGCGCCGCTTTATCCGCAGGCCAGCTCAGTGGCATCGGGAAATCGTTCCTCTCGGTCAGCGGCGTTTCGACAAAACCCGGGCTGATGATGGTGACTTCAATGCCTTCATCCGCCAGATCGATGCGCAGCGATTCGAACAGGTAACGCAGCCCGGCCTTCGATGCGCCATAGGCTTCGGCGCGAGGCAGCGGCAGGTAAGTCACCGAACTGGCCATGCCGACCAGATGCGGCGCCGTGCCTTTGCGCAGCAACGGCAGGGCGGCTTCGATGCAGTAGCTGCTGGCGAGCAGATTGGTGCGCACCACGTGCTCGATGATCGACGAATCGAACTGCCGCGCATCGACATATTCACAGGTGCCGGCGTTGAGAATCACGCTGTCCAGCGCCCCCCAGGCTTCGCTGATCTGCTCACCGATTTCGCGCACGGTCTGACTGTTGGTCAGATCGCCGGGCACCACCAGCACCTGGCCAGGATAGCGCTGGGACAAGACTTTCAGCGGCGCGGTCGAGCGCGAGCTGACCGCCAGATGCGCGCCGCTTTTCAGAATGTCCTCGCACAATGCTGCACCGATGCCACTGCTGGCGCCGGTCAACCAATACCGCCGTGGAGGTGTACGACTCATCCCATTCTCCTTTTCAGCCAGGCAATCACCCGGCCCAATATTGGCAAGTGTTCATAAAGCAGCGCCCCGGCATCGAAATAATCCCGATGGCGATAAACCTTGTCGCGCCAGAGCAGGTGCGAACAGCCACCGACCCTGATTTCCCGGCCCTTGGCCAGACGCGGATGGCGATAACTCATGACCCAGCGCAAGTAACCTTCACCGTCGCTGATCTGGTCGAAACCATGAAAATCGAAACGCAGATCGCTGACGTTGGCGTACAGCTCACTGAAGTAATCCTGCAGTTGTGCCAGGCCCTGAACTTCGTGCAGCGGATCGGTGAAATGAATGTCGTCGCTGTACAGCTCGCCCAAGCGATGCAGGTTGTCTTTGTTCAACCCGGAAAACTCGCGGGCGAAGCTGCGCAGGAAGTCACTCATCGCTGCCGCCGACAGGCTGGCGCGATGGCAGGTTCTTGAACGCGCTCAATGCACGCTCGCGTGAGGCGCTCAGATTGACGATCGGCGCCGGATAATCGGCCACGCCGAACAGCCCACCGGCGGCCGCCGGATTGTGTACTTCCTTCTTGTTGAGCCCGGCCAGTTCCGGCAACCAGTGCTTGATGAACACGCCTTCGGCATCGAATTTTTCCGACTGGCTCAACGGGTTGAAGATACGGAAGTACGGAGCCGAGTCGGTGCCGGTCGACGAGCTCCACTGCCAGCCACCGTTGTTGGCTGCCAGATCGCCGTCGATCAGGTGGCGCATGAAAAAGCGTTCGCCCTCGCGCCAGTCGATCAACAGATTTTTGGTCAGGAACATCGCCACGACCATGCGCAGGCGATTGTGCATCCAGCCGGTTTCCAGCAGTTGACGCATGGCCGCGTCGATGATCGGCAGCCCGGTGCGAGCTTCCTGCCAGGCCTTGAGTTCCTCCGGCGCATCGCGCCAGGCCAGCGCCTCGGTTTCCGGGCGGAAGGCGCGATGGCGCGAGACGCGTGGATAGCCGACCAGAATGTGTTTGTAGAACTCGCGCCACAGCAGCTCGTTGATCCACGTCACCGCGCCGACCTTGCCGCTTTCGAATTCGCCCTGATTGCTTTGCAGCGCGGCGTGCAGGCACTGGCGTGGCGAGATCACCCCGGCGGCGAGGTAGGCCGACAACTGGCTGGTGCCGGGTTTGGCCGGGAAGTCGCGTTCGCTGCGGTAGTAGTCGATCTGCGCATCGGTGAAGGTGTCGAGCCGGCGTCGCGCCTCTTGCTCGCCGGCCGGCCATAAGGCGCGCAGGGATTCGCTCGGCGTGGCGAAGCCTTTGACCGCCTCCGGAATCGCATCGCTGGCAATATCCAGCGCGGCCTGTTTGCCCGGTGCTTTGACCAGCGCCGGCATCGAGCGATGCAGGCGTTCGTAGCAGACCTTGCGGAACTGACTGAACACCTGGAAGTAGGTGCCGGTCTTGGTCAGCACTGTGCCGGGTTTGAACAGCAACTGATCCAGGTAACTGTGGAATTCGATGCCCTCGGCCTGCAACGTTTCGGCCACGGCTTCATCGCGGCGGCTTTCGTGAACGCCGTATTCCTCGTTGACGTGCACCGCCTCGATCTTCAATTGCCGGCAGAGCTTGAGCAGTTCTGCTGGCGCCTGATCCCAATGCAGCGCGCTGCGAATCAACAGCGGGATGTTCAGCGCGCCGAGGCTTTGGCTCAGTTCGCGCAAATTGCGCAGCCAGAAATCCACTTTGCACGGCGCATCGTCGTGCTCCAGCCATTGCTGCGGACTCAACAGATACACCGCCACGGCCGGGCCGCGAGCTGCGGCGGCCGCTAGGGCAGTGTTGTCATGTTGGCGCAGGTCGCTGCGCAGCCAGATCAGTTGCATGTGATTAAACCCATCATCAAATCAATCCGCGTTCGAGCAGCGCCTGGTGTGCGGCAAGCGGATCTTCAGCCAGGAACAGATCGGCAATCTGGGCGGTGCGTGCGGACAACTCGCTGTGGTGGATGTGCACCGTGGGGCCAGCAATCAAGGTCGGGCAATTGACGTTCGCCAACAGCTTGGGCAACTGCGCCAGTTGCATGGCTTTGCTTGAATACAACAGCACGCCACGGGCTTGCAGATGCTCGACGGTCAGCGCCAGTTCACCGGCCGGCAACGGCCAATCGAACACTTGCACCGGGCAATCGGCACTGCTGATCAGCCACGCGCATAGCCACAGATGCGGCTCCAACGGCAGGTCGGAATGATTGATCAACAGCAGCGGCGCCGAATGCAGTTGGCGGTTGTTATGGTAGATGCGTGCACCGAATTTGCTGCGCAACCAGGAAAAGAAAAACGTCCGCTCCATCTGTGCGCCGAACTGGCCCTGCCAGCGCTGTTCGAGCTCGGCCAGCAGCGGCATCAGCAATTGCTCGCACAAGGTCCGGGGCGGATAAAGGGCAATGGCCTGGTTGACGCTGTCATCCAGGGTCCGTTCATTGAGCGCGGTGACTGCCGACAGCAAGGTCTGACGCAGACGCTGCCAATCGTTCTCCACGGTTTCCGTAAAGGCCTGCGGCGCGTCGAGCAGCGGCTTGACCTGGCTGACCGCAACGCCACGGTTGAGCCAGGTGAGGATGGCCATGATCCGTTGCACATGTTCGGCGCTATACAGTCGATGGCCCTTGGGCGTGCGCTGCGGCACCACCAACCCGTAACGGCGTTCCCACGCACGCAGGGTAATGGCGTTGACGCCGGTCTGCCGCGCGACTTCGCGGATCGGCAACCAGCCTTCGTCGAGGGCTTTCTTGAAGTCGGCGCCGAGGTCTTCCTGGGCGCTGCTGTCGGTTTTATCGTTCATTAGATCGCGTTTCGCAGACTAAGGTTTTCCGGATGCGGCTGCAGGTAAACCTGCTGCGCGATGTACGGATCCGGATGGAGTCGAAAGTGGTGTTTGAGCAGCGTCAACGGCACCACCAGCGGCACAATGCCTTGGCGGTACTGGCCGATGACCTGCTGCATTTCCTGTTTGTCTTCGGCACTCAGCGATTGTTTCAAATATCCGCTGAGGTGCAGCAGCACGTTGCAATGGGTGCCGCGGGTGGCGCATTTCTTCAGCGCGGCCATCAGCTCGCTGAAGTAGCGCGGGCCGAGCTCGGCGGGATCGCTGTCAGCCATGTTGCCGAGCAATTTGCCCAGGGTTTTATATTGCAGCGGGTTGTGCGCCATCAGCAGGTATTTGTAGCGCGAATGAAAGTCGGTAAGGGCGCGGCGGCTCAGGCCCTCGGCGAGCACTTGCTGCCAGGCGCTGTAGGCCAATACACGGGTGATGAAGTTTTCCCGCAACACCGGATCATTGAGGCGCCCAGCTTCTTCCACCGGCAAGTCTGGATGTTGTGCGCAGAATGCCTGCGCATAGATGCCGCGTCCGCCACCATTCACTGGCGCGCCGTTGGCGTGATAGACCTTGACCCGCTCCAACCCGCAGGAGGGCGACTGCTGCATGAAGATGTAGCCGGATAGGTCCCGCAACTCGGCGGCCATTTTCTCGCCATATTCGGCCAGCGGCCCGGTCACATTGATGGTCCGGTCGACGGTGCCGACTGCCTCGGGTTGCTCAGGATCGCCGACCAGGCGAATCGGCTCACGGGGAATGCCCATGCCGATCGCGACCTCCGGGCACAGCGGGACGAAGTCGAAATATTCGGCGAGGGTACGGCTGCACAGCCGCGATTCCTTGTGCCCACCGTTGTAGCGCACTTCTTCGCCCAACAGGCAGGCGCTGATGGCGATCTTCGGCTTGGACAGGGAAGCAGTAGACATGAGCACCTCGAATCTATACCTGTACAGAGAGTTATCTCTGTACAACTTTTCCTCAGCATAGAACGATGGATGTACAAGTCAAATGTTTTGTATAAGATTTTTTGTAGGAGTGCGCCTGCTCGCGATGGCGGTGGGTCAGCCAAAACATTTTCTACCTGACATACCGCATCGCGAGCAGGCTCACTCCTACAGGGGAATTTATTTCCAGCCCAATAGCCAGTGTTCATTGTCCTGAAGCGTTCGCCAATCCAGTCGCTCGCTGCGCTGGGTCAGCACCGCCTGCAATTCAACCTCCAGCACCGTACCTTCCTCGTCGCGGATCAGTTCGGTGACCAGAAAATGTTTTTCGCGGTTTTGCGGGTGGGCTGCTGTCCATTTCGACAGCAGCAATTTGCGTGGATTGATGCGATTCATTGCAGGTGTTCGTGCAAGCGACGTGCAGCCTCCTGACCGCTCAGCCAGGCCCCTTCGACGCGACCCGACAGGCACCAGTCGCCGCAGGCGTACAAGCCCAGATCGACATCGGCCAGTGTGGTCCATTCATGGCCAGTGGCGGGCCGGGCGTAGAGCCAGCGGTGGGCGAGGCTGAAGGTCGGCGCCGGCATGGCGCTGTGCAGCAGTTCGGCGAACGCACCGTGCAGATGCTCGATAACCGCTTCCTTGGACAAGTCGATATGCTGCCGGCTCCAGGCGCTGGTTGCATGCAGCACCCACGTGTCGAGAGTGCTGTCGCGCCCGGGTTTGCTGCGGTTGCGCGCCAGCCAGTCGAGCGGGCTGTCCTGTACGAAGCAGCCTTCGATTGGCGTGTCCAGCGGGGTTTCGAAGGCGAGAGCGACGGCCCAGGTCGGCTCCATTTTCACCCCGGCAGCGACGCCGGCCAGTTTCGGCGCGGCGGCCAGCAACGCGGTGGCTTGCGGTGCCGGCGTGGCGATCACCACATGGCTGAAGGGGCCGTGGGTGCAGCCGTCGGCGTCTTGCAGATGCCAGTGTTCTTCGCCGCGATAGACCTCGGTGATGCGGCAGGCAAACTGCACATCCAGGCCATCGAGCAGACCACGGGTGATGGCGCTCATGCGCGGCGTGCCGACCCAGCGAGTCTGCTCGTCCGGCGACATGTTCAGTTGCCCGCCCTGGAAGGTGTACAGCTGCGGCGTCCACTCGGCGGCCCAGCCCTGACTCTGCCAGCGCTGCACCTCGGTAACGAAGCGTCGGTCGCGCGCGGTGAAGTATTGAGCGCCCATGTCCAGCGAGCCGGCGTCGCTGCGCTTGCTCGACATGCGCCCGCCGCTGCCGCGGCTTTTATCGAACAGTTGAACGGTATGCCCGGTCTCTGTCAGAGCCTGGGCGGCGGAGAGCCCGGCGATGCCGGTGCCGATGATTGCGATAGGTACAGTCATAGGGGCCTCGTTTACCTTTCTGTACAGACTACGCCGTCGATGAAACCTGTACAATTCTGTTTTTTGGTATAACTTCTAGCGTTCTCGTTCTGACAGCTTGGCCTATTGTTAAACCATAGAGCCTGCCCGATAGAAAAGATCCCTGCCTATAAAAATAGACTAGTGATCCGGGTTAAACGCCACGCGAGGAAGATGTCATGCACATATTGCTGACCGGCGGTACTGGTTTGATCGGACGTCAGCTCTGCCGGCACTGGCTGGAGCGGGGCCATCGCCTGACGGTGTGGAGTCGCCGCGCGGAAAAAGTCGCGCAGATCTGCGGCGCGCAGGTGCGCGGGATAGCCCGTCTGGAGGACCTCGGCGACGAGCCGCTGGATGCGATCGTCAATCTCGCCGGTGCGCCGATTGCCGACCGTCCCTGGACCCATCGACGCAAGGCGTTGCTGTGGAGCAGTCGCATCACCCTGACGGAAACGCTGCTGGTGTGGCTGGAAACTCGCGTGCAGAAACCGTCGCTGCTGATTTCCGGCTCGGCGATCGGTTGGTATGGCGACGGTGGCGAGCGCGAATTGACCGAAGAGTCGCCGCCCGGCATCGACGATTTCGCCAGTCAGTTGTGCATCGCCTGGGAAGAAACCGCTTTGCGTGCCGAGAACCTCGGCATTCGCGTGGTGCTGGTGCGAACCGGTCTGGTGCTGTCGGCCGAGGGCGGCTTTTTGTCGCGCCTGCTGCTGCCGTTCAAACTCGGGCTGGGCGGGCCGTTGGGCAATGGTCGGCAGTGGATGCCGTGGATTCACATCGACGATCAAATCGCCCTGATTGATTTTCTTCTGCACCGGAATCAGGCCAGCGGTCCTTATAATGCCTGCGCCCCTGCATCTGTGCGCAACCGCGAATTTGCCAAGACCCTGGGCAGTGTATTGCACCGCCCGGCATTCATGCCGATGCCGACCCTGGCGCTGAAAGTCATGCTCGGCGAGCTGTCACTGTTATTGCTCGGCGGCCAGCGCGCGACGCCGGCACGCTTGCTGGAAGCGGGCTTCAGCTTCCGCTTTACGGATTTACGCGCGGCCCTGGATGACCTCTCCAGCCGCCTCTGAAATAGGACGTTGCATGACCGATCACGCTTTGCTTCTGGTCAACCTGGGCTCTCCGGCCTCCACCTCGGTGGCCGATGTGCGCAGCTACCTCAATCAATTTCTCATGGACCCCTACGTGATCGACCTGCCATGGCCGCTGCGGCGGTTGCTGGTGTCGCTGATCCTGATCAAGCGTCCCGAACAATCGGCACACGCCTATGCCTCGATCTGGTGGGAAGAGGGCTCGCCGCTGGTGGTGCTCAGCCGCCGCCTGCAGGAGCAGATGACCCGGACCTGGAAACACGGCCCGGTGGATCTGGCGATGCGTTATGGCGAGCCGTCGATCGAAACCTGTCTGCTGCGTCTGGTGAAGGCCGGGCACAAAAAGATCACGTTGGCGCCGCTGTATCCGCAGTTTGCCGACAGCACCACGACCACGGTGGTCGAAGAAGCCCGGCGTGTGCTGCGCGAGAAGAAACTCGATGTGCAGCTGTCGATCCTGCAACCGTTCTACGATCAGCCGGAATACATCGAGGCGCTGGCCGCCAGCGCGCGCCCGCATCTGCAGCAGGATTACGATCATTTGCTGCTGAGTTTTCACGGCTTGCCGGAGCGCCATCTGAGCAAACTGGACCCGACGGGCAATCACTGCCTCAAGGGCGCCGATTGCTGCCAGACCGCGTCGCCGGCGGTATTGGCGACCTGTTATCGCGCGCAGTGCTTCCGTACCGCTGCCGCCTTCGCCAAATCCATGGGCCTGCCGGACGGCAAATGGTCGGTGTCGTTTCAGTCGCGCCTGGGCCGGGCGAAATGGATCGAGCCGTACACCGAAGTGCGGCTGGATGAATTGGCCAAAAGCGGTGTGAAAAAGATTCTGGTGATGTGCCCGGCGTTCGTCGCTGACTGCATCGAGACCCTGGAAGAGATCGGCGATCGCGGCAAGGAACAGTTCCGCGAAGCGGGGGGCGAGGAGCTGGTGCTGGTGCCGTGCCTGAACGACGACCCGCAATGGGCCAAGGCGTTGGCGACCCTCTGCGAAAGAGCGCCGCTGGCCCTCTGAGCAAGCCCGCTCACACAGTGATCGTTCCCACGCTCTGCGTGGGAATGCAGCCCGTGACGCTCCGCGTCACTGGACGCGGAGCGTCCCTTGAGGCATCCCCACGCGGAGCGTGGGAACGATCATTGCGGGGGTTAAATCAGCGGCTCATCCGCCTTCTTCTGCTTCCAGCCGTCATTGCCCGGCAGGATCAGGTTCAGCGCAATCGCCACCACCGCGCACAGCGCGATGCCTTTGAGGCCGAAGTCATCAGGGCCGGTGCCGGTGCCGACCAGCACGCCGCCGATGCCGAACACCAGCGTCACCGAGACGATGACCAAATTGCGCGCCTCGCCTAGGTCGATCTTGTGACGGATCAGAGTGTTCATACCCACCGCTGCAATCGAACCGAACAACAGGCACAGAATCCCGCCCATCACCGGCACCGGAATGCTCTGCAGCAGCGCGCCGAACTTGCCGATGAACGCCAGGGTGATGGCGAAGATCGCCGCCCAGGTCATGATTTTCGGGTTGTAGTTCTTGGTCAGCATCACCGCGCCGGTCACTTCAGCGTAAGTGGTGTTGGGCGGGCCGCCGAACAGGCCGGCGGCGGTAGTGGCGATGCCGTCACCGAGCAGGGTGCGATGCAGGCCCGGCTTCTTCAGGTAATCGCGACCGGTCACGCTACCCACGGCAATCACGCCGCCGATGTGTTCGATCGCCGGGGCCAGTGCCACCGGAACGATGAACAGAATCGCCTGCCAGTTGAACTCCGGCGCGGTGAAGTGCGGCAGGGCGAACCATGGCGCTGCGGCAATTTTCGCTGTGTCGACCACGCCGAAATAGAACGACATGGCAAAACCCACCAGCACGCCGGAAATAATCGGCACCAGACGGAAGATGCCCTTGCCGAATACCGCCACGATCAACGTGGTCAGCAGCGCCGGCATGGAAATCATCATCGCCGTCTGATAGTGGATCAGCTCTGAACCATCGCCGGCCTTGCCCATCGCCATGTTCGCGGCAATCGGCGCCATGGCCAGGCCGATGGAAATGATCACCGGACCGATCACCACCGGCGGCAGCAAACGGTCAATGAAACCGGTGCCTTTGATCTTCACGGCCAGGCCGAGGAAGGTGTAGACGAAACCGGCCGCCATCACTCCGCCCATGGTCGCGGCGAGGCCGAACTGGCCCTTGGCGAGAATGATCGGCGTGATGAAGGCGAAGCTCGACGCCAGAAACACCGGCACCTGACGCCCGGTGACGATCTGGAACAGGATCGTCCCCAGACCGGCGGTAAACAGTGCCACGTTCGGGTCCAGGCCCGTGATCAGTGGCATCAGCACCAGGGCGCCGAAAGCCACGAACAGCATCTGCGCGCCGGACAGCACCGTGCGCCAGAGCGGATCGTTGAACTCTTGCTGCATGGTTACGCGTCCTTCTGCTTGGTGCCGAAGATCTTGTCACCGGCGTCGCCAAGCCCAGGAATGATGTAGCCGTGCTCGTTCAAGCGCTCATCGATGGACGCGGTATAGATGGTCACGTCCGGGTGCGCCTGTTCTACCGCAGCAATGCCTTCCGGCGCGGCGACCAGGACCATCGCGCGGATGTCGCGGCACCCGGCCTTTTTCAGCAGGTCGATGGTGGCAACCATGGAGCTGCCGGTGGCGAGCATCGGGTCGATGATCATCGCCAGGCGCTCATCGATTTCCGGTACCAGTTTTTCCAGATAAGTGTGCGCTTGCAGGGTTTCTTCGTTGCGGGCAACGCCCACAGCGGAGACCTTGGCGCCCGGGATCAGGCTGAGCACGCCTTCGAGCATGCCGATACCGGCACGCAGGATCGGCACGACGGTGATCTTCTTGCCGGCGATCTTCTCCACTGACACGGTGCCGCACCAGCCGGCAATGTCGTAGGATTCGAGTGGCAGATCTTTTGTAGCTTCATAGGTCAACAGGGCGCCGACTTCCTGAGCGAGCTCGCGGAAATTCTTGGTGCTGATGTCAGCGCGGCGCATCAGGCCGAGTTTATGACGGATCAGCGGATGGCGGATCTCGAGGATGGGCATGGGAAAGGCTCCGGCGGCGGGCAAAAAAACCGGCCTAGATTAATCTATCCGAGGGTGATGTCCTATAGGACATTCTGTACGTTAGTCCATAAGAGCTTGATTCGACCTCGCGGGATGCGTACCTTTGCCCGCTTTTCCAATTCCGCCAACCCCTTGGAGAGCGCCATGTCCGCTGATCTCGAGCATATCCGTCAAATCATGCGAGAGGCTGACTGCCTGTACACCGAGTCTGAAGTCGAAGCGGCCATCGCCCGCGTCGGTGCACAAATCAACGAACAACTGGCTGACAGCAATCCGGTGGTGTTCTGCGTGATGAACGGCGGCCTGATCTTCTCCGGCAAATTGCTGACGCATCTGCAATTCCCGCTGGAAGCGTCCTACCTGCACGCGACTCGTTATCGCAACGAAACCAGCGGCGGCGACCTGTTCTGGAAAGCCAAGCCGGAAGTCTCGTTCATCGACCGCGACGTGCTGATCATCGACGACATCCTCGATGAAGGTCACACCCTGGGCGCGATCATCGACTTCTGCAAACACGCCGGCGCACGCAAGGTGCACACCGCCGTGCTGATCGACAAGGACCACGACCGCAAGGCACGTCCTGATCTGAAAGCCGATTTCGTCGGCCTGCCGTGCATTGACCGTTACATCTTCGGCTATGGCATGGACTACAAAGGCTACTGGCGCAACGCCAACGGGATTTACGCCGTTAAAGGCATGTAATCCGCGCCTCAATCTAAATGTGGGAGCGAGCTTGCTCGCGAAAGCGGTGTATCGGTCGACATCTGTTTTGAATGTCAGTCCGCCTTCGCGAGCAAGCTCGCTCCCACAGTGTTTTTGTGTGTGCTGATCCATCCGCGTTACCCATGCTAGAGTGCTCGGCCCCGCCTCCCGGAGCCTGTCATGCGCCTCTTGATCCGCAGCCTCGCCGCGCTGTTGCTATCTCTCAGCCTGCCGTTGTCCGCCGCGCCGATGCACAGTCAATTCCTGCCGCCCGACGATCTGACCCTGCGCGATGCCGAACCCGAGCAGCAACAACTGATGCAAGTCAGCGAGTACTCGGTGGTGGTCGGTGCGCAGCGCCAGTCCAATCAACAGCCGATTCCGGTCACCTCATCCCTGTTGATCCGCCTCAAGGGCAAATCGCTGAACAAAGGCGCGACCATCAGCCAGGTGCTGGTGAGTTTCGACGGTGAGAGCAAAAGCCTGAAAAAACCGGCCTACGACGACAAGAGCAAAACCCTGACGCTGTTCTATCCACTGGCGCAATACCGCGTGGTGATGGATCTGCTGCGCAACGACACGGTGTACGTGCAGTTCCTCAGTTACGCCAACGGCCATATCTGGGCCGATTTGCACACCGGGGCGATTCGTCCGCGTTGAGCCGGGCGGTCGGGCAGGGGTAAACTGCCCGCCCCGTGTCATGTCTGCGAGCTGGAGTCGGCAATGCGTAAAGATAAGAAACAAGTGATTGGTGACGAGATCGGCGATGAGCAGATCAAGCTGTTCCTCGATTTTGAGCCGGTCGACGCCACTTCGCCGTCGCTGCACAAACTGATCAAGGCTTATCGAGGTTTGCGTATCGATGACTTTGAGCGCTTTCTGGGTTTCTTCGTCGAAGCCGGTTATGACGTCGATGGCAGGGACGAGCAGGGCAAGACTTTTGTTGAACTGATCAAGGATCAGCGTAACGCCGCTGAGTACATCGAATTGATCGAGAAGGCTCGCGGCTAGGATCAAAAGATCGCAGGCAAAAAAAACGCCCCGAACGGGGCGTTTTTTCATGCGGCGCGATCAAGCAAAGCTTGGCGTCTCGCTGCTTTCTTCAACCAGTTCCAGGGCGATGTTGTTCTGCGTGTTGATCTTGCGATACAGCGCAGCATCGGTTTCCAGAACCTTCTCGCGGGCCGGGAAGATTTCCGCCAGTTTGCTTGCCCACTCGCCCGACGCCTTGGCCGGGAAGCACTTCTCGATCAGCTCGAGCATGATCGAAACGGTCACCGACGCGCCTGGCGATGCGCCTAGCAGCGCAGCAAGGGAGCCGTCTTTTGCCGCGACCAGTTCGGTACCGAACTGCAGGATGCCGCCCTTTTTCGGGTCCTTCTTGATGATCTGCACCCGTTGGCCGGCCACTTCCAGGCGCCAGTCTTCGGCTTTCGCCTGCGGGTAGAAACGGCGCAGGGATTCCAGGCGCTGTTCCATCGACTGCATCACTTCGCTGACCAGGTACTTGGTCAGGTCCATGTTGTTTTTCGCCACTGCCAGCATCGGCCCGATGTTACCGGCGCGCACCGACATCGGCAGGTCCATGAAGGAGCCGTGCTTGAGGAACTTGGTGGTGAAACCGGCGTACGGCCCGAACAGCAGGGATTTCTTGCCGTCGACGACGCGAGTGTCGAGGTGTGGCACCGACATCGGTGGCGAACCCACAGCGGCCTGGCTGTAGACCTTGGCCTGATGCTGCTTGACCACTTCCGGGTTATCGCAACGCAGCCACTGGCCGCTGATCGGGAAGCCGCCGAAGCCTTTGCTTTCTTCGATGCCCGAAGCCTGCAGCAACGGCAGCGCCGCGCCACCGGCACCGAGGAAGACGAATTTGGCGTCGACTTCGCGCGTGTTGCCGTTGTTGACGTCCTTGATGCTGACGGTCCAGCCGGCGCCGTTACGCTTGAGGCCGGTCACGCGCTTGCAGTATTTGACCTGGGTGTCTGGGGCGCTGCTCAGGTGCTTGAGCAACTGATTGGTCAGGGCGCCGAAGTTGACGTCGGTGCCGTTCATCACGCGGGTGGCGGCGAGGACTTCGTCGGGCGAGCGGCCCGGCATCATCAGCGGCATCCACTCGGCCATCTTGCCCTTGTCTTCGGTGTACTCCATGTCGGCGAACGCGTGGTGCCTGCTCAGGACATTGAAGCGTTCCTTGAGGAACGACACACCGCTCTCGCCCTGAACGAAACTCAGGTGCGGCACCGGGCTGATGAAGGATTTGCTCGAGCCGAACGTGCCCTTTTTGGTCAGGTACGACCAGAACTGTTTGGACACCTCGAACTGGGTGTTGATGTGCACGGCTTTCTTGATGTCGACGCTGCCGTCGGCGGCCTGCGGCGTGTAGTTCAGCTCGCACAGGCCGGCGTGACCGGTGCCGGCGTTGTTCCACGGATTGGAACTCTCGGCAGCACCGGAATCCATCAGCTCGACGACTTCCAGCTTGATCGCGGGGTCGAGCTCTTTGAGCAGTACGGCCAGGGTGGCACTCATGATGCCGGCCCCTACCAGAACTACGTCGACTGCTTCGTTATGCGCCATTTAACGCGTCTCCCAAATCTGCAGCACCAAATTGTCGGCATGGCTGCCAGGCGTTCCAGGGCAGGTCAGTGGGCCCGGGCTATCCGTGGTCAGGTTGGCCATGTCCGGATCTTCGCAATTTTTCGCAACTTCGACGGATGCGTGCGGCCTGGTTTCAAGCGTTCCATGAACGCATTTTCGCGCAGGGCTGGCAATTCGACTTATGGTCGAGTCATCCGTTTTCGTGCAACCAAATCCGTAGCGGACAGGCTTCAGGCTCCGATGTTCGAGGTGTACCCGGTCCTGTGTCGTTGGGCTGTTTCAGACGCTAATGGTGCATGTTCAGACGCAAAACTATTCATTTGCTCGCCACACTCTTGTGAAGTTGTGAAAACCCGTTTTTTTCACGCTCTTTTGAAGACGTGAACCTCAAAAAGGGCTGCCTTGGCCTGGCACCTGCCCGCAAGGGCGAAACAACGCGGTGGCCGAGCGATTGACAGCTCTGCAGATTCGCGAAAAGCGGGTTTTTGCCGGAAGAACAGGCAAGCGCGCCAACTTCACTCGATCTGTGTGGGCGGCTCTCTGTGGGCGATTTTGATGTCGATGCATGCGCATTGACGCTGTTGCGGGGCCCGATCAGGAGACGTCCTTATAATCGGGGGAGATTGTAGCGAAGAAATGCGCGCAGTTGCTCGTGTTTAATGACTTTTCTTAGGCATCCGGTCAGATGCTCAACTGCACCTGACCGCGTGCGCGCATTTGTCGCGGTACGACCCGGGCGCTGGCGGGCAGCGGCTGGTTCAACCAGGTCAGGCGGATTTCTTCGATTTCCACCCAGCCGTCGCCCATCGGTTGCAGGCTGCACTGCTTGAACGCCTGGCAATGGCCGTTGCGGTCGAGCAGGGCGAAGCTGCGATGCAGCGGGCGTGGGGCGAACAGCGAGATCAGATAACGCATGGCAGAGTTCCTTGAAAGAGGACTGCTTTGAAGCTTGTCGGCGAGCCATGACGCCAGGGTGTATGGACGGTGAAGAATGTGTGACAGGAACCGCTTTCGGCGGGGTTTGTCAGACATTTCAGTATTCACTGTGCGGCGCTGGTTACGCGCAGTGGCCCACCGCTATACTGCCGGCCTGTTTGTGCCTGATTCTGGAGAGAAGAGCATGTTGCAACGCCTGTTGTTCGGTTTGATCACTGTCGCCGGTTTGACCCTCGCCGGCTGCGCCCACAGCCCGCAACAACTGAATCCGGAGCCGAAGCTGACCACGCAACTGCCAGCGGTCGGTCGCGGGCAGCCGGTCATCGTGCGTGTGGTCGACGGTCGTCCGTCGCCAACCCTCGGCACCCGTGGCGGCCTGTACCCGGAAACCAGCGCCATCACCGTGCAGCGCGAGCAGATCCTGCCCAAGCTGCAGGCCCAGGCCGAAGCCGCCGTGCGTCTGCTCGGCTTCACCCCGACCACCAGCGCACCCAACGCGCCTCAGTTGACCGTGACCCTGGCCGAGTTGAAATATCAGTCGCCGAAAGAAGGCATGTACGTGACTGAGGCCACCATCGGCGCGACCTTCCGTTCCGACGTGCAGAACGCCAACCGCCGTTACAGCGGCCGTTATGGCGCTTCGCTGGACCAGCGCTTCGGCATGGCGCCGAATCAGGAAACCAACACCAAACTGGTCAGCGATGTATTGAGTGACGCACTGACGCGTCTGTTCAAGGACCCGACTGTGGGTCAGGTGCTCGCTGAGTAAGTTTGCAGCGAATGTGAAAAAGCCCGGGATCAGCGATGAGCCCGGGCTTTTTTGTGGCCGCATGTTTTGAATACCGCAGAAACCTGTGGGAGCGAGCCTGCTCGCGAAAGCGCTGGCTCATTCGAAGCAATGTTGACTGACCCAATGCATTCGCGAGCAGGCTCGCTCCCACAGGGGATCTGCGGTGCTTCAAGCAGCCTGGGAATAAAAATCGAGCACGCTCACGCCGGTCAACAAATCGGCCTCGGGCAAATCCGCATGCTGATGCCCGCCCAGCGCGCAATACACCAGCCAGTGCCGGTCCTGCACGTTGAAGGCGAGGCTGCCGACCAGGCTTTGCTGGTCGTCGTAAGGGGTGATGAGGTACAGGCGATCCTGGTTTTCCGCGTGCAGCATGTCGCATTCCATTCGGGTTTCGAGGCGCGCAGGGTGAAGCATCCACGTGACGATGCCATGACACAGGACAGCCATCGGTCGATTCTCAGGTTATTTGTCGCAAAGGCTGGGGCAGGGTGGGCCGGTTTGGGTAGAATCCGCGCCGCGGTCGTCGGTCTGGCGTCTGCCACACCGGTTAAGTTCGAGGTCTGTGATGTCGCTGCACTTGATGACGCTGTTTACCGCCCATCCCGCCAAATTGATCAACCTGCTGGCCTTGCTCCTGGCCTTTCCGGGCAGTTGGTTGCTGCACGCGACCCGCCGCCGTGAGCAGCGCGCGCAGGCCAGCCTGGCGGCACAGCGTCAGGCGCAGCCGAATGCCGAGCCGATCCTCGATTGGGCGACGTTGCGCATGAACCGGTTTTTCTATCGTTTTGGTTTTGCTTGCCTGGGGCTGGCCCTGCTCGTCTCGTGGATCAGCACCCGCTTTTAAAAGCAAAAGCAAACCCTGTGGTGAGGGGATAAATCCCCTCGCCACCGCTGTTGCCTACAGCGGCAACCCAGCCTTGACCCGATACTGATTGCGCACCGGCGTCGCATATTGCAGCACCAGGTACGGGCGATGCTCAGCGGGGCAGGCATCCAGTCTGCTTTGCCATTCATCCTGCGCCTTGGCCAGTTCGTCAGCCGGGAACACCTCGGCTGCCGTCGGCACATTCAGTTGCGGGTCGGCATCCGCCCATTGCGCGTACGCCAGGTAATGCACCGGGAACAACCGGTAGCCGCCGAGAATCTGCTTGTCCATCTCGATCGCCAATTGCTTGGTGTCTTCAAACACCTCGGTGATCGGCGCGGCGAAGTTCACGTGCACCCGGCCTTTGTAGCCGGTGATGCCCTTGGCAATGCTCACGTCATCCTCGCCCGGCGCCTTGGCGTAGGTGCCGGTGGTAGCGCGGATGTACAGCTCGCGGGCCTTGGCCTGGTCGCACGGGTCGTATTCATAGCTGATCGACACCGGGGTGACGTTCAGCGAGCGGATCACTTCGCCGAACGGCTCGTCCTTGCGGCTCATATGGAACATCTTGAGGATCGCCGACTCGGTACGATCATCGCCATCCTTCGCCCGGCCTTCCGCCTGAGCAATCCAGATCGACGCGCAATCGTTGCGGATCGAGTGGTTGATGTATGCCGATAACAGCTGATACGCAGCCATTTTCTCGCGCCGGCCGGTGATCGAACGGTGGACGATGAAGCTCTTGTTCAAGCGCATCAGGTCACTGACAAACGGCTTTTGCAGCAGGTTGTCGCCAATCGCGATGCGCGGCGTCGGCAGGCCGGCATGGTACACGGCGTAGTTGACGAAGGCCGGGTCCATGACGATATCGCGGTGGTTGGCGATGAACAGGTAGGCGCTGCCGGACTTGAATTGCTCGACACCGGTATAGGTCACGCCGTCGGTGGCGCGCTCGATGGTGTGGTCGACGTAGAACTCGACTTTGTCCTGTAAGGTAGCCACGGAATTCACGTCGGCAAACTCACGACGCAGCCGATGGGCTATAAGAGGTTTGAGCATCCAGCCGAAGGCACCGGCAAAACGCGGGAAGCGGAAGTGGGTGAGGATATCTAGAAACGCCTTGTCGCCGAGCAGCCTTGCCAGTACCGCAGGTACTTCGCTGTCGTCGTAAGGTCGGATGGCATCGAATTCGCCCATCATGCTCTCTTGTTGGAAACGGCTAGGGTAAGTAAAGGGTTTGATCGAAAACCCGCGGGGCATGGTCTGAAAAGTAGTCAGACAAAAATAGCCCTGCAAATAGACCGGCGATTATACGCACAAGTCACTGGGGAGACCGCGATGCTGGAAAATGCAGTGTATGAATGTCCGTATTGCGGTGAGGAAGTCGAGACCACTCTGGATTTGTCCGGTGGGGATCAAACGTATATCGAAGACTGCCAGGTGTGCTGTCGTCCGATCACCTTTGTCCTGCAGGTACATGAAGAAGAGTGGCATCTTGAAGGCTTCAGCGAAAACGAGTGAGGGCCGCGTATGCAGCGTATCTACGAGCCGGCAAGCCTGATGGAAGGCGAAATGCTCAAGGGCATGCTCGCCAATGAAGGGATCGAAGCGCACTTGATCGGCCGTGATCTGGTCGGCGGCACGGGCGAACTGCCGATTTTCGGACTGCTCGGGTTGTCGGTGGCTAACGATCAGGCCGAATACGCCCGCGAGCTGATCACCGCGTACAATGCCGCGCTGCCACTGCCCGGCGACGAACCGGAAAGCTTCCCCGGGACGCTGGTCTGTTAGGCTGACGTTGGTTTTATTCAGAGTTGTGTTGCCCCATGTGTGGACGTTATGCCCTGTTTCGCTGGAACCGCGATTTCGCGGCCCTGCCAGGTTTTCCCGCCGATCAGCAGGCGCAGTGGAACATTTCCCCCAATGATTCGGTGTTGATGCTGCGTGCCGACGGAGACGGCCAACGCACCTTGGCCCGTGCGCGCTGGGGCCTGACGCCGCCGTGGCTGACCGATCTGTCGAAAACCCCGGCCCATGCCCGCGCCGAAACCGTGGCCGAGCAACCGATGTTTCGTGAGGCGCTGCGTCTGCGCCGCTGCCTGCTGCCGGCCAACGGTTTCTACGAATGGCGCGGCACCCAGCGCAAGCGGCCTTACTGGTTGACGCCGGGGGAGGGCTCGTCATTGTTTTTCGCGGCGATCTGGGAAGCGTATCCGGTGCAGGAACAGGTCTGGCTGAGTACGGCAGTGATCACTCAGTCTGCGGCGAGCCAGCGGCGGCCGTTGATTCTTGATGAGGCGGGGCAGGCGGCATGGCTCGATCCCGAGACGCCGCTGCATGTCTTGCAGGGTTTGCTCGCCAGTGAGCCGGCAGCGCTGCGTGAGCGGGTGCTGGCAAATCTGGTGAATGATCCGAAGTTGAATGGGCCGGAGTGCCTCACCCCGGCTTGATGAGTGATCTGTGCCGGCATATTCGCGAGCAGGCTCGCTCCCACATGTGAATGCAATCCAACTGTGGGAGCGAGCCTGCTCGCGAAGAGGATCTAAAGATCAAACCTTGAACTGATTGATCAACCGCCGCTGCTGCTCGGCCAGTTTGGTCAGCCCGGCGCTCGCCGAACTCGATTCATCCGCACCGCCGGCCACTTCATTCGCCACCTGACCGATGTTGATCACATTGCGGTTGATGTCGTCGGCCACTGCGCTTTGCTCTTCCGCCGCGCTGGCAATCTGCGTGTTCATGTCGTTGATCACCGACACCGCCTGGGTAATGGTCTCCAGCGCTTCGGCCGCTTTCGCCGCGTGTTGCACGCTCTCATCGGTGCGGTTCTGGCTGTCTTCCATCACGCGCACCACGTCGCGGGTGCCTTGCTGCAATTGCTGGATCATCGTCTGAATTTCTTCAGTGGCCTTCTGGGTTTTCTGCGCCAGATTGCGCACTTCATCCGCAACCACGGCAAAACCGCGACCCTGCTCGCCGGCCCGCGCGGCCTCGATTGCGGCGTTCAGTGCCAGCAGGTTGGTCTGTTCGGCGATGCCACGAATGGCGGTAAGAATGGCGTTGATGTTTTCGCTGTCCTTGGCCAGCGTCTGCACCACGTCGACAGCCTTGCCGATTTCCACCGCCAGCACGCCAATTGAATTGGATGTGTCGCGGACGATTTGCATGCCTTGGCTGGCGGCCTGATCGGCGTGGCTTGCCGCTTGCGCCGCCTGGGTGGCGTTGCGTGCCACGTCCTGGGCGGTGGCGGTCATTTCCTGCACCGCTGTCGCCACCTGATCAATCTCGGCCATCTGTTTCTGCACGCCGATGTTGGTGCGGATGGCGATGTCAGCGGTGTGTTCCGAGGAATCGCTGACGCTCTGCACCGAGGTCACCACCTGGGTGATCATCGCCTGCAACTTGGCGAGGAAGGTGTTGAAGCCTTTGGCAATCGAGCCCAGTTCATCGCTGCGGTCGCTGCTCAAGCGACGGGTCAGATCGCCTTCGCCCTGAGCGATGTCATCGAGCATGGCGACCATTTGCTTGAGTGGCCGCGCGATGCCGTGGCCCACCAGCCAGATCACCAACAGGCCGATGCCGGCAATGATCAGGCCGACCATGGCCATGCCAAAGGTGTCGGATTTGCGCTGGGCATCAAGGTCGGCCTGGAGGTTTTGCAGATCGGCCATGACCGCGTTGAGCGGCAATTGCAGCATCAGCGTCCAGCGTGCGTCGGTCTGGCCGATGCCGAACGGCAGGTACAACTCGATGCGGCCCTTGGCCTGATTGACCGAATAAGTCACCTCGTCGCGCTTGAGGTTGGCCAGGTTGCTGGTCTGTTCGGCGTCGAGGATGTCGCTGACTTTTTCACCGAATTTGCTCGAATCCTTGGTGTAGGCAACGATCCGACCGTTGCCGCCGACCAGCGCCATTTCACCGGCGCCGCTGTAAAGCTTCTGGTTGGCGGCGAGGAGCATGTCCTGAATGAAGTTCACCGAGAGGTCGGCGCCGACGATGCCCTGAAACGCGCCGTTGACCATGATCGGTTCGATGAACGAGGCGAGCATGACGATCTTGTCGCCGACCTTGTACGGTGCCGGGTCGATCACACAAGGTTTCTTCGTCTCTTTCGAACACAGGTAGTACTCGCTGGCGCGCACCCCGGTGGACAGGGTTTTCTGATCGTCGACATCGGCCAGTTTGTCCACGCCCAGGCTGCCGTCGGTATTGCGGAACCACCAAGGCAAAAAGCGCCCGTTGGCAGGATCGATACCGACCACAGAGCTGCCGACGTAAGCCGCGTCATTGTGGTCCAGCGCGTTTTTTTCCCAGCCGATGTAGGTGCCGAGAATCTTCGGGTTTTTTTCGACGTTTTCCTTGATCAGGCTGATCAGTTGCTCGCGGCTGACGCTCAGGCGCGGCTGGCCATCCGCGCCGTTTGTGCCGAGCAGGGCGTTGACGCGCACCAGACCGCCGGCAATTAGCAGCGGCGCTTCGAGTTCGCGCTGGATCTGGCTGACCTGCGTCTGCGCCAGCGAAGTCAGGCGCTGCTCGATGACTTGCTCGAACTGCGCCTGGGTGCGCTGTTGCACCATCTCTTGAGTGCGAGCGCCGGAGAACAGCGCGTACAGCACCAGCGCCGCGACCACGCTGAGAACGATGGCGCCGGCCAGGGCGGCGACGGAAAACTGGATCGACTTGAACTTCATGGGAGCTCCGCACGCAAGAGGACTATCTGCGAGGGATTTATCGGCGGGGTGTGCGGGGCCATGAGAGACGTTGGTCGGAATCGCCGCGCGATGTCGCTGATGGATCGGTGCACGGCGGATTCAATGCGCGTTGAGGAATTTCCAGCCAGTCTTGCGGCCTTAGGTGAATGTGCGCGCAATGTGCGTTGTATCTGGCGTCAATACAATTAGCCGCCTAGGATACGCCTCAGGTTTTCAGGGAGCTTTTGAATGAACAAGACATTAGTGGTAAGTGCTTTGAGCGCAGCGCTGTTGCTGGCCGGTTGTCAGTCGGTCAACACCACCAGCGGCGGTGCCGTGGGCGTGGAGCGCAAGCAGTACATGTTCAGCATGCTGTCCTCGCAAGAGGTCGACCAGATGTACGCGCAGTCGTATCAGAAGACTGTCGGAGAGGCGTCGAGCAAGGGTGTGCTGGACAAGACCAGCCCGGAAGCCAAGCGCGTGCAGACCATCGCCAACCGCTTGATCGCCCAGGCGCCGACCTTCCGCCCGGACGCGGCGCAGTGGCAATGGGAAGTCAATCTGATCAAGAGCGATGAGCTCAACGCCAACTGCGGTCCCGGCGGCAAGATCATTTTCTATACCGGGCTGATCGACAGCCTGAAACTCACCGACGACGAAATCGCTGCGGTCATGGGCCATGAAATTGCCCACGCCCTGCGCGAGCACGGTCGTGAAGCGATGTCCAAGGCCTATGGTATGGAAATGGCCAAGCAGGGCGCCGGTGCCTTGTTCGGCTTGGGTCAGGACAGCCTGGCGCTGGCCGACACCGTGGCCAACTACGGCATGACCTTGCCCAACAGCCGCGCCAACGAAAACGAAGCCGACCTGATCGGCCTGGAACTGGCCGCCCGCGCCGGCTACAACCCGAACGCGGCGATCACTCTGTGGGACAAGATGAGCAAGGCTTCCGAAGGCGCGCCGCCGGAATTCATGAGCACCCACCCGGCCTCCAGCAGCCGCATTGCTGCGTTGCAGGCAGCGATTCCGAAAGTGATGCCGCTCTACGAAAAAGCGCCGAAGTCCTGAATAGAGCAGTTACAAGCTTCAAGCGGCAAGCTACAAGTCAAAGCAGACTCGCTGGGCTTGCAGCTTGCAGCTTGCAGCTTGCAGCTGGCAGCTGCTTCAAACCCAACCGCTGCTCTGCATCGCTTTATAAACCGCAACAATCGCCAGAATCATGAACGCCGAAGCCGCGAGGCGGCGGATCAGGGTCAGCGGCAGTTTCTCTGCGGCAAAATTGCCCGCCAGTACCACCGGCACGTTGGCAATCAGCATGCCGACGGTTGTGCCGATAATCACCAGCCACAGTTCCGGGTATTGCGCGGCGAGCATCACTGTGGCGATCTGCGTCTTGTCACCGATTTCCGCGAGGAAGAACGCGATGAGCGTGGTCAGGAACGGCCCGAACTTGCGCGCCGTGCTGGCTTCGTCGTCATCTATTTTGTCCGGGACCAGAGTCCACAGCGCCGTGGCGGCGAAGCTGGCGGCGAGAATCCAGTGCAGGACGGCGTCGGAGAAAAACTGCCGAACCAGGCACCTACCGCACCGGCTGCTGCGTGGTTGGCCAGGGTCGCGGCGACAATCCCGGCAATGATCGGCCAGGGTTTGCGAAAGCGAGCGGCGAGAATCAGCGCGAGCAGTTGCGTCTTGTCGCCGATTTCGGCCAAGGCAACGATTGCGGTGGGAACGAGTAACGAGTCCAGCATCAGGGATTTCCTAAGGGGCGGGTCGACACGGCTATGACACGTACAGCCTTCCCGCCCCGGGTAAGGTGTGCGTGTCATAGGTCTTGTCAAACCCTGCGATCCGTCTGGTGCGGACGCTTGGGTCGCATACGCCATGATCTGAGGATCAAGTATGTTGACGTATGCCGGACGAGCATGGCGCTCGTGGGAGACTACTCCCCTAGGACGGAGCGGATTCTGCCTAGGCAAATCCGATTGGGCAAGAACAAATTTTCAACCGCGCTTGGCCCGGTAAATCCGGAAGCCGTTGCCTTCGGCTTTGATCGCACACACGCCTAGGTGCTCCTCGATCAGCGGCTGATACTTGAGGAAGCTGTTCGCCACAAGGCGCAGTTCGCCACCGTTTTTCAGATGTTTCGCCGCTTTTCGCAGCAAATTCTCCGTAGCGAAATAATCGGTATGCACGCCGACATGGAAAGGCGGATTGCTCAGAATCGCGCTCAAACCCATCGGTGCGGCATCGATGCCATCGCCGGTCAGTACTTCCGCTTCCAGGCCGTTGGCAGCAAGGGTCAGGCGGCTGCTGGCGGCAGCGAATGCGTCGACATCGAGCAAGGTCACCTGGTTGTGCGGATAGCGACGTTTCACCGCAGCCCCGAGCACGCCGGCACCGCAACCGAAATCGAGCAGATGGCCGCTCGGCAGTTTGTCCAGATGCTCCAGCAGCAGGGCGCTGCCGCGATCCAGGCGACCGTGGCTGAACACGCCTGGTAGGCTGATGACTTTCATCGGTCCTTCGGCCAGCGGCAGTTCGTACGTCTGCGCCAGGCTTTCCAGCGATTTCGCTTCAGGCGCATTGGCCACGGTGACTTGCCAGAGCTGACAGTGGCGAGCGCTGTCGAGTTTGCGCGGCTTGCCGAACGGGTTGAGCTGTTTCGACGCGCCTTCGATGCCGCTGCGTTTTTCCCCGACCAGAAACACCTCGCGCCCGGCCAGACGCGACGCCACGGCGTTGAGGATGTAATCGGTGAGGTCCTTGGACTTGGGCAGGAACACCACAGCGCTGTCGAACTCGCGCTCCGGGACATTCACGCCGAACTGGCTGCGGCCCTCGAAACGCGCGTCCAGTGCGGCTTGGTCGCCAGCGTGCCAGCACCAGCCGAACGCATTCGGCAGACGCCCGAGCAAATCATCGGCGGGCAGGCCGGCCAACAGCAGCGAACCCTGGAATAACTCGGCCTGACGAAGCAGTACTTCACTGCGCGGATCCATAACTGCTCCTTGAAAAAGTGCCGCAGTTTATCAACTGACGACCCGCAGCGCCTCACCGCTGAAAAACGCTTCGGCGTTTTCGCTCAGTTGGGCGACGATACGCTGGCGCGCCTCGCGGCTGCCCCAGGCATTGTGCGGGGTGACGATCAGGCGCGGGATATCGGCCGCAAGTAGCGGATTGCCTTGGGTCGGTGGCTCGACACTCAACACATCGGTCGCCGCGCCGCCGAGGTGGCCGATACGCAGAGCGTCGGCCAACGCCTGCTCATCGATCAGGCCGCCGCGAGCGGTATTGACCACAAATGCGCCGGGCTTCATTGAGGCCAATTCGCGGGCACCGATGAAATGCCGGGTGTGCTCGTTGAGCGGGCAATGCAGGGTCAGCGCGTCGATCTGCGGCAGCAGTTCATTCAGCGGCAAACGATCCGGCCGCGCCGGGCGCCCGGGAATCTGCCCGAGCAACACGCGCATGCCGAACGCCTCGGCCAGTCGCGCCACGGCGCCACCGAGCTCGCCATGGCCGAGCAGGCCAAGGGTTTTGCCTTGCAGTTCGACGATCGGGTAATCGAGCAGGCAGAACTGCTTCGCCTGGTGCCAGCGGCCTTCGCCCACAGCTTTCTGATAGTCGGCCAGGCGCGTGGCGAGGTTGAGCAACAGCATGATCGTGTGTTGCGCCACCGACGGCGTGCCGTAAGCCTGGCAATTGCACACGGTGATGCCGTGGGCGCGGGCGGCAGTGAGGTCGACATTGTTGGTGCCGGTGGCGCTGATCAGGATCAGTTTCAGTTGCGGGTTGGCAGCCATCGCGGCCGCGTCGATCACGACTTTGTTGGTGATCGCCACACTGGCGCCGTGCAGGCGTTCGCTGACCTGTTCCGGCAAAGTCTGGGCGAACAGCTGCAAGTCGCTGAAGCATTCGCGCAACGGACCGAGGTCCAGATCGCCTAGATCCAGCGAAGGATGATCAAGGAATACCGCGCGGCGCGTGTTCGTCATCAACTGTACCTTTTGTGCTGTGAGCGGAGGGCGTACTCTGCCGAGCCTACCAGATGAAACAATTGGTTACTCAGCCCTGAAGTAGTGCCGTCTCGTGTGGGAGCGGGCTTGCTCGCGAAGGCGGTGTGTCATTCAATGCAAAGGTTGAATGGGACACCGCATTCGCGAGCAAGCCCGCTCCCACAAAAGTTGCGTCTACAGCATGGCAACGATGTGATCGATCAATCCAAGAGGAGCCCCCATGTACTGGACCGAGTTCTTGACCGTTGCCCTGATCCACTTGCTCGCCGTCGCCAGTCCCGGCCCGGACTTTGCCGTGGTCGTGCGCGAGAGCGTGACCCATGGGCGTCGCGCCGGCACCTGGACCGCGCTGGGCGTGGGCATGGCGATTTTCCTGCATGTCGGCTATTCGTTGCTCGGCATCGGTCTGATCGTCTCGCAGTCGATTGTGCTGTTCAATGCGTTGAAGTGGGCGGCAGCTGCTTACTTGCTGTACATCGGCTTCAAGGCCTTGCGCGCGCAACCGGCGAAAACCGTCACCGATGACTTGCACAAGGAAGCCGGCGTGCGAACTGCGCGGGGTGCGTTCACCTCGGGCTTCGTCACCAACGGCCTGAACCCGAAAGCCACGCTGTTTTTCCTCTCGCTGTTCACCGTGGTGATCAACCCGCACACGCCGCTGGCCGTGCAGGCCGGTTATGGCGTGTACCTGGCGCTGGCAACGGCGATCTGGTTCTGCCTGGTGGCGATGCTGTTCAGCCAGCAACGCGTGCGCGCCGGCTTCGCCCGCATGGGCCACTGGTTCGACCGCACCATGGGCGCGGTGCTGATTGCTCTCGGCGTGAAAATCGCGTTCACCGAGATGCATTGAGAACTGGAACACATCAATCCCTGTGGGAGCGAGCCTGCTCGCACAGGTCGTGTTTTCTTCAACTTCGGCCCGAAATGCTGGCGCAAAGCTAGCATTTGCACGGCTCTGCAAATCATTCCTTTGGCTGATTTGACTGTCATGCAGGCGCACTAGAGTACGAATCTCTCCGCCAACACCGTGCAGTCAGAAAAGGGATTCTTATGTTGCAGACTCGGGTCATTCCGCCGGCCGATGGGGCCTACCAGTATCCATTGCTGATCAAACGGCTGCTGATGTCCGGCGCCCGTTACGAGAAAACCCGCGAAATCATCTACCGCGACCAGTTGCGCTACAGTTATCCGACCCTGATCGAACGCGTCGCGCGGCTGGCCAATGTGCTGACGACTGCCGGGGTCAAGGCCGGTGACACCGTGGCGGTGATGGACTGGGACAGCCACCGTTACCTGGAATGCATGTTCGCCATTCCGATGATCGGCGCGGTGATTCACACCATCAACGTGCGCCTGTCGCCCGAGCAGATCCTCTACACCATGAACCACGCCGAGGACCGCTTCGTGCTGGTCAACAGCGAGTTCGTCGGTCTGTACCAGGCCATCGCGCCGCAGCTGACCACGGTCGAGAAAACCCTGCTGCTGACCGATCTCCCGGAGAAAACCGCAGAGCTGCCCAACCTCGTCGGCGAATACGAGCAACTGCTGGCCGCTGCGAGTGCGCAATACGATTTCCAGGACTTCGACGAAAACTCGGTGGCCACCACGTTCTACACCACCGGCACCACGGGCAATCCGAAAGGCGTGTATTTCACCCATCGGCAACTGGTGCTGCACACCATCGGCGTGGCGACGATCATGGGTTCGATCGACAGCGTGCGGCTGCTCGGCACCAACGATGTGTACATGCCGATCACGCCGATGTTCCACGTCCACGCCTGGGGGTTGCCGTACGTGGCGACCATGCTCGGGCTCAAGCAGGTTTATCCGGGGCGCTACGACCCGGAGTATCTGGTGGAGTTGTGGCGCAAGGAGAAGGTCACCTTTTCCCATTGCGTGCCGACCATCCTGCAGATGCTGCTCAACGCCAAGGCCGCGCAGGGTGCCGACTTCGGCGGCTGGAAGATCGTCATCGGCGGCAGCGCACTCAATCGCAGCCTCTATGAAAACGCCAAGGCCCGTGGCATTCAGCTGACGGCCGCGTACGGCATGTCGGAAACCGGGCCGCTGGTGTCCTGCGCGCACCTCAACGACGAATTGATGGCCGGCAGCGAAGACGAGCGCACCACTTACCGGATCAAGGCCGGTGTGCCGGGGCCGTTGGTCGAAGCGGCGATTGTCGACGGCGATGGCAATTTCCTTCCGGCCGACGGCGAAACCCAGGGCGAACTGGTGCTGCGCGCGCCATGGCTGACCGAAGGTTATTTCAACGAGCCGCAGAAGGGCGCCGAGCTCTGGGCCGGTGGCTGGTTGCACACCGGTGACGTCGCCACGCTCGACAGCATGGGCGTGATCGATATTCGTGATCGCATCAAGGACGTGATCAAGACCGGCGGCGAGTGGATCTCCTCCCTCGACCTCGAAGACCTCATCAGCCGGCATGCGGCGGTACGCGAAGTAGCAGTGGTGGGCATCGCCGATCCCCAGTGGGGCGAGCGCCCGTTTGCCTTGCTGGTGGTGCGCGAAGGGCAGGTGATTGGTGCACGCGAGCTCAAGGAACACCTCAAGCCGTTCGTCGAGCTGGGGCACCTGAGCAAGTGGGCGATTCCCAGTCAGATCGCCCTTGTTACCGAAATTCCCAAGACCAGTGTCGGCAAGCTCGACAAGAAGCGCATCCGCCTCGACATCACTGAATGGCAGGCCAACAACAGCACCTTCCTTTCGACACTTTGAGTGTCTGCTGGCGCGCCGAAACCGGCGCGCCAGACCCACCAAGCAAGCGCTTGGCTTGTGAAATCGAAAAAATCAGCCATCCTTGCCGTGCCGACGTGTGTCGGACTGGCGAAAGGACTGTTCCAGAGTGGTTGGCGGCTGCAAATCACACTTTAGAGGGATCAAGCACTACCACCCGCTGGCTATAGTCCGCTCAAGGACTTTTTGAAAACGGAGCACACGCACTGATCGGGGCGAGCAACTCTGGAACGATTTCGGGCAGCCCTGGCGCCCGGTCCTCCACAGCGTTTTTAAAAGTACTCACTGCCATAACAATAATGCACATGGAGTAGCGTCGATGACCTCAGTAAACCAGTTCTGGCGCCGGGCGAAACTGCCTCTGGCGGTCAGTCTTGCCTCCTCGCTCGCCGGGCCTGCATTCGGCGTCAGTTTCAACGTCGGTGAAATCGAAGGCCAGTTCGACTCGTCCCTGTCGATCGGCGCCAGTTGGTCTACTCAGAGCCCGAACAAGAACCTCATCGGCGTCAACAACGGTGGCCGCGGCCTGTCGCAGACCTCCGATGACGGCCACGCCAACTTCAAGAGCGGCGAAACCTTCTCGAAGATCTTCAAGGGCATCCATGATCTTGAATTGAAATACGGCGACACCGGCGTGTTCGTCCGTGGCAAGTACTGGTACGACTTCGAACTGAAGGACGAGAGCCGCCAGTTCAAGGACATCAGCGACAGCAACCGCAAAGAGGGCGCCAAGTCCTCCGGCGGACAGATCCTCGACGCCTTCGTCTACCACAACTACGCGATTGCCGATCAGCCAGGTTCCGTGCGTCTGGGCAAGCAGGTAGTGAGCTGGGGTGAAAGTACCTTCATCGGCGGCGGCATCAACTCGATCAACCCGATCGACGTCTCCGCGTTCCGTCGTCCGGGCGCCGAGATCAAGGAAGGCCTGATTCCGGTCAACATGTTCTACGTGTCCCAGAGCCTTACCGATAACCTCTCGGCCGAAGCGTTCTACCAACTGGAATGGGACCAGACCGTCGTCGACAACTGCGGCACCTTCTTCTCCCAGCCGGACATCGTAGCCGACGGTTGCGACAGCAATCTGCGCGTACTGAACAAGCGTTCGCAGATTCCGGCGATCGCTTTGGGGCCGTTGGCCGCCAACGGTGTCAACGTTGACGAAGAGGGCGTGCTGGTGCGCCGTGGGCCGGACCGTGACGCGCGCGACAGCGGTCAGTGGGGCGCGTCCCTCAAATACATGTTCGAGCCACTCGACACCGAGTTCGGCGCCTACTTCATGAACTATCACAGCCGTGCGCCGATCTTCAGCGCCACCGGTGCACCGCAATCGGTGTACAACACCGCCGCCGGTCTGCCAGGGCCGTTTGCCGCGCTCGCACCACTGCTGGTCGCGGGCAACTCGAACTACTTCATCGAATACCCGGAAGACATTCGTCTCTACGGTCTGAGCTTCTCCACCACCCTGCCTACCGGTACGGCGTGGAGCGGTGAGATCAGCTACCGTCCGAACGCGCCGGTACAACTGAACTCCACCGACATCCTGTTTGCCGGCGTACGCCCATTGGGCGGCGCGCTGACCAACGCTTCGCTGCTCACTGGCGTGCCAGGCCAGGACCTGCATGGTTACGAGCGCAAGGAAATCACCCAACTGCAAACGACCTTCACGCACTTCTTCGATCAGGTCATGGGCGCCAGCCGTCTGACCCTCGTCGGTGAAGTCGGCGCGACCTACGTCGGTGGCCTGGAAAGCCGTTCCGACAAGCGTTATGGCCGCGATCCGGTCTACGGCCCGGGCGAGTTGCCAGCCACCGGTGGGATCAATACCTGCGCCAACATCCTCAACAACAGCACCATCAACGGCGCCGGCCCGGGTTCGCCTCAGAACAACCGCAGCCGCAATTGCGACAACGATGGTTTTACCACTTCGATGTCGTGGGGCTACCGTGGCCGGGCAATCTGGGAATACAACGACGTGTTTGCCGGCGTGAACCTCAAGCCGAACGTGGCCTGGTCCCACGACGTCAGCGGTTACTCGCCAGGCCCTGGCGGCAACTTCGAGGAAGGTCGCAAAGCGGTCAGCCTGGGCGTCGATGCCGAATACCAGAACACCTACACCGCGAGCCTGGCCTACACCAATTTCTTCGACGGCAAGTACACCACCGTGGATGACCGCGACTTCGTGGCGCTCAGCTTCGGCGTGAACTTCTAAGCACTGCATTTCAGGACGAACGAATTTATGAAAATAACAAAGAGTCTGTTCCACGCCGGTGTTCTGGGCCTGTCGCTGCTGGCGACCAGCGTCATGGCGGCGGTGCCTGCTGCCGAAGCGGATAAGCTGGGCAAAAGCCTGACGCCGATGGGCGCAGAAATGGCCGGTAATGCCGATGGTTCGATCCCGGCCTGGAAACCGCTGCCGAAAAACGCCGGCAGCGTCGACAGCAAGGGCTTCCTGTCCAATCCTTACGCCAGTGAGCAGCCGCTGTTCACCATCACTGCCAAGGATGTCGACAAGTACAAGGACAAGCTTGCCCCGGGCCAGTACGCGATGTTCAAGCGCTACCCGGAAACCTTCAAGATGCCGGTCTATCCGTCCCATCGCGGCGCCACCGTGCCGGATGACGTGTTCGCCGCCATCAAGAAGAACGCCACCAGCACCAATCTGGTGTCCGGCGGCAACGGTCTGGAAAACTTCGATACCGCCGTGCCGTTCCCGATTCCTAAAACCGGCGTGGAAGTGATCTGGAACCACATCACCCGCTATCGCGGCGGCAGTGTGACCCGTCTGGTGACCCAGGCCACGCCGCAACCGAACGGCTCGTACAGCCTGGTGTACTTCCAGGACCAGTTCGTGTTCCGCGACAAGATGAAGGACTACGATCCGGCGAACCCAGGCAACATCCTGTTCTACTTCAAGCAGAAAGTGACCGCGCCGGCGCGTCTGGCCGGTGGGGTACTGCTGGTGCACGAGACGCTCGATCAGGTCAAGGAGCCGCGTTCGGCGTGGGTTTACAACGCCGGTCAGCGTCGTGTGCGCCGTGCACCGCAAGTGTCGTATGACGGCCCGGGTACTGCCGCCGACGGCCTGCGTACCTCGGACAACCTCGACATGTACAACGGTGCGCCGGATCGTTACGACTGGAAGCTCGAAGGCAAGAAAGAGATGTACATCGCCTCCGACAGCTACAAGCTCGACGATCCGAAACTGAAGTACTCGGACATCATCAAGGCCGGCCACATCAACCAGGACCTGGCTCGCTACGAGCTGCGCCGCGTCTGGCACGTCGTCGCGACCCTGAAGGAAGGCCAGCGCCACATCTATGCCAAGCGTGACTTCTACATCGACGAGGACACCTGGCAGGCAGCGGTCATCGACCACTACGACGGTCGTGGCCAACTGTGGCGTGTAGCCGAGGCGCATGCCGAGAACTACTACGACAAGCAAGTGCCGTGGTATGCCCTCGAAACCCTCTACGACCTGCAGTCCGGCCGTTATCTGGCACTGGGCATGAAGAACGAAGAGAAGCAGGCCTATGACTTCGGCTTCACCGCCACCACCAGCGACTTCACCCCGGCCGCTCTGCGTCAGGATGGTGTTCGCTAAACCTGGGTAAACCCGAGGCCGCATCCTCGTGAAAACGCCCCGACCGGTTCGGGGCGTTTTTGTGTCTGTAGCCTTTTTGTAGCCATTTGTAGCAGCGACCTTCATTACCTCTTCGTTTAAGGCTAGGCTGCGGACATCTGCAACGCCGCCAATCGCCTTCGAACAAGAGCCGGCCATGACTGATCTGTCCCCACTTCCGGGTCCCGCAAGCATCACCGTCGCAGCACTGGACGGGCGTTTTTCCGCCCGCCGCTGCCTGATGGCTATGTCTTGCGGCCGCGTTTGTGCCAGCGTCTGCAGGCCGGGCTCGGTGGTCGGTTGCTGCTGGTCAGCGCCCCGGCCGGGTTCGGCAAGAGCTCGCTGGCCGTGGAGTTCTGTCAGAGCCTGCCAGCGCACTGGCAAAGTCTCTGGTTGGGTTTGAGTCCACGGGACAGCGATCCCGGACGTTTTCTTGAGCGCTTGCTTGAAGGTCTCCAAGACTATTTTCCAGCCTTGGGCGCCGGTGCTCTTGGCCTGCTGAAAATGCGTCAGCGTCATCAGCCGTTTGCTTTCGAAGAGTGGCTTGACGGTTTGCTCGATGAGCTGGCGCTGCACCTCGATCCTGCCGCGCCGCTGCTGCTGGTCCTCGACGATTACCACCTCGCCCAGGGGCCGGTGCTGGATCGTTGCCTGCAATTTTTCCTCAATCATTTGCCCGATGGCTTGCTGGTGATGGTCACCAGCCGCCAGCGCCCGGACTGGCATCTGGCGCGTCTGCGCCTGTCGCGGCAGTTGCTCGAACTGCACGAACAGGATTTGCGCCTGACCCACGACGAAGCGCTGACCTTGCTCGATCGCCACAGCAGCTCACTGCGCGGCGAGGCACTGGAGAGCCTGATCCAGCGCAGTGAAGGCTGGGTTGCCGGCCTGCGCTTCTGGCTGCTGGCGGTGGCCGAGGCGGGCAACGATGCCGCGCTGCCGCAAGCACTGAACGGCGGGGAAGGGCTGATCCGCGATTATCTGCTCGAAGAAGTCATCGATTGCCTGCCGGCCGAAGTGCAATCGTTTCTCTACGAAACCGCTCCGCAGGAACGCTTTTGCAGCGAGCTGTGCGATGCGGTCCGCGAAGCCCATGACAGCGCCGAGATCCTGCGCTTTCTGCTCGCCCACCAAGTGTTTCTGGTGCCGCTGGACGAGCACGGCCACTGGTATCGCTATCACCATTTGTTCTCTGACTTGCTGCGCAGCCGGCCAATTGCCCGGGCGATGGTGCCCAACGCCACCCTGCATTTGCGCGCCTGCCGCTGGTTCAATGCGCAAGGCCTGCTCGACGAAGCGGTTGAGCAGGCCTTGCGTGCCGGGCATCTCGATGTTGCGGCGAATCTGGTACAGAACCTGTCCGAAGAGCAACTGCTCGCCGAACAGAACGTCGGCATGCTGCTGCGCTGGAAAATGGACTTGCCCGACAGCCTGCTGATTAGCACGCCACGGCTGATCGTGCTCTATAGCTGGGCGCTGGGGCTGGCCTGTCAGCTCGATGCCGCCGAAGAACTGGCCAGCCATTTGAGCCGCTTCCTGCCGGCACCTTCGGCCACTGCGCAGAAGTCGATGCTGGCGCAGTGGCTGGCGTTGAGCGGGATCATCGCTCGCGGGCGCGGCCATCGCGAACTGACCCTGCGCTATTGCGGCGAGGCGCTGGAGAGCCTGCCGGCCAAGCGTTACGGCCAGCGGCTGATGTGCCTGTCGACCTTGTCCAATCTGGCGATCGCCGACGGCGATCTGTGGCGCGCCCGCGGCCTGAATCGCGAATCCCTCGAGCTGGCGCAACGCGTCGGCAATCCATTATTCGAAGCACTGGCGCATTACGACAGGGCGCGGGTTCTGCAATCGCGGGGCGAGATTCTGCGTGCGCTGGATGAAGTGCATCAGGGGCTGGAGCGCTTGCGCGGTCTGTCGCCGCAACGCCTGTACGCCGTGCGCGCACGGTTGACGCTCTATGAAGGCTTTCTGCTGGCAATGCGTTTGCAGCCGCAGGCCGCACGCATGCGTCTGCTGGCCGGCATCGGCGAGGCGCGCGCCTGTCGCGACATCAGCGTGCTGATCGGTCACTGCGTGATCGCCCGCCTGGACGGCGCCTGTGGCGAGTTCGCCAAGGCCTTCGCCGAACTCGCCGAAGCCGAACGCCTGATGCACATCTGGGACGTGCCGCCGATCTACTATCTGGCGATGATCACGCTGGTCAAATGCGAACTGTGGCTGGCGCAGGGGCGCACCGATCTGGCCGAAGCCTGGTTGGCGCGACTGGGGCAAACCTACACCGGTGAACGCGCCGCGGCACCGCCGGAATTCCATCCGCAATTGCCGTTGCACGTCGAATTGCAGCAGGCACTGCTCGACATGATTCAAGGGCAGCCGATGCTTGCCGAAGGACGTTTGAACGTGTTGCATGAAAACGGCCAGCAGACCGGTCGGCAATTGCTCAGCGTGATGGCGTTGACGCAGAAGGTGGCGCTCTTGTTGTCGAGTGGACGCGAGCCCGAAGCACGCAAAACCTTGAATTTCGCGCTGGAAGCTGCTTCCGGCGGTGTCTTCCAACCCTTCGATGCGCTACTGAAAAACCATACCGACTGGTTGCGTGGGCAATTGCAGGCGCTTGCCTGCAACGCCGTCAGCCAGCAATTGCTCACACATGTCCCAACAGCCGCGCCGCGACCGAGCATAGAAAACTCAACTGCCGATCAGCTCAGCAGCCGTGAATTGGCGGTGCTGCGCCTGATTGCTCAGGGCTGTTCCAATCAGGAGATCAGCGAGCAATTGTTCATTTCCCTGCACACCGTGAAAACCCATGCCAGCCACATCAATAGCAAACTGGGCGTCGAGCGGCGTACCCAGGCAGTGGCGCGCGCCAAGGAACTGGGATTGCTCTATTGAGATCGCGCCATGACCCGGCAGAAAAACAAACGCCCCGAACCAGTCGGGGCGTTTTTTTTCAGTTCACCGGCCGGGGTTGCTGGCCTGGCAATTGAACAGGGCGTCAGGCCACCAGATCGTTGGCACTGAAGCTGTTCACACCCACCAGCTGGATTTCAAAGTCCGCGCCGGCATTGCCGCTGACATTGCCCGACAGTACGTGGTCGACGAAGCGCAGTTGCCCGGCACCGGTGAAGTCATTGGCACCGATGAAGGTGAAACCGTCCATGCCGCCTTGCAGCAGGTTCGCATCGAATTTCGTCAGGTCGATTTTGTCGCCCTGCAGGCTGCTGAAATCGGTGATCACGTCACGGCTGGCGCCCACGCCCATGTCGGTACGCGAGCTGAACACGAAGGTGTCGGCGCCAGCGCCGCCTGTGAGCGTGTCCGTCCCCGCGCCGCCATCCAGGACATTGTCTGCGTCGTTGCCGTAAATGGAGTTGTTCAACCTGTTGCCGGTACCTTTGCTGGCGGACCCGACAAGACTCAGAATCTCCAGGTTGGCCCCCAAGGTGTAATCGACGTACGAATAGACGCTGTCGATTTCCGAGAGCGACGTGCCGGTTTCGGTGACCACATCGCCGATGTTGTCGACGATATACGTGTCGTTGCCAGCGCCGCCGGTCATGGTGTCAGCACCCTTGCCACCGTTGATGAAGTTGGCATCGGCGTTGCCGACCAGGATGTTGTCCAGGCCGTTACCAGCCAGGGTAAATGCGCCGGCGCCGAGTACGGTGACGTTTTCAACGTTTTGCAGGTTGCCAATGTTCAGATCAATCATGGAGCTGGTTGACGTCGCGTTGAACAGCGTGATCAAAGTATCGCTGCCTTCGTTGGCGTTTTCCTGGATCAGCGCCAGTTCGGCGTACTGGTCGAGGGCGTAGGCATCGTTGCCTTTGCCACCCATCATGGTGTCGACTCCGGCACCGCCATTGAGTTGGTTATTGCCGTCGTTGCCGGTCAGCACGTTGTTCTGGTCATTGCCGATGGCGTTGGTGTGGGCCGTCCCCGTCAGAATCAGGTTTTCCAGATTCGCACTGAGGGTGTAACTGACCGAGGAGCGGACCGTGTCGATCTCATTGGCCAGAGTGCTGGTTTCGCTGATCACGTCACTGACGTTGTCGACGATATACGTATCATTGCCAATACCGCCCGCCATGAAGTCGGCGCCCGCACCACCGTCGAGGATGTTGTTGCCGGTATTACCGTAGATCACATTGTTCAGGGCGTTACCGTTGGCATTCAAGTGGCTGCCCCCGGCCAGGGTCAGATTCTCGACATTGGTACCCAAGGTGTAATCAATGTAGGAGTACACCGTGTCGATTTCTGACAGCGATACGCCGGTCTCGATCACTGCATCGTTGATGTTGTCGACGATGTAAGTGTCATTGCCAGCGCCACCCGTCATGGTGTCTGCGCCCAGGCCCCCGTTGATGAAGTTGGCAGCAGCGTTGCCCATCAGGACGTTGTTCAGGCTGTTGCCGGCCAGCGTGAACTCACCGCCACCCAGCAACATGACATTTTCGACTTGCTGCAGATTGGTCAGATTCAGGTCGACGATGCTGGTCTGCGCGTTGGCGTTGTATTGGATGAGCAGCCTGTCGATGCCTTCGCTGGCGTTCTCCTGGATGAGTCCCAGTTCGGCGAACTGGTCGAGGGCGTAATCGTCATTGCCTTTGCCACCGATCATGGTGTCGATACCCAGGCCGCCATTGATCTGGTTGTTGCCGTCGTTACCGTAAATGACGTTGTTCAGCGCGTTACCAACGCCTGTAAGGTCAGTGTTGCCGACCAGTGTAAGGTTTTCGACATTGGCACTCAGATAATGGCTTACGTAAGAGTAGACCGTATCGATTTGCGACGGTGTTGCATCGGTTTCGATGACCTGGTCGAGGATGTTGTCGACGATGTAGGTGTCGTTACCACCGCCGCCCTGCATGATATCGATGCCTTTGCCACCGTTGATGAAGTTGGCGTCGGCGTTACCGATCAGGGTGTTGTTCAGTTCGTTGCCTGCCAACGTAAAGGCGCCTGCCCCTGACACGCTCAGGTTCTCGACGTTCTTCAAGTTTGCGGTGTTGAGGTCGATCGTACTGTTCAACGCGGTCGCGTTGAACAGCGTAATCAGGGTGTCGTTGCCTTCGTTGGCGTTTTCCTGGATCAGCGCCAGTTCGGCGTACTGGTCGAGGGCGTAGGCATCGTTGCCTTTGCCACCAATCATGGTGTCGACTCCGGCACCGCCATTGAGCTGGTTATTACCGTCGTTGCCTGTCAGCACGTTGTTCTGCCCGTTGCCGATGGCGTTGGTGTCGGCCGTGCCAGTCAGAACAAGGTTTTCCAGATTCGCACTGAGGGCGTAACTGACCGAGGCGCGGACCGTGTCGACCACCCCAACCAGATCCCAATCCTCAAAGATCACATCGCCAGTGTTGTCAACGATGTAGGTATCGTTGCCGAACCCGCCTGCCATATAGTCGGCACCGACGCCGCCATCCAGAACGTTGTTGCCCGCATTACCGTAGATAGCGTTGTTGCGTGCATTGCCGGTAGCGTTCAGATTTGCTTCGCCGGCCAGGTTCAGATTCTCCAGATTGTCGCCCAGGGTGTAATCGATATAGGAGTAGACCGTATCGATCTCCGTAAGCGAGGCACCGGCCTCGATCACTGCGTCGTTGACATTGTCGACGATGTAAGTGTCATTGCCAGCGCCGCCGGTCATAGTGTCGGCGCCTTGGCCGCCATTGATGAAGTTTGCGTCAGCGTTACCGACCAGGACGTTGTTCAGGCTGTTGCCGGCGATGGTAAACGCCCCCGTACCCAGCACAGTCACGTTTTCGACGTTCTGCAGATTGCTCTGGCTGAGGTCGATGAGGTTGTATTGCGCATTGGCGTTGAAAAGCGTGATCAGCGTGTCGTTGCCTTGGTTGACATACTCGCGGATCAGTCCCAGTTCGGCACCTTGATCCAGAGCGTAAGCATCATTGCCATCGCCGCCGATCATGGCGTCAATGCCGCCGCCACCGTTGAGCTGGTTATTGCCCGAGTTGCCGACCAGGATATTGCCGAGCGCGTTGCCGATAGCGTTAATGTCAGCAGTGCCGGTGAGAATGAGGTCTTCAACATTCGCACCCAGGGTATAGCTGATTGAAGACTGTACGGTATCGATCTCGCTGTACAGCGCACGGGTTTCGATGACCACATCGCCAACGTTATCGACGATGTAGATATCGTTGCCGGCACCACCGGTCATGATGTCGGCCCCCAGGCCGCCGTCCAGAACGTTATCGCCGGCGTTGCCCGTGAGTTCGTTATTCAGTGCATTGCCCGTGGCGGTCAGATTCGCAGCGCCGGACAGCGTAAGGTTTTCGACATTGTCGCCGAGGGTGTAGTCGATATACGAAAAGACACTGTCGATTTCAGAGCGCGAGGTGCCGGTTTCAACCACCACATCGCCCGCGTCATCGACAATGTAGCTGTCGTTGCCGGCACCGCCAGTCATGGTATCGGCCCCGGCCATGCCATTGAGCAGGTTGTCCAGTCCGTTGCCGATCAATGTGTCGTTGAAACCGGAACCGACGGCGTTTTCGATCTTGGCGCCGAACGCAATCGCCAGCCCTTCGTTGAAGTCAGCGCCATCAGGGTCGCTGAAGACCTTGCCGATCTTGCTGAACGCGCCTTCGTTGAGATCGATGCGCACGGCCGCTGCCTGGTTGCTGCCGTCGATCGCGTCGACACCGCCGGCGTCCCATATCGTTTCGAAAACCGATTGATTGGCTGCCCAGGAGTAGACGGTGTTGCCTGTCGCCCACATAGTATTGGCGCCGTAGAGGTTCTGGATCGCCAGAATGTCCAGGAGCATCGGAGTGGTCGGGTGGTAAGAGTATGAGTTGTTATAACTCATGATCGTATGGGTAATGTCGTCCAGCGCCGGATCCATCGTCGTCGCGTTGCCCGGGGTCGGTGCGAACGGGTGTTTGAGTCCCAGTGCATGGCCGATTTCATGAACGAATGTCATGAAATCGTAGGTACCTTTGACCGGCGACGGGTCATCGGTGTTCGGGCCGATCCAGATGTCGCCGGCATTGGGGGTGTCGCCCGGCGTGTATGCCCATGCGGCAGCGTCGGCGTCCATGAGTGCGTAGCCGCCAAACCGGATGTCCCCAACGTTGGCCCAGTTGTCACTGGTCTGGCGGAAAGTGATGTCGGCCACTGCGCTCCAAGTGCTCAGCGCGGCGGTCGCTGCGGCCCGCTGGGTCGCAGTCAGCTCGTATCCCGCTTCGTATTCATTGGCTGCGCTGTAATCTGTCGCGAAATACGAATTTGCCAGGCTTATAAAGCTGTAAGTCAGGCTGACGCCCATTCCATCATCAGCCCACTTGGTACCGGATAGAAGACTGTCGAGATATTTGATTCCGGTCAGTGAAACATACTGGCTTTCGGTCGATTCGGTTGGGCGTGGCATTTCGCAATTCCTGAAATGGGCTGCGGCCCTTCCTGAAATGTGGCCGCTACAGACGTTGATTTTGCACCAGTATTGGATGGTTTGACATCATTGGGCCACTATTTTCTGATTAGCGGCGTCAATTAACTGACCTGGCGTTCTCTATCGGCAGGTGCAGTAGAATCCTGAAGCCAATATCCGTGCCGCCTGTCCAGGATCCTTCCATGTCAGTCTCAATTCCAGTGCTCATTCGCGAAACCTTCCCCGTCGGCCCTTTGCAGTGCAACTGCACGATCATCGGCGACCCGATCACGAAAAAAGCCATCGTCGTCGACCCGGGCGGCAACCCTGATCTGATCATGGCGCGCCTCGATGCCCATGGCCTAAAAGTCGTCAGCATCATCCACACCCACGCGCATCTCGATCACTTTCTGGCTTCCGGGCAGATGAAAGAGAAAACCGGTGCGACCTTGCATCTGCACAAGGAAGATCAATTCCTCTGGGACAACCTGGAAATGCAATGCCAGATGTTCGGTGTGCCGTATACGCCCGTGCCTTCGCCGGATCGCTGGTTGAGCGATGATGAAGAACTGGCCTGTGGTTGCGGCGTCGCGCTGCACACGCCGGGGCATACACCCGGTTCCATGAGCTTCTGGTTTTCCGAGGCTAAGCTGTTGATAGCCGGCGACACGCTGTTTCGTCGCGGGGTAGGGCGTACGGATTTGTGGGGCGGCGATCAGGCGACCATCGTGCGTTCGATCAAGCAGCGGCTGTACACGCTGGACGAAGACGCGACGGTGGTCACCGGGCACGGGCCGGATACGCGCCTGGGTGATGAGATGCGCGAGAACCCGTTTGTGCGTGCCTGAATTTTTTGTCACGGGTGTGCGGTGGAATTTTTGTGCATTGTCATGATCCAACGCCGGCGCAGGTCCATTAGTTAAGCAGTGGCCGCTGCACCACAGAATGCAAAAACCAGGAGCTCTCCATGTTCACCACGCGTCGTTTGATTATTGTCGCTACTGCCGTGGCCGTGTTGTCCGGCTGCGCCTCGCCCAACCCGTATGACAATCAGGGTCAGGCCGACGGTGGCTCGCAAGGCATGAGCAAAACCGCCAAATACGGTGGCCTCGGTGCGCTCGCTGGCGCTCTCGCCGGTGCCGCCATCGGTCACGACAACCGTGGCAAGGGCGCCTTGATCGGCGCCGCCGTTGTCGGTGCTTCCGCAGCAGGCTACGGCTACTACGCCGACCAGCAGGAAAAGAAATTGCGCGCGAGCATGGCCAACACTGGCGTTGAAGTGCAGCGTCAGGGCGATCAGATCAAATTGATCATGCCGGGCAACATCACCTTCGCCACCGATTCGGCGAACATTGCCCCGAGTTTCTACCAGCCGCTGAACAACCTGGCCAACTCGCTGAAAGAGTTCAACCAGAACCAGATCGAAATCGTCGGCTACACCGACAGCACCGGCAGCCGCCAGCACAACATGGACCTGTCCCAACGTCGTGCGCAGAGCGTCGCGACCTACCTGACCTCGCAAGGCGTCAGCGGTGCCAACCTGTCGGCCCGTGGCGCCGGCCCGGATAACCCGATTGCCAGCAACGGCGACGTCAACGGCCGCGCGCAGAACCGCCGGGTTGAAGTCAATCTGAAGGCTATTCCGGGCCAGCAGTATGGTGGTCAGCAGCAACAGCCGGGTACGGTACAGCAGTATCCGTAAGCGATTGCCTGATTGAAGAAATGCCCGGTCTTTTGATCGGGCATTTTTTTGTGTCATCTGTGCCGGCCCTTTCGCGGGCAAGCCCGCTCCCACAGGTATTGGTGGTGTATCCAAAATCTGTGTTCCACACCTGACCCCTGTGGGAGCGGGCTTGCCCGCGAAGAGGCCAGTGTTGTCACCGCAAAATCAGCCGATGCAAAAAAGCCCCCGGACAACAGCATTGTCCGGGGGCTTTTTGTTGGGCGCGAAACCCGATTACTTCTTCAGACCATAATGCTCATCGAGCATGCCAGGGAATTTGGCGATTTCGGCGCATAGTCACGTGGCGGTTCCTGATCACGCGGTGGCGTCAGGCGTTCACGGGGTGCCTGCGCCGCGTCAGCGTGCAGGGCGGCGATCAGGCGCTGGCGGGTCTGCTCATCCAGGGCCAGACGGTTGGCGCCCTCGGCGAGATGATCCTGCACTTCCTGATAGCTCTGAGTGAGCTTCTTGACCAGCATCGCGGTGCTGTTGAAGTGGGTGACCACTTCGTTTTGATAACTGTCGAAACGCTCCTGGATATCATCCAGTTGACGTTGCGTGCGGCTCGGTGCGGCGTTCGGCGCAACGCGCGCGATCAGGAATCCAATGGCGACACCCACAACCAGGGCAAGAGTCGGTAACAACCAAACTAAGAGCGAGTGTTCCACGAGTCCTTCCTCTATAAACGGCTTTGCTTTACGTTAACGGCTCGAACCTGCGCTGTATACCGCGATTCACTCGCAATAGATTGGCACAGACAATTTGCTAGACGAGTCGACCCGATTCGAGGTCACGGAGTTCCTCCCTTGCTGATGCGCGAAACCCCTGTAGTGATTGACGGCCCTGTCGGCCAAATTGAGGCTTTGTATCTGGATAACGAGCAGCCGCGCGGCATCGCGCTGATCTGCCATCCGAACCCGGTGCAGGGCGGCACCATGCTCAACAAGGTCGTCTCGACCCTGCAGCGCACCGCGCGCGACGCAGGCCTGATCACCTTGCGTTTCAACTATCGCGGCGTCGGCGCCAGCCAGGGCAAGCACGATATGGGCACCGGTGAAGTCGATGATGCCGAGGCAGCCGCCGCATGGCTGCGGGAAAAACACCCGGATCTGCCGCTGACCCTGTTCGGTTTCTCCTTCGGCGGATTTGTTGCAGCAAGTCTCGGCGGCCGTCTTGAAGCCCAGGGCGTGCAGCTTGAGCACTTGTTCATGGTCGCCCCGGCGGTGATGCGTCTGGGTGAGCAGGATCAACTGCCGCAGCACGGCGGGTTGACTGTGATCCAGCCAGAAACCGATGAAGTCATCGATCCGCAACTGGTCTACCAGTGGTCGGAACAACTCCAGCGCCCCCATGAGCTGCTGAAAGTGGCAGAATGCGGACACTTTTTTCACGGCAAGCTGACCGATCTCAAGGATCTGCTGCTGCCGCGTCTCTCGAATTGATTGCAGTCTGACAAGCGATTACCCATGACCAACCGTACCCGCATTCTCACCGGCATCACCACCACCGGCACGCCGCACCTGGGCAACTACGCCGGCGCGATCCGTCCGGCGATCCTCGCCAGCCGCGACAGCAACGCCGATTCGTTCTACTTCCTGGCTGACTACCACGCTCTGATCAAATGCGATGACCCGCTGCGCATCCAGCGCTCGCGTCTGGAAATCGCCGCGACCTGGCTGGCCGGTGGCCTCGATGTTGACCGCGTGACTTTCTACCGCCAGTCCGACATCCCGGAAATCCCCGAGCTGACCTGGCTACTGACCTGCGTCGCCGCCAAGGGCCTGCTCAACCGTGCGCACGCCTACAAGGCCTCGGTGGACAAGAATGTCGAGACCGGTGAAGACCCGGACGCCGGTATCACCATGGGCCTCTACAGCTATCCGGTGCTGATGGCCGCGGACATTCTGATGTTCAACGCGCACAAGGTGCCGGTCGGTCGCGATCAGATTCAGCACGTGGAAATGGCCCGTGATATCGGTCAGCGTTTCAACCATCTGTTCGGCCAGGGCAGAGAGTTCTTCACCATGCCCGAAGCGCTGATCGAAGAAAGCGTGGCGACATTGCCGGGCCTCGACGGTCGCAAGATGTCGAAGAGCTACGACAACACCATCCCGCTGTTCTCCAGCGCCAAAGAGATGAAAGACGCGATCTCGCGGATCGTCACCGATTCCAAGGCCCCGGGCGAAGCGAAAGATCCGGACAACTCGCACCTGTTCACTCTGTTCCAGGCCTTCGCCACCCCGGCGCAGGCTGACGAGTTCCGTAGCGAATTGCTTGGTGGTCTGGGCTGGGGCGAGGCGAAAAATCGCCTGTTCCAGTTGCTCGACAACGAACTGGGCGAAGCGCGGGAGAAATATCACCAGTTGATCGAGCGTCCGGCGGATCTGGAAGACATTTTGCAGATCGGTGCGAAGAAGGCCCGCGCCGTGGCCACGCCGTTCCTCAACGAACTGCGCGAAGCCGTTGGCCTGCGTTCTTTCGTCAATCAGGTTCAGGTCGCCGCCACCACCAAGAAAAAGCTGCGAAAACCGCACGTTTCGTCAGCTTCCGCGAGGACGACGGCAGTTTCCGTTTCCGTCTGCTGGCGGCCGATGGCGAGCAATTGCTGCTGTCGCGCAACTTCGCCGACGGCAAAACTGCCGGCCAGGTGACCAAACAGTTGCAGTCCGGCGAGCCGCTGGACGTACGCACTGAAGAATTGAGCTTCAGCGTCTGGCTGGCCGGTGAGTGCGTCGGCGACAGCCCGGCCTTCGCCGACGTTGCCGCGCGAGACGCCGCCATCGAGGCATTGCGCATCGCGTTGACTCCAGCTCAGGACTGATCGGCGGCGCGACCCGACCAAGGGCCGATTGCCATTCCCACAGGCCGTCGCTACAGTGACGGCCCGTTTTTGTTGCCTTGCTAACGAATTATGACGCCCCTAGAACGATATCAAGCTGATCTGAAACGCCCGGACTTCTTCCATGACGCCGCGCAGGAAACTGCTGTGCGTCACCTGCAGCGTCTGTACGACGACTTGATCGCAGCCGACCAGAACAAGCCGGGTTTCCTCGGCAAGCTGTTTGGCAAAAAGGATCAGGCACCGGTCAAGGGCCTGTATTTCTGGGGCGGCGTCGGTCGCGGCAAGACTTACCTGGTCGACACCTTCTTCGAAGCGCTGCCGTTCAAGGAGAAGACCCGCACGCATTTCCACCGCTTCATGAAGCGTGTGCACGAGGAAATGAAAACCCTGGGCGGCGAGAAGAACCCGCTGACCATCATCGCCAAGCGCTTCGCGGCCGAGTCACGAGTGATCTGCTTCGATGAATTCTTCGTCTCCGACATCACCGACGCGATGATCCTCGGCACGCTGATGGAAGAACTGTTCAAGAATGGCGTGACTCTGGTCGCGACGTCGAACATCGTTCCGGACGGCCTGTACAAGGATGGCCTGCAACGTGCGCGCTTCCTGCCGGCCATCGCCCTGATCAAACAGAATACCGAGATCGTCAACGTCGACAGCGGCGTCGATTATCGTCTGCGTCACCTCGAGCAAGCCGAGTTGTTCCACTATCCGCTCGACGAAGCTGCCCACGAAAGCCTGCGCAAGAGCTTCAAGGCACTGACGCCGGAGTGCACGGCGGCGGTGGAAAACGATGTGCTGATCATCGAGAACCGCGAAATCCGCGCTCTGCGCACCTGCGACGACGTGGCCTGGTTCGACTTCCGCGAACTGTGCGACGGCCCGCGCAGCCAGAACGATTACATCGAACTGGGCAAGATCTTCCACGCCGTGCTGCTCAGCGGCGTCGAGCAGATGAGTGTCACCACCGACGACATCGCGCGGCGCTTCATCAACATGGTCGACGAATTCTACGATCGCAACGTCAAACTGATCATTTCTGCCGAAGTCGAGCTGAAGGATCTGTACACCGGCGGACGCCTGACCTTCGAGTTCCAGCGCACGCTGAGCCGACTGCTGGAGATGCAATCTCACGAATTCCTGTCGCGGGCGCACAAGCCTTGATCGGAGTCTCGGCAACGAAAAAGGCCTGCGATTGCAGGCCTTTTTTATGCGCTGAAGTTTTTCCCTGTGGGAGCGAGCCTGCTCGCGAAAGCGCAGTAACTGATCGTTCCCACGCTCCGCGTGGGAATGCATCCCGTGACGCTCCGCGTCACTTGCGAGGCGGACGCAGAGCGTCCAGTGGCGGCATTCCCACGCAGAGCGTGGGAACGATCATCAGGCCGGGTTACGCAGCTTGCTGGAACTGCTGCCGATACTGGTTCGGCGACAGTTCGGTGTGCTGGCGAAACAGTCGCGCGAAGAAGCTCGCATCGTCGTAACCGACCTCATAACTGATGGTCTTGATGCTCTTGCGCGTGCCCGAAAGCAAACCCTTGGCCGTCTCGATGCGTAGGCGCTGCAAGTAGTGCAGCGGTTTGTCGCCGGTGGCGGTCTGGAAGCGACGCATGAAGTTGCGGATGCTCATGCCGTGCTCGCGGGCGACGTCTTCGAAGCGGAACTTGTCGGCGAAGTGTTCTTCGAGCCAGTGCTGGATCTGCAGGATGATCACGTCCTGATGCAGCTTTTGCCCGCCGAAACCGATACGCCCCGGCGAATAGCTGCGTTGCACTTCGTAAAGGATGTCGCGGGCCACCGCTTGCGCTACGTTCGAGCCGCAGAAGCGTTCGATCAGATAGATATACAAGTCGCAGGCCGAGGTGGTGCCGCCAGCGCAATAGAGGTTATCGGCATCCGTCAGATGCTTGTCCTGATTCAGATAGACCTTGGGGAAGCGCTCGGCGAAGGCGTTGAAGAAGCGCCAGTAGGTGGTCGCTTCCTTGCCGTTAAGCAGCCCGGCTTCGGCGAGCCAGAACACCCCGGTGGCTTCGCCGCATAACACCGCGCCGCGCGCATGCTGTTCGCGCAGCCACGGCAGGATTTGCGGGTAACGGCTGCACAGCGTGTCGAAATCGTCCCAGAACGCCGGAAGGATGATTACGTCGGCGTTTTCCAGGCCGCCGTCGACCGGCATCATCACATCACTGAAGCTTTTCACCGGTTTGCCATCGGGGCTGACCAGGCGCGTTTCGAACGCCGGCGTCAGGCCGTGGCCCAGTTGTTTGCCGTAACGCAGGCTGGCCACATGGAAAAAATCCTTGGCCTGCATGAGGGTGTAAGCGAAAACCCGGTCGATGGCCAGGATGCTGACGCGCCGCAAGGGCGGGGAGACGTGCTTAGACATAATTCAACTTTTGTTTTGTTTTTATAAGGGAAAGTGGTCACCAGACGGCTGGATCGTCTTATTTTTTGTCGGATGTGTCCAGTGTCCCGTAGCAGGAGTCGGGCTTAGTCTCTGTGAGCCGAATACCTCCAACAACAAAGAAAGGTGCCGCATGATCCCCAGAACCCTGTTCAGCCCCGAGCACGAATTGTTCCGCGACAGCGTGCGAACGTTCCTCGAAAAAGAGGCCGTGCCGTATCACGCGCAGTGGGAGAAGCAGGGGCACATCGATCGCGCGCTGTGGAACAAGGCGGGGGAGGCGGGGATGCTGTGCTCGCACCTGCCGGAGGAGTACGGCGGGCTGGGCGCGGATTTTTTGTACAGCGCCGTGGTGATTGAGGAGGTCGGTCGTCTTGGCTTGACCGGCATCGGATTCTCGTTGCACTCGGACATCGTCGCGCCGTACATCCTGCATTACGGCAGCGAAGCGCTGAAGCACAAGTACCTGCCGAAACTGGTCTCGGGTGAAATGGTCACGGCAATTGCCATGACCGAGCCTGGCGCGGGTTCCGATCTGCAAGGGGTGAAAACCACGGCAGTGCTGGACGGTGACGAATATGTGATCAATGGCTCGAAAACCTTTATCACCAATGGCTTCCTGGCTGATCTGGTGGTCGTGGTGGCCAAGACCGACCCGAAGGCTGGCGCCAAAGGCACCAGCCTGTTTCTGGTGGAAGCGAACACTCCGGGCTTCGAGAAGGGCAAGCGCCTGGAGAAGGTCGGTATGAAAGCTCAGGACACTTCGGAGTTGTTCTTCCAGGACGTGCGCGTGCCGAAGGAAAATCTTCTCGGGCAGGCGGGTGCCGGGTTTGCCTATCTGATGCAGGAATTACCGCAAGAGCGTCTGACCGTGGCCATCGGCGGGCTGGCCTCGGCCGAGGCGGCGCTGCAATGGACGCTGGATTACACCCGTGATCGCAAGGCGTTCGGCAAGGCGATTGCCGACTTCCAGAACACCCGCTTCAAACTGGCCGAAATGGCCACCGAGATCCAGATCGGCCGGGTCTTCGTCGATCGCTGCCTGGAGTTGCATCTGCAGGGCAAACTCGATGTGCCGACGGCGGCGATGGCCAAATACTGGGGCACCGACCTGCAATGCAAAGTGCTCGACGAGTGCGTGCAGTTGCATGGCGGCTACGGCTTCATGTGGGAATACCCGGTGGCCCGGGCGTGGGCGGATGCGCGAGTGCAGCGGATCTATGCCGGCACCAATGAAATCATGAAGGAGATTATTGCGCGGTCGCTGTGATGATCGTTCCCACGCTCTGCGTGGGAATGCCGCCGGGGACGCTCCGCGTTCCGCTGTCAAGGTAATCCGACTGGCCCCTTCGCGAGCAGGCTCGCTCCCACAGGTACAGTATTCCACTGTGGGAGCGAGCCTGCTCGCGAAGCTTTTGGCGGTCAGTTATGGCGCCGGATTCGGATGATCCTTGTGAATCGCCTCGATCCCGGCCAGCACTTCATCGGACAATTTCAGATCAAAACTGGCAATGTTGCTGTCCAGCTGCTCCAGCGTCGTTGCGCCGATGATGTTGCTGGTCACGAACGGTTGCTGGGTCACGAAGGCCAGGGCCATTTGCGCCGGATCCAGGCCATGTTCTCGGGCCAGGGCCACGTAACGGCTGCACGCCGCTTCCGATTGCGGGTTGAAGTAGCGGCTGAAGCGGCTGTAGAGGCTCAGGCGGCCTTTTGGTGGACGGGCGCCGCCCTCGTACTTGCCGGAGAGGAAGCCGAACGCCAGCGGCGAATAGGCGAGCAGGCCGCACTGTTCGCGAATGGCGATTTCCGCCAGGCCGACTTCGAAGCTGCGGTTGAGCAGGTTGTACGGGTTCTGGATCGACACCGCACGCGGCCAGCCACGGGCTTCGGCCAAAGCCAGAAAGCGCATGGTGCCCCACGGCGTCTCATTGGACAGGCCAATATGGCGGATCTTGCCAGCCTTCACCTGTTCGTCGAGAGCTTCGAGCGTGTCTTCGAGCGGAGTCAGGTTGGCTTCGATCTTGTGCTTGTAGCCCAGCTGTCCGAAAAAGTTGGTGCTGCGTTCCGGCCAGTGCAGTTGGTACAGGTCGATGTAATCGGTCTGCAGGCGCTTGAGGCTGCCGTCCAGTGCCTCGGTGATGTGCTGGCGGTTGTGCCGCAGGTTTTTATCGCGGATGTAGTCGATGGTATTGCCGGGGCCGGCGATCTTGCTGGCGAGGATCCAGTCGGCGCGATCGCCGCGGCTCTTGAAGTAATTGCCGATGTAGCGCTCGGTGGTGGCGTAGGTTTCGGCTTTTGGCGGCACCGGATACATTTCGGCGGTGTCGAGGAAATTGATCCCCGCTTCTTTGGCCCGCTCGATCTGGGCGAAGGCTTCAGCTTCAGTGTTTTGCTCGCCCCAGGTCATGGTGCCGAGGCAGATTGCACTCACGTTCAGGTCGGTACGGCCTAGCTGGCGATAGTCCATCGGGTGCTCCTTGGGCAAAACATTCATAAAAGCAGGTTGAAAAATTTTTCGCAATCTGCATAATTGCCGACCTCTTTCTGCAGTGGAAGTGATGCGCCGCCGCCGAAGAATCTTGCCGTTGAACGGACGCGCCGACCCGAGCCCCCGAAAGCGTCTGTATCCGGCTGCCTTTGACTTGTCAAAGTACGCACTATTCAGTAAGATCCGCCGTCTTATTTACAGGCGGCCCCTGAGGCTATAAAGAATGAAAACTTTTACTGCTAAACCGGAAACAGTAAAGCGCGACTGGTTTGTCGTCGACGCTGCTGGTCAGACCCTGGGTCGTCTGGCCACCGAAATCGCGAGCCGTCTGCGTGGCAAGCACAAGCCTGAGTACACTCCTCACGTTGACACCGGCGACTACATCGTCGTCATCAACGCCGAGCAGATCCGTGTTACCGGCGCTAAAACCACTGACAAAATGTACTACTCCCACTCCGGTTTCCCGGGCGGCATCAAGTCGATCAACTTTGAAAAGCTGATCGCCAAAGCCCCTGAGCGCGTGATCGAGACCGCGGTTAAAGGCATGCTGCCTAAAAACCCACTGGGTCGCGACATGTACCGTAAGCTGAAAGTCTATGCGGGCGCTGCACACCCTCATACTGCTCAGCAGCCCCAAGAACTGAAGATTTAACGGAATAGTTCATTATGTCGGCGACTCAAAATTACGGCACTGGCCGTCGCAAGACCGCAACCGCACGCGTTTTCCTGCGTCCGGGTACTGGTAACATCTCCATCAACAACCGTTCGCTGGATAACTTCTTCGGCCGCGAAACTGCCCGCATGGTAGTTCGTCAGCCGCTGGAGCTGACCGAGACTGTCGAGAAGTTCGACATCTACGTCACCGTGATCGGCGGTGGTGTAAGTGGTCAGGCTGGCGCAATCCGCCACGGCATCACTCGCGCTCTGATGGACTACGACGAAACCCTGCGTAGCGCTCTGCGCAAAGCCGGCTTCGTTACCCGCGACGCCCGTGAAGTTGAACGTAAGAAAGTTGGTCTGCGTAAAGCGCGTAAGCGTCCGCAGTACTCGAAGCGTTAATTCCGCTTCCGCGTTCAAAAAGAACGCCCGCCTCCTCACGGAAGCGGGCGTTTTTTTATGCCTGCGATTTATCAAAGAATTGCGTTGTGACAACTTGCCACAGCCGTAGACCCCCTATACTCCAAGGCTTAAGGGGCTGAGCCCTGGGGAATTAACCTTGTCAGAATTGGGGGTTTTCATTACCATTCGGGCAAAATTTTTATAAGTAACATTTGATTTATTTAGTAGACGCCTGATTTAACAGGCCAAAAAAGCTGATGGGAGAGGACTGAATGAGCAATGACGGCGTGAATGCAGGCCGGCGTCGCTTCCTGGTGGCAGCCACATCCGTGGTGGGTGCTGCAGGAGCGGTGGGGGCTGCGGTCCCGTTCGTGGGGTCATGGTTTCCCAGTGCCAAGGCGAAAGCTGCCGGTGCACCGGTGAAAGTGAATGTCAGCAAAATCGAGCCAGGCCAGCAGATGATTGCTGAATGGCGCGGCCAGCCGGTGTTCATTGTCCGCCGTACCGAGGAAATCCTGGGGAATCTCAAGAAGATCGAGGGTCAGCTCTCCGATCCGACCTCCAAAAACTCCACGCAACCCACTTATGTCGACCCGGAAGTACGCTCGATCAAGCCGGAAATTCTGCTGCTGATCGGGATCTGTACGCACCTGGGTTGCTCACCGACTTTCCGTCCCGAAGTGGCACCTGCGGATCTGGGCAAAGACTGGGTAGGCGGCTATTTCTGCCCGTGCCACGGTTCCCACTACGATCTGGCTGGCCGCGTCTACAAGTCGCAACCTGCGCCTTTGAACCTGCCAGTTCCCCCGCATTCCTATGAGACCGATGACCTGATTGTCATTGGCGTCGATACGGAGAAAGCGTGATGAGCAAGTTCATGGATTGGGTTGATGCGCGCTTTCCCGCGACCAAAATGTGGGAAGACCATCTCAGCAAATATTACGCACCAAAAAACTTCAACTTCTTCTATTTCTTCGGCTCGCTGGCGCTGCTGGTGCTGGTCAACCAGATCGTCACTGGTGTCTGGCTGACGATGAGCTACACGCCGTCGGCGGAAGAGGCCTTTGCTTCCGTCGAATACATCATGCGCGACGTCGAGTACGGCTCGATCCTGCGTCTGCTGCACTCGACCGGCGCCTCGGCGTTTTTCATCGTGGTTTATCTGCACATGTTTCGCGGCCTGCTCTACGGTTCGTACCAGAAACCGCGCGAGCTGGTCTGGGTGTTCGGCATGCTGATCTACCTGGCGCTGATGGCCGAAGCGTTCATGGGTTACCTGCTGCCGTGGGGCCAGATGTCTTATTGGGGGGCTCAGGTGATCATCTCGCTGTTCGGCGCGATTCCGCTGATCGGCGATGACCTGACCCAGTGGATTCGTGGTGACTACCTGATCTCCGGAATCACCCTGAACCGCTTCTTCGCCTTGCACGTTGTCGCGCTGCCAATCGTGATTCTTGGTCTGGTGGTGTTGCACATTCTCGCGCTGCACGAAGTCGGTTCTAACAACCCTGACGGCGTCGATATCAAGAAGCACAAAGACGAAAACGGCATCCCGCTGGATGGCATTGCGTTCCACCCGTACTACACGGTGAAGGACATTGTCGGCGTTGTAGTGTTCCTGTTCATCTTCTGCTCGATTGTGTTCTTCTTCCCGGAAATGGGCGGCTACTTCCTCGAAAAACCGAACTTCGAGCAGGCAAACGCATTCAAGACACCTGAGCACATTGCGCCGGTCTGGTACTTCACACCGTTCTACGCGATCTTGCGGGCGATCCCGGACAAACTCTTGGGCGTTGTCGCCATGGGCGCGGCGATTGCGGTGCTGTTCGTGCTGCCGTGGCTGGATCGCAGTCCGGTAAAATCGATGCGCTATAAAGGCTGGCTGAGCAAGATCTGGCTGGTGGTGTTCTGCATTTCCTTCGTGATTCTCGGCATTCTCGGCGTCCTGGCGCCGACACCGGGGCGCACATTGCTGTCGCAGGTCTGCACCTTCCTCTATTTCGCCTACTTCATTCTGATGCCGTTCTACACCCGGCTCGAGAAGACCAAACCGGTTCCGGAAAGGGTGACTGGCTGATGAAAAAGTTATTTCTTGCTCTGATTTTCGCTGCGCTGCCTTCCTTGGTTTTTGCTGCCGAGGGTCATGGTCCGGAACTGGAAAGTGTCGATATCGATGTCTCCGACAAAGCCGCCCTGCAGGATGGTGCGCGGACTTTCGCCAACTATTGCATGGGCTGTCACAGCGCCAAGTTCCAGCGATACGAGCGCGTCGCCGATGACCTCGGCATCCCGCACGAGTTGATGCTGGAGAAGCTGGTGTTCACCGGTGCCAAGATTGGCGACCACATGAACATCGGCATGCAGCCGGCCGACGCCAAGACCTGGTTCGGTGCAGCGCCGCCGGACCTCACGCTGGTAGCGCGGGTACGCGGCACCGACTGGCTCTACGGTTATCTGAAGTCGTTCTATGAAGATAAAGCGCGTCCATGGGGTGTGAACAACAGGGTCTTCCCGAATGTCGGAATGCCCAACGTACTGGTTGGCCTGCAGGGTCGTCAGATCATAGATTGCAAGCAGGTGCCGATTGTTGAGGACGGCAAGAAACAATACGATCCGCTGACCGGCACGCCGCTGACTCATGAAGCGTGTGATCAGTTGGTCGTCGTGCCGAAGACCGGTGCTCTGAACGAAGAGCAGTTCGATGAGAAGGTCAAGAATCTGGTAACCTTCCTGGCTTACTCGGCTAACCCGGTTAAGCTGCAACATCAGCGCATCGGTACTTATGTCTTGCTGTACCTGGCGTTCTTCTTTGTGTTCGCCTACCTGCTCAAGCGTGAATACTGGAAAGACGTGCACTGATACGCTTCAAGCATTGCTGTTAATCGCGCGCGCCCAAGGGCGCCTCCGATAAAGCAGGGTCTGCTCAGTCAGACCCTGCGGGAGGTGCCCTCTGGGCGCGCGCGTTTTTCCGGTTCCGACAAATTCAACAAGCGAGGAGGATCGCCATGGGCGTGACCAATCGGTTGGCCTGTTACTCCGACCCCGCCGACCACTATTCCCACCGAGTGCGCATCGTGCTTGCAGAGAAGGGTGTCAGCGCCGAAATCATTTACGTGGAAGCCGGCCGCCAGCCGCCTAAACTGATAGAGGTGAACCCTTACGGCAGTCTGCCGACGCTGGTCGATCGTGACCTGGCGTTGTGGGAGTCGACCGTGGTGATGGAGTATCTGGATGAGCGTTACCCGCACCCGCCGCTGATGCCGGTTTATCCGGTGGCGCGGGCCAACAGCCGTCTGCTGATCCACAGGATTCAGCGTGACTGGTGCGGGCTGGTGGATCTGATTCTGGATCCCAAGAGCAAAGAGGCTGCACGGGTCGTGGCGCGCAAGGAACTGCGCGAAAGCCTGACCGGCGTTTCGCCGCTGTTTGCCGACAAGCCGTTCTTCCTCAGTGAGGAACAAAGTCTGGTGGATTGCTGCCTATTACCCATACTCTGGCGTTTGCCGATTCTGGGTATTGAACTGCCGCGGCCGGCCAAGCCGCTGCTTGATTATATGGAGCGTCAGTTTGCGCGTGAGGCTTTCCAGGCGAGTCTGTCTGGTGTCGAACGCGATATGCGCTAAGGCTTAAGGAGCCGCTATGAACTCCAGTCGACCTTATCTGGTCCGCGCGCTCTACGAGTGGATTGTAGATAACGATTGCACCCCGCACATGCTGGTCAACTCTGAATACCCGGCAGTGCAGGTGCCACAGGGCTTTGCCAGCGACGGCCAGATCGTCCTGAACATCTCGCCGAGCGCCGTGCGTCATCTGCACATGGACAACGACGTGGTGACGTTCGAAGGCCGCTTCGGCGGTGTTCCGCACAGTCTCTACGTGCCGATCAGCGCGATCCTGGGCATCTATGCCCGGGAGAACGGCCAAGGCATGGTGTTTGACCTCGAGTTGCCGATGGATGACGAGGAAGACATCGATCCGGATGACGACTCGCCGCCACCAAGCAGCGAGCCACCACGCCCGAGTGGCCGGCCGAGTTTGAAGGTTGTGAAATAAAAAAAGGCGATCCGGATGGATCGCCTTTTTTGTGTCTGCCTTTTACGGTCAGTCGATGTATTCGAACAGCTTCACGATCTTCTGCACACCGGACACACCCTGAACCAGATTGGTTGCCTGAGTGGCTTCCTGTTTGGTCAGCAGGCCGAGCAGGTAGACGATGCCGTTCTCGGTCACGACTTTGATGCGCGAGCCGGGAATGCTGGCGTCGGTGAGCATCTGGGTCTTGATCTTGGTGGTCAGCCACGCGTCGTTCTGGCGCGCGAGCAGGGAGGACGGTTGCAGCACTTGCAGTTCGTTGTGCACCTTCTTCACGCGCTGGACGTTGGCGGCGGCCTGTTCGGCTTTGGTCTTGAGGTCTTCGCGTGGCGTCTGGCCGGCGAGCAGGACGACGCCGTTGAAGCTGGTGATGACGATGTGCGAGTCGTTGTCCAAAGCCGGATCGGCCTTGGCGATGTTCACGCCTGCTTTGGTTTCGATCAGCGAGTCGTCGATCTTGCTGCCGAAGGTGCGCGTGCCACGGTCGTCTTCGATCGGCGCTTCACGGCTGGCATTCACCACCGAGGTGCAGCCGCTGATGCCGAGGCACAGGGTCAAGGCCAGAAGGCCAAGGCGATTAGGGGTCATTCTTCACTCCCGAACAGTTGGCTGTCGATCAGATCGCAAAGGCAATGGATCGCCAGCAAGTGGACTTCCTGAATACGTGCAGTGACGTAGGCCGGTACGCGAATCTCGACGTCCTCGGGCAACAGCAGCGACGCCATGCCGCCGCCATCGCGTCCGGTCAAAGCTACGACAATCATTTCGCGATCATGTGCGGCCTGGATCGCTTGAATAATGTTCGCCGAGTTGCCGCTGGTCGAAATCGCCAGCAACACATCGCCCGGCTGGCCGAGCGCGCGGATCTGTTTGGAGAACACTTCGTTGTAGCTGTAGTCGTTGGCGATCGAAGTGATCGTCGAAGTGTCGGTGGTCAGCGCAATCGCCGGCAGGCTTGGACGCTCGCGCTCGAAGCGGTTGAGCAGCTCCGAAGAAAAATGCTGGGCATCGCCGGCCGAACCACCGTTGCCGCACGAGAGCATTTTGCCTTCGTTGAGCAGGGCGTTGACCATGATCTGGCTGGCTTGCTCGATGTGCGGTGCAAGTACGTCCATCGCCTGTTGCTTGGTGTCGATACTGGCCTGGAAAAGCTGGCGAATTCGGGATTGCATGTCCATCTGTGTGACCTTAAGTGGCGCGGCTGTTCGGCACGTGAATGTGCAGCCGGCAAAGCAAAGAGCAAAATGTGTCGGACGAAAACGGGGCAGGGTGCAGGCGATCAACTGTCGAAAGCATTCTGCAACCAGTTCAGCTGATTCGGGTGGCTTTCGATTGCCACCACATCGAAGCGGCAGGGGGAATTGGCCCAACGCGACTCGCGCTGAAGAAAATACTGTGCTGCAAAGATCAGTTTCTGCTGCTTGCGCTCGTCGATACTGGCGAGCGCGCCACCCCATTGAGTGTTCTTTCTGTAGCGAACTTCAACGAATACTACTGTATCGCCATCAAGCATGACCAGATCAAGCTCGCCGCGTTTGCATAACCAGTTCTGCGCCAACAGGCGCAGACCTTGTTGTTGCAGATGTTCGAGCGCCTGGCGCTCGGCATCCTTGCCGCTTTGCGAGCGTGACCTGTCGGGCATCAGCGCGGTGTGTCCGGCAGGCGCTGCACCTGGCCGCTGACGAACTGTGCCCACGGCAGCTGGCGCACAACGCGTTGGGTCTGGGTCATGCCGAGGCTGCCGGACTGGCCTTCGATGCGGCTGTCCGGCAGGGCCTTGAGTTGACCCAGGCGCGGTGCCAGGCGATAGGCATCGGCGCCCATGGCGTACAGGCGACCAAGGCTGCCATTGGCTTGCGGCCATTGCGCAGCCACTTGCTGGCGCAGCGGATCGCTGGTTTCCAGCAGCCATGGGGTTTCGCAGAAGCGAATGCCGTTCATGTCGTTGTACTGGTTGACGTCGCCGCTGGCGCTGTACACGTGGGAAGTCGCGTAGACCGGCACGTCACCGGCGTACTGGAAGTTCAGGGTCGGCTTGATCTGCTGTGCCTGTTGCGGCGTCGCGGCCAAGAAGATGAATTCGATGTCCTGACGACGCGAAGGCTGGGCGGCGACATTTGTGCCGGCAACATTCTGCAGGCTCTTGGCGCGGGCTTCGCTCTGGCGCAGCTGGAACATGTCGGCGATCTGCTGGGCCAGTTGCACCGGCTGATCGACACGTTCGGTGGCAACGATACTGCCGCCATTGGCTTGCCAGTCCTGGCTGAACGCGCGCAGGACGCGATCGCCCCATTCACCCTTCGGCACCATGATCGCGGCGCGATGCAGGCCGTCGGCACGGGCACGACGGGAGACTTCGCGAGCTTCGTCTTCAGCAGCGAGGCCGAACTGGAACAACTGTGCCGGGCCTTGTTCGCCTTCGCTGTAGTTCAGCGCGAGGGTGGTGATCGGCAGTTGCGGGCGAGTGCTCAGTTGCTTGACCAGCGGTTTTTCCAGTGGGCCGACAACCAGTTGCACACCGTCAGCCTGAGCCTTGCGATAGAACTCGTCCATCGAGGTCAGCTTGGAGCTGTCGTAGAACTCGATGGCAGGTGGGTTCTGGCCGGCCTGTTGCGCCTGATAATGCGCGGCCATGAAGCCTTCACGCAGCGCTTTGCCGACCGACGCCAGCTGGCCGTCCTGTGGCAGCAGCAGGGCGATTTTGCTCAGTGGCTGGCTGGCCAGTTCCTTGAGCTTGGTCAGTGGCAGCGGCAGGTTGACAGCCGCCGGGTGCTTTGGATTCTGCGCGCGCCAGTTATCGATCGCGGCTTGCTGCTGCTCCAGCGTGCCGGCGGTTTTCACCGCTTGCGCCAGTGCCATCCAGCCGCCGAGATCGTCGGTGGTGTTCGGTTGCAGTTGATCGGTCGGCAGCGAGGCGATCAGGGTCCAGATCGCTTCGTGGTTCTTGCTCGCCGCTTCGCCTTCGAGCATCGGTGCGATGAACACACGCTCGCGGGCAGCGGCCAGGGTCTGGCCATCGGCTTCAAGGGCGCGGGCGTGAACGGTGCCGGTGCGCACTTGCTGCTCTTCCGGCATTTCCCCGAGCTTCTGGAAGCTCGGATGGCTCAGGGCGGTCAGCGCAGCTTTCGGCTGATTGCGCGTCATGGCCAGTTCGGCGGACAGCGTGTTGGCGAAAATCTGCTGGCCTGGCTTGAGTTGCTCCACCGGCACTTGTTGCAGGATTTGCGCGGACTGGCCGGCATTGCCTTGGCGGTAAGCCTGGTCCGCCGCGCTCAGGCGCAACAGGGCAGCTTGTTCCGGGGTTTTAGCCTGGGCAGCCTGTTCGAGCAGTTGCTCGATGCTGGCGTCCGGAGTCCGTGGAAGTTCGCCAAGGCTGGAGGAAGGGGAGCTGGCACACGCGGCCAACAAGGCAGCGAGGCAGAGGGCAGTGAACAGCCGCAGGCAAGCGATCATGTAAGTGTTCCTGATACTCGATCAAATTAGCGTGGAATTGTACCCAAGCACTGGCCGGGGCGCGATGTTACTGGCGTGAATCGGTCAATTTAGCTGGAGTAAATGTTGCGGCAGCGCACAACCGGACGAAAAACCGCGCTCGGCCGGAGCGTATCGCAAGCCTCGTGACGCGCTACAATGGCCGCTTTTACCGATCACGAGGTGTGCGCTTTGACTGCTCCAGGTCCTTTGAATTCCGCTGCTGGCTCGCTTTATGTGGTGGCGACGCCCATCGGCAACCTGGACGACATCAGCGCCCGGGCCTTGAAGATCCTCCGTGAAGTGGCATTGATTGCAGCGGAAGACACGCGGCATTCGGCGCGCCTCATGCAGCACTTCGGCATCGGCACGCCCTTGGCCGCATGTCACGAACACAACGAACGGGATGAGGGTAGCCGCTTTATTACCCGGTTGCTGGCGGGCGACAACGTCGCGCTGATTTCCGATGCCGGCACGCCGCTGATCTCCGATCCGGGCTATCACCTGGTGCGTCAGGCCCGTGCGGCCGGCATCAACGTGGTGCCGGTGCCGGGTGCCTGCGCGTTGATCGCGGCGCTGTCGGCGGCGGGCTTGCCGTCCGACCGTTTCATCTTCGAAGGATTCCTGCCGGCCAAGTCGGTCGGGCGCAAGGCGCGTCTGGAGGCAGTTAAAGAAGAACCGCGCACGTTGATTTTCTATGAGGCGCCGCATCGCATTCTCGAATGCCTGCAGGATATGGAAGCGGTGTTTGGCGGCGAGCGTCAGGCTCTGCTGGCGCGGGAAATCACCAAGACCTTCGAAACCCTCAAAGGCTTGCCGCTCAGCGAGCTGCGTGGGTTCGTCGAGTCCGACAGCAATCAGCAGCGCGGCGAGTGCGTGGTGCTGGTGGCCGGCTGGACCGCGCCGGAGTCGGAAGACGCGGTCAGCAGCGAAGCCATGCGCATCCTCGATCTGTTGCTCGAAGAAATGCCACTCAAGCGCGCCGCGGCACTGGCAGCACAAATCACTGGCGAGCGCAAAAACGTGCTGTATCAGGTGGCGCTGGATAAACAGAAAGGCGTGTAAGCCGTCGCCCATGGCGCTCTGGAGGGTTTTAGCGCTTGTTCTTCCGGCGCTCTGCCGTTAACCTTCGCGGCGGAGAGTCGATCGGACAGTCGCTGCCCTCTATGAAAATTAGGGGGAGGAAAGTCCGGGCTCCATAGGGCGAAGTGCCAGGTAATGCCTGGGAGGCGTGAGCCTACGGAAAGTGCCACAGAAAATAACCGCCTAAGCGCGCAAGCGCCGGTAAGGGTGAAAAGGTGCGGTAAGAGCGCACCGCACGTCTGGCAACAGTTCGTGGCTAGGTAAACCCCACTTGGAGCAAGACCAAATAGGGTCCCAAGGCGTGGCCCGCGCTGGGACCGGGTAGGTTGCTAAAGATGTCCAGTGATGGCCATCGTAGACGAATGACTGTTCAAGACAGAACCCGGCTTACAGATCGACTCTCCACCTTTTTCTTTCCCTGCTTGAAACAAAGAAGACGCGGCTGTGTAATATCAGCCGGCCTGGTCTGAAATTCCGGCAGCGGCAAACGCGGTAATAGCCTTTTCCCACCCTGCTTCAATCAACAGCCGAAGCGCCTTTGTAATACCGAAAAAATCTTACTCTTAACAAACTACTTTAACTTTCGAGCGCAGCGTTCAGTGCTGTATCAGGTTATTGGTCGAAACTTCACGTCAGATTCTCGTTGAGCCTCCTTTTACGTCGCTAAATCTCCGTTCTGTAAGGCTTTTCCTTTAATCCGCGCCTTGACGGTGTGGTGGGCGCATTCCTATAGTGTGCGCAAGTGGCGGAAAGTGGCATGAAGTGGGTTTTTTGAGCTCAAAACGATAAAAATTGGAGAAACGCTGACGTGTTTCGCGGAGCTAACGCTATCAGTCTCGATGCAAAGGGCCGTCTCGCCATGCCGAGCCGGTACCGTGACGAGCTCGATTCGCGCAGTTCCGGCCAATTGATCGTGACCATTGATGCCGTTGATCCATGCCTGTGTGTCTATCCGCTCGATGAGTGGGAAATTATTGAAACCAAGTTGCGCGCACTCCCTTCGCTTCGCGAAGAGAACCGTCGCCTGCAACGTTTATTGATTGGTAATGCCGTCGACCTCGAACTCGATGGCAGTGGTCGTTTTCTGGTTCCGCCGCGTTTGCGCGAATACGCCAAGCTCGATAAGCGCGCGATGCTGGTCGGCCAACTGAACAAGTTCCAATTGTGGGACGAGGATGCATGGAATGCGGTATCTGCCGCTGACCTTGCTGCTATTCAACAACCGGGCGCGATGCCTGATGAACTGCGTGATTTGATCCTGTGACTATTGATAGCGGCTTTAACCACATCACCGTACTGCTTGACGAAGCCGTCGAGGCTCTCGCCGTACGTCCTGATGGCTGCTATCTGGACGGCACGTTCGGGCGCGGCGGGCACAGCCGGTTGATCCTCAGCCAGCTCGGGCCGGACGGTCGACTCATCGGATTCGACAAGGATCCTCAAGCGATTGCCACCGGGCAAACGCTAGCGGCCGAAGACGGCCGCTTTGTCGTTGTGCAGCGCAGCTTTGCCGAGCTCGGTTCGGTGGTTGCCGAGCAGGGGCTGGCCGGCAAGGTCAGCGGCATTCTGCTCGACCTCGGCGTGTCGTCGCCGCAGCTCGACGATGCCGAACGCGGCTTCAGTTTCCTCAATGACGGGCCGTTGGACATGCGCATGGACCCGTCCCGTGGCATCAGCGCTGCCGAATTCGTCAACACCGCGCCGGTGGAAGAAATTGCCCGGGTGTTCAAGGAATACGGCGAAGAACGTTTCTCCGGGCGTATGGCCCGTGCCGTCGCCGAGCGCCGTGACATCAAGCCGTTCGAGCGCACCGCCGATCTGGCCGAAGTGCTGAAAATCGCCAACCCGGCGTGGGAAAAAGGCAAGAACCCGGCTACCCGCGCGTTCCAGGGTTTGCGCATTCACGTCAATAACGAACTCGGCGATCTGGAAGCCGGCCTCGACGCCGCGCTGGACGCGCTGGAAGTTGGCGGCCGTCTGGTGGTCATCAGCTTCCACTCGCTGGAAGACCGCATCGTCAAACTGTTCATGCGCAAACTGGTGAAAGGCGAGGCGGATAATCTGCCGCGCAATCTGCCGGTTCGCCACGTCGCCTTCGAACCGAAAATCAAAATCCACGGCAAAGCGCAGACGGCCTCCGACGCCGAACTCAAAGCCAACCCACGTTCCCGTAGCGCCGTCATGCGTGTCGCGGAGAAGTTGCGGTGAGCAAGCTTTTCGCCAAACCCCTGCCCGGCGGCAGCTTTCTGATGCTGCTGCTGTTTATCGGCGTGCTGTTTTCGGCCATTGCCGTGTCGTACAGCGCGCACTGGAACCGGCAATTGCTCAACACGCTTTATAACGAACTCAGCGTGCGCGACAAGGCGCAGGCGGAGTGGGGCCGGCTGATTCTCGAACAGAGCACCTGGACTGCGCACAGCCGCATCGAAGTGCTGGCCACCGAGCAACTGAAGATGCACATCCCTGGCGCGGCTGACGTGAAAATGGTGGCGCCATGATGAAACTCGAAGGCGCACTGTTCCCATGGCGCTTCCGCTTGATGGTGGCGCTGCTCGGCCTGATGGTCGCGGCGATCTGCTGGCGCATCATCGACCTGCAAGTGGTCGACCGTGACTTCCTCAAAGGTCAGGGCGACGCGCGCAGCCTGCGGCACATTCCGATTCCGGCGCACCGTGGCCTGATCACCGACCGTAATGGCGAACCTCTGGCCGTCAGTACGCCAGTGACCACGTTGTGGGCCAACGCCAAGGAAATGCAGACGGCCAAAGAGAAGTGGCCAGCGCTCGCCGCCGCGTTGGGCCAGAACCCGAAAGCCCTGAGCGAACGCCTTGAAGCCCAGGCCAACAAAGAATTCATTTACCTGGTGCGCGGGCTGACCCCCGAGCAGGGTCAGGCTGTGCTCGATCTGAAAGTGCCGGGCGTTTATGGCATCGAAGAATTCCGCCGCTTCTACCCGGCCGGTGAAGTCACCGCGCACATGGTCGGCTTTACCGATATCGACGATCACGGTCGCGAAGGTGTCGAGCTGGCCTATGACGAGTGGCTGGCCGGGGTGCCGGGCAAACGACAAGTCATCAAGGATCGCCGGGGCCGGCTGATCAAGGATGTTCAGGTCACCAAGAACGCCAAGGCCGGCAAGCCCTTGGCGTTGTCGATTGACCTGCGTCTGCAATACCTGGCCAACCGCGAGCTGCGCAACGCGATCATCGAGAACGGCGCGAAGGCCGGCAGTCTGGTGATCATGGACGTGAAGACCGGCGAAATTCTGGCCATGGTCAACCAGCCGACCTACAACCCGAACAACCGTCGCAACCTGCAACCGGCGATGATGCGCAACCGCGCGATGATCGACGTGTTCGAACCGGGTTCGACCATGAAAGCCATTTCCATGAGCGCTGCGATCGAAACCGGCCGCTGGAAACCGAGCGACACCGTCGAGGTGTACCCGGGCTCGTTGCAGATCGGCAAGTACACCATCAAAGACGTGTCGAAGACCGAAGGTCCGGTGCTCGATCTGACCGGCATCCTGATCAATTCCAGTAACGTCGGCATGAGTAAAGTCGCCTTCGATATCGGCGGCGAAACCATTTTCCGTCTCGCGCAGAAAGTCGGCCTCGGTCAGGACACCGGCCTGGGCTTCCCCGGCGAACGTGTCGGCAATCTGCCCAACTACCGCGAATGGCGCAAGGCTGAAACTGCAACCTTGTCTTACGGCTACGGCATTTCCGTGACTGCGATCCAGCTGGTGCACGCGTTCTCGGCGCTGGCCAACAACGGTCGCCTCGCGCCGCTGACCCTGATCAAAACCGACAAGATGCCGCAGACCACTCAAGTACTGCCGGAAGCCGTGGCGAAAACCATGCAGGGCATGTTGCAGCAAGTGATCGAGGCGCCACGCGGTGTGTTCCGTGCGCAGGTGCCGGCGTACCACGTGGGCGGCAAGTCGGGTACCGCGCGCAAGACTTCGGTCGGCACCAAGGGCTACGCAGAAAATTCCTACCGCTCGCTGTTCGCCGGCTTCGGCCCGATGAGCGATCCGCGTTACGCCATCGTTGTGGTGATCGATGAACCGACCAAGGCCGGTTACTTCGGTGGTCTGGTGTCGGCGCCAGTGTTCAGCCGTGTGATGTCCGGCACCCTGCGCCTGATGAACGTTACCCCGGACAACCTGCCGACCACCCAGCAGGCCAATGCCACCCCGGTCGTTCCGCTGAAAGCCAATGGAGGGCGCGGCTGATGTCATTAAGTCTGAACAAGATATTTCCCCACGCCGGCCACGATCTGTTGATCCGTGAACTGGCGCTGGACAGCCGCAACGTGCGCGCCGGCGATCTGTTTCTCGCTGTGCCCGGTGGGCGCTTCGATGGCCGTGCGCACATCGCCGATGCCTTGCAACGCGGCGCGGCTGCCGTGGCTTATGAAGTCGAAGGCGCCACCGTGCTGCCGATCACTGACGTGCCGCTGATTCCGGTCAAGGGTCTGGCGGCGCAGCTGTCGGACATTGCCGGGCGTTTTTACGGTGAGCCGAGTCATCACCTGAACCTGATCGGCGTCACTGGCACCAATGGCAAGACCAGCGTGACCCAACTGGTCGCGCAGGCGCTGGATCTGCTCGGCCAGCATTGCGGCATCGTCGGCACGCTCGGTTCCGGTTTCTACGGCGCGCTGGAAAGCGGCCTGCACACCACGCCGAATCCGATTGCCGTGCAAGCGACGCTGGGCGACCTGAAAAAGGCCGGCGCGAAAGCCGTGGCCATGGAAGTGTCGTCTCATGGTCTGGATCAGGGGCGGGTGACAGCGCTGGCGTTCGACGTGGCGGTGATGACCAATCTGTCACGTGATCATCTGGATTATCACGGCACCATGCAGGCGTACGCGGAGGCCAAGGCCAAGCTGTTCGCCTGGAATGACCTGAAGTGCCGCGTGGTCAACCTCGACGACGATTTCGGCCGGCAATTGGCGGCGGAAAAACGCGAGTCGCGTTTGATTACCTACAGCCTGCTCGACAGCAGCGCCTACCTGTTCTGCCGCGAAGCGCAGTTCGACGACCACGGCGTACGCGCCACGCTGGTCACGCCGCAAGGCGAGCATCACCTGCGCAGCACATTGCTCGGGCGCTTCAACCTGAGCAACGTGCTGGCGGCAGTCGGCGCCCTGCTCGGCCTGGATTACGCCCTCGACGAAATTCTCAAAGTGCTGCCGAAGCTCGAAGGTCCGGCCGGGCGTATGCAGCGTCTGGGTGGCGGTACGCAGCCGCTGGTAGTGGTCGATTACGCCCACACCCCGGATGCGCTGGAAAAAGTTCTCACTGCATTGCGCCCGCACGTCAAAGGTCAACTGCTGTGCCTGTTCGGCTGCGGCGGTGATCGCGATCGTGGCAAGCGTCCATTGATGGCCGAAGTGGTCGAGCGTCTGGCTGACCAGGTGCTGGTCACTGACGACAACCCGCGCACCGAAGATCCTGCTGTGATCTTCGACGACATCCGCGCCGGTTTCACCGCTGTGGATAAAGTCACTTTCGTCGCCGGTCGTGGCCAGGCCATCGCGCAACTGATCGCCGGTGCGACGGCTGACGACGTGATCGTGCTCGCCGGCAAAGGTCACGAGGACTATCAGGAAATCAACGGCGTGCGCCACGCGTTTTCCGATCTGGTCGAGGCCGATCATGCCCTGACCGCGTGGGAGGTGGCCCATGCTTAAGGCCCTGACACTCAGCGAATTGATCAACGCGCTCGACGCCCAACTGATTGGCGACGACGCCAGTTTCAATGGCGTAAGCATCGACAGCCGTGCGATCCAGCCGGGCCAGTTGTTCATCGCCCTGACCGGCCCGCGTTTCGACGGTCATGATTATCTGAACGACGTTGCCGGCAAAGGCGCCGTAGCGGCACTGGTCGAGCGCGAAGTCGCCGACAGCGCGCTGCCGCAGTTGCTGGTCAAGGACACCCGTCAGGCGCTGGGCCAACTCGGCGCCTTGAACCGTGCTGCATTCACCCAGCCAGTGGCGGCGGTGACCGGTTCCAGCGGCAAGACCACGGTCAAGGAAATGCTTGCGAGCATCCTGCGCACCCGCGGCCCGGTGCTGGCAACCCGTGGCAATCTGAACAACGACCTCGGCGTACCGCTGACCCTGATCGAACTGGCGCCGGAACACACCTCGGCCGTGATCGAACTGGGTGCCTCGCGTCTTGGCGAAATCGCCTACACCGTGGGCCTGACCAAGCCGCATGTGGCGATCCTGAACAACGCCGGCACCGCTCACGTCGGTGAGTTCGGCGGCCCGGAAAAAATCGTCGAAGCCAAAGGCGAAATCATCGAAGGTCTGGCCGCCGATGGCATCGCCGTGCTCAACCTCGATGACAAGGCTTTCGGCATCTGGAAGACCCGTGCTGCCGGTCGTCAGGTGTTGACCTTCGCCCTGAGCAACAGCGAAGCGAATTTTCACGCCAGTGATCTGGCCACTGATGCCCGCGGTTGCCCAGCGTTCAACCTGCACACGCCTGAGGGTAGCGAGCGCGTGCAACTGAACCTGCTTGGTACCCATAACGTCGCCAATGCCTTGGCAGCCGCCGCTGCTGCTCACGCCTTGGGCGTGTCGCTGTTCGGCATCGCCACTGGCCTCGGCGCGGTGCAACCGGTCAAGGGGCGCACCGTGGCGCAACTGGCGAAAAACGGCATGCGCGTGATCGATGACACCTACAACGCAAACCCCACCTCGATGTGCGCGGCCGTTGATATACTCGCCGGCTTTTCCGGCCGCACCGTCCTGGTGCTCGGAGATATCGGCGAGTTGGGCGACTGGGCGGAGCAGGGGCACCGCGACGTGGGCGAGTACGCCCGAGGCAAGGTTTCCGCGCTTTACGCGGTCGGGCCGAACATGGTCCACGCGGTAAACGCTTTCGGTGAGCAGGCGCAGCACTTCGGCACACAGGCCGAGCTGATTCAGGCCCTCGCCGCCGAGCAGGACACAAACACCACCATTTTGATCAAGGGTTCGCGCAGCGCAGCGATGGAAAACATCGTTGCGGCTCTGTGCGGGTCCAGTCTGGAGAAACATTAATGCTGCTGCTGCTAGCGGAGTATCTGCAACAGTTCTACAAAGGCTTCGCGGTCTTCCAGTACCTGACCCTGCGCGGGATTCTCGGTGTGCTGACCGCGCTGGTTTTGTCGCTGTGCTATGGCCCGTGGATGATCCGTACTCTGCAGAACCGTCAGATCGGCCAATCGGTACGTAACGATGGCCCGCAATCGCACCTGTCCAAATCCGGCACGCCGACCATGGGTGGCGCGCTGATTCTGTCTTCGATCGGCGTCAGCACTTTGCTCTGGGCGGACCTGAGCAATCGCTATGTCTGGGTGGTGCTGTTGGTGACGCTGCTGTTCGGTGCTATCGGCTGGGTCGACGATTACCGCAAAGTCATCGAGAAAAACTCCCGTGGCCTGCCGAGCCGCTGGAAGTATTTCTGGCAATCGGTGTTCGGCCTCGGCGCAGCGATCTTCCTTTATATGACTGCCGCCACGCCGGTGGAAACCACCCTGATCCTGCCGATGCTCAAGGACTACAGCATTCCGCTGGGTGCCGGGTTCATCGTATTGACCTACTTCGTGATTGTCGGTTCGAGCAACGCGGTCAACCTGACTGACGGCCTCGACGGCCTGGCGATCATGCCAACCGTGATGGTCGGCGGTGGCCTGGGGATTTTCTGCTACCTGTCGGGTAACGTGAAATTTGCCGAATACCTGCTGATTCCTTACGTGCCTGGCGCGGGCGAGCTGATTGTGTTCTGCGGCGCACTGATCGGTGCCGGCCTCGGCTTCCTCTGGTTCAACACCTATCCGGCGCAAGTGTTCATGGGCGACGTCGGTGCCCTGGCACTCGGCGCGGCCCTGGGCACCATCGCCGTGATCGTCCGCCAGGAAATCGTCCTGTTCATCATGGGCGGCGTGTTCGTGATGGAAACCCTGTCAGTGGTCATTCAGGTTGCCTCCTTTAAGCTGACCGGTCGCCGCGTGTTCCGCATGGCGCCGATTCACCACCACTTTGAACTCAAGGGCTGGCCCGAGCCGCGCGTGATCGTCCGTTTCTGGATCATCACCGTGATTCTCGTCCTGGTCGGCCTTGCCACCCTGAAGCTGAGGTAGAACGAGTGTCTCTGATCGCTTCTGACCACTTCCGCATCGTTGTCGGCCTCGGCAAGAGCGGCATGTCCCTGGTTCGCTTCCTGGCGAACCGGGGCACGTCGTTTGCCGTCGCCGACACGCGGGACAATCCACCGGAACTGGCCACGCTCAAGCGTGACTATCCGCACGTGGAAGTGCGTTGTGGCGAGCTGGACGTCGAATTCCTCTGCCGTGCCGACGAGCTCTACGTGAGCCCCGGCCTGGCGCTGGCGACCCCGGCCCTGCAAGCCGCCGCGGCCCGTGGCGTGAAAATGTCCGGCGACATCGAGCTGTTCGCGCGTAACGCGCGGGCGCCGATTGTCGCGATCACCGGTTCCAACGCAAAAAGCACCGTCACCACGCTGGTTGGCGAAATGGCGGCTGCGGCTGGCAAACGCGTCGCTGTTGGCGGCAACCTCGGCACCCCGGCGCTGGATCTGCTCAGCGATGTCGTCGAGCTGTACGTGATGGAGCTGTCGAGTTTCCAGCTGGAAACCACCGACCAGCTCAACGCCGAAGTGGCCACCGTACTGAACATCAGCGAAGACCACATGGATCGCTACAGCGGTCTGCCGGCCTATCACCTGGCCAAGCACCGGATCTTCCGTGGCGCGAAGCAGTTTGTGGTCAACCGTCAGGACGCCCTCAGCCGTCCGTTGATCGGCGAAGGTCAGCCATGCTGGACCTTTGGCCTGAGCAAGCCGGATTTCAAGGCGTTCGGCATTCGCGAAGAAGATGGCGAGAAGTACCTGGCCTTCGAATTCCAGAACCTGATGCCGGTGCGTGATCTGAAGATTCGCGGCGCGCACAACCAGTCCAACGCGCTCGCCGCATTGGCCCTGGGTCACGCTGTGGGCCTGCCGTTCGACGCCATGCTCGCAGCGCTGCGCACGTTTGCCGGTCTCGAGCATCGCTGCCAGTGGGTGCGCGATCTCGATGGCGTGGCTTATTACAACGATTCCAAAGCCACCAACGTTGGCGCTGCTCTGGCCGCCATCGAAGGCCTCGGTGCGGACATCGACGGCAAGATCATTCTGATCGCCGGCGGTGACGGCAAAGGCGCCGAATTCAATGATTTGCGCGATCCGGTGGCGGCCAACTGCCGCGCCGTGGTGCTGATGGGCCGTGACTCCGACAACATCGGCGCAGCCATTGGCGATGCCGTACCGCTGATTCGCGCGAGCTCGCTGATCGACGCTGTTGCGCAATGCCGCGCCGCTGCCCAACCGGGCGATGTGGTGCTGCTGTCGCCGGCCTGCGCCAGTTTCGACATGTTCAAGAATTACGAAGACCGTGGTCACCAGTTCGTCCGCGCTGTGGAGGAACTGGCATGAACCTGAGAAACATCATCAAGCCGTACCCGTCGCCGCTGATCACCGGGCGTGGCATCGACCTCGATTTCCCGATGCTCGCCGGTTGCCTGGCGCTGCTGGGGCTTGGCCTGATCATGATCGCCTCGGCGTCCACCGAAGTGGCGGCGGCGCAGTCGGGCAGTCCGCTGTATTACATGATTCGCCACCTTATCTATGTGGTGCTGGGCCTGGGCGCGTGCATCGTCACCATGATGATCCCGATCGCCACCTGGCAGCGCCTCGGCTGGATGATGCTGATCGGTGCGTTCGGCCTTCTGGTGATGGTGATCATCCCCGGCATCGGTCGCGAAGTGAACGGTTCGATGCGCTGGATCGGTTTCAGCTTCTTCAACGTGCAACCGTCGGAAATCGCCAAGGTGTTCGTGGTGATCTACCTCGCCGGTTATCTGGTGCGCCGACAGAAAGAAGTGCGCGAGAGCTGGATGGGCTTCTTCAAGCCGTTCATCGTCCTGTTGCCGATGGCCGGTCTGTTGCTGATGGAGCCGGACTTCGGTGCCACCGTAGTCATGATGGGCGCGGCGGCGGCGATGCTGTTCCTTGGCGGGGTCGGGCTGTTCCGTTTCTCGCTGATGGTGGTGCTGGCGGTCGGCGCGGTGGTTTTGCTGATTCAGATGCAGCCCTATCGAATGGCGCGTCTGACCAACTTCGCCGACCCGTGGGCCGACCAGTTCGGCGCCGGTTATCAGTTGTCGCAAGCCTTGATCGCGTTTGGTCGCGGCGAGTGGCTGGGCGTCGGCCTGGGCAACAGCGTGCAGAAACAGTTCTACCTGCCGGAAGCGCACACCGACTTCGTGTTCTCGGTACTCGCCGAAGAACTCGGTGCGGTCGGTTCGCTCTGCACCGTCGCGCTGTTCGTGTTCGTGTGTATTCGCGGCATGTACATCGGCCTGTGGGCGGAGAAGGCCAAGCAGTTCTTTGCCGCTTACGTGGCTTACGGCTTGTCGTTCCTGTGGATTGGTCAGTTCCTGATCAACATCGGCGTGAACGTAGGCCTGTTGCCAACCAAAGGTCTGACCTTGCCATTCCTCAGTTACGGCGGCAGCTCGCTGGTGATCTGCTGTGCCTGCCTGGGCCTGTTGTTGCGCATCGAGTGGGAGAGTCGAACCCACTTGGGCAGCGAAGAGATGGAATTCCAGGAGAGCGACTTCGCCGAGGAGCCGACTCATGGGCGCTAACGTATTGATCATGGCCGGCGGTACCGGCGGCCACGTGTTCCCGGCGCTGGCCTGTGCCCGCGAGTTTCAGGCGCGCGGCTACACCGTGCACTGGCTCGGCACGCCACGCGGGATCGAAAACGAACTGGTCCCGGCGGCAGGGCTTGAACTGCATCGGATCAACGCCAGCGGACTGCGCGGCAAGGGCAAGCTGTCGCTGCTCAAGGCGCCGCTGATGCTGCTCAAATCGATATGGCAGGCGCGGGCGATCATGCGCCGCCTGAAGCCGGTGTGCGTGGTCGGCTTCGGCGGTTATGTGACCGGCCCTGGCGGCCTTGCTGCGAAACTGGCCGGCGTGCCAGTGATCGTTCACGAGCAGAACGCGGTCGCCGGCACCGCCAATCGGTTGCTGGTGCCGTTCGCCGCCCGAGTGTGTGAAGCGTTCCCCGACACCTTTACTCTGTCGGACAGCCGCCGTACTACCGGTAATCCGGTGCGCAGCGAGCTGTTCCTCGACACATCGCGACCGGCGCTGACCGGGCGCAAAGCGCGTTTGCTGATCCTTGGCGGCAGCCTCGGCGCAGAACCGTTGAACAAATTGCTGCCTGAAGCCCTGGCCCAAGTCGCTGCCGACCTGCGCCCGGAAGTGTTTCATCAGGCCGGCAAAAATCACGATGAAGTGACTGCCGAGCGTTACCGCGCCGCGGGCGTGGAAGCGCAGGTGCAGCCGTTCATCAAAGACATGGCCCAGGCCTATGGCTGGGCTGACCTGGTGGTGTGCCGCGCCGGCGCGCTGACCATCAGTGAGCTGGCGGCCGCCGGTCTGCCCTCGATGCTGGTGCCTTTGCCCCATGCGATCGACGATCACCAGACCCGCAACGCCGATTATTTGGCCCGCGAAGGCGCTGCCTTCCTGATGCCGCAAAGAACGACTGGTGCCGCGGATCTCGCCGCGCGCCTGACAGAGGTCTTGATGCAACCGCAACGACTCGAAGCAATGGCCCAAGCGGCCCGCCGACTGGCCAAACCCGATGCCACCCGTAGCGTGGTCGATACCTGTCTGGAGGTGGCCCATGGTTGAGAATCAGAAAGCCATGCCACAACCGGAAATGCGCCGCATCCGTCGCATCCACTTCGTCGGCATCGGCGGCGTGGGCATGTGCGGTATCGCTGAAGTGTTGTTGAACCTGGGCTATCAAGTCTCCGGTTCCGACCTGAAAGCGTCGCCGGTGACCGAACGCCTGGAGTCGTTTGGCGCGCAGATCTTCATCGGTCACCGTGCCGAGAACGCCGCTACCGCCGATGTGCTGGTGGTGTCGAGCGCTGTGAACACGTCCAACCCGGAAGTGGCGACTGCCCTTGAGCGCCGCATTCCAGTGGTGCCGCGCGCAGAAATGCTCGCCGAACTGATGCGCTATCGCCACGGTATTGCCGTCGCCGGTACCCACGGCAAAACCACCACCACCAGCCTGATCGCTTCGGTGTTCGCCGCCGGTGGCCTGGACCCGACGTTCGTGATCGGTGGTCGTCTGAATGCAGCGGGCACCAATGCCCAGCTCGGCACCAGCCGTTACCTGATCGCCGAAGCCGACGAAAGCGATGCGAGCTTCCTGCATCTGCAGCCGCTGGTGGCCGTGGTCACCAACATCGACGCTGACCACATGGCGACCTATGACGGTGACTTCAACAAACTGAAGAAAACCTTCGTCGAATTCCTGCACAACCTGCCGTTCTACGGGCTGGCGGTGATGTGCCTGGACGATCCGGTGGTGCGCGAAATCCTGCCGCTGGTGAAACGTCCGACCGTGACCTACGGCTTCAGCGAAGACGCCGACGTACGCGCAATCAATGTGCGCCAGCAAGGCATGCAGACTTTCTTTACCGTGCTACGCCCGGATCGCGAGCCGCTGGACGTGTCGGTGAACATGCCGGGCAACCACAACGTGCTCAACTCGCTGGCGACCATCTGCATCGCCACCGACGAAGGCGTCAGCGATGAAGCCATCGTTCAGGGCCTGTCGGGCTTCCAGGGTGTTGGTCGGCGCTTCCAAGTCTACGGCGAACTGCCGGTAGATGGCGGCAACGTAATGCTGGTCGACGACTACGGTCACCACCCGACCGAAGTCGCTGCGGTGATCAAAGCCGTGCGCGGTGGCTGGCCGGAGCGCCGTCTGGTGATGGTCTACCAGCCGCACCGCTACAGCCGCACCCGCGATCTGTACGACGATTTCGTCAATGTACTGGCCGATGCCAACGTGCTGCTGCTGATGGAAGTCTATCCGGCCGGCGAAGAGCCGATCCCGGGCGCCGACAGCCGCAAGCTGTGCAACAGCATCCGCCAGCGCGGTCAGCTCGACCCGATCTACATCGAGCGGGGCGTCGACCTGGCGCCGTTGGTCAAGCCGCTGCTGCGCGCCGGCGACATTCTGTTGTGCCAGGGCGCGGGTGATATCGGCGGTCTCGCGCCGAAGCTGTTGAAAAGTGAATTGTTCGCCGGCGCCGTGGCGGCGCCGGTCGAGGAAGTTGAAATGACTGCTGCCTACGCCAAGCTGTTCTCCACCATCGCGCCGAAAGACTTCGGCCGCGTCGCCGTGCTCTTCGGCGGCCTGAGCGCGGAGCGTGAGGTGTCGCTGAAATCCGGCAACGCTGTGCTCGAGGCGCTGCAAAGCGCTGGCGTCGACGCGTTCGGCATCGATGTGGGCGAAGATTTCCTGCAGCGTCTGCTCAGCGAAAAGATCGACCGTGCGTTCATCATTCTCCACGGTCGCGGCGGTGAAGACGGCAGCATGCAAGGCCTGCTCGAATGCGCGGGTATTCCGTACACCGGCAGCGGCATCCTCGCCTCGGCACTGGCGATGGACAAACTGCGCACCAAGCAGGTCTGGCACAGCCTCGGGATTCCGACGCCGCGTCACGCCGTGCTGTGCAGCGAAGCCGATTGTATTTCGGCGGCGACGGAACTGGGCTTGCCTTTGATCGTCAAACCGGCGCATGAAGGTTCAAGTATCGGGATGGCCAAAGTGAATTCTGCGTCCGAGTTGATCGACGCATGGAAAGCGGCCAGTACCTACGATTCGCAAGTGTTGGTCGAGCAATGGATTCAAGGTCCGGAGTTCACCATCGCCACCCTGCGTGACCAGGTGTTGCCTCCTATCGCCCTGGGTACACCGCACACGTTCTACGACTACGACGCCAAGTACATCGCCAACGATACCCAGTACCGCATTCCGTGCGGGCTCGACGCGGCCAAGGAACAGGAACTCATGGAACTCACGGCCAAGGCCTGTGAGGCGCTGGGTATCGCCGGTTGGGGCAGGGCGGACGTGATGCAGGACGCCGACGGGCAGTTCTGGTTCCTCGAAGTCAATACCGCACCGGGCATGACCGATCACAGTCTTGTGCCGATGGCGGCGCGGGCTGCCGGTCTGGATTTCCAGCAACTGGTTCTGGCCATTCTGGCCGCCAGCGTCGAAGACGCAGGCGCAACAGAGGCGCGAGGTTAAGACCATGCAAGGCGCTCATCTCAGACATCAGCCACCCGCACCCGGCCGCAAGCCGGTGCCGCGGGGTGCCAGCCGAATGGTGGCGAAAGAGCCGATGTCCGCGCGCCTGCCGAAAGCCAATTTCAGCTTTCTGAAAAGCCTGTTCTGGCCGGTGCTGCTGGTGGCGCTGGGCTTTGGTACTTATGAAGGCGCGCAGCGTTTGCTGCCGTACGCTGACCGGCCGATCAGCAAGATCGCGGTGCAGGGCGACTTGAGCTACATCAGCCAGCAGGCGGTGCAGCAGCGGATCGCGCCGTTCGTGGCGTCGAGCTTCTTCACCATCGACCTCGCCGGTATGCGTACCGAGCTTGAGCAGATGCCCTGGATCGCCCACGCCGAAGTGCGGCGGGTATGGCCGGATCAGGTAGTGATCCGCCTCGAAGAGCAATTGCCGGTGGCGCGTTGGGGCGACGAGTCGTTGCTCAACAACCAGGGTCAGGCGTTTACGCCCAAGGAACTGGCGAACTACGAACACCTGCCACAGCTGTTCGGCCCACAACGGGCTCAGCAGCAGGTGATGCAGCAGTATCAGGTGCTGAGCCAGATGTTGCGCCCGCTGGGTTTTTCGATTGCACGCCTGGAATTGCGTGAACGCGGCAGCTGGTTCCTGACCACCGGTGCCGGCAGTTCCGGCCCCGGCATCGAGTTGCTGCTGGGACGCGGCAACCTGGTGGAAAAGATGCGCCGCTTCATCGCCATCTATGACAAGACGCTGAAAGAGCAGATTACGAACATTGCGCGCATCGATCTGCGCTACGCCAACGGCCTCGCTGTTGGCTGGCGGGAACCCGTAGCGCCGACGACAGCCCAACCCGCTGTTGCGAAGAATTAAGAAGAGGCAGGACCCATGGCAAACGTGCAAAGCGGCAAAATGATCGTCGGTCTCGATATCGGCACCTCCAAGGTGGTGGCGCTGGTAGGCGAGGTCGCGGACGACGGCCAGCTGGAAATCGTCGGGATCGGCACGCATCCGTCCCGCGGGCTGAAGAAGGGCGTGGTGGTCAACATCGAATCCACCGTGCAGTCGATCCAGCGCGCGATCGAAGAAGCCCAGCTCATGGCCGGCTGCCGCATTCACTCGGCTTTTGTCGGCGTGGCCGGCAATCACATCCGCAGCCTGAATTCCCACGGCATCGTCGCGATCCGTGATCGCGAAGTCAGCTCGGCGGACCTTGAGCGTGTACTCGACGCCGCCCAAGCCGTGGCGATCCCGGCTGACCAGCGCGTGCTGCACACCCTGCCGCAGGATTACGTCATCGATAACCAGGAAGGCGTGCGTGAGCCACTGGGCATGTCCGGCGTGCGTCTGGAAGCCAAGGTTCACGTGGTCACCTGCGCCGTCAACGCTGCACAGAACATTGAAAAATGCGTTCGTCGCTGCGGTCTGGAAATCGACGACATCATCCTCGAGCAACTGGCCTCGGCCTACTCGGTGCTGACCGACGACGAGAAAGAGCTGGGCGTGTGCCTGGTCGACATCGGTGGTGGCACTACCGACATCGCGATCTTCACCGAAGGCGCGATCCGTCACACCGCGGTGATCCCGATTGCCGGTGATCAAGTGACCAACGACATCGCCATGGCGTTGCGCACTCCGACTCAGTACGCCGAAGAGATCAAGATCCGTTACGCCTGCGCCCTGGCCAAACTGGCCGGTGCCGGTGAAACCATCAAGGTGCCGAGCGTTGGCGACCGTCCACCGCGTGAGCTGTCGCGTCAGGCGCTGGCCGAAGTGGTCGAGCCGCGTTACGACGAACTGTTCACCCTGATCCAGGCCGAGCTGCGTCGCAGCGGCTACGAAGACCTGATCCCGGCGGGCATCGTGCTCACCGGTGGTACGTCGAAAATGGAAGGCGCCACTGAACTGGCCGAAGAAATCTTCCACATGCCGGTGCGCCTCGGTGTGCCGCATGGCGTGAAAGGCCTGGATGACGTGGTGCGCAACCCGATTTATTCCACTGGCGTTGGTTTGTTGATGTACGGCCTGCAGAAGCAGTCCGACGGAGTTTCGTTCTCCGGCATCGGCAGCCGCGACAGCTACAGCAGCGAAGAGCCTCAGGCGCCGCTGCTGGACCGACTGAAAAAGTGGGTTCAGGGCAATTTTTAAAAAAGCAGCCTGGAGCGACAAGCTTCAAGCGGCAAGCAACTGCAGTAGATACACCGCTACAAACAGCAGTAGGCGAAAAAACTAGAGAATGTAAGGAGAGGGAAAATGTTCGAACTCGTAGACAACATCCCCGCAAGCCCGGTAATCAAAGTTATCGGTGTCGGCGGTGGCGGCGGCAACGCTGTCAATCACATGGTCAAGAGCAACATCGAAGGCGTTGAGTTCATCTGCGCCAACACCGATGCTCAAGCGCTGAAAAACATCGGCGCGCGGACCATCCTGCAACTGGGCACTGGCGTGACCAAAGGCCTGGGTGCCGGCGCCAACCCTGAAGTCGGCCGTCAAGCCGCTCTGGAAGACCGCGAGCGCATCGCTGAAGTGCTGGCCGGCACCAACATGGTGTTCATCACCACCGGCATGGGCGGCGGTACCGGTACCGGTGCAGCGCCGATCATCGCCGAAGTGGCCAAGGAAATGGGCATCCTGACCGTTGCGGTCGTGACCCGTCCGTTCCCGTTCGAAGGCCGCAAGCGTATGCAGATCGCCGACGAAGGCATCCGCATGCTTTCCGAAAGCGTCGACTCGCTGATCACCATTCCGAACGAAAAACTGCTGACCATCCTCGGCAAAGACGCAAGCCTCTTGTCGGCTTTCGCCAAGGCTGACGATGTTCTGGCCGGTGCCGTTCGCGGTATCTCCGACATCATCAAGCGTCCGGGCATGATCAACGTCGACTTCGCCGACGTTCGCACCGTGATGAGCGAAATGGGCATGGCGATGATGGGCACTGGCTGCGCCAGCGGTCCGAACCGTGCACGTGAAGCCACCGAAGCGGCAATCCGCAACCCGCTGCTGGAAGACGTCAACCTGCAAGGCGCGCGCGGCATTCTGGTGAACATCACCGCCGGTCCTGACCTGTCCCTGGGTGAGTACTCCGACGTTGGTTCGATCATCGAAGCCTTTGCTTCCGAGCACGCGATGGTCAAGGTCGGTACCGTTATCGATCCGGACATGCGCGACGAGCTGCACGTAACCGTGGTTGCCACCGGTCTGGGCGCGAAAATCGAGAAGCCTGTGAAGGTTATCGACAACACCGTTCACACCTCGATGGCTTCGGCGCAGGTGCAACAACCGGCTCCGGCACGTCAGGAGCAGCCTGCAGTGAACTACCGTGATCTGGACCGTCCGACCGTCATGCGCAACCAGGCTCAGGCCGGTGCTGCGGCTGCCGCGAAGATGAATCCGCAGGATGACCTGGACTACCTGGACATTCCGGCATTCCTGCGTCGTCAGGCCGATTGATGGAATGTATCAGGGCTATGAAGGTGATTGGTGTTCAGCAAAGGCATGGTCTGCTATCATCGCCAGCCTTTGTTGATACCAGTTCGCAATTTGCGCTGAAGCGGCCCAAGCCATGATTAAACAACGCACACTGAAAAATATTATCCGTGCCACAGGTGTAGGCCTGCACTCCGGTGAGAAGGTCTATCTGACCCTCAAGCCTGCGCCTGTCGACACTGGCATTGTGTTTTGTCGCGCTGACCTCGACCCTGTGGTGCAGATTCCTGCCCGCGCGGAAAACGTCGGTGAAACCACTATGTCGACGACGCTGATCAATGGCGACGTCAAAGTGGACACGGTAGAGCACTTGCTCTCGGCCATGGCTGGCCTGGGCATCGATAACGCCTACGTCGAGCTCTCCGCGTCCGAAGTCCCGATCATGGATGGCAGCGCTGGACCCTTCGTATTCCTGATTCAATCGGCTGGCCTGGAAGAGCAGGACGCCGCCAAGAAATTCATCCGCATCCTGCGTGAAGTGACAGTGGAAGACGGCGACAAGCGCGCCACTTTCGTCCCTTTCGAAGGCTTCAAGGTGAGCTTCGAGATCGATTTCGATCACCCGGTATTCCGGGACCGCACCCAGAGTGCAAGCGTGGATTTTTCCAGCACTTCGTTCGTAAAAGAAGTCAGCCGCGCCCGCACCTTTGGTTTCATGAGTGACATCGAGTACCTGCGCAAGCACAACCTCGCACTCGGCGGCAGCGTGGAAAACGCGATCGTGGTCGACGCTGATGGCGTGTTGAACGAAGACGGTCTTCGTTATGAAGACGAATTCGTCAAACACAAGATCCTCGACGCGATTGGCGACCTGTACCTGCTGGGCAACAGCCTGATTGGTGAGTTCAAAGGCTTCAAGTCCGGTCATGCACTGAACAACCAGCTGCTGCGCAAATTGATTGAGCAGACAGATGCGTGGGAAGTGGTGACGTTCGAAGACGCCAGCACCGCACCAATCTCTTACATGCGCCCTGTTGCGGCCGTGTAAGTAAAAAACCTCTCTAGTTTTTTGAAGGCCATCCTCGGATGGCCTTTTTTTATGCCTGTGATTTTTGCTTTGTCTCTATCGGCCTCATCGCTGGCAAGCCAGCTCCCACAGGTTTACGGGTGAGACAAAAATTTGCAGCGCACCTCAAATCCTTGTGGGAGCTGGCTTGCCAGCGATGGGGCCATTACCTCCATTGCAAGACTTCAGGTTGATACCACCACCCGATTACGCCCGCCTTCCTTGGCCTGATACAGCGCCTTGTCCGCCGCAAACAACAGCTGCTCCAGTGTCATCTCGCTCGCCGTCGTCCATGTGGCAATACCGATACTCACGGTCATCGCCCGCTCAGCGCCTTCGACCCAGGGCAAGTTTTCCACAGCCTGGCGAATCTGCTCGGCGATCTGCTGCGCTCCTGCGCTGTCGGTCTCGGCGAGAATCACGGAAAACTCTTCACCGCCATACCGCGCGACCAGATCCGCCGGACGCCGCACGTTCGCGGTGATTACTTTGGCCAGTTCACGCAAGACCTGATCCCCAGCCTGATGGCCATGCCGGTCATTGAAGGCTTTGAAGTGGTCAGCATCGATCATCATCACCGACAGCGGCTGGCCCGAGCGCTGGGCGCGGAACCATTCGTGGCGCAGGGTCTGATCGAGCATGCGCCGGTTGGCCACACCGGTCAGATCATCGGTTGCAGCCAGTTGCGCCAGTTCGCGTTCGGCGCGATGGCGCAAACGCAGTTCCCGGGCGAGCAGCCAAGTCAGCCACAACAGCCCCAGGCACAACACGCCGGTGGCGCCGCTGATCAGGATCGCCGTGCGCCGCCAGGTGCCGAACACCTCCTCGCTGGACAGCGCCACCATCACCGTCAACGGCAGGTTGCCCACCCGCGAATAGGTGTAGAGCCGGCGCTGGTCATCCATGCTTGAGGTACTGGTGAAACTGCCGCTGCCATCGCGGTCATTGAGAATGCGCACTACGTTGGGCCGATTGCCGAAGCTCTTGCCTACTGAATCGCTTTGCAGGTACGGCTTCTGCGCGAGCAGCACGCCATCGCTATTAATGATGTTCAACGTGCTGTCGGTGCCGATGTCGAGGCTTTTGAACAGGTCGTCGAAATAGTCGAGTTTCAGCGACGCCACCGCCACGCCGAGGAATTCACCGGTCTGCGCGGAGATGCGCCGGCTGAAGCTGATGCGCCACTGATCGGCCTCTTCGCAATCGCAGCGGGTCTTGAACGGGCGGCTGATGAACATGCCGATGTCGCGGTTGAATGCGTGGGCGAGAAAATAATCGCGATCGGCGAAATTGCCCGGTTTCGCCTCGATGCGCGAGGAGTCGGCGATCACCTCGCCATGCTTGTCGAGCAGGAGGATGTCGCCCTTGAAGCGCGCGGTGGCAGAGCGATCGAACAGCGCCAGATGACGGATCTGCGGCGAGACGTTTTGCAGGTCGTCACGCTGAGCGGCGGCGATCAGCCCTTGCAGCGTCAGGTCGTAAAGCTCGACGGTGCGCAGCACGTCGGCGTCGATCAATTGCGCAATCGTGGTGGCGCGACGGGTGGCGGTCTCCTGCGCACTGGCGTACTCGCGGATCAGCAGGAAGGTGACGATGCACACCATCGCAATCACGGTCAGCAGACTGCCGAGGATCAGCAGACGCTCGGGGCGACCGGTCTGGCCTGTGATGGAGGGCGTGCGGCTGGCGATCATGATGGGGAGCCGGTTGGAGTGGTTTCATAAGCTTAGTTGGGCTGACGCCGGACGAACCTGTGGGAGCGAGCCCGCTCGCGAAAGCGGTGTGTCATTCAACACAGATGTTGACTGACAATCAGCTTTCGCGAGCAGGCTCGCTCCCACAGGGTAGATCACAGGATCTGAAAAACGCAGCGCCGATCTTAGAAGACGTCGACCGGGTAGTCGATGATCACGCGGTATTCATCTGTATCCGAATCAATCGCGCCGTAGCCGTTGCCGCCACGGTTGGTCGCCCATTGCAGGCGCACCGCCAGGTTCTTGGCCTGGCCGCTTTGCACGACGTACTGCAAATCGATGTCGCGTTCCCAATGCTTGGCGTTGCGGCCATCGGCGCTGTACCAGTTGGCATAGGCTGTGCTGTCCGGATCGGCTTTGGTCAGGTCCACCGTGCCGCGTGAATAGGACAGCGCCGAAGTCAGGCCGGGGATGCCGACACCGGTGAAGTCGTAAGCGTATTTCAGCTTCCACGAGCGTTCGTTCGGGCCGTTGAAGTCCGAGTATTGCTGAGAGTTGTCCAGATAAACGCTGTCGCCCTGGCTGATGTAGTCGAACGGCGTATTGCCGTTGACCCGCTGGTACGCGGCGGTAGCGCTGTGGCTGCCAATGCCGACGGTGAGATGCACGCTGTAAGCGTTGTTGTCGATGTCGCCGAGGAGCGCCTCGCCGGTGTCTTGCGTGTGATAGAAGTGCACGCCCGGGTTGAGGCTGACCAGATCGTTCAGTTGCCAGGTGTAGTCGAGGTCATAGTAGTACTGGTTCCAGATGTCTTTCAGCTCAGAGGCATAAAGGCTGCTGGTCAGGCCTTCAACACCGCTCCAGGCCACACCGGCCCAGTTCAGGTGTTGGCTGTCATCACCATCGGCCAGCGTGCCGTAGGACGTGCCGATTCGCGTGTGGCCACTTTGGTTATACGGCTTGGTGAAGCTGGCCTGGCCACCTTCGATCAGCCAGCCGTCGAAGCTGTGGTTGCTCAGGCTGATGCCACGAAAGGTCTGCGGCAGCATGCGCGTGTCGCCGCCGGCGATGACTGGGTTGGTGAGGAACAGATCACCGGCCTTCAACTCGGTATCGAAGGCGCGCATCTTCAACGTCCCGCCTGCGGTGGAGAACGAGCCCGGCGCTTTGCCGTCGCCATCGCTGATCGGCAGGATGCTCGAACCGTCGGTACCGCCACCACCGTCGAGTTTCAGGCCGAGCATGGCGTGAGCATCGACGCCGAAGCCGACCGTGCCTTCTGTATAGCCAGACTGGAACACTCCGAGAAAACCCTGGCCCCACTCGATATTGTCGTCCGCCTTCTGCAGGCGGTTGCGATTCATGTAGTAGTTGCGGGCGTTGAGATTGAGGCTCGAGCCTGCGACGAAGCCCTGTTGGGCTGACTCATCGGCGTGGACGGCGGGGGCAATACTTGCGGCAATTGCAATGAACAGCGGGGTGAGGCGGGCAGGGTAAAACACGTGCGGTGGAGCTCCTTGGGTCAGCGGGCCGCTCTGTTTCTTGAGCGACTTTGATGTTTCTTGTTGTTACAGACGCACCAGACAGCTTTCAGACCACAACGAAAAAAGGCCGCTGAACGGCAGCGGCCTAGAGTGACGACGGTTGAACGGGAAGAGCCAAACAACCGCGTCGAGGGAAACCTTTCGCGGTGCGACTCAGCTGTCTTTCTCGAGCGCTTGAGTCTGGGAATTAGCGGCCTGCGGGGACTGCGTCGCGTCTTGCGCCTTGGCCATCACCTCGGCCTGATGCTGATCGAATGCCTGCGCGCGGGCGACTTTTTGCGCAACGAACGTTTGCGATTCTTCAGCCATCGCCATCGGCGACAGGATCAATGAGGACAAAACGAATGCGCTGGCAATACCCATACTGTTGGACATCTTGAAAACCTTCTCGCTTGGCGAGTGCTGTTTGGTGCGGGCAAAGATAAGGTTGCCGAAGGTTGGGAAACAGCATGATTTTCATAAATGACTGTTACAGCTAAAGCAAAGATCGGCACGGGTAACAACCCGGTCTGTGCGTGATGGTGGCCTGTGGCGAGGGGATTTATCCCCGTTGGGCTGCGAAGCGGCCCCAAGAATTCCAGCCTCAAAGATTCTTAGAGCTTGTGCACAGGATTTTGCGACTGCTGCGCAGCCGAGCGGGGATAAATCCCCTCGCCACAGGGCTTGGCGCAGCATTCAGACCGGAAGGTGAATGCCAAAGGTGTTCATGCCCCGATCACTACGCACAAACACATCCCCGCCATGCATCAGCGCAATCGCCTTGACGATCGCCAGCCCCAACCCATGGTTATTGCCACTGTTGCGCCGAGACGCATCGACCCGATAAAAGCGCTCGAACAACCTCGGCAGATGCTCGCTGGCAATTGGCGATCCGGGGTTGGCCACACCGATGCTCACCTGATGTTCTTCAACTTCGATGCGCACTTCGATCACCTGACCCGGTTCGGTGTGCTGCACCGCGTTGCTGAGCAAATTGATCAGCGCCCGGCGCAAATGCGCGACCTCGATCTGTACCTGCGCATCGCCGCTGACCTGCACTTCAACCTGCGCGTCTTCAAGGATGAAATCCAGATAGTCCAGCGTCGTCGCCACTTCGTCAGCCAGTGACGTCGAGGTCAGTTTGGTCGCCTTGTTGCCCTGATCGGCGCTGGCCAGAAACAGCATGTCGTTGATGATCGAACGCAGCCGTTCCAACTCTTCGAGATTGGATTGCAGCACTTCGAAATAGTGTTCGGCGGAGCGCCCGCGGGTCAGTGCGACCTGGGTCTGGCCGATCAGGTTGGTCAGCGGCGAGCGCAGTTCATGGGCGACGTCGGCGTTGAACGATTCCAGCCGCGAATAGGCCAGTTCGACCCGTTCCAGGGTCGAGTTGAACGACTCGACAAACTGTTCCAGTTCCGGCGGCAGCGGCGACAGGCGCAAGCGTCCGGCGCGCAGCGGTGGTGCCAGTCGCTGGGCTTCCTGCGACAGTTTGATCAACGGCTTCAGACCGATTCTTGCGACCCAATAGCCCAATGCCGAGGCCAGCAGCACGCCGAGAATCGCCAGACTGATCAGGGCGATGAGCAAGTGATGCTGGGTCTGATGCAGCGTCTCGGTGTCGATGCCGATCATGAAGCGCAGCGGAGGGCGCTGATCCTTGGCCGGGAACTGACTGACCAGCACTTTCAGCGGGTACGGTTGATCGGGCAGTTGCAGATCGTGCATGCCCAACGGGCCATTGATGGCGGCACGAATTTGCGGGGTGAGATTGCCGTACTCGTAACGCGGATCGCCGCTGCTGATCCAGAAGCTGATGCGCTTGTCTTCCTCGCCGAGCAGCTTGAGCTTGTTGTAGATCTTCACCCAATGCTCCGGCGTGCCGTAACGGCCTACGGTGGATTCGAGCACGCTGTAACGCGCATCCAGCTCGGCTTCGGGCAACAATCCCAGGCCCTTGTCGACCTGCTGATACAGCGCGCCGCCAATTAGCAGAAACACCAATAGCGCCACCAGCGTGAACATTCCGCTGAGTCGCAGGGCAATCGAGTTACTGGACACCACGGCTCTCCAGCACATAACCCATGCCGCGAATGGTGTGCAGCAGTTTTTCGTTGAATGGCCCGTCGAGCTTGGCGCGCAGGCGTTTGATCGCGACTTCGACGACGTTGGCGTCACTGTCGAAATTGATGTCCCAGACCATCTCGGCGATGGCGGTTTTCGAGAGAATTTCGCCCTGACGCCGGGCGAGGACGCTGAGCAGGGAAAACTCCTTCGCGGTCAGGTCCAGGCGTGTGCCGGCGCGGGTGGCCTTGCGGCTGATCAGATCGATCCACAGGTCGGCGATGGTCACTTGCACCGGCTCATGGCCGCCGCTGCGGCGGGTCAGCGCTTGCAGGCGGGCGACCAGTTCGAGAAAGGAAAACGGTTTGCCGAGGTAATCGTCGGCGCCGTCGCGCAGGCCCTTGATGCGGTCTTCGACGCGCTCGCGGGCGGTGAGCATGATCACCGGGGTCTGCTTGCGCGCACGTAATGCGCGCAGTACGCCGAAGCCATCGAGCCCCGGCAGCATGACGTCGAGGACGATCACCGCGTAGTCGCATTCCAGCGCCAGATGCAGGCCTTCGACACCGTCGCGGGCAAGGTCGACGGTGTAGCCCTGTTCGGTCAGGCCTCGGTGCAGATAGTCCGCGGTTTTTTCTTCGTCTTCGATAATCAGAACGCGCATGACCGCCTCAGTCTGTGGTCGCCAGTGCCGTTGCGGGCGTTGGGGCTGGTGGGTGTGAGTGCCGGTGAAACAGCCGCTCGAGCCATAAGTATATGACCGGCGTGGTGAACAGCGTCAGCATCTGGCTGACCAGCAAACCGCCGACCACGGCAATGCCCAACGGCTGGCGCAGTTCGGCGCCGGTGCCGTAGCCGAGCATCAGCGGCAATGCGCCGAGCAGGGCGGCGAGGGTGGTCATGATGATCGGCCGGAACCGGGTGATGCACGCCTCGAAAATCGCCTCCTGCGGCGGCAGGCCACGCTGGCGCTGCGCTTCAAGCGCGAAGTCGATCATCAGGATGCCGTTCTTCTTGACGATACCGATCAGCAGCACCAGCCCGATCAACGCCATGATCGAAAAGTCCTGGCCGCAGATCCACAGCATGATCACCGCACCGAGGCCTGCTGCCGGCAGGGTCGAAATGATCGTCAGCGGATGCACGAAGCTTTCATAAAGCACGCCGAGAATGATGTACACCGCCACCAGCGCCGCCAGAATCAGCCACGGCTGGCTGGCCAGCGAACTCTGGAACGCCTGCGCCGCTCCCGGAAATTGCCGCTGATCGCGGTGGGCATGCCGATCTCGGCCTTGGCTTGATTGAGCAGAATCACCGCATCGCCCAGCGCCACGCCGGGGGCGAGATTGAACGACAGATTCGCCGCCGGGAACATGCCGTCATGGGCAATCGACAGCGGGCCGATGGTTGGCGCGTCAAATCGGGCCAGGGCCGACAGCGGCACCATCTCGCCACTGAGCGGTGAGCGTAGGTAGAAATAGTTGAGGCTCTCGGCCTTGCCACGCTGTTTGGTGTCCAGCTCGAGAATCACGTTGTACTGGTTGACCTGGGTCTGGAATTCATTGATCTGCCGTTGGCCGAATGCATCGTACAGCGCCTCGTCGACATCGCTGGCGGTCAGGCCGAAACGCGCGGCGGCGCTGCGGTCGATGCTGATGTGGGTGATGCTGCCGCCCAGTTGCAGATCGTTGGAAATGTCGCGGAACGCCGGATTGCTGCGCAGTTTTTCGGTCAGGCGCTGGGTCCAGGTAGCGAGTGTCGCGCCGTCGTTGCTCTTGAGAACGTATTGGTATTGCGCACGGCTCGGCCCGGAGCTGAGGTTGATGTCTTGGCCTGCGCGCAGATACAGGACGATGCCGGGCACTTTCATCAACTGCGGGCGGATGCGATCGATGAACTGGCTGGCGCTGACATCGCGATCGCCACGTTTTTTCAGAGCAATCCAGAAGCGCCCGTTGGCGATGGTCTGGTTGCTGCCGGACACCCCGACCGAGTGCGAGAACGCCTGCACCGCCGGATCGGCTGCAACGATTTCGGCCATCGCCAAGTGTTTTTTCACCATGTCGCCGTAGGAAATGTCCGCAGCGGCTTCGGTGGTGCCGAGGACAAACCCGGTGTCCTGTACCGGGAAGAAACCCTTGGGAATGAAAATGTACCCGGCGACCGCCAACGCCAGCGAAAGCCCGAACACACCGATCATCAGTTTCTGATGGTCGAGGGCGCGACGCAAGCCCTTTTCGTACCAGCCGAGCAAGCGCTCACTGAAACCGGGTTTAGCATTGGCGTGATGTACCGGCTTACGCATGAACAGCGCGGCAAGGGTTGGCGCCAGCGTCAGCGACACCACCACGGAAATCATGATCGTCGAAGTCGCGGTCAGGGCGAACTCCTTGAAAAGGCGCCCGACCACACCGCCCATGAACAGCAACGGAATGAATGCCGCCACCAGCGAGAAACTGATCGAAACGACGGTGAAACCAATCTCACCGGCCCCCTTGATCGCCGCCTCGCGCATATCGTCGCCGGCCTCGAGATGGCGATGGATGTTTTCAATTACCACGATCGCATCGTCCACGACGAAGCCGACCGCGACGACAATCGCCACCAGCGTCAGGTTGTTCAGGCTGAAGCCGAGCACGTACATCAGGGCGAAACTGGCGATCAGCGAGACGCCGAGCACCGCCGAGACAATCAGCGTCGCCGACAACTGGCGCAGGAACAGCGCCATCACCGCGACCACCAGCAAGATCGCGATGAGCAAGGTGATCTCGACTTCATGCAGTGAGGCGCGGATGGTCTGGGTGCGGTCGATCAGGGTTTTCACCTGTACCGAGGCCGGCAGCATCGCTTCGAGACCAGGCAGAGCGGCTTGAATGCGGTCGACGGTTTCAACAATATTGGCGCCGGGCTGGCGCGAGATCACCAGATTCACCCCCGGACGATCACCGGCCCAGGCCTGCACGTAGGCATCTTCCGCACCGTTGACGACTTTGGCGACATCGCGCAGGTGAACCGGGGCGCCATCCTTGTAGGAAACGATGAGCTGGCTGTAGTCCTCGGGGTGGAACAACTGGTCGTTGGTCGACAGCGTGGAGATGCTCGATTCGCCGTACAGCGCACCTTTGGCCAGATTAAGGCTGGTCTGCTGGATCGCCAGCCGAATGTCGGCCAGCGTCAGGCCAATCGCCGCGAGTTTGTCAGCCGAGGCCTGCACGCGAATCGCCGGGCGTTGCTGACCGGTGATGTTGATCTGGCCGACGCCGTCGATCTGGCTGATCTGCCGGGCCAGCAGGGTTTCAACCAGGTCGCTGAGTTCGGTGCCGGGCATCTGCGTCGAGCTGACGCTGAGGATCAGCACCGGGCTGTCGGCCGGGTTGACCTTCTTCCACGTTGGCAGCGTCGGCATGTCTTTTGGCAACTTGCCGGCGGCGGTGTTGATCGCCGCCTGCACTTCCTGAGCGGCGGTGTCGATGCTTTTGTCGAGGGTGAACTGCAAGGTCAGCAGGGTTGAACCCAGTGCACTGCTCGAGGTCATCTGGGTCATGCCGGGGATGGCGCTGAATTGCACTTCCAGCGGCGTGGCCACCGAGGACGCCATGGTGTCGGGACTGGCCCCGGGTAACTGCGCCGAGACTTGAATCGTAGGAAATTCCGCTTCCGGCAGTGGCGCAATCGGCAAGCGCGGGAAGGCAATTGCGCCGACCATTACCAGCGCGATGGTCAGCAAGATTGTCGCCACCGGGTGGTCGATGCACCAGGTCGAAATGCCCTTGTGCGAGCTCATGGCTTGGGCTCCGCCTGCACCACTTGCGGCGGTTCGCTCATGACTTGCACGCTCGATCCCGGTTTGAGCCGCGATTGGCCGTCGGTTACCAGCACGTCACCGGCGTTGACGCCTTTGATGATGTCCTGACCGCTGCCTTGATAAACCATCTGCACCGGTACCGCCTCGACCTTGTCGTCCTGCACGCGGTAAACGAAGTGTTGTTCGAGGCCGCGTTGTACGACGGTCGGCGGGACCACCAGCGCATCTTTATCCACAGCCGTCTGAATTTTTACCGTCACCAGCAAACCCGGCCAGAGCTTCTGGCTGGCATTGGCGAATTCGGCCTTGGCGCGGATGGTGCCGGTGTTGGCGTTGATCTGATTGTCGATCAGGGTCAGATGACCTTCGCCGAGCAGATTGCCGGTTTCGCCGTCGGTGTCGGCACCGATGTACGCCTTGACCGGTGCGCGTTGCGGATCGCTTATGAGGGTTTGCAGGGTCGGCAGCATCTGCTGCGGCAGGGAAAACTCGACGGCGATCGGGTCGATCTGCGTCACGGTGAACAGGCCTTGGGTGTCGGTCATGCGCAGGAAGTTGCCTTCATCGACGGTACGAATACCGACGCGCCCGGTGACCGGGGAGCGGATCTGCGTGTAGGACAGCTGCACCTGCGCGGCATCGATCGAGGCCTGATTGCCTTGCGCCGTGGCTTTGAGCTGATTGACCAAGGCCTGTTGCTGGTCGAAGGTCTGTTTCGACACGCCGTCGTCGACGCTGAGCAGTTTGTAGCGCTTGAGATTGACCAGCGCGACCTGCAACTGCGCCTGACTCTCGCCCAACTGCGCCCTGGCCTGGTCAAGGCTCGCGCGGATCGAGCGGTCGTCGATGGTGGCGAGCAGGTCGCCTGCTTTGACCAGTTGGCCTTCCTTGACCAGGATCTTCGTCAGGATCCCGTCGATCTGCGGGCGCACCACTACGCTGTGGAGCGAGAGTACGGAGCCGATGCCGCTGGTATAGCGCGGCACGTCTTTGGCGCTGACCGTTACGACGCGTACCGGGATGGCGGTCGGACTGGCCAGTTTGGCCGGCGCTGGTTTGAGCGCGAACCACAGGCCGGCGGCTGCCAGCAGCATCAGGAGAGTGGCCAGCAGGATTTTGTTTTTCTGGATGGACATGCGCGGCGCCGAAGTCTGGAGTTTGGGCAGATTGGCCAGTTATAAACCGGTCAGGCGGTCGGCAGGGTGACGGCTGGCTGTCAGGATTGTCAGTTTCCGACGTTAATTGCACTGGCTGCGATTGCCGTTGAGTTGATAAGTCCCTAAAAGGGACCTATCGTTCCCTTTTTGAGACTCTTTGGCGGGCCAAGTGGAAAACTTTTCTTTAAGCGAAGCCCTGTTCACCGCCACCCAGCAAAAAGTGTTGGGATTGTTGTTCGGCAAGCCTGACCAGACGTTCTACGCCGTAGTGGTGTACTGAAAGCGGAGCCACCTGACCGCAAGGAGTGTGAAGGTCTGATGCGCTCGGCTTTGGACAGGCTCAAGGATGCGCACACTTGCACACTGTCGTTTTCCAGCCGGTTCGATTTGGCCTACAACGCCGCTCACGCGCTGGCGCTGACAGCTCTTCGCCTGAGTGGCTATCGATCGGACAAGCGCTATCTGGTATTCCAGTGTCTGATCCATACCACTCAAAGCAGCAAGGTTCAGGTGCGATTGTTTGCGCTGTGCCATGAGCGGCGCAATCTCGCCGAATACGAAGGCTATATGGATGAAGATGACGCGCTTCTTGAGCAGTTGCTGGAGAGCACCACGCAATTGTTGAGTGACGTTCAACAACGCATGAACTGAAATATCATCACGCAGTGACAGTGCCTGGCAGCCGTTCAGCGCATCCCGCAAATCTTCAGATGCCGAGCCAGAGCGCACAGGTATACTGCGCGCCTTTGCGGCTCACTGATCGGGCCGACTTTTTGTTCCCGGAGCTTTTATGACTTCCCCGACCCAACCGCCGGTAGACGACGCTGTGAGCGACGTCCCGGCTGAAGTGGCTGACACCAGCGAAACCAAGGCCGAGATCCCGGCGTTCAAGTTCCCGTTCAAACCGGGCGAGCTGGCTTCGGCGAAAGGCTCGAATCAGCCGTGGTACAAGAATGGCGCGAAGAATGGCCACACCAAAACCCCGGGCATGGCGCCGCCGGGCACGCGTCGGTCGATGGGCAAGCGCTGACATCGGAAAGTGATGGTGCTTGTTGGCATCTTCGCGAGCAGGCTCGCTCCCCCATTGGATTTGTGTAGAACCCAAACCTGTGGGAGCGAGCCCGCTCGCGAGAGCGACATCCGCTACAGCACAAATATCAGATCAAGCCGCGCGCAATGAAATAAACGCATATGTCTGCGCCGGTTCCGTCACCACCTGCCCCCCGGCTGCCAGCACTTGCCCGGCGACATCATCGCCGGACAAATGAAACAGCCATTCACTGGTTCGCGCCGCCAGCGGTTGCGCGCTCACCTGGTCGATCACCGCTGCAAACGCATCCATGTTCGGCAAGTACGCTGTAAACCCGTCGCCCTTGAGCGCCGTGGTGCGTATCCCCAGCGTTGCGCAGATCACATCCTTGAGTCTGATGTCATCCCGATCCGCCTGACGCGAACGCTGGATCAGCTCAAGCAGTTCCCGATCAACCAACTCACCCCCCACGATGAGCTCTGGCCCCTGTTCCCAGGACTCCGGCGGGCAATCCTTGGCAGCCGGATTGAGCGGGATGTGCGGATTGATTTCCGCCGGGTAAATCCGGCACACCAGCGGGCGGCGCTCGTAGATTCGGCAGCGCTGGTCGTCGTCAAGATTCCGGCAGGGGCCGACGTTGTACGCGGCAAAGGTGATCGCCACATGAGCATCGGCAGTGCCACTGCGGACTACCGCGGAACGGCGCTCGGCATGTTCGCGCTGCTGCGCCGGCAGGCCCAGACCATTGCCGAGAAAAGCCTCGACCAGCACGATTACCTGACCGCCATCCGCCGCCCACATACGGGCTTCGGCCAGCGTCAACGGGACATGATGGTCGGTGCAGCACTTGCCGCAACCTACGCAGGAAAACCTCGTATTCATTGAGCGATCTTTCTTCAATCAGGACGTGAGACGACGGCGGAAAACCATCGCACAGAACCGGATCGAAGCAAGGACTGCGCCACTCACTGGGATTTGGCGACCGGACGAATCGAATCCCACTCGGTGACGTACGCGGTTTTCGACTGTTTGTTGTACAGGCACAGCTCGCTGCCTTGTTGGCCTTTCATGTGTTTTTGCGGGTATTGGCCTTGCAGCAGAACGGCTGTGTAGCCGACGCGGTCATCGAATTGCGCGGGGGTGCCGACCGGTTTGACGTTTTTCAGACCGCTGGCCTTGGTGCAACTGGCGAGCACGGTCTTGTCGTAGGCGGCCCAGGCGTCGGGGCTGGAGGCGTGGGCCTGGGAGGCGAGGGCGGAGAGGGTGAGCAGGGCCAGGGTGATGGCTTTCATGGTTGGGGCATCCTTGGTTATGGCCAAGCTTGGAGTATGCCTGAAGGATGGAAGTCGCCTGTGCCGGCGCCATTGCGAGCAGGCTCACTCCTACCATTGAAATGCGTTCTAAAATGTAGGAGTGAGCCTGCTCGCGATAACGGAGGATCAGTCGGCGACCAACTCCCGCCGAACCAAGTCCATCCCGACACTCTCATACAACCGCCGAGCCCGCAGGTTGTCCTCCAGAACCCTTAAATCGACATACCCCTCGCGCCGCTGTTGAAAGACGCTGAAGGCATGCAGCAACAACGCCCGCCCAAGCCCCAGGCCCTGCATTCGTGGGTGCACCACCAGGTTCTTGATATACGCACTTGTCCAGCATTGCGCCACTGCAACCACGCCCTCGGCATCGCATGCAACGAAACACAACGAGGGATCGTATTCGGGATCGCTGACAAACCGCTGCTGCCATTCCTCGAGCGGCGGCACTCGACCGCCACCTTCCAGCTGTCCGAGCTGCATCAACTGATGCACTGCTGGCGCCAGTTCCTCGCGGTAGGCGGACCACTCAATCCCGGCAGGCCACTGCGCATCCGGCACCGCTTCACTCAAATCGCGGCGCAGCAGAAAGCAAAACGTATCGGCCAAGACTCAGTGCCCGTTGGCCGCGACGTGCTTGGCGGCTTCGATCAGGCGTTGGGTCAGTTCCGGCGAGGAGAACTTGGTCAGCACCGCGTTGGCACCGGCCAGTCGGGCCTTTTCACTGTTCATCGCGCTGTCGAGGGAGGTGTGCAGCAAGACGTACAAGTGAGCGAAATCCGGGGTTTCGCGCAGCGTGCGGGTGAAGGCGTAGCCGTCCATCTCGGACATTTCGATGTCGGAGACGATCAGATTGATCTGCTGCGCCGTGCCCTGCAGGTCGAGCAGGCAGTCGATGGCTTCCTTGGCACTGCGCGCGGTGTGGCATTGCAGGCCGAGGTTGCGTAGGGTGTGCACCGATTGCTGCAGGGCAACCTGGCTGTCGTCGACCACCAGAATGCGCGCGTTGCCGAGCACTTCGGCGTCTTCCATGGTCAGGTCGGTCGGCGCCATTTCGATCTGCGCCGGGGCGATGCTGTGGATGACTTTTTCGATATCCAGCACCTGCACCAATGTGCCGTCCACCGAGGTCACGCCGGTGATGTAGGCGCGCGAGCCGCCGGAGCCGAACGGTGGCGGCTTGATGTCGGTGGTCAGGCAATGGACGATCTTGCTCACCGCCTGCACGTGCAGACCCTGCTTGGAACGGCTGACATCGGTAACGATCAGGCAGCCACCGTTAGGATCTTCCAGCGGCCGCTCGCCGATCGCGCGGCTGAGGTCGATCACCGACAGCGATGCACCGCGCAGCGAGGCGATGCCTTTGACGTGCGGGTGCGACTCCGGCAGCTTGGTCAGCGGCGGGCAGGGGATGATTTCACTGACTTTCAGCAGGTTGATCGCCATCAGCTTGCCGCTGCGCAAGGTAAACAGCAGAAGCGAAAGTGAATCTGCGCGGGCTTTGGTGGAGGACATAAGAACCTTCTGTGAATGGGCGAGAGTGGAAATCGCCAGAAACCTTTGATGCCGGGTTATCGGCGTGAATGGGGTGGGCTTTAGGCTATTGGCGCTTCAGCTTTTCATCCCCAGTCGCTTCGCCATCCGGCCAAGATTCGCTCGATCCACCCCCAACTCCCGCGCCGCACTCGCCCAGTTATTCTGATGACGCTCCAGCGCTGCGCTGATCAACCGCCGCTGAAACTCGTCGGTGGCACTGCGCAGATCCCCGCCGATCATTGGCATCTCACTGGCCAAGCCTGCGTTAACAGGCGCAACCACGTTATCCACAACCTCACGGGGCAAATCCAGATCCGCTGCACTCAGACTCAGAATTTTCGGCCGCACCTTGCAGTTACCCAGCGCCTTCAGCGCACTGCGCCCAATCAAATGCTCCAGCTCACGGACATTGCCCGGCCAGGTGTAAGCGAGCAGCGCCTCCTGTGCATCACTGTTCAAACGCAGGCTATTGAGACCCATGCGCGAGCGGTTCTGCTCGAGAAAGAAGCCACTGAGCAGCAACACATCACGTCCACGATCGCGCAGCGCCGGCACCCGCAGCGGATACACGCTCAAACGGTGGTAGAAGTCGGCACGATAGCGACCGCTGCGCACTTCTTCGGCCAGATCGCGATTGGTCGCCGCAATCAGGCGCACATCGACCTGATGCTCCTTGTCCGAGCCCAGGCGCTGCAACTGCCCGCTCTGCAATACACGCAGCAACTTGGCCTGGACCGTCAGCGACAGCTCGCCAACTTCATCGAGGAACAGCGTGCCGCCATTGGCCAGTTCGAACTTGCCGCGACGGTCGCTGGTGGCGCCAGTGAAGGCGCCGCGCACGTGGCCGAACAGTTCGCTTTCCACCAGCGTGTCGGGCAGGGCAGCGCAGTTGAGGCTGATGATCGGTTTGTCGGCGCGCGGGGAGGCGGCGTGGATGGCCTGGGCCACCAGTTCTTTACCGACACCGGTTTCGCCGGTGATCAGTACGGTGAGATCGCTGCCGCCGACCAGATTGATTTCTTCCACCAGACGTTTATGCGCTTTGCTCTGGCCGATCATTTCGCGGTGCTGCTGGCCGCTGGCCTGACGGTAAACCTCGGCGCGCTGATGCTCATCTTCGGCACGGTTGGCCAGACGTTCGATGCGTTCGGCGGCGTTGACCGTGGCCGAGGCGAGGCTGGCGAAGGCTTGCAGGGCATCGAGTTCGATCGGTTCAAAACGCTCGGGATCGAGCGCATCGAGGGTGATCAGGCCCCAGAGTTTTTCATCGACGAATAAAGGACAGCCGAGGCAGTCGTGTACTTCGAGGTGATCGTCGAGTCCATCGACCAAACCGTCATAGGGATCGGGCAGGTCGCTGTCGGCGGCGAAGCGCGTCGGCCCGGTGCCGGCGAGCAATATTTCAAAGCGCGGGTGTTCGCTGACTTTGAAGCGCCGGCCGAGGGTATCGGTACTCAAGCCATCCACCGCCAGCGGCACCAATGATTCGCCGTCCAGACGCAACAACGCGGCGGCATCGCAGGGCAACAAGGCGCGCATTGCCTCGAGCAAACGCCGGTAGCGCTCGCCTTCGGGCAGTTCACGAGACAGGTCGGCGACCAGGGGCAGCAGGGCGGTAAGCAGGGATTTGGCGGTCATGGTTTTTGTAGTCAAAGAGACAAGGTGTAGTCGAGATGACTATACGTTCATCTGTGTTGAAATGACTACGCAAATTTCAACCAGTTGAATTCAAAGGATTAATTAGTTGGCATGAAAGCTGATACCGCTAAGGCAATCTTTCAAGAAAGCGCAGGAGTCACCCTTATGCTTAGCGTCCAAGATCGTGCCATCGTCAAATCCACCGTGCCTCTGCTGGAAAGCGGCGGCGAGGCGTTGATCACGCATTTCTACCGCATGATGCTCTCCGAATACCCAGAAGTACGCCCGCTGTTCAATCAGGCGCACCAGGCCAGTGGCGATCAGCCCCGTGCCTTGGCCAACGGCGTGCTGATGTATGCCCGGCATATCGATCAGCTCGACCAGTTGGGTGACCTGGTGGCGAAGATCATCAATAAGCACGTTGCCCTGCAGATTCTGCCGGAGCATTACCCGATCGTCGGCACTTGCTTGCTGCGCGCCATTTCCGAAGTGCTCGGCGAAGAGATCGCCACGCCTGAGGTGATGAGTGCCTGGGGCGCTGCGTACGGGCAACTGGCCGACATCCTGATCGGCGCGGAAACCGCGATCTACGACCAGAAGGAACATGCCGTCGGCGGCTGGCGCGGTGCGCGGGAATTCATCGTCGCGGCGAAAGTGCAAGAGAGCGCGGAAATCACCTCGTTCTACTTCGAACCGGCAGACAAAGGGCCGATTCTTGCGGCCGAACCGGGTCAGTACATCGGCATGAAACTGATCCTCGACGGCGAAGAAATCCGCCGCAACTATTCGCTGTCGGCCCTGGCCAATAACGGCCAGTACCGCATCAGCGTCAAGCGTGAACCGAATGGTCGCGCGTCCAACTACCTGCATGATCAACTGCACGTCGGCTCGAGCATTCAGCTGTTCCCGCCGTCGGGCGAATTCACCCTGGCGGCCAGCGACAAACCACTGGTGCTGATCAGTGGCGGCGTCGGCATCACTCCGACGCTGGCGATGCTGGAAGCCGCGCTGGCAACCGAGCGTCCGGTGCACTTCATCCACTGCGCGCGCAATGGCAGCGTCCACGCGTTCCGCGACTGGGTCGATGGGCTGGCGGCGCGTCATCCGCAACTCAAGCGCTTCTATTGCTACGCCGAAGAAGACGGCGTGAGCCCGGCGGCGGACAGGGTCGGTATGCTCAGCGAGGAATTGCTTGGCGAGTGGCTGCCGGCGCAGCGTGATGTCGATGCCTATTTCCTTGGCCCTAAAGGATTCATGGGCGCGATCAAGCGGCACCTGAAAGCCTTGGGCGTGCCGGAGAAACAGAGCCGCTACGAATTCTTCGGGCCGGCTGCTGCTCTGGAGTGATCTGAAACCGAGTTGTCTCGTTTGCGAGCAGGCTCGCTCCCACAGGATTTGCGCCCGACGCAGATCCATTGTGGGAGCGAGCCTGCTCGCGAATCTTTGCGCGCCGCAAAAGCCATGTTGGTTAATCATTCCTTAACCGCTCTATCGTTTATTGCCCCGGTGTAGACTTGCGACAATTCCAGCCGCCGGCCGGCTGGACCATGGACTTACAAGGGAAAGGCAATGAGCGAGGAAACGATGCGGTTGGGACGTGAGCGGCGCTATCTGGTGCTGCTGGGGATCATCTGCCTGGCGTTGATCGGCGGCGCGTTGTACATGCAGGTCGTGTTGGGTGAGGCACCGTGCCCGCTCTGCATTCTGCAGCGCTATGCGTTGTTGCTGATTGCGCTGTTCGCCTTCATCGGCGCGGGCATGCGCAGCCGTCGCAGCATCACCGTGTTCGAGACGCTGGTGGTGATCTGTGCGCTGGCCGGGGTCGCGGTGGCCGGGCATCACGTCTATACGCAGTTCTATCCGGCGGTAAGTTGTGGCGTCGATGTGCTGCAGCCAATCGTTGATGATCTGCCGCTGGCAAAGATCTTCCCGCTGGGCTTCCAGGTCGACGGTTTCTGCTCGACGCCGTATCCGCCGATCCTCGGTCTGTCGCTGGCGCAATGGGCGCTGGTGGCGTTCGTGCTGGTGGTCATTCTGGTGCCGTTGCTGACTTCGCGTAATCGAAAAGCGCTGCGCTGAGTCAACTTCTCGGCAGAGCTGCCGATAAACAAAACGCCCCGATTTTCGCTGATGAAAATCGAGGCGTTTTGCATTTCAGGGTGTTTGTGAAAACACCGTGACGAACGGCAATGAAGTGTGCGGCAAGTGTGCGACATGTTGTCACACAGGGGCTGTCGCAGAGGCTGGCGAAGCGGCAGATTGGTCGCCTGTTACATAAAAACATTGGCCAGTTTCAACGTTTTCGGGCTTCAGAACGAATGTGCCAGATCAGGCAGTTTTAACAGGCGCCGGCATGTGGGCGAAGCCCTTGGAACATCGGGCTTTGCGCCGAACAGGCGCCTGTAGAGAGCCTGCGGAGCTGTCTGATTTGAGGCGGTTACGCTGGCAGATTTTGCCGCTTTTATTGAGAAACGCTTTCGATAACTTGCGCAACTTTTGCAAAAATGGCGATGGATTGTTGCTCTGAGTGATAAAAATTATTTCGGGATAAGACATGGTGTATAGGGCGCTACCTATCTACAATCGCCCGCACTGAATTCCCGGCGCTGTTCAGCCTTTATCAAGGAACTGATCAGGAGGTCGGGTGTCGAGCGAGCCGTGAGGTTTTCAAGACACCCTGGTGTCGGTGCCTTTCCAATTTTCCGCACCAAATGGAATTGGTCTGTAACAAGGCCTTTGACCACGAATTCGAATAAGAACTGAACGCTGTCCCAAGGTTTTGTCGAGCGTGTGACGCGCGACGGGCGGCCCTTATTCAATCCAAAGAAAATGCCAACCCTTGGCAGGGTGAAGTGTTGGCGATCAAAACCCAACTGCATTGCGCAAGCTGCTTTAGAGGTCGTGAGATGAGTAAAAACAGGTACCCCAGATTACTAGGCCTAGTGCCGCTGCTCGGCACGTTGTTGCTGGGAGGCTGCAACATGACCTTGCTCAATCCAACGGGCCAGGTCGGCCTGGAACAGCGCAACCTGATCATCACCGCCACGCTGCTGATGCTGTTGGTCGTCGTGCCGGTCATCGTCATGACCTTCCTGTTTGCCTGGAAGTACCGCGCTTCGAACAAGAACGCCGTCTACACGCCGAAGTGGTCGCACTCGACCAAGATCGAAGTGGCCGTATGGACCATCCCGGTGCTGATCATCATCGCCCTGGGTTACATCACTTACATCTCGACTCACGAGCTGGACCCGTATCGTCCGATCGAGTCTGACGTCAAGCCGGTGACCATCGAAGTCGTCGCGCTGGACTGGAAGTGGCTGTTCATCTACCCGGAACAAGGCATTGCCACGGTCAACAAGATCGTGTTCCCGGCGCACACGCCAATCAACTTCAAGATCACCTCCGACGCCGTGATGAACTCGTTCTTCATCCCGGGCCTGGGCGGCCAGATCTACGCGATGGCGGGCATGCAGACCAAGCTGCACCTGATCGCTGACCGCAACGCTGAAATGGACGGTATCTCCGCCAACTACAGCGGTGCCGGTTTCACCAGTATGAAATTCAAGGCTATCTCCACCACTCAGGAAGATTTCGACGCCTGGGTAAGTGAAGTCAAGAAGTCGCCTAAACAGCTTGATCAGGCTGAATACGCGGCCCTGGCCAAACCGAGCCAGAACAACCCAGTCGAACTCTACTCGTCGGTCACGCCGAACCAGTTCCAGATCATCGTCGACAAGTACGAAGGTATGAAGCCGGGCAAGCCGCTGAAGCACGAGAAGAAAGAGAAAGAAGTGGCGGCCACGGATATTGACGCGGGTTCGCATTCAGCTGCCGGGGCAGAGGAGTAAACGATGTTTGGTAAATTAAGTTGGGAAGCAGTCCCATTCCACGAGCCGATCGTGATGGTGACCATCGCCATGATCGCCCTCGGTGGTCTGGCGCTGTTCGCTGCGATCACTTACTTCAAGAAGTGGACGTACCTGTGGACCGAATGGCTGACTTCGGTCGACCACAAGAAAATCGGCGTGATGTACATCATCGTCGCCATGGTCATGCTGCTGCGCGGCTTTGCCGACGCGATCATGATGCGTACCCAGCTGGCCATGGCCACCGAGGGTTCGCCTGGCTACCTGCCACCTGAACACTATGACCAGATCTTCACCGCTCACGGTGTGATCATGATCATCTTCATGGCGATGCCATTCTTCACCGGCCTGATGAACCTTGCAGTGCCGCTGCAGATCGGCGCGCGTGACGTTGCGTTCCCGTTCCTGAACTCCCTGAGCTTCTGGCTGCTGGTGTCCGGCGTTGTGCTGATCAACCTGTCGCTGGGTATCGGTGAATTCGCCAAGACCGGTTGGGTTGCGTATCCGCCACTGTCGGGTCTGCAATACAGTCCTGGCGTGGGTATGGATTACTACATCTGGGCGCTACAGCTATCCGGATTGGGTACGACGTTAACCGGGGTCAACTTCCTCGCGACCGTACTGAAAATGCGTACCCCTGGCATGAAACTGATGGACATGCCGATCTTCACCTGGACCTGCACCTGGGCAAACGTTCTGATCGTGGCTTCGTTCCCGATCCTGACCGCTACCCTGGCACTGCTGACCCTTGACCGTTACATGGATTTCCACATTTTCACCAATGAACTTGGTGGCAATCCGATGATGTACGTCAACCTGTTCTGGGCGTGGGGCCACCCTGAGGTTTACATCCTGATCCTGCCGGCCTTCGGCATCTTCTCGGAAGTGATCTCGGCGTTCACCGGCAAGAAACTGTTCGGCCACCACTCGATGATCTACGCCTCGGGCGCGATCTCGGTACTGGGCTTCATGGTCTGGCTGCACCACTTCTTCACCATGGGTTCGGGTGCGAGCGTCAACGCCTTCTTCGGTCTGGCGACGATGCTGATTTCCATCCCGACGGGTGTGAAGCTGTTCAACTGGCTGTTCACCATCTACCAGGGCCGTCTGCGCTTCACCAGCCAGGTCATGTGGACTCTGGGCTTCATGGTGACCTTCGCCATCGGCGGCATGACCGGCGTACTGCTGGCCATCCCGGGTGCTGACTTCGTACTGCATAACAGCCTGTTCGTGATCGCGCACTTCCACAACGTGATCATCGGCGGTGCGGTATTCGGTTACATCGCTGGCTTCGCGTTCTACTTCCCGAAAGCGTTCGGCTTCAAGCTGCACGAAGGCTGGGGTAAAGCAGCGTTCTGGTTCTGGATCTCGGGCTTCTTCGTCGCGTTCATGCCGCTCTATGCACTGGGCTTCATGGGCATGACCCGTCGTCTGAACGCCACCACCAACCCTGAGTGGGTACCGTACCTGTACGTTGCCATGTTCGGTGCGGTGATGATCGCTGTCGGTATCGCCTGCCAACTGATCCAGCTGTACGTCAGTGTGCGTGACCGCAACAAGCCAGAGAACGTTTGCGATCACGGTGACCCGTGGAATGCACACACCCTGGAATGGTCGACCTCGTCGCCACCACCGTTCTACAACTTCGCTGTGCTGCCTAAGGCTGACTGCATCGACCCGTTCACCGAAGCCAAGGAAAACGGTACTGCGTACCAGCGTCCGGCCAAGTACGAGCCGATCCACATGCCGAACAACACCGCCACTGGCGTGGTGATGGGCGCGCTGTTGACCGTCTTCGGTTTCGCGATGATCTGGCACATCTGGTGGCTGGCGATCGCGAGCCTGGTGGGCACCGTCGTTTACTTCGTGATCCACGCTGCACGTGACGACCAGGGCTATATGGTTCCGGTTGAAACGATCGAGCGTATCGAAGCCGAGCAGCACAAGCGTCTGGTCGCGGCAGGGAAAATCCCGGCCAATGCCACCCGTGTTGAAACCTCGTTGGAACAGGCTTAAACCATGTCGAACTTAGTGACCAATGTTGGACACGCCCATGGTGACCATGGGCACGATGACCATCACCACGACTCGGGCGAGATGACCGTATACGGTTTCTGGCTCTACCTGATGACCGACTGCATTCTGTTTGCGTCGATCTTCGCGGTGTACGCAGTACTGGTAAACAACGTTGCCGGTGGCCCGTCGGGCCACGAGATCTTCGAACTGCCTTACGTGCTGGGCGAAACCGCTCTGCTGTTGTTCAGTTCGATCACCTACGGCTTCGCCATGCTGGCGTTGTACAAGGGCAAGAAGCAGGCGGTCCTGGGCTGGTTGTTCATGACCTTCCTGCTCGGCGCGGGCTTCATCGCCATGGAGATCAACGAGTTCCACCTGCTGATCTCCGAGGGCTTCGGTCCTAGCCGTTCGGGCTTCCTGTCGGCGTTCTTCACCCTGGTCGGTACCCACGGTCTGCACGTTTCGGCCGGTCTGATCTGGATGGGCATCATGATGTATCAGGTCAACAAGCATGGCCTGACGTCGACCAACAAGACCCGTCTGAGCTGCCTGAGCCTGTTCTGGCACTTCCTGGACGTGGTCTGGATTTGCGTCTTCACCGTTGTTTACCTGATGGGGACTCTGTAATGGCTAATGCACACTCCCATGACAGCCACGATGCTGGCCACGGCAGCGTCAAGTCGTACGCCATCGGCTTCATCCTGTCGGTAATCCTGACCGTCATTCCGTTCGGTCTGGTGATGTACCCGACCCTGCCGAAGTCGACGACGCTGGCAATCGTTCTGCTGTTCGCAGTGATCCAGGTGATCGTTCACCTGTATTACTTCCTGCACCTGGACCGTTCCATTGCACAGCGTAACAACGTGATCGCATTCGTCTTTACGGCGATCGTGATCGTGCTGCTGGTTGGCCTGTCGCTGTGGATCATGTTCAGCATCCACACGTACATGATGGCGAAGTGAGGTAGACCCGATGTCGCTCAAGCACTTTATCCAAATCACCAAACCGGGGATCATTTTCGGTAACGTGCTTTCTGTGGCAGGCGGGTTCTTCCTGGCCTCGAAAGGGCATGTCGATCTGGCGGTGTTTCTGGCCGCCATGATCGGTACTTCCCTGGTCGTGGCCTCCGGTTGCGTGTTCAACAACTGCATCGACCGCGACATCGACCTGAAGATGGAACGCACCAAGAATCGTGTGCTGGTTCAGGGCCTCATCTCCCTGAAACTGGCCCTGGTTTACGCGACCATTCTGGGTGTTCTCGGCGTTGCCTTGTTGTACAAGGTGGCCAACCCGTTGGCTGCCTTGTTCGCGGTAATCGGCTTCATCATCTACGTCGGCTTCTACAGCCTGTACCTCAAGCGCAAGTCGGTTCACGGCACGCTGGTGGGCAGTCTGTCGGGCGCCATGCCGCCAGTGATTGGTTACGTTGCCGTGACCAACAGCTTCGACATGGCCGCACTGACCCTGCTGGTGATGTTCAGCCTGTGGCAGATGCCGCATTCCTACGCCATCGCGATTTTCCGTTTCAATGATTACCTGGCCGCATCGATTCCGGTGCTGCCAGTGAAACGCGGCATTCAAGTGGCGAAGAAGCACATCCTGCTCTACATCCTGGCGTTCCTCGTGGCGACCTTGATGCTGACCTTCAGCGGCTACGCCGGCATGAGCTACCTCGCCGTCGCCGCCGCCATGGGCATGTACTGGCTGTACATGGCCTGGACCGGCTACAAGGCAGTCGATGACACCGTCTGGGCACGCAAGCTGTTCGTGTTCTCGATCTTCACCATCACTGCGTTGAGCGTCATGATGTCCCTGGACTTCAAGGTGCCGACAGAGCTGTTGCTGACGTACGCGCCGTAAGGTTTGCAAGCTTCAGGAAAAACCCCGCACATTGAGAGATGTGCGGGGTTTTTTGTTTATTCGACGGGCGATTTGTTGATAGGTTGTCTATAGTCAATCTGCTTATAGTTTGGCTATGCGAACGATCTTTTTTGAAACAACGATATTTACCACAAGCGTTGGCCGTTATCTGACGGACGACGAATATCGGACATTGCAGAACTATCTTCAGAGCAATCCGCTGGCGGGCGATGTAATGCCGCGAACGGGTGGCTTCCGTAAGCTGCGCTGGGCCGATTCTCGCCGTCGCAAGGGACGAAGAGGCGGCTTGCGAGTTCTCTATTATTGGCTTATGAATGATGGCCAGTTTTGGATGTTCGCCATTTATGACAAGGATGAGCTTGAGAACCTGACTGCCGAACAAGAGAAGGCACTCAGGGCAGGCATTGATAGAGAGTTGAAAAAACGAGGTACCCCATGAAAAAACGCGACCTGTTTGCAGAATTAATGCAGGGCGTTGATGAGATGGCGGCTCAACGCGAAGGCAAGATCACACTGCGCAATACCGTGCTTGAGGACAAGCCCGTACCGGAAGTGGGCGCACAGGAAATTGTAGCTCTTCGAGAAAAACTGCATATGTCTCAGGCTGTTTTCGCTAGTCGAATCAGGACGAGTCCAAACACTCTTCGAAATTGGGAGCAGGAAAAGTCGAAGCCTAATGCTCAAGCGGCCCTGTTGATCCGACTGGTGGAAAAATTTCCAGATATGGTTGAGCGCTTAAATGCTGTTTGAGCAACGCTGAAAATGAACGCGCGGCCCCGGGCATCCAATGGCTCGGGGCTTTTTGTATCTTCGCTGGTTGCGCAACTCAGGCAAACGCCCTAGATTCGGATCCAACCCTGACAGTAGTAGCTCCAAGCCATCCCCCCGGTGCTCGACTGTCTCAACCCGTGCATTGATCAAAAGGCTGGGCGCAATGACCGAACGGATGACCTGCGATGAGCGCTTTATCGCCCTGGCCGAAGAACTCAACTACGACATCTATGGCGAGAACACCGCCGGTGGCAATTACGCGCCGCTGATCCGTCATCACGATGAGCTGTACATCAGCGGGATGGTGCCGCGGGTCAATGGCAAGATTCTGTATCCCGGTCGCGTGGGGCTGGAATTGAACCTCAAGGATGCACAAGCAGCGGCGAGCATCAGCGCCATGCGTTGTCTGGCGCTGATCGTCGATGCGGTCGGTTCGCTGGACAAGATTCGCGCGTTGTTGCGTGTCTCGGTGTATGTGAAGTCGACTGCTGACTTTGTCGACCTGAGTGAAGTAGCCAACGGCGCTTCGGACGTGTTCAGCCATGTGCTGGGCGATGCCGGGCGGCATACGCGCACGACCATTGGCGTGTATCAGTTGCCGAAGAATGCAGCGATTGAAGTGGACATGATTGCGGCGTTGCATCCGTCGGCTTGAGGTTGTCCCCGCCTCAAACAAAAAGCCCCGCCTGATCACTCAGCGCGGGGCTTTTTTGCAAGCGCTTGGCAGACTACTGCGCCGCGATGCTGTAACCATCAAACGCCGTCTGCTGCTGCAGCGCAGTGATGATGTTCTTGCGGTTCACCGCCTGTTCCGTACCGGCGTTATCGACGAAGGTTTCGCTCTCCAGCTCGGCTTCATCGCCTTCACCGACAAAGGTGAAACCGAGGAATTCAAGTGCCTCACGATCAACATTCAGGCGCGAACGCGGCGTGCGCATTGGCAGGGTCACGCTGGCGCCGTCCTTGCTGATGGTGAAGATTTCCACTTCTTTCTTCTTCGCAGCTTTGCTCTTGCCGCCGCTCGGATTGCTGATCGCCTGATGGGTCTGATTCAGCACTTTCAGCGCCAGACCGTAAACGATTTCCTGAAACGCCGGATCGTCCTTGAAGCTGGACAGAATGCGCCCGATCGAGAACTTGCTGCTCAGATCTTCCAGCGCGGCAATGTCGGCTGCCTCGGCGTCTTTCAGGCGCTTGAGTTCGCCCATCAGCTCGTACGCTTTGTCGTCATCAAAGCTGTCATGCGCCTGACGGATCGCCGCACGCAATTCGCGGATCTGGTCGCTCTCGCGGGTCGACTGGAACGCGTCGAGGACCATCTCGCTGATGATTTTGGCTTGAGGCAGGTGTTGTGAAAGATTGATGGAGTTTTCGTATTCCGCTTTGGACGACTGGGTGACTACGGATTCAGCGGTGTTGAAATCGGACATTGAAATTTCACTACTTTTTAACTTGAGTTGGGGCGAGAAAGCACGAGGTCTTTTTCAGGCCGACTAATTTAGGGGAGCGGGGCGGCGTTGTCACGGAGCAACGGTCTGGTGGTCGGGATTTTTCCCAGCGTGCGTTATTTTCCGATCATGGCGTCAGCGGGTTTCCCCCAAGTACGCATCGCAAACTCGACAAACCGTCTCAGCTTCGGCAACCGATAGCGATCCTGCGCATACAACAAATGCATCGGCCTGCTCGGCGGTTGGTAGTCCGTCATTACCCTGATCAGTTTGCCGTCGCGCAGATCCTGCTCCACCAGCGCGTCGGGCAGCATCATGATGCCCATGCCGTTGCGCGCCGCCTGGTGCAAACCGGCGGAGCTGTTGATCAGCATCGGCCCGCTGACGTCGACGAGGACTTCACCTTCCGGGCCGCTCAGACGCCAGCGTTTTTCCACCGATTGCCAGTCATCTCCAGCCGGGTAGGCGAAGGACAGGCAATCGTGCTGCTGCAAATCCTGTGGCGTGTGCGGCATGCCGCGTCGTGCGATGTATTCCGGAGAGGCGCAGACCGTCAGGGTGTAGTCGATCAGGGGGCGGGCGATCAGGTTGGACTGGTCGAAATTGCCCAAACGGAACGCGACATCGAGGCCGTTTTCCAGCAGATCCGGGCGGCTGTTGGTCAGCACCACGTCGAGTTTCACCTGTGGATAGAGCAAGGAATATTCGCTCAGGGCCGGGGTCAGTCGTTCGACGCCGAAGGTCAGCGGCGCAGTGATACGCAGCAAGCCGCGCGGCTCGTCCGACGCTTGTTCGGCAAGGCGTTCAGAGTCGGCCACCAGGCCAAGCACTTCCAGGCAGCGTTGATAATAGACGCTGCCGAATTCTGTGAGGCGTTGGCGGCGCGTGGTGCGTTGCAGTAATTGCACGCCGAGCCGTTGCTCCAGCGCGCGCAGATGATTGCCCACCATCGTCGTCGACATTTCGCACTTCGCAGCGGCGGCCGTCATGCTCCCGGTTTCGACCACTTTGACGTAGACGCCCATCGACTGAAATAAATCCATTATCAAGCTCGGCTGTTAAATGATTGAAGTTTTTCCGGGTTTATCCAGCTCAGGTGGCTAACCATACTGCAAAAACACCGACCTGCAATGGAGTTTCACGTCATGACCGCCGCCCTGATGAACACCTACCAACCACTGGCCCTGAGTTTCATCAAGGGCCTGGGCACGCGCCTGTGGGATCAGGCGGGGCGCGAATATCTGGATGCTGTTGCCGGTGTGGCAGTGACCAATGTCGGGCACTCGCATCCGCGCATCGTCGCGGCGATCAGCGAGCAAGCGGGGCTGCTGCTGCACACCTCAAACCTGTACAGCATCGACTGGCAACTACAGCTGGCCAAACGGCTGACGGCGTTGTCGGGGATGGAGCGCGCGTTTTTCAACAACTCCGGCGCCGAAGCGAACGAGACGGCGCTAAAACTGGCGCGCCTTTACGGCTGGCGCAAAGGCATCGAGCAGCCGCTGGTGGTGGTCATGGCCAACGCGTTTCATGGCCGCACCCTCGGCACCTTGTCTGCCAGCGATGGCCCGGCGGTGCGCCTGGGCTTCAACGAACTGCCGGGGGATTTCGTCAAAGTGCCGTTCGGCGATCTCCCGGCGCTGGAGCAAATACAGCGCAAACACGGCGCGCGCATCGTGGCGATTCTGGTCGAACCGATCCAGGGCGAAAGCGGCGTACAAGTCGCACCGCCGGGTTATCTCAAGGCCCTACGCGACCTGTGCAATCGCCACGCATGGTTGCTGATGCTCGATGAAATCCAGACCGGCATCGGCCGCACCGGGCAATGGTTCGCCTGTCAACACGAAGGCATCGTGCCCGATGTCATGACCCTGGCCAAAGGCCTCGGCAATGGCGTGCCGATCGGCGCCTGCCTGGCCCGTGGCCGCGCGGCCGACCTGTTCACCCCGGGCAGCCACGGCAGCACCTTCGGCGGCAATCCACTGGCCTGCCGGGTCGGCTGCACGGTGCTGGACATCATCGAAGAACAAGGTTTGCTGGAGAATGCGCGAGTGCAGGGCGCGCGGCTGCTGGAACGCTTGCGCGCCGAATTGGCAGACAACCCGAACGTGCTGGCAATCCGGGGGCAGGGCCTGATGATCGGCATCGAGCTGAAACAACCGGTGCGCGACCTGCCGCTGATCGCTGCGCGGGATCACGGCTTGTTGATCAACGTGACTCGTGGCAAGACCATCAGGTTGCTGCCGCCGTTGACGATTGATGAGCGCGAGGTAGGGATGATTGTCAGAGGGGTCGGGCGGACGTTGTCGTCAGCCCTATCTGCATAATCACTGCTGCGGAGTGTCTGGTAAGGACGGCGAATTGACTGTCCGCAAAAGTGACTCATAGTTAGTCAGACCTATCATCACAACCGGTTCGGCACCGCGCCTGGTAATCAGCAACGGTTCGCGATCATTGGTTGCTTGGTCCATCGACAAGGCCAGGTGAGCTGTGGTTTTGCTGAAGGTGATGGTTTGCATGATGTGGGCCTGCGAGAGGTTGGTACACAGCGAGGTCGACTGTGATTGCGCCCAGTATCACTTAAGCACTTCGGAGGCGTTTCCGAGAGGCTTGTAATCCTTATCTGCTGTAATTGTCAGCAGGTGGAGTGCCCGTTGCCGGGCCCTCCACCTATGCTCAGATCTGGTTTCAGTCTGGCCCATCCCCCAACTCCGGCGCCAGCATCCTCGTCTTTTCCGCCCCATTCGAGTTGTGCTGAACAATCTCGCTCGGCTGCCCCTGTTCATTGAAAAACACCTGTCCGATCCCCGCCGAATTCCACAGCCGCTCCCCGGCCTCGGCATGTTCCGGCGTATACGGGACGATGCGCATCAGGCGGCGTTTGGTGAACCAGTTCAACGGCGAGCGCGGTGAGTAGAGCCAGCGGTTGAGGCGGTCGAACCATTCCAGCAGCGTTGGCGGGAATTCGTTCTTGATGCCGCTGCTGGTGATCTGCCAGATCCGTGGGCCGGCCTTGCGGTGGCGGATCAGGACTTCGTAGACGAAGGAATAATGCACATCGCCGGACAGCACCACGTAGTTCCCGGGCGTGCGCGAGTGTCGGAAAATGTTCAGGATCACCTGCGCTGCGCCGCGATGGGCCATCCAGTTTTCCGCGTCGACCAGTAGCGGGTAACCGCACCAACTGAACACCTTCTGCACGGTTTCAATCAGCTTCACGCCAAAGATCGGCGCCGGCGAAACGATGATTGCCGACGGGTGATCGAGCAGTTCCTGTTGCAGTTCGCTCAAGGCTTCCCAGTCGAGCAGGCCCGACGGTTGCTTGAGCGCCATCTCGCTACGCCAGCGCCGGGTGCGCGTGTCGATCACCACCAGTGCCGGAGTGCTCGGCAACACGAAATGCCACTGCTGAAAACGCAGTAACTGATCAATCAGATCATCCTGCACCGGCATGTCCAGATAGCCGTCATCACCGCTGGCACTCAGTTGCGCGGTCTGCTCCAGCATTCCTTTGAAAGCGTCCGGATTGTTGCCCCAGCCCTGGCACAACAGATAAGCAATCAGCGCGTTGCCAATGATGCGCTTGGAGAACGGATGGCCGTAGGCGGTTTCCTCCCACTGCGCAGAAAGATTCCAGTCATCAGTGATGTCGTGATCATCGAAAATCATCAGGCTCGGCAGATGCGCCAGCGCCCGCGCGACGTTGCCCAGGCCAGCCTTGAAGGCATCGATGCGCGTGTGCTCGGCGTTGTAGCGCTTGCGGCGTTCCGGGGTCAGTGTCGGAGCGCCCGGATTGATCAGCGACCACGGCGTCGGCGACCACACCAGCATGTACATGGCCATGACTTCGGCGAACGTCACCAGGTGATTGTCGGCACTGCTGCTGGTGAAAATCGGCTTACGCGCGCCACCGAAAAATCGCTCGCGCAAGGTCTCGTTGCTCTCCAGCGCCGGTAACAAATCCGCACGGTGGTAGTAACTGGCCGGGTGCTCGTAGAGCTTGGCGCTGTCGCTGACCACGGCTCCGTCAAGGTGCTCGTCGAACAGACCCAGACGTTCGATCAAGGCATGAATCGCCCGAAGCATCGGCCCGGCGACGTCGTCGGCATAAACCTGATCACCACTCATCATCAGCAGCGCCGGGCGCCGTAGCGCATCGGTTTCGTCGGCCAGCAATTGATCGACGCAGAGCAAACCATCGGTTGCCGGGTGATGCGGCTTGCGGCAGGAGCCGTGGAGCAATTGCTCGATCCGCGAACGCACGACGAGGTTCGCGCAGGTAGCGCCGGGGTAAAGCAGATGAGGCGCCCACTCAGCCATACCGATGGCATCATCGATCAGCAGGTCGTAATCGATAAACGTGTCGCAGGGCAGGGCGCTTTCAAGTTGGACGTCGATCAGATGCACGAACGCATGACGGCCTACGGCAATGATCGTGCATTTCTGCGCATCGAGCGGAATATCTCCTACACCTTGCAGGCGCAAAGTCAGCGCCAGTTCACGCGAGCCCACCAGCCACAGCACCACGCGCGTCGGCTCCAGCCGCCGCAGCAACGGGCCGGCCAGGACAGGAGGCAGCGAGATCAGGTTATCAGGTGTTGAAAACATCGAGGGCAAAGCTCAAGGCGCACAGGCCGGCGATGATAGCGCAGCCGGCGCCTTGATCCCTTAAATCAGCCTTAAGAGTCGGCTTTTTGCAGTGTCAGCGCCAGCAAACGCCATTCCCCGGCCGTCGCATCAACCCGTGGCAGCTCTTGTACAGAACAATCGAAACGGTAGGTCACATCGTCGCCATTCATGTTGCGCGCGGTGACGCTGTTGCTGAAGCTGTAGATCTGATCCTTGTAGCGATGGCTGACCAGCGCTTTGCTGTCGGCAAAGCGCGCCGAAGCGGGATAACGCAGGGTGCTGGTCACAAACGGGCTGCACATGACATACGCGATCATCGACTTGTCGGCTTGTGCGTCACTGCGCAACTTCTTGTTCAGCGCGGCCAGGGCCATGCGACCCTCGTAGTCGCTCTGATTCAGCACCGTTTGTACCGCCATTGATTTCGGCGCTCGGCTGACGTTATTCGGCAACAGTGCGGAGTCCGGCGGGGAAGGCTTGTCATCCGCTTCGATGGCAGCAAAAACCGGCGCATCTTTCAGCTCGGTGGCGGGCGTGACTGCCTCGGCTTCAGGCAGTACAGAGGTCGACTCGACGACTGGCGTGTTTTGCGCCTGCGCCGCCTCGTGATCGAACGACGAAGGAAACAGCGAAAACGTGATCGACAACATCACCAGCCCGACTATGAAGCCGCCCGCCGCGCCAACGATGTTGCCGTAGAAAATATTCCAGCTGCCGCGGTTCTTCACCACCCAGCGCCACATGAAACCCCAGACAGCGACGAACGCCAGAAAACGCAGAAACTCCATTTGGTCCTTTCCTTAACTTTCAACAATCCAAGCGCGGCGCGAGACGATCAGCAAGCGCCGACGATGCGCGGCAAGATAGCAAAATAGACGCGCCGTCCGGCTACGGTTGCGGAAAATAATTCGCCGCCAGAAACATCAACGTGATCATGCCGGCGGCGAAGCCACAAACCCCCGCGAGCAGTTGACGCGCAACCGGATGCGCCGGCTGACGACGCTTGGCGATCCACAACCACACGCCCGCCAGAACGCCCGCGCTGGTCATGAACACCACCAGGCTGTTATGCAGTCCGGGCGCTGCCATCGTGGTGCCGAACAGCGCGTCATAAAGCAGTGTGAAGACAATGCCAATCACCACAGCGCTGCCCGCTCCGGCAAGGTTCGCCAACCACAGATTCCATCGCCCGCGCTGGCGCACCACCCAGAACCACATTGCAGCCATGACTACCAAACACAACACAGCATCCATCGGATTTCTTTCCTTGCCACGAGACAGAGGCGACAACTTGTTCGCCTGTTGAGAGTGGACGGCACGATAGCAAAATAGTAGCGTCGCGCCATGCCTTCTCTGTAATGGACTACCCATGTTTTCCACAACCCGTTTGCTGCAACTGCTCGGCGCCCTCACCCTTGTCGCCGTCATCACCCCGACCTTCAGCTTCGCGCAAGAACACCCGCAAGCCAGCTGGAATTACTACCTCGCCAATTGCCAGCGGATGCAGGAGACAATCGCCGACGTCCAGAGCGGTCGCGTCTCCGCTGCCTATGCAGCCACGTCGGGCCTGCAAGACAGCCTCGCCTCCATGAACGAGCGCCGCCTTAACCTGCTACCGCAACACCTCGACTCCAGCGAGTACGCCCACTGCGAAAACGTCGCCGCCCACGCCGAGGCAACCCTGGCCCAAGGCAAAGCCGAGTTCGCCGCGCAAATGCAACGGGGTGTGGAGGAGGGCCGTATTGCGCACCAGAACTCCCCCGCCTACCAACGCGCCCGTTCCCTCGGCTACAGCGACGTCGGCGACATCTCCTTTCTGAAACTGCACGAAGACACCGACGGCGAAGCCCGCCTGAAAACCATGCTGATCACCGTCGACGAAATCTGCGGCCAATACTTCCGCGCCACGCAATACGTGAAGCCCTATGTGATCTACACGGTGCGACCGTCGGATGGCGGCTGCGGCGAAGTGAAGCGTGTTGCGATAGTTGGCGGCGGGCAAGCAGAGAAGGGCGACTACATTGATCCCAATGGTGAGTTTCAATACATGGGCTTGAAAAAACTGGCTGGCGCTGACGGCTTTCCAACGGATATTAGAGTGCTGAAGGCCCGTCGCTGATTTAAAGAAATACCAGGATATTTTCTCAAGCAAGAGGATGGACACATGATCGACTTCAATAACAAAGGCTTCTTCAAACTCAAGCAGAACGATGAGTACGCCGAGCGCGTCACCGCGCTGCTACTGGAAGGCGAACAAGTCATCGATTCCTACAAAGCGATGCGTGACGGCGTGGTCTTCACCAACAAACGCATCATCGCCGTCAACGTCCAGGGCATCACCGGCAGCAAAAAGGATTTCACCTCACTGCCCTACAAAAACATCGTCGCCTACTCCGTGGAAACTTCGGGCACCTTCGATCTGGATTCGGAACTCGAGATCTACTTTTCGTCGCTGGGCAAAGTGAAATTCGAATTCACCGGCAAGACCTCGATGGTGGAAATTTCCAAGTACATCTCGAGCTATCTGCTGTAAGCATCGATTGCGCGGCACTCAAAGAATGTCGCGCAAATACAGCTTCAGCGCGAGCAGCGGCTGACCCAACTGCTCCAGCGACCGCGCCTGAGCCAACTCCGCCGACAACTTGCGCAACTCCCGCCCCAACGGCTTCTCGACCCCGCCCAAAGCATTCAGCGCCAGGTTCAGGCATTCGTTCATCTTGAACTGAATGGCCTCGACATCGCCGCGTTTCACCAGTAACTCGAAAACATCTTTCTGGTAATCGCCCATGACCATGTTATCGCGCAGGATCGGGCTCAGGCCCTCTTCTTCGTAGGCGAGTTTGAGGGAGAAAAGGGCGACGGTTTCCAGTGAGGTTTCCATGGGGATGTCTGTCAGTGAAGTGGAGAGCTTGAAACCAATGCGCGAAACGCCAGAGGAGGTTTGACGTGCGGACGTGATTATACGGGCGGGGATCGCATGCGAGGCAACCAGCAATCGGGCATCTAAAACCTACAAGCTCGCGCAGCATTGACATCCACTTTGATACGACGCTTTGATTACAAACACTGAACATCAGCGGAGTGACCATCATGGAATACGACATGAAACTGATCGACGACGCTGTCCTTGCTCTCCTGGCAGCCTATAGCTCCGACGACGGCAATGCGTGGAAGGGCTATGACTTCGAAATCATGAACCGCTTGCACGCGCAGGGTTTGATCAGTAATCCGGTGAACAGGAACAAGTCGATATGGTTGACGAAGGAAGGGGTGGAGCGGGGGCGGGAGATTGCTGAGCGGATGTTTGGGGCTAAGGAATAGGTTGGGCAAGCGCCCGATTCTGGACTTGAGCTGTAGCTTGGTAAGATAACGTCAGGTTTGATCATGGCTCGCCATGGGGATATGCATACGATTGTTGTTGGTGCGGTTGCAGGCAGTTCTGCAGGCGAAACGGTAGCGAGTTACTGGATAAGGCATTGGCGGATTTTTGCATTGGGGCATCTTCTGAATGAACCACAACTGACTAGGGTCAGAGATGCCTTATCAGAGCCTTTCAATCATTTCCCCACTGATTACGACTACGTCGTTCGACAGCTCAAGGGCGTTGATCCAGCGGTGCTCTACAAGATTTTTTATTCAGAAGTAGCGCCAGTTTGCTTCACAAACATTGCTGCAGTTCTGCCCACTGTATGGACTGGGTTCGACCCTAATTGGCTCAGATCCGAGATAGAGGAGAGGCTCGCGGCGCGACGGCGCAATTGGTGTCGCAGGCAGTACGACAAACTGTTGGTACGTTGGCTGGAATACAACTATGACTACATGTGGAAGGAGATAGCCTCTAGGCTATGAGGACGGTTTCACGCGGTTTGGTATTCCGCGATGGTGAAAGCCACCTTTTGTTTCAGCGATGCGGTGATTCAGGTCGCTTCAAGCTCAATCGTCAGGCGGGCGTTTTAGTAGTAGGCATTGCACCTACCACTTTCGTCCAGACGAAAAAAAGGCCTTGCTTTCGCAAGACCTTTTTCTCCGTGTTGGTGCCCCGAGGGAGACTCGAACTCCCACTCCTTTCGAAAACGGATTTTGAATCCGCCGCGTCTACCAATTCCGCCATCAGGGCTCAATGGCGGCGAAGTATAGAGAGGTGATTACCGTTGGTCAATCACGTTTCATGGTCAATTTTTGATATTTCCGCTAGACTTTCCGGCCCTGCTAGACGAACCCCATCATGCACGTTGCTGACTTTACTTTCGAGCTTCCTGATTCGCTGATCGCCCGCCATCCGTTGGCCGAGCGTCGCGGTAGTCGCCTGCTGACCCTTGATGGGCCGAGCGGCGCTCTGGCCCACCGTCAATTCACTGATTTGCTTGAGCATTTGCGCCCGGGCGATTTGATGGTGTTCAACAATACCCGGGTGATTCCGGCGCGGCTGTTTGGGCAGAAAGCGTCCGGCGGCAAGCTGGAAATTCTCATCGAGCGCGTGCTCGATGCGCACCGCGTGCTGGCCCATGTGCGCTCCAGCAAGTCGCCGAAGCCGGGTTCGAAGATCCTTATCGACGGCGGTGGCGAAGCCGAGATGCTCGCGCGTCATGATGCGCTGTTCGAGCTGGGTTTTGCCGAGGAAGTCTTGCCGCTGCTCGATCGCGTCGGGCACATGCCGTTGCCTCCTTATATAGACCGCCCGGATGAAGGCTCGGATCGCGAGCGTTATCAGACCGTGTATGCCCAGCGTCTAGGTGCGGTCGCAGCGCCGACGGCGGGGCTGCATTTCGATGAGCCGCTGATGCAGGCGATTGCTGCCAAGGGCGTCGAGACTGCGTTCGTGACGTTGCACGTCGGCGCGGGGACGTTTCAGCCGGTGCGCGTCGAGAAGATCGAAGATCACCACATGCACAGCGAGTGGCTGGAAGTCGGCCAGGATGTGGTCGATGCGGTGGCGGCGTGCCGTGCGCGTGGCGGTCGGGTGATTGCGGTCGGCACCACCAGCGTGCGTTCGCTGGAAAGTGCGGCGCGCGATGGTGTGCTCAAGCCGTTCAGTGGCGACACCGACATCTTTATCTATCCGGGCCGGCCGTTTCATGTTGTCGATGCCCTGGTGACCAATTTCCATTTGCCGGAATCCACGCTGTTGATGCTGGTTTCCGCGTTTGCCGGTTATCCCGAAACCATGGCTGCCTACAAGGCCGCCGTGGAAAACGGCTACCGCTTTTTCAGTTACGGGGATGCGATGTTCATCACCCGCAATCCCGCTCCAACTGCCCCTGCACAGACAGGCCCAGAGGAAACAGAATGAGTCGCGAATGTCGAATGTCCTTTGAGCTGCTGGCCACCGATGGCAAGGCTCGTCGTGGTCGCCTGACCTTCCCCCGTGGCACCGTCGAGACCCCGGCGTTCATGCCGGTCGGCACCTATGGCACGGTCAAGGGCATGCTGCCGCGCGACATCGTCGCCACGGGCGCGGAAATCATTCTGGGCAACACCTTTCACCTGTGGCTGCGTCCCGGCACTCAAGTGATCAAGGAACACGGCGATCTGCACGATTTCATGCAGTGGAAAGGCCCGATCCTCACCGACTCCGGCGGCTTCCAGGTGTTCAGCCTCGGCGCGATGCGCAAGATCAAGGAGGAGGGCGTGACCTTCGCTTCTCCGGTCGACGGCGCCAAAGTGTTCATGGGGCCGGAGGAGTCGATGCAGGTGCAGCGCGATCTCGGTTCCGACATTGTGATGATCTTCGACGAATGCACACCGTATCCGGCTGACGAAGACGTCGCGCGCGTATCGATGGAGTTGTCGTTGCGCTGGGCGCAGCGTTCGAAGAATGCCCACGGCGACAACACCGCTGCGCTGTTCGGCATCGTCCAGGGCGGCATGCATGAAAACCTGCGCATGCGCTCGCTCGAGGGCCTCGACAAGATTGGCTTCGACGGCCTCGCCATCGGCGGTCTGTCGGTGGGCGAACCGAAGCACGAAATGATCAAGGTGCTGGATTATCTGCCGGGTCAGATGCCCGCTGACAAACCTCGTTACCTTATGGGCGTTGGCAAACCGGAAGATCTGGTTGAGGGTGTGCGCCGCGGGGTGGACATGTTCGATTGCGTGATGCCAACCCGTAATGCCCGCAATGGGCATCTGTTCATCGATACCGGTGTGCTGAAGATCCGTAACGCGTTCCATCGCCACGATGAATCGCCGCTGGATCCGACCTGCGATTGCTATACCTGCCAGAACTTCTCGCGCGCTTATCTGCATCACCTGGACAAGTGCGGCGAAATGCTCGGCAGCATGCTCAATACCATCCATAACTTGCGCCATTATCAGGTGCTGATGGCTGGTTTGCGCGAGGCTATTCAACAGGGTACATTGGCCGCCTTTGTCGATGCCTTCTACGCCAAACGCGGACTTCCCGTCCCGCCTTTGGACTGAGTTTTCTGACCCCAAGATTCAACATTTGCAACTGGAGTGCTAAATGAGCTTTTTTATCTCTAACGCCATGGCTGACGCAGCTGCACCGGCTGCTGCAAGTCCAATGGGCGGCGGCTTCGAGTGGATTTTCCTGGTCGGCTTCCTGGTCATCTTCTACCTGATGATCTGGCGTCCACAGGCCAAGCGCGCCAAAGAGCAGAAGAACCTGCTGAGCAGCCTGCAGAAGGGCGACGAAGTCGTGACCACTGGCGGCATCGCCGGCAAGATCACCAAGGTTGCCGATGACTTCGTGGTTCTGGAAGTGTCCGACACCGTGGAAATGAAGTTCCAGAAAGGCGCCATCGCCGCCACGCTGCCAAAAGGCACGCTGAAAGCGATCTAAGAGCAACAACTTCTACTCAATCGACGGGGCGCGCAAGGCGCCCCGCGTTCATAACGGGCGGCGTGATGCTGAACAAATACCCTCTGTGGAAATACATTCTGATCCTGGCGGTGCTGGCGATCGGTCTGATTTATTCCGCTCCGAATCTTTACCCTGATGACCCGGCGATTCAGATCAGCGGCGCCAGCACGGCTCTGCAGGTCAATGACGCCGATCTGGCTCGCGTCAGCACAGCGCTGAAAGAGTCCGGCATCAACGTCAAGGCGGCTACGCTGACGGCGGGCGGCAAGGGCGGTCTGATCCGTCTGAGCAAGGCTGAAGATCAGCTGCCGGCCAAGGACGTTGTACGCAAGGCATTGGGTGATGACTACGTCGTCGCGCTGAACCTGGCACAGACCACCCCGCAATGGCTGCGCAACCTCGGTGCGCACCCGATGAAGCTGGGTCTGGATTTGTCCGGTGGTGTGCACTTCCTGCTCGAAGTGGACATGGATAAAGCCCTCGATGCGCGCCTGAAAGTCTACGAAGGCGACGTCAAGAGCCTGCTGCGCAAAGAGAAGCTGCGCTATCGCAGCCTGCCGCAACTGGGCGGTGCCATTCAGTTGGGCTTCAGCGATGAAGACTCCCGCGAACAGGCCCGTGCGCTGATCCGCAAGAACTTCAACGATTTCGACATTGTTCCGGCCGACCTCAACGGTCAACCGGTGCTGCGTCTGGCGATGACCCCGGCCAAGCTGGCGGAAATCCGTGAATACTCCATCAAGCAGAACCTGACCACGGTACGTAACCGCGTCAACGAGCTGGGTGTTGCCGAACCGATCGTGCAGCGTCAGGGCGCCAACCGCATCGTGGTTGAGCTGCCGGGCGTGCAGGACACTGCCGAAGCCAAGCGTATTCTCGGCAAGACGGCCAACCTTGAGTTCCGTCTGGCCGCCGAGCCGGGCGCTTCGAAAGCCACTTCCGAGTCGTTCGAGTTCCGCGAAGGCAATCGTCCTCCGGCGCAGATCGAGCGTGGTCTGATCATCACCGGTGACCAGGTTACCGATGCCAAGGCCGGTTTTGGCGAACACGGCACGCCAGAAGTGAACATCCGTCTGGATGGCCACGGTGGCGAGCTGATGAGCCGCGCGACCCGTTCCAACGTCGGTCGCAGCATGGCGGTGATCTTCATCGAACAGCGTCCGGTCACCACTTACACCAAGCAAGTGGTTGATGGCGTCGAGAAAGACGTGCCGGTACAGACGTTCAAGGAAGAGAAGAAGATCATCAGCCTGGCGACCATTCAGTCGCCGCTGGGTGCGCAATTCCGCATCACTGGCCTGAACGGTCAGGGCGAATCGTCCGAGCTGGCGCTGCTGCTGCGTGCCGGTGGTCTGGCTGCACCGATGTACTTCGCTGAAGAGCGCACAATCGGTCCGAGCCTGGGTGCTGACAACATCACCAAAGGTATCGACGCTTCCCTGTGGGGCATGCTGTTCGTATCGCTGTTCATCATCGCCATCTACCGCTTCTTCGGCGTCATCGCCACCGTCGCACTGGCGGTAAACATGGTGCTGCTGCTGGCGTTGATGTCGCTGCTGGGCGCCACGCTGACCCTGCCGGGTATCGCCGGTATCGTGTTGACGATGGGTATGGCGGTCGACGCCAACGTACTGATCTTCTCGCGGATTCGTGAAGAGATCGCCGCTGGCATGACTGTGCAGCGGGCAATCAACGAAGGCTTCGGCCGGGCATTCACTGCGATTCTCGATGCCAACCTGACCACCTTGCTGGTCGGCGGTATTCTCTTCGCCATGGGCACTGGCCCGGTGAAGGGTTTCGCAGTGACGATGTCCCTCGGGATCTTTACCTCGATGTTCACGGCCATCATGGTGACCCGCGCAATGGTCAACCTGATCTTTGGCGGACGTGACTTCAAGAAGTTGTGGATTTAAGGGGCTGCCATGTTACGTACAATCAACTTCATGGGCGTTCGCAACTTCGCGTTCGGCGTCACATTGCTGCTTACCGTCGTTGCCTTGTTCAGTGTCGCCACCAAGGGCATGAACTGGGGCCTGGACTTCACCGGCGGTACGCTCATCGAGCTGACCTACGAGCGTCCGGCGGATGTCACCAAGGTGCGCGAGCAACTGGCGACTTCCGGTTATCACGAAGCTATCGTGCAGAACTTCGGCGCGACGACCGATCTGTTGGTGCGCATGCCGGGTGAAGACCCGCAGTTGGGCCATCAAGTAGCGGAAGCGCTGCAGAAGGTCGGCGGCGACAACCCGGCGACCGTCAAGCGAGTCGAGTTCGTCGGCCCGCAGGTCGGTGAAGAACTGCGCGACCAGGGCGGCCTCGGCATGCTGCTGGCGCTCGGCGGCATCCTGATCTACCTGGCGTTCCGCTTTCAGTGGAAGTTTGCGGTCGGCGCCATTGTCTCGCTGATCCACGACGTGATCGTGACCGTGGGGATCCTCTCGTACTTCCAGATCACCTTCGATCTGACAGTACTGGCCGCGGTGCTGGCGATCATCGGTTACTCGTTGAACGACACCATCGTGGTCTTCGACCGGGTGCGTGAGAACTTCCGCGTGCTGCGCAAGGCGACGCTGATCGAGAACATCAACATCTCGACCACCCAGACCCTGCTGCGCACCATGGCGACGTCGATCTCGACGTTGCTGGCGATCGCGGCGCTGCTGTTCTTCGGTGGCGACAACCTGTTCGGCTTCTCCATCGCACTGTTCATCGGTGTACTGGCGGGTACTTACTCGTCGATCTACATCGCCAACGTGGTGCTGATCTGGCTGAACCTGACCACCGAGGATCTTATTCCTCCGGCCAACACCGAGAAGGAAGTCGACGACCGTCCATGACGGTTAGCGATTTCCCGGCTGTCAGCTGACAAAAGGCGCGAGTTGAACTCGCGCCTTTTTTGTGCTCCAAGGCTGGGAGAAGCGCGGGCGTGTCCCGCATGTGATGGTCAGGAGGTTCATGTGAACAAGTCGTTGCTGGTTGGTGCGGTATTGGGTGCTGTCGGTGTCACAGCCGGGGGTGCTGTTGCCACCTACAGCCTGGTTAAAAGCGGCCCTGAGTATGCGCAAGTATTAGCCGTTGAGCCGGTCAAGACACAGATCAAGACTCCACGTGAAGTATGCAAGGATGTAACCGTGACCCGGCAGGCGCCGGTCAAGGATCAACACCAGATTCTCGGCACGGCGATCGGTGCCGTAGCCGGTGGTTTGTTGGGTAATCAGGTGGGCGGCGGTACCGGCAAGAAGATTGCCACTGTGGCCGGTGCAGTTGGCGGCGGTTATGCCGGTAACAAGGTTCAGGAAGGTATGCAGAACCGCGACACCTACACCACCACGCAAACCCGCTGCAACACGGTCAATGACATCAGCGACAAGGTCGTCGGTTACGACGTGCGTTACTCGCTCGATGGCAAGGAAGGCAAAGTGCGGATGGATCGCGATCCGGGCAACCAGATTCCGGTCGACAAGGAAGGCAAGCTGATCCTGTCGCAGAATGAGCCGGGTCAGTAAGGCTTTACCGTTTTGAAAAGAAGCACCCTGCGGGGTGCTTTTTTATACCCGCGTTTCAGGGCTGCACGCGATACTCACCTGTGGGAGCGAGCCTGCTCGCGAATACGGTCCAACAGTTGATATTTCCTTTGCTGACACGCCCCATTCGCGAGCAGGCTCGCTCCCACAGGGAATTGTGCTGGTTGGAATTGCAGGCATAAAAAAGCACCCCGGAGGGTGCTTTTTGGTTTCGCGTAAAGCTTAGCGCTTCAGCGAGGCCGGCAGGTGCGGCTGGATCGCCGTCAGCACTGCCTTGAAGCACTTGGTGTTGCCGGCAACGATGTGGCCTTTCTCAAGGAAATCGTGACCGCCGGTGAAGTCGCTCACCAGGCCGCCGGCTTCCTGAATCAGCAGGGCGCCTGCAGCCATGTCCCACTCGGACAGACCCGACTCCCAGAACGCATCGAAACGACCGGCAGCCACGTAGGCCAGGTCCAGGCTCGCCGAGCCGGCGCGGCGGATACCGGCAGTCTGGCCAACCAGGGCGCGGAACATGCCCAGGTAGTTGTCGAGGTTGTCCATCTGATCGTCACGGAACGGGAAGCCGGTGCCGAGCAGAGCGCCGTCGAGGCTGGTGCGACCGCTGACGCGCAGACGACGACCGTTCAGTTGAGCGCCGCGACCACGGCTGGCGGTGAATTCTTCCTGGCGAACCGGGTCCAGAACCACTGCGTGTTCCAGGCGGCCACGATATTTGCAGGCGATGCTCACTGCAAAATGCGGAATGCCACGGAGGAAGTTGGTAGTGCCGTCCAGCGGATCGATGATCCACAGGTACTCTTCGCCCTCGATGCCGGTGCCAGCGTGCAGGCCGGTTTCTTCACCCTGGATCGAGTGATTCGGGTAAGCCTTGCGCAGGGCATCGATGATTTTCTGTTCAGCGGCGCGATCAACCTCGGATACGTAATCCTTGGCGTCTTTTTCGTCGACCTTGATGGTATCCAGGCGCTCGATGGAGCGGAAGATCAGTTCACTGGCGCTGCGGGCGGCGCGCAGCGCGATATTCAGCATGGGCTGCATGGATGTGTCACCTAAGGTTGTTAAAGAAAGCCGCGCATTCTATCAGAACTTTTCTTCAGGTGAAGGACGCTGTTCGCTTTCATAGCTTAACGGTAGGCTGTTCTGTAAGATTTGCCCCCTTTCCTGTGTCCGAGAGCGCCTCCCTTGCTGCAGAACATTCGTGTCGTCCTGGTCAACACCAGCCACCCCGGCAACATCGGCGGGGCCGCGCGCGCCATGAAAAACATGGGTCTGTCGAGACTGGTGCTGGTCGAACCGCGGGTCTTCCCGCACCACGAGGCCGATGCTCGCGCCTCCGGTGCCGGTGACATCCTTGAAAACGCGCAAGTCGTCGCCACCTTGGAAGATGCTTTGGTCGGTTGCAATCTGGTGCTCGGCACCAGCGCCCGCGATCGGCGCATTCCCTGGCCGCTGCTGGATCCGCGCGAATGCGGCAACAAGGTGGTCGAGGAAGCCGGGCAGGGCGCCGAGATTGCTTTGGTGTTCGGTCGTGAAGACTCCGGCCTGACCAATGAAGAGCTGCAGCGATGTCATTTTCACGTGCACATCCCTTCCGACCCGACGTTCAGTTCGCTGAACCTCGGGGCGGCGGTGCAGGTGTTGAGTTATGAAGTGCGCATGGCCTGGCTGGCCGCACAGGGTCAGCCGAGCAAAGTCGAGAAAGAGGAAGTGGCCTCGGTGAAAAGCGCCGAGCTGGCGACCATGGATGAGCTGGAGCGCTTTTATGAGCACCTGGAGCAGACGCTGGTTGCCATCGAATTCCTCGACCCGGAAAAACCACGGCACTTGATGGCGCGCCTGCGCCGGTTGTACGGACGCAGCTCGGTCAGCCGGGCGGAAATGAATATTTTGCGTGGCATTCTCACGGAAACCCAGAAAGCGGCCCGTGGCGAACTTCTAAAGCGGAAGGATTGAATGATGTTTGAGCGTTTGCGTGAAGATATCCAAAGCGTATTCCATCGAGACCCGGCGGCGCGTAACGCTTTTGAAGTCCTGACCTGCTACCCCGGCATGCATGCGATCTGGATTCATCGTCTGGCCGGCATGCTCTGGCGCAACGAGTTGAAGTGGCTGGCGCGACTGGTGTCGAACTTCGGTCGCTGGCTGACCGGGATCGAGATTCATCCGGGCGCCAAGGTCGGTCGGCGGTTCTTCATCGACCACGGCATGGGCATCGTCATTGGTGAAACCGCCGAGATCGGCGACGACGTCACCATCTATCAAGGCGTGACCCTCGGCGGCACCAGTTGGAACAAAGGCAAGCGCCACCCGACGCTGGGTGATGGCGTGGTAGTCGGTGCCGGTGCCAAAGTGCTCGGCCCGTTCACAGTCGGTGCAGGCGCCAAAGTCGGCTCCAACGCTGTGGTCACCAAGGAAGTGCCGCCCGGCGCCACGGTGGTGGGGATTCCGGGGCGGATCATCGTCAAGACCGATGAAGAGCAGGACGCCAAGCGCAAAGCCATGGCGGAAAAGATCGGCTTCGACGCTTACGGCGTCAGCGAAGACATGCCCGACCCGGTGGCCCGCGCCATCGGCCAGTTGCTCGATCATCTGCAAGCGGTGGATGGGCGTCTGGAAGGCATGTGCGGCGCGCTGAAGGATCTGGGCAGCAATTACTGTGCGAAAGATCTGCCTGAGCTGCGCGAAGAAGACTTCGCATGCGTCAAGGGCAAGGACGAATCGAAAGCCGGCTGAACCGCGGCGCTGCTTTCGCGAGCAGGCTCGCTCCCACAGATGAATGCATTCCAATGTGGGAGCGAGCCTGCTCGCGAAGAACGATCACGCGGTTGCGCTGGCTGTCCGTAACCCGTCTTTGCTATAGTGCGCGCGCTCTTTTGCGGGTAAACCCGACTAAAGCACTAGGTCTTATAGTTGACTTAAATGCTCGGGAATTGCATACTCCCGCCCATTCCGAACTCCGTGGTAACTGTCCATGCGACTGACTACAAAAGGCCGATACGCCGTGACCGCCATGCTTGACCTGGCGTTGCACGCGCAGCACGGGCCGGTGTCTCTGGCCGATATCTCCGAGCGCCAAGGCATCTCCCTGTCCTACCTCGAACAGCTGTTCGCCAAGCTGCGCCGCAGCAACCTGGTTTCCAGCGTTCGCGGTCCGGGTGGTGGCTACCAGTTGTCCCGCGACATGCAGGGCATCCAGGTCGCCCAGGTGATCGATGCGGTGAACGAATCGGTCGATGCCACCAAGTGCCAGGGCCAGGGCGATTGCCATTCCGGTGATACCTGCCTGACCCATCATCTGTGGTGCGACTTGAGCCTGCAGATTCACGAATTTCTGAGCGGTATCAGCTTGGCCGACCTTGTGACTCGCCGTGAGGTACAAGAAGTGGCCCAGCGTCAGGACCAGCGCCGTTGCAGCAGCAAGGCGCCACGCCTGGACAAGATTGAAGCGTCCGCCGTCGAATGACAGCCGAAGAGCTACCCGCGGCACGCCAGCCCTGATTTAGGAGATAGTCCATGAAATTGCCGATTTACCTTGATTACTCTGCAACCACCCCGGTTGATCCGCGCGTTGCGCAGAAAATGAGTGAATGCCTGCTGGTCGACGGAAACTTCGGTAACCCGGCGTCCCGTTCCCACGTGTTCGGCTGGAAGGCTGAAGAGTCTGTCGAAAACGCTCGTCGTCAGGTGGCCGATCTGGTCAACGCCGACCCACGCGAAATCGTCTGGACCTCCGGTGCCACCGAATCCGACAACCTGGCGATCAAGGGCGCGGCACATTTCTACGCCTCCAAGGGCAAGCACCTGATCACCAGCAAGATCGAGCACAAGGCTGTCCTCGACACCATGCGCCAGCTGGAGCGTGAAGGCTTCGAAGTGACCTACCTCGAGCCGACCGAAGACGGTCTGATCACCCCGGCGATGATTGATGCTGCACTGCGCGAAGACACCATTCTGGTGTCGGTGATGCACGTCAACAACGAAATCGGCACCATCAACGACATCGCCGCCATTGGCGAGATGCTGCGCGCCAAAGGTGTGCTGTTCCACGTTGACGCCGCTCAGTCCACTGGCAAGGTCGAAATCGATCTGCAGAAGCTGAAAGTCGACATGATGTCGTTCTCCGCCCACAAGACTTATGGCCCTAAAGGCATCGGCGCGTTGTACGTCAGCCGCAAGCCGCGTGTGCGCATCGAAGCGACCATGCACGGTGGCGGTCACGAGCGCGGCATGCGTTCCGGCACCCTGGCGACCCACCAGATCGTCGGCATGGGCGAAGCGTTCCGCGTAGCCAAGGAAGACATGGCCGCTGAAAACGTGCGCATCAAAGCCTTGAGCGACCGTTTCTACAAGCAGGTCGAGCATCTGGAAGAGCTCTACGTCAACGGTAGCCTGACCGCCCGCGTTCCGCACAACCTGAACCTGAGCTTCAACTACGTTGAAGGCGAGTCGCTGATCATGGCGCTCAAGGATCTGGCGGTATCGTCCGGTTCGGCCTGCACCTCGGCGTCGCTGGAGCCTTCGTACGTACTGCGCGCCCTGGGCCGCAACGACGAACTGGCACACAGCTCGATCCGCTTTACCTTCGGCCGTTTTACCACCGAAGAAGAAATCGACTACGCCGCGCAGAAAGTCTGCGAGGCCGTTACCAAGCTGCGCGCTCTGTCGCCGCTGTGGGACATGTACAAAGACGGCGTCGATATCTCGAAAATCGAGTGGGCGGCACACTAACTATAGAAGCCGCCGGATACAGATCCTGTAGCGACGCGGCGTTAACGCAGCGCAGTTGCAGGGTCTCAAGAGCGGCCCTGATGAGTGAGGATTGAGAATCATGGCTTACAGCGAAAAGGTCATCGACCACTACGAAAACCCGCGCAACGTCGGCAAGATGAATGCGGAAGATCCTGATGTCGGCACCGGCATGGTCGGCGCTCCGGCGTGCGGCGACGTGATGCGTCTGCAGATCAAGGTCAACGATCAGGGCGTTATCGAAGACGCCAAGTTCAAGACCTACGGTTGCGGTTCGGCAATCGCCTCCAGCTCCCTCGCTACCGAGTGGATGAAGGGCAAGACCCTGGACGAAGCCGAAACCATCAAGAACACTCAGCTGGCCGAAGAACTGGCTTTGCCGCCAGTGAAAATCCACTGCTCCGTGCTCGCAGAAGACGCTATCAAAGCGGCAGTTCGCGATTACAAGCAGAAGAAAGGCTTGATCTGAATTTCAAGATTCGGCGACGAGTAAGGAGTCAACGATGGCTATCAGCATGACAGAAGCGGCTGCTCGACACGTGCGGCGCTCCCTCGACGGGCGCGGCAAAGGTGAAGGGATTCGTCTGGGTGTTCGCACCACAGGCTGTTCCGGCCTTGCCTACGTGCTGGAGTTTGTCGACGAGGTAGTGGCGGAAGATCAGGTGTTCGAGAGTCACGGCGAAAAAGTGATCATCGACCCGAAAAGCCTGGCCTACCTGGACGGCACCGAGCTCGACTTCGTCAAGGAAGGGTTGAACGAAGGCTTCAAGTTCAACAACCCCAACGTGCGCGGTGAATGTGGCTGCGGCGAAAGCTTCAACATCTGAGGCTGGTCGTGGGTATTCCTTGTCATTTCGCTTTATTCGAGCTGCAACCGAGCTTCCGCCTGGATCTCGAGCAGTTGGCCACGCGCTACCGTGAGTTGGCGCGCGGCGTCCATCCTGACCGTTTTGCCGATGCATCCGAACGCGAACAGCGCTCGGCGCTCGAGCAATCGGCGCGGCTCAACGACGCCTACCAGACGCTCAAGAGTCCGGCCCAGCGCGCACGCTACCTGCTGAAAATCAGCGGGCATGAAGTGCCGATGGAGGTCACGGTCCACGATCCCGAGTTTCTTTTGCAGCAGATGCAATGGCGCGAAGAGCTCGAAGATCTGCAGGACAGTGCCGACCTCGACGGTGTTGCGGTGTTCAAGCGTCGCTTGAAAGCTGCTCAGGAAGAACTCAATGAGAGCTTCGCAGCCTGTTGGGATGATGCTGTACAACGTGAACAGGCCGAACGCCTGATGCGGCGCATGCAGTTCCTCGACAAGCTCACCTACGAAGTGCGCCAGCTGGAAGAGCGCCTCGACGATTAACCCAGTGCTGCGCTGAATTGCACGCTGACAGACAGACAAGACCTGATCACCATGGCTCTACTGCAGATCGCCGAACCCGGCCAAAGTCCTCAACCGCACCAGCGTCGCCTGGCGGTGGGCATCGACTTGGGTACTACCAATTCGCTGGTCGCTGCGCTGCGCAGTGGTCTTTCCGAACCGCTGGCCGACGCCAACGGGCAGGTCATCCTGCCGTCCGCCGTGCGTTATCACGCCGACCGCGTTGAAGTCGGTGAGTCCGCCAAGCTGGCGGCATCCTCCGATCCTCTGAACACCGTGCTCTCGGTCAAGCGCTTGATGGGTCGTGGTCTGTCCGACGTCAAGCAATTGGGCGAACAGCTGCCGTACCGCTTCGTCGGCGGCGAATCACACATGCCGTTCATCGACACCGTGCAAGGCCCGAAAAGCCCGGTTGAAGTCTCCGCCGATATCCTCAAGGTCCTGCGTCAGCGTGCTGAGGCGACCTTGGGTGGCGAACTGGTTGGTGCGGTGATCACCGTTCCTGCCTACTTCGATGATGCGCAGCGTCAGGCCACTAAAGATGCGGCCAAGCTCGCCGGTCTGAACGTGTTGCGTCTGCTCAACGAGCCGACCGCTGCTGCTGTGGCGTATGGTCTGGATCAACACGCTGAAGGCCTGGTTGCGATTTATGACCTTGGTGGCGGTACCTTCGACATTTCGATTCTGCGTCTGACTGGCGGCGTTTTCGAAGTTCTGGCCACTGGCGGCGACAGCGCGCTGGGCGGCGATGACTTCGATCATGCGATTGCCGGCTGGATCATTGAGAGCGCTGGCCTGTCCGCCGATCTCGATCCGGGCGCACAGCGCAATCTGCTGCAAACCGCCTGTGCGGCCAAAGAAGCTTTGACCGATGCGGCCAGTGTGGAAGTGGCTTACGGCGACTGGAAAGCACAACTGACCCGTGAAGCCTTCGATGCGCTGATCGAGCCAATGGTCGCGCGCAGTCTGAAAGCCTGCCGCCGCGCCGTTCGCGATTCCGGTATCGAACTGGAAGACGTCCACGCCGTGGTCATGGTCGGCGGTTCGACCCGCGTGCCACGTGTGCGTGAAGCCGTTGCCGAAGCCTTCGGTCGTCAGCCACTGACGGAAATCGACCCGGATCAAGTGGTGGCCATCGGGGCCGCGATCCAGGCCGATACCCTGGCTGGCAACAAGCGCGATGGCGGCGAATTGCTGCTGCTCGACGTGATTCCGTTGTCCTTGGGGCTGGAAACCATGGGCGGTCTGATGGAGAAGGTGATTCCGCGCAACACCACGATCCCCGTCGCCCGCGCCCAGGATTTCACCACCTATAAAGACGGCCAGTCGGCCATGGCCATCCACGTGTTGCAGGGCGAGCGCGAGCTGATCAGCGACTGCCGCTCTCTGGCGCGTTTCGAATTGCGCGGCATTCCGGCGATGGTGGCGGGTGCGGCGAAGATTCGCGTGACCTTCCAGGTCGACGCCGACGGTCTGCTCAGCGTGTCTGCCCGTGAATTGGGCTCGGGCGTTGAAGCGAGCATTCAGGTCAAGCCGTCCTACGGCCTGACCGACGGCGAAATCGCCAAAATGCTCAAAGACTCGTTCCAGCACGCCAATGACGACAAGGTCGCCCGCGTTCTGCGTGAGCAGCAAGTCGATGCCCAGCGCCTGCTCGAAGCGGTGCAGGGCGCGCTGGAGGCCGATGGCGAGCGCTTGCTCGACGCGGAAGAGCGCATGGTCATCGAACTGCAAATGCAAGAACTGGCCGAACTGATGAAAGGTACCGATGGTTACGCCATCGAGCAGCAGACCAAGCGTCTGTCGCAGGTGACCGATGCTTTTGCTGCCCGCCGCATGGACCTGACGGTGAAAGCCGCTCTGTCGGGGCGCAACCTGAATGAAATCGAGGATATCTGATGCCGCAGGTCATTTTTCTGCCCCACGAGAAGTTCTGCCCTGAAGGCATGGTGGTCGAGGCTGCGCCCGGCACATCGATTCTCGAACTGGCCCACGAACACCATATCGAGATGGAAAGCGCGTGCGGCGGCGTCTGCGCCTGCACTACTTGCCATTGCATCATCCGCGAGGGTTTCGACTCGCTGGAAGAGGCCGATGAGCTGGAAGAAGACTTCCTCGACCGTGCCTGGGGCCTTGAGGCGCAATCGCGTCTCGCTTGCCAGGCCATCGTCGGTGAGGAAGACCTCACCGTCGAGATTCCGAAATATTCGCTTAACCATGCGGCCGAAGCGCCGCACTGACTGGTAAGACTGTCATGAGCTACGGTTGGAATGATGTTCAACGCATTGCAGAAGAGCTGGCCGAGGCCCATGAGGGACTCGACCCGTATTCTGTAGGTTTTGTCCGTTTGCAGCAGATGATTCTTGAACTGCCGGACTTCGATGCGACTTCTGGCCGGGTCGGCGAGAAGGTGCTTGAAGCGGTTCAGGAGCTCTGGGCCGCAGAATTGGACTGATCGTCTCGCAGGTTAGGCAATACCCAAGAACCCGCGTATAATTCGCGGGTTTAATTTTTCGCAAATTACCGTTTCTGGAGTTACACCATGGCTGTTCAACGTACTTTCTCCATCATCAAGCCTGACGCCGTTGCTAAAAACGTGATCGGCAAGATCACCACTCGCTTCGAAGACGCTGGCCTGCGCGTTGTAGCTTCGAAACTGAAGCAACTGTCCAAAGCCGAAGCCGAAGGCTTCTACGCTGAGCACAGCGAGCGCGGTTTCTTCGGTGACCTGGTTGCTTTCATGACTTCCGGTCCGGTTGTCGTTCAGGTTCTGGAAGGTGAAAACGCTATCGCTCGCAACCGTGAGCTGATGGGCGCTACCAACCCTAAAGAAGCCGCTGCCGGCACCATCCGTGCTGACTTCGCTGAATCGATCGACGCCAACGCCGTTCACGGTTCGGACTCCGAAGCTGCTGCCGCTCGCGAAATCGCTTACTTCTTCGCAGCTACTGAAGTAACCACTCGCTAAGCATTGCTTGCAGAGTGAAGGTGAATCCATGACTACATCGACTGTTAAAACAAACCTGCTGGGTCTGACCCAGCCGGAAATGGAAAAATTCTTCGACTCAATCGGGGAGAAGCGTTTCCGTGCCGGTCAGGTAATGAAATGGATTCACCACTTTGGCGTCGATGATTTCGACGCCATGACGAACGTCAGCAAAGCCTTGCGCGACAAGCTCAAGGCCATTGCTGAAGTGCGTGGTCCGGAAGTGGTCAGCGAGGACATCTCCAGCGACGGCACCCGTAAATGGGTGGTGCGCGTGGCGTCCGGCAGCTGCGTCGAGACCGTGTACATTCCCCAGGGCAAACGCGGCACTCTGTGCGTTTCGTCCCAGGCAGGCTGTGCCCTGGACTGCAGTTTCTGCTCCACCGGCAAGCAAGGCTTCAACAGCAACCTCACCGCCGCCGAAGTCATCGGTCAGGTGTGGATTGCCAACAAATCTTTCGGCAGCGTCCCGGCCACCGTCGACCGCGCCATCACCAACGTGGTGATGATGGGCATGGGCGAGCCGTTGCTGAACTTCGATAACGTCGTCGCCGCCATGCATCTGATGATGGATGACCTCGGCTACGGGATCTCCAAGCGCCGCGTGACCCTGTCCACTTCGGGCGTGGTGCCGATGATCGATGAGCTGGCCAAGCACATCGACGTGTCCCTGGCGTTGTCCCTGCACGCACCGAACGACGCATTGCGTAACCAATTGGTGCCGATCAACAAGAAATATCCGCTTAAGATGCTGCTCGAGTCGTGCCAGCGCTACATGTCCGCCCTTGGCGAGAAACGTGTGCTGACCATCGAGTACACCTTGCTCAAGGACGTCAACGACAAGCTTGAGCACGCCGTGGAAATGATCGAGCTGCTTAAAGACATCCCGTGCAAGATCAACCTGATCCCCTTCAACCCATTCCCGCACTCCGGGTACGAGCGGCCGAGCAACAATGCCATCCGCCGCTTCCAGGATCAGTTGCATCAGGCCGGTTTCAACGTCACTGTGCGCACCACCCGTGGTGAAGACATCGACGCCGCATGTGGTCAATTGGTAGGGCAGGTGCTGGATCGCACCCGTCGCAGCGAACGTTATATCGCCGTGCGCGAGTTGAGCGCCGACAGCGATCTGGCACAGAACGCCGCGAACACTAACTAAGAGAGGATCTCTATGTCCCTGCGCTTTGCGCTGCTGTTGCTGTTGGCCAGCCTGTGCGCTGGTTGTGTCCTGTCGGGTGACTACAACCCGATGAAGACCAGCAAGGGCCGCGATGAAGCGCGGGCTGCCTACGTGCAGCTGGGTCTGGGCTACCTGCAGCAGGGCATGACCGAGCGCGCCAAGGTGCCCTTGAAGAAAGCGCTGGAGCTGGACGGTTCCGACCCCGACGCGAATGCCGCGCTCGGTCTGGTGTTTCAGGCTGAAATGGAGCCGGCACTGGCCGACGAGCATTTCCGCAAGGCCTTGTCCTCACGTCCCGCCGATGCACGCATCCTCAACAACTACGGCAGTTTTCTCTACGAAGAACAGCGCTACAAGGAAGCCTACGAGCGTTTTGAACAAGCGGCCGCCGATACCCTGTATCCTGAGCGTTCGCGGGTCTTCGAAAACCTCGGCATGACCGCCGCCAAGCTTGGCCAGCGTGATCTGGCACAGCAACAGCTGGAAAAAGCCCTGCGCCTGAACCGCCAACAACCGCGCGCATTGCTGGAAATGGCTGAGTTGTCCTTCGAAGACAGGCATTATGTGCCCGCGCGTGACTATTACGACCGTTTCAGCCAGCTGACCGAACAAAATGCACGTAGTCTATTGCTCGGCGTTCGGCTGGCAAAAGTGTTTGAAGATCGCGACAAGGCAGCCAGTTACGGTCTGCAATTAAAACGACTCTATCCCGGTACGCCGGAATATCAGCAATACCTGTCGGAGCAATGATGAAAGCGGCGCATCCCGAAGTTGTAGCAGCGAATCGCGTTAATCCCGGTGAGACCCTGCGCCAGGCCCGCGAAAGCAATGGCTGGTCGCTGGCCGAAGTGGCCCTCAAGCTCAACCTCACCGTGACATCCCTGAGCAATCTTGAAGCCGGCGCTTTCGACAAGCTGCCGGGGCATACCTTCGCTCGCGGGTACATTCGCGCCTATGCCAAATTGCTCGGTATGGACCAGACCGTTCTGGTTCAGCAGTTCGACCAGTCCACCGGCACCGACTCCCAGGGCAGCAACGTTCACGCCCTCGGTCGTATCGAAGAGCCGGTGCGCGTTTCCCACACCATTTTGCGTATCGTCAGCCTGTTGCTGCTGATCGCGGTCATCGGCGGCGGTTTCGTCTGGTGGCAGGATCAGACCTCCCAGCGCACCCGCGATCTGACCAGCCTCGCGCCGGAACACGTCGAAGTCGAAGGCGCTGACGGCACCACGCAGATCCACCCGATCGACGAGCCGGAAGATCAGGCTGTCGCCGAGAATCAGGCTGACAACTCGACATCGCTGGCCCTGCCGCAGTCGGAAACCAGCGCTGAATCCACCGGCGCCGAATCCGCTGCGCCAGCCACCGAGCCGGCCGCGCCAGCTGTTGCACCAAGCGCACCGGCCCACACCCCGGCGCCAGTGGTGGCGGCTCCGACCGCTCCCGCCCCGAATGTTCCTGCGACACCGGCCCCGACCGCGCCGGTTGCTCAAGCGCCAAGCGCTGAAGCAGCTGCTCCGGTTGCCGGCGAAGGCCAGGTGCAATTGCAGTTCACCGGCGATTGCTGGGCACAGGTGACCGATGGCCGTGGCAAAGTGATTTTCAGTGGTCTGAAGCATAAAGGCGACAGCGTGACCGTCTCCGGCAAGCCGCCGCTCAATGTGCGTCTGGGCGTTGCCCGCGCGGCACAGGTCAGCTACAACGGCCAACCGGTCGACATCGCTCCGTTCACCAGTGGCGAGACTGCTCGCCTGAAGTTGGGTCAATAAGTCATGCACGGCGAATCTCCAATCAAACGTCGCGAATCGCGCAAGATCTGGGTCGGCAACGTACCGGTGGGCGGCGATGCGCCGATCGCTGTGCAGAGCATGACCAACAGCGATACCAATGATGTCGCTGCGACCGTGGCGCAGATCAATCGTCTGGAAGCTGCCGGCGTCGACATCGTTCGCGTCTCGGTGCCGGACATGGACGCCGCCGAGGCGTTCGGCAAGATCAAGCAACTGGTCAAAGTGCCGTTGGTGGCTGACATCCACTTCGACTACAAAATCGCTTTGCGCGTGGCCGAACTGGGTGTGGACTGCCTGCGCATCAACCCGGGCAACATCGGTCGCGAAGACCGCGTGCGTGCCGTGGTCGATGCCGCGCGTGATCGTGGCATTCCGATCCGCATCGGCGTCAACGCCGGTTCCCTGGAAAAAGACCTGCAGAAGAAATACGGCGAGCCGACCCCGGCGGCGCTGGTCGAATCCGCGCTGCGCCACGTTGAACACCTCGAACGCCTGAATTTCCAGGATTTCAAGGTCAGCGTGAAGGCCTCCGATGTGTTCATGGCCGTCGAAGCCTACCGTTTGCTGGCAAAGGAAATCGTCCAGCCGCTGCACTTGGGTATCACCGAAGCTGGTGGTTTGCGTTCGGGCACGGTGAAATCCGCCGTGGGCCTAGGTATGCTGCTCGCCGAAGGGATTGGCGATACTATCCGGATCTCGCTGGCGGCCGACCCGGTCGAGGAAGTGAAGGTCGGTTACGACATTCTCAAGTCTTTGCATCTGCGTTCCCGTGGCATCAACTTCATCGCCTGCCCGAGCTGCTCGCGGCAGAACTTCGATGTGGTCAAGACCATGAACGAGCTGGAAGGGCGCCTTGAAGACCTGCTGGTGCCGCTGGATGTCGCGGTCATCGGTTGCGTGGTCAACGGCCCCGGCGAAGCCAAGGAAGCCCATATCGGCTTGACCGGCGGCACGCCCAACCTGATTTACATCGACGGCAAGCCGTCGCAGAAGCTGACGAATGACAATCTGGTGGACGAGCTGGAAAAGCTGATCCGCCAGAAAGCGGCCGAAAAGGTCGAAGCTGACGCTGCCGTTATCGCGCGCGGCTGATCGAACGAATTAAGGAAATTTTGTGAGCAAGTCTCTGCAAGCCATTCGTGGCATGAACGACATCCTGCCCGAACAGACCCCGCTGTGGCGTTATTTCGAAGGCACTGTGGCGCGTCTGCTGGATAACTACGGTTACAAGCAGATCCGCATGCCGATCGTCGAGTTCACCGAGCTGTTCAAGCGCTCGATCGGCGAAGTCACCGATATCGTCGAAAAAGAGATGTACACCTTCGAAGACCGCAACGGCGACTCGCTGACCCTGCGCCCGGAGGGCACTGCGGCGTGCGTGCGTGCTGTGCTCGAGCACGGCATCACCGGCGGCGGTCAGGTGCAGAAACTCTGGTACATCGGCCCGATGTTCCGCCACGAGCGTCCGCAAAAAGGCCGCTATCGCCAGTTCCACCAGATCGGTCTGGAAGTGTTCAACCTCGACGGTCCGGACATCGACGCCGAGCTGATCATCATGACCTGGCGCCTGTGGGGCGAGCTGGGCATCCGTGATGCGGTCAAGCTCGAACTCAACAGCCTCGGCACCAGCGAGTCCCGTGGTCGCTATCGTGAAGCGCTGGTCGAGTACCTCTCGGCGCACCACGACAAGCTCGACGAAGACAGCCAGCGTCGTCTGAAAACCAACCCGCTGCGCGTGCTCGACACGAAAAATGCCGACACCCAGGCCGTGCTGGTCGATGCGCCGAAAATGGCCGACTACCTCGACGACGAGTCCCGCGCTCACTTCGAAGGACTGAAGGCGCGTCTGGATGCCGTTGGCATTCCTTACGTGCTCAATCCGAAACTGGTGCGTGGCCTCGATTACTACAGCAAAACCGTTTTCGAATGGGTCACCGACAAGCTCGGCGCCCAGGGCACCGTGTGCGCGGGCGGCCGTTACGACGGTCTGGTCGAGCAGATGGGCGGCAAGCCAACCCCGGGCGTCGGTTTCGCCATGGGCATCGAGCGTCTGGTATTGATGCTCGAAACCCTCGAGCAGATCCCGCAGGAAATTGCCCGTCAGGTCGACGTCTACCTCTGCGCCTTCGGTGAAGAGGCCGAGCTGGCCGGTCTGGCCCTGGCTGAACGGGTTCGCGATGAACTTCCAAACCTGCGCCTGCAAGTCAATGCCGGCGCCGGCAGTTTCAAAAGCCAGTTCAAGAAGGCCGACAAGAGCGGTGCGCTGTACGCATTGATCCTCGGTGACGACGAAATGGCCCAGCAAGTGGTAGGTTTCAAACCCCTGCGTGGCCAGGGCGAACAACAAAGCATTGCCTGGGATGCGCTCGCCGCTCACCTGGCCACCTGCGTCGTGCAGGGTTGAAGCTGTCTTAACAGCCGATTTAGCGATTAAGGAGTATTGGGGTGTCGAGTACCGAAGACGAACAGTTGGCGGATTTGAAGGACTGGTGGACACGCAACGGCAAACCTCTGGTCACCGGCGGCCTGTTGGCGCTGGTCATCGTGTTCGGCTGGCAGGCCTGGCACAAATACCAGAGCAACCAGTCGCAAGGCGCCTCGGTGCTCTATCAGCAATTGCTGGAAACCACGCTGACGCCTGACGGCAAGCCTGATGCCGCGCGCGTTGCGGATCTGGCCGGCAAGCTCAACAGCGAGTACGGCGGTTCGGCCTACGCGCAGTACGGCAGCCTGTTCGTCGCCAAAGTAGCGGTCGACAGCGGCAAGCTGGACGACGCAGCAACCGAGCTCAAAGCCATTGTCGACAAGCCGGCCAACCCGGCGCTGGGCGAAATCGCCCGTCAGCGTCTGGCGCAGGTACTGGGCGCGCAGGACAAAGCCGAAGACGCCTTGAAACTGCTCGACGGCGATGCCGACAAAGCGTTCCTGGCCACTCGCGAAGAACTCAAGGGCGACCTGCTGGTGCGCTTGGGCCGTACCGATGACGCGAACAAGGCGTATCAAAAAGCCAAGGCGGCACTGTCGGATGAAGCGGCGGTCGGTGGCCTTCAAATCAAGCTCGACGACCTGGCCAAAGGAGATGCGTGACGTGATCCGTTGGAAGCATGCAGCATTGCTGGCTCTGGCCCTTCTGGCCGCGGGTTGCAGCAGCAACAGCAAGAAAGAATTGCCACCGGCCGAACTGACCGACTTCAAAGAAGAAGTGGTTCTGCACAAGCAGTGGAGCCGCTCGATCGGTGACGGTCAGGGCGAAACCTACAACATGCTGGTACCGGCGATCGACGGTGACACCATCTACGCCGCCGATGTGACCGGTGTAGTGATGGCGCTGGATCGCAGCAATGGCGACGTCAAGTGGGACCAGGATCTGGAACTGCCTGTCTCCGGCGCCGTTGGCGTGGGTTACGGTCTGGTACTGATCGGTACCCTGCGTGGCGAAGTCGTCGCTCTGGACACCAGCAACGGTGAAGAGAAGTGGCGTGCCCGCGTCAACAGTGAAGTCCTTGCGCCACCGGCCAACAATGGCGACGTGGTCGTTGTGCAGACCCAGGACGATCGTCTGATCGGTCTGGACGCTGCCACCGGCAACCAGCGCTGGGTGTATGACAGCACCCCGGCGGTCCTGACCCTGCGTGGCACCAGTGCTCCGCTGGTGACCAACCGCCTGGCGGTGGCTGGCCTGTCGACCGGTAAAGTGGTCGCGCTGGACATCTCCAACGGCGTGCCGGTGTGGGAACAACGCATTGCCATTCCACAGGGTCGTTCGGAACTGGAGCGCGTGGTCGACATCGACGGCGGTCTGCTGCTGTCCGGCGGCACGCTGTATGTGGCCAGTTATCAGGGTCGCGTTGCGGCACTGGACCTGGAAAGCGGTCGTCAACTGTGGCAGCGCGATGCGTCGAGCTATGCCGGTATCGCTCAAGGTTTCGGCAGCGTCTACGTGAGCCTGTCTTCGGGCACCGTTGAAGGCGTCGACGAGCGTTCCACCACCGCACTGTGGAGCAACGACTCGCTGGCTCGCCGTCAACTGTCGGCACCGGAAGTGTTCTCCAGCTACGTAGCTGTGGGTGACTTGGAAGGTTATCTGCATCTGCTGAGTCAGGTCGACGGTCGTTTCGTCGGCCGTGAGCGCATCGACAGCGACGGCCTGCGTGCCCGTCCGCTGGTGGTGGGCGACACGATTTATGTGTATGGCAACAGCGGCAAACTGGAAGCCCTGACCATCAAGTAACAACTATGCTTGGGGTTCATCCCCAAGCGGCCCTGCATCAGCAGGGTTTGCAGCGCCCCCGGGTGTTGCCCCGAGCACCAGCCGCTGCCTCGCAGCGGCTTTTGTATTTTCTGAAATAACGCAGTGGAGAGCCGCATGGTTCCCGTAATCGCCTTGGTGGGCCGACCGAACGTCGGCAAGTCCACCTTGTTCAACCGCCTGACCAGGACTCGTGACGCCATCGTCGGCGACCTGTCCGGTCTGACCCGTGATCGCCAGTACGGTGAGGCCAAGTGGCAAGGGCGTTCCTACATTCTGATCGACACCGGCGGTATCTCCGGTGACGAACATGGTATGGACGAAAAAATGGCCGAGCAGTCGCTGCTGGCCATCGAAGAAGCCGATGTGGTGCTGTTTCTGGTAGATGCCAAGGCCGGTTTTACCGCTGCCGACCAGATGATCGCCGAGCATTTGCGCAAACGTAACAAGCGCTCCCACGTGGTTGCCAACAAGGTCGACAACATCGACCCGGAAATGGCTCGCGCCGAGTTCGCCCCGCTGGGCATGGGCCACGCGATCCCGATCGCCGGCGCCCACGGCCGTGGCATCACGCAATTGCTGGAAGCCGCCCTGAGCGAATTCCCGCGCGATGATGACGAGCCGGCTGAAGGCGAAGAGGAAGAAGTCGTTGCCGAAGGCGAGGAAGCCAAGCGCATTCCTGGTCCGAGCGAAAAAGACGGGATCAAGATCGCCATCATCGGTCGTCCGAACGTCGGCAAGTCGACCCTGGTCAACCGCATGCTCGGTGAAGACCGGGTCATCGTGTATGACCAGCCGGGCACTACCCGTGACAGCATCTACATTCCGTTCGAGCGCAATGAAGAGAAGTACACGCTGATCGACACCGCCGGTGTGCGCAAGCGCGGCAAGATCCACGAAGAAGTGGAAAAATTCTCCGTGGTCAAAACCCTGCAGGCGATCAAAGACGCCAACGTGGTGATCTTCGTCATGGACGCCCGCGAGGGTGTGGTCGACCACGACCTGAACCTGCTGGGCTTCGCGATCGAATCCGGTCGTGCGCTGGTCATCGCGATCAACAAGTGGGACGGCATGACGCCGAGTGAGCGCGACTTCGTCAAAGTCGAGCTGCAGCGTCGGTTGTTCTTCGTCGACTACGCCGACATCCATTTCATTTCGGCGTTGCACGGCACGGGCGTGGGCAACCTCTACGCTTCGGTGCAGAACTCGTTCAAGTCCGCTGTGACCCGCTGGCCGACCAACCGCCTCACCCAGATTCTCGAAGATGCGGTGGGCGAGCACGCGCCGCCGATGGTCAACAACCGCCGGATCAAGCTGCGTTACGCTCACTTGGGTGGTGCGAACCCGCCGATCATCGTGATCCACGGTAACCAGATCGAGAAAGTGCCGAAGTCGTACGTGCGCTATCTGGAAAACACTTACCGTCGTGTACTGAAGCTGGTCGGTACACCGATCCGCATCGAGTTCAAGGGCGGCGAGAACCCGTACGAAGGCAACAAGAACACGCTGACCGACCGCCAGGTCAACAAAAAGCGTCGCTTGATGTCGCACAACAAGAAAGCCAGCAAGAAGCGCCGCGACAAGAAGTAGAAGCAGCTGCGAGTTTCAAGCTGCAAGCTGCAAGTAAAAGCGGTAAAGCAGAGAGGGCTTCGTATGAAGCCCTTTTTTGTGGGCGCGGGTTTTTGCTTGCAGCTTGCAGCTTGACGCTTGAAACTTGCAGCTCACCTGCAAGGGGCCTCCGATGATCACCAGCAAGCTGCCGAATGTCGGCATCACTATTTTCACGCAGATGTCTCAGCTCGCGGCGCAGACCGGCGCGATCAACCTGTCCCAGGGTTTCCCGGATTTCGACGGCCCGCAGTCGTTGCGTGATGCGGTCGGGCGGCATATCGCCAGTGGCCATAACCAGTATTCGCCGATGACCGGTTTGCCGGCGTTGCGTCAGCAGATCGCGGCCAAGATCGCCCGCAGCTACGGCGTGACTGTCGATGCCGATCATGAAGTGACGGTAACGCCCGGCGCGACCCAGGCGATCTTCTGCGCAATTCAGGCCGTTATCCACAGCGGCGACGAAGTCATCGTCTTTGATCCGTGCTACGACAGCTACGCACCGGCGACGGAATTGGCCGGTGGTCGTTGCGTGCATGTGCAACTGAATCCGGACGATTTCTCCATTGATTTCGATCAGCTCGCTGCGGCCCTGAGCCCGCGCACGAAAATGATCGTCATCAACACCCCGCATAACCCCAGCGGCGCGTTGATCAGCCGCGCCGAACTCGATCAACTGGCGGCGTTGATCCGCGATCGCGACATCTATCTGATCAGCGACGAAGTCTACGAGCACCTGGTTTTCGACGGCGTACCGCATGTCAGCGTGCTGGCCCATGAAGAGCTGTATCAGCGCGCGTTCGTGGTCAGTTCCTTCGGCAAGACGTACCACGTCACTGGCTGGAAAACCGGCTACGTCGTCGCCCCGCCAGCGCTGACGGCCGAATTGCGCAAGGTGCATCAGTACGTCAGTTTCTGTGGCGTCACGCCGCTGCAATACGCGCTGGCCGATTACATGGCTGAGCACCCGGAGCACGTTGAAGAATTGCCGGGTTTCTATCAGGCCAAGCGCGATCTGTTCTGCGATCTGCTCGCGCCGTCGCGCTTCAGTTTTACCCGGGTCACCGGCACCTATTTCCAGTTGGTCGATTATTCGCAGATCCGTCCGGATCTGAACGATGTTGAGATGGCCATGTGGATGACTCGCGAGCACGGTGTCGCGAGCATTCCGGTGTCGGTGTTTTACCAGCATCCACCGCAAGGCCAGCGCCTGATACGCCTGTGCTTTGCCAAACGCGAGGAGACGCTGCGTGAAGCGGCGGCGAAACTATGCGTGATCTGAGTGCATTGCCAGACCTGACCCTGGCGCTGATCCAGACCAGCCTGGCCTGGCACGACCGGCAGGCCAACCTTGAGCATTTCGAGCTGCTACTGGAGCAGGCCCGGGGCGCCGATCTGATCATCCTGCCGGAGATGTTCACCACCGGTTTTTCCATGGAATCGGAAACCCTCGCCGAAGCCGAAAACGGCCCGACCAGCAAATGGCTGCGGGCGCAGGCGGCGAAGTTTGATGCGGTCATCACGGGCAGCGTGATCATTCAGGCGGCTGACGGCAGCCATCGCAATCGCTTGCTCTGGGCACGGCCGGACGGCGAAGTGCTGCATTACGACAAGCGGCACCTGTTTCGCATGGCCGGCGAGCACAACCATTACACGCCCGGCGAGCGGCAGGTGCAGTTCGAGCTCAAGGGCTGGCGGATTCGTCCGCTGATCTGCTACGACCTGCGCTTCCCGGTGTGGAGCCGCGATGCGCAGGATACCGATTTGCTGCTGTACACCGCCAATTGGCCGGGCGCACGGCGTCTGCACTGGAACCGCCTGCTGCCGGCACGAGCGATTGAAAATCTCTGCTATGTGGCGGCGGTGAACCGGGTCGGCAGCGACGGCAAGGGCTTCGCCTATACCGGTGACAGTCAGGTGCTGGATTTCCAGGGCGAGACATTGCTGGCGGCGGGGGAGGCGGATGGTGTGTTCAAGGTGGTTCTGGAAGCTGCGCCGTTGGCGGCGTATCGAGAGCGCTTTCCGGCGAACCTGGATGCCGACACTTTCGAGTTCACCTAACGCAGCCGATCGTTCCCACGCTCTGCGTGGGAATGCAGCCCGTGACGCTCCGCGTCACTGGACGCGGAGCATCCCTTGAGGCATTCCCACGCGGAGCATGGGAACGATCGCATCCTTTGATCTACAAAAAAATAGGCCCCGGAGCTCACACTCCGGGGCCTTTCGCATTTCAGCGGTCGATTACGCCGCTTTCGCCTCCGGCTGGCTCAGCGAGCGGTTCAGCGCGCTGAACAATGCCTTGAAGCTGGCAGTGGTGATGTTTTCATCGATACCCACGCCGTGCACCGCACGTTCACCGTTCACCCGCAATTCGATATAGGCCGCCGCTTTGGCATTGGTGCCCGCGCCGATCGCGTGTTCGTTGTAGTCCATGATCTCCACCGGAATCGGCAGGCCGGCGACCAGTGCTTCCAGCGCACCGTTGCCCTTGCCGCGCCAATGCAGGTTGGTTTCGCCCTGGCCTTTGCTCGCCACTTCGACTTCGACGGCGCTGTTGCCGTTCTCTTCCTGCAAACGATGGCTGACCAGCGCGTAAGGAGTGTTGGCCTGCAGATATTCGCTGATCAACAGCGAGTGAATCTGCTTGGCGGTCATTTCCAGGCCCAGGCGATCGGTCTCACGCTGCACCACCTGGCTGAACTCGATCTGCATGCGACGCGGCAGGCTGATGCCGTATTCCTGCTCCAGCAAGTAAGCGATGCCGCCCTTGCCCGACTGGCTGTTGACGCGGATCACCGCTTCGTAGCTGCGACCGATGTCGGCCGGGTCGATCGGCAGGTACGGCACCTCCCACAAGGTGTCTGGTTTCTGCTGGGCGAAGCCCTTGCGGATTGCGTCCTGGTGCGAGCCGGAGAATGCGGTGTGCACCAAGTCGCCCACATACGGGTGACGCGGGTGCACCTGGATCTGGTTGCACTCTTCGACGACCTTGCGCACGCCGTCGATGTCGGAGAAATCCAGCTCAGGGTCGACGCCCTGGGTGTACATATTCAGCGCGACAGTGACGAGGTCGACGTTACCGGTGCGTTCGCCGTTGCCGAACAGGCAACCTTCGACGCGATCGGCGCCGGCCATCAGGCCCAGCTCTGTGGCCGCGACGCCGGTGCCACGGTCGTTGTGGGTGTGCAGGCTGATGATCACGCTGTCACGACGGTTGATGTTGCGGCCGAACCATTCGATCTGGTCGGCGTAAACGTTCGGCGTCGCGCATTCGACGGTGGCCGGCAGGTTGAGGATCATCTTGTGCTCAGGCGTCGGGTTCCACACCTCGATCACGGCGTCACAGACTTCCTTGGCGAACTCCAGCTCAGTGGCGCTGAAGGTTTCCGGCGAGTATTCGAAGGTCCACTCGGTTTCCGGCTGCAGTGCTGCGTACTTGACGAACAGCTTGGCCGCGTTGACCGCGATGGCCTTGATGCCGTCCTTGTCCTGGTTGAAGACGATGCGACGGAAAGAAGGCGAGGTGGCGTTGTACAGGTGAACGATGGCTTTCTTCGCCCCGCGCAGGGATTCGAAGGTGCGCTCGATCAGATCTTCACGGCCCTGGGTCAGCACCTGAATGGTGGTGTCGTCCGGGATGTGGCCTTCTTCGATCAGGGTACGCACGAAATCGAAGTCAGTTTGCGAAGCGGCCGGGAACGACGCTTCGATTTCCTTCACGCCCACCTGCACCAGGGTTTTCCAGAAGCGCAGCTTCTTTGCCGCGTCCATTGGCTCGATCAGCGACTGGTTGCCGTCACGCAGGTCGGAGCTGCACCAGATCGGCGCGGCGTCGATGGTCTTCGACGGCCAGGTGCGATCCGGCAGGTTGATGACGGGAAACGCGCGGTATTTCGAAGACGGGTCTTTGAGCATGCTCATCGGGAAATTCCTTGTTGTCTGGGCCGAAAAGAGGCGGCCTGCCGGTTGAACGAATGTTCTTGGAAAAGCGTGGGACGAGGCGCAGCGATTCAGCCTGGCAGTCGTGCGCTGACGAGGCACAGGCTGCGGTGCTGGCGAAGCTGAATGAGGGTGTGAGAGGTTTTCATGGCTTCAACCCTAACCGCGAGGGGAAAGGATGGCAAGCAGTCGGAAAAAATTGAGAGGAATACCCGAAAGTCGCGATTTTGCGCGATTTTATTGCGCCTGATTCACTCGAGTATCGTTATTTTTGCGTGGGGCTTGGTAGGGGCGCAATCGAGCCGGCGGTGTGTCATGGTGCCTTGTGGTGTTGGTCAGGGCGCATTCGCGGGCAAGCCCACTCCCACAGGTTATTCGGGTGTACATGAGATTTTTGTACGACACGGACACTGTGGGAGCGGGCTTGCCCGCGAAGAGGCCAGCAGCCTCGACACAACGATTACGGTTGAAACGCACCAATGAATATCGCCGGATCCACCCGCGCGTCATTCAGGCTGACGTTCCAGTGCATATGCGGCCCGGTCGCCCGCCCTGTGGCGCCGACCTTGCCGACCACCGCGCCGCGCGCCAGTTGCTGGCCGGTCTTCACGTCGATCTTCGACATATGGCAGAACATGCTGATAAAGCCCTGGCCATGATCGACGAACACGGTGTTGCCGTTGAAGAAGTAATTGCCGATCAGAATCACCTTGCCCGCCGCCGGGGTCTTGATTGGCGTGCCCGCGGGCACTGCGAAATCGAGACCGGCATGAGGATTACGCTCTTCGCCATTGAAGAAACGACGCACACCGAACTTGCTCGAAAGCGGCCCGCTTACAGGCTTGTCCAGCAGCAGATTGCTCGGCGTGTTCGGACTGAAACTGCGGTAAGCCGCGATCTGTTCCGCCAGTTCACCCTCGATGCGCTTGAGGTTCTCGGCGTTCGGATTGACCTGCTGTTTGTTCTTCAGGGTGATGTGCTGTTCCGGGTATTTCTTGCTGCCCACGGTAAAGGGCAGATTGCGCCCGCCACTGCTGATCTGCTGCGCGCCAGGCTTGACCGTCAGCGGCACGCCAACGATCGCCAGCCAGTTGTTCTGCTCTTTGACCACCAGCACCGGTTTGCCCTGATAAGTAGCTTTCGGCGCCTGCGCGGCAGTGCCCAGATCCACCACGGCGACGCCGCCCGGCACCGGTTTGTTCAACAGCCGGGTGATGTAACTGTCAGCGTGGGCGTTGAAGGTCAGGCAGAGCAACAGCAGCGGAGCGAGAAAGCGCGGCATGGATCAGTCCAGTAAAGAGAGGGTGACGGGCGTCAGGTGATTGTCCTCGACGCGCACTTGCAGTTCGCCTTCGCCGAGTTTGGCTTTCAGGCGCTGGCCGGTGTGGGTCTGCGCAGCATTGCGAATCGCGTGGCCACGCTCGTCGAGCAGGATGCTGTAACCACGACCGAGAGTCGCCAGCGGGCTGACCACGTGCAGGGTCTGCATCTGACTGTGCAATTGTTGACGACGCTGTTTCAGACCATCGCGCATGGCCCGGGGCAGGCGTTCGGCAAGACTGTCGAGGCGCTGGCGAAGCATGGCCAGTTGGCGCCCCGGATGTTGCCCGGCGAGACGGGTTTCCAGACGGATCAGGCGTTCGCGGCGGGTATTGAGGCTGCGCTCGAAAGCGCGGCGCATGCGCATGTCCAGATCATCCAGACGTTGCGCCTGCTGGCGCAGACGTTCGCCGGGATGGCGCAACCGTCGCGCCATGCCTTCGAGACGCAGGCGATCACGCATCAAACGATCACGCATGCGCATCACCAGACGCCGGTGCAGGCTTTCGACCTGACGGATCAGATGGCTGGAATCCGGGGCGAGCAGTTCAGCGGCGGCCGAGGGCGTCGGTGCGCGGACGTCGGCAACAAAGTCGCTGATCGACACATCGGTTTCATGGCCGACGGCACTGACGATCGGCGTCACGCAGGCATCGACCGCGCGCGCCACGGCTTCTTCGTTGAAGCACCAGAGGTCTTCCAGCGAGCCGCCGCCACGGGCGAGGATCAGTGCGTCGAAGCCGCGGGCATCGGCCATTTTCAGCGCGCGGACGATTTGCGCAGTGGCTTCGCGGCCTTGTACGGAAGTCGGTATCAGGGTCAGTTGCACCTGCGGCGCACGGCGGCGGAACACGCTGATGATGTCGCGAATCACCGCGCCGGTCGGCGAACTGATGATGCCGATGCGCTGCGGATGCGCGGGCAGCGGCACTTTGCGCTCGGCACTGAACAGGCCTTCGGCGCTGAGCTTTTCCTTCAGCGCATCGAAGGCCAGACGCAGCGCACCGTCCCCGGCAGGCTCAACGGTGTCGAGAATCAGCTGATAGTCGCCACGGCCTTCGAACAGCGAAACCTTGCCGCGTACCTTGACCGCCAGACCGTCCTTCAACGCTTGGCGCACGCGGGCGGCGTTCTGCCGGAACAATGCGCAACGCACCTGCGCGCCGCTGTCCTTGAGGGTGAAGTAGACGTGGCCGGACGCCGGGCGCGCGAGGTTGGAGATTTCGCCTTCGACCCAGATATTGCTGAACACGTCTTCCAGCAACACCCGCGCGCGGCCGTTGAGCTGGCTGACGGTCAGGACTTCACGGTCCAGGCCAAGTCTTGCAAAGGGATCTTTAATCATGGGGCGCAGTTTAAAGGCATTTGCCCGCCAATCACCATGACACCCACACAAAACCCTGTGGGAGCGAGCCTGCTCGCGAAAGCATTGTGTCAGCGGACAACAACGGGGATGACACTCCGCCTTCGCGAGCAGGCTCGCTCCCACATGGGATCAATTTGATATCTGGTCGTGCCGCCCGCTACTGGCTACAGTCAGCGCGGTCTTATAAAGGATGCGGACGATGAGCATGATGGAGTTGTTGGGCGAGTGGTCGTGGGGCGCGGGCGGTTGGGCGGTCATCGGGGTGGCCATCGCCTTGGCCTACATCGTCTTCGGTATCGCCGGTTTCGGCACAGCTTTGGTGGCGGGGCCGATTCTGATTCTGTTCATGCCACTGTCGAAGATCGTACCGCTGCTGGTGCTGCTGGATTTCGTCGCCGCGTTCGGCAATCTGCTGCCCTCGCGGCGCGAAGTCGCCAAACCGGAACTGCTCAGGCTGTTGCCGTGCATGGCGATCGGCTGCACGCTGGGGGTGATCTTTCTGCTCAATCTGAAATCCGATCTGTTGCTGCTGTTGATGGGCTTGTTCATCAGCGCCTACGCGGTTTACGGCCTGTGGGTCAAAGCGCGGCCGGCACAGTTGTCGGCGGCGTGGGCGGTGCCGATGGGCACGGTGGGCGGGTTGTTCGGCGCGTTGTTTGGCAGTGGCGGCTTTCTTTATGCGATCTATCTGAACAGCCGCCTGCCCAAGGAAGCGGCGCGGGCCACGCAAAGTGCGTTGATCAGTTGCAGCACCGTGGTGCGCTTGAGCCTGTTTGTCATCGCCGGTGTATATGCCGAGCTACCCTTGTTGATGCTGGCGCTGTGTCTGTTGCCGGCGATGGCGCTGGGCTTGTGGATCGGTCGGCGGCTGACCCTGAGATTGTCCCGCGAGGCATTTGTGCGGCTGGTGACGTGGCTGGTGCTGGCCAGCGGGATCGCGCTGATCGTGCGCTATTTCAGCACTTGACCGGATTTCTTCAGGGATTAAGCTGCCGGCCGCACTGACGCCATCGCGGGCAACCCCGCTCCCACAGGTTTCTCTGGTGTACATAACCTTTGTGATCGACCGAGATCCCTGTGGGAGCGGGCTTGCCCGCGAAGACGGCGGAGTGAGCACCGCAGAACTTCCATTTGACGTCGCAGGCTCCACCATGAACTCGCAAAGCATCATCGTCCCGAAAATCTCCACCCTTCCGGTGCACGAACCCCGGGCGCGGGCGATCGTACGCTGGCTGGTGCGCAAGAACATCGTCGAAGAGCAATTGACCACTTGCGGGAGCACCGGCAATCGCATGGCTCACGCGATCGCTGACGGCGCGCGCGCGGTGGTGTTGCATCCCGAGGCGCTGCCGTTCGGCGAGCCGATCAACGGCCTGGAGATCGTCACCAAACGCTGCATCTACACCCCGGCCAAGGGCTTTCTCGAAGAGGCCGGTTGCGCGGAATGTCGCCGCGAAGTGGGCGAGGCGCTGTTCGAAAGTCTTGAAGACTGGTTTCCAGGGCGCACCGACAATTTCACCTGCCCGGAATGCGGGCACGAGGACGACATCAACGGCTTCCTGTTTTTGCAGGAATGCGCGTTTTCCAACCTCGGCTTCATTTTCAACAATTGGCTGGAGGCGGGGTTCAAGCAGAGCTTTATCGACGAGTTCGCCGATTGGCTCGATCAACCTGTCTCTTGGGTCAAGGTGGAGCTGTAGGGCCGGGCTTTTCCATCTATCAATTAGGCTGAGTTTTACATTGAACAGCAGGGGGTGTCTGACTATAATGGCGCGCTTCCATTTTCCCGCTCGGGAGCCCCCGCGATGCTGCGTATCAGCCAAGAAGCTCTGACATTCGACGACATTCTCCTAGTGCCCGGTTATTCCGAGGTGCTTCCCAACGAAGTCAGTCTCAAGACCCGTCTTACCCGTGGCATCGAACTGAATATTCCTCTGGTTTCTGCCGCCATGGACACCGTCACTGAAGCCCGTCTGGCAATCGCCATGGCTCAGGAAGGTGGCATCGGCATTATCCACAAGAACATGACCATCGAGCAGCAAGCTGCCGAAGTGCGCAAGGTCAAGAAGTTCGAAGCCGGTGTGGTCAAGGATCCCATCACCATCGAGGCCGATGCCACGGTACGTGATCTGTTCGAACTGACCCGTCTGCACAACATTTCCGGCGTTCCGGTACTGCACGATGGCGACCTGGTCGGCATCGTCACCTCCCGCGACGTACGTTTCGAAAACCGTCTGGAAGCCACTGTCCGCGAAGTGATGACGCCTAAAGAGCGTCTGGTCACGGTCAAGGAAGGCGCCGACAAGAACGACGTCCGTGAACTGCTGCACAAGCACCGCATCGAGCGCGTGCTGATCGTCGACGACAAATTCGCCCTCAAAGGCATGATGACCGTCAACGACATCGAAAAAGCCAAAGCCTACCCGCTGGCCAGCAAGGACGATCAAGGTCGTCTGCGCGTTGGCGCTGCGGTCGGCACCGGTAAAGACACCGGTGATCGCGTGACTGCACTGGTCAATGCCGGCGTGGACGTGGTGGTGGTCGACACCGCACACGGTCACTCCAAAGGCGTGATCGACCGCGTACGCTGGGTCAAGGAGAACTTCCCTGAAGTGCAGGTGATCGGCGGCAACATCGCCACCGGCGCTGCCGCCAAGGCGCTGGCCGAAGCGGGCGCCGACGCAGTCAAGGTCGGTATCGGCCCCGGCTCGATCTGCACCACCCGTATCGTCGCCGGTGTCGGCGTGCCGCAAATCAGCGCCATCGCCAACGTCGCCGCCGCCCTTGAAGGCACCGGCGTGCCGTTGATCGCCGACGGCGGTATCCGTTTCTCCGGTGACCTGTCCAAGGCCATCGTGGCCGGTGCGTCCTGCGTGATGATGGGCTCGATGTTCGCCGGTACTGAAGAAGCGCCGGGCGAGATCGAACTGTTCCAGGGCCGTTCTTACAAGGCTTATCGCGGCATGGGCTCGCTGGGCGCCATGTCCCAGGCCCGGGGCTCGTCCGACCGTTACTTCCAGGACTCCTCGGCAGGCGCCGAGAAACTGGTTCCGGAAGGCATCGAAGGCCGTGTGCCGTACAAAGGCACCCTGAGCGCGATCATTCACCAGTTGATGGGCGGCCTGCGCTCTTCGATGGGTTACACCGGCAGCGCCAACATCGAAGAAATGCGTACCAAGCCCGAGTTCGTGCGGATCACCGGTGCCGGCATGGCCGAGTCCCACGTTCACGACGTGCAGATCACCAAGGAAGCGCCGAACTACCGGGTCGGCTGACGCCGACAGCTCTAAGCCACAAGTTACAAGCTGCAAGCGGTGCTGCGTCAGAGCAGTGCCGCTCGGCTTCCGATTACTTGCAGCTTGCAGCTTGAAGCTTGCAACTGCTTTTCAGAGTTTCTTTCATGGCCCTCGACATTCACGCTCACCGCATCCTGATCCTCGACTTCGGTTCGCAATACACCCAGCTGATTGCCCGCCGCGTGCGCGAGATCGGCGTGTACTGCGAACTGCACCCGTTCGACATGGACGAAGATGCGATCCGCGAATTCGCCCCTAAAGGCGTCATCCTCGCCGGCGGCCCCGAGTCCGTGCACGAAGCCAACAGCCCGCGCTGCCCGCAGGCGGTGTTCGACCTCGGCGTTCCGGTGTTCGGCATCTGCTACGGCATGCAGACCATGGCCGAGCAACTGGGCGGCAAGGTTGAAGGTTCCGAACTGCGTGAGTTCGGTTACGCCCGCGTTGACGTGGTCGGCAAGAGCCGCCTGCTCGACGGTATCGAAGACCACATCGACGCCGACGGCCTGTTCGGCCTCGACGTGTGGATGAGCCACGGTGACAAAGTCACCAAGATGCCGGAAGACTTCCACATCCTCGCCAGCACCCCAAGCTGCCCGATCGCCGGTATGTTCAACGACGACCGCGCTTACTACGGCGTGCAGTTCCACCCGGAAGTGACCCACACCAAACAGGGCGGTCGCATCCTGTCGCGCTTCGTGCTCGACATCTGCGGCTGTGAAGCACTGTGGACGCCGTCGAAGATCGCTGAAGACGCCATCGCCAACATCCGCGCCCAGGTCGGCACCGACAACGTGCTGCTGGGCCTGTCCGGTGGCGTTGACTCCTCGGTGGTTGCCGCACTGCTGCACAAAGCCATCGGCGATCAACTGACCTGCGTGTTCGTCGACAACGGTCTGCTGCGTCTGCACGAAGGCGAGCAAGTGATGGCCATGTTCGCCGAGAACATGGGCGTCAAGGTGATCCGCGCCAACGCTGAGGAGCAGTTCCTCAACAACCTGGCCGGCGAAGCCGACCCGGAAAAGAAGCGCAAGATCATCGGCCGCACCTTCATTGACGTGTTCGATGCCGAATCCTGCAAGCTGGACAACATCAAGTACCTCGCTCAGGGCACCATCTACCCGGACGTGATCGAGTCGGCTGGCGCGAAAAGCGGCAAGGCCCACGTGATCAAGTCGCACCACAACGTGGGCGGCCTGCCGGAAGAAATGAACCTGAAACTGGTCGAACCACTGCGCGAACTCTTCAAAGACGAAGTCCGTCGCCTTGGCCTGGAGCTGGGCCTGCCGTACGACATGGTCTACCGTCACCCGTTCCCAGGCCCGGGCCTGGGCGTGCGCATCCTCGGTGAAGTGAAGAAGGAATACGCCGACCTGCTGCGTCGCGCCGACCACATCTTCATCGAAGAACTGCGCAAGGCCGACTGGTACCACAAGGTCAGCCAGGCGTTCGTGGTGTTCCAGCCAGTCAAATCGGTCGGCGTGGTCGGCGATGGCCGTCGTTACGCCTGGGTCGTGGCCCTGCGCGCCGTGGAAACCATCGACTTCATGACCGCACGTTGGGCACACCTGCCTTACGAACTGCTGGAAACCGTTTCCGGCCGCATCATCAACGAAATCGAAGGCATCTCGCGCGTTACGTATGACGTGTCGAGCAAGCCGCCGGCGACGATTGAGTGGGAGTGATGGAGGAAGCCGGCTCGTCCGGCCTCCGCTAGGCGCCAGTTTCAAAAGCGCTTAGCCATGCTCTGGAAAAATGCCAGTCAGTTTTGCTGACTGGCATTTTTTATTGATAGCGCCGAAAACTTTCAGGCGCAGCTATGTGTTCAGAAGCCAGTAAGCCTGTCGCAGATCTCAAAGATATTCAGATCGAATCAGATCCGTGTCGAACGGCGTCAACCCTTGATCAGGCGCAAACACCGTCTGCGCCTGCTCCGCAGAGGCCACTCGTTCACCTCGTGCCCGCACATGCAAATCAAAAAGTGTGTGCAGTTCCGGCCGTGGTGTATGCACCAAGGCGCGCAGCATCAACGAAACCCCGCTGAGGTTGTTGTCGACGTTGTTCCAACGGGGCGATGAAGTCAGCCCCAGATCGGCCCAGATCATGCGTCGCTCCTGTAGGTCCATCACGAAGGGTAGACAGATACCGGTGTCTGAGGCGATATCGACGCGGTCGACTACGGTGCGCGGCTCGAATACTTCGCCAGATGCCGTGTCGGCGCGGGCCATCCAACCCGCAAAGCATTCCGGAAGGTCGCAATATGGCTGCCAGGTAAACGAGTTGAGGGACGTGACGACATAACGGATACCCTTCTCGGCAAGAACATCAAGGTCGAGGTCGATGAACTCGGAAGCGCCTTCAGGCGCGTCGACGATGTCGCCGCTGTGGTAACCGCCATAGCCTTTGAGGTTGTAATAGGCGACTGCTTCCTTGAAGACGAAGTCGCTGTCGAAGAAGGCGGCGGACAGGTCGATGTCCGTGCGGTCACGGCCATTCTTCCACCATAAAAACAGGCGAATGAATCGCGTATCGGGCATTGGCAACCGACTGCCGCGTACCAGCGTGCGCAACGACTTCGCTGCGGCGCGCTGTGCCAGTGGCACTCGGTAGTCGCGCAATGCCGGATCGATGAAACAACGTCCCAGTGGTGGCAGCAACGTGAAACGCGCGATCAGGGCGTTCTCGCAAATCTGTGCGGCACGTGCCAATACCTGCGGTGCGATCGACTCTCGACGATCAGCAGTGCCGAAGACTTTCGCCAGCGCTCCTTTAGGTGTGAACGCCCGCAAGGGCAGGGGGCGCGGGGCATTCACCTGGGCCAGCAATTGCAGCAGCACAGGTGAGGACACTTGCGCCGCGACAGCCGCAAAGGCGTCGAGCACCGCGTCCGGTTCTGTGGCACGCCGTAACATCACGTCCAGACGGCGCGCGAATTCTCCGGGACGATCCTGCAGCACCGGCGTAAGCGCGGCGATCTGGCGTTGGGCAAGCATGGTTTCGACACGCGACCCGAACGAGGGCGGCGGATCGTTGCGTCGCGCTGCGGTGATGGCCGCGAATGCTCGCGGATATTTCTCAGCGTAATCGCCTGGATGCAGGACTTCGGCCAGGCGTTTCCAGCGTTCGGCCTGGCGCATCACATCTTCCGTAGCGTTGGGCGAGCGGTCGAGCAGGCGCAACAGCTTGCGACGCATCGAGCGTTTAATTTTGCCAAAGCGCGTCTGCGCTGTTGCCAGCGACACGTCTCCACCATGCAGTGCGATCGCCACGCGCAGCACGTCCGTTGCCGTTTCGACATTTTGCTCAAGGAAGGCCTCGACTCGGGCATCGTCACCGATATGCAGGATCAGCGCGGCACCAACCAGCGCGCGAATCTCGCGGAACGGGATGGTCTCTGGCAGCAGGCGGAACACATCGCTTTTGTATGTTCGGATAAACCAGATGACATCCGCCGCTTCCTCTTCGGACAGCGAGGTGCGCGATGAGACCAGCGGCTCGAGCAACGCCTCGAACTCGCTGACACTTCCCGGTTCGATGACCCAATGAATGAAGTTGCCTTCAAGCATGGCTGGCCGGACCTGTTCGCTGGGTGGCAGGCGCCGAAGTGTGTGGTAGTGAATGACGGCGTTGAGATACAACTCAGCCTCTGTCGCTTCGAGGACTTGATTGGGAAAGTCAGGATAAAACGGTCGGTGATGTACATGAGCACCGCTGCGACGCCGCAGGACTCGAATGACTTCACGCAGCCAGTTCTTGAGTTCGACCGCAGAGAGCGTGCCGATTCGCTCGATCAGCGGCTCGGAGAGAACGCATCGAAACGCTGTAACTTCTTTGACAGCTGATGCGACCTGCGCGCGTGTGGCTCCGCCAGAGCCCGCAGGAACGTGCAGCTTTGTACGGCGCCGCAGGAACAGCTCCTGATTAATCATGATTTCTTCCTTGGTCGCCGTTTCCAGTGAGCTGAAGCTCACCTGTGCAATCGATACGAAAACGCCTGCAATAAGCAGGCGCGGTGTGGAGAGCGGAACCCCTAGTTCTTGGAGGATAGAAGGAAGGTGTTCCATAGCCACGGCGGCATACTACCGGAGGTCATCGCGGCTTGTCAGCCAACCACATATTTTGAAACGGGCTCGCTTGCCAGCGGCTATTACCGCCGCGCCACATCCGAAAAATAGAACTTGTCCAGCGTATGCCGTGATTCGGTGTATTCGAACTGGCGGCCGTCCTGCAGGAAGGTCTGGTTGCTGACGACGATGACATGGCTCTGGCCGTCGAGGTCCAGGTGTTGTTGGTCGTCTTTGCTGGACGGCACGGCTTCGATGGTGCGCTGGGCGTAGGCGATCTGCAGCTGCAGGGTCTGTTCGATGTGGGCGTAGATCGAATGTTCGGCGATGTCTGCTGACAGGTCGGGGATCACGTCGCTGACGAAGTGGTTGATGTCGAGGATGACGCGTTTGCCGTCGATGCGCCGTACCCGCTTGATCCGGGTGATCGGGCTGCCGGGTTCGGCATTGATGTGTTCGAGCAGCGCACCTTCCAGCGGCACCTGACACATCTCGACCACTTCGGTGCTGACGTCGTTGCCCAGTCGCGGGTGGGTCTCTTGAAAACTGACGATGCCGCCGAGCTGGAATTCGATCGGGTTGGTCGACAGCACGAACGCGCCTTTGCCGTGAATCTTCTGAGCGAAACCGCGCTCCTGCAACTGGTCGATGGCTTTGCGCACCGTGCCCCGGCTGGCCTGATAGGTGTCCATCAGTTCGGTTTCGGAAGGCAGCCGGGCGCCGCGCTCCAGGCGCTGGGTGGTGATACTGGAAAGCAAATCGCTGTAGATCTGGTTGTATTTGCTCATGGCTGGACTCTGTGCCGACGGTGCTCAAAACCCCGAACCTTAAGGGCAGGGTAGGGGTTTGTCCATGCGGACGAAGGAAAACATCTTAGGTCAGAGTAGGAAGAATCCGCGTGTTTCTGACGTTCATCCACGGATGCAAACTCGTACAGACGAGTTGTTGCATTAACTCGTACAGACGAGTATTTTTCCTCTCGGCGTGCTGCCAATAACAACAATCCACGACGGAAAAACAAGCATGAGCCATGACTACCCGAACATCGCCCGAGAGCTGCTGGAAAGCCTCGGTGGCCGCGACAACATCGAGCAGGCGGCGCATTGCGTCACGCGTTTGCGCCTGGCGCTGAAGAACCCCGCGCTGGTGAATGTGGCCGCGCTCAATGGCGTCGATCTGGTCAAGGGTTCGTTCTTCACCGGCGGGTTGTATCAAGTGGTCATCGGCCCGGGTGATGTGGAAAAGGTTTATGCCGAACTGCGCCAGCAGACAGGTCTTGCGGCATCGACCATCGCCGACGTTAAACAGAAAAGCGCCGAGAAGATAAACGCCATGCAGCGGCTGGTGCGGGTGTTTTCCGATGTGTTCATGCCGATCCTGCCGGCGCTGATCATTGCCGGCCTGTTGATGGGCATCAACAACCTACTCGGCGCCAAGGGCATGTTCATCGAGGGCCAGACCCTGCTCGATGCCTATCCCAACCTCGACGGGTTGTGGAGCCTGATCAACCTGATGGCCAACACCTCGTTCGTGTTCCTGCCGGCGCTGGTCGGCTGGTCGGCGGCCAAGCGCTTCGGCGGCAGCGAGATCCTCGGCATCGTCCTCGGTCTGATGCTGGTGCATCCGGATCTGCTCAATGCCTGGAATTACGGCAAGGCCGTTGCCGGGCTGGATGGGCAGCAACTGCCGTACTTCGACATCCTCGGCCTGTTCCAGGTGGAAAAGGTCGGTTACCAAGGGCAGATTCTGCCGATCCTGCTGGCAGCCTATGTGATGAGCGTGATCGAAAAATGGCTGCGCACACGCGTGCCCAACGCCGTGCAGCTGCTGGTGGTGCCGATCACCACCATCGTTGTCACCGGCGTGCTGGCCCTGGCGATCATCGGCCCGGTGACCCGGCATATCGGCATCTACATCACCGAAGGTCTGGTGATGCTGTTCGATCTGGCGCCGTTAGTGGGCGGTCTGATTTTCGGTTTGTTGTATGCGCCTCTGGTAATCACCGGCATGCACCACATGTTTCTTGCCGTAGACCTGCAACTGATCTCCAGCCAGGGCGGCACCTTCATCTGGCCGATGATTGTCATGTCCAATCTGGCGCAGGGCAGTGCGGCATTGGCGGTGTTCTGGATGACCCGTAATGCGCGGGACAAGAGCATGGCCTCGACCTCAGCGATTTCTGCGTATTTCGGCATCACTGAGCCGGCGATGTTTGGCGTCAACCTGCGCTACAAATTCCCGTTTTACGCCGCGCTGGCCGGTTCCGCGCTGGGCTGCATGTTCCTCTCGCTGAACAAGATCCAGGCTTCGGCCATTGGCGTCGGTGGCCTGCCCGGTTTCATCTCGATCGTTCCGCAGTTCATCCCGATGTTCGTCATCGGGATGCTGATCGCCATGCTCGTGCCGTTTGCCCTGACCTGCGTGCTGAGCATGAAGATCGTCCGTCCGGGTTACCGGGTTGCCTGAAATCAATAAAGGAGTCGCGCCATGCAAGACTGGCAACGTTCGGTGATCTACCAGATCTACCCGAAGAGCTTTCACAGCCATGCCGGCAACGCCACTGGCGATCTGCTCGGCATCGTCGCCAAGCTCGATTACCTGCAATGGCTGGGGGTCGATTACCTGTGGATCACGCCGTTCCTGCGCTCTCCGCAGCGCGACAACGGCTACGACATCAGCGACTACTACGCGGTCGATCCTAGCTACGGCAGCATGGCCGACTGTGAACTGCTGATCGCCGAAGCGGGCAAACGCGGGATCAAGTTGATGCTCGACATCGTGGTCAACCACACCTCGATCGAACATGTCTGGTTCCAGCAGGCGCGCAGCAGCCTCGACAATCCTTATCGCGACTTCTATATCTGGCGCGACCAGCCGAACAACTGGGAATCCAAGTTCGGCGGCTCGGCCTGGGAATACGAAGCGCAGACCGGCCAGTATTACCTGCACCTGTTCGACCACACCCAGGCCGACCTCAATTGGGACAACCCCAAGGTCCGCGACGAAGTGTTCAAGATGATGCGTTTCTGGCGCGACAAGGGCGTCGGTGGCTTTCGTCTGGACGTGATCAACCTGATCTCGAAACCGGCGGACTTCCCCGAGGACGACAGCGATGGTCGGCGCTTCTACACCGACGGGCCGAACGTGCACACCTACTTGCAGGAAATGCACCGCGAGGTCTTTGAAGGGCATGAGCTGATCAATGTCGGGGAAATGTCTTCGACCCGCCTCGAACACTGCATTCGTTACTCCAATCCGCAGTCGAAAGAGCTGTCGATGACCTTCAACTTTCATCACCTGAAGGTCGATTACCCGAATCTGCAGAAATGGGTGCGCGCCGATTTCGATTTCCTCCAGCTCAAGCAGATTCTGTCCGACTGGCAGACCGGCATGCAGGCGGGTGGCGGCTGGAATGCGCTGTTCTGGTGTAACCACGATCAGCCACGCGTGGTCTCGCGGTTCGGCAATGACGGCGAATACCGCGAGCTGTCGGCGAAGATGCTCGGCACGGCGCTGCACTTTCTGCAGGGCACGCCCTTCGTCTATCAGGGCGAAGAATTGGGAATGACCAATCCGGGGTTCGAGAGCATCGAGCAGTACCGCGATGTCGAGACCCTGAACATCTTTCGCCTCAAGCGTGAAGCCGGCACCAGCGACCTCGACAACCTGGCGGCGATCATGCAGAAGTCCCGCGACAACGGGCGCACGCCGATGCACTGGCACGCCGGGCACAACGCCGGTTTCACAAGTGGTGAACCCTGGATTGGCGTGCCGGCCAATGCTGTGCAGATCAACGTCGCGCATCAGCTGCACGACCCGGAGTCGGTGCTGCATCACTATCGACGCCTGATCGCTTTACGCCGCACTGAAGCGCTGATCTCTGACGGCGTCTATCGCCAGTTGCTGCCGGAGCACCCACAAGTCTGGGCGTACCTGCGCGAGGGGACGGGCGAACGCTTGTTAGTGGTGAACAACTTCTATGGCACTGCCTGTGAGGTCGAGCTACCGGCGCTGCTCGACGAAGCCCAGGAGCAGCGCTTGTTGATCAGCAATTACCCGGACTGCCCGCAACGCACGAGTTTGCTGCAGTTGCGACCTTACGAATCCTTCGTGCTGCACCTGACCGACCCCTGATTTTTTAACTGAATAACAACCTTTGAAAAAACACGCAGAACGCTGCGCGGGGAGTTGTGCGCGCTGAATTCCTGCAACCACACAATAAAAACAATGGGTGGCATATGAAAACAACCATGAATTACAGCTTGGCAGTCGCCGGATTTTGTCTGGCAATGCCTACATCTTCTCAGGCGCTGGAGTTTGGCGGCTATCTGCGCAGCGGTGTCGGCACTTCGGTCAACAGCGGCAGTCAGTCGTGTTTCCAGTTGCCCGGCGCACAGACCAAATATCGCCTCGGAAACGAGTGCGAGCAGTACGGTGAGCTCGAGCTGCGCCAGGATCTGTACACCCTCGACGACGGCTCGGTGTTGAGCGTCGATGGCATGGCGTCGTTGTACAACCGCTACGATCGCAGCCTGACGTTCAAAGAGGACAACGGCTCGATTCGCCTGCCACAGGCTTATGCGCAATGGTCGGCGATGCCCGCGCTTAACGGCGGCTCGCTATGGGCGGGTCGGCGTTACTACAAACGTAACGACATCCATATTTCCGATTTCTATTACTGGAACCAGAGCGCCACCGGGGCAGGTATTGAAGACGTGTTGCTCGGCGGCTTGAAATACAGTTACGCGTTCTCGCGCAAGGACAATCTTTACCAGAAGGATTACATCAATCGCCATGACTTCAACGTCGGCGGTTTCAACAGTAACCCGGGCGGTGAACTGGAGTTCGGCCTGAGTTACATCGACAAGCCCGACAGCCGCGACGCGCACCGTGGCTGGGCGATCACTACTCAGCACGTGCAGCAGGCCTTTTTCGGCGGCAAGAACAAACTGGCGCTGCAATACGGCGAAGGACCGGGCACCGGATTGGGCTATACCGGTAACGTCAGGCTCGATGACCGCAACAAGAGCTATCGCATCGTCGAGTTCTTCGACTGGCAACTGACGCCGCGGTTTGGCGGACAATTCCAGGCGGTGTATCAAAAGGATATTCGTCAGGGTGGCGCCGACCAGAACTGGCTGTCACTCGGTGTGCGCCCGACCTATGCGCTGAGCGAGCAGTTCAAACTGGTGACCGAACTGGGTCACGACCAGGTCGATGCGGCGGACGGCACGCGCAAGCTGAGCAAGTTCACCTTTGCGCCGACGTGGTCACCGAAAGGCCCGGAATTCTGGGCGCGGCCCGAAGTGCGTCTGTATTACACCTATGCCAGCTGGAACCAGGCAGCCAAGCGTGCCGCCAACCTGTTGGCCAAAGGCTCGGCACTCTCCGACACGGGCGCCTTTGGCAACGCACGACACGGGGCCAATGTCGGTCTGCAGGTTGAATACTGGTGGAAATAAGCAAAGCGGCTGCGACCGCTCATTCAATCAATACAAGCTCAGGTGATGTCATGGCCACACCCCAACAATTGCAGCTGCTGGCTCCTTTATCCGGCGTGCTGATGGCGCTGGACCAGGTGCCCGATCCGGTGTTTGCCGGGCGGATCATCGGCGACGGTTTGTGCATCGACCCGACTTCGTCAACGCTCTGCGCACCGCTTGCTGGTGTGGTCAGCGACGTGCAGGCCAGCGGGCATGCGCTCACCATCACCAGTGATGCGGGTGTTCAGGTGTTGATGCACATCGGCCTGGACACGGTGAATCTCGCCGGCGAAGGATTCACCCGCCGCGTTGAAGCCGGGCAGCGGGTCGAAGCGGGGCAGGCGCTGATCGACTTCGATGCTGACTACATTGCCCTGCACGCGCGCAGTTTGTTGACCTTGATGCTGGTGGTCAGCGGCGAGCCGTTCGATTCATTGGTCGGCTCTACCGGGTGGGTCGAGGTGGGCCAACCGGTGATGGACGTGCTGGTCGGCGCAGCGGGCGGCGAACATCCAGCGCCGGTGCCGGGCGATGCGGTGTGCTCGTCGCCGATCAACCTGCCCAATCCCAATGGTCTGCACGCGCGGCCGGCGGCAGTATTCGCTCAAGCGGCGAAAGCGTTTTCAGCGACCATCCATCTGCACAAACTGCAAGCGCAAGCCAATGGCAAATCCCTGGTGGCAATCATGGCGTTGCAAACGGCCCAGGGTGACAGCGTGCAGGTCAGCGCCGAAGGTGAAGATGCCGAAGCAGCGGTCGCAGCGCTGAGCCGCTTGCTGAGCGAAGGCTGCGGCGAAGCGGTGACAGCGTCCGCGCCGGTCGAAGCTGTTGCAGCAGAAATGCCGAACATCCTGCGCGGTGTCTGCGCCTCGCCCGGTTCGGCGTTGGGGCAAGTCATGCAGATCGTCGAAGCATCGCTACTGGTCAACGAGTTCGGCGCCGAGCCGCCAATCGAACTGGAGGCCTTGAGCCAGGCCCTGATCGAAGCCGACATGGCCCTGCAACATCTGCGCGACACCGCCAGCGGCCAGGCGCAGGCGGAAATCTTCAAGGCGCATCAGGAACTGCTGGCCGACCCGAGCCTGCTGGATCAGGCCGGGGCGCTGATCGACGCGGGCAAAAGCGCGGCATTCGCCTGGAAGACCAGCACCGACGCAACGGCGGCGATGTTCCGCTCGCTGGGCAATGCCTTGTTGGCCGAACGCGCGGCGGATCTGGATGATGTCGGCCAGCGCGTGCTGAAGCTGATTCTCGGTGTGCACGAGCAAGCGCTGGAGTTGCCGGACGACACAATTCTGATCGCCGATCAACTGACCCCTTCGCAGACCGCCGGGCTCGATACGCGCAAGGTGCTCGGGTTTGCCACCGTTGGCGGCGGCGCTACCAGCCATGTCGCGATCCTCGCGCGGGCCTGTGGCTTGCCTGCGATCTGTGGCATGCCGCTGCAAATGCTCGGGCTCGACAATGGCACGCGGGTCCTGCTCGATGCCGACAAAGGCGAACTGCAATTGCACCCTGACGCCGAGTCCATCGATCAATTGCGCACGCGGCATGAGCGCCAGCGCCAGCGTCATCAGCAGGAACTGGCGCAGGCCAGCGAGGCGGCTTGTACCCGTGACGGTCAGCACATCGAAGTCACCGCCAACATTGCCTCGCAGGAAGAAACCGCCCAGGCCATGGAGCTTGGCGCGAGTGGCGTTGGACTGCTGCGTTCGGAGTTTCTCTACCTGGGTCGCCAGCAAGCGCCGAGCCACGATGAACAAGTGGCCACCTACAGCGCCATCGCCCGCACTATCGGGCCGGCACACAATCTCGTGGTGCGCACCCTCGATGTCGGCGGGGACAAGCCGCTGGCCTATGTGCCGATGGACAGCGAAACCAATCCCTTCCTCGGTTTGCGCGGTATTCGCCTGTGCCTTGAGCGCCCGCAATTGTTGCGTGAGCAATTTCGCGCCGTGCTGGCCTGCTCGGAGCTGACGCGTCTGCACATCATGTTGCCGATGGTCACGAATCTGGCCGAGCTGCGTCGGGCACGGCAGATCCTCGAACAGGAGGCGCGCGTGCTGGGCCTGGCGCACCTGCCGAAACTTGGAATCATGATCGAAGTGCCGGCCGCCGCGCTGATGGCCGATGTGCTGGCGCCGCACGTGGATTTTTTCTCCATCGGCACCAACGACCTCACCCAATACACGCTCGCCATGGACCGCGATCATCCGCGTCTGGCCAGTCAGGCGGACAGCTTTCACCCTTCGGTGCTGCGCCTGATCGCGATGACGGTGAAGGCTGCCCATGCCCACGGCAAATGGGTCGGCGTTTGCGGCGCCATGGCGTCTGAACGCCTTGCGGTGCCGTTGCTGCTGGGGCTGGGTGTGGATGAGCTGTCGGTGAGCGTGCCGTTGATTCCGGCGATCAAGTCGGCGGTGCGCGAAGTGAATCTGGCCGACTGTCGCATCATCGCCGAACAGGTCTCGAGCCTCGAAAGCGCCGCCGACGTGCGCGAAGCCTTGCAGCAGTTTCATGGGGCGAAAGTCGATGCCTCGCCGGTTATGGAGAATTGAACATGTTCGACAAATTGCAGCAGGCATTCTGGAAGGCACTGACGCCGGATCTGGTACCGGACGAGGCAAACATTACCGCCGATGCGGTTGCCGGCTTGAACGCCGAGATCGTAGCGGCGCTGGGCGGTGTGGCTAACATCAAGTCGCAGCAACCGCTGGCGCTGACCCGGGTGCGCGTGACCTTGCATGACGAGGCCCGTGTCGACCGTCAGGCCCTGCGTGTGGCCGGTGTGGCGGGCGTCATGCCGCTTGAGGGCGGCGTGCTGCACCTGATTACCGGGCTGCGCGCATAAGGCCGACAAGACGTGCGGCCGCAGGTCGCCCTTACTGTTTCTCAACTGCGGGTGTATCGTATTCGCCTTTTTGCGGGTCCCTCGGGATCTGTCGCTGATACGTGAGGTAGTTGAGTTCATGTCCTTTACCCGTCGCCAAATTCTCGGTGGCCTGGCCGGTCTTGTAGTCGTTGGCGTAGGCGCGGGAGGCGCGTCGCGTTACTGGCTGGGCAAGATGGCCGACGCCGAGGCCGGCCACGACTATGAACTGATCGCCGCGCCGCTCGACGTCGAGCTGGTGCCGGGGCACAAGACCGAGGCCTGGGCGTTCGGCCCGTCGGCGCCGGGCACCGAGTTGCGCGTGCGTCAGGGCGAATGGTTGCGGGTGCGTTTCATCAATCACCTGCCCGTGGCGACCACCATTCACTGGCACGGTATCCGCCTGCCGCTGGAAATGGACGGCGTGCCCTACGTATCGCAACTGCCGGTGCTGCCGGGCGAATACTTCGACTACAAATTCCGCGTGCCGGACGCCGGCAGCTACTGGTATCACCCGCATGTCAGCAGCAGCGAAGAACTGGGTCGTGGGCTGGTCGGGCCGCTAATCATCGAAGAGCGCGAGCCCACCGGTTTCAAGTACGAGAAAACCCTCAGCCTGAAGAACTGGCATGTCGATGAGCAAGGCCAGTTCGTCGAGTTCAGTATCCCGCGCGAAGCGGCCCGTGGCGGTACCGCCGGGCGCCTGTCGACGATCAATGGCGTGCCGTTGCCGGTGATCGATCTGCCGGCCGGGCAGATCACTCGGGTGCGCTTGCTCAACCTAGACAACACCCTGACCTATCGCATCAACATTCCGGGCGTCGAAGCGAAGATCTACGCGCTGGACGGCAATCCGATCGAACCTCGGCCATTGGGCAAGGAATACTGGCTCGGCCCTGGCATGCGCATTTGCCTGGCGATCAAGGCGCCAGCGGCGGGTGAAGAGTTGTCGCTGCGCAACGGCCCGGTTCGTCTGGGCACGCTGCGGTCAGTCGCCAACACCGATGCGCCAACGGACTGGCCGAAAGCCCTGCCGGCCAACCCGGTGGCCGAGCCGGACCTGGCCAATGCGGAGAAACTCAACTTCAATTTCGAATGGGTCGGCTCGGTCTCGGTGAACACCGAAAACGGCAAACCGCCGAGCCTGTGGCAGATCAACGGCAAGGCCTGGGACATCACCGACAAGACCTGCGCCGACCGGCCGATTGCCACTCTGAAACTCGGCCAGAGCTATATTTTCGAATTGAAGAATATGACCCAGTACCAGCACCCGATCCACCTGCACGGCATGAGCTTCAAGGTGATCGCGTCGAACCGGCACAAGGTCGTGCCGTATTTCACCGACACCTATCTGCTGGGCAAGAACGAGCGTGCGCAAGTGGCGCTGGTGGCGGATAACCCGGGGGTGTGGATGTTCCACTGCCATGTCATCGACCATATGGAAACCGGCCTGATGGCCGCGATCGAGGTGAAGTGATGCGCCAGATACGCCCGGCGGCGATCATCGACCGCAGCCGCGACCGCGACTTCATGCGCGAAGCCCTGATCCTCGCCGCACAGGGCGCCGCCCTCGGTGAAGTGCCGGTGGGCGCAGTGCTGGTGCACGATGGCGTGATCATCGGTCGCGGCTTCAATTGCCCGATCAGCACCAGCGACCCAAGTGCCCATGCGGAAATGGTCGCGATCCGCGCCGCCGCGCAGGCAGTGGATAACTATCGCCTGCCGGGCAGCACGCTGTATGTAACGCTGGAACCGTGCAGCATGTGCGCCGGGCTGATCGTGCATTCACGGGTGGCGCGGGTGGTGTATGGCGCGCTGGAGCCCAAGGCCGGGATTGTGCAGAGTCAGGGACAGTTTTTTACCCAGGGTTTTTGAACCACCGGGTGTTGTATGAGGGGGGTGCTGGCTGAAGAATGTGGCGCAGTGCTGACCGAATTTTTCCGCGCCAGGCGCACAAAACCCGCTGAATAAATACCGCCCCATTGTAGAAGCGAGCAGGTTCACTTGCTCAAAAGACGGCATTTCAACGGCAGAAATGCGCTTGCAATGTGGGAGCGGGCTTGCTCGCGAAGACGGTGATTCAGGCAACCATTTATCGTCTGACACACCGCCTTCGCGAGCAAGCCCGCTCCCACAGGGGGATCTGCGCTGTGAGATCGGGTTATTTCTTCGCGACGATAACCGCGCGCATCGGCGCCGGCAGCCCTTCAATGGTTTTGCTGTGATCCTCGGGATCCAGAAAATCGCTCAGCGATTGATACTTCATCCACTCGGTCCCGCGCTGTTCCTCAACCGTGGTCGTGCTGACATCCACACAACGAATATCGCTGAACCCGGCCCGCCGCAGCCATAATTCCAGCGCCGGCACTGACGGCAAAAACCACACGTTGCGCATCTGCGCATAGCGATCTTCCGGGACCAGCACCTGATGCTTGTCGCCTTCGACCACCAACGTTTCCAGCACCAGTTCGCCGCCCTTGACCAGGCAATCCTTCAGCGCTAGCAAATGCTCGATCGGCGAGCGGCGGTGGTAGAACACGCCCATGGAAAACACCGTGTCGAAGCCTTCCAGATTCGGCGGCAGATCTTCAAACGGGAACGGCAGGTGCCAGGCATTCGGCTCGGACAAATAACGTTGCACAGCCTGGAACTGGCAGAAGAACAGCCAGTTCGGGTCAACGCCAATTACGCTGTCGGCACCGGCGCCGAGCATGCGCCACATGTAGTAGCCGTTGCCGCAGCCGACATCGAGGATACGCTTGCCTTTGAGGTCCAAGTGCGGCGCCACGCGCGACCACTTCCAGTCCGAACGCCATTCGGTGTCGACATGCACGCCGAACAGATCGAACGGCCCTTTGCGCCACGGCGACAGGCCCATCAAAGCGGTGCGCATCTGCGCGCGGGTTGCGTCGTCGCAATCGGTGTCGAGTTTCAAGCAGTTGAGCAAATCGACTTCGCTTGGCTGGATCTTCGGCAAGGCGTCCAGCGCACTTTGCCAGCGTTCCAGATCGCCGTGGCCTTTCTCCATTTTCTTGTCGAGTTGCGCTTGCAGCGTGTTGGCCCAGTCGGCCAGCGGAGTACCGGCCAGACGGCGGGCGAGGGGGGACAGATCAATCATGGCAAGGCAATCAACGAGGCAAAGTTAAGACACTGGAACCACGGCATGACTTTCGAGAACCCGGCGGCCAGCAAGCGTTCGCGGTGTTCTTCGAGGCTGTCGGGCTTCATGACGTTTTCGATGGCGCTGCGCTTCTGGGCGATTTCCAGTTCGCTGTAGCCGTTGGCGCGTTTGAACGCCACGTGCAGATCGGTGAGCAGCGCATGCTCTTCGGCATCGTTGAAGCGCAGCTTCTCCGAGAGAATCAGCGCGCCGCCAGGCAATAGCGAATGGCGAATGCGCGAGAGTAACGCGGTGCGCTGGTCCGGGGCGATGAATTGCAGGGTGAAGTTCAGCGCCACCACCGAGGCAGGCTGGAATTGCAGCGCGAGGATATCGCCTTCGATCACCTCGACCGGCAGCAATTCCTGAAACATCGAATCCTGACCGTTGAGGTATTCGCGGCAACGCTCGACCATCGCTGCTGAGTTATCCACAGCGATCACTCGGCAACCGTCGGTGCGCACATGGCGGCGCAGGGCTTGAGTCACTGCGCCGAGCGACGAACCGAGGTCATAAAGGACGCTGTTCGGCTGGGCGAATTGCGCGGCGAGCACGCCGAGGTTTTCGACGATGGTCGGGTAACCCGGCACCGAGCGCTTGATCATGTCCGGGAACACCCGCACCACGTCTTCGTTGAAGGCGAAGTCAGGCACCTGGGCCAAAGGCTGGGCGAATAGGCGATCGGGTTCTTTGCTCACGGCGGCGTCCGGCGGTGTCGGTGGAAAAGGCCGGCATTTTAGCCAAAGTGGCGCGGGGATGCTTGGGTTGTCTGATAAAGCACAGTACTGGCGGATAAACTTCGCCGTCAGGGATATCGCTTTCGCGAGCAGGCTCGCTCCCACAGGGGATCGCGGTGTCCTGTGGGAGCGAGCCTGCTCGCGAAGAAGCCAGCGCGGTTTGCCGCAGTCAGTTCACGGAAATGGCGCAGTCAAAGGTTTCCACGGGCAGCACTTCCGGCGCCCAGGGTTGTTGCGAAGTCAGGCGCAAGCGCCCGGTGCCGGCTGCGAATGCCTGGAAGCGCCAGGTTGATATACCCGCTGCGCCGACCACGCCGGCATCTTCCGGATTGCTGTAGACCTCCGGGCTGAGCGCACGCAACACGCCGCCAGCCGAATCCTGAATCGCCCAGCGATAACCCGTGGTCGGGTTGCTCGGCAGGGTGATGATCAGGTTTTGTCCGGTCGTGAGCCGCACCGGGCATTCGCTTTGTTTTTCCACGGTCACGTTGTGTTTCGGTTGCGTGGCGCAGGCGGCCAGCAAGCAAAGGGCGAGGGGGAGAAACAGGCGAGTGGGGGACATAAGGTCAGCAGCTCCGGCGGTTACGACGAACGGCGAGCATAACTGAAGATGAGACAAAGTGTGACAGGTGGGTTTTGCGTTGACCCGACTGACGCCATCTTGAGCAGGCTCACTACTACAGGGGAACGCATTCCAAATGTAGGAGCGAGCCTGCTCGCGATAGCGATATATCAGGCCCTGAAAACTGTCAGAAGAGCACCTTCGCCACATCCGCAAACTTCTTGGCAAAGTGCACGGTTATCCCTTCCTTCAGATAATCCGGCAATTCCTCGAAGTTACCCCGGTTCGGCTCCGGCAGAATCAACTCGAAAATCTTCTGCCGGCGCGCCGCGATCACTTTCTCGCGCACGCCGCCGATCGGCAGTACATGCCCGGTCAGCGTCAGCTCACCCGTCATTGCCACGCCTTTTTTCGGCGGCTGATTGCGTGCCAGCGAGAGCAACGCACTGGCCATGGTCACGCCGGCGCTTGGGCCGTCCTTCGGCGTCGCGCCTTCAGGCACATGCAGGTGGACGAAAGCTTCGTCGAAGAATTTCGCATCACCGCCGAACTGCTTGAGGTGCGAGCTGACGTAGCTGTAGGCGATCTCTGCCGATTCCTTCATCACATCGCCCAGTTGCCCGGTGAGTTTGAAGCCACGGTTGAGCGTGTGAATCCGCGTGGCTTCGATCGGTAACGTGGCGCCGCCCATGCTGGTCCAGGCCAGACCGGTAATCACGCCGGTGCCGGACAAGACTTGCTCATTGCGGAACACCGGATGGCCCAGCGAGGCTTCGAGGTCTTTCGGGCCGAGTTTGATCACTGCTTTCGGATCGTCGATCAGCTTCATCACCGCTTTGCGCACCAGTTTGCCCATCTGCTTTTCCAGCTGGCGCACGCCGGCTTCACGGGCGTAACCGTCGATCAGGGCTTTGAGTGCGGTGTCGCTGATGCTCAGGCTGCCTTTCGACACGCCAGCCTTTTCCAGCAGTTTCGGCCACAGGTGCCGCTTGGCGATGGCGACTTTTTCTTCGGTGATGTAGCCGGACAGGCGAATCACTTCCATCCGGTCGAGTAACGGGCCGGGGATCGAGTCGAGGGTGTTGGCGGTGCAGACGAAGAGCACTTTCGACAAGTCCATGCGCAGGTCGAGGTAGTGGTCGAGGAATTCGACGTTCTGCTCAGGATCGAGGGTTTCCAGCAGCGCCGAGGCCGGGTCGCCCTGGTAGCTCTGGCCCATCTTGTCGATCTCGTCGAGCATGATCACCGGGTTCATCACCTCGACGTCTTTCAACGCTTGCACCAGTTTGCCCGGCTGCGCGCCGATGTAGGTGCGGCGGTGGCCCTTGATTTCGGCTTCATCGCGCATGCCGCCGAGGCTGAAGCGGTAGAACGGCCGCCCGAGGGATTCGGCGATGGATTTGCCAACGCTGGTTTTACCCACGCCCGGCGGGCCGACCAGCAACACAATCGAACCGCTGATCTCGCCTTTGTAGGCACCGACGGCGAGGAATTCGAGAATGCGATCCTTGATGTCATCAAGACCCGCGTGGTGCTTGTCGAGGACTTTGCGTGCGTGCTTGAGGTCGAGTTTGTCCTCGCCGTACACGCCCCACGGCACCGAAGTCGCCCAGTCCAGATAGTTACGTGTGACCGCGTATTCCGGCGAGCCGGTTTCAAGGATCGACAGTTTGTGGGTTTCTTCTTCGAGGCGTTTCTGCACCTGCGCCGGCAGGGTTTTGCCTTCGAGGCGCTGCTGGAACTGTTCGAGGTCAGCACTGCGGTCGTCCTTGGTCAGGCCAAGTTCTTGCTGGATGACCTTGAGTTGCTCCTTGAGGAAGAACTCACGCTGATGCTCGCCGATCTTGCGGTTAACTTCAGCGGAAATCTCCTTTTGCAGGCGCGCGACCTCGACTTCCTTGCGCAGCATCGGCAGGACTTTTTCCATGCGCTTGAGCATCGGCACGCAGTCGAGCACTTCCTGCAGCTCGGGGCCGGTGGCGGACGTCAGGGCGGCGGCGAAGTCGGTCAGCGGCGACGGATCGTTGGGGCTGAAGCGGTTGAGGTAGTTCTTCAGCTCTTCGCTGTACAGCGGGTTGAGCGGCAGCAGTTCCTTGATCGCATTGATCAGCGCCATGCCGTAGGCCTTGACCTCGTCGGTCGGCTCGGTGGGCTGGTGCGGGTATTCGACTTCGACCAGATACGGCGGACGGTGATGCTTGAGCCAGGTCTTGATGCGTACACGGCTCAGGCCCTGGGCGACGAACTGCAGTTTGCCGTTTTCGCGGCTGGCGTGGTGAACCTTGACCAGCGTGCCGTATTCGGGGAGGGCGCCGGTGTCGAAGTGGCGCGGGTCTTCCTGGGGCGTATCCATGAAGAACAGGGCCAGGGAGTGGTGTTCGGATTTGCTGACCAGTTCGAGGGTTTCGGCCCACGGCTCTTCATTGACGATGACCGGCAAGACCTGGGCCGGGAAGAACGGACGGTTGTGGATCGGGATGATGTAGACCTTGTCCGGCAGGTTTTGCCCGGGCAGCGCCAGGCCGGTGCCGGAGGAGGTGTGTTCGATGTGGTCGGTTTCGTAATCGTCGTGGTTGTCCGGGCGATCTTGCTGGTCGGTCATGGGGCACCTGCGCAATGGGGTATGGGTCTTAGATGGGGCAGGGGTGGCGTGGTTTCAATGGGGCGGGTGTGTTTCTGCTTGTGTGTTCAGGGGGGACAGTTTTTTGACCTTGGCGGCCTTTGGGCCGGCCATGCTCTGGATGGTTTGTGGGAATATCCGTTTCTGCGGGTGTTGCTGATTACGGTTTCGCCCTTACGGCGAGTCCCTTTTTCAAACGCCAAAAAGGAACCAAAAGGCTTGCTCCTGCGTTCGGCCCTCGCAGGCTCGGGTTCCTTCGCTCCGGGACTGATCCGGGCGCAGCGGCCCCGGTTTGCTTCGCTGCATCTCCTTGCGCTGTGTCTGGCTGCGCCAGACGGTCGCTGCGCTCCCACGCCCGGATCAATCCCTCCACTCAGCCTTCCGACGTCGCCCGTGGATCAAGATCAAAAGCGTTACTCGAGCTAACGCTCATCGTGCAGGAGCTGCCGAAGGCTGCGATCTTTTGATCTTGATTTTGCTTTCTGTGGGAGTGAGCCTGCTCGCGATAGCGGTGTGTCAGCCCCAAAGTTGCTGTCTGACACACCGCTAACGCGAGCAGGCTCACTCCTTGTGAACAGCTTTAAGATTTCATGCATGAAAAAGGCGATGTCCCTTACGGAACATCGCCTTTTCTTTACCGCTCGCTAACGCTTACTCAGACAGCTTGTACGCAATCACATAGTCACCTTGCTTGGTGCCCAGCGAGCCGTGACCGCCGGCGACGACGAGCACGTATTGCTTGCCGTCCTTGCCGGTGTACGTCATCGGTGTGGTTTGCGCGCCGGCTGGCAGGCGGCCTTCCCACAGTTGCTTGCCGTTTTTCACATCATAGGCGCGCAGGTACTGGTCGAGGGTACCGCTCAGGAAGGCAACGCCACCTGCAGTGGTGAAGGTGCCGCCCAGGCTCGGTACGCCCATGCTCAATGGGATCGGAACCGGCGAGCTGTCGCGCACGGTGCCGTTTTTGTGCATCCAGATGGTTTTGCTGGTGGTAAGGTCGACCGCTGCGACATAACCCCACGCTGGCGCCTGGCATGGCAAGCCCATTGGCGACAGCAGCGCCTCGAGGATCACGCCGTATGGCGCGCCCTTGTTGGGCTGTACGCCTTCGGTTTCGCTCTTGCGACCCGGGCCGCCGGCAACTTCTGCAGCCGGTACCAGTTTCGAACGGAACGCCATGTAGCTCGGGTTGACGAAGGCGATCTGGCGCACCGGATCGACCGAGATGCCGCCCCAGTCGAACACGCCGAAGTTGCCTGGATACACGATCGAACCTTGCAGCGATGGCGGGGTGAACGGGCCGTCATAACGCAGGGATTTGAAGTCGATCCGGCAGAGCATCTGGTCGAATGGCGTCACGCCCCACATGTCGCGTTCTTTGAGTGGCGGCGGCATGAAGTTGAGGTCGGATTTCGGTTGGGTCGGCGAAGTGTGGTCGCCTTCCACCGCGCCTTGCGGCACCGGGATTTCGTTGATCGGTACGATGGCCTTGCCGGTGCTGCGATCCAGCACGTAGATGCTGCCCTGCTTGGTCGACGCCAGTACCGCTGGCTTGACGCCGTCAGCGGTCTTGATGTCCATCACGGTCGGTTGACCGCCGACGTCCATATCCCACAGGTCATGGTGGGTGAACTGGAAGTTCCAGCGCACCTTACCGGTGGCGATGTCCAGCGCGGTCAGGCCAGCGGCGTGCAGTTCCGATTCAGGCGTACGCATGCCACCGAACTGGTCCGGGGTCTGGTTGCCCATCGGCAGGTAGAGCATGCCGAGTTTTTCGTCTACGGCAAACATCGACCACATGTTCGGCGAGTTGCGCGTATAGGTCTTGCCTTCGGCGATCGGCGCGGTGTCGTCCGGGTTGCCGCTGTCCCAGTTCCACACCAGTTTGCCGGTGTGCACGTCGAACGCGCGGATCACGCCGCTAGGCTCGTCGGTGGAAACGTTGTCGGTGACGTGACCGCCAATCACCACCAGGTCCTTGGTGACCGCAGGTGGCGAAGTGGAGTAGTAGCCGCCGGCGTTGAAGCCGCCGATGTTGGCGCTCAGGTCGACCTGGCCTTTGTCGCCAAAGTCTTCGCACATTTTGCCGGTGTCGGCATTCAGGGCGATCAGACGGGTGTCGGCGGTTGGCAGGAAGATGCGACGCGGGCAGGCGCTGGCCGGGGCCGGGCTGGCCGAACCGGTCGGGCTCTGCTCGGAGGCATAGACCGCGTCGTCGTGATAGCTCACGCCACGGCAGGTCATGTGCGCCCAACCTTTGAAGTTGGCCGCGTTCTGCGTGCTCAGCTTCGGATCGAAGCGCCAGATTTCCTTACCGCTGTCCGGATCCAGCGCAATCACCTGGCTGTGCGGCGTGCACACATAGAGCATGCCGTTGACTTTCAGCGGGGTGTTTTCAGCGGTGGTTTCGCCCGGATCGTTCGGCCCCGGGATGTCGCCGGTGCGGTAGGTCCAGGCCGGTACGAGTTTGCTCACGTTGGCCGGGGTGATCTGCGCCAGTGGCGAGTAACGATCACCGTGGGCGCTGCGGCCGTAGGAGTTCCAGTCACCGTCGGGCATGGTCGGGGCGGTGTTGGTCATACCGTCGACGCTGTCGCGGTCCAGTTGGCCTTTGATTTCCCCAGGGTTGGTGAACTGACTGGCTACAGCGGTCAGGCCGGCCAGTACCACCGCTACGCTCAAGGCGCCGGTGCCCATTGGCGCCGGACCGTTGAGCAGCAGCGGGCGACGGAACCACGGCAGCAGCATCACCAGACCAAGGGCGAACAGCATCGCCAGACGCGGCACCAGTTGCCACCAGTCCAGACCGACTTCCCACAACGCCCATACGGTGCTGGCGAACAGCACGATGGCGTACAGGCCCAGCGCCGCACGACGGCGCATCAGCAGCAGGATGCCGGTCAATGCGATGCCGATACCGGCCAGCAGATAGTAAAGCGAGCCGCCGAGCATGCTCAGCTTGACTCCCCGGCCAGCATGGCCAGGCCCATCAGTAGAAGCAGAATGCCGAGCAGGCCCGGTAGCAGACGGCCCCGACTCGAAGCACTTTCGGTGCTCATAGTGTGATTCTCCGTGACGTTTATGTAGTCCCGCGCTGTAGTCACTTTAGATGACGATTTGGCGCAGGCATGGTTCAGATAAAAACTTGTTCGGCTAACGAAATGCATTCGTGTAGGAGTGAGCCTGCTCGCGGTAGCGCTGTTTCAGTCTCTGGAGATGTCGCCTGTAACACCGCTATCGCGAGCAGGCTCACGCCTACATTGGATTTGTGTAGATCTCTAGAACGACGACTGGATCTTGATCCCGCCGATCAGGGCGTCGTCGACGTCGTTCACGCCACCGGGGTGGCGGATGTATTGCAGGTTCGGGCGCACGGTCAGCCAATTGGTCACGTGCACGCCGTAATACAGCTCGGCGCTGTACTCGGTGTCCTGCGGTGGCAGGAACGCCGGATTGTCGTAGTCGTAGACGGCGTTGGCGCGGTTAGTCATTTCGGCATTCTTGCGATAGGCCGGGTTGACGTGGACGCGGGCCAGGGCGAAACCGATGTCGTCCTTGGCGCGAGCATCGAACGGACCTTTGTAGGTCAAGCCGGCCTGCACGTAGTTGTCGATGGCATTGGTTTTCTTGTCGTGCATCGTCGCGTTGGCGAACAGGCTCAAACCCCGGCTGTTATCGCTGGCGACACTGGTGACCTGCTGCTGCAGGCCCAGCCATACGCCGTGCTTGCTCGACGCGCTGCGGTAGGCTTCGCCGCTCAGCGCTGCCGGCTGGTCATTGCGATCTTTATAAACGTCAGACGCTTTGGCGTTGCTGTAGTAATAACCGGCGCGGTATTCGCCCGGCAGGCCGTTGAGCTTCGGCGTCCACACCAGTTCGACCGGCAGGATCGCGCCCTGGGTGCCGCTGCCGCTGAGTTTGAAACCGTTGCCGCGATCGAGGTTCGACGGGTTTTGCTCATAGGCGCCGACCTGTGCGTACAGCTCCGGCGTCAGGTGATATTTGACCCGCAGCGCCCATTGGCTGACCGGCCAGTTGTACCAGATGCCGCCGACCCAGTTACCAACCTGCGAGCCACAGAACGCCAGGTTCTGAAAATCGCAGGGGAAGCTGTTGAAATCTTCGCCTTCGCCGAACCGGCCGACCTTGATGTCGAGTTTCTGATCGAAGAATTTCTGCTGATACCACATTTGCGTCAGGCGCGTAGTCTGGCCACGTCCCCAGACTTCCTGCGCCGAAGTGAAGCCGCCAACGCGCGGATCGTTGATGCGGTCATTGCTGATGTTGTTGCCGCTGCGTTTGGTAATGGTCAGTTGGAACTCGGCGTCGTTCCAGCCAAGGATCTTCTGCAGATCCAGATGGGTGCCGAGGCCGAACTGGTCGCTATAGCGCGCAGTGCGATCGTGGTCATAGCCGCCGTGCAGGTTGCTGCCCATTTCGCCGGTGTAATCGAGTTTGAAGTCGTAGCCTTTTTCCGCGAGTTCTGTGCGCGTGCCGTTCCAGTCACCGAGCATGTACGGTGACTCACTGTCGAAGGCTGGAGCTGCCTGGACGCAGGTGGCAAGGCCAAGGGCGGTGCAGCCGCCGAAGGTGCGCAGCGCGAAGGTAGCGCTATCTCGGAAGGAGGAAAAATCAGCCATGAATAAAGTCTTTTTTTGATGTTTTACGGGTGCAGGCCGAGCGCTTCAGATTGTCGCATGCAGTGAAGCGTTTCAGCGGAAGGGCGGCAGGATAATGATCTGTAACAAAATGAGAAAGGGCTTTTGCAGACATGCAGCGTTTCGGATTCGGTAACAGTGCGGCAAACGGGCGCATTGTGAGTCGGACCACAGCCTGCGATCTTCCCGGGTTGGCCTACATTTGCAGGAAGGCCTTCCACCCGCTCAGCCCCTCGGCTAAGGTGCGCGGCTTTACGCATTTCCACTTCGCCCAGAGGCCCGGCATGAACGAACAATCCCCCGATCCGCTGCACGGCGTGACCCTCGAACAGATCCTCAACGCACTGGTGACTCACTACGAGTGGTCGGGTCTGGCCGAGCGTATCGACATCCGTTGCTTCAAAAGCGATCCGAGCATCAAGTCGAGCCTGACCTTCCTGCGTAAAACCCCATGGGCGCGGGAAAAGGTCGAACGCCTTTACGTCAAGCTGATGCGCACCAAGCGACCGCTCTGAGATGGACAGCGCGAGGCGGCGACGCCTGATCACCGGCCTGGCCGTGTTGGGCTGGGCAGGGCTGGCAATTCAGCTGTACCTCATCCTCTTCGCAAGATTGAGCATCGGCGCCAGCCTGTTGGGCGGGCTGGTGAGTTTCTTCAGTTACTTCACGATATTGACCAACACCCTGGTGGCGACGGTGCTGACCTGCGCGGTCACCGAGCGCGAATCCGCAGCGCGGCGCTGGTTCCTGCAACCCTGGGTCAGCAGTGGCATTGCGGTAAGCATCGCCGTGGTCGGTCTGGCCTACAGCATTTTGTTGCGGCACTTGTGGCATCCCCAAGGCTGGCAGTTTGTCGCCGATGAATTGCTCCATGACGTCATGCCATTGCTGTTTCTCGGCTATTGGTGGCGCTGCGTTCCCAAAGGCACGTTGCGCCTGTGGCACCTGCCGCTGTGGCTGATCTATCCGCTGGTGTATTTCATCTACGCCTTGCTGCGCGGGCATCTGCTTGGCGCGTATGCGTACCCGTTCATAGATGTCGCGGTGTTGGGTTATCCACAGGTGCTGGCGAATGCCGGGGGGATATTCGTGGGGTTTGTGTTGGTGGGGGTGCTGGTAATCGGCCTCGACCGCAGATTGTCCGCACGAAGTTGATATTCAATGTGGGAGCGAGCCTGCTCGCGAATGCGGTGTATCAGTTTGCATGGATGTTGACTGACACACCGCTTTCGCGAGCAAGCTCGCTCCCACACGGGAATTGTGGTCAGGAGAAAATCACTCCTCGTCAGATCCCTCCGCGCGCCAGTAGCCGACCGCCTTGATGAACTGTTCATCGAGACCATGCTCATCGATCAACACCCGGCGAATCTGCCGTGAGACCTTGGTCTCGGTCGCCACCCACGCGTACAGATTGCCCTTGGGCACTTGCAGCTGTTTGACCGTCGTCAGCAGGTTGTCCTTGCCGCCTTCGCGCAGTACCCAGATGACATTGAACTGCGCAGCGCTTTCCAGCACTTGCTGCTCGGCGCCGTTTTCCACTTCGATCACCACCAGCGCCTTGCGATTTGCCGGCAGGCCTTCGAGGCGGCGGGCGATGGCGGGGAGGGCGGTTTCGTCGCCGATCAGCAGGTAGCTGTCGAAGATGTCCGGCACGATCATCGACCCGCGCGGCCCGCCGATGTGCAGAAATTGCCCCGGTTGCGCCTGTTCCGCCCAGGTCGAGGCAGGGCCATCGCCATGCAGGACGAAATCGATGTCCAGCTCCATTTTTTCCAGATCGTAGCGACGCGGCGTGTAGTCGCGCATCTCTGGCATCGGGCCGTTGTCCTTGCCGGCGCCGAGCTGCATTGTCTCCAGCGCTGCTGCCTGTTCGGCGTTCTGCGGGAACAGCAGTTTGACGTGATCGTCCGTGCCCAGGCTGATGAATCCGGCCAGTTCGGGCCCGCCGAGGGTGATGCGGCGCATGCGCGGGGTCAGGTCGGTGACGCGCAATACTTCAAGCTTGCGTCGTTTGATTTCATGCATGACGCGGTGAATGGTTTGAGTATCGACTGCAGTCATTCGGCTGTCTCCGGGGCAGGTTGAACGGCAGGGCCGTCGACGATGGCTTTGGCGGTGTCGTTGAGCAGGTCGCGCACGCGCAGGATTTCTTCGGCGCTCCAGCGACCGTGGTGCAGCTGCAAGGCATGGCGCAGGTTGTGCACCGCTTCGTGGATTTCCGCCGGGCGATCATGGCCGCGCAGTGAGCGCTTGCTGACGTCGATGCGCATGCGTACGCCATCAAGCGCTACGGCCTGCTCACTCAAAGACAGACGACCGGCGTCGGTCACGCTGTAACGTTTTTTGCCGGCCTCGGCATCGCCGGCGATCAGGTCGCTCTCTTCCAGAAAGGTCAAGGTCGGGTATATCACCCCGGGGCTCGGGCTGTAGGCGCCGTCGAACATGCCTTCGATCTGGCGGATCAGGTCGTAGCCGTGGCATGGCTGTTCGGCAATCAGCGCCAGCAACAGCAATTTCAGATCACCGGGGGCGAACACTCGAGGGCCGCGGCCGCCGCGTTCGCGACCCGGGCGCTTCTCGAAGCCGTCGCGGCCGTCGCCGTGCTCGCGGTGGGGGGAATGATGGTCTCTCATTTCGCTTCTCTCACGTCGTATTTAGATACAACTTAAGATATATCTTAAAGGCGACGCAAGACGTTTTTCCCTCAAGCGCGTTTCGACGGACGAGCGGTCACCAGCACCCTTCGGGCGGAAAAAAATATATTTGGGTAATTGAACGATGCCGTGATCTTGAAGTTAAAGTTATCGCTATAGTTGCTCTTGAGTATATATTCTAATACCTCCAAAGTTGCTGATCTAAAGCGGCAAAGTTGCTGTATGGTTTTTTCCGGATAACTGTATGTAAGGCGAAACTTACAGCGAATATCGCAAGTATCTGTTTTTTGTTCTTTTTTCTGGCGGGGTGCGGGGTGGTTTAACTACGCGTTTGTCGGAAGTTGCCTGCTTACATTCCAGAGGCAACAGTCGATGATGCCCACCGTTGAAAGTTCAAGTTGATCCGCTGCTGCTTAAGCAATGGGTTTATGAACTTTTAATGACACCTTTCTTATATAAAGCAAACAGGTACTGAACGATGTTCAAGAAATTCGCAATCGCTGCTCCCCTGGCTCTTCTGGCAATCACCTCCACCGGTGCCTTCGCTGCGGGCGAAGCGTCGCATTCCATCAGCCTCGTCGCTCACGTGCCGACCAATGGTTTCTACGTGGTGCCAACCGATCCTGACCTGGTCAACAAGGATCAGGACATGAGCTACCAGCCGACGACCGGCAAGATGGCCGAAGTCAACGGTTTCTTCGATGTGCGCAACAACAACGGTTCGGTACACGCCAGCCTGGAAAGTCTGCCAAAACTGGTCGCTGGCAGCACTTCGATCGACCTGCAAGTGATGCTCAACAACAAGGAACTGACCACCACTCCGCAAATGGTCGTCGGTGAAGCCGAGTCCGACGTCAACTATCGCGCACCGCTGAAAATCTCCGCCAAGGGCAGCAACTTCCAGCCGGGTGACTACACCGGTTCCGTGGCAATGATCTTTGACGCCGTGCCACCGATTGGCGGCAACTGATCAACTGATCAGTTCAATACGCTCGCTTTTCACGAGTGGCGTCAACCGCCGGGGCAGACAGTCATGTAGGCCCCGACGGACTTTCATTGTCAGTCAATCAGAGTACAAGTTCATGTTCCCGATGACACCCATCGCGGCTGCGCTTGCGCTGTTGTTGTGTGCCAGCACAGCCATGGCCGCCAGCGCCGCCGGTACGACGCCACGCAGTCTGCTGGCCCAGGCCAAAGGCTTGCCGGCGGATTTCGAGGAGCATTTCTTTGATGTGCCGCTGGCGGTGCGGGTCGAGGTCGACCAACAGCCGCTCGGCGAGGCCATGGTGGTGCTGTCGCGCGATGATCGCCTCACCCTTCTCGAATTCACCGACACCAGCGAAAACCGCTTCGGTCCTGCAGAACGGGAAAAATGGGCGAGCTTTCTCAAGCCCGGCGTGCCTCTGGGCGCATGCACGGGATCTTGCCCGGAGGGTTTTCTGGCGGTGCATTACAACCTGGAAAACTCATTGGTTTCGATCGCCACGCAAGATGCCGAACGCGATGTCGAGGCCAAACGTTATTACGAGCAACCGAGCGGTGGCAGTAGCGGCCTGATGGTGCGCAATCAGCTCAACCTCAACGGTGGTCAGGACCAGGACCTCGGCGGACGCTTCGGTCTGGAGGCCAGCGCCAGCCTCGGCAACTGGAGCCAGACGCTCAATCTGCAAATGGCCCGGCTCGGCGGCCCCGACGATAAGCTTTATCACGCGGTACATGAACTGCACACCCAGCGCGAACTGCAAGGCAGTTTCTTTCGCCTGGGCTATTTCACCCCCAATTCCGAAGGACTGACGCGCCAGCCACGTACGTTCGGCACCAGCCCCGATACGGCGGTCGGCGTCATGTACGGCAGCTCTGACAGCCTGGCAATCAACAGTCCGATGCCCAGCGTTTACCCGATCTACGTCACCGCCAACCGGCAGGGTTCGGTGGAGATCTGGCGCGACGGTTTGTTGATCAATACACAATCGGTACCGGCCGGCCTGCAGACCCTCGATACCCGCCCGCTACCCGGCGGTATCTATGAGGTGGAAGTGCGCCTGATCGAAGACGGCCAGATCACTTCGACGACTCAGGAGCTGGTGTACAAGCCCAACAACTGGCGCAACCTCGACGAGCGCTGGCGCTACAACGTATTCGCCGGCGAGGAGAGCAAGCTGCTGAGCAACTGGGACACGCAATCGAGCGGCAGTCCCACCGCCGGCGCGTCGGTGAACTACCTGCTGCACCCACGGGTGATTGTCGGTGCCTCGGCGCGGCAGATCCGCGAAAAACTGCAGTACGGCACGTCCATCGACTGGACGCTGGCCAATCACATCACGATGTACGCCAACGTCTACAAGACTGAGGATTACGGCACCGGTCTCGATCTGCAGAGCCTCTATAACTACGGCGCCGGCAGTATCGTGGTCAGCCACAACCGCAGTTGGCTCGACACCACCAATACCTACGACACGTTGCCCGATGGCACGCGCATTCGGCCGCGCAACGTGTTCGTCGGGCAGACCAGCAACTCCTCGCTGGCACTCAACCATCGCCTGAGCAGCAAGAGTTCGGTGAACGCGCGGTTGTCGCACAGCGAAGGCAATGTCGAAGGCATGGGCGTGGATCTGGGCTGGACCCAGCGCACCGTGCTGTTGGGCAGTGATGCCAGTTGGCGGCTGTCGCTGTTTGATCGGCCGGGCAGTTTCAGCAGCGGCGATGCGCGCAATCGCGGTGTTGATCTGAGCATCAACCTGGCCCTTGGCGCACCTGGCCAGCAGCTCACCGGCAGCATTGGCTCGCGCACCGCCCGTGACGGCAAACGCGACAACAATGCCTCGCTCGGCTGGCGCAGGGATTTCAAGGACCACGTGCTGCAAAGCGTCTCGGTGACGGCGCTCACCGACACGTACGGCCTGGGCATGTCCAGCCTGACCAACTTCCGCACCGATGCGCTCAGCGGCGACGCGTTTGTCCAGCGTTCCTCCTACAACGGCAACTTCACGGGCGGGCTCAACCTCGACAGCACGCTGGTGGTCGGCGGCGAGAAAATGCTCCTGACCAGCCAGAGCGAAGTGCGCGGTGCCGGGATGATTGTCGACGTCGAGTCAGACATCGAGGACATCGTCCTGCGCGCCGACGACTACAGCGGCGGCGGTGCTGCGTTGAAGCCGGGGCGCAATTTCATTCCGATCACGGCGTATCAGAACAGCTCGGTGAGTTTCGATTTCGAAGGCAACGCCGTGCCGGCCGCCACCATTGAGCCGGCGCGCACCCGTTATCACTTGAACAAGGGGGGCGTTGAGTACCGCCAGATCCGCGTGATGAAAACCCTGACCGTGCTCGGCCGTCTGGTTGACGGTCGCGGCCAGCCGCTCAAGGGCCATCACGTGATCAACCACGCCAGCCGTGGCGTGACCGAAGTCGACGGGTTCTTCTCGATGGAAATGAACGCCGGCTCACCGACCCTGGAAGTACGTCAGGGCAATCAGTTGCTGTGTCAGTTCCGCCTCAACGAGGCCGACCATCGCAGCGAAAACGACGTGCTGATGATCGGGGATTTGCGTTGCACGCCGGATACGTTGGCCGATGTCACGTTCAATGAACAGAAGGCAGGGTGATCCGATGAAAAAGCGTGCTTATGGGCTTGGGCTCTGTTTGGCCCTGGCCATGCCGTCAGCGCAGGCGGCGAATCAAGAAATCCGGGCGTTGTTCCAGCCCGATCCGATGCAGCCAGGCAAGAACCTGTTCGTCAACACGACCCCCAACGGTGGCTATTGCGCGGCTTTTCCAGGACCGTGTGCCGACAAGAACATGTTCAGCATCGAGCTGCCGGTTCGTTACAAATCAAACCGCGCGATAAGGGCCGGGGACGACGTTGCAGTGCGTGCGCCTACCGGGTGGCGGCGGTTGACGGTGACGAATCAGGATACTCAGGAAACCGAAGTTGTAGAGCTGCGCATTACCGGCATTGGTTCCAATTTTTTCCTGAGCGATCCCGTCGACACGCTCACCGGTGTGGCTGCGCCCACCGGCCACGACATCCTCTGGACGTCTCAATCCGGTTGGCTGTATGCCCCACCGCCGTGCCAGGGCAGCGGCCTGGCGGGGTACACCCCGAGATCCTATCGCTTTTTCTGGCACACGCCTGTGGAGGGAGCGTGCACCAAGACCGCCGCATTCAACATCCCCTCAATGGACTACGACAAGATCGATTTTGCCTACGAGCTCAAAACGCCCAACCCATTAGGCATGTCGAGCGGTCTGTATACCGGGTCCATCGATTACACCATGGGTCCGGGCGGCGATTTCGATATGGGGGCCATGATGGACGCGGACGACAATGGATTGACCCTGAATTTCGTGCTCGACGTGCAGCACGTTCTGAAAGTCGATCTGCCTCCGGGTGGCAACAAGGTCATGCTGGAGCCTGAAGGCGGATGGCAGAGCTGGATCAATAGCGGCAGAAAGCCGACACAAATTTTCCGCGATCAGTTGTTCTACCTTTATGCCTCGACGCGGTTCAAGGTCAAGATGATGTGTGATCGCGTGGCATCGGGCGGTGACTGCAAATTGCACGGCCCTGATGGCGATTACGCCAGGGTCAGCGTTGCCATCACTTTACCCAATGGTATTACCGACATTAATGGTAACCCCGTCTCCCGCTATCCCTTGATGATTGATTATTGGAACACCTTTCAACCCGGTCTGTATGTCGACCGAAAAGCCGCGTCGCTGAATTTCATCATGTACAAATACGCCGTCGATCAACTGCTTACCCCTGGCAAGCACGGCACGTACAGCGGCGATATCACCATCATTTGGGACTCGGAAGTATGAATACTCGCGTCTGGCCATTATCAATTTCCAAGGAGTTGCACACGATGAACCGTGGTTTCCTGCTGGGCCTGCTCAGCGCGTTTTGCCTGACGGCGCAGGCCGGGCCACAGATCAATGTGGGCACGGTATACGACTACCTGGATGCCGATAAAAGTACCTACCTCAAACGGGTATTCAACAGCGGTGACGCCACGGCGTTCGTCAAGGTCAACGTGCTGGAGATCGTCTACGAGGCGGATGGAACGTCAAAGGAAATTGCCGTGGTCAATGCCGCCGATGGCGCCTCGCGCAATGGCCTGATGGCCAGCCCGGCGCGGCTGATCGTACCGGCGCAAGGCATGCAGGGCACGCGCCTGCTGTACATGGGCGAACGGGATCGCGAGCGCTATTTCCGCGTGCGGTTCGTGCCGGTCGTGCCGGAGCAGGAGGACAATTTCGTCGTCAGCAATGAAGAACGCGATGACTACAAAAAATCGCTCTCGGCGGGGGTCAACGTGATGACCGGGTTCGGCACGATCTTCTTCGTGCGCCCGAGAAACGCGCGTTTCGACACGGCGATCAATGAAACCGATACGCGCTATGAATTGCGTAACAACGGCAACACGGTGCTCATCGTCGACGAATTCAAGAGCTGTTCGCTGAGCAAGGAAAGCGACTGCGGCGCGACCACCAAACACCATGTGCTGGCCGGCAAGACGTTCGCCTTCGACAAGGAGAAAGGCCGCGAATACCGCTTTTTCCTGATCGAGGGCGCCGACAGAAAAGCCCTGAAAGTCGCCAGCCGCTGACACGCTTTACCACTGACGCATCGGGTACCCGACATGATCAAGCAATGCATCGCACTCATGCTGCTGGCAGTTGCCGGCACCGAGGCCTGGGGCGCGCGGGAGGAGCACACTTTCGAAGTGTCGCTGACCATCCCCAGCCGACCTTTTACGTCATCCCGGCGGAGCCGGACTGGATTCACCGGCCCCAGCGCCTGAATTGGGATTACCCCACGTCAACGCTGGGTAACGTGGAGAAAAACTTCGATGTGCGCCATGACAGCAGTGCGATCGAGGCCCGTTTGCTGCTCGATCCTTATCTGGAAAACGGCCGGCCGGGAGAGATCATCGAACTGCGCGTGACCTTCAACGGCGTCGAGCTGAGTTCCCATGCCATCCCGCGACAAGTGGTGTCCCGGGAAGAAGCCGCCGCTGGCAAACGTGTTGCGCTGAAGATCGAACCGATCGAACCGGCCGGAGGCTATCGACCCGGTGACTACTCCGGCAACGTGTTGCTGATGTTCAACGCCGGCACACCGAGTGCGGGATGACGGCCATGAACCTGAAATCGCGCATCCGTTTCGGGCTGAACAAGAGGCTCTGCTGGCTGGGTGCCTTGCTGGCATCGAGCGTCACGCCGGTTCACGCCGCCACTCAAGAGATTCGTGCCTTGTTCCAGCCGGACCCGGCCCAGCCCAACAAGAACGTGTTTATCAATAAGACACCCAACAGCGGTTATTGCGCGAATTATCCGGATCAGTGCGTTGAAAACGGCATGTTCAGCATTCAGTTGCCGATTCGTTTCGACTCGATTCGCCCGTTGAATCCATCGGATGTGGTAGCGATTCAGGTGCCCGGCAATTGGCGACAATTGATCGTCAGCAATCCTGAAACACAAGAAACCGAAACCATGGAAGTGCGCATCAGCGGTGTCGGATCAGAGTTTCATCTGAGCCATCCGGCAACCCAACTGACGGGGGAGAGCGACCTCCTCAAGGCTCACCAGCAACTCTGGATCAACAGAAGCTGGGTGTATGCGCCTTTACCTTGCCTGTACAGCGGCGTCGGTGCCTATGGTCCGTCCAGTTATCGGTTTTTCTGGAAAACGCCGATGGCGGCCTATTGCACCAAGTCCGCGGCCTATTACATCCCATCCATGTATTTCGATACGCTCGATATCGCCTATGAGTTGCGCACGCCCAACCCCTTGGGCATGTCGACCGGAATCTACACCGGCTCAATCACTTACAGCGTCATCAACCGTGGTGATTTCGACTTCGGCCCGATGATGCAGGCGAGCGACGGCAGCATCACTCTGGATTTTGTCCTCGACGTGCAACACACCCTCAAAGTCGATATCCCGCCCGGCGGCAACCATGTCTTGCTGGAACCTCAAGGTGGCTGGCAGGGCTGGCTGGAGAGCGGACGGCGGCCGACGCGGCTGTATCGCGACCAGACCTTCAATATCTCGGCTTCGTCGAAATTCACCATGAAACTCGAGTGCGAGCATGATCTTGGATTCGGCGATGGCTGCGCCATCATGAACCGCGAGACGGGCTATGCCGGCGCGGTCGACGTCAGCGTCAGCTTGCCCCACGGATTGACCGACAGCGCGGGACGCCCGGTGCGTAACGTGCCGTTGGGCCGCACGGCGACCGCACCCTTTCAGCCTGGCATTTACGTCGACCGCAAACCGGGCACGTTGCACTTCGAAGTGGCGGAGCAATACACCAACTGGCTCATCGATAACGCCGGTGACAAACCCTACAAGGGCAACATCACGGTGATCTGGGATTCCGAAGTGCACTAGGCCACAACCGTCGGCCAGACCTCGAGCGGCGCTGGCCGAATCGCGTCAGAAAACAATCACAGGCCGGCTCTGGCCATCGCCTCACGCGTCAGGCGCCGGGACAGTTCGCGGCGTTTGTACGCGATGCCGTCGTACAACTCCAGATAGCGTTCCTCGCTCAGCGGTGCGTCGTCGAACAGGTCGCCGTCGGCAGGGATGCCCAGTGCTTCTGCCAGGGTCTGGATGCGGCGAGTCAGTGCGTGCATGTTCGTCCGTGCGGTCGGATTGGCCCACTCGGCCTTAGCGTCCTTGAGCTCATCGAGTTGCTCGCCTTGGCGATCGTATAGCCGATTATTTTCTGCGTATTGCTCCGGGTACGTTTTCAGCAAATGGTCTTCCCAGAAATTATCCGACCCCAGGCTGATCATTCCGTTGACCAGGCCATCGCCGGCTTCACCCTGGGTGATCGTGGCGTAGGCAGCGTCGAGTTTTTCATGCGTCACCCCCGAGCGCTTGCGGTACAGCATGTCGTCGGTTTGCCAGGGCAGTTGCAGGCGCTCAGCCAGACCGGTCTCGTAGGCCATATGGACTTCAACTTCATCAGGCGCCGGGATGCTCGGGTCGCTCTTATTGAGCGCCTCCTGAGTCTTGTACTCGAACGCCGCTTCATCGCTGACGCGATTCAGGCGTGCCGCACCGCGCGCCAGACGCACGAGACGGCCTTCCAGCACTGCAGGTGAAGTCGACTCTGTGTAGGCCTTGGATACCAACACTTTCATGCCCAGCGAGTTGAATAATTGCGCGCCGAGATCGCCGCAATCCCCGGGCGAGACAATCTGCCTGAACAGTGTATCGCGCAGTTTGGAGTCGACTGCGGCGGCATCGACCATTTCCCAGACCCGCCGGGTCAGTCGCCGGCGACCCTGATCGCTGCGGTAATCGGCGCTGTCGCGCTGCTTGCGAATCACGCTGAAAAAACCGGCCGAATCGGGCTCTGCGATCAGGTCATGCCAGGACTCCTTGCGCCAGGTGCTGAGCGCGCCGGACGGACCCATTCCAGTAGCGGGGGCGTCGCTGGGGAAATCGCTCCAGTAGCTGAGTTCGTCGTCCGCCGCGGGGGAATAATCCTGTACAAAAGACAGGCCGGCAGAGGTCCGGTACTCGCCTAAGCGCACCCGGTCTTCGTTGCTCAGCCGTGTCTGATCGAAGCGAGCCCGACTGAGCACGAAGGCCTGATCTGAGCCGGCTCTGACCGTCGGCAAGGTGTCGAGGGGCGCGCCACGCAAATCCAGCATCAGGCTGCGCGGGCGTGGTTTGGCCACTGAGTCGACAGTGAACAGACCTTCGGGCCAGGTCTGGATACGCGAATTGGCCAGGTGCAGGCGCGCCAAGTGATTCATCGCGCTGACATCGGGCGGCAGGTCCAGTGGGTTGCCGTTGAGGTTCAGGGTGCGCAGTCGGGTCAATCGGCCCAATTGCCGGTTGGCTTCGGCATTCAGCGTGATGCGGTTGTCGGCCAGATCCAGCTCCTCCAGGTTGGCCATCAGTCCGGTTACGGACGGCAGTTCGCGCAAATCGCATTGGCGAGCGCTCAGTTGGCGCAGGTTGGGGAAGTGGCTCAGCAGCACGCTGGGGTCCGGCGACAGGCGCGCCCGGTCGAGATTCAACGCCGTGATGCGATCGAAATACTTTTTCATCCCGGGGCGTTGGTACAGCGTTTGCCACCAGCGTTCCAGTTCCGGGCGGGCGATGGTCGAAGATAAATCCAGCGTGTAACCCTGGTCGGGATGCACGCTGCGTTCGCCGAAGATTTCACCCTGGCGATCAAAACATTCGATCAGGCGCTCCTCGATGTGCCGCCCGCCTTTTTGCATGAAATCCGCAGAAGCGCCGTAAATGGGTTCACCGTTGGCATCCACGCCGGCAGGGTAGCTTTCCCGCCAGCGCTGCAATTCGTTGTGCAACTGCGTTCGGTCATTTTCAAGGCTCGCGATGGCCTCGACCGGTTCGCCCTTGCGCTTGAGTGCCTCAACAAATGCGCTGACTTCCCGGGGGCTCATCTTCGGATAGAGGTCCTTGATCCTTTCTTCAGGTGTCGAGCGTCGAAAAAGGCGGGGCCAGCCGCGCACCAGTGTTTCGGTTTCGATGCTCACGGCTCGCTGAATCGGCGGTTCGGCCAACGCCGTGCGGCGGTTGGCGGGCGCTTGCGCCAGCTCCATCAACCACAGTTTGAACGGCCGGCCCTGGCCGCGCCTGTAGCCCACCGCAGACAGTGTTTCATCCGGCAAGGCGCGCAAAATCGCTTCGTAGAAATCGTCGGCGCCGTGCAGCTTGAGATTATTGGCGTCGAGCACTTCGTAACGGCCATGCTCGTCTCTGATCAAACGTCTGATGGTGGTCGCGTCATCCGGGCCGAGCTCACAACGCAACGGTCCTGCAGGGTGCCGTCGCGCACTTCGATCCGCAGGTGGCCGAAGGCGTCCGTATCGTTGCGCAAAGTGCTCAGCGCCAGCCGTTCGGTCATCGGTGTGGGTGGGGTGTCGCGGTAGAAACCGTCATAGGCGCGGCTGGCCGAGGCTTCGAAATCGAGTTCGCGGGCCTGATGTTTCAGGCGCAGCGGCAAGCGATGCTCGTCGCCGATGCGCTGCAATTCAGCCGGGCTGGCATCGCTCAGCAGCTTTTCCGCCAAGGGCAGCGGCAACTCGGGAAAACGCTGCTTGATGATACGAACCTTGCGTGTTCGCGGTCGGTCGGCGGCCTGATAGAAGCGTCTGGCAATGTCATCGCGGCCGGACTCTACCGCCTCGGCGAGCAAGTCGCGAAGGGCCTGCGGACGGGCGATCGCCGGCACGTCGCGCTTGAGCAGCGCGCGCATTTCGCCCTCGTTGAGGAAATCATTCAGAAGTTCGGGCAAGCGGCCGGCATTGAGATCCGCCTGGCTGATGGTCAGGGTGTCGGCTTCGCCTGCGGAGGGATCGCCGTATTGGCGCGAGTAGCCTTCCACCTGCTCGTAAGTCACTTTGATCGCGCGCCGACCGGGCCAGCCCGGCAAGCTGGTAGCGATCGGTTCGAACCAGTCGGCGGGTGGTTTGAGCGGGCGCCCGGCGCGAATGTCCGCGCTGGCGAGGCCCACGTCCGCGCGGGCGGTGAAGCGCTTGAGCGAATCGGTCAGCAACGGCGGCGGCGCGCTGCTGCTGTCATGCATGGCGCGCAGCTCATCGTGAGCGGTGCCGCTGCTGGCGCGGATCTGCTCCAGTTCGGTCGCGGAAAAACGCTCGACGCTGTGACCCAGGCGCGGCATCAAGGCGCTGTCGTGCCAGTCGAGCGGGTTCTCCGCCTCGTGCCGCCAGGCGCCCTGTGCGTTGTGTTCGAGGATCGGTTTATACGCGTTGGCTCGCTGCGGATGCTTGATGCGGTGAACGTTTGCAGATTGATGACTGAGCGCTTTTTCGACGCTGTAGAGCTTGCCCTCCAGCGGCAGAACGGTTTGGCTGCCCAACTGATGCAGGCCATGCGGGTCGGGTTTCGATGAAGAGGCCAGTTGCAGGTCGTTTTGCTCGTAAGGCGCAAGATCCGGGTGCCACAACGAGGCTTTGCCATCGGGCAGTTTCACCGGCTTCATTGCCTCGACCAACGGTGACAGCTTGAGTTTGAAGGCACTGCCGATTTGCGCACCGGCGCCGAATGCCGCCAGCTGAATCACGCTGCTCACCACACCGATGATGTGTTCGGCTGCCTCGATTTGCTGGCCCTGTACCAGATCGACCACGCCTTCGACCACTTCCCGAGTCAGTTGATACGCGCTGTAGGCGAGCATCAGTTCGCCGAGACCGGGCACGAACGGTGTGGCAATCAGCAGCGCGACGTTGAAAATGTCCGAAACGATTTTCTTGAAGTTGTCCCACCACGCCCAACGCGCCTGGCTGTCGGTGTCAGCGGTGGACACGGCGATCTCGCGGCCGTCATTGAGAATCTTGTCGAGTTTGCGTAGATAAGCGTGTTGCCAGTAATCACCCTGCAGGCGGGTCTCAGCGAGCCGCAGATTCGGGCTGTCCACCGGGTCCTTGCGCCATGGCGGGCGTTGGTCGGTCGAGCTTTCAGGCGGGTGATACCTGACAACGAACAGGCGTTGTTCCAGCTCGGCAAAGAAATGCCCGCGCTGTTGCTGGTCGATAAATTGACTGAAGAACTGGCGGTACGTTTGTCGCGTCGCAGGGCACAAGCGATCCTCGCGCAGCTGTCGGAGCAGTTCGCTGCCGAATGCCTTGAGCGAGTCGTATTGCTTCAGCGGATGATCCGGATCGTGTGGCACATAGGCGATCACGGGTCTTGCACCGGCAGCGTCGCTGGCACCGTGTGGCAACAGCATGATCCCGGTCATCGGCTGGTCGAGCAGCGACAGGTCGTACCAGCGAACCGGCCGCTGTGTGCCGGGGGCGAGAATTTGCTGGTGGCCAGGCGTAGCACCTTTTTGTGTGCATCGTCCTCGATGTCGCCCCTGATCAGCGCCATGTGCGCCGCGACGACAAGGGCGTCCTTCTGGCTTTGCAACACCTGGTAGCGCAGCAGACTTTCGGCCAGCGGCTGGGCTGGCAACAGCGTGCCTTCCAGATGCTTTTGGTACTGCGCACCCAGGTCCAGCTCGCGACACAGCGTCTGGAACTGTTGAATCGACATCTTGTGCCGGAGCGGCAAGACATCGAACAGACCACGCGCGTCGGGCTGGCTGATGTATTGCGAGTCGGGCCCGGCAATTTCCGTGCTGGCAAAGTTGTGCAGCGCGGCGTCCAGCAGCGATACCGTACGTGTGACGGCGCCAGCAGAAAGGTCAAGCGCATACCAGGGCGTGGCTGCCGGAATGTACAGGCGCAGCCAGGTGGTTTTGACATCCGGTTCGATCCCGTACACGTCTTTTATTTTTGCCTTGAGCAAGGGTTCGGCGAAGGTGTACAGGTCGATTTTCGCCAGCAGGTGATCAACCGCGTTCTGCGAGCCCCACGCCTTGAGATTGGCGGCGGCGAGCCGTTGCTGATCCTTGGCAGAGGCTGTCTGGTACCACGGCTCGATATTGAAAGGCGTGGCGGCCAGCGCTTCGGCGCGACTGACGGTTGCGGTCTTGAACGGAGTACTGACGGCGGATTTGATGAATTCGTAGTGGCGCCCTTGGTCTGGGTTGTCATCCGGCACGGGAGAGAGGGGCATGGCAATCATCCTTGATTGGTTGAGGAATGATCAGCCTACCCACGACGGGGCAAAACAAAAGTTCAAAGAACGGGAGGCAAACGGCGTTCCAGCGCCGTAACCCGACGAAAATTCGAATCGGAAAAATGCAGGGTTACCACCTGCGAAAGTAAAAAAACCTCACCCTGAAGCGTTTACCCCGACACGCTTTGTTACCTCAAGCTGCGCTGACCGTGCTCGACCAGCGCCACATCGGTGTTTTGCGCAGGGCGGCATTGCGAATCGCTGCCCGGTTGCAGATGCGGCGTGAGAATCGGCGCCATGCCCTTGAGCACCTGTGTGGGCAGGGCCGAGGTGAACTTGAAGTTTTCCGCCGAGCGCCCCGGAACGAACGCGGTCAGGGTGCCGAAATGGTGATCGCCGATGTAGAACACAAACGTCGCGGTGCGGTTGATCGACTTCGAACTGATGATCCGCCCACCGGAGCCAATCGCGGCAATGCGGTTGTCGCCGGTACCGGTTTTGCCACCCATCGCCAGCGGCGTGCCGTCGGGCAATTTGAAACTGCCGGACACACGTTTTGCGGTACCGGCATCGACCACTTGCGACAGTGCCTCGCGCATGGCTCGGGCCACCTCCACCGGCATTACCCGTTTGCCGACGTGCGGGTCGTTGACCAGTTTCGTTTCATAGGGTGTACCGGCGGCGAAATGCAGGCTGTCGATGCGCAGCGTCGGCATGCGCACGCCGTCGTTGAGGATGGTGCCGATCAGCTCGGCGAGGGCGGCGGGGCGATCCCCGGAGCTGCCGATGGCGGTGGCCAGCGACGGCACGAGGTGATCGAACGGGTAGCCGACTTTCTGCCAGCGCTGGTGAATGTCGAGGAACGCTTCGATCTCGAGCATGGTGCGAATGCGACTGTCGCGCGCGCCTTTGTGCCGGCTCTTGAACAGCCAGCTGTAGACTTCCTGACGCTCGAAATGGCTGGCCTTGACGATCTCGCTGAAAGTCGCCTCCGGGTGATGCAGCAAGTAGCCCATCATCCACAAGTCCAGCGGATGCACCTTGGCGATGAAGCCTTGGTCAGGCAGATCGTAACTGCCGGGGCCGTAGGCATCGTAGAGGCGGATCAGGCGATCATCGGTAAGCTTCTCCTTGAGCTTGGCGCCTTTTAGGTGTGCGCGAACAAAGCTGTTGAAATCTTCCTGGCTGGCGTCGGGCAACAGATAACGGTGCACCGCCGCCATGCGAATCGGCGTCGGCCGAATGCTGTCGAGGAAAGTTTCCAGACGTGCCTGGGTGTCCTTGTTTTTGTACTTTTTCCAGAATTTGAGCAGGAACGAAGTGCCTTCGCGGTCGGCAAAACTGGCCAGGTATTCCTGACGGCGCGGGTCGCGATCATCCTTGAGCAACTCGGCATTGGGCCCTGAGTAGGTTGTGTAACGGACGATGTCACGCATCAGGCGAATGAACGGCAGGTTGATCGACTCGCGCAACGAGTCGCGCAAAGTGGGCAGGCGCCCGTTGTCCTCTTTGCGGAAGTTATGGAAGGTGTGCAGACCGCCACCGGTAAAAAACGCTTCGCCGGGGCTCGCCGAATACTTGCGATCCAGCGCAGCGCCGAGCAGCTTGGACAGGTCGTGATCCTTGTTCTGGATCAGGTAATCGACGACCCACTGGCTGAGGCGGTCCTGCTCCGGCACTTCGACCTTCTTCAATTGCGCCACGCTCATCGCGCCGTACTTGTCGTGCAGCTCGGCGATGATCTGCAGGTAGGTGGTCAGCACGCGCATTTTTGCCGTGGAACCCAGTTCGAGTTTGCTGCCTTCGTTGATGTCGAACGGTTGATCGGTGCTGTCGGTCTGCACGCGCACCCGTGAGCCGTCCGGCGTCAGTTCGAACAGGGTGAAGCTGTAGCGCACTTGCGTGGTGCTGGTCGGCGTCAGCAGGCGTTCACCAAGCAGGCCGATTTCGGCGGCGTAGGCCGGGTCGGCGAGTTTTTTCAGATAGGCAGTGGCCTGGGTTTGCAGATCGCCCTGCAAGGTGCTGGTGGCCGACAGGTCGAGGCGATCGAGGTCGTACAGCGGCCGGTTGAGCATGCTCGCCAGACGACTGCGGGCGACGCTGATGCCTTTGTTGGTTTCGATCGGCTGCATCGTTGGTTGGGTCTGCCAGTCGCGATACGACACGGTACTCGCCAGCGCAGCGTCGGCCAGAGTGCTGTCGATCACGCCGTTCTGCTTGAGCAGGCGCAGGTGGCTGTCGGTGAGGCTGGCCAGTTCGTCGCGACCCTTGGTCAGGTAATGCGAAGGGCGGCGCTGGGCGATCATCAGCGAGAGCATTTCGCGCAGGGCCAGCCCTTTGGCGGCCATGGTTTGCGGGTCGGTTGCCGGGCTGTTCAACTGTTCGTTGGCCTTGTTGAAATCACTGCCGTACCAGACGCGCAAACCTTCGGCCATGCCGTGCACTTCGCCATGGCCGGGTACCGCCGAGAGCGGCACGCTGTTGAGGTAATCGCGAACGATGTTCTGCCGCGCGCCAAGCGTCTCCGGGCCGTCCTGATACGCGCGCACGCTGGCAGAAATCATCTGGCGGATCTTCTCCGCGCCGGACACGGTCAGGCCGTCGGGCGAATGGCGATACTTTTCCAGTTGCGTCGCCAGGGTGCTGCCACCGGCCGATTGCCCGGGCAGGTGCAGCAGCTTCGCCACTTGCGACCACGCGGCCATGCCGAAGCGCGGCCAGTCCACCGCCGGGTTGGCCAGCGGCTGTTTCGGGTCGAGAAGAAAACGGTTTTCGATGAACAGCAGACTGCTCACCACCACCGGCGGAATCGCTGCGAAGTCGGCATACAGTTGCTGCGGATAGTTGTACCGATACAGCGGCGCGCCTCGGCAATCGGTGATCGACAGCCCGGCCTGAATCTTTTCCGAATACGGCACGAACAGGCCTTTGTCGGTGTAACCGAGCAGGGCAGGGGAGAAGCGCGTCTGCTCGGTGATCACATAGTTGCGCTTGAGCAGGCGCGGCAGGAATTCGTCGAGTGAGCTGTAACCCAGACGCAGATCGAAAGGACCGTTGCCCGGATAGTGGATCGCTTCGCTGGGGCCGGGCTCGAGCCTGTAGGTCAGCGAAGCGGCGTACTGACTCAGCTCCCGCGCCTGAAAACGCGAGGTGCGCATTTCCTTGGATGCGGCAAGTCCCACCACCACCGCGATGATCACCAGCAACAACCAGAAAGCCTTCCACCCGTGCCGGCTGCGGCGGGGTTTTTCAGGGACAGGCGCTTCATCCACACGTTCAGTCGGAACCACGGTTTTACTCGAATCGGTTTGCCACAAAGCACCCATAGTCGACTGATCCATTCACGCAGATTGATCGGACTTGTCTGAAGCTTAGACGGTGGTTGAAGCCGGTGAAAAAAATGTGAAGAGCGGAGCCTGCGCTTTATCTGAATAAAACTGGAACAAACACTGTGGCGAGGGGATTCACCCCGTTGGGCCGCGAAGCGGCACCAAAACCTGCCAACACGGTTTCTACAGGCCCACCGCGTGTGAGCAAGTTGCGACTGCTGCGCAGCCGAGCGGGGATAAATCCCCTCACCACAAAGAGACTGTTCACATCCCCATGATGTGTCTGTGCGAGCAATGGACTCCCTGTGGCTAGCAGATTTATCAGTCTTGCAGGGACTCCCTGTGGCGAGGGGATTTATCCCCGTTGGGCTGCAAAGCGGCCCCAAAACCTGCCAACACGGTTTCTACAGGCCCACCGCGTGTCAGCGAGTTGCGCCTGCTTCGCAGTCGAGCGGGGATAAATCCCCTCACCACAAGGATGCTGTGCACATCCCGGGAAGTTGTCTGTGTGAGGAAAGGACTCCCTGTGGCTGGCAGATTTATCAGTCATGCAGGGACTCCCTGTGGCGAGGGGATTCATCCCCGCTGGGCTGCGAAGCGGCCCCAAAACCTGCCAACACGGTTTCTACAGGCACACCGCGTCTGAGGAAGTTGCGCCTGCTGCGCAGTCGAGCGGGGATAAATCCCCTCGCCACAAGGATGCTGTTCACATCCCCATGATGTGTCTGTGCGAGCAATGGACTCCCTGTGGCTAGCAGATTTATCAGTCATGCAGGGATTCCCTGTGGCGAGGGGATTCATCCCCGTTGGGCTGCGAAGCGGCCCCAAAACCTGCCAACACGGTTTCTACAGGCACACCGCGTGTAAGGAAGTTGCGCCTGCTGCGCAGTCGAGCGGGGACTCCCTGTGGCGAGGGGATTCATCCCCGTTGGGCTGCGAAGCAGCCCTAAAACCTGCCGGCACTGTTTCTACTGGCCCACCGCGTGTGAGGAAATTGCGCCTGCTGCGCAGTCGAGCGGGGATAAATCCCCTCGCCACAAGGATGCTGTTCACATCCCCATGATGTGTCTGTGCGAGCAATGGACTCCCTGTGGCTAGCAGATTTATCGGTCATGCAGGGATTCCCTGTGGCGAGGGGATTCATCCCCGTTGGGCCGCGAAGCAGCCCCAAAACCTGCCAACACGGTTTCTACAGGCACACCGCGTGTAAGGAAGTTGCGCCTGCTGCGCAGTCGAGCGGGGACTCCCTGTGGCGAGGGGATTCATCCCCGTTGGGCTGCGAAGCAGCCCTAAAACCTGCCGGCACTGTTTCTACTGGCCCACCGCGTGTGAGGAAATTGCGCCTGCTGCGCAGTCGAGCGGGGATAAATCCCCTCGCCACAAGGATGCTGTTCACATCCCCATGATGTGTCTGTGCGAGCAATGGACTCCCTGTGGCTAGCAGATTTATCGGTCATGCAGGGATTCCCTGTGGCGAGGGGATTTATCCCCGTTGGGCTGCAAAGCAGCCCCAAAACCTGCCAACACGGTTTCTACAGGCACACCGCGTGTGAACAAGTTGCGCCTGCTTTGCAGCCGAGCGGGGATAAATCCCCTCACCACAAAGAGACTGTTCACATCCCCATGATGTGTCTGTGCGAGCAATGGACTCCCTGTGGCTAGCAGATTTATCAGTCTTGCAGGGACTCCCTGTGGCGAGGGGATTCATCCCCGTTGGGCTGCGAAGCAGCCCTAAAACCTGCCGGCACTGTTTCTACTGGCCCACCGCGTGGAGGAAGTTGCGACTGCTTCGCAGTCGAGCGGGGATAAATCCCCTCGCCACAAGGATGCTGTTCACATCCCCATGATGTGTCTGTGCGAGCAATGGACTCCCTGTGGCTAGCAGATTTATCAGTCTTGCAGGGACTCCCTGTGGCGAGGGGATTCATCCCCGTTGGGCTGCGAAGCAGCCCCAAAACCTGCCAACACGGTTTCTACACGCACACCGCGTGTAAGGAAGTTGCGCCTGCTGCGCAGTCGAGCGGGGGATAAATCCCCTCGCCACAAAGAGGCTGTTCACATCCCGGGAGTTTGTCTGTGTGAGGAAGAAATCCACCTATTCCATAGCACTATTGCGCTCAGAGCCAGCAGGCATCCCAAAGCGGGTAGTCACCGAGGTTATCGACCAGCCCGGCTCGCAAGGGATTATTGATGATGTAGCGGGCGAAGGGCTCCAGGTCCTCGCCGTCACGGATCGCACGGTCGTGGTAGCCGGTTTGCCACAGCGGTCCGTGACGTCCGGTTTTTCTGTTAACCGCATGCGTACAGCGAGCCTTTACACCGCCAATGACTTCACCAAGTGAGCCGCGTTGCAATTGCATCAGCCAATGAAAGTGGTCAGGCATGACAACCCAGGCGATGGATTGCGCGACTCCTTGCTCATGAGCCCGGCGCAGTTCGGCAACCAGTAATCGGCCGGCCTGCCAATCTGCAAATACGGGCTGGCGTTCGTGGATGACTGAGGTGATGAAGTAGGCACGACCGTTTTCCGAGAAACGACCTTGGCGCAGACGGTGGGAGTTGGGACAGACTGGCATGTGAGCTTCCTTGCATGTGCTCCTGGCTTTTTCAAAGGTTAGTGGTTGGCCGCCCCGGTCGGCGCTGCAACTGTTGAGCGAAATTTCTGAATCCGTCGGGCGATTTATCCGTGATCAAGCGAGGCGAGACATCACACAGTGGATCAAATGCCCTAGGGCTGAAACATGACGCTGCACCATCGCTGTGCAATACTTCTCGGCTTTTTCAGTGGCGACTTTTCCTACGTAATGCAGGTAATGCCTCTCCGCGGAACCCACTATTGCCGAGAGTTGTCGCTGAATGTTGTGACTTTTAGAGTGAAAAATCCTGCCCTGAGCTTTTTATACTGCACGCCCCGCTGATCTTTCAGGCCCGCCCTGCAAGACGCGTCTGCCCACGAAGCCGACGCGGTTTCCTGCCCAGCCAAGGCCTATCGGCCGACGCTTCGAAACCCGGTGGTCATATCCAATAACAAGACGAGGTTGTACCCCTATGCCAGTTGGCAATCCTCAGCCGTACGGCGACACCGCTTCGGGCGGTCCGCTCAAACGTGAACTCGGCGAACGGCATATCCGCCTGATGGCGCTCGGTGCCTGTATCGGCGTCGGTCTGTTTCTCGGTTCGGCCAAAGCCATCGAAATGGCCGGCCCGGCGATCATGCTGTCTTACATTCTTGGCGGTCTGGCGATCCTGGTGATCATGCGCGCGCTCGGCGAAATGGCCGTGCATAACCCGGTGGCCGGCTCGTTCAGCCGCTACGCGCAGGATTACCTCGGGCCGCTGGCCGGCTTTCTCACCGGCTGGAACTACTGGTTCCTGTGGCTGGTGACGTGTGTCGCGGAAATCACTGCGGTGGCGGTCTACATGGGCATCTGGTTCCCGGATGTGCCGCGCTGGGTCTGGGCCTGGCGGCGCTGATCAGCATGGGCTCGATCAACCTGATCGCGGTGAAAGCCTTCGGCGAATTCGAATTCTGGTTCGCCCTGATCAAGATCGTCACCATCATCGCCATGGTCATCGGCGGCGTCGGCATCATCGCCTTCGGGTTCGGCAACGATGGCGTGGCACTGGGCATCTCCAACCTGTGGGCCCACGGCGGTTTCATGCCCAACGGCGTAACCGGTGTGCTGATGTCGCTGCAAATGGTCATGTTCGCCTACCTCGGTGTCGAGATGATCGGCCTGACTGCCGGTGAAGCGAAGAATCCGCAAAAGACCATTCCCGACGCGATCGGCTCGGTGTTCTGGCGGATCCTGCTGTTCTACGTCGGTGCGCTGTTCGTCATCCTGTCGATCTACCCGTGGAACGAAATCGGCACCCAGGGCAGCCCGTTCGTGATGACCTTCGAGCGTCTGGGCATCAAGACCGCGGCTGGCATCATCAACTTCGTGGTGATTACTGCGGCGCTGTCGTCGTGCAACGGCGGCATCTTCAGCACCGGGCGCATGCTCTACAGCCTGGCGCAGAACGGCCAGGCCCCGGCCGGTTTCGCCAAGACCTCGAACAACGGCGTGCCGCGCCGGGCGCTGCTGCTATCGATCGCGGTGCTGTTGCTGGGCGTAGTGCTCAACTATCTGGTGCCGGAAAAAGTCTTCGTCTGGGTCACCTCGATCGCGACCTTCGGTGCGATCTGGACCTGGGTGATGATCCTCCTCGCCCAGCTGAAATTTCGCAAAGGCCTGAGCGCCAGCGAGCGGGCCGGCCTCAAGTACAAGATGTGGCTGTACCCGGTCAGTTCGTATTTCGCCCTGGCGTTTCTGGTGTTGGTGGTCGGCCTGATGGCGTACTTCCCCGACACCCGCGTGGCACTGTATGTCGGGCCGGCGTTTCTGGTATTGCTGACAGTGTTGTTTTACGTGTTCAAGTTGCAGCCGACGCAAGTGTCGCAAGGTTCGGTGCGTTCGGTTTCTTGAATCCTGACGCCTGAAAACCACAAAGCCCCGGTCGCAAGATCGGGGCTTTTTTGGTTCACGCGAGCTGATCGCCAGTCTTACGCCGCTACCACTTCCTGCGGCTCAAAACTGTCCGCCCGCGCCATCTGCCACATCCGCGAATAGAACTCGCCATTCACTTCGCCGGTAAGCAGTTCCCCCGGTTTCAGAAACACATGCAGCTGCGAGAACAACTTGATCTCGGTCGCCGACATGCGCCGCACCAGATGCTTGGCCGACAGTTGCGACGGATGCTCGAGTCCGGCCGCAGCGAGCATCTCCGCCAGCGCTTTCAGCGTGCTGCGATGGAAGTTGTAGACGCGCTGGGCTTTGTCCGGCACCACCAGGGCGCGCTGGCGCAAGGCGTCCTGGGTGGCGACGCCGGTCGGGCATTTGTTGGTGTGGCACGACTGTGACTGGATGCAGCCGATCGCGAACATGAAGCCGCGCGCCGAGTTGGCCCAGTCGGCGCCGATGGCCAGCACGCTGGCGATGTCGAAGGCGCTGACGATCTTGCCGCTGGCGCCGAGTTTGATCTTGTCGCGCAGGTTCAGGCCGACCAGCGTGTTGTGCACGAACAGCAGGCCCTCGCGCATCGGTACACCGATGTGGTCGGTGAACTCGACCGGCGCTGCGCCAGTGCCGCCTTCCTTGCCATCGACGACGATGAAGTCGGGAAGGATGCCGGTTTCCAGCATGGCCTTGGCAATGCCCATGAATTCCCACGGATGGCCGAGGCAGAACTTGAAGCCCACCGGCTTGCCACCGGACAGTTCGCGCAGTTGCTGGATGAACTGCATCATTTCGATCGGCGTGGAAAACGCACTGTGGCGCGACGGCGAAACGCAGTCCTCGCCCATCAGGATGCCGCGGGTCTCTGCGATTTCTTTGGTGACCTTGTGCTTGGGCAGGATACCGCCGTGGCCGGGTTTGGCGCCCTGGCTCATCTTGATTTCGATCATGCGCACTTGCGGGTTCTGTGCCTGCACGGCGAAGCGCTCCGGGTCGAAACGGCCGTCGCTGGTGCGGCAGCCGAAGTAGCCGCTGCCCAGTTCCCAGGTCAGGTCGCCGCCGTGTTCGCGGTGATACGGGCTGATGCTGCCTTCACCGGTATCGTGGGCGAAGTTGCCGAGTTTCGCGCCCTGGTTCAGCGCACGGATGGCATTGGCGCTGAGTGAGCCGAAGCTCATCGCCGAGATATTGAAGATCGACGCCGAGTATGGCTGCGTGCACTGCGGCCCGCCGACAGTGACACGGAAACCGTTCGGGTCGCTCAACGGCGCCGGGCGCATCGAGTGGCCGATGAATTCGAAGCCGGACTGATAGACGTCGATCAGCGTGCCAAACGGTTTGTCGGCGGTTTCGTTTTTCGCGCGCGAGTACACCAGCGAACGCTGGGCGCGGGAGAAGGGCAGGGCATCACTGTCGGATTCGAGCAGGTACTGGCGAATCTCCGGGCGGATACCTTCGACCAGATAACGGATATTGCCCAGAATCGGATAATTGCGGCGCACTGCGTGACGCGTCTGCAGCAGGTCAAACACGCCGAGCAGGCTCAGCACAGCGGTGACGGCGCTGATCGGCCACAGCCAGTCATGTTCGAGGAAGGGCAGGCTGGCGAGGGTGAAAATCACACAGACGGCAAAGAAGGCGTAGCGGCTCAGCAAAGACAGGCTCATACGGTTTCCTTGGGTTCGGACTCAAATTTGTGCAACGGCACACATCCCTGTGGGAGCGAGCCTGCTCGCGAAAGCGACCTGTCAGTAGAAAAATTATTTTCTGACCCGACGCATTCGCGAGCAGGCTCGCTCCCACAAAAAGCGTGAATCACACTGTTTCAGGCGTTCTGCGCCTGTAGAAAAATCGAAAACAGCTCGGACTGGGATTTGATCCCCAGCTTGCTGTACATGTGTTTCTTATGGACTTTCACGGTTTCCACGGAGATTTCCAGCTTACGGGCGATTTCCTTGCTGGAACAACCGCTGAGCATCAAACGCCCGACATCCAGCTCGCGCGCGGTCAGTTGTGCACCTTTGAGCTGTTGCACCGACGCTTCCAGTTGCACCCGCCAGTCTGCCTGCGCAGGTGCGACGGCGAGGGCCACGGTTTCGTTGATTTCGTAGGGCAGACGTTGGCGCAACAGGCCCAGTACCCACGGCTGAATCAAAGACAGCAAAGCGATCTGTTCGCCAGTGAAACGTTTTTCACTGCCCAGCGACAGGCACAGCGTGCGCTCGCCTTCGAGCTGGCAATTGAACTGGATTTCGTCGGCCACCACATTCAGACGAAAGTATCGCTGGTAATACTCGGTCAGCTCGAAATGCTCCGGCGCGACTTCCGAGAGGCGATACAGGCCGGTGCGCGACTGCTCGCGGCAGGCGATGTAGAACGGATCGAGCAGATACAGCCCGCGCAGATAATCCTGGAACAACGGGTCCGGGCTGCCATCTTCGCCGGGGCATTCGGCGAACACTTGCGGGTGCTGATCGGCGCTGAACAGCAGCACCACCCAGCTATCGAACGCTACGTACTGCTCGAGCAAACGCAGCAGTTGCGCCCAGAAATTCGGCTTGTCGAGCGCGTCGATCAGTTGCCCGACGGCGCGGTGCCAAGTGATGTCATTCAACGAAAGTGTCATCGATCTACCCCTATCGGGTTACCCCGGCCGCGTGATTCCCTGGCCGGTTGCTTGCTGCGCATACTGGCCCACAGACAGGCACCGGGCAATCCTTCAAGGCCGGCGCAGATAACAAGGGATACCCATGAAAGTAGAACTCGCCCAATTGGCAGGCCGTGACAACGACACGGCTTACAACCTGGAACGCGCACTGGCGGCGATTGCTGCCTGCGCGGCCGACACGCAGATGATCGTGTTCCCGGAAACCCACCTGATGGGCTTCCCCAACGCCAAAACCGTGACCCAGGTCGCCGAACCGCTAGACGGCCCGACCGTCAGCACGGTGCTCGCTGCAGCGCGTGAGAAGAACATCGCCGTGGTGATCGGCATGGCCGAGAACGACAACGGCCGCTTCTACAACACGACGCTGCTGATTACCCCCGAAGGCATCGCTCTGAAGTACCGCAAGACCCACCTGTGGGCTTCGGATCGCGGCGTGTTCGAAGCCGGCGACCGCTACGCCACCTGCGTATGGAACGGCGTACGCGTCGGCCTGTTGATCTGCTACGACATCGAGTTCCCGGAAACCGCCCGCGCCCTGGCGCAACTTGGCGTGGAATTGCTCATTGTCACCAACGGCAATATGGACCCGTACGGCCCGACCCACCGCACCGCAATCATGGCGCGCGCCCAGGAAAACCAGGCGTTTGCGCTGATGGTCAATCGCGTTGACGCGGGGGATGACGGTCTGGTGTTTGCCGGCGGCAGCGCCCTGGTCGATCCGCTGGGGGCGCTGCTGTTCGAGGCCGGACGCGAAGAAGGGCAGTTCAGGGTCGAGCTGGATTTCGCGCAACTGGAAATCGCGCGCAAGGATTATCGCTATCTGGATGATCAGCGTTTGAAGTTGCCGGGGGAGGTGGTGGAGCAGCAGGCTTGTGGATTGCGAGAGCTGCTGATTCCTGTGCGGTGATCCGAATGCTGTGCCGCTCGGGCTGACGCTTTCGCGAGCAGGCTCGCTCCCACAGGGGATTTGCTACGAGCAAAAAATCTGTGTTCACCACCGACACTGTGGGAGCGGGCTTGCCCGCGAAGAGGCCCGCTCAAACAACAAAAAACTACTAAGCCACACCCGAAATTTTCGCCGAACCCGGCTCTGCCATAAATCCAATAACATTCGGAGTAAGTCGCCCATGGCTCGTTTGCAACGCACCCTTTCGCTAGGGGCGGTGGTGCTGTTCGGCATCGCCTACATGACGCCGATCATTGTCCTCGGCACTTTCGGTATCCTCGCCCAGTCCACCGCCGGCATGGTGCCGGCCGCCTACCTGGCGGCGCTGGTGGCAATGTTCTTCACCGCGATGAGTTACGGACGCATGGCCGCCGCTTTCCCGGTGGCGGGCTCGGCCTACAGCTACGTGCGCAAGGCAATCAGCCCGAAACTCGGTTTCATTGCCGGCTGGGCGGTGTTGCTCGATTACCTGTTTCTGCCGATGGCGATCTGGTTGATCGGCGCGGCTTATCTGGCCTCGGCGTTCCCGTCGATCCCGCAGTGGATCTGGGTGCTGGCGTTCATCGGCATCACCAGTGCGATCAACATCGTCGGGCTGAAACTGGCTAACGGTATCAACGCCTTGCTGATGCTGGTGCAGTTCCTCGTGTTGATCGCCTTCGTTGCGCTATGCGTGCACTACATCGGCGGCGATGCGAGTACGCCGCTGTGGTCGATCAAACCGTTCTTCAACGGCGACATGCAGATGCCGCTGATCATGAGCGGCGCGGCGATCGCCTGCTATTCCTTCCTCGGCTTTGACGCGGTCAGCACCCTGACCGAAGAAACCCGCGATCCACGCCGCACCATTCCCCGGGCGATCATGCTGATCACTTTGATCGGCGGCCTGATCTTCGTCGGCGTTTCGTACTTTGTGCAGATCGCCCATCCGTCGTTCCAGTTCGACAGCGTCGATTCGGCTGCCTATGAAATCGCGCGCAACATTGGCGGCGATCTGTTCGTGTCGATCTTTCTCATCGGCCTGATCGTCGGTCAGTTCGCCTCGGGGCTGTCGGCGCAGGCCAGCGGTTCGCGCCTGCTGTTTGCCATGGGCCGCGACGGCGTCTTGCCGAAGTCGTTTTTCGGCACCTTGCACGTGCGCTTCGGCACGCCGGTCAACAGCATTCTCCTGTGCGCGGCGGTGGCGTTGCTGGCGCTGAAACTCGACGTCACCACCTCGACCTCGTTCATCAACTTCGGCGCGTTCCTGGCATTCAGCCTGGTCAACCTGTCGGTGATCTTCCATTACTGGATCGGCGGCGAGAAAAAAGGCCCGCGCGAGCTGCTGCTGTTTCTGCTCTGCCCGCTGATCGGTCTGGTGGCCGACCTGTGGCTGATGGTCAGCCTTGATCATCTGGCGGTGTGGCTGGGGCTGAGCTGGCTGGCGATTGGTGTGGTGTATCTCGCCGTGCTGACGGGTGGTTTCCGCCGGCAGCCGCCGGAACTGGATTTTCAGGAAGCGACCTGAGCTTCGTGGCTTGGCTTCCCTCTGACGGGCATGGGATCCTTGGCGCTTTTGCGCCAAGGGATTCCTTTATGTCGACCATTCATATCGCCGCTGCGCTGCTGCTCAACCCGCAAGGCCAGACTCTGCTGGTGCGCAAGCGCGGTACCACGGCATTCATGCAACCGGGTGGCAAGATCGAAGCCCACGAGTTGCCAGTGCACGCGTTGGCCCGAGAGCTGGAAGAAGAACTCGGGCTGGAGATCGACCCGGCGCAGGCGATTTTCCTCAACAGCTTCTCCGCCCCCGCCGCCAACGAACCAGGCTTCATCGTCCATGCGGAAATCTTTCAACTGACCATCGATAGCGACGTCTGCCCGGCGGCGGAAATCGAGGAAGTCATCTGGGTCGATCCGGCCACTGATCCGGCGCTCGAGCTGGCGCCATTGACACGCGAGCACATCCTGCCGTTTTATCGCCGTTCACTGACTGCACTCGCCTGATCATTCCCGCAAAGGACTTTGCCATGATCCCGCTGCAAGACCTGCTGATATTCGCCGCCGCCGCATTGCTGATGGTGCTGACGCCGGGGCCGAACATGATCTACCTGATCTCGCGGTCGATCTGTCAGGGACGTCGCGCGGGGGTGACTTCCTTGCTTGGCGTGGTCGGCGGGTTCTTCGTGCATATGTTCGCCGCGGCGGCGGGTTTGACCGCAGTGTTTCTCGCCGTGCCGATGGCTTATGAAGTGTTGAAATGGGCCGGCGCGTTGTACCTGCTGTGGCTGGCCTGGCAAGCGCTGAAACCCGGCGCACGTTCGCCGTTCGAAGCTCAGCAATTGCCGCCGGACTCGTCGCGCAAACTGATCACCATGGGCTTTCTCACCAGTGCGCTGAACCCGAAAATCGCCGTGTTCTATCTGTCGGTGTTTCCGCAATTCATCAGCCCGGAACATGGCTCGGTTTTCACCCAGAGCATCATTCTCGGCCTGACGCAGATCAGCGTCAGTTTCAGCGTCAATCTGTTGATCGCGCTGTTCGCCGCAGGCATTGCCTCGTGGTTTGTGCGCAACCCGACCTGGCTGGCGCTGCAGCGGTATTTCATGGGCCTGGTCCTCGGCAGCCTTGCCGTTCGGCTGATGCTCGAACAGCGGCGGACCGCCTGAAATGTGGATCGAACGGCTGGATGCCAGCCACGCCCTGGCTTACCGAGAACTCATGCTTGAAGCCTATGACCGCCATCCGCAGGCGTTCACCTCCAGCGTGCGCGAACGCGCGGTGATGCCGTTGAGCTGGTGGGAAGCGCGGCTGACCAGCAAGCTCGATGTGGTGTTGGGGGCATTCGAAGCCGGGACATTGGCCGGGATCGTCGGCGTGGCTTTCGAGCCGCGCGAGAAAGCGCGACACAAGGCGACGCTGTTCGGCATGTATGTCTCGGCGGATTCTCGTCGCAAGGGGCTGGGCTTTGATCTGGTTCAGGCGGCCTTGGTTGAAGCGCAAAAGCATCCTGCGCTGAGGCTTGTCCAGCTCACTGTCACCGCCGGCAACGACGCGGCATTTCAGCTGTATCAGCGTTGCGGCTTCATTCAGTACGGCCTCGAACCACTCGCCGTGCGGGTGGGCGAAGACTACTTCGACAAGATCCACATGTGGCGCCAGCTCTGACCCAGCGATAATTTCCGCCTACTGATCGTTCCCACGCTCTGCGTGGGAATGCAGCCCGGGACGCTCTGCGTCCCATCCAAAGCCGAACGCAGAGCGTCCGTTGAGGCATTCCCACGCAGAGCGTGGGAACGATCATCTCCTGCACAGGAAATCAGCGTACGGCACTGACCCCATCGAGGGTCGAGAACGATGTGTCCTTCGCCGTCAGGAGGAAATCGCGCATGTACGGCGCATCGAGCATGTCGGTGCGAATTGCCGCATACAGCGTCGCGAACAAGCCTTTCTCCCCCAGCCGTTTGCCCTTCACATAGCCGCGCGAGCTGTATTCATGCAGCGCCCAGTGCGGCATGCCGCAGACGCCACGGCCGCTGGCGACCAACTGCATCATCATCACCGTCAGCTCGGAAGTGCGCACCTGCGCCGGTTCAATGTCCGCGGGCTCGAGAAAGCGGGTAAAAATGTCCAGGCGATCGCGCTCGACCGGGTAGGTGATCAGCGTTTCCGTCAACAAGTCTTCAGGAACGATATACGGCTTGCTCGCCAGTGCATGCTGGTTGGCCACCGCGAGCATGGCTTCGTAAGTGAACAGCGGCACGTAAGTGATGCCGGCGATGTCCAGCGGATCGGAAGTCACCACCAGATCCAGATCGCCACGGGCCAGTGCTGGCAGCGGGGCGAAAGCGAAACCCGAAGCCAGGTCCAGCTCGACTTCCGGCCAGGCATCGCGGAACTGGTCAATGGTCGGCATCAACCACTGGAAGCAGCTGTGGCATTCGATCGCCATGTGCAGACGCCCGGCGGTGCCACCGGCCAGACGACCGATGTCCCGTTCAGCGGCGCGCAACAGCGGCAGGGTGGCGTCGGCCAGTTGCAGCAGACGCAGACCGGCGCTGGTGAAGCGCACCGGTTTGGTCTTGCGCACGAACAACTGCATGCCCATGCGCTCTTCCAGCTCTTTGAATTGGTGCGACAGTGCTGACTGCGTCAGATGCAAACGGTCGGCGGCGTCCACCAGGCTGTCGGCCTCGCGCAGGGCATGCAGGGTTTTCAGATGTCGGATTTCAAGCACCGGCGGGCTCCATGAAAAAAACTTGTGACGAATGCGTGGAAGTTGAGTTTGTCTCATGTGGTGCGCTTTGTCGATCTGTCGGTCCAGGTCGGGCAGGACAGTCCACAGCCGACCGCTCGGCACTCTTCATTAAACTGTCATCGAAGTGTGGCAGCGCGCTCGCACGAACTTCATCAGACTCGCGCTCTACTGGGGTGCTGCGTTTTGGTGTTTTTCATGTTCAAGAGATTGTTTTCAGTCGCGGCCGCGTTGGCCGCGCTTTTGTTCGGGGCCGGCTCGTGGGCAGTCGGGCGCTGTGACGTCAACGTGCCGACCGAGCACGCCGAGCTGGCGCAGGTCAGTCTTGCCTATCAGAGTATCGGCCGCGCGTCGGACCCGGCGCTGTTGCTGGTCATGGGCCTGGGTGGGCAGTTGATTCACTGGCCGGACGAAGTGGTGGTCGCGCTGTGCCAGCAGGGTTTCCGGGTGATCCGCTATGACAACCGCGATGTCGGCCTGTCCACCTGGCGGCAGGCACCGATCGAGGCCAATCTGACCTTCGAAGTGCTGCGCTACAAGCTCGGTCTGCCAGTTTCGGCACCGTACAGCCTGACTGACATGGCCGACGATGCGCTGGGTTTGATGACGGCGCTGAAGGTTGAGCAATTCCACGTGCTCGGCGCGAGCATGGGCGGAATGATCGCCCAGCACATGGCGGCGATGGCGCCGCAGCGGGTGGAAAGCCTGACGTTGATCATGACCACTTCCGGTGCTGAAGGCCTGCCGGCACCGAGTGCGGCGCTGGTGCAGTTGCTCTCGCGCCGTGGCGCGCCGAACCGCGAAGTGGCGCTGGAGCAACAGGCCGATCTGCTCGCGGCACTGGGCAGCCCGGCGGTGACCGATGATCGTCAGGTCTTGCTGCAACAGGCGGCGGCGTCCTACGATCGCGCGTTCAACCCCGAAGGCGTCAAGCGCCAGATCATGGCGATCCTCGCCGAGCCAAGTCGGGTGGCGTTGCTCAATCAGCTGCGCGTGCCGACCCTGGTGGTGCATGGCACGGCCGATCCGCTGTTGCCGGTGATGCACGGCGTACATCTGGCGGCGCACATTCAGGGCAGTCAGTTGAAACTGATTCCGGGACTGGCGCATCGCTTTCAGGAGGCGTTCAAGGAGCCGTTGCTGGCGGCGGTGCTCCCGTATTTGCAGGCGCATCGCGAGGACACTTCGCATTGGGCGCAGGTTGATCCAGCCGTGCGGAACAATTTGCTGTAAGAGCGCCAGCATCCTGTCGCCAAAAAATATCAATGTGCCACTATTGTTTGCCGCGTTGTTGCCGATAAGGCGCAGGAACGTTTTCAGACATAGGGACTTGATCCATGATTTTTCGCGCTACACGTCAATGGGCCGCACTGGCCCTGCTCGCCGTACTGACCCTCACCGGCTGTGCCCATGTGCAACCGCCGGTGCCGCTGGACAAACAATTCTGGGACGCCAAAGAGCCGACCATCGGTGTAGCCATTACCGTCGTACCGTCGCCTGTGCTGGCACTGACCGGCAATCAGGGCATCCTCGATTACGCCATCAATGCCGGCGTCAACAGCAAGCTCAGCGCCAACGTCGAGACCTGGCAGGTACGTGACCTGGAAACCTTGCCCGACGCCATCGTCGCCAAGTTGCAGGCCAAGGGCTACAAGGCCAAGCGCATCGATGAGAAGGTCGATCTGAAGACCTTCAAGGAAGTCGATTTCCGCGAGGGCTACATGACCAAGGACATGACGCCGATGAAGGTCGCCCACGGCATCGATCGCCTGTTGCTGGTGTCGATTTATGCCACCGGTGCCACGCGCAGCTACTACAGCATCGTGCCCACCAGCGTGCCGATGGCCCAGGTTGGCGGCCAGGGCATGGTGATCGATCTGTCGGACAACAAACTCCTGTGGTACCAGCCATTCGCTGCAGTTCAGGCCGCGCAGGGTGAATGGGACGAGCCGTCCTACACCAACCTGTCCAACGCGTTCTATCAAGCGATGGATAACAGCCGTCAGCAAATGATCGCCCCGTTCGCGCAATGAAACGTCTGGCGCTGACCATCGCGGCGATCTCGCTGCTGGCGTTGCCTGGCTGTGCGCAGAAACCGGCACCCGAGGCCGGTTTCAAAGATCAGGCCGCCATGAGCTATGTGCAGGCGCACGGGCTGAAGGTGGACGTGCAACTGCCGGCGGAGTTTGTTGGCGCCAGCACGGTGATCGACAGCAAGGCGGCAGTGAACGCGGCCAATTCAAGTTACACGCTGGTGTCGAGCTCCGGCGCAGGCGCCGGGCTGGCGGGCGTGCTGGTGGCCAGCCTGATCAATACGCAGATGGGCTCCGGTACGTTGCAGCGCGATGCCGAAAAAGCGGCGCTGAACGAATCGCGGCCGCTGGCCGACCTGCTTGCCGGCGTGCCCTTGCAGGAGCGCTTGCAACAGCGCTTTCAGGCGGCGTCGCAGGTGTCCGGATTCAAGCAGGGGACAGGTGCGGTCACGGCACGGTTGCTGATCGAACCGAAGCTGATGCTGACGCCTGATCGCGGCAGTTTCGTGCTGGTCAATCAGGTGCAATTACAGGATATCGCCGGCTCGCCGCTTTACCGCATGCGCATCGAAGTGGCCAGTCAGCCGATTCGTCGCTGCGGCAAGCAATGCATTGATGACGGCGGCCTCGACCTGGCCCAGGTCACCGCTGTGCTGGATGAATGCATTGACGAATCCATCCGCGTGTTGAGCGCCGACCTGATGCAACCGACGCCACCGCCCGCCGCGCAGGAAACCCTGCGTTACGTGCTCGACGGCCAGCGCGTGGTCGAACGCGGTTATCAACTGGCGCAGAACGGCAGCTACTGGCGCTACCGCAATCTCTACGGTGCGGTGAAGTCAGTGCCGGTGCCGTTCGAGGATGCCTTGTCGTCCGCGCAACTGGCCAAGGTCTACGGCCGCTAGAGGTTGATGCGCGTGGGTTCAGGCATGCAGCCGGACCCACACGCTGACCAGCACCGTCGCCGCTATCAACCAGGCCACCGCCGCCACCGCCAGTGACGCTTCCAGGCGCATGCGGTCGACCATCACGTACAACGTCGCCAGATACACGAAGTAGGGAATGATCGACCACATGCCGAACACGATTGTGGTCTTCAGGTCGTCGACCGAACGGCCCTTGCCAACGATGTAGTGCGCAATCAGGGCAAAGGTCGGAAACAGCGGCACCAAGCCGGCGATGTAATAGTTTCTGGTCTTCGACAATGCCGCGAGGATCAGCACCACTGCGGCGCCTATCGCGGCTTTGAGAATCAGATCCATCAGTGGCTCAGCCCGTACTTTTTGACTTTGTCGAACAGCGTGGTCTTGGCCATGCCCAGTTCCTGGCTGGCCTGGGTCAGGTTGCCGCCGCTGCGTTGCAAGGCGTCGACCAGCAAATTGCGCTCGAACGCTTCCACCGCTTCGGCAAACGCCAGACCTTGGCCGGCGCTGGCCCCCGACTTTTTGAAGGCCGGCAGGCCGAGGGCGAAGCGTTCGGCGACATTGCGCAGTTCGCGCACGTTGCCCGGCCAGTCGTGGCTCATCAGGTTCGACAGGGTCTGGTTATCCAGCTCCGGCAGTGCGCGATCAAAGCGCAGCGCCGACTGCTGGGTGAAGTGTTCGAACAGTTGCAGGATGTCTTCGCGGCGTTCGCGCAGCGGTGGCAATTCCAGGGTCACGACGTTGAGGCGGTAGTACAAGTCGCTGCGAAACTCGCCGGCCTTGCTCGCTTCGTCAAGGTCGGATTTGGTCGCCGCGATCACCCGGCAATCCACTGCCACGCTCTGGTTCGAGCCGAGTCGTTCGAGGGTGCGTTCCTGCAACACGCGCAGCAATTTGATCTGCAACGGCAGCGGCATGCTTTCCACTTCGTCGAGGAACAGCGTGCCGCCGTCGGCGTGTTCGATCTTGCCGATCCGCCGTTTGCCGGCGCCGGTGAAGGCGTTGGCTTCGTGGCCGAAGATTTCACTTTCAAACAGATTTTCCGGCAGGCCGCCGCAGTTCAGCGCGACGAACTGTTTGCTGTGGCGCCGACTGAAATCGTGCAGGCAACGGGCGACCAGTTCCTTGCCGGTGCCGGTCTCGCCTTCGATCAAGACGTTGGCCGACGTGTCGGCGACGTTGGCAATCAGTTCGCGCAGGTTCTGCATCGCCGGCGAGCGACCGATGATCCGCCCTTCAAGGGAATCGCGTTCAGCCAGTTGCCGACGCAACGATGACACTTCGCGGGCGAGGCTGCGTTGCTCCAGCGCACGCCGCGCGACGTCCACCAGACGCTCCGGCGAGAACGGTTTTTCCATGAAATCGTAGGCGCCTTTCTGCATCGCGCCGACGGCCATGGAGATATCGCCGTGGCCGGTGATCAGCACCACCGGCAGGCTGCGATCGCGCTGCTTGAGGCGGGTGAGCAATTCCAGGCCATCGATGCCCGGCAGGCGGATGTCGCTGATGACGATGCCGGCAAAGTTGTCGCCAACCTGCGCCAGCGCTTCTTCGGCACTGCCGACACCGATGCAGGGGATGTCTTCGAGAGTCAGCGCCTGTTGGCAGCCGAGCAGCACATGGGGGTCGTCTTCGACAATCAGCACACTGAGTTCAGGGTTCATATTGGCTCGGCAGAAAGAGGGCTTACCAACGGTAAACTGAGGACAAAAGTGGTGCCACCGCCGGCCGGGTGTTCGACACCCAGATGCCCGCCAGTGGCGGCGGCGAGGCTGGCGGACAGGGTCAGGCCCAGACCCAGGCCTTGCTCGCCGGGTTTGGTGGTGAAGAACGGTTCGAACAGATGCTTGCGCGCTTCGGCGTCAATGCCGTGGCCATTGTCGCGCACCCGCAAGCGATACTTGCCGTTGAATTCTTCACCCTCCAGCCACAGCTGCGGCTGCGGTTGCGCCTGCATGGCGTCGAGGGCGTTGCCGATCAGGTTGACGAGGATCTGTTCGAGACGGGTCTGATCGATCAGCAACTGCACATCGGCAAACTGCCGGTGAATCTGCAGCGCGGCGTTTTCCACGCGCGCGCCGAGCACTTGCAAGGCGGCGTCGACGGCTTTGCCGAGACTGGCCTGGCCCTTGTTATCGCCACGTCGGGCAAACGAACGCAGGCTGGCGGTGATCCGGCCCATGCGGTCGATCAGATCATTGATGGTTTTGAGATTGGTGCTGGCGACGTCGAGCTGGCCGCGCTCGAGAAAACGCACGGTGTTGCCCGACAGCGTGCGCATGGCCGCCAGCGGCTGGTTCAATTCGTGGGCGATGCTGGTCGACATCTGGCCGATGGCGGCGAGTTTGCCGGCCTGTACCAGCTCATCCTGAGCACGGCGCAACGTCTCTTCGGCCTGGCGGCGCTCGCGGATCTGGCTCTTCAGCCGTTCGTTGCTGGCGCGCAAATCGGCGGTGCGTTCGGTAATCCGACGCTCCAGTTGGCTGTTGGCTTCCTGCAACGCTTCGCGGGCGGCAAGGCGGGTCGCGAGGACTTTGCGCCGCTCGTTCCAGGCGATCAGCAGGAAGGCGAACAGGGCAAACGCCACGGCGACCAGAATGCCTTGGTTGATCGCTTCGCGGCGCAGGTCCTGCAATGGTGTGAGCAGGGTGAAATTCCACGGCGTGTCGCTCAGGAGCCGGGTTTGCGCCAGATAACTGATGTCGTCTTCGTCGGGCTGCAATTCGCTGTTGGCCGGGAAGGTCAGTTTCTCCACGCCCTCGGCCAGGGTCTCACGGGCCAGCGGTTGCAGTTCGTTGAGCGGGAACCAGTAGTACTGCAGGCTGCGGGCAAGTTTTTCCTTGACCTCGTCGCTGAGCGGAATCACCGATTTCAGCCGCCTGGCCGGATCGCTGGAGAGAATGATGATGCCGTTCTCATCGCTGACGAACGCTTCCAGACGCGCCCGCTGCCAACGTTCTTCCATGGCTTCCAGACGCACTTTCACCACCGCGACACCGATGATCTTGCCGTGCTCTTCGAGGCCGTGGGCCAGGTAGTAACCGGGTTCGCCATTGGTGCTGCCGATGCCGTAAAAGCGTCCGGGCTGGCCGCGCACGGCGTCCTGGAAATAGGCGCGGAAGGACAGGTCTTCACCCAGATAACTGTCGACATCGCGCCAGTTGCTGGTGGCCATGACCCGCCCGGTGGTGTCCATCACGTAGATGGCCCGGCTGCGGCTGCGGCGGTTCAGGCCTTCAAGGTAATCGTTGACCGTCTGCCGGTGCTCCGGGGTCGGGTCGGCCAGCAGCTGCGGCACACTCGTTTCGAGTTCCAGCAGGCTGGGCAGGTAGGTGTATTTGCTGATTTCGCTTTCGACCGCGCGGGCGTGCAGTTCCAGCTGACGCTGGCCGTTCTCGCCGAGGCTGCGGATGCCGAAGTGTTCACTGGTCCAGAAGCCGATGAAACCCAGTCCGACCATCAGGGCGATGATCAGCGGCGGCAGGAACAGATGACGGATCAGACGGGGCTTCACGGCAAGTGATGGCTTTGCAGCGCGATAAAGAGTGGGGTCGCATTTCATCACAGATGCCTTGGGTCAACCACAACACAAATCTCAGGATCAGCATTGATCCAGTGTGGGAGCGGGCTTGCTCGCGAAAGCGGTGCATCAGTCGATGATGAGGTTGAAAGTGCCGGCCTCTTCGCGAGCAAGCCCGCTCCCACAGTTGAGGAGCGGTTTTTTAGTGCTGCAGGATTTTCTCGAGGAAGTGCTGCGCGCGTTCGGAGCGGGCGCTGATGTCGCCGAAGAATTCCTCTTTCGGGCAGTCTTCGATGATCTTGCCGGCGTCCATGAAGATCACCCGGTCTGCCACTTTGCGGGCGAAGCCCATTTCGTGGGTCACGCACATCATGGTCATGCCTTCGTGGGCCAGTTGCACCATCACGTCGAGCACTTCGTTGACCATTTCCGGGTCGAGCGCCGAGGTCGGTTCGTCGAACAGCATGACGATCGGGTCCATCGCCAGCGCACGGGCAATCGCCACACGCTGTTGCTGACCGCCGGACAATTGCCCCGGATGCTTGTGAGCGTGTGCCGAGAGGCCGACGCGCTCCAGCAGTTGCAGACCTTTTTTGGTCGCCTCTTCCTTGCTGCGGCCCAACACCTTGATCTGCGCGATGGTCAGGTTTTCGGTGATGGTCAGGTGCGGGAACAGTTCGAAGTGTTGGAACACCATGCCGACGCGCGAGCGCAGTTTCGGCAGGTTGGTCTTCGGGTCGGCAATCGAGGTGCCGTCGACGACGATGTCGCCTTTCTGGAACGGCTCCAGCGCGTTGACGCACTTGATCAGCGTCGACTTGCCCGAGCCCGACGGGCCGCAGACCACGATCACTTCGCCTTTCTTGACCTCGGTGCTGCAATCAGTCAGCACCTGGAAGTCCCCATACCACTTGTTGATGTTCTTGATAGAGATCATACGGCGAACCTTTTTGCAGACGCTTGACCAGCAGCGAGGCGGAAAAGCTGATGATGAAGTAGACGACACCGGCGAAGATCAGGAACTCGTTGGAACGGCCGATAATGTCGCCGTTCGAGCGCGCGGAGTTGAGGAAGTCGACCAGGCCCACGGTGTAGACCAGCGAAGTGTCCTGGAACAGGATGATGCTCTGTTGCAGCAGCAACGGCGTCATCTTGCGGAACGCCTGGGGCAGGATGATCAGACGCATGGTCTGGCCGTAGGTCATGCCCATCGCTTGCGCGGCGGCCATCTGGCCTTTGGGAATCGACTGCACGCCGGCCCGGACGATTTCACAGAAATACGCCGCTTCGAACATCATGAAGGCCACGACGCACGAGGTGAATGCACCGATCGGCGTGTCTTCGCCGGTGATCCAGCGCAACACGAACGGCACCGCGAGGTAGAACCAGGTGATCACCAGCAGCAGCGGGATCGAACGGAAATAGTTGACGTACGCGCCGGCAATGTTCGACAGCAGTTTGCTTGACGACAGGCGCATCAGCGCCAGGATCGTGCCGAGCACGATGCCGCCGATCACGCCCATGACCATCAACTGCAAGGTCATGACCATGCCGTTCCACAGGCCCGGGATCGCGGGGATGATGCCGCTGAAATCGAAGTCCATTATTTACCCCCCACGGAGATCAGGCCGGGCACCGCGACTTTCTTCTCGACCATGCGCATCAGCAACATCAGGCTCATGTTCAGGGTGAAGTAGATCAGCGTGGCCAAGGTGAAGGCTTCAAACAGGTTGGCCGAGAACTCGGCGGTCTGTTTGGTTTGTGCCAGCAGTTCCATCAAGCCGATCAGGGACGCCACGGAGGAGTTCTTGAAGACGTTGAGGAATTCCGAGGTGAGCGGCGGAATGATGATCCGGTACGCCTGCGGCAGCAGCACGTTCCAGTAGATCTGCGGCAGCTTGAAACCCATCGCGCGGGCAGCGGATTCCTGGCCGCGTGGCAGCGCCTGGATACCGGTGCGCACCTGTTCGCAAACACGGGCAGCGGTGAACAGACCCAGGCACACGACGACGCTCAGGTATGCCGAGGTGGTCGGGTTGAGGTCTTGCTTGTACCAGTCCTGCAGGTTCTGCGGCAGCAGGTCGGGTACCAGGAAGTACCAGATGAACAGCTGAACCAGCAGCGGCACGTTGCGAAACAGTTCCACGTAGCAGGTGGCGATGCCGGCTACGATGCGGTTTGGCACAGTGCGCATGACCCCCAGAATGGAGCCCAGCAGCAAAGCGATGATCCACGCCACGACAGCGATGCCGATGGTCCAGCCCAGGCCGGCGATGTACCAGTCGAGATAAGTCTCGCTGCCAACGCCAGTGGACTTGAAGAACACGCCCCAGTCCCAGTTGTAATTCATTAGGGTCTCCCCTCGAAATCGATCGATGTACAAGCACCCGCTTGGGGAAGTTCCTTTCCCGTCCGACGCGGAACGCCGGACACACGCGATCGGCTCGAAAACCGCCAGGTCGAGTGTTCCACAGCAAAGCCAGCAGGCAGTAACAGACGTCTGAGGGAGGTCGCTCCCTCAGACGATAAGGTTAGTCAGGAATCAGATTTTTACGTCAGGCGCCGGCTTGTCGCTTGGATTGGCGATCAGCTCCTTCACCTTGTCGCTCATCGGGAAGTTCAGGTTCAGGCCTTTTGGCGGGATCGGGCTTTCGAACCACTTGGCGTAGATCTTGTTGATCTCGCCCGACTTGTACAGGCCGACAATGGCGTCATCGACCGCCTTCTTGAACGGCGCGTCGCCTTTGCGAACCATGCAGGCATAGGCTTCGAAGGACTGCGGCGTGCCGGTGATGACCCAGTCAGTCGGCTTCTTGGCCTTGGCTTCTTCACCGGCCAGCAGGGCGTCGTCCATCATGAAGGCCACGGCGCGGCCGCTTTCGAGCATGTTGAAGGATTCGCCGTGGTCTTTGGCGGAGATGATGTTCATGCCCATCTGCTTGTCGGCGTTCATCGCTTTGATGATGCGCTCGGACGTGGTGCCGGCGGTGGTCACGACGTTTTTGCCTTTGAGGTCGGCGAAGTCGTTATAGGACGGCTTGCCTTCCTTGTCTTTCTTGACCAGCAGACGGGTGCCGATTTCGAAGATGTTGACGGTGAAATCGACCTGCTGGGCGCGTTCGGTGTTGTTGGTGGTGGAACCACACTCGATATCCGCGGTGCCGTTCTGGATCAGCGGAATACGGGTTTGCGAGGTCACCAGGTTGTACTTGACCTGCAGGTCTGGCTTGTTCAGGTCTTTTTTCAGGGCTTCAACGATCGCCACCTGAATGTCGTGGGAATAGCCCACTGGTTTGCCAGAAGCATCTGCAATGTAGGAAAACGGAATTGAGCTGTCGCGGTGAGCGAGCGTGATGGTGCCCGAATCGTTGATTTTCTTCAGGGTGCCGGTGAGTTCGGCGGCGAAAACTGGCGTGCTGATCAGAGCGGCAGCAATGGCTGCGCCCAGGATATGGGGAACGATGCGCATCAAATTTTCCTCGACATTGTTTTTTTTATGGAGCCAGTTTGTCGGCCCTTTTGTGCTTCGAATGCCTGACGGCTCCTGAAGTGTTGGCTCAGCGGGCATTCGTCGAGAGAGTGTAGAGCATGAGTCGTGCCAGAGCAGGCGGCGATGGTTAAGTGATTGTTTTTTAACGCAATTAAACTTTTGTGATGGTATTTTTTTGAATGGCTGATCCGGTTTACCGAATCGACCATAGAGTCTCGTTCGGAAAACCGAACGCGTTGTGAGGGCTATTTCAGGTTTCGCGACTCAAGGGCGTTTCGTGCAAATACAGCCACTTCACCCCATCTGTCTGTATGCGCAGGATCGCCACCGACACGCGTTGATGTTCCGTGCCGTTCAACCGATGGGTTTCGACGTAGCTCAAGGCAAGTGTCTCGTTCTGCTGCCAGACCGTATGCAGATCGCTGATTTCAATCTCCAGTCCGGCCCCGGCGCCGACCGCCTCCCTGAACAGTTGCTCGACCTCGGAGCGATTCAAAGGAATCGCCGAAATGCCGATCATGCTGAAATTGTCGGCGAATGCCTGCATTAACGGCTCGATGCTCGCGGCACCGTTGCCGTCGGCATTGGTGAATACCTGAAGGATCAGCTCGTGGACGTGGTGAACGCTGTGTTCGGCTTGGTCGATCGGGTCGTACGTCATGGACATTCCTTTGCGGGGTTCAGTTGATTCATCAGCAACAGCGGCAACAGGCCGACCAACGCTGCAATAGCGAAAGTTGCGTGATAGGCATGCGGAGGGCCGAATGGCTCGAGCAGTACATTGAAAATCATCAGAAACAGTGCGGCGCCGAGGCTGAAGGACACTTGGCGATTGATGTTCCAGATGACACTGGCCTTGTGTGTATCGCCACCAGCAAAGTCCATCAGTGAGGTGGTTTGCGCGGTATTCGCCCCGATACCGCCGCCGATGCCCATCAGGCTGTAGGCGCTGACGATGAGCCACAGATCACCTGGCACATCGACCAGCACCAGCGTGGCGATGCCGGCGCTGTGCAACAGCATGCCGAGGGTAAACAGGCGCTTGGCGCCGACCCGGTTGTAGACCCGGCCGCCAATAGTCATCGCGATGAATGCCCCGGTGGCGTAGAGGATCATGAACATTCCGGTCAGCCGGGCGCTGAAGTGCAGCGTGTTCTGCAGAAAGAAAATGCTCATCAGATTGACCCCGGTGAACACACCGGGAATCGCGTAATAAATGAAAATCGAGGTGCTGAGTCTTTTGCTTCTGAGCAAACTCAACTCGATGATTGCGTTGGTGCAACGGCGGTAGTGCAGCAGATAAAAGGCGACGAATATCAGGCCGGCCATGGGAAAACCCAGCGCTGCCAGCGGAGGATAATCGCCACCGTACAGCGACATGCCCATCAACAGGCTCGCGAGTGCTGCGCTGATTAGCAGCAGGCCTTTGATGTCCGGACGCTGAAGCTCGGCGGGTTTGCTTTCCCTGATCCATAACCAGGACAGCCCGGCGGCGATCAGCGAAAACGGGATGTTGCTGTAAAACACCCAACGCCACGAACTGCTGTCGACAATGAGCCCGCCGACGGTGGGTGAGATCGCTGGTGCGATCAGAGCGACGGCCATTATCAGCGTGGATATTTTCGCCCGTTGCTCGCCATGAAAAAGATTGAACGTCAGCGCCTGACCGACCGGGATCAACAAGCCGCCACCGATGCCCTGGACGAAGCGCCAGATCACCAGTTCATGGAAACTGTCGGCCTGGCCGCACAGACATACCGCTGCTGCGAACAGCAACATCGAGGCCGTAAGGATTTCCCGGCTGCCGAAGCGTGCGGCCAGCCAGGTGCTCACAGGAACGATCAGCGTAAGACCGAGAATGTAAGCATTGCCGACCCACGCCACCGCTGAGCTGCTGACGTGCAAGGTTGCCGACAGACTGGGCAGAGCCACGGCCGACATGAAAATGTTGATGCAGTCGATGAAGAAGCCGAGCAGAAACACCGACGCGACTTTGTAGCGGTAACTCATGCTGTTTCCCCTTTGTCCTCGAGCATAGGGACGATAGACTCCGCGCGTCGATGCAATGGGGCTGAACACAATGTTTGAAGGGATTGAACGGTGATTCAGGGCGCTCTGCACACTCACTTGAATCGGGTGCAGACGTTTCTGGCGATCGTCGAACTGGGTTCATTCACCAAGGCTGCGAACCATCTGAACCTCAGCCGGGCCATGGTCAGTCTGCACATCAAAGCCTTGGAAGCGGCGCTGTCGACGACTCTGTTGTTGCGCAACAGTCGTACTGTGGCTCTTACCGAGGCCGGGCAAAGCTTTTACAACGAATTCAAAGCCATCGTGGCCGATATCGACACAGCTTTTGACCGGGTCATGCACGGCACGAACCGCGTATCGGGAACGTTGCGGATCAGTTCCACCAGTGAATACGGCGAGCGATTCATCCTGCCGCTGATTCCGCTGTTCGCCGAGCGCTATCCGGACATCCGCCTGTGCTACGACTTCAACTCTTCGCTGAATGATCTGCTCGCCGAACGGTTGGATCTGGTGATTCGCCTGGGCAACCTGGCGGACTCGGCTTTCAAGAGCCGGAAGCTGGCGGACTATGAAATCGTACTGGTGGCCACTGAAGGATTTCTGGCCCGCCATCCGGTAAAAACACCGCTGGATCTCAGTGCTGCGCCGTGGATCGCCAACAGCAATTTGCTAACGCCGACGCAGTGGGTTTTACGCGATGGTGTGGGGGAGGCGGCCGAAATCAATGGCGCCGGTCATTTCCAGTCAAACTCCTCGACGGCGATTCGTGCTATGACCTTGTCGTCGATGGGCGTGTCGGTGCTGCCAGCGTGGATGATAGAGGCCGATATTGTCAGTGGGCGTCTAGTCCGCGTATTGCCTGGATACTCGCTGCCCTTGCAGCCGATCAGTCTGGTATTTCCTGATACGCCGCACCTGCCGCACAAATCCCGGGTGTTTATCGATTTCCTGCTTGCACATTTGGGGCGTTGAAATCAAAAGCCCCTCACTGGACGCAACAAAAAGCCCCTGAATCTCTCGATTCAGGGGCTTTCATTTGAACGTTGAGATCAAGCCGCCTCGATCTTCCGATTCAGCTCAACCTTGCCCAGGTACGTCGCGAGCTTCTGCTGCTCCTCCGCCGTGGTGAACAGGCCAAGCTTGGTGCGACGCCACAGAATATCGTGCGCCGTGGTCGCCCACTCTTCGCTGCACAGGTAGTCGACTTCGCGGGTGTAGAGCCCGCCGCCGATGTGCTCACCCATGTCGGCCAGGGATTCCACGCCTTCGAGCATGCGCCAGGTGCGGCTGCCGTAGGTGACGGCCCAGCGCCGGGCGATTTCAGTCGGCACGAAGTCGAACTTGTCGCGGATCAGTGCGCTGAGTGCCTGCGGGGTGGTCATGTCTTCACCGCCGGGCAGGGTAGCGGTGGCGGTCCAGCTCGGGCGCATCTGGGTGAAGAACGGCATCAACTGCGCCATCGCCGACTCGGCCAGCTTGCGGTAAGTGGTCAGCTTGCCGCCGAACACTGACAGCAGTGGGGCTTCTTCGGCGCTGCCCGACAGCGCCAGGGTGTAATCGCGGGTGACCGCAGACGGGTTGTCGGATTCGTCGTTGCACAGCGGCCGAACGCCCGAGTAGCTGTGAATAATGTCTTCACGGCTCAGCTGCTTCTTGAAATGCGCGTTGACCACTTTCAGCACGTAATCGGTTTCGCCTTCGGTGATCGCCACTTTCGCCGGGTCGCCGGTGTATTCGCGGTCGGTAGTGCCGATCAGCGTGAAGTGGTTCAGGTACGGAATAGTGAAAACGATGCGCTGATCTTCATTTTGCAGAATGTGCGCGTGCTCGCCTTCGTACAGTTTCGGCACGATGATGTGGCTGCCCTGAATCAGGCGAATGCCATACGGCGATTCCATCTTCAGGTCGTCACGGATGAACTTGGCCACCCATGGGCCGGCGGCGTTGACCAGTGCTTTGGCGGTGATCGAAAACAGGCTGCCGTCGGCACGCTCCAGATGCAGATGCCACAGGCCTTTGGTGCGACGTGCGCTGACGCAACGGGTCTGGGTATGCACATGCGCGCCTTTTTCACGGGCGGCCATGGCGTTCAGGACCACAAGGCGGGCGTCATCGACCCAGCAATCGGAGTATTCGAAGCCTTTCTTGATTTCGCTTTTCAGCGCGCTGTCGGCGCCGAACTTCAGGCTTTTCGAACCCGGCAGTTTTTCGCGCTTGCCGAGGTTGTCATAAAGGAACAGGCCGGCACGAATCATCCACGCTGGACGCAGGTGCGGGCGGTGCGGCAGGACGAAACGCATCGGTTTGACGATGTGTGGCGCCTTGGCCAGCAGCACTTCGCGCTCAGCCAGCGCTTCACGCACCAAACGGAATTCGTAATGCTCCAGATAGCGCAGGCCACCGTGGATCAGCTTGCTGCTGGCCGACGAGGTGTGGCTGGCCAGGTCATCTTTTTCGCAAAGGAACACCGAAAGGCCGCGACCGGCGGCATCCGCTGCGATCCCCACGCCATTGATCCCGCCACCAATTACGGCAACGTCATAGATCTCGGAGAGAGGGGGCGTACGCAAGGTAGAGGTGGACATCGGCTGGCCTCGGTTCTTTTGGTTTTATGTCTTGTAAATCGAACATTAATGTTCATTTGCGAAAATGGTAGCCCATAAACACGCGCGCAGCCAGTCGCGTTCGATTGAAAAAACTCATCGAAGAGCGGTTAAAAGAAAATTTTCGAACATGAACGCGCGCAAGGCGCAGAAGATGTGTGGTGTGATCGATCGTTTTCGCGAGCAGGCTCGCTCCCACATTTTGCAATGCATTCCAAGTGTGGGAGCGAGCCTGCTCGCGAAGGCGTCGGTTCGGTCAGTGAGGGAGAGGGATCAGACGACTTCCAGACGAATCTTGTGCTGGCTCAGCAACTGCGCCAGCGCCGGCACCGGTTGCTGATCAGTGACCAGGCAATCGATCAGGCTGATCGGCCCCAGTCGAATCATCGCGTTACGCCCGAACTTGCTTGAGTCCGCCGCCAGAATCACCTGCCGCGCGTTGGCAATGATCGCTTGGGAAACGCGAACTTCCTGATAATCGAAGTCGAGCAGGCTGCCGTCCTCATCGATCCCGCTGATCCCTACCAGCGCGAAATCGACCTTGAACTGATTGATGAAATCCACACTCGCCTGACCGACGACACCGCCGTCACGGCGCACGTTACCGCCGGTCAGCAGCACATCGAAATCATCCTTGGCGCTGAGCATCGAGGCGACGTGCAGGTTGTTGGTGATGATTTTCAAGTGGCTATGATTGAGCAGGGCGCGAGCGATCGATTCGGTGGTGGTACCGATATTGATGAACAGCGAGGCGTGATCGGGGATCTGCGCGGCGATGGCTTCGCCGATGCGTTGCTTTTCGTCGCGCATCTGATCGGCGCGCATCGCATACGCGGTGTTTTCGACACTGGAATCGTAAGCGGCGCCGCCGTGGTAGCGACGCAGCAGATTGGCTTCCGCGAGCTGGTTGATGTCACGGCGGATGGTTTGCGGGGTGACAACGAACAGCGTGGCCATTTCCTCGATGCTCACATAGCCGCGTTCGCGGACCAGTTCGAGGATTTGCTGCTGACGGGGAGGCAGATTCATGGGGCTTCCTTTGGGCTGCCGTGCAAAATTTGCCCATGATGCCGCAGGAATCCCCTCCCGACCAGTTTCCAGCTCTAGTCAGTCCTCAGCCTGACTTATTCAGCGTCCTCACGCGCCCAGTCACGGGTGCGGCTGACGGCTTTTTTCCAGCCTTTGTAGAGCTTCTCTTTCTCGGTTTCGTCAAGGCTCGGTTCGAACTCGCGCTCGATCACAGCTTTGCCGCGCAGTTCTTCCAGGCTACCCCAGAAACCGCAGGCCAGACCGGCCAGATAAGCCGCGCCCAGTGCAGTGGTTTCGCGCATTTGCGGGCGTTCGACCTGGGTGCCGAGGATGTCGGCCTGGAATTGCATGAGGAAGTTGTTCGCCACCGCACCGCCGTCCACACGCAGAGCCTTGAGGCGTTCGCCGGAGTCCTGCTGCATGGCGTCAAGCACGTCGCGGGTCTGGTAGGCGATCGATTCCAGCGCGGCGCGGATGATGTGATCGACGCGCACGCCGCGCGTCAGGCCGAACAGCGCGCCACGGGCATACGGGTCCCAGTACGGTGCGCCGAGGCCGGTGAACGCCGGCACCAGGTACACGCCGTTGCTGTCCTTGACCTTGTTGGCGAAGTATTCCGTGTCATGGGCGTCGTTGACGATTTTCAGTTCATCACGCAGCCATTGCACGGTAGAGCCGCCGTTGAATACCGCACCCTCGAGTGCATAGGCAACTTCGCCGCGTGGGCCGCAGGCGATCGTGGTGAGCATGCCGTGCTGGGATTTCACCGCTTTGTCGCCGGTGTTCATCAGCAGGAAGCAGCCAGTGCCGTAGGTGTTTTTTGCCTGACCCGGCTCGACGCACATCTGGCCGAACAGCGCCGCTTGCTGGTCGCCGGCGATACCGCCGATGGCGATGCCGCTCTTGGTGCGACCGTAGATTTCCGAGGAGGCTTTGACTTCCGGGAGCATCTCGCGCGGGATGTCGAGGATTTCCAGCATCTTCGAATCCCACTCCAGCGAATGGATGTTGAAGAGCATGGTGCGCGAGGCATTGGTGTAGTCGGTGACGTGCACCTTGCCGCCAGTGAATTTCCAGATCAGCCAGCTATCGACGGTGCCGAACAGCAGTTCGCCGTTGCGCGCGCGCTCGCGGCTGCCTTCCACGTTGTCGAGAATCCACTTCAGTTTGGTTCCGGAAAAGTACGGGTCGGTGACCAGGCCGGTGGTGTCGCGGATGTAGTCTTCGTGACCATCACGCTTGAGCTGCTGGCAGATTTCGGTGCTGCGGCGGCACTGCCAGACGATCGCGTTGTACACCGGGCGGCCGGTGGTCTTGTCCCAGACCACGGTGGTTTCACGCTGGTTGGTGATACCGATCGCGGCCACTTGGTCATGATGCAGGCCGGCCTGGGCCAGCGCTTCAACCATCACCGCGCTCTGGGTAGCGAAGATTTCCATCGGGTCGTGCTCGACCCAACCGGCCTGCGGGTAATGCTGAACGAATTCGCGCTGCGCGGTGCAGACCACGTTCGCATCGCGGTCGAAAATGATCGCGCGGGAGCTGGTCGTACCCTGATCAAGGGCAATGATGTAGTTCTTGTTCTGAATGTCGGTCATGTCGATTGCCTTGGACGAAAAAAACGAGAGTGGGCCGTGGCGCCGGCTCGGATGGGCAGTAGCCGGCGCCGACTGTTTCAAGAAGTTCTTGGTTTGCCGTCAATGGCCGGTTCTGCATCCTTTGTAGCAGGTGTGGCGCCGGTCAGGTGACGAGCGATGAGCCCGCGATACCCGGCAGCGCCGAGGCAGGCACCGACAATCGGTGCAAAAATCGGAATCAGGAAATACGGAATATCTCGACCGCCAGTGAAGGAAATTTCACCCCAACCGGTAAAGAAAGTCATCAGTTTCGGACCGAAGTCACGCGCCGGGTTCATCGCGAGAACCGGTCAGCGGACCCATCGCACTGCCGATCACGGCAATCAGCAGACCGATCAGCAGCGGCGCCATCGGGCCGCGTGGCAGGCCGTTGTTGTCATCGGTCAGGGCCATGATCACGCCCATCAGGATCGCGGTGATGATCATCTCGACCAGAAATGCCTGGGCCGTCGACAGCACCGGGTTCGGGTAGGTCGAGAACACCGACGCCAGTTCGAGGCTGGCAGCCGAGCCGCGAACCATCTGGTGGGTTTGTTCGTAATCGAAGAACAGATTGCTGTAGAGCGTGTAAACCAGCAACGCGCCGCAGAAGGCGCCGGCGATCTGCGAAAGGATGTAGAACGGCAATTTGCGCTTTTCGAAGTCAGCGAAGATTGCCAGAGCGATGCTCACGGCCGGGTTCAGGTGCGCGCCGGAAACCCCGGCGGTGAGGTAGATCGCCATGCTCACGCCGACGCCCCAGATGATGCTGATTTCCCACAGGCCGAAGCTGGCGCCCGCGACTTTGAGCGCGGCGACACAACCGGTGCCGAAGAAGATCAAAAGGGCAGTGCCCAGGAATTCGGCCATGCATTGGCCGGAAAGCGATGGTTGCGGTAAAGCAGCTGTCATTGAAAACCTCGGTTCTTTTTCTTGTGTAGCGCCTTGCCAACGGAGCAGGACGCGATCTTCACCGGGTCGGAATCCCCATTCGGTTCCCGGGTTACTGCTGGGTACTGCGCGGAGCATGATTCTTACATTATTCAGATTCGAAAAAATATAGACAAGAAACAAACCTGTCAAAGGTCGAAAGTGAACCGTCGGTCACAATAAAACTATTCGCCGTGTGAATGATCAGCGCGGCGATCAGCTTGAATACAGCGCAAAGCCACGGGATTTGCGGCTTGGAATAGAGCCTTTTGCCCAACGATGACCTAGAATCGGCTGCAGCTTTTTCAAAGATTGCCGAACCCGGAGCTGCCATGACCCCAGCGTTGGACTTGTTGAAAAAGTTCGTGCCGAACATCGCGTGCACAGTTACGAACATGATCCGAAGGCCGCGTCCTACGGGCTGGAGGCAGCGGAGAAGCTTGGGCTTGAACCGGCGCAGGTGTTCAAAACCTTGCTGGCCGCCAGTGAAAAAGGCGAACTGCTGGTGGCCGTGGTGCCGGTCGTCGGAACGCTCGACCTCAAAGGGCTGGCCCATGCCGCCGGAGTGAAGAAAGCCGAAATGGCCGACCCGGCTGCCGCGCAACGTTCAACCGGTTACTTGTTGGGCGGCATCAGCCCGCTCGGGCAGAAGAAACGCCTGCGCACCTTCATCGACAATTCCGCTCAGGGGTTCGCCACTATTTATGTAAGTGCCGGACGGCGAGGACTGGAAGTGGAATTGGCACCGGCGGTGCTGGCAGAGCACACTCAAGCGAAGTTTGCCGATATCGGCCGCGCGTAGTTTCAAAATCGGCTGTATGAAGAAAAAAATCAGATTCTGTCACTGGCACTGATCCGGCCCGCCAATGCATGCTCGGTTGACCAATTCAGGGAGAAAATCATGCAGCTTGCGTTTCATCAGGTCGACGCGTTCAGTGATCGGCCGTTCAGTGGCAATCCGGCGATGGTCTATCGGCTCGACAGCTGGCTGGCCGATGAGTTGATGCAGAAAATCGCCGCCGAGCACAACCTGGCGGAAACCGCGTTTCTGGTGCGCGAAGGCCAGGCCTGGCATATCCGCTGGTTCACCCCGACCACTGAAGTGCCGCTGTGCGGGCATGCGACGTTGGCCAGCGCGTTTGTACTGTTCGAAATCCATAAGGAAAGTGCCGAGCGCATCGACTTCACCTGCAAGTCCGGGCCGCTGAGTGTCAGCCGTGAAGGCGACCGCTTGTGGCTGGATTTCCCGACCATCGTGCCGTCGGAAATCGGCGTGACGCTGGATGTCGAGCGGGCGCTCGGTGTCGAGGCGGTTGATGTACTCGGCTCCAACGAGCTGTTCGTGGTGCTGGATTCGGAACAGGCCGTACTCGACTGCAAACCCGACATGGCGGCGCTGGCGAAACTGCCGTGGCTGGGCGCGATTGTCACTGCGCGTGGCAATCAGCATGACTTCGTCTCGCGCTATTTCGCCCCGGCGATCGGCATCGACGAAGACCCAGTGACCGGTTCGACCCATTGCAGCCTGATTCCGTACTGGGCCAAGCGTCTGGGCAAATCGAACCTGACCGCGTGCCAGCGCTCGGCGCGGGGCGGGGAGTTGTTCTGTCGGTTGGAAGGGGAGCGAGTGAAGATTGGCGGCAATGCGACGCTGGTGGCCAGCGGCACCCTGTTTTTAGGCTGAGGCAATACCAACTGTGGGAGCGAGCCTGCTCGCGAAAGCGCTCTTTCAGTCAACATCTTCGGCGACTGAAACACCGCATTCGCGAGCAGGCTCGCTCCCACAATTTTTATCCAGTGCGGATCAGAGGCTGGTGCTGAATCGACGGACGCCGTTTTCCACCGCCGGAATCTGTGCCGCAGTGCTCCCCGAAGCCTGGAACAACACCAGGTGATCCGCCGCTACGCGAATCCCGACCTGCGCGCCGACCAGATGATCGGCATGGCTGGGGAAGATTGATTCCAGCTGCGCGCCAGTCGGCAGTTGCAGGCGATACAAGGTCGCCGCGCCGAGGAATGTCTTGCCGACAATCTGCGCCTGCAATGCGCTGTCCGGCGCGTAAACAATGTCATCTGGACGCAGCAGCACATCCACCGCACCGCCAATCGGCCAGGTGTAGGCGCGATTACCGCGCAGTTCACCCAACTCAGTCTGCACCGACTCCGGACTGACGAGCTGGCCGCGAATGAAGTAACCCTGACCGATGAAACTGGCGACATAAGGCGTTGCCGGTTCGTGGTAGAGGTTGTAGGGCGTGTCCCACTGTTCCAGCCGACCTTCCTTGAACACGCCAACGTGATCGCTGACGGCGAAAGCTTCTTCCTGATCGTGGGTGACCAGAATTGCACTGGTGCCACGGGCCTTGAGGATGTCGCGCACCTCATGGCTGAGCTTGCGGCGCAACTCGCCATCGAGGTTGGAAAACGGTTCGTCGAGCAACAGCAGTTGCGGCTCCGGCGCCAGGGCACGAGCGAGGGCGACGCGCTGTTGCTGACCACCGGACAACTCGTGGGGGAAGCGCTTGCCGAGGTTTTTCAGGTTGACCAGTTCCAGCAGTTCCTCGACCACGCGCGCCTTGTTCGGGTGCTTGCGGATGCCGAAGGCGATGTTGTCGGCCACGCTCAGGTGCGGGAACAGCGCGTAGTCCTGGAACACCATGCCGATCCGGCGTTTCTCCGGCGCCAGGGTGAAACCGGCGCTGGAGAGGGTTTCGCCACCGAGGGTGATTTCGCCTTCGTGCACCGGTTCGAAACCGGCGATGGCGCGCAGGGTGGTGGTCTTGCCGCAGCCCGACGAGCCGAGCAGGCAGCCGATGTCGCCGGCATTGAGGTGCAGATTGAGGTTCTGCACCACGCGTTGATCTTGATAGCCGCAAGCGAGGTTGCGCAGGTTCAGCAGTAATTCATGGCTCATGCGTGGTGATATGCCGGTTCGACGAGGAACTCGAGCAGGGCCTTCTGTGCGTGGAGACGGTTTTCTGCCTGATCCCAGGCGACGGAGCGCGGGTCATCGAGCAGGTCGAGACTGATTTCTTCGCCACGGTGCGCCGGCAGGCAATGCATGAACAGCACGTCCTCGGCAGCGAGGTCGAGTAGGGCACGATTGACCTGAAACGGCGCGAACAGCTTGAGGCGTTTGGCAGTTTCCTCTTCCTGGCCCATCGAAGTCCAGACGTCGGTGCTGACCAGATGCGCGCCACGCACGGCATCCTGCGGATCGCGGACGATGGTCACGCGATCGCCAGCTCTGGCGACAAACTCGGGATTCGGCTCGTAACCTTCCGGGCAGGCCACGCGCAGCTGGAAGTCGAACTGAATCGCCGCTTCTATATAGCTGTTGCACATGTTGTTGCCGTCGCCGATCCAGGCCACGGTCTTGCCCTGGATCGAGCCACGGTGTTCAAGAAAGGTCTGCATGTCGGCGAGCAACTGGCACGGGTGCAGATCATCGGACAGGCCGTTGATCACCGGCACGCGTGAGTTGGCGGCGAATTCGGTGAGGGTGCTGTGGGCGAAGGTGCGGATCATCACCGCATCGAGCATGCTCGACATGACGATGGCGCAGTCGCTGATCGGCTCGCCACGGCCCAGTTGCGTGTCGCGCGGGGACAGGAAGATCGCCTGGCCGCCGAGCTGGATCATGCCGGCCTCGAAAGAGATCCGGGTACGGGTCGAGGATTTCTCGAAGATCATCCCCAGCACGCGGTTTTTCAATGGCTCGAACAGTACGCCGCGGTTACGCAGGTCCTTGAGCTCAACGCCTCGACGGATCACGCTGACCAGCTCTTCGGGCGTGCAATCCATCAGGGAGAGAAAGTGCCTTGCGCTCATCATTGACTACCTTTTTGCTACAGACCGCAGATGCTCAAAGCCTTGTTTAACGGAACAACGGGCGAGACCTGCGGCGTAAGCCGCACGGGGCGACGAAATAGGGGGAGGCGCGATATTGACACTAAATGTCGCGTTACGCCAATAGGCTACGGTTTCTGCGGGATCGGACAGCGGACCGAATAATTCGATCGCGCCTGTTGAAGCCGAGTTGATTGCAGCAGCGAGCCTCTTTGTACACTGGCCCCGCCGCGCTTGGCAATGCGCCGCGACGGCATCAGTTCGGCTTGCTCGGGTTACGACCGCTGCGCCAAGGTTTCGCTTGGTCGGATGATCAGACTGAAACATTTGCTAAAGCAAAGTGCTGGGTTATAAATAAGTTTCGAGCGACGCAGGAAGCCTCCGCATGGAATCGAAAGAACAACTGTTAATGGAACTGCTGGGCCACACGGCTCGCTCCCTGACCCATCTCACCGCGTCAGTTACGTCGATGTCTTTCGAGTTGCTGCGCAGTGACGACGAAGTGGTCAAATCCGCCGGTCGACACATGATCGATCGCATGGCCACTATCAGCGCCGGGCTTGATGAGCATTGGCGTCTGATCGGCGAACTCACCGGCGTGCACGTCGCCCATGAGCAGATCGAAACCATCCAGGAAATCCAGCTGGCTGCGCCGCCGCAGTTGCCGCCGAATTGATCGCGGCGATTTATCGGCTGTCCTGATAACCGTCGATTCACAAGACGAACGTCGCTGGCGCCGCCTCTGCGCACGGGCCATAGTTTTGTTCCCGAGGGCGTGATCGCCTGCTCCCGAACAAGACAGAGACTGGCCATGACCAAGACTCTTCACCACCGTGCATGCCACCTGTGCGAAGCCATTTGCGGCCTGACCATCGAAACCACGGAAACCGATGGCAACGTTGCGATCACTTCGATCAAGGGTGATGCCCTCGACACTTTCAGTCGTGGTCATATCTGCCCAAAAGCCGTGGCCCTGCAAGATATTCAGAACGATCCCGACCGCCTGCGCCAGCCAATGCGCCGCGTCGGTAGCGAATGGCTGCCGATCGAATGGGACGAGGCGTTCGCGCTGGTGGCCGAGAAACTGGCGACGATTCAGGAACGTCACGGGCAGAACGCCGTTGCGGTGTATCAGGGCAATCCGAGCGTGCACAACTACGGCCTGATGACCCACAGCAATTACTTCCTGGGGTTGCTGAAAACCCGCAATCGCTACTCGGCAACGTCTGTCGATCAACTGCCGCACCACCTCAGCAGCTATCTGATGTATGGCCACGGTTTGCTGCTGCCGATTCCGGACATTGATCACACCGATTTCATGCTGATCCTCGGTGGCAATCCGTTGGCGTCGAACGGCAGCATCATGACCGTGCCGGATGTCGAGAAGCGTCTGAAGGCGATTCAGGCGCGCGGCGGCAAAGTGGTGGTGGTCGATCCGCGCCGCAGCGAAACCGCAGCGATGGCCGATCAGCATGTGTTCGTTCGCCCCGGTGGCGATGCGGCGCTGTTGTTCGGCATGCTCAATACGCTGTTCAGCGAAGGCCTGACCCGCGACAGTCATTTGCCGGTCGATGGCCTGGATGAGGTGCGCAACGCCGTGGCATCGTTCAGTGCCGAAGCCATGAGCCCGTTGTGCGCGGTGCCGGCCGAGCAGATCCGCCAACTGGCGCGCGACTTCGCTGCTGCGCCGAGTGCGGTCTGCTACGGGCGCATGGGCGTTTCGACGCAGGCCTTCGGCACCCTCTGTCACTGGGTGGTGCAGTTGATCAATTTGGTCACCGGCAACCTCGACCGCGTCGGCGGTGCTTTGTGCACCGAACCCGCTGTGGATCTGGTGGCGTCGACCTCGGGCGGGCATTTCAACAAATGGCAGAGCCGGGTTTCCGGGCGTCCTGAATACGGCGGCGAGTTGCCGGTTTCGGCGCTGGCCGAAGAAATGCTCACGGAAGGCGAGGGGCAGATCCGCGCGCTGATCACCGTGGCCGGCAACCCGGTGTTGTCGACACCCAACGGCCGGCAACTGGAGCAGGCGCTGGACGGCCTCGACTTCATGCTCAGCATCGACCTGTACATCAACGAAACCACGCGTTATGCCGATCTGATCCTGCCGTCGACCTCGGCGCTGGAAAACGATCACTACGACACCACGTTCAACCTGTTCGCCGTGCGTAACGTGACCCGCTTCAATCGCGCCATCCTCGACAAGCCCGAGGGGGCTTTGCATGACTGGGAAATCTTCGTCGGGCTGGCCAAGGCGTTCGCCGAGAAAACCGCCAAGGAACTGAAACCGACGATGCCGCCGGCGAAGATGATCGACATGGGCCTGCGCATGGGCCGCTACGGCGATGCGTCCGAGCACAAGCTGTCGCTGGCGACCCTGTACGATCATCCCCACGGCATCGATCTGGGTGCGTTGAAACCGAACCTGCCGTCACGTCTGAAAACGCCGAATCAGCGTATCCAGGCCGCACCGCCGGAAATTCTCGCCGACCTCGCGCGCTTCGCCGCATTGCAGGCGCCGGCTGCTGATGAATTGTTGATGATCGGCCGTCGCCATGTACGCAGCAACAATTCGTGGATGCACAATTTTCATCGACTGGTGAAGGGCAAGCCGCGGCATCAGTTGCTGATGCACCCGGATGACCTGGCCAGCCGTGGTCTGGCCGACGGGCAACGGGTTCGCGTGAGCTCGCGGGTCGGGCAGATTGAAGTGGAAGTGCTCGCCAGCCTCGACATGATGAAAGGCGTGGTCAGCCTGCCCCACGGGTGGGGCCACGCGCGCCCGGGCGTGCAGATGGCGATTGCCAGCGGCCAGCCGGGGTCGAGCGCCAACGACCTGACCGACGAGTGCCAGCTCGACGAACTGTCGGGCAACGCGGCGTTGAATGGCGTGCCGGTGACGGTGGCGGCGGCTTGAGCGGGTCTGTCGGGGAGACCGAGCATGGCGCTCGGGATTCCGTTACAATGCGCCACCGTGCCGACCTCTGAGTCGGAAAGTTCAGCCGAGGTGCTCCATGGATATCATCGAAACGATTAAAGAGCAGATTGCCAACAACACCATTCTGCTTTACATGAAAGGCTCGCCGAATGCCCCGCAGTGCGGCTTCTCCGCAAAAGCTGCGCAGGCTGTGATGGCCTGTGGTGAAAAGTTCGCGTACGTGGACATCCTGCAGAACCCGGAAATTCGCGCCAACCTGCCGAAGTACGCCAACTGGCCGACTTTCCCGCAACTGTGGGTCGGCGGTGAACTGGTCGGCGGCAGCGACATCATGACCGAGATGGCTGCAGACGGTTCGCTGCAAAGCACCATCAAGGCGGCTGTCGAAGCGGCAGCGGCGAACAAGTCCGAAGCCTGATCAGGCTTTATGTGGGAGCGAGCTTGCTCGCGAGAGCAATCTCTCAGTTTGCTGTGATGGTGACTGACACGACGTCTTCGCGAGCAAGCCCGCTCCCACATCGGTTTCATGCGACTTCTGCTTCTTCTGTAGGAGCTGTCGAGTGAAACGAGGCTGCGATCTTTTGATCTTCGGCCAACAAAAAGCCCCGCACCTCGAAAGAGGGCGGGGCTTTTTGTTGGTTATACGAGTTGACTGAGTATTAAGGCTGAAATCGATAAAGATCGCAGCCTCGTTTCACTCGACAGCTCCTACTCTTCGCCCATCTGCGATTGCAGATAGTTTTCCAGGCCGATCTTGTCGATCAGGCCGAGCTGGGTTTCCAGCCAGTCGATGTGTTCTTCTTCCGATTCGAGAATGTCTTCGAGCAGTTCACGGCTGCCAAAGTCGGCAACGGTCTCGCAATGAGCGATGGCGGCTTTCAGATCGGCATGGCCGGTCTTTTCGATGCGCAGGTCGCACTCGAGCATTTCGCGGGTGTGCTCGCCGATGTGCAGCTTGCCCAGGTCCTGCACGTTCGGCAGGCCTTCAAGGAACAGGATGCGCTTGATCAGCTTGTCCGCGTGTTTCATCTCGTCGATGGATTCTTTGTATTCGTGCTTGCCGAGCTTGTTCAGACCCCAATCTTCGTACATGCGCGCATGCAGAAAGTACTGATTGATCGCGACCAGCTCATTGGCGAGGATCTTGTTGAGATGCTGGATGACTGTAATGTCGCCTTTCATGATCGGAGTCCTGCCCTGTATTAACTGTATATAAGGCGGAGTTTGAGCTTGGCAGTTATAAGTGTCAAACCTAAGTTATTGAATAATAAATGAAAATTAATCGGAATAAGAATGTTTGTGTTCCGCGTCTGGACGCTAAGCAATTGATTTTCAGGCATAAAAAAACCGGACGCGAAGTCCGGTTCTTTGAAATGGGGGCATCAAGCGGCAGTAAATTCTACCGGGTAGGGGATCGCGGCCTGGGCGGTTTGCAGCTTGGTCAGGGTTTCGCGAACCACTTCCTTGGCAAGGCAGGCGCATTTGCCGCACTGGCTGGCGACGCCGGTGGCATGGCGAACTTCTTTATAGCTGCAGCAACCTTCATAGATCGCTTCGCGGATCTGTCCGTCGGTGACGCCAGTGCAGAGGCAAACATACATAAGTAAGAACCGTCGCTGGTTGTGACTCAATTGCGATGGATCTTAATGTTAACGAGAATGATTGTCAAAGTGCTTTCGGAACGCTTCGCAGCCAATTTCCCAGCGACTGACGAACGGTATTTTCCAAATGCTCGTCTGACCCCATGAATACGCAGTGGACAACCGAACAGGGAAAATCCGTTAAGGACAGGCCAAACACGCAGTGTATGATGGTCGTCCCTTGCGAAGAGGGTTCGTGTCACAGGGCTGTCGCCTGAGGGTGACAGGCTGGCCCGGACCCTGAACTTCAAGTTTTTACACCAGGAGATATCAATGAGCGTACTCGTAGGCAAACAAGCCCCAGACTTCACCGTCCCGGCCGTACTCGGCAATGGCGAGATCGTTGACAGCTTCACCCTGTCCTCGGCCATCAAAGGCAAATACGGCCTGGTGTTCTTCTACCCGCTGGACTTCACCTTCGTCTGCCCGTCCGAGCTGATCGCTCTGGACAACCGCATGGCTGACTTCAAGGCACGCAACGTTGAAGTGATCGCTGTGTCGATCGACTCGCATTTCACCCACAACGCCTGGCGCAACACCCCGGTCAACAATGGCGGCATCGGCCAGGTGAAATACACCATGGCTGCCGACATGAAGCACGACATCGCCAAGGCGTACGACGTTGAATCCGAAGGCGGCGTGGCTTTCCGTGGCGCGTTCCTGATCGACGACAAAGGCGTGGTTCGCTCGCAGATCATCAACGACCTGCCGCTGGGCCGTAACATGGAAGAGCTGATCCGTCTGGTCGACGCACTGCAATTCCACGAAGAGCACGGCGAAGTCTGCCCGGCCAACTGGAAGAAAGGCGACAAAGGCATGAACGCTTCGCCAGAAGGCGTTGCGGCTTACCTGACCGAGAACGCTGCAGCCCTGTAAGGCGCAACGTCGAGGTACAAAAAAACCGGCCCACGTGGCCGGTTTTTTCATGCGCAGGATTTGCTCGCCAAGGATCAGTCGTCGAAGTCTTCCCAGCCGCCCATCTGCTTCCAGCGATTGACGATGCCGCAGAACAGCTCAGCGGTCTTTTCGGTGTCGTAACGCGCCGAGTGCGCTTCACGACCGTCGAAATCGATGCCGGCGGCCTGACAGGCTTTCGCCAGCACGGTCTGACCGTACGCCAGACCGGCCAGCGTCGCGGTGTCGAAGCTGGAGAACGGGTGGAACGGGTTGCGCTTCATGTCCAGCCGCGCGACGGCTGCGTTGAGGAAACCCAGGTCGAAACTGCTGTTGTGCCCGACCAGAATCGCCCGTTTGCAGCCGTTGGCTTTCAGCGCCTTGCGGATGCCACGGAAGATGTCGGTCAGCGCGGTTTCTTCGCTGACGGCCATGCGCAGCGGGTGATCGAGCTTGATCCCGGTAAATTCCAGGGCTGCCGCTTCGACGTTGGCACCTTCAAATGGCTCGACGCGGAAGAAGTAGGTGTGATCCGGGTACACGAAACCCTTTTCATCCATGGCGATGGTGGTCGCGGCAATCTCCAGCAAGGCATCGGTGGCTGCGTTGAAGCCACCGGTTTCTACGTCGACGACAACCGGCAGGTAGCCGCGAAAACGTGCTGCCATCGGATGCCGGGAACCGCCGCCGCTACCTTGACCGTCCAGTTCGTCGTCGAAATGCTCTTCACTCACGCGTGTTCCTCCAGCAGGCGCCAGCGCAGTTTTTCACCGGCGCGCAGCGGGATAACGGTCAGCTCGCCAAAGGGCAGGCTGGTCGGGGCGGTCCATTCTTCACGGACCAGGGTGATGCGATCGGTGTTAGCCGGCAGGCCGTAGAAACGCGGGCCATTGAGGCTGGCGAAGGCTTCGAGCTGGTCCAGCGCGTTACGCTGTTCGAACGCTTCGGCATACATCTCGATGGCGGCGTAAGCGGTGTAGCAACCGGCGCAACCGCAGCCGGCTTCCTTGGCGTGCTGGGCATGAGGCGCCGAGTCGGTGCCGAGGAAGAATTTGGCGCTGCCACTGGTAGCGGCATCGAGCAACGCTTCCTGATGGGTGTTGCGCTTGAGGATCGGCAGGCAATAGAAGTGCGGCCGAATCCCGCCGACCAGCATGTGGTTGCGGTTGTACAGCAGGTGATGCGCAGTGATGGTCGCGCCGACGTTGGCCGAAGCCTCGTTGACGAACTGCACGGCGTCGCCAGTGGTGATGTGTTCGAACACCACTTTCAGCGTCGGGAAACGCTCGACCACGCGACGCATGTGTTCATCGATGAAAATCTTTTCGCGGTCGAACACATCGACGTCGCCACGGGTAACTTCACCGTGGATCAACAGCGGCATGCCGACGTCGGCCATGGCCTCGAGCGCCGGAAAGATCTTGTCGATGCTGGTCACGCCGGAATCGGAGTTGGTGGTCGCGCCGGCCGGATACAGCTTGGCGGCGTAGACGAAACCGCTGGCCTTGGCCTGACGAATTTCTTCCGGTTGGGTGCGGTCGGTGAGGTACAGCACCATCAACGGCTCGAACTGACTGCCGGCCGGGCGGGCAGCGAGAATGCGCTGACGATAGCCGTCGGCTTCAGCGGCGTTGCGCACCGGCGGTACCAGGTTCGGCATGATGATCGCGCGCCCGAAGGTGCGGGCCACATCGGCAACGGTATTGGTCAACACGGCACCATCGCGAAGATGAATGTGCCAGTCGTCGGGACGCAGCAGGGTCAGGCGGTCGGACATGAGGGGATTCCAGGCGGGTCAAACTGAGGCGAATGCTACCGGAAAAGACTCTTGCAGGCACCCGCTATCAAGTTTTGCCACAAGCGTCCGATATCCCGAAGGTATGCCGTAAACATTGTGTGAATCGGTGTTTGTGTTTCACAAGCCAATGGAGCCTCCCGTGCGCCAGCGTTATTTAGCCCTGCTCAGTGTGTTTGCCAGCCTTCCCGCGATGGCGCTGACCTACCAGACCCGTCTGGAGAACATTGAGTGGACGGTCGCCGGCGACCAGTTCGAGTGCCGCCTGACGCAACCGATCACCGATTTCGGCTCGGGCGAGTTCGTGCGCAAGGCCGGAGAGCAGGCGATCTTTCGGCTGAACGCCTACAACGCCATGCTCGGCGGCGGTTCGGCGACCTTGCTCGCCGCCGCTGCACCATGGCAGCCGGGGCGTGGCGATATCAATCTGGGCTCTGTGCGGCTGGGCAGCGGCAATGTGTTGTTCAACAGCTCGCAATCGCAGGCTGGTGGATTGATGAGCGGTCTGCTGGACGGACGCAGCCCGGTAGTGCGCCGCGCGTCTGGCGATGGCCGGGTCTCGGAAGTGCGTCTGTTGCCGGTCAAGTTCAGCAAAGCGTTCAACGATTATCAAAGCTGTGTGGCGAAATTGCTGCCGCAAAATTTCGACCAGATCAAGCAATCGCAGATCGGCTTTCCCGGCGAGGGCGTTGAGCTGGACCCGGCCGCCAAGGCCAAGCTGCAAGTGATGCTCGAGTACATGAAGGCCGATCCGACGGTGAACCACATCGAACTCGATGGCCACTCCGACAATAGTGGCAATCGCCTGACCAACCGCGAACTGTCGCGGCGCCGGGCGCTGGCGGTGGTCGATTTCTTCAAGGCCAACGGCATCCAGGAATCGCAGATCACCGTGCGTTTCCACGGCGAGCAGTATCCGATCGTGCCGAACACCAGCAAGGCCAATCGTGCGAAGAACCGTCGGGTCAACGTAAAACTGGCGCGCGTCGCACCGATTACCGCCCCGGCTCCGGCGCCGCAAGCGAGTACGCCGGCCACGGCCGCAGCGACTTCCTGACTCGCCGGTCATCGTCGCGCTCTCGACAGATTCTGTCGCTTTGTCGTCTTAAGCTGTCGCGCCTCTGTAAATTATCGCGTTTGAGCGGTAGACTCCCCGGCTTTCCGTAGAACCCCGTGGAGTGATGGCATGGCGGACGTAAACAAGGTCGTTCTGGCGTATTCCGGCGGCCTGGACACTTCGGTGATCCTCAAGTGGCTGCAGGATACTTATAACTGTGAAGTGGTGACCTTCACCGCTGATCTCGGTCAAGGCGAAGAGGTCGAGCCGGCCCGCGCCAAGGCTCAGGCCATGGGTGTCAAAGAAATCTACATCGACGACCTGCGCGAAGAATTCGTGCGTGATTTCGTGTTCCCGATGTTCCGCGCCAACACCGTTTACGAAGGCGAGTACCTGCTGGGTACTTCCATCGCCCGTCCGCTGATCGCCAAGCGTTTGATCGAAATCGCCAACGAAACCGGCGCCGACGCCATTTCCCACGGCGCCACCGGCAAGGGCAACGACCAGGTGCGTTTCGAACTGGGCGCCTACGCGCTCAAGCCAGGCGTAAAAGTTATTGCCCCTTGGCGCGAGTGGGACCTGCTGTCCCGCGAGAAGCTGATGGACTACGCCGAGAAGCACGCGATCCCGATCGAACGCCACGGCAAGAAAAAATCCCCGTACTCGATGGACGCCAACCTGCTGCACATCTCCTATGAGGGCGGTGTGCTGGAAGACACCTGGACCGAGCACGAAGAAGACATGTGGCGCTGGACCGTCTCCCCGGAGAAGGCTCCCGACACCCCGCAATACCTGGAACTGACTTACCGCAACGGCGACATCGTCGCGCTGGACGGCGTCGAGATGACTCCGGCCACCGTTCTGGCGACGCTGAACAAGATCGGCGGCGAGCACGGTATCGGTCGTCTCGACATCGTCGAAAACCGTTATGTCGGCATGAAGTCCCGTGGCTGCTACGAGACCCCGGGCGGCACCATCATGCTGCGCGCTCACCGCGCCATCGAGTCGATCACTCTGGATCGCGAAGTCGCTCACCTCAAAGACGAGCTGATGCCCAAGTACGCCAGCCTGATCTACACCGGTTACTGGTGGAGCCCTGAGCGTCTGATGCTGCAACAGATGATCGACGCTTCGCAGGTCAACGTGAACGGTGTTGTGCGCCTGAAACTGTACAAGGGCAACGTCATCGTCACCGGCCGCAAGTCCGACGATTCGCTGTTCGACGCCAACATCGCCACTTTTGAAGAAGACGGCGGTGCTTACAACCAGGCGGACGCGGCGGGCTTCATCAAGCTCAACGCGCTGCGCATGCGGATTGCTGCCAACAAGGGTCGCAAGTTGTTCTGAGCGGTTCAGATCGACGCGCAATAAAAAAGGCGGCCTGTTCAGGGCCGCCTTTTTTTTCGGAATTTTTGTGTGGTTCATCAAGCCGTTTCTCTTGTCTGCCTGTTGGCGGGTCGTCCCGTCAGCTTGTTCGCCCCAGCAAGGTGACTGTCTGCGTGCACAGGTTGTAAACGACACACAGCGTTGTGCCTGAGCTTTTCTTCGCCTGTTTGAGCTGTTGCAGCGCGGTATGTGCCGGAGAGTCCGAAACATGATTCGACAGGAAAACCAGAACACGCGGTTTTTTTCCCACCGCTCCGGAGAGTGTCGAGAATCGCATCGAATTCTCTGGACGCGTCAACATCTCTGGCGTCGATAATGTTCAGTTCGCTTATCAGTGGTGACAGCTTGATGGTCTGGACCACCGGGCTGGCCTGGCTTGCCATGTCGAGCGGAGGGTCGGGCGCGTTATGGATCCTGCAGGGACGCTGAAATCCGCCCCCCGCAGTGTTGCTGGATACCACACAGCTGGTTATCTCGAAAGCGCACGGTTCATCGGTTTTACGCAACGGTTCTTTTCGTTCGCTCTCGCGTTCCGGATGTCCAGTCGCCTTGAGGAAGCTTTTGTCTTTGCCGAAATCCGAGGGTGAGTAGAGGGATCGGTGATTGAAGTTGAGCGTGATGAAAAAAGAAATAACAAGTAAAAGGGAAAACTGATCAGAAACCACACATAGATTTCCCGATCCTTATTATCCAGAAACGGCAGCGAGACCGCCGCGGATGTTTCCGAAAGAATGGCAAATATGGCGATAACTGTCATTGGGTTGGTTATCTTGTTCTTTATCTTGAGCATGATTAAGTTCTATGTTGTGTGTTGGGTATTGACTGTTTCTATATATAGCAAAAGCGATCATTAAAGTTTCTGGGTGTTGTTTCAAGTTTTATAGACTGGCTGAGGGTGTGTCGAACTTGCGGTGCTGTCGCTTCGTAACGTCATATGTCTAATCGGCAATCAGCACGACAATTCGGGGGAAGATGGCATTACGTATGACTTCGGCGCGGCGTAGGACGCGTAGGCGTTTATCCGCAAAATCGATGCGGTCTTGAAGCAAGCAGTACGATTAGGCTGGGTATGGCGGGGTCTATTTGTGGGAATTATCCTCAATACCTGTAGGGAATGTCTCTCGATGCAAGTGCGTGTAAAAGTTGCTATGCGCTACAGCAAGTGACTGGGATATCGTGCGTGTTCTAAAAATTCGAACAGCGAAAACTGGACTTGCCCATGAATAAAGTGCTGATCGTGGATGACCATCCCGTCATTCGACTTGCGGTACGTATGCTGATGGAACGGCATGGCTACGAAGTCATTGCAGAAACGGATAATGGCGTTGATGCACTACAAATTGCTCGCGAACAAATGCCGGATCTTGTCATTCTGGATATCGGGATACCCAAACTCGACGGGCTGGAAGTTATTGCGCGCCTGACGTCCACCGCCATGCCGGTCAAAGTTCTGGTGCTGACCTCCCAGGCTCCCGGACATTTTTCCATGCGCTGCATGCAGTCAGGCGCTGCGGGATATGTATGCAAACAGCAAGATCTGACCGAATTGCTGAGTGCGATCAAGGCAGTTCTATCCGGCTACAGCTATTTCCCCAATCAGGCCCTGCATACCGTGCGAACCAGTCTGGGCAATGCGAGTGAAGCGGACATGGTCGATCGTCTGTCCGGGCGGGAAATGATGGTGTTGCAGCAGCTGGCGCGCGGCAAGACCAACAAGGAAATCGCTGATGGCATGTTCTTGAGCAACAAGACCGTGAGCACTTACAAGACTCGTCTGTTGCTGAAACTCAATGCGCGGTCTCTGGTTGATCTGATCGAGTTGGCGCAGCGCAATGGCCTGGTATGAACGATTCGACAACTGAGACCGTCATGGGCCGATCAAGCTTGGTTGTCGCAGAAAATGAAAAGCCTCCGCTTCGGGAGGCCTTCAGGTATCACAGATCAAAGTCGTAATCGGCCAATTGCCTTTGCAGTCGGCGCTCCTCAAGCAGGTTGTCGATTGTGCGACGCTTGCTGAGGTTGGTCTTCGCCACCTCAACCACCGGTTCGACCTCATCGGCCTCGACGGCAATAAAATCTTCTTCTACATCCAGTTGCTCTTTGTCGGTACTCATGAAGTCAACTCCCGGCTAAGACTGCCTTTGGCGCTCCTTATATCGACATTACTGCGGCGGGTAAAAAAGATTTTTTCAATCGATGGATACGAAAAACCGATGACGGCTCAATCGTCAGAAGTTTTATGTTTGTATTCGCACAGATCTTCAATGCGGCAGCTACCGCAGCGCGGTTTGCGCGCCAGGCAAACATAGCGGCCATGCAAAATCAGCCAGTGATGGGAGTCGAGCAGGAATTCTTTCGGTACAAACTTCATCAGTTTCATTTCAACTTCCACCACATTTTTCCCCGGCGCGATGCCGGTGCGATTGCTGACGCGAAAAATGTGCGTGTCGACGGCCATGGTCAATTGACGGAAAGCGGTATTGAGCACCACGTTCGCGGTCTTGCGTCCGACGCCGGGCAATGCTTCCAGCTCTTCCCGGGTCTGCGGAACTTCGCCGCCGTGGCGTTCAACCAGCAAACGGCAGGTTTCGATGACGTTTTTCGCCTTGCTGTTGTACAGGCCGATGGTCTTGATGTACTCGGACAGCCCTTCGACGCCCAGCGCATGAATCGCGGCGGGGGTGTTGGCGACGGGAAAGAGTCTGGCGGTGGCCTTGTTGACGCCGACATCGGTGGACTGCGCCGAAAGAATCACCGCAATCAGCAGCTCGAACGGCGAAGAGTAGGCCAGTTCGGTTTTCGGCTCGGGATTGTCTTCGTGCAGTCGGCGAAATATCTCAAGACGTTTTGCAGCATTCATGGGCGATGCGTTTCCTTGATGACAGAGTGACGGCGTGTCCACGCCTGATGTACGGCGAGAAGCAAACCCGATAAAACCAAAGCGCCGGGAACCAGCGTAAACAGATGCAATCCCTCGGGGAATAAAACCAGACCTGGCCAATGCGTCGATAATCCTCGGCCAAGGGTGCCATGGCCGATGATTTCGCGCAGCCCGCCGATCACCAGCATGAGCGTACCGAACATCACGCAGCGTTTGAGGCACTTGGTCATCGGCGCGCGAAGGAAACCACTGCATTCGAGCGCTACGCATTGCAAGGCAATGAGCCCTATATAAACCTCCGAGGTCTGGCGCCACGGTAGAAACCAGCGTTGCGCCGAAAGATCCGCGCAACTGGTCAAGGTTGCTGCGACTACCAGGCTGGCCAGCAAAACGCTTGTGCTCGCCAAGTGATTGCGCAGCGACGCCATACACACGGCAAACAGGCCGATTACCACGCTGAGCATCAAGATCATGCCCAACGCAGCGTTCAATGTTTGGGTGGCGCCCAGTAGCGGCACCAGCATCAGTAAACTCACCGTGCGTTTCATGGGTCAGTCCTCAACAGCAGCGCCCGATGCTCATCGAAGTAACGCAGTGCGTCATGGATCGCGTTGATGGCGGCGCGGGAGGTTATGGTCGCGCCAGCGATTTGATCAAACTGCCCCTGATCCTTTTTCAGCGCCCAACCGGCGTCCGTCGGCTCAGTACGGGATTTGCCGATGAAGGCCTGCAACCAGGCGTTCGGCCATTCACCGATGTGACCACCCAATCCCGGCGTTTCGCGCTGCTCAAGGGTTTTTACGCCCAGAAGTTTGCCATTTGCATCAATGGCAATCAGCAGTTCCAGAGTCCCCGCGTAACCTTCGCTGCGACTGCGCAACAGCACCGCCACGGTTTGCCCGGAGCGGGTCGCGCGGTAGCCGCCCGACAGCGTGCTATGGGGCCGTGCTGTGGCGGCGAGCGTCAGCGGTTGCTTCAGCGGCTGATTGTCGTAGTAATTGGCAGGAATCACATCGAGCACTTTGCGGCTGTCGAGCAAGTGCTGTTCGGCGGCAATTTGCAGTGCGCTGCTGCGCTGCAGCAGGTACGTCGCGCTGACGCCGCCGAGCGCCAGCAGCACAACCGCCATGACACTGGCTGAGCGGTTCACGCGTTCACCGCAGGCTGGCGGCTGGCGGCGAAGCGCTCCAGCGTCGGCACCAGCAGATTCATCAGCAACACCGCAAACGCGACGCCGTCCGGGTAACCACCCCAAGTGCGAATCAGATATGTGAGCAAGCCGACGCCAATGCCGAACAACAGGCGGGCGAGGGCGCTTTTCGCGCCGGACACCGGTTCTGTCACGATAAAAAATGCAGCGAGCATGGTTGCGCCGCTGAGCAGATGAAACAGCGGCGAACCATGGGAATCCGAACCCGATCCGTTCCAGCACAAGAGGCTGATGACGAACAGGCTGGCGAGCATCCCCACCGGTGCGTGCCAGGAAAAAATCCGCCGCTGCAACAGCAACAGGCCGCCGAGCAGAAACGCCAGATTCACCCATTCCACACCGCGCCCGCCGAAACGGCCGAAGGCCGAGTTGCTGGCGAACAGCTCATCGATGGTCAGGCTTTTATTGATGCGCAGACTGTCCAGTGCCGTGGCTTGCACCCAAGCGTCCGGCGCTTGAGCCGGGTCGAAAACCTGTTGCAACGCAGAGAGGAAGTCGAGGCCACGACCGGGCCAGTGCGTCATCGCTTGCGGGAACAGCACCATGCTCAGGACAAAGCCCAGCATCGCCGGATTGAAAGGGTTTTTGCCGACGCCACCATACAGGTGCTTGCCGAACAACAAGCCCGAGGCGGTCGCGATCACCGTCAGCCACCAAGGGCAATAAGCCGGTAGCGCAACGGCCAGCAACATCGCACTGACCAGCGCACTGCCATCGCGCAAGGCCGGTTGCACGCCTTGCCGACGCAGACAGGCAACGCCAGCTTCGACGAGCAAAGCGCTGGCAACCGCCAGCAACAGGTTGATCAACACGCCCCAGCCAAAAAACCAGAACATTGCCAGCAGCCCCGGCAGTGCAGCGAGCAGCACAGTATTCATCGCCTGTTGCAGGCGATCGTCCGCTGCCTCAAGGGGTGGCATGGTCTTGCACCTGGCGCTCGGCGTCAGCCACGGCTTGCTCCAGTGTTGCGATCTGCTCCGGCGCAGCCTCTGCCGCCTGAGCCTTTTTCAGCTCGGCGCGGCGCATGGCCAGTTGAATCTTCGCCCGTTTCAGCTCTGCGTCGTTGCTCGGGGCAGGGGTGACGGGCATAACCGGTTGGCTGCTTTCCAGCTTTGCCAGCGCTTGCTCGGCGGCTTCGAATTGTTGCTGCAGGACGATCAATTGCGACTGCTGCTCGAACGTCGGCGGATGACCGAAGGCCTTCAGTGATTTGTGCAGTTGCGCACGACTCATCGCCACATCAACCTTGGCCTTCTTCAGCGCCGCATCGGCGTTCGCGGCTTTTTGCGTACGCACCCGCTCCAGCGCGGCCTGCACCGGGTCGGCGGTCGACACTTGCGGCTGTGCCGCACGCTGCGCTCGCGCCTCGCGTTCGGCCTGCTTTTGCTGTTCTTCGCGCAGCAAGCGCTGGTTGCGTCGCTCGAAACGCTGGCGCGCGTGGTCACGCTTTTCGGCGCGGGCACGCTGTTCTTCGAGATTGAATGCGAGACCACCAACCACTGGAATGGTGTCAGCAGGCAGCGGATGCATTTCAATGCAGTCGACCGGGCACGGCGCGACGCACAGATCACAACCGGTGCATTCGTCGATCAGCACGGTGTGCATCAGCTTTGCCGCGCCAACAATGGCATCAACCGGGCAGGCCTGGATGCACTTGGTGCAACCGATGCATTCGGCCTCGCGGATGAAGGCGACCTGCGGCGGTGCCGGGCCACGGCTGATGTCCAGTTCCAGCACCGGTATTTTCAACAGCTCGGCCAGGGCAGCGATGGTTTCCTCGCCGCCGGGCGGGCACTTGTTGATCGGCTCGCCGTCAACGATGCCTTGTGCATACGGTTTGCATCCGGGATGGCCGCACTTGCCGCACTGGGTCTGCGGTAGCAGGGCATCGATGCGTTGAAGCAGACTCATGTTTTGATCAATCCACTGAATCCGAGAAAAATCACTGCGATCAGTCCGGCGCTGATCAGATCGACCGGCAAGCCGCGAAAGGGCAGAGGAATATCGTTGTCGGCCGTGCGCTGGCGCAGATCGCAGAATACGCTCAGCACCAGCCAGAAGCCCAACCCTGCGCCAACGCTCAAGGCTGTCGCATGCAGCAGGCCTTGATCGTTTTGTGCGTTGATCAACGCCAGTCCGAGTACGCCGGCATTGCCGAGCAGCAGCGGCCACAATCCATCGAACGGCCAGTCTGGCAGCCCGCGCGCCAGCAGTTTCAGCAGCGGCGTGATCAGCAACACGCTCAGCGGCAAAAACACAAACACGCGCAGCGCTTCAAGCTGCAACGGCACCAGCAACCCATGCCAGATCGCCTGACCAATGACGCCAACAAGCACCATCAGGCACAGCGTCGCCAATCCCAGCGCATGCACTTGGCGTCGGCTACCCGCCAGCAGCGGAGCGACGCCCAGCGGCCAGTGCAACACGAAGTTGTTGAGCAGCGCAGCACTGATCAGCGTTAACACGAGTTCGGTCATGGTTCTGCCAGCGAAACGGGCGGGTGTCTCTCAAGGGTAGGCACTATCGGGCCAGATATGAAAAATCCCACCGGCATGCAGAGCACGTCGGTGGGATCGTTTTACGGCAACGTCTTACTTGATGCGCTGACCCGGCTTGGCGCCGCTGTCCGGGCTCAGCAGGTAAATCTCTTCACCGCCGGGACCGGCTGCCATCACCATGCCTTCGGAGATACCGAACTTCATTTTCCGTGGCTTGAGGTTGGCGATCATCATGGTCAGGCGACCGTCGAGCTTGGACGGGTCCGGATACGCGCTTTTGATCCCGGAGAACACGTTGCGTTGCTCGTCACCGATGTCGAGCGTCAGGCGCAGCAGCTTGTCCGCGCCTTCGACGTGTTCGGCCTTGACGATCAAGGCGACGCGCAGGTCGATGGCAGCAAAGGCGTCGAAGTCGATTTCCGGCGACAGCGGATCCTTCGCCAGTTCGCCGTTGCCCGCAGGGCGGCGGCGCCAGTGTCGGTCTGGCTGGCGGTCAGGTCTTCTTTCGAGGCGTCGGTCATGGCTTGGACTTTTACCGGGTCGATGCGGGTCATCAACGGTTTGAATTCGTTCAACTGATGGTTGGCCAGCAACGTGGTGTGGTCATTCCAGGTCAGCGGCGCGACGTTGAGGAACGCCTCGGCATCGGCGGCCAGCAGCGGCAGCACCGGTTTGAGGAAGATCACCAACTGGCGGAACAGGTTGATGCCGGTGGCGCAGATCGCCTGGACTTCATCCTGCTTGCCTTCCTGCTTGTTCAACGACCACGGGGCCTTGTCGGCAATCCACGCGTTGGCGCGGTCAGCCAGGGCCATGGTTTCACGCATGGCGCGTGCGAAGTCGCGGGCTTCATAAGCGTCGGCAATGCTCGGCGCGGCGGCGAGGAAGGCCTCGGTCAGCTCCGGCGCGGCATTGTTGTCGACCAGCAGGCCGCCGTTACCCTTGTGGATAAATCCGGCGCAACGGCTGGCGATGTTGACCACTTTGCCGACCAGGTCAGAGTTGACCTTCTGTACGAAGTCTTCGAGGTTCAGGTCGAGGTCATCGACGCCACGGCCGAGCTTGGCCGCGTAGTAGTAGCGCAGGTATTCCGGCGACAGGTGATCGAGATAAGTGCGGGCCTTGATGAACGTGCCGCGCGACTTCGACATCTTCTGGCCGTTGACGGTCAGGTAGCCGTGCACGTTGATGCCGGTCGGCTTGCGGTAGCCGGCGCCTTCGAGCATGGCTGGCCAGAACAGCGCGTGGAAGTTGACGATGTCCTTGCCGATGAAGTGGTACAGCTCGGCAGTGGAGTCCTTGCCCCAGAACGCATCGAAATCCAGCTCCGGCGTGCGGTTGCAGAGGTTCTTGAAGCTGGCCATGTAGCCGATCGGCGCATCCAGCCACACGTAGAAGTACTTGCCCGGTTCGCCCGGAATCTCGAAGCCGAAGTACGGCGCATCGCGGGAGATGTCCCACTGCTGCAGGCCGGCGTCCAGCCATTCGGCGATCTTGTTGGCCACGGCGTCTTGCAGGGTGCCGCTGCGTGTCCAGGTCTGAAGCATGTCCTGGAAGTCCGGCAGCTTGAAGAAGAAGTGCTGGGAATCCTTGAGCACCGGAGTGGCGCCGGAGATCGCCGACTTCGGATCCTTCAGGTCAGTCGGGGCGTAGGTCGCGCCGCATTTTTCGCAGTTGTCGCCGTACTGGTCTTCGGTGCCGCATTTCGGGCAGGTGCCCTTGATGAAGCGGTCGGCCAGGAACATTTTCTTTTCCGGGTCGAAATACTGCGTGATCGAACGCTGGGCGATGTGCCCGGCGTCACGCAGCTTGAGGTAGATCTGGCTCGACAGCTCACGGTTTTCTTCGGCGTGAGTGGAGTGGAAGTTGTCGAAATCAACCAGGAAGTCGGCAAAGTCGGCGCTGTGTTCAGCCTGTACGTTGGCGATCAGTTGCTCTGGGGTGATGCCTTCCTTTTCCGCGCGCAGCATGATCGCCGAACCGTGGGCGTCGTCGGCGCAGACATAAATGCATTGGTTGCCGCGATGCTTCTGGAAGCGCACCCACATATCGGTCTGGATGTATTCCAGCATATGGCCAAGGTGGATCGAACCGTTGGCGTAGGGCAGGGCGCTGGTGACGAGGATCTTGCGTGGCTCGGACATGGGGCTTCGCTACTTGATGAAACGGAGGTCGGCCACTATAAAGCGCCGGGCAAGATATTTCACCCCTGCAAATCGTTGCCGGGCATGCCGTCCGGAGGACAGAAGGGGTACGATAGCCGCCATCTTTTCCAGTCTTGTTATCGGAGTTGCCCATGAGCGCCGTCACTCGCGCAGCGGTGGAAGCCGTCCTCAGCCAATACACCGACCCTTACCTGAACCAGGACCCGGTCAGCGCCGGTTGCGTGAAAAACATCGAGATCATCGGTGACCGCGTCAATGTGCAGCTGGAAATCGGCTACGCCGCCGGTCTGTTCAAGAGTGGTTGGGCGCAATTGCTGCAACTGGCCATCGAAAACCTCGACGGCGTGGTCATTGCCCGCGTCGAGGTTAACAGCGTGATCGCCGCACACAAGGCCCAGGCGCAGATTCCGGGGCTGGCCAACGTCAAGAACGTCGTCGCCGTCGCGTCCGGCAAGGGTGGCGTGGGCAAATCCACAACCGCTGCCAACCTCGCGCTGGCGCTGGCCCGCGAAGGCGCCAAAGTCGGCATTCTCGACGCCGACATCTATGGCCCGAGCCAGGGCATCATGTTCGGCATCCCCGAGCGCACCCGCCCTGAGGTCAAGGATCAGAAGTGGTTCGTCCCGCTCAAGGCCCACGGTGTGGAAGTCATGTCGATGGCGTTCCTGACCGACGACAACACGCCGATGGTCTGGCGCGGGCCGATGGTCTCCGGCGCGCTGCTGCAACTGGTCACGCAAACCGCGTGGGGCGATCTGGATTATCTGGTCATCGACATGCCGCCGGGCACCGGCGACATCCAGCTGACCCTGGCACAGAAGGTCCCGGTGGCAGGCGCAGTGATCGTCACTACGCCGCAGGATCTGGCATTGCTCGACGCACGCAAAGGCGTGGAAATGTTCCGCAAGGTCAACATTCCGGTGCTGGGCGTGGTGGAAAACATGGCCGTGCACATCTGCTCGAACTGCGGACATGCCGAGCATCTGTTCGGCGAAGGCGGCGGCGAAAAGCTGGCCACCCAGTACGGTGTCGAACTGCTGGCCTCGCTGCCGCTGTCGATGCTGATCCGCGAACAGGCCGATGGCGGCAAGCCGACCGTGATTGCCGAACCGGACAGCCAGATCGCCATGGTCTACCAGGAACTGGCCCGCCACGTCGGCGCTCGTATTGTGCTGCAGGAAGCGGCGACACCGGCGATGCCGAATATCACCATCAGCGACGATTGATCCATCAGCGGCGCTGAAAAACCTGTGGGAGCGAGCCTGCTCGCGAAAGCGGTAGATCAGACAACCAATGGGTTGAATGACACACCGCATTCGCGAGCAGGCTCGCTCCCACATTTGTTTCAGGGTGACAGTCAGATGCGCAAGCCGCCATCCATCTCCAGAATCCGTCCGGTGTAGTAGTCGTTCTCGAAGATATACGCCGCCGAATGGGCGATCTCCTCCGGCTTGCCCATGCGCTTGAGCGGTATCCCTGACGTCATTTTCTCCAGCGCTTCTGGTTTCATGCCCAAAGTCATCTCGGTTTCGATGAAGCCCGGCGCAATGCCCGCGACGCGAATGCCGTAACGCGCCAGTTCCTTCGCCCAGGTCACGGTTGCGGCTGCGACGCCAGCCTTGGCTGCGGAATAGTTGGTCTGGCCGACGTTGCCCGCGCGGGAGATCGACGAAATGTTGATGATCGCGCCGTTGTTCTTCAGCTCGACCATCTTCGCCGCCACCTCACGGGTGCAGAGGAACACGCCGGTCAGGTTGACGTCGATCACCGCCTGCCACTGGGCCAGGCTCATCTTGGTCATTTCGCCGTCCTTGACCTTCAGCAGCAGACCATCGCGCAGGATTCCGGCGTTGTTGATCAGGCCGTGGATGGCACCGAAGTCTTCAGCCACTTGCGCGACCATGTGCTCGACCTGTTCTTCATTGGCGACGTTGCACAGGTAGCTGCGGGCTTCGACGCCTTTGGCTTTGCAGGCGGCCACGGCATCGTCGAGTTTTTCCTGATTCAGATCAACCAGGGCCAGCTTGGCGCCCTTGCCGGCGAAATACTCGGCCATGGAACGGCCCAAACCCTGGCAACCGCCGGTGATAATGATTACTTTGTCGTTGAGTTGCATTCGCATGTCCCGCTGGCAGGTCTGAGTTGTTTTTGTTGTCGGCAACGCTCGATCGGCACCGGCCCGGGCCAGATTGCAGAGCAACATTTGCCCGGTGCGTGCCGGTTACTTTTCGCTGCGCGCCTGTCCGTTTTCTAGACGGAACCCATTTAAGGAGTCACAAATTGAGCGCTGAAGTGGCGAAGAATGCCCGAGAATTGCTTCTCAAGGAATACCGTGGAGTGCTGTCGACCCACTCGAAATCGATGCCCGGTTTTCCGTTCGGCTCCGTGGTGCCGTATTGCCTGGACGAGCAGGGCCGGCCGCTGATCCTGATCAGCCGCATCGCCCAGCACACGCATAACCTGCACAAAGATCCGAAGTGCTCGATGCTGGTGGGCGAGCGCGAGGCCGACGATGTGCAGGCGGTCGGGCGCCTGACGTATCTGGCCGAAGCGCAGAAGCTCGAAGACCCGGCAGCCATCGAGGCCGCCGCCGAGCGTTATTACCGCTACTTTCCGGATTCGCAGAATTATCACCAGGCCCACGATTTCGATTTCTGGGTGCTCAATCCGGTGCGCCATCGCTACATCGGCGGATTTGGCGCGATCCACTGGATCGACGATCTGACCCTGGCCAACCCGTTCGCCGGCAAGGCGGAAATCAACATGGTCGAGCACATGAACAGCGACCACGCCAAGGCCATCGCCCATTACGTCGAGCTCGCCGGGCTGCCCAACAGCGTGCCGGCGCAACTGGCCGGGATTGACAGCGAAGGCATGCACCTGCGCATCGGTCAGGCGGTCTATTGGCTTCCCTTTGCAGCGTCATGTAACACGCCGACACAAGTGCGCGAGGCCTTGGTTTCTCTGGCTCACGCCCAGTCCTGGCCGAAAAAAGCGCAAAGTTAAGCTTGAATTCACGCAAGGGCGACGTCATCTAAGGCTTACTGCAAGGCATTTCTTGCGTTGAGGAAACTTTGATGCGCCCTTTTCTGTTGCTCTTTCTGCTGTTTCCAGTGCTGGAGCTGTTCGTATTCGTCAAAGTGGCAGGGGCCATCGGGTTCTTCCCGGCCCTGCTGCTGATTATCGTCGGCTCGATGTTCGGCGTGTTCGTGCTGCGCGTCGCCGGCCTCGCCACGGCCCTGCGTGCCCGCGAAAGCCTGAACCGCGGCGAACTGCCGGCCCAGACCATGCTCGAAGGGCTGATGCTGGCCCTGGCCGGCGGTCTGCTGATCATCCCGGGCTTTATCAGCGATGTGGTTGGTCTGGTCATGCTGCTGCCGTTTACCCGACGCTTGCTGGCGAACAAGATGCGCCAGCGCGCCGAAGACCAGGCCATGCGCCAGCGCGCCTTCGCCGACGACCTGCAACCGCGTGGCGGCCCGGCCCCACGCGAGCCGCTCGGTCGAGAGCCGAATGTGATCGAAGGCGAGTTCGAACACCGCGACAACAAGTAACACAGCATCGACACGGCACCTGCGGGTGCCGTGCTCGTTTATGGCGTTTTTTTACTGCGTGGCGATGAAAAATTTTTTCCGCCAGCCCTTGTAATCGGCTTGTGCGCCCCTATGTATCGGTCACCGAAAGGTTTCCGGTATTCAAACCGGACAGACTTGCGCGGTTCGCTCGACGGACCGCAACCGGCGCAGGCCGGATTCGTTAAACCCGCCGGGACTACACCGGCCGATGAAAACCACAATTAGGAGAGATCGACAATGAAGCTTCGTCCTCTGCATGACCGCGTCGTCATCCGTCGCAGCGAAGAAGAAAAGAAAACCGCTGGCGGTATCGTCCTGCCAGGTTCGGCTGCTGAAAAGGCCAACCACGGTGTGATTCTCGCTGTAGGCCCGGGCAAAGCTCTGGAAAACGGTGAAGTGCGTGCACTGTCCGTGAAGGAAGGCGACAAGGTTGTGTTCGGTCCTTACTCCGGCAGCAACACTGTGAAAGTCGATGGCGAAGACCTGCTGGTAATGAGCGAGAACGAAATTCTCGCGGTTATCGAAGGCTGATATCCCCGTTCATTTTCCCGTTACTACAAAGTATTTAAGGAATATCGATCATGGCTGCTAAAGAAGTTAAGTTCGGCGATGCCGCCCGCTCCAAGATGCTCAAAGGCGTCAACGTTCTGGCTGACGCGGTAAAAGCGACCCTGGGCCCGAAAGGCCGTAACGTGATCCTCGAGAAGAGCTTCGGCGCTCCGACCATCACCAAGGACGGCGTTTCCGTCGCCAAAGAAATCGAACTCGAAGATCGCTTCGAAAACATGGGCGCGCAGCTGGTCAAAGACGTTGCCTCCCGTGCCAACGATGACGCTGGTGACGGTACTACCACCGCTACCGTTCTGGCTCAGTCGATCGTCAACGAAGGCCTGAAAGCCGTCGCTGCCGGCATGAACCCGATGGACTTGAAACGCGGCATCGACAAGGCGACCATCGCCATCGTCAAAGAGCTCAAAGCCCTGTCCAAGCCATGCGCTGATTTCAAAGCCATCGCTCAGGTCGGCACTATCTCGGCCAACTCCGACAACTCCATCGGCGACATCATTGCCGAAGCCATGGAAAAAGTCGGTAAAGAAGGCGTGATCACCGTTGAAGAAGGCTCGGGCCTGGAAAACGAACTGTCGGTTGTAGAAGGCATGCAGTTCGACCGTGGCTACCTGTCGCCATACTTCGTCAACAAGCCAGACACCATGGTTGCCGAGCTCGACGGCCCGCTGATCCTGCTGGTCGACAAGAAGATCTCGAACATCCGCGAAATGCTGCCAGTGCTGGAAGCCGTTGCCAAAGCCGGCCGTCCGCTGCTGATCGTTGCCGAAGACGTTGAAGGCGAAGCCTTGGCGACTCTGGTGGTGAACAACATGCGCGGTATCGTTAAAGTCGCTGCCGTCAAGGCACCGGGCTTCGGCGATCGTCGCAAGGCCATGCTGCAGGACATCGCTGTTCTGACCGGCGGTACCGTGATCTCCGAAGAGATCGGTCTGAGCCTGGAAAGCACCACCCTGGAGCACCTGGGTAACGCCAAGCGCGTGACCCTGTCCAAGGAAAACACCATCATCGTTGACGGCGCTGGCGTACAGGCAGACATCGAAGGCCGTATCGCTCAGATCCGTGCCCAGGTTGCCGAAACTTCCTCGGACTACGACCGTGAAAAACTGCAAGAGCGTCTGGCCAAGCTGTCCGGCGGCGTTGCAGTGATCAAGGTTGGCGCTGGTTCCGAAGTTGAAATGAAAGAGAAGAAAGCCCGCGTTGAAGACGCCCTGCACGCAACCCGCGCAGCCGTTGAAGAAGGCGTGGTACCTGGCGGTGGCGTGGCGCTGATCCGTGCTCTGGAAGCACTGACCGAGCTGACCGGCGACAACGCTGACCAGAACGTCGGTATCGCTGTACTGCGTCGCGCTGTTGAAGCGCCGCTGCGTCAGATCGCTGCCAACTCCGGTGACGAGCCAAGCGTAGTCGTCAACGAAGTGAAGAACGGCAAAGGTAACTTCGGTTACAACGCTGCTTCCGGCGAATACGGCGACATGATCGAAATGGGCATCCTGGACCCAACCAAGGTAACCCGTTCGGCTCTGCAAGCCGCAGCCTCGATCGGCGGTCTGATCCTGACCACCGAAGCAGCTGTTGCTGACGCACCGAAGAAAGAAGGCTCGGCTGGCGGCGGTATGCCAGACATGGGCGGCATGGGTGGCATGGGCGGCATGATGTAAGCCAGCCTTACCCCTGTAACGAAAAAACCCCGCCTGTGAAAGCAGGCGGGGTTTTTTATTGCCCGAATTCTGGGCGGGCTACAGACCGAGGTGTGGCCATCGCTGGCAAGCCAGCTCCCACAGGAATCCAAGGTCAGGCACAGAGTGTCTGAACACTTTGAGTCCCTGTGGGAGCTGGCTTGCCAGCGATGGCGTTCGATCAAGCGCTGACGGGGCGTGCTTTGACAACCGTTGCAGCCTTGCTCGCCGGGCGATACAGCACCCAGTAATAAGCCCCCAGACAAATCAGCCAGCAGAAAATAGCCGTCCACACGTTGTGCGAAAAGAAGTGCGCGCCCTGCATCATGCGGCTGATCGAGAACACCGAGCCCAGCGCAAAGGCAAACACAAACGCCTGTCGTGCGAGTCGCGGACGACGGTCGCGCAACACGAAGAACAACGCAAACAGGGTAAACCCGGTCGCCGCATGGCCACCCGGCCAGCAACGTCCCGGCTTGTCAGTGGCGGGGCGATGCTCCATCAGTTTGCTGTAGGTCTCGTGGCCGCCGAATTGCTCCAGGCTCCACGGGCATTGCACGGCGGTGACGGCTTTGACTGGCGTAACAAACGAAGTCGCCAGCCCCAGCGACAGCACCAGACAGCCCAGTTCGCGCTTGAACGGTTTCAGCCGTTCGATGAAAAACGCACCGATGAAACCGAGAATGGCGAACACCGAAAAGCCGATGACCACCTGTTTCGCCCGGTCATGCAGGATGTCTTCAAGGAAATAGCTGTGGCGCCCGATGAAATCGCCGGCGACCGGGTCGTAGAACATTTGCGCCAGAACCATGTCCAGATCGGTCAGTTCCAGCAACAGCAGAATGATCGCCGCCACCGCTGGGATGCCCAGACACAGCCACCAGTTCAGTGGCCTCGAAGCGGGAAGGGCAGAGGTCGACACCATGGGCAGATTCCTTGGTCGATGAAAAGAAAGGGAGAGCGCAATCGCGCGGAGTCTGCGCGCGCAGGCGTCGGCGATTTGTTAACCGAAAGTGAAAAAATCGTCGCAGCGCTCACGGCGCAGATTTATCGAAAAACGCCCCTAGCCCTGAGCCACACTTGGCCGTAAGCTGCGCGGGCCAAGACGGCCGTTACCCCGTTCGGAGGAGATGTCCATGCGAATTCTGCTGGTCGAAGACAACCGTGACATCCTGGCCAATCTGGCCGATTACCTGGGCATGAAAGGCTATACCGTCGATTGCGCCCAGGATGGTCTGTCCGGTCTGCATCTGGCGGCGACCGAGCATTACGACCTGATCGTGCTCGACATCATGTTGCCTGGCATCGACGGCTACACCTTGTGCAAACGCCTGCGTGAAGACGCCCGGCGTGACACGCCGGTGATCATGCTCACCGCCCGTGATCAACTCGACGACCGCCTGCAGGGCTTCAAGTCCGGCGCCGACGATTACCTGATCAAACCGTTCGCTTTGTCCGAACTGGCCGCGCGCGTCGAAGCGGTCATGCGCCGTGCCCAAGGCGGCGGCCGCCGTGCTTTGCAGGTCGGCGACCTGAGTTACGACCTCGATACCCTGGAAGTCACCCGCGAAGGCAAGTTGCTCAAGCTCAACCCGGTCGGCCTCAAGCTGCTTGCGGTGTTGATGCAGAAGAGCCCACACGTGCTGCGCCGGGAGATTCTCGAAGAAGCACTGTGGGGCGACGACTGCCCCGACAGCGACAGCCTGCGCAGCCATGTTCACCAGTTGCGCCAGGTGATCGACAAGCCATTCGCCAAGCCACTGCTGCACACCGTGCACGGTGTCGGTTATCGCTTGGCCGAGGGGCGAGATGGAGTTTAAGCAGAGTCTTTCCCAGCGGATCATCATCGCCTTTGCGCTGATGAGTGCGCTGGTGGCCGGCGCCTTCGCCATGGGCATCGTCGCCACGGTGCACCTGGTGGAGGAGAAGCTGATTTCCGCAGGGCTGGGCGGCGACCTGCAACGTTTGCTGTTGATGGACAACGTCTCCGACTGGAGCCATCGCCCCGAGCCTGACCAGCTGTTCTATTTCAGCGGTGGGCCGGGAGACTTCGAACTGCCCAAGGATCTGCGTCACCTCGATGCCGGTTTCCATGAAGTGTTTCGCGAGCAGCTGTCCTATCACGCCATGGTTGAAGTGGTAGATGGCCGGCGTTATGTCTTGCTGCAGGATCAAAGCGATTTCGAAGAGCGCGAGCGCGTGCTGTTTGCCGTGGTGCTGGTGGGCTTCGTGCTCAGTCTGGCGCTGGCGGTGTTTCTTGGCTGGGTGCTCGCGCGCAAAGTGATGGCGCCGGTGGTTCGCCTGGCCCGGCAGGTTCGCCATCGCGACCAGTTGCTCGGCTTGGCGCCACCCTGGCGCCGGATTACGCGGCGGATGAAGTCGGTGAACTGGCGGTGGCATTCGACGCCACGCTGGGGCGTCTGCGTCAGGCGCTGACCCGCGAAAGGCTGTTCACCAGCGACGTCAGCCACGAGTTGCGCACGCCGCTGATGGTCTTGGCCAGTTCCTGCGAATTGCTGCTGGAAAACCCCGGGATCGATCAGCGTGGCCGCGCCCAGGTCCAGCGCATTGCCCGGGCCAGCGAAGAGATGCGCGAACTGGTGCAGACCTTCCTGATGCTGGCGCGCGCACAGAACGAAGAAGCCGGGGCGGCGCCGCAGCAGAACCTGACGCAAGTAGCCGACAGCCTGCTGTGCCTGTGGCGCGAACCGATCGAGCGCAAGGGCCTGACGCTGTTGTTCGAGACGGGTAACCCACCTGACACGCGTTTCAACGCGACCTTGCTGAACGCGGTGATGGGCAACTTGCTGCGCAATGCTCTGCATTACACCGAGCAGGGCTTCATTCGCCTGACCCTCACTGCCAACGGATTTGTCGTCGAGGATTCGGGGGTGGGTATTCCCGAGGAGAAACGCGAGGCGATGTTCGAGCCCTTTGTGCGCGGCAGCGAGAAACGTGGCGAGGGTCTCGGCCTCGGTTTATCGCTGGTGCAGCGCATCTGCGAAAACCAGGGCTGGACGGTCAGCCTGAGCACAATGGACCCCAATGGCTGCCGATTCGAGGTAGATCTTGGCGTGAATGCCAGTAAATAGTGGCTCGAGGCTACTCCCGCCCACCTGTCTAAATCCTGTATAACGTTGTAATACTTTGCCGATTTACCTGACAGAATTTTCACAATTGGATGACCTGACGCTGACACGTCGCTGCCTAAGGTGACGTCATCAGAACTCAGGAGTCCAGATGATGGCCGGCCCGATCAAGCTCGATTTTTCCGAAAAGTACGACGACCAACACGCACAACGCTACCTGCGCAAGCACCAGGAGAGCCTTGGCCGCCGCCTGTCGCACTGGCGCGACGAGCAATTGGGGCGCAAGGCCCTGGCGTTGGCGGGGGATCCCGGACTGGTGCTGGATCTGCCCTGCGGCGCAGGGCGTTTCTGGCCGATGCTCGCGGAAAAGCCCAATCGGGTGATCATCGGTGCGGACAACTCCGAGTCGATGATCAAGACCGCGCTGCAAGGCCAGCCGGCCGATGTGGTCAAGCGCGTACAACCGCTGCACACCTCGGCGTTCGATATTGCCTTGCCGGATAACGCGGTCGATAGCATCTTCTGCATGCGTCTGCTTCACCATATCGGTGAAGCCGAGCACCGTAAGGTGATCCTGCGCGAATTCGAGCGGGTCACCCGCGACAGCGTGATTGTTTCATTGTGGGTCGATGGCAACTTCAAGGCGTGGAAGCGCAAGCGCGCCGAGCTGGACCGGCCGAATCGTGATTACCAGAATCGCTTTCTGATTCCGGCGGCGACGATCGAAAAAGAATTTGAACAGGCGGGTTTCCGCATTCAGGAACAACTGGACTTTATACCGCTCTATGCGATGTGGCGGGTTTACGTATTACGCAAGAGGTAGAGGATGGCAGTGCAAGCAGCGGTTGGAGCGGATCTCGCTTCGCAAGATGGTTTCGATTATTACTGGGCCCAGCGTGGCGAATGGGTGGAAGAACCCAACGTGCGCCGCGGTGGTGAAAGCGGGGTACAGCGCATCGTCGGCCGTGACGGCCAGTTGCTGTACGCCAAGCGCCAGACCGGGCACATCTATCGCAGCTGGTTGCACCCGTTCGGTCGCCCGACCGTATTGCGTGAACTCGATGCGCTGACCGGCGTGAGCAAACTCGGTGTGCGGGTTCCGCAGATCGTCTTTTGCGGCGCGCAACCGGATCCGCAACACAAGTGGCGCGCACTGCTCGTCACCAAATCACTCGATGGCTTTCAGGAACTGGAGCATTGGCTGGCCGCTGCTGGTGGTCGCGATCAATGTGGCGATGTGGTTTACGAGCGCGTGCTCAAGGACCTCGCCGAAAACCTCGCGCGCATGCACAAGGGCCGCTGGCAGCACAGCTGCATTTACATCAAGCACGTTTTCGTGCGCGTGACCGGTGAAGGCGAAGCGGCGCAGGTTGAAGTGGCGTTGATCGATCTGGAGAAATGCCGCCAGCGCCTGACCGCCTATCGCGCTGCGCAGCATGACATGAAGCAACTGCGTCGCCATTCGTCGTTCCGCGATGCCGACTGGAAAAAACTCGTCTACTTTTATGAGACGGCGTTTGGCAGCGCTATCAAAGGTTTATAGCGATGAAACTCGAAATTGCACGAGGTTTGTTCCTGGTCGGGGCCTTGGCAGTTGCTTCACTGGCGGTGGCTGCCTGGGAGCAGCCGCGCATGCAGGTCATAGGGGCGTCCGGGAACGACGCTCATTGTTCGGTTCCACGGGTGGCGAAAGCCTCCGTGGCGACCCAGCCCGATCATGATTTGCTGTTGTTCATGTTCGGACTGTCCCAGGGAATGAGGCCAGCCAGTTGAAACGATTCAAGCCCAAATAAAAGGCCTCGCAGTTGCGAGGCCTTTTTTGCACCCGGCTTTATCGGTTCACACCTTACCTGTGGGAGCGAGCTTACTCGCGAAGGCGTCGTGTCATACAACATCTTTTCCAACTGACATACCGCTTTCGCGAGCAAGCTCGCTCCCACATTGGATCTCTTTATTACGTGGGATCCGGTTTCGCCAGAAAGGTGTAAACGCACGGCAGTACGAACAGCGTAAACAACGTGCCAATCGACATCCCCGTGGCAATCACCAGGCCGATGTCAAAGCGGCTCACCGCTCCCGCGCCCGTCGCCAGAATCAGCGGCACCATGCCGAACACCATCGCCGCCGTGGTCATCAGCACCGGGCGCAAGCGAATTGCTGCCGCTTCCTCCACCGCTTCACGGGCGCTCAGGCCCTTGTCCTTGCGCAACTGGTTGGCGAACTCGACGATCAGGATGCCGTGCTTGCTGATCAGGCCGATCAGCGTCACCAGCCCGACCTGGGTGTAAATGTTCATGCTCGACCAGCCGAGAAACAACGGAATCAGCGCGCCGCAGATCGACAGCGGCACCGTCACCAGGATCACCAGCGGATCGCGGAAACTCTCGAACTGCGCGGCCAGCACCAGAAAGATGATCGCCAGCGCCAAGGCAAAAGTTACCCACAACGCGCTGCCTTCCTGCACGTACTGCCGCGAGGCACCGCCGTAGTCGAAGGCAAACCCGGCCGGGGCTTCTTCGCGGGCAATCTGCAGCACGGTGTCGATGGCTTCGCCCATGCTCACCAGCGGGAATCCGGAAATCTTCGCCGCATTGAGTTGCTGGAACTGATTGAGCTGTCGTGGTCGCGCGCGATCACTGACCTTGATCAGCGTCGACAGTGGCAGCAATTCGCCCTGAGTATTTTTCACGTAGTAGTTGTTCAGCCAGTCCGGGTTATCGCGGTAGGCCCGTTCGACCTGGGCGATGACCTTGTAGCTGCGGCCGTCGATAGTGAAGCGGTTGATTTCCGCCTCGCCGAGCAAGGTCGCCAGCGTGCCGCCAAGATCAAGCATCGAAACGCCCATTTGCGCGGCCTTGTCGCGGTCGATATCGACCACCACTTCCGGCTTGTCGAACGCCAGATCGAGATCGACAAAAGCGAATTTGCCCGACTCCATGGCGCGTTTCTCGATGCGCTCGGCGACTTGCAGCAGCAGCTCGTAATCATTGGCCGTATTGATCACGAATTCGAAGGGCAGACCTTCACCGGTACCGGGCAGGGAGGGCAGATTAAAACCGAAGATCTGCAAGCCCGGAATGCTCTCCAGCTTGCTCTGCACCTCGGGGAGGATTTCCATCTGCGTGCGGTCGCGCTCGTTCCATGGTTTGAGCAGGAAGCCGCCGATACCGGCCTGTACGCCGTTGTAGCCGTTGATCTGGAACGATGAGTAGTACTCCGGGAACTCTTTGAAGATGGTGATGAATTCGTCGGTGTAGGTGCTCAGGTAGTCGAGGTTGGTCGGCTGCGGCGCGCTGGCCATCATGAAAATGATGCCCTGATCCTCGTCCGGTGCCAGTTCCGACTTGGTGAACTTGAGAAACACCGGAATCAGGCACAGCACGATCACTGCAAACACCAGCACCACCGGCCGGGTATTGAGCGTGCCGTGCAACATGCTTTGATAACGGCGTTTGAGGCCTTCAAAGACTCGGTCGAGACGATGGGCCAGGCCGCTGGGATTCTCTTCGTGGCGCAGCAGAAACGCGCACATCATCGGCGACAAGGTCAGGGCAACGACGCCGGAAATCACCACCGCCCCGGCCAGGGTCAACGCAAACTCCTTGAACAACGCCCCGGTCAGCCCGGTGAGAAAACCGATCGGAGCATACACCGCCGCCAGGGTGATGGTCATCGACACCACCGGCATGGCAATTTCCCGCGCGCCTTCCAGCGCTGCGTCGAACGGCGTCTTGCCTTCCTCGATGTGCCGGTGAATGTTTTCCACCACGACGATCGCATCGTCCACCACCAGACCGATGGCCAGCACCATCGCCAGCAGCGTCAGCAGGTTCATCGAGTAGCCCATCATCTGCATGAAGAACATCACGCCGATCATCGACAACGGGATGGTCACCACCGGGATTACCACCGAACGCAGCGCGCCGAGGAACAGGAACACCACGACGATAACGATCAACACCGCTTCGAACAGGGTTTTCACCACCTCGTCGATCGAGGCCTGAATGAATAGCGTGGCGTCGTAGGCGATTTCGCTTTTCAGGTTCGGCGGCAGTTGCGCTTCGAGCTCGGGCATCAGCTTGCGCACTTCCCTGATCACGTCCAGCGGGTTGGCGCCGGGGGTGGCCTTGACGCCGATGTACACCGATGGCGTGCCGCCGAACGAGCTGATCGAGTTGTAGTTTTCCGCGCCCATTTCCACCCGCGCGACGTCGCGCAGCAGCACGCGGCTGTCACCGTCGACCTTGAGCGGAATCGCCGCGAAGGCCTCGGCGGATTTCAATTCGGTGTTGGCGTTGATGCTGGTGACGGTGTACTCGCCCTTTACTTCGCCAGCGGCGGAGAGGAAGTTGTACTGGCGCACCGCAGCGGTCACGTCGGCGGCGCTGAGGCCGAAGCCGGCGAGTTTCACCGGGTCGAGCCACAGGCGCATGGCGAACACCTGGTTGCCGAGGATCTCCGCTTCGGCCATGCCCGGCAGCGTCGCCAGTTTTGGCTGGATGACCCGCGACAGGTAGTCGGTGATCTGCGGGTTGCTCAGGTCCTTGCTGAAGAAACTGATGTACATCAGCGCCGAAGCGTCGGCGGATTCCTTGCTCAGCACCGGGTCTTCGGCATCCTGCGGCAGCTTGTTCTTCACCTCGTTGGCCTTGGCCAGCAGCTCGGTGAACAAGCGGTCGGTGTTGGCGCCAATGCGCGCGTAAATCGAGATCACCGAGAAGTTCTGCCGGCTGACCGAAGTCATGTAGTCGATGCCCTCGGCACTGGCCAGGCTTTGTTGCATCGGTTGGGTGATGTAGCCCTGAATGGTTTCGGCGTTGGCCCCGGGATAAGCCGTGGTCACCGTGATCAGGGCGTTTTCCATTTGCGGGTACTGGCGCAGCGGCAGCTTGCTCCAGGCCTGGAAGCCCAGCAGCACTATCAGCAGGCTGACCACGGTGGCGAGCACCGGGCGGCGGATGAACGGATCGGTAAAAGCCATGGGGATTCCTTGATCAGTCGGCGCGAGGCGGACTGTTCTGCTCGCCGAGGGTCTTGTCGTCGCTGATGGCGATGTGGGCACCGTTGTCCAGTTTGATCTGGCCCGCCGTCACCACTTGTTCGCCGCTCTGCACGCCCTTGTTGATCATCACCAGGCCATCGCGGCGCTCACCGGTCTCGACAAAACGACGTTCGGCGATCAGCAGCGGTTGGCCTTTATCATCCTTGGTGACGCTGCCGTCCTCGGCCTTCTTCTGCCCGACCACGTACACCGAGTTGCCGTACAGCGTGTAGGTGATCGCGCTTTCCGGCACCACGATGTGCTTCTGCGGATCGGGCAGCAGCACCTCAAGGCTGGCGAACATCCCCGGCAACAGCTTGCCGTCGGGGTTGGCCAGGGTGGCGCGGACAAGGATATTGCGTGTGGTGCTTTCGACGATCGGGTTGATCGCGCTGATCTTGCCGGTAAAGTTCTGTCCCGGATACGCGGCGACGGTGAACTGCACGGGCTGGCCGATGGCGAGTTTCGGCACCGCTTGTTCCGGCACGAAGAAGTCGGCGTAGAGGCTGCTCAAGTCTTGCAACGTGGCGATTTTGCTACCGCTGGCGAGGTAGTCGCCGACGTCGACCTGGCGGATGCCGATGGTGCCGCTGAACGGCGCGAGGATGCGCTTTTTCGCCAACGACGCGTTGAGCTGATTGACCGTGGCCTTGTTCTTTTGCAACACGGCGGAGAGGCGGTCGTACTCGCCTTTGGAGATCGCGCGGCTGTCGACCAGCTGCGCGCCACGGCCGAAATCAAGCTGCGCCAGGCCGAGATCGGCGCGGGCGGTTTCCAGCAGGGCGGTTTCCACGGCGCTGTCGAGTTGCAGCAATGGCTGGCCGGCCTTGACCTTCTGTCCGGATTCGAATTTGAGTTCAGTGACGGTGCCGGCAACTTCCAGACTCAGGTCGACGCCTTGCAGCGCCTTGAGCGAACCGACAGTGGGCAGGCGCATCTGCCATGGCTGTTCGCCGGCGGTGGCTACGGCGACGCTGATGGGTGGTTTCGGTTTGGAAAAGCCCTGGATCATCGTGTAGATCGAAAAGGCTTTGTATCCGCCCAGCACCAGGACGAGCAGCAAGACAACACCCAACATGATCAGCATGCGGCGACGCAGCATAAGTCCAGTTCCTTGGATAAATCATGAGACAGGCGGGCACATTACTCCGAGTACAGGGGGATTCCAACTGGCAGTTATTACAGGGTAGAAGAGGAGGGCGATCGGAACACCAGTCCTGTGGCGAGGGGATTTATCCCCGTTGGGCTGCGAAGCGGCCCCCTGAATCCTTCAGTCATACCGCAATTGCAGTTTTAAGGGCGGCTGCGCCACCCAACGGGGATAAATCCCCTCGCCACAGGATGGGGGCCATCTCAAAAATGGGGGGTATCAGGCCATCAAGTGCAGATGGTTGTCCCAGAGCCCCGCCGGCAATTCCAGCGGCTTGGCCAGCAACGGTTCCTGACGGCAATCGTAATAGCGGCAACGGCCCTGACCCGAGGTCACGACAAAGCCATCCTTCACCGCTCCGACGCCAGCGCAATCCGGCAAAGGCGCATCGAGGCGCATTTCACCACTGTCCAGATCCCAGATAAAGAAGCGGTTGCCACGCGGCGCCGTCAACGCGACCAGACGCAGATCGCTGTGCACCGCGACGCTGGCAGTGTAGTGCCCCATCGCCTGCAACTGATCCTCCGCCACCGGGAACGCCACGAATGCTTGCCCCGGCCGCTTGATCGCCAACAGCTCCGAGCGCTCGTGAGACGGGCCCATGAATTGCTGGCCGGCAACGATGGTGCCGTCGCTGGCGATGCCCAGGTGGCGCACGCTGTTCATCTGCTGGGCGAGGGTTTCCTTGCTCAGCAATGTGCCGTCACGCTGCATCAGCACCAGACTCGGCTCCATGGCGTTGAGGTTCATGTCGACGCGGCTTTCCGCCTCGGTACGAATCCCGCCGTTGGCCACCACCAGCGTCTCGCCGTCGGGCATCCACGACACCTGATGCGGGCCGAGGCCATGGGTGGAAATCTCGCCCGTGTGCACCAGCCGTTCGCCCTCGAACTTGTACACACCGAGCAGGCCACGGCCGGGATCGCTCGTGTCGTTCTCGGTGGCATACAGGTATTCGCCGTCCTTGTGCACCACGGCATGGCCGTAGAAGTGCCGGTTCGGCTGCGAGGTCACGGTCTGCAGCAGCTTGCCGTCGCGCAGGTCGATCAGGTAACTCTCGGTACCCGGACGCCGTGCAACGAACAACGCCAGCGGCTGCGTGGGGTGGTTGATGATGTCGTGACAACGCTGGCCGACGTGAGTGGCGAATAGCCGCGTACCGTCGAGCCGATAGCCGACGGCGTAATGCTTGCCGTCAGTATCGTCGCGCGCCGACAGCAGAAGCGGGCTCTGATCCTTGCGTTTGAACAGCGTCCAGCCGCCCAGCGTCACTGCTCCCAGCAGTGCACTACCTAAAGTCAGAACCTGACGTCGCAGCATGGCACTCGCCCTCATCAGTCACCGTCGTTGGCATTGAAGCCCAGTTGGATGCCCAGCGCCTTGGCCAGTTCGCCTTCATGCAGGCGATGGACGACGTTGAGGCTGTCGTAGATATCGTTGAGTTGCTGGCGACCGGCGTCGTCTTCGAGCATTTCGCCCAGCGAGCGCTGGGTGCTGTCGAACAGCTTGAGCGAAGCGGCATAGGCTGCATCGATCTTGTCCGCCAACGGTTTCTGCTCCGCCGGCAACAGACCGCGCAGGCCTTTGTTGTCGACGCCTTCCCAGACGGTTTTCGCCGCTGCGAGGCTGGCTTCCAGCGCCGTCAGCGAGGACTGGCTGCGCCATGCATCCGCCTGGAATGGCTGCGGCACGCCTTTGCTCTGACGGCCCATTGGCGTGCCGAGTTTTTTCTTCAGAGTATCCAGTGCCGTCACTTGGACGCGCAGCAGATCGGCGATCGCTTCGTGGGAATCGGCGTAGCGCTGGTTGGGGAACTTGCTCATTTGCGCGAGCATGCCGTCGGTGTTGTTCCAGCCCTGCAGGATTTCCTCGGCCAGTTGCTTCTGGCGTTCGCCGATGGCGATCAGCAGCGGGCAGTATTTGGCTTTTTGCGCATCGTTGGCGACGTCAGGCTTGGCGTCGAAGAGGATGTATTCGTAAGCCGACAGGCCCTGCACCACGACGCTGGATTTGGCCAGGGCAGCGGCATCGATCTGCGGCTGGGCGACGACCAGTTGCTCGACCTGACGGCCAACCAGATTTTTCTTGTCCGGCCAGAATTGCACTTGCCACGAACGATTGCCCTCGGCCAGCGGACCGATCAGCAGTGGTTGCAGTTCAGCCCAGGCTTTCTGCGCGTGGAGAAAATCGGCACGGGCGGTTTCCAGGCTTTCCTTGCCCTGGCAGTAGGCGAGGGCGCTGACCGCCAGTTGTCGGTCGGCTTCGACCCAACGGGTGTAGGTCGGCAGGATCACCGATTTGGCGATCGCCGCCGAGGTGACCGCTTGCGGGTCCTGCGGCGAACAGGCGCCGAGGGCGAGCGCGGCAAGGCTGGTGAACAGTAACTTGGGACGGAACATGTCGGGCTCCCGATGTTTTTTCAGTATTTAAAGTGAGTTCAGAAACGCCAGCAACGCAGCGCGCTGCTCGGCATTGAAAGACAAAACCTGTTGCTGCGCCGCCGTCGCTTCGCCGCCATGCCAGAGCACCGCTTCGAGCAGGTTGCGTGCGCGGCCGTCGTGCAAAAACTGCGTGTGGCCACTGACCGCTTGCGTCAGGCCGATCCCCCACAGCGGCGGCGTGCGCCAGTCGCGGCCGGAGGCCTTGAATTCCGTGCGGTTGTCCGCCAGGCCTTCGCCCATGTCATGCAGCAGCAAGTCGCTGTACGGACGAATCACCTGATTGGCCAATTCCGGTTCGGCGGCATCGGCGGCGGTGGTGTATTTCGGTGTGTGGCACGACTGGCATCCAGCCTGGAAAAACAGATTCTTGCCGGCCAGCACCTGTGGTTCGTTGACGCCACGGCGCGCCGGCACTGCCAGGTTGCGGCTGTAGAACAGCACCAGACGCAGAATGTTGTCGCTGACTTCCGGCTCGCCGTCCGGGCCATTGCCGTTCGGCGCCTGTTTGCAGGCGCTTTGCGCCTCGGTGCAATCGTCGAACGGCCGCAGGCTGGTGGTCAGGCCCATGTCACCCGAGAACGCATGAACATTCTGTTGATTGAGATTCGGCTGCCCGGCTTTCCAGCCGAACCGGCCGATGACGGTCTTCTGCAACTGGTCATCCCAGACCTGGTTGGGCCGGCCGTTGATGCCATTGTTCTCTTTCGCCTGGGCGGCGGCGTTGGCGAGGATCGCTTCTTCGGGGATCGCTTCGAGCAGGCCCAGACCAATCATCGGCGGTGCCACCCGCGCGGAAAAACGCGTGTCCGGGTGCATCGGGCCGTAACCGAGTTGGGTGATCTGCAGGGTCGGTTTGCGTAACTCGACCTCGGTGCCGTCCTTGAACCGTACCGGCACCGGTGTGTAGTCGACGCGCACCTTGCCTTCCGGGGCAACGCCGGGCACGGCCATGTCCTGGAATTGCCCGCCATACACCGGCTCCGGCACTACGCCGAGCTGTTCGATGACTTTGGCGTAGGGCGGCGCGTCGGGAATCGACAGGCGTACCAGCATCGACACTGCATTGCTTGCATCAGGTGCCGGCGGATGCCCGCGACCGTCCTTGATGTGGCAGTTCTGGCAGGCGTTGGTATTGAACAACGGGCCGAGACCGTCGCGGGCCGTGGTGGTCGACGGCGCGATCACCCACGGGCTGCGAAAGAAACTGTTGCCGACACTGAAGTCCACGCGCCGCGAGGGCGGCAGGTTGGCCGATGGCAGGGAAAAGGCGTTCTGATCGCTCTTGCGCACAGTCGCCGCACCGCCCGAACGCGCTTCCCCCGGCTCGGCCTTGGTGAAACGCGGGGCGTCATCGCAGGCACTCAGGCCCAGGGCCAGCAACAGTGCGGACAAGCGAAGCGGCAACGACAGCATCAGACATCCTGCAAACGGGCGAAAACAAAGGCGCAAAGTCTAACAGGGCGGGGGAGTTTGAATAAGAGGAATTATCGTTTGCTTGATAACGCGCAAGCCTTGAAGCGCATGCCAACACTGTGGGAGCGAGCCTGCTCGCGAAAGCGATGCCCGACGCGCTGAAAATGCTGCGCCGGATCAAGCCTTCGCGAGCAGGCTCGCTCCCACAGGGATAGTGGTGTGCCAATAATGAAAAAGGCGACCCGAAGGTCGCCTCTTTTTGACGCGGACGCTGCGATCAGAATTCGTGATCGGCGTTGTCCGGGTTCAGGTCGCTGATGCCCAGTTTGCCGGCAGCGGCTTCGATCGAGCCGGTCTGCTTGACCAGCGCGGCGATGGCGTCGCGGACCACCTGGTTGCCTGCGGTGTTGCCGGCGGCAATCAATTGGTCGTAGTGCTCACCCTTGTTGGCGTGATCGACCATGACCTGGATCTTCGCTTCGGTCGCGGCCAGATCGGCTTTCAGCGCGGTGTCGGCAGCCGGGTCGGCCTTGGCCACCAGCGACGACAGGCTGGCGCCGGTCAGCTTGGTGCCGTCAACACGGGTGTACTCGCCCAGGTAAACGTTACGCACGCCTTTCGCGTCGTAGAAGTGCGAGTAGTGGGTGTTGTCGCTGAAGCAATCCTGCTCGTCTTCAGGGGAGTTGGCTTCCAGGGAAACCTTCATGCGCTCGCCCGCCAGTTCACCCAGGGACAGGCTGCCCATGCCGAAGAGCATTTTGCGCAGGCCGGTTTCGCCTGGCTCGGCTTCCAGGGTGGCGCGGTAGTTGTCGGCCACGTTCGGCTTCCAGTTGCCGACCATTTCTTCCAGATCGCTGACCAGCAGTTGAGTCACGGCTTTCAGGTAGGCACGACGACGCTCGTTGTGACCGCCGGTGGCGCCGGCGCCTTCCAGGTAGTCCGAGGCCGGACGGTTGCCAGCGCCCGGGCCGGTGCCGTTCAGATCCTGGCCCCAGAGCAGGAATTCGATCGCGTGGTAGCCGGTGGCGACGTTGGCCTCGGAACCGCCCAGCTCGTTGAGGCTGGCGAGTTTTTCCGGGGTGATCTCTTTCACGTCGACCTTGTCTTCGCCGACCTGCACTTCGGTGTTGGCGATGATGTTGGCGGTGGCGCCCGGGTTACCCAGTGCGTGCTCGTAGGATTTGTCGACGTAGTCGATCAGGCCTTCGTCCAGCGGCCAGGCGTTAACCTGACCTTCCCAGTCATCAATGATGGTGTTGCCGAAGCGGAACACTTCGCTCTGCAGGTACGGCACGCGCGCGGCGACCCAGGCAGCCTTGGCGGCTTTCAGGGTGTCGGCGTTCGGCTTGGCGAGGAACGCGTCGACGGCGGTTTGCAGGGTTTTCGCGGTGGATTCGGCATCGCTGTAAACGGCGAAGACCATGTCGGCGTAGTGCGCGACCACAGCCTTGGCGGCGGCATCGTCAACTTTACCGGCAGCAGGCGCAGGTGCAGCGGCAGGCGCCGGGGCTGGAGCAGCGCTGCTGGACGCCGGAGTCATCTCGGAGGCTTTTTCTTTGTCCTTGCCTTCGCCGCAACCGGCGAGGGAAATAGCGATGGCCAGCAGACTGGCGGTAGCCAGAGGCATACGAATCATGGCGAACATCCTGCTTCGGTAGTTGAGTGGACTGGCGCCGGGGGCGCGCAAAACTGCGACATAATGCAAATCTTTCGCATTATGTGTAAAGGCGTGGCTGGAAATATTTCTTATTTGCGCATCACGATCAAAAGATCGCAGCCTCGTTTCACTGTAGGAGCTGACGAGTGCAACGAGGCTGCGATGTTTTGAGCTTATAAAATAGCCGCGTTACTGCGCTGCGCCTGCTTGAGGTAAATCCCCAGCTCCCGCGCCGGCAGCGGTTTGCTGTAGTGGTAGCCCTGACCTTCGTGGCAACCCTCGGAGATGATGTAGGTTTCCTGCTCGGCGGTTTCCACGCCCTCGGCAATCACCTGCATGCCCAGGCTTTTGCCCAGTTGAATGATCGCGCGAACGATGGTCGCGTCGTCGTCGTCATCGAGCAGGTCCTGAACGAAGCTCTTGTCGATCTTGATCTTGTCCAGCGGCAGGCTTTTCAGATAACTGAGGGATGAATAGCCGGTGCCGAAGTCGTCGATCGCAATCAGCGCACCGGAGCGGCGCAGGCTGAGCAGATGCTGGGCGGCGGTGGTGATGTCTTCCATCAGGCCGGTTTCGGTGACTTCCAGTTCCAGACTGCGCGGCGGCAAGCGGTACATCTGCAGCAGATTGTTGACCACCCGTGGCAGCTCGGCGTGGTGCAGTTGCACGGTGGACAGATTGACCGCCATGCGCAGATCGACGAAACCCTGATCGTGCCACTCGCGCAGTTGCTTGCAGGCCTGATCGAGCACCCACTCGCCGATGGCGATGATCGTGCCGTTCTGTTCGGCTAGCGGGATGAACAGGTCCGGCGGCACCAGTCCATGCTCAGGATGCTGCCAGCGAATCAGCGCTTCGACGCCGACCACGCGGTGGTCGCGATAGCTGATCTGCGGCTGGTAGACCAGGTAGAACTGGTCGCGGATCAGCGCGTCACGCAGGTCTTTTTCCAGCTCGCGACGACGGCGCATCTCGCTGTCGACGCTGGCGATATAGAACTGATAGCGATTGCGCGAGCGGGTCTTGGCCAGGGTCATGGTCTGCTCGGCTTTCTGCAACAGCTTCTCGGTACTGTCGCCGTCCTCCGGAAACAGGGTGATGCCGATGGTCGCGCGCAGGCGGATTTCCTGATCGTCAAGGGCGAAGGGCGCTTCCAGATCATCGAGAATGCTCTGCGCCAGTTCCGCGGCTTCGTAAGGCTGTTCAATGTCGGCCTGCACCAGGGCGAACTGGTCGCCGCCCAAGCGGGCGAGGGCGCCGAGGCGGCCGCTGTGGGCACGTAAACGATCGGCCAGGGCCAGCAGCAGTTGATCGCCGGTCTGGTAGCTGAATTGTTCGTTGATGCCTTTGAAATCATCCAGGCCGACGCACAACACGGCGACGCGGCGCTGCAACTTGCCGGCATCGACAAGAATCTTGTCCAGTTGCTGCTGCAATTGCTGGCGGTTCGGCAGCCCGGTGAGGAAGTCGTACTGAGCCATGCGCAGCAGGCTGTTTTCCGCTTCGTGGCGCAGATGGGTATTGCGTTCGATGGACTCGAGCAACTGGTTGGCGGTGTTGATCCACAGGCCCAGTTCGTTTTTTTCGTGGCCCTTGATCTGCGGGATCTTGTGCTCGCTGGGACGATCCGGATTGATCTCGGTGAGGTGCTCGATGATTCGCGACAGCGGCTTGGTCAGCAACCAGTGATAGACCAGGTACAGCACCAGCCCCAACGCCAGCGCACGCAGCACGCCGGAGATGAAAATGATCACCGAGCTGACGATGAAACCTTCGCCATAAGTGGCGGTGTCGAGGGTGATGCTCAGGTCGCCGTAGTATTCGCTGTAGGGCCCGCGACCGACCAGTTGCGTGGTGAAGGTGCGTTCCTGACCGAGAATCAGATCGGTCAGCCAACGGCTGTTGGAGTGCTGCAACTCGCGGGATTTCTGCGCCAGCATCGCTTCGTTGGGGTGGCCAATGGAGGCCTGGCGCACGGCGTCGTCCTGGAACAGCCCTTCGATCACCTGCATGCCCATTTCCCGATCCAGACTGTAGACAGCCTGGGTCGACGGATCGCGGAACATGTCGAGGATGCGCTCGGCATCGCCGGCAACCGCCTGACGGGTCTTGTAGGCATCGAAGACAATCTGCGCGCAGCTCAAGACTACGCCTACGATCAATGCCGACAGGAGCACGACCCGGAGCAACTTCACCGACAAGCTGTTCTTGAGTTCCAGCTTCAAAGAGGTATTCCTTGTTCCGTGCGGATAGCGTCAAGTTGCCATGAGTATTGGCAATCCCGGGTTGGCCGTCAAAGGGACAATCAGGCACGGGAAAATTCGCCGGTATCCTGGCCGCCATGTGGTCATTTGAGTAATAGCTCTGAATTACTGTGTCGGTTGCAGTCGCCCGCAACTTGAGCACCGGGTCAAAGATTTTTTCCTGTCTCTGATGGTAGTCGGCTGCAGGCCGGCGGCAAACGGCGCGAAGCTTCTTTTGCCGTGCGACAAACGCCATGCGCCGGGCATAAAAAAACCCGGCCGAAGCCGGGTTTCTGGACTGACGTGCAGCTTAAGCAGTGAAGGTCTTGCCTTCGAACTGCTCGGCCACGAACTTCCAGTTGACCAGGTTCCAGAACGCTTCAACGTACTTCGGACGCAGGTTGCGGTAGTCGATGTAGTAAGCGTGTTCCCAGACGTCGCAGGTCAGCAGCGGGGTGTCGCCGCTGGTCAGCGGGTTGCCGGCGCCGATGGTGCTGGCCAAGGCCAGGGAACCGTCAGCCTTTTTCACCAGCCAGCCCCAGCCGGAACCGAAGGTGCCGATCGAGGTTTTGCTGAATTCTTCCTTGAACTTGTCGAACGAACCGAACGCGGCGTTGATGGCATCTGCCAGTGCGCCGGTTGGCTGACCGCCGGCGTTTGGCGCCAGGCAGTTCCAGTAGAAGGTGTGGTTCCAGACCTGAGCGGCGTTGTTGAAGATGCCGCCCGAAGAAGTCTTGACGATTTCTTCCAGGGTCTTGCCTTCAAACTCGGTGCCTGGCACCAGGTTGTTCAGGTTCACGACGTAGGTGTTGTGGTGCTTGTCGTGGTGGAACTCCAGGGTTTCCTTGGAGATGTGCGGCTGCAGGGCATCGTGTGCGTAAGGCAGCGGCGGCAATTCGAAAGCCATGATGATTCTCCTAATCAGGTCTGTTGCGGTGAGCGCAAGGCCGATCACGGGCGGCCGGAAATGCACCGGCGAGTTTTTACTCTTTGCGGCGCAGGGTTCGGATCATAGCACCGGGGTCGCGCCTTAACCACGCAACAACTGTGTGGGATAGAGGTTCCAGAGCCTTTGGCAATTAATCACCCGGCGATGATCAGTTGTGCGGCGACCGCAAACATCATCAACGCCACGACCAGATCGAGAATGCGCCAGGTACTCGGGCGGGCCAGCCACGGCGCCAGCCACGCGGCGCCGAGGGCCAGGGTGAAAAACCACAGCAGCGAGGCACTCGCCGCGCCGACCACGTAAGCGCCTGGCACTGATTGCTGCGCGCCCAGCGAGCCGATCAGCAGTACCGTATCGAGATAAACGTGGGGGTTGAGCAAGGTCACCGCCAGAGCGCTGAGCATCACTGCGCGCAGCGAGCGCACGGTCTGGTTCTCGCCTTGTTCAAGGCTCTGCTTCGAACAGGCCCGTCGCAGCGCCTGGCTGCCGTACCAGATCAGAAACGTCGCGCCGCCCCAACGGGCGATCGCCAACAGGGTCGGGTTCTGCGCCAGAATCGTCGCCAGGCCGAACACTCCGGCCGCGACCAGAATCGCGTCACACACCACGCACAATGCCGCCACCGGCAAATGGTGTTCACGGCGCAGGCTCTGGGCCAATACAAAAGCGTTCTGCGTGCCGATCGCCATGATCAGGCCGAACGCCACCAGCAGGCCGTTTACATAGCTTTGCCACATGGGAGATGTCCTTGAAAGAGAGTGCTTGCTGGCTATTCTCCGGTGTAAGGCTGTATAAGAAAAACCAATAGTGCTGATCGCCCATTAGGAAAACTGATGTTCGACTATAAATTGCTTTCCGCGCTGGCTGCTGTGGTCGAACAGGCCGGATTTGATCGCGCTGCACAGGTCCTTGGTCTGTCGCAGTCGGCGATCTCCCAACGCATCAAATTGCTCGAGGCGCGGGTCGGCCAACCCGTGCTGGTGCGTGAGACACCACCAGCGCCGACGGAAATCGGCCGACGTTTGCTCAACCATGTGCAGCAGGTGCGTTTGCTCGAGCGCGACTTGCAGTCGGCGGTGCCAGCGCTGGACGAAGAAGGTCTGCCCGATCGCCTGCGCATCGCCCTCAACGCCGATAGCCTCGCCACGTGGTGGGCCGAGGCCGTCGGCGATTTCTGCGCCGAGCAGCATTTGTTGCTCGACCTTATCGTCGAAGACCAGACCGTCGGCCTCAAACGCATGCGTGCCGGTGAAGTGGCCGCGTGCCTGTGCGCCAGCGAGCGCCCGGTGGCTGGCGCACGCAGCGTATTGCTCGGCGCCATGCGCTATCGCGCCTTGGCCAGCCCCGCATTCATCGCTCGGCATTTTCCCGATGGCGTGCGCGCCGAACAGTTGCCGCGCACCCCGGCGCTGGTGTTCGGCCCGGACGATTTCCTCCAGCATCGCTACCTGGCGCTGTTGGGCGTCGACGGCGCGTTTGAACATCACTTATGTCCGTCTTCTGAAGGCTTCATTCGCCTGACCGAAGCCGGCCTCGGCTGGGGCCTGGTGCCGGAACTGCAGGTGCGCGAGCAGTTGCAACGCGGCGAGCTGCGCGAATTGCTGCCAGATAAACCGATCGACGTGCCGCTGTACTGGCATCATTGGCGCAATGGCGGCCAGTTGCTCAATCTACTGACCGAACAACTGCTGCGCTCCTCAAAGCAATGGCTAGTGGCTTGAACGCAGCTGCAAGCGTCAAGCTGCAAGCGGCAAGAACACGCACCGTTTCAACTTGCAGCTGAAAGCTCGAAGCTTGCAGCTGCTTCCTGGAGTTTTTGATGAAGATTTTGGTTACCGGCGCCAGCGGCTTTATTGGCGGGCGCTTTGCGCGTTTCGCCTTGGAGCAGGGCCTTGAAGTGCGGGTCAACGGTCGCCGGGCCGAGAGTGTCGAGCATCTGGTGCGCCGCGGTGCCGAGTTTGTGCCGGGCGATCTGACCGACGCCGATCTGGTGCGCGATCTGTGCCGCGACGTCGAAGCGGTGGTGCATTGTGCTGGTGCGGTCGGCGTGTGGGGGCGTTATCAGGACTTTCATCAGGGCAACGTCGAAGTCACCGAAAACGTCGTCGAAGCCTGCCTCAAGCAGCGGGTGCGGCGGCTGGTGCATCTGTCGTCGCCGTCGATCTATTTCGATGGCCGCGACCATCTCGGTCTGACCGAAGAGCAAGTGCCCAAACGCTTCAAGCATCCCTACGCCGCGACCAAGTATCTGGCCGAGCAAAAGGTCTTCGGCGCTCAGGAATTCGGTCTGGAAACCATCGCCCTGCGCCCGCGTTTCGTCACCGGTGCCGGCGACATGAGCATCTTCCCGCGCCTGTTGAAGATGCAGCGCAAGGGTCGTCTGGCGATCATCGGCAACGGCTTGAACAAAGTCGATTTCACCAGCGTGCAGAACCTCAACGAAGCCATGCTCAGCAGTTTGTTGGCCCAAGGTTCGGCGCTGGGCAAGGCCTACAACATCAGCAACGGTGCGCCGGTGCCGCTGTGGGACGTGGTCAACTACGTGATGCGCCGGATGGACGTCGATCAGGTGCGTAAATACCGATCGTACGGTCTGGCCTACAGCGTCGCGGCGCTTAACGAGGGCGCGTGCATGCTCTGGCCCGGACGTCCGGAGCCGACCCTGTCGCGCCTGGGCATGCAGGTCATGAAAAAAATTTCACCCTCGACATCAGCCGCGCCCGGCATTATCTCGACTACGATCCGCAAGTCAGCGTGTGGGCTGCCCTCGATGAGTTCTGTGCGTGGTGGAAAGCTCAGGACATCCGTTGAAACGATTCGGCCGGGCGGCAATGAACCGCCTTGCGGGTTGAGGGTCAATGCCTGCGGCTGCGGCGGTTATACTTCGCAGCATTTAGCCATCACCGCGTTTGCCAAAGGTTGCCTCAATGTCCATGCGAAACGATGCCCACGACGACGATTTCGACAACGTGCCAAGCCTGCGCGCCGATCCGTTCGATGACGATGACATCGCGCCCAGCCCCCGTACCTCCGTGCATTCGCGCACGGCGCCAGTGGTCAAGGTCAAGGCCGCCAGCACCGGGCCGCTGTGGGCACTGGTTGGCGCGTTGTTTTTCGCCTTCATCGGTCTGGCCTGGTGGAGCTTCCAGCAGATTTCGTTGATGGAGCAGCAACTGGTTGCTACCCAGGAAAGCTTCGCGCGGATCAGCGAAGAAGCGGCGGGGCGTCTGCAGGATATTTCCGGCAAAGTTGTCGCCAGTCAGAGCAACGTCAGCAGCGACAGCGAAGCGCTGAAGCTGCAGATCAAACAACTCGAAGGCAAGCTGCTCGACCAGAGCAAGCAGCAGCAAGGCGTGGCCGGGCAGGCCAGCGAGCTGGACAAGCGGCTGGCGCAGATGACCGCGCAGACCACCGAACAACAGAACGCCAATACCCAATTGCAGGCGCAGGTCAAAGCCCTGAGTGCTGAACTGGCGACAATCAAAAGCACGCCGGCCGATACCAGCAAGGTCGATGCCCAGTTGAAAAGTTTCGATGCCCAGTTCAAAAGCCTCGGCGCCGATATCGCCGCGCTGAAGAAGCAGGGCAACCCGAGCGCGGCGATCGATCGTCTGGAGCAGGACATCGTCGTGCTGAAAAGTCAGCAGGACAACCGCCCGGCAGCGCCACAGGGTGGCGGCAATACTGCCGAGTTCGATGCGTTTCGCGCGCAGATGACCCGCAACCTCAACACCCTGCAGGCGCAAATCCAGAACCTGCAACAACAGATCAATTCCCGCCCGTAAGCGCTCAGCGAGGCTGGCGAGCATTGCTTGTCAGCCTCACGGCGCAATGTTCAGAAACGCTCTGAATATCTCTACATGACCGCAAGCCGTCTACGCTCTTGAAACACCAAAAAGAACGAGGGATGCGCTATGGGGTTTTTGCATAAAGTGGCCTGGCTCGGCCTGATCCTGTTGGCCGGCTTCGGCCAGGCCAGCGCCGCCACCGCCGCCAAGGATGACAGCCAGGCCGCAATCGCCCTGCTGGAAAAAGCCTTGGCTTATTACCACGACAACGGTGACAAAGCCTTCGCCGCATTCAGCCGCCAGGGTGAGTTCGTCGACAAGGATCGCTACGTGTTTGTCCTCGACACCAAAGGCGTGATGCTTGCCAGTGGCGGGCCGTCATCGGCGCTGATCGGCCGTGATGTCAGCGAAGTGCTCGGCCCGGATCTGCAGAAGGCGTTCAAGGATGCGCTGAAAGTGCCGGAAGGCAACGGCATCCAGCAGGCCGAATACCGCTGGCAGAACTGGGCCGACGCCAAGGTCGAGCGCAAGCATGTGTTCTATCAGCGTGTCGGCCAGCGCATTCTTGCCGTGGGTTACTACCTGCCACGGGCCTCGGCGGAGCAGGCCAAGGCCTTGCTCGACAAAGCCGCGACGGATCTGACCAAGGACGAGAAGGGCACGCTGGTAGCGATCAACTCGCTCAAGGGTGGATATCTGCAGGATGACCTGTATGTATTTGTGGTCGATCTGAACAATCAGCGGTATGTCGCCCACGGCACCAACCTGCGCTTGATCAACACTGATTTCGGCAAGGTCAAGGACCCGGAAGGCAAACCGGTGGGCGAGCCTATTCTGGCGCTGATCGGCAAGCAGGATGAAGGCGAATATGAATACCGCTGGAAAAACCCGGTGACCGGCAAGATCGAAGACAAGCATGCGTACCTGAAAAAGGTCGGGCATTTCCTCGTCGCGGTGGGTTATTACAGCCCTTGAGCGCGCGACGATCGTTCCCACGCTCCGCGTGGGAATGCAGCCCGGGACGCTCTGCGTCCCATCCAAGGCCGAACGCAGAGCGTCCGTTGAGGCATTCCCACGCAGAGCGTGGGAACGATCAGCGCAAAAGGCTCATTTCGCGCCGTGCTCCCGTCCGCGCAGCAGGTTGTTCGGCATGGCAATCGCCGCTGCCAGCCCCAGCAACGACACTGCCGTGCTGACCCAGAGTAAATGGCGGAAGGTCACCAGCAGCTCCGCGCGCAAGGCGTTCTGCGCTTCACCGGGTGCTGCGTTCAGGCCATCGAGCAGGACGTTGCCCGAATGCCCCTCGCTGATCAGCGAGTTGCTCGCCAAGTGGGCGAAACTGGAATCGTGCAACAACGCCAGCAACAGCGCCGACATCAACGCCACGCCCACCGCGCCGCCCAGTGAGCGGAACAGATTGGTGGTGCTGGTGGCGACGCCGATGTCGCGTTGTTCCACCGAGTTTTGCGTGCCGACCAGCGAGGTCGGGAACTGCATGCCGCCAGCGATGCCGCTGAGCAACATGAACAAACCGCTGAGCAGCGTCGCTTGTGGTGGACTGAAGGCCATGCCGAGAATCGAAATCGGCATCAGAATCGCGCCGGTGAGAATCTGCGGTTTGTAGCGTCCGGTGATCGAGGTGCGACGGCCGGCGAAATAGGCGCCGATCGGCAAGCCCATGGCCAGAGGCAGCAAGTGCAACGCGGCGCTGTCGGCGCCCGCGCCGGTGACGCTTTGGAAGCGCAGCGGCATCAACACGATCAGCGAGATGGCCTGGAAACTGGTGAAGAAAATCGTGCACCAGCACAGCAGGGCATTGCGGTTGGCGAACAGGTGCATCGGCAACAATGGCTCGCGTGCACGACGTTCATGCCAGACGAACAGCGCCAACACCACCACGGCGCAGGCGAACAGGCCAAGTACTTCGCTGCTGCGCCATGAATGGCCCTGGCCGACTTCAGTGATGCCGAGCAGCAACGCCGTGAGGCCGATGATCATCAGCACCGTGCCAAGGTAATCGATCACCGGTTTGCGCTGCGGAATCGGCAAGCCGCGCAGGTTGCGCCGTGCCACCCACCAGGCGCCAAGCCCCAGCGGCAGGTTGATCAGAAACACCCAGCGCCACGACAGGTATTCGGTCATGTAGCCGCCAAGCACCGGGCCGGCGACGCTGGCCACGGCGTACATGCTGCTGAAGTAACCCTGATAGCGCCCGCGTTCACGTGGCGGGACGATGTCGCCGATGATCGCCTGGCTCACCGAGATCATGCCGCCGGCGCCGATGCCCTGAAGGATCCGTGCCAGCACCAGTTGTTCCATGCTTTGCGCCATGCCGCAGAACAGCGAGGCGAGGGTGAACAGGCCCATGCCGAACAACATCAGTTTGCGTCGCCCATACAGGTCGCCGAGCTTGCCGTAGATCGGCACCGCCACGGTCATCGCCACCATGTAACCGGAAATCACCCAGGCCAGCAGGCTGACGTCCTTGAATTGCGCGGAGATCGCCGGCATCGACACGGCGACGATGGTCTGGTCCAGTGCACCGAGGAAGATCGCCATCATCAAGGCGACCAGCACGCTGCGAATGGCCGGTTTGGGCGTTTCAGGCTGATTGAGAGTGGTCACGGAAAACCTGCGGGCAGTGATGGACCCGCGCGGCCATCGCGCGCGGGTGGATGCTCGCAGTGTAAGTCGGTAGGAAGCTATTCGATAGCCTCGTACGGAAGCCCGACGTAATTTTCTGCAATGGTTTTTTGCCCGGCTTGCGAGCTGACGAAGTAGTCCAGTTCCGAGGCGCTGATGCGTTGGCTGAACTCATCGTGCTCGTCAAAGCGATGCAGCATCGACGTCATCCACCAGGAAAACCGTTCGGCTTTCCACACCCGGCGCAGGCAGATCTCCGAGTATTTTTCCAGCAGATCGGTGCGATCTTCGCGATAGACCTTGAGCAGGATATTGAATAGCGTGCTGACATCGCTGGCGGCCAGGTTCAAGCCTTTGGCGCCAGTGGGCGGGACGATATGGGCGGCGTCGCCGACGAGAAACATGCGCCCGTACTGCATCGGCTCGACGACAAAACTGCGCAGCGGCGCGATGCTTTTTTCGATCGATGGGCCGGTCACCAGTTTTTCCGCTAGAGCAACCGGCAGGCGTTTTTTCAGTTCATCCCAGAAACGCTGATCGCTCCAGTCATCGACGTTTTCATCCGCCGGCACTTGCAGGTAATAGCGAGTGCGCGTGGCCGAACGCATGCTACACAAGGCGAAGCCGCGTTCGTGGCGGGCGTAGACCAGTTCGTCGTGGACCGGCGGCGTGTCGGCGAGAATGCCCAGCCAGCCGAACGGGTAGACCCGCTCGAAGATCTTCAGGCAATCGGCAGGAATCGACTGCCGAGCGACGCCATGGAAACCATCGCAACCGGCGATGTAATCGCAATCGACGCGCCAGCTTTCACCGTCCTTTTCGAAGGTGACAAACGCTTCGTCGCTTTTCATGCCGTGGGGAACCACATTGCTCGCTTGATAAATTGTTGGCGCGCCGGCCTCCCGACGAGCGGCCATCAGGTCGCGGGTGACTTCAGTCTGGCCGTAGACCATTACGGTTTTGCCGCCGGTCAGTGCGTGCAGGTCGATGTGCACCTGACGCCCATCCAGCGCCAGATCGAAGCCGCCATGAACCAGGCCTTCAGCGTCCATTCGCTGACCGACGCCGGCCTGACGCAGCAGCTCTACCATGCCTTGTTCAAGCACGCCGGCGCGGATGCGCCCGAGAATATAATCGGGCGTCTGGCGTTCGAGGATAAGCGTGTCGATGCCAGCGTTGTGCAGCAACTGGCCGAGGAGCAGTCCGGAAGGACCGGCGCCGATAATGGCGACTTGGGTTTTCAGGGTTTTCATTGTTTTTATGACTCGCAAGCTTCACGCAGCAATCGCCGTGAATGATTTTATGGATCGAGTGCTTGCATTTTTCCCTTGCGGGTCTGTCAATTGAAGGTGAAAACTGAGCCGATACCTGTACATTCTGCCAATCGGTGCGATTATCGCCCATAAACCCGAGGCCTGGATTGAAGTATGAACAAGCCTGCCCTGCCTTCGATTCCGGTGTTCAAGCTCTACGGTGAAAGCCTGGACTGGCCGACCCCGGACTTGCTGCACTGTGAAACCATTTCCTCGCGCAGTCGCGAACACCAATGGGAAATCAAACCCCACCGCCACGCGGATCTGTGCCAGCTGCTGTTCGTTTTCAAAGGTCAGGCAGAGCTTGAAATCGAAGGCCAGCGCACGCAGCTCGAGACCCCGGCGATTCAGGTGCTGCCACCGTTGTCGGTGCATGGCTTTCGATTTACCGAGGATGTTGAAGGCTTCATCGTTACCCTGGCCACGCCACTGATCAATCATTTGCAGGCGCAGCTGGGCGACTCGGTACACGCCTTGGCCCGCGCGGAAAACTACCCGGCCGGCAAGGATGGCGATTATCTGAACAGCCTGTTTTCAGCGTTGCAGGCCGAGTACAACGGCCATCAACCGGCGCGGGAAATGCTCATGCATTCGCTGGTCAGTGTGATCATGGTCTGGGTCAGCCGCCAGGCAATCGTCCGCCACAAGGCCAGCCAACGGCCGCAACGCCAGCGCGAATACCTCAACGGTTTCATTCAATTGGTGGAAGAGACTTACCGCCAGCACGTCAAGGTCGAAGACCTCGCCCATCGACTGGGCATCTCCGTGTCGCACCTCAACGGCACCTGCCGTGAACTGGCCGGGCAACCGGCGTTGCAGATCATGCACGAGCGCCAATTGCTGGAAGCCAAGCGGCTGCTGACCTACACCAGCATGACGATTTACGAGATGTCGGAGTTGTTGGGATTTTCCGATCCGACCAACTTCACGCGCCTGTTCCGTCGCCGCGTGGGAATTTCGCCAAAGGCATTCCGCGACCGTTTGAAGGCCGAACAACAACACTGAGAATACCGCCAGCCCCTGTGGGAGCGAGCCTGCTCGCGAATATGGTCTTTCATTCAGCATCGTGGTTGACTGACACACCGCATTCGCGAGCAGGCTCGCTCCCACAGGGGATGCAGTCCAGGTCAGTCTTGTCAGCGCAATGCGTTCAGCGTGGCATTGTGCGGAATACACCGCTCATAGTTGCAGCTCGCATACTCGCGCGGCAGCTGACGCAACTGCTCGACCCGCCAGGCAGCGGTGCCGTACAGCGCCAGCGTCGCGGCGCAGGTGATGAAAATGGCGGCGTATCTTTTTGTTTTGATGTTCATGGCGTGCGACCTCTGAACGTCTACCTTGCGGTATTACTTTGAGCATAGGTCAGGCAGGCGCAGCTGCAAGCTTTAAGCGGCAAGCGGCAAGCTGTCACGACGCGGTCAGCTCGGCGCTTGTGGCTTGAGGCTCGCAGCTTCATCCCACGCGGGATTTTCGGGAAAGCGCCGAACCAGAAAGTCGAGCAAGCTGCGCAGGGCCGCCGGCATGTGTTTGCGTGAGGCGTACACCGCGTAGATAGTCATCTGGCGCGGTTCTGCGTGTGGCAGCAAACGCAGCAGTTCGCCGTTGTGAATATGCACGCCAGCCTGGTAGGTCGGCAGCATCGCCACGCCCGCGCCGGCTAGGGTTGCGCGCAGGAGGGTGCTGGCCTCGTTGGCGCTGATATTGCCCTGCACCGGTACCGAAACCGGTTCACCATCCTCTTCGAAATGCCAAAGGCTCTTGCCGAAATAGGAATGGGTCAGGCAGTTATGTCGGCTCAAATCCTCAACCGTCTGCGGCGCCGGATGCTCAAGCAGATAAGCCGGCGCTGCGCAGACCACCGAGCGACACACGGTCAGGCGTCGGGCGATCAGATTCGGATCAAGATCGTTGCTGGTGCGAATCGCCAGATCGATGCGTTCATCGACCAGATTCACCGTGCGGTCGAGCATCTGCAGATCGATACTCACGCCTGGGTAAAGCTTGACGTATGCCGCGACCGCATCGGCCAGTTGCGCCTGGCCAAACGAGGTGCTGACACTGATCCGCAGCAGTCCGCGCGGCGCGTCATGGGGTTCGCTGACGGCGGCCTGCATGTCCTGCGACAGCTCGATCATTTGCCGACAACGCGGGAGGATTTCACTGCCGGCGGCGGTCAGGCTCAGTTTGCGCGTGGTGCGGTGCATCAGCCGCGCGCCGACCCAGTCTTCCAGCTCCGCCAGATAGCGCGACACCACCGGCCGCGACAGGTCGAGGTGATCGGCCGCCGCCGACTGACTGCCCAAATCGACCACCGTGACAAATACCCGCATTGCTTGAAGCCGATCCATGATTTGCCCGCTTTCAGAAACAAACTATGTCCAAGCATCGCATTTTTTGTACTGAGTCTGGCAACTAAGCTCTGTTGCATCGCCAGACTGGCATTCGAAACTCGGAGCAACAAATGATCGGCTTCACCCCTTTCAAACGCGTTCTGCTCGCCGCAACATTTTTCGGCTTTGCCGCCCATGCATCCGCTGCCGAGCTGAACCTTGATGTCTACAATCCGGGCACTCAGGCGATTTTCCCAGTCAGCTCGGTGCTGGTCAGCGGTGAGAAAGAAGCGATTCTGGTCGACGCGCAATTCGGCAAATCCCAGGCCGAGCAGGTGGTGGAGAAGATCCGCGCCAGCGGCAAGCAGTTGACCACCATCTACATCAGCCACGGTGACCCGGATTACTACTTCGGCCTCGACACCCTGACCCAAGCATTCCCGCAGGCGAAAGTGCTGGCTTCGCAGCCGACCGTCGATCACATCAAGCACACCGTCGACGGCAAACTGGCCTACTGGGGGCCGAAAATGGGCGCCGACGTTCCGGCGAAAACCATTGTCCCTGAAGTGCTCAAGGGCGACAGCCTGACCCTAGAAGGCAAGCAGTTGCAGGTGATCGGCCTCGATGGCAAGCAGCCGGATCGCAGCTTCGTATGGATCCCGTCGCTCAAAGCAGCGGTCGGTGGCGTAGTGGTGGCCGAGAACATTCATGTGTGGATGGCCGACACCCAGACCGCGCAATCCCACGCCGATTGGCTGCACACTCTGCACACCATCGAAAGCCTGAAACCGCAAACCGTGGTGCCCGGCCATTACCTGGGCGACAGCAGCCGCTCGCTGGCCAGCGTGCAATTCACCGCTGATTACATCAAGGCCTTCGATGCCGAAACCGCCAAGGCCAAAGACTCCGCTGCACTGATCGCAGCGATGAAAAAGCGCTACCCGCAACTCGGCGAAGAAAGTTCGCTGGAGCTCAGCGCAAAAGTCGCCAAGGGCGAGATGAAGTGGTAAGCCGAACCTGAACACGCAGCATTTTCAAGCCAACTGGAGAACGTCATGAGCAAGATCGCAATCATTGGTGCCACCGGCCGTGCCGGTAGCCAACTGCTGGAAGAAGCCCTGCGTCGCGGCCACAGCGTCACCGCCATCGCCCGCGATACCTCGAAGATCGGCAGCCGCGCCGGTGTCGTCAGCAAGAGCCTCGACGTGCTGGATTCGGCGGCGCTACAAGCGGCGGTGGCCGGTCACGACGTGGTGATCAGCGCAGCGCATTTCGCCACCGTCCCGGCCTCGGCGATTGTCGGACCGGTGAAGCAGGCGGGCGTGAAGCGCTTGCTGGTGGTCGGCGGCGCCGGTTCGCTGTTGCTGCCGGACGATACGCGGGTGATCGACAGCGCCGGTTTCCCGGCTGAATACAAAGCCGAGGCGAGCGCAGGGGCGGCGTTTCTGGAAGCGCTGCGTCAAGAGCAGGAACCGGACTGGACTTTCCTCTCGCCGTCGGCGGAGTTTGTCGAGGGTGAACGCAGCGGCCAGTATCGCGTCGGCAAGGATCACCTGTTGGTCAGTGCCGAAGGGCGTAGCTGGATCACCTTTGCCGATTATGCGATTGCGCTGATTGACGAAGTGGAGACGCCGAAGCATTTGCGGCAGCGTTATACGGTCGGTTACTAAGGCCGGGCAAAGTTTCAATGTGGGAGCGAGCCTGCTCGCGAAGGCGGCATATCAGTCAACATTCATGCTCAATGAACGACCGCATTCGCGAGCAGGCTCGCTCCCACAGGTGAGTGCAGATTTTCAGCGAGACCAGGCCTGTTCGACCAACCAGTCCATCAGTTGCTGAAGAGGCGCGCAAGGTTCCGCGTCCTGCGGCACCACCACGTAATACGCCAACCCCGTCTTCACCTTCAACGCAAACGGCATCACCAGCCGTCCTGCGTCCAGATCATCGCCAATCAGCGACCAGTCCCCAATTGCCACGCCCGTGCCATGGGAGGCCATCGACATCGCCTGATCCAGCGTTTCGAAATGCTGGCCGCTGCTCAGGTTGCCCAGTTGCAAACCCGCCGCATCGAGCCATACCGACCAGTCCTGAATGTCGTGGGTCGGGTGCAACAACAGATGATTCTGCAAATCCTTGGGTGAATTCAGCGCCGGGGACCCTTTGAGCAATTGCGGCGAGCAGACCGGTGTCAGTTGCTCGTCGAACAGATGCAGCGCGCCTGGCGAATGGTCCGGCGGCGGGCCGTAGATCACCGCGGCATCGAATGGCTCGCGCTGAAAATCCACGCCGTGTTGCAGCGAGGCCGTCAACTTCACCGGCACGTCCGGGCGTTCCTTCTGCCATTGCAGCAGACGCGGCAGCAGCCAGCGCATCACGCAGCTCGGCGCCTTGAGTTGCAAGGTTTGCCGCGTCCGGCCGATCTGCTCGGTCGCCTCGCTGATCAGCCCGAAGACCTTCTCCACCTGCGGTAGCCATTCGTGTCCTTCGGCCGTCAGCGCCAGCCCTCGTGCCAAACGAATGAACAACGGATAGCCGAGCTGTTCTTCCAGCCCGGCGATCTGCCGGCTCACCGCGCCCTGAGTGATGTGCAACTGCTCGGCGGCGCGAGTGAAATTGCAGCATTGCGCGGTGATCCAGAACGTATGCAGAGCGGGCAGGGGAGGCAGGCGTTTCATGGCGATCCGAGGTATGACGTGAGGACATGGCTAGTATGACTATTAATCGATTGTTGCCGCTAGGTGTGCGCCGTTCCAATGGCCCCATGTGCAGACCTTGTGGGAGCGGGCTTGCTCGCGAATGCGGTGGGTCAGTTATCTCGTCGCTGTTTGACACACCGCTTTCGCGAGCAAGCCCGCTCCCACAGGGGATCTGCGTTTCACCGAACGAAAGGGGCAATCAACATGGCAACGTGCGGCGAAGTACTGGTCAGGCTGTTGGAAAATTACGGGGTCGAACAGGTGTTCGGCATTCCCGGTGTGCACACCGTTGAGCTGTACCGAGGCCTGGCCCGTTCAAGCATCAACCACGTCACGCCTCGTCACGAACAGGGCGCCGGCTTCATGGCCGACGGCTATGCACGCACCAGCGGCAAACCCGGCGTGTGCTTCATCATCACCGGCCCGGGCATGACCAATATCACCACGGCCATGGGCCAGGCTTACGCCGATTCGATTCCGATGCTGGTGATTTCCAGCGTGCAGTCGCGGAGTCAGCTGGGTGGTGGGCGCGGCAAGTTGCATGAGCTGCCGAACCAGAGCGCACTGGTCGGCGGCGTCGCAGCGTTCTCGCACACGCTGATGTCCGCTGCCGAACTGCCGGTGGTGCTTGCTCGTGCTTTCGCGCTGTTCCAGGCCGGGCGACCGCGTCCGGTGCACATCGAAATTCCGCTGGACGTACTGGTGGAAGAGGCCGATGAGTTGCTCGCCAGCGTGCCGGTGAATATCGACCGCGCCGGCGCCGCACCGGCTGCCGTGGCCCGGATGGGCGAACTGCTCGCCACCGCGCAACGTCCACTGATTCTCGCCGGCGGCGGTGCTATCGACGCGGCGCCGGAGCTGACGCGAATCGCCGAATTGCTCCACGCTCCAGTGGCGCTGACCATCAACGCCAAAGGCATGCTGCCAACCAGCCATCCGCTGTTGATCGGTTCGACGCAAAGTCTGGTCGCCACCCGCGCACTGGTCGCTGAAGCTGACGTGGTGCTGGCGATTGGCACCGAGCTGGCCGAGACCGATTACGACGTCACTTTCGCCGGCGGCTTCGAGATTCCCGGCAAGCTGCTGCGCATCGACATCGATGCCGATCAGACCGTGCGCAACTACCCGCCGCACGTCGCACTGGTCGCTGATTCGGGCAACGCCGCGCAAGCCTTGCTCAGCACCCTGACGCAGAAACCGCTGGCCGAGCGCCGTAATGATTGGGGCCAGGTACGGGCCGCGCGTTTGCGCAATGAACTGGCCGCGAGCTGGGACGCGCCGACGCTGGCGCAGACGCGTTTCCTTGAAACCGTACTGCACGAATTGCCCGAAGCGGTGTTCGTCGGCGATTCCACGCAACCGGTGTACACCGGCAACCTCACCTTCAACCCCGAGCGTCCACGTCGCTGGTTCAACGCATCCACCGGTTACGGCACCCTCGGCTATGCGTTGCCAGCGGCGATCGGTGCGTGGCTCGGCGGCCAACTCGATAACGGCGCGCGCCCGCCCGTGGTGTGCCTGATCGGCGACGGCGGCTTGCAATTCACCCTGCCGGAACTGGCCAGCGCCGTCGAAGCGCGGGTGCCGGTGATCGTGCTGCTGTGGAATAACCAGGGTTACGAGGAGATCAAAAAGTACATGGTCAATCGCGCTATCGAACCGGTCGGCGTGGACATCTATACCCCGGATTTCATCGCCGTAGCCAAGGGCCTCGGCTGCGCCGCGCAAGCCATCAGCAGCATCGACGAATTGTGCGCAGCGTTGCGTAAGGCGACGGACCGGCAAGGCCCGACACTGATTGAAATCGACCAGAACCAGTGGATGCAGGCGGTGGCCCAATGATCAGTTTTCCAACCACACTCGACGGGCTCTACATCAACGGTCAGTGGTCGGCGGGGGGCGAACATCTACGGGTGATCAACCCCGCTACCGAAGCGCTGCTGATCACCGTCAACGGCGGTGACGAACACGCCGTCGATCAAGCGATCAGCGCGGCGACCGAGGCGTTCAAACACTGGTCGAAAACCACCGGCGCCGAGCGCGCTGTGATCCTGCGCAACATCGCCAACGGCGTGCGCAACGGTCGCGATCACTTGATGAACCTGCAGTCGAGCAACAATGGCAAACCGCAGTTCGAAGCGGCCATCGATGTCGATGACGTGATCGCTACTTTCGACTATTACGCCGAGCTCGCCGAAGGCCTCGACGTCGGTCAGGACAGTAATGTGCCGCTGCCCAGCGAAGATTTCAGCGCACGCTTGCGACGTGAGCCGTGCGGCGTGGTCGGGCTGATCGTGCCGTGGAATTTCCCCATGGTCACCACCGCGTGGAAACTGGCGCCAGCGCTCGCCGCCGGTTGCTGCGTGGTGCTGAAACCTTCTGAAGTGACACCGCTGCCGGAGCTGGAACTGGCGGCGATCATCGCTGAATCCGGGTTGCCCGACGGCGTGTTCAATCTGGTCTGCGGCACCGGTCTGGCGGTGGGCGCGCCGTTGTCGGCCGATCCGCGCATCGCCAAGATCTCCTTTACCGGCAGCAATGCGGTTGGCGTGCAGGTGATGCAACGCGCTGCCGAAACCGTGAAGGGTGTGAGCCTGGAGCTGGGTGGCAAATCGTCTTTGCTGGTGCTGGCGGATGCCGATCTGCAACTGGCGGTGGAACTGGCCTGTGGCGGCGCGTTCTTCAACGCCGGGCAGATGTGCTCGGCCACCAGTCGCGTGCTCGTCGCTGAGGAATTGATGGATGAGTTTCTCCAGCGCCTGCAACAGCGCGCACAGGCGATCCGAGTCGCTGATCCGTTTGATGCGGATGTGGAGATGGGCGCGCTGGTCAATCAGGCACAGTACCAGCGGGTGCTTGGGCATATCGATCGCGGCCTGAGTGCGGGGGCGCGTTTGCTCTGTGGCGGCAATCGTCCGGCGCATTTGCCGCGCGGTTATTTTCTGCAACCGACGGTGTTCACCGACGTACCGCTGGACAGCGCGTTATGGCGTGAAGAGATTTTCGGCCCGGTGGTGTGTGTTCGCAGTTTCGGCAGCGAGGCTGAAGCGATTGCCTTGGCCAATGACACGCAGTTCGGCCTGGTCGCGAGTGTGGTGACGCGCGATGCCACAGCGGCGGATCGCGTGGCCAATGCCTTGCAGGCGGGGCTGGTGTGGTTCAATGCTCCGCAGGTGATTTTCCCGCAGGCAGCGTGGGGTGGTTACAAGCAGAGCAGTGTCGGTCGTGAGCTGGGGCCTTGGGGGTTGGCGGCGTTTTTGGAGATCAAGCATGTGATCCGCGCGGTCTGATCATAGATATGTAGCGCCTGGACTGACCCCTTCGCGAGCAGGCTCGCTTCCACATTGGAATGCATTTCCCTGTGGGAGCGAGCCTGCTCGCGAAAGCGCCATAAGCCCCACTTCAGATTCCGGATCAGACAGAAAGCCGCAACCGCGCCAGATCCCGCAACGGCGGCGCGCCAAACAGGCGGCTGTACTCACGGCTGAATTGCGACGGACTTTCATACCCCACGCGATACCCCGCCGCCGAGGCTTCCAGCCCTTCGGTCAGCATCAGGCGCCGCGCTTCCTGCAGGCGCAGTTGCTTCTGGTACTGCAACGGACTCATCGCCGTCATCGCCTTGAAACGATGATGCAGCGTCGACACGCTAAGGTTCACTTCCCGGGCCAGATCATCGATGCGCAGCGGCTGTTCGAAATTGCCGTTGAGCCATTTGATCGCCTGGCTGATGCGATGGCTCTGGCTGTTCGCAATCGCAATCTCATACAGACGATGGCCCTGCGGGCTGCGCAGCAAGCGGTAGAGAATCTCCCGGCGAATCAGCGGCGCAAGCATGGCGATGTCTTTCGGCGCGTCGAGCAGCCGCGCCAGACGCAGCACCGCGTCAAGCATGGCGCTGTCGATTTTTTCCACGTACAGCCCACGTCCGGTCGGCCGTGTCGGTACGCCCATCGGGCCGGCATCGGCGATCAGCGCGGTGATTTCGGTCGGATCAATGTCGAGGCGCACGGCGAGGATCGGTTCCTCTGGCGAGACGTTGACCACGCGCCCGCTGAGCGGCATCGAAACCGACACCACCAGATAATTCAGCGGGTCGTAATTGAAGAACTCGTCGGCCAGGCGCACCTCTTTGCGCCCCTGCGCCATGATGCACAGTGCCGGCTGCGCGAGCACCGGGGCAAAGTCATGGGACTTGGTGTGGCGCGACATCACCAGCGAACCGATGGCGGTCTGGTAGCTGCCATCGTCGCTGGTGTTGCGGCGGATGATCGCCGCCAGCTCCGCACGCTGCTTTTCCATGTCGGCGCTGGGTTCGGCTTGAAAACGATCAAATGACGTCATGCAGGGCATCCTCGGCAAGTGAGGGGGGAATGCAGCAGAGCATATGTTTGTGCAAGCAGCGGCGGTAGACACATTCTGCCAAATGCTTGCCTGATTCTGCACCGCGCCGTTCCCGAACGTCGCCGAGATGCCCGACCGTAGGAGCTGCCGAAGGCTGCGATCTTTTGATTTTTGTTTTTCAGATCAAAAGATCGCAGCCTTCGGCGGCTTCTACAGGGCAGCGGTGGCGCTGGGGTTTTGGCAAGTCTCGCAGGATTGTGCAACGCGAAGGCAGGAATCGACTAACGGCGCGGCGGCCCCGGCCCTTAATCTTTGCTCCAGTCGCAGCCCGTCCCCCGGCTGCCACGCGATTTCATGGAGGGTTGATCATGTCCAAGCAGATGCCTGTCAGTCATATGGCCTTCGTTCGCGCCCAGGCCGGGCGTTCAGCGGAACTCGGCGTGCGCCTGAGCGCATTGATCGAAGTCTCGCGCGCGGCGCCCGGTTGCCTGAGTTTCTCGTTGCAACAATCGCAGTGCGACGCCGACCTGTGGCTGGTCAGCGGTTACTGGAGCAGCCAGCAAATGATGACTGCGTATTTCAACAGTCCGTCGATGGAAGTCTTCGCCGAGCTGGTCCAGGACCTGGTGGTCAACAGCCTCGACTTCCACACTTTCAGGGACGTATCTGCCGCGCAGGCCCTCGGTCAATGTTCGGCGCCGATACACAAACTCGCCGGTTGAGGGTTTAATGTCCGGCTTATTTGATTGAGCCAGGATCCGCGACATGGCACGTAAAGAGTTTGAACGCTTCGAAGCAGTCTCCGCAGTCGTCCCCGTTGAGCTGGGCGGTAACAAGGGTTATTACGCGGCCATCGCGGTCAAGGCCCTGGTCGATGGCGGCGCACCACGCTTTCACAAATTGCTCGATGAGCAGGTGTTTCCCGGCGCCATCGCTGCCGATGAAGCGGCAATCAATGAGCTGGACAAGCTCAAGGGCGTCACTGATGACGCCGAGCTGATCTGGTAATTATTTCTGCGCCCCGGGGCGCCACATCTTGAACAGAGCCTCAGGCCCCAGCTGGAAATAATCCGCCGGACCGCCGCCGCGCAGAATCGGTTGTGCGGCGGCGGTGTCGTAGATGCCGTCCTTCAGCAGCCATTTGGCGATGTGCACCGCAACCACCTCACCGAGGATCAGCCAGCTCGGTACGGTTTCGCCATCGGCGCGTTGCAGCTGGATTATCTGCGTGACTTTGCACTCGAAGGACACCGGGCTTTCGGCGACCCGAGGTACAGAAATCACCTTTGATGCCACGGTGGTCAGCCCCGCCAGTTCAAACTCGTTGACCTCAGGCGCGACCATCGCGCAGCTCTGGTTCATCTGCTCGGCCAACGGGCGTGTGGCGAGGTTCCAGACGAATTCGCCGGTCTGTTCGATGTTGTTCAGACTGTCTTTGCGCCCGACGCTGGAAAAACCAATGATCGGCGGCACGTAGTTGAAGGCGTTGAAGAAACTGTACGGCGCGAGATTGAGTCGGCCTTCGGCATCCTGCGAGGAAATCCAGCCGATGGGCCGCGGGCCGACGATGGCGTTGAACGGATCGTGAGGCAGGCCGTGGCCGTTGGCGGGTTCGTAGAAATGGATGTCATCGGACATGGGGAGCGGATTCCTGGGCTGCATTCGGATGCAGCCATAGTGCAAGGACACCGCGCATATTTCCAGCCGGACGCAAATCACCCCTGTAGAAACTGCCGAGGCTGCGATCTTTTGATTTTGACCATGAACGGGCAGCATTCATCAGTGATGAATGACCTTTTTTCCGGGTGACAATTTTTTCATCCTTCTCCGACCGCTTTTTCACCCGCGTAACGCCAGTCTGCACACGGCCAGAAAATCAATAACCGGCCGTCACAAACTGGAGCGTTCCCGCGATGAATAAATTGCCTCAAATCACCCTGGCCTTCTGGGTCATGAAAATCTGCGCGACAACCCTGGGGGAGACCGCAGGCGATTTGCTGTCGATGACCCTCAACGTCGGTTACGCGATGAGTTCGCTGATTCTGATCAGTGTGTTCGTGATGACGTTAATCACTCAGTTGATGGCCAGGACTTACAAACCGCTGCTGTACTGGCTGGTAATTCTGTCGACCAGCACCGCCGGCACGACGATGTCGGACTTCATGGATCGCACCCTCGGGCTGGGTTATGCCACCGGTTCGACGATCCTCATCGCGATTCTCCTGGCGATCTTTGTCGCGTGGCGTCTGAGCGGCGATTCGCTCAATGTCAGCAAGGTGCAAACGTTCCGTGGTGAGATGTTCTACTGGATGGCGATTCTGTTTTCCAACACTTTGGGTACCGCTCTGGGTGATTACCTGGCCGATGATTCGGGTCTGGGTTTTGCCGGCGGCGCGTTGCTGATCGGCTCGACGATTGCGGCGGTCGTGCTGCTCAAATACTTCACGAAGATTTCGCCAGTGCTGCTGTTCTGGGTGGCGTTTGTGCTGACCCGGCCCTTCGGCGCGACGTTGGGCGATTTGATGACCAAGCCCCACGAAAAGGGCGGGCTGGATTTCGGCACCATTGGCTCGTCGGCGGTGCTGGCGGGGATTCTGCTGGTGATGATCGTTGGCGCTTCGTATGCGCAGAAGCGCTTTGGCAAGCCGCAGGTTGCCGAGTTGACTTGATTCCGCGTCGCCCTCATTCGCGAGCAAGCTCGCTCCCACAGGGCAATGGGGTGCCCACAGAATATGTGAGCACCACCGACCATTGTGGGAGCGAGCTTGCTCGCGAAGGGCCTCACAGCCACCGTTGCAGTGGCTGAAAAAACCGATCAGTCAGTCACGATCCGCGAATGCTTCTGGGTGTCTTTCATGGTGATGTACACCAGCAACGACACGGCAATGCACGCGGTGACGTACCAGTAGTAGCCGGTTTCCATGCCGATGCTCTTGAACCACAGTGCGATGTATTCGGCGGTGCCGCCGAAGATCGACACGGTCAGTGCGTACGGCAGGCCGACGCCCAGGGCGCGGATTTCGGTCGGGAACAGTTCGGCTTTTACTACCGCGTTGATCGAGGTGTAGCCGCTGACAATGATCAGCGCCGCCATGATCAGGAAGAACGCGCCCCACCAGGTCTGGATGGTGTGCAGGGTCATCAGGATCGGCACGGTGAAGATCGTACCGAGCACGCCAAACGCGATCAGGATCGGGCGCCGGCCGATCTTGTCCGACAGGCCACCGATGATCGGTTGCAGGCACATGAACAGGAACAGCGTGGCGGCGGAAATGGTGGTCGAGTCGGAGATGCTCATGCCGACCGTGTTCACCAGGTATTTCTGCATGTAGGTGGTGTACGTGTAGAACGCCAGGGTGCCGCCCATGGTCAGGCCGACCACGGTCAACAGCTCTTTCGGATGGCGCATCAAGGTGCGCATCGCGCTTTCCTTGGACTTCTCTTTCTTGGTGAATGACTCGGTTTCTTCCATGCCGCGACGCAGATACAGCGCCACCACTGCACACAGCGCGCCGATGGCGAACGGGATACGCCAGCCCCACGCGTACAGCTGTTCGGTGGTCAGCATGTTTTGCAGCACGATCAATACGCCGAGGGCGATGAGCTGACCGGAGATCAGCGTCACGTACTGGAAGCTGGAGAAGAAGCCGCGACGCTCCTTGGTCGCCATCTCCGACAGATAAGTCGCCGAGGTGCCGTATTCGCCGCCAACCGACAGGCCTTGCAGCAGGCGGGCGAACACCAGCAGGATCGGCGCGCCGATGCCGATGGTTTCATAGTTCGGGCTCAGGGCGATCAGCAGCGAGCCGAAGCACATCAGGTACACCGAGGCCATCAGCGCTTTCTTGCGCCCGACCTTGTCGGCGTACATGCCCATCAGCCAGCCACCGATCGGGCGCATCAGGAAGCCCACGGCGAAGATCGCTGCGGTGTTCATCAGTTGCGCAGTGGTGGAGCCGGCGGGGAAGAAGGTCTTGGCGAAGTACAGGGAGAAGGCGGCGTAGACATACCAGTCGTACCACTCGACCATGTTGCCGACAGAGCCGCTGAAGATCGATTTGATCCGGCTGGCGGTGGTTCTCGGTTTGGCCGGCACGGCAGCCGACCCAAGGGGCAGGGCGTTGGAGTTATCCATTGAAGGATCCTTCGTTTAATTGTTTTTGTGGAGCGCGTCTGAACGCAGCCTGCCAGGGCTATAGCAGGAGGTGTGCCAAGGGGCGGAGCGCCGGACTAGAGGGGGTGGCGGGGAGGCGTGAGCGGTTTTGTGCCGACTGATTGGGCTGCGTGAGCGGATTTCCGCTTGTCGCGTGAAGATCAAAAGCCCCTCACCCTAGCCCTCTCTCAGAGGGAGAGGTGACTGACCGAGGTGTTCTTGTGGGTGTGATCGTTCCCACGCTCTGCGTGGGAATGCCTCAACGGACGCTCCGCGTTCGGCTTCGCAGGGGACGCAGAGCGTCCCGGGCTGCATTCCCACGCGGAGCGTGGGAACGATCAATCTCTGCCTCACTCCGCCAGAAACATCTCCCGACTCAACCCATGCCGCTGCATTTTTTCATTGAACGTGCGGCGCGGCAGTTGCAGTTCTTCGAGCACGGCTTTGACATCACCTTTGTGCCGGGTCAGCGCCGCGCGCAGGCATTGTGCTTCGAAGGCTTCCTGCTGCGCCGCCAGCGACTGGCCCGGATCAATCGCCGCCACCGGCTCATCCAGGCCCAACACCTGACGTTCGGCGACGTTGGCCAGTTCGCGCACATTGCCCGGCCAGTCATGGCTGAGCAGATGGCTTAATTGCGCGCCTGTCAGCGGTGGAAACGTTCGGCCCAAACGTTGCGCGGCGTTCTGGGCAAAGGTTTCGAACAGCAACGGAATGTCTTCCCGGCGATCGCGCAGCGGCGGCAGGCGCAGTTCGGCGACGTTCAGGCGATACGCCAGGTCTTCACGAAAGCGCCCGGCGCGGGCTTCGTCGAGCAGGTCCGGTTTGGTCGCCGCGACAATGCGCAAATCGACGCGAATGCTCTGGTTCGAACCCAGCCGTTCAAGCTTTTGCTCCTGCAAGACCCGCAGCAGTTTCACCTGCTGGGCCAGCGGCATGCTTTCAATCTCGTCGAGAAACAGCGTGCCGCCATCGGCGTATTCCAGCTTGCCGATGCGCTTGCCGGAAGCGCCGGTAAACGCACCGCTCTCATGGCCGAACAGCTCGGCCTCGAACAGTTGCTCCGGAATCGCCGCGCAGTTCAGCGCCACGAACGGTTTGCCGGCGCGCGGGCCGAAATCATGCAGGCAACGCGCGACCAGTTCCTTGCCGCTGCCGGTTTCGCCACGAATCAGCACGTTGACCGGCAACGTCGCCAGATCCAGCACCTGCCGACGCAACGTCTGCAAGCCCCGAGATACGCCCAGCAACGTCGCATCGAGCTTCGCGCGGTTGTCGGCCAGTTCGTGCAGGGCGCGGTTTTCCAGGACCAGGCGGCGTTTGTCCAGCGCCCGGCGCAGGCTGCCGAGCAGGGTTTCCGGGCTGAACGGTTTTTCCAGAAAGTCGTAGGCGCCGTCGCGCATGGCTTCGACCGCCATCGGCACGTCGCCATGGCCGGTGAGCAGAATCACCGGCAGATCGGCGTCGCGCTTTTGCACTTCGGCGAGCAGTTGCAAGCCGTCCATGCCGGGCATGCGCACGTCGCTGAGGATCACCCCGGCAAAATGTTCCGGGAGCGCGGCGAGGCATTCTTCGGCGCGGCTGAACAGCTGCACTTCGAACCCCGACAGGCTCAGCCACTGTTCGACGGCGTCGCGAATGCTGCTTTCGTCGTCGACCACCATTACCGAATTGAGCATCAGATGTGTGCCTCCAGATCGATTGGCAGGGTCAGGCTGAACACCGCGCCGTGGTCGCCATTCTCGGCGCTCAGGCGGCCGCCGGATTCATGCACGATGGCGAAGGATACTGCCAGCCCCAGGCCCAGACCATCGCCCACCGGTTTGGTGGTGAAGAACGGATCGAACACCTGACCCAGATGTTCCTCGGCAATGCCGCCGCCGTTGTCGCTGACGCTGAGCCGCCACAATTGCTCGTCCGCCTCGAGACGAATTTCCAGGCGCTTGCAGGCTTTGCCCTGTATCGCGTCCAGCGCATTGCGCAGCAGATTGATCAACACCTGTTCCAGACGAATCGCATCACCGCGCACCCACGCCGGACGCGCCAGGTGCAACACCAGACTGACCTGCTCGTCACGCAGGCGCGCATCGAGCAGTTGCAATGATTGGTCGACCACGGTCGCCAGATCCAGACGTTCGCGCAAACCGCCCGGACTCTTGCGCGCGAACGTCTTGAGATGGCCGGTGAGGGCGGCCATGCGCGTGAGCATGTCGTCTACCGGTTTCAGCGCTTTGTAGGCGTCATCGACGCGGCCATGTTCGAGCAGCAGGCGCAAGGTTGCCAGTTGCATGCGCTGGGCGGTCAACGGTTGATTGATTTCGTGGGCCAGCGCGGCAGACATCTGCCCCAGCGCAGCGAGTTTGGCCGATTGCACCAGACCTTCCTGAGCGGTGCGCAAGTCGCGAGTGCGCTCCTCGACCAGACGCTCGAGTTCTTCGCGATTGCGCTGACGGACCTTGGCCAGCCGCCAGCGCTGATTGAGAAACAGCAACAGAAACACCAGCGCCAGCCACACACCGGCGGCGGCCAGCGCGGCATTGCGCAAATCTTCGAAGGCGACTTGCGGACGGCGCAGCAGGTGCAGGGTCCAGCCTTCGGTGGTCAGTGGTAGCGACTCCCAAAGATAGTCTGCAGTGCCGTCCGGGCCTTCGACCCGGCGCAAGTCGCTGTTGTCATCGAAGCGCCGTAACGGCAAATGGGTCAGCGGCACCAGTGATTGCTTGTCGTACTGACGGGTGGTTTTGATTTCGGCCAGATCGCTGGCGCTCAACGGTCGCAAGGCGCGATAACGCCAGCCCGGTTGATTGGCGATGAAGATGATCCCGCGCGCATCACTGACCAGCAGCGTATCGCTGCCCTGGCTCCATTCGCGTTCCAGCTCCGGGAATTCCAGTTTCACCACCATTGCACCGAGGAACTCGTCGTTGTCCCCGAGCACTGCGCTGGAAAGGAAATAACCGGGAATCCCACTGGTCACGCCTACCGCGTAAAAACGCCCGGTGCCTTGGGTGCGGGTCTGGCTGAAGTAAGGACGAAAACCGTAATTGTGCCCGACGTAACTGCTGGGCAAGCGCCAGTTGCTGGCGGCCACGGCCAGACCGGTGCGATCGAGCAGTTCAAGGGTCGAGGACTGCGCCGCACCGTTGATCTTTTCCAGCTTCAGATTCAATGCCGCTTGCTGCGCAGTATCGACCGGCCCGGTCAGCGCCGAACGCAATTGCGGGTCCAGCGCCAGTACGGCGGGCAAGGCGCGATAGCGATCGATCAGGGTGTGCAATGAGTTGGCGTACAGCCCCAGTTGCTGATTGGCGCGGGCGGCGTCTTCTTCCAGCGCCTGACGTTCGGCATGGCGCATGGCGAGCGTCGCGGCCACGACCGTGCCGGCGATGATCAGCAGGGTGTACAACGACAGACGCAGGGTACGGGAAGTCGGCAACATGCTCGGTGCTGGGTCGGCAGAACGGGCGTGCACGATAGCATGGGCCGAGGTGGCCCGGCGTGCTGTACACGCCGGCCGTGTCTGCTAAACAGCTGTCTCCCGTACCTGACGTCGATGCACAAGGTTCGACCGCGGTTTGGCAACGGGCCTGGTTCTCGGTTCGGCAGCGATCGACTGTTCCAATTGTTGCAAGCGGTCGGTTACGCCGTCGGCTTCGCTGGGCTCTTCAACCAGCTGCTTTGCCGTTTCCAATGCCTGGTCGATCGCCTCGAACGGATCAATACCGCTCCTCACCAGCTTCATGATTTCCCGTTGTTTTTCGCCGGACAGTACGTCCAACTGGTTGTAGAACATGTCCTGAAGACGTTGCGGATAGCTGCTGAGGGTTTCGTTGAAGCGTTTGATACCGTTGAGCACTGTGCTGGCGTCATCCGCCAGATCGCTCGCTCCATCCATCACCTTCTGCGCAAGGTCTGCTCCGGACTGCACGGCGTCGCTGATCGCTTGGGCGCCATCGTTCAGTTCTTCGGTATGCATGACTTCAGTGAGCTTCAGACCCTTTTTGAAAAAGTAATACCGCATGACCGGAATGGCGATGGCGCCTATCACGCCGCCCACGAGGCCCCCTATAAAACCGCCACCCAGAGCACCGGCCGCCGCGCCAGCCGCCGCGCCAGCCGGAAAGCCGAGCAAACCACCGATAACGCCACCCACTGGCGTGCCGACCGCTGCGCCAAATCTGCCGCCTTTGTAAATCGATCTCAGCCCATAGCGGGAAAAAATGAATTTTCGAAATGTCAGGTTTTCACGCGCATCGTCGATCGCTGCGCCTTCAGGGATGAGTGCGTCGAACTTGGTGGCGAACTCATGCAGTTGACTGATCGAATCGCTGACGTTTTTCGTCATGCCTACCAGTCCGCGCAGGCTGTTTGCCAAAGATTTCAAGTAGCCTGACGTGTCGACGTAGAGCAGCGGATTGTTCGACACCATCGCATAGAGATTTAACCCATCCACATCCCCGGCCGGATCGGCGCTGACCCAGCGCTGCAACCACGGCGCGTAATAACGGGCGCCGTAGTAATACAGACCGCTGACATCCATCTCCTTGCCGGAGTAACGGATGAAGCGATACACGGTTTCCGATTCCGGCTTCATCCATGCTGTTTCGCCGAACGGGTAATAGCCTTCTGCGCTGGTGACGTCAGCCTTTTCATCAAGCTCCATCACGCAAGAGCCGAGATGGTCCTGGAGGGTGTAGCGCAGTTGGTTGTTGGCGACAGGTGGAGTCGTTACCCAATGCAGACAGCGCGCGTTGCCGAGGCTGATGACATGCAGTTCTTCGCCGTTGTCTCTGGTGCGGATTTCCAGGCCGGGCAGATAACGCACCTGATGGAAGTGATTGGCACCGGGAGCGAAGGTTTCGTGACGCTTGAACACCCGCACGCCTTGGCTGTATCGGTAGTGTTCAGCGTCGTTGGCGCTGTCTTTGCGCAGGACCAGATCGATATGTTCAAGCTCGTCGCGGCCGTTCCAGTGCAATGACGGACCGTGGTGCAGCCTGCGTTGATTGCCGTGCGGGTCGAACCAGGCGCCGAAGTCCGGCGGCTCGTCGCCTGTTTCCCAGCGCACGCCGCGGTTGCTTTTGTCGTCGATGCACAGCGTTCGGGTACGACTATTGCCGTCGCGCTGATGACGCAACTCGGTCAGGTTGCCGCCATCGTCATAGGTATACGTCTGGGTGTAGTTGAGGCGGTTTCGTTCGTCAGGCGGTTGCGGCAGGCCGGGGATGTCCGGGGGCAGGGCATCGTCATGGCCGGTGGCGCGGATCAACCGGTACAAGGAGTCGTAGCTGAATTCACGGTGCCCGTCGACCCGCTGATTGGCGAACCAGACGGGCTCGAAGGCGTGGTCTTCGATCCGGGTGATATTGCCGACGCGGTCGTAGAAATATTCCAGATCCTGCAACCTCGGCTGATCGGGTTTCTGACTTGTCCGTGTGCGCAGGCGACCATCTGCCGGGTCATACGTCCACTGGCTGAGCACTTCGTTACCGTCCAGCTGCGAGATGATCTGATCGTTGGCGTTGTACTGCACGTCCAGCAACACCTGCATGACTTTCGTCTTGACCTCCAGCTCCACTTGTTTGAGCTGCCCGGCAAGTCCGTAACGAGATGCTCTGCGGTGTCCGCCGGCATCGATCTGTTCCAGCACAGCGCCGAGTGGGCTGAACACCTGATGGCTGGTGAACGCTGCGTCATCATGAAAGGTCCGCTTTTCCACCAGCAGTTGCCCGGTGAGGGCATAACTGGTGATGTCCAGCGAACCTGAAGAATCTGTCTGTCGGATCAACTGCCCGCGCAGGTTGGAGTCTGGTTTAGCCGAGCTAGGGGCATAGGTGAAAGTATCGAGCTGACTATCGCCGTTTCCGGTGAGCTCTAGCTGCACCACGCGCAGTTGCTCGTCAAAGGTCGATTGCCAGCAGTGGCCGCGCTCGTCCCAGCGCTGCCGAGGCTCCCCGGCCAGTCCCGGCAGTACCAGGCGCCAGCCACTATCGACACTGTCGATTTTCAACGGATCGCCGTTAAGCGAGTAGAGGGTGGTGAGATTGGGTTCAGATAAGCGCGGATCCCGTTTCGCGACCAGGCGTGCGGCAGCGTCATGAGTCTGGCAGGTGATCAGGCGTTCAACCTTTGCACTCGTCGTTGCACGCAGATAGTCAACCTGCCTGACAATCAACGTCCGAGGATCTCTGACCTGCACACTGGGGGTATGGAAATGCGTTGATCTGTTCATGGCCAATGTGCTCAGGATTTATCCAGCCGCAGAGCGAAGATAAACGTGCCAGAAAGTATGCAAACTTTTTTATGCCGCCTTTTGGCCGGTATATTGGCGATATCTGCCAAGCAGCTCGATACCGCGCCTTGCTTCAGCCATCCGTACGGCGATCTCCTTCTCGATCCGATTGCGACTGATTGCGTTGGAGTCCTGGGTTCCGACGCTACCTTTTGCAAGATCCAGGACAAAACCGAATGAGCCCGCTACACCTTGGTCATAAAATTCGTTGACGCCGATTTCGCTGAAAGCTGCATTGATGTCGCTCTGGTCCTGTTCAAGCATGTCGGTAATTGAAACCAGCGCTGTTTCGAGGTTATCAATTTCGATATCTCTCAAACCGGCCAGCGCTGTTGCTGTGTCCAGCCCTGAGTGAACAATGGCCATCATGTCGCTTGCAGCAGGTACCCCTGCAATTTGGCTGAGCGTTTTCTCAGTGGCTGTTTCGATCAGTTTGTTTTGTCCCTCGGAAGTCCTCGGATCATATGATCTGAGTGTTTTTTTCAAATATTTCAGGGGGTAAAAAAGCCTGTAGTGGCGTTGCTGTGAATGCTGTTCGGGTTCAGTTTTCCGACAGCGGGCAGGACAGGAGTAGAAGCGGTGGTAAGTTCGCCAAATTTGTCCATTGCCGCGCCGGCGACTTTTGAGGCGATAATCCCACCGATTATTGTCCCGCCTATGGGCAGTATTGCCGTCCCGATTGCACCGCCTGCTTTTCCTGCTGCCGTGGTGGCAGCACCTTTACTGATGTTGAAGGTTGTGTTTATGGCCATGCGTTTGGAAATGTCGGCAGCGCTGAACATTCCGTTCAGTTGACGATTGAGCATTTGTAACTCCTTGCCCAAGTTGTCCAGGACTTTCGTGTAGGTCACGATGTCCTCCCTGACATCTTGCGGTAGGTCTTTTTTATTACCGTCGTTATCGATGAACAGGATCGGATTGTTGCCGACGAAACCATACAGATTGAGTCCATCCACATCCCCCGCCGGATCTGCGCTGACCCAGCGTTGCAGCCACGGCGCGTAATAGCGGGCGCCGTAATAATACAAACCGCTGACATCCATTTCCTTGCCGGAGTAACGAATGAAGCGGTACTCGGTTTCTGATTCCGGCTTCATCCAGGCGGTTTCGCCGAACGGGTAATAGCCTTCTTCGCTGGTGACTGTCACGTCTTCATCCAGCTCCATCACGCACGAACCCAGATGATCTTGCAGGCTGTAGCGCAGTTGGTCGTTAGTAGTGGGGGGCGTTGTTACCCAATGCAGGCAACGTGCATCGCCCGCGCTGACGATGTGCAGTTCTTCGCCATTGTCTTTGCTGCGAATTTCAAGGCCCGGCAGGTAGCGGACCTGATGGAAATGTCGCCTGTTTTGAGTAAACCACTCGTGACACTTGAAGACCCGCTGACCTTGGCTGTAGCGATAGTACTCGGCGTCGCTATCGCCGTTTTCGTGGGAAAGCAGGTTTACCCTTTGCAACTCGTCCCGGGCATTCCACTGCAACGCCGGCCCATGCTGGAGATTCCGCTGATTGCCGTGAAGGTCAAACAAGGCGTCGAAGTCCGGATCCGCATCACCCGGTTTCCAGCGCGCAGCACGATTGCTGTGGGAATCGACGAACATTTGCCGCGTATAGGTGTTGCCCTCACGTACATGGGTCAACTTGAGCAGGTTACCGCCGTTGTCGTAGCTGTAGGTCTGGCTGTAATTGAGGCGGTTTTTCGGATCGCTCGGAGCCGGCAAGCCAGGAATTTGCGAAGGCGGCGCATCGTCGTAGCCGGTGGCGCGAATCAGGCGGTACAGCGTGTCGTAGCCGAATTCGCGATGGCCGTCGACCCGCTGGTTGGCGAACCACGACGGCGTGAAGGCGTGATCCTCGATGCGGGTGACATTGCCGACACGGTCGTAGAAATATTCCAGGTCCTGCAGGCGGGACTTCTCCGGGGGCTGACTGGTCAGGGTACGCAAGCGTCCATCGGCGCGGTCGTAGGTCCAATGGCTGCGTACCCCGTTGCCGGCCACTTGCTCGATGATCTGGTCACTGGCGTTGTAGTGTGTGTCCAGCAATACCGGTTTGCGCACTTGGCCATCGATCCACAGATCCACCCGCCGCAGCTGTCCCGCAAGGCCATAGCAAAATTGTCGGCGATGTCCGCCGGCATCGATCTGCTCCAGCAGGGCGCCCAGCGGGCTGAATACCTGCCGGCTGGTGAATGCTGCGTCGTCATGAAAGGTGCGGGTTTCGATCAATGACGGGCCGACGAGCGCATGGCTGGATATTCCCAGCGACCCTGAACTGTCGGTTTGCTCGATCAACTGGCCGCGCAGGTTGTGGCTGGCGCTGACCTCACCATCGGCATAGGTGAAGGTGTCGGTCTGGTCCTCACCGTTTCCAGTGACCTGCAATCTGACCACGCGCATTTGATTGTCGAAGGTCGATTGCCAGTGATGGCCGCGTGCGTCCCAACGCTGTCGTGGTTCACTGGCCAGCCCCGGCAATATCAGGCGCCATCCGCTATCAACGCTGTCGGTGAATAGCGCATCGCCGTTAAGCGTGTAGACGGTGGTGGTGTTGGCAACCGGCAAGCGCGGATCGTGCTGCGCCACCAGACGCCCGGCCACATCGTGCTCCTGAGCGGTCACGATAGCGCTGGCTGCGCCATTTGCGGCGGAGCGCAAATAAGCGACCTGACGGATCGGCAAGCCTCGGCCGTCAATCACCGCCAGGGCCGGAGTGCGCCAATGCAACGAGGCGGTCATGCGCCCGACTCTCTCGAATGCACCACCTCTTCGGCAGTGTCGTTGAAGTCCTCGCTGATGGTGAACCAGGGATGGCAAGTCGTTCTGGCGAAGTCTTCTTTGGCGTTGATCAGCTTGATCAGACGCCCCAGCGCGTCATAAAACAGTTGGTCGAACAGTCCGAGTTTGCGCACTGATTGATTGACGTACCGGTGCGTATTGGCGAAGAACGGCCGGTACTGGCGTATCGGCAAACCCTTGTTGTTGTACTCGACGCGTTCGCTGATGCGCCAGCGCCTTTGCGCCATTTGCTCGCCCTCCTCGATAAGCAACTCACCGTTTTCGTCTACGGTGTAGGCCAGCCCCGGGTCAACCTCTTGCAGGGTTTGCAGAATACGACCGAAGCCGTCGACGCAGGTTTTGACAATCTGGATCTGCACGTCGGGGTCGTCGGGGTAGCGGTCAGCGCTGAGCATCACGGTGTGCACGGGCTCGCGATAAGCAGCATCGATAGCGTTGAGCAACAGTTGATCGTCGGGTGCCAGGTCTTTGCCTTCGGCCAGGCGCTGCCGTGCGCTGGCGCGTATGTGTCCGCCGGGCAACAGGTCGCCTTGCCTGATCGATCGGGTTTGAAGGGTGGAGGCGGGGATCCGGCCCATCCAGCTGAACAGGTTCTTGTGCAGGGTACTCGCTGCTTTTTGTACGGTTAAATATGGATTCTCGATGGCGTATTCCGCACTGGTGTCCGGTTTTGTCCAGCCGGTCAGCTCATGGAATCCGGCGTCTTTACCGTTTTCCGTGCCGTAGAAGCTGGTGACCAGCGGCTGACCTGACGGTTCGTAGATGACTTCTTCGATATTTTCATTAGCGTCAATGAGTCGCTTGGGTTTGAGTGCGTGGTAATCAAACTCCGCCACGCGAGTAATACAACCGTCAGGCAGCTCCATGCGAACGACCGTCAGGTAGTGTTGATCGTATTCGGCTTTGGTCACGCCATGGCTTTGCGTTTCGTTGAACTCAAGGACTTTGTAGAACGCCTGAAGGTTGCCATATCGCGCGAAGTTGAACCGCGCCGACCAGAGGTTTTTGTCTGCGCTGGGCATTGCCTCGAACATCGGCTGCATGTCTTTGTAGCCAATGTCCTCCAGGGCTTTAGTGATATCGAACTCCGGCACCATGCTGTAAGCGTCCAGCGCGGTCTTGTCCAGCAGCGCCAGCTCCAAAGAAAATCGCAAGGCTTCGAAACCGGCGACGCCGTCCTCCAGCTCCAGGCCTTCTATATCCACATAGCGCTGGACAGATTGCGACGTCAGGACCCGTTCGTTATTCCACTGTGTTGAATCCTGATGCGCTCGCAGCGTTTCAAAAGACACCTGAGCGGGGTTCAGCCCTGTGGGCAAGGTACCTTTGCGCAATTTCAGCGCATTGCTCCGTTCCTGATAAGGCAGGCCCAATCGCCACTGCTGCGGCCCGGTCAGGTTGATCATGCGCGCACGGGTTTCACTGATGTAAAACCATTGCTGCGCGTCGTCATGGGCGTCGCACCACCATTGATTCAGGTGGTCCTCGGTGAAGGGTGGCGGACTGTCGGCCGTCAGCCGTCGCGCGTAGCTCACCGAGAGTGCATGGGTCACGGCAGCAAAAGCGTCCCAGCGCAGAGTCACATCGTGGCGGCATAGCGGGTCATTGATAAAACCATCGCACTGATAACTGATGGTTTCCACCTGCAGCGGCAGCAAAACGGCCGCGGCATATTGCCCCTGCGGCTGCACTTCGCGCACCAGATAGCGTGTCTCTTGAACCGAGTACAGTTGGGGTTCGTCGGGTGGCCGGGCATCGGCCTGGTAGGCATAGGTTTCCGTACGGGCCACCGAGCCGACCAGTGCCTGGGCGATGCGATAGCGACTATAGGCATCCTCCGGGGTAATGGGTTCATCGATTTCACCTTTGGGGTGGTAACGACTGAACAGGGTTTCGCCCAATGGGTAAGCGTCCACATCCGCGCTGAAGTAATCGTCGCGTGGGCGATTCATGTCTTGCCCGTTGTGAAACCAGATGCGGGTCTGCGCCGGCTCGCTGAAGCCAGGCTCTGAAGGCCCCGTGGCCCTTTCGCAATCGAGTTGTTGCAAGTAGCCGAAACCGCGAAATTCGCGTTCCCTGCCGTCGTAAAATCCCTCTCGCCATTCAAATAACTGGGTCAACCGGACGTTGGTGATCTCATCGTGCTGCTCCTGCTTTTTCACCACGGCCAGCGGAAACGGCAAATGACACACCGGGGCGCGCCCCAGTGTCAGGAGACGGGCCTTTTCATCCAGCCACTCCTGTGCCGAGCTGCGATAAGTCACGCTGGAGCAACAGCCCATATTGTTATTGCTGCTGGCCAACAGATAAGGTTTGTTCGCAACGAAATCGTAGCGCCAGTGCCTCGGCTTCATATGCGGTACCGTCAGAATCAGGCTGGCGCAACCCAGCCCCTGCAGATCGGCAAAGCTGACCTGGCACAAACGGTCGTAACGCACCCCTTCCGGCCACGGCACGCTGACAGGAATTTGCTCCAGACCGTTGCCGCCACGGTTGAGATAGATCTCGAATGTGTCGGATTTCAGATAGATCAGCGCCGGCGCGCCAGAACCGTCGAGGTCGGCGAGGCGCACTCGCGAAGCGTCGAATTCTTCATAGGTGAAGGGCAGGGCGCTGATCTTGCGTCCTTTGCCGAATTTGCCGTGGCCGAAATTCGGCCAGCAGCGGACCTCGTCATGGCGGATACGGCACAGTTCCGGCATATCGCTGCCGAGCAGGTTGCCCAGCAACACCAGCTCTGTGGGCGAGTTGCTGAAGACCGGCAAACGGTCGTCATCATATTCATGGGGTATTTCCTGTGCGGCGGCGAAGCCTTTTTCCCGCAGGCTGGCATAGAGGCGCACGCGGTCGGGGCTGATGCTCGCCGCTGACATCAGCCCGTCCCCGCTGAAATCCCCCATGGTCAAAGACAGATCCTGGTGCTCTCTGGGGAACTTGTCGAACGCGCTGAACAGTTCGAATTGCCGCTGCGCATTCAGCGCATGAAACCCGCAGTAACCCAACCGGGCGATGATCAGGTCCAGACGGCCGTCACCGGTCAGGTCGAGCAGTTGCGCCACGGCGCGGTTTCGATTCGCGAGCGGAATTCTGTCCAGCAAGGTCCACGGGCCGTATCCGATCAGCTCGGTACCGGGCGCCGCGCGCAGCGGTTCACGGTAATACCAGGCGTTGTCGTAGCGGCAGAGAAACCCCGGCACCCCTTCGCCATACAGATCGACGCATTGGTAAAACCCGCCGTCTTCGATGCCCGGTTGGTTCTGGTTTTCCAGCAGGGGCGCAGGCGTTTTGCTGATTTCGAAGGGGGCGTACTCGAACTCTACCGGCGGTGAATGCTCGACATTGCCTTCAGTATCGAAGGCCTGATAGTGCGCTGCGCTGATCTGGCTGTAAGCCCACTGTGCGATGTTCTGGATCGGCCGGTATTCCAGCAGCAATCGACGTGCGAGCTTCGCTTCTGTCGCCAGACCCTCAGGGAAATGATGAAACATCAGCACCTGCTGGCAAAGTCTGCGTGTGCCCAGTTCAAAACCCTGACCATAGGTTGAAAACCGGTCCTGTCGTACCCGCCACCGGGTTTCTTCATCGTAGGTCGGGATCTGCGTCAGTGAGTCGCTGCGCTCGCCATAATCGAACAACAGTTGAAAATGCCACGCCAAATCCGTCGGCCTGTCGAAGTCCCAGCTGTAAAGGCGGTCGCTCGCCGTGGCATTGCCATGACACACCCGTCGCAGATAACGCTGGGCGCGGTAATCGTGAATCGCGTCCTGTTCGTCCGGCTGATCGTCTGCCTTGTATTCGTAGCAGATGTGTTCGCCATGCGCGTTCATGCTTTCGCACAGCAGCCAGCTGCTGACGCGCAAAGGGTCGGCGGGGTCGGCGCGGCGTGAAGCGGCGGTTTTGCCGTAGACATGCAATGTGCCATCGGCGCCGTGCACCAGCCAGAAGGGCGCTCCGCCTTCGGCCGGATGCCAGCATTCGCGCAGGGAAAAATCACTTTCGATCCGCGCCCGATAAGACACCACCGTATGCGCCGGAATGGGCCGGTCGCGGTAGGTCGTTTCGCTGCGTGACTTCAGGTTGCCATCGTCATCCAGCTCCGGCATCCATACTTCGCCGTCATGGCCGATGATTTCGTCGTGCTCGGTGTAGCGCGGTACGCCCTTGTTGGTACGTCGGCTGATCTGGCTCAGCCCGGCCAGATTCCAGCCAAGGCCAAACGGGCTGTTACCACTCTGGCTGCTGGATGACAGGAGCATGTGCGGGTCATAGCCACGGCCAGCGGTCGGGATCGGCAGTTCAACCCCGGCTGTGCCCGTCGGACCTACCGCGCTCCAGCTCTTGCCGATAGTCGCAATCGACGAGCTTTTGGCGATGGAGGGAGCGGTGATGCTCAGGTCTTGATCGGGCATGTCGATTCCATTCGCGGGAAGTGGGCGTTCATGGAATGACGCTAGCAAGAATGGTGGAAAAATGAACCTGTCAGATCTGACAGGTGCGCAAGATCATTTTCTGTGCATTGGCGGGTTGGTTATCGCGATCGGTATCAACCAAAAAAACGGCCGGGCATCTTTGCAGATGCACCGGCCGTTTCGATGTGGCGAAAAACTTACTGCACTTCAACCGCCAGACTTTCGCTGATCTTCTGTTGCCAGATCGCCGGGCCGGTGATGTGTACGGATTCGCCTTTGCTGTCCACCGCGACGGTGACCGGCATGTCCTTGACCTCGAATTCGTAGATCGCTTCCATGCCCAGCTCGGCAAATGCGAGCACCTTGGACTTCTTGATCGCTTGCGCAACCAGGTAGGCGGCGCCGCCGACAGCCATCAGGTACACGGCTTTGTTGTCCTTGATCGCTTCGATCGCGGTCGGGCCGCGCTCGGATTTGCCGATCATGCCCAACAGACCGGTCTGCTCGAGGATCTGACGAGTGAATTTGTCCATCCGCGTTGCGGTGGTCGGGCCCGCCGGGCCAACCACTTCGTCACCGACCGGATCAACCGGGCCGACGTAGTAGATGAAGCGACCCTTGAGGTCGACTGGCAGGGTTTCACCCTTGTTGAGCATCTCTACCATGCGCTTGTGCGCGGCGTCGCGACCGGTGAGCATCTTGCCGTTAAGCAATACGGTTTCACCCGGCTTCCAGCTCTGCACGTCTTCCGGGGTCAGGGTGTCGAGGTTGACGCGACGTGCCGACGGGCCGGCTTCCCAGACGATTTCCGGGTAGGCGTCCAGCGGTGGCGCTTCCAGCGAGGCCGGGCCGGAACCGTCGAGCACGAAGTGCGCGTGACGGGTGGCGGCGCAGTTGGGGATCATGCACACCGGCAGGGAAGCGGCGTGGGTCGGGTAATCCATGATCTTCACGTCGAGCACGGTGGTCAGGCCACCGAGGCCCCGGGCGCCGATACCCAACTGGTTGACCTTCTCGAACAGCTCCAGACGCATTTCTTCGATGCGGTTCTGCGGGCCACGGGCCTTGAGCTCGTGGATGTCGATGGATTCCATCAACACTTCCTTGGCCATTACCGCAGCTTTCTCGGCGGTGCCGCCGATGCCGATGCCGAGCATCCCCGGCGGGCACCAGCCGGCGCCCATGGTCGGCACGGTCTTCAATACCCAGTCGACGATCGAGTCGGACGGGTTGAGCATGGCCATTTTCGACTTGTTCTCGGAACCGCCGCCCTTGGCCGCCACGTCCACTTCCACGGTGTTGCCCGGGACGATGGAGTAGTGAATCACGGCCGGGGTGTTGTCCTTGGTGTTCTTGCGCGCACCCGCCGGGTCGGCGAGGATCGAGGCACGCAGGACGTTTTCCGGCAGGTTGTAGGCGCGACGCACGCCTTCGTTGATCATGTCGTCCAAGCCCATGGTGGCGCCGTCCCAGCGCACGTCCATGCCGACACGGACGAACACGGTGACGATACCGGTGTCCTGGCAGATCGGGCGGTGGCCAGTGGCGCACATGCGCGAGTTGATCAGGATCTGCGCCATCGAATCACGCGCCGCTGGCGATTCTTCGCGCAGGTAGGCTTCGTGCATCGCCTGGATGAAATCCACGGGGTGGTAATAGGAAATGAACTGCAGGGCGTCGGCAACGCTCTGAATCAGGTCATCTTGCTTGATCACGGTCATGAGTCGCGCTCCTCTAAAACACGATGGGGCAGCTACAAGCTTTTAGCTTCGAGCGGCAAGTTAAAGCATTACGCGGACAGCTTGAGCTTGCCGCTTCAGGCTTGCGGCTTGTAGCTGTCCCTTTGTGGCGCGACGCTAAAAAGGCGCGGCAGTATACCGCGCCTCGGTGGTGGGGGCACATTGGCTTTTGGTCGGATGACCCTGTGGCGAGGGGATTTATCCCCGCTCGGCTGCGCAGCAGTCGTAAAACCTGTGAGCTCAGAGTGATTGACCGGTTGCAAGGGGCCACTTCGCAGCCCATCGAAGATAAATCCCCTCACCACAGGGACCTGGTGCGGGCATCAATGCAGCTCAATCAGGTCATGCATTTGACGTCAATTTTCGAGCCCGAAAATCGGTGGTCATTTAGCGACCGGGCCTCTAAAGTGGCATCCGGTCTGTAGAGTAGGACACTCGGTCAGCCTCCTATCGCACGGTGAGTCAACGATTGACCCATAACGCCATTCAACGCCTTTTGCTCAAACGCTTCGCCCTCGCTGCGGCCACCTACGGATTGGCTTTGCTGCTGCTGTGGCTGGCGTTTTTCACCGGGCATTATCAGCAATCGCTCAGTGGCGTGGCCATCGGCAGCGCCCTGGTGGTCATCAGCCAGGCGACCCTCTTCGGGCTGTTCTGGAGCGGGCGCAACCTGCGCTTCGCCGACCCCAGCCTGACCGAAGCGCAAGTGCTGATGGGCCTGGGCTGGCAGACGTGGCTGATCGCCCATGTCGACGAGGCACGCGGCGCTTTTCTGGTGTTCTACGTGCTGATCCTGTTGTTCGGTCTGTTCCATCTCACCCGACGCGTGTTCATCCGTTGCGCGCTGCTGGTGTTTTTCAGTTTCTGCGCCATTACCCTGTGGGACGCTTACCACTTCCGCTTGGCCGAACCTGCGCTCGCGGCGTTGCAGGTGTGCATTCTGGCGATGGTGCTGGCGTGGCTGGTGCTCTATGCGCGCTTTGTCCAGGTTTCCCGACAACGTCAGCGCCAGCGCCGCTTTGCCTTGCAGGCGCATCAGGACACCCTGCGCGGGATGATGCGCCAGCTCGAAGATCTGGTGGCCACCGATGAGCTGACCGGGCTGTTCAATCGCCGACATTTCCTGCGCATTGCCTCGCGCGAGCTGAACGCGCTGGACAGCGACGTGATGCACGGCCTGGCGCTGATCGATCTGGACCACTTCAAACGCATCAACGACCTGCACGGCCACGCCGCCGGCGATCAGGTATTGCAAGCGTTTGCCGGGGTGGCGCAAGCGTGCCTGCGCGACGGTGACGTGCTGGCGCGTTATGGTGGCGAGGAATTCGTTGTGCTGGTGCCTGACTGTGACGCCGAACGCCTGACCGCGTGTTGCGAGCGTTTGCGCATCGCCTTCAGCGAGGTGGAATTGATGGGCCTGCAAGTGCGCAACCTGAGCCTGTCGGCGGGCATGACCCTGTTGGCCGTTGGCGATGATCTGGATGAGGCGTTGCAGCGTGCCGATCAGGCGCTGTATCGGGCCAAGCGCGACGGGCGCAATCGCTGTGCCGCCGCGTGGGAGAACGTCGATGCCTGAATTGCGGGTCGGTGATCGGCAGTGGACGGTCGAGGCGGGCAGCAACCTGCTCGATGCGCTCAATCACAACGGCGTCGCCGTGCCCTACAGCTGCCGCGCCGGCAGTTGCCATGCCTGTCTGGTGCAATGCGTTCAAGGCGCACCCACGGATAATCGTCCGGATGCGCTGAGCGCCGAGCAACGCCTGCAAGGCTGGCGGCTGGCCTGCCAATGTCAGGTGAATGAAGATCTGCAGGTGCACACCTTCGATCCCATTGCCGACGGTCGCCCGGCCGTCGTCGAGGCGCTGGACTGGCTCAGCGACAACGTTTTGCGTCTGCGTCTGGTCCCGCAGCGGCCACTGCGTTACAGCGCCGGCCAGCATCTGGTGTTGTGGGTCGGCCATGTCGCCCGTCCGTATTCATTGGCAAGCCTGCCGCAAGAAGATCGCTTTCTCGAGTTTCACCTCGATTGCCGCCAGCCCGGCGAATTCATCGATGCCGCACGCAAGCTGCAGATCGGCGACGCGATCCGTCTCGGCGAACTGCGCGGCGGTGCCTTGCATTACGATGCGGACTGGCACGCCCGACCGCTCTGGCTGCTGGCCGCCGGCACCGGTTTAGGCCCGCTGTTCGGCGTGCTTCGTGAAGCCTTGCGCCAGGATCACCAAGGCGCCATCCGCGTCATTCACCTGGCCCATGACGAACGCGAGCACTATCTGGCCAAACCCCTTGCCGCACTGGCCGCGCAGCGGGAAAACCTCAGTGTCGAGCTGTGGACAGCGGCCGAGTCGGCCGCCGCTTTGGCGCAACTGCGCCTTGTTTCCCGGCAGACCCTGGCCTTAGTCTGCGGCTCGACGACCAGCGTCGACGCCTTCGCCAAGCGTCTGTACCTGGCCGGATTGCCGCGCAATCAACTGCTGGCCGACGTGTTTGTGAGCCGTGGTTGAGCGCTGATATCTCAGACGCGAGACACGCCATGACCGAAGCCATCCTGCTGGAACGCGAACGCGGTGTGCTGACCCTGCGCTTCAACCGCCCGGACAAGAAAAACGCCCTGACCCGGGCTATGTACAGCCGCCTCGCCGAAGCATTGAAGCAGGCCGACAGCGACCCGCAAATCAATGCTGTGCTGATCACTGGCAGCGCCGAGTGCTTCACGGCCGGCAACGACATCGCCGATTTCATCGAGCAACCGCCGAGCGACCTCGACAGCCCGGTGTTTCACTTCATGCTCAATCTGCTCGAATGCCGCAAACCGGTGATCGCCGCCGTGGCCGGTGCCGCGGTGGGGATTGGCACGACCCTGCTGCTGCATTGCGATCTGGTGTATGTCAGCCGCGATGCGCGGCTGCGCATGCCGTTCGTCAACCTCGGATTGTGTCCCGAATTCGGTTCCAGCCTGATCCTGCCGCGTTTGCTCGGGCAGGCGAAAGCGGCTGAGTTATTGCTGCTTGGGGAAGGCTTCAACGGCGAACAGGCTGCGCAGTGGGGGATTGCCACCGAAGCGCTGGACAGCGGTGAAGCGACCTTGAGCAAGGCTCGGGAAGTGGCCCTGCGGTTTGATGAATTGCCGGCCGAAGCGGTGCGCATCAGCAAGCAATTGATGCGAGCGCCCGATCGCGAGCTGCTGCGCAAAGTGATCGAGGAGGAGGGCGGGTTGTTCACCCAGCGGCTGCGTTCGCCAGAGGCGGTGGCGGCGTTGAGTGGGTTTTTTCGCTGAATCTTGAGACGCCTTCGCGAGCAGGCTCGCTCCCACAGGAGATTGCATTTCAAATGTGGGAGCGAGCCTGCTTGCGAAAGGGCCTTACCAGACAAATTATCTGTTGAATCTAAGCAAAAAAGCCCCGCCAGTCACTTGGCGGGGCTTTTGCGTTCAGCTGCCGGTCACTCAGACCTGCGGGTCGCCGACATGCAGGATCTTCATGCCATTGGTGCCACCGGTGGTGTGGTAGCTGTCGCCCTTGGTCAGGATGACCCAGTCGCCTTTTTCCACGACGCCGCGCTTGGTCAGCTCATCGATAGCTTTCTGGCTGACTTCGTGCGGTTCCAGCGAGGCCGGGTCGAACGGGATGGTGTAGACGCCACGGAACATCGCCGCGCGGGCTTGGGCTTCGCGGTGCGGAGTGAACGCGTAGATCGGCACCGAGGAGCGGATACGCGACATGATCAGCGGGGTGAAGCCGCTTTCAGTCAGCGCGATGATCGCTTTGACGCCCGGGAAGTGGTTGGCGGTGTACATGGTCGCCAGCGCAATGCTCTCGTCGCAGCGGCTGAATTCCTTGCCGATACGGTGGCTGGAGGTCTTGCCAGTCGGGTGCTTCTCGGCGCCGACGCAGATGCGCGCCATGGCCTGTACGGCTTCCAGTGGGTACAGACCGGCGGCGGATTCGGCCGAGAGCATGACGGCGTCGGTGTAGTCGAGCACGGCGTTGGCCACGTCGGACACTTCGGCGCGCGTCGGCATCGGATTCTGGATCATCGACTCCATCATCTGCGTCGCGACGATCACGGCCTTGTTGTGGCGACGTGCGTGCAGAATGATTTTCTTCTGGATGCCCACCAGTTCGGCGTCGCCGATTTCCACACCGAGGTCGCCACGGGCCACCATCACCGCATCGGAGGCCTTGATCAGGCCGTCGAGGGTTTCGTCGTCGGCCACGGCTTCGGCGCGTTCGATCTTCGCCACCAGCCAGGCAGTGCCGCCGGCCTCGTCGCGCAGTTGACGGGCGTATTCCATGTCGGCGGCGTCACGCGGGAAGGACACCGCGAGGTAGTCGACTTCCATTTCGGCGGCGAGCTTGATGTCGGCCTTGTCTTTTTCGGTCAGGGCCGGCGCGGTCAGACCACCACCGCGACGGTTGATGCCTTTGTGGTCGGACAGCGGGCCGCCGATGGTCACGACGCAATGCAGTTCGGTGGCGGTGGCGGTTTCAACACGCATCACCACGCGGCCGTCGTCGAGCAGCAACTCGTCGCCTACGCCGCAGTCCTTGACCAGATCCGGGTAGTCGATGCCGACCACCTGCTGGTTGCCTTCGGTCAACGGATGGCTGGTGGAGAAGGTGAACTTGTCACCGATCTTCAGCTCGATCTTCTTGTTGGCGAATTTGGCGATACGGATTTTAGGGCCTTGCAGGTCGCCGAGCAGGGCGACGAAGCGGCCGTGCTTGGCCGCGAGGTCACGCACCAGCTTCGCGCGAGCCTTGTGCTCGTCGGGGGTGCCGTGGGAGAAGTTCAGACGGGCAACGTCCAGACCAGCCAGAATCAGCTGTTCGAGAACTTCCGGCGAGTTACTGGCCGGGCCAAGGGTAGCGACGATTTTGGTACGACGGACGGACATGCAAAGACTCCTGAGTTCAAGCGCAGGCAGAGGCTACTATGCTCGAAGGGTGTAGTCATTGTTCGAATGCACTACTTATCGTTTTCTTTATTGAACGCGGCAACTTTGCGCTCAGCGCGCCTGAAGATTTCCGACCAGGGGTCGATACAGAGCACAAGACAGGAGAACCCCTATGCGATTGTTGCCCATTGCCGCCCTTGCCCTCAGCGTCCTCGCCGCGACGGGTTGCACCCGTTGGTCGATGAACCATCATTTGAACAACGCCTACAGCGCCTATGAACGTGGCAATTGCGAGCAGGTCATGCTCGAACTGTCCAAGGTCGAACGCGCCAGCCGCGCCCGCCCGTATGTGTGGCCGGAAGTGTCGATGATGCGTGGCCAGTGCCTGGAACGGCAGAAGCTGTACATCGACGCGGTGCAGACCTACCAGTTCATCATCGCCTCATACCCGAACAGCGAATACGCCTACCGCGCCCGCGCACGTCTGGAAACCCTGCAGAGCCTGGGCCATTACCCGACACGCAGCGCCGCTGCGGTGGTGCGGCCGACACGCTTCTGACGGCGTTGTCGTACAAAATCTGGCCCTCTGTACAAGCTCCGCTATAGTCAAGGAAACCGCTTGCGAGCCTTGTCTCGACGGCGGCGCAACACCTGCGACTGGCCGTGGTAAAGGTGACGGCGCTATGCGAGCGTCACACCGGAAGCGGGGAGAGCGGGCCTGCCGCACAGGTTCGTTCCGAAGCACAGGTGCGGCTCCTTGCGGAGCCCTGCATGGCGAACAGCACATCATGTTTACCGACCGCCGGATCGAACGGCACCAATTGCCGTATTACCTCAGAGTCTTCAACAGCGTCACCGACAAACCTGTCGGCTTTCTCGGCAATGTGTCGGCGGACGGGCTGATGCTGATCAGCCAGTTGCCGATGATGGTTGGGGTGGATTTCCAGTTACGCCTCAAGGTCCCCGCCCGCGATGGCAGCCAGCAAGTGATCGATTTCAGCGCCTGCTGCGTGTGGTGCCATGAAGACGCCACCCCGTTGCATTACGACGCCGGTTTCATCCTGCGCCGTGCGCCGGCGGAATTTGGCCAACTGGTGTTGGCGTTGCAGCGCTACTTCAGTTTTCAACCGCTGCCGGCATCGGCTTGATTAGATTCCCCTGAGTCCAGGTAGCCAGTTATCGAGCGTGCGCCCGCCGGTTGAATAATTGTTTCGCTATTGTCAGGACGTTTTTAATGCCAATAAGGTCTTGTTGACTGTCAGAATTGCCAGTGGTCGCTCATTCCGCAGTCCCGTAGCTTCAGTGCAAGTTTGCCTACTTGCGCAGGAGCACTGAAATGGACGACGAGATTGGAAAATCCAAGAGCGGGAATGAGCAGGAGAGCGAGAATCAAGCTCACACCAACCGCTTAACGGACAAATCTCTCGCTGATAAGGCTTCCTTCGCAGGTGTGGCCGAGGGGAAACAATATTCCGATGTGTTCTGGGCCAACGCTGTCGCCACTACCCTTTATCAGACTCACCCGCGCGTGACTGAATTGACAACCGAACTGAAGTGTCAATACAAGTTTGAAAATGGACGAATTTATGTAAGAACCTTGATGTACAAAATGACTACCCGATATGGTAACTGGTATCGCGCCAATATTGATTTGGCGCTCAAAGCGGGTGAATATCAACGCATAAACTCACCGGACAAGATGAGCCAGGACACGCAGTGGCATAATTACGTCATTCACCTGAGCGTGCCACTTGGAGACTATGGTGTAGAAGTTTATCTGCAAATGCGTGTTGATTATGACGGAACTAATAACGACGTTGAGCCTGGGGAGGGCTGGAATCAAAAAATTATTCCCGCACCGCCACCTGTCATAACATCGCCGAAAACAGATGAACTGGTCAGTATGCCTTTCAATGTTGAGGGCGACGGTCATCTGCCTGGCGGTATTATCTATCTGTCAGGGTTGCGTGGTCCTTATTCAGTCGCGTTGGGCACCGCGATTCCGACAAGGGACGGTAAATGGGCTGCGTTTATTACATTGCCCTCGGACATTACGTCTTTTTATGCGATCCAGCATATAGGTTCTGAGAGATCGATTCTCTCCAGTTCCGTCACGATTCGAACAGTGCACAGTGCAATAACCTCACCCTCGGCAAATACCTTGGTGAATCACTCTCAGTTGGTGTTCAAGGGAACTCGTAACAGGGAAGCAGAAATTTCGGTACAGGACGCGCGCAATAATAATGTTCCGTTGACCATTAGCGACAATTCCAACACGGACACCTGGGAGCTTCCCCTTAAGTCAGGGATATTCGTCCCCTCCGGTGATTTTTTAGTCAGAGCAAAAAACGTATCGGCCGGTCACTCCAGCACTTACTCAAACGAAGTAGCCTTGAGGATGTTGGGTTTTCCCGCCATTGATTCCGAAGTTGTGCAAGACGCGGCTTTCGACCTTGAAGGCGATAATGGGTTTCCCGGCGCCAAGGTAGAAGTTTTTGAGGATCTGAGCAACGTCCGGTTAGGTACAAGTGAGGCGCTGACAGACACTCATTGGCTCGTCAAGTTGAAAGGCTTGCCACCGGGTCCGCTCTCTCTTGTCGTGAAACAAACGCTCCAAGGTCTCTCGTCCGGGGCATTCAAGGCCCACGCCTTTAGCATTCGTCCTCCTGCGCTGGAAATACCACACTACGAATTTCCAGCCGCACAGACAGTGCAGTTCTCCGGCGCCGGCCACTACAACCCGAAACTCGACACGCGGATCCGGTTCATCGTCAAAAGTTTCCCTGGCACCACGCCACCGAACACGCCTCCCATCGTCAACGTGCAAAAAGATGGGTCCTGGGTCGTAACAGCAACAGGCTGGGGAGTGGGCAATTATTCAGTCGAGGTTGTGCAGCAGATCGCCGATAACGCCAGTGACTGGATCGACTCGCATGCTTGTCAATTTGAAGTCAGACACTCGCTGCCACAGGTCAGCGAAGTTACTCATACCCCTGCCTATCGTCCGGTGTTCAGCGGCAAGGGCTACCCAGGTGCGACTGTCCGGTTTACATATCCTGACGGCTTGGAATTTGCTCCTGATGCCGCTGTGCGGAATGAGCGGTGGTCCAGCGCTACTCCAAAGGAGCTGGGGCCGACGAAAGATCAGCGAATCTTCATATACCAATCCATTGGGGATGTAGATTCGCCTGCGCACCTCGAGTATGTGTTTTCCATCCCGCCTCAGGCGCCAGGCCTGAACGATCCACAAGAAAACGGCCAGTCGCCAATATTTACCGGCACCTGCTGGCAGGGGGCAAAGGTCCTCCTGGCCTTCAACGGCGAAGGCCGCTACGTGGCTGAAACAGACGGGAATAAATGGCGGTACGAAAAACCCGGTGGTTTTGCTCCTGGGAATTACACCATCAGCGTCACCCAGTTTGCTGCCGAACAGGAGTCGGGCCCGGTCAGAAAAGACTTCACCGTCAGACGGAACATGCTGAAACCGCAGATCGCCACACCGCTGGAAGGTGCCGTGGTTGCAGCGGATCTGATTGTGACCGGCGGCAACGGCATGGCCGGCGCCTCAATGCAATTGCGCGATGCGCAATATGGCAATGTACTGGGGCAACTGGACTTGACCGCAGATGGCCCCTGGTCGATCAGCCTGACCGATCTGCCGCGGCGTGGGTACAGCATTGATGCGCGGCAAACGCTGGAGGAGCAGAAATCCGAGCCCAGTGATCCGCGTTCCTTCACGGTAGCGCTACTCGCCCCGCAGATTACCGTTCCGAAGCAGGACGGCACGATGACGCGCGATGGCAGGATTGAGGGCACCGGTTGGCGCGGCGCTTGGGTTGAAATATGGGACGTGGATGCGAACGTGCAACTGGCTACCGATATCGAGGTCCAGCCTGATGGCTCCTGGTACTCGGAGTTGAAACAGTCGACGGGTCACCATCAACTGTGGGCCCGGCAATCGTTCGCGGGGACCCGGTCCGAAGAAAGCCCGATACGAAGCTACAGGGTTGTCCCGAATGCTCCCGCCATCGAGACCCCAACCGCCGACGATCATGTAGGAAGGCGAGTGTGGGTGTGCGGTTTTGGCGTACCCGGCGACAAAGTATTGGCGACACTGGGCGATGCCCGGGGAGAGGCCGTGGTTGCGGACAATCGCACCTGGTCGATGCTATTGAACCTGAGTGTTGCAGGCGGCAATCACGCGTTGCAGGTGATTGCTTCATCCGCAGAGTTTCAATCTGAGCCGACCCTGCAGCAGCTGGCGGTGGGCACTTATCTGCCAATCATAGAGGCGCCGCAACCGGGGCGCCAGGTTGATCGCAACCCTTGGTTCCGAGGACATGGTCGCCCTGGTCTCGGCCATCTGGTGAGCTGGTTCAATCCTGAGGTGGTCTGGCTCGAGCACGTTCCAGTGGACGGAGGGCAATGGCAGGGCCAGTCAGGACAATCGCTGCCGGCAGGTGGCACTTGGTACTGGTTTCACCAGACGCTCACTGATGACGAAGGAGAAACGGTATCAGAGCGCGTGCTGAGTTCCCGTTTCGAGGTTGATGCTGGAGACGCGCCAGCGAAACAGCGTCGGTAGAACCCGATGAACGGTAGATAAACCTGTCAGTTCTGACAGGCGACAATTGGCAGCCATGAGCGCTTAATTGCAGTCAATCCGACGTCGCTCCGGACAATTGGCGAAGTGGTTCAGCGCCGTCATACCCAAGGATACCGATCATGGCAGATACGCTTCGTCCCGCTCAGCAATTGCTCGACCAGATATTCGGTGAGTCAGCATTCGCTGGGAACACCGGCCTGGCAAAGCTGCGTGCCGACCTCCAGGACAGCTCGATTTTCCCGCTGGTTAAACACAACGCCGAGGGCTTGATCAGCCGATATGGCCTAAGTCCCGTTGATGCGCAAAAAATCATCCGGCCACTGCGCTCTATGGCCACGTATATCTTGCGCCAGTACATCGAGCACACCCAGCGCGGGAGCCCCGAGGCGCCAGCCGAGCCTTTTAGTGGGCTGCTTTCCATTGTCGACGGTCCCAATCTGGAGCGCCTGTTCAAACCCCAGTTTGAAGAGAAGTGTCCCGTGGGTTCGCCCGAGGCCATTGATTCGAGAGCGGCGTATCTGGTCTACCTGTACCAGCTCGTTGACGAGATCGAGGTTGCAGGCGACCCCGCAACCAAGCCATTGCACGATCGGCGAGCGGACCTGAAGCGCCTGGTGATCGACGAGCAGTCGACGAACCAGCGCGTGTCTTCGGTCGAAGTCAGTAGTTCGATCCTGCAGGCTTTCATCGACTCGTACATACCGATAGAGGATCAGCAGGAGGCAATGATTGCCGCGCGTTATCCCATTGGTCTGCCCTACTACAAACCCTGGAGCACCATTGAAGAAGTGGTGCGTTCCCATGAGCTGTTGGCAGGTGATTTTGTGCGGGCTACCGATTTGCTGGCCCCGGGTTTCCTGCGTTCGGATGACTGGATCGCCGGATCCGGGGCGGCATGGGCCCTTGACACGGGCCTGGGGCCCTACCAGCGCGAGCTTCTGACAGAGCCTTTCATCCCGTTTGACGGCGAAATCTATAGGAGATTTTACGCCGACAACTTCGGCGTTGAAGGCACGGATGTCGGCAACCTAAATCAGGTCATGTTTTTTTGCGAACGGACGGAACTCGATACGCCAAGGCTGACGCGTCTGTTATCGGTAGGTGCTTTCGAATCGGAACGCTCGCCAAATGTGCAATACGACACCGATGATGACGGCACATCCGAAAGCGGACGCTACGGTTCGGTTTATATCAATGGCGGTAAGCATCCCGGTATCGGTTTCTATAACGGTGTCAGCCAATACGCGCGAATCTACCTGGCACCCCACACCGCTGAGGGCCTGAACGGTTTCGACCGGATGAACCGCAAGTTACGCTTGGACAAGTGGTTTGAAATGCCCAGTGGCGAAGTGGATGACGTCGTGGCTGCCTTGATCAACGCCGAGCGTCGCGGCGCGGGAAACGAGCAGTGGGCGATCTCCGAAAACGTCGTTCATGGTCTGGGCCTGTTCCAGCGGTTGCGCAAGCACTACAACTGTTCTGCGGCGGATTTCGCTGTGTTCGTCGACCAACTGGCGATCTATGGTCGCGGCGAAGCACTCTCGCAGTTCGACCGGATCTTCAATAGTCAGGGAAGTCACAGGGCCCCTTTTGTACTTGACGGGGAAGGCTTTGACTGGATACCCGCGCCGGGTATTGTCGACCTGACAATCAGTCAATTGTGCAGCGCACTGGGTATCAGCCTTCAGACCTACGCCTATCTGGCTCTCGCCGTGGCCAGCGCCTATACGCCCGATCCAAAGTTGTCGCGCAGCAGGGCAGTCATTTCGAGCTTCTATCGACTGGTGGCACTGGCGCGAATGTTCGGGATCGCCCCCGTAGAAGCGATTTCGCTGTTGAGCCTGCTCGGAGGGAAAGCGTGGCTTGACGGTCTGGCGGGAGAACCGAGCATCGATCCCGCTGGAGAAGGTCCGGATGTCTTGCACCTGATCGAAGCCATGCACACCTGTGTCCAGTGGTGCCGTCAAAGCGATCTGCCGGTGCTTTGGATGTTGCAGCACGTCTCGCCTTTGTTGCCGGTGAGCCAAGCAACGGATCGCGACTTGCAGTTTTTTGGACAGGTTCGCGGCCTGCTGCCCGCAGCGCTATTTTCCGAGAGCGCCCTGATGATGGCGGGCGTGCCAGCTGCAAGGGTCGACAGCTGGGTGCAATTGCTGTCGATCGAGGCCGCAGGTCTGCAGCCCCTGATTGATGATGATGGTCTGCTGCTGGCCCCCTGGGGGACGGCCGAGCAATACCGCCTCTTTGTCCTGAACAAACTTCGCTGGGCGATCAGGACCGCTCTCGGCGACCTGCCCCCCGCAGAACTTGAAACGACACTCGCGATCATGCTGACAGTCTTCAATCAGGCCAGCGAGGCGCAGTCATCGATTGTCCAGGAAACCCTTGCCGTTTACGCCAATATTGAAGCCGAGAAAGTCCTGCCAACGCTCAATTGGGCTGGCGCGACGGTGGCCGGGTTATTGCGTCAGATAAAAGACCTGCCGATGACCGAAGCCGAACAGCCGCGTCGCGCACGCACTGAAAGTCCCCCTGAACTGCTTGGAGTTCTTGCCCAAGTGCGCCGCTTCAGTGAAATCGTCACACAGCTCGACTTGAGCGCAAATCTGCTGGAGGACTATCTGGCCTATGGAGCTCAGGCCTGGATCGGCCATCTGCCGGAAGATTTTTCGTTGTCCACACTTTACTACCTGACGGTGATGACCCAGGCGATCACCATGAGCGAGCAGCCTGAGCAGGACTTGCTGGATTATTTTCAAGAGGTCAATGAGCTGCGTGAAGGTCTCAGCGGTGATGCACTGACGCTGGCGCAAAAGGCAGCGGAAATCAGGCTGGCGCTCTTTTTGGGCTGGAGTGTGCAAGACGTGCATGAATGTCTCCTGCACATAGTGCCGACGACCAAGGTGCTGAAAAATCTCGCTCAGCTGGACGTTCTGATGCGCTTGCGCAGGCTGTCTGCAGAGAGTGGTATGGATGCCAAGACCATTCTCCTGATCGGCAAGCTGCCGGAAGAAGACGTCGGCAATGCCTATGAAGCGGCTGCCGAGTTCGCCTGGCTCAGCGACGAACCGCTGGTTCCCGTTATTCCGCGGGCGGGCGATCTCGATCAACTGGTCAACGTGGTCTGGACATTGAGCCCTGCCACGGTCATCGCCAACAAACCCGGTGAAAAAGCCGTCTATACCGTTACTGTCACCGACGCCGATAACAAGCCGATCAGTGGCCTTCGCCTGAACTGGCAAACGACCCTGGGCGATATTGTCAGCAACGACACCAATCTACAGGGTGTACTCACCGCGACGTTCACGCCGGGGGCATTGCCGGGCAGAGAAACACCGCTCTTCTGGCCTGCGCTGTTCAAGCCGAGACCCGCAGACCCCGTTGATATTGTCGTGGACCTGACCTCCATGACGCCTGAGAAGACATCACAGCTGCCGCCTGGCAGTGTCCGGATCGGCCAGACTGTCGCATTCAGCATTCAGTTGCTGGATGACTACGGCAATCCCGGCAAAAAACGCAAGGTTGAGTGGAGCTGGAGATTGCGAGCGCCCGGCAAAGGGGTCGCGATCATTGAACCGGATCATGGCGTTACCGATGAGCAAGGCCGCTCACAGGTAGTCGTCTCCAGTCATACCGGCGGCACGTTCGAAATCATCGTGAAAAGCACGGATAGCGGCAATACAGCCTATTTCGACCCCATCACGTTCGCAGATAACGAGCCGGCTTCCTGAGGGTATCGCTTTTTCACACATTTGAACTCAAGCCATATTCCAAGGAGAGAGGACGATGAACTCGCATGTCACTGGCACGTTGCTGGAGAAACACCGCTCGGCATTGATCGATTTTTGCATCGGCGCACTCGCGCGCAAATCCGGGCATGATTTCCTCAAGACAGAGGCGGATCTGTCGGAGTTGTTTCGCACCGACGTGCAAAACACCCTGGCCGTAGAAACCTCCTATGTGGCAGAGGCGACCAGTTGCGCTCAGCAGTTCATCGATGCGGCACTGCACAAACTTGAGCCAGGTTACCAAAATCACACCTTCAACCCCGAACTGCTTGAGCGTTGGAAGCTGGACAGAACCTATTCCGAATGGGCCGCAGCGCAATTGATCCAGACTCATCCTTCCAGCTATATCAACGCCTATGTGCGTCAACGCAAAACCAGCCTGTTCAGGGTTCTCGAAAACGATCTCAACCAGACCCGCCTCAGTGCCGATTCGGTTCTGATTGCGCTGCGCAACTATCTGCAAGCCTTCGAGCGGATCTGCAATCTTGATGTGATCAGTGGCTACATGGACGGCCTCGAGCCTGCCGACTCTGTTTATTGCTTCATCGGCAGAGAACGCGTCCCTCCGTACCAGTACTACGTACGCAAGGTTCGCGTCGAACTGCTCAAGAGCAGTCGCGCGGTCAATCCGGCGGCCTGGGATGAATGGCAAGCGGTCGATATTCCAGCGGTGAACGGTGTCCTGGACATGCGCCCGCTGATCTGGAACGGCCGGCTTTGCGTGGTCTGGGCACAGTGGCGTGACAAAGTCACCGGCAAAACCGCAGAAGACTTCATCCCCCACAAGCTGGACATCAACCTGGCGTTCATGACCGAGAACGGCCAGTGGTCGGCACCGCTGAGCCTGCACAGTTCAGAGCACGCCAACCCAGTGACGAGACCCGACCCGGTCCGGCTGATCGCCACGGTCTCGACCGACCATCAACACCCCAAAGGCAAGCTGGGGGTGCTGCTGACGGGGACGGTGATGGAAGTACCAGTTGATGAGAATGGCGACCCGGAAAAGGGCGAGCCAGAGCCCAAGCCATTCAACCACCTCGCTGTATTCGATGTACTGATGCGCCCTGTCACGGATTCAGGCGCCTGGCTGACGTCTGCCCGGGACGACCGCTTCCTCACTGCCGAGACAGTTCAGCACCCACTCGGCAGTCAGGTCAGCATCGTCAGCGAAGATGCTCCGGCCGGCAGCATGACGCTGTATCTGGATCTGAATGTCTTCGCGTTGCGAGTGGGTGAAAACGATGTGCTGACCGTCGATGGTCTATGCCGCCCAACCCCACTGGATGGCAAGGACGTGGTGATGAGGCTGAAAATCCTCGGGAATCCGACGGCTGGTGATCCGCTGCCTGTCGAGACCGCGCAGAACACCGCAGGCAACTGGACAATGCCACTGGGAAAATTTACGCGGGCAAAAGGCTCATGGCCAAACCCCACGAGTTTCTCGCTGGGCACTGACACAGCGGGATACGGCACGAAAAAATTCCATCTGAGCATCGTCGACCTGACGGACTTCATCCCGCCAACCCTGTTGAAAAACACCGTCGACGCGGCGCAGTTTCTCGACCTCAACCTGGGCGGGGACTACGCCCTCAAGTATGTGCGGCTCAATTCCCTGTTCGGCCCCGAACTGGTGCAGCGCGCCAATATTTCTCCGGACGCGGTTCTGGATTGGCAAACGCAGCACCTGAAAGAACCGGGTCCTACAGGCTTTCCTGCATTCGAAGAACCCAACGGGCCTTTTGACGGTGCCAATGGCCTGTTCTTCTGGGAACTGTTTTTCCACGCGGTACATCTCGTGGCAACACGACTGCGCGATGAGGATCGGTTCAGCGATGCGCAGCAATGGCTGCATTATCTGTTCGCTCCCCACGCTCCTGCCGACCCCGACACGGTGCCCAATCCCCGTCCAGCCTACTGGCGTTGCCGTCCGTTGACCGGTCCAGGAAGCTCTGGCGCCGAGAGCCTTGCGCCGCTGGATCCGGATGCCATCGCCTATTCCGAGCCGAAACATTACAGGCTTGTAGTATTCGTCGAATACGTGAAAAACCTGATGGCATGGGGAGACTGGTATTACCGCCAGTTGACTCGCGAAAGTCTTGCCGCTGCCCATCTGCGTTACGTACAGGCCGGTTTTTTTATGGGCAAGCCACCCTCGGGGAGTACCGTCAGCCGTTGGCAGGCGATCACGTTGGGGGCGTTGCTGGAAGAATGCAGCAAACGCCCGGATCTGGAAAAGTTTGAAAGCGAATTTCAGTTCAGTCTGGCCGATATTTCCGCCGGCTCCGATGTCGCACCACAGCTGGGCCTGTTGGCCTGCGGCCCTTTCAAAATTCCGATCAATCAGGTGTTGGTCGGCTGGATCGAGGCGCCGCGCAAGCGCCTGTTCAATCTGCAAAACAATCTGACCATTGACGGTCGTCCGCTGGACATACCGTTGTTCAGCCCGCCGGCTGATCCCAACCAGCTGCTGCGTGACCGGGCAGCCGGCAACAATGGCAGACCGCGGTCGATGGGGCAGACACGGGTCATCGCTTTCTATTGGCGGGTAGCCTTCGAGCTCGCCTTGCGGGCGGTGGAAACCATGCAGCAGTTTGCCGCAGAGATACTCAACGTGCTGGAGCGCCGTGATCGCGCTGAACAAGAGGAACTGCAGCAAAGCCATCTCGTCGAGCTGGGCAATTACGCGCTGACTGTGCAAGAGCAGACCATTGCCCAGATGGAGGCGGTAGTCGTATCGCTTACCGAAAATCGGCAAAAAGCCGTCGAGCTTGCTCAAGCGTATGCGACACGCTACGAAGAAAACGTATCGGACGCCGAGTACGCAGTCATGTCCAACCTGCAACGCTCCAAGGAACTGGCGATGCAGTCTTCTGCGCTCAGAACAGCGGGCGGAGCGGTCGCAGCGCTGCCGAAGATTTTCGGCATGTCCAATGGGGGCGCGCTGCCTGAGCAATTACTGTTTGCCTCTGCCGACATATTCAATATTTTGTCGATCGGCGCGCAGGCGGATGCCGACAAACAAGGCACCAACGAAACCTATCGCCGGCGACGCAATGACTGGGCACTGCAACGTGATCAGGCACTGGCGGAGATACGCGCAATCGACGCGCAAATCGTAGCGCAGAATCATGCTGTGGCCGCTGCCCGGATCAACCTCGCACAGACGCTCAGGGCGAACGGTCAGGCGGTGACGATGTACAACTTCCTGAAAAAACGTGCGACCTATGCCGAGCTGTTCAACTGGATGCTCGGCCAGCTCAAGGCGTTGCACTATCAGGCCTACGATGCGGTGGTCAGCCTGTGCCTCAGCGCACAGGCGTCACTGAGCGCGGAAACGGGCAATTACGCAGTAACCCCGCCGCCCCAGGTGTTGCATGACCAATATCATGGACTGACCGCCGCCAATCATCTGCGCAATTACCTACTGCTGCTCGAGCGTGAGTATGTGCAGCGCACCGAGCTGAAGCTGCAATTTGTGAGGACCATCTCGTTGCGCTCGTTGTGTGATGACGTTAGTGACCGTCAACCCGGTATCGACAACTGGGCGCACGCGCTGAAGCAGCTATGCGATACCGGGTCACTGGAATTCAGACTCACGCAGTTGCTCTTCGATCGTGATTATCCGGGTCACTACTGCCGTCAGATCAGTTCGGTGGCGGTCACGCTGCCGGTCGTCGCCGGGCCATTCGAAAACACGCGAATGATTCTGACGCAGATCAGCAACATGACGGCCACCGAGGCGACGGTGCAATCGGTACAGTATCTGCTCGATCCGACGGCGGGTGTAGCGCCTGCCGATGTTGTGCATAACGTGCGCAGCGGTCAGCAGATCGCGATTTCGCTGGCCGTCGGTGATGACGGTACGTCCGCGGTGAAACCCGAGGAGGGCCTGCTGCGGCCTTTCCAGTTCACAGGCCTGATCGGCAGCTTCTCGTTGTATTGCCCCTGGTTTGACCGGGCTCGCCAGGCGGAACAGCTTGCCAGCCTGACTGACATTATTTTCGAGATCCACTACACAGCCAGAGCCGGCGACCCGACGTTTACCCAAAAAGTCATGGATCTGGTGATTGAAGCGGAAGAAAACGCCGAAGCAGCAGGCAAGGGAGGGCGCGGTCATGCCTGAAGCGATCATTCATGCACGCGAGAATCTGGTGAACGATGGCGAGTTTCTCCAGGGCTTGAAACAGTGGCAGAAGCAGGGGCGCGTCGATAAGGAGTCCGAGCCTTATCTGGGCAAGGATCAATCCTTTCTGGCTGCGCGTAACGAAGGCAAAGCGTGGCAGGACATCACCTTGCCCAGGTCATCGGCTGACAATGCGCGTTATGTCCTGAGTTTCCTTTGGGAAACCCGACACACCGAGCCGGGCTGGCTGTCGGTGTACAAAAATGGCGTCCGGGTCGAGCACTTCGAGCTCCCGTCCGGCAACGCCCGCGACCGCGAACAGGACCAGATCCGTCTCAACGCCGGGCTCCCGCTGGATTTGAAACCGAACCTTTTCCGTGAACCGCTGATGGCATCGTTTGTTGCGGGCGATGTTTTACGAATCGAGATAAGCAGTCCGAAAAACGCCCCTTCCTCACGGGAAAAAGTCTGCATCACCTGCATTGACCTGCAATTGGAACTTGAGGACCCGCAAGTGCAGAGCATCATCCTGGATGAACATGCCCGCGCGGCCGGCGCTCCGCTTTATCTGTGCCTGGGCTCCGAGTTCCTCAACGAACACCGGCTCCGGTTCTGCCTGGCGGATGATAGTCCGTGGCTCGGCACTCAGGCCGCACTGGCCATTGTGAACAATCCCATGCGAGCAGTCACTGCTGAGCCCCGCTGGGAAACCAACCAGCCACTGACCGATGGATGGGTCATCACCTGCCCGCTTCTGGACGATGCGCAAGACTATGCATTTACATTGAACCTGATCAATCAGTACACCGCCGAGCCCTATGCGATGCAGGTGTCTTTAGGACATCACCGTCTGGTGTTTCAGGAAACGCGAGAGGCTGCTTATTACCCGCTGCTCGGCGAAAGTGTTTCCCTGGGGGTGAAAGTGGTGTCGCCTTACACCGCTCGGGGCGTTGGCGGGCGAACTGTAAACTGGTCGATCGCCGGTGACGTCATTGGCGCCTGCGTTACCGATCAGCAGGGTTGGGCGTATATCGATTATTCGCCCACCCTCGAGCATGTGGGCGATGTGGTGATACAGGCTTCGGTTGAAAGTCTTTATGACATCACAGGGGTGGCCACGCAGGACTTTGCGGTCAAGGTTCTTGGTGAGAGCCCTTGGCAACACGTGGTGTGTTTCGAAAACGGTGATATGAGGGAATGGCCGGCGGACGGCTACCCGAATCGAGGATCGATGCATGTCCTTGATCTATCGATACCGGCCGGCAGCCCGTTGCGAGATTCTTCGATTGCGCTGCAGTGGTCCGGTGATCCTGCCATTGAACTGGGGGTGGTTGTCGAGCCGGCACTGGGTGAATGGCAAGAACCAGCGAGCAGCCTGCGGTGGTCGCTTGCTGCGCAAGACAAGGTCGATGGCCAGTTCGGTCTGTTTCTGGTGTGCTCCAAGTTACTGAAACCGTCACCGATAAAACGCATGTTCCTGGCACGCAACAAAGTCGAGATCGGCGACGTACGCGAACCCGACAAGACGCCAGTGCTGGATGAAAACGAAAGCGCACTGCTGCGTCTGCAGGTTATTCATCGCACCGACAGCGGCGATATAAACGGCGTCATCGGCGCGCAGGTCGAATGGAGCATGCCGGGGGCCAAACCGTCCATACGACCTCAGGCAGCGACGGCTGGGCGGGGGCGTGGTGCAAGCCGTTGGAGGTGCAGGAAACCACCGTCAATGTCAGCGTCAGGGCGCATCCCCAAGCGCCATCCGTTCCTTGGTCATTCAAGGTCAATGCGATCGCGACCAGCCCCTGGAATAGCAGGGTGCAGATTTTGCTTGATGGTGTCGAGGTCGAGCGCAACACCCTTGGCCTGCTCTGCCATCGCGGGCAGCAACATGAGCTGCAGATTCTTCCGCTTACCGATGATTGGCTGGGTCGAAACGTCAGTCTGCACTGGCGCGACGCCGATCCTGGGATCGGAATGCAGATTTCCGAATTGGGCGTGCGCAAACCCCTCACCGAACAAGGCCTGAAATGGACGCTGAATGCCGCCGACAGTAACGTCAGTAGTCTTTTTCAATTAAAGCTGCACATCGAGGGCGGCGAGCCTGATCGTGAACTGACGGGACGGCTGTTCCAGCAGGATCTGAATCTGGAAATGAGCCTGATGCTCGACCAGATCCGCGCCGCGCTGGATGTACAGCCTTTATATCCATGTCTCGCAGCGGTGCACGACTTCAAGGTCCTGCCCCAGGGTTTGAGTCCACTCATCGGACTGGATATCGCGTTGGTATGGTCGGGAACCTCGGCAGAAGAACTGGACGCAAAAGTATTTCCAGCGTTGGACTCGACGCAGAAGTTGACTGACGGTGGTTTTGTCTGGTCGCTGGATTTCTCCCGTAGCGCCCGGCCCGGGAAGTTCCAATTAACCGTGTCGCTGCCGCAACTGACCCTTTCGTCCGAGGGCAAACCCATGGAGCTGGCGCACAACAAGCTGCGAATTGCGCAATGGCACGAGACCCCGGTGACTCCGGTGGTGGGTGAAGAACCGCTATGTTTGTGGGCACAAGTGATATCGGCATTCTCAGGGCTTGGCGTCGGACAAATCCCTGTGCAGTGGACGGGGCTCTCCGAGCACGTCGAGTCAACCGATGACGAGGGTTGGAGCGGTCATGCCCATGTGCCCGCACGCGCCGGCGAGCAGCAAATAACCGCAGCGATCATCAGCCCCTACAACGGTTCTTCTGAACAGCGCTCGATGAAGGTCAGGGCATTGGCCAGCGATCCGTGGAAGGGCCTCACGATCAGCGTTGACGGTGGAGAGCCAGCGCCCTTTGGTGAAAAAGTCCTGTTCGCACGTCGCTTGCTTGATTACCGGATCGAAGTGAATGCCGACGAGGGAAGTCAGTTATTCGAGCGCAATCTGAGCCTGGGTATTGCCGACAGAGGGCCATCTGCATTTGGCATCCGCGGTCTTGACTCCCTATTGGGTGTCCCGAAACCCTTCAGCGATTCCGGCCTTGTGTACGACTTCAGCGTTGGCGACGAGAACAACGGTAGCTTCGGTTTTTATTGCGCAGCCGAAGATCTGGCAAGTCTGTCGCCGATTCATGCCGTCTCGGTGGGCGAAGGCTCGCAAATGATGACCATCGCCGAGCGCTCGCGAGTCCTTCGGACACTGTTCTGGGGTGACACCGTATCCGAGCAGATTACGCTGGTCTCGAATGACGGGAACAAGGCGATGCGCGGCAAAACAGTGGTCTGGAGCCATCCGGATTTCGGTGAGCGGATCACCACTACCAACTATCACGGGGTGGCGAGCATTGCTTTTGTGCCCACCACTACTGGCGCGTCGTCGTTGGCGGCGAGGGCGGGGGATGCGCTGTATTCGGAGTCGCTTTCGTTGCCGTTTTTTCTCCATGAGCCTCGGGAGATTAAAGAGCTGGTCTGTGATGAACCTTCCGGTTATCCGGGACAACAGATCACCGTTCAGGCGTTGGTGGTTTCGGCTATCACCGGCGATCCTTTGAGCAATGTCGAAGTGATGTGGGATTACGACAATAAAGCCATGCCGGCGACCATGACGGGAGCCGACGGCTGGGCCACGCTTAGTTTCATCCTGGAGGCGCCGGGGGAGGCGGCCCTGTGGGCGACGGTAACGGGAGGGGTTGCGGGCTGGGATGTGAATTGGCTGGCACTGACTGTCGTTGAGCGTCCAGCGGCTGTGAAGTCCGTGATCGCTAAGCCGAATCCGGCTTTCGTAATGGACTGGGTAAACATGACTGCGTTGATCGTAGACAAGGCTTCTGGAGAGCCGATGCCGAAAAGAAACATTCTTGTCTCCATTAATAGGAGGCCATTAATTGAGTCCAGTACAGATGGCAATGGTAAATTCCAAACCTCCTGGAAGGTGATGGACCTGTCGGAAACCGTTTCCCTTGACGTCAAAGTCGAGAATCCTGACGGCACCTCGAGCAGCGGATCTGTGCTCGTGCTGATCGAGAGATGATCAAAGCGCTGCACTTCTCTTCCAGCTGAGATACCGCGTAACCAGTTCAGCTCCCAACTCGGCAGGCCGGACATCCACCACCGGAACGCCATGAGCGCTCAACCGCTCATGGAGTTCTGCCCGTTCATTCATGTAGTTCACCGTGCCACAGTAAGCCAATGCCTCGGGCAAGGTTTGCACCGGTGTCTGGCGTAACGTATCCAATGTTTCTTCGCGCAGACTGGCGACCAGCACCCGATGTTGTGCGCTCAGGCGCTTGACCGCGCTCAGCAACTCCTCATCGTCTTCATCACGCAGGTTGGTCACCAGTACGACCAGTGCCCGGCGCTTCTGTCGTGTCAGCAGTTGATTGGTGGCGGCTTGATAATCGGCAGGACGTTGCGTGCTGTCGAGGTCGTAAACCGCGTTGAGCAGCACGTTCAGTTGCCCGCTGCCTTTGACTGGCACGACATGGCGCGTTTGATCATCGGCAAACGTACTCAATCCCACCGCATCGCCCTGACGCAACGCCACATAACTGAGCAAGAGGCAGGCATTGAGCGCGTGGTCGAAGTGCGACAGTTCATCGTCCTGGCTGCGCATGCGTCGGCCGCAATCGAGGAGAAAGATGATTTGCTGGTCGCGCTCGTCCTGATACTCGCGGGCAATCGGTGTGCGCTGGCGCGCCGTGGCTTTCCAGTCGATCTGGCGCAGGCTGTCGCCTTCACGGAATTCGCGCAGTTGGTGAAATTCCAGGCCCTGACCGCGACGTTGCCGCTGGCGCACGCCGAGTTGGCTGAGCCAGTTGTCCACCGCCAACAGCTCACCACCGTAGAGCCGGGCGAAGTCGGGGTAGACGCGGGTCTGGTCGGCGACCTCGATCAGGCGTTTGCCTGACCATAAGCCCAAGGGACTCGGCAGGTTGACTTCGCACTGTTCAAAGCGGAAATGCCCGCGTCTGGTCGGGCGCAAACGGTAAGTGATCCGGCTGACATGACCGGGTTGGAGCTCGACGGCCCATGGCAGATGTTCGAACGCGAGGCCCTCGGGGACGTGGTCGAAGAGATCGATGTTCAGTGGCTCGGCTAACTCATGGGCAACTTCCAGTTGCACCTCTGCCCAGCGCCCCAGTGCCAGGCTGCCGGGCACCTGCCTTTTGATAAGCGGCGAGGGCGAACGTCTGAGGCGCACCGCGTCAATCACTGCCAGCGCCAACAGCGCCAGGAGCAAACCCCAGTTGATCGAAACCAGACTACTTGGAACTTCAAGCTGCAAAGCCTGCAAAGTGCCGAGCACCATGCTGACCACCAGCAGCACGGCCAGCCAGATCAGCAGCAGTCGCGAGGGTTTCACAGGCGCGGCGCCGGCACTTGGTCGAGCAATTGCGCAAGCACCTGATCGACCTGCAGGCCTTCGATGTCCAGCTCCGGCGCGATGCGCACGCGATGGCGCAGCACCGCCAGCGCGCAGGTTTTGATGTCATCCGGAATGACAAACTCGCCGCCGCGCAATAACGCCCGGGCACGGGCACAACGCACCAGTGCAATCGAGGCGCGTGGTCCGGCGCCGAGGGTCAGCCCCGGCCAGGTGCGCGTACTGCGCGCCAGACGCACGGCGTAATCGAGGACCTGATCATCCAGCGGCAAGTCGCTGGCGATACGTTGCAGGGCCTGGACATCCTTGGCCTGCAACACCGTGCGCAGCGGTTGCACATCGAGCATGTCGGCGCGGGTCGAACGACAGACCTGACGGACCATGTTCAACTCCTGATCGGCGTCGGGATAATCCATGCGCACCTTGAGCATGAAGCGGTCGAGTTCGGCTTCCGGCAGTGGATAAGTGCCTTCCTGTTCGATCGGGTTCTGCGTCGCCAGCACCATGAACGGTTGCGCGATGGGCAGGGCGCGACCTTCGAGTGTCACCTGCCGTTCCTGCATGGCTTCGAGCAACGCTGCCTGGGTTTTCGCCGGGGCGCGGTTGATCTCATCGGCCAGCAACAGGTTGGTGAACAGCGGGCCTTTGCGCAGCTTGAACTGTTCGGTCTGCAGGTCATACACGGCGTGACCGGTGACGTCGCTGGGCATCAAATCCGGGGTGAACTGGATGCGCGCGAACTCGCCGCCGAAGCATCGCGCCAGTGCCCGCACCAGCAAGGTCTTGCCCAGGCCGGGCACGCCTTCAAGCAGCACGTGGCCGCCGGCGATCAGTGCGGTCAGGACATCGTCGATCACCGCCTCCTGGCCGATCAAGGCCTTGTTCAATTCGTTGCGCACCGCCTGCGCCAACTGGCTGGCACGCTGGCGTTGCTGGGCGGCGTGCGTCGCGCTGCCGGGCTCGATCTGTTCAGTCATAACGCGTTCCTCAAGGTTTGCAGATGAGCGACCTGACGGCTGAATTCGGCGCTGGACAATCGCTGCTTCGGTCGTGGGCTCAGGGCTTGGCTGATGGCGCGGGTGGGTTGCCGGGTCAGGCGCGCTAACGCCAGCCATTGCTCGGCCACATTCAATTGATCGAAACCGGGATGGCGGCGGCGGGCGCGGCGCAGGATGTCTTGCTGCAGCGCTTGCAACAAGGCTTCCTGGCCGTTATGCCGCAAGAGGAAATCGGCGCTGGCGCGCAGATGTTCGAGCAACTGTCGGCGGCCTGCTGGCGCCGGCATTTGCACCGGGCCGTGACGCACGCCGGCCTGCCACAGCCACAGGCCGATCAAAGCGAGCAGGGCGACGATGGCCTGCGGGAAATAGCGCCAGAGCAATGACCACAAACTGTCGTGCGCCGTGTTGTAAATCAGCGTGACGTCGGTGTCGGCGCTCAGGTACCAAAGCAGCCAGGCGTTATCGTATTGGCCGATGGTCGGGGTTTTCCACAGCTCGGCATCGGTGACCACGGTGACTGTGCCGAGGCCGTACACCCGTTGCATCATGTGCGTGGCTTTGGCGCTGTTGGCCCAGGCTTGCGCGACATTGTTGGGGTCGTCGAGGTGGAAGTCGGTGTCGAACCCGGCGTAGGCCGGCGCATCTTCGTCTTCCAGGTACAGCTTGGTCAGTTTCGGGAAGCGGTCCTTTTCCACTGCTTCCGGAGGATCTTTCAGATCCTTGCTCAGCGATTGCTGCAGTTGCACCCGGTCGAGCAGCAAATCATTACTTTGCCGGGTTTGCGCATCCCACAGCGACTCGGCAACAAACACCAGCCGCCCGCCGGCGCGAGTCCAGTTCAGCACTTGATCGACTTCACGCGGCGTCATCCGCGCGCGCTCGCCAAACAAAAGCAAAGTGTGGCTATGCGGATCGATCTGCGGCAGCACCGCCAGGGTCTCGGCGTGATTGACCGAGAGGCCGCGCTCGCTCAGGAACATTTCCGCCGCCAAGTAAGGATTGGCTTGCGCGGCAGGCGAGGGGCCGTGATCAATGGTTTCCTGATACGGCTGGGCCTTGAGATAGAGGAACAGGCTCAAACCGCCAAGCAGCAGAAGCGCCAGCGCACCCAACAACCAGCCGATGCGCCGGTTCAATGCCCGGATCCTTTGCTGAACAATTCACGCCAGCCGTCGCACAGTTCTGCTTGCAGATGCGCGGCTGGAACCCGATGCCCGTAGGCCATGTTCTGCCAGTGAGCAGTGAGGTTGCGGCTGTAGGCGAGCAGGTCCGGGCGTTGTAATTGCTCAATGCGTTTGAGGATCTGGTTTTCCGTGTCGGCGGCTTTCAGCGTCAGGTCAAAATCATGCAGCAGATGGCTCAGCAGGCCGCGATAGAGCAGGCCCAGCGCGGCGCGAGGTTCGCTCAGCCACAACTGTTCGGCGCTGGCGGCGATGTCATTCGGCAGGGTTTCACGGTTCAGATCAAGGCCGAAGACTTGTGACGGCGCCGCTAGTTTGCGGCGCGTTGGCAGGTTCGGGCGGCGGCTGACGAAAGCCTGGAGAAATTCGCGATAACGCCAGATCAACCAGCCCAGCGCGGCTATCAGCGCGCCCCACAGCAGCACTTCAATCACGCCGGCGAGGCTATCGAGGTGCCGGCCGTCGAGCCAGCCGAGCAGGTTTCAGCCACTGCGGTGCCTCACCCGGTTGCTGGTTCTCGGCGGGTTTTGCCGGGTCGTCGCCGAAGCGATAGCGGGTGACGCTTTCCTTGTTCTTGAACGGCGGTTGCTCAAGCAGCGACTGGATGCTGTCGCGCGAGGCCTGACTGGTCAGCGGCTGATTGAGCAACCTTGGAGCATCCGGCGCATCGCTGGCCCATGCCGGTTGCAGATTCGGCAGCAGCAGACACGCCGCCAGCAACATCCCGAGCACGCCGTTGTTCAAGCGCTGGCGCAAACGGCGGAAAACCAGCTCGATATCCCAGGCTTCCAGTTGTGTGCGGCGGTTCAGGTACAGGCTGAAACCGCAGGCGACATATACCGGTCCCCAGGCCACCAGGATCAGTGCATAAAAAACGTTGGTCAGATGCTCCAGCCAACGCCAGTCCTGATCGGCGGCGAGCAGCAGCGACTGCCAGTCCCAATCGGTTTCGATCTGCTGCGGCAGCAACATATAGAACAGCAGCATCAAACCGATCCACAGCGCGGTTTCCAGATGCACGCCAATAATCGTCAACCATTGCGCGGCGCCGCCGTTACGTTGCAGCAGCACCTGCAGCCGTTGTTGCCTGGCCTCGCCGTCGAGACCTTCGAGTTGCGTCACCGGCAGCACAAAGCTGCGACTCAGGCTCAGCCGGCGCCAGGTCAGACTGGCCAGCAATTGCGGTTTGAGCAGGCGCGGCCATTCACGCAAGGCTTGCTTGAGTGTTGGCGTTTCGCCGAACAGCGCTTTGGAAAGGATGTACAACGGCAGGCGTTCATAGGCCGGTTTCAGCCACCAGAAAATCAACACCGCCAGCGATGGCGAATCCCACAGCAACAGGCTGAGCAGGGCGAACAGCGGCAGGGTGACGATCGCCCAACTGGTCATTAATAACCGGCGGTGCTGTTGGCTCATCAACACGCCCAGGTCCATGGCTTCCCAGGTCGTGCGCGGTCGAATCACCACACTGGCGTCACTCAGGCGCATGGCGGGTCCTTCCGGCAAACAGCAGATACACCGCAACGGCCAGCCACAGCGCGGCGCCGACGGCGTATTTGGTCAGCGGCGTGACGCTGGTTTTCGACGACCAGTAAGCCTCGATGAATGCAGCGATGAGCAAGAACAGCATGACCCCGCACACCAGCATTACGCTTTTGCGCGCAGCCAGGCGCAGTGCCTCGCTGCGCGTCAGGCGCCCCGGTGCAATCAGCGCCCAGCCCAGCTTCAGGCCGGCTGCACCGGCGAGAGCGATGGCGGTCAGTTCGAATGCACCGTGAGCGATCACGAACGACCAGAAGGTCTGGCCAAAACCGATTTCGCTGAGGTGTCCGGCCACCGCGCCGATGATCATGCCGTTGTAGAGCAGGAAAAAACCGCTGCCCACGCCCATCAGCAAACCGCTCGCGAAGGTCTGAAAGGCAATGCCGATGTTGTGCATCACGTAATAGCCGAACATCACCCAGTCTTCGCTGGCTGCCCGTTCCGCGGAGCGGCCGAGGTGGCCGCCGACAGGGTCGTACATGCCTTGCATCTCGCGCACCTGATCGGCCGGGATCAGGTTGTAGATCAGTTCCGGGAACAGGTAAACCAGCAGCGCGAAACCGATCAGGCTGCCGAAGAACAGCAGGCTGGCGACCGCGACGAAGCGCCACTCTTCACGCACCATTCGCGGGAAGTCGGCGAGGATAAAACTGATGATTTGCGCACCCAGCCGACTGCGATGCCGATACAGCTGTTGATGACCGCGCAGCACTTGCTGCTGCAATGAGTCGATGAGAAAACTGCTGTAGCCGCGCGCCTGGGCCAGGGCCAGATGTTGGCAGAGGCGTCGATAGGCCTTGGGGAAAGCGGCCACTTGCGAAGTGTCCTTGCCGTGTTCGAGGTGTTCGAGCGCCACGGCGAAGCGCTCCCATTCGGCCTTGTGGCGGGTTTCGAACAGGCTCTGCTTCATGGCGTCGGCCCCAACAGACCGCGCGCAATGCCGTTGAGTTCGGATACCGCTTTGTGCGCAGAAATGTGCAGCGGCTGAGCCAGCAATGCCGCCAGCTCATTGACCCGGGCCGGCGACAGCTGCGCCTGACGTTCGGCGAAACCGAGCACCGCGCGTTGTTCGCTGAGCGTGAGCGCAAAGGGGCAGCGACGAGGTTCGGCGTCAGGCAATTGCGGACGGCTCAGCGGCCGCTCGCTGTAAACCACCAACGTGCTGGCAGCAATATCGCCCAAGCGTTTGAAGGTCGGGTGTTGCAGACAACTGAGCGCACCGAGGAAATAGCCGAAGGGCAGCAGATCGACGAAGCGCAGCAGGTTGCGCAGCAATGAGGCCGACCAGCCGATCGGTGTGCCGTCGTCGTGCACAACGCGCAAGCCCATCCACTGTTTACCCGGCGAGCGGCCCTGACGCAGTACCTCGAACAGCACCATGTACCACCAACTGATGGCAAACAGCAGCAAAGAGCCGAGGCCCATGCCCAGCTTGCCGAGAAATGCCAGTGCGATAAACAGCACGCCCAGAATCAGGCCGCGGATCCCTAGATCGATGGCAAATGCCACGGCGCGCACCATCAACCCGGCAGGGCGCAACGGCAGATCAATGCCTTCCGGCGTTTCGACCTGATGCCGCGTATCCAGCGATGCTTTCCTTGGCGGTGCTGTGTGTTCGAGCATGGGCTACCTGATGTTCGCCTGTCCGGGATGCAAGTGCGCCTGATGCTAGCAGCCTCTCGGGGGGAAACGACATCACTATGTATTGCACAGCGTGTAACCACTCCGTAGAGGCTGACGATACTGGCCCTTGTGGGAGCGAGCTTGCTCGCGAAGGCGCAGTGACAGGCAGCCTCAATGTTGAATGTGCTGGCCCCTTCGCGAGCAAGCTCGCTCCCACAGTTCGAGTACCTTTAAGCTGTAGGAAATTGGAAAAAATGCTGTTCGGAGGACAGGAGACTGGCTCCGGAGTCGGCTGAGCGCCTAGACTTCGCCGATCTTCTGTTCAGGATGCGCCCGTGACTTCAATCTTCTGGTACGACTACGAAACCACTGGCATCAATCCGCGCAACGACCGGCCGCTGCAAGTGGCCGGGATCCGCACCGACCATGCGCTCAACGAAATCGATGAGCCGGTCAACCTCTATTGCCAGCCCAGCGAAGACATCCTCCCGCATCCGGCGGCCTGTGCGATCACCGGCATCACCCCTGGCCAGCTCGCCGAGAAAGGCCTGAGCGAAGCCGATTTCATGACTCGCGTGCATGCGCAACTGGCCGCACCGGGTACCTGCGGCGCCGGTTACAACACCTTGCGTTTCGACGATGAGATGACCCGCTACAGCCTCTATCGCAACTTCTTCGACCCCTACGCCCGTGAATGGCAGGGTGGCAACAGTCGCTGGGATCTGATTGATGTGGTGCGCGCCGCTTACGCGTTGCGCCCGGAGGGTCTGGTCTGGCCGACCGATGACACGGGCCGGGTGTCCCTCAAGCTTGAACGCCTCACGGCGGCCAACAATATCGATCACGGGCATGCCCACGAGGCACTGTCGGATGTGCGCGCTACGATTGCGTTGGCGCGGCTGATTCGCGACAAACAACCCAAACTCTACGAGTGGCTGTTCCAGCTGCGCAGCAAGCAAAAGGTCATGGATCAGATCCGCCTGTTGCAGCCAGTGGTGCATGTGTCCGGACGTTTCTCGGCGGCGCGCAGTTATGTCGGCGTGGTCCTGCCGCTGGCCTGGCACCCGAAGAACCGCAACGCCTTGGTTGTCTGTGATTTGCATCTCGATCCGCAGGGGCTGCTGGAGCTCGACGCGCAAACCCTGCGCCAGCGCTTGTACACCCGCCGCGATGAGTTGGCCGAAGGTGAACTGCCGGTGCCGCTCAAGCTCATTCACATCAATCGTTGCCCGGTGGTAGCGCCGCTGAAGGTATTGCGCGCAGAAGATCAGCAACGCCTTGGGCTGGATATGGCGCTTTATGATGAACGGGTCATGCGACTAACTGACGCACAACAAGTCTGGAAAGATAAAATCGCAGCGATTTATGCCAGCGAAGATTTCACTCCCAGCGAAGATCCCGAGCAACAGTTGTACGATGGATTTATCGGTGATCGTGATCGGCGTCTATGCGAACAAGTTCGAGCGGCTGATCCTGCGCAATTGGCGCAAGAGGCATGGCCTTTCGATGATGAACGTTTGCCTGAATTACTTTTTCGATATCGAGCACGCAACTTTCCAGACACCTTGGATGTGGCGGAACAAGAGCGCTGGAGATTGTTTTGTCAGCAGCGTCTTACGCAACCCGAGGCCGGCGCGCCGAATACCGTGCAGTCTTTTACAGAAGCGGCCGAGCAATGGTCGCTTAGTGCGACGCCCCTGCAGCGCGAGGTACTCAATGACTGGCAGAACTATGTCCAGGCATTACGCAAACGTTTGAATCTTTGAAATCGAACATACCCGGAATTAATTTGCGGGCATAAAAAAACGCCAGCTCAAGCTGGCGTTTTTTTGTTCGCGGATCGCTCGGCGAAAGCGTCGCGGCTTAGCCCAGCAGGGTCGCCCAGCCTTCAACCACGTCACCGCCCCACTTGGCTTTCCACTCTTTCAGAGTCTTGTGGTTGCCACCTTTGGTTTCGATGACTTCACCGTTGTGCGGGTTTTTGTATTGCTTAACTTTGCGTGCACGCTTGGTGCCGGTAGTTTTTACTGCGCCGCCACGTGGCGCCTTGGATTTGGCTTCCGGATCCAGCAGCGCGATGATGTCACGCAGCGACTTGGAGTATTCACCCATCAGCGTGCGCAGTTTGCCTTCGAATTCCAGTTCGGCTTGCAGTTTGTCGTCTTCGGACAGGTTCTTCAGACGGGCTTGCAGCTCTTTGATGGCTTCTTCGGTGGCGCGATATTCGTTGATCAAGGACATGAGTACTACCTTTTGTAGAATGCTGAATGACAGGGGACAGTGCCGCAATAATAGTCAGGCTGTTTCATCAAGTAAACATTTAGATCGGCTTTTTATTTAAATGAGTTACAGGAAATTAGCCGTCAATTGAATGTTCCGTTAAATAATGTGATGGAGTCAGCACAGATATTTACAGTTGTCTGACAAAAGCCTCGGCAAAGCGTCACGGCGTTGACGAAGATCACCGTCAGAAAGTCGTTTCGCCGGGCTTCGTCCCACCCGGCGCGCATGCGTACTGCAGTTTTCCTGCACAGTCGCTAGAATGGCGGCCTTTGTGAAGTTCTGGAGTTTCCCCCTCATGCGCACTTTTCGGCTGGTGATATCTTGCCCGGACCGCGTTGGCATCGTTGCCAAAGTCAGTAATTTTCTGGCCTCTCATAACGGCTGGATCACCGAAGCGAGCCACCACTCTGACAATCAAGTGGGCTGGTTCTTCATGCGTCACGAAATCCGTGCCGATTCGCTGCCGTTCGGTATCGAGGAGTTGCGCGAGAAGTTCGCACCGATCGCCGAAGAGTTCTCGATGGACTGGCGCATCACCGACACCGAGCAGAAAAAACGCGTGGTGCTGATGGCCAGCCGCGAATCCCACTGCCTGGCCGACCTGCTACACCGCTGGCACAGCGACGAACTGGACTGCGAAATCTCCTGCGTAATTTCCAACCACGACGACCTGCGCAGCATGGTCGAATGGCATGGCATCCCGTACTACCACGTGCCGGTCAATCCACAGGACAAGCAGCCGGCATTCGACGAAGTATCGCGTCTGGTCAAACAGCACGACGCCGAAGTAGTAGTGCTGGCGCGCTACATGCAGATCCTGCCGCCAGACATGTGCCGCGAATATGCGCACAAAGTCATCAACATTCACCACAGCTTCCTGCCTTCGTTTGTCGGCGCCAAACCGTATCACCAGGCGTCCCTGCGTGGCGTGAAGCTGATCGGTGCGACCTGCCATTACGTCACCGAAGAGCTGGACGCCGGCCCGATCATCGAGCAGGACGTGGTGCGTGTCAGCCACAGCGACAGCATCGAAGACATGGTGCGTTTCGGCCGTGATGTCGAGAAGATGGTGCTGGCCCGCGGCCTGCGTTATCACCTCGAAGACCGCGTGCTGGTGCACGGCAACAAGACTGTTGTGTTCTGATCGAGCACGCCACGCTTGAAAAACCAGGGGCCTGGGCGTTGAATCGCTCAGGCCCTTGTCATTTGCGCCCGAGGAACAGCCATGAGCGACCCACTGGACAAAGCTACTTCAAAAGCGCCCGCCACTCTCGGTGAGGGTTGCCTGAGTCGTTACGACCCGGAAGACATGAGCCCCGAGGACGGCACCGAGTTTCCCGGTGCCGCCGAGTTGTGGGAACAGGTGAAACCAGAGTCGGACGATGAAACCGGTAATGCCTGAAAAGATCGCAGCCTTCGGCAGCTCAGAGAGAGTCGCGTTTCAATGTAGGAGCTGCCGAAAGCTGCGATCTTTCAAGCTTGGTGCACTTTCATCAGCTTCTTCAGCAACGGCTTGCCCAGCATCAACACAAACACCGGGCCACCAACCAGCAGATAGAAGTAATACGTCACCACGCGCCAGATCAGAATTGCCGCCGCTGCGGTAGATTTGCCCACCATCGGCGCCAGCAGCGCTGCAGACGTCAATTCTGCGGCCCCCGCGCCACCGGGCAACAGGCTGAATTGACCGGCGCCCAGCGATAGCATCTGCACCAGAAAACTCCAGGCCCACTGCAAGTCGGCACCGAGCCCGCGTAGCGCCAGATACAGCACGCTATAGCGCAACAACCAGTGTACGCAGGTCAGGGCGAACACCTGGATCAGCGTCTGCCAGGGCAGTTTCAAGGTATCGGTAAACGCCGCGAGAAAGTGCAGCAATTTGCGCGCCCAGCGGCGACGCGTACGCGCCGTGACGTTCATACCTGCCAACAGCCGGCCGCTCAGACGAATCAACGCCCGGTGAAAGCGTGCAATCAACACGCAACTGACCAAGCCGCCGAACAGCGACACTGCGCTGACTGTCAGCAGCCACTCGAGCCGATCGCTTAAGTGCTGGAACAGCGCGTAAATCAGAATTGCGCTCAGCGCGCAGAGAAAGAACAGCAGATCGCTGAGCTGATCCATGGCAAATACCGCACTGCCTCGCGCCGGACGTACGCCGCAGCGCGCCAGCAAGGCCATGGTCGTCAGCGGCCCGCCACTGCCGCCGGGCGTGGCGCAGTAAGCGAACTCGGCCGCCATCACCACACCGAGGCTTTTCAAGGGCGCGACCTTGTCACGCTGATCGCCGAGCAACAATCGCAGGCGCAGGGTATTGATCCCCCAGCACAGCAGAATCATGCCGAACATGATCAACAGCCAGTTCAGCGGAAAGCTGCGCAGGCGTGACCAGGTTTCCCCGCCGCCGAGCAGCACCGGAATCAGCACCGCCGCGAGCAGGCCGATCAGCAACAACAGGCTGCGCTTCATGCTGCGCGTTCCAGCTGACCGTGCTGGCGGTCAAGCCAATCGATCTTGGTCAGCGGCACGCGTCCGTCTGCCAGCAGGCGTTGCAAGGTGTGCAACCAGTAATCGCGCGAGAAACGGTGGCGCATGTCCACCGGATGCAGGCCCAGGCGAATCACCGGCGCCTCGCGCCAACGCTGTTCACGTTGGTCGCTGACGATTTTCGACAAGCCGCGACGCCAGGCACTGCGCGCACTCCATACCAGTCCCGGAGCATCTATGGCGCTGAAGTCGGGCAAGCGATAAAGATGCTGTGGATCGCTGGTGTAGCTGAGTGGCAATTCGCGCAAGGCTTGGCGGGTGCCGTCGCTCATCAGCCAGGCCGGGGCAACGAAGCCATGCACTGGCCAGTCGTACCGCTGAAAGATTTCAAGGCCGGCGTGCAGGCGGGCCAGGGCGGCTTCGCGGGACAGGCGATAGAACTCGCCCTCATGGGTGTAGACCCGGCGCATGAACCAGTCGCGCGGGGTGTTCGGCATGGGTTCCTGGTCGTCGTGGTAATAACCGTGCAGCGCCAGTTCATCGCCCCGAGCGACCCGGGCATCGAGCACTCGGCGAAATGCCGGGTTGGCATCAAGCGCATCATGGCGATGGAAGTCCGGCACCACCAGCCACGTGATCGGCACATTGCCCAAGGCATCGACGGCGTCGACGAAGGGCTGGTAATCCGCCCACGTCGAGGGCGCCACGTCGTGCAATACCAGGCACACCGCTTTCATGTTCTCAACCATTGGCCACCCGTGGCAGCGTATGACCGAGCACCGCATGGTAGTGGCTGAGCAGGCTATCGACCACCGTGTCCCAGGCGTAATGTCGTTCGACATGCTGGCGCGCCTGGCGACCGAGGCGCTCACAGCCACGACTGAACAGTTCGCGCACGGCATTGGCCATGGCTTGCGGGTTATTCGGTGCACAAAGCAAGCCGCAGGAATCGTTAACGATCTCTTCAAACGCACCGGCCGCCACCGCCACCACCGGAATGCCACAGGCCATGGCTTCGAGGATGACCAGTCCGAAGGTTTCCTGGTCGCCGGCATGCAGCAGCGCATCGGCGCTGGCCATCAGTCGCGCGACTTTTGGCGCCGGGCAGAATTCGTCGATGACGCTGACGTTGTCCGGCACCGCAGCGGGCATCGACGAGCCGACCAACAGCAAGTGATAGCGCGGGCCGAGGCGCTGCATGCACTTGAGCAGCACCGGCAGGTTTTTCTCCTTGGAACCGCGCCCGGCGAAGATCAGCAAGCGAGTGTCTTCGGCAATCCCCAGCTCGGCACGCAGGCCGGGGTCTCGGGCGTCAGGATGAAAGGTATGCAGATCCACACCCAGCGGTTGCACATGAACGTTGCGCACGCCGAGCCCGGTGAGCTTGTCAGCCATGACCTGACTCGGTGCGAGCACACGATCAAAATTGCCGTAGAGACGAGTCACGTAAGCCTCGACATTCGGCGTGACCCAATGGCCCATGCGATTGCCCACCAGCAGCGGCAGATCCGAGTGATAAAAGCCGATCACCGGCACATCCAGCTGCCGCCGGGCATCCAGCGCCGCCCACGCGGTGAGGTAAGGGTCGCCGACTTCGATCAGATCCGGCTGCAAATCCTGCAGGACGTTTCGCCAAGGCGCCAGGCGCAGCGGGAAGCGATAGCCTTTGCCGAAGGGCAGGGCAGGTGCTGGAACCGTGTAAATGCCGTCATGTTCACCCAGCCGCGCGCCGGGGATCAGCAGGCTATGACGAATACCGCTGCGGTCGCCGAGGCGACGGTGTTTGGCATCCAGATAAGTACGCACGCCTCCGCTGGCCGGGGCGTAGAACATGGTGATGTCGGCGATATGCACGGTGAGCAACCCTCCGCTGTGTTGTTCTCCCTTGGTTGACCGTTATCCAGAATAGATGTTCGGTCGGGATTGCGCGGTGGGGTGTCAGTCGGGTTTTGTTGAAAGGTAGATATTCGCGAGCAGGCTCGCTCCCACAATGGAATGCATTTTCCCTGTGGGAGCGAGCCTGCTCGCGAAGTGGCCAGTCGCCGCAGCTTAAATCCTGAAGCTGCCCACCAGTTGCTTGAGGCGCGAAGCCTGCTGCTCCAGATCCGAGCACGCGCGCAAGGTCGCTTGCAGGTTCTCCACGCCTTCCTGGTTCAGCGTGTTGATCTCAGTAATATCGACATTGATCGACTCGACCACAGCAGTCTGCTCTTCAGTCGCGGTCGCCACCGACTGGTTCATCCCGTCGATCTCACCGATGCGCAGGGTCACGCTGTTCAGGCGTTCGCCGGCAAGGTTGGCGATCTCCACGCTGTCCTGACTGTGGCGCTGGCTGTCGCTCATGGTGCTCACCGATTCCCGAGCGCCGACCTGCAGCTCCTCGATCATGGTCTGCACCTGTTGCGCCGATTCCTGCGTGCGGTGCGCGAGGTTACGCACTTCGTCGGCCACCACGGCAAAACCACGACCGGCCTCACCGGCGCGCGCCGCTTCGATCGCGGCGTTCAGCGCCAACAAGTTGGTTTGCTGGGAAATGCTGGTGATCACTTCAAGAATCTGGCCGATGTTGACAGTCTTGCTGTTCAGCGACTCGATATTGGTGCTCGATGCACTGAGCATGCTCGACAGTTGGTTCATCGCTTTGATGCTGCGCTCGACCACTTGCTGGCCATCCTCGGCCAGCCCCCGAGCGTCGCTGGCCTGGTTCGAGGCTTGCGCGGCGTTGCGGGCAATTTCCTGGGCGGCGGCGCCGAGCTGATTGATCGCGGCGGCAACGCTGCTGGTGCGCGAGGCTTGCTGGTCGGAGTTGTACATCGACGAGTTCGAAGCTGCGACCACGCGCAGGGCGACCTCGTTGACCTGGCCGGTAGCTGAGGACACTTCGCGGATCGAACCGTGAATGCGCTCGACGAAGCGGTTGAACGCGGTGCCGAGGATGCCGAATTCATCGTTATTGATGATATTCAGGCGTTTGGTCAGATCGCCTTCGCCGTCCGCGATGTCTTCCATGGCGCGGGTCATCACGTGCAGCGGCTGGATCAGCAGGCGGATGAGCATGCCGAGCAGGGCAATGATGATCGCCACGGCAATAATGGTCGCGATTACCGCCGAGGTGCGGAATTCGCTGAGCATCGCGTAGGCCTGGTCTTTATCGATCGACAGACCGATGTACCAGTTCACCGACGGCAGGCCTTTGATCGGGGCGAAAGTGACGATGCGGGTTTTGCCATCAACCGTCACTTCGCTGAAATCACTGCTGATGCGCGGGGTGTCCTGCGGGTAGGCTTCTTTGAGCGACTTCATCACCAGAGCCTTGTCCGGGTGGACGAGGATCTTGCCGTCGGCGCTGACCAGAAACACATAGCCCATGCCGTCGAAATCCCGCGCGGCGAGGGTATCGACCAGTGATTGCAGGCTCAGGTCGCCGCCGACCACGCCAACACTCTGCCCGGCCTTTTTCGACGCGGTGGCGATGGAGATGATCAACTGGCCGGTGGCCGCATCGATGTAGGGTTCGGTCAGGGTCGAGGTGCTGCTGCTTTCGGCACCTTTATACCAAGGGCGTACGCGCGGATCGAAACCGTCCGGCATTTTCACGTCCGGGCGGATGGTGAAGTGGCCGGTGGCATCGCCCAGATAGGTGGCCATGAACGTTGAAGTCAGGCTTTTCTGTTCGAGCAGGCTGGCGACCGTGGCAGGTTCCGGATTGATGGCGATGTTCTGCGCGGCGTTTTCAATCAGCAGAATGCGCCCGCTGAGCCAGGTCTGGATATTGCCGGCGGTGACCTCGCCCATTTCATTGAGGTAATTGTTCAGGTCATCGCGGATCGCATTGCGCTGCAGCCAATCGTTGTACAGCGTGAACGAGGCGAAAGCGGCAATGACGATGAGGGCGGCGGCAAGCAAAATCTTATGGCTGAAGCGCAGGTTTTTGTTCATGGCTTGGGGTTCCGCTAAGGTCTTAATGTCCTGGGCGTGCTTTGATAGAGACGCGCACTGTGGGCAAGGTTGAAAAACTGATATTTCCGGCTCTCCTTAGGGAAATGTCTGACCCTGTTTTCTGACGGGTCTGTCCAATTGATGTATCGGCCATGTGTCATCAAAGATTAACCATTGGGTGAGAAAATGCCTGACTCTTCGCAACTCGTTATCGGCGCTGATCCGGCCGCGCAACCCATCGCTCAGGCCATGCGCCTGGCCAACCGCCACGGGCTGATCGCCGGCGCCACCGGCACCGGCAAAACCGTGACATTGCAGCGTCTGGCCGAAGCGTTCAGCGACGCCGGTGTGGCGGTGTTCGCCGCCGACATCAAGGGCGACCTCTGCGGCCTCGGCGCCGCTGGCAACCCGCAGGGCAAAGTGGCCGAGCGCATTGCCGGCATGCCGTGGCTCAGTCACACCCCCAGGCTTATCCCGTGACGCTGTGGGACATTCACGGTGAGTCCGGTCATCCGCTGCGCACCACCCTGAGCGAAATGGGCCCGCTGCTGATCGGCAGCCTGCTCGAGCTGACGGACAGCCAGCAGTCGGCGCTGTACGCGGCGTTCAAGGTGGCGGATCGCGAAGGCTTGCTCCTGCTGGATCTCAAGGATCTGAAAGCGCTGCTCAATCACCTCAAGGACAATCCGCAATTGCTCGGCGAAGACGCGGCGCTGATGACCACCGGTTCCAGCCAGGCGCTGCTGCGCCGTTTGGCGACGCTGGAACAACAGGGCGCCGAAGCCCTGTTCGGCGAGCCGGCGCTGCAACTTGAAGACATCCTGCAACCGGGCGCTGACGGCCGTGGACGCATCCATCTGCTCGACGCCAGTCGGCTGGTGCACGAAGCGCCGAAGGTTTACGCAACGTTCCTGCTGTGGTTGCTGGCCGAGTTGTTCGAGCAACTGCCCGAGCGAGGCGATGCTGACAAACCGCTGCTGGCGCTGTTTTTCGACGAGGCGCACTTGCTGTTCGGCGACACGCCCAAGGCGTTGCAGGAACGGCTAGAACAAGTGGTGCGCCTGATCCGTTCCAAGGGTGTTGGCGTGTATTTCGTCACCCAGTCGCCAGCGGATCTGCCGGATGACGTGCTGGCGCAGTTGGGCTTGCGCATTCAACACGGTCTGCGTGCGTTCACCGCGAAAGAGCAGAAATCCCTGCGCGCCGTGGCCGATGGTTTTCGCCCGAATCCGGCATTCGACAGCCTGTCGGTGTTGACTGAACTGGGGATCGGCGAGGCGCTGGTAGGAACGCTTACCGAGAAGGGCACGCCGGAATTGGTCCAGCGCGTGCTAGTGGCGCCGCCGCAATCGCGGATCGGCCCGCTGACTGCAACCGAGCGCACCGTGCTGATCGCCGGCTCGCCGTTCAAGGGCCGCTATGACAAGCCGATCGACCGCGAGTCGGCCTATGAGATTTTGATGGGACGCAAAGGGCTGGCGCCGGAGGCTGAAACACCAGCGGGCAAACCGGCGGCCGAAGAGCCGAGCCTCGCCGATCGGGCGGGAGAATTCCTCGGTACGGCAGCAGGGCAGGCGCTGAAATCAGCGATGCGCCAGGCCGCCAATAACCTTGGCAAGCAATTGGTGCGGGGGTTGATGGGGTCTCTGCTCGGAGGCAGCAAGCGCCGCTGATCCAGGAATTGCCGGAGATCAAACCTGTGGGAGCGAGCCTGCTCGCGAAAGCGGTGTGTCATTCAACATCAATGTCGGCTGACATGGCCTCTTCGCGAGCAGGCTCGCTCCCACATGGGAATCGTGTGCACAGTCAGGTCTTGCTTTTGGCATGCGCCGCCAGCCGCTCCAGCGCCGCGCGCAATCCCGGATCGCTGATCCCGTCAGCCGTTGATTGAATCGTCTCCGCCGCACTGCTCGACAAATCCATCGTATGCCCGACCGCCCGATGCTGGACGATTGGCGGGCGTACGCTGAATTTGATCCGCGACAGGTTGGCGAACTCTTCGAACAATTGCAGTTGTCGTTGCAGACGTTTCTGCTGATAGCGCAGGCGCGTTGCCCAATGGCCGTCAGTGACCACCAGCGACAGCTCGCCTTCGCGCCACTTGGCTACCCGGCAATGCTCGCGGGCGGCCGGTTGCAGCTGGCTTTCGAGCAGGCGCTGCAAATGCTCCAGACGCTGGGCATGGCCGAGGATGGCTTTCAGCGGTTTGGCTTCGCGGAGCAGAACGGCGGGGGCTCTGGCCGTGAGAGGGCGAAACGCCATGATCGAACACCTGAAGTAACAGAGGCGCCATGTTAGCAGAAAGCTGTGGAACCTCTGGCCCATTGCTTTTGTCCCTGCTTTGCTCATTAAATCAACGCCTGACTTCTTTCCCCCGACGGGTTGAAGTTGAGCAAAACGCCCCTATTTTAAGTGAGCCCCGTCAAAGCGCAGTGCCAGCATCGTGGAACATCGCCACTTTCCTCACCACCGTTTCCGGGTAGAATGCTCGTTCGCATGCGGCCATGAGGGCTGCACGGGCGACTCACGGGGCCGCCCTCCATCCCTTTAGTGTGGAAGATCCTGCCGATATGTTTGCGCCTTTGTTAAAGAAACTTTTTGGAAGCAAGAACGAGCGTGAAGTCAAACGCATGCTCAAGACGGTGCAGCTCGTCAATGCCTTCGAAGAGCAAATGGTGGCCCTTTCGGACGATCAATTGCGCGCCAAGACCGCCGAGTTCAAGGCCCGTATCGCCAAAGGGGAAACCCTCGACAAGCTGTTGCCGGAAGCCTTCGCCGTAGCCCGCGAGGCCGGCAAGCGTGTGATGGGCATGCGCCACTTCGACGTGCAACTCGTCGGCGGCATGACCCTGCACGAAGGCAAGATTGCCGAAATGCGCACCGGTGAGGGCAAGACCCTCGTGGCCACCCTGGGTGTTTACCTCAACGCACTGTCCGGCAAGGGCGTGCACGTTGTGACCGTGAACGACTACCTGGCCCGCCGTGACGCCAACTGGATGCGCCCGCTGTATGAATTCCTCGGCCTGACCGTCGGCGTCGTAACGCCGTTCCAGCCGCCGGAAGAGAAGCGCGCCGCCTACGCCGCCGACATCACCTACGGCACCAACAACGAATTCGGTTTCGACTACCTGCGCGACAACATGGCGTTCAGCATGGATGAAAAATTCCAGCGCGAACTCAACTTTGCCGTGATCGACGAAGTCGACTCCATCCTCATCGACGAAGCGCGTACTCCGCTGATCATTTCCGGTCAGGCCGAGGACAGCTCCAAGCTGTACATGGAGATCAACAAACTGATCCCGCAGCTGGAACTGCACGTCGAGGAAGTCGAAGGCCAGGTCACCAAGGCCGGTCACTACACCGTTGACGAAAAGACCCGTCAGGTCGAACTCAACGAAGCCGGTCACCAGTTCATCGAAGAAATGCTCACCCGCGTCGGCCTGCTGGCCGAAGGCGAGAGCCTGTACTCGGCGCACAACCTTGGCCTGCTGACTCATGTCTACGCCGGTCTGCGTGCGCACAAGCTATTCAACCGCAACATCGAATACATCGTCCAGGACGGTCAGGTCGTGCTGGTCGACGAACACACCGGTCGTACCATGCCGGGTCGTCGTCTGTCCGAAGGCCTGCACCAGGCTATCGAAGCCAAGGAAGGTCTGAACATTCAGGCCGAGAGCCAGACCCTGGCCTCGACCACCTTCCAGAACTACTTCCGTCTGTATACCAAGCTGTCCGGCATGACCGGTACCGCCGACACCGAAGCGTTCGAATTCCACCAGATCTATGGTCTGGAAGTCATGGTCATTCCGCCGAACAAGCCGTTGGCGCGTAAAGACTACAACGACCTGGTGTTCCTCACCGCCGAAGAGAAATACGCGGCGATCGTGGCCGACATCAAGGAAAGCATGGCTGCCGGTCGCCCGGTGCTGGTGGGTACCGCGACCATCGAGACCTCCGAGCACATGTCCGAATTGCTCGTCAAAGAAGGCATCGAACACAAGGTTCTCAACGCCAAGTTCCACGAAAAAGAAGCTGAAATCATCGCTCAGGCCGGTCGTCCGGGTGCGCTGACCATCGCCACCAACATGGCCGGTCGTGGTACCGACATCCTGTTGGGCGGCAACTGGGAAGTGGAAGTCGCTTCGCTGGAAAACCCGACTCCCGAGCAGATTGCACAGATCAAGGCCGACTGGCAGAAGCGTCACCAGCAAGTGCTGGAGTCCGGCGGCTTGCAGGTAATTGCTTCCGAGCGTCACGAATCGCGCCGTATCGACAACCAGCTGCGTGGCCGTGCCGGCCGTCAGGGCGATGCCGGTTCGAGCCGCTTCTACCTGTCGCTGGAAGACAGCCTGATGCGCATCTTCGCCTCCGACCGGGTGAAGAACTTCATGAAAGCCCTGGGCATGCAGCCGGGCGAAGCGATCGAGCACCGCATGGTGACCAACGCAATCGAGAAGGCGCAGCGCAAGGTTGAAGGCCGCAACTTCGACATCCGCAAGCAACTGCTCGAGTTCGACGACGTCAACAACGAGCAGCGTAAAGTGATCTATCACATGCGTAACACGTTGCTGGCCGCCGACAACATCGGTGAGACCATCGCCGACTTCCGTCAGGACGTGCTCAACGCTACCGTCAGCGCACACATTCCGCCGCAATCGCTGCCAGAGCAGTGGGACGTCGCCGGTCTGGAAGCGTCGATCGAAAGCGATTTCGGCGTGAAATTGCCGATCCAGCAGTGGCTCGACGAAGACGATCACCTGTACGAAGAAACCCTGCGCGAGAAGCTCATGGCCGAGCTGATCGCCGCGTACAACGAGAAAGAAGACCAGGCCGGTGCCGAGGCGCTGCGCTCGTTCGAGAAGCAGATCGTCCTGCGCGTACTCGACGACCTGTGGAAAGACCACCTGTCGACCATGGATCACCTGCGTCACGGTATTCACCTGCGTGGCTATGCGCAGAAGAACCCGAAGCAGGAGTACAAGCGCGAATCCTTCACGCTGTTCTCCGAGCTGCTCGATTCGATCAAGCGCGATTCGATCCGCGTGCTCTCGCACGTTCAGGTTCGTCGCGAAGATCCGGAAGCCGAGGAGCAACGCCTGCGTCAGGAAGCCGAAGCACTGGCCGCGCGCATGCAGTTCGAACACGCCGAAGCGCCTGGGCTGGATCAGCCGGAAGCGTTGGGTGAAGAGGTCGATGTGGCCCTCGCCACCGCCACTGCCCCGGTTCGCAACGAGCAGAAGCTGGGCCGCAACGAGCTGTGCTACTGCGGTTCGGGCAAGAAATACAAGCATTGCCACGGGCAGATCCAGTAAAACCCGTTTCAATCGCTGAACACCCGCGCCGCGACCGGCTTCTGCCGTCGCGGCGTTTTGCCATTTATCCCACCGTCCTTTCCCGTGGCGGTGCTGACATCATTGAGTAAGGAGCGCATTCATGGCTGTTGGTCTTGGTCCTTTGCCAACGTTGCACCCGGTTGCCGGTTTTGAACTCGGTATCGCCTCGGCCGGCATCAAGCGCCCGGGGCGCAAGGATGTGGTGGTGATGCGCTGCGCTGAAGGTTCGACCGTGGCTGGCGTGTTTACCCTGAACGCGTTCTGCGCCGCGCCGGTGATCCTGGCGAAAAAGCGCGTGCACAATGCCGTGCGCTATCTGCTGACCAACACCGGCAATGCCAACGCCGGTACCGGCGAGCCTGGTTTGGCGGCTGCCGAGCGCACCACCGCTAGGTTGGCCGAGCTGACCGGCGTCGATGCCAGCCAGATTCTGCCGTACTCCACTGGCGTGATCGGCGAGCCGCTGCCGGTCGAGAAGATCGAAGGCGCGCTGCAAGCTGCGCTGGATGATCTGTCGGAGAACAACTGGGAAGCCGCCGCCACTGGCATCATGACCACCGACACGCTGCCGAAGGGCGCCAGCCGCCAGTTCGAGCATGACGGCGTGACCATCACTGTTACCGGCATCAGCAAAGGCGCCGGCATGATTCGCCCGAACATGGCGACCATGCTGGGTTACATCGCCACCGACGCCAAAGTCTCCCGCGAGGTGCTGCACAATCTGATGCTCGACGGCGCGAACAAGTCGTTTAACCGCATCACCATCGACGGCGACACTTCGACCAACGACTGTTGCATGCTGATCGCCACTGGCAAAGCCGCGTTGCCGGAAATCACCCGCGCTGAAGGCGAGCTGTTCGCCAAGTTGAAGCAGGCGGTGTTTGAAGTGTGCATGGACGTAGCCCAGGCCATCGTGCGCGACGGCGAAGGCGCGACCAAGTTTGTGACCGTCGAAGTGAATGGCGGCGGCAATCATCAGGAATGCCTGGACGTCGGCTACACCGTGGCCCATTCGCCGCTGATCAAGACCGCGCTGTTCGCCTCCGACCCGAACTGGGGCCGCATTTTGGCCGCCGTCGGCCGTGCCGGTGTCCCGGACCTGGACGTGAGCAAGATCGACGTGTTCCTCGGCGACGTGTGCATCGCCAGCCGTGGCGCCCGCGCCGCGACCTACACTGAAGCCCAGGGCTCGGCCGTGATGCAGCAGGAAGAAATCACCATTCGCATCGAACTGGGTCGCGGTGATTGCAGCGAAACCATCTGGACCACCGACCTGTCGCATGAGTACGTGAAGATCAACGCTGAATACCGTACTTGATTCAAGGTGTGGGAGTGAGCTGCCGGCCTCTTCGCGGGCAAGCCCGCTCCCACAGTGATTGCGGTCGTTCACAAATGCCGTGTACACCACCAAAACCTGTGGGAGCGGGCTTGCCCGCGATGACGGACGACCAGACGCCAGACATTCTGGATTGTTTCCCTGACGAAAAGGCGCCACACCATGTCCCTGCACCTGATCATCGGCGACAAACTGCTTTCCTCCTGGTCCCTGCGTGCGGCACTGGCGCTGGACCTGACCGGCGCACCCTACAGCGAAGAGCTGATCAAGCTCGGCAAGCCCGACACCCGCGAGCGCCTGCTCAAGCATTCGCCTACCGGCAAGGTGCCGCTGCTGCAAACCACCCGTGGCACCATCGCCGATTCGCTGGCCATTGCTGAATACCTCGCTGAGCAGTTTCCGTCCGAGCAACTCTGGCCGAGCGATACCTTCGCCCGCGCCCAGGCCCGCTCGGCCTGCGCACAAATGCACAGCGGCTTCTTCGCCATGCGCAATCACATGCCGTTCAACCTGAGCCAGGACGCACCACTGAACCCGGTGCCGCCAGAGGTGAAGGTCGATATCGAACGCATGCTCGCGCTATGGGCTGAGTGTCGTGCGGCAGCCACGGAAGAGGGCCCTTACCTGTTCGGTCGTGTCAGTCTCGCCGATGCCTTTTTCGCGCCGATCGCCGTGCGCTTGCGCACCTATCAGGTGAAGTTGCCGGCAGTCGACGAAGCTTATGTTGAAACCGTCTACCAATGGCCCGCCTTCAAGGCGTGGCAAAAGGCTGGACTGGAGGAATTGAACCCGTGAAACGCGTCCACGTCGCCGCTGCCGTCATTCGTGACGGCGCCGGCAAAATCCTCATCGCTCGCCGCGCTGACACTCAACACCAGGGCGGCTTGTGGGAATTTCCCGGTGGCAAGGTCGAGGCTGACGAGTCGGTCGAATCGGCACTCGCTCGCGAGCTGCACGAAGAGCTGGGCATCGTCGTTGCCGCTGCCCGTCCGCTGATCAAGGTTCGCCACGATTATCCGGACAAACAGGTGTTGCTGGATGTCTGGGAAGTCTCGGCGTTCAGCGGTGAACCCCACGGCGCTGAAGGCCAGCCTTTGGCTTGGGTCCCTGCCGAGGAGTTGATCAACTACGAGTTCCCGGCGGCCAATCAGCCGATCGTCGCGGCAGCGCGCTTGCCTGCCGAATACCTGATCACTCCGGAAGATCTCGAAGGCCCAGCACTGTTGCGCGGCATCCAGAAGGCGATCGCCGGCGGCATCAAATTGATCCAGCTGCGCGCACCCAACGGCTACGACCCGAAATACCGTGATCTGGCGGTCGACGCGGTTGGCCTGTGCGCGGGCAAGGCGCAGTTGATGATCAAAGGGCCGTTCGAATGGCTTGGCGATTTCCCCTCGGCCGGTTGGCACATCACCGCTGCCCAGCTGCGTAAATACGCAGCGGCAGGACGTCCGTTGCCGGCCGAACGCTGGCTCGCGGCATCGTGCCATAACGCCGAAGAGCTGGCGCTGGCCGAGCAGATGGGCGTCGACTTCGTCACCCTGTCACCGGTGCAGCCGACGCTGACGCACCCGGATGCACAGCCGTTGGGGTGGGAGCAGGCACAGGCATTGATCGACGATTTCAGCAAACCGGTGTTTCTGCTCGGTGGAGTAGGGCCGGCGGAGCGCGAGAAAGCCTGGCGTGCTGGGGCTCAGGGTGTGGCGGGAATTCGGGCGTTCTGGCCGGATCCAGTGTAAAGGCTACCGACCTCTTCGCGAGCAGGCTCGCTCCCACAGTGGATTGCATTTCTCCAGTCAGAATGCAGTCAAATGTGGGAGCGAGCCTGCTCGCGAAGGCGCCCTGACAGGCGCTACTTTCCTTCAGGTTTAGCAGCCGGCTGCCACAAAATCTCCGCCACTCCCTGCCGCCGCGCAATCAACCGCGCCACAACAAACAGCAAATCCGACAACCGATTGATATACGCCAGGCCAACCCCGGCCAACGGCTCAACGGCGTTCAAATGCTGACAGCGCCGCTCGGCACCGCGCGCCAGACTGCGGCAGACATGCGCCTGCGCAATCAGCATCGAACCGCCGGGCAAGATGAAGTTTTCCAGCGGCCCCAGCTCTTCATTCCACACATCGATCGCCGCTTCCAGTCGCTCGATTTCAGCCTCGTTCAACGCCTGATATTCAGGCATCGCCAGTTCGCCGCCGAGGTCGAACAGGCGGTGCTGACACGGCGCCAACACGTCGATGATTTCATTCAGTCCTGGGTGCACTTCGCACTCGGCGAGCAAACCGGCGAGCAACACGCCGACCTGACTGTTCAGCGTATCGACCTCGCCGATCGCCTCGATGCGCGGGTGATCCTTGGGGACGCGACGGCCGTCACCGAGGCCGGTCTCGCCTTTGTCGCCGGTGCGGGTGTAGATCTTCGACAAGCGAAAGCCCATGGGTTACCTCGGTAATGAATTGGTTTCGGTGGTCAATGGCGCCGGTTGCGCCAGCGGCAAACGCAGGGTGAAGCAAGTGCCCTGGCCGGGCGCCGACTGCACTTCCATCTGGCCCTTGTGGTTGTTGGTGATGATGAAGTACGACACCGACAGACCAAGCCCCGTGCCCTGGCCGATTTCCTTGGTGGTGAAGAACGGCTCGAAGGTACGCTTGCGCACGCTCTCGCTCATACCGATGCCATTGTCTTCGACCTGAATCTCGGCCCATGGCGGATTGAGTCTTGTGCGCAAGATGATCCGGCCCGGCTCGCTGTCGTCTTCACGCTGGTGAATGGCCTGGGCGGCGTTCTTCAGCAGATTGAGCAGCACCTGTTCCAGCTCGTTGGCGGTGCCCGGCACGGGCCCGAGGGCTGGGTCGAACTGGCGGATGATCGCCTGGCCCTTGAAGTCGAAACCGATGGCCAGATCGAAGTCGTTGCCGGCGATTTCCACGGCTTGGTCGATCAGCGCCGGTAGATCGCACGGCGCCATTTGCCGGGTGCTGCGGCGGCTGAAGCTGAGCATGTGCGTGACGATTTTCGCCGCGCGGGCGCCGGCCTGTTGAATGCCATCGAGCAATTGCGGGACTTCGCGGCCTTGCAGGTAGCGGTTCACCGTGTCCAGTTCGATGCCCAGTTGTTCGGCAGTCTCGATGTTCTTCGGCAGATCCGCCGACAGACGCCGGCGAATGTTCTGCACGTTGTGCAGGATCGCGCCGAGCGGGTTGTTGATTTCGTGGGCCATGCCGGCGGCGAGGCCACCGACCGAGAGCATCTTCTCCGACTGCACCATCATTTCTTCCAGCGACAGACGCTGGGTGATGTCGTCGATACGGATCACCACGCCACGCCCGGCCCCGCCCATCAGCGGATAAAACGTCAGCGCATAGTGTTTGGGTTCATCGTCCTTGAACCAGGTCACCCGGTCGACTTTGGCCACGGTGTGCTGCTCAACGGTAGCCTTGAGCTGCGGCAAGAATGGCTTGAGCGGCTCGAAGGCGAGGAAGATCGGCTGGTTCAGCGCCTCGTCCAAGCGGGTGCCGGAGAGCGCGCTGGCCTCCTGGTTCCACTGGGTGACGTAGAGTTGCTCGTCGAGGGCGATCAGCGCCGAGGGCATCGAGTCGATGATGCTGTTGAGGTAGTTCTGGAAGCCGGTGAGCTTCTTCTCGATCTTGCTGCGCACCTGGACTTCCAGCTCCAGTTTGCGGTTGGTGTGACGGGTTTCCTCGGCCAGCCCCTGCGCCTGATCGTAGGCAGCCTGCGAGTCGTCGCGGGCGCGTTTGAGTTGCTGCTCGCGGGCTTCGATGCGCGAAAGCATGGTGTTGAACGCCTCGGCCAGACTGCCGATTTCGTCGTGATTGCCGCGCGCGGCGCGCAGGGCGTAGTTCTCTTCGCGGGTGACCTGCCGCGACAATTCCTCAAGTTGATGAATGGGGCGGGTAATCAGACGTTTGATCTGCCGGGCAATCACCAGCCACAACAACACACTGAAAATCAGGATGCCGAGGCTGGCGGTCAGGGTGCCGGTGTAGAACGCCATCGGCAGCTCGCTACTGGCGACCAGCAACAGATGTCCCGGCGCCGCACCGGGACGGGGCAGGGTGATCAGTTGATTGCTGCGAAACTCGGTAAGCTGCCAGGCTTCGACATGCCGATAGCGCTCCGGCAAGTGAAGTTTGTCGCCGCGCTGCACCTGCGCCAGACGTTCACCCTTGCCGTCGTACAGGGCAGCGGCGCGCAACGGTGAATAACTGTCGAGCTCCTTGAGCAGACGTTCGGCGCTGCGCGGTGATTCCAGCGCATCGCTGACCAGACTCGGATTGGCAATCAGCCGGCCAATGGTCTGCAGGGCCTGTGGCGCCATGCTTTCCTGGGAAATGTAATAGGCGGCGCTGATAAAGGTCAGGTTGGCGACCAGCAGAACCGTGGTCAACAACACCAGCAGGGCGGCCAGCAGTTTCTGGCCGACCGGCAGGTTTTCAAGGCGCTGGCGCAATGGCATCAGGTTTATCGCAGCAGGGGAACAAGTCGTCAGCCTAGCGGCTGCTCAGTCGCTGGGCAATCCACGCTTGTGCAGATGAGCGATCAGACGTTGCTGCAACTGGTGCAGATGCGGCAGATGCAACTGATGGCGCTCGGCGACTTTACATGCGTGGCCCAACAGATAGCTGATCTCGGTGCGGCGCTGGTTGGCGACGTCCTGATACATCGAAGAATAATTGGCGGCGGTGGCGTGGATCACTCGTTCGACTTCCACTTGCAGATTGTCCGCCGCCGCAGGTTGGCCGCAGCGCTCCAGCAATTCAGCCAGTTCGGCGCAGAGCGTGGCGACTTCGCAATGATGCTCGCTCAGCCCGCCGTTGCGGCAGTCGTGGAGCACGGTCAGCGGATTGATCGCGCAGTTCAGCGCCAGTTTGCGCCACAGTCGAGTGAGGATGTCAGTGCTCCATTCATGGGGAATGTTCGCCGCTTGCAGATCGTCCAGCCAGACCGGCGCCAGCGGATTCGCGCCATCGCCCAGCCAGTTGAACCCGTGACCAGCAAACACCACGCGCCAATCGCCATCGCGGAACGCACCCTCGGTACTGGACGCACTGATACAGCGCGCCTGTGGCACCCGCGCGGCGACGGCGTCCTGACTACCAAGGCCGTTTTGCAGCAGGATCAGTTCGGCATCCGGAGCGAGACGTGGAGCGAGGCGGGCGACGGCCTCTTCGGCGTCATAGGCCTTGCACGCGACCAGCAATCGGCGAATGGGCCCGGGGCTGTCCGGGGTTTCGCCGGGAACTGCATAGGTGTGAGCTTGTCCGTTTTCTACCAGGGTTAATCCGCCCACTGCCTCGTAGCTTTGCAAGCGTGCCGCATCGCGCAGGATCAGTCGCACAGGCAAACCGGCGCGGGCCAGACGTGTCGCCCAGAGTGTGCCGAGGCTGCCGGCGCCGAGTACGTGCCAGGTGGTCGACATCAGTTTTTTGCTCGATTGCTTGCAGGCATGTGCGGCTCGCCGTATCGGTAGGAAAAGACCCGTTATAATGAGCCCGATTTTAACCGCAAGCCAAGCGCGCTCCATCCACATCGAGCGCGCCTTTTTTATTGGAGAGATTACATGCCGTCGTTCGACGTGGTATCCGAACTGGACAAACACGAACTCACCAACGCGGTCGAGAACGCCGTGAAGGAACTCGATCGTCGTTATGACCTGAAAGGCAAAGGCAGCTTCGAGTTCAAGGAAAAAGACCTGACCGTCAGCCTCACCGCCGAAGCCGCTTTCCAGCTCGAAGCGATGATCGAAATCCTCAAGCTCGCGCTGACCAAGCGCAAGATCGACGTGCAGTGCCTCGAGGTCAAGGATGCGTACGCTTCCGGCAAGCTGATGAAGCAGGACGCCATCCTCAAGGAAGGCATCGACAAAGAGCTGGCGAAGAAGATCGTCGGCCACATCAAGGAAGCCAAGCTCAAGGTCCAGGCCGCCATTCAGGGCGAGCAGGTGCGTGTCACCGGCAAGAAGCGCGACGACCTGCAGGAAGCGATCGCGGCCCTGCGTGCCAAGGAATTCGGCATGCCGCTGCAGTTCAACAACTTCCGCGACTAAGCTTGGTCTGAAGGCTATGTGGGAGCGAGCCTGCTCGCGAATGCGGTGTTTCATTCAGCGAAAAGTTGACTGACACGCCGCATTCGCGAGCAGGCTCGCTCCCACAGTTGTTTTGTTGTTTTGAATACACCCGGGAAGCCGGAAATCAGGAGATAGAACATGGATTTGAATGCGGAAGTGGACCACTTGGTCAAGGCGTCCCAGGCGTGGATCCCGATGATCATGGAATACGGCAGCCGCGTACTGCTGGCAGTGATTACCCTGGCGATCGGCTGGTGGCTGATCAACAAGGTCACGCAAAAACTCGGCGGTCTGCTGGCGCTGCGCAATGCTGACCTGGCCTTGCAAGGCTTCATCAGCAGCCTGGCCAACATCATTCTCAAGGTACTGCTGATTGTCAGCGTCGCGTCGATGATCGGCGTCGAAACCACCTCGTTCGTCGCGGCCATCGGTGCTGCGGGTCTGGCAATCGGTCTGGCCTTGCAAGGCAGCCTGGCCAACTTCGCCGGCGGCGTGCTGATTCTGCTGTTCCGTCCGTTCCGTATCGGTGACTGGATCGAAGCCCAAGGCGTGGCGGGCACTGTCGACAGCATCCAGATCTTCCACACCGTGCTGCGTACCGGCGACAACAAGACCATCATCGTGCCCAACGGCAACCTGTCGAACGGCATCATCACCAACACCAACCGTCAGCCAACCCGCAAAGTGGTATTCGATGTGGGCGTGGATTACGAGGCGGATCTGCAGAAAGCTCGGCAGGTGCTGCTGGATCTGGCCAAGGATGCCCGCGTCATGCAGGATCCGGAACCGCAAGCGGTGATTTCGACGCTGGGTGACAGTTCGATCACGGTGTCCCTGCGCGTCTGGGTTAAAACCGCAGACTATTGGGATGTGATGTTCATGTTTAATGAACAGGCGCGTGATCGTTTGAAGGCTGCCGGGATTGATATTCCATTTCCGCAGCGAGTTATACGTGTAGTGCAGGAATCGGCGGCGCAATGATAGGTTGCTAGCTAAGTAATTATTAGCCGGTCTGTCAATACAGATGAAATAAAAAAGGCCCATCGGAAGATGGGCCTTTTTTCATGCTTTAAAACTAACCACTGACAATTACAAGATGTTCAGCGGGTACTCGGTGATCAGGCGGAACTCTTTGACATCGCCTTCACCTTCGTCGGCGTTGGCCACGTGCCAAGCTTGACGAATGCGGAAGGACAGGTCTTTCGCCGGGCCGCTTTGAACAACGTACTTGGCTTCAAAGTTGGTTTCGTGGTGTTTGCCATCTTCACCATACAGACCGGCATAAGCGCTGCCTGCTGGAGTATTGGTGCCATCAATGTCCCAACCTTTGACGTAACGAACCATGAAGCTCAGGCCAGGCACGCCGTACTCAGCCATTTTCAGGTCGTAACGGGCTTGAACGGATTTTTCGCCTGCACCGTTGAAGTCAGAGTACTGGATCGAGTTGGCCAGGAAGATCGAGTCGCCACCACGGTTGTTCTTGCCCACGCCGATGTAGTCGAACGGGGTGTCGCCGTTGACCTTCTGGAAGGCCAGGGTGAAGGTGTGCGCTTTGAGGAACGACAAAGCGGTTGCCAGCGAGAACGTGGTGTTGCTGATGTCGCCCGCTTCGGCACTACCGGTGTCGGTGGTGCGATAGATGTTGAAGTCGGTGTTCAGCGAAGTATCACCACCGAATGGAGTGGTGAGGTTCACGTTGGCGTAGTACTGGTTCCAGATGTCTTCCAGCTTCGCGCCGTACAGCGATGCACTGAGGTTGTCAGTGATCGAGTATTTGCCACCGAAGTAGTCGATGTTGTTCGCCTCAACACCGGCATAGGTAGCGTAGAGGCCGCCATCACGGGCGTTCTTGTCCTGGCTGGAGCCGGAGTAGAAGTGACCGGCTTCGAGATCCAGGTCTTTCACTTCGCTGCTCTGCAACTGGAAGCCAGTGGCAGTTTGCGGAAGGATGCGCGAACCGCCGACAGCAAACACTGGGGAAGTGCTTGGCTGCATGTCGCCGAATTTCAGTTCGGTCTTGGAAACGCGGAACTTGATGGAAGCGCCTGCCTTGCCCTGACTGTCGTTGACGTCACGAGCGTAGCCGTTGGCCTTGACGGTATCGCTACGGCTCATGTTGCCAGTACCGGAAGTACCGTCACCGCCATCCAGTTTCAAGGCCAGATAGCCGTAGGCATCAATACCTACACCCACGGTGCCCTGGGTATAACCGGAGGTGAAGTTGCCGAGGAAACCCTGGGTCCAGTCTTTCTGGTCGCGGCCACCATTCTTGTTGTCACGGTTGAAGTAGTAGTTCTTCAACGTTTCGGTGAGTTTCGCACCTTCAACAAAACCTTTGGCTTCTGCCTGGTCATCTACGAACGGGGCGGCCGTAGCCAACTGGGAACTGGCTGCTGCAGCAACTGCCAGTGCGATCATGCTCCACTTCATCACGCGCATCGTGATTTGCTCCTTTGGTTTTAGAAGAGTACTGCCGTCCCACCTGTTTTATTATCTGGGCGGCTCTTTCTTTTTGTGTCGGCGCAAACTTATATCACGCCGACAATGTTGGCGATACTTGCGAAACCAACCTTTCAGCTTCTTTACGGCGTTGTCGCAAAAGGAGCGCTGGATGTCGCAAATTCACAGTACCGATGCAGCCGGACTGACAACTTTATCGCTGTTTCCGGACCTCTTGGCATCGCTACAAAAGAGTCCCTGGCAAAACACTTGAATCTCCATCGGGCAACCCTGCCACTGTTTTTATTGGCTTCAGGCGACCACTGCCGCTGGCACGCCTATAGTCCATAACGTTACGAATGCAACAAGCGTGCACAAACCGCAAAAATGTCGCGGTTATTTTTCTGTAGCGCGCCCGCATATGTGAAAACCTTGTGAAAACGGGGCCTCGGGCTTGTTTTGTCACACGCTTGACGTGGTTTGCCCAATGGTGTTGCAACGCACCAAAGGTGCGCGAGACAGCAAAAAACGTTACCGGTTCACCCCGTACTGAGTATTTGGCGGATGCCCGACCCAGTGAGCGTAGACGGGTTGTGCAGTTTTGGTGCAAAAAAATCGACGATGGGCCTGAGGGTAGTCTGTCCGTCAGAGAGTCGAGGCTCGCTAGATCAAGGAATTTCATGCGACTCTTCACGTCAAGGCTCATGTCATGGCCTAAGTTGGTGCGCGGCGCGGACAGATGTCTCATGTCGAAGCGGCTGGGGATTAACTGCCGGGGCAGCGTGAAGGCCGCTGCATTCGCAGGTATGCTGCCGTCCTGTCGCTTGGCGCGTCGCCTCTTTGGAGCCGCCGCTAAGCTGAGTCATAGGATCAGCCGGGAGTACGTACAGTGTTTGCTTTGGATTCACGACTTCAACAGGACACCCTGGTCATCGGTGACTTTCCGTTGTGCCGGCTGTTGCTGTCCAACGACAGCAATTACCCGTGGTTCATCCTGGTGCCTCGCCGCGAGGATATAAGCGAGTTGTTTCAGTTGGATGTCGCCGATCAGCAGCTGCTCTGGCAGGAAACCACCACGCTGGCCGAGTTGCTCAAGGATTCGTTCGACGCTGACAAGCTGAACGTCGCAACGCTGGGTAACGTTGTCAGCCAACTGCACATGCATGTCATCGTGCGCAAACGCGATGATGCTGCGTGGCCGGCGCCGGTCTGGGGCAGGCATCCGGCCAAGCCGTACGGCGCGGAACAGGTAGCAGCCATTCGCGAGCGCTTGCGTCTGGTGCTGACTGAAGAATTCACCTTTGTGGAGGGCTGAGTCATGAGCCTTGAAGAGCGCGTAACCGATCTGGAAAGCCGTCTGGCCTTTCAGGATGACACCATTCAGGCATTGAACGATGTGCTGGTGGCCCAACAGAAAGTCATCGAGCGCCTGCAATTGCAGATGGAAGCGCTGATCAAGCGTCACGAAGAAATGGTCGGGCAGTTCGGTGCCTTTGAAGAAGACGCGCCGCCGCCACATTACTGAGCCATTCGGCAGGCATAAAAAAACCGCGAGCAGCCAGGCTGTTCGCGGTTTTTTTGCTTTGGATCAGCGACGCGGCAGGGCGGCGATCACGTCCTCGGCTTGCAGGCCTTTGTCGCGGTTCATCACCGAGAACTCGACGCGCTGGCCTTCGACCAGGACGCGATGGCCTTCGCCACGAATGGCGCGAAAGTGCACGAAAATATCGTCACCGGAATCCCGGGAGATAAAACCGAAACCCTTGGAAGTGTTGAACCACTTCACGGTGCCGGTATCGCGATTGCTCATGTCATAGGTAGTCGGCGCAGCGGCCGGTGACGATTTGTAGAAGCTGATGGCCAGGTGCAGCAGCACGGCAACCAGCGCAATGACCAGGCTGAACAATACGGCCGGCTGGCCAGCGATAACCGGCATCGGCGCGATCAGGGTCAAGGTTTGCAGGACGACGGTCAGTACCAGAAGGGCGCTGACCAGATTTTGCAGATGCTGGCGCGGGCCTTTGTTCCAGTAAGGAATCACTGGAGCGATGACCAGGTTCAGCAGGCCGAAAAAGGCCAGGTAAAGTGCATCGGGCTGTTGCAGGTAAGGAACGGCTTCGGCTTTCAGGCTGGGTATGAACGACAGCAGCAAGGCTGCTGCGCCCATTAGCAGGTGGACGATTTTCAACATTTTGATTGGCTCACGTTATGACGGCTCACAAGGAAGAGCTGAAGGCGCACGGTTCGCTTCAGGACAAAAAAGAGGCGGTGGACACGTACACGGCATCAGCCTATGCGCAACACCCCGGAAAATAGGGCATGGCGACACGCTGCCTATTTAACAGCAAAGCCTGCGGCTACTCAAATCAGCCCGGCCAGCGGCAGAGAAACGGTCGATTTGTCGCAGTCAGGTCACCGATTCATAGCTGCGAGCCGGCGCTTGCCTTGGTAAAGTGGGGGCGAACCTGCTGGATGAATTCACTCATTGTTAGGGGGTAAGCATGGCCATTGATATCGGTATCAGTGAAGAAGACCGCAAATCCATCGTCGAAGGGCTGTCGCGACTGCTGTCGGACACCTACGTGCTGTATCTGAAAACCCATAACTTTCACTGGAACGTCACCGGCCCGATGTTCCGCACGCTGCATTTGATGTTCGAGGAGCAGTACAACGAACTGGCGTTGGCCGTCGACTCAATCGCCGAGCGTATCCGTGCGTTGGGCTTCCCGGCACCGGGCGCCTACGCGACCTACGCGCGTCTTTCTTCTATTAAGGAAGAAGTCGGTGTGCCGAGCGCCGAAGACATGATCAAGCAGTTGGTCGAGGGCCAGGAAGCGGTGACCCGTACCGCACGCGGTATCTTCCCGCTGCTGGACAAGGTCAGCGACGAGCCGACCGCTGACCTGTTGACTCAGCGCATGCAGGTGCACGAAAAAACCGCGTGGATGCTGCGCGCGCTGCTCGAGGAGTGACCCGGCCGCTGCGGACGGCTTGAGGTCGTCCGCACGCTGTCCAGACTCTTACTATTGTCGTTGGCTTATCCTACGAGGCTGGTCAACAAGTCGTATGGCGATAACTTTGTCACTGGGTTTTTATGAAGGCGCAGGATGTTGCCTTATAAATCAGCAGTCATGGCAAAGGAGTGTCAACGCTATGGTAGAAGGAGACAGGCGAAGCGACAGGATGTCGGCTTCGCGGCACGTTATAAAAGTCGATCCGTTTGTCAGCGAGTTCGACATGAATCTGATCCGGCCGTTATCGCGATCGATTCGCCTCAACGGATTTGCGACCTGCCTGCGACTCGAGCAGGTCTACTGGAACATCCTCGGCGGCATGGCCGAGGCCAATCATTGTTCGATCAGCACACTGTTGTCCCATGTCGACCGTGAGGTGCATCTGCGTCACGGCGGGGTGAAGAATTTCAGTGCGCTGGTACGGGTGGTTTGTGTCATGAACGGGATCAAAGAACTCGCACCCGCCGTTTCGCGCTGAAACGGCGGTTGCAATGAGGTTGTGGGCTGTGCAGTGTTACGGCTGCACAGCCCGCATTTAATCGATATAATCCCGCGCTTTCGCCGCAAAGCCCTGCGCGCGGCAGCAATCTGATCGCCGAGACACCCCCATGCCAATGTACGATTACCAATGTGCTTCCTGTGGTCATCAGTTGGAAGCCATTCAGAAGATCAGCGACGCACCGTTGGTCGACTGCCCTGCCTGCCAGGCGCCCGAACTGAAGAAGCAGCTGTCCATGCCGGGTTTTCGCCTCAGCGGCAACGGTTGGTACGAGACCGATTTCAAGACCGGAGCCAAGAAGAATCTGGCCGGTGGCGACAAAGCTGACTAGGGTTCAAACCCTGAACGAACGACACGCGTGAGTGGCCGCCTTGCTTGAAGGCGACAGTTACTCCACCGAATTTCGAATTACGAGAAGCGAACCACACCATGATGCGCAGCCACTATTGCGGCCAACTGAACGAAAGCCTGGAAGGCCAGGAAATTACCCTTTGCGGATGGGTTCACCGTCGCCGCGATCACGGCGGGGTGATTTTCCTCGACATCCGTGATCGTGATGGTCTGGCCCAGGTGGTGTTCGATCCGGATCGTGCCGAGAGCTTCGCCGCCGCCGATCGCGTGCGCAGCGAATACGTTGTGAAAATCACCGGCAAGGTGCGTCTGCGTCCGGCCGGTGCGACCAACGCCAACATGGCCTCGGGCATGATCGAAGTGCTGGGTTATGAACTGGAAGTGCTGAACGAGTCGGAAACCCCGCCGTTCCCGCTCAACGAGTTCTCCGACGTCGGCGAAGAAACCCGCCTGCGCTATCGCTTCCTCGACCTGCGTCGTCCGGAGATGGCCGAGAAGCTGCGTCTGCGTTCGCGCATGACCACCAGCATCCGCCGCTTCCTCGACGAAAACGGTTTCCTCGATGTCGAAACTCCGATCCTGACCCGGGCCACCCCGGAAGGTGCGCGGGACTATCTGGTGCCGAGCCGTACCCACGCCGGTTCGTTCTTCGCCCTGCCGCAATCGCCGCAGCTGTTCAAGCAACTGCTGATGGTGGCCGGCTTCGACCGTTACTACCAGATCGCCAAATGCTTCCGTGACGAAGACCTGCGTGCCGACCGTCAGCCGGAATTCACCCAGATCGACATCGAGACCAGTTTCCTCGATGAAAAAGAGATCATGGGCCTGACCGAGCAGATGATCCGCAACCTGTTCAAGGAAGTGCTGAATCTGGAATTCGGCGAATTCCCGCACATGACTTTCGAAGAAGCCATGCGCCGCTACGGTTCGGACAAGCCGGACCTGCGTATTCCACTCGAACTGGTTGACGTTGCCGACCAGCTCAAAGAAGTTGAATTCAAGGTGTTCAGCGGCCCGGCCAACGATCCGAAGTGCCGCATCGCCGCACTGCGCGTTCCGAGGCGGGGCGAGCATGCCGCGCAAGCAGATCGACGATTACACCAAGTTCGTCGGCATCTACGGTGCCAAGGGCCTGGCGTACATCAAGGTCAACGAGCGTGCTGCCGGTGTTGAAGGTCTGCAATCGCCGATCGTGAAGAACATTCCTGAAGACAAGCTCAACGTGATCCTCGATCGCGTTGGCGCAGTCGATGGCGATATCGTGTTCTTCGGTGCCGACAAGGCCAAGATCGTCAGCGAAGCCTTGGGCGCGCTGCGGATCAAGCTCGGTCACGACCTCAAGCTGCTGACCTGCGAGTGGGCCCCAATGTGGGTCGTTGACTTCCCGATGTTCGAAGAGAACGACGACGGTAGCTTCTCGGCGCTGCACCACCCGTTCACCGCACCGAAGTGCACCCCACAGGAACTCGAAGCCAACCCGGCCGGCGCACTGTCCCGTGCGTACGACATGGTGTTGAACGGCACCGAGCTGGGCGGCGGTTCGATCCGTATTCACCGCAAGGAAATGCAGCAAGCGGTATTCCGCCTGCTGGGCATCAACGAAGCGGAACAGGAAGAGAAGTTCGGCTTCCTGCTCGACGCGCTGAAGTACGGTGCACCGCCGCACGGTGGCCTGGCCTTCGGTCTGGACCGTCTGGTGATGCTGATGACCGGCGCCCAGTCGATCCGTGAAGTGATCGCCTTCCCGAAAACCCAGAGTGCTGCCGACGTGATGACGCAGGCTCCGGGCGTAGTGGATGCCAAGGCGTTGCGCGAGCTGCACATTCGCCTGCGCGAAACGCCAAAGGCTGAGTAAGACGGGCCTGAAGGCGCATCTTCGGATGCGCCTTTTTTCTTTCTCAGGTCGAATTTTTCAATTGCCGGCCGCTGCACCAGCAGGGCGGGCAAGGTTTCAAAGAGCATTCGGAGCAAGTTATGGCAGGTCATTCCAAGTGGGCAAACATCAAGCACCGCAAAGAACGTCAGGATGCCAAGAGGGGCAAGATCTTCACCAAGTGGATCCGTGAACTGACCGTTGCGGCCCGTCAGGGTGGCGGTGATCCGGGTTCCAACCCGCGTTTGCGCCTGGCCCTGGACAAGGCGTTGAGCGCGAACATGAGTCGCGACATCATCGATCGCGCCGTAGCGCGCGGTGCTGGGGCCACCGAAGCGGACAACGTTGAAGAGCTGACCTACGAGGGTTACGGCCACTGGCGGCGTCGCGGTCATGGTCGAATGCATGACCGATAACCGCAACCGTACCGCCGCAGCCGTGCGTCATGCGTTCAGCAAGTGTGGCGGCAACCTCGGCACCGACGGTTCGGTGGCGTATCTGTTCGAGCGCAAGGGCCAGATCAGCTTCGCCCCGGGCGTCGATGAAGACGCACTGACCGAAGCGGCGCTGGAAGCGGATGCCGATGACGTGGTTACCCACGAAGACGGTTCGATCGACGTGTTCACCTCGTTCACCGGTTTCTATGCGGTGCGTAACGCGCTGGAAGCGGCCGGGTTCAAGGGCGACGACGCGGAAATCGTCATGCAGCCGACCACCAGTGCCGAGCTGGATCTGGAAGGTGCGGAGAAGGTGCTCAAGCTGATCGACATGCTTGAGGACCTGGATGACGTGCAGAACGTCTACTCCAACGCGGACATCCCGGAAGACGTCGCCGCTCAGCTTGGCTGATAAGCGACTAGTCTTCCCTGTGGGAGCGAGCCTGCTCGCGAAAGCGGTGTGTCATTCAGCACCTGTATCTGCTGACATACCGCCTTCGCGAGCAGGCTCGCTCCCACATTTGCTATTGGCTGTCAGGTAAATCGTTTTATGAATCTGCAGGCGTTATGACTTTAATTCTTGGTATCGACCCCGGTTCGCGCATTACCGGTTACGGGATCGTTCGCGATACCGGGCGCGGCGGCTGCATCTATGTGGCTTCGGGCTGCATTCGCACCGGCTCCGGCGAACTGCATGAGCGTCTGCAAATCGTCTATCGCGGCGTGCGCGAAATAATCAAGACCTACGGCCCGGTGACCATGGGCATCGAAAAGGTGTTCATGGCGAAAAACGCCGACTCGGCGCTGAAGCTCGGTCAGGCGCGCGGCGCGGCCATCGTCGCCGGCGCCGAAGAGTGCCTGGAAATCGCCGAATACACCGCTACCCAAGTCAAACAGGCCGTGGTCGGCACGGGCGCGGCCAATAAAGAGCAGGTGCAGATGATGGTCATGCACATGCTCAAATTGACCAGCAAGCCGCAAATCGACGCCTCCGACGCCCTCGCTATCGCCATTTGCCATGCGCATACACGCTCGAGCCTGCTGCCGCACGGTCTGGGAACCGCACGCAGTCGTGGCGGGCGCCTGCGTCTCTGATAGCATCAGCATCAATTTTCCTGAAAGTGGCTCTCTGGTGCCTGTGTTGCCGGCGCGCAAGCCACCTTCAATCGTCGCCAGCCCACGGCTGGCCAGCGCTCAAGGATTCAAAACGTGATTGGACGCTTGCGCGGCACCTTGGCTGAGAAACAGCCGCCGCACCTGATTCTCGATGTGAATGGCCTCGGCTATGAGGTGGAAGTGCCGATGACCACCCTTTATCGGTTGCCGTCGGTCGGTGAACCGCTGACCCTGCACACCCATTTGGTCGTACGCGAAGATGCGCAATTGCTCTATGGCTTTGCCGGCAAGCGTGAGCGAGACTTTTTCCGCGAACTGATTCGTCTCAACGGCGTAGGCCCGAAACTGGCGCTGGCATTGATGTCGAGCCTGGAAGTCGATGAACTGGTGCGCTGCGTGCAGTCTCAGGACACTTCGGCGCTGACCAAGGTGCCGGGGGTTGGCAAGAAGACCGCCGAGCGTCTGCTGGTCGAATTGAAAGACCGCTTCAAGGCGTGGGAAACGTCGCCGGCGATGTTCGCGCTGGTGCCGAATCAGCCCGATGGGCCGGCGCCGGTCAACAGCGCCGAGACTGATGCGGTCAGTGCGCTGATCTCGCTGGGGTACAAGCCGCAGGAAGCGAGCAAGGCGATTTCCGCGATCAAAGACAAGAATCTGAGCAGCGAAGATCTGATCCGCCGCGCTCTGAAGGGAATGATTTAAGTGATTGAAGCTGATCGTCTGATCGCCGCCGCGCACAGCCCGCGCGAGCGCGAAGAAGTCCAGGATCGGGCCATCCGCCCGGTCAGCCTGGCCGATTACATTGGCCAGCCAACCGTGCGCGAGCAGATGGAACTGTTTATCCAGGCTGCCCGGGGCCGTAGCGAATCCCTTGATCACACTTTGATCTTCGGCCCGCCGGGGCTGGGCAAGACCACGCTGGCCAACATCATTGCCCAGGAAATGGGCGTGTCGATCAAGAGCACCTCTGGACCAGTGCTGGAACGTCCGGGTGATCTGGCCGCGTTGCTGACCAATCTCGAGCCGCACGACGTGCTGTTCATCGACGAAATTCATCGTCTGTCGCCGATCGTTGAAGAAGTGCTGTATCCGGCGATGGAAGATTTCCAGCTCGACATCATGATCGGCGAAGGGCCGGCGGCGCGTTCGATCAAACTTGATCTGCCGCCGTTCACCCTGGTCGGCGCCACCACCCGCGCCGGCATGCTGACCAACCCGTTGCGTGATCGCTTCGGTATCGTCCAGCGCCTGGAGTTCTACAGCACGGCGGATCTGGCAACAATCGTCAGCCGTTCAGCGGCCATTCTGGGTCTGCCGTTGGACCCGGAAGGTTCGTTCGAGATCGCCCGTCGCGCCCGTGGCACCCCGCGAATTGCCAACCGTCTGCTGCGCCGAGTACGGGACTTCGCCGAGGTCCGCGCCAAGGGTCATATCACCAAAGCGGTGGCGGATCTGGCGCTGAACCTGCTGGATGTCGATGAACACGGTTTCGATCACCAGGACCGGCGCCTGTTGCTGACCATGATCGAGAAGTTCGACGGTGGTCCGGTGGGGATCGACAGTCTGGCGGCGGCGATCAGTGAAGAGCGCCACACCATTGAAGACGTGCTCGAGCCGTATCTGATCCAGCAGGGCTATATCATGCGCACGCCACGGGGCAGGGTGGTGACGCGCCATGCCTACCTGCACTTCGGTTTGAATGTTCCGTCACGCATGGGCGAGATGCCCGTGGCAGACGAGTTTCTCGACGCCGTCGACGATTGATACACATTTGCTGGTGATTTATTCAGGGTTTGTACTGTCAGACGACGGTACTTTTGCGTTAAAGCTTTGAAACCACGAAAAACAGTTGTCTGGCCGGATTGGCAACCTGAGGAGTAAGCACTAGAGTATGCGCGCGCAAAACGGGCTTGAGCCGTTCGCACATCGTTGTCGCGTTTATTACGAGGACACCGACGCGGGCGGCATCGTGTATTACGTTAATTACCTCAAGTTTATGGAACGGGCTCGAACCGAGCGGCTACGGGAACTGGGTTTTGCCCAATCTGTGCTTGCCGGAGAGGACCTGTTGTTCGTCGTGCATTCCAGCGAAGCGCGCTACCACGCGCCGGCGCGACTGGACGACGAACTATTGGTAAGCGCTGATGTAATCGAATTGAACCGTGCCAGCCTGCGCTTCAAACAGCAGGTCAGGCGGGCCACGGATAATGTGCTGCTCTGCGAAGGGCAGTTTTTGGTGGCCTGCGTGCGCACCGACAGTTTGAAACCCCGGGCCCTTCCCGAAGACCTGCGTGCGGCCTTCGCCGACGCGGTCGGCCCGGGTACACACTCAAAGCAGGAGATAAAGCGTGGAAGCTAACGTCGTCGACCATTCCTCCATGTGGAGCCTGGTCAGCAATGCCAGCATCGTGGTGCAGTTGGTAATGTTGACCCTGGTGGCCGCATCGGTGACCTCATGGATCATGATCTTTCAGCGCAGCAATTTGCTGCGTGCCGGTCGACGCGCCCTGGAGAGCTTCGAGGAGCGCTTCTGGTCGGGTATCGACCTGTCCAAACTGTACCGTCAGGCCGGCAGCAACCCTGATCCGGATTCGGGCGTGGAGCAGATCTTCCGTGCGGGTTTCAAGGAATTCTCCCGTCTGCGTCAGCAGCCAGGCGTCGATCCTGAAGCGGTGATGGAAGGTGTCGCTCGTGCCATGCGCGTCGCCATCTCCCGCGAAGAAGAGAAACTCGAGCAGAGCCTGCCGTTCCTCGCCACTGTTGGTTCGGTCAGTCCGTACATCGGCCTGTTCGGTACCGTGTGGGGGATCATGAACTCTTTCCGCGGTCTGGCCAGTGCTCAGCAGGCGACCCTCGCCACCGTAGCTCCGGGTATCGCCGAAGCGCTGATCGCCACGGCGATCGGCCTGTTCGCTGCGATCCCAGCGGTCATCGCTTACAACCGTTTTGCTGCGCGCAGCGAAACCTTGCTGGGCCGCTACTACACCTTCGCCGATGAATTCCAGGCGATCCTGCACCGCAAAGTGCACACCAGCGAAGAATAAGCAGGTATTTCCCGATGGCTTTAATCGCTCGAGCTCGCAAAAAGCGCAAGCCGGTCGCCGAGATGAACGTGGTGCCCTACATCGACGTGATGTTGGTGCTGCTGGTCATCTTCATGGTGACCGCGCCGATGCTCAATCAGGGCGTGAAAGTTGATCTGCCCAAGGTTTCCAGCGAAGCCTTGCCGCAGGACAACAACACCCAGGTCCTGACCATTTCGATCAAGGCTGACAAGACCTACTACTGGAACCTTGGCAGCGAAGTCGACACCGAGAAGCAACAGGACAGGGCCATGACCCTGCCGCAAATGACTGACGCGGTGACCAAGATCATTCGCGCCGGCACCGAGGGCGGCAAACGCACCCAGGTATTCATTCGCGGCGACAAGACTGTCGACTACGGCGCCGTCATGGGCGCCATGGGCGGGTTGCAGAAAGCCGGGGTCGGTAACGTTGGTCTGATTACCGAGGCCCCCTGATGCAGCAACAGCGAGAGCCGTCCGCCTCGGAAAGCTACTTCTGGCCTAGTGTCCTGGCGATTGTCCTGCACGTGCTGGTGTTCGGCATGCTGTTCGTCAGTTTTGCCTTCACGCCTGAACTGCCGCCGGCCAAGCCGATCGTCCAGGCGACTCTGTACCAATTGAAATCGAAAAGTCAGGCGACCACCCAGACCAATCAGAAGATTGCGGGTGAGGCGAAGAAATCCGCTGCGCGCCAGACCGAAGTCGAACAGATGGAACAGAAAAAGATCGAGCAGGAAGCGGTGAAGGCGGCGGAACAAAAGAAAGAGGAAGCGGCTCAAAAGGCCGAGGAAGCCAAGAAGGCCGACGAGTCGAAAAAAGCGGACGAAGCGAAAAAGGCTGATGAAGCCAAGAAAGCCGACGACGCGAAGAAAGCCGAAGCGAAAAAGGCCGAAGAGAAACAATTGGCTGATATAGCCAAGAAGAAGGCCGAAGACGAAGCGAAAAAAGCTGCTGAGGAAGAGGCGAAGAAAGCCGCTGCCGAAGAAGCCAAGAAGAAGATCGTCGAAGACGCGAAAAAGAAAGCCGCCGAAGACGCCAAGAAGAAAGCTGAAGCTGAAGAGGCGAAGAAGAAAGTCGCCGAAGAGGCGAAGAAGAAAGCTGCTGCCGATGCTGCGAAGAAGAAAGCGCAGGAAGCGGCACGCAAATCTGCCGAAGACAAAAAGGCTCAGGCCCTGGCAGATCTGCTTTCCGACACGCCGCAGCGCCAGCAAGCCTTGGCCGATGAGCAGGGTGACGAAGTCGCCGGCAGTTTCGATGACCTGATTCGCGCTCGTGCAGCAGAAGGCTGGGCTCGTCCTCCTTCGGCACGCAAAGGCATGACGGTCGTGCTGCAGATCGGCATGTTGCCGGACGGTACGGTGACTTCGGTCAGCGTTGCCAAGTCCAGTGGTGACGGTCCGTTCGATGCTTCGGCAGTCGCGGCAGTGAAGAATATTGGACGTTTGACAGAAATGCAGGGAATGAAGCCGAGCGATTTCGCTCCGTATCGTTCATTCAAGATGACATTCACACCTGAGGATCTAGCCTTGTGAGAAACCTTCTTCGAGGAATGCTGGTCGTGATCTGCTGCATGGCAGGGATCGCGGTGGCAGATGAAAAGAACATTCTGGTCACCAGCGGCAGCGATCGGGCTACTCCGATCGCCGTCGTTCCGTTCGGTATGCAAGGCGGCGCGGTGCTGCCTGACGACATGGCGGAAATCATCGGTAACGATTTGCGCAACTCGGGCTATTACTCGCCGATTCCAAAAGCCAACATGATCAGCCAGCCAAGCCAGCCGAGCGAAATCATTTTCCGTGACTGGAAGGCAGTGGGTGCTCAGTACATGATGGTCGGCAGCATCGCGCCCGCGGGCGGTCGCTTGCAGGTGCAGTGGGCACTGTTCAACGTCGCCACCGAACAGAAAGTGGCTGACGGCAGTGTTTCCGGTACGACCGACCAGATTCGAGACATGGCGCACTTCATTTCCGACCAGTCCTTCCAGAAGCTGACCGGTATCGAAGGTGCCTTCTCGACTCGCCTGCTGTATGTAACGGCCGAGCGTTTCTCCGAGAAGAACACTCGTTACACCCTGCAACGTTCCGACTATGACGGCGCGCGTGCAGTGACTCTGCTGCAATCGCGTGAGCCGATCCTGTCGCCGCGTTTTGCACCGGATGGCAAGCGTATCGCCTACGTGTCGTTCGAGCAGAAGCGTCCGCGCATCTTCATGCAGAACATCGACACCGGTCGCCGTGAGCAGATCACCAACTTCGAAGGCCTCAACGGCGCGCCAGCCTGGTCGCCGGATGGCAATCGCCTGGCGTTCGTGCTGTCGAAAGACGGTAACCCGGACATCTACGTGATGAACCTCGGTTCGCGTCAGATCAGCCGCGTAACCAATGGCCAGGGCATCAATACCGAACCGTTCTGGGGCAAGGATGGCTCGACCATCTATTTCACTTCGGACCGTGGCGGCAAGCCGCAAATCTATAAAACCAGCGTCGGTGGCGGTGGTGCCGAGCGTGTGACGTTCGTGGGCAACTACAACGCCAACCCGAAACTTTCGGCTGATGAAAAGACTTTGGTGATGATCCATCGTCAGGATGGCTTCACCAATTTCAAGGTGGCAGCTCAGGATCTGCAGCGGGGTAGTGTAAAGATCCTCACTGATAGCACTCTGGACGAGTCACCTACTGTTGCGCCCAACGGCACCATGGTAATCTACGCCACCCGCCAACAGGGCCGGGGAGTCTTGATGCTCGTGTCCATTAATGGGCGCGTGAGGCTCCCGCTTCCTACCGCTCAAGGCGAAGTCAGAGAACCGTCCTGGTCCCCTTACCTGAAGTGAGCGGGCGCTACACGTTTTACTTAACACACTGGGGTTCATTAGGAGTTTCACGATGGAAATGCTGAAGTTTGGTAAATTTGCTGCGCTGGCTCTGGCCATGGCTGTAGCTGTAGGTTGCTCGTCCAAAGGCGGCGACAACGCCGGTGAAGGTGCTGTTGATCCAAACGCTGGTTACGGCGCAAACACTGGTGCCGTTGACGGCTCCCTGAGCGAAGAAGCTGCTCTGCGCGCAATCACCACCTTCTACTTCGAATACGACAGCTCGGACCTGAAGCCAGAAGCCATGCGCGCTCTGGACGTTCACGCCAAAGACCTGAAAGCAAACGGCGCTCGCGTTGTTCTGGAAGGCAACACCGACGAACGTGGTACTCGTGAGTACAACATGGCACTGGGCGAGCGTCGTGCGAAAGCCGTTCAGCGCTACCTGGTACTGCAAGGTGTTTCCCCAGCTCAGCTGGAACTGGTTTCCTACGGCGAAGAGCGTCCAGTTGCTACCGGCAACGACGAGCAGTCCTGGGCCCAGAACCGTCGCGTCGAACTGCGTAAGTAATTCGATATGCGAACGTGCCGTCGTGCTGTAACTGTTCTGGCTCTCAGCCTCGCGCCGCTTGCGGCGTGGGCTGCGGTTCCTGTGGTCGATGACAACTCCGGTTATAACAATAGCGGGAGCAGTTATCCGCCTGCGGGTTACGGTACGAACGGCGCCTATGCCGGGGAGCGGCTTCGGCCCCTGCCTCGGCACAAGGCATGCTGTTCAACCAATTGCAACAGATGCAGGATCAGATCTCGCGCCAGCAAGGCGTGATCGAGGAACTGCAGAATCAGGTTGCGCGCATGAAGCAGGAATCCCTGGAGCGATACCAGGATCTTGATCGGCGCATAGGATCCGGCGTTGCACCAGCCGCGACTCCCGAGAATTCTTCTGCCGGTAGCGACGCAAGTGCTGCTGCCGGTGCTGCCGCAGGCGCGGGTGCTGCTGCGGCCGCCCAAGCCCCTGCTGCGGGTAGCGAACCGGCTGATCCGGCCAAGGAAAAGCTGTATTACGATGCCGCTTTCGACCTGATCAAAGCCAAGGATTTCGACAAGGCCAGCCAGGCCTTCGCCGCTTTCCTGCGTAAATACCCGAACAGCCAGTACGCGGGCAACGCCCAGTACTGGTTGGGCGAAGTGAACCTGGCCAAGGGTGATCTGCAAGGTGCAGGTCAGGCCTTCGCGAAGGTTTCGCAGCTGTATCCCAAGCACAACAAGGTGCCGGACTCGCTGTACAAACTGGCTGACGTAGAACGCCGCCTCGGTCACACCGACAAGGTCAAAGGCATTCTGCAGCAGGTGGTGTCCCAATATCCGGGCACGTCTGCTGCGCAGTTGGCCCAGCGTGATCTACAGCGCATGTAAGCCGGTTCATCCGTGTTTTGAAGAAACCCGCGCTTGTCGCGGGTTTTTTCGTTAGAATTCACGCCCTTTTTCTGAAACACGCTTCTTGCGGTCTACGCGTTGGCGGGATTGCCTGAAGTGCCTGACGGAGGCGGACAGCCTGTTTAGCTGTTACGCCCGTGGCGACTATGCAAGACACATTGAGAATCACCGAAGTTTTCTACTCGTTGCAGGGTGAAACTCGGACTGCCGGGCTGCCCACGGTTTTCGTGCGCCTGACCGGTTGCCCGTTGCGTTGCCAGTACTGCGACAGCGCTTATGCGTTCAGCGGCGGCACTGTCCGCACCCTCGACGACATCCTTGAGCAAGTGGCCGGATATCGTCCGCGCTACGTCTGTGTCACCGGCGGTGAGCCGTTGGCTCAGCCAAACGCCATTCCTTTGCTTGAGCGGTTATGTGATGCCGGTTACGAGGTGTCGCTGGAAACCAGCGGCGCCCTCGACGTATCCGCTGTCGATCCGCGTGTCAGTCGCGTCGTCGATCTGAAAACGCCGGGCTCGAAAGAAGCCCACCGCAACCGTTACGAGAACATCGAACTGCTGACCCGCAACGATCAGGTGAAGTTTGTCATCTGCTCGCGGGAAGACTATGACTGGGCGGTTTCCAAGCTGATCCAGTACGGTCTCGATCAGCGCGCCGGCGAAGTGCTGTTTTCGCCAAGTCACCACGATCTCAATGCCCGCGAGTTGGCAGATTGGGTGGTGGCGGACAATCTGCCGGTACGCCTGCAATTGCAGCTGCATAAATATCTTTGGAACGACGAGCCGGGGCGCTGAGATGACTGAACAACTGAACACTACCGAAAAACGTGCAGTCATCTTGCTGTCCGGCGGCCTCGACTCGGCCACCGTGGTGGCGATGGCTCGCGCCGAAGGCTATGCCTGCTACACCATGAGCTTTGATTACGGCCAGCGCTCGCATGCTGAATTGCACGCTGCCGCACGTGTGGCTCGGGATCTGGGGGTAGTCGAGCACAAGGTTATCGGGCTGAACCTCAATGGCATGGGCGGCTCGGCGCTGACCGACACCAGCATCGACATCCCGGAAGAGCTCGGTGAAGGCATTCCGGTGACTTACGTACCGGCGCGCAACACCGTGTTCCTGTCGCTGGCATTGGGTTGGGCCGAAGTGCTCGGTGCCCGCGACATCTTCATCGGCGTCAACGCGGTGGATTATTCCGGCTACCCGGACTGCCGTCCGAAGTTCATCGAATCGTTCGAGCGCATGGCCAACCTGGCCACCAAAGCGGGCGTGGAAGGCAATGGCTTCCGCATTCAGGCGCCACTGCAAAACCTCAGCAAGGCGCAGATCGTCCAGGCTGGGGTGAAGCTCGGCGTGGATTATGGCCTGACCGTTTCCTGCTATCAGGCCGATGATGACGGCCGCGCCTGCGGCAAATGCGACAGCTGCCGCCTACGTGCAGAAGGCTTCGCGGCAGCTGGTGTGGACGATCCAACCCCTTATTTTTGATTTTTTCAAAAAAGGTGTTGAATAGTCCTTAAAAATCAGTATTATACGCGCCACCACACAGCGGGTCGTTAGCTCAGTTGGTAGAGCAGTTGGCTTTTAACCAATTGGTCGTAGGTTCGAATCCCACACGACCCACCATATTTAGCGGTTTAGAAAATCCGGAAGGCCCACGAAAGTGAGGATTTCCGGGTTTTTTTGCCTGCGATTCGGGCGTTCGATTTTTCAGCGCGGCCACACCTGACACAGGTCAGAATCATCTTTTTTATCAACGGGATATTCTGTAGCCTTGCGCAGCTTCAACGCTGTCCGTGCCTGATGATACTCACTCTCCCGGCGGTACCCTCTAGCGGTCCGGAGCCGGGTGTATACTCGACTTTCGCGCGAATGCGCCTGCAGGTCTTGCGAACATGACGCAGATTTCCGAACGCCTTCTGGTTCAAGCCCACCTCGACGCCAAGCAGCCGAAACCGCTGACGGCAGAGGAGGAGGCTTATTACCGTTCCGCCATCGCTGCCGAGCTCAAGGCTCAGGACGCGGTGCTCGTGGCTCACTTCTATTGCGATCCGGTGATTCAGGCCCTGGCCGAAGAAACCGGCGGCTGTGTTTCCGACTCCCTGGAAATGGCCCGCTTCGGCAATGCTCACCCGGCCAAGACCGTAGTGGTCGCCGGCGTGAAATTCATGGGCGAGACGGCAAAAATTCTCAACCCGGAAAAACGCGTGCTGATGCCGACCCTGGAGGCGACCTGCTCGCTGGACCTGGGTTGCCCGGTCGACGAGTTCTCGGCGTTCTGCGATCAGCATCCGGAACGCACCGTGGTGGTTTACGCCAACACCTCCGCCGCCGTTAAGGCTCGGGCTGACTGGGTGGTGACATCGAGCTGTGCACTGGAAATTGTCGAAAGCCTGATGGATAACGGCGAGACGATCATCTGGGGTCCGGACAAGCACCTGGGCACTTACATTCAGCGCAAGACCGGTGCCGACATGCTGCTTTGGGACGGTGCCTGCATCGTTCATGAAGAGTTCAAGTCCAAGCAGCTCGAAGACATGAAAGCGTTGTACCCGGACGCGGCGATTCTGGTGCATCCCGAGTCGCCGACTTCGGTGATCGAGCTGGCGGACGCGGTCGGTTCCACCAGCCAGTTGATCGCTGCCGCGCAAAGCCTGCCGAACAAGACCCTGATCGTCGCCACCGACCGTGGCATCTTCTACAAGATGCAGCAGCTGTGCCCGGACAAGGTCTTCATCGAAGCGCCTACGGCCGGTAACGGCGCGGCTTGCCGCAGTTGCGCGCATTGCCCGTGGATGGCCATGAACACCCTTGAGCGCACGCTGAAGAGCTTGAAGGAAGGCACCAACGAGATCTTTGTTGATCCGGCGCTGATTCCCCAGGCGATTCGCCCGCTGAAGCGCATGCTGGACTTCACCCAGGCAGCGCGAATGAAGTTGGCCGGTAACGCCTGAGTACTCCCTTGTAGAAGTGAGCCCTGTGGTGAGGGGATTTATCCCCGATGGGTGGCGAAGCCGCCCTAAATCAAACACCGCGGCATATCAGGGATACCGCGTGTGCTTCTTTACGACTGCTACGCAGCCGGACGGGGATAAATCCCCTCACCACAGGCCGGCTCTTGAGTATGGAAATTATTTGCTCTTCTTCGGGATCCGCACCACACGGGTATCCGAATAGATGTCATGCCAAGTGCGTTTCTGCTTGTCGAACAGCGACCAGAAGAACCCCAGCCCGACACACAACCACGACGCGATCGACACCATAAAGCGCAACAGCGCCTGCCACAGGCTGATGGCCGTGCCGTCGGCATTCTGCACCCGAAGGCCCCACACCTGCATCCCCAATGTCTGCCCGCCGTGGGTCCAGAACTTGGCGAAGAAGCCGAACAACACCAGCAGCAGCACCGTGGAATACAGCGGATCGCCATCGAGCTGGCCGGCATCGGTCATCGCCCGCAGGCGTTCTTCGCCGACAATGGCGGCCTGGATCAGCTTGTAGATGAATCCGGTGACGATCAGCAGGGCGGTGCACAGCAGGAAGTCGTAGAACATCGCCGCCAGACGACGACCGAGAGCAACGGGAGGAAAGTCCCCTTGCGGCGTGAGCAGGTGTTTCGACATGACAGCCTCAAGGCGTGAATGGAAGCGCCAGTTTACGGATTAGCGCGCACAAAAAAGCCCCTGATATCAATATCAGGGGCTTTTTCGTATCAGCAGATCAGGCTTCTGCTTGTACTTCGTCAGCCTGCATGCCTTTCTGGCCTTGCACAGCAACGAAAGTCACTTTCTGGCCTTCTTTCAGACTTTTGAAGCCGTTGCCCTGAATGGCGCGGAAATGTACGAACAGATCCGGACCGCTTTCTGGAGTGATAAAACCAAAACCTTTCTCGTCGTTAAACCACTTGACGGTACCGCTCTGACGTGTGGACATTTCTTATTTCCTTTGACGCATAAAATTGATGACAGCCCCTTTCACATGAAAGAGTACTGGAGCTGGTTGCAAGGAGTAAGAAGACGTCGAGCGGGATGTAGCTAACTTGTAGGCTACTGCCCAGGTCACGATTCCAAGCTGACCCATGCAAACACAGTGGACAAACTCTACGCCAACTACGGGAGAAAAAACAAGCCCTGCGAAGGCCCCGGTTTTACTGCCCTTCATGGCAGTTCGTCAGTTAACTAGTTGTGTCTTAGACGATTGTCCGGCTCTATTTTCAGCAAACGTTATAAGCAACGTTCATATTCGAAACGGATGTTAAAAAACGCACTGTTTTATGGCGATTGCGTTACACATTAGTGCACGCATAACGCAATCGCGTTACTTATAGAAACAGTCGATCAGCCGCGATAGTAGCGTTGTGGAACAAATGGCATTTTGCTTACAAGCATTTGCACCTTTTTCCCACGGACGATGGCCCACACCGGAGTGTCGAGAGCAACGTAGGCGCTGTCGAGGTAACCCATCGCCAATGGTCCTCCCAAGGTCGGACCGAAGCCACCGCTGCAGACGCTACCGATGATATCGCCGGTCTCGTTGACGATTTCTGCGCCTTCACGCACGGGGGTGCGTTCCTGGGGCAGCAGGCCGACGCGTTTGCGTGCGACACCATTTTGTTGCTGCGCGAAGATCGGCTCTGCGCCCGGGAAACCGCCGGCCCGCGCGCCGTCAGCGCGGCGTGGCTTGGAGATCGCCCAGAGCAGGCTGGCTTCAATTGGTGTGGTCTCGGTGTTCATGTCATGGCCGTACAGGCACAGGCCGGCTTCCAGACGCAGCGAATCACGGGCGCCGAGGCCAATGGCCTGGACCTCTGGTTGGGCGAGCAGGGCGCGGGCGAGTTTTTCCGCTTCGGCGGCCGGGACGGAGATTTCGAAACCGTCTTCACCGGTGTAGCCCGAACGGCTGACAAAGCAGTCCACGCCCAGCAACGACACACGGTTGAACTGCATGAAAGTCATCTTCGCCACGTCCGGCGCAAGACGCGCCAGCACGGTGACGGCTGCCGGACCTTGCAGGGCGAGCAGGGCGCGCTCTTCGAACAGCGCCGTAATGGTGCACTGATTGCCGATGTGTTTTTGCAGATGCGCGAAATCCTGATCCTTGCACGCGGCGTTGACCACCAGGAACAGCTCGTCATTGCCCAGATTGGCGACCATCAGGTCGTCGAGGATGCCGCCGCTTTCGTTGGTGAACATCGCATAACGCTGCATGCCCACCGGCAGGTCGATGATGTCCACCGGCACCAGGGTTTCCAGGGCTTGGGCTGCATTGGCACCGGTCAGGCGAATCTGGCCCATGTGCGAAACGTCGAACAACCCGGCCTGTTCGCGGGTGTGCTGGTGTTCTTTCATCACGCCCAGCGGGTATTGCACGGGCATGTCGTAGCCGGCGAACGGCACCATGCGTGCGCCGAGTTCGAGGTGCAGTGCGTGCAGCGGGGTTTTCGAGAGTTGTTCGGTGGTCATGCGGGACTCCTTGATTCATACCAATCCTCTCCCGCAGGGAGAGGGGGCTAATTAGCATTCGATAATGTTGACTGCCAAACCGCCGCGAGCGGTTTCCTTGTATTTGCTTTTCATGTCGGCGCCGGTCTGGCGCATGGTGCGGATGACTTTGTCGAGGGAGACGAAATGCTGACCGTCGCCACGCATGGCCATGCGCACCGCGTTGATGGCTTTCACCGAGCCCATCGCGTTGCGCTCGATGCACGGCACCTGCACCAGGCCGCCAATCGGGTCGCAGGTCAGGCCGAGGTTATGTTCCATGCCGATTTCCGCAGCGTTTTCGACTTGCTGCACGCTGCCGCCAAGCACTTCGCACAAGGCGCCGGCGGCCATCGAACAGGCCACGCCGACTTCACCCTGACAGCCGACTTCGGCGCCGGAGATCGATGCGTTTTCCTTGTAGAGAATGCCGATTGCGGCAGCGGTCAGCAGAAAGCGCACGACGCCGTCGTCATTCGCCCCGGGGATAAAACGCATGTAGTAATGCAGCACCGCCGGAATGATGCCCGCCGCGCCATTGGTGGGCGCAGTAACCACGCGCCCGCCGTTGGCGTTTTCTTCGTTGACCGCCAGTGCATAAAGGTTGACCCAGTCGAGCACCGACAGCGGATCGCGCAGCGCCGATTCCGGGTTCTTGCACAATTGCCGATGCAGCGCCGCCGCCCGGCGTTTGACCTTCAAACCGCCCGGCAAAATGCCTTCGTTGCGGCAGCCGGCAGCGACGCAATCCTGCATCACTTGCCAGATCTTCAGCAGGCCGGCACGGGTCTCGGCTTCCGGACGCCAGGCGCTTTCGTTGGTCAGCATCACTTGGCTGATCGACAGCCCATAGGTGGCGCAATGACCGAGCAAATCCTTGGCACTTTTGAACGGGAAGGTCAGTGGCGTGGCGTCTTCGACGATGCGATCGGCGCCGGCGGCATCTTCATCGACAACGAAACCACCGCCGACCGAGTAGTACTCGCGGCTGCGGATCTGAATTCCCGCTGCGTCGAAGGCGCGAAAGATCATGCCGTTGGGGTGATAGGCCAACGGTTTGCGGATCATCGCCAGGTGTTCTTTTTCGTTGAACGCGATGCTGTGTTCACCGAGCAGATTCAGTCGGCCATTGCCGCGAATTTCTTGCAGGCGCGCGGCGACGGTCTCGGTGTCGACAGTGTCCGGGTGTTCGCCTTCGAGGCCGAGCAGCACGGCTTTGTCGCTGCCGTGGCCTTTGCCCGTCGCGCCGAGCGAACCGTACAGCTCGACACGGACGCTGGCGGTGCTGGTCAGCAGGTTTTCACGGCGCAGCCCCTCAACGAAGCGCGCCGCCGCGCGCATCGGGCCGACGGTGTGGGAACTGGACGGACCGATGCCAATCTTGAACAGGTCGAACACGCTTAACGACATGGGGGCTCCTGCGGAGCAGTTGCTAGCTTCAAGCTGCAAGCTGCAAGCTGCAAGTAAAAGCGGATCGGGTTTTTCCTTGCGCCTTCTATAAGGCCTCAGTGCATGCAGCAAGACACAAGCCGCAAGTTAAAAGCAGATCAGCCCTTACTTGCAGCTTGCAGCTAGAAACTTGCAGCTGCCGCTCTTAAGCGTAGCTTTCGATCGACGGGCAGGCGCACACCAGGTTGCGATCGCCGAAGACGTTGTCGACGCGTCCGACCGGCGGCCAGTATTTGCCTTCGATCAGCGACGCGACCGGGTACACGGCCTGCTCGCGGCTGTACGGGTGGGTCCATTCGCCAACCAGTTCCGCTGCGGTGTGCGGGGCGTTTTTCAGTGGATTGTCTTCCTTGTCCAGCGTGCCGTTTTCCACTGCGCGGATTTCTTCGCGGATGCGGATCATCGCGTCGCAGAAGCGGTCCAGCTCTTCCTTGGATTCGCTTTCGGTCGGCTCGATCATCAACGTGCCAGCGACCGGGAACGACATGGTCGGCGCGTGGAAGCCGAAGTCGATCAGGCGTTTGGCGACGTCATCGACGCTGATGCCGCTGCTGTCTTTCAGCGGACGCAGGTCGAGGATGCATTCGTGCGCCACCAGACCATTGCTGCCCGAATACAGCACTGGGTAGTGCTCTTCGAGACGACGGGCGATGTAGTTGGCATTGAGGATCGCCAGTTGCGAAGCGCGCTTCAGACCGGCGCCACCCATCATGCGGATGTACATCCAGGTGATCGGCAGAATGCTCGCGCTGCCGAACGGTGCCGCGCAGACCGCGCCTTCCTTGCGTTCCATCTGGCCATGGCCCGGCAGGAACGGGGTCAGGTGCGATTTGACGCCAATCGGGCCGACGCCCGGGCCGCCACCGCCGTGCGGGATGCAGAAGGTTTTGTGCAGGTTCAGGTGCGAGACGTCGCCGCCGAACTTGCCCGGTGCGCAGAGGCCGACCATCGCATTCATGTTGGCGCCGTCGATATACACCTGGCCGCCGTTGTCGTGAATGATCGCGCAGATTTCGCGGATGCCTTCTTCGAACACGCCGTGGGTCGACGGGTAGGTGATCATCAGCGCGGCGAGGTGTTCGCGGTGCTCGATGGCTTTGGCGCGCAGGTCTTCAATGTCGACGTTGCCACGGGCATCGCACGCCGTTACGACGACGCGCATGCCGGCCATTTGGGCGGTGGCCGGGTTGGTGCCGTGGGCCGACGACGGGATCAGGCAGATGTCGCGGCGCTCGTCGCCACGGCTCTGGTGGTAGGCGCGGATCGCCAGGAGACCTGCGTATTCACCTTGCGAACCGGCGTTCGGTTGCAGCGAGATCGAGTCGTAACCGGTGGCGGCGCAGAGCATTGCTTCCAGCTCATCGGTCAGTTGCTGGTAACCGGCGCTTTGTGCGGCCGGGGCGAACGGGTGCAGGGCACCGAATTCGGCCCAGGTCACCGGGATCATTTCGCTGGCGGCGTTGAGTTTCATGGTGCACGAGCCCAGCGGGATCATGGTGCGATCCAGTGCCAGGTCCTTGTCCGCCAGTTTGCGCAGGTAGCGCATCAGCTCGGTTTCCGAGTGATAACGGTTGAACACCGGGTGGCTGAGGATCGGCGACTGACGCAGCAGCGCAGCAGGGATGGTGCTCTGCACCGAGGCGGCCAGCGCAGCGAAGTCCGGCAGGGTCTTGCCGTCGGCGAAGAGGCCCCACAGGGTTTCGATATCAGCCTGAGTGGTGGTTTCGTCGACCGACAGGCCCAGACGTTCGGCGTCGATCACGCGCAGGTTGATCTGCTGGGCGTGCGCCTTATCGTGCAGCGCGGCAGTGTGTGCGCCGGTGGCGACGGTCAGGGTGTCGAAGAAACTGACTTGCTCGACTTGAGCGCCCAGCGCGGTCAGGCCCTTGGCCAGGATTGCGGTCAGGTGATGCACGCGGTTGGCGATCTGGGTCAGGCCTTTCGGGCCGTGATAAACGGCGTACATGCTGGCGATGTTGGCCAGCAGCACTTGGGCGGTGCAGATGTTCGACGTGGCCTTCTCGCGGCGGATGTGTTGCTCGCGGGTCTGCATCGCCAGACGCAGGGCCGGCTTGCCGAAACGGTCAACCGAGACGCCGACCAGACGGCCCGGCATGTCACGCTTGAACGCATCTTTGGTGGAGAAATAAGCAGCGTGCGGGCCACCGAAACCCAGCGGCACGCCGAAGCGTTGTGCCGAACCGATGGCGACGTCAGCGCCAAACTCGCCCGGAGCGGTCAGCAGCGTCAGGGCCAGCAGATCAGCGGCCACCGCCACCAGGGCGTTGGCGGCGTGGAAGCGCTCGGTCAGCTCGCGGTAGTCGAACACATCACCGTTGCTCGCCGGGTATTGCAGCAGCGCGCCGAAGAACGGCGTGACGTCAGTCAGTTCGCGCTCATCGCCCACGACCACCTCGATACCCAGCGGCTCGGCACGGGTGCGCAGCACGTCGAGGGTTTGCGGGTGGCTGTGGATCGAGGCGAAGAACTGGTGGCTGCCCTTGTTCTTGCTCAGGCGCTTGCAGAAGGTCATGGCTTCGGCAGCGGCGGTGGCTTCGTCGAGCAAGGAGGCGTTGGCGATCGGCAGGCCTGTAAGGTCGCTGATCATGGTCTGGAAGTTCAGTAGCGCTTCGAGACGGCCCTGGGAAATTTCTGGCTGGTACGGGGTGTAAGCGGTGTACCAGGCCGGGTTTTCCAGCAGGTTGCGCAGGATCGGCGAAGGCGTGTGGCAGTTGTAGTAGCCCTGGCCGATATAGGTTTTGAACAGTTGGTTTTTGCCAGCGATGGATTTGATCATCGCCAGGGCGTCGGCCTCGCTGAGGCCGTCGTCCATGCCCAGCACGCTGGTGCCCTTGATGCTTTCCGGGATGACGCTGGCGCGCAGCGCTTCGAGCGAGTCGAAGCCGAGGCTGTTGAGCATGGCTTGCTCGTCACCGGCGCGCGGGCCGATGTGACGGGCGATGAATTCGTTGGCGGTGCCGAGATTGATGGCGGTCATGGCTAATTCCTCAGGCTTCGGCTTGGGCTTTGATCAGACGGTCGTAGGCGTCCTGATCGAGCAGTTTGCCGACAGCGGCGGCATCGCTTGGCTGAAAGCGGAAGAACCAGCCATCGCCCAGCGGATCTTCGTTGACCAGCTCAGGAGCGTCTTGCAGTGCCGGGTTGACTTCCAGCACGTCGCCATCGAGCGGCATGTATACGCCGCTGGCGGCTTTTACCGATTCCACGGTGGCGGCTTCAGCGCCTTTTTCGTAAGCCTGCAGCTCAGGCAGTTGCACGAACACCACGTCGCCCAGGGCGTTCTGCGCGAATGCGGTGATGCCGACGGTGACACTGCCGTCGGCTTCGGTGCGCAGCCATTCGTGATCTTCAGTAAAACGCAACTCGCTCATGGAAACTCCTCAGGGGCCAGACTCGTCTGGCGGACGCGGTGGAAAGCGTGGGCGGTGATGCCCTTATTGATGAGGAGATGAGTAGCAAGAATGCGGCCAACAAGATTTTTGTTAATTAAATCAATGATTTAGAGATTGGCGATGATGGTTCAAAATTGGCGGGTGTAGCGAAATCGCTACAGCGGTTGGCAGAGAAAAAGCTGAACGGGATCAAAGCCTTGCACTGCGCTGATCGAGGAAGGGTGTATCGATATCGTTCCGCTGTAGCGGTTTCAGTACAGGTGCGGGTCGTTTTTGAACGGATTTCGAATCCGCCCCTTTCCTTGTGGGAGCTGGCTTGCCAGCGATAGCGGTGGACCAGTCACCATCAATGGTGCCTGTGCCGCCGTCATCGCTGGCAAGCCAGCTCCCACAGGTTTTTGTGGTGTGTTCAGGGTTTGTTGGGAATGCCGTACTTGCGCAGTCGATGGGCGATCGCCGTGTGCGAGGTCTGCAGGCGACTGGCCAGTTGCCGGGTCGAGGGATAGCTGACGTAGAGTTTTTCCAGCAGCTCGCGTTCGAACCCTTCGACTGCCTGTTCGAGGCTGTCGACGTCGGTGTCGGTCTGACGCGCGACGGAGGTGCCAGCGATGTCCAGATCGCCGATATCCACCAGGCTGCTCTCACAAATCGCCGCTGCGCGGAAAATCACGTTCTGCAATTGCCGCACGTTGCCCGGCCAGCGATTGCCGAGCAGCGCCGGATAAGTCCCCGGCGCCAGACGACAGACCGGGCGCTGGATCTGCGCGCAGGCCTGCTGCATGAAGTAGCGCGCCAGCAGCAGAATGTCCTGACCGCGTTCACGCAGCGGCGGCACTTCGACGTTGAGCACGTTCAGGCGATAGAACAGGTCTTCGCGGAACAGGCCTTCGCTGACCATTTTCTCCAGATCGCGGTGGGTCGCGCTGAGGATGCGCACGTTGACCTTCACTTCACGATCACCACCGACGCGGCGGAAGCTGCCGTCATTGAGAAAACGCAGGAGTTTGGCCTGCAAGTACGGCGACATCTCGCCGATTTCATCGAGAAATACCGTGCCCTGGTTGGCCAGCTCCATCAGCCCCGGTTTACCGCCACGCGCCGCGCCGGTGAAAGCGCCGGGGGCGTAGCCGAACAGTTCGCTCTCGGCGAGGTTTTCCGGCAGCGCCGCGCAGTTGAGGGCGAGAAACGGAGCGCTGTGCCGTGCACTGATGGCATGGCAAGCGCGGGCGACGAGTTCTTTACCGGTCCCGGTTTCGCCTTGAATCAACAACGGTGCATCAAGGGCGGCGACCCGTTGCGCGCGGGCCTTGAGTGTGCGGATCGCCGGAGACTCGCCGAGCAGCGCGTCGAAGCCTTCGGCATGGTCGTGGTGCAGTGCCGAGAGTTGTTCGCCGATGCGGTTCGGTTGATACAGGGTCAGCAGGGCGCCGGCGTCGGTGATCGGCGTGGCGTCGAGCAGCAGGGTCTGGCCGTTGACGGTGATCTCGCGCAGCGGCAGGCGAAAGCCGTTTTCCAGCAGCGTGTCGAGCAGGCCGGGATCGTTGAACAGCGCCGAGACGCTTTCGCCGGCCGGTTCGCGACCGTACAACGCGATCAACGCCGGGTTGGCCAGCAGCACCTTACCGGCGCTGTCGAGGGCCAGCACCGGGTCGGTCATCGCCGCGAGCAGAGCATCGAGCTGCAAGTGCCGGCGCTGGCCGGGGAGGATATCGACGACCGTCACCGCTACTACGCCGAGCACGCGAAACAGCGCATCTTTAAGTTCTTCGAGCACCTGCGGGCTAAGGGTCGGCGCGTCGATGTAAACGTTGGGCGGAATCATCTCCACCGCATCCAGATTGAGATTGCGCCCACCGAGGATAGCCAGGACTTCCTGGGTGATGCCGACGCGGTCGATGAAGCTGACGTGGATACGCATGGGGCGGTTCAGTGATCTGCAGGGCGGAGGGGGCAAGTATGCCTTGGGGCGGGCTAATGATGAAATCTGCGGCGACTTTCGTCACAACATAATGCTCTGTGGGAGCGGGCTTGCTCGCGAAGGCGGTGTGTCAGTCGATATTTTCGTTACTGATACACCGCCTTCGCGAGCAAGCCCGCTCCCACAGGAGGTTGTGGTGGATTCGGGTTATTCGAAATGCTCGGGATTGACCGGATCCCCCGAATGCATATTCAACTTCTGTCGAATGTCTTCAAACATCAGGTCGTAATGCTTGTGCACCGAGCCGATCTGGCTGTGGGTCTTGGGGATGCCGTATTTCTCTGCGATTCGTGTGACATCACGGGCGAAGTTGTAGGCCTCTTCCTTGGGCAGGAAAAACACCTCCTTCACGTCCTTGCCTTGCATGCTGCCGTGCAGGGTGAACTGAATCCCTTTGCCTTTCTGCGGGTCGGTAAACACTTCATAGTCCAGATGCACGTTGTAATTGACGTCATCGTCGGTCAACGCGTGCCGCTCGATATGCAGATGACCGGGTTCGAATTGGGCCATTGAGCTACTCCTTTCAAGGCAGGGGAGCGGAGCAGGCGTTGAGTCTGCCCCGGCGTTTTATTGTTATCGGTAGCTGATCCCCGGCTTCGCCGTGCTGACCCGCGTACCGGCGGTGCCCTGGACGATGGCTTCGATATCCGCCAGCGAACCGATCACCGCAACCTTGCCAGTATGGCGCGCGAATTCACAGGCTGCCTGCACCTTCGGTCCCATGGAGCCGGCGGCGAAACCGAGGCGTTCGAGCTCGTCCGGATGGGCTTCGGCGATGGCTTTCTGCGTCGGCTTGCCATAGTCGATGAACGCCGCGTTGACGTCAGTGGCGATCACCAGCAGGTCGGCTTCCAGTTGCTCGGCAAGCAGCGAAGAACACAGATCCTTGTCGATCACCGCCTCGATGCCCTTGAGGTTGCGCTGTTCGTCATACATGGTCGGAATGCCGCCGCCACCGGCGCAGATGACGATGCTGCCTTTGTCCAGCAGCCACTTGATCGGGCGGATTTCGAAGATGCGTTTCGGCCGTGGACTGGCGACCACGCGGCGGAATTTGTCGCCATCGGCAGCAATCGCCCAGCCTTTCTCGGCGGCGAGTTTTTCCGCTTCGGTTTTTTCGTACACCGGGCCGATCGGCTTGGTCGGATTCTTGAAGGCCGGGTCGTTGGCGTCGACTTCGACCTGGGTGAGCAGGGTGGCGAACGGCACTTCGAAGTCGAGCAGATTGCCCAGTTCCTGTTCGATGATGTAGCCGATCATGCCTTCGGTTTCAGCGCCGAGCACGTCCAGCGGGTAGGGGCTGACCGAGGTGTACGCCGCCGCTTGCAGCGACAGCAGACCGACTTGCGGGCCATTGCCGTGGGCGATGACCAGTTGGTTGCCGGGATGGATCTTGGCGATTTGCTCGGTGGCGATGCGGATGTTGGCGCGCTGGTTGTCAGCGGTCATCGGCTCACCACGGCGGAGCAGGGCGTTACCGCCCAGGGCTACGACGATACGCATGGTGCATGTCCTTCTAGAAAACAGTGAGTTCGTGCAGGACGAATGCGATCCCTGTGGGAGCCGGGCTTGCCCGCGATGACGGTGTATCAGTCAGTGTTTATGTCGGCTGACACACCGCCATCGCTGGCAAGCCAGCTCCCACAGGGACCGGGTCGATCAGTTAGAGATCAGCCAGGGTCGAGACCAGGATCGCCTTGATCGTGTGCATGCGGTTTTCCGCTTGCTCGAAAGCGATGCAGGCTGGCGACTCGAACACGTCGTCGGTCACTTCGATGCCGTTTTTCAGGTGCGGATACTGCTCGGCGATCTGTTTGCCGACCTTGGTGTCGCTGTTGTGAAAGGCCGGCAGGCAGTGCATGAACTTGGTGCGCGGGTTGCCGGTGGCTTTCATCAGGTCGGCATTGACCTGGTACGGCAGCAGTTGCTGGATGCGCTCGGCCCAGGCTTCCACCGGTTCACCCATCGATACCCAGACGTCGGTGTGAATGAAGTCGACGCCTTTCACCGCCGCTTTCGGGTCTTCAGTGAGGGTGATGCGCGCACCGCTTTCTTCGCCGTATTTCTTGCAGCGCTCGACCAGATCATCATGCGGCCACAAGGCTTTCGGCGCGCAGATGCGCACGTCCATGCCGAGCTTGGCGCCGATCAGTAGCAGCGAGTTGCCCATGTTGTTGCGCGCATCGCCCAGGTAGGCGTAGCTGATTTCGTGGATCGGCTTGTCGGCGTGTTCACGCATGGTCAATACGTCGGCGATCATCTGGGTCGGGTGATATTCATCGGTCAGGCCGTTAAACACCGGCACGCCGGCAAACTTGGCCAGCTCTTCGACGATTTCCTGTTTGAAGCCACGGTACTCGATGGCGTCGTACATGCGCCCCAGCACGCGGGCGGTGTCCTTCATGCTTTCCTTGTGGCCGATTTGCGACGAGTTCGGGTCGATGTAAGTGACGTTGGCGCCCTGGTCATAGGCCGCCACTTCGAAGGCACAACGGGTGCGGGTCGAGGTCTTTTCGAAGATCAGGGCGATGTTGTTGCCCTTCAGGTGCTGTTGCTCGGTGCCGGTGTATTTCGCGCGTTTCAGATCGCGGGACAGGTCGAGCAGGTAACGCAGCTCACGTGGGGTGTGGTGTTCAAGGCTGAGGAGGTTACGGTTATGAATGTTAAACGCCATGATGATTCTCCTTGGATTCGGTAATCGGCCCGGCCGCTACGGGATGGGTGCGGCCAGGGAGACGGTCGTTTAGTAATCGATCGGGTCGCGGATGATCGGGCAGGTCATGCAGTGGCCGCCGCCACGGCCGCGACCGAGTTCGCCGGCGCTGATGGTGATGACCTCCACGCCAGCCTTGCGCAGCAGGGTGTTGGTGTAGGTGTTGCGGTCGTAGCCGATGACCACCCCCGGTTCCATCGCCACCACGTTATTGCCGTCGTCCCATTGCTCGCGTTCGGCGGCGAAGCTGTTGCCGCCGGTTTCCACTACGCGCAGTTTCGGCAGATTCAGCGCAGCGGCGACGGTGTCGAGGAAGCTGCCTTCTTCGCGGCGGATGTCGATGCCGCCCTGTTTACTTTCGTCAGGGCGCAGGGTGAAGGCAACGATCTGGTTGACCACTTCCGGGAAGATCGTCACCAGGTCGCGGTCGCAGAAGCTGAACACGGTGTCCAGGTGCATTGCCGCGCGGGATTTGGGCAGGCCGGCGACGATGACTTTTTCCACCGCTTTGTTGTTGAACAGGTTCAGCGCCAGTTGGCCGATGGCCTGACGCGACGAACGCTCGCCCATGCCGATCAGCACCACGCCATTGCCGATCGGCATGACGTCACCGCCCTCAAGCGTTGAGTTGCCGTGATCCTTGTCCGGGTCGCCGTACCAGATCTCGAAGTCGGCGTTGGTGAATTGCGGATGGAATTTGTAGATGGCGGTGGTCAGCAGGGTTTCCTGACGGCGCGCCGGCCAGTACATCGGGTTCAGCGTTACGCCACCGTAGATCCAGCAGGTGGTGTCACGGGTGAACTGGGTGTTGGGCAGCGGCGGCAGGATGAAGCTGGAGTGGCCGAGGAAGTCGCGGAACATCTGGATGGTCTTGCCACCGAAGCTGTCCGGCAGATCATCGGCCGAGACGCCGCCGATCAGGAATTCGGCGATGTGCCGTGGCTCGAGGCTTTTCAGCCAGGATTTCACTTCGCTGATCAGGCCCAGGCCCACCGAGTCGGCCGTCACCTTGCGTTCGAGGATCCAGTCCAGCGCTTCGGGGATGGCGACGATGTCGGTCAGCAGATTGTGCATTTCCAGCACGTCGATGCCGCGTTCGCGCATCTTGGTGACGAAGTCGAAGTGATCGCGCTTGGCCTGCGCCACCCACAGCACGTCGTCGAACAGCAGTTCATCGCAGTTGTTCGGGGTCAGCCGCTGATGGGCCAGACCTGGGGAGCAAACCATGACTTTACGCAGTTTCCCGGCTTCGGAGTGGACGCCGTACTTCACTTTTTCCGTGGTCATTTCTGTGTTCCTCCAGATGACAATCAATCAGGGGTTACAGCGTCAGGAAGCCATCGTAAAGACCGTAGGCCGCCACCACGGCGCCCACGACCACTGCGGCGAAAATCAGCTTCTCGACGTTGGTGAAAACCGGTTGTTTGAGTTCCAGCTTGGCCTTGGCGAACAGGATCGCGCCGGGCGCATAGAGCAGGGCCGACAGCAGCAGGTACTTGACCCCGCCGGCGTACAACAACCACACCGCATAGATCAGGGCGATACCGCCGATGATCAGATCCTTGCGCCGCTCGGCGGCAAAGCCTTCGTAGCTCTCGCCGCGCACCGCCAGCAGCAGGGCATAGGCCGCCGACCACAGGTACGGCACCAGAATCATCGAGGTGGCGAGGTAGATCAGTGACAGATAAGTGCTGGCCGAAAACAGCGTGATTATGAGGAAGATCTGCACCATCGCGTTGGTCAGCCACAGGGCGTTGACCGGCACGTGGTTGGCGTTTTCCTTGCGCAGAAACTCCGGCATGGTGTGGTCTTTGGCGGCGGCGAACATGATCTCGGCACACAGCAGCACCCACGACAGCAGGGCGCCGAGCAGCGAGATGATCAGGCCGACGCTGATCAACACCGCGCCCCAGTGCCCGACCACGTGTTCAAGCACGGCGGCCATCGACGGGTTCTGCAGTTTCGCCAGTTCCGGTTGGGTCATGATGCCCAGCGACAGCACGTTGACCAGCACCAGAAACAGCAGCACGGTAATGAAGCCGATCACGGTGGCCTTGCCGACGTCCGAGCGTTTCTCGGCGCGGGCGGAGAAGATGCTTGCGCCTTCGATGCCGATGAACACCCAGACGGTGACCAGCATCATGTTGCGCACCTGATTCATCACGCTGCCCAGGTCGGGGTTTTTCACGCCCCAGATGTCGGCGGTGAAGATGTCCAGTCTGAACGCGAAGATCGCGATCAGCACGAACAGCAGCAGTGGCACGACCTTGGCGACGGTGGTCACCAGGTTGATGAACGCTGCTTCCTTGATTCCGCGAAGCACCAGAAAATGCACGCCCCACAGCAACAACGATGCACCGATCACCGCCGCCGGCGTATTGCCTTCGCCGAAGATCGGGAAGAAGTAACCGAGGGTGCTGAACAGCAGAACGAAGTAACCGACGTTGCCCAGCCAGGCGCTGATCCAGTAGCCCCAGGCCGATGAGAAACCCATGTAGTCGCCGAATCCGGCCTTGGCGTAAGCGTAGACACCACCATCCAGGTCAGGCTTGCGATTGGCGAGGGTCTGAAAGACGAAAGCGAGGGTGAGCATGCCGACCGCGGTGATGGCCCAGCCGATCAGCACGGCACCGACGTCGGCGCTGGCGGCCATGTTTTGAGGCAACGAAAATATCCCGCCGCCAATCATTGAACCGACTACCAGTGCAACCAGTGCACCGAGTCTTAGTTTTCCGGGCGCTTCAGACATTTGCATGACTCCATTGCAGGAAAGGAGAGCTCACAGCCTAGTACTGTTGTCTGTTCGAACAGCTGACTTGGATCAGTGCATGGTCACATTCCATTGTTAATGAATGACTTATCCACCCGTTGCGGGCATAAAGCTGGGGTCTGAAAGGCCCGTGCCAGAGCCGTTTAGGTAACGTAATTGGGAATAGCTATTAATGCTTTCGAACTATGACGCTAGTTGCTTTTCCGCGTTTGGCAAATGTCCGTCATCTGTTTTCAGCACAGAATTGAATTATCAGGATCAGCGCACAAAACTGACTTAACGTGCTACGCGTTATCGTTATCAGCTATATATAAGAGTGCGCAGCCGGGCATTACCTGATAAACGTCATCTACTCTTAGCTTTTTAGTCAGCTGTTGTTACAAATAAACAACAGCGGCTTTTTCAAGGAGATCTGCATGTCGCAACCGACGCAAAAGCTGCGCCTTGGTGCGTTGATCGCGCTGGTGGTGGGGTCGATGATCGGCGGGGGAATTTTCTCCTTGCCGCAGAACATGGCGGCACGCGCCGATGCCGGGGCGATCCTGATCGGTTGGGGCATCACTGCAATAGGCATGCTGACCCTGGCGTTCGTCTTCCAGACCCTGGCTAATCGCAAACCGGAGCTGGACTCCGGCGTCTATGCCTATGCCAAGGCCGGGTTTGGCGATTACATGGGGTTCTCATCGGCCTGGGGTTACTGGATCAGTGCGTGGCTGGGCAACGTCGGCTATTTCGTCTTGCTGTTCAGCACACTCGGCTATTTCTTTCCGGTGTTCGGCCAGGGCAACACGCCAATCGCCATTGGCTGCGCCTCGGTGCTGTTGTGGGCGGTACATTTTCTGGTGATGCGCGGGATCAAGGAGGCGGCGCTGATCAACCAGTTAACCACCGTGGCCAAGGTGGTGCCGCTGATCATGTTCATCGTCATCGCTGCGGTGGCATTCAAGGCTGACATCTTTACCCGTGACATCTGGGGCCGCAGCAATCCCAACTTCGGCGGGGTGATGGATCAGGTGCGCAACATGATGCTGGTCACCGTGTTCGTGTTCATCGGCATCGAAGGCGCCAGCGTCTATTCGGCTCGCGCAGAAAAACGCAGCGATGTCGGCCGCGCCACGGTGATCGGTTTTCTCGGCGTGCTGGCGCTGCTGGTGCTGGTCAACGTGCTGTCGCTGGGGATCATGAGCCAGCCGGAACTGGCCAATCTGCAAAACCCTTCACTGGCGGCGGTGCTCGAACACATTGTCGGGCCGTGGGGCGCGTTGCTGATCAGTGTCGGGCTGGCGATTTCCCTGCTCGGTGCATTGTTGTCCTGGGCCTTGCTCTGCGCGGAGATCCTCTTCGCCACGGCCAAGGACAAGACCATGCCGGCGTTCCTCAAGAAGGAAAACAACAATCACGTGCCGGTCAATGCGCTGTGGCTGACCAACGCGATGATTCAGATTTTCCTGCTGATCACGCTGTTCTCGGCGGGCACGTATACCAGCCTGATTTATCTGGCCTCGTCGATGATTCTGGTGCCGTATTTGTGGTCGGCGGCCTACGCGGTGCTGCTCAGCGGGCGCGGCGAAACCTATGAACACGCGTCGGCCGAGCGCACCAAGGATCTGCTGATCGGCGGCATCGCACTGGTTTACGCGGTGTGGCTGTTGTATGCCGGTGGGGTGAAATATCTGCTGCTGTCGGCGCTGTTGTATGCCCCTGGGGTGATTCTGTTTGCCAAGGCCAAGCGTGAACAGGGCCAGCCGGTGTTTACCACGGTGGAGAAAGGGATTTTTGCTTGCGTGGTGATTGGCGCGGGGCTGGCGGCTTATGGGTTGTATAGCGGGGTGTTGTCGTTGTGATCGGAATGTTGCTTTGGCAGGGCCGGCCCCTTCGCGAGCAAGCTCGCTCCCACATGGGTTTTGTGCACGACACAGCACCCTGTGGGAGCGAGCTTGCTCGCGAAGGCGGCCTTAAAATCACCAATGCGCCCGATGCGAACCCAGATCAGTTGCCGGCCAATCCCACCGCACCGCCACCCCGTTGATCTGCACCGGCACGCGCAACCTCCGCGCCGGACCCCACGCGGTCTGTTCAATTGCCGAATCCTGATCCTGCACGTCTTCGGTCCGCAGCGGATCAAGTATCCCCGGCCCATGCTCGACCAACAGCTTCGCCGTACGCGCCAGCGACAACCGCGCCGAACCCCCGCGACCGTTGGCCAGACGCTTCGTCAGCAATCTGATCGCACTCGCCGCCAGCAGATACCCGGTCGCATGATCGAGCGCCTGCACCGGTAGCGGCGTCGGTTTATCGCTGTGCTGCCAGCGCTGTCCGGCCTCGGCGATGCCGCTGCTCATCTGCACCAGGCTGTCGAAGCCGCGGCGGTTATGCCAGGGGCCGCTCCAGCCGTAGGCGTTGAGGCAGACGTCGATCAGCCCCGGTGCCAGTTGCCGACGGCGTTCACCACCAAAACCGAGATGTTCCAGCGCATCGGCGCGATAGCCATGCAGGAGAATGTCGGCGTCCTGCAGCAAACCTTCGAACACTGCGCGATCCGCTGGAGTTTGCAGGTCCAGCCGCGCGCAATGTTTGCCGACGGTCATTTCCGGAACCACGCCGGGTTCGTTCCAGCTCGGCGGATCGATGCGCAGCACGTTCGCGCCCAGCCCGGCGAGAAAGCGGCTGGCGGTGGGACCGGCGAGGACGCGGGTCAGGTCGAGCACCTTGATCCCTGCCAGAGGCCGTGCGATCGAGCCTTGCCATGTGCTGCGGTTCTCGTCCGTCTGCTCAATGAATTGCACCAGCGGTTCGGCATTCACTGCCTGCCCTTGCGGGTGCTGCTGCCACTGCGCCCAACTGCGCATCTCGGCGGCGCAGCCCTTGGCGTCGACCACCGCCTGTTCAAGATCCGTGCTGGCCCACTGTGCGACTTTCGCCGCCATTGCGGCACGATCGGCGCAGGCGCCGAGCACGCGTTCAGCGGCGGCGCGGTGGTGCGGGGCGTTGGTGTGCAGACGGATCCAGCCGTCCCGAGTCGCATAGTCGCCGGCGATCGCGTCCCACAAGGGCGGCACCTGCCAGCCGATCGGGCGAAGCGAGGTGGAGAACCAGAACGAGGCCAGACGGCGGTCGACTGCAACCGCAGGCAAGTGCCCGGCTTGCTGATGGAGCAATTCGCTGACCGCTTGCCCGGCAGCGGCGATGCTGGCGCAGGCCAGATCGGTGACGGCGAACGCCGAGGGCAACGCGCCGTCACCGTGGAAGGGGATCGGCGTGCTCGGCAGGCCGAGTGCGGTTTGGATGGACGTGAGCAGATCAGTCATCGAAGGCCCTCCGGAACGAGAGGGGGATGATAGTGCAAAAGAATCGCGGTTTAGATGAAACCACAGGGTGAACACTTACCCCTGTGGGAGCTGGCTTGCCAGCGATAGCGGTGTGTCAGCCACAGAATGGTCAACTGACCTGCCGCCATCGCTGGCAAGCCAGCTCCCACAGGGATTTTTGTTGTTCCCGCTCTTGCGGCTAGACGCGGAACTGATCCATCAATTTCATCTGCTGGCTCGCCAGGCTGTTGAGCTGGCTGCTGATCGCTGCCGATTCCGTGGCCTGTTCGGTCAGGGTTTCGGTCACGGTGCGAATTGCCGAGACGTTGCGGTTGACCTCTTCGGCCACGGCGCTTTGCTCTTCGGCGGCGCTGGCGATCTGCAGGTTCATGTCGCTGATCACCGTCACCGCGTCGCTGATCTTGCCCAGTGCATCAACGGCCTGACGAATCTGCCCGGCGTTGTTGTGCGCCTGGGTCTGGCTCGAGTGCATGGTCGCGACCACGCCACGGGTGCCGGTCTGGATGCGCTCGATGACGATGCGGATTTCTTCCACTGAATCCTGCGTGCGCTTGGCGAGGTTGCGCACTTCATCGGCGACCACGGCAAAACCGCGACCGCTTTCGCCGGCGCGGGCGGCTTCGATGGCGGCGTTGAGCGCCAGCAGGTTGGTCTGTTCGGCGATGCTGCGGATCACTTCCAGCACTGAACCGATCTGCTCGCTGTTGACCGCCAGCGCTTCGACTTCGGTCACCGCTTTGCTGACTTCATCGGCCAGCTGATTGATGTCGCGGGTGCTGCGCTCGATGATCGCCATGCCGTCCTTCGCCGACTGGTCGGCACCCTTGGCCGCGTTGGCGGCGTTCGAGGCGCTGTTGGCGACGTCGTGGGCGGTGGCGCTCATTTCGTTGGACGCGGTGGCGACCTGATCGATTTCGCGGAACTGCACCTGCATGCCTTCACTGGTCTGGCGGGCAATTTCCGACGATTGATCAGCCGTACCGCGCGCTTCGGTGATGCTTTGTTTGATCTGCGCGATGGTCGGCTGCAGCTTGTCGAGGAAGCGGTTGAACCAGTTCACCAGTTCGCCCAGTTCGTCTTTCTTGCTGTAGTTCAGGCGCTGGGTCAGATCGCCTTCGCCGCTGGCAATGTTCTTCAGCATGTCGGCGACGCTGTTGATCGGACGGGTGACGCCGGAAGCGGTGAGCCAGATCAGCAGTAGGCCGACCAGACCGGCCACGCCCGCCACCAGCAGCGCAGTGATCACGCCGGTTTGTTGTGCGTCATCCAGTACCGCTTGCAGCTTTACCGAATCGGCCAGCAGCACATGCTCGGGCAGGTCAATGACCACGCCCCAGGCGCGCGAATTGCCGATCGGATCAACCGGGTAAACCGCGCGAATCAGGTCGCCCTGTTCGAGGATTTTCGCCGTACCGCTGCCGACCAGTTGCAATACATCTTGGCCGTCAGCGCCGAGGGCGTCGTTGATTTTTTTGCCCACCCGCGTTGCGTCAGCGCTGTCGGCCGCGAGCACGCCGCTGCCGGAAACGATCAGCATGTGCCCGGCGTTGTTGAACAGGCTGCGCTGCGAGTCGACGGCGGCGGCTTGCAGGGCGTCGAGCGCGATGTCGACACCGACCACGCCGATCGCTTTGCCGTCGACCAGCAGCGGCACGGAAATGGTCGTCATGAGCATTTCCTTGCCACCGACGGTGTCGGCATACGGGTCGAGCAGGCAGGTGCGCTTGTTGTCGCGAGGGCAGGTGTACCAACTGTTGTACGGCGTGCCGCTGACGCTGAGAGTGGTTTTGGTCAGGTCATCTTCGACCATGATCGTATTCAGCGCAGCGCCGGCGGCACGGCTCCAGTACGAGGCGAAGCGCCCGGCTTCGTTGGACTGCCGCGCGGCATCGTTGGCGAATTCGCTGTCCTTGCCGTCGAGGCCGTTGGGCTCGAAAGCCAGCCAGATGCCCAGCACTTTGTCGTTGCGCTCGAAGGCGGTCTTCAGATTCTGGTTCAACTCTTCACGCACGGCGCCGGCTTCGAGCGAACGCTTGGCCGCCATCGTCCGCAGATCCTTGATCTGGTCGGCGAGGGCGGTGACCACCAGCAGGCTTTCGCCAAAGGTTTTCTGCACCCGCACTGCCTGCTCGGCAGCCTTGGCCTGCAGCAGGTTCTGCACGCTGGCGGTGAGCAACTGGTTGCTGGATTGACTGACCAACTCGTCGTTCTGGTTGGTCTGGTAGATGTTCATGCTGACAATCAGCGCCACCACTCCGAGCAGGCACAGGCCGGAGAGCAGGACGATTTTCAGGCGAATGGACAGAGCGTCGAACATGGGGCGGTCTCGCGAATGGAAAGAAACAGGTGGCTGGGCCTGAGGCCCGTTTTGCCAAATCCATTCAGCGCCATTCAATCCTCATCGGCGTCGAGCGAGACGGCATGAGGCGCTTGCCGACGGACGGTCGCCGCTAAACGTTTGCGCAGGGGAAAGTGCTGAAAAGGCGTTAATTACAGGAATGTTTCGCGACCGTGACGGGCGTTTCCGGGCGCGACCAGATCCACAGATTGCCCAGGCCCATGCCGGCAATCGCCAGGTAGATCGGCCAGCCGTGATCGAGCATGACCAGCATCAAAGTGGCGCACAGCAGCATGCTGACGGTGGCGCTGAGTTTGGCCTTGCGCGCGATGATCCTGCCGTTGCGCCAGTTACTGAGGAGCGGCCCGAACAGCCGGTGATTTTCCAGCCATGCGCTCAAGCGCGGCGAACTGCGGGTCGCGGCCCATGCGGCAAGGAGGATGAACTCGGTGGTCGGCAGACCGGGCACGACGATGGCGATCAGGCCAATGCCGAGGCTGATATAGGCCAGCAGGCCGAACAGCAGACGGGCGAGTTTTGATGGGGCGGGTGCGGGCATGGGCTCGAAGTGGCAGTGAAGCGAGTCGGGGATTCTACAGACTTACTCAGTCCTCTGTGGGAGCTGGCTTGCCAGCGATAGCGGTCGATCAGTGACTACAAAGTTGACTGACATACCGCCATCGCTGGCAAGCCAGCTCCCACAGGATTCTCTGCTGTGTCGAGGATCAGGCAGGTTCGACTTCAGTCGCATAAGCCCGTTCCAGCAGCACGGTAAAGCGGTTGAACGCATCCAGTGCACCTTGCTCAACTTCCGCCTCTTCCGCTGCCGTGAACGGCAACGCATCGAGGGTGCGCACAAAGCTTTTCCAGCCCTCGGCACGGCCACCTTGCGGTTCAGCCAAATGCCGCGCGCCAAAGGTTTCGCTCAACTCCAATGCCACCGCGCGCTTGATCAGGAATGCCGCGCCGAGCTTCGAACCCTCCGACACGAAGATCCAGCCCAGCGCCCGCGCCTTGCTCGGATTTATCAGCGCGCCGGCCACCGGCGCCGGGACTGCGGTGTCGAGGTCGGCGAGGTCAGCCTTGGCGGCTTCGGCGCGGCAACGGGCCGGCAGATCCGGGACGATCGCGGTCAGCTCGGCATCGTTGTACAGCTCAACCAGTTCCGCCTGGAACAGGTATTGCGCGACAACGAAACGGGCGAAGCTGGCGCGGGTTTCGAAGGGCGCGTGGGCTTTGACCAGCGCATCGAGTTTGCTGTGCGGCTCATGGGTGATCTGGTTCAGGCGTTGCGAACGCAGGGCTTTTTCCGAGGCAGTCATGGGGGTGTCCTTGATAAATGAGGCGCTTGATAACAAGACGTACGGGCGGACGCCGGACAGTAAAAAACCTCACTGCGCGGCGCGAACACGCGCAGTGAGGCCGGGCGGATCAGATGTCCCAGATCAGGTTGATCGCGAAGTTGCGTCCCGGTTGGGTCAGGCGATCGAGGTTGGCCGGTTGCGTCACCGAGGCTTCGCCGACGCTGTCGTAACCGCGCACGTCATCCCATAGCCAGTATTTCTTGTCGGTCAGGTTGTAGACGCCACCGCTGACGGTGACGTCGTCGGTCACCTTGTAATAGCCGGCCAGATCGAGAATGCCGAAGCCCGGGGTCTTGAACTGGCTGCTGACGCCGTCCGGCGACTTGAAGTTGCTGTCGTCGACGCGATCCTTTTTCTTCACCACCGTCCAGCTCAGCAGGCCGCCATAGGTGTCCTGGTCGTAACCGAGACCGAAGACCCCGGTAAGTGGATTAACGCTGTTGATCGGTTCGCCGTTGTCGTTGTTGCGACCGTAGGCGTAGGCGATCGAACCCTGGGTATACAGACCTTGCGGCGCACCGAACGCATCCAGGTTCAAGCGACCTTTGACTTCCGCGCCCTTGATCGTGGCGCGCTTGATATTGTTGCTCTGGAAGGTCAACTGATCGTCGCCCGGCTTGACCGCGTCCTCGTTGATGAAGTCGCGGTACTTGTTATAGAACACCGCGACGTCGAACGAGCCCTGCTCGAAATTGCCGCGCAGGCCGGTTTCGAAACCTTTGCTTTTTCCGGCTCAAGGTCGGAGTTGGGCGCGACGGTGTAGCCGCTGGTGTTGTTCTCGAAACGCCCGTACAGCGCTTTCGCCGTCGGGGTGCGGAAGCCTTCGGCATATTGCCCGTACCAGGTGTAGTGTTCCGTCAGCGCATAGGTCAGGCCGAATTTCGGCGAGACTTTGTGCCAGGTCTTGTTCTTGTCGCTGACCGTGCCCTGGCCGTCGGCGTTCACGGTGTTGAGGAATTCCTCGGTAATGTGCGGCTTGAGCTGGGTGTAGTCGTAGCGCAGGCCCGGCAGGAAGGTCCAGTCGTTCCAGCTGATCTGATCCTGAGCGAACAGGCTGTAGGTGTTGATGGTTGGATCGGGGAAATCGCTGGCCTTGGCCAGCACGTCCGCCGCACTGGTCGCGCCAATCGCCGTGCAGCCGCGACCGACCGCCAGGCATGTGCCGTCGCCGCTGCGTGAACCGGTGACCTTCTGTTGCTTGATCGTGGTGCCGTAGGTCAGCAGATGATCGGTGTCACCGATGGCGAAGGCCTTGTCCAGTTGCGCGTCGAATACCCACTGTTTTTCCTCGTAGATCGTGTCGCGGGTACGCAGCACCTTACGAGTGATCGGGTAGTAGAACTCTTCGGTGCTTTGGTCGGTCTTGGCGATCTGGTGATTGAGGCTCCACTTGACGTTATCGGCCAGCAGGCTGTCGAGGGCGAACGAATGTTCGATGCCGAAACGCTCGCGGGTGATGGTGTCGTTACCGGTGCGCCACTGGTACATGCCGCCGGGCAGGATGCTGCTCGGAATGGTCGGCGCGCCGTTGAAATACGGGCCGCCGTAGGCACTTTTCTGGTCGGTGTCGCGATCGTCCTTGTACTTTTCGTAGGTCAGGCCCAGGCGCGAATCGTCGTTGTAGTTCCAGCCGAGCTTGGCCAGGACGTTGGTCGCGCGCACGTCTTCCGGGTTGGCGGCGGTGCGCGCAAGGCCGGTGCCGTTGTTGCCGCCGAAGGACTCGGTTTCGTGTCCGTCGCGCTGGCTGTAATGCAGCAAGCCGTCGAACTCACCGCTGCGGCCGGCGACGGTGGCGGATTTCAGCCAGCTGTCATCAGCGGAGCTGTAACCGCTTTTCAGGCGCGCGCCAACGTCCTTGCCTGGCTTGATGATGTCGTCGGCGTCCATCGTGTAGTAACTGACCGCGCCGCCGATGGCGTTGCTGCCGTACAGCACCGAGGCCGGGCCACGCAGGATTTCTACGCGCTTGACGATTTCCGGGTCGACATAGTTGCGCTGGCTCTTGGCGTACGGGCCGTTGAAGAAGCCGTTGGGGATTTCCACGCCATCGACCTGGGTCAAGATGCGGTCGCCGTCGATACCGCGAATGTTGTAGCCACTGATGCCGCCACGCTGGCCGGCACCGCCAACGGAAACGCCCGGTTCGTAGCGCACCAGATCCTTGATGGTGTTGACGTTGTTGCGGTCAAGCGCTTGGCGGTCCTGCACGCTGACCGTCGAGGGCACCCTGTTGACCGACTGTTCCTGGCGAGTGGCGCTGATGGTCACCTGATCGAGATTGAGCGTGCCGCTGCTGTTGCGTTTTTCCAGCACGACATTGTTGTTGCTCAGCTTGCGAAAGCTCAGGTTGGTCCCCACCAACAGGCGCTCGAGGGCTTTCTCCGGCGGCAGCGAACCGCGCACTCCCGGCGACGAAACGTTCTGCCCCAACTCGGCCGGCAGGCCGACCTGCCAACCGGTCACGGCGGTAAAGGCATTGAGTGCCGAAACCAGTGGTTGCTGGCCGATGGCGAACGAGTAATCGCCCATGTTGCGCGCCGGTTGCTCGGTGGCCGCCAGCAGCGGTGCGGTGCCAGCCATGAGGATGGCCGCCGTCAGCAGCGAGAGGACGCGGGAAGGGGAAGCAGTCTGGCGGGTAAGGCGTGAGGACATCGATAGCGCTCCGTGTCGCACGAATCTTTATAGGTGCTGATTGGCATGGTCAGATGCGAATCAATTGCATTGGCTATAACGAGACGTACTGTCGCTGGCTATCGAGTAAAAATAATTCTCATTCAGTTCAGGATCACCAGTGCAGGGAATTCCTGCAGGCGTGCCGAGGTGATGTGGGCGAGGGAGCGGACCACGTCCAGCGGCTGGTCGAGGCGGTAATTGCCGGTGACGGCGACGTCGGCCAATTGCTCGTTGTTGTTGATAATCCAGCCCGGATAGTAGCGGCGCAGCTCGGCCAGCACCTGATTGAGCGGGCAGTTCTCGAACACCAGACGGCCTTCAACCCAGGCCAGGTCGGCATTGGCGTCGAGCTTGGCCAGGCGGTCGAAGCCGTTAGGGCCGATGCGAATGCTTTCCCCGGCACGCAGGCGCACACGAGCGTCATTGTGGGTGGCGCGCAGATCGACATCGCCACGCTGCACGTTCACTTGTGCGACCCCGTCGAGGTAGCGCACGGCAAATGCGGTGTCGTGCACGCTGGCCTGCACCGGGCCTGCGTCTATCTCCAGCGGCTGATTGCGCCCGCTGGCGATCTCGAAAAACGCCTCGCCCTGAAACAAACGGGCCACGCGCTGCTGATCATTGATAGTGCTGGAGAATGCCGAATTGGTGTTGAGCAGAACCTTCGAGCCGTCTTCCAGTTGCAAGCGCTGACGCTCGCCGACCACGGTGAGGTGATCCGCTTGAATGCGCATCGGCAGGTTGCTGAAACTGAACAGCCCGAGGATCAGCACCGCAGCGGTAGCCAGCGGTTTCCAGTGCGGGCGCAAGCGTTTGAGAAAAGTGATTTTTACCGGTTTTGCTGCCAGAGCCTCGGCGCACAGTGCGACTTGCGGGCCGTCCCAGATCGCCTGGGCCTTGGCGAATGCTTCGGCATTTAACGGATCAGCCGCCAGCCAGGCATGAAATTGCCGGGTCTGTTCCTCATCCGGGCTGCCGAGCACGATGAGCCAGTCCAGCGCCTGGTCCATTGCAGCTGCAGCGTCCCGCGCCGAATCGGGCGAAGGCGAGCGGTGGGTGTCCGTCACGGTGGTTCCTCAGGGCTTCTGGCGAAGCAGTTTCTAGCTTCAAGCTGCAAGCTGCAAGCCGGATGCAATACTGCTTTTTGTTTTTGCTTGTAGCTTGCAGCTCAAAACTTGCCGCTGCCGTTATGTCGTTCGGCAACGCCGATGCAGATCGACATGATCAGTTTCAGTTCCTTCTGCACGGTGCTCAGCGAAACATCAAGTTCATCAGCGATTTCCTGATAGCTGTGGCCGTGCAAACGGCTGAGGATGAAGATCTGCTGCTGACGCGGGCTGAGTTGGCTGAGGCTCACGTTCAAACGCTCCAGCAATTGTTCGGCGTGGGCGGCGTCTTCGGCGCTGCTGGCTGGCGCGGCGATGCTCTGCACCACATCTTGCGGCACGTCGTCGACCATGGTCCGCGCATGAATCTTGCGCGCACGCAAATGATCCAGCGCCAGATTGCGCGCGGTCTGGAAGACAAAGGGTTCAAGGTGATCGATGGCCCGTTCGCTCAACGCCCGGGTCACGCGCAGGTAGGTCTCCTGCAACAGGTCTTCAGCGGTGCTGTGATTGTTGACCATCCGTTCCAGCGTGCGCAGCAGGGAAGTGCGCTGGGCGAGGAAGACGTGGTTGAAGCGCGATTGACTCACGGGAGGACCTGATCCATTTCGAGCGAATGATAATGCTTATCATCCAGCTGAATGGTCAAGCGTTGATTTCAATTTGAAATCAGAAACCCCTGTGGGAGCGAGCTTGCTCGCGAAGACGGAGTGTCAGGCGCTTGAATGTCGACTGAGGAACCGCTTTCGCGAGCAAGTTCGCTCCCACAGGGTTTGGGGCCGGCTGGGATTATTCGGCGTTACACAATGCCAGGCAGTTATCCAGCATGCGGTTGGAGAAGCCCCATTCGTTGTCGTACCAGGCCAGCACTTTCAGCAACTTGCCGCTGACCTTGGTGTGGTTGGCGTCGAAGATCGACGACAGCGGGTTGTGGTTGAAGTCGCTGGAAACCAGCGGCAAGGTGTTGTAACCGAGAATCTTCGAATGCTGGCTCGCCGCTTTCAGCAGGGCGTTGACTTCGTCGGCACTGGCTTCTTTCTTCAGTTGCACGGTGAGGTCGACCAGCGACACATTGATCACCGGTACGCGCACAGCCATGCCGGTCAGTTTGCCGGCCAGTTCCGGCAGCACCAGGCCTACCGCTTCGGCTGCGCCGGTCTTGCTCGGGATCATGTTCTGCGTGGCCGAGCGGGCACGGTACGGGTCGCTGTGATAGACGTCGGTGAGGTTCTGGTCGTTGGTGTAGGCGTGGATGGTGGTCATCAGGCCGCTTTCGATGCCCAACTCGCGATGCAGCACCTGCGCCACTGGCGCGAGGCAGTTGGTGGTGCACGAAGCGTTGGAAATGATCTGGTGCGACTGACGCAGAATGTCGTGGTTGACGCCATAAACCACAGTGGCGTCGGCGCCTTTGGCCGGGGCCGAGATGATCACCTTGCGGGCGCCGGCGCTGATGTGCGCGGCGGCTTTGGCGCGGTCGGTGAACAGACCGGTGCATTCGAACACTACGTCGATTTTTTCTGCAGCCCATGGCAGGTCGGCCGGGTTGCGAATGGCGCTGACCGCGATGCGGTCGCCATTGACCGTCAGGCTTTCGTTATCGTGCGCCACTTCGGCGTCGAACGTGCCGTGGACGGTGTCGTATTTGAGCAGATGGGCATTGATCGAACTGTCACCCAGATCGTTGATCGCGACGATCTGCAGGTCTTGACGATAGCCTTGGGTATACAGTGCGCGCAGGACATTACGGCCGATGCGGCCGAAACCATTGATTGCAATTCGAAGAGTCATGGAACAGCGCCGCCGTCGTTTTGTTGTTGGAATTACAAGATTATTCGCATAAAAATAGAAAACAAGCCTTTTTAGTGGCAATATTTTGTTTTATCTACAACGAGTGACCTGAATCAACTGGTCCGAATGGTCAAGAAAGCCGTCTGTCATTCCAACAACAACGGCGTTTGACCAGCATAGACAATCAGGTCGCCACATCCGTTAGCCTGGAGTTCTACACATGCATCCCCGCGTTCTTGAGGTCACCGAACGGCTTATCGCCCGCAGCCGCGCCACGCGTCAGGCTTACCTTGCATTGATTCGCGGCGCCGCCACCGACGGCCCGATGCGCGGCAAGCTGCAATGCGCCAACTTCGCCCACGGCGTGGCCGGTTGCGGCTCTGAAGACAAGCACAGCCTGCGGATGATGAACTCGGCGAACATCGCCATTGTGTCCTCGTATAACGACATGCTTTCGGCGCACCAGCCGTACGAAGTTTTCCCCCAACAGATCAAGAATGCCCTGCGCGAGATCGGCTCGGTCGGCCAGTTCGCCGGCGGCACTCCGGCCATGTGCGACGGCGTGACCCAGGGCGAGCCGGGCATGGAACTGAGCCTGCCGAGCCGCGAAGTGATCGCCATGTCGACCGCCGTGGCGCTGTCGCACAACATGTTCGACGGCGCGCTGATGCTCGGCATCTGCGACAAGATCGTGCCGGGCCTGATGATGGGCTCCTTGCGCTTCGGCCATCTGCCAACGATCTTCGTCCCGGGCGGGCCGATGGTTTCGGGGATTTCCAACAAGGAAAAAGCCGACGTCCGCCAGAAGTACGCCGAAGGCAAGGCGACCCGCGAAGAGCTGCTGGAATCGGAGATGAAGTCCTACCACAGCCCGGGCACCTGCACGTTCTACGGCACCGCCAACACCAACCAGTTGCTGATGGAAGTCATGGGCCTGCACCTGCCGGGCGCGTCTTTCGTCAACCCGAACACGCCGCTGCGCGACGCCCTGACCCGCGAAGCCGCGCATCAGGTCACGCGCCTGACCAAGCAGAACGGCAGCTTCATGCCGATCGGCGAAATCGTCGACGAAAAGGCGCTGGTCAACTCCATCGTTGCCCTGCACGCCACCGGCGGTTCGACCAACCATACCCTGCACATGCCGGCCATCGCCATGGCCGCAGGCATCCAACTGACCTGGCAGGACATGGCCGACCTCTCCGAAGTCGTGCCGACGCTGAGCCACGTCTACCCGAACGGCAAAGCCGACATCAATCACTTCCAGGCCGCTGGCGGCATGTCGTTCCTGATTCGCGAACTGCTCGGCGCCGGCCTGCTCCATGAAGACGTCAACACCGTGCTCGGCCACGGCCTGAGCCAGTACACCAAAGAGCCGTTCCTCGATAACGGCGAACTGGTCTGGCGCGAAGGCCCGACCAACAGCCTCGACGAAAACATTTTGCGTCCGGTGTCCCGTGCGTTCTCGCAAGAAGGCGGACTGCGGGTGATGGAAGGCAACCTCGGTCGCGGCGTGATGAAGGTGTCTGCGGTGGCGCTGGAGAACCAGATTGTCGAAGCACCGGCGATGGTGTTCCAGGATCAACAGGATCTGGCGGATGCATTCAAGGCCGGTCTGCTGGAGAAGGATTTTGTCGCCGTGATGCGCTTCCAGGGTCCGCGTTCCAACGGCATGCCGGAGCTGCACAAGATGACGCCGTTCCTCGGCGTGCTGCAGGATCGCGGCTTCAAGGTGGCGCTGGTGACTGACGGGCGCATGTCCGGCGCGTCGGGGAAAATCCCGGCGGCGATTCACGTCAGCCCGGAAGCTTATGTCGGTGGTGCTTTGGCGCGGGTGCAAGAGGGCGATATCATCCGCGTCGATGGCGTCAAAGGTACCTTGGAACTGAAGGTCGACGCCGCCGAATTTGCAGCGCGCGAACCTGCCAAGGGCCTGTTGGGCAACAACATTGGCAGCGGACGCGAGCTGTTTGGCTTCATGCGCATGGCCTTCAGCTCGGCGGAGCAGGGCGCCAGCGCCTTCACTTCTGCCCTGGAGACGCTTAATTGAAACTGGCTTTGGTCGGTGACATCGGAGGCACCAACGCGCGATTCGCGTTGTGGCAAAACCAGCAACTGCAATCGGTTCAGGTGCTGGCCACGGCCGACTTTGCCAGCCCGGAAAAGGCGATCGGCCTGTACCTGAGCGGGCTCGGCCTGGCACCGGGTTCGATCGGCTCGGTGTGCCTGTCGGTGGCAGGTCCGGTAAGCGGCGATGAATTCAAGTTCACCAACAATCACTGGCGGCTCAGCCGCAGCGCGTTCTGCAAGACCTTGCAGGTCGAGCAGTTGTTGCTGACCAATGATTTCTCGGCGATGGCGCTGGGCATGACCCGTTTGCAGCCGGACGAATTCCGCGTGGTCTGCGAAGGCACGCCGGAGCCGTTGCGCCCGGCGGTGGTGATCGGCCCGGGCACTGGCCTCGGTGTCGGCACTTTGCTCGATCTCGGCGAAGGGCGCTTTGCCGCGTTGCCGGGCGAGGGCGGCCACGTCGACCTGCCGCTGAGCAGCCCGCGGGAAACGCAGCTGTGGCAGCACATCTACAACGAGATCGGCCATGTCAGCGCCGAAACTGCGTTGAGTGGCGGCGGCCTGCCGCGCCTTTACCGGGCAATCTGCGCGGTGGATGGTCATGAGCCGAAGCTTGAGACGCCGGAAGCGATCACCGCCGCCGGCCTTGCCGGTGATCCGATTGCTTTGGAAGTGCTCGAGCAATTCTGCTGCTGGCTCGGTCGCGTCGCCGGCAACAACGTGCTCACCACCGGCGCGCGCGGCGGCGTGTTTATCGTTGGCGGGGTGATTCCTCGGTTCGCCGATTTCTTCCTCGAAAGCGGCTTCGCCCGCTGCTTCGCCGACAAGGGTTGCATGAGCGATTACTTCAAAGGCATCCCGGTCTGGCTGGTCACGGCGCCGTATTCCGGCCTTGTCGGCGCTGGCGTGGCCCTGGATCAAGCACTACCTGCATAGAGATCGTTCCCACGCTCCGCGTGGGAATGCAGCCTGTGACGCTCCGAGTCACTGGACGCGGAGCGTCCCTTGAGGCATTCCCACGCGGAGCGTGGGAACGATCGACAACAAAATTCGAGGCTTCATCAGGCATAATCCGCCCCAACTCCAACAACAAGGATGCCTTCGAAGTGAGCTCAGTCAACAAGTCGATATTGTTGGTCGATGACGACCAGGAAATACGCGAGTTGCTGGAAACCTACCTGACCCGCGCCGGGTTTCAGGTGCGTGCCACCGCCGATGGTGCCGGTTTTCGTCAGGCCCTCAACGAGGCGCCGAGCGATCTGGTGATCCTCGATGTGATGCTGCCCGACGAAGACGGTTTCAGCCTGTGCCGCTGGGTGCGCCAGCATCCGCGTCAGGCGCAGGTGCCGATCATCATGCTGACCGCCAGTTCCGACGAAGCCGACCGGGTGATCGGTCTGGAGCTTGGCGCCGATGACTATCTCGGCAAGCCGTTCAGCCCGCGCGAACTGCAAGCGCGGATCAAGGCCCTGCTGCGCCGGGCACAGTTCGCCCACGAACGCAGCGGCAGTGAAGTGTTGGCTTTCGACGACTGGCGCCTGGACACGGTCAGTCATCGGCTGTTCCACACCGACGGCGAGGAAGTGATTCTTTCCGGCGCCGATTTTGCTTTGCTGAAACTGTTCCTCGACCACCCGCAGCAAATCCTCGACCGCGACACCATCGGCAACGCCACCCGTGGCCGCGATCTGATGCCGCTCGATCGCATCGTCGACATGGCCGTCAGCCGTTTGCGCCAACGCCTGCGCGACACCGAGAAACCGCCACGGCTGATCCGCACCGTGCGCGGCAGCGGTTATCAGTTGGCAGCCAATGTGGTTGCCGGCAATGCTCACTGAAGCGCTGCGCAAGTTCGCCAGCCGCGTGCCGGTGCCGCGCTCACTGCTCGGGCGAATGTTGCTGCTGACCCTGCTGGCGGTGCTGTTCGCGCAGACGCTGTCGAGCGTGATCTGGGTCTCGCAACTGCGCGCCACCCAGCTCGAAGGCCTGGTCACCAGTGCCCGCAGCCTGGCGCATTCGATGACCGCCAGCGTCAGCTATTTCCGTTCCTTGCCGGTGGCCTATCGGCCGCTGGTGCTCGATCAATTGCGCAGCATGGGCGGTACCCGATTTGTCGTGACGCTCAATGACAAGCCGCTGGGCATGGACGTGCTGCCGGTGACGCCGCGCAAGGCTGCGGTGATGCAAGCAGTGGACGAAGTGCTGCGCCAGTCCCTCGGTCATGACACGGACATTTCGGTGACCTTCGTCAGTCCCGAAGACCTGCGGATTTTCAACGCCGGGCTGAAACTTGATGAGCTGCCGCGCTCCTGGGCGCATTACGCGCTGACCCTGGAGCCGGTGAATCCGCCGGTGCTGGTCACGCAAATTCAGATGGCGCCGGGCGAGTGGCTGTACATCGCCTCGTTGCTGCCCGAGCCCTACACCAGTCTCGAAGAGCAAGGCCTGCCAGCGCAGCAGGTGTGGTTTATCGTCCTCACCAGTGGCTTCTTGCTGTTGTTCATCGGCCTGCTGGTGCACTGGCAGAGCCGGCCGCTCAAGCGCCTGGCGCGGGCGGCGCGGGATCTGTCGCTGGGCGCCGACGTCGAGCCGGTGGCGGAGGGCGGCGGCAGTGAAGTGGTGGAGGTAGGCCGAGCGTTCAATACCATGCGCGAACGCATCAGCCGCTACCTGACCGAACGCAGCCAGTTGTTCAGCGCGATTTCCCACGACCTGCGCACGCCGATCACGCGCCTGCGCTTGCGCGTCGAACTGCTCGAAGATGAACAGCTGCAAGCCAAGTTCGGCCGCGATCTGGATGAGCTGGAGCTGCTGGTCAAAGGCGCGCTGCAATGCGTCAAGGACACCGACATCCATGAGAACATCGAGCCGGTGGATCTCAATCATGTGCTCGATTGTCTGGTCGAGCCTTACCTGGCGCCGAACGGCAATGGCCGCGTCACTCAACATGGCCGCGCGCTGTCGGCGTACCCGGGCAAACCGCTGGCGCTCAAGCGCTGCATCGGCAACCTGATCGACAACGCCTTGAAGTACGGGCAGAACGCGCATCTGCACATCGATGACGATGACAGCGCCTTTGTTCTGCACGTCGACGATGAAGGGCCGGGCGTACCGCAGCAGCGGTTGGAGCAAGTGTTCGAACCGCATTTCCGTTTGGCGGGGCAACAGCAGGGCTACGGACTGGGTCTGGGTATCGCGCGCAATATTGCCCACAGCCATGGCGGCGAGGTGACGCTGCAGAATCTGCGTGAGGGTGGGTTGCGGGTGACGTTGCAGTTGCCGCGCAGTGTTGATTAGTCAGACCGCGTTATCGTTCTTCGCGAGCAGGTCGAATCGTCGCACCGTCGCTCCCACAGTGACTGCATTCCACCTGCAGAAACATAGTTGAATGTGGGAGCGAGCCTGCTCGCGAAGCCGCATCAATCCAAATGTCACAGGCCAGTGACAAACCCCGTCCCCTTCGTTACAAGCCCGCCCCGGCCCGTTGTTTAGACTGCCCGCAGTCCTAACAACAAAAAAGGGTCACGCCATGGACACCTTTCACCCAGACTTCAGCACTTGGCTGAATGCCCCTGCCCACCAGCAATGGCTCGCCGCCGAAGGCCTGCGTCTGCTGGATTTCGCCAAGGCGGCGAAGTTGCCCGAAGGTTTCGGCAATCTCGACGAGCGCGGCCGTTTGCCGGCGCACGCGCAAGCCGAAACCATGAACACCGCGCGCATGACCCACAGCTTCGCCATGGCCCACATTCAGGGCCTGCCGGGGTTTGCCGAGCTGGTCGACCACGGTATCGCCGCGTTGCGCGGGCCACTGCGTGATGCGTTGCACGGCGGCTGGTTTGCGGTGGCCGAACACCGCGACGACAACACCGGCAAGAACGCCTACCTGCACGCCTTTGTCGCGCTCGCCGCCAGCTCCGCCGTGGTCGCACAACGGCCCGGCGCTCAAGCCCTGCTCGATGACGCAATCGACATCATCGACACTTATTTCTGGAGCGAAGAAGAGGGCGCCATGCGCGAATTCTTCAATCGCGACTGGAGCGAAGAGGAAGCCTATCGCGGCGCCAACAGCAACATGCACGCGACCGAAGCGTTCCTTGCGCTGGCTGATGTCACTGAAGACCCGCGCTGGCTGGTGCGCGCCCAGCGCATCGTCGAGCGAGTGATTCATGGTCACGCTGCGGCCAACGATTACATGGTCATCGAACACTTCGATCGCGACTGGCAGCCGCTGCGCGAATACAACCACGACAACCCCGCTGACGGTTTCCGTCCTTACGGCACCACGCCGGGCCACGGTTTCGAATGGGCGCGCTTGCTCCTGCACCTTGAGGCCGCACGGGTGCAAGCCGGCATGCTCACGCCCGGCTGGCTGGCCGTGGATGCGCAAAAACTCTTCGAAAACAATTGCCGCCACGGATGGGATGTCGATGGCGCGCCGGGCATCGTCTACACCCTCGACTGGAATAACCAAGCCGTGGTTCGCCATCGCCTGCACTGGACGCATGCCGAAGCCAGCGCCGCCGCCAGCGCTTTGCTCAAGCGCACCGGCGACGCGCAATACGAAACCTGGTACCGACTGTTCTGGGAATTCTGCGAGACGAATTTCATCGACCGCTGCAACGGCAGCTGGCATCACGAACTCAATCCGCAGAATGTGCCGAGTGCCGATATCTGGCCGGGCAAGCCCGATCTGTATCACGCCTGGCAGGCTGTGCTGATTCCACGATTACCGCTGGCGCCAAGCATGGCCACGGCTTTGGCGCAGTTGTCGCGGCCTGTTCCTGTGTAACCATGTCGTGACATTTACGCGTCCCTTCGTTACCTGCGAAGCGAAACGCTCTGTTTAAACTCCGTGCAGCGCAAGCACCAGACTTGCAATGCATAACAACAAGAAAGGTACATTTCGAATGAATGCGATTTCTCGCCTCGCTACTGTCATTTCTGTCGCCTCCCTGTTCCCGCTCGCAATCCTGCCGCTCAGTGTCTCCGCTGCCGACTCCAAAGGTTCGGTCGAAGTCGTGCACTGGTGGACTTCCGGTGGCGAAAAAGCCGCTGTTGATGTGCTCAAGGCCCAAGTCGAAAAAGACGGTTTCACCTGGAAAGACGGCGCTGTCGCCGGGGGTGGCGGTGCGACTGCCATGACCGTACTGAAGAGCCGCGCCGTTGCCGGCAACCCGCCTGGCGTCGCGCAGATCAAAGGCCCGGACATCCAGGAATGGGCATCGACCGGTCTGCTCGACACCGACGTTTTGAAAGATGTCGCCAAGTCGGAAAAATGGGACAGCCTGCTCGACAAGAAAGTCTCCGACACCGTGAAGTACGACGGTGATTACGTGGCCGTGCCGGTGAACATTCACCGTGTGAACTGGCTGTGGATCAACCCGGAAGTCTTCAAGAAAGCCGGCATCACCAAGAATCCAACCACCCTCGAAGAGTTCTACGCCGCCGGCGACAAGCTGAAAGCCGCGGGCTTCATTCCGCTGGCCCACGGCGGTCAGCCTTGGCAGGACAGCACCGTGTTCGAAGCGGTGGTGCTCTCGGTCATGGGCGTGGACGGCTACAAGAAAGCCCTGGTCGACCTCGACAACAAAGCGCTGACCGGCCCGGAAATGGTCAAGGCGCTCACTGAGCTGAAGAAAGTCGCGACCTACATGGACGCTGACGGCAAAGGCCAGGATTGGAACCTCGAAGCGGCCAAGGTCATCAACGGCAAGGCCGGCATGCAAATCATGGGTGACTGGGCCAAGTCCGAATGGACCGCCGCCAAGAAAGTCGCCGGCAAGGACTACGAGTGCGTAGCGTTCCCGGGCACTGACAAGGCGTTCACCTACAACATCGACTCGCTGGCCGTGTTCAAGCAGAAGGACGCCGGCACGGCGGCCGGTCAGCAGGACATCGCCAAAGTCGTGCTGGGTGAGAACTTCCAGAAAGTCTTCAGCATCAACAAAGGCTCGATCCCGGTGCGCAACGACATGTTGAACAACATGGACAAGCTCGGCTTCGACTCCTGCGCACAGACCGCTGCCAAGGACTTCCTCGCGGACGCCAAGTCCGGCGGCCTGCAACCAAGCATGGCGCACAACATGGCGACCACGCTGGCCGTGCAAGGCGCGTTCTTTGACGTAGTCACCAACTACATCAACGACCCGAAAGCCGACCCGGCCGATGCGGCGAAGAAACTCGGCGCGGCGGTTCAGTCGGCCAAATAGGCGCCTTGACGGCGAGCTGCAAGCTTCAAGCTTCAAGCTGCAAGTTAAAGGCTTGCGCGCTGCTGGTCTTGTAGCTTGCAGCTTGCAGCTGTTCTTCTCTTTCTTTTCTGGATTTGCTCATGAGTTCTGTTGCTGTGTTCAGCAAGGCCTCGCCGTTCGATGCATTGCAACGCTGGCTGCCAAAACTGGTGCTGGCGCCGAGCATGTTCATCGTGCTGGTGGGCTTCTATGGCTACATCCTGTGGACGTTCATTCTGTCGTTCACCACCTCGACCTTCCTGCCCAACTACAAGTGGGCCGGCCTGGCGCAATACGCGCGGTTGTTCGACAACGATCGCTGGTGGGTGGCGAGCAAGAACCTCGCCGTGTTCGGCGGCATGTTCATCGGCATCACCCTGGTGATCGGCGTGTTGCTGGCGGTCTTCCTCGACCAGCGCATCCGTCGCGAAGGCTTCATCCGCACCATTTATCTGTACCCGATGGCGCTCTCGATGATCGTCACCGGTACCGCGTGGAAATGGCTGCTCAACCCGGGCATGGGCCTGGACAAATTGTTGCGTGACTGGGGCTGGGAAGGCTTCCGTCTGGACTGGCTGATCGACCCCGATCGCGTGGTCTACTGCCTGGTGATCGCCGCTGTGTGGCAAGCCTCGGGCTTCATCATGGCGATGTTCCTCGCCGGCCTGCGTGGCGTCGATCAATCGATCATCCGCGCGGCGCAGATCGACGGCGCGAGCATGCCGCGCATCTACTGGAAAGTCGTGCTGCCAAGCCTGCGTCCGGTGTTCTTCAGTGCGGTGATGATCCTGGCGCACATCGCGATCAAGAGCTTCGACCTCGTTGCGGCAATGACCGCCGGCGGCCCGGGTTATTCCTCCGACCTGCCAGCGATGTTCATGTATTCCTTCACCTTCAGTCGCGGCCAGATGGGCATGGGCTCGGCCAGTGCGATTCTGATGCTCGGTGCGATCCTCGCGATCATCGTGCCTTACCTGTACTCCGAGCTGAGGACCAAGCGTAATGACTAGTCTCGCTGCCAAACCCGCCATCAGCTTGAGCCGCATCGCGATCTACGCGGTGCTGATCCTCGCGGTGTTCCTCTATCTGGTGCCGCTGGTGGTCATGTTGCTGACCAGCTTCAAGACCCCGGAAGACATCAGCACCGGCAACCTGTTGAGCTGGCCGACCGTGGTCAGCGGCATCGGCTGGGTCAAGGCCTGGGCCACGGTTGACGGCTACTTCTGGAACTCGATCAAGATCACCGTTCCGGCGGTAATCATTTCCACCGCCATCGGTGCGTTGAACGGTTACGTGCTGTCGATGTGGCGCTTCCGTGGTTCGCAGTTGTTCTTCGGTCTGCTGCTGTTCGGCTGCTTCCTGCCGTTCCAGACCGTGCTGCTGCCGGCCTCGTTCACCCTCGGCAAGATGGGCCTGGCGAGCACCACCACCGGCCTGGTGTTCGTGCACGTGGTCTACGGTCTGGCGTTCACCACGCTGTTCTTCCGCAACTACTACGTGAGCATTCCCGATGCGCTGGTCAAGGCTGCGCGTCTGGATGGCGCGGGGTTCTTCACGATTTTCCGCCGCATCATTCTGCCGATGTCGACGCCGATCATCATGGTCTGCCTGATCTGGCAGTTCACCCAGATCTGGAATGACTTTCTCTTCGGGGTGGTGTTCTCCAGCGGTGATTCGCAACCGATCACCGTGGCGCTCAATAACCTGGTCAACACCAGCACCGGCGCCAAGGAATACAACGTGGATATGGCAGCGGCGATGATCGCCGGCCTGCCGACCCTGCTGGTCTATGTGGTCGCAGGCAAGTATTTCGTGCGCGGGCTGACGGCCGGCGCGGTCAAGGGGTAATCATGGCTACGCTTGAACTTCGCAACGTAAACAAGACCTACGGGGCCGGCCTGCCGGACACCCTGAAGAACATCGAACTGTCGATCAAGGACGGTGAATTCCTGATCCTCGTCGGCCCGTCGGGCTGCGGCAAATCGACCTTGATGAACTGCATCGCCGGGCTGGAAACCATCACCGGCGGCGCGATCATGATCGGTGACCAGGACGTCAGCGGCATGAGCCCCAAGGATCGCGACATCGCCATGGTGTTCCAGTCCTACGCGCTGTATCCGACCATGAGCGTGCGCGAGAACATCGAGTTCGGCCTGAAGATCCGCAAGATGCCGCAGGCAGCGATCGACGAAGAAGTCGCCCGCGTGGCCAAGCTGTTGCAGATCGAACACCTGCTCAATCGCAAGCCGGGCCAGCTCTCCGGTGGTCAGCAACAGCGCGTGGCGATGGGCCGTGCTCTGGCGCGGCGGCCGAAGATCTACCTGTTCGACGAACCGCTGTCCAACCTCGACGCCAAGCTGCGCGTCGAGATGCGCACCGAAATGAAACTGATGCACCAGCGCCTGAAAACCACCACGGTCTACGTGACCCACGACCAGATCGAAGCGATGACCCTGGGCGATAAAGTCGCGGTGATGAAGGACGGCATCATTCAGCAGTTCGGTACGCCGAAAGACATCTATAACGATCCGGCGAACCTGTTCGTGGCGAGCTTCATCGGTTCGCCGCCGATGAACTTCATCCCCCTGCGTTTGCAGCGCAAGGACGGTCGTCTGCTGGCGCTGCTCGACAGCGGCCAGGCGCGTTGCGAATTGCCGATGAGCATGCAGGACGCCGGGCTTGAAGATCGCGAAGTGATCCTCGGCCTGCGCCCGGAGCAGATCTGTCTGGCGAACGGCGAGGGCAATGGTCTGCCGAGCATCCGCGCTGAAGTGCAGGTCACTGAGCCGACCGGTCCGGACACGCTGGTCTTCGTCAACCTGAATGACACCAAGGTCTGCTGCCGACTGGCGCCGGACGTGGCACCGCAGGTGGGCGAAAGCCTGACGCTGCAGTTCGATCCGTCGAAAGTGTTGTTGTTTGATGCCAACACCGGTGAGCGTCTGGGCGTTGCGGGCCAGGTGCAGAGCGAAACCCGGTCGGCAAATGTGGCGCAGTTCAAAGGCCGCTGAAGTACAAAATGTGGGAGCGGGCTTGCTCGCGAATGCGGAGTGTCAGGCAACACATGTATTGACTGACACTCCGCATTCGCGAGCAAGCCCGCTCCCACAAGGGCAAACGCGGTGAATGGCCTGTCATTCGTCGCACTTTATGTAAACCGCGTTAGATAAAAACAGTTAATAACAATAAAGACGAGGATGTAGGGATGAAAAAGAAACACGTCAATGCCCGGTTGATCTGCCAGGTTTCTGCGGCAGCTGCACTGGTGCTGGCCGGTAATGCGATGGCGGCGGATGCGTTCAGCTCCGACTCCAAATGGATGACCGGCGACTGGGGCGGCGAGCGCACCAAGCTGATCGAGCAGGGTATCGACATCAAGGCCGACTACGTTGGCGAGATGGGCGCCAACCTGCACGGTGGTTATGACGACGACAAGACCGGCCGCTACAGCGACCAGTTTGGCCTCGGCGTGGCCCTCGATCTGCAGAAACTGTGGGGCTGGGACAACACGCAAGCGAAGATCCAGCTGACCAACCGTAACGGCTACAACATCTCCAACGACCGCGTTGGTGATCCACGTGCCGGCACCCTCAGCTCCTCGCAGGAAGTCTACGGCCGTGGCCATATGGTGCGTTTGACCCAGTTGTGGATCCAGCACCAGTTCTTCGACAACAAGCTCGACGTCAAGGCCGGTTATTTCGGCGAAGGCGAAGACTTCAACACCTTCCCGTGCGATTTCCAGAACCTCGCGTTCTGCGGTTCGCAAGTGGGTAACTGGGCAACCAACATCTGGTACAACTGGCCAGTCAGCCAGGCCGCGATCCGCGTGAAGTACAACATCAACGACGAGCTCTACGCGCAGATCGGTGCGTACAACCAGAACCCGTCGCAGCTGGAACACGGCAACGGCTTCAAGCTCAGCGGCAGTGGCACCAAGGGTACCGTTCTGCCGGTTGAATTGGTCTGGTCGCCGAAGGTCAACAGCCTGCCGGGCGAATACCGCGTCGGTTACTACAAGAGCACGGCCGATGCCGACGACGTTCGCGAAGACGTCAACGGTTTCGACGCGGCGACCACCGGTGACGCCTACAAATCGCACAACAGCAAAAGCGGTTACTGGTTCGTCGCGCAGCAGCAACTCACCAGCCACAACGGTGATGCGACTCGCGGTCTGAACATCGCCGCCAACGCGACCTTCCACGACAAGGACACCAACTTCATCGACAACTACCAGTCGGTGATGTTTGTCTACAAAGGCCCGTTCGATGCGCGTCCGAAGGATGACATCGGGATCGGCGCAGCGCGTATCCACGTCAACAAGGACGTCAAGCGCAACGCTGAACTGCTGAACGCTGCCAACGGTGTGTCCGATTACGACAACGCCGCGTTCTCGCCGATTCGTGAAACCGAATACAACTACGAGCTCAACTACGGCTTCCACGTCACCAACTGGCTGACCGTGCGTCCCAACCTGCAATACATCACCCATCCGGGCGGTGTGGATGAAGTCGATAACGCTTTGGTCGCTGGCCTGAAAATTCAGTCAACGTTCTGACGCGTCTGCGATAAGCTCCTCTCTATGTGCGCATATTTGCGGACAGCCCAGGCTGTCCGCTTTTTTTGGAGGGTCTGCGCAGCCCATGAAAGTTGAATTCGGAATCGTGGCCAATGCATGAGCATCCGCTGCAACGCTTCTTCAAATCCCTGCGCGAGCGACCGGTGTTCGCCTGGGAGCGCTGTCAGATGCGCGACGTGTTGGTGATCGATCATCCGTTGTGTCAGGCGGTGTTCAGTCGGCAGGGGGCGCAATTGCTGCACTTTCAGCCGCGTGGGCAAAAACCGTGGTTGTGGTGCGCGGCGAAGTGGCCGCATGTCGGCGCGATTCGTGGTGGGGTGCCGGTGTGCTGGCCTTGGTATGGCCGTCATCCAAGCGAAAATGCGTGGCCGTCGCACGGTTGGGCGCGATTGCTCGACTGGAAGTTGCTCGACAGCAGCAGCGCCGAAGACGGCGTGCGCCTGCACTGGCAATTGCAGCTGTGCGATTGGCAGGTCGACCTGCACGCGCATTTGGGCGAACGCATGGAATTACGCCTGAGTACCGAGCATCAAGACGACATGCCGTGCCAGTTGAGCCAGGCTTTGCACGCTTACTGGCGTATTGGCGATGTCGGCGAGATAGCGCTGTCTGGCCTCGAAGGTGCGCAGGGTTATGATCAGTTGAATCGTCAGGTTTGCCAGCAGGAAGGCGAGTTGCGCGTCGATGGTGGTTGTCAGCGAGTGTTCCAGCATGACGGCGAATTGCAGCTCAAGGATCACGCTTGGCAACGCGAGTTGTGCATCGATACTGGTGACAGCGGCGACACCGTCGTCTGGCATCCCGGCGCGCGGCCGTTGCTGGGGGTGAGCTGGGACGAGATTTCCGAATTTGTCTGCGTGGAAGCGGCGGCGGGTGGCACCGACAGTCTGCACCTGGCGCCGGGGGAGAAGGCGCATTTGAGTTTGCAGGCGTGGGCGGCGGCTTGATCGTTCCCACGCTCTGCGTGGGAATGCAGCCCGGGACGCTCTGCGTCCCTTTCGGAGCCGGAACGCGGAGCGTCCCTTGAGGCATTCCCACGCAGAGCGTGGGAACGATCAGCCGACAGAGATCAGTTGAACTCATCCCCAACCGGATACCGGCTGGCATTCAGGCTCTCTTTGATCTTGCGCAGATGCGGCTGGAAATCCACGCCACGGCGCAGGGTCATTCCCGTCGCCAACACATCCAGCACCGTCAACTGAATGATCCGCGAGGTCATCGGCATATAAATGTCGGTGTCTTCCGGCAACGGAATATTCAGGCTCAAGGTACTCGCCTTGGCCAGCGGCGAATTCTCCGCCGTCAGGCCCAGCACTGAAGCACCGTTCTCCCGAGCGATCCGTGCCACTTCCACCAGCTCGCGGGTGCGGCCGGTGTAGGAAATGATCACGAACAGCTCACCGGTGTGCGCCACCGAAGCAATCATCCGCTGCATCAGCACATCGGCATGCGCGGTGACCGCAAGGTTGAAGCGGAAGAACTTGTGCTGCGCATCGAGCGCCACCGGGGCTGAAGCGCCGAGGCCGAAGAAATGGATCTGCCGTGCCTGGATCAGCAGGTCGACGGCGCGGCTGATCAGGTTCGGGTCGAGTGCCTGACACGCGCTGTCCAGCGAGGCGATGGCGCTGCCGAAAATCTTCTGCGTGTAGGCCTCGGGATTGTCATCGGCTTCAACCGCACGGCTGACATACGCCGCGCCACTGGCCAGGCTCTGCGCCAATTGCAGCTTGAGCTCGGGGTAACCGCTGACACCGAACGAACGGCAGAAACGGTTGACCGTCGGCTCGCTCACCGAAGCGGCCTGGGCGAGGGCGGCGATGCTGAAGCGGGTGGCCTGCTGCGGGTTGAGCAGGATCACCTCGGCGACCTTACGTTCGGCCTTGTTCAGCTCTTCAAGGCGACTCTGGATCTGTTCCAGTAAATTTCGCACGCGGTCCATATGGAATTCCTGATTCACCGACGCAAAGGTGCGCCGGGCTATGCAAATTGGGCCTTTGATATGGCCCGTAACGGTGGCCTATCCTACTGATGCGTCCGAGGGTCCACCACTCGGAATCTGTATTTTGCGAAAATGTTGTAGTTATTACTACATTTTCCCTTGAGTGATGCCTTGAAAAAAGGTATTTGTAGCTTAACTTGATAAAAGAACAAACATCATGCCTTCGATTACGGTTGAACCGTGCACCTTTGCCTTGTTCGGCGCCCTTGGCGATCTCGCCCTGCGCAAGCTGTTTCCTGCCCTTTATCACCTCGATGGCGCTGACCTGTTGCACGAGGACACGCGCATTATCGCGCTGGCCCGTGAAGCCGGCAGCGAGCAGCAACACATGGCGTTCATCGCCGCCGAACTGCGCCGCTACGTCGGCAAAGAGCTGAACGAAACCGTGGCCGAGCGTTTTCTCGCGCGCCTGACTTACCTGCACGTCGACTTCCTCAAGGCTGAAGATTATGTAGCGCTGGCAGAAATGGCCGGCAGCAGCCAGCGCATGATTGCCTACTTCGCCACGCCGGCAGCGGTGTACGGCGCAATCTGCGAAAACCTTGAGAAAGTCGGTCTGGCCGAGAACACCCGCGTGGTGCTGGAAAAACCGATCGGCTCTGACCTGGAGTCGTCGCGCAAGGTCAACGACGCCGTCGCGCAGTTCTTCCCGGAAGACCGCACCTACCGCATCGACCACTATCTGGGCAAAGAGACCGTTCAGAACCTGATCGCCCTGCGTTTCGCCAACAGCCTGTTCGAAACCCAGTGGAACCAGAACTACATTTCCCACGTGGAAATCACCGTCGCCGAGAAGGTCGGCATCGAAGGCCGCTGGGGCTATTTCGACAAGGCCGGCCAACTGCGCGACATGATCCAGAATCACCTGCTGCAGCTGCTCTGCCTGATTGCCATGGATCCGCCGGCCGACCTGTCCGCCGACAGCATCCGTGACGAAAAGGTAAAAGTGCTCAAGGCACTCGCGCCGATCAGCCCGGAAGGCCTGACCACGCAAGTCGTGCGCGGCCAGTACATCGCCGGCCACAGCGAAGGTAAATCCGTCCCCGGTTACCTCGAAGAACCGAATTCCAATACCCAGAGCGACACCGAAACCTTCGTTGCTTTGCGTGCCGACATCCGCAACTGGCGCTGGGCCGGCGTGCCGTTCTACCTGCGTACCGGCAAGCGCATGCCGCAGAAGCTGTCGCAGATCGTCATCCACTTCAAGGAACCGTCGCACTACATCTTCGCTCCGGAGCAGCGCCTGCAGATAAGCAACAAACTGATCATCCGGCTGCAGCCGGACGAAGGCATTTCCTTGCGCGTGATGACCAAAGAGCAGGGCCTGGATAAAGGCATGCAACTGCGCAGCGGGCCGCTGCAACTGAATTTCTCCGACACCTGGCGTAGCGCGCGGATTCCCGATGCCTACGAGCGGTTGTTGCTGGAAGTGATGAACGGCAATCAGAACCTGTTTGTCCGTAAAGATGAAATCGAAGCCGCGTGGAAGTGGTGTGACCAGCTGATCGCCGGGTGGAAGAAATCCGGTGACGCGCCCAAGCCGTATGCGGCCGGGTCGTGGGGGCCGATGAGCTCCATTGCTTTGATCACGCGGGACGGGAGGTCGTGGTATGGCGATATCTGATGTGCAACTGCCGGCGGGCGTGACTGCCCGCGAATTCAACAGCCCGGTGCTGCTCGCCGAAGGCCTGGCGCTGAACGTTGCCAAGCAACTGAGCGACGCCATTGCGGCGCGCGGCAACGCGGTACTGGTGGTGTCCGGCGGGCGCAGCCCGGTAGCGTTTTTCCAGCACCTGGCCAAGCAGGAGCTGGACTGGTCGAAAGTCGTCGTGACCCTTGCCGACGAGCGCTGGGTGCCGGTCGAGCACGCCGACAGCAATGCCGGCCTGCTCAAGCAATACCTGCTTAAGGGCCCGGCAGCCAAGGCGCAATTTCTCAGTCTCTACAGCGCGGCAGCCAACGTTGAGCAGGCCGCCGAGCAGGCTGACCGTTTGCTCGCCGAGTTGCCGCCGATCGACGTACTGGTGCTGGGCATGGGCGATGACGGCCACACCGCGTCGCTGTTCCCCGACAGCCCGAACCTCACCGAAGCCCTGCAAGCCGATGGCACGCGCCGTTGCTGGCCGATGCTGGCGCCCAGCGTGCCGCGGCAGCGCCTGACCATGAGCCGCGCGCTGCTGGCCTCGGCCCGGCACAAGATCCTGTCGATTTCCGGTCAATCGAAACTGACCACCCTGAATGCCGCGCTGGCATCCGATGACGTCGCGGCCATGCCGGTGCGCGCGTTTCTGCAACCTACGTTAGAGATTTACTGGTGCCCATGAGCCAAGGAACAGCCGCTATGACAACCCCATCCCCGACCGTTTCCATGGCGGACAAAGTTGCCCTGATCGACAGCCTCTGCGCCAAGGCGCGGATCCTGCCGGTGATCACCATCGCCCGTGAACAGGATGTGCTGCCGCTGGCCGACGCGCTCGCCGCCGGTGGCCTGACCGCGCTGGAAGTGACCCTGCGTTCGCAGTTCGGCCTCAAGGCCATTCAGATCCTGCGCGAACAGCGCCCGGAACTGATGACCGGTGCCGGCACCGTACTCGATCGCAACATGCTCGCAGCGGCGGAAGCGGCAGGCTCGCAATTCATCGTCACCCCGGGTATCACCCGCGACCTGCTCGAAGCCAGCGTCGACAGCCCGATTCCGCTGTTGCCGGGCATCAGCAACGCCTCGGGGATCATGGAGGGCTACGGCCTGGGCTATCGCCGCTTCAAGCTGTTCCCGGCGGAAGTCAGCGGTGGCGTGGCGGCAATCAAGGCCCTTGGAGGCCCGTTCGGTGAAGTGAAATTCTGCCCGACTGGTGGCGTCGGCCCGGCCAATATCAAGAGCTACATGGCGCTGAAAAACGTCATGTGCGTGGGCGGTAGCTGGATGCTTGATCCGGAGTGGATCAAGAACGGCGACTGGGCGCGCATTCAGGAATGCACCGCCGAGGCCCTGGCGCTGCTGGACTGATTGTTACCTGACACTTCGTTGTGTGCTTTACGGCTTTATGGTGCGCTTGGTCGGCGCACCTTTTTTGCGCTGAAAAAAGTGCCTGTACACGCCGCGATACATAGTTACCGCACGCTGGCTTTATCACGGGGTTAACCTGCGTTCATCTTATGGAAGAGAGAACGCTTCATGGACGACCTTCAGTCTCTGACCCCTACGCCACAATTTCCTTATCAACCGAAGCCGCCATTCCCTGGTCGCGCCGATCGGCCTGCAGCCCAGCCCGAGGTGCGCAATATCAGTCAGGGTGTCGAAGGTCTGCCGCTGATCCTGCGTCTGTCGCTGGTCGATGCGATGACCAGCGAGCCGGTCATCGGCGCGCTGGTGCGCATCCAACAGCGTGTCGATGGCGACATCAGCCTGGGCGGCAGTCAATCGACCGACAGCCACGGCATCGTCCGTTTCACCAGTGTCTATCCGGATCAACCGGCGCCCGGCAGTTCTTGCCTGAACCTGAACGTATTCATTCCCGGCGACGAAGCAGGTGCGCAGTCTCACCATGAGGCCTGGGCCGGTACTTTGCACTTGCCCGGCCGCTGCGGCTGTGTAGCTCCCGCCAAAGACGCTTTGCGACTGATGTTGCAGCCAATTGCCGGCGGAGAACTCGAAGACGGTGCCTTCGCCTGCCAGACCCTCGGCATCGATACCTTCGCCGTGTCGTCGCAGCTGGGTCTCGAAGGCTACGAAAAACTCCGGTGCGCCGTTCTAGCGCAGTTGGTCCAGCGCCCGCACCAACTGTTCCATCTCGCCAGCCGTGGTGGTCAGCCCGGGGGTGATGCGAATGCACGGTCCGCACGCGGCGCCGGTGCGCACCACGGTGAACAGGTTGAATTCGCTGAGCAAGCGTTCGGCCATGACCTGTTGATCGGCATGCCGGGTGAAACGCAGCGCGGTGATCGCGCAATACAGTTGCGGGTCGTCAGGCGTCAGCACCTCGATGCCCGGCAGGTACCGCACGGCGCTGACCCACAGGTTGCGCAGGTAATTCAGGCGTGCGCTTTTGGCGGCCGCACCGCCGAGGGCGTCGTGTTCTTCGAACACCAGCGGCAAGGTCATCAGCGCCGGGATGTTCGGCGTGCTGTACGAGGTGCGCGCGCGAATGTCGGTGACCGGATAATGCATCTCGCCCATGTCCGGATCGATGTCGGCCAGGCGCTGCGGGGCGATGTAAATGAAGCCAAGCGTCAGAGGCGCGCCTATCCACTTATGCAGGTTGTAACCGGCGAACGCGATGCCCAAGGCTTGCAGATCGAATTCGATCTGGCCGAGGGCGTGAGCGCCATCGAGGATGATGTCGATGCCATGCTCTTTGGCCAATGCGGCGATCGCCTGCACTGGCATGACCAGGCCAGTGCGGTGAGTGACGTGGGTCAGGGCCATCAGTTTGAGTTTCGGATGGCTGACAAAAGCCTCGCGGTAGGTTTCCAGCAGGCTGTCGAAACTGGCCGGATGGTGGTGGGTAATCTCGATGACCTCAACGCCACGGTGTTTCGCCAGCCAGCGCATGGCGCCTTTGACCGTGTCGTACTCGAGGTCGCAGATCAGCACCTGATCGCCCGGTTGCAGGCGATTGTAATTGCGGATCAGCGATTGCAGGCCGTCGGTGGCGTTGCGCGTCAGGGCTACGCTTTGCGCGCGCACTCCAATCAGCTCGGCCAGTTGCGCGCGGATCTCAAGGTTGTCGTGCTGTTCGAAGCGCTGGCGCGCATAAACCGAGTTGCTGGTATTGATCAGCTCAATGTTGCGCTGGTACTCCTCGATCACCGTGCGCGACATGCGTCCGAAGTAACCGTTCTCCAGATTGACCGGGCCGGGCTGAACATCGTATCGGTCGGCGAATGTCTGCCAGAAGGCTTCGTCACGGGCGCGGCGGGTGTTGTCAGGCATGGTCGGCAAGGCTCAAGAAAGGAGGGCGCGTCAGTGGCGCGGGGCGGGTTTGCCGTGTTTGGCGCGTAACGGCTCGAGCAGGTCGGACAGGCCGTTGTGGTCGATCTCCTGCATCAGCGCCAGCAGGCCACCGAGTTCGCCGTGGGGAAAGCCTTCACGGGCGAACCAGTTCAGATAGGGGCCAGGCAGGTCGGCAATGATCCGCCCTTTGTACTTGCCGAAAGGCATCTCCCGGGTGATCAGCAGTTCGAGTTTTTCCGGATTCATCAGCACGCTTCATTCATTCACATAACAGCCTGGAAAATACAGGCATTCTGCATGCAGGCCAAATGACAGATCATGCAAAAAACCAGCATACAGATGGTTCAATCTTTTATAACATATTGAAATTAAAGGACTTATTGCTTGAAGCGAAGCTGGCACGCACGCTGCAATATTCCTTGCATCTTCAACCCATCGCAAGGAATTGAAAAATGACCGACATGAATAAAGAAGCCATCTCTGTACTCAACGACCTGATTGAAACCTGCAAGGACGGTCAGGAAGGGTTCAAGACTTGCGCCGAAGACATCAAGCACCCAGAACTGAAAACCCTGTTCGTGCAGCGTTCCGCCGATTGCGCTACCGCAGCAGCCGAGCTGCAGGCCCAAGTGCGTTCGCTGGGCGGTGATCCGGAAACTTCGACCAGCGTTGCCGGTGATCTGCACCGTCGTTGGGTAGACGTGAAATCCATGTTCACCGGTAAAGACGAAGAGGCTGTGCTGAACGAAGCCGAGCGCGGTGAAGACCATGCGCTGAAGGCTTATCGTGAAGCGATCGAGAAGATCAACAAGCACAATCTGGTGGGCATCAAGGATCTGGTTGAGCGTCAGTACCACGGCGTACAACGCAACCACGACCAGGTGAAAGCCCTGCGTAACCAGGCTCGTGCGAACTCGTAAGAGTTAGCCGGCTGAAAAAAAACGCCAGCATGTCTGGCGTTTTTTTATGCTCGTCTGGAAAGCAAAAGATCGCAGCCTGCGGCAGCTACAGGGATGCATTGCAAAGTAGGAGCTGCCGAAGGCTGCGATCTTTTCGATCAACCGATACTGATCGCCGGCAATGTCGGCAACGTCACCGTCTGCTGTTTGCGCGGCGCGAGAATTTCCGCCTCGCCATCCACTACCAACTCATCACGCTGATTGAATACGCGCGTGGCAATGCGCACGCGGAATTTCGGCAGTTTCTCCAGAATCTCCAGGCGCACGGTCAGCGTGTCGCCGATCTTCACTGGCTTCTGAAAGCTCATCTGCTGACCGATATAAATGGTGCCCGGCCCAGGCAGCTCGCAGGCAACGGCGGCGCTGATCAGCGCACCGCTGAACATACCGTGAGCAATGCGCTCCTTGAACATGCTGGCGGCGGCGAATTCGGCGTCCAGGTGCACCGGGTTGTGGTCGCCCGACATCGCGGCGAACAGCTGAATGTCGCGCTCTTCGACAGTCTTGCTGTAGCTGGCGGTCTGGCCGACTTCAAGGGCTTCGTAAGGGATGTTGGTAACCTGAGTCATCGGTTTCGTTTCCTGTGACGGATTTCAGTGAATCCACAAAAAATTATTCGCTGCGCTGTGGGCGCCGGTGGCTCAGGGCCTGGTCGATCCAGGCGAGCACATCGGCGGTCACTTCGTCGCGATTGCTTTCATTGAACAATTCGTGCCGGGCCTGTGGGTAGATCTTCAGTTGCAGGTGCTGGCTGCCGGCCCTGCGCAAGGCATTGGCCAGATCAGTCAGACGCTTGCCCTCGCTCACCGGATCACATTCGCCGCCGATTACCAGCAGCGGCAGGCCCGGATCGATCTGCGCGAGATTGGACGCTTTGCTGATTTGCTGCAAGCCGCCGAGCAGGTCGATCCACAGCTGATTGGTGCAGCGAAAGCCGCACAACGGGTCGGCGGCGTACTTGTCGACCTCGACCGGATCGCGGCTCAGCCAGTCAAAACGGGTGCGCACGGGTTTGAATTTATTGTTGAACGAGCCGAACGACAGCCACTCGATCAATGCACTGCGGCCCTTGCCGCCCTGCCGCAGTTTTTCCAGGCGGGCAATCTGCCGGGCGGCGCGATACAGCGCCACTGGCTGGAAATTCGAACCGCTGAGAATCGCCCCGTGCAGACTGGCGCTGTGGTGCAGCAGATAGGCCTGGGCGATGTAGCTGCCCATGCTGTGGCCGAGCAGGATGATCGGCACGCCGGGATGTTGCTGGCCGATGTGCTGGTTGAGGCTGGCCAGATCGCCAACCACCTTGCACCAGCCATCGTCATCGGCGAAATGGCCGAGGGTGCCGTTGTCGGCGGTGTGGCCATGGCCGCGCAGATCCGGGGCGTACACGCCATAGTCTTTGTCGCAAAACGTGTCGGCGAGGCGGGCGTATCGAGCGCTGTGTTCGGCCATACCGTGGGCCAGCAGAATCACCGCTTTCAATGGCGTGGCCGGCAGCCAGCGGTTGACGTACAGGCGGCTGCGGTCACTCGCGTCCAGCCAGAAGGTGTCGTGGGTCATGGCGATTCCTTTGCTCAGCATCGCCACAGTGTATAGCGCGTCTGATCAGCTCACGCCACGGCAGGAAGATTCACGGGATCAATGAGGGCTTGCCTCATATTTGCCTCAATGGCCATAGCTGCTAGTGTCCGTGAAGCTCCGCTTTGTGCTTTTCGCCTTCAATGGACGAAGCAGAAACGACAGAAAGCGGCTCCCGGATCGGCTCAGGTAAAGAGGACAAGAACAATGCAACCTGATTTCTGGAATGACAAACGCCCGGCCGGCGTACCGCTGGACATCGACATGGGCGAGTTCAAGTCGGTCATTGAAGTGTTTGAGCGTTCCTGCAAGAAATTCGCTGACCGCCCGGCGTTCAGCAGCATGGGCATAACCCTGACCTACGCCGAACTTGAGCGCCAGAGCGCGGCGTTCGCCGGTTATCTGCAGGCCCATACCGATCTGGTGCCGGGCGATCGCATTGCGGTACAGATGCCCAACGTTCTGCATTATCCGATTGCCGTGTTCGGCGCCCTGCGCGCCGGGCTGATCGTGGTCAACACCAACCCGCTGTACACGCCGCGGGAGATGCGCCACCAGTTCAAGGATTCCGGCGCGCGGGCGCTGGTCTACCTGAACCTGTTCGGGCAGAAAGTCCAGGAAGTGCTGCCCGACACCGACATTCAATACCTGATCGAAGCGAAGATGGGCGACCTGATGCCCGCTGCCAAGGGCTGGCTGGTCAACACCGTGGTCAGCAAAGTGAAGAAACTGGTCCCCGAGTATTCGTTGCCTCAAGCGACCTCGTTCAAAAGCGCGCTGCGCATGGGCCGCGGCCTGGGTATCAAGCCGCTGAACGTCGGCCTCGATGACATCGCCGTGCTGCAATACACCGGCGGCACCACTGGCCTGGCGAAGGGCGCGATGCTCACTCACGGCAATCTTGTCGCGAACATGCAGCAGGTGCGCGCCTGCCTGGCTCAACTCGGCCCGGACGGTCAGCCGCTGTTGCGCGAAGGCCAGGAGGTGATGATCGCGCCGCTGCCGCTGTACCACATCTATGCCTTCACCGCGAATTGCATGTGCATGATGGTCTCGGGCAACCACAACGTGTTGATCTCCAATCCGCGTGACATCGCCGGCTTCATCAAGGAACTGAAAAACTGGCGCTTCTCGGCACTGCTGGGTTTGAACACTTTGTTCGTCGCGTTGATGGACCATCCCGATTTCAAGACTCTGGACTTCTCCAGTCTGAAGCTGACCAACTCCGGCGGCACTGCGCTGGTCAAGGCCACCGCCGAGCGCTGGGAACAGATGACCGGTTGCCGCATCACCGAAGGCTACGGCCTGACCGAAACCTCGCCAGTGGCGTGCACCAATCCTTACGGCGACCAGTCGCGCCTGGGCACCGTCGGCCTGCCGGTACCAGGCACGCTGGTGAAAATCATCAACGATGACGGCGTCGAGCAGCCGCTGGGCGAGCGCGGCGAGCTGTGCATCAAAGGCCCACAGATCATGAAGGGCTACTGGAACAAGCCCGAAGCCACCGCCGAAGTGCTGGATGCCGAGGGCTGGTTCAAGTCCGGCGATATCGCCGTGATCGACCCGGACGGTTTCGTGCGCATCGTCGATCGCAAGAAGGACATGATCATCGTCTCGGGCTTCAACGTGTACCCCAACGAAATCGAAGACGTGGTCATGGCCCACCCGAAAGTCGCCAACTGCGCGGTGATCGGTGTGCCGGACGAGCGTTCGGGGGAGGCGGTAAAGCTGTTTGTCGTGGCGCGGGAAACCGGCGTCAGCCTGGAAGAGCTGAAGGCGTACTGCAAAGAGAATTTCACCGCCTACAAGGTGCCGAAGCACATCGTGTTGCGTGAGTCGTTGCCAATGACGCCGGTAGGGAAAATTCTGCGGCGCGAATTGCGGGATATCGCCTAGGCCTGAACCGCTGCGCTTGTGACATTCGCGAGCAGGCTCGCTCCCACAGGTATCGATGCTTTCTGTGGGGGCGAGCCTGCTCGCGAATCTTTGTGCCCGCTGAATTCGGGGGTTTTGGGGAGTTATAGGATTTTTGCTCTAAAATGACCGCTGGCAAGTCTTAAGTCATCAATATGACTGTAGGGCCCACGTTTGGCTCTGGTCGACCCTTGGCAAAGCTGCTACTCTCGGCGCGCTTTGTGACTTCTCGGCCTGTAAAACGCCGGATTCACCAATACAAAACACACACCAATAATAATCGCATCAAATGCGGTGAAGAATTCGCGTTGCTGAGGAGTGGGCTTCCATGATCGAAGACTTTTGGAAGGATAAGTACCCGGCTGGAATCGCAGCCGAGATCAATCCAGACGAGTATCCGAACATTCAGGCAGTGTTGAAGCAATCCTGCCAACGCTTCGCCAACAAACCGGCTTTCAGCAACCTCGGCAAGACAATCACCTACGGTGAGCTGTACGAGCTGTCCGGGGCCTTTGCCGCGTATCTGCAACAGCATACCGACTTGCAGCCCGGTGATCGAATCGCCGTGCAACTGCCCAACGTCCTGCAGTACCCGGTCGCGGTCTTCGGTGCCATTCGCGCCGGGCTGATCGTGGTCAACACCAACCCGCTGTACACCGCGCGGGAAATGGAACACCAATTCAACGACTCCGGCGCCAAAGCCCTGGTGTGCCTGGCCAACATGGCGCACCTGGCCGAAGCCGTGGTGCCGAAGACCGGCGTCAAGCACGTTATCGTCACCGAAGTCGCCGACCTGCTGCCGCCGATCAAGCGCCTGCTGATCAACAGCGTCATCAAGTACGTGAAGAAAATGGTTCCGGCCTATCACCTGCCCAAGGCCATCAAGTTCAACGACGTCCTGAGCAAGGGCCACGGCCAGCCTGTGGCCGAAGCCAACCCGGACAGCGGCGATGTCGCCGTGCTGCAATACACCGGCGGCACCACCGGCGTGGCCAAGGGCGCGATGCTTACCCACCGCAACCTGGTCGCCAACATGCTGCAATGCAAGGCGCTGATGGGCTCCAACCTCAACGAAGGCTGCGAGATCCTGATCACGCCGCTGCCGCTGTATCACATCTATGCGTTCACCTTTCACTGCATGGCGATGATGCTGATCGGCAACCACAACATCCTGATCAGCAACCCGCGCGACCTGCCGGCGATGGTCAAGGAGCTGTCGAAGTGGAAGTTCAGCGGTTTCGTCGGCCTGAACACGCTGTTCGTGGCGCTGTGCAATAACGAAGGTTTCCGCAAGCTGGATTTCTCCGCGCTGAAAGTTACCCTGTCGGGCGGCATGGCCCTGCAACTGGCAGCGGCGGAGCGCTGGAAAGCCGTGACCGGTTGCGCCATCTGCGAAGGTTACGGCATGACCGAAACCAGCCCGGTGGCCACGGTCAACCCGATCCAACACATCCAGATCGGCACCATTGGTATTCCGGTGCCATCGACCCTGTGCAAAGTCATCGACGATGCCGGTGTCGAGCAGCCGCTGGGCGAAATCGGCGAGCTGTGCGTCAAAGGACCGCAAGTGATGAAGGGTTACTGGCAGCGTCAGGAAGCCACCGATGAAATGCTCGACAGCGACGGCTGGCTGAAAACCGGTGACATCGCGCTGATCCAGCCGGACGGCTACATGCGCATTGTCGATCGCAAGAAAGACATGATTCTGGTGTCTGGCTTCAACGTTTATCCGAACGAGCTGGAAGACGTGCTGGCGACGTTGCCGGGCGTGTTGCAGTGCGCGGCGATTGGCGTGCCGGACGAGAAGTCGGGTGAGGCGATCAAGATTTTCATCGTTGCCAAACCGGGCGTGACCCTGACCAAAGAGCAGGTCATGGACCACATGCGCGCCAACGTCACCGGCTACAAAGTGCCGCGTTCGGTGGAGTTCCGCGATGCGCTGCCGACCACCAACGTCGGCAAGATCCTGCGCCGCGAATTGCGGGATGAAGAGCTGAAGAAGATCAAGGCCAAGAGCGCCGCTTAAACAAAAAGCCCCGCAGATGCGGGGCTTTTTGTTGGTGAACTGATCGTTCCCACGCTCCGCGTGGGAATGCCGCCCGGACGCTCCGCGTCCAGCACCGCAGGGACGCAGAGCGTCCCGAGATGCATTCCCACGCAGAGCGTGGGAACGATCAAGTGCAAATCCTACTGACGAAACGGCGCAAAATTCACATTGGTCCCCGCCGGTCGCATGTCCTGCAGGTACGAATCCTTGTCCGCACTCAATTCCAGGCTCAGCGCCGCCTTGCGTTTGCCTTCGTTGCGAATCACCAGGCCTTCGAGCTTTTCGCGCAGGAACACCGTGGGCACTTTCATGTGCAGCAACTCATCGGTGGCCGGGGTGTGCAGCAGCAAGTGAATCCACTCGTACTGACCGATGGCCAGACGCGACACCGGCAGGTCGAACCACCAGATGTTGCGGTTACGGTTCAGTTCGGCGAAGTGGCAGTTGTTGGTGCCGAGCACGGCGCCGCCCAGTTCCTGGTTGCGACGGGCGATGGCCTGGGTTTTATTGAGCTTCATGACATTCCTGCGAATCGGTGTGCCGGGCGCGACGCCCGTAGGCTGAGCATTCTCGGGGCTACGCCGGCAAACATAAAGCGCAACCTGCGTGCCACGACGAAATGCCGGCAAAATAAATGAAACTTGGCGCAAAGCGAACCGGTCAATCGTTACGTAATGACTTTTCTTCCCTTTATGCTTCACGGAGAAACACCATGAGTAGCACAGGCGATAAAGTAAAAGGCATGGCCAACGAAGCCGTCGGCAATATCAAGCAAGGCGTCGGCAAAGCTACTGACAACGACAAGATGCGTGCGGAAGGCAAGGTTCAAGAGAAAAAAGGCGAAGCCCAGCAAGCGGTCGGCAACGCCAAGGACGCTGTGAAAAAGGGCGTCGACAAGGCGTAAGCGAGCCTTGAACGAATCACACGAGCGGCCATCCAAGGATGGCCGTTTCTGTATCAGAACCCTGCGGTCATCCGCCAAAGGCTCGTCAAACAGGCTACCTTGAGGTAAACAACGGCCCCTGAGTCGCCACGACTTCAACCTTTTGCGGCGCAAGGAGACGCGAATGATATTTCCGGACATGAAAGGTCTGCCCCTGCACCGGGTGATGGTGCGCACGGTCACTGAGTTCGTCGATGACGAAATGTCGACCTACGCCTCGGCACTGGCCTACCAGATGCTGTTCTCGCTGTTTCCGTTCATTCTCTTCCTGATCGCCCTGATCGGTTTCCTGCACCTGCCGGACTTTTTCTCCTGGCTGCGCCTGCAATCCGAACTGGTCCTGCCGCCGCAGGCGCTGGAACAGGTCAACCCGGTGATCGACCAGTTACAGCAATCCAAGGGTGGCCTGCTGTCCATCGGTATCGTGATCGCCCTGTACACCGCATCCGCCGGCGTGCGCCTGATGATGAGCGCAATGAACGCCGCTTACGACGTGGTCGAAGGCCGGCCGATCTGGAAGCGTTTCCCTTTGTCGATCGTCTATACAGTCGGCATCGCCGGCATGCTGCTGATTGCCGCCGCGCTGATGGTGCTCGGGCCGCAGGTGATGGGCTGGATTGCCGCACAAGTGGGGCTGGAAGACTTCATCGTCACGGTGTGGACGATTGCGCGCTGGCCGGTGATCGTGATTCTGATGATGGTCGCGGTGGCGCTGATCTATTACGTGATGCCCGACGTCAAACAGGACTTCCGCTTCATCACTCCAGGTTCGGTGCTGGCGGTAGTGGTGTGGATCCTCGCTTCACTGGGGTTTGCCTTCTACGTGAAAACCTTCGCCAACTACAATGCGATGTATGGCAGCATCGGGGCGATCATCGTGCTCTTGCTGTATTTCTATATCTCCGCCGCGGTGCTGTTGCTCGGCGCGGAAATGAATGCGGTGATCGAGCACATGTCCGCCGAAGGCAAGGACAAGGGCGAAAAAGCCCCTGGCGAGCCCGACGAATCCACCAAACAACACGTCTCGGGCCTGGGCCGCGATCATTCGCTCAAGCCGGACACTGATGAAGCGCGACCATGATTCGTGAAATTCTGAAAATGGGTGATGAGCGCCTGCTGCGCATCGCCCCGCCGGTACCACCGGAAATGTTCAACAGCGCCGAGCTTTGGCAACTGATCGACGACATGTTCCAGACCATGGAAAGTGTCGGCGGCGTTGGCCTTGCGGCGCCGCAGATCGGCGTCGACCTGCAACTGGTGATCTTCGGCTTCGAGCACAGCGAGCGTTACCCGGACGCTGAAGCAGTGCCGCAGACGATCCTGATCAATCCGCTGATCACACCATTGAATCCGTTGATGGAAGAGGGCTTCGAAGGCTGCCTGTCGGTGCCGGGCCTGCGCGGCGCGGTGGATCGCTATCAGCAGATTCGCTACGAAGGCTTCGATCCGAAGGGCGAGCCGATCGTGCGCGTGGCCTCGGGGTTTCATGCGCGAGTGGTGCAGCATGAATGCGATCACCTGATCGGTCGGCTGTACCCGTCGCGGATTACCGATTTCAGCAAGTTCGGCTTTACCGAAGTGCTGTTCCCGGACCTTGATCCCAACGCTGACGACTGATTGTCAGAACACCATCAATCCCTGTGGGAGCGAGCCTGCTCGCGAATGCGGAGTATCAGAACCAGATTCGGCGCTGACACACCGCATTCGCGAGCAGGCTCGCTCCTACAGGAATTGCGTCAGGCTGCAGGACTGAGCCCCATCGCAATCATCGGCTTGCTCCGCGCATACCGGCTCAACCGCTCGGCCATTGCCTGCGGCAACGCGGGGTCGAAGCTGAAGCCGCGCCGCTCATAAAACCCGCGCAGATCCGGATGGCAGAACAGCCACACCGGCTCGTTCACCTGAGCAACCGCCGCGGCCATCAACTGCGCAGCGACGCCCTGCTCACGACACTGCGGATCGACAAACAACCCCGTCAGCCAATGTCCGCCCGATACCGGACGCAGGCACAGCGCCGCTACAATCTCGCCGCGCCTTGCGACCCACAGCTGCGCCTCGCGCACGGCTTTCATCGACGATTGGTGGCTGCGGTAGAACTTGTTCATCAGCGGCCACAACGATTCGTCGAGCTGGCTGTAGTGGATGTCTGACATGGTTCGGACTGTCGGTTCGAAAAGCGCCGATTATAAAAGAACGCGCGGCTCGGGATAGGTGTATACCTGATCTCACATCCCTGTGAGTGGAGTACCGATCATGTCCAAAGGTATGGATTCAAAGAAAGCCGCGAAGAAGAAACCGGCCAAGACTGCGATTGAAAAACGCGCCGAGAAGAAAGCCAGGAAAGTCGACATTTTCGGCCATTGATCAACCCTTCGGAAGCCCGTCCCTCGGGCTTCCACGCCATCAAGAAAATAATCTGCAAGATTCCACCGCCTCGTTGCACAGAAGGGGACGATTCCCGTTCCGAGCAACGCCATGGCTTTTACTTCGATGCCGAGCATCGCCAGCAGATCGAGACCCTGCGCCAGCGCTTCACCGCCCGCAGCGAATGGCCGACCTGGCTGTTGCTGATCGGTGTGTACGCCGGCTGGTTCGCCATCCTCCTCAACAGCGCCTGGCTGGGACGCGGCTTGAGCACGTTGCTGCTGATTCCGCTGCTGGTGTTGTGGTTGTCGCTGCAGCATGAACTGCTCCACGGCCATCCAACCCGCTCAACCCTCGTCAATAAAATCCTCGGCTACGCGCCTTTTGCCGTGTGGTATCCGTACACGCTGTATCGCGACAGCCACTTGCGCCATCACCGTGACGACGATCTGACGGTGCCCGGTGTCGATCCGGAAAGTCGCTACCTGACCTCTGCGAACTGGCAGGGCGGTTCGATGTTCGAGCGCAGCCTGCACCGGCTGAACAAGACGTTGCTGGGCCGCTTTGTGATCGGTGCGCCACTGGCGTTGACGGCGTTAGCTCTGGAAGAGCTGCAGCGCTTGAGAAACGCTGATCCACAAGCCTGGCGGATGTGGCTGACCCACGGTTGCGTCACTCTGCCGATGCTGGGTTTCGTTGCTCGCTTCAGCGTTCTGCCGGTGTGGCATTACCTGTTTCTGATCAGCGTGCCGGCGCTGTCGATCGCGATGATTCGTTCGTTTCACGAGCATCGACCGCATGTACATCCCGAGCAGCGCACCGTGCTCAACGAAGCCGGCTGGCCATGGCGCTGGCTGTTTCTCAATTTGAATTTTCATCTGGTGCATCACGACTTGCCGGGGCTGGCGTGGTACGACTTGCCCAAGGTTTACCGGATGCACCGGGAACGCTGGATCGCGCGCAGCGGCGGGTTTGTCGTGCGCGGTTATGGGCAGTTTTGGCGGCGCAATGGCTTAAGAGCGATCGACAGCCCAGAGCATCCATTTCATTAATCCTGACACGCCACAAAACCCTGTGGGAGCGAGCCTGCTCGCGAAAGCGGTGTATCAGTCCAAAATGATTCTTAATGGGACAAAGCCTTCGCGAGCAGGCTCGCTCCCACAGGGTATTTCACTGGAAAAGCTTCGATGACCCAACACCACGCCGAACTACTGATGTACCCAGCTCCCGAGCCCGTCCGCGTGGCCAACGAGCAGTGGCTGGCGCGCATCGTTGAACACCTGGGCCACAGCCGTCTCGATGCGACAAACCTGACACTGCCCGAACTGTGGTTATCACCCGATCTGCTGCTCACCCAGACCTGCGGCTATCCGCTGATGACCGCGTTGCGTGGCCGGGTGCGCGTCATCGGCCGGCCGCGCTATGAACTGCCTGACGCCAGTGGCGGCGAGCATTGCAGCCTGATCCTTGGCCGCGCCGCTGACCCGCGCTACGCGCTTGGCGACTTTCGTCACAGCCGGGGCGTGATCAACAGCGAAGATTCCAACAGCGGCATGAACCTGTTGCGCCAGCGTCTGGCGCCCCTGCAGGAAAACGGCCGGTTTTTCGCCCGTGTCGGCATCAGTGGCGGTCACCGCGAGAGCCTGCGCTGGCTGCGCGAAAACCTCGCCGACTTGGCCGCGATCGATAGCGTCACATTTGCTTATATCGCCCGCCACGCGCCGGACGAAGTCTGCGATTTGCGCGTGGTTGCGCGCAGTGCGTTGAGTCCGACACTGCCGTTCATTACCGCTGCCGGAGCCAGCGACGCGCAGGTCGAACGGCTGCTCCAAGTGATGAATGAATCTTTGCATGAATTGCCTGGTGTGGTGCAGATCTTGGGTTTGCCTGAAATTCTGCCGGCAACGGAAAGCGACTTTGACGTGCTGCTCGATTACCAGCGAGACGCTGAAGCTCAAGGCTACGGTCTGCTGCGCTAATTCACTAATCGAATATAAAAATAAGATTTAAATATTATTAACGCATAAGGCGCCTTGCTACGATCGCGCCACCGGAACACCGGACATTCAGCGACCCTAGCCCAGGAGCCCTTATGTCAGGGACCGATCATGCCCATCGTGACACCGTGGAACGCCTGTTCCGTGCACACCATCGCTGGCTCTGTCATTACCTGCGTCGACACCTGCGTGACGTGTCCGGCGCTGAAGACATCGCCGGCGAAACCTTCGCCCGTTTGCTCGAAGCCCCGTCGCTGACGGCCATTCGCGAACCTCGCGCCCTGCTGACGACGATTGCGCAGCGTCTGCTCTATCAGCACTGGCGCCGTGCGGATCTGCAGCGTCGCCATCTCGAGCAGTCCGACCCTGACGTCGCCGCTTCGCCTGAAGACCTCGCACAGCTCTCGCAGTCCCTCGAACGCCTTGACCGCAGCTTGCATCGCTTGCCGAGCAAGGTTCGTTCGACCTTCCTGCTGGCGCGTATCGATGGCCTGACCTACCCGCAAATCGCTGCCGAACTGGACATCTCGCAACGTTCAGTCAGCGTGTACATGGCGCGTTCCCAAGCGCTGTGCGATCGCCACAGCGCCAATCAATTCCTGGAAGAAAAGAGGTCCGCATGAAATCGATCAAAACCCTGCTCGGCCGCACGCTGCTGGCGCTGAGCCTGAGCGTCGGCGCTGTTTCTGCGGCGGAGAAAACCGCACCCATCCACTTCGGCGATATCACGTGGGAGAGCGGCAGCTTCATCACCGAAGTGCTTCGCCTGATCGTTGAAAAAGGCTACGGCTATCCGACCGATACGATGCCCGGTAGCACCGTCAGCCTGGAGGCGGCGTTGGCAAAAAACGATATTCAGGTGATCGGCGAAGAGTGGGCGGGGCGCAGTCCGGCGTGGGTCAAGGCTGCCGCCGAGGGCAAGGTATTCGGCCTCGGCGACACGGTCAAAGGTGCTACCGAAGGCTGGTGGGTGCCGGAATATGTGATCAAGGGTGACCCCGAGCGCGGGATCCAGGCGCTGGCGCCGGAGCTGAAATCGGTCGCCGACCTGCCGCGCTACAAGGATGTCTTCCGCGATCCGGAAGACCCGGGCCGTGGACGCTTTCTCAACAGCCCGACCGGCTGGACTTCGGAAATCGTCAACAGCCAGAAGCTCAAGGCATATGGCTTGACTGACAGCTTCGTCAACTTCCGCACCGGTTCTGGCGCGGCGCTGGATGCCGAGGTGGCGTCGTCGATCAAACGCGGCAAACCGGTGCTGTTCTATTACTGGTCGCCGACGCCGCTGCTCGGGCGTTTCAAACTGGTGAAACTCGAAGAGCCGCCGTTTGACGCCGAGGCGTGGAAGACCCTGGCCGACGCCAATAATCCGAATCCGAAGGGCACGCGTTCGATGCCGGCGAGCCTGGCGATCGGCGTGTCGGCACCGTTCAAGGCGCAGTACCCGGAGTTGGTCGCGTTCTTTGAAAAAGTCGATCTGCCGATTGATCTGCTTAACCAGACATTGGCGGGGATGAGTGAGAAACGTCTGCGGCCGAGGGCGGTGGCCGAGGCGTTTTTGCGTGATCAGCCGCAGGTGTGGACGGCTTGGGTGCCGGGGAGGTGGCTAAAAAGGTGAACGGGAGTTTGTAGCTTTTTAATGTTTTGTAGCGCTTCTCATGGCGCCTTCGCGAGCAAGCTCGCTCCCACATTTGGAATGCGTTCGAAGCGTGGGAGCGAGCCTGCTCGCGAAAGCGTCTGCCTTGGTCACCAATCTCCTCGCACTGAACCGTTTCTTGTGCAAAAAATGCCAGATACTGGCCGACTAATGGCCTTGCGCCCGACGTCGGGCTGGCTATAGTTGCAGGTAACTAACCATGTCGACCGTCATGCCAAAACCTGGACGGCACAGGCTGGTCCGTGATTCATGCTGCCAGAGTGCGCCATTCAAGGCACCGACACTGAACCAACAAGGAGCGTCACCTAAATGGAAGTTCTTCTACGCGTTAGGGCTGGCCCGCATGCGGGCTATCAAGAAAAGGATGTCTTGATCAGAGCGTCGCTGCACGAACCCTCCGATTGATCATCATTTATCACCTGACAACTTCCTCCTGTGGAGGAAGGCGTGTGCCTGTTCTGTGGAACGTAGTGATGGATCTTGCAAGACCTGAACTTTCATCAAATCAAAAGAACGCGCGGAAGGTGATACGACCATGTTCAACCTACATCACAAGGCTGACCTGCGGGAAATCGAGCGTTTCAGCTGTGCGCTGACCGAGGCCAACGCGAAAATCGAAGCGATCAGCCGCTCGATGGCGATGATCGAGTTCACTCCGGACGGCATCGTTCTCGACGCCAACGAGAACTTCTGCAAGACCATGGGCTACAGCGCCGATGAAGTGCGCGGCAAACACCATCGAATCTTCTGCGAAGAAAGCTTTTATCGCAGCGAGGACTACGCGAAGTTGTGGCGCGACCTGGCCCGTGGCGAACCGCTGAGCGGCACGTTCCTGCGCTTGAACAAGAGCGGCCGCGAGATCTGGCTCGAAGCCAGTTACATGCCGGTGTTCGGTCCCGACAAACAAGTCCGTAGTGTCATCAAGGTTGCGGCGGACATCACCGCGCGCATCAACAAGGAACATGAAGAAGAAGCCATGCTGGCGGCGATTGGCCGTTCCATGGCGGTGATCGAGTTCACCCCCGAAGGCAATGTCATCCGCGCCAACGACAACTTCCTGCAGACCATGCAGTACGCGCACAATGAAATTGTCGGCCAGCACCACAGCCTGCTCTGTCACCGCGCAGAAGCCGAATCCGCGCAATACAAGGCGTTCTGGGCTTCGCTCAATCGCGGCGAATATCACTCGCACCGTTTCGAGCGCAAGAACAAGTCCGGGCAGATGGTTTATCTGGAGGCTTCGTATAACCCGCTGTTCGACGCCAAGGGCCGCTTGTACAAAGTGGTCAAGTTCGCCAGTGACATCACCAAACAGATGACCACCCTGCAAAACGCTGCGGAATCGGCCCACAGCACCTCGGTACAAAACGACGCCTGCGCGCAGAAAGGCTCACAAGTGGTGCAGCAAACCGTGCAGATCATCCAAGACATTTCCCGCGACCTGAACGAAGCGGCGGTGAGCATCGATGCGGTAAGCAAACAGTCGGATATCATCGGCAGCATCGTCCAGACCATTCGCGGCATCGCCGATCAGACTAATTTGCTGGCGCTCAACGCGGCGATTGAAGCCGCGCGCGCGGGTGAGCATGGGCGGGGATTTGCGGTAGTCGCCGATGAAGTGCGCAGCCTCGCCGCGCGGACCAGTCAGGCGACGGTTGAAATTGTTGATGTGGTGCGCAAGAACCATGACCTGTCCCTGAGCGCGGTATCGAGCATGCAGTCGAGCCTCAGCCGAACCGGGCTCGGCGTAGAACTGGCGAACGAGGCGGGTGAGGTGATTCTGGAGATTCAGCAGGGCTCGCGGCATGTGGTGGATGCGATCAGCCAGTTCAATGAGACGTTGCAGTTGAATTGATCTATCCGGGCAACGCTCATTTCTAGCGACTAACGTCGCAAACAAATGAGCGTTGTTAAATCAACGTCAAAACGTTTTATCGCCCATTCGTTGTTTATTTTTGGGGGATAACTTTAATGTCAAAGCTGCTGTCGACGGTCCATTCCCTGCCATGCCTATCTGTCCACGTCGCCTTAAAGTTACCTTTATAAGTCCCCGCCAAGCTGTCGATGTCAATATTTCCGGATAAGATCCCGGGAAAAGCGGTCTCCGAATTGGTTGAATAAATGACAATTGTGTTATCTACAGTCAGGTCATGCGAGCCGCTGTCTAGCCCACCGTTTTTGAAACTAAGGCTCAAGTGTCTGTTTTCGTCATCATTGGATTGAACATTTTGGGTGGGAATAGGAGGTGCGTTGGGTGCGACACTTATCTTGGTGGCGGTATAGTCTGGTACAACTGGGGCGCCAGGCGAGGTGATTTTAGCGTTGAAGGTGCCGGTCATGGGATATCTCCATATATCTGAATGAAAGCGGCAACCAATCGTTGCCGCTTGCTCATCATTCGCGCGGCGTCCTTTTGCGTCTACTGTCAGAAATTACAGGTCGGCGCTGAAATGGACGTGATTCAGACGGACGGTCTGACCATGGATCTCCGCCTGCAATATCAAGTTCATCTCATGAGCCGTTCTGCCCACATGTCGCCGGCCTTGATTCAGCTAATGTTGCCTCTCAGCGATGGGCAATATTTTCCAGCGCCAGATTACGCGTTCGTGGGCCGAACCAGCCGATGGTCAGCATCACGATCAGCATGCTGCTGACGATAAAAGCCAGTACCCCCGGCGTGCCGAAATTATCCAGGAACATGCCGATCAGCAGACTGCTGAACACCGTCGACAAACGACTGAACGAATAGCAGAGCCCGACCGCACGAGCGCGGATGTTGGTCGGGAACAGTTCGCTCTGGTAGGAGTGATAACTGAAGCTCAGCCAGGCGTTGCAGAAGGTGATCATCACCCCGCAGAAGATCAGCCCGAACGCGCTGGTCTGCAGGGCGAACAGGGTGCCGAAGGTCATCGCGCCAAGGGCCGAGCCGACAATCTGCCATTTGTTTTCGAAGCGGTTGGCGAACTTCACAAACAACAACGGCCCGAGCGGGTAGGCGAGGGTGATGATGAACGCGTACATCAGACTGTGGGTGACGCTCACGCCTTGCCCCGAAAGCAGCGCCGGCAACCAGTTGCCGAAACCGAAGAAACCGATCGCCTGAAAGATGTGGAAGACGATCAACATCAATGCGCGGCGGCGGTACGGCGGTTGCCAGATGTCGGCGAAACGGCCCTTGCCTTCGACATCCACCGGCACCGGTTCCGGCGCATCCAGCGCCTGGCCGTGATCCTTGGCGCAGCGCGCTTCGAGGTTATCGAGAATGCGGTTGGCCTCATCGAAGCGACCGTGTTGCGCCAGCCAGCGCGGTGATTCCGGCAAGCGCTTGCGCAGCCACCAGATGAACAGCGCAAACACTGCGCTGGCCAATACCACCCAACGCCAGCCAGACACGCCGAATGGCGCTTGCGGCACCAGCCACCATGACATCAAAGCCACCGCCGGCACCGAGAGGAACTGCACGAAAAACGCAAAGGCAAACGCCGAGCTGCGCATGCGTTTGGGCACCAGTTCCGAGAGATAAGCGTCGATGGTCACCAGCTCGATACCGAGGCCGATGCCGACCAGAAAACGCATACCGATGATGCCCAGCGCCGAGCTCTGGATGCCCATCAGCACTGTCGCCGCCGTGTACCAGATCAGCGCGAAGGTGAAGATCGCCCGGCGACCGAACCGATCCGCCAGCGGACTGAGCAGGCTGGCGCCGAGGAACAGGCCGAGGAAGGTCGCCGAGGCAAACGCCGCCTGATCGGAGAAACCGAACACCCCCTGATTGCCCGTGGCGAACAGGCCGTCGCGAATCAGCCCGGGGCTGATGTAGGCGGTCTGGAACAGGTCGTAGAGTTCGAAAAATCCGCCGATCGACAGCAGCGCAACCAGACGCCAGATGGTGGCGACGGCGGGCAGCCGATCGATGCGGGCGGAAATCTCGGCGGCGCGTACCGGGTCGATGCCATCACCAGGCGCGGCGGCGGTAGCGTGAGCAGTCATAAGCTGATCCATTTTTTATTGATGGAAAAGCTTAGCCTGCTATCGGTGTTTGCGGATTGTGAATGTCGGTGGTTTAACAGGTTGAACCGCTAATTTCTCGCAGTATCTGCTTACGAATTAGCGATTTATGCCGCAGCGGCAGAATCCGGCAGCGCCGAGTTCGGCAGGCCGAAGATCCGGTCGAACAGCCAGTTGAACATGAATGTGTAGCACGGGATGAAGACGATCAGGGCCAGATCAAGCAGGAATGCCTGCACCAGACTGATGTTCATCCACCAGGCGATCAGCGGAATCAGAAACACGATCAGCGTCAGTTGAAAGCCGACCGCATGGGCGATGCGCCGTTTCACCGTGCGGGTGCGCGAGACCTGGCGACTTTCCCAGCGTTCGAACAGCGAGGCGTAGATGAAATTCCAGGTCACGGCGATGCTGGTGATGATCACCGCCAGCGGCCCGGTGCTGCCCGGCGATGTACCCGACAACAACGCCAGACCGAGGGCCGAGAAGGTCATACCGATCACCTCGTAGAGCGACACGTAGACCAGTTTGCGTTTCACGCCTTGCATGCAGATTTGCCTCTTTCTTGCCGAATGTTGACCAGCAGGGCTGGCGAAGGCGGCGAAAGATAGCTTCAATAGACCTGACAGAAAAAGTTGGAAGCTTTCAGTTTTATTGATGGGTGGGGCAATTGAATTTCAGTAGCGACAGCATTGAGTTGTTTCTCGCGGTGATCGAACGCGGCTCGTTCTCCGCTGCCGCGCGGCAGTTGGGCAAGGTGCCGTCGGCGGTGAGCATGGGCATCGCCAATCTTGAAGCGGAACTTGGTTACCCGTTGTTCGACCGTAGCCATCGCGAGCCGCAACCCACGGCAATCGCACAGTCGCTGGTGCCGCACGCGCGTCTGATCGCCGAGCAGCTCAAGCAACTGCAAGTGCACGCGGTGGAGTTGTCGCTGGGGCTGGAAAGCCGATTGTCGGTCGGCGTGGTTGCGGACATTGATCGACGCCGCTTGCTGGCAGCGATCAAGGTGATTGCCGAGCGGCATCCGTTGCTTGACATCGAAGTGCTGACCGCGCCACAGGATGATGTGCTGGCGATGTTGCACAGTGGCCGGGTCAGCGTGTGCCTGGCCTTCGCTGGCTTGAGCGTGAACGCGTTGGAGCGTTTTCAGTTCGTCGGCAGCGAACGCATGATCGCCACGCTGGCGGCGGACAGTCCGTTGCTGCAGGGGCGGGATGTGTTTCTCGAAGACCTGGTGCAGGTGCGCCAGATCATCGTCGCCAGCCGCGACTTGCCGATCAGCGAGACGCGCCCGTTGGTGGCTGAATCCTACTGGCGCACGGACAATCTTGAGACGGCAATGGAAATGGTCGAAGCGGGATTGGGCTGGGGTAATTTCCCGCTGTCGGTGGTGCAGCCGTGGCTCGAGGCCGGGCGCTTGAAACGGCTGAATTTTCGCAACATCGAAAATGGCCTGGTGCTGCCGGTGCACGCGGTGTGGCTCAAGAGCCAGCCCTTGCAGAAGGGCGCGCAGGCCCTGGTTGACCTGCTCAGCCATTGAACTGGGTAGAGATCCCCTGTGGGAGCGAGCCTGCTCGCGAAGGCGTCGTGTCAGCTGCATCAAAGCTGACTGACCCACCGCTTTCGCGAGCAGGCTCGCTCCCACAAGGGTTGTGTTGCAACTCAGCATTTGTGAAGGGTCAGGTACTCTCGCGCACCTTCAGCTCAAACCCCATATCCTCCACCGGCCGCGCCACTTTGTTGCCCGCCATCAACGTCAGCATCTGCTCCGCCGCGCGCCGGCCGATCGCCTCACGCGGGGTGTTGATGCTGCTCAGGCGCGGGACCATGTGCTCGGACATCGGCAGATCGTTGAAACCGAGGATCGCCACCTGCTCGGGAATTTTGATGCCATTGCGCAACGCTTCCAGCAGCGCGCCTTGGGCCAGGTCATCGTTGCCAAAGAAGATTGCATCGACGTCCGGATGCGCCGCCAGCAACTGCAAAAACAACTCTCCGCCCAAGCCCACCGATGAAGCACGTGGCGTCAGCACTTCCAGATCCGGGTCGTAGCGGCCCGCCTTCTGCAATGCTTTGCGGAAGCCCTCTCCGCGCAACAAGGTGCGCTGATCCAGCTGCGCGCCAATGTAGGCCAAGCGCTTGCGCCCGCGAGATAGCAGGTGTTCGGCGGCAGTTTCACCCGCGCTCAATTGCGAAAAGCCCACGCAATTGACCCCGGCGGCGCTGTCCAGCTCCATCATGTACACGCAGGGAATGTTGCTGACTTCAATCATTCGTCGCGAACTTTCCGTGCGATCAAAACCGGTCAGCAGAAACCCGCGTGGCTGATAGGCCATGTAGTTGCGCAGGAGGTTTTCTTCTTCATCGCGCGAGTAGTGGAAATTGCCGATCAGTACTTCGAAGCCCTTGGGCGTCAGCACCCGATGAATGGCTTCCAGCGTGTCGATGAACAGCAGGTTGGACAACGACGGCACCAGCACGACAACCGAATGGCTCTGCGCCGAGGCCAGCGCGCGGGCGGCCGGGTTGACGACGTAGTTGAGTTCGAGCGCGGCTTTCTGCACTTTTTCCACCAGTTCGGTGGCCACTGTGCTCACCCCGCGCAGGGCGCGGGAGGCGGTAATCGGGCTGACGCCGGCCAAGCGGGCTACTTCATTGAGGGTCGGACGGCCGGTGGTGCGGGTATTTTTATCGTTCTTGGGGGAGGTCATCGGGCGGCTTGCCAAACAAAAATCAAGGCACTAAGGTAGCGCTGTCCTGATGCAGCTGCAAATGCGTGAGCGCGGTCCTGCCTGATCTGCGCGCTTTGGCGTCGGGAACGAACCTGCTGCAACCCAAAAAAACGACAAGAAGGCGTCGGCAACTTCTGCCTGTGCACTAGAGTCATAGCTAGCAAAGGTAGCGCTGTCTGCGCGCTGAGGTGTTATATGAGTCATCCCATCACCGCCCTGGTCATCATGGGCGTTGCCGGTTGCGGCAAGACGTGCGTCAGCCAGGCCCTGTGCCATTTGAGCGGCGCCACTGCCATTGAAGGCGATACTTTTCATCCGGCCGCGAACATCGAAAAGATGAGCGCGGGGATCCCCCTGAACGACGAAGACCGCGCCGGCTGGCTCGACAGCCTGTGCGATGAACTGCGTCGCGTCGACGCCCAAGGCCAGCGCCCGGTGTTGACGTGCTCGGCCCTTAAACACAGTTACCGCGAACGCCTGCGCAGCGCCTTGCCGGGCCTCGGTTTCGTGTTTCTTGAACTGACCCCGGAAGTCGCCGCCGAGCGTGTATCGCACCGCCCGGGCCACTTCATGCCGGCGACGTTGATCGAAAGCCAGTTCGCCACCCTCGAATCGCCCAAGGGCGAGCCGCTGACCCTGCCGCTCAATGCCTCGATTCACAGCGTCGAAGAGCTGGCCCTGCAGGCTCACGTCTGGTGGCAGGCCAACGGTCTGAAACAGGCGGTATGAGTATGTTGAAAAAGACAGCGCTGTCCTCCCGACTTCTGTTCAACCCGCTTTAATAACAACAACAATCCAGGAGACACCCCCATGTTTGGCATGTCCCACGAGACGTTCCTGCTGCTCGATGCGGTGGTCACGGTAATCGGCCTGATTATCCTGATCACCAAATTCAAGATTCACCCGTTCATCGCCCTGACCATCGCCGCCGCCTTCCTCGGCCTGACTTCCGGCATGCCGATCAACACCATCATCAAGGCGTTTCAGGACGGCTTTGGTGGCGTGCTCGGTTTCGTCGGCATCATCCTCGCCCTGGGCACCATGCTCGGCAAGATGATGGCCGAATCCGGCGGCGCCGATCAGATCGCCCAGACGCTGATTCGCGCCTTCGGCAAGGACAAAGTCCAGTGGGCAATGATGTTCGCCGCGTTCCTGGTGGGCATTCCGCTGTTCTTCGAAATCGGCTTCGTGCTCCTGATTCCGCTGGTGTTCATCGTTGCCCGTCGTACCGGTGTGTCGATCATCAAGATCGGTATCCCGCTGCTCGCCGGCCTCTCTGCGGTGCACGGTCTGGTGCCGCCGCACCCGGGGCCGCTGCTGGCGATTGGCGTATTCGGCGCTGATATCGGCAAGACCATTCTCTACGGTCTGATCGTCGCACTGCCTACGGCAATCATTGCCGGTCCGATCTTCGGTACCTTCATTGCCAAGCACATTCCCGGTCACCCGAATCAGGAACTGGTCGATCAACTGGCCCGTGAAAACGATTCGGCCAACCTGCCGAGCTTCAGCATCACCCTGGTCACCGTGCTGCTGCCGGTGTTCCTGATGTTGCTGAAAACCTTTGCTGACGTGGCACTGCCGGACGGTCATTTCTTCCGTATCTGGATGGACATGATCGGTCACCCGATCTCCGCACTGCTGCTGGCGTTGCTGCTGTCGCTGTACACCTTCGGTTACAAGCAGGGCATCGGTTCGCAACAGATGCTCAAATGGCTCGACGCAAGCCTGGCGCCTACCGCTGCGATCATTCTGATCATCGGTGCCGGCGGCGGCTTCAAGCAGATGCTGGTGACCAGCGGAGTGGGTGACGTGATCGGCCACATGGCGGTCAGCGCGCAGATCTCGCCGATCCTGCTGGCCTGGCTGGTGGCGGCGGTGATCCGCATTGCAACCGGTTCGGCGACTGTGGCGACCATCACTGGCGCTGGCATTGTGGTGCCGGTTGTCGGGATGATTCCGGGCGTCAACCGTGAGCTGCTGGTGCTGGCCACCGGCGCCGGCTCGCTGATTCTGTCCCACGTCAACGACGCCGGTTTCTGGCTGGTCAAGCAGTACTTCAACATGACCGTGGCCGAAACCTTCAAGACCTGGACCGCGATGGAAACCATTCTGTCGGTAGTGGGCCTGGGCTTTATCCTGCTGTTGTCGCTGTTCGTTTAAACGGCGTTTTGCAGGCACAAAAAAACCGCAGCGATGCGGTTTTTTTGTGCGTGGAGATATCAAGTCTGAGCACAAAACCCTTGTGGGAGCGAGCTTGCTCGCGAAAGCGGTGGTTCAGTCAGTATTGAGGTGGCTGACACGACGCCTTCGCGAGCAAGCTCGCTCCACGGGGATTAGTGTTAGCCGCCAGTTTTTGCGACTAACCCATCCGCGCGGAACATCCCGCGAATCCCGCGTACAGCCTGACGAATCCGATCCTGGTTTTCGATCAACGCGAAGCGCACGTGGTCATCACCGTACTCACCGAAGCCAACACCCGGCGAGACGCAGACCTTGGCCTCGGCCAGCAGTTTCTTGGCGAACTCCAGCGAACCCAGATGCGCATATGCCTGGGAATCTTCGCCCAGACGTACATCGACGCTTTCGGGTTCTCGACCATCCAGCCAAGCTCATGCAGGCCCTTGACCAGCACGTTGCGCCGCTGGCGATACTGCTCGGCGATGTCGCGCACGCATTGCTGATCGCCTTCCAGCGCGGCAATCGCCGCCACTTGCAGCGGAGTGAAGGTGCCGTAGTCGTGGTAGCTCTTGATCCGCGCCAGGGCGCTGACCAATTCCGGGTTGCCGACCATGAACCCGATGCGCCAGCCGGCCATGTTGTAGCTCTTGGACAGGGTGAAAAACTCCACCGCAATGTCCTTGGCCCCCGGCACCTGCATGATCGACGGGGCTTTCCAGCCGTCGTAAACGATGTCGGCGTAAGCCAGATCGTGGATGACCAAGACGTCGTACTGCTTGGCGAGGGCGATCACCCGCTCGAAGAAATCCAGCTCCACGCACTGCGCGGTCGGGTTCGACGGGAAGCCGAGAATCATCATTTTCGGTTTGGGGATCGAGCCGCGAATGGCTCGCTCCAGTTCGTCGAAGAAATCCACCCCCGGCACCAGCGGCACCGAACGCACCTGAGCGCCGGCAATCACCGCGCCGTAGATGTGAATCGGGTAGCTCGGGTTCGGCACCAGCACCGTGTCGCCCTGATCCAGGGTGGCCAGCATCAAATGCGCCAGGCCTTCCTTGGAACCGATGGTGACAATGGCTTCGCTTTCCGGGTCGATATCGACTTCGTAGCGCTGCTTGTACCAGTTGGAAATCGCCCGGCGCAGGCGTGGAATGCCCTTGGAGGTCGAGTAACCGTGGGTGTCCTCACGTTGGGCGACCTGCACCAGTTTTTCGACAATGTGCGGCGGCGTGGCGCCGTCGGGATTGCCCATGCTCAGGTCGATGATGTCTTCTCCACGGCGGCGAGCGGCCATTTTCAGCTCGGCGGTGATGTTGAAAACGTAAGGGGGAGTCGATCTATGCGCGCAAAGCGGCGCGGCGAACCTTGTTCGGCCATTGTTGCCTCGGATAACGTAAGCGCCCGGAACCGTCCGAGCGACGCTGGTCACTGCGGTGACCTGTGGCGGAAGATAAGGGCAGTGATGGCATACTGTCCAGCGCGGTTGTAAACATTTTTTTCAAGGAAAATCGGTCAATGGAATTCACCAGCGGCTTCTTGCTGAGCCTTTCGCTGTGCCTGGATATCGGCGTAGCCAATATCGCGATGATCACCCTGGCCATGCAGCGCGGCTATTTTCAGGGCTTCGCACTGGGCCTGGGCACCTGCGTCGGCGATCTGATCTATGCGGTGCTGGCCTTGGCCGGCATGACCGTCCTGCTGCAGTACGAAACCGTGCGATGGGTGCTATGGATTGGCGGTTCGGCGCTGTTGATCTACTTCGCGGCGAAGATGATTTACTCGGCGATTCACCACGAAGCGCTGCTGGCGGAAACCGCGGAAGTGGGCCAGAACTCGCATCGCAAGGAATTCTTTCGCGGCATCTTCCTCGCCATGTCGTCGCCCAGTGCGATTCTCTGGTTTGCTGCGGTTGGCGGCACGTTGATTGCCCGGTCCGGTGGTGGCGGCCCGTTAAGTTCGGCACTGTTTCTCGGCGGTTTCCTCTGCGCCGGGCTGGTGTGGTCGGCCGGTCTGTGCTTCGCGGCGAGCCATGGCGGCAAGCTGCTGGGCGACAAGCTTTTGCGCTACTCTTATCTGGCATCGGCGGCGATCTTCTGCTATTTCGCGGTGTACGTGATCGTTTCCGGCTACAACGAGTTTGTCGGCTCGGGCGCCGTCGAGCAGTTGCATTCGCTGTAAACGTGCGAAACGGGTCGGGCTTTCTATACTCCCAGCCGAACCCACTTTTCCGTTCTGAGGAGTCGCGTCATGGATGAACAGAAACGCGTCGAAATAGCCGAACCTCGCTTCGAACATGGGCAATTTCTGCTGATTGCCGGTTTCGGCGGGCGATTCACTCAGCAAACCACCGAAAACATTCCCGCGTTGTGGGAAAAACTGATCCCGCACTTGGGAAAAATCCCCGCGCAAGTCAACGAAGTGACCTACGGCGTTTGCTGCAACGCGGACGGTGAGGGCGGTTTCGAATACATTGCCGGTGTGCAGATCGACAAGCTCGATGAGCTGCCGGAAAAGTACCGCTGGGTTGAAATCCAGCCGCAGCAATATGCGGTGTTCGAGCACAAAGGGCCACTGACGCAACTCCCCGACACCTTCCAGTACATCTGGAACACCTGGCTGCCGCAGTCCGCTTACGAAGCGGCGGACGCCCCGGAATTCGAGCGCTACAGCGAGGATTACAACCCGAAACTCAATACCGGCACCCTGGAAATCTGGCTGCCGATCAAGGCCTGAGCGGCGTAACAATCGAGGCGGAGCATGTCCGCCCCGGTGGTTCTGCATTATGCTGGCGGGCCTTGTTTCCACAGATTTTTGAGCTGCCATGAACACCGTGATCCGCAACGTCAGCGCTGCCGACCTGGACCGCTGCTACGCCATCGAAACCGTCGCCTACGAAGGCGACGAAGCCGCCACTCGCGAGAAGATCGCCACGCGCATCGCCACTTGGCCGGACGGCTTCATCGTCGCCGAGGTCGACGGCGTAGTCGCCGGTTTCATCAATTCCGGCGCGGCGTTCGACGTGCAGATGTCCGACGAGGCCTTCAAGGAACTGATCGGCCACGACCCGAAAGGCCCGAACGTGGTGATCATGTCGGTGGTGGTACACCCGGATTACCAAGGGCAGGGCCTGGCCAAGCGCCTGCTCGCCGAATTCATCGAGCGCATGCGCGGGATGCAGAAAGCGACGATTCACTTGATGTGCAAAGAGCAACACATTGCGCTGTATGCCGGGTTCGGTTTTGCCTACATCAAACCGTCCGAGTCCGACCACGGCGGCATGGCGTGGCACGAGATGATCCTGACCCTCTGAAGCCAACACCTATCGAAACTGCCTGATCGTTCCCACGCGGAGCGTAGGAACGATCAGGGATACTCAGAAGAACAGGCCCATCCGCCGCTCGTACCCAATCCGGCCCTTGTACGCTTCGCCGCTGTCGACATAGCCATGCCTGGCATACAGCGCAATCGCCGCCTCGTTATCAGCGTCCACCGACAATTCCAGCCCCTTGATCTCCGGCCACGCCTCGCGGGCGACAGCGGGCAGCGCTTGCAGGCACGCCTTGCCGTAACCCTTGCCCTGCGCGCGCCGATCGACCTGCAGAGCATGCAATGTGGCGCTGTGTTCGTCGGCCCAGTCGGGCAATACCGGCGGGCGCTTGAGCAGCAGAAACGCCACCGGTGCGTCGTCCGCCAGCAGGGCAAAACCCTTTACGCCGGGGCCGGGTTTCGACAGCAGGGTGTGCAGGGCACCGTGGATGTCTCCGGAGAACTTGATCTGCTCGGGGTGAATTTCAATCGACTCGACTTGCTCACGCTGCAAAGGGCTGAGGCTGTCGTAAGGCACGAGTTGGGATGACAAGGGAATTTCCTTTTTCCTACAAGGAGTGAGCCTCGGATTCTAGCGAGATTGTCGTCGGTGAATTTTTTGTTTCGCCTGTCGATCCGCGCATTGGGCAAACGACTAAGGGTGTCTTCACAACAAAAAAACCGGAGAACACCATGAGCGCACACAGCGAAATCCAGACCCTGATCAACACCTACCGCGAAGCGGTGATGGCCAAGGACGTCGAGAAAGTCATGGCCCTGTACGCCGACGACATCGTCTCGTTCGATGCGATCAAGGCGCTGCAATTCAAAGGCAAAGCGGCCTACCGCGCGCACTGGGTCGAGTGCATGGAAATGTGCCCCGGCCCGCACGTTTTCGAGTTCCACGAAATCGCCATCGAGAGCGCCGACAACATCGCCTTCGCCCACTGGGTAGCCAATTGTGGCGGCACCAACGACAAGGGCGAAACCCAGAGCTGCTGGATGCGCGCCACCGCGTGCTATCGGCAGATCGGCGGGGCGTGGAAGATCGCGCACGAGCATTGGTCGGCACCGTTCGATCCGATGAGCGGCGCGACGCTGTTCGATGTGACTCCCTGATCTTCAGCCATAGTTGATCCGTTCGAATCAGGAGATCGCCATGAAATACCTATGCCTGGTCTACAGCGATGAACGTCTGCTGCACACCTCGCCGGACAGCCCGGAGGACGCCGAATGCTGGGCCTACGCCGAGTCGATTCAGGGCAGCGGGCGGATGATCGCTGCCGAAGCGCTGGAATCGGTGGAGACCGCCACCACGGTACGGATGCGCAACGGCAAGGTGTCGATCACCGACGGGCCTTTCGCTGAAACCAAGGAGCAACTGGCCGGTTTCTACCTGATCGATGCCAAGGATCTCAACGAAGCGATTCAGGTCGCCGGCAACATTCCGGCAGCCCGGGTTGGCAGCGTTGAGGTACGTCCGGTGCGGCAGTTGAATGTCTGACGTCAGGGCGCGGGTCGAGCAGGTCTACCGCGAGGATTCGCGGCGGATTCTGGCCACGCTGATCCGCCTGCTCGGTGATTTCGACCTCGCCGAAGAAGCCTTGCACGAGGCCTTCTTCGTCGCGGTCGAACGCTGGCAGCGCGACGGCGTGCCGGACAACCCGCGCACCTGGCTGGTCTCGACCGGACGCTTCAAAGCCATCGATGTGTTGCGTCGGCGCGCGCGGTTCAAGGCGTCGCAACCGTTGCTGCTGGCGCAACTCGATGAGCTGGAACAGGCTGACTGGAGCGGCGAAGACGTGGAAGACGATCGCTTGCGGCTGATCTTTACCTGCTGCCACCCGGCGCTGGCCGCAGATGCGCAGGTGCCGCTGACCTTGCGCGAAGTCTGCGACCTCACCACCGAGGAAATCGCCCGCGCTTTTCTCTCGGCGCCGGCGGCGATTGCCCAGCGCATCGTCCGCGCCAAAGCCAAGATCCGCGACGCGAAAATCCCTTACCAAGTGCCCACGCTGAATGAATTACCCGAGCGCCTCGACAGCGTGTTGCGGGTGATTTATCTGGTGTTCAACGAAGGCTATTCGGCTTCGGTCGGCGCTGAGCTGACCCGCGAGGATCTGACGCGCGAAGCGATTCGGCTGGGGCGCTTGTTGATGGAGTTGCTGCCGGAGCCGGAAGTCATGGGTCTGCTGGCGCTGATGCTGCTGCATGAATCACGCCGGCCGGCACGCACCTCACCGAGCGGTGAACTGGTGTTGCTCGACGATCAGGATCGCTCGTTGTGGGGCGCCGGGTTGATGGCCGAAGGCTGCGCACTGGTGGAGCGCGCGCTGACTACCCGGCGGTTCGGGCCATATTGTCTGCAAGCGGCGATTGCAGCGGTGCATGCCGAAGCGCCATCGGCAGCTGAAACCGACTGGGAGCAGATAGTCGGCCTGTATGACGTGTTGCTGCGCGCGGTGCCGTCGCCGGTGATCGAGCTGAACCGGGCGGTGGCGCTGGCCAAACGGGATGGAGCGTTGGCCGGGTTGTTGTTGGTTGAAGGGATTTTGGCGCGTGGCGAGTTGCAGGATTACCACTTGGCCCATTCGGCGCGGGCGGAGTTTTGTCGGCAGTTGGGCCGGGTGGAGCAGGCGCGGGCGGCGTATCAGCGGGCGCTGGAGCTGACGCGGCAGGCGCCGGAGCGGCGGTTTATCGAGGGGCGACTGAGGGACCTGGGTTGATCTGGAAGCTGCGTCGGTGCGGCTGGCCCTTTCGCGAGCAGGCTCGCTCCCACAGGTGGTTGCATTCCTCTTTTGGAAGGCTCGCTCCCACAGGTGAGCGCGTTTCAATTGTGGGAGCGAGCCTGCTCGCGAATGGCAGCACCGCTTATTCCAGCATCTTGCTGAGCAACCAGCTCCCCGCCGGCCCCGGCGGATACAGGCGTGACCACAAGGCATCGACAAACACCGGTTTCGGCCAGCCCCTCACGTCCAGCTCCATCAGCAAATCAGCGGCATAACGCTGCACCAGCCACCTCGGCAACGGTGCCCAGCCAAAGCCTTTTTCAGCCATCTCCAGCAGCATCAGATAACTCGGCGCCGACCACACCCGGCCTTTGCCGCGACTGTCATACGGATTGACGATGGTCGCCAGACGCAACTCACGATGTTGCTCGAGGATCTGCTGATCGACATGCTCAAGCTTGGCCAACGGATGCTCGCGGCTGACGAACAGGGCAATCTCCGTGCGCTCGGCCACAGTCGAGGTCACCAGATCCGGCGGGTAGTTGTCCTGCATTTCCGCGAAGGCCAAATGCGCTCGGCCACGCTGGACCAGTTCGATCAGGTCATCGCATTCGGCAATCAGGCATTCCAGCTCAAGCTCCGGATAACGCTGCTCGAAACCCACCAGCGCCGCCTCGAAACGATACGACTGATAGGTATCGGAAATAGCCACGGTCAGCTTCGGTTCCACGCCCTGAGCCAATTGCCGCGCGCTCATCTCCAGACGACTGGTGGCAGCCAGAATCGCCTCGGCTTTTTGCAGCATGACGTGGCCGGCGGGGGTGAGCGTGGGCTTGCGGCTGCTGCGGTCGAACAGCTGCAGGTCCAGATCGATCTCCAGGCTTGCCACTGCCGCGCTAATGGTCGACTGACTGCGGCCCAATTTACGCGCCGCTGCGGAAAACGAACCTTGCGTCGCTGCCTGGACAAACGCCAACAGCACTTCCTGCGAAGCCATGAACTATCGCCTCGATCGATGGTTATTGGTTATGAAGTATCGGGATTCGGTCGGATCATGGCAACCATCGTCAAACAAGGAGTCGGCCATGACTGCCCACAAGTCCATCACCGAACGTGTTTTCCAGGCTATCGGTTTCGAATTTCTCGCCATCCTCATCTGTACGCCGCTGCTTGCATGGATCATGCAAAAGCCGCTGCTCGACATGGGCGCCGTGACCGTACTGATTGCGCTATTGGCGCTGGCGTGGAACGTGGTGTTCAACCGTTTTTTCGACCGTGCGTTGGCGCGGATGAATATGACGCATAACGCCTGGGTGCGAGTTGTGCATGCGTTGTTGTTCGAAGGTGGGCTGATCGTGATGGGCGTGCCGCTGATTGCCTGGTGGCTGTCGGTCAGCCTGTGGCAGGCGTTGTTGCTCGACATTGGCGTGCTGCTGTTTTTCCTGCCGTACACCTATGTCTACCACTGGGGTTATGACGTGCTGCGCGAGCGCTTCATGGCCCGCCGCGCATATGAAAGCTGAGATAAACCTGTGGCGAGGGGATTTATCCCCGTTGGGCTGCGTAGCAGACCCGATTTTGGGGCCGCTCCGCAGCCCAGCGGGGATAAATCCCCTCGCCACAAACAGTCTGTTGGTTGAGGTCAGAGGAACATGCCGCCAGACGCCTCGACCCGCTGGCCATTGATCCACTGTCCCCCCTCTGACAGCAGCAGCGCCAATGCACCGCCAATGTCATCCGGCTGCCCGACGCGACCCAGCGCGGTGTTGCTGGCGACCATCGCGTTGACAGCGTTGTTGTCGCGCACTGTGCCGCCGCCGAAATCGGTTTCAATCGCACCCGGCGCCAGAATGTTCACACCAATCTGCCGCGCGCCCAGCTCCTTCGCCTGATAACGGGTCAGCACTTCCATCGCACCTTTCATTGCCGCATAAGCGCCGTACCCCGGCAGGCTGAAGCGGGTGAGGCCGCTGGAGACATTGACGATGCGCCCACCGTCGTTGATCAGCGGCAGCAGTTGCTGAGTCAGGAAGAACGGTCCTTTGAACTGCACGTTCATCAGCAGATCGAACTGCTCCGGCGTGGTTTCGCTGAATAGCGCGTGCACGCCAATTCCGGCATTGTTGATAAGGAAGTCAAAGCGCTGTCGCTGAAAAGTCTCCTCCAGTGCTTGTTCAACCTGTTCGGCAAACGTGGCGAAATTCTCGCTGCGGCCGACGTCCAGTTGCAACATCGCCGCTTTCGCGCCAAGTGCCTGCAACTCAGTGATCAGCACTTGGGCCTCGTCGGCGCGGCTGTTGTAGGTGCCGATAATGTCGATGCCTTGCGCGGCGAGGTGCAGGGCGGCGCTGCGGCCCAGGCCGCGACTGGCGCCAGTGATCAGTGCGATTTTGCGATTCATGCTGACTTCCTCGATTGCATTGAGTGGGGATAGAAGAAGTTTATTTATCCGCCCTGAGGTGATAAACACAGCAAAAGCGGAATCACTGATCGGTTCAGCCGAACAATCACGGGGCTTGCCATGAACAAACTGGAACTGCTGCGGACGTTCGTCCGGGTCAGCGAACTGTCGAGTTTCACCCTCGCCGGTGAAAGCCTCGGCCTGCCGCGCTCCACCGTGTCCGAGCAAGTGCAGGCACTCGAAGCCTTGCTCGGTACGCGGCTGTTGCAGCGCACCACGCGCAAGGTGCAGGCCACGCAGGATGGACTGGTGCTGTATGAGCGCAGCAAGGATCTGCTCTCGCACATGGATGAAATTGAAGGGCTGTTTCGTCAGGACGAGGCGTCGCTGACCGGGCGCATCCGGGTCGACATGCCGAACATTCTCGCGCGACGGCTGATCATGCCGCGTCTGCCGGAATTCATGGATCGCCATCCGAATCTGCAGATGGAAATCAGCAGCACCGATCGCCGCGTCGATCTGCTCGGCGAAGGCTTCGACTGCGTGTTGCGCATCGGCGCGCAGCCGGATCAGTCGGTGGTCGCCCGGCATCTCGGCGACTTCCCGATGGTCAACTGCGCCAGTCCCGCTTATCTGCAACGCTACGGCGTGCCGCAGACCCTGGAAGATCTGGCGCAGCATCGGCTGGTGCATTACGTCGGCGTGCTGGGCTCGCGTTCGGAAGGGTTCGTCTATGAGGACAGCGGCGAGGTGCGACGCGTGGCGATGGCCGGCAGTGTCACGGTCAACAGCACCGATGCCTATGAAGCGGCGTGCCTGGGTGGCTTCGGCCTGACGCAAGTACCGCGCACCGGCATGCAGCCGCATCTGGAAAATGGCGAACTGCTAACCGTACTGCCGCAATACACCGCACCGCCGATGGCGATTTCATTGTTGTATGCCCGACAACGGCATTTGCCGCTGCGGGTGCGGGTGTTCATGGACTGGCTCGGCGATGTGGTTCGTTCGACGCTCTGACTTCGGAATGCAACCCTGTGCAGGAGCTGCCGAAGGCTGCGATCTTTTGGCTTTGATTTGTAAAAACAAGAGCAAAAGATCGCAGCTTCGGCAGCTCAGGGGATCTGTGTAGGGTCAGAAGATTTGGGTGAACAGCCAATACAGGCTGCCCGACAGCAAAATGGCCGCTGGCAGGGTCAACACCCAGGCCATCAGCAGATTGCGGATCGTGCGCATCTGCAATCCTGCACCATTGGCCACCATGGTCCCGGCCACGCCCGATGACAACACATGGGTCGTCGACACCGGCAAACCGAACATGTCGGCTGCGCCGATGGTCAGCATCGCCACGGTTTCCGCCGAGGCACCCTGGGCGTAGGTCAGGTGCGTCTTGCCGATCTTTTCGCCGACGGTCACGACAATGCGCTTCCAGCCGACCATGGTGCCGAGCCCCAGTGCGATGGCCACGGCGATCTTCACCCACAGCGGAATGAACCGCGTAGCGTTGTCGATCTGTTGTTTGAACAGCTGCAATTTGCTGCTGGTGTCGGCATCGAAGTTACCGACCTTGTTCTTGTCCATCAGGCGAATGCTTTCGCTGGCCAGGTACATGTCGTTGCGCACGTTGCCCATGGCTTCGGCCGGGACTTTCGCCAGCGAACCGTAGCCTCTGACTTCCTCGCCGATGTGCCCGGTCAGGGCGGCGAGGGCGGGGATCAGTTGCGGCGTCGGTTCCTTGCTGCGCACGTAATCGGAAAGGACCGGACGCGGATCGGCAGGTGCCGGCATTGGCGCGCTTTTCACCAGCGCTTGCTGGGTAACTTGCGCCACGGCGGCGAATTGCAGCGATTGTTCTTCCGGCATGGTGCGGTTCAACGCGTAGGCCATCGGCAAGGTGCCGACCAGAATCAGCATGATCAGGCCCATACCTTTTTGGCCGTCGTTGGAGCCGTGAGCGAACGACACGCCGGTGCAGGTGGCGATGAGCAAACCGCGAATCCACCACGGCGGCGGGGCATTGCCTTCGGGCGCTTTGTACAGCGCGCGATTCTTGACGAAAGCGCGCAACGCCAGGAGCAACAACGCAGCGCAACCGAAACCCACCAGCGGCGACAGCAGCAGCGCATAACCGATTTTGGTTGCCTGTGCCCAGTCGACACCGCTGGTGCCATCGCGGCCGTGCATCAAGGCATTGGCCACGCCGACGCCGATGATCGAGCCGATCAACGTGTGCGAAGAGGAGGCCGGCAAACCCAGCCACCAGGTGCCGAGGTTCCACAGGATCGCCGCGATCAACAGGGCGAAGATCATCGCAAAACCGGCAGACGAGCCGACCTGCAGAATCAACTCCACCGGCAGTAGCGCGATGATGCCGAACGCCACCGCACCGCTCGACAGCAGCACGCCGAGAAAATTGAAGAAGCCCGACCAGACCACCGCGACATTCGGCGGCAGCGAGTGGGTATAGATCACCGTCGCGACGGCATTGGCGGTGTCATGGAAACCGTTGACGAACTCGAAACCCAGCGCAATCAGCAGCGCCACGCCGAGCAGCAGAAACGGCGTCCACGTGGTGACGACCGTGCCGAGTTCGTGCATGTCGTGCATCAGGCTGTAGGCGGTGAACAGCATGCCCATGGCCAGCACGGCGAAGAAGATCACGTAGGTGAACGGACCGGGTTTCTTGTCGAGCGCCGGCCTGCCGCTGGCGGCGGACGCAGGGCTGGCGGTCAGTGAAGGCGTAGCCATGGCGAACAATCCTGAGCGAGGGAAGGAATGTCGTCCATGATCGTTGCAGAATGTTACGGAGAGACTGCGGCAGGTCAGTGTTTGTCTTATTAGTCTGACCATGATCGTTCCCACGCTCCCGCGTGGGAATGCCGCCCGGGACGCTCCGCGTCCCAGTGACGCAGAGCGTCACCTGATGCATTCCCACGCAGAGCGTGGGAACGATCATGGCAAGAGCTCAATAATCCCCACGCTTGCGAAACGCCCAGCGTCCGGCAATCACGGTGAATGTCGCCACCAACGCAACCAGCACCCAGAACCCATGGGGATCCTGCGACAGCGGCACACCCCCACATTCATGCCGAAAAAACCGGCAATGATGTTGATCGGCAAGGCCAGCACCGTCACCACCGTCAGGGTGAACAGCGTGCGGTTGCTCTGTTCGTTGAGGTTGGCGGCGATTTCTTCCTGCAACAGTTTGATGCGTTCGCCGAGGGCGGTGAGGTCGTTGATGATCAGCGCAAACTCCTCGGTGGATTTGCGCAACTCCTTGACGTCCTCCTTCTGCAACCACGGCGGCGGACGATTGAGCAGGCGCAGCAGCGAACCCGGCTCCAGCGCCAGGAGCCGTTGCAGCCGCACCAGCACGCGGCGATTGGCGCCGAGTTCGGCGCGGTTGGTCGACAGACGCGAAGAGAGCAATTCGTCTTCGACCTGATCGACACTCAGGCTGGTCTTGCGCACGATCTGCGTCAGCACTTCGCCCTGATCGCGCAGCAGGTGCACGAGCAATTCCGAGGGCGAGCGAAAGCACTCGCCGGCCTTCACCGACGAGCGCAACTTGTCCACGGAGTGCAGCGGTTGCAGGCGCGCGCTGACGATGAGTTTGCTGCGCACGCAGACCCACAGCGTCGACACGTCGGAGGAGACCATGCTGCTGAGGTTGAACACCACATCGTTGACCACCGCCAGCAGCGCCGAATCGACATGCTCGATGCGCGTCGAACGCGAACCTTCGTGAAGCGCTTCGAAAAACTCCTCGGGCAATTGCAGATGACTTTTCATCCAGCGCTCGCACGCGGCATGGGCTAGGTTCAAGTGCAGCCAGAGGAATTCGCCGCTGTCACTGCCGTCCTGCAAACAGCGCAAAGCCGTCGCCGAATCGATTTCCCGACCACGCTCACCGGGCAGAAAACGAAAGCCGTAGAGCAAGCCAAACAGGTCCGGGTCGCGATGACTGATATCGAGGCTGTGGTTCATGGCGGCTCGCTGCGAGGAGGGTGTCTGGGGCAGGATTTTCAGGTTCACCTGGGCGGCATCATCGCAAGCTCACGTGACCGTTTTGTGACAGCAAAATGACGTCAAATCAATGCCTTACCGGCTGTCGGAAGTTTCTCAAGGAAGGCTCTGGCGCGCCGATCTCAGGTGAGTTAGGTTGCGCGCCATTGGCGTTTGCCACGGTGCGACGACAGGGAAGTCCGGCCATTTCTCACGTCCGCCCGGGCGTGCCTCATCCCTGCTTCGAGTACCTTGCAATGCTGCAAAAATCCCTGAGAGCGCAAATTCTCGCCCTGCTGAGCGGCAGTCTGCTGGCGATGCTGTTGATCGCGCTGGCCTGCTTTCATTTCCTCTCCAACGGCGTGCAAAGCTACAGCCAGTTGATTGCTGGCCCGTTGCACACTTCGCAACTGATCGATGAAGCCAACCTGCAATTCAAAGTGCAGGTGCAGGAGTGGAAAAACGTCTTGCTGCGCGGCAAGCAACCGGCAGATCTGGCGAAATACTGGAGCCAGTTCGAGGATCGCCAGCGCGACGTGCAGAACATTCTCGGTGAATTGGCCGGCCAGAAGGGTATCGAGGCCAATCTCAAATCACGTATCGAACGCTTGCGCGAAGAGCATCGCCAGTTAGGTGCTGCCTACCAGAAGGGCCGCGATGCCTACGTGGCTGCCGGTGGTGATCCGAGCGCCGGCGACGCTGCGGTCAAAGGCGTCGACCGCGCCACCAGTGAACAGATGAGCGCGTTGGTCGCCGAGCTGCGCGAGCAGGGCACCGCGCAATCGGCATTGATCAGTTCCAGCGCTGATCGCACCGTGTGGCTGGGCCTGTTGGTGATGCTCGCGTCAGGCTTGCTGATCGGTCTGCTGAGCCTGTGGCTGGTCAGCCGCAACCTGATCGAGCCGATCCGCAACCTCATCGATTACGTCACTCGCTTGAGCCGTGGCCAGTTGGCCGAGCGCGTAGTCAGCGAGCGTCGCGATGAGCTGGGCAACCTCGCTGCTGCTGCGAACACCTTGCGCGATTTTCTCGCGGACACCTTCACTCGGTTGCAGCACAGCGCGAGCAATCTGGACAGCGCCAGCGGTGAGTTGAATGCCATTGCCACGACCATGGCCGGCGGCACCAGCGAGCAATTCAGCCGCACCGATCAGGTAGCCACGGCGATGAACGAAATGTCCGCCACGGCACAGGAAGTGGCCCGTCACGCCGCCGATGCCGCGCGTGCTGCCGACGATGCCGATCAGTCGGCGCAGCAGGGTGAAAAGGTCATGCAGACCACCATTCACTCGATCACCCAGATGCGCGGTGAAATTGCCAACACCGCCACGGTGATTCGTCGCCTGGAAACCGACAGCGGTCGTATCGGCAAGGTGCTGGAAGTGATTCGTGGCATCGCCGAGCAGACCAACCTGTTGGCCCTCAACGCAGCCATTGAAGCGGCACGCGCGGGTGAGGCCGGGCGCGGTTTTGCCGTCGTCGCCGACGAGGTGCGCAACCTCGCGCAGCGCACGGCGGAGTCGATCATCGAGATCAACCAGATCATTCAGAACGTGCAAACCGGCGCGGTGGATGCCGCGCAGGCTATCGAGAGCGGACAGGCACGCAGTGATGAAAGTGTCGAGCAAGTGACCCAGGCTGGCGCGATGCTGGAGCGCATCACTTTGGCCGTGGAGGCGATTCGCGACATGAACCGTCAGATCGCCACGGCAGCAGAAGAACAGACGTCGGTGGCCGAAGATATCTCGCGCAACCTGACTGAAATCACGGCGATCGCCAGTACCAACCTGGACAACGTGCAGCGCACCGAAAGTGCCAGTCAGAACCTGCATGGGTTGTCGGGGCAGTTGAATGAGGTGACGGCGCGGTTGAGTGCTTGATTGCGAGTTCAAGCGTCCGGCAACTTTCGTAGGTCCTCGCCTGCTCGCGATAACGGTGGAACAGTCAACATTGATGTCGCTGACACTCCGCTTTCGCGAGCAGGCTCGCTCCCACATGTTTTACGGCAGGCATGAAAAAGCCGCACGATCTTTCAATCGTGCGGCTCTTTAACAGCGGTCTATCAAGTGTCTTGCTTGTTGCTCAGCACTTTACCGGTGGTGGCATCAAAGTCCACGTCGAACTCTTTCCCATCAGCGGTTTTAAGTTCAACTTCATACTCATAACCGTTGAAGTGGTTATCCAGGTCGGTGTCGGTAATCGTTGCGCCCGGGTGCAATTTCAGTGCTTCGGCGTTCATCGATTCCAGCGACTTGATCTTGCCGTCCTTGACCAGTTGCGGCACTTGGTCGATGCGAACATCAGCCTGAGCCAGGCCAGCAGTGAGGGTCAGGGCAGCGGCGGTAAACAGGGCAGTCAAAGTTTTCATCGGTTCATTCCTTGGCAGTGCGTTGAAGTGGTTGATCTGTGTAAGTGGGTTCAGATTAACCAGCGCAACTTAACTCACCCTTAAATCTCTGCTTCGCGATAAAACTGCTCTTTTGTGGGAGCGAGCCTGCTCGCGAAGCAGGCGACTCGATAACCAGTCAGAAACCGTTCTTCTTCAAAACCTCGTCAACACTGCCAACAGCCGGACGCTTATAAAACTTCAACAATTCACTGGCGCGGTTAGTAAAGATGCCGTCGACACCCGCCGCCATGACCTTCTCGTAGTCCACCGGCTCGTCGACCGTATAAACGTGCACCAGCATGCCTTGGTCGTGGGTGTACTGATTCATCCACGGTTGCACCAGGTCGGAGTAGCTCTGATCACCACCCTGAGTCAGCTTCGCCGAAGGGCCGGTGCCGATCGCGCCCTGAGCTTTGGCGTAGTCGATCCACTGCTTGAATTCAGCTTCCGACTTCGGTTCCTGCTTGCCGTAGAACACGTTTTTGTCTTTCTCGCCGGACGCGGCAAACGTCACGGCGGATTTAGGCTCGATGCTGCCTTCGCCGACCCACAACAGCAGGATCTTCGGCACTTGCGGCATTTCCTTTTCCAGCAATTGCAGGCTGTTCTTATCGAAGGTCTGCAGGATCACCTTGCCTTTGCCCTGACCGACGCCGAGCGCACTTTTCGCCAGTTTCGAACCGGCCGGGCTCAGCCAACCGCGATCCTGCAGTTTTTCCTTGAGGTCATGTTCGATGCCGGGAAACAGCTGCGGCTCTTTGGTTTCGATGTACAGGCCCGGCTTGTGCTGCGGGTTGGCGCGGGCGATGTCGATGATTTCATCGAGGGTGAGAATTTTCAGCCCGGCGTAGGAGGGGCGTGCGCGGTCAGGGTATTTGGTGTTGAACCAGCTGCCGGCATCGAGGGTTTTCAGTTCGGCCATGGTGAACGCGGTGGCCGGACTGTCCTTGCGCTCGGGGAATTTGCTGGCGACGTCGGTGGTGCGTTGCAGGTTGTCGTCGTGCAGGGCGAAGAGCACGCCGTCCTTGCTGCGCTGCAAATCCATTTCCAGGTAATCGGCGCCGAGGTCACGGGCCAGTTTGTAGGCCGCAGCGGTGGATTCCGGGGCATCGAACGACGCGCCACGGTGGGCGATCACTGCCGGATGCGGAATGCCATGGGCGGCAGCGATTGCCTTGGGCTCGGGATGGCTGGCGGCGTGCGCCTGACCGAGGCCGAACAACAGACTCAGCACCAGAGCGCTTCGGGTAAAAGTGGCAGGCATGGTCGAGTTCCTTTCGCAGGTTTTTTTCGAGACGTACCTTTTAACAATTGACGCGCCGCAGGGCTATCGCCAGACCGACATAAACCGCGCAAAACGGAAATTTCCTGCACTTTTGTGGCGCTGTTTGCAGTACGCTTGCCCTCGGCTGACGCCCCGGCAGAGGGCGCGCCGCTACATTGCCCTGCGTGTAAACCATCGATCATCTTTCGTGAGGTTTACCATGCGCATCACCTCCCAACTCATCTGCCAGGCCGCCGACGATCTCAAAGGCTTGGTCGGCCTCAACCGCAAGACCGGCCAGTACATCGTGCGCTTCAGCGAAGATTCATTCGGCATGGACGTGGCCGACGACGGCATCATCCCGGCCAGTGAATTCGTCTGGGCGAAGGCGTCGGAAACCACCATGACCCTCAAGCGCGAATTGATTCAGCTGATGCTCGATCAACACATCGACGACCGGATCAACATCACCGAACCGTTACGGGTTTACATGAGCAAGGTTGAAGTGCCGGAGATTGTGGCGGTTCGGAGTCTGGTGCGCGGTTGAGGTGGATCGGTGACTTAATGGCCATTCGCTGGCAAGCCAGCTCCCACAGTTTATGCATTGTATTGAAGAGCACGCTGTACCTGTGGGAGCGGGCTTGCCCGCGAAGAGGCCGGTTTAGACATCGCTAGGTTCAAGGTTCAGCTCACACCTGCATTCAACCCGGCACAGTGGAATTCACACAAGCCTTCACAAATGCCCGTACCAGCGGCGGAGTTTTGTTCTTGAGGGCGGCGCGTTCCGGCTGGAACAGCGTGGCGACGAAAAACGGATGACTTTTAAGTTCGATAGCGCGCAGATCCCCCGCTGAATCACGGCCTACCGCTTGTAGCTGATCGCTCATCAAATGCTGTTCGAACTGCGGATTCACCCCGTAGCGGCAGCGATAGCCTTCTTCAATTTCAGACTTTTCGTACGCCTTGGCGATCAACGAGCCGGGCTGGAGGTGAATGACGTCGATGGCTTCAACCAGCGAGCAGCTCAGCGACGTGAGTACAGCGCGTTCGGATTCTGGCGAGGTTTCGCCGTGCTCGGCGTCGGCCCATCCTAGAACATTGCGCGAATATTCCAGAACCGCATGCTGAAAACCGCCACAGGTGCCGAGGAAAGGTCGCCCTTGCTCGCGGGCAAAGCGGATGGCGCGTAGCGCACCGTCTTCACTTTTATAAGGGCTGGCGGGTACACACCAGAACCCATCGAATTGAGTCAGCGCAGTGTCGGTGCCGATCTCTTCAGTGGCCAGCCACTCGAACTGCACGGTGCGTTGCAGGTGTTCGGCGACCAGGCCGAGTGCAACCGGAATCGCTTGGTGGGCGGTGACTTGGGGGTCGTAATCACCAACCAGGGCGATGCGAATGGCGCGATTTTCCATGGGATTTCCCTGCGCTTGCTGACGGATGGCAGTCACTATAGATCGCGTGATTGCCATCCCACTATCCCGAGTTTTACCTGGTGACTGAGACTACCGCTATCACCCCGACACCCGCTCATTGGCAAACATGCTCACCGCATCCACCGCCTCACTGGCGCCATCGCGAATCTGCAGAATCACCGTGCCGGCCTGATTGGCCAATTCCACGCCTTCTGCGGCGCGGTCGCGGGTGCCTTGCATGCTCTTGATCGCCTGCCGTGTTTCGCTCTGGATCAGACTGATCATGGTAGAAATTTCCGCTGTGGAGCCGCTGGTGCGCGCCGCCAGTTGCCGGACCTCATCGGCCACCACGGCAAAACCGCGACCCTGTTCACCGGCGCGCGCCGCTTCGATGGCAGCATTCAGGGCGAGCAGGTTGGTCTGATCGGCGATCGCGCGGATGGTGTTGACGATGGCCGTGATCTGTTCAGAGCGTTCGCCCAGTTGCGCGATCAGAGTTGAAGACTGGCTGATGTCCTCGGCGATTTCGCGCATTTCGCTGGCAGCCTGTTGAATCACCTGCGTACCTTGCTCGGCGACTTTTCGCGTCGCCACCGAGATGTGATAAGCGGTGCTGGCGCTGCGCGCGTCCTGCTCGTGTTGTTCGACGCGGGCGGTGACGTCGGATGCGAACTTCACGACTTTGTACAAGCGACCCGAAGCGTCGTAGACCGGGTTGTAGTTGGCCTCCAGCCAGATGATCTGGCCGCGTTTATCCACACGCTCGAACTGCCCGTGGAAGAACTCGCCCTGATTCAGGCGCCGCCAGAAATCCTGATAGGCACTGCTGTTGACCAGCGCCGGGGTGCAGAACAACCGGTGATGCTGGCCCTTGAGCTCCGCGAGGTTGTAACCCATCCGGGTAAGAAAATTCTGGTTGGCGGTAAGAATGTTGCCGTCGAGATCGAACTCGATCACCGCCATCGCGCGATCGATCGCCTGCAGCTTGGCGTTGGCCTCGTTCTCCTGCTGCACCTTGGCGGTGACATCCATGGCGTACTTCACCACTTTGATTACCCGTCCCGACGCATCCTTGATCGGGTTGTAACTGGCCTCGAGCCAGATCGGCTGGCCTTGGCTGTTGACTCGTTCAAAAGTGCCGGACTGGAACTGACCGTTTTTCAGGCGCGACCAGAGCTCGGTGTATTGGGCACTGCGACCGAACTCTGGCGTGCAGAAATGCCGGTGCGGCTGGCCGATCGCTTGGGCAGCGGTGTAACCCATGGTCTTGAGGAAGTTGTCATTGGCACGTAACACCACGCCATCAAGATCGAATTCGATCACCGCCATCGAACGGTTGATTGCTTCGAGCATTGCAGCTTGGTCAAAAACGGTGTGTTGCAGATCTTCGAGGGCGGCTTTGTGGCGGTTGAAAAACATGCTTGCGATACTCGGGAGTGGGAAAAATCAAAAGGATTCAGTCCCTATTCCTGCGCCGGCAGACCGAAATGCACAGACGGCATTCGGTGGTGGCTGCTCAATGCCAGCGTTCCGTTACTGGCAGATGGCTACTTATACAAAACTTAATAAAGTTGTACAAGAAAGGAATTTTTCGCGAGTTTGTATAACTTTTTGTGAAATTAGTTGTACGCGGCTCGACGCTGTCGGTGATTCACCGCTGATACAGTGCCAGGAACATCTCCAGCGCCGACTCGGCAACTGCATTCTGCGCGTCTGGATCAAGGGCCGCGCGACCCAGCGAGATCTGCGGCCAGAACGCGAATGCCTTGAGCAACCCCTGCACTTGATGCGCGGCAAACTCTGGATCCACCGGCTTGAGCCGTCCGTCGGCTTGCGCCGCGCGTATCCAGACGGTCAGGCCTTCCTCGCGCTCGCCCATGCGCTCGATCATGTTCTGCGCACGTTCAGGGGAATGAATGGTCGCGGCAATCGCCACCCGGGCGAGGGTGAGAAAATTCTCGTCAGCCATCATCTGCACTTTTTCTCGCAGCATCAGGCGCAGCTGCTCATGCAGCGGTCGCTCGCGGTCGTAGCTCACCGATGGCTCGGCAATGATCCGCGCCCACAGCTGATTAAGGATCTCGGCGAACAGCTCTTCCTTGCTCGGGAAGTGGTTGTACACCGTCCGCTTCGACACCCCCGCCGTGGCGGCGATCTTGTCCATGCTGGTGATTTCGAACCCGTGGGCACGGAATTCGGCGATCGCCGCCTGGATGATGGCTTCGCGTTTGCGGTCAGTGAGGCGTTGTGGAGCGGTCATGAGCGGGCTTCGGCAGAGAGGAATGAAATTACACTCGGCAGTTTACTTGGCGTCGGCTTTGATGCAACCTAGAAACTACACCGCTCAGTGTAATGTTGCGTTAATCCTCGCACCTTACAAACCAGAGCGTTTGGCCTTTGCGTGCAGCTTGGCCATTTTCATTTCCCGTGGAATACCGTGCAGCACACGGTTTTTCGGAGTCGTTCAGTCATGGCCAATCCAGTCTCTCTCCCGGATAACACTCCCACGCCTGAAGCCTCTCGACAGGATCAAGGGCTGTTTCGCAATCATGCCCCGGTTCAGCGCGAAGGCATACGCAAAATGCTGCGGATCATGTGGAACATGATTTTCCACAAACCGCGCGACACCCGTCCGAGCGCCGCCATTCCTGTGCAGCCGCTTACTCGCGAAGATCTGCTCGCAGCGCCCAATCACAGCGTTTACCGCTTGGGGCACTCGACGCTGTTGTTGAAGATGCGCGACAAATTCTGGATCACCGACCCGGTGTTCGCCGAGCGCGCCTCGCCGGTGCAATGGGCGGGTCCGAAACGCTTCCACCAACCACCGATCAGCATTGAGGAGCTGCCGCCGATCGAAGCGGTGATCCTCTCGCACAATCATTACGACCATCTCGACTACGAAGCGGTACTCAAACTCGCCGCCAAAACCACTTACTTCCTGACTCCACTCGGCGTGGGCGACACCCTGATCAAATGGGGCATCGACGCCAGCAAGGTGCGCCAGTACGACTGGTGGCAGGGCACCGAAATCGCCGGTATCCGCTTCATCGCCACCCCATCGCAGCACTTCTCCGGCCGTGGCCTGTTCGACGGCAACAGCACGCTGTGGGCGTCATGGGTGATGATCGACGCCGACACACGAATCTTTTTCAGCGGCGACAGCGGTTACTTCGACGGCTTCAAACGCATCGGCGAACAATACGGCCCGTTCGACCTGACCCTGATGGAAACCGGCGCCTACAACGTCGAATGGCCCCACGTGCACATGCAACCGGAAGAAACCCTGCAAGCCCACATCGACCTCAAGGGCCGCTGGCTCTTCCCGATCCACAACGGCACCTTCGACCTGGCCATGCACGCCTGGCACGAACCTTTTGACCGCATCCTTGCGCTTGCATGGGAACGCAGTATTGCGATTACCACACCGCGGATGGGGGAGGCGTTCAGCCTTGCGCATCCACAACGGGGGAGTGCGTGGTGGATGGCGGTTGAAGAGGAGGGGGAGGCGCTAGTGCAGAACGCCTGACGCGTTCGCCTCAAGCGAATACCACCTCAATACGGCCCTCTTTCCGCGATCGGGGGGCCGATTTGACTACAATTTGCACATCTCGTCCGAGACGTGAAAGGCATTCCATCATTTTGGCCTCACTGATTCCGCGAAATTTGCCACGCAACATTTCGGAAAGCTTGGGTTGTGATAGTCCCAAGATTTCTGACGCCTGAATCTGAGTGAGATGACGCGCCTTAATGATTGCGCCAATTTTCGCTGCGAGCTGCGACTTCACCTGCATTTCACTTGCATTGGGTAAGTCCAGATCGTGATAGACGTTTCCGCTACCTACTTCAATCTCCATGGTTTTCTGATCCTTTCGCATGTTCCTGGGCGGCTCGAAGTCTGTTTCTGATCAGATCAATGTCCGACTGGGCGGTTTTAATCCCGCTTTTCGACTTTTTCTGAAAGCAGTGCAAAACGTAAATTGCACTGCCAAAACGAACCGTATAAATGGCGCGGTAGGTGTCGGTGTCGAAGTCTTCTATCAACTCCAGGACACCTGCGCCTCCGAACCCTTTCATTGGTTTTGCATCTGAATACTTCAGGCCACATTGAGCCAGATCCAGTGCGTGACCAAAAACGTCTTGTACCTCTGTGGGCATCTGCTTGAGATCTTTTTTACTACTGCAGACCCACATAAGCGGCTTCCTTGCACTCATGCGAAATATACCTATTTTGGAATAATTATCAAATTGCCGTTTCAGTCAGCCATCGCAAAATCCCCACGCCCCACCGATTCCCCCGCCATCCCCTGCGCCCTGACACCGCGCCCCGGTGCAAACCCCGGGAAGAACACCAACCCCTGCGCTTCAAACCGATAAGCCAGTGCCAGTCTTGCGGCGTCCGCCACGTCCTGCTGCGCTTCGAACCGCTGGATATCCGCGACTGCAACTTCGGCCTCGCGCGACAGTTGTTCAACACTCCAGCCCAGCATGGCGCGGGCCTGGACGCAGTGGGTCGGGGTGAACTGGAAAAGGGCAATGCGTTCGAGGACGTGGTTCATCGCAAGAGAGGCCATGGTGTGCTCCGGGCTCAAAAGTGCTGATTGAAAATGTACTGTGTTTTTGTACAGTTGTTTTCGGCCGGGATCAAACGCATTTTTCGAATTTGCCTAGTTCGTCGGCTCCAACCAGACGGACGGTGCCTGTCCCAGCACACGCCGAAACATCGTCGAAAACGCCGCCGGGCTCTCGTAGCCGAAGTCCAGAGCAATCCGCGTCACCGCTTCCCCCGCCGCCAACCGTGCCAACGCCTGCACGACGCACGCCTGCTGGCGCCACTGACGAAAGCTGAGCCCGGTCTGCTGCCGAAACAATCTGTTAAAGGTACGCAAGCTTATGTGTAACTGGTCCGCCCAATGCTGCGGGGATTGATGGGTGTTGGGCATGTTCAGAAAGGTCTGACACAGACTGAGGAGCTTTCCTTCGGTGGGCATAGGAATGTGTAGGGGAAGGGGCGCACTGCGTGTCAGTTCATGCAACAGCAAGTTGATCAGCACACCATCACGTCCGGCCTGGTCGTAAATCAGCGGCACGTCCACCGCCTCCATGAGCAAATGCCGCAGCAGCGCCGACACGTTGAGCACTTGGCACTTCGGGCCCAAATCCACCGTGCACGGTTCGATGTAGAGGCTGCGCGTGCTCACCCCTAGCATCAATACTTCGTGGGCGACTCCCGGCGGAATCCACACTGCACGCTGCGGCGGCACCACCCAGTTGCCGCTCTGAGTACTGACCCGCATTACACCAGTGGCGCCGTAGAGCAATTGCCCACGTCGATGCGTATGAAACGGGAGTAGGTGGCCGTGGGAATAATCGGTACCGATGGCCACGACCGGGCGAGGCGTGTCATCAAGCTGATTGATCGAAATATTGCGCATCAGGCGAGTTCCAGCGATTGGCGTAAACGCGAACATTATTGGCCCAACTGCTGAAGCCGGCCAATGCCTGCCGCACTAATGTCACGGCTCCCAGTTCTGGACGCTCACCATGTTCTACCTCCTGCTTACATTGTTCGGCTGCCTCACCGGCATCAGCGCCGTGCTCTTCGGTTTCGGCGGCGGCTTCGTCATCGTGCCGCTGCTCTATCGCATGCTCACCGCCAGCCACGCAGCCGACGACCCCATCGCTCAGTCGGCCATGCACATCGCCGTGGCCACCTCGACCTGCGTGATGATCGTCAACGCCCTGATCGCTACACGCAAACACCAACGCGCGGGCAATCTGCTCCGGGAATACCTCTGGCCATTGGGCGGGTTTATCGGCGTGGGCGCGGTAGTCGGCGCCATCGCTGCCATGTGGGTCAGCGGCGAAGTGATCCGCTACGCCTTCATCGCCTACCTGGGCGTAACCATCGTCGATTGCCTGCTGCGCCAAGGATTTCTCACACAGTCCCAAACGACAATCCCACGACGACTGACCTCAACAAAAACATCCGCCGGCGGTGTAGGCATCGGCGCCATCGCGACGTTCCTCGGCGTAGGAGGAAGCGTCATGACCGTGCCGCTGCTGCGCCGTTGCGGGCTGAGCATGTCGCAAGCAACGTCCATGGCCAATCCGCTCAGCGTCCCGGTGGCGTTGGCCGGGACGTTGACGTACATATCGCTGGCCGGATTCAGTGAAACGGATCTGGGGGAGTGGTTTGTCGGGTATGTGGATTTGCTGGCTTTTGCAGTGCTGACGGTGGGATCGTTGTTGGGGATCCGACTCGCGACACCGTGGATCGGGCGGATTCCGGATCGGGTGCATGCCTGGGTTTATATCGGTTTGCTGATTATCGTGCTGCTGTGTATCTCGTTTAAATGAACCATTGCCAGGCTACAGTGCAAGAAACCAAAATCGATAACTGAACGCTGTCCTCCAGCAATAACCAGAGACCCAGGATGTTGATCTTTAATTGCACCGAAGCCGCCAGCAAGTTTTTTAGCCGTGTTCACAAAGGCAAGAAGGTCACGCCGGTGGACGTTAGTCCGCCGTCCTCAATCATTGAAGATCATGAGTTGAGCGGCGCTGACGAGCAGTGGCTGGTTCACGCCATAACGGTGCAACGCAAGCACGTGCTGCTGGTCATTCATGTCAAAACCCGTTATTGCCTGATTCTGGCCGATTTGAAAAAGGCCAATACCGAAGACTTCGTTGCGCGGTTTATTGATCGCTGGGTCCATGGATTGATGATCAACGCACACCTTCATAAACTCGGACCCTGGCTTAACCCGGAATTGATGGCGGCACGTCTGCTACAGACCTGTGAACACCAACGGTTCTATCGACGCAGCCATCGCAGCGCGCAAAAACACATTGATGAGATTGCATGGATGTTCCAAGACAAGGTCGCCCATACCGGGTCTTTGCCACCGGATGAAACCGCAGCGATGGTGTTCGACGCACAAATGAATGACACACCCCGGAATAGCAAGGGCGTCAAGTATTACTTCTTTCCGGATGAAGAAATGACACTTCACTGGCTGCGTCATTACTGCTTTCTTGATGACGTCCAGCTCCATGCGGCCAAGGAATGTCGCCAACAAGTGGCTCGAGAACTCACAGCCCTTGAGCACGAAGCCTGGCTTAAAGAGTACGAACGAGAAAACTCGAATAGTTGATCGACTCTCGCCATAATCCGCAGCGTATTTTTCAGCGTCGGCCCCGTCGACGCTATCTCCGACCTCTTCTAGGATTGATACATGTTCAAAGGACTGATGCGCCTGGCACCATGCGCTGCTGCGCTGTTCTCATTGATTTCCATCGCCCATGCCGAAGAAGGCCCGCGTGTCTTCACCGGTACGTTGGGCAAATCACCGATCGTGGTTGAGCTCAACACTGCACAACGCGACGAAGTGACCGGTCGTTATTTCTACGAGAAGTACCACCGTGACCTGGCACTCAGCGGCTCGCTGCAGGACAACACGCTAAGCCTCGTCGAAGGCAACAACCGTTATGGTGAAGACAAACCGCTACCAACCCTCAAGTTGAAAACCACCGCCAACGGGTGGCAGGGCGAATGGCGAAATACCAAGGGCAAGAAGTTTCCGGTGCAACTGACCGAAGCCAGACTTCCTGCGCCAGCCGCTACAACGCTGCCCTTTATTGCCACATTGTCGAAAGATGATCGCTACGAATATTTGCGCTTACAGGGGCTCAAGCTTAAGCCGGAAAAGAAAGAAAATTTCATGGGCTACGACCTGCAATGGTGGACAGAGCCTGAGTCGAAGATCTCGCTGTTCAGCGTCGAGTCGGGCTACCCGAAAGAAGAGCAGCAGCGCATCAACAACCACTTGCTCGGACGACTCTGGACTGAAGTCATCGACTTTCACCGCTGCATGATGGATGGAGGGGAATACGCCGAGTTTGATCAAGGTGCTGCCCCGCAGTTTCTCTCGGCCGACGTGGTCAGTCTGGACATTTCCACCGGCTACAGCTGCGGCGGCGCTCACCCGGACTTCGGCAGTTCGCCGATCAATCTGAATGCGCACACCGGTGAATTGTTGAAACTCAAAGACGTGCTGTGGATTGGTGAACCTGATAGCGCAGCCACCGAGTACGATCAGTTGAAAGTCATGGCGCCGTGGCTGGTCAAACAGTTCACCACGCTGTACCCCGAGGAAATGAAAAAGCCCGCCGAAGACGATGGCGACTGCGACTACACCGATGAAAGTGTTTGGGGTTACGCCAACTGGCACTTCACGCCGAAGGGGATTTACCTGGGCGCTTATTTCGCCCGTATCCAGCGCAACTGCGACAACCCCGATTGGCCAGTGCTACCGTACTCGCTGGTCAACCAACACCGTGGCGAAGCCAAACTGCAACTACCCAAAGGCTAACCGTCACTCCAACCCCGGCGCTTCACGAATAATGAAGTGATCCAGGTTCTCGATATCGGCATTGAAGACCTCGAACGGCTTTTCGGGGTTCTTCTTGCCGGGCACCTGCTTCAACTCCGGCGTCACCCCATAGAAGAAACAGAACAACGCCTTGTCGCTATCCACCGCGTGCTTGATCTCCTCCAGAAACGCCTTGCGCTTGCGGTAGTTGTCGATCAGCTTCTTGTTCAGATAAACGCTGACCGGATACGGCTTCTTCTTGCTGTCCTCGGGCTTCTTGAACCAGACCTTGTCCTCGAAATCGATACGAAAACTGGCACTGTGGAAGTCCTCAATCTTCTTTATCCGCCCCCAGTAAATCAGCCCCTTGTTGTCCGTCAGATACTCAATCTTTTTGAAAAACGAACTGTACGGTGCCGAATGCTCGCCGACCTTCAACGGCATCCGCTTGAGCAGCTCCTTGTCAGCGAAGTTGGAAACAAAACACTCCACCGGATGCGCAAACACACTGGTCTTGTCCGGCGCCGACTCACGCCCCGCTGATTCCTTGCCACTGTCCGCCGCCGCCCGCACCGGATCATCCCGCAACACATCCGCCGCCCCCGCAGGCGCGACAGGCTTGCGCACATACTCACGCCGCGTCAGCAACAACTCCGACGGAAAGTGTTCCTCCCGCCCGTCACCCACCTCGCCATCCGCCGTCTCAACGCCAGACGCTGAAGCCTTCAAACTCACATACGGACAACCCGTCACGTGCTGCGTAGTGGGCAGGTTCTTGAAGTGCGGCGTGCGCACATAGTTCACGTTCTTGGCGTTGAACGTCCCCAACTCATTGGAAACCTCGAACGCCGAACGACAGGCATCGTTGGGACACTGGAAGTGTTCCTTCGCAGAGTCAAACGCCACCGTCTCATCGAAATTGAGATCGCGAACGTCATAGATCGACAACTTGTCGTCGAGGCTGAGGCAGTAGGCGAGATCGAATTTCATGGTGGGGCTCGAATCCTTGAGTGGGGGAGGGGTATTAATAGCGGGAGGCGGGGTGGGTTGCACTGATTGTTTTCTGGATGATGCGGGATCTGTGGGAGCCAGCCTGCTGGCGATTCTTGGCATCAACCAACCTTCAATACTCAGACCGCCATTGCAGGCCACGCATCACCTTGTGGCGAGGAAGCTTGCTCCCGCTCGGCTGCGAAGCAGCCCCAAGCATTTTGAACTACAAAAAATCCGCTGCTTGAAACCTAAGCAACGGATCTTGAAACCATCAGCAATCACGCAACAATCGCGAAGCTCTACGCCACCAGGATTCCTGCCGATTGAACGGATCCTCCGCCAGCAAACAAGGCATATCCCGCAACCGAATCCACGGCTCATCCTGCCAATGCAACGTACTCAGCGACATCTGCGGCCAACTCAAGACACTCAACGTCGGACGCTCAACCGAGCGCGCCGGACGAGCATCACGCAGAGCAGGCACAACCTGATGCGTCAGCCACTCACGAAGCTGCCGATGCTCAGGACAGTAGTGATAGATCAGCAGTGCATACACACCCGACTCACTCACCATCATGTGGTCCTCAGCTTCGCCATAGGTCTCCACGCGCATCATCTGCTGCTGATCAGCGTCGAGTTTACGCAATTGGCGCTCGTCAAGATGTTTGCCCATCAATCGGCCCAGCCCCTGGACGCAGAACCACGCCTGGTTCTCAACCAGAAGGGCGTGCAGGTGGGTTTTGTTTCGGGTGAACCGAGTAGGAAGAAGTGGTTCAGACATGGCATGCCTCCTGATCAAGAGGCAGGGGATTCGAACGGCGGGTACAGCGATTCACCTTCATCATGAAGGTTTGATATCCAGGCATTTCCATTTACCTCTGGCTGCTTTCTTAGGGCATTCGTTAGGGTGTCGGGAGCTAAGAAACCCACCAGAGACGGGCCGGACATATTCCCCTTTCGGGTCTTGTATTCGCCCACTCCCGACATAACGGGATTTTTCGCAGACGTAGAGAAACCGCAGACGAAAAAAAGCCGCATGACTGTCGGGTGCGGAGGACCGCTCTGGTTTAAGGCGTTTCTTAGGCGCCGACTTTGAATCCTAGGCGTTTGACGCGTTAGGGTCAACCTCAGGCAAAAGACGACTATTTTGAAGCGAAGAGATATGTGGCGTCGAGGCTAAGTCAAATACATATTGAATTTGAATTGTAGAAGACTTCTTTTTTGAGTAGAAACTGTATTGATCATGTCATCTCTCCCGCTTGCTCAGGGCTCGCTGGGCAGGAAATATTTCGTCCATTGCTAAAGTTTACGTTGCTACAGATGTTATGTGAAGAAAGGGATCCTGTGCGATTGAGAAAAAACTGCGCAAACCAATTTCTGATAAATGCGCAGTTTATTATCCGTTCAGTCTTTTGCCTGCCATTTGAGATACTCAGTTGGCAGCAGTTTTGTAATTTCGTCGCTGTCCATCTGACGTAAGTTGTAAGTGCGCTCAAACTGTTTGAAGGTGAAAGGTAGACGGCGGATTCCTCCTAGCCCAGCTTTGCTCTTCGGGTCGCAGCGATCTTTCTTTTGTCGTTGGCTAGTCGCTCCTTTTTTTACCGATCCATCGGGCATCGCGTAAAGCGCATTTGCAACAGGCCAAAAACTTCGATGCGCGTATATTTCTTGGCGTGATGTCATTTGTTCTGCCATTTCACCCCAAGGCGATCTCAGGGATCCCAAGGCGACCTTGGCTGCTGTTCCATGCAGGCTCACAAGATCCCATGCAGTTCGTGCAACAAGTCGATATGCCAATCTGGGAGACTGCATTATGTAGTGCGGCTTCGCTAAAGGTTTTCCTACGCCAGTACCTCGTCCTTTACTCGTTAAGCTTTCGATGAATGCTAGTGAGATCCATGCCCACATTCCATGGTTCGACAAGAGGGAGAAGCGATCAATATTGCCAACGAAAACTTGATTTGCCAGATACTCGCCTAGCTCGTAGCTTGTTGAGATTTTTTTGAAAGATCAATTAGATATTCATTATCAATAATATCGGTAAATGTATCGCTCTCTAAAAGCTCCGTTGGAGCTGATCCAACAGGGTTGTCTATCCAAGCAGCAAGTTTGGCAATGCCTACTTCACTAAGTGATCTGACTTGGCTTGTCATGATGACGAACCTTCCATATCGGCCAAAGCTTCAGCCATGTGATGTTTAAAAATCCCTTTTGATGCGAATCTTCGAACAACATCGTCGGCCCAGTTTTCTTGAGCTAAAATATCGTCCTCATAAGACTCAACGGGCAGATTAGTACCCAGCGTGATGATGAAGTCCGCCCATGCGGAGATCCATGTTTCGGAGTCATCAAGCGCCGAGGGGTCTTTCGCGATTGCGATTGCAATTTGACGCATTACTTCCGGCATGACGAGAGAGCCAAACCAAGGCTGGTTTACTGCAGAGGCGGCAGTGGGAAATAAAGATCGCTCAACTAGCACGTTCGGTTTTTCGCCCTGTCCTTTGCCTTCTGGAAGTATAAGTCTCCAAGCTATGCCATTAAGATCGGTGGGCTCAATGTCGACTAAACTGGAGCCGAGATTTCCCGCTTCATCCAATGCTCTGACACCGTCTGCATAGCCAACGAGCATCGATTCACCTGGCTTGTTAAAAATGAATCTGAACTTTAAAGGCTTGTCTGTGGCGATATCCCGAATGCTCATTGACGTTTTGTTAAACTCAAACACAGGGCCAAGTTCGAAGTACTCTTCTGTACTTCCCGCTTGGACGATACAGCCCATTAGTACGGACGGATCAAGATCGGCTGCCGCATAGTCGAAGCTGTCCAGCCAGAAAACTCTTCCGTCAGATGAATCATTTCTAACTCGAACCAAGAAATGCTTCTTGTCAATCTGCCTCAGCCGGGTCGGGTTAGTCGTCCTCGTTATTTGCCCCATCGGACACCTCCTGGTACTTCACGCGGATTTCAAGCTGTCGATTGCGATCAAAACCATTAACGGATAGCCAAGAGTTTTCATCCTCCAAGCGGAAGCTCATTGTATTAAGTGCAGCAGTAGGCTGGGAAACTCTAGAATGTTTACGTGGATATGATGACTCATCACCGATCCAGAAGTCAGCGGCATCCCATAGCTTGAATGCGTCACCAATAACGGTGGCATAGGCCAAAGTAATTGTGCAGTCAATAGGAAAAGTGAATCCCTCTGCTGCGTTCGCACGAACCTCGAATCCTTCATCGAGTATTTTGAGTGCAACAGGTTTGGGTTTCGGCTTCGGAATATCTACCGGCGGTTGTCGTTCACCCCTAGGAGTTTCCGGCGTAATTCCGCTCCCTCCCATGCGTTTAACTGGGGGCGAAGCCGGATCGGAGAAATAAACCGCTAAAGCGGTTTCGTCCTTTTCCCCTCAGGTGAAATCAGTTGAACTAATCGAAGTGCGGCATTGCGAACTGCATTCAGCACATCGTTGGGGGAAAAGTATTGAGCCACGACTTTTGGGCGGCGAGCGTTCCAGTTACGATGCGTTGGCTCTTCAGCAGCGACTAGCAAATCAGAGAGTTTTGGATCTTGAATAAAGGTGAGCGCCATTACAGGGACAATGATTCTTGCAGCCTTTAACCTCTTTTCACCATCGATCCCTAAGTCTTGCCTAACGAACAGCTCTTGGCTCTGTTCTGCGTTTTCGTCTTGCTGGAGAAAAACCCTAAAATTTGCAATGGATGTTTCTTTCGGTTGTTTCTTTTTTACTGGAATGAGAAAGTCTACTGAAACTAATTCTGAGTTTTCGAATTTTTCTTTTAAAGACGTCAGCTCGTCTTCTTCGAATGCGTTTACTGTCAGTCTCGCATCTTTCGACCAAGACTCATTTGCCGTAGCTGTGACTGTACTGACATCTCTTGCAGTTAATGCAAGAAAATCACGATAACCCTTACTCAGTCGGCATTGTTCTCCCATGTCATTCGCTACGCCTGCGATGCTTGACGTATCCAGAGTAATGCCACCGACTTTTACCACTAACCGACCACGATTGATGGCAAAAAAGAATTCGTTGATAACCGCATTTCGCAGAGCTTTTTCCGTTATATCTTCCGCAGGCATCGGGACAATGAAAGTCGTTCCGGCTTCTGCTCCTCTAGCTAGACCAAGCTCTGCCTTGATTCCTCCGAGCATCTGTATGTTTTCTACAGGGATTGCCAGCTCATTCGGATTACTGGTTGCTCCCCATCTGGCTTCCTTTGCCCAGCGCCTGCTGTCTTCCGGCAGTTTGTAATTACGTTTGAAGCGGCAGCAGCCGAAGAGTAGTTCAAGTCCATCCGATTTACGCTTCGTCAGTGCAAAAACGCTCCTTAGCTTGCTAGCCAAGTACAAAGTGATTTTTCCTTGACCCGCCCCCCGTTGGACCTCGTCGTTTTCGCGCCTTCACCTTCACGAAACCAGAATGCATTCCAATTTTGCGTTGATCCCTCGAATGAGGAGTCCTTGTAACAGCCTTCCAGCCCGGTTGTTCCGAAATCCTCAATTACCAGAAATGTCATCTTTGCTGGTAGTTGATCGTTCTCGATTAGTTCGCCGGCTTGGAAGTGCTTAATCCAGTCGTCCGAGAAAATGGACCGGGCGAACTTAGTCGTTGCCAAGTCTACCGTGACCAGTTTGTATTCAACGCGTACGACGCTTTCGCTGCTTCGTGCGTCCAGTGGATTCTGCAAGGTTTCGCGAACGAGAATTTCAACGCTGGTGCGTTCCTCATCCGCAAAATTGTCGTCTGAAATGCTTGATCCTGAAGTCTCATTCGGATTTAGCGGGCGGAACTGCCAATGAACCACAATCAAATCTCCCTATCTTTAGTAGATTCAGAACAATGAGTGACTACAGTTTGAAGTCACCGCCAGCCGCGTTTTCTGCGTCAGAAAAGCGCGTTTTTGCTTGGTCTAGCTCCTTCTGCAAGGTCTTGAAGATTTTCTTGATGTCCTCGTCGCTAAAACTGTAAGCACTACGGTTGGATAGGTTTCCGATCAAGCGAATGTCATTGAGCGCTCGATTTACACGCTGCTCAGCTAATCGTACAAATTTCTCTCTTTTTTCTGACATTGTTCTGTCAAAGCTCCTACAATTTTTTAGGAATATTCCTGAAATCTTTGGGTAATATTTAGTAGTTTTTTCTACCGTAGTCAAATTTTTTTGCAGGCTGATTGCCATCATTTACGGTTGGCCGCTCCTTACGTAGCAAAAAAGCCAGTGGTATCGGGCCAAGGGATAGAGGTATCAGGCGAGGTGCCGTTAAATTTAGAAGGACCCCTCAAAGAGATCAGGCCAAGACACGGTTTTTTGATTACAATCCTTGATCGCATTTAGGATCCAGCTGATCTCAGCTTCAGGCCTGCGAATTCCGCACTCCCATAGCTCGAAGACACGCCATCCTTGCTGGAGAAGTTCGTTTTTTTGCCTGATGTCTCGCTTCACGTTTTGATCGAATTTCAGCTGCCAGAATTCTTCGCGAGTTCGAGGGGTTGTGGCGTATTTACAGCCAGTGTGTCTGTGCCAAAAGCAGCCATGAATAAAAATGCAGACGTTGTAGCGAGGAAGCACAATATCTGGCTTGCCTGGAAGCTTCCGAGAATGCAGTCGATACCTGAAACCGTGTCGGTGCAGCAGCTTGCGGACCTTCATTTCGGGAGATGTATTACTGCCGCGAATACCGGCCATCATCCGAGACCTGACTTCTTTACTGACTATGTCCATGACTGAGCCCCAGATGAATTTGCCTTTAGGCCGAGATACCACTATCGAATGTGACACCGCGCGTTCGAAGCCAATTCAGATTGTCGACCTTTTCGCAGGCCCTGGAGGTCTTGGTGAGGGTTTCGCTTCCTATGGTGATGGATCACGTTTTGAGATTTTAGTCTCAGCCGAAATGAACCCGATTGCCCGCGAAACGCTCAGGTTGAGAGCGTTTTACCGTCTGCTTAAAAAACAGAATCCAAAGCAGCTAAACGACTACTACAATTTCTGTAATGGCCTAAGCCCTACACCGTATAGCGATTCAAGTAAGGCTCAGTGGCTGGAAGCGGACAGGGAAGCTAGATGTATCACTTTGGGATCTAATGAGGGTGATGAGGAGCTTGATGCGATTCTTGACGATAAACTCGAGAACAGGCCTTGGGTGCTAATCGGCGGGCCTCCGTGCCAAGCCTACTCAATTGTCGGTAGGTCGCGTAATCAGGGGAAGGCCGATTACAGCGCTGAAAATGATCACCGCCATTTTCTGTACAAGGAGTATCTCCGAATCATCAAGGAGAGAAAACCGGCTGTTTTTGTGATGGAAAATGTAAAAGGAATCTTGTCCTCAAAGATCGCTGGCGAAAGCATTTTTACCCAGATTTTGCAGGATCTTACCGACCCGAATAAGGCGCTTGGCGATCCTTCGCCGGGCAAAAAATATCGCATCTGTTCGCTTGTGACGGGTCAATCTTTCGGGCCGGATGATGATGTAAGTAAGGTAGACCCTCGAGGCTACATTATTAGATCGGAGGAGTATGGAATTCCTCAGGCAAGGCATCGAGTGATACTCCTAGGGATTGCATTGGACGAGCATGGAAGTACGGAACAATACGAATGTATTGCGAAGGCTATTGGACGAGTAAGTACGAGGCAGGTTCTCGGTGATCTACCAGAATTACGTAGTCGTCTGACCAAGCAGTCCGATGATAGCGAAACATGGTATCGGGAAGTTGCCGCTCATCTAGATGGACTGATTTCGGAAGTTGATAGTGCGTTAGAGCCGAAACTTCATGCTGAAATGAAAATCGCCCGTGAATCTCTTCTCTCCACGTCACTTGAGGTTGGCGCTCTTCGTGTTCCACGTCGTAATGACGATGGGAAGACGAAAGATGAAGCTTTAGATGATTGGTATCGTGATAAAAATCTACATTTTTGGTTAAATCATGATGCGCGTGGACATATGCCTTCTGATTTACGACGCTACATGTTTGCTAGTGTATATGCTCGAGCTTATAAGGCTTCTCCAAAAGGACATCAGCAATTCAGTCTGTCCGGATTAGCTCCCGCCCACAAAAACTGGGAGACGGGCAAATTTAGTGATCGTTTCAGAGTGCAACTGGAGCAGCTTCCATCAACAACTGTTACCAGTCATATATCCAAAGATGGCCACTATTTCATTCATTATGATCCTAAGCAGTGTCGTAGTTTGACCGTTAGAGAAGCTGCTCGGCTTCAAACATTTCCGGATAACTATTTTTTTCAAGGTAATCGAACCCATCAGTTTCATCAGGTTGGGAACGCGGTTCCACCTCTGCTAGCAAATAAAATCGCTTCGGTAGTTTTTTCAATAGTGCAGAAGAAATTGGTAGTGGCAGAGCGTCTAGCATAGTTTGATGAAAAGAATCTCTTCGAGACGACGTAGATCTCAAGCCTCGCTTAGCGAGGCTTTGCTGATTTATAAATGATGCAAGCAGTAGACGTGTTTAGTACTTATACCAAGACTGATATTTGTTCGAAGTTATTGCTTTCCCTGCTTTCTTTTCAAGTTGATTGCACTCCTTGCAAAGCAATTGAATGTTAGAGATATCATTAAAGCCGTGCCCTGCCAATGGTACTATGTGGTCGTAGTTTTCTTGGTTTTCCAAATTGATTTGGCCGGATAAATCTTTATCGCAAAGTACGCAACGGCCTCTGTCGCGATAAAAGACCGCTCTTCGCACCCATTTTGGTATGGTTGTGCGTTTCAGTACGCCGGGTTTTTTAAAGAGATATTCGATTTCTTTAGGGCAAGGGGAAGTAGATTCGGTTTCTAGCGCGTCGGCCATCATGACATTGAAGACTTTCATCAGATCGCGGTTCTGAAACAAGACATGAAATATCTCTTTAGATATATGTTCTATTAGTTTGTCAAATACACCGTCCTCACGAAGCTCATGGATATATTCATAAACGTCGTCTATGCTGCATTCAATGAATACTTTTCTCTTGCTTTCTAAAAATTCTTCAAAGCTCCGATGTTTCATGTTGTGGTGTTCGAGTGCGCGTTCAATGGGTAGTACGTGTGGCCTCATGTGTTTCAGGGCAAAAGGCAGCTCTAAAAGGGATTCATATATTGTTTTCTTTTTGTTGAGTACAGATTCATCTGCTTGATCGTAATAGACGTCGTGAATAATGAATTCGATGAACTCATGAAATAATGAGTATTTGCTGAAAGTGCTTAGTCTATAGTTTATTCGTCCATCTCCATGGAACTCATTTAGCATTCTGAGATAGTCGTCAGGATAATAAAGGATATTTTTTATTATGTTACAAAAATAGTATGTGTCGTAAAATTTTGCCTCAAGCATTTTTTTCTCGGCTTTTAGGATGTGAGGGCTGTGTGAAGTTATTTTATTTCGAATTAATTAATTTTTTTCAATAAAAAGCCCCGATCAGATCGGGGCTTTTTGCTTTCTCGATTCGCCGACTCAAACCGCAATCGTCAAATCGCTCCAAGCGAGACTATTAGTCCCAGCTCAGAGCACCACCAGTCTGATACTCAATAACCCGCGTCTCAAAGAAATTCTTCTCTTTCTTCAAGTCCATAATCTCGCTCATCCAAGGGAACGGGTTAGTCGTCCCTGGGTATTCCTCTTTCAAACCAATCTGCGACAAACGACGGTTCGCGATGAACTTCAGATAGTCCTCCATCATCGCCGCATTCATCCCCAACACCCCACGAGGCATGGTATCCCGGGCGTATTCGATCTCCAGCTGCGTACCCTGCAGAATCATCTGAGTCGCTTCTTCCTTCATCTCAGCATCCCACAAATGTGGGTTTTCGATTTTGATCTGGTTGATCACGTCGATGCCGAAGTTCAGGTGCATGGATTCGTCGCGCAGGATGTATTGGAACTGCTCGGCGACGCCGGTCATTTTGTTGCGGCGGCCCATGGAGAGGATCTGGGTGAAGCCGCAGTAGAAGAAGATGCCTTCCAGAACGCAGTAGTAGGCGATCAGGTTGCGCAGCAACTCTTTGTCGGTTTCCGGGGTGCCGGTTTCGAACTTCGGATCGGAGATCGAGCGGGTGTACTTCAGGCCCCAGGCTGCTTTTTTCGCGACCGATGGGATCTCGTGGTACATGTTGAAGATTTCGCCTTCATCCATGGCCAGCGATTCGATGCAGTACTGGTAGGCGTGGGTATGGATCGCTTCTTCGAAAGCCTGGCGCAGGATGTACTGGCGGCATTCCGGGTTGGTGATCAGGCGGTACACGGCCAGGACCAGGTTGTTGGCAACCAGGGAGTCGGCGGTGGAGAAGAAGCCGAGGTTGCGCATGACGATGCGGCGCTCGTCGTCGGTCAGGCCTTCCGGGTTTTTCCAGAGGGCGATGTCGGCGGTCATGTTGACTTCTTGCGGCATCCAGTGGTTTGCGCAACCGTCCAGGTACTTCTGCCAGGCCCAGTCGTACTTGAATGGCACGAGTTGGTTGAGGTCGGCGCGGCAGTTGATCATGCGCTTTTCGTCAACGGCGACACGGGCGGAGGCGCCTTCGAGTTCGGCGAGGCCTTCGGCGACGTCGAGGGAGTTCAGTGCAGCCTTGGCGCGGGCCACGGCGGCCGAGTCGTCGGCGGTGACGGCGCGGGCTTCCAGCGCGGCGGCGCCGCCGGCGTTGTCGAGGCGGTCCATGTTGGCTTCGCTTGCGTGGCCGGCGTTGGCGCCTTTCACGGTTGCGACTTCACTGTCTTCTTTATCGAATTCGTCCCAGCTCAGCATGACGTGTCGTCTCCTGCGTGAGGGCCTGTGCCCGTGTGAAACCTGATGGGTTGGTTTTTCACACGGCCAAAGCCGCGTTGGATGTCGTTTTTTGCAGCGCTGCACGCAGGCAAATAAACAGAAATTTTGACGGGTTCCGAGAGCCTCTGATGGGCGCAATCAGCGTCGGGCACTGTTGCGGGGCTTCAGAATGGCTTTTGCTCCCTGTAAGGGAATATTGCTGACCCGTATAGGGCGGCATTATAGGGAAATTTTTACCGGCGTGGTGCGGCGAATCGGCTCATGGCGAGGCCGAGGAGGGCGCGGATTTCGGTTCGACCGAGGGATTACAGGGCTTTGCGCGGAGTCGAGGCCGGCAGATTTTTTTTCGTTAAATTTTTGGCAGGTGATTTTCTGTTTAAAAAATAGCCAGAAAAGTGCGTTGTTCACTATATCTAGTGTTTTGCAAGCCTTTTTCGCGGCTCCAGACACAACTGAGCCCGACCGGAGCCGGGCTGGAATCGACCCTCAATGCAGCGTTGAGCGATCCGATTCGGTGCAGTCTGATTCAGTTCGTGCAGCCGTTGCCCATGATGCTGTAGCGCAGGATGTGGCGTTGGCCTTTGGAGTCGTCGTATTCCATTTTTGCCGGTACTACTTCGCAGACATTCGGAACGTCGCTCATCGATACAACTTTGGCGATGTCCAGATGGGTGGAGTAAGTGTATTCCTCGATGACCGGTTGTTGCTGTGCGACATCAGTCGGGACCTCGTCTGCCATGGCGGTTGCGCACAGACTGCTGAGGGCCAGAACCAATAAAGCTTTCATTGCTAATTCACCTTTTTGAGGTCGAGTGGGGTCACGCAACCTTTTTAGGGTTGCGTGTGGAGCTTGAGTAGTTGATGCGTTACTTGGAGAGCTGGATTAACGGCCTTCGTGGGGGCTGTAACGTTGTTAATCGCGGTTGCCTTGTTGGCGAGGTGAATTTTAGGGCGGTGGTGTGTCGGTAAACAGGGGCGGTTTTGATAAACACTTTTGATAGATTTGGTAACAATCGATTCAGGTCTTGGTGTCTGGCCGGATGGGGTTTGCCTGACGGACCGCGTTGACTGCATCGCTGGCAAGCCAGCTCCCACATGGAATGCGGACATTTTGTAGGGGCTTGTTACTACCATCGTCGAATGGTTCTATGGGCCCCACCCGGCTACAACGGGGTCATACAAAAACAACTATTACACCGAGGTAGGAAAGATGAGTGCGGCTTCTCTGTATCCCGTTCGTCCCGAGGTTCTGGCAAACACGCTGACTGACGAGGCGACCTACAAAGCCATGTACCAGCAGTCGGTCGTCAACCCTGACGGCTTCTGGCGCGAGCAAGCCAAGCGTCTGGACTGGATCAAGCCTTTCACCACGGTGAAACAGACCTCGTTCGACGATCACCATGTCGACATCAAGTGGTTTGCCGACGGCACCCTCAACGTTTCCTACAACTGCCTCGACCGTCATCTGGCCGAGCGCGGCGACCAAGTCGCGATCATCTGGGAAGGTGACGATCCTTCCGAAAGCCGCAACATCACTTACCGCGAACTGCACGAGCAAGTGTGCAAACTGGCCAACGCCCTGCGTGGTCAGGACGTGCACCGTGGTGACGTGGTGACCATTTACATGCCGATGATTCCCGAAGCCGTGGTCGCCATGCTGGCCTGTACCCGGATCGGCGCGATTCACTCGGTGGTGTTCGGCGGTTTCTCGCCGGAAGCCCTGGCCGGCCGCATCATCGACTGCCGCTCGAAAGTGGTGATCACCGCTGACGAAGGCATCCGTGCCGGCAAGAAGATTTCCCTCAAGGCCAACGTCGACGACGCCCTGACCAACCCGGAAACCAGCAGCATCCAGAAAGTCATCGTCTGCAAGCGCACCGGTGGCGACATAAAGTGGAACCAGCATCGCGACATCTGGTACGAAGACCTGATGAAAGTCGCGGGCACCGTCTGCGCGCCGAAAGAGATGGGCGCCGAAGAAGCGTTGTTCATCCTTTATACCTCCGGCTCCACTGGCAAGCCGAAGGGCGTGCAGCACACCACTGGCGGTTATCTGCTGTATGCGGCGATGACCCACGAGCGCGTGTTCGACTACCGCCCGGGCGAAATCTACTGGTGCACCGCCGACGTCGGTTGGGTTACCGGTCACAGTTACATCGTTTACGGCCCGCTGGCCAACGGCGCGACCACCGTGCTGTTCGAAGGTGTGCCGAACTACCCGGATATCACCCGGGTGGCGAAGATCATCGACAAGCACAAGGTCAACATCCTCTACACCGCGCCGACCGCAATCCGCGCGATGATGGCTTCGGGTCAGGCCGCCGTGGAAGGCGCCGATGGCAGCAGCCTGCGCCTGCTCGGGTCGGTGGGTGAGCCGATCAACCCGGAGGCCTGGGACTGGTACTACAAGAATGTCGGCAAGTCGCGTTGCCCGATCGTCGATACCTGGTGGCAGACCGAGACTGGCGGCAACATGATGAGCCCGCTGCCGGGTGCTCACGCGCTGAAGCCGGGTTCGGCGGCGCGTCCGTTCTTCGGTGTGGTGCCGGCGCTGGTCGACAACCTCGGCAACATCATCGAGGGCGAGGCCGAAGGCAATCTGGTGATTCTCGATTCGTGGCCGGGCCAGGCGCGTACGCTGTACGGCGATCACGATCGTTTCGTTGATACCTACTTCAAGACCTTCCGTGGCATGTACTTCACCGGTGACGGCGCGCGTCGCGATGCCGACGGTTACTACTGGATCACCGGGCGCGTGGACGACGTGCTCAACGTGTCTGGCCACCGCATGGGCACCGCCGAGATCGAGAGCGCGATGGTCGCGCACCCGAAAGTCGCCGAAGCTGCGGTGGTGGGTGTGCCGCATGACATCAAGGGGCAGGGCATCTATGTCTATGTGACCTTGAAGAACGGCGAGGAGCCGACCGAGCAATTGCGTCTGGAGTTGAAGAACTGGGTGCGCAAGGAAATCGGCCCGATTGCTTCGCCGGACGTGATCCAGTGGGCGCCGGGGCTGCCGAAGACGCGTTCGGGCAAGATCATGCGCCGCATCCTGCGCAAGATCGCCACGGCGGAATACGATGGGCTGGGCGACATCTCGACCCTGGCGGATCCGGGTGTGGTGCAGCATTTGATTGATACGCACAAGACCATGAATGTTGCTTAAGTAGCGGTTTGATGTGCTGAAAAGCCCTGTTCGGTGTTCGCCGGACAGGGCTTTTTTCTGTCTGCAGATTTTGTGCTGGTAGGGCTGGCCTTATCGCTGGCAAGCCAGCTCCCACACGTTTTGTGGTGTATTGAAGATTTCGGTTGCAGCACGAATCCCTGTGGGAGCTGGCTTGCCAGCGAAGGCGATCTGTCAGACACCGCAGTAGTCACCTGTAGGAAACCGCAACACCCCAACCAATAATTATCGATCTGCACCGTCAGGCCTTTCCCGCTGTTACCCGCCACGACCCAATGTGTAACCGCCCGCGCCAAACCGGGGCGATGGGAAACGCGATGCCCCGTTTTAGAGCCTCATAGCCCCCGCTGAAAAATAAGACACAACGCTGCGCTTGCCGGATTAGAAGGGTTTGCGAATAATGGGCCCGCAACTTGCAATATGTATCGGTTCACTGTCTTTCGCTCTTGCATGAATTTGCAGGGCTGTCAATGAGCTCAAACCGCTTTCTCGGTGCATCTGTAATTAGTTGTCGCATTGAAGAAATATCGGCTTCGGGCCTGTCGTTAGAATGCCGATCACTCGCTCATCGTGGCCGACGTTGAAATCGCCTGTGGTTTCAATGGGAAATTTCCCGCCGATGCGCAACCGATTTCCGATTCACCCATTCGCATATTGGGCTGTCGCTCACTCTGCCGTTTTTGCCCTTTACCGATGGAGTCCCAAGATGAAGAAACTTGTGCTGCTTGGCGCCCTGGCACTGTCCGTGGTGTCGCTGAATGCCGTCGCTGACGAAAAACCTGTGAAGATCGGCATCGAAGCGGCGTACCCTCCATTCGCTTCGAAAGCTCCGGACGGCAGCATCGTCGGGTTCGACTACGACATCGGCAACGCGCTGTGCGAAGAAATGAAGGTCAAGTGCGTGTGGGTCGAACAAGAGTTCGACGGCCTGATCCCGGCACTGAAAGTGCGCAAGATCGACGCCATCCTGTCGTCGATGTCGATCACCGAAGATCGCAAGAAGTCGGTCGACTTCACCAACAAGTACTACAACACCCCGGCGCGTCTGGTCATGAAGGCTGGCACTCAGGTCAGCGAGGGTCTGGCTGAGCTGAAAGGCAAGAACATCGGCGTACAGCGTGGCTCGATCCACGAGCGTTTCGCCCGCGAAGTTCTCGCTCCACTGGGCGCCGAGATCAAGCCGTACGGCTCGCAGAACGAAATCTACCTCGACGTGGCTGCCGGTCGCCTGGACGGTACCGTGGCTGACGCTACCCTGCTCGACGACGGTTTCCTGAAAACCGACGCCGGCAAAGGCTTCGCATTCGTTGGCCCGGCCTTCACCGACGTCAAATACTTCGGCGACGGCGTAGGTATCGCGGTGCGCAAGGGCGACGCCCTGAAAGACAAGATCAACACGGCCATCGCGGCCATCCGCGAAAACGGCAAATACAAAGCAATCCAGGACAAGTACTTCGCCTTCGACATCTACGGCAAGTAAGACGTCTCTGCGACAAGTCCGAAATGGCGCAAGCAACAGAATCTCTGCGGTTTGCGCCATTTTTTCATCCCAACTTTCGAGGACCTGAATCATGTTGAAAGGCTACGGGGCTGTCATCCTCGATGGCGCATGGCTGACGCTTCAGCTCGCCTTGTCGTCCATGGCTCTGGCCATCGTTCTCGGGCTGATCGGTGTCGCGTTGCGCCTGTCGCCAGTGCGCTGGCTGGCGTGGCTGGGCGACCTGTATTCGACGGTGATCCGCGGCATTCCCGATCTGGTGCTGATCCTGCTGATCTTCTACGGCGGTCAGGACCTGCTCAACCGCGTTGCGCCAATGCTTGGCTATGACGACTACATCGACCTGAACCCGCTGGCCGCCGGTATCGGTACCCTCGGTTTCATCTTCGGTGCGTACCTTTCGGAGACGTTCCGGGGTGCGTTCATGGCGATTCCCAAGGGCCAGGCCGAAGCGGGCATGGCGTACGGCATGAGCAGTTTTCAGGTGTTCTTCCGGGTGATGGTGCCGCAAATGATCCGCCTGGCGATTCCCGGCTTCACCAACAACTGGCTGGTACTGACCAAGGCCACCGCGCTGATTTCCGTAGTCGGTCTGCAAGACATGATGTTCAAGGCCAAGCAGGCGGCGGATGCCACGCGCGAGCCTTTCACCTTCTTCCTCGCAGTGGCGGCGATGTACCTGGTGATCACCAGTGTTTCGTTGCTGGCATTGCGTCACCTTGAGAAGCGCTACTCGGTAGGCGTAAGGGCGGCTGATCTATGATCTTCGACTACAACGTCATCTGGGAGGCACTGCCGCTGTACTTCGGCGGCCTGCTGACCACCCTCAAACTGCTCGCGCTGTCGCTGTTCTTCGGCTTGCTCGCGGCGTTGCCGCTGGGGCTGATGCGCGTCTCGAAAAACCCGTTCGTCAACGGCGCCGCGTGGCTGTACACCTACGTGATCCGTGGCACGCCGATGCTGGTTCAGCTGTTCCTGATCTATTACGGTCTGGCCCAGTTCGAAGCGGTGCGCGAAAGTTTCCTGTGGCCGTGGCTGTCGAGCGCAACGTTCTGTGCCTGCCTGGCTTTTGCTGTGAACACCAGCGCCTACACCGCAGAAATCATCGCCGGCAGCCTCAAGGCTACGCCGAACGGTGAGATCGAAGCGGCCAAGGCCATGGGCATGTCGCGCTTCAAACTGTACAAGCGCATTCTGCTGCCGTCGGCCCTGCGCCGCGCGCTGCCGCAGTACAGCAACGAAGTGATCATGATGCTGCAGACCACCAGTCTGGCGTCGATCGTGACGCTGATCGACATTACTGGCGCGGCACGAACCGTCAACGCGCAGTTCTACCTGCCGTTCGAGGCGTACATCACTGCTGGCGTGTTCTACCTGTGCCTGACCTTCATTCTGGTCAAGCTGTTCAAACTGGCCGAGCGTCGCTGGTTGAGCTACCTCGCGCCACGGAAGCACTGATATGCAACGCATCGACCACGTATTGCCGTGGAGCCACCTGGGCAGCGAGCGCAAAGTCTCGGTTTTCCGTTTCGGTAGCGGCGAGCGCAAGGCCTACATTCAGGCCAGCCTGCACGCCGACGAACTGCCGGGCATGCGCGCCGCCTGGGAGCTGAAAAAGCGCCTCCGCGAGCTCGAAGCCCAGGGCTTGCTCAACGGTGTGATCGAGCTGGTGCCGGTGGCCAATCCTCTGGGTCTCGGGCAATTGCTGCAAGGCAATTTCCAGGGCCGTTTCGAGGCGGGCAGCGGCAAGAATTTCAACCGTGACTTCGTCGAGCTCAGCGCGCCGGTAGCGGCGGCACTGGGCGACAGGCTCGGTGATGATCCGCATGCCAACGTGCGCCTGATCCGTCAGGCCATGGCCGACCACCTGGCCGGATTGCCCGAAGCGAGCAGCCAGTTGCAAGGCATGCAGCGTGTGCTGCTCAGCCACGCCTGCACCGCCGACGTGGTTCTGGATCTGCACTGCGATGCCGAAGCCGCGCTGCACATGTATGCGCTGCCGCAGCACTGGCCGCAGTGGCGTTCATTGTCGGCGCACCTGAACGTCAAGGTCGGTTTGCTCGCGGAAGATTCCGGCGGCAGCTCCTTCGACGAAGCCTGCTCGTTGCCGTGGCTGCGCCTGTCGCGGCAGTTCCCCGACGCGCAGATTCCGTTGGCATGCCTGGCGACGACCATCGAGCTGGGCGGGCAGGCCGACACCGGCCGCGTCGAAGCCGAGGCTTACGCCGAAGGCATTCTCGCGTTTCTCGCCGAGCAGGGCCTGATCACTGGCGAGTGGCCAAATCCGGCCTTCGAACCGTGCGAAGGCATGCCGTTCGAAGGCACTGAATTGCTGTTTGCGCCGCACCCCGGTGTGGTGAGTTTTTCCCGCAAGCCCGGCGAATGGGTCGAGGCGGGCGACGAGATTTTTCAAGTGATCGACCCTGTGTCCGATCGGGTCAGCACGGTGTGTGCTGGTACGTCCGGGGTGCTGTTTGCCATTGAACGGCTGCGCTATGCCCAACCCGGTTTCTGGCTGGCCAAGGTGGCGGGGCGCGAAGCGCTGCGTCACGGGCGCTTGCTCAACGACTGACTGACTGTTTTTGTGAGAACCGACCGCATGTACAAACTTGAAGTCCAAGACCTGCATAAACGCTATGGCAGTCACGAAGTGCTCAAGGGCGTGTCCCTGAAAGCCGCCGCCGGCGATGTGATCAGCATCATCGGCTCCAGTGGCTCCGGCAAAAGTACTTTCCTGCGTTGCATCAACCTGCTCGAGCAGCCGCACGCCGGCAAGATTCTGCTCAACAACGAAGAGCTGAAACTGGTGGCGAACAAGGACGGCGCGCTGAAAGCCGCTGATCCGAAACAGCTGCAGCGCATGCGTTCGCGCCTGTCGATGGTGTTCCAGCATTTCAACCTGTGGTCGCACATGACCGCGCTGGAAAACATCATGGAAGCGCCGGTGCACGTGCTCGGCATATCCAAGGCCGAAGCCCGCGAGAAAGCCGAGCACTACCTGAACAAGGTTGGCGTGGCCCATCGTAAGGATGCATTCCCCGGGCATATGTCCGGCGGCGAGCAGCAGCGTGTGGCGATTGCCCGTGCGCTGGCGATGGAGCCGGAAGTGATGCTGTTCGACGAACCGACCTCGGCCCTCGACCCGGAGCTGGTCGGCGACGTGCTGAAAGTCATGCAGGCGCTGGCGCAGGAAGGTCGCACCATGGTTGTGGTGACTCACGAAATGGGCTTCGCCCGTGAAGTGTCGAACCAGTTGGTGTTCCTGCACAAAGGCGTCGTCGAAGAAAGCGGCAACCCGCGCGAAGTGCTGGTCAACCCGCAGTCGGAGCGCTTGCAGCAGTTCCTGTCGGGCAGCCTGAAATAAATCAGGGCTGCCGTTGTGCACCAGATTAGGTCATGCTTCGCGATCTCAAGCCTGACCCAGATCCCCTCTAGGAGCTGCCGAGTGCATTGAGGCTGCGATCTTTTGATCTTGTTTTTCGAAAATCAAAAGATCGCAGCCTTCGGCAGCTCCTACATGGATCTGTGTCGGACTCAGGATTTGTGTTCATTTCCGGGCTAGCATTGGCCCATGCCTTCATCACCGTTGTTCGTTTCGGATTGCCCGCCCATGACTGCCCATCGAATTGGTTTCCTGATTTGGCCCAGCACTAAAGCGTTGACGCTGGCGCTGGCGGAGGAGGCCTTGCGTGTTGCGCAGCGGGTGCACCCGGACGTGGTTTACGAACTGACGTTCTTGCAGGCCGAGCCGCAGACCGAAGGTGCCTGGCAACTACCCGGCGAGCCCTGGGCCGGCAAGCTCGAGAATTTCCAGAAACTGTTCCTGCTCGCTGATGAGCCGCCCACCACTTTGGCGCCGGCGCTGAGCAGTGCGCTCAAGCAAGTGGTGCGCGCCGGTTGCGTGATCGGTGGTCTCTCGGCTGGTGTCTATCCACTGGCCCAGCTCGGTCTGCTCGACGGTTATCGCGCCGCCGTGCACTGGCGCTGGCAGGACGATTTTGCCGAGCGCTTCCCCAAGGTCATTGCCACCAGTCATCTGTTCGACTGGGATCGCGATCGTCTGACCGCTTGCGGTGGCATGTCGGTGCTCGATCTGCTGCTGGCAGTATTGGCCCGTGATCACGGTGCGGAACTGGCCGGTGCGGTGTCGGAAGAGCTGGTGGTCGAGCGCATTCGCGAGGGCGGTGAGCGTCAGCGCATTCCGTTGCAGAATCGCCTCGGCTCCAGCCATCCGAAGCTGACCCAAGCGGTGTTGCTGATGGAAGCCAACATCGAAGAGCCGCTGACCACCGACGAAATCGCCCAGCATGTGTGCGTATCCCGTCGGCAGTTGGAGCGGATCTTCAAGCAGTACCTCAACCGCGTGCCGAGCCAGTACTACCTGGAATTGCGCCTGAACAAGGCCCGGCAGATGTTGATGCAGACCAGCAAGTCGATCATCCAGATCGGCCTGTCCTGTGGCTTCTCCTCGGGGCCGCATTTCTCCAGTGCCTATCGCAATTTCTTCGGTGCCACGCCGCGGGAAGATCGCAACCAGCGGCGCAGCAGCAGCCCGTTCGAATTGTCGTCAGTGCCGCCAGAGCGCGGCTGATCGCGGCTTAACTGTCGCGGTTGAACTCCACGCCGACGGATATCTCCGACCCGTCACTGTCATCGGGCGATGGATTCAGGTTGACCTGACCGGCCTGCTCTTCAAGCAGACGCATTTGCCGTGCGCGGTTGTAAGCCTCAAGGCGTTGCAGACTCTGCGGATTCAGTGGATTGCCGCTGAAGTTGTAGTGCGTCGCCACGTCGCCGGGAGTCGATGGAAACTGACTTGGCAACTCGCTGATGACGTTATCCGCCAGGTTCACTGACTTCAGTCCTGGCAGATCGAACAGTCCTTTGGGCGTTGCGCGCAGGCCGATATTGTTCAGACGCAATATCTGCAGATTGGCCAGTTTGCTCAGCGCAGGAACGTTGCCCAGCGGATTGTCGCCCAAGTCCAGAGAGACGAGGTTTTGCATTCCGGCGATGGCATCTGCAGTTTGCTGGGGCAGCGTCAGGCGGCAGTCGGGCAAACTCAGGGTCGTCAGTGCATCCAGTCCGGTGATTGCCGGCGGGACTTCCCTCAGCGGGTAATTGCGGATGTCGACCACGCTCAGCTTCGGAAAAAGCTCCACCAGGCGATTGACGCCGGGAGGCGAAGCGGCGGTGCTGGTCAGTTCCAGCTGTTCGATGTAGTCGAAGCGTCCGGCCAATGGCGGCAACTCTCCCGAGAAGGCCAGATCGCAGACGAACGCGTTGTCCTTTGGCGATTTCGGATAGCGGCGCAGGCGCGCCTCCAGATTTTCCTTGAAGCGTTTTCGGCTGGCTGATTCCCGCCGCGCCGCTTCGCCGGTCAGCGGCGTACGCAAAGCCGGATGGTGCGCAGTTTCGTTGCACCAGGTATCGAGTCGCGTGAGCAGGCGCGTCATCTCCGTCTGTCGGCGCGCCAGTTCGACACGTCCGTCCGCCAGTGTGCCCGGCAGACGGTACAACAAGTCGTTGGCTTCCAGGCCGGTCAACGAGGGGTACAGCGATTGCATCAGGTTGAGGTCGGCCGGTTCGGCCCAGACGCCAAAGTTGTCTGCGGTCATTTGAAAAGTTGCCTTGATGCGCTCTCTGGACGCCGCTGACAGCGGATTGGCGCCTACGTCAATGCCATGCCCGGCGTAAGGAACGAGGTCGCCGGGCAGCTCGGCAATGTTGTTGTCGTTCAATAACGCGGCGTTTAACTGTGGCAGTTGCTCAAGCCCTGCGGGCACAGAGTCGATTCCGGTCCGGATCAGGTCGAGAAATCTCAGATCCGTCAGCGCTGATACGTCCGGGGTGGCCTCCAGAGTGTTGCCGAACAGGTCCAGCGCCTTCAAACGGCCCAGCGTGGACAAGATCGCTTGCCCCGCCGCATCGAGCGTGATCCGGCATTTGCTCAGCATCAGGGTTTCCAGCGACGGTGTGCTCTGCAGAGCCTGCGGGATCCGGCCAAGGTTGAAGTCTTTGAGTTCCAGCCCGCTTAATCCGTTGAAGCTGCGCAGAAAGCCGTCAGGCACGCTCAGCCCCGGATTACCATCAATTTGCAAATGCGTAATGTGGCCGAAATCAGCGTTCAACGGCGGTAATTCGCCGGCAAACTTAGCGCTCGTTTCAAACCTGTCCAGGCGTAACGCCAAATTTCCGGTTCGTCGGCCACGCCACAGTCGTTCCAGTCGCTTCGCGAATTCTTGTCTGGCGTCCAATTGCGCCACTCTTTGCTCGGCCGTCCAGAATTGTCCTGTGGACGGATCATTGGCTGGGATTTGGTCACGCCATGTATTGAGGTCGGCGATCATTCGGGCGAGTTCCGCTTCCCAGCGAAGCAACTGCGCCGTGCCGGCCTGCAAGGTGCCGGGCAGACGGTAGATCATGTCGCTGGCCGCCAAGTCGTTCAGTCCCGGGAAAAGCTTTCGCGCCAGGGCGATGTCCGTCGGCGCGGGGCTCACCCCAAAGTCGTGTGCGTGGCTGGCATGGTAGCGCTTGATTCGCTCACGGGTAGCGAGGGACAGCGGGTTGTCGTTCAGATACAAGCCATCGAGGCGTTGTGAATTCGCGGCGAATAGAGTCTCCGGCAACTCTGTGATGAGGTTGTCATTGAGGTACGCGTACTGCAGAACCGGGTGATCGACAATGCCTTCGGGCAGGACGGTCAGGCCGGCATTCATCAGAAAGACATCCACCAGCGCCGGCATGGTGCGCAGATCGGGCGCCATGGCCAGCGGGTTATTACTCAGATCCAAAAGCTTGAGCGTGGGCAAGGAATTGAGTACTTCCTGTCCGGCAGGTGTGAGCTTCACGGCGCAATGACTCAGGCGCAGTTCCTTGAGCGTGTGCAGGTCCGCCACAAATGCTGGTATATCGTTCAGGGCAACGGCTTTGAGCTCCAGAGCCTGCAGGTTGGGGAAGCGTTCGACGAACGTGCCGATGTTACTGATTGCAGCGTTTGCGTTTAGCTTCAGACTTGTAACGTGGCTGAAATCCGCCGACAGCCGTGGCATGTCGCCAAAAAACTTCAGGTCGGCGGCAAAAAACTCGCTTCGCGCTGCAGTCTCGTTCGACCGCTGTCGCCAAAACGCTTCCAGTGCTTCTTTGAAGGCAGTTCGCGCCGCCGTTTGCGTCTGTAATTCATCGGCCGACAGCACCTGCCCGGTAACCGGATGAGTGGCGGTGATTTGCTCTGTCCATTGCGCGAGATCGAGCTGCATCTGCTCCAGCTCTGCGCGCCATTGATCGAGCTGCATGCGACTGTCCGCCAGGTCGCCTGGCAAGTCGTAAATCATATCGCTGGCCTGTTGCTGATCCAGCCCGGTAAACAGTTGTCGGGCAAGGGCAATGTCCTGATCATCGGCGCGCACATCAAAATCGTTCTGATGGAGGCGGTAATAGGCTTTGATCTTGTCGCGTGTCGCGGCCGAGAACGGGTTGTCGGAAAGATAAATGCCGTCGCTGCGAGCCCCCGGGATCTCGAACAGGGCGTCGGGGAGGTCGGTGATGCGGTTGCCGGTCAGCACCGCAATGGGCAGCTTCGGATGAGTGGCCAGCCCATCGGGGAGTACAGTGAGACCGCTGTTGGACAGGTCGATGTATCTCAGTTCAGGCAGCAGATTCAGATCGGGAAATGTCCCCAGCGGGTTGTCACTCAGGTCCAGCCTGCGCAGGCCGTTCATGGACATCAGGGCTGCCTCGTTTTCGGGGGTCAGAACCACGCCGCAGTTTTTCAGCTCCAGTTCCGTCAGACCGGGCAGGCTGATTCCGGCCAGCGTCGGTGTATCCAGTGCGAAGCTGTCCAGACGCAGGGTAGTCAGGTTGGGGAAGCGTTCCACGAAAGGAGCGATGGCGGAGAGGTTGCTGTTGCCGCTCAGGTTCAATCGCGACACATGGTCGAAATTGGCGCTGAGGACGGGCATGGCGCCGCTGAACTCGGCACGCGCCCTCAGCTCGTCAGCGCGGCCGAACCCGGTCCGGGTGCGCCAGAACAACTGAATTTGCCGGGCGAAGGAGCGCCTTGCATTGGTCTCGCGGGTCTGTGCTTCAGGGCTCAACGGCTCGTCCGATCCAGATGGAGTCACGGAAGCCTGTTCGACCCACTGCTCCAGTTCGAGATTGAGTTGTCTCAGCTCTGCCTCCCAGCGCGACAACTGCGCCCGTCCCTCGGCCCAGTTCCCGGGCAACCGGTACAACACCTCAGTAGCCTGCTCGGCGTCAATATTGGGAAACAGGTTCATGGTGCGTTGCAGGTCTTGCGTCTCGGGGCGGACGCCGAAGTATTTGCCGGTGTGGTTGTAATAGTTTTTCACCCGTTCCTTGATGCCGTCGACAATGGATTGTCGGCAAAGGTGTAGCCATCGCTGAGGGAGCTGGCGAGGTTGAAGAACCGCTCGGGAATGCTCGTGATCCGGTTGCCGTCGAACTGCGCGGAGATCAATCGCGGGTGATCGAGCAGGTCATCCGGCACGGCGTAGAGCCCGGTATTGGACAAGTTGACGTAGCGCAGCGAAGGCATCGTGTGCAGGTCGGGAGGCAGGCCCAGCGAGTTGCCTTGCAGGTCCAGCAGGGTGAGTTGTGGTAACGACGCGAGCACCGATTGCGTGGTGGTGGTCAGGCTGATCCGGCAATCACGCATGCGCAATTCGCGAAGCGCCGGCATCGAGGTGAGCGACTGAGGCAGGCTCGGCAGGTTGAGATTGTACGCATCCAGTCTCTGCAACCGCTGGAACGACTGCAAAAAGCTGTCGAAAGAACCGGTCATGGTGTTGCCATCGATCGCCAGCCAGGTGATATGGCTGAAATCGGCCGACATCACCGGCAAGTCACCCATGATGCGGAGAGTCAGCAACATGGCGTGGCCCGAGGCGGCGCCCTGCGCATCGATCCCGACGACATTCTCCCGTCGCCAGCCCTGCAGCAGTTGTTCCCTGAATAAACGTCGGTTGCGAATTTCGGCTTGTCGCTCGATTGACGTGAGCGCGCTGCCTGTCAGAGGGTGCCGGGCGGGTGGGTTGTTGGCCCAGACCTGAAGCTCGTTCTGCAATTGCAGGTAGTCGGTTTGCAAGCGGACCATTTCCGCGCGCCAGCCCAGAGGACTGGCGCGCAGGCGTTGTGCGAAGCGGCTTGATTCAGCGGCCGACATCCTTGGATAGAGTGTTCTTATGTTGCGCTCAAGGTCGCCAATGGTCTCGCCTGTCACGACGATTGGAGGGGGAAGACGCGGGTAACCCTCCGTCCCCAGGATCCGTAATGTATCGGTCATCGGTGGCTTGATCGGATTCTCCGACAGCACCTGCCGCAGCTCGCTGCGTTCCAGCGTGTGTTCGCGAATCGCGGTTTTCAGTGTCTGGCCCTCTCCGATTTGCAGGGCGAGGCTCTGGCGTTCACTGTCCGGCAGCGCATAGAGCAGGCTGGAGTAGAAGTCACTGAGCGAATGCAGTGCCTGGCCGCGATCGTCGTAAGGTTGATATTGACCATCATCGTTGCGCACGAGGACTTTCTGCTCGGGAGCCTCTTCGCTTCCGATGCTATCGAGGACCGGGCCGTCGTAGCCGCCGTCGCGGATTTCGATGCGCACGTCGCCGCTCCAGCCTGGCAGCAGTTTCAGGCTGTGCAGGGCGAGGGCGTCGGAGTCGGCATTGCTCACCGAGCCGAGCTGCAATCCTTCGTAGGCGCGGGTGACGCGCACTTCCTGGCGCGCCAGTTGCAGCAGCTCCTGCTGACGCGGCGGGACCTGACCCTGATCCAGCTGCAACATTTCGTCGCCGGTAGCGGTGTCGAGCAGTTCGCGGGTGACGCTGGCCGGCAGCTCGGGTGCCCGGGCCTTGAGCGGTTGGGCCAGTGGATCGTCGATACCCTGCAGCGCCTGATAGCGCGACTCGAACAGCGCGCTTTTGTGGGTTTTCGCAAGGCCGGCCAGTTGCTTGCGCAGGGTCTGGCTGCGGACATCCAGTGGTGGGGTCAGCGCAAAGGGTTCGTCAAGCAGCGCCTTGATTTGTTCTTCGTCGAGGGCGGAGAGCAAGGATTTGAGCAGGTCGCCGCCGATCAGCCGATCCTGCCTCAACTCGGTCAGGGGCAGGCTTTCGTCTGCGGAGGATTGCCAGAGCAGTTCGCCGTTGCGATCAACCAGACGCAGCCGCCTGTTGCTCGGCCAACGGCCATGGTCGGTCAGCAGTTGCAACTGGGTGACCGGATCGGCACGCAAGAAATCTTCAGACGTTTCGCTGTCCATCTGATCGACGAAGCGCTGCAGCTGCTGGTCGATCTTGAAGCGCTGAATGCTGTCGGCCAGCAGCGGCGGGAGCTTTTCCTGATTGACGTGCATCTTGCGCAGGGCGTCTTCGCTGGTGCCGCTGACCTGCAGAATGGTTTCCCGCTCGGCCGGCGAAAAGCTCTCCACCGACGGGCCGATGCGGCGCAGTGCGGTTTCGCCGTCCCATTCGAGCGGTTGTTCGAGCTCTGTGTGCCAGGCGCCCTCACCGTTGTGGCGGACTGCAGGCTGGTAGGCGTCGGGCCGGGTGGGGTGTTCGATGCGGTACTGCCCGGGCTCCTCGGCGGGCTTCAGGGAAAAATGCGCATCGTCGAGCGGCAGAAGTTGCTTGCCCTGATGGGCGTGCAGGCCCAGTGCGTCGGGTTGCGAGTCGACGGGCGGACGCAGCGGGTGCTTGTAGCGCTCAAGATCGGGCTGCCAGTAGCGGGTTTCGCCTTTGGCCAGTTTCACCGGTTTGAAACGGTCGATGAACGCCAGCACGTCTGCAGGCAGCACCTTGCGAAACTCGGCTGCGCCAATCGCACCGCCCACCGCGAACAGGCCCAGCTGAATCATCGATTCGACGGTGTCCATCAGGTGCCCGATGGCTTCGGTGTTGCGACCCTGTGCCCATTCGACGATGCCTTCGAAGGTTTCGTCGAGCATCTGGTAAGCCATATACGCCATCATCGCTTCGCCAAGTACCGGCACGAATGGCGCGACAATCAGGGCTGCGGTCTGGGCGATGCTGGAAAGGATATTGACCACCGAATCCCAGAAGGCCCAGCGTGCGCGTTGATCGACCCAGGCCGTCGGGACGGCGATGACCCGGGCATCGTTGAAGACCTTGTTCAGTTTGGCCTGGTGCAGGTGTTGCCACAGGCCATCGTAAAACGGTACCAGCGCGGTCTGCAGGTCAGGCCGTTCCACGGGCGCCTCGCGCCACGCGGGCAGGGCGCTGCCGGGCTCGTGGGGATGCCATTTGATTGCGCTCAGGCGGCTGTTGAGTGTGCTGAAGAAGTAGCCGCGCTGTTCGTGATTGACGAAGCGGCTGAAGAACTGCTGGTACTCTTTTGAGCGCAACTGGCGCGTCAGCTCGACGAGCATTTCAGCCGGGGACGCATATTCCTTGAACGGATGCTCGGGATCATTCGGTACATAGGCCACGACGCGTGCGACATTGCGCGTCTGGTACAGATCCGCAGCGAACACGACGATGCCGGTGAGTGGTGCGCAGAGCATCGTCACGTCATGACACAGCACCGGTGCACCGTTGATGTAGAGCCCTGTCATGCCGTCGAGCATGGCGTCGACCAGGCGGAAATGATTTTCCGACACGTCACGGTGCATCCGCGCCCACTGCAGCGCGGCTTTCATCGCGGCCTTCTCGCTGGTGTCCAGTTTGGCGCGCAGGCTCGAGGCGAGCGCAGGGTCGGAGTAACCGAGATTTTCTTCCAGGCTGGCCTTGTACTGCGCACCGATATCCAGTCGGCGGCACAGCTGGGTAAACGCCGGAATGCTCAGTCTGGCCTTGATGTCCGGCAGTGGCTCGAACTGCCCGCTGGCCGAAGGTGCGGTGGTGTAGGTCGATGCGGCTTCGAAAGCGTTTTCGTAGGTTTCACGGTCTTCGAAGTTATGCAGTACGGCGTCCAGCAACGACACCGTCCAGACGCGGGCGCCGGTGCTGATGGCAAACCATGGTGTCGTCACCGGAATATACAAGCGCACATAGGTGTTTCTGACATCCACGTCGAGGTTGAAGCAGTTTTTCAGTTCCGCTTTGAGCAGAGGCTCGGCGAAAGCGGCGGCGTCCTGCAGATGTTCCAGGCTTTTGTCTACCTCGCTCTGCGCGGTGAGAGTGGTCGCAGTGAGTTTCTTCATCACGGCGTGTTGCTCGGCGGGAGCGGACTTGAGCGCCTCAGGCACTAGGGCCGGGCTGTTTTTCAGTGCCTCGCGGCGGGAGGCCGAGGTGTTGCCGAGCCATTGGGGAATCGCGTTTTTCAGCGGTTGATAGTGCTCGTCCGGATGTTGTGGTTCGGGCGTCTTGCTAAAGGTTGTCGGTGAGTGGCCATCAGACAGGTGCATGAGCATTCCTTGGCGTTGAGAAGAACCCTCAGCAAATCAGCAACAAGCGCCCACCGTGCGGTACATATTTATCTCTCTGCGGCGAGGCTGACTTGGTATTCTGCGCGGCCTGCCGCAAATCGGCCGCGCCCGGTAAACTGCGCCTTTGCGACGCTATATGTCGCATTGCCGTAAACCCGGGAAAATCCGGGGTTTGCGCTATAAGAAGTTGTCGCTTGGCGACAAGGCCGGGCACCCAACTGTCCTTACAATCCCCTCATCGCTCGCCAGTTCCAGGCGGGTGTTCCTCTTCAGGAGACTCCGATGTCCGTTGAGCACGCTGCGGTACAACGCGCCGATTTCGACCAGGTAATGGTTCCCAACTACGCGCCTGCCGCTTTCATTCCGGTGCGTGGCGCCGGTTCCCGGGTCTGGGATCAGGCCGGCCGCGAGCTGATCGACTTCGCCGGCGGGATTGCCGTCAACGTCCTGGGCCACGCGCATCCGGCGCTGGTCGGTGCGTTGACCGAACAGGCGAACAAGCTGTGGCACGTGTCCAACGTGTTCACCAACGAACCGGCGCTGCGCCTGGCGCACAAGCTGATCGACGCCACGTTTGCCGAGCGCGTGTTCTTCTGCAACTCCGGCGCCGAAGCCAACGAGGCCGCATTCAAGCTGGCCCGTCGCGTCGCATTCGACCGTTTCGGCACTGAGAAATACGAAATCATCGCCGCACTGAACAGCTTCCACGGCCGTACCCTGTTCACCGTCAACGTCGGTGGCCAGTCGAAGTATTCCGACGGTTTCGGCCCGAAAATCACTGGCATCACCCACGTTCCGTACAACGATCTGGCCGCACTGAAAGCCGCGGTGTCCGAGAAGACCTGCGCGGTCGTGCTCGAGCCGATCCAGGGTGAGGGCGGCGTGCTGCCGGCCGAGCTGGCCTACCTGCAAGGTGCCCGCGAGCTGTGCGACGCCAACAACGCATTGCTGGTGTTCGACGAAGTGCAGACCGGCATGGGCCGCAGCGGCAAGCTGTTCGCCTACCAGCATTACGGCGTGACCCCGGACATCCTTACTAGCGCCAAAAGCCTGGGCGGCGGTTTCCCGATCGCGGCGATGATGACCACCGAAGCGCTGGCCAAACATCTGGTCGTCGGCACCCACGGCACCACTTACGGCGGCAACCCGCTGGCCTGCGCCGTCGCCGAAGCGGTGATCGACGTGGTCAACACCCCTGAAGTGCTGAACGGTGTGAACGCCAAGCACGACAAGTTCAAGACCCGCCTGCAACAGATCGGCGAGAAGTACGGCCTGTTCACCCAGGTGCGTGGTCTCGGTCTGCTGATCGGTTGCGTGCTGAGCGAAGCCTGGAAAGGCAAGGCCAAGGACATCTTCAACGCCGCCGAGCAGGAAGGCCTGATGATTCTCCAGGCCGGCCCGGACGTGATCCGTTTCGCCCCGAGCCTGGTGGTGGAAGACGCCGATATCGATGCCGGTCTCGACCGCTTCGAACGCGCCGCGGCGAAGTTGACGCAAGCCTGATGGACCTTTCAGCGCCTGGAGGTTTTCCGGCGCCGAAGCCAATTTTTTACATCGGACAGATTCGACTGTCGGAGTGAGCCCTGTGGTGAGGGGATTTATCCCCGTTGGGGCGCGAAGCACCCCCAGAAAAGGGGCCACTACGCAGCCCAACGGGGATAAATCCCCTCGCCACACAGGCTCACTCCTACAAGGTCCGGTGTTTTTTTCTGTGAATATTGAGAGAAAGGAGTGACACCATGCTGGTGATGCGCCCCGCGCAAATGGCTGATCTGGGCGAGGTACAGCGTCTGGCTGCGGATAGCCCGATTGGTGTCACTTCCTTGCCGGATGACGTGGAACGTCTGAGCGACAAGATCGCCGCGAGCGAAGCTTCGTTTGCCGCCGAAGTGAGCTTCAACGGTGAAGAGAGTTACTTCTTTGTCCTTGAAGACTCGAGCACCGGAAAACTGGTCGGCTGCTCGGCCATCGTCGCGTCCGCCGGCTACTCGGAGCCGTTCTACAGCTTCCGCAACGAGACTTTCGTCCACGCCTCCCGCGAGCTGAAGATCCACAACAAGATCCACGTGCTCTCGCAGTGCCACGACCTGACCGGCAACAGCTTGCTGACCAGTTTCTACGTGCAGCGCGAACTGGTCGGATCGCCGTGGGCCGAGCTCAATTCCCGTGGCCGTCTGCTGTTCGTTGCCAGCCACCCGGAGCGTTTTGCCGATTCGGTGGTGACCGAGATCGTCGGTTACAGCGACGAGAATGGCGACTCGCCGTTCTGGGATGCGATCGGGCGTAATTTCTTCGACCTCAACTACGCCGAGGCCGAGCGTCTGTGCGGGCTGAAAAGCCGCACCTTCCTCGCCGAGCTGATGCCGCATTACCCGATCTACGTGCCGTTGCTGCCGGACTCCGCCCAAGAGGCGATGGGCCAGGTGCATCCACGGGCGCAGATCACCTTCGACATCCTGATGCGCGAAGGCTTCGAGACCGATCACTACATCGACATCTTCGACGGTGGCCCGACCCTGCATGCGCGGGTTTCCGGGATCCGTTCGATCGCCCAGAGCCGCGTGGTGCCGGTGAAGATCGGTGAGCCGGTCAAAGGCGCCGGGCGCCAGTATCTGGTGGCCAACGCGCAGTTGCAGGATTACCGCGCGGTGTTGCTCGAGCTGGATTACGCGCCGGGCAAACCGGTGACGCTGGATCTGGAAGCGGCCGAAGCCCTGGGCGTCGGTGAAGGTGCCAGCGTGCGCCTGGTGGCGGTTTAACGCCTTAGCGAGTTTCACGGGTGGCGCGAGCGGCCCGTTTGAGGAGATAGCATGATTGTTCGTCCCGTACGCAGCAGCGATTTATCCGCGCTGATCGACCTGGCCCGCAGCACCGGCACCGGCCTGACTACCTTGCCGGCCAACGAAGAGCGCCTGACCCACCGGGTCGGCTGGGCCGAGAAGACCTTTCGCGGCGAAGCCGGGCGCGGTGATGCCGACTATCTGTTCGTGCTCGAAGACGATGACGGCCGTGTGGTGGGGATTTCCGCCATCGCCGGTGCGGTCGGCCTGCGTGAGCCCTGGTACAACTTCCGCGTCGGTCTGACGGTCAGCGCTTCGCAAGAGCTGAACATCTACCGAGAGATTCCGACGCTGTTTCTGGCCAACGACCTGACCGGCAATTCCGAGCTGTGCTCGCTGTTCCTGCACGCCGATTACCGCAACGGTCTCAACGGCCGGATGCTGTCCAAGGCGCGCATGCTGTTCATCGCCGAGTTCCCGGAGCTGTTCGGCAACAAGATCATCGCCGAGATGCGCGGCGTGTCCGATGACGCCGGGCGCTCGCCCTTCTGGGAAAGCCTCGGTCGGCATTTCTTCAAGATGGAATTCAGCCAGGCCGATTACCTGACCGGCGTCGGCAACAAGGCATTCATCGCCGAACTGATGCCAAAATTCCCGCTATACACCTGCTTCCTCTCGCCGGATGCGCGCAACGTCATCGGCCAAGTACACCCGGACACCGAGCCGGCACTGGCCATGCTCAAGAGCGAAGGCTTCAGCTATCAGGGCTACGTCGACATCTTCGATGCCGGCCCGGCCATCGAATGCGAAACCAGCAAGATCCGCGCGGTGCGTGACAGCGAAGCACTGGTGCTGGCCGTCGGCACACCGGGCGATGACGCCACGCCGTTCATCATCCACAACCGCAAGCGCGAGGATTGCCGCATCACGGCTGCACCAGCGCGCCTGGCTGCGGGCACCCTGGTGGTCGATCCGCAGACCGCGAAACGTCTTCAACTCAGCGCCGGCGATCAGGTTCGCGCCGTGGCGCTGTCCGCTGCACGGGAGTCCAAATAATGAATTCGCTATACATCGCAGGTGAGTGGCTGGCCGGTCAGGGCGAAGCCTTTCAATCTTTGAATCCGGTGACCCAGCAGGTGCTGTGGGCGGGCGAGGGCGCCACTGCCGCGCAGGTCGAATCGGCGGTGCAGGCTGCTCGTCAGGCGTTTCCTCAGTGGGCACGTCGCACCCTCGAGGAGCGCATCAGCGTTCTCGAAGCTTTTGCTGCTGCGTTGAAAAACCACGCTGACGAACTGGCTCGCACCATCGGCGAAGAAACCGGCAAACCACTGTGGGAAGCCGCGACTGAAGTGACCAGCATGGTCAACAAGATCGCGATTTCGGTGCAGAGCTATCGCGAGCGCACCGGCGAGAAGAGCGGCCCATTGGGCGACGCCACCGCCGTGTTGCGCCACAAGCCCCACGGCGTGGTCGCGGTGTTTGGTCCTTACAACTTCCCCGGTCACCTGCCTAACGGTCATATCGTCCCGGCGCTGCTGGCCGGTAACAGCGTGCTGTTCAAGCCCAGCGAACTGACGCCGAAAGTCGCCGAGCTGACGGTCAAGTGCTGGATCGAAGCCGGTCTGCCGGCAGGCGTGTTGAACCTGCTGCAAGGCGCGCGGGAAACCGGTATCGCTCTGGCGGCGAACCCGGGTATTGACGGTCTGTTCTTCACCGGCTCCAGCCGCACCGGCAATCACCTGCATCAGCAATTCGCCGGGCGCCCGGACAAGATTCTTGCGCTGGAGATGGGCGGCAACAACCCGCTGGTGGTCGATCAGGTCGCCGATCTGGACGCGGCGGTGTACACGATCATTCAGTCGGCGTTCATTTCCGCCGGTCAGCGCTGCACCTGCGCCCGCCGTCTGCTGGTGCCGCAAGGCGCGTGGGGCGACAGCCTGCTCAAGCGTCTGGTGGAAGTCAGTTCGACCATTGAAGTCGGTGCGTTCGATCAGCAACCGGCACCGTTCATGGGCTCGGTGATTTCCCTCGGCGCGGCCAAAGCGCTGATGGATGCGCAGGAACAACTGCTGGCCAACGGCGCGGTGGCGCTGCTGGAAATGACTCAGCCACAGGCGCAATCGGCCTTGCTGACTCCGGGCATTGTCGATGTGACGGCCGTGGCCGAGCGTCCGGACGAAGAACTGTTCGGGCCGCTGCTGCAAGTGATCCGCTACACCGATTTCGCTGCGGCGATCACTGAGGCCAACAACACCGCTTATGGGCTGGCCGCCGGTTTGCTCTCGGATTCCGAAGCGCGTTATCAGCAGTTCTGGCTGGAAAGCCGCGCCGGCATCGTCAACTGGAACAAACAGCTGACCGGCGCCGCGAGCAGCGCGCCGTTCGGCGGCGTCGGCGCCTCGGGCAACCACCGCGCCAGCGCCTACTACGCAGCAGATTATTGCGCGTACCCGGTGGCGTCGCTGGAAACGCCGAGCCTGGTGTTGCCTGCCTCGCTGACACCCGGCGTGAAAATGACGTAGCGCCCAATCGCTGGCAAGCCAGCTCCCACAGGGTCAGAGACGTCCACACATTTTGTGTACGACGCGGTCAATGTGGGAGCTGGCTTGCCAGCGATGGCCGCACCGCGGTCTTACCTAATTGTTACTCGATGCCTATAACAACAGATTCTCGTGGAGCCTCGCTGATGAAATCCTATGAAGTCAATTTTGACGGTCTAGTGGGGCCGACCCATAACTACGGTGGTCTGTCCTACGGCAACGTCGCCTCGCAGAGCAACAGTCAGCAATCCTCGAATCCGAAGGAAGCGGCGCTGCAAGGTCTGGCCAAAATGAAAGCGCTGATGGACATGGGCTTTCAGCAAGGCGTGCTGGCTCCGCAGGAACGTCCTGATGTGGCGGCGCTGCGCCGTCTGGGCTTCAGCGGTACTGACGCGCAAGTGATCGAGCGCGCCGCCAAGGAAGCGATGCCGCTGCTGGTCGCCAGTTGCTCGGCGTCGAGCATGTGGGTGGCCAACGCCGCCACGGTCAGCCCAAGTGCCGACACCGCTGACGGCCGCGTGCACTTCACCGCTGCCAACCTCAATTGCAAATATCACCGCAGCATCGAACACCCGACCACCAGCCGCGTGCTCGGTGCGATGTTCGCCAATCAACAGCACTTCGCCCATCACGCCGCTTTGCCGGCAGTGGCGCAGTTCGGTGATGAAGGCGCGGCCAACCACACGCGTTTCTGCCGTGAGTACGGTGAAGCGGGCGTCGAGTTTTTCGTATTCGGCCGCAGCGCCTTCGACAATCGTTTCCCGGCACCGCAGAAATACCCGGCGCGCCAGACCCTCGAAGCCTCGCAAGCCGTCGCGCGTCTGCACGGTCTGCGTGACGAAGGCGTGGTCTACGCCCAGCAAAACCCCAACGTCATCGATCAGGGCGTGTTCCACAACGACGTGATCGCCGTGGGCAACGGTGAAGTGCTGTTCTATCACGAGGACGCGTTCCTCGAGACCGACAAGATGCTCGCCGAACTGCAAGGCAAACTGGCCAAGGTCGGCGGCAACTTCCAGTCGGTGTGTGTGCCGCGTTCGGCGGTCAGCGTCGATGATGCGGTGCGTTCCTACCTGTTCAACAGCCAGTTGCTTTCGCGTGCCGATGGTTCGATGCTGCTGATCGTGCCGCAGGAATGCCAGGCCAACGAACGTGTCTGGGCTTATCTGCAAAGCCTGACCAGCTCGGGTGGAATGATCCGCGAAGTGAAGGTCTTCGATCTCAAGCAGAGCATGCAGAACGGCGGTGGCCCGGCATGCCTGCGTCTGCGTGTGGCGCTGAATGAAACCGAACTGTCAGCGGTCAACCCAGGGGTTATCATGACGGCCCCGTTGTACGGTTCGTTGACCGCATGGGTTGAAAAGCACTACCGCGACCGCCTGAGCGAAACCGACCTGGCGGACCCGCAGTTGTTGCTTGAATGCCGGACGGCACTGGATGAACTGACGCAAATCCTTAAACTGGGCGCGGTTTATCCCTTCCAGATCAATTGATCGCCGGCGCGCTGCCTGAACGTGGCGCGCGGCGTGTCACCCCAAGAGAGTAAAAACATGAGCGATTCCCTGCAGCTGATCCTTGAAGACACCGACGGCACGCAACTGCAAACCTCGTGCACCCGCGTTGCGGTCATGTGGCAAGGCAAAGAGCTGTGGATCCAGCAGGACGGCCGTGGCCAGCTGCTGATCGGCGTCGACGTCGAGGAAGGTGACGAAGAGTACGCCAATCTGCTGCTGCGCCCATTGGCGACTAATCTGGTAAGTCTGCAACTGGAAATGGAACCGGCTGACCTCGGCGCTGACGAGGATCACGTACACGGCCCGGATTGCAACCACGACCATTAAGGAAATCGCTCTATGCTCGCCCTCGGCAAACTGCTTGAACTGACCCTCGCCGGCCGCGAACCGGCGGAGAAGACTCAACTGACTGTCGAAGGCGTGCGCATGCGCTGGTTGAGCGAAGGGGCGCTGGAAGTGCGGCCCCCGGAAGCGCGCGACAATGGCCTGGACCTGCTGCTGTCGGCAGGCATCCACGGTAATGAAACCGCACCGATCGAGTTGCTCGATCGGCTGCTGCACGACATCGCACGCGGCGATCTCAAGCCGCGCGCACGCATTCTGTTCCTGTTCGGCAACCCGGAAGCCATCCGCAAGGGTGAGCGTTTCGTCGAGCAGGACGTCAACCGGCTGTTCAACGGCCGCCACGAACAAAGCAGCGGCTCGGAAGCGTTGCGCGCCTGCGAGCTGGAACGGCTGGCGGCGAGTTTCTTCAGCAAGCCCGAGCGCCAGCGTCTGCACTACGACCTGCACACCGCGATTCGTGGGTCGAAGATCGAACAGTTCGCCTTGTACCCGTGGAAGGAAGGGCGCCAGCATTCCCGTCGCGAACTGGCGCGCCTGCGCGCTGCTGGCATGGAGGCGGTGCTGTTGCAGAACAAACCGTCGATCGTGTTCAGTTCTTATACCTACGACAAGCTCGACGCCGAGGCTTTTACCTTGGAATTGGGCAAGGCGCGACCGTTCGGGCAGAACGATGGCGTTAACGTTTCACTGCTGGAAACCCGCCTGAAGCAGATCATCGAAGGCACTGAGCCGGAGACAGAAGAAGGGCTGGACGGCTTGCAGTTGTTCAGCGTGGCGCGGGAAATCATCAAGCACAGCGATGCGTTCCGCCTGAATCTGCCTCAGGACATCGAGAACTTTTCCGAGCTGGAACCGGGTTATGTGCTGGCCGAAGACCTGGCCAATACCCGTTGGGTGATCGAAGAGCAGGGCGCACGAATCATCTTCCCCAACCCCAAGGTCAAGAATGGCCTGCGCGCCGGCATCCTGATCGTCCCGACCACAGACGAAAACCTTGCCTGACTTCACCGCATTCCGTGTGTGATCGTTCCCACGCTCCGCGTGGGAATGCAGCCCGGGACGCTCCGCGTCCCAACAGCGGACGCAGAGCGTCCATTGAGGCATTCCCACGCAGAGCGTGGGAACGATCATGTGAGAATCAGACCGCTACAGCGCGCGGCTCGGTTCGACGCAACGCGCGAATCTTCAGCAACGTATCCGCGCAAGTCCGCGCTGCTTCCTGGCCCTTGTGCACAAAGTGCTCGAAGAAGAACTTCTGATGCTCTTCGCCCGAATGGAAGTGATGCGGGGTCAGCGACACCGAGAACACCGGCACTTCGGTTTCCAGTTGCACCTGCATCAGGCCGCTGACCACCGATTGCGCGACGAACTCGTGGCGATAAATGCCGCCGTCCACCACCAGGGCGGCGGCGACGATGCCGGCGTAACGGCCGGACTTGGCCAGCAGCTTGGCGTGCAGCGGCATCTCAAAAGCGCCGCCGACTTCGAAGAAATCGATGTCCGATTCCTGATAACCCTGCACCAGCATTTCGGCGATGAAGCCTTTACGGCTCTGGTCGACGATTTCCTTGTGCCAGCAGGCCTGGATAAACGCGACGCGCTCGCCCTGTGGGTGTTTGCTTTTGCTGTCGATAGCGGTGGGTTGCATGTTCTGACTCCTGTTTGTGTGAAAAACAGGGCGTTATGAATCGAAAGGGATGCAAGGGTGCGAACGCAGGCACGAATGCACGCGGACGGCCCTTTGGCGTCGATCCCGTTCTCTCTTCATCCGGACTATGACCGTCGGCCCCGGAATCACACCGGGTCTGCTGACCTTGCCGACGCACCCGACTCAAGTCGTGTGCAACGCCAAGCGCTCGCGGGCTATGCGCGTTGCGCGCAATTACCGCCGGTGGGGAATTGCACCCCGCCCTGAGAACGTTTTCGCCGCCCATAGGCGGCGGCGGCAAGTTTGTAACACATATTTCCCGGCCATGCACATGACACTGTGGGAGCGAGCCCGCTCGCGAAAGCGGCTTCACATTCAACGAATATGCTGACTGTTACTCCGCTTTCGCGAGCAGGCTCGCTCCTACATGGGCTTTGTCTTCTCGAGGAAGAATGGGATTTTTCCGCTTTCAAGGGTTGATTAATCTGCGCGATGACCGCAGTAATCCTACTTCACAACGGGATTTCCCCTGCTGACCAGAGGCCAGATTCATGAGCGTTATCGATCTTCGCAGCGACACCGTCACCCAACCGACTCCCGCCATGCTCGAGGCGATGACCGCAGCGGACACCGGAGACGATGTGTACGGTGAAGATCCGACGGTCAATCGCCTCGAGGCCGAGCTGGCCAAACGCCTGGGCTTTGCCGCGGCTTTGTTCGTGCCGACCGGGACCATGAGCAACCTGCTCGGCCTGATGGCGCACTGCGAGCGTGGTGACGAGTACATCGTTGGTCAGCAGGCGCACACCTATAAGTACGAAGGTGGCGGGGCGGCGGTGCTTGGTTCGATCCAGCCGCAGCCGCTGGAAGTGCAGGCCGACGGTTCACTGGATCTGGATCAGGTCGCCGCCGCGATCAAACCGGACGATTTCCATTTCGCCCGCAGCCGTTTGCTGGCGCTGGAAAACACCATGCAGGGCAAAGTGCTGCCGCTGGAATATCTAACGCGCGCGCGACGCTTTACTCAGGAACACGGCCTGCAATTGCACCTGGACGGCGCGCGGCTGTACAACGCGGCGGTCAAGCTTGGCGTCGATGCCCGGGAGATCACCCAGCATTTCGATTCGGTGTCGGTGTGCCTGTCCAAAGGCCTCGGCGCGCCGGTCGGCTCGGTGCTGTGCGGATCCGAACAGTTGATCGACAAGGCGCGGCGTTTGCGCAAAATGGTCGGCGGCGGCATGCGTCAGGCCGGGTTGCTCGCGGCGGCTGGCTTGTACGCACTGGATCATCACGTCGAACGTCTGGCGGATGACCATGACAACGCGCAGTTGCTCGCCGACGGTCTGCGTGAGGCCGGTTTCGTCGTCGAACCCGTGCAAACCAACATGGTTTATGTGCAAATGGGCGACAGAGCCCAAGCACTCAAGGCCTTTGCCGGCGAACGCGGGATCAGGCTCAGCGCCGCTGCGCGCTTGCGCATGGTTACGCACATGGACGTTAGCCGGGCGCAAATCGAGCAAGTGATCGCGACATTCGTCGAGTTTTCACGCAAGTGACAGCGTTAGCCGTCCAATTGACCGTTTCTATCGTATAAACACGCTGTACCCCGCGCGCAGGGCCGATATAATGCGGCCCTTTGCCGTCGCTTCGTCTCACGACGTTTCGAACAGGCCTTTGGCCGCAGCCTCCGTGGAAGAACCTAATGAAAAGCGCAGAAATCCGTGAAGCCTTCCTTCGCTTCTTCGAAGAGCAAGGCCACACCCGTGTAGCCTCCAGCTCTTTGATTCCGGGCAACGACCCAACCCTGCTGTTCACCAACGCGGGGATGAACCAGTTCAAGGACTGCTTCCTGGGCCAGGAAAAACGTGCGTACACCCGTGCCACCAGCAGCCAGAAATGCGTGCGCGCCGGCGGCAAGAACAGTGACCTGGAAAACGTCGGTTATACCGCGCGTCACCACACGTTCTTCGAAATGCTCGGCAACTTCAGCTTCGGCGACTACTTCAAGCACGACGCGATCACCTTCGCCTGGACCTTCCTCACTGGCGTGCTGAAGCTGCCGAAGGAAAAGCTCTGGGTCACCGTCTACGCCACCGACGACGAAGCGTATGACATCTGGACACAGAAAATCGGTGTGCCAGCCGAGCGCATGATCCGCATCGGCGACAACAAGGGCGCACCGTACGCGTCCGACAACTTCTGGACCATGGGCGATACCGGCCCGTGCGGCCCGTGCACCGAGATTTTCTACGATCACGGCGAGCACATCTGGGGCGGCCCGCCGGGCTCGCCGGAAGAAGATGGCGACCGCTACATCGAAATCTGGAACAACGTGTTCATGCAGTTCAACCGCACCGCCGATGGCGTATTGCATCCGTTGCCAGCGCCGTCGGTGGACACCGGCATGGGCCTGGAGCGGATCAGTGCGGTGATGCAGCACGTCAATTCCAACTACGACATCGACCTGTTCAAGAACCTGCTGAAGGCTTCGGCTGAAGCGATCGGCTGCGAAAACGGCGATCAGTCGTCGCTCAAAGTCGTCTCCGACCACATCCGTTCCTGCGGCTTCCTGATCGCCGATGGCGTGCTGCCGTCCAACGAAGGTCGCGGTTACGTGCTGCGCCGGATCATCCGTCGCGCCTGCCGTCACGGCAACAAGCTCGGCGCTACCGGCAGCTTCTTCTACAAGATCGTCGCGGCGCTGGTCGCCGAGATGGGCGAAGCCTTCCCGGAACTGCAGAAGCAGCAAAGCAATATCGAGCGCGTGCTCAAGGCTGAAGAAGAGCAGTTCTCCAAGACCCTGGAGCACGGCCTGAAAATCCTCGAGCAGGATCTGGCCGAGCTCAAAGGCACCGTGGTGCCGGGCGACGTGGTGTTCAAACTCTACGACACCTACGGTTTCCCGATGGACCTGACCGCCGACATCGCTCGCGAACGCGGCCTGACCGTCGACGAAGCCGGCTTCGAGCGCGAGATGGAAGCCCAGCGTGTGCGCGCGCGTTCGGCGAGTTCGTTCGGTCTGGACTACAACACTCTGGTCAAGGTTGACGTGGCCACCGAATTCACCGGTTACGCCGCCACCAGCGGCTCGGCGAAAATCGTTGCCATCTATAAGGATGGTCAGTCGGTCGACGTGCTGAGCGAAGGTCAGGAAGGCGTGATCGTGCTCAATCAGACGCCTTTCTACGCCGAATCCGGTGGCCAGATCGGCGACTGCGGTTTCATTCAGGCCGGCAACAGCCGCTTTGATGTGCGTGACACCACCAAGACCGGCGGCGCATTCCTGCACCACGGTGTGCTGGCCTCGGGCAGCCTGACCATTGGCGCGCCGGTGGAAACCCACGTCGACGCCGAAGTGCGTCACGCCACTGCGCTGAACCACTCGGCTACGCACTTGCTGCACGCCGCGCTGCGTCAGGTGCTCGGTGAGCATGTGCAGCAGAAAGGTTCGTTGGTCGACAGTCAGCGCTTGCGTTTCGACTTCAGCCACTTCGAAGCGATCAAGCCAGAACAGATCAAGCAGCTGGAAGACATCGTCAACGCCGAGATTCGCAAGAACTCCGCCGTTGAAACCGAAGAAACCGATATCGAAACCGCAAAGAACAAAGGCGCCATGGCGCTGTTCGGCGAGAAGTACGGCGACAGCGTGCGCGTGCTGAGCATGGGCGACTTCTCGGTCGAACTGTGCGGCGGGATCCACGCCAACCGTACCGGCGACATCGGCCTGCTGAAAATCATCAGCGAAGGCGGTGTGGCATCGGGCGTGCGTCGTATCGAGGCAGTCACCGGTGCTGCGGCGCTGGCCTACTTGAACGCGGCGGAAGAACAACTCAAGGAAGCGGCCAGCCTGGTCAAGGGCAGCCGCGACAACCTGATCGACAAGCTCTCGGCGGTACTGGAGCGCAACCGTCTGCTGGAGAAACAACTCGAGCAGTTGCAGGCCAAGGCTGCCAGCGCGGCGGGCGACGATCTGTCGGCCTCGGCGGTGGACGTCAAGGATGTGAAGGTGCTGGCCGCCCGTCTGGACGGTCAGGATGGCAAGGCGCTGCTGGCGCTGGTCGATCAGCTGAAAAACAAACTCGGCCGCGCAGTGATCCTGCTCGGCGGTGTCCATGAGGAAAAGGTCGTACTGGTTGCAGGCGTAACCAAGGACCTGACTGGCCAACTCAAAGCCGGTGATTTGATGAAACAGGCTGCTGCGGCAGTGGGCGGGAAGGGCGGTGGTCGTCCGGACATGGCGCAGGGCGGCGGTGTCGATGCCGCTGCGCTGGATGGCGCACTGGCGCTGACCGTTCCATTCGTCGAGCAGGCTTTATAAGACGGCTCGCCGGGCCTGCAGTCTAGTGGCGGGCCCGGCGACTGTTCGGAAGATTATTGGGCGCCCTTCATGGGCAGAGGCGGCTTTGAAATGGCTTTGATCGTACAGAAATTTGGAGGCACCTCGGTCGGCACTGTCGAGAGAATCGAGCAGGTCGCCGACAAGGTTAAGAAATTCCGCGATGCCGGCGATGACCTGGTGGTTGTGCTGTCTGCAATGAGCGGCGAAACCAACCGTCTGATCGATCTGGCCAAGCAAATCAGTGGTGAGGCACAACCGGTTCCGCGCGAGCTGGACGTGATCGTTTCCACCGGTGAACAGGTGACGATTGCCCTGTTGGCCATGGCGCTGATCAAACGCGGTGTGCCGGCGGTGTCGTACACCGGTAATCAGGTGCGGATACTGACTGACAGCGCACACAATAAAGCGCGTATCTTGCAGATCGATGACCAGAAGATTCGCGGTGATCTGAAGGCCGGTCGCGTGGTGGTTGTCGCCGGTTTCCAGGGCGTCGATGAGCACGGCAACATCACCACCCTCGGTCGCGGCGGTTCCGATACCACTGGCGTGGCACTGGCAGCTGCCTTGAAGGCCGATGAATGCCAGATCTACACCGACGTCGACGGTGTCTACACCACCGACCCGCGTGTGGTGCCGGTCGCTCAGCGTCTGGACAAGATCACCTTCGAAGAGATGCTGGAAATGGCCAGCCTAGGTTCCAAGGTCCTGCAGATCCGTGCGGTGGAATTCGCCGGCAAGTACAACGTTCCGCTGCGCGTACTGCACAGCTTCAAGGAGGGTCCGGGCACCCTCATTACTATTGATGAAGAGGAAACCATGGAACAGCCGATCATTTCCGGCATCGCTTTCAATCGCGATGAAGCCAAGCTGACCATCCGTGGCGTGCCAGACACCCCGGGTGTGGCGTTCAAGATTCTCGGCCCGATCAGTGCCGCGAACATCGAAGTCGACATGATCGTGCAGAACGTCGCGCACGATAACACCACCGACTTCACCTTCACGGTGCACCGCAACGACTACCAGGCCGCACAGACCGTGCTGGAAAACACCGCTCGCGAGATCGGTGCCCGCGAAGTCGTTGGCGACACCAAGATTGCCAAGGTCTCGATCGTCGGCGTCGGCATGCGTTCCCACGCAGGCGTCGCCAGCCGCATGTTCGAATCCCTGGCCAAGGAAAGCATCAACATCCAGATGATCTCGACTTCGGAAATCAAGGTGTCCGTAGTGATCGAAGAGAAATACCTGGAACTGGCCGTGCGCGCGCTGCACACGGCTTTCGAACTGGATGCTCCGGCCCGTCAGGGCGAGTAATCCGCTTCAGTGAAGGGCGCGGTCTGACCGCGCCCTTTATTTTTGAATGGCGCGAGCCCCGGAACTGTTCTTTTGCTCGCGCTGGTCAATACTCAGGCATGTAGGGCTACGATCGCTGCGGTTGTAGGTCGGGTGCCTTTTTTTGCAGACTGTTGTCCCTGAAATGAATGGCGTAAGGAGAAAGGTATGCTGATTCTGACTCGTCGGTGCGCGGAAAGCCTGATTATCGGTGACGGCGAAATCACCGTGACCGTGCTCGGCGTCAAAGGAAACCAGGTGCGTATCGGCGTCAACGCTCCGAAAGAGGTTGCGGTGCACCGTGAGGAAATTTACCTGCGTATAAAGAAAGAGAAGGACGAAGAACCAAGCCATTAATTTTTATCGATTTTTATGTTTGCAAACGGGGAAGAAGCTGGTTAATATACGCCCCGTGTTGCGGAGAGCTGGCCGAGTGGCCGAAGGCGCTCCCCTGCTAAGGGAGTACACCTCAAAAGGGTGTCGGGGGTTCGAATCCCCCGTTCTCCGCCATTATTTGCTTAGTACGTCGTAATCTGGCTTCTTCTGTAAGTTGTTGAAATTACTAGAAAAAGTGTTTGACATAGAGATTAGACGGCCTATAATGCGCGGCAACAAATGCACTCGTAGCTCAGCTGGATAGAGTACTCGGCTACGAACCGAGCGGTCACAGGTTCGAATCCTGTCGAGTGCACCATTTAAGAGTTATTTGCTGTAAGGTGAGTAACTCGGCTTCAGCCAGTTGTGGTCTGGTTTAAAAACACAAAATGCACTCGTAGCTCAGCTGGATAGAGTACTCGGCTACGAACCGAGCGGTCACAGGTTCGAATCCTGTCGAGTGCACCATATACCAAAAAGCCCGCGTTTAACGCGGGCTTTTTGCTGTCCGGGATTTGGCTTTTCCCTTCACACAACCCCTTTCATCAAAATCAATTTGAGCACTGCGGCCTCGCTTGAGGTCGTAACGATAGCTCGTGGTCGATGTGCGCGTGTTGATCTTGTCCGGCTTGCCCAGTGCGCTTTCGACGTCCCGCTGGCTCATGCCGGCAATCACCCGCCGGTTGATGATTGCGTCGCGCCGCTGCCTGTTATCGATCTGGTTTCCACATTTGTGTTCGGCGCCGCCGACGATGCCCGGTTCGCGGCCGCGGTCGTTCATGCCTGTCACAGCTTCGTGATTGAACTCCGGCATGATTGCGACCCAGCCGGGAGAATAGGGATGAACCTCCTGAACCGAGAGTTGCTCACCCATTGCGCAGCTCATCGATGTGAAGGTGACGCTGCCGTCAGCGGCCTCGCAACGATGAAGCGTGGCGGCTTTGGATGAGATGACGGGGAGCAGGGCGGTCAATAGAAAAAGCGCGGGTTTTGATGGCATTCGATGTCCTCCGTGACGATCTACGCTCAAGGGTAGTCGCTGCTTTTTGCAATGTCGGTGTGTTTTCTTTTCAAGATGAGTCGTCGCATTTGCACGGATCACGCAAGCGCTCAGGTTTGTTTCGCAAGCGCTTGTTTCAGCCGTGATTTTTTCAACGTTTTAAACCGTCGGGCGTGTATCATTGCGCCCGTCAGCCCCGCCGGGGCTTATGGAATACCTCCATGGACTTACCCAGTAGTTGTTCAGTAAACCGTTTCACCAATCATGAATTGACTGATTGATCCTTCCGGCGTGCCCCGCTGCTGGGAGTGGAGTTCGCCTATGTCCGAAATCGAAGTAAAGAAAACACAGGAAAGCCTGCAGGACCGTCTGGCTCAGGTCGTCGAGCTGCTGCAGCGCCAGCGTGTCGTTGAAGACCTGACTCATCGCCAGGAAGGTCCGCACCACGACCGCGTGGAAAACCTGGTTCACCGGCAAAATCTCGTCGAGCTGCAACGCAAGCTCGATGACCTGCACTCCGCCGACGTCGCCTACATTCTCGAAGCCTTGCCGCTGGACGATCGTCTGACGCTCTGGCAACTGGTCAAGGCCGACCGCGACGGCGACATTCTTCTCGAAGTATCCGATTCCGTCCGTGAAACGCTGATCGCCGACATGGACGATCACGAGCTCCTGGCTGCGGCCAAGGACATGGACGCCGACGAACTCGCTGACCTGGCCTCCGAGCTGCCGCGAGACGTCGTCCATGAGTTGATGGAGAGTCTGGATAACCAGCAGCGCGAACGCGTGCGCTCGGCTCTTTCCTACGACGAGGATCAGGTCGGTGCGCTGATGGACTTCGAGATGGTGACGATCCGTGAGGACGTCAGCCTTGAAGTGGTTCTGCGCTATCTGCGTCGCCTCAAAGAGCTTCCCGGTCACACCGACAAACTGTTCGTGGTCGATTACGACGGCGTGCTCAAGGGCGTGTTGCCGATCAAGCGTCTGCTGGTCAACGATCCGGAAAAACAGGTCGCCGAAGTAATGGCCAGCGATCCGGTGAGTTTCCACCCGGATGAAGACGCTTACGACGCTGCTCAGGCATTCGAGCGTTACGACTTGATCTCGGCGCCGGTGGTCGACAAGAACGGCAAACTGATCGGCCGTCTGACCATCGACGAAATGGTCGACCTGATTCGTGAGGAAAGCGAAAGCGAAGTCCTCAACATGGCCGGTCTGCGCGAAGAGGAAGACATCTTCGCCTCGGTGTGGAAATCCCTGCGTAACCGTTGGGCATGGCTGGCGGTGAACCTGATCACTGCATTTGTGGCATCGCGGGTGATCGGTCTGTTTGAGGGCTCGATCGAGAAACTGGTGGCGCTGGCGGCACTCATGCCGATCGTCGCCGGTATCGGCGGCAACTCCGGCAACCAGACCATCACCATGATCGTGCGCGCCATGGCGCTGGATCAGGTCAGCACCGGCAACACCTCGCGATTGATGCGCAAAGAGCTGGCGGTTGGTTTGATCAACGGTCTGGTCTGGGGCGGGGTAATCGGCGTGGTCGCGTACATGCTTTACGGCAGTTGGTCGCTTGGCGTAGTGATGACGGCAGCAATGACGCTCAATCTGTTACTGGCGGCATTGATGGGCGTGTTGATTCCGATGACGCTGGCCAAAATGGGCCGCGATCCGGCGATGGGCGCCAGCGTCATGATCACTGCGATGACCGACAGCGGGGGGTTCTTCATCTTCCTCGGGCTGGCGACAATCTTCCTGCTCTGATCTGTAGTGAATGAAAAGCCCGTCAAATTGACGGGCTTTTTTTGCGCCTGCGAAATCTCGAAAACCGAGGCAAAAAAAGCCAGCAATCATGCTGGCTTCAATATGTTCGGTATAGCTCAGGACGCGTCTGCGGCCATCTCGGCGTCGTGGGCGATCAGCGACACAAGGGCGTTCTGCTGACGGTGCGACAGCTGACGGAAGCGTTGCAACAGCTCGCGCTCGTGCAGCGACAGCTCCGGGCTGTCCAGGCGCATGCTCAGCTCTTCGCCCAGTGCGCCTTCCTGAATAAGACTCTGCTCAAGGCGCGCAATGATCTCGGAGTTCATGCTGCGATGATGATTGCGAGCCACCTCGGCAATGCGTTCACGCATTCCGTCTGGCAGACGTACGACAAACTTGTCAGCCGTACGGCTGGAATAAATTGCCTGTTTCAATGGGCGCATATATTTAACCGGTTAGTTCAGGGGAGCGGTTCTCGGGATTGGCCGCAGGATGTGTGGTAGGACAAGCATCCGGACCAATTGGTTCAACCTGAATTGTTAAGAGGCCGGCATCATGCCTCAAAATTGCCAGATCATTGGCGTCAATTCTGTGACAAATATTGAGCCGGGTAAAGGCGTAATGCCAGCACCAGTTGTCAGAAATGCGGACTGGTTGGAAAACTTTCCATTCGTCCGTATCGCTGCCCGCTTTCGAATGCACATCTGTTGATGTCCGAAGACGCCAGAACGTGCATGCTATGCAGCTCGCTATTCTTGATCCCTGTCTGTACAGGATAGTGGCAATTTGCCGATTTACTAGAGGCAGAACCTGTCGGAGGGCGTTTACAGGATGGATGGCAAGCTTTTTTACCTGATGGGGCCGTCCGGTTCGGGCAAGGACAGCCTGATCGAGGCAGCGCGAGAGCCATTGCGAGCGTTGAACTGTGAAGTAATGCGCCGGGTGATTACCCGATCAGCGGAGTCCGTTGGCGAAGATGCAATCGGCGTGACGCCTGAAGAGTTCGACCGGCGACAGCGCGCCGGGGCCTTTTCCTTGGCTTGGCAAGCCAACGGCCTGTCTTACGGTATTACCAAAGAAATGGATGAATGGTTGCGAAGCGGGCGGCATGTGCTGGTGAATGGTTCGAGAGCGAACCTGCGCCAGGCGATGGAGTTTTATCCGACCCTTGTGCCGATCCTGCTGACCGTCAAAGACGAGGTCCTGCGCAAGCGCTTGCTCAAGCGTGGCCGGGAAACCCCTGAGCAGATCGATGCGAGGCTGGCTCGCAACGCGTTGTTCAAAGACCGAAGATCCAGCGACAGCCCCGTTCACCAGATCGATAATTCTGCCGACCTTGCCGTCGCTGTCGCCGCGTTACTGGAATGGGTTCAACTCAACGCAGGACCGGATCGAACTTGATCTTGCGCCCGGCGATCAGCGCCAGCACAAACAGCACTGCAAATACGCCACAGCCAACCAGAGGCAAGGTGACTTCCGTCTCCTCGAACAGCGCCAGGTGGGTAACGCCACTCAGTAAAGCGAGGATGAGAAATCCTGTCGCCGATTTGGACATGTTCTACTCCTGAAGATATTTCAAAAACCAGACGTTCGGTGGTCGGCGCCGAGGCTTGCTCAGGCTCGCTGACCATTTGCGTAGAAGCGTCGCTGCGGTCACTCAACACTGCCCACTGCGGCGCTTTCTGCACCTGCAGGTAATGCGGCATGCGCTGCGCTACTGGCTGCTCAATGTCAGCCTTGGGAAAAAAATGTGATCCGAGCAAGAAAGCCAGAGCCGCTGCGTTTGCAAGCAAGAGGGTGCTGTTCATGGCACGACGCTCCAAATTGTTCTTTTTGATAGAACAGGCATAGCAGTCGCCGTGCCAACAGTGTAACGGGTGATAAGTCCTTTAAAAACAAGGGTTTGGTAAGGTTTTTCGCGAAGCGCTGATTGCAATCTGCAATGACTGCATTTTCGCGCAGTGCAATTTGCCCGGTAAAAGTTCCCGCAATCTTGCGGGGCGCTTGCCTACACTTAAAAAGCCCTACGGACGACATGACAAAACAGGGGCTGGCCGTTAACATGCACGCCGTCTGTCGTGCCGCGTCCAGCGCGCGACAATCAGTGTCTCAGTAGCTCAATTGGATAGAGCATCCCCCTCCTAAGGGGAAGGTTGCAGGTTCGAACCCCGCCTGGGACACCACCTCTTCAACACCGAAAAGCCCCGTCGCATCTATCCGTGCCACGGGGCTTTTTGCGTTTGTGTCAGCTGACGAGTTGTCCTGGCGATCCGCCGATTCTGTGCCTTAATTTCCGACTCGCGGGGGAGGAGAGCCATGGTGAGACGTCGGGGTGCCCAGTATTGGTTTTGGAGCAACAGCCGTTTAGCGCTGTACAGCCATGAAGAAGTCTTGAGCGACGGCTTGCAGATCGAAGTGCAGGCGCGGATCAACACACGCGGCGTGACACAGGTGTTTGTCGGGGTTTACCTGGAGGACGGGCGGGCGCTCAGTGAGGAGTTTCACGATCGTGAAACCTCGCAATCCTGCGAGGTGGCCTTGAAGTGGGGGACCCGGCGCGCACGGGAGATCTTGCTCGACTACCAGGGGTTCATTTCACCGCACCGGGTTCAGTGCGTCTTGAGTCCGGTGGTCACCGACCCATTGGCGCTGGCCCTGCGCCGGATGGACATGAGCGAAACCGAGCGGCTCAAGCTCAAGGCTGCCGACGCCTGGTCGGAATACCTGGAAGCCAAAGCCGTCGTGCTTGAGTTGATGCGCCGCACGCGCGTCGATCCTGGCCTCTGGGCCGAGAGCAAGGCGCGTTTGCAGCAGGCGATCGATCGTCGGGTCTGCGTGCAACGCGCTTATTTGTGCTGAGCGCCGTTACAGCAACTCTGAGCGGCGCAACGCCTCGATGGTTTCAATCAGGTCGTCGTACGCCACCGGTTTGCCCAGATGCTGATCGAACCCGGCTTCACGGGACTTCTGCATGTCGCTCTGAGTGCCATAACCGGTGAGGGCGATCGCCGGTACGTTTTTCACCAGCGGCAGCTTGCGCAGTGCAGCCATCAGTTCGTACCCGCTCATGACCGGCATGCCAAGGTCGGAAATGATCAGATCGAAGCGCGTACCCTCGGCAGCTTTCAGCGCTGCCACGGGATGGTCGAACGCGGTCACTTCGGCATCTTCCATTTCGAGCAGCATTTTCAAGGTCTCCAGCACTTGCGGCGAGTCATCGACCAGCAGAATGCTCAAGCCCACCAGCTTGCCCGATTCCGGTTCTGCCGGCGGCTGCTCGGAGGTTTCCACGGTTTCGATGGCTAGCGGCAGGCATACGGTGAACGTACATCCGGCGCCCAGCCCCGGTGAGGCAACCCGTACGGTGCCGTGTTGCGCCTCGGTCAGTTGCCGTACCAGCGACAAGCCAATGCCGAGCCCTTCGCGTTGATGATTGGTGTGCTGTTTTTCCGCTTGGCCAAACAGGTCGAACACGTGTTCGAGGTTTTCCGCTGCGATGCCGACGCCGTTGTCCTTGACGTTGAGTTGAGCCATTTGCCCACTCTTGCTGGCAATCAATTCGATGCGTCCGGTCGGTGGGGTGAATTTCAGCGCGTTGTTCACCAGGTTCCAGATGATCTGCTCGACGCGGGTTGGATCGGCATGGATGAACAGCGACTCTTCGGGCAGTTGCAGGTCGATGTGCGTTGCATGCTGTTCATTCAGCACGACCGTGTGGATGTCACGCAGCACAGCGCTCAGGTCGACGCGGGCCAGTTGCAGCTTGAGCTTGCCGGTGCGTACGCGAGCCACGTCGAGCAAGTCGTCGATGATCCGCGCCTGGCTGTTGACCGCATCGCAGATGGTATTGACCGCTTTGGTCGCCGGGCCGGCAGTACGGATCATCGGCAGGCGACGCAGCAGTTCGGCGTTGAGCTGAATCAGATTCAAGGGATGCTTGAGTTCGTGGGACATGACCGCAAAGAATTCGTCGCGCAACGACACCGTGTTGCGTGTCTGGGCCAGTTCCTGGCTTTGCTCGTCCTGCGCGCGTTTATGCCCGGTCAGATCGCGAGCGATTTTCACATAACCCTGCAGGTGATCGCCGCTGAGCAACGTGACTTCGCCGCTGCAGAAAAACCGGCTGCCATCCTTGCGTATGTGCCAGCGCTCGTCCTGAGCGCGTCCGTGCTGACGAGCCGTCGCCAGTTCGTTTTCGGCCATACCGGCGTTGCGGTCTTCACCGGTAAAAATGAAATCGTAAAACTGCCCCTCGGCCTCGCTCTTGGTGTGGCCGAAGATCAGCTCGGCACCCTTGTTCCAACTGGTGATCACGCCCATCTCGTCGAGAATGATGATTGCGTAATCGCGGGTGCTTTCGGCGACCAGGCGCATGCGTTCTTCGCCCAGGCGCAGCTCTTCCTCGGCTTCGCGGCGCTTGCTGATGTCGATGAAGGTCAGCACCGTGCCGTCGATATGGTCTTCGCTGGAGCGATAAGGCAATAGCCGGGCGATGTACCAGCGATTATCGGTGCTGTTAACCTCGCGTTCGATCATATTCAGCGATTCAAATACCTGCGCAGCGTCCTGGGCCATGTCCGGGTAATTCAAGCGATGGGTGATATCCAGCAGCGAACGGCCGGTGTCTACCGGCAGCATGCTGAAGATGTCGGTGGCGCGCGGCGTGAACCATTTGATGCGCATGCTGCGATCGACGAACACCGTAGCAATGTCAGTTGAAGCGATCAGGTTGGTCAGATAATCGTTGATCTTGTCGGTTTCCTCGACTTTGGTCTTCAGCTCGTAATTGACCGTCAACAGCTCTTCATTGATCGACTGCAACTCTTCCTTGCTGGTCTCGAGCTCTTCGGTGGCCGAGCGCAATTCTTCGTTGATCGCCTGCATCTCCTCGTTGGAAGCCTTGAGCTCTTCGCTGGAGATTTCCGACTGTTCGATGGTGTCCTGCAAATGCAATTTGGTGCGTTGCAGCTCACGTTCCAGGTTCGAGAGCACTTGGCTTTCAGTCTGCAGCACCGTGGTCAGCGCCTGCTCGTGCGCGTCGATCTCCGTTTCATCGAAGGTCACCAGCACGCACTCGCTGTCGAAGTCGTCGTCCTTGTACGGCTGCGCAATCAGCGTGATGCGGTACTGGCGCTCCTCGCGCTTGAGCAGCACTTCACGCGAGCGCACGGTGAGGTTGCTTTGCTGCACCTGGAACAGTGTCGTGCGAATTTCCAGGCGCAGTTCCGGCAGGATCAGCGTCAGCAAGTTGCGTGACAGCTCGCCGCCGACATGCCGCAGGAAACGCCCGGCGGCTTCGCTCATGTGAAGAATATCGGCATTGGTGTCGACGATGATGCTCGGCGGGGCGAAGCGTTCTATGGCGCGGCGGTGGATATCGGCAAACGACAGCTTGACGGGCTCGATGGCTTTCGATGGCGGTCGGGAAACGCTGGTGCGCATGTAACCGCCACGTGGCATGGTCGGGGTGCGGCGGCTGTTCGGGGTACCGGTCTTGGCGCGGAAGATGCGGTTGCGCTTGTCCACTGGCGCGAACAATTCATGGCAGGCATCGGCGCTTTCAGAGGTGCCGAGAAACAGGAAACCGCCCGGTCGCAGGGCAAAGTGGAACATCTGCAGGATTTCCCGCTGCACCTCGCGATCCAGGTAAATCAGCAGATTGCGGCAAACGATCAGGTCGATCTGCGAGAACGGCGGGTCGGACAACAGGCTGTGCTTGGCGAACAGAACTTTCTCGCGGATTTCCTTGCGAATCCGGTAATGCTCATTGTCCTTGACGAAATAATGTCGCAAGCGGGTTGGCGGTACGTCGGTAACGATGGCTTGCGGGTAGGTGCCGGCGCGGCCGGTGGTGATCGCACGTTCGTCGATATCGGTGGCGAACACTTGCAGATTGGCCTTGCTGCTTTGTACCTGCATCTGATCGTCGAGCAGGATCGCCAGGCTGTAGGCTTCCTCGCCGGTCGAGCAACCGGCAGACCAGATGCGCAGTTCTTCTTTTTCCGACGAGTCGGCAACCGATTGCACCAGTTGCGGCAGCACATCGCGCTCAAGGGCTTCGAAGGCTTCGCGGTCACGGAAGAAGTTGGTCACGCCGATCAGCATGTCGCCGAGCAAGGCCTTGGCTTCTTCCGGGGTATTTTGCAGGTAGTTGTAGTAAGCGCTGAGGTCAGACTGGCTGTTGACCTGCATGCGCCGCTCGATGCGGCGCAGCACGGTGGCGCGCTTGTAGTGTTTGAAATCGTGACCGGTGCTGCTGCGCAGGTACAACAGGATTTCATGCAGGCGTTGTTCGGCGATCGACGCCTCGTGTTCGTTTGCAGGCTTCAAGGCTTTCAAGTCGGGATCATTGGCGCTGGGTAATTTGATGTTCTGGGAGTTGCGCCAGAGCTCCATCAGTTTCTGCGGCATCTCGACCACTGGCAGCACCAGATCGACCATGCGCGTCTCGATGGCGGCGCGCGGCATGCTGTCGAACTCGGCGTCTTCCGGCACTTGCACCAGCGTCACGCCGCCCTGTTCCTTGATTCGCGACAAACCCACCGCACCATCGGAACCGGTGCCTGACAGCACCACGCAGAACGCCCGCTCACGGTGCACATCGGCCAGATCGCGAAAGAACAGGTCGATGGCCGTGTGGCGCGCCTGCGGCGAACCGGCCGTGCTGACCCGCAGATAGCCGTCGTTCATCGACAGCGAATGCGCTGGCGAGATCACGTACACACAGTTCTTTTCGATCGGCACCGGCTGCGTCACTTGCAGCACCGGCATGCGCGTCGATTCCTGAATGATCTGGTCGGCGATGCTTTGGTGATCGGGCGACAGATGCAGAATGATCACGAACGCCATGCCACTGTCCTTCGGCATATGCTCGAAAAACAGCTTGATCGCTTGCAGGCCGCCCGCCGAGGCGCCGATGCCCACCACCGGGAAATTCAGGTGGCTGGGGGTCACATCCTTGCGCTCGGGCGCAGAGGGCGAGGCAGGGGTTTTCGAGGTCATCACTTCGGCCTTTTTTTGTGGCGGTACAAGCGTATCGCGGACGTCCGGGGGCGCAGGTAATTGAGCAGAATAAACCTCATTTGCGGATCTGCCTGCATTTTTGAAGGACAAATGTGCTGTCTGTGTCTTTGACCTCCGGCGATTGGCAACCGTGCCGATTATTTTGCCGGTGTGATGATCGGTGGTCAGTCGTCGTTGATTTCGACTTTGCCAAGGCTCCCGCTGACCTCGGTAACATGCCGGCGGCCGTAGACTTCGTAGCTAGTCCCGCTGGCCTCGACGCCCGGCTTGCGCACGGCCAGTTGGGCGAATAACCCAGCCTTTTCGCTGTAGCTGCCGAACCAGTTGACCAGCGCCCCGATGTAGCATTCGCCGCCAATCATCACCGGCAGGTCGGTGATCTTTTCGATGGCATAGTACGTTGGGCCGTAGCTGTAGTAATCGTCGTCTCCGGTACCCGTGGGAGGAATTGGGCAAAGGGGCGAGTTATTGGTTGAGTCGGGGGCGGCTTTCATCGCTTGAGTGATGGCGTGGTCGAGTGCCGCGTGCAAATCCGCTTCGAGCTCATACGTGCTGGTGTCGTCTTCTTTATGTTGCGTGGTTGGCACTTGCAGGGAGTAAGCGTAACGCACGGACACCGTCGGTACCTGACGGTTGATCTTCAGCGGATTGAGCAGGTACAGATTATCGACACCATAGGTGCCGTTTCGGTAAGCGGCATAAATTCTGTCGTGAAGCCTGATCCAGCTGACTGCCTGATTGGCGCCACGGTCGTTGGTGTAGAACAGCGAACTTTCCGGCTCGACCGATCTTTTGACAAAGCGCTCGCCCGTTCGGTGCCAGGTTTCCACGTAGGTGAACAGGCCAGTGCCGCCTGAGTATGTGTCGACGATAAGGTCGCGTTGGCCATCATCGTCCAGATCCAGCAGTGCGTAGGAAGTCCGTCCGGTCTCGGCGGCGCCTTCAATGCGTGAGGCGTTCAATGCTTTCCATTCGTCCTCGCTCACGCCTTTGGGGCGCGACTTGGGGAAAGTGGTTTGCTCGCCGTAACTGTCGTCGACTGGATCGCCTGCGAACGATGTCTCGGATGCATCGAAAGCCCGCGCGGCCAAGGCATGTTCCAGCGCAAACTCCGGATGGCTTTTGTTCTCGGCACGAATGCTGTCCTGCAGATCGTTCATCGCCTGAAGGTCCACGGCGTCCGGCTGCCACATTGCGGCTTGCGTCCATTGTGCCTGCAACGCTTGCAGGCGCTGGCGGTAGCTGCCATCCAGGCAAGCGACATCGTCTGCGCAGGTGTTGCGGCTTTTCAGCCAGGCGCGCTGGGTGCGCTTGAGTTCCGGTTGCGCCGCTGCGGCAGCTGTCATCAGTTGGCGATACAGCGTGCCCATCTGGGCGTCCAGCTCATACAGCGTTTTGTTCGCACAAATCGTGTTTTCCACGTCGTTCGCGGCTTTTGTGCAGTCCATTGCCGCCGCACTCATTGGCTGGATAAACAGCAGCAAAAAGGCCGACAGGATGTAGCGTCCCTTGATGTACACGATTCAGTCCTTATGGAAATCCTTGAGCAGGCGCGCAGAGTAATACTCGAAGCAACATTCTTGAAGCACCACCCTCAGGCCCCGGCACTTTTGGCCGATAACCCGAACGGTGAGTTCAGACTCCAGCGAAATCGCTTGATGGCGCATGGCCTCCAGCTATCATCTGCGCGCCTGAAATCGCCTCGGTTCGTTTTCTTCAATTGCCTGGAAATCCTCGATGTCGTCGTATCACCAAAAAGCTTTCTGATCGTCGATGATTTTTCCGATTTCCGCAGTTCCGTGCGTTCGATGTTGCGTGAGCTCGGCGTCAAGGATGTCGATACTGCCGACACTGGCGAGCAGGCGCTGAAGATGTGCTCGCAGAAGTCCTATGATTTCATTCTTCAGGACTTCCACCTCGGCGACGGCAAGAAGAACGGCCAGCAGGTGCTCGAAGACCTGATGTCGGAAAAGCTCATCAGCCACGAAGCCGTTTTCGTCATGGTCACCGCCGAAACCAGTCAGGCGATGGTGCTCAGTGCGCTGGAGCATGAGCCGGATGCGTACCTGACCAAGCCGTTCAACCGTTCCGGACTGGCCCAGCGCCTTGAGCGTCTGGAACAACGCAAGACGTTGCTCAAACCGATTCTGCAAGCCCTTGATCGCGGTAAGCCGGTCGAGGTGCTCAATGCCTGTATTGCGCTGTGCAAACAGGACATCCGCTATTCGCCGCTGTGCCTGCGTTACCGCGCCGACGCCCTGCGCGACATGAACCAGAACGAAGCGCTGGAGCGACTCTACGACGGCATCATTGCCGACCGCCCATTGCCATGGGCCTTCGCTGGATTGGGCAAGTTGCTGTTCAAACGCGGGCAGGTCTCGCAGGCCAAAGAAGTTTATGAAAAAGCCCTGAAAGTCTTCCCGATGATGCCGGCGCTGTATGACGGCATGGCTGATGTGCTGGTGGCCGAAGGCGACAGCAAAGGCGCGCAGCGAGTGCTGGAAGAAGCGATTCGCCTGTCGCCGCTGGCAGTGCGTCGTCAGGCCTTGCTCGGCAAACTGGCGATGGCCAACGAAGATTTCGAAACCGCCTCGCGTGCTTATCGCCAGGCAGTAGCACAGGGCGCGCAGTCGCGTTTCAAGGACCCGGAAAGCAATCTCGGCCTGGCGCACGCGCTGATCAGCAAGGGCAGTGATCGCGGTCTCGACACGCGCACGCGGCTGGAGATCAACACCACACTCAGCGCCGTGGCCAAAGAAAATCCAAGCGACCCCGGCCTGCAGATTCGTGCGCGGCTGATGAAAGCCACCAGCCTGTTGCTTAACGACGCTGAAACCGCCGATAAGCTCACCGAACAAGCACTGATGCGCCTCGATGGCATGGAACAATTCATGAGCCCCGAGGCGGCGCTGTTGGTGGCCAAGCAGTTGCAAATGCTCGGTCAGGCCGAGGCGGGCACTTCGATGCTCAAGAGTTGCGCGGAGATCTACGGTGATGATCCGGCGGTGATGAAAGACATCGCCAAGCTCACCGACGATCCGACCATTCTCAGTTCGAGTAACGCCGCGGCCGATCTCAACCGCCAGGGCGTGCGCGTGTACAAGACCGGCAATCTGGTCGAGGCCCGCGAGGTGTTCCGCAAGGCGCTCAAGCTGCAACCGAAAAACATCAGTATTGCGCTGAACCTGGCCCAGTCGCTGTTGCATGGCACCGACACCAGTGTGCCGTCGGCGGAGCTGGAAGAATGTCGGGCCTGCCTGAAACTGGTGGGCCTGATGCCCGACACCGACGCGCGGTTTGCGCGTTATCAGAAGCTGAAAAGCAAGGCGTTTGGCGAATGAACCCAATTGATCCGGCGCTGGATTTTTCCACGGTGATTGCCTCCACCGTCCACGACATGAAGAACTCCCTGGCCATGCTGATGCAGGCGCACAGCCAATGGCTGGCGCGTTTGCCGAAAGAGTTGCGCGAAGGCTCGGAGCAGGGCGTGATCGACTTCGAGTTCGCCCACCTCAATGGCATGCTGGTGCAGTTGCTCGGGCTGTACAAACTCGGCGTCAATCAGTTGCCGCTGCAGCCGGCGTATCACGAACTCGACGATTTCATCGAGGCGCAACTGGCCGCGCATCAGGAAGTGTTCGCCAGTCGCGGCATCATCGCCACTTATGAGGTCGATCCGTTGAGCCCGCTGGGTTTCTTCGATCGTGAGCTGATCGCTTCGGTGCTCGGCAACTGCATCAACAATGCGATCCGTTACGCCCGCGAGTCGCTGCTGATCACCGTCAGCGACGAAGCCGGGCAACTGGTGCTGAGCATCAATGACGATGGCGACGGCTATCCGGCGCAGATGCTCGAGCGTCAGGCCGATTATGTCCAGGGCATCAATCACAGCAGCGGCAGCACTGGGCTGGGACTGTATTTCGCCAATCGCATCGCCGCGCTGCACCAGCGCAACGGTGTGGAAGGGCGCACCGAAATCAGCAACGGCGGGCCGTTGGGTGGTGGGGTGTTCAGCCTCTATCTGCCATGACAGGCTTTTTGTTTGACGCTGCTTGATATTCCGAACAGCCGCAGCCTATTTTGTCCGGGTCGCCGTTCGCGGCTCGCACAACAACAAGGATTGCGTCATGACAACCGATGGCCAGGGTTCACTCGCGCAGCGATTGACCGGCATTGATGAGATTGAATGTGTCACCCCGGATCTGAACGGGGTGCCACGGGGCAAGGTGATGACCGCCGAGGGTTTCCTCGAGGGGCGGCGTTTGCAGTTGGCGCGGGGTGTGCTGCTGCAATGCATCATGGGCGGCTATCCGCCGGCGCGGTTTTACGGCAGTGACGACGGCGATCTGGCGCTGGTCGCCGATCCTGCGCAGATTCATCGTTTGCCATGGAGCGACGAGCCGCGCGCCATGGCGATTTGCGACGCCGACGAACTGGGCGGGGAGAGCTCCAGCCTCTCGACCCGTGGCCAGCTCAAAGCGGTCATCGCCCGTTATGCCGCGCACGGTCTGGCGCCGGTGGTGGCGACCGAACTGGAATTTTTCGTCTTCGCACCCAATACCGATCCGACTCAGCCGTTCCGTCCGCCGGTAGGCCTCGACGGTCGCCGCGAGGATGGCCAGTCAGCGTTCAGCGTCAGTTCCAACAACGGTCTGCGGCCGTTCTTCTGCGAAGTGTATAAATGCATGGCCGCCCTCGGCCTGCCGCGTGACACCTTCATGCATGAAATGGGCGTCAGCCAGTTCGAGATCAATCTGCTGCACGGCGATCCGCTGCTGCTGGCCGATCAGACGTTTCTGTTCAAGCACCTGCTCAAGGAAGTCGCGCTCAAGCATGGCCTGAGCGTGGTGTGCATGGCCAAACCGCTGGCGCATACGCCGGGCAGTTCGATGCATATTCACCAGAGCATCGTTGAAATCGGCAGCGGCAAAAATGTCTTCACTGACACGAAGGGCGAGCCGACGGCGATGTTCCGCCACTTCATCGGCGGGCAGCAGGCAGGGTTGGCCGACTTCACCGCGCTGTTCGCGCCCAATGTGAATTCCTATCAGCGCCTGTGTCATCCGTACGCGTCGCCGAACAACGCCTGTTGGTCCCATGACAATCGCGCCGCCGGCTTGCGTATTCCCGCCAGCTCGCCGGTCGCCCGTCGGGTCGAAAACCGTTTGCCGGGCGCCGATGCCAATCCGTATCTGGCCATCGCCGCCAGTCTGGCCGCGGGTTTGCACGGCATCGAACAAGAGCTGGAACCGAGCGCGGCGATCCAGGGTGAATTCGCCGTGCCGGATAGTCTGGCCTTGCCGTGTACCTTGCACGCCGCGCTTGAGCGTCTGAAACGTAGCCAGTTGGCGAGGGAACTGTTCGGGTCGGAGTTCATCGAAGGCTACATCGCTTCGAAGACCATGGAGTTGACCAGCTTCTTTGATGAAATCACCCCCTGGGAGCGCCGTGTACTGGCCGCCCAGGCCTGACGTATCGCTGCTGCCGGGCAGTCGTTCTGACCGCCCGGTATTTACTGCAAGGAGCCGCTCGGAACGCCGATGCGCCAAATCTGGAAATCCTTTCGAGCACTGTATTTCGCCTCGCTGATGATGTTGATCGGCTCTGGCCTTCTTTCTACTTATCTGGCTTTGCGTCTGGCCGCCGACAATGTCGACGGTCTGTGGGTCGGTGCGCTGATGGCGGCCAACTATTTCGGTCTGGTGCTGGGCGGCAAGATCGGCCATCGCCTGATTGCCCGGGTCGGGCATATCCGTGCCTACTCGGCGTGTGCCGGGATCGTCGGCGCGGCGGTGCTCGGCCATGGGCTGGTGGACTGGTTGCCGGCGTGGCTGGTGCTGCGGACAATCGTTGGTCTGGGCATGATGTGCCAGTACATGGTGATCGAGAGCTGGCTCAACGAGCAGGCCGATGCCAATCAACGCGGCCTGGTGTTCAGCGGCTACATGATCGCCTCGTATCTGGGCCTGGTACTGGGCCAGCTGATTCTGGTCATGCACCCCGGCCTCGGGCTGGAACTGCTGATGCTGGTGGCGCTGTGCTTTGCTCTGTGTCTGGTGCCGGTAACGCTGACCCGACGGATTCACCCGGCGCCCCTGCACCCGGCGCCGATGGAGCCGCGCTTCTTTATCAAGCGCGTGCCGCAATCGCTGAGCACGGTGCTCGGCGCCGGTCTGATCATCGGTTCATTTTATGGTCTGGCGCCGCTGTATGCCTCGCAGCAGGGGCTGTCGACCGAGCAGGTCGGTCTGTTCATGGGTAGCTGCATTTTTGCCGGTTTGCTGGTGCAGTGGCCGTTGGGCTGGTTGTCCGACCGTTATGACCGTGCGCTGCTGATTCGCTGCTTTGCCGGGTTTCTGGCGGTGGCGGCGTTACCGTTGGCGATCATGCCGCAGGTACCGCTTGAGGTGCTGTTCGTCGTCGGTTTCTTCTGTTCGCTGGTGCAGTTCTGCCTGTATCCGCTGGCGGTGGCGTTCTCCAATGACCACGTCGAAGGCGATCGCCGGGTGTCGCTGACCGCCATGCTACTGGTGACTTACGGCGTTGGCGCGAGCATCGGGCCGCTGTTGGCGGGCGTGCTGATGAAGTTTCTCGGCAGTCAGAGCCTGTATGCGTTCTTCAGTTTCTTCGCGTTGGTGCTGGTCTGGCGGATTCGTCCGAAAGCGGTCACCAACCTGCACCAGGTCGACGACGCACCGCTGCATCACGTGGCGATGCCGGACAGCATGTCGAGCTCGCCGCTGGTGGCAGCGCTTGATCCGCGTGTCGATGAGCAGGTGGTGCAGGAGCAGATGGTGCAGGACCCGGCGCCGGTCACCCCTGAGCCTGAGCCCGAAGCGCAGCCGGGAGCAGTCGTTGAAACCGAACTGGACAGCGGCAATGACGATAAGCCTGCGCCGGATATCAGTGGTGGCAGGCCTTGAGCCGAAGATAAACATCGGCGCATAAAAAAGGGCAGCCCTGTGCGGGACTGCCCTTTTTTTGATCGCTGCGACTCAGAGATCGTCTTTGTCGAAACGCCGTGCTTCACGCTGCAACTGATAAACAAAACGCTCGACGTTGCGCGCAGCCTGGCCACTGATGTTGTGGAAGCGCAGACCGGCGAAGGTGATGTTGAGTTTTTCTTCGAAATGCAGATAGCGCAGTTCGACCGATGTTGGCTGATTGCCGAACAGCGGCGGGGCGATCAGGCGATCATAGACCTGGCCCAGTTGCAGGCGATCAGTGATGTCGCCTTCGAAGCGGAATTTGCAGCCAGTGGCGGAGATATCCAGCAGCTTGCCGTGCAACGGCGTCTTGAGCTTTTCGCCGCCCAGTTCCACGCTGACCAGATCAGTGAGCTTCAACGCAGCGCGGAAGGCGTTGCGGCGCTGGTGATAGACCACCTCGCTCGGCAGCTCACCGGTATAGAAGCGGTCGCCGTCGGATTCTTCGATGTTCAGCGTGCCGTTGCATTCCCAGGCGATGCGCACGCCGTCATGAAAGCCTTCGACCTTGAACGGTTCGCCCGCCTGCAGAAAGCGCTCGCCATCACGCGGAATCATTTCGTCCAGTGCGATCGTTGCGGTTTCGCGGTCGACCTTGATCAGGTAACTCTGAAAGCGCTGGCTGCGTTCATGGAAAGTGATGATCAGCGGATCGTGGCTGTCTTGCAGCTGGCGCAGGTTGCTGGAGATTTCCAGTGGCGTGGTGAGCACCTTCGGAGGCTGCGGAGCATCATCCGCGCTTAGGGTGTTGGACACGGTTCTTCAATCTCCAGACAAAATAAGACTACGGCCGGCCAGTATTTTGCCAGCATCTTGCGCAGGTGGATAGGGCAGGGCCAGCGATTGGCTCATGCCTGGCTGAGCGTTCGCGGTTTGACCGGCTTGGCAAAAGTCCCGCTGGCGTCGTACAGCGCTGGCGGCTCACCGCCGGTGAGGATCTTCAGCTGGTTGGCCGTAGTCGCCTGCTGGATCTGGATCGACTGACCGTTCTTGACGTTGGCCGCCTGGCATTGGGCGATCAGCGCGGTCAGGGCGTCGCCCTGGGCCAGCAACTGGTCGCCAATGCTCGACTGGCTGGCCAGTTGCTCAAGACCTGTGCGATCGGTCGGCAGGTTGAGGCTGGCGAGGATTTCGCTGCGCTTGCGGCCATGCTGCTCGAGCAGAATGATCAACGCTTGCTTGGTCGCCAGAATTTCTTCCAGCAACGGCATGTCGCGACCATGCAAAGCGAGGGATTCGGTTTGCAATAACTCCAGCAATTGTTGCGCTGGAGCAAAGTCGTCGTTGATCAGTTGCAATAAGTTAGTGTCGTGCATGGCTGGCCTTGGGGTTTAAGCGTCCAAAAGCCTGGCGCCGGCAAAAGCCTAGCGCTGGGCTTCGAAGTTGAGCAGTTTGCTGGCTACACGGTTGCTGTCGACTTTATAGCTGCCATCGGCAATCGCGGCTTTCAACTCGGCCACACGGGCTTTGTCGACAGCAGGCTGATCGCGCAGCTTGTCAGTGAACTTCTGCAACTGTTGAGCCTCATTGCTGAGGTGTACCGATTCCCCGCTTTTGGCGGCACTGGCCGGTTCGGCCTGGGTATTCAGCGGCGCGGAGGGGCTGTTTTCAGCGCTTTCCTGGCGTTGCTGGTACGTGTATTGCCGGTAAGTGACGAGGAACTGTTCAATCGGTTGAAATCGATAACCATGATAAAAAACCTCTGGGAATTTGGACGCTTGCCATGTTTTCGGCTATCCCCTGAAAAACTTTAGGCCCAATCAACCATAAGCTTGCATGCGCCGCTGCGAGACCTGCTGCGGCACAGTTTAGGGAAGCGACGGGATCGGCGCCAGTTTTCTCCGCGAGGCTTTTACATGGCCACTTCGACCTGTCCCGGCGCAATCACCTGCGCCTTGATAACTCTTTGAGAATTAAGGTTTTTTACGCGAATCTGTTCTTTCATGCCGCCATTGGAGAGTGCTTCCCCCGGCATGCGTACGGCGAGGGTGCCGCTGCGCGCTGTGATTACCACCTGGTCACCCTTGCGCACGACTTCGGCCTGCTCCAGATGCACCTGCGTGATGACCTGATCGGCTACCGTTGGTCGGGTCAATTTCTGCCCGATCGCTTCGTCGACGGAGGTGAGGAAACCCTGATTGATCGTGCTGACATCGCGCTCGCGCAACGTCACGTCCTGCGGCTCGATGATACCGGCGCGTTTCAGCGGACGAGTGGTGGTCACGATCTCGCGAAACAGGCGGACTTGAGCGGGTACGAACACCGTCCAGGGCGAACTGCCTTCGCAGCGAACCTTCACCGTGACGCGCCCCAGCGGGCGTGCCGGGCTCTCCAGAGTGGCTGTCAATTCCTTGTCGCACATCGGCATGCGCATGCGCGGGTCGAGCTGGTTGACTTCGATTTCGTAGCGGCCTTCGGTTTGACTGGAAGCCAAATAGTCTTCTACGGTGAATTCAAGAAAGCCCTGAGTCACGCCGATAAGCATATCAGGCAAGGTAACCGCATCTGCATGGGCAGGACTGCCAGCAAGCAAGCAGCAAACGGCGGACACCGCGCAAAGCCCTTTGCGAAGGGTAGATGTCAGGCGTCGGGAAAATGTCGTTTGAGCGTTCATACGAGTTAAAAAGCAAGCGCCGTGCCGTTTAGCAATGAATGTGCGTCGCAACAACACTTGGCGTTGATGTAGGAGTCTGGGCATGGCTGGTGTAATGGATTCGGTGAACCAGCGCACGCAACTGGTAGGGCAGAATCGCCTCGAGCTGCTGTTGTTCCGTCTCGACGGGCCGCAGCTCTATGGGATCAACGTGTTCAAGGTACGGGAAGTGTTGCAATGCCCGTCCCTGACCTTGATGCCCAAATCCAGTCCTGTCGTGTGCGGGGTAGCGAATATACGGGGAGCGACCATTCCGATCCTGGATCTGGCAATGGCAACGGGCTCCGGTGCGTTGAAAGACAAGAACAGCCCGTTCGTGATCATCACGGAGTACAACACCAAGACCCAGGGTTTCCTGGTCCGCTCGGTGGAGCGCATCGTCAACATGAACTGGGAAGAGATCCATCCGCCGCCCAAGGGTACCGGCCGCGATCACTACCTGACCGCTGTGACTCGGGTCGACAACCAGCTGGTCGAAATCATCGATGTCGAGAAGGTGCTGGCCGAAGTGGCGCCGACGCCGGAAGCCATTTCGGTGGGCGTGGTCGATGTCGAGACGCAGACGAAGGCATTGTCGCTGCGGGTGCTGACGGTCGATGACTCGTCGGTGGCGCGCAAGCAGGTCACGCGTTGTCTGCAGACCATCGGTGTCGAAGTGGTGGCGCTGAACGATGGCAAGCAGGCGCTGGATTACCTGCGCAAGCTGGTCGACGAGGGCAAGAAGCCGGAAGAAGAGTTCCTGATGATGATTTCCGACATCGAGATGCCGGAGATGGACGGGTACACCCTGACGGCGGAAATCCGCGGCGACGCACGCATGCAAAAGCTCCATATCATCCTGCATACTTCGTTGTCGGGGGTATTCAATCAGGCGATGGTGAAGAAAGTCGGTGCTGATGACTTTTTGGCCAAATTCCGTCCTGATGACCTCGCATCCCGGGTAGTCGACCGGATCAAAGCAGCAGATATCAGCTAGGGGCGTTTTGCCCTTGGCGTTCAACACGATTTAAGAGGCGGCATCATTGTCTACGGGTAATTTGGATTTCGAACAGTTCCGGGTCTTCCTGGAAAAAGCCTGTGGCATTCTGCTCGGTGAAAACAAGCAGTATCTGGTCTCGAGCCGTCTCAACAAACTGATGGAGCAGCAAGGCATCAAGTCCCTGGGTGAGCTGGTACAGCGCATTCAGACCCAGCCGCGCAGCGGTTTGCGCGAGCAGGTGGTCGATGCCATGACGACCAACGAAACCCTGTGGTTTCGCGACACCTATCCGTTTGAAGTCTTGAAGAACAAGGTACTGCCGGAAGCGATCAAGGCCAGCCCCAACCAGCGTCTGCGGATCTGGTCGGCGGCCTGCTCGTCGGGGCAGGAACCGTACTCGCTGTCGATGTCGATCGACGAGTTCGAGCGCAGCAACCTTGGGCAGTTGAAGATGGGCGTGCAGATTGTTGCCACCGATCTGTCGGGTCTGATGCTCAACAACTGCAAGACCGGTGAGTACGACAGCCTGGCGATCGGTCGCGGTCTGTCGCCGGAACGCCTGCAACGCTACTTCGACCCGAAAGGGCCGGGGCGCTGGGTGGTCAAGGCGCCGATCAAGAGCCGAGTGGAATTCCGCTCCTTCAACCTGCTCGACAGCTACGCAGCGCTGGGCAAGTTCGACATCGTGTTCTGCCGCAACGTGCTGATCTACTTCTCTGCCGAAGTGAAGAAAGACATCCTGTTGCGCATTCACAGCACGTTGAAGCCGGGCGGGTATCTGTTCCTTGGCGCGTCCGAGGCGCTGAACGGTTTGCCGGATCATTACCAGATGGTTCAGTGCAGCCCGGGGATTATCTACAAGGCGAAATAAGCGGTTTGCGCTGATACAAAAAACGGGAAGCCCGCAAAGGCCTCCCGTTTTTTTATGTCCGAAGAAATTCTCTTAACACCAACAATCCCTGTGGGAGCGAGCTTGCTCGCGAAGAGGCCGTCACATTCTGCATTTGCATTGGCTGGCACTCCGCCTTCGCGAGCAAGCTCGCTCCCACAGTTTTTCGCCGGCGATAGAGGCAGCCAAGCGGCAGAAAAGCGGCATCCGGCGGTAATCGATTGCCGCTTTTCTGGCATTGCCGCTTTGCCTGTTCGGCGCAAGGCCCCGGAATACGGGGCTTTGTTGATTTGGCACGGCGCTTGCTAAAGCTCAGATACGAAAAACCGGTCACCTGAAGGTTCCCGACATGAGCATCAGCTTCGACAAAGCGCTGGGCATTCACGAAAAGGCATTGGGCTTCCGCGCCCAGCGTGCCGAAGTGCTGGCCAACAACATCGCCAACGCCGACACCCCGAACTACAAGGCGCGGGATCTGGATTTCTCCAAAGTGCTCGAAGCACAGACCGAGAAAACCAAGACCGGCGGCCACTTTGCCCTGAACATGACCAACAGCCGTCACATCGAGGCTGAAGGGCTGGGCAACGGCGACGAGTCGCTGATGTATCGCACGCCGATGCAGCCTTCGATCGACCAGAACACCGTCGACGCTCAACTGGAACAGTCCAACTACGCGGAAAACGCCGTCGGTTTCCAGGCCAGCTTCACCTTGCTCAACAGCAAATTCAAAGGGCTGGTGTCAGCCCTGCGCGGAGAATAATCCATGTCCCTGTCCAGCGTTTTCAACATTGCCGGCAGCGGCATGAGCGCGCAGACCACACGTCTGAACACCGTGGCCTCGAACATCGCCAACGCCGAAACCGTCTCCTCGAGCATCGACCAGACCTACCGCGCCCGTCACCCGGTGTTCGCCACCATGTTCCAGGGCGGCCAGGCCGGCGGCAGCAGTTCGTTGTTCCAGAACCAGGACGCGGCCGGGCAGGGTGTGCAGGTGCTCGGCGTTGTCGAAGACCAGAGCAACCTCGAGGCGCGCTACGAGCCGAACCACCCGGCCGCTGACGCCAAGGGCTACGTCTACTACCCGAACGTCAACGTGGTGGAAGAAATGGCTGACATGATTTCCGCCAGCCGCTCGTTCCAGACCAACGCGGAAATGATGAACACCGCCAAGACCATGATGCAGAAGGTACTGACCCTCGGTCAGTAATAAGGGACGAATGCCATGAGCGTTACGGACACCACCAGCACCCTGAGCATGAAAGACATCCTGGCCAACTCGTCCAAGACGAGTAGCACCACGTCGGGCGGCATCGCCTCGGCGACCAACAGTGCCACCGGCGGCCAGGCGCTGGGCAAGGATGCGTTCCTGCAATTGCTGGTCACCCAGCTGAAAAACCAGAACCCGCTCGACCCGCAGGACAACAGCGCTTTCGTGGCGCAACTGGCGCAGTTCAGCAGCCTTGAAGGCATCACCACGCTGAACTCCACAGTCAGTGGCCTTGCCGGCAACTACAACTCGTCGCAGGCGCTGCAAGCCTCGTCGCTGGTCGGTCGCAACGTAATCGTGCAGACCAACACCGCGCAGCTCGATGACCCGAGCAAAGGCCTGACCGGTTCGGTCTCCGTGCCTTCGTCGATTGCCGGCGGCACCGTGACCATCACCGACAAGGACGGCAAAGCCGTGCGCACCATCGACCTGGGCAGCCGCGCTGCGGGTGCTGCCAGTTTCACGTGGGACGGCAAGGACACCGCCGGCACCGTGGTTCCGGTCGGTACTTACACGTTCAAGGCCAGCGCACCGATCAACGGCGCGGCGACCGACCTGGCGACCTACCTGCCAGCAACCGTCAACAGCGTGACGATCAGCCAGACCGGTGGCGAGCTGATGCTCAACCTGGCCGGCAAGGGCACCGTCGCCCTGTCCAAAGTACAAACCATTGGTATATAGAGCCGACTAACCCGGCACGAAGGAGTGGTACATGTCTTTTAACATCGGCCTTAGCGGTCTCTATGCCGCCAACAAACAACTCGACGTGACCGGCAACAACATCGCCAACGTCGCCACCGCCGGGTTCAAATCCTCGCGCGCAGAATTCGAAGACGTCTATTCGGCGACTCGTCTGGGCAGCGGCAGCAAAGTGATCGGTAACGGCGTACGCCTGGCCAACGTGTCCCAGCAGTTCACCCAGGGTGACATCAACAACACTGGCAACGTGCTGGATATGGGCATTAACGGCTCTGGCTTTTTCACCATGAACAACAACGGCTCGGTGTCTTACACCCGTGCCGGTACGTTCAAGGTCGATAACGCCGGCTACATCACCAACACCGACTACACCTCGCGTTTGCAGGGCTACGGTGTGGATGCCAACGGCAAGATTATTAACGGCGTCTTGACCGACCTCAAGATCGATACCTCGAACCTGGCCCCGAAGTCGACTTCGGCGGTGGCTTCGACCATCAATCTGAACTCGACCGCTGCGGTGATCGACGATACGGTCGCGGCAGGCAAATTCGACCCTACCAACACTGCGACCTACACCAAGTCGTTCAGCACCCCGATCTATGACAGCCAGGGCAACCAGCACACCATGGATCAATACATGGTGAAAACCGGCGCCAACACCTGGAAGGTCTACACCCTGGTGGACGGTCGTAACCCGGATGCGACCGGCAGCGATCCGAAGACCACCGCGCCTGTGGCCTCGACGCTGTCCTTTGACGCGACCGGCAAGCTGACCCAGGTCAGCACGCCAGATCCGCTGGGTGGCCCGGCCATCATCAGCAGCGACCTGACACTCAAGGGCTGGGTGCCAGGCACTGTGACCGATGGTGTCTGGAAGGCTAACGGCGCGGCGGCAAACCCGGCGGGTGTGACCATCTCGATGGCCAAGACCACTCAGTACAACGCCGACACCTCGCGCACGATTCCTACTCAGGATGGTTACGCGACTGGCCAGATCACCAACCTGACCATCGACGGTACCGGTACCTTGTTCGCCAACTTCAGCAACAACCAGAGCAAGGCCATCGGACAGGTTGCACTGGCGAGCTTCACCAACGAACAGGGCCTGCAGGCGATCGGTGGCACCAGCTGGAAAGAGACGTTTGCTTCGGGTATTCCGGGCTACGATGCGCCTGAGACCGGTACGCTGGGTTCGGTGGTGTCCAACTCGCTGGAAGAATCGAACGTTAACCTGACCAATGAGCTGGTTGATCTGATCAAAGGCCAGAGCAACTATCAGGCGAACGCCAAGACCATTTCGACGCAGAGCACGATTATGCAGACCATTATTCAGATGACCTGATTCGGGTTTCTGAGCTGGTTTTTTGGGCCCCTCGTTTTGAGGGGCTTTTTTTTGGTCTTGGCGGCCTCTGGGTCGGCCAGGCTTTGGGTGATTTGGGTGAATATCCGTTGCTGCGGTCGCGGCTGCTGGCGGTTTCGCCTGACGGCGACTTACTTTTTTACAAGCGCCCCCCGTGTCAGCCTACCTGTCACCTCTGTTGATTGACTCAACCATTCATGGGGGCGAAGGTGTCTAGCAATGCCGAAGCGTTATGACGATGACTTCAGAGACTGGGCTGTTCTTCAAATGATGCCGCCCTTAAACCGTTCCGTAGCAGAGCTCGCCGTTGCAATCGGCGTCACCCCACAGTCACTGCGAAACTGGAGGCAAATGGCTAGAGATAAAGGATTGATTGTTCCTGGGAATAATAAAACCAGCAATCAGTGGTCCAGCGCCGACAAATTCAACGCCGTTCTGGAAACCGCGCCGTTGAGCGAGGTAGAGCTTTCACAATATTGCCGAATCAAGGGCATTTATCCTGAGCAGATTCAGCAATGGCGCCAAGCTTGCCAGAATGCCAACACTGCGATGGAGCCTCAGCCCAACAAAAAACCGACCACCGAGCAAATACGGATAAAGGAGCTGGAGCGACAACTGCTTCGATCCGATGCTGATTGCAAGGAGGCGGTCGCTTTACTGGAACTCAGAAAAAAAGCCAATGCGATCTGGGGCAAGGACAAGGAAGGCTGATCAGCGCCCCTGATCGTGTGCAGGCTTTGGGCCTGATCGCTGAGGCAGTAGCAAGTGGTGCTCGTCGGTTTCGTGCATGCAAAGAGATCGGGCTGTGTTTGCGGACGGTTCAGCGTTGGCGACACTGCGAAGCCGACAAGCGCCAGATCATCAAGCGCGAAGCACCGTCCAACAAACTCAGCGTCGCAGAGCGTCAGGCTGTTTTGGATGCTGCTAATCAACCTGGCTACGCGAGTCTGACACCGCACCAGATTGTCCCGAAGTTAGCTGACGAAGGTATCTATCTGGCATCGGAATCAACATTCTATCGGGTGCTGAAAGAGGCAAATCAGAATAGCCGTCGAGGCCGAGCCAAAGCTCCGAAGCGCCGAGCTTTGACCACACATTGTGCTGATGCCCCAAATCGAGTTTGGTGTTGGGATATCACGTGGTTACCCACCACCGTTAAAGGTCGCTTTTACTACTGGTACATGGTCAAAGACATCTATAGCCGCAAATTAGTGACCAACGAAGTACACGAATCCGAACGCGCAGAACATGCATGCGTACTGCTTGAAAAAGGATGCTTACGAGAGCGTACGGCGGGTCGTCCGCTGGTACTGCACTCGGACAACGGTCACGTAATGAGAGGCTCGCTTCTTCGAGAAAGCATGATTGCATTGGGCGTCGAACCGTCGTTCAGCCGACCCCGAGTAAGCAATGACAACGCCTATGCCGAAGCGCTTTTTCGTACGGCTAAGTATTGCCCGCTGTGGCCCGAGCGGCCCTTCGACAACCTCACGGAAGCACGACTCTGGGTGCAGAAATTCGTTGAGTGGTACAACGACGAGCATCGTCATAGCGCCTTGAAATACGTGACGCCCAATGAGCGTCACGAAGGCAAGGCACCTGCGTTACTGCAGGCACGGGAGAATCTTTACAAGGCAGCCAAAGCAACTAACCCTAGCCGTTGGAGCGGCGAAGTACGTAATTGGAAACTCGCAAACGCTGTTTACCTGAATCCAGAGCGCCCTGAAACAAGGGCGTAATAGACTCCTAAAACAGCCGTGAAGCGACAGATACGTTGACACGCACCGGCGCCAAAAAAAGTAAGCAAAAAACGCTTGCTCCTGCGTTCGGCCCTCGCAGGCTCGGGTTCCTTCGCTCCGGGACTGATCCAGGCGCAGCGGCTACGGTTTGCTTCGCTGCACCTCCTTGCGCTGTGTCTGGCTGCGCCAGACGGTCGCTGCGCTCCCACGCCCGGATCAATCCCTCCGCTCAGCCTTCCGACGTCGCCTGTGGATCAAGATCAAGGGCGCTCGAGCTTGCGCTCATTGTTGAGTGGGGCGGCTTCGCCGCGGGCAGCTGCGCTGCTTTGCTTTTGCTTTTGTGGGAGCGAGCCTGCTCGCGAAGGCGGCCTGTCAGCCGACCTGTCCTTGAGCGTACGCGATCCAACTGTAGGAGTGAGCCGGCTCGCGATAGCGGTCTGGCGGCCAACCAATTTCGCCCAGATACCCACGATCCAACTGTAGGAGCCGCCGAAGGCTGCGATCTTTGATCTGGCTCTTGATCTGGCTTTTGCTTTGCTTCGGCTCTTGATCTTTCGCCCCTTCGGCAGGCTTCGTTACGGGATCGATCCGGGGGAGGAAGCGCAGCAACCTACGACCAGGTCTCTGAAAAGGTGACTCGCTGTAACAGCGAAACCATAAGAAGCCGTTATCGCTGCAACGGATATTCACCCAAACCTAAACCCCAAAAAACAAAACCCCCGACAAACCAGAAGTCTGTCGGGGGTTTTGTTTGCCTTGAGATTCCAGGCGTCTCGCAACGCCTGGTCTCAGCTCAGCTTATTGACAAGCTTCGCAATCCGGCTCGTCAATCGCGCAGGCCTTTGGCACGGGTGCCGGACCTGCCGGAGCGGCCAGGACCGAATCGTCGCCGTGGTTGCCGCCGCTGGAAACAGCGTTCAGCTTACCGGTGTTGATGGTCGACTTCTCGGTGCTGGTCGCGGCCAAGGCACGGAGGTAGTAAGTGGTTTTCAGGCCACGGTACCAGGCCATGCGGTAGGTCACGTCGAGCTTCTTGCCCGATGCGCCGGCGATGTACAGGTTCAGCGACTGGGCCTGGTCGATCCACTTCTGACGACGGCTGGCGGCGTCAACGATCCACTTGGTGTCCACTTCGAACGCGGTCGCGTAGAGCTCTTTGAGCTCTTGCGGGATGCGCTCGATCTGCTGCACCGAACCGTCGTAGTACTTCAGGTCGTTGATCATCACCGAGTCCCACAGACCGCGAGCTTTCAGATCGCGAACCAGGTAAGGGTTGATCACGGTGAATTCGCCCGACAGGTTCGATTTCACGTACAGGTTCTGGTAGGTGGGTTCGATCGACTGCGAAACGCCAGTGATGTTGGCGATGGTCGCGGTCGGTGCGATGGCCATGATGTTCGAGTTACGGATGCCTTTCTGTACACGGGCGCGAACCGGTGCCCAGTCGAGGGTTTCCTTCAGGTCGACGTCGATGTACTTCTCGCCACGCTGTTCGATCAGGATCTGTTGCGAATCCAGCGGCAGGATGCCTTTGGACCACAGCGAGCCGTTGAACGTCTCGTAGGCGCCGCGCTCGTCGGCCAGGTCGCAGGAAGCCTGGATCGCGTAGTAGCTGACCGCTTCCATCGACTTGTCGGCGAACTCGACGGCAGCGTCGGAGCCGTAGGCAATGTGCTGCAGGTACAGAGCGTCCTGGAAGCCCATGATGCCCAGACCGACCGGACGGTGGCGGAAGTTGGAGTTCTTCGCTTGCGGCACCGAGTAGTAGTTGATGTCGATCACGTTATCGAGCATGCGCACAGCGGTGTTGACGGTGCGTTGCAGCTTGGCGGTATCGAGCTTGCCGTCGACGATATGGTTCGGCAGGTTGATCGAGCCCAGGTTGCAAACGGCGATTTCGTCCTTGTTGGTGTTCAAGGTGATCTCGGTGCACAGGTTCGAGCTGTGGACCACGCCGACGTGCTGCTGCGGGCTGCGCAGGTTGCACGGGTCTTTGAAAGTCAGCCATGGGTGGCCGGTTTCGAAGAGCATGGACAGCATTTTGCGCCACAGGTCTTTGGCCTGGATGGTCTTGAACAGCTTGACCTTGCCCGGGTACTCGGTCAGCGCTTCGTAGTACTCGTAGCGCTCTTCGAAGGCTTTACCGGTCAGGTCGTGCAGGTCCGGTACTTCGGATGGCGAGAACAGGGTCCACTTGCCGTCATCGAAGACACGCTTCATGAACAGGTCAGGGATCCAGTTGGCGGTGTTCATGTCGTGGGTACGACGGCGATCGTCACCGGTGTTCTTGCGCAGCTCGATGAACTCTTCGATGTCCATGTGCCAGGTTTCCAGGTAGGCACACACTGCGCCTTTGCGCTTGCCACCCTGGTTCACGGCCACAGCGGTGTCGTTCACCACTTTGAGGAACGGCACCACGCCTTGCGACTTGCCGTTGGTGCCCTTGATGTACGAACCCAGCGCACGAACAGGCGTCCAGTCGTTGCCCAGGCCGCCGGCAAATTTCGACAGCATGGCGTTGTCGTGGATCGCGTGATAGATGCCCGACAGGTCATCCGGCACGGTGGTCAGGTAGCAGCTCGACAGCTGTGGACGCAGGGTACCGGCGTTGAACAGGGTTGGAGTCGAAGCCATGTAGTCGAACGAGGACAGCAGGTTGTAGAACTCGATCGCACGGTCTTCTTTCTGCTTCTCTTCGATCGCAAGACCCATGGCCACGCGCATGAAGAAGATCTGCGGCAGTTCGAAACGCACGCCATCCTTGTGGATGAAGTAGCGGTCGTACAGGGTCTGCAGGCCCAGGTAGGTGAATTGCTGATCGCGCTCGTGGTTGATCGCCTTGCCCAGTTTTTCCAGGTCGAAGGTGGCCAGCACAGGGTTCAGCAGTTCGAACTCGATACCCTTGGCGATGTACGCCGGCAGGGCCTTGGCGTATAGGTCGGCCATTTCGTGATGGGTGGCGCTTTCGGCAACTTCGAGGAAGTTCAGGCCTTCGGCACGCAGGGTGTCCATCAGCAGGCGGGCGGTGACGAACGAGTAGTTCGGCTCACGCTCGACCAGGGTGCGGGCGGTCATCACCAGTGCGGTGTTGACGTCGGTCAGGGCGACGCCGTCGTACAGGTTCTTCAGGGTTTCGCGCTGGATCAGGTCGCCGTCGACTTCTTCCAGGCCTTCGCAGGCCTCGGTGACGATGGTGTTCAGACGGCCCATGTCCAGCGGCGCCAGGCTACCGTCGGCGCGGGTGATGCGGATCGACGGGTGCGCGTTGACGGCTGCTTCGGCCGGGGCGTGGGCAGCGCGTTCTTTCGAACGGCCGTCACGGTAGATCACGTAGTCGCGAGCGACTTTCTGCTCGCCGGCACGCATCAGGGCCAGTTCGACCTGGTCCTGGATTTCTTCGATGTGGATGGTGCCGCCCGATGGCATGCGACGCTTGAAGGTCGCGGTGACCTGTTCGGTCAGGCGCGCAACGGTGTCATGGATTCGCGACGAAGCGGCAGCGGTGCCGCCTTCAACTGCGAGGAACGCTTTGGTGATAGCGACAGTGATCTTGTCATCGGTGTAAGGAACGACAGTGCCATTACGCTTGATCACGCGCAGCTGGCCAGGCGCGGTGGCTGCCAGATCCGAAGTCGAATCGGCGGCCTGCGGCAAGGTGCCCTGCGGGTTCTCGCGAGTTGTGTCGGTTTGCATGGGGGTGGTCTCCACATTCTCTATGTTTGTTTGGCACCGTCATGGTGCTCACCGTTCTGTACCGAAGCACTGCAACCGACGGGCGTCGGCATTACAAACTTCGGAACAGTAGGAAAAAGGCTGCAACGCCGCATCCTTGCCGAAGTTTTGGTAGCCAGCCGAAGCTCGCCACCGGATTCCTTCGCGGGTGACAGTCATGACTGCAACACCCATACCGTTTTGTCCGTTTCGGACCAAATAAAACGGTGCCATCCGCCAGTGCGGTTTGGGCTTGAAAAAACTCGTTCGTTCAACCGGAAACTCGCCATAAAGCGCTTGAGTTTCAGGTCTGAAATGTGGTTGGGCGATTTAGACGAAAACCCTATATGTAGGGTCTGCGTTTTCGCGGTGCTACAAGATAATGCGTTTCAGGGGGGATTGCAACGTACTACCTGTGGATAAGCCTGTGCGTAATTTGTGTAAGAAACAGGGAAAACGCGTGTAGGCCGCGAACCTGCTGAGCCAGACCGTTTGTCACTGTTTTTTTGCCTGGAAAAACGTTACAGCGGTTTTTTAAGGGCGCGAACCCTATCACAGAATTCCGCCTTGTCCGAACGCATTTACCGACTTGTTTTCCGGGTGGCCGGCGTTTATACAATCGCTGGCTGCATGGGCATTTTTATCCTCCTGAAACATGACAGATGATCGGGAGGTACACGCAGGATTGTGGGAGCGAGCCTGCTCGCGAATCGGTTGACCACTGAGCATTCAGGTTGGAGCAACTGACGCTTTCGCGAGCAGGCTCGCTCCCACAGGTTTTGTCCGTGTCAGGCGATTGTCTTTCTTATTTTAATAAAAACAGCAAACAGAGGTCACCGGTGGAGCAACAAACCTGGCAGGTATTGATTGTCGAGGATGACCAGCGACTGGCCGAGCTCACCCGTGACTACCTGCAAGCCAATGGCCTGCGCGTGGAGATCGAAGGCAACGGTGCGCTGGCGGCGGCGCGGATCATCAGGGAGCAGCCGGATCTGGTGATCCTCGATCTGATGCTGCCCGGCGAGGATGGCCTGAGCATCTGCCGCAAGGTGCGCAGCCAGTACGACGGGCCGATCCTGATGCTCACCGCGCGCACCGATGACGCTGATCAGATCCACGGCCTCGACCTTGGTGCCGACGACTATGTCTGCAAACCGGTGCGCCCGCGTTTGTTGCTGGCGCGGATCCAGGCGTTGCTGCGACGCAGTGACACACCGGAACCGGCCGCGGAAAAATCCCGTCGCCTGCAATTCGGCCCGCTGGTGGTCGACAACGCGTTGCGTGAAGCCTGGCTGAGCGACAACGGCATCGAGCTGACCAGCGCCGAGTTCGACCTGCTCTGGCTGCTGGTCTCCAACGCCGGGCGGATTCTTTCGCGCGAAGAAATCTTCACCGCATTGCGCGGCATCGGCTATGACGGCCAGGACCGCTCGATCGACGTGCGCATCTCACGCATCCGTCCGAAAATCGGCGACGACCCCGATCATCCGCGTCTGATCAAGACCATTCGCAGCAAAGGCTACCTGTTCGTCCCGGAAGCCTGTGCAGACCTGGCGCTGTGAATTCGATCTTCCTGCGCATCTACGGCGGCATGTGCGCCGCGCTGATTCTGGTGGCGGTGCTCGGCGTGCTGGCACTGAACCTGCTCAATCAGGTGCGCAGCGAGCAATATCGCGAACGCCTGGCGCACGGCACTTTCTCGCTGATGGCCGACAACCTGCAACCGATGAACCAGACCGAACGCCATCGCGCGTTGCTGGTGTGGGAGCGGCTGCTCGGCATCCCGCTGACGCTGAAGAAATTCTCTGAAAGCGACCTCGATCTGGCCCAGCGCACCCGTGTGCTGCGCGGTCAAGCGCTGGTCGAGCAGACCGGACCCCACGCGGCCAAGGTCTATCGACTGGTCAGCGAAAAAGGGCAGCTTGTACTGGTAGGAGAGGTACAGCAGATCAGCGAGCAACTGGCCCGGGCGACCATTTATTTGCTCGCCGATGAACTGGTGCGAGTACCGGTCGGCGAACAGCCCAAACGTCTGGCGCAGATAAAGCAGGAAAAGGGCTTCGGCTTCGATCTGCGTCTGGTCACGGTAAATGACGCCGACATGGACGAAGACCAGAGCCGCCGCGTGGCCGAGGGCGATACGGTGATGGCGCTGGGCAAGGGCGGCGATTCGATCCGCGTCTTCGCCGGCATGGTCGGCACGCCGTGGGTGCTGGAAATCGGCCCGCTGTATCAGATGAATCCGTACCCGCCGGAATGGCTGGTGCTGATTGCCGCTCTGGGTCTGACGCTGATCGGTCTCATCGTCTATCTGTTGGTGCGTCAGCTTGAGCGGCGTTTGCGCGGCCTCGAAGCAGCGGCCACGCGCATCGCCAAGGGCAGCCTGGAAACCCGCGTGCCGGCGCGCGGTGCCGACTCGGTTGGACGGCTGGCGTCGGCGTTCAATGGCATGGCCGAGCATTTGCAGCAACTGCTGGCGATCCAGCGAGAACTGGTGCGCGCGGTCTCCCATGAGTTGCGCACGCCGGTGGCGCGGCTGCGTTTCGGTCTGGAGATGATCGGTACGGCGACCACCCCGCAGGCACTGGAGAAATACCGCGAAGGCATGGATCACGACATCGAAGACCTCGATAAGCTGGTCGACGAGATGCTCACCTACGCAAGACTGGAGCAAGGCTCACCGGCGCTGACCTTCCAGCGCATCGATCTGGATGCGCTGGTCAATCAGGTCATCGAAGAACTGGCGCCACTGCGCGCCGAAGTCACGGTGCAGCGCGGTTTGTGTCTGTCATCGGCCGACAACGACGGCGCCTGGGTCGAGGCCGAGCCGCGTTATTTGCACCGAGCGCTACAGAATCTGGTGGGCAACGCGATGCGCCATGCGCATTCGCAGGTGACGGTGAGTTATCAGGTCGGCCAATTGCGCTGCCGGATCGACGTCGAGGACGACGGGCCGGGAGTGCCGGAGGTGGCATGGGAGCGGATCTTCACGCCGTTTCTGCGCCTCGACGATAGCCGCACGCGGGCCTCGGGCGGGCATGGTCTGGGCTTGTCGATTGTGCGGCGGATCATTCACTGGCACGACGGCCGCGCGATCATTGGCAAGAGCAAGAGCCTGGGTGGGGCGTGTTTCAGTCTGAGTTGGCCGAGGAATCAGGAGCGCCGGTAGGGTGTGTAGTGGCAGGGCTGGCCCCATCGCTGGCAAGCCAGCTCCCACAGGTTTTGCGGGTGTACATTGTCTCTGTGTACACCGCGAATACTGTGGGAGCTGGCTTGCCAGCGATGAGGACCATGCAGGCAATGCAAAACTTCAGGCAGGAATGCTGACCAGACTCAACAACTGCCCATCCTGCACTGCAAACTGCGCCTCCAGCTCCGATCCGTTGCGCCATTCGCCGGACAAATCAGTCAACAAGCGCAGCCTGACCTGACCCGCCTCAGTCCACTCCAACACTTCTGCATGCTCGAAATAAAAACGCTGCTGCACGATCGGGTACAGCGCTTTGAATAAACTCTCTTTGACCGAAAACGTCAGGGTCACCAGTAACGCCAACTGATCCTCAGATCCCGCTGCCATGCGCTGCAGTTCCGCTGGGGTGAGAATTTCCCCGGCCAGGCGTTCGGCGCGCTCGTGGCTCAACAGGTTTTCCAGATCCATGCCCAGGCCGCGCCAGTGCTGCTTGTTGGCGACAATCGCTGCGGCGCGGCCGGTGCTGTGGGTGATCGAACCGCAAATGTGCGCTGGCCACACCGGGGCGCGGTCTTCGCCGATCGGCGGAACGATATTCAGGCCTTCGAGTTGGTGCAGCGCGGCACGGGCGCAGATGCGCCCGGCGAGAAACTCGGCCTGACGCTTGGCCACCGAGCGCTGGATGCTTGGCGGCGCGAGTACAGCGCTGCGATGGAAGTCATCGCCGAGCAACTGTGCCGGATCGAAGTGGGTACTGAGCAGCACGGTATCGGCAAGCACCGTTGGCAACGGCCAATGGCTGTCGAGGGCAGTGCAGCAGGCGGGCAGGGCGAGGGTGATATGCATGGCGGGCATTTTGCCGGTTAGTCGGGGCGAGGTCGAGATCGGCGGTGAAGCCTTCGCGAGCAGGCTCGCTCCCACAGGGGATCTTCTGTGCGACAGATACCCGGTGTGGGAGCGAACCTGCTCGCGAAAGCCACGCCTCGGTCGTTACTGACTCAACCGAAAATCCTCTTGAAGAACGCCTGCATATCCGCCCACGACTTCTCGTCCGCCGCCTTGTTGTAACCAATGTCCGGCCCGCCATGCTCGCCATGGCTCAGGCGATCGGCATCCGGGTTGCTGAAACCATGCTTGGCGCCATCCAGACTGACGAACTGGTAGTCCGCCCCGGCCTTGTCCATCTCCGACTTGAACGCGGTGACGTGGTCCTGAGTGACCATGCTGTCCAGCGCACCGTGCTCGACGAGGATTTTCGCCTTGACGCTGCCCGGAGTCGCCGGGGTCTTGGTTGCCAGCGCGCCATGGAAACTCACCACACCGGCCAGCGGCACACCCTGACGCGCCGCATTCAGCACCACGCCGCCACCGAAGCAATAGCCGATGGCGGCGATTTTGTTCGGGTCGGTCTGCGGTTGCTTCTTCAGCAGATCGAGCCCGGCGGCGAAGCGTTTACCGGCAGCATCGGCGTCCTTGGTCGCTGCCTGCATGAAGGCCATGGCGTCTTTCGGGTGCTCGGTGTTCTTGCCTTCGCCGTACATGTCGATGGCCAGCGCGCTGTAGCCGAGTTCGGCGAGATCCCGCGCGCGGCGCTTGGCGTAATCGTTCAACCCCCACCATTCGTGGACCACGACAACGCCGGGGCGGGGGCCTTTGATCGCGTCGTCATAGGCGTAGTAACCGATCAGTTGGCTGCCGTCGGCGCTTTGATAGGGGATTTCTGCAGTCTTGATCGCAGCCTGGGTGAGGCTGCTGACCGCCAGCAAAGTCAGGGCGAGGAACAGGCGCATGGTCGGGTCTCCTTATTGAAAGTGGTCAGAACAGCCTAGTCGATCTGGTTCAGGTCTGGTTCAGAGACGGTTCAGGGGCCGTACAGGGGCGGCTGAGTAACCTTGCGCCATACCCAAACAGCACTGTGAAAGAGGAAATACCCATGACTCGTATCAACAAACTGCTGCTGGCTTTTACCCTGTTAGGCTCCAGCATCGCGGCCAATGCTGACGACACCAGCAACTTCGCCGGCCTGACGTTCGGCCAGACCAGCGACAAGATCGACAAGTCCCACGCACTGAACAATAACCTCGGCCACCCCAACGTCACGGGGGCCATCGACGGCAACAACACCTACGGCATGCGCCTCGGTCAGCAAAACAGCCAGGGCCGCTATTACGCCACCTACGACAACGTTTCCGGCTCGCACAATGGCGTTAAACTGCGCCAGGAAAATCTGCTCGGCAGCTATGACCTGTTCTACCCGGTGGGCGGCAGCACCAAGTTGTTCGGTGGCGCCACCGCCGGTCTGACCAAGCTGACGCAGGATTCGCCGGGCTTCAGCCGTGACAGCGACATCGGTTACGCCATCGGTGGTCAGGTCGGTGTGTTGCAGCAGGTTTCGCAGAACACGTCGGTGGAACTCGGTTACCGTTACCTGCGCAGCAACGCCAGCACCGAAATGAAAGAGAGCGGCGGCAGCAAACAGGGCTCGCTGGACTTGACCAGCAGCGCGCAGACCTACCTGTCGGCCAACTACTATTTCTAAGCGGTTGCCGCCGATTGAAGTGTGGGAGCGAGCCTGCTCGCGAAAGCGATGTTTCATTCAACATCATCGTTGACTGAATGACCGCATTCGCGAGCAGGCTCGCTCCCACAGGTTGTGACTGGAGTGTTCAAGTGATGGGGAGAAGGACATGAAACTGTTGGTCGTCGAAGATGAGGCGCTGTTGCGTCATCACCTGCAAACCCGCCTGACGGAGAGCGGTCATGTGGTCGAGTCCGTGGCCAATGCCGAGGAGGCGCTGTACCAGACCGGACAGTACAACTTCGATCTGGCAGTGATCGATCTCGGCCTGCCGGGCATGGGCGGCCTGGACCTGATCCGCCAGTTGCGCTCGGGCGGCAAGACCTTTCCGATCCTGATCCTCACCGCGCGCGGCAATTGGCAGGACAAGGTCGAAGGGCTCGCCGCCGGTGCCGACGATTACGTGGTCAAGCCGTTCCAGTTCGAAGAGCTCGATGCACGCCTGAACGCATTGCTGCGCCGCTCCAGCGGCTTCACCCAGTCGACCATCGTTGCCGGGCCGTTGCTGCTCGACCTCAATCGCAAACAGGCGAGCCTTGATGAGCAGCCGCTGGCGCTGACCGCCTACGAGTACCGCATCCTCGAATACCTCATGCGCCATCATCAACAAGTGGTGCCCAAGGATCGCTTGATGGAGCAGCTCTATCCGGACGATGACGAGCGCGATCCGAATGTCATCGAAGTGCTGGTCGGCCGTCTGCGGCGCAAACTCGAAGGCCCGGCCGGGTTCAAGCCGATCGACACCGTGCGCGGCCTCGGCTACCTGTTCAATGAGCGCTGCACTTGATCCGTTCCCTTCGCGTTCGCTTGATGCTCGCCGCCACCACGTTGGCGGTGTTGTTCATGCTTGCCTTGTTGCCGGCGATGCAGGGCGCCTTCAGCCTTGCCTTGCAGGACTCGATCGAGCAACGTCTGGCCTCCGACGTCACCACATTGATCTCCGCCGCACGGGTGGAAAACGGCCATTTGGTGATGCCCTCGCAATTGCCGGATGAGCGCTTCAACCTTACCGATTTCCGCTTGCTCGGCTATATCTACGACCGCGACGGCAAGCTGGTGTGGCGTTCGAAAGCCACCCAGGAAGAACAGATCAACTACAAACCGCGTTACGACGGCCTCGGCAACGAGTTCGCGCGGATCCGGGAAGCCAGCGGTCAGGAGTTCTTCGTCTACGACGTCGAAGTCAAATTGCTCGGCGGCAAAAGCGCAGCGTTCAGCATCGTCGCCCTGCAACCGGTGCGCGAATACGAAACCACTCTCGAAGGCCTGCGCGAAAACCTCTATCTGGGCTTCGGCGCGGCATTGCTGGTTTTGCTGGCGCTGCTATGGATCGGCCTGACCTGGGGCCTCAAGGCCTTGCGCCGCTTGAGCCAGGAACTCGACGAAATCGAAGGCGGCACTCGCGAAAGCCTCACGGAAAAACACCCGCGTGAACTGCTGCGCCTGACCGGCTCGCTCAACCGCCTGCTGCTCAGCGAACGCCAGCAGCGCAGCCGCTACCGCGACTCCCTCGACGACCTCGCCCACAGCCTGAAAACCCCCTTGGCGGTGCTGCAAGGTGTCAGCGAAGACATGGCGCAGCGCCCGGAAGACCGCGACCAGGCTTGGGTCCTGCAAAGCCAGATCGAACGCATGAGCCAGCAGATCAGCTACCAACTGCAACGGGCCAGCCTGCGCAAAAGCGGCCTGGTGCGCCATCAGGTGCGCCTGCAACCGGTGCTCAAAAGCCTCTGCGATACGCTGGACAAGGTCTACCGCGACAAACACGTGCGCGTAACCTTTGATCTGCCGGAACATTGCTACGTGCCGATCGAGCAGGGCGCCTTGCTGGAAATGCTCGGCAACTTGCTGGAAAACGCCTATCGCCTGTGCCTCGGCGAAGTGCTGGTCAGCGTGCGCGAGTCACTGGCCGGGATCGAATTGTGCGTAGAAGATGACGGGCCGGGTGTACCGCTCGATCAGCGTGCGCGGATTCTCGAACGCGGCGAACGTCTGGACGCCCAGCATCCGGGGCAGGGGATCGGGCTGGCGGTGGTCAAGGACATCATCGAAAGCTACAACGCCCGTTTGGCTTTGGGCGATTCGCCGATGGGCGGGGCGGCGTTCAGGATTCATTTTCCTGCGGTGTGAAGGTTGGCCGTGCCGGCCTCTTCGCGAGCAGGCTCGCTCCCACCTTGAAACGCATTCCCCTGTGGGAGCGAGCCTGCTCGCGAAGGCGTCTGACTTCACAACTCCTGCGCCCGATAAGCCCCCGGTGTCAGCCCCGTCCATTTCTTGAATGCCCGGTGAAACGCCGAAGGCTCGGAAAACCCGAGCTGCTCGGCAATCTGCTGCAATGACAGATCCGCCCGGCCCAGATGATAGATGGCGATATCCCGCCGCAGCTGATCCTTGAGCTCCTGAAAACTCGTGCCTTCCTCACGCAAATGCCGCCGCAAGGTTTGCGGGCTGATATGCAAATGCGCGGCGACGGCTTCCAGATCCGGCCAATGTGCCGCGTCGCGGCTGAGCAAGCGGCGCAGGCGGCTGCTCAGGCTGTCGCCGTCGTCCGGACGCGAGAGCAGGTCGGCGGGGGAGCGTTCGAGGAAATGTTTGAGCGTGCGTTCGTCCTGCAACAGCGGCATGGCCAGGTAGCGACTGTGAAACAGCAGGCTGCTCTGCTCGGCATCAAAGGTCAGCGGGCAGGGGAACAGCAAGTCGTATTCGCCGCCGTGCTCGGGGCGCGGATAGCTGAAAGTCGCCTGCTCGAGCCGAATGCGCTGGCCGATCAGCCAACTGCCGAGGCGATGCCAGATCACCAACAAACTCTCGCTGAGAAAATGATCCGGGTCCCACCACTGCGCATCGTCGAGGCTCAAACGCACCCATTCGTCTTCGCGGCGCAGAGCCAGGCGCGGGGCGTCGGGGAACAGGCTATAAAACAGCAAACCGCGTTGCAGAGCCTTCTCCAAGTTGCGGCAGTGAATCGAGGCGTGGCACATCATGGCGAAGCTGCCGGGCTTGCTCGGGGCGTTACCGAAACCCAGGTATTCGTCGTCCAGCGCCAGCCACAGCCCTTGAATCAGCCGGGTGAACTGCTCAGGGGCAATCCGCGCGCGGGGCTCGTCGAGCAACTCCGGGCTGATCCCCAGTTGCTGTAACAGGCCTGAATAATCCAGGCCGCGCCGGCGTGCGCCGCCAAGAGCGGCACGGGCGAAATGGCTGGCGATGGTGCGTTCGCGCATAAGCGGCAATCCTTGTTCAGGCACCGATCGTAATGGCGGGCCGGCAACGTCACAAGGCGGATTTCCGCCAAATTGCAGGACGCTGGACGCTCAGTTGGCGGAAATCCGCCATGCCTCAAGTCACTGATTGGTGACAGGAAAATCCCGCAGGCCCTGATATCAAAAGGCTTGCTGCCATTCGCACCAATCTGGCACGACGTTTGCGATACAAGCGACAGAAGCGTGCATTTTTTCCTCCCGGGAGGATGCCGTTCCAACAACAAATCCCTCCAGTGCAGGAGGGTTCGCAATTAAGGTTCGGCGCTCGACAGATGGATGTTGCCGCTGGACGCTTGAGGAAACCTGCAATGACGACTCGTCAGCCACTGTACAAATCCCTGTATTTCCAGGTGATCGTTGCCATCGCCATCGGCATCCTGCTCGGTCACTTCTATCCGCAGACCGGTGTGGCCCTCAAGCCACTGGGCGACGGCTTCATCAAGCTGATCAAAATGGTCATCGCCCCGATCATCTTCTGTACTGTTGTCAGCGGCATCGCCGGCATGCAGAACATGAAATCGGTAGGCAAGACCGGCGGCTACGCGCTGCTGTACTTCGAAATCGTTTCGACCATTGCCCTGCTGATCGGTCTGGTCGTGGTCAACGTTGTGCAACCGGGCGCCGGCATGCACATCGACGTCACCACCCTCGACGCCTCGAAAATCGCCACCTACGTGACGGCCAGTAAAGACCAGAGCATTGTCGGTTTCCTCCTCAATGTGATCCCGAACACCATCGTCGGCGCGTTCGCCACCGGTGACATCCTGCAAGTGCTGATGTTCTCGGTGATCTTCGGCTACGCCCTGCATCGCCTCGGCTCGTACGGTCGTCCGCTGCTGGACATGATCGATCGCTTCGCCCACGTGATGTTCAACATCATCAACATGATCATGAAACTGGCGCCACTGGGTGCGTTCGGTGCCATGGCGTTCACCATCGGTGCCTACGGTGTCGGCTCGCTGGTGCAACTGGGCCAGTTGATGATCTGCTTCTACATCACCTGCGTACTGTTCGTCGTGCTGGTGCTGGGTGCGATCTGCCGGGCTCACGGTTTCAGCGTGTTCAAGCTGGTGCGTTACATCCGTGAAGAACTGTTGATCGTACTGGGTACGTCCTCGTCGGAATCGGCACTGCCACGCATGCTGATCAAGATGGAGCGTCTGGGCGCGAAGAAATCGGTAGTTGGTCTGGTGATCCCGACCGGTTACTCGTTCAACCTCGACGGTACTTCGATCTACCTGACCATGGCCGCCGTGTTCATCGCCCAGGCGACTGACACGCACATGGACATCACCCACCAGATCACTCTGCTGCTGGTACTGCTGCTGTCCTCCAAAGGCGCGGCGGGTGTGACCGGTTCGGGCTTCATCGTGCTGGCCGCGACACTGTCGGCGGTAGGTCACCTGCCGGTGGCCGGTCTGGCGCTGATCCTCGGTATTGACCGCTTCATGTCCGAAGCCCGCGCACTGACCAACCTGGTCGGTAACGCTGTTGCGACCATCGTTGTGGCCAAGTGGGTCAAGGAGCTGGACACCGATCAACTGCAAGCCGAGCTGGCTTCCGGCGGTCGCGGCATCTCCGACGAGCGTGAAGAAGACGACCTGGGTGTCGCTGAAGGCCCAACCCCGAGCAATGTGAAGTAAGCATCGCTTGTAGAGAAAACCCGCTTCGGCGGGTTTTTCTTGCCCGGGATTTGAGCGCAACGGTCACACCTGCTGACATTTGCGGTGATTGCCGCATCGACAATGGCTGCCTAGGCTGAGTGCATCGCCCAAGGAGTTTGCCCATGTCCGCACCGCTGGCCTCACTGAAGATTCTCGATTTCTCGACCTTGCTGCCGGGGCCGTTCGCCTCGTTGCTGCTGGCAGACATGGGCGCCGAGGTGCTGCGCATCGAATCGCCGACCCGTATGGACCTGCTGCGAGTGCTGCCGCCGCATGATGGCGGGGTATCGGCCAGCCACGCTTATCTGAACCGCAACAAGCGCAGTCTGGCGCTGGATCTGAAACAGCCCGAAGCGCTGCAGATCATCAAGCAACTGCTGGGTGAATACGACATCGTCCTCGAGCAGTTTCGCCCCGGGGTGATGGAGCGTCTGGGCCTGGGTTATGAGGCATTGAAGGCGATCAACCCAAAGCTGATTTATGTGTCGATCAGCGGTTACGGCCAGACCGGGCCGTACAAGGAGCGCGCCGGGCATGACATCAACTATCTGGCCCTGGCGGGACTCGCCAGCTACACCGGACGCGCCGACAGCGGGCCGTTGCCGCTGGGCATGCAGGTGGCGGACGTGGCGGGCGGCTCACTACACGGCGTGATCGGCCTGCTGGCAGCGGTGATTGCCCGTCAGCAAACCGGGCAGGGCACCCATCTGGATGTGAGCATGACCGATTGCGCGTTCAGCCTGAACGCCATGGCCGGCGCGGGATATCTGGCCTGTGGCGCGGAACCGGGTTGGGAAGACCAGATGCTCAATGGCGGCAGCTTCTACGATTATTACCGCACCCGGGATGGGCGCTGGATGTCGGTGGGCAGTCTGGAACCGGCGTTCATGCAGCAACTGTGCACGGCGCTGGGCCGGCCGGAACTGGCGGCGCAAGGATTGTCGCCCAGGCCTGAGCAGCAACAGGCCTTGAAAGAGGCGTTGCGCATCGAATTCGAACGGCATGATTTTGCAGAACTGTGTGAGTTGTTCGCCGGGGTCGATGCCTGTGTCGAGCCGGTATTGAGTCTGGGCGAGGCGCTGCGCCATCCGCAGCTACAGGCGCGGGAGTTGATGACACAAGTGCCGCGCGGCGATGGCACGACGCAGGCGCAGATGGCGTGTCCGTTGAAATTCTCCGAGGCGTTGCCGGCGCCAAGGCATGTTGGCGCCGGGTTGGGGCAGCATACGGATGAGGTGTTGGGGGAGTTGGGGTTGAGTGCTTCGAAGATCGCTGAGCTGCGTTCCGCCAGGGTGATTTTGTAGCGCCCTGGCGCCGCCTTCGCGAGCAGGCTCGCTCCCACATTGAAATGCATTCCCCTGTGGGAGCGAGCCTGCTCGCGAAGGGGCCCGCCGATACTCTACAAAACTGTCATTCCACCCGCATTTCACCACTGAACACCAGCGTACTGCGGCAGCGCCGGCACAGATACCGCCGCCCTTGCCGCACCAGGCCATGGCGCTGGGCGGTAAACGGGAAATCACTGTCGGGACACGGGCATTTGTAGATATAGCGGGTCACGCTGCGTCGCTTGATTTCATAGGTGTGGCAGCGGTCCGGCGGCAATTCGTAGACGCCACGCATGATCAGTTGCCACTCCTCGCCATGGGGCTGGATGCGGTCGCCGAACAGTTGATGCGCGATCAGGTGCGCAACTTCGTGGGCCACGGTCTGCTTGAGGAAGTGCTCGGTGTTTTCCCGGTACAGCTGTGGGTTGAAGCGCAGCAGGTTCTCGTGCAGATGCGCGACACCGGCTTTCTGCCCGCGCAGCTTGAGGCTGACGACCGGGCGTTTGAAGGAGCGTTTGAAAAAGGATTCAGCGAGTTGGTAACAATCTTCGACGCGGGTATTGAGTTGCTCGGGCATGCTTGATGGATCTCCAGAGACGCCGAGTATGCCGCAACCCCGGCGACTTGCGAATCGCCGACCTGCCGAATGGTCGTCGCCCAACGAGAAGGCCGCCTTGCGGCGGCCTGTATTGGCAGATGTTGTTTTTCTCAGGGAGGAAACAGGTCAGTTGGTATAGACCGGGCCGACACCCAGGCCCCAGACAATCACGGTGAATGCCATGATCGCCACCAGCACCACCAGGCCGACGGCAAGCACTGAGCTGGAAAACAGGAAACCTTCATCCGAAGGAATGTTCATGAACGTCGGCAGGCCGACATACAACAGATACACCGTGTAGCAGATGGCCGCCGTGCCGACGATCATCCCCAGCCACATGTGCGGATACAAAGCGGCCAGTCCACCCACGAATAACGGTGTTGCGGTGTAAGTGGCAAACGCCACGCAACGGGCCAGGCTCGGGTTGGCGTCGTAGGTGCGCGCCATCCAGTGCACGAAGGCGCCCATCACCGCGACCCCGCCGAGCATGGCCAGGTACGACATGATGGTCATCCACAAGGCGCTTTCGAACGTGAGCATCACCGGCGCGCGATTGCCGATCACCCAGCCCACCTGGGTCGTGCCGATGAACGCCGAGACCGCAGGGATCGCCGCCAGGATCAGCGTGTGCGTCAAGTACATGTGGCTGATGCTTTCCTCTTGGTCGCCACGGATCTCTTTCCATTCCTGATCGGGGTGGGTAAACAGTCCCACTACGTGATGGATCATGCCATTCACTCCTCTTGTCATTGCCATCGCCCCCCAACGGAGCGCCTACGGGCCAAGGGCCGAGCAAATACAGGTCTAAAGACGTGTGCGACCTTATGTCGCAGTATAGGAAGGACTCCAGCGCACCGGTATGCCGGGCTTAGAGCAAATCGCGCTGTAAACATTGCAGGTAATCGCCTCGGGGTCTTGCGGGGAAGGCATTTTTGAGGTCGAAACACTTTTGTGGCGAGGGGATTCATCCCCGTTCGGCTGCGCAGCAGTCGCCAAGCCATTCACCGAGCAGGGTCAGGCGATACGAGTTCTCGGGTTTCAGGGCTGCTTCGCAACCCAGCGGGGATAAATCCCCTCGCCACAGATGCTTCGCGCTACTGGGGTTTTTGCGTAAAATGCCGGCCTTTCGTCACACCTCACGGATTTCGCGTCATGGGCACTCTTACGGTCAACCAGAACAAACTGCAAAAGCGCCTGCGCCGCCTGGCCGGCGAAGCGGTCGCCGATTTCAACATGATCGAAGACGGCGACAAGGTCATGGTCTGCCTGTCCGGGGGCAAGGACAGCTACACCATGCTCGACGTGCTGATGCACCTGCAGAAGGTTGCACCGATCAAGTTCGACATCGTTGCGGTGAACATGGACCAGAAACAGCCGGGCTTTCCCGAGCACGTGCTGCCGGCCTACCTGAAAGAACTGGGCATCGAGTATCACATCGTCGAGAAGGACACTTACTCGGTGGTCAAGGAACTGGTGCCGGAAGGCAAGACCACCTGCTCGCTGTGCTCGCGCCTGCGTCGCGGCACGCTGTACACCTTCGCTGACGAAATCGGCGCGACGAAAATGGCCCTCGGTCACCACCGCGACGACATCGTCGAAACGTTCTTCCTCAACATGTTCTTCAACGGCACCCTGAAAGCGATGCCGCCGAAACTGCGCGCCGACGATGGCCGCAACGTGGTGATTCGTCCGCTGGCGTACTGCAACGAGAAGGACATTCAGGCCTACTCGGACTTCAAGCAATTCCCGATCATCCCGTGCAACCTCTGCGGCTCGCAGGAAAACCTGCAGCGCCAGGTGGTCAAGGAAATGCTCCAGGACTGGGACCGCAAGACCCCGGGCCGTACCGAATCGATTTTCCGCAGCCTGCAAAATGTGGTGCCATCGCAACTGGCCGACCGCAATCTGTTCGACTTCACCAGCCTGAAGATCGACGAAACCGCGGCTTCGCGTTTCGTCAATGTCGTCAATCTGTAAACACAACCTGTAGAAGCGAGCCCTGTGGCGAGGGGATTCATCCCCGCTGGGGCGCGAAGCGGCCCCAAAATCTCGGGGTCTGCTGCGCAGCCCAGCGGGGATGAATCCCCTCGCCACAGGGGTCTGCTTCTGCAGGTGTTATTCATTTCCAAACCTCAGGAGAGGGCATGCGCGATTACAAGTGGCTGCACGAATACTGTCTGAACCGTTTTGGTTCGGCGGCTGAACTGGAAGCCCATCTGCCCGTTCCCAAGACCCCCGCTCAACTGCGCAAGATCCGCGACGACCGGTACCTCTCGACCATGGCCCTGCGGGTTTTTCGCGCCGGGCTCAAGCACAGCCTGGTCGACGCCAAGTGGCCGGCGTTCGAAGAAGTGTTCTTCAAGTTCGATCCGGAAAAAGTCGTGCTGATGAGCGCCGAGCACCTGGAGCGGCTGATGCAGGACGCGCGGATCATCCGCCACCTCGGCAAGCTGAAAAGCGTGCCGCGCAATGCGCAGTTCATTCTTGATGTGGAAAAGGACAAGGGCAGCTTTGGCGCGCTGATCGCCGACTGGCCGGTGACCGATATCGTCGGCCTGTGGACCTACCTGAAAAAGCACGGCCACCAACTCGGCGGGCTGTCGGCGCCACGCTTTTTGCGCATGGTCGGCAAGGACACGTTCGTGCCCAGCTACGACGTGGTCGCGGCGCTGAATGCGCAGAAGATCGTCGACAAAGGGCCGACCAGCCAGCGTGATCTGGCAACGGTGCAGAACGCCTTCAACCAGTGGCACGAACAGAGCGGCGGCCGGCCGATGAGCCAGATTTCGATGATGCTCGCCTATACCGTGAACCATTGAGTCAATCCGATCGTTCCCATGCTCCGCGTGGGAATGCCGCCATGGACGCTCCGCGTCCACTATGACGCAGAGCGTCACGGGATGCATTCCCACGCGGAGCGTGGGAACGATCATGTGGGAGCGAGCCTGCTCGCGAAAGCGGTTGGTCAGGCGACGCTGATCTCGCCTTCGCCCGCCAATTTGCGATTCAACTGATAGCGCCAGCGCACATACAGCAGCGCCGAGCAGAACACCGCCAGGCTCGCGGCCATTTCCAGCAGGCCGAACAGCTGCCGGTTGGGATCGTACGCCGCCAGTGCGCCTTTGATGAAATACAGGTTCACCACAAAACACATCCACGAATGACCACGGGCGCTGCCCGTGATCATCGCCGGGGCGAGGACCAGCCACGGGATCAGCTCGACCAGCAGAATCACCCACGGCCGCGCGCCATGCAGATCGGCGAACAGCAGGTAATAAGCCGCCAGCAACCCGGCGAGGGCGAAAAAGCTCAGCAGGCTGAGCACGCGCATCGCCTTGACCCGTGGCTCAAGCCACGCCACCGAGGGCAGGACTTTCGGCTTCTTCGCCATCAGCTCACCAGTTTCTGCGCGGTTTTCGCCAGACGCAGACCGAGCGCTCGACACAGCGCCACTTCGTGTTGATCCAGGCCACTCTTGCCATCGGCACCGGCGTGATGGCTGGCGCCGTAAGGCGTGCCGCCACCTTCGGTTTCGAGCAGGGCCGATTCGCTGTAGGGCAGGCCGGTGATCAACATGCCGTGATGCAACAGCGGCAACATCATCGACAGCAGCGTGGTTTCCTGACCGCCGTGCAGGCTGGCGGTGGAGGTAAACACGCCGGCCGGTTTGCCGACCAGCGCGCCAGTCAGCCAGAGGTTGCTGGTGCCGTCGAGAAAGTACTTGAGCGGCGCGGCCATATTGCCGAAACGTGTCGGGCTGCCCAAGGCGAGGCCGGCGCAGTTCTTCAGATCATCGAGGCTGGCGTAGAGCGCGCCCTCATCGGGAATCTCCGTCGCCACCGCTTCGCATTCGGTGGAAATCGCCGGCACTGTGCGCAAACGCGCTTCCATTCCGGCCTGCTCGATGCCACGGGCGATCTGCCGGGCCATCTCGTTGGTCGAACCGTTGCGGCTGTAATAGAGAACCAGAATGTACGGCGTGCTCATGGCAACAACTCCAGCACGTTTTCCGGCGGGCGACCGATGACGGCCTTGTCACCGACTTCGAGAATCGGCCGCTCCATGAGTTTCGGGTGCGCAGCGATGGCGTCGATCAGGTGCTGTTCGCTGAGGCTGGCGTCCGCCAGGTTCAGGGTCTTGTATTCATCTTCACCGCTGCGCAACAACTGCCGCGCACTGATCCCGAGTTTGCCGAGCAAGGCCTTGATCTGCGCGGCGCTCAGCGGCGTTTCCAGGTAGCGCACGACAGTCGGAGTCAAGCCGCGGGCTTCGAGCAGTTCCAGCGCGCCGCGGGATTTCGAGCAGCGCGGATTGTGATAAAGCGTCAGATCGGTCATGGCGGGTCGCTTCTGGCGTAAAGTGGCGGCTATTCTAACTGTGCGGCGCGCAATCCAGAACCGTCAGAGGCGATGGGTCGCAGGCGCTTTCGAATTTTCACAAGGAACACGACATGACACGGCGATTGGCAGCGGCATTGACGATTCTCGGGGCGTTGATGCTGGGGGGCTGCGGCAATGATTACGGCATCGACCAGAACGGCCAGAAGGTTGCGTCCGAACGTCTGGACAAACAATGGGTGGTGCTCAATTACTGGGCCGAGTGGTGTGGCCCGTGCCGCACGGAAATTCCTGAGCTGAATCATTTGGCTGATGAGCTCAAGAGCAAGAATGTCGGGGTGTTCGGGGTCAACTTCGACAACGTGCAGGGCGCGGAATTGAAAGAGGCGAGTGAAAAACTCGGCATCAAGTTCACCGTGCTGGCGCAGGATCCGGCCGAGCTGTTCGACCTGCCGCGCAGTGAAGCGCTGCCGGTGACGTTCATCATCGATGACAAGGGCAAGGTGCGTGAACAATTGCTGGGCGAGCAGACGGCGGCAGGGGTCATGGCGAAGCTGGAGGCGTTGCGGAACAAGTAACCTGTGGCGAGGGGATTCATCCCCGTTGGGTCGCGAAGCTGCCCCATGCGCAGTTCCAGGCGAACTGCAAACTCAGGGCTGCTACGCAGCCCAACGGGGATGAATCCCCTCGCCACAGGTCCCCTGCGGGCACAGAAGGGGCTCAGCCCTCTTCCAGCCACCAGCGCAACGGTTTGCCTTCAGCCGGCCAGAAGCGTATCTGCTCGATCGGCGAAATGTCCCAGCGCTCGACTTTCTCCAGCGCCTGCAAAAAGCGTTGTTCCTGCTCCATCAGCGCCGGGGCGCAGAGTTTGCGGGTCTTGCCGATCTTGCCAAAGGTCAGCTTGTCGCCGTCCTGCGTATAAGGCGCGAACCAATGGTTGCAGCCACCGTTGCCATAAGCACGGCCGTCATCGCCGAGGGTCACGGTCAGATGGCTGTAATCCATCAGTGGCCGCTCGCCGATCCATTCCAGGATGTAGCTGCGGTTGTGCTGCAGTTGCACCGGCTCTGCGGCACAACCAACCAGGCCGACACCGATCAGTGCGGTCAGGGCAAGCCGTTTCATCACGCAGGCTCCTGGCATTTCGGGCACAGGTGCTTGTCGCCCACGGCTTTCCAGCCGAGCTCGGCGATGCGCGCGGTGGCGGCGGGTTTCTCGGCGGTCTTGCCCAGCTTGGCGTCCACGGCAAATTCAAAGCTCAGCTCTTTCGCGCAGCTGTCGCAGTTGACCTGCCAGGTGTGAATCGCCAGTTCGCCAAACACCGGGCCAGTGGTCATTGCGGTCCATTGGCCTGGCGGATTGATCAGGTGGCGGACGGTGTCGACGGTCAGGCGCATGGACAAATCCTTGCTGCCTTTGAGCGTGACCAGCAGGGCATCGCCAATACGGATCGAGCCACCGTTGCCGGTCACCTGATAGCGGCCCGGAACGAGGGCGCGGCATTCGGTGAGGGTGTGTTGCGGGTTCATCAGGGTGTAGCGGAAATCGTGTTCGACCATGGGTCCTCCAAATATGCGCGACATGCTAGCACGGGCTCGATTGCAGAATGATGCGCGCGTGCGACCTTCGATCCGGTTCAAATGCGCCGACAGTCATGGCAAACTGCCGGCCCCCGAATCTGAAGGAACGGAACATGGCGCTGATCGAATGTTATGAATGCAAACGGAGCATCAGTTCCGAAGCGCTGGTGTGCATTCACTGCGGCGCGCCGATGGCCGAACACGCCGCCATGCAGGCGCAATCCACTGCGGCAGCGGCGCAGACCTCGACGATTTCCTTCGGCAGCTTGCCTCGCAACAAGGCTGTGCCCGAGGCGGTTGCGCCACCAGTGGCCGAGCCGCTGCCCAAAGTGATGCCAGCGGCAGCAGGGCGTCGCCGTCGTCAGCAGGCGGCGGAACAGGCACGCCAGGCACAACAACCGCTGAACGCCGATGGCAGCCGTCCGGTGGAAGGCTGGCTGAAAATCATGGTGTTTCTGTTACCAGCGTTTTTTGTCTGGTTCCTGCTGCGCAATGGCCACTCCAGCAAGCAGCGCCTGCTCGGTTTCGGCTGGCTGGGCTTGCTGATCCTGGCGTCTTTGTTGCCCAAGTAGAACGATTCAACCCTCGACCAGGTTCTGCGGCGCCCCCGCCGCCCAGGTCGCGATGTTGTGCAGGGTGGTCGCGGCAATCGCGCCCAGCGCCTCGCGCGTCAGGAACGCCTGATGCGCGGTGATGATCACGTTGGGAAACGTCAGCAGCCGCGCCAGCACATCGTCCTGCAACGGCAGGTCGGAGCGGTCCTCGAAAAACAGCTGGGCTTCTTCCTCATAAACATCCAGCCCCAGATACCCGAGTTGGCCGTCCTTCAGCGCGTCGATCAGTGCCGGCGTGTCCACCAGACCACCGCGCCCGGTATTGATCAGCATCGCCCCCGGTTGCATGCGCGCCAATGACTGGCGATTGATCAGGTGTTTGCTTTGCTCGTTGAGCGGGCAATGCAGGCTGATGATCCGCGACTCTGCGAGCAACTCCGGCAGGCTCAGGTAACGTGCGCCCAACGCCAGCACGTCGGGATTGGGATACGGATCGTAAGCCAGCAAATCACAGCCGAAGCCATGCATGATTTTTGCGAACGTTGCGCCGATCTGCCCGGTGCCGACGATGCCGACGGTCTTGCCAACCAGGTCGAAACCGGTCAGGCCATGCAGGCTGAAATCGCCTTCGCGGGTGCGGTTGTAGGCGCGGTGCAAGCGACGATTGAGGGCGAGGATCAGCGCCACCGCATGTTCGGCCACGGCGTGCGGCGAGTAGGCCGGCACACGCACCACGGCCAGGCCGAGGCGTTTCGTCGCCGGCAGGTCGACATGGTTGTAACCCGCCGAACGCAAGGCAATCAGCCGCGTGCCACCAGCAGCAAGGCGTTCCAGCACCGGGGCGCTGAGGTCGTCGTTGATGAACGCGCAGACCACTTCGTGCTGTTCGGCCAACGCCGCCGTATCGAGGCTCAGCCGCGCCGTTTGAAAGTGCAGGTCGAGCCCGGCCGGGCAGTCGGCGGCGAGGAAGCTGTCGCGGTCGTAGGTCTGGCTGCTGAAAATGATCGTGCGCATGAATCCTCCTGGAACATCGACGCGGGCCGCAATGGCCCGCGACAACTGTAGCGCTTTGCGCGCGTCGCGCCTTGCCGTGGATCAGACGCTGATGCGCGCCTGCGCCGCAAGTCGGTTGATCGAGCGCTCCAGTTCGTCCAGCGCGGCAGCGGCTTTCGGATCGTCCTGCTTGAGCAGGGTTTCGCTGCGCTGGCAAGCAGCGCGCAGTTGCGGCACGCCGCAATAACGGGTCGCGCCGTGCAACCTGTGCACGCGTTCGAGCAGAGCATTCTGGTCGTGACTGTCACGTGCGGCGCGAATCGCTTCGCGGTCGGCTTCCAGCGACGCCAGCAGCATGGCCAGCATGTCCGCCGCCAGATCGGCCTTGCCCGCCGCCAGGCGCAAGCCTTCCTCGTGATCAAGCACTGGCAGTTCCTGCTGACTCGCCGCGCTGTCGCCGCTGCGCTCCGGCGCCTGATTGCGCAGGGCTAGCCCGGTCCACTTCAACACCACTTGTGCCAGTTGCCGCTCGCTGATCGGTTTGGTCAGGTAGTCGTCCATGCCGCTTTGCAGCAGCGCGCGTTTTTCGTTGGCCATGGCGTGGGCAGTGAGGGCGACGATCGGCAGCGGCGTACAATGCCGCTCGCTTTCCCACTGGCGAATGGTTTCGGTGGTCTGGCGACCGTCCATGCCCGGCATCTGCACGTCCATCAACACCAGATCGAAAGATTCGCTCTGCACCGCTTTGACTGCCGCGTAACCGCTTTCGACTGCAAGTACGCGGGCGCCCATGTCTTCGAGCAGGGTTTGCACCAGCAACAGATTGGCCGGGTTGTCGTCGACACACAGCACGCGCGGCGCACGGCTCGACAGCGGTTCGCCCGGTTCGCTGCGGGTCTGGCGCGGATTGACCAGATCGGCCAAGGCCCGGCGCAATTTGCGCGTACACGCCGGTTTGGCTTGAAGCTGGCTGTGCGGGTTGGGCACCGACAAATGGAACAGCGTCTGCTCGGTGGTCGGGCACAGCACCAGCACTTTGCAGCCGAGGTGTTCGAGGTCCCAGATGTGCTGGTTCAAGCGTTCCGGGAGCATGTCGTTGCTGGTGATGCCGATCACCGCCAGATCAATCGCCTGATCGGTCTGATGCGCGCCGGTAACGCCATTGCTCAGGCTTTCCAGGGTGTTGAACGGAGTGACGTCGAGGCCGCAGTCTTCCAGTTGATGCTGCAAGGCCTGACGCGCCAGTTCGTGATTTTCCAGCACCGCCACGCGGCGCCCGAGCAGTGGCGCCGCGGGCAGGTCCTCGGCATCGTCGCGAGTCTTCGGCAGACTGAGGCTGATCCAGAATTCCGAACCTTCGCCCGGCGTACTGTCGACGCCGATCTCGCCGCCCATCTGTTCTATCAGTCGTTTGGATATCACCAGCCCCAGACCGGTGCCGCCGGGCTGACGTGACAGTGAATTGTCGGCCTGACTGAAGGCCTGGAACAGCGCGCGAACATCCTGACTCGACAGGCCGATGCCCGTGTCCTGAATGCTGATGCGCAACTGCACGCTGTCTTCATGTTCTTCTTCGAGCATCGCCCGGGCGACGATAGTGCCTTCGCGGGTGAACTTGATCGCGTTGCTGACCAGATTGGTGAGGATCTGCTTCAGGCGCAGCGGATCGCCGACCAGCGACAGCGGCGTATCGCGATAGACCAGACTGACCAGTTCGAGCTGCTTGGCGTGCGCCGCCGGGGCGAGAATGGTCAGGGTGTCCTGCAACAGATCACGGAGATTGAACGGAATGTGATCGAGCACCAGTTTGCCGGCCTCGATCTTCGAGAAGTCGAGAATCTCGTTAATGATTCCCAACAGGCTGTCGGCAGACTTTTCGATGGTGCCCAAATAGTCGAGCTGGCGCGGGGTCAATTCGCTTTTCTGCAACAGGTGAGTGAAGCCGAGAATGCCATTAAGCGGCGTGCGGATCTCGTGGCTCATGTTGGCGAGGAATTCGGATTTGATCCGGCTGGCTTCCAGCGCTTCTTTGCGCGCCAGGTCCAGTTCGATGTTCTGGATCTCGATGGTTTCCAGGTTCTGCCGCACGTCTTCGGTGGCCTGATCGACGCTGTGCTGCAATTCTTCGCGAGCGTTCTGCAGGGTGCCGGCCATGCGGTTGATGCCCGAGGCCAGTTCGTCCAGTTCCTGGCTGCCGAGGGGCGGCAAGCGGGTTTCCAGATGACCGTCCTTGAGCTGGGCGACCGCTTGTTTGATCTGGCTCAGCGGACGATTGATGGTGCGGCCCATGCGCAACGCGAGTAGGGCGGCACCGGCCAGTCCGGCGGCGATCAGCAGCAGGCTGGCGAACAGGCTGCGATAGCCGCGCAGCAACATGCCGTTGTGCGACAGCTCCAGCTCGACCCAGCCGAGCAGCCGTTCGGATTCTTCGGGAATGATTTCACCGGCGAGGTTGCGGTGCTTGCCGAACACTGGCATCAGGTAGCGCGTCGCGTCATTGCCGCTGCGTCGTTGCAGTAGCGCGCTGTCGCCGCTCGGTGCCTGATTGAGCATGGTCGGGCCGGCGTGGGCCAGAGGCGAGCGGTCCGCCGCGAGGAAGGTCACCGCGCGCACGTCGGGTTGTTCAAGGGACTGGGTGGCGATGCGTTCAAGCAGGTCGGCGTCACCGTGGCCCATCGCCGGCGCGACCAGTGGCGCCAGTTGCTCGGCGATCATTTCGCCGCGCTGCATCAATTGGCTCTGCAGGTCGGTCTGCTGCGTCCAGGTGAAATAGCCACCCAGCACCAGCGCCATCAGGCTGGTCGGCAACAAGGTCAGCAACAGCACGCGACCTTTGATTCCCAGTTTCTTGAGCACGCCTATCTCCCGCATCCCGCTGATCTGTTGACACATGCGTGCATCCGGCACGCGACATGGGCGCAGTGTAGCGATTTGCAGGCGGGCAATCTTGCGGAAAATGCAGGCGCCGCCCACGCACTCGTTCGTCCGACAGGCCAAGCTTGTGTTGCCCGCTGTCGGACAATCTTGAATAATCCGCCAACTGAGAATTACTTGCAGATACTCATGACTCCTGTTTCCGTTGGCCAGCCACGCATCCTTTCCATTGAAGACGATCCGGTCCTCGGCGCGTATGTGCACGAGCATCTGGGCCGCAGCGGTTTTCAGGTGACCTGGTGCCAGAACGGCCAGGAAGGTCTGAGCATCGCCCAGCGCCAGCCTTTCGACGTGGTGCTGATGGATATTCTGCTGCCGGGGCTCGATGGCCTGCAGTTGTTGACGCAATTGCGGCAGAGCCATTCGACGCCGGTGTTGCTGATGTCGGCGCTGGGTGCCGAGGCCGATCGCATCAGCGGTTTCCGCCTCGGCGCCGATGACTATTTGCCCAAGCCGTTCAGCATGGCCGAGCTGCATGTGCGCATCGAGGCGATTCTGCGCCGGGTTGCGCTGGATCGGCGCCCGCCCGCTGTCGCCCCTGCGGTCGTCAGTGGCACCCTGCGTTTCGACGATGAAAACTGCGACGTGTTCTTCCGCCAGCAAGCTGCCGGGCTGACCCGCAGCGAATTCCGTCTGCTGGAAACCCTGCACCGCAACAATGAAGAAGTGCTGAGCAAAGCCTTTCTCTATCAGCACGTATTGCAACGCGGCTATGCGGCGCACGATCGCAGCCTCGATATGCACATCAGCCAGATCCGCCGCAAACTCAAAGCCATCGGTTACACCGAGCGCGAAGTGCGCACGGTGTGGGGCAAGGGCTACGTTTTGAGTGCCGCCGATGAAACTGTCTGAACTGCCGGGGCGGCATTCGCTGTTCTGGAAACTGGCGTGCCTGTTGGTGGCGTTCTGTCTGCTGATGATCTGGCTGAGCTGGTCGTGGGGTCGCTACATGGAGGAGCGCAACCAGTTCCTCTCCAGTGACGCGCGCAGCACCCTCAGCCGTTATGCCGCGCAAGCCGAACAGGCGTGGCAGCGCGGCGGGCGCAATGGCGTCGATGACTGGTTGCAGAGCATGGAATTGCGCGAGGCCAGTTGGGTCGGGGTGATCGGCGCTGATTTGCAGTCGCTGAGCAGCCAGCCCTTGAGCGCGGCGGAGGTGCAGCACCTGACCTTTTTGCGCGGCCTCGACTGGCCGATTCACAAGAAGGGCCGACCCTGGCTGCGGCTACCGTTCCCCCAGGATCCGGCGGCGGGCATTCTGGTCATCGAATTGCCCGAGCGTTTTGTGCCAGGCAAATACCGGGTGTTCTGGCGGGTGATCACCAACGGCGTAATTCCCGGGTTGTTCACTCTGTTGCTCTGCGTCGGTTTGTATCGCCTGTTGGTGGTGCCGCTGAACAACCTGCGCGAACAGGCCAATGCCTGGCGTGCCGATCAATTGAATGTGCGCCTGTCGAGCGGTATCACCCAGCGCCCGGATGAACTCGGTGAGCTGGCGCGGGCCTTCGACTCTATGTCCGAGCGCCTGCAAACCACAGTCGCCTTGCAGCAGCAGTTATTGCGTGACTTGTCCCACGAACTGCGCACGCCGCTGAGCCGCCTGCGCGTGGCCAGCGAAAGCGAACAGAGCCTGGCGCCATTGCGCGAGCGCATCGGCCGCGAAGTCGATGGCATGCAACGGCTGGTCGAAGACACCCTGCAACTGGCCTGGCTCGACACCGACCGCTCGCCGTTGCCGGATGAAGCGATCCAGATTCAGGCGCTGTGGGAAATGCTCACCGACAACGCCTGTTATGAAAGCGGCTGGCCGAGTCTGCAACTGCAATGCTCGGTCGAAGCATCGTGCTGGGTGCGCGGCAACCTCAATGCCCTGGCGCAAGCGCTGGAAAACATCCTGCGCAACGCCATTCGTCACTCGCCCGAGGGCGGGATTGTGCGGCTCGATGCACGGCGCGATGGCGAGTATTGGCATTTGTGGCTGGAGGATCAGGGCGGCGGCGTGGCTGACGAAGATCTGCAGCGGATCTTTTCGCCGTTCATTCGATTGGACGGATCGAGACCCGGGGATGGTGGCTTTGGCCTGGGGTTAAGCATTGCGCGCAACGCGGTGCAACGGCAGGGTGGGTTGCTCTGGGCGGAAAATGCCGGGGCTGGGTTGCGGTTGAATTTGCGCTTGTTGGCCGATGATGGTGTTGCGCATGCGGACGCCTTCGCGAGCAGGCTCGCTCCCACAATGGAGCTCGGTTCGCCGCAGGCTGTGTGATCTACCGTTAATAGTGTCATCACTGCTGACACTAAATCCTGTGGGAGCGAGCCTGCTCGCGAATTCCAAGCATCACCACGAGAACTGAGTGTTGCGCAAATAAGAGTCGCACCACTGGCGCGACTTTTATTTGCTTATTCCCATAAACCATAAGCACCGCACTTTGCGTGATATGGCCTGCGCGGGTTTGCCGGTATGATAGGCGCCCCCGCACGTCTGGATTGCGAATACGCCATGACCCTGCAGTACCCAACCATCGCCGATTGCGTCGGCAACACGCCGCTGGTGCGTTTGCAGCGCCTGCCCGGCGCCACCAGCAACACTCTTTTGCTCAAGCTCGAAGGGAATAACCCGGCGGGTTCGGTCAAGGACCGCCCGGCGTTGTCGATGATCACTCGCGCCGAGTTGCGCGGGCAGATCAATCCCGGCGATACGCTGATCGAGGCGACTTCCGGCAATACCGGTATCGCGCTGGCGATGGCCGCGGCGATCAAGGGTTACAAGATGATCCTGATCATGCCGGACAACTCCAGCGCCGAGCGCAAAGCGGCGATGACCGCGTATGGCGCCGAGCTGATTCTGGTGACTCAGGAAGAGGGCATGGAAGGCGCCCGCGATCTGGCCCAGCGTATGGAAGCCGAAGGCCGTGGCAAGGTGCTCGACCAGTTCGCCAATGGCGACAACCCCGAAGCGCATTACACCACCACCGGTCCGGAAATCTGGCGTCAGACCCAGGGCAGCATCACCCATTTCGTCAGTTCGATGGGCACCACCGGCACCATCATGGGCGTGTCGCGCTACCTCAAAGAGCAGAGCGACAGCGTACAGATCGTCGGCCTGCAACCGATGGAAGGCTCGGCCATTCCCGGCATCCGCCGCTGGCCGCAGGAATACCTGCCGAAGATCTATCAGGCTGACCGCGTCGACCGCATCGTCGACATGGCGCAGAGCGAGGCCGAAGACGTCACCCGGCGCCTGGCCCGCGAAGAAGGCATCTTCTGCGGCGTGTCCTCGGGCGGTGCGGTGGCAGCGATGCTGCGCTTGTCCAAAGAAGTTGAAAACGCGGTGATCGTCGCGATCATCTGCGACCGTGGCGACCGTTACCTGTCGACCGGCATTTTCGACGCGCCGAACTGATGGCCAAACACGAGAGAGGCCTGCGCTTCCAGCCCACCGGCGGCAGCAAGGCGCCACAGATCCCGACCGGCAAAAAGCAGCGCTTGAGTATCGAGCGCCTGGCCAATGACGGTCGCGGTATCGCGTTTGTCGAAGGCAAAACCTGGTTCGTCCTCGGCGCCCTCGCCGGTGAAGAGGTCGAAGCGCGGGTGCTCGGCGCCCACGGCAAAGTGGTCGAAGCACGCACCGAGCGCGTCTTCACTGCCAGCGAATTGCGTCGCCCGGCCGCGTGCCCGCACTTCGGCCGCTGTGGCGGTTGCAGCGTTCAGCACCTGCCCCATACCGAACAGCTTGCCCTCAAACAACGCATGCTCGCCGAGCAATTGTCGCGGGTTGCCGGCGTCGAACCCGAAGAGTGGGCAGCGCCGTTGACCGGCCCGGAATTCGGTTACCGTCGGCGCGCGCGGATCGCCGTGCGCTGGGACATGAAAGCGAAGAAACTCGAAGTGGGTTTTCGCGCTGCCGGCAGTCAGGACATCGTCGCGATCAGCGAATGCCCGGTGCTGGTACAGCCCTTGCAACCGATCATGACCCGTTTGCCGGAGATGCTGCGGCGCCTGAGCAAACCGCAGGCGCTGGGCCATGTCGAGTTGTTCAGTGGTTCGTCGCTGGCGGTATTGCTGCGGCACATGGCGCCGTTGTCCGAAGCGGATCTGACGATTCTCAAGGATTTCTGCCAGTTTCATGAGGCGCAATTGTGGCTGCATGGCGAAGGTGAACCGCAACCGGTCGAGGCCGGTCAGAGCCTCGGTTATCGCCTGGAACAGTGGAATCTCGAGCTGGCTTATCGGCCGGGTGACTTCGTTCAGGTCAACGCCGGGGTCAACGAAGCGATGATCGCCCAGGCGCTGGACTGGCTGAAACCGACGGCTGAAGAACGCGTGCTCGACCTGTTTTGCGGGTTGGGAAATTTTGCGCTACCGCTGGCCAAAAGCGTCCGTGAAGTGGTGGCGGTGGAGGGCGTGCAGACCATGGTCGAGCGGGCCGCTGCCAACGCCGTCAGTAACAATTTGCATAACACAAAGTTTTTTCAAGCCGATTTATCCCAGCCTTTGACCGATGCCCAGTGGATCGGAAACGGCTTTTCTGCGGTACTCTTGGACCCACCGCGTGACGGTGCTTTCGAGGTGGTGCGCAAGCTCGCGACCCTGGGTGCCAGGCGGTTGGTATATGTGTCGTGCAACCCGGCCACGCTGGCGCGCGACACGCAGGAATTGATCAAGCAGGGCTACCGGTTAAAACGTGCCGGGATTCTCGATATGTTTCCTCAGACGGCACATGTCGAGGCCATGGCGTTATTTGAAGCGAGCCAGGACGGCTCGTCTGAATCCGCCTGATCTGTCCGCGCAGCGCTCGCCTGAGCCCCGCGAGCGCGAACGGACATTGAGGATCAGCGATTTGACGCATTGAATCTGCGTCGTAGGGAAGGTAAAGCAGCATGGTACAGGTGAGAGCACACCAGCCGATCAACACCGACGGCAGTATCAATCTCGAGGCCTGGCTCGATCACGCGGTCAGTGTCGATCTGGCACTGGATCGCGAGGCCTTGAAAGAGGCCTGCGAGTTCGCCCGCGAGGCCGAACAGCAGTCCAATGCGAAGAAGAACCTGTGGGCCGAAGGCTCCGGCAGTTTCAGCACGGGCCTGGAGATCGCCGAGATCCTCGCCGACCTCAAGCTCGATCAGGATTCGCTGGTCGCCGCCGTGTTGTATCGCGGCGTGCGTGAGGGCCAGATTGAACTGGCAGCAGTCGGCCAGCGCTTCGGTCCGGTAGTGGCCAAGCTGATCGACGGCGTGCAGCGCATGGCGGCCATCAGCGCCAGCCTAAGCCCACGGCAGTCGATGGTCATGGGCACGCAAGGGCAGGTCGAGAACCTGCGCAAGATGCTTGTGGCCATGGTCGATGACGTGCGCGTTGCGCTGATCAAACTGGCCGAACGCACCTGCGCCATCCGTGCCGTGAAAACCGCCGACGATGAAAAGCGCAACCGCGTTGCTCGCGAAGTCTTCGACATCTACGCACCGCTGGCCCATCGCCTCGGCATCGGTCACATCAAATGGGAGCTGGAGGACTTGTCCTTCCGCTATCTCGAACCCGATCAATACAAGCAGATCGCCAAGTTGCTGCATGAGCGGCGGCTGGATCGCGAGCGTTTCATCAGCGACGTGATGACCCAGCTCAAGGACGAACTGCAGGCCACCGGCGTCGACGCCGACATCAGCGGCCGGGCCAAACACATCTACTCGATCTGGCGCAAAATGCAGCGCAAGGGTCTGGAGTTCAGCCAGATCTACGACGTTCGCGCCGTGCGCGTATTGGTGCCGGAAATGCGCGACTGCTACACCGCGCTCGGTATCGTCCACACCCTGTGGCGGCACATCCCGAAAGAATTCGACGACTACATCGCCAACCCGAAAGAGAACGGCTACCGCTCGCTGCACACGGCGGTGATCGGCCCGGAAGGCAAGGTTCTCGAGGTGCAGATCCGTACCCATTCGATGCACGAAGAAGCCGAACTCGGCGTCTGCGCGCATTGGCGCTACAAGGGCACCGACGTCAAATCCGGCTCGAACCATTACGAAGAGAAAATTTCCTGGCTGCGTCAGGTCCTCGAATGGCACGAAGAGCTCGGTGATATCGGCGGTCTGGCCGAACAACTGCGCGTCGACATCGAGCCCGACCGGGTCTACATCTTCACTCCCGACGGTCACGCCATCGACTTGCCGAAAGGCGCGACGCCGCTGGATTTTGCCTATCGCGTGCACACCGAAATCGGCCACAACTGCCGGGGCGCGAAGATCAACGGCCGTATCGTGCCGCTGAACTACAGCCTGCAGACCGGCGAGCAGGTCGAGATCATCACCAGCAAGCACGGCACGCCGAGCCGCGACTGGCTGAACCCGAACCTCGGTTACGTGACCACCTCGCGAGCGCGGGCGAAGATCGTTCACTGGTTCAAGTTGCAGGCTCGTGATCAGAACGTTGCGGCCGGTAAAACCCTGATCGAGCGCGAACTCACTCGCCTCGGGCTGCCCGCGGTGGATTTCGACAAGCTGGCCGAAAAGGCCAACATGAAAACCGCCGAAGACATGTTCGCTGCCCTCGGCGCCGGCGACCTGCGTCAGGCGCATCTGGTCAACCTTGCGCAGCAACTGGTCGAACCGGAGCGCGGCAACGAGCAACTGGAACTGATCCCGCGCAAGGCCACCGGTTACAAACCGGGCAAGCGCGGCGATATTCAGATCCAGGGCGTCGGCAACCTGATGACGCAGATGGCCGGCTGCTGCCAGCCGCTGCCGGGCGATGCGATCGTCGGTTACATCACCCAGGGCCGTGGCGTGAGCATTCACCGTCAGGACTGCGCCTCGGTACTGCAACTCGGCGGGCGCGAGCCGGAGCGGATCATTCAGGTCAGCTGGGGGCCGGTGCCGGTGCTCACCTATCCGGTGGACATCATCATCCGCGCCTACGATCGTTCCGGGCTGCTGCGTGACGTCTCGCAGGTGCTGCTCAACGAGCGCATCAACGTGCTGGCGGTCAACACCCGCTCGAACAAGGAAGACAACACTGCGCTGATGTCGCTGACCATCGAGATCCCCGGTCTGGATGCGCTCGGGCGGCTGCTGGGGCGGATTTCGCAATTGCCGAACATCATCGAAACGCGGCGTAACCGTACCCCGTGAAGATGACTCTGATCCCATGTGGGAGCTGGCTTGCCAGCGATGCAGACAACTCGGTCTCTCAGGAGAGTCGAGGTGATGCAATCGCTGGCAAGCCAGCTCCCACAGGATTTTTTGGTGAGACAGATAGATGATGTATTCACTCGAAGACCTGCTCCACCTGATGTCCCGTCTGCGTGATCCGCAGTTCGGCTGTCCTTGGGACATCAAGCAAACCTATGCGACCATCGTCCCGCACACTCTCGAAGAAGCCTATGAAGTGGCGGATGCCATCGAGCGTGGCGATCTCGACCATTTGCAGGGCGAGTTAGGCGATCTGCTGTTTCAGGTGGTGTATTACAGCCAGTTGGCCAAGGAAGAAGGGCGGTTCGAATTCGCCGGGGTGATCGACAGCATCACGCGCAAACTGATCCGCCGTCATCCCCACGTATTCCCCACTGGCGATCTCTACGCGCCGCTCGACGTGCCGCGCTTGAGCGAAGAGCAGGTCAAGCAGCGCTGGGAAGAAATCAAGGCCGAAGAGCGCGCCGAGAAAGCCTCGGCGCCCGAGCAGTTGTCCTTGCTCGACGACGTGCCGGCCACGTTGCCGGCACTGTCGCGCTCAGCCAAGTTGCAGAAGCGCGCCGGGCAGGTCGGTTTCGACTGGCCGGACGCTTTGCCAGTGCTCGACAAGGTGCGCGAAGAGCTCGATGAAGTGCTCGAGGCGATGTCGGAAAATGACCCGGTAGCCGTGGCCGACGAGATCGGCGACCTGCTGTTTTCCGTGGTCAATCTGGCCCGGCATCTGAAGGTCGATCCGGAAACCGCCTTGCGCGGCGCCAATGGCAAGTTTGAAAGACGTTTCCGTTTTATCGAACAGGCATTGCGCGACACCCACCGTCCCATGGAAGATTGCACCCTCGAAGAGTTGGACGCCCTTTGGGGTGAAGCCAAACGCCAGGAAAAGAATGAGCCCAGCTGCGGCTGAGCCGTTGCCCAAGTGAGTAAGCATTGATGAGCCTTTCCCTTCGCGACCAGTTGCTCAAAGCAGGCCTGGTCAACCAAAAGCAGGCCAAACAGGTCAGCAAAGACAAGCAGAAGCAACAGCGCCTGGCCCACAAAGGCCAGGCCGAGCTGGACGATTCGCAGCAGCGCGCTGCCCAGGAAGCCATGGCCGAGAAGGTCAAGCGCGACCAGGAGCTGAATCGTCAGCAGCAGGAGAAGGCCGAGGCCAAGGCCCGCGCCGCGCAGGTCAAGCAGTTGATTGAAGTCTCGCGTCTGCCCAAGCTGACCACCGAGGACTACTACAACTTTGTCGACGACAAGAAGGTCAAGCGCATCTCGGTCAACACGCTGATGCGCAACAAGCTCAGCAGCGGTTCGCTGGCGATCGTGCACCACAACGGCGGCTATGAAGTGATTCCCCGTGAAGCGGCGCTGAAGATCCAGGAGCGCGACCCGCAGCGCATCGTCCAGCTCAACGTGCAGACCGAAGAGGTCAACGCTGAGGACGATCCGTACGCGGCGTACCAGATCCCTGACGATCTGATGTGGTAAATCCACGGCTGTAACAACGACGAACCCCGCTCATGGCGGGGTTTGTCGTTTTCAATGCTGTGGTTGCCTCAGGCGGACTTCAGTTCTCGTTGCTGTTCCTGCACTTCCAGTTCGGCCTTGTAGTTGTGGGCATCGATCTCGTTGTGGAACATGCCGACCAGCAAATCTTGTTGATGCACATCCCAGATACGGATGCCGGCGGCCAGGCCTTCGTGGGACATGTGTGAATCGTCGCGTTCAGTTACTTTTACAGTCATCTGCTAGCTCCAGATCTCAAGTTACTGCACCAAGGCATGTGCAGGACTCTGTTATAGGTTTTGTTAGCCAGCTAAGTAAACCGCCAATTGGCGCAAGGTGTCGTTGCGCATTTCGCAACAGTGCTGCAGGCCACGTAAACCGCGACATTCGGTCGCAGGGTAGTAAGTTTCATGACAGAAGTTTCATCTCCAGAACGCTCTGGATCCCTGTCTTTGATCGTTCCCACGCTCCGCGTGGGAATGCCTCTGGGGACGCTCCGCGTCCAGTGACGCGGAGCGTCACGGGCTGCATTCCCACGCAGAGCGTGGGAACGATCAATATCGCATTCGCGAGCAGGCTCGCTCCCACAGGTTTTGCGGTGTACCTGCTATTTTCTGCAGACGAAAAAAAACGCCCCGAACCAGTCGGGGCGTTTTCATGTGTGGCTCAGCAGCGGGGAATTACTTGCCTTCCCAGCGCTTCAGCACCAGCGTGGCGTTGGTGCCGCCGAAGCCGAAGCTGTTGCTCATCACGGTGTTGATGGTGGCGTTTTCGCGGGTCTTGGTCAGCACCGGCAGATCGGCCACTTCCGGGTCGAGCTCGTCGATGTTGGCGGAGCCGGCGATGAAGTTGCCTTCCATCATCAGCATGCAGTAGATCGCTTCGTGCACGCCGGCAGCGCCCAAGGAGTGACCGGACAAGCTCTTGGTCGAGCTGATTGCCGGAGCCTTGTCGCCGAACACTTCACGCACACCTTTCATTTCCGCGACGTCGCCGACCGGAGTCGAAGTGCCGTGGGTGTTCAGGTAATCGATCGGGGTGTCGACGGTGGACAGCGCCTGCTGCATGCAGCGGATCGCGCCTTCGCCGCTCGGGGCAACCATGTCGTAGCCGTCGGACGTTGCGCCGTAGCCAACGATCTCGGCGTAGATCTTCGCGCCACGGGCCAGAGCGTGTTCCAGCTCTTCGACGACAACCATGCCGCCGCCGCCAGCGATGACGAAACCATCGCGATCCTTGTCGTAGGCGCGGGAAGCTTGTTCCGGGGTGTCGTTGCGCTTGCTGGACAGAGCGCCCATCGCGTCGAACAGGAACGACTGGCTCCAGTGCTCTTCCTCACCGCCACCGGCGAAGACGATGTCCTGCTTGCCCATCTGGATCTGTTCCATGGCGGTACCGATGCAGTGAGCACTGGTGGCGCAGGCAGAAGCGATGGAGTAGTTCAGGCCCTTGATCTTGAACGGCGTGGCCAGGCAAGCGGAAACGGTGCTGCTCATGGTCCGCGTGACACGGTACGGGCCAACGCGCTTCACGCCTTTCTCGCGGAGGATGTCCAGCGCTTCCATCTGGTTCAGCGTGGAAGCGCCGCCGGAGCCGGCGATCAGACCGGTGCGCGGGTTGGACACCTGCTCTTCGGTCAGGCCGGAGTCAGTGATCGCGTCTTTCATGGCCAGGTAGGCGTAAGCCGCTGCATGGCCGACGAAGCGATAGATCTTGCGATCGATCAGCTCTTCAAGGTTGAGGTCGATGGAGCCGGAAACCTGGCTACGCAGACCCATTTCAGCATATTCCGGGTTGAACCGGATGCCAGGGCGGCTTGCACGCAGGTTAGCGGAGACGGTCTCTTTGTCATTGCCCAGGCACGAAACGATGCCCAGACCAGTGATAACGACGCGGCGCATGCGAATAACCCTTAGAAGTTGTCAGTGGAGGTGAACACGCCGACGCGCAGGCCTTCGGCGGTGTAGATTTCGCGTCCGTCGACACTGACCGAACCATCGGCGATGGCCATGTTCAGCTTGCCCTTGAGGACGCGTTTGATATGAATGTTGTAAGTGACTTTCTTGGCGGTCGGCAGCACCTGGCCGAAGAATTTCACTTCGCCCGAACCCAGCGCACGGCCGCGGCCCGGCAGGCCTTGCCAGCCCAGGAAGAAACCGACCAGTTGCCACATGGCGTCCAGACCCAGGCAGCCCGGCATCACCGGATCGCCTTCGAAATGGCAGGCGAAGAACCACAGATCAGGGTTGATATCCAGCTCGGCGACCAATTCACCTTTGCCGTACTTGCCGCCTTCTTCGCTGATATGGGTGATGCGATCCACCATCAGCATGTTCGGGGCGGGCAGTTGCGCGTTACCTGGGCCGAACAGCTCACCGCGACTGCAGCGCAGCAGGTCTTCCCGAGTAAAGGCGTTTTGTTTGGTCATGCGAGCTCCTCAATAATCCCATGCGGCAGGTGGGGCAGATCTTCCCGACCGTTCAAGGCGTTCATGCCTCGAACCGGCAGCCTACTCATAGACTATTGCGTTGTGGTGAAAGTCACAGCACCAAGGACATGAATGTACACTTGTGCACTGAAATTTTTAATCAAGCCCCTTTTGGGGCTCGTTCGGGTGCCTAAGACTGCCGCACTTTCGCTTTTCACGCCAGTCGCAGATGGTCGAAAGGCCCACACTACGACACCCAGCGCTGCAAAATCTGCTGCAGGTCATTGCGTTTGAACGGCTTGGCCAGGTAATCGTTCATCCCCGCCGCGAGACAGGTTTCGCGGTCGCCCTGCAGGGCATTCGCGGTCAGTGCAATGATCGGCACATCGCGGCGTCCGGGCAGGTCGCGGATCTGCCGCGTGGCCTCGTAGCCGTCGATGATCGGCAGCCGGCAGTCCATCAGAATCACTTCGAATTCGCCGCCCTCGGCACTGCGCACTGCTTGCGCGCCATCGGTCGCCACGCTGACGGCAAAGCCGAGGCTGCGCAGCATCGCTTCGATCACGGTCTGGTTGACCGGATTGTCTTCGACCAGCAACACATGGCGTCCTTCGCCCTGACCGCTGCCGTTCAACGCACGTGGCGCGGCCAGTGCGGGCATTGCCTGCTTATAGAGCGCCAACGGGATTTCCAGGGTGAAAACCGAGCCACGACCTTCTTCGCTCTGCGCGCGCAAGGTACCGCCCATGCGTTCGGCCAGGGTCCGCGCGATCGGCAGACCGAGACCGGTGCCGCCGTAACGACGGGAAATCGAACTGTCGGCCTGCTGGAAGGCATTGAACATCAGCTCCAGACTCTCAGAAGAAATGCCGATGCCGCTGTCGCGCACCGAGCAGGTGAACCACAGCAGTTCGTGATCCAGCGATTGCCATTGCGCTTCGATGCTGACCCGGCCCTGCTCGGTGAACTTCAAGGCATTGCCGACCAGGTTGACCAGAATCTGCCGGATCCGCGTCGGATCGCCCTGCACCTGCAAGCCACGCATGTCGTCGGGAATGCGCAGATTCAGCGCCAGGCCTCGCTGCACCGCGCTGTGCTGGAACGACTGCGCGCAGGCGCCGATCAACTCGGCGAGGTTGAACGGAATGTGCTCAAGCTCCAGCTCCGAACGCTCGATTCGCGAGAAGTCGAGAATGTCGTTGATGACCTTGAGCAAATGCTCGGTCGACTCCGACGCGAGCGCCGCGTATTCCGCCTGCTCGTCGGTCATCTCGGTGGTTTCGAGCAGTTGCAGCATGCCCAGTACGCCGTTCATGGGCGTGCGCAGTTCATGGCTCATCATCGCCAGAAAATCCGACTTGGCGTTGTTGGCCTTTTCCGCCTCTTCGCGGGTCTGGATCAATTGCGCCATCGCCTGCTGCTGTTCGCGACTGGCCTGCTCCAGCGCTTGGGCGAGGTTGTTGATGTGCTGCGACAGCGCACCCAGCTCTGTGTCATCGACAATCGGCAGCGGGGTTTTGTAGTCGCCTTCCTGGATCGCTTTGACAGCGTTGCCAATGTCACGGATCGGTTGCGACAGGCTGCCGGCCAGGCGCCGCGCCACGACAAAAGTGAAGAGCAGGGCGAACAGCGCGAGAATCCCGGCCTTGAACAGGATCTCCTGCTGGCGCTGACTGAAAGCATCGTTGGACAGGCCGACGATCACTCGCCCGAGATAATCCTCGCCGGCGGCGCTGTTGCTGACCTTGCCGTCCTGGAAAAAATCATTGTGCAAGGCGATCCGCTGCAAACGCACCGGCGCCTGGAATACTTCGACCTGATGCGGGCGGCTGTGGCTGTCGGCCGGTTGTTCGACGTACACCACAATCCGGTTGGCGCTGTCCTGCACTTCGAGAAAGCGCACATTGGGTGTGGCCAGTGTCGCCTTTAGCAGGCTTTCCAGCACTTCGTTGTTGCCGGAGATCACCCCGTATTCCGTGGCCGGGGCCAGTTGGTTGGCGATCAACTGGCCGGTGTGGTTCAGCTCCTGGCGCAAATCCTGAATGCGCACGAAGGTGAAAAAGCTGATCAACAGCAACGTCAGCAACAGCGCCGGCCCGAGGCTGATCAGCTGCGTGCGGGTGTTGATGTCCCAACGGCGACGAAAACTCATGGGCGGCGCTCTCCTTCGGCCAAGGCACTGGCGACAGATGCTTCATTCAGCGGTTCGATGCCTAAGGAACGAGCCACCTGCGCATTACTTGAGACTTTGAAACGAGCGGGATAAAGCGTTCGTGGCCAGGCACTGGTCGGCTGGTCGAGCAAATGATCGAGAATCGCCAGCCAGTCACTCTGGTCGCTGTAGGTGCTGGCGAGGCTGCCCGCGCGAACGAAGGCAATGTTGGGGCCGATCAGCGCAACCTGCCGCGAGTAGCTGCTGAGCAAAAGGTTTTTCGCCGTTTGCGAGTTGTACAGGTCGGGATCGTCGAGGCCGAGCAATACGTCGCTGTTTTTCAGCACCGCTTGCAGCGGACGGCTGTCGTGGGTGTTGTCCCAGCGCTGGCTGACGATGTCCAGATTCAACGGCCGCGCAGCCGCACGCAATTCGTCGAGAAGGAACTCGCCATGCTCATCGAACAACACGCCGACGCGTCGGGCCTGCGGCAGAATCCGTCGGATCAGTTGCAATTGTCGGCTTAGCGGCGGATCGCTCCACAACAGGCTCAGGCGCGCCGGGTGCGAGTCAGCGAAACGCTGGCGTGCCTGCAAGCGACTGATGCGCAACACCAGCGTCGACGGGCCTTGCGAGTCCTGCAGGCGCCAGTCGAGGCTGGGCAGGTCGAGCAGGATCAAGCGCAGGCTGGCCGGCAGTTTGCCCGGAGCCGGCAAACTGGCCAGCGGCTGAAACCGCACGTTGTCGGTCGGGCGCAGTTCACTCAGTGCCTGAACAAAAGCTTGCACGCCGGGGCTTTCCTCGGCGCCGGTCAACAGAATATCCGCCGCCTGCACCGCGACACCGTGCAGCCACGCGGTCAAGAACAGGCAGAGCCCGGCCAGCCAGTGGCCAAGGGTTGGCGTCTTCCGTGACGGGCCGTTGCGCATCCTAAAACTCCAGCTCGGCGCTGAAATACATCACTCGGCGTTCGTCGTAATTGTTGTCGACGAAGGTGTTCGGCTGATGGTCGAGACGCTGTTGCAGCACCCCGGCCAATTGCAGCTGAGCTTTGCCAATGGCGATACGTTTGGCGATGCGCGTGTCGACGCGTTCGAAGCGATAGCCGTTGAGCGCGTTGTCGCCGTAATAGACGAGGGCGCTGTTCCAGCCATGCCCCCAGTTGCGCAGCCAACCGGCGGAACCGCTGTGGCGTGAGGTGTACTGCTGGTCCAGCGGATTGCTCGCCTCGGCGTCGACGAAGGCGTAGGTCAAACGCAAGCGGTCGGCGCTGCCGAGGCGCCAGTCGAGTTGCGTTTCGGTGCCGCGAAAGCGCGAGCTGTTGGCGTTGCTGGCGATGTATTGGTTATTGCGCAGCGGCTCGCTGATCATGCCGGTGATTTCGTCGTAGAACAGCTTCACGTCCACCGCCAGACCGAGTTCGGCGAAATAACCGTTGTAGCCCAATTCACGCGAGCGCATGTGCTCCTGATCGAGATCGCCGGGGCCACGGGTCTTGACGAAATAACGCGCCGACGACTGGCCGTACGCCGAGGGCCGCAGGTTGCTGACCTGATAGCTCCAGTTGACGTTGTTCTCGAACATGTCCGGCGAACGGATCGCCTCCGAGTACACCGCACGCAGACCGTGACGCGGGTTGATCAGGTAGTTGACCGCGAAGCGCGGCGTCAGCGAACTGCCGATCAGTTGCGTGTCTTCGAACATCGCACCGCCCTGCAGCAGCCAGTGCTCGGTGGCGCGCCATTCCAGTTGACCGAAGGCGCGCCAGGTGGTGTCGTCGAGGGTGCCGTTGAAATAGGTCTCGGAGTCGGCGCGGTCGTAGCGGTAGTTGAGGCCGCTGACCAGACGCAGGCTGTCGGACAGACTGAGGGTGTCCTGCAGTTCGAGGTCGTAGCGCGATTCGCGGGCGCTCTGGTCGATGTCGCCGCATAGGGTCTGGCTGGCGCCGTTGCGCCATTGCTCAAGCACTTGATTGGCCAGCGCCATTTCCTGCGGCGTGCCGGGTGCCGCGCCGGGGCCGGTGAACTGGTTGATGTTGCGCGCCAGCCGCTCGGTGTAATTCGGGTTGAGCTGCCACAGCTGCGCCAGCTCGGGGCTGAACGACACTTCAGCATCGCAAGCGCGCCAGACTTGCTGGCGATCCCAGTGCTGCGCCGAACCTTGTACATAAAGGCTGTGTTCGGGGTTGATATCGAGGTTCCAGCGCACCGAACCGGCGTAATCCTTGGCCACCACGTCGGAATTGTTCCCGGCGTCGGTAATCCCCGAGAACACCGGGCGGTAGGTATAAGGTCGCTGATTGCTGCCGTCCTTGGCGTTGAGCTGCCAGTCGAGGCTTTGCCCTTCATTGAGGTCGTGGCTGACCGCCAGGCTCAGACGATTCAAGCGTCGACTGTCGCGATAATCGGCGCCGTTGCGGTCGCTGTCGAAACCGTCGTCTTCCTGGCCGGACAGCGACAGGCGCAGATCACCGCCATCCCACCCGGTGCCCTGGCTGGCATAAAAGTCGTTGATGCCACGCTGACCGCGGGTGATTTTCAGGCGCGTGCCGTGGCTGTCGGCCGGGTGTCGGGTGATGATGTTGATCACCGCCATCAGCGCGTTGGCGCCGTAGCTGACCGTGTTCGGGCCGCGAAACACCTCGATCCGGTCAATGTCTTCCATCGCTACCGGAATATCGCTCCAGTCCACCGTCGCCAGGCCGGCGCGATACACCGAGCGGCCATCGATCAACACCTGCATGCGCCGCGCTTCGCTGGCATTCGTGCCGTGGTAATTCACCGCCGGCTGATTGCCATTGATGCTGCCGACCATCATTCCGGGCACCAGCCGCAGCAGTTCGCTGATATCGCGGGCACCGCTGGCGTTGATCAATTCGTTGTCGAGCACGGTCATGCTCCCGGGCACTTCCGCCGGCGTCTGCTTCAGCCGCGTGGCCGTCAGCACCGGCGGCAGCGTCTGGCTGTCGACGAACAGGTCGTCCGCCAGTACCAGCGGGCTGAACAGCAGCGCCAGTAGCAGGGGCGAGCGCGGAGGAGGAGGGCCAGAAAACACGACACAGCCTGCAGAGAAGGAATTGGCGCGCATGTTAACCGAGGGCAGCGACTTTTCCAGTGACGTTACAGGCATTTTCCTAGGTTTTATTGGTCTTCTTCCTACAAATGTCGGTAATTGTTGCTGGGGCTGGCCGCCACCGGGGCGCCCCGTATAATGCCCGGCATCGCCACTGGTATGGATTAACGGATTGCATATGACTGAACAGCGCCCGATTGCGGTCCTGGGAGGCGGAAGTTTTGGTACCGCCGTGGCCAATCTGCTGGCCGAGAACGGCCATCAAGTCCTTCAGTGGATGCGTGACCCCGAGCAGGCCGAGGCCATCCGGGTCAATCGCGAAAACCCGCGTTACCTCAAAGGCATCAGGATTCTGCCGGGCGTGACCGCCGTCACCGACCTGCAAGCCACCCTCGACGCCTGCGATCTGTGCTTTGTCGCGCTGCCGTCCAGCGCCTTGCGCACGGTACTCGCCGCCCACGCCGAGCGTTTGAGCGGCAAGATGCTGGTCAGTCTGACCAAAGGCATCGAAGCGCAGACCTTCAAGCTGATGAGCCAGATCCTCGAAGAGATCGCCCCGCAGGCACGCATCGGCGTGTTGTCCGGGCCGAACCTGGCGCGGGAAATCGCCGAGCACGCATTGACCGCCACGGTGGTCGCCAGCGAAGACGAAGAACTGTGCAAAGCGGTGCAAGCCGCGCTGCACGGGCGCACCTTCCGCGTTTACGCCAGCGCCGACCGTTTCGGTGTCGAGCTGGGCGGTGCGTTGAAAAACGTCTACGCAATCATCGCCGGCATGGCGGTGGCGCTGGACATGGGCGAGAACACCAAGAGCATGCTGATCACCCGCGCCTTGGCCGAGATGACCCGATTTGCGGTGAATCAAGGCGCCAACCCGATGACCTTCCTCGGTCTGGCCGGGGTCGGCGATCTGATCGTCACCTGCTCTTCACCGAAAAGCCGCAACTATCAGGTCGGTTTCGCCCTCGGTCAGGGCTTGAGCCTCGACGAAGCGGTGTCGCGTCTCGGTGAGGTCGCTGAAGGGGTCAACACCCTCAAGGTGCTCAAGGCCAAGTCCCAGGAAGTCGGCGTGTACATGCCGCTGGTCGCCGGGCTGCACGCGATCCTGTTCGAAGGACGCACGCTGGAGCAGGTGATCGGTCTATTGATGCGTGCCGAGCCGAAAACCGACGTCGACTTTATTTCCACCAGCGGTTTCAACTGATTCAGCTGTTACACGGACAGGAAGCAAGCCATGAACGATCCGAAAAGCGAAACCCAGTACGAATCCATCCTCCTGCGGGTGTTGTGGATGATCGTTTATCTGCTGGTCTGGCAAGTCGCGCAATTCATCCTCGGCGCGGTGGTCCTGGTGCAACTGATCTACCGCCTGATCTACGGCGCACCGAGCGCCAGCCTGATGAATTTTGGCGACAGCCTCAGCCAGTTCCTCGCGCAGATCGGCCGCTTCGGCACGTTTCACAGTGACCAGAAGCCCTGGCCGTTTGCCGACTGGCCGGCGCCGCGCACCCCGGAAGGGGAAGCGCCGCACACTGTCGCCCCGGCCGCGCACCCGGTGCGCGATGAGGAGCCCAAACTATGAAACTCTGGGTATTGCGTCACGGTGAGGCGGTGCCTCACGGCTCGAAAATCGATTCCGAGCGCGAGCTGACCGAGCACGGCCGTAAGGAAGTCCTCAGCAGCGCGGCGCATCTGATCGGGCAGCCGCTGACGGCGATTTATGCCAGCCCTTATGTACGCGCTCAGCAAACCGCGCAGATTGTCCGCGAGGCGCTGGGGTTCGAGCCGGAGATTCGCACGGTCGAATGGCTGACGCCGGAGAGCGATCCGGACAAGGTTGCCGAGCAACTGGTATCTGTGAGCAATGTGTTGCTGGTCAGCCACAACCCGTTGGTGGGCAACCTGCTCAGCTATTTGCAGCACGGCGCCGGGCATCCGCCGGAGCGGGTCAGTACGGCGGGGCTGGCGGAGCTTGAGCACAGTGAACTGCTGATTGGCTCGATGAAGCTCAATAGCCTCAAGCACCCTTAACGCCATATCCCTGTGGGAGCGAGCCTGCTCGCGAAGGCGGCGTGTCATTACCCTTTTTGGGGCCGACACACTGCATTCGCGAGCAGGCTCGCTCCCACATTGTTTCTGTCACCCCAAGAAATTATTTGATTGAAAATTCCAACCAAGCACTTGCTTGGTTGACTACGCTTGCTCCAGACCAAAAAACAGGAGCGAGTCGCATGTCTGCCGCCTTCCGTTTGCCGCTGGACGTGTTCTACGAACGGGAAGCCCGGCACCCGCGCCAGCGCTTTCTGGTGCAGCCCATCGGCGGTGGTCAGGTCGAGACGCTGACGTGGGCCGATGTCGGCCATCAGGCCCGCTGCGCTGCACACTGGTTGCGCGCGCGCGAGTTGCCGCCCGGCAGCCACATCGCCTTGATCTCGAAAAACTGCGCGCACTGGATCATCGCCGATCTGGCGATTTGGATGGCCGGGCATGTGTCCGTGCCGCTGTACCCCAATCTCACCGCCGAGTCCGTGGCGCAGGTGCTGACTCACTCGGAAAGCGCACTGGCGTTCATCGGCAAGCTCGATGACTGGGCAGGCATGGCGCAAGGCGTGCCGACGGGTTTGCCGACCATCAGCCTGCCGCTACATCCGCCGGGGGAGTTCGATTACAGCTGGGCGGACCTGCAAAGCTGTTCGCCAATCCAGGACGATCCACGCCCCGCCGCCGAGCAACTGGCGACGATCATCTATACCTCTGGTACCACCGGTCTGCCCAAAGGCGTGATGCACAGTTTCGCCAATCTCGGTTTCGCCACCAGTCGCGGCACGCAGCTGTTCGGGCTCAACGAGAACGATCGGCTGCTGTCGTATCTGCCGCTGTGCCACGTTGCGGAACGCATGTTTGTCGAATTGGCGTCGATCTATACCGGGCAGACAGTGTTCTTTGCCGAAAGCCTCGAGACGTTCATCACCGATCTGCAGCGCGCGCGGCCGACGGCGATGTTTGGCGTGCCGCGTATCTGGACCAAATTCCAGATGGGCGTGTATGGCAAGATTCCGGCAAAGCGTCTGGATTTTCTCCTCGGGCTGCCCTTCATCGGTAAACGGGTCGGGCGCAAAGTGCTCGCCGGGCTTGGGCTGGACGCCTTGCGCGTGGCATTGTCCGGCGCCGCGCCGGTACCGCAGACCTTGCTCGCCTGGTATCAGAAACTCGGCCTCGATGTGCTGGAGGTCTATGGCATGACCGAGGGCTGCGGTTATTCGCATATCTGCTTGCCGGGGCAGTACAAGCAGGGCTGGATCGGCCAGCCATGCCCGGAAGTCGAGGTGCGCATCGATGAGTCCGGCGAAGTGCAGGTGCGCAGCCAGGCCAACATGCTCGGCTATTTCAAGGAACCGCAGAAAACCGCCGAGACGCTTACCGCAGACGGCTTTCTGCGCACGGGCGACAAGGGCGAGCAGGACAGTGAAGGGCGCCTGCGCCTGACCGGGCGACTCAAGGAAATCTTCAAGACCAGCAAGGGCAAATACGTCGCGCCGGCGCCGATCGAAAACCGTCTGGCCGTGCATTCGCGCATCGAGCAAGTGTGCGTGGTCGGCGATGGCCTAAGGGCGCCGCTGGGCTTGTGCGTGCTGTCGACGGTCAATCAGCAAGAGCCTCGTGCCAGCCTGCACGCGAGCCTGGAAAAGCTGCTGGGGGAGGTCAACGCCGCCCTCGACAAGCACGAACGCCTGCACCGGCTGGTCGTAGTCAAGGACAGTTGGGCGGTGGACAACGGCTTCCTCACACCGACCCTGAAAATCAAACGCAACGTCATCGAGGATCGCTACGGGCCGCGCTTCGAAGAATGGAGCGCGCGCAGCGAGGCGGTGCTGTGGCAGGATTAGGCATCGATTACAACAACAAAGGAAGTCTGCGATGAGCTTGTGGCGTACTACTCCCGACACCGAACAGTTGAACGCGATCCAGAAGAACACCATCGGCGAAGTGCTGGATATTCGCTTCGAAGCCTTCGATGAACAGTCGCTGACGGCGAGCATGGTCATCGACCACCGCACCCACCAGCCTTACGGCCTGCTGCATGGCGGCGCGTCGGTGGTGCTGGCGGAAACCGTGGGCTCGATGGCCAGTTATCTGTGCATCGATGCCAGCAAGTTCTATTGCGTCGGCCTGGAGATCAACGCCAATCACCTGCGCGGTTTGCGTAGCGGGCGGGTGACCGCGGTGGCCACGCCGATCCATATCGGCCGCACCACGCACGTATGGGACATCCGCCTGACCAGCGACGAAGGCAAGGCCAGTTGCGTATCGCGCCTGACCATGGCGGTGGTGCCGCTGGGAGAGCAGCCGCCGCTGCGTTGACAGGTTGAAGATCAAAAGATCGCAGCCTTCGGTGTTGTGGTCTTTTGCTTGCGAAGCGTCTCCACCACCATTTCTGGCAGTTATGGTCATTGCTGCGGCGCCGGGTCTTGCGGACAATCAACGCACGTTTCCCGCTCATGGATTTGCCCGCATGTCGCAACCGATCTTTTTCGCCCACGCCAATGGCTTCCCTTCGGGGACCTACGGCAAGTTGTTCGCGGCGCTGGCGCCGGAGTACCGGGTCGCGCATCTGGAGCAGCACGCCCATGACCCGCGTTTTCCGGCAGACGACAATTGGTACAACCTCGTCGATGAACTGATCCATCACCTCGAGCAGCAGGAACAGCCGGTGTGGGGCGTCGGCCATTCCTTTGGTGGTCTGCTGCATTTGCACGCGGCGTTGCGTTGTCCAGAGTTGTATCGCGGCGTGGTGATGCTCGACTCGCCAGTCTTGACCCGCACCGATCAGTGGGTGATTCGCGCGGCCAAGCGCTTTGGTTTCATCGACCGGCTGACTCCCGCCGGGCGCACCCTCGGGCGCCGTGAAGAATTCGCCGATCTCGACAGCGCCCGCAGTTATTTCTCCGGCAAAACCCTGTTTCGCGGCTTCGATCCGGAATGCTTCGATGCCTACCTGCAACACGGTTTGCATCAGGTCGACGACAAGCTGCGTCTGCGTTTTGACCCAGCCACGGAAATCAGCATCTATCGCGGCGTGCCGCACACCAGTCCGGGGCGCACCCGCCAGTTGCAGGTGCCGCTGGCCATGGTGCGCGGGCACAAGAGCCGCGTGGTGATGCGTCATCACACGCGTTTCGTCTCGCGACTGCCGCAAGGTGAGGCACTGAGCATGCCCGGCGGGCACATGTTTCCGCTGGAGCGCCCGCAAGATACGGCGCGACTGCTCAAGAGCCTGTTCATGCGCTGGGAACAGCGGCAGAACAAGGATTGCGCATGAGCGCGACCTGCGAAGAAGTGCGCCTGAATCTGCCGCACATCGAGTTGGCCGCGCACCTGTTCGGCCCCGAGGACGGCTTGCCGGTGATCGCATTGCACGGCTGGCTCGACAACGCCAACAGCTTCGCGCGGCTGGCGCCCAGGCTCAACGGCTTGCGCATCGTTGCCCTGGACATGGCTGGCCACGGCCATTCCGGGCATCGGCCGAGCGGTGCCGGTTATGCCCTTTGGGACTACGCCCATGATGTTTTGCAAGTGGCTGAGCAATTGGGCTGGAAGCGTTTCGGTTTGCTCGGGCATTCGATGGGCGCGATTGTCTCGATGGTCCTCGCCGGTTCGCTGCCCGAGCGCATCAGCCATCTGGCGCTCATCGATGGAGTGATCCCTCCGACAGACCAAGGTGAGAACGCCGCCGAGCGCATGGGCATGGCCCTGCAGGCGCAACTCGATCTGCGCGAAAAGCGCAAACCGGTCTACAGCAGCCTTGAGCGGGCCATTGAGGCGCGGATGAAAGGCCTGGTAGCAGTCAGTCGCGAGGCCGCCGAACTGTTGGCCCAGCGCGGCTTGATGCCGGTGCCCGGGGGTTACACCTGGCGTACCGACAATCGCCTGACCCTGCCATCGCCGCTGCGCCTGACGGAAGAACAGGCAATGGCGTTTTCCTCGCGCGTCAGTTGCCCGGCGCATCTGGTAGTCGCGGCGGATGGCATGTTGGCCAGGCATCCGGAGTTGCTGCAGCGTCTACCCTTCAGCCACGAACAGCTGCCGGGCGGGCATCATCTGCACCTGAATGACGAGGCTGGCGCAGGTCTTGTAGCAGACTGTTTCAATCGCTTCTTCGCCATGCCTTGACTTGCTGCGGGCAACTGCCGAGGCTGGGCGGGTTGAAATGGGAGACAAACTCGATGGATTTCTATACCGCTGCGACCCCGACCCGCCCAGCCATGACCGTCCGGTGAGCCTGACTATGCGGTCACTCAGTCTTTTCGCGCTGTGCTGCTTCAGCCCCTTGTGCTTAGCTGCCGATGTGCCGGGCAGCCAGGATCTGCAAATCGTGCCGCGTCTGGCCGACGCACAGATCGTCGACTACCGCCCTGCGGCCGAGCTGGAGCGCATCTACCCGCTGGGCTCGATCCGCAAGATCAGCGGCCAGTTGCGCTTCGACGGTCAGGTCACCGCCCGTGGCCAGACCACCTCGGTGACTTACGAGTTGCCGCCGGAACATTCCGCCACCGAAGCCTTTACCGCCGCCCGCGAAGCCCTGCAACAGCAGGACGCCGAGTTGCTGTTCTGGTGCCAGGCCCGCGATTGCGGCGAAAGCAGCCTGTGGGCCAACGAAGTGTTCGGCAACGCCAAGCTGTATGGCGCTGACGAGCAACAGGCTTATCTGTTGCTCAGGCTGGCGGCGCCAAAGGACAACACGCTGGTGGCGCTCTACAGCATCACTCGCGGCAATCGTAAAGCCTATCTGCATGTCGAACAGTTCGAGGCGACTGCGCCGTTGGGCGAACTGCTGCCGACCTCGGCAACCCTGCTGCGCCAGTTGAAAAGCACCGGCGAGCTGGATTTCCCGAAACTGGTCGATGAGCCGGATGCCACCTGGCTGCGCCTGATTTCCCGTGGCCTGAATCTCGACACGACCTTGCGGGTCACGGTTTCCGGGCCCAAGGCCGAAGCGTGGCGCCAGGCGCTGATCACTCAGGGTGTGCGCGCGGCGCGGATGGAAACCGGCAATCTCGACGGCTCTGGCCTGCGCATCGACCTGTTGCGATAAGCTGTACCGGGCGAGCACGCACGCAGTGTTCGCCTACTCTTTCGCTGACTGACTTTGCCGGGATTTTCCATGCTCAATAACGATCGCCTGCTGGTGCAGATTCTGCTGCTGGTGTTGTTTGGTGCCAGCCTGTGGGTGATGGCGCCGTTCTGGTCGGCGCTGTTCTGGGGCGCGGTGCTGGCGTTCGCCAGTTGGCCGCTGATGCGTCTGTTGACCCGCGCGCTCAATGGCCGCGAATCGCTGGCTGCGTTGATCCTGACGCTGGGCTGGATGTTGCTGGTGGCGGCGCCGCTGGTGTGGCTGGGTTTCAATCTTGCCGATCATGTGCGCGATGCCACGGCATTCATCAAGGACGTGCAGGTCGACGGTTTGCCGGAAGCGCCGACCTGGCTTGGCAGCGTGCCTCTGGTCGGTGAGCGGCTGGTGGCGATGTGGGACAGCATCGATCAGCAGGGCGCTGCGCTGATGGTCTCGATCAAGCCGTATCTGGGCCAGGTCGGCAACTGGCTGCTGGCGCGCAGTGCGCAGATCGGCGGCGGGATTCTCGAGCTGACGCTGAGTCTGGTGTTCGTGTTCTTTTTCTACCGTGACGGGCCGCGACTGGCGGCGTTTGTGCACAGTCTGCTGCAGCGCCTGATTGGTGATCGTGCCGGTTATTACATCGAGCTGGTGGCGGGTACTGTGCAGCGGGTGGTCAACGGTGTGATTGGTACGGCGGCAGCCCAGGCAGTGCTGGCGTTGATCGGGTTCCTGATCGCCGGGGTGCCGGGGGCGCTGGTGCTGGGGATCGTCACCTTTCTGCTCAGTCTGATTCCGATGGGGCCGCCGCTGGTGTGGGTGCCGGCCACGGCCTGGCTGGCGTGGAAGGGCGAATACGGAATGGCGGTTTTTCTCGGGATCTGGGGGACGTTCATCATCAGTGGCGTAGATAACGTGCTCAAGCCTTACCTGATAAGTCGTGGCGGGAATTTGCCGTTGGTGATTGTGTTGCTCGGGGTGTTTGGCGGGTTGATTGCCTTTGGCTTTATTGGGTTGTTTATTGGGCCTACGTTGTTGGCGGTGGCTTATAGTTTGTTGACGGATTGGAGTAAGAGTCAGGCTCGGGTCTAGGGGGGCTTGGCGGCCTTTGGGCCGACCATGCTTGGGTTTGTTTGGTGTGAATATCCGAATGTTTCGCTGCGGCGGCTGGCGGTTTCGCCTGACGGCGACTTACTTTTTACAAGCGCCAAAAAAGTAAGCAAAAAACGCTAGCTCCTGCGTTCGGCCCTCGCAGGCTCGGGTTCCTTCGCTGCGGGATCGATCCGGGCGCAGCGGCTACGGTTTGCTTCGCTGCACCTCCTTCCGCTGTGTCTGGCTGCGCCAGACGGTCGCTGCGCTCCCACCCCCGGATCACTCCCTCCACTCAGCCTTCCGACGTCGCCGGTGGATCAAGATCAAAAGCACTCGAGCTAACGCTCATTGTTGAGTGGGGCGGCTTCGCCGCGGGCAGCTGCGCTGCTTTGCTTTTGCTTTTGCTTTTGTGGGAGCGAGCCTGCTCGCGAAGGCGGCCTGGCAGCCAGCCCATCTCTCTCTGAAACCACTCGATCCCTGTGGGAGCTGGCTTGCCAGCGATAGCGCCCTCACATCCAACCAATATCTACCGAATACACTCAGTTTCATTGTGGGAGCGAGCCTGCTCGCGAAGGCGGCCTGGCAGCCAACCCATCTCTCTCTGAAACCACTCGATCCCTGTGGGAGCTGGCTTGCCAGCGATAGCGCCCTCACATCCAACCAATATCTACCGAATACACCCAGTTTCATTGTGGGAGCGAGCCTGCTCGCGAAGGCGGCCTGGCAGCCACCCCATCTCTCTCTGAAACCACTCGATCCCTGTGGGAGCTGGCTTGCCAGCGATAGCGCCTCCACATCCAACCAATATCTGCCGAATACACTCAGTTTCATTGTGGGAGCGAGCCTGCTCGCGAAGAGGCCGATACATTCAACCAAGGCATTGAATCATCAGACGCTTTCGCGAGCAGGCTCGCTCACACTTCAAGTCGGCTGAGCCTCAGCCTCGTGGCAACCGGACAACGGCGGTCAGCCCGCCACCCGGCGTTTCTTCCAGATCCAACCGCCCACCCAACCGCTGCGCCGCTTCGCGGGCGATGGTCATGCCCAGTCCTACGCCGCCGGAGTTGCGATTACGCGAGCCTTCCAGTCGGTAAAACGGCTCGAACACCGCTTCCCGCTGGTCCTCAGCAATGCCCGGCCCGTGATCAATTACCCGAATCAGCAGTTCTTCGCGCTGTTCCAGCAGTTCAATCCTTGCCTGTCCGGCGTAACGCAGGGCGTTGTCCAGCAGGTTGTTGATGCACGAACGCAGTGCCATCGGTTGCACCGGCAAGGGCGTGCAGCCGCCGCTGACCTGTACATCGGCGCCCTGGTCCTGGGCGTTCTCGCAGAGCGATTCGACCAGCGCTTGCACGTCGAGCAGTTGCAAGGCTTCGCTGGTGCGTTGTTCGTGCAGATAGGTGAGGGTGGCGTCGAGCATGCTGATCATGTCGTCCAGATCTTGGCGCATCTGGTTTTGAAGCTTGTCGTCGCTGATGTTTTCCAGGCGCAGTTTCAGCCGTGACAGTGGCGTGCGCAGGTCGTGGGAGACGGCGCCGAGCATGCGCGCGCGTTGCTGGACCTGTTCGCGGATGCGCCGTTGCATGAGGTTGAAGGTGTGCGCCGCTTGACGGGCTTCGCGTGGGCCGGATTCGTCGAGGGGGGCGCTGTCGAGGTCTTCGCTCAGGCGTTCGGCGGCGTCGCTCAGGCGCTGGATTGGCCGGCTGAGCAGTTTCGCACCGTACCAGGCAGCAATCATCAGCGTGATGAATTGAAAGGTCAGCGGTACCACCGGGCCACCGAACCAGGGCCGTGCTTGCCTCGGAGGGTAAGCAGGATCGTGCATGGGCGGTTGGCCGTCGATATTCGTTGAGAGTTCTGGCGGCGGTGGGGGCGGAGGAGGGCCGTAGAGTCTGAACCAGGCGAAGGCCAGCAAGTGCGCCAGGACAATCGCCACGAACAGCACGCCAAACAGACGCCCGAACAGCGTGTCGAAGCGCGCCTTCATCAGCCGATGTCCCGCGCGTCGAACAGGTAACCCTCGCCGCGTACGGTCTTGATCAGTTGCGGGGCTTTCGGATCGTCGCCGAGTTTTTGCCGCAAGCGCGAGACCAGCAGGTCGATGCTGCGGTCGAAGGCTTCGATCGAGCGACCGCGAGCGGCGTCGAGCAATTGTTCGCGGCTGAGCACGCGGCGTGGGCGTTCGAGGAAGACCCAGAGCAGGCGGAATTCGGCGTTGGACAACGGCACTACCAGGCCGTTGTCGGCGACCACTTGGCGCAGGACGCTGTTGAGGCGCCAGTTGTCGAAGCGAAGGTTCGCGCGCTGGTCAGTGCGGTCGTCGCGCACGCGGCGCAGGATAGTCTGGATGCGGGCGACCAGTTCGCGTGGTTCGAACGGTTTGGCCATGTAATCGTCGGCGCCCAGTTCCAGGCCGATGATGCGGTCGGTGGGTTCGCAGCGGGCGGTGAGCATCAGGATCGGGATGTCCGATTCGGCGCGCAGCCAGCGGCACAGCGACAGACCGTCTTCGCCGGGTAGCATCAGGTCGAGGACGATGACGTCGAAATGTTCGCCCTGCAGCGCCTGGCGCATCGCCGCGCCGTCGGTGACGCCGCTGGCGTGAATGTTGAAACGGGCGAGGTAATCGATCATCAGCTCGCGGATCGGCACGTCGTCGTCGACGATCAAAGCGCGGATGCTCCAGCGCTTGTCGTCTTTGCTTTCATCCGTCACGGTTGTCGGGGCGTTGGGCATGGGGCTGTTCACTACCAGAGGTGGTTTCAGCATAGGCGTCCAGCCGGGAGGCGGGAAGTGCTGTTGTAAGGACGTGTTGCGCCGGCGAGGCTAACCCCGGTGCGTGTTGCGGGCGTGTCGGCTGTGTATCGGAGTCGACACATTGGCCGCGCCGGCTAAGCTGATCACGGTCGGCGCGACGATTTACCGATCATCGGGTGCCGCGCCGCCGCCGGTTCCGCTACAATGCGCGCCGTTTTCGACCAGCCTGAGAGCCCATCCATGTCCGCCTGCCAGACTCCTATCATCGTCGCCCTGGATTTCCCCACCCGTGACGCCGCACTGAAGCTGGCCGACCAGTTGGACCCGAAACTGTGCCGGGTCAAAGTGGGCAAGGAACTGTTCACCAGCTGCGCGGCGGAAATCGTCGGCACCCTGCGTGACAAGGGTTTTGAAGTGTTTCTGGACCTGAAATTCCACGACATTCCCAACACCACCGCAATGGCCGTGAAAGCCGCTGCCGAGATGGGCGTGTGGATGGTCAACGTGCACTGCTCCGGTGGCCTGCGCATGATGGCGGCCTGCCGTGAGGTGCTGGACAAGCGCAGTGGTCCGCAACCGTTGTTGATTGGTGTGACCGTGCTGACCAGCATGGAACGCGAGGATCTGGCCGGTATCGGTCTGGATATCGAGCCGCAGGAACAAGTGCTGCGTCTGGCGGCGTTGGCCGAGAAGGCCGGGATGGACGGTCTGGTGTGTTCGGCGCTGGAAGCGTCGGCGCTGAAAACCGCGCACCCGTCGCTGCAACTGGTGACCCCGGGGATTCGCCCGGCGGGCAGCGCGCAGGATGATCAACGGCGCATTCTGACCCCACGTCAGGCGCTGGATGCCGGTTCCGATTACCTGGTGATCGGCCGTCCGATCAGCCAGGCGGCAGATCCGGCGCAGGCGTTGGCGGCGGTGGTAGCCGAAATCGCCTGAAACTTATTGAAGCTCCAACTGTGGGAGCGAGCCTGCTCGCGAAGAGGGAGTGTCAGTCGGCATCATTACCGACTGATCCACCGCTTTCGCGAGCAGGCTCGCTCCCACATTGGTTTCAGGCTTGCCTTAAACCTTCAACACTAATTTGCCAAAGTTTTCGCCGTTGAACAGTTTCATCAGCGTCTCCGGGAACGTCTCCAGTCCTTCAACCACATCTTCCTTGCTCTTGAGCTGCCCGTTGGCCATCCAGCCGGCCATCTCCTGCGCGGCGCTGGCGAACTGCGCGGCGTAGTCCATCACCACAAAACCTTCCATGCGCGCGCGATTGACCAGCAGTGACAGGTAATTGGCCGGGCCTTTGACCGCTTCTTTATTGTTGTACTGGCTGATCGCGCCGCAGATCACCACTCGCGCCTTCATGTTCAAGCGGCTCAGCACCGCGTCGAGAATGTCACCGCCGACGTTATCGAAGTACACGTCCACGCCTTTCGGGCATTCACGTTTGAGTCCGGCCACAACATCTTCGGCCTTGTAATCGATGGCGCCGTCAAAGCCCAACTCATCGATGAGGAATTTGCACTTGTCGGCCCCGCCGGCGATGCCAACGACGCGGCAGCCTTTGATTTTGGCGATCTGCCCGGCCACGCTGCCCACCGCACCGGCCGCGCCGGACAGCACCACGGTGTCACCGGCTTTCGGTGCGCCGACATCGAGCAGGGCGAAGTAGGCGGTCATGCCGGTCATGCCCAGTGCAGACAGATAGCGTGGCAATGGCGCGAGTTTCGGGTCGACCTTATAGAAACCGCGCGGCTCGCCGAGGAAATAATCCTGCACACCGAGGGCGCCGTTGACGTAATCGCCGACGGCGAAGCCGGGGTTGTTCGAGGCGATGACTTTTCCCACGCCCAGTGCGCGCATGACCTCACCGAGACCGACCGGCGGGATGTAGGACTTGCCTTCGTTCATCCAACCGCGCATGGCGGGGTCAAGGGACAGGTATTCGTTTTTCACCAGAATCTGTCCCGCCTGTGGCTCGCCGACCGGTACTTCCTGATAAGTGAAAGTTTCGCGAGTAGCGGCGCCCACCGGGCGTTTGGCGAGCAGGAACTGGCGATTGGTCTGGTTGGTCATGACAGGCACTCAAATGGAAGGAAGCCTTGTTGATAGCTCTTCAACGGCGATGTCGCAAGGTTGGCTGATACGGCGAATGCGAGACGATCCAGTGCAGTGATGGTTACGGCGCGGGTTTCATCACTGCAGCGCATGCGCCGGTAAACAGCGATTGCATAGTGCTGACGCGCTTTCGCTGCCCTTGGCTATGCTGCGACGCAACATCTCCAGTTTTTGCATTCGAGGACATCTCCATGAGCATGACATTCTCCGGTCAGGTGGTTGTAATCACGGGAGCCGCCTACGGCATCGGTCGCGCGACAGCCCTGGCGTTTGCCGCCGAAGGCCTGAAAGTGGTGGTGGCTGACCTGGATGCGGCTGGAGGCGAAGGCACGGTGGCGCTGATTCGTACAGCCGGTGGCGAAGCGTCCTTCGTGCGCTGCGACGTGACGGTGGAAAGCGATGTAAAAAATCTGATGGATGAGGTGATCACTACCTACGGGCGTCTCGACTACGCCTTCAACAACGCCGGGATCGAAATCGAGAAAGGCAAACTCGCCGACGGTTCGCTGGAGGAGTTCGACGCGATCATGGGCGTCAACGTCAAAGGCGTCTGGCTGTGCATGAAGTATCAGTTGCCGCTGCTGCTGGCACAGGGCGGTGGCGCGATCGTCAACACGGCGTCGGTAGCAGGGCTGGGCGCAGCGCCGAAAATGAGCATCTACGCGGCATCGAAACATGCGGTGATCGGCCTGACCAAGTCGGCGGCGATCGAATACGCGAAGAAGAAAATCCGCGTCAACGCAGTGTGCCCGGCGGTAATCGATACAGACATGTTCCGCCGCGCTTACGAAGCCGACCCGAAGAAGGGCGAATTCGCCAACGCCATGCATCCGGTCGGACGCATCGGCAAGGTCGAAGAAATCGCCAGTGCTGTGCTGTATCTGTGCAGCGATGGCGCGGCATTCACAACCGGGCACTCTCTGGCGGTGGACGGCGGTGTGACCGCGTTTTGACATTCGCCCTCATCCAACGAGCCCGCCTTCGCGCGGGTTTTTTTGTGCCTCGCGCTCTGCGGCGTGAATCCCGTTAAACAATGTGTATCAAAGAGTTAGAACCGCTGCATTTGACGCGTTTGTCGCACAGCTTCGACGGCGCGGCTGTGATTTACTGCTGCCAGCAAAACGGACAGGAGTTTGCGAGCTCATGGAACTGAGAATTGACCGACAGGCAATGGTGCCGGTCGTGCAGCAGGTTGTCGACGGTCTGACGGACTGGATTGTGCAAAGCGGCGTCCCGCCTGCAACGCGGTTGCCCTCTGTGCGGCAAATCGCCCGCGGTAATCTGCTCAGCCAGTCGTGCGTGGTCGAGGCCTGCGAGCGCCTGGTGTCGCAGGGTGTCCTGACCACGCGTCAGGGCTCCGGCTTTATCGTTGCGGCGCCGCCGACGCTGCGCGATGCAGATCCGGAACTCGCCGGGTTCGAGGGGCGCCATGCCTGGTGCAGTGAGATCAGTGCTGCGAGCGGTCGCTTGAAACTGGGGCAGGGCAGCTTGCCGTCGAGCTGGCGCGAGCCCGACGACCTCAGCTACGCGTTGCGTGAGGTCGCGCGCACCGATATGGACAGCCTGTTCAATTACAGCTCGCCGCTGGGCCTGCCAGCGCTGCGCGAGCAAATTGTCAGGCGCCTCAAAGTGCTGAATATTGCTGCCTGCAGCAGCCGGCTGATGAGTACCAGCGGTGCCAGTCATGCGCTGGATCTGATTGTCCGCACCCTGTTCAAGGCCGGCGATTGTGTGGTGGTGGAAACGCCCGGTCATGCACCGTTGTTTGACCTCTTGCGCATGCACGGCATACGGATGCTCGAAGTGCGCCGTACATCGAACGGGCCAGATGTCGAAATGCTTGAATCGGTACTTCGTCAGTTTCGTCCCGGCGCCCTGTTCATCGGCAGTCATCATCACAATCCCACCGGCAGTTGCCTGACGCCCGCCGTGGCCCAGCGCATTGTGCAGTTGAGCAAGCGCTACGATCTGCAGGTGATTGAGGATGATGTCTACGCTGACCTGCACACCGGCAACGGTACGCGGCTGGCGGCGCTGGATCATGAGGGCCGGGTCATTTACGTGGGCAGCTTTTCCAAGACACTGAGCAGTTCGTTGCGCGTCGGCTTTGTTCTGGCAGACAGCCACCTGCTGACGCGCCTGGCCGAGGTCAAGATGATCAGCGGCATGGGCTGTTCGAGACTGGCTGAGGCGGTGCTGGCGAGGCTGATGGCGACCGGCGCCTATCGCAAACTGGTACAACGTCAGCGCCAGCGCTTGAATGCCGATCGCGCAGCGGCCTTGCAGGCCCTGGAAGATGCCGAGTGGGAAGTGTTCGGCAAGCCGGTTGGCGGACTGTTCATCTGGGCGCGGGCACGATTGAAGGATCAAGCATTGGTGCGCAGCCAGGCTCAGCATTGCGGGCTGGAGTTATCGGCAGCAGATGCCTTCAGTCCCAGCGGCGAGGCGGGCGATTGGCATCGCATCAATGTGGCTTGTGCCTGTGACCCACGGGCCCGGCAGTTTCTTCGCAATACCTGCGCGGATCGACCTCCAGCATTCTGAAAACGACGCGGGCGTAGCTTTTTGCCATTATTCCGACGCCCGAGACTTGTGCTGGTTCGGGCCCGTTGCGAATCTTCGGCAACAGACTTTGGCAGGGGACTACGCGCAATGATTTCGGCCGTGCAAGGACGTTTTGCCAACCTCGGTATGGCGAAAAAACTGGGTATCGGATTTGTGCTGGTTTTGCTGTTGACTGCACTGGTCGCGGCGATTGGCGTCTGGTCCCTGCAAACGATCAGTCTGCGTTTCGACGGATTGAAGCAGATGTCCGCGCTCAACAGCGGGTTGCTGAATGTGCGCCTGCTCGAGCAGGAGTACGCGCTGCGTGGCAATCCGAAAACTGCCGATGCCTTGCGTGAAGGCGTCGATGGGTTGGTTGTCCTCGCCGGTGAGCTCAGGGCGCAAACGCCGGCCAATGTGCCGGTGATGAACGATGTCGAGCAAGCGCTGGGCGCGTATCGCAAGGCATTCGATGAGTTTGTCTCGCTGAGTCAGGCCAAGGATCTTGCGTTGGAAATGGCCAGTTGGTCGGTGTCCAGCGTGGCCAATAACCTCGATGTGTTGCAGGCCGGGCTCGCCGATGATGGCGCCTACACATTGAAAGACACCGAGGGCAAGGACGGCGCCCAGTTCATCGAACAGGCCAATCAGGTCAGTCAGGTCTCGCGACTGATGTTGCAGGCGATGAACGAAGCGCGCGTGCGTCTGGATCAGAGCCGCAAGGGCGATGCCGACAATGCCGGTCAAGGCAACATCGAGCAGGCGGCGCAAGCACAGGAGCAGGCCGAGGCGCTGAAAACCACGGTCAAGGACGAGGGCTATCTGACCGTGCTCAATGAAGTCTCGGGACATATCGCTGGATTCAACGAGAAACTGGCTGAATACACCGGTTTGCTGGCGCAAGAAAAAACGGTTTATGACCAACTGCATCAGCGCGCGGCGCAAGTGGTGGACCGGGTCAATCAGGCCTATGTCGCCGAAGATGCTGCGATGCAGGCGGAGCTGAAAAAGAACACGGTGTTGATCATTGGCTCTTCGGCGCTGGCCTTGTTGGTCGGATTGCTCGCTGCGTGGGTAATCACGCGCCTGATCGTTGCGCCGCTGCGCAGTGTGATTCGCGTGGCGCAGCAGATTGCTGCGGGTGATCTGACGGCGAAGGTCGAGGTGACGCGGCGCGATGAAATGGGGCAGCTGATGTTGGCGATGCAGCAGATGGCCGCCGGTCTCGGCACGATTGTCAGTGGCTTGCAGGCCGGTATCGAGCGACTGGCCGGCTCCGCACAATCGCTGTCTGCGGTGACCGAGCAGACCAATCTGGAGGTCAACAGCCAGAAGGAGGAAACCGAGCAGGTCGCCACGGCCATGAACCAGATGACCGCCACGGTACATGACGTCGCGCGCAATGCCGAAGAAGCGGCGCTGGCGGCGCAGACGGCGGATGACAAAGTCGAGAGCGGCCAGCAGGTGGTGCGCCAAAGCATGGCGCGGATCGAGCAGTTGGCGGATTCGGCGACGTCTGCCAGTTCCAGCATCGAGAGCCTCAGCGCCGAGATTCAGAATATCGGCACGGTGCTGGAGGTGATCAAGAGCGTGGCCGAGCAGACCAATCTGCTGGCCCTGAACGCGGCGATCGAAGCGGCGCGGGCTGGCGAGCAGGGCAGGGGATTTGCGGTGGTGGCTGATGAAGTGCGTGCACTGGCACGGCGTACGCAGCAATCGACCGAGGAGATCGAGCGCCTGGTCAGTGCCCTGCGCGCGGCGGCGCAGTCGTCGGTGCAGCAGATTCGCAGCAGTGGCGAGCTGGTGAAGCTGGCGGTCAGCGATGCGTTGCAGACCGAGAGTGCGTTGGGGAGTATTGCGGCGGCGGTATCGTTGATTCAGCAGATGAATCAGCAGATTGCCGCGGCGGCGGAGGAGCAGAGTTCGGTGGCGGAGGAGATCAATCGCAGTGTTACGCAGATTCGTGCGAGTGCGGATCACTCTTCCGTGGCCATGCGCGGGAATGCGGCTTCGAGTGTTGAGCTGGCGCAGTTGGGTGGGGAGTTGCGCTCGATGGTTGGGCATTTTCGGCTTTGAGCCGTTGGCGGCCTTTGGGCCGACCAGGTTCTCGACTTCGACGCGTGGGTATGGCCCGCTTTTGCTGTTCTGTGGGAGCTGGCTTGCCAGCGAAGGCGGTCTGCCAGCCGACCGATTTTTACCTGAGAGCACTGCTTCCCAATGTGGGAGCGAGCCTGCTCGCGAAAGCGGTCTTCAATTCACATCCTCTTTCAAGTCACCCACAAAAAAGCCACCCATGAAGGTGGCTTCTTTACCAGCATTCCCGCCTCAGTCGTAAATCACTTTCTTCTTCCAGTCCGCATCCGCTTCGACATCCTTCAAACCGGCGGTCAGTTGGTTTTCTTCACCTTCCACCGGGGCAATCTTGTCCATGACCTGGGCGTTGGCTCGGGCGAGGAGTTTTTCCAGGTATTGCAGTTGCTCGGCATACATCTGCGGGTCCTGCTGCTTGCGCAGATATTGCACGCCGCGTTCGAAGGCGAGGCGGGCCTGGCCGGGTTGGTTTTGTTGCAGGGACTGTTGGCCGAGGTTGTTGAAGAATTCGATGTGCAGCAGCACGAGGATGTGGCGCACCTCGCGAATCCATTGTTTGGCTTCGTTCGGTGGCAGGAAACCGTCGTGGGCGGCGCGGGTGATCTGGCCGTGCAGGGCTTCGAGGAGGAAGCGCACGTCTTTGGCTTTGGCTTCGGTCAGGATCGGCGCGGGCGGGTTGTTCACCGGGATCGATTCGCCTTGGGCAACGAGGGCGCTGAGTTCGGTGATGCGGGCCTTGGTCGTCGCGCTGGTTTTTTCCAGATTGAGCAGGCGCTGGCAGACGTTGAGTTCCAGGCGGGTCAGCAGCAGTTTCAGCGCCGGGGTCATGAACTGGCCGGGGAAGGTTTCGGTCAGTTCGCCGCAGCGGCGCAGGCGGTCGTTGAGTTCGACTTTGGTGCGGGCCTTCTCCAGTTTGTTGTTTTCCACCACATGGTTCATGTAGCCAATGGCGATCAGAATTGCGATCCCGGCTACGACTAGCAGGGTGATCATGAGTGGTGTCACCGGTAAGACCTCTTTATAGGGTTCGCATGCGAGTGTAGTGGCTGGGCATTTAGGCGCCTAGCGCCGCTCGACGGGTTTGATCGGCTGCTGCAATCTGTATCGGCCGCCGGCTGTATAGATGAATGCTGGCGCTGGATGTGCAGATTGCCATCACTGTGCGGTGACTATAACGTCTTGGCGAGTGGCGGAATATAGGCGTCAGGTTTCGGACGACGGAAAAGCCCTACGCGGCCCGTAATCCAGGTCGAAGTCATTGATTTAAATAAATTTATATCAGGGGGTTGACGACCCCTCAATCCATCCATAGAATGCGCGCCACTTGCAGCGTAAAGCACACAGCGAAACGCGGCAGGGAGTGAATGTTGTAGTGTGTCCCCTTCGTCTAGTGGCCTAGGACACCGCCCTTTCACGGCGGTAACAGGGGTTCGAGTCCCCTAGGGGACGCCAATGCGGGAATAGCTCAGTTGGTAGAGCACGACCTTGCCAAGGTCGGGGTCGCGAGTTCGAGTCTCGTTTCCCGCTCCAATTTTAAACAGCAGCGCTTTCGGGCGGTGCTGAGTGAAACCAGAACCAAGTCTTCGGATGCGGATCTGGACACCGAAACACACACCATGTGTTCCGGGTAGCGTGTCCCCTTCGTCTAGTGGCCTAGGACACCGCCCTTTCACGGCGGTAACAGGGGTTCGAGTCCCCTAGGGGACGCCATTTGCGGGAATAGCTCAGTTGGTAGAGCACGACCTTGCCAAGGTCGGGGTCGCGAGTTCGAGTCTCGTTTCCCGCTCCAATTTCACAAAAACGCCGATCAGTGATGATCGGCGTTTTTGTTTGTGCGCGTTTTGTGGCGGCCATAAAAAAAGGACCTTTTCACAGGTCCTTTTTTATTTTTGAGCCCGGTCATCAATGATCGGGCTCAGCCCTTGCTTACAGCTTCGGCAACTGCCCGACACGCCCCATCATTTCCGTGACGATCTGCAGATCCAGCAGGAACTGCTCGACGGTTTTGAATTCACCATCGGTGTGGCCGGTGTATTTGGCTTCAGGTCGCGCCAGGCCGAATTGCACGCCGTTCGGCAATTCGTGAACCGACGTCGCACCAGCGGAAGTACCGAATTCCGACTTCATGCCGAGGTTTTCGCTGGCCACGGCAAGCAGCGCCTTGACCCACTCACCCTCGGGGTTGCGATACATCGGTTCTGCCACCGAGTAATCGAACGCCACGGCAACATGAGTCTTCTTGCTCCAGGCATCCAGCTTCTCAGCGATCTCAGCCTTGAGCTTTTCCGGGGACTTGCCCTTCGGTACGCGCAGGTTTACCGCCAGCTTGAAGGCTTTGTCATCTTCGCCGACGTAGGTCAGCGAGGTGGTCAGCGGACCCATGAACGAGTCGGAGAAGCCCACGCCAAGTTTTTTGCCCAGGTAGTCCAGGCCCCAGTTTTCATCGGCATAACGTGCGGCGTCGGTGAACTGGTTGTGCTTGAGCGCGACTTTGCCGTCCAGGCTGTTGATGAAGCTCAGCATTCGCGCGACCGGGTTGACGCCGGACTCTGGTTCGGAGGAGTGCGCAGAAACTCCCGTCACGGTCAGTTTGACGTCTTCGCCATCAACCTTTGCCGCGACTTCAAAATCGCCGCCGTTGGCCTTGGCATAAGCGTCGCCGGTTTTTTGCAGACTGGTGGCGAGCTCGGCTGGCTTGTCGGTTACCAGCGTGACCACCGAAGCCGATGGGATCTGGTTGGTCGCCTTGCCGCCGGTCATCGAAACGATTTCCGCGCCGTTGCCTTCGCCTTTGCGTTTGGCAAAGTTGGCCATGACGGTGCCGTAACCTTTTTCGGCGATCACTACCGGATAACCGCCGTCCAGCGCCATGTTGTAGTTCGGCGTCGGGTTGCGCTCGAAGTAATAGGGAATGGCGTCGCCGCTGGTTTCTTCGGTGGTGTCGACCAGCAGCTTGAAGTTACGCGCCAGTGGCAGTTTCTCGTCCTTGATCACTTTCATGGCGTACAGCGCCACGACAATGGCGTTCTTGTCATCCTCGGTACCACGACCGTACATGCGATCGCCAATCAGCGTGACTTTGAACGGGTCGAGTTTGGTGCCATCTTTCAACACCCAGTTTTCCGGCGTCACCGGCACCACATCGGCGTGGGCATGAATGCCAACGACTTCGTCGCCTTTGCCGTCCAGAGAGATTTCGTAGACGCGGTTATCGATATTGCGGAATTTCAAACCGAAGGATTCGGCGAGTTTCTGGATCTCGCCGGCAATCTTGATGAATTCCGGGTTGTCGTGTTGCTCCACGCCGTCCTTGCGGAAGGTCGGGATCTCGACGAGTTGGCGCAGGGTTTCCAGCGCGGCCTTGCCATATTTCACGCGGGTATAAATGCCCAGCAGACGGTGAATTTCATTCTGCTGTTCGGCGTTCAGGGTCTTGTTGTCGAGGAAGGCGCTGATGGACGGGGTGAGATTATCCGTCTTGGCCAGGTCGCTTTTCGCCAGGCTGCCAAGGAAGCTGTGGAAATCCGTCAAGCTCTTGCCGTCAAAGGATTTCAGGATCGCTGCACTTTGCTCGGCAGTGATGTTGGCTTGTGCAGCGCTGGTAAACGCGGTGAGACTGACCATGACGAGCGTAGCGGCGGCCAGTTTTTTCAGGGAAAAGACCATTGAACAGGCATTCCTTTGCTAAGGGTGGGAGGAAATGATTCTGATGCTTGTTGCAGAAACATTTTGCAACCTAACACCGTGGGCGGGTGAAGAGGGAGTCACAAACTTGATCTGTCGCACAGAAATGCAAAAGAGGCGCACAAATGAAAAAGTCCCGGCAGCTGATGCCGGGACTTTTTTGTGTGGGTTACATCGACAGCATCAGGCGTCCGGCAAATAGAATCAGGATGACGCCCATGCTGCGCTCGAACCAGTGTCCAAGGCGCATGAACAGCAGGCGCACTTTGTTGCTGGAGAAAAACAGCGCGACGATCACGAACCACAGCGCGTTGACGAAGCACATCCACAATCCGTAAAACGCCTGGATCTGCAGCGGTGTGCTGGCGCTGATGATCGTGGTGAAGATGGCCAGGAAAAACAGCGTGGCCTTGGGGTTGGTCGCGTTGGTGAGAAAACCGGTGCTGAATGCCTTGAACAGTGACTGTTCAACCAGTGGCTCATCGGCGGTTTTCTCGCCTTCGACGCTGCTCTTCGGTTTGCTGCGAATCAGGCTGACGCCCAGATAGAGGATGTACGCCCCGCCGACCACTTTGGCCACAGTCAGCAGCCACGGTGTGGTGTGCATCAAAGCGCCAACGCCGAGCAGGGTATACAGCACGTGCACGGAAATTCCCGCGCCGATGCCCAGCGCAGTGCAGATACCGACGAGCCGACCGAAGCGCACGCTTTGGCGGATGGTCACGGCGAAGTCCGGACCGGGTGCAACCACGGCGAGAAAATGGATGGTGGCCAATGCGAGAAACTCGCCCAGGTAATTGGAAAGCATGTTAGCTCCAGAAAGTCAGAGGGGAAGCGTTGCCGCGATAGCCGACAAAGAACGACAGGCTCAAACGCGGGTCGGCCACGCCCGGGGTTACCGAGTGCATGCGCCGCGAATTGAACATGATGAAATCGCCGGGCTGCGGTCGTACTTCGAGGGCGGGCGGCCCCAGCAGGGACGGCTCGATGCCATAACTGTCGCCGCGCATTTCGTCGAATTGATCCGGGGTGATGTGGTCATTCCACATCTGCAAGGCGCCACCCTCGGTGGGCATGTTCAGGTAGACGTTGCAGGCAAATTGCGCCTCGAGGCTGCGCGCCTGAAAACTGTCCGGGGCGTCCTTGGCGAAGATGTCGTGATGAGCAAGAAAGCACACGCCGGGTTTGACCACGCGAGACAAGCCGACATACATTTTGCGCCCGTAAAGGTTTTCCAGATGCGCGCCAGCGGGCCAGGATTCGTCAAGCATGCAGCGCAAGGTGTCGATCGGCGAAGAGTAGGGCGCGCAGCGCTGGCGCAGTTCGTCGATGTTGCGGGTCGCGCGTTCGAAGTAATCCTCGATCAGCAGCGGCTGGTTTTCTGCCTCGTAAAAGGCCATCCCAATGCGGCCGATGCTCGGTGCGTTGATGTAGCCTTCAAAGCCGGGAGCGAGAATCTTGTCGCCAATTTCGATCGCCAGTGGCTCGGGCAGAAAGCGTTTGACGCGGATGGCGAGGACTTCTTCGTTGGCCAGTTTTTTTATGCACGTCTCATCGAGACGCTCGACGTCTAGCATCATTTGTTTTAGGTCCATCTATCGATAGTCAACGGAACCGGCGAGTGCGGTTCCCCGGCGTCGGACCCTGCGCAATGGCAGGGTCCGAAATGCTCAATCCACGCTGTAGTGGACGGACAACGTGCCTTTCTTCTGCGAAAGCGAGGCGATCGTGACTGTGCCCAGATCCTTCAGGCTGCGTACGTGGGTACCACCGCAGCCAAAGGCTGGCAGTTCACCAAAACTGATTTCTCGCGCGCCTTCGCGCAGGGAAGTCAGGCGCGGCAGATCGTGTTCGATCCACTGCTCGATGCCGGTTTGCACGGTGGGTGCATCGACTTCTTCTGCGCCATCGCCCGGTTTGAATTGCACCCGACCTTCGTCCGGCCAGTGGTGTGCCTTGATCGGCATCCAGCCCATGGCCTGAATGAAATGACCGATCAGGTGCCCGGCCGAGTGCATGCGTGTGTTGAAGCGGCGGCGCTCTTCATCGATGCGGATGACGGTCATGCCCAGCGGCAGCGGGCGGTCGACGAAATGCACAATGCGCTCCGCTTCCTGCACCACGCGCGACACCCGGCTTTCACCGATCCAGCCGGTGTCGCAAGGCTGACCGCCGCCCTGGGGGTGAAACAGGGTAGCGCGCAGCACTACGGCGAATTCGTTCTCGTGGGGTGTGCAGTCGAGGACTTCGACATTCGCCTTGAGGTCGTCAATGTGAAAAAACAGGCGAAGCGTCATATTCCATGCCCTGATCGAAGTTCTGTTTTTATTATATGAATCGTGCAATAACGTGATAATCCGTTCGAACATCAAAGGACTTGTGCGTCGTGAGCATCAATCTTCCGCTGCCGCTGCTGGGTGAAATGGCGATTTTCGTCAAGGTTGTCGAGACCGGCAGCTTCTCTGAAGCGGCGCGGCAGATGGGTTCCTCACCCTCGGCGGTCAGTCGCAGTATTTCCCGATTGGAAAAGGCGTTGGCCACGCGCTTGCTGCAACGCACCACGCGCAAACTGCGCTTGAGCGATGGCGGTGAGGAGGTGTTCAAGCGTTGCCAGGAAATGGTCAGCGCGGCCAGATCGGTGATGGAAATCAGCGGCCAGTTCACCCACGAAGCCGAAGGTCTGGTACGGGTCAGCGTGCCGAAAGCGGTGGGGCGCTTTGTGATTCATCCGCACATGCCGGAGTTTCTGCGCCGCTATCCCAAGGTCGACGTCGAGTTGTTGCTGGAAGATCGGCAGGTCGACTTGATCGATGATCATGTCGATCTGGCGATTCGCATCACTGATCGTCCACCGGCCGGTCTGGTCGGGCGGCAGTTGCTGACCATCGATCATTTGCTTTGCGCCACGCCGCAATACCTGGCCGAACATGGCACGCCGACGCATCCTCACGATTTGCTCAATCACAGTTGTATTTATCTGGGCGAAACGCCGAGCGATGCGCGCTGGAAATTCAAGAAGGGCAGCAAGGCGGTCACGGTCGGTGTGCGTGGGCGTTATGCCGCCAATCACACGGGCGTGCGGTTGGGTGCGGTGTTGCAGCACATCGGGATTGGCAGTCTGCCGTATTTCACGGCGCGTTATGCGTTGGAGCAGAAGCTGATTGTGCAGGTGCTGCCGGACTGGACGTTTCTTGCTTCCTATCATGGCGGGTTGTGGTTGCTGCATTCGCCGACGCGGTATTTGCCGCCGAAGTTGCGGGTGTTTATTGATTATCTGGTGGAGTGTTTGCAGAGGGAGCCGACGTTGGGTCGGCCCGGGAAGTCGGTAGGCGGGAGCAATGCGGCTGTGGCGTATGAGCTGCCGGAGAGTGAGGGGTTGCTTTGAGGTTTCTTTGGGGGGGCTTGGCGGCCTTGGGGCCGACCAGGCTCTTGGGGTTTTGGGTGTATATCCGTTGCTTCGGTTGTTGCTTCTGGCGGTTTCGCCCTTACGGCGAGTCACTTTTTCAGACGCCAAAAAGTAACCAAAACGCTAGCTCCTGCGTTCGGCCCTCGCAGGCTCGGGTACCTTCGCTTCGGGACTGATCCGGGCGCAGCGGCTACGGTTTGCTTCGCTGCACCTCCTTCCGCTGTGTCTGGCTGCGCCAGACGGTCGCTGCGCTCCCACGCCCGGATCAATCCCTCCGCTCAGCCTTCCGACGTCGCCGGTGGATCAAAATCAAAAGCGGTACTCGAGCTTGCGCTCATTGTTTTGAGTGGTGAAAAGCGTGTGGTCTGCTTTGGATCTGTGTTGGATTCACCCCTCACCCCAGCCCTCACCCGAGGGAGAGGGAGCTGATGTGTGTGCTTTTCAAATCCTGAGTTCAACTCGGACTTTCACATCGACGTACCTCGTCCAAACAGCGGGGTCAGTCCCCTCTCCCTCCGGGAGAGGGCTAGTGAGGGGCTTTTGATCTTGAAAAAAAGGCCCGCACTGAATCACCAGTGCGGGCCTTTTGATTACCTGTCGAATATCAATGCTTGCTGTCCTGCGCAGACATGGCCAGCAGTTGTTTTTCCTGGTTCCAGTCGAACGGTTCGTCGTTCTGTTCGGCTTCGTAGCGGCGTTCTTCGAGGGCCTGGTACAGGTCGATTTCTTCGTCGGAGAGGTAGTGCAGGCAGTCGCCGGCGAAGAACCACAGCAGGTCGCGCGGGATCAGGTGGGCGATTTGTGGGTAGCGGCTGATGACTTGGGTGAGGATGTCCTGGCCCAGGTATTGGCTTTCGATAGGGTCGATCGGCAGGGAGGCCAGCAGTTCGTCGAAGCGCTCGAGGAACAGGGCATGGCTTTCTTCAGGCACTTGTTCGGCCTCACCTACGGCGACCAGGATACTGCGCAGGTGGTCGAGCAACACGAGATGATCGGCAACGACGTTGGACACGAGATAAGTCCTCAAGAGCAAAACGGGCGCGGGAGTATAAAGCCCTCGCGCCGTTTTTTCACATAAACCGGGATCAGCGGACTTTGCCCTCTGCCTGGGTCAGTTCTTCTTTGGCGAAATCGTCGACGTCGATCACCTTGCGGCGGGCCGCTTCGGCGTCGCGCAGGCTTTGCGCTTCGACGGCTTGCAGTACGCCGGCTTCCAGCGCGGCATCGATGGCGTGTTCGCCGGCGGCCGGTTTCACCTGGCCGCTTTTCAACGCGGTGTGCAGTTTCTTGTGCAGCGGTTGCGCGGCGTTGAGCAGGTCACTGGCGTGTTGCAGGGCGCCTACGGCATCGTCCGCCGATTGCGGGCGGTAGCAGCCGGCGAGCAATTCTTCCAGTGCCGGATCGCCTTTGGCGCGACCGATGACCGCAGCGACTTCAGCGCCGAGTTTGTCCGATGGGCCTTTGTGACGGCGACCAAACGGGAAGACGATGACCCGCAGCAGGCAGCCGAAGACTCTGTTCGGGAAATTGCTCAGCAGTTCATCCAGCGCACGCTCCGACTGACCAAGGCTTTCTTCCATGGCCCAGCGGAACAGCGGCTCCATGTACGCCGGCGAATCCAAGTCGTGATAACGCTTGAGCGCGGCCGAGGCCAGATACAGGTTGCTCAGTACATCGCCAAGGCGAGCCGACAGACGTTCGCGGCGTTTCAGTTCGCCGCCCAGGAGCATCATGCTGAAGTCGGCGAGCATGGCGAATGCGGCGGCCTGACGGTTCAGCGCGCGGAAGTAGCCCTGACTGATCCTGTCGCCCGGCGCATGTTCGAAGTGTCCCAGGCCGAGGTTCAGCACCAGTGTGCTGGCGGCATTGCTGACGGCAAAACCGATGTGCTTGAGCAACAGGCCGTCGAATTCCTTGAGTGCCTGATCCTTATCGTCGCGACCGGCCAGGGCCATTTCCTTGAGTACGAATGGATGGCAGCGGATCGCGCCCTGACCGAAGATCATCAGGTTGCGCGACAGGATGTTCGCGCCTTCGACGGTGATGAAGATCGGCGCGCCGTTCCAGCTGCGGCCGAGGTAGTTGTTCGGCCCCATGATGATGGCTTTGCCGCCGTGCACATCCATGGCGTGGCTGATGCATTCGCGGCCGCGTTCGGTGAGGTGATATTTGAGGATCGCCGAGAGCACCGATGGTTTTTCGCCGAGATCCACCGCATTGGCGGTGAGCATCCGTGCGGCGTCCATCATCCACGCGTTGCCGCCAATACGCGCCATGGCTTCCTGAATGCCTTCGAAAGCCGAGAGCGGTACGTTGAATTGTTCACGAATTTGCGCGTACTGGCCTGTGACCAGACTGGTGAACTTGGCCGCGCCAGTGCCCACTGCTGGCAGCGAGATCGAACGCCCGACCGACAGGCAGTTCATCAGCATCATCCAGCCTTTGCCGAGCATTTCCTGACCACCGATGAGGTAGTCCAGTGGAATGAACACGTCCTTGCCGGAGTTCGGCCCGTTCATGAACGCGGCGCCCAGTGGCAGGTGACGACGACCGATTTCCACACCTGCGGTATCGGTCGGGATCAGCGCCAGACTGATGCCGAGGTCTTCCTCTTCTCCGAGCAGGTGGTCCGGGTCGTAAGCCTTGAATGCCAGGCCAAGCAGAGTCGCGACCGGGCCGAGGGTGATGTAGCGTTTCTCCCAGTTCAGGCGCAGGCCGATCACTTCTTCACCCTCCCACTGGCCTTTGCAGATGATCCCGGTATCGGGCATCGCGCCGGCGTCGGAACCGGCCAGCGGGCCGGTGAGGGCGAAGCATGGAATATCGTCGCCACGGGCCAGGCGCGGCAGGTAGTGATTGCGTTGTTCGTCGGTGCCGTAATGCAGCAACAGCTCCGCCGGGCCGAGGGAATTGGGCACCATCACGGTCGAGGCGAGGTCGCCGCTACGTGTCGCCAGTTTCATTGCTACTTGGGAGTGAGCGTACGCGGAGAAGCCTTTGCCGCCGTATTCCTTTGGAATGATCAGGGCGAAAAAGCCGTGTTCCTTAATGTGCGTCCAGGCCTCGGGCGGCAGGTCCATTGACTGGCCGATCTGCCAGTCGCTGACCATTGCGCAGAGTTCTTCGGTCGGGCCGTCGATGAAGGCCTGTTCCTCTTCGCTCAGTTGCACTTTTGGATAGGACAGCAATTTGTCCCAGTCCGGACGGCCGCTGAACAGCTCGCCGTCCCACCACACGGTGCCGGCGTCGATCGCATCGCGCTCGGTCTGCGACATTGGTGGCAGGGTTTTCTGGAACCAGTTGAACAGCGGCGCGGTGAAGTGCTTGCGGCGCAGGTCAGGCAGCAACAACGGCGCGGCGACCACCGCCAGCAATACCCAAAAGACAAAGAGCAGCCAGCCCGGCGCGTGACTGAAAATCCCCATGGCAACCAGATAGGCCGCAACGATGCCCAACGCGGGCAGCGGGGCGATGCGTCGATGGGCGAGATACGCCACGCCGACGATCAAAACCAGTATCCACAACAACAGCATATTCAGTCCTCCGTGAACCAAGGCAAATCGACCCTCCAGAGCTTAGACGGCATCTGCAAATAAGGGCGGTCAGAGCATGGTGATTGAAATCGTGGGAAACCCCGGATGGTTTTCGTAGGTTCGGTGGGCAACACGTGTGGGAAATCGTTCGTTGCTGCGCAGCTTTGCTTTCAGGTTTGGCCGAAACGTCGTTATCTCTGTGCTCAGGCTGTCGCTAGACTCGTGGCTTACCCAGGAGATTGCCGTCATGCACGAGTATCTGAGCCCCGGCCGCTTCATCGATAGTGACCACCCGGCGGTGGTGGAGTTCGCCGAGCAGCATCGCGGTGCCAGTAATGATCCGCGTGAGCAGGCGATCAGTCTTTATTACGCTGTGCGCGAGGCGGTGCGCTACAACCCGTACACCTTCAGCCGTGATCCGCAAACCCTGTGCGGCAGTTACGCACTGGCAGCGGGGGAGAGCTATTGCGTGCCGAAAGCCACCCTGCTCGCCGGTTGCGCGCGGCATTGCGGGATCCCGGCGCGCATCGGTCTGGCCGACGTACGCAATCATCTGTCGACGCCGCGTCTGCTCGAGTTGCTGAAAAGCGATGTGTTTGCCATGCATGGCTACACCGAGCTGTTTCTCGACGGCCGCTGGGTCAAGGCGACGCCAGCGTTCAACCAGCAACTGTGCGAGTTGTTCAACGTCGCAGCGCTGGAGTTCGATGGCATCAATGACAGCGTTTTCCACCCGTTCAACCGTGACGGCGCGCAGTTGATGGAGTATCTGATCGATCACGGCCAGTTTACCGATGTGCCGGAAACCTTCTTCTTCGAGCACCTGCAAAAGTGCTATCCGCATCTGTTCAGTGAGCAGTTGCCGGTGTTGCTGGGCGATATGCAGAGCGATTTGAGTCGCACCTGATCCGGCGTATGCTGGCCGTCCACTCACTTGCAAAGAGGCGGTCATGCTGAAGATCTGGGGACGGAAAAATTCATCGAATGTCAGAAAACCCTTGTGGGCTGCCGAAGAGCTGGGCCTCGCGTACGAGGCCATCGATGCCGGCGGCGCGTTCGGGGTGGTCGACACGCCCGAGTACCGCGCGATGAACCCGAATGGCCGGGTGCCAGTGATCGAGGATGACGGTTTCGTGCTGTGGGAATCCAACGCCATCGTTCGCTATCTGCTGGCCAAACACGCCCCGGACAGCGCCTGGTATCCGGCGGATGCGCAAGCCCGCGCCGCAGCGGACAAGTGGATGGACTGGACCACTTCCAGTTTCGCCGGGCCGTTTCGCACGGTGTTCTGGGGTGTGCTGCGCACGCCTGCCGAGAAGCAGGACTGGAAGGCGATCAACGCCGCGATCAAGGAATGCGATGAACTGCTGAACATGGCCGACCACGCCTTGATCAGCCAGCCTTATCTCTCCGGCAATGACATCGGCATGGGCGACATCCCGCTGGGCAGCTTCATTTATGCCTGGTTCGAAATGCCCATCGAGCGCGCCCCGCAACCGCATCTGCAAGCCTGGTATGAACGTTTGAAGCAGCGTGCGGCCTATCAGAAGGCGGTCATGACCGCGTTGACTTGATAATTACTATCGACACACTTGACTGTACTTGTGCGGCGGCGGCAAGCACCATTGCGAACGTGCGCCGCGGTTGTTTCCCTCGCCGCCCGCCCTTATCTATCCCTTTCCTTCCTTCTTGGTGCGTAAATCCGATATGAGTTCCGCTCTGTCCATCCGGCAGCTAACCAAAACCTACGGCAACGGGTTCCAGGCCTTGAGTGGTATCGATCTGGACGTCGCCGAAGGTGACTTTTTCGCCTTGCTCGGCCCTAACGGTGCCGGCAAATCCACCACCATTGGCATCCTCTCGACCCTGGTCAACAAGACCAGCGGTACCGTGAATATTTTCGGCAATGACCTGGACAAGAACCCGGCGGCGCTCAAGCGCTCGATCGGCGTGGTGCCGCAGGAATTCAACTTCAACCAGTTCGAAAAGACCTTCGACATCGTCGTGACCCAGGCCGGTTACTACGGCATTCCGGCGAAAGTCGCCAAGGAACGCGCCGAGCAGTACCTGACCCAGCTGGGCCTGTGGGACAAGCGCGATGTGCCGTCGCGTTCGCTGTCCGGCGGCATGAAACGTCGTTTGATGATCGCTCGTGCACTGGTGCACGAACCGCGTCTGCTTATTCTTGATGAACCGACTGCGGGCGTCGACATCGAGCTGCGCCGTTCGATGTGGACCTTCCTCACCGAGCTGAACCAGAAAGGCATCACCATCATTCTGACCACGCATTACCTGGAAGAGGCCGAGCAGCTGTGCCGCAACATCGGCATCATCGACCACGGCACCATCGTCGAAAACACCAGCATGAAACAGTTGCTGGGCCAGTTGCACGTGGAAACCTTTTTGCTCGACCTGAAACACGACTTGCACGTTGCGCCGCAATTGCTCGGCTACCCGGCCCGATTGCTCGACGGCCACACCCTGGAAGTGCAGGTCGACAAATCCATGGGCATCACGGCGCTGTTCACCCAGTTGGCGCAGCAGAACATCGAAGTGCTGAGCCTGCGCAACAAAACCAATCGCCTTGAGGAGTTGTTCGTGTCCCTGGTGGAGAAAAATCTGTCGAAGGTGGCGGTATGAGTTCCGAGTTCGGTCCCAACCTCGTCGCCCTGCAAACCATCGTCTACCGCGAGGTCAAACGCTTCATGCGGATCTGGCCGCAGACGTTGCTGCCGCCGGCGATCACCATGGTTCTGTACTTCGTGATCTTCGGCAACCTGATCGGCCGACAGATCGGCGACATGGGTGGCTTCACCTACATGGAGTACATTGTGCCGGGCCTGATCATGATGTCAGTGATCACCAACTCCTATGGCAACGTGGTCTCGAGCTTTTTCGGCAGCAAGTTCCAGCGCTCGATCGAAGAGTTGATGGTCTCGCCGGTGTCACCGCACACGATCCTGATCGGCTTCACCATTGGTGGTGTATTGCGCGGTCTGGCGGTGGGTCTGATCGTGACGATTCTGTCGCTGTTCTTCACCGATTTGCAGGTGCATCACCTCGGCGTGACCATCCTGGTGGTGGTGCTGACCGCGACAATTTTCTCGCTGCTGGGCTTCATCAACGCGGTGTTTGCGCGCAACTTCGATGATATTTCGATCATTCCGACGTTTGTGCTGACCCCGCTGACTTACCTGGGTGGCGTGTTCTATTCGATCACATTGCTGCCACCGTTCTGGCAGACCGTGTCGCTGGCCAACCCGGTGCTGCACATGGTCAACGCCTTCCGCTACGGCATCCTGGGTGTCTCGGATATCCGCATCGGCATCGCCATTACCTTCATGCTGGTGGCGACCGTGGTGCTGTATCTCGGCTGTGCGCGGTTGCTGGTGAGCGGGCGCGGGATGCGTACCTGATCCGACCGCGTCGCTTTCTTCGCGAGCAGGCTCGCTCCCACATTGGAATGATGTTCTCTGTGGAGCGAGCCTGCTCGCTAAGGGGCCAGCCCAGACACAACAAAAAACGGCCTCCCATCGCGGAGGCCGTTTTGCATTCATTTCTGCCGGCTTTTCTTGCGCCGCCGCCATTGCCGCGCCACCCACCAGCGCCAGTACAGCATCACCAGAAAGTAGGCGAGGACGCCCAGCACCAGACCGACGACCACCGAGCCGAGCAAAAACGGCTGCCACAATGTCGACAATTCGCCGCTGATCCATTCCCAGGTCAGCTCGTCCGGCAGATGCCGCGCCGGCACATCCATCAGGAACGCCCCGGCCTGGTAGGTGCAGAAAAACACCGCCGGCATGGTGATCGGATTGGTCAGCCAGACCAGACTCACCGCGATCGGCATATTGCCGCGCACCATCACCGCCAATGCCGCCGCCACCAGCATCTGTGCCGGGATCGGCAGGAATGCCGCAAACAAACCGACCGCCATCGCCCGGGCGACCGAGTGGCGATTGAGGTGCCAGAGGTTCGGGTCATGCAGCAACGTGCCGAGAAAGCGTAAGGATTTGTGTTCCCTGATGCTCGTCGGGTCGGGCATGTAGCGTTTGAATAAGCGCCGGGGCATAAGGCTTCTCGGTCGGTTAAGGCGGCAAGTATGTCTGGATTCTACGAACCGCCCATTCAGACTTTGTGACAATTGTTGACGACGGTGGTGCCGCAGACCCGCTATGCCTAAGGAGGGAACTCTCAAGGACGGGCATATGCGCACAGGGATGATGGCGCTGGCAGTCGGTCTGCTGGCCCCGGTTTTTTTGCCGGCCTTGCCGCCGGTCGGCTTGCTGGCAGTGCTGCCAGTGGTGGCGCTGATGCTGCTGCCGTTTCGCAGCTATCCATTGGCATGTTTGCTGTTTGGCTTTACCTGGGCCTGCGTTAGCGCGCAGTGGGCGCTGAATGACCGCTTGCCACCGAGTCTGGACGGCGAAACCCGTTGGCTCGAAGGGCGTGTGGTCGGCTTGCCGCAGCACGGCGACGGTGTGGTGCGTTTCGAGCTGGCCGATGCGCACTCACGGCACGAGAAACTTCCATCGCTGCTGCGCCTGGCCTGGTATGCCGGGCCGCCGGTCAATAGTGGTGAGCGTTGGCGCCTGGCCGTGAAGTTGAAGCGCCCGGGTGGCTTGCTCAATCCCGACGCCTTCGATTACGACGCGTGGCTGCTGGCACAGCGCATCGGTGCAACCGGGACGATCAAGGATGGCCAGCGTCTGGCTGAGGCCCGGCATGCCTGGCGCGACGGTGTTCGGCAGCGCCTGCTGGCCGTGGATGCGCAAGGGCGAGAGGGTGCGCTGGCAGCGCTGGTGCTCGGCGACGGTTCAGGCCTCAGTCGCGAGGATTGGCAGGTGCTGCAAGATACCGGCACCGTGCATTTGCTGGTGATCTCCGGCCAGCACATCGGTTTGCTGGCGGCGGTGATGTATATGCTGGTCGCCGGGCTGGCGCGTTTCGGAGTCTGGCCGTTGCGCTGGCCATGGTTGCCGTGGGCGTGTGGCCTGGCCTTCGCGGCGGCGCTGGGTTACGGCTTGCTCGCCGGTTTCGATGTGCCGGTGCAGCGCGCCTGCGTGATGGTGGCGCTGGTGCTGCTGTGGCGCCTGCGTTTTCGTCATCTCGGCGCATGGTGGCCGTTGCTGCTGGCATTCAATGGCGTGCTGCTGCTTGATCCGCTGGCCAGCTTGCGTCCCGGCTTCTGGCTGTCCTTCGCCGCAGTGGCGGTGTTGATCTTCACCTTCGGCGGGCGGCTGGGCGCTTGGCGGTGGTGGCAGACCTGGACTCGCGCGCAGTGGCTGATCGCGATCGGTTTGTGTCCGGTGTTGCTGGCGCTGAGCTTGCCGATCAGCGTCAGCGGGCCTGTAGCCAATCTGCTGGCGGTACCGTGGGTCAGCCTCGTGGTGTTGCCGCCGGCGTTGCTCGGCACGCTATTGCTGCCCGTGCCTTATGTTGGCGAAGGGCTGCTGTGGCTGGCCGGTGGTTTGATCGACTGGCTGTTTATCGGGCTGGCGCTGATTGCCGGGCAATGGCCGGCGTGGATACCCGCCGCCATTCCATGGTGGGCGTTGGTCCTGGGCAGCCTTGGCGCGTTGTTATTGCTGTTGCCCCGTGGCGTGCCGTTGCGCCCGTTTGGCTGGCCGCTGCTGTTGCTTCTGGTGTTGCCGCCCCGAGAGCGGATGGAGGAAGGCCGAGCCGATGTCTGGCAACTCGATGTTGGCCAGGGCCTGGCCATCCTTGTTCGCACCCGCCATCACGCATTGCTCTATGACGCCGGCCCGCGTTTCGGCGAGTTCGATCTCGGTGAACGAGTGGTGTTGCCTGCGTTACGCAAACTCAATGTGCAAGCGCTCGACCTGATGCTGCTCAGCCATGCCGACGCCGATCACGCTGGCGGCGCCAGGGCGGTTATGCGTGGATTGAATGTGCACCGTGTCGTCAGTGGCGATGCGCCAAACCTGCCGCCGGAGCTGAACGCCGAAGCCTGCGCCAGTGGCGAACAATGGCAGTGGGATGGCGTGCAGTTTCAGCTCTGGCAGTGGTCGGCGGCCGATGACAGCAACCAGCGCTCCTGTGTCTTGCAGATCGAGGCCAACGGCGAACGCCTGCTGCTCACTGGCGATATCGACACTCATGCCGAGCGCGTCCTGCTCGACAGCCCACTGGCCGTGCCGACGCAGTGGCTGCAATCGCCACATCACGGCAGCCGCAGTTCATCGTCGATGGCCCTGCTCAAAACCTTGCAGCCCGAAGCGGTGCTGATCTCCCGCGGCCACGGCAACTCCTTCGGTCATCCGCATCCAACCGTGCTTGCGCGCTACCGCAAGCAAGGCCTGCGCATCTACGACAGCGCCGAGCAAGGTGCCATTCATTTGCAACTGGGCAGCTTCAAGCCGCCGTGGACGATGCGTCAACAGCGGCGGTTCTGGCGCGATCCGCCGGTGGCTGGCCGTTGATCGGTGCCAGCATGGGTGCCACCTCACGGTCGTCGGGGCGGCGGGTCTTAATCGCGAATCGGTATGGTAAAGTGGCGCACTTTTTCGAGGGGACTGTCACTGTGTGGGAATTGGTCAAATCCGGCGGCTGGATGATGTTGCCGATCATTCTGAGTTCCATCGCGGCCATGGCGATCGTCGCCGAGCGCCTGTGGACACTGCGCGCCAGTCGCGTCACCCCCGAGCATCTGCTGGGTCAGGTCTGGGTCTGGATCAAGGACAAGCAGCTCAACAAGGAAAAACTCAAGGAATTGCGCGCCAACTCGCCGCTGGGGGAAATCCTCGCCGCAGGCCTGGCCAATTCCAAGCATGGCCGCGAGATCATGAAAGAGTGCATCGAAGAGGCCGCCGCGCGGGTCATTCATGAACTCGAACGCTACATCAACGCCCTCGGCACCATCGCCGCCATGGCGCCGCTGCTCGGCCTGCTCGGCACTGTGCTGGGCATGATCGACATTTTCAGTGCCTTCACCGGGTCCGGCATGACCACCAATGCTTCGGTACTGGCCGGCGGTATTTCCAAAGCACTGATCACTACCGCAGCGGGCCTGATGGTCGGGATTCCAGCGGTGTTCTTCCACCGCTTCCTGCAACGCCGCATCGATGAGCTGGTGGTCGGCATGGAGCAGGAAGCAATCAAACTGGTGGAAGTGGTGCAGGGCGACCGTGATGTGGATCTGGCCGAGGGCAAAGCGTGAAATTCCGTCGCAAGCCCCGGGAAACCGTAGACATCAACCTCGCGTCGCTGATCGACGTGGTGTTTATCCTGCTGCTGTTTTTCGTGGTCACTACCACCTTCACCCGCGAAACCCAGTTGCGCGTGGATCTGCCGGAAGCGGTGAGCGGTTCGCCTGCCGAAGATCAGCAGGTCAAACAGCTGGACGTCGCGATCAGTGCCGAAGGCGTGTTCTCGGTGAACAACAAGATTCTGCCGAAGAATGACCTGCCGACGCTGATGGAAGCCATGCAGAAAGAATCCAATGGCGACACCAGCATGCCGTTGTCGATCAGTGCCGACGGCAAGGCCCAGCATCAATCGGTGATCACCGCCATGGACGCGGCCGGCAAGCTCGGTTTCAGCCATCTGCGCATGACCACGGTCGAGGCGGCGCCGAAATCCTGATGAGCCTGTCTGATCGCCTGCTCGCCGCGTGGTATCAGGGGCATCCGGCCCTGACGCTGCTGCGGCCGCTGGAAATGCTGTATCGCCGCGTGGTGATCAACAAGCGTCAGCGCTTTCTCGACGGCGAAGGTGAAATCTACCAATCGCCGGTGCCGTTGATCGTCGTCGGCAATATCACCGTTGGCGGTACCGGCAAGACGCCGATGATTCTCTGGCTGATCGAACATTGCCGACGCCGTGGACTGCGCGTTGGAGTTGTCAGTCGCGGTTACGGCGCCAAGCCGCCGCAATTGCCATGGCGGGTTGAGGCCGAGCACAGCGCCGAGATTGCCGGTGACGAGCCGTTGCTGATCGTCCAGCGCACCGGCGTGCCGCTGATGATCGATCCCGATCGAAGCGCCGCCGTCAAAGCCTTGATTGCCAGTGAGCCACTGGACCTGATTCTGTCTGACGACGGCATGCAGCATTATCGTCTGGCGCGGGATCTGGAACTGGTGCTGATCGATGCGGCCCGGGGGCTGGGCAACCAGCGCTGTCTGCCGGCCGGGCCGTTGCGGGAGCCGGTCGAGCGCTTGCAAAGCGTCGATGGCGTGCTGTTCAACGGCGCCCTTGATGATCGCGACGATGGTTTCGCCTTTCGCCTGCAACCTACGGCGCTGGTCAATTTGCGCAGCGGCGAACGTCAGTCGCTCGAGCATTTTCCGCCCGGGCAAACGCTGCATGCGGTGGCCGGCATCGGCAATCCGCAACGTTTCTTCAATACCCTTGAAGCGCTAGACTGGCGCCCGGTTCCGCATGCTTTTGCCGACCACGCCGAGTACAGCCTGCAGGCGTTGAATTTCACCCCGTCATTGCCGTTGGTGATGACCGAAAAGGACGCGGTGAAGTGCCGTGCCTTTGCCGCTGCCGATTGGTGGTATCTGGCGGTCGATGCCGTGCCGTCGCCAGCCTTTGTGGCCTGGTTCGATACTCAGCTGATGCGCCTGTTGCCGGATCGTCTGCTGCCTTAACTCTTTTATTTCTGGGAATGTTCATGGACACCAAACTGCTCGACATCCTCGCTTGCCCCGTGTGCAAAGGCCCGCTGAAGCTCAGCGCCGACAAGACCGAACTGATCAGCAAGGGCGCGGGCCTGGCCTATCCGATCCGCGACGGCATCCCGGTGATGCTGGAAAGCGAAGCGCGCACCCTGACCACCGACGAGCGTCTGGATAAATGACCACAGCCTTCACCGTTGTCATTCCGTCGCGATTCGCCTCGACCCGTCTGCCGGGCAAGCCGTTGCTGGATATTGCCGGCAAGCCGATGATCCAGCATGTCTGGGAACAGGCGAGCAAAAGCAGCGCGACCCGCGTCGTTGTTGCAACTGACGATGCGCGCATCGTCGAGGCGTGCAAAAGCTTTGGCGCCGAAGTGGTGCTGACCCGTGAAGATCACAACTCCGGCACCGATCGTCTGGCCGAGGTCGCAGCGAAACTCGGTCTTGCGCCTGATGCGATCGTGGTCAACGTCCAGGGCGATGAGCCGCTGATTCCGCCAAGCGTGATTGATCAGGTCGCCGCCAACCTGGCTGCCCATACCGAAGCGCGCATGGCCACGCTGGCCGAGCCGATCGAAGACGTGGAAACCCTGTTCAACCCCAACGTGGTCAAGGTCGCCAGCGACATCAACGGCCTCGCGCTGACCTTCAGCCGCGCGACCTTGCCGTGGGCTCGCGATGCGTTTGCCAAGAGCCGTGAGCAACTGCCGCAAGGCGTGCCCTATCGCCGTCACATCGGCATCTATGCCTATCGCGCCGGGTTCCTTCAGGATTTCGTCAACTGGGGCCCATGCTGGCTGGAAAACACCGAATCCCTCGAACAACTGCGTGCCTTGTGGCATGGCGTGCGCATCCATGTTGCCGACGCGCTGATCGCGCCGCCGACCGGCGTCGACACCGTCGAAGACCTTGAGCGGGTTCGTCGCCTGCTGGGGGCCTGATGCGCGTTCTGTTCGTGTGCCTGGGCAACATCTGCCGTTCGCCCACCGCCGAAGGCGTGTTGCGCCACAAGTTGCGCGAAGCCGGATTGGCGGACGTGGTCGAAGTGGCCTCCGCGGGCACCGGTGACTGGCACGTTGGCAACCCGCCGGACAAGCGCAGCCAGGCCGCGGCGAAACTGCGCGGTTATGACCTGTCGACGCAACGCGCGCAACAGGTCAGCCGAGCCGATTTCGCCAGCTACGACCTGATTCTCGCGATGGATAACAGCAATCTGCGCAACCTCAAGGCCTTGCAGCCGTCCACCGGCAGGGCCGAGCTGGATCTGTTTTTGCGTCGTTATGCCGGGCTGCTCGATGAAGTGCCGGATCCGTATTACGACGGTGAACAAGGTTTCGAGCAGGTGCTCGATCTGATCGAAGCGGCCTGCGACCAGTTGCTGATCGAAGTGAAGGGCCGTTTATGAGTTTGCAGGTGCAACCGCAAGTATCTTTGCAGGCCTTCAATACGTTTGGCGTCGATGTGCGCGCGCAGCTATTTGCCGAAGCCCGCAGCGATGAAGATGTCCGCGAAGCGCTGGCCTATGCCGCGTCCCATGACGTGCCGTTGCTGGTGATCGGCGGCGGCAGCAATTTGCTGCTGACGGCGGATATTCCGGCGCTGGTGTTGCGCATGGCTACACGCGGCATCCGCGTGCTCAGCGACGATGGCAGTCGCGTGGTGGTCGAGGCGGAAGCGGGCGAACCGTGGCACCCGTTCGTGCAGCAAACGCTGGCCCAGGGTTTTGCCGGGCTGGAAAATCTCAGCCTGATTCCCGGCACCGTCGGCGCCGCGCCGATGCAGAACATCGGTGCCTATGGTGTCGAGATCAAGGACGTGTTTGCCGGCCTCACCGCGCTGGATCGCGAGAGCGGCGAGTTGCGGGATTTCAGCCTGGAGCAATGCAACTTCGGCTACCGCGACAGCCTGTTCAAGCAACAGCCGGGACGTTGGCTGATCCTGCGGGTGCGCTTCACGCTTGATCGCGCAGCGCACCTGCATCTGGAATACGGCCCGGTGCGTCAACGCCTGAGCGAGCTGGGCATCGAACAGCCGACGCCCAGCGACGTCAGCCGCGCCATCTGCAGCATCCGCAGCGAAAAACTGCCGGACCCGGCGGTGCTCGGCAATGCCGGCAGCTTTTTCAAGAATCCGCTGGTGTCCGCCGCTGTGGTCACGCAGATCAAAGCGCAGCACCCGGATCTGGTGGCTTACCCGCAAGCGGACGGACAGATGAAACTGGCCGCTGGCTGGCTGATCGAACGCGCAGGCTGGAAAGGTTTTCGCGACGGCGATGCCGGCGTGCACAAGTTGCAGGCATTGGTGCTGGTCAACTACGGCACGGCGACCGGCCTGCAACTGCTCGACCTGGCGCAGCGTATCCAGAAAGACATCGCCGAACGGTTTCATGTCGAATTGGAAATGGAGCCCAATCGGTATTGAGGCAGCTGCAAGCTTCAAGCTTCAAGCTTCAAGCTTCAAGCTACACTGCGTCATGAGCGCCAAGCCGCTTCTACTTGCAGCTTGTAGCTAGAAGCTTGCCGCTAAAAAGCCCTGTTTAAGCAGGGCTTTTTTGTTAATGCTGGGTTAACTTAGCCAGCTAACGATACCAATCATTTGCTCCACCCAAGACGCGGTTGCGAGCTGCAAGCGAATCAGACACGCCTTCACTTGTAGCTTGCAGCTCGAAGCTTGCCGCTAAGATGTTACCCATAACCACTAAAAAATATGCGGGCGTGCCCATGATTACCCTGAAACTCAACGGTCAAGACCACTCTCTCGATGTCACTGAAGACATGCCGCTGTTGTGGGCGATTCGTGACGTCGCCGGATACAACGGCACCAAATTCGGTTGCGGCATGGGCCTGTGCGGCGCCTGCACCATCCATATCGACGGCTTGCCGGCACGCAGTTGCATCACGCCGATCGGCTCGGTGATCGGCCAGAACGTCACCACCATCGACAATCTCCATGCCGACCCGGTCGGCAAGGTCGTGCAGCAAGCCTGGCTCGACAGCGCTGTGGCTCAATGCGGTTATTGCCAGGGCGGGCAGATCATGTCGGCCACCGCTCTGCTGAAAACCAACCCCAACCCGAGCGACGAGCAGATCGAAGAAGCCATGGTCGGCAACATCTGCCGCTGCGGCACCTACAACCGGATCAAGACCGCGATCCGCCAGGCCTCCACCCAACTGAAGGGGGTGAAGGCATGAGCCGCGTCCCGAATGATTTCGCCCTGAGCAACCTCAGCCGTCGTGGTTTTCTCAAAGGCGTCGGCGCCACCAGCGCGCTGGTCCTCGCCGCGAGCTGGGGCTGGCAGGATGCGCTGGCCGATGACGCGAAGAAGTTTGGCGCCGATGGCATGCCCAATGGCTGGATCGACGATCCCAAGGTCTACGTGAGCATTGCTGCCGATGGCAGCGTCACCGTGGTGTGCAACCGTTCGGAAATGGGCCAGGGCGTGCGCACCAGCCTGAGCATGGTGGTTGCCGATGAACTTGAGGCCGATTGGGCTCAGGTCAAAGTGCAGCAGGCGCCGGGTGACGAAGTGCGCTTCGGCAACCAGGACACCGATGGTTCGCGCAGCATGCGTCACTGGTACGAGCCGATGCGTCGTTGCGGCGCCGCGGCGCGAACCATGCTCGAACAGGCCGCTGCTGCGCAGTGGAAAGTGCCGGTTGGCGAATGCCATGCGCAATTGCACAAAGTCATTCACAAACCGTCCGGCCGCGAACTGGGCTACGGCGAACTCGCCGCTGCCGCCAGTGCGCTGGCAGTACCGGCGCGTGACAGCCTGCGACTCAAGCAGCCGTCGGAATTTCGCTACATCGGTAAGGAAGGCACCAAGGCCATCGACGGTGCCGATATCGTCAATGGCCGCGCTGTGTACGGCGCTGACGTGCATTTCGACGGCATGCTCTACGCCACCATCGCTCGTCCGGCGGTGTATGGCGGCAAGGTCAAAAGCCTCGATGACAGCGCCACACTGAAAGTCCCCGGCGTGCTAAAAGTCATGCAGATTGAAGGCCGACCGTTGCCGTCGGAGTTTCAGCCACTGGGCGGCGTCGCGGTTGTGGCCAGCAACACCTGGGCGGCGATCAAGGGCCGCGAGGCGCTGAAGATCGAGTGGGATGACGGCCCGAATGCCAGTTATGACTCGATTGCCTATCGCAAAGAGCTTGAAGCCGCGTCGCTGAAGGCCGGCAAAGTGGTGCGTAACACCGGTGATATCGACAAGGCCTTGAGCGGCGCCGCCAGCACGCTCGAAGCCTCGTATTACCTGCCGCACCTGGCGCAGGCACCGATGGAACCAATGGTCGCCATCGCGCGATTCAAGGACGGCGTCTGCGAAGCCTGGGCGCCGAGTCAGGCACCGCAGGTCACCCGCGAGCGCATCGCCGAACGCCTGGGCGTGCCGTTCGAAAAGGTCACCTTCAACGTAACGTTGCTGGGCGGTGGTTTCGGGCGCAAGTCGAAACCGGACTTCGTCGTCGAAGCGGCGATTCTCGCCAAGGAGTTCCCGGGCAAGGCTGTACGGGTGCAGTGGACCCGCGAAGACGACATCCACAATTCGTATTTCCACACGGTGTCGGCGGAATATCTGAAAGCGGGCATCGACAAGAACGGCCTGCCGTCCGGGTGGCTGCATCGCACCGTGGCGCCAAGCATCACTGCGTTGTTTGCGCCGGACATGAACCACGAGGCCGCGTTCGAGTTGGGCATGGGCTTTACCAATATGGCCTATGCGATTCCCAACGTGCGCCTGGAAAACCCCGAAGCCAAGGTGCACACGCGGGTCGGCTGGTATCGCTCGGTGTCGAACATTCCCCACGGCTTCGCAATTCAGAGCTTCGTCGATGAACTGGCGCACAAGGCCGGGGAAGATCCGCTCAAGTACCAGATCAAATTGCTCGGCCCGGATCGGCAGATCGATCCACGCACCTTGAGCGAGGAGTGGAACTACGGGGAATCGCCCGAGCGTTATCCGATCGACACCGGGCGCATGCGCACGGTGCTGGAAACTGCCGCCAAGGCCGCCGGTTGGGGGCGCAAGCTGCCAAAGGGCCGTGGGCTCGGTCTGGCGGTGCATTACAGCTTCGTCACCTATGTGGCGGCAGTGATCGAAGTCGAGGTCAAGGACGACGGTTCGCTGATCGTGCACAAGGCCGACATCGCCGTCGACTGCGGGCCGCAGATCAACCCTGAGCGCATCCGTTCGCAGTTCGAAGGCGCGTGCGTCATGGGCCTGGGCAACGCTGTACTCGGCGAAATCAGCTTCAAGGACGGCAAGGTCCAGCAGGACAACTTCCATATGTACGAGGTCGCGCGCATGTCGCTGGCGCCCAAGGAAGTTGCGGTGCATCTGGTCACGCCTCCAGGTGACGTGCCGTTGGGTGGCGTCGGTGAGCCGGGTGTGCCGCCGATTGCCCCGGCGCTGTGCAATGCGATCTTCGCCGCCACCGGCAAGCGCATCCGCAATCTGCCGGTGCGGTATCAGTTGCAAGGCTGGCAGAAGGCGCAAGCGTAATGGACAGCGTCGATCTCAACGTCCTGCGCAGCGTCCTCGAGTGGCGCCGTGCCGGGCAGCGGGTGGTGCTGTTCAGCGTGGTGCAGACCTGGGGCACCGCGCCGCGCTCGCCCGGCGCCATGCTCGCCTTGCGCGAGGATGGTGTGGTGATCGGTTCGGTGTCAGGCGGCTGTGTCGAAGATGACTTGATCGCGCGGCTGCACGACGGTCGCATCGCCACCGATGGTCTGCCGGTGCAGATGATTACTTACGGCGTGACCCGCGAGGAGGCTGCGCGTTTCGGTCTGCCTTGCGGCGGCACCCTGCGCCTGACCGAAGAGCGCGTCGGCGACCCGGCGTGGGTGGCCGAGTTGCTGCAGCGTTGCGAAAACCATGAAATCGTTGCCCGTGAACTGAACATCGAAACCGGCGCGGTACTGCTGGCACCGGCCACTAAATCCGACTCGCTGGTATTCGACGGCAAAGTCCTGCGAGCGATTTACGGCCCGCGCTGGCGCCTGTTGTTGATCGGCGCCGGGCAGTTGTCGCGCTACGTCGCCGACATGGCGCGGCTGCTGGATTTCGAAGTGCTGATCTGCGACCCGCGCAGCGAGTTCGTTTACGGCTGGGAAGAGCAGCACGGCCGTTTCGTTCCCGGTATGCCGGACGAGGCGGTGTTGAACATCCAGACCGACGAACGCACGGCGATTGTCGCCTTGACCCACGATCCTCGCCTGGATGACATGGCTTTGCTCACTGCGCTCGACTCGCCGGCGTTCTACGTCGGTGCGCTCGGTTCGCGGGTCAACAGCCAGAAGCGCCGGGAAAATCTCGCTCAGATAGGCTTGTCGCAAGCGTCGATTGATCGCTTGCATGGGCCGATCGGCCTGCACATCGGCAGTCATTCGCCGGCAGAGATCGCCTTGTCCTTGCTGGCGGAAATTGTCGCGATCAAGAACGGTGTGGAGCTTAAACAGAAAAAACCGCTGGAGGGTGCATGAGCCAATCCATCGCAGTGATTGTGCTGGCGGCGGGCGCGGGCAATCGCTTTCGCCAGATTGCCGGCCCCGATAAAGACAAGTTGCTCGCTGACTGCACCGGGCGCGACGGCGCCGTGCGCTCGGTCGTCGAGCAGGTGCTGGTGAACCTGCCGGCCAGTCTCGACAAGCGCGTGTTGGTCACCACTGAAGCGCGACCGCAGGCGATGCGCATGGCCCAGGCTTACGGCTGCGACGTGGTGTCGATCGAATCGACCGGCATGGGCGACAGCATTGCCGCCGGTGTTGCCGCTTGCCCGGACGCTGATGGCTGGTTGATTGTGCTGGGCGATATGCCGTTTATCTTGCCGTCGAGTATCGAGCGAGTGGTCGCGGCGATGGCTGATGACGCGGTGAGCGTGCCGGTGCTGGATGGCGAGTTTGGTCATCCGGTAGGGTTTGGTCGTTCGTTTGGCGCGCAATTGCAGGCGCTGACCGGTGATCGTGGTGCACGGCCGTTGTTTGCGCAGGGTAGGGTGGTGGAAGTGGCGGTGGATGATCCTGGCGTGTTGTGGGATATCGATGTGCCTGAATCTCTGGTATTTCCTCGGCCCTGAGCCGTGTTGTATCCCTTGTGGGAGCGATGATGCTGGATTTCAGGCAATAAAAAGCCCCGCCAGGCTTTCACCGGGCGGGGCTTTTTAACGGCTTCAGGAATTACACGAGTGGTTTAGGCTCGTGCTCTTTTTCCTGAGCTTCTTCACGCTGCTCTACCGCGTCCTGAACGGAGCGTGGCGCTTCAGCGATCACCGCTTCAACCGATGCTTCTTCAGCGACCGGGGCAGGGGCTGCCTCGATCACTTCAGCTGCAGGGGCTGGTTCGGCAGCAACCGGAGCCGCAGCGGCAGCCAGTTCGGCTTCCTTCTGCAGACGCTCGGCTTCACGCTTGCGACGGCGCACTTCACGCGGGTCGTTTGGTGCGCGGCCGTTTGGCGTCAGGGCGCTGACCGGAGCCGGCGCTTCAACCACTGGCGCTGGCGCTTCGACTGCGGCTGGCGCTTCTTCAACCTGAGCTTCGGCAACCGGAGCTTCAACAACTGGTGTCGGCGCCGGCTCTGCTGCTGCAACTACTGGCTCGGAAACCATGGCTTGCGGCACTTCGGCTTCAGCGACTGGCGCTGGAACTTCGGTCACAGCTGGCTCGGCAACCCAGTTGAACGCAGTCTGCTCTTCGCGAACTTCACGCACGGTTTTGGTCACGTTTTCGCTGACGGTTTCTACCGCTGGCTCAGTGACGGCCGCTGGTGCTTCGACGACAGCTTCCGGTTCGGCAGTTGCTTCAGCCTGAGGCTGAGCTTCGCGGACCGGAGCGACTTCGATTTCCGGTGCAGCAGTCACTTCTACAGCAGTGGTGGCTTCGACAACCGGCGCTTCGACTGGAGCAGTTTCCAGTGTGGCGGCAGTGGCGCGTTCAGCCTGCTCGTGAGCTTGGGCTTCTGCCGGAGCGCTGATGGTGCTGCTGGCAACGGCAGTGGTGACGGCCAGGCCAGCGGCCAGATCGGCAGTGCTTGGCTCGCCAGCGTTTTCAGCGGACTCGGACTCTTCCGAACCTTCGATCACATTGCCATTGGCGTCACGTTGACGCTCGCGACGGTTGCTGCGACGACGCTGGCCACGGGAGCGACGACGTGGACGATCGCCTTCGGCGTTGTCCTGACCGTCTTCCGGCAGTTGCTCTTCGTTGTTGCTGTTCACTTCTTCTTCAGCGACGGCAGCAGCGGCCTGCTCGGAACGCGGTTGACGCTCTTCACGCGGCGGACGCGGAGCGCGTTCTTCGCGTGGCTGACGGGCCGGACGCTCTTCAGCGGTCACGGCTGCAGCGGCTGCAGCGGCTGCAGCGGCTGCGACTGGCGCGGCGTCCAGTGGCTCGCGCAGTTCACGCACGCGCTCTTCACGCTCGCCGCGCGGCTTGCGATCTTCACGCGGTGCGCGCGGTGCACGTTCTTCACGCGGGGCACGTGGTGCGCGCTCTTCGCGGGCTACCGGCGTTTCGCTGCGAGTTTCACGCGGCTCACGGGCTTCACGTGGCTGACGCTCTTCGCGCGGCTCGCGTGGGGCGCGTTCTTCACGTGGCGCACGCTCTTCGCGCGGCTTGCGTTCTTCATCGCGGCGACCGTTACGGTTGCGGCTCTGCTGACGACCGTTGCGGCGCTCTTCGTTGCGGGCAGGACGCTCGGTGGCAGCCGGTTTCGCAACGGCAACCGGTGCGGCTGGCTCTTCCTTGGTGGCGAACAGGCTGACCAGCGACTTCACCAGACCCTTGAACAGGCTTGGCTCAGGCGCGGCAACCGGTGCCGGAGCAGGTGCGGCAGGTGCAACTTCAGTCGGCACCGGTGCGTTGGCACGGGCCGGCGCAGTTTTCACTGCAGCTTCCTGGCGAACCAGGGTGCGGGTCGCAGCGGCTGGCTGGACTTCTTCGACTTCGGCAGCGGCCGCAGCGATTTCGTAGCTGGACTGGTTGGTCGCCGCTTCCGGGCTGTCGTCACGCAGGCGCTGAACTTCGAAGTGCGGCGTCTCGAGGTGATCGTTCGGCAGAATGACGATGCGGGCACGGGTGCGCAGTTCGATCTTGGTGATCGAGTTGCGTTTTTCGTTGAGCAGGAACGCAGCGACCGGGATCGGCACTTGCGCGCGAACTTCGGCGGTGCGGTCTTTCAGGGCTTCTTCTTCGATCAGGCGCAGGATGGCCAGCGACAGCGATTCAACGTCACGGATGATGCCGGTGCCGTTGCAACGCGGGCAGACGATGCCGCTGCTTTCGCCCAGCGATGGACGCAGGCGCTGACGGGACATTTCCAGCAGGCCGAAACGCGAGATGCGACCGATCTGCACGCGGGCGCGGTCGGCTTCCAGGCATTCACGGACTTTCTCTTCCACGGCGCGCTGGTTCTTGGCCGGGGTCATGTCGATGAAGTCGATGACGATCAGGCCGCCGATGTCGCGCAGGCGCAACTGACGGGCGATTTCTTCGGCGGCTTCAAGGTTGGTCTGCAGGGCGGTTTCTTCGATGTCGCTGCCTTTGGTGGCGCGCGCCGAGTTGATGTCGATGGACACCAGGGCTTCGGTCGGATCGATGACGATGGAGCCGCCGGAAGGCAGTTCAACGACGCGCTGGAATGCGGTCTCGATCTGGCTTTCGATCTGGAAACGGTTGAACAGCGGCACGCTGTCTTCGTACAGCTTGATCTTGCTGGCGTACTGCGGCATCACCTGACGGATGAAGGTCAGGGCTTCGTCCTGGGCTTCAACGCTGTCGATCAGCACTTCGCCGATGTCCTGGCGCAGGTAATCGCGGATGGCGCGGATGATCACGTTGCTTTCCTGATAGATCAGGAAAGGCGCGGAACGATCCAGCGAGGCTTCTTTGATGGCGGTCCACAGTTGCAGCAGGTAGTCGAGGTCCCACTGCATTTCTTCGCTGCTGCGGCCCAGGCCTGCAGTGCGCACGATCAGGCCCATATCGGCCGGAGCAACCAGACCATTCAGCGCTTCACGCAGTTCGTTGCGCTCTTCGCCTTCGATGCGACGGGAGATGCCGCCGGCACGCGGGTTGTTCGGCATCAGTACGAGGTAACGACCGGCCAGGCTGATGAAGGTGGTCAGGGCGGCGCCCTTGTTGCCACGTTCTTCTTTCTCGACCTGAACGATGACTTCCTGGCCTTCGCTCAGGACGTCCTTGATGTTGACGCGGCCTTCGGGGGCTTTCTTGAAGTATTCGCGGGAGATTTCTTTGAGGGGCAGGAAGCCGTGGCGCTCGGAGCCGAAATCGACAAAGGCAGCCTCAAGGCTTGGTTCGATGCGAGTGATACGGCCTTTATAGATGTTGGCCTTCTTCTGCTCGCGTGCACCGGATTCGATGTCCAGGTCGTAGAGGCGCTGGCCATCTACCAGTGCAACACGCAACTCTTCGGGTTGAGTTGCGTTAATCAGCATTCTTTTCATGTAGTACCGTCGGTTTCCGGGCTGCCGGAAACGGCGTTCGGCACACACGACTTCTCACGGTCGGTGTCAGGTGCGTCGGGAGTGGTTGGCCATTCCCGTGTCCAGCGATGTGCGACCAATTGGGCCGATACCGCGACGTACGCGTCCTGCTTGCTGTGGCTACTTAAGCACTCAGTCAGGAGGAGGAATCAACCAGCGGCTGTGGACGAGATGAAGCGTCTTGATCAAAGCTTGTTGCTACACAGTCCGGCGGTTGTGCATCTCCACCCTACACGTATCCCTGATAATTCGGGTGCTGCCGCGCGCAGAATCCGCAGCGGGTTGGCATTTACCGTGAGCTCCGAAAGGGGAGGTCACGCATCATGGCTAATTCAGGCGATGTTTCCGAAGCAATCGCTCGGGGTCATTCGCAGTCGACTGCACTTTGTGAACTGGCCTCGAATGTCGCCTGCCGGGCGAGTGAGAACTCTGCTCGGCGGTGTAATTCAGGCCTCATGTCACCTGCGCTCGTTACAACCGCAAACTCCACCGTTACGTAGCGAAAGCCCCGTAGGACGGCCTCGCGCCCTGGTGAATTGCGTTGGTCAGGGCCGGTCTTTGACCGTGGTTCCGCTGTCCAGGCCGCTTTTGGCGGCGTTCGCGACTATAGCAGCAATGATTAAGTGCTTCAATTCCATAAAAATTGTTATCATCCGCGGCATGACAACTACTGCCCCTTCGACTCCAGGCGTTCAACTGCTTGAAGTCTCGCCGGAGTATGCCGGCCAACGAATCGACAACTTTCTCCTCGCCCGGCTCAAAGGCGTGCCCAAGACCTTGATTTACCGCATTTTGCGCAAAGGCGAAGTGCGCGTGAACAAAGGTCGGATCAAGCCCGAATACAAGCTGCAGGCCGGCGATATCGTGCGCGTGCCGCCGGTTCGCGTGCCTGAGCGTGACGAGCCGGTGCCGCTGGCCCAGGGGCTGTTGCAGCGCCTGGAAGCCTCGATCGTCTTCGAAGACAAAGCCCTGATCGTGATCAACAAGCCCGCCGGCATTGCGGTTCATGGCGGCAGCGGGCTGAACTTCGGCGTGATCGAAGCCTTTCGTCAGTTGCGTCCCGATGCCAAGGAGTTGGAGCTGGTTCACCGTCTCGACCGTGACACCTCCGGACTGCTGATGATCGCCAAGAAGCGCAGCATGTTGCGTCACCTGCACGAGCAGTTGCGCGGCGATGGCGTCGACAAGCGTTACATGGCACTGGTCCGTGGCAACTGGGCAACCTCGATCAAGCAGGTTCGCGCACCGTTGCTCAAGAGCAATCTGCGTTCCGGCGAGCGCATGGTCGAAGTCAACGATGAAGGCAAAGAAGCCCTGACGATGTTCAAGGTGCTGCGCCGTTTCGGTGATTTTGCCACCATGGTCGAAGCTAAGCCGGTTACCGGTCGTACCCACCAGATTCGCGTGCACACGCTGCATGCTGGCCATTGCATTGCCGGTGACAGCAAGTATGGCGACGAGGATTTCACCAAGGAAATCCGTGATCTGGGCGGTAAGCGCCTGTTCCTGCACGCTTACATGCTGACCGTGCCGCTGCCCGACGGCGGCAAGCTGAATCTGCAAGCGCCTGTCGATGAAATGTGGGCCAAAACCGTGGAGCGATTGAGTGCGCCCATCTGATTACAAACTGCTGATTTTCGACTGGGACGGCACCCTCGCCGATTCCATCCATCGCATCGTCGAGGCCATGCACTCGGCCTCCGGGCGTTCCGGTTTCGAGTTGCGCGATGACTTCGCCGTCAAAGGCATCATCGGTCTCGGCTTGCCGGAAGCGATTCGCACGCTATACCCCGAGATCAGCGACGCAGAATTGCTCGCGTTTCGCGAGTATTACGCCGATCACTACATCGCTGCCGAAGCTGTGCCTTCGCCGCTGTTCGAGGGCGTGGTCGAGTCGATGGCATCGTTTCGCGAGCAGGGTTATCACTTGGCGGTTGCGACGGGCAAGAACCGGCGCGGACTGGATCGTGTGCTCAAGGCCAACGGATGGGAAGATTATTTCGATATCACCCGCGCGGCCGATGAAACTGCCAGCAAGCCGCACCCTCTGATGCTTGAGCAGATTGTCAGCCACTGCGGCGTACGCCCGGAGCAGGCGTTGATGGTCGGTGATTCGTCGTTCGATCTGCTGATGGCGCGCAACGCGGGGATGGATTCGGTGGCGGTCAGTTATGGCGCACAATCGATCGAGTCCCTGCAACAGTTCGAGCCGCGCCTGTCGATTGACCGTTTTTCTGAATTGCACGCCTGGCTGGGTCAGCGGGCTTAACAGGTTTTTGTTGGGGTGGATGGCATGACCGACGAATGGAAAGCACCGGACAAGGCAAGTGCCGCCGACGGTGACGCGAAAAGCTGGAAGCTGTTGGAAAAGACTTTGCTGGCCGGTGTACAGGAACAACGCCGTTCGCGGCGCTGGGGGATTTTCTTCAAGCTGCTGACGTTTGTTTATCTGTTTGTTGCGCTGCTGCTGTTCACGCCGCTGATGGACATGGAAAAAAGCGCCACCCGCGGCCCGAACTACACGGCGTTGATCGAGATCGACGGCGTCATTGCCGACAAGGAGCCAGCCAGCGCCGACAATATCGTTGGCAGCTTGCGCGCGGCGTTCGAAGACAAGAAGGTCAAGGGCGTGGTCCTGCGCATCAACAGTCCGGGCGGCAGTCCGGTGCAGTCTGGCTATGTCTATGACGAGATCAAGCGTCTGCGAGCTTTGCACCCGGAGATCAAGCTCTACGCAGTGATTTCCGATCTGGGTGCTTCGGGCGCCTATTACATCGCCAGCGCGGCGGATCAGATCTACGCCGACAAGGCCAGTCTGGTCGGCTCAATCGGCGTGACAGCAGCGGGTTACGGTTTTGTCGGCACCATGGAAAAACTCGGGGTTGAGCGTCGCACCTACACCTCGGGCGAGCACAAGGCATTCCTTGATCCGTTCCAGCCGCAAAAGCCTGAAGAAACCGCATTCTGGCAAAGCGTGCTCGACACCACGCACAAGCAGTTCATCAACAGCGTCAAGCAGGGTCGTGGCGATCGCCTGAAGGACAAGGAGCATCCAGAGCTGTTTTCCGGACTGGTCTGGTCGGGTGAGCAGGCGCTGCCGCTGGGCCTGATCGATGGCTTGGGCAGTGCCAGTTCGGTGGCGCGTGATGTGATTGGCGAGAAGGAGTTGGTGGACTTCACCGTGCAGGAATCGCCGTTTGATCGCTTCTCGAAAAAGCTCGGCGCCAGCGTGGCCGAGCAGTTGGCGATGTGGATGGGGTTCCACGGGCCGTCGTTGCGGTAAGACGTTTCAAGGTCGAAAGATCGCAGTCGGCGGCAACTCTTGCACGGATCGGTGTAGGAACTGCCGAAGGCTGCGATCTTTTGCTTTTAAGGGATTTGCACGCCTTCGACCAATAACATATCGATCAGGCGAATCAGCGGCAGGCCGATCAGGCTGGTAGCATCCGGGCCTTCGGTCGATTGAAACAGGCTCACGCCCAGTCCTTCGGCCTTGAAGCTGCCGGCGCAGTCGTACGGTTGCTCGATGCGCAGGTAGCGTTCGATGCGCGCCTGATCCAGCTGACGCATGTGCACGGTAAACGGCACGCAGTCGACCTGGCATTGCCCGGTCTGGCTGTTGAGCAGTGCCAGGCCGGTCAGGAAGGTCACGCTCGCGCCGCTGGCCGCCATCAATTGCGCGCGGGCCTTTTCGAAGGTGTGCGGCTTGCCAATGATCTGTTCGCCCAGGACGGCGACCTGATCCGAGCCAATGATCAGATGAGCAGGGTGGCTGTCCGCCAGGGCGCGGGCTTTTTCTTCAGCGAGACGTTTGACCAGATCGATCGCGGATTCGCCCGGGCGGTGACTTTCGTCGATGTCCGGCGAGCCGCAGACGAACGGCAAGTGCAGGCGGGCGAGCAATTCGCGGCGATAAGTCGAGCTTGAAGCGAGTAATAAAGGCAGCATGGACGTCTCCTGAGGCAGGTACGGATTCTAGCGGAGGCGCGCAAGTGACGGACAGGGCACAATTTCCTTTGACATGGGTGGGTGCATCCCTATAATGCTGCGCCTATGTTGAATGACCCGATTCCACCTCACGTTGACCCGCGCAAATTGGCTGACCGTGGCACCACCCTTCAAGGTGAACTGCTGCTGGCCGATTTGAAGAGACTCTGCGACCCGCTTTCCGACGATGTCGGTACGGTGCAGGCCAAATTCGTTTTTGAACGAGATGAACGTAAGTCTGTGGTCATCCACAGCTTTATCGACACCGAAGTCAAAATGGTTTGCCAGCGTTGTCTTGAGCTGGTCACCCTGCCGATCCACAGCGAATGCAGTTACGCGGTGGTGAAGGAGGGTGCGAATACCCAGTCGTTGCCGAAAGGTTATGACGTGCTGGAACTGGGCGAAGATCCATTGGATCTGCAGTCACTGATCGAGGAGGAGCTTCTGCTCGCCTTGCCCATTGTGCCTGCTCATCATCCGGAAGAATGCCAGCAGCCGGCGGGAGCAGATGAGCCCGAACCGAGCGAGGACGAGGTAACGCGGTCCAACCCGTTCAGTGTATTGGCGCAGTTAAAGCGTGACCCAAACGTTTAGGAGTTAATCAATTATGGCTGTTCAGCAGAACAAAAAATCCCGCTCTGCCCGTGACATGCGCCGTTCGCACGACGCTCTCGAGGCTAGCACCCTGTCTGTAGAAAAAACCACTGGTGAAGTTCACCTGCGTCACCACGTATCGCCAGAAGGCGTATACCGTGGCCGTAAAGTGATCGACAAGGGCGCTGACGAGTAATCACTTGTCTGCTCAAGTCATCGCGATTGACGCAATGGGCGGGGACTTCGGTCCCCGCAGCATTGTTCAGGCCAGTCTCGCTTGCCTGTCTGCTACGCCCTCGCTGCACCTGACCCTCGTCGGTCAACCCTCCCTTCTTGAAGAATTGATCCACGGCCAGTCGGCTGCTGATCGCGCGCGCCTGACGATTGTTGCGGCCAGCGAAGTCATCACCATGGACGAAAAACCTGCCCAGGCCCTGCGTGGCAAGCCGGATTCGTCGATGCGTGTCGCCCTAGAACTGCTGCGCGATGGCAAGGTGCAAGCCTGTGTCAGTGCCGGCAATACCGGTGCGTTGATGGCCTTGTCGCGATTCGTGCTCAAGACGCTGCCCGGCATTGATCGTCCGGCCATGGTCGCGGCGATTCCGACGCAGACCGGTTATTGCCAGCTGCTCGATCTGGGCGCCAACGTCGATTGCAGCGCCGAGCATCTGTTGCAGTTTGCTGTGATGGGTTCGGTGGCCGCGCAGACCTTGGGTATCGCCCGTCCGCGTGTAGCACTGCTGAACATCGGCACCGAAGACATCAAGGGCAATCAGCAGGTCAAACTGGCCGCAACACTGTTGCAGGCGGCACGCGGGATCAACTACATCGGTTTTATCGAAGGCGACGGCTTGTATCGCGGTGAGGCCGACGTGGTGGTGTGTGACGGCTTCGTCGGCAACATCCTGCTGAAATCCAGCGAAGGTCTGGCGACGATGATTGCTGCGCGCATCGAGGCCTTGTTCAAGAAAAACATGGCCTCTCGTGCGGTCGGCGCTCTCGCGCTGCCGTTGATGAAGCGTCTGCAGGCCGACCTGGCCCCGGCGCGACATAATGGCGCAAGCTTTCTCGGCTTGCAGGGCATCGTTGTGAAAAGCCACGGATCGGCCGGGGTGCAGGGCTTTCAGAGTGCCATTCAACGGGCGCTGATCGAGATTCAGGAGAACCTGCCCGAGCGTCTCCACGGTCGTCTGGAGGAACTGTTGTCTTAGGCGTTTTCGTCGGACAATGCTTAAATGTGACCGCCCGGTTCAAAGGGCCATCCAAACTGTCAGTTTCTGGCGTCCCCAACGGGGCGTTATTTTCCGACGACAAGATCATTAGGGGCTTGTTACATGTCTGCTTCCCTCGCATTCGTCTTTCCAGGACAGGGTTCGCAGTCCCTCGGCATGCTGGCCGAGCTGGGCGCGCAACATCCGCTGATCCTCGAAACCTTTCAAGAAGCCTCTGCTGTGCTGGGCTACGACCTGTGGGCACTGACCCAACAGGGCCCGGAAGAGCTGCTCAACCAAACCGATAAAACCCAACCGGCCATTCTGACCGCTTCGATCGCCCTGTGGCGTCTGTGGCTGGCCGAAGGCGGCGTGCGTCCGGCATTCGTCGCCGGCCATAGCCTGGGTGAATACAGTGCGCTGGTTGCCGCCGGCAGCCTGAGCCTGGCTGACGCGGTCAAGCTCGTTGAGCGCCGTGGTCAGTTGATGCAGGAAGCGGTGCCGGCCGGGCAGGGCGGCATGGCCGCGATCCTCGGCCTGGAAGATGCCGACGTGCTGGCTGCCTGCGCCGAAGCGGCGCAAGGTGAAGTCGTCAGCGCGGTGAATTTCAACTCACCGGGCCAAGTGGTGATCGCCGGTGCCAAGGCAGCCGTCGAGCGCGCCATCGAAGGCTGCAAGGCCCGTGGTGCCAAACGCGCCATGCCGTTGCCAGTGAGCGTGCCGTCGCACTGCGAGCTGATGCGTCCGGCTGCCGAGCGTTTCGCCGAATCCATCGCCGCCATCGACTGGCAGACGCCGCAGATTCCGGTTGTGCAGAACGTCAGCGCGCAAGTGCCGGCCGATCTGGAAACCCTCAAGCGCGATCTGCTTGAACAGCTCTACAAGCCAGTGCGCTGGGTTGAATCGGTGCAGACCCTGGCCGCCAAGGGCGCGACCAATCTGGTCGAATGCGGCCCGGGCAAAGTCCTCGCTGGCCTGAACAAGCGTTGCGCCGAAGGCGTTTCGACTTCCAACCTCAATACCCCAGACGCCTTCGCTGCCGCTCGCGCAGCGCAGGCCTGAATCAGGAGAAACTTGCATGAGTCTGCAAGGTAAAGTTGCACTGGTCACCGGTGCAAGCCGCGGTATCGGCCAGGCCATCGCGCTGGAATTGGGTCGTCAGGGCGCCATTGTTGTCGGCACCGCGACCTCCGCATCGGGCGCCGAGCGCATTGCCGCGACCCTGAAGGAAAACGGTATCCAGGGCGCCGGTTTCGAACTCAATGTCACCAGCGACGAATCGGTCAGCGCCGTACTGGCTGGCATTCAGGAGCAGTTCGGTGCGCCGGTAGCGATTCTGGTCAACAATGCCGGTATCACCCGCGATAACCTGATGATGCGCATGAAAGACGACGAGTGGTACGACGTGATCGATACCAACCTGAACAGTCTGTATCGCCTGTCCAAGGGCGTTCTGCGTGGCATGACCAAGGCGCGTTGGGGCCGAATTATCAGTATTGGCTCGGTGGTGGGTGCCATGGGCAACGCCGGCCAAGTAAACTATGCAGCCGCCAAGGCCGGTCTGGAAGGTTTCAGCCGGGCGATGGCGCGTGAAGTCGGTTCGCGTTCGATTACGGTCAACTCGGTAACCCCAGGGTTCATCGACACCGATATGACCCGCGAACTGCCTGAAGCACAGCGTGAAGCCTTGCAGACGCAGATTCCGCTGGGTCGTCTGGGACAAGCTCAAGAGATCGCGTCCGTGGTCGCTTTTCTTGCATCTGACGGTGCGGCATACGTTACCGGGGCTACAATCCCGGTGAACGGTGGGATGTACATGTAAGTAAAATGTGACGGATTGCTTCAAAAAAATGTCATACGAGCTGTCTAAAATCCGTTATAAAGCTGCAATCTATTTATAGGCAGATGGCCGCAGGGTTTGAGGAGTGAAGCTTTCAGTTGAAAAACTGAAAAGGCTTTCTATACACTTACCCACTGGCCAGCTGCCTGAATTTGTCCATTAGGAGTGAAAACAAGGTATGAGCACCATCGAAGAGCGCGTCAAGAAAATCGTTGCCGAGCAACTGGGTGTTAAAGAAGAAGAAGTGGTCAACACCGCTTCCTTCGTAGAAGACCTGGGTGCCGACTCCCTTGACACCGTTGAGCTGGTGATGGCTCTGGAAGAGGAATTCGAGACCGAAATCCCTGACGAAGAAGCTGAAAAGATCACTACTGTACAAGCTGCAATCGACTACGTTACCAGCCACCAGGCGTAATAGTTTGTAATCGTTGCTTGCTGTCATGGAAAAACCGCACTGCCATCATGGCGTGCGGTTTTTTCTTTAGGCCTGATGCAAAGTCGTCATTTGAAAAAGGAGAGTGCTGTGTCGCGTAGACGCGTCGTAGTCACCGGTATGGGTATGTTGTCGCCACTGGGCACGGATGTGCCGAGCAGTTGGCAGGGCATTCTGGCTGGCCGCAGTGGCATTGGTCTGATCGAACACACCGACCTTTCTGCCTATTCGACTCGCTTCGGCGGCTCGGTCAAAGGCTTCAATGTCGAGGAATACCTGTCGGTCAAGGAAGCGCGCAAGCTCGACCTGTTCATTCAGTACGGCCTCGCCGCAGGCTTTCAAGCCGTGCGCAACGCTGGTCTGGAAGTCACCGATGCCAACCGTGAACGCATTGGCGTGGCCATGGGTTCGGGGATTGGCGGTCTGACCAACATCGAAGAGACCAGCCGCACCCTGCACGAGACCGGTCCGCGTCGGATCTCGCCGTTCTTTGTGCCTGGCTCGATCATCAATATGATTTCCGGCTTCCTGTCGATCCATCTGGGCGCACAGGGACCCAACTACGCCATCGCCACCGCATGCACCACCGGTACGCACTGCATCGGCATGGCGGCGCGCAACATCATGTACGACGAAGCCGACGTGATGATTGCCGGCGGTGCGGAAATGGCCGCCTGCGGTCTGGGTATGGGCGGCTTCGGCGCATCCCGTGCGCTGTCGACGCGCAACGACGAGCCGACCCGTGCCAGCCGTCCATGGGACAAGGGCCGTGACGGCTTTGTTCTGTCCGACGGTGCCGGTGCGCTGGTTCTCGAAGAGCTCGAACACGCCAAGGCCCGTGGTGCGACGATCTACGCCGAGCTGATCGGTTTCGGCACCAGCGGCGATGCGTTCCACATGACCTCGCCACCCGCCGACGGCGCCGGTGCCGCGCGCTGCATCACCAATGCGTTGCGCGACGCGAAGATCAATGTCGATCAAGTGCAGTACATCAACGCCCACGGCACCTCGACGCCGGCCGGCGACCTTGCCGAAGCCAACGCGATCAAGTCGGTGTTCGGCGATCACGCCTACAAGCTGGCGGTCAGCTCGACCAAGTCGATGACCGGCCACCTGTTGGGTGCGGCGGGCGCGGTTGAGGCGATCTTTAGCGTGCTGGCAATCAACAGCCAGGTGGCGCCGCCGACCATCAACCTCGATGAGCCGGACGAAGGCTGCGATCTCGATTTCGTCGCGCACACCGCGCGCAACATGGACATCGATGTCGTGCTGTCCAACTCCTTCGGTTTTGGCGGCACCAACGGCACCTTGGCGTTCCGTCGGTTCGCCGGCTGATGGACAGCTGGGTCGACGGTCAACCGGCTGACGCGCTGTCGCTGAAAGATCGCGGCCTGGCTTACGGCGATGGTCTGTTCGAGACCATTGCCGTGCGCAGTGGACAGCCGGTCCTGCTGGATCGGCACCTGGCGCGTCTGGCTGATGGCTGCGTGCGTCTGGCCATCGCGACCGATCTCGAGCTGATTCGCCATGAGCTGCTCAGCTATGCGGCAGCGCTGGGCGAGGGCGTGCTCAAGCTCATCCTCACTCGTGGCGACGGTTTGCGCGGTTATGCGCCCGATCCTGCGGCGCAGGCCCGACGCATTCTGCAAGGCAACCCGCCGGCGGCTTATCCCGCTGCCCATGCCGAGCACGGCATCCGCCTGTATCCCTGCAACACGCGTTTATCTACGCAGCCGTTGTTGGCCGGATTGAAACATTTGAATCGACTGGAACAGGTGCTCGCCCGCGCCGAATGGCAGGACAGCGATCATGCCGAAGGCTTGATGCTTGATCAGGCCGGGCGCGTCGTCGAAGGCGTGTTCAGCAATGTTTTCCTGGTGCGCGACGGTGGCTTGATCACGCCCGACTTGAAGCGCTGCGGCGTCGCTGGGGTGATGCGCGCGGAAATTTTGTTTCAGGCCGAGTCGCTGGCCATCCCCACGCAAATCGCCGATATCAGCCTCGAACAGCTGCAATGGGCTGATGAAGTGTTTGTCTGCAACAGCGTTTATGGCGTCTGGCCGGTACGCGCCTGTGCTGCACTGAGCTGGCCGGTTGGCCCGCTCACCCGTAAACTGCAAACCATTGCCCGCGCGCTACTGGATGCCTGATTCGTGAGACGTAAACTTTTGCTGCTGCTGGAAACCGGACTGGTTCTGGCAGGGCTGCTGTTGGGCGCCAGCGCCTGGAAAATTCATTCGGCGCTGGAACAGCCCCTGAACATCCCGCAGGAACAACTGCTGGATGTGCCGAAAGGCTCTACCCCGACCCGTACCTTCCTTGAACTCGAAACCGATGGCGTCATCAAGGACGCGTTCTGGCTGCGCGTCTACTGGCGCTTCAATCTTGCCGGCACACCGATTCACAGCGGCGAGTACCGCATGCAGCCCGGCATGACCGTCAACGGTCTGATCGATTCGTGGAAGCGCGGCGACGTGGTTCAGTACAGCCTGACCCTGGTCGAAGGCTGGACTTTCCATCAGGTGCGCGCCGCCCTGGCCAAGGACGACAAGCTCGAGCAGACACTCAATGGTCTGAGCGACAGCGACGTCATGGCGAAAATTGGACACAAAGGCTTGTTCCCTGAAGGCCGGTTCTTCCCGGACACCTATCGCTTCGTGCGCGGCATGTCCGATGCCGAGTTGCTGAAAAAGGCGTTTGATCGACTTGACGAGGTGCTCGCCAAAGAGTGGGCGCAGCGTTCTGCCGATGTGCCTTACAGCGAACCTTATCAAGCGCTGATCATGGCCTCGCTGGTCGAGAAAGAGACCGGTGTTCCGCAGGAGCGCGGGCAGATTGCTGGAGTGTTCGTACGGCGCATGGCGCTGGGCATGCAGTTGCAGACCGACCCGACGGTGATTTATGGCCTCGGCGACCGCTACACCGGCAAACTGACCCGCGCGCATCTGAAAGAGCCAACGCCCTATAACACTTATGTGATTCCCGGCTTGCCGCCGACGCCGATTGCGATGGTCGGGCGCGAAGCGATTCATGCTGCGCTCAATCCGGTGGAAGGCAGCAGCCTGTATTTCGTCGCCCGTGGCGATGGCAGCCATGTGTTTTCCGATGATCTGGATGCACACAACAACGCGGTGCGCGAATACCAGCTCAAGCGCCGTGCCGATTACCGTTCCAGCCCGGCACCAGTAACCGCGCCGGCCACCGATGAGGCGATTCCAGCGGCCTCGCCGAACACCGCGCCCGAGGTGCTGCCCGAAGTGCCATCGAAAGCGCCGCCGCAAGATCCGGCGCCAGCCCAAGAACCGGACCCCGCTGCACCACAGAACGCGCAATGACTTTGATGAAGGACTGCCTGTGACTGGCTTGTTTATTACCCTGGAAGGCCCGGAAGGCGCGGGCAAGAGCACCAATCGCGAATACCTCGCCGAGCGCCTGCGCGCCGCCGGTATCGAAGTGCTGCTTACCCGTGAGCCAGGCGGTACGCCGCTGGCCGAGCGGATTCGCGACGTGTTGCTGACCCCGGCCGACGAAGTGATGCACCCGGACGCCGAGCTGTTGCTGGTGTTCGCCGCCCGCGCGCAGCATCTGGCTGAGGTGATTCGCCCGGCGCTCGCTCGTGGCGCGGTGGTGTTGTGTGATCGCTTCACTGATTCGACGTACGCCTATCAGGGCGGCGGTCGTGGTTTGTCGCTGGAACGCATCGCCACCCTGGAAACGTTCGTGCAGGGCGACTTGCGGCCCGATCTGACCTTGATTTTCGACCTGCCCGTGGAAATCGGTCTGGCCCGCGCCAGTGCCCGTGGTCGACTGGACCGTTTCGAATTGGAAGGCCGGGCCTTTTTCGAGGCTGTGCGCAATGCGTTTCTGAAGCGCGCCGAAGCCGATCCTTCGCGCTATGTGCGCATTGATGCCGGTCAGCCACTGGCCAAGGTTCAACAATCGCTGGATACCCTGATTCCGAACTTGTTGGAGCTGGCCCGTGGCTGAGGCCTATCCATGGCAGGACAGTCTCTGGCAGCAACTGGCCGGACGCAGTCAGCATGCCCATGCGTATCTGCTGCACGGTCCGGCCGGGATCGGCAAGCGCGCACTCGCTGAACGCTTGATGGCCAGCCTGCTGTGTCAGCGCCCTGCGCCTGAGGCGTGCGGCGAGTGCAAATCCTGTCTGCTGCTCAAGGCCGGCAGTCATCCGGACAATTACATTCTGGAGCCGGAAGAGGCGGACAAGGCGATCAAGGTCGATCAGGTTCGTGATCTGGTCAGTTTCGTCGTGCAGACCGCGCAGCTTGGCGGGCGCAAAGTGGTGCTGATCGAGCCGGTCGAGTCGATGAACATCAACGCTGCCAACGCCTTGCTCAAAAGTCTTGAAGAACCGTCCGGCGATACGGTTCTGCTATTGGTCAGCCACCAGCCGAGCCGTTTGTTGCCAACCATCAAGAGCCGTTGCGTGCAGCAGGCCTGTCCGCTGCCGGGCGAAGCAATGAGTCTGCAATGGCTGGAGCAAGCGTTGCCGGAATGTTCCGAAGAGGAGCGCGTCGAACTGCTGACGCTGGCCGCCGGTTCGCCGTTGATGGCGGTCAGCCTGCAATCCCAGGGTGTACGTGAACAGCGCGCGCAAGTGGTCGAAGGCGTGAAGAAGCTGCTCAAGGGCCAGCAATCGCCGACGCAACTGGCGGAAGAGTGGAAAAGCATTCCGATGCTGCGTCTGTTCGACTGGTTCTGCGACTGGTCGAGCCTGATCCTGCGCTATCAACTGACTCAGGACGAAGCGGGCCTCGGCCTGGCCGATATGCGCAAGGTTGTGCAATACCTGGCGCAGAAAAGTGCGCAGGGCAAAGTGCTGGATATTCAGGACTGGATTCTCGCCCAACGGCAGAAAGTGTTGAGCAAGGCCAACCTCAATCCGGCCCTGTTGCTGGAAGCATTGTTGGTGCAATGGGTGGGATTGCCTGGTCAAAGATAAGAATGTGTACCTAGACTCTGAAGATCAGCAGTGGAGGTGAACATGATTGAGCCTGTCAGCCCGGGGCCACGTAACGGCATCTTGTCCCTGACCATCAAGGACAAGTCGGTGCTTTACGCCGCCTACATGCCGTTCATCAAGAATGGTGGTCTGTTCATCCCGACCAACAAAAGCTACCGGTTGGGCGACGAGGTGTTCATGCTGTTGCACCTGATGGATGAAGCGGAAAAAATTCCCGTCGCCGGCAAAGTCGCCTGGATCACCCCCAAAGGTGCACAAGGCAATCGCGCCGCCGGTGTCGGCGTGCAGTTCAACGACGGCGACGACACTGCGCGCAGTCGCATCGAAACTCATCTGGCCGGAGCGCTGAAATCCGACCGTCCCACTCATACGATGTAAGTTGCAGTCCCTTTTATGCTCGTAGATTCCCATTGTCACCTTGATCGTCTCGACCTCGCCGCCCATGACGGCTCGCTGGATGCCGCACTCGCTGCGGCCCGCGAGCGTGGGGTCGGACACTTTCTGTGCATCGGCGTCAGCGCCGACAACGCCGCCGACGTCAAAGCCCTCGCTGAACGTTATGACGATGTCGATTGTTCGGTCGGTGTGCATCCGCTGGATGTGCAGCCGGGCGCGGCGCCAGCGCTGGACTGGCTGCTGCACGAACTCAATCACCCGAAAGTGGTGGCGATCGGCGAAACCGGCCTCGATTATCACTACGAGCCGGAGGCCGCCGAGCTGCAGCAGGAATCGTTTCGCCTGCACCTGCAAGCGGCGCAGCAGACCGGCAAACCGGTGATCATCCACACCCGTGGCGCCCGTGCCGACACCCTCGAACTGCTGCGCGAAGCGGCGTTGCCACAGGCCGGTGTGTTGCATTGCTTCACTGAAGACTGGGACATGGCCAAAGCGGCGCTGGACATGGGCTATTACATTTCCCTGTCGGGCATCGTCACGTTCCGCAATGCCGACGCCTTGCGTGACGTGGCGAGCAAAGTGCCGGCCGATCGCCTGCTGGTGGAAACCGACTCGCCGTACCTGGCGCCGATCCCGTATCGCGGCAAGCCGAACCTGCCGCAATACGTGCGCGAAGTCGCGGAATTTCTGGCGATGTTGCGCGGTGAAAACTACGAGCGCTTTGCCGAGCAGACCACAGAGAACTTCAAGCGTCTGTTCCCGCTGGCGAGTGTTAAATCTGCCCCGTGACCGCTGGTCAAATCGCAGGCAAAAAAACCCGGGTTCTGGGGGTGAATCCGGGTTAAGACCATTAGGAGTAAAACAAAGGCACGCGGTCCGTTGGTACCTTTACCGGCGCGACACTTGGGGGAGATGTCGCCCGACAGTTCAAGTATTGATCAGTCTGGCGCGCAGTCCAGTGAGCCGGTCGGGATTTTTAAACAAATTTGGAATACGTTCGCTTCAATTGAGTTCTCATTGCACTCCAATCGTTCTCGAAATGAACAAGAAACACAGATTTGGTCGATGAACCGTGCTTTTTTGCGCAAGTTAGGCATAATACGCGGCTTCGAATTTTGACCCTTCAGACCTTTTTCTTATGCATAAAGAACCTCGTAAGGTCCGTGAATTTCGTCGCCGCGAGCAGGAAATTCTCGATACCGCGCTCAAGCTGTTCCTCGACCAAGGTGAAGACAGTGTCACCGTCGAGATGATTGCTGATGCCGTGGGTATCGGCAAAGGCACGATCTACAAGCACTTCAAATCCAAGGCCGAGATCTACTTGCGCCTGATGCTCGACTACGAGCGCGATCTGAACGAGCTGCTGCATTCCGCTGATGTCGACAAGGACAAGGAAGCACTGTCCCGCGCCTACTTCGAATTCCGCATGCGCGACCCGCAGCGCTATCGCCTGTTCGACCGCCTCGAAGAGAAAGTGGTCAAGGGCAATCAGGTGCCGGAGATGGTCGAGGAGCTGCACAAGATCCGTGCCTCGAACTTCGAACGCCTGACCCTGCTGATCAAGGGTCGCATCAGCGAAGGCAAGCTCGAAGACGTGCCGCCGTACTTCCACTACTGCGCATCCTGGGCGCTGGTGCACGGCGCGGTGGCGCTGTATCACTCGCCATTCTGGAGCAATGTGCTGGAAGATCAGGAAGGCTTCTTCCAGTTCCTGATGGACATCGGCGTGCGCATGGGCAACAAGCGCAAGCGCGACCCGGAAACGCCGAGCACATAAGCCATTCAGCGGGCTGATTGCGCCGTGTTTTCGCAACATGGCGCAATAGCACAGGAATATACTCAGGCATAGGGCTTGCTAAAACCTGATTTCTCAGTCAAGTTTTGCTCGCTCGATTTTCTTTCGCCGGAGTGTTTCATGATCGTTGACCGTCAAGGCAGGCGTTTTCGCAATCTGCGCATCAGCCTGACCTCTGCCTGCAATTACGCCTGTACCTACTGCGTGCCCAACGGCAAGCGGTTGGTCGCTGCGCAGGATGAACTGTCGGCCGAAGCCATGGCGCGCGGCGTCGAATACCTGATTGAAGCGGCCGGCATCGAGCGCCTGCGCATCACCGGCGGCGAGCCACTGGTCAGCCCCAAACTCGAATCGTTCATGACTGCCGTCGGCCAGATGGGCCTCGACGACATCAGCCTGACCACCAACGGTCAACTCCTCGCGAAAAAACTGCCGCTGCTGGTCGATGCCGGTCTGCGCCGGATCAACGTTTCCCTCGATACCCTTGATGCCGCTGCTTTTCGCAGCATCGCCCGTGGCGGCGATCTGGCCAGCGTGCTCGATGGCATGGATCAGGCTGCCGCCGCCGGGATGAAGATCAAGGTCAACATGGTGCCGTTGCGCGGGCAAAACCTCGATCAGGTCATGCCGTTGCTTGATTACTGTCTGGAACGCGGCTTCGAACTGCGCTTCATCGAGCTGATGCGCATGGGCCACCTGGCCAAGGATTCCAATGCCTTCCTGCAGCAGTTCGTCAGCCTTGAGCAGTTGCTCGGCCTGATTGGCGAGCGCTATGAATACGCCCAGACCGACGCACCGGTGGACGCCACGGCTGTGCGCTATGCGATTCCCGGTCGCGGCAATTTCGGGGTGATCGCCAACGAAAGCGTGCCGTTCTGCCGCACCTGTTCGCGCTTGCGCCTGTCGTCGACCGGTTGGCTGCATGGCTGCCTGTCGTCGAGCAACCGCCACTATGTCGGCGATCTGCTCGACAAGCCGCGTCATCAGGCGTTGCCGGCGCTGCAACGTTTGCTGGTCAAGGCGTTGGGTGACAAGCAGGAGGTGGCGTTCTCCGGTGGTGCGACCGTCATGAAGATCATTGGCGGCTGATTAACCGCCTTCGCGCGCAGGTCGAATCGTCGCACCGTCGCTCCCACATTTGGATTGCATTTCAATTGTGGGAGCGAGCCTGCTCGCGAATGCCTCTATCACTGAATTTGCCGAGCTGGCGCAAAAGCTGCATCCAACGGCCATTCGCCGGTTTTCCGACACCGGCTTCTGGAGGAATAGGATGCGTAGCCTGGTTTTGCTGCTGGCCGTTTTGGCGCTTGGCGGCTGCATGAATGTCAGCGATATGGCCGAAGGCACTCGCTATCACATGAGCGATGCGGGGCTTCTGGACCACAGCGACAGCCGCCGGGTGAGCAATATCCGCATTCAGCCGGACTCGTTCATCTTCATCGCCCAGGGCGCGTTCGCGCCGCCGGGTGGTTCCTATCCACGGCCGAACGTGGTCGCCGAAGAAGCCTTCAAGGGCTTTGTCGAATATTTCCCGATGGTCCGCCGCGCCCGTGCGCCGGAAGGCCTCGATCAAGCCATGGGCGAAGCCCGTGATGCCGGCGCGCATTACCTGCTCTACACACGTTTCGCCAAGGCTGACGACCGCATCGGCAACTCCGACGAGTGGCTGGATCAAGAGGCGGTGGATCGCCTCGGTATCGACGGCGGCGTGATTCAGATCATGTTGATCGAGACCAGCACCCAGTATTTGATTGATACTGCACGGATCAAGAGTCGTGGCGGTTTACTGACGTTCCATGACTCCAAACCCGAAGACCTCATCGGTCCGCCGCTGGCGCAGTACGCACGCAGCCTGCTGGGGATCGGCGACCAGTAATCAAGGAGTACGCCATGAGTGACCCGCAAACAGCCAATGACCTGCTGGGGCAGATCCCCAAGACCAAAGGCCTGCCACCGGTGCATTTGTGGAACCCGGATTTCTGCGGCGACATCGACATGCGCATCGCCCGTGACGGCACCTGGTATTACCTGGGCACACCGATCGGGCGCAAGCCGATGGTCAAACTGTTCTCCACCATCATCCGCCGCGACGGCGATGATTACTTCCTGATCACCCCGGTCGAGAAGGTCGGGATCAAGGTCGATGACGCGCCGTTTGTGGCGGTTGCGGTGGAAGTGGAGAGCGAGGGCGAGGCGCAGGTTTTGCGTTTTACCAGCAACGTCGAGGAAACCATCGAGGCGGGAGCGGATCATCCGATCCGTGTCGAGATCGATCCTGAGACCCAAGAGCCTGCGCCTTATGTGCATGTGCGCAGCAACCTTGAAGCGCTGATTCACCGCAATGTGTTTTACCAGTTGGTGGAATTGGCGGTGAGCCGCGAGATCGATGGTCAGCGCTGGTTGGGCGTGTGGAGTGGCGGCGAGTTCTTCCGCATCGGCCTGGAACCTTAAAACACATCACCTTCGTGGGAGCGAGCCTGCTCGCGAATGCGCTGTATCAGTCGCTAGCAATGTTGACTGACACGACGCTTTCGCGAGCAGGCTCGCTCCCACAATGGTTTGTGCAAGCTGAAAAAATCCGATTGACTGTTATTCGTATGATGATTAGCGTAGGCACCCATCGCGATTCGCCTTGAGGTGTACATGTCCAGCAGCTTTCATGCGTCGACCGTTGACTGGCTGGGCAGTTGGATTGCTGCCGGTCAGGTCAAGCCGGGGCAGACCATCAAGGTCGAGGCGGATCTGGGCGAACAGCTTGGCGTCAGCCGCACGGTGATTCGCGAAGCCATCAAAACCCTCGTCGCCAAAGGCATGCTCGAAGTCGGGCCGAAGGTTGGCACGCGGGTATTGCCGGTCCGGCGCTGGAATCTGTTCGATCCGCAAGTGGTCGGTTGGCTATCGCGCAACGGCTTGCCGGAAAACTTCGTCGATGACCTGCTGGATTTGCGCCGCACCATTGAGCCGATGGCGGTGCGCTGGGCCTGTGAGCGGGCGACGCCGGAGCAGATCGAAGCGGTGCAACTGGCCTTCAACGCACTGGAACGTGCCGTCGACAGCGGCATCGACTACAACCGTGCCGACCAGGCCTTCCACGAATGCATCCTGGCCGCCAGCCATAATCAGTTCATCGAACAAATGGTCCCGGCCCTTGGCGCGTTGCTGGCGGTGTCGTTCGAAGTCTCCGCTGCCGACCCGGATGAACTGCGCCGCACCTTGCCGATCCATAAAGACATGGCCGACGCCATCGCCGCGCGCGATTCGACCCGTGGCGTGTGGGCATGCATGACCTTGATCGACAACGCCGATCTGGCGATAAAACGTTTTTACCCGAAAGTCATGGCCGACCGAAAAGCCAGCTGAACACCGAGATCCCCTGAAGGAGTGAGCCTGCTCGCGATAGCGGTGCATCAGACGACATCATTGGCACTGAACCACCGCTATCACGAGCAGGCTCACTTCTACAATGCGCACAACAAGAACCTGAAGGATTCCAGATGACCTGCACCGCCCTGACCCAACACCGCGCGCAACTCGGCGAAGGCCCGTTCTGGGATGCGCCGACCCAGGCGTTGTACTGGGTGGATATCGCTGGCAAACAAGCATTGCGCCTGATTGGTCAGAATGTGCAGATCTGGCAGATGCCTGAGCACATTTCTGCCTTCATTCCCTGCGCCAGCGGAGATGCGTTGGTCACGCTGAGCAGCGGTGTCTATCGACTGGATCTCGATTCACCGGGCCTCGAGCCACGGTTGACGCTGTTCTGCGTCGCCGACCCGCAACCGGGCAACCGCCCCAACGAAGCCCGTTGCGATGCCTTGGGCCGGTTGTGGTTGGGCACCATGCAAAACAACATCGGCGAGCATGGCGAGGATCTGCCGCTGGTGCGCCGTTCCGGTGGCCTGTTCCGTATCGATCCCGATCAACGCGTGACACCGCTGCTGCTCGGTCTGGGCATCCCCAACACTTTGTTGTGGAGCGATGACGGCACCACGCTGCTGTTTGGTGAAAGTCTCGACAGCACGCTCAATCGATATTTCATCCGCACCGACGGCAGTCTCGATACGCCGCAGGTGTTTTACTCGTCCGATCAGAATGGCGGCCCCGATGGCTCGGCGATGGACGCCGAAGGCTACGTGTGGAATGCACGCTGGGACGGCAGTTGCCTGTTGCGCCTGACGCCGGACGGGAAGGTGGATCGCAAAATCGATTTGCCGGTCAGTCGCCCGACCAGTTGCGTGTTCGGTGGCGAAGATCTGAAAACCCTGTTCGTCACCAGCGCCAAGAGTCCGCTGAACCATCCACTGGATGGTGCGGTGCTGAGCATGCGCGTTGATGTTGCAGGAAAACTCTGTACGCGTTTTGCTGGATAAATCCCAAAATATGGGATGCAAAATTATATATTGAGATTATTTGGCGGTCGGGTTTATAGTCGGCTCCAGCAGTAACACGCACTCACACTTAAAAAGAACAAAACAGGTGAAGTGATGCAGCGAATTCTTGTCGCCCGCGCAAGCGGGATCCGCCTTTCGCCAAGGCTCAATGCCGTCGGCGACGCTTGCCTGTCTGTTTTTCCGAGCCGTCAGAACCGGACATCCACCGATGTCCGGTTTTTTTGCGCCTGCGTGCAGGAGGCTTGAGACATGGCTGAAGCGCTGACATTGCCGGCAGTGCCGGCCCCGCCGAAAGGCGAGCGCCTGAAAAACAAGGTCGTGCTGTTGACCGGGGCCGCTCAGGGCATCGGCGAAGCCATCGTCGCCGCCTTCGCCTCGCAGCAAGCCAGATTACTCATCAGCGACATCCAGGCCGACAAGGTCGAGCAGGTCGCCGCTCACTGGCGGGATCAGGGCCATGACGTGCAAGCGCTCAAGGCTGACGTGTCGAATCAGCAGGATCTGCACGCCCTGGCCCGACGCGCGGTGGAACTGCATGGCCGCATCGATGTGCTGGTCAACTGCGCCGGGGTCAATGTGTTTCGCGATCCTTTGCAGATGACCGAAGAGGATTGGCACCGCTGCTTCGCCATCGATCTGGACGGCGCCTGGTATGGCTGCAAAGCGGTGCTGCCGCAGATGATCGAGCAGGGCGTCGGCAGCATTATCAACATCGCCTCGACTCATTCCAGCCACATCATTCCCGGCTGCTTTCCGTACCCGGTGGCCAAGCATGGCTTGCTCGGCCTGACCCGCGCACTCGGCATCGAATACGCGGCCAAAGGCATTCGCGTCAACGCCATCGCGCCGGGCTACATCGAAACGCAGCTGAACGTCGATTACTGGAACGGCTTTGCCGATCCCCACGCCGAGCGGCAGCGCGCCTTTGATCTGCATCCGCCCAAGCGCATCGGCCAGCCGATCGAAGTGGCAATGACCGCAGTGTTTCTGGCCAGTGATGAAGCACCGTTTATCAACGCTTCGTGCATCACCATCGATGGTGGTCGTTCGGTGATGTACCACGACTGAATAAAACGAATTTCCAGCGCTGAACTACGCTTGAAATCCAATCATCATACGATATGACTATTTTCAACCAGCTTCACTAAGAACACGCTTCAACGCTTTTCAAACCTTGCTCAAAAAAATAACAAGGAGTCATCTGATGAAACGTCGTTTCGGGATTCGTACCCTGTGCAGCACTGCCCTGGCGGTCACTGCGTTCAGCCTGAGCAGCGCGCTGCTCGCCGCCGACGCGGTGAAGATCGGTTTTCTGGTCAAGCAGGCCGAAGAACCGTGGTTCCAGACCGAATGGGCTTTTGCCGAAAAAGCTGCCAAGGACAAAGGCTTTGAACTGATCAAGATCGCTGTGCCGGATGGCGAGAAGACCCTCTCGGCGATCGACAGCCTGGCCGCCAACGGCGCCAAGGGCTTCGTGATCTGCCCGCCGGACGTGTCCCTCGGCCCGGCCATCATGGCCAAAGCCAAGATCAACGACCTGAAAGTGATTGCCGTCGACGACCGTTTTGTCGACGCCAATGGCAAGTTCATGGAAGACGTGCCGTACCTGGGCATGGCCGCGTTCGAAGTCGGTCAGAAACAGGGCGCCGCCATGGCTGCCGAAGCGAAGAAGCGTAACTGGGACTGGAAAGACACCTACGCGGTGGTCAACACCTACAACGAACTCGACACCGGCAAGAAGCGCACCGACGGTTCGGTCGATGCCCTGAAGAAGGCCGGCATGCCGGAGGACCACATCCTCTTCGCCGCACTGAAAACCCTCGACGTACCGGGCAGCATGGACGCCACCAACTCGGCGCTGGTGAAACTGCCGAGCGCGGCGAAAAACCTGATCATCGGCGGCATGAACGACAACACCGTGCTCGGCGGCGTGCGCGCCACCGAAGCGGCCGGTTTTGCCGCAAGCAACGTGATCGGCATCGGCATCAACGGCACCGACGCCATCGGCGAGTTGAAAAAGCCTAACAGCGGCTTCTTCGGTTCGATGCTGCCTAGCCCGCACATCGAAGGCTACAAGACCGCCGAGATGATGTACGAGTGGATCACCGCCGGCAAAGAGCCGCCGAAGTACACCGCCATGGATGACGTCACCCTGATCACCCGCGAAAACTTCAAGCAAGAGCTGGAAAAAATCGGCTTGTGGAACTGAGGCAGCGACGGCCCGGGCAGCCGGGCCGTTTTTCGGTGTGAAGAGGTGGCTTTATGCACGCGCAAGTACAGACACAAGAACAACATGGCGCCAGCGGCAGCCTGCGCTTCAACGGGATCGGCAAGACCTTTCCCGGCGTGAAAGCGCTCGACGGCATCAGCTTCGTCGCCCACCCCGGCCAGGTTCATGCCTTGATGGGCGAGAACGGCGCGGGCAAATCGACCCTGCTGAAAATCCTCGGTGGCGCCTACATTCCGAGCAGCGGCGAGCTGCAGATCGGCGAGCAGGCGATGGCGTTCAAGTCCACTGCCGACAGCATCGGCAGCGGCGTTGCGGTGATTCACCAGGAACTGCATCTGGTTCCGGAAATGACCGTTGCCGAAAACCTGTTTCTCGGCCATCTGCCGGCCAGTTTCGGCTTGATCAATCGCGGTGAGCTGCGCCAGAAAGCCTTGAATTGCCTGAAAGGCCTGGCCGACGAAATCGATCCGCAAACCAAGGTCGGGCGCTTGTCGCTGGGTCAGCGGCAATTGGTGGAAATCGCCAAGGCGCTGTCGCGCGGCGCCCACGTCATCGCTTTCGACGAACCGACCAGTAGCCTCTCGGCGCGCGAGATCGATCGCTTGATGGCGATCATCGGTCGCCTGCGCGACGAAGGCAAAGTGGTGCTCTACGTGTCCCATCGCATGGAAGAAGTCTTCCGTATCTGCGACGCCGTCACCGTGTTCAAGGACGGCCGCTACGTGCGCACCTTCGATGACATGAGTCAGTTGACCCACGATCAACTGGTGACCTGCATGGTTGGTCGCGACATTCAGGACATCTACGATTACCGCCATCGCCCGCGTGGCGCCGTGGCGTTGAAAGTCGACGGCCTGCTCGGTCCGGGCTTGCGCGAGCCGATCAGTTTCGAAGCGCACAAAGGCGAAATCCTAGGCCTGTTCGGACTGGTCGGGGCAGGGCGCACCGAGCTGTTCCGCCTGCTCAGTGGGCTGGAGCGCAACACCGCCGGACGCCTCGAACTGCGCGGTCATGAGCTGAAACTGCGCTCGCCGCGTGACGCGATTGCTGCCGGCATTCTGCTCTGCCCGGAAGATCGCAAGAAGGAAGGCATCATCCCCTTGGCCAGCGTCGCCGAGAACATCAACATCAGTGCCCGTGGTGCGCATTCCGGGCTCGGCTGCCTGATTCGCGGTTTGTGGGAAAAGGGTAACGCCGACAAGCAGATCAAAGCCCTGAAAGTGAAAACCCCGCACGCCGGCCAGCAGATCAAATTTCTCTCCGGCGGCAATCAACAGAAGGCCATCCTCGGCCGCTGGCTGTCGATGCCGATGAAAGTCCTGCTGCTCGACGAACCGACCCGAGGCATCGACATCGGCGCCAAGGCCGAGATCTACCAGATCATCCATAACCTCGCCGCTGACGGTATTTCGGTGATCGTGGTGTCCAGCGACCTGATGGAAGTGATGGGTATTTCCGACCGCATCCTGGTGCTGTGCGAGGGCGCCCTGCGCGGCGAAGTCAGCCGCGACCAGGCCAATGAATCCAACCTGCTGCAACTGGCTTTGCCACGCCACCGCGCTGACGGCGTGGCGAACTGAGAGGTGACTATGATGACAACCCAAAACGAAACCCTGCCCAAAGAGCGCAAACCGCTGGACATGCGGCGCTTCCTCGACGACTGGGTCATGCTGCTGGCGGCCGTGGGCATTTTTGTCGCCTGCACGTTGCTGATCGACAACTTCCTTTCGCCGCTGAACATGCGTGGCCTGGGCCTGGCGATTTCCACCACCGGTATCGCCGCGTGCACCATGCTTTATTGCCTGGCATCCGGGCACTTCGACCTCTCGGTCGGTTCGGTGATCGCCTGTGCCGGCGTCGTCGCGGCGGTGGTGATGCGCGACACCAACAGCGTGTTCCTTGGGGTCAGCGCGGCATTGGTGATGGGCCTGATCGTTGGTTTGATCAACGGCATCGTGATTGCCAAATTGCGCGTCAATGCCTTGATCACGACGCTGGCGACCATGCAGATCGTGCGCGGCCTGGCCTATATTTTTGCCAACGGTAAAGCGGTCGGTGTGTCGCAGGAGTCGTTCTTCGTCTTCGGTAACGGCCAGCTGTTCGGTGTGCCGGTGCCGATCCTGATCACCATTGTCTGCTTCCTGTTTTTCGGCTGGCTGCTGAACTACACCACCTATGGGCGCAACACCATGGCCATCGGTGGCAATCAGGAAGCGGCGCTGCTGGCGGGCGTCAACGTTGACCGGACCAAGATCATCATCTTCGCCGTGCACGGTGTGATCGGTGCGCTGGCGGGTGTGATTCTGGCGTCGCGGATGACTTCCGGGCAGCCGATGATTGGTCAGGGTTTTGAACTGACGGTGATTTCTGCCTGCGTATTGGGCGGGGTTTCGCTGAGTGGCGGTATCGGCATGATCCGCCATGTGATTGCCGGGGTGTTGATTCTGGCGATCATCGAGAATGCGATGAACCTGAAGAACATCGATACGTTTTATCAGTATATGATTCGTGGTTCGATTCTGTTGCTGGCCGTGGTCATCGACCGCTTGAAACAGCGCTGACACAAGCACTTCCCTGTGGGAGCGAGCCTGCTCGCGAAGGCATTGGCACATCCAGCACTGATGTGTCAGGGATCCCGCCTTCGCGCGCAGGCTCGCTCCCACAGTTGATCGCGCCATTCCTGCCTTTTGTCATCTCCATTAAATAATTCTTGCTCGTCAGCGACCGTTTCGGTTATCAATTTGTACATGATTAGACAGGTACGATTCGACAAGAAACAACGGGTGGTCGACGAGCTCGTCCGACGCATCGAAAGCGGCCTCATGGAGGACGGCTTTCTGTTGCCCGGCGAACATCAGTTGGCTCAAGAATTCCAGGTCAGCCGTGGCACCTTGCGTGAGGCGCTGGCCGAACTGAAGCGGCGTAAATACATCGCCACGCAGAGCGGTGTCGGCTCCATCGTCACCTTCGACGGTGTCGCGCTGGATCAGCGCAGCGGCTGGGCGCAGGCGCTGGCCGACAGCGGGGCGCTGATCAATACCGAAGTCTTGCGCCTCGAAGCCGTGACCCGCCCGGATCTGCTGGTGCGTTTTGGCACCGATCAATTCATCACCCTCGATCGTCGCCGGCGCGCCACCGACGGTACGCTGGTGTCTCTGGAACGATCCTTGATGCCGGCCAACGGCGGCCTGGAAAGCCTGCCTCGCGTCGGTTTGATCGACAATTCCCTGACTATCACCCTGGCCGCCTACGGCTACATCGGCGAGCGCGGCGATCAGTGGATCGGCGCCGAGCCGCTGAATGCCGAAGACGCCGAGCTGCTCGGTCGCCCGGTCGGCACGGTGTTTCTCAAAGCGTTGCGCACTACTTACGACCGGCAGAACCGTTTCATGGAACAGGTCGAAAGCCTGCTCGACCCGGTGCACTTTCGTCTGCACCTGCAATTCGGAGAATCGAAATGACCGCGCTCAATCGTGCGCTTGGCGCTTTCTATGGTCTGGCCCTGGGTGATGCGTTGGGCATGCCGACGCAGTCGCTCAACCGCGAAACGATCAAAGCGCGCTTCGGCCAGATCACTGATCTGCAGGACGCAGGTCCCTTGCAACCGATCGCCGCGAACATGCCCAAAGGCTCGATCACCGATGACACCGAGCAGGCGATCCTGGTCGGCGAATTACTGGTCGAAGGCCAAGGCCGCATTGAGCCGGCGGTCCTCGCTCAGCGCTTGATCGAATGGGAAGCCGAGATGCAGGCCAAAGGCTCGCAGGACTTGCTCGGCCCCTCGACCAAACGCGCCATTGAAATGATCCTCGCCGGGCACTCCCCGGAAGAAGCCGGGCGCTACGGCACCACCAATGGCGCAGCCATGCGCATCACCCCGGTGGGGATTGCTGTGAACGTGGCCGATCCGCAGCGCTTCATTGCGGCGGTCGTGCAAGCGTGCCAAGTGACGCATAACACCACGCTGGGAATTTCCAGTGCGGCGGCGGTGGCGGCGGTGGTCTCCGCTGGCATCAACGGCGTTGATCTGGGCGAGGCGCTGAACCTCGGCCAGCAGATCGCCCAGCAGGCTGAAGCCCACGGGCACTGGGTCGCTGGCGGGCGCATGGCGTCGCGCATCAGTTGGGCGCGCAGTATCAGCGTCGACAGTGACAAAGCACTGCTGGCGGATCTGCTCTACGACGTGATCGGTACATCGGTGGCGTCGCAGGAGTCGGTGGTGGTTTCATTCGCCCTGGCCCAACAAGTGGCCATCGGTGAGATGACGGCATTCGAGGCGTTGTGCATGGCCGCCAGCCTCGGTGGCGACACGGATACCATCGCGGCGATTCTCGGCGCCATGCTCGGGGCCTGCCTGGGCCTTGAGTGCTGGCCGGAGCAGATGATCGAGACGGTGAAAGCTGTTAATCATCTGCAGCTTGAGCCGTTGGTACAGGGGCTGTTGGCCTTGCGTTGACTGGCTGGCCTCTTCGCGAGCAGGCTCGCTCCCACAATTGGAATGCATTCCCTTGTGGGAGCGAGCCTGCTCGCGAAAGGGGCGGCGCATTTCTAAAGAATTCACACAGCAATGGATCGCACAGACAGGCCTCGGAAGGCCGGTTGTCTTGTCGTTTTGCATCATTGCCACAACCACAAAAAAGGCAAACAGGAGCATCTTCATGAGTTCATCAACCGCCGGGCAAACCGTCGGGCAATTGGAAACCCGGGGCATCGAGCCGGTGCCGGAAGCCGAGTGCAACGGTCATCCGTTGCAGCTGTTCTGGGTCTGGTTTGCGGCCAATATTTCCATCCTCGGCCTGCCGCTGGGCGCCACGCTGGTGGCGTTTCGCGGGCTGGCGATCTGGCAGGCGATCATCGTCGCCATCCTCGGCGCCGCCGGTTCGTTTGCCGTGGTCGGGATCATTTCGATTGCCGGGCGTCGTGGCCGCGCGCCGAGCCTGACGCTATCGCGAGCAATCTTCGGCGTGCGCGGCAACATCGGCCCGACGCTGGTTTCGCTGATGTCGCGTCTGGGTTGGGAAACCGTCAATACCACCACCGCAGCCTTCGTGCTGCTGTCGCTGTGTTCGATTCTGTTCGGCTCGCCGGTCGAGGCGAAAAGTGCGCCGATACTGACGCTGATCTTCATCGCCATCTTCGTCCTGCTGACCTTGTCGGTGTCCGGCCTCGGCCACGCGACCCTGCTGGTGATCCAGAAGTGGGCGACGTACGTGTTCGGTGCGCTGAACATTCTCGTCGGCGGTTTTCTCTGCGCGACGATCGACTGGAGCGCGGTGTTCAACGCCACGCCAGCACCGCTGAGCGCAATGATCATCGGCATCGGCACCATGGCCGCCGGCACCGGCATCGGCTGGGCCAACGCTGGTGCCGACATGTCGCGCTATCAGCATCGCAGCGTCAAGGCTGTGCGCCTGGTGGCGTCGGCGGCGTTCGGCGCAGGGATTCCGCTGGTGCTGCTGATCACCCTCGGTGGCTTGTTGTCGGTGGGCAACAATGACCTGGCGTCGGCGACTGACCCGATCGTGGCGATCCGCGACATGCTGCCGACGTGGATGGCCGTGCCGTACCTGATCACCGCGTTCGGCGGTCTGCTGCTGTCGAACAACCTGTCGGTGTACTCCGCCGGCCTGACCACGCTGACACTGGGCCTGAAGGTCAAACGCGTCTATGCGGTGGTGGTCGACATCGTCGCGATCTTCGCCGGCTCGATCTACTTCATGCTGATCGCCGACAGTTTCTACGGTCCGTTCATTACCTTCATTTCCCTGCTGGCGGTGCCGATCACTGCGTGGGTTGGGATCTTCGTGGTCGACCTGATTCATCGTCACTACTACAGCCCCAACGACCTGCTCGACGTCAGCCCGAGCAGCGCCTACTGGTATCGCGGCGGCATCGAGTGGCGCGCATTCGGCGCGTGGGCGATCGCCATCGTCCTCGGTTTCAGCTTCACCACCATCGGCACCACAGCGGAAAACGTCTGGTTCAAGGGCTTTCTGTCCGACTCCTGGCTGGGTCACAACGGCCTCGGCTGGATCGTGACCTTCGTCGTCGCTGGTGGCCTTTACCTGATACTGGGCGGCGCGAAAGATCGTCGCGCCGCGCAACCCGAGAATGCTCATGCCTAAGATGTTGCACACCGGCCAGGTCATTATCGACCTGGTCATGGCCGTGGAAAAACTGCCGCAGATTGGCGGCGACGTGCTGGCGCAGTCGGCGGGGTTCGAAGCCGGCGGCGGTTTCAACGTGATGGCCGCTGCGGTGCGTAACGGTCTGCCGGTGGTTTACCTCGGTCGCCATGGCACGGGGCGTTTCGGTGACCTGGCGCGCCAAGCGATGCAGGCGGAAGGTATCGGCATCGGCATCCGCGAACCGGCCGAGCGCGACACTGGTTTGTGCGTGGCGCTGACCGATGCCTCAGCTGAACGCAGTTTCATTTCCTACATCGGCGCCGAAGGCGAGGTGACCGAGGACGATTTGAACAGCGTGGCTGCCGAGCCTGGCGATTACGTTTATCTCAGCGGTTACAGCCTGCTGCACGAAGGCAAGGCGCAGGCGTTGCTCGACTGGACGCTGGCGCTGCCGGCGGCGGTCCATGTGGTGTTCGACCCGGGGCCGTTGGTGGAGTCGCCCGATGCGCCAATGATGCAGGCGTTGCTGCCGCGCATTGATGTGTGGACCAGCAACAGTGTCGAGGCGCTGCGGTTTACCGGAGCCGATGAGATTGGTATCGCGATGGATCGCCTCGTGGAACTGCTACCGGAAAATGTGCTGATGGTGGTGCGCGATGGACCGCAGGGTTGCTGGATTCAACAGCGTGGCGAGCGTCGACAGGTGCCGGGGTTTGCTGTGAAAGCAGTGGACAGTAATGGCGCTGGTGATGCGCATGCCGGGGTGTTTATGGCCGGATTGGCGCAGGGGTTGGAGGCACCGGAAGCGGCGCGGCGGGCCAATGCGGCGGCGGCACTGGCGGTGACGCGCTGGGGGCCGGCGACATCGCCGGGAACGGCGGAGGTGGATGCTTTTATCCGCGCGTCCTGCGGTGACTGATAAATGGCTTTCGCGAGCAGGCTCACTCCTACAGGGGAACGCATTCCAACTGTAGTAGTGAGCCTGCTCGCGATAGGGCCATCACATACGCTGAAAGATCTGGACCTAGCCAGCCTTGCGCAACGCCTCGATCAACTCCTGCTTGCGCATCGACGAGCGCCCAGGAATGTTCTTCGCTCGGGCTTCCTTCATCAGGCTGTCGACAGTCTGCGTGTCCTTCGAAGTTTCGCTGTTGCGCGAATGGCCCTTGCGACTCGCCACCGCGCGCCGCGATGACTCTTTGCGATCTTCCGACTTGGCACTCGCAGGCTTCTTGCGCCCCGAGCCGCCGGACTTCTCACCACCACCGGACTGTTTGTTTACCGTCGCCCAAGCGCGAGCCTCAGCTTCATCTTGCGACACGCCTTTTTTCTCATAGCTGTCTTCGATGTGCTCGGCCTTGCGTTTCTGTTCACTGGTGTATTTGTCTTTGCTTCCACGAGGCATGGGATTTCTCCTCAAGTTGCGGATCCGGCCGCTCGCCGCTTCGACGGCGAGCGGCGTGGCACTACTGCAGATCCAGTTTGCGCGCCGCTTCGACGCCGGCAGAACTGAGCTTGATCGGCAGGTTCAGCGAGTGTTCGCCCGCTTCGCTCAAGGTCACATGACCATGATGAATCAGCCCGCGATCCTGCAGGGCGGCGAGGGCGCTGGCCACGACTTTCTCGCCCCGGTAATTGTCCAGCACCTCCTTGCCCAAGCCGTTGGGATGCGCGTGCAGCAGGCGGGTGAGGACTTCTTTTTCCAGGTCTTTGTCGACGTTCATGGTTACCTCTTCATGGGAGTGAATAGGGCGCTCGCGTCGGCGAACTACTGACCGGCACCTTCGGAACCGGAGCCACCTGTGGTGGTTTTCGAACCGACACCGGGGCCGGCATTGTCAGGCGCAGTGGCAGGAGTGTCAGGCGTGTTCATGCCGCCCTGACGCCCCGGATCGCTGCCCTGAGTACGCGGATCGGTGCCAGTGGCGGGTGGCTGATTAATCAACGGCACGCCGGAACCATCGGTGTTCATTCCGGGGGCACTGTTGATGGCGGGCGCGCGTGGCGGGGTCGGATCGGTAGGGCCAGTGCCCGCTGCCGTGGACGAGGCGGCGAACACCGCAGGGCAGAGCAGGGCGCTGAAGACTAAAGCGGTCAACCTTGACGGGATCATAGGGCTTCTCCAGTGATTGGAATCCTTACACTGGGTTGGTCAGCCCTTATGACGGATTGGTGCCTGAGGATCGACGAACGGTCGGCCTCGGCCTTGGGTTTTTGCAGTGAATCGGCGCCATAGCAGGCGGCCGATAGTGATCAACCAGTTCGCCAGCGCCACACCCAACAACGTCAGCAGCAATGACGCCATGCCTTGCTCGACGATGAGTTTGCCGGCGAGCAACGGGAAACCGAACACCCCGATAAAGTATGCGAGACTGAACAGCAGCAGTGCTTGGGAAGTGGTGCCATCAGGTGCTTCGTTGGCGGCGAGGCCGTTAATCACCGAATAGGTCAGCCCGTAACCGACGCCGAGCATGACCGCCGCCAGCAGATAGCTGAGGCCGCCGTTGACGCCGAACGCGAAGAGCATGACCGACGCGAGCATCACACCCGACAGCAGGCACGAGGCGCGTAACGGATCGCGCTTGATCACGTAGCCTGCGATCAACATCCGGCTGCTGATCGCCGCGCCCATGAACCCCACGAAAAACCACGAATAATCCAGCGCTCGCACGGCGGCGTAGCTGGTCTGGAAACTCGACAACCCGCCAAACACACAACCGCCCAGACCGACCATGATGATCGGCAGCAAGGCCTGTGAGCTGAAGACTTGAGTGGTCGCGCGCCAAGTGATTTTCGCTGTGGTGGTTTGCGATGGGGTCAGTCTCGGAGCAAGTCGCCAGAACAGCAGCGCGCCGACGAAGCTCGCCAGCGCAGCCAGATAAAAGGCTGAAGCGAGCGGTAAATCCAGTGCACTGGCCGCCCTTCCGAACAATGGTCCGCTGCCGATCCCGCTCATCATGCTGCCGGACAGCAAAGCGAAATATTTCGCGCGCTGAGCCGGGACCACCAGATTGGCAACGATGATCGGCCCCAGGGTGTAGAACACGCCCCAACCCAATCCCAGCAGCAAACCGAAAAACAGCAGCCCGTAACCGAACCCCGATGTCATCGCAAAGCCCAGACTCGCCGCCACCAGCAACAGGGCGAACACGCCAATCGAGCGCGCCGCGCCGAGCAGATCCGCCAGATGACCACAGCCCAGTACGGCAACAAAGGTACTGAGCATCGCCGCCGAAATCACCGTGCCCGCGTCATGTTCATTGCCGCCGCGCGCACCGATCAATAGCGCCAGCAAAAACGTCGTGCCATATGACAGCGACAGCAGATAACTGGCGAGACAGAACAGACCGAACAGTTTGCCTGACACCTTGGGTGTTACATGGGACATGGCGCGCTTCCTTGAGCGGGGGAATTAACCTTGTCTGTTTATCACGGAGAACGTGCGCGTCAGGTGTGAGGTTGCTGAAGTCAGGATCGCGCTTTGCCGGAGTAAAGGATCAGACGATGCCGATTTCTTCCTTGAACTGCTCCATGAAATCCTTCAAGCGCTGATGTCGAACCCACGCCAGGCGCTGGCCGGTGGCGGTCTGAAAACCCTCGGCGAGGTGCAGCAGTTTGGTCTGGAAGTGGTCCAGGCAGAAGCGTGTGTCGTCGTATTCGCGGTGCTGCGCCTCGGGGTCTTGCGGATCGTAAATGGCCGAGCCCATGCGCCCGGCGACGTAGAAGGTGCGGGCGACGCCGAGCATGCCCAGCGAGTCGAGGCGGTCGGCGTCCTGCACGATTTTCGCTTCGAGGGTCAGCGGGGCGATGTTGGCGGAGAAGCTGTGGGCTTCGATGGCGTGGGCGACGCTGATGGTTTTTTCGCGAGGCCAGTCCATCTCCTTCAGAACGGACGAAGCTTTTTCCGCTGCCAGACGCGAAGCCTGCGAGCGTAGCGGCGAGTTTTTTCGACCGATACGCAGTCGTGCAACAGCACCGCTGCGAGCAAAACCTCGAGATCGCCGCCTTCGGTTGCATGCAGGGTGCGTGCGGTGTGCCAGACCCGCTGCAAATGGGCGAGGTCATGGGCGCCGTCGTCCGAGGGTTCGAGTGCGTGGGGCAGCAACTGCGCCGCAAGGGTCGTCATCGGCACGAATGCATTAAGGCTCATCAGATTCCTTTCAGGTTGGCTTGGTACCTGTGGGAGCGAGCTTGCTCGCGAAGGCGTCCGGTCAGGGGAAACAGATAGCGCCTGATCCACCGCTTTCGCGAGCAAGCTCGCTCCCACACAGTCCCGCGGTGTTGGCAATGACTGTACATTAATCCCGTTTTGCCATGTGACGAGCGCCGCTGCGCGCCTTAGTATGGCGCTTTAATTTGCACACAAGGCCCGTCCATGACGATCGAAATCCGCCCGGCGACCCCCAGCGATGCACCGCAGATCCTCGCCTTCATCACCGAACTCGCCGATTTCGAAAAGGCCCGTCACGAAGTCATCGCCAGCGTCGCCGACATCGAACGCAGCCTGTTCGGCGAAGGCGCCACCGCCCACGGCCTGATCTGCCTGCGCGACGGCTTGCCGATCGGCTTCGCGGTGTTCTTCTTCAGTTATTCGACCTGGCTGGGCAGCAACTGCCTGTACCTCGAAGACCTCTACATCACCCCCGAACAACGCGGCGGCGGCGCCGGCAAAACCCTGCTGCGCCACCTGGCAAAAATCGCCTGCGCCAACGACTGCGGCCGCTTCGAATGGAGCGTGCTGGAATGGAACACCCCGGCCATCGAATTCTACAAATCCCTCGGCGCACAACCGCAGGAGGAGTGGGTGCGGTATCGCATGGATGGCAAGGTGTTGCGCGAATTTGCCGAGGGCTGAGCACAATGATGGCAATCTACTGCTGATTCAGTTGTCGCCACCGCTCTAGTCCGGCATTCTGTGCGCCATTTTTGCGCGCTCACGGACGACACTTGCAATGCATCTGGCAAAATTTCTCCGCGCCTGTGGAGCCCTCGCTGCGTCAATGAGTGACCAGCTATGAGCGGACTGCAGGCGTCTATGCGTCTGTATGGTCTGGTGAAAACTACCGGCTCTTCTGACGACCCGAATCGACAGGCTGTCGAAATTCTCTGCATGGCCCAGCGCACTGGCGGCGTGGCTATACGGGCTTTCGTGTCGCGGCTTGATGCCGAGTTGATGACGCGCAGTTCCGACCTTGGCGACTACCGCGTGATAGCGCTGAGAACCTTTGATCCCACAGCGATTATCGACGCCCATCAAGGCTGGCTGATGCTGCACGTCTGTTGCGGCTTCGTCGCTCTCGCCGGCCATTCTCTGTTGAAAAACGGTGCGTTGATCCCGATGGGCTGGCACGTCTACTCCGAAGTGGGGCGCTGGACCTCCAGGCATCATCTGGACCTTGGCGTGCAAATGGGCGACTTGCTGCAATCGACTTTCGAGCGCAATCACCTGCGCAACTACAACGCCTGGCTCAACGAACTTGATGATGCAACGCCTGCCGATTTGAGTTGGCAAGCCAATGAAGCCTGGCGTGCCATACAAACCGCGACATCACCTGAAAGCCGTGAGCATTGTCATGCTCTGTTCGACCCGGTCGACAATCGCTGGCGCTTTGCCGCGACCGACATCGACATCTATCAGCCATCCCCGGCACCCCTTAAGCAAGGAGCTTTGAATTGAGTGGTAAACCCGCAGCTCGCGTCACCGACCCAACCGCCTGCCCACTGCCAGGTCACGGCACCAACCCGATTGTCTCCGGCTCGCCGGACGTATTCTTCGACGGCCTCGCTGCTGCACGCATGACCGATAAATCAGCGTGTGGCAGCCCTATCACCGGAGCGGTCTCCGGCACTGTTTTCATCAACGGCCTGAACGCCGCGATGCTCGATAGCACTGGTGGGCATGGCAATGTCGTGATCGGTGGCTCGGGAACGGTGATCATCGGCCAGAGTGGGGGAGGGGCTGCGTTTAGTGGGCTGTTGCCGATGCCGGTGCATTTCACTGACAGGTTGCAAGTGACGAATGAAGCGACTGGACAGCCAGTGCCTTATCACGCCTACACCATTCAACGAGGCGACGGAAGTGAGGAACACGGTGTAACCGATGCAAACGGATTCACGCATATGGTCAGCTCGCACGTGGCAGAAACCATTAAATTATTTGTGGAGTGATGGGTGATGTCCGAAGTCAGCGCACCGAGTGAAACACCCCACGCGAAAAGGGAAGTGAAAGCACACATACTTACCTGCAAGACCGACCAGTCCAATAAGCAGGTGGCGATATCTTTGAGAAACTTCGTTGTATTCTTTATTGGCGGTGCTGGAGATCAGGAAAGCTATTATTTCAGCGGTCCTAATAATAACGTCGATGCAGTACGCGAAATATTTCTGAGAGATGCCAAGGCTCTGAAGTTTCCTGCAGGGAAATTTGAATCATGGCCCCTTGGGTATAATGATTTCATTAGTGATAAAGATCTGTCCGAAAAAGTGCTGGCTAGAATCCCTGACTGTTCTACCGCTGTGTATATCATTGGCCATAGCTTGGGAGGTTGGAATGGCGCCCACCTCTCATCTGTTCTCACAGAAAAAGGCTATACGGTAAGAATGTTAATGACCATCGATCCTGTCGGCGAGGGAGTGATGGTTTGGGGCATTTCCAATATCTACAGGTTGCCGCCCAAGCCCAAGGCCCAGTACTGGGTCAATATTCGCGCCGCACCAAAAGTAAGAAACGTTTCAGATACAGTTGCAAGCTTCGGTGAACAGTGGGAAATCACTACCGGACCAAATGTGATGGGACAGGTAGACGTGAACCATGCGGATGCCAATATCATGTATCTGCGGCCATTGAATAATGGCAAGACTGCTCGTCAGATTTTCAACGAGTCAGTATTGAATCTATTCAAGGAGTAAGATGTGTCCCGATTTGTCTTGATGTTTGTATTAGTCGCTTGCTCCGCATGTTCAATGAATCATGGCAAGCCGATAGCAAGGCTGGTTTATTCCGGAGTCGAGGAACTGGAATATACCGGGATTTATCAGATTCGTTTTCACTCCGACGTGCAAATTCTCGAGTTGTTCAAATCCCATATCAGCCAAGGGTTAGTATGTGCGGTGGACGATGATCTGGACTTTTCTGTGGCGCATACGATAAGACGCTCCGGTTTTGGTCTCGTTGAGCGCGACGAAAAGGGCGCACCAAACGATTACAAGGCCGAAGTCATATTTAGAGAGTCCACCGGAGAAAAGGGGGCCGAATTTTTCCCCGGTGGACCAGAGCTCGGTCGTTGGATCGCGACTAAACCTTTCATTTCTTGTGTGTTCCGAACTCACACGACTACTTACAAAACGTATTTTTCCGAAATCATGCGCGTGCCTACGACTGACTTGGCACGTGCTATTAATCGGAATTGAGTCTTTTCGTCTGGAAAGGCCTCTAGCTTGGTGATCGTCATATCCCATAATATGGGATAGACATTTATATATTGAGATTTCCCCGCCCCCGGGTTTATAGTCCATCGCACTCACTGCCAAAAACAAAACAGGTGAAGCGATGCAGGCGCAATTGATCGCGCTCGATTGGGGGACGACCTCATTACGTGCTTACAAACTCGCGGCGGACGGTGTGGTGCTGGAACAGCGTGCGCTGTCGTCCGGGATCATGCAGTTGCCCAAGACTCCACGAGTGATTCACGACAGTGAATGCGCCGACGGTTTTGAACTGGCGTTTGACGAGGCCTGCGGTGACTGGCTCGATGCGCAGCCGGATCTGCCGGTGATCGCTTGCGGCATGGTCGGCAGTGCGCAGGGCTGGCGCGAAGCGGCTTACTGCGAGACGCCGGCCGACGTCGCCCATCTCGGAAATTCCCTACAAACCGTTATCAGTCTGCGCGGCAATCCGGTGCATATCGTCCCGGGCGTGATCCAGCGTTCGCGACTGCCCAATGTGATGCGGGGCGAAGAAACCCAAGTCCTCGGCGTGCTGCAAAGTCTTCCGGCCGAAGCGGGTAACGATCTGCTGATCGGCCTGCCCGGCAGCCACTCGAAATGGGTAGAAGTGGTCGATGGCCGCATCACACATTTCGACACGTTCATGACCGGCGAAGTCTTCGCCGTACTCAGCGAGCACAGCATTCTTGGCCGTACCCAGCAGCCGAGCGCGACGTTCGATGCGCAAGCGTTCGACCGCGGCGTGCAAATCGCGCTGTCGGCGGATGCCGAGCTCGGTGTGCTCTCGACCTTGTTCAGCGCCCGCACCCTCGGCCTGACCGGTGAACTGAGCCCGACCGCTCAGGCGGATTATCTCTCCGGCCTGATGATCGGCCATGAGCTGGCAGCGCTTGCCAATGTGCAGCGGCGCCGGCGCAATCAATCGAACCTTCCAGCGATCGTGCTCATCGGTAATGCGCAACTGTGCACGCGTTATCGCCGCGCCCTCGACGCCTGCGGCTTTGCTCAGGTGACGCTGGCCGAGCAGGCGACCGAGCGTGGCCTGTGGCACCTGGCGCGCGCCGCCGGACTGATCGATTCCTCATCCCGTTAACCCTGACTGGAGGCCTGACATGCTCAAGCAAGCACTGGCACAAAACGGTCTGATCGCGATTCTGCGTGGCCTGCAACCGCAGGAAGCGGCGGCTGTCGGAGAAGTCCTGTATTCCGCCGGATTTCGTGTCATCGAAGTACCGCTCAATTCCCCATCCCCGTACGAAAGTATCCGCATCCTGCGTGATGCGCTGCCCGCCGATTGCCTGATCGGTGCCGGCACCGTGCTCAGCCCCGAGCAGGTCGAGCAGGTCAAAGCGGCTGGCGGCCAAGTGATCGTCATGCCGCACAGCGATGCCAAGGTGTTGCGCGCGGCGAAAGCGGCGGGGCTGTACCTGTCGCCCGGCGTGGCCACGCCGACCGAAGCCTTCGCCGCATTGGCCGAGGGCGCGGACATTCTCAAACTGTTCCCGGCCGAGCAGATGGGCCCGGCCGTCGTCAAAGCCTGGCTCGCGGTATTGCCGGCCGGCACGGTGCTGGCGCCGGTCGGTGGCATTACACCGGACAACATGCAGGCCTTTATTGACGCTGGTGTGAAAGGTTTTGGCCTCGGTTCCGGCCTGTTCAAACCGGGCATGACACCCGAGCAGGTGGCGGTCAATGCCAAGGCCTACGTGGCTGCCTGGAAAGCCCTGCGTTAAGACTTTTGGCGCTGTGAGCGCTGCATCTAATAAAAGCTGCATTTACAAAAGAGAGCAGAGATGAAAATCACCAAACTCACGACCTTCATCGTTCCGCCGCGCTGGTGCTTCCTCAAGGTCGAAACCGACGAGGGCGTGACCGGTTGGGGCGAGCCTGTGGTCGAAGGGCGCGCGCATACCGTAGCGGCTGCGGTGGAAGAATTGTCCGACTACCTGATCGGCAAAGACCCACGCAATATCGAAGACATCTGGACCGTGCTCTATCGCGGCGGTTTCTACCGTGGCGGCGCGATCCACATGAGCGCGCTGGCGGGTATCGACCAGGCACTTTGGGACATCAAGGGCAAGGCCCTCGGCGTATCGGTCAGCGATCTGCTCGGTGGCCAAGTGCGCGACAAGATTCGTGTGTACTCGTGGATCGGCGGCGACCGTCCGGCCGACACCGCGCGTGCGGCGAAAGAAGCAGTGAGCCGTGGTTTCACGGCGGTGAAAATGAACGGTACCGAAGAGCTGCAGTTCCTTGACACCTTCGAGAAAGTCGATCTCGCCTTGGCCAACGTCGCCGCCGTGCGTGACGCGGTCGGGCCGAACGTCGGCATCGGCGTCGACTTCCATGGCCGCGTGCACAAGCCGATGGCCAAGGTGCTGATGAAGGAGCTCGACCCGTACAAACTGATGTTCATCGAAGAACCGGTGCTCAGTGAAAACTATGAAGCGCTGAAAGAACTGGCGCCGCTGACCAGCACGCCGATTGCCCTCGGCGAACGGCTGTTCTCGCGTTGGGACTTTAAACGGGTGTTGAGCGAAGGCTACGTCGACATTATCCAGCCGGATGCCTCCCACGCAGGGGGCATCACTGAAACCCGCAAGATCGCCAACATGGCCGAAGCCTACGACGTCGCGCTGGCGCTGCACTGCCCGCTGGGACCGATCGCGCTGGCGGCGTGTTTGCAATTGGACGCGGTTTGTTACAACGCGTTTATCCAGGAGCAGAGCCTGGGCATCCATTACAACGAAAGCAACGACTTGCTCGACTATGTGAAGGATCCACGGGTGTTCGACTACGACCAAGGCTTCGTCAAAATCCCGAACGGCCCGGGGCTGGGTATCGAGATCAACGAGGAATACGTGATCGAGCGTGCGGCCGTCGGCCACCGCTGGCGCAACCCGATCTGGCGCCATGCCGATGGCAGCTTTGCCGAGTGGTGAGTCTCTGACTCGCTAGCATCAGATCGTTCCCACGCTCTGCGTGGGAATGCCTCAATGGACGCTCTGCGTCCGCTGCTGGGACGCGGAGCGTCCCGGGCTGCATTCCCACGCGGAGCGTGGGAACGATCAGTCAGTTTTTGATCTCCAGGGAGAGGAGATCTGCGTCATGACCTCAACAAACATAAAAAGAGGCATCTCTCATGCAAACGCACACCCTCTCCGGGCAGGCGTCTTTAGTCACGCCCAGCCGCAAGCGGTTTTTCATCATGGTGTTGCTGTTCATCACCGTGGTCATCAACTACCTCGACCGTAGCAACCTGTCGATTGCCGCGCCGGCGCTGACCAGTGAACTGGGCATCGATCCGGTTCATGTCGGTCTGATCTTCTCCGCCTTCGGCTGGACTTACGCCGCGATGCAGATCCCCGGCGGCTGGCTGGTCGATCGCGTGCCGCCGCGCATTCTCTACAGCGTCGCGCTGCTGCTTTGGTCGGTGGCCACAGTGATGCTCGGTTTCGTCAGCAGCTTCATTGCCCTGTTCGTGCTGCGGATGGCCGTCGGTGCGCTGGAAGCACCGGCTTATCCGATCAACAGCCGCGTGGTGACGACCTGGTTTCCTGAGCGCGAACGCGCCACGGCGATCGGTTTCTACACCTCCGGGCAGTTTGTCGGTCTGGCCTTCCTGACCCCGGTGCTGGCGTGGCTGCAACATGCATTCGGCTGGCACATGGTGTTCGTCGCGACCGGCGCGGTGGGCATTCTCTGGGCGCTGATCTGGTACGCGGTGTATCGCGAGCCGCGCGATTTCAAAGGCACCAACCAGGCGGAAATCGACCTGATTCGTGAAGGCGGCGGGCTGGTGGATATCCAGGCCGAGGCGGCCAAGGTCAAAGCCAGATTCAGCTGGACCGATCTGGGCATCGTCCTCAGCAAGCGCAAGTTGTGGGGCATCTACCTCGGCCAGTTCTGCCTGAACTCGACGCTGTGGTTCTTCCTCACCTGGTTTCCGACCTATCTGGTGAAATATCGCGGCATGGACTTCATCAAGTCCGGTCTGCTCGCATCGCTGCCGTTTCTTGCCGCGTTCGTCGGTGTGTTGTGCTCGGGATTCTTTTCCGACTTCCTGATCCGTCGCGGCTACACCGTGGGCTTCGCGCGCAAGCTGCCGATCATCGGCGGGCTGCTGATTTCGACTTCGATCATCGGCGCCAACTTTGTCGAGTCGACGCCGCTGGTGATTGCCTTCCTCGCGCTGGCATTTTTCGGCAACGGTCTGGCGTCGATCACCTGGTCACTGGTGTCGACACTGGCGCCGGCGCGTTTGCTCGGCCTGACCGGTGGCGTATTCAACTTCATCGGCAACCTCTCGGCGATTGCTACACCGATCGTGATCGGCTTCCTCGCCAGCGGCGATTCGTTCGCTCCGGCGATCACCTACATCGCCGTGCTCGCGCTGGTCGGTGCCTTGTCCTACGTGCTGCTGGTGGGCAAGGTCGAGCGTATCGAGTTGTAGTGCTCAGTCTCGGGCGACCATAATGCCGCCCGTTCCTTCGCTCAACGGTAAAAGGCTGGATATGCAGGAAGACGCTCCGGAAAAAACCAAGGACGCCGCGCCCACCGGCACCCAGACGCTGCTGCGCGGCCTCGGTGTGGTGCAGGCGGTGGCCAGTGGCGCGCGTGATCTCAAGGAGATCGCCCGGCTGATCGGCACCACGCGCAGTACCACCCATCGTCTGGCCAGTTGCCTGGTCGACGAGCGTTATCTGCGCGTGGTGCCGCAAATCGGTTATCTGCTCGGGCCGAAACTGATCGAACTGGGTTTTCAGGCCCGCGAAGAGTTGCCGCTGGTGACGTTGGCCGGGCCGTATCTGGACGAGTTGTCGGCACTGACCGGCGATACGGTGCACCTCGGAATCCGCGAAGGCGACGAAGTGCTGTATCTGTTGAAGAATCCTGGACGCAACGGCCCGGAAATGCGTTCAAGGGTCGGCCATCGCATGCCGCTGGTGCGCACCGGGATCGGCAAGGCCTTGATGCTCGATGATTCGCCGCAGGATTGGCGGCGGCTGTACGACATCAGCCTGCCGGCGGGTGGCAAAAGTCAGTTCTGGCCGCAGCATCCCCAGCAGTCGTGGGAACAGCTTGAGCAGCGCATGGGCGAGTATGTCGCCGGTGGTTATGCGTTCGATCTGGAAGACAACGAACCGTCGATCCGCTGCGTGGCGGCGCCGATTCGTGATGCGAGCAAGGGCATTGTCGCGGCGATCAGTATCGCCAGCACCGTGCCGTACATGCCGCTGGAAAAAATGGCCGAGTTGATCCCCCTGCTCAAAGGGGTCACAACTCGGCTATCAGCTGAGCTAGGGCTTAAGGTTTAAGCCTTCAGCGTCGCCATGTCGATGACGAAACGGTACTTCACGTCACCGGCAATCATCCGCGCATAAGCCTCGTTGATCTGGCGGATGTCGAGCATTTCGATGTCGCAGGTGATGTTGTGCTCGGCGCAGAAATCCAGCACTTCCTGGGTTTCGGCGATACCACCGATCAAGGAGCCGGCCAGTACGCGGCGGCTCATCACCAGTTTGCCGGCGTGGACGGGCGGGTTCACCGGCTCGATCAGGCCGACCAGAATGTGCACACCGTCGAAACGCAAGGTATCGAGGTACGGGTTCAAATCGTGTTGCACCGGAATGGTGTCGAGCAGGAAGTCGAAGTAGCCGGCCGCGGCCTTCATCTGCTCGGCATCGGTGGAGACGATGACGTGATCGGCGCCCTGACGGCGACCTTCTTCAGCCTTGCTCGCCGAGCGGGTGAACAGCGTGACTTCCGCGCCCATGGCCTTGGCGAACTTGATGCCCATGTGGCCGAGGCCGCCCATACCGAGAATCCCGACTTTATCACCGGCCTTGACGCCGTAGTGCTTGAGCGGCGAGTAGGTGGTGATGCCGGCGCAGAGAATCGGTGCGGCGCTGGCCAGAGCCAGTTTCTCGGGGATGCGCACAACGAAGTGTTCGCTGACCACGATGCTGTCGGAGTAACCGCCCATGGTGTTGCTGCCATCGACTCGGTCCGGGGTGGCGTAGGTCATGGTCGGGCCTTCGAGGCAATACTGCTCGAGGTTCGCCTGGCAGGCTTCGCAGCTGCGGCAGGAGTCGACCATGCAGCCGACGCCAACCAGATCGCCTACCTTGTGACGGGTGACATTCGCACCGACAGCGGTGACTTTTCCGACAATCTCATGGCCAGGCATCAGCGGATAAACGGCGATGCCCCATTCATTGCGTGCCTGATGGATATCGGAATGGCAGACGCCGCAGTAGAGAATTTCGATCGCCACGTCGTCGGCGCGCGGGCTGCGGCGTTCGAATTTCATCGGGGCGAGGGGCGTGGTGGCCGATTGGGCGGCATAGCCGATGGCGGTGTACATGGGTGACCTCGCAAAAACAGTGACAAGTGAGGCGGTGAATTCTGGGTGCCAGAGGCGGGTGCGGCCATGACGAATTCTCCGGGTCTCATGCCTAATCCTCCGGCATGCGGGTTTCGGCGGTCGCATTGGCCAGCGGATCTGCGATGATGTTTTCATCCCTTTTTCCGTGAATTTTACGAAGACCTATTCGATGCAGTTGACCCGTCATCTTGATGCCAATGCCCGGCTGGTTTCGTTGATCGAACCGCTGGCGCTGCGCGATGGCTACAGCCAGACCGGCCTGCCCGGTGTGCAGATCTTGCGCGCCAGTTGCGACGTCGCCCGTGGCCCGCATATCTACGAGCCGAGCCTGATGATCATCGCCCAGGGCAGCAAACTGGCGTTTCTCGGCCCTCGGACCATGGAGTATGGCGCCGGGCATTACTTGATCCAGGCGCTGCCGGTGCCGTTCGAATGTGAAATTTTCGCCTTGCCCGATGCGCCATTGCTCGGTGTGTCGGTGGCGATCGATCGCGTCCTGCTCGGCGAACTGGTGCTGGCCATGGGGCTGGCGCCGGGGCGGCATATTCCGGCGCAGACGCCGGAGTCGATGACCTCGGTGGTGCTCGACGACGGCATGCGCGGTTGCGTCGAACGGCTGCTCAGCTGTCTGCACGATCCGCTGGAATGCCAGATTCTCGGCCCGGCGCGGGTCCGCGAATTATTGTTCGTCGCGCTGCGCGGGCCTCAAGCGGATGTGTTGCGTGCGCTGGTCGAGCAACAAGGGCAATTCGCCCGGGTCGCGGCATCGATCAGCCATCTGCATGCGCATTACACCGAGCCGCTGAATGTCGAGACCTTGGCCGGTTGCGCGAACATGAGCGTGTCGACCTTTCATGAGCATTTCAAACGCAGCACGTTGTTGTCGCCGGTTCAGTATCTGAAGCGTTTGCGCTTGTTGAAGGCGCAGACGTTGCTGGTGGCGGAGCGGCTTGGCGTGGCGCAGGTGGCGCATCGGGTCGGGTATCAGAGCACCTCGCAATTCAGCCGCGAGTACAAGCGTTACTTCGAACGTAGCCCGGGGGACGAGCGCGCTGCCTGATCTGCCGATAATCCCCTGTGGGAGCGAGCCTGCTCGCGAAGGCGCTGGATCAGTCGACATCATCTTTATATGACACACCGCTTTCGCGAGCAGGCTCGCTCCCACAGTTGTTTTGTGGTGGCAGAGGAATTGTGGGCAACAAAAAGGCCCCCATTGCGGGAGCCTTGTTGTTCGGCGTTTTGACTTACATATTCGGGTAAGTCGGGCCGCCGGCACCTTCCGGCGCCACCCAGGTGATGTTCTGCGCAGGGTCCTTGATGTCACAGGTCTTGCAGTGCACGCAGTTCTGGGCGTTGATCTGGAAGCGTTTCTCGCCGTCTTCCTTGGTGATCACTTCGTATACGCCGGCCGGGCAGTAACGCTGCGCCGGTTCGTCGTACAGCGGCAGGTTTTTGCTGATCGGGATGCTCGGATCGGTCAGCTTCAAGTGGCACGGCTGCTCTTCTTCGTGGTTGGTACCGGAGATGAACACCGAGCTGAGTTTGTCGAAACTCAGTTTGCCGTCGGGTTTCGGGTAGTCGATCTTCTTGCAGTCGGCCGCGAGCTTGAGGCAGGCGTAATCCGGCTTGGTGTCGCGCAGGGTGAACGGCAGTTTGCCGCCGAAAATGTTCTGGTCCAGCCAGTTGAAACCACCGCCGATGATCGCGCCGTACTTGTGAATCGCCGCGCCGAAGTTGCGGCTGGCGAACAGTTCTTCGTGCAGCCAGCTGTTCTTGAACGCGTCGACGTAAGTGGTCAGTTCGACTGTGCAATCCTGCTCGGCGAACAGCGCATCGGCTACCGATTCCGCCGCGAGCATGCCGGACTTCATCGCCGTGTGGCTGCCTTTGATCTTGGCGAAGTTCAGGGTGCCGAGGTCGCAACCGATCAGCGCGCCGCCCTTGAAGACCATTTTCGGCAGCGAATTCAGGCCGCCCTTGGCGATGGCGCGGGCGCCGTAGCTGACGCGCTTGCCGCCTTCCAGGTATTGCTTGAGCACCGGGTGATGCTTGAGCCGCTGGAACTCATCGAAGGGCGACAGGTAAGTGTTGCTGTAGGACAGGTCGACGATCAGACCGACCACCACCTGATTGTTTTCCAGGTGATAGAGGAACGAGCCGCCGGTGTTTTCGGTGCCCATGATGTCCAGCGGCCAGCCGGCGGTGTGCACCACCAGGCCTGGCTGATGCTTGGCCGGGTCGATTTCCCAGATTTCCTTGAGGCCGATGCCGTAATGCTGAACGTCGGCATCGCTGTCGAGGTTGTAGCGCTTGATCAGTTGCTTGCCGATGTGGCCACGGCAGCCTTCGGCGAACAACGTGTATTTGCCACGCAATTCCATGCCCGGGGTGTACAGGCCTTCTTTCGGATGGCCTTCACGGTCGACGCCCAGATCACCGGTGATGATCCCGCGCACCACGCCGTTTTCATCGATCAGCGCTTCCTGAGCGGCGAAGCCCGGGTAGATTTCAACACCGAGGTTTTCAGCCTGCTGAGCCAGCCAGCGGCACAGGTTGCCGAGGGAGATAATGTAGTTGCCTTCGTTGTGCATGGTCTTGGGCACAAAGAAGTCAGGGATCTTCTGCGCACTGTCGGCATTTTTCAGCACGAAAATGTCATCGCGTGTGACGGGCGTGTTCAGCGGCGCGCCGAGCTCTTTCCAGTCCGGGAACAGTTCGTTCAGAGCGCGGGGTTCGAATACCGCACCGGAGAGGATATGTGCGCCGACTTCGGAGCCTTTTTCGACCACGCAGACGCTGATTTCCTTACCGGCGTCAGCGGCCTTCTGCTTCAAGCGGCAGGCGGCGGACAGACCAGCGGGGCCGGCACCGACGATGACGACGTCGAATTCCATGTATTCGCGTTCCACAGGCTATCTCCTACTCAAGGCTCAACAGTTTTTTTCTAATATGGAGGTTTGATCTCGCATCCGTATTGCCTTTACGTTAACGTCAAAGGGAATATTGGCGAATCCACCTTTCTCTCTAGGCGGCGCATTATATCTACACCACTCCGAGCGTCCAATACAAACGTTTGTTTGAATCGCCTCCAGCCCTGATAAATCAAAGAAGCGCGGCTTATGACAGGGCATTTTGGCGTATTGACCAGAATGGGCGTTCCGGTCAAGATACGGGCGGTTTTGCGCTCGCCGTAGGCAGACTGGCGGTTTCAAGAGCACCTCTAAAGACAGGGCACAGGCAGTAGACGGTGATGCGCAGCGCAAGTCCGGCGCGCAGTTTACACAGCGTGAGAATGAATGACCCGGCAGTCACCCCTGACGAACGGTCACCTCCCTTCGCGAAGTGAATCACCTTACATTCAAGCCGGCGTTTTTAGAGGTGCCCTTGTCGCCCGATGAGCATCATCCGCCAGGTTCGCCTAGGCGACTTTCTTTTCACCGGAGAGTAACGAGGAATCCATGAAGGTTCTTGTAGCTGTCAAACGCGTTGTGGATTACAACGTCAAGGTCCGCGTCAAGGCGGACAATTCCGGCGTCGACCTCGCCAACGTCAAGATGTCGATGAACCCATTCTGCGAAATCGCCGTGGAAGAAGCCGTACGCCTGAAAGAGAAGGGCGTTGCGACTGAAATCGTCGTCGTCTCCATCGGCCCGACCACCGCTCAGGAGCAGCTGCGTACCGCACTGGCTCTGGGTGCCGACCGCGCCATCCTCGTCGAATCCGCTGAAGACCTGACCTCGCTGGCCGTGGCCAAGCTGCTCAAGGCTGTTGTCGACAAGGAACAGCCGCAGCTAGTGATTCTTGGCAAACAGGCGATCGACAGCGACAACAACCAGACCGGCCAGATGCTCGCGGCACTGAGCGGCTACGGTCAGGGCACCTTCGCCTCGAAAGTCGAAGTCTCCGGCGACAGCGTTGCCGTGACCCGCGAAATCGACGGCGGCGCGCAGACCGTTTCGCTGAAACTGCCTGCAATCGTCACCACCGACCTGCGTTTGAACGAGCCGCGCTACGCGTCCCTGCCAAACATCATGAAAGCCAAGAAGAAGCCTCTCGAAGTGCTGACTCCGGACGCTTTGGGCGTTTCCACCGCCTCCACCAACAAGACCCTGAAAGTCGAAGCGCCGGCTGCACGCAGCGCGGGCATCAAGGTCAAGTCGGTGGCTGAACTGGTCGAGAAACTGAAAAACGAAGCGAAGGTAATCTAATCATGACTATCTTGGTAATCGCCGAACACGACAACAAAGTGCTGGCTCCGGCCACACTGAACACCGTGGCTGCTGCTGCCAAAATCGGCGGCGACATTCACGTTCTGGTTGCAGGCCAAGGCGCTGGCCCGGTGGCCGAAGCCGCTGCGAAAATCGCTGGCGTGAGCAAAGTCCTCAACGCTGACAATGCCGCTTACGCGCATCAGCTGCCGGAAAACATTGCTCCTCTGGTTGCAGAGCTGGGCGCTGGCTACAGCCACATCCTGGCTGCCGCGACTTCCAACGGCAAAAACATCCTGCCGCGCGTTGCTGCTGCGCTGGACGTTGACCAGATCTCCGAGATCATCTCGGTTGAAAGCGCTGACACCTTCAAGCGTCCGATCTATGCCGGTAACGCCATCGCTACCGTGCAATCGACCGCCGCGATCAAAGTGATCACCGTGCGTGCCACCGGTTTCGATCCGGTGGCTGCTGAAGGTGGTTCGGCTGCCGTTGAAGCCGTTGGCGCTGCTCACGACGCCGGTACTTCGAGCTTCGTCAGCGAAGAGCTGGCCAAGTCCGATCGTCCTGAGCTGACCGCTGCCAAGATCGTCGTTTCCGGCGGTCGCGGCATGCAGAACGGTGACAACTTCAAGCACCTGTACGCGCTGGCCGACAAGCTCGGCGCGGCTGTTGGCGCTTCGCGCGCTGCGGTCGACGCAGGTTTCGTACCGAACGACATGCAGGTCGGTCAGACCGGCAAGATCGTTGCGCCACAGCTGTACATCGCCGTCGGCATCTCCGGCGCGATCCAGCATTTGGCCGGCATGAAAGACTCCAAGGTGATCGTTGCGATCAACAAGGACGAAGAAGCGCCGATCTTCCAGGTGGCCGATTACGGTCTTGTGGCGGATCTGTTCGAAGCAGTACCTGAGCTGGAGAAGCTGGTCTAATCCGGCGGCTTCACTTATAAAGAGCCCGGCCTGTTGGTCGGGCTTTTTTTGTCTCGGATTTGAGTGGGGAGTGTTTTGCCATGGATCTGCGCTGCGGATGGTTATTGGGATTGATGCTGTTGCCCGGTTTGGCCATGGCCGCGGGCAAGTGCGAGCGCCTGGTCGTCACCGGCAGCCCGTATGCGCCGCCGTACCTGTGGCAGGACCCGCAAAACCCCAAGCGCCTGATCGGCGCCAGTGCCGATCTGTTGCAGCAAGTGGCCAAGGATCTGGGCATCAAAGTCGACCTGCTCTACGCCGGCAAACGCTCGCAGGCCCTCGATGAAGTGCGCAGCGGGCGCATGGACATGCTGGCCGACGCACCGCTGACCGTGACCGAGCTGGAAAACTTCGACTTCGTTCATCCGCCACTGCTGGAAAACGACTATCTGGTGTGGACGCGCAAAGGCTCGACGCTGACCTATGCCGAGGCCGGCGACCTTAAAGGGCACGCCGGCGCGGTGTCGGAAAAATCTCGGATGACCCAGGCATTCGGCACTTTCGCCGAGCAGAATCTGACCCTGACGCGGACAGCCAACCTTACCCAGGCACTACAGAAACTGCTGTTGGGCGAGGTGGAATATGTCCTCGCCGGGCGCTACTCAGGCCTGGCCGCCGCGCAGACATTGGGCATGACCAGCGATCTGCTGGCGTTCGAACAACCCATCGACCGGCCGGGTCTGTTCCTCGCGGTTTCGCATAACTCGGCCTGCAACGATCCGTGGTTGCGCGGACAGCTCGCCAAAAAGATGACAGAATTGCCCGCGTCCGGACTGACGGAAGCCGCGCTGCAACGCAACCTCGAGCGCTGGAAGGCGCAACAGCAACAGCCGCCACGACCTGTCAGTGCCCCAAAACAGTAGGGATTCTTAGTGAGTATTCGACCTCTTTTCGCGGCTGTGGCCGTTCTGGCCCTGGCCGGGTGCGCAACCGATCCGGCACCCAGTGAACAAATGCGTTTGACCGAACAAGCCATCGTGCAGGCCAAGGCCGTTGGCGCCACCGCTGACGACGTGCCGGAAATGCAACTGGCCGAAACCAAGTACAACCGCGCCAAAGGCAACATGGCGGACGAGTCCTATCGCAACGCGCGCATGCGGGCCGAGCAGGCCGAACTGGATGCGCGTCTGGCTGAAGCCAAGGTGCTGACGAAAAAAGCCAAGAGCAACTGAATGTGCTCAATACCCGCATTGTCCGCCTGCGCAAGCAGCTGCAACTGGGGAAGCGCAATGAGCCTCAAGTCCAACGCTCTCGGCATTCTGCTTCTTGCCGGTTGCGCCAGCCTCTACGGCTGCGCCGGCCAGCACAGCGAGGCGGCGCTGCAACAGGCCGGCGCTGATTTCCAGAAGGTCAAGGAAGATTCCAATGTGCTGCGCATCGCGCCGAAAGACGTGATCCGCGCCGGCGAATCCCTGGCCCGCGCCGATCGGCTGTCGACCTATTGGGGCAGCGGTGCCGACGTGGTGCATTACGCCTACCTGAGCCAGCGCTACAGCGAAATCGCTCGCGAGCACACCAATCAGGTACTCAACGAGGAGCAAGCGGCCAAGCTCGAACTGGAGCGGCAGCGCCTGCAACTGGCCCTGCGCGAATCGAAACTGCTCAGCGTGCAGCAACAAGGCAAGTGGCTGGAGGAACAGATCGTCGCGCTGGCGACCACGCAGACCGATCGCGGTCTGGTGATGACCCTCGGCGATGTGTTGTTCGACACTGGCGAAGCGGAACTGAAAAACTCGGCCAACCGGGTCGTGCTGAAGATCGTTCAGTTCCTGCAGCTCAATCCCAAGCGCGTGGTGCGCATCGAGGGTTACACCGACAGCACTGGTGGGAAACAGGAAAACCTCAAACTGTCCCGCGACCGCGCGCAATCGGTGGCTGACGTGCTGGTCGATCTGGGGGTCGACGAAAAGCGCATCCAGGTCGAAGGTTACGGTGATCAGTTCCCGGTCGATGCCAACGCCTCCGAGCGTGGACGGGCGCAGAATCGCCGTGTGGAAATTGTGTTCTCTGACGAAAAAGGCCAGCTCGGCGCCGCCCGCTGAGGGCTGCGTCTCTGGAAAGCCCGGACTGTCATGCAGTGCCGGGCTTTTTTGTGTCTGTCGATTGCCGCGCAAAACCGTACAGATGGGGCAGACACCGCACTGTATGGTCGAGTAATCTGGCAACTGTCCCCGTACACTTCTAAACTGTTCCGGTATTGTTTCAGACAAGAATAAAACGCCCGTGAAATCGAGTGCTGCGTCATGACCAATCTCTTGCTCTACCAACGTATTGCTCAGCAACTGGCCGAAGACATCCGCCGGGGTGTCTATCAACCCGGGGAGCGCGTGCCTTCGGTGCGCAAGATGAGTTCGCAGCTCAACGTCAGTCATGCGACGGTGTTGCAGGCCTACGCCAATCTCGAAGATCAGGGCCTGATCCGCGCTCGTCCGCAATCGGGTTATTACGTACACCAGACCCCCGCGCTGACCGCGCCGACGCCTGACATTGCCCGGGTCGAACGGCCGGGGCTGGTCACGCGCAGCAGCATCATTCAACAGGTATTGGTGGAGTCCCGCCGGGAAGGCGTGTTTCCGCTGGGCGCTGCGGTGCCGAGTGTCGATTATCTGCCGGTGCGCGCGCTGCATCAGCAATTGGCCAAGGTGACCCGGTTTCACAGCCCACGGGCGTTCAGCTACATGTTCAGCCCCGGTTTTGAACCGCTGCGTCGGCAAGTGGCGATTCGCATGCGTGATGCTGGTGTGGTGGTGGACCCGTCGGAAGTAGTGATCACCCACGGCTGTGTCGACGCCTTGCAGATGTCGTTGCGTGTGCTGACCCGGCCGGGCGATCTGATCGCTGCCGAATCGCCAACCTATTACGGCCTGCTGCAACTGGCCGATCTGCTTGGCCTGAAAGTCATCGAAATCCCCAGCGACCCCGCTACCGGCATGAGTCTGGAAGCCTTGCAGCTGGCCGCTAATCAATGGTCGATCAAGGCGTTGGTGCTGACCACGCGCCTGAGCAATCCCCTCGGCGGCACCATGCCGGAAGAGCGGCAGAAACAGTTGCTGCGCCTGGCCTCGGATTTCGATATCCAGATTGTCGAAGACGATATCTACGGGGAACTGATGTTCGAGCAGGGCCGCACCAAAGCGCTGAAGGCCTACGATCGACTGGATCGAGTGATCTACTGCTCGAGCTTCTCCAAAACCCTGTCGCCCGGTGTGCGCATCGGCTGGATGATCGCCGGCAAGTACCAACAGGAAATCCAGCGCCTGCAAACCTTCAGTACCCATTCAGCGTGCAGCGTCACGCAGATGGCGATAGCGGCCTATCTGGAAAACGGCGGTTATGACCGGCATTTACGCTACATCCGTCAGGAATACCGAAAAAACCTCAGCGCGTTCCAGCTGGCGGTGCAGCAGCACTTCCCTGAAGGCACGCAAATGTCCCGACCTACGGGCGGTTTCATCCTGTGGGTGAGCTTGCCGGGGCGGGTCAACACCCAGGAATTGCATGTCCGCGCGTTGCAACAAGGCATCAGCATCGCGCCGGGGCTGATCTTCAGTAACACCGAGCAGTTCAACCACTGTATCCGCCTGAATTGCGGCATTCCGTGGAATCGCGAGGCGGAGCGGGCGCTGATGACGCTGGGTCTGTTGGCCACCCAACTGTGTCAGGAAACCGCTGGCGGATTCTGAACGAAGAGGGCGGTGATGCTTGTCATGTGACTCACAACAGGCGAGCATGTGGCCCTCTGCCGTTAGTTCGTTGGGTCCATGAAAGCGATTGTTCCTGCCGCGTGGGTACTGCTGGGTTTGCTGATGATCGGCCAGGCGCCGGGTGTCCTGGCGGCCGCAGCCCAGGAAAAACCGGCAGCGACCAGTACCACGAACAAAGCCACCAAAACCGCGGCTCCGGCAAAAAAGCCCAAGCCAAAAAAACGCCACGGTGAAGAAGCGCCGCCCGGTTGCTTCGAAATCGAAACCCGCCAGCGAAGTGGCCAAGACCAAATTGCCGCCGGCAAAACTCGACCTCAGCCTGCCCAAGGATATGGTTGAAGAGTTGAAGCCACGGGGCACCGTGGAGCTGCCCAAACGCGATGCCATCCTGCCGCAGATGTTTGGCGAGAAAGATAACGGCTTCCAGCTCAACGGCCGTTTGCTCAGCAACGAAATGCAGTTGCAACTGCGCAACGAAGCGCGCCGCGATGTGGAAGGTGCGGCGCTGGATTTCGAATTCAAACAATAGATCCGGGCATCTGCGACGCGCAGACCAGACGCTTCGTCGGAGACTGCCCGGTCACTTTTACTTATCGTTGAAAACCCGCTTGCAGCAATTTGAAACAGCCATTTTAGCGGTTACTCTGTTCGCGTCTCTTTACACATCGCCCGTCGCGAGGATCTGTTCGTCATGAAATGCCGTGAAGGCTGTGGCGCTTGCTGCATTGCCCCCTCCATCAGTTCGCCGATCCCGGGCATGCCCGATGGCAAACCCGCCGGCGAACGTTGCGTGCAACTGTCGGTCGATAACCTGTGCAGCATTTTCGGCCGTCCGGAGCGCCCAGCTGTCTGCGCGGGCTTCGCTGCGGATGTCGAGGTCTGCGGCAGTAGCTCCGAAGAAGCGATCAGATTGATCGGCTGGTGGGAGCAGATGACGGCGGCGTGATGTGTTCACCAACGGAACTTCAACAATAAGGAATAACACTATGGGTTCGCTGCACCGTATCGCTGTTTTGTGTGGTCTGACCGCCGTGCTCGTCACTTCGGTCGCCCAGGCGGAAGACTGGAAAGTCGCCAAGAATGAAGACGGCATCAAGGTTTCCCTGAGCGAAATACCCGGTTCGGACTACAAGTCCTACCAAGGCGTCGCGCTGATGAAAACCACCGTTGCCAAACTGCGCGCCTTGCAGGAAGACGTCTCCGGCGCTTGCGCCTGGATTCACGAATGCAAGAGCCAGAAACTGCTCAAGCACGAAGGCGATCTGAGCTGGACCTATTCGCAATTCAACACGCCGTGGCCGGTGACCCCGCGTGATTCGGTGCTGAAGATCACCACCGTTGAAGGCGCCGACGGCAGCCTGACCCGGAATCTTGAAGGCGTACCGACCTATCTGCCGGAAGAAAAAGGTTTCGTGCGGGTTCAGCAGGTCAAAGGCTTCTGGAAGTTCGTGCCAAAAGGCGATCAGGTCGAAGTGACTTATCAAGTGCACACCGAGCCAGGCGGCAGCGTGCCGGCGATGGTTGCCAACAAGTTTGTTGTCGATGCGCCATTCAATACCTTGAAAGCGCTGAAAGAACGCGCCGAGAAATAATTTTCGCGCTCTAAACAAAACGCCCCGAACGGTTCGGGGCGTTTTGTTTTGTCTCTAAATTGTATTTCCAGATATGCGTTGCACGAAATTTTCACAAAGTCTTAAAGACAATTCGCCCGCACTTGTTGCCTGCCATAGCGCAGCAGCCCTTTGAATGAAAGTCTTCAAGAGCAGGGCAGTAATCAATGGCAATGGTGTGAACGATCGTGCAACATTTGCGCACTGCGCACGCCCCGGGGTCTGGAATGACCAATAGAGGGCCTGGCGCCGCTGTATTTTTGCAACTTCAACTTCCAATGGGTCCTAAAACGACATGGCAAACCCGGACGCCCTGAATCAGCAGCGATCTTCTGCTCGCCTGCTGCAACCGACCGTCAAATCGCATCTGGCCTACACGCTGCTGTGCGCACTGGTCATGATGGTCATGTTTTCCGCGCTGCGCCTCGCGCTGCTGGTCTACAACCGCGAAATGATCCTCGACACTCCGGCCGCGACCTTCCTCGAAGCGTTCGTCAACGGTCTGCGTTTCGACCTGCGCCTGGTAGTGTACCTGTGCATTCCGCTGGTGCTGGCGCTGTTCAGTGCCCGGGCCATGGCCGCGCGCGGTTTCTTCCGCCTGTGGCTGACCGTCGCCTCGAGCATCGCGCTGTTCCTCGGCCTGATGGAAATGGACTTCTACCGCGAGTTTCACCAGCGCCTCAACGGTCTGGTGTTCCAGTACGTGAAGGAAGACCCGAAAACCGTAATGAGCATGCTCTGGTACGGTTTTCCGGTGGTGCGCTACCTGCTGGCGTGGGTGATCGGCACAGTGATTCTGACCCTGGCGTTCAAAGGCGCCGATCGTGCCACTCGCCCGCGCGGACCGTTCAGCGGCGGCAGCGTCAGCTCCCGTCAAGTCGCACCGTGGTACACCCGTCTGGCGGTGTTCGTGGTCTGCCTGTTGATCTGCGTGATTGCCGCCCGTGGCACCCTGCGTCAAGGCCCGCCGATGCGCTGGGGTGACGTCTACACTACCGATTCCAACTTTGCCAACCAGCTCGGTCTCAATGCCACGCTGTCGCTGATCGAGGCCGCCAAGTCCCGCATGGGCGAAGATCGCGACAATATCTGGAAAGCCACGCTGCCGCAGGAGCAGGCGCAGAAAATCGTCCGTGAGATGCTGCTCATGCCGGACGACAAACTGGTCGACGCCGATATTGCCGCCGTGCGCCGTGATTACACGCCGCCAGCCGACAAGACCCTGCCGATCAAGAACGTCGTCGTGATTCTCATGGAAAGCATGGCCGGTCACTCGGTCGGTGCGTTGGGCGCGCCGGGGAACATCACTCCGTACCTGGACAACCTGTCGAAGGAAGGTCTGCTGTTCGACCGTTTCTTCTCCAACGGCACCCACACCCACCAGGGCATGTTTGCGACCATGGCCTGCTTCCCTAACCTGCCAGGTTTCGAATACCTGATGCAGACTCCGGAGGGCAGTCACAAACTGTCCGGTCTGCCGCAGGTGCTCAGTGCTCGCGACTACGACGACGTGTACGTCTACAACGGCGATTTCGCCTGGGACAACCAGTCGGGCTTCTTCAGCAACCAGGGCATGACCAACTTCGTTGGCCGCAATGACTTCGTCAATCCGGTGTTCTCCGATCCGACCTGGGGCGTTTCCGACCAGGACATGTTTGATCGTGGCCTGCAGGAACTGAAGGCGCGGGAAAACGGCAAGCCGTTCTACGCATTGCTGCAAACGCTGTCCAACCATACCCCGTACGCTTTGCCGACACCGTTGCCGGTCGAGCGCGTCACTGACCGTGGCAGCCTCAACGAACACTTGACCGCCATGCGCTACTCCGACTGGGCGCTCGGCCAGTTTTTCGAGAAGGCGCGCAAAGAGAAATATTTCAACGAAACCCTGTTTGTCATCGTCGGCGACCATGGCTTCGGCAACGAGCGCCAGATCACCGAAATGGACCTGGGCCGTTTCAACGTGCCGATGCTGATGATTGCTCCAGGCATTCAGCAGAAGTTCGGTACCCGTGACCATACCGTGGGTACGCAGATCGACATCGTGCCGACCATTATGGGCCGTCTTGGTGGTGAAGTGCGTCACCAGTGCTGGGGCCGTGACCTGCTCAACCTGCCGCAGGGCGATACCGGTTTCGGTGTGATCAAGCCATCGGGCAGCGAGCAGACCACCGCCATCGTTACCGCCGAGCAGATTCTGGTGTTGCCGCGTGACAAGGACATGGGCCCGAAAATCTGGCAATACCAGCTCGGTGCCAATCCGCACGCCGAAGTTGTGCCGGACGCGCCGCGCACTGCCGAACTCAAACTCAAACTTGAAGCGTTCCTGCAAACCGCGACCAAGAGCCTGCTCGATAACACCGCCGGTGTGATTCACGGCACGCCGGACTGATGCCTGGTTAAAGTCCACGCAATAAAAAAGAGGCCCTTGAACAAGGGCCTCTTTTTTACAGCTTCAAATCGTCATATCTTGCCGAGTAACAACAGCACCAGCAGCACGACCAACACCACGCCGATAATGCCCGACGGGCCATAACCCCAACTTCTGGAGTGCGGGAAGACCGGCAGACCACCGATCAGCAACAGGATCAGGATGATGATTAGAATTGTGCCCATGGGTGATTTCCTTGTTCAGAGTCTGGAAGAGTCTTGATGCTCAGTGGGCAGCTGGAGAGCAACTAAATTCCAGCCGGCTTACATGTTCCGACTTGCGCCAGTGAAAAATAATTCAATGTTTTTTTAATGTATTTGGATTGCTCGGTTATTTCCTTTCCAGCAAAAAGATCGCAGCCTCGTTGCACTCGTCAGCTCCTGCATGAGACCAACCGGAAAACGATGACGGCTGCAATCTTTTGATCCTCCATTCAGCAACTGGATGGAGCGTGGGTGGCGCTGGATCCTTCGCTACACTCGGCGCATCTCTCCCGGAACAACAAGGCTGTCCGCTATGCAAAATCGCATGATGATCACTGGTGCAGGCTCAGGCCTGGGTCGCGAAATCGCGCTGCGCTGGGCCCGTGAAGGCTGGCGGCTGGCCTTGTCCGACGTCAGTGAGCCCGGCCTGCAGGAAACCCTGAAGCTGGTGCGCGAGGCGGGCGGTGACGGTTTCATCCAGCGCTGCGACGTGCGCGATTACAGCCAGCTCACCGCGTTCGCCCAGGCTTGTGAAGAGAAACTCGGCGGCATCGACATCATCGTCAACAATGCTGGCGTCGCCTCGGGCGGGTTCTTCAGCGAACTGTCGCTGGAAGACTGGGACTGGCAGATCGCGATCAACCTGATGGGCGTGGTCAAAGGCTGCAAGGCGTTCCTGCCATTGCTGGAACAGAGCAAGGGCAAGATCATCAACATCGCCTCTATGGCCGCGCTGATGCAGGGCCCGGCGATGAGCAACTACAACGTGGCCAAGGCTGGCGTGGTGGCCTTGTCGGAAAGTCTGCTGATTGAACTGGCGCAGCAGGAAGTGGCGGTGCATGTCGTCTGCCCATCATTCTTCCAGACCAACTTGCTGGATTCTTTCCGTGGCCCGACCCCGGCAATGAAAGCGCAGGTCGGCAAGTTGCTGGAAAGTTCGCCGATCAGTGCAGCGGATATCGCTGACTACATCTATCAGCAAGTCGCCGCCGGCGAGTTCATGATTCTGCCTCACGAACAAGGGCGCATGGCCTGGGCGCTCAAACAGAAGAACCCGCAATTGCTCTACAACGAGATGACCTCAATGGCCGAGAAAATGCGCGCCAAGGCCAGACAAAACAACGCTTGATCTTGTTCGTTGCTGGCCGCGTGGTTAGGGTGACCGCCATGGTCACCCTGTCGAGACGCGTTGATGCTCAATTACCTGTGGTTCTTCCTTGCGGCGCTGTTTGAAATCGCCGGCTGTTTTGCTTTCTACATGTGGCTGCGCCAAGGCAAGAGTGCGTTGTGGGTGATTCCCGCGTTGCTCAGCCTGACCCTGTTCGCGCTGTTGCTGACCCGTGTTGAAGCGGCCTACGCCGGGCGCGCCTATGCGGCATATGGAGGGATCTACATCGTTGCTTCGATTGGCTGGCTAGCGGTGGTCGAGCGGGTGCGTCCGCTGGGTTCGGACTGGATTGGCATGGCCCTGTGCGTGGTCGGTGCCAGCATCATTCTGTTCGGGCCGCGCTTTTCCGCCGCCTGAGGCTTTTGTGCGAAGCGTCTGACAGCTGTGGGCGTGGGCGACTGTAGGGCAAGACTGATTTGCTCGTCGTGGATTGTGAAGACGCTGTAAGCCGCGCATCTTCAGGGTTTGCCAGTCCTGAAGGATGAATCCCATGCTTGTACTCAGCCGTGTGGTCGGTGAGTTGATTTCAATCGGTGACGACATCACCCTGCGTGTTCTGTCGGTCAATGGCTCCAGCGTGCGCTTCGGCGTCGAGGCGCCGAAGAAAGTCCATGTGCACCGCGCCGAGGTCTATGACCGGATCAAGCGCAAGGAGGCCGCCGCGAAGGCTGGCTGACGGTTTCAGTCGAACAGATGCTTGGGTACGTCGTGCTTGAGCATCAGCTGGCACTGTTCGCTTTCCGGGTCGAACACGATCAGTGCCTGGCCTTTGGTCAATGCCTGGCGCACGCGCAATACGCGGGTTTCCAGCGGGGTGTCATCGCCGTTGTCAGTACCGTCGCGAGTGACGAAATCCTCGATCAGGCGGGTGAGGGTGTCGACTTCAAGCGCGTCGTGTGGAATGAGCATGGGCACCTCGGTCAAATCAATGTCGGGATGCTACGGGGATTGGGTTTTGCCTGCCAGTTCTGTATTGGACTTGTCGGCCCATTCGCGAGCAGGCTCGCTCCCACATTTGAAATGCGATCCCTGTGGGAGCGAGCCTGCTCGCGAAGGCGGTCATCTGTTCACCGAAGGCTCAACTGTCAGAACGCTGCCCCACCAGACTGTCTACCGGCGGCACGCGGGTTTCGCTTTCCATCTGCGTGTCATGCTCGATCTGATGGCTGAAGCGATCCAGAGACGCATTGGCCGGCGCCGCATCGCTGGCGAAGACTGGCGGGCTGAGGATGTACGCGCCGAGCAAACGGCTGAGCGCCGCCAGGCTGTCGATGTGCGTGCGTTCGTAGCCGTGCGTGGCATCGCAGCCGAAGGCGAGCAGGGCAGTGCGGATGTCGTGGCCGGCGGTGACCGCCGAATGCGCATCGCTGAAGTAATAGCGGAACATGTCACGGCGCACCGGCAATTCGTTCTCGCCGGCCAGACGCAGCAAATGCCGCGACAAGTGATAGTCGTACGGCCCGCCAGAGTCCTGCATCGCCACGCTCACCGCGTGTTCACTGGAATGCTGGCCCGGCGCGACCGGCGCAATGTCGATGCCGACGAACTCGCTGACATCCCACGGCAATGCTGCCGCCGCACCGCTGCCGGTTTCCTCGGTAATGGTGAACAGTGGATGGCAATCGATGGTCAGCTCCTGGCCACTGTCGACAATCGCCTTCAGTGCGGCGAGCAGTGCGGCCACGCCGGCCTTGTCGTCGAGGTGGCGCGCACTGATATGGCCGCTTTCGGTGAACTCCGGCAGCGGATCGAACGCCACCACGTCACCGACATGAATGCCCAGCGATTCGCAATCGGCTTTGGTCGCGCAGTAGGCGTCCAGCCGCAGTTCGACATGGTCCCAGCTGATCGGCATTTCATCGACCTGGGTATTGAATGCATGCCCGGAAGCCATCAGCGGCAACACGCTGCCGCGAATCACGCCAGTGTCGGTAAACAGGCTGACCCGGCTGCCCTCGGCAAAGCGGCTCGACCAGCAACCGACCGGGGCGAGGGTCAGGCGACCATTGTCCTTCACCGCACGCACCGCGGCGCCGATGGTGTCCAGGTGCGCCGATACGGCGCGGTCGGGGCTGCTTTTTTGCCCTTCAACGTCGCGCGAATGGTGCCGCGTCGGGTCATTTCAAACGGAATACCCAGCTCTTCGAGACGCTCGGCGACATAGCGCACGATGGTGTCGGTGAACCCGGTAGGGCTGGGAATGGCGAGCATCTCCAGCAGGACTTTTTGCAGGTAAGCCAGATCCGGTTCAGGGATTTGTGTGGTCATGGTCATGGAAACTCCTGATGGGTTGAGCACTGATCGTTCCCACGCTCTGCGTGGGAATGCAGCCCGGGACGCTCTGCGTCCCTCGAATGGACGCGGAGCGTCCGATGAGGCGTTCCCACGCAGAGCGTGGGAACGATCAGGAAAGGTTCAGACAGCCGGCTGACTATGCGGAAACAACAGATCGACAAAGCGCTCCGCCGTCGGCTGCGGTTCATGGTTGGCGAGGCCGGCGCGTTCGTTGGCTTCGATGAACACGTAGTCGGGCTGATCCGCCGCCGGCACCATCAGATCGAGGCCGACCATCGGAATATCCAGCGCCCGCGCCGCGCGCACTGCCGCGTCGACCAGGGTCGGATGAAGAATGTCGGTCACGTCTTCCAGCGTACCGCCGGTGTGCAGGTTGGCCGTGCGCCGCACGAACAGATGCTCGCCGGCCGGCAGGATGCTGCTGTAGTCATAGCCGGCAGCGTGCAGCGTACGTTGGGTTTCGTGGTCCAGCGGGATCTTGCTCTCGCCGCTGGTGGCCGCTTGCCGTCGGCGGCTCTGCGCTTCGATCAGCGCACCGATGGAATGCTGCCCATCACCGACCACTTCGGCGGGCTTGCGAATAGCAGCCGCGACCACTTCAAAACCGATCACCACAATGCGCAGATCGAGACCTTCGTGGAAGCTCTCCAGCAACACGCGACTGTCGAACTGCTTGGCGGTTTCGATGGCCTTCTGCACCTCTTCGATGGTGCGTAAATCCACCGCGACGCCTTGGCCCTGTTCACCGTCGAGCGGTTTGACCACCACCCGCTGGTGTTCATCGAGGAAGGCCAGGTTGTCGTCGGCATTGCCCGCCAGTTGCTGTGCCGGCAGTTTCAGGCCGGCGGCCTTGAGCACCTTGTGGGTCAGGCTTTTGTCCTGGCACAAGGTCATGCTGATGGCGCTGGTCAGGTCGCTGAGCGACTCGCGGCAGCGCACGCGACGGCCACCATGGCTGAGGGTGAACAGCCCGGCGTCGGCGTCATCCACTTGCACGTCGATACCGCGTCGATGCGCTTCTTCGACGATGATCCGTGCGTAAGGGTTGAAATTCGCCTCCGGCCCCGGGCCGAGAAACAGCGGCTGATTGATCCCGTTCTTGCGCTTGATGGCGAAGGTCGGCAGGTTGCGGAAACCGAGTTTGGCGTAGAGGTTTTTCGCCTGACGGTTGTCGTGCAGCACCGACAGATCCAGATAAGCCAGGCCACGGCTCATGAAGTGCTCGACCAGATGTCGCACCAGCACTTCGCCGACGCCGGGGCGCGAGCAATGCGGGTCGACCGCCAGGCACCACAGGCTGCTGCCGTGTTCCGGATCGTTGAAAGCTTTTTGATGGTTGAGGCCCATGACACTGCCGATCACCGCGCCGCTATCCTCGTCTTCCGCCAGCCAATACACCGGACCGCCCTGATGATGCGGAGTGAGCAGCTCCGGATCGATCGGCAACATGCCGCGCGCCTGGTACAAGCGGTTGATCCCTTGCCAGTCGCTTTCGCTCTGCGCGCGACGAATGCGGAAGCCGCGAAACACCCGCGTGGCCTGCCGGTAATCGCTGAACCACAGGCGCAGGGTGTCGGATGGATCGAGAAACAGCTGCGTTGGCTCCAGGCCAAGAATCTGCTGCGGTGCGGCAACGTATAGCGCGATGTCACGCTCGCCGGGCTGTTCGTTGAGCAGCTCCTGCGCCAGCGACGCCGGGTCTGGAAAGGTGTGCCCGATCAGCAGCCGGCCCCAGCCGCAGTGCACGGCAATCGGCGCGCTGGCAGGCTCGCTGCCGTCTTCGGCCAGGCGCGCCTGCAAACGTTCATACGAGGGGGCCTGACCACGCAACAGGCGTTGGTTGATGGACGTGGCATGGGGTTTCATCAATCAAATTCCTTGTTCACTGAGCCACAGGTTGAGGGCCGCCAGTTGCCACAGTTTCGAACCGCGCAACGGGGTCAGCTGGCCTTGCGGATCAGTCAGAAGCTTGTCGAGCATGGTCGGGTTGAACAGGCCGCGATCCTGGCTCGGATCCAGCAGCAGTTCGCGCACCCAGTTCAGAGTGTCGCCCTGCAAGTGCTTGAGGCCCGGCACCGGGAAATAGCCTTTCTTGCGGTCGATCACTTCGCTTGGAATGACCCGGCGCGCAGCTTCTTTCAGCACTTGTTTGCCGCCGTCGGGCAGTTTGAATTTGCCCGGTACTCGCGCCGACAGTTCGACCAGCCGATAGTCGAGGAACGGCGTACGCGCTTCCAGGCCCCAGGCCATGGTCATGTTGTCGACACGTTTGACCGGGTCATCGACCAGCATCACCGTGCTGTCCAGACGCAAGGCTTTGTCCACCGCGGCATCAGCGCCAGGCTGGGCAAAATGCGCTTTGACGAAGTCGCCCGCTGCGTCGTGATCGACCAGCCATTTCGGCTGAACCGTTGCCGCGTAATCGTCATAGCTGCGGTCGAAGAATGCGTCGCGGTAGGCCGCGTATGGATCGGCCGCGCCGTCTACCTGCGGATACCAGTGATAACCGGCAAACAACTCGTCCGCGCCCTGGCCGCTCTGCACCACTTTGCAGTGCTTGGCCACTTCCCGCGACAACAGATAGAACGCGATGCAGTCATGGCTGACCATCGGCTCGCTCATCGCCCGGAAAGCAGCAGGCAGTTGCTCGATGATTTCTTTCTCGTCGATGCGCAACTGATGGTGGCGGGTGCCGTAGTGCTTGGCGATCAGGTCCGAATACTGGAACTCGTCGCCGCGCTCGCCGCCGGCATCCTGGAAACCGATGGAGAAGGTCGACAGGTTCTCTACACCGACTTCACGCAACAGGCCGACCAGCATGCTCGAGTCGACACCGCCAGACAGCAACACGCCGACATCCACTGCCGCACGCTGACGAATCGCCACCGCTTCGCGGGTGCTGTCGAGGACGCGATCGACCCAGTCTTCAAGGTTGAGGTTTTTCTCGTCCTCATGTGGGCCGTAGGGCAGGGTCCACCAGGTTTTCTGCTCGGTGCGGCCATCGGCCTCAACGCGCATCCAGGTGGCGGGCGGCAATTTTTCGATACCGGCCAGCAAGGTGCGCGGCGCAGGCACCACCGCATGGAAATTCAGGTAATGGTTGAGCGCCACCGGATCAAGAATCGGGTTGATGTCGCCACCCTTGAGCAGCGCCGGCAGTGCCGAGGCAAAGCGCAGGCGTTGGCCAGTGCGCGACAGGTACAGCGGCTTCACGCCGAGACGGTCACGGGCGATGAACAGACGCTTGGCATCGCGCTCCCAAATGGCGAAGGCGAACATGCCGTTGAGCTTCGGCAGCAACGCCTCGCCCCAGGCGTGATAACCCTTGAGCAGCACTTCGGTGTCGCCGCCGGAATAAAAGGCATAGCCCAGCGCTTCGAGCTCTGCGCGCAATTCCGGGAAGTTGTAGATCGCGCCATTGAAAGCCAGGGACAGGCCCAATTGGCTGTCGATCATCGGCTGCGCCGACCCGTCCGACAGGTCCATGATCTTCAGGCGTCGATGGCCCAGGGCAATCGGCCCTTGGGCATGGAAGCCCCACGCGTCAGGGCCGCGAGGGGCCAGGTGATGGGTGATTCTCTCGATCGCTGCAAGGTCTGCAGGTTGTTGATCAAAACGTAACTCGCCAGCTAATCCGCACATAAAGTCCTTACCGGTTTTTCCGTTGGGGAAGGTCAAGCCGTACCGCGCGAAAAGTGCGGGTACTCAGAAACTGACCTGTCTCGGTATGTGGAGTTTTAGATCGATAAGTTATAAGCGAGCCGTCTGCGCCAAGGTGCGGCGGTTATCCAAACGCAAGGAGCGTGGACAACCGACTCTGAGCTACTGGGTGGTAGCGGGCTGTTTTAACGGTCGCAAATCCTGTTCGGTTGCCGGGATTTCCCCGAGCTTTTTGAATTATCAATTCGCCTCAGGCATCGCTAAGGTCACAGGCCTCCCGCAATAAAGGACTATTGCCATGCCTTCCAAAGAAAACAACATCCCAACGACTCAAGCCACGATTCTCGGCACATTGCTTGAGGCTACCGGCGACCTCGATATTGCCCAAGCCCTGCAGAAAAACCTGCCGCCGCAATTGCTTACGGCCTCGCCTGCGACCCTCGCGGTGCTCGATGAGACCGTCAGAGATCTGCATACCCTGCAACTGAGGGTCGAGAAGGACTTCAGCCGCCTCGAATCGTTGCAGCCTTTCTGCATCCGCGAGCTGACCGCCGCGCTGAAGAAAAAATGGCCGGCGGTCTATGACGTCGAGCGGGATCTGCTGAGCCTGCCCGGTGTCGACTGCGGTTGTGAGGCGGTCACTGCCGATGAGTCCGGCGTCGAAGTGATCAAACATGCCACGCAAACCTTGCTGCAGGCGGCGATGCAGAATTTCACCGAGGATGAAGAACAGGCAGATGCGTTCCCCTCAGGCAGTGTGGTGCGCGTCCACAGTGCGCCCGGCGGGGTCAAGGATCTGACTCCGGCGGCGTTCGCCACGTTGTGCCGCGAGCTGGATCTGGGCAAGCAATACCAGCTGCATTTGCAGAAAACCTTCGGCCTTGTGGACGATGGCGGGAAAGTCGTGGCCAGCAGTGCCATGACCCGCGACATCGTCGCGATGAAAAAGCATCTGTTGCGACTGGATGCCGAGCAGGCCTGGCTCAAAGGTGACATCACCTCATCCGGGCTGCGCATGGTCAAGGATCTGATCGAGGCCGATGGCGTGGCGTCGCCGCAAACCCTGCGCTACGGCGAGGACCCGATGGTCATGCAGGGCATTGAAATATTCGACAGCTGCGTCTGGGGCGTCGTGGTTTTCAGCGCACGTTCCCTGGAGCACCATCCGGAGGACGGCTGCCTGGTGTACATGCCTGGCGAGCCCGCACGAGCCCTGTACGAGTACCCCAATCTGGCGGCCTTCAAGCTCTACCTTACGCAACAACTGCGGACGACGGACTACCGGGAATACTTCGCTCGCAGTCTGGATGAAGATGACAAGGCCGATTTCTTCACGGCGTTCACCGACAAGGGTGAGGTGGCCGTTATCAAACAGCTGTCGATCGATGTATCACTGTTCGATTTCATGCTGCTGAGTCATATCGGCAAGCGCCAGATCGATGCGCGCAAACTGGCGGTGCCGACCGCGGATATCGATGAAGAAGCGCGTCGCAAACGCCTGCAGGACTGGCTCGAGTCGGGAGTGACCCTGGCTTCTGTGGCAGGGCTGTTCGTGCCGGTACTCGGGCAGTTGATGATGGGCGTCGCAGTGGGCCAATTGCTTGGCGAGGTGTTCGAGGGCGTCGAAGACTGGCAACGCGGTGACCATCAGCAAGCCCTGTCGCATGTGCTCAGTGTCGTCGAGAACATTGCGCTCATGGGCGTCTTCGCCGGTGGGCAAAAAGCAATCGGTGCCCTGGGCGGCAAGCTGCTGCGCAGCCATCCCGAGTTTTTCGGACAATTCGCTGCGATTCTCGATCACGCCGCAAGACCTCGCTTGTGGAAGCCGGAACTCAGCCATTATGAGCACGCGCTTCCAGCCGGTTTCACCATCGATGCGGGCTCCGAGGAGTTCTACCGGATCGGGATCAAGACCATAGGCCGTGTCGACCATCGGCTGCTTGCGGGCAAGTACGACGCCGACGGCAAGACCTGGCACCTCGAACACGCGCAACGTGCAAACGCCTATGCCCCACAATTGGTCCGGCATGTCGAGGGCGGCTGGCAGGTTCCCAACGAGGCGCCGGAAGAATGGAGCAGCTCGGCCTACACGCTCAAGCGCATCGATCCACAACTCAGCGAGTTCGTCGATGATGATCTGGACATGATGCGCCGGCTTAGCGACACCTCGCACGAGGCGCTTCTGCAAACCTTCAATGACAACCTGAAGCTGCCGGTGCGCTTGCGCGACACCGTGGAGCGTGTGCGCCTGATCCGGCAATTGCGCGAGCTGACAATCGAATTGCACAGCGGCGAGTACCATTCCGGCCAGCCTGTCGAGGAGCAGTTGCACGCTTTGCCGACGTTGCCGGGCTGGCCGACTGACCGTTATATCGCGGTGACCAGCGCCGAAAAAGCCATTGAAGCAACCTATCCTGCGACGCGCTTGCTCGACGACACCCTCAGTGTCGAGGTGACGCGCGAGCAGTTGTCCCGGGGTCAATTGCTGCAAACGGTCATCGATGGCCTTGACCAGCACGAAGTCAAAGAGATGCTTGGCGCCAAGGTGGCGAAATCCACGCAGGCATCGGCGCTGGCAAAAAAGCTGGCCGCGGCGCTCACTGCGGATCATCGCGCGGCCTTCAAGCGCATGTACCAGCGTTCCGACCAGAGCGAGGCGGGTGAACTGGTGAAATTACGCCAGGTGTTCACTGACCTTTCGGCGCGCCATGGGCAACGCTTGGTCGACCGCGCCACCAGTATCGAGCGCCAGCACCTGCGATCGACCGGACGGGTGCCGTTGCGCCTTGCGCAGCGGGCCGGGGCCGGCATTGAGGAGGTGCGCCTCGATCACGCGCTGGCGGGTTTTCATTGGCCGCGTCTGGCCAACGTTGACACTGATGCGCTGGCCATCCGCTTGCTGCCGCGCCTGAACGGCTGGGATACGCAATGGCGTCTGCAGCTGCGCGAAAACACCCTGGCGGGGCCGGTTCTGGAAGAGGTCGGCGACACGGCGGCCAGCGCGGAAAACACCTGCACACTGGTGAAATCCGCCGCCGGTTATGAAGCGTTCAGCGGCGAGGGAAAGTCCCTTGGCAAGGTGGCCATGGGGCCTGAAGCGTTGTTCACGGCCATTTTCAAGGCACTGCCGCAGCGTCAGCGCACGCTGCCGGGTTTTGCCGCGAACACCCGGCAATTGCGCAGCAAGCTGCTTGATGCCGCCTTGCAGGAACGCCAGGTCACGGCTCGCACGTTACGCAACGCTAAGGCCGCGAGGATCGAGGAACCGGCATGCGTGCAAGGTGATCAAGCCCCTGCAAACAAGCATCCGCGCGGGCTGCTGCGCAAAGTGCGCAGGCTGTACCCGCGCCTGAGTGAAACCCAGGCCAGCCAACTGATCGATGGCCTCGGCGCGGATCCGCTGAGCCGCGCGACCCGGGTCAAAGCGCTGCAGCAGGAACTGAAAACGCTGCGTGACGCCTTGTTTGTCTGGAGCGAGGACGCGCTGGGTCTGAAGGCCTTGGGGGTGACCTGGCAGAAGCGCGCCACAGCCGAAAAATGACCGCAGAACTGATCGAGGAGGGTTTTCGCCGGTTTCACTGGGTGCCTGACGAACAGGGCAAATCCCTCTGCACGCTCAACCTTGATGGCATGCGCGTAGGCAAGCTGCCGACACTGCCGCCGGGGGTGAGCTTTGATCACATCCAGCAGCTATCGATGAAGAACATGGCCCAGAGCGACGACGTCGCGCACTTTCTCAAATCCTTCAAACAGCTCGAGTCGCTGGAACTGGACAACAACAGCGTTACACGCTTGCCGGAAATGCTGTCGTACATGCCCAATCTCCAGCGGCTGAGCCTGGCAAACAATCAGCTGCAGCTGACGGAGCCGACGCTGGCCAAGCTCAAACGCATGACCACGCTGCACTACCTCAATCTCAATGGCAATCCTCTGGGCGCGACGCCGGACGTCAGTGCCATGCGCGATTTGCGCCGATTGCTGCTGCGCGAAACGGGACTTACGGAAATGCCGGTCGGCCTCAAAAATCTTCCGTTTGCCGAGTGGATGGACCTGCGCAACAACCAGATCAAGGATCTGCCCGACTGGCTGTTCGAGGTGTCGCGTCGATTCAGTCAGGCGCTGAATCTGCGCTTCAATCCGTTGTCTGCGGCCAGCGAGACTCACCTTGAAAACTACCGCAACAACATCGGTGTCGGCATGGGCTACCTGCAGGACGATATCGCTCGGCTGGACGAGCAGAAGGCCCGTTCGCTGTGGATGATCGGCAATCCCCCAGCGCAGGCCGCCGAGCGTGAACGGATCTGGACCGCTTTCAAGGACGATGAGCGTGGCGAGGCCTTGTTTCACTTGTTGTCGGAACTGGGCGATACCGCTGATGCGACGCAGGGCAGTGCCGACATGCGCCGGCGCGTCTGGGCTGTGCTTGAGGCGGCGCAGCGTGACCCGGTGCTGTGCGATCAAGTGCTCAACCTCGCCGCCAATCCGATCAACTGCACGGACAGCGCGGCGATGAACTTCAGTCATCTGGAAGTGGCGGTCGAAGTTGATCGGGTCAGTAATATCGCCGGCGGCCGGCCGGTCACTGCCAAACCGCTATTGGAACTGGGAAAGCGCCTGTTTCGCCTGGAAAAGCTCGGCGACCTTGCGCTTGAACATGTGCGCAAACATCCGAAGGCTGACGCACTGGAGGTCAATCTGGCCTATCGCACCGGACTTGCCGAGGCGCTCGATTTACCCGGGCAGCCGCGACGGATGCAGTTCGCCGAACAGGGGGGCGTGACGGCTGCCGATCTGGAGACGGCGAAGAACCGGATCACGACGGCGGAGCTGTCGCCCGAATGGCTGAAATTCATGCAGCGGCAAGGGTTCTGGACAGACTATCTGCAGCGCACATTCGCGCGGAAATTCTCGCCCATCGATGCGCTCTACGCACCGCGCATCGATGCTGTATTCGAACAGGCCGAAACGCTGCCCTCCGCCGATTACCTGAGCCAGATGGATGCCATCAGGCTCGAGCGCGATGAGGCACAACAAGCCGTAATCAAGCGTCTGACCGAAGAGTCGATACGCCTGATGGACCTCGGCCTCTGTGTAATGCCCGACGAGTGAAACCTACTTGCCGCGAATCAACTGGCGCAGGGCGAAACGGTTGGGATGACAGGCTTCGGCCACGCTGCGTGGCAACGGCAGCGGCTCGTTGTCCAGCCACGCGGCGAGCAATTCGCCGGACAGCGGGGCGGTGATCAGCCCGCGAGAACCGTGGCCACTGTTGACGTAAAGTCCGTCGAGCCATGGGCAAGCGACGTCCGGCACTTGGCGGGCGTCCTTGCTCAACGCTGCGTAGCTCTGGAGGAAGGCTGTGCGGTCGGCGAGCGGGCCGACGATCGGCAGATAATCCGGGCTGGTGCAACGGAAGGCGGCGCGGCCTTCAAGGTTCTCGACTGGCTGCTCGCTGATGTTCAGACGGGTGAGCAGATCGTTGGAAATCTCTTCGAGCATTGCCAGATTGCCTTGGTGCTCGGCTGTCGTGGGCGTCAGATCGTCGCTGTTGAAGTCGAAACTGGCGCCCAGCGTGTGCTCGCCCAGTCGTGCCGGGGCGACGTAGCCCTCGGCGCACACCACCGTGGCCAGCGCATGACTTTCTGCAGTCTCAGCCAGACGCGTGATCTGCCCGCGAATGCGCTTGAGCGGTAGTTCGGCACTCTGGGCAAAACGTTTGATTTCGGCGGCTCCGGCCAGGATCACTACCGGCGCACTGGCGAGCAGTCGTTCGCCGTCGAAGGCTTGCCACAGGTCTGCGACTTTGCGCAGTTCCAAAGCTTCGTGATGGCTGAGCAAATCAATGTTGGCATGCATTGCCTGGGCCTGACACAGCGCTGGCGGATGCACCCAGCCGCCTTCGGGGTAGAACAAGCCGCCGTGGGCCACGCCGACACCGGCGCGGGCCTGGGCTTCAGGTTGTTCCAGCCAATGCAGCAGATCTTCCGGGAATGCCTGCGCCAGTTGCGCGTGGCGCTCGGCTTCCTTGGCATTGAACGCCAGTTGCAGCACCCCGCAGTCATCCCAGTCGCTGCCGCGCTGCAGCGTTTCCAGCAGACGCCGGGTGTAACCGAAGCCGCTGAGGATCAATTGCGACAACGCCGTGCCATGCGCGGACAGCTTGAGATAGAGCACGCCTTGCGGGTTGCCCGAAGCTTCTTGCGCCACCGCCGCATGCCGCTCCAGCAGGCTTACCTGCCAGCCGCGTGCCGCCAGACTCGATGCCGTCGCGCAGCCGGCCAGGCCGGCACCGATCACCAGCGCCCGGCGCTCGCCGTTGAGTGGAGCAGGGCGGGCGAACCAGGGTTTCGCCGGTATGGGCGCCGCCACCTCGGCGGGCCAGCCAAGAAATTCGCCACGCAGGATTTCCCATTTGTGGCCGATGCCCGGGGTGCGCTTCATCTTGAACCCGGCAGCGTTGAGCAGACGCCTTACCCAACCGGTGCTGGTGAAGGTGCTGATGGTCGAGCCCGGCGCAGCCAGACGCGCCAGTTCGACGAACAGTTCAGCGGTCCACATGTCAGGGTTTTTCGCCGGGGCGAAACCGTCGAGAAACCATGCATCGACCTGCGCATCGAGTTGTGGCAGTTGCTCCAGCGCATCGCCGATCAGCAAGGTCAGCGTCACCCGGCCTTCGGCCAGAGTGATGCGCTGAAAACCCTGATGAATCGCTACGTAGTGCTTGAGTAACTGATCGGCCAACGGCTTGAGTTCCGGCCAAAGTGCCAGGGCCCGTTGCAGATCCGCTGGCGCCAGTGGGTACTTTTCCACGCTGACAAAATGCATGCGTGCGCCGGCCACCGCGTGCTGTTCGAACAACTGCCAGGTGCAGAGAAAATTCAGCCCGGTGCCGAAGCCGGTTTCGCCAATGACCAGGCGCCCATCGGCGGGCAGTGCAGCGAAACGCTCGGCCAGACGGTTCTGTTCGAGAAACACGTAACGGGTTTCTTCCAGCCCCGACTGGTCGGAAAAATACACGTCATCGAACACCCGCGAACGTGGGCGTCCCTGGTCGTCCCAGTCGAGTTGGGCGTGGGGCATTTCGGCTTTCATGGCAGGCTCGGCAAACACAAGGCGGCCATTCTAGCCGATCGCGCCGGTACTACCTGATCCAGCACAAGGCTCGCGGTGAAAAGAACCCTGTGGCGAGGGGATTCATCCCCGCTGGACTGCGAAGCAGTCCCAAAACCATCCACCCCGTTTTCCCGATCCAAACCACACTTCCCGGATTTACGCCTGCTGCACAGCCAGTCAACGATAAATCCCCTCACACAAAGTTCTCCTCCCGTCCTGAGTTCATGGGAATTTATGCGCCGCGTCCGTGCCCAATCCGCTAGTCTTGCTGAACCCTGGAAGGAGCCGTCCCATGTTCGAATCCGCTGAAATCGGTCACGCCATCGACAAAGACACTTATGAGGCGGCGGTCCCTGCGCTGCGCGAAGCCTTGCTTGAAGCCCAGTTCGAGTTGCAGCAGCAGAAGCGCTTCCCGGTAATCATCCTGATCAACGGCATCGAAGGGGCGGGCAAGGGCGAGACGGTCAAGCTGCTCAATGAATGGATGGATCCGCGCCTGATCGAAGTGCGCACCTTCGACCAGCAAACCGATGAAGAACTGGCACGGCCACCGGCCTGGCGCTACTGGCGCATGCTGCCGGCCAAGGGCCGAATGGGGATTTTCTTCGGCAACTGGTACAGCCAGATGCTGCAGGGCCGGGTGCACGGTCTGTTCAAGGATCCGCGTCTGGATCAGGCCATCGCCGGCGCCGAGCGTCTGGAAAAAATGCTCTGCGATGAAGGCGCGCTGATCTTCAAGTTCTGGTTTCACCTGTCCAAAAAACAGATGAAAGCGCGGCTCAAAGCGCTGGCCGACGACCCGTTGCACAGCTGGCGCATCAGCCCGCTGGACTGGCAGCAATCGCAGACCTACGACAAATTCGTCAAATACGGCGAGCGCGTGCTGCGCCGCACCAGCCGCGATTACGCGCCGTGGCACATCATCGAAGGCGCCGACGCCAACTACCGCAGCCTGGCGGTGGGCAAGATTCTCCTCGAGGGCCTGCAAAGTGCGCTCAAGCGTGCCGAGGTCAATCCGCGCGAGGTCAGCGCCGCGCCCTTGGGTACGCCGGTCGATCAGTTGAATCTGCTCGACAGCCTCGACCTGACACAGCGTCTGGACAAGAAAGACTACGAAGAACAACTGATTACCGAGCAGGCGCGCCTGTCCGGGCTGATGCGTGACAAACGCATGCGTCGCCATGCGCTGGTGGCAGTGTTCGAAGGCAATGACGCGGCCGGCAAAGGCGGGGCTATCCGCCGAGTCGCGGCGGCGCTCGACCCGCGTCAGTACAGCATCGTCCCGATCGCCGCACCAACCGAAGACGAACGCGCGCAACCGTACCTGTGGCGGTTCTGGCGGCACATTCCGGCGCGGGGCAAATTTACTGTGTTCGACCGCTCCTGGTATGGGCGGGTGTTGGTTGAGCGGGTCGAAGGTTTCTGCACCCAGGCCGACTGGCTACGCGCCTACGGCGAGATCAATGACTTCGAAGAGCAATTGGCCGACGCCGGCGTGATCGTGGTCAAGTTCTGGCTGGCCATCGACAAGGATACGCAGATGGAGCGCTTCCAGGAGCGCGAAGAGATTTCCTTCAAGCGCTTCAAGATCACCGAAGACGACTGGCGCAATCGGGAAAAATGGGACGCTTATCGTGCAGCCGTGGGCGACATGGTCGACCGCACCAGCACCGAGATTGCGCCGTGGACGCTGGTCGAGGCCAACGACAAGCGCTGGGCACGGGTGAAAGTGTTGCGCACCATCAACCGCGCGCTGGAAGACGCCTTCGAGAAATCCGACAAGAAGGCCAAAAAGCACAAGGACTGAAGCGATGGCCGCGCATACGCCGGGTGAATGATCCTCGCGGTCGGCAAGAAGGTGGACTTATGCTCAGGTCCACTCTCAACCGACAACAACAATGAGGTATGCCATGCGTGAAGTGGTGATCGTCGACAGCGTGCGGACCGGCCTGGCCAAATCCTTTCGCGGCAAGTTCAACCAGACCCGCCCCGATGACATGGCGGCCCACTGCGTCAATGCGCTGCTGACCCGCAACGATATCGACCCGGCCAGTGTCGAGGACTGCATCGTCGGTGCCGGCTCCAACGAAGGCGCGCAGGGCTACAACATTGGCCGCAACGTCGCAGTGCTCTCGCGCCTGGGCACCGGCACCGCCGGCATGACTCTCAACCGCTTCTGCTCGTCGGGTTTGCAGGCGATTGCGATTGCCGCCAACCAGATCGCCTCCGGTTGCAGCGACATCATCGTTGCAGGCGGCGTCGAGTCGATCAGCCTGACCCTGAAAAGCGTCAACACCGATCACCTGATCAACCCGTTGCTCAAGCAACAGACCCCCGGCATCTACTACACCATGGGCCAGACCGCCGAAGTGGTCGCCCGGCGTTATGGCGTCAGCCGCGAGGCCCAGGATCGCTATGCGCTGCAAAGCCAGCTGCGCACCGCTCAGGCCCAGGCCGCCGGTCTGTTCGACGATGAAATCGTGCCGATGGCGGTGAAATACCGCGTCGAAGACAAGAACAGTGGCGAGGTGCAGATTGTCGATGGCGTGGTCGAGCGCGACGACTGCAACCGCCCGGACACCACCTACGAAAGCCTTGCCGGACTGAAGCCGGTGTTCGCCGACGACGGTTCGGTGACGGCGGGCAATTCATCGCAGCTGTCCGACGGTGCCTCGATGACCTTGGTGATGAGCCTGGACAAGGCCCTGGAACTCGGACTCAAGCCGAAAGCGTTCTTCCGTGGCTTCACTGTGGCCGGTTGCGAGCCGGACGAAATGGGCATCGGCCCGGTGTTCTCGGTACCGAAGCTGCTCAAGGCCAAAGGCCTGCAAGTGGCGGATATCGATCTGTGGGAGTTGAACGAGGCGTTTGCGTCGCAGTGCCTGTACAGCCGAGATCGGCTGGAAATCGACAACGACAAGTACAACGTCAATGGCGGCTCGATCTCCATCGGTCACCCGTTCGGCATGACCGGCTCGCGCCAGGTCGGGCACCTGATTCGGGAATTGCAGCGGCGCGATTTGCGTTACGGCATCGTCACCATGTGCGTGGGTGGCGGGATGGGGGCGAGCGGGTTGTTTGAGGCGGTGCGCTAAATCCTCCGTTCGTTGTCGTCGGTCAGATCGCCATCGCTGGCAAGCCAGCTCCCACAGGTTTTGTATATGTCAAAAATCCTGTGGGAGCTGGCTTGCCAGCGATGGGATCAACACGGTTAGCCCTTGGAACCCTGCCGCTGCATCCGCGCTATATAAGCCTGAATCTCCCGCTCGATCACCTGACTGTCATACGGCCCTTCGAGGGTATTTTCCCGGGTGCTGAAATACAGCTCGCCATTGACCCGACACACGCGGTCGCTGCGAAAACGGGTGGCGGGGGCGCTGTCCTCGGCGCGCATGGCGTACATGTAGGTCTCCCTGATCCTTGCGTTGAAAAGTCTGCAGTCAGCTTATGCCTGAAGCACTTGGCATGCCTGCCCGGCCGATCAACGGCGATGCGCCGGTTTATTGCTGCGACCTGCACTGTTTCATTCGCGGCCTGCCGGTAACTGTCCCTGTGTTGTGCTCGGTCGGGCGCCTAGAATGGCTGTTCTTGTCAGCAGGCTTTTGGGGTTCGCATGCACATTTCATCGGGGCGCTGGGTGTACGGACTGTTCCTGGCGCTGTTGACCGCATTTTTGTGGGGCATCCTGCCGATCAAGCTCAAACAGGTATTGCAGGTGATGGACCCGGTCACGGTGACCTGGTTTCGCCTGATGGTGTCCGGTAGTTGCCTGTTCATCTATCTGGCGTCGGTCAAGCGCCTGCCAAGTCGCAAGGTGCTCGGACCCAAGGGCGGCTGGCTGGTGCTGATGGCCGTGCTGGGTCTGGTCGGCAATTACGTGCTGTACCTGATGGGCCTCAACCTGCTCAGCCCCGGCACCGCGCAATTGGTGGTGCAGATGGGCCCGATCATGCTGCTGATCGCCAGTCTCTTCGTGTTCAAGGAACGCTTCAGTATCGGTCAGGGCATCGGATTGCTGGTGCTGCTGATCGGCTTCGGCCTGTTTTTCAATCAGCGCCTGGCCGAGCTGCTGACTTCGCTGTCCGATTACACCGCCGGCGTGCTGTTGGTGCTGCTGGCGTCGACGGTCTGGACCTTCTATGCGCTGGGCCAGAAGCAATTGCTCACGGTGTGGAATTCGTTGCAGGTGATGATGGTGATCTATCTGTTCTGCGGGCTGTTGCTGACGCCGTGGGTGCATCCGCTGGAAGCGCTAAGCCTGAGCCCGTTGCAGGGCTGGCTGCTGCTGGCGTGCTGCATGAATACCTTGATCGCCTACGGCGCATTCGCCGAAGCACTGGCGCACTGGGAAGCATCGCGGGTCAGCGCGACGCTGGCGATCACGCCGCTGGTGACGTTTGTTGCGGTGGCGATTGCGGCGCGGATCTGGCCGGAGTACGTGCATGCCGAGCAAATCAATGCGCTGGGCTATGGCGGGGCGGTGCTGGTGGTGCTGGGTTCGGCGCTGGTGGCGTTGGGGCCGTCGATGATTGCAGGATTGAAGGCGCGTCGGATGAAGATGGCAGCCAGTTGAACCGCGCCGGCCGCATTCGCGAGCAAGCTCGCTCCCACATTTTTGCGCATTCCCAGCATGAGAATGCAGTCCACTGTGGGAGCGAGCTTGCTCGCGAAGGCTGACTTCCAGGCACTGAAGATTTCAGCCCTTGGCCCCGGCCTCGATCATGTTCTCCGGCCGCACCCAGGCATCGAACTCTTCATCGGTCAGATAACCCAGCTGCAGCGCCGCCTCACGCAAGGTCAGCCCCTCGCTGTAGGCCTTCTTGGCGATCTCCGCCGACTTGTCATAACCGATGTGCGGGTTCAGCGCGGTCACCAGCATCAACCCGCGTTCCAGGTGCTGGGCCATGGCCTCGGCATCAGGTTCGAGCCCGGCGATGCAGTGCTGCTGGAAGTTGCTGCAGCCATCGCCGAGCAAACGGATCGATTGCAGCAGGTTGTGGATGATCACCGGTTTGAACACGTTCAACTGCAAGTGTCCTTGGCTGGCGGCGATACCGATCGCCACGTCGTTGCCGAGCACCTGACAGGCGAGCATCGACAGCGCTTCGCACTGGGTCGGGTTGACCTTGCCGGGCATGATCGAGCTGCCCGGCTCGTTGGCCGGCAACTTCACTTCAGCGAAACCTGCGCGCGGACCGGAACCGAGCAAGCGCAGGTCGTTGGCGATCTTCATCAAGGCCACGGCGAGGGTTTTCAGCGCGCCGGACAGCGTCACCAGTGGCTCATGGCCGGCCAGCGCGGCAAACTTGTTCGGCGCGGTGACGAATGGCAAACCGGACAGCGCAGCAAGTTCGGCGGCAATCGCCTCACCGAAGCCGTGCGGTGAATTCAGCCCGGTGCCGACTGCGGTGCCACCCTGAGCCAGCTCGCAGACCGCCGGCAACGCCGCGCGAATCGCGCGCTCGGCGTAATCCAGTTGCGCGATGAAGCCGGACAGCTCCTGGCCGAAGGTGATCGGCGTCGCGTCCATCATGTGCGTGCGCCCGGTCTTCACCAGTTTCATGTGCCGCGCCGCCAGTTCAGCGAGGCCGCCGGACAGCTCGGCAATCGCCGGCAGCAGTTGTTCCTGCACCGCTTTGGCGGTGGCAATGCTCATGGCAGTGGGGAAGCAGTCGTTGGAACTTTGCGAGCGGTTGACGTGATCGTTGGGGTGCACCGGCGACTTGCCGCCGCGCGGGTTGCCGGCCAGCTCGTTGGCGCGACCGGCGATCACTTCGTTGACGTTCATGTTGCTCTGGGTGCCGCTGCCGGTCTGCCAGACCACCAGCGGGAACTGCTCGTCATGCTCGCCGGCGAGGACTTCATCGGCGGCCTGTTCGATCAGGCGAGCGATGTCGGCGGGCAGGTCGCCATTGCGGTCGTTGACCCGCGCGGCGGCTTTCTTGATCAGCGCCAGGGCGTGCAGCACCGGTAGCGGCATGCGTTCCTGACCAATGGCGAAGTTGATCAGCGAGCGTTGCGTCTGAGCACCCCAGTAAGCGTCGTCCGGGACCTCGATCTGGCCCAGGCTGTCGGTTTCGATACGGCTCATCGTGCACACTCCTGTTGGTCTGTTGGCGCAATTTAGGCCGGCGTCGGCCCGGGTGGTTCCATCGACTCGATTGTTGACCGCAAAACCCCGCCAATCAAGCGCGGCAAGGCCCGGGGGTTGAGCCACAGCGATTGTTAGGCGCAGAATGGTCGCCCTTGGGGTTCGACCTCGCTTTGCTTAAAGGAAACTCGATGACTCGTCTTCGCGCCATCTGTACCGCGGTTGCACTGGTTTGCGCCAGCGGCCAGGTGCTTGCCGATACCGCCAGCCACAACGCCAGTGCCGAAGCTTTCCTGACGCTGGCTCACGCTGACAAGCTGGGCACCCCGGTGTACATGCAAGTGCAGCAAATGTTCGCCCAGCGCTTTGAACAGACCAAAGCCCCTGAGTCGAAGAAAGCCGTGCTCGAAACCTACCAGGCCAAGGCCAACGCCGCACTGGATCAGGCCATCGGCTGGAACAAGCTGAAACCGGACATGGTCAAGCTCTACACCAGCAACTTCAGCGAATCCGAGCTGAAAGATCTGGTGGCTTTCTACCAGTCGCCACTGGGCAAGAAAGTCCTCGAAAAAATGCCGCAGCTGACCCAGCAGTCGGCGCAGATGACCCAGGGCAAACTGGAAAGCGCAGTGCCGGTGGTCAACAAGCTGCTCGACGACATGACCAAAGAGCTGGACCCGAAAGGCGCTGCTGCGCCGGCCAAGAAGAAGTAAGCGGAGTTCGTGATGACCATGCAACAACGCATCGAATCGACGCTGGCCCTGTTACAGCCTGAGCACCTGCAAGTGCTGGACGAAAGCCACATGCACAGCCGTGGGTTACAGACCCACTACAAGGCGGTGGTGGTCAGTGCGCAGTTCGAAGGCCTGAACCGGGTCAAGCGGCATCAGAAAGTCTACGGCACGCTCGGCGAGCTGATGGGCGAATTCCATGCGTTGGCGCTGCACACCTACACCCCGCAGGAATGGGCAGAGATCGACGGCGCCCCGGCGTCGCCGACTTGTGCAGGCGGAAAGCAGCAGTAAGCTGCAAGCAGAATCAAAAGCAGCGACGTACTGCTTGCCGCTTGAAGCTTGAAGCTTGAAGCTTGAAGCTGCTCCTCTGCTACAATCCCGACGCGCCGCTTAGCCGGCGCGTTTTTTTGAATCCGGTTCACCCTTTGCGAGGGTAGCCACCTGGAGAAATACCCATGACACAACCGATTGTCGTGGCGGCACTGTACAAGTTCGTCACCCTCGAAGATTACGTTGACCTGCGCGAGCCACTGCTGCAAGCGATGGTCGACAACGGCATCAAAGGCACTCTGCTGATCGCCGAAGAAGGCATCAACGGCACGGTTTCCGGCAGCCGCGAAGGCATCGACGACCTGCTCGCCTGGCTCAAGAACGATCCACGCATGGTCGACATCGATCACAAGGAATCGTACTGCGATGAGCAGCCGTTCTATCGCACCAAGGTCAAGCTGAAGAAAGAGATCGTCACCCTCGGCGTCGAAGGCGTTGACCCGAACAAGAAGGTCGGCACTTACGTTGAGCCGCAGGACTGGAACGCGCTGATCAGCGACCCGGAAGTGCTGCTGATCGACACGCGCAATGATTACGAAGTGTCGATCGGCACTTTCGAAGGTGCCATCGATCCGAAAACCACCAGTTTTCGCGAGTTTCCCGACTACATCAAAGAACACTTCGACCCGGCCGTGCACAAGAAGGTCGCGATGTTCTGCACTGGCGGCATTCGCTGCGAGAAAGCCTCGAGCTATATGCTCGGCGAAGGTTTCGAAGAGGTCTACCACCTCAAGGGCGGCATCCTGAAGTACCTCGAAGAGGTGCCGCAGGAAGAAACCAAGTGGCGCGGCGATTGCTTCGTCTTCGACAACCGCGTCACCGTGCGCCACGACCTGACGGAAGGCGACTACGATCAATGTCACGCCTGCCGCACGCCGGTCAGCGTTGAAGATCGCGCCTCCGAGCACTACGTCGCCGGCATCAGTTGCCCGCATTGCTGGGACAAGCTCAGCGAGAAGACCCGGCGCAGCGCCATCGATCGGCAAAAGCAGATCGAACTGGCCAAGGCGCGCAACCAGCCGCACCCGATCGGCTACAACTATAAGCAAGCATCCACCGAGGCTTAACCATGTCTGCGCGCCTGCTTTATGTGATGGATCCGATGTGTTCATGGTGCTGGGGTTTGCTCCGGTGGCCAAGGCACTGGTCGAGCAGGCGCAGGCAGCCGGGGTCGAGCTGCATCTGGTGGTCGGCGGCTTGCGCACCGGCAGCGGTTCGGCGCTGGAGCCGACCACACGCCGTTACATCCTTGAGCACTGGCAGGCGGTCACCGAAGCCACCGGCCAGCCGTTCAAGCTCGACGGTGCGTTGCCCGACGGCTTTGTCTATGACACTGAGCCTGCCTGTCGCGCCATCGTCACCGCGCGCAGTCTGGCGCCGGATTGCGCGTGGACACTGGTCGGGCTGATCCAGCAGGCGTTTTACGCCGAAGGACGCGATGTCACCCAGGCCAGCGTGCTGGTCGAACTGGCGGAGCAGGCCGGTGTACCGCGTATCGAATTCGCAGCGTTGTTCGATCATGCCGACCAGCACAAGGCGACCCAGGCCGACTTCACTTGGGTTCAGGATCTGGGCATCGCCGGTTTCCCGACCCTGCTGGCCGAGCGCAACGGCCAACTGGCGCTGCTGACCAACGGCTATCAACCGCTCAGCGAGCTGTCGCCGTTGCTCGGCCGCTGGCTGGAGCGCGCGGCCTGTGTCTGACCGCGCCGATGACACGCCAGCCGTAGAGCGTGTCGACCGGCTGAGCTGGGCTGAAGTCCGGCGTCTGGCACTGCATCACAAGAAATCCCTGTGGATCGCCAACGGCGTGGCCGTGCTGGCGACGCTGTGCAGCGTGCCGATTCCTTTGCTGCTGCCATTGCTGGTCGACGAGGTCCTGCTCGGCCACGGCGATGCCGCGCTGAAAGTCATGAATCATTTTTTGCCGGGCATGTGGCAGCAGGCGGCAGGTTATATCGGCCTGATGCTAGTGGTGACCCTGACCTTACGTTGCAGCGCTCTGTGTTTTGGCGTGTTGCAGTCGCGGCTGTTCGCGCGGCTGGCCAAGGACATCGTCTACCGCATTCGCGTGCGCCTGATCGAACGGCTCAAGCGCATTTCCCTCGGCGAGTACGAAAGCCTCGGCAGCGGCACGGTGACCACGCACCTGGTCACCGATCTGGACACCCTCGACAAATTCGTCGGCGAAACCCTCAGCCGCTTCCTCGTCGCCATGCTGACGCTGGTCGGCACCGCCAGCATCCTGATGTGGATGCACTGGAAGCTGGCGCTGCTGATTCTGCTGTTCAACCCGTTGGTGATCTACGCCACGGTGCAGTTGGGCAAACGCGTCAAACACCTGAAAAAACTGGAGAACGACAGCACCTCGCGCTTCACTCAGGCGCTGAGTGAAACCCTCGATGCGATTCAGGAAGTGCGCGCCGGCAACCGCCAGGGCTATTTTCTCGGGCGCCTCGGTTTGCGCGCGCAGGAAGTGCGCAACTATGCGGTCAACTCGCAGTGGAAAACCGACGCGTCGAACCGCGCCAGTGGTTTGCTGTTCCAGTTCGGCATCGACATCTTTCGCGCGGCGGCGATGCTCACCGTGCTGTTTTCCGACCTGTCGATCGGGCAGATGCTCGCGGTGTTCAGTTACCTGTGGTTCATGATCGGCCCGGTCGAACAGCTGCTCAATCTGCAATATGCCTACTACGCAGCGGGTGGCGCGCTGGCGCGGATCAATGAATTGCTGGCCCGCGCCGACGAGCCGCAGTATCCCGGCGGCGTCGATCCGTTCAAGGGCCGCGAAACCGTCGGCATCGAGGTGCAAGGCCTGAGCTTCGGTTATGGCGACGAGCTGGTGCTGGACCAGATGAACCTGTCGATCCTGCCCGGTGAAAAAGTCGCGATCGTCGGCGCCAGCGGCGGCGGTAAAAGTACCTTGGTGCAATTGCTGTTGGGCCTGTACACGCCAGCAGCCGGGACCATTCGCTTCGGTGGATCGACCCAGCAGGAGATCGGTCTGGAGACAGTGCGCGAAAACGTCGCTGTGGTGTTGCAGCATCCCGCGCTGTTCAACGACAGCGTGCGCGCCAACCTGACCATGGGTCGCATGCGCAGCGACGAAGCCTGCTGGAAGGCGCTGGAAATCGCGCAAATGGCCGCGACCATTCGCGCGCTGCCCAACGGCCTCGACAGCATCGTCGGGCGCTCCGGCGTGCGTCTGTCCGGCGGCCAGCGCCAGCGTCTGGCGATTGCGCGGATGATTCTCGCCGAGCCGAAAGTAGTCATTCTCGACGAAGCCACTTCGGCCCTCGATGCCGCCACCGAGTACAACCTGCATCAAGCGATGGCGAAGTTTCTCAATGGCCGCACCACGCTGATCATTGCCCATCGCTTGTCGGCGGTGAAACAGGCGGACCGGGTGCTGGTGTTCGACGGCGGGCAAATCGCCGAGGACGGCGACCATCGCCAACTGATCGCCGACGGCGGTCTGTACGCCAAGCTCTACGGCAACCTGCAACAGCACTGATCGAAACCCTTGCCGGCCTGTCAGACGTTCTGCGCGCGGTGTACAGCCGCGCCTTGCCTTGAACGAGAACCCCACCTAGTCTCGTCATAGCGAATTCGCCCGGAAGGCGAGCGGGCAGTGCTCATGCAAGGAATCTCATGAAGCAAAAGCAGACTCTGGGAACACCACGGTTGTTGGGTATCGTCTGGCCCTTTATTGCTGTCGTGGTGTTCCAGGCATTACTGGGGGGCGTGAGCCTTTACGTGCTTTCGGCCGTGCGTGGCTACGTGGCCGGCGAAAGCCTGTGGTCGAAAGGCCAGAAGGACGCCATCTATTACCTGAACCTCTACGCCGACAGTCGTGACGAGGCGATCTACCGCAAATACCTGTCGGCAATCGCCGTGCCCCAGGGCGGACACGAGCTGCGCCTGGCGCTGGATCGTCAGCCGCCGGATCTGCAAGCGGCGCGCGAAGGCATTCTCAAGGGGGCAATCACCCGGACGACGTCTCCAGCCTGATCTGGCTGTATCTCAATTTTCGCCATTTCAGTTATCTGGAAACCGCGATCGATCGCTGGACAATCGGCGATGCCTACCTCGACCGGCTGCACGAAGTCGCGCAGGAGATGCATCAGGGCATTGCGCAGAACCAGGCCAGCCCCGGCGATGTGCAGCGCTGGAAAGTTCAGATCTTCGCCATCAACGATGCGGTAACTCCAGCCGCGAAAGCCTTCAGCGATGCCTTGGGCGAAGGCTCGCGGGTGATCATGCGCCTGCTGCTGTTCACCAACCTGGCCACCGCGCTGGGTCTGATCGTGCTGGCGCTGTGGCGCACACACAAATTGCTCAAGCAACGCCATGAATTTGCCCAGGCACTGCAGCTGGAGAAGGATCGCGCGCACATTACGCTACAGTCGATTGGCGATGGCGTAATCACCACCGACGTCAACGGCGCGATCGATTACATGAACCCGGCCGCCGAGGTGATGACCCACTGGAAGGCCGAGCAGGCGGCGGGCCTGCCGTTGTCGGCGCTGTTCAACCTGCTTGACGAGAACGCCCAGACCGAAGGGCTGACCTTGATTGAGCACATTCTCAGCGGCCAGCTCAGCGGCGGCAGCGAACATTCCAAGCTGATTCAGCGTCTGGATGGCAGCACGTTGTCGGTGACCCTGGTCGGTGCGCCGATCCGCAACGCCGGCAATGTCAGCGGCACGGTGCTGGTGTTGCACGACATGACCCAGGAGCGGCAATACATCGCCAATCTGTCCTGGCAAGCGACCCACGATGCACTGACCGGGCTGGCCAACCGTCGCGAATTCGAATATCGCCTCGAGCAGGCCTTGCACAACCTGACGCGCCAGCCCGGGCGGCATGCGCTGATGTTCCTCGATCTGGATCAGTTCAAACTGGTCAACGACACCTGTGGCCATGCGGCAGGCGATGAGCTGTTGCGGCATATCTGCACGCTGTTGCAATCGGGCCTGCGTGAGGGCGACACGCTGGCGCGGCTGGGCGGCGACGAGTTCGGCATTCTGCTTCAGAACTGCCCGCCAGAGGTGGCGGAGAAGATTGCCGAGAGCCTGCGCCAGACGGTGCAGAACCTGCATTTTGTCTGGAAAGGGCGGCCATTCCTGACCACCGTCAGTATCGGCCTGGTGCATGTCGCACAGAATCCGACCACCCTCGAAGCCTCGTTGCGCGCGGCGGACATGGCTTGCTACATGGCCAAGGAAAAGGGCCGCAACCGCGTGCAGGTCTATCACGCCGACGATTCAGAACTGTCCATGCGTTTCGGTGAAATGGCCTGGGTGCAGCGCCTGCACATGGCGCTGGAGGAAAACCGTTTTTGCCTGTATGCGCAGCAGATCGCGCCACTCAAACCGCATGCAGGCCAGGCCGGGCACATCGAGATCCTCCTGCGTTTACATGATGAATCGGGGCGGATGATTCTGCCTGACAGCTTTATCCCGGCGGCGGAGCGATATGGTTTGATGACCCAGTTGGATCGCTGGGTAGTTGAAAATGTTTTCAAGGTTATTGCTCAGTGCATTGAACAGGAACATGAACTTCCTTTAGCGATGTGTGCGATTAATCTGTCAGGCATTACTATCGGAGATGACGCCTTTTTGCACTTCCTGCGGGAACAGTTTGTTAACTACGCTATACCGCCTGAAATGATTTGTTTTGAAATTACTGAAACCAGTGCAATCGCAAATCTTGGCAGTGCAATTCGTTTTATCAACGAACTCAAAGGCTTAGGTTGTCACTTTTCCCTGGATGACTTTTGTGCCGGAATGTCTTCATTCGCTTACTTGAAACATTTGCCTGTAGACTTCCTGAAGATCGACGGGAGTTTCGTAAAGGATATGCTGGACGACCCGATTAATCGGGCAATGGTCGAAGTGATCAATCACATCGGCCATGTTATGGGTAAGCAGACAATTGCCGAGTTTGTTGAAACTAACCAGATCGAACAGGCGTTGCTTGAAATAGGTGTGGATTACGCTCAGGGATATGTTATCGAGCGTCCGCAGTTGTTTACCTGTGACAGTTTGCAAAGTCGCCCTGCCAGACCGCAGCCGTTGTTGTTCAAAGCGCCTGGCACGTTCCGTTGAAGTCTCTCGCCGATCCTTGCCATCACAACTCAAAAGGAGCCGAACAGTGATCGACACATTCAACCGAACCGGACCCCTCATGGAAGCTGCAAGTTATCCTGCCTGGGCGCAACAGCTCATCAAGGACTGCAGCGAGAGCAAGCGCCGGGTTGTCGAGCATGAACTTTATCAGCGCATGCGCGACAACAAACTCAGCGCGAAAACCATGCGCCAGTACCTGATCGGGGGCTGGCCGGTGGTCGAGCAGTTTGCCTTGTACATGGCGCAGAACCTCACCAAGACCCGCTTCGCCCGCCATCCCGGCGAGGACATGGCGCGGCGCTGGCTGATGCGCAATATCCGCGTCGAACTCAACCATGCCGACTACTGGATGCACTGGAGCCGCGCCCATGGCGTCAGCCTCGAAGATCTTCAGGCCCAGCAAGTGCCGCCGGAGCTGCACGCCCTGAGTCACTGGTGCTGGCATACCAGCTCGGCAGATTCGCTGATCGTGGCAATTGCCGCGACCAACTATGCGATCGAGGGCGCGACCGGGGAATGGTCAGCGGTGGTCTGCTCGACCGGGGTCTACGCGGCAGCGTTTCCGGAAGAAGATCGCAAGCGCGCGATGAAGTGGTTGAAGATGCACGCCCAGTACGATGATGCCCACCCATGGGAAGCGCTGGAAATCATCTGCACCCTGGCCGGCATGAACCCGAGCAAGGCTTTGCAGGCAGAGCTGCGTCAGGCGATCTGCAAGAGCTACGACTACATGTACCTGTTCCTGGAACGGTGCATGCAGCTTGAAACTTCGGAGCGGTTGCTGGTCAACCGCGAGCGCAGGACCGTAACCGAAAGCTGATCGAACTGTGGGAGCGAGCCTGCTCGCGAAAGCGGTGGGTCATTCAACGACTCGTTGTCTGACACTCCCTCTTCGCGAGCAGGCTCGCTCCCACAATGATTTTTAGCCGGCCATCGCCAGCCGGTTCCGCCCTTCGCGCTTTGCGACATAGAGCGCACTGTCGGCCCGGCGCAACAAGCTGTCCGCCGACTCGCCCGGCAACAACGTCGAGCATCCCAGGCTCACGGTGATCTCGATCAACTGGCCATCGGCAAAGTATTCCTCCGACTGCGTCGCCTGGCGCAAACGCTCGCCGACCATCGCTGCCGCCTCGCGACCGGTGTTGGACAGCAGAATCAAAAACTCTTCGCCGCCATAACGGAACACCATGTCGACATTGCGTAGTTGCGCCTTGATCGAAGCGGCAATCGCTCTGAGCACTTCATCACCCGCGCTGTGACCATGATCGTCATTGACCCGCTTGAAGTGGTCGATGTCGAGCATCAGTACTGATAGCGGCTGCACATGGCGGCGCGACATGTCTATCTCGCGCTGCAAGGTCTGCTCCATGGCAACGCGGTTGCCAGCGCCGGTCAATGGATCGCGCAAAGCACTTTGGGTTGCAGCGCGATAGGCCAGGGCGTTGCGCATCGGATACAACAAGCAGGACAGCAGCGACTCGAGTTCGCCCTGTTCCTTGTCGTTGAAACGCTGATTGCGACGGAAGATCAGTTCGCCCATGTGCTCACCTTCGTGGCTCAGGGTGTAGCTGACCGAATGATGACCGCGCGCGCCGAACTCCAGGCGCAGGTCGCTAGCCTTATGCACATAGCTGAGGGCGTCCAGCGGCACCAAGCGCTGGATTTCGCGAAAGAACAGGCCAAGGATGCGCTGTGGCTCCAGGCTGGTTTGCAGTTGCAGGCTCATTTGCTGACGCAGTTGCGCCAGGCTGGTCGGGCGCTCGATCAGCGCCGGTAGTTGACCGAAGCCCAGGCGCTGCAATTTGGCACTGTCGAAGTCAATTGCATGGGTCTGGGAAGGAGATTTCATATGGCGTGAGCCCCTAAGCAGTAAGTCTGTCTTACAGGCTGGGTGAGAGCGGCTATGGGCTGCGCGTCGTACTGATCCATCAGTCCCGTAGGACGTTTGGCGTAAGTTTAGTCTGCCGCAAGACGATCAGTCAGCTATCGAAATCGGCGTTGCCCCATGGCCATCACACGGCATGTTTTGAGGGAATTTAGAGCGAAACCCGTGCCATTCGGTTCGATTTTATTTAAAGCTTTTCGAATCAATGACTTGCTGGCGACCGTGGAATTGTCGCGCTGGGTTATTGGCAGCTTTGTGACGGTTTCAAGCGGCAATGGCTTGCCGCGACAGCATTCTGCCGCGGCAACAAATGCGACGTATGGCGTTATTGGGCGTTGAAAGCCTGGCCATTGACGCCCGCGCTGTCGGGGCCCATCAGGTACAGATACACCGGCATGATCTCTTCCGGTGTCGGGTTGTTCAGCGGGTTTTCCCCCGGATACGCCTGCGCGCGCATGCTCGTGCGGGTGCCGCCCGGGTTGATGCTGTTGGAGCGTAACGGCGCAACGCCTTCCACTTCATCGGCCAGGGTTTGCATCAGGCCCTCGGTGGCAAATTTCGACACACCGTAAGCGCCCCAGTACGCGCGACCCTTGCGCCCGACGCTGCTCGAGGTGAACACCACCGAAGCATCCTGGGATAGCTTGAGCAACGGCAGCAGGGTGCTGGTCAGCATGAACATCGCGTTAACGTTGACCTGCATGACGCGCATGAAGTTTTCGCCGGACAGTTGTTCGATCGGCGTGCGCGGTCCGATGATCGAAGCGTTGTGCAGCAGGCCATCGAGGTGGCCGAACTCGGTTTCGATCATCGCTGCCAGCTCATCGTACTGATGGGGCAGGGCGGTCTCGAGGTTGAACGGGATCACCGCCGGTTGCGGGTGGCCCGCTGCTTCGATTGCGTCATAGACCTCGGTCAGATTGGCTTCGGTCTTGCCCAGCAGCAGCACGGTGGCGCCGTGGGCTGCATAGCTTTTCGCCGCAGCCGCGCCGATGCCACGGCCGGCACCGGTGACCAGAATGACCCGGTCCTTGAGCAATTCAGGGCGAGCGGTGTAATCAAACATAAAAACCTCATAGTCCATTTCATGAAGACCTGCTTCACCCCTGTGGCGAGGGGGTTTATCCCCGTTCGGCGGCGAAGCCGTCGCAAAACCTGTGTGTCACATTGCCTGGATCAGAGCGGGGGCCGCTTCGCAGCCCAGCGGGGATAAATCCCCTTGCCACACAGGGAGCTTGGCGCAGTCAGGTCAGCAGCTGCACAGCCCAGCGGGGATAAATCCCCTCGCCACACAGGGAGCTTGGCGCAGTCAGGTCAGCAGCTGCACAGCGCGCTATCAAGCACCTTGCGCAACTCCAGCGGGTGATCCACCACCACGTCTGCGCCCCAATGCCGCGGATTGTCGTCCGGGTGAATGTAGCCGTAAGTGACCGCAGCGGTCTTGGTCCCGGCATCGCGACCGGATTCGATATCGCGCAGATCATCACCGATAAACAGTACGGTCGATGGATCCAGATCAAGCATGTTGCAGGCGAGGATCAAAGGCTCCGGATCCGGCTTGCTGTTCTTCACATGATCCGGGCAGATCAGCAGCGCCGAACGCTCGGCCAGCCCCAGACGTTGCATGATCGGCTCGGCGAAGCGCAGCGGTTTGTTGGTGACCACGCCCCAGATCAGGTTGGCCTTTTCGATGTCAACGAGCAGTTCGGCCATGCCGTCGAACAGTTTGCTGTGCACGGCGCAGCCGACCAGATAGCGCTCCGGGAACTCCAGACGAAGTTCTTCGAAGCCCGGCGATTCCGGGTCCATCGAGAACGTCACTGCGACCATGGCCTTGGCCCCGCCGGAAATCTCGTCGCGGATGTGCTTGTCGTTGATCGGTGGCAGACCGCGATCGGCGCGCATCGCCTGGCAGATGGCGATGAAGTCCGGCGCGGTGTCGAGCAGGGTGCCGTCCATGTCGAAAAGTACCGCTCTGATGGCCATCGGCTTATTCCTCGCGCAGGGTCTGGATCATGTAGTTGACGTCAACGTCGTTGGCCAGCTTGTAGTGCTTGGTCAGCGGGTTGTAAGTCAGGCCGATGATGTCCTTGACCGTCAGGCCGGCCACGCGGCTCCACGCGCCGAGCTCGGACGGGCGGATGAATTTCTTGAAGTCGTGGGTGCCGCGCGGCAGCAGCTTCATGATGTATTCGGCGCCGATGATCGCGAACAGATAGGCCTTCGGGTTGCGGTTGATGGTCGAGAAGAACACCTGGCCGCCCGGCTTGACCATGCGGAAGCAGGCGCGGATTACCGAGGACGGATCCGGCACGTGCTCGAGCATTTCCAGGCAGGTGACCACGTCGAACTGCTCGGGCATCTCTTCGGCGAGGGCTTCGGCGGTGATCTGGCGATACTCGACGCTGACTCCGGACTCGAGTTGATGCAGTTGCGCGACCGCCAGCGGCGCTTCGCCCATGTCGATACCCATCACCGTGGCGCCGCGCTGGGCCATGGCTTCGCTGAGGATGCCGCCGCCGCAACCGACGTCGAGGACTTTCTTGCCGGCCAGATTAACTCGTTCGTCGATCCAGTTGACCCGCAGCGGGTTGATGTCATGCAGCGGTTTGAATTCGCTTTCGCGGTCCCACCAGCGATGGGCCAGGGCTTCGAATTTGGCGATTTCGGCGTGGTCGACGTTGCTCATGTTCAATTCCTCGAAAAACCTGAAAAGGGCTGTAGCCGCGGATATTGCGCCGCGGTGTTTACGATTCGGTGTGGCCGCTGATGCGCTGGCCCCAGTGGCGGGCGGTTGCGCCCAGCTGTTGTTCGTCCATGCGGGTCAGGCGCCGGTCGTCGAGCAGTTGCTTGCCGGCGACCCAAAGGTGTTTCACGCAATCGCGCCCGGTGGCGTAGATCAGCTGCGATACCGGGTCATACACCGGTTGTTGCGCTAGACCGGACAGGTCGAAAGCGACGATGTCGGCGGCCTTGCCGATCTCCAGCGAGCCGACCTGCGCCTCGATCCCCAGTGCACGGGCGCCATTGAGGGTGGCCATGCGCAAGGCGCGGTGGGCGTCCAGCGCGGTGGCGGAACCGGCGACGGCTTTGGCCAGCAGGGCAGCGGTGCGGGTTTCGCCGAGCAGGTCGAGATCATTGTTGCTCGCCGCACCATCGGTACCGACGGCGACGTTCACTCCAGCCTGCCACAAACGTTCGACCGGGCAGAAGCCGCTGGCCAGTTTCAGATTGGATTCCGGGCAGTGGATCACGCTGCTGTTGCTTTCTACCAGCAGGGCGAGGTCGTCATCGCTGATCTGGGTCATGTGCACGGCCTGGAAGCGCGGCCCGAGCAGGCCCAGGCGGCCGAGGCGCGCCAGTGGCCGTTCGCCGGTTTGCTCGACGGCCTGTTGCACCTCGAAAGCGGTCTCGTGCACATGCATGTGGATCGCGGCGTCCAGCTCCTCGGCGATCACCCTGATTTTCTCCAGGTTCTCATCACCGACGGTGTAGGGTGCATGAGGGCCGAAAGTAATCTTGATGCGTTCGTGATGCTTGAGGTCGCCGAACAATTCGACGCCCTGACGAATGGCTTCGTCGGCACTGCTGGCGCCGGGGATCGGGAAATCGAGGATCGGAATGGCGATCTGCGCACGGATGCCGCTGTTGTGCACGCGCTCGCTGGCGACTTTCGGGAAGAAATACATGTCCGAGAAACAGCTGATGCCGCCCTTGATCTGCTCGGCGATGGCCAGATCGGTGCCGTCGCGGATGAAGTCCTCATCGACCCATTTGCCTTCGGCCGGCCAGATGTGGTTTTCCAGCCAGGTCATCAGCGGCAGATCGTCAGCCAGGCCACGGAACAGCGTCATCGCCGCGTGGCCGTGGGCGTTGATCAGTCCCGGCGCCAACAGAACGTCCGGCAGTTCACGGATTTCTGTCGCGTTACACTGCAACGCTTCGGCGCGCGGGCCGATAAACACGATGCAACCGTCGCGGATGCCCAGGCCGTGCTCCTTGAGCACCACGCCTGCGGGTTCGACGGGGACCAGCCAGGTCGGCAGCAATAACAGGTCGAGCGCAATGGCAGGTTTCGGCATCGAGGGTCGGTTCCAGTGCTTTTGTAAAGGATGGCGAAGTATACCCGAGCGTCTTCGCGGGGGGATCGCTATAATCGGCGGCTTTTGTTCATGAGTGCGGGGTGTGGGATGCGCGATCGACTGTTGGCTGCGGAGAAAGTGAAGGCCATCGATTGGCGTGATGGCGCGCTGCACCTGCTGGATCAGCGTATTTTGCCGTTCGAGGAAACCTGGATCGCCTACACCAGCGCCGCCGGCGTGGCCGAGGCGATTCGCTCGATGGTTGTGCGTGGCGCGCCGGCCATCGGTATCAGCGCGGCCTATGGCATCGTCCTCGCAGCGCGGGCGCGGATTGCCGAAGGCGGCGACTGGTACGCGGCGCTGGAAGAGGATTTTGCCCTGCTGGCGGATTCGCGTCCTACTGCGGTCAATCTGTTCTGGGCGCTGGGGCGCATGCACGATCGCCTGGATCGTTTGAAAAGCAACGCCGATCCGCTGGCGGCGCTGGAAGCCGAAGCCGTCGCCATTCACGAAAGCGACCGCGAGGCCAACCTGACCATGGCGCAGCTTGGCGTCGACCTGATTCGCAAGCATCAGGGCAACGCTCAAGCCATCCTGACCCACTGCAACACCGGCGCGCTGGCCACTGGCGGGTTCGGTACTGCGCTGGGGGTGATCCGCGCTGCTTATATAGAGGGCATGGTCGAACGCGTTTACGCCGACGAAACCCGGCCATGGCTGCAGGGCTCGCGCCTGACCGCGTGGGAGCTGGCCAACGAAGGCATCCCGGTGACCCTTAACGCTGACTCCGCCGCCGCGCACATCATGAAAACCAAAGGCGTGACCTGGGTGATCGTCGGCGCTGACCGCATCACCGCCAATGGCGACGTGGCGAACAAGATCGGCACCTATCAACTGGCAGTCAACGCCATGCACCACGGCGTGCGCTTCATGGTGGTGGCGCCGAGTTCGACCATCGACATGAACCTCGCCAGCGGCGATGACATCCCGATCGAAGAGCGTGATGGCGCCGAACTGCTCGAAGTCGGCGGTAAACGCGTCGGTGCCGATGTTGAAGCGTTCAACCCGGTATTTGATGTCACTCCAGCGGATCTGATCGACGCGATCGTCACCGAGAAAGGCATCGTCGAACGCCCGGACACCGCGAAAATGGCCCAGCTGATGTGCCGCAAGCGCCTGCATTGAAGGGCTGTAGCGTCTGAGCGGGCCCCATCGCTGGCAAGCCAGCTCCCACAGGTTTTGTGCCCGGCATTGAACCTGTGGGAGCTGGCTTGCCAGCGATGAGGGCCTGAATGTCAATAAACAACTGTAAATCCGCCCCCGATTTCACATTCAAAGAAGCTCTGAGCCTCTCTCGTCCCCCTCAAGCCTGTCATCGGTCAACTAACTATGCTCCATGCGCATCTGGGGGATAGGTGCGTGGCGGCCTTTGTGATAACATCCGGCGTTTTCCGAGGCGGCTCCACGGAGCTGTCTTTACTGCGCAAATCCGCGATCCAATGTTGATTTGTCGTAAGTCGGCGCATGGCACTCGGCCGGCCCCGACGAGCTTCGTTGCTCCCACATGGATATGACGAAGTTTCACCAGAAAAAGGAATCAGGCTTCTCATGGGCGAACTGGCCAAAGAAATCCTCCCGGTCAATATCGAAGACGAGCTGAAACAGTCCTACCTCGACTACGCAATGAGCGTGATCGTCGGCCGTGCACTGCCGGATGCGCGCGATGGCCTCAAGCCCGTGCACCGTCGCGTACTGTTCGCGATGAGCGAGCTGGGCAACGACTACAACAAGCCGTACAAGAAATCTGCCCGTGTCGTCGGCGACGTGATCGGTAAGTACCACCCGCACGGTGACACTGCCGTGTACGACACCATCGTTCGTATGGCCCAGCCTTTCTCCCTGCGCTACCTGCTGGTCGACGGCCAAGGCAACTTCGGTTCGGTCGACGGCGATAACGCCGCGGCCATGCGATACACCGAAGTGCGCATGACCAAGCTGGCGCACGAGCTGCTGGCTGACCTGCACAAGGAAACTGTGGACTGGGTGCCGAACTACGACGGCACCGAACTGATCCCGGCGGTCATGCCGACCCGCGTACCGAACCTGCTGGTGAACGGTTCCAGCGGTATCGCCGTGGGCATGGCGACCAACATTCCGCCGCACAACCTCGGTGAAGTCATCGACGGTTGCCTGGCTCTCATCGACAACCCTGAGCTGACCGTCGATGAGCTGATGCAATACATTCCCGGTCCGGACTTTCCGACGGCTGCGATCATCAACGGTCGCGCCGGCATCATCGAAGCCTACCGCACCGGTCGCGGGCGCATTTACATGCGTGCCCGCTCGATCATCGAAGACATCGACAAGGTCGGTGGCCGTCAGCAGATCGTCATCACCGAGCTGCCTTACCAGCTGAACAAGGCGCGTCTGATCGAGAAGATCGCCGAGCTGGTCAAAGAGAAGAAGCTCGAAGGCATCACCGAGCTGCGCGATGAGTCCGACAAGGACGGCATGCGCGTCGTGATCGAACTGCGTCGCGGCGAAGTGCCTGAGGTGATCCTCAACAACCTCTACGCCCAGACCCAGCTGCAATCGGTGTTCGGTATCAACATCGTCGCGCTGATCGACGGCCGCCCACGCATCCTCAACCTCAAGGATCTGCTGGAAGCCTTCGTCCGTCACCGTCGCGAAGTGGTTACCCGCCGTACCGTGTTCGAACTGCGCAAGGCGCGCGAGCGTGGGCACATTCTCGAAGGTCAGGCTGTTGCGCTGTCGAACATCGATCCGGTCATCGCCCTGATCAAGGCTTCGCCAACGCCGTCGGAAGCCAAGGAAGCGCTGATCAGCACGCCTTGGGAATCCTCGGCTGTGGTGGCGATGGTTGAGCGTGCCGGTGCCGATTCGTGCCGTCCGGAAAATCTCGATCCGCAATATGGCCTGCGCGAAGGCAAGTACTTCCTCTCGCCAGAACAGGCGCAAGCCATTCTCGAACTGCGCCTGCACCGTCTGACCGGTCTGGAGCACGAGAAGCTGCTGGCCGAGTATCAAGAGATCCTCAACCAGATCGGCGAGCTGATCCGCATCCTCAACAGCGCTGTGCGCCTGATGGAAGTGATCCGCGAAGAGCTGGAAGTGATCCGCGCCGAATACGGCGATGTGCGCCGCACCGAAATTCTCGATGCCCGTCTCGATCTGACCCTGGGCGACATGATCCCGGAAGAAGAGCGCGTCGTGACCATTTCCCACGGTGGCTACGCCAAGACCCAACCGCTGGCTGCGTACCAGTGCTCAGCGTCGTGGCGGCAAAGGCAAATCGGCTACCGGCGTCAAGGACGAGGACTACATCGCTCACCTGCTGGTTGCCAACAGCCACACCACGCTGCTGCTGTTCTCCAGCAAGGGCAAGGTGTACTGGCTCAAGACCTACGAGATCCCGGAAGCCTCCCGCGCGGCCCGTGGTCGTCCGCTGGTCAATCTGCTGCCGCTGGATGACGGTGAATACATCACCACCATGCTGCCGGTCGAGGAATACACCGAAGGTCACTACATCTTCATGGCCACCGCCAACGGCACCGTGAAGAAGACCCCGCTGGAATCCTTCAGCCGTCAGCGCAGCGTCGGTCTGATCGCGCTGGAGCTGGACGAAGGCGACGTGCTGATCTCTGCGGCCATCACTGATGGTGAGCGCGAAGTAATGTTGTTCTCCGACGGCGGCAAGGTCACCCGCTTCAAAGAGTCCGACGTGCGTGCCATGGGCCGTACCGCTCGCGGCGTGCGCGGCATGCGTCTGCCGGAAGGGCAGAAGCTGATTTCCATGCTGATCCCGGAAGAAGGCAGCCAGATCCTCACCGCTTCCGAGCGTGGTTATGGCAAGCGCACCGCGATCACCGAGTTCCCTGAGTACAAGCGTGGCGGTCAGGGCGTGATTGCCATGGTCAGCAACGAGCGTAACGGCCGTCTGGTCGGCGCAGTGCAGGTGCTCGACGGCGAAGAAATCATGCTGATTTCCGATCAGGGCACCCTGGTGCGTACCCGTGTCGACGAAGTGTCGAGCCTGGGCCGTAATACTCAGGGCGTGACGCTGATCAAGCTGGCCAAGGATGAAACCCTGGTCGGGCTGGAGCGGGTTCAGGAGCCTTCGGAAATCGAAGGCGAAGAGCTCGAAGGTGAAGAGGGCGAGGAAATCGCAGGCAGCGTCGGCATCGACGAAGCGGGTGAAGACCAGCAACTCGACGCCGCAGCAGACGAAGAACCGCAGGAATAAGCGGACAAACGAGGGGGCGGATGAGAATTCGCCCCCTTGTTATTTGTCCGGTATGAATTTTCGACATCATGGAGATCTCCTGTGGGAGCGAGCCTGCTCGCGAAAGCAGGCGCTGCGGTACCTCTGAAGCACCGCGGTGATGCATTCGCGAGCAGGCTCGCTCCCACAGGACCATGTTGATCGGTAGTGTGATTTATTGCGTGATACCACCAAATCAGAGCGAGATTGGATGTGAGCAAGCGAGCCTATAACTTCTGCGCCGGTCCGGCGGCGCTGCCTGAAGCTGTCCTGCAGCGCGCCCAGGGTGAACTCCTTGATTGGCACGGCAAGGGTCTGTCGGTCATGGAAATGAGCCATCGCAGCGATGAGTTCGTGTCCATCGCCACCCAGGCCGAGCAGGATCTGCGTGACCTGCTGAATATCCCGTCGAACTACAAAGTGCTGTTTCTGCAGGGCGGCGCCAGCCAGCAGTTCGCACAGATCCCGCTGAACCTGTTGCCTGAAGGCGGCTCGGCCGATTACATCGACACCGGCATCTGGTCGCAGAAAGCCATCGAAGAAGCCTCGCGCTACGGCCACGTCAACGTTGCTGCCACTGCCAAGCCTTACGACTATTTCGCCATCCCAGGCCAGAACGAGTGGAACCTGTCGAAAGACGCCGCTTACGTTCACTACGCGCCGAACGAAACCATCGGCGGCCTGGAATTCCAGTGGATCCCGCAAACCGGTGACGTGCCGCTGGTTGCCGACATGTCTTCGGACATCCTCTCGCGCCCGGTCGATATCTCGCGTTTTGGCATGATCTACGCCGGCGCGCAAAAGAACATCGGCCCGAGCGGCATTGTCGTCAACATCATCCGCGAAGACCTGCTCGGCAAGGCGCGCTCGCTGTGCCCGACCATGCTCAACTACAAGGTCGCGGCCGATAACGGCTCGATGTACAACACCCCGCCGACGCTGGCCTGGTACCTGTCCGGTCTGGTGTTCCAGTGGCTGAAAGAGCAGGGCGGCGTTGAAGCGATCGCCAGTGCTCAACGACGTCAAGCAGCGCACCCTGTACGACTTCATCGACGCCAGCGGCCTCTACAGCAACCCGATCAACAAGTCGGATCGCTCGTGGATGAACGTGCCGTTCCGTCTGGCTGACGATCGTCTGGACAAGCCGTTCCTCGCCGGTGCCGACGAGCGCGGCCTGCTCAACCTCAAGGGTCACCGTTCGGTTGGCGGCATGCGCGCCTCCATCTACAACGCCGTCGACATCACTGCGGTCAACGCGCTGGTGGCGTACATGGCGGAATTCGAGAAGGAACACGGCTGATGTCCGAGCAAGAACTCAAGGCACTGCGCGTTCGCATCGACGCTCTGGACACCAAGGTCCTCGAGCTGATCAGTGAGCGTGCGCGTTGCGCCCAGGAAGTCGCCCGCGTGAAGATGGCCTCGCTGGCCGAAGGCGAAGTGCCGGTGTTCTATCGTCCCGAGCGCGAAGCTCAGGTGCTCAAGCGGGTGATGGAGCGCAATCAGGGGCCGCTGGGCAACGAAGAAATGGCGCGGCTGTTTCGCGAAATCATGTCGTCGTGCCTGGCGCTGGAGCAGCCGCTGAAAGTGGCCTATCTCGGCCCTGAAGGCACCTTCACCCAAGCGGCGGCGATGAAGCACTTCGGCCACGCGGTGATCAGCAAGCCGATGGCGGCGATCGACGAAGTGTTCCGTGAAGTCGCCGCCGGTGCGGTGAACTTCGGCGTGGTGCCGGTGGAAAACTCCACCGAAGGCGCGGTCAACCACACGCTGGACAGCTTCCTCGAACACGACATGGTGATCTGTGGCGAAGTCGAGCTGCGCATTCACCACCATCTGCTGGTCGGCGAAAACACCAAGACCGACAGCATCAGCCGCATCTATTCCCACGCGCAGTCGCTGGCCCAGTGCCGCAAGTGGCTGGACGCGCATTACCCGAATGTCGAGCGCGTCGCGGTGTCGAGCAATGCCGAAGCGGCCAAGCGGGTCAAGGGTGAGTGGAATTCGGCAGCGATCGCTGGCGATATGGCGGCGGGGCTGTACGGCCTGACGCGTCTTGCCGAGAAAATCGAAGATCGCCCGGACAACTCGACGCGCTTCCTGATGATCGGTAACCAGGAAGTGCCGCCAACCGGTGACGACAAGACCTCGATCATCGTGTCGATGAGCAACAAGCCCGGCGCGCTTCATGAGCTGCTGGTGCCGTTCCATGACAATGGCATCGACCTGACCCGCATCGAAACCCGTCCGTCGCGCAGCGGCAAATGGACTTACGTGTTCTTCATCGACTTCGTCGGCCACCACCGTGATCCGTTAATCAAAGGTGTGCTGGAAAAGATCAGTCAGGAAGCAGTAGCACTCAAAGTGCTGGGTTCCTACCCGAAAGCAGTTCTCTAAGGGGCGGTAGCAAATGAGTGGCAACTTCCTCGCTCTGGCACAGCCGGGCGTGCAACAACTTTCGCCGTACGTTCCGGGCAAGCCTGTGGACGAACTGGCGCGCGAGCTGGATCTGGATCCGGCAAAAATCGTCAAACTGGCGAGTAACGAAAACCCATTGGGCGCCAGCCCAAAGGCGCTGGCGGCAATTCGCGAAGAGCTGGCCGAGCTGACCCGCTACCCGGACGGCAATGGTTTCGCCCTGAAATCACTGCTGGCCGAGCAGTGTCGCGTCGAGCTGAATCAGGTCACCCTGGGCAATGGCTCCAACGACATTCTTGAGCTGGTAGCCCGTGCCTATCTGGCCCCAGGCCTGAATGCGGTGTTCAGCGAGCACGCTTTCGCCGTCTATCCGATCGCGACTCAAGCGGTCGGCGCACAAGCCAAAGTCGTTCCGGCCAAGGATTGGGGCCATGACCTGCCGGCGATGCTTGCGGCCATCGATGCCAACACCCGCGTGGTGTTTATCGCCAACCCGAACAACCCGACCGGCACCTGGTTCGGCGCCGAAGCGCTGGACGAATTCCTGCAGGACGTTCCCGAGCATGTGCTGGTAGTCCTCGACGAGGCTTACATCGAGTACGCCGAAGGCAGCGATTTGCCGGACGGTCTCGATTTCCTCGCCGCATACCCGAACCTGCTGGTGTCGCGCACCTTCTCCAAGGCCTATGGCCTGGCCGCGCTGCGCGTCGGTTATGGCTTGTCGACGCCTGTGGTGGCGGACGTGCTGAACCGCGTTCGTCAGCCATTCAACGTCAACAGCCTCGCATTGGCGGCGGCGTGTGCCGCGTTGAAGGACGAGGAATATCTGGCGCAAAGCCGCCAGCTCAACGAAACCGGCATGCAGCAGTTGCAGGCGGGTTTCCGTGAGTTGGGGCTGGGCTGGATCGAGTCCAAAGGCAACTTCATCTGCGTCGATCTCGGCCAGGTCGCGGCGCCGGTTTTCCAGGGCTTGCTGCGCGAAGGCGTGATCGTGCGTCCGGTGGCCAATTACGGCATGCCGAACCACCTGCGGGTGACCATCGGTCTGCCAGCGGAAAACAGCCGTTTCCTTGAGGCGCTGCGCAAGGTTCTGGCTCGTGGTTGATGTCACTGCGCTGCAACCTGCTGCACCTATGATCGGTCGCCTTGTGGTGGTCGGTCTGGGGTTGATCGGTGGTTCGTTTGCCAAAGGCTTGCGTGAAAGCGGCCTGTGCCGTGAAGTGGTCGGCGTCGATCTGGATCCGCAATCGCGCAAGCTCGCGGTCGAATTGGGTGTGGTCGATCGCTGCGAAGATGATTTGGCGGCGGCTTGCGTCGGTGCCGATGTGATTCAGCTGGCGGTGCCGATTCTGGCCATGGAAAAGCTGCTCGCGCGTCTGGCTGTCATGGATCTGGGGCAAGCGATTCTTACGGATGTCGGCAGCGCCAAAGGCAACGTGGTGCGCGCGGCGACCGAAGCGTTCGGCGGCATGCCGGCGCGTTTCGTGCCGGGGCACCCGATTGCTGGTTCCGAGCAGAGCGGGGTGGAGGCCTCGAATGCCGAGCTGTTCCGCCGGCACAAGGTGATCCTGACGCCGCTCGAGCAGACCGATCCTGCCGCGCTGGCGGTGGTCGATCGCCTGTGGCGCGAACTGGGTGCCGATGTCGAGCACATGCAGGTCGAGCGTCACGACGAAGTGCTGGCCGCGACCAGCCATCTACCGCACCTGCTGGCCTTCGGTCTGGTCGATTCATTGGCCAAGCGCAATGAAAATCTGGAGATCTTCCGTTACGCTGCCGGTGGTTTTCGCGATTTCACAAGAATCGCCGGAAGCGACCCGGTGATGTGGCACGACATCTTCCTCGCCAACCGCGAGGCTGTCCTGCGCACACTCGATACATTTCGCAGCGACCTCGACGCCTTGCGCGACGCGGTCGATGCAGGGGATGGGCACCAATTGTTGGGCGTTTTCACGCGCGCCCGGGTTGCCCGCGAGCATTTCAGTAAAATCCTGGCCCGCAGGGCCTATGTGGACGCTATGAATTCCAACGATCTGATCTTCCTGGCTCAACCTGGTGGCCGCCTGTCCGGTCGGATTCGCGTACCGGGTGACAAATCGATTTCCCACCGTTCGATCATGCTCGGCTCGCTGGCCGAAGGCGTCACCGAAGTCGAAGGCTTCCTTGAGGGCGAAGACGCCCTGGCGACCTTGCAGGCGTTTCGCGACATGGGTGTGGTCATCGAGGGCCCGCATCACGGCCGCGTGACGATCCACGGTGTCGGCCTGCACGGCCTGAAACCGGCGCCGGGCCCGATCTATCTGGGCAACTCCGGCACCTCGATGCGTCTGCTCTCCGGCCTGCTGGCGGCGCAGAGCTTCGACAGCACCCTGACCGGCGACGCTTCGCTGTCCAAGCGTCCAATGAATCGTGTGGCCAATCCGCTGCGGGAAATGGGCGCCGTGATCGAAACTGCTGCTGAAGGTCGTCCACCAATGACCATTCGTGGCGGGCACAAGCTCAAGGGCCTGACTTACACCATGCCGATGGCCAGCGCGCAGGTGAAATCCTGCCTGCTGCTTGCCGGTCTGTATGCCGAAGGCAAGACCACCGTCACCGAGCCGGCACCGACGCGCGACCACACCGAGCGCATGCTGCGTGGCTTCGGCTACCCGGTCAGCGTCGACGGTGCCACGGCTTCGGTCGAATCCGGCGGCAAGCTCACTGCAACTCACATCGAAGTGCCGGGCGATATCTCGTCATCGGCGTTCTTCCTCGTTGCGGCCTCGATCGCCGAGGGTTCCGAACTGGTGCTCGAGCACGTCGGTATCAACCCGACCCGTACTGGCGTGATCGATATCCTGCGGCTGATGGGCGCCGATATCACGCTGGAAAACCAGCGCGAAGTCGGTGGCGAGCCAGTGGCTGACTTGCGCGTGCGGGCAGCTAGACTCAAGGGTATCGAGATTCCGGAAGAGCTGGTCCCACTGGCCATCGACGAATTCCCGGTCCTGTTCGTTGCTGCCGCGTGCGCCGAAGGGCGTACCGTGCTCACCGGCGCAGAAGAGCTGCGGGTGAAGGAATCCGATCGGATTCAGGTCATGGCGGACGGCTTGCTGGCGCTGGGCGTCAAGTGCGAGCCGACCCCGGACGGTATCATCATCGACGGCGGCCAGATCGGCGGCGGTGAAGTGCACGGTCACGGCGACCACCGTATTGCCATGGCCTTCAGCGTCGCTTCGTTGCGCGCTACCGCACCGATCCGCATCCACGATTGCGCCAACGTCGCGACCTCGTTCCCCAATTTCCTCGCGCTGTGCGGGCAAGTCGGCATTCGTGTGGCACAAGAGGCTCAGTCGTGAAAAACATTGCACCGGTCATCACCATCGATGGGCCAAGCGGCTCCGGCAAAGGCACGGTCGCCGGGATTCTGGCCAAGCGTCTGGGCTGGAACCTGCTGGATTCCGGTGCGCTTTATCGATTGCTGGCGTTTGCAGCGCACAACCATGGCGTCGACCTGACCAATGAAGAGCTGCTGAAGACATTGGCCGCTCATCTGGATGTGCAATTCATCGCCGCGACCGAAGGTCAGCTGCAGCGGATCATTCTGGAAGGCGATGAAGTCAGCGATGTCATCCGTACCGAGAGCGTCGGTTCCGGCGCCTCGCAAGTGGCTGCGCTGCCCGCCGTGCGCGAGGCGCTGCTGCAGCGCCAGCGTGCTTTCCAGGAAGCGCCGGGCCTGGTGGCCGACGGTCGCGACATGGGTACGGTGGTGTTTCCGGATGCACCGCTGAAGATTTTCCTCACCGCCAGTGCCGAGGAGCGGGCGCGCCGTCGATATTTGCAGTTGAAGGGCAAAGTCGAGGGTGTTAGTCTGTCGAGTCTGCTAGATGAGATCCGTGCACGCGATGAGCGTGACACCCAGCGCGCAGTAGCCCCGCTCAAGCCGGCGGCCGACGCGATTCAGCTGGATTCAACGGAGCTTTCCATCGATCAGGTGCTTGAACGCATCATGAGCGAGATCGCCATTCGCGATATCGCCGGGTGACCAAGAAGGTCGCAGGGGACCAGTCATAGTCCTGCGGTGCTTCTTTTAAATGAAACTAACCCACACCGTCTGGGGTGTGGAGATGGGCGTTTACTTCGCCCTCATCTACAGGAATTAAAATGAGCGAAAGCTTTGCGGAACTCTTTGAAGAAAGCCTGAAAACCCTGAACCTTCAGGCAGGCTCCATCATCACCGGTGTTATCGTTGATATCGATTACCAGGCTCGCTGGGTAACCGTTCACGCTGGTCTGAAGTCTGAAGCACTCATCCCGCTTGAGCAGTTCTACAACGATGCTGGCGAACTGAACATCAACGTTGGTGATGAAGTTCACGTTGCTCTGGATTCGGTTGAAGACGGCTTTGGCGAGACCAAGCTGTCCCGTGAAAAAGCCAAGCGCGCTGAATGCTGGATCGTTCTGGAAGCAGCCTTCGCAGCCGAGGAAGTGGTCAAGGGCGTTATCAACGGTAAGGTTAAAGGCGGCTTCACTGTCGACGTTAACGGCATCCGTGCGTTCCTGCCAGGTTCCCTGGTTGACGTCCGTCCAGTGCGCGACACCACGCACCTGGAAGGCAAAGAGCTGGAATTCAAGGTCATCAAGCTGGACCAGAAGCGCAACAACGTTGTCGTTTCCCGTCGCAGCGTCCTCGAAGCCGAGAACTCCGCCGAGCGTGAAGCTCTGCTGGAATCCCTGCAGGAAGGCCAGCAAGTCAAAGGTATCGTCAAAAACCTCACCGATTACGGCGCATTCGTCGATCTGGGTGGCGTGGACGGCCTGCTGCACATCACCGACATGGCCTGGAAGCGCATCAAGCATCCTTCCGAGATCGTCAACGTTGGTGACGAAATCGACGTCAAGGTTCTGAAATACGATCGCGAACGCAACCGTGTTTCCCTGGGCCTGAAGCAACTGGGCGAAGATCCATGGGTTGCTATCAAAGCCCGTTACCCAGAAGGCACTCGCGTTACCGCTCGTGTAACCAACCTGACCGACTACGGCTGCTTCGCTGAGCTGGAAGAAGGCGTTGAAGGTCTGGTACACGTTTCGGAAATGGACTGGACCAACAAGAACATCCACCCTTCGAAAGTCGTACAAGTCGGCGACGAAGTGGAAGTCATGGTTCTGGACATCGACGAAGAGCGTCGTCGTATCTCCCTGGGCATCAAGCAGTGCAAGTCGAACCCATGGGAAGACTTCTCTGGCCAGTTCAACAAGGGCGACAAGATCTCCGGCACCATCAAGTCGATCACCGATTTCGGTATCTTCATTGGTCTGGACGGCGGCATCGACGGTCTGGTTCACCTGTCCGACATCTCCTGGAACGAAGTGGGCGAAGAAGCCGTACGTCGTTTCAAGAAGGGCGACGAGCTGGACACTGTCATCCTGTCGGTTGACCCAGAGCGCGAGCGCATCTCCCTGGGCATCAAGCAGCTGGAAAGCGATCCGTTCTCCGAGTACGTCTCGGTTAACGACAAGGGCGCTATCGTGACCGGTACCGTGAAAGAAGTTGACGCCAAAGGCGCCATCATCGTTCTGGCCGACGACATCGAAGCTACCCTGAAAGCCTCCGAAATCAGCCGTGACCGCGTTGAAGACGCGCGCAACGTTCTGAAAGAAGGCCAGGAAGTTGAAGCCAAGATCATCAGTGTTGATCGCAAGAGCCGCGTAATCCAGCTCTCGATCAAGTCGAAAGACGATGCTGAAGAGAAAGAAGCCATCCAGAGCCTGAAAGCAGCTCCGGAAGGCGAAGCAGCTGATACCACTATGGCGGCACTGCTGCGTCAAGCAATGGCCAAACAGAACTGAGTTCTGCTTGATCATTAAAAAGGGCGACTTCGGTCGCCCTTTTTTGTGTCTGCGATTTGGTCTTTGTACGTCCGTGCATGAAACCAATGCCGACGCCTGCGGGTCTGTTTCTTTAATCGGATCAATCGCCTATTCGCGACTAAGCTTGGTCTTGAGCGTTAGTCGTCAGGCTTGCCTGGCATAAGGAAGTGGATGAACAAGTTACTTGTTGCTGCAATGGTCCTGGCGCTGGCAGGGTGCACCACCAGCGCGAAAACCCATGCGGTGCGCGGCGTCAGTGGTATCGAGGTCGACTGCTCGGGGCTAGGCTCCGGTTGGGAAAAGTGCCAGAAGCGCGCAGCGAAGGAGTGCAAGGGCAAGGGCTACAAGGTCATAACCCGGTCTGATGATGCCGAAGATGACGACCAATATCCGTTCGGCTTCAATCCGGCAGGCTTCGTAACCCGGACCATGCTGGTGATGTGTCGTTAGGTGCGCAGCGATCCGACTCGCCAATGGGATGCCCTGAAAATGGGCATTTTGACCCCGGGAAAGATATGTCAATCCCTGGGCTGTTCAAAATCTTCCGGGCATGCTAAAACCTTTCAAGCGCTGATCTAGCTGCTTGAAAAAGAAGGGAAAAATATGACGAAGTCGGAGTTGATCGAACGAATTGTCACCCATCAAGGGCTACTCTCATCCAAGGATGTGGAGCTGGCCATCAAGACCATGCTTGAACAAATGTCTCAGTGCCTCGCCACCGGTGATCGTATTGAGATCCGTGGTTTCGGCAGCTTCTCCCTGCACTATCGCGCGCCTCGTGTAGGTCGCAATCCCAAGACCGGCCAGTCCGTCAGTCTGGACGGTAAATTCGTTCCGCATTTCAAGCCGGGTAAAGAATTGCGTGATCGGGTAAATGAGGAAGAGGAGGAGGGCGCTTGATCTTCGCTATTCAAATTCAAGGGGGCGTGAATGCGTAACCTGAAACGCATACTGCTTGGCGTTTTTCTTCTGCTGATGGTTCTGATTGTTCTGGCATTTGTGCTGGAGAACCAACAATCGGTTGCGCTTTTGTTTCTGGGTTTTTCCGGCCCGCAGTTGCCAGTCTCGGTGGTTGCAGTGTTGGCGCTGCTGATTGGCATGCTGATTGGCCCGGTATTGGGCTGGTTTCTGGGGCGTTCATCCAGAGCCGCGCGCAAGCCAATGGTCTGAAAGCGGCAGGCGCACGGCATCTGTCGAAATTGCGTCTCGGCGTGCCTTTATCCATTAGTAAAACCATCATTAAGCTGTAAAATGCGTCCCTTGTTCGATCGTGCCTTCTGCATGTCGATTCAGACTGACTCTGACGGATGCCGACTGATAGTGGCTTCTGCATTCATGGATTAGACCGCGCTCGCTGGCAGCGCTGTCCGCAGCTCAAGGGTATCGCTTCGCGTGAAAATTCTAGTTACCGGCGGTGCCGGCTTCATTGGCTCGGCAGTCATCCGTCATATCATCTCCAAGACTTCCGATGCAGTCGTTAACGTCGATAAACTCACGTACGCCGGCAATCTGGAGTCATTGGCGGAAGTCAGTCAGAATTCCCGTTATGCGTTCGAGCGGGTCGATATCTGTGATCGTGACCAGATCGACCGCGTTCTGCGTGAACATCAACCGGATGCAATCATGCATCTGGCCGCAGAATCCCACGTTGATCGCTCTATATCGGGACCTTCCGACTTCATCCAGACCAATATCATCGGTACTTACACGCTGCTCGAAGCCGCGCGCCATTACTGGGCTGCGTTGGATGATGCACGCAAAGCGAATTTCCGCTTCCATCACATTTCGACCGACGAGGTTTACGGAGATCTCGAAGGTCCGGAAGACCTCTTCACCGAAACCACGCCTTATCAGCCAAGCTCACCCTACTCGGCGAGCAAGGCCAGCTCCGATCATCTGGTTCGGGCCTGGGCACGCACTTATGGCTTGCCTACGCTGGTTACCAACTGTTCGAACAACTATGGCCCATGTCACTTCCCTGAGAAGCTGATCCCGCTGATCATTCTCAACGCACTTGAAGGCAAGCCGCTGCCGGTGTACGGCAAAGGCGATCAGGTTCGCGATTGGTTGTATGTCGAAGATCATGCTCGTGCGTTGTACAAAGTCGTCACCGAAGGCGTCATCGGTGAGACCTACAACATTGGCGGACACAACGAAAAACAGAACATCGAAGTGGTGCATACCCTGTGTTCGTTGCTCGATGAATTGCGGCCTGATTCGGCCCATCGTCCCCATGCCAGCCTGATTACCTATGTGCAGGACCGACCTGGGCATGATCAGCGCTATGCCATCGATGCCAGCAAGATCCAGCGGGAATTGGGTTGGGCGCCTGAAGAGACCTTCGAGACCGGAATTCGCAAGACTGTCGAGTGGTACTTGAGCAACGCTGATTGGGTTGAGCACGTGAAGAGCGGCAGCTATCAGCAGTGGATCGATCAGAACTACACGGATCGCTCGAACAACGCATGAAAATCCTGCTGCTGGGCAAGAACGGTCAGGTGGGCTGGGAGCTGCAACGCTCTCTGGCTCCGCTTGGGGAGTTGATTGCGCTTGATCGCCATCAGGCCGGTGGATTGAATGGCGATCTGTCGAATCCCGAGGCTCTTCGCACGACGATTCGGCAGGTGCAGCCCGACGTTATCGTTAACGCTGCTGCTTACACTGCGGTTGATAAAGCCGAATCGGAAACCGACTTGGCTGACCGTGTAAACGGCATTGCAGCGGGTGTTATGGCTGAAGAAGCCGTCGCCTCGGATGCCTGGCTGGTTCATTATTCAACCGATTACGTTTTCAATGGCCAGGGCACTGCCGCGTGGCGGGAAACGGATGCCGTTGCGCCGGTGAACCATTATGGATTCAGCAAACTCGCCGGCGAGCAGGCAATCACTGCATCGGGTTGCAAGCACCTGATCTTCCGTACCAGTTGGGTTTATGGTGCTCGCGGTAACAACTTCGCGAAGACGATGCTGCGGTTGGCCAAGGATCGCGAAACGTTGAGCGTGGTCGCGGATCAGATTGGTGCGCCTACCGGTGCAGATCTGATTGCCGACGTAACGGCTCAGGCGCTTCGCCAGGCCCTGCAACGGCCCGAACTGGCGGGGTTGTACCACTTGGCAGCCGCTGGTGAAGTGTCCTGGCATGGCTACGCAAACCAAGTGATCGCCTTCGCTCAAGCCAATGGTGAATTACTCGCCGTGAAGGCTATCGAGCCAGTCGAAAGCGCTGCCTATCCGACGCCCGCACATCGACCGCTGAACTCGCGTCTGGATACTCAAAAGCTGCGCGCTACTTTTTCTCTACACTTGCCGGATTGGCAAAGTGGTGTAACCCGAATGCTCAGGGAAATTCTGAATAAATGATCAAGACCAATCGTAAAGGCATCATTCTCGCTGGTGGCTCCGGGACACGTTTGCATCCGGTCACGCTGGGGGTGTCCAAGCAGCTGTTGCCTATCTACGACAAACCGATGATTTTCTATCCGTTGTCTGTGCTCATGCTCGCGGGCATACGAGAAATCCTGATCATTTCGACCCCTGAAGACTTGCCCAATTTCCGCAAGTTGCTGGGCGACGGCAGTCTGTATGGCATCGAGTTGAGTTATGCCGAACAGCCGAGCCCGGACGGCCTTGCGCAGGCGTTCATCATCGGCGAATCGTTTATCGGTAGCGACCCTTGCTGCCTGATTCTCGGCGACAATATCTTTTACGGTCAGTACTTCACCGAAAACCTGCGCTCTGCCAACGCTCAGGCCTCAGGCGCGACAGTGTTCGGCTATCACGTGTCCGACCCGGAGCGTTTCGGGGTGGTGGAATTCGATGCCAATGGCTGCGCGCTGAGCATCGAAGAAAAGCCACTGAAGCCGAAATCCAACTACGCCGTGACCGGGTTGTACTTCTACGATAACCAGGTCGTCGAAATCGCCAAGAACATCAAGCCGTCGGAACGAGGCGAGCTGGAAATTACCGACATCAATCGTGCGTATCTGGAACAGAAAACCCTGAACGTCGAAATGTTGGGGCGCGGCTTTGCCTGGCTGGATACCGGTACACATGACTCGCTGCTGGAAGCCGGGCATTTCGTCCACACCATCGAGCATCGTCAGGGGCTCAAAGTAGCGTGCCTGGAGGAAATCGCCTACCACAACGGCTGGATTACCGATGAGCAGGTCGAAGCTCAGGCGCAGCGCCTGAAGAAAACCGGATACGGGCAGTATCTGCAAAAGTTGCTGGATCAACCCGCGCGTTGACGGGCGCTGCTTGCCGACCACCGTTCGTTGCATTCTGTCGAATCATCAAGGGGGCTGGCGCTGTAGAATGGCAGACAATCACGCAACGTATTCGGCGCTCGCGAGGGCGTATGTGTCATCAGCCCTGTCGTCTTGAGGCCGAGAGGCGGGGCAAGGATTCTGCACTGGGTTCGGTGCAGTTCGACTGCAATCATTATTGAGACTGCTTTCCTGGATATCATTTGCAGGAGAGAGGGTTAAGGACTTTGAGCATGGAACTGATTCCCGTAATTTTGTCTGGCGGAGTGGGCAGCCGGTTGTGGCCTGTATCCCGTGAAGCCCATCCAAAACCCTTCATGGAGTTGCCGGATGGTCAGAATCTGATCCAGAAGACGTTCTTGCGCGCCTCACGGCTGGACGGTGTGGTGGAAGTCCTCACCGTGACCAATCGCGAGTTGCTGTTCAAAACTGAAGATGAATACGGCGTCGTCAACACGGCCAGGCACGCGCAAGGCTTCATTCTCGAGCCCTTTGGGCGAAACACGGCGGCGGCAGTGGCCGCAGCGGCCTTGCAACTGGAAGCCACCCATGGTCCCGATGCACATATGCTGGTGCTCGCCGCCGATCATTTGATCCAGGACGAAAAAGCCTTTGCCGCGGCGGTGTCCGATGCTGTGGCGCTGGCCAGTGAAGGCTGGCTGGTTACGTTTGGCATTCAGCCGACCTATCCGGAAACCGGTTTCGGTTATATCGAAGCGCAGAAAGAGGCACCGCTCAAGGGCGGGTTGAAGGTCGCCCGGTTTGTCGAGAAACCTGATCTGGAGACTGCACAGAACTACGTCAGTGCTGGCAACTATTTCTGGAACTCGGGCATGTTCTGTTTCCGTGTAGGCACCGTTCTGGAAGAGCTTCGGCTGCACGCCCCCGACGTTGTCGAGGCGGTTGCAAAGACCATCGAGGTGTCTCGCCTATCGTCCTCCAACAAATATCGTTGCCTGGCGCTGGACAGCGAAAGCTTTGCGCAGGTGCCGGATATCTCCATCGACTATGCATTGATGGAGCGTTCCCAGAAAGTCGCGACCATACCGTGCGACATTGGCTGGAGTGACATCGGTTCATGGAACGCGGTGAGCGAACTGACTGCGCCGGATGAAAACGGCAACCGCTTTGAAGGCGAAGTGTTGTCCCATGGCTCGCGCAATAATTATGTGAACAGCGAGGGGCGTCTGACTGCGCTGGTCGGTGTGGAAGACCTGTTGGTCATCGACACGCCTGATGCGGTGATGATTGCTCATAAAGATCACGCTCAAGACGTGAAACACATCGTCAATCAGCTCAAGGCGTGCAGCCACACCGTGCATTTGCTGCACCGTACGGTCCACCGTCCATGGGGTACCTATACCACCCTGGAAAATGGCGAACGCTTCAAGATCAAGCGAATTGTAGTAAAGCCCAAAGCGTCGCTGTCGCTGCAGATGCATCATCACCGCAGTGAACACTGGATCGTCGTCAGCGGGATGGCGGTCGTGGTCAACGACCAGCAGGAACTGATGCTCAACACCAACGAGTCGACGTTCATCCGTGCCGGTCACCAGCATCGCCTGATGAACCCGGGCGTCATTGACCTGGTGCTGATCGAGGTGCAAAGCGGCGATTATCTGGGTGAAGACGATATCGTCCGCTTTGAAGACAATTACGGCCGCGTCGACAAATAACAGCGCGGTGGCAGCCATAGGCCTGACCGGCGATTTTTTACCGGTCGGGCTTATTTGCATGTGACATTGCGCGACTTCACTCCCTATCGATGATTCACAGCTGCGGCATTTTCCGGCGGCTGTCTCGGATTCCCAGGCAAGAGATCGAAATGCATACCCCTATCAAGACCCGCTGCTTTAAGGCTTATGACATCCGTGGTGAAGTACCGGTCGATCTGAATGAGGATGTCGCTTACCGGATCGGCCGGGCCATGGTCGTTGAGTTGCAAGCCAAAAGCATCGTGCTGGGGCGCGATATGCGACTGGAAAGTCCGATGCTGGCCGAGGCGATGGCCCGTGGACTGAGAGAGGCAGGTGCCGATGTCATCGACATCGGCCTGTGCGGAACTGAAGAAGTCTATTTCGCCACCAGTGCCTTCAATGCCGATGGTGGCGTAATGATCACGGCGAGTCACAATCCCAAAGGCTATAACGGGATGAAACTCGTCAAGTCGCAATCACGTCCCATCAGCGGTGACACCGGGCTGAACGCCATCCGTGATCGGGTAGAGAGTGGTGACCTTGGCGCGTTGGCGGAAGCCGTAGGTAATGTGCGTGAGGCGTTCGATAAAAGCCGTTACATCGACCACTTGCTGACTTACATCAACGTGGCGAACCTCAAGCCGCTGAAGATCCTTGCAGACCCTGGCAACGGTGCTGCCGGGCCGGTCCTGCAGGAGTTGATGGGCAAGTTGCCATTCGAATGGACGCTGATCAATGCCGAGCCGGACGGTCACTTCCCCAATGGCGTGCCCAACCCTCTGTTGCCGGAAAATCGCGAGCTGACGCGCCAGGCATTGCTTGAAAATGGCTGCGATGTCGGGCTGGCGTGGGATGGGGATTTTGACCGGTGTTTCTTTTTCGACGAAACCGGCCGGTTTATCGAAGGTTATTACCTGGTCGGGCTGTTGGCGGAAATGTTGCTCAAGCAACACCCGGGCAGCAAGATCATTCATGACCCGCGACTGACCTGGAACACCATCGAGCAGGTCGAGCAAGCGGGCGGCGTGCCGGTGTTGTGCAAGACGGGGCATGCCTTTATCAAAGAGCGCATGCGTATCGAGGACGCCATTTATGGCGGCGAAATGAGCGCCCACCACTATTTCCGTGATTTCGCCTATTGTGACAGCGGGATGATCCCGTGGTTGTTGGTCACGGCCCTGATGTCCAGCACTGGCAAGAGCCTGGCGCAACTGGTCGACGAGCGTATTGACGCTTATCCATGCACCGGCGAGATCAACTATCGCGTTGAAGATGTGCCGGCGATGCTGCACAAAGTCCTGGAGCATTTCCTGCCGCTCAATCCCGCGCTCGACAGGACTGACGGCATCAGCGTGTCATCTGCCGACTGGCGCTTCAACCTGCGCGGCTCCAACACCGAGCCGCTGTTGCGCCTGAACGTCGAAACCCGTGGCGATCAGGCATTGATGTGGGCGCGTCTGAAAGAGATCGAGTTGTTGATCAAGGGTGCTTGAAGCTTCGCCCGTCTGGTATTCAGCGGCGCCCGTGCTTGGGTGAGCGAAGCACAGCGATGCGGGCGCGGGTTGCGAAATATCATTTCTATAGGTTGCCATTTTGAAAACGGTTTTATTGCTAAGCACGTACCCGATTGCCAGTCCCCGTCACGGCGGACAGGTCCGGGTCGCCAACATCGCCAAGACCTTTCGCGAAAATGGTTGGGATGTAACTCATCTGGCTGTATATGAGCCGGAAGGTTATCCGCCATCTACCCTGGGTGCCAACGATGTCAGCTTTCCGGCTGGCAGCGACTTCAGGAAATACAAGGGCACGTATGTGCCACTGATCAACGATTTGCTGTCCGGGAAATTCGCAGCGTCGGAGCAGGGCGGTTTCGCTGACATTCTCAAGAAACTGCCGCCAGTGATCGACGTCATTCATGTCGAGCAGCCATGGCTATGGCCGCTGGTGCTGAAGATCCGCCAGATGCCGCAATACGCCAATGCGTGCCTCATCTACGGCTCGCAGAACATCGAAGCTCCGCTGAAGCAGGAGATTCTCGACAGCTATGGCATCAAGGGCGCCGAATCGGTGATCGCCGACATCGAGACGCTCGAGCGCAAGGCAACGCTGGAAGCAGATATTGCCGTGGCGGTAACCCAGGCCGATTTCGATATTCTCAAGGTCTGGGGCGCGAAAAGACCGCTGCTGGCGTCCAACGGTATCGCGCCATGGTCGGCCAGGGCGGAGTTGCTCGCCAGTTGGAAAGAGCGGCTGCCGCAGTCGCCCTGGATTCTCTATGTTGCCAGTGCCCATCCGCCCAATTTCAAGGGTTTCAATGAATGCCTCGGCAGTTCTCTGGCGTGCATTCCTCCGGACAGCAAACTGGTGGTGGTCGGCAGTGTATGTGAGCACCTCGAAACCACACTTCGCGACAGTCGCTGGGGACAACTGAACCTGTCGCGCCTGCAACTGCTGTACATGCTGCCGGACGAAGATCTGGACGCCGTCAAGACACTTGCGCACGCATTTCTGTTACCGATCCCTCACGGTGGCGGCTCGAATATCAAAACCGCAGAAGCCATTTACTCTGGCAAGTACGTCATCGGCACCGAAGCGGCATTTCGTGGTTTCGAACAGCATCTTCTGCTTCCCGAGATCAGTGTCGCGCGTACGCCCCACGAGTTTCATGCGGCAATCCGCGCGCGTCTCACCGGGCCTGCGATGATCAGTGGTGACGGCCCGGACAGAGCATCGCGTGAGCCATTGACGTGGGCTCGGAGTCTGGAATCAATTCCGCGTACAGCGGCAGACGTTATCGTTCAGAAGGCGCAAGCATGACCACCTGGTTTGATGTAACAACCATTCTTGGCTGGCGTCGGCCAGCCGTAGGCATTATTCGTACCGAGGCCGAGGCTGCGGCCCATGCGCTCGAACTGATCGCGGCGGGGGAAGAGGTGAAGTTCTGCTTCTTCAGTCATGCCACCGGATACAGCGCGATCGATGCGACCGACGTGGCAAAAACCCTGAAGAGAATTTCCGGGGTTCACGCGGCAGCGCCAGGCCGGGCAATTGCCGGCACTACCAATAAACGTTCGATAGAGGCGCGCCTGAAAGAAAAGGCGACCAAGGTACTGAACCGCCTGCCTCCCAAGTTGAGCGGGCGTATCTATCAGTTTTTCCAGCTGCGCCGTACCTCCATCGTGGAAGCGGTGATCGGCGTCCGCCATTTGATTTCGGCCGCACGGGCTTTTTTCAAACCGGCCCAGCGCAGCCATGTATTCAATCCTGCGTCACGCAAAGTGCACAGTGGCGGCCATCCCTTTGCCAAAGGTGACAGCTACATATCGGTGGGGCTGGACTGGGACAATAAAGACCTTGTGCATCTCTATGAGTTGAAGAAGCAGGTCGGTTTGCGCGTCATTCTCTTCTGCTACGACGTGATTCCGGTGAGGCTGCCACATTTGTGTGTGGGTGATGTTGCGGCCAAGTTTGCCAATTACTTTGCTGACGTCGCTTGGTGCGCGGACAAGATCCTGTGCATTTCCGAATGCACGCGCAAGGATCTGATCGCGTTGCTCGATGAATTGGGTGCGCCGGTTCCTGAAACGGCGGTGGTCAAGTTGGGCTGCCAGCTATCTCACGAGTTGAGCGACGCCGTCAGCCCTGACGTCGAAACATTGTTGAAAGAGCGTTTCGTCCTGTTCGTTTCCACGATTGAGCGCCGCAAGAACCATGAAGTGCTTTACCGCGCCTATACCCGCCTGATCGATAGCGGTGTTCAGGATCTGCCTAAACTGGTCTTTGTCGGAATGCCGGGTTGGGGCGTTGGTGACTTGTTATCGGACATCTCGCTTGATCCGAGAACTCAGGATTACATACGCATTCTCAATAACGTGTCGGACTCAGACCTCATGCACTTGTACCGCAACTGCATGATGACTGCGTTCCCGTCATTGTATGAAGGGTGGGGACTGCCTGTTGCCGAAAGTCTGGCTGCCGGCAAGTACTGCCTGGCCTCCAATGCGGCTTCGATTCCGGAAGTAGGCGGGCAGCTGCTGGATTACCTGGAGCCATGGGATGTGTCGGCTTGGGTGGCTGAACTGCACAAGTATGCGTTCGATCCGCTGGCGCTGGCGGCCAAGGAAGCGGCGATCAAACGTGATTACAAACCCGTTGCCTGGAAAGAGACGGCGCAGTTTGTTTTCGATAGCCTGAAGTAACGATTACAGCATGCGGTGGATCAGGGTCGATCCACCGCATGCTGGTATTCAGGCAATCGTATTGGTGTTGAACAGATTCAGCGACTTGAGAATCTCGGGCGTACCGAGCAATTCGGGGCTTGCTGACCATTTCTCGATGATGGTCGCAAAATGGTCGACCGCTGAAATGATGACCTTCGCCCGAAGCGCGACAGGCACCGCCTGCACAAGTTTGTGGGCGTAGTTCTCGGCCGTGAATGTCTCCTGTGCCCACGTTTGCGCCTGCTTGCCGATATCGATCGCCGCGGAGGGGCTGCTGCGCAGTGATAGAAGGATCTTCTTCAGATCTTCTATTTCCCTTTCAGGCGATACCTTCAATACGTACTGATCGGGCAGTTCGCTGTAAAAGCCGGTGTCGGTAACGATGGTGGCTTTACCGTACAGCATCGCTTCAATCGCAGAGGCCGAAGCCGCTTCGAGGCTGGGCCAGCGCAGGCAACTGATAACGTCAGCTTCGCGAATGGCCTCTGACAACGCGGCGTCATCGACTTCGTTGGAAATAATCAGCTCGACCCCGGCTTTGGCGGCCATTTCGGACAATTTCCGTTCGACATCCGGAAGAATCGCGCCCACCAGACGGTAACTCACGTTCTTTCGAAGTGAGGCGTTGCTGGCAATGGCCTTGATGCAACTTTCCACCCGTTTGTTGGGGTTGACGTGGCCGATGGTCAACAACCGCAACTTGCGATTGTCATTTTGTACCGGTTGCCCGGCGACAGCCCCGGGAGCGTCGTAGGCCAGCGGCGTCACAAAAACCGGACCCGCGCACGCGGCCATTACCCGCTTGCAGCCCCAGTTGCTATGGGTAATCACGCCGGTGGCCATCGAACTGATCCATTCGGTCAGCGGTGCGGTTTCTCGCGTCGAGTTGATGAAGGTCGTACTGTCGCTGACGTTGAAGTAGTCGCTGGCGATTCTGCGTCCGTACCACTGCGTCAGGATGTGATGGGCCTCATCGCGCCGTTGCTGCGCCCAACCCCAGAAAAGATGGCCGAGGAAGAAGTCATGCAGGCAGACGATGCCCGGGGCTTTGTGAAGCCAGGCCACGCCACCTTCGTGAAACTCGTAGTTGTCGCCAATCTGGTAGACGAGGCAGTCAGCGTCCGCCACTTCGGTGCCAACCCGCTCTTCATCCGTCCAGGCAATGACGGTGCAACCGAAGTCATGAGCCTCTTTGTCGAGAACATGCGAGCTTTCAGTGCGCACCAGCACAATGTGGTGCTGCTGACTGAGCAGGGCGCGAACCACGAGACGAGTCATCCTTCCGATGGCGGAGGATTTGACGCCGGGGGTAAAAATGACCAGTTTCATTTAAGTAGCGCCTCTATGGTCTCGGGCCAGTTGATGCCCAGGGTGTTCCACAGCGCCTCCGCGCCTTCGCCGTACTCGATGGTTCGGGTTTTGCTTTCAAATGCCGCATTCATCGCTTCTGCCAGACTTTCTGCAGTGGGTTCTGCCCGCCATCCGGACTCCTGCGGATTGACCAGGCCCAGGATGCCACCGCTGTCCGTCGTCGTGATCAGTGCTTTGCGCGCAGTGGCGGCTTCCATCGCGACGTAACCCAGGGAGTCTTCATCGAACGGAATGTAAGCAACCGCGAGTGCACGATTGACATAATTGACGTAGGTGGAGCGAGGCAGGAATCCAAGGTCAAGTTTGACGCGGTCATGCAGGCCGAACTCATTGATGATCGAATGCAATTGCAGCGTGTCGGCGTGCGACTCGGGAGGCCCGGCAATGACCAGCTTGACCCGTTTGTCGGCTTTGGCAAGTGCTCGCAGCAGCAAGTGCTGACGCTTCATGCCGTTGACGCGTCCGCCGGCAAATATGTAATCGTCATATTCACCGCCGGTGAATGCTTCAGGATCGTTTACGGGCGGCAACAACACCTGCGAGTCGAAGCCGTTGTATTTGAACAACCGCTGTCTGGTCACTTCGGAGTTGGTGTAGATGCTGCGGCTCTCCGCGAAAGTTTCGTTGTCCGCGTTGATAATGGCGTTGCGAATGTCGCTGCCGCTCTTGTCTGCCGGCAGGTTGGTCTGGCCGACGTCGTAAAGGTCGTAGGCCTGACGATACTGGTGCAGCAGCCACAGTGATTTGCGGTGGTGGCGAACCAGGTACGCCGGGAATTTCAAGGCGATGACGTGATCGGTATTGAAAATTTCCAGCGTGCGGGTCAGCAGCATCTGGGAGGGGATGCGCGATGCCGGTTCCCACTGAGCCGGGATGCGCATGACTTCGGCGTCGTGACCGGCCATGAGCAGGTTTCTTTGCAGATTGACCGCCAGTTCTTCGGCGCCGCCCCAGATGAACGGAGCCATGTTGTTCACAATCAGGACTTTCATGCCAACAGACGCTCCAGCACATGTGACCAGGAAATTTTCAAGTCAACCAGGCGCTGCCGGGCATTCTTGCCCATGGCTTCGGTCAGACTTCGATCCCGGTAGAGTTTGTCCATCGCAGCGGCCAGAGACTCTGGAGTCGGCTCGGCGATATAGCCGTTATAGCCATCCTGAACCAATTCCAGAACGCCACCCGAGTCGGTAGTGGTTAGGATCGGTTTTTCCGCGTGACTGGCTTCGAGGCTGGGGTAGCCGTAGGAGTCTTCATCAACCGGAAGGTAGGCGGCAGCCAGGCAAACTGACAGCTGCGCGACCTTTTCTTCTTCAGTGATCCAGCGATCATCCAGGGTCACTCGGTCCGAAAGGCCGTACTCTTCGATTTTTTCGCGCAGGGCGATGCCGTAGTCTGGACCCGCGCCCGTTCCCAGCAACCGCAGGCGGACCGGCGTCGTCGTATAGTTCAGTGCGTCGATGAGCAGGTGTTGGCGCTTGTGATGTTCGAGGCGGCAGATGTAAGCGATTTCATCGTTGTAGCCAGCGCAAAAAAACGCTCCGATTCGAAGACCGGAGGGTAAAGCACCTCGCTATCGAAGTCGTTGTAGGTCTTGAGTCGCTTGGATACGACCTTCGAATTGGTGAAGATCGCCTTTGCTTCGCCCAGGGCTCGGGTATCGGCATCCACCAGCGCATCGCGAATTGCGCGATGCTTGGCATTGTCCGGGAAATCGCGGTACGGGCTGTCCCACATATCGTAGAACGCACGAATGTGATGGATGAACCAGAGGATCTTGTGCGGATGGGGAATCAGGTGCGACTGTGGCCGGAAACATATCACCCGGTCAGCGCTCTGCAGATCGACCCAACGCAACGCCATCATCTGTTGAAACAACAGATCCGGCGCGTCCAGTTCGGGCAAGTAGACGACTTCGACCTGATGGCCGGCTGCCGTCAGCGTGGAGGCCAGCCAGTCGACGATATTCCTTCCGCCCCCTCTGATGAAGGGCACGAATGTGGAGCAAAGGGCGATTTTCATCAGTCGGCCAGGACCTCACGCAGGCTGGCTGCAATTCTGATGATGTCATCCTGAGTCAGGTCCTGATGCGTCGGCAAATTGATGCCCCGTCCCGACCACAAGTCTGCAACAGGGTAGGTACTGTCCTCCTTGTACGGTGGCAGCACGTGCATCGGGTAGAAGACCGGGCGGGTTTCGATACCCATTGCATCAAGCTTTTGCATGACTTCGTCACGTTTGTGCTCGTCGCCATCGCTCAGGAAGATGTTGTACATCCAGAAAACCTGTTTGGCCCAGGAGGCCTCGGTCGGCAACACGATTTTGCCAGCCAGGTCGGCCAGCGCTTCGTTATACCAGCCAGCGAGCCGATCACGATCTGCCAGGGCAGTATCAATGTTTTCCATCTGCGCCAGACCGATCGCTGCCTGAATGTTGGTCATGCGGTAGTTGTAGCCGACCACTGGAAACCAGTAACGACGCTTCGGGTCCATGCCCTGACCACGGAACAGGCGCAGTTTCGCCGCCAGCTCATCATCGTTGGTGGTAATCATGCCGCCTTCACCAGTGGTGACGATCTTGTTGCCAAAAAACTGAAGGTTGCGCACGTGCCGAGGCTGCCAACCTTGCTGCCCTTGACCTCGGCGCCATGGGCTTCGGCCGCGTCTTCCACCACCCACAGGTTGTGTTTGCGGGCGATTTCGTTGACGACATCCATTTGCGCAGGGTGACCGTACAGGTGCACCGGGATGATGCCTTTGGTCTTCGCGGTGATCTTGCTTTCGATGGTCTGCGGATCGATGTTCATCGTATCGGCGCAAACGTCCACCAATACAGGCGTCGCTCCGCAGTAGCGCACGGCATTGGCGGTGGCAATGTAGGTCACTGTCGGAATGATGACTTCATCGCCCGGTTGCAGGTCGAGCACGACCAATGCCAGGTGCAGTGCAGTGGTGCCGTTGTTGGTCGCGATCGCGTGCTTGACGCCGCAGAATGCTGCGAAGCTTTCTTCGAAGGCGCCGATGTATTTGCCGTTCGAGGAAATCCAGTTGGTATCCAGGCAATCCAGCACATACTTACGTTCGTTTCCGGCAAGCTTCGGTTGTGCAACAGAAATACGATTCATGCTTGTTCCTTCAAATTTTATGTAGAACTTTGGCTGGCACGCCTACGACTGTGGTTGCCGACCCGATGTTCGAAATGACGACGCTGCCGGCACCTACCATCACCGACTCGCCAATATGAACCTCGGGGATGATTTTGCTGCCGACACCGATAAAGCTGAGCTTGCCCACATGCACATTGCCCGCCAGCGCGCATTGCGGAGCGATATGGACCGCCTCGCCAATCACGCAATCGTGATCGATAGTGGCGCCGGTATTGACGATGCACAGGTCCGAAATTTTCGCCTCGGCATTGATAACGGCGCCGGCCATGACGGCGATTCCCCTCCCCAAATTAGCTGAAGGTGATACCACTGCTGCCGGACTGATCGCATTGACCAGGCCAAACCCCAGCTGGTTCGCCTTTGCGGCCAGCTTGTTTCGCACCGAATTGGAGCCGATCGCGATGAATGCCTTTTCGTAGCCATCATTGCGAAGCGCCGCGAGGTGTTCGTCATTTTTAAGTACGGGAACCCCCAGGCAGGTATCCGGACTGTCCGGATTACCTACGCAGTAAGCGACGCTATCGCCTTGGGCTCGCAGCAATTCGATACACACCTTGGCGTGCCCGCCGGCACCGACGACGATCACTTCACTTTTCATGCACCTTCACCTCTGGCTTGTCGAGGAGCGGCCGTGGCCTCGCCCTGAGGCGAATCGACAGCCGGTTGACGGTCGACGCCCGGACATTTCCGTTCGATACGGTCCAGTTGTTGTTGCAGACTTTCCAGCGAGTGCTGGCCGGAAAAGATTTTTGCGACAGTCGGGCCTGGATCTTCGCCGAGTTCGCCAGGCGCTGAAATTCGAGAACGATCTGCTGGTGCTGCTGGTACTGAATCTTCTGCAGCTTGGTGAACTCTTCCAGCATTTCCTGACGGAGGGTGGAGGTGAAGTAGTTGCGCAGGCGGAACAATAGTGGACGGGTGACCGGTCGGGCCGCTCTGACAAGGCGATGCGCAATACGCACAAGCGCCTGTTTCGTATAGTGGCGTACGATCAGTTTCATGCCTGGCTTGGTCGCGACAACCTCCGCCGGGACATCAGCCCCCGTTTCAATGAGGTTCTTGGCGTGCAGGCGGCTGGAGGCCAGCGTGAAAGCCACCTGTATATCCACGCCGTTGCGCTTAATGCTGTTCATCTGCCTCAAGCTCCGAAATAAGCTGCGGTGACCGTCGCCGGGTCGCCATCCATTTTTATTTTCCCGTGCTCCAGCCACAGCACTCGATTACAGGTGTGCATGACGAGTTCGCGCGAGTGGCTGGCAATCACCAGGATATTGGTCGATTTCACCAGCTCGTTCATGCGGATTTCGGCTTTGTGCTTGAAGCCTTCATCGCCCACCGAAAGCCATTCGTCCATCAACAGGATTTCCGGTTTTATCGTCGTCGAAACCGCAAACGCCAGACGCAAGTGCATCCCTGACGAATAAGTGCGGATCGGCATGTCGACAAAATCACCAAGCTCGGAGAATTCGATGATCTCGTCGAGCTTTTCGGCGATCTCCGACTTGGTCATGCCAAGAATGCCGCCGCGCAGGAAAATGTTTTCCCGGCCGGTCGCTTCCGGATCCGTACCCAGTGATATGTCGATCAACGAGCCGATTTCTCCCTTGATCACGGCGGTGCCGGAGGAAGGTTCGTACACGCTGCTGAGCAAGCGCAGCAGGGTGCTCTTGCCGGCGCCGTTGTGTCCAAGGAGGCCGACCCGATCCCCGTCGCGGAGCGTGAAAGTCAGGTCTTCGAGAGCTCTGACAATCACTCGGCCCTGTTGATCCGCACCTAACTGACCGCCGGTAGCCACTTGCATCAGACGCTTTTTCAGCGAGCGTCCGTTCGCGTTATAGATCGGAAAATCTACACAGACATTTTTGAATTCGATCAAGGACATTAGTCGTTCTTCTCAGAGCCAGTATGCGATGCGGCGCTTGTAACGGCCGTAAACCACGAGCGCGAAAGCCCAGCCGACGACGGCCATGCCCAGGGAAACCCACCAGTTGGTAGCGGTGGGCAACTGCCCGATCAGCGGGGATCGAACCACCGACATGACATGGTAGGCCGGGTTCAGATCGAGCAGGTACAGACCTGCCCGTTGCGGCAGCAAGCTTGGCATCCACATGATTGGCGTGAGGTAAAACACGACTTGCAACAAACTTCCGACAATCTGGGGCAGATCACGGTAGCGCGCACACAGAATGCCCAGCAGAAGGGCGATCCAGGTCAAGTTGAGCAGTGCCAGGAAAAACCCGGAATGCTGATCAGGGCCAACCAGGTCAGCGGTTTGCCGACGGCCAGCAGTACCAGTGGAAAGATCACGATGTTGTGACCCAGAATCAGGATGTTGCGCCAGATCATGCGCATGATGTGGGCAAACAGGGGGATCGGTAATTGCTTGATGATGCCTTCGGCGGCAATGAAGCCGGTGCAGCCTTCGGTGATCACCGTGGACATGAAGCTCCAGAGAATCATGCCGATCGCGAGAAAAGGCAGGAATTCCTGAATCGGAGAATTGAAAATCTGACCGAAAACCACACCGATGGTGGCGATCATGACGCCCATGCTGATAGTCAGCCAGAACGGTCCGAGTGCCGACCTTCTATAGCGCTGGCGAACGTCCTGCCAGCCTAGCATCCCTACTAAAGCGTACCGTCTCGTCGCGGCGATGATGTCCGACACGGCGATACTTACTGAACCATTGCGCATTAATAGCACCAGATTGTTGATCAAAAAACACGCCATTTTAGGCTTGGGTGCGGGGAGTGTCACTCTTTCTGAGTTATTTCTTTATTGCCTGTCGCACGAGCTGGAGGATTTCGATCAGTAGCAGCAACTTCTTGATTTATATATCCGTGTAGGCGTGGCAGGGATCGGGCAGAATGCAATCCTCGACACGCGGAGGAAGGTTATGGGCTGCTGGCATAATGATCCTGTTACGCCTGGCGAACAGCTTTGGTATCGTCGTTCCGAGCCGCATTCTGTATGATCTGCAAGATTTCATGGCTCTTCGACTTAGAGCTCAATGGGCGCACATGACACAACGGAGCCTGGCAAAGGCTCTCTAATGGAGTTTAGAGGATTCGCATGAAAGCTATCGTTACCGGCATTACTGGGCAAGACGGCGCCTATCTGGCGGAACTGCTGCTGGAAAAGGGTTATACGGTGTACGGCACCTACCGTCGAACCAGTTCTGTCAACTTCTGGCGCATTGAGGAGCTGGGTATTGAAAAGCATCCCAATCTGCATCTGGTCGAGTACGACCTGACCGATCTGTCGGCCAGCATCCGTCTGCTTCAGACCACTGAAGCGACTGAGGTTTACAACCTTGCAGCCCAGAGTTTCGTTGGCGTGTCATTCGATCAGCCTCTGACTACCGGTGACATTACCGGCATGGGGTGTGTGAACCTTCTGGAAGCGATCCGGATCGTCAATCCGAAAGTGCGTTTCTACCAGGCATCGACTTCCGAGATGTTCGGCAAGGTGCAGGCGATCCCCCAGATCGAAAGCACACCTTTCTACCCGCGCAGTCCTTACGGCGTTGCCAAACTGTACGCGCACTGGATGACCATCAACTACCGCGAGTCCTACAACATCTTTGCCACCAGCGGCATTTTGTTCAACCACGAGTCGCCACTGCGCGGACGCGAGTTCGTTACCCGCAAGATCACCGACTCTGTGGCGAAGATCAAGCTGGGCCTGCTCGACAAGATGGAACTCGGCAATCTGGACGCCAAGCGTGACTGGGGCTTTGCCAAAGAGTACGTCGAAGGCATGTGGCGCATGCTGCAGGCAGACGAGCCGGATACTTTTGTACTTGCGACCAACCGTACCGAAACCGTGCGCGATTTCGTCACCATGGCCTTCAAGGCTGTCGGGATCGATCTGGCCTGGAGCGGTGCGGCTGAAGACGAGAAGGGCACAGACCTGGCGACTGGCAAGGTGTTGGTCACGATCAACCCGAAATTCTACCGCCCTACCGAAGTCGAGCTGTTGATCGGCAACCCTGCCAAAGCCAAAGCGGCGCTGGGCTGGGAGCCAAAAACCACGCTTGAAGAGCTGTGCCGCATGATGGTCGAGGCGGATCTGCGTCGAAATGAGAAAGGGTTTTCGTTCTGATGAGTATTGCCGGTAAGCGCGCGTTGATCACAGGTATTCAAGGTTTCACCGGGCGGTACATGGCTGCTGAGCTCAAGGCCGGTGGCTATGAAGTGATAGGGATGGGTACACAACCGTCGGATGAACCTGGCTATTATCAGGTTGATCTGGCTGACGGTTCTGCCTTGCGCGAGTTACTGGCAACTATTCAACCCGACGTGGTAATTCATCTGGCTGCACTCGCCTTTGTGGCTCACGGTGCGGCCGATACGTTCTACCGCGTCAATCTCATCGGCACCCGTCACCTGCTGGAAGCCGTCGCAGCTTGTGGCAAGGTGCCGGACTGCGTGCTGCTGGCAAGCAGTGCCAATGTCTATGGCAATGCTTCGGCGGGGTTGCTCAGTGAAACCACACCGCCAGCGCCGGCCAACGATTACGCAGTCAGCAAACTGGCCATGGAATACATGGCCAGTCTTTGGCATAACCGCTTGCCGATAGTGGTGACGCGTCCTTTCAATTACACCGGTGTCGGCCAGGCCGAGAGCTTTCTGCTGCCGAAGATCGTCGCTCATTTCCGGCAACGTGCGGACAAGATCGAGCTGGGCAATCTCGATGTATCTCGCGACTTCAGTGATGTGCGTGCAGTGGTCAAGGCTTATCGCGGTTTGATCGAGGCGCGGCCTGTTGGCCAGACGGTCAATGTGAGTTCGGGCAAGAGTCATTCCCTGCGTGAAGTGATCGACATGTGTTCGGCTATCACGGGGCATCAGCTTGCAGTCGAAGTGAACCCGGCGTTCGTCCGAGCCAACGAAGTCAAAATTCTCTGCGGCGACAATACCCGTCTTTGTGAGCTGGTTCAGGGCTGGGATACGCCAAGACTGGAAGAAACTCTGAGCTGGATGCTTGCGGCGGAATAAATGAAGCTAGTTCTTTCAGTTGAGCCGATCCGCTTTCCGCTGACTGGCATCGGTCGCTATACCTATGAACTTGCGCTGAGACTTCAGCAAAGTCCCGAAATTACCGACCTGCAATTTTTTGCCGGTCGACGTTTTCTGCCTGAACTTCCCACAGCTTCCAATGAGTCGGGCAGTGGTTACGGCTTGAAGCGTGCGGTGCAGAAGAACTTTTTGGCAGTTGAAGCTTATCGGCTTTTGATGCCGATGTTGCGCAAGGCTGCCCTGAAAGGGCATGGGGATTTTCTTTACCACAGCCCCAATTATTATCTGCCGCCTTTTGCCGGGCGCAGCGTGGCAACGTTTCACGATCTGTCGCCCTTCACCTGGGCGCATTGTCACGCGCCGCAGTTAGTCCGTTATCTGCAAAAAGAGCTGAAGACCACACTGGTCAGGGCCGATGCTTTGATCACTGATTCGGAATTCACGCGACAGGAACTGGCCAGCTATTTTTCATGGCCCATCGAACGAATCCATACTGTGCCGCTGGCCAGCTCTCCGGAGTTCTTTCCTCGCGCGCCGCATGAGCTTCGCGATGTGCTTGCACGCCATGGCTTGAAGCCCGATGGCTACACGCTTTTTGTCGGTACGATCGAGCCACGCAAGAACATCGAGACGTTGCTCGCCGCCTATGGTCGATTGCCCCTTGCATTGCGAACCCGTTGGCCGTTGATCCTTACCGGGTATCACGGTTGGCGCAACGACGCGATTCACGAGAAGCTCGAAAGCGCCAGGCGTGAAGGCTGGGCGCATTATCTCGGATTCGTTCCCAGCGCAGACTTGCCCCTGCTGTTTGCCGGCGCACGTCTGTTCGCGTTTCCGTCGCTTTATGAAGGTTTCGGTCTACCGGTTCTGGAAGCCATGAGCTCCGGGGTGCCGGTGGTCTGCTCCAATAGCTCCTCGCTGCCCGAGGTGGCGGGTGATGCTGCGCTGATGTGCGCCGCGCTGGACGTAGAAGCGCTGACCGGTCTTATCGAGCGCGGGCTGACCGATCAGTGTTGGCGCGATGCCGCCGTCATCAAGGGAATGAAGCACGCGCAAGGCTTTTCCTGGGAGCGTTGTGCTCGAGAAACCCTGCAGGTCTACCAAAAGGTTATCGACGCCAAATGATCAAGGTTCTGCACTTCTTCAAAACCTATTACCCGGAAACGATGGGCGGGATCGAGCAGGTCATTTTCCAGATAGCCCAAGGCGGCGCGGAACACGGGTTTTGCTCGGAAGTGCTGTACCTCAGTGAACGGGGCGCTGCTCGTAATGAAACAGTGGGTAATCACCTGACCCATCGCTCGAGGCTGGATATGCATGTTGCCTCGACGGGATTCTCTCTGTCCGCGTTCAAGGATTTTTCGCAATTGGCCAAAGAGGCTGATGTGGTGCATTACCACTTCCCTGGCCTTATATGGACCTGGTCCATTTTGCGACTCGGCATGGCAAACCCTCGGTACTCAGTTATCACTCCGATATCGTCAAGCAAAAGACACTGCTCAAGTTGTATCAGCCACTGATGAATCGCTTTCTCTCCAGCGTGGATTGTATCGTGGCGTCTTCACCTAACTACGCACAAAGCAGTCCGGTGCTGTCACGGTTCCGCGACAAGGTCGAAATCATTCCTTATGGGTTGGACAGGGCTACCTATCCGGTCGTCCCCGAAACCAGGCTTGATTTCTGGCGGAGCAGGGTGGGTTCTAAGTTCTTCCTGTTCGTCGGTGCCTTGCGATATTACAAGGGGCTCGATTACTTGCTGGATGCGGCAAAGATCAGCGGTTTGCCAGTGGTGATCCTCGGGGGCGGGCATCAGGAGTCCGAACTAAAAGAGCAGGCTGCGCGGCTCGGCCTTGCCAATGTGCATTTTCTGGGAGGCTTGGGTGATGAGGACAAGGCTGCGCTGTTGACGCTGTGTTATGCCTTTGTGTTTCCATCACACTTGCGTTCGGAGTCATTTGGCATTTCGCTGCTCGAGGCGGCGATGTACGGCAAACCGCTCATTTCCTGTGAAATCGGCTCGGGTACGACCTTTATCAATATCGCCGGTGAAACCGGGCTCGTGGTCGCTCCGCGCAGCTCTGACGGATTGGCTGAGGCAATGAATCGGCTTTGGCATGATACCCCGTTGGCTCTGCAGATGGGGCGTCGAGCACTGCAGCGATATGAAAGCGTCTTTGCAGCTGAAAACATGGTGAAGGCCTACGCCGCTGTCTACCGCAAAGTCATCAAGGCTTCTGCGCCCCACGTGATTGAGCGCTGACTGTCTCCCAGATAGCAGCATCACAGGCGTCCAGGATTTTCGAACGCCTGTTTCCGCTACTTGCTTCAGCTCAATGTTGTCTGGAGATGTGGATTCCTTCCAGAATTGCGGACAATCCGAAATAGTTGTCATCGGTCAATGAGCTGAACTCGATGACGTTGGGGCCGTGGCGCAGTACGCCCTGATCAATCATTGCTTTGAAATTGCCCATTTCGCCCCACGAAAGAGTAACGGGTGAACCATTGATCGATATTGCCATGCTGTTCATGATCGCATTGTTGAGTAACAGACTGAATCTGCCCTCGAGAACGTATTGCCGACCCTCTTTCGGAGCGAACCTGAATATCAGGCTGGACTGCTTTTCGCTCTTCCAGGCTGATGGCTGGTGATGAAAGTAATTCACATCCCAACTCGTTTCGCGCCAGCCTGACCCTTGAGTTGGAAGTTCCATGCTCCACCATTTCCCGAATGACCACCGATAGTCATCGTTGACGACCATGTCCTTGAAGCGAATGAAGTGAGTTTTTTCATTCATTACATCAACGATGCTTTGATAGCGGTCAGGCAGCACGTTCGCAGGCATTACTGGCTTAGTGCTGTTGGATGCATCTGTGACGGAGTCAGCCTGCGTTTGCCTGCCGATCTCTACAGTGACGATATCCGATTTTGCAATGGTAAGGCTCTTCGGCTGGGTCGTAGTCGGGAAGCCAGGGCCACTAACCGACGTTGGATATTCGAATGTCCAACCGTTATCGCCCTGGATGCATCGACCTTTTCTTTGTACTGCGTCGGTCTGCTGCCATTCGCCGCTGGGCATGTGACAGACCTGAATGTTTGAGACGGGTTTGCCGTAAAGGTATGAAAGCGAACCGTTAAGGCCGTCGGCGATAAACATCCATGTATGGTTGAGCTGATTGCCGTAATCGAGAATCAGCATTGTCCTGTTGTTGAGTTGCCCGTCGAAGTGATTGGCAATGTCTTTCAGGATACCCATCTGTTTTTTTGAGATTTCAACGTAGTGGTGAAACTGATAAAGCTGGAATGAAATGCCAGTGACAAACAGAAAGCCTATGCAGGCATTGGTCAGCGGTCTGGACAGACTCAAGCCCGTGTTGATGGCCGCGAGCCACAGCAGGACTGCGCCCGGCGTTGCGAACAGAAACGTCCGCTGATTTATGACGAGGTGTGCGCCGGAAAGCAAAAACGGAGCGTAACCTAGCAGCAGTAGCGCCAATCCCGATAGCGCGAGCCGCGCATTCATTGACAGATCGGCAAAGCGCGCTGGTCCAACCGGTTGAGCGTAACGCTTGGCGAGAAGGATGATGAGGAGAGTCAACAGCAGGCTGCTGGTGATCAGATAACCGTAGTTAACAAACTCCAGAGCGGTGATTCTGGCGGCATCAAACCAGCCACCAAGGCTACTGCGCATCAGTCCAACGCTGAACAGCTTGGGAAAGTTGGTGGTCAGGGTAGATACGAGATCCTTCCCGGCCAGACTGCTTTGATAGCTTTTCACCAGGGGCGCGGTATGTATGACGTAAGCCAGATAAACGCCCACGCCGAGCAGCCAGATTCCGTGGTTAGTTACTTTGTGCAGCATTTGTTGCAGTGCGCGCTTCATGCCGACTTTTGAATAGATGACCAGTGCCGGAATACAAGCGAGCAACAACGACGCTTCGTACATGAAGCAGGCGGCAGAGAAAAGAGTGGCGCCAAGAGCGCTGACCAGTCCCGCATGAAGCTTGCGTTGCAGGTTCAGAGCAAAAAGGAACAAGGCGCTGCCCAGCAGAGCCAGGCTGAGTGCCCAATTGATATGAATCGCGCGAAACGACAGCTGCATGGTATCCGCGGGATAGATAATCACCAGAACACTGGCAATCATCCCTAACTTCATACTGCCTGTCAGATTTCTTAGCAGGTAGCTGACTGCGGAGCCTTTGATGACCAAGGCAATCATCAGCAATACATGCCAGTAATCGAAAGAGTTGCCGTCCAGCCAGTAGGCAACAGCCTGAGGGAAAATCGTCAGCGGTCGGAGTGCGTGGGCTGCAAGTGGGCTGGTGGTTCCGGTGAAAAAGAACACACCGTTATTGACGAACAGGCCCAGAATTCCCCATTCCTCCAGCAAGCCTGTCAGGGCGAATCCGAAGGGCAGCCAGAGTATCAGTACCACAACTATGGCAGGCAGGATATCGGCGAGACAGCGGCTCGTAAATGTGTGCCGGGAAAGCGTGCCTGGCTCGCTAGTCTGTACCGAAGACTTCGTAATCATTGCAAATGCCTTTGCGCGATACGCCGGGATCCAGGTAGGCGAATCCTCGGCGGGAATAATTTAAAGTTGCCGGTATCCCGGACACCTGCGAAGAAGCATCCAGGATCAAACGGCTTATCGGGGCTATGGGTCAGCGCTGCTTGGCTATTTTTACCCAGTCCAATCTGGCTGAAAGTCCGTAGTAGTTGTTATCCACTGCCGACACGAACTCGATGACATTGCGCCCGGTCTTGAGCAATTGCGGATTCAAATCGCCTCCGAAGCTGCCGTCCGCGCTCCACTGCACCGGTATGACGGTACCGTTGACCAAAACCTGCATTTCGGCACGAATTTTTTCATTGGCAAATGCGTTGAACAGACCACTGATTGCGTATGGCCCCGGGGTCGGCGCCAGGTCAAAATTCAGTGTGGCATGGGGAGCGTTTTTCCAGGCGGACGAGGTATGCCCGACTCGGCTTGCCTCCCATTCCGTGTTGCGCCAGCCAGATCCTGCAATAGGCGCGTCCAGGCTCCAGTATTTGCCGAAGCCCCAGAAGTATTCGTCTCGGTGTTCCTGATTGCGGAACGTGAAGAAATTGAACCACGGTGCGCTTTCAGTAATGCCATGCAGTCGTGCTGAAATTGGCAATACATTGGAGGCAAGGTTGCGACGGTAGACCTCCAGTTCCGGCGTAGTCGGTGTCGGATCTGGTTTGCCAACGGCGACCGTCACGACGTCGGCTTTTGCCAGTTTCCTGTCAGGTAGTTGCTGCGTAGTCGCAACTCCCGGGCCGCCAGCGGGGGTTGGATAGTGAAATGTCCAGCCCTCTGCGGTTTGTTCACAGGTACCCTTGCGTGCCAGCGAGTCGGTTTGCTGCCATTCATGACTCGGCATATAGCAAACCTCGAGAGTGTCGACAGGCTTGCCGTAGATGTGGAAAAGAACCGCTGAAAGATTGGGGTTCAAGAACATCCAGTCATGGTTCAGCTCATTGGAATAATCAAGGATCACCAACGTTTTATTGACAGCATTGCCATCGAAATTTTCGACGATGTCTTTCAGCACGCGTTGTTGTCTTTGCGAAATGTCGATGTAGTGCTGAAACTGGAATAGCTGGGCCGCCAGACCTGTGCAGACAAGCAGTGCGGCCACAGCCGTGCTGGCGATCTTCGAATAACGGTCCACAGCGACAAACAGGGCGAGGAAGAACAGGGTTGCGCCAGGCGCTGCATAGAGGAAGGTCCGCTGGCTGACCGACATGTGGGCGAGGTTGAAAATGAAGGGCAGGTAGCCCATGCAAATCAGTAACAGGCCAACGACGATCATGCGACCCAGCATGGACCAGCTACGGCCGTTTTCGTTTGCGGGAGTCAGGGCGGTCGACTTACGGGCGACGACCTGGATCAGAACCAGCAGCACCAGAGTGGCGAGGGCCAGATACCAGTAGCTGCTGATTTCGCGGAGCGTGATGCGTACAGCATCTATCCAGCCACCGATGATGCTGTGTCCCAGGCCCAGAGTGAAAATCTTGCTGTAGTGGCTCTTCAGCGAGGCCAGGGCGCTATCGCCGACGACTGCGCCCTGATAGGTCTGGACCAGCGGAGCGGTATGGATGACGTAGGCGATGTAGGCGACCGCTCCAGCGGCCCAGATCAGGTAGTGGGCGAAAAATCGCTTGAGATGGGGTATCAGGCCACTGAAGCCGACTTGAACGAAAACGACCAGTGCGGGAATAGCGGCCAGCAGCAAGGCGACTTCATACATTGCGCAGCCTGCAGCGAGCAGGAGGCTGGAGAGAATGCTGAATGTAAAAGCGCGCGCGCGACTGCGCTGGTCAAGCGCATGCAAAAAGGTGACGCTGGCGAGCAGAACCAGACTCAATGCCCAGTTGATGTGAATCGATCTGAACGACAACTGCATGGTGTCGGCAGGAAAAACGATGACCAGAATGCTCGCCAGCATGCCCCATTTCAAAGCACCCGTGATGCGGGTTGTGATGACGCTCAGTGCCCATCCCTTGATGACCAGGGCGATGATCAACAGCACATGCCAGTAATTGAACGTGTCGGGGTCCAGAAAGTAGCCCAGAGCGTGAGGGAAAATTGTCAGTGGGCGCAGCGCATGGGCCGGCATCGCACTGGTGACATCGGTGACGAAAAACACGCCGATCCTGCTGAACAGACCGATGACACCCCATTCTTCGAGCAGGCCTGTCAGCGCGAAGCCAAACGGCAGCCACATGAAAAAGACTGTCAGTATTGCCGGGCCGAAATGCGCCAGCAAAGTCAGCGCCGTTCTGTGTTGCAACGACGACGTCGGCGTGAACGCCAGATTAGTTGATGTCATGGGGCGCCTGTTAATCCTTCGCGGGCTTGGTTTTATGAGTTGCCTTAAGAACGACTTTGTTTAGAAGGTAACTTGAGGGTAGGAGAAGTAATATGACCAGAATCGGTGCGACAGCCTTGTGCATATTCAAGTGCTCGACCAGCACATTGAGTAACACTGCGCCGAGTACGTACTGCACGAGATAAATGGTCGGATAAACAAGCATGCCGATCACCGAGTGCTCGACCTTGAACACGACTTTCGAGTTGAAGAAGTAGGCAAAGACTATTCCGGCAACATAGGCGATCGCATAGGCTATCTGGTAGTTGATCACATAGCTGAGCAACAGATAGAGGCAGTAAGTTATTCCGGTATTGAGCCCGCCGCCGATCAGGAAGCTGATCCAGCGGCGAACTTGCGGATTGTTTTTCAGTGTGGTCACGGCGCGCTTTTTTGGCAGTCAGCTTGGTGAACTCTGAATAATCACGGATGTAATCGTCAGCTTCGTAATAGTCCGAGGTGAACACCAGCAGTACCGCATCTTCGGAATATTTGTACTGGATACCCCAGGTCAGTGGCGGCAGATAGATGCCTTTGTTCGGAGCGTCGAGCAACACTTCGGCACGGTTGGTGCCGTCATCTACCACCACTGCGCAGCTGCCTTTGACGCAAATCAGGAACTGGTGGCACTTGTGGTGGGCATGCTCGCCGCGGGTTTTCTGGCTCGGAACATTGAACACGAGAAAATAACGTTTGGCGGTAAACGGGATTTCCTTGTGGAACTCACCTACGGAGAGGTCGCCGCGCATGTCCGCAATGTATTTGAAGCGGTGGGTGGTGACATCGCCGACGCCGATACGCACTACCGCATCATCCTGCTCCTGGGTTTTGACAGCAGGAGTCTTGGTGGCATCACTGGAAGCGGAGTTTTCCACGTAGCCTGTTATACGGGCCGGAGAGCCGGTCACGATGGCGTACGGAGGTACGGATTTGGTAACGACCGCACCTGCACCCACCATTGCGCCGGTACCGATGGTGACGCCGGGCAGAATGACCGCGCCGCCGCCAATCGAGGCGCCGTCCTGGATGACCGTCTGCGAAAACGTCTCCGGATATACCTTGGAGCGTGGGAATTTGTCGTTGGTGAACGTGGCGTTCGGGCCGATGAATACGTCGGAGCCGATCCGCAAGCCGTCCCACACGTAAACACCGGACTTGATGGTAGTGCGATCACCAATCACCACGTCATTTTCAATCAGCGAGTGCGAGCAGACGTTGACGTCGTCACCAATCACCGCGTCCGGAAAGACCACAACGTATTGCCAGATGCGTGTGTTCTTGCCGATCTTCGAACTCTTTACATCGGCGCTGGCGTGGATGAACGGCTCAGTCATTGGAATGTTCCTTGTTGTCGAGTTTCATGCAGACGATGGCAAGCGGACGCTGCTTGCTGTTTTCGTAGGCGCGCCAGGCATAGGTGCCCACGAGCCCAAGGCCGAGCAGATTGAGTGTGCCCAACAAGAGCACCACCAGCATGGTGGCGGCATACCCTGGCACCTCGATAGCTCCAGACAATTTCGCAATGATCACCATAAAGCCGATGAACAGCGAAATGAGCGAGCCCATGGCGCCCATGCGTGTGAGCAGTCTGATCGGGTAATCGGTAAACGCGAACACACTGTCCATCATGTACTCGAGCTTCTTCTTGAAGGTCCACGCCGATTTGCCTTCCAGGCGTGTCTGCCGTTCGTATTCGATGAACTTGCGCCGAAAGCCGAGCCAGAAAATAAGCGCAATCAGCGACGAGCGCGACTCGTTCAGCTGCAGCAACTGCTCGCGAAACGCCTTGTTGCAGCCGAAGATGTCGACCCCTCCTGCAGGCATGTCGTGCACCACCAGGCGGCGATACAGGCCCCAGAAGATCGACGACGCCATCCGGCTGGAGAACGGATCCTGGCGGGCATTGCGCGTACCGATGGCAACGTCGCATTCATCGTTGGACAGCGACTTGAAAAAACTGATCAAGAGTTCTGGCGGCTCTTGCAGATCGGCGGCCATCACTCCGAAATAATCACCCTTGGCAGCCATCAGGCCGGTGCGAATGGCAGGGAACGACCCGAAGTTGCGCGAGTGCGCGAGCAGTTGTGCAGAAAATTTCATGCTACCCAAAGCCTGTTTGAGCAACAGGAACGAGTCATCAGGGCTGCCATCCACCACAAACACCACCTCGAGCTGATTCTCGAGTGTGGTGTTCATGTCGGTCAGAGCCTGGATCAGCCGGGGAATCGAATCAGCGTTTTTATAGACTGGAACGATGACGGAATATCTCATGCAGTCCATCCATTGGCGGCTGCAATCACGTTGCTGACTTCGGCGTCGGTCATTTCCGGATAGCAAGGCAGCGTGAGGATGACCGAAGCCAGTTGCTCGGTGTTGACCAGGTTGAGACCGGCGAACTGTTGGCCGAATACCGGCTGCTTGTAGTCGGGGATCGGGTAGTGCACGTCTGAGGCGATCTGCGCTTCACGCAGGTGTTTTTGCAGAGCGTCACGTTTCGGCGACTTGATCACGTACAGGTGGGCAACCGAGGCCAGGCCCGTGTCTGGCGAGTGGTTGATGTCACCGTGGCGAATCTCGGTGCGGTAGCGCTGGGCGATTTCGCGGCGGCGCGCATTGCCCTCATCAAGGTGCGGCAGAAATTCGGACAGGATGGCCGCCTGCATTTCATCGAGGCGACTGTTGCGGGCGCCTGCGAGCTCCACGCAATACTTGGATGACCACCCGTATTGGCGCAATTGCGCAACACGCTGGGCAATTGCAGCCGAATTGGTCACGACAGCGCCGCCGTCGCCCAGGGCTCCGAGATTCTTCGTTGGATAGAAGCTGAAACTGGAAGCGTCCCCGAAGGTACCCACGCGTTGACCATCGCGCTCGGCGCCATGAGCCTGGGCGCAATCTTCCAGCAGAGCAACCTTGTGCGTCGCGCAGCACGCCGCGATGGCCTTGATGTCCGGCACTGCGAGACCGTACAGGTGGGTAACGACAACGGCTTTGGCCCCGGCTTCGATCGCTTGCTCGACGCTCGCCAAGGTGACCACATGAGTGTCCAGGTCGACATCCATGAACAGCGGAGTTGCGCCGATGGCCAGTACCGATGTGGTGGTGTACATGCCGGCATTGGCCACTGTAGCGACCTGATCGCCTTCAGCGACACCGAGTGCCTTGAGCGCCAGCTCGATGGCGTCGGTTCCATTGGCGACGCTGATGCAATGGCCAGCCTGCAGATACTCAGCGAATGCTGTTTCAAAGCGTTTGACTTCCGGCCCTAATACCACCCAACCGCTGTCGACCACGCGCTGCACCGAAGCGTTAATCTGCGACTTGAACTTGTCGATCTTCGCTGCGAGGTTGTTGATCTGTTGCATGGGTGCTCTCCATTTCGAAGCAAAAGGCGTCTGCTATCTTGATTTTGGCCGGTGTTAGCCGAGATTTGACGTGATGGCGGAGCTGAAATCCTGTAGCTGCGAGCGCTCCGATCACTTTTCCGCACGGATTCTATCCGTACCCTGAGCCCGCTCCAACAGCAAAGTGCAATTAGCGCCAGTGTTTGGCTTTGCGGTAGATGCAGCTTGCAGGACTGCTATCGCCACAGAAGTGGCTATGAAGTCGTCGATTCAATAAACTGCCCGCCTCGTGCGGTAGCCGATCGGATTTTCCTGGCGTCGCGCCAGAAGCGCGGTTCCGTCACTTGCAACAGCGTCGCTGCAGTGTGTGTGCAGTATCCATTTCTTCCAAGGGTCGCCCATGAGCACCAAGACATTTCTGGTAACGGGTGGCAGCGGTTTTGTGGGCCGGGCATTGATCGGCCGATTGCTTGCGTCAGCGGACTGCCATGTCGTGGCCCCTCTGCGCCGCGCCGAAACGGCTATGGATCCTCGCATGCATGCGGTCCAGTGGTCCGGTCTTGGCCGCGGGCAGGATCTATCGGAGGCAATGCAGGGCGTCGATTGCGTCATCCATACCGCGGCGCGGGTTCATATCATGAACGAGGTGGACGCCGATCCGCTGGCAGCGTTCCGTCTAGCCAATGTGCAAGGCACTCTGGATCTCGCTCGGCAAGCCGCGGCGGCCGGAGTGCGGCGTTTCATCTTCGTCAGTTCGATCAAGGTCAACGGGGAGGGCACTGCGCCCGGGCACGTGTACACGGCCGATGACCTACCTGCGCCGGTCGATCCATACGGCATCTCCAAGCACGAAGCCGAACAGGCGTTGCTGTCTTTGGCCGCGGGCACCGGCATGGACGTGGTCATCATCCGCCCGGTGCTGGTCTACGGCCCGAGCGTCAAAGCCAATTTCCTCAGCATGATGCGCTGGCTATATCGCGGCGTGCCACTGCCGTTCGGTGCCGTCGACAATCGGCGCAGCCTGGTGGCGCTCGATAATCTGATCGATCTGGTGCTGACCTGCGCCGAGCACCCGGCAGCTGCAAATCAGGTGTTTCTGGCCAGTGATGGTGAAGATGTCTCGACCACTCAGCTGTTGCGCAGGCTCGGCACCGCGCTTGGCAGACCGGCCCGGCTATTGCCGGTCTCCGTCGGTTTCATGAGCGGTGTGGCCAGATTGCTGGGCCGTGAAGCGCTGTCGCAAAGACTCTTCGGTTCTTTGCAGGTCGATATCAGCAAGAACCGCCAACTATTGAACTGGGTGCCTCCAGTGGCCCTTGATCGCGCCTTGAACCTGACGGCGCAACATTTTCTGGATACTCGCCAACAATGAATTACGGATGGTTCATCGCGATCATTGCGCTTCTCTCCCTGACACTGACCTGGGCTTTGCGTCATTACGCTCTGGCAAGAAGCCTTATGGATATTCCCAATGCGCGAAGCTCGCATTCGGTGCCAACCCCGCGTGGTGGCGGGGTGGCGATTGTTCTGACGTTCTTGTTGGCGCTGGTGTATCTGCTGTGGCGGGATTTGATTGCGTTCGCGCCGTTTATCGCTATCGCCGGGGCGGGGGCGCTGGTCGCCGTGGTTGGGTTCATGGATGACCATGGACACATCGCTGCACGCTGGCGATTGCTGGGGCACTTTGCCGCGGCGACCTGGTTGCTCTGGTGGATGGGCGGACTCCCTGCCCTGCAGTTCTGGGGCGTGGTGGTCGACCTGGGTGTTGTCGGTCATGTGCTGGCGGTGTTTTATCTTGTCTGGCTGCTCAATCTGTACAACTTCATGGACGGTATTGACGGTATCGCCAGTGTCGAGGCCATTTGCGTATGCCTCGGCGCCTGTCTGCTTGGCTGGCTGGGTGGTTGGCCGCAAGTGGTCTGGGCGCCGCTGCTGCTGGCGGTGTGCGTCGGCGGTTTTCTGTTCTGGAATTTTCCGCCCGCTCGAATCTTCATGGGCGATGCCGGCAGCGGATTTCTCGGTATCGTGCTGGGAGGCTTGTCGCTGCAGGCGGCATGGCAGAGTGCCGAGCTGCTATGGGGCTGGCTGATACTGCTCGGCGTGTTTATTGTCGATGCGACATTCACGCTGTTTCGGCGCTTGCTGCGCGGCGATAAAGTTTATGAGGCGCATCGCAGTCACGCCTATCAATATGCCTCTCGTCGGTTTGGCAGTCATCTGCCCGTCACTATTACCGTTGCCGTGATCAATATGTTCTGGTTGTTGCCGATTGCCGTGGCCGTTACGCATTTCGGACTGGACGAGAGCCTGGGCGTTATTGTCGCCTATGCTCCTCTGCTGTGGCTTGCAATCGCATATCGCGCCGGCGAACTGGAAAAGAACTGAAAGGCCACCGCGTCACGGCTCTGTCATTTGGGTTTACAGTGCATGCCAGCAGTTCAGCAGAGGAATACAGCAGTTGAAGGGAGAAAACTGAGTGTTTGAAGAGTTGATGGACAAGGTTCGGGAGCGGCTCGTCGCATTGCCGAGGCGACGCAAACGCCTGATTCAGGTGGCAACGGACATCGTCCTGGTCTGGGCAGCCCTGTGGCTGGCGTTCATCGTCCGCCTGGGCATCGACGACATGTATAACCCATTCAGAGTGCATGTCTGGCTGTTTGTCTGCGCCCCCGTCGTCGCTATCCCCCTTTTCATTCGCTTCGGCATGTACCGGGCTGTCATGCGGTATTTCGGCAATGACGCGCTGATTGCCATTATCAAGGCGGTAAGTCTTTCTTCGCTGATCCTGGCCGTTGTCGTGTACTGGTACAGCAACCACGAGGCCGTGGTACCGCGTTCGATCATTTTCAATTACTGGTGGTTGAGTCTGGTCATCATTGGCGGACTGCGCTTGTGTATGCGCCAATACTTCATGGGGGACTGGTTTACTGCAGCGCAACATGTGCCCTTCACCAATCGTGATAACGGCTTGACGAAGGTTGCCATTTACGGCGCCGGCGTCGCCGGCAATCAGCTGGTTGCCGCGTTGCGCATGGGCAAGGTCATGCGCCCGGTGGCTTTCATTGACGATGACGCCAGTATCGCTGACCGATCGATCTCGGGTCTGCATGTCTACAAGCCCAAGCACATTCAAGAAATGATCGACGTTACCGGTGCCCAGGAAATCCTGCTGGCCCTGCCATCCTCCACCCGGGCCAGACGGCGGGAGATTCTCAACCTGCTCGAGGGTTTTCCTCTGCATATCCGCAGCGTGCCGAATTTCACCGATCTGGCCAGCGGAAGGGTGAAAGTCGAAGACATTCAGGAAGTCGACATCGCTGACTTGCTGGGGCGCGACGCCGTGCCAGCGCAACCGGACCTGCTGCAACGCTGCATCAGGGGCAAAGTCGTCATGGTGACCGGTGCTGGTGGCTCGATCGGCTCAGAGCTGTGCCGGCAGATTTTTGCCTTGGGCCCGACCACACTACTGCTGTTCGATCACAGTGAATTCAATCTCTATAGCATTTTGTCCGAACTGGAGCAGCGTGGGTGCAGGGAGTCGGTCAAGGTGCGTCTGTTGCCCATCCTCGGTTCCATTCGCCATCCGGACAAGTTGCTGGATGTGATGAAAACCTGGCAGGTCGACACGGTTTATCACGCAGCGGCTTACAAACACGTACCGATGGTCGAGCACAACATTGCCGAAGGTGTGCTGAATAACGTGATCGGCACCTTGAATACCGCGCAAGCAGCCCTGCAGTCAGGTGTGGCCAATTTCGTGTTGATTTCTACCGACAAGGCCGTTCGCCCGACCAATGTGATGGGCAGTACCAAACGCCTCGCCGAACTGGTTCTGCAAGCGTTGAGCCACGAGATCGCTCCAGTCCTGTTTGGTGACAAGGCCAACGTTTCACGGGTCAACAAAACCCGCTTCACCATGGTGCGATTCGGCAATGTGCTGGGGTCTTCCGGTTCAGTGATCCCGTTGTTCCACAGCCAAATCAAATCTGGTGGTCCTCTGACGGTGACCCATCCGAAAATAACCCGCTATTTCATGACCATCCCCGAGGCGGCCCAATTGGTGATTCAGGCTGGCTCGATGGGACAAGGCGGCGATGTGTTCGTGCTGGACATGGGCGAGCCGGTGAAGATCGTCGAGCTTGCCGAGAAAATGATTCACCTCTCGGGTCTGAGTATCCGCTCCGACCGCAACCCGCAAGGCGACGTCTCCATCGAATTCACAGGGTTGCGTCCTGGCGAAAAGCTCTACGAAGAGTTGCTGATTGGCGACAACGTCGCCGCAACCCCACATCCGATGATCATGAGTGCCAACGAAGACCATTTGTCTTGGGATGTGTTGAAAGCGCGGCTGAGCGAATTGCTCAAAGCCGTCGAGAGAGATGACTACATCCGTGTCCGCCAGCTCCTGCGTGAAACGGTCAGCGGCTACACCCCCGATGGCGAGATCGTTGACTGGATCTACCAGCAACGTCGTCTCGAGCCTTGATTGTTTCACATCCTGTAACGCTCGCATTTTTGACTTCGCTCCATCATGGCCTACGTTTGAAGAGCAGCTTGGGAAAAGCTGCTTTCTAAAACGATGATGGAGCGTCACTTATGCGTACCGGTTATTTCTACTCGCTGATCTTTGCTTTCCTCACCACTGCCTCGATCGCCGCGATTGCGGCACCTGAAGCGCCTTCGCCGACGCCGAAGGCGCCTTTGCTGGTGGATGCAGCGGCGCCTTCCCAGACTGCCAAGGTCGATCTCAACGGCGCGGATGCGGCAACGTTGCAAAAGGAGTTGGCGGGTGTGGGAGAGGCGAAAGCGCAGGCGATTGTTGCGTATCGGGATACAAATGGTCCGTTCGCGTCGGTGGATGAGTTGCTGGAGGTGAAGGGGATTGGTAAGGCGATTCTGGATCGAAATCGTGAAAAGCTGGAAGTGAACTAAGCTGACAGTTCAACGCCGAGAGGCCGGTCATTGACCGGCCTTTTTATTGGGTGCCGATCTGGTCGATGCCTGAACGCTGAAAATTACGGGTATCATATTGCGCCTTCATTATGCCTATAATAATTTCGCTCGGGACTGATTCAGCAGCTGAATCGCAGTACACCGATGCACGTCGAATTTTGAATTGATAAGGGGTCACCACAATATGAACCAACGTCGAGTCGTCGTTACGGGCATGGGCCTGGTTTCACCCTTGGGCAGTGATGTTGAAATCGTCTGGCAGCGTTTGCTGGCCGGTCGTTCCGGGTTGCGCAACCTGCCAGACGCGGTTGTGGCTGATCTGCCGACCCGGGTCGGCGGCAGCGTGCCGACGGTGGAGGAGGATGCCGAGGCCGGGTTTGATCCGGATCGTGCGACGCCGCCCAAGGAACAGAAGAAGATGGATCGCTTCATCATGTTCGCCATGGAAGCGGCGCGGCAGGCGCTGGAGCAGGCAGGCTGGCATCCGGCGGACGCTGAAAGCCAGGAGCGGACCGCAACAATCATCGGCTCGGGCGTCGGTGGTTTCGGTGCCATTGCCGATGCCGTGCGTACCACCGACAGCCGTGGCCCGCGGCGTTTGTCGCCGTTCACCATCCCATCGTTTCTGGTCAATCTCGCGGCCGGTCATGTGTCGATCCAGCATGGCCTCAAAGGGCCGTTGGGCGCACCGGTTACCGCATGTGCCGCCGGGGTTCAGGCGATCGGCGATGCGGCGCGGTTGATTCGCGCAGGTGAGGCGGACATCGCTGTATGTGGCGGTGCTGAAGCTTCGATCGATCGCGTCAGTCTCGCCGGTTTCGCGGCGGCGCGGGCGCTGTCCAGCGGTTACAACGACACTCCTGAAAAAGCCTCGCGTCCTTTCGACAGTGGGCGCGACGGTTTCGTGATGGGCGAGGGTGCCGGCCTGCTGGTCATCGAATCGCTGGAGCATGCTCTGGCGCGTGGGGCGAAACCGCTGGCCGAACTGGTCGGCTACGGCACCACCGCCGATGCCTATCACCTGACCGCCGGGCCGGAAGATGGCAGCGGCGCGCGGCGGGCGATGCAATTGGCACTGGCTCAGGGCGGTGTGACGCCGGAGCAGGTGCAGCATCTCAACGCACATGCGACGTCGACGCCGGTCGGCGATTTGGGCGAGTTGGCGGCGATAAAGGCTGTGTTTGGTACGCAGGACAAGATCGCCGTGACTTCAACCAAATCCGCCACCGGTCATTTGCTTGGCGCTGCGGGTGGGCTGGAGGCGATTTTCACGCTGCTGGCGATTCGTGACCAGATGGTGCCGCCGACGCTCAACTTCGAAAACCCGGATCCGGCGAGCAAAGGTGTGGACATTGTCCATGGCGAGGCACGGTCGATGGCGATCGAATATGCCTTGTCCAACGGCTTCGGTTTTGGCGGGGTCAACGCGAGCGTGCTGTTCAAGCGCTGCGAAGGTTAATCGCTCGATTGCTTGAGATGTTCGCGGGTGACGTCGAGGATGCGCTGAGCGAAGTCGGCATTCGCGACGCTGCGTGACAGCAGCAGTGCGCCGGCCAGGGTCGCCATGATGACAATGCTGCGATCGGCGCTGTTCTCGCCTTCGAGCGTGCCTTGAATTTGTTCGAGGCGAGCGTTGAGGACTTCGTCACTGGTGGGGCTTGGCTGGCCGCGCAGGCCCAGTTCCGAGGAAATGGTCAGCAGCGGGCAGCCCTCTTGAGGTGAGGTCTGATGCCACTGCGACAGGTAGGTGTCGATAAAGACCTGCAGCGGGTTTTCCTGCGCGAAGATTTCTTCGCACAGGCCCGCGACTTGCTCGCCGGCCTCTTGCAGGGCTTTTTCGACCAGTTCTTCCTTGGATTTGAAGTGCGAGTAGAAACCGCCATGTGTCAAGCCTAGGGCTTTCATCAAAGGCTGCAGGCCGGTGGCGCCGATGCCGTCCTTGCGAAAGCGCGCCGAGGCTTCCTTGATGATGCGCTGATGGGTCTGGGCTTTGTGATCTGGCGAGTAACGCATGTGGAGCTCTCCGCGACGATGCTGCCATCTTAACCACGGAAGATTAAATGGTGACTGTACTTCCAAAATCTAAACAGCCGGCGGGTAAGTCCGATTGCGCTGGAAAAACAAACCCCGCCATGGCGGCGGGGTTGGTGTCAGCGGTCCTGTGCGTCCTTGGCGTCCGCTTCGGCATTGCGCTGTGCGACGCGCTTGCGTTCTTCATCGGTCAGTTCGACCTTGTTGGCGGTGTCGCGCAACATCATCAATCCGCCAACAATCGAGCCGATCGCAACGACCAGAATCAACCAGGCATACCAGGGCATAACGGCTCTCCTTAAGGGCAGCTCGACGGGCGAGGACTTCGCCGTGCGATGCTGCATACCACCTTTGAGCGAAACGACTTCGCAGTGGTTCCATTCTAGGCCGCTAATGCCCGGCACACCCGAACGGCGTCACAAACCGGTCAACATCGCATCCGCCGGCGCATCGGCGCGCAGTTGCCCGGTCAGCATGAAGTAGCAGAACCCCACCGCCATGAAACCGAGGAAAATCAGCCCGATCAGTGTGTTGAACCACGCCATCGCTACCAGGCAAACCACCGCCAGTATCAGCGCAATCATCGGAACCAGCGGATAGCACGGCGCGCGGAAAGTACGTTCCAGATTCGGTTCCGATTTACGCAGTTTGAACAGGCTGAGCATGCTCATGATGTACATCACGATCGCGCCGAACACGGCCATGGTGATCATCGCTGCGGTGAGTGTCATGCCGCCGAGGTTGATCAGGCCGTCGCTGTAGATCGCCGCGATGCCGATGAGGCCGCCAGCGATGATTGCCCGGTGTGGGGTCTGAAAGCGCGACAGTTTTGCCAATGAGGCAGGCAGGTAACCGGCGCGGGCGAGGGCGAAGAATTGTCGTGAGTAGCCGAGGATGATGCCGTGAAAACTGGCGACCAGGCCGAACAGACCGATCCAGACCAGCATGTGCAGCCAACCGGAGTTGTCGCCGACCACGGTTTTCATCGCTTGTGGTAACGGATCGTTGATGTTGGCCAAGGTGCGCCAGTCGCCTACACCGCCCGCGAAGAACATCACGCCCATGGCCAGCAGCACCAGGGTCAGGATGCCGCTGATGTAGGCTTTCGGGATCGTGCGTTTCGGGTCCTTGGCTTCTTCGGCGGCCATGGCGGCGCCTTCGATGGCGAGGAAGAACCAGATCGCGAAGGGAATCGCCGCGAACATCCCGGCAATCGCCGGTGCGCCGAAGACGTCAGAACCGGCCCAGCCATTCAGTGCAAAGTTGCTGAAGCTGAACGCCGGCGCGACCACGCCCATGAACACCAGCAACTCAGCCACCGCCAGCACGCAGACGATCAGCTCGAACGTCGCGGCCAGTTTCACTCCGAGAATGTTCAGGCCCATGAACACGATGTACGCGCCGACCGCCGCGTGTTTCGGGTCCAGTGCCGGAAATTGCACATTCAAGTAAGCGCCTATCGCCAGAGCAATCGCTGGCGGGGCGAAGACGAATTCGATCAGTGTGGCCAGTCCGGCGATCAATCCGCCTTTTTCGCCAAACGCGCGGCGGCTGTAGGCAAACGGCCCGCCGGCGTGGGGAATCGCGGTGGTCAGTTCGGTAAAGCTGAAGATAAAGCAGGTGTACATGGTCGCGACCATGAATGAAGTCACCAGAAATCCCAGCGTACCGGCCACGCCCCACCCGTAACTCCAGCCGAAATATTCCCCGGAAATCACCAGCCCCACGGCAATGCCCCACAGGTGCAACGTGCCCAGCGTGGGTTTGAGTTGTGTGTTCATGCGCTTGCTCCCGCAATGGTTGGAAAGCTCGGGAGAGGGCATGTGCAGTGGACGTGCCATTACGCTGAAACAAGTCGTAATGAGTTCAAAGCTGTCGCAGCGGGGATGATTGGCGCTGAATGTGTGGGTTTTGTGCGCCAGTTGGGAGCAGCGGAGTCTGTTATGCCGTCTTCGCGAGCAAGCCCGCGATGAGGCCCGCCCTGACGCTGCAAAACCTGCTGTAACGCCGGCATAAACCCACTCTTTACGCTTTCTTTATGCCCCGCCACACCCCTCGCTCTCGTTCCTTTACAGCCTCCTTCCCGACAATCGCTGCACACACGGCAATACGCCGTTACACGGAGATCTTCCATGAGCGTTCTGGACGGGGTGTCACTGCTGTTGGCAGTGGGGCTGTTCATTTATCTGTTGGTTGCGCTGTTGCGCGCGGACCGGAACTAGGAGCGGCTATGCACAGTTATGACTATTGGCTGATCCTCGGGTTTTTTGCGCTGGTCTTGCTGCCAGCGCCGTTCCTTGGGCGCTTCTATTACAAGGTGATGGAAGGCCAGCGCACTTGGCTGACGCCGATTCTCGGCCCGGTCGAGCGCGGTTGCTATCGTCTTGCCGGGGTCGATGCGCAGGCGGAGCAGAGCTGGCAGAAATACACGCTGGCATTGCTGGCCTTCAACCTTGCCGGTTTCCTGCTCCTGTTTGCGATTCTGCTGTTCCAGGATCACCTGCCGCTGAACCCGCAAAACCTGCCGGGCCAGGAATGGACCCAGGCGTTTAACACCGCGGTCAGCTTCATGACCAACACCAACTGGCAGTCCTACAGCGGCGAAGCGACCCTCAGCTATCTGAGTCAGATGGTCGGCCTCACTGTGCAGAACTTCGTCAGCGCCGCCACTGGCCTCGCCGTGCTGGTCGCGTTGTGCCGTGGCATCGGGCGCAAATCGACGAAAACCCTGGGGAATTTCTGGGTCGACATGACTCGCGCCACCCTCTACGGCCTGCTGCCGCTGTGCCTGTTGCTGGCGCTGTATCTGGTCTGGCAGGGCGTGCCGCAGACCTTCGCCCAGTATGTAAATGCCGTGACCCTGCAAGGCGTCGATCAGGTGATCCCGCTCGGCCCGGCCGCCAGTCAGATTGCGATCAAGCAACTGGGCACCAACGGTGGCGGTTTCTTCGGCGTCAACTCGGCGCATCCGTTCGAGAACCCCACCGCGTGGAGCAACCTGTTCGAAGTCGCTTCGATCATCCTGATCCCGGTGGCACTGGTGTTCACCTTCGGCCACTACGTCAAGGATCTGCGTCAGAGCCGCGCGATCATCGCCTGCATGTTGGCGTTGTTCCTGATCGGCGGTGCGACGTCGTTGTGGGCTGAGTATCAGCCGAATCCGACCCTGAACAACGCCGCCGTTGAGCAGACTGCACCGCTGGAAGGCAAGGAAGCGCGCTTCGGTACCACCGCGACGGTACTGTGGTCGGTGACGACGACGGCGGCTTCGAACGGTTCGGTCAACGGCATGCACGACAGCCTCAACCCGCTGAGCGGCATGGTTGCGCTGGTCAACATGATGGTCGGCGAAGTGATCTTCGGCGGGGTCGGCGCCGGGCTCTACGGCATGTTGCTCAACGTGCTGATCGCGGTGTTCCTCGCCGGCCTGATGATCGGTCGGACGCCGGAATACCTCGGCAAGAAGCTTCAAGCGCGTGAGGTGCAATTGCTGGTCGTAACCTTGTTGGTGATGCCGGTCGGCGTGCTGGTGCTCGGCGCCATTGCGGCCACGATTCCCAGCGCTGCGGCAACCATCAGCAACCCCGGCCCGCACGGTTTCAGTCAGTTGCTCTATGCCTACACCTCGGCCAGCGCCAACAACGGCTCGGCGTTCGGGGGCCTGAGCGCGAACACGCCGTTTCACAACCTGATGCTGGGTCTCGGCATGTTGATCGGCCGCTTCGGCTACATCCTCCCAGTGCTGGCACTGGCCGGTAGCCTGGCGATGAAGAAAAGCGCACCGGTCGGCCAGAACAGCTTTCCGACTCACGGCCCGCTGTTCGTGACCCTGTTGACCGTGACCATTTTGCTGGTGGGCGGCCTGACGTTCTTGCCGACGCTGGCGCTCGGTCCTATCGCCGAACATTTAAGTATGGGCTTCTAAGGAATCCATCATGAATATGCCTGCAATCAAACCCGCCGCCGTCAAAGCGCCGGAACAAGCCAAAACCGCGATCTCGGCCCTGTGGCGTCCGGCGCTGGTGCAAGCCTTCGTCAAGCTCGACCCACGACAACTGGCGCGTTCGCCGGTGATGCTGGTGGTCGAACTGACGGCGATTTTCACCACTGTGCTGTGCTTCCTTCCGGATGCCGACGTGCCGACCTTCGTCGCCGCGCAAATCGCTCTGTGGCTGTGGTTCACCGTGCTGTTCGCCAACTTCGCCGAGGCCTTGGCCGAAGGTCGTGGCAAGGCCCGCGCCGACAGCCTCAAGGCCGGCAGCGAAGGCCTCAGCGCCCGCTGCCGCCAAGCCGATGGCAGCTTCAAGATCGTGCCGGCTGCCAATCTGCGCAAGGGCGACGTGGTGCGTATCGAAGCTGGCGAAATGATCCCCGGTGACGGCGAAGTCATCGAAGGCATCGCGGCGGTCAACGAAGCGGCGATCACCGGTGAATCGGCGCCGGTGATCCGCGAGTCCGGCGGCGACCGCTCGGCCGTCACCGGCAACACGCGATTGGTGTCCGACTGGCTGCTGGTGAAGATCACCACCAACCCCGGTGAATCGACCCTCGACCGGATGATCGCCCTGGTCGAAGGCGCCAAACGGCAGAAGACCCCGAACGAAGTGGCGCTGGACATCCTGCTGATCGGCCTGACCCTGATCTTTCTGCTGGTGGTCGTCACCCTGCAACCGTTCGCGCATTTCGCCAACGGCAGCCTGCCGCTGGTGTTCCTCGTGGCGTTATTGGTCACGCTGATTCCGACCACCATTGGAGGACTGCTGTCGGCCATCGGTATCGCCGGGATGGATCGGCTGGTGCGTCTCAACGTGATCGCCAAATCCGGTCGCGCAGTGGAAGCGGCGGGTGACGTGCACGTGCTGTTGCTCGACAAGACCGGCACCATCACCTTCGGCAACCGTCGCTGCAGCGCAGTGTATGCCGCGCCGGGTGTGACCGGCCGTGAGCTGGCCGAAGGCGCGCTGTTCGCCTCGCTGGGCGACGAAACCGCTGAGGGCAAATCGATCGTCGAGTTCCTCCGTGGCCTGCATCCGCAACCGGAGCCGGCCCCGGATACCCTGACCGCCGTGCCGTTCAGCGCGGAAACCCGCTTGTCCGGCGTCGATTATCAGGGCCGCGTGTATCGCAAAGGCGCGGTGGATTCGCTGCTGGCGTTTCTCGGTCAACAGCGTAGCGATCTGGCCCCGGCGCTGGCGCGGGAAATCGGCAAGATTGCCCAGAGCGGTGGCACGCCGTTGCTGGTCTGTGCTGACGGCAAATTGCTTGGCGCGATCCATCTCAAGGACGTGGTCAAGCCAGGCATCCGCGAGCGTTTTGCCGAGCTGCGCAAACTGGGGATTCGCACGGTGATGGTCACCGGCGACAACCCGCTGACCGCTGCTGCGATCGCCGCTGAAGCCGGCGTCGACGATGTGCTCGCCGAAGCCACGCCGGAGAAGAAACTCGCGCGGATTCGTCACGAGCAGAACGACGGTCGCCTGGTCGCCATGTGCGGCGACGGCGCCAACGACGCCCCGGCGCTGGCCCAGGCAGACGTCGGCATGGCCATGAACGATGGCACGCAAGCGGCACGTGAAGCGGCGAACATGGTCGACCTCGACAGCGACCCGACCAAGCTGCTCGACGTGGTGCAGATCGGCAAGGAATTGCTGGTGACCCGTGGCGCGCTGACGACCTTTTCCATCGCCAACGACATCGCCAAATACTTCGCGATTCTGCCGGCGCTGTTCGCCTCGATTTACCCGCAGCTGGGCGTGCTGAACATCATGCATCTGAGCAGTCCGCAGAGCGCGATTCTCTCGGCCATCGTCTTCAACGCGCTGATCATCGTTGTGCTGATTCCACTGGCATTGCGCGGCGTGCGGGTGCAGGCGGCGAGTGCGGCGGCGTTGCTGCGGCGCAATCTGCTGATCTATGGCGTCGGCGGGATTGTCGTGCCGTTCGTGGGGATCAAGGTGATCGACATGCTGCTTACGGCGTTGCATCTGGTGTAACGCTTTCGCGAGCAGGCTCGCTCCCACCTGAAACTGCATTCCCCTGTGGGAGCGAGCCTGCTCGCGAAGAATGCGCCACTGCTTATCTGACTCAACACAGTACTGTTTTCTGAATCGAGGATTCTGCAATGTCCACAACCCTACGCCCGGCCCTGACCCTGTTAGCGCTAATGACCCTGATCACCGGCGTCGCCTATCCACTCGCGGTCACCGGCATCGCCCAGGTCGCCTTTCCCGACCAAGCCAACGGCAGCCTGATCCACGACGCCGACGGCAAAGTCCGCGGCTCGTCGCTGATTGCCCAGGATTTCAGCGGTGACAACTGGTTCCACCCACGGCCATCCGCCGGGGCTTTTGCCACGGTCGCCAGCGGCGCCAGCAACCTCGCGCCAAGCAATCCGGCCCTGGCGACCCGCGTGATCGAAGACGCGCAAAAACAACAAGTCGCTGGGCAGGGGCCGGTGCCATTGGCCTTGCTGACCACCTCCGCCAGCGGCCTCGATCCGCACTTGCCACCGGCGGCAATTGCCTATCAACTGGCGCGTGTCGCGGCAGCGCGCAATCTGCCGGTGTCGACCTTGCAGCAATTGCTCGATAAGCACATCGAACAACCGCTGGTGGGGCCGCCGGTGGTGAATGTGCTGGAGCTGAACCTGGCACTGCAAAACCTGTAATTCAGTTGATACCGATCGTTCCCACGCTCTGCGTGGGAATGCATCAATAGACGCTCTGCGTCTGCTTTTATGGGACGCAGAGCGTCCCGGGCTGCATTCCCACGCAGAGCGTGGGAACGATCAAACCTCAGAAGAAAGAGAGCATCCCCAGCATGAGCGACTCCGGCCGCGCCGACGCACTGTTAGCAGACCTGCCCCGCGCTGGCCGTGGCCGGCTCAAGGTTTTTCTCGGGGCGGCGCCCGGGGTCGGCAAGACCTACGCCATGCTTCAGGCCGCGCACACGCAACTGCGCCAAGGCGTGAAGGTTCTCGCCGGCGTGGTCGAAACCCATGGCCGCGCCGAAACCGAAGCCTTGCTCGGCGGCTTGCCGCAGCAACCGTTGGTGCGCAGCGAATACCGTGGCGTGCTGCTCGAAGAAATGGACCTCGACGGCTTGCTCGCGGCCAAGCCGAAGCTTGTGCTGGTCGATGAACTGGCTCACAGCAACGCCCCCGGCAGCCGCCACGCCAAGCGCTGGCAAGACATTCAGGAACTGCTCGCCGCCGGCATCGACGTGTTCACCACGGTCAACGTCCAGCACCTGGAGAGCCTCAACGATCAGGTGCGCGGCATCACCGGCGTGCAGGTGCGCGAAACCCTGCCGGACTGGGTCTTGCAGGAAGCTTTCGAGCTGCTGCTGATCGACCTGCCGCCGCGTGAATTGCTCGAGCGTCTGCGCGAAGGCAAGGTCTACGTACCGGAGCAGGCCCGCGCCGCCATCGACGCTTTTTTCACCCAGACCAACCTTACCGCCCTGCGTGAACTGGCAATGCAGACCGCTGCCGCGCAGGTCGACAACGATCTCGCCCAAGGCTATCGCCAACTCGGTCAGGCCGCGCCGGCTGTGCGCGGGCGTTTGCTGGTCGGCGTCGATGGTGATGCGCAGGCCGAACGGCTGGTGCGTCACGCCAGTCGCGTCGCCCAGCGTCGGCATCTGCCGTGGAGTCTGGTGCATGTCGACAACGGCAGCGCTCGGGATGAGCAATCACGCTTGCGTCTGCAAAGCGCCCAGCAACTGGCCGAACGCCTCGGCGGCGAAGTGGTGCTGTTGCGGGCCGGCGAAGTGGCGAAAACCCTGATTCAGCACGCTGGCGAACGCCGCGCCAGTCTGCTCTTGGTCGGCCAGTCGCGGCCACGCTTGCGCCGTCGCTTGTTCGGCGGAGGCCTGGCGGCGCGCCTGCTGCGTCAGGCTCACGGTCTGGAAATCAACGTCCTCGACCGTGACCACCAACAGCATCAACCGCGCCCGCGCAATCCAGTGACGCTGGTGTGGTTCGACTACGCGCTGGCGCTGGTCGCGACCTTGTTGGCCACGGCCTTGGCCTGGGCGGTGTCGAGTGTGTTGCCGTTGCCGAACATCTCCTTGGTGTTTCTCGCGGCGGTGTTGCTGGTGGCGGTGCGCAGCAGTCTCGGCCCGGCGCTGGCCTGTGCGGCGCTGTCGTTTCTCACCTACGATTTTCTGTTTATCCCGCCGAATTTCTCGTTCAGCATCCAGCGCGAAGAAGACGTGCTGACGCTGCTGTTTTTCCTGTTGATGGCGGCGCTCACCGGCAATCTCGCAGCACGGCAGCGGCGACAATTGCAGGCCTTGCGCGATACCCAGGAAGAAACCAGCGAACTGCTCGACCTGTCGCGCAAACTCACCGCCGCGACCGATCGCCAAGCCGTAGTCAGCGCCGCTGCGCAACACCTCGAAGGCTGGAGCGATTTGCAATTGTGCCTGCTCGACCGCGACGGCCAGGGCGGCTGGAAGGTCGAAACCGGCGGACCGCTGCAATTCACCGAGGCCGAACGCGCCGCCGCCGATTGGGCCTGGCAACACGATCAACCGGCGGGCAAGGGCACCGGCACCTTGCCGCTGGGGCGTTGGTGGTGGTGGCCGTTGTCGGTCGAGGACGGGCCGCTGGCGTTGCTTGGTGTTTGCGCCAAGGAAGGCCAGAGCTTGAGCGGTCAGCGCCGACGTTTGCTCACTGCGCTGAGCCAGCCGTTGGCGCAAGCCCTGGCCCGCGCGCAATTGGCCGATGACCTCGAAGCGGCGCGTCTGCACGGCGAAACCGAACAATTGCGCAGCGCCTTACTGGCCTCGGTGTCCCACGATTTGCGCACGCCGCTGACGGCCATGCGCGGCAGTATCGATAGCCTGTTGGCTCTCGGCGAAGCGATCCCGCTGGAGGATCGCCGCGAGTTGCTCGAAGGCACCCGCGATGAGGCCGAACGCCTCGACCGCTACATCCAGAACCTGCTCGACATGACTCGGCTCGGACACGGCGCCTTGAAGCTGGCGCGGGACTGGGTATCGCCGGCCGATATCGTCGGCAGTTCGCTCAATCGCCTGCGCGCCGTGCTGGCGCCGCTGCAGGTCAGCACCGAAGTACCGGCCGAATTACCGCTGCTGTATGTGCACGCGGCGCTGATCGAACAGGCGCTGGTCAACGTGCTGGAGAACGCCGCGCGCTTTTCGCCCAGCCATGGTCGCCTTCAATTGCGTGCCGGCGCCGATGAGCAGGAGATTTTCTTTTCGGTCAGCGATGAAGGCCCGGGGATTCCCGAAGACGAGCGAGCTAAGATTTTCGATATGTTCTACACCGCCGCGCGCGGAGATCGCGGTGGTCAGGGCACGGGGTTGGGCCTGGCGATCTGTCAGGGCATGGTCGGCGCCCACGGTGGGCGTATTTCCGTGGCTGACGGCATCGACGGGCGTGGCACTTGCATCACCTTGCACCTGCCGTTGCAGGCGCAACCGGGGCTGGACGGTGAAGCTTGAAGTCGACTGCGCTACTCTCTTGCCACTCTTTTGTGTTGATGTGAATTCATGAGCCAGACCGCGACCATTTTGGTCATCGACGACGAACCGCAGATCCGCAAATTCCTGCGCATCAGCCTCGCTTCGCAAGGCTACAAAGTGCTCGAAGCGGGCACCGGCGCTGAAGGCCTGGCGCAGGCCGCGCTGAGCAAACCGGACCTGGTGGTGCTCGACCTCGGCCTGCCGGATATGGACGGTCAGCAGGTCCTGCGCGAGTTGCGCGAGTGGGCGACCACGCCGGTGCTGGTGCTGTCGGTGCGCGCCAGTGAAGTGCAGAAGGTCGAAGCGCTGGATGGCGGCGCGAACGACTACGTGACCAAGCCGTTCGGCATCCAGGAATTTCTCGCCCGGGTTCGCGCGTTGTTGCGTCAGGCTCCGGCGGGGAGGTGCAACCGGCGGCGCTGAGTTTTGGCCCGTTGACCGTGGATCTGGCCTATCGGCGCGTGCTGCTCGACGGCGCCGAAGTCGCCCTGACCCGCAAGGAATACGCGGTGCTCGCGCAACTGGCGCGGCATCCGGGGCGGGTAATCACCCAGCAGCAATTGCTCAAGGATATCTGGGGGCCGACGCACACCGAGGACAGTCATTACCTGCGGATTGTGGTCGGGCATCTGCGCCAGAAACTGGCGGACGACCCGACCCGGCCACGGTTTATCGTGACTGAGGCGGGGGTTGGGTATCGGTTGTTGAGTGAAGCTGGCTGATCTGACGCCTTCGCGAGCAGGCTCGCTCCCACAGGGGAATGCATTTCAAATGTGGGAGCGAGCCTGCTCGCGAAGAGGCCATCAAATACTCCGAAAAATCCGCATCAGTTCAACCCTGCTCCTGCTCATACCGATCCAGCGTGTCACTGGCAATTTCCCGACCCAGCGCGATCAATTCCGGCGCCTTGTAGAACTCGAAAAACCGGCACACCCGCTTCGGCACGTTGATCAGGATATCCGGGGGATACCCGGCAATCTTGTACTGCGCCAGTGAGGTCTGCATGACCTCGAAACTCTGGTTGATCAGATCCAGCAACGACGCCGGCCCGACGTTATCGATGATGAACGAACCGGTGGCGGATTTCGGTGCGCCCTCGCGTTGCGGGGCGGCGGCCGGTTGCTGGCTTTCCGGCTCGACGCCTTCGAGCCACGGATTGATCTCCGCCGCTTCGGCGCGCAACGCTTCCTGTTCCAGCTTCAACAATTGCTCGGCCTGTTTACGGCGGAATGGCAACTTCGAACCCAGGGAGTTGATCAGGCTGTCGAAGCGCGAGCGGAACGCCGCTGGCCGCTCGATCACTGGCAATTTGTATTGACGCTGATTGGTGGCGTTGAGGTTGACCGCGATGATCAGATCGCAGTGACTCGATACCACCGGAACGATCGGCAACGGATTGAGAATGCCGCCGTCGACCAGCATGCGGTTGCCCTGCATCACCGGGGTAAACAGGCTGGGAATCGCCGCAGAGGCGCGCATTGCCTGATGCAGGCAGCCTTCCTGAAACCAGATTTCCTGCTGATTGGTCAGGTCGGCGGCGACGGCGGTGTAGGGGATGCGCAGGTCTTCGATGTTGATCTCGCCGACGATCTTGCGGATCTGCCCGAAGACCTTTTCGCCGCGAATCGCGCCGAGACGGAAACTCACATCGACCAGGCGCAGCACGTCGAGGTAATCAAGGCTTTCGATCCAGCGGCGGTACTCATCCAGTTTGCCGGCGGCATAGATGCCGCCGACCACCGCGCCCATGGAACAACCGGCAATGCAGGCGATGTCGTAGCCGCGTTTTTCAATTTCTTCGATAACGCCGATATGGGCATAGCCCCGGGCGCCACCGGAGCCCAGCACCAGTGCGACACGCTTTTTCATCAAACTTCCTCCGGACAAGCCTGCACAATGCACGCATCGGCCAAGCGGCTCAATCGCCAAGGTCGTTGCGCGGAGCGGTGACGTCGTTTTTCGTTCGCGGCGCAAGCTTGCGCGCTATGCTCTGCGCCACGGGGTTTGCCCGGCTGGCAAGGCACTTTTTCGCCGCTTGACCGTCTTACCTGCACGACTGTTGACCTACTTTTGAGGTGTGAGTGATGAAAGCCTGGATCTGTGTACCGTTGATGGCTCTGGTTCTGGCCGGTTGCGCTGGCAAAACCGCGTACCGCGACAGCTGCGGCAGCCAGCTCGATACGGCCTGGCACGAACTGGACCTGGCCAAGGCTGAAGGCTTCGCCGGCACCGTCAGCTATTCCAAAGCGCTGTCGCTGCTGACCGCCGCCAAGACCCAGCAACAATTCGAAGGCTTCGAAGGCTGCAGCAAGAAAGCCGAAAAAGCCCGCTTCTACATTCGCGAATCCCGCGCAGGAAGATAAAAAAGCAGCTGCAAGTTTCAAGCTGCAAGCGGCAAGCTCAAAGCGACCCCATTCAGCTTGAAGCTTGTAGCTAGAAGCTCGCAGCTGTCTACGGAGTAGACCCCATGATTGATCGCTTGGTGGCTCATGTGTTGAGCCTGGATGTGCGGCTGCTGGCGTGTCAGGCGCGTTTGACTGCGCGCACTGATCCGGAGGCGTTGCATGATTTGCGCACTACGGTGCGGCGCTTGCGCAGTCTGTTGCGGCCGTTGCGCGGCTTGCCGGGTGTCGAGCAACTGGAGGCGGCGGCTTCGGCGGTGGGCGAGCTGACCACGCCGTGGCGTGATCGCGAAGTGCTGGCGGCGTATCTGCTCGAGCATGACCAACCTGAGGCTGCGCAGCGGCGTCTGGCGCAAATGGCCGAAGCGTATCCGGCGCTGGCGGCGAGTGCGGAATTGGCTTCGTTGCTGATGATTCTTGACGCTTTTCCACGCTTTTTGCGCGCGTCCCAGCGTCAGGGCTTGCTCAAGGATCTGGATAAGCGCATTGAAAAACGCCTGGGCAAACAATGGCAGAAGCTCGACGCGGCGCTGCACGATCCCGCCCATGATCGCCATCGACTGCGCCTGCTGATCAAACGTGTACGCTATGGCATCGAAGCCTATCCCGAGCTGGATCGCTTGCCGAAACCGGCTTACAAACGCCTGAAATCCGCGCAAGGCGCACTGGGCGACTGGCACGATTGCTGGCAATGGCTGGCGCGCGCCGAGCAGGAGGCCGATCTGCAACCGTGCGTGGCCACTTGGCAGGCGGGGTTGATCAAGGCAGAGCTGAAGGCCGATCGAGTGCTGGAAAAGCTCAGCGCGACGTGTTTCAAACACTCCTGAAGATGACTCCGTTCCCCTGTGGGAGCGAGCCTGCTCGCGAAGAGGCCGCGTCAGTCGCAATCGTTGTCGACTGATCGACCGCTTTCGCGAGCAGGCTCGCTCCCACAAGGTGATTTGTCGCTTGAAGGAATCGGGCCAAGGCCTATCTGTCAGCCCATTTGACCGGAATAGACGCTGCGCCGCCGCCCTGCGCTGGTTAAGATCCGCGCATCCCTTTTTCGTTTTCCGAGGTTGCCATGCGCTTTTGCGATCTGCTCGATGCTGTCCGCCAACAACCTGAAGTCACTATTCCCGCCGAATGGGGGCAGGGCCGGGCCAGTTTTGGCGGGCTGGTGGCCGCGCTGCAATTTGAAGCCATGCGCGCCAGGGTGCCGACGGAGCGCCCGGTGCGTTCGCTGGCGATTACCTTTGTCGGCCCGGTCGAGCCGGAGGTGCCGGTGAGTTTCGAAGTCGACGTGCTGCGTGAAGGCAAAGCCGTCAGCCAGGTGTTGGGCCGCGCCATGCAAAACGGCCAAGTGGTGACGATCATTCAGGGCAGCTTCGGCGCCTCGCGGCCTTCGGAAGTCGCCGTCGAAGCCTACCCGGCGCCCACCATGAAACACTGGGACGAATGCCAGGAGCTGCCCTACATCAAAGGCGTGACCCCGGAATTCATGCGCCATCTGGCGATGCGCTGGAGCGTCGGCGGGATTCCGTTCTCCAGCACGCCATCGCGCTTGATGGGCGGCTGGGTGCGCTTGCGTGGGGATGTCAAAGAGGAGCCGGTCAACGAGGCGCATCTGCTGGCGCTTGTGGATGCCTGGCCTCCGGCACTGTTGCCGTATCTGAAGAAACCGGCACCGGGTAGCACGCTGACCTGGACCATCGAATTCGTGCAGCCGTTACACGACTTGAGCACGCTGGATTGGTGCCAATACCTGGCCGATATCGAATACGCAGCCGACGGTTACGGCCATGTCGCCGCGAAGCTGTGGAGTGCGAAAGGGGAGCTGATTGCCATGAGCCGGCAGACCGTAACGATCTTCGCCTGACTCAATGCCGACGGTGGCGCTCACGCCAGGCGCGCCACCAGCCACCGCTGAGAAAGAACCGCGGAAAGGTCAGAAACTGCTCGACCAGCAAACGTGACACGGCGTCTTTGCGATCACTGAACGGCTCGGAGGCTTGCGCTTCCAGGCTGTGGCCGTGGCGCTGCAGACCCAGCGCCGCGACAATCCCGATCACACCGATGGCGACGCTGGCCAGACTCAAGCTGAACACCCCCGACACGATCAACAGAAACGCCACAATGAACAGCGGCACGGCAATCAGGTGCAGGACCAGATTGGCCGGATGCTGGTGATTGCCCGGGTAGGCGCGCCATTGCCACGCGGGAAGGTTGGGGTGACGTTTGCCCATGTTTGCTACTCCTCGATCCATGTTGAACACATGCTTGAAGAATAGGCCCGGTCGCGGAGGGCGGCGAATCAAGGTTGGCTATTGAGCTGATAGCGGCAATGGCAAAATTTGATGTCGCCTGAGCGGACGGCATCGCGGGCAAGCCCGCTCCCGCAGTGTGCTCGGTGTACGCACTATTGTTGATTGTCGAAAATCCCTGTGGGAGCGGGCTTGCCCGCGAAGAGGCCATTAGAGTTTCAACTGACCTATCACCTTGTTCAACTCTCCGGCCAACGTCGCCAGCTCATTACTGGTCGTCGCCGAATCCACCGTCTGCTGCACAGTGTTCTCGGTCACGTCACGAATACTCACCACCGCCCGGTTCATCTCCTCGGCAACCTGACTCTGCTGTTCCGCCGCCACGGCAATCTGCGTGTTGCTTTCGCGCATCTGCGCCACCGCCCCGGTGATTTCCGCCAGCGCCGCGCCAGCCTCCTGGGCCTGCTGCACGCAGTCGTCGGCCTTGTACGAACTCTCCTGCATGAAGTCCACCGCATCGCGGGTGCCGGCCTGCAACGCGGCGATCATGCTGGTGATCTCGTCCGTGGACGCCTGCACGCGCTTGGCGAGGTTGCGTACTTCATCGGCGACCACGGCAAAGCCGCGCCCCATCTCCCCGGCGCGGGCCGCTTCGATCGCCGCGTTGAGCGCGAGCAGATTGGTCTGTTCGGCGATGCTGTGAATCACACTGACCACGCCGTTGATCTTCTGACTGTCCTCGGCCAGCCGTTGAATCATTTCTGCCGTCTGCTGCACGCCGCTGGACAGCCCGGCAATCGACTGCTGCACCCGCGCCACCACCTGCTGGCCGCTACCGGCGAGGCCGTCGGCGGTTTTCGACAGGTCACGAGTAGCGCCGGCGTGTTGCGCGATGTGATAAACGGTGGCGGTCATTTCGTTGATCGCGGTGGCAGCCTGGTCGGTTTCGCTTTGCTGGCCGAGCATGCCTTGGCGCACATCATTCATGCTCGAGGCCAGCCGCGCAGCCCCGTCATCCAGTTGTCGTGCGGTGTTGGCAACTGTGGTTACGACGCGTTGATAACCGGCCTGCATGGCATTGAAGGCATTGGCCATTTGCCCGACTTCGTCCTTGCCCACCAGCGGCACGCGAGCAGAGAGGTCGCCGGTTTTTTCAACGTGCAGCATCACGTCTTTCAACGTGTTGAGCTGGCTGAGCAAAAAGCGGATCAGCAGTTGCGAAGCACCGAGCATCGCCAGCATCAGGATGAAGACCGCCAGTGCATAGTTGGCGAAACGCTCGCTGAACACCTGGCTCAGGCTCGGCGCGCAGGCGATGACCGCCACTTGCTCGCCGTCGGCCCGGCTGAACACCTCGGCGCCGATCAACGGGTTGTCGCCGAACAGCGGCATTTCATTGATGGCGTTCCAGCCGTTGCTGCCGCTGATTTCCAGCAGCGGTTGATCATTGAGACGCGGCGCTTCACCGCGCTTGAAGGTCAGCACTTGAGCGGACTTGGGCAACGGTTGTCCGGCCGGCCAGGCCTTGAGCAACTGCGCCTGCGCCTGCGCGGACACCTGCGCGGCGTGGCTGCGGGCCTGTTGTTCGAGGTGCACGGCGTACAGTACGAGCAGCAGGGTGGTGACAAAGGCGACCGCGTTGACCGCCCAGAATTTGTATTTCAGCGAGATGTTGCTAAGCCAGGCACCCATGGAGGTCTTCTCTGATAGCGGAAACAGTTTTGGCAAGGTGCCATTATTGTGCCGCTATGCAGATTCGGGAGTTTTGATATGAATCAACAGATGCCGCTGTCCTGCTTATCTGTAGGAGTGAGCCTGCTCGCGATAGCGGTGTGTCAGTCAATGATGTAAGCAACTGACCCACCGCTATCGCGAGCAGGCTCACTCCTACAATGGGAGTCGGCTGTGTCAGGAAACAATCGGCAAGCCATAGAAAGCCCGGGCACACGCGGTGCTATGCGCGGCCAGCGCTTCCTCGGTCTCGCCACGGTGCAACGCCACTTCGCGCAGCACTTCGGTTAGATACGCCGGCTCGTTACGGCCGTTTTTCGGCTTCGGCCGCAACGTGCGCGGGAGCAGATACGGTGCGTCGCTTTCCAGCATCAGCCGTCCCGGCTTGATCTCTTTCACCAGCGGATGCAGATGCGTGCCTCGGCGCTCATCGCAGATCCAGCCGGTAATGCCGATGTGCAGATCCAGATCGAGGTAGCTGAACAGGGCTTTCTGCTCGCCAGTGAAGCAGTGCACCACCGCCGCCGGCAGTTGATCGCGGAAGTCCTTGAGGATCTCCAGCAGGCGCTGGCTGGCATCACGCTCATGCAGGAACACCGGCAATTGCAATTCGACGGCCAGCGCCAGATGTTCTTCGAGAACCTTTTCCTGTTGCGCACGCGGGGAGAAATCGCGGTTGAAATCCAGCCCGCATTCGCCCACCGCGACGACGCTGGATTCGTTCAACAGACTGCGCAGGCGACGAGCACTGTCAGCGTTCCAGTCGCTGGCCGAATGCGGGTGGATACCGGCGGTGGCGAACAGCCGTTGGCCACTTTCATCCAGTTGCTGGCACAGTTCCAGCGCCTGCTCGCTGCCCTCGACGCTGGTGCCGGTCAGCACCAATTGGCAAACGCCTGCGGCATAAGCGCGGTCGAGTACGGCTTGGTGTTTGTCGGCGAAACTGGGGTTGGTCAGGTTGACGCCGATATCGATGAGTTGCATGGTGCTACCTCGGGCCGAAGGCCGGAAAGCATATCAGAGCTGTAGATTTATAAGAAAAGCCAAGAACTACAACGACTTATGGCTGTCTGTTGAGGCCGCGAAGGACTCCGGGGTGGCGGCAATGCCATCACTGTGCCAGTCTCTCGCACTTTATCAGCGCTCAAAGCGCTCTGTTTTCGTCGGTGATGTCGTCTTTTTGCGACGAATCGCCCCGTATTCTTTTCGGAGAGTGGATGCATCGTCCCTCGGTTCTGCTGCTGTTGTGTGCTGCGTTGCTGCTGCCGATGACGGCGGTCGCGCGCCTGCCCGGGCCGCTGCAAGCCGTGCCGGCGAGCAAGGTTCGCGACCTCTCGGACATTCGCAGCAGCCGCATGTTGCGGGTGTTGGTCAATCAGAGCCGCAACAGCTCCGGCGAGGTCCAGGGCCAGGCCATCGGTGTCGAGTACCACCGGCTGCGCGCGTTCGAGCAATACCTCAACGGCCATGCTCGTGACGGCCAGGAAGTCACCCTCAAGATCATTCCCAAAGCCAAGGATCAGTTGCTCGGCGCCTTGCAGCGCGGCGAAGGCGATATGGTCGCGCCCGGTGAATTGCTCGATCTGCCCTCGGGCTATGCGGTCGCCAGCAGTGAGCCGATTGCCAGCAACGTGCCGCTGGTGCTGGTCGGCATCAAAGGCCAGCGCCGTTACACCAAGGTCGAGCAACTGTCCGGCAAAACCCTGGCGCTGCCCACCGGCAGTGCAGCGGGGGAGGTGGTCAGTCAGCTCAACCAGAAACTGGCGCTGCACAAACTGGCGCCGATCAATATCGAATGGGTCGATCCAACTTTGGCCGTGGAGGACGTGCTGGAAATGGTCCAGGGCGGGATTTTCCACCTGACCATTGTCGAACAACCGATTGCCGAGCGCTGGGGCAAGATCCTGCCGAAGCTGCGCCTCGACCGGCAACTGAGCCTCGGCGAGCCGGGCGAGGAGCACTGGTTTGTGCGCCGCGACGCTTCAATGTTGCGCGCGAGCATCGATCGCTTTCTCACCGGTTACAAGAAACCGTCGGATGAAGACGCCGCGTTTCTGCGCATCTATCGACGCTTGTATCAGGTGCACAATCCGCTGGCCAAAGCCGATCGCCAGCGCCTGGAAAAACTCCGTCCGACCCTGCAGAAGCACGCCGATGCGCAGAACATGGACTGGCTTAATCTGGCGGCGCTGGCGTTCAAGGAATCGCGTCTGCAGCCCAACGCTCGCAGCGGCAGCGGCCCGACCGGGCTGATGCAGATCACCCCGTCCGCCGCGCAGCGGGTCGGCGTGAGCAATATCCAGAATCTCGATGCGAATGTTCAGGCCGGCGCCAAGTACCTGGCGATGATCCGCCGCAAGTTCTTCAGCAGCCCGAAACTCAACGAGCGTGAGCGCATGGCCTTCACCCTCGCCGCGTACAACATCGGCCCCGAGCGCGTGCAGGGCATGCGCGCCGAAGCCCGCCGCCGCGGCCTCAATCCCAACCAGTGGTTCTTCCAGGTCGAGCGCATCGCCATGGAGCAGGTGGGGATGGGCGCCGTCAGCTATGTTAATAGCGTGAACAAGTATTACCTGGCATTTGACCGGGAGCGTGAGTCGCTCGAGCCCCGGCAGCAGAAAGTGGTTACACGTAAATAATCTAATAATTCGATTGTTATGGCGAATTTTTTGCGCTTTAAACATGAAATAAACTGATTAATATAGCGACCAACCCAAACACACAAACACTTCTGCACAACAAGGAATGCACCATGAGCTCTCTGATCAACAAGGTTCTGTTCACCCGCGCCGGTTACGGCCTGACTGTCCTGCGCATTGCTGTCGGCGTGATCTTCGCCGCCCACGGTTCGCAGAAACTCTTTGGTCTGTTCGGTGGTTACGGCCTGGCCGGCACCGCGCAATGGATGGAAAGCATCGGCCTGACCCCGGGCTATCTGATGGCCTCGCTGGCTGGCGGTACCGAGTTCTTCGCCGGTCTGGCGCTGATCATCGGCCTGCTGGTGCGCCCGGCGGCACTCGGTCTGGCGTTTCTCTCGCTGGTAGCGATCTTCTCGGTGCACATCGGCAACGGTCTGTTCATGGCCAATAACGGTTATGAGTTCGCCCTGGCTCTGCTGGCCGGCAGCATCGCGGTACTGATCGAAGGCGCCGGCAAACTCTCGGCGGATCGCGCCATCGCCGGTTGAGCGCTCTAACTCAAGGCAAAGGCCCGCATTGCGCGGGCGTTTTTTTGTTGTGGGGGATTCTTGACACTGGTCGGTCACGTTCTCTAGGATGTTGCCCATGCGCCGATTTAAACAGCTACTTGCGGGGCGCCAGGTGACTTCTACAGTTACCGTCAGAAGCCGGAACAGGGCTTCGAAATACCGCTAAAGCGCTGGTTCGGTGTTGCCTCTCACCTGCCATGCAGACTTTTGAGGCAGAGACACGACACGATGAACGCACTACGCCCTCCAGCACGTCCCGCGCCGATCACGGCACATGTCACCCAGCGCAACCCGAAAATCCTTCTTGGCGGCAAACACCAGCCGACGCTGTTGCGTTATCTCGATGGCTGGCCACGTCGCAGCGGCGGCCCTGCCGCGTTCCTGATCCAGTTTGTCGATGATGGCGAGTCGCTGGCGCGTTTCGCTACGGACAGCTTCGATCTGGCGGTGATTCAGGCGCCGAGCGCAGAAGATGCGCCGGAAATGATCAAGCAACTGACCCGCGTAGCGCGGCAGGGCCTGATCACTCGGCGCTGATCAGTCTTACGGGTATTCAATCGCAACGATGTAAACGAACTGCTCGCCGGTCGGCGTCTGCACCCGCACTTCCGCGTCGAGTGCCTTGCCGATCAGCGCGCGGGCCAGCGGCGAGTCGATGCTGATCAAACCCTGTTTAAGGTCCAGTTCATCGGGGCCGACGATGCGGTAGCGCGATTGCTTGCCGTCTTCGTCTTCGATGGTCACCCAGGCGCCGAAATAGACCTTGTTCGGATCGCTGGGTTTTTCGCTGACCACCTTGAGCGCTTCCAGGCGTTTGGTGAGAAAGCGCACACGGCTGTCGATTTCGCGCAGCATCTTCTTGCCGTAGGTGTACTCGGCGTTTTCCGAGCGATCGCCCTGCGCGGCCGCTTCACTCACCGCCTGCGTGACCTGCGGGCGACGCACATGCCACAACTCATGGAATTCGGCGCGCATCCGCGCTTCACCTTCAGGGGTGATCAGCGCGGTGCCGGCGGTGCGGGGAGGGCGATAACGGCTCATGGCGACTTCTTGTGATTAAGACCGCGTGAGTCTATCAACCCTCGCGCAACACTGTCAGCGGGCTGGCGTTCAACGCCCGACGGGTGCCGAACACGCCGGCACCACCGATCAGCGCGGCGCCAATCACCGGTAGCACCAGCAGCCATGGATGCGGATGCCATGGCAGATCAAAAGCGAAGCAGTACAGCACCAGACTGACCACCTCCGAACCGATCGCCGCGAGCAGACCGCTGACCGCACCCAACAAACCGAACTCGATACGCCGCGCCTTGATCAGCAACTGCCGCTCGGCGCCCAGCGCGCGCAACAGCGCACCCTGGCGGATGCGTTCATCCAGCGTCGCTTGCAGACCGGAGAACAGCACCGCCATCCCCGCAGCGAGAACAAACAACAGCACATATTCCACCGCCAGGGTGACCTGAGCGAGGATGCTGCGCAGTTGTTCGAGCAACGCTTCGACCTGCAGGATGGTCACCGCCGGAAAGGCCCGCGACAGCTCGACGATCTGCTGATCGTGCCCCGGCGCCAGATAGAAACTGGTCAGGTAGGTCGCCGGCAGATCCTTCAGGGTGCCAGGCTGGAAGATCATGAAGAAGTTCGGCTGGAAATTGTCCCAGTTGATCTCGCGCAGGCTGGTGACCTTCGCTTCCCGATTGACCCCGCCGACACTGAACACCATGTGATCGCCGAGTTTGAGTTTCAGGCTTTCGGCCACCTTGCCTTCCACCGAAACCCCCGGCACGTCGTCGGACGGCTGGCCGCTCCACCATGAGCCGGCGGTGAGCTTGTTGCCGGCCGGCAGATCCGCCGCCCAGGTCAGGCTCAGGTCACGCTGGATGGCGCGGTCACCGGCCGAGTCCTTGCTGACGATTTGCTGCACCGGCTCGCCATTGATGATGATCAGTCGCCCCGGCACCACCGGATACAACGGCGCCGCTTGCGCGGACACCTTGGTCAGGTGATCGGCGAAAGCCTGTTTGTCCGCCGGCAGGATATTCAGCGCGAAGTAGTTCGGCGCGTTTTTCGGTAGCTGGTTTTGCCAAGTGTCGAGCAGTTCGCCGCGCAGCAGTGCGATCAGCGCCATCGACAGCAGGATCAGACCGAACGCCAGTGACTGCCCGGCCGCCGCCAATGGATGGCGCAACAACTGGCCAAGGCCCAGACGCCAAGGCAACGAGGCGCGGGCGAGCATGCGGCGCAGGCTTTGCAGCAGCAACAAGAGCAGGCCACCCAGCACCAGCGCGGCGACCACGCCACCGCCGAGCAGCGCGAAGGTCAATAACAGGTCGAGACTCAGGCGCCACATGATCAGGCCCAGCGCACCCAGCGCCGCGCCGTAGACCATCCATGTACTCGAGGGGATCGGCAGCATGTCGCGGCGCAACACCCGCAGCGGTGGCACGCGACCCAGTGCAGCCAATGGCGGCAAGGCAAAACCGGCCAGCGCCACCAGCCCGGTGCCAATTCCGGCTATCGCCGGAAACAGGCCGCCCGGTGGCACATCATTCGGCAACAAATCATGCAGCAACGCGAACAGCCCCAGTTGCGCCAGCCAGCCGAGCAGGGCGCCGCTGACCGCCGCGACCAGTCCAAGCACAGTCAGTTGCAGGCTGAACAGCACCATGGTTTCTCGGCGCGACAAGCCGAGGCAGCGCAGCAAGGCACTGGCATCGAAACGCCGGCTGGCGAAACGGTTCGCCGATAACGCCACTGCTACACCAGCCAGCAACACCGCAACCAGGCTGGCCATGTTCAGATAGCGCTCAGCCTTGCCCAGCGCACCGCCAATTTGCCGGTTACCGTCACGGGCATCCTGAATTCTCTGGTTCGCAGCCAGCCCCGGTTTGATCAATTCACGATAGGTTTCCAACGCCTGCGGTTCGCCGCGCCACAGTTCGCGGTAACTCACCCGGCTGCCCGGTTGCACCACGCCGGTGGCGGCGAGGTCGTCAAGATTGATCAGCACCCGTGGCGTCAGGCTGTAGAAGTTGCCGGCGCGATCCGGCTCGTAGGTCAGCACGCGGGTCAGCTTCAAGGTCTTCATGCCGACGTCGATGCTGTCGCCGATCTTCAGATCCAGCGCGGTCAACAGACGCGCCTCGACCCAGGCTTCACCGGGTTGCGGTTCGCCGCCGACTTCTTCCTGGGCGAATGGTGCGGGCGCGCTTTTCAACTCGCCACGCAGTGGATACGCGCGGTCGACGGCTTTGATGCTGGATAACTGAATGCCGTTGTCAGTGGCAATGACGCTGGAAAACTCCACCACTTGCGCATGATTCAGGCGCAGTTCGGTGCCGCTGCGGATTTGCTCCTCGCGGGCCGGCGAGCTGCCTTCCAGCACCAGATCAGCGCCAAGAAACTCGGTAGCGCGCAGCATCATCGCGCCGTTGAGACGGGCGCCGAAGTAGCCGATCGCGGTGCTCGCCGCGACGGCCACCACTAACGCAAAGAACAACACGCGCAGCTCACCGGCGCGGGCATCGCGCATGAGCTGGCGCAGGGCAAGGCTGAACAGACGCAACAGCGGCAGACGTGCCATCAAGGCTCCAGAGGGGCGACCAGCAGCCCGGCTTCAAGACGGATCAGGCGCCGGCAGCGATGAGCCAGGCGTTCGTCGTGGGTCACCAGCACCAGGGTGGTGCCGCGTTCCTTGTTCAATTCGAACAGCAAGTCGCTGATGCGCTCGCCAGTGTGGCTGTCGAGGTTGCCGGTCGGCTCGTCGGCGAACAGCACATCCGGTTCGGCGGCGAAGGCGCGGGCGATGGCGACACGTTGCTGTTCACCGCCGGAGAGCTGGCGCGGCGAGTGGGTCAGGCGCTGGCCGAGACCGACGCGCTGGAGCAATTGCGTGGCGCGCTCGCGGGCATCTTTGCGGCCGTCGAGTTCAAGCGGCAGCATGACGTTTTCCAGCGCATTGAGGCTGTCGAGCAACTGGAACGACTGGAAGACAAACCCGACGTGCTCGGCGCGGATTCGTGCGCGCTGGTCTTCGTCGAGATTGCTCAGGCCCTGGCCGGCGAGGGTGACTTCGCCGCTGCTCGGCAGGTCGAGGCCGGCGAGCAGGCCGAGGAGGGTGGATTTGCCGGAACCGGACGCGCCGACGATGGCCAGGCTGTCGCCCTTGTTCAGTTCCAGGCTGAGTTCGTGCAGGATAGTCAGTTCACCTTCCGCGCTAGGGACCACTTTGCTGAGGTTCTTCGCGGTGAGAATGCTTGCGCCCATGGAGAATCCGATGCGTGTATGGTTTTTGAGTGCTGGCCTGGCCTTGATGTGCATGGCCCAGAACGCAGCGGCGGGTACTGTCCTGATCGTTGGCGATAGTATCAGCGCCGGTTTCGGCCTGGATACCCGTCTGGGGTGGGTGTCGCTGCTCGAGCAGCGGCTCAAACAGGAGGGTTTCGACGATAAAGTGGTCAACGCCTCGATCAGTGGCGACACCAGCGCCGGAGGCCAGGCGCGGCTGCCGGCGCTGCTTGCAGAGCATAAGCCGGAGTTGGTGATCCTCGAGCTGGGTGGCAATGACGGCCTGCGCGGGATGCCGCCAACGCAATTGCAACAAAATCTTGCCTCGATGATCGACAGCTCGCGGCAGAGCGGCGCGAAAGTGCTGCTGCTCGGCATGCAGTTGCCACCCAATTATGGCAAGCGCTACACCGATTCGTTCGCCGAGGTTTACGGCAAGCTTGCCGACGAGAAAAACATCCCGCTGGTGCCGTTTTTTCTCGAAGGCGTCGGCGGCCATCCGGACCTGATGCAGGCGGATGGTCTGCACCCGGCTGCCGGGGCTCAGGGCAAGTTGCTGGAAAATGTCTGGCCGACGCTAAAACCGCTGTTATGAGGCTTTTCTAGTGGCAGGCTTTCGGCTAATGTGGCGCCCCCTAATTTGGAGCCCCCGATGCCGCGTCCTGCCTGGTCCCTGTTTGCCTACCAACTGATCGAGCCTGACGAGCAGCTGGACCTGTTCGCCTGCCAGGAAGTGCGGGTGCATCTGGTGACGCGTCAGTTGGAACTCGGTGGCTCGGCTGACCGCACGCTCTGCGGCAGTCTGCTGCCGGCGCAACCGCGCTGGTCGAATGTCGATCGGCGGGTGTTTCAGGATCAGCGCCTGTGCTCGCTGTGCCGGGCGATTCTCGAATCGCAGAAGCGCGGTACGTCGCCGATCTGGCCCGAGCTGCGATTCGAGCTCTGAGCGCTCAAGATCAAAGTGTAGGAGCGAGCCTGCTCGCGAAGGGGTTTTATCAATCGACATTTACGGTCGCTGACACACTGCTTTCGCGAGCAGGCTCGCTTCCACCTTGAAAGCACCCCGTCGCCAATAGCGGTGCTACCTCCCCGAATCCCCAAGCCGCGGTGTACAATCGCGCCCTTATACCCTTGATGATCATGCGAAGGATTTTCCGGATGTTGCCGCGCTTTCCTGCCGTCACCCGCTGCCTGTCACTTGCCGCCCTGTGTGTGGCCGGTCCCGTTGCTGCATTGGAGCTTCCCCTGCCACCACCCGGCGAGGACATCGTCGGCCAGGTGCAGGTGATCAAAGCCAAGTACGAAGACACCTTCGCTGACCTGGGCACCACCTACGATCTGGGTTATTCGGAAATGGTTGCCGCCAACCCGGGCATCGATGCTTGGCTGCCGGGCGCCGGTACCGAGATCGTTCTGCCGACGCGCTTCATCCTGCCGCCGGGCCCGCGTGAAGGCATCGTCATCAACCTCGCCGAATACCGCCTTTATTACTACCCGAAAGGCCGCGACGTGGTGTACACCTTCCCGTTGGGTATCGGCCGTGAAGGTTGGGGCTCGCCGATCGCGCACACTTCGATCATCGCCAAGACACCGAACCCGACCTGGACGCCTCCGGCCTCGATCAAGGCCGAACACGCCGCTGATGGTGATCCGCTGCCGAATGTGGTGCCGGCCGGTCCTGATAACCCGCTGGGCCCGTTCAAGTTCACCCTCGGCACACCGGGCTACCTGATCCACGGTTCGAACAAGAAGTTCGGCATCGGCATGCGCACCAGCCATGGCTGCTTCCGCATGTTCAACAACAACGTGCTGGAAATGGCTGGCATGGTCCCGGTGGGCACCTCGGTGCGCATCATCAACGACCCGTACAAGTTCGGTCGCAGCGGCGGCAAGGTCTATCTGGAAGCGCACACGCCGCTTGACGACAAGGGCAACCCGTCGGTGGTCGACAAGCACACGGCGGTGATCAACGCGATGCTCAAGCGTGAAGACATCACCAGCAACCTGCGCATGAACTGGGATGTGGTGCGTGATGTGGTCGCGGCCGAAGACGGCCTGCCGGTAGAGATCGCCGTGCCGAATACCTCGGCGCCGATGGTCAGCAGTGCGCCGATCGATCTGCAGCAATAAGCGCTGACAGGAAACCCGCCGATGCGAGCAGCGTCGGCGGGTTTTTTATTGCCCGGAGAAAAGAGTCGGGCACAAAAAAGCCGACCCGGAAAACCGGATCGGCTCGATAACAATCCCGAGGGATTATTACTTGCGGCTAGCTTTTTCCAGCATGCGCAGAGCACGCTCGTTAGCTTCGTCAGCAGTCTGTTGTGCTTTTTGAGCAGCAGCCAGAGCTTCATCAGCTTTACGGTAAGCTTCGTCTGCACGAGCCTGGGAGCGAGCAGCTGCGTCTTCAGTAGCGGTCAGACGTGCTTCGGTTTCTTTCGATGCGCTGCTGCAACCGGTAGCCAGAACTGCGGCCAGAGCCAGAGCAGAGAATTTCAGAACGTTGTTCATCGTGTTCCCCTTCAAGGACTTTCAAATTAAGTGGCTGTCTCCTCACGATTGAGGAAATAGCCGGCGTACATACTACCCATTACTTGTAGTAAGTAAACTGACGTAGCGCAAGAAGCAAAAAAAATTGTAGGCGTTGATTCTTTTTCGAGCAACTTTTAACTGCGCTGTATAAAAAATATCCAGCTGCAAGCCCCGGCGTGAGCGACTCAAACGGAAAAAGTTCCCGTGCTCGGATGCTGTTTTTGTCACTTCGGCTAAAGTCTTTCTAAATGAATTCGTCCACACTTTTGTTCAGGTTCTGCGAAGCGCTTCGCGTATCTTTGTTGATGTTCAGGTGACTTTAAAAAAGGTTGCACGTCTTAAGTCTCAACATTCCCGGCAATGTACAGGCAAGCGGCACGCAAAGATTGTCTTGCGACCGAACCTGCGAGCATCGAAGCCTTGAACGCAAACCGTCCGATGACGAGCGTACCTTGAGCATTTTCGCCAATGGTGCCTACTATTCAGCAGGTGTCAGATTGCGCGAGATCGGTGTGGCTCTTCTCGGTGTCCATCAGGCACGGGGTGGCGTAGATGTTCCTTCGCCGGGAAAACATCGGTAAGGTAGGGGTCACAATCCAAGACCCGCGAGGAGTAGTGATGAGCGAGGCGTTGTCCATCCACCATGACCAGGCTGGTCATCAATTCGAGACCACTGTGGACGGTCATCGTGCTTACCTGACCTACATGGATCTGGGCAAGCAGACCCTGGATATCTACCGCACCTTCGTGCCCAATGCCCTGCGCGGCCGTGGCATTGCCGCAGCGCTGACTGAACGCGCGCTGCAATACGCCGAAGAAATGGGCTATACGGTGATTCCGTCGTGCTCCTACGTTGAGCGCTACATGGAACGCCATCAGCGTCGCGCCGCGAAGATCTGAACCGCACACACAAAAACGCCGGACAATGTCCGGCGTTTTTTTATGCGCGCAAAACGCAACTTATGTGCGCTGACGTTTCGGCAACACGTCCTTGAGCTTGGCGTGCATGCTGCGCAAGGTGTTTTCGGTAGCGGACCAATCGATGCAGGCGTCGGTGATCGACACGCCGTATTGCAGGTCGGCGAGGTCTTTCGGGATTGCCTGGCAGCCCCAGTTCAAATGGCTTTCAACCATCAGGCCGATGATCGACTGGTTGCCTTCGAGGATCTGATTGGCGACGTTCTCCATCACCAGCGGTTGCAGGGCCGGGTCCTTGTTGGAGTTGGCGTGGCTGCAATCGACCATGATGTTCGGCTTGATCTTCGCCTTGTTCAGCGCCTGCTCGCACAGGGCCACGCTGACCGAATCATAGTTCGGCTTGCCGTTACCGCCACGCAGCACCACGTGACCGTAGGCGTTGCCTTTGGTGGTGACGATCGACACGCCACCTTCCTGGTTGATGCCGAGGAAACGGTGCGGGCTGGACACCGACTGCAAGGCGTTGATCGCCACGGTCAGGCCGCCATCGGTGCCGTTCTTGAAACCGACCGCCGAGGACAGGCCGGAAGCCATTTCGCGGTGAGTCTGCGATTCGGTGGTGCGCGCGCCGATGGCCGACCAGCTGATCAGATCCTGCAGATACTGCGGGGAGATCGGGTCGAGGGCTTCGGTCGCGGTCGGCAGGCCTTTCTCGGCCAGGTCGAGCAGCAACTGACGACCGATGTGCAGACCGTCCTGGATCTTGAACGAGTCGTCCAGATATGGATCGTTGATCAGACCTTTCCAGCCGACAGTGGTACGCGGCTTCTCGAAATACACACGCATGACCAGATACAGGGTGTCGGAGACTTCCTCGGCGAGCACCTTGAGGCGATCGGCGTATTCGTGGGCAGCCTTGATGTCGTGAATCGAGCACGGGCCGATCACGACGAACAGACGGTGGTCGGTGCCATCGAGAATATTGCGAATGACTTCGCGGCCCTTGGTAACGGTGCGCAGGGCAGCGTCGCTCAGGGGGATATCACGCTTGAGCTGATCGGGAGTGATCAGGGTCTCGTTAGAGGCGACGTTTAGGTCGTTGATCGGTAAATCAGCCATCGTTTACTCGTCAGGTCACGGGTGCCGGCCGCCAGCGATCCCCGCGCGGCGGAGCACAGCAGATTTAGCGCGTCGGGGGAGCCGAACCTTAGCGCGTCAGACGCTGCTCGACAATGGGCAAACCGTGCTTTAGTCCAGCGCTGGCTGCGCAAAAGCCTTGCGCAGGTTGTCGTGGGAGAACTCTTCGGCGTGCTCCTCGACCCATTGCAGGGCCAGCGCCTGAATATCCTGCAGGTCGTCGTGGGTGTCCTGCATGCGCGAATAGCGTTCGATCTGACACACCTGCTCACCCATTCGCGCGCTGAACAGGGTCTGTTCGTCAGTAAAAGCGATGCCCACCAGATAGCCTTTTTTGCGGCGCAGACACCAGGCCACATAGCCCGGATAACAAAAGTCGGCATTCAGCGTTGGCATGCGTACTTGCAACGCAGTGCCATGACGCCAGGCGCGGTGGTAATTGCAAGCGATGCCGCCGAGGCTGATAGTGTGCAGCTGTTGTCTGGAAATGCATTCAGGCTTGAGTAACGTCAATTCAACCGGCACTTCGTCCGGATGAGGAATGAAACGTCCCATGAGCACAGACTCCCTGTGTCGGCCATCTGACATTGTTTCCCCCAGTATAGTGGTCGAATCCGAGCTGACCGACTTCGACGCCGACCAGCGGCTGCTGGCGATGCGCGGGGTTTCTCTGGTTATCTTCACCAGCGTCGGCTGCGCCAGTTGTCGCTATGCCCGTGAGGTGTTGCCGGGCATGCCGCTGGCGATCGATCGGCTGTGCTGGATCGACGCCGGCAACAACGGCGGCCTGGTCGAGCGTTATCAGGTGTTTCATCTGCCGGCGCTGTTTGTAGTGCGCGACGGCGAGTTCTTTGGTGCGGTGCACGCTCGCCTGACGGTTGATGAACTCAGCCAGGCAGTGGCGCAGGCGCTGGGTCGAATTGCAGAGGAGTTGCCATGAGCGAGACAGTCAGTAAACCGGTGGTGGGGATTATCGGCACCGGTGCAATCGGCGGGTTCTACGGTGTGATGCTGGCGCGCGCCGGCTTCGACGTGCACTTTTTATTGCGCAGCGAATTTTCCGCCGTGGCAGAGCGCGGTCTGCAGATCAACAGTGCGGTGCATGGGCCGTTGACGCTGCATCCGGCGAATGCCTATTGCGCTGCCGAAGACATGCCGCCCTGTGACTGGCTGCTGGTCGGCACCAAAACCACCAGCAACGCCGGGCTGGCGCCAGCGATCATTCAGGCCGCCAAACCTGACGCCAAAGTGCTGTTGCTGCAAAACGGTCTGGATGTCGAAGACAGCCTGCGGCCACTGTTGCCGGATTCGCTGCATCTGCTCGGTGGTCTGTGTCTGATCTGCGTGCATCGCGAAGGGCCGGGGCAGATCACCCATCAGGCCCTTGGCGCGGTCAATGTCGGTTATCACAGCGGCTCGGCCATCGATGAAGTGGCACGCATGGCGATTGTCGAGGAGGGCGCCGGGCTGTTCCGTGCCGCCGGCATTGATTCGCAGGCTATGGCCAACCTGCATCAGGCGCGCTGGCAGAAACTGGTGTGGAATATTCCCTACAACGGACTCTCGGTATTGCTCAGCGCTGGAACGGAAGCGTTGATGGCCGATGCCGACAGCCGCCTGTCGATCCAGGCATTGATGGCCGAAGTGGTGCAGGGTGCCAAGGCCAGCGGATACGAAACCCCGCCCGGTTATGCCGAGTACCTGTTCACCATGACGGAAAAAATGCCCGACTATTGGCCGAGCATGTACCACGACTTTGCACACAAACGCCCGCTGGAACTGGAAGCGATCTACGCCCGGCCACTGGCGGCGGCGAAAGCGGCGGGGTGCGAGTTGCCGCGCATCGAGGCGTTGTATCGTCATTTGGGTTTTATTGACCGACGCAATACCTGAGTCGGTTGTTCTGGGGGAAGGCATGGCCAATAACATCGATGACAAACTGGTGCTGGCGATTTCCTCGCGCGCCTTGTTCGACCTGAGCGAAAGCCACAAGGTCTACCTGTCGAGCGGCGTCGAAGCCTATCGGCAATATCAGATCGAGCATGAAGACGAAATCCTCGCGCCGGGCGATGCGTTCCCGCTGGTGGAAAAACTCCTGAGCCTGAACAGTCGCCTCGGCCGCGCGCGGGTCGAGGTCATCCTGGTTTCGCGCAACAGCGCCGACACCGGGCTGCGCGTGTTCAACTCGATTCATCACTATGGGCTGGCGATTTCCCGGGCGGCGTTCGTCGGCGGGCGCAGTCCGTATCCCTATCTGAAAGCGTTTGGCTGCGACCTGTTTCTTTCGACCCACGCCGAAGACGTGCGTGCGGCGCTGGACGCCGGGTTCGCTGCGGCAACGATTCTCTCCGGTGGCGCCAGCCGCGCCGCCAGTGATGAATTGCGCATCGCCTTTGACGGTGACGCGGTGATTTTTTCCGACGAGTCCGAGCGCGTTTATCAGTCCGGCGGCCTGGAAGCGTTTCAGGCCAAGGAACGCGAGTCGGCACGCGAGCCGTTACGTGGCGGGCCGTTCAAAGGCTTCCTCGCCGCGCTGAATCTTTTGCAGCGCGAGTTTCCCGATGACGATTGCCCGATCCGCACGGCGCTGGTCACTGCGCGTTCGGCACCGGCCCATGAGCGGGTCATCCGTACCTTGCGCGAATGGGATATTCGTCTCGATGAATCGCTGTTTCTCGGTGGCCTGACGAAATCGGCGTTCCTCGAAGCCTTCGCCGCTGACGTGTTCTTCGATGACCAGACCGGCCATTGCGAGCTGGCCCGCGAGGTGGTTGCTACCGGCCACGTGCCCCATGGCATCAGCAACGAACCGTCGATCTAGAGCCTTTTCATACAGGACGTTGCGTCGCACGTCGTACTCGCCAAGGCACTGCTAAGCTGAATCAATCTCCGCCATCGTTGGCTTGCGAGGAGGTCCCGATGATTCGCTCAATGCTGTATGCCACCGACCTCGGTCTGTACGCACCGTTCGTGATGCAGCATGCCCTGGCATTGGCGCGCACTTTCAATGCCGATCTGTATGTAGTGCACGCGGTGGAGCCCATGGGCCTGTTTGCCGAGTCGGTGTTGCAGAGCTATCTCGACGAACAGGCATTGAACGAATTTCATAGCCAGGGTCTGAAAACAGTCATCGCCAATATCGAACAACGGGTGCTCGACAGCTTTCGTGAGGAGCTGGGGGACGACGGCGAACAGGACTTGCAGCGCATTCGCGCGGTGCGCGTGCTGCAGGGCGATCCGTCGCAGGTGATTCTCGAACAGGTGCACAAGCTCTCGGTCGATCTGCTGATCGTCGGCAGTCACAGCCATGGTGTCGGTGCGGAAACGCCGTTAGGGCGCACGGCGGCGCGGGTTCTGCAATTGGCCAAGGTGCCGGTTTATCTGGTGCCTTTGATGGAGCGCCGGCGGCGTGAGGATCGCTGAAGCAGGAATAATGGCGTTTTGATAAAAAAGTTCTAGATTTATTCTCCGAACCATTAATATAGTTATATACCGTCGCTGATGCCCGTGGCGTCTACCTGCTTTGAGGGATTGATATGAAGCTTCAACAACTGCGCTACATCTGGGAAGTGGCGCACCACGACCTCAACGTTTCCGCTACCGCCCAAAGCCTGTACACCTCGCAACCGGGTATCAGTAAACAGATCCGCCTGCTGGAAGATGAACTGGGCGTCGAAGTCTTCGCCCGCAGCGGCAAGCACCTGACCCGCGTTACTCCAGCCGGCGAGCGCATCATCACCACCGCCGGTGAAATCCTGCGCAAGGTTGAAAGCATCAAGCAGATTGCCCAGGAATTCTCCAACGAGAAAAAGGGCACCCTGTCGATCGCTACCACCCACACCCAGGCGCGTTATGCGCTGCCACCGGTGATCAGCAATTTCATCAAGCAATACCCGGACGTGGCCCTGCACATGCATCAGGGCTCGCCGATGCAGATCGCCGAAATGGCCGCTGACGGCACCGTCGATTTCGCCATTGCCACTGAAGCGCTGGAGCTGTTCGGTGATCTGGTGATGATGCCGTGCTACCGCTGGAACCGCTGCGTGGTCGTACCCCACGGCCACCCGCTGACCAAGCTGCCGAAGCTGACCCTCGAAGCGCTGGCCGAATACCCGATCGTTACTTACGTGTTCGGTTTCACCGGCCGCTCCAAGCTCGACGAAGCCTTCAGCCATCGCGGCCTGACGCCGAAAGTGGTGTTCACCGCTGCTGACGCCGACGTGATCAAAACCTACGTGCGCCTGGGTCTGGGCGTAGGCATCGTCGCTAAAATGGCCGTCGATACCAAACTCGATAACGACCTGGTGGTGCTGGATGCCAGCGAGCTGTTCGAGTCGAGCATCACCAAGATCGGTTTCCGTCGCGGCACTTTCCTGCGTGGCTTCATGTGCGACTTCATCGAGAAATTCGCGCCGCACCTGACCCGTGAAGTCATGGCCAAGGCCATTCAATGCCACAACAAGCAAGAGCTGGAAGAGCTGTTCGACGGTGTCGAACTGCCCGTTCACTAAGCACCCGCTTCAGAGCACCTCGGTGACAGCGAACTGTTGCCGGGTGCCCGCCACCAGAATCTCCACCTCATCGCCCTCGAACTTGCCCAGCAGACTTTTGCCCAGCGGCGAGCGCGGGGTGATGACGGTGACCGGCTGACCGACCACGTCGACTTTCAGCCCTGCCGCATCCGGCGCCAGAAACAGCCATTGCTCGCGACCCTTTTCGTCCTCCAGACCGAGCAGGGCGCCGACTTCGATGCCGCGATTTTCATCGTAGGCACGCAACGTCAGGTTCTGGCACAGCGCCAGTGACTGACGAATCTCCTCAACCCGTTTCGCCTGACCCGCCGCCAGATACGACGCTTCCAGCCCCAGCGTGTCGTACTTGTTTTCGGCGATGTTTTCTTCGTGGGTCGCGGTTTCGTAAGCGGTTTGCGCGGCGCGTTCGGCGATGTCGAGGTCGATGCGCAGCTTGTCGAGAATCAATTGGTGGACGCTGTGTTTGTTCATGATCAATCGCAGAATTGCAAAACGTTGGCGCGGCTCTTTTCGGTCGGCGCGGTCTGGTCCTGTTGCAGCCAGAACTGGCATTTCGGATTGGACGCATTGCGCGAATTGGCGCGCGCCTGATCCAGTCGGGCTTGCTGTTCATTCTTGCGCAAGTTTTCTTCGTACTGTTGGAACAGCGGACTTTGCGGCGGAATGTCCGGCTGAACCTGCACGGGCGCCACAGCCGGGGGATTGACGCGCTGCTGCACCGCTTGCGCGACAGGGGCCAGTTGCTCGGCAAAGATAAAGCGCGAAAGCAGCCAGCAGGTCAGCGCAATGGCGAGGAAGCCCAGCCACAGGCCCAGGGCAATGCTGCCGGTCAGATGCAGCGCGCTAAGCTGAACAGGCAAGGGACGACGGGGATTGGGACGGTAGGGCATGGCGGCCTCCTGGCGGATGGTTGCGGGCAAGCGGCGATTGTCGCACGAAGATTAATCGCCGTCGGCTCTTCTGCGCGAACGCATTTATGCGGACAATCGAGGTTTTTTGCCAACGGGAGAACGGCATGCCTGAAGCGAAACCGCGCTGGGATATTTTCTGCACCGTGGTCGATAACTTCGGTGACATCGGCGTGACCTGGCGCCTGGCCCGGCAGCTGGTGGCCGAGCATGCCTTGCCGGTGCGCCTGTGGGTGGATGATCTGCGCGCGTTCGAGCGCATTTGCCCAGAGATCGATATCGATCTTGCGCAGCAGTGGCAGCAGGGTGTCGAGGTGCGTCAGTGGCCGAGCGAATGGCTGCACGCCGAGGCGGCCGACGTAGTCATCGCCGCCTTCGCCTGTCAGTTGCCCACTGATTACATGGACAGCATGGCTGCGCGGGAAACGCCGCCGCTGTGGCTCAACCTCGATTATCTCAGCGCCGAAGACTGGGTTACCGGCTGCCACGGCTTGCCGTCGGTGAAATACAAAACGGTGCAGAAGTTCTTTTTCTTTCCAGGTTTCAAGCCGGGCACCGGTGGCTTGCTGCGTGAGCGCGGACTGCTCGAACAGCGTTGGCAGTTTCAGCAGGATCGGCCGGCGCAGCGACATTTCCTGCAAGGCCTGGGCATTGATCCTGCGCCCGACGCGCAATTGATCTCGCTGTTCGCTTATGAAAACGCGGGGTTGGCCAGTTGGCTCGATGTGCTGGCGACCGACGCGCAGCCGACTCACCTGCTGGTGCCGGAAGGGCGGATTCTCGGCGATGTGGAGCGCTGGCTGGACGTGGAAACCCTGACGGTCGGCGCGATTCACGTGCGCGAGTCACTGACCGTGCAAGTGCTGCCGTTTGTCCGTCAGGATCAGTACGACCATCTGCTGTGGTGCTGCGATTTCAATGCGGTGCGCGGTGAAGACTCATTCGTTCGCGCGCAATGGGCGGGGCGGCCGATGCTCTGGCACATCTATCAGCAGGACGATGACATCCATCTGGACAAGCTCGATGCTTTTCTCGCGCTCTACACTCACGGCCTTTCGCCCGCCTCGGCGCAGGCGATGAACGGTCTGTGGCGAGCGTGGAGCGCCGGGCAACCGATCGGCGAGCACTGGCTGGCGGCGCGAAATCATTGGCCAGAGCTCGAGGAAAACGCCGAGGCATGGTGTCTGGAACAGGCCTTGCAGGCGGATCTTGCCACGGCGCTGGTACAGTTTTACCTAAATTGGATATGATACGCGGCCTAGATTTTTGTAAATCCCATCCAAATTCGGATATTCGCAATGAAAACTGGTAAAGAACTCAAACCCGGTACCGTGATCCGTATCGACAACGATCCTTGGCTGGTTCAGAAAGCTGAATTCACCAAGTCGGGCCGTAACAGCGCGATCATGAAGACCAAGCTGAAGAACCTGCTGACCGGTTACAAGACCGAAACCGTTTACGGTGCGGACGACAAACTGGACGACGTGATCCTGGATCGTAAAGAAGCCACCCTGTCGTTCATCAGCGGTGACACTTACACGTTCATGGACACCACTGACTACACCATGTACGAGCTGAACGCCGAAGACATCGAAAGCGTTCTGCCTTTCGTTGAAGAAGGCATGACCGACGTATGCGAAGCCGTGTTCTTCGAAGAGCGTCTGGTTTCCGTAGAACTGCCGACCACCATCGTACGTCAGGTTGACTACACCGAAGGCTCCGCTCGCGGTGACACTTCCGGCAAGGTGATGAAGCCTGCCAAACTGAAGAACGGTACCGAGCTGTCGGTTGCCGACTTCATCGAAATCGGCGACATGATCGAGATCGATACCCGCGAAGGCGGTTCCTACAAAGGCCGTGCGAAATAAGCACTGCTTTTTGCGGAAAGAAAAAACCCGACCATTGAGTCGGGTTTTTTTGTGCCTGTGGCAAACACTCGGAACCCTGTGGGAGCGAGCCTGCTCGCGAATGCGGTGTGTCATTCAATGAAGCGCTGTCTGACGGGACGCTTTCGCGAGCAGGCTCGCTCCCACAATGGGACTGTGATTACTTCAAGTGTTGCTTCAGCTCTTCAGAAGCCTGCAACATCGCCGACCGCACCGCCGGCACCTGGCTGACCACGTTGAGCAAACCGTAATCGTGAATCATGCCGTTGTAGCGCACCGACGTTACCGGAACCCCGGCCTCGTCGAGTTTGCGTGCGTAAGCTTCACCTTCATCACGCAGCACGTCGGCGCTGGCAGTCTGCACCAGTGCAGGCGGCAGGCCTTTGAGCTGTGCGGTGGTGGCGCGCAGCGGTGAGGCATAGATCTCGTTGCGCTGCTTGGCGTCGGTGGTGTAGTTGTCCCAGAACCACTTCATCATGTTGCGGGTGAGGAAGTGCCCTTCGGCGTACTGGTTGTACGAACCGGTGTCGAAGTTGGCATCGGTCACCGGCCACAGCAGCACCTGGAATTTGATCGCCGGAGTGCCCTTGTCCTTGGCCATCAGCGCAACCACTGCGGCCATGTTGCCGCCGACGCTGTTGCCGGCCACGGCCAGGCGCTTGCCGTCGACATTGATCTCTTTGCCATGTTCCGCCACCCACTTGGTCGCGGCATAGGCCTGGTTGATCGCCACCGGATAATGCGCTTCCGGCGAAGGCGTGTAGTTGACGAACACCGCCGCCGCTCCCGAACCGACCACCAGATCGCGCACCAGACGTTCGTGAGTCGGGAAGTCCCCCAGCACCCAGCCGCCGCCGTGGAAGAACATGAACACCGGCAGCTCACCCTTGACCCCGGCCGGCCGGACAATGGTCAGGCTCAGCGGTTGACCATCGACCTGCACCGTTTTCTCGCTGACATCGGCTTTGGGCAGCGTCAGTTTGACCCCGGACTGCGCGCCGACCAGCACGGCGCGGGCATCCTTGGGCGACAGCTGCTCGATCGGCTTGCCGCTGCCTGAATTCAGCGCATCGAGGAATGCCTGGGTGTTCTGTTCGACATCACCGGCGAAAGCGCTGTGTACCGAGAGGGCGAGAAGGGTACCGGTCAAGACTTTGCTGAAAGTGTTCATGTTCATTTTTCCTTGTTCGGGCCGGGGGCTTGAGTGATTACACAGTCACGTGCAGACGGACATCGACGTTGCCACGGGTGGCGTTGGAGTACGGGCAGACCTGGTGAGCGGCGTCGACCAGCGACTGCGCGTCGGATTGTTCCAGACCCGGCAGGCTGATGTGCAAATCGATGTCCAGACCGAAACCGCCAGGGATCTGGCCGATGCCGACATGGGCGGTAATCGACGCGTCGTCAGGAATCTTGCGCTTGGTCTGGCTGGCTACGAATTTCAGTGCGCCGATGAAGCAGGCCGAGTAACCGGCAGCGAACAGTTGCTCAGGGTTGGTCGCCGCGCCGCCAGCACCGCCGAGTTCTTTCGGGGTGGCCAGTTTGACGTCGAGTACGTTGTCGCTAGAGATTGCACGACCGTCACGGCCGCCAGTGGAAGTTGCGATTGCGGTGTAGAGAGTTTGCATGGTGTGAGCCTCATTGGTAGTGGTTTTGTGCGCTAATTGTTTGCGCGCTAAGTAGGTGTGAAGAGAATGTATAGCGCTAATGTTTAGCGCGCAAGATAAATTTTTAATAAAAAGCACGTTTTGCTCAATGGCTAAGCCTGGAAGGGGGACGCAAGGCTTGATTTAGACGGCTTGGCGAGGAAATACAGGCGTGAAAAATATTTTTTGTTGGCGCCGAAATCAGTGTGGGAGCGGGCTTGCCCGCGAAGACGGAGTGTCAGTCAAAATGATGTCGGCTGACAGGTCGCCATCGCGGGCAAGCCCGCTCCCACAGGGACAGTGTTGTGCTCGGAAATGAGGATCAGGTCAGGCTATCTTGCAGATGTCCGCGCAGCGCTTGCAGCTCGGCCTGCAACTTCTGCAAACGTTCGAGGGTGAAACCACTGGCGCCAAGAATGCACTGTGGCACGGTCTGCGCCTTGTCGCGCAAGGCGCGGCCCGCTGCGGTCAGCTCGACAATCACCACCCGCTCATCTTCGCGACTGCGGGTGCGGCTGAGCAGGCCTTCGGCTTCCAGGCGTTTGAGCAATGGCGTCAGCGATCCCGGATCGGTCAGCAGGCGTGCGCTGATTTCTCCGACAGTCAAACCGTCCTTCTCCCACAAAACCATCATCGCCAGATACTGCGGATAGGTCAGGCCCAGCGCCTGCAACAGCGGCTTGTAGACCTTGGTCATCATCAGCGAGGTTGAGTGCAGGGCGAAGCACGCCTGATTGTCGAGCAGCAGGTCGTCGCAGTTGTCGCGTTCGGAAGTCATGTCAAAGCCTTGATCGTTGATCGTTTTTTAATCTAGCGCTCGAATCTTTAATGCGCCAGATAAATATGCCCGGCGACAGTGCCGGGCGAATTGTCGTTGCAGCGCAAGATCCCACGGCGGCACCGGGCTGAAGCGGGTTTTCAGGTATTCCAGCAACAGACGACTGCGCGAATGGACCTGCTGTTCCATGCGCAGCGCGTAAATGCCGGTGGACTCCGGCGGCGGCAGGCCATTTTCACAAAACAGCGGCACCAGTTCGCCACGCAGCAAGTAGTCGCTGGCCAGCCAGGTCGGCAGGTGTGCGACGCCCAGACCCGCCGCCGCGCCACACGCCAGGGCTTCGGCATTGTTGGCGCTCAGGCGCACCCGCGATGGCCGGTGCAGTTGCATTTGCCCGTCGACTTCGAATTTCCAGGCGAAGGGCGGAGCAAGGCCTTCCCAGTCGAGCCCGTCGTGTTCGCTCAATTGCACTGGGGACTCGGGCACGCCGCGCTGCTTGAGGTAGTCAGGGCTGGCGCAGGCGACGCGGACCATACTCGCCAGTGGCGTGGCAACCAGGCGCGAATCGGCCAACTGCCCGGTACGCAGCACCAGATCGACCTTGCCCAGGCTGCTGCCGGCCATGTCGCTGAAGCTGTCGATCAGGTGCATCTGCACATCCAGTCCAGGGTACAGCAAGAGAAAGTCGGCAATCACCGGTGCCAGATGCCGCCGCCCGAAGGCTGCTGGCGCATCGATGCGGATTAGCCCTTCCGGTGCGCTACTCAACGACACCGCCTCGGCGCGTGCCAGTTGCAACTCGGCGATGATCCGTCGCGCTCGTTCGGCAAAGGCCAGTCCGGCCGAAGTCGGTAGCACGGCATGGGTGCTACGCACGAACAGCTGGCTGCCGACGGCACTTTCCAGGCTGTCGATGCGCCGCGCCACGGCAGAAGGTGTCAGCGGATGACGGCGCGAAGCGGCAGAAAAGCTGCCACTCTCCAGCACATCGAGAAAGAGACCGAGCTGATCGGTCAATTGATTGGGGTTCATGGGAAACCACGCTTGTGCAGAATCGGCATAGCCATTGTGCGTTGCTGTGCGTTTCCCTGCTAGGCGTGAATGCGTAGCATTGGCCACCTGTCGTTAGAGGATTACCGTTGTGATGGATTTTCTGTTGTACCTGCTGTTCGGCGCTGCCCTTGGCACATTGGGCGGGATCTTTGGCATTGGCGGTGGCTTGATTGCGATTCCGTTGCTTGGCGTGTGGTTTGGGCTTGATCAGCAGATCGCCCAAGGCACGGCGTTGGTGATGGTGGTACCGAACGTGATGCTCGCGCTGTGGCGTTATCACCAGCGCAATCGCATCGAGTTGCGCCATGCGCTGCCGCTGGCAGTGATGGGTTTCTGCTTTGCCTGGCTTGGTTCGATCTGGGCGGTGGGCATAGACGCGCAAACCATGCGCATCGGTTTTGTCGCCTTTCTGGTGGCGCTATCGGCCTACAACCTGTTGAAGATGTTCGGTCCGCGCCCAGCGCCGACTGCCGAGATGCGCTATTCGTGGCCGTGGCTGGGCGTGCTCGGCGCCGCGTCGGGAACCATGGGCGGCTTGTTCGGCGTCGGCGGCGCAGTGGTCGCCACGCCAGTGCTGACCAGCCTGTTCGGCACCACGCAAGTGGTCGCTCAGGGCTTGTCATTGGCGCTGGCCTTGCCGAGCACCGGGGTGACGCTGGTGACTTACGCGGTGCACCACGAAGTCGATTGGATGATCGGCCTGCCTCTGGCGGTCGGAGGTCTGCTCAGCATCAGTTGGGGCGTGAAAGTGGCCCACGCCATGCCGGAAAAAATTCTGCGTGGGCTGTTCTGCGGGTTCCTGGTGCTGTGTGCGGTGATGCTCGCGTTTAAAGTTTGAAGCCCTCGACGATGTGCTCGGCCAGGCACTCGGTGATCGGCGACGGGTTGTTCAGATTGCGGATCAGCATGATGCTCGCCTCGGGCAACAGCGGCAGATCTTCGGCGGCGCCAAGGATGCGCATGTCCGGGGTGATCAGGCTTTCCAGTTGCGCGGTGATCGCTAGCCCTGCGCTGACCACGGCCATCAGCGCCGACAGGCTGCTGCTGTTGTAGGCGATGCGGTAATCGCGGCCCATCGCGTCCAGCGCATTGCACGCCCACAAACGGCAGAAACAATCACTGTTGAACATCGCCAGGGGCAGCGGCGTCTGTTCGTGGGCGCTGAAGTTCTGCGCCTCGGCCCAGACAAAACGCTCCTTGCGCAGCAACTGGCCAATCTCGTTGCCCGGTTCACGGGTGACGATCGACAAGTCCAGATCGGTGCGTTGCAGCAGCTGTTTGCTTGACTCGCAATGCACCTCGATCTGGATCAGCGGATAGAACTGCGCAAAGCGCGACAGGATCCCCGGCAGAAAACGCATCACGTAATCATCCGGAGTACCGATGCGCACGGTGCCGACCATGTGCGGCTCGCGCAGGGTGTTGAACACCTCACTGTGCAGTTTGAGGATGCGCCGCGCGTAACCGAGCAGCACCTGGCCTTCAGCTGTCAGCCGCACCTGACGTCCATCGCGCTCGAACAGTTGGCGCTGCAACACATCCTCTTCCAAGCGTTTCATCTGCATGCTCACCGCCGACTGGGTGCGGTTGACCATCTCGCCCGCACGGGTGAAACCGCCCTGATCGGCAATCGCGACGAAGGTGCGCAAGACATCGGTATCAATACTGGGGTAGGCGGACAATTGATGAATCTCCGTGATGCATGCCATCAGAAACATTCGTTGGATTGATCTTAGCGCCGGCGCGAGACTTGAGCCATCCATAAAAGGAGGCAAGACGATGAAAGGTCAAAGAGAGTATGCAAGCGAAGAACAGCTGTCCGGCCACGGCCATATCGTGTCCGATCTGCTGCACAAATTCAGCCGTTGGTATGAGCTGCATCGTGAACGGGAAATGCTCGCCGGTCTGAGCGATGAGGCGCTGAAGGACATCGGCATCAGCCGCGCCGATGTCGAGCACGAAACCGTGCGGCCGTTCTGGGACGACCCGATGCATAAATGATGAGGCTATCGCTACACAAACCCCTTTCAGGTGAGGTAGGTTGCGAGCAGACATGGAGGAATAAATGCCCGCGACAGTGTCCTTTTCCCTCAAACAGGCGCGACGTCTGGCGCTGGCCGCCCAAGGGTTCAACGGGCGCCAGCTGCCGACCGTCAATGCCAGTCATCTCAACCGGCTGATCGAACGGCTGGGCCTGCTGCAAATCGATTCCGTCAATGCCGTGGTGCGCTCGCACTACCTGCCGCTGTTTTCCCGTCTCGGTTCCTATCCTTCCGACTTGCTCGACCAGGCTGCCTGGAGTTCGGGGCGGCGGCGCACGCTGTTCGAATATTGGGGTCACGAAGCGTCGCTGCTGCCGCTGTCGATGTACCCATTGCTCGGCTGGCGCATGCAGCGGGCCAGACGAGGCGAGGACATCTACAGGCAACTGGCAAAGTTCGGTCGCGAACAACAGGAAACCATCCGCCGCGTGCTGACTGCGGTTGAGGAGCGGGGCGCGCTCGGCGCCGGCAGTCTGTCGACCCGCGAAGACAAGGCCGGGCCATGGTGGGACTGGAGTGCCGAGAAACATGCGCTGGAATGGTTGTTCGCCGCCGGTGAGGTCACAGTAGCGGGGCGACGCGGTTTCGAGCGCTTGTACGATTTGCCCGAGCGAGTGATTCCGGCAGCGATTCTGCAGCAGCCCCAACCGGACGAGGCCGAGGCGCAACGCGGTTTGCTGCTGCATGCGGCGCAAGCATTGGGTATTGGTACGGAAAAAGACCTGCGCGATTATTTCCGTCTGAGCCCTGCGGATGCGCGGCCGCGTCTGGCTGAGTTGGTTGAGGCGGGGCAATTGCAGATGTGCGAAGTCGCCGACTGGCGGCAGATCGCCTATTGCCTGCCGGAGCCCAAAGTGCCGCGCAAGGTCATTGCCAGCGCGCTGCTGTCGCCGTTCGACTCGCTGATCTGGGAACGCAGCCGCACCGAGCGCCTGTTCGATTTTCGCTATCGTCTGGAAATCTACACACCGCAGCCCAAGCGGGTTTACGGCTATTACGTGCTGCCGTTTTTGCACAACGAGCGGATCGCCGCGCGGGTTGATCTGCGTGCCGAACGGGCAGCAGGGCAGTTGGCGGTGCATGCGGTTCACGAGGAAGAGCCGGGGCTGGATGAAGAGGGGATGTCGGCGCTGGCGCTGAATTTGCGGCGGATGGCGGGTTGGCTGGGGCTTGAGCGGGTGCAGTTGAATTGTCAGCGCGAGAGTGCGGCTCGGCTTGGGATGGCAATGGCGCAGATCGGGTGCGACTGAGCTGACGCCATCGCTGGCAAGCCAGACTCCCACAGGTTCTGTGCCGGATACATAAATTGCATACGACACGAACCCTGTGGGAGCGGGCTTGCCCGCGAAGAGGCCAGTTCAGGCAATAAAGAACGCCAACCTCATCGCCGAACCTGCTTCAACGTCTCGGCAATCAAAAACGCCAATTCCAGCGACTGATCGGCATTCATCCGCGGATCGCAGTGGGTGTGATAACGGTCGGACAAGCCATCCTCGGTAATCGGTCGGGCGCCGCCGATGCACTCGGTGACGTTCTGCCCGGTCATCTCGATGTGAATGCCGCCGGCATAACTGCCTTCCGCTTCGTGCACCTGGAAGAACTGCTTCACCTCGCCAAGAATCTGCGCGAAGTCACGGGTCTTGTAGCCGCTGCTGGCCTTGATGGTGTTGCCGTGCATCGGGTCGGAGCTCCACAGCACCTGCTTGCCTTCGCGCTGGACCGCGCGGATCAGTGCCGGCAGATGATCGCCGACCTTGTTCGCGCCCATCCGCGCGATCAGATTCAAGCGGCCCGGATCGTTGTCCGGGTTGAGCACGTCGATCAGGCGAATCAGATCATCGGGATTCATGCTCGGGCCGACCTTGACGCCGATCGGGTTGTTCACCCCGCGCAGGAATTCGACGTGCGCGCCGTCCAGCTGGCGGGTGCGGTCGCCGATCCACAGCATGTGCGCCGAGCAATCGTAGTAATCGTTGGTCAGGCTGTCGCGGCGCACGAAGGCTTCTTCGTAGTTCAGCAGCAACGCTTCGTGGGCGGTGAAGAAACTGGTTTCGCGCAGTTGCGGCGAGCTGTCCATGCCGCAGGCGCGCATGAACGCTAGGGTTTCATCGATGCGGTCGGCGAGGTGGCTGTACTTCTCGGCCAGCGCCGAGTTGGCGATGAAATCCAGGTTCCACTTGTGCACCTGATGCAGGTCGGCAAAACCGCCCTGAGCGAAAGCGCGCAACAGGTTCAGGGTCGCCGTGGACTGATGATAGGACTGCAGCAAACGCTCCGGATCCGGCACGCGGCTCTTTACGTCGAAGCCGATGCCGTTGACGATGTCGCCACGGTAGGCCGGCAGGGTCACGCCGCCGATGGTTTCGTCGTTGGCCGAACGCGGCTTGGCGAACTGGCCGGCCATGCGCCCGACCTTGACCACCGGGCAGCCAGCGGCGAAGGTCATGACGATTGCCATCTGCAGCAACACTTTAAAGGTGTCGCGGATCTTCGCGGCGGAGAATTCGGCGAAGCTTTCCGCGCAATCGCCGCCCTGCAACAGGAACGCGCGGCCCTGGGTGACTTCGGCAAACTGGCGGCGCAGTTCGCGCGCTTCGCCGGCGAACACCAGCGGCGGATAGCTGGCCAGAGTCTGCTCGACCTGGCGCAGGTGCGCGGCGTCGGGGTATTGCGGTTGTTGCTGGATCGGCAGGGCGCGCCAGCTGTCAGGGCTCCACGGTTGGCTCATCACGGTCTCGAAGTTCGTACGCAGGGGAGCGCCATGTTAGCAGCAATTAGTGCGTGACCTGCTCCCGCCCCATCGCCGACAATCGCCGCTTTGCCACGGCGCCACAGCGGTGCCATCGCGTCACCGCGCCCGGTGACCATCAGGAGACGAAATGACTGAGGAGCGCGTCGAGCATCTGCTCGCCGAAGTACAGGATGAGTTCGGCGTGATTCGCGTGCTGGAAGTGGCCGATTACCGCTTTCTCGAGTTCGGCGATGCGATCGAGCAGAGCTGCGTGTTCACCGCCGATCCGAGCTGGCTGGAGTACGACTATACCCGCGCCATGCTGATCGGCGCGCTGTGCCACGAGCAGCCGGAGAGCGCACTGTTTCTCGGTTTGGGGGCGGGCACGCTGACCCAGGCTTGCCTGAAGTTTCTGCCGCTGGAAGACGTCGAAGCCATCGAACTGCGCCCGGACGTGCCGCGTCTGGCCATCGAATATCTCGGCCTGGACGATGATCCGCGTTTGTACATCCGCGTCGGCGATGCGCTGGAATTGCTGCCGACTGCCGAGCCGGCGGATCTGATTTTCGTCGACCTCTATACCGATGTCGGCCCCGGTGTCGGGCATCTGGCGTGGAGTTTTCTCGGCGATTGTCAGAAGCGCTTGAATCCGGGCGGCTGGCTGGTGATCAACCAGTGGGCCACCGACGACGGAAAACCGCTGGGCGCGGCGTTGTTGCGTGGCCTCTATCACCGGCACTACTGGGAGTTGCCGGTGAAGGAGGGCAACGTGATTCTGATTGTCCCGGCCGATCTCGATCAGGCACTGGACATGCAGGCGCTGACCCAACGGGCCGAAGCACTGGCGCCGCGGTTGGGGTATTCGTTGCAATCGTTGATCAACGCGATTCGCCCGGCGACCTGAGCCGGCAGTACCGCCCCCTTCGCTGGCAAGCCAGCCCCCACAGGATTCGCGCCGTACGTAAAACGTGTGGACGACTCGGTCATTGTGGGAGCGGGCTTGCCCGCGAAGGCGTCCTGATAGTCACATATCTTTCAGATCCCTTTGAAAACCCCAGGCCGCCGTTCCACCAACGACCGCACCCCCTCCCGGGCATCCTCAGTGGCGAGCAACTTCTTCACCAGCGCCGGTAACGCCTGCGCCGCCGCTGTCTCACCCTCATAACGCGCCTGTCTCGCTGACATCAAGGTCGCCTGCACGCCCAGCGGCGCCTGCCGGGCAATCCGTTCGGCCAGTTCGATCGCTCGGGGCAGCAAGTCTTCGCTGGCCATCACTTCCTGGACCAAGCCCAGATGCAACGCATCGTGGGCATCGAACTCATCGCCAGTGAGCAACCAGCGCATCGCATTGCCCCAGCCGGCGATCTGCTGGAAACGTAAAGTCGCACCGCCGAAAGGAAAGATCCCACGCTGCACTTCCATCTGCGCGAAGCGGGTATTGCTCGCGCACAGGTTGATGTCTGCCGCCAGCATCAGCTCGATGCCGATGGTCAGGCAGTAACCCTGCGCGGCGACGATGACCGGTTTGCTCACCCGTGGGCCGACGAAAACACCCCGGGGATCGCACCCGCCGCTTGGAACCTGCCAGCCTTCGGCCAGTGCTGCACTGGCGTTGACCAGATCGAGCCCGGCGGTGAAGTGTTCGCCGTGGCCAAACACCACCGCCACTCGCGCTTCGCGGTCAGCTTCGAATTCGCCGTAGGCCAGGCTCAGATCATTGAGCAGGTCGATATCGAAAGCGTTGCGCTTGGCCGCCCGATCAAGGCCGATCAGGTGCACGTGGCCACGACGTTCTCGGCTGACGCGGCCGGCGCAGGGCTGATTCATGGCTAAATCCTCAAGCGGGAAGGGCGAAGGCGCGGCGCTTTGCCGCAGGTCGGTGAATCGTTTTAGCGGCATCGCCCACAGGGCCGGGCCTTTGCAAAATAGACCGTTGCACGATTATCCGCAAAAGCCCGTTACACGGCGGTGACACACGGATTGTGGCGATAAAAAAGCTCCCTTTTTGGGCAAAATCCGGTATAGTGCGCGCCGGCCTTTAACCGGGCCGCGTTTAGGTAGCGCAATTTCCCGAAGTCAGCTTCGGCTGCACGTCCGCACTGCGGGCTCTTCCTTGACGATTCATCTTCATTCATTCGTTTTCGCAAATCCCCGCCGACAAAGCTGCCAGGGCGACTCTTGAGTCTCAACACGGCATGCGCAGCTTTGGAGCATGGGTCTTTGCGGATGCACTTAGAGGCAGACCCATGACCCAGGAAACCGGCGGATTCGCCGCTTTTAATCTCAACCCGAATATTCTTGCAGCCGTCGCAGCGACCGGCTACGAAGAGCCTTCGGCGATTCAGCAGCAATCGATCCCGATCATCATGGCCGGCCAGGACATGATTGGCCAGGCGCAAACCGGTACCGGTAAAACCGCCGCGTTCGCACTGCCTATTCTGCACCGCATCGATCCTGCCAAGCGCGAACCGCAAGCCCTGATCCTGGCGCCAACCCGAGAGTTGGCGCTGCAAGTAGCAACCGCTTTTGAAACCTACGCCAAGCAAATGCCAGGCGTCACCGTCGTGGCCGTTTACGGCGGCGCGCCGATGGGCCCGCAACTCAAGGCAATCCGTAATGGCGCACAGATCGTTGTCGCCACTCCGGGTCGTCTGTGCGACCACCTGCGTCGCGACGAGAAAGTCCTGTCGACCGTGAACCATCTGGTTCTCGACGAAGCCGACGAAATGTTGAAGCTGGGCTTCATGGATGACCTGGAAGTCATCTTCAAGGCTCTGCCAGCGACCCGCCAGACCGTTTTGTTCTCGGCGACCCTGCCGCAGTCGATCCGCGCCATTGCCGAACGCCACCTGCGCGATCCGCAACACGTCAAGATCCAGACCAAGACCCAGACCGTTACCGCGATCGAACAGGCTCACCTGTTGGTTCACGCTGACCAGAAAACCTCGGCCGTACTCAGCCTGCTGGAAGTCGAAGACTTCGACGCCCTGATCATGTTCGTGCGCACCAAGCAAGCGACCCTGGACCTGGCCAGCGCCCTCGACGCCAAAGGCTACAAAGCCGCCGCGTTGAACGGTGACATCGCCCAGAACCAGCGTGAGCGCGTGATCGACTCGCTCAAAGATGGCCGTCTGGACATCGTTGTCGCCACCGACGTTGCTGCCCGTGGTCTCGACGTTCCGCGTATCACTCACGTATTCAACGTTGACATGCCGTACGACCCAGAGTCCTACGTGCACCGTATCGGCCGTACCGGCCGTGCCGGTCGCGAAGGTCGTGCGCTGCTGCTGGTGACTCCGCGTGAGCGCCGCATGCTGCAAGTGATCGAGCGTGTAACCGGGCAGAAGGTTGCCGAAGTACGTCTGCCGGACGCTCAGGCTGTTCTCGATGCGCGCATCAAGAAACTGACCAACAGCCTGTCGCCGCTGGTGGGTGATGCCGAATCGACCCACGGCGAGCTGCTTGATCGCCTGACCGCTGACATCGGTTGCACCCCACGTGCACTGGCCGCTGCGCTGCTGCGCAAGGCTACCAACGGTCAAGCACTGAACCTGGCGGCGATCGAGAAGGAACGTCCACTGGTGCCGAACAACGCACCGCGCGGCGACCGTCCTGAGCGTTCCGGTGATCGCCCTGATCGTGGTGACCGCGAGCGTCGCGCGCCAATGCCGTTGGGCGAAGGCCGTGCTCGTTGCCGTACCGCGCTGGGTGCGCGTGACGGTATCGCTGCGAAAAACCTGCTGGGCGCCATCCTCAACGAAGGCGGTCTGGCCCGTGAAGCGATCGGTCGCATCCAGGTGCGTGACAGCTTCAGCCTCGTCGAGCTGCCGGAAGAAGGTCTGGAAAAGCTCCTGACCAAACTGAAGGACACTCGCGTGGCCGGTAAGCAGCTCAAGCTGCGTCGCTACCGCGAAGATTGATCCGCCCTTGGGCTGATTGATCGCACATAAAAAATCCCCGACTGGTTCGGGGATTTTTTTGCCTTTTTTGGCTCCTGTGGGAGCGAGCCTGCTCGCGAATGCTTCAACCGAAACGATAAATATCCATGCCCAGCGCGCCCATCGTGAATCCCTGATGCGCCACGCTAAACCTCCCACCGGCACCCCGCGCAAAATACAACGGCAACAGATGCTCATCACTCGGATGGCTGCGCACGGCATTCGGCGCCTGCTGGCGATAATCATGCAGTGCCGTTTCATCGTCGGCCGCCAGCTTGTCGATCATCCAGTCACGAAAATCCCGCGCCCACGGTTCAATGCTTTCCGGCCCGGCATGCCAGTCCAGCTCCCGCAGGTTATGGGTGATGCTGCCGGAGCCGATCAACAAGATGTCTTTTTCGCGCAGGCTCGCCAGCGCACGGCCAACCCGCGTCTGCAACGCCGGCCCGCCACGACTCGGCAGCGACACTTGCACCACCGGAATGTCGGCCTGCGGATACATCAACGACAGCGGCACCCAAACACCATGATCGAACGGTCGCTGCGGATCGAGCCGCGCTGGCAGGTCATTGGCGTTCAGCAGCTCAGCCACCTCTGCGGCCAGTTGCGAATTACCCGGGGCCGGGTACTGCACTTCAAACAGCGCGCGGGGGAAACCGCCGAAGTCGTGCCAGGTGTCCGGGTGCGGATGGCTGCTGACCAGCAGTTCCTGGCTTTCCCAGTGCGCCGAGATGATGACGATGGCTTTGGGGCGCGGCAGTTCGGTGGCCAGTCGCGCCAGTGCCGGGCCGCTGGCACCGGGTTCCAGCGCCAGCATCGGCGAGCCGTGGGAGATAAACAGGCTGGGCAACATGGACGGGCTCCTGAACGATTAAGATGAGCCATCTTCAGCCAGATCATCGATCTGAATCTAATATAAGTTTCTGCGGTTTTTCATCGGTTTTTCGGGAGTGATCCATGCAGCCAGAATTTTGGTACAAGAAATGGGATTCGAACCAGATCGGCTTTCACCAGTTTGAGGCAAACCCGTATTTGCAGCGCTATTGGCCGGAGCTGGCGATTGCACCGTCAGCGCGCGTGCTGGTGCCGCTGTGCGGGAAAAGTCTGGATCTGCTCTGGCTCGCCGGGCAGGGACATCAGGTGCTTGGAGTGGAGCTGTCGGAAAGGGCCGTCGAGGATTTTTTCGTTGAGCACAAGATTGAACCGCAGATCAGCGAGCAGGGCGCATTCAAGGTGTATCGCAGTGATGCCATCGAACTGTGGTGCGGGGATTTCTTCGCGCTGACCGCAGAGGATGTTGCCGGTTGCACGGCGTTGTATGACCGTGCCGCGCTGATTGCCTTGCCGGAAGCGATGCGCGAGCGCTACACGGCGCATCTGCAGCAGTTGCTGGCGCCGAGGGTGAAAGGGCTGGTGATTACCCTGGATTACGATCAGACGCAGATTCCGGGGCCGCCGTTTGCGGTGAATGATGATGAGGTGCAGCGCTTGCTGGGCCAGGGTTGGCAGGTGGAGAACCTGCAAGAGCGGGATATTCTGGCTGAGAGCCCGAAGTTTCTGCAGGGCGGGGTTGAGTGGTTGGTGGAGCGGGTCTATCGGGTTTCTTCCAGATAGTTTTCTGTTAGCAGCTCCGGCGTCTTCGCGAGCAGGCTCGCTCCCACAGGGGAACGCATTCCAAAGGTGGGAGCGAGCCTGCTAGCGAATGGGACTTTGCTGACAACGCATGATCTGAAGATGCAAAAAAGCCCGCATCACTGCGGGCCTTCTTTTTCGCTTCGATCAAATCAACCGCGACGACGCAATGCGTCAATACGCTCTTCCAGCGGCGGGTGGCTCATGAACATGCGGGCGAAGCCCTGTTTGATGCCACCGTTGATGCCAAAGGCATTCAGGGTGTCGGGCATGTGCACCGGCAGGCCCTGTTCGGCACGCAGACGTTGCAGTGCGCCGATCATCGCGCTGGTACCGGCCAGGCGGGCGCCGGCTTCGTCGGCGCGGAATTCGCGCTTGCGCGAGAACCACATGACGATTGCGCTGGCGAGGATGCCCAGCACCAGTTCGGCGAAGATGGTCGCCACGTAATAGGCGATGCCCTGGCCTTCTTCGTTCTTGAAGATCACCTTGTCGACGAAGTTGCCGATGATCCGTGCGAAGAACATCACAAAGGTGTTCACCACGCCCTGGATCAGCGCCAGCGTGACCATGTCACCGTTGGCGACGTGACCGATTTCGTGAGCCAGTACGGCTTTCACCTCATCGGGCGAGAAACGCTCGAGCAGGCCCTGGCTGACCGCGACCAGCGCGTCGTTCTTGTTCCAGCCGGTAGCGAAAGCATTCGCTTCGTAGGCCGGGAAAATCCCGACCTCAGGCATCTTGATCCCGGCTTCGCGCGACAGTTGCTCGACCGTTTGCAGCAGCCATTGCTCATGACGGGTGCGTGGCTGGCTGATGATTTGCGTGCCGGTGCTCATCTTGGCCATCCACTTGGAGATGAACAGCGAGAACAACGAGCCGGCGAAACCAAAGACCGCACAGAAAACCAGCAGCTGACTGAGGTCGAGGTCGACCCCGTTGGCCGCCATGAACCCGTTGAAGCCGAATAGGCTCAGGGTGATGCTGGCTATCAGCACGACCGCCAGGTTAGTGGCCAAAAACAGCAGGATGCGCATCATGGTTGTAGAACTCTCCTCAAGCTAAAGATGTAGCGTACTGCGGGGTATATAAGGTGCGGCACCGGGCTATTCAACCGAGTGACTATTTCAAACTGTGTCCTACAGCAGTTTCCTGAGGGCAAAGAAAATTCCCACCCTCAATTCCGATACAGCTGACACACCCTTTCGCCCCGCGCGCATTAGGTCGGACAGGCCTTTACGGCTCGCATCGCAAGTGTAGAAGGGCTGCAAAGGTGCGGGACAAAGATGTGTTGCTGAATCAGACAGTGCGCAACGGGCAATCCGTTGCGCACTAATGGCCTATTACTGGCGGTAGGACTTGAGGAAGTTACCGATACGGCCGATGGCCATTTCCAGGTCATCGACGCGGGGGAGGGTGACCACACGGAAGTGATCCGGCCACGGCCAGTTGAATGCCGTGCCCTGCACCACCAGCAGCTTCTCGGAAAGCAGCAGGTCGAGGACGAACTTTTCGTCGTTGTGGATCGGGCAGACCTTCGGGTCGATCTTCGGGAAGGCGTACAGCGCGCCCATTGGCTTGACGCAGCTGACCCCGGGAATGTCGTTGAGCAATTCCCAGGTGCGGTTGCGCTGATCCAGCAGGCGACCTTGCGGCAGCACCAGGTCGTTGATGCTCTGATAACCGCCCAGCGCGGTCTGGATCGCGTGCTGGCTCGGCACGTTGGCGCACAGACGCATGTTGGCCAGCATGTCGATGCCTTCGATGTAGCTCTGCGCGTTGTGTTTCGGCCCGGAGATGGCGATCCAGCCGGAGCGGAAACCGGCCACGCGGTAGGATTTGGACAAGCCGTTGAAGGTCAGGCAGAGCAGGTCCGGTGCCAGCGACGCGGTGCAGATGTGCACGGCATCGTCATACAGAATCTTGTCGTAGATCTCATCGGAGAACACCACCAGGTTGTGCGCACGGGCGATTTCCAGCATGCCCAGCAGCACTTCCTTCGAGTACACCGCACCGGTCGGGTTGTTCGGGTTGATGATCACCATGGCCTTGGTGTTCGGGGTGATCTTGGCCTTGATGTCAGCCAGATCCGGGAACCAGTCGGCGCCTTCGTCGCACAGGTAGTGCACGGCGTTACCGCCGGCGAGGCTGACGGCAGCGGTCCACAGCGGATAGTCCGGGGCTGGCACCAGCACTTCGTCGCCGTTGTTGAGCAGTGCCTGCAGCGACATCACGATCAGCTCGGACACACCGTTGCCCAGGTAGATGTCTTCGATGCCGACACCTTCGACCTGCTTCTGCTGGTAGTACTGCATCACCGCCTTGCGCGCGCTGAACAGGCCTTTGGAATCGCTGTAGCCTTGCGCGGTGGGGAGGTTGCGGATCACGTCCTGAAGGATTTCGTCCGGCGCTTCGAAACCAAACGGCGCCGGGTTGCCGATGTTCAGCTTGAGGATGCGCTGGCCTTCCTCTTCCAGTCGTTTGGCGTGCTTGAGCACCGGGCCGCGAATGTCGTAGCAGACGTTGGCGAGCTTGTTCGATTTGCTGAACTGCATGGCGATGTGATCCCGAAAATGAACGATCCAGGCGGCAAATGGACAACCGTACTGGGATTGCTGCGTCTTCGCACAGGCGGAGGTCCGGCGCTTTTGCGCTCAGAATCCGTTTGAATGCGCCCGGTCTGGCTGCCAGACTGGCGCGTGACGAGGCGCAATCATACGTGCCGCCCGATCCGTGGAAAAGGTACAGATCGGGCTTTTTCAGCCGCTGAGGTGTGATGATGGAAAAGTTGCAGAAAACCCTGGAAGAGTGGAAGGCCATGCTCGACCCCGAGCAGTACAACGTCTGCCGTCTGAGTGCCACCGAGCGCCCGTTCTCGGGCAAATACAACGACACCAAGACCGACGGTGTCTACCACTGCGTCTGCTGCAATGAGCCGCTGTTCGATTCCAACACCAAATTCGACTCTGGCTGCGGCTGGCCGAGCTTCTATGCGCCGATTGGCGAAAACGCGATGACCGAAATTCGTGACACCAGCCACGGCATGATCCGCACTGAAGTGAAGTGCGCGCGCTGTGATGCGCACTTGGGTCATGTGTTCCCGGATGGCCCGCCGCCGACCGGCCTGCGTTATTGCATCAACTCGGTGTGCCTGGATCTCAAGCCCCGCGAGTAACGAACAAGGCGACAGGTTGTGTCGCCTTTGTTTCGGTTAATTGAATTGCACACAATTCAATTGCTCGTTATGTTTGCGCCTTCCTGATAATTGCGGAGCCGACCCATGAGCGACAACCTGCTGAATATCCCTTGCATCACCATCAAAGGTGAGCAAAAAACCTTGGCTGACTACGCCGGCAAAGCCGTGTTGGTGGTCAACACGGCGAGCAAGTGTGGCTTCACTCCGCAATACCAGGGCCTCGAAGAGCTCTGGCAGACCTACAAGGACCAAGGGCTGGTGGTGCTGGGCTTTCCTTGCAACCAGTTCGGCAAGCAGGAACCGGGCAACGAGGGCGCCATCAGCGAGTTCTGCGAATTGAATTTCGGCGTCAGCTTCCCGCTGTTCAAAAAGATAGACGTCAACGGCGCCGATGCTCATCCGCTGTTCGTGCAGTTGAAGAAACGCGCTCCCGGTGTGCTCGGTTCGCAAGGCATCAAGTGGAACTTCACCAAGTTCCTGATCGGCAAGGACGGCCAGATGGTCAAGCGTTTCGCGCCGACGACCAAGCCGCAGGACTTGAGCGGCGAGATCGAAGCTCTGCTCAAATGAACCAGCCGGGTGACTCGCTGAAGCTCGACAGCCAGTTGTGCTTCAAGCTGTACGCGGCCTCACGGGCGGTGATTCGCGCCTACAAGCCGATGCTCGATCAGTTGGGCCTGACTTATCCGCAGTACCTGGCGATGCTGGTGCTGTGGGAATGGCAGGACGCGGCACCGGAGCAACCGACGGTGAAAGCTCTGGGCGAGCGTCTGGCGCTGGACTCGGGCACGTTGACGCCGTTGCTCAAGCGTCTGGAGCAGATTGATCTGGTCCAGCGCCGACGTTCGGCACGTGATGAACGCGAGGTTCATTTGAGCCTGACGTCTGCCGGACGGGCGTTGCGTGAGCAGGTCGGGCCGCTGAAAGCGCGGCTGCTGTGCGACAGCGGCGTTGATCTCGACCGGCTCAACGACTTGCGCGCCGGCCTTGATCACTTGCTCGGGCAGATCAAAGCGCTGTCGTAGTCGGCATCCATTGATCGAGCAACGCCGCGAGTTCTTCGCGGCGAAACGGTTTCGCCAGATAGTCGCTCATGCCGGCCGCGCGGCAACGTTCGCGTTCCTCGGACATCGCATTGGCAGTCAGCGCGACAATCGGCAGATTCGGCCAGCGCCCGCTCTGGCGAATCTGCCGACTGGCTTCATAGCCATCCATCACCGGCATGTTGCAATCCATCAGCACCAGATCGAAATCGGTGAATTCCAGCTGATCCAGCGCCTCGGCACCATGGCCGGCCACCACCACGTCGCAGCCAAGCTTGCCGAGCATGCCTTTGGCGACCAACTGGTTGACGGGGTTGTCCTCGACCAGCAGCACCTTGCCGCGACGCGCGGACGGCGAGGCGTCCGCTTGCGATTCACTGAGGGTGCCGACATCCGGTTGCAGAATCCGCCGCAGATGCTGGTGCAGCGCATTACGCGCCAGCGGCCGGGCTTGCTGTTGCAGCGGGGCGAGGGCGGCGGCTTCTTCGCTGGGCAGAAAACTGCCGTAAGCCGTCACCAGCAAGATCGGCGCAGTGATGCTCGGGCGCAAACCGAACAGGCATTCCGGGCAATCGGTGATCACCACGTCGGGATTGAGGCCCAGCCGCGAATCGTCGATGGTGCGTTGCATGTACTCCAGCCCCCAAACCGGCAACAAGCTTTTCAGCAACTCCGCCAGACCGCTGCTGGCAGCGGTGATCGCCAGAACCTTGCCGCGTAACGGCTCCGGTACCAGCGCGCGGGTGTGAGAGGGCAGTGGCAGCTCGGCACAGAACTGGCTGCCGAAGCCGCTTTCGGAACTGATGGTCAGACGACCCTGCATCGCTTCGCAGAGGTTGTACGTCAGCGCCAGACCCAACCCGGTGCCGCCGTATTGCCGGGTGATACCAGCACCGGCCTGAGTAAACGGCTGGAAGATTTTCACCTGGGCTTCCTGGGCGATGCCGATGCCGGTGTCGCAGACTTCGATGCGCACGCCATCCTTGTGAGCTGACAAACGCACATCGACCCGACCGAAGCGGGTGAATTTCAGCGCATTCGACAACAGGTTGCTGACAATCTGCCGCACTCGCGTCGGGTCGCCCAGCACCAGCGCCGGAAAGTTCGGCTCGATCAGGCAGGTCAATTCGACGCTCGGTGCGGCATTCTGCGAAAGCAGGTTGGCGGTATCTTCGATCAACGAACCGAGATCGAACGGGATGTTTTCCAGCTCCAGTTGCCCGGCGTCGAATTTCGACAGATCGAGAATATCGTTGAGCAGCTCCACCAGCACCTTGCCCGAATCGTGGGCAATCGACAGTTGTTGCTGCTGCTCGGCGTTCAGCGGGCCGTCCAGCGACAGCGCGATCATCCCCAGCAACCCGTTGAGTGGCGTGCGGATTTCATGGCTCATGTTGGCCAGGAAGGCCGAACGTGCTTCGGCCATGTCCAACGCAGTGCGGCGCGCCGCTTCGAGTTCTTCGTTGGATTGGCTGAGGCGGGTATTGATGGCCTTGAGCTCGGCGGTGCGCGCCGAGACGATGTCTTCCAGTTGCGCGAGGTATTCGGTCAGGCGGTTTTCCGCCGTGCGCCGTTGCTGGATTTCGGTGGCGATGTTCTCGAATTGCTGGTTGGCAACTTTGACCAGTACGCCGATTTCATCGTTGCCGTGGCCGGCGGGGCACTCGAGCGTGGTCGGCTCGGCGCTGCGTGGATCACGGCCGCTGAGTTCACGGATGACCCGCACCAGCGGCTTGGTCAGCATCACGTAGAACAGCGCCAGGAGGATCCCGGTCAGCAGCAGGCTGCGGGCGAAACCGTTGAGCAGGGTGACTTCGGCGCGGCGCAGGAAGCGACTGCCAAAGGCGTAAGTGTCGACTTCCAGTTTGAGGACGCCGAGGGATTCGTTGGGCAAGTGGTCAAGGTACAGGCGGTCTTCGAAATGACGCTTGGCGCCGAACAGGAAGTCGCTGATCAGCCGGTAGTTGCTCTGCAGCTCCGGGCGTTTGACGTTGGCCAGCACGGTATCGTTGTTGTCGATCAGTTGCGCGGCGATGATCGCGGGCGAGCGCAGCAGGCCCAGGGTGAGTTCCTGCGCCAGTTCGGCGTCGATGTTATAGGCGATGCGCGAGGCCGGATTGTGGCTGATTTCCAGCAGCGCGAGGATTTCACGGTTGATGGACGCGTCTTCGCTGGCATAATCGATGCCGATCTGCAGCAGACTGAGCAGGGTGCCCAGAATGAACCCGACCAGCACGGTAAGCCTGGCTTGCTTGTAAGACAGCCGGTGGGTGAATTTGATATCCATGGGGTGTTGAACCACTTCCGTTTCCCTTCGCTGCTCAAGCATAGTCGATCATGTATGGATACCGAGGTTCCCGAATCGCCTTGTAACAAGGCTTGCTCGGGCAATTCTATCTGTGCAGGGTCGCTGGATCGTCATCATCACTGTGAAAGTGCCCGAGGAGAAGACGTGGATTCACGATTGAATGCTTTTCTTGAACGCGCCGAGTCGGTTCTGGCGCGAATCGAACCGCTGTTGCCGGCACCGCGTCCTGTGATTGACTGGAACACTTGCCTGGCGGCGCGCTGGCAGCGTGACGGGCGCAGCGGTTATCTGCTGCCGCTGGAAGTCAGCCTCGACATGCGCCTGTCGGACCTGATCGGCGTCGACCGTCAGCTGGAGCAGTTGGGGCGCAACACACAACAATTTCTTGATGGCATGCCGGCCAACCACGCCTTGCTCTGGGGCTCGCGCGGTACCGGCAAGTCCTCGCTGGTGCGTGCGTTGCTTGCCGAACACGCTGGCGCGGGCCTGCGTCTGATCGAAATCGAGCGCGATCATCTGGCGGACTTGCCACGAGTGGTCGAGCAAGTCGCCAAATTGCCGCAACGTTTCGTGCTGTTCTGCGATGACTTGTCGTTCGAATCCGGCGAAGGTGACTACCGCGTGCTGAAAAGCGTGCTCGATGGTTCGCTCGAGCAGGCCCCCGACAACGTCTTGCTGTACGCCACTTCCAACCGCCGCCACCTGGTGCCGGAAAAGGAAAGCGACAACGAAAACTGGAAGCGCGTCGATGGCGAATTGCACCCGAGCGAAGCGGTGGAAGACAAGATTGCCTTGTCGGACCGTTTCGGCCTGTGGCTGTCGTTCTACCCGTTTACCCAAGAACATTTCCTCAATGTCGTCGAGCACTGGATCGGCCAGTTGGCTGCCAAGGCCGGCCTGAGCTGGGAGCGCGACGAAGCACTGGACATTCTCGCCGTGCGCTGGGCCACCGGCCGCGGTAATCGCAACGGACGTTGCGCGTATCAATTCGCCCGCTACTGGGTGGGACTGAAATTGCTGGAGCACAAGGCATGATTGATTTGCAACACAGCGGCCAGGGCCTTGAAGGCTACGGTATGTTGGCCGCGCAACTGGAATCGCTGCTGGCGGACGAGCGCGATTTCATCGCCAATGCCGCGCAGTTTTCCGCGTTCCTGTTCAACCAGCTCGATGATCTGAACTGGGCCGGTTTCTACCTCAATCGCAACGAAGAACTGGTGCTCGGCCCGTTTCAGGGCCAGATCGCTTGCGTGCGCATCCCGTTCGGCCGTGGCGTGTGTGGCGCCGCTGCTGCCAGTCTGCAGATCCAGTGCGTCGAGGATGTGCATGCATTCCCCGGCCACATCGCTTGCGACAGCGCGTCCAACAGTGAGCTGGTGGTGCCGTTGGTCAAGGACGGTCGCCTGATCGGCGTGCTCGACCTCGACAGCCCGAAGCTGGCGCGTTTCGGCGCCGAAGATCAGGCCGGCATCGAGCAGCTGGCGGCGATTTTCCTGCGCCTGACCGACTGCTGATCAACCGCTGAGGCCAGCCTTGTGCAACAGGCTGGCCGTGTCCACGCTGTCGATTTGCGCTGGATCGAGAAACCGCGTCGCGTACTGCATGTACACCCCCTTGTTGATGAACAGGCCAAACAGTGGCGCATCGATGTGCGCTTCACGGCACATGGTCGCCATGATCCCCAGCGCCTCGCTCAGCGTCTTGGCTTTCTTGTAAGGCCGATCGGCCGCTGTCAGCGCTTCGAAAATATCGGCAATCGCCATCATTCTGGCCGGCAGGCTCATGTCCTCGCGTTTCAACCGTTTCGGGTAGCCGGTGCCATCCATTTTTTCGTGATGGCCGCCGGCGATTTCGGCAATGCTGTCCAGGTGGCCGGGGAAGGGCAGGTGGCTGAGCATCATGATCGTCTGCACCATGTGGTGATTGATGATGTAGCGCTCTTCGCGGGTCAGCGTGCCACGGTTGATCTTCAGGTTGTATAGCTCACCGCGGTTGTATTTGTAGGTGGGCACATCGAGCTTGAAGCCCCAGGGGTTGTCTTCCGGGATCAGTTCGTTCTGGTTGCGTTCGATCAGGTGCTCGGGTTTGTCGGCGAGCAGCCTTTCGCTGACGGGTAAAGCGGGCGCCGGCGTTTTTGCCTGACGGCCGTTTTCCTCCCAGGAAACACCGAGGCGATCATCGAGTGTGCGCATCCAGGTGCGCTTGGCAATCTGCTCAAGGCGTTGCAGATCGGCCTCGGCCATGGCCTCGCCACCGAGATTGCAGCGGGCGACAAAGGCAAAATCCTCATCCAGCGTCAGCAACTCATGGTCGCGCGAGCGGGCCAGCGCAGCTTCGTCTGCGCCTGCCGCCAGCGCCTGCCAGTAGTTGATCCACACGTCACGCTTGAGCACTTCGAAGCGGGTGCGGATCTCGTGGATGCGGTCGTGGATGGTCTCGAGTTTGGTGGCTTTGTCGACCACGTACTCCGGCGTCGTGACCTTGCCGCAATCGTGCAGCCACGCGGCGATGTGCAGCGCCTCCCATTCATCTTCGCTGGGTTGATAGGCGCTGAAGGCCGGTTCCTGGCTGGCGGCGGCAGCCTGGGCGAGCATCAGCGTCAGCTCCGGCACACGCTGGCAATGGCCGCCGGTGTACGGACTCTTGGCGTCGATTGCGCTGGCGAGCAGTTGGATGAACGCGTCCAGCAACTGTTTTTGCCGGGCCTGCAGGCGCTGGCTTTCAATGCTGACCGCCGCCGCGCCCGAGACGGCTTGCAAAAACGCGATGCGGTCGGGCCGCAGCTTTTCCAGATCGCTCGGCGCGCCGCTGTCATTGACCAGCAAAATCAGCAGGCCGATGGTTTCGTCATGCTGGTTGTGCAGGCGGATACCGATCAGATGAATGCGCGGCGATTCCATGGCCAGCAGGATTTTCTGCAAGTCGCCCGCCTGATCGAAGCCCAGGTGGCTGACCACATTGTTCGCGCTGACCAGTTGTTCGAACCAGGCCGGCCCGGTGTTCTTGTGCAGGTCACGCCCCTGAATATCGAACGTCTCCAGTGCCTGGGGCACGCCGTTGATGATCAGACCATAAGGTTCCATGCGCGCACCGTCGGCTTCGCGCAGGTAGATCAGACCGGCCTGCGCCTGGGCGATCTGTACGGTTTCGAACAGCACACGCTCGAGCAGCGGGGCAAAACGTGTTTCGGCGCACAGGCTGTCGGTGATCCGGAAGAAGCTCCCCAGGGTTTCCTTCATCCGCGCCATTGACAGGCTCAATTGATCGACTTCCAGTACGAGGGAGCGTCGCGCCAGCGGAAAATTGAAGTCGAAGCTGCGGATCGCATCGGCTTCCTTGACAAGGGCGTGCAGCGGCTTGACCAGAATCCGCGAAATCACCCAGCCCAATGGCAGGCACAGCAAGAGGATGGTCAGGGTAATCAGCGCGGCTTGCCAGCGCATGCGGAATGCATCCACCAGTAATTCGTCTTCCGGCACCAGCAGCGCCAATTGCAGACCTTTCGGTCCGCCTTCCTGAATACTCGTGCGCGCAACAATCCACTGTCGACCGTTGACCTGCAGGCGCTTGCCGTTATTTTCAGTGCTCAACAGCGCGCTCAACTCCGGGCTGAGATCGGCGGCTCTGGCGAGCCGCGCGGTGCGGTCATCGACGATCAGGCGACTGCTGTCGGGATAAGCCACGGCATTGCCATCGGCATCGTACAAGGCGATTTCGGTCGACGCGGTGACCCGATGTTTGTTCAGCGTCGTCGACAACGCGGCCAGCGTCAGGTCGGCACCGATCACGGCATGCTCGCCGGCGCGTCGGGCCAGGGTGGTGCCGACGTTATGGGTGGAAAAAATACGTAAGGCTCGGTGGTGATCTGCCCGGCCTGCTGCAGGGCCTCGCTGAACCAGTTTCGGCTGCGCGGATCGTACACGTCTTCGGGATGCTCGCGCCGAATGATCAGAGACAGAGCCTGATCAAAGAACAGTGATTGCGAGCGTACGGCGCCTTGCGGGTCGTGTTCGATGCTCCAGACTTGGTATGCCGCTGCGTCCGGCGCCTGCAATTGTGCTTTGATCGCCGCGGAGCGCAGTGCCCGCACCATGAAGAAGTCGCCACTGGCATAACCCAGATACAGCGACGCCAGTGCCGGGTTGTCGCTGAGTGACTGACTGAAGGGCTTGAGCAAAGACAGGCGCTGCTCGAAATTGCCAGTGTCGGCGGCCGGGGTCTCTGCCAGCAGGCTCAACAGGTTGCGGATCGGCTGATAAGTCGCCTGCAAGTCGTTGCGTACGTCCTGTTCGATGCGATCGAACAGTTTCTCGCTGCTCGACAGGATGATTTGCGTGGTCTGGTGGTAATTGAACAGGCCCAGCACCACGCCCGTGAGCAACAAGAGAAAGGTGAACATGACGCTGATGTGCACGTGCAGCGGCAACCGGCGTTGCTCGGGGCGCAGTGGGCTGTGCATTGCAGGCTCTCCATGAATGTTTAACTCACTGCTCAGCGCCAAAGCATAGTTAAGACTCGCTCAATGTGCCTTGATCGGCCAGGGTCAATTGATTCTGCAGGGCCTGTTCCAGTTCGAGCATTGCCTGACTGGTGGCCGCCCAGTGGCGGGCAGTCTCCTGCGATGCGAGGGCTTGCTGGCAAGCTTCCTCGAGGGCGTCGCAACATTCGATCAACCGCGAGGCCTGGGCGATGCGTGCCGCGCCCTTGATCTTGTGCGCAACCACGGCCAATGCTTCGCGATCATCTTCGGGTGACAGAGTGAGCAGTTCCTCGCGGTCGAGACGGCTGCTTTTAAGCAGTTCCGCGAGCATGCGACGTGTCTGCGCCGGGTTGCCGCCCGTCAGCACGCTCAGACTTTGCAGGTCGAATACCGGCGCGGGGAAGGTCGGTGTGATTTCATCGATCCACTGCCCGAGCAGGGTCAGGCTCAACGGCTTGAACAGGCAATCGTTCATGCCGGCAAGCTTGCAGCGCTGGATTTCTTCAGGCTGTGCATTGGCGGTGAAGCCCAGCACGGTGCACGGCGGCCGGCGGTTGTGCAGTTCCAGTTGGCGAATCGCGCGAGTCATCTCATAGCCGTTCATCAAAGGCATGTTGCAGTCGACAATCACCAGATCGAAATGCCCTGACTTCCAGCGTTCGAGACCGCTGCAGCCGTCCTCGGCGAGGCTGAAGCGATGACCGAGGAATTCCAGTTGCTGGCACATCAGCAGGCGATTGGCGGGATGGTCGTCGACGACCAGTACGTGTAATGGGGTTGTTGCGGTCTTGATCAACGGTTCGCCTTTCTGCGGATTGATTTTCGCCGGCTGGCTGTCCAGTGGCAGCGACACGCAGACTTGAGTGCCGATGCCGGGCTGGCTGCTCAACTGCAATTGCCCGCCCATCATTTCGCACAGGTTCCGACTGATGACCAGTCCAAGCCCCGCGCCGTTTTTGGCTTGCCGGCTGCCGTTTTCCGCCTGTGCGAAAGGTTCGAACAGACGCTGTTGGTCCTCGGCACTGATACCGGTTCCGCTGTCCTGCACGGTCAATTGCATCAAGGTGCGTCCGGGGGCGTCCGATGTGAGCATTTCCAGGGTAATCCGCACGTGCCCGTGTTCGGTGAATTTGATGGCATTGCTGACCAGGTTGGACAGCACTTGTTTGAAGCGCAGTGGGTCCAGGTGCACATCTACGGCCGGATCCCGGGGGTTGAAGACAGTTTGCAAGGCGAGATTCCTCTGTCGGGCAAGACCGTCGAAGATGCGCGCAACGGAATTGACCGTGTCGACCAGATTGATCCATTCCGGACACAGGCCAAGGCGCCCGGATTCGATGCGCGCTATGTCGAGAATGTCGCCGATCAAGCCCAACAGGTCCTTGGCCGAATGGTAGGCCGTGTCGATCGACGCGCGATCAGGATGGTGCGGATCAATGCGTCTGAGGGTCAGTTCGAGCATCCCGATCACGGCATTCATCGGCGTGCGTATTTCATGGCTCATGGTCGCCAGAAATGTACTCTTGGCCCGATTCGCCTCGTCCGCCCGCTCCTTGGCCGCGCGCAGCTCATCGAACAATTGGCGGCGTTCGCTGATGTCGATCCAGCCGCCGATGATGCCCTGGACCGCGCCGCTGGAGTCGCGATAGGGAAGTATCCAGTGATAGATGGTCAGGCGTCGGTTGCCGATATGCAGCGGCCGGTCAAGTATCAACGGAGTGCCTTCGGCGATGACTCTCTGGTAATCGGCATGGAATGCCTGGGCTTCGAACGCATTGCTCAGCGTGCCCTGCATGACACCTTTGCCAATGATGTCCTCGCGCCGGGCATTGAACGCTTCGAGATAACTGTCGTTGCAACTTTGCAGAAGACCCTGTCGGTCACGGACATAGATCGGATGCGGTGTGCCATTGACCAGCGAGCGCATGAATTCCAGTTGGTCGCTCAATGCACGTTCGGCGGCCTGGCGCTGTTTGATCTGATGACGCATATAGGCATTCCAGGTCAACAGCAACAGCAGTACCAGGGCAGCGGCGGCGACCACTTGATAGAACAGGCGCTGGTAGTTTTGCCAGATGTTCTGCGAGGCAGTGGAATACCCGCGCCAGCGACCGTTGATAACGCCGAGTTCTTCGGGGGCGATGCTCAATAGTGCCTTGTTGATGATCGAGGCCAGTTCAGTGTTGTCCCGGGCGGTCGCCAGCGAAAAAGCGGCCTGGCCGGTGCCGATCGTGGTGGTGATCTGCAATGGCCGGTCAAAGATGCGCGAAGAGATGAAGTAGTTGGCAATCACCAACGAATTCACTGCACCCTCGACATGGTTTTCGGCAAGCATCGACACGGCACTGAACGTGTCAGGTGTTTCGATCAGCTCAATGCCGGGATGTTCCTGGCGCAGGTTGTCGATCAGCGGGTTGCCCTGAGCGATGGCCAGCCGCTTGCCTTTCAGCTGCGCCAGGTTGGTCGGACCATCGGCGCTTTTGCGGGTGAGCAGTACATAGGAGTTTTCCAGATACGGGCGACTGAACTGCAGTTTTTTTCACGTTCGGCGCTGGGCAGCAGGGCGGCAATCAGATCGGCTTTGTGGTTGTCGATTTGCTTGATCATTTCTGCGTCATTGCGACTGCGTTGAATATTGAAACGCAACCCGGTACGCAAGCGAATCAGCTCGAGCAGATCGGCGCTGATGCCTCGAAAGTTGCCTGCACTGTCGAAGAACGTCAGCGGTGCGTAAGCTTCATTGACGACAACGTTGACCACCGGATGTTGTTTGAGCCAGCTTTCCTCGCGCTCCGTCAGCTGGAGTTTCCTGTCCGTCAGCAGCAGGTCGCTGCCGGCGCTCCAGCGTTTGGCAATGTCGTCACGCTGAGTGCCCGGGACTGCCTCGAGCACCGTGTCGATCACGCTCAACAGGTGCGGATTGCTGCGCCGTACCGCGAAGCTGAAGCCCTGGGCTTCCTGCTTGCCGAAATTGGCCATGCGCACGTTGTTGAGATAGCCCTTGTTGATCATGTAATGGGTGGAGAGGGTGTCGCCGAGAAACACGTCGGCCTGATCAAAGGCAACCGCGTTGATTGCGTTCTGGTAGGACGGGTAACAGGTGATCAGCGCCTTGGGATACATCGCTCTGATCTCGGGCAGCGGCAGATAGTGATAGACCATGCTCAAGCGCAGGCCGGCCAGGCCTTCAGTCAGTGAGCGGGTTTCGTCCTCGCGCGTCACCAGCACCGGCTGATCGACTGCATAGGGAATGGAGAGGGCCAGGTTGGCATTACCTGCTTCGTATCCATTTGCTGTGCCGAGCACGTCGACCTGGCCATTGATCAATGCGCTGATTGCGGCGTCGCGTGAGGCAAAGCGTTGCACCCGAATCGGCAAACCAGTGGCCTTGCCGATAATCCCTGCGTAGTCGGCGGTCAGTCCCTCGTACTCCTTGCCGCTGACGGTCATGTCGAACGGCGGATAGTCAGGTGCAGACGTTCCCAGGATCAATTCTTTGCGCGTCTGCAGCCACTGCCGTTGGACCGGCTGCAAGGCAACCGGAACGGCTGCGGTCGCCCGGCTGAGCAAGGCGTATTCCGCTGATTCGCTTGGCAGGGCAGACGCATTGGCGCTCAGGCACAGACCTGCGCTCAAGGCGATTAGATAGTCCTTCAAACGGCTGGGCATGCGGGGTCTCACACGAGTGCGTTGCGTTTGGCCATTTCGATAAGTTCTACAAGGGACCTGGCCTTGAGTTTTTGCATCAGGCGCTTTTTGTAGGTGCTTACGGTCTTGTTGCTCAGAAACATGCCCTTGGCGATTTCCTTGTTGGTACGTCCTTGGGCAAATAACTGCAACACCATTAATTCGCGATCGTTGACGGCTTTGAATAATTCCAGCTCGGCGTACCTGATATCGTCGCTGCGAACCGGATTGAGCGCCTGGCTGGGGAAATAGTTGTAACCGGACAGTACCGCTTTAATTGCGCTGACCAGTTCGCTCAAGTCTTCCTGTTTACAGACATAGCCCGAGGCTCCCGATTGCATGCAACGGATGCCGAACAGCGTAGGACACTGTGCCGTCAGAATAAGGATCTTGAAATTCGATCCCATACTATTGAAACGCGCCAGTACTTCCAGGCCGTCCAGCTTGGGGATGCTGATATCGAGAATGACCAGGTCGGGCATGCATTCACGGACCATTTGCATGGCATCAACTCCGTTATCGGTCTCACCGACGACCTTGTAGCCTTCATGTTCCAGCAACATTCGCACGGCGAGACGGATGACCGGGTGATCGTCCACAATAAAAACGGAGTTCATAAATAGAGTCCCATGCAAGCATGAATAAAGCGCGCACCTTAGCTCAGTTGAATGAACACTCGCATGGACTGCCGGGGGCTCGACTACGCTATCGGATTAATCCTACGCATAATGAAGAATCGGACTACGTTGAAATTAGGTTTGACGTAAGGAAGTGCGCGGTCGTTGCTGGCTTTTAGCGAAATCTGGTTCCTTGGTTAATATCGATCTCCATTATTTGCATGTGTTTAAAGTTGTGTTTAACCCACGCTGTTTGTTTTATCTGATGACTTGACGATAGCCCGACTGCATTCGGCGAGAGAAACCAAAATGTTTGAGGTTTGGTGCAGTCGGGCCGGAGAACGTCACTGTATTTGGCCGGCCCGATCAGCAGCAGGCCAGATACAGCGCGATCAGTGACTTGAACGTCCGGTCATTTCCAGCGCCATGTCGCTGGCGTAACTGTCGGTCATGCCGGCGATGAAATCGATCATGCGCAGAAACGAGCTGTGCAGCGAGCCCTGCGGATCGGGCGCGTTGTTGCCGAGCAGATCGAGGATGCGCCGACTCTTGAACGACGGCGTGCGGCCGTTGTGTTGTTCCAGTGCGGCGCCGCAGAACGAATTGAGCAGAATCTCCAGCGTGGTATAGGCGCCGATCTCATGCAGCGTCTTGCGTTTGTCCTGGAAGATCTTCTTGCGCGCGATGTCCTTGGCATTCAACACGCAGCGCTTGGCCGGCCCGTGCATGTGTTCGACCAGATCGCCGTGCAGCGTACCCGCGAGCAGGGCCTCCTGCTGTTCGACAAATGCCCGCGCTGCCGCGTTGGTCAGGTGCTCGATGGCCTTGCCGCGCAGGATCGCCAGTTTGCGTCGGCGGGAATCCTGCGGGCCGAGCTGGCGATAGGTTTCCGGCAAGTCGTCACCGACCAGATCCAGCAGCAGCGATTCGACTTCGGCGTAGTCGAGCAGCTCCATCTCGAGACCGTCTTCCAGATCGATCAACGCGTAGCAGATGTCATCGGCGGCCTCCATCAGATACACCAGTGGATGGCGTGCCCAGCGCTGGTCTTCGAGCTGCGGCAGGCCGAGCTTGTGGGCGATCTGTTCGAGCAACGGCAGTTCGCTCTGGTAGCAACCGAATTTGTGTTTCTTGTAGCCGAGAGAGTCGGCGTGGCGCGCGGTCCACGGGTACTTCAGATAGGTGCCCAGGGTCGCGTAGGTCAGACGCGTGCCGCCATCGAACTGGTGATATTCCAGCTGCGTCAGCACGCGAAAGCCCTGAGCGTTGCCTTCGAAATTGAGGAAGTCACCGCGCTCGGCGTCGCTCATGCCATCGAGCCAGCCGCGCCCGGCGGCTTGTTGGAACCAGTGGCGGATGGCGTCTTCGCCGGAATGGCCGAATGGCGGGTTGCCGATGTCATGCGCCAGGCAGGCCGATTGCACGACCATGCCGAGGTCGGCCGGGTCGCACCAGTCTGGCAGCGCGCTGCGCAAGGTTTCACCGACACGCATGCCCAGCGAGCGGCCGACGCAGCTGACTTCCAGCGAGTGGGTCAGGCGGGTGTGAATGTGATCGTTGCTGGTGACCGGATGCACTTGAGTCTTACGCCCGAGGCGGCGGAAGGCACCGGAGAAAATGATGCGGTCATGGTCTTTGTGAAAGGGGCTGCGGCCGAGTTCTTGCGGGCTGTGCAGCGGCTTGCCGAGGCGTTCGCGGTTGAGCAGGGTAGGCCAATCCAAGGCTGAATCTCTCCGTCTGGTGACTGATCGCCCTAGCTTCCCGGTTCGGCCCGGCGCCTGCAAGCAGAACTACAGGCCTGCCGCATCGATATCGATCAACAACAGTCGCTCACCGTTATCGAAGAACTGTCCGGCAGTCAGGCAATACTGGTTACTGGTAGCATCGCGATAGGTGTTGGACAGGGTCAGGCGGCGCTCTTCCCAGCCTTCGGCGAGCAGGTGATAGAAGTACGGTCGCCACGACCAGTTGTGCCCCAGGTAGCGATCATCAGCGAACCAGCCGCCCTGACGCCATTCCAGGTTGGGTGTCAGCTGGGTGCCGTGGCGATCGCATTGGTAAAAGCGCAGTAGCCAAGGGAAGGCCTGAAGTTGTGGCAGTGCGCTGAGCGGTGCGCGGGCTTGCGCCCATTGCTGCAGAATCGCCATCAACTCGCCGAGTTGCTGACGCATCTGCATCAGCCGCCCGCGCTCGCTGAGTTTCTGCATCACGTAGCGCTGGCGCAAACGAGCGAAATGCGCGACGAAAGCATCCGTGGCGAAGAACGCTTCCTGCGCCCCGGCGAAGAGAAATCCCTGTACGTAGCGTGAGCCGCATTCCAGCGCGAAATTCAGCTGCGCCTCGGTTTCGACGCCTTCTGCGATGATCCAGCAGCCGGTTTTTTCGGCCATCTGCGCAAGCGCTTTGACCACGTCACTGCTCGGGCCGCCGAGGGCCGCTGCCTGAAACAGACGCATGTCGAGCTTGAGAATGTCCGGTTGCAGGGCCAGCACCCGATCCAGTTGCGAATAGCCGGCGCCGAAATCGTCGATGGCGATTCTTGCGCCAGCCTCGCGGTAGCGCGCCACCACCTGGGCCAGGCGTTCGCTGTTACCGCCCAACTCAGTGATCTCGAAAACGATGCGCCGCGGGTCAACGTCATGCCGCGCCAGCTGCTTGAGACTGGGCAGCGCTTGGTCGGCGCGCAGGCGGCTGATCCAGCGTGGCGACATGTTCAGGCTGAGAAACCAGTCCGCCGGGGCTTCATGCAGACAACTGAGCGCGTGGTCACGGATCTGCCGATCGAGACGGCGCAGGGCGGTCGCCGGGGTCCGCGGATCGGCGAACAATGGCCCGACCGAGGTCAGTTGACCTTCGCTCTGGCGCAAGCGACCCAGTGCTTCAACGCCGGCAATGCGCCCGGTGGCGGTGTCGATAAAAGGCTGAAAGCAGGCGAGCGGTTGCCCCTCGATCACGGCAGGTCCTTAATCTTATTGTTCGTTGGCCGCGTTTGCCGGATAGGCACGCGGAATTGAACCCTCCGATAAGAGGGTTCATCCCGGCGCTATTGCAAGATTGTAGCCAGAGAAGTCGGCTTAGCGTTTGCCCGAGCTGTGCATGACCAGTCTGATCAGCGGCCCAAGCGTCGTGCCCAGACGCAGCAGTCGCGTCAAGCCGCCACCACTGCCGCGTTTCGAGCCTTTGCCGGTGAGGAAACCCAGCAGCGTCACCGCCGCAACGCCCCACAACGGCGCATGCTTGATGCCGAAACCGTCCTGCACGTTCTGCTTCATGCCGCGCATGCGCTGCAAGGGTTGCAGGACTTGCGCGGTTTCGTGGCGGATTTCCTGACGGTGCATTTCCATGCGCAGGCGGATCAGTGCCTTGCGCATTTCCCGACGCGAGCTGTTGTGTGGAAGTTCAGGCAGGCTCATGGCAACAGGCGCTCCCGGTCGTTGGCCAGCTCTTCGAGCGTGCCGTGGAAAGGCGAGGACTCATCGAAAATTGCAGCCTTGAGGCGCAGACCGCAGAAGATCGAGGCCAGCGTATAGAAAACGCACAGGCCGATGATCGCTGGCAAACGGTAGGTGTCCCAGAAAATGATCATCACCAGCGTCGACAGACCTACCAGCAACAGCAGGGCAAACACCAGCGCCAGACCGGCGAACAGCAGCAGGCTGACGGTGCGTGATTTCTGCTCCTGCAATTCGATGCCAAACAACTCGACATGGCTGTGCAGCAGGCCCAGAACGGCGGCGCCGAGACGACGCGTGGAAGAGGCGGTGCCCGCAGTCGGGCCGGATTCACCGATCGACATGATCAGCGCCGAGTGGCCAGCAGGCCGATCAGAAAGCCGACGCCGGCAGCGATGCCCACCGACTGCCATGGGTTGGCCGACACATAATCTTCAGTGGCGGTGACCGCCGCCTGACCGCGTTCGCGCAGCGTGTCTTCAGTCACTTTCAGGGTTTCCCGGGCGCGCAGCAGGCTGTCATGAATCTGGGCGCGCAGCTCATCGGCCTGATCGCCAGCGAGGGTCTTGGTGTGCTCGAGCAAGCGTTCGGTGTCGGCGACCAGAGTCTGGAAGTCGTTCATCAGGATTTCTTGAGCAGTCTTTGCCTTGATGCTGGCCATTGGTGGATCTCCGTAGGTGGCTTTGAAGCGTTCGAGTATGAGCCTTGCGCGAAGGTTCAGTACAAATGCCTGGTACAACTTTTGCTGTGTCGTGGTGCGTAGCTCGGTGTGTGTGCGCTGTTGCCGGGCGTCCCGGCAAAAAATCCAATTCAGATGCTTGCGGTTCGTGATCGGACATTGATCTGTGCGCCTAATCAGGTCGGCCATTGTGCAGTGGGATGACTGGCGGGGTACAACTTGGTGCAAGAAATGTCTGCATGAACCGCTTTGGTGCCTTTTCAGCCTTCAGGTCTGCCTTCTCATGGAAAATCTGCAAAGCGCTGTGGACACGCTGGTCCACAGTTCCAATACGTTGTTCATTCTGATCGGTGCAGTGATGGTACTGGCCATGCACGCCGGTTTCGCCTTTCTGGAAGTCGGGACGGTCCGGCAGAAAAACCAGGTCAACGCACTGGCGAAAATCCTCAGTGACTTCGCCGTCTCGACCCTGGCCTATTTCTTTATAGGCTATTGGATCTCCTACGGCGTCACCTTCATGCAACCGGCTGCGGCGCTGACGAACGATCATGGCTATGGACTGGTGAAGTTTTTCTTCCTGCTGACCTTCGCTGCCGCGATCCCGGCGATCATTTCCGGCGGCATTGCCGAGCGCGCGCGGTTTGTTCCGCAGTTGTGCGCGACGGCGCTGATCGTGGCGTTTATCTATCCGTTCTTCGAGGGACTGATCTGGAACGGCAACTTCGGCTTGCAGGGCTGGCTGGCAGCGCAGTTTGGCGCGGCGTTCCATGATTTCGCCGGTTCGGTGGTGGTGCATGCCATGGGCGGTTGGCTGGCGCTGGCCGCTGTTCTGCTGCTCGGCCCGCGCAATGGCCGCTATCGCGATGGACGCCTGGTCGCGTTTGCGCCGTCGAGCATTCCGTTTCTGGCACTGGGTTCGTGGATCCTGATTGTCGGCTGGTTCGGCTTCAACGTGATGAGCGCGCAGACACTGCAAGGTGTCAGTGGCCTGGTCGCGGTGAACTCGTTGATGGCCATGGTCGGTGGTACCGTCGCGGCGTTGATCGTCGGGCGCAATGACCCGGGCTTTCTGCACAACGGCCCGTTGGCCGGTCTGGTGGCGATCTGCGCGGGATCCGATCTGATGCATCCAGTCGGTGCGCTGGTGACAGGCGCGGTCGCCGGAGCCTTGTTTGTCTGGTGCTTTACCGCTGCTCAAGTCAAATGGCGCATCGACGATGTGCTGGGCGTCTGGCCATTGCATGGCTTGTGTGGCGTGTGGGGCGGGATTGCCTGCGGCATCTTCGGCCAGACCGCGCTGGGTGGCCTGGGCGGCGTCAGCCTGATCAGCCAGATGATCGGCACTGCGCTCGGCGTCGCGGTGGCGCTGGTTGGCGGCTTCGTTGTTTACGGCGCGATCAAGGCATTGCATGGGCTGCGCCTGAGTCAGGAACAAGAGTATTACGGCGCCGACCTGTCGCTGCACAAGATCGGCGCGGTGAGTCAGGACTAGATTTCCTCATCATTGGCTCCGGGGTAGAAGCCGTGGAGGAGGCGATAGCGGTTGATGCGCACCTGATCGACTTTCTCCTGCACCTGATGCGCGGGCAGACCAAGCATGATCAGCGCGTGTGAAGCGAGCATCAGGCTCGACTCCAGAAGCTCCGGCACCACCTCGGTGGCGCCGGCGGCTCGTAACTCGGCCGATTGGCTGTCGTCACGGGTGCGCACCAGAATCGGTACCTGTTGGTTGAGGCGGCGGGCTTCACGCAGAATGCGCAAGGCCACGTCGCTTTGGTCCACGGCAATCACCAATAGCCTGGCGCGCAACAGGCCGACGGCAGTCAGCAGATCGCCACGCGCCGAGTCGCCGTAATGCACGTCGCTTTGCGCGGATGCGGCTTCCTGCACCCGCACCGGATCGTTGTCCAGCGCAACATAGGCTTGCCCGGCGTTGCCCATGAAGCGGCCGATGGACTGGCCGACGCGACCGTAGCCGCAGATCACCACATGCTGATCGAGGTCGGCGTTGAGCGCGCTGATCTGTTCGATCTGCGCCTCCTGATTAGGCTTGCGGTGCAGCACGGCGGCAATGCGCGGCGCCGCACGCAAAAGCAGTGGAGTGAGCAGCATCGAGCAGAACGTCGCCGCGAGCAGCAGGGCGCCCGGTTCGGCCGGCAACAGGCTGTTCTGCTGCATCTGCGCCATCAGCGCAAAGCAGAATTCGCCGCCCTGCGCCAAGGCCAGACCACTGCGCCATGCGGTTTCGCTGTCACTGCCGCGCCACTTCACCAGCAGCGCGACCACGATGCCCTTGATCAGCATCAGGCCGAGCGTCAGGCCGATGATCAACAGGCTGTGACTGACGAACAATTGCAGGTCGATCAGCATGCCGATGCTGACGAAGAACACGCCGAGCAGAATGTCGCGAAAGGGCCGGATGTCGGCTTCGATCTGGTGCCGGTAATGGCTTTCCCCGAGCAACATGCCGGCGAGGAAAGCGCCGAGTGCAGGCGACAGGCCCAGCAAGTGCGTGAGCCAGGCAGTCAACAGCACGATCACCAGCGCCAGCAGCACGAAGAGCTCGGGCGAGCGCGAGGCCGCCACCTCATGAAACAGCCGTGGCAATAACCAGCGACTGGCGAGCAGCAGGCCGAAGAACAGCACCACGGTTTTGCCCAGCGTCAGCGGCAAGGCCCAATACCAGGACTGCTCGCTGGTGCCGGCGAACACCGGAACCAGTGTCAGCAGCAATACCGCGACCACATCCTGAAACAGCAGTACTCCGACGGCGTTCTGGCCGTGGCTGCTGAACACTTCGCCAAGACTGCCCAGCTCCTTGGTCACGATCGCCGTGGATGAAAGCGATAAACCGGCACCGAGCAACAGCGCCGGCGTCAGCGGCATTCCCAACCCCACCAACAGTGTGCCGAGCAGCGCTGTGCTGATCAGCACTTGCTGACTGCCGAGGCGAAACACCACCTGACGCAGCGCAATCATCTTCGACAGGGAGAACTCCAGGCCCAGGGAAAACAGCAGAAACACCACGCCCAGTTCGGCGACATCTGGCAGATGTTCGCTCTCATTGACCCAGTCGAATGCGTTCGGCCCGACCAGTAATCCCACGCACAGGTAACCGAGCACCGGCGGCAGTCGCAGGTGCCGGAACAGGGCAATCACCACCAGGGATGAGGCGAGGATGATCAACAGATTTGCAAACACGGGACACTCCGCTGTCAGGGCGTTGGCCTCTGAAGCGTAGAGGCAAAAAGTCCGCGAGGATGACGTATTTGCAATCTGCGCTGAATGATTTGCGTCAGGATTTTGCGCCGGCAGGGTTATGTCCTTCGGGCGGCGGTGGGTCGACGAGTATTCGGGGCCGTCCTAGAATGGGCTCACTTGTTTTTCCGGTAACGCCGTCATGCCTCCAGAATGTCAGCTGTTCGGCACCCTTGGGTGCCACCTGTGTGAAGTTGCCGAAGCCGAGCTGATGCCCTTCGTCGAGCACGGTCTGCTGGTGGAACTGGTGGACATTGCCGAAGACGAATCGTGGTTCGAAAAGTACAGCTTGCGCATTCCGGTACTGCGACGCATCGACACCGGCGCGGAGCTGGACTGGCCTTTCAGTGCCGACCAGGTGGTGGCGTTTTTAGGTTGATTAGGTTGTGCCTTGATGCCTCCGCTGGTCGCGGCAACCCATCCTTGCGTTGGCACTCGCTGGCTTCTTCGGTTACTGTATGTTCATACAGCAATCGAGTCAGAGGGATGAACCGTGGTCAATGTCGAACAGTTGAAGAGCAGCGTTAACCGGATGTCGGTCGACGTGGTGCGCGAGGCGGTCCTCGAATTGCGCCTGGACGGGCTGGTCACGGAAGGCAAGACGCCATTCAACAAGCTGCATTTCAATACCTGCTTTGCCGAAATCGAAGCCCTTTTTCAACGCGCTGGTTATCACAAGCAGCTGGATGTGGTGGGTTATCAGGGGTTGCTGTATGCCTTGTACGACCCGGGGCGTTGGGAAGCGGTCGATGTGTTGCGCTGGCTGAAGGAGTTCACCGAAGCGGCGGCCCTCAAATCGATTCCAGCCTGATCAAACTGCGCTAGGTCGCTTTGCCTCACTGTTGGATAATGCCGGCCTGCATTGAGGATTTCTGTTTCGTATGACCAGCCCCGTATTTCCCGCTGCGCACAATCAGGCCAGCACCTTGTATTTGCCGCCCGGTCCCTGGCTGACGGTACTCGATTGTCTCTGCGAGCACTTCAGTGCCATCGGCCGCGAACAGTGGCTCGACCGGATTGCTCGCGGACGGGTGCTGGATGCGCAGGGCCAGCCAATTGCCCTGGACTTGCCGTACAAGGAAGGGCTGCGCATTCATTACTTTCGTGAGGTGCCGGACGAAAAGCCGATCCCGGTGCTCGAGTCGATTCTCTATGCCGATGGGCATCTTGTGGTCGCCGACAAACCTCACTTTCTGCCAGTCACCCCGGCCGGGGAATATGTCGAACAAACCCTGCTGCGTCGTCTCATCCGTCGGCTGGACAATCCGCATCTGGTGCCGCTGCACCGCATCGATCGGCACACCGCAGGGTTGGTGATCTTCTCGGCGAATCCGCAAACCCGTTCCGCCTATCAGTCGTTGTTCCCGACGCGGCAGATCGACAAGCGCTACGAAGCGATTGCCCCGGCGCTGCCTGAGCTAAATTTCCCGTTGGTGCACAAGAGCCGGTTAGTCGATGGCGAGCCATTCTTCCGCATGCAGGAAGGGCCTGGGGTCAGCAATACCGAAACGGCAGTGGAGGTCCGCGAGAAAAATGGCGATCTGTGGCGCTATGGCCTGTTTCCCGTGACCGGCAAGAAGCATCAGCTGCGTGTGCACATGACGGCTTTGGGCGCGAGTATCTGCAACGATCCGTTTTATCCGACCGTGTTGAAAGATGTCGTGGACGACTACGCCAATCCGTTGAAGCTGCTCGCGCAAGGGCTGCGCTTCGTGGATCCGGTGACGGGCGAGGCGCGAGAGTTCGAGAGTCAAATCACTTTGCAGTGGTGAAGCTGAACCCGTTTTTCGAGCGCCCATGAAAAAGCCCGCATGACAATGCGGGCTTTTCTGTATCCGGTATCGATCCGCAGCCTTACAGCTCTTTAACGGTACGAACCTGATCCTTGTTGATGCGGGTTTCTTTGCCGTCCAGCTGCTGGAACTCGTAGAAGCCCGAATCATCATCGTATTTCGGGGTGTCGACGGCCTGGATTTCGCGACCGTCATTCAAGGTGATCACTGTCGGCGAGGAGCAACCGGCGAGGGTTGCCAGGCCCAGTGCGAGCATGAAAGTGGCGAGGGTCCGTTGAGTCATGAGTGTGTCTCCGAATGGGAAATCTTCTGGTTACTGAGCTTGAGACGTAAACAAGGCGTGAGAGTTCCTTGGATAATGTCAGTCTGACACAGTGTTGTGCAGATGTAACAATTCGGGGGTGTTGAGGTTGGCCAGTCGCGGGTCGTTGTCAGGGCATTGCAATGCGACGGCGTCGAGACTGCGCATCACTCGGCCGGGGCTGCGTTCGCCTGCATTCCAGGCGGCTTCGAATGCGGCCAACAGCGCCACGGGGATCACGCACAGCAGTGGTTCCCAGTGCGCGCCATGGCGCAGCATTAAAGGTTTTTCACGTTGCTGATTGGCAGTCGTCAGCATGTCCTCGAGCAAGGCCTTGTCGATTCGCGGCACATCACACGGCGACACCAGCAAATGCGCATGGCGCGCCGCTTTCAGCCCTGCGCGGATACCGGCCAATGGGCCCGGAAAGTCGCCCTCGTCATCCATGACCAGTTGATCGGCAAAAGCGGCATAGCGCTCGCGATTGCGGTTACACGAGATAATGAGATCGTCGGTCAGCGGTCGCACCTTGCGCTGCAGATGCGCGATCAAAGGTTCGCCCTGCCATTCGATGAGGCCCTTGTCCTGGCCGCCCATGCGTTGGCCGCGTCCACCGGCCAAAAGCAGGACGGAGCAGGGTGGCAATGGGCTGTTCAAGGGCATGACGACTCTCCGGAGGGGCGGCAGAAAAATGAGCCGCTGTGATATAACACCGGGCTGTTTCCCCTACAACTGGAAGAGCCTATGAAAGCCAAGGCTGATGTACCTTTCGTGCCGCTCAATATTGCGGTGCTGACTGTCAGCGACACCCGGACGCTGGAAACCGATACTTCCGGTCAGGTCTTCGTTGATCGCTTGATCGCGGCCGGCCACGCGCTGGCCGAGCGCGTTCTGCTTAAAGATGATCTGTATAAAATTCGCGCGCAAGTTGCCAATTGGATTGCCGACGATGTGGTTCAGGTTGTGTTGATCACTGGCGGTACTGGCTTCACCGGGCGTGACAGCACACCGGAAGCGGTGGCGTGCCTGCTCGACAAACAGGTCGACGGATTCGGCGAGCTGTTCCGCCAGATATCTGTCGCCGATATCGGCACTTCCACCGTGCAGTCCCGTGCCCTGGCAGGTCTGGCCAACGGCACGCTGGTGTGCTGCCTGCCGGGTTCGACCAATGCGGTACGCACCGGCTGGGATGGCATCCTCGCAGAGCAACTGGACGCTCGTCATCGTCCGTGCAACTTCGTCACGCATCTGAAGCAGGCGGCACCTTGTGAATCCCGTGGGTAAGCCGGGCAAGAGCGGCAGTTTGCTGCCCGTCGAAACGGCGCTCGAGCGCTTGCTGGCAATGGCCGATGCTTCGCGGATTGTCGAGCGCGAGCACTTGCCGCTGGCTCAAGTCGTAGGGCGGGTGCTGGCTGAAGATCTGATCTCGACGCTGGACCTGCCGCCGTGGCCCAACAGTGCCATGGACGGCTATGCCTTGAATCTGGCTGACTGGAAGGGTGAGCCGTTGCCGGTTAGCCAAAAAGTCTTTGCCGGGCAGTCGCCGCAACCCTTGGAGCCAGGCACTTGCGCTCGCATCTTTACCGGGGCGCCGCTGCCGCCCGGCGCCGACTGTGTCGAGATGCAGGAAAACGCCGACGTTCAGGCCGACGCAAGAGTGCGCTTCCTCGAGCCTTTGAAAGCCGGACAGAACATTCGTCCGCAGGGCCAGGAAACCACGGTCGGTGAACTGGTCCTGCAGGCAGGCACCCGATTGGGACCGATCGAGCAGGGCCTGGCTGCATCATTGGGCTGCGCCGGCCTCAACGTCGTGCGCAAGCCGCGCGTGGCGGTTCTGTCTACCGGAGACGAGCTGGTTGAACCCGGTCAGGCATTGGGTCCGGGCCAGATCTACAACAGCAACCGGGTGCTTTTGTGCAGCTGGCTGCAGCGTCTGGGTTGTGAAGTCATCGATGGCGGAATCCTCCCGGACGATCTTCCCGCCACGCGGGCCCGGCTGGGCGAGCTGCAGGATGTCGATCTGATTCTGTCCACCGGCGGTGTCTCGGTCGGTGAAGCGGATTTCCTTGGCATTGCCTTGCGTGAAGAAGGCGAACTGGCCTTGTGGAAGCTGGCCATCAAACCGGGGAAACCGTTGACGTTTGGTCATTTCCGCAACGTGCCGGTGATCGGCCTGCCCGGAAATCCCGCGTCGACGCTGGTGACGTTCGCCTTGCTCACGCGCCCTTATCTGTTGCGACGCCTGGGCGTGCAAGCCGTCGAGCCGCTCAAGTTTGCAGTGCCCGCAGGCTTTGTCTGGCCGGTGGCCGGAAATCGTCGCGAGTATTTGCGCGGACGTATCGACCAAGGGCGCGCAATCATTTATCGCAACCAGAGCTCGGGGGTGTTGCGCAGCGCAGCGTGGGCCGACGGATTGGTCGAAGTCCGGGAAGGCCGCACGCTGAGCGAGGGCGATGAAGTGAGCTTCATTCCCCTCAGTGACCTGCTGGGGTAACCCGTCTTGCCCATGCACGCGTCGGCTGGTAAGCACGGCGCGTGCAACAATTGATTCGGTCAGTTGCTGATGAGTGACACCAACTGGTCGAATCGGCTGTTGGCCACCCATCCCAGCAGTCCGAGGATGACAGCGGTTGCACCCGCCGAATACGCCAGACGATGTTTTATCGTCCGCACATCATTGAGTACTTCATCCATGTCGCGGCGCATGTATTTGAAGTGGGTTTCCAGCTCGCTGACGCGGGGCTCCATATCAAACTCTCCACTGGTCTTGGCGCTGTTACAGAATTCTGGTTTTTTGCTGGCACGGCTTTCGGCGAGAGCGGCGACCGGGCTCACCGGTGCCTTGGTTTCATGGTTGCGCATGGAAATACTCGCTGATCGTAGCAACTGCACGCTTGCTGGTTTTTCCATTGCTCGATTCATGGAAATGAATCGCGGGGTATCCGTTCATTACCTGCACATCCTTGTGTTGTTGGGTTGAAAGTTGATGCTGCCGGTACACGGTGACCCAAGGGGCGGCCGGGGTCAATTAAGCCGATTCCTCTTGTTTCGTAAGAAAAAATACCGCTGTGTAGGACGCCGGTTGTTGGAAGAGGAATTAATTGCCATCTCCGTGGCTTTTTTAAGGCGCACAGTGGTCAAGATGTTTCAATCGATTTCAATTCTTGGAGTGACGTTATGAGTGAACGCCGGGCACTGCTGATCCTGCATGGCAAACAGGCACTCAACGAGGATGTCCGCGCCGCCGTCGAAGCCAGGCGCGAGCAAGGCTGGGAGCTGGCTGTCCGGGTGACCTGGGAGGCCGGCGACGCCCAGCGTCTGGTCGAAGAGGCGCTGGCAGCGGGTTACACGAAAATCATTGCAGGCGGCGGCGACGGTACCTTGCGCGATATTGCCGAAGCGCTGGCGCAGCATCCGCAAAAAGCCAGTCTTGTCCTGCTACCGCTGGGCACTGCCAACGATTTTTCCCGCGCCGCCGGCATTTCGCTGGAACCGGCGCAGGCGCTGGATTTGCTCGACGTCGAGCCTTCGGATATCGATCTGGGCGAAGTGGGCGGGCAGATTTTCCTGAACATGGCGACGGGTGGATTTGGCAGTCAGGTCACCGCCAATACGTCGGAAGACCTGAAAAAAGTCTTGGGTGGCGCTGCGTACCTGTTCACCGGCCTGACCCGGTTCAGTGAGCTGCATGCCGCTTACGGTGAGTTGCAGGGGCCGGATTTTCATTGGCAGGGTGAACTGCTCGCGCTGGGAATCGGCAACGGAAGGCAGGCGGGTGGCGGCCATGTGCTGTGCCCCGAGGCGCGAGTCGACGATGGTTTGCTGGATATCAGCATTCTGCCGGCACCGCAGGAGCTGGTCGGGACGCTGAAGAATCTGCTGAGCGAGGGCTTCGGTCTCGACAGCATGTTTGTGCGTGCTCGCTTGCCGTGGGTCGAGATCAAGGTTGCCGAAGGGTTGAGCATCAATCTCGATGGCGAGCCGCTGGAAGGCGACAGTCTGCGTTTTGTCGCCAAACCTGCAGCGTTGCAGGTGCACCTGCCAAAGGACTCGCCGTTATTGGGCCAACAGCCGTCAATCAGTCATCAAGGCTGATGATCTGCTCACGCACGGCGAACAGCACCAGACCCGCCACGTCGTAGATTTGCAGGCGCTTCATGATCTGCGCGCGATGGGTTTCAACGGTCTTGACGCTCAGGCCCAGACCGTTGGCGATTTCCCGTGTGGACTTGCCTCGTACGATCAGCCTGAGGATCTCTAACTGGCGCGCCGTCAGATTGTGCGAATCGGCGATGTCCGGCTGGCTTTTCTGGCTACGGGTCAGCGCCTGATTGATCACGGTATGAGCAATGGCCGGGCTGAGGTAGCGTTCGTTGTTGCGCAGGGCCTCCAGCGCGTGCTCAAGCTCAGTGGCCGTTGTGTCTTTGAGCAGATAACCATGGGCGCCGGACTCCAGCGCCTGCATGATCAGCGCCGGATCGGTGTGCATCGACAGGATCAGAACCTTGCTCTGCGGGCGCACGCGCTTGAGGCGTTGCAGCGCTTCCAGGCCACCGGTTTCTCTCATCGAGATGTCCAGCAATACGATGTCGGGGCTCAGTTGCTCGACCATTTCAAGCAATTGCGAACCATCACTGGCTTCGCCGATTACCGCGTAACCGGGAATATCCAGTACCAGAGCGCGCACGCCGGCTCTGATCAGCGAGTGGTCATCCACCAGAAGTAAGTTACAAGTCAACGCATAACCTTATTCGTACTGGCCCGTTCGAGCGACCGAGGCGCCCATGGGAAAAGTGCTTCGATTCTTGTGCCTTTGCCCGGCTCGCTTATAACACTCAATGTGCCGCCCAACTGTTCGATACGCTCGGCCATTCCGGCCATGCCGCGTTGGCCTTCTCTGGCCGGATCGGCTGCCGGGGTGAAACCGAGACCGTCATCGCTGATCAACAAAGTCAGACCTTGCGGCAGACGCTGTACCTGAATCAACAGGTTTTTCGCCTGTGCGTGCCGCAGGATGTTGGTTACGGCTTCCTGGGCGATGCGAAACGCCGCGACGGCCATTTCCTCGGGAATGCCATTGAGTCGTTGCTGACAGTCGAGGCTCCAGTTCACCGGCGTGTTGGCGAGTGTCTTGAGCAAATGTGCACGCAGGCTGGCTTCAAGGCCCAGGCTGGTCAATTGGCGCGGATTGAGAATGGCCGAGACGTCACGCACTTTGTTCAGGGTTTCATCCAGCGTGTCGCAAAGTACCGTGCACTGCTCCTGCAGTTCTTCCGGCAGGCGACGTTTGAGCCAGTCACTTTGCAGCTTGGCGGCGGTAAGCAACTGGCCGATATCGTCGTGCAATTCACGGCTGAGACGGTGGCGCTCGTTTTCCTGCACTTGCAACAGGCGGTCAGCCAGCTCTTGCGGCTGAAACTTGATCGACTTGCGCGACAAGCGATATTGCACCCAGACGCAAGCGGTGGCGGCGACGTCGAGAGCCAACAACCCCAGCGGAATGTGCGCGGAGAAAAGATAAGCCAACAGACTGCCAAGGGTCGCCAGAACACACATGACGAGTGTGAAGCGTCGGGCATTTTCCCGCGAAGGCGGCCATGTGGTGAGTGACTTGAGACTGGCGTACATAACGGATGGAGCCAATGGATGTTCGCTGCGGGCAGACCGGCCGGTGGCTGGCGGATCTCTGTGTGAAAATACTGTCAATTATGTTACTGATTCAAACTGCATTTGTTGAGCAATCATTGACTGGCAATAACATTGCTGAGGAAATGCTGGAGTCAGTGTGCCATTAACGGCAGGCAACTAGACGGCGGCATAATACCACTTAACATACCGTTGGTCGCGGTTGCTATATATGTCCATTCAGTCAGGAAATATCGGTTTGTGGACGTAAGTTCCATATTGGAAAAAGTTGGAGTTGTTGTATTTCGGCCACTTTGACGGGCCTGGAAGTGTCGCTGGGTGACACAGGGAAAACCCTGATGGCGGCACTTGGAAATTAGCCGTTGGTCGGGCTGATTATTAGATCCGGATTGTCGCTGGCAGGTATGAACTATTCAATTACGACAATATCGCGGCCTGTCTTATCAAGCCTGCCGCGCTGCTGGGGAGGGTGACAGCAAACGTTTGCTCATCGTCCTCGGCTCAAATGTGTCCTGACCCATTTGCGCGGCGAACGCTTCCAGCAAAGCTGTTTGCTCGCTTTCATCAAGGCTCAGCTGTCCGGTCTTGTGATCCACCAGCTCCAGTTGCCATGCCATCAAGGTGAAACAGTCTCGTAATGCATCAAGCGCCTGGTCGTGCAGGTCGACATGATCCTGCGTCAGATTCAGCAGACTATAGATATGCAGGGAAAACTCGGAGATTGCTTCCAGTGCCAACGCTTCGGCGCGGCCTGCCAACTTCAGCAGAGTGCCGAGCATACAGTCGATGGCATCCTTGTCATTGCTGATCAATTGCAGATGGTTCAGGCATTCTTCGGACTTGGCGAGAAGCGTTTCGGCCTCGACCAGAAATTCGGGGAAGCGTTGCGCCCAGTCTTTGCGGTCGATTGGCATGTTTATCTCCACCACGTCGTGTTGGTTGACGGATGGCCGGGTGTGTCGACGATCGTGGATCGTCGGCAGATCGCGCCCGGTCGTGCAAGTACACGGGCCGAGGGGTTCCAGAGGGTGGGTTGCCACTGAATTGCGATCGCACACAATAGCCTGACTCCGTTCATGCAATGAGAATGGCGTCACAGTAATGGCTATTGGAAATGGCGAATATCAGGTTGGGCCTGATTGATCCTAGGGGAATCCCTTAGGCGCGGGAACCTAACGTGCAAACCGAGGTCGCGCCGCAATGAATCTAGCAGATGAAATCACGAATGCCAGTAAAGCATGATGTCAGTGTGACATCAATGGTCGTTTGTGGCATTTTTACTTACGGGCTTTACAGCAATCAAGATTAGCTGAATGCAGCCGATAAACCCCGATAGTGAATTCATCAGATCAAGCCCAGGAGTCATTGATGGCCGGCATTCTCGACACGGTAGACCAACGCACGCAACTGGTGGGTGAGAATCGCCTGGAAATCCTCATGTTTCGCCTGGCCGGACGCCAGTTGTTCGCGATCAACGTGTTCAAGGTTCAGGAAGTACTGCAACTGCCGAAGCTGACCCTGATGCCGCAGCGTCATCCCTTTGTTTGCGGCGTGGTCAACCTGCGCGGTCAGACATTGCCGGTGATCGACCTGTCCCAGGCAATCGGCATGCGCCCACTGGTGCCGGGCCCGAACAGCACGATCATCGTCACCGAGTACAACCGTTCGGTGCAGGCCTTCCTCGTCGGCGGCGTCGACCGCATCGTCAACATGAACTGGGAAGCCATTCTGCCGCCGCCGACCAGTGCCGGCCGCCAGCATTATCTGACCGCGATCAGCAAGGTCGACGATCAACTGGTCGAGATCATCGACGTAGAGAAAGTCCTCGCTGAAATCGTCCCTTACAACGCCAAGGTTTCACGCGAGAAACTCGACGACCCGGTACTCGAGCGCGCCCGTGGCCGCGAAGTGTTGCTGGTGGACGACTCCAACGTAGCGCTTTCGCAATTGCGCGATACCCTCGGCCAGCTCGGGGTGAAAATGCACATTGCCAGTGACGGTCTGAAAGCCTTGAACATGCTCAAGGCCTGGGCCGATACCGGCGTGCACATGACTGACAAACTGCTGATGATTTTCACCGACGCGGAAATGCCGGAAATGGACGGCTATCGCCTGACCACGGAAATCCGCAACGATCCGCGCCTGCGTGGGTTGTATGTCGTGCTGCACACCTCGTTGTCGGGCAGCTTCAACGACTCGATGGTGAAGAAGGTCGGTTGCGACAACTTCCTCTCCAAATTCCAGCCGGACAAACTGGTTGATGTGGTGCGCCAGCGTCTGATGCTCGACGCCGTGCCCGCTTGATCGCACGCCCATTGTAGGAGTGAGCCTGCTCGCGATAGCGGTGTGTCAGCCCCGAATCATTACCTGACACACCGTCTTCGCAAGCAGGCTCACTCCTACAGTTATTGCTCTTTGCTTCCTGATCGAGCTCGTATAGGGTGGCGTTTTTCCATCAAGGAAGCTGGCCATGCTGCGTCTGAGCGCGCTTTATCGTTACCCGTTGAAATCCGGCAAGGGCGAACTCCTGCAAAGCATCGAGCTGGACAAGCTGGGCCTGGCAGGCGACCGCCGCTGGATGCTGGTGGACGAGGCCAGCGGGCGCTTTCTGACCCAGCGTGCCGAAGCGAAGATGAGTCAGTTGTCGGCCTTGTGCAATGCCAGCGGCGGTCTGACCCTGAGCGCTCCGGAGCACGGCTCGATCGAAATTCCTTTGCCTGATGCAGACGCCGAGCTGCGCGGTGTGACGATCTGGCGCGACACCCTGCGGGTGCCGGACGCCGGTGATCAAGCCGCGCGTTTCGTCAGCGACTTCCTCGGCAAGCCCACGCGTCTGGTGCAAATGCCGCTCGAGCGGGCACGCACCACGCAGTCGGGTTTCGGCAAGGACGACGATAAAGTAGCGTTCGCCGACGGTTATCCATTGCTGCTGATCGGCGAAGCCTCGCGGCAGGCGCTCTCGGAAACGGTAGGGCGAGAGCTGGAGATGCTGCGCTTCCGTCCGAATCTGGTCATCGAGGGCAGCGCCCCTTACGCCGAGGACAACTGGAAGCGTCTTCGCATCGGCGACATCGAATTCCGTGTGGTCAAACCGTGCGCGCGTTGCATCATGACGACTGTTGACCCGCAAACCGGTGAGCGCAGCCCTGATCGCGAGCCGTTCGCGACGCTGCAGAAACACCGCAGCACCGCTGACGGCGCGATGTTCGGGCAGAATCTGGTCAATGACGGCAACGGCCGCCTGGAAGTCGGCATGCCGGTGGAAATTCTCGAATAGGTTGTCGCCGCAACGAAAAATGCCCGGGTCTTTTGGACGCGGGCATTTTTTGCGCTGTGAACCCGGCGGGATCAGCCGCGGTATTCGCACAGGTAAGCGGTATCGACGGCGACCTTCAGCTGGAACTTGCTGTTGGCCGGGACGTTGAACTGGCTGCCAGCGGCGAAGGTTTCCCAGTCGCTGCTGTCTGGCAGTTTGACGCTCAGCGCGCCGGACACCACGTGCATGATCTCGCGCTGGCTGGTGCCGAATTCGTATTCGCCCGGGGCCATGACGCCAATGGTCGCCGGACCTTCAGCGGTGCCAAAGGCGATCGACTTGACGGTGCCGTCGAAGTACTCGTTGACTTTAAACATGGGCGGATTCCTCGAAAAGGGCTTAAAAGGGGGCGGCCAGTATGCACAAGGCTTTTCGTGCCGTCACGCGTCTAAAGCGGCAGCACCAGCGGCAATAACCGTGCGGTATTGCGGGCATCTTCCAGCGCGCGATGTTGTTGGCCGTTGAACTGCATCCCCGCCAGTTGCAACGCGCCGTTGAGCCCCAGCGGTCGTTCCAGGCGGCGAGCCTTGGCGAAGCGCTGTTTGAGGTTCATGTGCGGGACTTTGCTCAGGCCACTGTCGATGTTCAGGCGCTGCCACTCTTGCAGCAACTGCTGGCGATCGTAACCGCCCCAACTGGCCCAGCCTTCAAGGCGAGCCTGATGCTGCGCCAGCCAGCGCTCAAAGGCTGGCCAGACCTCGCTCAGCGGTTGCGCCGAGTCGATGTTGGCCTGGGTGATGTGCGTCAGCTCCCGACAGAACGACGTCAGCAATGGACGGCGGGTCGGTTTGACGAAGCGCTGAAAGTGATCCTGCTCGCGCCCGGCGCGGTCGACCAGGGTCGCACCGATTTCGATAATTTCCATTTCCGCGACCGGCCAGCCACCTTCGTCTGTGGTGGCTTCCAGATCTATGACCAGCCAATGGGGCATCGCAGGGTTCCTGATTTCCGCGTTCTGATTTATCAGAGCGTAGTCAAACCCCGCACTTGTGCCCGGGCGACTACTCGACCTGCAACAGAACCTGACGATTTTTTACCTGATCGCCGACCTTCACTTGCACCCGTTTGAGCACGCCATCGATGCCGGCCTTCAACGGATGCTCCATTTTCATTGCCTCCAGTACCACCAGTAATTGACCCTTGCTGACCGTACTGCCTTCGCTGACCAGCACGTCGACAATGGCACCGTCCATCGGTGCTTTCAGGGTGCCGGAGGCGACGCTCGTCTGACTGCCGATCGGCGCATGAGTTCGATCCTCCAGGCGCAGGCTGCCCGGATGAGTGAACAGCCACAGCTGCCCATCGTGCAGACGATAGGCATGGCGCTGGCGCAGGCCGTCGACCTCCATGGTCACCGACTGGGTGGTGTGCTCGATGATTTTCAACTCCAGCGTGCGTTCGCCGACCTGCACGACATATTCACCGGATTTGCGCGCCAGCACCGACAGCGTCCAGTCCTGTTCGTCCCTGCCGAGTCGATAGTGCAGCGGCACACTGGCGTTGTTGCGCCAGCCATGCAGCGGGGCGCGATGGGGCAGGGCGCTGGCCTGATAGAACAACGCCACGGCAATCGCCAATTGCTCTGCCTTGGGCACATGAGCGTTGAGACTGGCGTGGCTGGAAAAGTGTTGCTGGATGAACGCTGTGCTGAAGTCGCCACTGATGAATTGCGGATGTTGCAGCAGGCCTTCGAGCAAGCGCTGATTGCTCTGCACGCCAAGCAGCACGGTGTCCTGCACCGCACGCAACAGCTTGCGCCGCGCCTCTTCACGAGTGGCGCCGTGGGCGATCAGTTTGCCCAGCATCGGATCGTAGAACGGGCTGACCGACTGACCTTCAAGCAGGCCGTGATCAATCCGCGCACCGTGCGCCAGCGCTGGCTGCCATGCCACAACGCGGCCGGTTTGCGGGAGAAAATCCGCAGCGGGATCTTCAGCGTAGAGGCGCACTTCCATGGCGTGACCGTCGAGGCGGATCTGCTCTTGGGTCAGCGGTAGCGGCTGGCCTTCGGCGACCAGCAACTGCCAGGCGACGAGGTCTTGCCCAGTGATCATTTCCGTTACCGGGTGTTCGACCTGCAGTCGGGTGTTCATCTCCAGGAAGTAGAACTGCCCGCGCGCGTCGAGCAGGAACTCCACGGTGCCGGCGCCGACATAATTCACCGCCCGCCCGGCCTTGAGCGCCGCCTCGCCCATGGCCTGACGCAGCTCGGCGGTCATCACCGGGCACGGTGCTTCTTCGACAACTTTCTGATGGCGGCGCTGGATCGAGCAATCGCGTTCGCCGAGATAGACCAGATGGCCGTGCTGGTCGCCGAACAGTTGCACTTCGACGTGACGCGGTTCGATCACTGCCTGCTCGAGAATCAAATCGTCGCTACCGAAACCGTTCATTGCTTCGGAGCGCGCGGTGCGCAGTTGCGCCGCCAGTTCGCTGGCCTCGTGCACCAGGCGCATGCCACGTCCACCACCACCGGCGCTGGCCTTGATCATCAGCGGATAGCCGATGCGCTCGGCCTCGGCCAGCAAGGTCGCGTCGTCCTGCGCTGCGCCTTGATAGCCAGCGATACACGGCACGCCCGCGTCGAGCATGGCGATTTTCGACAGGCGTTTGCTGCCCATCAGTTCGATCGCTTCGACGCTGGGGCCGATGAAAATCAGCCCGGCTTCGGCGCAGGCGCGGGCGAAATCGGCGTTTTCCGAGAGGAAGCCGTAGCCGGGATGAATGGCATCGGCGCCGCTGCGGCAGGCGGCGTCGAGGATCGCCGCAATGTTGAGGTAGGACTGTTGCACTGGCGCCGGGCCGATGTGCACGGCCTGATCGGCCATTTGTACGTGCAGCGCATCGGCATCGGCGTCGCTGAACACCGCGACGGTGCGATAGCCCAGCGCCTGGGCCGTGCGCTGGATGCGGCAGGCGATTTCACCGCGGTTGGCGATCAGGATTTTGTGAAGGGTGGGCATGGTGGGTTTCCTGAGGTTTTGACTTTGAATGTGATGGCCTCATCGCAGGCAAGCCAGCTCCCACAAGTTTTTTGAGCGAATGAGAAACCGTGTGGGAGCGGGCTTGCCCGCGATGCTTTTTCAGGCCCACCCCGGTTTGCGTTTCTGCATGAATGCCATGGTTCCCTCCACACCTTCGGGGCCGGTCACCGCCGCGCTGAACCACTGCGCCGCCTCATCAAGCAATTCACTCGAAGGCTGTCCGGCATTCGCCAGCAACAACTTTTTCGTCACCGCATTCGCTTCCGGCGCGCAGCGCAGCACCTGTTGCAACACGTCATCCAGTCGCTCGGCCAGCGCCTGCGCATCCTGTTCAACGCAATGCACCAGGCCCAATCGCTGCGCCTCAGCGCCATCGAAACGCGCCGCCGTCAGCGCGAGCCGGCGGGTTTCGGTCAAGCCGATCCGTTGCACCACAAACGGTGCGATTTGCGCCGGGATCAGGCCGAGGCTGGTTTCCGGCAAACCGAACTGCGCCTGGTGATCGGCCAGGGCGATATCGCTGACGCAGGCCAGACCGAAGCCGCCGCCGAGGACGGCGCCTTGCAGCACAGTGATCAGCACTTGTGGTGTGTGTTGGGCTTGTTCCAGTAACGCACCGAACGCCCGGTTCAACTCACGGTAAGCCTCCGCCCCCTGAGCCCGTGCATTGGCCATGTCCTTGATGTCGCCGCCGGCGCAAAAATGCCCGCCGGCACCGCTGAGCACCAAGGCCCGCACTGTGCGGTCATCGCGTATCGCCGCCAGCACTGCGCGCAGTTCGGCGACCATTTGCAGGCTCATCGCGTTGCGGCTGTCCGGGCGGTTGAGGGTGATGTGCAGCACGCCGCCATGCAGTTCCAGCAACAGCGTCTGGCAATCGGGCAGGCGGCTCATTTCTTTTTCCCGGGCAGGATGCCCATCAGTTTGCAGATGATGCCCAGCATGATTTCGTCGGCGCCGCCGCCAATCGACACCAGACGCACATCGCGATAGGCGCGGGCCACCGGGTTGTCCCACATGAAGCCCATACCGCCCCAATATTGCAGGCAGCTGTCGCTGACTTCACGGCCGAGGCGTCCGGCCTTGAGCTTGGCCATCGACGCCAGTCGGGTGACGTCCTGACCTTTGATGTACTGCTCGGTGGCCTGATAGACCAGCGCGCGCAGGCATTCGATTTCGGTCTGCAATTCGGCCAGGCGGAAGTGAATCACCTGGTTGTCGATCAGCGCGTTGCCGAAGGTCTTGCGCTCCTTGCAGTACTCGATGGTGCTGTCGATGCAATATTCCAGGCCCTTGATCATGTTCGCCGCGCCGAACAGGCGTTCCTCCTGGAACTGCAGCATCTGCATCATGAACCCGGCGCCTTCGTGGCCGATGCGATTGCGCTGCGGCACGCGCACGTTGTCGAAGAACACCTGCGCGGTTTCCGAGCTGCGCATGCCGAGTTTGTCCAGGTGCGAGCTGAGGCTGATGCCCGGGGTGGTCATCGGCACCATGATCAGCGACTTGTTGATGTGCGGCTTGTCGTCCGACGTGTTGGCCAGCAGGCAGATGAAATCGGCGCTCGGCGAGTTGGTGATCCACATTTTGCTGCCGTTGATCACGTAGTCGTCGCCGTCCTTGCGCGCCGTGGTTTTCAGCCCGGCAACATCGGAGCCGGCGCCGACTTCGGAAACGCCGATGCAGCCGACCTGCTCGCCCGTGATCGCCGGCCGGAGGAACTCTTCGCGCAGTTCATCGGAGCCGAAGCGGGCGAGGGCCGGGGTGCACATGTCGGTCTGTACGCCGATCGACATCGGAATCCCGCCGCAATGAATGGTGCCGAACTCTTCGGCGGCGACAATCGAATAGCTGTAGTCGAGGCCCATGCCGCCGAATTTTTCCGGCTTGGAAATGCCCAGCAGGCCCAGCTCGCCGGCCTTGCGGAAAATCTCGTGGATCGGAAAGCGCCCGGCCTTTTCCCATTCTTCGACGTGCGGGTTGATCTCGTGCGTGACGAACTGGCGGACGGTGCGGCGCAGGGCTTCGTGTTCCGGGGTGAAGATCATTGTTGTTGTTCTCCGTAGGATCCGTGGCGGTCAGAAGCGGCTGACGCCGAAGCTGTTGGGTTGCAGCGTACGCCGGTCGGCTTCGTGGCAGATATCCAGCAAGTAGCCAAGCAGGGTGCGGGTGTCGCGCGGGTCGATCAGGCCGTCGTCCCACAGGTTGGCGCTGCCGTACAGGGCGGTGGACTGGCTGTCGAGTTTCTGCGCGGTCATCTGTTCGAGCATGTCGAGCATTTTCGGATCGGGCTCGATGCCGTCCTTCAGCTGTTTGGCCTCAGTGACGATGCGCAGAACCTTGCCGGCCTGCGCGCCACCCATCACTGCCGTTCGGCTGTTGGGCCAGGCGAAGATGAAGCGCGGATCGAGCCCGCGTCCGCACATCGCATAATTGCCGGCGCCGTAGGAACCGCCGACGACGATGGTCAGTTTAGGCACCCGTGCATTGGCCACCGCCTGGATCAGTTTCGAGCCGTGCTTGATCACCCCTTGCTGCTCCGATTCGGTGCCGACCATGAACCCCGTGGTGTTGTGGAAAAACAGCAGCGGCGTCTGGCTCTGGTCGCACAGCTGGATGAACTGCGCCGCCTTGCTCGCACCTTGCGGGGTGATCGGGCCGTTGTTGCCGATGAAGCCGCAGGCGCGGCCCTGGATTTTCAGTTGGCCGCAAAGGGTTTGCTGATCGAACTCGCCTTTGAATTCGAGAAAGTCCGACTCATCGGCGATCCTCGCGATGATTTCGCGCACGTCGTAGGGCTTTTTCGCATCGTCGGGGATCAGCCCCAGCAGTTCGTCGATGGGGTAGAGCGGTTCCTTGTATTGCGGCTCCGGCAGCCAGGGCAGCTGTTCGTTCCACGGCAGCATGCGCATGATGTCGCGGACCTGACGGATGCCGTCAGCATCGTTTTCAGCGAGGTATTCAGCGGTGCCGGCGACCTGCGCGTGCATCTCGGCGCCACCGAGTTCTTCATCGGTGGCCACTTCGCCGGTCGCGGCTTTGAGCAACGGTGGGCCAGCGAGAAACAGCTTGGCCTTGCCGCGCACCACCACCACGTAATCCGACAAGCCCGGTTGATAGGCGCCGCCCGCCGTGGCCGAGCCGTGCACCACGGTGATCTGCGGCAAACCCATGGCTGACATGCGCGCCTGGTTGGCGAAACTGCGCGCGCCTTCGACAAAAATCTCCGCCGCGTAGTTGAGGTTGGCGCCGCCGCTTTCGGCGAGGGTGATCATCGGCAGTTTGTTTTCCCGGGCGATCTGTTGCAGGCGCAGGGATTTTTTCAGGCCGCTCGGCGAGATCGTGCCGCCCTTGATTGCGCTGTTGTTGGCGACCACCATCGCGCGGATGCCGCAGACATAACCGATGCCGGCAATCAGCCCGCCACCGGCCGAACTGCCGTCCTTGTCGTCATGCAACTTGTAGCCGGCGAGGCTGGCCAGTTCGAGGAACGGCGCGCCGGGGTCGAGTAACAGATTCAGGCGCTCGCGGGGCAACAGTTGCCCGCGTTTGCTGAATTTGTCTTTGGCTTCGGCGGCCTTGTTCAGCAGGTTTCGTTCAAGCTGCTGCACCTGCTCGATGGCGGCAAGCATGGCCGCGCGGTTGCGCGCGAACGCTTCGCTGTGCGGATCGAGTTGCGACTGGATCTGCGCCATGGCTTATTCCTTGTCCTTGAGCGCGTCGGGACGCAACACTTCTGGTAAATAGGCGCGGTGAAAGCCGTTGAACGATTCGCTGTGGCTGGCCTTGTGCAGCGGCCACGCCCGACTGCCGAGGCTGGCGGCACCGTCGATTTTCACCGTAGTGCCGCTGATGAACGCCGCCGCCGGGCTGAGCAGAAACACGATCGCCGCGCTGACTTCCGATTCGGTGCCGATGCGCTTGAGCGGCACGTGCTCGCGCAGGGTCGGGATCACCGCTTTGAACGCGCCTTCGTAAGTGTCCATGCCACTGGAGGCGATCCAGCCCGGCGCCACGGCGTTGACCCGGACCCCGGCATAACCCCATTCGAACGCGGCAGTCTTGGTGAAGTTGTCCATGCCCGAACGCGCCGCGCCCGAGTGGCCCATGCCGGGCATGCCGCCCCACATGTCGGCGAGCATGTTGACGATGCTGCCGCCGTGTTTGCTCATCGACTGGTTGAACACTTCCCGGGCCATGAGGAAACCGCCGACCAGATTGGTGCGCAGCACGGTTTCAAAACCCTTCTGATTGATCGAGGCCAAGGGCGACGGATACTGGCCGCCGGCATTGTTGACCAGACCGTGGATCGGCCCGTGTTCGACGATCAGCTCTTTGACCAATTGTTTGACCGCTTCTTCATCGCGGATATCGCAGGCCTTCCAGTGCGCGCGGCCGCCGTCCTCGGCGATTTCGGCGGCGACCTTTTCGAGTTTTTCCGGCTTGCGCCCGACCAGCAGCACATTGGCGCCAAGGGCCGCCAGTTCATGGGCGGTGCAGCGACCGATGCCGCTCCCGCCGCCGGTGACAATCAGGTTCTGGCCGCTGAACAGATCGGCGCGAAAAATCGACGCGTAAGCCATGCACACCATCCTCTAGTCGAGCTGTTCGGCGATGCTCTGCGGCACCGGAATCTGGATTTCCAATAGTTGTTGAGCGAAGGCCTTGCCCTGCGGATCGATGCGCAGACTGGCGACACCGCCACCGCCGAGGGCGTTTTCCAAGAGAAAGTTGAGGCTGTGGCTGCCGGGCAGATACCAGCGTTCGACACGCCCGAGAAGTGGATCGAGGACGTGACGCATCCAGTCGACCACCACCGAAGTGGTCAGCGCTTCGGCGATCCACGGCAGGTAATCGGGATGGCGCGGCATCACGCCGATGTTGCTGTGGTTGCCCTTGTCGCCGGAGCGCGCCACCGCCAGTTTCACCAGCGGCACACTGGCATCGGCGCGGCCCTGGGGTTTGGGTGGCTGATGGGCGATCGGCAAATCTGCGCTGTCGAGGGCCACCGGATCGGGCAGGGCGCACGGATGGCGCTCACCGGCCATGTCGATTTGCAGGGCGCAGGCGCTTTTATCGACGAGGAACGAGAACAAGCGGATGACTGGGTACACGGTCGGACGTCCGCCGACAATGCCGGTCAGACCGGGCGCCATACCGGTCGCGGCCTGGGCGATCTCTTTGGAAAACAGCACCAGCGCGCGTTTGTCAGGATGGCGCACGGCGATCTTGATCACCACTTCACGGCTGTCGCGGCGCTGGCCGTGGGGGCCATAGGTGGCTTCGCTGCCGAGCAGTTCGACATGGGTTTCGCTGTAGGGCGACCAGCCGCGCAGGCTGAACATCTCGGCGGTCTTGTCGATGATCGCCTGACTGACCCGCCGCGCCTTGTCTACCGCGTCGATGCCGGCCATCAGGCAACTCGCCGTACAGCGAAAACCGTCCGGGTACGTGGCGCTGACCTTGTATTTATCGCTGGGCGGCAGGCCTTTGGCACCGTGCACCTGCACGATATTTTTGCCTTGTTGCTGAAGTTTGACCTGAGTGAAATCGCAGATCACATCGGGTAACAGATAGGCCTGCGGATCGCCGATTTCGTAGAGCATCTGCTCGCCGACGGTCAGCGGCGTGACCAGGCCGCCGGAGCCTTCGGGTTTGCTGACGAGGAACTGGCCATCGGCGCTGACCTCGACGATCGGAAAACCGATGTGCTCGTAATCCGGCACCTCGCGCCAGTCGGTGAAATTACCGCCGGTGCACTGCGCGCCGCATTCAATGATGTGCCCGGCCAGCGCGGCCTGGGCGAGTTTGTCGTAGTCGTGCCACGACCAGCCGAATTCATGGACCAGCGCCGCGCTGACCACGGCGCTGTCGACCACCCGGCCAGTGATGACGATGTCGGCACCCAGGCGCAACGCTTCGACAATTCCTGGCGCGCCGAGGTAGGCGTTGGTCGATACGCACATCCGCGGCAGTGGAGCGCCGCTGAACATTTCGCGGATATCGGCGGGGTTTTTGAGCTGTCCTTGCAGGTCATCGCCGAGCAATACGGCAATCTTCAGCGGGACCCCAGCCTGGTCGCAGGCCGCTTGCAGGGCCGCCGCGCAAGCCCGCGGATTGACCCCGCCGGCGTTGCTGATCACGCGGATCTTCTGTTCAGCCAGTTGCGTCAGCAGCGGTGCCAGCACTTCAACGAAGTCGCTGGCGAACCCGGCCTGCGGGTCTTTCAGGCGCGCGCCCGCCATGAGCGACATGGTGATCTCGGCGAGGTAATCGAACACCAGATAGTCGAGGTTTCTCCCCGTGACAAGCTGGGCGGCAGCGGTGGAGGTGTCGCCCCAGAAGGCACTGGCGCAGCCGATTCGCACGGTGGTTGGCATTTTTATCTCCGACTCAGGGACCTGCGACAGAAGTGTCTGGAGGCTACCAAGCAAGCGCTTGGTTTGTAAACAGGCGAAACATTCTTCTGCCCAAGCGCTTGCTTGGTGCCCGCGCGCGGCTTAAATTGCGCGCAACCCTGCGGTTACAGGGGGCAACACACTGATCGACTGTAGGAGAGAACGGGTGGACGAGCAAAAAGCCCTGCGGGTCATGCGCGAACTGGTCGAGCAAGGCCAGTTGACCGACCCGGACAGCGCCCGTGGCAAATTGCTGCAAGTGGCGGCTCACCTGTTTCGCAACAAAGGCTACGAGCGCACCACGGTGCGTGATCTGGCCAGCGCTGTGGGCATTCAGTCGGGCAGTATTTTTCATCACTTCAAAAGCAAGGATGAAATCCTTCGCGCAGTGATGGAGGAGACCATCCGCTACAACACCGCGTTGATGCGCGCAGCCCTGGCCGAGGCAAGCGACGTGCGCGACAAGGTGCTGGCGCTGATTCGTTGCGAGTTGCAGTCGATCATGGGCGGCAGCGGCGAAGCGATGGCGGTGCTGGTGTACGAATGGCGCTCATTGTCCGAAGACGGCCAGGCTAAAGTCCTTGCGTTGCGTGACGTTTATGAAGACATCTGGCTGCAGGTTCTGGGCGAGGCCAAGGACGCCGGCTACATTCGCGGCGACGTTTTTATTACCCGACGTTTCCTCACCGGCGCACTGTCCTGGACCACCACCTGGTTCCGTGCCGGCGGCAGTTTGAGCCTCGATCAACTCGCCGATGAAGCGCTGATTCTGGTCCTCGAAGCACGGTGAATGGCCGTCTGTTCCGGGCGGGAAACTGGCTAACTCGGCGAAACCGCCTAGCTTGAATGCATTGATCGCTATTTTTTTCGGGGAGTGGGGTGTTTTGAAGTCTTCGCCAATTCGGACAGCCGCCGGGCTGATGCTCGCTGCGCTGGCTGCGTTATGGGTATTGCCCGCTCAGTCAGCGCAATTGGTCCGGGTCGGCGCCGCGCATTTCCCGCCCTATACGATTCGCCCGGAAAACGGCGCCGACACCGGCCTGTTGCCGCAATTGGTCGAGGCGCTGAACCGCTCGCAGAGCGAGTATCAGTTCGTCCTGGTGCCGACGTCGATCCCGCGCCGTTTCGGTGATTTCAAGCAGGGCCGCATCGATATGGCGATCTTCGAGAACCCCGAGTGGGGCTGGAAGGACATTCCCCACGACGACGTCGACATGGGCCTGGAAGACGCTGAGATTTTTGTCGCCCAGCGCGAGGATGGCCGCCAGCAGAACTACTTTTCCAGCCTGTCAGGCAAACGTCTGGCGCTGTTCAGCGGTTATCACTACGAATTCGCCAACTTCAACGCCGACCCGAAATACCTCGCGAAAAACTACAATGCCGCGCTGACCTATTCCCATGACAGTAACCTGCTGATGGTGCTGCGCGGGCGCGCCGACATTGCCCTGGTGACCCGCTCCTATCTGTTCGATTACCTGCTGCGCAACGAGAAGGTCCGCGATGAGCTGTTGGCGTCGCAGCGTACCGATCAGATCTATCATCATTACGCGATTCTGCGGCCAAGCGCTCCGATCAGCGGCGAAGCCTTCGGCAATCTGTTGCAGCGTTTGCGCGACAACGGCGAGTTATTGAAGATTTTCGAGCCGTACAGGATTGCCGTGGTGCCGGTGCCGCATCACTGAAGCGCTGTTTTCGTCTCGCGCTTAAATTTCCCCTCCCGGCTCACGTCACTTCGTTGAACTGTCGACGATTACGTGAGCCCGACCCATGTCCCATCTGAACGACCTGACTGCCCTGGCGTTGCCCTCGGGCAGTCGCTTGATCGCTGATGCCAGCGAAAGCCGCTTGAGCCTGAGCCTGGACGGGCAACCGTTGATTCGGCTGCGCCTGAACCGTGGAGGCAAGGGCCCGATCCAGCTTGATGAACGTTATGCCCTGCCGCCCGGGCAGGCCTTATGGGCGGCCTGTTACTGGTTGTTCGCCCGTGACCCGGCGTGTCAGCAGCTAACCTGGCAACTCGATCAACCGCCGACCGAGGCGTTGCTCAGCGGTTTGCTGATTAATACCGATGTCGCCGGCGAATATCGCTGCGAGCGCACGCTGTTCTGGCAACTGCCGCAGCCGTGGCTGGGCACTTCACTGACCGGCAGCTATCCGCAGCAAATGGTCATCAGCCAGGGCAAGCGCCACCCGCTGCGACCGGTGAAACCGCGCGGTGAAGTCTATCGGCGTTTCGATGCGCGGCTTGGCGCATGGGTTTCCTTGCGTACGCTGGAAATCGAAGAAGATCTGTCGCGCTTCAATCGCTGGCAGAACAGCCCGCGCGTGGCGAGCTTCTGGCAGGAGGAGGGCAGCCTTCAGCAGCATCGCGAGTACCTCAACAAGCTCGATGCCGATCCGCACACGCTGACGCTGATCGGCTGTTTCGATGATCAGCCGTTCGCCTATTTCGAAGCCTACTGGGCCAAGGAAGATCGCATCGCGCCGTTCTACGATGCCGGCGATTACGACCGTGGCATTCACATGCTGGTCGGCGAAGAAAGTCATCGCGGCCCGCACAAAGTGGCGAGTTGGTTATCGGCGCTGGTGCATTACCTGTTTCTCGATGATCCGCGCACCCAGAGCGTGGTTGCCGAGCCGCGTGCCGACAACGCGAAGATGATCGGGCATATGCACAACCAATGTTTTCACTGCGAGAAGGAATTCGATTTTCCGCACAAGCGCGCGGCGCTGATGATTCTGGGGCGGGAGCGGTTTTTTGATCGGTGCAGCTTGGCCTGATGCGTTCGGCCTCGGTATTGCGTTGAGTCTGAGGCCGCTTTCGCGAGCAGGCTCGCTCCCACTGGATTTGTGTCGTTGTTCAAACCCTGTGGGAGCGAGCCTGCTCGCGAATGGCTTGACGCAAAATCCGGATCCTAACGACGACCCGCGATCACCGCATCCCGCCGACTGCCCGAAACCTTGCGGCAGTGCACCAAAGCATCACGAATCATGAAGTTGACCAGGGTGGGCGACACACCCAGTTCCTTGGCGATGTCTTTCTGCGGTACGCCGTGCAAGCGGTACATCTCGAAGGCATAACGGGTGCGGCTGGGCAGCTCGGTCAGCGCATCGGCGATGTGTTCGAGGGTCGAGAAGTTGATGTGCGAAGTTTCCGGCGAAGCGCCCTGAATCACCACGTTCAAGCCTTCCTCTTCCGGGCCTGAGTATTTCTGTTCGAGCGCCTGCTTGCGGTAATGATCGATGGCGAGGTTGCGCACGATCTGGAACAGGTAGCTCAGCTGAGCCTTGATCGACGACGTGATCGGCGGCGCCGATTGCAGTCGGAAAAACGCATCCTGCACCACGTCTTCGGCGCGAGACCTGCAGCCGGTAATGCGCGCTGCAATCTTGACCAGAATCAGTCGATTGTCGACGAATGCCTGAAGTAGCGGTGAATCGCACCTGCTTGTGGATACTTGTTCCGTCATGGAAATCACCTTGCTGCCAATAGGTTAGTGGGAGGGCCTCGGGGGATGGCGCCGTCCTACACATCGAGCGACAAATTATGTTGAATGATAATGATTGTCAAATGAGAAAGAGAGGTATTGCTGTAAGGCGATGTGTTTTGCGAACTGCGACACGCCGCCGCACCCCAGCCCTGCTGGACGTCGCGCCTGCCGACTAATTATTTCCCCAGGTCATCCGTTCTCATTGGTGAATGGTGCCGGGTGCAGATCCCCGGCCCCAGCGCATTCCGATGCCTCGCGCGGTCGGCACAGACCGCGCCCCGCACGCCTCTCGACAGGTGTGACGCAGCTACCCGATTCCACTTGCAAGCCGAATTCAGGCAGGAAACCTCATGACCGACGCGTTCGAACTCCCCAGCACCCTGGTCCATGCCCTCAAGCGTCGCGCGGCCCTGACGCCGGACCGACTGGCCTTGCGTTTTCTCGCCGAAAACGCCGATCAGGCTGTGGTGCTCAGCTATCGCGAACTGGATCAAAGGGCGCGCACCATTGCCGCCGCGTTGCAGGCCGAGGCCGGTTTCGGTGAGCGTGCGGTGTTGCTGTTTCCCAGTGGCGCGGATTACGTCGCGGCGTTTTTCGGCTGCCTGTATGCCGGTGTGATCGCTGTGCCGGCCTATCCGCCGGAATCCGCGCGTCGGCATCATCAGGAGCGTTTGCTGTCGATCATCGCCGACGCCGAACCCAGGCTGTTGCTGACCAGCGCCGATCTGCGCGATGCCTTGCAGCAAATCGACGGCGCGCCGCCGCTGTTGTGTGTCGACACCCTCGACAGCGCGCTGGCCGAACGCTGGGCTGAACCGAGCCTGCCGGCCGAGCACATCGCCTTCCTGCAATACACCTCCGGCTCCACCGCGTTGCCCAAGGGTGTGCAGGTCAGCCATGGCAACCTGGTCGCCAACGAACTGCTGATCCGTCACGGTTTCGGCATCGACGTCAACCCGGACGACGTCATCGTCAGCTGGTTGCCGCTGTATCACGACATGGGTTTGATCGGTGGCCTGCTGCAACCGATTTTCAGCGGCGTGCCGTGCATTCTGATGTCGCCGGCCTACTTCCTCGGCCGTCCGTTGCGCTGGCTGGAAGCGATCGCCGAATACGGCGGCACCATCAGCGGCGGCCCGGATTTCGCCTACCGTTTGTGCAGTGAGCGGGTCAGCGAATCGGCCCTTGAGCGCCTCGATCTGAGCCGCTGGCGCGTGGCCTATTCCGGTTCCGAGCCGATCCGTCTCGATACCCTCGAGCGCTTCGCCGAAAAATTCGCTGCTTGCGGTTTCAGCGACAACAGTTTCATGGCCTCGTACGGTCTGGCCGAGGCGACCCTGTTTGTCGCTGGCACACCGCGCGGCACCGGCATCCCGGCGTTGCGTGTGGACGATCAGGCGCTGGCGCAAAACCGCGCCGAGCCGGGCGACGGCAGCGCGGTCATGAGTTGCGGCATCAGCCAGCCTGAGCACGCGGTGCTGATCGTCGAACCGAATACCCTCGAAGAACTCGCCGACAATGCCGTCGGCGAAGTCTGGGCCGCCGGCCCGAGCATCGCCCACGGTTACTGGCGCAACCCCGAAGCCAGCGCCAAGACTTTTGTTCAGCATGCCGGCCGCACCTGGTTGCGCACCGGCGACCTGGGTTTTATCCGTGACGGCGAGTTGTTTGTCACCGGGCGCCTGAAAGACATGCTCATCGTCCGTGGCCATAACCTGTATCCGCAGGACATCGAGCAGACTGTCGAGCGCGAAGTCGAAGTGGTGCGCAAGGGTCGTGTGGCGGCGTTCGCGGTCACTCACAACGGCGAAGAGGGCATTGGCATCGCTGCGGAAATCAGCCGTAGCGTGCAGAAAATCCTTGCGCCAGATGCGCTGATCAAAGCCATTCGCCAAGCCGTGGCCGAGGCGTATCAGGAGGCGCCAAGCGTGGTGGTGCTGCTCAATCCGGGCGCGTTGCCGAAAACCTCCAGCGGCAAACTACAGCGCTCGGCGTGCCGCAATCGTCTGGCTGATGGCAGCCTCGACAGTTACGCGCTGTTCCCTTCGATCACAGCCGCAACGGAAAACGCGACCAGCAGCACTTCGGACCTTGAAGCGTTGATCGGGCAAATCTGGGCCGAGCAACTCAACGTCAAGCAAGTCAGTGGCGACGACCATTTCTTTCTGCTCGGCGGCAACTCGATCGCCGCCACGCAAGTGGTCGCGCGGGTTCGCGAAGCACTCGGTGTCGCGCTGAGCCTGCGCCTGCTGTTCGAAGCGCCAACCCTGTCTGCCTTCGCCGCCGCTGTGGCGCAGCAACAACAGACTGGCGGCAGCGCCCACGATGCAATCAGCACGTTATCGCGCAGCGAACCGATGCCACAGTCGCTGGCACAAAACCGCCTGTGGATCACGTGGCAACTCGATCCACAGAGCAGCGCCTACAACATTCCCGGTGGCCTGCGCCTGCGTGGCGAGCTGGACGTAAACGCCGTGCGCGACAGCTTCCAGCAACTGATCGAACGCCATGAATCACTGCGCACACGTTTCTTCGAGCGTGACGGCGTGGCATTGCAGCAAGTGCTCGCGGATGCCGAATTCAACCTGCAACTGATCGACATCAGCGACTTGCCAATGCCCGAGCGTGAAGCCCGTGCCGAGCAGATTCGCGAAGACCAGGCGCGCACTCGGTTCGATCTGGAAAAAGGCCCGTTGCTGGCGGTGACACTGGTGCGTCTCGATGACGAAGAACATCAACTGCTGGTGACCCTGCACCACATCATCGCTGACGGCTGGTCGCTGAATATCCTGCTCGACGAATTCTCGCGTCTCTACGCGGCGGCGACCCAAGGTACGCCGGCGACACTGGCAGCGCTGCCCACGCAATACGCCGACTATGGCAATTGGCAGCGGCAATGGCTGGCGCAAGGCGAGGGCGAGCGGCAACTGGCGTACTGGAAAGCGCAACTGGGCGAAGACCATCCGACGCTGGAACTGGCCACCGATCACCCGCGCTCGGCCCGACACAACCACAGCGCCGCGCGCCACAGCGTGCGCTTGAGTAGCAAACTCAGCGAGGCGATTCGCCAGACTGCGCAGGCCCACGAAGCCACGCCGTTCATGCTTCTGCTCGCTGCCTTGCAAAGTTTGCTGCACCGCTACAGCGGTCAGCGCGACATTCGCATCGGCGTGCCCAACGCCAACCGTCCGCGCCTGGAAACCCAAAGCCTGATCGGCTTCTTCATCAATACCCAGGTGTTGCGTGCGCAAATCGATTCGCGCCTGACATTTGCCGAGTTGCTGAACCAGACCCGCCAGGCCGCACTCGGCGCCCAGGCCCATCAGGATCTGCCCTTCGAACAACTGCTCGAAGCTTTCCCGCAGGCCCGCGAACACGGACTGTTCCAGGTCATGTTCAACCATCAGCAGCGCGACCTCAGTGCGCTCAAGCGCCTGCCCGGTCTGCTCGCCGAAGAACTGCCGTGGCACAGCCGCGAGGCCAAGTTCGATCTGCAATTGCACAGCGAAGAGGATCGCAACGGGCGCCTGAGCCTGTCGTTCGACTACGCCAGCGAACTGTTCGACGCCGCGACCATCGAGCGCCTGGCCGAGCATTTCCATACTCTGCTCAGCGAAGTTTGCCAACGGCCGCAGCGGGCCATCGGCGATCTATGCTTGCTGACCGCCGGCGAGCAGAATCAGCTAGAGGACTGGAGCGTCGCACCGTGCACCCCGGCGCGACACTGGCTGCCGGAACTGCTCGAGCAACAACTGCGCAGCACCCCGCAACGCACCGCACTGCTGTGGGACGGCGGTAGCCTGGATTTTGCCGAGCTGCACGCGCAAGCCAACCGCCTCGCCCATTACCTGCGCGACAAAGGCGTTGGCCCGGACGTGTGCGTGGCCATTGCCGCCGAGCGTTCGCCGCAACTGCTGATCGGTCTGCTGGCGATCATCAAGGCCGGCGGCGCCTATGTGCCGCTTGATCCAGATTATCCGGCCGAACGCCTCGCCTACATGCTCAGTGACAGCGGCGTTGAATTGCTCCTGACCCAGACGCAATTGCTCGAGCGTTTGCCGGCCAGCGACGGTGTCAGCGTGATCGCCATGGATGCGCTGCACCTGGATAAATGGCCGAGCCAGGCACCGGGCCTGCGACTGCACGGCGATAACCTCGCCTACGTGATTTACACCTCGGGTTCCACCGGGCAACCGAAAGGCGTCGGCAACACCCACGCCGCGCTGGCCGAGCGCCTGCAATGGATGCAGGACACTTACCGCCTCGACGAAACCGACGTGCTGATGCAAAAAGCGCCGATCAGTTTCGACGTCTCGGTGTGGGAATGCTTCTGGCCGCTGATCACTGGCGCGCGTCTGCTGCTTGCCGCCCCCGGCGAGCACCGTGACCCGCATCGCATTGCGCAACTGATTCAGAAGCACGGCGTGACCACGCTGCACTTCGTGCCGCCGCTGCTGGCGCTGTTCATCGACGAGCCGCTGAGTGCCGAGTGCACCAGCCTGCGCCGGCTGTTTTCCGGCGGTGAAGCCTTGCCCGCCGAGTTGCGCAACCGGGTACTGGCGCAATTGCCAGCGGTGCAGTTACACAACCGCTACGGGCCGACGGAAACCGCGATCAACGTCACCCATTGGCACTGCACAACTGCCGATGGCGAGCGCTCGCCGATTGGCCGGCCGCTGGGCAATGTGGTCTGCCGCATCCTTGATGCCGATCTCAATCCAGTGCCGGCGGGTGTCGCGGGTGAACTGTGCGTCAGCGGTCTTGGTCTGGCTCGCGGTTACCTTGGTCGTCCGGCGTTGACCGCCGAGCGTTTTGTCGTCGATCCACTGGGCGAGCAGGGCGCCCGTTTGTACCGCACCGGCGACCGTGCGCGCTGGTCCTCTGATGGCGTGATCGAATACCTCGGCCGTCTCGATCAGCAGGTCAAGCTGCGTGGCTTTCGCGTTGAGCCGGAAGAAATCCAGGCGCGACTGCTGGCGCAAAATGGCGTCGCCCAGGCCGTGGTCCTGGTGCGCGAAACCGCTGCCGGCGCGCAACTGATCGGCTACTTCACGGCGAGCGATACGCAGGAAAATGCCGACCAACAAATCGCTCGGCTGAAGAACGCTTTGGCCGCTGAGCTGCCGGAATACATGGTCCCGGCGCAACTGCTGCGCCTCGACGCGATGCCGCTCAGCCCCAGCGGTAAACTCGACCGCCGCGCCTTGCCCGAGCCGCAATGGCAAGTGCGTGAACACATCGAACCGGTCACTGAGCTGGAGCAACAGATCGCCGGCATCTGGCGCGAGGTGCTCGGCCTGAGCCAGGTCGGCCTGCGTGATGATTTCTTCGCCCTCGGCGGTCACTCGCTGCTGGCCACGCAAATCATTTCACGCACACGCCAGGCCTGTGACGTGGAGCTGCCGCTGCGCACCTTGTTCGAGCACAGCGAACTGGGCGATTACGCCGAACAGATTCGCCTGATCCAGGTCAGCGGTCGCACCAATCAACAGTTGCCGATTGCAAAAATCGACCGCAGCCAAGCGGTGCCGTTGTCCTATTCGCAACAGCGCATGTGGTTCCTCTGGCAGATGGAACCGGACAGCCCGGCGTACAACGTCGGCGGTATGGCGCGCTTGCGCGGCGTGCTGCATGTCGAGCATTTCGAGGCCGCGTTGCAGGCGCTGATCCTGCGCCATGAAACCCTGCGCACCACATTCCCAAGTGTCGATGGCGTCGCCCGCCAACAGGTGCATGCCGAGACCGGTGTGCGCATGGGCTGGAAGGATTTTTCCAGCCTGCCGGCGCAGCTGCGCGAGCAACAAGTGCAACAACTGGCTGACGCAGAAGCGCACCAGCCGTTCGATCTGGAAACTGGTCCGTTGCTGCGTGCCTGTCTGGTCAAGATCGCCGAGCACGAGCATTACTTCGTCCTGACCTTGCACCACATCGTCACCGAAGGCTGGGCAATGGACATCTTTGCCCGTGAACTCAGTGCGCTGTACGAAGCGTTTGTCGATGAGCGCGAATCTCCGCTCGAGCCGCTGCCGGTGCAATACCTCGACTACAGCGTCTGGCAGCGCAACTGGCTGGAGTCCGGCGAGCGCCAGCGCCAGCTCGACTACTGGACCGCGCAACTCGGTCGTGAGCATCCGCTGCTGGAACTGCCCGGCGACCGTCCCCGTCCACCGGTGCAGAGCCATCAGGGCGAGCTGTTCCGTTTCGATCTGAGCGATGATCTCGCTGCGCGGGTGCGGACGTTCAATGCGCAAAACGGCCTGACCCTGTTCATGACCATGACCGCCGCGCTCGCCACGTTGCTCTACCGCTACAGCGGCCAGACCGACCTGCGCATCGGCGCACCGGTGGCCAACCGCATCCGCCCTGAAAGCGAAGGGCTGATCGGGGCGTTCCTCAACACCCAGGTGCTGCGTTGCCAGCTCGACGGGCAGATGTCGGTCGGCGAATTGTTCGAGCAGGTGCGCCACACCGTGATCGAAGGCCAGTCCCATCAGGATCTGCCGTTCGATCATTTGGTCGAAGCCTTGCAGCCACCGCGCAGCGCGGCTTACAACCCGTTGTTCCAGGTGATGTGCAACGTGCAGCGCTGGGAATTCCAGCAGAGCCGCACGCTCGCTGGGATGACCGTCGAGTATCTGGCCAACGATGCGCGGGCGACCAAGTTCGATCTCAATCTGGAAGTCACCGACCTCGACCATCGCCTCGGCTGCTGCCTGACTTACAGCACCGATCTGTTCGACGAACCGACCATCGAACGCATGGCCAGGCATTGGCGCAACCTGCTTGAAGCGTTGATCGCTGATCCGCAGCAACGCCTCAGCGAACTGCCGTTGCTCGACAACACCGAGCAACAGCACCTGCTCGACAGCCTTGGCGTCGAGCCGGGCGAACATCGTCTCGACCAGTGCATCCATCATCTGTTTGCCGAACAGGCACTGGCGCGCAAAGACGCGCCGGCGCTGACCTTCGCCGGGCAGACCCTGAGCTACGCCGAACTCGATGCCCGGGCCAATCGTCTGGCCTGGGCGCTGCGTGAGCGCGGCGTCGGCCCGCAAGTGCGGGTCGGTCTGGCGCTGGAGCGTTCGCTGGAAATGGTCATCGGCCTGCTGGCGATTCTCAAGGCTGGCGGCGCCTATGTGCCGCTGGATCCGGAGTACCCGCTCGACCGTCTGCATTACATGATCGAAGACAGCCGCATCGGTCTGCTGCTCAGCGATCGGGCGATGCTCCAGGCCCTAGGTGATTTGCCATCGGGCGTGGCGCGCTGGTGTCTGGAAGACGACAGCCCGGGATTGGCCGACTATCCGGCCAGCGAGTTGCCGTTTATCAGCCTGCCGCAACATCAGGCCTACTTGATTTACACCTCGGGCTCGACCGGCAAACCGAAAGGCGTGGTGGTCTCCCACGGCGAAATTGCCATGCACTGCCAAGCCGTGATCGAACGCTTCGGCATGCGCCCGGACGACTGTGAACTGCATTTCTATTCGATCAACTTCGACGCCGCCACCGAACGTTTGCTGGTGCCGCTGCTCAGCGGTGCGCAGGTGGTGCTGCGGGCGCAAGGGCAGTGGGACGCGGAAGAAATCTGCGGTTTGATTCGCACGCATCGAATCAACGTCCTCGGCTTCACGCCGAGCTACGGCAGCCAGTTGGCGCAGTTCCTTGCCACGCAGAATGACGTCCTGCCGGTGCGCATGATCATCACCGGCGGTGAAGCGCTGACGGGCGAGCATCTACAGCGCATCCGCGCGGCATTCCAACCGGCGCAGTTTTTCAATGCTTACGGCCCGACTGAAACCGTGGTCATGCCGCTGGCCAGTCTGGCGCCGCAGGTGCTGGAAGAGGGCGCCGGCAGTGTGCCGATCGGCAGCGTGATCGGTGCTCGGGTCGCGTACATTCTTGATGCCGATCTGGCCTTGGTGCCGCAAGGCGCGACCGGTGAATTGTTTGTCGGCGGCGCCGGTCTGGCTCAGGCCTATCACGACCGCCCGGGCATCAGCGCCGAGCGTTTTGTCGCGGACCCGTTTGCCGCTGACGGCGGGCGCATGTATCGCACCGGCGACCTGGTGCGCCAGCGTGCCGATGGTTTGGTCGAGTATCTGGGGCGGATCGACCATCAAGTGAAAATCCGCGGTTTCCGCATCGAACTGGGCGAGATCGAAACGCGCCTGCTCGATCACCCTTCGATCCGCGAAGCAGTGGTGCTGGCGCTGGATGCGCCGAGTGGCAAGCAGTTGGTGGGTTACCTCGTTACGGAGGTCGCCGACCAGAGCGAAGCGCAACAGGCTGAACTGCGCAAAGCGCTCAAGTCGCACCTCAAGGCGCAACTGCCGGACTACATGGTGCCGACCCACCTGATGCTGCTGGCAAGCATGCCACTGACCGCCAACGGCAAACTCGACCGTCGCGCCTTGCCGGCGCCGGATCCGCAGCTCAATCGTCAGGACTATGTCGCGCCAAGCAATGAGCTGGAGCAGACCCTGGCGCAGATCTGGTGCGATGTGCTCAACGTCAGGCAGGTCGGCCTCAACGACAACTTCTTCGAACTCGGCGGCGACTCGATTCTGTCGATTCAAGTGGTCAGCCGCGCGCGTCAGCAGGGCATTCATTTCAGTCCGCGCGACCTGTTCCAGCATCAGACCGTGCAGACGCTCGCCGCCGTTGCCAGTCGCACCCAGCAAGTGACAGCCGAGCAAGGCCTGGTGGTCGGCGAGTCGCGTCTGACGCCGATTCAGCACTGGTTCTTTGATACGGACATTCCCCAGCGCCAGCACTGGAATCAGGCGCTGTTGCTGGAACCGACTGCGCGCCTCGAGCCGCAACGATTGCAGCAAGCTTTGCTGGCCGTGATCGAGCAGCACGATGCGCTGCGTCTGCGTTTCACTGAAACCGATGATGCATGGCAAGCGACGCATCAAGCGCTGACGAATGAGGATGTGCTCTGGCAAGTCAGCGTCGATTCGCTGGATCGGTGCGAATCTCTGTTCGCCGACGCGCAACGCAGTCTGCATCTGCACAACGGCCCATTACTGCGCGCAGTGCTGGTCGATGTTGCGGGTGGTCAGCAGCGCCTGTTCATCGCCATCCACCACTTGGTGGTCGACGGCGTTTCCTGGCGCGTTTTGCTGGATGATCTGCAAACCGCCTATCGCCAGCTCGACGCTGCGCAGCCGCTGAAACTGCCAGCTAAAACCAGCGCCTTCAAGGACTGGGCCGCGCGTTTGCAGGCTTACGCCGGCAGCGAATCGCTGCGTGAGGAATTGAGCTGGTGGCAGGCGCAACTGGCCGGGCCGAGCGCTGATCTGCCTTGCGAAAACCCGCAGGGCGGCAGGCAGAATCGCCATGCGCAAACCGTCAGCGTGCGCCTCGACGCCGAGCGCACCCGACAGTTGTTGCAACAGGCGCCGAGCGCTTACCGCACCCAGGTCAACGACCTGCTGCTGACCGCGCTGGCCCGTGTGCTGTGCCGCTGGAGCGGTCAGCCTTCTGCTCTGATTCAACTGGAAGGCCACGGTCGCGAAACCCTGTTCGACGAGATCGACCTGACCCGCACGGTCGGCTGGTTCACCAGCGCTTACCCGCTGCGCCTGACCCCGCATGATGTCGAAGAAGCCGCCGGGCAGGGCGCTTCGATCAAAGCGATCAAAGAGCAATTGCGCGCCGTGCCGCACAAAGGTCTCGGTTATGGCGTGCTGCGTTATCTGGCCGATGACGGCTGCCGCCATAGCATGGCCGCGCTGCCGCAGGCGCCGGTCACCTTCAATTACCTCGGCCAGTTCGACCAGAGCTTCGGCAGCGATGCGCTGTTCCGTCCGCTGGATGAGGCGGTCGGTGCCGCCCACGATCCGCAGGCGCCGTTGCCCAACGAGCTGAGTGTCGACAGTCAGGTTTACGGTGGTGAGCTGCTGCTGCGCTGGACTTTCAGTGCCGAGCGTTACGAGGCGCAAACCATTAACGATCTGGCCGCCGCTTACCTCGGCGAGTTGCAAAGCCTGATCGCCCATTGTCTGCAAGACGAAGCCGGCGGCCTGACGCCGTCGGACTTCCCGCTGGCCAGACTGACTCAGGCGCAACTCGATGCGCTGCCGGTGCCGGCCGCGCATATCGAAGATGTCTACCCGCTGACGCCGATGCAGGAAGGCATGTTGCTGCACACCTTGCTCGAGCCGGGCACCGGTCTGTACTACATGCAGGATCGTTATCGCATCAACAGCGAACTCGACCCCGAGCGTTTCGCCCAGGCCTGGCAAGCGGTGGTCGCTCGTCATGAAGCTTTGCGCGCTTCGTTCTGCTGGAACGTTGGCGAAGACATGCTGCAAGTGATCCATACGCCGGGACGTACGCCGATCGAGTATCTGGACTGGAGCGCGGTCGCCGAAACCGAGCAGGAACCACAGCTGCAAGCGCTGCTGAAAAGCGAGCGCGAGGCCGGGTTTGATCTGCTCAATCAGGCGCCATTCCACCTGCGCCTGATCAAGGTCGGCGCGGCGCGCTACTGGTTCATGATGAGCAACCACCACATCCTCATCGATGCGTGGTGCCGTTCGCTGCTGATGAACGACTTCTTCGAGATCTACACCGCCCTTGGTGAAGGTCGTGAAGCGCAGTTGAGTGTGCCGCCGCGCTATCGCGATTACATCGGCTGGCTGCAACGTCAGAGCCTGGCCGAGGCGCGGCAGTGGTGGCGGCAGAATCTGCAAGGCTTCGAGCGCACCACGCCGATCCCGAGCGACCGGCCGTTCCTGCGCGAACACGCCGGCGAAAGTGGCGGCATGATCGTTGGTGACCGTTACACCCGCCTCAATGTTGAGGACGGTGCACGCCTGCGGGAACTGGCGCAGGCCCATCAACTGACCGTCAATACTTTCGCCCAGGCTGCGTGGGCGCTGGTTCTGCGGCGCCTGAGCGGCGATCACGACGTGCTCTTCGGCGTCACCGTGGCCGGGCGTCCGGTGGAGATGCCGGAAATGCAGCGCACTGTCGGTCTGTTCATCAACAGCATTGCGCTGCGGGTGAAGATGCCCGCGGACGATCAGCGCAGCAGCGTGCGCCAGTGGCTCAGCGCTTTGCTCGACAGCAACATGCAGCTGCGCGAGTACGAATACCTGCCACTGGTGAACATCCAGGAACAGAGCGAATTGCCCAAAGGCCAGCCGCTGTTCGACAGCCTCTTCGTCTTCGAAAACGCTCCGGTGGAAGTCTCGGTGCTCGACCGTGCGCAGAGCTTGAATGCGACCTCGGATTCCGGCCGTACCCACACCAACTTCCCGCTGACGGCGGTGTGCTACCCGGGCGATGACCTTGGCCTGCATTTGTCGTATGACCAGCGTTATTTCGACGAGTCGACGGTCGAGCGCATGCTCGCTGAGTTCAAGCGCCTGTTGCTGGCGCTGGTCGATGGCTTCCATGGCGACATGGCCGATTTGCCGCTGCTGGGCGACGAAGAGCGCGATTTCCTCCTGCACGGTTGTAACCAGAGTGGTCACGACTACCCGCTGGAGCAGAGCTACGTGGCGCTGTTCGAAGCGCAGGTCGCGGCGCAACCGCAGCGCATTGCCGCCAGTTGCCTCGATCAGCAATTGAGCTATGCCGAACTGAACCACAACGCTAACCGCCTCGGCCATGCTCTGGTCGCTGCCGGTGTGCGCATGGATCAACCGGTGGCGCTGCTGGCCGAGCGTAATCTCGACCTGCTCGGCATGATCATCGGCAGCTTAAAGGCCGGCGCTGGTTATCTGCCGCTGGATCCGGGCCTGCCGAGCCAGCGCCTGAGCCGCATCATCGAGCTCAGCCGCACGCCGTTGCTGGTGTGCAGCGCAGCCTGCCGCGAACAGGCGCAAACCCTGCTCGAGGAATTTGGCTGTTCGAATCGTCCGCGCTTGTTGGTGTGGGAAGAGGTCCAGGCGTCGGCCGCAGCGACGCACAATCCTGGCATCCACAGTGGCCCGGACAATCTCGCCTATGTGATCTACACCTCGGGTTCGACCGGGCTGCCTAAAGGCGTGATGGTCGAGCAGCGCGGCATGCTCAACAACCAGTTGAGCAAACGTCCTTACCTCGACTTGAGCGAGGCCGATGTGATCGGGCAGACCGCCTCGCAAAGCTTCGACATTTCCGTCTGGCAGTTCCTTGCCGCGCCGTTGTTCGGCGCGCGGGTCGACATCGTACCGAATGCGATTGCCCACGATCCGCAAGGTCTGCTGGCGCATGTACAGGCGCAGGGCATCACCGTGCTGGAAAGTGTGCCGTCGCTGATTCAGGGCATGCTCGCCGCTGATCACATGAGCCTCGACGGCTTGCGCTGGATGTTGCCGACCGGTGAAGCGATGCCGCCGGAACTGGCCCATCAATGGCTGCTGCGTTACCCGGACATTGGTCTGGTCAATGCTTACGGCCCGGCGGAATGCTCGGATGACGTGGCGTTCTTCCGCGTCGACATGGCGTCGACGCGCGGCAGCTATTTGCCGATCGGCACGCCGACCGACAATAACTCGCTGTACCTGGTCGATGGCGCGCTGGATCTGGTGCCGCTCGGCGCGGTGGGCGAATTATGCGTGGCTGGTACCGGCGTCGGGCGCGGCTATGTCAGCGATCCGCTGCGCACCGCGCCGGTGTTTGTGCCGAACCCGTTCGGCGCGCCGGGCGAGCGTCTGTATCGCACCGGTGATCTGGCGCGGCGCCGCACCGATGGCGTGCTGGAATACGTCGGCCGCGTCGATCATCAAGTGAAGATTCGCGGTTACCGTATCGAGCTCGGTGAAATCGAAGCGCGCCTGCACGAACAACCGGAAGTGCGCGACGCTGCGGTGGGTGTGCAGGAAGGCGTCAACGGCAAGCATTTGGTGGGCTATCTGGTCGCGGCCGATGCAGCGCTCAATCCGGGCGAACGTTTGGAACTGATCAAGCAGCGCCTGCGCGCCGAACTGCCGGAATACATGGTCCCGCTGCACTGGCTATGGCTGGAGCAAATGCCCCTGAATGCCAACGGCAAACTCGACCGCAAAGCCTTGCCGGCACTGGAAATCGGTCAGTTGCAAAGTGCGGATTATCTGGCGCCGCGCAATCCACTGGAGCAGACCCTGGCTGATATCTGGGCCGAGGTGCTGAAAGTGGAAAAGGTCGGCGTGCGCGACAACTTCTTCGAACTGGGCGGGCATTCGCTGCTGGCTACGCAAATTGCATCGCGGGTACAAAAAGCCCTGCAACGCAACGTGCCGCTGCGCGCGATGTTCGAATGCAGCACGGTGGAGGAACTGGCCGAATACATCGATGGGCTGGCGGCCAGTGACATGACTGAAGACAAGGTTGATCGGTTGAATGATCTGATGGCAGAGCTGGAGGGACTGTAATTCTCCGGCGCCTGGGCCGGCCTCTTCGCGAGCAGGCTCGCTCCCACACGGGATCTGTGGTGTTCACAAATCCCCTGTGGGAGCGAGCCTGCTCGCGAATGGCGTCTGTACATTGCCGTACATTTCCATCCTTGACGATCAACAACCGGCAGCTCAGTCTGCCGGTTCTGTTTTTTCTCGCGGAGGTGGTCGATGCCTTTTTCACGGTTGACGGACAAGCGCTGCACTACATTGATCAAGGCACCGGCCCGGCCGTGTTGCTGGCTGGCAGCTATCTTTGGGATCAAGCGATGTGGGCGCCGCAGATTGCCGCACTGACTGCGCACTATCGCGTCCTGGCCCTGGATCTGTGGGGGCATGGCGAGTCCGGCAAGTTACCCGAAGACACCACATCGCTGGATGACATTGCCCGACAGGCGCAGGCCTTGCTTGATCATCTGGACATCGACCGCGTCACTCTGGTCGGGCTTTCGGTCGGCGGCATGTGGGGCGCGCGTTTGGCATTGTCCGCACCGCAACGTCTCAACGGTCTGGTGCTGATGGACACCTACGTCGGCGTCGAGCCGGAACCGACCCGGCAGTATTACTTCTCGCTGTTCAAGCAGATCGAAGACAGCGGGACCATCTCCGAACAACTGCTCGACATCGTCGTGCCGATCTTCTTCCGCCCGGGCATCGACCCGCAGTCGGCGCTGTATCAGGACTTCCGCGCAAAACTGCACGGCTACTCGCCCGAGCGTCTGCGCGACAGCATTGTACCGATGGGACGCATCACGTTTGGCCGCGACGATCTGTTGCCACGCCTGGGCGAGCTGAACCCGGCGACGACACTGGTGCTGTGCGGCGATCAGGACAAACCACGGCCACCCTCCGAAGCCCGGGAAATGGCTGAATTGATTGGCTGCCCGTGTGTGCTGGTACCGGAGGCGGGGCATATCTCCAATCTCGAGAATCCCGAGTTTGTCACTGAGGCGCTGCTGGCGTTTCTGGCCGAGCGCAACCGCAAGACCGAGTGAGCTTCATTCGCGAGCAGGCTCGCTCCCACAGTTAATCGCATTCTTGCTGAGGGAATGCAAATGCAGTCAACCGTGGGAGCGAGCCTGCTCGCGAAAGGGCCTCTCAGGGCACAATACAATCGCGAGTGTGAAACTCATCTGTAAAAGCATTTGATAAGGGAACGACGTGCAACAGTTCTGGTGGCGTGACCTCAAGGATCTCGAGGACAAGTGGGTTGGATTGAGTATTGAGGTCAACCGATCGAAATCAAGCAAACCGCCGCTTTATCTGCAAAGTGGCAACAACGGGCGGATGAAGTTGATGCTCAATGAAAGCCCACTCTTCTGGGCGACCATTGCCACCTCATATTACGGTGCTTGGCTGGTTCGCAATCCGCGGCCCGTTCAACTCGAATCGCCATCCGTGCCACCCATCGGTTCGGTTGACGTACAGGAGCACTTTGAATTACCCGTCCAAGAGCGCTTCCCGCGCTGGTGTCGCTATTTCATCAACCAGTTGATGAACAATCAGGCGGACTTTCTCTATCCCGGCCACTGGGTGGCGCGCCCTTTATTGCCAGCAGTTAGCCGATACAAACCCGTCGCAGGTCGGGATGGCTGGTATTTTTCCACCCCGGCCGATGCGTCCAGTCATTTGCCCAACTGGTACGCGCGCGGCGAGGGCATTCTCGACAATGTGCAACCGCACACCGTGCATTGGCTTGATTGGGATTTGGGGCACTTGATCGGTCTGCACACGGTGGACCCTTTGGCAGGTCGCCTCAAATGGTGGCGCAAAAAAGCCAGGGAGGGCAGCTTGCCGCCGGTCCTGCTCTGGTATGTGGGTGGGCTGTGTTCTTACGTGATCATCGATGGACATTACAGATTGCAGGCCGCGCTCGATGAAGGTGTCAAACCTGATTTCATTGTCCTGAGCTCGACCAAAGCCCAGCAAATCAAACCATGCGATGCAACGCAACAGCGCGTGTTCGGTTCGTTGTTATTGCAGAATGCGAAAAATCCCAAGTTCAACGTTCACACATTCAATCAAGCGCTGATCAATACGTTTGACGACCGTCCCTGGCATTGGGCGGGGACGCACGCTTGGGCCGGTATTCCCTCAGACCAAGCGTGGTGCGCTGAGGTGACAACCTTTCTCACGGAACAGGGAAAGACTGAGCACTTGCAGGACATTATCGAACGGTGTGAGTACTGATCAACCCGCACCGGTCAGTGCTTGTGAAGGCTATTTCGGCCCGAGAATCTTCACCAACTTGTCCGGCGAAGGCGCGCCTTGCTGTTGTTGCAGTTCGCCTTTGTCGTCCAGGTAGAAAATCGCCGGGGTGGCCTGCAGTTCGAGGTCTTCCATCAACTGCATGTTGGTCGCGAGTTTGGTTTGCACGGCGACCGGGATGTCTTTCAGGGCCTTCAGCGCGCTGCCCTTGCCGGCTTTTTCGTGATCTTCCAGGGCCTTGGCCGGGTCTTTCGCTGCCAGCAGCGCGGCTGACTTGCCAGGGCTGTCTTCGCGGATGATGCCGACCATGATGTGGCGCAACTGCACCTTGCCCGCCTTGACCCATGGCCGTGCCTGTTCCCAGAACATGTTGCAGTATGGGCAGTTCGGGTCGCTGAACAGGTACACCGTGCGCGGCGCGTCCTTGTTGCCGTCCTGAATCCAGTTGCTAGCCTCGAACTTGGCCCAGACTTCCTTGGACATCGGCGCGTAGACGAGTTTTTGCAAAGGTTCGCTGCTCAGGTCCTTGCCGTCGGCATCGTACAGATTGCCCACCACGACGTGTTTGCCGTCCGGGGTCAGGTACAGCGCCATGCCGCGATTCTGGTATTGCGCGGCGTACCCGCGCAGGCCATCGGGGGCGTCGAACTGGCCGACGATTTTCGCGCCCTTGGCTTCAATCTTTTTGATCGCCGCGGGCAGTTCTTCAGCAGCCTGCACCGACGGCAAGTGCAGCAGGGCAGTGCCCAGGGTCAGCGTCAGCAGGTGGCGGAGGCGGGGCATGGCAGTTTCCTTGCAGAGTTGGCCGGGGCAACGGCCTGATTCGGGCTTGAAGGTGAAGTGTCGAAGGTTTCCAGGGCGCGGGCGAGGCTGGCGTTCGACAGTTCACCGAGATGACTGGTCAGCAAGCGACCGTCCGGGCTATAGAACAGCGTAGTCGGTAACGCCATGGAACCCACGGCCTGACCGAGACGGCCATTGCGGTCGAACAGCACGTTGTTCAGGCTCAGGCCCTGGGTTTCCAGAAATGTCGCCACGCTTTGCATGCTTTCGGCCTGATTGACGAACAGGAAGGTCAGGTCCGGTCGCTGCTGTTGGGCGTTTTCCAGCACCGGCATTTCTCGCCGGCACGGCGGGCACCAGGTCGCCCACAGGTTGATCACCAGCGGGCCGCCCTGATAGTCACTGAGCTTGATCTTTTCCCCGGCGGCGTTGCGCAGGGAAATATCCGGCAGCCGCGTACCCTGTTCATAGATGTTCAGCGACAGGGTGGCAAGCAGCCAGAACGCTACGCCACTGACCACGCCGAAGCCCAGCGGGCGTCGCAGTCCGGGGCGGCGCCAGCCGCGATACAACGCCGCCAACAACAGAACGATCACCCCAGGCCAGGCGAGGAAACCACCGTCGCGCAGATCGATGATCTGCCACGGGTCATTGCGATAGTGCGACCAGTACAGAGCGACAAACGCAATGCGCGCCGCAAGCATGCCCAGCAAGAACAGGCTGAACAGCGCCGACTCGGGGTTATCGCCGCCGCGCTTGGCCACCCGCCAGCCGACAAACGTCGCCAGCGCCAAAGCACTGATCAGCAGCAGGTGGTTGAGCGCGATGGCGAAAGTGCCGAGGGTGAACGTCAGCATCAGTTGGCGTCTCGGGTAGTGGACCAGCGTTGCAGGAAGGTGTCGGCATCGACCTCGCCAGTGATGCGCTGGCTGCGGCGTTCTTCGCCGTCAGCGCCGATCCAGATGAACGTCGGCGGCCCCGGCACTTTATAGCGACTGAGCAGCTCGCGGCTGGCAGCGTTGTCGGCGGTCACATCCAGGCGCAGCAGGCGCACATCGCTCAGGGCCTGCATGACCTTGGCTTCACCGAACACCTTCTTCTCCATGACCTTGCACGACACACACCAATCGGCGTAGTAATCGAGCAATACCCACTGGCCCTGCGCCTTGGCCGCGTCGAGTTCACGTTGCAGGGCGGCCGGCTCCTTGATCGTGGTGAAGGCGTCGTGACTACTTGGCGCTGCACTGGCGACACGGCCGACGCTGTAGACCTGCAACGGCTGATACGGATCATCGCTGCCGCCCGCCGCACCGATCACCAACACGCTGCCCCACAAACCGAGCAACAGGGACAGGGCGCCAAACATCTGCGCGACGCGGCCAAAACCTGCGGATTGTTTCCAGGCGCTGTAAGCCGCAATCACCAGCAGCGCGCCACACAGACCCAGCCACAACGACGAATCCAGCACCGGACGCAGCATCAGCAATGCAGTGGCAAGAAAGAGGAAGCCGAATATGCCCTTCAGCAGATTCATCCACGCGCCGGGTTTCGGCAGGAAGCGGTTACCGACGGTGACCAGCAGCAACAGCGGCACACCGATGCCGATGCCCAGCGCAAACAGGATCAGCCCACCGTGCAAGGCGTTACCGCTTTGTGCGATGTACAGCAGCGCACCGGCCAGTGGCGCGGTCATGCACGGCCCGACCAACAGACCGGACAATGCGCCCAGCACACCGGCGCCGATCAGGCTGCCGCCGCTGCGGCTGCGCGACGCATGTTCAAGTCGATCACGCAGGGCCACCGGCAGTTGCAGCTCGAAGAAGCCGAACATCGGCAATGCCAGCACCACGAAAATCGCTGCAAACGCACCGAGCAGCCAAGGGTTCTGCAACCACGCCTGCAGGTTTGCACCGAGCAGCGCTGCAATCACACCCATCGCCGCATAGACCAGCGCCATGCAGATCACGTAGCTGCTGGCCAAGGCAAACCCGCGCCGAGGCGTGGCACCACTGCCGACAATCATGCCGGCCAGAATCGGCAGCATCGGCAGCGAACACGGCGTGAACGCCAACAGCAGACCAAGACCGAAGAACACCAACAGGCTCCAGCCCAGCGCCCGTTGTTGCAGGCTGCTGGCCAACGCCTGATCCGGCGCTTCAGCGCCCGTTGTTGCTGCGGCTTTGCCGCCCAGATCGATCACCCGGGTTTGCGGTGGGTAGCACAGACCGGCATCGGCGCAGCCCTGATAACTGACCTTGATCTGACCGCTGGCCGCCGCGGGGATTTTCACTTCCAGCCCTTGCCGATAGACCGGCTGCTCGCCGAAGAACTCATCGCTGTGGGATTCGCCGTCAGGCAGCACCGGCTGCTGATCGGCGGCCAGTCCGTCGAATTTCAAACGTTTTTGATAGAGGTAGTAGCCGTCGGTGATCTGCCAGAACAGCTGGGTTTCGCCCGACTCCAGACGCTCGGAAGTCAGTACGAATGCCTTGTCGACGGGTAAAAAGTCCGGCTTGGACTCGAACGGATTGTTTCCGGCCTGAGCCAGACCGGAAATCAGCAGAGCAAACAGAAGAAAAAAATGACGCATGGAGGAGCCTTGTCCCTGTGCAAGTGGGGTGCAGGATGGGCGGCGGCGATTAACCGATAATTAACCCTATCCTACTAGCCTCGCCGGGATTGACCAATCAGCCACGCAGCAGGCCGGGCCAATTGTCGTCATTGATTGTTGTGGGGCCGGAAACCAGTCGGTCGGATTGAATGTTGTAGGTCAAATACTGATTGTTGGTGAGGAAGATGTACCAGTAGCTGTCCGCGAATGTCCGGTCATTCTGTGCCGCAGTGATAATTCGGTCTTTATAGGGTTTCAGCGCGCCTAGTTGATATTCGCCGAAGCGGTTGCGCGTAAGGGTCTTGGCCTTGTAGTTGAAAGAGAGATAGTGTCCGTCATCAAGGATAAACCGGAACAGGAAGGGGTGGCCGGTAAGTTGAAACCAGGTGCCGGCGATAATCTTGTCGAAATAAGGAAGGATCGGCTTCCAGATAGAGTCAGCGACCTTGTAGAAAGCAGCCACCTTATCGTTGTCCTGGTCATATTTGCAGACCATCGGCGTTGTTCCCTGATAAAAGAACAACCAGGCAATATCCTCGTCACTGCCGGCATTCCAGCCAAACGAAGTGGTGGTCAAGCCGAAGCGCAGGTCCTTTATATAGGGGTCGAAAGTATCCCAGCTGCCAGCAGTTGAGGCTGGATAATTTTCCGATACGCTATTGTCGCCAATATCAAAGCGCGAATAAGTGTCGGTGTCCTTGAAAAAGAAATAAATTCGATCGGGGCCGGAGCGCCAGTCTATGGCGACGAAGTTATTCAAGTTGCTCATGTTTTAAATTCCGTTGAAAAGTGGATTCGAAGCGGCAGGCAGAAACTAAATGAAGTCATGTTTTCGATACAGTCCGGAATTGTTTCTGGATGGGTAAACAGCAAAAAAGAGTTGTGACGCTGGGCCTCGCATTCGCCGCTGATACGCGATAACCCACTTTGTTTTCGTGCAGCTTCCCGAACCCGACATGTAGCGCCATAATTGCGCCTTAATCTTCGCCTGTTTCACTCGCGTTTTTATCCACGGAGCCCCCATGCACGTACTGGTTTGCGAAGACGACGAACTGATCGCCAGCGGTATCGTTGCCGGGCTCACGGCACAGGGCCTGACCGTCGAGCACGTCAACACCGCGTCGAAGGCGCGGGCGATGCTCAAGGTTGCGGAATTCGACGTGATGGTGCTCGACCTCGGCCTGCCCGACGAAGACGGCCTCAAGTTGCTGCAGCAATTGCGCCAGAGCGGCCTGGAAATCCCCGTGTTGATTCTCACCGCTCGCGATTCAGTAACTGATCGTGTCGACGGCTTGCAGGCCGGCGCTGACGACTACCTGCTCAAGCCTTTCGACCTGCGCGAACTGTTCGCTCGGCTGCAAACCTTGTTGCGCCGAGTGGCCGGGCGCAGCGTCAATCTGATCGAGCACGGCGCGCTCACCTACGACCCGAGCAGCCGGGAAACCCGTCTGGCCGGGCAACCGGTGGATTTGTCGCGCCGCGAGCAGTCACTGTTGCAGGCACTGCTGCACAATCGCGGACGGGTGCTGTCCACCGAGCAACTGAAGGACAGCGTCTACGGTTTCAACGACGAACTGGAAAGCAACGCACTGAACGTGCATATCCATCATCTGCGCAGCAAGCTTGGTAAAGGCATCGTCGAAACCGTGCGCGGTCTGGGCTATCGCCTCGGGCCTGCCGATGGCGCAGAGCAAGGCAAGTGATGAGTCTGCGCCTGCGCCTGAGCCTGACGCTCGGCGCCGCCTTCGCGCTGATCTGGGCACTGGCGGCGGCGTGGATGCTCAGCGATTTGCGCAATCAGATGATGTTTTCTCTCGATCAGCGTCTGGTTGCCTCGGCGCGCATGGTCGCCGGCCTGCTCGAGCAATTGCCGACGCTGCCGAGCAAAGGCGAGGGCACCCACTTCAGTGCTGAACAGCTGAACATTCCCGGCGGCATGGCCTGTCAGGTCAGCTCATTGCGCGGCGAGATTCTCGCGCGAAGCCACAACAACCCCGAGCAAGCGCTGGAAGCCGAGAAAATGGGCTTCCACGATCAGATGATCGACGGCGCGCCGTGGCGCAGTTTTACCCTGGCCCGCGGCGATGTGCGCATCACGACGGCAGACCGGCAGATCGAGCGCGAAGCCTTGAACATGTCGATTCTGCTCGCCGCTTCGGTACCGGTTGGCGTCGCCTTGCTGGGTTGTCTGTGCCTGTTGTGGCTAGGCATCGGTCAGGGCCTGGCGCCACTGAATCGCCTGCGCGAAGCGCTGATGCGGCGCAATGCCGATTCCCTTGAGCCATTGCAGCTGCAAGCGTTTCCCAGCGAATTGAAGCCGTTGCTGGAAACCCAGAACCAATTGTTCCAGCGCATTGGCAAGACCATCGAGCGTGAACGCCGCCTGACCGGTGACGCCGCACATGAATTGCGCAGCCCGCTGACGGCGATCAAGACCCACCTGCAAGTGGCGCGCATGACCGATGGCAGCGCCCGCGATCAGTCGTTGGCTCGCGCCGAGGAGGGCGCCGATCGCCTGCACCGCACCCTTGAACAGTTGCTGTTGCTGGCGCGGGTCGAGGGCAGTCTGTCGTTCGATGACGGTTCGCAATGCAGTGCCGAGCAAGTGGCCCGACTGGCGATCCAGGACGCCACCGGCGGTGAACGACTGCGGATCAAACTGCATGTGCCGGGTGACCTGTCCGCCGCGCCGCTGCAAATGCCTGCGGTACTGGCGATTGCTGCCCTGCGCAACCTGCTCGACAACGCCCTGCGCCATACGCCTGAAGAGTGTGCGGTCGAGGTCAATCTGGAAAACATCGGCAAGCGCGTGCGTTTTGTCGTGCGTGACCATGGCCCCGGCATTGCGCCAGATGATTTGCAGCATCTGACCCAGCGCTTCTGGCGCAACGGCCAGAGCACCGGTTGCGGGCTGGGGCTGGCAATTGTCCAGGCGATCGTTCAGCGCTGTGATTGTGCCCTGCATTTCGACAGCCGCCCGGATGGCTTGCGGGTCGAACTGACCATGCCGTTGCAAACCCTCTGACCGTTCCCTGTGGGAGCGAGCCTGCTCGCGAATGCGGTAACTCACTCGACATCGACGTTGACTGGTCCGACGCTTTCGCGAGCAGGCTCGCTCCCAAAAAAACATGTTCTGGCACATCAAATGTAACTTTTCGGCGTTCGCTATCCGCCAGGGTTGGGGCTAAGGTCAACCCAGCTTTGACTCAATGGATTGAGGGAACTGCGCCATGGAAGCACCCGTCTGTATACGTCCGGCCACCTTGGCCGACACCGGCATCATCAACCGCATTGTCGAGCGCTCGATCCGCATCGGATGTGCACTCGATCACCGCAACCATCCACTTCTGGTCAGCGACTGGCTCAACCGTTCTCCCGCCGATTTCATCAGTAGCCGGCTCGCCGACCCACATTTCTATCTCTGCGTCGCTTTGCTTGAAGACAAACCGGTCGGTGTCGGCATGGCCCGGGTCAGTGGCGAAATCCTGCTGTGTTACGTCCAGCCGGAATCCTTCCGCCGAGGCGTCGGCAGGGCGCTGATGCACAATCTCGAGGGTTGGTTGCGCATTCGTGGTGTGCAGCATGTGCACCTCAACAGCACCCGCACCGCCGAGGCGTTCTATCGGCATCTGGGTTACCAACAGGCAGCGCCACCCGGCCACTCCATCGGCCTGCAAACCGTGCCGCTGCGCAAACCTTTGTCCTCACCGGCCGGACAACTCGATCAAGGGTGTAAATCCGCACCGCGCTGAAGCGTTTCCAGAACAGGAAAACCTGCAAGTGCGCCCCGCGACCGGAACGCGCACCTGTCGGTGTGCTGTTCTGGTCACTATCCATAGCGAATTGAGGGGTCGAGAGATGTCAGTCGCCACCAGTCTTATCGAAGCGTCGTCGGCCCGGGTCGCCTCGGCGCCGGCGGAAACGTTGTTCGAATTCAACGAATCACCGTTGTTGGCGCGGCAGAGCCGGCAGGAGTCCAACGCGCGCAGTTACCCTCGGCGTATTCCCTTGGCGCTCAAGCGTGCCAAGGGCCTGTATGTCGAGGATGTTGAAGGACGTACATTCATCGACTGCCTGGCTGGAGCCGGCACGCTGGCGCTGGGGCATAACCACCCGGTGGTGATCGAGGCGATCCAGCAGGTGCTGGCCGATGAGCTGCCGCTGCACACCCTCGACCTGACTACGCCGGTCAAGGATCAATTCGTCCAGGACCTGTTCGGACTGCTGCCGACAGAGCTGGCGGCGCAAGCGAAAATCCAGTTCTGCGGCCCGACCGGCACCGACGCCGTGGAAGCAGCGCTGAAACTGGTGCGCACGGCTACCGGCCGCAGCACGGTGCTGTCGTTTTCCGGCGGTTATCACGGCATGAGTCAGGGGGCGTTGAGCCTGATGGGCAGCCTCGGGCCGAAAAAACCAATGGGTGCCTTGCTCAGCAGCGGCGTGCAGTTCATGCCGTTTCCCTACGATTACCGTTGCCCGTTTGGCCTAGGTGGCGCGGCCGGAATCAAAGCCAATCTGAGCTATCTGGAAAATCTGCTCAACGATCCCGAGGCCGGGGTGCAATTGCCGGCGGCGGTGATCGTCGAGGCGGTGCAGGGCGAGGGCGGAGTGATTCCAGCTGATATCGAATGGTTGCGCGGTTTGCGCCGAATCACCGAGAAGGCTGGTGTGGCGCTGATTGTCGATGAGATCCAGAGCGGTTTCGCTCGTACCGGCAAGATGTTCGCCTTTGAACACGCGGGCATTGTTCCGGATGTGGTTGTACTGTCCAAGGCCATCGGTGGCAGCCTGCCATTGGCGGTAGTGGTTTACCGCGACTGGCTCGACACCTGGCAACCGGGCGCCCATGCAGGCACGTTCCGCGGCAATCAGATGGCCATGGCCGCCGGTTCAGCGGTGATGCGCTATCTGGTGGAGCACAAGGTTTGCGAGCACGCCGCCGCCATGGGTGATCGACTCAGGGAGCATCTGCACATCCTGCAACGCGACTTCCCGCAGTTGGGCGATATTCGTGGTCGCGGCCTGATGCTCGGCGTTGAACTGGTGGACCCGAACGGCGCGCCCGACGCGCTCGGTCATCCGCCAGCGTATGCGTGTCTGGCGCCGCTGGTGCAGCGTGAATGCCTCAAGCGTGGCCTGATTCTGGAGCTGGGCGGTCGGCATGGTGCGGTGGTGCGCTTCCTGCCGCCGCTGGTGATCACTGCCGCGGAAATCGATCGGGTGGCCGAGATCTTCGGTCGCGCATTGGCCGCTGCCACCACCGCGCTGTAAATTTTTTCGCGCGGCGAACGTTCTTACTACATACCCCGGCTGCATCCATTGTGCAGCCGACCCTACAACGATGGAGAACCAGCATGACGTCAGTATTCGACCGCGAGGACATCCTCTTTCAGGTCGTGGTCAACCACGAAGAGCAATACTCGATCTGGCCCGATTACAAAGCCGTGCCGGAAGGCTGGCGTACCGTTGGCAAGAGCGGCCTGAAAAAGGAATGCCTGGCCTACATCGAAGAAGTCTGGACCGACATGCGCCCGTTGAGCCTGCGCCAGAAGATGGATGCACAAGTCGCGGCGCAATAAGCGGCCGGGCAAAAGAAACCCGCTGGACCAGTGATGGTCAGCGGGTTTTTTCATGCCTTGAATTTGTATTGCCTGCACAGTCTCATCGCTGGCAAGCCAGCTCCTACAGGTATTGTGGTTGATCACAAATGTGTGTTCGCCAAAAAACTTTGTGGGAGCTGGCTTGCCAGCGATGAACGATGACGCGGATTTACTCAAACTACGCTCCGCTCAACCCCTTGAGCAACACATCCACATTCCCCTCCAGCTCCGCCAGCGGATCCGCCGCATCGGTACTCAACACCACCAGGCGGCTGCCGGATTCGGCAATCGCCGCTTTCACCGGCTCCGCTGGCTGGCGATGGTGCAGGACCACCGCCACGTCGTTGTCCTTGAGCGTCGCCGTCAGCTTCTTCAACTCATCTGGCGTCCACTCGGCATCAGGACGCGCGTCCTGTCCGGCCAGTTCGAGATTGAGGCTGCCAATCAGATAGCCGAAGTGATCGCTCAAGCTCATCACGCTCAGGTTGTCTGCTTCGGCCAAGCGCGCTTCGGTGTCGGCGCTGAGTTTCAGCAGGCGCTGTTTCAACGCCGCCAGGTTGGCCTCTATCGCAGGCTTGGCGCTCGGTGCCAGGCGCACCAGGTCCGCCGCCATCACATCGGCCATGCGTCCCATGTTGTTGCTCGCCAGCCATGGCTGACTGTTCAGGCCATCAACCTGCAGGCCCGGCTGCACGGCGATGCCGGGCAGGGCGCCGTCGACCGGACGCGCAGCGTCGACTTCGACGATACGGATGTTGCTGCGCCGCGCGATCGGGTACAGCGGATCATCGGCCCACAGCGAACGCAGACCGATTACCGCGTCCGCGTCGGTGGCCAGTTTGCTCAGCGCCGGCGCGCCACGGCCGGTGAAATACGCAGTCTGACGGCTACCCGGAAGGTTGGCCGGCGCTGCACGTTCGAGATTGACGTCGGTACCCTTGAGCAATGCTTCGCCCAATCCATAGGTGATCGGTAACGAGGCCAGAACGCGCAAGGGTTTCGCACTTTCAGCCGCCAGCAGCGGGGTGCAGACCACGCCACACAGGGCCATGGCCAGAGTCAGGTTACGCAGTGAAAAAGCCATTTATCCAAGGTTCCCTTTCAGGCTGGGGACGACGCCGCGCGCAATGGCGGCGAGGGCGAAAGCGATGCCGGCGACCAGAATGATCGCGGCGCCGGATGGAATCGGCAGGTCGAACACGATCGGCGCAAGAATCCCGCACAGGGTGCTGGCGGTAGCGATCAGCACCGAGCACCAGAAAAAGCCTTTCAGCGACTGACTGAGCAAGCGCGCCGCTGCCGCCGGAATCACCAGCAAGGCACCGACCAGAATCGCGCCAATCACCTTCACTGCCGCGACGGTGATCAAGGTCACCAGAATCACGAACAGGTAATCCAGGGTCTTCACCGCTACGCCACGCACCGCCGCCAGTTGCGGATTGAAACTGGCGAGCATGATGCGGTTGTACAGCGGCAGGGCGAGGGCCATGACCAGCGAACCGACGATGGCCAGCACCGCCAGATCATTGCCGTTGACGGTTAGTACCGAACCGAACAGCACGTTTTCCAGAATGTGCACGTTGATCTTGCCGGCGAGAATCAGCAGCAGGCTCGCGCCCAGTGCCAGCGACACCGAGAGAAACACGCCGATCAGCGTATCCGGTGCCAGTCCGGTGCGGTTGCGCAGGTAATTGAGCAGGATGCCGAACAGCAGGCAGTAGCCAAACAGGCTGCCGTACGGGCCGGTGTAGGGTTCGCCGAGCAGGATGCCGATGGCGACACCGGTCAACGCGGCATGGCCGACTGCTTCGGAAAAGAACGCAAAGCGCTTGACCACCACCAGCGTGCCGAGCCCGCCGAGCACCGGGCCGATCAGCAGGCCGGCGAGCAAGGCGTTGACGACAAAACCGTAGGCCAGCGCTTCCGGCAGATAACCGGAAGACGCCCAACCCTGAACCATCAAACGAAAGGCTTCGTAACTCATCAGACCGCGCTCCGTGGATGGGTGGAAAACAGCGTCAGCAGACGTTCCGGAGTCAGCGCCTGTTGCGGTGTGGCATCGAACAGCACGCGGCGGTTGAGACCGGTAACCCGATCGGCCAGCCGACCCACCGCTTCCAGGTCATGTTCGATCCACAACACCGAGATGCCCGCCGCGCGCCAGTCAGTCAGCAGACGTTCGAACACCTGGATCCCGGCCTCATCGAGGGCCGACATCGGCTCGTCGAGCACCAGCAATTGCGGTGCCGGAATCAAGCCCTGCGCGAGCAGTACCCGCTGCCGCTCGCCGCCGGACAGCGCGCCCATGCGCCGCTTGCGCTTGTCCTCCATGCCGACGCGCTCCAGCGCCGCGCCGATGGCGCCGGCGTAGTGTTTGCTCAAACCGAGGAAGGCCGGGCGGCGTTGACACATTGCCGCCATGAAATCGTCGACGGTCATCGGCAAGCCGCGATCGAACTCCAGCGCCTGCGGGACGTAACCAATGGTGCCGGGCTCGCCGGGCCAGTGCAGACTGAGCTGGCCCTGATGCGGCATCTGCCCGAGCAGGGTCTTGATCAGCGAACTCTTGCCACCGCCGTTGGGGCCGACCAGCGCATGCACGCTGCCGGGCTGCACCTGGAGGCTGACCTTGTCGAGAATCGTCGTACGCCCCAAGGTCAGGCTGATACCCGCAAACTCCAGCGCCGGCCCGTTTTTCCCTGTGGGAGTGAGCCTGCTCGCGAATGCGGTGTGTCATTCAACGAAGATGTTGGCTGATCCGGCGCCTTCGCGAGCAGGCTCGCTCCCACAGGGTTATTGATGTTGTCAGGGACGAGGGTTTCTTTCGACGTCATGCCCCCGACTCCTGAATCGCCCGAACCACGGTGTTGAGGTTGCCGGTCATTTCCTTTTCATACTTGTCGGCGGTGTATTCGCCGTAGGAAATGTGCGACAGCGGGTACAGCTTCACCCCGGATTCGCGCTGGATGGTGTCGACGTAGCTGGAAGGGAAATCCATCTCGGAGAAGATCACTTTCACGTCGAGTTCGCGTAATTGATCGATGGTCTTTTTCAGCTGACTCGGGCTTGGCTCGATGCCGTGGGCCGGCTCGACCACGGCCGTCACTTCCAGACCGAATTCACGCAACAGATAGTCGTAAGCCGCATGCACCGTGGCCACGCGCAGTTCGGCGTTCGGTGCCTGGGTCAGTTTGGCCAACGCGTCGGCGCGCATCTGCCGCAGGCGTTTGCCATAGGCGCGGGCGTTCTGGGTGTAGGTCTTGGCATTGTCCGGATCGATCTTGCCCAGCTCGCGGGCGATGTTGTTGACCTGGGCGATGGAAGCGCTGATCGACAGGAACGTGTGCGGATTGACCACTTTGCCGGCGCCGCGCGCAGCGACACCGGTGGCCGCCAGCAGCGGAACGTTCTCGTTGGCTTCGATGGTTTTCACGTTGGGTGTTTCGCTGGCGGCGATCATCCGGTCGGCGAAGTCGTCGTGGCCGACGCCGTTGAGCACGACCACGTCCAGTCCGCCGATGCGCTTGATGTCTTCGGCGCGCGGTTCGTAGGCGTGCGGATTGAAGCCCGCAGGAATCAGCGGCACCACTTCGGCCTTGTCGCCGACGATGTTGGCGACATAGCTGTAATACGGATGCAGAGTGATGCCGATACGCAGGCGTTTGCCTTGCTCGGCGCTGGCCAACGGGCTCAGCAGGCAGGCGCACAGGCCAAGCAGAAACAGGCGTAACAAGGGACGGCGAGGAGATGAAATGGGCATGGGCAAGCAGTCTTCTCTCGGATAAAGGCGAGGAATCAATGGCGATGTTCGCGGGTAACCCCGGCATCGAATTGCGCGACGATCTGTTTCCAGCCAGCGGCGGACAGCGCGGCGTCAGACAGATCCTCAGCAGGTGCGGGATCGGCGCCACGGTTGAGCCAGATGTCCGGCACCGCGTTGGCGTCAGTGCCGACACGCATCAGAAATGAACCGGCGACATCAGGAGTTGCACTACGGCCGAAATAGGCGCGGTCGGCGAGCATCTGCCATGCGTGACCGCCACGGCTGACCGAACTGGCATCCTGCGCGAACGGCGCGAAACCTTCGTCGGCCAGCATCTGAGGCGTCGGCAGGGTTTGTTGCTCTTCGCGCAGCAAGCGGATTTCGTCGAGGGTCACTCGCAGGTCGGCATAGATGCCTTGCTCGGCGGCGCTGAGATCGCGGCGGGCATCGTACTGATTACTGGCAACCGGCTCCGCTTCATGAGAAACCCCGCGCCACGCCACCACCGAGCCGGCGACCGCGAGGATCAGCAGGCACAACAGCAGCACGTTGAGGGTTTCATGACCGGCGCCGGCCGGGCGTACCACTTGCGTCGTCGGGGTACTCATGGGGCTTCGATATCCGCCTGGTCGATTTCCACCACGTGGCCGGGGCCGGCGTCGAACAGCACATAGAACTCGCTGCCGGGCTTCTTGAACGTCAGGGTCGAGTCATCGCCTAGTTTGCCCGGCACCAGAATGGTTTCATCGTAGCCGATCACATCCAGAGTCACGCCTGGCGCGCCGCTGCCATCGGAGAAACCGCCGGTGCATCTGATCTGTTCGGCATCGATGGCTTTGCATTCGCACATCGGGTTGTGCGCCAAAGCGCCGGTACTGAAACCGGCGCTCAGCAGCAGCGCGGCGCTGGCGAGCAAACGGGTATGAAGGGGTGAGCGAGTCATGGTTTGGCTCCTTGTTTGTTCAGCCATGCAACCGTGGCGGGGGAGGCTTGGCTCAGGGGAATCGCGGCTTGGTGCATGCTGCCGTCCCAGCCTTCCATGGTGATCCACAGCTCGGCGTCAGGTTTGGTCTTTGCCGGGATCGGCATTTGCGTGCCCATGCGATAAGGCGTACCGAAGAAGATCGTGCCAGCGGCGCGCAGACTGCGCGGTTTGCCGATGCGCAGGTAAGTCGCCTTGACCTGTTCGACGCAGGCATCACAAACGGCGGCAGTGAAATCCTTCATATAGCCGGCCGGACCGCTCAGGTGCGGCGCCTCTTCGCGTAACTCGGCCAGGCGCAGGCTCCATGGGCCGACCTGAACCGTGCCAATTTCCCGTTGACCCAGGCCACTGTCGCCGCGAAACAGCGAGGCATCGGCAAAGTATTTCGGCATGAAGCCCAGCGGGATCAGCAGCAGCAGGACATTGATGTGGAAGCGCCACTTGTGCCAGAAACGCGACAGGCGCGAGGGCGGTGTGACCGAGATGGCTTTGTTCACAGGCTGGCCTCCGAAGGTTCACGGCGCAGCGCCGGTTGGGCGGTGACACGGTTTTTCTTGTCCTCGCGTTTCAGCGCATTGGCGGTGGCCAACGCGGTGCGCTTGGTCCAGATCAGCAGGCCGCTGAGGATCATCATGCTCAGCAACAGACCGAAGAAGAACCAGATCAATTTGATCCAGATGCCGCCGAAGTCACCGGTATGCAGCGGACGCATGGATTCGGTGACGAATTCCAGCGAGGAGCGGTCGGACAGCAAGCGTGAGGAAGCCATTTCGCCGTTGTAGGGGTTGAGTGTCGCGGTCTGATACATCAGCGGATACCAGCCACGGCCGCTGACGCTCATGTGCGAGTAGGCATTGCCCGGCAGGTTGACGTAGCTGGCTTCCAGCCCCGGAATCTTCTGCTGAGCGATTTCGATGGCGCGGTTCAGGCTGATGCGCGGCGGCGGGGTGCCGGCGGCCGAAATCGGCACACTTTCGCGGGACATCGCCGGAATGATCGGCTCGCTGGAAATCGAAATCTGGTTATCGAACAGGATCGCCTTGATCAGGAACCAGATGCCGGTGATGGAAATCACCGCGATGAACCAGATCGACCAGATGCCGCACAGGCGATGGAAGTCGCCCCAGAAGATCCGCGCGCCGTGGCGCACGCGCAGGGTCGGGCGCAGAAAACCTTTCCAGAAGCGTTTGTAGACCACCAGCCCGGTAATCAGCGACACCAGCATCGGCACGCCGAGCAGCGACACCAGATACCAGCCCCAGCTGTAGCCATTGGTGAACGGCACCAGCCACCAGCCATGCAGGGCGCGGGTAAAGGCCTTGAAATCGAAGGCCGGCGCGGTGCCCTGAATGACCCCCGTGTACGGATTGACATACACCGTCAACGAGCGCCCGTCGGGGTAGCTGACTTCGACGTCGAGGGCAAAGTGCGACTCGTCGGGGCGATTGATGCTCTGCACCAGGGTTTGCGGCTCGGCTTGTTTGATCGCGGCGATGATCTGGTCGTAGCTCAGTCGCGGCGCATCGTCCGACGGCTGACTGGCGCGCATTTGCGGGTTGGCCAGCCAGACAATCTCCTGGCTGACCACCGCCAGCGTGCCGGTGACACAGACGATCAATACAAAGAACCAGATCGGCAACGCCAGCCAGCTATGCACCAGGAACCACAGTTTGGAACGGGATTTCTTCGACATGATTGCGCGTCTTGATTGCGGTGGAAGGGGCCGGGCTACGGGCTTCGCAGCACGGAACTCCCCGGGAGGCCGCTCGTGGCTTTTGCCTACGCGAACGGCCTGCATTCCTATAAGACGGATGAGCGAAGAAAATCCCGAAAGCGGATATGAAAGCAAATGTTTCGCAATTACATCGGCAGTGCATATTTTGCCGGTTGATCCGAGGCAACAAGCCCTCAGCCTTGGTTGAACATCTCCATCGCTCGCTGGCGAATCTGCTCTTCGCTCAAATCCTCTTTGCGCGTGGCGAGAAACCACAGATGGCCGAACGGATCTCTCAACGTGCCGCTGCGGTCACCGTAAAACTGGTCTTTGACCTCGGAGACGCTTTGCGCCCCGGCATCCAGCGCTTGTTGAAAGGATTGGTCGACATCGGTGACGTAGAGATGCAAGCCGATCGAGACCGCTTGCTGCGGATTGCTCAGCGGTCCTTGATCGCAAGGCGTGCCGAGCATGATCGCGCCGTCGCCGATGCGCAGTTCGGCATGGCCGATGTTGCCGTCGGGCATGGTCAGGCGCATGACTTCGCTGGCATTGAAGGCTTTCTTGTAGAACTCGATGGCCTCGGCGGCCTGTTGGATGCCGAGATACGGGGTAATGCTGTGATACCCCTCGGGAATGGGTTTGACGCTCATGACGTTCTCCCTGTTTTGTTTTCAACAAATGTGGTTACGCCGGATTTGCCCGGAGCAATCACTATAGAACCGTCCTTACTGCGCGGAATTTGCGCCGACGAGCCGCGCTCATCATTCATCGCGAAAGTGCGGGCCTGGCCCTTGGTCACCGAGCATGTCGCCTTTATTGCGCAGCGGACACGCTTCCATGGACAGACAGCCGCAGCCGATGCACCCGGTCAGCTGATCGCGCATCAGCGTCATTTGCCTGATCCGTTCGTCGAGCTCGCGCTGCCATTGTTCAGAGAGCATTTTCCAGTCCGCCGCCGACGGCGCGCGATCCTGCGGCAGGATTTTCAGCGCTTCGCCGATCTCCGCCAGCGGTATCCCCAGCCGTTGCGCGACTTTGATCAACGCCACCCGGCGCAGGACGGCGCGCGGATAACGGCGCTGATTGCCGGCGTTGCGTTCACTCTTGATCAACCCTTTGGCTTCGTAAAAATGCAGCGCGGTGACCGCGACGCCACTGCGCGCCGCAACCTCGCCCACGGTGAGAGGCTTGTGCACCTGCTCCTTGCTGATCATGCGGAAAATACTCTTGACCTTGACTTAGCTAGAGGTTTTACCCTGCAGCTCTTCGGGTCGCAAGGCTCGCTTCAATAAATGGGGGCTTTCCATGAGCAATCGCAGTTTTACCCAATTGATCGAATTCGAAATCGAACCCCGTCAGCAAGCGGCGCTGGTCTCGGCACTGGCCACGCAGACCGAGGGGCTGGCCCAGCGTTCCGACGGGTTTCTCAGCGCCAGCGTGCAGGCCAGCGACGACGGCCGCCGCGTGCTGAGCTTTTTGCAGTGGCAAAGTCGCGAAGCGGGGGAGGCGGCATTTCGCAGTTTCGAAAGCGGCGAGGAGGATTTCTGGCAGTTGATCCGCACCCATCGGGCGAAAACCGTGACCTTCAATTCATTCCAGGTGCACAGCAGCATTGCCCGCAGCCACGACGATGCGCTGCATTGCCGTCTGCCGGTTTAGCCAGTATTAGCGCAAAGCTGATAGCCACTATTGAGAGCGTTGATTTCTGCGCGAGCGTGCCCGGGCGTAGCCTTTCTCCATCGACCCCACATTGCTCGCCAGGACGCTCCCATGAACCGTTTACTGACTGTTTCGCTGACGCTCGCTGTTTCCGTACTCGCCGGTTGTGCCGGCCATGTTTCGCCCGAGCTGCGCCCTTACACCGCTGAAGAATCCCGCGAACTGGCGCTGGAAGCGCTGAACCGCAGCGGTTTGTCGTTCGACGAATACCACGCGAAAAAAGCCCAATTGCTCGGCCAGCCGCAGAAGACTTTCGGCTTCGATCAGCAGGGCGAGATGAGCGCCGAACGTGCCATACAGCTGCACGGTCGTCCAAGCTGAAAGCAAACTGTACTGCTTGAAGTTTTCCCTAACTGTCCGTGGGTTTGCCGGGCCGTGTGGGATAGGGTCAACAGCTGAATGACCCTGGATGGACTGCCTCGATGAACCTCTCGCTTGATCTGCTGTTGGGCTTTGCCCTGTTTGCCCTTGTTACCTCGATCACACCGGGGCCGAACAACACCATGTTGCTGGCGTCCGGCGTGAACTTTGGCTTCAACCGCACCATTCCGCACATGCTCGGCATCAGCTGCGGCTTCTTTCTATTGGTGGTCGCGGTGGGCTTCGGCCTTGGCGCGGTGTTTCAGGCCTATCCGATTCTGTATACGGTGCTGCGCTATGTCGGCGCGGCGTATTTGCTGTATCTGGCGTGGAAGATCGCCCACTCCGGCCCGGTCGGCGACAGCGCCGACAGCGAGGCGAAACCGATCAGCTATCTGGGCGCCGCGGCGTTCCAATGGGTCAACCCCAAGGCTTGGATCATGGCCATCGGTGCCATCAGCACCTATACGCCGATGCAGGGTTATTTCTACAACGTCGTGATCATCGCGGCGGTATTCGCCATCATCAATCTGCCCAGTGTCGGCTTGTGGGCGGCGTGCGGCACGCTGTTGCGCAATGTGCTCAAGGATCCGCGCTGGTTGCGCGTGTTCAATTGGGGCATGGCGGCGCTGTTGGTGATCTCGCTGTATCCGTTACTTCTCGAAAGCTTTCATTGACGCATTGCTTCAATCGCCGGCCCGATGCCTGTTAAGCTCGGTTTCAGGAGCGTTCCTACGCACTTTTAAATGAAGCCCTACTTCTTTAACGGCATCCGATCAGGTATTGATGACGCTCTCGAACCCATGCACAGCTCACGAGGCTGTGCATCGTCGTTTGCAGACACGAGCCTCCTGATCCCGGAACACGCTCTGCGAGTCCTTTATGAACACACGTCCGCTGTATTTCGATTACGCCGCCACCACCCCGGTGGACGAGCGGGTCATCCAGGTGATGATCAAATGTCTGGGTTTTCACGGTAACTTCGGTAACCCGGCGTCCAGCTCCCACGCCTTCGGCCAGCAGGCCCGGCAGACGGTCGAGCAGGCACGTCGGCAAGTCGCCGAACTGGTCGGCGCGCAGCCTGAGCAGATTGTCTGGACCTCCGGTGCCACCGAATCCAACAACCTCGCGCTCAAAGGCGTCGCCCAGGCTCGTGGCATCTCGGGCGGCCACATCATTACCAGCCAGATCGAACACAAGGCGATCCTCGACACCGCCCGGCAATTGCAGGATTCAGGCATTGCCGTGACCTATCTGGTGCCGGACGCAGAAGGCCTGATCACGCCGCAAGCGGTCCGCGAAGCGATGCGTGATGACACCTTTCTGGTGTCGCTAATGCTGGTCAACAACGAGTTGGGCACGGTCAACGATGTCGAGGCGATTGGTGAGGTGGTGCGCAGTCGGCAGGCGTTGTTTCATGTTGATGCGGCGCAAGGCGCGGGCAAAGTCGCGATCGACCTGAGCCGCTGGCCGGTGGATCTGATGTCGTTTTCCGCACACAAACTCTACGGCCCCAAGGGCATCGGCGCCTTGTATGTGGGCCCGCTCGCGCAGCAACGCCTGCAGGCGCAAATCCATGGTGGCGGTCATGAAGGTGGCCTGCGCTCCGGAACCCTGGCGACTCATCAGATTGCCGGGATGGGCGCTGCTTTCGCTTTGGCCGCCGACGCATTCGATGAAGAAAAAAACTCTATTGTCGCTTTGCGCGAACGCTTGCTCGAACAACTGATGAGTCTGCCGGGCGTGCGCCTCAATGGCAGTGCCTCGCAACGTATTCCGCACACCCTGAGCCTGACCTTCAGCGAAGGCGAGTTCAACAGCGCTGCTTTGAGCCATTCGATCGCGTTTTCCGCGACGTCGGCGTGTAATTCCGCAAGTAATGCGCCGTCCCACGTGCTGCTCGCGCTCGGGCACGATGCGCGGCTCGCGGGGCGCACCATTCGCTTGAGCCTCGGCCGGTTTACTACCGTGGAGGATGTCGACAAGGCCGTCGAACTGATCAGGACCGCCTGCACCAGTGCCCCGGCATTTTGGGCAACAGGCCTCTAAACAGCTGAAAATTATCGGCTACGAACAATAACGATGACGCGATTAGCAGGAGACATGATGAGTTCCCACAGCTTGACCGAAGGATCGGTGCCTCAGCGCCTGGCGCATACCCGTGAACTGATGCGCCGCGAAGGCATCCATGCGCTGCTGGTGCCGTCCGCCGACCCGCATCTGTCGGAATATTTGCCGGGTTACTGGCAGGGCCGGCAATGGCTGTCGGGTTTCCACGGCTCGGTCGGTACGCTGATCGTCACCGCTGATTTCGCCGGTGTGTGGGCCGACAGTCGTTACTGGGAACAGGCGACGAAAGAGCTCAACGGCAGCGGCATCGAACTGGTCAAGCTGCAACCGGGGCAGCCGAGCCCGCTGGACTGGCTGGCGGAGCAAACACCCGAGGGCGGCGTGGTTGCAGTGGATGGTGCAGTAATGGCGGTGGCTTCGGCGCGCACACTGAGCAGCAAGCTTGAGGCACGCGGTGCTCGCCTGCGCACCGATACCGACCTGTTGCAGGAAGTCTGGCGTGATCGCCCGAGCCTGCCGAACGCGCCGATCTATCAGCATCTGCCGCCACAAGCGACCGTCAGCCGTGGCGAGAAACTGGCGAAATTGCGCGAAACCTTGCAAGAGCGTGGCGCCGATTGGCATTTCATCGCCACCCTCGACGACATCGCTTGGCTGTTCAACCTGCGTGGCGGTGATGTTTCGTTCAATCCGGTGTTTGTTTCGTTCGCCTTGATCAATCAGCAACAGGCCACGCTGTTCGTGGCGCTGAGCAAGGTCGATGCCGATCTGCGCGCGGTGCTTGAGCAGGATGGCGTGACGCTGCGTGACTACCGCGAAGTGGCCGATGCATTGCGTGCTGTGCCGAGTGACGCGAGCCTGCTGGTCGATCCGGCGCGAGTGACCACGGGGTTGCTGGACAACTTGGACAGTGGCGTGAAACTGGTCGAGGGTCTCAACCCGACTACGTTGGCCAAATCGCAGAAAAGCGAAGCCGACGCTCAGCACATCCGTAAAGCCATGGAGCAGGATGGCGCGGCGTTGTGCGAATTCTTCACCTGGCTGGAATCGGCGTGGGGGCGCGAGCGCATCACCGAGCTGACCATTGACGAAAAACTCACCGCTGCCCGCGAACGTCGTCCCGATTATGTTTCGCTGAGCTTCAACACGATTGCTGCGTTCAACGCCAACGGCGCGATGCCGCACTATCACGCTACTGAAGAAGAGCATGCTGTGATCGAGGGTGATGGTCTGTTGCTCATCGATTCCGGCGGCCAGTACCTCGGCGGGACCACAGACATCACCCGCATGGTCCCGGTGGGCACGCCGACGCAAGAGCAGAAACAGGATTGCACGCGCGTGTTGAAAGGCGTGATTGCGCTGTCGCGGGCACGATTCCCGAAAGGCATTCTGTCACCTCTGCTCGACGCCATCGCCCGTGCGCCGATCTGGGCTGACAACGTCGACTACGGTCACGGCACCGGTCATGGCGTGGGCTATTTCCTCAATGTTCACGAAGGTCCGCAAGTGATCGCTTATCAAGCGGCACCGGCACCGCAGACGGCGATGCAGCCGGGGATGATTACCTCGATCGAACCCGGCACTTATCGCCCGGGCCGCTGGGGCGTGCGCATCGAGAACCTGGCGATGAACCGCGAGGCCGGCAGCAGCGAATTCGGCGACTTCCTCGAGTTCGAAACCCTGACGCTGTGCCCGATTGATACCCGCTGCCTGATTGCCGACCTGCTGACCCAAGAAGAAAAGCAGTGGCTGAACGACTACCATCGCGAAGTGCGCGAGCGTCTGAGCCCATTGCTGGACGGTGCGGCGCTGAGCTGGCTGAACGAGCGTACTGTGGCCGTTTGATCGATTTACCCAAGGCGCCGCTCGCGGTGCCTTGGGGCTCGGCTTCAATCCTGGCGCAACGCCTCTTCTACGAAGTCGAGTCGATCCTGACCGAAGTACAACTGATCGCCGATGAACATGCTGGGAGCACCGAAAACGCCGCGCTTGATGGCGGCTTCGGTGTTTTCCTTGAGAGTGGCTTTGACCGATTCATCGTTGCACAGCGTCATGATCTCTTGAGGATCGAAGCCGTTTTCAGTCAGCACGGCGGCGATGGTCTGCGGGTCATTGAGGTTGCGGCCTTCCACCCAAAGGGCCCTGAACAGGCAATCGACGAACTCGGCGAAGCGTTGCGGCTGATGTAGTTGGATGCCGGTGACGGCACGCATCAATGTCAGCGTATTGATCGGAAAGTGCGGATTGAGTCTGAGCTGGACGCCATAGCGTTTGGCGAAGCGATCCAGGTCCAGAAACATGTAGCGACCCTTGGCCGGAATCATTGCTGGCGAAGCGTTGCCAGTGGCTTTGAACACCCCTCCCAACAGCATTGGAATGTAGGTCAATTCGCTTTGGGTATCAGCGCAAATCTTCGGCAGTTGGGTGTACGCCAGATAGGTGGCGGGGCTGCCAAGGTCGAAATAGAATTCCACGGTTTTCGTCATGATCAAGTTGCGCTCTTGTTGTTGTAATCCGGGAGAGGGCTTACCAGCGTTCATTCCATGGGCGCAGGTCCAGCTCGAAGGTCCAGGCATCCCGAGGCTGACTGTGCAGATACCAGTAGTTTTCGGCAATGTGCTCTGGCTTGAGAATGCCGTCCTGATCCTTGGTCGCGTATTTCTCAGGAAAGCTGTTACGGATGAAATCGGTGTCGATCGCACCATCAACCACAATGTGGGCGACATGAATGTTCATCGGCCCCAACTCTCTCGCCATGCTTTGTGCCAATGCGCGAATGCCATGTTTGGCTCCAGCGAAAGCGGCGAACCCTGAAGCACCGCGCAATCCGGCAGTGGCACCGGTGAACAGAATCGTGCCGCGCTGCCGGGTCACCATGCGCTTGGCCACTTCACGGGCATTGAGAAAGCCGGAGAAGCAGGCCATCTCCCAGATCTTGAAATATTTGCGTGCGGTTTCTTCGAGAATGCTGCAGGGCACGTTGGCACCGATGTTGAAGACAAAGGCCTCAATCGGGCCGACTCGGGTTTCGATGTCTTCAATCAGCGCGATGACGTCTTCTTCCTTACGTGCATCGCAGGCGAAACCATGAGCCTCACCGCCCTCAGCGATGATTGCGTCAACCAGTGGCTGAAGTTTTTCGGCGCTGCGCCGGGTCACGCAGGCAATGAAACCTTCACTGGCAAAACGCTTGGCAATCGCTCCGCCCGTGGCATCCCCGGCCCCGACAACCAATACGACCTTCTTGTTATTCATGGGTGAATCCCTTTGGGTTAACGATCGTTTAGTTAACGAACGTTATGCTAGGATTCGGGCAGCGTCAAGGCGAGCTATTTCAGGAGATGACATGCGTTATTCGGCCGGACACAAATCGGAAACCCGCGAACGGTTGCTGCAAAGCAGCGCGCTGTCGGCGAAAAAATCGGGGTTTTCCACAGTGGGCGTGGATGGCCTGATGAAAGCCATCGGTTTGAGTGGCGCGGCGTTCTACAGCCACTTTTCATCCAAGGATGCCTTGTTCGCAGCCATCGTCGAGCGGGAGTTGAGCGAGAGTCTTGAGCGTCTTGGCGGGCAGGGCGGTGCGGATCGGCAGCGACTGGAGCGTTGTCTGAAGCATTACCTGAGCATGGCCCACGTCGAACAACCCGAGGTCGGTTGCGCGCTGCCGACATTGGGCGCGGAGATTGCCCGTGCCGATGTGCAGGTGCGTGAGCAGGCTGAAGAGTGGATCTGTCGTCTTCAGCAAAGCTGGGCGCAGATACTGGAAAGCGAAAGTCTGGCCTGGTCGGTACTTTCGCAATGCGTGGGTGCGTTGGTGGTCGCGCGTATGCTGGCAACACCGGACGTGCAGCGTACGGTGTTGCGCTCGAGTCACGAGGAAATTACACGTCAGCTCGCTTTGCCACGAGCCGAGTAGTTATTTGCAGATGACGATCATGCTGCGGCTGGTATAACCGGCGGGGTTCAAGCCGAACGGATAGTCACCAGGTTCCTCTACCGCATCCCCGGATTTGGCGATCACCTTGTAGCCCTTGGGGGCGCAGGAGTTGGCGGCGCTGGTGTAACACTTGTCCCATGAGGATGAAAGTCCGGAACAGTTGATATGCAGCCCCTTCTTGCCGCGTTTGACCTGGGTTTCCGAGGTCGCTGCGCAACTCGCGATCGCCAGAAGGGCGATCAATAGCAAAATTCGTTTCATTACCATCCTTAATAGCGGCCACGAGTCTGGTGCTCGGGTCTGCCTGTATTCGCTCGCGTTTGCAGCGTTGTGCCGTCCTTTGCGAAAAAATCCATGCCTGGCGATGGGTTACGAAGCTAAACATGGCCTAAATGAGCGCCAATTACCAGAGTCAGTTTGATTACGCCTCAGTCGGCCGCTACCGCGGGCTTTGCTCCGTTACCCATGGTCATCGTTGCGCCCACGGAAGCCAGGATAATGCACAGGATGGCCAGCCATTGTGACAATGAAAGGTATTCCTGGAGAAAGAGCAGGCCTGACAGCGCGCCGAATGCCGGTTCGATACTCATGAGCGTGCCGAAGGTGCGTGCTGGCATTCGAGTGAGGGCGACCATTTCCAGGGTGTAGGGCAGGGCGGTGGATAGAATGGCGACTCCGATAGCAATCGGAATCAGTGATGGTGTAAGCAGCGCAGCGCCGGCATGAACGATTCCGATCGGCGCCACGAACAGCGCGGCGATCATCACGCCCAGCGCAGCCGTCGTTACGCCATTGTCGGCGCCAGCCTTCTGCCCAAACAAAATGTATAACGCCCAGCAGACCCCGGCTCCCAACGCATAGCCCGCACCGACCAAGTCAATGCCAGCAGTTGTTGCTCCAGTAGGTATCAATAGAAGCAAGCCGGCCGCGGCGAGAGCGATCCAGACAAAATCGATGGCGCGACGTGAGGCATATATAGCTACAGCCAGCGGGCCGGTGAATTCCAGCGCAACGGCGATGCCCAGCGGCACCGTCCGTAAGGACATATAGAAGAGGAAGTTCATTCCGCCCAGTGCCATTCCGTAGACGATCACGGTACGAAGGGACTTGGCGGTCAGCTTTGCACGCCATGGGCGCAGTATCAGCAGCATGATCACGCTGGCGAAGATCAGGCGCAGCGTGGTGGTTCCTTGTGCGCCGATAATCGGGAACATGCTTTTGGCCAGAGAAGCACCTGACTGGATGGATGCCATGGCGATCATGAGCAGGCCCACCGGAAACAATGTCGAGGCGAGAGAGCGGGGTTGGTCATTCATTGCGTGGCAGCATCCAAGGCAAAAACAGTATTGTTGTGGGGATGGGCAATATACTGCGCATCGGAGTGGGCTGCGTCTATATATAGAGGCGCTTTTTACTCTTTTGGAAGAAAAGCGAAATTAACGGTTGACGGCAGATTCCAAGGGCCTATAATTCGCCCCACTTCCGGCGCGGTCGAAACGGAAAACTCCTTGAGATTCAAAGAGTTACGCAGTTTTCGACAGCGGCTTGCTTCAGATCATCGAAGCCTGGAAGGAGTTGAAAGAGCAGTGATGTGTAGCTCTTTTAACGGTTCGATCTTCTCGGTCGAAAGCGGAGAAAAAGAGGTGTTGACAGCAGCGATTAACGCTGTAGAATTCGCCTCCCGCTGACGAGAGATCGGAAGCGCAAGTGGTTGAAGTGGTTGAAGTTGTTGAAGAATTCTTCGAAAACTTCTGAAAATAATCACTTGACAGCAAATGAGGCTGCTGTAGAATGCGCGCCTCGGTTGAGACGAAAGATCTTAACCAACCGCTCTTTAACAACTGAATCAAGCAATTCGTGTGGGTGCTTGTGCAGTCAGACTGATAGTCAACAAGATTATCAGCATCACAAGTTACTCCGCGAGAAATCAAAGATGTAACCAACGATTGCTGAGCTAAGTTTAGGGTTTCTTAAAAACCCAAAGATGTTTGAACTGAAGAGTTTGATCATGGCTCAGATTGAACGCTGGCGGCAGGCCTAACACATGCAAGTCGAGCGGATGAAAGGAGCTTGCTCCTGGATTCAGCGGCGGACGGGTGAGTAATGCCTAGGAATCTGCCTGGTAGTGGGGGACAACGTTTCGAAAGGAACGCTAATACCGCATACGTCCTACGGGAGAAAGCAGGGGACCTTCGGGCCTTGCGCTATCAGATGAGCCTAGGTCGGATTAGCTAGTTGGTGAGGTAATGGCTCACCAAGGCGACGATCCGTAACTGGTCTGAGAGGATGATCAGTCACACTGGAACTGAGACACGGTCCAGACTCCTACGGGAGGCAGCAGTGGGGAATATTGGACAATGGGCGAAAGCCTGATCCAGCCATGCCGCGTGTGTGAAGAAGGTCTTCGGATTGTAAAGCACTTTAAGTTGGGAGGAAGGGTTGTAGATTAATACTCTGCAATTTTGACGTTACCGACAGAATAAGCACCGGCTAACTCTGTGCCAGCAGCCGCGGTAATACAGAGGGTGCAAGCGTTAATCGGAATTACTGGGCGTAAAGCGCGCGTAGGTGGTTTGTTAAGTTGGATGTGAAATCCCCGGGCTCAACCTGGGAACTGCATCCAAAACTGGCAAGCTAGAGTATGGTAGAGGGTGGTGGAATTTCCTGTGTAGCGGTGAAATGCGTAGATATAGGAAGGAACACCAGTGGCGAAGGCGACCACCTGGACTGATACTGACACTGAGGTGCGAAAGCGTGGGGAGCAAACAGGATTAGATACCCTGGTAGTCCACGCCGTAAACGATGTCAACTAGCCGTTGGGAGCCTTGAGCTCTTAGTGGCGCAGCTAACGCATTAAGTTGACCGCCTGGGGAGTACGGCCGCAAGGTTAAAACTCAAATGAATTGACGGGGGCCCGCACAAGCGGTGGAGCATGTGGTTTAATTCGAAGCAACGCGAAGAACCTTACCAGGCCTTGACATCCAATGAACTTTCCAGAGATGGATTGGTGCCTTCGGGAACATTGAGACAGGTGCTGCATGGCTGTCGTCAGCTCGTGTCGTGAGATGTTGGGTTAAGTCCCGTAACGAGCGCAACCCTTGTCCTTAGTTACCAGCACGTAATGGTGGGCACTCTAAGGAGACTGCCGGTGACAAACCGGAGGAAGGTGGGGATGACGTCAAGTCATCATGGCCCTTACGGCCTGGGCTACACACGTGCTACAATGGTCGGTACAAAGGGTTGCCAAGCCGCGAGGTGGAGCTAATCCCATAAAACCGATCGTAGTCCGGATCGCAGTCTGCAACTCGACTGCGTGAAGTCGGAATCGCTAGTAATCGCGAATCAGAATGTCGCGGTGAATACGTTCCCGGGCCTTGTACACACCGCCCGTCACACCATGGGAGTGGGTTGCACCAGAAGTAGCTAGTCTAACCTTCGGGAGGACGGTTACCACGGTGTGATTCATGACTGGGGTGAAGTCGTAACAAGGTAGCCGTAGGGGAACCTGCGGCTGGATCACCTCCTTAATCGACGACATCAGCTGCTGCATGAGCTCCCACACGAATTGCTTGATTCATTGAAGAAGACGATAGAAGCAGACCGAAATTGGGTCTGTAGCTCAGTTGGTTAGAGCGCACCCCTGATAAGGGTGAGGTCGGCAGTTCGAATCTGCCCAGACCCACCAATTTTGTGTGGGAAACGCCTGTAGAAATACGGGGCCATAGCTCAGCTGGGAGAGCGCCTGCCTTGCACGCAGGAGGTCAGCGGTTCGATCCCGCTTGGCTCCACCACTACTGCTTCTGAAGTTTGAAAGCTTAGAAATGAGCATTCCACCGGTTCGGTGATGAATGTTGATTTCTAGTCTTTGACTAGATCGTTCTTTAAAAATTTGGGTATGTGATAGAAAGATAGACTGAACGTTACTTTCACTGGTAACGGATCAGGCTAAGGTAAAATTTGTGAGTTCTCTTAGTTGAGAAATTCGAATTTTCGGCGAATGTCGTCTTCACAGTATAACCAGATTGCTTGGGGTTATATGGTCAAGTGAAGAAGCGCATACGGTGGATGCCTTGGCAGTCAGAGGCGATGAAAGACGTGGTAGCCTGCGAAAAGCTTCGGGGAGTCGGCAAACAGACTTTGATCCGGAGATGTCTGAATGGGGGAACCCAGCCATCATAAGATGGTTATCTTGTACTGAATACATAGGTGCAAGAGGCGAACCAGGGGAACTGAAACATCTAAGTACCCTGAGGAAAAGAAATCAACCGAGATTCCCTTAGTAGTGGCGAGCGAACGGGGACTAGCCCTTAAGTGGCTTTGAGATTAGCGGAACGCTCTGGAAAGTGCGGCCATAGTGGGTGATAGCCCTGTACGCGAAAATCTCTTAGTCATGAAATCGAGTAGGACGGAGCACGAGAAACTTTGTCTGAATATGGGGGGACCATCCTCCAAGGCTAAATACTACTGACTGACCGATAGTGAACTAGTACCGTGAGGGAAAGGCGAAAAGAACCCCGGAGAGGGGAGTGAAATAGATCCTGAAACCGTATGCGTACAAGCAGTGGGAGCAGACTTTGTTCTGTGACTGCGTACCTTTTGTATAATGGGTCAGCGACTTATTTTCAGTGGCGAGCTTAACCGAATAGGGGAGGCGTAGCGAAAGCGAGTCTTAATAGGGCGTCTAGTCGCTGGGAATAGACCCGAAACCGGGCGATCTATCCATGGGCAGGTTGAAGGTTAGGTAACACTGACTGGAGGACCGAACCGACTACCGTTGAAAAGTTAGCGGATGACCTGTGGATCGGAGTGAAAGGCTAATCAAGCTCGGAGATAGCTGGTTCTCCTCGAAAGCTATTTAGGTAGCGCCTCATGTATCACTGTAGGGGGTAGAGCACTGTTTCGGCTAGGGGGTCATCCCGACTTACCAAACCGATGCAAACTCCGAATACCTACAAGTGCCGAGCATGGGAGACACACGGCGGGTGCTAACGTCCGTCGTGAAAAGGGAAACAACCCAGACCGTCAGCTAAGGTCCCAAAGTTATGGTTAAGTGGGAAACGATGTGGGAAGGCTTAGACAGCTAGGAGGTTGGCTTAGAAGCAGCCACCCTTTAAAGAAAGCGTAATAGCTCACTAGTCGAGTCGGCCTGCGCGGAAGATGTAACGGGGCTCAAACCATACACCGAAGCTACGGGTATCATCTTCGGATGATGCGGTAGAGGAGCGTTCTGTAAGCCTGTGAAGGTGAGTTGAGAAGCTTGCTGGAGGTATCAGAAGTGCGAATGCTGACATGAGTAACGACAATGGGTGTGAAAAACACCCACGCCGAAAGACCAAGGTTTCCTGCGCAACGTTAATCGACGCAGGGTTAGTCGGTCCCTAAGGCGAGGCTGAAAAGCGTAGTCGATGGAAAACAGGTTAATATTCCTGTACTTCTGGTTATTGCGATGGAGGGACGGAGAAGGCTAGGCCAGCTTGGCGTTGGTTGTCCAAGTTTAAGGTGGTAGGCTGAGATCTTAGGTAAATCCGGGATCTTAAGGCCGAGAGCTGATGACGAGTTACCCTTTGGGTGACGAAGTGGTTGATGCCATGCTTCCAAGAAAAGCTTCTAAGCTTCAGGTAACCAGGAACCGTACCCCAAACCGACACAGGTGGTTGGGTAGAGAATACCAAGGCGCTTGAGAGAACTCGGGTGAAGGAACTAGGCAAAATGGCACCGTAACTTCGGGAGAAGGTGCGCCGGTGAGGGTGAAGGACTTGCTCCGTAAGCTCATGCCGGTCGAAGATACCAGGCCGCTGCGACTGTTTATTAAAAACACAGCACTCTGCAAACACGAAAGTGGACGTATAGGGTGTGACGCCTGCCCGGTGCCGGAAGGTTAATTGATGGGGTTAGCTAACGCGAAGCTCTTGATCGAAGCCCCGGTAAACGGCGGCCGTAACTATAACGGTCCTAAGGTAGCGAAATTCCTTGTCGGGTAAGTTCCGACCTGCACGAATGGCGTAACGATGGCGGCGCTGTCTCCACCCGAGACTCAGTGAAATTGAAATCGCTGTGAAGATGCAGTGTATCCGCGGCTAGACGGAAAGACCCCGTGAACCTTTACTATAGCTTTGCACTGGACTTTGAATTTGCTTGTGTAGGATAGGTGGGAGGCTTTGAAGCGTGGACGCCAGTTCGCGTGGAGCCATCCTTGAAATACCACCCTGGCAACTTTGAGGTTCTAACTCAGGTCCGTTATCCGGGTCGAGGACAGTGTATGGTGGGTAGTTTGACTGGGGCGGTCTCCTCCTAAAGAGTAACGGAGGAGTACGAAGGTGCGCTCAGACCGGTCGGAAATCGGTCGTAGAGTATAAAGGCAAAAGCGCGCTTGACTGCGAGACAGACACGTCGAGCAGGTACGAAAGTAGGTCTTAGTGATCCGGTGGTTCTGTATGGAAGGGCCATCGCTCAACGGATAAAAGGTACTCCGGGGATAACAGGCTGATACCGCCCAAGAGTTCATATCGACGGCGGTGTTTGGCACCTCGATGTCGGCTCATCACATCCTGGGGCTGAAGCCGGTCCCAAGGGTATGGCTGTTCGCCATTTAAAGTGGTACGCGAGCTGGGTTTAGAACGTCGTGAGACAGTTCGGTCCCTATCTGCCGTGGACGTTTGAGATTTGAGAGGGGCTGCTCCTAGTACGAGAGGACCGGAGTGGACGAACCTCTGGTGTTCCGGTTGTCACGCCAGTGGCATTGCCGGGTAGCTATGTTCGGGAAAGATAACCGCTGAAAGCATCTAAGCGGGAAACTTGCCTCAAGATGAGATCTCACTGGAACCTTGAGTTCCCTGAAGGGCCGTCGAAGACTACGACGTTGATAGGTTGGGTGTGTAAGCGCTGTGAGGCGTTGAGCTAACCAATACTAATTGCCCGTGAGGCTTGACCATATAACACCCAAGCAATTTGCTGACCTGAGAAGGCGCCAGATTGCGGTGTGTGAAGACGAAACGAACCGAAAGTTCGAAACGCACAAACACCTAGCTGTCACATACCCAATTTGCTGAAACGAGGCCATCTGGTCACGAGTCAGTACCCGAATTTCTTGACGACCATAGAGCGTTGGAACCACCTGATCCCATCCCGAACTCAGCAGTGAAACGATGCATCGCCGATGGTAGTGTGGGGTTTCCCCATGTGAGAGTAGGTCATCGTCAAGATTAAATTCCGAAACCCCAATTGCGAAAGCAGTTGGGGTTTTGTTTTGC